>NZ_CP096426.1:0-115000 GCF_053903055.1 Pseudomonas sp. AK106
ACCGGCATCTGTACCAGAATCGGCAAGCATCCACCCAACGGGTTGATCTTCTCTTTCTTGTACAGCTCCATCATCGACTGAGAAAGCTTCTGACGATCGTCGCCATGCTGCTCTTTCAACGCGGCCAAGCGCGGAGCGACTGCACGCATGCGTGCCATCGACTTGTAACTGGCCGCCGACAGAGGGAAGAAAAGCCCTTTGATCAGCATGGTCAGGAAGATGATCGACCAGCCCCAGTTGCCCACGATGCTGTGGATATGTTGCAGAAGCCAGAAAATAGGCTGGGCAATAAACCACAGAATCCCGTAATCCACCGTCAATTCCAGACCTGGGGACAACTCCTTCAGGACTGCCTGACTCTTCGGCCCGGCGTAAAGCGTTGTAGTGGTCTCGGCTTTTGCGCCAGGTGCGACTGTCAGTGCCGGGCCGGTGAAGCCGATGATGTAATTGCCGGCACTGTCCTTACGGGTGGTGACGGTGTTGCTATCAGTTTTGTTCGGAATCCAGGCGGTCACGAAGTAATGCTGCAACCAGGCAACCCAACCACCCTGAACGGTGTCCTTCACCGAACCTTTGTCGATGTCCTTCATGGAAACCTTTTTGTAAGGTTCCGAAGGAGTCCACATCGCAGCACCCAGATAGGTGGCCGTGCCAGTGGCAGTCGTCGAGGATGGGTCAGCGCTCGAATCACGTTTCAGCTGTGCGAACAGGTTACCGTTCCAAGGCTGGGCGCTCTGGTTGTCAATCACGTAAGAAACGGTCAGGTCATACAGACCGCGCTTGAACGTAAAGCGCTTGATGTAGTTGACGCCGCCGTCGCTGAATTTCAGGTCGACGACCAAGTCGTTCTGACCATCAGTCAACTGGTAGCTTTTCTGCGTAGCCGAGTAGACCGGGCGACCAGTGGCTCGGGCATCAGGGCCGTTTGCGCCAGTCAGACCGCTCTGAGCGAGAAAGATCCGTTCGCCGCCGTTATCGAACAGCTGGAAAGGAATCTCGGGATGATCCTGACGGCGTGGATAAAGTGGCAAACGAAGCTGCACCACGTCGCCGCCGACCGGATCGATTTCCAGATTAAGGACGTCTGTCTTCACCTGGATCAGATCTTTGCTGGTAGCCACCGGCATTTCCGCCGGCGCAGCCACTTCGCCGGTAGCGCTAGGAACGTCTGCATTGGCAGTCGCTGAACCTTGCGGAGCATCAGGAATAGCGGATGTATTGGTGTTGGCAGCAACATTCTGAGTCGGCAAGGCAGCCTGACCATAGTCCTGGTTCCATTTCAGGACACCGACATAGGTCACGATTGCCAGGGCGACGATCAGGATCGTGCGTTTAATATCCATGATTACTCGGCCATCGAAGAGGAACGGGAGGTGGGAGCAGGTGGAACCGGGTCATAACCACCGGGATTCCACGGATGACACCGACCTAAGCGACGTAAGGTCAGCCAGCCACCGCGCACCAGACCATAATTTTCAATGGCCTCGTACGCGTAGCAGGAGCAACTGGGGTAGAAACGACAGTTACTGGCCATCAGAGGACTGATGGCATAGCGGTAAAACTGGATCGGAACGAGCGCCAGTTTACGCATCAGTACTGTCTACCCCCGCAGTTTCGGTTTTAAGTTCGGGATCGGGCCGGCTGCGCGCCAGACGTTTCCAGAGCTTGCCGAAATGCTGAATCAATTCGGGGTTTTCAATATCACCCAAGCCTTTGCGTGCAACGACGACGATATCCCATCCGACCAGGTTGTCCTGGTGAAGGCGAAACGACTCACGCATCAGGCGTTTCAAACGGTTGCGCTCGACGGAGAGCTTCACGCTCTTCTTCCCGATCACCAGCCCTAGACGGGGATGATCAAGGTCGTTGTTGCGCACAAGGAGCAGGAGATTTTTTCCCGGAACCTTGCCGGTGGGGGAGTCAAAGACTGCCTTGAAATGCCGGGGTGTCAGCAAACGCTTTTCCCGACTGAAGTCCTGACTCACCACCTGTGCCGATTAATCAAACTGCCAGACGCTTACGGCCTTTGGCGCGACGACGCGAAAGAACTGCGCGACCGTTTTTGGTGGCCATACGAGCACGGAAACCGTGGGTGCGAGCGCGCTTGATAGTGCTGGGTTGGAAAGTACGTTTCATGGCGTGTTACCTGGTTCGTCCACAACGGGCCGGAATGGCCCCCGTTTTAAGAGACCGGGGATTCTAGAGAAAGCGGGCCCGCAGGTCAATTTCCAACCAATGTTTCTTGCATTTAGTTCCTGGGTCCATTTCGTCGACAGCGATCTATCCGTCGGTACATTCTTGGGACGTAGATATAGAAATAAAGAAGGAAGGTATTTAAAGCTTCTTTGTAAAGCTTATAAAAGCTTAGGGAGAGGATTTCTGTGGATAAACCGCTGCAGACCACGTACTGCTTGGTGTACAGAGGAATGAAAGTCTGTCCACAAGCAGTGCCGCAGCTGTGCGACGGCGGGCGACAAGCTGTGCATAGAAGGGTTACTTATCCACAGCTGCTTTATCCACAGACTTCAACCCATCGTTATGCAGAGAGCTAACCCTCGGTTATCCACAGAGCTTAACTATCCACCGGCTGTCGTCTTTTTAGGCGCTTTGTGCAGGCTTTCGTGCGCTGGCGCTCTACCTTCGTGTGGATAAGTCAGCTACGGGTGGTTACAATGGCCGCTTGTTTTTGCCACGCCGGCTTCAGAATCTAGGGGATATTTGTGTCAGTGGAACTTTGGCAGCAATGCGTTGAGCTTTTGCGCGATGAGCTGCCTGCCCAGCAATTCAACACCTGGATCCGACCTTTACAAGTTGAAGCCGAAGGCGACGAATTGCGCGTGTATGCGCCCAACCGGTTTGTGCTGGACTGGGTGAATGAGAAGTACCTGGGTCGATTGCTCGAGTTGCTGGGCGAGCATGGCCAGGGAATTGCGCCGGCGCTGTCCTTATTAATAGGCAGCAAGCGCAGCTCTGCTCCACGCGCCGCTCCGAACGCTCCGCTTGCAGCAGCGGCTGCCGCTTCTCAGGCCGCCGAGTTGGCAGCCACCATCGAAGCACCGGCTGTAGCACGAGCGCCGCAGTCCGTAGCGACGCCTGCTCCGATGATTCAGACCTCATTGAATGTCGAGGATGAGCCTTCCAGGGCGAGCTTCGATCCGATGGCTGGCGCCAGTTCTCAGCAAGCTCCTGCGCGCGCCGAGCAGCGTAATGTTCAGGTTGAGGGAGCGCTGAAGCACACCAGCTATCTGAACAGGACCTTCACGTTCGAGAACTTTGTCGAAGGTAAATCGAACCAACTGGCGCGGGCTGCTGCCTGGCAGGTAGCTGACAATCCCAAGCATGGGTACAACCCGCTCTTCCTTTACGGAGGTGTGGGTCTGGGTAAAACCCACTTGATGCATGCTGTGGGTAACCACCTGCTCAAGAAGAATCCGAACGCCAAAGTCGTGTATCTGCACTCCGAGCGATTCGTGGCGGATATGGTCAAGGCGCTACAGCTCAATGCCATTAATGAGTTCAAACGCTTCTATCGCTCCGTCGACGCACTATTGATTGATGACATTCAATTTTTTGCGCGCAAGGAACGTTCTCAGGAAGAGTTTTTCCACACCTTCAACGCCCTTCTCGAAGGCGGTCAGCAGGTTATTCTCACGAGTGACCGCTACCCCAAGGAAATCGAAGGCCTCGAAGAGCGGCTCAAGTCACGCTTTGGCTGGGGTTTGACGGTGGCGGTCGAGCCACCGGAACTTGAAACACGCGTGGCGATTTTGATGAAGAAGGCGGATCAGGCGAAAGTCGATCTGCCTCACGACGCCGCATTTTTTATCGCGCAGCGAATCCGCTCCAATGTGCGTGAGCTTGAGGGTGCGCTGAAGCGCGTCATCGCTCACTCACACTTCATGGGTCGGGACATCACGATCGAGCTGATCCGTGAATCGCTGAAAGATTTGCTCGCGCTGCAGGACAAACTGGTGAGTGTGGATAACATTCAGCGGACTGTTGCTGAGTACTACAAGATAAAGATCTCCGACCTGCTTTCCAAACGCCGCTCCAGGTCTGTTGCGCGACCGCGGCAAGTGGCGATGGCATTGTCAAAGGAGCTGACCAATCACAGCCTTCCTGAAATCGGCGATGTGTTTGGCGGCCGGGACCACACGACGGTCTTGCACGCGTGCCGGAAGATCAATGAGCTTAAAGAATCCGATGCGGACATCCGCGAGGACTACAAGAACCTGCTGCGGACTTTGACAACGTGATGCCGACGCAGCTTATCAAGGCAAGGGACTAGACCATGCATTTCACCATTCAACGCGAAGCCCTGTTGAAACCCCTGCAACTGGTCGCGGGCGTCGTTGAACGCCGTCAGACCTTGCCGGTTCTGTCGAACGTGCTACTGGTCGTGGAGGGCCAGCAGCTGTCTTTGACTGGTACTGACCTCGAAGTCGAGCTGGTCGGCCGTGTGCAGTTGGAAGAGCCTGCGGAGCCTGGCGAGATCACGGTTCCTGCGCGCAAGCTGATGGACATCTGCAAAAGTATTCCGAATGATGCGCTCATCGACATCAAGCTCGACGAGCAGAAGCTGATCGTCAAAGCGGGCCGCAGCCGTTTCACGCTTTCGACCCTGCCTGCCAACGACTTTCCTACCGTCGAAGAAGGCCCGGGTTCGCTTACATTCAGCCTCGTTCAGAGCAAATTGCGCCGGTTAATCGAGCGCACCAGCTTTGCAATGGCCCAGCAAGACGTTCGCTACTACCTTAACGGTATGCTGCTTGAGGTTCAGTCGGGCATTCTGCGCGCGGT
This sequence comes from Pseudomonas sp. AK106, assembly GCF_053903055.1. Classification (NCBI taxonomy): domain Bacteria; kingdom Pseudomonadati; phylum Pseudomonadota; class Gammaproteobacteria; order Pseudomonadales; family Pseudomonadaceae; genus Pseudomonas; species Pseudomonas sp. AK106. The sequence goes on from NZ_CP096426.1 coordinate 4,801, forward strand.
TGCAACCGACGGGCACCGTCTTGCGATGTGTTCCATGGCCGCCGAGATCGAGCAGGCTGACCGTCATCAGGTGATCGTGCCGCGTAAGGGCATCCTGGAATTGGCCCGGTTACTGACCGAGCAAGATGGCTTGGTCAGTATCGTATTGGGTCAACATCACATTCGTGCAACCACGGGTGAGTTCACGTTCACGTCCAAGCTGGTCGACGGCAAATTCCCGGACTATGAGCGAGTGCTTCCCAAGGGCGGCGACAAGCTGGTGGTGGGTGATCGTCAGGCACTGCGGGAAGCGTTCAGCCGTACCGCGATTCTCTCGAACGAGAAGTACCGGGGCATTCGCCTACAACTGGCCAACGGTCAGTTGAAGATTCAAGCGAATAACCCGGAGCAGGAAGAGGCCGAGGAAGAAATCAGCGTCGACTACAATGGCAGCTCTCTCGAGATCGGATTCAACGTGAGCTATCTGCTCGACGTACTGGGTGTCATGACCACGGAGCAAGTCCGTCTGATCCTCTCTGATTCCAACAGCAGTGCTTTGGTGCAGGAATCCGGTAATGACGACTCGGCCTATGTCGTTATGCCGATGCGTCTGTAACAGCAGTTGATCAATGTCTCTTAGCCGCGTCTCGGTCACCGGGGTGCGCAATCTGCACCCGGTGACCTTCTCTCCTTCTCCCCGCATCAACATCCTGTATGGCGCTAACGGCAGTGGAAAAACCAGTGTCCTTGAAGCGATTTACCTTCTCGGCTTGGCGCGCTCATTCCGCAGTGTACGGCTGCAGCCGGTCATTCAATATGAGCAACCTGCGTGCACAGTCTTTGGCCAGGTAGAACTCGCCGAAGGCGGCCACAGCAGCCTTGGCATTTCCCGCGATCGCCAGGGAGATTTCCAGATTCGGATCGACGGCCAAAACGCCAAAAGCGCCGCGCAACTTGCCGAGACTCTGCCGCTGCAACTGATCAACCCCGACAGCTTTCGGCTCCTTGAAGGTGCTCCTAAAATTCGTCGTCAGTTCCTGGATTGGGGAGTGTTCCACGTGGAACCTCGTTTCATGTCGACTTGGCAGCGGCTCCAGAAGGCCCTGAGGCAGCGGAACTCGTGGCTTCGGCATGGTACACTTGACGCCGCTTCGCAGGCCGCTTGGGACCGTGAGCTGTGTCTTGCTAGCGATGAAATTGATGAGTTTCGGCGCGCTTATATCAAAGCGTTGAAACCTGTGTTCGAGCAAACCCTGAGTGAGCTTGTTCAGATCGATGGGCTGACGCTTAGTTACTATCGAGGATGGGACAAGGAAAAAAACCTGAGTGACGTGCTGGCATCTTCCCTTTACCGCGATCAGCAGATGGGTCACACGCAAGCGGGACCCCAACGTGCAGATCTACGCCTACGGCTAGGCGGACACAACGCGGCGGATATCCTTTCCCGTGGGCAGCAGAAACTCGTGGTCTGCGCCCTTCGCATTGCGCAGGGACATTTAGTCAGCACGGCCCGTCGTGGCCAATGTATTTACCTCGTCGACGATCTGCCATCGGAGCTCGATGAGAATCACCGCGGTGCGCTATGTCGCCTGCTGGAAGAATTACGCTGCCAGGTATTTATCACCTGCGTAGATCATGAATTGTTGAGGGAAGGCTGGCAGACGGAAACGCCAGTTGCTTTGTTCCACGTGGAACACGGCAATATCACCCAGACCCACGACCACCGGGAGTGAAGGCATGAGCGAAAACCAAACGTACGACTCGACCAGCATCAAAGTGCTGAAAGGGCTCGATGCCGTACGCAAGCGTCCTGGTATGTATATCGGCGACACAGACGATGGCAGCGGCCTCCACCATATGGTGTTTGAGGTTGTAGACAACTCGATCGATGAGGCATTGGCCGGTCACTGTGACGACATCAGCATCATCATTCACCCGGATGAATCGATCACTGTTCGCGATAACGGTCGTGGCATTCCGGTCGATGTGCATAAAGAAGAAGGCGTTTCCGCAGCCGAAGTCATCATGACTGTGTTGCACGCCGGCGGTAAGTTTGACGATAACTCGTACAAAGTATCCGGCGGTCTGCACGGTGTGGGCGTTTCAGTGGTGAACGCGCTGTCTGAGGTGTTGAACCTGACTGTTCGGCGCAGTGGAAAAGTCTGGGAACAGACGTACGTCCACGGTGTTCCACAAGAACCAATGCAAATCGTTGGTGAAAGCGATACCACGGGGACAGAGATTCACTTCAAGCCCTCCTCTGAAACCTTCAAGAACATTCACTTTAGCTGGGACATTCTCGCCAAGCGCATTCGTGAGCTGTCGTTCCTCAACTCCGGTGTGGGTATCGTTCTTAAGGACGAGCGCAGCGGCAAAGAAGAGCTGTTCAAGTATGAAGGCGGTCTGCGCGCATTCGTCGAGTACCTGAATACCAACAAGACGCCTGTGAATCAGGTCTTCCACTTCAACATCCAGCGTGAAGATGGCATAGGCGTTGAAATTGCCCTGCAGTGGAATGACAGCTTCAACGAGAACCTGTTGTGCTTCACCAACAACATTCCACAGCGCGACGGTGGTACCCACCTCGTCGGCTTCCGCTCTGCGCTGACTCGGAACCTGAACAACTACATTGAGCAGGAAGGTCTGGCCAAGAAGCATAAGGTCGCCACCACCGGTGACGATGCGCGTGAAGGCCTGACAGCGATCATTTCCGTCAAAGTCCCCGACCCTAAGTTCAGCTCCCAAACGAAAGACAAGCTGGTGTCTTCAGAAGTGAAGACTGCGGTTGAGCAGGAGATGGGCAAGTATTTCTCTGACTTCTTGCTCGAGAACCCGAACGAAGCAAAAGCCGTCGTCGGCAAGATGATCGATGCAGCGCGTGCCCGTGAAGCTGCCCGTAAAGCACGTGAAATGACCCGTCGCAAGGGCGCGCTGGATATCGCAGGCTTGCCCGGCAAACTGGCCGACTGCCAGGAAAAGGACCCTGCCCTTTCCGAGTTGTACCTCGTGGAAGGTGACTCTGCTGGCGGTTCCGCCAAGCAGGGACGTAACCGTAAGACCCAAGCCATCCTGCCACTCAAGGGCAAGATCCTGAACGTGGAGAAGGCGCGCTTCGACAAGATGATCTCATCTCAGGAAGTGGGCACGTTGATCACGGCGCTGGGCTGCGGTATTGGCCGTGACGAGTACAACATCGAAAAGCTGCGCTACCACAACATCATCATCATGACCGATGCTGACGTCGACGGTTCGCACATCCGTACCCTGTTGCTGACTTTCTTCTTCCGTCAGTTGCCGGAGCTGGTTGAACGCGGTTACATCTACATTGCTCAACCGCCGTTGTACAAGGTGAAGAAAGGCAAGCAAGAGCAGTACATCAAAGACGACGATGCCATGGAAGAGTACATGACTCAGTCGGCCCTTGAAGATGCGAGCCTGCACCTGAACGAATCGGCGCCTGGCATTTCCGGCGCAGCGTTGGAGAAACTGGTTCACGACTTCCGCATGGTCATGAAGACCTTGAAGCGCCTGTCCCGTTTGTACCCGCAAGAGCTGACCGAGCACTTCGTTTATCTGCCGGCTGTGCCAATGGAGCAGTTGTCGGATCACGCGGCCATGCAAGAGTGGCTGGCGAAGTTTGATGAGCGCCTGCGGGTGGGTGAGAAGTCCGGGTTGGTCTACAAGGCCAGCTTGCGTGAAGACCGCGAGCGTAACGTATGGCTGCCAGAGGTCGAGCTGATCTCCCACGGCCTGTCCAACTACGTGACGTTCAACCGCGATTTCTTCGGCAGCAATGACTACAAGACAGTCACTGCACTCGGTGCTCAGATCAGCACGTTGCTGGAAGAAGGCGCTTACGTTCAACGTGGTGAACGCAAGAAAGCGGTTACCGAGTTCAAGGAAGCACTGGCCTGGTTAATGGCAGAGAGCACCAAGCGCCATACCATTCAGCGCTATAAAGGTCTCGGTGAGATGAACCCTGATCAGTTGTGGGAAACCACGATGGACCCAAGCGTGCGACGCATGCTCAAGGTGACGATCGAAGACGCCATCGGCGCTGATCAGATTTTCAACACACTGATGGGTGACGCCGTCGAACCGCGCCGTGACTTCATCGAAGCCAACGCATTGGCAGTGTCGAACCTGGACTTCTAAGGTTCACCCGTAAATAAAACAGCCCCAACGATGTGAATCGATTGGGGCTGTTTTCGTTTAGGCATTCAGCTCACTGTTTTAATCGGACTGATCGGCGCTGGGTTCCGCCCTCTCCTGCTCAACCGTTTGCCCCATTCGATACCGCGCAGTTCAATGAACCGATGGCTGATAGCGGATATACCCACGATGACGATTAACAGACCGATGAGCACGGAGTTGTCAGCTGCTGCATTGTGAAAGGAAAGCAGTGGACCTGGGGCGGCAGCAGCATAAGTCACGATCGTGAAGCCGGTGACTTTCCCTATTAGAAGCATGGCGAGGGTGAAGGCGAAAAGAACCATCGCATGAGTCATGTAGATCGAGTACGACAGCGTGCCCAGTTTCTCGAATGGACTAGCCTTCAGCAACGTCGAGATCACCCCTCCCTCAAAGGAGAAAATCAACATAAGCACGCAGAACACCACCATCAGGATGATCTGCTTATGATCAATGTCACTCACCAACAAGCTCACTGCCAAACAGATGCCGACAAGTTCCAGGACGGTGTGCAGCCAGCGCGCCATGGTTTTGTTGTGGATAACTTGATAGAGCCGATAAGTCATCACACCTGCAAAGAAACAAGACAGCCCCTGCAGTGCGGGCTCCATCAGATAGGCAAGTCCCAACGACAAGCACACACTAGCGATCAATGAAGTCATGAGAAATATCGCCAGGGCGAAGCGCGGGGTACACAGGAGTATCCCCGCGAATATCATGTAGATGTAGTACTCGACACTGATGCTCCACGCCGGAAAGTTGAACGACTGAGGGTTGAATCCCGGCCACCAGGATTGCAACAGCATCACATTGGGGATGATTTCCTTAGGCGCTCGCTGCCCGGTGAAGCTGGCTTGATTGAACGTTATACCGGCATGCTCGGCGCCCATCTTCACGACCTCCAATGCGATGGCAAACAGGAGCACGAAGACGTGCAGTGGATACAGCCGGAAGGTGCGAGTAATGAAGAACTGCCTGAACTGATCGGTCGTGGCCAGTCGCTGGCCGTAGGTGTGGACCATGACAAAGCCGCTCAGGACGAAGAAGAAGCTCACCAGGTAATGAGCATTTCTGAAGAACGCCCATTCGCCAAAGCTCAGTGGCATGTGGATGTGATAGACCGCAACGCTGAGTGCACAGATGCCCCTGAATCCGTCCAGCACTTGAAATCTCTTCATCGCGAACTCCCTGTTGAATCCATGCTGAATGCGTTTAGATCCGCCCTCTGGGCGTAGGTCATCATGCGTTACCTTTCCCGGTCGTGTTCCAACGAGTTTTCATGTGGTCCAAGCGACTGCTTAAGCGCTTGGCAAGCTCACGGCGCCGGGCCATGGATGGCCTTTCGATGAAGTGCCAAGAGAATATGGCCGCCAGTAACACCAGTGGGAAGGCGAGCAGCATCAGACTGCCAGGGCCGAGGCCTTTGAACAGGTGGGCAATTATTTCCTGAATCGGGAAGGCATAGATATAAACCCCGTACGAGTAATCGCCCAGCTGGTTGTAACGGTCTATCGCGGGCTGGGTTGCATACCCGAGGTAGAAGATCAGATACGTCCAGGCCAGCACAAAGCAATCGAAGAAATATACTGTGCGCCACGTGCAGGCGGCTAATACGACAAAAGGCAGGAGGCCGATAAATCGATGCTCGATGTGCTGACGATAGCGGTAGAAGGACATGCCGAGCACAAACGGCAAGCTCCACGTGAAGAAAGATTCGGTGCCGTAGAAGTCACTGACCAAAGCGCTGTTCAGCATCAAGGCTTTGAACGAGACGTAAAGGGCGGCATAGGACATGACAAAGCCGGTGAATTTCCGGCCTTCACTGAAGAAGGAGACTGTCCCAAGCGCGCCGACCAGAAGGTAGAGGGCCACCTCATAAAAGAGTGTCCACAGCGAACCGTTGATGCCGGGCCAAGGGTTGTTCTGGAACAGACCAGGCAGCTGAAACTTCATGCTGAACAGCGTCAGGTTGTGGGCGAGATAGCCGTATGTTTCCCCTGACCTGAAATATTCTGACGCACTCAGTGTCGTAAGCAGGGGGCCGATCAGAAATACGCTCAGCAGCAGCACAAGTATCAATCCAGGAAAGATGCGCAGAAACCGGGCGGTGAAAAAATCCATCGTGCTGTCCGCCCGATCGCGGCTAAGCGAAATAAAAAAGCCGGAGATGCAGAAGAACGTAATCACCGCCACGTCACCAAGGGACAGTCCGATCCAGTCAGAGAGCGGCTCAACCGCATCATGCCCAAGTGCAAGAGGGTAACTGTGGGAAATCAATACCGCCGTGGCGGCAAGCATTCTGATCAGGTTGAAGTGGTTGTTTCGTCTGGACGCCAGGTCACCCAACGTATTCATACTGCCTCCGCGCGCGGTCAGGGTCGTACCGGTTCGATCCATTCACCGCTGTGACGCTCACGCCGTCGGGGACGCGCGATACCGAGAGGGTTGGAAATGGTTTTTGAGCTTGAACGATACACTGGGGGCGCTGCACGTCTAATTGGCATCTCCAATCGGGACGCGGATTACCTGCATGCCTTGTCAGCCAATAATTTGGCCATGAAACTCGATCGATAGCTTTTGTTGGGCGAGACTGTGTCGTTGCGCGCTAATTGACCGATGACTGCCCAAAATACCCGGATACCTATCGATCAAACCGTTGCATCAGGATAGATGTAAGACAAAGGAGCCTCATTCATATGTCGATTCGTAAATACCAAAGAGTGCTGGCTATCCCTCGAGTGTTGCCTGCCACATTGTTCATGTTCGTCGCAGGCCTGCCGCTGACCATCATGGGCCTCACCCTGAGCCTGCATGTGCTCAACGAAATGGGTGGCAGTTATTTTGATGCAGGCGTGGTGGGGACGGCGACCGCACTTGGCTTCGCGGTGGGCTCTCCCCTCCTCGGTCGAATGATTGACCGTCACGGCCTGCGCCCGGTGGTGGCCGTATGCGGAACACTGTCGACTCTCGCCTGGATACTGCTGCCCATGGTGAGCTATTGGCTTTACGTGCTTCTGGCGTTTGTGGCCGGGCTGTTTACCGTGCCGACAGGATCGCTAGCCCGGCAGTTCGTCGCCAGCCTGGTTCCGGAAGATCAGCGCCGGCCTGCGTACTCGCTCAACATGATGCTTATGGAGCTTTCATTCGTCATCGGGCCCGCCAGCGGTATTCTTTTGATCACTACCTATTCGGCGACAGCCACTCTGGCGGGCATAGGCCTTTGGCGAGCGCTCTCCTACGTCGTGCTCTATGTGTTGAATTGGCCCACGCGCAATGTGGACGAGGTTGCAGCGAATCCGGATCGTGTCCGACCCAAACTCCGCACATGGATGAGCGGCCGCTTATTGGCCGTCATGTTTGTCAGTGCGGGGGCGTTATTCGTGCTGTATGGCACCGAGTTGGCACTCATTGCTGTGCTGCGCGCCAGCGATCAGCTCGCCTTTACCGGGTATGTCATCGCCGCAATGTCTATCGCGTCCATCGTGGGCGGGTATGTCCACGGTGTCGTCCACCGGTCGTGGTCACAGATGAAACTTGCCCTGGCAATGAGCCTGCTGCTGCTTCCCGTGGTGTTCTTTGATGACGTCTGGTGGTGGCTGATGCTCGCGCTGTTGCCCACTAATCTGCTGTGCACGCCGACGCTGGCTGCAGGCTCGGAAGCGGTTGCCAAGCTGGCGCCTTCCAGCGTGAGAGGTGAAGTGATGGGGCTGCACGATTCGGCTTATCGAATAGGCCAGACACTGTCCGCGCCGATGGTGGGATTCGCGATCGACAGCGTTTCCCCCGCCATGGGATTCGTCGCAGCCGCGTGCGGAGGGATTGTATTGGTGGGTATGGGGGCGCTCTGCAACCTGAGAATATCGGCGCCGGCCAGAACGGCTTGATTCACACCACGGTCTTGGCTGCACAGGCTCAAGACCGGGTTTTTTTTAGTCAGTGGGGAACGGTAAGGAAAAACTTATGCACGCATCGGCCGCGCTAAGTGCTGGAAGAAATAAGTATTTAAATTAACGAGTTAGCGCCGAATTTTTCGAATTTCGATTTATTCGTGCACAGGTTATCCACAATTCATGCCGGTGATTTCTCTGGGGTTGGCGCAGGTACTGCCGGCGACCCCAAATCGCGCTGGGTTTGCTCGTTCCACGCCGACACGCGATCGTTCAGCGCAGCGATTGCGCGTGGGCCAGTGCCCTCTGCGTACATCGGTTTGCCAATCACGACTTCAATGGTGCCCGGCTTCTTACCCCACCCCTCTTTCGGCCAATAGCGGCCGGCATTATGGGAGATAGGCAGGACGGGCAAGTCCGCGTTTACTGCCAACGCCGAACCGCTGCGCGAGAACTTGCCGATCTGGCCGTAAGGTACGCGTGTGCCTTCAGGGAAGATCAGCACCCAGACCCGATCTTTAAGCAGCTCATCGCCTTTCTTCGCGACAACCTTCAGCGCCGCCTTGGGATTGTTGCGATCAATGGCGATGGGACGCAGCATCGCCATGGCCCAGCCGAAGAACGGCACGTACAGCAGCTCCCGCTTGAGCACCTGGCTCAAAGGCTGAAAGTGGGCCGAGAGAAAAAACGTCTCCCACGTGCTCTGGTGATTAGAGACGATCACGCAGGGTGTGTCGGGGATGTTTTCCTGGCCGGTGATGCTGACCTTGATGTTGAGGAACACGCGAGTCAGCCATAGGGCGCAGCGGCACCAGTAAACATTGATGAAACGATAGCGGAGACGGAACGGCAGGAAAGGTGCAATAAAGAAACTCAGCGAACACCACAGCAGGGCGGTAGTGCCCAGCAGCAGGTAAAAGAAGAAAATCCTGATGGCCTGCACAATCGACATAGCTGCTTTTACCGTTACGGGGCAATTGCCCGAATTGAGCGAGCCGTTGAAGAGCTGTTAGCCGTTCAACGGGGCGCTGTTGTGAATAAGTTCTGCGGCAACCGCCGCCAGATCGTCAAAAACCAACGTGCCTGCGGGTAATGCACCGCTTCGCGTCTTCTGACCTTTGCCGGTCATGACCAGAACAGGTTGTGAATCGACGGCCACCGCCGCCTCCAGGTCACCCTTGCTGTCGCCCACAAACCAAACGCCGCGTAAATCCACGGCGTAATGGCGGGCAATGGTCTTCAGCATGCCCGGTTTTGGCTTGCGGCAATCGCAGCCCGCGTCCGGGCCGTGAGGGCAATAAACAACCAGTCCGACCTCGCCGCCCTCCTCCGCCACGAGTTCACGCAAGCGTGCGTGCATGGCATCGAGGGTGGCCAGATCGTAGTAACCGCGAGCGATGCCGGACTGGTTGGTGGCCACTGCCACCGTCCAGCCGGCTTTGCTCAGTTGCGCAATAGCCTCGATAGAGCCAGGAATCGGAACCCACTCTTCGACCGACTTGATGTAGGCGTCGGAATCCTGGTTGATCACCCCGTCCCTATCGAGAATCAGCAACTTCACTGGCATGCGCTCCGCCGTCAGCTCAACAAGGAGATGTCGGCAACGCCGAGGAAGAGATTGCGCAGACGGGCGAGCAAGGCGTAACGGTTGGCTCGCACGCCAGCGTCTTCCGCATTGACCATCACTGCCTCGAAAAAGGCATCTACAGGCTCGCGAAGTGCCGCAAGACGCGTCAGCGCTTCGTTGTACTGACGGCTCGCAGACATCGGCGCTACCGCCTGATCTGCCTGCTGAATGGCCGAGTACAGCGAGAACTCGTTGGCGTTATCGAAGTACTTCGGTTCGACGGTCTGGGCGATGTTGCCGTCCGCCTTGCTCAGCAGATTCGAAACCCGCTTGTTCACGGCGGCCAGTGCTGCAGCCTCAGGCAATTTGCGGAAGGCCTGGACAGCCTGAACACGTTGATCGAAGTCCAGAGCCGAAGCGGGCTGCAAGGCGCGCACCGACAGGTAGACGGAAACGTCGACACCTTCGTCTTCATAGCGCGCACGCAGACGATCAAAGATGAATTCGAGCACCTGCTCTGGTAGGCCAGCAGGTTTGATCTTCACACCAAACTGAGCGACGGCGAACTGCACGGTTTTGACCAGATCGAGATCCAGCTTCTTCTCGATCAGGATGCGCAGGATGCCGAGGGCAGCGCGGCGCAGTGCGTACGGGTCTTTGCTGCCGGTCGGCAGCATGCCGATGCCGAAGATGCCCACAAGTGTGTCGAGCTTGTCAGCGATGGCAACTGCGGCGCCGGTCAACGTGCCTGGCAATTCAGCGCCAGCGCCGCGCGGCATGTATTGCTCGTTCAACGCCAGTGCGACGTCTTCGGGTTCGCCGTCGGCCAAGGCGTAGTAGTAGCCTGCAACGCCCTGCATCTCCGGGAACTCGCCGACCATCTCGGTCGCCAGGTCGCACTTGGACAGCAAACCTGCACGCGCGGCGCGCTGGGCATCGCCGCCAATGCGGGGCGCGATGAACGCGGCCAACTTGGAAACGCGCTCGGCCTTGTCGAACACCGTGCCCAATTGCGCCTGGAACACCACGTTCTGCAGGCGCTGGTTGAAGGTCTCCAGCTTTTGCTTCTTGTCCTGCTTGAAGAAGAACTCGGCGTCGGTCAGACGCGGGCGAACGACCTTCTCGTTACCGTGGACGATCTGGGACGGGTCCTTGCTGTCGATGTTAGCGACCGTAATGAAGCGCGGCAGCAGCTTGCCGTCGGCATCCAGCAGGCAGAAGTACTTCTGGTTGTCCTGCATCGTGGTGATGAGCGCTTCCTGCGGCACTTCAAGGAAACGTTCCTCGAACGAGCACACCAGCGGCACCGGCCACTCGACCAGCGCAGTCACTTCATCGAGCAATGCCAGCGGCACGATGGCGGTGCCTTCGTGCTGTGTGGCGAGTTCTTCGACGCGCTTGCTGATCAACTGACGACGCTCGTTGAAATCCGCGAGCACATGGGCCGCGCGCAAGTCGCTGGCGTAATTGGCCGGGGACGAAATGCGCACGTTGTCCGGATGATGGAAGCGATGGCCACGAGACTCACGGCCGGACGTCTGGGCAAGAATGGTGCAGTCGACGACTTGATCGCCGAACAGCATCACCAGCCACTGGGTCGGACGCACGAACTCTTCCTTGCGCGCGCCCCAGCGCATGCGCTTCGGAATCGGCAGGTCGTTCAGCGAATCTTCAATGATCGTCGGCAGCAGGCTCAATGTTGGCTTGCCAGGGATGCTCTGGCTGTAGCGCAGCTTCGGGCCGCTCTGATCGATTTCGCTCAGGTCAACACCGCACTTCTTGGCGAAACCCAGGGCAGCCTGGGTCGGATTGCCTTCGGCATCGAACGCCGCCTGGCGTGGCGGGCCGTCCAGGTTGACGCTGCGATCCGGCTGCTCGGTGGCGAGCTGAGTGATCAAGACTGCCAGGCGGCGTGGCGCGGCATAGACCTGCTTGGCGCTGTAGGTCAGACCGGCAGCCTGCAGGCCTTTTTCGATACCGGCCATGAACGCATCGGCCAGGGTATTCAATGCTTTGGGTGGCAGTTCTTCAGTGCCCAGTTCAACCAGAAAATCTTGAGCACTCATTGCGCAGCCTCCAGCTTGGCCAACACTTCATCGCGAATATCGGGTGCGGCCATCGGGAAGCCGAGCTTGGCCCGGGCCATCAGGTACGCCTGGGCCACGGAGCGAGCCAGGGTGCGGACGCGCAGAATGTACTGCTGACGCGCCGTCACGGAAATCGCGCGACGGGCATCCAGCAAGTTAAAGGTGTGAGAGGCTTTGAGGACCATTTCGTAGCTCGGCAATGGCAGCTCCACTTCGATCAGGCGCACGGCTTCGCTTTCATAGAAATCGAACAGCTCGAACAGTTTGTCGACGTTGGCGTGCTCGAAGTTGTAGGTCGATTGCTCCACTTCGTTCTGATGGAACACATCGCCGTAGGTGACTTTGCCGAACGGGCCGTCAGTCCAGACCAGGTCGTAGACCGACTCGACGCCTTGGAGGTACATCGCCAAACGCTCGAGGCCGTAGGTGATTTCACCCGTGACCGGGTAGCACTCGATGCCGCCGACTTGTTGGAAATAGGTGAATTGCGACACTTCCATGCCGTTCAGCCAGATCTCCCAACCCAGGCCCCAGGCGCCGAGGGTGGGTGACTCCCAGTTGTCTTCGACAAAGCGGACGTCGTGCACGAGCGGGTCAAGACCCACGTGCTTCAGCGAGCCAAGGTACAGCTCCTGGAAGTTGTCCGGGTTGGGCTTGAGGACGACCTGGAATTGATAGTAGTGCTGCAGGCGATTCGGGTTCTCGCCATAACGGCCATCGGTAGGACGACGGCTCGGTTGTACGTAGGCGGCGTTCCAGGTTTCCGGGCCGATGGCGCGCAGAAACGTAGCGGTGTGGAAAGTGCCGGCGCCCACTTCCATATCGTAGGGCTGAAGTACCACACAACCTTGCTCAGCCCAGTATTGCTGGAGGGCGAGGATCAAGTCTTGGAAGGTACGCACGGCTGGCGTAGGCTGGCTCACGAAATTCACCTGTACTGGGGGGCTGCGATTTAAAGAGCGGGAGTATACCCGATTCGGCCGCGCCTCCACCCTTGGGAGCCCTATGCCACGCTGCTTTTGGTGCAACGAAGATCCGCTTTACATGGACTACCACGATCAAGAGTGGGGTGTGCCGTTGCGCGATGCGCAGATGCTGTTCGAGTTCCTGTTGCTCGAAGGGTTCCAGGCCGGACTGTCGTGGATCACCATCCTGAAAAAGCGTGAGCGCTACCGCGAAGTGATGTTCGGCTTCGACGTCCAGCGCATCGCTGCGATGACCGATGCTGAAGTCGAAGCGCTGATGCTGGAGCCCGGCATTGTGCGCAACCGTCTCAAACTCAATGCCGCGCGCAAGAACGCCCTGGCCTGGCTACGGCTGGAAGACCCGGTTGCGTTCGTCTGGTCATTCGTCGGCGGCAAGCCGAAGGTCAATCACTTCAAGGACCGCAGCGAAGTCCCGGCCATTACGCCCGAGGCCGAAGCGATGAGCAAAGCGCTGAAGAAAGCCGGCTTCACCTTCGTCGGCCCGACGATCTGTTACGCCTACATGCAGGCCACCGGAATGGTGATGGACCATACGGTTGACTGCGATCGATACGCCGAGCTGGCGGGTGATGTGGATAATCGGCTCCCATGAACGGTTACAATGGCCGCCTCATGTATTCGGGAGTGATCTGTGGATAAGTTCAAAGGCGCCTTGATGGTTGGGGCATTGCGCCTGTTTGCCCTGTTGCCGTGGCGCGCAGTGCAATGGGTCGGCACCTGCATTGGCTGGCTGATGTGGAAGTTGCCTAACCGGTCTCGCGACGTCGCGCGCATCAACCTGTCCAAGTGCTTCCCCGAACTAAGCCCTGAAGAGCTCGAAGCACTGGTCGGCCGCAGTCTGATGGACATCGGCAAGACCCTGACCGAGAGCGCCTGCGCGTGGATCTGGCCGGCGCAGAAGTCGATCAATCTGGTTCGCGAAGTCGAAGGGCTTCAGGTGTTGAAAGATGCCCTGGCGTCGGGCAAGGGCGTCGTCGGTATCACCAGCCATCTGGGCAACTGGGAAGTGCTCAACCACTTCTACTGCAGCCAGTGCAAACCGATCATTTTCTACCGGCCACCCAAGCTCAAGGCCGTGGACGATCTGCTGCGCAAGCAGCGCGTCCAGTTGGGTAACCGCGTTGCAGCCTCGACCAAGGAAGGCATTCTCAGCGTCATCAAGGAAGTGCGCAAAGGCGGCGCCGTCGGCATTCCGGCGGACCCGGAACCCGCTGAGTCGGCAGGCATATTCGTGCCCTTCTGCGGAACAATGGCGCTGACCAGCAAGTTCGTGCCGAACATGCTGGCGGGCGGCAAAGCCGTTGGCGTGTTCCTCCACGCGATGCGTCTGGAGGATGGTTCTGGCTACAAAGTCGTACTCGAAGCCGCGCCGGACGACATGTACAGCACCGACACCGCAACGTCGGCAGCTGCCATGAGCAAGGTGGTTGAAAAGTACGTGCGAGCCTACCCAAGCCAATACATGTGGACCATGAAGCGCTTCAAGAAACGCCCCGAAGGTGAGAAGCGCTGGTATTGAGCCTCTAGAAAAAGCTCAAGCCCACCTGAAACAGCCGCTCCACGTCGCGGATGTACTTTTTATCCACAAGGAACATGACCACGTGGTCGCCCGATTCGATCACGGTGCTGTCATGAGCGATGATCACTTGGTCGGCGCGTGTGATGGCGCCGATGGTCGTGCCGGGCGGCAAGTTGATGTGCATGATGGCTTTGCCAATCACCTTGCTGGATTTGGCATCGCCATGGGCGACGATCTCGATGGCTTCCGCCGCGCCCCGACGCAATGAATGCACGCTGACGATATCGCCGCGCCGTACGTGGGCCAGCAACGTACCGATGGTGGCGAGCTGAGGGCTGACGGCGACATCAATCTCTCCCCCTTGCACCAGATCGACATACGCCGGGTTGTTGATGATCGTCATCACCTTCTTCGCACCGAGACGTTTGGCCAGCAACGACGACATGATGTTTGCCTCGTCGTCGTTGGTCAGCGCCAGAAACAGGTCGGCGTTATCGATGTTCTCTTCCACGAGCAGGTCGCGATCCGAAGAGCTGCCTTGCAGGATGACCGTGTTGTTCAGCGTGTCTGAGAGGTGACGGCATCGGGCGGGGTTCATCTCGATGATCTTGACTTGGTAGCGGTTCTCGATGGCTTCCGCCAGCCGCTCGCCAATCTGACCGCCGCCGGCAATCACGATGCGCTTGTAGCTCACATCCAGGCGACGCATCTCGCCCATGACGGCGCGAATATCCGCCTTGGCAGCGATGAAAAAGACCTCGTCGTCAGCCTCGATAACCGTATCGCCCTGGGGAATGATCGGGCGGTCGCGACGGAAAATAGCCGCGACGCGAGTCTCCACATTCGGCATGTGCGTGCGCAGTTGACGCAGCTGCTGGCCCACCAGAGGCCCGCCGTAGTACGCCTTGACCGCCACCATCTGCACCTTGCCGCCGGCGAAGTCGATGACTTGCAGGGCGCTGGGGTATTCGATAAGCCGTTTGATGTAATGGGTCACCACTTGCTCAGGGCTGATCAGCACGTCCACGGGAATGGCGCCGTTGGCGAACAGGCCTGAGCGGGTCAGGTACGCCGACTCGCGAACACGGGCAATCTTGGTCGGGGTCTGAAACAGCGTGTAGGCGACTTGGCAGGCGACCATGTTGGTCTCGTCGCTGCTGGTCACGGCCACCAGCATGTCGGCGTCATCGGCGCCGGCCTGACGCAGTACGGTCGGGAACGAGCCGCGACCATGGACGGTACGGATATCGAGACGATCACCCAACGCTCGCAGACGATCCTGATCGGTGTCCACGACGGTGATGTCGTTGGCTTCGCTCGCCAGGTGCTCAGCCAGCGTACCGCCGACCTGCCCTGCGCCGAGAATGATGATCTTCAATCAGTCTCTCCTTGAAATGATGATTCCGTCATACCGGGCAATCGTCTTCACGCCGCCGCAATCTTGATCAGTTTGGCGTAGTAAAACCCGTCATGCCCGCCTTCCTGCGCCAGCAGCTGACGGCCGTGGGGCTGTTTCAGACCGGGCGGTGGCTTGCCTTGCTGACCGGCAATGTCCAGCTCCCGAGCACCCGACGTACGCGCCAGGAATGCAGCGATGACTTCGGTATTTTCAGTGGGCAGCGTCGAGCATGTGGCGTACAGCAAGATCCCGCCAACCTGCAGCGTCGGCCACAGCGCGTCGAGCAATTCGCCTTGCAGCGTTGCGAGGGGGGGAATGTCATCCGCCTGACGGGTCAGCTTGATGTCGGGGTGGCGACGAATCACGCCGGTTGCCGAGCACGGCGCGTCGAGCAGAATGCGCTGGAACGGTTTGCCGTCCCACCATAGGTCGGTGGCGCGGGCATCGGCGGCGATGAGTTCGGCACTCAGGCCCAGGCGATCAAGGTTCTCTTTGACCCGCACCATGCGCTTGGCTTCAAGATCCACTGCGACCACGCCCGCCAGGCCCGGTTGTACTTCCAGCAGATGGCAAGTTTTGCCACCCGGCGCGCAACAGGCGTCCAGCACACGTTGACCCGGCGCCAGCTCCAGCAAGTCGGCGGCCAGTTGCGCTGCCTCATCCTGAACGCTGATCCAGCCCTCGGCGAAACCCGGCAGTGAGCGAACATCGCCCGGTTCGGTGAGCACGATGCCGTCCTGGCTGAACGTGCTGGACGTTGCGCCGATGCCTGCGTCCAGCAACAGCTGAAGGTACTGCTCACGGGTTTTATGCCGGCGGTTGACCCGCAAAATCATCGGCGGGTGGGCGTTGTTCGCCGCACAAATCGCTTCCCAATGCTCAGGCCACGCGGCTTTCAACGCTTTTTGCAGCCAGCGTGGATGAGCGGTACGCACCACCGGATCGTGTTCCAGCTCCGTCAGCAATGCCTCGCCTTCCCGTTGAGCACGACGCAGCACAGCGTTGAGCAACGCTTTTGCCCACGGTTTTTTCAGCTTGTCAGCGCAGCCCACGGTTTCGCCGATAGCGGCGTGGGCAGGAATTCGCGAATAGAACAGCTGATACAGACCCACCAGCAATAAAGCCTGCACGTCGTTATCAGCGGTTTTGAATGGTTTCTGCAGCAGCTTGGCCGCCAGCGCGGACAGCCTTGGCTCCCAGCGCGCGGTGCCAAATGCCAGGTCCTGAGTCAGGCCGCGGTCGCGGTCTTCAACCTTGTCCAGTTGCGTGGGCAGAGAGCTGTTCAGAGATGCCTTGCCGCTCAGTACGGCAGCCAGTGCCTTGGCCGCGGCCAGACGCGGGTTCATTGCGCATCCACCGCTTGGCCGAGAACGGTGCTGACGGCGAACTTCTCGCGGCGGCTGTTGAACAGGTCAGCGAAGCCCAGAGGTTTGCCGCCCGGTAGTTGCAGACGGGTCAGACGCAGCGCGCCTTCACCGCACGCGACCAGCAGGCCGTCTCTGCTTGCGTCGATGATGCTGCCGGGCGTGCCCTCCCCGTCGGCGATCTGCGCGGCCAGCACTTTCAGTGATTCGCCCTTGAGCGTGGTGTGGCAGATCGGCCATGGGTTGAAGGCGCGTACCAGTCGCTCCAGCTCAACGGCCGGGCGGGTCCAGTCGATGCGTGCTTCGTCTTTGTTCAGTTTGTGCGCGTAAGTGGCGAGGCTGTCGTTCTGCACTTCGCCAACCAGCGTGCCGTCCGCCAGCCCTGCAATGGCTTGAATCACTGCAGGTGGGCCGAGCTCGGCAAGTCGATCGTGCAGCGTACCGCCGGTGTCGTCGCCTGTGATCGGGGTCGTCACCTTGAGCAGCATCGGGCCGGTGTCCAGGCCCGCTTCCATGCGCATGACCGTCACGCCGCTTTCGGAATCGCCCGCCTGCACCGCGCGCTGAATCGGCGCAGCACCACGCCAGCGTGGCAGCAACGAGGCGTGACTGTTGATGCAGCCCAGACGCGGGATATCCAGCACGGTCTGCGGCAGGATCAAGCCATAGGCGACTACGACCAGCAGGTCCGGCTTTAACCCAGCCAGCTCGGCCTGGGCTTCGGGTGCGCGCAAGGTAGGCGGCTGCATGACAGGAATATTGTGCTGGAGGGCAAGCTGCTTGACCGGGCTGGGCATCAGCTTCTGACCACGACCGGCCGGGCGATCTGGCTGGGTGTACACCGCAATGACGTCATGGGGACTGTCGAGCAGGGCTTTCAAATGCTCGGCGGCGAATTCCGGGGTGCCGGCGAACACGATGCGCAGTGGCTCAGTCATGGGCTTCTCTTGAAGTAAGGCTGTAGAAACGCACTTGCCCGCGATGGCGTGGTGTCGGCCGACAAATGCGGCGGAGGACAGGTCGCTATCGCGGGCACTCGGGCTCCTACGGTAGAAAGGAGGATGGCGGGATCAGGCGTTTTGCTTGTGGAGTTTTTCCAGCTTTTTCTTGATCCGGTCGCGCTTGAGATTGGACAGGTAATCAACGAAGAGCTTGCCGTTCAGGTGGTCGCATTCGTGCTGGATGCACACGGCGAGCAGGCCCTCGGCGATGAATTCATAGGGCTGGCCATCACGGTCCAGCGCCTTGACCTTGACCCGTTGCGGGCGATCCACGTTCTCGTAGAAACCTGGAACAGACAGACAGCCTTCCTGGTACTGGTCCATCTCGTCGGTCAGCGGCTCGATCTCGGGGTTGATGAACACCCGCGGCTCGCTGCGATCTTCGGAGAGATCCATCACCACCACGCGCTTGTGTACGTTAACCTGCGACGCGGCCAGACCGATGCCGGGGGCTTCGTACATGGTTTCAAACATGTCGTCGACCAACTGGCGAATGCCTTCGTCCACTTCAGCCACCGGCTTGGCGATGGTGCGCAGGCGCGAATCGGGAAATTCGAGGATGTTTAGAATGGCCATATGCGTAAGGGATGCACTGTAGGGTAAAGTCAAAATCGGCTGCTAGGCTTGGGACGTCACAAGCTGCAGCCCTAGTAAAACGGGAAGTCTCGCAAGACTCAGCGTTTCACGCGAAGCCAACATGATAAAGGGATTCACCGCATGAGGAAATCACTACTCGCCCTGCTGCTGTTGGCCGCGACCGGCCTTGTCCAGGCGCAAGTACAGCTCAGGGATGGCCATCCGCAGAGTTACACCGTCGTCGCCGGTGACACACTTTGGGACATTTCCGGAAAATTTCTCAATCAGCCCTGGAAGTGGCCGCAGCTCTGGCGCGCCAATCCACAGGTTCACGACCCTGATCTGATCTACCCCGGCGATACGCTCAATCTGATTTACGTCGATGGTCAGCCACGCATCGTGGTCAATCGCGGCGCGTCCCGGGGCACCATCAAATTGTCCCCGCGTGTGCGCAGTACGCCGATTGCCGAGGCGATTCCGACCATACCGCTGGGCGCAATCAATGCCTTTCTGCTGAACAACCGGATCATCGATAACGCCAGCCAGTTCGAAGCCGCGCCCCATGTCGTGGCCGGTCCTGGCGAGCGGGTGCTCAGTGGCGCGGGTGACCGCATCTATGCGCGCGGACAGTTCGAGCCGAGGCATGTGGCGTACGGCATCTATCGCAAGGGCAAGACCTACGTCGATCCGGTCACCGGCGTGGTGCTGGGCATCAATGCCGATGACATCGGCAGCGGCGAAGTCATCGCCACGGAAGGTGATGTGGCGACGTTGCAAATGCAGCGTTCGACCCAGGAAGTGCGCCTTGGCGACCGCCTCTTTGTCAGCGAAGAGCGCCGAATCAATTCCACTTTTGTCCCCAGCGAACCTCAGCAGCCAGTCGACGGCAACATCATCGACGTGCCTCGGGGCGTGACCCAGATCGGCGAGTTCGACGTGGTCACCATCGACCGTGGACGGCTCGATGGCTTGGCCGAAGGCAACGTGTTGGCGATCTACAAGACCGGTGAGACGGTGCGCGACCGGGTCAACGGTGATCAAGTCAAAATTCCCGACGAGCGTTCCGGACTGCTGATGGTCTTTCGCACGTACGAGCGACTGAGCTATGGCATGGTGCTGCACGCAACTCGATCTCTGGCGGTGCAGGACAAAGTCCGCAATCCGTAATGCTATGTATCAGCTGTAACTCACTTTTCTCCACCGGCATGCTTCACTTATCAAATTGTTGTTAACAGACTTATCCACAGCTTGGTTCACTGAATAGGGTGGACCACGGATCAAGGAAGATCACATGCCGTTGTTCGAAAAGGCCGGTCAGTCGCCGGCCGAGCTGGAAGCACGCTTGCGTTTGCATCGGCTGCCGGAAGTCGGCCCAAAACGTTTCCACACCCTCATCGATGCGTTCGGCAGCGCCGGCGCGGCATTGAGTGCGCCGGCTTCAGCGTGGCGATCTTTACGTCTGCCGGCGGCCAGTGCCGAGGCCCGTCGCAGCCCCGAAGTACGCGACGGCGCCAGCGCGGCACTGGCCTGGTTAGAGCGCCCGGGCCAGCATTTGCTGATGTGGGACGACCCTGACTACCCCGCGTTGCTGGCAGAAATCCCTGATCCGCCGCCCCTGCTTTTCATCGCCGGAAACCGCGCTTTGCTTGATCGTCCGCAGTTGGGAATGGTGGGCAGTCGACGCGCGTCCAAGCCCGGACTCGACACCGCTGCAGCGTTCGCGCGGAGCCTGGCAGGTGCCGGTTTTGTCATCACCAGCGGGTTGGCGCTGGGTATCGATGGCGCCGCGCATCAAGGTGCGCTGGACGTAAAAGGCGGGACAATCGGCGTGCTGGGCACGGGCATCGAAAAACTTTATCCACAGCGGCATCGCCAGCTTGCAGCGCGCATGGTGGCCGACGGCGGCGCGGTGATCTCCGAGCTGCCACTGGACGCAGGTCCCCACGCCAGCAACTTTCCCCGGCGCAATCGAATCATCAGCGGTTTGTCCCTGGGTGTGCTGGTGGTCGAGGCCAGCGTCGCCAGCGGATCGCTGATCACGGCACGTCTTGCCGCCGAACAGGGTCGTGAGGTCTACGCCATTCCCGGCTCGATCCATCATCCGGGCGCCAGGGGGTGTCACCAGTTGATCCGTGAAGGGGCGGTGCTGGTGGAAACCATCGACCATATTCTTGAGGCGCTGCAGGGCTGGAAAAACATTGCGCCGAGCCATGAGGTCGTTGATAAGCCGTCGACGCCGCTCCATCCGCTTCTCGCCCTCTTGCACGCAGCGCCGCAAACCGGCGAGGCGCTGGCCCACAACAGCGGTTGGCCTTTGCCAAAAGTCCTGGCGGCGCTGACCGAGCTGGAACTCGACAGCAGCGTGGCTTGCGAAGCCGGGCGATGGTTTGCCCGGGCACGCTGAGGTTAAACTGCCCGCCTGCGTAATTTGGGAGAACGGACGATGGTCAGCAGTTGGCGAGTGCAGCAAGCCGCACGAGAAATTCGGGCCGGGGCGGTGATTGCCTATCCAACCGAAGCGGTGTGGGGGTTGGGCTGTGACCCTTGGGATGCGGAGGCGGTGTATCGCCTGCTGGCAATCAAGGCGCGGCCGGTTGATAAGGGCTTGATCCTGATCGCAGACAACATCCGTCAGTTTGATTTCCTCTTCGAGGATTTCCCTGAGCTGTGG
Source organism: Pseudomonas sp. AK106 (assembly GCF_053903055.1). Classification (NCBI taxonomy): domain Bacteria; kingdom Pseudomonadati; phylum Pseudomonadota; class Gammaproteobacteria; order Pseudomonadales; family Pseudomonadaceae; genus Pseudomonas; species Pseudomonas sp. AK106. Next base: position 26,028 of record NZ_CP096426.1, read on the forward strand.
ATCGATCGCATGGCCAGCACCTGGCCGGGACCGAATACGTGGCTGGTTCCCCATCAAGGCCTGTTGCCGGACTGGATCACCGGAAAGCACGACACCGTCGCCCTTCGCGTCAGCGATCACCCCATCGTCCGGGAGCTGTGCGCGTTGACCGGCCCGCTGGTGTCGACTTCCGCGAACCCCACCGGCCGCCCTGCCGCCCGCTCCCGGCTGCGGGTCGAGCAGTATTTCCACGAGCAGTTGGACTTGGTTCTGGGGGGAAGTCTCGGCGGGCGCCGCAATCCGAGTGTGATACGGGATCTGGTCACGGCTGAGGTGGTAAGGGCGGGGTAATGCCCTTCCACCGTCTGGCCGGGTGTGATCAAGGCACCAGAATGATCGACCCCACCGTTCTGCGACCGGAGAGTTCGGTGTGGGCCTTCGCGGCATCCTTGAGGGCAAACTTCTGGATGTCGTCGACCTTCACCTTGCCGGTGGCGACCATTTCGAACACTTCATCGGCCATTGCCTGCAAGGCTTCCGGGGTGTTCGCGTAGGAGCCCAATGTCGGGCGCGTGACGTAGAGCGAGCCTTTCTGAGCGAGAACCCCCAGGTTCACGCCGGTCACTGCGCCTGACGCATTGCCGAAGCTGACCAGCAGGCCGCGTAATTCCAGGCAATTCAGAGAGGTTTCCCACGTGTCTTTGCCCACGCCGTCATAGACCACCGGGACCTTCTTGCCATCGGTCAATTCCAGTACACGTTGAACGACGTCCTCCTTGCTGTAATCGATCACCTCCCATGCGCCGTGGGCCTTAGCGTGTGCGGCCTTTTCTGCCGAGCTGACCGTGCCGATGAGCTTGACGCCCAAGGCGTTGGCCCACTGGCAGGCGATCGATCCCACCCCGCCGGCAGCGGCGTGAAACAGGATGGTTTCTTCAGGACGGATTTCGTAGGTCTGGCGAAACAGGTACTGCACGGTCAGGCCCTTGAGCATGACGGCGGCGCCCTGCTCGAAGCTAATGCCGTCAGGCAGTTTGGCGATGTTAGCGGCCGGCGTTACATGAACGTCCCCGTATGCACCCAGCGGGCCTGTGCCGTACACCACCCGGTCGCCGACTTTGACGTGGGTGACTTCGCTGCCGACCGCTTCAACCAGGCCAGCGCCTTCGTTACCCAACCCCGATGGGAACGAAGGCGCCGGGTACAGGCCGCTGCGAAAGTAGGTCTCGATGAAGTTGACGCCAATCGCCTTGTTACGCACGAGCACGTCTTTCGGGCCTGGCGCCGCGGGTTCGAAGTCCACGTACTCAAGCACTTCGGGACCGCCATAAGCCTTGAACTGGATACGTTTTGCCATTTGCTTTCTCCGTCATGGATCGGACTTGCAGAGTATGACTGTCGATGCGAAAGGGCTCTATCGGACTCCTTCGTCGTCGCTTCGTCAACTGCGGCATCCGCCAAGCCGGTGATATGCTACGGGCCGAATTTCGCCGACGGGATTTGCTCAGCGAGGCGTGTCATTAACGCCAAGGCCGATCCAATCCCGCCCCCGACGCACGTTTCAGTTTATGCAGGTACCGCCATGTCCTTTCGCACCGATGCCGTCAAAGCCTACTTGCTCGATCTTCAAGACCGCATTTGCGCCGCCCTGGAAACCGAAGATGGCAGCGCCCGTTTCGTCGAAGACGCCTGGGAACGGCCTGCGGGCGGGGGCGGAAGAACCCGGGTGATCGAGAACGGCCACATCCTCGAAAAAGGCGGCGTTAACTTTTCCCATGTCTTCGGCGCCGGCCTCCCACCGTCGGCCAGCGCACATCGACCGGAACTGGCAGGGCGTGGTTTCGAAGCCCTCGGCGTGTCGCTGGTGATGCACCCGCACAACCCTCACGTGCCAACTGCCCACGCCAATGTGCGGTTCTTCATCGCAGAGAAAGAAGGCGAAGAACCGGTGTGGTGGTTCGGCGGCGGCTTTGACCTGACGCCTTACTACGGTGTCGAGGAAGACTGCGTTCATTGGCACCGCGTCGCCGAACAGGCCTGCGCGCCGTTCGGGGCTGACGTCTATCCCCGCTACAAGGCGTGGTGCGATCGCTACTTCCATATCAAGCACCGTAATGAGCCGCGCGGCGTCGGCGGACTGTTTTTCGACGACTTGAACGAGTGGGATTTCGACACCAGCTTCGCGTTCATCCGTGCCATCGGAGATGCGTTCGTCGAGGCGTATCTGCCCATCGTTCAGCGCCGCAAGGACGCGCCGTACACGCCGCAGCAGCGTGAGTTTCAGGAGTTCCGCCGTGGGCGTTACGTGGAATTCAATCTGGTGTACGACCGCGGCACCTTGTTTGGGCTGCAATCGGGTGGCCGCACTGAATCGATCCTCATGTCGCTGCCGCCGCAAGTGCGCTGGGGCTATGACTGGAAAGCCGAGCCGGGCAGTGAGGAAGCACGCCTGACGGAATATTTTCTGCAGGATCGCGACTGGCTGGCTGAGGCGGCCCAGTGATGACTGACCAGTACGTTGTCTTCGGCAATCCCATTGGCCACAGCAAATCCCCGCTGATCCATCGCCTGTTCGCCGAGCAGACCGGTCAGGCGCTCGACTACCAGACCTCACTCGCGCCGCTGGACGGCTTCACCGCCTTCGCCAGGGCGTTTTTCGAGACAGGCCGTGGCGCCAACGTCACCGTGCCCTTCAAGGAAGAAGCGTACCGGATGGCCGATCAGTTGACCGAGCGCGGCCGTCGTGCCGGCGCGGTCAATACCCTCGCCGTTCAAGCGGATGGCAGCCTGCTCGGCGACAACACGGACGGAGCAGGCCTGGTTCGGGACCTGAAGGTCAGTCATGGCGTCACGCTCAAGGACAAACGCATTCTCGTGCTAGGGGCTGGCGGTGCAGTGCGTGGCGCACTTGAGCCCTTGCTGGCGGAAGATCCCTACGTGCTGGTGGTCGCCAACCGCACCGTGGAAAAGGCTGAACAGCTGGCTCAGGAATTCGCCGACGTCGGTCCGGTGCTGCCCGCAGGCTACGACTGGCTGGAGGAACCGGTGGACATCATCATCAATGCCACGTCAGCCAGCCTTTCAGGGGAAGTACCTCCCATTTCGCCCAGCCTGATTCAGCCGGGCGTGACCTTCTGCTACGACATGATGTACGCCAAAGAACCGACCGCATTCTGCCGCTGGGCCACTGAACACCATGCCGGGCAAGCAGTGGATGGTTTGGGGATGTTGGTCGAGCAGGCCGCCGAGGCGTTCTACCTGTGGCGTGGCGTTCGACCGGAATCGGCGCCGGTGCTGGAGGAACTGCGACGGCTGATGGCGCAGATCTAGCGAATGTACCGACCTCATCGCGAGCAAGCTCACTCCTACAGACTGATATTGGCCCTGTAGGCGTGAGTTTGCTCGCGATGCTTCTTGTCGGCGCTTACAACTTGGCTTTCACCGCTGGCAGCGCATCTTTGTCGTCAACGGTCTTCACGCCGCTCAGCCATTTGTCCAGCACCGCCGGGTTGGCTTTCAGCCACGCTTTCACCGCTTCGGTGTTGCTGACCTTCTTATCCACCACGGTTTGCATGATCGAGTTTTCCATGTCCTGGGTGAAGACCAGGTTGGAAAGCAGCTTGGCCACGTTCGGGCAGGCGTCGGCGTAACCTTTGCGGGTCACGGTGTAGACGCTGCCGGTATCGCCGAAGTATTTCTCGCCGCCTTTGAGGTAGTGCATGCCTTTGACCTGCACGTTCATCGGGTGCGGCGTCCAGCCGAGGAATACCACGAACTCCCCCTTCTTCACGTTGCGCTGCACTTCGGCCAGCATCGCCTGCTCGCTGGACTCCACCAGCTTCCAGTCCCCCAGTTCGAACTCGTTCTTTTTGATGATTTCCTGAATCGACGCGTTGGCCGGAGCCCCCGAACCGATGCCGTAGATCTTCTTGTGGAATTTGTCGGCGAATTTGTTGAGGTCGGCGAAGTTGTGGACGCCTGCGTCATACACGTAATCAGGGACGGCGAGGGTGAACTCCGTGCCTTCCAGATTTTTCGCGTATTGCGTCACGTCACCCGTGGCGATGAACTTGTCGTAGAAACCTTGCTGCGCCGGCATCCAGTTGCCCAGGAAAACGTCGAGTTGCCCATCCTTCAGGCCGCCATAGGCGATCGGCACCGCGAGGGTGTCGATCTTGGTTTTGTAGCCCATGCCATCGAGCAAAAAGCCTGCAGTGGCGTTGGTCGCGGCGATATCGCTCCAGCCTGGATCGGCCATCCGCACGGTGCTGCAGCTAGCGTCGGCGGCATAGGCCACGACGCTGCTCAAACTCAAGACCCCAACCGCCAGCGTGGTGAACAGCTTATTCATGATGTGCCCCTTTTTGGTTTTCTAAGTGTTGGCAGGGTTCAAGGTTGCGGATAACGGGCCTTGCGCTCCAGATCGTCCAGATCAATATGGTTGCGCATGTACTGCTGACTGGCGTCGACCAGCGGCTGGTGATCCCAACTCTTCAGCTTGCCGATGGCCAGCGACTCGGCGACGAAACGCCGACGACGCTGGCTGGCGAGCACCTGGTGGTGTATCGCCGGAATGTCCCACTTGGCCTTTGCTTCGGCCAGGAACGCAGCGAACAGGTCGCGATGAGCCTCGGATCGACTCAGCTCTTCCTGCTCCTTCGGATCGTTGCGCACGTCATACAGCAGACAGGGGTCCCGTTCCGAATAAATAAATTTGTACGCGCCGCGACGAATCATCATCAGCGGACTGTTGGTGCCCTCGGCCATGTACTCGCCGAAGACCTCGTCGTGACCACCCTCGCCTTGCAGATGCGGCAGCAGTGAGCGCCCATCGAGCGGCAAGCCAGCGTCCAGCTGACCATCCGCCAACGCAACAAACGTCGGCAACAGGTCGGCGGTGGACACTGCAGCCTGCACGCGGCCGGCCTTGAACTGCCCCGGAGCGTAGACCAGCAGCGGCACCCGCGCCGACATCTCGAACCAGTGCATTTTGTACCAGAGCCCGCGCTCACCCAGCATGTCGCCATGATCGCCGGAGAACACGATGATGGTGTCGTCGGCCAGGCCGGTTTCCTCCAGGGTTTTCATCAGTTTGCCGACGTTGTCATCAATGTAGCTGCAGGCACCGAAATAGGCGCGGCGCGCATCACGAATCTTTTGCTCGGGCAGCGGTTTGTCCCACAGGTCATAGACCTTCAGCAGGCGCTGGGAATGCGGGTCCAGTTCGGACTGGGCCAACGGCGCACGGGGCATCGGGATTTCTTCGTCGCTGTACAGATTCCAGTAAGGCTTGGGAATGGTGTACGGATCGTGGGGATGGGTCATCGACACCGTCAGGCAAAACGGCTGATCGCCGTCTTCGCGCACATGGTCGAACAGATACTGCTGAGCCTTGAACACCACTTCTTCGTCGAAATCGAGCTGATTGGTGCGTACGCAAGGTCCCGCTTGCAGCACCGATGACATGTTGTGGTACCAGGTCGGGCGCACGTCCGGTTCGTCCCAGTTCACGGCCCAACCGTAGTCGGCCGGATAGATGTCGCTGGTCAGGCGTTCTTCGTAGCCGTGCAATTGATCAGGCCCGCAGAAATGCATCTTGCCGGACAGTGCGGTGCGATAGCCAAGACGCCGCAGGTAGTGGGCGTAGGTCGGCACATCAGCGGGGAAATCAGCCGCATTGTCATAGGCGCCGATCTTGCTCGGCAACTGACCGCTCACCAGAGTGAAGCGTGACGGTGCGCAGAGCGGGCTGTTGCAGTAGGCGGCGTCGAACACCACGCCTTCAGCTGCGAGGCGACTCAAGTGGGGCATCTTGATGGGAGAAGAGGCGTACATCGGCAACATGGGCGCGGCCATCTGATCGGCCATGATGAAAAGAATGTTCTTGCGCTTCATGAATTCGCGGCATCCCATAGTCATTATTTATGCGAAAGTGCTCCGACCGAGGATGGTGCCCATGCCGTCTGCGGTAAAGCCCATGAGAGGCAATGCCTAGGATAAGTACAGCTTATGTTTGAAGCCCTTGGTGTCATGTCGCTGGATTTACTTCGCGGCTTCGAAGCCGCCGCACGGTTGCGCAGCTTTACCGCTGCGGCCATCGAGCTCGGCACCACTCAGCCGGCCATCAGCCAGCAAATCAAGCGGCTGGAGGAGCAACTGGCGACGCGGCTGTTTGATCGCATCTACCGCGGCATCGAGCTGACGGACGCCGGGCAGATCCTGTTCAATCACGTACAGACCGGGCTGGAGTCGATGGACGCTGGCCTCAGCGCGATCACCGAGCAGCATCAGCACGAGGTGCTGCAAGTGGCGACTGACTTCGCCTTCGCCGCCTATTGGCTGATGCCGCGCCTGCACCGTTTCCACAAGGACAACCCCGACGTCGACGTCAGCCTGGTCACTAGCGAACGCAGTCACAGCATGCTGCGCGCGGATATCGATGTGGCCGTGTTGTTCGGTGACGGGCGATTCAAGCAGGGTGAAAGCCACTGGTTATTCAGCGAGGAGGTGTTCCCGGTGTGCAGTCCGCAATTGCTGAAGGGGCGCGACCTGCCCCTGCCCACTGAGGCGCTGAAAGACTTCGCGCTGCTGCACCTTCGTGGCGAAGGCGGCAACAACTGGTTTGACTGGAGTGGCGTGTTCCGCGCCCTGAATATCCCTCAGGCACCCGCGCCGGGGCAGCTGCGATTCGATAACTACACACTGATGATTCAAGCGGCGATCGGCGGCCAGGGCGTGGCCATCGGCTGGCGACACTTGGTGGATGATTTGCTGGAGCAGGGCTTGTTGTGCCGCCCGATCGAAGCCAGCGCCGTCTCCGGATACGGTTATTACATCGTCCTGCCGCAACGCAAACGCCGCGTGCAGATCGTCCAAAGATTTGTGGATTGGTTAAGAAGTGAGCAAGCGTTGAGCGGGGATTTGCTGAAGGGCAAGGCCCTGCCGTCGATTGCGGTTTAAAGGCGTTATCAGAAACATACCGACACCGGTCTGGTGGCGGATCATTGCGGGGCCGTTGGCCTCCCAGAATTTATTTTCATTCCAGAAGATTCCTACAGACTTGTCGGACTCGGTGAGGTTTACAACTGCAGTCACTTAAGATTATTTCCTACATGCAACTGGGGTATGGCAATCGGGATCACTGCATCCACTTTTGTCAAAGCTAATTGTCATGTAGGAGTTCACCATGCTAATCCGGCTTACGAAGATGCTGATAAATGCAAGGGTGAACTTGATAGCGACTTGGCGATGGCTTGGCGAGCGCTTGAACAGAAGGCTTATTATTGTCTGTCTTAACGTATGCAGGGCAGTTTTGATTGCTTATTTCCTGCTTTTCTTTTTCAGATACTACAGCTTTGGCTGGTTAATATGACTGTCACACATTTAATGGGTTGGACTGAATAATGCCTGCGCAACTGAATAAAAATGATATTGATAGGCTGAATATATTGCTTAAACACGAATCCCCTGAACTTATGTATGGGGCACTTCAATCCTATGGCTATAAATATGCAGCACTTGCTGGAGGTATTATTGACCCCCATTCGCCATCGGGCTCGGCGGCGGTTAGCTTTCTACGGCTAACTGCGTAGCGCGACGGCGCCCGATTTACGGAAAATTCGATTCGCTTTGTCTATGACAGAATGGCTCAAGCTTACTTGGATGTGCTCAACGCACAGTACAAAAGTCAAGGCGTAGTCAATAGAGATATAAATCATCAAGAGGCATGGGAGAGCCACAACAAGGTTTTAGCGTACCTCGGCTATTCCGCGGATGCTTGGACGCTGAATTCAGTTTTCATGGTCATGGCAAATGATGAAGTAAGGGAGCGGTATTGGACTGAAATTCTTGAATCCGCTGGTAACCCGGTCACAGAAGCTTTAATTATGATGAAAACAGAGACCTTTATGGCAACTGCTTCTGTCATCGGCAATGAGCATATGAAGGCTGTTGCTAACGGATGGCGATCGCGAGTGGATGCGGCATCAACAATTGCAGCTGTTGGAAGCGGTGCGACCGGTATGATCGCCGATCGAATCGGAAATCTTTTTAACGATATTACCAATAGCATTTTGGGGCCCGTGCCAGCGGGTACGATTATACCGACATGGACACCCGCACCCGCAGCAACTCCACTGCCAGTGCCAAATGCCGCTACTACGCCCCCGCCTCCGATACCCGCGCCGCCGCGAGTACCAGTCAATCCAGTACGCAAACCTCGCAGGAGGCCACGCCTTCCCCCGCCGACGACCCATAGGGGTCATCCCGGAAGTGGATATGAACAAACAGGTGGAGGGGGGGCGTGGGCCAGTTTTCTGGCTAGAGTGATATGACTAACTACTGATCCCTATTTAGAGTGCGCTTGCCTGCTAAATGCATGGGGCATTGCGATTTGCACTGCTGACACAACGCATTCGCGGGCAAGCGCGCTCCTACAGATTTTGCGTCCATCTCACGTGCATGGACGGACGCGATTCGGAGGAGCCTTAATTCAGCACGCCATCCAGGATTTCATAAACAATTCCGCTGCCGATTGCGATCAGCACAACGTCCGGGCCCAGGCGGCGCCATTCGTAGCCATCGTATTGCGGCAGGTATTGCAGCGAGCGTTGGTCCAGTCGACGGCCATAACCGCGTGGCAGCGGGTGGCCTTTGACGATGTGGACGCCGGGAGGCAGTGGCTGACCGCGACCGATGACTTCCCGGTGCTCGGTGATGGTCCGGCGCACGTCGCCGAAGTCGGCAGGAGGACGCCCGCCACGCTGGTTGTTGCCACGGTTATCGGTGCGCGGTTCGTTGCGATGGTCGTTGCCGTTGCCGTTGCCGTTGCCGTTGTTATTGCCGTTGCCGCGATCGCCCTGCGGACCGCCCTGCGGACCATTGGGTTGGCCGTGGTCCTGATGCTGGCCGGGGCCATTGTCATCGCCGCCGCGTTGATCCGGTGGTGCAGCCTGAACCAGCGCGCTGGCGCTGAGCATCAACACACCCAACCCGGCGATCAAACGATTCGAGACTTTCATGTAGCGCGCTCCTGAGCCAATACGGGCAGCAAAAAGGGGTTCAGAACGTGGTCCTGAACCCCTTCGCTGTACGGCTTAGTGTGCTGCCAGAGAACGAGATTCCTCTGTATCAGAAACTTTACCTTCGGCTACGCGGGCTTTACGCACCCCTTCCGACAACTGCGCGCACAAATCCAGCACGCCGCTGACTGCTTGTTCTGGGGAAGACGCATTGGCGATCTGGTCGATCAATGCCGAGCCGACAACAACACCGTCGGCCACGCGCGCAATGGCTGCTGCTTGCTCAGCCGTGCGAATCCCGAAGCCGACACTGATTGGCAGATCGGTATGGCGGCGCAGGCGTTGCACAGCATCCTTGACGTGATCAATGGTTGCCGAGCCCGCACCCGTCACACCCGCTACCGACACGTAGTAGACGAAACCTGAGCTACCGTTGAGCACCGTAGGCAAACGAACGTCATCGGTGGTCGGTGTGGTCAGACGAATGAAGTCCAGGCCAGCGTCCTGCGCAGGGTCGCACAGCTCGGCGTTGTGCTCTGGCGGCAGATCCACCACGATCAATCCGTCAACGCCCGAGGTATGGGCTTCGGAGATGAAGCGCTCAATCCCGTAATTATGAATCGGGTTGTAGTAACCCATCAGTACCAGTGGCGTTGTGCTGTCCTCTTCGCGAAACTCACGCACCATCTGCAGCGTTTTTGCGAGATTTTGCTTGGCGTTGAGTGCGCGAATATTGGCCAGCTGAATCGCCGGGCCGTCGGCCATCGGGTCAGTGAATGGCATGCCCAGTTCGATCACATCGGCACCTGCCTTCGGCAATCCCTTGAGAATAGCCAGCGAGGTGTCATAGCCCGGATCGCCTGCGGTGACGAAGGTCACCAAGGCTGCGCGATTTTGTTCTTTCAGTTCGGCAAAACGTGTTTGCAGGCGGCTCATCAGTGTTTCTCCTGCTGGGACAAATCAAGGTGGTGCATCACGGTTTGCATGTCTTTGTCACCACGACCGGACAGGTTGACCACCATCAGGTGATCCTTTGGCAGCGATGGTGCGCGTTTGAAGACTTCAGCCAGGGCGTGAGCGGTTTCCAGCGCCGGGATGATGCCCTCGAGGCGGCAGCATCGGTGGAAGGCAGCCAGCGCTTCGTCGTCAGTGACGGAGGTGTATTCGACCCGGCCAACGTCGTGCAACCAGGCGTGCTCAGGACCAATGCCTGGGTAATCGAGGCCGGCTGAAATCGAGTGGGCGTCGGTGATCTGGCCATCGTCGTCCTGCAGCAGGAAAGTGCGGTTGCCATGCAGTACGCCCGGAACGCCGCCGTTCAGGCTGGCGGCGTGCTTGCCGGTTTCGATGCCGTGACCAGCCGCCTCCACGCCGATGATGCGCACACTCTTGTCATCCAGAAACGGGTAAAACAGGCCCATGGCATTGGAGCCACCGCCAACGCACGCCACCAGACTGTCCGGCAGGCGACCTTCGTGCTCCTGCATCTGTACACGTGTTTCCTTGCCGATGACGGCCTGGAAATCGCGGACCATGGCCGGGTAAGGATGAGGGCCGGCGACGGTGCCGATCAGGTAGAAGGTGCTGTCGACATTGGTGACCCAGTCACGCAGCGCCTCGTTCATGGCGTCTTTCAGCGTGCCGGTGCCGGAGACCACCGGAATGATCGTGGCACCCAGCAGCTTCATGCGAAATACATTGGCCTGCTGACGTTCGATGTCAGTGGTGCCCATGTAGATGACGCATTCCAGCCCGAAGCGCGCGGCGACCGTCGCCGTTGCAACGCCGTGCATGCCGGCACCGGTCTCGGCAATGATGCGTTTTTTGCCCATGCGCCGCGCCAGCAGAATCTGGCCGATGCAATTGTTGATCTTATGCGCGCCGGTGTGGTTGAGCTCTTCGCGCTTCAAGTAAATCTTCGCGCCGCCACAGTATTCGGTCAGGCGTTCGGCAAAATACAGCGGGTTGGGACGGCCCACGTAGTCGCGCTGGAAGTAGGCAATATCGTTGAGAAATGATGGATCAGTCTTCGCGATTTCATACTCGCGGCTCAGATCAAGAATCAGCGGCATCAGCGTTTCAGCGACATAACGGCCGCCGAACCCGCCAAACATACCGCGGTCGTCCGGGCCGCTGCTGTAGGCATTTTGTGTCTGGGTCTGGGTCATGTGGACCTCCGGGGATGCGAATTGGATGAGCCGTCAGGCAGTGATCACACTCTAACCAGCGCCAGCGACGATGAAAACCGATAAGATCGAGGCAACCTGTCAGGAAAACTCACCTATCCCATGAGCCGAGACCTTCCGCCCCTCAACGCCCTGCGTGCGTTTGAAGCCACCGCCCGGCTGAACAGCGTCAGTCAGGCGGCTGAGCAATTGCACGTGACCCATGGTGCCGTAAGTCGTCAGTTGAAAGTGCTGGAAGAGCACTTGGGCGTTGGCCTGTTCATCAAGGACGGACGTGGCCTGAAACTCACAGATGCAGGGATCCGTCTGCGCGACGCGAGCGCTGAAGCGTTCGACCGCCTGCGCGCTGTCTGTGCCGAACTTAGCCAGGGCAGCGCAGATGCGCCGTTCGTACTGGGTTGTTCAGGAAGCTTGCTGGCGCGCTGGTTCATCCCGCGGCTGGGGCGCCTGAATGCCGACCTCCCCGACCTGCGCCTGCATTTGTCCGCGGGAGAAGGAGACCTCGACCCACGGCGCCCGGGGCTGGACGCGTTGCTGATATTCGCCGAGCCGCCGTGGCCTGCGGACATGCAGGTCTTCGAGCTTGCCAGCGAGCGCATAGGGCCGGTGATGAGTCCACGATTCGCACGGTTCGACGAGCTACGGCACGCACCGGTCCACGCGCTATTGGGTGAGCCCTTGCTACAGACCACATCGCGGCTGCAAGCCTGGCCGACATGGGCGACGCAAAACGGCATCGAGCCCGACGCGCTGAGCTACGGACAGGATTTCGAGCATTTGTATTATTTACTGGAGGCGGCCGTCGCGGGCCTGGGGGTTGCGATCGCACCAGAGCCATTGGTGGCTGAGGACTTGAAGGCCGGACGCCTGGCTGCGCCATGGGGGTTCAGTGAAACCCCGGCGCAGCTGGCGTTATGGGTACCAAAGCGCGCTGCCGATGGGCGCGCTCAGCACCTGGCTCGATGGCTCAAGCAGGAACTCGAGCGATCGGGGCGGGCTTGATCAGCCGCGCTTGCACAGCAGGTAGGCTGCCAGCAGGCCGATTGCGCCGACGGCGACGCCTGCGGTGGTCCAAGGGTGCTCTTGGGCGTAATCACGGGTCGCAACGCTGGTTTCGCGAGTTTTGACTTTGACGTCTTCGTAGACATCGCTCAACAGGCTGCGCGAATGGCTCAGCGCGCTTTCAGCGTTGGCTTTCAGGTTTTTCAGGGTCTTGCGCGACTCGTCGGAAGCGTCGGACTTCAAGCCTTCCAGCGACTTGAGCAGACTCTCGATCTCGGCTTCCATGCTTTGCAACGACGCTTTACGGGATGACGTGAATGCCATGATTTGACTCTCCTGCTGTGATGAGTGGCGTGTGTTGTTTCCGACTACAGGGTTTCGAGAAAGTGCAGTGCGTGATGTGAAGTACCGTTTCTTCTGAACTTTTGGGGGCATTTCGGCACAGAGGTAGTGAACACAATCACTGCGGCGCTGCCACCGCGCAACACCCTTCAGGAGAACTGCCATGTCTGATCATCACACTTACAAAATGCTGGAACTGGTTGGCTCATCGACTGTGAGCACCGACGAAGCGATTCAGAACGCAATCGCCCAGGCGGCCAAATCCGTGAAACTCATGGAATGGTTCGAAGTACTGGAAACCCGCGGTCACATTGAAGATGGCAAAGTGGGCCACTTCCAGGTCACCATCAAGGTCGGCTTCCGCATCGACAACAGCTAAGTCGCTGAACTTTTGCAGTGGCCGAGTGCCACAACCTTCGCTATACATACCGCGCAGTCGTGACTTTTCCAAGGTGACGACGCAGGTTCATGTAGTCAGGCCGCTCGATTGGAGCGGCCTTGTTGATCCTAAAATTGCGCCTGACGAGGGGATGTACCGATGAAAAAAGTTCTGTTGGCCATAGGCTTGTTGAGCATCGCGGGCACTACCATGGCCGCTGGCAAATCGTGCGATGACGTGAAAGCCGATATCGACGCGAAGATCAAAGCCAAAGGCGTTTCTTCCTACACGCTGGAAGCTGTTGAAAAAGGCAGCTCGGCGGACGGCAAAGTCGTCGGCACCTGCGAAGGCGGCAGCATGGAAATCGTTTACAAGCGCGGCTGATACCGGCCCGCTGACATAAAAAAACCGACGCATCTGGCGTCGGTTTTTTTGGCAGACCGTTTTAGCGCGTGGCCCTGTATCAGCCCCTCGCTGCTTGCGCCAGGATCTCGTAAGAGCGAAGGCGATCGGCATGTTCGTACATGTCGCAGGTGAATATCAGCTCGTCCGCGTCGGTCTGTTCAAGCAGCACGTCCAGCTTCGCGCGAATCTTCTCCGGGCCGCCGACGACCGCCAGCCCCAGGAAATCCATCACTGCGTCGCGTTCATGGGGCAGCCACAGGCCATTCATGCTCTCGACGGGCGGCTTCTGCATCAAGCTCTGCCCACGCATCAGGCTCAGAATCCGTTGATACACCGACGTCACCAGATACTCGGCTTGCTCGTCGGTTTCTGCGGCGGCCAGCGGCACGCCGAGCATCACGTAGGGCTTGTCGAGCACCTCGGAAGGTTTGAAGTGACTGCGGTAGACGCGAATCGCTTCGTGCATGAAACGCGGCGCGAAGTGCGACGCGAATGCATACGGTAGCCCTCGCTCACCGGCCAGTTGAGCGCTGAACAGGCTCGAACCCAGCAACCAGATCGGCACGTTGGTGTTGGTCCCCGGCACAGCGAGAACCCGCTGATGAGGCTGACGCGGTCCGAGGTAGTTGACCAGTTCAGTCACGTCATCCGGGAAATCATCGGAACTGCCGGAGCGTTCGCGACGCAGGGCGCGGGCGGTCATCTGATCGGAACCTGGCGCGCGGCCGAGGCCAAGGTCGATACGCCCCGGGAACAAGCTTTCCAGCGTGCCGAACTGCTCGGCGACCACCAGCGGCGCGTGGTTGGGCAGCATGATCCCGCCCGACCCAACCCGGATGGTCGATGTCCCACCGGCCAGGTAGGCCAGCAGAACAGAAGTCGCCGAACTGGCGATGCCGTCCATGTTGTGGTGCTCGGCCACCCAGAAACGGTTGTAGCCCCATTTCTCGACGTGTTGCGCCAGATCCAGCGCGTTACGCAGCGATTCCGCCGGGCCTTTGTCTTCGCGGACGGGCACCAGATCGAGCGTCGAAATCTTCACATCAGCTAATCGTTTCATAGGCCGTTGTTGATCCTCTTGAGGCTTGAATCGGCGCATCCGTCGGGGGACATCACGCGAGCAAACCGGCATTAAGACTAAATATTTGCGTTAAGCCATAGGATAAGGGCGGATTTCAGAGTTGCAATGGGGAATGCGAAATTTCCTACTAATTTGGTCGGATTTTAACGGTGCGACCGTCCGCAAAAAAGCACGTGCGGCACAAGCGTTGAACTAAGTCCCGCCTACACTCCTCAGAACTTTGGTCCGCGTGCGAGCGAAATCGCACTTTTTCATGAGGAGACACCATGAGCATCGTCAAGAAAGCATCCGCCCACTGGGAAGGTGACCTGAAGTCGGGTATCGGCAGCATCTCTACTGAAACCGGCGTCCTGCGCGAAGCGCCGTACGGCTTCAAGGCCCGTTTTGAAGGCGGCAAGGGCACCAATCCGGAGGAACTGATCGGCGCAGCCCACGCTGGCTGCTTCTCGATGGCCCTGTCGATGATCCTCGGCAATGCCAACCTGAAAGCTGACAGCATCGACACCACTGCTGACGTCACCCTGGATCAAGTCGATGGCGGTTTCGCAATCACCGCAGTGCACCTGACACTGAAAGCCAAGATCCCTGGCGCGACTCAGGAGCAGTTCGAAAAGCTGACCAACGATGCGAAGGAAGGCTGCCCGGTTTCGAAAGTGCTGAACGCCAAAATCACGCTCGATGCCACGCTCGTGAGCTGATTTGCTTCACCGCTGTACTCGATGGCCCGCAATTGCGGGCCATCTTCGTTATGGACGCGCGCCAGAACCGGCGTGCGCCCCCACGGTCACATGCAAGGCCGATGCGTATCGCACGGTGTCGAAGGAGTCGATCATGAAACGTATCGCCGCAATACTGATTCTCGGTGCACTGACCACCAGTGCCTTCGCAGCGCCCAAGCCCTGCGATGAGCTCAAGGACGAAATCGAGGCCAAAATCCAGGCTCAGAATGTCAGCTCTTACACGCTGGAAGTAGTGACCAATGAAGAGGTCCATGACCAGAACATGGTCGTCGGCACCTGCGAAAACGGCACGAAAAAGATCATCTATCAGAACAACGATCGGTAGCTCGGGCGTTGAGCGAAGTGTTTCGTGAGCCTTGAATGAGCGAGTCCCTGTGCGCGTTGCCGTCGCGATCACGGGTCACGGAATTCAGCAGCGTCGTGGGACACAGAAGCCTTATGGAATACAGAAGATGTCCCCCTCCTCCGCGAGCACGTTGCGTTGCTCGTCCCGCAACTGTGCGTCGATGCTGTTGGTGATATTGCGCACATCCAGACGGTAGCGGTGGCCGGCCTCGAAGCGGTCGTAGTTGATCGTCACGTAGCAGGTTCGCTCGTTGTAGATGTCCATCGACAAGCCCATCGCGCCGGGCGCGTAGTCGTAGTCGTAACGCACTTCGAGCTTGTGTTTGCCGGGCGTCACCTGAAAGAAGCGACCATCGTAGGTGCGCACGCCGTCCAGTTTGTCGGCCATCAGGGTTTTGCCGGTGAAGGTGTGCAGGTCGACCCACGCCTGTTGGGGATCGACCGCAGGCAGCGGTCCCGCGCATCCAGCCAGAAGACTCAGGGCAACGAGGAACAGAGGCGAGCGCATGATGAACTCCGCAGCAGGACAAATGGCGATGATGGTTGCGTCAGCGGCGGGCTGTCCGGCATAACGCTGGTGTTTGGACTTCATGAATATCGACGTTAAGGCTGCTGCATGATTCGATCGAAAAAGGCCTGGCTGCAACGCGGCCTGCCGGTGCTGGCGACTTTACTCCTCAGCGGCTGTTCCAGTCTTTCCTATTACTCACAGCTGGCCAGCGGTCAGATGGCGCTGTTGCGGGCGCGTGAACCGGTTGCGGACGTCATCGCTGACCCGAAGCGCGACCCTACGCTGCGGGATCATCTGCGCACATCTCAGCAGGCCCGTGCGTTTGCGACCGAGCATCTGCACCTGCCGGATAACCGCAGCTATCGCCTTTACGCCGACATCCATCGCGCGTATGTCGTCTGGAACGTCTTCGCGACCGGCGAATTTTCCCTTGATCCTGTCACCCATTGCTTCCCCATCGCCGGGTGCGTGGCCTATCGCGGCTATTACACCCAGGGCGCGGCGCGCGGGGATGCGGCCGTGCAGAAACTTGAGGGCAAAGACGTGTATGTCAGCGGCGTTGAGGCGTATTCGACGCTCGGCTGGTTCGATGACCCGATCATGAGCTCGATGATGAACTGGGGCGATGAGCGACTGGCCACGCTGATCTTCCACGAGCTGGCGCACCAGCGGTTTTACGTGAAGGACGACAGTGAATTCAACGAGTCCTACGCCAGTTTCGTGGAGCGGGAAGGCACGCGTCAGTGGCGCGCGGCGCGGGGATTGCCTGCCGAAGGTGGGTCTTCGGAAGCGCGGCGACGGGATCAGCTGACTCAACTGGCCCTCGACACCCGGGATCGGCTGAAAGCGCTGTACGCCGAGCCGCTGAGCCCCCAGGTGATGCGCGAACGCAAGGCCGCTGAGTTCGAGCGTCTGCGCAGGGAGTATCGGCAGTTGCGCGACAGCCAGTGGGGCGGCGACAAGCGTTTCGACGGCTGGGTGTATGCACCGATGAACAACGCACGCCTGCTGCCCATCGGTTTGTACGATCAGTGGGTGCCGGCGTTCGAGGCGTTGTTCAGGCAGGTCAACGGCGATTGGCCCGCGTTCTATTCAGCGGTGGAAAAGCTGGGCAAATTGCCCATGGAGGAACGCAAGGTGGCGCTGCAGCGGCTGGCCCAAAAAGCCTGAGCGGCATGATCGTTCCTACAGATTGACTGGCCTCAGGTATCGAGAAACGCCTGATGCAGCGCGCTGACAGACTCAAAGCGATACGTCGGCGCCTCGGCTTCCAGCTCGTCACGACTGCCAAACCCGTACCCCACCGCTGCCACGTCCAAGCCGTTGCGCTTGCCGCCAATCAAATCGTGTTTGCGGTCCCCGATCATCAGCGTCTGTTTTGGGTCGAGCTGCTCTTCGTCCAGCAAGTGCCGGATCAGCTCGACCTTGTCAGTGCGGGTGCCGTCCAGCTCGCTGCCGTAGATCACCTTGAAATGGCGCGCGAAGTCGAAATGCCGGGCAATTTCATGGGCGAATACCCAGGGCTTGGATGTCGCGATGTACAGCGTGCGGCCCTGATCCGAGAGCATGTCGAGCAGTTCGAAGATGCCTTCGAACACCAGGTTCTCGTACAGGCCCGTCACCTTGAAACGCTCGCGGTAAAAGCCCACCGCGTCCCAGGCCTTCGCTTCGTCGAAATCGTAGGCGCGCATGAATTGCTGCAACAGCGGCGGGCCGATGAAATGCTCAAGCCGGGTGATGTCGGGTTCGTCGATACCCAGCTTGCTCAAGGCAAACTGGATGGACCGGGTGATGCCTTCGCGCGGATCGGTCAGAGTGCCGTCCAGATCGAACAGAATATTCTGGTAATGCATGTGTGCTCTCAGCAGGGTTTGTCGAAGCCTTCGGCCAGGTGCTGGTCTTTCAACTTCACGTAATTGGTCGCGCTGTAAGGGAAGAAAGCGATCTCTTTCTCGGTCAGCGGGCGCATCTGCTTCACCGGACGCCCGACGTAGAGAAACCCGCTCTCGAGGCGTTTGCCGGGCGGCACCAGGCTCCCCGCGCCGATGATCACCTCGTCCTCCACCACCGCGCCATCCATGATCGTGGTGCCCATGCCGATCAGAATGCGATTGCCGACGGCGCATCCGTGCAGCATGACCTTGTGGCCGATGGTCACTTCATCGCCGATCAACAGCGGGAAACCGTCGGGGTTGAACGGCCCGGCATGGGTGATGTGCAGCACACTGCCGTCCTGCACGCTGGTGCGCGCGCCGATGCGGATGCGGTGCATGTCGCCGCGGATGACCGTCAGCGGCCAGACCGAACTGTCGGCGCCGATTTCGACATCGCCGATCACAACCGCCGAATGGTCGACAAACGCCCGCTCGCCAAGGGCCGGGGTGTGGTTCTGGAACGTGCGAATGGCCACGATAGGCTCCTTCTCTGGCGCCGATAGCTGCGGTCGGCGCCGATTCTAATTAAGATGCGTGGGTGTTTCTTTTAGCCAAGGTGCCAAACCGTGAGCGCGAACAACCCTCTGTTGCAATCCTACGACCTGCCACCTTTCTCGGCGATTCGTGCCGAGCATGTAAAACCTGCCATCGAACAGATTCTCGCCGACAATCGCGCCGCGATTGCCGACATCCTCGCCAAGCAAGGTTCGCAGCCTACATGGGCTGGCCTGGTGCTGGCGATGGACGAACTCAACGATCGCCTGGGCGCCGCCTGGAGCCCGGTCAGTCACCTTAACGCCGTGTGCAACAGCGCGGAACTGCGCGAAGCCCATGAGTCTTGTCTGCCGGCCCTGAGCGCCTATTCGACAGAAATGGGCCAGAACCGCGAGCTGTTCCAGGCCTTCGAAGCCTTGGCCAACAGCCCGGAAGCGGCGAATTTCGACGTCGCCCAGAAGACCATTCTCGAGCAATCGCTGCGCGACTTCCGCCTGTCGGGCATTGATCTGCCGCCGGAGCAGCAAAAACGCTACGCCGAGGTGCAGAGCAAGCTGTCCGAGCTGGGCAGCCAGTTCTCCAACCAATTGCTCGACGCGACTCAAGCCTGGAGCAAGCACGTCACTGATGACGCCGCCCTCGCCGGCCTGACAGATTCGGCCAAAGCCCAAATGGCCGTCGCTGCCCAGGCAAAAGACCTGGAAGGCTACCTGATCACCCTCGAGTTCCCGAGCTACTACGCCGTCATGACCTATGCCGAAGACCGTGCGCTGCGTGAAGAAGTCTACGCGGCGTATTGCACCCGCGCGTCTGACCAGGGGCCGAACGCAGGCAAAAACGACAACGGTCCGATCATGGAGCAGATTCTCGATCTGCGTCAGGAACTGGCCAAACTGCTGGGTTTCGCCAGCTTCTCCGAGCTGAGTCTGGCCACCAAGATGGCTGAGTCGAGCGATCACGTTCTTAGCTTCCTCCGTGATCTGGCCAAGCGCAGCAAGCCGTTTGCCGTTCAGGATTTGCAGCAGTTGAAAGCCTATGCCGCCGAGCAAGGCTGCCCGGACCTGCAAAGCTGGGACAGCGGTTTCTATGGCGAGAAACTGCGTGAACAGCGCTACAGCGTTTCTCAGGAAGCCCTGCGCGCCTATTTCCCGGTCGACAAAGTGCTGACCGGCCTGTTCGCGATCGTACAAAAACTGTACGGCATTGAAATCGCCGAACAGAAGGGCTTCGACACCTGGCACCCGGACGTTCGCCTGTTCGAAATCAAGGAAAACGGCCAGCACGTCGGCCGCTTCTTCTTTGATCTCTACGCCCGCGCCAACAAGCGTGGCGGCGCGTGGATGGACGGCGCCCGCGATCGTCGTCGCACCGCTGAAGGCACACTGCAAAGCCCGGTGGCCAATCTGGTCTGTAACTTCACCCCGGCGGTCAGCGGCAAGCCTGCGCTGCTTACCCACGATGAAGTCACCACCCTGTTCCACGAATTTGGCCACGGCCTGCATCACCTGCTGACCCGCGTCGAGCATGCGGGCGCGTCGGGCATCAATGGCGTGGCGTGGGATGCGGTCGAATTGCCTAGCCAGTTCATGGAAAACTGGTGCTGGGAGCCGGACGGCCTGGCGCTGATCTCCGGTCATTACGAAACCGGTGAACCGCTGCCTCAGGACCTGCTGGAAAAAATGCTCGCGGCGAAGAATTTTCAGTCCGGGCTGATGATGGTTCGCCAACTGGAATTCTCACTGTTCGACTTCGAGCTGCACGCTACCCACGGCGACGGCCGCACCACGCTGCAAGTGCTCGAAGCCGTGCGTGACGAGGTGTCGGTCATGCGTCCGCCCGCGTACAACCGCTTCCCGAACAGCTTCGCACACATCTTTGCCGGCGGTTATGCGGCGGGCTATTACAGCTACAAGTGGGCCGAAGTGCTATCTGCCGATGCGTTCTCCAAGTTCGAGGAAGAAGGCGTATTCAACGAGCAGACCGGCCGGGCTTTCCGTGAGGCCATTCTGGCGCGGGGCGGGTCCCAGGCGCCGATGGTGCTGTTCGTCGACTTCCGCGGACGCGAGCCTTCGATTGACGCACTCTTGCGCCATTCGGGCTTGAGTGAGGAAGCGGCAGCATGACCGAGACACCGCAGGTGATTACCAAGAAACGCTTCATCGCCGGGGCTATCTGCCCGGCGTGCAGCGAGCCTGACAAGTTGATGATGTGGAACGAAGACGACCTGCCGCACCGTCAATGCGTGCACTGCGGTTATTCCGACACCCTCAATGCGCAGGGGCAATCGATCCCGACAGAACTTGGCACGCGAGTGAACAAGCCTGTGGTGAAGCCGGCCGATCCCAAGGTGCAGGGCGTGCAGTTCTTCCCGAATCCGAAGCTGAAAAAGCCGGTTGATCCGAGTTGACGTGATTTCTGATAAAGAAAGGGATACCTGCAATGGGTATCCCTTTTTTTTGCGTTTGCGGATTACCGGGCGCCGTTGAGATAGGCGAAAGAGATTTTGCCACCGACGGCCCTGGTGTAATTCGTGACTTTAATATCGGCGTTTGAGTAGCTGCTGTTGAACCCCGGGATGACCACGGGAAGGGTAATGTCGCGCAGGACCTCCACCGTCGTGCGACCCTCGTTGAAATTGCCTTGGGGATGGCCCGTGAGCGTGAAAGACGTGCCCGCTTTGGCTTTGATGATCCGGGCCGACTTAACTTCATCGTTGGAGCAGCCAAAGCTGTTGCTCTTCATCTTCATGGTGTAGCTCGAACTGAAAGGAATCACGCAGTCCAGATTCTGACTGGCGTTAGTGCCCTCGTAGAACGCCACGGATGCGTCCGAAAAGTCGGTGGGGGTCCGGCCAATGACAATGCGTGAAGTCTTGCCATCAAGCCCGTTGTTGCGGTTATAAACTGCCTGAAAGTTGCTGTTGCTCGCGTCGGACTCGAAGCTCGGGATGACCACACGCTCGCCAATTCCGATGTTGCGCTTCACGTCGATGGTGATGTGGTCGTCCTGGGTATTGCCACTGCCACTGTCGAACAACTGAATGCGGGTTCCACTGGCAACACCCGACAAGGACATCGACCTCGCCTCATCGTTTTCACAACCGTTGGCCTTGCGATCAACCACCCCGGTTCGGACAGGGATCACGCAGACAATGTCTTGTGACCGGCTTGCATTTCGACCTTCATGCAGAAAGATGCCGCCGTTGTTGAGCGCAGCGGTATAACGCTCCGCCTCACCGCTTTTGTAATTGTTGATACCAACGTAGTTGGGGACAACACCACAGTTGTCCTGGCGGCGCTTGAGGTAGGTCAGATTGTTGTCGTAGCTGGCCGAATCGAAGACGGTCGATGTGCCCGGGTGAAACTGGTTCATGAGGAACAACCGTTTCCACTGCTTGCCCGTCGAGGTGGCAACCTTTGCGGTGTTGAGGGGTAAACCGCCCCATCGCGTTGGACATGCCCAGTCATGAGTACTTTCGATGCTGCTGGCGATGTTCCCCAAGGTGTCCCAATGGTTCTGCAGCATCCAGTCCTGATCAAACATGACCGTGATCTTTTTGCCCTGAACCCAGTAGTCGCCTGCGACCTCGCGTTTGTCCGTGAACAGGAGCAAGCGGTTATTGCGTGCCGCCATCTGGTTGATCGTCGGCCAACGGTCCGCCGCGAAGTTTGCAGGGTCGAATGAAACACTCGCCAATTCCGGCAACGTATTGAACACCTCCTGCAAATGCTCCCGCTTAACGTACGTTTCAAGGAACAGCGTCACCACCTCCCCTGGATTCCTCTGGAGGAAAGGCAGGAACTCTTTTTTTAAATGGGCAGATAACGGTCCATAGCAGGCAATTTGCTGATGGCACACTTTGATACGTTCTTCGGGGCGAGGGTTTGAACCTTCCACATAGAGATCAAGCATGAAACCCCGGACACCATCATTGAGCTGGGCCGGCATCTCCTTCAGGTTCTGGTTGATCTTTTCATAGGAATTGTGGGTGGTGACCCAGCTGTATTCGTTGAATGGTTTGTTTCGTGAGTCGAGCGTCGTCGCGTATGCGTCAAGTGTGCCGATGCTCAAGAGCGTCGCCAGCGCGCACGTCGAGTAATTGAATGTCATTGTCGAAATCCTTTTCGATAGGGTGTTTCCGGTAAGCGTTGATTGCCTCCATGCCGTGATTGGCACCTGCTGAGTAGTAGTTGTGTTTTGCGTCAGTGCAAACGTTGCGCTGTTCAGGTGTATTGCAAGATGCAAAGGCGTTGAGAGCAATCAGGCACCGTTGATTGCCAACGGAGGGGGCATACCCTTAGTTGATCATGCCCACTTTGTGAGACAACCCTTTGATGGCACAAAGGGCAAATACGCTCGTGCTGCACGCACCGCTGTCCATCGCTGACTTCAACGCCGCCACGTCGACAGTGTTGATGTAGGCGATCCCCCGCTTGAGGCTGTCTTGGTCGCCGTAGCCGCCGTGTTGCATCTCATCGAGGGCTGACTGCTTGCTCCAGCCCTGAGCAACGATGCGGTACATCGCTGCCACCAGACCGGTCCGGTCCAGGCCATGCTTGCAGTGAATCAGTACCGGCCCTTTTTGCTGCGCGGCCTGGATAGCCCTCAGGCTTTCAATCACATCGGCATCGTCGATGTGCACCACCTGCAGCGGAATCTGCACCTGCTCGACGGACGTGTCGGATAGCCATTTACTGTCACTTTCCTTGAGGAAGTTGATCACTGTGTGCACGCCAAGCTGCTGCAGAAGCGGCTGTACTGCAGCGTCCGGCTGGCGACTGCGATAAAGCGTTGGCGTGATCTGGTAGAGGTTGTAGTGCGCATCCACGAGTTGCGCCCACTGCGCCGGGCGTGATGATTGCGCCGGTGAAGAATCGTCGGCTCGAGCGAGGGAGGCAGATGACACCGCCAGTAGCAGGGCGAGTTGAGCAGCAAGCGGGCGAAGGCGCATGGAAGACGTACCGTGGAAACCAGCCATTTATCGATGGGGCAAGTTTTCGCTGCTTTGGGTCAAGGCGCTGTGAGGCGCGTGTCAAAAGTTGGTGAAAGCCGTTGATCGGTGCCGGGGTTTTTTTCAGGGTCTGAGCGTGAGGGAAATAGGTATTTCGCGATACTGTATGCATAACCAGTTATCAAGGAGCCGTCATGTCCATTCAGTTGCCCCCACGCGGGCGCGGCACCGCGACCAACCCGCATAACCGCTTCGCGCCCAACCGATCCGTGGTCGAAGACGACGGCTGGTATCAGGAAGTGCCGCTGACCCAGGGCACCACCGTTACGATGGAAACCGCCAAGAGCATCATCGCGCGCAACTCATCGCCCGACATCCCTTTCGACCGCTCGATCAATCCGTATCGGGGATGTGAACACGGTTGTATTTACTGCTACGCCCGGCCGAGCCACGCCTACTGGGACATGTCGCCGGGGCTGGACTTCGAAACCAGACTGATCGCCAAAACCAATGCGGCTGCCCTGCTGGAGCAGCAGCTGTCCAAGCCAGGCTATAGCGTCGCACCGATCACCCTGGGCGCGAATACCGATCCGTATCAGCCCATCGAGCGCGAATACACATTGAGCCGGGCGACGCTGGAAGTGCTGCTGCGCTATCGCCATCCGGTGACGATCATCACCAAGGGCTCGCTGATTCTGCGGGATCTGGACCTGCTGGCCGAGCTGGCGAAGCTGCGGCTGGTATCAGTGTTCATCAGCCTCACGACGCTGGACGATGAGCTCAAGCGCATCCTTGAACCCCGTGCTGCGGCGCCCAGGGCCAGGCTGCGGGCGATTCGGGTCTTGCGCGACGCCGGTATTCCGGTGGGCGTCTTGCTGGCGCCGATGATTCCAATGATCAATGACATGGAGCTGGAGAAGTTGATGGCCGAGGCCAAGGCCGCCGGTGCATTGAGTGCGAGCTACGTAATGCTGCGTCTGCCGCTGGAGGTCGCCCCGCTGTTCGAAGAGTGGCTGCAGGCGCATTATCCGCAGAGGGCCGAACATGTGATGAGCCTGGTTCGACAAAGCCGCGGCGGTGAGGTGTACGACAGCCGCTTTGGCTCGCGAATGCGCGGTGAGGGGGTGTTCGCCGAACTGCTGGCGCAGCGTTACAGCCTGGCCATCAAGAAGTACGGCTTGAACCGGCGGGAAAGTTTTCAGCTGGACTGCAGCGCGTTTTGCCCGCCCGGTGGTCAGATGTCGCTGTTGTGACTCGGGTGGCGTCCTAACTGGGTTTCACCACGACAGGCGCTTGCGGTTTAGATTTTCTAACGCAAGACCCGCGATCTAGAGCCACGCATTCAGTTTCAATTAAGTTTGCGTCGTTAAGGTGAGTCGGAAGTGACCGATTGGTCTTGTAGGAAACGAGTCGTAAGAAGGCCAGAAAAGAGTGGGTCATCCACAGGATTCGCCGGAAAATTCACTTAAATCCGTCAGAGAGGATGAAACATGAGTGACCAGGATAAGCAGCCTCAGGCTGCGACGACAGGCGTTACGCCTCAGGTGGAAACCGCCGAGATGGCACTGAAGCAAATCGTTGATGGCTTCAAGCAATTTCGCCATGACGTCTTCCCTCAGCAGGAAGAACTGTTCAAGAAGCTCGCCACCGCCCAGCATCCCCGGGCCATGTTCATCACATGCGCCGATTCGCGCATCGTCCCGGAACTCATCACCCAGAGCTCGCCAGGCGACCTGTTCGTCACTCGCAACGTGGGTAACGTCGTCCCGCCTTATGGCCCCATGAATGGCGGCGTGTCGACGGCGATCGAGTACGCCGTTCTGGCCTTGGGCGTTCAGCACATCATCGTCTGCGGCCACTCCGATTGCGGGGCCATGCGCGCCGTTCTCAATCCCGACACCCTGGAAAAAATGCCGACGGTCAAAGCCTGGCTGCGTCATGCCGAGGTCGCCAAGACCGTTGTGCAAGACAACTGCAATTGCACCGGCGAGCATGAAACCATGCACGTGCTCACCGAAGAAAACGTCATCGCACAGCTGCAACACCTGCGCACGCACCCCTCCGTGGCGTCCAAGCTGGCCAGCGGCCAATTGTTTATCCACGGTTGGGTTTACGACATCGAGACCAGCGAGATCCGCGCCTACGATGCCGAGCAGGATTGCTTCCTGCCTCTGGATGGCGACCATCCGGTGCCCATGGCGTCGATTCCCCGCGGGCGATATTGATCGCTGGCTGACCCGCTGCGCCTGAGCGCAGCGGCGTCGGCCCTGACGGTTCCACCCCCATACAAGCTCGTAGCGGCCGCGCATAGCGCGTGCCGCCGGGCGTTGTCACGTCTGAATTCCGGAGAGTCGTCATGGCTACTACTGATCTGAAAGCGTTGTTACCACGGGAGCTTCTGGCTTCCGTGGTGGTTTTTCTGGTGGCCCTGCCGCTGTGCATGGGGATCGCCATCGCTTCCGGCATGCCTCCCTCCAAGGGTCTGATCACCGGCATCATCGGCGGTCTGGTGGTGGGCTGGCTGGCCGGTTCGCCGCTTCAGGTCAGCGGCCCGGCGGCAGGTCTGGCAGTGCTGGTGTTCGAGCTGGTCCGTGAACACGGTATGGCCATGCTCGGGCCGATTCTGCTGCTCGCCGGTGCGCTGCAATTGCTGGCTGGACGCTTGAAGCTCGGTTGCTGGTTTCGTGTGACGGCGCCTGCGGTGGTGTACGGCATGCTCGCGGGCATCGGCGTGCTGATTGTGCTCTCCCAGGTCCACGTTATGTTCGACAGTGGGCCCAAGCCTTCTGGGCTCGATAATCTCGTGGCGTTCCCGCAGACCCTCATGGGTGCGATGGGAATGGGCAGCGCCATGCAGGCCGGCCTGCTCGGGCTGGGCACCATCGCCGTGATGTGGCTGTGGGAAAAGCGTCGGCCCCATGCACTTCGGTTCGTACCGGGCGCGTTGCTCGGCGTCGGCATTGCGACGGTGGTGAGTCTGGTGATGAGCTTGCAGGTCAAGCGCGTCGAGGTTCCAGCCAATCTTGCAGAGGCCATCGACTGGCTGCGCCCCGCAGACCTGCTGAACCTGGCTGACCCTGCCATCCTGATCGCGGCGATTGCCGTGGCTTTCATTGCCAGCGCTGAAACCCTGTTGTCGGCAGCGGCGGTGGATCGGATGCATGACGGCCAGCGGTCGGACTTCGACAAAGAGCTCAGCGCCCAGGGTGTGGGTAACATGTTGTGCGGTCTGGTCGGTGCGCTGCCGATGACGGGCGTGATCGTGCGCAGTTCGGCCAACGTCCAGGCCGGTGCCAAGACGCGGCTGTCGGCAATGTTCCACGGTTTGTGGCTGCTGGCGTTCGTGCTGTTGCTGTCCAGTGTGCTGCAAAGCATTCCTGTGGCGAGCCTGGCAGGCGTGCTGGTCTACACCGGCGTGAAGCTGGTGAATGTTCAAGCACTCAAAGGGCTGGGGCGCTATGGCCGCATGCCAATGTTCATCTATGGCGCGACCGCCAGCGCGATTGTCCTGACCGACCTGCTGACGGGTGTGTTGATCGGCTTTGGCCTGACCCTGGTGAAGCTGGCGCTGAATGCATCGCGCTTGAAAATCAACCTCGTCGATCTGCCAGCCGAGGGGGAGATGGAGCTGCGCCTGAATGGTTCGGCCACGTTCCTCAAGGTGCCGGCCCTGACCCAGACGCTGGAAACCGTGCCCCCTGGCACCACGTTGCATGTGCCGCTGGGCAACCTGACCTACATCGACCATTCCTGCCTGGAGCTGCTGGAAGAGTGGGGCCGCGCCAACGCGGCGCAGGGTTCGCGTTTACTGCTGGAGCAGCGGCTGCTCAAGCGTCGCGTGGAGGGAAGGATCCGCACGTCGATTGGAGGAACAGCGCTGCATTAAGGTCCGCGTGAGGGGCGTGCGGGATCAGTCTTTCCCGCATTCCATCTCCAGCCCCACGCCCAGCTGGCGTGACAGGCTGGGCCAGCGTTTCCATGCTGCGTCGGTGTCCGGGCTGGCGAGGCGCTCGCGGTAGGCTTCCACTGACTCCAGGGAAAAGCTGTCGTCGTCGAGCATCTCGTCGATGGCGTGATGCACCACTTCGTCGAGCTGATTGGCGAAGGCCTCGCCGATCAGTTGGTGGGCGATGACGCTGGCCACGGTGGTATTCATGGGTATCAGCGGCTGGCCGAAGTGCTTGATGTACAGATCGTTCACTTCTTCCACCAGCCGGTGGGCCAGGTAAGCTTCGTCCAGCAACCCATCCAGCCCTTCGTGGCCCGCCATGATGGCCGGCGGCGCCGTGAAGAATTGCTCGGCGATTTTCAGGACCGGTCTGATCTGGCTTTCGATTCCGGCCTGCAACGCGACGTCATGGGCAGCGTCCAGCAAGTCCGGAACCTGACCAATGTAGGCAATGACAAAGCGCGTCAGTACGCCTCGCGCGTCTACGTCAGGCAGGTGAATGGACGGGTGGAGATGAGGAAGTTGCGACTCCAACTGGCGCGAAAGCTGACCGGATTGGGCTTCGTGTTCCTGAGCTCGGGTGATCTGCTCGCGCAATGCGGCGGTGTTCATGGATGCTCCATAGGCAGTGAAACCAGGCGGTCATTATAGGGAATTCATACATTAGCCTGCTCACGAATGGCCCTAAGACGTAATTGTCATAACAGCTTCATGCTTATGTGCATAATCGCGCGCTCGTGGACTATCAATGTGCTGAACTCATGACCCGAACCCAACAAACCGTTTTCATCCTTGCCGCCA
The DNA here is from genome assembly GCF_053903055.1 of Pseudomonas sp. AK106. NCBI lineage: Bacteria > Pseudomonadati > Pseudomonadota > Gammaproteobacteria > Pseudomonadales > Pseudomonadaceae > Pseudomonas > Pseudomonas sp. AK106. The sequence goes on from NZ_CP096426.1 coordinate 54,148, forward strand.
TCGTGGCGCTGGTGCTGGGTCTGACCGTCTTCCGGGTGTTGTCCGGCACGGATCAGGGCGATCAGACCGCGCTTAACGACGCGGGCATCATCCTTCTCCCGCAGAGCCGCACTGTGCCTGATCTCTCGTTCACCGATCAGGACGGTCAACCCTTTCCATTGAGCCAGTTGAAGGGTCAATGGACGGTGCTGTTCTTCGGCTACACCTTCTGCCCGGACATCTGCCCGACCACCCTCGCCCAGCTTCGTCAGATCAAAAGCGAGCTGCCCCCTGAGACCGTCGACAAGCTGCGCATCGTGCTGGTCAGCGTTGATCCTGATCGCGACACGCCGCAACAGCTCAAGCAATACCTGGGTTATTTCGACAAGGGGTTCGTCGGCTTGAGGGCGCCGGTCGATACGCTGAAGAACCTGGCGAATGCGGTGAGCATCCCGTACATCCCGGCGGACACCAGTAAGCCGGGCTATACGGTCGACCACAGCGGCAACCTGGCCCTCCTCGGCCCTGACGGCACCCAGCGCGGGTTCATCCGCGCGCCGCTGAACAGCCAGAAGCTGGTAGCGCAGTTGCCGGGGCTGGTTGAGAGGAAGTAAGGACTGATCTCGGCGTTGCGCCGAGATCATGGGCGTGTGGCGATCAGAACGCCGGAACCACGGCGCCTTTGTACTTCTCAACGATGAACGCTTTGGTTTCCGGGCTGTGCAGCGCGGCGACCAGTTTCTGGATGGCTGGGGCATCCTTGTTGTCCTCGCGGGTCACCAGGATGTTCGCGTAAGGCGACTCCGCCCCTTCGATGATCAGCGCATCCTTGGTGGGATCAAGCTTGGCCGTCAGGGCGTAGTTGGTGTTGATCAGCGCCAGGTCCACCTGCGTCAGTACGCGTGGCAGGGTCGCCGCTTCCAGCTCGCGGAACTTCAGGTTCTTCGGGTTCTGCTGCACGTCGCTTGGCTTAGCGGTGATGCTGGTCGGATCCTTCAGGGTGATCAGACCGGCCTTGACCAGCAGCAAGAGGGCACGGCCCTCGTTTGTGGCGTCATTCGGGATGGCCACGTTGGCGCCATCCGGCAGCTCGGCCAGACCCTTGAGCTTGTCCGAGTAAGCGCCAAAGGGCTCGATGTGAACCTTGGCCACACTCACCAGATGGGTGCCCTTGCCCTTGTTGAACTCATCCAGATACGGCTGGTGCTGGAAGAAGTTGGCGTCCATGCGGTTCTGGTCGACCTGCACGTTCGGCTGAATGTAATCGTTGAAGACCTTCACGTTCAGCGTCACGCCCTCTTTCGCCAGCATCGGCTTCACGAACTCGAGAATCTCGGCATGGGGCACGGCGGAGGCCGCAACGGTCAAGGTCTCATCGGCATGGGCAGACAGCGCCGCCACGGCAGCGAATACAGCCAACAACTTCTTCATTTCTACTACTCCTGAAATGCACGCGCAGTCGCATGCATCTGCCGGTCAGTGACCGGCGAATTCGGTTAACGGTGTGAAAAATGCGCGACCAGTCTGTCGCCGACGGTTTGCAGGATCTGCACAAGCACCAGCAGCAATACGACCGTTACAAACATCACATCGTTCTGGAAGCGTTGGTAACCATAGCGAATCGCCAGATCGCCCAGGCCACCGGCACCGACCGCGCCGGCCATGGCCGTGAACGACACCAGCGCAATTGCGGTCACGGTGATTGCCGCGAGAATGCCGGGGCGTGCTTCAGGCAACAGCGCCTTGATCACGATCTGCCGGGTCGTCGCGCCCATCGCCTGAGTGGCCTCGATGATGCCGCGGTCCACTTCCCGCAGCGCGGTTTCCACCAGGCGCGCGAAGAATGGCGTGGCGCCTGCGATCAACGGTGGCAGCGTGCCAAGAATGCCCAGCGAGGTGCCGGTGATGATTTCCGTCAGCGGCATCATCACGATCAGCAGGATGATGAACGGCAACGCCCGCAGCATGTTCACGATCAAGCCGACGGTGGTGTAGACCGGCTTGTTCTCGAGCAACTGACGCGGCGAGGTCAGGAACATCAGCACGCCCAGCGGCAAGCCCAGCAGAACAGTGAAGGCGAGCGAGACGCCAAGCATGATCAGGGTGTCGCCGGTCGCCAGCCAGATTTCGTACCAGTCGACGTTGGAAAACAGGTTGAGAAAAGTGTCCATCAGCGCAGGACCTCCATATGAACGTCGGCTGCGGTGAAGCGGGCAAACGCGGCGTCCATGTCACCACCGGTGATGGCCAGCGTCAGTTGCCCGTAAGGCGTGTCTTTGATGCGGTCGATACGACCGGCCAGAATGCTGTAGTCCACGCCGGTTTCCCGCGCGACCGTTCCCAGCAATGGCGCGTAGGTCGCTTCGCCCTGAAACGTCAGGCGCACGATGCGGCCCTGAACATGGGCGAAATCACTGTTCACCTGGTTTTCGTCGACCTCTTCGTCTTCCTGGACAAAGCGGCGCGTGGTCGGGTGCTTGGGGTGCAGAAACACATCGGCCACGGCGCCCTGTTCGACGATCACGCCCGCATCCATGACGGCCACCTGATCGCAGACGCGACGGATCACGTCCATTTCGTGGGTGATCAGCACGATGGTCAGCTTCAGTTCGCGATTGATCTCGGCCAACAGCTGCAACACCGAGGCCGTGGTTTGCGGGTCCAGGGCGCTGGTGGCCTCGTCGCACAGCAGAATCTTCGGCTTGGTTGCCAGCGCGCGGGCGATGCCAACGCGTTGCTTCTGACCGCCGGACAATTGCGCTGGGTACTTTTTGGCGTGATCGGAAAGACCCACGCGGGCGAGCAGCTCGGCCACGCGCTGATCGATCTGCCCGCGGGACATGTCCCCGGCCAGCGTCAGCGGCATGGCGACGTTGTCGGCGACCGTCTTGGACGACAGCAGATTGAAGTGCTGGAAGATCATGCCGACCTGACGGCGGAAGCCGCGCAATCCATCGGCGTCCAGCGCGGTGACATCGACGTCATCGACCAGAATCTTGCCGCCGCTCGGTGCTTCAAGGCGGTTGATCAGGCGCAGCATGGTGCTCTTGCCAGCGCCGGAGTGGCCAATCAGGCCAAACACCTTGCCATTTTCGATGCGCAGGCTGGTGGGGTGCAGCGCGGGAATTTCCCGGTCGGCGACCCGATAGGTTTTGTGGACGTTCTGGAACTCGATCACGGAGCGAACCTTGTGGGGCGCGTTGAAAAATCAGCGTGGAGACTTATGCCTTCATCACGCTGCTGAGCGATGCCATTTCGGCTTCGGCTGGGTAAACCGGGCGCGCATTTTAGCCTGTCGAATCTGGATTGGGCCCAGCCTTCTTATCATTTATTTCACACTGCACCTGCCGAACGGTCATATGCACAGCCGACTGTCGGGCTGACGAAGGAAATCGATGAATCCGAAAAACAAACGGAACGGCTGATTTCATCGTCAGTCACTTACTTAGCGCCTGAATAATGCCTGACCTCGTGTCAGGCGTTGCCGCCTGCGAGCTCCTGCTGCCTCCACACCATGGAACGCCGAACAGGGAGCCGTCCGAACCGAGGAGTTTTGTCTGATGAGTAAGAACACCAATCCGCCTGTTAGCGCCACCGCCAACAGTGAACTGGCTGGCACTGACACGCTGGATCGTGGCAATACCAACGCCAAGATCGAAAGCCTTGAAACCTTCCGCTCCGACGCCACCGGCGAGGCTTTGCGTACCAATCAGGGCGTAAAGATCTCCGACAACCAAAACACGCTGAAAGTCGGCTCGCGCGGCCCGTCGCTGCTTGAAGACTTCATCATGCGCGAGAAGATTACCCACTTCGACCACGAACGTATCCCGGAGCGTATCGTCCACGCGCGCGGTACTGCGGCTCACGGTTACTTCCAGACCTATGAAAACCATTCGGCGCTTTCCAAAGCCGAATTCCTTCGTGACCCGGGCAAGAAAACCCCGGTCTTCGTACGCTTCTCCACGGTTCAAGGCCCACGCGGCTCCGGCGATACCGTGCGTGACGTACGTGGTTTCGCGGTCAAGTTCTACACCGGCGAAGGTAACTACGACCTGGTCGGTAACAACATGCCGGTGTTCTTCATTCAAGACGCCATCAAGTTCCCCGATTTCGTACACGCGGTGAAGCCAGAGCCTCACAACGAAATCCCTACGGGCGGCTCGGCCCACGACACCTTCTGGGACTTCGTATCCCTAGTGCCGGAATCCGCGCACATGGTGCTGTGGACCATGTCCGACCGTGCGATTCCGAAAAGCCTGCGCTCTATGCAGGGTTTCGGCATTCACACGTTCCGCATGATCAACACCGAAGGTAAATCCACTTTCGTTAAATTCCACTGGAAGCCTAAGTACGGTACGTGCTCTCTGGTGTGGGACGAAGCGCAGAAGCTTGCGGGCAAGGACACCGATTTCCACCGCCGCGACCTGTGGGAGTCCATCGAGATGGGCGACTACCCGGAATGGGAACTGGGCGTTCAGATCGTTGCCGAGGAAGACGAGCACAAGTTCGACTTTGACATTCTGGACCCGACCAAAATCATCCCGGAAGAGTTGGTGCCGGTAACACCGCTGGGCAAGATGGTGCTCAACCGTAACCCGGACAACTACTTCGCCGAGACCGAGCAGGTTGCGTTCTGCCCAGGCCACGTCGTGCCGGGTATCGACTTCTCCAATGATCCGCTGCTGCAAGGTCGGCTGTTTTCCTACACCGATACGCAGATCAGCCGACTGGGCGGGCCGAACTTCCACGAGATCCCGATCAACCGTCCGGTCTCGCCGAACCACAACAACCAGCGTGATGCTCAACACCGCACCACCATCGACAAGGGTCGCGCTTCCTACGAGCCGAACTCGATCGACGGCGGCTGGCCGAAAGAAACCCCTGCAGGTCCAGAGGATGGCGGCTTCGAGACGTATCCAGAACGCATCGAAGCGCACAAAGTGCGTGAACGCAGCCCGTCGTTTGGCGATCACTTCTCCCAAGCCACGCTGTTCTTCAACAGCATGAGCGAGCACGAGAAAGAGCACATCATCGCGGCTTACAGCTTCGAGCTGGGCAAGGTTGAACGTGAGCACATTCGCGCACGTCAGGTGAACGAGATTCTCGCGAATATCGACCTCACCCTGGCCGCACGTGTGGCTGAAAATCTTGGCTTGCCGGCGCCGAAAGCCGCTACCGTCAAGGCGCAAGGCAACGGCAAGTTGAGCGTCGACAGCTCGCCTCTGCTGAGCCAGGCGAACCTGCTGCCTGCTGACATTGCTTCGCGCAAAGTCGCTATCCTCGTCGCGAACGGTGTTGACGACAAAGCTGTAGCGACGATGAAATCGGCGCTGGAAGCCAAAGGCGCACACGCCAAGGTGCTGGGTCCTACCTCCGCGCCGGTCAAAACCGCGAGCGGCGCTTCCCTGGCAGTGGATGCTTCGATGGAAGGTTTGCCATCGGTCGCGTTCGACGCTGTGTTCATCCCGGGCGGCGAAGCTTCGATCAAGGCCCTGAGCGGCGATGGCGTGGCACTGCACTACGTGCTTGAGGCGTACAAGCACCTCAAAGCCATCGCCTACGCGGGCGACGCGCAGAAATTGATCGACCTGCTGCGACTGGAAGCCGATGCCGGCTTGCTGACCGTTTCAGACAGCGCCTCGTTCAAGGCGTTCTTCGATGCGATTCAGCAGCACCGCGTTTGGGCTCGTGAGCCGAAAGCGAAGGCAATTCCTGCGTAATTTGCAGGAGTAGCGCGTAACAAAAAGGCGTTGCCCGCGAGGGCGACGCCTTTTCTTTTGATCAAAAATCGATCAGAGCTGAGCGGGTTTCAACACGATCTTCGCGGGTTCGGTGCGCTCGATTTCGCGCTGCATCTGCAACTCGAAATCGGGGTTGATCTTCGTGACACGTTTTAGTGCGTGCCCCGGCGGTATTGCCAGCTTAACTCGAAGAGGGTTTTCCCTTTGGTTCCTCAGGCAAGCTATCGCTGCTGAAACTCGAAGTGCTCCGCCATTATAGTTATGGCAGTTCTAGTGTTTTTACCCATGAACCCGAGCACTTCGATGAACCATGATAATGATTCCCCTAAACTACCAACTTTGTCTTCATCAATTGATAGCAAGCAAATTGCCAGTCTGGCCATTAATACTTGGGGATCCCTCAGCTCCCTACTTTCTCCTCGAGAGTCGATGTAGCTCCACCACGCGATGGCTTCAGCTCTACACTGCTCGCTTGTGCACCTTCCAGCGATATAGCCTTCAACAAAGTGCACCGGGTTTCTTTCCCATCCGGCATACTCGATTTCTAAAGAACTCAGGACTTTAATCATGTAAGAAACGTAGTGCCTTTGTGCAGCCAAATTATCTTTGGGCCAAATAATAGAATTAATTGATAGACTCATTCACCAACTCCGAAATAGCCCAAAAGTTCGCGACACGAGCCACACGCTTTTTTGGGCGTTTTGTGTCCTTCTCCAGACACTCCAATGTTCACTGGTCGACTACTTGCCAGATTAAAGGGGTTTTTCCCCTTAGAGTCCCAGGGGGGGCGTGCAACTTACTACTATCTATCGATATTCAAAATATTTTATCATCATGTCATTTGGTATTTTCGTATCCACCTCCAAGAACTCAAGCACCTCAAAGAACCATGACAGATTATCTCCTAGCTCCGAACTATTGGTCTCGTCGTAATAAAGAAGACAGATAGCAAGTCTTGCCATTAATACATTGCGCTCCCGGAAGTCACGCACTGCTGCTGGAGTATCAATGATTGACCACCAAGCTGGAGCATTAGCCGTGAGCTTTTCAACAGGGATGCTGTCTTCAATGTAGTCCTTTATCAACTGCAGCGGATTGTTTTCGCCGTCGGGAAAAGAGATTCCCAATGCTTCCAAAACGCTGACAAAAAAACCAAGCTGATGCTTAAATGCATCAATATCGTCGGTAGGTCGAACAATCGAGTTGGTGCTGTATTTTTTTAAATTTTCGCGGTTCATATTTTAACTTCGAAGTTTGCTCGTGCTGTGCCAAGAGATAAAGGGGCAGCGTCTTTTTTGCCCTGACAGCCTTCTACCCCTTCAACATCAATCTAACAGTCTTTTAAAAAAACCTACCAATGCGGGACACACTTCTGGATCTATCTTCTTTAAAAGATAGAGATACAGCAACAGGGGCGTCTGATCACCTGAATCCTCCTCAATCCATTTTTGCTCTGTACTGAAGCAGAGAATTGAACACCGAGCGAAGCGTGACAGATCCGGACTCAACGTCCGATACTGCCCTTCAATGGTCCACAGTTCGCCGATAACTTTAACCAACTCATCAGAATCCCTATTAATCCGTGCGGTGGCAGCAGCGTCTTTTAGATAAAGTGCCAGGGCTTCCAAGTCTTTTTCATCTGTATCTGGATAGCGCTTTTTGTCCAGCATATCAAGCAATAAAATCGCGTAATGCCTTCTAAGCTGATCATATGAAATAGCTTGCTCAAGCAACATACTTTCCAAGTTATCGATATCAAGAACATCTTGATCGCTGATCATTTAGAGACTCCATCTTTAATGCCGAGGATGCTCATCACCTGAGCACATGAAGAGCTAAAGGGGGCCGTCCCCTTTAACTATTTTTATCGCACTAATAGCTCCTCGGACAGAACAATAGCGCCGCCCCTCAACCAATCAGCCCTTTTTTGCATCCAAAAGTCCTCTAAAAAACATTATGAACTGTTGCGGGATATCCGGAGCGCATCTTGCCAACAGGAACAGATAATAGTCGAGAGGCGTAGGTTCTCCAGAATCCGATTCTATCCATTCTTTCTCTGTTGCAAAGCACATGATCACGCATCTTGCTAGTCTTGAGCCCGTTTCGTTTTGCGCCTCTCTCCTCTCTTCGATCTCCCATAGTTCCGAGATATGTTTTTTCGTTGAGCAGTCGGCTTTATCAATTGTTTCCCGAGCAATTGCGCTATTCAGGCATGAATCTATTATTTTCATCGTATCATTGGACACATCTCTAAAAATCCCACTATTTACGAGCTTTAGCAGAAATCTCGCATAGCAACGTCTCAGCTGGTCTATTGACACTCCGCGTAGGACCAATAATTCTTCAAGACAGTCAATTTCCCGGGCGTCCTTATCACTTATCATTATAAAACTCCGTCCCTTATACCGAGGGTATTCATAACTGGAGAGCACGAATCGCAAAAAGTCAGCGGTTTGCCATCATTCCGGAGGGTGGTAAAGGTGGCGCCTTCAACAAGGACCCGCAATTCTCCAACATTCTGGACGTCATTCTCGCGCGCGATCTTGCTGAGCACGTCGGCCTCTCCACAATCGCCGTGAAATATTTTAGAACGTTTATCGGGTGGCACCGAATCATATAGCGCCCTCACTACAGGGTGCTCCGCCCCGGTGCCGCCGGCTCGCTTGCTGTAACCAACTTCCGGTGCTGGAAGTGGCCCCTTTTCACCAGTTGTACGGGCGCCCTGATTATTGGGTGTAATCCCCTTTAGACGAGCAAGTCCCAGCGGGTCAGACCACCCCGTCGGATTCGGTACGTATTGATAGAGGTTTAGCCCACCACTGTAGCCAATCGGATCCTTGCTGATGAACCGCCCGACCCTTGGATCATAATACCGATGCCTGTTGTAGTGCAGGCCGGTTTCGTGGTCGTGGTATTGGCCCTGGAATCGGATCGGGTTGGTCAGGCCGATCTGTTGGGCGAATTCGGAGCGCTGTTCTTGCGCCTCGCCCCACGCTTTGTATTGCGCGCTCCAGGCGGTGTTGCCGTTTTGGTCGGTGATTTCCTGTGAGGTGCCGAGGTGGTCGCATTGGTACCAGGCCAAGGCGTCGACTTTTAGTGCGACGGGTTTGTAGTTCCAAAGCGGGTCTTCTTTGAAGTTGTAGCGCCCTTCGTAAGTGGGTTGGCTTACGAGGCGGATGGTTTCGTGGCGGATGGCCTGGGCCACCGGCACGAAAGTACCGGGTTCGTGGATGTAGTGGACGGTGCGGCCGAGGGCACCTGCGTACGGCGGCGGGCTGCTTTCCCAAGCGAGGTTGTCGCCGTCCCAGCCGTACAAGGTGAATCCGCAGCCGAGTTCGCGTTCTTTGCGGGCGTGTTCGTTTTCGTTCCAGCCGGTGCCGGCTTCAGGACGCGGGCGGTAGTGGGCTTTTGAGAACTTGTAGAGGCGCCGTCCGAGGGGGTCGTAGCCAAAGTCGACAGTCAGGCGCGAATCTCGGAAATGCGCGAGGCGATCGAAGAGGTCCCAGTGCAGTTCGCTTCGCAGTCCGTTGGTCCAGCGGACTGTCTGGTTGCCGCGTTCGTCGTATTCGTAGTGGTTGCCGCCGTAGTCACGCAGCAGGTTGTCGACGAGTTTGTTTTGAGTCGGCTCGGGGTCGAGTGGACGGCGGACGGGTGTTGCGCTGTCGTCGAGCAGATTACTGGCCGGATCGAAGGCGAAGGTTTCTGTACCCAGGCGACTCGTGGCGCTGAGCAAGCGACTGACTGGGTCGTAGCGGTAACTTAACGGGCCGCGACGGCTGTCGTGGATGTCGGTGAGCTGGCCGGCGGCGTCGTAGGTGTAGGCGCGTTTGATGAACGTGGATTTGTCGTCGCTGCGTCCTAGCAGTTGTTCGTGCAGACGCCCCGCTGGGTCCCAGCTTTGGGTTTGCAGCAAGCTATTGCCTTGATGCCGGGCGACTTCGCGATGCAGGTCATCGCGTTCGTAACTGAGTAGTTCGTGCTCGTCGAGCTTCAGACCGATCAGATGACCGCTGCCATAGGTCAGCCAGCTGACGCGATGCCCGTCCGGGCGGATGGTCGCGACCCGATTATTAAGGGCGTCGTATTCGTGCTGCCAGACGGCAACCAGGGGTTTATCCAGATTCGAGTAATGCTGGTGCTCGCGCAGCAAATTGCCAGCCGGGTCGTGAAACCATTGCAGGCGGCTGGCGGCGTTGGTCGCCATGACCAGATGGCCATTGCCGTCATAGGCAAAGGTTTCGCTTTGGGACTTTTCACCGAGGATGGCGCGGCGTTCGGTCAGGCGGCCCATCGGATCGAAAGTCAGTGCGATCGTGCGCTGGCCGTTAACCGTATAAGCGAGCCGTCCCGTTTCCGGGTCGTACTGATAGCGAGTCGAGCGATTGTCGAAGCCGCGTTCTTCCAGCAGCCGGCCGACCGGGTCGTAGTGAAAATGGGCGCGGCGTTCGTTTTCGTTTTCCAGCGCAACGAGACGGCCGAGTTTGTCCCAGCGATAGCGCAGGGTTTGCTCGGCGGCGTCGACGCGCTCGGCGATGAAGCCCGCAGCGGTGTAGCGCCACGTCGTGCAGCGTTCCAGACCATCGGAGTAGGCGAGCAAACGGCCTTCGGCGTCGCGGCTAAAACGTTCTTCGGTTTTGTCCGGGTGTTTTATCAGGACCAACTGGCCTGACTTGTATTCATACGTAGTCGCGTGGCCAGCAGGGTCGGTGAAGCGGACCATCTGGCCGCGCTCGTCGTACTCCCACGCACTTACCTTGCCCGAGCAGTCGGTGTACTTAACGAGCTGTCCGGCTTCGTTGTAGGCCAACGCTTTGGTATTGCCGTTAGCGTCTTTGATCGCTGTAGGAAGACCAAACTTGTTGTAGGCGTATTCGGTAACGTTCTCTAGCGGATCGATCGCCTCAGTCAAATTGCCGCGGTGGTCGTAGTCCCGTTTCCACAAGCCGCCCTCGCCATCGCTGATCTTGATCAGATGGCTTTTATCGTCGTATGCGTAATTCATCACGCTGTGGTCAGCGCGAATGTGTTCTGTGAGGTTGCTCAGTTTGTCGTAGCGATAACGATCGGTGCTGCCGTCGGTGTGGACATGCCGAATGATGTTTTTCGCCGCATCACGGAAGAACCACTCCGAGCGGCCGTCGGCGTGGCAAATGCGGTAGGTGTAGCCCAGGCTGTCGTAGTAGTGCCGGGTTTCATGACCGAGAGCATCGGTGACATAGGTCAGACGAATGTTTTCATCCCACGCCAGACGAGTATCAAAACTCCCGTCATCGGCCCATTCGCGCACGGCCTTGGCATCGGGACCGGAGCCCTGCCATTGCAAGTTCAAACCGCGATTGGTGCGGTCGGTATAGCGCGTGATCAGGTGGTCTTGATACTGATAACGCCAGGCAGCGCCGTTCTCGTCCTGAGCCAGAACAAGATCGCCGAAATCATCGTACTGATACGCGCAGAGTTGGCGTTTGACGTCGCCGTCCCGGACTTCCCAAAGCCCCGTCAACCGCCCCCGATCATCAGTCAGAGTGCCAAGTCGCAGATGGACTTTGTTGGCATCTTTCTCCGAGTAAGTCACCAACTCTGAGAGCACCAACCGCCCATCATGACGATGCTCATGATGCAGCATGACCCCGGCGCCGTTAGGCAGCATCTTGTTGATCAGAACAAAGCGCTTGCCCCGCCGAACATAGGTTTCCCTGTGCTCAAGCCCCCGCATCAGCAACAGCCGATCCTTGCTAAGGCGGATGACGGTCAGATTTTCGATGGCATTGAAATGGAACAGCTTGACCTTGGGCAGAGGAAATTCGTGGGAGCGGCCATCGGCGTCATGAAACACCAAACCATCACCGACGAGATCAAACCGCGTGGTAAACGGCGTGATCCAGCGTGCGCCGATAACGTCCTGATCGTAAGCATCCAGACTCGAACAGTAAGTCCGGGTCCACTCAATGGGAAACGGCCCCGGCAAACTGAAATCGGTATGACTGACGGACTCCGAGCCCATCGCAAAACTGATGCTGTGGCCCGTATAAGCACAGGCACAATTTATCTTCGGGTTGGGCTGGCCCTTGGCAGGCGTCTCATGCTGAACCTTCTCAAGCTTGCCTTCCCCGGCCCTGCGCTTGGCCTGATTAGTCACCCCAGGCTTGATGTTGAACGATTGACCATGCCCGTTGCGCGACCGCCAGCTTGAGACTGCGCCGTCCAGCGTCAGCAGCAAAGAACCAAGCGAGTTCTGAACCCCAGGATCTGCCAGACCTTTAATCTGGGTCCGAAGCTCCGGCCCCATGGCACGCAACAATTTGGCCTGTCTGACCACCTCATCTTTAACTGCTTCAGGTACAAGGTGTTCGACGGCGCCATTCACCGCACCCTTGCCCGCCGCAACGCAAACCTCCGCAGCCGCCGCAAAAATATTCCCAATCGCCGCCTTAGGGTCGTAAGCCCAGAGATCCCCAGCGGCATGGACCAACTGCTCCGCTTCCAGAAAATCAGCCTTGGCGTTGAGGTCCGGCTTAACCAGCCTTTCAAGGCCAGCAGCGATCTCAAACAGCACGCCTTCCCCAAGCTTCCCCGCATCTTCAAGAATCCCGGGAAGCTTGGCCTGCGCCTGACTCACAAAGTCATCAAGGGTCCCGACGATGGTTGCATTCAGGTGCCCGATCAGAACCTCGATCAGCGCATCCCCCAGCACCATCTTCCCCGCCTGGCGCATCTCCTGACGCACCAGAAACAGCATCGGCCGCAAGGTCATCCGCGCTGCCGCCATGCCCGGCGGAATAGGGATCATGCCGATCAGGTTGATGCCCAGACTCACCCAGTCCAGCGGATCGCGCTTGTCACTGGTCGCCAGCCGAACGATGTCATTCAGCGCATCAACCAGCGCCATGATGTTACCGACCACCGGCAGCCCGCCGGCCACCGTCTTGATCCGCTCAAGCGTGATAACCCCGCCGCTGATCTCCCGCAGCCAGGCATCGACATTGGCCGCACCAAGACCAACGTCTTCGACCTGGATCAGATCAAGCGGAACAACCGCCACTTGAGGTTCGCGTTTGTCGTCGCTGCCGGGTGTAATTGCGGGGCTTGCCAAGGATGCTCTCCGTGCTTAAAAAACCATCCGAAATGACGTGAATGCCAATCCGGGGGCCACGGAGATATCAAGGGCTGTGCCAGCTACAAATTAGCCAAACAAAAACAACAGCTTAAGAAATAAAACGACAGGTTTTAGCGAACGCTAAACCCGAAACCCTATAAAAAGTGCGCAAGGAGTTGCGCACCCCTGCGCAACGTCTTGCGCACTCGCGTACAGACCACAAACGACGTGGCCTGCAGAGCACTATCCCCCCAATTTTCAACAAATGAGTGCGCAACTTCTTGCGCAGTTGTATCGCTGCGGCCCTTTCCGAAGCCATGAAAGGAGCGCAAACAAAAAAGGCGTTGCCCGCGAGGGCAACGCCTTTTCTTTTGATCAAAGACCGATCAGGGCTGAGCGGGCTTCAACACGATCTTCGCAGGTTCGGTCCGCTCGATTTCACGCTGCATCTGCAACTCGAAATCCGGGTTGATCTTCGTCACTCGCTTGGTCAGCAGCGTTGCCAGCCAAGGGTAGTCGTCTGTGCGCGGCACCTGCACCGTGACGTCGCAGTTGAAGGCAGTGACGTCTTCAGCGATGTCACTCAACTGACGGCGCAGCTGTTTCATGTCACTGAGCTTCAACTCGATGGTCGTGCTCTCGGCGCTCGGGTCAATCACTTTCGCCTTGCGCCTGGCTTCCGCAGCCCGCAGATCAGCCTCGGCCTTTTCCAGCTCGGCCTTACGCGCGTGGGCGATAGCGCCGTTGACGCCACTGGTCAGCGCCGGAGCCTTTGGCATCAGGGCACGAGCACGACTGAGCGCGGTCGCGGCGGCATTCATGTCGCCTTTTTGCAGCACGATCTGACTGCGGCTCAAATAGGCCTCAGCCAATTGACGCTGGTACTGCTCGAGTCGGGGATCGTCCGGAGATTTGCTTTGCAGCGCCGCCAATTGATCTTCGGCGGTTGCCAACTCGCTGCTGGCGATGTTCTGTTCCAGCTGCTGATAGGCATCGGGCGCAGCCACAGATGCGGGCTGCTCGACGGGCTTGCTCTGGCAAGCACCCAACAGGATGGAAAATGCAGCAAGCAGCAGATAACGGGATGCGAACGGCTTCATTCCTGCGATTCTCTATTTGCGCAAAAAACGAGCAAGTCTACACACAACTGACTTGCACCGAAAATAACTGATCACTATCGGTGGCCGCGCAAGGAGTCGTTGCACATTGCCGCCATTGGATTATTGCGGAGTATGACTCTGCCTGCTACCCAAGGTTCTACCGCTTGGGCAAAAGGAAGCTGAGCAGAAACAGCGCCGCCGCCGAGACCACGATAGACGGGCCTGCCGGGGTGTCCTTGAACCAGGACAGCGCCAGACCCGCGCACACCGCAATCACGCCAATGATGCTCGCACCCACAGCCATTTGCTCCGGCGAACGGGCGTGACGTTGTGCCGCAGCGGCGGGGATGATCAGCAGTGAGGTAATCAGCAAAACGCCGACGATCTTCATGGCCACCGCAATGACCACGGCGATCAGCAGCATCAACGTCATGCGCAGGGCCGCCACCGGCAGCCCTTCGACCGTCGCCAGCTCTTCATGCACGGTGATGGCCAGAAGCGGCCGCCACAGCGCACAGATCAGCACCAGCACCAACGCACTGCCCGCGAGAATCCACGCCAGATCGTTCGGACTGATAGCCAGCAGGTCGCCGAACAGATAGCCCATCAGGTCGATACGCACGTCACGCATGAAGCTCAGCACCACCAGACCCAGCGACAAAGTGCTTGGTGCGAGAATCCCCAGCAGTGTGTCGGACGCCAGCGGTTGGCGCTGCTGCAGGGTCACCAGCAACACCGCCAGCAGCAGGCAGCCTACGGTCACGGCGATCGTCGGGCTGATGTCCAGCAGAAAGCCCAAGGCCACGCCGAGCAACGCGGCATGGGAGAGCGTGTCGCCAAAATAGGCCATGCGCCGCCAGACCACGAAAGACCCCAGAGGACCTGCCACTACCGCTAACGCGAGGCCTGCGAGCAAGGCGTAAAGAAGAAAATCAGCCATGCTTGCAGCTGTCCCCGTGGTCGTGATTGTGGGTGTGGACGTGAGCCGGCGCGGGTTGGCAGACTTCGCCATGCAGGTCGTGGGCGTGATCGTGGTGATGGTGATAGATCGCCAGATTCGGGGCGTTCAGGCCGAACAGCTCCACGAAGGCGGGATCATTACTCACCTGCTCGGGGTGACCGGAGCAGCACACGTGGCGATTGAGGCAGACCACCTGATCGGTGGTGCTCATGACCAGATGCAGGTCATGGGAAACCATCAGCACGCCGCATTGATGCCGATTGCGCAGCTGAGTGATCAGCGCGTACAGCTCGGCCTGCCCGGCGACATCAACGCCTTGCACCGGCTCGTCGAGCACCAGCAGCTCTGGCTTGCGCAGCAGCGCTCGCGCCAGCAACACGCGCTGCATCTCGCCGCCGGAAATCCCTTGCAGCGGGCTGTCGATGACCTTCTCTGCGCCGACCTCGATCAGCGCTGACCGCGCGGTGTCCCGATCAACGCCGGGGACCAGACGCAGGAAACGCAGGACCGACAGCGGCAGCGTGGCGTCTATGTGCAGCTTCTGCGGCATGTAACCGACGCGCAGTTTCGGTTTGCGCCAAATTTCGCCCGAGTCTGCCTTGAGCAGCCCCAGAACGGCGCGCACCAGAGTGGTCTTGCCCGCGCCGTTGGGGCCGATCAGGGTGACGATTTCGCCTGAGCTGACGCTCAGCTGGATATGTTCCAGCACGCTCTGGCCGGCGCGCGTCACGCTGACGTCCTTCAGGCGGATCAGTGCATCGCTCATCAGGCGGCCTTGCACCCGGCACAGACGCCGACCACTTCAACGGTCTGGGCTTCGACGTCAAAGCCGACCTCATTGGCAGCGTCGACGATGGCCGAGCTGATGCTGCCGTGCTGCAGCTCAATGGCGGCGTGGCACTCGCGGCAGATCAGAAATTGGCCCTGA
The DNA here is from genome assembly GCF_053903055.1 of Pseudomonas sp. AK106. NCBI lineage: Bacteria > Pseudomonadati > Pseudomonadota > Gammaproteobacteria > Pseudomonadales > Pseudomonadaceae > Pseudomonas > Pseudomonas sp. AK106. The sequence goes on from NZ_CP096426.1 coordinate 69,950, forward strand.
TGCGCGTGGGTCGGGTGGTTACAGCCGGCGAAGGCGTTCAGCGACGCAATGCGGTGCACCAGGCCGTTTTCCAACAGGAAGTCCAACGCGCGGTACACCGTAGGTGGTGCGGCGCGGCGGCCATCTTCTTCGCTGAGAACGGCGAGGATGTCGTAGGCGCCCAGCGGCTTGTGGCTCTGCCAGACCAGTTCCAGCACGCGACGACGCAGGGCCGTCAGCCGCAGGCCTTTGCCCGCGCACAGCGTGTCGGCTTCAGTGAGCGCACTGTGCACGCAGTGAGAGTGATCGTGGGGGCGACTGGCCAGGGGTGTTTTAGACATGAGCGGCGACGGCCTTTGAGAGAGACGTTATTATGTTACCCGTTCCTGCCCCCATGAGTGGTTATCGTGTTCCGACTTTTTTTACTTTTTGTCGTATTTATTACCGGTTTTTCAACCGTCACTGCCGCCGAAGCCAGCGTCCGCGTACTGACCAGCATAAAGCCGCTGCAGTTGATCGCTGCTGCCGTACAGGACGGGATTGCTGTGCCGGAAGTCCTGCTTCCGCCGGGCGCCTCACCGCATAACTATGCGCTGCGCCCGTCCGACGTACGGCGCGTGCAGGAAGCCGATCTGCTCTACTGGATCGGCCCTGATATGGAGACATTCCTGCCTCGCGTGCTGTCCGGGCGCAGCAAGGCATCGGTCCCGGTCGAGTCGTTGCCCGGTATGCACCTGCGCCATTTCACCGCCAGCGCCGAGCACCACGATGATGACGAAGACGAGCATGACCACGATCACCGCCCGGGCAGCGTCGATGCACATTTGTGGTTGTCTTCGGTCAACGCGCGGGTGATTGCGGCAAAGATGGCCGCTGACTTGAGTCAGGCAGATCCCGCCAATGCGGCACGTTATGAGAGCAACGCGAAGGCCTTCGACGCACGCCTTGACGCTTTGGACGCCAAGATCAAACAGCGTGTCGCCGGCATTTCAGGCAAGCAGTATTTCGTCTTCCACGAGGCGTTTGATTATTTCGAAGAAGCCTACGGGCTCAAGCATGCGGGCGTATTTGCCGTCAGCAGCGAGGTTCAGCCGGGCGCCCAGCACGTCGCCGCCATGCGTGCGCGGCTGACCGAATTCGGCAAGACCTGCGTGTTCAGCGAACCGCCCCTTCGCCCGCGTCTGGCCGACACGTTGAGTGCGGGCTTGCCGGTCAAACTGGCTGAACTGGACGGATTAGGCGGCTACACACCCGCCACTGCCGAGGGTTACGAGCAATTGCTGAGCAAGCTGGCGGATGACCTGGCGGGGTGTCTGGAGAGTCTTTAACTCCTGTGCCAACGCCTTCGCGAGCAAGCTCACTCCTACAGTTGAACCACGGTCCCTGTGGGAGTGAGCTTGCTCACGAAGCGTTTATGATGTCTACAACGCAAACGGCAACGGAATGTGGGTTTCCTGCCGCTGTTCCAGGCGTTTGCGGAATTCGTCCGGATCATGGATCAGCACGTCCTGACCGGCGAAGGTTTCGGCGGCGATCAGGCGTGACAGCCAGAAGCGCACGCAACCCACACGCAGCATCGTCGACCACAGCTCGGCTTCGGCGGCCGTGAATGGCCTCAGCGCAGCGTAAGCACCCAGAAACGCCCGGGCGCGCGGCGCATCGATGGTGCCGTTCTCAAACGAGCACCAGTCATTCACGGCAATCGCCACGTCGTACAGCATCGGTCCGGAACAAGCATTGTAGAAATCGATCACGCCCGTCAGGTGGGTGCCTTCGAACAGCGTGTTGTCGCGGAACAGGTCGGCGTGCAGATTGGCCCGCGGCAGCGCCATGATTGCCGCCTTGCGACGCTGAATTTCCTCGATCGCCTTGGTCAGCAGCGCGCCCTGGGCCTCGTCTAGGTGAGAGATGAAATTACCGCCCTCCTCCAGCATCCAGTCCAGACCACGATCTGTTTTGCGCTCGACAGTCTCGCTGCGCGTCGCCATGTGCATGTGCGCCATGAATTCGCCGATCTGCACGCAGTGCTGGGTGTTGGGCTGGGCCGGGTGCTTGCCGGACAGACGCGGTTGCAGCAGCGCCGGTTTGCCTTTCAGCTCGCGCAGGGCCTGCCCGTCGGTGGTGCGCAGCGCGTAGGGTACGGGCAAGTTGGCGTCGTGGAGAACGTCCAGCAGTTCGATGAAGAACGGCATCTCCTGAACCGGACCGCGCTCGACCAGGGTCAGCACGAATTCGCCCTGCTCCAGGCTGATGAAGAAATTGGTGTTTTCACTTCCAGCGGCAATGCCCTGAAAATCACGCAGGGCGCCAAGCCCGTACGGGGCGAGAAAAGCTTCCAGCTCAGGCCGAGCCAGGGGAGTAAAAACGGACATAGAAGACTGCCAGCAAGAGAGTGAATGTAGGGCGTTACCAGCTGAATAGTACCCATTGGGGTATCAGCATGTCCGGTTGATCCGAACGGATGAATTGACCACTTGTGCCATCGGCGCGCACCAGATAATACGGCTTGCCGTGTTTGGGCGTGATCTTCACGGCGTACACGAATCCGTTCGCACGATACTCCTTGATGAAGCCATCGCTGTCCTGACGAATCGTCACATCAGGCTCTGCCGACGGCGCTTCATCGTCCGCCGCGACCGCCAGCCACGGACAGGCGATCAACCCGCCGAGCAGTAACAGGCGATTCAGCGCGCGCATGATAACCTTGTGCCTTTGTCGTCAACGGTCCGCGCATTCTAGCGCCGACCCCGCCGAAAAGGTTGATCTTGCACATGAGTCTTGCGCCCCTCGTCCTGGTGGACGGTTCTTCTTATCTATACCGCGCGTTCCATGCGCTGCCGCCGCTCATGACCTCCAAAGGCCTGCCCACCGGTGCGGTCAAGGGCGTACTGAACATGCTCAAAAGCCTGCGCAGGCAGTACCCCGAAAGCCCGTTTGCCGTGGTTTTCGATGCCAAGGGCGGAACGTTCCGCGACGCGCTGTACGGCGAATACAAAGCCAACCGCCCCAGCATGCCGGACGACATGCGCGTGCAGATCGACTTCCTGCACAACTGCGTGCGAGGCCTCGGCTATCCGCTGTTGTGCGTTGAAGGCGTGGAGGCCGATGACGTGATCGGCACCTTGGCGCGCAGCAGCGCGGCCGCCGACCGTCCGGTGGTCATCTCTACCGGTGACAAGGACATGGCGCAGCTGGTCGATGGCCACATCACGCTGGTCAACACCATGACCGGCAGCGTGCTGGACGTCGCCGGCGTGAAGGAGAAGTTCGGTGTTGGCCCGGAACACATCATCGATTACCTGGCGCTGATGGGCGACAAGGTCGACAACATCCCCGGCGTACCCGGTGTCGGTGAGAAAACCGCAGCGGGCCTGTTGGTGGGCATCAACGGTGGCCTGAAAGAGCTTTACGCGAACCTCGACAAAGTGGCAGCGCTGCCGCTTCGGGGCGCTAAATCCCTGCCGGCCAAGCTCGAAGAACACAAGGAAATGGCTTTCCTGTCCTACGAGCTGGCGACCATCAAGATCGACGTGCCGCTAGACATCGAGCTCGACGCCCTGCACTGCGGCGAGCCTGACCGTGAGGCGCTGATGGCGCTCTACACCGAGCTGGAATTCAAGAGCTGGATCACTGATCTGCAGCGTGACGCTCGCCAGGAAGGCGCGGAAGTCGTCCCTGCTGCCGAGCCGGCGCCTGTCATCGAGGCCAACTACGAACTCATTCTCGAGCAAACCCAATTCGACGACTGGCTGAAAAAGCTGAAAGCCGCTCAGTTGTTCGCTTTTGTGGTGCAGAGCAACGGTACCGATGCCCAACGCGCGCAAGTCGTCGGCCTGTCGTTTGCGATCAAGACCCACGAAGCCTGTTACATCCCGCTCACCCATTCCTATATGGGCGTGCAGCAGCAACTGGATCGCGACGCGGTACTGAAATCGGTCAAGCCCATGCTGGAGGACGCGAGCAAAATCAAGGTCGGCCAGCACGCCAAGTTTGCGATCAACCTGCTGGCCAACTGCGCCATTGATGGTGACCAGAGCCAGGGCATCAACGTGCAGGGCGTCAAGTTCGACACGATGCTCGAATCCTACGTGCTCGACTCCACTGCGACGCGTCACGACCGTGACAGCCTGGTCGCCAAGTACCTGGATCACACACCTGTCAATTTTCAGGACATCGCGGGCAAGGGCGCAAAACAGCTGACTTTCGACCAGATCGCGCTGGAGCAGGCGGGTACGTATGCGGCTGAAGAGGCTGACGTGACGCTGCGTCTGCACGAGGTGCTGCAGGACAGATTGGCCAAGACCCCGAGTCTGGCGCCAGTGCTGAACGACATCGAGATGCCACTTATGCCTGTGCTGGCGCGTATCGAGCGTCAAGGCGCTCTGGTCGATGCCAATCTTCTGGGCAATCAGAGCGTCGAGCTGGGCAACAAAATGACAGAGCTTGAGCGCGAAGCGTTCGCCATCGCCGGTGAAGAATTCAATCTCGGATCGCCCAAGCAGCTCGGGGTGATTCTCTACGAAAAGCTCGGCATGCCGATCATCAGCAAGACCGCCACCGGCCAGCCGTCCACGGCTGAAGCGGTGCTCGCGGAACTGGCCGAGCAGGAATATCCGCTGCCGAAAGTGCTGATGCAGTACCGCTCGATGAGCAAGCTGAAGAGCACGTACACCGACCGCCTGCCGGAGCAGATCAACCCGCGCACCGGGCGAATTCACACCTCCTACCATCAGGCGGTGGCGGTGACCGGGCGTCTGTCCTCCAGCGACCCGAACCTGCAGAACATCCCGATCCGGACCGCCGAGGGTCGTCGCATTCGTCAGGCGTTTGTTGCCCCCCAGGGCTACAAACTGCTGGCGGCGGACTACTCGCAGATCGAACTGCGGATCATGGCGCATCTGGCCAAAGACGAAGGCTTGCTGCACGCCTTCCGTAATGACTTGGACGTCCACCGTGCAACGGCGGGCGAGGTGTTCGGTGTCGAACTGACGGACGTGACCAATGACATGCGCCGTAGCGCCAAGGCGATCAACTTCGGTCTGATCTACGGCATGAGCGCATTCGGGCTGGCCAAGCAGATTGGTGTCGATCGCAAGCAATCCCAGGCGTACGTGGATCGCTATTTCGCGCGCTATCCGGGCGTGCTGGATTACATGGAGCGCACCCGTGCTCAGGCGGCGGAGCAAGGGTACGTCGAGACCATCTTCGGTCGTCGCCTTTACCTGCCGGACATCAACGCGAAGAACCAGGCGCTGCGCAAAGGTGCCGAACGCATGGCGATCAACGCGCCGATGCAAGGTACGGCGGCGGACATCATCAAGCGAGCGATGGTAGCGGTGAATGGCTGGCTGGAAGCGTCAGGGCTGGATGCTCGCGTCATCCTGCAGGTTCACGATGAACTGGTGCTGGAAGTGCGTGAAGATCTGGTCGAGCAGATCAGCAAAGACATCCGCGTGCACATGAGCGGCGCAGCCGAGCTGGATGTTCCGCTGCTGGTCGAAGTGGGTGTGGGGAATAACTGGGACGAGGCGCATTAATACGGCCTTGTCGTTCCGATTCTGTTCGGAATCGGAACTGCGGCATCCATAAAATTTCCGCCGGTTTTGAACTTCGGCGGACAAACTCCGGTCTGAGTTTGCGAATGGCTGACGTAGCCATTCATGCTCCTATGTTGTGTTAAGTGTTGGCAGATATCCGGATCCCTCCCGAGAGGTCTGGACTTGGACCCCGAACTTCCCCTCCCCACATGAAGTCCGGGGTTTTTTTTGCCTGCGATTCAGGCCGCCGGTGCCTTGTCTTCCAGCTCCATCCAGTCGGCCAGCACGGTATAAGCCTCTTCCAGGCCCATGCGCTTGGGTGCCGAAAACAGCTGGATGGTAATGGCGTCACCCCAACCCCGATGGATTTCCGACTGGACCTTGAGCAGGGTGTTCTTCGCCGCGCCGAAGGTCAGCTTGTCGGCTTTGGTCAGCAAAATGTGCATCGGCATGCCGCTGGCGATGGCCCAATCCAGCATCAGCAGATCGAAGTCCGTCATCGGGTGGCGGATGTCCATCATCAGGATCAACCCCTTCAGACTTTCACGGCCGCCCAGATAGGCTTCCAGGTGGCGCTGCCAATGCAGCTTCAGCGGAATCGGCACCTTCGCGTAACCGTAGCCCGGCAAGTCGACCAGGCGGCGGTCGTCATCCAGGCTGAAGAAGTTCAGCAACTGGGTACGGCCCGGGGTTTTCGAGGTGCGCGCCAGGCTGGCATGGGTCAGGGTGTTCAACGCGCTGGATTTGCCGGCGTTGGAGCGGCCGGCGAAGGCGACTTCAAAGCCTTCGTCATCCGGGCATTGGTCGACTTTGGCAGCGCTGAGCATGAACTTGGCTTGTTGGCACAGGCCGAGAATTGGGTTCTTGAGTTGCATGGGATATCCGGTGAGGGCGTTGCGGCGTGCGCGGCAACGGGGTGTCGTTTTCCGTTCAATGGGCGCGAGTATATAATGCCGCAGATTTCATGTGTGCCTTGTCCGACCCAAGTGAGGGCATTGCCGAAGCGAAACCCCCATGGCGCGTAGCCTCAGACCCACAAATACAGGCCGCCCCCCCCCCAAGACAGTTAGCCCTGAAGGCGACCCTCTCAGCCGCATCGGATCAACCCATGAACGCATTTCTCTCGAGTCTGCTGTTGACCCTGAGCCTGAATGGCTTGGCGCAGGCCGCTGACTCGCCAGTGGGCGACCCGGTCGCCGGGCAAGCAAAGACGGCTGTCTGCGGCGCTTGTCACGGACCCGATGGCAATAGCCTGGTGCCCATCTTCCCGAAGCTCGCCAGCCAGGGCGAGCGGTATCTGCTCAAGCAACTGCACGACATCAAGGACGGGAAGCGGGTTGTGCTGGAAATGACCGGCCAGCTGAACCCGCTCACCGATCAGGACCTGGCCGACATCGCCGCTTATTACGCCGGTCAGAAAGGCAGCGTCGGCACTGCCGATCCCGATCTCGTCGCGCTTGGTGAAGCGCTGTTTCGCGGCGGCAAGCTCGATCAGGGCATGCCGGCCTGCATCGGCTGCCATTCACCAAACGGCGCGGGCATTGCAACGGCAGGCTTTCCGCACCTGAGCGGGCAGCACGCCGAGTACATCAAGAAACAGCTCACAGCGTTCCGCAAAGGTGACCGGATCAATGACGGCGACACCCTGGTCATGCGCACCATCGCCGCAAAGCTGAACGATAAGGATATCGAGGCGCTGGCGGCGTACATTCAAGGGCTGCATTGAGCGTCTGGCGCGCGATCCTGACGGACACGGCTGGTAAAACAAATTGCCGGCAGACCTGCCCGGACGGGCCAAAAAGGGTAGCGAACGGCTGCCCTTTTTTGTGGCCGCAGGCGTTACACTTGCGAACTCATATCACCTCGGCCGGTCGAACCGCGGCCACCGAAGTGACCTTCCATGCCCAGGAGTTAAGCATGCGTAATCTGATTCTCAGCGCCGCTCTGATTTTTACCAGCCTGTTCGGTTTGACCGCTCAAGCAGCAGAGCCCATCGAAGCCGGCAAGCAATACGTCGAGCTGAAAAGCGCTGTTCCTGTTTCCGAGCCGGGCAAGATCGAAGTCGTCGAAATGTTCTGGTACGGCTGCCCGCACTGCTACGCCTTCGAGCCCGTCATCAATCCATGGGCTGAAAAACTTCCCGCTGACGTGCACTTCATCCGCGTCCCCGCCATGTTCGGCGGCCCTTGGGACGCTCATGGCCAGCTATTCATTACCCTCGACACCATGGGCGTAGAGAAGAAAGTCCACACCGCCGTGTTCGACGCCATTCAGAAAGGCGGCAAGCGTCTGACCGACCCGAATGACATGGCCGAGTTCGTCGCCACCCAGGGCGTCGACAAGACCAAGTTCCTCGAAACCTTCAACTCGTTCGCTGTGAAGGGCAAGATCGCCCAATACAAGGAACTGGCCAAGAAGTACGAAATCACGGGCGTCCCGACCATGATCGTCAACGGCAAGTACCGCTTTGACCTCGGCACTGCCGGTGGTCCGGAGCAGGCGCTGCAAGTGGCCGATCAGCTGATCGCCAAAGAACGCGCGACGCTGACCGCCAAGTAAGGGCTGACCATGGCGCGCTGGGGAACTACTGGACGGGTCGTTGCCCGGCACACGCCGAAGGTCAACGAGCATCATCTTCACGAGACGGGCCTGCCGGCCGACGGTCGGCTTCGCCTGCTCAGCTTCAACATCCAGGTGGGCAACAGCACCGAACGCTACCGGCACTACCTGACCCGGGGGTGGCAGCATCTGCTGCCCCACAACGGTCGAGCCGGGAACCTGCAGAAAATCGGCGATCTGCTGCGTGACTATGATCTGGTCGCGTTGCAGGAAGCCGATGGTGGCAGCCTGCGCTCGGGCTACATCAATCAGGTCGAACACCTCGCCCAGCTCGGTTCGTTTCCGTACTGGCACCAGCAACTCAATCGAAACCTCGGGCGCCTCGCCCAGCACAGCAATGGCGTGCTCAGCCGTTTGCGTCCGTGGGACATCGAAGACCATCCGCTACCGGGCCCGGCCGGGCGTGGCGCCATTCTCGTTCGTTTCGGCGAAGGCCCGGATGCACTGGTCGTGGTGGTGATGCATCTGGCACTGGGCGCACGGACCCGCACACGGCAGCTGGCGTACATTCGCGAGCTAATTGGCGGCTATCGGCATCAGGTGCTGATGGGCGACATGAACACCCACGCCAACGACCTGCTGCAAACCTCGCCACTGCGCGATCTCGGCTTGCTTGCCCCGCAGGTTGAGGCGACTTTCCCCAGTTGGCGTCCCCAGCGATGCCTGGACCACATCCTCCTGAGCCCGACCCTGACCCTTGAAAAAGTGCAGGTGCTGGCCCAGCCCATTTCCGATCATCTGCCCGTCGCGGTGGAGATTCGCTTGCCGGCCTCATTAATCGGTGACTCGCTGCCGATAACAAGCACATCTCCTCGCGGACCTGTGGAATGACCGACGAAGCGCAGCGCTGGAAAGAAAAGTACCTCAAGGGCATCGAGCAGCAAGACAAACTGGAGCGGCGCTGGAATGCGCGGCTCGACTTGCTGCGTCGAGGCCTCGTGCGCAGCAGCCTGGCGGCCGAAGGTGCCGACAAGGCCGTTGATGCATGCATGAAGGAAATGCGTGAGATTGTTCGCAAGGACGACATGGACGCAGGCCTGGCCGCCTTGATTCCGCGCCTGGAAAAAGCGGTGCTGGAATCCGAGCAGCGTCGCGAGCAGCGCGTCGAGCAAATGGGCACGGCGTTGACGTCGTTGGTCGCGCAACTGCAGGCATTGCCGTTGCCGAAGGACGTCAGCAAGCCGCTCAAGCGATTCGCCAAGGGCCTGGAAGATCGCATCAATCAGGCCCGTGAGCTGCCGCTGCTGTTAAGCGAGTTGAGCGGACTTCAAGGGCAGGCGCTGTCGCAGATCGAACACCCGGATGAAGCGTCCCGTCCGGGTTTTCTGCAGCGATTGTTCGGCAGTCACCGTGAGGCTGGCAGCGAAGGTGATGATTCAGCCCCGTTGGCCCATCCAGTTAACGAACCGGCCGGGGTGCAGGTTTCTGATGATGCGCTGCAGCATTCATCCGCCATGCCGGAGGCTGCCCCAGAGAACACCGAACTGGAGGCGGAACTTCGCAGCACCGTCCCGCCGGTTCCCCAGCCTGTCGCCCAAGAGCCTGAGCGCGCCATCCCGGAGTCCCACCCGGAAGTTGCAGTCGAGCGGGTAATGTCCGAGCCCGAGCCGGCCCAGTCAGACGAAGAGCCCGAGGCGCCGCTCCACACCGCTGACGTCCCGCAGCCCTCCGCCGCCGAGTCTTCACACGCCGAAGCTTCCGAGCCTGCGGCTGAAGCGCCCTCTCCCGACCCTGAAGAGACCGACGAAACCGTCGCTATTACCGACGACATCGATATCCTCGCTGAAGACGACGAGCCTGATGAGACCGCCGCCGAAGAAGACAGCCCCTACGCGCTGCCCTCCTCGCCCGAACCAAGTTACAGCTCGGTCGCCGCCCACATCGAAGAAACGCTGCTGGGTCTGCTCGATGAACTGACGCTGCCCGAACACCATCGTGCGCAAGCCGATGCCATGCGCGTCCGGCTGGAGCATGGGCTGAACTGGTACGAACTGCTGCCGATCCTCGACGACCTTGCTGTGCTGATGCTCGCCGTCACTGACAGCGGCCAGCATGAATTCGAGGCCTATCTCAAACAGCTCAATGAGCGGCTGGAGTCGTTCCAAAGTGGCTTGCTGGCAGCCAGCGAAAACCATGCCGATCAGCAATCGGCGTCACGGCAACTGGACCATCAACTGCGCGAGCACGTCGATGACCTGCAAATCAGCGTGCAGCAGGCGGCCGATCTCGACAGCTTGAAGCAGGTGCTGGAGAGGCGCCTCGAAGGGCTGATTGGCACCATGGATCATCATCAGCAGCAACGCGATCAACGCGAGCAGGAAGTCGCTACCCGCCTGCAAGCCCTCTCCAGTCGCGTGGCCACCATGGAGCAGGAGGCGCTGGGCTTCCGGGTTCATCTGGAAGAGCAACGGCAAAAGGCCCTGATCGATACGCTGACAGGCCTGCCAAACCGCGCGGCATGGAATGAGCGGCTGGAGCGAGAGATTGACCAGCTGCAGCGTAAGCAATCAAGCCTGCTGCTCGGCATTCTCGACCTGGATCACTTCAAGCGTATCAACGACGGCTACGGGCATCTGGCGGGTGACAAGGTGCTGAAGATCATCGCCGGGCAGCTGCGAAAGCGATTGCGGGCTTCGGACTTCATTGCGCGATTTGGCGGGGAAGAGTTCGTGCTCCTGCTGCCGACCACGCCGATGGATGAGGGGTTGGCGCTGCTGGAGCGTCTGCGCGAAGGCATCGAACAGTGCCCGTTTCACTTCAAGGGCGAGCGGGTGACGGTCACGGTGTCCATGGGCATCACGGCGTTCTCCCAGGGTGAGCGCAGTGATGTTGTGCTCAAGCGTGCTGACCAGGCGCTGTACCGCGCCAAGGACGAGGGGCGAAACCGCATCGAGCAGGGCTGAGACGGTTCGTCTGGTTGGCTGCGTGGGGATGATGCATTTTTGAATGCGTCACCGACGTTACGTTACACTGTTGCATTATTTGCCTACACGTCGTGCCCCCATGAAGTCTATTTCTGCCCTGTTTCTGTTGTTGCTGCTGAGCGCTTGCAGCAGCGGTCCGAAGATCGATACCAGCCATCCTTCCGTCAATTTCGACAGTCGCGTGCAGTTTGTTGTGGTCCATTACACCTCTGCCTCCCTCGATCGGTCGTTGGCATTGCTGACCCACGGTGAGGTCAGCGCGCATTACCTGATCGGCGACGGTCCAGCCACCACCTACAAGCTGGTCGACGAATCCCAGCGCGCGTGGCATGCCGGCGAAAGCGAATGGGACGGGCGCACCTGGCTCAACTCAAGCAGCATCGGCATCGAGATCGTCAACCCGGGCTACCGCGACACGCCCACCGGCCGGCTTTGGTATCCCTACAGCGAGGCGCAGATTCAAGCGCTGATCGTGCTGCTCAAAGACATCGTCAAACGCAATCACATCGAACCGCGCCACGTCATTGGCCACAGTGACATCGCGCCCCTGCGCAAGCTCGATCCGGGCCCGTTGTTCCCTTGGAAGCGGCTGGCCCAGGAAGGTCTGGGAATCTGGCCGGATGAACAGCAAGTCGCACAGCGTCAGACGCAGCTGATGGGCGTCGTGCCAAATATCGTGTGGTTTCAGCAGCAATTGGCGCTGCTGGGTTACCCGACGCCGCAGACCGGAGAGCTGGACATTGCGACACGTCACACGCTGGCTGCGTTCCAGATGCACTACCGACCACAGAAATTTGACGGTGAGCCGGATCTGCAAAGTGCGGCTATTCTGCAAGTACTTAACTTCAAGCACTAAATTCCGCTAATGTCGCTTTTTTCCGGGCTATTGCTGCGCTTGTTGCTATACCGCAGTGGTTATGGAAATCCCACCCTCTGGATGACTGTCGATGCTCACGGCGACGCCGCGACTGCGCTCTTTCCTTTATCGTCCCTGGCTTCTGGCATTAATGGCCGCGCTGTTAAGCGCGGCCATCCTGCTGGCGGGCAGCTTCGGGCTGGCGATGCATCAGGCCCGGCAGGACGAACGTGCGCAGATGAATGCTCAGGGCGAGCGCTTTCTGGTGCGGCTGGAGCAGTTGTTTGGCCAGTTGAGGGCCGGGCTCGATCAGCTTGAAGCGCAATCGCTGCGCGGGTGCAGCCCTGAGATGATCGGGCAGTTGCGTCAGGTGAACTCGCGCTACCGTTTTATCTACGAAGCGGCGTACGTCAGCGAAAGCCAGTTCTGCTCCAGCTGGACGCGGCAGAGCCTGATTGGCAAGCCCAGGCCACCGGACATTCGCGGCCCTACCTACGACTACTGGCTCAACACCTCCACCCAGCCTGACGACAACCTGGCTTCATTGATGCTTGGGCGCGGAGAGTTTCGTGTGTCCACCTCCCGCGGCCATTTGACTGACGTCGTCGACCTGCCGGCGGGCGGCAGTCTGGTGGTGGTGCTCGATCGCGGGTCCAAAGCAGTCCCGGTCCTGGGCCCCGCTCAGGCATGGCCGCCCACACCGGACTGGTCGCCGACCTCCACCGAAACGCTGATGACCACTCAGGACAAACTCGTCTACCGGATGCCGACCCAGAGCCCGGAGTATCAACTGGTCTTGATAACGCCGCGCAGTGCCTTGCAACAGAAGATCACCGGTGCGTGGTGGCTGCTGGTCCCGGCCAGTCTGTTGATTTCATTGTTCATCGGCATTCTCGTTCTGCAACTGGTGCGTCAGCGTCAGTCGCTGGGCGGTGAGCTGCATGGAGCACTGCGCCGCGGCGAGCTGAAGGTTTTGTATCAGCCCATTTTCGACCTCAATACCCGGCTGTGCGTGGGCGCTGAGGCCCTGGTGCGCTGGCGTCGACCGGACGGCACGCTGACCAGCCCTGACCTCTTTATCCCGCTGGCGGAAAACACCGGGCAGATCCGCCAGATCACCGACTTCGTGCTTCAGCAGTTGCTTGAACAGCTGGGCCATCTGTTACGCGCCAATCCGCACCTGTACGTATCGGTCAATCTGGCAGCGTGCGACGTCATGGCCCCACGCATCGGTCGGGTGACGGCGAAGCTGCTGGCGTTGCACCGGGTAGCGCCTCGGCAGATCGCGTTTGAAGTCACCGAGCGCGGTTTGGTGGACGTGGTGGTCGCCCGCAACCATCTTCAGGCGCTGCGCGATCGGGGCCATCAGGTGCTGATCGATGATTTCGGCACCGGCTATTGCAGCCTGGCCTATCTGCAGACGTTGCCGGTGGATTGCCTGAAAATCGACAAAGCGTTCATTGACGCCCTCGGTCACGATGCCGCCAGCAGTGGCGTGGCGCCGCACATCATTCGCATGGCCCATGCGCTGCAACTGCGGGTGATCGCCGAAGGCATCGAGTTTGAGTCCCAAGCAATGCTGCTGAAAAGCGAAGGGGTGATTTACGGCCAGGGCTGGCTGTTCGCACGGCCGCTGAGCGCGACCAAGTTCACCGAACTGATCACCGGGGGCAGGCGCAGCGCCGGGCGTCGTGCGGATGACGTGGCGTAGTCCAGCGAGACCGTATTACAGCGGCAGCGCCATGTAAAACTGCGTGCCCTGCCCCGGTCGGGAGTAAACGCCCATGCGTCCGCCGTGCAACTGAACGATTTCCTTGCACAACGCCAGCCCCAGGCCTGCGCCGCCTTTCTTGCGTCCAACCTGAACGAACGGCTCGAAGATCCGGGCCTGCTGGCCGTAGGCAATGCCCTCGCCGTTGTCTTCCACGCTGATGATCAAGCGCTCCCCATGACGCCTTGCCTGCAGGCGGATCAGGCCGGATTTCGGGGTATGGCGCAGGGCGTTATCAAGCAGATTGTCGAGCACTCGGTCGAGCTGCGCTTTGTCCGCCTGTACCCGTGGCAGCGGCTCTTGGGTTTCCAATAGCACCATGACGTCCTGGTCGTGGGCGGTGTCGGCAAAGCGCTGACGCGCCGATTCGAGCAATTCACTGATATCACAGGGCTCGAGTGCCAGCTTTTGCAGACCGTTCTGATAGCGCGAGAAGTTGAGCAGGTCGTTGATCAGCTGCATCAGCCGCTGCATTTCTTCGTTAACGGTGTCGAGCAGGTCCTTCTCGCGCGAGTCCGGCGGGAAATGCACGCGTTCCTGAAGCAGGCCGAAGGCCATGTGCATGCCGGTGACGGGCGTGCGCAACTCGTGGGAGGCCCGTAGCACGAACTCACTGCGCACGCGCTCGAACGCCCGCTGTTCGGTGACGTCGTGCAGCACCATCACGGCGCCGACGATGTGCCCTTTGGTGTGGCTGACCGGCGTGAGGCTATAGGTGAGCAGACGAACTTCGCCGTCGATCTCGATGGATAGGTCATCGGGCGCCCGTTCCAGCGTGCCACCGCGCAATACCAGGTAAAGCTGTTCGTCCAGTTCCGGACGTTGCAGCGCTTCGCCGAGCCCCTGGCCCAAGCGACTTTCTTCCCAGCCCAACTGCCGTTGCGCAACCGGGTTCAGGTGTTCAAGCCGCCCCTGGCGGTCGATCATCAGCAAGCCGTCGTCGATGCTGTCCAGCACCGCCTGCAGACGCTGCTGACCGGCGAGCAACTCATCGACGTTGGTTTTCTGATGTTGGCGCAGGGCGTCGGCCATCATGCCGAAACGGTGGGTCAGCAGGTTCATTTCGTCAGATGAGGACGTGGGCAGCGTGACGTCGAAATCACCCTGGGCAATCCGGTCCGCCGCCTTGGCCAACTGCTCGATCGGACCACCGAAGCGCCGGGCGATGCCGTGGGCGGTGACGAAACCGATAACCAGCACTGCCAGCCCCACCAATCCCAGCAACGCCGAGACCCAGAGCGCTCGCGATCTTGAGGCGCTTTCTGCCTGGCTGATGTTCTCAAGCGCCTGGCGGTGGGCGTCGAGCAGACCATTGCGCAACGTGTTAAACGCCTCGGTCACAGCCTCATCGTCGCGGATCGCGTCACCATGTGCGCTGGACTGCTCGATGGTTTTGACGAAGCGGGCGTAGTTCACCCGGGCGGTTTCGAACCCGCTGGGAACGCCGGTTTGCTGATCATGTTCGATGCCCTGATCAAGCAGGTTCTGGAACTGCTCCTGATTGCGCTTGATATCCGCCTGATCAGGGCTTTCCTGAAGCAGCAGGACCAACTGATCGCCCAGGTTCTGTCGCAGCTTCAGGCCGATATCGAGTGTGGTGAAGTTGTGCCGAATCGACGATTCCTGAGATTTGGCCATCTGCATAACGCTGACGAGCCCCAGCACCAACCCTAAGAGGGCGACGGTGATGAGGGCCGAAATACTCAGAAAGAGTCGGGTGCGCAACTTCATCGCAAACATCATCGGCGCCCTGTCACAGGTTGTACTGCTTACGTTTTCGGTACAGCGTCGATGCGTCGATGCCCAGTGTGCGTGCGGCTTGATCCAGCGTATCGCTGGTGGCCAGTACCGCGCCGATGTGGGCTTTCTCCAGCTCATCAAGGCTCAACGCTGCGCCGACGCGCGGGGCATTGTTGGCTGGCTGTTCGGCCATGCCGAGGTGGGTGATTTCGACTTTTTCCTGCGGGCAGATAATGCTCGCCCGCTCGATCACGTTGCGCAGCTCGCGGATGTTGCCGGGCCAGCGGTAGTTGAGCAGCGCGCTGCGGGCCTGCTCGCTGAAGCCGCGCGCCGGGCGGCTGTATTCCTTGACGAAGCGCGCCAGGAAGCGGTCTGCCAGCGTCAGGATGTCTTCGCTTCGCTCGCGCAAAGGGGGCAGATTCAGGGTAATCACGTTCAGGCGATACAACAGATCCTCGCGGAAGCGCCCTTCGCGGACCATGTCTTCGAGGTTCAGGTTAGTCGCCGCCAAAATGCGCACGTCAGCGCGACGGGTCACCGGGTCACCGACGCGTTCATATTCCTTGTCCTGAATGAAACGCAGCAATTTTGGCTGCAGCGTGAGCGGGAAGTCGCCGATTTCATCAAGGAACAATGTGCCGCCGTCTGCCTGATTCACCCGACCGAGTGTGCTCTCGCTGGCACCGGTGAAGGCGCCGCGGCTATGGCCGAACAGCTCGCTTTCCATCAGCTCGGCGGTGAGGGATGGGCAGTTGATGGTCACGCAGGCCTTTTTGGCGCGCTTGCTCCAGCCGTGAATCGCCCGGGCCAATTCGCCCTTACCCGTACCGGATTCACCGAGAATAAGGATGTTGGCGTCGGTGTTGGCGACCTGGCGGGCGGTTTCGAGGATCGCCATCATCGACGGGCTGTGGGAATCCAGGCCGTCTTTTGGTTTGCGAACTTCGCCTTCAAGGGCTTCAAGTCGCGCGGACAACTGGCGGACTTCGAGCTGCTTGGCGGTGGCGAGGCGCAGTTGATCCGGACTGCAGGGCTTGACCAGATAATCGGCAGCGCCGGCCTGGATCGCATCCACGGCGGTGTCGACGGCCGAGTGCGCGGTGACAATCACCACGCGCATCCAGGGCGCCTGCACGCGCATTTGCGCCAGAACATCCAGCCCGTTGTCCTCACCCAGACGCAGGTCGAGGAAACATACGTCGAATACCTGACGCTGCAACAGCGATTCCGCCTGCGCCGCGCTGTTGGCGGTGGCTACGCTGTAGCCTTCATCTTCCAGGCAATAACGGAAGGTGCGAAGGATGGCGGACTCATCATCCACGAGCAGAATACGGCCCTGATTCTCAGCGGCTGCTTCCATGTTTCCTACGCTCCTCAATGAATAGTCTGTGTTAGTCCCGGAAACATCGGGCAAGTTGCATGGTTCATTCTGATTGATTCTTTGCGCTGCATGGTAGCGATCTTCTGAAAAAGCCGTCATGCGCTGATCCATGACAGCTCATGTCCCCAGTGGTCAACACGGATCCTTGTTCAGGCAAAATCAGGCCACGCCGAACATCTGGGCGAAAGACCAGTCTGTCCAGGGGTACCTTTTTGCAATTGTCTGGAGATTCCCATGCCCACGTTGAAGAAGATCGCCCTGGCCATTACCACTGCCAGCCTGCTCGGACTGACGCCCGTCATCGCCCACGCAGCAGCCGCCGATCTGCAGACCCAGCTGGCCGAGGCGCGCCAGGAGGGTTCGATCTGGACCGCCTTTGCCCTTAACCGGCATTTGAGCCCGTTCAAGATCAGCGTGGACGTGGAACAAGGCACTGCGATCCTCAAGGGAAAGGTCGAGAACCAGGTCGACAAGGATCTGGCGGCGCAGATAGCGGGCGACATTCAGGGAATCAACAAGGTCGATAACGAGCTTGAGATCGACCCGCAGGTCGCTGCCGATCCGGGCACCAAAGCCACCATGGCTCAGCGCTTCGACGACGCGACGCTGACTGCAACCATCAAATCCAAGCTGCTGTGGAACAGCGTGACAGAGGCGTTGAATATCGACGTCAGCGCCGCCCAGGGGGTCGTCACCCTCAAGGGCCAGGCGAAAGACGCGGAGGCCAAGCTGTTGGCCGGAAGCCTGGCCACCAACACGGACGGCGTGACGGAGGTGAACAACCTCATCAGCGTCAGCGCGCGGGATACTCAGGCGATCAAGGAGCAAAGCGAGCAGCAGGCCAACAGTGTTCGCGAAGAGTTCAGCGACGCATGGATCACCAGCAAAGTGAAATCCAGTCTTATATATAGCCGCACTCTCGACGGTTTGAACATCAAGGTTGAGACCAAAAACGGTGTAGTGACGCTGGACGGTGTGGTGGCTAACTACGCCGAGAAGGAATTGGCGGTCGAGATCGCGCGCAACATCCGCGGGGTCAAAGGCGTAGACGCCGACACTCTGCGCGTGACAGCGCGCAGTGCGGGTTAGAGCCTTGCACGGCGGCCGAACGACGGATGTCAGAACATAATTCGCATCCGGAATGAATTCGGTCGCACACGTGGTGTCGGCACATTCGTGCATTCCGCACGATGGCAAACGTTCAATCGTGCAGCTTGCGTGTACGACACTTCTGAGTAGGCAATTTAACTATTTGATTTATAAGGATTTATTGGTTATCTGAAAGCTGGCACACAGCGTGCAATATCCCTGATAACAAAGGCCCGGACAGACGGCCGACAAGATTGCCAGGAGTCAGCTGAATGAACGCTCAACATCTCGCCAACAAACTGCGTATCTCCCCTCTGCATTTGCAGCAAGGTCTGTTTGCCAGTCTGGCGTTGATGATTACGCTCATTGTTGTGCAACAGTTCAATCACTGGAATCAGAATCATGAAGTGACTCAGGCGCACTATTCCCATGCTTACACCGTACCCTTTGCCAAGGCAAGTGCGTTGAAAGCCTCGGATGTGGCCCTGAGCATGCAAGTTGATGACGCGGCCGCTACTACTGATGAAGCGCCACGTCAGCAAAGCTGGGTTTTCTGATCCTCCGGGTCGAAGACGCGATCTACCCCGAGGGTCATCCCGACGCCTCGACGTAGCAAAAAATCAATAAACAGTAAGGAGATTCACCATGTTGAGTTGGGCAATCACATTTCTGATCATCGCTATCGTTGCAGCCGTCCTTGGTTTTGGTGGTATCGCAGGTACTGCTACCGGTATTGCCAAGATCCTGTTCGTGGTCTTCTTGGTTATGTTCGTGGTGTCGTTCTTCTTTGGCCGTCGCGGCCGAGGCTAAATATGGGCTTCAAGCATTTCCATGCACTAATACTGGCGCTCCTTGGGAGCGCCAGTATTACAGCTATGGCGGCCAACGACGGTCAATCTCGGGTGAACGAGCTTTTGAGCTCGGATTCTGAGTACCGCGAAACGTGGTCGAGCGTAGTGAAGAAGGAAGAGCGACTGCCCGATTGGGTGATCAATCTCTCCGGTGCCGCTGAGCAGATGAATGCCGTGACCGAAGACGGCGACAAGTACTTGGTAGGGCCGCTCTGCGAAACCCAGGACACTTGCCGCACCAAGCGACTCATCGTGGCGTTCAGCCTGAACAAGTCCCATGCGTACGCGATGTTGGTCGAAGTGCCTGCGGGACTTCCCGCGGACAAATCACCCACGCGCCATGCGGACTACCGGTTTTTGGGCAAGCCGGATGAAGGCATGCAAGGCCTTCTGAAAGAACAGCTCAAGAAAGATCCGAACTGGTATTGATTCGAATGACGGGAGACCTGTCCCTGACAGACCTTCCTGATAGACGCGCAGCCCGAAGACGGTGCGCGTATGACCAAGGGGCCGGGGCGTTACGATCAACGGAGTGATTGAAGCGTCCTAGGTGTACAAGGAGTACTCCCACGCGTGGGCCGGGTCAGGCAAGCCGCAACACAGGTCCATCGTCCGATACGGTCTTAGCCTCTATCGACCGTGGACTTGTGAGGCGCAAACGATCGCTATTCACTCCAAAGTCGCCCGCCCTCAAGCGTCCTACATAGCCTCTTCCACGTTTCCTACGACCGTATATCGCCCGGAAATCCCTCTTTTGAACGGCTGTCTGCCGTCCGTGCGCAATCCCTACCCTCGCCACAAAACCGTAAGCGAATCCGCTGCAGGCGACGTATTAGCCACTTCTCAGCATTCCTGTGTCAGGCAAATCCGCCCTCTTTTGGCGCAATGCAGCGTAAGTGATTGATTTTCATCATGCCGATTCGGCATGGGGTAGTCGTTTACGGCATTAGACGATGGCGGTCACCGTGGGAATAGTTGCGCCTTTTTCGCCTGCTCAGAGCTCGGATGCTCGCCTGCGGCCACTCACGAGACAGTCCTGACAGCGACCGCGGCGTCGCGCTTGCTGGCAAGCGCAATGATGAACGTGTGGTTGGGGGATGTCCCGGCATCGACAACAAGGTAATGACATGAAGAAGGCAAAACTGAGCCTCGCCTGGCAGATCCTCATCGGCCTGGTACTCGGCATCGCCATTGGCGCCGTTCTGAACCATTTCAGCACCGAGAAAGCCTGGTGGATCAGCAACGTGCTGCAGCCAGCGGGCGACATCTTTATCCGCCTGATCAAGATGATCGTTATCCCGATTGTGATCTCATCCCTGGTCGTCGGCATCGCAGGCGTTGGCGACGCCAAGAAGCTCGGCCGTATCGGTCTGAAGACCATTCTCTATTTTGAAATCGTCACCACGATTGCCATTGTCGTCGGTTTGCTGCTGGCCAACGTCTTCCATCCCGGCACTGGCATCGACATGAGCACCCTGGGCACGGTGGACATCTCGCAGTACCAGAAGACCACCGCTGAAGTGCAGCATGACCATGCCTTCGTTGCGACGATCCTCAACCTCATTCCGTCGAACATTTTCGCGGCGGTTGCCCGTGGCGACATGCTGCCGATCATCTTCTTCTCGGTGTTCTTCGGGCTGGGTCTGTCGAGCCTGAATGCCGAAGTGCGGGATCCGCTGGTGAAGGTCTTCCAGGGTGTTTCGGAGACCATGTTCAAGGTCACCCACATGATCATGAACTACGCGCCAATCGGCGTATTCGCACTGATCGCCGTGACCGTCGCCAACTTTGGCTTCGCCTCGCTGCTGCCGTTGGCCAAGCTGGTGATTCTGGTGTACGTCGCCATCGCCTTCTTTGCCTTCGTGGTGCTGGGCCTGATTGCGCGCCTGTTCGGCTTCTCGGTGCTCAAGCTGATGCGCATCTTCAAAGACGAACTGGTGCTGGCCTACTCCACCGCCAGCTCCGAAACCGTGCTGCCGCGCGTGATCGAGAAGATGGAGGCGTACGGCGCGCCCAAAGCCATCAGCAGCTTCGTGGTGCCCACCGGCTACTCGTTCAACCTCGACGGTTCGACGCTGTATCAAAGCATCGCAGCGCTGTTCATCGCGCAGCTGTACGGCATTGATCTGTCGATCGGCCAGCAATTGATGCTCGTCCTGACCCTGATGGTGACCTCCAAAGGCATCGCCGGTGTGCCGGGCGTATCGTTTGTCGTGCTCCTGGCAACCCTGGGTAGCGTGGGCATTCCGCTGGAAGGCCTGGCGTTCATTGCCGGCGTCGACCGCATCATGGACATGGCGCGCACAGCGCTGAACGTGATCGGCAACGCACTGGCTGTGTTGGTGATCTCGCGCTGGGAAGGCATGTACGACGACGCCAAAGGCGAGCGCTACTGGAACTCCCTGCCACACTGGCGTGGCAAGGACCCTCTGCCGGCGGGTCAATCGACGGTCGAGTAATCACTGTCTGGCGTGAATCATCAAACCCTGGCCCCGGCCGGGGTTTGTTGTTTCTGCCCCCGCCGTTATCATCGCCGCATCTTGCGAGGGGATTTGTATGCTGAACGGCCTATGGCTTGGGTTTTTCGTGGTCGCGGCGATATCTGCGCTGGCGCAATGGCTGGTCGGGGGCAATGCCGGCGTTTTTGCCGCCATGGTCGAGAGCATCTTCGCCATGGCCAAGTTGTCGGTGGAAGTCATGGTGCTGTTGTTCGGCACCCTGACCCTGTGGCTGGGCTTTCTCAACATCGCCGAAAAGGCCGGGATCGTCGACTGGCTGGGCAAGGTCCTGGCGCCGCTGTTTCATCGCCTGATGCCCGAAGTGCCGCGCGGCCACCCGGCGCTGGGCCTGATCACCCTCAACTTCGCCGCCAACGCGCTGGGTCTGGACAACGCCGCCACGCCCATCGGCCTCAAGGCCATGCGCTCGCTGCAAGAGCTCAATCCCAGCAAGACCATCGCCAGCAATGCGCAGATCCTTTTTCTGGTGCTCAACGCCTCTTCGCTGACGCTGCTGCCCGTGACCATCTTCATGTACCGCGCCCAGCAAGGCGCGGCTGACCCCACCATGGTGTTCTTGCCGATCCTGCTCGCCACCAGCGCCTCGACGCTGGTCGGTCTGCTGTCAGTGGCGTTCATGCAGCGCCTCAAGTTGTGGGACCCGGTGGTGCTCGCCTACCTGATCCCCGGCGCGTTGCTGCTGGGCGGCTTCATGGCCGTACTGGCCGGGTTGTCTGCCGCTGCGCTGTCGAGCCTGTCGTCGGTGCTGGGCAACGTAACGCTGTTCGGCATCATCATGCTGTTCCTGGTGGTTGGCGCGCTTCGCAAGGTGAAGGTGTACGAAACCTTCGTTGAGGGCGCGAAGGAAGGCTTCGACGTCGCCAAGAACCTGCTGCCCTATCTGGTCGCGATGCTCTGCGCTGTTGGGGTACTGCGAGCATCAGGCGCGCTGGATCTGATTCTTGAGGGGATTCGTCACGGCATTCAATGGATGGGCATGGACACCCGTTTCGTCGATGCCCTGCCGACTGCACTGGTCAAGCCGTTTTCCGGCAGCGCGGCGCGGGCGATGCTGATCGAGACCATGAAAACCCAAGGCGTCGACAGCTTCCCGGCCCTCGTTGCGGCGACCATTCAAGGCAGCACCGAAACCACGTTCTATGTACTGGCGGTGTATTTCGGTGCCGTGGGCATCCAGCGCGCGCGACACGCAGTGGGCTGCGCGCTGCTGGCCGAATTCGCCGGTGTGGTCGCTGCGATTGCCGTCTGCTATTGGTTCTTCGGCTCGGCGGTGTAACGCCTCTCGCCCTGCTCAACGGTCCACTGCAACACTTGGGCGGCCAGGGTATCGCTGGCCTGGCCGAACGCCGAGACCACCGCCGGCACCTGCTTGTCGGCCACCGGCTGATGCACTTCAAAGCGCCGACTCGCCACAATCCGCTGGCGATCGTCGACCAGCCGCGCATCAAGGCGGATCACCACTTCAATGGCGGTTCCCCGATACTCGCTCTGGAACGCCTGCAACTCCGCGCCCAATTCATAATCAGCCTGCAGATTGCTGTCATCAGTGCTGATCGACTGCACTCGCCCATCGCGATAGAAAGCATCGGTCAGACGGTTGCGCAGCAGGACCGGCGCCGGATCACTCCAGCGCGCGCCCTTGTAGCTGCTGATCACATTGCCCTGGGGGATGACGGCGATGCGCGGGCTGTCCAGTGTCTCGCTGGACTTGGGCCGTACCACCCGCAAGGACCACGACACGGGCGACGTCCCTTTGCTCGCAGGCAATGCCGTTGGCAACCGGTAGACGTCTGAAGGCGCTTGCTCGGGGAGGATCGAGCAGGCGCCGAGCGACAACAGCGTTGCCGCCAACAACAGCCGAGTAATGGATTGACCGACACGCCTCATGGCTCGAACTCCTTATTCTTCTCGTTGCCCAGCAAGTAGCCGCTCGGGTTGGCATTCAGGCTGCGCGAGATGGTTTTCAGTGAGCTGAGGGTCTCACGCAGCTCGCGGATTGCCGGGCCCAGTTCGCCCAGCCCTTGCAGCCCCTCGTTCACCGAATTCTGGTTGTTCTTGAGCAACACATTGATGGTATTGCTGCTCTGTTCGAGGGACTTCATCGCCTCTTGTGCGCTGGCGATGGTTTGCCTGCCATCGCTGGTCAGCAGCTGGTTGGCGTTGCGCATCAGCGTAGAGGTTTGCTCCAGGGTCGCGCCGGCCTGCTTGCTCAGGAGCGTCATCTGCTTTAAGGCCTGACGAATGTCGTCGCGCTGATCGGAGATCGCTCCAGTGGTTTGCTCCAGATGCTGCAACGTGCGCGACAGCGTCTCCACGTTATTCGAAGAAAACATCGCGTTGGCGTTATGCAGCAATGTGTTGGTGCCGCTGAGCAAGTCGTCGCTGTCGTTCAACAGGCGGGAGATGGGCGACGGCGAGGCGATGATCACTGGCAGGTTGCCGCCCTCGCCTTTCAACGCCTCGCTTTGCGGTGTGCCACCGCTGAGCTGGATGAGCGATGTACCGGTGATGCCGGCCAGTGCCAGTTTTGCGTAGGTGTCACGCTTGATCGGGGTTTCCCCGGCAACACGGATCTGTGCCAGCACCCGGCGCGGGTCCTGGGGATCGAGGCGCAACTGCACGACGTCACCGACCTTGATACCGCTGTACTGCACCGGACTGCCGCGAGACAAACCGGTCACCGCCTCGTTGAAGACAACCTGATAGTCCTTGAAGGCCGAGTCGACGCTGGATTTCGCCAGCCACAGACCGAACAGCAGTGCGGCGGCGACCACGATGACCGTGAACAGACCGATCAGAACGTGATGGGCGCGGGTTTCCATCATGAGACCTCGTGTGGGTAAGTGGCCGCTGAATAGGCCGAGCGGCCGCGCGGGCCATGGAAGTATTCGTGAATCCACGGGTCTTTGGTCGCAGACACCCTGTCGATGCTGTCCGCGACCAGTACACGCTTCTGCGCCAGCACGGCGACGCGGTCGGTGATTGTATAAAGCGTGTCGAGGTCGTGGGTGACCATGAACACGCTCAGTCCCAAGGCGTCGCGCAGCGTCAGGATCAACTGGTCAAACGCGCCGGCGCCGATCGGATCGAGCCCGGCAGTGGGTTCGTCCAGAAACAGAATGTCCGGATCCAGCGCCAGTGCTCGCGCCAGCGCCGCGCGCTTGATCATGCCACCGGAGAGCGACGCGGGGTATTTATGAGCCGCTGACAGCGGCAGTCCGGCCAGCGCCATTTTGATCCCGGCCAGATGCTCGGCTTCCTCCCGGCTCAGCCCGGCGTGTTCGATGAGCGGCAGCGCGACGTTCTCCGTAATGGTCAGCGAAGAGAACAGCGCGCCTTTCTGGAACAGGACACCGAAACGTCGTTCAACCTGTGAGCGCGCGTTGTCGGGCAGATTCAGCAAATCCTGACCCAGCACACGGACGCTTCCTGCGGCAGGCCTTTGCAGCCCGACAATGCTGCGCAGTAACACCGACTTGCCGGCGCCGGAGCCGCCCACCACGCCAAGGATCTCTCCGCGATACAGATCCAGATCGAGGTTCTCGTGCACCACTTGCGGGCCGAAGCGATTGCTCAGGCCGCGAACCTCAATCACCGTCTCGACGGGTTGTACGCAGCGGCGGGTCACCAGCCAATCTCCATGCAGAACATCGCGATTAAGGCGTCCAGCACGATGACCACGAAAATGGACTGCACCACGCTCGAGGTCGTGTGAGCCCCGACCGATTCGGCGCTGCCCTCGACCTTGAAGCCTTCCAGGCACCCAATGGCGGCGATGAAGAACGCAAATATCGGCGCTTTGGCGATACCCACGAGGAAGTGCTGCACGCCGATATCGGCCTGCATCAGCGACAAAAACATCGCTGGCGAGATGCCCAGCGACAGAGCGCAGACCACGCCACCACCAACAATGCCGCAGATCATCGCGAGAAAGGTCAGCATGGGCAGTGAGATAAGCAACGCAAGCACGCGGGGCAGCACCAGCAGTTCTGTAGGACTCAGCCCCAGGGTTTGCAGCGCATCCAGCTCCTCGTTGGCTTTCATCGAGCCGATCTGCGCGGTGAATGCGCTGGCCGTACGACCGGCGAGCAGGATGGCGGTCAGCAACACGGCGAATTCCCGCAGGAATGAGAAGCCGATCAGGTCAACGGTGAAAATCGTCGCGCCAAAAGCCTTTAGCACCGTGGCGCCGAGAAAGGCCACCACGGCGCCAACCATGAACGTCAGCAGCGCCACAATGGGTGCTGCGTCCAGACCGATTTGCTCGATGTGGGCGATAACGGATGTGGTGCGCCAGCGCCGAGGGCGAAACAGCGTAGAAGCGAAGGTCTGCAGGATGAGCCCGATGAAGCCGAGCAGTTGCAGCGTATCCTTCCAGATCACCTCCACCGCCGCGCCAATTCGCGCCAGCAGCTGCATGCCCACGGCCGCTTCGGGCTCTCGGACGGGCTGGCAGTAGTCAGCCAGTGCGCTCTGGATGGTCTGCATCAGCGCGCGGCTGGATTCCGGCAGGTTGGGCGCTTGCACGGCCAGCAAACGCAGGCGCTGCACGCCGAGCAGCTCTACCAGCAACGACGCGCCAGCGGTGTCTAGCGCGCCGAGCTCATCCATGTCCACGAGGGTGGTTGGGCCGAATCCGGCGCTTAATGCGTCGGTCTGGCGCTTGAGTTCGCGGTAATGCGCGAGCGTCCAGTCTCCGGCGATCCGCAACTGAGCCGGATTGCTCGAAGTGTCCATCAACACGCGCCCTGGATCCTTGGGCGCGGAGGAAGCCTGCGTGGTCAGTGGGGTCATAGCGACGAGCTTAGTTGGTGTTGGCCGGGGCAGACGGGCTCTCGGCTGGCGCGCTGTCCGCGGGTTTTTTCGCGTCCGAGTCATCCGGAGCCGCAGCGTCGGTGCCTGGCTTCAGGCCTGCGGGCTTGATCTTGTTGCGAGTGACGGCCGGCTGGTCGCGCTCAGTGACGTCAAAGCGCAGCACACCGATCATCTGCCCGTCCTCAGTGAGCACCCTCACCTGCCATTTGCCGAGCACGTCCGGCGGGAAATTCTGCTTGTGCGTCCAGGCCCGATAACCTTCCTCACGGCCGCCCTTGATGTCTAGAGCAATACGCTCCACTTCCTCGCCGTTGTGGCGCCACACGTGATAAATCCGCTCGTTCAGGCCGCGCGGGGCGTTGATCGATGTGTAGGCGTAGAGACCGGCACTGCGCAGCTGGTTGACGCCGATTTCCTGAATACTCTCGCCGGGGGTCCGATTCTGGTTATCGAAGCGCGTGCTGATCGCCGCCTCGGTCAGCCAGAGCGTCGCCGGCGGTACCCAGAATCGTGCCATCCAGCCTACCCCTCCGATCGCCAGCGTCATCGCCACCAGGCCAACGCCGCGTTTCCAGCTGTTGATCGGATAACCCGACGCCAGGCTCGGGAACGACAGCAGCATCGCAATGCCCAGCGCCAGTTTGTAGCTCTCGGCGGTGGTCAGGTGAACGATGATCGGCAGCGCCGTGAGCAATGCGGCAAACAGCGTCAGGGTATGCAGCGCCATGAACGCCCAGCGGCGCGGGGCCAGCCATTTGTAGTACAGCGGGTCGATGATCGAAATCAGTCCTGCAGCCCCGAGCAGCCCCGTGAACGCCAGCTGTCCGCTGTACCACGTGGTCGTCACGAAAAAGAACGGCAGCACGAAAAACAGGCTTTCCTGGTGGATCATCTGGGTGGCGTAGCGCAACAGCGGCTGCGGTATCTCTCGCTTGAACATCTTCGCGAACAGGGCGACGGCGCTGTTTTCCACCATCAGCCAGATCCAGCTCACCAGCAGAATGACCGCAATCCATGTGGCCAGCTTCGCCTGTCGATCCACCAGAATGAAGCTGCCAATGCCTGAACAGAACCCGAAGAACGCAATCAGCCCGGGGTAGCGCTTGATGAACTCCAGCACGCGCTGGACCAGCGAGTGGTGAATGATTGCGTTAATGTCCGGCATCGTGGCGCGTCGCTCTTAGGTATGGGTCTGGATCTGGGTGAATAAAAATAACCAAAATTGGACGGCGCCCACCGCGACGAAATTTTTAACGCCACGCGCCTCGCTTATAAAGGCCGCTTCTTGTAAACCCGCCACCGCCAAAGAATCAGCAGCGCCACCAGCGCTGTCAGCAGGCATCCGACAGCGTACAGCTCATCGTAGCTGAGCAGTGGCTCTTCAACGCGAAGATACCCGGGTTGCGCCAGCAGTTGACGCATCGCCTGATTGGC
This sequence comes from Pseudomonas sp. AK106, assembly GCF_053903055.1. Classification (NCBI taxonomy): domain Bacteria; kingdom Pseudomonadati; phylum Pseudomonadota; class Gammaproteobacteria; order Pseudomonadales; family Pseudomonadaceae; genus Pseudomonas; species Pseudomonas sp. AK106. The sequence continues at coordinate 97,465 of NZ_CP096426.1, forward strand.
CAGATCCAGGCTTACACCACGGGTCCGCCTGGCCGGGTCCTGGAAACGACCATCGTCGTAATCATTCAACGCACCCCAGTAGTAGTCGGCCAGCGCGCTATTGCCCTGAACCGCCCAGGCCTGCCTGGCAATGGATGCCTGCTGCAGCCGCGCAAAGGTCGCCGGGTCCATGCCTTCCTTGCGCAGCCGCTGGAGCATCGAACGCACGGCGGCGGTGGCCGAATCGACGTCTTCGCGGTTCAGGTCGGCGTTGAGGCTGAGAAAACCGGTATCCCCGAACGCTTCGCGATCAGCCCATGGACCGTAGGAATAACCCTTGTCCAGACGCAGTTCGCTGTACAGCGCCCAGTCCAGATAAGCCTTCACCAGATCCCAGGTTTCATCGTGCTGCTCGCCCATGTCCGGCTCGGGGAACAGCAGATGCAGCTTCGCGCCATCGCCCAACGCGCCGCGGATCAGCGTCCGCTCAGGCTCGGCCTTTTCGGTCATCGAGCGAAGCGGCGGATGTTCGGTTGGATCGACCGCATTAAGCTGGCCGAAGGTGCGTTCCAGATACGCCGGCAGCAACTTGTCGAGTTCGCCCACGATGATCAGCGTCATGTTGTTGGAGGCGTACCAGTTGTCGTGGATATGCTCGACTTGCTCCAGCGTGAGGTGATCAACCTCGGCCCGCTCCGGGCATTTGAGGCCGAGCTCCACGGCAAGCTGGCTGCTAGCGCTGTGGCCCAGATCGCGTTTGTCCAGCCAGCGTTGCAAATGCGAATAATGGCCACCGTCTTCACGGGCGACGATGCGCTTGGCAGTGTCCAGATTGGCCTGATTGATTTGCGTGTGGGTCAGCAGATTGAGAAGAAGATCGAGCACCTTGCGCTGGTTTTGCGCCGGCGCCTCGATGACAAACGTGGTGTCGGTGTTGCTGGTGAACGCGTTCCACTCGCCGCCCAGTGCCTGCATCTGCTGCTCAAGGCCGCCCTCACCGCTGTTGTCGATCCCGCTGAAAAGCAGATGCTCAAGCAAGTGCGGCAACTCTTTGTCTTCGCATTTGAAGTCATCGAAGCCAATACCCACAACGAGACGAATAGAGACGTGACCTTTGTCCGCAGGCTTTAGCAGCAACTGCAAACCGTTGGGCAGCACATAGCCCTCGACCTGAAACCGGTCAAGGGCCATGGAAGAAAGGGATGTCAGAACCAGACAAACGAACAGCAGGCAACGCATAAAAACGGGCTTCCTTGCGGGCCGGTATGTGTAACAGACTTCGCAGCGGCCCCTGCGTTCACCACGATTAATCCGCGTTGCCCTCGCTGGACAAGGCGCCTGTGTCAGTGGTTTCAAGGACCGCGTAGGCGCTGCTGCAGAACAGCGAGTTCAAGCGTTTCATGTCGGAAATCAGCTCCAGGTGCAGGGAACTGGTCTCGATGCTCTGCACGATCTTGCGTTGCAGCCTGCTGACATGGGCGTGGGCCAGGCGCCGCTCCTGTGCCCTGAAACGACGTTTCTCGCGCAACAACTGGCGCGCGCTTTCCGGGTCGCCGCTGAGGAAGACCGACAGGCCAAGACGCAGATTTGCCATCAGTTGCTCGTGCAGCCCGGACAGTTCTTCCAGGCCGACGTCGGAAAACGACCGGCGCTGCGACGTCTTCTGCTGCTGGACCTTGCGCAGCATGCGCTCGATCAGCCCGCTGGCCAGCTCCAGGTTGATCGCAAGCTCGATGATCTCGGCCCAGCGGCGATTGTCCTGATCGCTGAGGTCGTCGCGGGGCATCTGCGCCAGGTACAACTTGATGGCGTTGTAGAGCACCTCGACATCATCGTTGAGCCGACGCACTTCCTGAGTGACCGCCGTCTGGTTGCCACGCAGCACCTCTTGCATGGCATTGAGCATGCTGTCGATCAGATCGCCCATGCGCAGGGTTTCGCGCACGGCATTGGCCAGCGCCAGGCTCGGCGTGGCGAGTGCGGTCAGGTCCAGATGGCGAGGCTTGGTCTGACCGTTGATCTCGGCCTGCTGCGGCAGAATCGACGCGCACAGGCGCCCCATCGGTCCTACCGTCGGCAGCATGATCAGGCAACGCAGCGAGTTGTAAATCACGTGGAAGCTGATGACCAGGCTCGACGGGCTGACGTTCAGCGTGTCCATCCAGGCCACCAGCGGGGTCAACACCGGAGTGATCAGCAACAGGCCGATCAGCTTGTACAACAGGCTGCCCAGCGCCACTTGCCGGCCGGCCACGTTTTGCATGCTGGTGCTGAGAAATGCCAACAGGCCGCTGCCGATGTTGGCGCCGATCACCAGGCCGATTGCCACCGGCAGGCTGATGATCTCCGCGCCTGCAAGCGTCGCGGTCAGCAGCACCGCCGCAAGGCTTGAATACGAGATCAGCGCGAACATGGCCCCGACCAGTGCGTCCAGCAGAAGGTCGCCCGTCAGTGACGCGAAAAGCACTTTCACCCCGGCGGCCTGGGTAATCGGCGCGGCGGCAGTGACGATCAACTGCAAGGCGAGAATGATCAGGCCCAGCCCGATGCCGACACGGCCCAGTTGGCCCACACGGGTTTGTTTGCGCGACAGAAAGAAGACCACGCCCAGAAAAATGAGCAGTGGCGACAGCCACGACAGGTCGAATGTCAGGATTCGCGACATCACCGCAGTACCGACGTCGGCACCGAGCATAATGGCCAGCGCTGGCGTCAGGCCCATCAAGCCCTGGCCGACAAAGGACGTCACCAGCATCGCAGTGGCGTTACTGCTTTGCACCACGGCGGTGACCAAAATCCCCGCGACAAAGGCCAGCGGGCGTTTGGACATGTTCTGGCCAATGACCCGGCGCAGCTGCGAGCCATAGACGCGCAGAATGCCGGTCCGAACGATGTGTGTGCCCCAGATCAATAGCGCGACGGCGGAAAGCAAATCGAGCAGGGTCAGCATATGGAGAGCCCCCTGTAGGTTGCCCATCGGGCAAAGTTAAAAGGTCCAGCGTGTAGCGAGCGTAAGCGCTTGAGGTGCATCAACAGCGCGCTCAACTAAGCTTTAGTCGGCCTGTGGCCTTAATGCCAGCATGGCACAGCGGATTATTTCTTGAAACAAATCTGTAATAAATCAGGTGTTTGGACGCAGCACCTTCACGCCTTGCCAATAAAAAACGGGGCATTCACAGCCCCGTTGCTTTGACGTCTGTGCGGCGGACGTTATTGACCCGGCACGTCTTTGTGAAGTTTCACCGGGTCCTGCATCTTGCGCTTCTTCGCCATCGACGTGCGCATCTTGATGTTGATCGCTTCGACCGCCAGCGAGAACGCCATGGCGAAGTAGACGTAGCCCTTCGGCACATGCACATCGAACGACTCGGCAATCAGCACGGTACCCACGACGATCAGGAACGACAGCGCCAGCATCTTCAGCGATGGGTGCTTCTCGATGAAGTCGCTGATGACGCCCGCGCACAGCATCATGATCAGTACCGCCACGATGATCGCCGCGACCATCACCGGTACATGGGACACCATACCGACAGCGGTGATGACCGAATCCAGCGAGAATACGATGTCGATGATTGCAATCTGAAGGATGGTGTACAGGAACATGCCGCCCTTGCCTTTCGGCTCGTCCAGCGACTCTTCCTCGCCTTCCATGCCGTGATAGATCTCCTGCGAGCTCTTCCACAACAGAAACAGACCACCGAAGAACAGGATCAGGTCGCGTCCGGAAATGCCCTGCCCCCATACCACGAACAGGTCGTCGGTGAGGCGCATGACCCAGGTGATCGACAGCAGCAGCAGAATCCGCGTCACCATCGCCAGCGCCAGACCGAAGATACGGGTGCGCGGCTGCATCGCCTTGGGCATGCGGCTGACCAAGATCGAGATCATGATGATGTTGTCGATGCCCAGCACGATTTCCAGGGCAGTCAGCGTGAAGAAAGCAACCCAGATCTCAGGGTTGGTCAGCCATTCCATTACGTATTCCTTTAAGCGTTCGTATTCCCGCTGGCGCGGCGGCGCCAGAGGGAGCGTTGAGTTGCGTTATAGACTGCTGAAGAACGGGAAAATCCCCATCAGCAGCGCAGCGATCAGAATGCACACGCACACCAGCACGGCCCATTTGAGGGTAAAGCGCTGGTGATCACCGAACTCGATGCCCGCCAGTGCCACCAGCAGATACGTCGACGGCACCAGCGGACTCAACAGGTGGACGGGCTGGCCGACGATCGAGGCACGTGCCATTTCCACCGGGCTGATGCCGTAATGCGAAGCAGCTTCGGCGAGGACCGGCAGCACGCCGTAGTAGAACGCATCATTGGACATGAAGAAGGTGAACGGCATGCTGACAACGGCAGTGATCACGGCCAGGTAAGGGCCCATCGCGTCCGGGATCACTGCCAGCAGGCTCTTCGACATCGCGTCGACCATTCCGGTGCCGGACAGGATACCGGTAAAGATCCCCGCAGCAAAAATCAGTCCGACCACCGCCAGCACGCTGCCGGCGTGGGCCGCTACGCGGTCTTTCTGCGCTTGCAGGCACGGGTAGTTGACGATCATGGCGATACTGAATGCGATCATGAATAGCACCGGCAGTGGCAGCAAGCCCATGATCAGCGCGACCATCAATACCAGCGTCAGAGCAGCGTTGAACCAGATCAGCTTGGGACGACGGGCTTCGGGAAACTGCGAAACGCTGATGTCGCTGTGGTCGACTTCGTCACCGGGCAGGTGCAGTTCACCCAGGCGCGCACGCTCGCGTTTGCCGTAGAAGTAGGCGATCACCAGGATTGCCACGACGCCCGCCAGCATTGCCGGAATCATTGGCACGAAGATGTCGGATGGATCGACATGCAGGGCGCTCGCCGCACGCGCGGTCGGGCCGCCCCATGGCGTCATGTTCATCACGCCGCCGGCCAGAATGATCAAGCCGGCCATGATGCGCGGGCTCATGCCCAGACGGCTGTACAGCGGCAACATGGCGGCCACGCAGATCATGTACGTCGTGGCGCCGTCACCGTCCAGCGAGACAACCAGCGCCAGCACCGCCGTACCGACCGACACCTTTACCGGGTCGCCCTTCACCAGCTTGAGGATCTTGCGCACGGCCGGGTCGAACAGCCCGGAGTCGATCATCAGTGCGAAATAAAGGATGGCGAACATCAGCATCACGCCCGTTGGCGCAAGCTTGGTGATGCCCGCAAGCATCATTGGGCCGATTTCCGAGGCGAAGCCTCCGAACAGGGCAAATACGATAGGAACGATGATCAAGGCAATCAGCGCTGACAGGCGCTTGCTCATGATCAGGTACATGAAGGCGACGACCATGGCGAAGCCGAGGAAGGTCAACATAGCAATACTCCAGCGTTACGCGGCGGGGAACAGACGAGACGAATCGATCAGCTCAAAACGAGCAGCGCGTGGAGTCGGGGATTACGGAGGGGGTACTGCAGGGCACATGCAAGCATCGGGAATCACCTAATTGTTGTTGTAGATGGGCCGGAGAACGTCAAGCGCGTTCGTCCTGGCCGACCGGTCTGTCGCCGGCGGTGAGGTGATGCTAAACGGGGAAGCTTTCAGCCAGCTTTCGCTGCACTTCGCGAGTTGACGATCGGGAATTTGAGTTATCGACCTCGGATGCGGTCAGACCCCTACATAACCTGGAGAATGCTCATGAGTGAATTGCATACCGGTGGATGCCATTGCGGCAATCTGCGTTACCAACTCGATGGCCCCGTGGATGACGTTGCCCACTGCCACTGTTCGATTTGTCGGCGCACGTCAGGCGGCATCGTGATGACGTGGACCAGCGTGCCGGTCGAAGCCTTCAAATGGCTGGCGGGCAGTCCCACTACTTATGATTCAGGTGCGACGTGTGTGAGGTATTTCTGCAATAACTGTGGGGCGCAGATCGCACTGTTCAGCCGCAACAGTCCGGAGACCATGGACGTGACCATCGCGACTCTTGATCATCCGGAGCTGACGCCTGCCGATCGACACATCTGGACCCACGGCCGCCTGCCCTGGCTGCACTTGGACGAGCATTTGCCGGGTGAGCCCGGGGAAACTGCCTGAATCATTGCGGGCCGTGCCGCTGCGCAACGATCAAGGCAGCTCCAGCCCGCCCGCTGCCTTGTGCAATGCCCGCAGGTGCTCGCCGACCTGCTTGAGGTTGTCTTCGGTCGCTGCAATCTCGGCGGCGCGGTCGGGATCAAGCAGCGCCCTCACCTCTGTGTCTAGATCGCCGCTGAGCCGTTGCAGCTGTTTCTGCCGCTGGCTGCTCTCGTTTTCCAGACGCTCCCACTCGCCTTCCTGCGGCAGACCGTAGCCGCCGCTGCCGAGCAATTCTGCGGGGCGACTCAAAAATCCGCTGTTGGCCAGAATATCCTGCAGCGTGCCGGTCGCTTTGGACACGCCGTTGTCCTTCTGCTCCACGGCACTGAGGTATCGCTGCTTGACCTCATCCTGCGCCAGCAATAATTGACGACGCAGCCCGGCCTGCTCCAACAGCAACATTGCAGCGCTGGTGCGCAAATCGGCCTGCGCAAAGTAAGGGCGTCGCTCTTGCGGTGTCAGAGCCAGCCAGTCTTCCACTGTGGTTTGCTTGACGCTGGTGGTCTTGCGCAGCACATCGAACATCGCCTGATAACGGTCGCGGTACGAGTCGAAGCGGTAGCCCATGCGCAGCGCTTTCTTGGGATCGTCCAGCACGCTGGTCTCCGCCAGCCCCCTGCCCTTCAGCACTTCCAGAAGTCCGTTGGGCATGATGCTGTCCAGCCCGACAAGCCGCGGATCGTTAGTGCCACTGCGCAGCAACTTCAGGTTTTCCACCGCGCAGTTATTGGACAGGAACCAGTAATCCCCGTCATAGGCCCAGTGCATCTCCGCAGCGTGCTGAACCAGACCGTTGATCTCTTCACGGGACAGTTTCAGCGGGACCGAGGCCAGGCCGCGCAGTTCGGTCTTGGTGTACTCATCGATCACCTGACCCAGCGGCAGGACAAACAGGCGCGACGGATACTTGCCGGTCAGGCCGCTCCAGCTGGACAGTTGCAGGTCGTTGACAAAAGCGCGATACGACAGCACCAAATGCTGATCAAGGTCGAGTCGGCAGTCGGGGCCACGCGGGCGACCGGGCTTGCAGATCACCAGCCGCAACATGCTATGGCCCCAACGGCTCGCCAGATTCTGGTTGGCCTCGGCCAGCAGGTAATCGACTTCGTACACCCGCTCGGGGTCGAGCTTGCCCAACGGCTGTCGGGCGAAGTCGTTTCCGGCGTTGAGGTAAGGATAGGACGTCGGACACTGATCCTTCGTCGCGGGCGCCCAGTCGAAACGAGCCTTGTAATAGTCGTACAGCGCCGGACGGCGACAGGCGTAGGCGGGATCGAGGAGGAAATACTCCATGTTCACCGCAACGAATTCCAGCGGGCTGCTGATTTCGTAGATGTCGGGGCTGCGCGCGACCTGGCCATTGCGCTCTTCCCTGTCACCGCGGCGGCCGACGTATTGCGGCCATCCCGCCAGATCCAGAAGGCGCGGATCATCACTCAACGTGAAGCGTCGGTCGGTCTGCCCCCGGCAACTGTCACGCAGGCCGACTTTGCCCACGCTCTTGCCCTGCCGGGTACACGCGACAATCAGCTTGCGGTCTTCAGTGGACCAGAGCTGCGCGTGATCATAAATGTGGGTCAGCTCATGCAGCACCGTGGCGAGCATTTCTTCGCGCACGGTGCCATGAGGACGGTTGGTTCGGGTCGTTGCAGCGCTGCCGTCGGTCAGGCCTGCGAGCAGGTGCTGATTCAGGTCCAGACGGTAAGGGCCGTCTGCACGACCGTAGGCATTGGACGGCATGTCGTCGGTCCAATGCACTTCGACCTTTCTATCAAGCTTGCTGACAAACAGTGGCGGCAGGTGCGCCATGGCTTCGTCGAGCAATGTCTGGCTGGCCTTTTGTTGAGCAGGACTGAGCCCGTCGGTATGCAGCGACAGGCTGAGGTCGGCGAAGGCGCTCGTGCAGATCAGCGTGAGCGCCGACGTCAGCAGCCAGACAGCGAGGTGTTTCACAGTGCGAGGATGGCCTCGGCGAGGTCCTGATCGCTGGCGTTGCGCGCTTCAGGCAAACGATCGCGCAATGTCATGAAGGCTGCGTCCAGCAGTGCGCCATGGATATCACCGTTGCTGGCGACGTAGCTGGCGGCGTCGTCACGGGCTTCAAGCACGAGTTTCCAGTTGCGCACGGATGAGGTGGTGTCGGAGGTGAAATCGATGCTGCGGCCGAGGGCGCGAACGACGATGTTACTGGTGGCCTTGAGGGTTTGCGCCTGTGCCATGTCAGTCAGCAAGAGCAGGCCGAGGGCGGCAGCGATCAACGGGGTACGCATGGAACGTCTCCAAAATACGGAAGTTACAAAAAAGTGACTATTGGACGAGGATTGCCTGCGCCAGTTCAAGGTCGCTTGCATGAAGTTTTGGATGGGATTGACGCAGGTACGCCAGCGCCGATTCCAGTCGTGCTCCTCGCAGTTGGCCGTCACTGGCGACAAACACTGCAGCATCATCCTGGGCGGCAATTATCAACTTGCTATCGAACGGCCCTGTCGTCACCTGGCTGGTGGCGTATCCGGTTTTGACCAGGCTCTGTGTGGTCACGTCAAACGCCAGAACCTGAGTGGAAATACTCAAGGTGGCGATGACGGCAAGCACTGGGCGAGACAACGGATGCATGGCTATTCAGGGCTGTTCGGGGTCTGCGGTATGGGTTGCAAGGCTAGCGCAACACCCGGGCCAGAGCTAGTGCAAAGGCCCGGGCGTGGGCTGGATAAATCTGTCGCGGTACTGAATCAGATGGCAAGAATCGCCTGCGCCAGTTGCGCATCCGACGCTTGCAGGCCCGGTGCAACCTCGCGGATGTGTTGCAAGGCGCCCTGAAGCTTCACGCCACGGATCTCGCCTTCGCTGGCAACGAAGCTTGCAGCGTCGTCGCGGGCGGCCAGGACGATCTTGTCGTCATGAAAGGAGGAGGAAATTTTTGACGTGGCATTGGACGAAGCATCGAGCGCACGGACAATGGTGTCGGTGGTGACCACGAAACTGGAAGCCTGGGCTCCAGTGGCGGCAACGATCAGGAAAGCGGCACTTAACAGACGAACGCGGGACATCATGTAGGCACTCCAAAATAACGGGATTCGAAAACCACTGACGCTTAAATCGGAAGCTCAGCGATAGCTGTCTCGCGAGTGCGTGCTCAAGGTGGCGCAAGATTAGCTTATAAGCGGGCGCGCGAACCATCCCGGCCTTATGCCAGTTGCCGCGATACAGCCAATACCTGCCTAAATCGCCCGTAACTATTAGGCTGTATGGGTGTTTTGAAAAGGTTGTGGAAACTGTACTGGTTGGGGTTGCCTTGCTATTTCTCCCGGCCTGAAGCGACAAAACCCGTCAGCAGTAACCTGCTGACGGGTTTTGTTTGAACAATTCAGGATGCTGGTGAGAGGCACGTAGCCTGCGACCAGCAGACGCTAGATTAGCGCCAGAACGGCTTGCTCAGCTCTTCGTAACGCTGGGATTCGCTGATACCGGCGTCAGCCAGCAAGCGTGCATCCAGACGAGCCAGCTGATGACGGCTGGACAGGCGACGCTGCCAGAGCATCAGGTTGGCGAACATGCGCAGCGGCAACGAGGCTTGTGCGGTTTTTGCGGTGTCTTCGTAGAACAGTTCGGAACTGACGGTGCGTTCCATGATGCTTCTTCCTTCCGCTTGTGGCGGGATTAGAGAGTGACTTGATTGGTGACAATATTCCTCTCATTGCCCTTCTCTCGCTAGACACAGTTCATTTGTATTGTGCTGCTCCAGTTAACTGTTAAAGACCACTGTTTTGTTCGGAAGTGGGGCAACTGTACGGGTCTGCACCAGAAGTGTGCTTTTTGGATACTCGCACGGATGATTTGCGGTTTTACATCAGCCAAATCACCCGTACAGCAGTACAGTTTTTGCCGGATTTGCGTTCAGTTCGCGAACTGTGACGACGAAAGGTCGCCGCCACGTTGAAACTGTGTGTTCAGATCGCCAACATGCGGCCGGTTTCTTCCAGGTTCAGGTGCCAACTGAGTGCGTCGCGCAGAACGTGCGGAGTGTGACCGCCAATTGCGCAGGCGCGGCGGAAGTAGTCATTCAGCGCCTCGCGATAGGCCGGGTGCACACAGTTGTCGATGATGACCCGGGCGCGTTCGCGGGGCGCCAGGCCGCGCAGGTCTGCCAGTCCGATCTCAGTCACCAGAATGTCCACGTCGTGCTCGGTGTGGTCTACATGGCTGACCATAGGCACCACACTTGAGATCGCCCCGGCTTTGGCGATGGACTTGGTCACGAAAATGGCGAGATGGGCGTTACGCGCGAAATCCCCCGAACCCCCGATCCCGTTCATCATCCGCGTGCCACCCACGTGTGTGGAGTTGACGTTGCCGTACAGGTCGAACTCCAGGGCGGTGTTGATACCAATAATGCCCAAGCGGCGGACAACCTCTGGATGGTTCGAGATTTCCTGAGGCCGCAATAACAGTCTGGATCTGTACTGCTCGAGGTTTTCATAGACCGCAGCATGCTTACGTTCCGACAGCGTCATGGAGCAGCCCGAAGCAAAATCCAGCTTGCCCGCCTCGAACAGGTCGAACGTTGAGTCCTGCAGCACTTCCGAATACATGGTCATGCCATGAAAGGGCGAATCGATCAGCCCTGTCATGACGGCATTGGCGATCGTGCCTACCCCGGCCTGCAGCGGCATCAGCTGATTGGTCAGGCGGTTCAGCCGCACTTCGTTCTTGAAAAACTCGACCAAGTGGCCCGCGATAGCCTGAGTGTCGGTGTCTGCCGGCAATACCGTCGACGGCGAGTCCGGTTGATTGCTGATCACGATCCCCACGATCTTGGCCGGATCGATCTTCACGGCCTGGCTGCCGATTCGGGTGTCCGTCTTCAGCACCGGGATCGGCAGGCGTGTTGGTCGGTAAGTGGGTATATAGATGTCATGCAGTCCCTCGAGCTCCAGAGGCTGGGCGAGGTTGATCTCGATGATCACGTGTTCGGCAAGGATGGCGAAGCTCGCCGAGTTGCCTACGGACGTGCTGAGCACCAGGTGCCCTTCCTCGGTGATCGCCACACATTCAATCACGGCGATATCCACGGCCTTGATCTGGCGATTGCGCAACTGCTCGACGGTGTCCGACAGATGCTGGTCGATGAACATCACGGTGCCGTCGTTGATGGCCTTGCGCAGGGTGCTGTCGACCTGAAACGGCATGCGCCGGGAGAGCACGCCGGCTTCGGTGAGTTGCTTGTCCAGATCGTTGCCCAGGCTGGCGCCCGTCATCAGGCTGATCTTCAGCGGAACTGTCTTGGCGCGTTCAGCCAGCGCCTGGGGCACGGCCTTGGCTTCGCCGGCGCGGGTGAAGCCGCTCATGCCGACGGTCATGCCGTCCTTGATCAAGGAGGCGGCGTCGGCCGCGCTCATTATCTTGCTCATCAGCGAGGGCAGACGGATTCGTTCACGGTGCATGTTGTTTGATCTCATGACAAAGATGCGTGAGCGAAGTCTAGAGAGTTGAAGCTTGTTCGTCCCGCTACCAAGGTCGCAATAAAGGCTCTAATTAGCGCCTCTGCGCGAGAAACACTTTTACCCAGGCTGTAAAAAACCCTCGACCACTGCCTGCGCCGAGGGTTGTTTTATTGCGGTTTGCAGCGGTTATTCGATCGCTTTGACCATGTCCTCGATAACCTTTTTGGCGTCACCAAAAACCATCATGGTTTTGTCCAGATAGAACAGTTCGTTATCCAGGCCTGCATAGCCGCTGGCCATGGAGCGCTTGTTGACGATGATGGTCTTGGCCTTGTACGCCTCAAGGATCGGCATGCCGGCAATCGGCGACTTTGGATCGTTCTTGGCCGCCGGATTGACCACATCGTTGGCGCCAAGCACCAGGACGACATCCGCCTGACCGAATTCGGAGTTGATGTCCTCCATCTCGAACACCTGATCGTAAGGCACCTCGGCCTCCGCCAGCAGTACGTTCATGTGCCCCGGCATCCGACCGGCCACCGGATGGATCGCGTACTTCACCGTGACGCCCGCGTGGGTCAGCTTTTCGGTCAGCTCTTTAAGCGCGTGTTGGGCTCGAGCGACTGCCAGCCCGTAGCCCGGCACGATGATCACGGTATCAGCGTTGGTCAGCAGGAAGGTCGCGTCGTCAGCCGATCCCGATTTGACCGGGCGGGCTTCCTTGGTGCCGCTCGCGGCACCGGTATCTGCTGCGCCACCAAAGCCGCCACCGATCACGTTGAAGAACGAGCGGTTCATCGCCTTGCACATGATGTACGACAGAATCGCGCCGGAGGAGCCAACCAGCGAGCCGGCGATGATCAGCATCGAGTTGTTCAGCGAGAAGCCGATACCCGCTGCTGCCCAGCCTGAGTAACTGTTGAGCATTGACACCACGACAGGCATATCTGCGCCCCCAATCGGGATAATCAGCAGCACGCCAATTACGAAAGCCAGGATCAGCATGATGCTGAACGCGAACAGGCTGCCGGTCAGCATGAACGTGATACCGAACAGTAGCGTCGCCAGACCCAGAATCAGATTGAGCTTGTGCTGACCGGCAAACTGCACCGGTGCGCCCTGGAACAAGCGGAACTTGTACTTGCCCGACAACTTGCCAAAGGCGATAACCGAACCCGAGAAAGTGATCGCGCCGATTGCCGCGCCAAGAAACAGCTCAAGGCGGTTGCCCGCAGGAATCGGATCGCCCAGGTGGTGAACGATGCCCAGCGACTGTGGCTCGACCACGGCAGCTATGGCAATGAACACGGCTGCCAGACCAATCATGCTGTGCATGAAGGCGACCAGCTCCGGCATCTTGGTCATCTCGACGCGCTTGGCCATTATCGAACCGGCAGTGCCACCGACCAGCAGACCGATAAGGATGTAGCCGATGCCTGCGCTGGCACCGTCGGTGGACAACGCGGCCAGTTTGAAAACCAGCCCGATCGTGGTGAGAACAGCCAGCCCCATGCCGAGCATGCCGAACAGGTTGCCTCGACGCGACGTGGTCGGGTGAGACAAGCCCTTCAGCGCCTGGATGAAGCAGATGGCCGAGACCAGGTACAGCAATGTGACGAGGTTCATGCTCATTACTTGGCTACCTCGTCTTTTGCCTTGGGCGCTTTCTTTTTGAACATCTCCAGCATCCGCCGGGTGACCAGAAAACCGCCGAAGACGTTAACGGCGGCCAGCGCGACGGCCAGCGTGCCCATGGTTTTGCCCAGTGGCGTTACTGTCAGCGCTGCGGCCAGCATGGCGCCGACGATGACGATGGCCGAGATAGCGTTAGTAACCGCCATCAACGGGGTATGCAGCGCAGGCGTCACGTTCCAGACCACGTGGTAGCCGACATAAATGGCCAGCACGAAAATGATCAGGTTGTAGATACCGGGTGAGATGAACTCTTCCATTATTTTTATCCTCAGCCGTTCTTGCGGATGACTTGGCCATAGCGGCACATAAGGCACGCGGCAACGATGTCGTCTTCGAGGTTGATCTGGAACTGTCCTTCCTGGTTGAAGAGCAGCTTCATGAAGTCCAGCAGGTTGCGTGCATACAGAGCAGACGCATCCGCCGCGACCATGGCAGGCAGGTTCGTGTGGCCGACGATGGTTACGCCGTGCTCGACTACCACTTGGTCGGCCACTGTCAGCGGGCAGTTGCCGCCCTGCGCTGCAGCCAGATCAATCACCACCGAGCCGGGTTTCATCTGCGCGACCGTTTCAGCACTCAACAGCACCGGCGCTTTGCGACCGGGAATCAGCGCCGTGGTGATCACGATGTCCGCCTGCCTGGCGCGCTCATGCACGGCCACTGCCTGACGCTGCATCCAACTGGCCGGCATCGGGCGGGCGTAACCGCCGACGCCCACGGCAGCCTCGCGCTCTTCGTCTGTCTCGTACGGCACGTCGACGAACTTGGCCCCTAGCGACTCGATCTGCTCCTTGACGGCCGGACGTACGTCGGAAGCCTCAATGACCGCACCCAGACGTTTGGCAGTGGCGATGGCCTGGAGCCCCGCAACGCCCGCGCCGAGAATCAGCACCCGCGCTGCTTTCACCGTACCGGCCGCTGTCATCAGCATGGGCATGAAGCGTGGGTAGTGATGCGCTGCCAACAGGACAGCCTTATAGCCGGCAATGTTGGCTTGGGAAGACAGCACGTCGAGGCTTTGCGCGCGCGAGGTGCGTGGCGCCGCTTCGAGGGCAAAGGCGGTGATCCCGCGCTCGGCCAGCCTGGTGATCATGTCGTTATTGAAAGGATTGAGCATCCCGACAACTACTGCGCCGTTTTTGATCAGCGGGAGTTCAGCGTCGCTGGGAGCGCAGACCTTGAGAATGAGTTCGGCACCGAATGCATCGGCGGCGCTGCCCACCAAGGCGCCTGCTGCCTCATAGGCACTGTCGGTCACGCTCGCCGCAATGCCCGCGCCGTTCTGAACAGTTACTGTGTGGCCTTGGGCGATGAGCTTTTTGATGGTCTCGGGAGTGGCGGCGACCCGGGTTTCACCAAGCTGGGTTTCGAGGGGGACTCCAATGTGCACGTCAAATCTCCTGCGTGATCTTATTGTCTTTAATGAGGCCAGCGCGCTAGGGCCCGGGGGCTGGAATTGCGATCACTACGCCCGTTAAAGCAGCCGGGCGCGGCATTTTGCAGGGGATGTCAGAGGCCTTCAAGGGTTTCTGTAACTGAACGAAAAATGTACTACAAGTCACCCTGTGACCGTTTGACGCACTAAGTCGCACAAGTGTCTGATGCTAATGATCTTTTATGAATTTTGAGTCCGCAGATAGCTTCCGACGACGAGGTTATCAAATGACCTAAAAACAGGCTGGAGGGCTCTATTCGTATGACTATTGGGGCGTTAGGGTCTGAGCTGAGAGGTGTGTAGTAAATGCGACAAATCAGGATATCTGTAGGTTTTGAGGTGTGAGCACTACATGAAATCTTCAAGACGCAGATGAGCGTTTAAGGCAGCGAGTAAGTGTCGGCCTGTTGAATCAGCCAGTCGCGAAACGCTTTCAGGGACGCCGATTCCGTTTTGCGCTCCGGAATCATCAAGTAGTACGCCTTGGTGCTCGAGAGATGGTGCGGGTTGGCAATCACCAGGCGCTTCTCGGCCAGTTCATGCTGAATAAGAAACGGCGGGATGAGCGCCACACCCATGTCGTGCATGGCGGCCTGCGCGAGCATTGAGAATAGCTCGTAACGGGGGCCTGTCATGTCGCGGGCCACGCCCATGTCCAGCGAGTTGAACCATTGCCTCCAGGCGTACGGCCGAGTGGTCTGTTGCAGCAGCGGCATCTCAGCCAGTTCTTGAGCGCTGATGCTGTGGCGTCCTCCAAGCAGCACGGGGCTGCAGACTGGCATCGGGTTTTCGCCCATCAGTCTGTGGGATTCGGTACCGGACCAGTCAGCATCCCCAAAATAGATCGCCGCGTCGAATTCGGTGTCCGCGAACAAAAAGGGGCGCGTGCGGTTGGTCAGGTTAATAGTGACGTCAGGGTGTTTCTTCTGAAAATCCTTCAGGCGCGGCAGCAGCCACTGCGTGCCGAATGTGGGTACCACCGCGAGTTCGATCACATTGACGCCCTGATGACCCATCACTGACAGGGTGTCGCGTTCAACGGCATCGAGTTGCGTCGCAATGCGTCGGCTGTAGGAAAGGCCTGCCTCTGTGAGCTTTACGCCCCGTCGCGAGCGCCGGAACAGGCCGACATTCAAGAACTCTTCCAGGCTGGCGATCTGTCGGCAGATCGCGCTCTGGGTCAGCGAAAGCTCTTCGGCCGCCTTGGTGAAGCTTTCGTGCCGCGCCGCTGCCTCGAAGCTTACCAACGCAGCGGTGCTAGGGATTTTACGGCGCATGTACCTTTGCCTCACACGGAAGGGCGGACAGACTGCTAATTGGTGTGCTTCGGAGTGAGAAATTAGCACAAGATGATGCGAAATCGTCGTTTGCTCCTTTGAAGGGTTCAGGCCTAGGCTCGCTCCATTACTTTTCCGGCAGGTCCGGAAGCGCATTGGGTGAGGAGAGAATCATGAGCGGCAAGGCAAGTTTCAGTTGGATCGATCCCCTGTTGCTGGACCAGCAACTCACCGAAGAAGAGCGCATGGTCCGCGACAGCGCCGAGCAGTTCGCCAGCGACAAACTGGCGCCGCGTGTGCTTGAGGCCTTCCGGCATGAAAAGACAGATCCAGCGATCTTCCGCGAGATGGGTGAGATAGGTCTTCTCGGAGCCACGATCCCGGAGCAGTACGGCGGTAGCGGTCTGAACTACGTGTGTTACGGCTTGATCGCTCGCGAGGTCGAGCGCGTTGATTCCGGCTACCGCTCGATGATGAGCGTGCAGTCCTCCCTGGTCATGGTGCCTATCAACGAATTCGGCACTGAAGCGCAAAAACAGAAGTACCTGCCAAAACTCGCCTCCGGTGAATGGATCGGTTGCTTCGGCCTCACCGAACCCAATCATGGTTCGGATCCGGGCGCGATGATCACCCGCGCGCGGACCGTCGAAGGCGGCTATCGACTGACCGGTAGCAAAATGTGGATCACCAATAGCCCGATCGCCGACGTGTTCGTTGTCTGGGGCAAAGATGACGCTGGGGACATCCGCGGCTTCGTATTGGAAAAAGGCTGGCAAGGCCTGACTGCTCCAGCGATTCACGGCAAAGTCGGCCTTCGCGCTTCGATCACCGGCGAGATCGTGATGGACAACGTGTTCGTGCCGGAAGAGAACATCTTCCCGGACGTCCGTGGTCTAAAAGGGCCTTTCACGTGCCTGAACTCCGCCCGCTACGGCATCTCTTGGGGCGCCTTGGGGGCTGCCGAGTTTTGCTGGCACACCGCGCGTCAATACACGCTGGACCGCCAACAGTTCGGCCGTCCGCTCGCAGCTAATCAGCTGATTCAGAAAAAGCTCGCAGACATGCAGACCGAGATCACGTTGGCGCTTCAAGGCTGCCTGCGTCTTGGCCGGATGAAGGACGAGGGCACCGCAGCCGTGGAAATCACCTCCATCATGAAACGCAACTCCTGCGGCAAGTCGCTGGACATCGCGCGTATGGCCCGTGACATGCTGGGCGGCAACGGCATTTCTGATGAGTTCGGTATCGCCAGGCATCTGGTCAACCTGGAAGTGGTCAATACCTACGAAGGTACTCATGATGTCCATGCGCTCATCCTGGGGCGCGCGCAGACCGGCATCCAGGCCTTCTATTAAGGAGCCTGCAATGGGCGCTTTATCGCATTTGCGTGTGCTGGACTTGTCTAGGGTGCTCGCCGGCCCGTGGGCAGGACAGATTCTTGCTGACCTGGGTGCGGAGGTGATCAAGGTCGAGCGCCCGGGCAATGGCGACGACACGCGCGCCTGGGGACCGCCCTTTCTGAAGGATCCGCGCGGAGAAAACACGTCCGAAGCTGCCTACTACCTGTCTGCCAACCGTAACAAACAGTCCGTCAC
>NZ_CP096426.1:120000-507500 GCF_053903055.1 Pseudomonas sp. AK106
CCGAAAGACCAAGGTTTCCTGCGCAACGTTAATCGACGCAGGGTTAGTCGGTCCCTAAGGCGAGGCTGAAAAGCGTAGTCGATGGAAAACAGGTTAATATTCCTGTACTTCTGGTTATTGCGATGGAGGGACGGAGAAGGCTAGGCCAGCCTGGCGTTGGTTGTCCAGGTTTAAGGTGGTAGGCTGAAATCTTAGGTAAATCCGGGGTTTCAAGGCCGAGAGCTGATGACGAGTGTTCTTTAGAACACGAAGTGGTTGATGCCATGCTTCCAAGAAAAGCTTCTAAGCTTCAGGTAACCAGGAACCGTACCCCAAACCGACACAGGTGGTTGGGTAGAGAATACCAAGGCGCTTGAGAGAACTCGGGTGAAGGAACTAGGCAAAATGGCACCGTAACTTCGGGAGAAGGTGCGCCGGTGAGGGTGAAGGACTTGCTCCGTAAGCTCATGCCGGTCGAAGATACCAGGCCGCTGCGACTGTTTATTAAAAACACAGCACTCTGCAAACACGAAAGTGGACGTATAGGGTGTGACGCCTGCCCGGTGCCGGAAGGTTAATTGATGGGGTTAGCTAACGCGAAGCTCTTGATCGAAGCCCCGGTAAACGGCGGCCGTAACTATAACGGTCCTAAGGTAGCGAAATTCCTTGTCGGGTAAGTTCCGACCTGCACGAATGGCGTAACGATGGCGGCGCTGTCTCCACCCGAGACTCAGTGAAATTGAAATCGCTGTGAAGATGCAGTGTATCCGCGGCTAGACGGAAAGACCCCGTGAACCTTTACTATAGCTTTGCACTGGACTTTGAATTTGCTTGTGTAGGATAGGTGGGAGGCTTTGAAGCGTGGACGCCAGTCTGCGTGGAGCCAACCTTGAAATACCACCCTGGCAACTTTGAGGTTCTAACTCAGGTCCGTTATCCGGATCGAGGACAGTGTATGGTGGGTAGTTTGACTGGGGCGGTCTCCTCCTAAAGAGTAACGGAGGAGTACGAAGGTGCGCTCAGACCGGTCGGAAATCGGTCGTAGAGTATAAAGGCAAAAGCGCGCTTGACTGCGAGACAGACACGTCGAGCAGGTACGAAAGTAGGTCTTAGTGATCCGGTGGTTCTGTATGGAAGGGCCATCGCTCAACGGATAAAAGGTACTCCGGGGATAACAGGCTGATACCGCCCAAGAGTTCATATCGACGGCGGTGTTTGGCACCTCGATGTCGGCTCATCACATCCTGGGGCTGAAGCCGGTCCCAAGGGTATGGCTGTTCGCCATTTAAAGTGGTACGCGAGCTGGGTTTAGAACGTCGTGAGACAGTTCGGTCCCTATCTGCCGTGGACGTTTGAGATTTGAGAGGGGCTGCTCCTAGTACGAGAGGACCGGAGTGGACGAACCTCTGGTGTTCCGGTTGTCACGCCAGTGGCATTGCCGGGTAGCTATGTTCGGAAAAGATAACCGCTGAAAGCATCTAAGCGGGAAACTTGCCTCAAGATGAGATCTCACTGGAACCTTGAGTTCCCTGAAGGGCCGTCGAAGACTACGACGTTGATAGGTTGGGTGTGTAAGCGCTGTGAGGCGTTGAGCTAACCAATACTAATTGCCCGTGAGGCTTGACCATATAACACCCAAGCAATCTGCACAAAGACAGCAGATTACGGTGTGTGAAGACGCATGAAGACGAAAGTTTGCGTACACACAAGCGGTACCTTGATCACATACCCGATTTGCTGAAGCGTTCGAGAGAACGAGTCAGTACCCGAATTTCTTGACGACCATAGAGCGTTGGAACCACCTGATCCCATCCCGAACTCAGCAGTGAAACGATGCATCGCCGATGGTAGTGTGGGGTTTCCCCATGTGAGAGTAGGTCATCGTCAAGATTAAATTCCAGAACCCCATTTGCGAAAGCAGATGGGGTTTTGTTTTAAGTGAAGGTCATACATTTTCGCTGGAACGTTACGTCAGTAACGGGTCGGCTACAGAACTTCTTGACGACCATAGAGTGCTGGAACCACCTGATCCCATCCCGAACTCAGCAGTGAAACGGTGCATCGCCGATGGTAGTGTGGGGTTTCCCCATGTGAGAGTAGGTCATCGTCAAGATTGAATTCCGACACCCCAGTCTGCTTACGGAGACTGGGGTTTTGTCGTTTAGGCCACCGGCACTGAAGCTCCGCAGGCTTCTGCTATGAGGGCATCACGGCTCTCGGCACGTTCTTCATCGCACCATCAGCAAAGCCCTGCAAAAACTCTCTGAAGCCCTCAATGCTCGTCGAGCCGTTGTCCACAGGCTCGGCAATGATCGCCCAAGTAGCAACGCAGCTGACACCGTCCTTGGGGACAACCGTCATTGAGGCCCAGAGCTTGCTGACGCCTAGGTTGTTGTAGATGGTTGTCCATGTCATAGCCATTGCGTCATCGTCGTACGAATTGAGTTGTTCGATAACCACCAGACCACCTTCCTTGAATTTCTTGTAACGGACTGAGCCAGGACCGTTACCAATCACTTCGATGCTCGCAAGCTCCGGAATGAATTGAGTGAAACCACCGAAATCGCCCACGACCTTCCAGACCTTACGCGCCGGTGCATTTATCGAGATAGCAGACACCACCGGTTCCCCGCCAGGATTGGTAATCAGCGTATCGGGCGACAGGGAGCCAAGGGTGTTGAGCGGCTGAATAGCGTTCATGTTGTTCTCCATAACTAAAGGGGATGTTGCGTTGGGGTGTATCAGATGAAAGCAATCTCTTTCAGGTAATCGCAGCCCTTGCGAAGCAGCGCCGGGGTTTTTGAGGGGTAGCATTCGCCCATCCGTTGAACACCCGCATGGGCGTTCTGATACGCGATCATTGATATGTCTCCGATGTCTTCCTCCAACCCGTCGAGATAAAAACCGAGCACGCCGAATAAAGCGTTCTCGCTGTTCACACGTTTCAGCTGGGTTTGCCATTCACTGACGCTGACCATTTCGAAATCACTGCCCGCTTCACGGAACGCGCTGACGTAATTGCTCCAGCTCAATGGCTCCGGGTTATGGAGGTTGAAGACTGCATGAGATGGCTGGTAACGACTGGCGTGGAAGCCGATGAATCGGGCGAGGAAGTCGACAGGCATCAAATCGAAGGTCATGGAGAAGTCCGGGACCTGGCCCAGTTGCATCGAACCCTTGAGCATCAGCATCAAGCGGTTTTTGTGCGGCTGGCAGACCCCCGTCGTGCTATTGAACGCGATATTGCCGGGCCGGTAGATGTTTACCCACGCGCCTCGCTCCCTGGCTTGCTGCAGGATGCGCTCGGCGACCCACTTGGACAGGTTGTAGCCGTTCTTGATATAGATGGGCGGTGTCTCGGCAGCAGGCGCTTCGAGGACGCGACCGTCAGCCCCGACGGCGCTTGAGGCAGACAGCGTCGATACGAAGTTGAACACCTTCTTGCTGCGCCCTTCGCACAGCTTCAGGCATTCGAAGATGGGCTCGACGTTATCTTTGGCCAGGGTCTCGTAATCCTGGACATGGTTGACGTTGGCGGCGTTATGCACCAGCGCGCCAAACTCGCGATCAAGGCGCTCGTACACCTCGTTGCTCAATCCAAGCTGTGGCCGTGTGACGTCGGCGGCATAGACCCGTACTCGCGCCAGATCCAGATGCTCAAGACGGTTTTCGCGCAGTGCCTGAATAAAGCGATCCTGCGCGGTCATCCCTGCGTTTTCACGCACCAGACAGGCAACCTCGGTTGCGCCCCACGCCAACAGCGCTTCGACGATGTGAACACCGAGAAATCCGTTGGCGCCGGTGACGATGACTTTGTGCACGTCGCCCATGCGCTCCACCGGCAGTACGGGCAGCTCGAAGGGCGCCGAACCATCCAGGAACGCTTGCGGGCTGACGGTCCATGATGTGGTGCCGTCGCTGTCGAGCAGTGACGCCAGATTGGCCAGCGTTGGCGCCTCGATGAAGCGATTGATAGGGATGCTGCGGCCGAACCGTTCGCGGATACCCAGCAGCATCTGCGACAACAGAATCGAGTGGCCACCCAAATTGAAGAAGCTCTCGTCGGTCGAGATTTCGCCGGGCGGAAGTTCCAGCAGGTCCGCCCACAAGGTCAGGAGCAGCCTCTCGCTTTCGCTATCGGGTAAACGACGCGGCGCTTGCTCAAGCATGTTCACGGGCAACTGCAACAGTGCCTTGCGATCAACCTTCCCGTTGCTGGCAAACGGCATGCTCGCCAACTCCGTGTAGGCGGTCGGCCGCATATAGTCGGGCAACATAGCGGCGACATGGTCCTTGAGCAAACGCCGAGCGGCGTCCGGTTCTGCGCCGTGCGGTTGCGCGAGAAAAGCCAGGATGCGTCGCTGGTCGTCAATCACTACCGCGACTTGGCGGTACAGCTGGCTGTCGCGCAGGCAGTGCTCGATCTCCTCAGGCTCGACCCTGAATCCACGGATCTTCACTTGGTTGTCACGTCGCCCGGACAGCTCGATGCCTTCGCTCGTCCATTTGCCGATGTCCCCGGTTCGGTAAGCCCGAATACTTTGGCCATCACCCAGAGTGACATGCACATAGCGGTCATCGGTGAGCTCAGGGTTGTTGATGTAACCCAGGCACACGCCCGGACCGACGATGTAGAGCTCGCCGGGCGTCTGGTCCGCGACAGGCTGCATGTCCTCGTCCAGAATCAGGACCTGGCTGTTAGCAATCGGGCGACCCAGGTTGCGGTTGCTGCCGCCGAGTTGAAACTGGCCGGCAGTGATCAGCACGGTGGCCTCAGTGGGGCCGTACAGGTTATGGAAGTGACATTGCGCTGCCAGGCGTTCAATCACGTAGGGCTCGCAGACATCACCGCCGGTGCACAAGTGCTTGAGCTTCAGCGGTCGGTCAATCGGCAGGATGCTCAACAAGGCAGGCGGCAGAAACGCGTGGCTGAGATTCTGATCCAGCAGCTCGAACAGTTGCAGCGGATCACGACGCTGGTCATCGCTCGCCACGATCAGTTCAGCGCCGCTGAGCAGCGTCGGGAAGATGTCGATGACCGAGGAATCGAAACTCAGTGTTGAGAACTGCAGTACCCGGCTGTGCTCGGAGAGCTCGACATAGTCTGCGTACCAGGCCGTGAAGTGGCTCAGGTTGCGCTGGCTGAGCATTACGCCTTTCGGGTGTCCGGTCGTACCCGAGGTGTACAGCGCCATGCATGGCGCGTCGGTCTCAGGGCAATAGCGCATCAGCGACTGCGCCGTCGGCACGATCTCGATGCAGCTGATATCCAGCCCCGGCACAACAACGCCCGCCAGCGGGTGGCTGCCATTGTGCAGCAGTAATACGGCATGTGCGTTTTCGAGGATGTACTGCTGACGCTGCAGAGGCTGGCTGGGGTCCAATGGTAGATACACCGCCCCGTTGCCCAGAATGGCGAGGATCCCGGCGAACAGCGCCGCAGACTTCGGCATACAAATGCCAATCACCACCGGTTCAGCTGATGCGTGCGGCCGCATGGCCTGTATCTGCGACTGGATCGCGACGCTGTGTGCCCGCAGTTGGTCATAGCTGATGCGCTCGCCGTCGATACTCAGCGCAATGCGTCCGGCGAATTGGCTGAAGCTCCGGTCCAGTCGTGCGATCAGCGTCTGCTCGGCAACGCGCAGCAATTCCGGCGCCGCGGTAAAGTTGGAACAGTGCTCGAAGGCCAACCGGTCCAGTTGCAGCAGGCTTTCCTGGCGTCCACTGTGCGGCGGGTCGACGCGCTCGGCGCGTGCAAAGTACTCGGTATCGCGCGAGAACCGGCTGATCAGCATGGCAACGTTGTCCACCAGCGTTGCGACCGCCGCGTCCCGCAAGACGCGTCCGTTGCCGGAAAGCGTGGCAGCCACGGTATGGCGCGCGATCAAGCGCTGAGCCGTAGCCGTCCCGAGCCAGCACACTATTTCCAGCTCAGGCAGCGCCCGCTCGCTCACCGGTGTCAGTCCTACCCGGAGGCCGAGATGAACGGCTGTCTCGAACACGCCCAGCTCTGCGCGGGGCAGGTCCAGCGTACCGTCGTCGATGAGGATCGACGCGTTCTGCGGTGCGCTCAGCTTCAGCGTTGCCTCGTCGCGCAGGTGGTGAATCAGATGCCCGTGGGCATTCAGTTCTGCACTCAGCTCACTCATTGTCTGGCTATGACCGATGAGCACAATCTCCAGGCGCTTCATTGCGAGCCTCCGACCGGTAGATAGTCGGCAAGGGCATGCTGGACGCAGGGGGAATCGAGCATCGAGCTGGAGGTAAAGAAACGCATGATGTTGCCCACCAACGGATGGTGGCGATTGATCGGAAAGCACATCGCCTGCGTTTCTTCCTTCAGCGCCTGTTTGATCGGCTCTGCGACCGGCAAGCTGTCGATCAGCACGAAGTCGAAAGACTTCTGGATGTCATTGGTCAAATACTGAGCAATGAACACAGGCAGGATCTGCGCGATAAGCTGCTTGTCCTGCTCGGGCGCTGTGTGCCAGTAGATCCTGACGAGGCGCGACCAGAAACCGGAGTGCCGTCCTTCATCGAGCAGGTGGTCCGCCATGAGGCCTTTGACGGATTGCTTCACCGTGTCGTCTTTGGCGAACGCCGCCACGTCGTTGGTCACGGTGTTCTCGGCAATCGCCACGCAGATCAGCTCGACTGCGCTGCGCAAGTGGCCTGGCGCCAATGCCAGAGCAGCGGGGATGGCCCTGCTGAGTTCGATTTCCTGTGGCAACGGGATTGGCTGGATGCCAGTGAGTGCGATGGTTTGCTGCATGAAGTCCATCGCCACCAGTGCGTGGTAATCCTCATCGACAACCACGGTCATGGCGTCGTAGCGGCAAGCGAAGGGAAAGCGGATTGCGAAGTTGTCTTTGGCGATGCTTCGCGCGGTCTTGTCGACGATTTCAGTCTCGAAAATCACCACGTCGTTGATGAACTTGTACAGGCTCTGCACCAGCGCCAGATCGCGCAGATGGGCGCATTCACGGGTGAACGTCTCGCTGAGCACCAATGGCTGGCGGCTGAGCGGGTAGATCAGTTTTTCGTCGTTTTCGACGATGCGGCGCGGGCGTGTCCGAATCGTCGCGCGGCCTTCCCAGGCATCGACGAATGACATGTAGTCTTCGGCTTTCATGATGGCGTCCTTGTGTGGAGGGCTTCTGGGTTGCGGAGGCGGGAGGGGCTCACGCGCTGACTTCCCGCGCCGTCTCACGCAGGGTGTGTTGCAGGGCGTCCCAAAGCGCCATGCGGCTATCAACGGCGGCAATGGCAGCGGCGTACACCTCGCGCTGGTGCTGTTCATTGCCGGCGACTAGCCTGGCCAGCAATGATTCCGCCGCCGGGCCGTGGTCTTCGGAGTCCACCTCGATGTGGCGTTCCAGGTAGTAGCTAAAGGTCGGTGCCTTGTCGGCCGTGATGCCCCAGTCGTCGAGAATTCGCTGAAACATCTGCGGGATAACACTCTCGCGCCCATGCAGAAACGCGGCCGCTACGCAATGCGCCGGTGCATTCAAAGCAATGTCGAGCGTGTCGCGGACGAAGTGCGTGGCCGCTCGGCCTGCGCCGACGCTGTCGAGCGCGGTGTTGTAGTGAATGCCTTCGTGCAACAGTTCGACGAAATGCTCGATGCGGGCCGTACTGGCGCCGACTTCTCGCATGGCATCCAGATACAGTTCGAAGTGGCTGTAATGATCGTGGCGTCCCGGCCGGTCGTCGGACTCCTCACCCAACACGATTTCATTGATGAGCCGCGCTGCCTTCGGGTCTCGCGGTGGCAGCCAGGGCAGCCGGGTGCACGTCAGCTCCTGTTGCAGCCGTTTGGTGAGTGACATGAAGTCCCAGACCGCGAACACATGCACCTCCATGAAGCGCTGCAGGACGTGCAGTGAATTAATTTCGGAAAAAACAGGGTGCGCGCTAAGTGCTGATTTTTTTGCAATAAGTTGCTGTTTGAGACTGTCCATTTTTACGTCCTTGGTAGATTAAGTGTGTCAGCATTTCTTCTAATTGCCACAACGGGTGGTCGTCTTAAGTTGCCGTGCAAACAACGGATAACATGACTCCCGTTAATCTCGGGCAATAAAAGGCCGCAAACCTTATTTCGTGTGTGATCAACAATCGTGCAGGCTGGAATCGGGCATGCGCACTTGGCCTATGCCCTCGCTGCCCAACGTGTGTGGGGGAATAGCCCTTAAACGTTGGCGGCCAGAAAACGTTAGAACAGTTTCAAAGGGTTCCGCAAATACTTTTTAATATAATTAACAGCCTATATAAATCGGGCGTGAGAGATGGCAATAAAACTTCTGAGTGAAATTTTATTGGGGCGAGCGCAACCCTTCCGGCCCATTAAGGCCAGAATTGAAATGAATGAACGAATACCTCGTTCAGCGTTGCGCTTAATCGGGTTAATACAGTTTTTGAGAATTTTCGGTTTGGGCGACATTCAGGGTTTCACTTCAATGTCTCCGCCCGGGGCAATGCTCCTTTTGCCGCTCCATGAGAACTGCTTTCCCTGAATCGGCTGCAGACCGATTCGTCGTTCGAGTTTGCCTGAACACACCGGTACACCGCGTCAACGACGACCAAGTTTCACGATAGGTGCATAAGCCGCGGCCCGAGCGTGGGAGGGCCGGCTTTTAGTCGTAGGAGGCTTCAGGGGGGAGGGGGTAAGGAGTCGATGCAGAAGGAGTGGGCGGCGGTTTCCGTTCAGCCGCCCAGCAAGCCGAGGTGCGTGTTGATGATGTGCAGCAGGCGGTCGCGTTGCGAGCTGAGGAAGTCATGAGTGCCGCGCACTTCGATCAGTTCGAACTCGCGACGTGTGAACTCCCGCCACTTCATCATGCTGGCGGCTGTGGCGACCGGATCATCGCTGCCGTACAGACCGGTCAACGGAATGTCCAGGCCCTCGTCTGCGCGGTGCGACCAGATTTCAGACAGCTTCACGTCGCTGCGCACGACAGCCTCCAGCAGCTTCAGGCGTTTCTTATCCTGGTCGAACGTGTTCGGGAGCACGCCCAGCCTGATCAGCGCTTGAATGAAATCGTCCTGCGGCAGCGTGTGCAAAAACGGCCAGGGTTGTCGGCTGTCAGGGCTGCGGCAGCCGGAAATGAACAGGTGACGCGTCAGATTCGGGTAATGATGCTGCGCCAGCCTGGCCATTTCATAAGCGACACGACCGCCAAAGCTGTGGCCATAAAATGCGTGAGGTTCGCTCAGATAGGGCTGCAACGCGAGGAAGGTGTCTTGCAGCAAGGGCGCCCACTGATCGTAGGGCGTTTCCTTGAGCCGGCTGCCGTGGCCGGGCAGGCGCAGCGTTACCAGTTCGATGTGATCCCCAAGGCCTTCGGACCAGTCACGAAAATGCTCCGGATCGCCACCTACGTGAGGAAAGCAAATCAGGCGTGTTCTGACGGGTTGTCCAGAATTGACAACCATCAGCCATTTGTTCTTTTCGGCTTGCACTCAGCTTCCCCGAGCCTTGATAGAGGCGTCATAACCGTGGAGCCGGGTCCTTCGGCGCATACCCCGTCATGAACGGCGTTCGTTGATCCCTTGTGCTTATCGGCCGATTAGCCAGTGGCGAGCAAGGTCAAGGTTGAAAAAACAGCGAATGTCACTGGGTGACGGCACGTTTTCGTGAGGCCGCCGCAGGTTTTGCCTCTTCCGCCTTACGGGCGCTCAAGTAGGCATTGATGGCTTCAACACCACGATTCAAGTGGTGAGTCAGCGCCTCGACGGTGGCGTCCACATCACCGGCGCCGGCCTTTTCCAGCAATTCGTAGTGGTCGCGCTGGGACACCTTGCCCAGGTTCATTTGCTTAAGATTGAAACGCAAGAAGCGCTCTTCCTCGTTCAAGCCGTCCTCGACCAGTTTGAGCAGGCGTGTGTTGTGCGCCTTGGAATACAGCGCCATGTGGAACTGGCGGTTGAGCGTGCCCATGATGCTGTAATCGGTTTCGACCTCCAACTGTTCGATGTACCCACGCGCCATGCTGATGTCTTCATCGGTCAGCAGCGGGATCGACTGGCGCAGGGCCTCGGACTCCAGCAGGATGCGCAACGCATAGGCATCGGTAGCATCCTCGTTGATCAACGGGGCAACGACCGCACCTTTGTGGGTTTCGACACGCAGCAACGATTGAGCTTCCAGCTGACGCAGCGCCTCGCGCACGGGCATGCGGCTGACACCGAAAAGTGTCGCCAGCTCTTGCTGGCGCAGGGCGATGCCTGCCGGGAGGCGTCCTTCAAGAATGGCGCTGCGCAGTTTTTCTTCGATGACGGCACGCGCCAGATGTGCAGGCGGCTGCTCATCACCCAGGGTTTCCCGCAGAAATTGCTCTTTCTCAGTCCTGCGCATGCTTGATCTTCTTCAGCTGAACAGTTATTGGATCCAATGAAACACTAGAGACCGCTGCCGGCCTTGTCAAACTTTGCTACAAGTTTAGCGGGCTGTCTCGGCGCGGCATTCTACAAGGGATTAAGCGTAGAGGTATTGCCATCAATCGGGGATTGGGAACGGGCTGCCCGACCTCGGTGACGCAAGTCTTTGCGGCACGCGAGGCTGGCTTCACGGCCGAACGGCGTCAGATATAGCGGCCCGTCACGAAATGCTGCACGTCATTGAAACCCGGCGTGGACGCATGCCCGGGTGTGACGAGGGAGTCGATAAACGCTTCGTCTTCGGCCGTGATGTTCACGCTGAGCGCCTTGGTGTAGCTGTCCCATTGGTCCTCGGTACGTGGCCCGACAATGGCAGAGGTCACAGCCTGATTGTTCAGCACCCAGGCAATGGCGAATTCCACCAGCCCTACGCCTTTGGCCTGGGTGTACACCTGCAGTTTCTGGGCGATGTGCAAGGACTCGGTGCGCCATTCGGTTTCCAGGATGCGCTTGTCCTGACGGCCGGCGCGGGTGCTGCTGTCTGGCGTTACATCAGGGGCGTACTTGCCACTCAACACGCCGCGTGCCAGCGGGCTGTAGGGCACGACGCCCAAACCATAGAACTTCGCCGCAGTGATCTGCTCCAGCTCGGCCTGACGGTTGACGATGTTATACAGCGGCTGGCTGATTACCGGTGTGTCGACGCCCAGACGCTGAGCCACATTCACCACCTCCGCGATACGCCAGCCGCGGAAGTTCGACACGCCCCAGTACCGGATCTTGCCCTGGCGAATCAGATCGCCAATGGCCGACACGGTCACTTCGAGTGGCGTGTTGTGGTCTTCCTTGTGCAGGTAATGGATATCGATGTAATCGGTGTCGAGACGACGCAGGCTGGATTCGATTTCATTGAAGATGTGCTTGCGATTCAGGCCGCTGGCGTTCGGTGCAGTATTGCCCGAGCTGCTGCCGACCTTGGTGGCGAGGACCCACTCGCTGCGCCGCTTGGCAATGGCTTCGCCGACGATCTCCTCAGACCGGCCGGCGTTGTAGACGTTGGCCGTGTCGATGAAGTTGACGCCTTCATCCCAGGCCTTGTCGATGATGCGCAGGGATTCTTCGGTGCCGGTCTGCACGCCGAACATCATGGAGCCCAGTGTCAGCGTTGAAACCTGGAGGCCGGATTGGCCAAGGGTGCGGTATTTCATTGCTCGATATCCTTTTCGTCAGGGAAGTGGAAATCAGGACAGTCTGGAACAGGCTTGCAAGGGGTCTCGTAAAGACCGATCAGACCGAAAGCTCTAGGCCGGACATACTCACCTGTTTGGGCGGGTTTTGAAAAGTGACAAATTGACGAGCCGCAGGTGGCCGAGCACGGCGTCAGAGGGAGAGGTCAGCGTGAGTGAGCTTCCCGTGGCGCCCGGCCAGGAAGCACAGTGTGCCGCCCATGGCGGTCAGGCACGCCAGGACATAAAACATGGTCGGCGCGGGGCTGTTGATCAATAAGTAGCCGCAGATCACCGGGCTCAACGCTCCGCCGAAGGCCGCCAGATTCTGCGCCCCCAAGTAACTGCCGCGAAGGTGATCCGGTGCGATGGTGTCGACGAACAGGTATTCGGCGGGATAGATGATCATCTCGCCCAACGTAAAAACGAACATTGCGGCGCACCAGGCCAGGGTTGTTTCGGCAAAGCTGAAGCCGACAAGGCCGATCGCAAACAATGCGGTGCCAAGGCAAATCCAGTACGGCAACTGCTCGCGTTTGAGAAAGCGGCCGATCTGGTACTGCATCAAAATGACCGTTAACGCGTTGCACGCCAATACGGCTGACAGGATTTTCAGCGCCTGTTCCGCCGTGTGCGTGACCAGCAGAAACTGCGACAGGTACAACGTATACCGGCCATGCACGATGGTGCTGAGCAAGCTGCCGCCCGTGAACAGAATCAGCGTGCGGTCGTTTTTCAGCGTGACCAGGGTGTCGAGAAAGCTGCGCGGTGGGTGCTCGGTATCCGCGACTGTGCGCGGTATGCCGAGCATCAGGAAAAGACTGCAGAACGCGATCGCACTGGCGATGAAAAACGGTGCCAGTGGCAGGTGCCCGGCAATGACCACGCCGAGCATCGGGCCGGTGGCGTAGCCAATGTTGGTGAGGGTATAGCGCAGCGAGAAAACCCTCGCACGCTGCCCGATGGGCAGGTTTTCGCTGATGATTGCTTTGGAGCCGATCAGGAACAGCGCCGAGGCCGTCTCAGTGATCACCAGCGTGAGGGTCGTCAGATAGACGTTGTGGGCGAAGGTCAGCAGGGCGAAGCCGACGGCACTGGACAGCATCGCCAGGATCAGCAACTTGCGCTTTTCCAGCCGGTCGATGATGTAGCCACCGTACAGGCCCAGCAGCGTGGCGATGAACACCGCGATGCCCATCAGCAACCCGACGTCTTGCTGATTGAGCCCCAGCCTTGTGCTCAGGAACAGCGTCAGCAGCGGGCTGGTCATCGCCCGGCTCATGACGATAGTCAACGAGCAGACCATCAAGCGGCGGATGACGAGGGAGTAGGTGGCCACTGTTGTTTTTCCGTCCTTGTTCAAGCCTCGGAGCAGATCCATTGTGGGAGCGACCGGGTTGGTGCTCCCACAAACGCTGCCCGACAGCGCCGCATTCTAGACGACGAGTCATCCCTGACGGGGCTGGCTTGATCGCCTGTTACTTACCCTGATTCATCCCGACCTTGGTCACCGCGCCCTGTTCCAGCTCCCATTTTTTCAAAATCTTGCCATAGGTGCCGTCGTCGACCATGGCCTGCATCGCTTCAGAGATGGCCGCCGCCAGTTCAGGGTTGGACTTGCTGACGCCCAGGCCGGTGAACTGTTTCGAGATCGCCAGGCCAAGGGGCTTGTACGTGTCCTTCTCCTGGGACATCAGGTAAGGAATGGTTTCGCTGCCCTGCATCGCGGCGTCGAGCCGGCCCTGACGCAGTTGCGCGCGTGCATCGGCCGAGCCTTCGGAGCCACTGACGATGATCGCCGGCTTGCCTTTCGCTTCGCAGTTTTCCTTGCTCCACCCCGCGATTTCCGCAGGCCAGGTGGTGCGGCGGCTGGTGCCGACTTTTTTGCCGCACAGATCGGCGGGCTCATTCAGATCAGCGTTTTTGGTCAGCGTGTACAGCTGCGGCCCGCTGGCGAAATAGTCGATGAACGTCACCGACTTCTGCCGCTCGGCCGTGTCGGTCATGCCCGACAGAATGATATCGAAGCGCCTGGTGACCAAGCCGCTGACCATCTGCTCGAAAGCGGTCTCCTGCCATTTGATCTTGACGCCAAGGCGCTCGGCCAGGGCGTTGCCGAGATCCACGTCCAGGCCGGTCAGCGTGTTGGTGCTGGTGTCTTTGAAATCCATCGGCGGGTAATTCGGCACGATGGCGGCGGTGATTTCGCCCTTTTCCTTGAGGCTGGCGGGCAGCGCGGCGAACACTGACGCGGACGCCATCAGGCCGGCGAGCAAACTGGGGATGAGGATCTTTTTCATGGTCGTTCTCGTTTGTTCTGGTTTAAGTGCGAACGGCAGAAATGAAGCTTTGGGTTCTTGGATTTTGTGGGCTTATTAGAATGTCTTCCGGGGTGCCGGCCTCCACAATCTGGCCGCCGTCCATGAACACCATCCGGTTGGAAACTTCGCGGGCAAAGCCGAGTTCGTGTGTCACGACGATCATGGTCATGCCGCTGTGCGCCAGGTCACGCATGACCGACAACACTTCGCCCACCAACTCCGGATCGAGGGCGGAAGTGGGTTCGTCGAACAGCATCAGCTTGGGCCGCATCGCCAATGCGCGCGCGATCGCGACACGCTGTTGCTGGCCGCCGGAGAGCTCCACGGGATAGGAATGGCGCTTGTCCGCCAGACCGACGCGGGCCAGTAGCTCGGTGGCTTCTTCATTGGCTTCTTTGGGCGAGCGCTTGAGCACCTGGATCGGGCCTTCGATCACGTTCTGCAACGCGGTCATGTGCGGGAAGAGATTGAAGCGCTGAAACACCATGCCGGTGCTCAAACGCTGACGGGCGATCTGAGCGTCCGTCAGTTCGTGCAGTTTATTGCCGACGATGCGGTAGCCCACCAGTTCGCCATCGACCCACAAACCGCCCTTGTCGATTTTTTCGAGCTGATTGACGCACCGCAGCAGGGTGCTCTTGCCCGAGCCCGAGGGCCCGATGATGCACAGGACTTCGCCTTGTTCGACTTCAATGCTGACGTCTTTTAAGGCGTGGAACTGGTCGTAGTATTTGTTCAGGCCGACGGCTTTGACGATGTTTCTCATGCTGATTCTCCTGGGCCTGACTTACGAACGCTTGCCGGCGCCGCGGGCGAAGCGCAGCTCCAGCCGGCTTTGACCGAACGACAGGACAGTCACCACCGCCAGGTACCAGATCCCCGCGACGATCAGCAGCTCCATGACCCGGGCGTTGGCGTAGTAGATGTTCTGCGCGTTGTGCAGTAATTCGGAATACTGGATGACGCTGGCAAGGCTGGTCATCTTCACCATGCTGATGAATTCGTTGCCAACCGGCGGGATGATCACGCGCATCGCCTGGGGCAGGATCACCCGACGCAGCGCCTGCAGGCGCGGCATGCCGATGGATTTGGCGGCTTCGTACTGACCGGTGTCTACAGACAGCAAGCCTGCGCGCACGACCTCGGCGGTGTACGCGCCCTGATTGATGCTCAGGCCCAGTAGCGCGGCAACGAAAGGTGTCATCAGGCTGACCGTATCGATCTCGAACACACCGGGAATGCCGATGACCGGGAAGATGAGCGCCAGGTTAAACCACAGCAGCAGCTGCAAAATCAGCGGCGTGCCACGAAACAGCCAGGTGTAGGTGATCGCGACGTAACGCAAAATCGGGTTCGCCGACATGCGCATGATGGCCGTGATCACGCCGATCACCACCCCGAGGACCATCGCCAGAATCGACATGATGATCGTGTTCAGCAGACCCCAAAGAATGGCCTCGGACGTGAGGAACTGGCCGATATAACCCCACTCGATCTGCCCGTTGGCAAACGCACGGGCCAGGCCGGCGAGGGCAACGATGATGAGGGTCGCGAAGAAAATGCGCCCGTAATAGCGGCGTGGGACGTGTTCGTACTGGGTGATGTCGAACGCGTTTTCGGTCTTCCTGCGCTCGGCTTGCAGCTGCTCCGCCTGATTCTGATTCATGTGTCTCTCCGAAGCTGTGTGCAGACCGCGCCTGCCTGATCTGGGCAACCCTACCCAGCCTCCCCGCCCCGACGTAGGCCCGCCGCTGCAGCATGGAATCGTCCTGGATAGAGGGCAGTTACTAATTGAAAGTCCTGATCAAAGTGTCAGGTTATTTAATGTTGGATCCGCTTTCTGCCTATGTTGCAGAGTACCGCGTGCGCGGTTGCCAATCGGGTTTTTCTGTGTTCATTATTATCAACCGGGCACGTTTTTGTTGTGAGTCAGAGCCTGTTGAATCCAATAGGCGAGGTCAATAAGCATTATGGAAACTCCACTTTCCAATTCTGGAAACGTGCCGCCTAAACCGGGAATACGCCCGCCTCTTACTCTCAGCGGAATGGACTTCAAGCTGTTGCGGGTGTTTCAGGCCGTGGTCGAGGCGGGTGGCTTCAGCGCCGCCCAGAATGAGCTGAATGTGGGCCTCGCAGCCATCAGCAAGCAGATTTCGGACCTTGAAATCCGCATCGGCATGCGCCTCTGTACACGAGGCCGGGAAGGGTTTCATCTCACTGAAGAGGGCAAGCTGGTCTATCAGGCGGCGATCGAATTGTTCGCGTCTGTGGACAGTTTTCGCGACCGGATTAGTTCTGCGCAGAATGAGTTGATTGGCGATTTGAGTATCGGCGTAATTGATAACACCCTGACCGATAAAAGTTCGCCGCTCATTGCCGCACTTAGACTAATGCGCGATGAAGCGCCCAAAGTCAGACTGCGCCTGCAAGCGTCTCAACTGGATGAAGTCGAGCGTGCCATGGTCGAAGGACGGGTGAGTCTTGGCATCGTGCCGGTGTATCAGCGGCGCGAAGAGTTTGATTATTTCCAGTTGTACGAAGAGACCTCCCACGCGTATTGCGCAGTGGGGCATCCGCTGTTCGAGGCGGACGACGGTGCCCTGAGCATCGACAGCCTGCGCGCATTCGACATCGTGAATCACCGCTATGCGATCCATCGCGACAAGGCGAGCTTCGTCAATTCCGACAGCCAGTGCGCCTCCGCCTCCCAGGTCGAAGCCGTCGCCATGATGATCCTGACCGGGCGCTTCATCGGCTTTCTTCCCGAACACTATGCGCGCAATATGATCCGCGACGGTCAGCTGCGCGCCCTGCGCCGCGACCTGATCTTTCTACAAACGCCCGTCAACCTCATCCTGAGGCACAACGCCCCCCGGAGCCCGCTGGTCAAGGCGTTCGCTCGGGCGTTGGGGGTGGATTTAAGGGTTGGGGTGTAGCGTAAATGTCACGCAATTGCCGCGAACGTAAGCCCGGTGGCGCGCAGCAAACACCGTCCCTGTGGGAGTGAGCTTGCTCGCGAAGGCGCCCTTTCGAACGCCTGCGACCTAGCGGATGTGCCGGCCTCATCGCGAGCAAGCGCGGTCCTGCGCCTACAGCGTGATCAGCGGGCAAAGCCCGGCAAACCCCAATCTTCCAGCGGAAACTCGGTCAGCGAGCCCAGTATCAGGTCGGCGTGCGCATATTGCTCGACCGGCATGTGCGAGTCAGGCACCGCCACGGCATACATCCCTGCGGTCTTGGCAGCGGTGACGCCGAAAGGCGAGTCTTCAAACACCAGACAATCCTTCGGGTCCACGCCCAGGTGGCGCGCCGCAGCCAGGAAGATATCCGGCGCAGGCTTGGCCGCGGTGACCTCGGCGTGATCTGCCGTCACCACGTCTTTAAACAGCTCAAACCAGGCGCGGTGATTGTTCGTTTTCACGTGGAAGTAGTGAAGGGAAGAACTGGTGCCCACCGCGATGGGGATGTTGTGCTCGGCAAGGTGACGCACCAGTGCCTCGGCGCCACGCATCGGCACGGCGTGCGGGAAGCGCTCGTCCAGCATCGGCTGGCGAACGGTCAGGAACTCCTCGGGAGACATCGGCAGCTCAAGCGCGCTGATCACGTACTCGGCGAAATCCTGGGAGCCGCGGCCAATGGAGTGCTGTTTCACCGCCCAGTCGAACGTCCTGCCGTGCCACTTGGCGATGGTGTCGGTCACTTCGGTGTAGATGCCTTCGGTGTCCAGCAGCAGGCCGTCCATGTCGAAAATCACCGCCTTGACCGGACCCTTGGGCTTTTGCACGTCGCTCATCTCATCGATTCCCTTAGCAAATTGGCGTCCAGCCTAACGCCTCGGCGAACGTCGTGGCTAGGCGCAACGGCTGCAAAACGTCCTCGCCAAGTGCTAATCTCGCCGGGCTCTCGGCAGCGCAAGGTGCTGCACGGCCGCTCTGTGTGGCGCCGAAACCCTCCGGGGTCAAGGAAGGCAAGACCTCTCTTCAAGAACGGACATCTTCGAGTCGACACATGAAAAAATCAGTCAACATCGCCGTAGGCGTCATTGTGGTTGCGGGCGTCCTCGTTACCGCTGGCGCCTGGTACACCGGAAAACGGCTGGAGGGCGCGCTCAACGACGCCATCCAGCAAGGCAATCAGCAGCTTCAAGCCGCGTTCGTCGGGCATGAAGGCAAGGCGAGTGTTGAGCTCCTTTCCCTTGACCGTCACTTCTTCACCAGCACCGCGCACTACAAGCTGAATATCCAGGACCCCCAATTCAATGAGGGCAAGCCGGTCGAGCTGCTGTTTGTCGACAACATCGAGCACGGGCCATTGCCGTGGAGCCGCGTGAAATCGCTGCAACTGCTGCCGGTAATGGCCGCCAGCAACGTGCAGATTGAGAAGAACGCTTTCTCCGAGAAATGGTTTGCCATGACCAACGGCCAGCCGCCGCTGACCGGCCACTTCAGCATGGGCTACGACCGCGCCGCATTGGGCCGGGTGGACTTGCTGCCGTTTGAATTCACCGATCAGACCGGCGCGT
Organism: Pseudomonas sp. AK106; assembly: GCF_053903055.1. Classification (NCBI taxonomy): domain Bacteria; kingdom Pseudomonadati; phylum Pseudomonadota; class Gammaproteobacteria; order Pseudomonadales; family Pseudomonadaceae; genus Pseudomonas; species Pseudomonas sp. AK106. The sequence goes on from NZ_CP096426.1 coordinate 138,429, forward strand.
TCAAGTTTTCCGGTTTCACCGTGAATGCCTCCGGCTCGGGCGATGGCCAGAAGCTTGAGGCCAACGGTGTGCTGGGCAGCGTCGACGTCACCGCCACCTCCGAAGAAGGCCCGGTGCATCTGACGCTCAAGGATTTCACCTTCAACACCGGTGGCACAAAAGGCAAATCGGGTTTCTACCTGGGCCACACCGACGCGAAAATCGCCTCGGCCACGTTCCAGGCGGCAGGCCAGCCGGCCATTCATTTCAAGGACTTCGTCAACACCAGCCTGTTGCAGGAAGTGGAAGGCAACCTGAATGCGCAGGTGACCTACGACATCGGCAACGTCAGCTTCAATGGCAATGACGTTGGCGCCATGCAGATGCTCTGGAAGTTCGGCAATTTCGACATCGCCTCAACCCAGGCACTGATGAAGATCTATCAGGAGAAAGTGCAGCCTCAAGCCCAGGCCGCCGCGGCGGTGGGTGAAACCTACACGCCACATTTGAGCCCGGCTGATCAGGCCTTGGTGCAGGCTGAAGTCAGCAAGTTGCTGAGTGCCAAGCCGCATATCGAGCTGGAAAAGCTTTCACTGAAAACAGCCAGCGGCGAGAGCCAGTTCAGCCTGTCGATGGACTTGGCCAATCCTTCGGCACTCGATCAGCCAGGCGCGGAATTGCTCAAGCAGCTGCTGACCCAGCTGGACGCCAAGCTGGTGCTCTCCAAGCCGATGATCAAGGATCTGGCCGCACTGCGCGCCAAGTCTGCCGGTCTGACCGACCCCGCCGCCATCGCGCAGCAGGCGCAGGGCGCAGCGGATTCGGTGGGCGGCATGGCGGTCATGTTGCAAATGGGCAAGGTCGATGGCGACAACATCGTGTCCAGCCTGCACTACGCCAACGACGTGGTGGACTTCAACGGCGTGAAGATGCCGGCGCAACAGTTTGCCGCAATGATGATGGGCAAGTTTGTGATGTTCAGCGGCGGTCAATAAGTCTTGCCTGGCCACCGCTGAGGTGGCCGGGCAGCTTGCTATGACCTGTCTTCAGACTGGCGGCTGACGCGCGATTTCCGTGGGCGCTTCGTGGCCTTCGCGTTCCGGCTGAACGGTGCGCGAAGACATCTCCGCACGCAGCTGAGGCAGGCACTGCGGATATTGCCGGGCAACGAAACTGATCAGCCGCTCGCGCATGTGGCATCGCGCATCCCAACTGCGCGATGAATCCGCCGAACTCAACAACACCCGCAACTGCATCGCTTTGTCGGTGGTGTCCGTGACCTGCAATACGCAGACGCGGCCATCCCAGAGGTGCGGAATTTCCTTGCAGATGCGCTCCGCTTCTTCGCGCAGCTCCTCCAGTGGCAACGCGTAATCCACCCACAGAAACACCGAGCCAATCAGGCTCGACGTGCTGCGCGTCCAGTTCTGGAAGGGCTTCTCGATGAAGTACTGCAACGGAATCACCATCCGCCGCTCATCCCAGATCTTCAGCACTACGTACGTGCCGCTGATCTCTTCAATGCGACCCCACTCGCCCTCAACGATCACCACGTCATCCAGGCGAATCGGCTGGGATATCGCGATTTGCAAACCCGCGATCAAGTTACCCAGCACCGGCTTGGCGGCGAAACCGGCGGCCAATCCCGCAAGGCCTGCCGACGCCAGCAGACTGGTGCCGATCTGACGCACCGGCGGGAAGCTCATCAGAATCAGCCCGGTGCCGAACAGCAGAACCAGCACATTCAGGCAGCGCACCAGCACCCGCACTTGCGTCTGAATCCGGCGGGCTTGCAGGTTGTCTTCGATGTCCAGCGGGTTGCGGATCGCCACCGCTTCGCCAATGGCCTTCACGCAGCTCAGCGCCAGCCAGGTGAACCCGGCCACCACCAGCATGCCGTTCAGATGCCGAACACCCTTGATCAACATCAGATCATCAGGCGCAGACGTCCACACGGTTTGCAGGGCCAGCAGCGGGATCAGCCACAAGGTCGGCGGTTCGGCGCGGTGAATGAGCTGCTGGGCGAAGACGAACGACTTGGCGACGCGACGGAGCAACACCAATGCGATCCAGCGTCCCAACAGTGCGATGCAAATCGCGAAGGCGGCGGCCACCAAGGTGTTGAGCCAGGGCAACGGCAGTGCGTTCAGCCAGGCTTCCGGGAGTACGTGTTCCATAGAGGGGGTCACCAACAGGACGGTTCAAAGGCAAGAGGTGTGAGCTCCCTCAGCGCTCAATGTTCCCCGATCCACCCGCCGCCGTAGAAATCGTGACGGGCTGCAATCAGCGAGCCAGAGCATCCGACACGTTTACTACATGTCGAATGCGCTGACCAGATCAGGCCAATGTCGGGCGAAGCCTGAATCTCTGACTCATGCTGCAGCGGCCGGCATTGCTTGCGCGCAACGCCATGGCGAAGGCTCGTCTATTACACACGTTGCATCCAGATGCCGGCAGTCCGCGACCGCCGCTCAATCCCAAAAGCGAAGCTCTCAACGCAGCAGACGGAAGGTCTCACGCACATGCGCGGTGAGCGTCGCCGGGTTTTCCATCGCAGCAAAGTGGCCGCCGTGCTCGGCCTCAGCGAAGAACCGCAAGTCGTCGAATCGCGCCTGGGCCCAGCGCCGTGACAGGCGAAGCAACTCGCCCGGGAACATGCTCACGCCCGCCGGGATGGGTAGGGCGCGTGGAGGGCCTTGCTGTTGCATTTCGCGCATCCCTTCCCAGTAGAAACGGACCGAGCTGGGTCCCGCATCAGGCAGCCAGTACAGCATGATGTCGTCGATCAGCGCGTCGAGCTCGATGACCCGCTCGGGCTCTCCGCCGCTGTCGGAAGCGTCCTGAAACAGCGCGTAAACCCACGCCGCCAAGCCAACGGGCGAATCCGACAGGGCGAAGCCTATCGACTGCGGCCGGGTGCTTTGCACCTTCATGTAACCGGACAGCTCCCGCTCATAGCGTTGCGCATCGGCCAACATGCGCTGCTCTTCAGGAGTGGCCTGCGCGATCTCCTCTTCAGTGGGTTGGTACATGACCATGTTCAGGTGAATGCCAATCAGACCAGGCGGACGCATGTGCCCAAGTGCGCTGGTCACGGCCGCCCCCCAATCCCCACCCTGGGCCGCCCAGCGCTGGCCATATCCCAAGCGGTCCATCAATTGTGCCCAGGCCGCAGCGGTTTTACCCACGCCCCAACCCGGCGAACGTGGCTTATCACTGAAACCAAAACCCGGAAGCGCCGGGATCACCAGATGAAACGCGTCGCTGGCCTCGCCGCCATGGGCGGTCGGGTCGGTGAGAGGCCCAATCATCGCCCTGAACTCCAGAATGGAGCCTGGCCAGCCGTGGGTCATCAGCAAGGGCAGGGCGTCAGGGTGAGGCGAGCGTATGTGCAGAAAGTGAATGCCAAGGCCGTCGATCTCGGTCCGGCTGCTGTTCCACTGGTTGAGTTGGGTTTCGGTGGCGCGCCAGTCATAGCCGTTGCGCCAGCGCTCGACCAGCGCGCGAATACGCTCAAGCCTGGGCCCCTGGCTGTTGTCGGAGACGGTTTCTGGGTCAGGCCAGCGGGTTTGCGCCAGGCGCTGGGCCAGATCGTCGAGTTGTGTCTGGGGGATATGAAGGGGAAAGGACTCGACAGGGTGGGTCATGGGTTGGTCCCTTGCACATGGGTACGGGCCAACGTGTCACGGACGGATGCCCATTCACGTTGGCCATAGCGATCGTTGTCCAGATTGAGCAGCTTGCCGCGCCCACTCATCATGTCTCGCAGGTATTGCATGCCTTGCCAGGCGGGGAATGGCTTTTCACTGGCAGGCGTAAGCGCGCGCACCCCGGAGATAAGGGCGGACAGCGTGCCGATATTCCCGGGGCGCAGGGTGCGGTAATGCTGCCCGGTCAGCTCGGTCAGGATGTTGGCAATCTGCGCAGGCGACACACTGTTGCCGGCAATGCGCAGGAAACGTGGCGTGTTGTGATCAAGCGCGGCATCGGCGGTAAAGGCGGCTACGTCGTCCTTGGCAGTGAAGTCCAGTAGCTGTTGCACATCGCCGAAATGCAGCACTCGGCGGCCGGGAAGCACGATAGGCGCGTCGCCTTCGAGCAGTTCCAGAAACCCACCGTTGAGGATTGAGGTAACGGCGATGTTGGCTGAATCGAGCTGGGTGGCGAAGCGCCGGCGAAGGTCCAGGTTGCGGTTGTCCCCGGGGCGGGTATGGGTGTAGTCGAGCGAATAATCCGAGGGAATGAACCTGGGCACCCCAGCAGCGGCAGCGGCCTCCAACAGCCTGCCTTGCTGCTTGATGATCACCTCCTCCAGGCCGTTGAGCGTGGACACCACGCAACCCGCGCCGGCAATGGCACCGCGCAGGCCCCGAGCGTCATCCAGGGAAACGGGCGTTACGGTGACGCCGCTGCTGGGTAGACCAGTCAACCGGGTTTGTTCAGTGCCTGGTCGAACCAGTGCGATGACATGGGCGCCGCGCTCAACCAGCGCCAGGACCAGGCGTTGGCCCAAGTCTCCTGATGCGCCAGCAACCACAATCGGTGAAGCAGTAGTGTGATCCACAAAGAGCCTTCCTGGTCGGTGTGAAGGGGGTAAAGAGCGCCGGCTGCCTGCGCCGAATTAACTGAACGTTACCGTTTAGTTGACGCGCAAACAAGAGGTCGGTAAGTTGCCGGCCATGACGTTGATCACGACCAAATCCAAAGGCGGCAGGCCCAGGCAAAGCCAGGCGGGCGAGGCCGAGCGTCGATTGCTGGATGCTGCGCTGCAGCGCTTTCTGGCCAAAGGCGTCGAGGGCACTTCATGCGAAGACATCGCCCGGGCGGCAGGCGCCAGCAAAGCCACTCTCTATGCGCGCTATGCCAATAAAGAGGCGTTGTTCGAAGCCGTGGTGCGGCGCCACGTAGCGACTTTGCTGGTGCCCGCCGAGGCGATTCCCGCGCTCCCGCTCCAAGGCCGCCTGAGGCATGTGGGCCATGGCATCCTCGAACATGCGCTGCAACCCGATACCCTGGCCATGATGCGCCTGGTGATAGCCACTTCCAGTCGGACCCCGCTGCTGGCGGCTGAAGTGAATCGAATCGGGTGGGAAGGTGGATTCACCAGAGTGCGTTCCGCCATCATGGCGGGCCCGGACCAACCCTCGGATCCTGATGCGCTGGCCCTTCAATTCATCGACTTGGTGTTCGCGCCCCATCAGCTCAGAGCGCTGCTGGGTGGAGACCGGGAGCAGCTGGTTCAAGCCATTCCCGAACGAGTGGAGTGGGGGCTGAAGTTGGTTCAAGCCGTCGGTCTGCTGGAATGAGTGTTTGGTTTCTATCGGTTCACCAAACAATGGTTCTGAACGGTAAAGAATTTTAAGTGACGGTCAATTAGCGGTAATCAGCGCAAGCACTGAATCTTTCACTATGACGGCACCCAATATCGAAGTGCAAAGTTGCCAGCGGGGTGGCATTATCCGCGCTGAATAAAAAGAACAACTGTCTTTAGTAGTGGGCTGAAACTGTTCCCATCCATCGATAGCGCTATGGCCAACTATTCAGCCTTGAATGGCCTAATCCTTGGGGGGCGGGGTCGTAGTAAGCAGCAGCCGTGACCTCTAAACCGCAATTGATCTCCAGCCTCTGACTCAGGCGACCTTCCATCGGACAACGAAAAAACAAGCAAAATAATTTGAACTTTTCGTCCGGAATAGATACCGCGAAGCAAGTAACCTATTGCGCCGATAGTGTATGAAAGGACGATTTTTTCCTAAAGTTTTTTTGCGGCAGGCCGAAGTTTAAGGCTGTAGGAATGGCATGGAGTGGCCCTCTCCTATGTGAATACCTAAAACTTCAGAGGGCGCCATGCTAAAGAACATATTAATCAACATGACCGTCAGGTCGAAGCTCGTACTCGGCTTCACCCTGGTGATCATATTCACTGTCCTTATCGCCCTCACGGGGTGGACAGGCATCTCCTCACTCAGCGAGCGAAGTGAGCGCGTGTCTGACATCGCGAAACTCACAACGCTGACGCGGGACATGCGCATCGCCCGACTGGTCTACGGCCAGAATTCTGACGACGCCAACGCTGCCACCTGGCTAAAAGCCTATGACAACCTCGACAGTCATTTGGCGTATTTGCGCGAAATACTCGACTCCGAGCTCAATATTCCCCATGTAAAAACCGCGACCGCCGCGATGACGGTCTACAAGGGCTTTTACAACGACATCATCAATGCGACCCATACGCGCGAAGCGAGCCGAGCCGTGTCTGGCAGCGCCGCCGATGAGGCATTGGAGGTGCTGCTGCGCTTGGACACGCTCTCCAATTCGCCCGAGGGCACGGCCGCGCAGCGAGATGCCATCGGACAAGCGCTGACGCTTTTTCAGAAAATGCGCTTTGATGTGCGTGGCTACACCTTCACGCTAAAGCCTGACGCGCAGCAGCTGGCGAACGCCTCAATCGCTGCGGCCGTAAGCAACGCCCAATCCCTGCAAGCCGCTGGATTTCAACCCGATGCCATCAAAGGCTTTCAGGCTTCACTGAATAAATACCAGGCTGCCATTGCCCAATTTTCGGAAGCACAGGCCGCCATTAACCAGGGCCAGGCAGGTATTACCAAAAACATCGAAGTCCTGCTGGCTTCCGCCGATCAGTTGGCGCAGAACCAGGTTTCGCTGCGTATTGAGGATGTGGGCCAAGCCAATAAGATGTTGATCATATGGCTCAGCATTGCGCTCATCATCAGCGCACTGGCTGCATGGGTCATCACCCGCCTCATCGTGGGTCCGCTTCGCGAAGCACTGCAGTTGGCTGATCGAGTCGCCAACGGCGATCTGACCTACAGCGAAGTAACGCAAAGGCGAGACGAGCTGGGCCTGCTGCAAGCCAGCATGCACAGAATGACCACCAACCTGCGGCAGTTGATTGGTGGCCTGCGTGATAGCGTCACTCAGATTGCGAGCGCTGCCGAACAGTTGTCCGCAGTCACCGAGCAGACCAGTGCAGGGGTCAATAGTCAGCGAACCGAAACCGACCAAGTCGCAACAGCCATGAACCAAATGGCCGCCACGGTTCAGGAAGTGGCGAGGAACGCAGAGCAGGCGTCGGATGCGGCGGTCAGCGCCTCCAAAGAAGCCCGCGATGGTGATGCAGTTGTTGCCAAGGCAGTGCTCCAGATTGAAAAACTCGCCACAGAAGTCGGCTATTCGAAAACCGCGATGGATGAGCTCAAGCAAGAGAGCAACAAGATCGGCGGCGTGCTCGACGTGATCAAGGCTGTTGCCGAGCAAACCAACTTGCTGGCACTCAATGCCGCCATCGAAGCCGCGCGTGCTGGCGAAGCCGGCCGAGGTTTTGCGGTGGTTGCAGATGAGGTGAGAAGTCTTGCGCAGCGCACCCAGGCGTCGACCGAAGAAATTGCGACATTGATTGGTGGTCTGCACAGCCGAACCGCACAGGTTGCGACCACGCTGGAAAACAGCCGCCTTCTGACTGATAACAGCGTCGAGCTGGCGCGTGATGCGGGCGCTTCGATTGGAAACATCAGTCGCTCTATTTCAACCATCGAATCAATGAACCAGCAAATCGCCGCCTCTGCCGAAGAGCAAAGTGCCGTGGCTGAAGAAATCAATCGCAGTGTTCTCAGCGTAAGAGACATCTCCGAACAGACTGCCTCTGCGAGTGAACAGACAGCAGCGTCCAGTGTTGAGCTGGCGCGTTTGGGTGTGCATCTGCAGGGGTTGGTGAGTAAGTTTGTTGTGTAACAACCAGGGGAGGCAGGTGTAGGACCGTCGTGTAGCCTCGGTCCGATCCTCGCTGACTCAGCGGATTCCTAGCATGTGCTTCAGCCGATGCAAAAAGGCTTCGCAAGCGCTGTTTTCGTCACTGAAGCGCTGCTCTTCGGTGCGCAATCCGCGCTCACTGTAGAAGATCGACCAGCCCCCGTTTTCTTCGACAAGGCAGAGCGCCTCGTCGTTGATTTCGCCGATGGCGTAGCTGTTGGCGGGGGCCTGGATGGTTTTCAACTGTTCGGCCAACTCACGGCGATCCACATTTGCCTCCTTTTTTGACTTCTCTAAACGGTCCGGAATCGAGATACGCTTGAAGTCGCTGATGACCTGCCCATCGAGATTGATCTGGACCAAGCTCATCGGCAAACGCGACTTCAGTCAGCTGATTCAGCAGGTTGCTCATCACCACGCCGACAACCAGTCCGACCGCCGATGCCGCCAGTGGCCACCGTAATTTCTGTCGCCGCGCCCACCGCAGCGGTAGCCAGTGCGCCGATGGCAATTGGCGGCCACTTCCAGCACGCCCCCGAGAATGTCGGCATCATTGAGGTGTGCGACAACGTATCGCCTACCCGAGCGGCCCAGAGTGCGTCAGACATTCACTGCGCTAATGAAAACACTCTGCGGGGCGTCTTCGTGCCATGTGCCCCATTAGGTAACGCCAGCACGCGTTACACCTTATTCAACAGCTTGCTGAACTGAGATGATCAAGGCAACAGAAAATATTTCAGAAATACCAAATGCACAGCGGGCGCTGACGGTAGTTCAACAGCAGATACAGGCATTTCAGTCGGCGAACGGAGCGGAAGTAATAAAATTACAGCGAAACTTGGCAAGCGAGCAATCCAAAAAAGAAAGTATTGAAGAGTTCACAAATGAAATTGTAGTACTGCTCGATGATTCAGTAGTTGAAGAATTGATTCGACGTGCCAAAGAAACCCTCGCGGCCGGCGACATTGTGAATGGTGCCCTCGAGGCAGATAATATAGATACAGCGCTGAGTGAGTTCGAGGCGGAATTTGCTGCTGCGAAAATTACGCTATCTAACAAGTATCGCGAGCTGCGACACACTGTTGACGCGTCCATCTCAGCTTGGACGGAGAAAGAAAAACCTATACGAGAAGATATTGAAAACAAGCGAGCCGCGCTAGAGCTTAAAGGCGTGCGGCTTGATATGTCGCACATCACTAGGCTGACAAGCGAGGAAAGTAGATTAGCAAAAAACCTCGACGACTTAAAAACTTGGCAGCCACATCTGAAGCAGCTTGAGACTACTTATAACACCATGCTTGAAAGCAGACGTAAAGCCCGCATTAGTGTAGCACGGCGCAGGCAAAACTACGCCGTAACCGCTACCCGCGCTCTTGGTGAAGTATTGAGCGAATTTCAGGTGAAACTACAATACGCCGAAAGTAGTCACTCTGATGAATCAGTCCATTTGATTAACAAAGAGATGGGGTGGAGAGGCGGGAATAAAGCAAAATTGTTAGTTGAGCAACTTACAACACCTAAACTAATTGACGCTATTTCCAAGTCTAACTGGTCAGCAATTACTGCTATTAAGTTGCAAGACGAAATCCAGCAATTTTCTGAAGCTGAAGCGAAAAGCATCATTGAAACGTTCAAGAAACCGACTTCTTTATTTAAGCTTCAAGCTTGCCATGTGGATGATCTACCTCGATTAACTGTGTCCAAGCAGGTAAATAATTCGGGAAATATTCGAAACTTACAAAGGGAATTTGCAGAGCTTTCGTTGGGGCAGCAGCAGTCCGTACTCCTCGCACTGATATTATCTTCAGAAAGTACTCGACCCCTAATTATTGATCAGCCTGAGGATAATTTAGATAGTGAGTTCATCTTTCATACATTCGTTCCTGTGTTGCGGCGTGCCAAGGAAAGAAGACAGGTCATAATTATCACCCATAATGCCAACATTGCGGTTCTCGGTGATGCGGAACAGTTAGTCGTTCTCAAGAGCAATAATGACAAGAGTATCATCGCGGCCAGAGGATCTATTGACGATATTGAGGCACGCGACGCTGCTTGTAAGATCCTTGAAGGCGCCAAAGAAGCGTTCACAAGGCGCGCAAGAATCTATGGAATTCGATAATCGTCACAGTTGTCCACCAGACGAACCTTCGTGCACGTGCACGGCTCATCGCGTGTAGACAGCCCCGCAACCGTATGCACAGGCCTTGCGAGCGGGCGGGGATAGGGCACCACTTGCTACACGATTAGTGCACTGACGTTCTCACCTGGCCGAACACGTGTTTGCCGATATGCCACGACACTATGTCAAAAGCACTCCGACATTTGTGAGTAGGAACGGGAGTAAGCGAATAGATCACGGCCCGCCCCCTGTAAGCCGAACGCTGTAATCGCGGCGTTCGAGTTTCGCTCGGCAACTATTAGGCTAGGCGGACCAGCAATCCGCGCCAACTGCTGGCCGTTTACAGTCCTTGCCATCAAAGCGATAGACGAAGAGTAATTACTTGGCCTTAGGAATCTCTTTCAATACTTTCCTCAGGTCAAATCCCCGTATCCGACCTTCCTCAAGCAGTTCCGTGAATTGCATGATGAAGAAATGAGAGTCGGCTTCTGAGGGTTTTTCAGCATCTTTGAGAAATATCGGCAGCATCTTCTGAATCACATCCTTGCCGTGAGCAATTAGCCTCTCTTCGCTCCACTCGCTCATATACCTATTCGCCCGGTATCGCGTCTCTACGAATTCCTGCAACGATTGGGGTCCGGGATGAATATCTTGGTTGTGCTCGAATCGAAGAGTAGATGTTGCACTCGTACTTTCAAAACTGTGGCCCTGCGAGCGGGCCCAGGCTTGCAGAAAAAGCTCGATCTCCTGCTCAATTCTATGATGGCGATGAGCATTGATGGGATTGCTTATAATGAAAGTCGGCACCCGCGTCGATCCGCCGCCACTCTGCCGAAGCCTATAGGTGGTCTGGATCAAAACTATAAAATCAATCTCCGAGAAGCGACCCGGATCTTTACCATCACCTGAGAGCCGGCTGCTGAACCTGTCAGCGAGCCGGGCGGCGGGAATGCTTTCAACTGTGTCGTTCAATATGAGCGCGATGCCAGGGGTCTCGGGATCGAGGCTCAGTAGCCTCTTGGATGAGGCGATCTGTTTTTTGGCATTTCTCAGCACCCCTTCCACCATCCTGGTTGCGCTGGAAAAAAGCTCGTTAAGACGCTCTTGCCCTCCCGGCGTGTTCTTCAACGCGGTTTCAAGGTCATAGCTACCGAAGATCAGAGGAAAATCTTCAGACTCCATCAGCGATTTAGCGCCATCCAAGATCTTATCTTTCGGATCTATCTTTAGGGTTTTAAGTTCGACGACCGCTTGCCGGTGAAAAAACAGGTAATCGGCAATCTTCGCGCCAGCAGGCTGAGAAATATGGCCGTCGAGATGGGTCACATGGTCCTGGCTGTCGAGGAAGCTAATCATGCGCTCCTCGATATCACGAACACTGTCCATTCAATACCTATGCGCTGACAAACGGGTAAGGGCAGATATTCTAGACGGTGCTGAACCCGTAGAGCTGCAGCACCAAGCTGCCGTCCAATAAAAAGACCGGCAAGTATCTGTATTATGTGCGGAGGGCCGACGAGGAAGCGGAACAGGAAGGCGATTAAGCCCTTTTGATTTACCACAACCTCATCTGTTGCTGTCACCCTGCTGTCACGAACGTTTAAGCGGGAGGGCGGCAAAGGCTAGACGCCTTGAATTTAGTGGTGCACCTGACGGGATTCGAACCCATGACCCCTGCCTTCGGAGGGCAGTACTCTATCCAGCTGAGCTACAGGTGCAACGCGGGCGCCATAATACTCATCTGGCCTGCACGCGTCCATGCCGATGACCCGCCGTTAACAATTTAGTGAGACCAGGCCAGGCAGCAAAGCCACCCCCGCATGACAACCACATACGCGCCCTCCCAGCTACGCTGACCCAAATCCATCCCACCCCAGCCCCACCCGTTCTTTTTTTCGAACGCACTATTGTCCTTTACCCCTGTTGTCCCTAGGATTCGTTTGAGATTTCAAACGCCCCGCCCGGCCTTTCTTCTATTCTCCAATCAGGGCCGGCGACAGTCTTATCCGGCGGCGGCCTCGGTCGGGGCGCCCGCATACAACCATTCGCTCCGCCGCGCGCGGTGCTGTTCAGGAGGCCGCAATGCAGCTCAAAGACTCGAAGTTGTTCCGCCAGCAGGCGTACATCAATGGCGCCTGGGCTGATGCCGACAGTGGCCAGACCATCAAGGTCAACAACCCCTCGACCAACGAGATTCTCGGCACCGTGCCGAAGATGGGCGCTGCTGAAACCCGCCGCGCCATTGAGGCCGCTGACAAGGCGCTGCCGGCCTGGCGTGCGCTGACTGCCAAAGAGCGTGGCGCCAAGCTGCGTCGCTGGTTCGAGCTGATGATTGAAAACCAGGACGACCTGGGTCGCCTGATGACCCTGGAGCAGGGCAAGCCGCTGGCTGAGGCCAAAGGCGAAATCACTTACGCTGCTTCCTTTATCGAGTGGTTTTCCGAAGAAGCCAAGCGCATCTACGGCGACGTGATTCCGGGCCATCAGCCGGACAAGCGCCTGATCGTCCTCAAGCAGCCGATCGGCGTTACTGCAGCGATCACGCCGTGGAACTTCCCCGCCGCGATGATCACCCGCAAGGCCGGCCCGGCGCTGGCGGCAGGCTGCACCATGGTGCTCAAGCCCGCTTCGCAAACGCCTTACTCCGCACTGGCACTGGCTGAACTGGCCGAGCGCGCGGGCATCCCGGCGGGCGTGTTCAGTGTGGTGACTGGCAGCGCCGGCGATATTGGCAGCGAGCTGACCAGCAATCCGATCGTGCGCAAGCTGTCGTTCACCGGCTCGACCGAGATCGGTCGCCAGCTGATGGCTGAATGCGCCCACGACATCAAGAAGGTGTCGCTGGAACTGGGCGGCAACGCGCCGTTCATCGTGTTCGACGACGCTGACCTGGATAAGGCCGTTGAAGGCGCGATCATCTCCAAGTACCGCAACAACGGTCAGACCTGCGTGTGCGCCAACCGCATCTACGTGCAGGACGCGGTCTACGACGCTTTCGCCGAGAAGCTGCAGGTCGCCGTTGCCAAGCTGAAAGTGGGTGATGGCCTGGCCGACGGCACCACCACCGGTCCTCTGATCGATGAAAAAGCCGTTGCCAAGGTCAAGGAGCACATCGCTGATGCCTTGAGCAAAGGCGCGAAAGTGCTGAGCGGCGGCAACAGCCTGGAAGGCAACTTCTTCGAACCGACTATCCTGGTCAACGTGCCGAAAAACGCAGCCGTGGCCAAGGAAGAAACCTTCGGTCCGCTGGCCCCGCTGTTCCGCTTCAAAGACGAAGCCGAAGTGATCGCCATGGCCAACGACACCGAGTTCGGGCTGGCGTCGTATTTTTATGCGCAGAACCTGAGCCGCGTGTTCCGTGTGGCTGAAGCTCTGGAGTACGGCATGGTGGGCATCAACACCGGCCTGATCTCCAACGAAGTCGCGCCATTCGGCGGCATCAAGGCGTCCGGTCTTGGCCGTGAAGGCTCCAAGTACGGCATCGAAGATTATCTGGAAATCAAATACCTCTGCCTCAGCATCTGAACCCGCTGAGTGGCAGCGTGAAGTAACTGTTCGACAACCTGCGGGACGCGAGAGCGCCGTTTCGCAGGTTTCAGTGGCACCAACCTATGGGTGGCCGGGAGGCCGCGACAGTCGATCATCGTATGCTGTCGCTGTTGACCCCCGCTGCTTGATCCTTGAACCGCGCCGCCCGATGAGCGGCGAATGAGGAAATGATGAGCAAAACTAACGCATCCCTGATGAAACGCCGCGAAGCTGCTGTCCCACGCGGCGTTGGTCAAATTCACCCGATCTTCGCTGAATCCGCGAAGAACGCCACCGTCACCGACGTTGAAGGCAATGAGTTCATCGACTTCGCCGGCGGTATTGCGGTACTGAACACCGGTCACCTGCACCCGAAGATCGTTGCCGCCGTGCAAGAGCAACTGACCAAGCTGACCCACACCTGCTTCCAGGTGCTGGCGTACGAGCCTTACGTCGAGCTGTGCGAGAAGGTCAACGCCAAGGTTCCTGGCGATTTCGCCAAGAAAACCCTGTTGGTCACCACCGGTTCCGAAGCGGTTGAAAACGCCGTCAAGATCGCCCGCGCCGCGACAGGCCGTGCAGGCGTCATCGCCTTCACCGGCGCGTACCACGGCCGCACCATGATGACCCTGGGTCTGACCGGTAAAGTCATGCCGTACTCGGCCGGCATGGGCCTGATGCCGGGCGGTATCTTCCGCGCCATCTACCCGAACGAGCTGCACGGTGTCAGCGTTGACGATTCCATCGCCAGCATCGAGCGCATCTTCAAGAATGACGCCGAGCCGAAAGACATCGCCGCGATCATCATCGAGCCGGTGCAGGGCGAGGGCGGGTTCTACGTGGCGCCGAAGGCGTTCATGGCGCGTCTGCGCGAACTGTGCGACAAGCACGGCATTCTGCTGATCGCTGACGAAGTGCAGACCGGCGCTGGCCGTACCGGCACTTTCTTCGCCATGGAGCAGATGGGCGTGAGCGCCGACCTGACCACCTTCGCCAAATCCATCGCCGGTGGTTTCCCGCTGGCCGGCGTGTGCGGCAAGGCTGAATACATGGACGCCATCGCCCCGGGCGGTCTGGGCGGCACGTACGCCGGTAGCCCGATCGCGTGCGCTGCGGCGTTGGCGGTCATGGAGGTGTTCGAAGAAGAGCATCTGCTTGATCGTTGCAAGGCCGTTGGCGAGCGTCTGGTCACTGGCCTGCGCGCCATCCAGGCCAAGTACCCGGTCATCGGTGAAGTCCGAGCGCTGGGTGCGATGATCGCCGTCGAGTGCTTCGAGAACGGCGACACCCACAAGCCGAACGCTGCTGCCGTCGCGCAAGTGATCGCCAAGGCCCGTGACAAGGGCCTGATCCTGCTGTCCTGCGGCACCTATGGCAACGTCCTGCGCGTGCTGGTCCCGCTGACCTCGCCGGACGAGCAGTTGGACAAAGGCCTGAAGATCATCGAAGAATGCTTCGCTGAAATCGCCTGACTTCATGCCGATGCGCCGCGGGCACGCTTGATCAACGTGTGACCGCTTCATCAGAAAAAACCTGCTTCGGCAGGTTTTTTCGTTTATGGACGCCGGAAAATTTCGTCCCAGTCTGTCTCCCTGCGCAGTCTTTGACTAAGGTGAAGAGACTGATGCCGGAGAGTCATGATGACCGTAGTAGAGGCGCTAGCCGTTCCACGCGTGTTGATCGCTGAATCGGACCCCTGGGCCCGGGAGATGCTCAACGAATTGGTTCTCGACGTGCGTTGCGACGCGCAGCTGGACATCTGTTCGAACGGCCGGGAAGCCATTGAGCGGATGAGCGGGTATATCCCCGACCTGGTGATCGCTTCCCGCGAGTTGCCGGGCGTCGATGGCCTGAGCCTGCTGCGCGGGCTGCGGCAGTTGCGTCGTCAGCCGCCCGTTCGTTTCATTCTGCTGAGCAGTCGCAGCGACAGCGTCAGTGTCCGCGAGGCCGTGCAACTGGCGCCCACCGCCTACCTCACCAAACCCCTGAACATGGAAGGCCTGCGGCAACGGCTGGAAACGCTGCTGTTGCAGGACGGCGCGCAGGTTGCCTGTGCGGTGCCCGCGCTGGCGCCGGGTGTCGGGCTGGATGCGTTTCTGGAGAAGCGGCGGGAAGTGGCCGACGGCGGGCCGCTGTTCGTTGACGTGAGGGCGGCGGTGGCGAGCAGTCGCGGGGCGTCGGGTGTGGATCTGACGTTGCTGGAACAGGCGCTGACCCTCGACCCCCATGTCACCGCGATGTTGATTGCCGCCGCCAACAGCGCGTCGAATCATCAGGGCAAACCGGTGCAGACCCTGGGGCAGGCGCTCGCCGTGCTGGGCGCCACCCAGAGCGTCAATCTGGTGCAAGGTCTGGCCCTCAAGCGCGGCGCGGTGCTGACGGATGCAACGTTATCGCTGCACGCCACCGAAATCTGGGAGGTCTCGCAACGCACCGCCGACTGCGCGCGGACGCTGGCGCGCAAGCTGGATCTCGATCACGAGCGCTGTTACTGCGCCGGTTTGCTCAGGGGCCTGGGCGAACTGACGGTGTTGCGCTGTTTGCAGGACTGGCTGATCGCTGGAGGCTCGCTGGATGAGGCCACCATTCGCCGCGCGTTGGCGCAGTATTCGGCCTCGTTTGGCTCCGCATTACGGACGCGCTGGCGGCTCCCGCTGGAGCTGCGTGAGTTGATTGCGGCGGTGTATCAATACAACACCGGGGTTTTTACCCGGGAAATCCTGGCGATGAATGTGGCGGGGCAAATGGGCCTGCTTGGGCTCGAAGACCCGCTCGAGGCGCTGGCGAAAAGCAAATCGGCGCGGCTCTTGAAGGTCAGCAGGTCAGATCTGGAAGGGGTGCGCAGCAAGACGGTGGCTTGACCGGGAGGTTGATTCAGAAAAGCAGGCTTACACCAGCACGATCTGATTTTTGCCCTGGCGCTTGGCCTGGTACATCGCAGCGTCCGAGCGTGCATAGAGCGCTTCGAGGCTCTGGTCCTGATCGCCGAGGTTGGTCAGCCCCTGGCTGGCGGTGATGCCGAAGGTTTTGTCATTGCACTGAAAGCTCAGGCGCTGAATCTCACGCTGCAGCCGCTCGGCAATCTGCTGGGCCATTTCCGGCGCACAGCCCGGGAACACGGCGGCGAACTCTTCCCCGCCAATTCGGCCGAACAGATCACCACGGCGCAGCGTCTTGCGACCGCATTCGGCGATGCGTTGCAGCACCAGATCGCCTTCCTGGTGGCCGTAGGTGTCGTTGACCAGCTTGAAATCATCCACGTCCAGCAACAGGAACGCCATTGGCGTGCCCTGCAGACGCGCCTGCTCGAACTCGCGTTGGGCGCATTCGAAGAAGTGCCGGCGGTTGCTGCTCTGGGTGAGCACATCGGTGGTGGCCAGACGCTGCAGCTCGTCTTCGAGGTGCTTCTTCTCGGTGATGTCTTCGGCGATGCCGACCACGATCAGCCGCTGGCTGTGCTCGGCCTGATGACTGACAAAGCATTTGTCACTGAGCCAGCGGACCTGGCCGTCGGCGCGGATGATGCGGTACTCGCGGTCTTCGATGGAGCCTTTTTCGAGCACTTCGCTCAGGCTGCGCTCGGCGTAATCGAGGTCGTCGGGGTAAATGCTGTCGCGCCACTCGCTGTAGTCCGCCAGCAACAAACCGGCGGATCGGCCGAAAATGCGCTCGTAGGCAGGGCTGACATAGATCATGCGTTGCGTCTGCCAGTCGAACGCCCACAACACGGCGTTGACGCTGACCAGCAGAGAGCTGAACAGCTGCTCGCGCTCGCTGAGGCGCGCCACTTCGGCCTGGGCATGCATCAGCGCCAGAAGGGTTTCTGCTGCGGCGGGGGTCTCAACGTGGGGAGTCTGGTTGTCCATGAGCACTGCATCTCAGAATAAGGTGCGGCGCATGCCACAACATGTCACACAGCATAGTGCGAAGGTGTTAATGAGATAGGACTAATGGCACTAAGTTCCGATCGGTGCCACTCGGACGAATGGTCACCGATCAACGGCATCAAGCGTGTTGAGGCCGCAGCGAGTAGGTTTTCAGCTGATCGGCGAACTCACGCAACGACTGAATACCGCTGGCTTCCGCTTCGTGCACCCAGTCCTTGATGGCCGCCAGCATGTCGTGACCATTGCTGCTGGTCTTCGCCCAGATCTGCTGCAGCGCCAGGCGTTTTTCGTAAATCACTTTCAGAGCGTGACTGTGCTCCAGCATGGTCTGGATGCGCGCTTGATGCTTGTCTTCAAGCAGGCTCGGCTCCCGGGAAAGCAGGCGTTTGGCGCGGCGGAACTGGTGACGTACGGAGGCGTCGGCTTTCGCCAGTTCCTGCGCCACCAAAGGCTTGATCACCAGCTTGCGGTACTGAGCCATGATCTGGAAACGGTTGTTGAGGATGGCCATTGCCGTGTCCATGTCCAGATGGCCCTTGCCTTCAACGCGGTGCGCGATCGGCGCGACCCTCTGAACCTTCGCCAGGCGCAACCAGCTGAACACCTTGATCCACGCCCAGCCCATGTCGAACTCCCAGCGCTTGACCGACAGCTTGGCCGAATTGGGGTAGGTGTGGTGGTTGTTATGCAGCTCTTCGCCGCCGATCAAAATGCCCCAGGGCACCAGGTTGGTGGCGGCGTCGCGGCATTCGAAGTTGCGATAGCCGACGGCATGGCCGAGGCCATTGACCACGCCCGCCGCCCACACCGGAATCCACATCATCTGAATCGCCCAGACCGTGATGCCGATGACGCCGAACAGCGCCAGATCGATCACGCCCATGATGGCGATGCCCAGCAGGGGATAGCGCGAATACAGGTTGCGCTCGATCCAGTCCTCGGGGCAGTTTTTGCCGTAGATGCGCAGGGTTTCCGGGTTCTCCGCTTCGGCGCGGTACAGCTCGGCCCCTTTGCGCAGCACGGTCGACAGACCCTTGATGACCGGGCTGTGCGGGTCATCGACGGTTTCGCATTTGGCATGGTGCTTGCGGTGGATAGCCGTCCACTCGCGGGTGTTCTGCGCCGTGGTGAGCCACAGCCAGAAACGGAAAAAGTGCTTGAGCCCTGCGTTGAGTTCCAGGGAGCGATGCGCTGAATAGCGATGGAGATAGACCGTGACGCCGACGATGGTGACGTGTGTCATCGCCAGGGTGACTGCGACCAATTGCCAGACGGAAAGGTCGAGCAGACCGTTGTTCCACATAGGCTGAGTTGCCCTCGGTTGTAACGCGTGCAATATACGGATCCGCCTGAGCAGACCCTGAGACAGAAGCGCGCATTATCACTTAGCTCACAGATAAAACCACCCGCTCTTTGAGATAAGCGTCGCAAGATGTTTCTTGTTCTATAATTTCGGTCTTTCGCAAGGTTGTTTCTATCTATGTCGAGCACTACCCGGGATGCGCTACGCACCGCAACGTTGTACGGGGTTGTATCGATTGGGTGGTCGGCGGTCATGGACCATGTGCTGCCGCGGCTGATCGACGACCCGACCCAACTGGGCCGGGCGCAGCAGGCCGGCGGTTATATCTGGTTGGCCCTCAGCGCGGTGCTGATCTATCTCGCCCGCTCGCGGTTGCTCCGATTCATGGGCGTCACCGAACTGGCGCGCCGGGATGAAGACATGCAGCGTCTGCGACTGGCAGCGGCGGTGTTCGACACCACGCTGGAAGGCGTGTTGGTCACCGATGCCACGGGTGTGATCGTGCACGTGAACCGCGCCTTCAGCGAGATCACCGGGTATCAGCAGGATGAAGTGCTGGGTCTGCGGCCGAGCAAATTCAAATCAGGGCGCCATGGCCCTGAGTTCTACGAACGCATGTTCAAGACCATTCACAGCGCAGGGCAGTGGAGTGGCGAAATCTGGAACCGGCGCAAAAGCGGCGAAATCTACCCGCAGTGGCAAAGCATCCGTCCGATCCGGGACGAGCATGGTGCAATTACTCAGTTCGTCGCGGTGTTTTCCGACATTTCCTCGATCAAGCATTCCGAGCGCGAGCTGGCGCATCTGGCCCATTACGATCCGCTGACCGGTCTGCCCAATCGCCTGCTGTTCACCGACCGTGCCGAGCAGGCGCATACCCACGCCCGCCGCAATAAGCGCACCCTGGCACTTCTGCTCGTCGATCTCGATCACTTCAAGCACATCAACGAAAGCCTCGGCCACAACGCCGGGGACGAGGTGTTGAAAGCTGCCGCCGAGCGCCTCGAAACCCATCTGGAGAAGGGCGTCACGCTGGCGCGGCTGGGCGGCGACGAATTCGCGATTCTGCTCGAAAACGCCCAGCAGGTCGTTCAGTCCGCCGAACTGGCGCAGAGCATTCTGGAAGGGCTGCGGGAGCCTTTTCTGGTCAGCGGGCAATCGCTGTTTCTCACCGCCAGCGTCGGCATCAGCATCTTCCCCCACGATGCGCTGACCGCCGAGCAGTTGCTGCGTAACGCCGATGCCGCGCTGTCACAGGCCAAGCATCAGGGCCGTGAAAGCTACGCGATGTACACCGCCGAACTGACCGCCCACGCCCAGCGTCGCGTCGAGTTGGCGGCGGAGCTGCGACAGGCCGTCGAGGAAAACGAGCTGCGGGTGTTTTACCAGCCGATTCACAACCTTCATAGCCGCGGCATCGAAGGTGTCGAAGCGCTGGTGCGCTGGGAGCATCCGGCACGGGGCATGGTCTCGCCGGGTGAATTCATCCCCATTGCCGAGCAAAGCGGGCTGATTGCCGACATCGATAACTGGGTGCTGACCGAAGCCTGTCGGCAGATGAACCAGTGGCTGGCGGAGGGCGTGAATGTCTCGTTCGTCGCGGTGAACGTGTCCAGCCGTTTGTTCGGCCGTGGTGATCTTGATCGGCGGGTGGCCAAAGTGCTGAACGAAACCGGACTGGCGCCGCAGTTTCTCGAGCTGGAGGTCACCGAAAGCGCGATCATGGACGACCCCGATCAAGCCATCGAGCAGATGCACCGGCTACGGGATCTGGGCCTGAAACTGTCCATCGACGATTTCGGTACGGGGTATTCGTCACTGCTGCGGCTCAAGCGCATGCCGGTGCAGAAACTGAAAATTGATCAGGGCTTTGTTGCGGGTTTGCCGGACGACGATGACGACATCGCGATCGTCAACGCCATCATCGCCCTGGCACGGGCGATGGGTATGCGCGTGTTGGCAGAAGGCATCGAGCAGGCCAGTCAGGCCGGTTTCCTGCTGAAGCACAACTGCGAACTGGGCCAGGGCTACTGGTTCGCGCGGCCCATGCCGGCGGAACAGATCGACTGGCACCATGCGCCGGTTTTTGTCTCTGCTTAAGACGGCAGCATGGCCACCGCTTACAGGTCCCATCGCCGCTTTTAAAGCGGCTGGCTGACCACACTCCCCGTAAATGCCTTTTGGTTATATCTGCATTCTTAAATAGTCTTTTTAAGAATATCTCTGCGTCTCTAATATCGCGCTCACGCCACAAGCAGCGGTCGCCCCCACGCTGCGGCACATCTTTCAAGGAGCACGAACATGAGCGCATCTCTACGTAGCGTTGACGGCCAGGACGAAGCAAGCATTTTGCGTGAAATTCAAAGCGCGCTGCGCGACCTGCGTTTTGGCGCGGTTGAAATCACGGTGCACAACGCGCAGGTGGTGCAGATCGAGCGCAAAGAGAAATTCCGTCTGCAGAACCCGAGCAACAAGCAGGGCTGAGCCACGCTCCCGCATAACGAACACTGCACGACCTGCAACTCGAAAAGCCAACAAAAGAAAATTCGTCCAGGAGCTTGATTCATGTCCATTCGTCGTTATGCGCTGGCCGCGCTCGCCAGTGCGGTGTTTGCCGGTTCTGCTGTCGCCAAGGATTTCACCCTGCTGAACGTGTCGTATGACCCTACGCGCGAGCTGTACCAGGACTACAACGCCGAATTCATCAGCTACTGGAAAAAATCCCACCCGGGCGACACCGTGAAGATCAACCAGTCCCATGGTGGCTCCGGCAAGCAGGGCCGCTCGGTGATCGACGGCTCGCCTGCCGACGTGGTGACCCTGGCGCTCGCCGGCGACATCGACGAAATCGCCAAGCTGGGCAAGACCCTCCCTGCGGATTGGCAGACCAAACTGCCGGACGCCAGCACCCCGTACACCTCGACCATTGTGTTTCTGGTGCGCAAGGGCAACCCGAAAGGCATCCATGACTGGGCCGACCTGATCAAGGACGGCGTGTCGGTCATCACGCCAAACCCGAAAACCTCGGGCGGCGCTCGCTGGAATTTCCTGGCGGCTTACGGCTACGGTCTCAAATCCAATGGCGGCGATGAAGCCAAGGCCAAGGAATACATCGGCAAGCTGTTCAAGCATGTGCCTGTGCTGGACACCGGTGCGCGCGGTTCGACCATCACTTTCGTCAACAACGGTCAGGGTGATGTGTTGCTGGCGTGGGAAAACGAAGCGTTCCTGGCGCTGAAAGAAGGCGGCGGCGCCGACAAGTTCGACATCGTCGTACCTTCGCTGTCGATTCTGGCCGAGCCTCCCGTGGCCGTTGTCGAGAAGAACGCCGAGAAGCACGGCACCACCGAAATCGCCACCGAATACCTCAAGCACCTGTACAGCAAGGAAGGCCAGGAAATCGCGGCGAAAAACTTCTATCGTCCCCGTGACGCTGAAGTGGCCGCCAAGTACGAGAAGCAGTTTCCTAAACTGAATCTGCTGACCATCGACAAAGATTTCGGCGGCTGGAAATCGGCTCAGCCCAAGTTCTTCGATGACGGCGGTGTGTTCGATCAGATCTACATTCCGCAGTAACCGCAGCGCTCCACGGAATAAAAGGACCCGGACTTGTTCCGGGTAACGTGTGTAAACCAAGGACTTTTATGTCGCGACGCATATCCCCCGTCATACCCGGCTTCGGGCTGACGCTGGGTTACACATTGGTGTACCTCAGCCTGATTGTGCTGATACCGCTTGCGGTCATGTTCATCCACGCGTCCCAGCTGAGCGCCGCTCAGTTCTGGAACATCGTCACCGCGCCTCGCGTGCTCGCAGCGCTCAGGCTGAGTTTCGGCACCGCGTTTTTCGCGGCGATCATCAACGGCGTCATCGGCACGCTGCTGGCGTGGGTGCTGGTGCGTTACACCTTCCCCGGTCGCAAGATCATCGATGCGATGATCGATCTGCCGTTCGCATTGCCCACCGCCGTCGCCGGTATCGCGCTGACCGCGCTGTACACACCCACCGGTTTCATCGGCCAGTTCGCCGCCGACATGGGCATCAAGATCGCCTACAGCCCCTTCGGCATCACCCTGGCATTGACCTTTGTCACCTTGCCCTTCGTGGTGCGCACGGTTCAGCCGGTGCTGGCGGACATCCCCCGGGAAGTCGAAGAAGCGGCGGCGTGCCTTGGCGCCAAACCCCTGCAAGTCTTCCGTCACATCCTCGTGCCGGCCTTGTTGCCTGCCTGGCTGACCGGCTTTGCGCTGGCCTTCGCCCGGGGCGTGGGTGAGTACGGCTCGGTGATTTTCATCGCCGGCAACATGCCGATGAAGACCGAAATCCTGCCGTTGCTGATCATGGTCAAGCTCGACCAGTACGACTACACCGGCGCCACGGCAATTGGCGTGATGATGCTGCTGGTGTCGTTCGTGCTGTTGCTGCTGATCAATCTGTTGCAGCGACGCATCGAAACCCCTAACTGAGGAGGCGCACCTATGTCTGATTCATCGCTCATTGCTGCGTCCTCCGCCAACGCTGCCCGTCGTGGCAGCGCGGTGTCGCGGCGCATTCTGATCGGCCTTGGCTGGCTGGTCTTTGCGTTCTTCCTGTTGCTGCCATTGGTGGTGGTGATCGGCCAGGGTTTGAGCAACGGCCTCGGCGGATTCTTCGCGGCCATCCTGGAGCCCGATGCGCTGTCGGCCCTCAAGCTCACCGTGTTCGCGGTGCTGATTTCGGTGCCGCTCAACGTGGTCTTCGGCGTCGCCGCGGCCTGGTGCGTGAGTAAATACTCGTTCCGTGGCAAGGCGATTCTGGTCACCCTGATCGACCTGCCGTTCTCGGTCTCGCCGGTCATCGCCGGTCTGATCTACGTGCTGATGTTCGGCGCCCGTGGCGTGTTCGGCCCCTGGCTGCAGGAGCACGACATCCAGATCGTCTTCGCCCTGCCGGGCATCGTACTGGCGACCATCTTCGTGACCGTGCCGTTCGTGGCCCGCGAACTGATCCCGCTGATGCAGGAGCAGGGCACGCAGGAAGAGGAAGCCGCGCGCCTGCTCGGTGCCAATGGCTGGCAGATGTTCTGGCACGTGACCGTCCCCAACATCAAGTGGGGCCTGATCTACGGCGTGGTGCTGTGTACCGCGCGGGCCATGGGCGAGTTCGGTGCGGTGTCTGTGGTCTCGGGCCACATTCGCGGCGTGACCAACACCCTGCCGCTGCATGTCGAGATTCTCTACAACGAGTACAACCACGTGGCTGCATTTGCCGTGGCGAGCCTGTTATTGATCCTTGCGCTGTTCATCCTGCTGCTCAAGCAGTGGAGCGAAGCGCGCATTAGCCGTCTGCGCAAAAACGCGGCGGAGGAATAATTCATGTCGATCGAAGTCCGTAACGTCAGCAAGAATTTCAACGCCTTCAAGGCCCTCGACGGCATCAGTCTGGATATCCAGAGTGGCGAGCTCGTGGCGCTGTTGGGCCCGTCCGGCTGTGGCAAGACCACGCTGCTGCGCATCATTGCCGGGCTGGAAACGCCGGACAAAGGCAGCATTGTGTTCCACGGCGAGGATGTCTCCGGCCACGACGTGCGTGATCGCAACGTGGGTTTTGTGTTCCAGCATTACGCGCTGTTTCGCCACATGACGGTGTTCGACAACGTCGCCTTCGGCCTGCGCATGAAGCCCAAAAACCAGCGCCCGAACGAGAGCCAGATCGCGGTCAAAGTGCATGAGCTGCTGAACATGGTGCAGCTGGACTGGCTGTCGGATCGCTATCCGGAGCAACTGTCGGGCGGTCAGCGTCAGCGGATTGCCCTGGCCCGTGCCCTGGCGGTGGAGCCCAAGGTGTTGCTGCTGGACGAGCCGTTCGGCGCGCTGGATGCCAAGGTGCGCAAGGAACTGCGTCGCTGGCTGGCGCGGCTGCACGAAGACATCAACCTGACTTCGGTATTCGTGACCCACGACCAGGAAGAGGCGATGGAAGTCGCGGACCGCATCGTGGTGATGAACAAGGGTGTGATCGAGCAGATCGGCTCCCCCGGCGACGTCTACGAGAACCCGGCCAGCGACTTCGTCTACCACTTTCTGGGTGACTCGAACCGCCTGCACCTGGGTGATGACAACCACGTGCTGTTCCGCCCGCACGAGGTGTCGTTGTCACGGCATGAAGTGGAAGGGCACCACGCAGCGGAGGTACGGGACATCCGTCCGTTGGGCGCCACGACGCGGGTGACGCTGAGGGTCGAAGGGCAACCCGAGCTGATCGAAGCCGAAGTGGTGAAAGACCATGACAGCCTGACCGGACTGGCGAGGGGCGAGACGTTGTTCTTCAAGCCGAAGGTCTGGCAGAAAGTCGACAACCTCTAAGCGTAGCCCTGTAGGAGCGTGGCTTGTCCCGCGATCTGCCGGGGACCGGCAGCAATCCTGATAATGCGTTCTGCCTGATGCACCGCATTATCCAGTTTGCGACGACTGCGTCGCCGATCGCGGGACAAGCCACGCTCCTACAGGTTCGTGTGAGTACTCACAATCCGGGCCGGACGCAAATTCCTTGTAGGAGCAATCGGAGGTTACTACGGTCGCGAAGGCGGTGGGTCTGAGCTTTAAACCGCAGCCTTCTTCAAATCCCGCCGATGGGTCTTGCCCACTCGCGCTTCGATGGCGTGCTGCAACTTCTTTCTCATTCCCAGCAAAAAAGCCGCTTCGGCGACGACAAACAGCGGGCCGATGATCAAGCCTGTGAGGTCGTCGACAAACGCCGGCTTGCGGCCTTCGTAATAATGGCCCACAAACTGAATCACCCAACCGAGCACGAACAAGCCGACGCCTGCGCCGAGCCAGACCATGGTGGTCTGTTGCGCCAGATGGGCGCCGAGCCACAGGCACAGCGCAAGCAGAACACCCATCAGCACGCCGAAGAAGGCATCCAGCCGCAGGTAGAAAAACGTCGCGGCCAGACTCACCAGCAAAGCGGGCGACACCCAAATCCCGCCGAGGGACCAACTGGTCCAGCCGGGGCGTGACAGCAGCACGGCCACCGCGATCACGATCAGGGGAATGCCGACGAAGTGGGTGAGGATATTGCGGGTGTCGCGGTGGTAGGCCGCGTACTGGCTGAGGTGATCGACGAGGTTTTTCATTGTTATTCCTCTGTGGATACGTGGATCATGCCGCTGATTTTTTAAGGCTGAGCCCGCTGCACGGCTCAGCCTGCAACAAAACGCCGGCTATCAAAAGGAGATTCACATGACGAATGGAACCCAATGGCGCTCATGGTTTATCAACGACCGATGGTTCCGCGATCTGCCTGCGCTGTTGCAGGATAGCTTGCTGAGCAGCATGCGGCAGCGCCGGGTGACGCCCGGCAAATCGATCTTCCAGCGCGGCGACCCGGCGCCCGGTCTGTACGCGTTGCTCACGGGCTCGTTGCGCATCAATCCCCTCAAGCCGCAGCAGGGGGACATGCCCCCGGCAGAAGGCTATCGGCCCTTTTGGTTCGGCGAGGCCTCGTTGTTCGACGACCGCCCCGCAACCCACGATGTGTTCGCTCAGGATGCAGTCATCCTCCTGCACATGCCCCACGCGCCACTCAAGCAACTGCTGGCCGAGCACCCGGCCTTTTGGCGGCACTTCCGCGATTTGCTGGGACGCAAGCTCGGCCTCGCCGTGCCCGCCATCGAAGACATCACCCTGATGCCGACTGAAGAGCGCGTGGCGTTTCGGCTGCTGATGCTGGCCGAAGCCTATGGCGAGATGGACCGCTCCGTGCGCAGCGTGCCCCTTGCCGACATGGCCTCGAATCGCTGCCTCGGGTTGAGCGGTGAGGTGGTCGAGCGGG
The DNA here is from genome assembly GCF_053903055.1 of Pseudomonas sp. AK106. Lineage (NCBI taxonomy): Bacteria > Pseudomonadati > Pseudomonadota > Gammaproteobacteria > Pseudomonadales > Pseudomonadaceae > Pseudomonas > Pseudomonas sp. AK106. Next base: position 164,830 of record NZ_CP096426.1, read on the forward strand.
TGCTGGGGCAGCTCGCCGAACGGCAGATCGTGCGCCGCGATCACGCTCTTATCGGCGTGCTGGACATCGAATGGCTGCGTGAGGCGGCCCTTCATCGCCTGACCGGCGCATGCGGCTGAGGGCGTCACCCGTCAGCGCAGCATTCCTTCGCGATACTGGCTTGGCGTGATGCCGGTCCAGCGCTTGAACGCGCGGCTGAAACTGCTGGTGTCGGCGAAACCGAGCAGATAGGCGACTTCACTGAGCGAGCAACCGGGGTCGCGCATGTGCTGCAGGGCCAGATTCTGCCGGCATTGATTGAGCAGCAAGTCGTAGCGGCAACCCTCGTCGGCCAGATGGCGTTGAAGGCTGCGCAGGCTCAGGTGCAGCGTGTGGGCGATGTGCTCGGCGGACGGCTCGCCCTCCGGCAAGTGGGTCTCGATGGCGCCACGCACCTTGCGCTCCCACGTCAGTGCACTGAGTTGCTCGAGGGTGCGGTTGAGCACCGCTTCGTTGTGCACGGCCAGCTCCGGATTTCCATCGTCCAGGTGCCTGTCGAAATCCTCGCTGGCAAAACTCAGCAGATTCTCCGCCGCGCCGAAAAACAGCGGCGCACGGAAGACGTCATGCCACGGCTGAGGGTCTTCCGGTTGCGGACGCATCAGGTGCACGGCCAGCGGCGCGTAATGACGGCCCAGGCGGTTGCGACAGGTGCGCACATAGATTGCGGCGAAGGCGTCCATGGCCTCATTGGCCGGCACCGGGCTGCCGTCGGGCACGCGGAAACGAAATTCGTAACGCTCATCCACACGTTCAAAGCTCATGACCAGCGCGTCGCTCACCACCGGGTGATAACGCACGATGCGTTCGAACACCTCACGCAACGAGCCGCTGGCGACCAGCGCGTAACCCAGTGCGTGAAAGGTCGTCGGGCTGACGAAACGAGACACCCGCAAGCCCAGCGCCGGATCGCCACTGGCCTGCACCGCCAGCTCCCAGAAACGGGTGGTCACTGTCACCGGGTATCGCGCGTTGGGATCATCCATCAGCTGCGGATCCAGGCCCGCAGCCTGACTCAGTGCGAGGCTATCGAGGCCGAGAGCATCGAGTTGCTTGCGCAGGGCGCGGGTCCAGCTGGCGAGAATGCTCGGCTTAGACATACAGGTTGGCGCCTCCGGTCTACAGATTGGCGTTCACGGTCAGGCAGCTTCCCTCCCCAAGCGGCACAGTGGTGCCACGTTTTTTCATCCTGAAACCGGAGAATGGAATCATGCACGACACTTCTGCAAGTGCTGCCGGACTGAATGCACAACAACGATCAGCGCATATTCGTGCCGTGGTTTCCGCCCACGGCGCCGCGTTGCGTGAGCGCTATCCGCTGCTACGGCATCAGGACGCCATTGGCGCCGGCATCCTGTTCTTCGCACTGGCCGGCATGATCGGCAGCGCGGCGCTCTATCTCGGGGGTTATCTGGCCTGGTGGTCGTGTCTGCTGCTGAATGCGTTCTTCGCCTCGCTGACCCACGAGCTTGAACACGACCTGATCCACAGCATGTATTTCCGCAAACAGCGCGTGCCCCATAACCTGATGCTGGCACTGGTCTGGCTGGCGCGGCCGAGCACAATCAACCCATGGATTCGTCGGCATCTGCACCTCAACCATCACAAGGTCTCCGGCACCGAGGCCGATATGGAGGAGCGCGCCATCACCAACGGCGAGCCATGGGGCGTGGCGCGGTTTCTGATGGTGGGCGATAACGTAATGTCGTCGCTGATCCGCATGCTGCGCGCGAAAACCTGGGCGCATACGTTCAGCATTCTCAAGCGCACCCTGCGTGTCTATGCGCCTCTGGCGCTGGCGAATTGGGGCACGTGGTATGTGTTTCTCGGCTTCCATGCCGCCAATGGCATTGCCGGTCTGATGGGCAGCCCGATTGAATGGTCGGCGGATACGCTGGCGGTCATGCACGTCATCGACATCGCTGTTGTGGTGTTGGTGGGCCCGAACGTGCTGAGGACCTTCTGTCTGCATTTCGTCAGTTCGAACATGCATTACTACGGCGACGTCGAGATGGGCAATGTCATGCAGCAGACCCAAGTGCTCAACCCGTGGTGGATGTGGCCGCTGCAGGCGTTCTGCTTCAACTTCGGCAGCACCCATGGCATCCATCATTTTGTGGTGAAGGAGCCTTTCTACATCCGCCAGATGACGGCATCCGTTGCGCACAAGGTCATGGCTGAGATGGGCGTGCGCTTCAATGACTTCGGCACCTTCGTGCGGGCCAACCGGTTTGAACGGATGACTGAAAATGTCTCGGTGCTCAAGCCTGCGCGCGGTTGATACCTGGCGGCCCATTGCGCCAGCCCCGCCGGCTTGTAGGAAATTTCTCCGGATAAAAATTTCTGTAACAACCGCCCCTTAATCTCTGCTCATCCCCGGCGAGCTGGGGGCAGACAGCGTGATTCTCAGGGTCACCCCTTTAAGGCAGGGGGTGGCCCTCTTTTTTGGCGCCTTCTTCTGATGCAGCGGCATATATTTTCGAGCTATTAATAAATAGCTTCTTATTCTTTTTCGAATATATGTCCGATCCCTATACTCGCCCCCATGAACGCACCATGCAGGAGGCGAAGGCCATGCATAACGAATCGATCCGTTACTTGATCGTGCCAGGCTGGCAAGGATCTGCCGACGACCATTGGCAAACTCACTGGCAGAACAGCCTGCCCAACAGCGTGCGCGTGGAGCAGGCCGATTGGCTCAAGCCGCGTCGAGAAGATTGGGTGGGTGAACTGCAGCGCGCTATCGCCTCTGACAGCACACCGGTGATTCTCATCGCCCACAGCCTGGGTTGCGTCACCGTCGCCCATTGGGCGCAGCTGGCGCCTTTGACGAGTTTGCGTCAGGTGCGAGGGGCCTTGCTGGTGGCCCCCGCTGACGTCGAACGCCCCAATTGCCCGCCGGCGATCCGCAATTTCGCGCCGATTCCCGAGCACCTGCTGCCGTTCCCGACCCAAGTGGTCAGCTCGGACAACGATTCAGCCGTCAGTGCGTTGCGCGCAATGGAAATGGCCCGCAACTGGGGCGCCGAAATCGGCATCCTCAGCGGCGCTGGCCATATCAACGTGAAGTCCGGCCATCAGCGTTGGGAGCAGGGTTTCGCTTACCTGTACCGGCTGCAAGGGCGTATCGAGCAACTTACCCGCCGCCGCGCATGACATCAGCACACGTCACCGTCGTTGCGCACGAGCCCACTGTTCTCAGCATCATTTTCGCCGCAGTGAACCGACAGGTGCTGCGGCTTTTTTTTCAACGCCCGGGTCCATGAATGGCCGGGCGGGAGCCTGCCATGAGCCTTTCCGACATTTCGAGCCACCCGCTGTTGACCTTCCCTGATGCTGAAAAAAGCCCGCTGAGCATCCGCGCCAAGGCCTTGGTGTTCGTCGATCCTCGATCACGGCAGCTGCGCGAAGAGATGGAGCTGCTGGCGCCACTGGACCTGCCCGTGCTGATCCGCGGCGAATCCGGTACGGGCAAGGAATTGCTCGCGCGTCATATTCACCGTGGCAGCGACCGGGCCGGGTTGTTCGTTTCGGTCAACTGCGGCGCCATCAGCTCGACTTACGCCGACGCCGAGCTGTTCGGTTATGCCGCTGGCGCCCACAGCGGTTCTGCCAGCAGTCGTGCCGGCTGGTTCGGCTCGGCAACCGGCGGCACCCTTTATCTTGATGAGATCGCCGACCTGCCAATGGCGATCCAGATCAAGTTGCTGGCGGCGGTGGAAAACCACGAAGTCACCCGCGTCGGCGCCACGCAGCCCAGCCAGGTCGACGTCAGGCTGGTCGCAGCGACCAGCATCGATCTGCGCCTGTCAGTCGCCGCCGGCAAATTCCATGAGCGGCTTTATCGCTACTTGAACGAAGGGCGCCTCGATCTGCCGGCGTTGCGCGAGCAGCCGGGCAACATCCTGCCACTGGCCGAGTACTTCCTGGGGATTTACAGCCAGCGCTTCGGCTTCGAGATGCCGTTGATCGGCGAGGACGCGCAGCGCGTGCTTGAAGCCCATTACTGGCCGGGCAATACGCGGGAGCTGGAGAACGTCATTCACTTCGCGCTGCTGGTCAGCAGCGGTGCGGAAATCCTGCCGGAACACCTGAATCTGCCTGTTCGCTGAGGGCACTCGGGCTCATGTATTTGATGGGCCGGTGGGAAAACGCCCCCTGAGAACGAAAAAGCATAACCATCCGACTAAAAAGTATTGTCTCGGAATAAAAAATCTCGGTACTGTCCGCATCAGCCGCCACCCTGCCAAGGGTCGATCCCGCGGCAGATCGAAGGCACAGTCGCCCACGAGGCGACCCGATTTCTATTAAGGACATCGCATGAAGAAGACGTTTCTGTTCACCGCACTGGCGGCCGCTCTCTCCCTGGGCATCAGCGCTGCACACGCTGCCGAGAAGCTCGTTGTGGGCGCCACCGCTGTTCCGCACGCCGAGATCCTCGAGCTGATCAAGCCTGAACTGGCCAAAGAAGGCGTGGACCTGCAGATCAAGGTCTTCACTGACTACGTGCAGCCGAACGTGCAACTGAACGAGAAGCGTCTGGATGCCAACTACTTCCAGACCAAGCCTTATCTGGATGGCTTCAACAAAGGCAAGGGCGCCACGCTGGTGACCGGCGTCGGCGTACATGTTGAACCGTTCGGCGGCTACTCGAAGAAGTGGAAGTCCATCGCCGAGCTGCCTGATGGCGCAACCGTTGCCATCCCTAACGAAGGCAGCAACGCCGGTCGCGCCCTGCTGCTGTTGCAGAAGAACGGCCTGATCACCCTGAAAGACCCGAAAGACGCTCTGGCGACGCCGAAAGACATCGCCACCAACCCGAAGCACCTGAAATTCCGCGAGCTGGAATCGGCGCTGCTGCCGCGCGCGCTGGATCAGGTTGACCTGGATCTGATCAACACCAACTACGCGCTGGAAGCCAAGCTCAGCCCTAAAAAGGATGCGCTGATTCTGGAAGGTGCCGACTCGCCGTACGTGAACTATCTGGTGACCCGTACCGACAACGCTCACACCGACGCGATCGAGAAGCTGTCCAAAGCGCTGACCAGCCAGCAAGTCAAAGACTTCATCAACAAGAAGTACGACGGCGCGGTACTGCCGGCGTTCTGATGAAGGCCTGAGCGAGCAACTGCCGCGCGCTCAACGATAAAAAACGCGCTTGCCCGCCGCTGCTCCCGCTCCGCTGACGCACTGTCATCGGCTGCAGGGAGTGGCGACGGGCAAGCGCGTTTTTGCGTTTTAACGTAGAAATTCGTCAACGTTTCCGGGCCTGCGGCTGCGGTGATGACAATGAGTACCGACGTCCTTCGATAGGTTGTTCGGCGCTATGCATATGCTCTAACGATATTTAAACTTCCGTTCTTATAGCTTTAAAGTCCTCTCTCCTCAGCCACGCCTTTTGGAGTCGGAGTTCTCATGCCAGCAGCCTCCCACGCTTCGTCCGCGCAAGCGCCCGGTCAGCCGTTCGATGTGCGTCCATTCGCCGAAAAGGTGGGCGCGGAAATCGTCGGTCTGGATCTGTCCCGTCCGCTCAACGACGCCGATTTTGCCCGCGTGCATCAAGCGCATCTCGATTATCACGTGGTTGTTTTCCGCGATCAGCACATCACCCCGCAGCAGCAGATCGATTTCAGCCGCCGATTTGGCGTCTTGCAGATTCATGTGCTCAAGCAGTTCCTTCTCGCCAATCATCCCGAAATTTTGATCGTCTCCAATATCGTCGAGAACGGTCAGCCGGTGGGGCTGGGCGATGCGGGCAAGTACTGGCACTCGGACCTGTCCTACAAAGAACTGCCGAGCCTGGGCTCGATGCTCTACGCCCAGGAGTTGCCAAGCGAAGGCGGTGACACCCTGTTCGCCGACATGCACCTGGCGTGGGACACGCTGCCCGAGCACCTGCGCAAGGCCGTCGAAGGTCGCAGCGCCGCGCACAGCTACACCTCGCGCTACAGCCATGGGCATAACGCCGATAACTGGCGCCCGACCCTCAGCGCTGAACAGCTGGCCCAGGTTGCGGTGGTCAGCCATCCGATTGTGCGCACCCACCCGGAAAACGGGCGCAAGGCGCTGTTTGTCAGCGAAGGCTTCACCACCCACATCGTCGGCCTGCCGGAAGACGAGAGTCAGGCAATTCTCACAGAGCTGTACGCCCACAGCGTTCGCCCGGAAGGCGTTTACCGCCACAAGTGGCAGGAGAACGACATGGTGTTCTGGGACAACCGTTCGCTGATTCATCTGGCCGGCGGCACGCCCGATCACCTGCGCCGTCGCTTGCACCGCACCACCATTCAGGGCGATGCGCCGTTCTGATCCAGGAGAGCTCCATGAACGCTGTTCTGCAAAGCCATACGGCTAGCGATCGCTTGAACGCGCACCAGGCCAATCAGCCCACCGCTGAAGCGCTGCTGCAAGTACAGGGCGTCAGCCTTGAGTACCGCACGCCGGAACGCGTAGTGCGGGCCACCCATCAGGTCAGTTTTGAAATCGATCCGGCCGACCGCTTCGTGTTGCTCGGCCCGTCGGGCTGCGGCAAGTCCACGCTCCTTAAAGCCGTGGCCGGATTCATTCAGCCCAGCGAAGGACAGATTCGTCTGGCTGGCCAGCAGGTCAGGGAGCCGGGGCCGGACCGCATTGTGGTGTTTCAGGAATTCGACCAGTTGCCGCCGTGGAAGACGGTGATCCAGAACGTCATGTTTCCGCTGCTGGCCTCGCGCACCCTCAAGCGTCGTGAAGCCGAGGAACGTGCGCGGTATTACCTGGAGAAGGTCGGCCTGAGCGCCTTCGCCGATGCCTATCCGCACACGTTGTCCGGCGGCATGAAGGCGCGCGTGGCGATTGCCCGGGCGCTGGCGATGCAGCCCAAGATCCTGCTGATGGACGAGCCCTTCGCCGCGCTCGACGCATTGACCCGTCGCAAGATGCAGGAGGAGCTGCTGGAGTTGTGGGAAGAGGTGCGCTTCACGCTGCTGTTCGTGACCCACTCCATCGAGGAAGCACTGGTGGTGGGCAACCGGATTCTGCTGCTGTCGCCCCATCCGGGCCGCGTGCGCGCCGAGATCAACAGCCATCAGTACAACTTGAAAAGCCTTGGCGGGGTTGAGTTCCAGGCGTCTGCTCAGCGCATTCACCGGCTGTTGTTCGACGAGGGCGAAGCGCCTGCAGTCGAGCCGGATCTGCGGTTTCAGGATGTTCGGATTGCCTACTGATCGCGGTTCGTCGCGCTACCCCATCGAGAGATTGCACCCATGAGCCTTTCACCCCCTCTGCGGGAAGAATACGAAGTCGTGCTGGAGCCTTTCACGCAGGAAGACCTGGCCCGCGATATTCCCCTCGCGCAACGCATCTGGCAGGTGAGCTGGGTGCGCAAGGCCGTCATCCTCGTCGCCCTCGCGATCATCTGGGAAATCGCCGCGCGCATTCAAGGCAACGACTTGCTGCTGCCGAGCTTTCTGCAAACCGCTTCGGCGTTTATTGACGGCATTGCCAGCGGCGAATTGCTGACCAAGGTCTGGATTTCCCTGACGGTCCTGGTCAAGGGCTACCTGATTGGCATCGTCCTGGCGTTCGGCCTGACTACCCTGGCGGTGTCGACTCAACTGGGCCGCGACCTGTTGGGCACGCTGACGGCGATGTTCAACCCGTTGCCGGCCATCGCGCTGCTGCCGTTGTCGCTGCTGTGGTTCGGCCTGGGTGAAAACAGCCTGATCTTCGTGCTGGTGCACTCCGTGCTCTGGGCACTGGCGTTGAATACCTACGCGGGATTTCTCGGGGTCTCTGAAACCCAGCGCATGGCCGGGCGCAATTACGGGCTCAAGGGGCTGCGGTTCGTCTGGTACATCCTGATCCCCGCGGCGCTGCCGTCGATTCTCGCAGGCCTGAAGATCGGCTGGGCGTTTGCCTGGCGAACCCTCATCGCCGCTGAACTGGTGTTCGGTGCGTCTTCAGGCAAGGGCGGTCTGGGCTGGTACATCTTCCAGAATCGCAACGAGCTGTACACCGACAAGGTATTCGCGGGTCTGGCGGCGGTAATCATCATCGGTCTGCTGGTGGAAAACCTGCTGTTCAGCAACGTCGAGCGTCTGACCGTGAAGCGGTGGGGCATGCAGCGCTGATCTGCTTTATCAACGAACGCTCCGCCTTGTGGCCGCTTGATAGGCAATGAGGCTGTCACCCCCTTTCGCCTTCATCGTGAGAAATATATGGATTTTTCGAAGACAGCTGCACCCTCCAAGCGCCCGACACTGACCGCGCTCGCCGCCGCATTGGGGCTGGCTGGCGCATTGTTGAGCAGCGGCGCCCACGCTGAAGGCAAGATCAGCATCGCCCAGCAGTTCGGTATCGGTTATCTGATTCTGGACGTCGTTCAGCAGCAGAAGCTGATCGAGAAGCACGGCAAGGAACAGGGCCTGGACATCAAGGTCGACTGGAACAGCATCTCCGGCGCCACCGCGATGAATGAAGCCCTGCTGGCTGGCGCGCTGGACGTGGTGTCGGCGGGCGTGCCGCCGATGCTGACCATCTGGGACCGGACCAAGGGCAAGCAGAACGTCAAGGCGATCGCCTCGCTGGGCTCGATGCCCAATTACCTGCTCAGCAACAACCCGAACGTGAAAACCCTCAACGACTTCACCGACAAGGACCGCATCGCGGTGCCGGCGGCCGGCGTGGGCTTCCAGTCGCGTACCTTGCAGATCGAAACCGCCAAGCTGTTCGGGAACGACAATTTCAAGAAATTCGACAACATCTCGGTCAGCCTGCCGCACCCGGATGCGACCTCGGCGCTGATCGCCGGCGGTTCGGAGATCAGCGCGCACTTTTCCAGCCCGCCCTTTCAGTATCAGGAGCTGGAAAACCCCAAGGTGCATAAGGTGCTGAGTTCGTACGACGTGCTGGGCGGCCAGGCGACGTTCAACGTGCTCTACACCACCCAGAAATTCCACGACCAAAACCCGAAGACCTACAAAGCGTTCTACGACGCGCTGGCCGAGGCCGAGAAAATCATCAAGGCGGACAAGCCTGCGGCGGCGAAGACCTACATCGACGTCGAGAAATCGAAACTGCCGTTGCCGCTGGTGGAGAAGATCGTCTCCGACCCTGAAATCGACTTCACCGTCGTGCCCCAGCGCACGTTCATCTACGCCGAAAAACTGCACGAGCTGGGTGTGCTGAAAAACAAGGCCGACAGCTGGAAGGATTACTTCTTCGAAGAAGCCCACGGTGGCGCGGGGAGTTGATCCTTGATGTCTGATCGGGCTGTTTAGGCACGTCAGATAGGGAGGCGGTGTGCCGGTCACACCGCCTTCGCGACCGTCGTAACCTCCGATTGCTCCTACAGGGGATTTGCGTGCGAGCCAGATGTTTGGGACGCAGCGAACTTGTGAGATATCCCGTCGTCCAGACGAGGCGCTGTTTCGCGTCAAACACAACCCCTGTGGGAGTGGGCTTGCTCGCGAAGGCGGTGGGTTAAACGGGGACTGATTTATTTACAGCGCTTCTCCGTAAATTAATCTGTCCCCGAGTGCGGTAATCCAAAAGCCGGCATCTGCTCTTGCCGGGGCGCCTTGGGCTTGGGGGGATGTGACGCGAAGCGTTGGCAAGACTCAGTAACTCAAAATGCCTGCGGCAGACTGCTAGCGCGGGGACAGATTAATTTACGGTGGAGTTGTAAATAAATCAGTCCCCTTTAAGCAGTGTCCGCAGGCAGAGCTGCGGCGTTGTCATGTTCATGAGAGCGAGCTTGCTCGCGAAGGCGGTGTGTCTGCCAACATCGATGTCATAGACCCGCCCCCATCGCGAACAGGCGCGCTCTAGCGTAAATTGGCGTGCGACCTAGAGCCCGGCAGAGTTCCTTACCCCAAGGAACCCTGATCTACGCTCACAGTCGCATGACCACATCGCAACGGCGTTCGGCGGCGCGGTGTCGTAATGGCTTGGCACAAGGAGCTTGCATGCCCGCCCAACTCCCTCTTTTTCGTGGTCGTCTGACCGTTATTTCCATCGGTCTGTGCCTGGCCGTTCTCGCCGGCTGTGGCAAGGAAAAGCCTCAGGAGCCCGTGCTCGCACGCGTGCAGGCGCAGGAGGTCAAGACGGTCGATTTTGCTGCGGACGTGGCACTGACCGGGGACGTGCAGGCGCGGGTGCAGACGCAGCTTTCGTTCCGGGTCGGCGGCAAGATCATTCAGCGTTCGGTCGATGTCGGCGATCGGGTGTCGGCCAAGCAAGTGCTGGCCAAACTCGACCCTAAAGACCTGCAAACCAACGTCGACTCCGCCATCGCTGCCGTTGCCGCCGAGCAGGCGCGCGTGAAACAGACCTCCGCCGCCTTCGTGCGTCAGGAAAAACTGCTACCCAAGGGCTACACCAGTCGCAGTGAATACGATTCGGCCCAGGCGCAATTGCGCGGCAGCCAGAGCGCGCTCAAAGCCGCCCAGGCGCAACTGGCCAACGCCCGCGAGCAACTGAGTTACACCGCCTTGATCGCCGACGCGCCGGGGATCATCACCGCGCGGCAGGCCGAAGTCGGCCAGGTCGTGCAACCGACGGCACCGATCTTCAGTCTGGCCCGTGACGGTGAGCGCGATGCCGTGTTCAACGTTTACGAATCGCTGTTCGTTAACCCGCCCACCGACCAGCCGGTTGAAGTCACGTTGCTGGACAACCCTAAGGTCAAGGCCGTCGGTAAAGTCCGTGAAGTCACGCCAGCCGTGTCAGCCCAGACGGGCACGCTGCAAGTGAAGATCGCACTCAGCTCCCTGCCGCCGGGCATGGACTTGGGTTCGGTGGTCAGTGCCGCGCTGAGCGTGCCGGCCAGGACCAGCGTCGAACTGCCGTGGTCGGCCCTCACCAAGGGCCTGGGCGATCAGCTCGGCCAGCCTGCCGTTTGGGTGGTCGATGGTGACAACAAGGTAAGCCTGCGCGGCGTCACGGTCGGGCGCTACCTGACGGGCAAAGTGATCGTTGTCGACGGTCTGAAGAACGGCGAAAAAGTGGTCGTTGCCGGCAACCAGTTATTGCACCCCGACATGCAGGTCGAACTCGCCGACGTGTACCCCGATCCCTCCAAACAACCGACAGGAGACAAGCCATGAAGCGCCTGCCGGGAATCATATTGACCGGGCTGCTGTTGAGCGCCTGCAGCAAGGAAGAGCCGCCGCCGGAGCCTGTTCGGCCGGTGCTGTTCATCGAAGTGAAGCCCCAGGCGCAAGAAAGCCTCGGTCGCTTCGCCGGCAACATTGCCGCGCGCTATGAAAGTACCTTGGGTTTTCGCGTCTCGGGCCGCATCGCCCAGCGCAGTGTCGATGTCGGCGCACAGGTCAAGAAGGGCGACATGCTCGCGGTGCTCGACCCGACGGACCAACAGAACCAGGTGCGCTCGACCCAGGGCGATCTGGCCCGGGTCGAAGCCCAGTTAATCAACGCCCAAGCCAACGCCCGTCGGCAGCACGAGCTGTTTGATCGCGGCGTCGGCGCCCAGGCTGCGCTGGATGTCGCCGTCACCGACCTGAAAACCACCCAGTCTTCCTACGACCAGGCCAAGGCCGCGACGCAACAGGCCAAGGATCAGCTGAGCTACAGCGAGCTGCGCGCCGATCACGATGCCGTCGTCACCGAATGGAAAGTCGAGGCCGGCCAGGTGGTCAGCGCAGGTGAGCAGGTGGTGACACTGGCGCGCCCGGACATCAAGGAGGCGGTCATCGACCTGCCGGCGCAATTGAGTGATCAACTGCCCAGCGACGTCGTGTTTACAGTCGCCAGCCAGTTGGAGCCAGAGATCAACACCACCGCGACGGTGCGAGAACTCGAACCCCAGGCCGAAAGCACCACGCGCACCCGTCGCGCACGTTTGACTCTGGCAGAAACGCCGTCGGCCTTCCGCTTGGGCACAGCGATCAGCGTGACCCTGAGCTCGGCGATCAAACCGCGCATCGAGCTGCCCGCCACCTCCGTGCAGGAAGTGGATGGCAAAACGCAGATCTGGGTCATCGACACGCAGAATCAAACGGTTTCCCCACGCGTCGTCACGGTCGTCAGCCGCAGTGATGATTCCGTGGTACTGGCCGGTGGCGTCAACGATGGCGATCGCATTGTGACCGCCGGCGTCAACAGCCTCAAGCCGGGGCAGAAAATCAAAGTCGATAAGGAAAGCCCACGATGAAAGGGACGTTCAACCTCTCCGATTGGGCGATCAAGCATCAGTCTTTTGTCTGGTACCTGATGTTCGTCGGCCTGCTGATGGGCGTGTTTTCCTACATGAACCTGGGACGCGAAGAAGACCCTTCGTTCACCATCAAGACCATGGTCATACAAACCCGCTGGCCGGGCGCGACCGTGGATGAAACCCTTGAGCAGGTGACCGACCGCATCGAGAAAAAGCTCGAAGAACTCGACTCCCTCGACTACGTGAAGAGCTACACCCGGCCGGGCGAGTCCACTGTTATGGTTTACCTGCGCGACACCACCAGCGCGGAGGCCATTCCTGACATCTGGTACCAGGTGCGCAAGAAGATCGACGATATTCGCGGGCAATTTCCCCAGGGGATTCAAGGCCCGGCGTTCAACGATGAATTCGGCGACGTCTACGGTTCGATTTACGCCTTTACCTCCGACGGCCTGACCCTGCGCCAGCTGCGCGACTACGTGGAGCAAGTGCGCGTCCAGATCCGCGACGTGCCGGGTCTGGGCAAAGTCGAGATGATCGGCGAGCAGGACGAAGTGCTCTACCTGAACTTCTCCACCCGCAAGCTGGCCGCCCTGGGGCTGGATCAACGTCAGGTCGTGCAAAGCCTGCAATCGCAAAACACCGTGACGCCTGCCGGGGTCATCGAGGCGGGTCCTGAGCGCATATCAGTGCGCACCTCCGGCCAGTTCGCGTCGGAAAAAGACCTGGAAAACGTCAACCTGCGCCTCAACGATCGCTTCTATCGCTTGAGCGACATCGCCGAAATTACCCGCGGCTACGTGGATCCGCCCAAGCCGCTGTTCCGCTTCGACGGCAAGACCGCCATCGGCCTGGCCATCGCCATGAAGAAGGGCGGCAACGTTCAGGAGTTCGGCAAGCAGTTGCACGAACGCATGAGCGCCGCGACCGCCGACCTGCCGATTGGCGTGGGCGTGCACGTGGTGTCCGATCAGGCGCAAGTGGTAGAGAAAGCCGTCGGTGGTTTCACCAGCGCGCTGTTCGAGGCGGTGGTGATCGTACTGATCGTGAGCTTCATCAGCCTCGGCATGCGTGCGGGGCTTGTGGTTGCCTGCTCGATCCCGCTGGTGCTGGCGATGGTCTTCGTGTTCATGGAATACAGCGGCATCACCATGCAGCGTATTTCGTTGGGCGCGCTAATCATTGCCCTCGGCCTGTTGGTCGATGACGCGATGATTACCGTGGAGATGATGGTGTCACGCCTTGAAAAAGGTGAGACCAAAGCCCAGGCCGCGACCTACGCCTACACCTCGACGGCCTTCCCGATGCTCACCGGTACGCTGGTGACGGTCGCGGGCTTCGTGCCGATCGGCCTGAACGCCAGCTCGGCAGGTGAATACACCTTTACGCTGTTCGCAGTGATTGCCGTCGCCATGCTGGTGTCGTGGGTCGTTGCCGTGCTGTTCGCGCCGGTGATCGGCGTGCACATCCTCAGCGAAAACGTGAAAAAGCACGATGAGAACGCCAAGCCCGGTCGCATCGCACGGGCGTTCAACGGCTCGATGTTCTGGGCCATGCGCCATCGCTGGCTGACCATCATCATCACGATTTTGCTGTTCGCCACCTCGCTGTTCTGCATGCGCTTCGTGCAAAACCAGTTCTTCCCGTCATCGGACCGGCCGGAGATTCTGGTCGACCTCAACCTGCCGCAGAACGCGTCGATCAACGAGACCCGCCGCGCAGTGGACAAGCTTGAGGCGACCCTCAAGGACGATCCGGACATCGTCAGCTGGAGCACTTACATTGGCGAAGGCGCGGTGCGTTTCTACCTGCCACTGGATCAGCAGCTGGAGAACCCGTACTACGCGCAGTTGGTGATCGTCAGCAAAGGGCTGGAAGAGCGCGGCGCGTTGACCGAGCGCTTGCAAAAACGCTTGCGTGATGACTTCGTCGGCATCGGCACTTATGTGCAGGCGCTGGAAATGGGGCCGCCGGTGGGTCGTCCGATTCAGTACCGGGTCAGCGGCGAGAACATTGATGAAGTGCGCCAGCACGCCATCGAACTCGCCACGCTGTTGGACAAAAACCAGCACATCGGCGAGATGATCTACGACTGGAACGAGCCCGGCAAAGTCCTGCGCATCGACATCAACCAGGACAAGGCGCGGCAGCTGGGCTTGTCGTCCGAGGACGTTGCGCAGTTGATGAACAGCGTCGTAACCGGCTCGGCGGTGACCCAGGTGCGCGATGACATCTACCTGATCAACGTCGTTGGTCGTGCGGTGGATGCCGAGCGCGGGTCACCGGAAACCCTGCAAAACCTGCAGATCGTCACGCCCCAAGGCACGTCGATTCCGCTGCTGGCCTTCGCCAATGTGCGCTACGAACTGGAACAGCCGCTGGTGTGGCGTCGCGATCGCAAACCGACGATCACGCTCAAGGCCGCCGTGAGCGACGACATGCAGCCGACTGACCTGGTCAAGGAACTCAAGCCCGAGATCGACAAATTCGCCGCCGGGTTGCCGGTGGGCTACAAGGTCGCCACGGGCGGCACGGTGGAGGAGAGCGGCAAGGCGCAGGGGCCGATCGCCAAGGTCGTGCCGTTGATGATCTTCCTGATGGCCACGTTCCTGATGATTCAGCTGCACAGCGTGCAGAAGATGTTCATCGTCGCCAGCGTTGCGCCGTTGGGATTGATCGGCGTGGTGCTCGCGCTGGTGCCGACCGGGACGCCGATGGGGTTTGTGGCGATCCTCGGGATTCTGGCGCTGATCGGCATCATCATCCGTAACTCGGTCATTCTGGTGACGCAGATTCATGAGTATGAAGTGGCCGGCTATCTGCCTTGGGACGCAGTGGCGGAGGCGACTGAACACCGTCGTCGTCCGATCCTCCTGACCGCTGCGGCGGCAAGCCTGGGCATGATCCCCATCGCCCGCGAAGTGTTCTGGGGGCCGATGGCTTACGCGATGATCGGCGGGATCATCATCGCGACTCTGTTGACGTTGCTGTTCCTGCCAGCGCTTTACGTGGCCTGGTACAAGATCAAGGAGCCGAGTGACGAAGAGCGTCAGAACGCTGAGCGGGAGAAGCAGGAAAAGAGCGCAGACAATGAGCGCGATCAAGGTGGCGCGGACGAAAGGCCGACGCCTGCTCGATAAACGAACGGCGAGCCGGGATCTGTGCCGGCTCGCCCCGTTGGTGGCGAATCTTGTGACGCGTGAAATGCCTGAATCCCTTCAAGCCTTGCGCCAGACACTCGCCAGCCAGGGTTGCTGATCCCTGGGTAATCCAGCAGGTCGATAGTAGTGCTCGACCTCGGTGAATCCGGCTTCGGTCAGCAGTCCGGTCCATGACGCCAGGTCATGAAACGCGCCATAGCGCTCGCCTTTCCAGCCTTCCTGATTGTCACCCCGGGGATTGGAGCTGAACAATACGCCGCCGGGCTTCAACGCGGCGTGCAATTCGCGCAGCACCCGAGGCAACTCCTGACGAGGGACGTGGAACAGCGACGCGTTGGCGAAGATGCCGTCGAAGCGTTCATTCGGGAGGTTCAGCTCAAGGAAGTTCTGATGAAGCACGTCGCAGCCGCTGTCGACACGGGCCATGTCGGCGAAACGTTCGGAGCCGTCCAGGCCGGTGGCGATGTGGCCCATGGCGGTGAAGGTTTGCAGGTCACGGCCTGGCCCGCAGCCAAAATCGAGAATCTGAAACGGCGCAGGGCCAGTGATATTGCGCAGCAGCGCGTCGATGTTCTGGCTCACATCATGGTCGCGGGTCCCTTCGCGAAAGCCCTCGGCGACCTCGTTGTAATTGCCGAGGGTAGTGGCGGTGATCTGGGCGAGGTCTTCTGAGTCGAGTTTCATGGGGCGGGTGTCTGGGCAAATAAGGCCGCCAATATACCCCGCTCGCGAATTGCAATCTCCTGGCGGGACTGCATGCCGTAAGTAGGACCGGCTTCAGCCGGGAAGAGGCCGGTGGCAGCGCCATCCATTTTGCAGTGTGACGCCCGACGCATTCCCGGCTAAAGCCGGTCCTACTGAATGAACCCGTGCCAATAGTAGGACCGGCCAAATCCAGTCCCACTGCATCCCAATAGTAGGACCGGCTTCAGCCGGGAAGAGGCCGGTGGCAGCGCCATCCATTTTGCAGTGTCGCACCTGGCGCTTTCCCGGCTAAAGCCAGTCCTACTGAATGAACCCATGCCAATAGTGGGATCGGCGAAAGCCGGTCCCACTGAATGAACGCATGCTGTTAGTGGGACCGGCTTCAGCCGGGAAGAGGCCTGTATCAGCGCCATCAATTTTGCAGTGTCGCACCCGACGCTTTCCCGGCTAAAGCCAGTCCTACTGAATGAACTCATGCCAATAGTGGGATCGGCGAAAGCCAGTCCCACTGAATGAACGCATGCTGTTAGTGGGACCGGCTTCAGCCGGGAAAAGGCCCATGGCAGCGCCATCCATTTTGCAGTGTGACGCCCGACGCATTCCCGGCTAAAGCCGGTTCTACTGAATGAACCCGTGCCAATAGTAGGACCGGCCAAATCCAGTCCCACTGAATGAACGCATGCTGTTAGTGGGACCGGCTTCAGCCGGGAAGAGGCCCGTGGTAGCGCCATCCATTTTGCGGTGTGACGCCTGGCGCATTCCCGGCTAAAGCCGGTTCTACTGAATGAACCCGTGCCAATAGTAGGACCGGCCAAATCCAGTCCCACTGAATGAACGCATGCTGTTAGTGGGACCGGCTTCAGCCGGGAAGAGGCCCGTGGTAGCGCCATCCATTTTGCGGTGTGAAGCCTGGCGCTTTCCCGGCTAACGCCGGTCCCACTGAATAAACGCATGCCAATAGTAGGACCGGCCAAATCCAGTCCTACTGAATGAACGCATGATGTTAGTGGGACCGGCTTCAGCCGGGAAGAGGCCAGTGGCAGCGCCATCCATTTGCAGTGTGACGCCTGGCGCTTTCCCGGCTATAGCCCGTCCTGCAGGGAAAGCACCCTTCGATCAGCGCTTGTTCAGCCGCAACGCCAATCGATCCCCACCCAACTGGATCACCGCCACCAATATCACCAGCAACACGATGACGGTGAGCATCACTTGCGTATCAAACCGCTGATAACCGTAGCGATAAGCGATGTCGCCCAACCCTCCGGCGCCAATCGCGCCCGCCATGGCCGATGAATTGATCATCGTCACGAGGGTGATGGTGAATCCCCCAACGATGCCCGGCAGCGCTTCGGGCAGCAGCACGTGCCGGACGATGTGCCAGCGGCGGCAACCCATCGCTTGTGCCGCTTCGACCAAACCGTGGTCCACCTCGCGCAAGCTGACTTCCGCAATGCGCGCGAAGAACGGCGTCGACGCAATGGTCAGCGGCACCACCGCCGCCCACACGCCGTAGGTCGTGCCGACGATCAGCCGCGTGAACGGGATCAGCGCGACCATCAGAATCAGGAACGGCACCGAGCGGAAAATATTCACGAACGCGCCCAGCACCCGATTGACGTTGGGCGCTTCAAAGATGCCGCCCTTGCCGCTGGTCACCAGAATCACCGCCAGTGGAATGCCCAGCATCAACGCGATCAACGACGACACGCCGACCATCAGGAAGGTATCGATGACGCCCTGCCAGAGACGATCAAGCCACATAACCCAGTACCCCCGCCTGCTGCGCGTGTTTGCGGGCGCGATTGAGCAGTTCTTCCGCCGACAGTGGCGAATGACTTACCGCCAGCAGCAGGTGGCCCAGCGCACGCCCTTGAATGCGTTCGACGCCGCCATGCAGCAGGCTCACCCGCCCGCCAAAGGCGCTGAATAACGCCGACAGATCAGCCTCCTTGCCGTCGATGCCGGTGAACTGCAGATCCAGCACAACGCTGGCGTGATGCTCGGAAGGGTGCGGCTGCAAGCGCGCTTGAACATCCTCCGGCAGCGCCTGTTGCAGCGGCGCCAGCAGCGTCTTGCTGACCTCATGCTGCGGGTTGCCGAACACCTGCCAGACCGGGCCTTGCTCGACGACCTGACCTTTTTCCAGCACCACCACCCGGTCACAGATCTCCCGGATCACCGCCATCTCGTGGGTGATCAAAATGATCGTCAGCCCCAGGCGCCGGTTGATCTCACGCAGCAGGCCGAGAATTGATTGCGTGGTCTCCGGGTCGAGTGCCGAAGTCGCCTCGTCGCACAGCAGAATCGCCGGATCATGCACCAATGCCCGGGCAATGCCGACGCGCTGCTTCTGCCCACCCGACAGCTGTGCCGGGTAGGCCTTGTGCTTGCCTTCCAGCCCGACCAACGCCAGCAGCTCGGCGACTTTGCGCTGACGCTGCGCCTTGGGCACGCCCGCGACCTTGAGCGGCAATTCGACGTTCTGCCACACAGTCTTGGCCGACATCAGATTGAAATGCTGAAAGATCATGCCGATGCGTCGGCGCAGCGCCACCAGCGTGTCTTCGTTGAAGTCGCCGATGTCCACCTGATCGATCAGCACGCGGCCGCTGCTGGGTTTCTCCAGACGATTGATGGTGCGGATCAGCGACGACTTGCCTGCGCCGCTGCGGCCGATGATGCCGAACACCTCACCGCGCTGGATATCCAGGTCGATGCCCTGAAGCGCCGGCACCGGCCCTTGCGGACCTTCATAGACCTTGCCCAGATTAATGAAACGCACATGGGCATGTTGCTTCTGCGGATGGAGTTCGGCTTGCTCGGCGGCATGGGGAGCCTCAGCACCTTCAAGCGTCAAAGCGCGTTGCGCGGATGCGGTCATGGTCAGTTCTTCCAGCCAACTTGATACAGCGAGCCATTGACCTTATCCAGCGAGGCGCGCACGACGGGCGAGTGCTGATAGATATCGATGAACCTGGCCAGACGCGGATCATCCTTGTGGTCCGGTTTGATGACGAACTGAATCACGTATTCCGGGTGGTCGAGGCCGTCGAACAGGATCGCCGAGCCAGCATCGAAGGTCTTCGACAAACGGATGTAGGCCGGGTAGCCCTGCACCAGATCGGCATCGTCATAAGCGCGCACCAGTTGCACGGCTTCGACCTGGATCAGCTTGATCTTCTTCGGATTGGCGGTGATGTCGTCTTCGGTGGCCTTGTAACCCACGCCCGGTTTCAACGTAATCAGGCCGGCCTTGGCCAGCAGTTGCAGACCGCGTCCGCTATTGATCGGGTCGTTGGCGATCGCCACAGTCGCACCGGTTGGCAGCTCATCGAAGCTTTTGTACTGCTTCGAATACAGCCCGACGTTGTTGATGATGCCCGGCGCGTAGGGCACCAGATCGAAGCCGGACGCGGCCTTGGCGTTTTCCAGAAATGGAATGTGCTGGAAGTAGTTCACGTCGATGTCACCGGCGTTGAGGCTGACGTTGGGCGCGATCCAGTCGGTGAATTCCACCAGCTCGACCTTCAGGCCTTGTTTCTCGGCTTCGGCGACGGCGGTTTCCAGCGGGATGGCGAACGCCGCCGTGGTGCCGACTTTGAGCGGTTGATCAGCGGCGTGGGTGATCCCGGTAAACAGGCCCAGGGACAGCGCGAGGGTGAGGAGGGTTTTGGTCATGGGTGGTAATCCGGGTCAGTGGTCTGGTTTGAATGCTTAGATGTCTGTGAAGCCGTCTTCGTCCGGACGCGGCCCAGACCAAGCGCGCTCCTACACGTTGCGGCGCGTTCTGTAGCTCGCCCCTGCGTGGCGATCCGGCAGTCGCGCGTCGCCTTCAAATAACTTCTCGCGCAAGGTGCCGTGTTCATACGCGGTCTTGTACGAACCCCGTCGTTGCAGCTCGGGGATCACCAGATCGATGAAATCCTCGTAGCTCTCCGGGGTGATGATGCGGGTGAGGTTGAAGCCGTCCAGACCGGTTTCGGCGATCCACGATTCCAGCTCGTCGGCGACCTGCTCGGGCGAGCCAATCAGCGTGAGGTAACGGCCGCCCAGGGCGTGCTGATCGAGCAACTTCTGGCGGGTCCAGTCGTTGTTCTTGAGGATCTTCGTCGCTGACTGAATGGCATTGCCTTTCACGTGCTGGATCGGCTCGTCGAGCGCGTAGTCGGCGAAGTCGATGCCGGTGGACGCGGCAAAATGGGCGAGCCCGGCCTCCGCGCTGGCGTAAGACCGGTACTCCGCATGCTTGGCCCGCGCCGCTTCTTCGGTGGCGCCGACGATCACGTTGAGGCCCATGAACACCTTGATGTCATCGGGATTGCGCCCGGCGGCCACGGCACTGGCTCGGACCTTGTCGACCTGTTCGCGGGTCGCGGGTTTGTTCTGCCCGCTGATAAACACGCACTCGGCGTTGCTGCCGGCAAACTGCAAACCGCGCTCGGAACTGCCCGCCTGAAACAACACCGGCGTGCGCTGCGGCGACGGCTCGCACAAGTGATAACCCTCCACCTGATAGAACTCGCCGCTGTGCCGCACGGGGTGGACCTTTTCCGGCTGGGCATAAATGCGCGCCTGACGGTCCTCGATCACAGCGTCGTCCTCCCAACTGCCTTCCCACAGCTTGTACAAAACCTCCAGGTACTCATCGGCCTGGTCGTAGCGGCGGTCGTGTTCGATCTGCTCGGTCAGGCCCATCGCGCGTGCGGCGCTGTCCAGATACCCGGTGACGATGTTCCAGCCCACGCGTCCGCGGGTCAGGTGATCCAGCGTCGACATGCGCCGGGCGAACAGATACGGCGCCTCGTAGGTGAGGTTGGCGGTCAGGCCGAAGCCGAGGTTTTTCGTGACCGCGGCCATGGCCGATACCAGCAGCAACGGATCATTCACCGGCAACTGGATCGACTCCTTCAGCGTCATGTCCACCGACTTCTGATAGACGTCGTAGACCCCGACGATGTCCGCGATGAACAAACCGTCGAACAGCCCGCGCTCCAGCAACTGCGCCAGATCTGTCCAGTATTCCAGGGTCTTGTACTGGGTGGACGTGTCCCGCGGGTGTGTCCAGAAGCCGTGATTGATGTGGCCAATGCAGTTCATGTTGAACGCGTTGAGCAGGATCTTTTTCTTGCTCATCAGATCGTCCCCCGGCGTGGCGGCTTGACGTCATTGAGGTAGTAATTGCCGATGGCGTGATACTTCCAGCGCACCGGGTCGTGCAGCGTGTGAACCCGCGCGTTGCGCCAGTGCCGGTCAAGGCCGTGCTCCGCCAGCGTGGCCTGGGAACCGGCGAGTTCGAACAACGTGCTGCCGGCATCCAGTGAGATCTCAGTGCTGATCGCCCGCGCTTCCGCCACCGCAATCGATGCCTGGGCCAGCGTTTCGGGCGTGGTCTCGGCCTGTGCGCGATCAAGGTATTCCCCTGAACGTTCAAGCAGGGCTTCGGCGGCGTGCAGACGAATGCCGAGCCTGCCGAAGCTGTGCAGCGTCAGCGGATCATCGACGGCTTTTTCTATGCCGGAGTCGATCCATGGCCGGGTGCGGGTGCGCACGAAATGCAGCGCGTCTTCAAAGGCCGCGCGAGCGATGCCGGTGTCGATGGCGGCATGGAGAATCTGCGCCAGCGGGCCCACGGTGGTCGGGCGCTCAAACGCCGTCTGAAAAGGCACCACGTCATCGGCTTCGACGTACACGTTATCGAACACCACCGAGCCGCTGCCCGTGGTGCGCTGCCCGAACCCGCTCCAGTCGTCGATCACGCTCAGCCCCGCGGCATTCGCCGGCACGAATGCCAGCTGCTGCACGCCGTGGTCATCGACCACCGAGGTCGGTATGCGTTGGGCGTAAAGAGCGCCGGTGGCGTAGAACTTACGGCCGTTGATGCGCCAGCCGTTGCCGTCGCGGCTCAGGCGGGTGGTGCGGTCGTGGGCGGTTTTGGTGCCCAGTTCGGCCAGCGCGTTGCCGAAGCGCTGACCGGCAAGGACCTCTGCATACAGCCGCGCCTGCTGCGCCGGGCTGCCATTCAGCCGCAGCACTTCCAGCGCGTAGAAGTGGTTCTGTGGAATTTGCCCCAGGGAGGCGTCGGCGGCAGAGATGATCCGAATGACGTCGGCCAGGGTGACATTGGAGACGCCTGCGCCGCCGAAGGCCTTCGGCACGCTGATGCCCCACAGTCCGGAGCGGGAAAACGCTTCCAGTTCCTGATGGGGCAGACGCCGTTCGCGATCACGCGTGGCGCTCTGTTGTTTGAAATCTTCCGCCAGCGTGCGGGCGATGCGCAGTGCCTCGGCGTCGTCACGAATGATCGCGGTCACGGCGGTCGCCTGCGTGTCACGCGGCAAGGTTTGAAGGCTCATAAGTGTGCTTCCAGTGGTCTGGTTATATCCAGGAATGACGGGCAGGCAGGGTGCCGTTCAGGTGCCAGGCGCCGACGGCGTGCACCTTCCAGCGCACCGGGTCATGGAGGGTATGAACCCGCGCGTTGCGCCAGTGCCGATCCAGATTGAATTCAGCCAACGTCGCGCGACTGCCCGACAGCTCGAACAATTTTTCACTGGCGAGCAGGGCGATCTGAGTGGTCAGCACCTTGGGTTCGGCGACCACGATGGACGCCCGCGCCGCTGAGTGTTCGTCGATGGGGGCGGCGGCAATGTCATCGAGCACGCGACCGGCCTTGCGCAACAGCGCTTCGGCGGCGTGCAGTTCGAGCTTTAACTTGCCGATGTCGGCGATCACATAGGGATCGTCACTGGCGCGCGCCACATTGGCGTCGATCCATGGTCGTGAACGCTCGCGCACAAAACGGATGCTTTCGTCGATGGCTTCCCGGGCGATACCCGCATCGATGGCCGCCTGAATCAGCTGCGAAACCGCGCCCTGAATGTTCGGCGACAGGCCGAGCTTCCAGTTATCCACAACCAGCTCGCCACTCACGCGCACGTTTTCCAGCAGCACGCTGCCGCTGGCGGTGGTGCGCTGACCGAAGCCGGACCAATCATCGATGATGTGCAGCCCCGGCGTTCCGCGTGGCACGAACACCAGCACCTGTTTGCCGTCGTCATTGATGGCCTTGACCGCCACCCAGTGGGCGAACAGCGCGCCCGTCGAGTAGAACTTGCGGCCGTTGAGCAAATAATGATCACCGTCCGCAGTCAGTCGGGTTCGCAGGTCGAGGGTGTTTTTAGTTCCTCGCTCGGGGCCGCCGTTGCCGATGCGTGCGCCGCCCAGGATGCTGGCGAACAGCGTTTCCTTCTGAGCCTCTGTGGCGCTGCCCGTCAGCGAGTAGAGGATGCCGAAGTGGTTCTGTGGAATCTGGCCCACGGCAGGGTCAGCTGCCGAGAGGATGGCGAAAACCTCGGCCACTGTGACGAATGACACTTGGGGCCCGCCGTACGCGCGCGGCACCGAGATGCTGCCCAGACCGCTGCGGGTAAACAGTTCGATTTCCGACCAAGGCAGTTGCCGCTCGCGGTCTCGCGTAGCGGCATTGGGGCGCACGATCGCGGCCAGTTCATGGGCCGCGGCAATGGCGTCGGCGTCGTTACGCAATACGTTGGCAGGAAGCAGGGGAGGAGCCACGTCCAGGGTGTGCTGGACAGAAAGGGCGTTCAGATCAGTCATGGTGGTGACCTTCTCGAGCGCGAGCACTGGGGTCGTTGTGCTTGACCATTCGAACCTCGAATCAATACCGCGATGGCGGCGGGAAAATTGACGATGGTCCGGTGGTCCGGTGCATATACCCTAAGCGTGTATAAACATTAAATAAACTCACATTTAGGCATAAGCATAGAAGGCGAAATGGCGGCGGCCGTCCCCAACGCCGTGGCTTGGGTGTAGGTCAGGCATGAGCCGAAAGCCAGCGCCAGAATCATGTACTTGACGATATGTCTGCAGGGCATGGCGAACACCTCGTGAAGGGTTTCACCGCAGGCTAGCAGTCAGTCTTCGATGGACGAGGGAGGAATTTGTAGGACGCTGATGCAGATCATGTGGGAGCTTTCTTCTCCTCTGCGGATCTGTGGAGTTGTTCACATTGCACGACGCCATGTGGCGGGCATGTGGCGGGCAGCACACGTGTCGCAGCGCGCAGAAGGTGCGCCGCGACAGCGTTCTGGGCAGGGTCGATATCAAACTTCGGCCCCATCGGTCACGTCGGTAGATACCTTGATCAGCCGTGCCGGCGCCCAGCGCGAGTTGTTGCCGACCCGGTCAATCACGCAGTAGCTCACCTCCAGATGGGGATCATCGCCGGTCTCGCGCACCAGCTCTGCCGGTATTTCAACAACGATGGGCCGGCCGACGTCGTCCTGGGTGAGGGGTGGCAAGTCCAGACGCAGGTCGCCCCAGCGCAGGGTGATCTCGTCGTAGGCATCCATGTTGGGATAGGCGTCGAGGGTGAGCTGTACGCCCTCATCGAAATGGCGCGCCGTCAAACCGTCGTGCATGACCGACTCGGCGAAGGTCACCGGTGCCAGCCCCTGATTCTCATCGCCCTCGCCGCTGACCAATTGACCGCCGGGAGTCTCCAGTTTGACCCACAGTTTGGCGCCAGGAGACTTAATGGGTTCGCTGCCAATTTTGGTAACGCGATAGTAGGTTTTAACTTTTCCGCTTCGAAGAAAACTTTCGGGTACATGTAGGACGGATGTATGCCCGATGTCGGACTCCGATAAAAGTTTTGACGCGGCATAACAACCTCCCCAAAACAATTCGATCAAGTCACCACAGTCCATTTCTGGCCAGGGGTCAATGTGTACCTGCAGATCGGCCGCCGCAAGGGCGCCAATCCCGTGCTTGTTCGACTGTGGGAGATACGGGGCCATCAACTTGAAAGACTGAGTCATTACAGGGGTATGGATCATCTTTTAATACTCTTCGAATGTGCGCCTGGGTCAAGGCAAGTCAGGTAGTTAATTCATCGCAACTGCAACGTGGAAACGACTGGCACTAGTACACGCCGGGATGCGCAGGCATGGCAAACATTACAAACGGTGGCAATTGGTGAGTTGCCGTTTGGGAAAGAAAATAAACACGGAGCGATTTCAGCTAATTGTGTTGCGGTGTTTGTGTCAACGGCATTTAAGTTTTTAAAGTCTGTGAGAGACAAATGCAGAAGTTTCCTACACTCGGGCGTTGCTTATGGGAGGGAGTTACGACTCCGGTCCTACCTGAGCGGCCGGGCGTGCCGCCTTTGACAGCCAGCGAGTGGATGAAAAGTGTCAGCGGCAGTTATTTGTGGGCGGAGAAATGGTCAATCAACGTTGCGGGGAAGCGGAGAGAGTGAGGGCTGTACATATAGAAAAAATAGATAGATGTGCGGCGGTTAGCCGGCGTCGAAACAGTAAGACTTTTAGTGGATCAACGCTTTTCTAAATATGAACGACAAAGAAAACGGCGCCTGTTGGCGCCGTTTTGAACACATATCGTGTCGGACTAGTTCCTGCTGCGCTCAAGAAACTGCCTTGTGCGTTCTTCTTTGGGATTGGCAAACAGCGCTTTCGCCTCACCCTGTTCAACGATGACGCCCTTGTCGATGAAAATCACCCGGTTGGCGACGTCCCGCGCGAAGCTCATTTCGTGGGTCACGATCACCATCGTGCGTTTCTCCAGCGCCAGGGCGTGAATCGTATTCAGCACCTCGCCCACCAGCTCGGGATCGAGCGCAGACGTCGGTTCATCGAACAGAATGACTTCAGGCTCCATGGCCAGCGCACGGGCAATCGCCACCCGCTGTTGTTGGCCGCCAGACAGCCGACGCGGATAAGCGTCCTCTTTCCCCGCGAGGCCGACTTTCGCCAGCAGCGCGCGGCCCAGCTCGATGGCCTGCTCGCGCGGCATCTTCTTGACCACGGTCGGGCCTTCGATGACGTTTTCCAGCGCCGTGCGGTGCGGGAACAGGTTGAAGTTCTGGAAGACGAACCCGACATGCTGGCGCAGTTGCCGGATCAGTCCCTGTTGCTGGCTCAGCGGACGGCTCAAATCGACTTTGATGTCGCCCACGACAATGCTGCCGCTCGTGGGCACTTCCAGCAGGTTCAGGCAGCGCAACAAAGTGGTTTTGCCCGACCCGCTTGGGCCGATGATCGCCACCACCTCGCCAGGCTCGACCTTCAGGTCGATGCCCTTGAGCACTTCGTTGCCCTTGAATTGCTTGGTCAGTTTTTCAACCGTGATCATGCCTCAGGACTCCACGTCGTGGCGGTTGGCCCGTGCTTCCAGGCGATTTTGGAAATGCGCCAGGATGCTGCACAGCACCCAGTAGATCACCGCAACGGTGAGATACATGGTGAAAATTTCCAGCGTCCGCGAAGAGATCAGCTGCGCCTGGCGGAACACTTCCGGCACCTGAATGGTGGCGGCCATCGCCGTGTCCTTGACCAGCGAAATAAAGCTGTTGCCCAGTGGCGGCAACGCGGTGCGTGCAGCTTGCGGCAAGATGGCGCGGCGCATCGTCTGGGCGCGCGTCATGCCGATGCTCGCAGCGGCTTCCCATTGCCCTCGGTCCACCGAACTGATCGCGGCCCGAAGGATTTCGCAGGCATATGCGGCCATGTTCAGCGAAAGACCGATCAGCGCTGCGGTGATCGCATCCAGTTCAATCCCCAGGTCCGGCAAGCCGTAATAGATCATGAACAGCTGGACGAGAAGCGGCGTCCCACGGAAAAACGACACGTAAACCCTGGCAACGGCACTGATGACCCAGATCTTCGACAAACGCATCAGTGCCAGGCCGAAGCCCAGCACCAATCCGAAAAACATCGACCCCAGGCTCAAGCCCACCGTGTAATACGCGCCCTTGAGCAAAAAGGGCGCGGAGTCCAGCGCGAGCTGAAGGCTCTCTGGAATCATTTGGTCACGTCAGCCTTGAAGTACTTGTCCGACAGCTTGGCGAGGGTGCCGTCGGCGCGCAGCTTGTCGATGGCCTTGTTGATCGCGTCCAGCAATTCAGGCTCGCCCTTGCGCAGTGCGACACCGGACTCCTGACGGGAGAACGCTTCGCCGGAGACCGCCAGTTTGTCCTTGGTCTTGGCGACCAGTTCCAGTGCAGCGAGGCGATCGACGAGGATGGCGTCGATACGGCCGACACGCAGGTCCTGGTATTTGGTCGGATCATCGTCGTAGGTTTTGACGATGGCATCAGGCACGTTGGCTTTGAGCCATTCTTCGTAGTTGGTGCCCAGACCGACGCCGACTTTCTTGCCTTTCAGGTCAGCAGCCGTCTTGATCACGCCGACGTCTTTGGTCTGCACCAACGCTTGAATGCCCGACACGGTGTACGGTTCGGAGAAGTCGTACTTTTTCTTGCGCTCGTCGGAGATGGTCACCTGGTTGATCACCACATCCAGACGCTTGGATTCCAGCGCGGCCAGAATGCCAGCCCACGGCGTGGCTTGCAGCTTGACCTTGACGCCCAGTTCCTTGGCGAGTGCTTCAGAGAACTCGACTTCAAAACCGGTCAGTTTGCCGTCTTCACCCACGAAGCTGAACGGGGGATAAGTGCCTTCCAGGCCGACATTGAGGGTTCCATTCTTTTTGATCGTTGCCAGTTGTTCGCCAGCCATAGCCTGGCTGACCAGACCGGTGCCCAGCACCAGGCTGAAGGCCGACAACAGAAAGGTGCGGCGGATTGCAGACATGTTCATGAAAGTCCCCTGTTTTAATTGGAATGTCAGGCAAGTATCAGACCCGACGAAGCTACGTTGGGATCACGCGTTTATCCAGCTTTTTCAGTCGCCTGCGCGGCTCTGCGCGCCGGCTGGCGGCGATCATAAGACCCGAACCAAGACCTGAAAAATAATAAAAATCGGACTGCTTATCAGTTTTTGGAATATTAAGCCCGTGCAACCCTGCGAGCAGGAGTGTGAAGGTGGCTCTATGCCGCCGAAAAGACGCCCTGGTACGCAAACAAGGCAGGCGCCCCGCCGGTGTGCAGGAACACGATCGGCCCGTCTTCGAAACGCTGCCGGCCAATGCCGTCGAGCAGTCCGGCCATGGCTTTGCCGGTATAGACCGGGTCCAGCAGCAGCCCTTCATGACTGGCCACCAGCCGGATCGCCGCCAACGTCCCGGCATTCGGCTCGCCGTACCGTGGGCCGAAGTATTCGTCCCACAGCTGCACCTTGAACGCGGCGGGCAGTGATTCGCCCAGCAGTTCGACGGTTTGCTCGGCCAGACGCTGAACCTTGGGCGCCTGGGTTTCTTCCGGGCGCGACACGGTCACGCCAATCACCGGGAGCTCGGGCAGTTCTTCAGCCAGCGCAAGTGCCAGGCCGCTGTGGGTACCGGCACTGCCCGACGCGAGGACGACGGCTGCAAATGAGAGGCCGCTTTGCTTGATCTGCTCGGCCAGTTCAAAACCGGCCTGCACATAACCCAGCGCGCCGAGGGCGTTCGAACCGCCGATCGGCACCAGGTACGGCTTCTTGCCGCTGAGACGCAGTCGGCTCGCAAGTGCCTGCAACTGGTCGTCTGCATTGTCGAGGTTTTCGACCAATTCGACTTTGGTATCGAACAAATCCAGCAACAGGCGATTGCCGTTGCCCAGGTAATTGCTGTCGTCAGTCGCGATCGGGTTTTCCAGCAGGGCGACACAACCCAGGCCAAGACGGGCGGCGAGGGCGGCGGTTTGGCGAACATGATTGGACTGAATGGCGCCCGCAGTGATCAGCGTGTCGCACCCTTGAGCCAAGGCGTCGGCCGCGAGGTATTCCAGCTTGCGCAGCTTGTTGCCGCCCATGGCCAACGGGGTGATGTCGTCGCGTTTCACGTAAATGTCGCGGCCGGCCCAGGTCGAAAGGCGTTCCAGCTTTTCAAAGGGCGTCGGGCCGCCGAGCAATTCCAGACGGTTAAAACGGGCGAGCTGTTGTTTGATCATGGTGGCGTCGACAGGTCTGCAATTGAGTCGCAGGACTATAGGCAGACGTTTCCCGCAGGGCAACCGCCCGGCGTCCGCCATCCTCCAGGCAGAAGCCTCACAAAAATAGTTATTTTTTTGCCGCGAAGGGATGTCGTAGAGTGATTCCACTTCGGCCGTTACAGCCTGACTCGCCGTTGAATTGAGGAGAAATCTGCGTGAGCACTATTCCCGACCTGTCCCCGGAATCCTGCGCCGAGGGCGTGACCGGCCACTGGCAATTGCAGCGGATTGTGGGCGAATTGCGCGCCGCGCGTGATGACTGGCGTACCAGCAACGGCCGAATCAGCGGCGAGAAGGGCGGCCGCGAGCTGCCTTCGCGGGAGGCCATGCGCGACATTCTCGATGCCTTGTGCGGCGCGCTGTTTCCGATGCGGCTGGGGCCGGTGGACCTGCGCGAAGAGAGCGAGGACTTCTACGTCGGCTACACCCTCGACGTGGCGCTGAATTCGTTGCTCGACCAGGCGCGCCTTGAACTGCGCTACGCCGCCCGCCAGAAAGGCCAGGATGCCAGCTGCGCGGACGTGCATGCGGAACGGCTGATTCAGGATTTCGCCAGCGCGCTGCCGACCATTCGCCGCATCCTCGACACCGACGTGCTGGCGGCGTATCACGGCGACCCCGCCGCGCGCAGTGTGGATGAGGTGTTGCTGTGCTACCCGGGCATTCTGGCGGTGATCCACCATCGTCTGGCCCATCACCTGTATCACAACGGTTTGCCCTTGCTGGCACGCATCAGCGCCGAACTGGCCCATTCCGCGACCGGCATCGATATTCATCCCGGCGCGCAGATCGGCCCAAGCTTCTTCATCGATCACGGGACAGGCGTGGTGATTGGCGAGACTGCAATCATCGGCGAGCGCGTGCGCATTTATCAGGCGGTCACGCTGGGCGCCAAACGTTTCCCTTCCGATGAGGATGGTCAGTTGCTGAAGGGCCATGCGCGCCACCCGATCGTCGAAGATGATGTGGTGATTTATGCGGGCGCCACGATTCTGGGGCGCATCACCATTGGCAAGGGCTCGACCATCGGCGGCAACGTCTGGCTGACGCGCGGCGTCCCGGCAGGCAGCAACGTCAATCAGGCGAGCCTGCAGCACGAGGATGGCTGTCCGAAGTAGCCCGTCATGTCGCAAATTTCGGGGTGCGCACGCTGGCCTCTTCCCGGCTGAAGCCGGTCCTACTGACCAACCGCGCACATCGTGTAGGACCGGCTTTAGCCGGGAAGGCGTCAGTCGTCATGTCGCAAATTTTTGGGTGCGCGCACTGGCCTTTTCCCGGCTGAAGCCGGTCCTACTGATCGACCGCGTACGCTTCGTAGGACCGGCTTTAGCCGGGAAGACGTCAGTCGTCATGTCGCAAATCTTCTTGCGCGCACACTGGCCTCTTCCCGGCTGAAGCGGGTCCTACTGATCGACCGCGTACGCTTCGTAGGACCGGCTTTAGCCGGGAAGGCGTCAGTCGTCATGTCGCAAATCTTCGGGCTGCTCACACTGGCCTTTTCCCGGCTGAAGCCGGTCCTACTGATCAACCGCGTACGCTTCGTAGGACCGGCTTTAGCCGGGAAGGCGTCAGTCGTCATGTCGCAAATCTTCTTGCGCACACTGGCCTCTTCCCGGCTGAAGCCGGTCCTACTGATCGACCGCGTACGCTTCGTAGGACCGGCTTTAGCCGGGAAGGCGGCGTGTGTCACTCCGCAATTTCTTCAGCGCTTTAAAAACCCTCCCGAACCCACGGAACGAAAGGCTTTCGTCGTCCGTCCTACCCTCGCCTGAGAGAGCGTCACGCCACTGTGCATTAGTCTCCAGCCGTGTTTTCGTGTTTTAATTGAACGTTCAATCAAGTTAAACCGGTGGTTCGCTGCCCGCTGATCTCAGGAGGCCTACCTTTGCCGCATACACGTTGCATGATCAATCCCCTCGCCCGCGCGGCGGTATTCATATGAATAATTCGAGCGCTCCGAACAGCTCGGCTGTTCGCATGAACGGCCCTGTTTTCTACTTTGCCGCCAGCTTCATCCTGATCTTCGGACTGGTCGTGATCGGTTTCCCGGAAGCCTCGGGTGCCTGGTTGCTTGCCGCGCAGAACTGGGCCGCCAATACCGTTGGCTGGTACTACATGCTGGCCATGACCCTGTATCTGCTGTTCGTGGTTGTTACCGCGATCTCAGGCTACGGCAAGATCAAGCTTGGCGCGGACCACGACGAACCCGAGTTCAGCTACCTGTCCTGGGCCGGCATGCTGTTCGCCGCAGGGATCAGCATCACGCTGTTCTTCTTCTGTGTGTCCGAACCGCTGACCCACATGCTGGCGCCGCCACAGGGGGAAGGCGGGACCACCCAATCGGCACGTCAGGCCATGCAGCTGCTGTTTCTGCACTGGGGCTTGCACGGTTGGGGCGTGTTCGCGTTCGTCGGCATGGCACTGGCTTACTTCGCGTATCGCCATAACCTGCCGCTGGCATTGCGTTCAGCGCTGTATCCGCTGATCGGCAAGCGCATCAATGGCCCGATCGGCTATGCGGTCGACGGCTTCGGCATCATCGCCACCATCTTCGGCCTCGGCGCCGACATGGGCTTTGGCGTCCTGCACCTGAACTCCGGGCTGGACTACCTGTTCAACGTGCCGCACACCCAATGGATTCAGGTGGGTTTGATCACCCTGATGATGGGCGCGGCAATCCTCGTGGCCATTGCAGGCGTGGACAAAGGCGTGCGCGTCATGTCCGACATCAACATGCTGCTGGCCTGCGCGCTGCTGCTGTTCGTGTTGTTTGCCGGGCCCACGCAACACCTGCTCAATACCCTGGTGCAGAACATCGGTGATTACCTCGGCGCACTGCCGGTCAAGAGCTTCGACGTGTATGCGTACGACGGCCCGAGTGACTGGCTGGGCGGCTGGACCGTGTTCTATTGGGCGTGGTGGATTGCCTGGTCGCCGTTCGTGGGTCTGTTCATTGCGCGTATCTCCCGTGGCCGCACCATTCGTGAATTCGTCTGTGGCGTGTTGCTGATTCCGCTGGGTTTCACCCTGGCCTGGATGTCGATCTTCGGTAACAGCGCCATCGACCTGGTGCTGAACCACGGCATGGCGGCCTTGGGCCAATCGGCTATCGACGATCCGTCGATGACCCTGTACCTGATGTTGCAGACGTACCCGTGGAGCCGGACGGTCATTGCCGTGACGGTGTTCATCAGCTTCGTGTTCTTCGTGACCTCTGCCGACTCCGGCACCGTGGTGCTGTCGACACTGTCCGCCAAAGGCGGCAGCCCGGACGAAGACGGCCCGAAATGGCTGCGCGTGTTCTGGGGCGTGATGACCGCGCTGATCACCAGCGGGTTGCTGTTCTCGGGCAGCATCGATGCGCTGAAGTCAGCGGTGGTGCTGACCTCGTTGCCGTTCTCGCTGATTCTGCTGCTGATGATGTGGGGGCTGCACAAGGCGTTCTATATGGAATCCCAGCGCAAGATCGCCCAGCTGTATTCGCTGGCACCGGTCTCTGGAGCGCGGCGCGGCGGATGGCGTCAGCGTCTGACCCAGGCGGTGGCGTTCCCGTCCCGGGACGAGGTTTACCGCTTCCTCGATCAGACCGTGCGCCCGGCGATTGAAGAAGTGACGGCAGTGTTCGTCGAGAAGGGCCTGACCGTCGTGACTCAGCCGGATCCGGCCAACGACACCGTGGGCCTGGAGATCGGCCACGGTGAAGAGCGTCCGTTCGTGTACCAGGTGACCATGCGTGGCTACTTCACGCCGTCCTTTGCGCGCGGCGGCATGGGCTCCAAGCAGCTCAACAACCGCCGTTACTACCGTGCCGAAGTGCACCTGAGCGAAGGCAGTCAGGACTACGACCTGGTGGGCTACACCAAGGAACAGGTGATCAACGACATCCTCGATCAGTACGAGCGCCACATGCAGTTCCTGCACCTGGTGCGTTGAGGCTGTTTCGTTTGTAGAAACACGCGTGCCCGCGACGGCGTCGTGCCAGTCCCCCTAACCGGGGGCTGCCACGAAATCTTCGCGGGCACGCGCGCTTCTACCGCCTGGTTTTACGCCAGGCCACCATTCGCCCGCAGCACTTGACCATTCACCCAGCCTGAATCCGGGCCGGCAAGGAAGGACACGACGCTGGCGATATCTTTCGGCTGTCCCAGCCGTTGCAGCGGCGGCATGTTGGCGAAGTGCTGGATCTGCTAAGCGAACAATTGAATGCGCATCGCCGCCTGTCTGCGCTGAACGGGTGGCATTCGTCCACTCGCTTGAACCCCCTCGTCGCACGGAAATCCGAGTAATCTCACGGGTTTGGTTATGTGACCTGACTTCCATACAAGAAAGAGAGGACTGGATGACTTACATCGCTGCCGAAAACCGTTATGAACGCATTCCCTATCGTCGCGTAGGCCGTAGCGGCCTGGTGTTGCCAGCGCTCTCCATGGGGCTGTGGCACAACTTCGGCGACAGCACGCCGATGGACACCCAGCGCGCGATGCTGCGCACGGCCTTCGATCTGGGTATCAACCACTTCGACCTCGCCAACAACTATGGCCCGCCCTACGGCAGTGCCGAGATCAATTTCGGCCGCCTGCTCAAAGAAGACTTCAAGCAGTACCGGGACGAGTTGATCATCTCCAGCAAAGCCGGCTGGGATATGTGGCCGGGGCCTTACGGTCAGGGCGGCGGATCGCGCAAGTACGTGCTCGCCAGCCTCGACCAGAGCCTGCAGCGCATGGGTCTGGACTACGTCGATATTTTCTATTCCCACCGCTTCGACCCGGACACCCCGCTGGAAGAAACCGCCAGCGCACTGGCCACCGCTGTGCAGCAGGGCAAAGCGCTGTATATCGGGATTTCGTCGTATTCAGGCGCCAAAACCCGGGAAATCGCCGGCCTGCTGAAAGAGTGGAAAGTGCCGCTGCTGATTCATCAGCCGGCCTATAACCTGCTCAATCGCTGGGTCGAAAAAGACCTGCTGGACACCACAGAGGAACTCGGCTCGGGCGTTATCGCGTTCACCGCACTGGCCCAGGGGTTGCTCTCGGACAAGTACCTGAACGGCATTCCAAAAGACGCGCGGGTCAACCGTCCCGGTGGCGGCTCGTTGCAGGCGGCGCATTTGTCGGAGCAGAACATCGAGCACGTGCGTGCGCTGAACGAGATCGCCAAGCGTCGCGGCCAGAGCCTGGCGCAGATGGCACTGGCCTGGACGCTGCGCGATCCACGCGTCACCTCCGCACTGATCGGTGCAAGCCGTCCGGAGCAGATCATCGAGAACGTCGGCGCCCTCGACAACCTTGAGTTCAGTCAGGAAGAACTGGCAGAGATCGACCGCTTCGCAGTCGAAGGCGGGATTAATCTGTGGGAGAAGCCGTCTTCGGCTGAGTGACGCTGGGCTGTTGGAGCCGGCTTGCTGGCGAACTCAACACGTCAGGCGACGTTTCTATCGTTGACACCGGTCCGTTCGCCAGCAAGCCGGCTCCTACAATTTCTGGTCTAGCCCATCAATACACGGGGCTGCATCCGTTCAGCCCTCATCACCCTCGTCATCGTCCCCGCCATCGATCTTCATGCCCAATTCCTTGATCTTGCGGGTCAAGGTGTTACGGCCCCAGCCCAGCAGCACGGCAGCGTCGCGACGACGGCCAGCGGTATGCTTGAGCGCGGTCTCGATCATGATGCGTTCGAACGTCGGCACGGCGCTGTCCAGCAGGCTGGATTGGCCGCGCGCCAGCGCTTGATCCGCCCATTGGCGCAGCGCTTGTTCCCAGTTGGTCACCGGGGCAGCGTCCTGCGGCAGGCTCAGCAGTTCAGGCGGCAGATCGCTGACGTGCACTTCTCGGCCTGAAGCCATCACCGTGATCCAGCGGCAGGTGTTTTCCAACTGACGGACGTTGCCCGGCCACGGCAGGTGCTTGAGGTATTCCTCCGTTTCCGCCTTCAATAGCTTGGGCTCAACGGCCAGTTCCTGCGCAGCGCGGCTGAGGAAGTGGCGTGCCAGTGTCGGGATGTCCTCGCGACGGTCGGACATGCGCGGGATGTGAATGCGGATCACGTTCAGGCGGTGAAACAAGTCTTCGCGGAACTTGCCGGCCTGGACCAGGGTTTCCAGATTCTGGTGGGTCGCCGCAATGATGCGCACGTCGACTTTGACCGGCACGTGGCCGCCCACCCGGTAGAACTCGCCGTCGGCCAGCACGCGCAGCAGTCGGGTCTGGGTATCGGCCGGCATGTCGCCGATTTCATCGAGAAACAGGGTGCCGCCGTCGGCCTGCTCGAAACGCCCGCGGCGCAGGTTCGCCGCGCCGGTGAACGCGCCTTTTTCATGGCCGAACAGTTCGGATTCCATCAAGTCTTTCGGAATTGCGGCCATGTTCAGCGCAATGAACGGCGACGCCGACCGTGGGCTGTGCCGGTGCAGGGCGTGGGCAACCAGTTCTTTACCGGTCCCGGATTCGCCGTTGATCAACACGGTGATATTGGAGTGGCTCAAGCGGCCGATGGCGCGAAACACTTCCTGCATCGCCGGCGCTTCGCCGATGATTTCCGGCGTGCGGGTCAGGGTAGGCGGAACGGCCAGGCCTTGCTGCTCTTGAGCGTGCTGATTGGCGCGTTTGACCAGAGAAACGGCTTCGTCAACGTCGAACGGCTTGGGCAGGTACTCGAAGGCACCGCCCTGATAGGACGCCACGGCACTGTCGAGGTCCGAATGCGCGGTCATGATGATGACCGGCAGGCGCGGATGCTGTTCGCGAATGCGCGCCAGCAGGTCCAGGCCGCTGGCGCCGGGCATGCGGATATCGGAAATGATCACGTCCGGTTGCTGGCGGGCCAGGCGGCTCATCACACCATCGGCGCTGTCGAAACTTTGCGTGGTCATGCCCTCTTGCTGCAGGGCTTTCTCCAGTACCCAGCGGATGGAACGGTCGTCATCGACGATCCAGACAGTTTCACTACGGCTCATGTCGACGCTGCTCCTTGTTCCAGCGGCAGGAAGATCGAGAATGTTGTATGGCCAGGATGGCTATCACACTCGATCAGCCCCTGGTGCTGACTGATGATGTTCTGGGTAATGGCAAGGCCCAGCCCGGTGCCATCCGGGCGGCCGCTGACCATGGGATAAAAAATGGTTTCTTGCAGCTCCGGCGGAATGCCGGGGCCGTTGTCGATGATTTCGATCTTGCTGACCAGACGATGGCGCACGTGGCCGATGGTGAACTGACGCATGGCGCGCGTGCGCAGGCTGATGCGGCCCAGACGCAGCTCGTTCTGGCTGCTGATCGCCTGCATGGCATTGCGCACGATATTGAGCACCGCCTGAATCATCTGCTCGCGGTCGATCAGTACATCGGGAATGCTCGGGTCGTAGTCGCGCACGAGGGTGATGCATCCCTGGCTTTCGGCTTCGACCAGGCTGCACACGCGCTCGAGCACTTCATGCACGTTAGTCATCGCCAGCATCGGCAGCTTGTTCGAGCCCAGCATACGGTCGACCAGATTACGCAGACGGTCAGCCTCTTCGATGATGACGTTGGTGTAGTCCTTGAGGCTCTCCTCCGGCAGCTCACGTGCCAGCAACTGCGCGGCACCGCGAATCCCGCCAAGGGGGTTCTTGATCTCATGGGCCAGGCCACGCACCAGCATCTTGGTGGTTTCCTGCTTGGACAGCTGAGCCTCCTCCTTGGTGATGCGCAGCAAGCGATCACGGGGATGGACTTCCAGCAGCAGCATCGTCTCGGCTTGGGAAAGGATCGGCGTGACGGCGTAATCAACCGTCAGCGTCTGGCCGGTCAGTGCGGTGAGCATGGCCTCACGCTTGGTAAACGGATGGGCCTGTTCGACTGCCTGACGAAGGGAGCTGAGCGCTTCGGCGGATTCGGTGAACAGCTCGCTGATGAATTGTCCGTGGCTGCGCTGACCGCTGATGGCCAGCAGCATTTCAGCGGCAGGATTCATGTACTCGAGGCGCAGGTCCGAGTTGAGCAGAATCGTGGCAGTGGTCAGGTTGTCGAGTAACAACCGATGCAACGCATCGCTGATAGTCATGAATCCCGGTGACCTCTTTTGGCTCTATGCACACGGTCTGGGCCGTGAGTGCAGGCGCTGATTGGTCTTTGCCAGCGTATGGAAACCGCTGAAACGTGTGATGTGCTCGCGCATTCATTACAAAATGCAAAAACCAAACCAAGGCTCCGAAAAGAAGCGCGGATTGAGGAATTGCGAGCGGTTTTTGCACGGCAGGCCCGGCGACAGTGCATGAATTCCTGAATGCTGAACCAAAATGGGCTTTTAGAACGAAACCTTGTTCAGGTTGCGCACCATAATAGAGCATAGCCAGTCAGCGTGGTTTAGCGGAAAAATGGAAAGAAGCTCGACTCTTCTTCTGGCTTGTCCTTGAGGGGGCATTCGGGGCGCACGCCGTAATCTTCCGTTTTACAAGGCTGTGCGAGCCGCTTCTGCGCCAGAGAGATGCGTATCAGGTGAAAGGGCTGATTGGGGGTTCGCTCCAGCACTCGGCCGTATTGATCGATGATCTCCACGGACAGCTGGTGAGTGCCGCGGTCGATGTTGGTCAGCGGAAACACCGGGCTGCGCGTCGGCTCGCCATAGGGTTTGCTGTCGAGCAGTAACCGGTACAGGTGGTCTGGCTGTAGCTCTGGCTCATTGCTGACGGTGACGTTCAGGTTGCCCTCAATGTCGCGAATCGTGCTGTCAGGTTCCGGCGCCAGAATGCGCAGCAACTGATAATGAAAGATGGGACCCGCCGCTGGCTTCGGTTTGGATGGCCGACTGGGCGCCTTCGCAGGCTGATCGACCCGGTTGGTCGGCGCAATGTCGACCTTCTTCGCATTGCGGTGAGGTTGGTCGGTGAAGACCCGATTCCCGTCTGCATCGACGTAGGTATACACCTGGGCGAGGGCGGACTGAGTTACGCCGAACAGCAGGCAGAGGGCAATGGCCAACCGGCAAAAGTGTTTAAGGTCTGCCGACATGAACTCGCTGCACTGTCAGGTTAACCGTCTCGCTTTGCTGGATGGAACGCTGATTGTCCAGCACCTGAACCGAGAAGCTGTGTTCGCCCCGTTCAAGCTCCATCACCTGCAGTCGCGGAATATTGGTGGGCTGGCCGTAGGGCGCGCCGTCCACTATCAACTGCAGCAAATGCCCGGGCTGCAGACGAGGCTCAATGGCCACGCCAACGGTGAACGAGCCGTTGTTGGCACGAAGCGCTTCGTCCTGGGGCAGGTCTTTCAGCGCGAGCACCTGATAGGTGGCAGCGGTTTGCTGGTTCTGGTTCTGCGTCGCGGGCAGTGGCGGCGGCGCGGCAGGCACGACGGTCTCGACGCTGTTGAGCGGCGGCAGCTCGACAGTTTCGGCTTTGGTGCCGTTCGGCGGCTGGTTGCTGTACGCCGTGTTCCCGGAGGCATCGGTGTATTTGTAGATCTGCGCGTCAGCGGGCAGTGCAAACACCAGCAGCAGAAGGGCGAGACATTGACGCATGAACACTCCAGTGCAGCGATCAGGACAACCAACAATGGTGCCGCGCTCAATGCATGGCGCGGCACAGGATCAGCATAGAGGAATACTGATCGACGGTGTCAGTTGAGAAGCGGATCTGCGTGCCTGCTTACTGGCTTGCCTTGATCCGGCAAAGGTCGCCTGCCGCCCGTTGCAACGCGGTCACGATGACCGGATCACTTGCCTGCCGCTGGATTTCCGACTGCACCCAACCCGGGCACTTGGCATCGCTGCGATAAGGCTGAAACGCCGAGTAACTTTGCATCAACACCGGCAGCAGCGTATCCAGCCGACCCCGGATGCCATCGGTGAGACTGGATTCGGGCTTCTCCGGAGAGTGGCCAGTTTCACGCCACTGCTCGATGCGCGCGTATTGCACCATCTTGTTGGCTTCCATCTGGGCGGTCATGAACTCGCGCACGTCGTCGGCCGCCAGTTTGAATTCACCCGCCCGTGATTCGGCGCTCTGGATCACCTGGCGCTCGCGCTCACTGTCCTGTACCGGCTTGCCGCTGTGCCATTTGCTGCGCGCCACGTCATTGGCGATTTCCAGCCTTTGCTCCATGGCCGCAATAAGCGGCTGAAGTTGCCCAGGAGGCTGCTGAGCAGGCGCCGCGTGAACGCCGGTCGACACCAGGCCGCAGGCCAGGGCGGCGAGTTGGAGCTGTTTGAGCATTGTCATGTCCTCACGTATGACCAAGCGATCACTGTTTAACATTTTGGCTGGAAGAAAGTGGCATTCCCGGTGTTCCGGCGTAAAAAACGACGAGCTCCACGGCGGTGTCTCCCGTCAGGCCTCGGTGCTGCCTGGCGACCATTTCAGGCAGCACATCGCCTGGTTTCAGCTGAATCGACTTGCCGCCTTCGCGGGTTTCCACCGTGAGATTGCCGGACACGACATAGGCCGCATTGGGCATCGGGTGCTCGTGCCATTTGAGGGCGGTGTTGGCGGGGATCTTGATGTTGAGGACTGTCAGCTCAGGGTTGCCGACAGGGTAGGCGTCATAGGGGGTTCCGTCCCAGGAAGTTGAGCTTTTGAGCAGAACGGTGGACTCGACCGTTGAGACTGGAGCGGAGCTGGACGTTTGCGCGGTGGCGCATCCGCCAAGGGCGATCATCGCCAGCAGCAGGCAGGCGGGGGTGATGTTGAGCATGAAAGAAATCCTTGTGCTTGTTGAAGAGCAGAAAGCACAAGGTTGCCGGAAGCATCGTTCCCATCTGCGGTACATATTTATAGCGACTGAACAATACGCGCTCAGTAACAAAAAAGGCCTCCCGAAGGAGGCCTTTTGTTCACGCGGCTTACGCCTGCGCGACTGGATCAGCAGCTGTAGTACAGCTCATATTCCAGTGGGTGTACGAAGGTGCGTACTTTGATTTCTTCTTCGGATTTCAGAGCGATGTAAGCGTCGATGAAGTCGTCGCTGAATACGCCGCCTTTGGTCAGGAACGCACGGCCTTTATCCAGCTCTTCCAGGGCTTCTTTCAGGCTGCCGCAAACTTGTGGGATCTCTTTCGCCTCTTCAGGCGGCAGGTCATACAGGTTTTTGTCAGCAGCATCGCCAGGGTGGATCTTGTTCTGGATGCCGTCCAGGCCAGCCATCAACAGGGCAGCGAATGCCAGGTAAGGGTTGGCTGCCGGGTCCGGGAAACGTGCTTCGATACGACGGCCTTTAGGGCTATTGACGTAAGGAATACGGATCGAAGCCGAACGGTTACGAGCCGAGTAGGCCAGCATGACCGGCGCTTCGAAACCTGGAACCAGACGCTTGTACGAGTTGGTTGCCGGGTTGGTGAAGCCGTTCAGGGCCTTGCCGTGTTTGATGATGCCGCCGA
This sequence comes from Pseudomonas sp. AK106, assembly GCF_053903055.1. NCBI lineage: Bacteria > Pseudomonadati > Pseudomonadota > Gammaproteobacteria > Pseudomonadales > Pseudomonadaceae > Pseudomonas > Pseudomonas sp. AK106. The sequence goes on from NZ_CP096426.1 coordinate 205,148, forward strand.
TGAAGTACAGAGCGGTGTCGGACAGGCCGGCATAACCTTCGCCTGCGAAGGTGTTCTTGCCATCTTTGGAGATGGACATGTGAACGTGCATACCCGAACCGTTATCGCCGTACAGAGGCTTGGGCATGAAGGTAGCGGTGCGGCCGTAAGCGTCGGCAACGTTATGCACGACGTATTTCAGGGTCTGAACTTCGTCAGCCTTTTTAACCAGCGTGTTGAATTTCACGCCGATTTCGTTCTGGCCAGCGGTTGCGACTTCGTGGTGGTGAACTTCGACGACCTGGCCCATTTCTTCCAGAGCGTTGCACATTGCGGTGCGGATTTCGTGGTCGTGGTCGAACGGTGGAACCGGGAAGTAGCCGCCTTTGATGCCTGGACGGTGGCCCTTGTTGCCGCCTTCGATGTCAGCGTCGGACATCCACGAACCTTGTTCGGAGTAGATCTTGAACATGGAGCCGGAGATATCGGACTTGAATTTCACTTCGTCGAAGATGAAGAATTCTGGCTCAGGGCCGGCGAATACAGTGTCACCGATGCCGGTCGACTTCAGGTATTCCTCGGCGCGGTGAGCGATGGCGCGTGGGTCGCGATCGTAACCTTGCATGGTCGACGGTTCGATGATGTCGCAAACCAGGATCAGGGTAGGCTCTTCGGTGAACGGATCCAGGACGGCGGTTTCGTCGTCCGGCAGCAGGATCATGTCGGAGGCTTCGATGCCTTTCCAGCCCGAGATGGAGGAACCGTCGAACATTTTGCCGACTTCGAAGAAGTCGTCTTCCAGCGCATCGCGGGCCGGCATGGTCACGTGGTGCTGAGTGCCTTTGGTGTCCGTGAAGCGCAGATCAATCCACTTAACGTCATGATCTTTGATGAGTTGAACCGACTTCGACATGTTGTCCTCCGGGGTGGATTAGGGCCTGAGTAGTAGTGGGCCCTTCAATTTGGGTGATGCCGGGCGCGATACTCGACCAAGGCAACCTGCCTCACAAGGGAGCAATTTGCATGCCAGTGCCCTGTGTTGGGATTTCCTCGGGAATACCTGCCTTTTAGCGTGTTAAACGTCGCATATTCGAAAACAGGCGCACCGTTGTGGTGCCAATTAATTGTATACAGGGCCGTTTTGGTGCGTGGACGATTGACTGTACGATAACTGGTTAAACCTTGAGCAATTTCCGCTATAATCCGCGCCCCCCTTTTTCGACCGGGACCTAGCGCGCTGTTTTCATGAAATTAATCGTCAAAGTCTTCCCAGAAATCACTATCAAAAGCCGGCCTGTGCGCAAGCGCTTCATCAAACAGCTGGCCAAGAACATCCGTACGGTGCTCCGCGATCTGGACCCGGCGTTGGTGGTGGATGGCGTGTGGGACAACCTTGAGGTCGAAACCAGGGTCGAGGATGCCAAAGTGCTGCGCGAGATGACCGAGCGGCTGAGCTGCATGCCCGGCATCACGCACTTTCTGCAGGTTGACCAGTATCCGCTGGGCGACATGGAAGACATCTATGAGAAGTGCAAGCTGCACTTCGGCGATGCGATCCCCGGCAAGATATTCGGGGTGCGCTGCAAGCGAGCGGGTCATCACGACTTCAGCTCCATGGACGTCGAGAAGTACGTCGGCAGCAAGCTGCGCCGTGAATGCAACGCCGCCGGCATCTCGCTGAAGGCCCCGGAAGTCGAAGTCAGAATCGAAATCCGCGACCAGCGCCTGTTCGTGATTCACAGCCAGCACAACGGCATGGGCGGTTATCCGCTGGGTTCGCTTGAGCAGACCCTGATCCTGATGTCCGGTGGTTTTGACTCCACCGTGGCCGCGTACCAGATCATGCGTCGTGGCCTGATGAGCCATTTCTGCTTCTTCAACCTGGGCGGACGTGCCCACGAGCTGGGCGTGATGGAAGTCGCGCACTTCATCTGGAAGAAGTACGGCAGCTCCCAGCGCGTGCTGTTTGTCAGCGTACCGTTCGAGGAAGTTCTGGGAGAAATTCTCGGAAAAGTCGATAACAGTCATATGGGCGTAGTATTGAAGCGTATGATGTTGCGCGCCGCGACGAACATTGCCGACCGGCTGGAAATCGACGCGCTGGTCACCGGCGAGGCGATTTCCCAGGTGTCCAGCCAGACGCTGCCCAACCTGTCGGTCATTGATTGCGTGACGGAGAAGCTGGTCTTGCGGCCGCTGATCGCCAGTCACAAGCAGGACATCATTGACTTGGCCGATCAGATCGGCACCGGCGATTTTGCCCGGCACATGCCCGAATACTGCGGGGTGATTTCGGTGAACCCGAAGACCGCTGCCAAGCGCAACCGGGTCGAGCACGAAGAAAAATCGTTCGACATGGCCGTGCTCGAGCGTGCGCTTGAAAACGCTCGTCTGGTACCGATCGATCGCGTGATCGAGGAATTGGGCCAGGACGTTCAGATTGAAGAAGTTGGTCAGGCGCTGGCCGGGCAAGTGGTCATCGACATCCGTCACCCGGATGACGCTGAAGACCGCCCGCTGGCGCTGACTGGCGTTGAAGTACAAACGCTGCCGTTCTTTGCATTGAACAGCCGTTTCAAGGAACTGGATGATACGCGCCAGTACCTGCTCTATTGCGACAAAGGCGTCATGAGTCGCCTGCATGCTCATCATCTGCTCAGTGAGGGGCATGCCAATGTGCGCGTTTATCGACCGAGCTAAGTGCCCGGGGCTGTTTGCCTGTGGCTTGCGTCACCGGCCCCCCGACACCAGTCGTCAGCCGTAACGGCTTTCGCCGGCTCCACCGTTCATAGCTGCCTACAATCAGACAGCTGACCGAATCCTCTGATCGAGATACACAAGTGATCGAAAATCTACGCAACATCGCCATCATTGCTCACGTTGACCACGGTAAAACTACCCTCGTTGACAAGCTCCTGCGCCAGTCCGGCACCCTTGAGCGCAACGAGCTCAACGACGAACGCGTGATGGACTCCAACGACCAGGAAAAAGAACGCGGTATTACCATTCTCGCGAAGAACACCGCGATCAACTGGAATGGCTACCACATCAACATCGTTGACACCCCGGGCCACGCCGACTTCGGCGGTGAAGTAGAGCGCGTGATGTCGATGGTTGACTCCGTTCTGCTGCTGGTCGACGCCCAGGACGGCCCTATGCCGCAAACGCGTTTCGTGACCAAGAAGGCTTTCGAAGCCGGCCTGCGTCCAATCGTCTGCATCAACAAGGTTGACCGTCCAGGCGCGCGTCCGGACTGGGTTCTGGACCAGATCTTCGACCTGTTCGACAACCTCGGTGCTACCGAAGAACAGCTGGACTTCAAAGTCGTCTACGCCTCGGCCCTGAACGGTATTGCCGGTCTGGATCACACCGACATGGCTGAAGACATGACCCCGCTGTACCAGTCGATCGTCGACAACGTCCCTGCGCCAAAGGTTGACCGTGACGGCCCGTTCCAGATGCAGATCTCGGCACTGGACTACAACAGCTTCCTGGGCGTTATCGGTGTTGGCCGTATCGCTCGTGGCCGCGTCAAGCCAAACACTCCGGTTGTTGCGATCGGTGCTGACGGCAAGCGCCGCAACGGCCGTATCCTGAAGCTGATGGGTCACCACGGTCTGCACCGCATCGACGTCGAAGAAGCTGCTGCTGGCGACATCGTTTGCATCAGCGGTATGGAATCGCTGTTCATCTCCGACACTCTGTGCCACCCGGACACAGTGGAAGCGATGAAGCCGCTGACCGTTGACGAACCCACCGTTTCGATGACCTTCCAGGTCAACGACTCGCCGTTCTGCGGTAAAGAAGGCAAGTTCGTGACGTCCCGTAACATCAAGGAGCGTCTGGACAAGGAGCTGCTGTACAACGTTGCTCTGCGCGTTGAAGAAGGCGACTCGGCTGACAAGTTCAAGGTCTCCGGCCGTGGTGAGCTGCACTTGTCGGTACTGATCGAAACCATGCGTCGCGAAGGCTTCGAAATGGGTGTCGGTCGTCCTGAGGTGATCATCCGTCAGGTAGACGGCGTGAAGCAGGAACCGTTTGAAAACGTGACCATTGATACCCCGGAAGAATCCCAGGGCAAGGTCATGGAAGAGATGGGGCTGCGTAAGGGCGACCTGACCAACATGGTGCCGGATGGCAAAGGCCGTGTGCGTCTGGAATACAACATCCCTGCTCGTGGCCTGATTGGTTTCCGTAACCAGTTCCTGACCCTGACCAACGGTGCTGGCATCCTGACCTCGATCTTTGACCGCTACGACACCATGAAGTCCGGCGACATGTCCGGTCGTCAGAACGGCGTTCTGGTATCGGTTGAGACCGGCAAGGCACTGACCTATTCCCTGGAAACCCTGCAGGCGCGCGGCAAGCTGTTCGTCGAGCACGGTCAGGAGATCTACAACGGTCAGATCGTTGGCTTGAACAGCCGCGATAACGACATGGGCGTGAACCCAACCAAAGGCAAGAAGCTCGACAACATGCGTGCTTCGGGCAAAGACGAAACCATCGCTCTGGTTCCACCTGTTCGCTTCACCCTGGAACAGGCTCTGGAATTCATCCAGGACGACGAGCTGTGCGAAGTCACCCCTAAGTCGATCCGTCTTCGCAAGAAGATCCTCGACGAAGGCGAGCGTACCCGTGCTGCCAAGAAAGCCAAGGCGTAACTAGCCCCGGCTGAACGAAAACGCCCCCGGTCGAAAGGCCGGGGGCGTTTTTGTTTGTCTGCGTTTTGGTTTGGCCGGTGTCGATGCTGTGAGGGCGATGCCGCTCAATCCGGCCTCTTCCCGGCTAAAGCCGGTCCCACTAAGGTCTGCGCGCCTTTGGTAGGACCGGCTTCAGCCGGGAAGGCGTACACGAGCACTATAGAAGGTTTAGAACTTCAACGGCACCCGGCCGGAGTTCGAATTCAACGTACCGGTAGCTTCGCGCACGACTTCTTTCGGTTTATAGGCGCAATAACCCGGGCGCGGGCCGATCTTCGGGTGGTTGCGGCAAGTGTCGGGGCGTTTGTCATAGATGGTGCACAGCCGGCTCTTGCGATCCAGGTACAGGCAATCGTTGTTGCTCATGCGCTGGAGGGTGAAGATCCCGGACTTCTGATTGAAGCGCTCGACGATCCCGTCCTTCTGCAAGCGTTTGGCGATGTTCTTCGGGTTATCGCCCTGTTCGAACTCGTCGACGATGCCGATGCGGATCAGGTCCTTGATCTTCACTTCCACAGGGAGCGTGCAGCAACTGGAAACACAGCCTCCGCACATGTAGCTGGAATATTTCTGCCAGGTCTCGATGCGGTCGAGTTCTGCAGCGGCGATCAAGGTGGGTTTCATGCGCGTGTGCTTCCGGGTGTATCGGGCGCGCGATCATACCGGTCCGCGCGCAATTCCCCTATCGCAAAATCGTCGGGGCGACTGTCGGCTGCTGACCGGTAGAGCATTGCGGCCGCCCATTTCAGACCAGCACGGTCTTTGCCAAGGCCTCGACTTGCTCCTGCCGCTCGCTCTGGTTCAGCTTTGCGCCAGGATTCAGCGACGACCATTGCGGATGCGCTCGCGCCTTGTGCAGCGCCTCCGGCAGCTTGCCTTCGCGCCAGGTCTTGTCCAGAGGCGCGGTCAGTTTGATGCTCTCCATGGCGGCGTGGCCGCGCACTTCCAGCGCTTGCAGCAATTGCCGTTGGCGCAGCGCCAACAGCCGCAGCACGGCATCGTCGACCGTCAGTTCGCGCTGCCCCTTGAATTTGTCCATCAGCCGCCCGCCGTAACTGCGCGCTGTTTGCAGAGCGCCGCCGGCAATCGCGCCGACCAGTGCCGCCGCACCCAGCGTGATGCCGCCCACCAGCAAGTCCACGCCTGCACCTGCCGCCGCGCCCGCAGCAATACCGCCACCCACACGTACGCCCAGCAATTTCAGGGTTTCGGGATTGAACAGGTCATCCCCCCAGCGGCCATCCATCAACGGCAAATCGCTGGCCGAGGCATCTTCTCGACGAAACGCGTAGAGCTTGAGCAGCGACTCGACGCAACGTTGTTCGCGCTGGCGCACGGCTTTGCGCAGATCGTCGATGGCCGCCTGTACCTGACCGGAATCCGTCGCAACACTTCGGCGGCAGGCAGCGCAGTCCAGCAACAGCTCGGAGATCAGCCTGGCGGCGCTCTGCTTGCGAGCCTCGCGCTGGGCCTGCTGATCTGCGATGAGACGCTCCAGTCTGCCGCGGGAGGTTTCCAGCAGCAGGGCCAGGCTTTCATACAGACGGCGTTCGCCATCTTCGGGCGGTGCAACGCTGTCAAAACGCACCAGCGCGTGCAGGCCGAGACGCGCCAGCGCTTCACGCCAGTCCGGTTCGCGCTGCTGCGCACTGCTGACAAAATTGAGCACGGGCAGCAACGGCTTGCCGCAACTGGCAAGCACCGCAAGCTCGTCGCGGTACTTGGCAAGCACCGGCTCTCGCGCGTCGATCACGTACAGGCCGGCGTCGGAGGCGAGTAGCTGACGAAGCACTTTGGCCTCCTGTTCAAAACGCTGGCGCGCCTCGCTGCCTTCCAGAAAGCGCCCGAGCCGCGCCGGGCCGTCGAGCCGTTCGCCGGGTCGGTCCAGCCGCTCGAGGTAATCCAGCAGGGCGATGGCGTCTTCCAGGCCGGGCGTGTCGTACAGCTCCAGCAGCGCCTCGCCATCCACCGACAACCGCGCGCCTTCGACGTGCCGGGTGGTGCTCGGGCGGTGGGAGACTTCGCCGAAGCCGACGTCGCGGGTGAGCGTGCGCAACAGTGAGGTTTTGCCGACGTTGGTGTGGCCGACCACGGCCAGTTTCAACGGGCGAATTGCGTCCTTGTCAGTCATGCCCGCTCTCCAGCCAGGTCATCGGCGCACTGTCGGTCCAGTGCAGTTCAAGCTGCTGCAGCGCCGTGTGCCAATCCTCCAGTCGGTCGGCGTCCAGCACCTGTCCGGTGGGGGCCGGCAACAGCCAGATGCGCGTCGCGGTGGCGCAGCGAGCCAACTCGGCAATCAACGCCAGGCTGCCGCGATCCGGCGAGCGACGTGGATCGCAGGCGATGGCAAGACGCGCAGGCGGGTAGCGTGTCAGTTGGTCGAGCAGTGTGCGCCTTGACTCACGGGAGTCGAGAATGCCGGCGTTGACCACGCTGTCGGGCAGCTCGGGCGGCCACGGCTGCTGATTGTCCAGCTCGATGGCGACCAGCAGCGCGCCCTGGCTTTCGCTCGCTGACGGACCGGTGACCACGGTGTGAAGCTCGGGAGGCGCGGCATCGTTGATGCCCAGCCGTTCGCTGCTGGGCATCAAGCGCTCGCGCAGCTCGACGAAACCGGGATGGCTCAGATCCAGTGACAACCCTCGTCGACCCACGCGCCAACGCAGGTAACACAGCATCGTCAGCAGCAAGCGCGGCATAATACCGAACACCACCAGCACGCCGACCAGCCATCCAGCCCAGGCCTGACGGGCGTTTTCGATGGCGAGCGCGTTATCACCGCTGGCGCGGATCATCGACTCGGTGGGGACGCTGAAACCGAGAAGCGAGGGGATTGCTCCCAGGCCTCGGGTCAGGCTGACAAAGGTGTCGCTGCCCAGAATGGTGGTTTCCCAGACGAAGCCGTAGCGCCGCGTCGCCATCAGTAACAGCAGCAGCGTCAGGGCGCTGACCAAGGCGAGCAGCCACAAGCCGTTGACGCAGATACCCAGCACCCAGCGGTTCAGGCGCTTGCGTTGCAGCAGCAATATCAACGCCGGCGCGAGCTGCGCCGCCTGGGCATCGCGCGCCAGTTTCTCGCTGAGCCACAGCCAGAGGCGACCGAGGCCGGCGGTACTTTCCCCGACGAAGAGCACGCCGATGGTCCAACTCAACAGCAGAATCAGGTTAAGCCCCAGCAGGCTGCCGAGCGCCCAGAACACATTGACGGGCGTCTGGCCGTCGCCCAAGGCAGCGAACGCCAGTCCGGCGCCGCTGACCACCGCGAACACCGCCAGCACGATCAACGCCAGGCGCGCGCCTTGTTTCCAGTGATGCAGCGCCTTGAGCATGCCGTCGCGTTCGGCGAGCCACAGGGCGCGGTGTTTGATCCGGGTTTGCAGGTCGCCCGCCGAGGCGCGTGCGCGGCGGTTGGCTTCTTCGTCTTCGAGCGCGCCGGCGTGTTCTTCACGCAGGCGCACGGCTTCGGTCAGCCAGAGTTCATCAAGGGGAGTCAGTGCAGTCACGCGGCGTCTCGTCGGTAAAGTCGTGGGTGAGCATAACCGGTGTGGCTGCGATCGCGCATTGCCAAGGGTTCGCGGTGTTTGGACAACCGCCATCGCGAGCAAGCTCACTCTTATAGGTTCGTCGTTCGCAATTTTCCGCGTCTGCGGACATTGTAGGAGTGAGCTTGCTCGCGATAGGGGCCTTCCAGGCGATGGTCATTCGGCTCGCACTCCGTGGAAGGAATCAGAGGGCGGCCTCTGATATCCTCGCGCCATGAAAAAACATCTCCCCTTGAGCTTGATCGCCGCACTCGCTGAAAACCGGGTGATCGGCGTCGACAATTCCATGCCCTGGCACTTGCCGGGTGATTTCAAATATTTCAAGGCGACCACGCTGGGCAAGCCGATCATCATGGGTCGCAAGACTTGGGATTCGCTCGGTCGTCCGCTGCCGGGGCGGTTGAATCTGGTGGTCACGCGCCAACAGGATTTGCAGCTTGAGGGCGCCGAGGTCTTCACCTCTCTGGAAGCGGCGGTGCACCGCGCGGAAGAGTGGGCGGCCGAGCAGGGCGTCAGTGAAGTGATGCTGATCGGCGGCGCCCAGCTTTACGGCCAGGCCCTTGAGAACGCTGACCGCCTGTACCTCACCCGCGTGGCGCTGAGTCCTGAAGGAGACGCGTGGTTTCCGGAATTCGATCTGGCGCAGTGGAAACTGGTTTCCGACACGCCAAACCCGGCACTGGATGACAAGCCTGCGTACAGTTTCGAGGTTTGGGAGCGGGCCTGATATCGCTATCGCGAGCAAGCTCACTCCTACAGGGGAATGCGGTCAACTGTGGGAGTGAGCAGCCCAACGCTGTCACAAAAATGTCGGTTTCATGTCATCTGTCGTGAATGGCGATCGGGGTGACGCCATCAGAACAGACGTTGTCGCTGACGCATCCAAACAGTCATGGCTTTTTGTTACGGTCCTCCTCGAACCAAAAAAGGGGAGGGGATCACCATGAAATTCGTACCAACATTATTGGCCACCGCGCTGTGTCTGGGTCTGGCCGGACAGGCACTCGCCACCGAACTGACCCACTGGCCTGCGCCTGCCGCCAAGCAGCTCAACGCCATGATTGCGGCAAACGCCAACAAAGGTAATTTCGCCGTTTTCGACATGGACAACACCAGCTACCGCTTCGACCTGGAAGAGTCGCTGCTGCCGTTCATGGAAAACAAGGGGCTGATCACCCGCGACACACTCGATCCTTCCCTCAAGCTCATCCCGTTCAAGGACACCGCTGACCACAAGGAAAGCCTGTTCAGCTACTACTACCGGCTTTGCGAAATCGACGACATGGTCTGCTATCCGTGGGTCGCGCAAGTGTTTTCCGGCTTCACCCTCAAAGAGCTCAAAGGCTACGTCGACGAGCTGATGGCCTCGGGCAAGCCGGTGCCGAGTACGTATTACGAAGGCGATGTGGTCAAGACCATCGAAGTGCAGCCGCCCAAGGTCTTCACCGGTCAGGCCGAGCTGTACAACAAGCTGATGGAAAACGGTATTGAGGTCTATGTCATGACCGCGGCGTCAGAAGAGCTGGTGCGCATGGTCGCCGCCGATCCCAAATACGGCTACAACGTGAAGCCGCAGAACGTCATCGGGGTGACCACTCTGCTGAAGAACCGCGAGACAGGCGAGCTGACCACCGCCCGCAAGCAGATCACCGCCGGCAAATACGACGAAAAGGCCAACCTCGGTCTTGAGCTGACGCCTTACCTGTGGACCCCGGCGACCTGGATGGCCGGCAAGCAGGCAGCGATTCTGACCTACATCGATCAGTGGAAAAAACCGGTGCTGGTGGGCGGCGACACCCCCACCAGCGATGGCTACATGCTGTTCCACAGCGTCGACGTCAGCAAAGGCGGCGTTCATCTGTGGATCAACCGAAAGGACAAGTACATGACCCAGCTCAACGGCATGATGAAGACCAATGCCGAGGCTCAGGCCAAAGAAGGCTTGCCGGTCACGGCGGACAAGAACTGGGTGATCGTCAAGCCGGACGAGATTCAGTAAGCCGTCTCATTGCGCGGCGCGGCGATTTGCCGTGTCGCACTTTTTCAGGCCCATAACCTGCGGTATGCGCCGTCGGCATCATGTTCGTCGGCCTGCTTCACGGTGTTGAAGCGCCGACCGCCCCGCGGGTCCGTTCCGTAGCCGGCGATGTACAGCCAATTGCCCTGATTGCTGTAAACGTCGTAATCCACCAGCTGCGCCTCGAACCACGCGGCCCCGGCGCGCCAATCACCCTTTAGATCGAAGATCAGGTAACTGGCGACGATCTGGCGCATGCGGTTGGACAGATAGCCCGTCGCTGCCAATTCCCGCATACCCGCGTCAATCAACGCCTCTCCGGTTTCACCCCGACACCAGCGCGCAAAGCCCTGTGGATTGTGGCCCGGTTCGCTGGTCCCTTTCAGGCCGCTGGCGCAATAGAGAAGCCGGCCGTATTTCAGATGCAGCAAGCGAAAGTAATCGCGCCACAGCAACTCGAAGTAGATCCAGTACGTACTGTCATTGGCGCCATGTTCGGACTCAAAAGCCTTCAGCGCCTGATCGACCTGCGGCGCTGAAAGCGAACCGCGTGCAAGCCAGGGCGAAAACTTGGTGGAGTCGTCCACAGCGCTCAAGTTGTTGCGGGTGGCTTTATAGCTGTTCGCCAGGCCCCGGCGAAAATACTGCTGCAGATGCTCGATGGCCGCGTGCTCGCCGCCGTGAAATGCTTGCTGTTGGTAAGGAAACGCCGAGCGGGAGTCCGGAACCGCAGACGTTTGCAGCGTGACCGGTTCAATCCTCACACCTTGCGGCAGCGCTGGAATTGTCGCTGGCGATGGTATGGCGGGGCGGGCAGAAGCGTGGGCCTTTTCCACAAGACGCCGAAAGCTGCTGAATACGTCGGGCAGCTGCTCGACCGCCATTGGCAATTCATCCAGCGTAAACAGCGTCGATTGCCAGTGATCCTCCACGGTCAGTCCCGCCGCGCGGAGGGCTTGCACCTGTGCTTCCTCTTCCGGCGCCGCGATGCGTTCGCAGATGATCGTATCGATGCCCAGCTCGTGGGCCAGGGCGACGAGGCGTTCAACGGACTCACCCTCAATCTGCATCAGCGCGTTGCCTCGTGCGCTCAGCTGCCCGGCCAGTGCGCTGACCGCGGTCTGTTCGAAATACTGGCGGTGGGCGCCGATGCGCTCGAATCCCCACGGCGTGGACGTCACCACGGGTGTGCAGTAAACCGGCAGCAGCGTGTGGGCAAGTTCGCATGCGTGGGTGAATGCGGGGTTGTCGGCAAGCCGAAGGTCCTGACGGAACCAATAGATCAACGTATTCATGTGAAGGTCTCAGCGCCCAGGGATCGAGGCCTTGATCAGTGGGTGACAGGACGTGGTCCTTTTTCCGGTCGAGCAAGAGAAGCTAAACAGCATTGCACTTTTGAGCCATAGTCTTTCAAGTAAATGACTGAAAGGGGCTCAAATGAAAGCGTTGTCGCTGTCTTCGTCGCCAAGGTACGTGGCGCTGCTGGGTTATGGCGGTTTGCTGCCGTTCGTTGGGCTGCTGTTGCTGATCCTGTTTGCAGTCGACTACCGAGCTTTCTTGACGCACGCGCTGCTCGCTTACGGAGCGGTGATCCTGAGTTTTGTGGGCGCGCTGCATTGGGGATTCGCCATGACCCTGCAAGGCTTGAATGCCGACCAGTGTCGCGAGCGGTTCATCTGGAGTGTCATCCCGGCGCTGATCGCCTGGCCCGCACTGTTATTGCCGGCACCGTTGGGGCTGTTGCTGCTGATTTTCGGTTTCGTCACGCACTACTGGCAGGACCGGCGTCTGGTGAAAACCACAACACTGCCCGACTGGTATTTGCCGATGCGCCTGCGTTTAACGTTGGTCGCCAGTCTTTGCCTGCTGCTGGGAGCGATCACTGTAGCCGTTGGCTCCTGAAACCGCCGGTGTCCGGATCTGTTGGAGGCTAATTGAAGGTTCGGCCGGGTGTTCGACCCGTGCCCGAGCCTTACCTCCTCCAAGCGGTTGGCAGGCAAAAAAACACCCCGACATGCGGGGTGTTTTCCAGTGCGGGTTGATGCTTACGGCATCAGCTTGTCGAGCATCGCCTTGTCACGCACAGCACCCTTGTCGGCGCTGGTCGCCAGCAGGGCGTAGGCCTTGAGGGCGGTGGTCACTTTGCGAGGGCGTGACTCAACGGGTTTCCAGCCTTTCTTTTCCTGCTCGGCGCGACGTTCGGCCATTTCCGCGTCGTCGATCAACAGATTGATCGAGCGATTCGGAATATCGATCAGTACTTTGTCGCCGTCACGGACCAGACCGATCGCGCCACCTGCTGCGGCTTCAGGAGACGCATGGCCGATGGACAGGCCAGAGGTCCCGCCCGAGAAACGCCCGTCGGTCAGCAGCGCACAGTCTTTGCCCAGACCTTTGGATTTCAGATACGACGTCGGGTACAGCATTTCCTGCATACCCGGGCCGCCTTTCGGACCTTCGTAACGGATGATCACGATGTCGCCGGCCTTCACTTCGTCCGCCAGAATGCCGCGAACAGCGCTGTCCTGACTTTCGAAGATCTTGGCGTTGCCTTCGAACACGTGAATCGACTCGTCCACGCCAGCGGTTTTCACCACGCAGCCGTCCAGCGCGATATTGCCGTACAGCACGGCCAGGCCACCTTCCTGGGAGTAGGCGTGCTCGACACTGCGGATGCAGCCGTTCTCGCGGTCGTCGTCCAGGGTTTCCCAACGGGTCGACTGGCTGAAGGCCGTCTGGGTCGGAATGCCCGCAGGGCCCGCTTTGAAGAAGTGGTGCACTGCTTCGTCGTCAGTCTGGGTGATGTCCCACTTGGCGATGGCTTCTTCCATGGATTTGCTGTGCACGGTCGGCAAGTCGGTGTGCAGCAGGCCGCCACGGGCCAGCGAGCCGAGGATGCTGAAGATGCCGCCGGCGCGGTGGACGTCTTCCATGTGGTACTTCTGGATGTTCGGCGCGACTTTGCACAGCTGCGGCACGCGGCGCGACAGGCGATCAATGTCGCGCAAGTCGAACGGAATCTCGGCTTCCTGGGCAGCGGCCAGCAAATGCAGGATGGTGTTGGTCGAACCGCCCATGGCGATGTCGAGGGTCATCGCGTTCTCGAACGCCTTGAAGTTGGCGATGTTACGCGGCAGCACCGACTCGTCGTTGTCTTTGTAGTAGGTTTTGCACAGGTCGACGATGGTGCGCCCGGCCTGCAGGAACAGCTGTTCGCGGTCCGAGTGGGTCGCCAGCGTGGAGCCGTTGCCCGGCAGTGCAAGGCCCAGTGCTTCAGTCAGGCAGTTCATCGAGTTGGCGGTGAACATCCCGGAGCACGAACCGCACGTCGGGCAGGCGCTGCGCTCGTATTCAGCGACTTTTTCGTCGGACGCGGTGGAGTCGGCAGCGATGACCATGGCGTCGACCAGGTCCAGGCCGTGGCTGGCGAGCTTGGTCTTGCCGGCTTCCATCGGACCGCCGGAGACGAAGATCACCGGGATGTTCAGGCGCAAAGAAGCCATCAGCATGCCGGGGGTGATCTTGTCGCAGTTGGAGATGCAGACGATTGCATCGGCGCAGTGGGCGTTGACCATGTATTCGACGGAGTCGGCGATGATCTCGCGGCTGGGCAACGAATACAGCATGCCGTCATGGCCCATGGCGATGCCGTCATCCACCGCGATGGTGTTGAATTCCTTGGCGACGCCGCCTGCTCTTTCGATCTCGCGCGCCACCAGCTGACCCATGTCTTTCAAATGGACGTGGCCCGGAACGAACTGGGTGAACGAGTTGGCGATGGCGATGATCGGCTTCTTGAAATCGTCGTCCTTCATGCCCGTGGCACGCCACAAGGCGCGCGCGCCGGCCATATTGCGGCCGTGGGTGGACGTTTTCGAACGGTAATCAGGCATTGGAGCACTCCGGCTAATCGGCTGAATGAGGAAGGGAGTGAGCTTCTAGTGACGTCGTGTGCAAAAGGCAGTGACCGGATGCAGCGAAGAAACCGAACGATACGGGATCACCGTACGCCCAGCCTGAGCTCATAAACCCGCCGGGGATGACTGGCGATGAATAGCGCTGATTCTACACCTGTGGGGGCGGGAGGGAATGGTGGGAAGTGGGGCTGCGGACTCATCGGTCTGATTGCCAAACGGGTCGGTGGGGGATCCGACCTCAATCGCGAGCAAGCTCACTCCTACAAAGATGCCCCCTGATTCGAGCGATCAATGGTCCCGGCACGAATGCAAAGTTCGGCGCGGAACCACTGTAGGAGTGAGCTTGCTCGCGATAAGGATCTTGCAGACACATCCGGAATCTCTGTTTGGCGTCTACCCCTCAGGCACTGTTCTAGCCTTCCTGGTAATCACCAACGGGAGCGACTAATGCCGGAATTACCGCGTGGAAGATATCTAAGGAGCGGGAGATTTTCGGAGTCGGGACGGATTTACCTCGTCACGTCGGTCACCCATAACCGGGAGCAGGTTTTCAACGACTGGAAGCTGGGGCGTTTGGTCGTAAACGAGTTTCGCGCTGTTCAGTCCTCGGGGGCGGCGGATTCGTTAGCGTGGGTCATCATGCCCGACCACATCCACTGGCTGCTTGAACTGACGGGAGGTGAACTCACTCGGATTTTACAGGGAGTGAAATCGCGAAGCGCTCGCGCAATCAATCAGTCGCGAGGAACGCACCGGCAAGTCTGGCAGAGGGGTTTTCACGACAGAGCATTACGACGGGAGGACGATCTTTTGATGATGGCCAGATACATTGTCGCCAATCCGTTGAGGGCTGGATTGGTCAAACGGGTCGGAGATTATTCGCTGTGGGACGCGAGTTGGTTTTGAAGCAGAATCGCGAGCAAGCTCACTCCTACAGGTACTGTGCATCGCCTGTAGGAGTGAGCTTGCTCGCGATCTGTTGCGAAGCGACAGTAATCCTGCAATCGCATTCACTCAGACATGTCCCTGTCGTCTGATTTGCTGCCGGTTCCCGGCAGATCGCGGGACAAGCCACGCTCCTACAGGTTCTGCAGATGGCCTGTAGGAGTGGGCGGCTCGTTACGTCACGCTATCAGCCATCAGCTGTTCGGCAACAACCGGCAGGTGATGCTTTTGATGTAACGCGTTTCGGGGATTGCAGGGTGGACCGGGTGGTCCGGGCCCTGGCCTCCGCGCTCGAGCAGCTGGATGTTGCGGTCCAGATGGCGGGCACTGGTCAGGAGGATGTTTTGCAGGTCGTCCTCCGGCAGGTGCATTGAGCAGGAAGCGCTGACCAGAATGCCGTCCTTGCTGAGCAGGCGCATGGCTTGCTCGTTCAGGCGGCGGTAGGCGCCTTCGCCGTTCTTCATGTCTTTCTTGCGTTTGATGAACGCGGGCGGGTCGGCAATGATCACGTCAAAACGCTCTTCAGCCGCTTTCAGTTCCTTCAGCGCCTCAAACACGTCGCCTTCGATGCAGGTGACCTTTTCCGCGAAGCCGTTCAGTGCGGCGTTACGCTCGACACCGTCCAGCGCGAAGGCTGACGCGTCGACGCAGAAGACTTCGCTGGCGCCGAAAGCACCGGCCTGGATGCCCCAGCCGCCGATGTAACTGAACAGGTCCAGTACACGCTTGCCCTTGGCGTACGGTGCCAGGCGCGCGCGGTTCATGCGGTGGTCGTAGAACCAGCCCGTCTTCTGGCCTTCCATCACCGGCGCTTCGAACTTCACGCCGTTCTCTTCCAGCGCGACCCACTCCGGCACCAGGCCGAACGCGGTTTCAACGTAGCGGTTCAGCCCTTCGGCGTCGCGTGCGGCGGAGTCGTTCTTGAGCAGAATGCCGCTCGGCTTGATCACTTGAATCAGCGCGGCGAGCACGTCGTCCTTGAGCTGCTCCATGGCCGCTGACGCCAGCTGCACCACCAGAATGTCGCCGAAGCGATCCACCACCAAACCTGGCAACAGGTCGGAGTCGCCGTAGACCAGACGATAAAACGGCTTGTCGAACAGACGCTCGCGCAGCGACAGGCAGACATTCAGGCGATGAACCAGCAGCGACTTGTCCAGTGGCAGCTTGATGTCGCGGGACAGCAAACGTGCGCAAATCAGGTTTTGCGGGCTCATCGCGACGATGCCCAGCGGCTTGCCGCCCGCAGCTTCCAGAATGGCTTGAGCGCCCGGAGCAAAGCCGTTGAGCGGGGTGGCAGCGACGTCGATTTCGTTGCTGTAGACCCACAAATGACCGTTGCGCAAACGGCGATCGGCGTTGGGCTTGAGGCGCAAGCTAGGCAGGGACATGACGTCGCTCCGGAAAAAAGAGCGGGAGTATAGCGCGTGAACCCTCTGACGGGCGCGCCGTGGTCGATTACCGTCTGGCTGTCCGTCGGATCCGTTGGATCGTCATCCAGTTGTCGACCCGTGGCCGCGAGGGGTTAGAATCGTGGCCTGACCCCGAGTGTGAAGTTATGTCCCAAGAGCTTACGTCCGAGCAGATCCAGCAGGCGTTACAAGGCATCAGCGTTCCGCCCCAGCCGCAAATCATGGTGGATTTGCAGATGGAGCAGTACATGCCTGACCCTGACTTGGGTGCCATCGCCCGGTTGATCGCCCAGGATCCGGGGCTCTCCGGCGCGCTGCTGAAAATCGTCAATTCCAGCCATTACGGACTGACCAACAAAATCGCCTCGATCCAACGGGCGGTGAACCTGCTCGGCAGCCGCTCGGTCATCAACCTGATCAACGCACAGTCGATCAAGGGCGAGATGAGCGACGAAACCATCGTCGTGCTCAACCGTTTCTGGGACACCGCCCAGGACGTCGCAATGACCAGTCTGACGATCGCCAAGCGCATCGGCTCGCAAACGGTCGACGAATCCTACGCACTGGGCCTGTTTCATGACTGCGGTGTGCCGCTGATGATCAAGCGTTTCCCCGACTACATGAGCGTGCTCGAAGAGGCGTATTCCAACACCACCGCCGAGTGCCGGGTGGTCGACACCGAGAACCGGCTGCTGAACACCAACCACGCCGTTGTCGGTTATTTCACCGCCAAGTCCTGGCGTTTGCCTGAACATGTCAGCAATGCGATCGCCAATCACCATAATGCGCTGGCGATTTTCAAGGACGACTCGGGTCGCAACGCGCCACTGAAAAACATGCTGGCCGTGCTGAAGATGGCCGAGCATGTCTGCGAATCCCACCGCGTATTGGGCAACGAGCCCGTCGACCACGAGTGGAACAGCATTGGTCCTCTGGTGCTCGATTACGTTGGCTTGTCCGACTACGACTTCGAAAACCTCAAGGAAAGTATTCGCGAGCTGAGCGCGCACTGACCCTGCGCCTGACCTTGCCCTTCATCGAGCTGCCGCATGCCTGAATTACCTGAAGTCGAAACCACCCGCCGGGGCATTGCGCCGCATCTGGTGGGCCAGCGCGTGAGCCGCGTGATTGTGCGTGATCGTCGCCTGCGCTGGCCGATCCCCGAAGACCTTGACGTGCGCCTGTCAGGTCAGAAAATCGTGGCTGTCGAGCGTCGTGCCAAGTATTTGCTGATCCAGGCGGAGGTCGGCACGTTGATCAGCCACCTCGGCATGTCGGGTAATCTGCGCCTGGTGGACGCCGGTCTGCCGCCCCTCAAGCACGAGCACGTCGACATCGAACTCGAGTCCGGCCTGGCCTTGCGCTACACCGACCCTCGGCGTTTCGGCGCCATGCTCTGGAGCCTCGACCCGCTTAACCATGAATTGCTCGCGCGCCTTGGGCCGGAACCGCTGACCGAGGTGTTCGACGGGCTGCGTCTGTTCGAGCTGTCCCGTGGCCGGGCAATGGCGGTCAAGCCGTTCATCATGGACAACGCGATCGTCGTGGGTGTCGGCAACATCTATGCAACCGAGGCCCTGTTTGCCGCCGGCATTGATCCGCGCCGCGCCGCCGGGAGCGTGTCCAAGGCACGCTATATAAAGCTGGCGATTGAAATCAAACGCATCCTGGCCGCCGCCATCGAACGGGGCGGTACCACGCTGCGTGATTTCATCGGCGGGGACGGCCAGCCCGGTTACTTCCAGCAGGAACTGTTCGCCTACGGACGCGGCGAGGAACCGTGCAAGGTGTGCGGGACCACGCTGCGAGAAGTGAAGCTGGGTCAGCGGGCGAGTGTTTATTGCCCCAAGTGCCAGAAGTAGTTCCAGACAGCAGCAGAGCCGTCGGCCTGGATCGCTGACTGCCCCGGATCGCGAGGGTTTATCCGATCCCTCCTACAGGGCGTGTCTTGTCAGTGAGACACGCCGCCTCTTGCGTAAGCCCGCGCCCTGTTTATAGTGAACAGCTTCATATCTGCCTTAGCTTGAAGGACCATGCCATGAGCCCGTTTCGCATGCTTGCTGCCACCCTGGCCGTGTTCTTCGGCTTGCAATTCACGCCTGCGCTGGCTCAGGACGCGACCGGCAGTGGTGACCCCGTCTACGAAATCGAAAGCCCTCCCGCCTACGCGATGATCGGCGACCTGCTGATCGCGCGGCCGATTCTCATTGCTGCCACCATCATCGGCGCCGGGTTGTTCGTGGTTGCACTGCCGTTTACCGCCGCCGGCGGCGGCATTGGCCGAACCGGCAAGGCGCTGGTGGTGGATCCGGGCAAGGCGGCATTCGTCCGCTGCCTGGGTTGCACCGGCGACGGTTATGGCAAGCAGGACTGATCGGCGCAGGCGCGCATCAGCTTCAGCGCGTCACTGGGTTTGAAAGTCGTTGATACGCCAATGCCACGCGGGTCACTGGCCGCTTCGACCCGGGCACTGTTCTTGTGCCATAACAGCACCTGCTGATTGCCGAAATCCTTCGCCGTCTCCTTCAGCGCATAACCGCGCTCGCGCAGGTCCGCCAGTTCCTGCTCCGTGAATGTCTCCGGCTCGTACTCCACCACATCCGGCGTGTACTGGTGGTGGTAGCGCGGCGTTGATGCCCAGTTGGCAATCGGCTGCTCGTCCAGATACTGCAGCATCGACAGCAGCACCATGCTGGGGATGCGGCTGCCGCCCGGGGTACCGAAGGCAGCGAGTGATTGCGGGCCTTCGATGAAGCTCGGGCTCATGCTTGAGATCGGTCGCTTGCCCGGCTCGATGGCATTGGCGTGTCCGCCGGCTGAGGCCGAGTTGCCCTGACCTTTGGGGTCTATGGCAAAGTCGTCCATCTCATCGTTGAGGATGATCCCGGTGCCGGGCACGGTAAACGCTGAGCCGAAGGGCAGGTTTAGCGACAGTGTCGCCGTCACGGCGTTGCCTTCGTTGTCCAGTACGGCGAAATGGCTGGTGTTGTCGCCCTCACGCCAGCGCGGCGCGGGGGGCAGGGTGTTATTGGGCGTGGCGCGGTGGGGATCGATGCTGGTGGTCAGCTGCAGCAAGTAGTCGGTGGACAGGAGTTGAGCCACCGGGTTGGGCACGAAGTCCGGGTCGCCCAGCAGCACGCGATCACGATACGCACGGCGAAGCGCCTCAATCACAAAATGCGCCCGCTGAATGTTCTCCGACCCCCGCCACGGCAGCTGTTGCAGCATCGACAGGCTTTGCGCCAGTGCAATGCCACCTGCCGAGGGCGGCGGTGCGCTGATCAGTTCCCGTTGATCGGCCATCTGAAAGCGCAGAGGCGTTCGCGTGATGACTTCATATTCTTCGAAATCATGGTAATTCCAGATACCGCCGGCGCGACGCACCCCACTGACCATCGCCTGTGCCACCAAGCCACTGTAGAACCCGGCGCGGCCGTTATCGGCAAGGCGCCCCAGGGTTTGCGCCAGCTCAGGCTGGGTGATGACGTCACCCAGATTCGGCACGTCGTTGTTGCGCAGGAACAGGCGCGCGCTCTCTTTATTGTTGCGCAACGCGAACAGCCGCCAGCTGGCGCGCTCGCGATAAACGCTGTCCACCTTGAAGCCGCGGTAGGCGACCCGGATGGCGGGCGCCAGCGAGATCGAAAGCGGCAATCGGCCATAGCGTTCGGCGAGCTCGACCAATGCCGCGGGAAGCCCGGGGATCGCGGCCGCCAGTGGTCCGTTAAGGGACAGGTCCGGCTGGAGGATCCCGTTGCGGTGGAACATTTTGGGTTTTGATTTGAGCGGCGCCTTTTCGCGCGCGTCGAGAAACTGATACTGAACGGGGTCGCCGGATTGGCGCAGCAGGAAAAACCCGCCGCCGCCGAGGCCCGACCCGTAAGGTTCAACGACGGCGAGCGTGGCACTGATGGCAATGGCGGCATCGAATGCGTTGCCGCCATCCACCAGGATTTCCCGGCCGGCGGCGGTGGCAATGGGATGCGGGCTGGCGATGGCAGCCTGATCGGGGTGATCGGGGCTGGCCTGGGCCGAAAAAGCGCACAGCAGAAACACTGCGCCTGACAAAACAGGTATCCGTTCCAGCATAGAGATCATGCGTATCTCGCTCAATTCAACGGGCGTTATAAGCCAGTGTCTTCGGCGAAAGCACGTATGCCGACAGGATATGCGTTCGGTTATGCCTTGCTGGTGATCAGGTTGTACTTGGCCATGAGCTCGTCCTTGCTCTCCACGTGGTTTTCATCCAGCGGGATGCAATCCACGGGGCAGACTTGCTGGCACTGCGGCTCGTCATAGTGGCCGACGCATTCGGTGCACAGGTTGGGATTGATCACGTAGATCTCTTCACCCTGGGAAATCGCTTCGTTCGGGCACTCGGGTTCGCAGACGTCGCAGTTGATGCAATCGTCGGTGATGATCAGGGACATGGATACTCCTGCCACGGTCGACACCGGGGCATATCAAAACGAATGCGGCGAATTGTGCCGCATTAGCGCTCGGTATGCACCTTACCTCGACGCAAGGCCTCAGGCTTTGAAACGTTCGCTCAGCGCCTGGGCCACGGCGGGGTGGACGAATTTGGTGATATCACCGCCCAGCGCTGCGATTTCCCTGACCAGCGTAGATGAAATGAACGAATAGCGTTCCGACGGCGTAAGAAAAAGACTCTCGATGTCCGGGGCCAGTTGCTTGTTCATGTTGGCGAGCTGAAATTCATACTCGAAATCCGACACTGCACGCAGGCCGCGCAGCAGGATGTTGGCGTTCTGTTCCTGAGCGAAGTGCGCCAGCAGTGTCGAGAATCCTACGACTTCCACGTTGTGCAGGTGCTTGGTCGCTTCGCGGGCGAGCGCAACACGTTGCTCCAGTGGGAACAGGGGGTTTTTCTTGGGGCTGGCGGCGACGGCGATGACCACTTGATCGAACAGGCGCGAGGCGCGCTCGACCAGATCGCCATGACCCTTGGTAATAGGGTCGAAGGTGCCGGGGTACAACACTCGGTTCATCGCGTCGTCCTGGTCGGAGTTCGTTGGGGACTGGATGGTAGCGCAGCAGGCTGAGCGGGCCAAGCTGCCGAGGAGTGTAGTGGGAAGCTTTGCGGTGCAGCGCGAGACGCCTTCCCGGCTAAAGCCAGTCCTACAGGACGATCGCGTTCAAATAGTGGGACCGGCTTCAGCCGGGAAGAGGCCAGTGTGGGCACCGTCAGATTTGCGGTGTGACGCGAGACGCCTTCCCGGCTAAAGCCAGTCCTACAGGACGATCGCGTTCAAATAGTGGAACCGGCTTCAGCCGGGAAGAGGCCGGTGTGGCCACCGTCAGATTTGCGGTGTGACGCGAGACGTCTTCCCGGCTAAAGCCTGAGCTACAGGACGATCGCGTTCAAATAGTGGGACCGGCTTCAGCCGGGAAGAGGGCAGTCTGGGCACCGTCAGATTTGCGGTGTGACGCGAGACGCCTTCCCGGCTAAAGCCAGTCCTACAGGACGATCGCGTTCAAATAGTGGGACCGGCTTCAGCCGGGAAGAGGGCAGTCTGGGCACCGTCAGATTTGCGGTGTGACGCGAGACGCCTTCCCGGCTAAAGCCAGTCCTACAGGACGATCGCGTTCAAATAGTGGGACCGGCTTCAGCCGGGAAGAGGCCAGTGTGGGCACCGTCAGATTTGCGGTCTGACGCGAGACGTCTTCCCGGCTAAAGCCTGTGCTACAGGACGATCGCGTTCAAATAGTGGGACCGGCTTCAGCCGGGAAGAGGCCAGTGTGGGCACCTTCAGATTTGCGGTGTGACGCGCTAAAGCCAGTCCCACAATGTTCCACAGCCAGCTCAATGCACGGGGGTGTTGGGTCAGTCAGAATTCGCAAGCGCATCAGCGCACGAACAGTCGCTGAATCAGCGTCTGGATCGCCTTTCCATAGGGCGGGTAGAGCAGCCGCGCCGCGTTGAACCGCTGTTTGATCAACACGCCTTTGGCATGACTAAACGTCAAAAACCCCTCGTGTCCGTGGTAATGGCCCATGCCTGACGCGCCGATGCCGCCGAAAGGCAAGTCGTCCTGGGCGACATGGAGCAGGGTGTCATTCAAGCAGACGCCGCCCGAATGCGTCTGCTCCAGCACGCGGCTCTGTTCATGCCGTTCGTAGCCGAAGTAGTACAGTGCCAGTGGCCTGGGCCGCTGATTGATGTAGGCGAACGCCTGCTCGATCTGGTCGTAGGGTACGATCGGCAGCAGCGGGCCGAAGATCTCGTCCTGCATGATCAGCATGTCGTCGCTCACATCCAGAATCAGGCTGAACGGCATCCTCCTGTCCTGCCCCTCGGGGAATAGCTGAATCACGCGAGCACCTTTGGCTTGCGCGTCGGCGAGATACGAATTCAGGCGTGCGACATGCCGCTGATTGATGATCGCGGTGTAGTCCGGGTTATCCGTCAATGTCGGATAAAACCGTGTGACCGCCTCCTTGTAGGATTCGACGAATTCGTCAACGCGATCCTTGGGCACCAGCACGTAGTCGGGAGCCACGCAGGTTTGTCCGGCGTTGAGGGTTTTGCCGAAAGCGATGCGCTCGGCGGCGTCCTTGAGCGGTACGTCGCGGGACACGATGGCGGGGGATTTTCCGCCCAGCTCCAGCGTCACCGGCGTGAGGTTGTCCGCCGCCGCGCGCATGACATGCCGCCCGACGCTGGTGGCGCCCGTGAACAATAAGTGATCAAACGGCAACCTTGAAAAAGCCACGCCAACCTCCGCCTCGCCCAGCACAACGCCGACGTGATCTTCCGCAAACACCCGCGCCAGCAGGCTTTTCAGCAGCGCGCCGGTGGCGGGCGTGGACTCGCTGAGCTTGAGCATCACGCGGTTACCCGCCGCCAGTGCGCCCACCAGCGGCCCGATGGCCAGGTACAGCGGGTAATTCCAAGGCACCACCACGCCGATCACGCCCAATGGCTGGTAAACGACTTTGGCGCTGGCGGGCTGGAACGCCATGCCGACGCTTCGGCGGGAGGGCCGCATCCATTTCTTCAAATGACGCTGGGCGTGGCGGATGTTGTGCAGGCAGGGCATCAGCTCGGCGAGAAGCGTTTCGTCGGCGCTGCGGTGGCTGAAATCAGCGTTGATTGCATCAATGATCGCCTGGCGCTCGCTGCTGAGCAGCGTGTGCAAGCGATCGAGCCATTGTTTGCGCTCTTGCAGGACCGGCATCGGATTGGCGGCGAATGCGCGTCGTTGCTCGTCGAATACCTGTTCCAGATGGCGGCGCGGGCAAGGAGCGTCGTCTGCATATGGCAGAAGATTAGAGTCGACGGGCATCGCGGCGGTCCTTGTTGAAGTTATGCAGTGCTTTTAGAGTCATTGCTCTATGAAGTCAACGGCCCTTGCATTCGCTCGCAGACGCACGCCAGACTGTCCGGGCAAAAACTGAACTGCCGCCCCGCACCACCTGACACGGAGTCTCAATGCGCACGGACTATCTGGCGTTTTTTCTTTCCCTTTTTCTATCCCGTCTTGCCGATCAGGTGCTCCTGTTTCTGGTGCCGCTGATTGTTTTCCAGACCACCAACAGCGCTTCCCTGGCGGGGCTGGCGTTCTTCGTCGAGACGTTGCCACGCTTCCTTGCTTTCCCGATTTGCGGCGCCCTTTGCGACAAATACTCGCCCATCCGGCTGCTGCACATCAGTCAGGTCTACCGGGCTGTTATCTGCCTGGCCGCAATGGGGCTATATGGCCTGTTTGGCGGGATCTACTGGCTGATCATCCTGTCGGCGGTCTGTGGCGTCCTGACCACCCAGGGGATCATGGCCCGGGAAGTGGTGATGCCGCATATTTTCCCGGATTACCGCTACGGCAAGACGCTGTCCTACTCACAGATTGCCGACCAGACCGGCCTGGTGCTCGGGCCTTTGCTGGCGGCGCTGGCGCTGGAAATCTGCCCGTGGTGGGGTGTTGTCATCGGCGTGGCGCTGGTTTTTGTCGCGGCCGATCTCGCCATGCGAGTCTGGCAGCGCAACAGCAATATCACGCTGGAGCGGTTCGATCAGGACGCAGGCCGCTGGACACAGCCGTTGAAAATCGCCTTCGGACACATCTTCCGATTGGCCGAGCTGAAGAAGATCATTTTGCTGGCGGTCGGCGTCAACCTGATCGTCGGTGTCACGCTGGCCAGCTCGGCGGCGATGGTCATCGGCTCATTCAGTGAGAGCAAAGATTACTACGCTGGGCTGCAGGCGGCGGGCGCCTTGCTGACCATAGGGATTCTGTTTGTCCTGGCACGGGTCAGCCTGCCGCTGAAACTGCTCGGTGCGATGTCATACATTGCCTTGCTGCTGGGGGCATTCATTACCGCCACGAGCGCGTCATCCGAGGTCTACCTTGTCGGCTTTCTGCTGATCGTCGGCTTCGACAAGATGTTCAACGTGTACATGCGCAGCATCCGTCAGCGGGTCATCCCCGCGCGCGACTTCGGCAAGACCGTGGGCGTCATCACACTGCTGAACAACCTGTCGCAACCGCTGGCCGGTCTGCTCGTCGGGATACTGACAGCGCCGATCGGGCTGCGCGGCGTCATCTTGATCAACATGCTGGCGGCAGCCGGGCTGGGTATCGGCGTCGCAGCGGTGGTTCGGATCAGGCTGGCGACTGCCCTGGAGCGATGAAGTCTGCAACGGGCCCAACGCTTGCGTTAAGATCCGGCACATCCCTGTTACGTTTCGACGTTCGAGTTGAACATGGCGCCGCGCATCAAAACCGTACGCATCAACACCCGTGAACGCATCGTGCACAGCAGCCTGGAGCTGTTCAATCAGCAGGGCGAGCGCAGCGTCAGCACCAATCACATCGCTGCGCACATGGAAATGTCGCCTGGCAATCTGTACTACCACTTCCCCAACAAGCAGGCGATCATCGCCGAGTTGTTCACTGAATACGAAACGCTGGTCGACAGCTTTCTGCACCCGCCCAAGGGTCGCCTGCCGGGTGTTGAAGACAAGCGCCATTACTTGATGGCGATTCTCGACGGCATGTGGCGCTATCGTTTTCTGCACCGCGACCTCGAGCATCTGCTTGAAACCGATCCAGAGCTGGCGGTGCGCTACCGACGCTTTTCCCAACACTGCCTGATCAAGGCGATGTCCATTTACAGCGGCTTTGTCGACGCGCAGATTCTGAGCATGGATAAGGTGCAGATCGAATCACTGACGCTCAATGCCTGGATCATCCTCACGTCATGGGTACGTTTTCTGTGCACCACACGGGAAAACGCCGCGCACCTGAATGAGGACGCGATTCGTCGCGGGGTCTATCAGGTGCTGATGCTGGAACTGGCCTACGTGACGCCCCAGGCGCGGGAAG
This sequence comes from Pseudomonas sp. AK106, assembly GCF_053903055.1. Taxonomy (NCBI): domain Bacteria; kingdom Pseudomonadati; phylum Pseudomonadota; class Gammaproteobacteria; order Pseudomonadales; family Pseudomonadaceae; genus Pseudomonas; species Pseudomonas sp. AK106. Next base: position 231,004 of record NZ_CP096426.1, read on the forward strand.
CGGTGAATGCGCTATGCGCAGAGTTTTATGTGCCATTGGCCAAGGCGCTGGAAGACGCCGGCTGAATCAGCCTGGCTGTCTGAACTGATTGTCATATCGCCATTTTTTACTGCCTGCAGGAGCCTGTCATGTCCATCGCGCAACTGATCAGCCCGCAACAATTGTCAGAACGCCTGACCCGGCCCGGGCTAGTGATACTGGATTGTCGTTCGTCGCTGGACGATCTGGACTACGGCCAGCGCAGCTACGCAGAGGGCCATATCGAAGGGGCTTCTTACGCTGATTTGCTCAATGACCTCAGTGGGTCCATCACCAAAGGTGTCACCGGTCGCCACCCGCTGCCGGATCCCCAGCGGCTGATCGAGCGCTTGCGGTTCTGGGGTGTGAACGATCAGAGCGACATCGTGCTGTACGATGATGGCCCGGGTGCTTATGCCGCCCGAGCCTGGTGGTTGCTGGCGTGGCTGGGCAAGCGCGACGGCGTGTTTGTGCTCGATGGCGGGCTAAAGGCCTGGCATGGGGCGGGTCTGCCGCTGAGTCTTGATCCGCCGCATCAGCCCGAGGGTTCGTTCGACGGCGTGCCGGAGGACGCGATGGTGCTGACGGCCGGGCAGCTAAAGGCCCGCATCGGCGATCCCGCCATGACCTTGATCGATGCGCGTGCACCCGCGCGGTTCCGGGGTGAGGTCGAGCCCATCGATCCTATCGCGGGGCACATTCCGGGCGCGCAGTGCGCGGCATTCACCGACAACCTAGGGTCGGATGGCCGGTTTCTCCCACCGGAGCAACTGAAGCAGCGGTTCGCCGAGGCGCTGCATGGTCGCCCTGCAGAAGCGCTGGTCGCTTATTGCGGTTCCGGCGTGACGGCCTGTCACAACCTGTTTGCCCTGGCCCTCGCCGGGTATCCACTGGGGGCGCTGTACGCGGGCTCGTGGAGCGAGTGGATCAATGATCCGCAGCGGGGCGTCGCGACCGGGGGCTGAGGTGGCGGCGTGTGTGCCTCACATCTGCCCCATCGCCCAGCGCAGCCAGAAGAACACCAGCAACCCGCCGCCGATGGTCGCCAGGAGATTGCGGCTCATGGCCGCAATGCCAATCGACACGATCCCGGCCAGCAAATAGGCGTTGTCCAGGGACAGCTGCCAATGCGCGCCGTCGGGCAGCAACATGCCAGGCACGACGATGGCCGTCAGCACGGCGGTGGGTACGTAATGCAGGCCTTGGCGCACCAGCGGCGAGAAACGCAGGTTCGGCCAGGCGAACAGGCTGTAGCGCATCAGAAAAGTGATCGCAGCCATGCCCATAATCAGCCACCAGTACGTCATGGGCGCACCTCGTCCGGGTGCATGTCGTCCTGCCTTTTTGGCTGCCGTCTTTCCAGAAGCACCCCCGCTGTGATGCCACTGAAGGCTGCGGCCATGAGCCCCAGCTTGTAGGGCCACGACCATGTCAGCAGGGCAACTGCGCCGGCGACCAACGCGGCGGCAATCTGCGGCTGGTTGCGCAGCAGGGGCACGACGATGCCTATGAAGGTCGCCAGCATCGCGAACTCCAGGCCCCAGCTGGCCATATCGGGAAAAGCCTGACCAAACAGCACGCCCACCAGTGAGCTGCTGACCCAGCAGGCATACAGCGAACTCGCGACACCCAGCCAGTACCAATGTGCGAGTGGCGTCCGGCCGTGGACCAGGTAGTGGCGTTGGACGATCGCGAAGGTTTCGTCCGTCAGCCAGAACGCCAGCAACAGTCGCCAGCGCTGTGGCAGTCCCTGAACCTGTGGCTGCAAGGTGGCGCTGTACAGCACGTGGCGCAGATTGACGATGAAGGTCGTCAACAGAATCACCACCGCGCCGGCCCCGGCGCCCATCAGGCTGATGACGATGAATTGCGCCGACCCTGCGTAAACGAACATCGACATGCCGACGGCCTGCCATAACGTCAGCCCGCCCACACCGGCGAGGGTGCCGAAGATAATGCCGAACGGTGCAATGCCGACCAGCATGGGCACGCTGTCGCGGAGGCCGCGGACGAAGAATGGGTGACGGGACATGGTTTTTCTCCTTATGCCCCGGATGGTAAGCGGGCGGCGCATAAGTGTCTTGAACGATCGTGCAGACGTTAGCGGTTTATCTGCGCGCCATGGACGTCCGCCAGCCACGCCGGAATCCGCTGCTCCAGGTAATACGTCGGCTTTCTGATCGTGCCGCCGACAAAACCCACATGCCCGCCTTTTTTCTGCAGGTCGAACGCGGTGCTGGACGACAGCTCAGAGGCTTCAGGCAGGCTGTGCTTGAACACGAACGGGTCGTCCAGGGACTGGATCAGCAGGGTGGGCGTACGGATGGCGCCGAGGAAGTACCGACTGGAGGCGCGGCGATAGTAATCATGGGCGTCGACGAATCCATTGAGCGGCGCTGTCACGCGCCCGTCGAAATCCCAGAACGTGCGCATGTCTTTCAGCGAGCCCAGTGCCGCCAGTTCTGCCAGTCCGTCACTGAGGCCTTCATGCTGAAAGCGTCTCTGCTTGTCCTTGATGTAGCCGACCATCTCGCGCATGAAATGGCGTTGATAGACTTTGGAGAAGCCCAGCCCGATCCGGTCGGCGCATTCATCCAGCCTAAACGGCACCGACACCGCCGCAGCGCCTTGCAGGTGGCTGTCGAGCCCGGTTTCGCCGAGGTGCTTGAGCAAGATGTTGCCGCCGAGGGAATACCCGACCGCGTAAAGCGGCGCCAACGGTCTTGCCTTGCGCAGATGATCGATTACGGCGGCAAGGTCTTCACTGGCCCCCGAGTGATAGCTGCGGGGCAACAGGTTTGGCTCCCCCGAGCAACCTCGCCAATTGAGGGCGACGCTCGCCCAGCCGCGTTTTTCCATGGCGTGCTGCAGCCCGGCGACATAGGGGGAGTTGGACGAGCCGGTCAGACCGTGCAGCACGAGCACGACCGGCACGTTTGCGTCGTGCGGTCCGTGCCAGTCCATGTCGAGGAAATCGCCGTCTTCCAGCCAGATGCGCTCGCGCCGACGCTCGAGGTGCGTGGTCGGACGCCAGAGCGGTCCCCACAGCGTCTGCAAGTGCGGGTTGCCCAGGCCGAAGGCCGGGACGAACACGGGAAGGTCAGCTCGCGACGGCACTTCGTTCCCACACCGCGTAGTGAACCTGACCGGCTTTCTTCTCACGGTGCAGGCGCCAGTTGGCAGGCATGTCCAGCGTCGACGGCGCGGTCTCGCTTTCGGTGTAGATCCACGCGCTGTCCGCCAGCCAGTTGCGCTCTTCCAGCAACGTGCACGCAGGCATCAGCAAATCCTGGTGGAACGGCGGGTCGAGGAAGACCACGTCGAACTGTTCAGCCGGCTGGGTTTCCAGATGTCGGAGTGCGTCGCCCGTCGCGGTTTTGCCGACGGTGCAACGCAGCGTGCCGAGGTGTTCGCGCAGGCTGGAGATCGCCATCGAGTTGGTGTCCAGCGCCAAGCCCATGCTGGCGCCGCGCGACAGGGCTTCAAGGTACAGCGCGCCGCTGCCAGCGAACGGATCGAGCACGCGCGCGCCCTCGATGTACGGCGCCAGCCAGTTGAACAGGGTTTCCCGCACACGATCCGGCGTCGGGCGCAGACCGGGGGCGTCAGGGAAACTCAGACGCCGACTGCGCCATTCGCCGCCGATGATCCGCAGTTGGCCGAGGCCCGTGTGGATTTTGTGCCCTTTGTGGATACGCGGCGGCTTGGAAGTCGAGGTCATCAGTGCTCCGGAACGCCGAGCGGTTGCTCAGCGGGTTTGTCGGTAGGGGGTGGCAGCGGCTTCTGCGGGACGGTCGGACCTGCGGTCACGATCACCAGCTTGTCAGCGTCCAGATGTTTGTTCATCACGGTCTTGATCTGTTCGACCGTCACGCTCTGGGACTGCGTCATGAAATCTTCCAGGTAGGTCAGCGGCAGATTATAGAAGCCGACCGCGCCCAGTTGGCCAACGATGGCCGCATTGCTGGCGGTCGCCAGAGGAAAGCTGCCGGCCAGTTCGCGCTTGGCATCGTCGAGCTCTTTCTGGGTCGGGCCGTTGGCAAGGAAGTCACGGGTAATGTCCTTGACCAGCTTCAGGGTGTTTTCGCTCAGTTCGGCCCGTGTCTGCAGGCTGATCATGAACGGACCCTGTGCCTGCATCGGCGTGAAGCCTGAAGACACACCGTAGGTCAGGCCGCGTTTTTCCCGGACTTCGGTCATCAGGCGGCTGCCGAAGCCGCCGCCACCGAGGATCGAGTTGCCCAGTGACAGGGCCGCGTAGTCAGGGTCGCCTCGGGTAATGCCCAGTTCAGCCAGCATCAGGTGCGTCTGCTTGGACGGGAACTCGATGTGGGTTTCACTCGGCTTGGGCTCGGTCGGGGCAACGGTTTGTGCCAGCGCCGGGCCTTTCGGCAGCGCGGCGGACACTTGGGTTGCTACCGCTTCGGCTTCTGCGCGCGTCAGGTCGCCAACCAACGCGATCACTGCGTTGCCAGCGGCGTAGGCCTTGGCATGAAAGGCCTTCAGTTGAGCCAACGTCAGAGGCGCGATGCTTTTAGCCGTGCCCATGCTCGGGTGCGCGTAGGGGTGATCGCCGTACAACCGCTTGAACAGCTCGTCGCCTGCCAGCTTGCCCGGGTTCTGCTTCTGATATTCAAAGCCCGCCAGCAACTGGTTTTTGATTCGCGCCAGCGAGTCCGCCGGGAATGTCGGTTTGCCCACCACGTCGGCAAACAGTTTCAACGCGGGCTCGCGTTTGTCCGCGGCGCTCAGGCTGCGCAGCGAAGCGATTGCCATGTCGCGATACGAGCCGTTGCCGAAATCAGCGCCCAGCCCTTCGAAACCTTCGGCGATGGCGCTGACGTTCTTGCCTTTGATGCCTTCGTTGAGCATCGCGTTGGTGACCAGCGCGATGCCGGGGGTGGCGCCATCCTGACTGCTACCGGCTGCGAACAGCAGGCGCATGTCGAACATTGGCAGCTCATGGGCTTCAACAAAGAGCACGCGAGCGCCTTCGGCGGTATTCCACGACTGGATGTTCAGCGAACGGCGCGCCGGCGCTTTACCGTCCAGTTCCTTCAGGGACTCCAGCGTACTGGCGGCCTTGTCGATGGCTTTCGGGGCTTCGGCGGCGGTCTCTGCCATCGCCCATGGGGCACCTAACAGACCAAGCGTTACGGCGAGTGCGAATGAGCAGGCCCGCGTTCGCGCAAAGCGGGATTCGTAGCGCTGGCTCATTGGGCTTTCTCCTCAGGCAAAACATGCGCAACGGCGAGGCGCTCGCGGGTGAAGTAAGTACGGGCGGCTTTCTGGATGTCTTCCGGCGTCACGCTTTGCAGCCCTGCCAGTTCCTGATCGATGAGCTTCCAGGACAGGCCCACTGTTTCCAGTTCGCCAATGGTGCTGGCCTGACTGGTAATGGAATCGCGCTCATAGACCAACCCGGCGATCACCTGGGCCCGGACCCGCTCCAGCTCTTCCTTGGCGGGCGGCTTGGTTTTCAGCTCGTCGAGCAGGCGCCAGATGCCGGCTTCAGCGTCGGCGAGGGTTTTCTTCTTCTGTTGATTGGGTGTGGCGCTGAGGGTGAACAGGCTGTCGCCGCGGGTGTAGGCGTCGTAGTCGGACGAAGCGCCGGTCACCAGTTCTTCGCCGCGCTCCAGGCGGGTCGGAATGCGCGCGCTGTAGCCACCGTCGAGCAAGGCCGAAATCAGGCGCAGTGCGTTGACCGACTGTGGATCGGTGGCGGTGGCCAGGCTCGGCACGTTGAAGCCATACATCAGGCTCGGCATCTGCGTGGCGACATGCACGGTGATCTGGCGCAGACCAGGTTCGGCCAGCTCCAGCGGCTTTTTCGAGGGCGGTACATCGCGGCGCGGAACCGGGCCGAAGAAGCGCTCAGCCAGGGCCTTAACCTCATCGGGCTTCACGTCGCCCACCACCACCAGCGTGGCGTTGTTGGGGACGTACCAGGATTCATACCAGTGGCGCAGCTCCTCGACCTTCATGCGCTCAAGGTCCGCCATCCAGCCAATGGTCGGCGTGTGGTAGCCGCTGGCGGGGTAGGCGATGGCCTTGAAGCGCTCGTAGGCCTTGGCGTTCGGCTTGTCATCGGTGCGCAGGCGGCGCTCTTCCTTGATGACTTCGATTTCCCGGGCGAACTCTTCAGGCGGCAGGCGCAGGGTGGCCATGCGGTCGGCTTCCAGTTCGAAGGCAACCGCCAGTCGATCACGAGCCAGGACCTGGTAATAAGCGGTGTAGTCGTCGCTGGTGAAGGCGTTCTCTTCGGCGCCCAAGTCGCGCAGGATCAGCGACGCTTCGCCCGGACCTGCCTTGGAGCTGCCCTTGAACATCATGTGTTCCAGCGCATGGGAAAGGCCCGTCTGGCCAGGCGTCTCGTAGCTGGAGCCAACCTTGTACCAGACCTGCGAAACCACGACCGGTGCGCGGTGATCTTCACGCACGACGACCTTCAGGCCGTTGTCCAGCGTGAATTCGGTGGTGGGTTGTGGGTCGGCAGCCGATGCGGCGAAGGGCAAACAGATTGTGCTGAGCAGCAGGCCTGCGGCACAGCGGGCTAGAGCATTCATTCGTGATTTGAACCTTGGAGACGGCCTGCTTAGCGTCAGCGGGCGCGGGGGTGTTAGGATAGCGGCGAGTTTGCCTGACGACCATGACTAAGATGTCAGCGTCGTAAACCCGCTTCGTAAGAAATGGCCGAGCAGTGCGCTCAATGGGACTGCGCCCCCCCTGTGGCAGGGCGAACGCTGAACAAGCTGACATAAAAGCAGTCTGTTTCCCATACAGAATTTTTCAGAGGCGCCGCTCTGGCGCGTCGTTACCGTGAGATAGCCGTCCTCCATGTTTGGTTCCAACGACGACAAGAAGACCCCAGCCCCGGCTGGCGAGAAAAAAGGCCTGTTCGGATGGCTGCGCAAAAAGCCGCAGGAAGTCACTCCCGAGCCGCCTCAGAACACCCCCGCACCAGCGCCAGAGTCCGTGCCCGATCAGGCCCCGGCTGTTGCTGAGCAGCCCAACGCCCCGGTCATCCCGGCCGAGCGCGCGCCGCAAACCGCGCCGCAGCCCTTGCCACAAACAGCTACGACTGAAGCGCTTTCGGCCCCGGTCGAAGATCCTTGGCTGCACCTGCCTGTTGCTGAAGAGCCAGTGGCTTTCACCGATGAGCGCGAGCCTCACGTTACGCCGTCGATTCCGGTTCACACCGAGTCCAACGTGGAATCCGCAGCGACTCCATTGGCGCAAGCCCCCGCTCAGCCGGCGGTCATCGACACCCGCTCGTTTGAAGTGGCTCCGTCCATCGAGCCGACCCCCGTCGCGCTGCCTGATCCGGTTTCCGGCAATGATCTTCCTGCGCTGACGCCGCCGTTGACCACGGCGCCGCTGGTTCCAGCCGCGGCTGCCGTGCCCGTTCTTGAGACCAACGTACCGCCAGTCCCTTTCGAAGGGTCCCCCGCACCCAAGCAGCCTGGTTTTTTCGCGCGTCTGAAGCAGGGCCTGTCGAAAACCAGCGCCAGCCTTGGCGAAGGCATGGCCAGCCTGTTCCTCGGCAAAAAAGCCATCGACGACGACATGCTCGACGAGCTGGAGACCCGGCTGTTGACCGCAGATGTCGGTGTGGAAGCAACGTCGGCGATCGTGCGCAACCTGACGCAGAAAGTGGCGCGCAAGCAGCTCACCGACAGCGACGCGCTGTACAAGTCGCTGCAAAACGAACTGACCGAAATGCTCAAACCAGTGGAAGCACCGCTGGTCATCACTTCGCAGCACAAGCCATTCGTGATCCTGGTCGTCGGCGTCAATGGCGCGGGTAAAACCACCACCATCGGCAAGCTCGCCAAGAAGCTTCAGATGGAAGGCAAGAAGGTCATGCTGGCGGCGGGCGACACCTTCCGCGCTGCAGCCGTTGAGCAACTGCAGGTCTGGGGCGAACGCAACAAGATTCCGGTGATCGCCCAGCACACGGGTGCTGACTCGGCTTCGGTGATTTTTGATGCTGTGCAGGCCGCCAAGGCGCGCGGTATCGACGTGCTGATCGCCGACACGGCGGGCCGTCTGCACACCAAAGACAACCTGATGGAAGAGTTGAAGAAGGTTCGCCGCGTGATCGGCAAGCTCGACGCCGACGCGCCCCATGAGGTCCTGCTGGTGCTAGACGCCGGCACAGGCCAGAACGCGATCAATCAGGCCAAGCAGTTTAATCAGACTGTCCAGCTGACCGGCCTCGCGCTGACCAAGCTCGACGGGACGGCCAAGGGCGGCGTGATCTTCGCCTTGGCCAAGCAGTTCGGCCTGCCGATTCGCTACATTGGTGTCGGTGAAGGCATCGACGATCTGCGAACCTTCGAAGCCGAACCGTTCGTCCAAGCCCTATTCGCCGAGCGGGAGCGCCCATGATTCGTTTCGAACAGGTTGGTAAACGCTATCCGAACGGACACGTCGGCTTGCATGAGCTGAGCTTTCGAGTACGTCGTGGCGAATTTCTGTTTGTGACCGGCCATTCCGGCGCGGGCAAGAGCACTTTGCTGCGCCTGCTGCTGGCGATGGAACGTCCGACCACCGGCAAGCTGTTGCTGGCAGGTCAGGACCTGGGTCAGATCAGCACCGCGCAGATTCCGTTTTTGCGTCGTCAGATCGGTGTCGTGTTCCAGAACCACCAGCTGCTGTTTGATCGCACGGTGTTCAATAACGTCGCGCTGCCGCTGCAGATCCTCGGCCTGTCCAAGACCGAAGTGGTCAAACGCGTCGATTCGGCCCTTGAGCGCGTGGCGCTGTCCGACAAAGCCGAGCTGTACCCGGGCGATTTGTCCACCGGTCAGCAACAGCGCGTCGGCATTGCTCGCGCCATTGTTCACCGCCCGGCGCTGCTGCTGGCGGACGAACCCACCGGTAACCTCGACCCGCGACTCGCCGCCGAAATCATGGGCGTGTTCGAAGACATCAACCGACTGGGCACCAGTGTGCTGATTGCGAGCCACGACCTGGCACTGATCGCGCGGATGCGCCACCGCATGCTGACGTTGCAGCGCGGCCGATTGATCGGCGACGGGGAGGCTGGCGTATGAGTGCCACCCGCAGTCCCAAGGTTTCCGAACGTGTAGCGCCCAAGGCCTCAGACCCGGCGCCGCAAAAGAAAAAGAAACGCGATGACGATGACGGCCCGAGTTTCGGCGAGTTGTTCAACGCCTGGATCGAGGCCCACCGTTCAAGCCTGCTGGACAGCCTGCGCCGTCTCGGCAAGCAGCCCATCGGTAGCTTCTTTACCTGTCTGGTCATGGCCATCGCGCTGAGCTTGCCGATGGGCCTGTCATTGCTGTTGAACAATGTCGAGCGCTTGGGCGGTTCGTGGCAGCGTGCGGCGCAGATATCTCTGTACCTCCAACTGGACGCATCGCCGAGTGAAGGCGAGGGTCTTGTCCGTCAGATCAAGGAAATGGGCGGCGTCGCTGATGCCGAGTACATCAGCCGCGATGAGGCACTGAACGAGTTCCAGAAACAGTCCGGTCTGGGCGAGGCGTTGAAGGAACTGCCTGAAAACCCGCTGCCCGGCGTTGTGCTGGTGACGCCACTGGAAGTTGACAAAGCCGCGCTGGAAGCATTACGTACGCGTCTGGCCGAGTTGCCCAAGGTGCAGCAGGCCCAGCTTGACCTGGTCTGGGTTGAGCGGCTGGCCGCTATCCTGAAGCTGGGCGACCGATTTGTCTTCGGCCTGACCGTCTTGCTGGTCGCGGCACTGCTGTTGGTCATCGGCAACACCATTCGTCTGCACATCGAGAACCGTCGTACGGAAATCGAGGTCATCAAGTTAGTAGGCGGTACAGACAGCTACGTGCGTCGGCCTTTCCTTTATATGGGGGCGTTGTACGGGCTGGGCGCCGGGGTGCTTTCCTGGGGTGTTCTGGCTTTTGGGCTAGACTGGCTGAACGATGCGGTGGTCAAACTGGCTGGGCTCTACGGCAGCGATTTTGCGCTTGCCGGCGTGCCGGTGTCCGACGGCGTGTCGCTCTTGCTTGGAGCGGTGTTGTTGGGGTATATCGGTGCGTGGATTGCAGTGGCACGCCATTTGAGAGAGCTGGCGCCTCGTTAGTGATGTGAATGTAGTGTTGTCATGAGTTTTGAGTAAATTTTGTTTCACCTATTGACTTTTCAGCTGAGGGAACTTGTCTAGCGGTTCCCGGTCAATTTCGCAGTGCTGAACTGCACGAGTTATGTGTCGGAGGTTTTTTCGTATGACCAATTCTTTGCAACCTGCTTATGCCTTGGTTCCGGGTGCAAACCTGGAAGCCTATGTGCATACGGTAAACAGCATTCCACTGCTGACGCCTGAGCAGGAGCGTGAACTGGCCGAGAGTCTCTATTACGAGCAGGATTTAGGGGCGGCTCGGCAGATGGTGCTCGCCCACCTGCGATTTGTCGTGCATATCGCACGCAGTTATTCCGGTTATGGACTGGCTCAGGCTGACCTGATTCAGGAAGGCAACGTTGGCCTGATGAAGGCCGTCAAGCGCTTCAACCCCGAGATGGGCGTGCGCCTGGTGTCCTTTGCCGTGCACTGGATCAAGGCCGAGATTCACGAGTTCATCCTGCGCAACTGGCGCATTGTAAAAGTCGCAACCACCAAGGCTCAGCGCAAACTGTTCTTCAATCTACGCAGCCAGAAGAAGCGTCTGGCCTGGCTGAACAACGAAGAAGTGCATCGCGTGGCGGAAAGCCTCGGCGTTGAGCCCCGCGAAGTGCGCGAGATGGAAAGTCGTCTGACCGGCCACGACATGGCGTTCGACCCGGCGGCAGAAGCCGACGACGACAGCGCCTTCCAGTCGCCGGCCAACTACCTGGAAGACCATCGCTACGATCCGGCGCGTCAGCTGGAAGATTCCGACTGGACTGACAGCTCGACGGCCAACCTGCACGAAGCCTTGAACGTGCTCGACGACCGCAGCCGCGACATCCTGTACCAGCGCTGGCTGGCGGAAGAAAAGGCCACGCTGCACGACCTGGCCGAGAAGTACAACGTCTCTGCCGAGCGTATTCGTCAGCTCGAAAAGAGCGCGATGAACAAGTTGAAGCTGTCGATCGCTGCCTGATCGCTGCGCCGAAACGCAAAACGCCCCGAAGTGATCGGGGCGTTTTTGTTTCTGGGATGTATTGCGCCCGATGCGGAAACTACTAACAGCGTGAACGCGAATCTGACCCTGCCCATCCCGCAAGGTGGACGCGGTTTCTGAGTAGGACCGGCTTCAGCCGGGAAGAGGCCGGGTTGAGCACCATTAGGATTGCGGCGTGACGCGTAACGCTTTCCCGGCTAAAGCCTGTCCTACGAAAGCTATAAAGCCAGACTTGGGCTTACCACTTGCGACTGTGATTCAACCCCATCAAATACTCATCCCCACCCAACTGACGCATCTGCTGGCGGATCCAGCCTGCGCGGCGTGAGACGTAGCTGGTGGGGTGGCTGGCGCTCCACTCCCGCGGGTTGGGCAGGACGGCGGCCAGATAACTCGCCTGTTGCGTGGAAAGCTGGCTGGCATTCACATGAAAGTGATGCTGCGCAGCGGCCTGGGCGCCGAAGACGCCGTCGTCCCATTCCACGCTGTTCAGGTACACCTCAAGAATGCGCTGCTTGGACCAGAACACCTCGATCAGCGCGGTGAACCAGGCTTCAAGGCCTTTGCGAAAGTAGCTGCGGCCCGACCACAGGAACAGGTTCTTCGACACCTGCTGGCTCAGCGTACTGGCCCCGCGCAGCGAACCACCGCGTTCGTTATGAACCAGTGCCGCCTGAATGGCGTCGATATCGAAACCCCAGTGCTCGGCGAACTTCTGGTCCTCGCCAGCGATGACGGCGATTTTCAGATCATCGGAAATGTTGTCCCATGACTCCCAGTCGCGCTGCAGATCAATGGGCTGACCGTCGAACCAGGATTCGATCTTGCGTTCGACCATCAACGCGGTAAACGGAGGAGGGACCCAACGGAAAATCAGTACCAGCACGACACTTGCCGCTGCGAACCAGAGCAGGCCTTTGGCGACACGACGGAGGAGTAATTGCAGCATAGAGATGGCTTGGCCGAACCGGTTGAGCGGGCCATTATACAGACCACGCGTCATCGAACCTGCCTGGAGTTGTACATGTTACGAACCTTTCTGATGTTGGCCTCCTTCTTCGGATTCACTGGCGTCGCCCTTGGTGCGTTCGCTGCCCACGGCCTGAGAAACCGTCTGACGCCCGAGTACCTGGCGGTCTTTCATACCGGAGTGCTCTACCAACTGATTCATGCGCTGGCGATTTTCGGCGTGGCGCTGTTGGCGATGCAGATCCAGGGCCGGCTCGTCACCTACGCAGGCATCTCTTTCACACTGGGCATCATCCTGTTTTCCGGCAGTCTCTACCTGATGACGCTGACCGGCGCGACCAAGCTGGGCATCATCACCCCCTTCGGCGGCCTGTTTTTCCTGATCGGCTGGGCGATTCTCGGTTGGACAGCCTGGCGCCTGGGCCTCGACACGCTCTGATCCCGAATGCGTGCGCTCATGTCGAGCGCGCAGCAACCCTCGGCCACGCCTGAGACGAATGGCGTGGCTTTGCCTTGGTCATACCGCCCGATCGGGCTAGAATGCTCGCCCCCTAAAATGATGGCTGCCCCCTCGCATGCGCATTCAGTTGAACGGTGAATCCTTTGAGCTGCCCGACGGCGAGACCGTTTCGGCATTGCTGACACGTCTGGATCTGACCGGGCGCCGAGTCGCCGTCGAGCTCAATCTGGACATCGTCCCGCGCAGCCAGCATGCCGCCACGACGCTGTCCGAGGGCGATCAGGTCGAAGTGGTACACGCCATCGGTGGCGGCTAGCCTTCGACGTGCTGTCGGCCTGATCCGCAAGCACTGCAAGAACCTCAACCGTAAAGAGGATTTCAGATGAGCAACGTTCGCAGCGACAAGCCGTTTACCGTGGCCGGTCGTACTTTTCAGTCGCGCCTGCTGGTCGGCACTGGCAAGTACACGGACATGGAACAGACCCGACTGGCCATCGAAGCCTCGGGCGCCGAGATCGTGACCGTTGCCGTGCGCCGGACCAACCTGGGGCAGAACCCGGGCGAACCGAACCTGCTCGACGTGCTGCCGCCGGATCGCTACACCATCCTGCCGAACACCGCCGGTTGCTACGACGCCATTGAGGCCGTGCGCACTTGCCGCCTGGCCCGCGAGCTGCTCGATGGCCACAATCTGGTCAAGCTGGAAGTCCTCGCTGACCAGAAAACCCTGTTCCCTAATGTCATCGAAACCCTCAAGGCAGCCGAAACGCTGGTGAAGGACGGCTTCGACGTCATGGTCTACACCAGCGATGACCCGATCATTGCCCGCCAGCTCGCCGAAATCGGTTGCTGCGCGGTGATGCCCCTCGCGGGCCTTATCGGTACTGGCCTGGGGATCTGCAACCCGTACAACCTGCAGATCATCCTCGAAGAATCGAAAGTCCCGGTGCTGGTAGATGCGGGTGTCGGCACTGCTTCCGACGCTACTATTGCCATGGAGCTGGGTTGCGAAGCGGTGCTGATGAACTCGGCCATCGCTCACGCGCAGCACCCGGTGCTGATGGCCGAAGCCATGAAGCACGCCATTCTGGCGGGACGCATGGCTTACCTGGCCGGTCGTATGCCCAAGAAACTCTATGCCAGCGCGTCCTCGCCGCTGGATGGTCTGATCAAGTAAGAGCCTGTTGATGATTGATTCGCAAACGCCCGACCCACTTCCGGACGATGAAGTGATGAATGACGAAAATGCCAAAGCGCCAGGCGATGACGGCCATCACCGCCGCATCAAGAGCTTCGTGATGCGCGCCGGTCGCATGACCGAAGGTCAGCAACGTGGCCTGGATCAGGGTAAGGAGTTGTTCGTGCTGCCGCTGGCGGACGCCCCCGTTGATTTCGACGAAGTGTTTGGTCGTTCGGCCCCGCGCACTCTCGAAATCGGTTTCGGCATGGGGCACTCGCTGCTGGAAATGGCCGCCGCCGCGCCAGAGCAGGATTTCATCGGCGTGGAAGTGCACCGTCCGGGGGTTGGCGCTTTACTCAACGGCGTGCTGACCCAAGGTCTCACCAACCTGCGCGTTTACGATTGCGATGCGATCGAAGTGCTCAACCGTTGTGTGGCCGACAACAGCCTGGACCGGCTGATGCTGTTTTTCCCGGACCCGTGGCACAAGTCGCGCCATCACAAGCGCCGTATCGTTCAAGCCGAATTTGCCGAACTGGTGCGTAGCAAGTTGAAGCCGGGCGGCGTGCTGCACATGGCGACCGACTGGGAACCGTATGCCGAATACATGCTGGAAGTCATGAATGTGGCCCCGGGTTACCGCAACTTGGCCGAGGACGGCAAATGCGTTGCGCGCCCTGCGGAACGTCCGATCACCAAGTTCGAGCGCCGTGGCGAACGGCTCGGTCACGGGGTCTGGGATCTGAAGTTCGAGAAGCTGGCCTGATCACTTCTTGACCAGGAGCGGCCCAAAAGCGGCCGCTTTTGAGTTTTTACAGCACATTTCAGCCGATAATTGCCTTGTACGACGAACCCTTCGATTTCTTCCTAAGAAGGCTACAGGGTCTTCGGAATCGTCCGACATCCATTTTCAGTTCTGATCTTCATAGTCCCCGCCGTTGCATATATCCATATCGATGACGAGGAATAAAGATGAACAAGTTTTGGCAAATGGCTGCGATCGCCACGCTGATTGCGACCACCAGCGGCTGTGTCAGCTACAACGTCAGCCAGCCAAGCGCTTCGCTGTCCGGCGACGTGAAGACTGATCTGAAGGCTGACGTCAAAGTCGGTGAAGCCATCAGCGGCGAGTCATCCACCAATGTTCTGTTCGGCTGGTTGAACATCGGCGGCGACACGCAGTTTGCGGACGGCGTGACCTACGGCGGCGCGAGCGGCGGTGGCATGGGCCTTCCTCTGCCGGACCCGATCTCCTCCACCAAAGCAGCCGCAGCGTTCAAGGCGGTCAAATCGTCCGGTTCCGACCTGATCGTCGCGCCGCGTTACGAAGTCACCGTCAACGATTACTTCATCTTCAAGCAAGTGAACGTAAAAGTGACCGGCAACAAAGGCAGCATCCAAAGCATTCGCTGATGGATTGATCGCACTCGGCAACAGCGGAGTGTGATTTCTTGAGCGCCCTTCCCGCCATCGCGGGCAAGGGCGCTTTTGCATTCCGGTCGGTTATTTCCGATCCGCCACCACCCCGATCAACACCAGCACCACCACCAACACCGGCGCCAGGCTGTAGTTGTTGAACTGGCTCAGGCCTCGCACGACCCACGGCGTGGCATAAATCAGCGCAGCGCCGCTGCCAACGGTGCAGAGCAGCGCCATGATCGGAATGCGCAACGCGCCGGCAAAGCTGCCGAGGCGGCCTTCGATCCAGCCCTTGATGTCGGTCCCGAACAGAATCAGCAGGCAGCCGACCAACGCCAAGGCGATTTCCGACAAATTGCTGCGACTCCAGCGCGAGACGGTGGCCAGCAAGTCGAGTACGAATTCCATTCAGTGTCCTTAATGTTGAGCCTTACAGAAGAAAGTGCTGCAGCAAGTCGTTGAGGAATAACTGGCCGCGAGCGGTCGCCACCAGCCGTGCCGGATCAGTCTCCAGCAAGCCGCGTTGTTCGGCCTCAAGACGGGCGCTGGCGAGCGAATCGACGCTTAGACCGGTGCGGCGCTGAAATAATGCAGCGTCCACGCCCTTTGTCAGGCGCAGGGCGTTCATCAGGAATTCAAAGGGCATCTCATCCAGTGGCAGCCGCTTTTCGCCAGCCTGATAAGCCTTGGCCGGGTTGAGGTAATCCTTGGGCAGTCGGGTTTTCCAGGTGCGGATGATGCGCCCGTCCGGATGGCTGAGCTTGCCATGGGCGCCCGCGCCGATCCCGAGAAAGTCCCCGAAGCTCCAGTAATTTAGGTTATGCCGTGCTTCGCGTCCCGGCTGGGCGTAGGCCGACACTTCGTATTGGCCATAGCCGTTTTCCCGAAGCAGCGTCTGACCGGCCTCTTGAATATCCCAAAGGATGTCATCTTCCGGCAGCGTGGGCGGCTGATTCCAGAACACCGTGTTCGGCTCAAGGGTCAGCTGATACCAGGACAGGTGGGTCGGGGCGAGGGCGATCGCCTGACGCAGGTCGCCGAGGGCGTCTTCCTGGGACTGGTCCGGCAGACCGTGCATAAGGTCCAGGTTGAAATTATCAAAACCCGCCCGACGCGCCATGTCGGCAGCGCGCACGGCCTCATCGCCGTTATGGATACGCCCCAGCGCTTTGAGCTTGGCCTCCTGAAAACTCTGGATGCCGATGGACAGACGATTGATGCCTAGACCGCGATAGGCGCTGAATTTCACCTGCTCGAAGGTGCCGGGGTTGGCTTCCAGCGTGATCTCGATGTCTGGGGCGAAGCGAATGCGTTGTTCAACGCCGCTCAGCAGGCGGCCCAGCGCATCGGCGCTGAACAGGCTGGGCGTGCCGCCACCGAAAAAGATCGTGCTCAGCTCGCGGCCGTAGACGTGGGGCAGGTCCTGGTCGAGATCGGCCAGCAGCGCGTCGACGTATTCCTGCTCCGGCAACACCGGGCTCGCCGTGTGGGAGTTGAAATCGCAGTACGGGCATTTGCGTACGCACCACGGGATATGGATGTAAAGCGACAGCGGCGGCAGCTCGGCAAGGGGCGCCCGCGACGGCTCTGTCGTGAAGCCGGCCGCGCCGAGAATCAGCGGCCGGGTGGTGGAATCCTGAGTCATTGCTGATCAGGGCTCAGCCCCAGACGCTGACGCAGGATGGCCATGGCGCGGGCGCGGTGGCTGATCTGGTTCTTGTCGGCCGGGGTGAGTTCGGCGCTTGAGCAGTTGCGCTCCGGCACCCAGAACAATGGGTCATAACCAAAGCCGTGCTCGCCGCTGGCGGCGGTGAGGATGCGGCCGTGCCACAGGCCTTCGCAGAGGATCGGCAGCGGGTCGTCGGCGTGGCGCACCAGGGCCAGAACGCAGACGAACTGGGCGCTGCGTTGTTCAGCGGGGACGTCGTTGAGGGCGTCCAGCAATTTGGCGTTGTTCGCCGCATCGCCCTGGCCGTCGGCGTACCGCGCGGAATAGATGCCCGGCGCACCGCCCAGATAATCCACCGCGAGCCCCGAATCATCGGCCAGCGCCGGCAGTCCGGAAATACGTGCGGCATTGCGCGCCTTGAGGATGGCGTTCTCGACGAACGACAGCCCGGTTTCGTCGGGCTCCACGGTGCTGAACTCGCCGATCGAGCGCAGCTGAACGCTGGCGCCGAGCATGGCCTGAAGTTCTTTGAGTTTGCCGGCGTTATGGCTGGCCAGTACAAGCTGGGTGAGATTCATGATGAGTCCGTGAAAATCGGCTGCGTGAAAATCTGCTGATTGAAGCTGAGTCAGTGTGTGGCTGTTGCCCGCTTTTACCTGAGTGCTGGCGCTGGCCGACAGGGCTTTAACGCCCTGCAGCGCAGGTCACACGGCAATCTGATGGTCCTGCAAGCCTGGGCTGCTGACGCGGTAGATGCCGATTTCACCCAACAGATTAGGCCAACGCTTGCTGGCCCAGCCGTGCCGATGCTGTTGATCGACCGCGAGCCGATCAATGACCTTCGCCGAGCGACCCCGGCACAGCTCTTCGAAATCTTCGAAGGTGCAGAAGTGGATGTTCGGGGTGTTGTACCACGTGTACGGCAGGAATTCGGAAACCGGCATCCGCCCTTTGCTCGCCAGGTACCAGCGGCAGCGCCAGTGCCCAAAGTTGGGGAAGGTGATGATGCACTGGCGGCCGACGCGCAGCATTTCGTCGAGGATGCGATCCGGGTAGTGCACGGCCTGAAGCGCCTGGGTCATGACCACCACATCGAAACTGTTGCTGGCGAAGTTGCCCAGCCCCTTGTCCAGATCCTGTTCGATGACATTAACGCCTCGCGCCACGCAACGCGCGATGTTGTCGGCGTCGTTTTCCAGGCCATAGCCCGTCACTTGCTTGTGCTCCTGCAGCCAGGCGAGCAATTCGCCGTCGCCGCAGCCGAGGTCGAGCACACGGCTGCCTGCCGGTATCCAGTCTTGGATGATTTCCAGGTCGGCTCTCATGGTGTCCTCAGAGTGCAATTCGGTTCATGTAGCTGGAGAAGGCCTGCAAGTAGCGCGGGATCGGGATCAGGAAGGCGTCGTGTCCCTGGGGCGCATCGATCTCCAGATAACAGACATCCTTTTTCGCCGCCATCAGCGCGTCGACCAGTTCCCGCGAGCGGGCCGGGGAGAAGCGCCAGTCAGTGGTGAACGACATCACGCAGAACCTGGCGCTGGCATTGGCGAAAGTGGCGGCGAGGTTGTCGTTGAAGTTGGCGGCCGGATCAAAGTAGTCCAGCGCCTTGGTCATCAGCAGATAGGTGTTGGCGTCGAAGCGCCCGGAAAACTCCTCGCCCTGGTACCGCAGGTAGCTTTCGACCTGGAATTCCACGCTGTGGAAGTCGTAGTTGAGGTTTTCGTTCTTCAGGCCCCGGCCGAATTTCTCACCCATTGAATCATCGGACAGGTACGTGATGTGCCCGACCATGCGCGCCAGCATCAGGCCGCGTTTGGGGATCACGCCGTGCTCCTGAAACGAGCCGCCGTGGAATTCCGGGTCCGTCAGGATCGCTTGCCGCGCGACTTCGTTGAACGCGATGTTCTGCGCCGACAGCTTGGGCGCGGAAGCAATCGCCAGGCAATGACGCACGCGCTCGGGGTAGGTGATCGTCCATTGCAGCGCCTGCATGCCGCCCAGACTGCCGCCGACGATGGCCGCCCATTGATCGACGCCCAGCCGGTCGGCCAGACGCGCCTGGCTATGCACCCAGTCTTCGACCGTCAACACCGGGAAGTCGGCACCAAAAGGTCTGCCGGTTTCCGGGTTGAGGCTGCTGGGGCCGGTGGAGCCGTTGCAGCCGCCGAGGTTGTTCAGGCTGACGACGAAGAACTTATCGGTGTCGATGGGCTTGCCGGGCCCGATGCAGCTGTCCCACCAGCCCGGCTTGCGATCTTCGGCGCTGTGATAGCCCGCCGCGTGGTGATGACCCGAAAGCGCGTGGCAAATCAGCACCGCGTTGCTCTTGGCGGCGTTGAGCTGACCGTAGGTTTCGTAGATGAGATCGTAGGCTGGCAACGAACGCCCGCAGGCCAAGGCCAGCGGCTCATTGAAATGCGCCGTTTGCGGCGTGACTAGACCGACAGAATCTTTGGGAAAGACCGTGGACATCGACCTGCTCTCGCTGAAATGAGGCGTAAGTCTAAAGATCGCGCCGGGGTGCGGCAACAAACTAAATGGCTGAATGCGCGGAGGGTGACGCTTTGGATTTTTGCCCGCGCGACATTCATGAGGCGGGGAAAAGGGCGACGGCTGCTGGTGCCGTCGCCCCAAGATCAAAAGCTTCCCGGCTGAAGCCGGTCCTACGGTCAGAGTTACCGCATTCCCATTTGCTGCATGCGGCGGCTGTCAGATCAAACGCCACAGCTCTTGCGGCATGCCGGCATAGGCCGCCAGCGCAGGCATGACGTAGGACTGCAGCACCTGAATCGCGATAAAGGCGAAGATCGGCGAGATGTCCATGCCGCCCAGGTTGGGGATGATGCGGCGGAACGGCGCCAGAATCGGCTCGCTGATCTGATAGGCCAGCTCGGCCGCCGGGTTGTGGCTGCCCGGAGCAATCCACGACACGATGACCATGATGATCATCGCCACCCAGAAGATCTTCAGCAGCAGCGACGTGATGCCGATGATCGACCACATCAACAGGTGCGGGATATCGCCGATGGTGCCGTAGGTCATCATCAGCACGAAGGCCATCAACAGCGCCTGAATGACGATCGCCAGCAGCAGCGAGGACGTGTCGAGCCCGAAAACGCTCGGCACGATGCGCCGGATAGGCTTGAGCAACGGCTGGGTCGCACGAACAGCGAACTGGCATAGCGGGTTATAGAAGTTGGCTTTGACCAGCTGCAGCACGAAGCGCAGCAGAACGATGGTCAGGTACAGGCTGATGAGCGTCTGGATGACGAAAATCGTAGCGCCGGTGAGTGCATTCATGTGTTGCTCCTTATTTGCCCAGCTGTTCGGCGAGTTCGGCGGAGCGATGTGCGGCAGCGCCCAGCGCCTTCTCCACAATTGCTTCGAAGCCATCGGCCTGGAACGATTTGATGGCCGCTTCGGTGGTGCCCGCAGGCGATGTCACTCGGCGACGCAGCTCTGCCGCATCGACGTCGCTGCCGGTGGCCATCAGTGCGGCGCCCAGCGCGGTTTGCAGGGTGAGCTTGCTGGCAACGTCAGCCGGCAGCCCGAGCGTGACGCCTGCGGCGGTCATCGCCTCGATCAGCAGGAAGAAATACGCCGGGCCGCTGCCTGATACCGCAGTCACCGCGTCGATCTGTGCTTCTTCATCGACCCACAGGGCAATCCCGACCGCCGACAGTAACGTCTCGGCCTGCTCGCGCTGTGCCTGAGTGACATCGGCAGTGGCGTACAGGCCGCTGACACCCTGGCGCAGCAGTGCGGGCGTGTTTGGCATGCAGCGTACGAGGGGTTGCTCGCCCAGCCAGGCTCGCATGCTGGCGCAGGTAATCCCGGCGGCGATCGACACGATCAGTTGATGAGGCTTGAGCGCGGGTTTCAGCGCTTCGCACACGGACTTCATCATTTGCGGCTTGACCGCCAGCAGCACCACATCGGCGCCTTCGATGGCTTCGGCGTTGTCGGCGACCACCTTGATGCCGTGTTCTTTTGCCACGCACTCGCGGGTTTCTGCGCCAGGATCGCTGGCACGAATCAGCTCAGCGTCGACGCCCTGGGCGCGCATGCCGCCAATCAGGCTGGCGGCCATGTTGCCGGCGCCGATGAACGCGATACGGGTTTTGCTCATGAACGGTTTCCTGTGGGGCAAAGGTTAAGGCTGCCCATAATCGCGGGCGCCGAAGAGGGCAGTGCCGATCCGCACCCAGGTCGCACCTTGTGCGATGGCGGCTTCGAGGTCGTGGCTCATGCCCATGGAAAGCGTGTCCAGCGGCAGGCCAAGTTGTGCCTGCAGCGTGCTGACGGCGGTGAACGAAGCGTTCTGTTCGTCGCGGTCGTCGGTAGGTTCGGGAATGGCCATGAGGCCGCGCAGTTTCAGGTTCGGCAGCGCGCTGATGGCCTGGGCCAGTGCGGGCAGGTCTTCAGGGCTGCAGCCTGACTTGCTGGCCTCGCCGCTGACGTTGACCTGAATGCAGATGTTCAGCGGCGGCAGTGCTGGCGGCCGCTGCTCGGACAGCCGTTGTGCGATTTTCAGACGGTCCACGGAATGCACCCAGGCAAAATTCTCGGCGATGGCGCGAGTCTTGTTGGACTGGATGGGGCCGATGAAATGCCAGATCAAGGGCAGGTCGGTCAATTCGGCCTGCTTGCCGAGGGCTTCCTGAAGGTAGTTCTCGCCGAAATCGCGGAGGCCGGCGTCGTAGGCTTCCCGCAGGTCGCTCGCCGGTTTGGTCTTGCTCACCGCCAACAGGCCGACAGAGGCCGGGTCGCGCTGCACCGCTTGCGCCGCGCTACGAATTCGCTCGGCGAGCGTTGAAATGTTCTCTGCTATCGTGGACATTGATTTGCGCCAGCAGGGCTAAAGTCTGCGGCATTCTATGTGATGAGGAGCTGTATGGATATTACCGAGCTGCTGGCCTTCAGTGCCAAGCAAGGCGCGTCGGACTTGCATCTCTCTGCCGGCCTGCCACCGATGATTCGCGTCGATGGCGATGTGCGGCGGATCAACCTGCCCGCATTGGACCAGAAAGAGGTCCAGGCGCTGATCTACGACATCATGAACGACAGGCAGCGCAAGGACTTCGAGGAGGATCTGGAGACAGACTTTTCCTTCGAAGTGCCGGGCGTGGCGCGCTTCCGGGTCAACGCGTTCAACCAGAATCGCGGCGCTGGCGCGGTGTTCCGGACCATTCCGTCGAAGGTCCTGAGCATGGAAGAGCTGGGCATGGGCGAAGTGTTTCGCAAGATTACCGACGTGCCCCGCGGCCTGGTGCTGGTGACCGGTCCGACCGGCTCGGGCAAGTCGACCACCCTTGCGGCGATGGTCGATTACCTGAACAGCAACAAACATCACCACATCCTCACCATCGAAGACCCGATCGAGTTCGTTCACGAGTCCAAGAAAAGCCTGATCAACCAGCGCGAGGTCCATCGCGACACCCACGGTTTCGCCGAAGCGCTGCGTTCGGCCCTGCGTGAAGACCCTGACGTGATTCTGGTGGGCGAGCTGCGCGACCTGGAGACCATTCGACTGGCGCTGACGGCAGCCGAAACCGGCCACCTTGTGTTCGGCACGCTGCACACCACGTCCGCTGCCAAGAGCATCGACCGTATCGTCGATGTGTTTCCGGCGCAGGAGAAGTCGATGATCCGCTCGATGCTCTCCGAGTCGCTCCACGCCATCGTGTCTCAGGCGCTGTTGAAGAAGGTCGGCGGAGGCCGTGTCGCGGCCCACGAGATCATGATCGGCACGTCGGCGATCCGTAACCTGATCCGCGAGGACAAGGTGGCGCAGATGTATTCGTCGATTCAGACCGGGGGATCGCTGGGGATGCAGACGCTGGATATGTGCCTGAAGGATCTGATCAGCAAGGGGCTGATCACGCGGGAGAGTGCGCGGGAGAAGGCGAAGACGCCGGACAATTTTTGATCGGGAGGGCAAACGACGGTGGGGAGCGAATGACTCCGCTCCCCACCGTGTTGTTTGTCAGGCGGCGTGTGCGATCAACGCTGGGCGATGCGCACAGTGCCTTTCTGACTCGGCGGCTGCTTTGGCAGCACACGCTTGGCGACGACGTAATGGCTGTCCCAATACGGCTTCTTCAGCGTATCGATCGTCACGGATTTGCCGCGGCGTGGCGCGTGAACGAACCGGTCGTTGCCGAGGTAGATCGCCACGTGATTCACCTTGCGGCTCTTGATGTTGAAAAACAGCAAGTCGCCCGGCTTCAAGTCCTTGCGGTCAACCTTCTGCCCGTGGCCTTCGGCCATGGCGTTGGAGGTGCGCGGCAAATCGACTTCGCTCACGTCGTTGAAGGCATATTTCACCAGTCCGCTGCAGTCGAACCCTTTTGTCGGGCTGGTGCCGCCCCAACGATAAGGTGTACCGATGGCGTTAACGGCCCGGTTGACCACGGTGCTGCTCTGTTTGGTACCCATCTGCGCCGTGTTGGCCAGGGCGACAGTGTTCTGCGAAATCTTGCGAGTGCTGCGGGATGGTTTCCCCTTAACAGCTTTGGCTCGCTTGCCGGAGGACTCGAGTGGAGTAGCCGTCTGTTCCAATGCAGCCATTGCAGCGCGTTGAGCGGCAATGTTGCGTGAAACGGATTCCGGCGACTCGGACCTGGCGGTGAAACCGGTGAAGCTCGGTGGAAGGGTTTGCTCACGATTGGTGGCGTGGGCGGCCAGTGGCATAAATAGACAAATAGTCAGCCATGTCTTGAAAAATGGACGCATTAGGCAGGGCTCATGTTGGTCAGCGCGCAACTTTATAACAGCTTTTGGCGAAATTCTGAGCCCCCTTGTCGAACAATTTACTGCCCTTGGAGTCAGTTTTGGCGGCAAAATCGTCATCTTGCTGTGCTGATCACCTTGCAGAACAAGGGTTTGCACGATTGAAAAGAGGTTCAAGCCATACGTCGGACGGCGTCACGAAAGTCACAAAACTTACGCATATTTTTTTCTATTGCAGAAGGCGAGGTCAACAATGAACACCTATCAAGCGGACGTTCAACGTCCTGATACCCACAGTAAGGTCATGGGCTATTTGCTCTGGATTGTGGGATTCACCGGTGCTCACCGGTTTTATTACGGCAAGCCGGTGACCGGTACGCTCTGGTTTTTCACGCTCGGTCTGTTTGGCATTGGCTGGCTGATTGACCTGTTCCTGATTCCGGCGATGGATCGGGAAGCGGACCTGCGATTCAACGCGGGGTCGACCGATTACAGCCTCGCCTGGATTTTGCTGACCTTTCTGGGCGTGTTCGGTGTGCACCGGATGTATCAGGGCAAATGGATCACCGGGATCATTTACCTGTTCACGGGAGGTTTGGCGCTGCTGGGCGTGCTGTACGACTTCTGGACGCTGAATGACCAGATCTCGGTGAAGAACGCTCGTAGATAGCAGGAGCGCTGCGAAATACGGCTCACTCCTGCAGGGTCATACTGGTGACGCCGGAATTGTGGGAGTGAGCTTGCTCACGAAGGGTTCGGTGCATTCAGCCACTTTCTCTGGGGCTGAAAGTAAGCCTTCGCGAGCAAGCTTGCTCCCACATAAACAGTGCCTGCCGCGCAACTGCGCGGACGCTGGACAAAGCGGGTGAATCTCACCCGTTATAGCTGACCCGCCCATCCACAAACGTGTACTTCACCGCACTCGGCAGGCAATGGCCGAGGAACGGGCAGTTCTCGCCTTTCGACAGCCACTTTTCGCCCGCCACCGTCGACGCGGCGGGGTCGAACAGCACCAGATCCGCAGGCGAGCCGGCGATCAGCGTTCCGGCGGGCAGGCGCAGTGCAGCGGCAGGGCCTGAGCTGAGGCGGGCCAGCAGCGTCTGCAGGTCCAGCAGACCGTCTTCAACCAGCGTCATCGCCAGTGGGAGCAACAACTCCACGCTGCTGATGCCCGGCTCGGTCGCGCCAAACGGAGCCAGCTTGGCGTCACGCTCATGGGGCTGGTGATGACTGGAGATCGCCTGCACCACGCCCGACTTCACCGCTTCACGCAATGCGTCGCGGTCGGCACGTGTGCGCAGCGGCGGCTGGACGTGATACAGGCTCGAAAAGCCGGTCAGCGCCTCGTCGGTCAGGATCAACTGATACAGCGCCACGTCCGCCGTCACCGGCAGGCCTCGCGCCTGGGCCTGGGCAATCAACGCCACACCGCGCGCACTGGTCAGCTGCGTGAAATGCGCACGCACACCGCTTTGCTCGACCAGCAACAGGTCCCGCGCCAAGGCCACCGTTTCAGCCGTTTCCGGAATGCCCGGCAGGCCGAGAAACGCCGCCGTCGGGCCGTCGTGGGCCAGACCGCCTTCAGCGAGATCGTGGTCCTGGGAGTTGAAAATCACCGTCAGATCGAACGTCGCCGCGTATTCGAGGGCACGGCAGAGCGTGCGATTGCTGCGGAAATTGACCATGCCGTTGGTGAACGCCACGCAGCCCGCGTCGCGCAGGGCGATCAGCTCGGCCAGTTGCTCGCCTTCCAGGCCCTTGCTCAAGGCGCCGATCGGGAACACCTTGCTGTGGCCGGCTTCGCGGGCGCGGTCGAGGATCAGCTCGGCGACCGCGGAGGTGTCGAGCACCGGTTTGGTACGCGGCGGACAGCACAGGCTGGTGACGCCGCCTGCTGCTGCGGCGCGGGTTTCGCTGGCGATGTTGCCTTTGCGGCTGTAACCCGGCTCGCGCAACGACACGTTCAGGTCAACCAGCCCGGGGGCGGCGATCAGGCCGGCGGCGTCGATGGTTTCCGTAGGGCTGAAGCCGGCAGGGGCCGCGCCGAGGGCGAGAACTTTGCCCGCTTCAAGATGGATGTCGGTGACTTGATCCAGACCGCTGACAGGGTCGATGACGCGAGCGCCGAGGATGCTGAACTTCACTGGGCGATCTCCTGCTCGAACTGACGTTGTGCGGTTTGGCCACTCATGGCCATGGACAGAACGGCCATGCGCACCGCAATGCCGTAAGTCACCTGATTGAGAATGACCGAATGCGCTCCGTCGGCCACCGCTGATTCGATTTCCACGCCACGGTTGATCGGGCCCGGGTGCATCACGATGGCATCGGGCTTGGCGCCGGCCAGACGCGCGGTGGTAAGGCCGAACAACCGATAGAACTCACCCTCGCTCGGCAGCAGGCCGCCCGACATGCGCTCGCGCTGCAGGCGCAGCATGATCACCACGTCGACGTCCTTCAGGCCTTCGGTCAGGTTGGTGTAGACCTTCACGCCGTATTGCTCGACGCCCACCGGCAGCAGGGTTTTCGGCGCGACCACGCGGATGTCCGGGCAGCCCAGCGCTTTGAGCGCGATCATGTTCGAGCGCGCGACACGGGAATGCAGGATATCGCCGACGATCGCCACCGAGAGGTTCTCGAAATTGCCCTTGTGGCGGCGGATGGTCAGCATGTCCAGCATGCCTTGGGTCGGGTGTGCATGACGGCCGTCGCCGCCGTTGATGATCGCGACCTGCGGGCTGACATGTTCGGCGATGAAGTGCGCCGCGCCGGAGTCACCGTGGCGCACGACGAACATGTCGGCGGCCATGGCCTCCAGATTGCGCAGCGTATCGAACAGCGTCTCGCCCTTGCTGGTGGAGGAGGTCGACACATTCAACGTGATGACGTCCGCCGACAACCTTTGCGCCGCCAGCTCGAACGTGGTGCGGGTGCGGGTCGAGTTTTCGAAGAACACGTTGCACACGGTCTTGCCGCGCAGCAACGGGACTTTCTTCACCGCCCGGGCGCCGACTTCGAGGAAGGAGTCGGCGGTGTCGAGGATTTCGGTGAGCAGTTCGCGGGGCAAACCGTCGAGGGAGAGAAAATGCTGCAGCTGGCCCTGATGGTTCAGTTGCAGCGGGCGCTTGGCGTCGAGAGGCGTCATCGCAAAGGACTCTTAGAGGGCGGCGGAATCGGTGGAAAGGTCTTGCAGTTCAAGCGTCAGCGGCGTTGGCCCGGACAGCTTCACCCGCTCATTGGGCGCGAGTGACAGGGTCGCGCCCGTCACGTTCGGCCGAATCGGCAGGTCGGCGGCGTCCAGATCCAGCAGCGACACCAGGGTCACGCTGGCCGGGCGGCCGTAATCGAACAGTTCGTTGAGCGCCGCACGAATGGTGCGCCCGCTCATCAGCACGTCATCGATCAGCACCAAGTGCTGGCCTTCGATTTCGAACGGCAGCTCCGAAGGGCGCACCTGCGGGTGCAGGCCGTTCTGGCTGAAGTCGTCCCGATAAAAGGAGACGTCCAGCGTGCCCAGCGGGGACTCAATGTTGAGGGCTTCGAGGAGCGCCTGCGCGACCCACACGCCACCGGTGCGAATGCCAATGAAACGAGGCTCTTTTATGCCGCGTTTGTTCAGGTGCGCGTCGAGATCAATGGCCATCTGGCTGATCAGTTCGGCGGGATTTGGCAGGCTCATGGTTGCTCCTTCAGGTGCCCCGGCGTGCGCTGCACGAACGTCCGGGGTAAATCGAATTCGGTTCAGCGTAGATGGATCAGGTTTCAAACAGCGCGGCGTTGGCTTCCAGCCAGCTTTGCAGCAGAAGCGCTGCGGCGATGGCATCCACAGGATTGTCCCGGTAGCTGCCGTGCTGGCCGCCGCGAGAGGCACGTTCGCCTTTGGCTTCGAACGTGGTCAGACGCTCGTCGTGGGTGTAGACCGGCAAGTTGAAGCGGCCATTGAGCTTGCGCGAAAACTTCTCGGCGCGTGCGCTCATCTCGCTGGGCGTGCCGTCCATGTTCAGCGGCAGGCCGACGACGATGGCGTCCGGTTTCCACTCGCTGATCAGCGCCTGAACCTTGTCCCAGTCCGGCACGCCGTTCTGCGCTTTCAGTGTACAGAGCTCGCGAGCCTGTCCGGTGATCACTTGCCCGACGGCCACGCCGATCTGCTTGGTGCCGTAGTCGAATCCCAGCAGCAGGCGCAGTCCAGCCATCAGGCGTGACCCGCCTGGCTGGTCAGCAAGCTCAGGTTGACGCCCAGTTTGGCGGCGGCGGCGTTGAGTCGGTCTTCGCTTTCCACCTCGAACAGGATCGCCGGGTCGAACGCACAGTTCAGCCATGCATTGGCGGCAAACTCGGCGTCTAGCTGGCCTGCGTCCCAACCGGCATAACCGAGAGTGATCAGATTCTGATCAGGACCGTAGCCGTCTGCGATAGAGAAGAGGATGTCTTGGGAGGTCGAGAGCGAAATACCGCCCAGATCCACGGTCGCCTGGAACACCTGGCCGGAAGGGTGCAGGACAAAGCCGCGGTCGGTCTGCACCGGCCCGCCGAGGTGAATGGCTATGTCCTTGCACCGCGCAGGGGGCGGCAATTCGGGGCGCAGCTGTTCGAGGACGTCTGCCAGCGACAGGCTTTGCGGTCGGTTGATGATCAGACCCATGGCGCCATTGGCGTTGTGCTCGACGATGTAGGTCAAGGTCTGAGCGAAGTTCTCATCGTGCATGTGGGGCATGGCGATCAGAAACTGATGTTTGAGGTACGACGGAGAGACGTTTTTCATGAGCCCTAGTGTGGCGTTGCGGGGCTGTTGTGACAACTGGCAGAACCCACTCGCGGGCGGATAAATCGCGACGCAGGTCAGGTTTCATAGTGCGCGGCATTGGCTGATCAATTACTCGACAGCTTGTCCCCGCGCGCGAATTTCCAGGTGCGGATGATTTCAAGCCGGTCGATGTCGGCCAGATCGCCACTGAACGGCGCAAAGGGTGCGGCCAGCCGGACGATCTTCTGAGCCGCCTGATCCAGCAGTGGCTGGCCCGATGATTCGAGAATCAGCACTTCGTACAACGAGCCGTCGCGATTGATCGACACCATCATCCGCAGGCTGCCGTAGATCTGCTTGCGGCGCGCCTCATCCGGGTAGTTCAAGTTGCCGATGCGCTCGATCTTCTTGCGCCAGTCCTCTTTGTACCAGGCGCCCTTGTCGCGCATGGTCGAGGCCGCGCTCAGGCGGTGGATCTTCGGACGCTTGGCGTAGGCCTGCTGCTCATCCGCCAGTTCGGCTTCAAGGCTGGCGATTTCGCTGTTCAGCTGCGTGCTGTCGATGGTGGGCGCGACCTTCTTCTGTTCTTCCGGTTTGACCTCATCGCGCTTGGCGACGGTCTTTTGCGTGGACTGGGCTTTCGTGGCGACAGCTGTCTTCGGCGCGTCCTGCTTGATCACCGGTTTGGCGGCAGGCGGTGGCGTGACCTTGTTGATCTGATTGTCTTGATACGGGGCGATTTCGGTGGTCTTGGGCACCGCTTTCTTGTCGAGGGTGCCGCTGCCCTGCTGGTTTTCCTGGGCGAGGAAGTCAGCGTCCTTGGGCTTGGTGTCGCTTCTGAAGGGGGCGAGGGTAATCTCCAGCGTCTGGCTGATCTTTTCCGGTTTGACGTAGGTGAAACCGACGCCAAGGATCACCGCCAGATGCACCAGTGCGGCGATCATCAGGGTAAACCCGAGGCGATCGGCAGGGCGCACGCCAGTGCGGGTCAGGGACAGGGGGAGATCATCGTCGACCGCAGCGTTCATCCACGCTCCGGCAGCACATGTGCCAGCATTACTACTCACCTAGCGCAAAAATTCAGGCCGCGCATGATAACGCAATGTCAGGACTGGCTTTGCGTTTGATGTCGCCGGGCCGATTAGTGGGAGGTGCGGTCCCTTGTAGGAGCGTGGCTTGTCCCGCGAACGGCGGGGCACCCGTCGCAAAACCGGCAAATGGGGTACACCCGATATGCCGTATTCGCCAGATTTGCTGCCGGTTCCCGGCAGATCGCGGGACAAGCCACGCTCCTACAACGTCGCGGCTAGACCTTCTGCAGCTTCTTCTCGATCACATCCATCAACATGCCGCCGATGTCCGTCCCGAACGCGTTGTCGATCTCGCGGATGCAGGTCGGGCTGGTGACGTTGATTTCGGTCAGGTGCTCGCCAATTACGTCCAGGCCTACGAACAGCAGGCCTTTTTCCCGCAGCGTCGGGCCGATTTCGGCGGCGATCCAGCGATCGGGGTCGGTCAGCGGGCGTGCTTCCCCCCAGCCTCCTTACGCCAGATGTTCCCATTTATTGGCATGGTATAAGGGTAAAAGTATGTGGGGAAGGAATCGAACCTCCGTTGGACGATTAATAGTCGCCTATTCTGCCATTAAATTACCCACACACAATAAGACTGTAGTTGATGGTGTGAGCGATGCCACTCAATGGCATTGGCTGCAGATGTGGATAGTTCCTGCGAGTTATGGTGTTAGTGTTGAGATGGTGTCTCGGCGATTATTCATTAACTAATTGAATTTGCTGGCCTATGTGGATTTTTTTCGAAGATTTTTATAAGCGTTATCGAAGCGGGGGTGCTGCCCGTAAAATGAATTTGCTATTACGAATCCAAGCATTATTTCGAATAAGTCCTGACGGCATATGTGCGCGTTTTATTCTCATGCCCTCTACAGGTTTTTTTATTGCCAATCGAAATTATAAAACTTTGATATATAGCGATTAGATCCGGGCCGATTAGCGGGAGGGGCGGGCCCCACCATTTCCCGTGGGAGGGAGCTTGCTCGCGAAGAGGCTTGAGCATCCGCTGAATCCTCGGCGGCTGGAATGCCGCCTTCGTGAGCAAGGTGGAGCGCCACCCCGGTCACTCCCACAAGGAGCCGGGTTAAACGCGCGCCTGCAGCTTCTTCTCAATCACATCCATCAACATGCCGCCAATGTCCGTCCCGAACGCGTTGTCGATCTCGCGGATGCAGGTCGGGCTGGTGACGTTGATTTCGGTCAGGTGCTCGCCAATTACGTCCAGACCTACAAACAGCAGGCCTTTTTCCCGCAGCGTCGGGCCGATCTCGGCGGCGATCCAGCGGTCGCGGTCACTCAGGGGACGGGCTTCGCCACGACCGCCCGCAGCCAGATTGCCTCGGGTTTCGCCAGCGGCCGGGATCCTTGCCAGGCAATAGGGCACAGGTTCGCCGTCAACCATCAGAATGCGCTTGTCGCCGTCTTTGATCGCCGGCAGATACGCCTGCGCCATGATCTGCTCATGGCCATGCTTGGTCAGGGTTTCGAGAATCACCGACAGGTTCGGGTCACCGACGCGGTGGCGGAAGATCGACGCGCCGCCCATCCCGTCCAGCGGCTTGAGAATGACGTCGCCATGCTTCGCGGCGAACTCACGAATGATGTCCGCACGGCGGCTGACCAGCGTCGGCGGGGTGCATTGCGGGAACAGCGTGGCGAACAGCTTCTCGTTGCAGTCACGCAGGCTTTGCGGCTTGTTGACCACCAGCACGCCGGCGCGCTCGGCTTGTTCGAGCAGATAGGTGGAGTAGACGAACTCCATGTCGAACGGCGGATCCTTGCGCATCAGGATCACATCCAGGTCGTCCAGACCGCTGTCCACTTCAGCTTCGAGTTCGAACCAGTGGGCCGGGTCGGCGAAGACTTTCAGCGGTTTCATGCGGGCGCGGGCCTGGCCGGCGTCCTGATACAGGTCGTGCTGCTCCATATAGAACAAAGACCAGCCGCGGGCTTGCGCTGCCAGGAGCATGGCCAGCGAGCTGTCCTTTTTATAGGAGATGCGCTCGATGGGGTCCATGACGATTCCCAGGCGAATGCTCATGGGTAATATCCTCTGATCGGTAAAGGCCACGACAGGCCGAAAATAGGCGTCAGGGTGGCGCCGCGCCGGCTTTGGGTCAAGGGGCAAGGCTTTATGGATTGACCGTGGAGAGTGTGCTAAAAAGGCTCGGCATCCGGTGTCGCGCCAGCCTTGCCTTGCCGCTTCCCGATGCCCCCGACCCAAAACCAGATGCCCGGCAGAAGGCAACCCATCTGATTCGCCGCGGCGATGGTAGAGCAGATATGGAACAGCATTCAGCCCCATTGAAAGTGATGGTCATCGACGACTCCCGAACGATTCGTCGCACCGCCGAGACCCTGCTGAAAAACGTCGGCTGTGAAGTGATCACCGCCATCGACGGCTTCGATGCATTGGCCAAGATTGCCGACAATCATCCCAGAATCATTTTCGTCGACATCATGATGCCCAGGCTCGACGGGTATCAGACGTGCGCGTTGATCAAGAACAATCGGGCGTTCAAATCCACGCCGGTGATCATGCTGTCCTCAAGGGACGGGCTGTTCGACAAGGCCAAGGGGCGCATCGTCGGTTCCGATCAGTTTTTGACCAAACCGTTCAGCAAGGAAGAACTGCTCAGTGCGATCAAGGCCCATGTGCCCGGGTTCGTTGCAGTCGAACAACAACTATCTTGATGCTGTCCCCCTCGTGCGGGACGGCTGTTTCTATGGGGAAGCACCATGGCTCGAATTCTGATCGTCGATGACTCGCCGACCGAAATGTACAAGCTGACCGGCATGCTGGAGAAGCACGGCCATCAGGTCCTCAAGGCCGAAAACGGTGCCGACGGCGTGGCGCTGGCCCGTCAGGAAAAGCCCGATGCCGTGCTGATGGACATCGTCATGCCGGGCTTGAACGGTTTTCAGGCGACCCGTCAGCTGACCAAAGACGCTGACACCAGCATGATCCCTGTGATCATGATCACCACCAAGGATCAGGAAACCGACAAGGTCTGGGGCAAGCGCCAGGGCGCGCGGGATTACCTGACCAAGCCGGTGGACGAAGAAACCCTCATGAAAACCCTGAACGCGGTGCTCGCGGGCTGACCCCCGGCTGACGCTCATGGCCCAGTCACGAACCGCCTTCCAGCTGCTGCTCGATATCGACCAGCGCTGCCGCTCCCTCGCTGCCGGCCTTCCGCTGCAGGAAACCCGACAGCAGGGTTGGGGCGGCATTGGCTTTCGCATGGGCGAGCGCCATTACGTGGCGCCCATGGGCGAGGTCGACGAAATCCTCCACGAGCCGCGCTGCGCGGTGTTGCCGGGCGCCAAGGCATGGGTCTGCGGCATTGCCAATCTGCGCGGCCGCTTGTTGCCGATCATGGATCTGTGCGCATTCTTCGGCCACGAGCTCTCGCCCTTGCGCAAACAGCGTCGCGTGCTGGTAATCGATTTTCAGGGGGTTTTTGTCGGCTTGCTCATTGACGAGGTGCTGGGCATGCAGCATTTCAGCGAGCGCAGTCTGATGCCGGAACCGGGGCACGACAGCGAAGCCCGCGTCGCGCCTTATATACAGGGGCGTTTCGTGCGCGAGCAGGTCTGGCAGGTGTTCAGCCCGAGATCGCTGGTTCAGTCGCCGGATTTCATGGACGTAGCGGTTTGATACAGAACGGCAGCGTTGCGCCACTGTGCCGACGCCCCCTAAATCGAACATCAGGCGGAGCCCTGAGCAATGAGTAATACCGGCAAGTCACTGGAAGGCGCGCGCAGTCGATCACAGATCGTCGTGCTGTTCATCTGCCTCATCGTTTTTATCATGCTGCTGTTCGTCAACTTCGCGTACCTCAGCACGCAGTCCAACTACGACAAACAATACATCGGCCACGCCGGCGAGCTGCGGGTGCTGTCCCAGCGCATCGCCAAAAACGCCACGGAAGCGGCGGCGGGCAAGGCGGCGGCGTTCAAGCTGCTGGCCGACGCGCGCAACGACTTCGACACGCGCTGGCAGTATCTGAAGAAAGGCGACAAGAACACCGGCCTGCCTGCTGCGCCCGACGCGGTGAGCGATGAGCTGAAAGCGGTGCAGACCGATTGGGAAAACCTGCGCAAAAGCACTGACGTGATTCTTGCCCGCGAGCAAACCGTGCTCTCGCTGCATCAGGTCGCGGCGACGCTGGCCGAGACCATACCGCAGTTGCAGATCGAATCGGAAAAGGTCGTCGACATTCTCCTGCAAACCCGTGCGCCCGCCAGCCAGGTGGCCCTTGCCCAGCGGCAGTCGCTGCTGGCCGAGCGGATACTGGGCGCAGTCAACACGGTGCTGTCGGGCGACGAAACGGCGGTTCAGGCAGCGGATGCTTTCGGTCGCGATGCCAGCCAGTTCGGGCGCGTGCTCAACGGCATGCTCGAAGGCAATGCCACCCTGAAGATCGCCCAGGTCGAAGACCGGGATGCGCGGGCGCGGCTGGCCGAGATCGCCGAGTTGTTCCAGTTCGTCTCGGGGTCGGTGGACGAGATTCTCGAAACCTCGCCGGAGCTGCTGGAAGTCCGGGAAGCGGCAGGCAGCATCTTTAATCTGTCGCAAACGCTCCTCGACGAAGCCTCGGTGCTCGCTAACAGCTTCGAGCACATGGCCGGTGGCCGCGCGGTGTACAGCTATGCCGGCTACATGCTGGGCCTGCTGGCCCTGGCGTCGATCATCCTGATTGGCCTGGTGATGGTGCGCGAAACCAATCGGCAGCTGCGCGAAACCGCCGAGAAGAACGAGCGCAATCAGAACGCGATCATGCGCCTGCTCGACGAGATCGAAGACCTGGCGGACGGTAATCTGACCGTGGCCGCTTCGGTCACCGAGGATTTCACCGGTGCGATTGCTGATTCGATCAACTACTCCATCGACCAACTGCGCGAGCTGGTGTCGACCATCAACCTCACTGCCGAGCAAGTGTTCGGCGCCGTGAAAGACACGCAGACCACCGCCACGCAACTGGCCGCGGCGTCCGAGCATCAGGCGTTGCAGATCGCAGCGGCGTCCAACGCCATCCATGACATGGCGACTTCCATCGATCAGGTCTCGGCCAATGCGTCCGAGTCCGTCGCGGTGGCCGAGCGGTCCGTGACCATCGCCAACAAGGGCAACGAAGTGGTGCATAACACCATCACCGGCATGGATAACATTCGCGAGCAGATTCAGGACACGTCCAAGCGCATCAAGCGGTTGGGCGAGTCTTCCCAGGAGATCGGCGATATCGTCAGCCTGATTGATGACATCGCCGACCAGACCAACATTCTCGCGCTCAACGCCGCGATCCAGGCCTCCATGGCCGGTGATGCCGGGCGCGGGTTTGCGGTGGTGGCCGATGAAGTCCAGCGGCTGGCCGAGCGCTCGTCGTCAGCCACCAAGCAGATCGAGACGCTGGTGCGTGCGATTCAGAACGACACCAACGAAGCGGTGATCTCCATGGAGCAGACCACCGCGGAAGTGGTGCGCGGTGCCCGGCTGGCGCAGGATGCCGGTGTCGCGCTCGAAGAGATCGAAGGCGTGTCCAAGATCCTCGCCGCGCTGGTCGAAAGCATCACCAATGCAGCGCAGCAGCAGGCGGCATTGGGTCAGCAGATATCCTCGACCATGCTGGTGATTCAGCAGACCACCACGCAGACCACTTCAGGCACGGCGGCCACCGCTCGGAGCATGGGCAATCTGGCGAAGATGGCCAGCGAGATGCGCCGCTCGGTGTCCGGCTTCACGCTGCCGACATCGCGGCAGTGATGGCCGTTGTGAAGGCGCGTTTGATAGCCCCGTTAAGGCCCCCGTTACTGCACATGAAGCAGCGTCAAGGCACAGGCAACCGGAGTCACCATGGCTGACCGTCACGATTACGTGGCCCTGGAGTGGGTCAAAGGCGAAATAGCCGAAACCCTCACCCACGCCCGACAGGCGCTGGACACCTTCGTCGCCCGGCCTCACGACGCAGCGGCGATGGACGAGTGCCTTGAGCTCATCCATCAGGTTCACGGCAGCCTGCAGATGATCGAGTTCTACGGCGCCGCGCTGTTCGCCGAGGAAATCGAACAGCTGGCGCTGGCACTGAAACAAGGCCATGTCGCCCAGGAAAACGAAGCGATTCAACTGCTGAATCTGGCGATGACCCAGCTGCCGGTCTATCTGGAGCGTGTGCACTCCGCTCGCCGTGATCTGCCGTTGGTGGTGCTGCCGCTGCTCAACGACTTACGCAGCGCCAGGGGCGAAAGCCTGCTGTCCGAGACCAGCCTGTTCTCGCCGCAATTGCTGTCCATTCCCGCCCTTGATGCCGACGCGTTGGCCGAGCGCGACAGCCCGGAACTGCCCGCGAAACTGCGCAAGCTGCGGCAAACGCTGCAAACGGCACTGGTCGGGCTGCTTCGCGATCAGGATGTTCAGACTCAGCTCGGTTACATGGGCAAGGTGTTCTCGCGGCTTGAGGTGTTGTGCGAGGACGCGCCCCTCGAACCGCTGTGGCGCATCGCTTCCGCGCTGGTCGAAACCATGCTCAGCGGCAACTTCACCAACAGCCCGGCGCTGCGCAGTCTGTTCAAGGACGCTGACAAAGAACTCAAACGTCTGCTGGATCAGGGTATTGAAGGCATCAATCAGCCTGCGCCCGACGAACTCCTGAAAAGCCTGTTGTTTTACATCGCCAAGTCCGACAGCGAGGCGCAGAAGATGACGGACTTGAAGGATCAGTACGGCCTTGCCGATGCCCTGCCCCACAGTGCCTTGGTTGCTGAAGAACGTGCGCGTATGGCCGGGCCGGATCGCGACGCCATGCGCTCGGTGATCATTGCCCTGTGCGATGAGCTGGTGCGCACCAAGGAGCGGCTCGACGTTTTTGTGCGCGGGGACCGTCAACACGTCAGTGAGCTGAGCGCTTTGCTGCCGCCGCTACGGCAGATCGCCGACACCCTGGCGGTGCTGGGATTTGGGCAGCCGCGCAAAGTTATCATCGATCAGATGACCGTGGTGCAGGGCATGGCCCAAGGACAACGCGCGCCCGACGATGCCACGTTGATGGACGTCGCCGGTGCGTTGCTGTACGTCGAGTCCACCCTCGCGGGCATGGCCGGAACGGTCAACCAGAGCAGCCCCGAAGAGAGCCGTCTGCCCACCACAGACCTCAGTCAGATTCACCAGCTGGTCATCAAGGAAGCGCGCATTGTCCTGCAGCAGGCCAAGGATGTGATCGACGATTACGTCGACGGCGAGCTGGACCGGGCACGTCTGCTGCCGCTGTCCGAGCAACTGGTTCAGGTGCGCGGCGCATTGGCGATGATCCCCCTGGCGCGGGCATCCGGCCTGCTGGCGGCCTGTAACGATTACATCACCGAGCACCTGCTGGTCGACACCGAAAGCCCGGCGGCCTCGCAGCTCGATCACTTGGCGGACGTGATCATCGGCGTCGAGTATTACCTCGAACGCATGGCCGAGGACCCGGAAGCGCCGGGTGAGCACGTGCTGGATCTGGCTCAGGAAAGTCTCGCCAGGCTCGGTTATTCACCGGTCCCGGAAGCACTGGATGTGCCGGTGCTCGAAGAAATCATCAGCGAAGAAGAGCTGCAAGACCTGCACGAACGCCAGGCCTTGGTCAGCCCGAGCCGGACCCTCGCCGAAGTGCTGGCCAGCCCGTTGTCGGCGGTCAACCCGCCGGCGCGCGATATGCCGGCCAGCCTGTTGCCGCCGCCGAAGGGTGAGCAGGCAATCGATGACGAGCTGCGCGAAGTCTTCCTCGAAGAAACCGACGAGATGCTCGAAGCCCTGCGCGAGTACGTGCCGCGCTGGCTTGCCGATCCTGGCAATCTCTCGGCGCTGGGCGAAATTCGTCGGGCGTTTCACACGCTCAAGGGCAGCGGCCGGATGGTCCGTGCGCTGATTCTGGGCGAGCTGGCGTGGTCGGTGGAAAACCTGCTGAACCGCGTGCTGGAGCGCAGCGTCGAGCCGGACGCACGGGTGCAGCAGTTGCTCACAGACGTGCAGGCCTTACTGCCGGACGTGATTCGCGATTTCGCCGAGGATGTTCAGCGCCAGCGCGATGATGTCGACCAACTGGCGGCCCAGGCCCACGCGCTGGCCCAGGGTGAGGCGGGCGACGTCGAGCCTGCGCAGCGGCTGGCGGATGAAGAGGGTTTTGATCCGCAGTTGCTGGAGATTTTCCGACAGGAAGCCCACACCCACCTGAACACCATGGCTCGCTACCTCGACGCTGCGCAGGACCATGATGCGCCGCTGTTCAGTGATGATCTGCTGCGCGCGCTGCACACCCTCAAAGGCAGCGCTTACATGGCGGGCGTTTTGCCGATCGCCGAGCTGGCGAGCCCGCTGGATCAGTTGGTGCGCGAGTTCAAGACCAATCTGATCGCGGTCAGCCAGGGCGAAATCGGCCTGCTGCGGGCGGCCGAGCCTTTGTTCCATCAAGGCCTGTCCCAGTTGAATGTCGACCCGCTGATGCCCATCGAAGGCGCCGCTGCGCTGATTCAACAAGCCCATGAGTTGCTCGACGCGCGCCTGGCCGATGTTTTGAGCGACGACAGCAATGGCCTGCGCACGCGGCGCAATCCGCAGCTGATTGCGAGCTTTCTGGCCGAAGGCATGGACATTCTGCTGGACGCTGACAATTTGCTCAAAGACTGGCGCCAGCACCCCGGCCATCGCCAGGAACTGAATGCGCTGCTCGACGAACTGACCATGCTCGGCCACGGCGCGCACGTAGCCGACCTGCCCCAGGTCGATGAGCTCTGCGAAGCACTGCTCGACCTGTATGGCGCCGTAGAGGAGAGCAGCCTTGCGGTCAGCGAGCGGTTTTTCGACGAAGCCGAAAAGGCCCACGAAGCGCTGATCAACATGCTCGATCAGGTCGCCGCCGGACAGGAAGTCCAGCCGTGCCCCGAGCGCGTGGGCGCCTTGCGCGGTCTGCTCGCCGAAGCGCTGGACCCCGGCGCAATGGGCGTTATCAAACGTGATCGCGGTGGGGCGACAAGCATCACGAACATGGAGGAGGTCACCGAGCATCTCGCTCAACCCGCCCAGCCTGCCCGGGATGATTTCGATCAGGAAATCGTCGAGATCTTCCTCGAGGAGGCGGTGGATATTCTCGACATCGCGGGCCCTGCGCTGCAGCGCTGGCTCGACGACCCGGAAAACCCGCTGCCGCTGTCATCGTTGCAGCGTGACCTGCACACCCTCAAAGGGGGCGCGCGCATGGCCGAAATCGGCCCGGTGGGTGACCTCGGTCATGAACTGGAATCGCTCTACGAAGGCCTGCTCGACCGACGTTGCGGTTACTCGCCGCAACTGGCCGACTTGCTGGTACACAGCCACGATCACCTGTCGCTGATGCTTGAGCAGCTGCAGCACCGTTCGGCGCTGACCAGTCCCGCGCCCCTGATCGAGAAGATTCGCGAGTTTCGTCAGCGCAACTGCTACCTGCTGCCCAATGACGGCGAGACGCGCAACGTCAGCGCAATGATTCACTCGCTGGACGAGCGCGATCCGGAACTGCTGGAGATCTTCCTCGAAGAAGCCGACGACATCATCGAGAGCAGCAGTGCGGCATTGGTACGTTGGCAGGCCGACCCTCAGAACGCGCAGGAAGTCGAGAACCTGCTGCGCGATCTGCACACGCTCAAGGGCGGCGCGCGGATGGTAGAAATCGCGCCAATTGGCGATCTGGCCCATGAGCTGGAGTCGCTGTACGAGGGATTGTCGACCGGCGCGTTGAAAAACAGCGCGCTGCTCAACGGCCTGCTGCAAAGCGGCCACGACATGCTCG
Organism: Pseudomonas sp. AK106; assembly: GCF_053903055.1. Taxonomy (NCBI): domain Bacteria; kingdom Pseudomonadati; phylum Pseudomonadota; class Gammaproteobacteria; order Pseudomonadales; family Pseudomonadaceae; genus Pseudomonas; species Pseudomonas sp. AK106. The sequence continues at coordinate 270,167 of NZ_CP096426.1, forward strand.
CCGACATGGTTGATGCCGTTCGAGGTTATGAGCCGTTGCCCAATCCGGCGCTGCTGATCGAGAGCATCGGTCACTACACCTCGTCCGGAGCCGCCCGCGAGCCCGTCGAAAAACCTCAGGAGGTGCCGGCTCCGCTGCCAGCGCCCGCTGTTGATCCGGCGGCGGCACAGGCCGAGGCTGATGGCGAGCGTACCGGACCGGAGATGATCAAGGTCCCGGCCGAGCAGCTGGAAGACCTGGCGAATCTGGCCGGGGAGACCTCGATATTCCGGGGCCGTGTCGAGCAGCAGGTCAGCGACGCGCAGATCACCCTGGTCGAAATGGAAACCACCATCGAGCGGATGCGCGATCAGCTGCGCCGACTCGACATCGAGACCCAGGGCCGTATTCTCAGCCGTGACCATCACACCGATCGGTACGGATATGAAGCATTCGACCCGCTGGAAATGGACCGTCATTCGCAGCTGCAGCAGTTGTCCCGCGCGCTGTTCGAGTCCGCGTCCGACCTGATGGACCTCAAGGAAACCCTCGACACCCGCGCCCATGAGGCCGAAACCCTGCTGCTGCAACAGGCACGGGTGAACACCGAACTGCAGGAAAGCCTGATGCGCACGCGCATGGTGCCGTTCGAACGCATGGTGCCGCGCCTGCGCCGAATTGTCCGTCAGGTATCAGGCGAGCTGAACAAGAAGGTCAAGTTCGACGTCATCAACGCCGAGGGCGAGATGGATCGCAACGTCCTTGAACGCATGGTTGCGCCCTTGGAGCACATGCTGCGCAACGCGGTCGACCATGGTCTGGAGAGCGTCGAGGAACGCCTGGCCGCCGGTAAATCCGAGTGGGGGCATATCACGCTGAGTCTTGCCCACGAAGGTGGTGACATCGTCATCGAGATGCGCGACGACGGCGCCGGTGTCGACTTCGAGGCCGTGCGGCGCAAGGCGATCAAGCGCGGCATGATCAGTCCCGACGCCGAGCTGAGCGAACACGACATTCTGCAGTTCATCCTGCGCGCGGGCTTTTCCACCGTCGAGACCATCACCCAGATTTCCGGGCGCGGCGTCGGCATGGACGTGGTGCACGCCGAGGTCAAGGACCTTGGCGGTTCGATGGTCATTGATTCCAGGGCGGGAGAGGGCGCGCGTTTCCGCGTCCGCTTGCCGTTCTCGGTGTCGGTCAATCGGGCGCTGATGGTGCAAAGCGGCGAGGAGCAGTACGCCGTACCGCTGAACAGTATCGAGGGCATCGTGCGCGTGATGCCGAGCGAGCTGGAGACCTGTTATCACTCGGTGCCGCCGCGCTACGAGTACAGCGGACGGAGTTACGAATTGCGGTATCTGGGCGAACTGCTCAATAACGGTCATCCGCCGAAACTGAGTGGCCAGACACAGACCCAGCCGCTGCCGGTGCTTTTGGTCCACGTACACGATCAGTGGGTCGCGGTGCAGGTGGATGCGCTGGCCGGCTCGCGGGAAATTGTGGTGAAAAACCTGGGTCCTCAGTTTTCGTCGATACCCGGCATTGCCGGCGCGACCATTCTCGGGGACGGCCGCGTGGTGCTGATTCTCGACCTGTTTGCGCACATCCGGCGCTTTCACGCCAAGCTGCTGGCGCTGCACGTCGCGGGGCATGCGCCGGTGCGCCATGTCGAACCCGAACAGGCGCGGCCGTTGCTGGTGATGGTGGTGGATGATTCGGTAACGGTGCGCAAGGTCACCGGCCGCTTGCTGGAGCGCAACGGCATGAACGTGCTGACGGCCAAAGATGGCGTCGATGCCATGGCGCTGCTGCAGGAGCACACCCCGGACATCATGCTGCTGGACATCGAGATGCCGCGCATGGACGGCTTTGAGGTGGTCAGCAAGATTCGCGGAGACGACGCCTTGAAGCACCTGCCGATCATCATGATTACGTCGCGATCAGGGCAGAAGCACCGCGACCACGCCATGGCACTGGGCGTGAACGAATACATGAGCAAGCCGTATCAGGAAGCCGCACTGCTGGAAAGCATCGCCCACTGGAGCCACGCCCATGTCTGACACGACGACGCAAACGGCGCGGCTCACTAGCCTGACCGGGTTGCTCATCCCTTTGAGTGACCGGCACCTGCTGCTGCCCAACGTGGCGGTCGCCGAACTGATCGACTATCAGGACAGCGTCGCCGACCCCGCCGCACCGCAGTGGTACCTGGGCCCAATCAACTGGCGCAACCGCAGCCTGCCGCTGCTCAGCTTCGAAGCCGCCTGCGGCAGCCGCGCCCGTGTCGGAGGCCGCGCCCGCATCGTCGTGCTCAACGCCCTCGGCGGCCGGCCTGACCTCAAATTCATCGCCCTGCTGACCCAAGGGATTCCTCGCTCGTGCAAGCTCGACAGCCAGCTCAGTTATGTCGACGTGCCGCTGGCCGAGCTGGAACTGGCCGCGGTGCAAGTGGGCGAGACCGTGGCGAAGATCCCCGACCTTGTGGCGCTGGAAGAGTGGTTGGTGGAGGCGGGGTTGATTCAGGTGACGCCGAGCTTGTAAGAGACTCCCCGGCTCTCAAACGCCGCAGGGTGCATGCCGGACACAGCCCCTGTAGGAGTGAGCTTGCTCGCGAACGCTTCATTTCATCTGCTGAAGATTTAAAAGATGTACCGCCATCTTCGTCTGGATACGGCCCAGAGCGAGCTTGCTCCCACGTGAACGGCGTGCTGTCATCGATCCATCCGGTGATGTAGAACCCTCAGCACCTCCACCTGATGATCCTTCACCCGATACGGCGCCACATACGTGTATCGACTTAACACCAGCTCCCTGACACCGGGGTATTGTGAAGGCCGGCCTAGCCCACTGAACGTTCTCAGTGACTCCAACTGACCAAGCACGTCAATCACGATTCGGTTGGCGACTTCCGAGCCGCATATTGCCGCGTAATATTCATGTATGCCCTCTAGATCACTCTGCGCTTTATCAGTCAGGGCTATTGTCAGCACGCTTCACCCATCTCGCTTTCACAGATTCAATGTCGGTGAGGTTCCCTGCATCGGCATCCGCTATGCCGTCCGAGACAGCCTGCATCTGGTGCTTCTCGGCCTCGATGTAGCGGCTCAGTGCTTGCTGAAGGTGATATTGCCGATCACGCCCAGTGGCGCCGACCAACTGGTCAAGTGTTTGTACTGTTTCTTCATCGGCTTGAAATGACAGGACAGTCGATGACATGAGATCTCCGGGCGCTTGAAAGGCATATATGTCGCTCTCAAAGGTAGGAGTCTGGGTCGAAAAAGGCAATTCAGGCGGTCGCGGCATCGGGATCAGACTTCAAATTTGTGAAGCAGACAGTTTAATCAGTCAAAAAGGGTCGACTGCGGTACATATATATCGCTTTCCTCTCAAATCCCTTCTAGACGCTGAGCCGAATAAACCGCATATTCGGCTCATGCCGTGAGCCGAATAGGGTTGCTAATCGGCTCACACCCCTCCGAGGCGTCCCGTGAAACAGTCAGCAACGTGGATTTGGCAACACCCCAAATGGCCGTCCTTTTCCTGGGACGTGGAGCCGTTGGCGCCGCTGTTGCGGGCGTGTACCCAGGCGCAGGGTCAGTTATTGGGGATGATTGGCGCGTCGGGCACCGGCGCGAATGTCGAGCGCGAACTGGACGCCTTGCTGCAAAACGTCATCACCTCCTCGGCGATTGAAGGTGAGCAACTCAACGTGGAGTCGGCGCGCTCTTCGCTGGCAAAGCGGCTCGGGCTCGCCAGCGATGACCGCGTGACTGCACGCAGTGAAGGTCTGGCGGAGCTGATGCTGGACGCCACTCAACAGCACGATGGGCCGCTTACGTCTGAGCGGCTGATGCACTGGCATCGCTTGTTGTTCCCCGAGACGAGCACGCTGACGGCAAACCCCATCCAGGTTGGAGCGCTTAGAGGCCCCGACCCCATGCAAGTCGTGTCCGGGCGCATCGACCGCCCCGTGGTGCATTTCGAGGCGCCTGGGCGCGAGGGCCTGGAGCAAAAGCTCGATGACTTTTTTTACTGGTTCAACAGCAGCCGCGCCGATCCAACCCTGGACCCGCTGATCCGCGCGGGCATCGCGCATTTCTGGTTCGTGACGCTGCACCCGTTCGACGATGGCAACGGACGTTTGACCCGCGCAATCACTGATCTGGCCATGGCCCAGGGCGAACATCAGGCCATACGTTTTTACGCCATGTCCGCGAGCATCCTCGCCCGCCGTCAGGACTATTACCGGATTCTGGAAGCGACCCAGCGTGGCGACCTTAACATCACCGAATGGCTCCTATGGTTTCTGCAGACGTTGTTGCACACACTTGAGCAGGCCATGCAGCGTATCGGGCGAGTGCTGGCGAAGGCGAGATTCTGGCAAGCCCATCGGGATGACGGGCTGTCTCCCGAGCAGACCAAGGTGCTTAATCGGTTGTTGAATGGCGACCTGCTGTCGGAGAAACCCGACGCGGGTTTTACCGGTGGCATCAGCGCCGCTCAATACCAGGCGGTTGCCAAAGTCAGTAAAGCCACCGCCACCCGGCATCTTCAAGACCTTCTGGAAAAAGGCTGCCTGCTTAAACTCCCGGGCGGCGGGCGCAGCACCCGTTATCAGATCAACTGGGCGGACTGATCATTACTCTCAGCGTAACGATCCCGTCAGTTACTTGATTGATGCCGCACTTGAACCCCTCCTAATCTGCCCCACGACAGCGAACTCGTGGAGTCAGCATGACCACAACAACTAAACTTGACCCGCGCTGGTCGCGTCGTCGCACTGAAAAACTGCGACGGCTCGACCTGGTGCGTTCCTTTGCCGATGGCGTTGTACTGCCGACTGACAAGATTGTTGCGGCGCTTGAGGCGTTGATTGCGCCGGGTGATCGCGTGGTGCTGGAAGGCAACAACCAGAAGCAGGCGGATTTCCTGTCCCGCTCACTGGTGAAGGCCGATCCCGCCAAGCTCCACGACCTGCACATGATCATGCCCAGCGTTGGGCGGGCCGAGCATCTGGACCTGTTCGAACGCGGCATTGCCCGCAAGCTGGACTTCTCTTTCGCCGGCACCCAAAGCCTGCGCATCAGCCAGTTGCTGGAAGACGGCCTGCTGGAAATCGGCGCGATTCATACGTACATCGAGCTGTATTCCCGCCTGTTGGTTGACCTGATTCCCAACGTCGTGCTCTCGGCCGGTTTCATGGCTGACCGGGCCGGCAATATCTACACCGGCGCCAGCACCGAAGACACCCCCGCCCTGATCGAACCGGCGGCCTTCAGCGACGGTATCGTCATCGTGCAGGTCAACCAGTTGGTGGACGACGTCAGCGACCTGCCGCGCGTGGACATCCCGGCGTCATGGGTCGATTTCGTGGTTGTTGCCGACAAGCCGTTCTACATCGAGCCGCTGTTCACCCGCGACCCACGCCACATCAAGCCGGTGCACGTGCTGATGGCGATGATGGCGATTCGCGGGATCTACGAGAAACACAACGTCCAGTCCCTCAACCACGGCATCGGCTTCAACACCGCAGCCATCGAACTGATCCTGCCGACCTACGGTGAATCCCTGGGCCTGAAGGGCAAGATCTGCCGCAACTGGACGCTGAACCCGCACCCGACGCTGATCCCCGCCATCGAAAGCGGCTGGGTCGAAAGCGTGCATTGCTTCGGCACCGAGCTGGGCATGGAAAACTACATTGCGGCACGGCCCGACGTGTTCTTCACCGGCCACGATGGCTCCATGCGCTCCAACCGGATGATGTGCCAGCTGGCCGGGCAGTACGCGGTTGACCTGTTCATTGGCGCCACGCTGCAAGTCGACGGCGACGGCCATTCCTCCACCGTTACGCGCGGGCGCCTCGCCGGCTTCGGTGGCGCGCCGAACATGGGGCACGACCCGCGCGGCCGACGTCACGCCACGCCCGCCTGGCTGGACATGCGCCAGCAGAGCGGTGACGGGCCGGACGCCTATCTTGAACGCGGCAAGAAGCTCGTCGTGCAAATGGTCGAGACTTTCCAGGAGGGCGGCAAACCCACTTTCGTCGAGACGCTGGACGCTGTCGAAGTCGCGAAAAAGAGCGGCATGCCCCTGGCGCCGATCATGATCTACGGCGACGACGTCACCCATCTGTTGACCGAAGAAGGCATCGCCTATCTGTACAAGGCGCGAACGCTGGAAGAGCGTCAGGCCATGATTGCCGCCGTGGCGGGGGTGACCTCCATCGGCCTGCGCCACAACCCGAAAGACACCGCCCGCATGCGCCGCGAAGGGCTGATTGCGCTGCCTGAGGATCTGGGCATTCGTCGCACCGATGCCAGCCGCGAACTGCTGGCCGCCAAGAGCGTCGCCGAGCTGGTGGAGTGGTCCGGTGGTTTGTACAACCCGCCTGCGAAATTCAGGAGTTGGTGATGCGCGCACTCAACGTAGCTTTCGATGCTTTCGATGCAGCGCCCGGTTCGGCCTCGCTGGCTGAGCGCCTGGCTGATCTGGCCGTGGATGCACTGATCGACGAAGCCGACCTGTCGCCAAAACCGGCGCTGGTCGATCGCCGCAGCAGTGGCGCCCACACCGATCTGCACTTGGGTCTGATGCACGCATCAGCGCTCTCGCTGTGGCCCGCGTTCAAGCAAATGGCCGACGCCGCCATCGCCATCGGCGAGCTCAACCCGGCACTGCGGGAAACCATCGGCCGCCTCGGTCGCGAGGGTGAAGCCGCGATGATGCGCACCACCAATGGGGTGAACACCCACCGTGGCGCGATCTGGGCATTGGGTTTGCTGGTCACTGCTGCCGCGCTGGACCCCGATGATCTCTCTCCGGAAGGGCTGTGCCAACGCGCGGGCCATCTGGCATTGATCGACGATCGTCATCAGGGCGAGAGTCAGAGCCATGGCCAGGCCGTTGCGCAGAAATACGGCGCAACGGGCGCCCGGGAGCAAGCGCAAGCGGGTTTCCCTGCCGTCACCCAAACCGGTTTGCCGCAACTCCTCCGCAGCCGCACCGCCGGGCATGGCGAGCAGAACGCGCGACTCGATGCGCTGTTGGCGATCATGACCACGCTGTCCGATACCTGCGTGCTGTATCGCGCCGGTGAAGCAGGCCTGCACGCCATGCAACACGGTGCGCAGCAGGTACTGGACGCCGGCGGCAGCGCGACTCTCAGCGGCCGTCGCGCGCTGAATCAGCTGGATCAACAACTGCTGAGCCTGAACGCCTCCCCCGGCGGCGCTGCCGATCTGCTCGCCGCTTGCCTGTTTATTGATCGCCTGGAGCCTGCGCTCGGCGATGCAACGAGGAACGTCTGATCATGGAAACCCTGTCTTTTGAATTCCCCGCCGGGCAGCCGCCATTGGGTCGCGCGCTGGTGGGTTGTGTCGGTTCGGGTGATCTGGAAGTGCTCCTGGAACCGGGTCAGCCGGGCAAGCTGACGATTCAGGTGCTGACGTCGGTCAACGGCAGTTCGGCGCGCTGGGAAAACCTCTTTCAACGCATGTTTGACGGCCAGACGCCACCGGCCATGAGCATCGACATCCATGATTTCGGCGCCACGCCGGGCGTGGTTCGGCTGCGCCTGGAGCAAGGTTTCGAGGAGGTCGGCCATGACTGACAGCACGCGGCTTCTGCAGCAGCACAGCTTCGTCGAGCTCGGCGCCCGGCAACGCGCCCGCGCACTGCTGGACAACGGCAGTTTTCGTGAGCTGATCGATCCTTTCGCGCGACTCGTCTCCCCTTGGTTGGCCAAGCAGGGCGTCGTGCCACAGGCCGACGATGGCGTGGTGATCGCCAAGGGCACGATTGAGGGCAAGCCGGTGGTGATCTGCGCCATCGAAGGCGGCTTTCAAGGCGGCAGCATGGGCGAAGTCGGCGGCGCGAAAATGGCCGGCGCGCTGGAACTGGCCGCCGAAGACAATCGCAAGGGCATTCCCACCGCAGCCGTTCTGCTGCTGGAAACCGGGGGCGTGCGCTTGCAGGAAGCCAACCTCGGGCTGGCGGCCATCGCTGACATCCACGCGGCCATCGTTGATCTGCGTCGTTATCAGCCAGTGATTGGCGTGGTGGCGGGCAGCGTCGGCTGCTTTGGCGGCATGTCGATTGCGGCGGGTTTGTGCAGTTATCTGGTCGTCACCCAGGAAGCCCGTCTGGGCCTGAACGGTCCGCAAGTCATCGAGCAGGAAGCCGGCATCGAGGAATACGATTCCCGCGACCGGCCCTTCATCTGGAGCCTGACCGGGGGCGAGCAACGTTTTGCCAGCGGTCTGGTGGACGCCTTTGTCGCCGACGACATCAGCGCCATTCAGCAACAGGTGCAGGCGTTGTTGCACAAGGGCAAGCCCGAGCAGGAACGCAGCAGTCGATACGCGTTTTTCCTCGAACGTCTGGCCCAAGTGGACACGGCCCGGCAGATAGAGCCCGCTGCCGTGCGCACTGCCTATCAAGGAGACCGGTCATGAGTGCTTACTCCCATCGTGGATTGAACTGGTTCAATGCGCTGGCCGCGAACGCCGCTGAAGTGGCGGGGCTGCCGGCGTCGGTGAAAGCAGCAGACGGCGCACTGGGTGATCGCCCGGCGCGATTCCTGGCGGTGGTCGCTGACCCTGCCAACCGCTTTCCCCGCGCACAAAACGGCGAAGTCGGTTTGCTTGAAGGATGGGGTCTGGCCCAGGCGGTGGACGGCGCCATCGAGCTGGATCGGCACAGCGACATCAAGCGCACGCTGATTGCGATCATCGATGTACCGAGTCAGGCCTATGGCCGCCGCGAGGAAGCGCTGGGCATTCACCAAGCGCTGGCCGGTGCGGTCGACGCCTATGCGCGGGCCCGACTGGCCGGGCATCCGGTGATCGGGCTGTTGGTGGGCAAGGCGATGTCCGGCGCGTTTCTCGCCCACGGATATCAGGCCAATCGCCTGATTGCCCTGCGCGACCCCGGCGTTATGGTTCACGCCATGGGCAAGGCTTCTGCGGCGCGGGTGACGCTGCGCAGCGTCGAAGAACTGGAAAAACTCGCCGCGAGCGTGCCGCCGATGGCCTACGACATCGACAGCTACGCCAGCCTCGGTTTGCTCTGGGAAACCCTGTCGGTCAGTGAGATTGAGCAGCCAACGGCGTCGGATCTCACCCTGGTTCAGGACTGTCTGATTGCAGCGATTAAAGACACCCTGGCCGGGGCCAATGACCTGAGTACACGCCTGGGCGCGCCGAACCGTGCGGCGTCGTCGAAAGTGCGCGAGCTGTTGCGGGCGCAGTGGTGATGAGCACTTTTCAGTCGGTGCTGCCCCACGACTTGTTGTGGGGTTTGTCGGCGGCTGCGTTGCCGATCGACGCACCGGCATGGGCTTTTGAAGCCGTTGGCCTCGGTCATCCCGTGGTGGTGCGCCGCGCCCGTGTCCCGGCTGGCTTGGTGGCGGTGGGCGTGAGGGGTCGGTCCCGGGATCAGCGCTACGCCACTCATATGAAGCTCGACGATGTGCAGCGGCGCGTGCGGCCTGAAGAGTTGATTGCCATGACGCCTGACGCCGATTGGCCGGCGTTGCGCGCCTTGCAGCAGATCTGTCCCGTGATGCATGCGCTCGGCCTGCCATGGGGCGTAGCGGGTGGCGCCGGTTTTGAGCTGGCGAGTGGCGTGCCGGTGCTGCACGCGGGCAGCGACCTCGATCTGATATTGCGCACCCCGGATTTCTTTGATCGCCAGCACGCCGCTCGTTTGGTCGAGCAGCTTGCCAGCGCGGTGTGCCGCATCGACCTTCAGCTGCAAACCCCGGTTGGTGCCGTAGCGCTGCGCGAATGGGCAGGACCGTCACGCCAGGTGCTGCTCAAAGCCGAAGACGGCGCGCGGCTTGTGGATAACCCTTGGCTGGCGCAGGCGGTTGCGGCATGAGCAGTTTCTGGGCGTTTCCCGGCCAGGGCGCGCAACAGCCGGGCATGCTCCACGGGCTGCCGGAGCACCCCTTGGTTGAACAGTGCCTGGCGGAAGCGAGCGCTGCATTGAGCGAGGACGTCCTGACGCTGGACACCGCCCCCGCGCTGCAATCGACGCGAGCCGTTCAGCTGTGTTTGTTGATCGCCGGCGTCGCCTGTGCGCGCGTGCTGATGGCCGATGGAAACTCCCCTGACATGGTCGCGGGCTTGTCCATTGGCGCTTATCCCGCAGCGGTCATCGCGGGGGCTTTGGATTTTTCGGATGCCGTGCGTCTGGTGGCGCTGCGGGGCGAGCTGATGCAAAGCGCTTATCCACAGGGCTACGGCATGACCGCGCTGATCGGGCTCGACCAACCCACCGTTGAAGCCCTGGTTGCCCGAATTCATAGCGTTGAGAGCCCGGTCTATCTGGCCAATATCAACGCCGATAACCAGTTCGTCATTGCCGGGCAAGACGACGCCATGGCGGCGGTCGCCGCGCTCGCCAAAGAGCAGGGCGCTGCGGCAGCCAAACGGCTGGCGGTCAGCGTGCCCTCCCATTGCGAGCTGCTGGCTAAACCTGCAAACGTTCTCGCCGAAGCGTTTTCCCGGGTAGCGGTGAAAGCACCGACGCTGAAATACCTCAGTGGCAGCACTGCGCGGCCGATGCTCAGCGCCGACAAGGTCCGTGACGATCTGGCGTTCAACATGTGCCGGGTCATCGACTGGCGCAGCACGGTGCAAACCGCTTACGAGCGCGGCGCGCGCCTGCACATCGAATTGCCGCCGGGCACGGTGCTGACGGGCCTGGCGCGCCGCGTCTTCGAACAAGGATCGGCCGTCGCTTTCCAGGGCGCCCGGCTGGACACGCTCAGCGCGCTGTCGCGAGAGGAGGAACGCCGCCACTCATAAACCGACTGCTGCTTTCGAAGGAACACAAAAACAACAACTTCGACGATGCAATTTGAGGATAAGAACAATGGTTATTTATGGCGTGGCGTTACTCGCAATCTGCACCCTCGCGGGGGTGATTCTCGGTGATCTGCTCGGCGTGCTGCTGGGCGTCAAATCCAACGTGGGCGGCGTCGGGATCGCGATGATCCTGCTGATCTGCGCGCGGCTGTTCATGCAAAAGCGCGGCGGCATGAGCGAAGGCTGTGAAATGGGCGTCGGCTTCTGGGGCGCCATGTATATCCCGGTCGTCGTGGCCATGGCCGCTCAGCAAAACGTGGTGACGGCGCTCAAGGGTGGGCCGATCGCGGTCATTGCGGCGGTGGTGTCGGTGGTGGTCTGCGGCTGCACGATTGCCGTCATCAGCCGCATCAACAAGGGCGAGCCGCTGCCCAAAGAGGACGAACTGGCTAATCCGCTCCCGGTGATCGCGCCGACTGTTTCCCCGGCAGGAGGCCGCTGATATGTGGGAGCTCATTCAGAAAGACCTGATCAGTCAGGGCCTGGTCACCGCGTTTGCGGTCGTGGGCGTGGTGATGTGGATTTCGGTGGTGCTGTCCAAGCGACTGACGTTCGGGCGCATTCATGGTTCGGCCATTGCGATCGTCATCGGCCTGGTCCTGGCGTGGGTGGGCGGCACGATGACCGGCGGCCAGAAAGGGCTGGCGGACCTGGCGCTGTTCTCCGGAATCGGCCTGATGGGCGGGTCGATGCTGCGTGATTTTGCCATCGTCGCCACGGCCTTCGAAGTGCAGGCCACCGAAGCGAAAAAAGCTGGCTGGGTCGGCGCGTTCTCGCTGCTGCTCGGCACGTTGCTGCCGTTCATCGTCGGTTGCTGCGTGGCGTATGCCTTCGGCTATCGCGACGCCGTGAGCATCACCACCATTGGCGCGGGCGCAGTGACCTACATCGTCGGGCCGGTGACCGGTGCGGCGCTGGGCGCGACTTCGGACGTGATGGCGCTGTCGATCGCGACCGGTCTGATCAAAGCCATTCTGGTGATGGTCGGCACCCCGATGGCCGCGCGCTGGATGGGGTTGGATAACCCGCGCTCCGCGATGGTCTTCGGCGGTCTGGCCGGCACCGTGAGCGGCGTGACAGCCGGGCTCGCGGCGACGGATCGACGGCTGGTGCCTTACGGCGCGCTGACGGCGACCTTCCACACCGGGCTCGGCTGTCTGCTGGGGCCGTCGCTGCTGTACTTCATCGTCCGCGGGATTCTGGGCTGAGGCTTTGGGATGCGCGGTGTTCAGCAACATGCTGCCGCTGCGCGCCTGATTGCAGATCTACCTGCGAGCGTCGGAATCATGGGAGCGAGCTTGCTCGCGAAGGCTTACATTCAGCTTGCAGAGAAAGCAGCTGAATGTCCTGGCCTCTTCGTGAGCAAGCTCACTCCCACAAGTCCTACGACTCGCCCGAGGTATCAAATTGACCGAGATTCTGTGGTAGCGAGCTTGCTCGCGAAGGCTTGCATTCAGCCTGCAGAGAAAGTGCTGAACGCCCCGGCCTCTTCGTGAGCAAGCTCACCCCCACAAGTCCTACGACTCGCCCGAGATATCAAATTGACCGAGATCCTGTGGGAGCGAGCTTGCTCGCGAAGGCTGCATTCAGCCTGCAGAGAAATTGGCTGCACGCCCCGGCCTCTTCGTGAGCAAGCTCACTCCCACAAGTTCTACGACTCGCCCGAGATATCAAATTGACGGAGATTCTGTGGGAGCGAGCTTGCTCGCGAAGGCTTGCATTCAGCCTGCAGAGAAAGTGGCTGAACTCCCCGGCCTCTTCGCCCCGATGCGGCCCAGACCAAGCTCACACCCACAGTGGGGATTGGATCGAGCTGAAGCCGGGATCAGGCCTGGGCCAGCCGGTTCGAGTACATCCGGCATTCCGCCAGCAACGCCAGCAGGTTCGGGTCGCGTTCGCGGGCTTTGAGGAAGACCAGTCCGATGTGCTGCTGCATGCGATAGCGCTGTTGCAATGGGATCAGCCGCACACGGTTTTCATACACGGCCGCAATCCTCCCCGGCAGCAGCGCATAGCCCACACCCGAGCTGACCATGCTCAGCAGCGTGAAGATGTCGTTCACTTGCATGGCGATCTTCGGTTCAAACCCGGCCTGTTCAAACACCCGCGCGCCGTCGCGGTGGGTGGCAAAGCCCTGGGTCAGCGTAATGAACGTCGCTTCGCGCAGATCGCCCAGGTTCACTTCGCTTTGCTGGGCGAAGGGTGAATCCACCGGGGCCGCGAGGAAGATATCGTCTGAGAACAGCGGCAAATGCTCGCAGTCCGGATCACTCACGGATTCGTTCAGCGACACCAGAATCGCATCCACTTCCATGTTCTTCAGCTTGTAGAAAAGGTCGATGTTCGAGCCCAGAATCAGGTCGATGTTAAGTTCGCTGCGGCGGATCTTCAGGCCCATGATCAGCTGCGGCACGGTTTTGACCGTCAGTGAATACAGCGCCCCCAGCTTGAACCGCGCCGCCGAAAACCCGGCCGCCTGCCGGGTCTGTTCGATGGTGCCGAGCACGTCCTGCACCAGCTTCTGCGCACGCTCCTCCAGCACATATGCGCCTTCGAGCGGTGTGAGGTTGCGACCCTCGTGCTTGAACAGCGGACACCGCAACGCGCTTTCCAGCGAGTGAATCGCCCGATGCACGCTGACCGTGCTTGTCTGCAACTCGGCCGCCGCCCGAGCCAGATTGCCGGTGCGCATGAACGCCAGGAAGATTTCCAGCTTCTTGAGGGTGAGCTCTTCGTCGATCTGCATCGTGTGGGCCCGCGCCGGGTTCTTGTTTTGAGAGCGCCCGATTGTGCCGAAGAGATCGGCGGCTGGCTGCATTAAATTCTCGATAACACGACACAATGCGTTGTCATTGCGGTTCAGAAGCAGGACCCTTGACGCGTGTCGTGCAACTTAGAGAGGTAGTGTGCGGATGTACTACGGAGAAAAATTCAACGCCTGGACCCACTTGGTGGGCGCGATTCTGGCGACGATCGGTGCGGTCTGGATGCTGGTTGTCGCGACGATGGCCGGAGACATCTGGAAGATCATCAGCGTGGCGGTCTACGGTGTGGCCCTGGTGATGCTGTACAGCGCGTCGACGGTTTATCACAGCGTTCGCGGTCGGGCGAAAGTGATCATGCAAAAGGTCGATCACTTTTCCATCTATTTGCTCATCGCCGGCAGCTACACGCCGTTTTGTCTGGTGACGCTGCACGGGGCGTGGGGCTGGACGTTGTTCGGCATCGTCTGGGCGCTGGCGATCATCGGGATTCTGCAGGAGATCAAGCCCCGCTCCGAAGCCCGCGTGATGTCCATCGTCATTTACGCGGTCATGGGCTGGATTGTGCTGGTCGCGGTCAAGCCGCTGATCGCCGCGCTGGGCATGGCCGGATTCGTCTGTCTGGCGCTGGGGGGCGTGTTCTACACCGTAGGGATCATTTTCTTCGCGTTCGACACCAAGGTCCGACACTTCCATGGGGTCTGGCACCTGTTCGTCATCGCCGGCAGCCTGCTGCACTTTGTCGCGATCATGCGTTACGTGTTGTGAGGCTGGGCATCGCTGACCCAGCTCCTGCACATTCGGATCTTACGCAGCGTACGTAGTTGGGCGATCCATGCGCTGCTTCGGTGCATGGCGTCCTTCAAATCACTGATCACTTTCTGTACACCCCACAGCCTTGCGCGCTTTCCCTTCTGCACCAATGCGGATAACTTCCGCACCCGATTGAAGCATTTAATTCATTTATTTTATTTGTTGAATTATTTGATTCGTCATCCTAGTCTGATCCTCGAAACGCCCCCCTCTTGTGGTAAGGCGGCCTTCTTGAACTGACTGATCAATCGGGGAGCAAGACATGAATGTGAAAGTACTCTTGAGCATGGCCGTGGCAACCGCCTTTTCCGCATCCACCTGGGCCGCTGACTGGACCGTCGGCGCCAACGTGGGCAACGTGCCGTGGGAGTTTCAGGACGCCAAAGGCGAGATCGTCGGCTTCGAAGTCGACGTGGTGAAGGAAGTCGCCAAGCGCGCCGGCAAGACCGTGGAATTCGTCAACATCCCGTTTAACGGCCTGTTCAGCGCCGTGCAGTCCAAACGCGCTGACATCGCCATTTCCTCGATCACCATCACGCCCAAGCGCCTTGAATCGGTCGGCTTCGCCCAGCCGTATTACGACAGCGACCAATCCCTGTCCGTGCTCGCCAAATCCGGCATCAACGGCCTGAAAGACATGGACGGCAAAGTGGTCGGCGTCGACACCGGCTCCACCGGCGACATGTGGGTCAACGCCCATCAGGCCGAATACAAATTCAAGGAAGTCTCACGCTACGAAGGGCTGTCGCCTGCGATGCTCGACCTCGCGTCCGGCCGTATGGACGGCTACATCAGCGATATCCCGGCGGTCCTGTACTACATCAAGGACAAGCCGCAGTACAAAGTCGTCGCGAAAATTCCTACCGGCGAGAAGTACTCGTTGATGCACGCCAAGGGCTGGGCCTCAGCCGGTCAGGTCAACGACATCATTTCCACGATGAAGAAAGAAGGCGTGATCGCCGACTTGCACAAGAAGTGGTTCGGTGCCGACGCTGATCCGGAGTCCAGCACCGTTAAAGTGGTCGATGTGCTCAAGTAAGCCCTGACCGCTCACGGCCCCGCCAGTCACTGCTCGCCACCAAGGAATCGCAATGGAGTTGTTAGAAACGTTCTTCAACTGGAGCGTGTTCGTCGATGCGCTGCCACTGATGCTCCGCGGCCTGGGCGTGACGGTGATGCTTGGCGTGGTCAGCATCATTCTCGGCCTGGTGGGCGGGCTGGTGCTGGCGATGCTGCGGTTGTACGGGTACGCGCCGGTGCGGTTTCTGGCGCGGGTGTACATCGACGTGCTGCGCTCGATTCCATTGCTGGTGCTGTTGGTGCTGATCTATTACGCGCTGCCGTTTGTGGGCATTCGCCTGTCGTCGTTCGCGGCGGCCACGGCGGCGCTGTCACTGGTGTCCTGCGCGTACTCGGCGGAGATTTTCCGCTCCGGCATCGAAGCCATTCCGCGCGGTCAGTTCGAAGCCTCGGCGTCCCAGGGCATGAGCTTTTTCAACACCATGCGCGACATCGTCCTGCCCCAGGCGATGCGCATCGTCATGCCGCCGATGACCAGCAACTGCATCAACGTCATGAAAGACACCGCGCTGGCGTCCGTCGTGGCGATGCCCGATCTGCTCAAACAAGCCACTCAGGCCCAGGCACTGTCAGCCAACCCGACACCGCTGGTGGGCGCGGCGGTCATGTACTTGTTGCTGCTTCTGCCGCTGGTGCAACTGGTGAGCTGGATCGAGCGGCGTAACGGCGCCGGGAGGAAAAGCGCATGAGCACCGTCATCGAAATGGAAGGCGTGGCCAAATTCTACGGGCCATTCCAGGCCCTGACCGACATCAACCTGACCGTCGATCAAGGCGAAGTGGTGGTGATTCTCGGGCCATCGGGCTCCGGTAAATCGACACTGATCCGCTGCATCAACCTGCTGGAGGAGTATCAGCAGGGCGACATCCGCGTCGGCAGCCAACGCGTTGAAACCGGCCCGAAGCTGGCCGGCATCCGTTGCGAAGTCGGCATGGTTTTTCAGAATTTCAATCTGTACCCGCACCTCACCGTGCTCGCCAATGTGGCCCTGGCGCCGGTCCGGGTGCGCGGCATGTCTCGGCGTGACGCCAATGAACGTGCGCGCCTGCTGCTGGAGAAAGTTGGCATGGGCGCCCACGCGGCGAAATACCCGAGCCAGCTGTCCGGCGGCCAGCAGCAGCGCGTGGCCATCGCCCGGACCATGGCCATGGAACCACGGGTGATCCTGTTCGACGAGCCCACGTCGGCGCTCGACCCGGAGATGGTCGGCGAAGTGCTGGACGTCATGCAGAACCTCGCCCGCTCGGGCGTGACCATGGTCGTCGTGACCCACGAAATGGGCTTTGCGCGCAGGGTCGCCGACCGGGTGATCTTCATGGAGAACGGCCGAATCATCGAACAGAACAACCCGCACGATTTCTTCACGGCCCCGCAAGAGCCGAGAACCCGCGCGTTTTTGCAGGCCATCCTGCATCACTGATCAGACTCTGGAGCTCATCCCTTGAATGCCTTGGACATCGATTACGTACGCAGCCAGTTTCCCGCCCTCGGCAGCGGCTATGCCTACCTGGACAACGCCGGCGGCTCTGCCGTGCTCAAGCCGGTCGCCGCTCGAATTACCGATTACTTGCTCAACAGCGCCGTCCAGTTGGGCGCGTCCTACAGTGAGTCGGTAGACGCTGGCGCACGTGTGATGAAGGCGCGGGAATCGGTCGCACAACTGATCAACGCGCGCTACCCGGAAGAGTGCGTGATGGGCGGCTCGACCACCCATTTGCTGCAAATCCTCTGCCGCGCCATCGCCCCGTCGATCAATCCCGGTGACGAAATCATCGTCACCAACTGCGACCACGAAGCCAACATCGGGCCGTGGGTAAGGCTGTGCGAAGACCGCGGCGCGACCTTGCGCGTCTGGGCCGTCGACGCCCAGAGCATGGACCTGGAATTGGCTGATCTGGATGCGCTGCTCAGCGACAAGACTCGCTACCTGGCCATGACCCACGCGTCGAACATCCTCGGCAGCGTCAACCCGGTCGCCGAAGTGGCGCGCAGGGTGCACGCGGTCGGCGGCAAGTTGTGCGTCGATGCCGTGGCCTACGCGCCCCATCGGCTGGTCGATGTGCAGGCCAGCGGCGCCGATTATTACGTGTTCAGTTTCTACAAGACCTTCGGCCCGCACTTCGCCGTGCTGTGGGGCAAACGCGAGGCGTTGCTGGAGCTGCCGAGCCTGAACCACTTTTTCATCGGCCAGGAGGTCATTCCCTACAAGCTTCAGCCCGGCAACCTGAACTACGAGCTGTCCTACGGCTGCATCGGCATCAGCGATTACCTGATCGACATCGGCCGACGCCTCGGCGCCAGCGGCAGCGAACGCCAGCTGATGCAGGCGGCGTTCGATGCCTTTGAAGTCCAGGAAGACCTGTTGGCCGAAACGCTGCTGGCGTTTCTGCGGGAGACGCCGGGTGTACGAATCATCGGAAAATCCCGTGTGACCGATGGTGATCGCGTGCCAACCATCAGCTTCGTGGTGGAGGGCATTCAGTCGGAAGCCATCGTGCGCCGCGTGGACAATCACCGTATGGGCATCCGCTTTGGTGACTTCTATGCGCGCCGCCTGATCGAACAGTTGGGGCTGACCCCATACGGCGGCGTGGTTCGTGTGTCGATCGCCCACTACAACAGCGTCGATGAGCTGAATCGTCTGGTGGAGCATCTGGCCCAGGCGATCACAGAACTGCGTCCATCCTGACTTCTATCGAGCCTTTTTATGCCTGTACCCCAAACCCTGGCCGAGCTGCGTGCCGCCATCGTCGAACATCAGGAACGCCTGACCGCGCGGCAGCGTGACGCGGCGCATTACCTGAACGAGCACCCCCACGATGTGGCGCTGAACACGGTCGCGGCGCTGGCGAAGATCTCCGGCATCCCGTCGTCCGCGTTCATTCGGCTGGCCCAGGCGTTGGGCTTCGGCGGGTTCAGCGACCTGCAGCGCCTGTTCAAGCAGCCGTTGCAGCAGGCCGGGCAGGGCAGCTTTAAAGAGCGCATCCGGCACTATCGCGGCGAGCAGTTGCTCGATGACCCCACCGATGTGGGCGCCATGCTTTCGGCATTCAGCCGCGCGAATATCGTCTCGCTGGAGCACTTGGCCGAAGGCGAGCAAGTCGAGGCCATCGAGCGCGCCATCGAGCTGTTGGAGCAGGCGCGCACCACCTTCGTGGTCGGCATGCGTCGCTCGTTTCCCATGGCGTCCTACCTGAGTTATGCACTCAGCCGTGTCGGTCGTCGTGCCGTACACATCAGCGGTCTGGGCGGCAGCCTGCGCGAACAGGTCGGTGCGCTGCACGGCGATGATGTGCTGGTGGCGGTGAGTTTTCCGCCGTACGCGCAGGAAACCATCGACGCCTGCCAGCAAGCGGTCGCCGCGGGGACGCCCATCGTGGCGATCACTGACAGCATTCTCAGCCCCATCGGACAAACCGCGTCGGTGATGATCGAGGTCAACGACGCCGAGCTGCTGGGCTTTCGCTCGCTCACCGCTGCGTTCTGCATTGCGCAGACCCTGGCCATGGGCCTGGCCTTTCGCACCGGCCAGAACCTCGATGGCCCCGACCATGATGCATTGAAAACCATCGACTGCTGAGCCCTGGCTTGGTGGTCTGCCGACTGTTCGAACGTTGCAGGAGTAGGCTTTTATGGCATCACCCATTCGAGATCTGGTCGGCTACGGCCGGCAGCGCCCCCAAGGCACCTGGCCCAACGGCGCGCGTCTGGCCGTCAACTTTGTCATCAACTACGAAGAAGGCTCGGAGCGCTCCCTCGCCATGGGCGACCCTGACCAGGAGAGCATGACCGAGTGGGGCAGTTATCAGTTTCCCGACGGCGTGCGCAATCTGGCGATGGAGTCGATGTACGAGTACGGCGCCCGCGTCGGCATCTGGCGCATCCTCGACATCCTGCAACAGGCCAACGTCCCGGCGACCTTTCATGCCTGTGCGGTGGCCTTCGAGCAGAACCCGGATGTCGCCAAAGCGGCTGTCGAGCTGGGCCATGAAATCTGCAGTCACGGTTATCGCTGGGAGGAGGTCTTCCGCCTGACCGAGGCCGAGGAGCGCGAGCACATTCGCCTGGCGATCGAGTCGTTCGAACGCACCTGCGGCAAGCGTCCGGTGGGCTGGTATTGCCGCTACGGCGCCAGCGTTCATACGCGTCGGCTGGTGGCGGAAGAGGGCGGGTTTCTCTATGACTCGGACGCCTACAACGACGACGTTCCGTATTTCGTCGACGTCGAGGGCAAGCAACATCTGGTGGTGCCGTACACCAGCGACGTCAACGACTTCCGCTACTGGAACTCGCCGGGCTTGTCTCAGGCGTCCGATTTCCTCGAGTACATGAAGGAAAGCTTCGATGTGCTGTACGAAGAGTCGGCCGACGGCCTGCGAATGATGTCCATCGGGCTGCACCCACGCATGGTCGGACGTCCGGGTCGTGTCCGCGCGATCAAGCATTTCATCGAGTACGCCCAGGCCCGCGAAGGCGTCTGGTTCACCACCCGCGAAGAGATCGCCAAGGCCTGGCTGACCCGCGCCTGAGGGAGTGAACGACATGCAGGCTTTTGATTTGATCATCCGCAACGCCAATGTGGTGACGGCGGCGGACGGTTTCCTGTGCGACATCGGCGTGCGCGACGGCCGAATCGTCGCGCTGGGCCTTGGCCTGCAAGGTGCCGCAGAGGAAGTCGATGCGCGAGGGCGAACCGTCACCCCCGGCGGTATCGACAGCCATGTGCATCTGGATCAGCCGACCGGTGATGGTTCGGTCATGGCCGATGACTTCGAAAGCGGCACCCGCTCGGCAGCCTGTGGCGGGACTACAACGGTGATTCCCTTTGCCTGCCAGCAGAAGGGCCAGACCCTGCGGGCGGCGGTGGAGGATTACCATCGGCGTGCGGACGGTCGGGCGCTGATCGATTACGCGTTTCACCTCATCGTCACCGACCCTACCGAAGACGTGCTGCGCCGCGAGTTGCCCGAGCTGATTGCCGAGGGCTACACCTCCTTCAAGATCTACATGACCTATGACGCGCTGAAGCTCAACGACCGGGAGATTCTGGAAACCCTGTCGGTGGCGCGGGCCGAAGGCGCGATGGTGATGCTGCACGCGGAAAACAGCGACTGCATCGCTTGGTTGACCGAGCGCCTGCTCGCCGCCGGCCATAAAGCGCCGCGTTATCACGCCACGTCGCGGCCGATGCTGGTCGAGCGCGAAGCCACGCATCGGGCCATTGCGCTGGCCGAGCTGGTCGATGTGCCGATTCTCATCGTGCATGTGTCCGGACGCGAGGCCATCGAGCAGATCCGCTGGGCGCAGAGCCACGGCTTGAAGGTGTACGGCGAAACCTGCCCGCAGTATCTGTTTCTCACCGCGGATTCCCTTGGCTGCGATGACAGCTTCGAAGGCGCAAAATGCATCTGCAGCCCGCCGCCGAGAGACGCTGGCAATCAGCAAGTGGTCTGGGACGGCCTGCAGAATGGCTCGTTCGAAGTGTTCTCATCGGATCACGCGCCGTTTCGCTACGGCGGCCCGGACGGCAAGCGTGCCCACGGCGAGACGGCGCCGTTTTCAGAAGTAGCCAATGGCATTCCGGGCGTCGAAACGCGCATGGCGCTGCTCTGGTCGGAAGGCGTGCGCAAGGGGCGAATCAGCCCGCAGGCGTTTGTCGCGCTGACGGCCACTCATGCGGCGCGGCTGTACGGGTTGTATCCGCGCAAGGGCAGCATCGCCATTGGCTCGGATGCGGATCTGGTGATCTGGGATGAGGACCTGGACATCGAGCTAACCAATGAAATGCTGCACCACAACGTCGATTACACCCCGTACGAGGGGATGCGCTTGAGTGCATGGCCGGCGATGACGTTCGCCAGAGGGGAGCGGGTCTGGGACGGCAGTTCGTTGGGTGAACCGGGGCGCGGAGAGTTTCTGCCCTGCGCCCGGCCGGAGCCTGCGAAAGCCCGGCGTCGAGCGTCGGAATTACCGGAGTGAGGACTAAATCACTGGCGGATGTACGCGACCCTTGTAGGACTGGCTTCAGCCGGGAAGGGGCCGGTGTGCGCACCATCAATCTTGCGGCGTGACGACTGACGCCTTCCCGGCTGAAGCCGGTCCTACAAGGGATCGGGGCCGGTGTGCGCACCATCAATCTTGAAGCGTGACGCCTGACGCTTTCCCGGCTGAAGCCGGTCCTACAAGGGATCGGGGCCGGTGTGCGCACCATCAATCTTGAAGCGTGACGCCTGACGCTTTCCCGGCTGAAGCCGGTCCTACAAGGGATCGGGGCCGGTGTGCGCACCATCAATCTTGAAGCGTGACGCCTGACGCTTTCCCGGCTGAAGCCGGTCCTACAAGGGATCGGGGCCGGTGTGCGCACCATCAATCTTGCGGCGTGACGACTGACGCCTTCCCGGCTGAAGCCGGTCCTACAAGGGATCGGGGCCGGTGTGCGCACCATCAATCTTGCGGCGTGACGACTGACGCCTTCCCGGCTGAAGCCGGTCCTACAAATCCCCCCACAACTGTTGCGCGATGCTCAGCGCCACCACTGGCGCGGTTTCGGTGCGCAGCACGCGGGGGCCGAGGCGGGCGGCGTGGAAACCGGCGTCCTGTGCCTGGGCCACTTCGGCGTCATTCAGCCCACCTTCAGGACCAATCAAAAAGGCCAGACTGCCGGGCTTTTCATGGCTGGTCAGCGGCGCCGCGACCGGGTGCAGCACCAGCTTCAAGTCCGCCTCCGTCTGCTTGAGCCACTCGGCCAGAGTCACCGGCCCATGAATCACCGGCACCACGGAGCGCCCGCACTGTTCGCAGGCGCTGATCGCGATCTGCTGCCAATGGGCCTGACGCTTCTCCGCACGCTCATCTTTGAGACGCACTTCGCAGCGCTCGCTGATGATCGGGGAGATTTGCGTCACGCCCAGTTCGGTGGCTTTCTGAATCGCCCAGTCCATCCGCTCACCCCGGGAGAGGCCCTGGCCGAGATGGATCTGCAAGGGCGACTCCGGCTGACCGGCAAAGCTTTCGCTCACCTGCACCCGCACCTGCTTTTTGCCGACTTCCGCCAGCGTGGCGCGAAACTCATGGCCCGAACCATCGAACAGCTGCACCGCGTCGCCTTCGGACATGCGCAACACGCGGCTGATGTAATGGGCCTGGGCCTCTGGCAGTTCGTGCTCCCCGACGCTGAGGGTGGCATCGACGAAAAAGCGGGACAGTCTCATGGTTGTGTCTCTAAAGATTGTGTTGAATGCAGCGCCTGGAGAATGGGTGTAACGGCCTGCTAGCCCGGATCACGAAAATCCGGATGGAAGTTCTCTCTCACCGCCACACTCACGCTGCTGCGCGTCGCGATGTCGATCCCTTCGGTCGCTACATCGGCCAGGAAGTCGATCTGCTCCGGTGTGATTACGTAGGGCGGCAGGAAGTACACCACGCTGCCCAGCGGACGCAGCAAAGCACCTCGGGTCAGCGCGTGCTCGAACACCTTGAGCCCGCGCCGCTCCTGCCACGGATACGGCGTTTTAGTGGTCTTGTCCTGCACCATCTCGATGGCAATCGCCATCCCGGTCTGCCGCACTTCAGCGACGTTCGGGTGATCGACCAGATGCGCTGTCGCGGTCTTCATGCGCTGGGCCAGCGCCTTGTTGTTTTCGATGACGTTGTCCTGCTCGAAAATATCCAGCGTCGCCAACGCCGCCGCGCACGCCAGCGGGTTGCCGGTGTAACTGTGGGAGTGCAGAAACGCGCGCAGCGTCGGGTAATCGTCGTAAAACGCGTCGTACACATCATCGGTGGTGATGCACGCCGCCAGCGGCAGATAACCGCCGGTCAATGCTTTGGACAGGCACAGGAAATCCGGACGGATGCCGGCTTGCTCGCAGGCAAACATGGTTCCGGTGCGGCCGAAACCCACGGCGATCTCGTCATGAATCAGGTGCACGCCATACCGGTCGCAGGCCTCGCGCAGCAGCTTGAGGTAGATCGGGTCGTACATGCGCATGCCGCCCGCGCCTTGAATCAGCGGCTCGATGATCACCGCCGCGACGCTGTCGTGATGCTCGGCGAGGGTTTGCTCCATCACCGCGAACATCGTCCGGGTGTGCTCTTCCCAGCTCACGCCTTCAGGCCGGTGGTAGCAGTCCGGGCTTGGCACCTTGATGGTGTCCATCAGCAGCGCTTTGTAGGTCTCGGTGAACAGCGGCACGTCACCGACCGCCATCGCCGCCATGGTTTCGCCGTGGTAGCTATTGGTCAGGGTGACGAAGCGCTTCTTGTCCGGCTTGCCGCGATTGAGCCAGTAATGAAAGCTCATCTTCAGCGCGACTTCGATGCAGGACGAACCGTTGTCGGCGTAGAAGCAGCGCGTCAGGCCTTCGGGCGTCATCGCCACCAGACGCTCGGACAGCTCGATGACCGGCTGATGGCTGAAGCCTGCCAGGATCACGTGCTCCAGTTGATCGACCTGATCCTTGATGCGCTGATTGATGCGCGGGTTGGCGTGGCCGAATACGTTGACCCACCAGGAGCTGACCGCGTCGAGGTAGCGCTTGCCTTCGAAGTCCTCCAGCCAGACCCCTTCGCCGCGCTTGATCGGAATCAGCGGCAGTTTTTCGTGGTCTTTCATCTGGGTGCAGGGGTGCCAAAGGACCTTCAGGTCGCGCTGCATCCACTGGTCGTTAAGGCCCATTACTCTTCTCCACATAGCGGCTCGCATGGCGCGAGGGCAAACAATCGCGCAAGCCTATGCAATGGATGCCAGCGGGACAACCTTTAGCGTGTTGTTTAAATCGCCGCGAGCGCCGCTTTCGAGCCTGACGGACATTGCTGGCGGGCGTTTCGCGGCTCGCGTATCCTTCGCGCTCTTCGAAAAATCGGACAACAAAATCCGACAATTCCCCCCGTTTTTCTCCGGAGTTCGCTGAATGCTTTCTGGTTGGCTGCGCGCCTGTGCGCTGGTGATGGTTGGGATGGTCAGCGCTTCAGCGCTTGCCGTGGATAAACCGCATACGGTGATCGTCGTCGGCGGTGGTCTGGCGGGACTCACGACGGCTTACGAGCTGCAGAGCAAAGGCTGGCAAGTCACCTTGCTGGAAGCCAAACCCACCGTCGGCGGCCGCTCCGGTCTGGCCGGCAGCGAGTGGATCGGCAACGCCAAGGCCCAGCCGGTGCTGAATCAGTACATTGATCGCTTCAAGATCAAGGCGGTGCCCGCGCCGGAATTTGTGCGGACCCCGAGCTACCTGATCGAAGGCGAGTACTTCACTGGCGCCGACCTGGCGACCAAACAGCCGGCGACCGCCGAAGCCATCAAGCGCTACGAAGCAGCGGTGGATGACCTGGCCCGTTCGATCACCGACCCCGACAACCCGGCGGCCAACAGCACCCTGTTTGCGCTGGACCAGATCACCGTCTCCAACTGGCTGGACCGTCTGAGCCTGCCAACGACCGCGCGCCAACTGATCAATCAGCAGATTCGTACGCGCTACGACGAACCTTCGCGTCTGTCGCTGCTGTACCTCGCACAGCAAACACGGGTCAATCGCAACGTCGACGACCGCGACCGCCGCGCCGCTCGCCTGCCGGGTGGTAGCGCCGTGCTGGCCGAGGAGTTCGTCAAACAGCTGAAAGTCATCAAGACCAATTCGCCGGTGTCGGCCATCAATCAGGACAAGGACGGCGTGACCGTCAAGGTCGGTTCGCTGGGCTACGAAGCCGAATATGTCGTGTTGGCCGTGCCGTTGCGCGCACTGAGCAAGATCCAGATGACCCCTGCACTGGACGCCCAGCGTCTGGGCGCGATCAAGAGCACCAACTACGGCTGGCATGACCAGATCATGCTCAAGTTCAAGACCCCGGTCTGGGACAGCAAGGCGCGCATGTCCGGCGAGATCTATAGCAACACCGGACTCGGCATGTTGTGGGTCGAGCCTGCGCTGAAGGGCGGCGCCAACGTCGTGATCAACCTGGCCGGCGACAACGCCCGCATCATGCAGGCGTTCGGCGACAAGCAGCTGGTGGATCAAGTGCTGATCCGCATGCAGGCGTTCTACCCGCAGGCGCGCGGCGCGTTCACCGGCTACGAACTGCGTCGCTCCAGCATTGACCCGTCCAGCGGCGGTGCATACCTGGCCTTCGGCCCGGGCCAGATCAGCAAATACTGGCGCTTGTGGGAACGACCACTGCAGCGCGTAGCCTTTGCCGGCGAGCACACCGACACCTTGTACCCAGGCACCCTGGAAGGCGCATTGCGTTCAGGTCAGCGTGCGGCGATTCAGGTGCAGGGCCTGTCTGAAGGCAAGTCGTACGAGCCGGTCAAAGCGCCGCCTCCGAAGGCCCCTGAACCGGCCAAGGATAGCAGCGGCGGCATTGGCGGCTTCTTCTCGAACATGTTTGGCGGTTCCAAGCCTGAGCCGAAACCGGCCGAGAAAGCCCCGGCGCCTGCTCCGACCCCGGCTCCAGCGCCTGCCCCGGTAACGCCGCCGCCAGCGCCAGTGGTTGAACCCGCCAAGCCTGCGGTCGTGGAGCCTGCGAAAAAGGCCCCGGCCAAGAAAGAACCGGCGAAGAAGGAGCCCGTCAAAAAGGCTCCGGCCAAACCGGCAGCCACCCACAAAGCCCCTGCCAAAACCGACGCTGCGAAAAAAGCGCCGGCCAAGGCCACGGGTGACAAGGCAGCACCGGCTACTCCGGCTACTCCGGCGGCTCCGGCAACGGCTCCGGCAGCACCGGCGACCGACAGCAAAAACTGATCGGTAACGGCTGAAAGCAAAGGCGCGGCTTGATACCGCGCCTTTTTTTCGCCTGGATAAAACGTAACGCTGGCTTAATCTCATTCGGACGAAAATATGTCAGGAGATTTCAATCGGATTTCCTGATTCTTCAAAGCAACATTTTGCGCTTTCTTTCGATAGGTAAAGCGCTAGTCTCTCCTCGGCCCTCACAGGATATTCAGCATGCAGTTACGCAACTCATCTTCTCGCTATGGCTGGGTCAGCATCGTTTTGCATTGGGGTGTCGCGCTGACGGTGTTCGGCATGTTTGCGCTAGGGTTGTGGATGGTAGGGCTGGGCTATTACGACACCTGGCGTAAGGCCGGCCCTGACCTGCACAAGAGCATCGGCATCACGCTGTTCCTGTTCATGCTGATCCGGGTGATCTGGCGCTTCGTCAGCCCGCCGCCAGCAGCGCCTGCCACCCACAGCCGGTTTGTGAAAACCGCTGCGAAACTGGGCCATGCGTTTCTGTATCTGGACCTGTTTTTGGTGATGTTCGCCGGTTACCTGATTTCCACCGCAGACGGTGTCGGGATTCCGGTGTTTGGATTGTTCGAAGTGCCTGCCTTGATCAGCGGACTGCCCGACCAGGCAGACGTCGCAGGCACCGTGCACTTGTACCTGGCCTGGACCCTGGTGATTTTTGCAGGACTCCACGGGCTGGCCGCTTTGAAGCATCACTTCGTTGATCGTGATGCCACCCTTGTACGTATGCTTGGCCGCAAGGCCTGATACTCAATTCAACTAGAAAGGAAGACGACGTATGTTGAAAAAGACACTTGCTGCACTGGCCCTGGGTACCGCGCTGCTGACGGCCGGTCAGGCAATGGCCGCTGATTACACGATCGACAAGGAAGGCCAACACGCCTTCATCAACTTCAAGATCAGCCACCTGGGCTACAGCTTCATCTACGGCACGTTCAAGGACTGGAACGGCACTTTCAGCTTCGACGCCGCCAAGCCTGAAGACAGCAAGATCAGCATCGACCTCAAGACCGCCAGCGTCTTCACCAACCACGCTGAACGTGACAAGCACATCAGCAGCAAGGACTTCCTCGACGTCGCGACCTATCCTGACGCCAAGTTTGTTTCCACCAAGGTCACCAACATCGGCAAGAATGCTGACGGTAAGACCACGGCTGACGTGATCGGCGACCTGACCCTGCACGGCGTGACCAAGCCGGTCACCGTCAAGACTACCTTCCTGGGTGAAGGCAAGGATCCATGGGGCGGCTACCGTGCCGGCTTCGAGGGCACTACTTCGATCAAGCGTTCTGATTTCGGCAAGATGATGGACCTGGGTCCACAGTCCGACACCCTGGAGCTGGACATCTCGTTCGAAGGCGTCAAAGCCAAGTAAGACGCGTTGTCGTGGTGATGAAGCGCCGACCTTTGGGTCGGCGTTTTTGTGTGTGGCATTGCTTGAATCACGCAAACAAAAACGCCCCGAACCAGTCGGGGCGTTTTATTGGCTGCGTAACAACCGGCGCTGCTTAACCTTCGCGGTTGCGGGTCAGCAGGGCTGGTTTTTCACCGCGTGGGCGGCTTGGCAACTGATCAAGTTGTTCAGCCGAAGGGAAACGATCGCCCTTGGACTCTTTGTGCATGATCTTCGGTGCTGGCTGACCGTCGCGAGGCCCGCGTACCGCTGGCTCCTGACGCGCTGGCTGGTCTTCGCGCGCCGGACGACGAGCACGAGGCTGGTCTTCGCGACGAGCCTGACCGTCACGGCCGGAACCGTTGCGAGGACCGCTGCGTTTGGCCGGTGCGCCGGCGGCGTCGGTGCTGGCGGAGCCGCCAGTGGCCGAACCACTGCGCGGACCGCTACGGCCTGGCGCCTGACCGCGAGGTGCCGGTGCGGCGCCCGTTGCAGGAGCGCCCGGGCGACGGCCGCGGCTCTGGTTCTTGTTCTGGTACGGGCTGACGTAGTCGGCACGGTTGCCGAAGTTATCCACTTCGTCATCCAGGAACTCGTCAGGTGCGCGATTAGCACCCGCAGCCGCTGGCTGCGACTGACGTGACTCGCTCGACGGGGTGCCCTGACGCGGCTTTTGAGGGCGCGCCGGACGTGCCGGGCGCTCGCCCGAAGGTGCTGCCGCGGCCGTTGCCGGCTTTTCCTTGCCCTTGTCTTTGCCTTTGTCCTTGCGACCGCCGCCACCGCCGCCTCCGTTTGGGCCGTCGCCACGCGGGCCACGGGCATTGCGCGGGTTACGCACATCCGGACGCTCGCGGACTTCCGGCTTCTCGGCTTCGACGGCCGTGATGTCGAAGCCCATCAGATCGCCGTCGGCAATCTTCTGCTTGGTCATGCGCTCGATGCTTTTCAGCAGCTTCTCTTCGTCCGGCGCAACCAGCGAGATCGCCTCGCCGCTACGGCCTGCGCGACCGGTACGACCGATGCGGTGCACGTAGTCTTCGTCGACGTTAGGCAGTTCGAAGTTGACCACGTGGGGCAACTGGTCGATGTCCAGACCACGGGCAGCGATGTCGGTCGCGACCATGATGCGAACGGTGCCGGCCTTGAAGTCGGCCAGCGCTTTGGTGCGTGCGTTCTGGCTCTTGTTGCCGTGGATCGCCACAGCGCTGAGGCCGTGCTTATCCAGGTACTCGGCCAGGCGGTTGGCGCCGTGCTTGGTGCGGGTAAACACCAGCACCTGTTCCCACGCGCCTTGAGTGATCAGGTGCGCCAGGAGCGAGCGTTTGTGGTTGGCCGGCAGGCGGAACACACGCTGCTCGATACGCTCGACCGTGGTGTTCGGCGGCGTGACTTCAATGCGTTCCGGGTTGTGCAGCAGTTTGCCGGCCAGCGCGGTGATGTCCTGGGAGAACGTTGCCGAGAACAGCAGGTTCTGACGCTTGGACGGCAGGCGTGCAAGGACTTTCTTCACGTCGTGAACGAAGCCCATGTCGAGCATGCGGTCAGCTTCGTCCAGGACAAGGATTTCAACGTGGGACAGATCGACGCTGCCCTGACCGGCCAGATCGAGCAAACGACCCGGGCAGGCAACCAGTACGTCAACGCCGCGTGCCATGGCCTGAACCTGCGGGTTCATGCCGACACCGCCGAAGATGCAGGTACTGACGAACTTGAGGTTCTTGGCGTAGATCTTGAAGCTGTCGTGGACTTGAGCGGCCAGTTCACGAGTAGGGGTCAGGACCAGAACACGCGGTTGGCGCGGGCCGTGACGCTGGGATTTGTCCGGATGACCGTTGGGAAACAACCGCTCCAGGATAGGGAGGGCGAAACCACCGGTTTTACCAGTACCTGTCTGGGCGGCGACCATCAGATCGCGGCCTTGCAACACGGCGGGAATGGCCCGCTGTTGCACTGGGGTAGGCTGGGTGTAGCCAGCAGCCTCGATGGCGCTGACTAAAGCCTCGGAGAGACCGAGGGAAGCAAAGGACATGAGTAATCCTGTCTTGAGTTGGGGCCATAGAGGCCCAAATAGGGATGATCTTCCAGGCGCAGACTAAAGGTTCTGCACGTAACGTGAATGCGCTCGACCCTGCTGCGGTCATCGCACAGTCCTTGGAAGGTGCAATGGCGTCCGGTCCTGTGGAGGTCTGTAAGTTCAACTCGGGCAGGGGCGCTAAAAAGTGCGCTGCTGACGTGTTCGAGAAGTCTTCTGTGAGACCGTGCACCCGGGCGCAAGCCTGGCGGGGACGCCGGAGTATAACAGAGCAATCACAACGCGCTGCTTTCCTGCTGCTCAACGGTTTTATCGACCCTTTCCTCCGATTCTGCAGGGAGTGTCGTCGGCGTTTCGCCGGTGTACCGCTCCACCAGTTTCGCGTACGCGGGCTCACGCTTGAAACGCTTCAGTTCTGCACTGAACCGCTGGGCCAGCAGGTCCATGCCGGCATTGCGGCGCAGCGCCAGATACTGCCCCCGGTGATTGAGCACGGTCGGCAGCTGACTAACCTGGCCTTGGAGCTTGAGCCGCTCGATCATCTGCCGGCCCAGCAGGCGATCGGTCACCATCAGATCGATGCGGCCGCGAATCAGTTTGCCGAAGTTCGCTTCATGGCTCGGCGCAGGCTCTCGGATGAACGCCGTCGAGGTGTCGAACGCCGGGATGTATCGATAGCCCGGAGAGACGCCGATGGTCAGCCCGCGCAAGTCCTCCATGCTATTGAAGGCATGGGGCCTGGCATTGGCCTGAAACAGCACCCAGTCGATGCTCGACAACGGTTCGTCCGGATACAACAGATCAGCGCGCGCCTCGTCCTTGTTTATATCGAGAACACCGTCGGCCTCGCCTTCACTGAGCATCATCAGGCAGCGCTTCCAGGGGAGAAACTGCCACTCGACGTCGATGCCCAGGCGTTCGAACACAATCGCCGTGGTGTCGTAATCAAGCCCGGAGGCGTGGTTGCCGTCCACGATGACATAGGGTGACCAGGGTTCGGTGACGATCCGCAATTTCTCGCCCAGCGCGCTGAAGCTCAGGCAGGCCAGGAGGACAGCAACGGATAGGGGAAGGATGGGCGGCATGCGCGCGAGATTACGACGCAAGCTAACTAAATAGAAGTGATGATTCTCAACAAAAGCAGAAGGCAGGGCTCAAGGACGGGACTGGCAGGCTTCGGGGTGAAGAAGCCTGCCAGTGAAGCCAGCGACGTTTCAATCCGACTGGATTGAAACCGTTATCACGCAGAGAGCTTCAGATTGTTCCAGACCGCCAGGCTCGGTTCGGCCTGATTCAGCGTGTAGAAATGCAGGCCGGGGGCGCCACCGTGCAGCAGTCGTTCGCACATTTCAGTGATGACATGCTCGCCGAACGCTTGAATGCTGGCCGTATCATCGCCGTACGCTTCCAGCTGCTTGCGAACCCAGCGCGGGATCTCCGCACCGCACGCGTCCGAAAAGCGCGCCAGTTTGCTGTAGTTGGTGATCGGCATGATGCCCGGCACGATCGGAATATCCACGCCCAGCTTCTGCACGCGCTCGACGAAGTGGAAGTAGCTGTCGGCGTTGAAGAAGTACTGGGTTATCGCACTGTTGGCGCCGGCGTTGGCCTTGCGCACGAAGTTTTTCAGATCGTCTTCGAAGTTGCGCGCTTGGGGGTGCATCTCGGGGTAGGCCGCGACTTCAATGTGGAAATGATCGCCGGTTTCTTCACGGATGAAGCTCACCAGGTCATTGGCATAACGCAACTCACCACTGGCCATGCCCATGCCGGACGGCAGGTCACCGCGCAGGGCAACGATGCGTTTGATGCCGGCTTCCCGGTACTGCGTCAGCAAGCTGCGCAGGTCGGCCTTGCTGTCACCGACGCACGACAAGTGCGGTGCGGCGGGAATGTGCACTTCTTTTTCCAGCTGCAGCACGGTGTTGATCGTGCGGTCGCGCGTGGAACCCCCGGCACCGTAAGTGCAGGAGAAGAAACTGGGGTTGTAGCTGGCCAGCGTACGCGCCGTGGCAAGCAGTTTTTCATGACCAGCGTCGGTCTTCGTCGGGAAGAATTCGAAGCTGTAGCTACGGTCTTGGCTCATGGAGCGAGTCTCCAGCGGCAAGCTACAAGCCATAAGCTGCAAGAGTGGCCGTGCGCCGTATCCTGCAGATCAAGGCTTGTCACCTGGTGCTGCTAAATGCTTGGACGATTTAAAGCCTGACGCGGCAAGTCATGACAATGGTGATGCCTTTACTTGCCGCTTGAAGCTTGCCGCTTACTGCTTAGTAGCGATAAGCGTGCGGCTTGAACGGACCTTCGACGGTCACGCCGATGTAGTCGGCCTGGGTCTTGGTCAGCTTGGTCACGACGCCGCCGAAGCCGCGGACCATTTCCAGGGCCACTTCTTCGTCCAGCTTCTTCGGCAACACTTCAACGGTCAGACGCTCGGCTTTCTGGGCAGGGCTCAGGTCAGCGTACTTCTGGCCGAACAGGAAGATCTGCGCCAGCACCTGGTTGGCAAACGAGCCGTCCATGATGCGGCTCGGGTGACCGGTGGCGTTGCCCAGGTTCACCAGACGGCCTTCGGCCAGCAGGATCAGGTAGTCGTCGTTCTGAGGATCGAACGCGCCAGTGCCGGTGCGGTGAATCTTGTGCACTTGCGGCTTCACTTCTTCCCATGCCCAGTTCTTGCGCATGAAAGCGGTGTCGATTTCGTTGTCGAAGTGACCGATGTTGCAGACCACTGCGCGTTTTTTCAGCGCCTTGAGCATGTTGGCGTCGCAGACGTTGACGTTACCGGTGGTGGTGACGATCAGGTCGATCTTGCCCAGCAGTGCTTTGTCGATGCTCGCTTCGGTGCCGTCGTTCTCGCCGTCGATGAAAGGCGAAACCAGTTCGAAACCGTCCATGCACGCTTGCATGGCGCAGATCGGGTCGACTTCGGTGACCTTGACGATCATGCCTTCCTGACGCAGCGACTGAGCCGAACCCTTGCCCACGTCACCGTAGCCGATGACCAGCGCTTGCTTGCCGGACAGCAGGTGGTCGGTGCCGCGCTTGATGGCGTCGTTCAGGCTGTGACGGCAGCCGTACTTGTTGTCGTTCTTGCTCTTGGTGACCGAGTCGTTGACGTTGATCGCAGGGATCTTCAGTTCGCCCTTGGCCAGCATGTCCAGCAGACGGTGAACGCCCGTGGTGGTCTCTTCGGTCACGCCATGGACGCGGTCCAGGATGGCCGGGTATTTCTTGTGCAGCAGCTCGGTGAGGTCGCCGCCGTCGTCGAGGATCATGTTGGCGTCCCATGGCTGACCGTCCTTGAGGATGGTCTGCTCCAGGCACCACTCGTACTCGGCTTCGGTTTCGCCTTTCCAGGCGAAGACCGGAATGCCGGCAGCAGCGATAGCGGCAGCGGCCTGATCCTGAGTCGAGAAGATGTTGCAGGACGACCAGCGTACTTCGGCACCCAGGGCAACCAGGGTTTCGATCAGCACGGCAGTCTGAATGGTCATGTGGATGCAGCCGAGAATCTTCGCGCCCTTGAGCGGTTGATCGCCAGCGTACTTGCGACGCAGGCCCATCAGGGCTGGCATTTCGGATTCGGCAATGATGGTTTCGCGACGGCCCCAGGCAGCCAGGGACATGTCGGCGACTTTGTAGTCGTTGAAATCGTTGGGCGTCAGTACAGCACTCATAAAGAGTCTCCATTCGTAGGGTGCGAATGGGCGCCGTTGTGCGTTTAAAGCTTGACCGGCGGGAGGCCTGATCAAACAACGCCCTCTCCGAGCCTGACAGGTCTGACCTGCTGCAGCGCCCCTCGGACAGGTGGCGGGAAAACGGTAACAAGGTGTGATGACCGTTTTTTGAAGCGGTGGCGATTATCTTTCTTTGAGCTGCAAGTGGCAAGCTGCAAGCGGCAAGCGGTAAACAACAGCGGGCCTGCTTTTAACTTGCAGCTTCAGGCTTGAAGCTTGAAGCTGGGGCACATCCCCCACCGTCTCCCAAACACCCCGGAGCCTCCATGAACTTTCACACTCGCAAATGGGTAAAACCTGAAGACCTCAACCCCAACGGCACGTTGTTCGGCGGCAGTCTCCTGCGCTGGATCGACGAAGAGGCGGCCATCTACGCCATTGTGCAGTTGGGCAATCAGCGCGTTGTGACCAAGTACATTTCCGAGATCAACTTCGTCAGCGCCTCGCGTCAGGGCGACATCATCGAGCTGGGGATTACCGCGACCGAATTCGGCCGCACATCCATCACGCTAACGTGCCAGGTCCGCAACAAGATCACCCGCAAGAGCATTCTCACGGTTGAGAAAATGGTCTTCGTGAATCTGGGCGAAGACGGCCTGCCGGCGCCACACGGCAAGACCGAAATCACCTACGTGAAGGATCAGTTCAAGGAAGACGTGATCAACGAGTGATTGTGCTGCGTGCCTGCCAGTCACGCAGCCACTGCAGCCCTTCGGTGGTATCGCCTTTCGGACGGTACTCGCAGCCGACCCAGCCGGTGTAGCCCAGGCGGTCGATTTCTTCGAACAGCCACGGGTAATTCACTTCCCCCACGCTCGGCTCATGGCGGTCCGGCACGCCGGCGATCTGGATGTGGCCGATGCCGGCGAAGTCGCGGCGCAGCTTGCTGGTGACGTCGCCCTCGACGATCTGGCAGTGATAGCAGTCGAACTGCACCCGCA
Organism: Pseudomonas sp. AK106; assembly: GCF_053903055.1. Taxonomy (NCBI): domain Bacteria; kingdom Pseudomonadati; phylum Pseudomonadota; class Gammaproteobacteria; order Pseudomonadales; family Pseudomonadaceae; genus Pseudomonas; species Pseudomonas sp. AK106. The sequence goes on from NZ_CP096426.1 coordinate 304,520, forward strand.
GATTGTCGGCGCCGACTTCTTTAAGCACAGCCTGGCCTTGATCCTGACGGTTCAGGAAGAAGCCCGGAATGTCGCGGGTGTTGATCGGCTCGATCAACACCGTCAGCCCGACCTTGGCCGCTTGTTGTGCGGCGAAGCTCAGGTTTTCCAGGTACACCGCGTGATGCTTCTGGCGCAAGTCTTCACTGGGCAGCAGGCCGGCCATGACGTGAATGCGGTCGTTACCCAGAACCGCTGCGTAATCCAGCGCTTTCTGGAAGCCGTCGCGGAATTCACCCTCCCGGCCAGGCAACGAAGCAATGCCGCGCTCGCCTTTGGAGAAGTCGCCCGGCGGGGCGTTGAACAGCGCCTGGGTCAGGCCGAAGTCGTCCAGACGCAGCTTGATTTCCTCAGCTTTGAAGTCGTACGGAAACAGGTATTCCACGCCCTTGAAGCCGTCACTCGCCGCAGCCGAGAAACGCGCCAGAAAGTCGTGTTGCGGATACATCATGCTGAGGTTGGCAGCGAAGCGAGGCATGGTTATCTCCTAGTTGAAGCCGTTAGACGAAAGGCCAGAGCAGCAGCGTCATCAAGAACCCGAGGGTGCCCAGAATGGTCACCAGGAAGGTCCAGGTGCGCAGGCCGTCGGCAACGTTCAGGCCCGCCAGTTTGGTGAACATCCAGTAACCGGCGTCGTTGATGTGCGACATCGCCAGACCGCCACCGCCCATGGCCAGACAGAGCAGCGCCATGTGGTTGGCGCTGAGGTTCAGCGTGGCGATCAGCGGGCTGAGAATGCCGGCCGTGGTGACCAGCGCCACTGTGGTCGAGCCCTGCACTGCTCGCAATAGCAGCGTCAGCAGAAAGCCCAGCGCGAGAACCGGCAGCCCGGTGTTGCGCAGCGCTTCGGACACCACTGCGCCGATACCGGTATCCACCAGCACCTTGCCGAACACGCCGCCAGCGCCCGCAATCAGGATCACCATCGCCACGCCGGGCAATGCCGAACCCACGACATCGGACACCTGACTGCGGCTCCAGCCACGGCGCGAACCCAGCAGCCATGCGCACAGCAATGTGTCGATCAGCAGTGCCACCAGCGGCGCGCCGAGAACGGTCAGCACGCTGCGCAGCATTGAGTCGGCCGGCAGCATCGTGGTCGCCAGCGTGCCGAGCAGGATCAGAATGATCGGCAGCAGAATCAGCGCGATGATGATGCCTGCACCCGGCGCCGGCGCCTTTGGCAGGCGTGCCGCCAGACTGCTGGCGTTTTCTTCAAGGCCCAGTTCTTTGGTGTGGGTCGCTTCAGACACCCGCGAATAATCGTTGTTGGCCCATGCCACCAGGTCTTCGTTGGTGACGTGAGAGCCATACACTTCGCTGCGAATATCGTCGGTCATCGGGTAGACCTTGCGGGTCATGCGCCCGGCAATCAGGTAACCGATCAGGCACAGAATGCCCACCATCGGCAGCCCGAACATCAACACGCGACCCAGGTCCGCACCCAGCTGGCCGGCTGCTGCGACGGCGCCCGGGTGCGGCGGCAGGAAGGCGTGCACCGACAGCAGCGCTGCGCACATCGGCAGCGCGTAAACCAGCAGCGGTTTACGTGCGGCACGGGCAACCCCGTAGGCCAGCGGCATGAGGATGATCACGCCCACTTCGAAGAATACCGGAATACCGACCATGAACCCCGCGACGGTCAGGGCCAGCGGCGTGCGGCGGTTGCCGAAGCGGTTGATCAGCGTCTTGGCCAGCGCCTCGGCGCCGCCGGACAGTTCGATGATGCGGCCGATCATGGCGCCAAGGGCAATGATGATCGCGATGTGGCCGAGGGTTTTGCCCATGCCGCCTTCGATGGTCGCCACTAGGTCGCTTGGTTTAACCCCGGCCACCAGCGCCACGATGATGCTGACCAGCATCAGCGCCACGAACGGTTGGAATTTGTATTTCAGGACCAGAAGCAGCAACAGCGCAATGCCCGCTCCGGCGACGATCATGAGGAATAGAGGAGTCATGTTGTGTCCCGTTGTTATTGTTTTCCGGCGAGGCCGGTCCGCCGAAAACCGGAGGGCCGGTTTTCGATCAAAACGCCGTTGGGGTTACCAGTTCACGCCGAACGTCTGGCGCAGTTCTTCCAAAGCGGCTGCGTCCAGCGGTTCAGGTTTGGGGTTGCTCATCAGCCAGAGGCGTGCGGTCTCCTCCAGCTCTTCCAGCGCATAAGAAGCCTTGGCGACCGAGCTTTCCCAGATCACCGGGCCGAGTCGCTCGAGCATCACGCCACGCACGCTGTTCGCCAGTTTCGCCACTTGTTCAGCGACGTTCGGCGAGCCGGGGCGCTCGTAGGCAATCAAGGGAATGTGCCCGACCTTCATCACCTGATACGGCGTGATGGGCGGGAGGATGTCGTCCGGTTTCCAGACGCCGGCCAGGGTCAGCGCAACCAGATGCGTCGAGTGGGTGTGCACCACGCCGCCGACGCCGGGATTGCGGTCGTAGACCTGACGATGCAGGGCCAACGTCTTCGACGGCTTGTCCCCGGAGACCCATTCGCCGGCCAGGTTGACCTTGGCGATGGCCTCGGGATCGAGGCGCCCCAGGCAGGCGTCGGTTGGCGTAATCAGCCAGCCATCGTCGAGACGCGCGCTGATGTTGCCCGCGCTGCCGACGGTGTAGCCGCGTCCGAACAGCAGACGGCCGATGGCGCAGATTTCTTCACGCTGCTTGTTTTCGGCGCTCACTGAAGGGCTGGTTACGTTGCTCATTGGGCACTCCCTGCCAGCTGCTTGAGGGCTTTGTCGAAAAAGTCACGGCCGCCGAAATTCCCTGACTTCAGCGCCAGGGCCAGAGGCGTCGCGCCGCTGCTGATGGTCGCTGGAACACCCGGGTCGATCTGCGCGCCGATCTTCAGCAAGCTCACGCCCAGCGCCTGAACCACGGCACCGGAGGTTTCGCCACCGGCGACGACAAAGCGTTTCACGCCCGCGTCAAGCAGGCCGCGGGCGATCTGCCCCAGCGCGTCTTCGACCAGCGCGCCGGCGCGTTCGACGCCGAGTTTTTGCTGCACGGCTTTGACTTCTTCCGGGCTGCTGGTCGCGTAGATCAACACGGTTTGCCCGGCATCGCGGGCGAACGCCAATGCGTCTGCCACCACCGGTTTGCCGTCAGCCAGTGCCAACGGATCGATGCGCAGGGCAGGCCGTTTGGCCTCAAGCCAGGCGGCAACCTGACCGTTGGTGGCGACCGATGCGCTGCCCGCCAATACCACTTCGCCGCCGTCGACGTGCTCAAGCTTCGCCGCATTGATGTCACGCAACTTGCCCGCTTTGCGGAAATTACCCGGCAGACCGAGCGCCAGACCCGAGCCACCGGTGAGCAGCGGCAAGTCGGCGCAGGCTTCGCCCAGCGTGTACAAATCAGCGTCCGACAATGCGTCGGCAATCGCCATGACCACGCCGTCCGCACGCAGCTCTTTGATGCGCGCACGCACGCCGTCGACGCCTTTGGCGATGCTGTCGTAACGCAGCAAGCCGACTTTCTGCGTAGTCTGGGATTGCAGCACGCGCACCAGATTGGCGTCGGTCATCGGCGTCAGCGGATGGTTTTGCATGCCGCATTCGCTGAGCAGTTGGTCCTGCACGAACAAGTGGCCGCGGAAGATCGTGCGACCGTTCTCCGGGAACGCCGGGCAGGCCAGGGTGAAGTCGCTGTTCAGCGCCTTGAGCAGCGCATCGCTGACCTGGCCAATGTTGCCTTTGGCGGTGGAATCGAACGTCGAGCAGTACTTGAAGAAGATCTGCTCACAGCCGCGATCACGCAGCCAGTGCAGCGCGGCGAGGGATTCTTCAACCGCTTCTGCCACCGGCGTGGTGCGGGATTTCAGCGCGATGACGATGGCGTCGGCATCCAGTTCAGCCAGGCTTTCGGCGCTCGGGATGCCAATGCTCTGCACGGTGCGCATTCCACCCCGCACCAGCATGTTGGCCAGGTCGGTGGCGCCGGTGAAGTCATCGGCAATGCAGCCCAACAGAGGGCGCGGAGTCGTGGTGCTCATCAGCGTCATCTCAGTTGTTTTCAGGCTTGGCGGTGGGCAGTTCGATGCCCGGGAAAATCTTGATCACGGCAGAGTCATCCTCGCGGCCAAAGCCAGCGGTAGAGGCCTGCATGAACATCTGGTGGGCGGTGGACGACAACGGCAGCGGGAATTTGCTGGCGCGGGCGGTATCCAGCACCAGGCCCAGGTCTTTGACGAAGATGTCCACGGCCGACAGCGGCGTGTAGTCCGCTTTGAGGATGTGCGGCACGCGGTTCTCGAACATCCACGAGTTACCGGCGCTGTTGGTGATCACTTCGTACAGCGCGTCCGCGTCTACGCCTTCGCGCAGGCCCAGGGCCATGGCTTCGGCGCTGGCGGCGATGTGGACGCCGGCCAGCAGCTGATTGATGATTTTGACTTTCGAACCCAGGCCATGAACGTCGCCCAGGCGATACACCTTGCCCGCCATGCCGTTGAGGATCGCGTCGGCCTTGGCGTAGGAATCAGCCGGGCCGGAGGTCATCATGGTCATCTCGCCAGCAGCTGCCTTGGCCGCGCCGCCGGAGATCGGCGCGTCGAGGTAGAGCAGGCCTTTTTCGGTGAGGCGCTGACCCAGTTCGATGGCGAAGGTCGGTGCGACCGTGGCGCAACCGATGATCAGGCTGCCCGGGCGCAGGGCGGCGACTGCGCCGTTGTCGCCGAACAATACGGTTTCGGTCTGCTCGGCATTGACCACGACGGTGATGATCACGTCGCAGGCAGCGGCCATGCTCGCAGGAGATTCACAGGCAACGCCGCCTTCGCTGGCGAATTGCTCGGTCACGGCCGCGCGCACGTCACAGGCATGAACGTTGAAGCCGCTGCGCAGCAGGGAGCGCGCAATGCCCAGGCCCATCGCACCCAGACCAATGACGCCGACATTCTTGTTATTCATGAATCTCTCCTCGGGTGAGCGCCGAAGTTCATCAGCACTCGAACGGTGTTTGTTCTGATCTGTTAAAGATAGTGAACCCATGATCGGATAATGTGAAGAGCTTTTTTGAATTAACAAAAATTAACATTGCTGCTGTCGGGCACAAAAAAGCCCCAGTCGAGACTGAGGCCTGGTAACCATCGACTGTAGAAGCGCGCTGAATTAGCGTGGCTGGTCCACCGACGCCAACATCAATTCAACCCCCAGTCCTCGAATGCTGTCCGCTGCGCCGTGGGCGAGGCGGTCGTCGCTGATGATCGTGTCGAACTGCTCCAGACCGGCGACCTTGTACATGCCGAACGTGCCGTATTTCGTGCTGGTCGTCAGCAACACTGTGCGCGACGCCGACTGCATCGCCGCTTGCTTGACCTCAACCTTGAGCGCGGAGGGCGTGGTCGTGCCTCGCTGCAGATCCCATGAGCTGGTGGACATGAACGCGACATCGGTTGCCAGTTGCCGCAACGTCGCCGCTGCCAGCCCGCCGACACAGGATCGGTTCGGGTGGTCCAGCAAGCCGCCGGTATGAATCACATCTACGTGGGCTGCGTCAGCGAGTGCATTGACCACGCCGAAGTCGTTGGTGACCACGGTCATGCCCGCCAGCGCGACGATGTACGGGACAATTTCCAGCGTGCTGGTGCCGGCGTCCAGGTACACGGTCATCTCGGGGTGCAGCAGGCTGGCGGCCAGTTTGGCCATCGCCTGTTTGTGCGGCAGCTCGACCACTGCCTTGGACTGATGACTCGGCTCGCTGTGAACCTGGCTGGCGATGCGCACCCCGCCGGTCACCGAATAGGCACGGCCACTTTGCTCAAGCAGCGCGATGTCGCGGCGGACGGTCATGTGCGAGCAGTCGAACATGTCCATGAGCTGATGCACGCTCAGCACTTGATGCTTGCGCAGCTGACGCAGCATCAACTCCCGGCGCTGATCGGGAATCATCGGCGCTGCGCCACTGAGGGTGGCGTCTTCTTCGCTGGACATGCAGGCTCCTGGGCAACGAGATACAGCCGCGGTCGGCTGGGTGGCTGGCATCTTAGCCAATCGGGATGGCGGTGGCAGTAACGACGAGCAAACTGCACGCGGGTTGTTCTCTGTAGGACTGGCTTCAGCCGGGAAGGGGCCGGTGTGTGCGCCATCAAATTTGCGGTGTGGCGGGTGATGCCTTCCCGGCTAAAGCCGGTCCTACGATTGCATTCGTTGCCTGTAAGAACCTTTCGACGGGCCGTGGCTCTTAGGCTGTAGATGGGCGTTTTCTAATGAAGCTCAAATTCTAAAAAAGGATGCAGGTATGACCGTCGCGTTTTGGTGTGTGTTGATCGTGATTCTGTTGCCGATAGGGTGCGCTGGCATTGCCAAGTTCAGCAGCGGCAAATTCAGTGCACGGCACAATCATGACCCCCGGGACTTTCTCGACCGCCTCGAAGGTCTCCCGCGCCGCGCCCACAATGCGCAGCTCAATAGTTTTGAAGCGATTCCCGGGTTTGCCGCTGGCGTAATCATCGCCCACGTCGCCGGCGTGGCGCAGTTGGTGACGATCGACGTACTCGCCGTGCTGTTCGTGACCAGCCGCCTGCTCTACATCATCTTCTATCTGGCGGATCTCGCGACGTTGCGTTCGCTGGCCTGGATCGTCGGGCTTGGGCTGGTGATTGCGTTGTTTGGCGTCTCAGTCTGATCGCTCAGCGCTTTTGACGCTGCGCGGTCAGTTGGCGCACCTGGCTACTGTGGGAGGGAGCTTGTGTGGGAGGGAGCTTGCTCCCGAAGAGGCCAGTGTAGTAGCTGCAAATCCGATGGGTCTGATACCGCCTCGCGGGCCAGGTGGAGCGCCACCCCGGTCACTCCCACACAAAAAGACACAGGCCCGCAGACGACCTTACTCGTCATCCTCGTCGGGCTGCACCTTCTCCAGTTTTTCCTGCTCGTCCTGCAGTTCCTTGCGGGACTCGGCCAGCTTGTCTTTACGCTTGTCGATTTTCTCCGGATCGCCCTTGCTCATGGCCTTGTTCAGGTCCGCCTGGCGACGGCTGACTTCACGCTTGGCATCCAGCACCTTCTGTTCCTGCTGCTTGACCAGGTCGATGTCGGTGCAGTTGGCGTTCAATTCGCTCAGGGCTTTTTGCAGCCCGGCCTGTTGATCGGTGTTGCCGGCGGCTTTGGCGCTCTCAATCTGAGTGGCGATGTCCTGGCGCTTCGCGGCGCATCCGGACGGTTCCGGCGCCTGCTCGGCTGCAAACACGGGTGCGGCCAGAAACCCGCACGCGGTGAATGCAAAAAGGGATGTCAGGAATTTCATGGATACTCCTTGAATACACGTAGCCGCACGCTCTACACCATCATGCGGCCCTGAAAATACTAAAAACCGTTGATGCCTTCGTCCTTCAGCTGCCTGCTTAGGGCCTGCACCTGCGGGTCTTGAAAAAATGCATGTAACTGCTTCGCACGTCCCGAGCCAATGCCGGGTTCGGCCTGCCATTCAACGACGCTTCGCGAGGCCAGCGCTGCCCACGAATCACCCAGATCAACGCCCGTGGCCGGCGGTAAACCGATGGCTTTGAGCCACACGACAAAGGTTTTATCGCGTGCAGCCTGAAAACTTGCCAGCAGTTTAGCGCTGCTGCGCTCGCCCATGCCGGGAATGTTAGCAAGCTGTGCACCATCGAGGGTCATCCAGCCCAACAAACCCTTTAATTGCCCTGCCTGAATCAACTTATCCCACGTGCCCGGCCCTACGCCGCTGAGCGCCAACCCCTTCTTCCCGCCCAGCCATTTCAACCGTTCGCGGAACTGGCTTTCGCAGCCCTCGACCGGCTGCCAGCAACTCAGCGAATGAAAATCCTCAGCGCGCGGAACGCTCAGCGGCGCCCGCTCGACGCTTCGCGACACCACCTCATCCAGCCGCGGAATCGTCAGCCCGGCCAGGCTGATTGCGACCTGATCCCCAGGCCGAATGTCCATCTCCTGCCAACGCTTGAACGAACCGACGCTGATGCGATTAATCATGCGGTCATCCAGGCGCACCGGTTCGACATCCAGAACGGGCGTGATCTTGCCGCTGCGCCCGACGTTGAAATGAACCTTGCGCACCTCGGCCAGCGCCTGCGCAAACGGGTACTTCCATGCCGCGATCCAGTAAGGCGCTTTCGCCTGCCAGCGCTCGGCTGACGGACGCTCGCCCTGCCGCATAACCACGCCATCGGTGGCAAACGGCAGCGGCGAACGGTACCAGTGCTCTCGCCAGTTTTTCGCCTGAATGAAACCCTCCAACGGCTCACTGAAGCGCGCGCTGTCCTCGAAACCCATGGCCCTGAGCCCTGCCAATCGCTCGGTCATGTCCGACGGACCTTCTGGCCAGTCCCAGACGAACAGCCCGATATTCGCGCCTTCCTGTTCGCTGATCGCGTGACGCGCCAGCAGCCCGGCCACTTTGCTGCGAGCGTTCAGACTGCCGGCGTCCGCCTGAACGTGATCTGTCAGCTTCCAATACAACTCGCCCTGGAGGATCACGGTCTTTTCCCAGGCGAGATGGCGAGGGATCGCCTCGATCTGGTGGGCATGTCCGGTCCAGTCCTGACCGAAAACCCCGTCGCCCCGGCTGATGGCGCTCACCAGTTTCCCGTCGACATACACCAGCGTGACCGCCACGCCGTCCACTTTTGGCTGAATCCATAGATCGCTTCGGCCTTCAAGCCATGCCTGAACGGCGGCCTCGCCCGGCAATTTGGTCAGGCCTGTGTGAGGGATGGGGTGGGCGACGGAACCGCGCGCGGTTTTCAGCGGATTGGAAGGCGACGCCGAAGTGGCGGCGAAACAACTGCGCAGATCGGCGAGTCGCTGAACGGATTGGTCGTACAACTCATCGGCCACCAGAGACACGCCTTGGCGGTGATAGCTGTCGTCCCATTGGGTGATCTGGGTTTGCAGCGAAAGGATCTCGCTTCGGGCTTTGGCCGGTGGCCAGTCGGGGCATGTTTGCGCGTTTGCATGGATGGCCAGAAGAGGCAGTGCACAGAGGACCATTGCGCGAAGGCAGAGCAGCATCGGAGCGTCCTTGCCGGGGGAGGGACTGCAAGGCTAGGTTTTCCCGATGGGTGTTTCATCGCGCCTTGGTTACCGCGTTTGTCTCGTACCGATACAGCCAGGCCCTGATTCCCCGCGCAGCTGTGCCTTGAGCCGCGCGCCCACGAGTGCAAAATGATGTTTCATCCCGGCAACTGGAAGAGACACTGCCATGGACCTGTCGACCCTCGCTGTTTTCATCCCCGCCTGTTTCGCCCTGAACATGGCGCCGGGCCCGAACAATCTGCTCTCCATCAGCAATGCGTCGCGCTACGGATTTATCAGTGCCTGTTCGGGCGGCATTGGTCGGTTGCTGGCATTCGCGATCATGATCGCGCTGGCAGCGGTTGGGCTTACAGCGGTGCTGCATACGTCCGAGTGGCTGTTTCATACGATCAAGATTGTGGGGGCGGCGTATCTGTTCTATCTGGCTTTACAACTGTGGCGAGCGCCATGCGAGGCGCACGATGTCGAAGCCGGCGCGCAGGCCGGAGTGACGAGACTGGCGCGCCAGGAGTTTCTGGTCGCCATCGGCAATCCCAAAGCCATTCTGTTGTTTACGGCGTTCCTGCCGCAGTTTGTGGATCGTTCCGGCGTGGTCACCACTCAGTTCGCACAACTGGGGGCGATGTTTCTGGTGCTGGAATGTATCGCCATCGCGCTGTACTGCTGGATGGGGGTGCATGCGCGTCGGTTGTTTGCCCAGGCGGGTGGCAAGCGGCTGTTCAATCGGGGGTGTGCGGGGTTGTTGGCGAGTGCGGCGTCGTTTTTATTGGTGGCGCGGCGGGGTTAATACGTATTCAGCCCACGGAAATGGGCTGAATCCAGGTAATCGTCAAAGGCCATGAAATGATCATGACCCCCGACGTGGCGCTTGTTGCGGTTACGGCTTGTCTCGCAGCGCTTTCACCTTGTCAGTGAAGTCTTTACCGCCGTCTACTGCGGTGTAGACCATATGAAGCTGGATGCTCTTAACCAGCGCTTTATCCCCGTTGACCAATGACTTGACGAATTGCTCGTCAGGAAAGCTCAGCTGCCAGCGCGATATCGCACCGGTGCCCTCGAATGGCAAATACCGGCCATCGTGGAACATCAGTTCATATACCCAATCCCCTGGCCCAAAACCCAATCCGTCATCTGCAGTGCCTGACGATAGGGCGATTTGCTGTTGCGCTCGTAAATTACGTTTAACGCTGGCAGGTGGTTTGGTGGCTAGACCGTAAAGATGCTCAGCCCCATCTTTGACAGGCTCGATCAGCGTCGTGCTGTCGGTTTGGGTCAGAATCGTGCTGACCTCTTTCATGGTATCGCCGGCTTCGGCAGCCATTACGAACGAAACCGATACGTGCTTGAGCTGCCGCAGGTAATGGCCAGGATAGCTCCGGTCGAAGTCGGCGGATTTAATGTCGCATGTCAGAGGGGTGCTCTTCAGCCCCTTAAGGATCTTGAGACCTGTATCAGTCTGCGCCTCCCATATATTGATCGTTTTTCTGATCGTCAAGCGACGCTCATTGCTTTGCAGGTACGCATTTTCCATTTCCTGCAAATCGACCAGCAACGACTCGCCCGCCAGCATGCCTTTGTAGGAGTCGATCCATGCGCTGGTCTTAACAAACGCAGGTCGTTTGTAATCGCCGATCTCGTAACGCCAGGCGGCTTCGGCGCTCAGGCACAACGACAAGACGGCGTCATAGGCTGGTGCATAGAGCAGTTCCTGACGGGCGACGAGCCAGTTGTAGATGGGGATGATGGTGAAGCCGGTCGTCATGGCCATGTGGGCTTCTTCGAGGTTTTTGCGATAGGTACGGGCCTCATCCATAGATAAGGTGGCTACGTTTAGTTCGATATTGGTTTCTTTCAGCTGCAGGTCGATGGACTGAATATCCAACGCTGCGAGGCCCTGTTCGAATGTCCATCCGTTCGCCCGGCGTTCGTAGCCCGCTTCAACAAGGAGTTTGTCTGCAAGATACTTGGAGGCTTTAGCACCGATTTCGGCCAACTCAGAGAACGTGTCAATGGTTTTTGAAGGTTCATTTCCGCCGACTGCCAAGCCATAAATGTTCGGCACCACTGCCTTGATTGCACTGGCAAGAAGCTTTGGCGGCATTGAAGTGTTTTCCAGTATTGCCGCCGTCCACTGCAGGCCTGTTGCCGCCTCCTCCCTTGCAGACCGCCCAACTTCAATCAGATTTGTGAAGTGATCCTTCTTGAAAGTCGCTATCTCCTTGCTTATCAACAATGTTTCCATTTTAGCCTTGACCGAGTTGATTGCCTCCTGCTTAAGTCTTAATGTGAAATCGGAGATTCTGATCTCCTGCTGTTTTAGCAGCACGGAAAGGGTAGTGTTGAACTCATCCTCCATCAGCTTCATGTAATGCCGACCCATGTCCTGAAGTTGCTGTACCGCAGCTCGGGCCATGGGGATCAACTGTCTGAACCGGTAGGCCGGTATTTGCATGCGGTCGCTGTTGTAGCTGCTGATGAGATGACCGATGCCTCGTTGGGCGAACCCGAAAGGGTCTGTGCCTTCTGTGCGCCAGTCCATGACCGGCAGCAGTTTTCCGTCCAGCGTCAGGCCGTGGCGTAGATTGAACAGGCGATGTTCGATTATTTTCCGCGTTTCTATAACGCGTTCATTGATCGGCATACGGAATGCCGAGCCTTCCAGTTGGCTCAGTGCGGTAGGCACCCAACGCGACACCGCCGTGCGCTCTGGTAAGGGCCCGATCAGCTTCAGCGCTTTTTGATAGCTTAGCCAAGCGTGATTGAGCGTGCTCGGGGTAAGTTGACGGTAAAAATGGTCGCCCTGGCGCTGCCAGTTTTCCACCATCGAAAGGAACACCGCTTGCCGGTTGTATCGCGACAGAATGAAAGCTCTGGTCGTGGGGTTCACCACCTTTTGCAACTCTGAGGTACCTGTCCCCGCATCCGCGAGGGGACGGGTGTTCCAGAAGGGCGGACGCTGTTTTTCGTCTTTCTGTGTTCTGTAGGGGTCGAACAAATACTGGGTGTACCAACGCTCAGCCTCATCGAATTGTTGTTGTTCGCTCAGGCGAGTGGCTACGAGATTCGGCAAATGCAGGAACAATTCGCGGAAATACGCGCCATTGGCGCCATGGAAGTCGACCCGAGGCGTGGGGATGCTGTCATCAATAGTCGGTTCCTCAATGCATTGCGCCTCCCATTCAAGTGCGCGTTCAACACTGCGCGTTGCGCGGGACACCAGCTGTTTGCCAAATAACGTATTTAGCCGAATGGCGTTTGAGGGGAGGACGGGGCTGCGCTCGGCGACTGAGCTCAAGTCCAGGTACTGCGCTTGTTGGTCATCCCTTTTTATCGCGATCTTCCACTCCTCCTCCAAATCCGCCGTCTGGAAGTCGAAAGTGGAGAAGACGTTCTGCATGGGATCGCCTGCTTCACAAAGAGCAAACATATAAGGGCCCGAAGTTGCACAAATGTACTCCTGGCTGATAACCGCTTGGCCGTTGGCCACAACGCTTTCCTCGGTCAATCTACTGAAGGAGTTCTCGTTAGGTCCCTTGGCATACAGTCGGAGGTCTATCTTTTCATAGGCTGCCGGGTTGACGATTATTTGCATTGGCAACGACTTTATAAGTTTCGGAGGGAGCGTGAAAAGCTCTATCCTGAAACTTTCTTCAAACAAATAGTCGGCTTTTTTTAGCTTAACGCTGTAAGTCCTGCTTTGAAGGTTGATGGTGGTTGTCTCGTCAGGATCAAACTGTTCAGAGATATATTGTTGGTGGGCGGTTACCGAGTAACCCACGCGAATAAATTTTTTATCGGTGGTTTCCAGTTTGATCAGGAGGGTGCATGGCTCTCCTGGGGTATAAGAGATGTTGTTCTGCTGGCAGGTGACTCTATAATGGCAAAGGGCTGAAGAAAATTCAGCATTGATACCAATATAACTAACCGTTGGGGCGACAGATTTTTTTATGATTGATTTAGGGTAGTGAGCAGTGATCTGTATCACGTTTTCACGTTTGCGTGCTGCGTCTAGCGTCATGGGCAAGTTCAAGTTTGCAAAGAATTGATTCTTTTCGGAAGAGGATTGTTTATTATGAGTGCCGGGTGCTACTAGGGGGATTTTTTCAAGGGTACTAACGTCTTCGACTGTCACACCGCCCGTCATTCCTTTAACGGTGATCTCAACAATTTTAAATCTTGTGCTGTCGACAGCCCAGAAAGGAATTTGCAGTAAGAAAGGATATGCTTTGGCGAATTTTTCGTGAAATCCTGTGGGTTTATCTATAAGTTCACTGCCTGCGCCACTGTCCAGGTAATTGTAGATCTCATCTACTACCCACGGATTAAAATTTGGGGTTGATAGCGAGTGTTCATTATATTTTTCTAGCGCAAAAAGTATCATGCCCCATTCTTGCTCGCGACGATTCATCCCGTTTTTATTCATCGAGTCCGGGTGTTGGATCTTTCTGATATCACCGAAAGCTTTATAAGCTGATTTGCTGAAAGATTCCGCGATTTTCCCGCTCGAGGACTCTTTCTTATCAATGAGCAGCAAGTCCCTAGACTCGATGAAATAATCTTTGTGAAAAGTTCCGCAGCTCGCGGCCTCTGCCGTTTCGTTTTGGGCGGTATAGGCGCAGTCATAGAGCATCACTCTCAACCAAGGATCCTTGGCGCGTTCTCCTTCCGAGTCCACCAGTGCGACCAGGCCGGGCACATAGGTATCGTCTTTCAGATAAGCATTATCTGCATCCGGCAAACGTTCCCCGTCTTTTGTACCATCCAGGCAGAGAAGCTCATTAGGCGGTGACCAAAAACCATCGCTTTGTTTGTAAATGTACTGAACAGTCAGCTTCTTGAACTTGGTAGGCGTCTGGTTTTTCTCATCGGCGCTGGGAAGGCCTACCGTCCCGCGCTCAACCCAAAATACATAAGGCCGCCCCTCGATCATCACCGGGCGGATCGTGTCACAAGTGTGTTTGATGGTCTTCTTGTCCCTTGTTATCTCTCTGTAGCTGCTTTGTGTGATTTGGCCACCAGGTGCGACGCTAATCTTTTCCCACTCCGTCCAAGCCAGCGGGCTCAAGCGTTCTTTGTCATCACGCAGGCCCATGTCTACCGAGCGCCAGTAGTACTCAGGGGGCGACGTGTTGGTTTTGCCAATAAAATGATAAGTGTCGCTTTTAGGATCTACGCCGTCCAAATACCCGCTAACAACCTGCAGGTTGCTGGTCTGTTCAAACTTAGTCAGGTAGCTGGTAATGGCAGTTTGCAGTAGTGCGGGATCAAGCTTGCCTTGGTTGAGCTCGACTTCCAGGGATTGGAATGCGGCGGTTTTATTTGGCCGGTTTGCATAATAAATTAAATTTTCCGGGTGGTTGATCTGAGTTTTCCAGATTTTCCATAGTCCATATTCACTCATGTACTCTCGCCACACCGTCGAGGCGGCTTCCGGAATTGCGGCATTCAAATAGCCAGGTTCCAGACGGGCAAACAGCCTGTGCAAATAATGCTGCAGACTGGCAATATGCTTAATGGCAACGCAGGTAGTGGCAGCTGAGCTGACCAGGATATCTGTCAGAAAGTAGTTGGACAGGTCATCGAACGAATTAATCTGCGTTTTGGTAGCGTCAGTGGAGGGCGCCCAATGTCCTAGCAGGTAACCCGCCAATGCATCACACCACTTTTCCTGCAAGAGTGACTGGACCGACGCTGACTCCATCTCGCTACATGCACCCAGTAACAGCCGCGCGGTATTTCGATACGCATCAAATGTCGCGTTCCTGTCAAGCCTGTACATGTCCAGAACTGAACGGAACCGCAATTTCGTCAAAGTGCAAAGGCGCTGTGATCTCAGCACGTAATCAATGTCGCTTAAGGTGCTTTTCAGACCTGATGCTACTTGAGGCTCAAGCTTTCCTAACTCAGGCTCCAAACTTTCCGGGTCATATTTCGTCAAGGTCAGCGGAGATTTATTTCTTTGATATAGCTCCATTTCTTTCCACAGGGTAGGCTTCGTTTCTGGCAAATATTGGCTCGCAAACACTCGCAGAGGCGCCGGGTTATCGCTCATGAATGTTTTGAATTTGTCGTACATTCCGCGTTCAATGTCAGCCTCTGTGCCTCCGCTCGATGTTCTGTTTTCCAACATGTACAAATTAAGCAATTCGGCCATTGCGCCTCTGGGCCTTTGCTCCCAGCGATCGTAGAGCGCTTTCTCAGCAGGTTTGAGCAATTTTAGGAAGTCATCAAATGTGGCCACGGCCTTGACGGGCTGTGCTGACAATAGACTTGCTTCCAACGGATGTTCTTTCACTTTTTGCAACGAAGACATCAGCGACAAGGCTTCGCTCTCGGACCAGCCCGTCAATTTTCCTAAACGCTGGGACGAAGCGACGACTGCCTCGGTATCGTCGGCGGCTGGAATGTTGCCGAAGAAGGCCAGCGCGTCTTTCTCTTCAAAACCATTTTCTTCACATTTGGACACCCAGTCGTGGTAATGCCCGATCTGGTAGCACAGATCGAGATTCAACACAGGCAGCACTGTTGACGGCGCCGTGTTATCCAGCGTGGTTTGTTCAAGCGAAAACCATTCGGGCTTATTCAGCAGCGCGCTCAAGCCTGCTGCGCTCAACTTGAAATGCTTGATCACCTGCGCATGGCGAGCGAGATTGCTCCATAGCGCGACATCAAGGCCATTTGCGGTCGCACCGGATTGCTCTGGTGGACCGGATTCTGCTTCGAGGATTCCAGCGAGGACCTCAAGGCGCGAGACGCTCACCCACTGCAGTAATGGCAGAGCATGTTCAGGCTTCAGGGCCAGGACATCGTTCGATTTACCAAACGCTGCGCCAATGATGTGCTTTACCGCATCTTCTTGGGCGATCACTGCGTTTTGTATGAGCGACCCAAGACCATCAGCTATCTCCACCAAATTGGCTTTGGCTATGAGCAGGCCGGAAGTGCTAGCAACTTTGCCTACCATCGCCTCGGTCAATTGACTGGCGAGGGGACCGGAGGTCTCCAGGGCAAACGATTTAATAAGGCCGCTGCTGTCAATGTAAGCGGACAGCGTGTCCAGCCATGAACCCGATATGAGCATTACACCCGCCCCAGCGGTCTGAGCGAGGCCCGACTCGGTGACCAGTGACGATTTGATTCGCGGGACAGCGTCAAGAACGGTGCGTTGGATGCGCGCATCCAAAGCGAAATACGATTTAAGGCTGGCGGGTATGTTAGCGGGGTAGGGCGTGAGCCAACTCAAAAGCGCGGTCGGCGTGATCCTGTGCTCGCGCAGCCAGTGGTCCAGATTCGCAAGGCCAATCAATACATCGAGGACGTCGGTCGTCTTTTCATCGCTGGCAATCACCGGTTTGCCAGCCAGTTGTGCCATGACCTGAGGGTTAGCGGCGTCGAGCAGTGCGATCAGGCTGGCGCCCTCGTTCATGCCCAGGCGCATAAGTCGCGGCAATCGAGTAAGACGGTATAACGACGAAAAGACCCCAAGCGTCAGGGCATGCTGTTTCACGCCCAACGTCCGTTTGATCTGGTTCAGATATAGAATTGCCACGTTCTCTTCAAGCGCGAACGCTCTGCAGAGTTCAGCGATCATGGGGTTTGGTGCAGCATTCTCGACGCCCGTGGTCGTGGGGAGTTCAAACACCCGTGCATCGAGCACCAGCGGCGTATCGATTTCTGCCAGCGTGCCTGCCACTGGGCCATCAAGTACTCTATTGAGAAACGGCTTGGTTTCACCTACGGCATAAGGCGTCACCTCATCTATCAGCGCCGCGAATTGCTCGGCAGAAATCTGATATTCATTTCGCAGGTGTTTGAATACGCCCAATGCCCTGAGGGTGTTTTCCGTAATGGTGAAGTCTTTGGTCTGACCTTCCGCGCGCAGCGCGGCCATGACCAGAAGATCTACTTCCGAGTAGGGCAACTGCAGGGCGTGTTGCAGGTGAATGATTTTGTGGATGCGGCCGAGGTGGTCCGCATTGGCGCCTTTGATTCGCAGTGAGATACCTGCTCCGCTTAACGTGTCTTGCAGCGTAAGGGCGGGGGCAGTGGCGTTATTGATAAAAGCTGCGCCGAAAATGTGTCCCGCGATCGGCGCCGTGTTCTTACCGGCTGGCAAGTAGGCGCTTGACTGTTTAACAGCGGTAAATGCCTCCTGGCCCTCGTCTGCTACGCCGGACACAGCGAGCAAATCAACAATATCTTCCGGCTTCAACCCTGTTTGCCGCGCAAGAAATTCGACATCACTCAATCGTTCCAGCGCGTGCTCCGCAGTGCCTGTCACGCCGTAGCGCTTTAGCAAAAAGTCGGCAACTGTGCTGTCGCTTTTTTCCAGCAATAACGCTTGCAGTGCGGGACTGAATCCGGTGGCTTTGCGCATGATATTACGCAGTTGATCGGTTCGTAGGTTTCCGTAAACGAAGTTGGGGTAGGCATAATCAGTCTGCTGTAGCAGATTAAACAGGGAGGACTGTCTAACGCTAAGTACGGCGTTGATTTGTTCAAGGGGATAATGAAAGGGTAACTGCACAGGGTACTGTGCGTTGGCGATTCGCTCTGACAGGACGGTTTTGTCCCCTACGTGGAGTTTTGCCTCACGTGTCATCGCCTCTATGACCAGGGTTAGCGCGGGTATGTGGGCTTCAAGACTGCCTTCATCAAGTACCCGTTCGCCTATATCCGGGCGCCGTGTGGCGAGCCTGATCTGAGTAGCGGCGTCGCCAAGCTTTTCAAGCTCTAGTGCTTGGTGGTAAAGCGCGTGAAGATAGGCGAGCGGGCTGTTATTGGCCTCCAGTGCATCAGAAGAGCATGTATCGGAGACTTGTTCGGGAAAGAGCTCTCTGAACACGGCTGAAGTGATTGTGTCGTCCATGATCGTATTCCTATACACGCGGGATTAGATTGCGGGATCGCAACTAATACTCAGGGTAGACGCGGGGGCCGCGATCTGTAGAAATGCCAGACGAAGTGCTATTTGCTAAAGGCTATATGAAACAGTGGATTAGCTACGGCTATCGCCTGTCGCTATAACAGTAATCGCGAATGTGTCTAACTATAAAGCTTTCTTGACTCCCAGGTTGCTGGAGTGCAGGGCAGCGTCACTCCGCTATATATTTATAAGTTTTCAGTGTACAGAAATCCCCAACGAGTTTCGTTTGAGGGATTTCATAGGTCTTCCAGCTAACAGCTGCTTTAAGGTGCTGCTGCCAACTATCAGGTTGGCATAATGGCTTTCACTTTTTCAGTGAATTCATTGCCTCCTTCTACCGCTGTCTAAACAAGGTGAATCTGGATTTTTACGAGAGCGGTTTTCTTGTCGGCGCTGATGAGTGGCCTCGCAAATTCAGCGTCCGGAAAACTCAGTTTCCAGCGGGAAATGGCAGCCGAACCTTCAAATGGTTATTAACGGCCGTCACGGAACAACAGCTCATACATCCAGCCATCCTTGCCTAGTCCCAATCCATCATCAGCGACTTGAGACGACGATGCAATTTGCTGGTTAGCGCGCAAACTGCGCTTGATTTCCGGCGGCGCTTTTGTCGCGTTGTAGAGATAACCCAACCCCTCTTCAGTGGGTTCGACCAGCGTTGTGCTATCTACTTGAGTCAGAATGGCAATGATGTTTTCCAAGTCCATGCCACTACTCGACGTCATGACGAAAGAGATAGAAACGTGCTTGAGTTGACGCAGATAATGACCTGGGTAGTTTTTGTCTAAATCGACAGCCTTGAGCTCCAGGGTAATAGGCGTGGTGGCCAAGCCGCTTATCGTGGCCAGCCATGCAGCATCCGTTTGCTTGCCTTTCATATCGATGGTCTTTTTGATCGTCAGGCGGCGCTCTCGGCTATGCAGATAGGCATTCTCCATTTCCACTGGAGCTCGACCACTGTTGTAGGTGCTCATCACATGATCGACGTTGCGCTGGGTGATGCTGAGACCATCTGTGCCTTCGGTTTGCCAGCCGATGGCGGGTAATATCCTGCCGTCAATGGTCAGCCCGTGGCGAAGATTGAACAGTCTTTGCTCCACCGTTTTTCGCGCATTAATAATCCGCTCGTTACTGCGCGTCCGAAATGACCAGCTTTGTATATTCTTGAGCGGGTCAGCAACCCATCGCGATACTGAAACCCGCTCTGGCAGCGAACCGATTAGCTTGAGTGCTTTTTGATAACTCAGCCATGCGTGATTGAGACTGCTGGGCGTAAGCCGCCGATAAAAGGCTGCCTTGATCAAGCACTCGTTCACCGATATCCGGCCTCCTCTCGGCGAGAGTAATCCTGCTTTGGGGATCGCCCTTCGCTTCAACACCTAACGCCATCTGATACAGCGCGTGCAGGTAGGCAATGGGACAGTTATTGGCACTCAAGTGCATCGGAGGAACATCTGTCAGCGACTTGGTCGGGAAATAGCTTTCCGTAAACCACTGAAGTAGTGGTGTCGTCCATGATCGAGTTCCTTTTACGCTGGATGAATTGCGAGATTCGCAGTTATTAATCCAGCGTAGAGACAAGTGCAGGGATCGACCGAAATTGCTGATGAGATGTACTTGAATGAAATGACAAGTGAATCAAAGGGTTGAAGCTCGTTATCGCCGGTCGCGATAACACTCATTGCCAATTGGTTTAGGCCGATACCGGTAAATCCTGGTGGCCAGTTATCCGTTTGACGCTAATTAACCGGGCAATAAGCAAAAAAAAGCCCCTGACGACTTCCATCGCCAGGGGCTTTTCTCTTACCGGGTGCCGCTAGGCGCAATGCACCCAGCAGGTATTACAAACCGGCAGCGGCGCGCAATGCGTCGGCGCGGTCGGTTTTTTCCCAGGTGAACGTGGTGAAGGTGTCGTCGCCCACGGTCTTGGTTTGCGGCGTGCGGCCGAAGTGGCCGTAGGCTGCGGTTTCCTGGTACATCGGGTGCAGCAGGTCGAGCATGGTGGTGATCGCGTATGGACGCAGGTCGAAGTGCTCGCGGACCAACTGGACGATCTTGTCGTCGCTGATCTTGCCGGTGCCGAAGGTGTTCAGCGAGATCGACGTCGGCTGTGCAACGCCGATGGCGTAGGAAACCTGAATTTCGCAGCGCTCGGCCAGGCCGGCGGCGACGATGTTCTTGGCAACGTACCGGCCAGCGTACGCAGCCGAACGGTCGACCTTGGATGGATCTTTACCGGAGAACGCGCCGCCGCCGTGACGGGCCATGCCGCCGTAGCTGTCGACGATGATCTTGCGACCGGTCAGACCGCAGTCGCCCACGGGGCCGCCGATGATGAATTGGCCAGTCGGGTTGATGTGGAACTGGGTGTCTTTGTGCAGCAGTTCGGCCGGCAGCACGTGCTTGACGATCAGCTCCATCACGCCTTCGCGCAGATCTTTGTAGGACACTTCCGGGTTGTGCTGGGTCGACAGAACAACGGCGTCGATGCCCACCACGATGCCGTTTTCATAGCGGCACGTGACTTGGGATTTCGCGTCCGGGCGCAACCATGGCAGCAGGCCGGACTTACGGGCTTCGGCCTGGCGGTGCACCAGCTGGTGCGAGAACGCGATCGGCGCAGGCATCAGCTCGGCGGTCTCGTTGCTGGCGTAGCCGAACATCAGGCCCTGGTCGCCAGCGCCCTGATCTTCAGGTTTCGCGCGGTCGACACCTTGGTTGATGTCAGGGGACTGCTTGCCGATGATGTTCATCACGCTGCAGGTCGCACCGTCAAAACCGACGTTGGAGCTGGTGTAGCCGATCTCGCAGATCACGTCACGAACGATCTGCTCCAGGTCGACCCACGCGGTGGTGGTGACTTCGCCGGCAACAATGGCCACACCGGTCTTGACCAGGGTTTCCACGGCAACGCGAGCCTGCTTGTCCTGGGCAATGATGGCGTCCAGCACCGCATCGGAGATCTGGTCGGCGATTTTGTCCGGATGTCCTTCAGACACGGACTCGGAGGTGAAAAGGGAGTATTCGCTCATCTCGACGGTTTTCCTGATTAGTACCGATGGTGAGTGTTGCCAGCCGGTCGCTGAAAATGGCGGACCTGGATCTGGAAACCATTACGTAAGCCTATGTACAGGCTTTCCCCGGGGACCAGCCCCGCAGCGATGGCCCAACGGGCCAGATCTTCCTGTTCGAAGCCTAACCAGAGATCGCCACAGGCCTCCTTGGCCCAGCTCTGGTCATGACTGCACAACTCTGTCACCAGCAAGCTACCGCTCGGTTGCAACAGGTTGGCCAAATGTTTGAGCGCTTCGGCGGGCGCGGCGAAATGGTGCAACACCATATTCAACACCACGCAGTTGCCGGAGATATTAGCGTTGGTCAGTGCATCGGCCAGTTTCAGCTCGACGTTAACCAGCGCCTTTTGCGTGCAGATCTTGCGCGCCAGATCGAGCATTTCCGGGCTGTTGTCCAGCCCCGTAACGTGCCGAAAACGCCGCGCCAGATCCGGCAGAAAACCGCCATCCCCAGGCCCTACTTCTATCGCCGTGGCGTCGGCGGGAAAGCTCAGCTTGTCCAGCAACGACAGCAGGCTGTCGCGGTATTGCGGCAGTCCTGCGATCAGGTCCTGCTGGGCCCGAAATTTCTCGGCAGTGCGTGCGAAGAAGTCCTGACTGGCGTTGGCCCGCTGCCGATGCACCAGCCCGATCCGGGTCTGTACATCATCGGGCAGGCGCAGATTGTCGGCTTCTTCAAGCATCGCCGCGTGCAGCTTGCCGCCGGTGTGTTCGGTGTGGGGCAGGGCGCGTCGATAGAAGATCGCGTTGCCTTCACGCCGCGTCGCTACCAAGTCAGCCTGGGCCAGTACCTTGAGGTGATGGCTCATGCCGGACTGGCCAATGGCGAAAATCTGCGCCAGCTCCAGCACGCCGAAGGAATCGTTCGACAGCGCGCGCAAGACATTCAGCCGCAGCGGATCGCCGCCGGCTTTGCACAGGGCAGCCAGCTCGTCGCATTCATCATGGCTAATGGCAGGCACGCGAAGATTCATAAGGCAGGCAGTCTAGTTATCGACCGGGGCTGTCGCAAGGCCAATATCAAAAAGTTTTGATATTGGTCGATCAGTGGCGGCACCCCGGCGCCGTGATTCTGCCGCTTGCCGTCGGGCATTGGGTGCGGTGTACGAAAACACGCCAGCAGCAGAGGAAAACACCGATGGTGTGTGATCTGTCATTGCCCCCGGAGGGTGCCTGAGGGAAAATGGCCGCCTTTTTCCGGTCCCACTTTTATCTGCCCCAGGAGATCAGCGATGCCAAGCCGTCGTGAGCGAGCCAATGCCATTCGTGCCCTCAGCATGGATGCCGTGCAAAAGGCCAATAGCGGCCACCCGGGTGCCCCGATGGGCATGGCGGATATCGCTGAAGTGCTTTGGCGCGATTATCTGAAGCACAACCCAGCCAATCCGATGTTTGCCGACCGCGACCGGTTCATCCTGTCCAACGGCCACGGCTCGATGCTGATCTACTCGCTGCTGCACCTGACCGGTTACGACCTGTCCATCGAAGACCTGAAAAACTTCCGTCAGCTGCACAGCCGCACGCCGGGCCACCCGGAATACGGCTACACCCCGGGCGTTGAAACCACCACCGGCCCACTGGGTCAGGGTTTCGCCAACGCCGTCGGTTTCGCGGTTGCCGAGAAGACCCTCGCCGCCCAGTTCAACCGTCCAGGCCACAACATCGTCGACCACCACACCTATGTGTTCATGGGTGATGGCTGCATGATGGAAGGCATTTCCCACGAAGTGGCTTCGCTGGCCGGTACCCTGCGCCTGAACAAGCTGGTCGCGTTCTACGACGACAACGGGATTTCCATCGACGGCGAAGTCGAGGGCTGGTTCACCGACGACACCCCGAAGCGCTTCGAATCCTACGGCTGGCTGGTCATCCGCAACGTCGACGGCCATGACGCCGACGAGATCAAAACCGCCATCGACACCGCTCACAAGAGCGACAAGCCGACGCTGATCTGCTGCAAGACCACCATCGGTTTCGGTTCGCCGAACAAGCAGGGCAAGGAAGACTGCCACGGCGCTCCGCTGGGCACTGACGAAATCGCCCTGACCCGCGCCGCGCTGAAGTGGACCCACGGCCCATTCGAAATCCCGGCCGACATTTACAGCGAGTGGAACGGCAAGGAAAAAGGCCTGGCTGTCGAAGCCGAATGGGACCAGCGTTTCGCTGCCTACTCCGCTGCCTTCCCGACCGAAGCCAATGAGCTGATCCGCCGCATGAGCGGTGAGCTGCCTGCTGACTTCGCCGAGAAATCCGCGGCATACGTGGCTGAAGTCAACGCCAAGGGCGAAACCATCGCCAGCCGCAAGGCCAGCCAGAATGCCTTGAGCGCCTTCGGTCCGCTGCTGCCTGAATTCCTCGGCGGCTCGGCTGACCTGGCAGGTTCCAACCTGACCATCTGGAAAGGCTGCCGCAGCATCACCGGCGAAGACGCCACCGGCAACTACCTGCACTACGGTGTTCGTGAGTTCGGCATGGGCGCGATCATGAACGGTATCGCCCTGCACGGCGGTTTCGTGCCATACGGCGCGACCTTCCTGATCTTCATGGAATACGCCCGCAACGCCGTGCGCATGTCCTCGCTGATGAAGAAACGCATCATCTATGTGTTCACCCACGACTCCATCGGTCTGGGCGAAGACGGCCCGACTCACCAGCCGATCGAGCAACTGACCAGCCTGCGCACCACGCCGAACCTGGATTGCTGGCGCCCGGCTGATGCCGTTGAATCCGCCATCGCCTGGAAACACGCGATTGAACGTGATGACGGCCCATCGGCGCTGATCTTCTCCCGTCAGAACCTGCAACATCAGGCGCGTGATGCCGAGCAGCTGGAAAACATCAACCGCGGTGGCTACGTACTGCGCGACTGCAGCGGCGAACCGGATCTGATCCTGATCGCCACCGGTTCCGAAGTCGGCCTGGCTGTTCAGGCATACGACAAGCTGACCGCAGACGGCAAGAACGTCCGTGTGGTTTCCATGCCATGCACCAGCGTTTTCGAGACCCAGAGCGCCGATTACAAGCAGTCGGTCCTGCCGCTGGAAGTCAGCGCGCGCATCGCCATCGAAGCTGCTCACGCTGACTACTGGTACAAATACGTGGGCCTGGAAGGTCGCGTGATCGGCATGACCACGTTCGGCGAGTCGGCGCCTGCCAACCTGTTGTTCGAAGAGTTCGGCTTCACGCTGGAGAACGTCCTTTCCACGGCTGAAGAGTTGCTGGAAGACTAAGCACCACCGCGTTGCCCTTGCAGGCGCGTGCCTTGTCTTGAGATCTGCTGCCTGAGCCTGGCAGATCGAGGGGTGAGCCACGCGCTTGCAGGTTCTCTGTACCACTCAAGATTTTGAGAACCCCATGCCTCAGCCACGCCCTTATAAAGTCGCCCTCAATGGTTACGGTCGCATCGGCCGCTGCGTGCTGCGCGCGCTGTGCGAGCGAGGTGCGAAGGCGGGCTTTGAAGTGGTGGCAATCAACGACCTGGCCGACATGGCCAGTCTCGAATACCTCACGCGCTTTGACTCCACACATGGCCGGTTCCCCGGCGAAGTGCGGGTCGAAGGCGATTTTCTGCACATCAACGATCACGTCATCAAAGTGTTTCGCAGCGCGACGCCGGAAGGCATCGACTGGGACTCACTCGACGTGGATCTCGTGCTCGAATGCTCCGGCGTCTACAACACGCGTGCCGATGGCGAGCGCTTTCTTTCGGCCCGCGCGCCGCGAGTACTGTTTTCCCAGCCCATGGCCAGCGAAGCCGACGTCGACGCCACCATCGTCTACGGCATCAATCAGGAAACCCTGACGGGCGATGAGCAACTGGTGTCTGCCGCGTCGTGCACCACCAATTGCAGCGTGCCATTACTCGACCTGCTGAACCGCGAGCTGGGCCTCGAATACGTGACCATCACCACGATTCACTCGGCGATGAACGATCAGCCGGTCATCGACGCCTATCATCATGAAGACTTGCGCCGTACGCGCTCGGCCTTTCAGTCGATCATCCCGGTGTCCACTGGTCTGGCGCGGGGCATCGAGCGGCTGCTTCCGGAACTTGCCGGCCGAATTCAGGCCAAAGCAGTTCGTGTGCCGACGGTGAACGTCTCGTGCCTGGACATCACGCTGCAGGTCGCTCGTGATACCGATGCTGTCGAGGTCAACTGTATCCTGCGTGAGGCCGCTACCCGCGGCCCGCTGAAGGGGCTGCTGGCGTATACCGAATTGCCCCATGCCAGCTGCGATTTCAACCACGACCCGCACTCGGCCATCATCGATGCCAGCCAGACGCGGGTCTCGGGCCCTCGGCTGGTGAACATCCTGGCCTGGTTCGACAATGAGTGGGGTTTTGCCAATCGCATGCTGGACGTCGCCGATCACTACCTGCACACCATCCATAAACAATAGTAAAAACAGGGAATGCCTCATGACCGTGTTGAAGATGACCGACCTCGATCTGCAAGGTAAGCGTGTACTGATCCGCGAAGACCTCAACGTTCCGGTCAAAGACGGCGTGGTGACCAGCGATGCCCGCATTCTCGCGTCGTTGCCCACCATCAAGCTGGCGCTGGAGAAAGGCGCAGCCGTCATGGTCTGCTCGCACCTGGGTCGCCCCACCGAGGGTGAGTTTTCCGCCGAGAACAGCCTCAAGCCGGTCGCTGACTACCTGAGCAAGGCACTCGGGCGTGAAGTGCCGCTGGTGGCGGAATACCTGGACGGTGTCGACGTCAAGGCGGGCGATATCGTGCTGTTCGAGAACGTGCGCTTCAATACGGGCGAAAAGAAGAACGCTGACGAGCTGGCGCAGAAGTACGCTGCTTTGTGTGATGTGTTCGTGATGGACGCCTTCGGCACCGCCCACCGTGCGGAAGGCTCGACCCACGGCGTGGCCAAGTTCGCCAAAGTCGCTGCCGCAGGCCCTTTGCTGGCTGCCGAGCTCGACGCACTGGGCAAGGCTCTGGGCAATCCGGCCCAGCCAATGGCCGCCATCGTTGCCGGATCCAAGGTCTCCACCAAACTGGACGTGCTCAACAGCCTGAGCCAGAAGTGCAATCAGCTGATTGTCGGCGGTGGCATCGCCAATACCTTCCTCGCTGCCGCAGGTCATCCGGTAGGCAAATCCTTGTACGAGCCGGACCTGCTTGAGACTGCCAAAGCCATCGCCGCCAAGGTCAGCGTGCCGTTGCCGGTCGACGTGGTGGTTGCCAAGCAATTCGCCGCCGATGCCGAAGCCACCGTCAAGCTGATCGCCGATGTGGCCGAGGACGACATGATCCTCGACATCGGTCCTCAAACAGCTGCGCACTTCGCCGAATTGCTGAAATCTTCCAAGACTATTCTCTGGAACGGCCCGGTCGGCGTTTTTGAGTTCGATCAGTTCGGCGAAGGCACCAAGACGCTGGCTCACGCAATCGCTGAGAGTTCTGCGTTTTCTATCGCCGGCGGGGGCGACACCTTGGCCGCCATCGACAAATACGGTGTAGGCGACAAAATCTCCTATATCTCTACAGGCGGCGGCGCGTTCCTCGAGTTCGTCGAGGGCAAGGTTCTGCCTGCCGTGGAAGTTCTGGAACAACGCGCCAAGGCCTGACCGGCCAAGGTGAAGGGGAGTGAAATGGTCAAGCCATTACCGCTGTTGATCATGGCGGGTTTGCTGGTCGGCTGCGCAAGCAAGCCTGAAGCGGAAACGGCGTCCAGCGCGGCGCCGGGATTGCTTCAGGTCAGCTGCTATCAGGCGGGCTGGCAGGCGGAAACCGTACCGATCGTTTACAAGCGTGGCGGGCCTGAAGTCTGGGAAAAATACGAATTCATGCCTGCCGTGGGACCAGTCCCCTGTCACTGATGCTCAGTTGACCACTGATGCTCAGCTGACGGTGCGCCGGAATACAGGAACAGCATTGCCCCTGCCATGATCGACATCCGTCACGCGATGCAGGGGATTCAGGAGTAGTAATGAAAGGCTTGTTAGCCCTTGCGACACTGATGCTGCTGAGCGGTTGCGCCAGCATGAAGGCTTCGGAACCGGCAGCCCCCTGGACCCATTGGGTCTGCGACAGCAAAGCCGAGATTTTCTGGAAGTACGCCGATGCCGCGAAGAAGGAGGTGGATGTGCGCCTCAATCAGAGCGAGCAGGTATTCCGTCTGCAAGCGTCGCCCGGAGCTTCCGGCGCGCTCTACAGTAACGGCGTGCTGGCGTTTGACAACAAAGGCAGCGAAGGCCTGGTCTACTGGGACGCTACCAACGATTTGATCGGTCGTGGCTGCAAGGCGCCGTAAAGGGCCGGGCAGTTCGAACGAGGCTGTACCGGGGCGATGACTGAGCAATCGACCCCTATAATTTGAATAGCCGCCAATACGGCACGCACGATTAACGACCCCACCGGGAGAGAGACAGACAATGGCACTTATCAGCATGCGCCAGATGTTGGACCACGCAGCCGAATTCGGTTACGGCGTCCCTGCATTCAACGTGAATAACCTGGAACAAATGCGCGCCATTATGGAAGCGGCCGACAAGACCGATTCTCCGGTGATCGTTCAGGCTTCCGCCGGTGCGCGCAAATACGCTGGCGCCCCGTTCCTGCGCCACCTGATCCTGGCGGCAATCGAAGAATTCCCGCACATCCCGGTGGTCATGCACCAGGACCACGGCACCAGCCCTGCTATCTGCCAACGCTCCATCCAGCTGGGCTTCAGCTCGGTGATGATGGACGGCTCTCTGCGCGAAGACGGCAAAAGCCCTGCGGACTACGACTACAACGTACGCGTCACCCAGGAAACCGTCGCCATGGCTCACGCCTGCGGTGTGTCGGTTGAGGGTGAGCTGGGTGTTCTGGGCTCGCTGGAAACCGGCATGGCCGGTGAAGAAGACGGCGTCGGCGCAGAAGGCATGCTGGATCACAGCCAGATGCTGACCGATCCGGAAGAAGCAGCTGATTTCGTTAAACGAACTCAGGTCGACGCCTTGGCCATCGCCATTGGCACCAGCCACGGCGCGTACAAGTTCACCAAGCCGCCTACCGGCGACATCTTGGCGATCGAGCGCATTAAAGAGATCCACAAGCGCATTCCGAACACCCACTTGGTAATGCACGGTTCTTCTTCCGTTCCGCAGGAATGGCTGAAAATCATCAACCAGTACGGCGGCGACATTAAAGAAACCTACGGCGTGCCGGTCGAAGAAATCGTTGAAGGCATCAAGCACGGCGTGCGCAAGGTCAACATCGACACCGACCTGCGTCTGGCGTCCACCGGTGCCATCCGCGAGTTCATGGCGAAAAACCCGAGCGAGTTCGACCCACGCAAGTACCTGGCGAAAACCGTTTCGGCCATGCGCGACGTGTGCATCGCCCGTTACGAAGCCTTCGGCACCGCCGGCAACGCCTCCAAGATCAAGCCGATCTCCCTGGAGAAGATGTTTGAACGTTATGCCAAAGGCGAGCTGAACGCCAAAGTGAACTGATCGTTTTCTGATCAATTTGCTGAAATGAAGAAGCCCGCAGCGATGCGGGCTTTTTTGTGGCCGTGATCTGCGCTTCTACACGGTATGTTGCCGGCCAGGCAGGGCAATGATCCGCCCGACATACTTTGGCTCAGGCTGATCGTGTTGAGCTTCCGAGAGCAGGCGCAAGGCCTGCAGCGACGCCTCACTGAACGGCGCCGATTTCGGTCCGGCGGCCAGATCCACATGCAGCAGCATTTGCTCGCTCGCTGCCAGCTCGACATCCCCGTCTGCCTTGTACAGCCCGTGATAGATCTGCACCCGCTTGCCATCGTGTCCGACGATTTGCGTACGCACTTCCACCGACTCGCCGAGCTTCACCTCGTGCAGGAAGTTGATGTGCGCCTCGAGCGTGAACAGCGAGTGGCCGCTTGCATCCCGGTCATCCCTGGCGAGGCCGATGCGGTCCATGAAAGCGTCTGTGGCGAAGCTGAAAATCAGCAAATAGAAGGCATCGCGCAGGTGGCCGTTGTAGTCGACCCAATCGGCGAGGACTGGGGTTTTGTAAGTGATGAGCGCAGGCATAGGAGTTCCAGGGCTGAAATCGTGGTGAGCTGAATGGGCCTATTCGTGAGCAAGCTCACTCCCACAGGTTTTGCGTGAACGAATGTAGGACCGGCTTTAGCCGGGAAGACGGCAAGCGCCACACCGCAACATTTCGGGTGCTCATCAGAACAGTATTTCCCGATCCCCTGTAGGAGTGACCTTGCTCGCGAAAGCGTCAGTTCAGACGATGGGGCGCATGGCGTATCAATCCTCAAACGCCATTCCATGCCTGGCCTTGGTGGTTTTCACCGCCTCAAGCACCGCCAGCAGGCAGTCATCGCGATACCGCTCCAGCGCCGCAATGCTGTGGCTACCCAGCTGATCGGAGGTGCCATCGACCACGTCGTCAATCAGCTTGTCGGTCAGCTCCGGTGCCGGAAGATAGGTCCACGGCAACTGCAACGCCGGACCGAACTGCGCCATGAAGTGACGCATGCCCGCATCGCCACCGGCCAGGGTATAAGTCAGAAAGGTGCCCATGAATGACCAGCGCAGGCCGGCGCCGAAACGAATCGCGTCATCAATTTCGCCGGTGGTCGCCACCCCATCGTTCACCAGGTGCAGGGCCTCACGCCACAGCGCCTCGAGCAAGCGATCCGCAATAAAACCGGGGACCTCTTTACGCACATGCAGCGGTCGCATGCCCAGTGATGCATAGACCTGAATCGCTGCCTGCACCGCTTCCGGCGCGGTGTTCTTGCCGCCGACCACTTCCACCAGCGGTAGCAGATAAACCGGGTTGAACGGATGGCCCACCACGCAGCGTTCCGGGTGCGTGGCGCTTTCGTAAAACTCCGACGGCAGCAGGCCGGAAGTGCTGGAAGCGATGATCGCGTCAGGCTTGGCCGCCGCGCTGATCTTGCTGTGCAGATCCAGCTTGAGGTCAAGGCGCTCCGGGGCGCTTTCCTGAATGAAGTCGGCGTCGCGAACACACTCTTCGATGGTGTCGACGAAGCGTAGACGTTCCTGGGAGGCGCCCGATGCCAGGCCCTTTTGCTCAAGCGCTGGCCAGGCGTTGGCGACGCGTTTTCGCAGCGCTGCTTCGGCTCCCGGCGCCGGGTCCCAGGCCACGACGTCCAGGCCATGAGCCAGCGCGCGCGCCACCCAACCGCTGCCAATGACACCGCTGCCCAAGGCCGCGAAGGTTTTGATGGTGGTGATGAAGGTCATGTCGGTTACTCGAGAAAGTGTCGAAGCCTTTGTGGGAGTGAGCTTGCTCGCGATAGCTACTTATCTGCCCCGATGTGTGACTGACACACCGTTATCGCGAGCAAGCTCACTCCTGCGCGGTAGGATTTGTGTGGGGATCAAAACCGCTTTTTCAGCCCCATCTTCACGCGGCCCTCGGCCGGGGTCAGAACCCGGGCGCCCAGGCGGCTGAGAATCTCGCTGGCGCGCTCGACCAGCGCGCCGTTGCTGGCGAGCACGCCTTTGTCGAGCCAGATGTTGTCCTCCAGACCGACCCGCACGTTGCCGCCGAGCAATACCGCCTGCGCCGCCATCGGCATTTGCATGCGCCCGATACCAAAGGCGGCCCACACCGCGTCAGCAGGCAAGTTGTCGACCATGGCTTTCATCGTGGTGGTGTCCGCCGGCGCGCCCCATGGAATGCCCATGCACAGCTGAAACAGGGGGTTGTCGAGCAAGCCTTCTTTCATCATCTGCTTGGCAAACCACAGGTGGCCGGTGTCAAAAATCTCCAGTTCGGCCTTAACACCCAGCTCCTGAATGCGCTTGGCACCGGCCCGCAGTTGCGCGGGCGTGGATACGTAAATGGTGTCGCCATCGCCGAAGTTGAGGGTGCCGCAATCCAGCGTGCAGATTTCCGGCAGCAGCGCTTCGACGTGCGCGAGCCGGGTCAGCGGCCCGACCAGATCAGTGCCGGGGCCGAACTCGGTCGGACGTTCGCCCGGGCCGATTTCCAGATCGCCGCCCATGCCTGCCGTCAGGTTGACGATGATGTCGATGTCCGCTTCACGGATGCGGTCCATGGTTTCGCGGTACAGCTCGACGTCACGGCTGAACTTGCCGGTCTCGGGATCGCGCACATGGCAGTGCACGACTGTCGCCCCGGCCTTCGCGGCCTCGACTGCGGCTGCGGCAATCTGCTTGGGCGTGATCGGAACCAGGTGGCTTTTCCCGGTCGTGTCGCCAGCACCGGTCAGTGCGCAGGTGATGATGACGTCGTGATTCATGGGTAAGGTTCCTTGCAGGCCAGACAGTGACGCGGACGTTTGGGGCCCGCTTTTGAGGTGCAAAGCTACGCAGCGGCGAGCCCGTCAAAACGCACAGCGGCGACAAGGTCTTGCACAGCAGCGACCTGTGCGGTTGCTGCCGATCGGCAAAGAGGTGTATTTGATGAGCGGGTCCGGGAAGCGCGATCGCTTTTGACCCCGCCTCGCGCAAATCGCCCATAGGCTCAAATCCCAAGGAACGCGCCAACGATGTCCCAGGATTTCTACTTTCTGCTCATGCCCGGCTTTTCGATGATGGGTTTCGTGTCGGCGCTGGAGCCGCTGCGCGTCGCCAATCGCTTTGGTGGCGAGCTGTTTCGCTGGCACATTCTGAGCGCCGACGGCGGTCCGGTGATTGCCAGCAACGGCATGTCGGTGAACGCCGATGCCGCACTGGAGCCACTGAAAAAAGGCGCAACGCTGTGGGTGATGGGCAGCGTTGATCCGCTGAAGTTTTATACCGGGACGCTGGAACACTGGCTCCGCCGCCTGGACCTGGAAGGCGTGACTCTCGGGGCCATCGACACCGGCAGTTTCGTCCTCGCCCAGGCCGGTCTGTTGGAGGGGTATCGCCTGACCCTGCACTGGGAAGCGCTGGACGCCTTCAAGGAAACCTATCCCCGGCTGCAAGCAACACAGGAATTGTTCGAGATCGATCGGCGCCGCATTACGTCGGCCGGCGGCACCGCCTCCATCGACATGATGCTCGACCTCATCGGGCAGGCTCACGGAGCTGACATGGCGATCAAGGTCTCCGAACAGTTCGTTCTCGGGCGCATACGTCAGCGCAAAGACCACCAGCGCATGCAGATTGCCACGCGCTACGGCATCAATAACAAGAAACTGGTTCAGGTGATTGGCGTCATGGAGCAGCACACCGAGCCGCCGCTGAGCACGCTGGAACTGGCGGAAGGGATTCAGGTGACGCGGCGTCAGCTGGAGAGGCTCTTTCGTCTGCACCTGAACGACACGCCGAGCAACTTCTACCTCGGCCTGCGGCTGGAAAAAGCGAGGCAACTGCTGCGTCAGAGCGACATGAGCGTGCTGGAAGTCAGTATTGCGTGCGGGTTTGAATCGCCATCGTATTTCACCCGCAGTTACAGGGGGAGATTTGTGGTGTGCCCGAGGGAGGACCGAGGGCGTACACGTGAGGTGAAGGCTGTCTGAACCCCAATTATTGTGAATTATAGTCGTGACTATAATTGGGTATAAATGGCGCGGCGTGCTCCTTCCGCCTTCTTCCTCAGGCTCCGGCTCGTTCAGTAGGACCGGCTTCAGCCGGGAATAGGTCCGGTTGAGCACCCTCAGTTTAAGGTGGTGGCGCCTGACGCCTTCCCGGCTAAAGCCGGTCCTACAGTCGGTTTTAACCCCGGTCAACCATCGAGCAAGCGATGGGGTGCAGACCTCTCTACTTAGTCTTCATCAACGCCGAGCACGCCGCCTTGTAAGCCTCATGCTGATATTTGTTCAGCGCTGTCGGCAGCTCAAAGCTGTGCTTCTTCATCTGAGCATTGATCGTCTGAGGCGACAGCAGGATGACTTCACAGTCTTCCAGCAGTTGAAAGATGGTCTCGATCTTGAACGTCGTCGGGCCGCCGGCAAACTCGCCTTTCTTGCTGCGTTTTTTGATCGCGATGTGACCAATGCCGTTATCGCGCACGAAGGCCTCGATCTGGCGGGCGAACGATTTCACGTTGGCGGCCTCATCGTCGTCTTCAAGGGCGATCTTCTTGATTGGCAGTGGAACGTGTTCGAGCGCGCCGGACGCGCGGGTGGCGACAGCGAAGATGGCCTCGCTGCCTTTGATTTCTACGCCGCAGATGTTCATGTGCATACCTTGAGCTCGGGAAGGGCGTCAGGGTAGCGCATTCGGGATCACTCAGACTGCGCGACGGTGTCCAGATACTCCGATCGCTCGTCGCTGGCGCGGGTCAGGCAATCGTTCTGGTCGATGTTGAATTCTTTGGTACCGGGCTTGGCCGGGAACACTTCAACGGCGCAATCCGCGTCACGCAGTTTTTTCCAGGCTTCCTGAGCCGCCTTGAGTTTGGTGGCGAACTCCTCGGCCTGGGCCTTGTTCGCCCCGAACTGCGTCTGCACCCGCTCAAGCACGTTCTGCACATTCTCGGTCAGCAGCTTCTCCGCCGTGTCGCGGCTGTACACCGAGCACTCTAGGGTCTGTTGGTCCTCTTCGACGCCATCACAAGGATTGGCGGCCGGATTGGCTGCAGCGTGGGCACCTGTCGCGAATAAAGCCAAAGCCAGAAACATGGTTTTCATTGGGACTTCCCGAGTCAGAGATGGATTGGATTCTCGCCCAAGCGCGAGGCAAAGAACAGGTATGAAATGCGGCCGGAAAAAGACCACGTCCCCCCTTTGTCGTTTCTTGACGCTTTCGGCAATTCCCCTGTCGTTTTTGCACCCGGCTCCTCCGACCCTCAGGCATATGCTGACCCCAAAGCGCCGGCAGACCTTCCGGCCATTAAAGAACTACAGGGGACCGCCTGATGAGCCCAGCCGAATTACACGCCGACAGCATCGTCATTGACGGGTTGATCATTGCCAAATGGAACCGTGAGCTGTTCGAAGACATGCGCAAAGGCGGCCTGACCATGGCCAACTGCACAGTTTCGGTGTGGGAAGGTTTTCAGCAGACCGTCAACAGCATCGCGTCCAGCCAGAAACTGATTCGTGAGAACAGCGACCTGGTGATCCAGGTGCGCAACACCGCTGACATCCGCAAGGCCAAGGAACTGGGCAAGACCGGCATCCTGTTCGGCTTCCAGAATGCCCATGCTTACGAGGATCAGATCGGCTACGTCGAGATCTTCAAGCAGCTGGGCGTGGGCATCGTGCAGATGTGCTACAACACCCAGAATCTGGTGGGCACCGGCTGCTACGAGCGCGACGGCGGCCTGTCGGGCTTCGGTCGTGAAATCGTCGCGGAAATGAACCGCGTCGGCGTCATGTGCGACCTCTCCCATGTGGGCTCGAAGACGTCCGAGGAAGTCATCCTCGAGTCGAAGAAGCCAGTGACTTACTCCCACTGCCTGCCTTCGGGCCTCAAAGAACACCCCCGCAACAAATCCGACGCCGAGCTGAAGTTCATTGCCGATCACGGCGGCTTTGTCGGCGTGACCATGTTCGCGCCGTTTCTGGCCAAGGGCATCGATTCGACGATCGACGATTACGCCGAAGCCATCGAGTACGTGATGAACATCGTCGGCGAAGACGCCATCGGCATCGGCACTGACTTCACCCAGGGTCACGGCCAGGAATTTTTCGAATACCTGACCCACGACAAAGGCTACGCCCGCCGCCTGACCAACTTCGGCAAGATCATCAACCCGCTGGGCATCCGTACCGTCGGCGAATTCCCGAACCTCACCGAAACCCTGCTCAAACGCGGCCACTCCGAGCGCGTGGTGCGCAAGATCATGGGCGAAAACTGGGTACGCATCCTGGGTGACGTCTGGGGCGAATAAGCCGCCAGCCCCACGCGCCGAGCACTGAATTTTTCCTCTCCCCGTCGCGGAGAGGGCATCCACTCGAATTTTCCGGAGTTAAGTTTCCATGGCCAAGATCGCCCCGCAATTGCCAATCGAAGTCGACAGCGAGACCGGTGTCTGGACCTCCGACGCCCTGCCGATGCTGTACGTGCCGCGCCATTTCTTCGTCAACAACCACATGGGCATCGAAGAAGTACTGGGCGCCGAAGCGTACGCCGACATCCTCTACAAGGCCGGCTACAAGTCCGCCTGGCACTGGTGCGAGAAAGAAGCTGAATGCCACGGCATCGAAGGCGTCGCGGTGTTCGAGCACTACATGAATCGTCTGTCCCAGCGCGGTTGGGGCCTGTTCAAGATTCAGGACATCGATCTGGAAAAAGGCACCGCCAGCGTCAAGCTCGAGCACTCGGCCTTCGTTTACGTCTACGGCAAGGTGGGGCGCAAGGTTGATTACATGTTCACCGGCTGGTTTGCAGGCGCCATGGACCAGGTTCTGGAAGCCAGCGGCAGCAAAATCCGCACCGTGGCCGAGCAGGTTTACGGCGGATCCGAAGAAGGCCACGACGACGGCCTGTTTGTCGTCAAGCCGTTGTAAGTCGAGGTTTCCGTCATGGCTTTCGAAGCGATGTTTCAACCGATTCAGATCGGTAAATTGACCATACGCAACCGCGTATTGAGTACCGCGCACGCCGAGGTCTACGCCACCGACGGCGGTATGACCACCGACCGTTACGTGAAGTACTACGAGGAGAAAGCCAAGGGCGGCATCGGTCTGGCCATTTGCGGCGGCTCGTCCAGCGTGGCCATCGACAGCCCGCAAGGCTGGTGGAAATCGGTCAACCTGGCGACTGACAAGATCATTCCGCACTTCCAGAACCTTGCCGACGCCATGCACAAGCACGGCGCCAAGATCATGATCCAGATTACCCACATGGGCCGTCGCTCCCGCTGGGACGGCGATCATTGGCCGACGCTGCTGTCGCCTTCGGGCATCCGCGAGCCGGTACACCGCGCGACCTGCAAGACCATCGAGCCGGAAGAGATCTGGCGGGTGATCGGCAATTACGCCAGCGCGGCGGCGCGTGCCAAGGCCGGTGGCCTGGACGGCGTCGAGCTGTCGGCAGTGCATCAACACATGATCGATCAGTTCTGGAGCCCTCGGGTCAACAAGCGTACTGACGAGTGGGGCGGCAGCTTCGAAAACCGCATGCGGTTCGGCCTGGAAGTGATCAAGGCTGTGCGCAAGGAAGTCGGCCCTGACTTCTGCGTCGGCCTGCGGATATGCGGCGACGAATTTCACCCGGACGGCCTCAGCCACGAGGACATGAAGGAGATCGCCAAGTACTACGACCAGACCGGCATGATCGACTTCCTCGGTGTCGTCGGATCAGGATGCGATACCCACAACACCCTGGCCAACGTCATCCCGAACATGAGTTATCCACCGGAGCCATTTCTGCATCTGGCGGCCGGCATCAAGGAAGTGGTCAAGGCGCCTGTGCTCCACGCGCAGAACATCAAGGACCCGAATCAGGCGACGCGCATCCTCGAAGGCGGTTACGTCGACATGGTCGGCATGACCCGCGCGCACATCGCCGACCCGCACCTGATCACCAAGATCAAAATGGGTCAGGTCGACCAGATCCGTCAGTGCGTCGGTGCCAACTATTGCATCGACCGTCAGTACCAGGGCCTGGACGTGCTGTGCATCCAGAACGCCGCAACGTCCCGCGAATACATGGGCGTGCCGCACATCATCGAAAAGACCACCGGCGTGAAGCGCAAAGTGGTGATCGTCGGGGCAGGGCCTGCCGGGATGGAAGCGGCGCGCGTCTCGGCCGAGCGTGGACACGACGTGACCTTGTTCGAGAAGAAAGACGCCATTGGCGGACAGATCACCACGGCGTCGAAAGCACCGCAGCGCGATCAGATTGCCGGCATCACGCGCTGGTTTCAGCTTGAACTGGCGCGCCTGAAAGTCGATCTGCGTCTGGGCACGGCGGCGGACATCGCGACCATCATGGACCTGCGTCCGGACGTGGTGGTGCTGGCGGTGGGCGGTCATCCGTTCATTGAGCAGAACGAGCATTGGGGCGCCGGTGAAGGCTTGGTGGTCAGCAGCTGGGACATCCTCGACGGCAAAGTCGCGCCGGGCAAGAACGTGCTGGTCTACGACACCATTTGCGAGTTCACCGGGATGTCCACGGCCGACTTTCTGGCGGACAAAGGCTGTCAGGTCGAGATAGTCACCGATGACATCAAGCCCGGCGTGGCCATCGGTGGTACGTCGTTCCCGACTTACTACCGCAGCATGTACCCGAAGGAAGTGATCATGACCGGCGACATGATGCTGGAGAAGGTCTACCGCGAAGGGGACAAGCTGGTCGCGGTGCTGGAGAACGAATACACCGGCGCCAAAGAGGAGCGGGTGGTCGATCAAGTG
Organism: Pseudomonas sp. AK106; assembly: GCF_053903055.1. Classification (NCBI taxonomy): domain Bacteria; kingdom Pseudomonadati; phylum Pseudomonadota; class Gammaproteobacteria; order Pseudomonadales; family Pseudomonadaceae; genus Pseudomonas; species Pseudomonas sp. AK106. The sequence goes on from NZ_CP096426.1 coordinate 341,800, forward strand.
GTGGTCGAGAACGGCGTTCGTCCTGACGAGGGGCTCTATTACGGGATGAAGGAAGGTTCGCGCAACAAGGGCCAGATCGACATCGACGCCCTGTTTGCGATTCAGCCGCAGCCGTCGTTGAGTCAGCCGGGTGACGGGTATCTGCTGTTCCGCATTGGCGACTGCGTGGCTCAACGCAATACCCATGCGGCGATCTATGACGCACTCAGGCTGTGCAAGGATTTCTAGCGGCCGGCACACAACCCTGTAGGAGTGAGCTTGCTCGCGAAAGCGGCGGGTCTGTCGACATCCATGTTGAATGTCAGTCCGGCTTCGCGAGCAAGCTCACTCCTACAGGAATCGAGTAAGGCATCCCGACCTGCAAGACCCTGAGTCTTTGGGAGCTCCACATGCTAAACACCCTTCTTCCCATCCTGCTCTTCGCTGCCCTGGGCCTTGCGGTCCTTGGCGCGTTGCGGCGGGTGAGCCTGTGGCGCAACGGGCGTGCCGCCAAGGTCGATCTGCTCGGCGGGTTGCTGGCCATGCCCAAGCGCTACATGGTCGATCTACACCACGTCGTCGCCCGGGACAAATACATCGCCAATACCCACGTGGCTACGGCGGGCGGGGCGGTTGCGTCGATCGTGCTTGCGATTCTGGTTCACGGGTTTGGCTGGCATAACCGGGTCCTCGGCTACGCGCTGTTGCTGATGGCGGCCGTGATGTTCGTGGGCGCAATCTTCATGTACCTGCGTCGTCGCAACCCGCCGAGTCGGTTGTCGAAAGGCCCGTGGATGCGCCTGCCGAAGAGCCTGCTGGCGTTCTCGGGCTCGTTCTTTATCGTCACGTTGCCGGTTGCGGGCGTTCTGCCGGCGAACTTCGGTGGCTGGTTGCTGGCGATCATTCTGGGCATCGGCGTGCTGTGGGGCGTCTGCGAATTGTTCCTCGGCATGACTTGGGGCGGCCCGATGAAACACGCCTTCGCTGGCGCGCTGCACTTGGCCTGGCATCGCCGTCCCGAGCGTTTTGGCGGTGGCCGCTCGACGGGGCTGAAACCCCTCGATCTGAAGGACAGAACCGCGCCGCTGGGCGTGGAGAAACCCAAGGACTTCACCTGGAATCAGCTGCTCGGTTTCGATGCGTGCGTGCAGTGCGGCAAGTGCGAAGCGGCGTGCCCGGCCTTCGCTGCCGGCCAGCCGCTGAACCCGAAAAAACTGATTCAGGACATGGTCGTCGGCTTGGCGGGCGGCACCGATGCAAACTTCGTCGGCAGCCCTTATCCGTCCCTCGACGGTCAGGGTAGGCCTATCGGCGAGCATGGCGGCAATCCCCATCAACCCATCGTCAACGGGCTGGTCGACGCCGACACCCTGTGGTCGTGCACAACCTGCCGGGCCTGTGTGGAAGAGTGCCCGATGATGATCGAGCACGTGGACGCCATCGTCGACATGCGCCGGCATCTGACCCTCGAAAAAGGCGCCACCCCCAACAAGGGCGCCGAGGTCCTTGAAAACCTCATTGCGACGGACAACCCGGGTGGCTTCGCGCCGGGCGGACGCATGAACTGGGCGGCTGACCTGAACCTTGACGTCATGAGCCACAAGAAAGCCGTGGACGTGCTGTTCTGGGTCGGCGATGGCGCGTTCGACATGCGCAATCAGCGCACCTTGCGCGCCTTCGTCAAAGTGCTGAAAGCGGCCAAGGTCGACTTCGCCGTGCTGGGGCTGGAGGAACGCGACAGCGGCGATGTGGCTCGTCGTCTGGGCGATGAAGCAACGTTCCAGACGCTCGCCAGACGCAACATCCAGACGCTGGCGCAGTACGACTTCAAGCGCATCGTCACCTGCGACCCCCACAGCTTTCATGTGCTGAAAAACGAATACGGTGCGTTCGGGGGTCACTACGTCGTACAGCACCACAGCACGTATCTGGCCGAGCTGATAGTCAACGGCGCGTTGAATCTGGGTCAGCACAAAGGCGCCAGCGTCACCTATCACGATCCGTGCTACCTCGGCCGTTACAACGGCGAGTACCAGGCGCCGCGCGATGTGCTGCGTGCGCTGGGCATTGAGGTCAAGGAAATGGTCCGGTCCGGATTCCGCTCACGCTGCTGCGGCGGCGGCGGTGGCGCGCCGATCACCGACATTCCTGGCAAACAACGTATCCCGGACATGCGCATGGATGACATCCGCGAGACGGGCGCCGAGCTGGTGGCTGTGGGTTGTCCACAGTGCACCGCGATGCTTGAAGGCGTGGTCGAGCCACGGCCGATGATCAAGGACATCGCCGAGCTGGTAGCTGAAGCACTGCTTGAAGAAACCGCGCCTGCAAAACCGGCAGCGGCCCGACGTGAACCTGCGGAGGCGCATTGATGAGCGACATTATCCGCCGTGACCCACGTGCCGAATGGATCGCACGTAACCGGTTGCATCCGCTGCACGCGGCCATGCAACCGGCTCAAGCCAGCTGGATGGGGCCCAACGGTGTGCTGCGTAAAAACGTGCATGGCATCGGTTTTATCGGTCCCAACGGCGTCAAACGCATTGATCGAAGCGGTGCGCAGCAAGGCGGCGCGATTAAACGCTCGGCAACGGTCGAAGCGCAGTTACCGCTGCACCAGATTGCCGAGCCCTCTTTCTACATCGCTGTCGTTCCCGACATGGTCGGCGGCCGTCTGAGCAGCCATGACCGCGACTTGCTGGGCTTGGCCCATGGTCTGGCTGGCAACGAGGGCGCCGTCCTGGCGGTGATTTTTGGCGAGCACAAAGAGACGGCGTTCGACACTGCAGGCGTCGATCGTCTGTTGATACTGGAAGGCAGCGCGTTCACTGGTTATTCCCCCGAGCAGCGTGTGCAAGGTTTGCGAGCTGTGGATAACCAGTTCGACCCCCATCACTGGTTGCTGCCCGACAGCAGAAACGGCGGGGGAGAGTTGGGACGCCGCTTTGCGGCCAGTCTGGGTGAGCGACCGTCGACACGAGTGTGGCAAGTCGCTGGTGAACGGTGCATCGGTCGTGCAGGCGCTGGTGCCGAGGATCTGGCGCGTCCCGTGTCCCGGTTGATTCTTGCTCAAGCGGAATGTGCCGAACCCGTCAGTGAGAAACGGCATGAAGCTCTGCCGGTAGAGTTATCCACAGCTGTCGCGCGCAGCTTGTCACGAATCGAGGACCTCGGTGCCGTTTCGGTCGATCCGGCACTTATCCCCATGTCTGAAGCTGAGTTCATATTTTCGGGTGGCAACGGGATCAAGGATTGGTCATTGTTTCACCGTACCGCCGTCGCGCTGGGCGCCACCGAAGGCGCATCCCGAGTGGCCGTTGACGATGGCTTCATGACCCGCGATCGCCAGGTCGGTGCGTCCGGTACCTGGGTCACCGCCCGGGTATACGTGGCGGTCGGGATCTCCGGTGCGATCCAGCATCTACAGGGCATTGGCGCCTGCGACAAGGTGGTGGCCATCAATCTCGACCCCACCTGCGACATGATCAAGCGCGCCGATCTGTCAGTGATCGGCGAGAGCTCTGCCATTCTCGAAGCGCTGATTGAGGCGGTCGACGCCTACCGGAACGGGGAGAAGCGCGATGCAGCCTGAAATGGGTGTCTCTGTGGATAAAGGTGCGCTGCACGTGATCAGCCTCGTCTCCGTTGGCGCGCACCCGACGTCAGGACGGCCGCGTCGGGCTGAGCAGGATGCCCGTGCCGTAGAGCTGGGTTTGCAACTGGCTGGGGATAACTTGCACGTACTGCACGCGGGTGACGCCGAAGAACCTGCATTACGTGGCTACCTGGGCATGGGCGTGGACGAGCTTCACGTGCTGGCTCAGCCGCCAGGCGCGGACTCGGTGCCTGGGCTCACGGATTACATTCGCGAGTCGGGCGTGCAGTTGGTGCTGACCGGCAGTCAGGCGGAGACGGGAGAAGGTTCCGGGATGCTCCCGTATTTGCTGGCTGAAACGCTAGGCTGGCCGCTCGTGGTGGGCTTGGCGGAGGTCGAGTCCATGAGCAACGGCAGCGCTCAGGTGCTGCAGGCGCTCCCCCGAGGTCAGCGCCGCCGACTCAAGGTCCGGCTGCCGTTTCTCGCGACTGTGGATAACTCGGCACCGAAACCTCGGCAGAGCGCCTACGGCCCGGCGCAGCGCGGCCTGCTGGACGTGGAGGCGATCGAGGTGGTCATCGATGAAGTGTTCACCGGCGCTGAGCTGACGCCCGCGAAACCACGGCCTAAACGTTTGAAGGTCATCAAAGCCAAGAGCGGCGCTGATCGCATGAAGGCCGCCACGGCGAAAGCGAGCGGCGGCGGTGGGCAGGTTCTCAAGGGGGTGACTGCTCAGGAGGGGGCTGCGGCGATTTTGAAATTGTTGGTGGAGGAGGGGGTGGTGCGGTAGGGCTGTACGCTAGAATCGCCGAAGGCGCCTTATCGGCGCTTTTTTCTTTCTGTCATAGTCGCTCTGTCACACTGTGCAACGCCGCCAGCAAGCAGGGCCTGTATCTAATATTGATTTTCGTTTTATAAAAAAACACAGGGTGCGTGCCGGTATCTTCAGAATGAATCAAGTGATCTCGTAGAAAATTGCATTTCTCTGATATTCGTTATTTACATATACATTCGGGGATGGATTTCTTGGATCAGTTGTCCGACCTGCTAACCACTTTGCCATTCTCAATAGATATTATCCTTGAGGCTAATGCTAACGTTTCGATACGGTGGGCAATTGTGATGAGAGTAATATCCATCGCCTTCAGCGATGAAATTATGTGTTGCTCACTATGCAGATCGAGATTATTAGTTGCTTCATCCAATATCAGAAGCTTTGGGTTTTTATAAATCGCCCGAGCTAGATACAGACGCTGTCGCTGTCCTGAAGATAGAGTGGAGCATGCATTACTAATAGTGGTGTGATAGCCCATGGGGAATTTGCATATGACGTTATGTAAATTTGCAGTTTTGGCAGCGATTCGAACTTGAGTCATACATGACTCAAGTTCGAAATTTGTGATGTTTTCAGCGATAGTTCCAGTCAAAACTTGGTCTTCTTGCATTACTGTGCCTGTAATTGTACGTAAGCTAGAAAATCCAAATTCCTCTAGACGGATACCATTAACTAAAATGTGACCTTCCGTAGGCTCTAATAATCCAAGGATCAGTTTGGCTAAGGTAGATTTACCACTACCCGAACGACCGACTATTGCCAAAAATTCGCCTGGAGTGATGATTAAACTTGCATCCTTTATTATCCACGGAGATGCCGTGCTATGCCTAAATGAAACGTTAACAAGTTCTATTTGTAAGCAGGATTGTGTTTGGGTTGTGTTTGATGTAGGCGACTCGGTTTTTTGTAAGACTACGTCTGCAAGTCGTTCACATTGAACAGAGTTCATATGCCACTGAATTACTGTATCAATGATGCCTGAAAGTCGGCTGGTAAAGTTGGTTTTAAAGCCCAAAAAAGCGATAAGCATTCCAATACTCATTTCGGAGTTAATAATCGAGTTGCCACCGACAAATAATACGCTCATTGATTCTATACCGAAAATCAGCGTATTAATTCCCGAAGACCATATCTGGATTTTCTGAGTGGCAGTGTCTCTATTTTGTACATCAACGATCATATTGCTCCATTGATTAGCACGATGCTCAACGTTTCCAGACATCTTTATGGTTAATGCTGCTCTCAAACTTTCCAGGAAATACGCGTGCTCCTTGGCGGAAAGTATCAACCTCTCTGCAGTCGCATTTCTTAAAAACGGATAGAAAATCGCTTGGGTTAATCCGTAGCATAAGCCTGCGATTAAGACGATCCACAGCAGTGCTGTGTCGTATAGGGCCATGAACGAACCAGTGCACACCAAAACTATAACGTCAATCGGCGTCCTAGTGATCGAGGCTAAGATGAATTCTTTGATGGGTTTAAGTGCCGAGACCCTGCTGCTGATTTCACCAAGCTGACGGTGCTGGAAATAAGCCCAGGGTAACTTCATCAAGTGCAAAAACAGGTTGGAGGACCACCGGAGCCCAATGCGTTGACTTAGCCTCAGTTTTGCAATGTTCCCTATGACGCCGAGCGTAAACTGAAATAAAACTAAAACCATACCACCAAGTACCGCGACCAGCAAAAAATCCTTATCCTGTGAAGTGATTGCGCTATCAATGATCACTTGGGATATAAAGGGCATCGTCAGTGTTAATATTTCCAATGCGATGGCAAACGTTATTATATAACCAAGAGACTTTATCTCCGTCGCGAGGCCACGAGACAGATCAGATAACGAGATAGCAGGTGGTGTTTTTTTTGCTGCAAAATTTTCCGTACGGGTAATTTCTAGCGCAATACCTGTGAAAGATCTATCTAGCTCAGAAGCTGTGATGCTTCGCCTACCCAAAGCGGGGTCAATAATAACTATCTTATTTGCATTCACAGATTCCAAAACAACAAAATGATTCATCTTCCAATGTAGGATGCACGGTGTGCTTAGTTCGGGTAGTTCCTCAGGCTCAAGTCTAAGTACGCGACTATTCAGACTAAGACTCCCCGCGATCCGAACGAGATCATGTGCCGCTATTGCGGTTGATTCGACATCGCATCGTTCGGATAGTTGGCGCACTGTCACATTTGAACCATGATGAGTGGCGATCATGGCCAAACATGCCAGCCCACAATCAGTCATGCTTTCTTGATAAATTGGCTTCATATATATTGGACGCTTTTCATGCCTGCAAATGTATGGCCAGTACGTCTTGAAGAGTCATTTCTATAATAAAACTTTCAATTTGGTGCGGTGGCCTGTCTGGGAAACGAGCAACGAGAGCATCAATCTGAATGCCTTGCTGCTGTGTAATGACCTGAATGATTGATTTGCTGAGTCCGTTTAACTTTATTTTTGTACCGTTCGCAATAATCTCACTTCCATTCCACATGTGACAGTTATTTGCGTTCATGAAAATCTTGCTTTTATGCGGGATTGAGGTGGCATTCGCATTGCCAAATAACTCAATGGCATAGGGGGAGTCTACCCTTTGCAGGCTACTAAACCACTGAAAAAATCTTTTTTGATTTTCCGGGTTTTGTATAGCTGTACCTAGCAGGCTATCGATATTCTTAAAGACGCTACTCTCAGGCGCCTCTGGTTCAATAGGTGCTCGCAATATTTCCGACTTCGCGGAGAGGTCTTCCAGTAACCAACTCAGGTAGTCCGTTACATAGGGTGGGTAAAGCTTATTCGCTCTGTATTTTGTCGTGAACACCTCCTGATACTGTTCCAGATAGTCGTATTTGAGTATCAACCCGTTTTTCAATAATTTAAAATTGCTAGAGGTATGATCGTGCCTGCTAATCAGTTGATTAACGAGTTTCCAGTTAATGGAGTGGGCCTTAAGAGCATTTTTGAACAAGTAAGGCCTTGTTCCTTGGATTTGCGATTTAAAATCTTGTTGGGTGATATTGAATTCAATCGGCATTTAGATTTCTCTCAAATATGTTTTTTTTGTAAATGCATACAGGGGTGACAATAACCACTCGTAAAGCCTTCGCCTCTCTAACATAAGATCCGCTTCGACTATCAAGCCGGGCAGAAGCTTCCTCTGCTGTCCATCGCCTTTAATATTTTGATTTTTGAGGCTAATGATGGCCTTGTAATATGTGCGGTTTACGTCGATTGCATCTGTAAGTTGTGCTGGCAGTTCCCCGCTTTGATAAGGTGTCTGAGAAAGTGCAATAATCGTACCTTTGATTCCACCAAATTTCTGAAATGGGAAAGCGGAAACTCTGACGTTTGCGTTTTGCCCCCGCTCTACAAATCCGACACTCTCCGGTGGGATGTATAAAATCGCTTGCAAATAACTCTCTGCGGGATAGGCACTCGCCAGCGTTGCACCGAGCAAAACATGTTGACCGACGGAAGTATTGATTGCCGAAATCGTGCCTGCAATCGAAGCGACGACATCTATTGCTTTGGATGCTTCATTGTTAAGAAGATCTTGGTTGAGTTGCATCATTTCGTGATCAAAACCCGCCAAAGTAATCTCGTCGGCAGTTGTCATAATCTGTTTCTTTAACCCGATACCTTCGTACTCCGAAACTTTGCTCTTTAGAGCCTGTTTTGTTCTTTGTAGATCTATCGATGCTTCTAAGTACTCTTTTTTTGTATTTTCTGTTGCTACAAGAGAGACGGCACCCTCGGAGGTGAGTTTCATGTGTTTCCGAAAATTTTGTTTTCTGCCTTTGACCAGGGTCTGCTGAAATTCAACTTCCGACGTTAGCATTAAAATCTGTGTTTTTAGCTGGCTCTCTGTGCTTGATAGGTCCTGTAGCTCTAGATCGTGCTTGAGCCTGATCAGTTTTCTCTTAATTTCGATCAACTGAATTTGTTTTTTTATTTCATCTGCGGTTAGCGCGAACGTGGGACCATGGGTGGTAAATGTTTCCCTCGAGAGCCTAGCAATACGTTGGCCTGGCGCTACGAAGTCGCCCTCTTGTACAAAAACTTCTTGAATTACACCATTTGCAGGCGACACCGCGTGAACTGTGTTCTGTTGAGGAGCAAGAATCCCTTTGATTGTCACTTTCCTAGTGTAATGTCCGTAATATCCGAAAGTTAACGCGACGGATACGGCTGAAATGAGCAGTAGGGATATGTATTTTCTTGAGATGGAAGCCTGATGTTTTGAAGTTCTTCCGGAAGTATCCGAGAACGTAGCGTCGACGCAGCAGGCTCTAAACAAAAAATTTATTGGTGTAGCGTGGCTTTTTCCCCGGTTTTGGTGGTGCTCGGTTCCATACATATGTTATTTGCCACGTTAGGCGCACAGGATTAACTATTCTACGCTTAATGATCCGTTATTATTTATGAACGGCTGGGCATTTATCGCTCAGCCGCCGATCGCTTAGTAGCCTCCTCCGCAGTAACTAAGTCCTGAGGGGTCAGGTAGCAAGTCTTGTATAACTTGCTGGATGGGCGTGTGTTCGTTTAGTAAATTTCCGATTCCAATGCCAACGGCTCCTGCGCCCACAAGCGCCGCACCCACTCCTGCGCCAATACCCCCTAAGCCTAGTACTGCAGTTCCGCTCGCTCCTGAACTCATACCTATAGAAATTCCTACTCCCCCTCCTAGAGCGCCTCCTACGGCAAGGGCGTCACCGGTTGAACCGCCGGAAATGAGCCTTAAATCTGAGATGTGTAATTCACGCATGTTATATTTTCCTCTTTTTTTGACCGATGATAATTGCGGTTATCGTTTTCATACTTGGTTTTTCGATGACGCTCTCGATATTTCTTTTATTTGAGATGAAGAATAATCTGATAAAGATGCATCCAGTTATTGTTGCAGGCAAACCAACTAAAAATGTTGATCTCCAGTTTGCATCGGGCAGTTGATGTAAATTGCTTAGAAATGCAGTTGCAAATATTGCCTGAAATATAAGCTGAGCGCTGGTCCCCATACTGCCTCCGGGCTGATGTTCAGGTGTTCAAGGTAGAGTGGGGTCATAATCCGCTATCAGGATTTGGTGTTCAATCCGTCATCTGTAGGGGATCTAAAGCGGATATCTCCTCTACGTTACGCCCGAGATAGAGTCGTCCAAGGGCTGCACCCTAAAAAGTCGTAATAAACTGATACAACGTTTTCATCGCGCTCGAATCTTGATGTTCTTGCTTTTGATGACTCACCGCAGCCGATAACCTAAATCCATGTGATGCTCGATAGCCTGCCAAATTGCCTTCCATTCCCAAAAAGCGGCTGATTTCGGTAGCTCGGGAAAATGAAAAAGATGTGGTAGGGGAGCGCGAATCTCCGGTAGGTCGCTGACCTATCACGTCTACTAGCTACGCACAGCGAATGGCGGCGTTAAGCTTATCCACAGACCTTTTTGGAACGTCAGTCAGCCTGTGGTTGCGCCTTCTGATCGTTCGCTGCTGGTCACCCCGGATCTCTACAACACTGTTCTGGCGGCATTCGAGCCGTTTAATTCAACGCATACGGCCTACACGGCTTATGGCGCACAACTCAGGGATGCGGCGCAGGTCAGCCGCTCGCGCTTCAATGGCTAGGTATGTCGTTGTGGGAAAAGCTAGCTCCCCTATTGCCTGGGTGATCCGTTCAACCACGTTGATCCTCCTGGGCGGACGCCTGATGGCTGTAGCCTCTACTGACGATTGGCCTTCACACTTTCACAATCGCCGCCACCGTCATAGCAGCCGCTGTTGCTGGGCCGCCGGTCGGGGCCGCTCTGGCGGCCGCACGGATGACATTGACCGGTTCAGTCTCGCAATCGTCGCGTCTCGTTGACGCTCGCCGGTGTCAGAGAGGCGCGCTACGTCGCCCATGTGGGCACTGCGATCTCGGCTTTGGGAGCCGTAACCCGGGCTGGATTGGGTGTTCAGAGTCTGATCGCCGTTTCTGGCGACTGTGGATAACTCTGCACCGAAACCTCGTCAGAGCGCTTACGGCCCGGCGCAGCGCGGTTTGCTGGATGTTGAAGAGATTGAAGTGGTATCGACGAAGTGTTCACCGACGCTGAGCTGACGCCTGCCAAGCCACGGCCCAAGCGCTTGAAGGTCATCAAAGCCAAGAGCGGCGCTGATCGAATGAAGGCGGCGACGGCGAAAGCGAGCGGAGGCGGTGGGCAGGTTCTCAAGGGAGTGACTGCTCAGGAGGGGGCTGCTGCGATTTTGAAGTTGCTGGTGGAGGAGGGGGTGGTGCGTTGAACCGGACTGTCAGCATTGGAAAAGGCGTCCTAAGTGGCGCCTTCTTCGCTTGAAGGTGATTGCTCGGGCAACCGGCTTTCAACTGCTTGCTCCACAGATGGCGCATCAATGATCGCTACGTCGAAGACCTGCTCTATGACCTGTCGAGGTCCTTGTTTGAGGCTCCACGTGAAGAACACCAAGCACCCAACCAACAGGATGAAACATCCTGAGCCAACGACGCTTTGAGACACACCTGACCAGAATCCAGGTCTGAATGATCGAATCTCGTAATTCGCCTTAGCCGTATAAAGCTCCTCAAGCTCTTTTGCTTCATTGGCGAGCGACGTTTCCAGAAAGCTGACTGCCAACTGGGCGGCCTGGCTTCTGTAAACATCCAGCTGCGAAGCATCGTTGCTGATGTCATGGAAAGCCGTTAGATCGGAGTCTTTCGGATCCTCTCCGTGCTTCGCCATGAACGCTTGGATGTACTCGATTTTCTGCCGCTTGTAGCTCGAGTAAGCAAGCTTGCCCAGAATGTCGCTCTCGTCCGCGACCAGTTTCTTATAGATGTAGTTGTAGCCTCCTCTCGCCATGGTCATCAGGTCCGCTGCATTTTTGCGTAGGCGGAGGCGAATGCGCTTTTAATCTCCTGAAGCGTTCTGGGTCTGTAGGTCACGATACCCAGCAGCTCCCGAGGAAGGCTGGTAGGCCGACCGCGTTGTTGTATGAGCTGAGCGTTTGCCCGCTGAACAACCTGCTCAGAAAACCGGACTCTTGACGTCATTTTTAGCCACTCCGAATCGATGATGGGCGGGAGTCTACCGCTCCGAGAAAGATGTGAATGTCAGACGCGTCTGATTCGGTTTGTAGTAATACTGCATTACCCACAATCGCTGTTGATCCGCCTGTGGATAAACTGTTCGGACATTGCTACAGGCCTTGTTTAGTATGGCTCACAGCTGGGTGGTCAATTTTTGATCAGCCTATCTCACGGATTCTTAAGGGATTTTTCCACAAGCTGGAGTCTGCGGAGCCTGTTCTTACCCACATTCTCTGTGAGCGGGGGTGTGGATAACATGTTCGTGATCCACTGAATCCCTTGCAGTACTTGGCTTGTAGGGTTTTGGTCAATATTTAACCAATGATGGTCATCCAGCGCCGCTCTAGGTCCCTTGCTATCGTTCTTTAGCCCATTTAATGCTTTTCCACAGCAGCCGGCAGACTTACACACATAGGCTGTTGGCGCTTCTGTGGATAACATGTTCGCGGTCGGGGTTTAACCCCTGAATCCGGTCGGTTGAGCGATATGATCAAAAAATGATCATTTTTTTTTTGGCTAGCTATCAAAGCAGCCTGGACTGCATGCGGAGACGGCTAGCCTCACACCGATTCCCGTCACCCACCGAAAACGCAACGCGGGCAAGCGCGCTTCTACAGCACGAATGTCTGTAGAAGCGCGGTTGCCCGCGAAGGTGTCAGTTCAAATCCGACAGGTAATTCCCTACTCGTGGTTAACCGCCACACCTTTCAAATATGAAGCAGGCTCGGCGCCCATGTTTTCCAGTAATTTGGCGCTGTACCAGTCGATGAAGTTCACCACGCCGAACTCGTACGTTTTCGAATACGGCCCCGGCTGGTAAGCGACGGAGTTAATCCCGCGCTGGTTTTCTTCGGCCAGGCGGCGGTCCTGGTCGTTGGTGGCGTCCCAGACTTCACGCAGGCGAGCGACATCGTAGTCCACGCCCTCGACAGCATCCTTGTGGACGAGCCACTTGGTGGTGACCAGGGTTTCCTGTGCGCTGACCGGCCACACGGTGAACACAATCACGTGGTCGCCCATGCAGTGGTTCCACGAGTGGGGAAGGTGCAGGATGCGCATCGAGCCCAGGTCCGGGTTCTGGATGCGCCCCATCAGTTTCTTGCTGCCTTGCTTGCCATCCATCGTCATCGAGACGGTGCCTTTGAGCAGCGGCATGCGCACGATGCGGTTGCGCAGGCCAAAGCTGGCGTGGGCGAACGGGATTTTTTCGGCCTCCCAGGCGGCGGCGGAGGCTGCAACGTGGTCCTTGAAGGCCTGGTCGGCGCGCGGGTCGGTGACGTCGTCCCACTCCAGCAAGGTGTTTAGCAGTTCGGGGTGCGACGCATTGCAGTGGTAGCACTCGCGGTTGTTCTCCAGCACCAGCTTCCAGTTGGCTTTTTCGACCAGGGTGGTTTGCACCGCCACCTTGGTGTTCTCCATATCGTACGGCTCCATGTAGTGATTCAGCGTCTGCAGAAACGCGTCGATGGCGGGAGGGTTGCTGGCCATGCTGATGAAAATGTAACCGCCCGCCACTTTGCAGTGCACAGGCTTGAGGCCGAACGCCTTCATGTCGAAGTCCGCACCCATCTCGGTGCCCGCGTACAGCAGGCGACCGTCGAGTTCGTACGTCCACTGGTGGTATGGACAAACCAGCTTGGCGACCTTGCCTTTTTCCTTGGTGCACAGGCGAGAACCGCGGTGGCGGCAGACGTTGTGGAACGCATTGATCGAGCCGTCCGGTCCGCGCACGACCAGGATCGGGTTCTTGCCGATCTGCAGGGTGAGGAAGTTACCTTTGGCCGGCACTTCACAGCTCATGCCTGCGATCAGCCACTCTTTCTGAAAGATTTCCTGCATGTCGATTTCAAACAGCCGCTCATCGCTGTAGAAAGGCTGCGGCAGCGAGTAAGTGCGCTCGCGGGTGTGCAGCATCTCGGCAGTCGCCTTGCGCGCAGGTTCCAGCGGATCGCCCAAGCTCAGAGTTGCGGTGACGTCCATCTTTCAAGTCCTCAGGCCGCGCTTTGCGCAGTCTACGAATGTGGCTGATACGGTGGGTGTGTAGCGAAGCGCGCGAGGCGGCAGTGATTTCTGACGCCCAGGCCGATGGATAAAGAATCTGTAATGAATTGATGGCGAGTGTGGAGCCGGGCGCGACCTGAACCTTATCCATGGGCGACATGGCCGAATCCGTTTCCGACGGCCCGACCCCTATAGACCGGGGCTGGTCGCCATAAGTATGTGAATGTCGCTGATAGGTAAATAGGCGGCTCGCGCGTTACGCAGAATCGCCACCATGAGAGGCCGACCGTCGGCCGTGGAGAGTGTGTATGTCCCAGAGTTTCCTCAGCCCGGTCAACACCCAGACGTGGGCCAACGGCCGCCATCTGGTGCGGGTCGTCAAAGTGATCCAGGAAACCTGGGACGTACGCACGTTCTGCTTCATGGCCGACCAGCCGATTCTGTTCTTCTTCAAGCCCGGTCAGTTCGTCACCCTGGAGCTGGAAATCGACGGCGTGCCGATCATGCGCTCCTACACCATCTCCAGTTCGCCTTCGGTGCCCTATAGCTTTTCTATCACCATCAAGCGTGTGCCCGGCGGCAAGGTGTCAAACTGGCTGCACGACACGCTGCACGAAGGCCAGGAGCTGGCGGTGCACGGGCCGGTGGGGCTGTTCAACGCCATCGACTTTCCGAATCCGAAAATCCTCTACCTCAGCGGCGGCGTCGGCATCACGCCGGTCATGTCCATGGCACGCTGGTACTACGACACCAACGCCAACGTCGACATGGTCTTCGTGCACAGTTCGCGCTCGCCAAAAGACATCATCTACCACCGCGAGTTGGAGCAGATGGCGTCGCGAATCAATAATTTCGCCCTGCACATCGTCTGTGAAAAGCACGGGTTGGGTGAGCCGTGGGCAGGTTATCGCGGTTATCTGAACCAGAAGATGCTCGAACTGATGGCCCCGGATTTCATGGAGCGGGAGGTGTTCTGCTGCGGGCCGACGCCGTACATGAGTGCGGTCAAGCGGTTGCTTGAAGCCAACGGTTTCAACATGGCGCAGTACCATGAAGAATCCTTTGGCGCGACGCCACCGGAAGCCCGCGCCGACGCCGTGGAGCATGCCGAACAGGCCGCCGATGCGCCGGATCTGGATGTCGCTGAATTGAATCAGGTTGAATTCACCGACACCGGCAAGAGTATCCGCGTCGCGCCGGGCGAAACCGTCCATGCGGCGGCTGCCAAGCTTGGCCTGATGATTCCCAAGGCATGCGGCATGGGCATCTGCGGTACGTGCAAGGTGATGAAGCTAAGCGGGGAGGTCGAGATGGAACACAACGGCGGCATCACCGATGACGACGTGGACGAAGGCTACATCCTGGCGTGCTGCAGCGTGCCGAAGGGGGATGTCCGGATTGAGTATTGAGGCCTGACGCCGTCCTCAAACGCTCTCCGCGGCCTAAAGAGCCGACTCGGTGTGGAGTCGGCGCTTTAACGTCGGTTAAACCTTGAAGCGCGCAACCATCCCGTTCAAATCCACGGCCAGGCGCGACAGCTCGTTGCTCGCTGCGCTGGTCTGGTTGGCACCTGTAGCAGATTGAGTCGACAGGTCGCGGATGTTGACCAGGTTGCGGTCCACTTCCCGAGCGACCTGGGCCTGCTCTTCCGCCGCGCTGGCGATCACCAGGTTGCGTTCATTGATTTCCACAACGGCGCTGTTGATAGTGTCCAGCGCAAGGCCTGCGCCTTTGGCGATGTTCAGGGTGGACTCGGCGCGTTCAGTGCTGCTGCGCATGGAGTTCACAGCCTGCTCGGTACCGCCCTGGATGCTGCCGATCATGCGCTCGATTTCGCTGGTCGACTGCTGAGTGCGGTGGGCGAGGGCGCGGACTTCATCGGCCACTACCGCAAACCCGCGACCCGCTTCACCCGCACGGGCCGCTTCGATGGCGGCATTGAGGGCCAACAGGTTGGTCTGGTCCGCCAGACCGCGGATCACATCCAGCACTTTGCCGATGTCACGGGATTCGTCCGCCAGGTTACCGATCAACGTGGAGGTGCTCTGCACATCAGTGCTCATGCGTTCGATGGCGGTGACGGTTTCCTGCACCAGATCACGGCCATCGCTGGCGGACGTCGTAGCGTTCTTCGACGCTTCCGAGGTGCTCACAGCGTTGCGTGCGACTTCTTCCACGGCGCTGGTCATTTGGTTGACCGCAGTGGCGGCCTGTTCGATTTCGTCGTTTTGCTTGGAGAGGCCGAGCGCGCTTTCGTCGGTGACAGCGTTCAGCTCTTCGGCGGCCGAAGCGAGCTGGGTTGCCGAACCGGAAATACGCTGCAGGGTGTCGCGCAGCTTGGACTGCATCTTCAGCATCGCGGCCAGCAAACGGCCTGCTTCGTCGGTTCCGTCCACGTTGATGGTGCGCGTCAGATCGCCTTCGGCAATGTCTTCAGCGGCGTTCAGTGCCGAAGCGATAGGTCGGGTGATGCTGTTGGTGAGCAACCAGGCGAACAACACGGTCAGCACAGTGGCAATGATCAGTAGCGTGACGACCATCGTGAACGCGCTCGAATACTGTTGAGTGGCCGTCGCACTGGCTTCATTGACCTGTTGGGTATTCATCTCAATCAGCTTGGCGAGCACCACGTTCATCTGGTCTGAGTTGGTCTGCAGATCGGCGCTGAGCAAACGGGTCAGCTCGGTCATGTCGTTGGCCTGACTCAGCGTCTTCATACGGCTTTCAAGCTGGCGGTAGTCGTTGAGCAACTTGACGTACTGGTCGTAGGCCGACTGCTCTTCGGGCGCGGAAATCATCTTGGCGTAGATTGTCCGGGCGTCGTCGATCTGCTTGTTGCGCATGGCAAACAATTCAGTGGTTTTCTGCAGCGTGTCGGGGTCGCGGTTCAGCATTAGGCGATAGGACAGAACACGCAGGCGGATGCTGCCTTCGGTCAATTTATCCAGCGCCTTGATGCTCGGCATGCTTTTGGTGGCCATGGCGACGTTGGCGTTGTTGATTTTGTTCATTTGCGAGAGAGCGAACACGCCCAGAATCAGCATCAGGAGGCCGATGACGGCAAATCCGAGAAAAGCGCGGGGCGCTATATTCAAATTACGTAGGGACATTACGGTTCCAGAGAGGCCGCGATCCATGCGAGGCGAAAGTGAGAAGGGACAGAGATGCACGGTTTATCGGTCGTCTTTACGGGGACTTGATCCCGTTGCTCTGCGCTGCGCGGTTATGTCGCAGTCGATGACCTGACGAGCAGCAGGAACAAGATCGCAAAAATGGAGTCAATCAGGGCCGCTATGCGTTTGCGGAATAGAGTTGTAGAGATGCTTGTTGGTCGGTGTAGTGGCATGAATGCCCTGATTTCACTGGTAGCTAAAGTGACTTTTCTTTATCGTACGCGCCCTTTGAAATTTGCCTGAGATATCAAAATGTTGGAAGCATCCCTAAGCCAGTTGGAAAAGCTCGTCAGTGACCTGGTACAGCACAATCAGGAGCTGCAGAACACGAACGCACAACTCGCCGAAGAGTTGAAACAAGCCAGGGATGACAACGACAGTCTGCAGTTGAGCCTGATGGAGCAGGAAGAGAAACAGGGTGCAACGGCTGCGCGTATTCAGGCGTTGGTCGATCGCGCCACCAGCGTCAGCGCGGTTGACGCATGATCACCGATCAGGACGGCGCCAAGGTTATTTCCATCCTTGGCAACGACTACACGATCAAGGCACCTGCCGGCCAAGAGCAGACTTTGATGGACGCTGTGTCGATGCTGAAATCAGCACTGTTCGAAACCAAGCGCAGTTACCCGACGCTGATCGGCGACCGCTTGCTGGTGCTGGCGGCGTTGAACCTGTGTTCAAAGCAGATCGAACTCAAGCAACAACACGCCGAAGCGCTGAGCCGTTATGAAGACAAGGTCAGCGCGACGGTCGAGGTGATCGAGAAGGTGATTGCTCAGGGGTGAGGCTCCGGTGCAGCCCATCCGCTGACTGCTGATGGGCTGCAACCTGCCGGTGACGGGCCAGCTGTTTTCAGCTTCCCATCACCAGCCGGATATCCGCTGCCAGCTCCCTTACGCGGGCTTCTTCGGTGTCCCACGAACACATGAAGCGCGCGCCACCGACGCCGATGAAGGTGTAGAAGCGCCAGCCTCGTGCGGTCAGCGCAGCAATGGCCGCTTCCGATAATTGCAGGAAAACGCCGTTGGCCTGCACGGGGAACATCAATTCCACCCCGGGAATATCCTTGACCAGATCCGCCAGCAACTGCGCGCAGCTATTCGCGTGGCGTGCGTGCTTGAGCCAGGCGTCGTTTTCCAGCAAACCTACCCACGGTGCCGACAGAAAACGCATCTTCGAGGCGAGTTGCCCGGCCTGTTTGCAGCGGTAGTCGAAGTCTTCGGCGAGCTTGTGATTGAAGAACAGGATCGCCTCGCCCACTGCCATGCCGTTTTTGGTGCCGCCGAAGCACAGCACATCAACGCCGGCTTTCCAGGTCAGCTCCGCAGGCGAGCAACCCAGGAATGCGCAGGCATTGGCGAAGCGGGCGCCGTCCATGTGCAGGTTCAGGCCCAGCTCCTTGCAGGTCTCGCTGATGGCCTTGAGCTCTTGCGGCTGATACACGCTGCCCACTTCCGTGGCTTGGGTCAGCGTGACCACTCGGGGTTTCGGATAATGGATGTCGGCGCGTTTGAGCGCGACTTCACGAATGGACGCGGGTGTCAGCTTGCCGTTCTCGCTGCATGCGGTCAGCAGTTTGGAGCCGTTGGAGAAGAACTCCGGCGCGCCGCATTCGTCGGTTTCGACGTGGGCGGTTTCCGAGCAAATGACGCTGTGGTAACTCTGGCAGAGGGATGACAGCGCCAGGGAGTTGGCCGCTGTGCCGTTGAAGGCGAAGAACACCTCGCAGTCTGTTTCGAACAACTGACGGAATTGATCGGCCGCGCGCGCTGTCCACTGGTCGTCGCCATAGGCACGCTGGTGCCCGTGGTTGGCTTGATCCATGGCCGCCCACGCCTCCGGGCAGATTCCCGAATAGTTGTCGCTGGCAAACTGCTGGCTTTGGTCTGACATGGCCGGTTCCCTGTAATCGAAGCCTGCGACTGTAACCAAAGTTGATCGGTTTGGTCATGCATTCTTGCGTCGGAAAATTCAGCCAGGCAGCGAAGCAATATGACCGAAACGAAATCAGTGACCTTACCCGCGCGTGATCGCGCGCTGGACCTGCTCAAGTGGCTGGCGATGCTGAGCATGGTGATGGACCACCTGCGCTATGTCGGCTGGCACGCCAATTGGCTGTACGTACCGGGGCGCCTGGCATTCCCTTGGTTCTGCCTGGCGATCGCGGTGAACGTCGTGCGCACTGGCCGGCGCGAAGTGGACTCGTCGATCAAGTGGAAATATTTGGCCTGGCTGGCCGTGTTTTCTGTGATCGCGGAGCTGCCCTATCGGATTTACATGGCGGGTGAGGTCACGACGCTCAATGTATTGCCGACGCTGGCGCTGGGTTTGCTGGTTGCACAGGGCGGGATGAGTCGGTCATGGCCGGCGCGGCTGCTGGGGATCGCTGCCCTGGTTATCGGTGTGCTGTTTGGACCGCAGTTGATGTTCGGCATGTATGGGGTGTTGCTGCCGCTGGCGTTTGTGCTCGTGTTGCGGACCTCGTTATGGCTGGCGATTGTGCCGGGGATTGTCTGCTTGTTGAGCAACGAGTGGCCGAAAATCATCGATGGCATGCTGTGGGGCGACCCGATTTCCATCGGCGCCTTGACGGCCTGTCTGCTGGCACCGCTGTTGGGGTTAGCGATTGTTCGCGGGCGCCCGACATTCGGGATGTGGCCGATGCGGCGGTGGGCGTACCCGATTTATCCGGTGCATTTTTTGCTGCTCTTCGGGCTGCGGCAGATCATCGGATGACAATGGTTTGGAGGACATTTACGCAGCGTGTGCGCCCTGGGCTTTATGTCCTGACCTCCGACGCCTTCCCGGCTAAAGCCGGTCCTACTGTCGAACTCGGTGTATTAGTCGGACCGGCTTCAGCCGGGAAGAGGCCCGTGTGAGCACCATCAGTTTCTCGGTGTCGCTCTAGACAAACCGCCGTCACCGCCCGTATCTTCCGCCTCAGGCCACCGCAGTGGCCAGCGTCGCTCGGACGGTTCCGGGCGCTTACGTCTTCAGAGGTTTCCATGGCAGACCAAGGTTCGCTGCGCCGCTTTGCGCGCATCGATCGACTCCCCCCTTACGTGTTCAACATCACCGCCGAGCTGAAAATGGCTGCGCGTCGTCGTGGTGAGGACATCATCGACCTGAGCATGGGCAACCCCGACGGGGCAACGCCGCCGCACATTGTCGAGAAACTGGTCACCGTCGCCCAACGTGAAGACACTCACGGCTACTCGACTTCGCGTGGCATCCCGCGCCTGCGTCGGGCGATTTCCAGCTGGTATAAAAAACGCTACGACGTCGACATCGACCCAGAAGATGAAGCCATCGTCACCATCGGCTCCAAGGAAGGCCTGGCGCACTTGATGCTCGCCACGCTGGATCAGGGCGACACCGTCCTGGTGCCGAACCCCAGTTACCCGATTCACATCTACGGTGCCGTGATCGCCGGCGCCCAGGTGCGCTCCGTGCCACTGGTGCCGGGCGTGGACTTCTTCGCCGAGCTGGAGAAAGCCATTCGCGGCTCGATCCCCAAACCGAAGATGATGATTCTGGGTTTCCCGTCCAACCCGACCGCTCAATGCGTCGAGCTGGATTTTTTCGAGCGCGTCGTTGCCCTTGCCAAACAGTACGACGTGCTGGTGGTTCACGACCTGGCCTACGCCGATATCGTGTACGACGGCTGGAAAGCCCCGTCGATCATGCAGGTCCCAGGCGCCAAGGACATTGCGGTGGAGTTTTTCACCCTGTCCAAGAGCTACAACATGGCCGGCTGGCGGATCGGCTTTATGGTCGGCAACCCCGAGCTGGTCAACGCCCTGGCGCGGATCAAGAGCTACCACGACTACGGCACGTTCACGCCGCTGCAAGTCGCCGCCATCGCTGCGCTGGAAGGCGATCAACAGTGCGTGCTCGACATCGCCGAGCAGTACCGCCAGCGTCGTAACGTGCTGGTCAAAGGCCTGCACGAACTGGGCTGGATGGTCGAAAACCCGAAAGCGTCGATGTACGTCTGGGCCAAGATTCCCGAGGCTTATGCGCACCTGGGGTCACTTGAGTTCGCGAAGAAACTGCTGGCCGAAGCCAAAGTCTGCGTGTCGCCTGGCGTCGGTTTTGGTGAATATGGCGACGACCATGTGCGCTTTGCGCTTATCGAGAATCAGGACCGTATCCGTCAGGCTATACGCGGTATTCGCGGGATGTTCAGGGCGGATGGACTGCTGCCTGCGAAGTTACTCTGATTCAATTATCAAACTCTCCCTTGCAGTAGCAGGGGAGAGCTTAGGTTTTGCAAGCGTTTACAATTCATCGGTGACTCGTCGATCCTGTGAGGGCGGACGAAATGACACTCGCGGTTTGTTCTGATCCTCCACGGCCTCAACCAGAAGCTCAACCGTTGCCTCGTCTGCGAGCTCATCAAAAACAACATTTTTATTGAAGACTTTGAACGTGTTCAAAAAGTCAATGCGAATGTAGTCGTTGGCCTGAACCTTAAAGTAATAACCGTTGGTGATGAGATCCAGCGCTGGATCTGTTTTTTTGGTTATCTTTTCCTGGCCTCCGGGTGTGGTGGCGTAGAATCCTACAGCGACTTCCTGCATATCCGTGTCGTAGTCGAACACTCTGTATAAGACCACTTGATCGCCTCCAGAGGGTATCCAGCGGTACCAGTCACCGGGATAAACATAGAACATTGCTTCATTGATTGGAATGGGTCCCGCTGTTAGCTTTATATACTGTTTTTCAACGTTATTTGTGTCAGTCATGTCGTCAGTCCTTTTTAGCTTGGATGAGTATTAGGTTTACATGCGCTCAATAACTCTGAAGTTTGGGGTTCAGGCTTGCTGGGATCGTCAAGTAGTAATGCTCAGGGCTGAAGCCACTTATCCCAAATCAACTGCACTTTCAATTTAGGCTCATGCGCCATGCACGTCTACTGTCAGAAATGACAGGTGATGCCGCCGTGGTTCGTAAAAGAGAGTGGATTTGCGATGCTCCAGATGTATTGTCGAGCGTTGCCAAAACGGTCCGATTGCGACACTCGGTCTACCTGCTTCGGACTGGACGGGCTCACTGCGCAAAACACTGAATATCGTTACTTATTTGCCGAGCTCATGACGGGACCTCGGCGCATCCGGCAGCGACATATGCTTGAGGATCGGCGATGAGGCTGATTCGGGACGAGTGGTTATGCCGTATACGACCGACAACTCATTGGAACCGCTCTCCACGTAATAATCACCGGGCGCGGCACATCGAGTTGCTTCGGCTTCCGTGACTGTTTTCGAGTAACTACGTCCCTCAACAGTACGGATGTTCACCGATACTTGGCGGTCTGCAGACAGTCTCAACGTTCTGTCCATCACAATGTCTTCTTCAGAGGGACTTACGTAAAAAGTCGAGCTTTTTGGAAGATACAGCGCAAGGTCGGATTCGACGGACAGCGGTGCCGCGATGGGTGGTAGTTCCCATAAGTAGATATCGGCGACCACTTCTGCGTCCGGATAGGAAATGATCTTGAGAATGACCGAATAGTAGCCGCCGTCCTGATGAACGATGTCTTGGGGGGTCGCATAAAGCCTGGCATCGCCCACTGCGACTGTGGCCGAAAGAACTTCGTCCGAATCCTCGACGTAGACGGCAATCAGCGCCTCAGTTGAGTTCAGTTCCCGAATAATCCTCAGCTTGACCGAGCCTTCTATATCCACCGTATGAAACACGCCTTGAGTCAGAAAGAGCAGCGGCTCGGTAGCAGGCCCCTGCCGACTGACGTGTTTCCCCCTCAGGCTTTTCCACAGCTGGGGAGTTAGCGTATGCGACCTTGCGATTGTGCCCATGATCATTCCCTTGATTGAGTAGCTGGCATTCCGTTGGCCCAAAAGTAAGCCCGTCATCGCTATTTGAATACTGTCAGTTTTGACAGTCCCCGCGCCCATTGGTCTGAGGCGTTGTGGCGTGCCGAGGATTCGCGGCATGCTCAGGACCGGCAGTCTGCTGCGCGCAGAACCGCGCAAATCTCGCTCCCCGTTGACCCATGTCGTAAACGCGCCTTTGTGTGGCGTGCGTAGGCATCTGGGCTGTCAGCGTCAGCCATACCATCGTGGCCAAAGGGCAGCTCAAGGCCCTGTCGATCATTCAGGCGCCGCGCCGCCGCTGGGAGAACCGCGATGTTCAGCAAGCAAGACCAGATTCAGGGGTATGACGATGCACTGTTGGCCGCGATCAGTGCCGAGGAGCAGCGTCAGGAAGACCACATCGAGCTGATCGCCTCGGAGAACTACACCAGCAAGCGCGTGATGCAGGCTCAGGGCAGCGGCCTGACCAACAAATACGCCGAGGGTTATCCCGGCAAACGTTATTACGGCGGCTGCGAGCACGTCGATAAGGTCGAGCAACTGGCGATCGATCGCGCCAAGCTCCTGTTCGGCGCCGATTACGCCAACGTCCAGCCGCATTCCGGTTCGTCGGCCAACAGCGCGGTTTACCTGGCGCTGCTGCAAGCGGGTGACACCTTGCTGGGCATGAGTCTGGCCCATGGCGGTCACCTGACCCACGGCGCCAAAGTGTCGTCCTCGGGCAAGCTGTACAACGCCGTTCAATACGGCATCGACGTTGCCACCGGCCTGATCGATTACGACGAAGTCGAGCGACTGGCCGTCGAGCACAAACCGAAGATGATCGTTGCCGGTTTCTCGGCCTACTCCAAAACCCTGGATTTCCCGCGCTTCCGTCAGATCGCCGACAAAGTGGGCGCGCTGCTGTTCGTCGACATGGCCCACGTCGCCGGTCTGGTCGCTGCCGGTTTGTATCCGAACCCGCTGCCGTACGCCGATGTGGTCACCACCACCACCCACAAAACCCTGCGCGGTCCACGTGGCGGTTTGATCCTGGCCAAAGCCAACGAAGAGATCGAGAAGAAGCTTAATTCCGCCGTGTTCCCGGGCGCACAGGGTGGCCCATTGATGCACGTGATTGCCGGCAAAGCCGTCTGCTTCAAAGAAGCCATGGAGCCGGGTTTCAAAGCCTATCAACAGCAAGTGATCGACAACGCCCAGGCCATGGCGCAGGTGTTCATTGATCGCGGTTACGACGTCGTTTCGGGCGGGACCGATAACCACCTGTTCCTCGTCAGCCTGATCCGTCAGGGCCTGACCGGGAAGGACGCTGACGCGGCATTGGGTCGCTCGCACATCACCGTCAACAAGAACGCCGTGCCGAACGATCCGCAATCGCCGTTCGTGACGTCGGGCCTGCGCATCGGCACCCCCGCCGTGACCACGCGCGGTTTCAAAGTTACCCAGTGCATCACGCTGGCCGGCTGGATCTGCGACATCCTCGACAACCTCGGCGACGCCGATGTCGAGGCCAACGTTGCCGAGCAGGTCTCCGCGCTGTGCGCCGATTTCCCGGTTTACCGCTGAGTCAGGAGTCGCACCATGCAGCATTACTCGGGCTTCGGCCTCTTCAAACACTCCCTCAGCCACCACGAAAACTGGCAGCGCATGTGGCGCACGCCGACCCCGAAAAAGGTCTACGACGTCGTGATTGTGGGCGGCGGCGGCCATGGTCTGGCAACGGCCTATTACCTGGCCAAAGAGCACGGCATCACCAACGTGGCTGTGGTCGAAAAAGGCTGGTTGGGCGGCGGTAACACCGCGCGCAACACCACCATCGTGCGTTCCAACTACCTGTGGGACGAATCCGCGCACTTGTACGAACACGCGATGAAACTGTGGGAAGGTCTGTCCCAGGACATCAACTACAACGTCATGTTCTCCCAGCGCGGCGTGTACAACCTGTGCCACACCCTGCAGGACATGCGTGATTCCGAGCGCCGCGTCAGCGCCAACCGCTTGAACGGCGTCGATGGCGAGCTGCTCAACGGCAAGCAAGTGGCTGAAGAAATTCCGTACCTCGACTGCTCGAAAAACACCCGCTACCCGATCATCGGCGCCACCGTGCAACGTCGCGGCGGTGTGGCGCGTCATGACGCCGTGGCCTGGGGCTATGCCCGTGCCGCCGATGCGTTGGGCGTGGACCTGATTCAACAGACCGAAGTGACCGGCTTCCGCAAAGAAAACGGCGTGTGCATCGGCGTTGAAACCAACAAGGGCTTCATCGGCGCCAAGCGCGTCGGCGTGGTGACGGCCGGCAATTCCGGCCACATGGCCAAGCTCGCCGGTTTCCGTCTGCCGGTGGAATCCCATCCGCTGCAAGCGCTCGTATCGGAGCCGATCAAACCCATCATCGACAGCGTGATCATGTCCAACGCCGTACACGGTTATATCAGCCAGTCCGACAAGGGCGATCTGGTGATCGGTGCCGGTATTGACAGCTGGATCGGCTACGGCCAGCGCGGCTCGTACCCGGTGATCGAGCACACCATTCAGGCCATCGTCGAGATGTTCCCGGTGCTGTCGCGGGTGCGCATGAACCGCCAGTGGGGCGGCATCGTCGACACCACGCCGGACGCCTGCCCGATTATTTCCAAGACGCCTGTGCCGAACATGTTCTTCAACTGCGGTTGGGGCACCGGTGGCTTCAAGGCGACGCCGGGCTCGGGCAACGTGTTTGCTGCAAGCCTGGCGAAAGGCGAAATGCACCCGCTGGCCAAATCCTTCTCAATCGACCGGTTCCACAACGGCGCATTGATCGATGAACACGGCGCTGCAGCCGTAGCCCACTAACAGAGGACTTTCCCATGTTGCACATCTTCTGTCCTCACTGTGGCGAACTGCGCTCCGAAGAGGAATTCCACGTCTCCGGTCAGGCCCATATCCCGCGTCCGCTGGACCCAGTGGCCTGCACCGACGAAGAGTGGGGCGATTACATGTTCTTCCGCGACAACCCGCGCGGCCTGCACCACGAGTTGTGGATTCACGCAGCGGGCTGCCGGCAGTACTTCAACACCACGCGTGACACCGTGACCTACGAAATTCTCGAAACCTATCCGATCGGCACGCAGCCTCAGTTCGTCAACCCTGCGCCTGCGATCAGAAAGGGGGATCAGCTATGAGCCAGTCCAATCGCCTGCCCAACGGCGGCCGCATCGATCGCAGCAAAGTCCTGAATTTCAACTTCAACGGCCAGACCTACCAGGGCTTTGAAGGCGATACCCTGGCCGCCGCCTTGCTGGCCAACGGTGTCGACATCATCGGCCGCAGCTTCAAGTACTCGCGGCCCCGCGGCATCTTTGCGGCAGGTTCCGAAGAGCCGAACGCGGTGCTGCAGATCGGCGCCACCGAAGCCACGCAGATTCCCAACGTGCGCGCCACGCAACAGGCGCTTTACTCGGGCCTTGTCGCGACCAGCACCAACGGCTGGCCGAGCGTGAACACCGACATGATGGGCATTCTCGGCAAGGTCGGCGGCAAGCTGATGCCGCCGGGTTTCTACTACAAAACCTTCATGTACCCGCAGTCGTTCTGGATGACCTACGAGAAGTACATCCGCAAAGCGGCGGGCCTGGGGCGTTCGCCGACTGAGCTCGATCCGGACACCTACGACAACATGAACCAGCACTGCGACGTGCTGGTAGTCGGCGCCGGCCCTGCAGGTCTGGCCGCTGCACTGGCGGCTGCGCGCAGCGGTGCTCGGGTCATCCTGGCGGACGAGCAGGAAGAATTCGGCGGCAGCCTGTTGGACAGCCGCGAAAGTCTGGACGGCAAACCGGCAGCGGAATGGGTAGCGATGGTGGTGGCCGAACTCAAAGGCCTGCCCAACGTCACCCTGCTGCCGCGCGCCACGGTGAACGGCTATCACGATCACAATTTCCTGACCATTCACGAGCGGCTGACTGATCACCTCGGCGACCGCGCGCCAATCGGCCAGGTACGTCAGCGTATGCACCGGGTTCGCGCCCAGCGCGTGGTGCTGGCGACCGGCACCCACGAGCGTCCACTGGTTTACGGCAACAACGACGTACCGGGCAACATGCTGGCTGGCGCCGTTTCTACTTACGTGCGCCGTTATGGCGTGGCGCCGGGCAAGAAACTGGTGCTGTCGACCAACAACGATTACGCCTATCGCGTGGCGCTGGACTGGCTCGACGCTGGCCTGCACGTGGTGGCCGTCGCCGATGCGCGTCACAACCCGCGCGGTGCGTTGGTGGAAGAGGCCCGCGCCAAAGGCATTCGGATCCTGACCGGCAGCGCCGTGGTGGAAGCCCGTGGCAGCAAGCGCGTCAGTGCCGCCCGCGTGGCTGCCATCGATGTCAAAGCCCACAAAGTGGCCAGCCCTGGTGAATGGCTCGACTGCGATCTGGTGGCCAGCTCCGGGGGTTACAGCCCGATCGTTCACCTGGCTTCGCACCTCGGTGGCAAGCCGGTCTGGCGCGAGGACATCCTCGGTTTCGTGCCGGGCGAAGCGCCGCAGAAACGTGTCTGCGTCGGCGGTGTGAACGGCGTCTACGCCCTCGGCGACTCACTGGCCGATGGCTTTGAAGGCGGTGTTCGAGCCGCCAGTGAGGCCGGTTTCAAACCGGTCGAAGGCGTACTGCCCAAAGCGTTGAGCCGCGTGGAAGAGCCGACACTGGCGCTGTTTCAGGTACCGCACGAAAAGGGCACTGCGCGGGCGCCGAAGCAATTCGTCGACCTGCAGAATGACGTCACTGCAGCGGCCATCGAGCTGGCGACCCGCGAGGGTTTCGAGTCCGTCGAGCACGTCAAACGCTACACCGCGCTGGGTTTCGGTACCGACCAGGGCAAGCTCGGCAACGTCAACGGCCTGGCGATTGCCGCCCGTTCGCTGAACGTGTCGATCCCGGAAATGGGCACCACCATGTTCCGCCCGAACTACACGCCGGTGACCTTCGGCGCCATCGCAGGCCGTCACTGCGGTCACGTCTTCGAGCCTGTGCGCTTCACCGCGCTGCACGCCTGGCACGTCAAGAACGGCGCTGAATTCGAAGACGTCGGTCAGTGGAAACGTCCGTGGTATTTCCCGAAAGCCGGTGAAGACATCCACGCCGCCGTGCGCCGCGAATGCAAGGCTGTGCGCGACAGCGTCGGTCTGCTGGACGCATCGACACTGGGCAAGATCGACATTCAAGGCCCGGATGCGCGGGAATTTCTGAACCGGATCTACACCAACGCCTGGACCAAACTGGACGTGGGCAAGGCCCGTTACGGCCTGATGTGCAAGGAAGACGGCATGGTCTTCGACGATGGCGTGACCGCCTGCATCGCCGATAACCACTTCATCATGACCACCACGACCGGTGGCGCCGCACGCGTGCTGCAGTGGCTGGAAATCTATCAACAGACTGAATGGCCGGACCTGAAGGTGTACTTCACCTCCGTCACCGATCACTACGCGACCCTGACCCTGTCCGGGCCGAACAGCCGCAAGCTGCTCAGCGAAGTGACCGACATCGACCTGGGCCGTGAAGCGTTTCCGTTCATGACCTGGAAAGAGGGGCTGGTGGCCGGTGTGCCGGCGCGAGTGTTCCGGATTTCGTTTACCGGTGAGCTTTCCTACGAAGTGAACATCCAGGCCGACTACGCCATGGGCGTTCTGGAAAAAATCGCCGAAGCCGGCAAACAGTACAACCTGACCCCGTACGGCACTGAAACCATGCACGTCCTGCGCGCCGAAAAGGGCTTCATCATCGTCGGCCAGGACACCGACGGTTCGATGACCCCGGACGATTTGAATATGGGCTGGTGTGTCGGCCGCACCAAGCCGTTCTCGTGGATTGGCCAGCGCGGCATGAATCGAGAGGACTGCGTGCGGGAAGATCGCAAGCAACTTGTCGGTCTGAAGCCGGTTGATCCGACTCAGTGGCTGCCGGAAGGCGCGCAACTGGTGTTCGATCCGAAGCAGTCGATTCCGATGAAGATGGTGGGCCACGTGACGTCGAGTTATGCGGCGAACTCGCTGGGTTACTCGTTTGCCATGGGTGTGGTGAAGGGCGGGCTGAAGCGCATGGGCGAGCGGGTGTTTGCGCCACTGGCGGATGGCTCGGTGATCGAGGCGGAGATCGTGTCCTCGGTGTTCTTTGATCCGAAGGGTGATCAGCAGAACGTGGAGTAAGTCTTGGCTTGCTTACATCCCTGTGGGAGTGAGCTTGCTCGCGATGGCGTGAGATCAGGCATACATCTGGTGACTGACACACCGCGATCGCGAGCAAGCTCACTCCTACGGGAACGTGTTCACTGAAACAACAGAATTCAACACAGGTGCTCTATGACCACAGCCAACGTTTACCAACAGCGGCCAGCGACCGACGCCAAAGCCGAGTCGCCGCTGTTTCATGCTGACCTGCAGAGCCTGATCGGCAAAGGCCGCAGCAATCCGGGCGTCGTGCTGCGGGAGAAAAAACTGCTCGGCCATCTGACCATTCGTGGCAATGGGCACGATCCGGCGTTCGCGGCCGGCGTGCACAAGGCGCTGGGCATGGAACTGCCGGGCGCGCTGGCGCTGGTCTCAAGCGGCGATAGCTCGATCCAGTGGCTTGGCCCGGATGAGTGGCTGCTGATCGTCCCGACCGGTGAAGAGTTCGCCGTCGAGCAGACGCTGCGCGAAGCGCTCGCCGGTTTACACATCGCTGTCGTCAACGTCAGCGGCGGGCAATCGCTGCTGGAACTGACCGGCCCGAAGGTCCGCGAAGTGCTGATGAAATCCACCAGCTACGACGTACACCCGAACAATTTCCCGGTCGGCAAGGCCATCGGCACGGTATTCGCCAAATCGCAACTGGTGATCCGCCGTACCGGCGAAGAGGCCTGGGAACTGGTCATCCGCCGAAGCTTCGCCGATTACTGGTGGATGTGGCTGCAGGATGCGAGTGCGGAGTATGGTTTGAGCGTCGCTGCCTGATCCCGGATTGACCACACGATCAAGGAATACCTATGAGCCGCGCCCCCGATACCTGGATTCTGACCGCCGACTGCCCCAGCGTGCTGGGCACGGTGGACGCGGTGACGCGTTATCTCTTCGAGCAGGGCTGTTACGTCACCGAGCACCATTCGTTCGATGACCGGCTGTCCAGCCGATTCTTCATTCGCGTCGAATTCCGTCAACCGGACGGGTTTGACGAAGCGTCTTTCCGTGCAGGCCTCGCCGAGCGCGGCGAATCCTTCGGCATGATCTTCGAGCTCACCGCCCCGAACTATCGCCCGAAGGTGGTGATCATGGTGTCCAAGGCCGACCACTGCCTTAACGATCTGCTCTACCGACAGCGCATCAATCAGCTGTCCATGGACGTGGTCGCCGTGGTCTCCAATCACCCGGACCTTGAGCCACTGGCGCGCTGGCACGACATTCCCTACTACCATTTTCCCCTCGACCCCAATGACAAACCGGCCCAGGAAGCCAGGGTGATGAAGGTGATCGAAGACACCGGCGCCGAACTGGTGGTGCTTGCCCGCTACATGCAAGTGCTGTCGCCGGAGCTGTGCCGCAAGCTCGATGGCAAGGCTATCAACATTCATCACTCGCTGCTGCCGGGCTTCAAAGGCGCCAAGCCGTATCACCAGGCCTACAACAAGGGCGTGAAACTGGTCGGCGCGACGGCACATTACATCAACAACGACCTCGACGAAGGGCCGATCATCGCCCAGGGCGTCGAAGTGGTCGACCACAGTCACTACCCTGAAGACCTGATCGCCAAGGGCCGCGACATCGAAGGCCTGACCCTGGCGCGAGCGGTGGGTTATCACATCGAGCGACGTGTGTTTCTCAATGCCAACAGGACGGTGGTGCTGTAGGTGGTAGATTCAAGCTTCAAGCCGCAAGAAAAGGCGGCGTGCACACTTCTTGCGGCGTGTAGCTTGCCGCTCGAAACCGATCCACTCTCTATCCAACAATAAATAAAGAGGTGATGGCATGTCTGGTAATCGTGGTGTGGTGTATCTCGGCGCGGGCAAGGTCGCAGTACAGAAAATCGACTATCCCAAAATGCAGGACCCGCGCGGCAAGAAGATCGAGCACGGGGTGATCTTGCGCGTGGTTTCCACCAACATTTGTGGCTCCGATCAACACATGGTGCGTGGGCGAACGACAGCCCAGGTCGGTCTTGTACTGGGGCACGAAATCACCGGTGAAGTGATCGAGAAGGGCAGCGATGTCGAGAACCTCAAAATCGGCGATCTGGTGTCCGTGCCCTTCAACGTCGCCTGCGGCCGTTGCCGCTCCTGCAAAGAGCAACACACCGGCGTTTGCCTGACCGTCAACCCGGCCCGCGCCGGTGGTGCCTACGGTTATGTCGACATGGGCGACTGGACCGGCGGCCAGGCCGAATATGTGCTCGTGCCCTATGCCGACTTCAATCTGCTCAAACTTCCTGATCGCGACAAGGCGATGTCGAAGATTCGCGACCTGACCTGCCTCTCCGACATCCTGCCCACCGGCTACCACGGCGCGGTGACTGCCGGTGTTGGTCCGGGCAGCTCGGTGTACATCGCCGGCGCCGGTCCCGTGGGGCTTGCCGCCGCCGCTTCAGCGCGCTTGCTTGGCGCGGCAGTCGTCATTGTCGGTGACGTCAATCCGGTGCGTCTGGCGCACGCCAAGGCCCAGGGTTTCGAGATCGCCGACCTCTCGAAAGACACCCCGCTGCACGAGCAGATCGCCGATCTGCTGGGCGAGCCTGAAGTGGACTGCGCCGTCGATGCCGTAGGCTTCGAAGCACGGGGCCATGGGCACGCGGGCGCCAAGGCCGAGGCACCGGCCACCGTACTCAACTCGCTGATGGGCGTGGTTCGCGTCGCCGGCAAGATCGGCATTCCCGGCCTTTACGTGACGGAAGACCCGGGCGCCGTGGACGCTGCCGCCAAGGTCGGCGCACTGAGCATTCGTTTCGGTCTGGGCTGGGCAAAATCCCACAGCTTCCACACCGGCCAGACGCCGGTCATGAAGTACAACCGTCAACTGATGCAGGCGATCATGTGGGACCGCATCAACATTGCCGACGTGGTTGGCGTGGAAGTCATCAGCCTCGACGACGCCCCGCGCGGTTACGGCGAGTTCGATGCCGGTGTGCCGAAGAAATTCGTCATCGACCCGCACAAACTGTTCAGCGCCGCGTGATCCTATGACGCTCTCAAAAGGCGACCTTCGGGTCGCTTTTTTTATGCCTGACGTAGGCCTCTAGTCCGGCATTTGTAGGGCGTTTCTGAAAATGGTTGGGGAGCGTTAGAATTCCATTCCTGCTTGTTTCAGCTGCCTTATCTCCGTGTTATTTGTCCGGCCGGTTTTTCAGGTGGCGGGTCATGCATGCTTGTCTGGTGGGTTAGAACATCGATTCATTTCCTCGTCGCGATGCCGCTCATTGTCTTGCCCGCCACGCTGACGAGCGCTCATCTCGAGCCTGTTTCTTCGGGCTGGGCATCGTCGGAGGTGTTCTTTGAAAACCCCAACGCCTGCGTCTGGGCCGGTATGGCGCCGGCGGTCTGCCAGGCCGGATACCGCGCCGCTTACCGCCAACATGTGCGCATCGCGCCGACCTACCGTGAGCTGGCGGACTGCGAGGCTGATTTCACCCCGGGTGAGTGTTTCGCTGCCGACGTGTCCCGGCTCTGGTCGCCCTGGTTGTCCGGTTTCGCGATCATCACCCAGGTTCAGCTGACATCCACCGGGGGTAGCCCCGACTCCCAGGTGCGCCTTTTCAGTGAACCGCTTTATCGTGGCGCCGATCATCGGGGCGGTACGCGCTTGATCAGCCTGCGCGAGAAGCTTCACAGCGGCGAGCATTTCGATAAGGCGTTCATTCGCCACCGACGCCTGCAGGCGGGCTCGACGGCGGCAGATCAAAGGCTGGCGCGGACCTTCGAGCCGCAGCGTTTGTTTTATGTGAGCAAACCCTGAGGCCTCGGGTGGAACTTCCCTTCGAGGGGCGGTCCAACGCGTGTTTACCCGGCCACGGCCGGTCTCCCGGCAAACGAGGTTGTTGCGATGAAAGTTTCACTGAAAAACGTACGCAGTGCTGCGCTGGCGAGCCTGATGGCGCTGGCCGCCACGCCGGTCTTGGCTTTCAATCTGAATGACGCGGCCAATGCCGTTTCCAACGCAACCGGCGGTCAGCAAAAGGCAACCGCCGCGCCCGAGGCAGCCGGGCTATTGAACACGCTGGGCACGCAGTTGAACGTCACCCCGGAGCAAGCGGTTGGCGGGACCGGCGCCTTGTTGGGGCTGGCCAAGAACAAGCTCGCCGGCAACGACTATTCGCAACTGAGCAAATCAGTGCCAGGCCTTGATCAACTGGCCGGCAACTCGGCCCTCGGCAGCCTGAGTGGTCTGGGTGGATTGTTGGGTAATTCCGGGAGCAGCAACTCTGCCTTGGACAGCGCGCTGGGTAATGTGCAGAGCATGGGCGACGTGAACAAGGCGTTCAGCGCCCTGGGCATGAACAGCAGCATGGTCAGCCAGTTCGTGCCGGTGATTCTGCAGTACCTCGGTCAGCAAGGCGCGGGCGGTTCAGCGTTGCAGGCGTTGAGTGGTGTCTGGGGCGCCAAGTAATGTAGTTGCAGCGCCCCGGCAATCGGGGCGCCTGCTGCTACGGATGTGCTAAGCAATCGCGCCGCGTAACTCGGCGATCCGCGCATCCTTCTCTTGCCACAGCCGGTTGACCCAGTCCTGCACATACACGCGGAACACCGGGTCATTCTCGTAATCGCCCTGCCACAGCGCAGGGTCGAGTTCGCGGGTCTTGATGTCGACAATCACCCGTGGCACTCGTCCTGATAGCAAGTCCCAGAACCCCGGGATGCGCTCGCTTGGATAAACGACCGTCACATCAAGCACCGCGTCCAGCTGCTCACCCATCGCTGCCAGCACGAATGCGACGCCGCCTGCCTTGGGCTTTAGCAAGTAACGATAGGGCGAAGCCTGTTGGGCTTTCTTGGCCGGGGTGACGCGTGTGCCTTCCAGGTAATTCACCACGGTCACGGGCTGACGTTTGAACAGCTCGCATGCCTCGCGGGTGATTTCCAGATCCTTGCCCTTGAGCTCGGGATGCCTGGCCAGAAACGCCTTCGTGTAGCGCTTCATGAACGGGTAATCGAGTGCCCACCATGCCAGCCCCAAAAACGGCACCCAGATCAGTTCTTTCTTTAAGAAGAATTTGAAGAAGGGTGTACGTCGATTCAGCGCCTGCACCAGCGCCGGGATGTCTACCCACGACTGATGGTTACCGATGACCAGGTAGGAGGTATCGCCACGCAGGCCTTCGTCGCCGCGGATTTCCCACTGGGTTGGCAGGCAGATTTTGAAAATCAGCTTGTTGATTTCACACCAGGTCTCGGCGATCCACATCACTGCCACCGAGCAGTTGTCGCGCATCTCGCTCTGGAACACCAACTTGAGCAGCGCAAAGACCATCAGTGGGCCGATCAGCACCAGCGTATTGAGCAGAAGCAGCAGCGTGACGGCAATTCCGGTGAGCAGGTGACGCATAAGGCACTCGCGGTCGACAGGGTGGCGCGCAATGATAAGCAGGCCGCGCGGTTGGCGCAAAATCCCTGGCGATACCGACGAATGTTTCACGCCTTTGTCAGTAGGCTCCCTATGCTTGGCTCGCTTGGCCCTGAGCGCGAAGCCTGCCGCGAACCATCGGCAGAGTGACGGTCTAAACCGGGCACACGCCCCGCCCATTCATCACGAGGAATCAGATCCGTGAAATCCCTTCTGGCGCTTATGTCTTTGCTGGCTTTGCCTGTCATGGCTGCCGAACCGACGTTGTACGGTCGTTACGAATACATTCAGGTCTCGGAGATCGGCGAGACATTCAAAGCCAAGATGGACACCGGCGCGTTGACCGCATCGCTGTCGGCCAAGGACATCGAACTGTTCAAGCGCGATGGCGATGACTGGGTGCGTTTCCGTCTGGCGACCAAGGACGCCGACAGCAAAGTCTACGAGCACAAGGTGTCGCGCATCAGCCGGATCAAGGGCCGTTCCGAAGGCGACGATGACGAAGAGCCGGCCGATCCCACCAAGCGCCCGGTTGTCGATCTTGAGCTGTGCCTGGGCAACGTGAAACGCACCGTGGAGGTCAACTTGGTCGATCGCAGTCATTTCAACTATCCGTTGCTGATCGGCGCCAAGGCCCTGCGTGAATTCGGCGCGGCCGTGAATCCGGCGCGTCGTTATACGGCCGATAAGCCTGAGTGCTGATGGCCGTTTTGATTGCGTCCCCGAGCGATTGGGCGGCACGCTTCAGGCATGCGCCACGTATTCGGAGTTAGAATTTACTCGCATTTGCATGGAGAGCAGGTAATGGCCAACAACCTATACAAATTTCCAGAGCGTCCCGGGGCAAAAGCGACTCCTGAAGTTGCGACTGAGCCGACGCCAAGTCAGACGCGCCCTGCACCGGGCAAGCTGAGGAAAGCCATCTCGGGGCTCGCTCGGGCGCTTTGGATGCTGCTGGTGCTCACTTGGCCAGTCCTGAGATGGGTCATGGCGCTTGATGTTGCCTACCGCGGGTTCTTGACGGTCTGGCACTGGGACACACCGGGAAGCCACGCAGGGTTTACGTTTTTCCTGCACTTCGCCGCTTTGACAGCGGCGACCTGTCTGGTCTCGTCGTACAAGCCGAAAAGCGTTGAATGAACTGAGCATCGAAACGCATCAAAAGGCCCCTTAGGGCCTTTTTCGTTTCTGAGCTTTGTGTATAACGGTCCAAATCGTTGACCCCTACGAGCGTTTAGCTAAACTGTGCCATCTGATAGCGGGTGCGGATTCGTTTTGCTTTCGAGTGCGGAGCTGTTTGTGAGCGAAAATTCATGACGAAAAAGACGATGACTGAGGAGCAATTTGCGAGCGCCATCAGGCACCTTAACGTCTCGGCTCAGACGCTGAAAATAGCGCACGGGGTGCTTGTTTTAGGCAAGCCTCAAGCCTATTACGTAAAAGAACTGGAGGTCACCGCTGGGGCGATTTCACAGGCGGTAGGCAGGGTCTGGTGCGCCTTTCAGGAGCAGAGCGAAGTCCCGAGGGGGTATGAGCGGGTCACGGCGATCCTGCCTGCGCACCAGGCGTTCATCGTCAGGAAATGGGAACGGGCCAACAAAAGAAAGGAATCTTGATGACCGTTACCTTCTGCGGCCGAACCGCGGCTAGCGTTGGCATCGGATCATCACCGTCAAACAGGAAGGAGCGGGGAGTTGCCGGTGTATCGGAAGGATGTTTTGTAAGAAACAGGACGCTGCTCGCATCGCAGCAAGAGAATCCATTGTCATGACGAAGCATGCGTTTGAAAAGAAGGAGGCCGTGCAATGAGCGGGACAGCAGCCGACAAAAAGGTTCTCAAAGGCGCTGACACACCGGAACGCGGTACGGCTTCTACGAGCGGTTCTATCCTCAAGGGCACTTTGGCAGGCGTCCTGCAGCAAGCCCGTCCTCTTCGAGTTCCGCTTGACTTGATCACAGAGGATCAAGACCAGCCCCGTTCCGGAAAGAATCCCGGCTTCTCTGCTGAAAAAATTGCCGAGATCGGTGCGACGATCAAAAGCCGCGGCGTTAAAAGCCCTATCTCAGTGAAGGACGATCCGCGCAAGCCGGGCCACTACATTATTAACGACGGCGCGCGCCGCTATCGGGGCAGCCGGTGGGCTGGCGTACCTGATATCCCCATCTTTGTAGATAACGACTATGTGCAAGATGACCAGGTTGTCGCAAATATTCAGAACGAAGGGCACACTCCGCGCGAATTGGCAGAGTTGATACAAAAGCGTTTGAGCACTGGCATGAAAAAGGGCGACATCGCGAAGGCATGGGGTAAATCAAATGCTTTCATCACGCAATACGCTGCTTTGCTGAAGCTGCCCGAGGTCATTGCCAACGCGTTCGATGCTGACCGGATCACGGACGTTACAGTAGTCAATGAGTTGGTAACCGCCTACAAGAAACATCCGGAAGCCGTCGCCAACTGGTTGAGTGACGAGAGCCAGGAAATCACGCGCGGAAGCGTCAAGCTGTTGCGCGAGTTTCTAGAGGATAGCGACGGTGGTGATGCAAATTTAAATGATCCCGATGCTGACGAGCCAGGCACAGGAGGTTGGGAGGGTGATAGTCCAGAGGAGGACCAAAGTGGCACTCAACCACTGGATGTAGCGAGACGAGGAGAGTCGACTCACATCAGGAAGGCCGGCATCCAAGTCGAAATCGATGGCGGATTGTGTCGTGTGATCCTGACCAGGCGGCCGAGTAAGGTGGGTATGGCATGGTTCAAGAACGAGTCGAGCGGTAAAGTGTTTGAGGCGGCGCTTGAAATAGCCAGGATGGTTGCGCTTGTAGAGGGTTAGTACCGAGGTGAATCGTTTATTCAAAATGTGTCCTGTGCCGTACAGGGAGGTATGAATTATAAACGTGACCGGCTGACTGAGATTCGCAGTCGAGAAGCACTCTCGTTAAGTGGTGCGACGTGTTTTGAGGATAAGTTGGCAAGGCGTGTGAAGGCACAATTGCTGCCTCCATAAAAACGTTCATCCGCTGCCCCGGCAGGCACTCTGCGGTGTTGTACGGATTTTAAACAAAACGTTTAGTGCTAGATTGACCATATGTTTAATATTTAATCATTCATTTGAATGCCATGCCGGGCCCTGATTGTGATGGGCTCATTGAACCACCCGAGGCAACGAGCGCACACGAAGACGGCTCTATAACGTTTAATGTCTTGGCGAAGCGTAGGGCCACGCCGGAAATACGAAAGCCGTCGGAGCCTTTATTATTTTTGCAACAGGTTGTTGCACCGAAATAACTTATTCATCAAGTAGAGAGTGGCTAGAATGCTTTCGTCGCAAGTGCGATCTTGGGGCGCGGTAAATTTGGATCCACGTAACTTTTAATGATAGTCGCTCGAGCAGCGGCTAACGGAGCGATTAATGAAACAGCGCCTACTTGTGATGAATGGGCAGAAGCTCGTTCAGGATGAGAAAGCGCCTGGTAATTGGGAAACCGTAGGGGTTGAGAAGGCCGGGGCGGTGAAGCCTGCCATTTACAACATCTATCGGTCCCAGCAGGCCGACAAAGCGGCTGCGCATTCGGGTGTGATTGTTCACGCCGACAAGGAGTGTGTATATCAGCAATGCGGACGCGACTTTGTGCAGCACAAGCGCTCAGATTTCGATAAAGTACCTGAAATGGGTAGCGCGCAGACCATATCGTATTCTGATTTGGGGCGCGCGAAAGTCGATCCCCTCGCGCAAACACTCGGGCGAGGGGTAAAGCGCTAATTTTAGCCGCTAAAATGGAGAGTCCCTATGAAGCCCTTCACTGAACAGAAGCCGGTGTCTGAGCCCTTAACAGGCACTGTACTGACATCAAGAGGAGCGGCATTGGCACAGGCTGATGCCTTTCAGCACCAGGCGGAGGACGCTGATGTTCAACAGCAGACCATTTTAGAGGCGTCTCAGTCAGGTGGCCGGTACAGCGCAGCGTTAGCTGATCAGCTCGAGGCGAAACAGGATCAGGTTGAGCGACTCGAGGGTCGACTGGAGGGCGTAATCGAGCAGCAGGAGGCCAAGCTTCATCAGATTGAAGCCAAACAGCCCGGCTTTCTATCGCTGCCTGGCACCCGCGCGGGCTGGCAAGATCAGGTTCAACAACAGCAAGCCCTTCTGCAGCGGCTTCAGGGTCGGCTCGAAGGAGTGCGAGAGATCAGAGACGGAATGGGCCTTCACGGTCCTCGCATCGAGGAATTGGCGGCTCGCAAACTGCGCCAGGCTGAGCCGGATCTTGCAGATGAGTGGGACAAAATGCGCGCAGCACAGCGCGGTCACGAAAGTCTGATGCGAAAAAAAGAGCAGGAGAAACGGCTGGCGGCCGAGCGGGAACATTCCCCGACGGTGGCTCGAGGTCAAGGTCAGTCGCTGAGCTTGAACCGTACTGTCGGCCCATAAGCGGCAAGAAAATGAAACCGACCGCTGTCGGTTTTTTTTTGCATCGGATTTAATTAATCAAGAACTGAAGCCATTTCGGCGAGCTCTCTAGTCGATCCCAGGGACGTCCCGTCGTCATGAGCGCGGATGTAGCGCTTGAGCACGGGGCGGGAGGCGATATAGAAATCAGAAGAAAAATTCGATATACCGAATAATTGGCGCTAAACTCCATGTGCTTGCGAAGTCTTGCCTGCGCATCGCCCCGCTTTTCTGCGGGGATTGAGTTGTTCGCAGTATGACTGGGTCGCGCGTCACCGCAGTCCTGAATCGTATACAGAATTTTTTCAAACAGGGTGATGCCTTCACTCGAAATCAAGGGCGTAGGAGCTAGAGGGAACGAGTAGATGAGTAAAGCCAAGACTGCGGTCGGACCGCAAACCAGAGGCAAGAAGTCAAGGAAGAGCAAGGCAGTGCCCGCGCTTGGTCTTGCAAGTCTAGTCGCTGGATCAATGACCGCTACCCAGTTCTTTGCATGGAAGTTCGAGTACCAGGCGGTGCTCGGTGCGAGCTACAACCATGTCTATGCGCCTTGGGCCATCTTTGACTGGTGGCAAAAATGGCACGCCATCTACCCCGATGCGCTCACCGCCGCCGCAGGCATCGGTGCTTTGGTTGCGGCGGGCGGTTTGATCATTACCGCCGCTGCGAAAGTCATTGCCACCAACTCCTCCAAAGCCAGCGAACATTTGCACGGTTCCGCACGCTGGGCGGAACAGAAGGACATCGAGGCCTCTACCCTGCTGGGCAACGAAGGCCGGGACGGCGGTGTTTATGTAGGTGCCTGGCGGGACAAAGCGGGCAAGCTGCATTACCTTCGCCATAACGGCCCCGAGCATGTTCTTTGCTACGCGCCTACTCGTTCGGGCAAGGGCGTTGGTCTGGTCGTACCAACGTTACTTTCGTGGCCTCATAGCGCCGTAATCACCGATTTGAAAGGGGAGCTTTGGGCAATGACTGCGGGCTGGAGGAAGCAGCACGCCGGCAACAAGGTCATTCGTTTCGAACCGGCCAGCTTGAGCGGTTGCGCGTTCTGGAATCCGCTCGACGAGATCCGCCTTGAAACCGAGTACGAGGTTGGCGATGTTCAGAATCTAGCTACGTTGATTGTCGATCCAGACGGGAAGGGGCTCGAGTCCCATTGGCAGAAAACATCACAGGCGCTACTGGTCGGTCTAATTTTGCATGTTTTGTACAAGGCGAAACATGAAGGCACGCCGGCAACGCTTCCTTATGTCGACACCTTGCTTGCCGATCCCGATAGGGATGTTGGAGAGCTATGGATGGAAATGACGCAGTACAGTCACGTGAATGGCGAGAACCATCCCGCTGTCGGATCCGCTGGACGCGACATGATGGACAGGCCGGAGGAAGAGGCCGGATCCGTGCTGTCTACAGCAAAGTCATACTTGTCCCTGTACCGCGACCCGGTAGTCGCGCGAAATGTCAGCAAGTCGGAGTGGCGAATCAAGGATTTGATGAACTATGACGACCCGGTCAGCTTATACATCGTCACGCAACCAAACGATAAGGCCCGCTTGCGCCCGTTAGTGCGTGTACTTGCGAACATGATCGTTCGCCTGTTGGCAGACAAAATGGAGTTTGAGAGGGTCGAGACTGACATGCCGTTGTGGCGGCGTGCTCTTGATCAAATCGGTTTCAAGCAGCAGGCGTTGTCCTATGTACGCTCAAAAAAGAACTACAAGCATCGCTTGCTTGGCATGATCGACGAATTTCCAAGCCTTGGAAAACTGGAGATTTTGCAAGAGTCGCTGGCCTTCGTAGCGGGATATGGCATCAAGTTCTACCTGATCTGCCAGGATATAAACCAGCTGAAGAGTCGCGAAACCGGATACGGCCCTGACGAAACTATCACCTCCAATTGCCACGTCCAGAACGCCTACCCACCGAACCGGATTGAAACCGCTCAACATCTTTCAAAATTGACCGGTGTGACCACCGTAGTGAAAGAGCAGATCACTACCAGCGGCAAGCGGGCAGGCGTGTTCATGGGGCAGGTATCCAGAACGATGCAGGAAGTGCAACGGCCGCTGCTGACCGACGATGAATGCTTGCGGATGCCCGGCCCCAAGAAAGATTCTGAAGGGCAGATTACCCAAGCTGGGGACATGGTCGTCTACGTCGCTGGCTTTCCCGCGATTTATGGAGAGCAGCCCCTGTACTTCCAGGATCCGACCTTTGCTGCACGCGCAGCGGTGCCTGAGCCCAAGGACACCGATCGACTGCGTTTGCAAGCCGCACCGTCCTCAAGTGAAGCAATTGCCATATGACGATGCGAGGGGGGCTTCGGATCATTGCTGGCACTGCCCTGATTGTGGCCGTTGCGGGCGGATTGGTGGCTGGCGGCGTTTATGCGGCCGGCGGACGTATCAATACCAGTAAGAGCCTTGAACTTGGCTTGTACTGGACAGTTGATAGGCCCGTCGCAGTGGGCACCTATGTAATGTTCTGTCCCCCGGAGCAGAAGATTTTCATCGAAGCTAAAAAGCGGGGGTATGTAGGCGCCGGATTCTGCCCCGGAGGTTTCAGCCCACTCATGAAAAAAGTGCTGGCGGCCAGAGGCGACACCATTGCAGTGACTCCGCGAGGTGTAACGGTCAACGGGCAGGTGTTGCCGTACAGCAAGCCGGTTTCTGTAGACGGCCTTGGTCGTGCGCTGCCTCATGTGCCGCCCGAAGAGCACACCTTGGATGCGTCAGAACTTCTACTCATGACTGACATCAGCCCTACATCATTCGATGGCCGCTATTTCGGCCCGATCAGCATCGAGCAGATCACGGCAGTGATCCGGCCGGTACTAACTTGGAAGGGCGAATAACCGCGTTCACTTCCTCCTGTGAAGAGGTGTTGCAGGGGAATAAATGCGGTGTTTATTGCAACTGAACGAGCTTAGTGACTTCAACACCAAAAGGAGATGCACATGAAATACGGTGAAATTGGTGCCCCCCGAAATACTGGCGATGCGGGCGTGGGGCAGGTGCCCGAGGTAGGCTCAGTCAAAATCGTGATCCTCAACGGAAGTCGTCAGATTGACCAAGTTGTTCCTGGTGTCGGTGCAAATGGAGCTGCAGGATGGCAGACCCAGCAAGTCCTAGGCGAAAACGGTCTGGCCAAAGGAATCTACCCGTTGAACGGAGCGACCGACGCAAGCAAAAAGGTCCATCCGCAGCAATATGGCGGGCAAGTGCTTCACGTCGACAAGCAGAGTGTTTATCAGTTAGGTCCCGACGACGGCAAAGGCAAAGCCACCATCGTCAAGCATGACCGCAAAATCTTCGATCAGGCGCTGGAGGGCAAAGAGCCAATCGTTGGTAAGTCCTACGAAGTGAGTTATGCCCGGGGTGTAGGGAAGGTCAAAGGCGAACTTTCTCTTGCAGAGAGCGAGAAAATACAGAATCGAAAAGTTCACAAAATTTGACCTTGTGGGTGGGTGCGCCTTTGTGCGTCGGCTGTGATAACAATCTTGAGAGATAACTGATGACCGAACGAAACAAATGGGAACGCTACGACCTCGCCCGTGCT
The DNA here is from genome assembly GCF_053903055.1 of Pseudomonas sp. AK106. Classification (NCBI taxonomy): domain Bacteria; kingdom Pseudomonadati; phylum Pseudomonadota; class Gammaproteobacteria; order Pseudomonadales; family Pseudomonadaceae; genus Pseudomonas; species Pseudomonas sp. AK106. The sequence goes on from NZ_CP096426.1 coordinate 383,856, forward strand.
GCTTTAAGCATAATGGTTAGCCATTATGCTGAGTTAATAGGTGACGAAGGAAAAAAAGCTGCGCCGGACGCTACCAAGATTCACGCTTGGGAGGATTTGCAGTTCGAACTCTCGAGACGTCAGTCGCGATTGTTAGTTGATGATGAAGGCGAAGTGGAGCAAATAAATTCGACCTACGGCCCTCAGGCTGCGGCAGTGATGAAAAGGTAGACAAGGATGGCAAGCCCATACGCGCTTGATGAAGCCACGCATGAAAAACGCTATGAGCGCATAGCGTCGAAGTATTTGGCCTGTGAAGCACAGAAGTCGCCTCGCGCGATCATTATTGGTGGCCAGCCAGGGTCGGGGAAAGGGGGGCTCACCGCCACTGCGGAGCGAGAGTTCGACGGCAGTGGCGGGGTCGTAGTGGTGGATGTAGACCAGCTTCGCGATCGGCACCCGGATCACGCCAGGCTAATGCGCGAAAATGATAAACAAGCCGCCGATTTTACCCATGACGATGCCTCTAAATGGGCGAAGCGGCTCGCCAACGATGCAATAGCCGGCCGTCATAATCTTATCATTGATCAGACGTCAAAAAGTCCAGAGACCCTGATTGCTCGAGCTATGCAATTGCATGAAGCTGGCTATCACGTCGAGCTACGTGTGATGGCAGTTAATGCGGAGGTCAGCGAGCAGCGGATCTACACCCGCTACGAGAAGGAGAAGGCGGAGTATGGCGCTGGAAGGTTCGTTCCCAAGTCTGTGCATGACGAAGCGTACGTGGGAGTGGCCCAAAGCGTTGCAGCCGTAGAGCGTGAGAAGGCTTTTGATGCAGTATCGATTTACGATAAGAACCTGGTCCAAATCCACAAAAATACCCTGCGCGACGGGGAGTGGGTGAAGCAGCCGCCGGGTGCCCAGGCTGCATTGAATGCAGAACGCAGCAGAGCCCGGACGCCCGAGGATTATCAAGAGCTCGCTGATGCCTACACCAAACTGGCGACGATGCTTGCTCAACGAAACGCCAGACCAGATGAGCGTGAGGTCATAGAGGCTAAGCGCGCAAAGTTCATGCGTGAGGCGGCCGTCGCTTCTCGGAAAGCCGATGTCTCGGATAACACGGACGAGGTGAGCCTGAGTCCCATGCCTGCCATAGGCTCAATAAAAATTGTTGTTCAGAATGGCAGTCGGCAGATCGATCAGGTCGTGCCAGGTGTGGGCGCAGATGGCACTGCGGGATGGCAAACCCAGCAAGTCTTGAGCGAAAACGGGCTCGCCAGAGGTGTGTACCCGCTCTATGACGTTGCCGATGCGAGCAAAAAAGTCCATCCGCAACAGTTCGGGGGGCAGGTGCTTCATGTCGACACGCACAACGTGTATCAGTTTGGACCGAATGATGGCAAGAACACGGCCACCATTGTTAAGCATGATCGGAAGATATTTGATCAGGCGCTGGACGGCAAAGAGCCAACCGTTGGTAAATCTTACGAAGTGACTTATGCCCGGGGTGTCGGGAAGGTCAAAGGCGAGCTTTCCCAGGCAGAGAGCGAGCAAATACAGAATCGAAAAACCCGAAAAATTTGATTATGATGTTCAACTGGCAAGTGCCGGCTGTGTTCAATAAACAACTTAATGGAATGGGACCTAAACATGAAGTGCATCACTTTCGGAAATTTACTCATCGGCGCTGCCTTGGCGACCAGTCTTGCGGGTTGTGGTTCTATTGCGCAAAGTACCCAGAGTGACTCGGATTTGCGGGAAAAAGCAGCCTTCGCGTTGAATACCAGCGCCGACAAACTCTCTATTTTGTCTAAGTCATCTTCATTGGATTCGATGCGTTTTCAAGTGAAAAGCAACAAGGGCATATATAACTGTTATTTCACGTCTGTCGTGGTGGTGAACTCGGATGCCATCTGCTCGGGTCCGATTAACAGCAATCAGGCTGCACAGACACCTGATGAAGCGGCACCAGCGCAGAACTGCAATGCGTTGCTAAAGGCCGCAAAACGCTGCTGATACCTAGAGCGCTGAGGCCGGGGGATACTGGCCTCTTTGAGGGCTCCCAGTTGCCCTGATCCACCCCCTCTCTATCGCTTCATCAAGCGAATGTAAGGTCAAGTGAAGAACAGGTAGCCAGCTTGACGCATTGGAATCCGGGCGAGCCAGATGAGGGTGAGGTGCGCGGGATAAATTGCGTAAAAGAACCAGCGCAGCCTTGGACACTTGAAAGCAACTAGCGGACTGATTGCAAGAATCGGGATAGACCCCAATGCCCACTGATTGCCGTTGATATATCCGAGCGCAACGCAGGATATGCAGCCAAGAAGCAGTGCCAGGATGCCCGGGCATCGAGCATAGCTCCATACCGCTATGCCGAATACCAAGGCAGGCCACCAAAATTCTACGAGGCTTCCGCCCAGGATGAAGACTGCCCCGGCGATTAGATACCCTTGAAAGGTACCAAGTGTTATCAGCCGTAGGGTTGCGGTGAGCACTAGCAATGTGAACAGAATATTGAGCGGCCACCACCCATGACTCACTCCGCCTAGCGCAATAAATACTGGCGATGCAGCAGCACCGCATACCGCTAGACGGATCATCGTGCGCCGGTAGCCGCCACTCGCAAGCGTATTGGGCCGGGCCAGATTGTAGGCCAGTACAAACGTGAACAGCGGCATCGCCACCCTGCCCGCGTCATAAAGCCAATCTACGGTGTCATTAAGTAAATATTTATTGATGTGGTCGCCAATCATGAACAGCAACGCAAGCCATTTAACCGCTTCAATGGTCCCGTTCGCGATTATCAGCCTAGGCAAATAGCCGACACGCCTTTCGATCAAACTCATGACTCAACCCTATTTCATAAGCCCGGGTGCGTACATATCAGCTAGCGCCTTTTCTGCGGCGGGGTTGGAATACCGTTGGTGCTGGGCAGACATTGCTGTTGGCTTGATCTGTACCGGCCCTGTTGCAGTTGTCAGCGCTGCTTGAGGAAGCGCCATGGTGCTCTGCTCTTGGGGGGCGTTAGCCTGACGGGCAACGGCCACTGTGGCAGAAGCTCCGGCTAGATTAGGGTCATAAGTGACGAAACGTTCAGCCAGCCAGTTACCCCATTTTTCGGATATGCGCATCAGGTTCGCGCGATAGAGCGCATTGTACTTTGGAGTGCGTGAATGATAGTTGGCAGCGCGTGTCCAGAAGTCACCTGAGTCATTACGGATGTGCCCGCGTAGCCGCCAGGCTGCCAGATCGTATGAGTAGCAGCCGGCCTGCGCGACATCGTCAGCGGTAATCCCATATTGGCGCGTCAACTCGCGTAAGTAGGCACTGTTGAATTGCATCGCCCCAACGTCCTCGGTACCGTTTGAGTTTGCTACGCGCTGACCAGGCTTGCCGCCTTCCTGTTCTGCCACTGCCAATACCAGGTTGGCAGGCACCTCATACTTGATGGCGGCCGTAACCGAACAGACAACTCGTTCTTGCATCTGTGGAGGCAAATCGAGAAACGGCATGCGTATCACCTCACATTCGCAGTTTGCCGTACTTGTCAGCAATCTTGTCGCCCCAACCGTCAGTGTCCGGGCAGCTGTTAGTGAACTCACGACGAGCGTCTTCCGTAGCATCGGGCTCGAAATCGCCGTGCTTCTTTTTTACGATGTCAAAGAAGTCTGCTATTGGTCCGTCACAGCCAGTCACTGCACCCTTTCCCTGCAGCATGCCAGCCATGCACAATACTGTAGCGCACGGGTCCTTTGCGAACGCGGGGGGTACTGGTGCCGCAAGCCCAAGTGCAATTAATAAAGCGCTGATTAAATTCTTCATGCCTACATCCCTATGCCTTGCCATTGACAAATTCATTCACTTCTTCGTTACCGGGATTAACGCTGCCGCTACCGGATTCCGGGTGAGACGAAGTTTCCGTGCTACTGTTTTCAGCCACGGTGTCGCGTGCTTCTTGAAGTTGTTGGCCTTGATTAATCGCAGCGGCTTGCGCCAGGGTTTGTTGATCTGCACGTGCCTGACCAGCGGATCCGTTGATTTCCGAAGCTAGCTTGCCGCCCATGGTGTTCGCTGCACGCTCATTGAAGGACGCAGCAACCGAGCTGGCTTTGGCCGACAGACCCGATTTCGCGCCGCTGGCTAGGGCGCTACCCATATCGGCCGCAAAACGCCCAGCGGTGCCCATTGCCTGGCCAAAGCTCGAACCGCCGCCACCATTGCTGCCCCCGCCGCTATTCCCACCGCCGCTACTGCCACTACCGCCGCCACCCTCTGAGCCTCCAATGCTGCCGGTGTCATTACTCCCACCTCCACCCCCGACGTTACCACCCCCACCGCCGCCGCTGCTTCCCATGTTTTCTTGAGCCGACTGGAACGCTGCTTTGAGCGCAGAGCCAGCGCCCGCCAGATTTGTAGCGCCGCCCGCTGCCATCGACGCGGCAGCGCCTGCAACGCCTGCAGCGATGCCAGCGGCTGCGACAGCGGCTCCCATTGCTGCTGCTGCGCCAAAGCCGCCGATACCAGCGGTGGATGAGCCTCCAACAATGCCAGCCAGCATGGGAGGGATTTTGTCTATCAGGTACAGCAACACGACCACTGTAATGCCCAATACGCCCAGTTCTTTTAGATTTATCCCCTCACTCATGCTGGCGTAAGTCTGGTCAATAAAGTTCTTGCCGATACCCACAAGAAGGACCATGGCGAGGAGCTGTGTGCCGACACCCAAGACTGTTTTGTAAAAAGTGATCGCTATGTCAGAAGTCCATCGAGAACCGCCAAACCCCAGAAAAATCACACCGCCATACATCAATATCCAAGAAGAGACGAACAGAACCAGCATGTTTACGGCGACCAGGGCTAACACCACCAAAACGCATGCTGAGATGAGAATTGCCGCGGCGCTGTCAACTGGGGAGAATGATGAGGATTCATCAACTGCTTTAAAAAAAATCTTGAACCCAATATCAGTAATGCCTGAAGGTGTGTAGCTGTTACCGCCTTCAACGACAGCAGTCCCGATTTGCCACATGCTTTTTATAATAGCTTGTGATATGAGGGGGCCATTCATTAGAATCCACCAAAAAAAACCCAGTGTGGCGAAGAAGCGAATCGTTTCGGCAAAGAACTCGCCAATGTCTGCTTTGCGCAGAATCATCAGGCCATACGTCCAAACCATGCTGATTAGCGCGAGTCCCCAGAAAATCCATGAGGCATAGCCAATCATCTTATCGCCCCATTTGCTCGCCGCTTCCTGATACTTCTTCATCACAGAGTCCATGATGCCGGTGTCCGCTGCCGCTGACGCAAACTCAGGGATGAGAAGCAAGACAAGTACGGCTAGTGTCGCCGCACACGTTGCCTTTCCTGGCCTGGCTATTCTCATCATTTTTTCTCGTCGTCCATTGACCAGGTTTGCGGCTTGCTATGAGTAATGTTGTCCTCCTTCCTGAGGCATTTCGAAGCCTCGGCAGCCGTAGCCGGACTTGAGCAGTCAGCGGTACGTACTTCTTTCTTGCCCTCCTTGCAGCCGCTTGCGACTGTAAGGAGGGCAATCATGGATGCAGTTGCAAGCATGTTGATTCGCATAAAGATCCTTAATTGAATGTCCAGGTTTGTGGCGTCGGTTTGGTAATGGTAGAGCCGTCACGCAGCTTTACAGCCGCTGCATCTTGCTGCGCCTGACGGTCTGCCTGAGCTTGTGCCATTGTGGCCGCCGCCTGGTTTTGAACGAGCAAGATGCCCCGGATTTGCAGAAGCTGATTCCCCTGTGCAGCCGCCAACTGATTCGCCGCCTGCAGGGCTTGCATCTGCCCGGTTGCCGTCGTTGCCTGCGCTTGCAGCGCCTGCAGCTTGGTCGCGTCCGTGTTCAGGGTTTGTTGTTGCTGGTCAACGCTTTTGATGACGTCAGCGTTCGCGCGTTTGACCGCATCAGATGTGTCAGCGCGTGCATCATCAAGTGCCTGGCGGTCAGCATCAGAACAGCCGTTCAAGGTAAAACAAGGGGAGCTGCGGTAGTAATTTACGTTCTGAAATTTTGAGAGGTACGAATCAATCGAGCCTGATTGGTTTTTATAGTACTCCAAGGTCTGCTGAGCTTGAACCACCTTGTTAATAACACTGTTGACTTCACTCCACACATAGGCAGCCGGGGCCACTGTGTTTTTCAGCATATTTTCATACTGTTCTAACTGGGTTTTATATTGCTGAATCTGTTTGGCAACGGCGGCCGCATTATTAATGGCGCTAATGGTCGACTGTGTAATGTTTACACCGTCGATCACGGGGATACCGGCCGATACCGGCTGGCTCGCTAGCGCTACCGCGGCGCAGAGCACCGCAGTTCGAATAGCCAAAACCCTCATGTGAGTACGCATGTGTTGCTCCGTAGTCTCAATAGTCGAAGGACTGATAAGCCTTGGTAAATGTCACGTCCTTGACCGCAACGATGTTGAATCGATACCCAGGACGAATCTCTATCGTTGGCGCCACATTCAGATTCTTGGAAATAATCTGTGCCGAGACCTGACCCAACTGCTGACCCAGTGCTTGACTCATCTCACTGCTCACCGAAGGCTGCTGATAACCTGTGGCGTTATTGTTGCCTTGATCTGTTGCCAGGGAGGCACCGGCGGTGATCCCAGCCATGAACAACGCTGAGCCATAGATACGCAGCAAGTGTTGGTTAACCTTGTCTCGGAAGCCGGAATACCCGGCCATGTCAGCGCCTGGCATGGCACCTATGTCCAATGCCTTGCCATCAGGGAATACCAGCCGCTGCCATGCAACCAGAACACCCTCTTGACCGAAGCCCACATTGCTGGAGTAACTGCCAACCATGCGCGACCCTTGGGGGATCAACAGATACTTACCCGTGGCGGTGTCATACACGTCCTGCGACACCTGCGCCATGATCTGGCCTGGCAAGTCCGAGTTGATCCCGCTGAGCATGATCCCTGGAATAACGGCTCCCGCACGGATTTCAAACGGACTGGTGGGCGCTTCCATTTTTGAATCCAGCGCCCAGCGATCTTTTTTCCCTTTGTTGTCAAATTCGCCGTAGTCCTTCCCGCCATTACTGGGAGAGGATGCCAGCATCATCCCGGAGCTGCCGCCCGCTCGACTGCCACCGTAACCGCCACCGCCACCGTAACCACCGCTGGATGTGCCCGTGCCGTTGCTGCTTTCTACCTGGCGCAGTTGTGCCTGATAAGCAGCGTTTGGGTCGGTCACGCGCTGCTGATCTATCTGACGACGAACCTGCGCGATGCGATCAAGCATTTCTTCCCGATTCTGAGGAGACGCTGTGTCGGCGGTAGTGGAGGTGCCCACTCGGCTCATGTCGGGCAGGGTGATTGCTGTTTTCGCACCCACTGCCGCTTGAAAAGCCTGCATTTTGCGCTGACGCAGTTGCTCTTCATCCTGATCTTCTTGCGACCGGCCGCCATTACGGGGCGGCAGTGGCGGGGCGTCCGGGTTTTCCACCCGAGCGACAGGGACTCCAGCAGCTGCCTGAGCTGCCTGAGGCACTTGCGGATCCACAGGGGGTAACGGCAGAGGCTCGGGTTTGGCTTCTGGAATCAAGCCGTCAGCGCGACCACCCACGATATCGGCAGCCATTAGGGAACTGTCACCGCCTTTGCCTTGCGTGGTGGCGGTATGGTCCACATTGGCCTGGTTGGAACGCTTGACCGCTACCATCGCTATCAGGCCGACAAACAGCGTGAGCACGGCAATGCCAATCATGAGAGGCACATTGTTGACTCGGCGTACGCCGGTTTTTCGTTTGGAGGCGCCTGGCGACGCGTCCGGCGACATTTGGTCCTTGTCAGCCATTGCAGTTACTCCTTACGCGCCCAGGAACCAGCTGCTGCGACAGTTCCGTTTTTTTGTGGAATGTACGCTCGGCTGATTGGCTGATTGCCCACCACCACGGTAACGCGGTAGAGATCAACTGCCGGCGCAAGCGAATCGACAAGGTACCGAAGGTCTATGCCAGGCTTGGATGCCGGCTGTGCGGTCGGTTCTGCAGGTTTTGGAGCATCGGGCGCGTATTCACTGACGGAGTAACCGCGAGTGCGCAACAGCTCAACCAACGTTTTGCCGTATGCATCCTCAGTGGGTTGCATGATGTTCCAGCGAGTCAGTGCGGGCGGGTAAATGGTAACCAGATGCGCGACGGTGTCGCTTGCCATCGATCTGTCAGCCCCGGCCGGTGCTGCTGAATAATTCCCGTATGGAGCATTTGTCCCGCAGCCGCTCAGGCCAAAAACCAGCATGGAGATGAGGAGGGCGCGGCGCATTATTTGCCCTCCCGCTCAATGGTGACTTTGTCTTGGCTGGACCCGACGCCTGCTACCAGAATTGCTTTATCAAAGATGGTGTCGACCACGTAGCGATTGCCCTGGACCCGATAGTTGACCATCTGAGTTTCAGCGTCGCGGAAAAACCCTCCGTCACGACGGACTACCAACAGAGTGGGCGACTCGCTTTGACGCATGCCCTCCGGCATCTCAATGATGGTTTTGGTGCCGTCGTTGTAAACGCGCACCGGCTTCCAGCGTGCCTTGCCATCAATTGAATACTTGAAGTCGAGGTTGCCCAGATATTCGCGCGTTTGCGGGAGTGTGTTGTCGTGACGGTTTTTTGCCTCGGCAGTGCGGATCGCCGCCCACTTGGCTGCAGACTCTTCGGGATAGATGAAACGCGCATAGGGCATGGTGTCGTTGCGCGTCGAACGCAGGCGGAAGTGATAAACGCGGCGGTCGGTCATGACGACCAGCGCAGTATCCAACCCCACGTCCAGTGGCTTCAGGATCAAGTGAACGGTCTGGTCGGCGCCGCTGCCGCTGATCCCAGGTTCCACGGTGTACCTGGGATCGCCACCATTCAGGGTGTTGAATTGCTCGCCGGGCTGTAACGAAATATCGCAAACCTGTAGCACCGCGCACACGACTTGAGTTTGCCCACTGCCGTACAGAAACGTGATTGCACCGTCGCCACCTGGCGTCGGGTTGCTGGTCGCTTGGCCGGTCTGCCACTTTTTACCGATGCCGATTGCTTTCTGTTCTTGCGGCGTCAGCTGCACGGTATCCGGGGCGAAGTACTTATTGGCCATATCAGCCTGGCTATCGGCTGCTTGCACGAACTGTGGCAAAAGAAGGCCGGCCAGAACCGAGGAAATAACTGTCTTTTTCATAATAATGTTCGCCCCAGTATTAAAGCTGCTTCGACCAGTTAAAGTCGCGCACGAAGATGAAGTGCCCGTTGATGAACGTATTTCTGTCCACGGTCATGTCTTTGTTCTGATAAACAGTGATCAGCGCCCGCATGTTGTACGGCTTGCCTTTGGGCGAACCGTCCCGGCTGCGAACTGTTTCAGTCCAGTCCACCTGCCAGGTGTCTTTCGTCTGCGGCAAGGCGGAGCGGATTTCAACAGAAACGGTTTCATTCTCGGCACGCTTGAATGGATTCCGTTCAGGAGAGCCGTTGAGGAATTCGTTTGTCTTCATCGTTGCGGGATCTTGCGGCGCCAGATAGGCGTAGGCCGCCAGCACCGCTTTACGCTGCAGGCTTACATCGGGTGTTACCACGCGCGTGTTACTGATGAAGTTGGTCACTGCCGATTGGTAATCGGTCAGTACCGCGTCGGGCACTCGATCAAGCAATGTTACCGAAACGGTATTAGCCGAAGCGTCTTGTTGGAAGACCATCGGGATGATCTTGGACTGCGCTCCAATGTGAGCGATTCCGCCCACTGCGCCCATCACAATGAGGAGCGAAATAATCCCCACCGTCTGCCATACCTGTATCGACGACATCACCCCCATCACATGGCCGTTCCATGACCGCCGCGCATTCAGGTAGGGATTATTCACCTTACTTTTAGCGGCCACTACTTCCCCGGGTATCTCTGTTTCTGCATCCGCGTCTTTGCGGCTGTTGAAAATGCTCATGCTGCACCTCTGTAATTATCAAGGCTCAAGCCCCGGTCTCGAAGCCAAACATGCACCCACTCGGCACCATGCTTTTCTTCAAGGCTCTTGATGATTGCTATGTCCTCTGCTCCCGTCGCACCGACAAATGAGAGGGCGAGGGGGCCAAGGGCGAGGCTGTAGAGGCGACGTCCCTTTTCAGATACCAGGTAGTAGTCACGCTTCTGCTGAGCGGTAGCGATGATTTCGATCTGGCGTGCATTGAGGCCCATGCGCATATAAAGCTCGGTAGCGGCTTCATCACGCGCATACATGTTAGGCAGATAGATTTTGGTCGCAGTGGATTCGACGATGACGTCCAGAATTCCCGAGCCGGATGCGTCCGAAAGGTTCTGAGTCGCCATGAGTACACGGCAGTTTTTCTTGGCCAGCGTTTTAAGCCACTCGCGGATTTTCTCGCGGAACACTTTGTGCCCCAGCATCAACCAGGCTTCATCGAGAATAATCAACGTCGGGCGACCATCCAGCGCTTCCTGAATGCGCATGAACAAGTAGAGCAAAACCGGGAGGGCGTACCGATCCCCTAAATCCATCAGGTGTTCAATTTCGAATGTGATGAAATCCGAAATGGAGAGCTGGTCTTCCTCGGCATCGAGCAGGTGCCCCATCAAGCCATCGATGGTGTAATCCTTCAGCGCGGCGCGAATGTCGGTGTCCTGAACCATGGCGGTAAATTCGGACATTGTTCCGGGACGGCCTGTTTCCTCTTCGACCTTACCCATTTCAATGATGGTTTCACCGATCTTGTTACGCTGCTCAGGCGTTGTGTCGATCCCGTTCAGAGCAAGAAGGTCGTTCACCCATCCCATCGCCCACGCTCGGCGATGACGAGTCACCAGTCCGGAAAGCGGTGCGAAGGCGAGCTTTTCACCTGCCCCAGCGACGACATAGTGAGAGCCACCAGCGGCCTTGCAACTCGGGTACATCGACATGCCTTTGTCGAATGTGAATAGCCTTGCATTGGCGTAGCGCCGCCACTGCATCGCGAGTATGGCAAGGTGCGTCGACTTGCCGGCCCGGGTCGGACCAAACATGATTGCGTGACCAAGGTCTCGCACATCAAGGTTGATGCGGAAGGGCGAATTACCGGCGGTGAGTCCGTGCATCAGTGGCGGCGAATTCGGCGGCATCAGGGGGTTAGGCGCGAAGTTCTCGCCTGTCCAGATCGTACTGGTGGGGATAAGATCCGCCAGATTCATGGTGTTGATCAGGGGGCGGCGCACGTTTTCTACGCCGTGGCCAGGCAAGGACCCCATGAAGGCATCCATCGTATTGATGCTTTCAACGCGAGCAGTGAATGCCATCGCATTAATGGCTTTTTCAAGCTGCAGTGCGGCAGCCTCTACCACTTCCCGGCTTTCATTCATCAGAATGACAACGCTAGTGTAAAAACCTTGGGCGACCATCCCGCTGTTTGTTTCGGCGATCGCCGAGGCAGCATCAGCCACCATGGAGACCGCGTCCTCATCGACGACGCCTCCATTGGTATTGAATACCTGATCAAAGAAGCCCCGAATCTTCTGTTTCCACTTTTTGCGAAATTTCTCCAAGTGCGAAATCGCCTCATGGTGATCCATGAAGATAAAGCGATTTGACCAGCGATATTCGACCGGTAGCTCCGCCAGACGCGACAAGATGCCTGGGGACGATTCCAGTGGGAAACCTTCAATCGCCACCACCTGGATGAATTTCCGGCCCAACTTCGGCGTCACACCTGTGTACAACTCCTGGCCACCAATCAAGTTATCGATATAGATCGGATTGGTCGGCAGCATGACAGGGTGGTTCACGCCAGTGACGCAGAACTGAAGCCACTGCAATTGTTCATCATGAGTGACGGTTGAGCCGTCCTCATTGAGAATTTTCTGAGCCCCCAGTCGCTCCAGGGATACGGCAGAGGACATGCGAGATTCAATGTTTCTGACTTCACGTTTGAAGAAGTCGATGAGGTGGGTTGTGCGTGTTTTGTTGTTCGGCTTTTCTGAATCATCATGGAACATCAGCTCGACGAACTTGCGCTCTGCGAGCATCGGCGGGAACCAAGTCACAGTCAGGATGAAAAAGCCTTCATACAAGTTTCCCAAACCTTCGAATGTGCGGCGACGCTCTTCGTCAATCGCCGCCGAAACAGGATCAGGAAAAACCGATTGGCTAGGGAGGCTGTAGTTTGGCGCTGGGCGTCGCACAGCGTCGACATGCACCATCCAGCCACTGCCCATGTTGGAAAGCGCCTGATTAATTCGGAACGAGTTCATTTCCCGCTCTACATCGGTGGCGCTGGCGTTATCCGACCCCTTGTATAGCCACGACGCCATAAATGAGCCGTTCTTGCCCACAATTACACCGTCGTCCACGACAGCGGCGTAATTGAGGAGATCGGCAAGGCCAGCCTCTGTCGACTGATGTTTTTTCAGTCGAAGGTCTGCATTTACCTGACGAACCTGCAGCAGCAAAAACAACACCAACAGAACGCCCACGATCGCAATAGCGACGAGCAATGTTTCAATCATTTGTATTGCTTCCCCTGGGAGGTGCTGTTTTCGCGAAAGGGAGTGGCACGCGGCGGATAAAAAGATTTGTATCGACGGTTGCGCAGGTAGACAAAGCGCATCAACGGATCGGCTTTACCCATCTTGCGAAGCATCCAGAGCGAGGAAAACCACATCCCCATCCCCAGGAAAAAAGCCATCCAGTCCTGAGCGGCAAAGATCAGGATGGCTGCGAGCAAACCGCTGAACATAACCAGTTCACGATCCCCACCCATAAACAGGTTGTGGCGGTTGCCGGCTCGTCGAATAGGGATCTTGCGTAGTGCCATGATATTTACGCCCCCACTGCCCAGCGGGAGACAGCAGACTTGATTGTTTCGCTCGTGTCGGTAATCCAGTCGGCAGACTTGGCCGCCATATCATGTGCCGCAGTGATCTCCGCACCTTGACCGGTGATGGCTGACAGAGTGTTCTGCGCCGCGACGATGAAGCAGAGAACCAGAACGATGAAGATCAGCGTGCGCAAGAAACCATTCATGTCGCCGCCAAAGATTAGCGTCGCGCCTGCACCAACCAGACCCACAATCGATGCGGTGAACGCGAATGGCCCAGTGATGGAAGAACGAATGGTCGTGAACCAGTCATCGAAAGGCAGACCGCCGCCTGCTGTGCTGGCGGCGAATGCTGGATGAGCGCTCAAGAGCATCAGTAACGCGGTGCCGATCGCGAACACCGCTTTATTGTTAACGCGTGTTTGTTGTTGCATGGGTGTAGCTCCTATAGTTTGCGGGTGATGTAGTTGCCATTTTCATATCCGAGGATTTCTAGAATCCCTTCAACTCGGCGGCCTTCAGGGGTTCTTCCTATATGCACGATCACGTGAACGGCCTGTGCAATAAGCGGTTCAATATCCGAGGGTGCGTGTTTATTACGCGTGATGAGTGATTTGAGCCGTTGCAATGCCGACTCTGGATTGTTCGCATGAAGCGTGCCGGCGCCGCCGTCATGGCCGGTGTTCCAGGAATCCAGCAGGTCGAGCGCTTCCGCACCGCGGACTTCGCCCACGATGATTCGGTCCGGCAACATCCGAAGAGTGGTTTTAAGCAAGTCAGTCATGCTGACTTCAAGTGTGGTGTGGTATTGGACGCAGTTGATGGCGGCGCATTGAATTTCGCCAGTGTCTTCAATGATGAATACACGCTCGTCCGGAGCGTTATCAACCATCTGCTGGATAATGGCATTGATCAGTGTAGTTTTGCCCGAGCCCGTCCCGCCAATGACGAGAATGTTCTTATGCTCGCGGACGGCTTCTTTGATGACGTCACATTGCACCTGGCTCATGATCGCCAGATCCACGTAGCTATTGAGCGGGAAAACTTTGATAGCCGGCTTTCGAATGGCGAAGCATGGGGACGAAACTACCGGCGGAATCTGCCCGGCAAAGCGCTCATTCCCAAAGGGGAGCTCGCCGTCAAGAATTGGCTCTTTGGCTCCAACGGTTTTACCGAGAAGTCCGGCGAGAGTTTTTATGGCGGACATGGCGCGCCAGGCTTTTATTTCGCCAATAACGCGACTCGGCTCGCCCAGGCGTTTCAGCCAAAGCTTGCCGTCTGCATTAAGCAGAATATCTGTCGTTTTGGGGTCGTTCAGCGCCCCTTCTATAAGAGGGCCCAGATCTCGACGTAGACGCTCCGTAACGCGCTGTTTAACTGTCTCAGATGCGGCTTCCGTATCGCCGTCAACTCCACTCATTGCCTGCTCCAAATACGAGACATATACGTACGGGAGGCAAACGATATACCGAAATATCGTTTCTGGCAACAAGCCAGCATCGCTTTTAACGGAGATCATTAATGATACCGTTTGCCGTCCGTGACGTTGTTATTGCATCCAGCACATACGCTAAAACAGCCTGTGCGAGGGCTCAGACTGTTTTAGCGGCTAAAATTCCCGGCTTTGTGACGGCTCACGAGTTATTTCTGATTTTTGTGACGTTCTGCTCATTCCACTTGCGGACCTGAAACGCTTGATGAAGTGTTAGGGTTGCGCAAGCGCGACAGTAGCCTTGAGGCAGGCTTGGGGGGAGGTGCTCGCCCGCTGCATTGTCCAGCTCTTTGCTGTCCAAATCGGTTGACTCCAACAGCAACGACAATGGTGTTTCCAGCGCCTCGGCAATAGCGGCCAATGTTTTGAGAGTTGGGTTTCCCTTGCCATTGGTAATTTCAGACAATACCGAGATAGACACTCCCGTGAGCTTTGCCAGCTCATGTTTGGTCATGCCTCGCTCATCCAGCAAGCGCAGGACATTAGTAAAAAAAATCACATTATGCACAGCCGATCCGAGCCTCGGTGCAGGGCCAATTTTAGCCGCTAAAATTCTTTATGGCTGATAAACGCTCAGCTGAAATTCGGGTTGGTTGAGAAACCTGGTCTCAATGAGCCGCCGCATCTTACAGTTGCATGATGTTTCGGTAAATCAATTCTTAGCGAAATACCTTCCCGGACTTTTTTGCGCAATCGGGCGCCCTGTTCGGATTGCCTGCCTGTCGCTGAGAGCGCCGCCAGCCCTCGAAGATTCCGCAGTTTTCTCGCGAAGAGAGGATTGAGGCGCGCTGTTGCGACAGAATGCATCGTCGGCACTGGTCAATGTGCGAGCTTCACTACACAGGCGGCTGAGTCTCTACCATCGATGGCCGCTGACTGACTTCGTAATACCAGTTCGCCAATCGTGGGTAGCTGCTGCGCCAGCCCAGATTGGGCTGGCGGAAATCCAGATAGCCAACCGCGCATGCCACGCTGATCGACGCGACGTCGAAATGCGTACTCAATTCAGTGACGGCTTCGGCTTCGAAATAGGCCAGCGTGCGATCGATTTTCTGCTGCTGGGCGTCGAGCCATTCCGACCAATGTTTTTCCTCGGGCCGCAGAAAGGTCTCGTAGCGGATGAGCAGTGCAGCGTCCAGCAGGGCATCGGCCAGTGAGGCAAGCGTCAATCGCCGCCAGCGCGCCGAGCCTTCCTTGGGAATGAGGGGGTTGCCGACATGCTGTTGATCCAGGTATTCGAGAATCACCCGGCTGTCATGGATCACGTTGTCGTCGGCCAGGCACAGCGCCGGAATTTTTCCGCACGGATTGCCGCGGCAGAGTTCAACGTCGGGGCTCACGGGGGTGAGGGCAACGGCCTTGAGACTGACCCGGCTCGCCTGTCCGGTCTCATGAAGCAAGATCAGCACCTTGCGAGCGAAGGGCGAAGCGGCGTTGTAATACAGCGTCATGCTGGGCGCAGACATGGACATTCCTCTGATCGGCCTGGGCCTCCAGACTAGTCAGGGCCAGGACGCTGCGCAATATCCTGAAGCAATGCCGGGCCGATTTGCGACGGCCCGGACATTGATGTCAGACCGTCGGGACCCCATCGGCCGAATCAGCCGATGATCTGCCGGATTGCGCCGCAGGTGTGCCGGTCAGCAGCGGCTTGGCGACAAACCAGATGATTGTGGCGGCGATAAGATCGAAGGCGGCCAGCGCCACAAACAGCGGGCTGTAGCCGACTTTAGTCACCATGATCCCGAGCACCAGCGTGAACAACGCCGCGCCGAGAAACCCGAACATGCCACCGAGGCCTGTTGCCGTACCCACTTCGTTCTTGCCGAAGGAGTCCGACGTGATTGCGTACAGGGCGCCCGACAGCGTCTGGTGCGCGAAACCTCCGGCGCACAGCAGCGCGATGGCGACATAAGGGCTGTCCACCAGACCGATGCAGCCAGGGCCGATCATGCACAGCGAGCCCAGCACCATCACCATCTTGCGCGACGTGAGCAGGGACACGTTGAAATGCTTGTAGAAAAACGGGCTCAGGTAACCGCCCAGCACGCAGCCGATGTCAGCGGCGAGAAACGGCAGCCAGGCAAACATCGCGATTTCCTTGATGTTCATGTGACGCTCGGTCATCAGGTACAGCGGAATCCAGGCGTTGAACGTCTGCCAGGCCGGCTCTGACAGCATGCGGGCTGACGCGATTGCGTAGAAATTGCGGGTGCCGACGATCTTCTTCCAGCTGGCGTGCTTGGTCGGCGCGTCCTTCAGGTGGGACTCCTGACCGGCAAGAATATAATCGCGCTCCTCGTCACCCAGCAGACGCTGATTGCGCGGGTGTTTGTAGAAGAATAACCAGCCCGCGCTCCACAGCAGGCCCAGCCCGCCGACGATGATGAACGCGATCTGCCAGCCGCTGTGCAGAATCGCCCAGACCACGAGGGGAGGGGCCAGCAAGGCACCGATCGACGAACCGATGTTGAACCAGCCGATGGCAACCGAGCGCTCTTTGGCCGGAAACCATTCGGTGGTTGCTTTGATCGCTGCAGGAAACCCCGCCGCTTCAGTGATGCCCAGCAAGCTGCGCAGGAACGCCAGACTCTGCCAGCCGGTGGCCATAGCCGCCGATGCGCACGCCACAGACCAGGCGATGGCGAACACTGCAAAGCCGATCTTGGTGCCGATGGCGTCGATCACGTAACCGGCAACCGGCTGCATGAAGGCATAGCCCATCTGCCACGCGATGACGACGTGCGAGTACTGTTCGGTGGAGATGTTCAGCTCGCTCATCATGGTGGGAGCGGCGACGGAGAGGGTATTGCGCGCGAGATAGTTGACGATCAGGCCGCCGGTTATCAGCGCGACCATCCACCAACGGATGCCTTTGATTTTCATCGAGTCCACTCTGGGTATTGTTTTTATTTGGCGGCGATCGTTATACGTCGTCGTATGACTTGATTTAGTCAAAAGCACGTTTTGTTGTCAATGGGAATACCGCGGAGCGCTCATTATATTTCTTAATGTAACGGACTTGTCACAGCGGGGGCCGGCTTTGAAGCGGGAAGTGAGCGATTTTGGGGCGTCATCGGGAGGACGGGGGTTCGAGGAGTCAAGTGAGCTAACGGAATGAGGGCTGTTGGTGAGTCGTATGATGACCTGGGGCAACGGCGGGCGAATCCCCACCAGTTACATCCCGTATGGATCAGGTGTGATCAGCTCTCCTCCGCGCCATCAACCCCTTGCAACTAAGCCAGGCTGGAATCGCCATCCCTATCCAGGACAATACATCCCACGCACCGTCGCCCAGCAGCGCGGCGAACAGGCCGACTGCGGTCAGCAGGGCGATCCAGCCGGGCGTGCCGAAGGTCTTCCACAACGCCGAATGCTTCTTGTGTCGGGTCATGCCACTTCCGCCTCTACGGCGACTGCTTTTGCCGCAGCGACTGTGGCGCGACGACGGACCCACCACAGGTACAAGCCACTGCCAAGGACGATGATGGTCAAGACGTCCAGCGCGGCCCAGAGGATTTTCATCGGCATGCCGCCGTAGTCGCCGAAGTGCAGCGGTTGCGACAGCAGCAGGGCGTCCATGTACCACGGGCGTCCCAGCGTCGCGGTCACGTGCAAGTCCTGGGCGTCAATCAGTACGGGAGTGAGCAGGTGAGACGTCAGGTGCGTGTCGCCTTTCATGAACACGGCGTAGTGATGCTCGCTGGAAAAACGGGAGCCGGGAAAGGCAATGAAGCTCGGCTCGGCGCCGGGGACAGTGGCTTTGGAGATGTCGATCAATCGGGTTGCCGGTGCGCGTTCGGCCAGGGGTGGGGCGTTCTTGTAGGGCGCGATCATGGTCATCAGCGCGTCGGTGCGCCACTGGGCGATCACTAAATCGGCGCAGGCGTTGAGCACACCGGTCAGGCCCACAACCATGGCCCAGGTCAGCGTGACAACCCCGATCAGGTTGTGCAGATCAAGCCAACGTACCCGCGTGGATTTATTCGGCCGCACCGTGGCGAAATCCAGCCGACGCATAAAGGGCGCGTACAACACGACGCCGGACACGATCGCCATGACAAACAGCAGTCCCATGAATGCCAGCAGCAGCTTGCCCGGGAGCCCTGCATACATGTCCACGTGCAGGCGCAGCATGATCATCATGAAACCGCCGTTGGCGCTCGGCGTTTCCATCGCTTCGCCGGTGCGGGCGTCGAGCATGAAACTGTGGGATTCATTGGGGTCGCCGCCGGCGGTTTTGCCCATGATGGCGTAGACGCCGTTGGGGTCATCATCATCCCAGCCGAAATACTGCATCACGTCGCCGGGGCGATGGGCCTCGGCTGAGCGAACCAGTTGCTCGAGGTCCAGATGCGGCGTGCCGGCGGGCATTTCCTTGAATTCCGGTGCATCGCCCGTCAGGTGAGCGATCTCGTGACTGAAGATCAGCGGCAAGCCAGTGATCGCCAGCATCATCAGGAATGCCGTGCAGATCAGGCTGGTCCACGTGTGGATGAAAGACCAGCGGCGAATGGTTTGGCTTTTCATGTGGAAATCCGGAGTCAGCGAAAGCGACAAAGGCCGCTGTGTGGGAGCGGCCCTTGTTTCGGGTAATGAGAGTTTAAACGATTACCATTTGTAGTCTACGCTCGCGAGCACGGTACGACGGTCGCCGTAGTAGCAATAGAAGCCGTCGCAGGTGGAAATGTATTCCTTGTCGAAGACGTTGTTGGCGTTGACCGACACGCTCACGCCTTTGAGGACGTTGTTCATGCGGCCGAGATCGTAATGCACGGCAGCGTCGTAGACGGTGTAGGCATTGCTGTGCCCGTAGTTGGAATCGGCGACAAAGCCGTAACTACCGATCGCAATATTGTCGGTCTCGCCAATGTACCGTGCGCCAAAGCCCAGGCCGAAACCGTCGAGCACCCCGTTGTGCCAAGTGTAATCACCCCAGATCGCCGCTTGGTTTTCGGGCGTGAGTGGCAGTGGACGATTCTTGTCCAGCGGGTCGGTGACTTTGGTCATCTTGCTGTTGGCGTAGGTATAGGACGCCGTCACTTTCAGGTTGTCCGTGACATTGCCCACCGCTTCCAGCTCGAAGCCGCGCACCTTCGCTTCGCCCAAGGGTCGCTGCACGCCCAGGATGTCGCTGAGCACGATGTCACGACGGGTCAGGTCATAGGCCGCGGCGGTGAAGAGGATGTTGCTGCCAGGCGGCTGGTATTTGAGGCCCACTTCGTACTGCTTGCCCGTCCCCGGCTGGAATGCCACGCCGTTGGCGCCGCCTTGCTCGGCCTGGAACGACTCGGCGTAGGAAATGTAAGGCGTGAATCCGGAGTCGAAGACGTAGCTGAGCGCGGCGTTGCCGGTGAACGCGCTGTCGGTTCGGTCGTCGGACTGATTGGTGTTGTAAAACTTCGATTCGGTCTTGAGCAGATCCTGGCGCCCGCCCAGGGTCAGACGCCAGTTATCCAGGGCCAGTTGGTCCTGAATATAAACGCCGACGTCCCGGGTTTTCTGATTGTAATCCTGATACGCGGTGTAATCGACGTTGCTGAAGTCCTGCCCGTAAATCGGCTTGGCGATGTTGCTGGTCGGCGCGTTGCCGTACTGCCATTTGTAGTTGTGATTCAGTCGCTGATAGTCGAGCCCGAGCAACAGGGTATGTTTGAGTTCGCCCGTGTCGAAGTCGGCTTGCAGGTTGTTGTCCAGCGCGAACTGGGAGATGTCTTCGTTCACGACGTTGGCGCCGCGTTGGACGGTGCCATCCTCGCTGACCGAACCGAAGAAGCCACCGGCCGTTATCCCCTGAAAGGACAGGTCGCTCTTGGTGTAGCGAACGTTCTGCTTGAACTGCCAGACATCGTTGAGACGATGCTCGAAGGCATAGCCCAGCGCGTAGTAAGTCTTGTCGTAAAACTCCCAGTCCGGATCGCCCAGGTTTTCGTGATATTTCACGCGGCCCACGGCCGATGGGTATTTGGTGCCCTGAATCGGCAGGAACTGGCTGGTGATCCCGGTATCGTCACGATTGAACTGGCTGAGAAAGGTCAGTTTGGTGTCCGGGTCGATGTTCCAGGTCAGGCTCGGCGCGAGGTTGTAGCGCTTGTCATCGATGTGGTCCACAGAGGTTCCGCTGTCACGCACGACGCCGCTGACGCGGTACTCGAAATTGTCGGCATCGTCGATCTTGCCGGTGCTGTCGAAGCTGATCTGCTTGCGGTTGTAAGTGCCGGCCTGAACCTGCACCTCGTGGCTGGCGTCGGCTTCGGGGCGACGACTGACCATATCAAGCATGCCGCCTGGCGGGGTCTGACCATAAACCGAAGACGCCGGGCCACGCAGGAGGGCAATGCGCTCCAGATCCCAGGTCTCCATTTTCGGCATCACGTATGCCCCTTTCGGCAGTGGCAGGCCGTCGAGGAATTGGGTGGGTTCAAAGCCGCGGACTTTCAGCCATTCGGACCGGCTGTCGCTGCCGTAGCTGCTGGCAACCACGCCTGGCATGTAGCGAACGGCGTCGTCGATGTTCTGCACCGCCCGATCCTGCATCTGCTGACGGGTCGCGACCGAGATCGAGCGCGGTGCCTCAACCAGCGCGGTGTCGGTTTTGGTGCCGGCAGCGGTGCGACTCGCGGCGTATCCCTGCGCCGGGCCCCATGCGCTTTCGAAGCTTTCCTGACTGCCTTGAATGCTGGTGGCCGGCAATGCCATCGCGCCTTCAGGCGCAGCCACCAGCGTGTAGGTCCCTGCCGTGGTCAGGTTCAATTGCAAGCCAGTGCCGCGCAGCGCCTGGCCCATCGCCCCAGACGCGTCGAACTGCCCCTGAACCGGTGCCGACGTGCGCCCCGCTGCCAGTGCCGGATCCAGCGACAGGGCCAGGCCCGCCTGACTGGCAATCTGCGTCAGCGTAGTGGACAGCGGTGCGGCCGGCAGATCGTAGGCGCGGACACTGGAAGCCTGGGAAGCGGCCATCAGCGGCGCACTGAGCAGCGGCGCGGCAATGGCGACGGCGATAGCCAGCAGGCTAGGTCGCAGAAGGGTGTGAAGCGTGCGGGACATGAACGGCACCTCGATGGAAATGGTTCTCAATGTCTATGTGCCGAACGAGATATGGAAAGTGATAGGGCCGGGCGAAAATAATCTGTGAGTTCAGTCAGTAGGCGTACGAAGGCCCTATGGGAGCGAGCTTGCTCGCGAAGACAATTTTCAGCCCTGGTGATCCAGTGGATGTACCGGCCCCTTCGCGAGCAAGCTCACTCCCACAGGGTTGCGGTTATCCAGATGCCCCAAGCCTGCCCAAGAGACCCCAAATTAAAGCGCAATTGCCGGCTTCTTCCCGCTGCCGACCACCGTCACCCACCACGGCGTACGTGCTTCGATCTGCACGGGCAGCGTGGGCGTCAGAGCCTTGAGCGCCAAGTCGGTGTTGGTCAACGGAAAGCTGCCGGTGATACGCAGGTCTGCAATGTCTTTCGCAACGCCGAGATGGCCCGGACGATAGCGGGCAAGCTCCGCAACGACATCTGCCAGACGAGCGTTATCGACCACCAGCATGCCGCGCATCCAGGCGCCGGTGCCGGGCGTCAGGGCGAGCATGGGCCCGAGGCTGTTGCGATGAATCAACATCTGCTGCCCCTCGTTCAGCACCTTTTCATGATTCGAAGCCTGCGGGTGCACGGCGACGGCTGATTGCAGCACGCTCAACAGCGTGCCGTCGGCCTGCCGCTTGACCAGGAACTGCGTGCCCAGTGCGCGCATCTGCCCCTCAGGGGTCTCGACGATGAACGGACGCGCGTCGTTGTGGCTCCCGGTCTCCACGAAGATCTCGCCTTCCTGAAGCACGACCCGCCGCTGTTTGTCATCGAACCGCACGTACAGTGCACTGTGGGTGTTGAGGCGGATCAGGGTGTTATCCGACAGGCGAATCGTGCGCTGCTCGCCGGTGGCGGTGCGCAGATCCGCCAGCCAGTAATCCACCGGCAGCAGGCGATCACCCAGAAACAGCGTCAATCCCAGCGCCAGCGCCACCCCTGCAAACCCGCGTCCCAGCTTGCGCAAACGCGAGCCCATCCCGTCACGGGACCGCAAAAGCGCCGAACGTGCCGGGCCGGTGGTCCCGGCAAAACGCTGATCGACCATGCCCAACTGCATCCAGGCCCGGGCGTGCTCGTCGCTGGCGGCGTACCACTTGGCGAACTCTTCACGCTCGGCTTCGCTGCCCCGGCCGCAATCCAGGCACAGTTGCCAGGCGATGGCGGCGTCCAGCACGTGGGATGAAACAGGTCGGGTAGAAATACGGCTCATGTTGGTTCGCCATAGAGTGCGATGTAGCACTGGCGCAAACCCTGCGCCAGGTACTGACGCACGCGCGGCACCGAGACGCCGAGTCTGACGGCGATCTCTGCATGGGGCATGCCGTCCAGGCGGTTGTACAGAAAGGCGGCGCGGGCCTTGCTGGACAGCTTGCCCAGCAGACGGTCGATGGCTTTGAGGTCTTCGAGAATCAGCTGCTGCTCTTCCAGGGAAGGTTGTTCGCCCTCGGGAATCAGCATCAGCTCGTCCAGATACGCCTGTTCCAGCGCGGCACGACGGAAGTGGTCGAACAGCAAGCCTTTCGCGATCGAAACCAGAAAGGCCCGGGGTTCGCGGGGCTCAAGCAATTGCTCGCGGCCGAGCAAGCGGATGAACGTGTCTTGACTGAGGTCTTCGGCGCGGTGGGGGCAAGCGACATTGCGTCGGAGCCAGCCCAGCAGCCAGCCGCGATGGTCGCGATAGAGCGTTCCGACGAGCTGCTGCTGGGGACTTTGAAGTGACGACACAAGCGCACCGAGGAGAACAAAGGGGCTAACGAGAATTGTTCGCGATTGTGTCAGAGCCGCCCAATGCTGGCAATTGGTCCTTGTAGGAAGAAGCCGAACGGTTGACGTAAGAATCGACCATTAGATTTGTAAGGCGCGGCGGGATCCAGAGGCAGGCCCAGAGGATGAACGCTAAAACGAATGCGATTGCTGCTGCCGTCGCCATTTCGCCACGCCTTGCTCAAGCTGTGCAGGGGTTTCGATCCCCTGTCTTCTGGCGTGGCTGAACAGAATCATCGCGAGTTCGGCGGTCACCAGCGCATCGGCGCTGGCGTGATGACGCTCTTCGGCGTGGAGCCCGAAGAATCGCGTCCAGTCGTCCAGGCTTGCCTGGCGCAAATTCGCGTTCGGGCAAATGAAGGGCGCGATGTGAGCAACATCGATGAAGGGGTGCAGCAGGCGATAGCCCAGGCTTTCCTTTAATGCCCGCCCCAACATGTGCTCGTCGAACGCCGCGTGGAACGCCAGCAGCGGGCTGTCACCCACGAACGCCATGAAATCCAGCAGCGCTTCGACCGGCTCGCTGCCCGCCGCAATCGCGGTGGGCCCCAGCCCGTGAATCAATACGCTCGGGCTGAGTTTGTGATCGGTGCGCATCAGCGTGCGCTCGAACTGCTGCCCCAGATCGATCGCGCCATCTTCGATGACCACGGCGCCAATCGACAGCACGTCGTCCCGCTGCAGATTCAGCCCGCTGGTCTCAAGATCGACCACGACCCACCGTTGCTGGCGCAGTGTCTTTTGATCCAGGACGCCCGGGCCGGGCAAGGCGCGCAGGCGCTGTTGCTGTTCAGGTGTCAGCTCAGGGGCGACGGCGCGTTTGGGGGGCTTGAGCCAGCGGAACAAATTCATGATCAGTCGCTTACAGTTGGTAGCGCACGGTGAGGCTGGTCTGCAGCCGCTGCGCCTGCCGGAACGACTCACGCAGGATGCGCCGGTCCAGATGATTGAGCACATCCGGGTCGATGCGATTGGAGTAGGGCAGGTTTTGCCGGTTCTGCTGCTGATGTTGCTGCATGCGGGTTTGCTGGATGAAGTGATAAGCCTCTTCATAGGCCGCACCGTCCAGCGGGTCGATCACCTCTTTGGCGACCAACTGACGCAGCCTGTCCAGCGTGTTGCTCGCCTCGACGCCGTTGGCCAGCGCGAGCAAGCGCGCTCCGTCGACGAACGGCGTCAGGCCTTGGGTTTTAAGGTCCAGTGTGTCCTTCTCGCTGCCTTTTCGGGCGACCACGAAATCTTTGAAGCGGCCCACCGGTGGGCGTTGACGCAGGGCGTTGTCGGCCATCATGCGCTGGAACAAGGCGTTGTCTGCGACCTGCGCAAGAATGCTCTGACGCAATTGATCGCCGCCGCTTTCATCGCCCCAGACCACGCGCAGATCGAAATAGATAGAAGACGACAGCAGGTTCTCCGGTGTGGCTTCGCGAATGAACGAGCCGAAGCGCCGCGCCCACTCGATTCGCGACAGGCACAGCTGGGGATTGCTCGCCATAATCCCGCCCTTGCACAGGGCGAATCCGCACACCGCCAGGCTTTGATTGATCCGCTCGGCCATGGGCAACAACCGGCCGCGTATTGAGGCGGCTTCGGCGGCGTCCGTGGCTTCGAACAGAATGCCGTTGTCCTGATCGGTGTACAGCGTCTGCTCGCGCCGGCCCTCGCTGCCGAAACACAGCCAGCTGAAAGCGATGCCAGGATCGCCTTTTTCTTCGAGCGTCAGCTCGATGACGCGGCAGACCATGTGATCGTTGAGCAGCGTGATGATCTGGGTGATCTGGGTGGACGAGGCCCCGTGGGCGAGCATTCGGTCCACCAGTTGAACGATGTCGCCGCGCAGGTTAGCCAGCGAATCGATACGCGGCGCGCTGCGGATGGTGCGCGCCAGATGCACCAGATCCACGCGCTGCAGGGAGAACAGGTCGCGCTCGGAGACCACGCCACACAAGCGCTGATCTTTCACCAGACAGACGTGGGCGATATGGCGCTGGGTCATGGCAATGGCCGCATCGAAGGCGCTGGCGTCCGGGCTCAGATAGAACGGCACCTGAATCATGCTGCGTTCGATGGGCTCGCCGAAGTCGGCGTCGATGTTGGCGACGACCTGGCGCAGATCGCGCAGCGTGAAAATACCCAGCGGCGCTTTGGCCTCGTCCACGATCACGATACTGCCGACTTGCTGCTCGTCCATCTGCCGCACGGCCTCACGCAGCGGCGTGTCGGGGGAGCACGTCACCGGGTGACGCATCGCCAGTTCACCCAGTCGCGTGTTCAGCGAGTATTGCGTGCCGAGTGTTTCCACCGCCTTCTGCTTTACTTGCTGATTGACCTGATCGAGCAGGCTGCTGACGCCGCGCAGGGCGAAGTCGCGGAACTCATTTGAGAGCGCAAACAGCTTGATGAAGGCTTGCTTGTTGAGCTGCAGACAGAAAGTGTCTTCGGCCGCCAGATGCTCGGTTCGTGTGGCGCGTTCGCCGAGTAGTGCCGCGAGGGGAAAGCACTCGCCCGTGGTTATTTCGAACGTGGTCTCGGTGCCGCGTTTTGCGGAATGGGGGCGCTCACCCACGACGCGGCCTTGCTTGACGATGTAAAAATGTTCTACTGGCCCATCGCTAGGCTTGATGATGCTCTCGTCTGTAGCGTAGAAACGCAGGTGACACTGTTCCACAAGGTAGGCCAGATGGGCATTTTCCATCTGGTTGAACGGCGGGAATTTTTGCAGGAACTGCATCGTGCCGTGGATGTTCTGCAGAACGGCTGTTTTGCCTGCCTGGGTAAAAGCGTCCGCTTTGCTCATGACCGATACCGCTTGTTTTTATTGACCCCATGGTCGACCGCTTATCGGGCAGTGCCCATTGGACGTAAGTCTTAGGTGACTGCAAAGGCATTGGCTCGCATCGAACCAAGGTGTAAAACCGCAGCGATGCAGTTAGCGCGAGGCCCCAGGGCCGGCATGAAGCCGACAGGATGTGCAGCGTATCAATCGCTTGCGCTGTCAGAATTGGAGTCGACAGGAAGATGAGACGGGTATGTTCGATCACAGTATTTTGAGTGATGAAGAGCGCGAAGCCCTCAATGAGGTAATGCTCGCGCCTGCGTCCCAATCGCCACATCGGGTGTTGATCGTCGATGACGACAAGGATGCTCGGGAAGTTCTGGCCGAAATTCTCAGTCTCAATGACATCAGCTGCATCACCGCCGCCGGCGGCACCAGCGCCATGCACTTGCTGCAGACCCGGCCCTCCATTGCGCTGCTGATCACCGATCTGCGCATGGCGCCGTGCGACGGGCTGGACCTGATCCGAAGGGTGCGCGAATCGGACCGTGCGGAGTTGCCGATCATTATCGTGTCTGGCGACGCCAACGTACGTGACGCCATCGACGCCATGCACCTGAGCGTGGTGGATTTCCTGCTCAAGCCGATCAACACCAAGCAGCTGTTGCGACTGGTGAAGCGGGAGCTGGAAATGGCCTGATAACGCCGTCTCTGGACTGCGTTGCGGCAATAAAAAAGGCGGTGTCCATTTGCGTGGACACCGCCTTTTGTCTGGGCGCTGATTAAGCCCCGTGTTTTGCCTTGAACTCCCGACGGCGACGGTGCAGCACCGGCTCGGTGTAACCGTTCGGCTGCCGTGTGCCTTCGATCACCAGTTCAACCGCTGCCTGAAACGCGATGTTGCTGTCGAAATCCGGTGCCAGGGGGCGATACAGCGCATCACCTGCGTTCTGACGGTCCACCACCGGTGCCATGCGCTTCAGACTTTCCATTACCTGCTGCTCGCTGACCACGCCATGGCGTAGCCAGTTGGCAATGTGCTGGCTGGAAATGCGCAGCGTGGCACGGTCCTCCATCAGGCCGATGTCGTTGATGTCCGGCACCTTCGAGCAGCCAACGCCCTGATCGATCCAGCGCACCACATAACCGAGAATGCCCTGGGAGTTATTATCCAGTTCGTTCTGGATCTCCTCGGCCGTCCAGTCAATGTTCGGCGCCAATGGAATGGCCAGGATATCGTCGACGGAGGCCGGCGCGCGCCGGGCAAGCTCGGCCTGACGCGCGAACACATCGACCTTGTGGTAATGCAGAGCGTGCAGTGCAGCGGCAGTGGGCGAGGGAACCCACGCGGTATTGGCGCCGGCCAGTGGATGGGCGATTTTCTGTTCAAGCATCGCGGCCATCAAGTCAGGCATCGCCCACATGCCCTTGCCGATCTGCGCGCGCCCTTGCAGGCCGCATTTCAAGCCGATATCGACGTTTGAATTTTCATACGCGCCGATCCACTTTTCCGCCTTCATCTGCGCCTTGCGTACGACAGGGCCGGCTTCCATCGACGTGTGAATCTCGTCACCGGTGCGGTCCAGGAAGCCTGTGTTGATGAACACCACACGCTCGCTCGCCGCCTGAATGCAGGCCTTGAGGTTGATCGTGGTGCGACGCTCTTCGTCCATGATCCCGACTTTCAGCGTGTTGCGCGGCAGGTTCAGCACCGCCTCGATACGCCCGAACAATTCGTTGGTGAACGCCACTTCCTCAGGGCCGTGCATCTTTGGTTTGACGATGTACACCGAGCCCGTGCGGCTGTTGGCGCGGGATGTATTGCCCTTGAGGTTGTGAATCGCCGCGAGGCTGGTCAGCAGGCCATCAAGAATGCCTTCCGGCACTTCGTTGCCCTGATTGTCGAGGATCGCATCGATGGTCATCAGGTGACCGACGTTGCGCACGAACAGCAGCGAGCGGCCATGCAGCGTGACGGCTTCGCCGGTGGGTGAGGTGTAAACGCGGTCGGGGTTCATGGTACGGGTGAAGCGAGTACCGCCTTTGGCGACTTCTTCGGACAGATCGCCCTTCATCAGTCCCAGCCAGTTGCGGTACACCACGACCTTGTCGTCGGCGTCGACGGCAGCGATGGAGTCTTCGCAATCCATGATGGTGGTCAGCGCCGCTTCCATCAGCACGTCTTTGACACCGGCCGGGTCGGTCTGGCCGACCGGGCTCGTGGCGTCGATCTGGAGTTCGAAGTGCAGACCGTTGTGCTTGAACAGCAGCGCGGTCGGCGCCGACGCGTCGCCCTGGAAGCCGATCAGCTGAGCATCGTCGTGCAGGCCGGTGTTGCTGCCGCCCTTGAGGCTGACGATCAGCATGCCATCGACCAGCTTGTAGGCGGTGGAGTCAACGTGGGAGCCCGCCGCGAGTGGGGCGGCTTCGTCCAGGAAGGCGCGGGCGAAGGCGATGACTTTGTCGCCGCGGACGCGGTTGTAGCCTTTGCCTTTTTCCGCGCCGTCCGCTTCGCTGATGGCGTCGGTGCCGTACAGCGCGTCATACAGCGAGCCCCAGCGGGCATTCGATGCATTGAGCGCGAAACGTGCGTTCATCACCGGCACCACCAACTGGGGGCCGGCCATGCGGGCAATTTCTTCGTCAACGTTTTGTGTGGTGATCTGGAAGTCTGCCGCTTCTGGCAGCAGATAGCCGATTTCCAGCAGGAACGCTTTGTAGGCGGACGCGTCGTGGGCGTTGCCGGCATTGGACTGATGCCACGCGTCGATATGCGCCTGGAATTCGTCGCGTTTGGCGAGCAGGGCTTTGTTCTTTGGTGCGAGCTCGTGGATGAGCGCATCGGCACCGGCCCAGAATGAAGCGGCGTCGAGGCCGGTTCCGGGAATGGCTTCGTTGTTCACGAAATCCAGCAGGACATTGGCGACCCGCAGGCCCCCGACTTGAACGTGTTCAGTCATTGCTTGCCTCACTCTGCTCAGCTATTTGACATCTATGTAGTGCGCGCGAGGCGATACTACATGACCGTTCGCGGCGTGAAAATCCAGACTTGATTTGCAGCGATTGCCCGAATTTAGGCATTCCGTCAGGCACCGGCATGGGATGTTCTCAAAGAGCGATCAGATTGTTCCAGAAAATTATTCGGATCGTACACAGAAATTCCTGGTGCGCTTACACCGCTGCGGGCAGTGCAGACCTGCCTATACTCCCCACAACCACCCCGCAACCCTTGAGGCGTGGTATTAAACAGACCTCAGTTGCTGCACATAAAAGGAGTCGTTTGTGGATCATCTTATCGTCACGGTGTCTGCACCGGACAAGCCGGGTGTGGTCGAGCAGCTCGCCGCATGCATTGCCGATCACGGTGGCAATTGGCTGGAAAGCCGTATGTCACACATGGCCGGGCAGTTCGCCGGGATCCTGCGGGTCAGCGCGCCGGTCGACGCGCATCAGCCCCTGCGCAGCGCGCTGGAAGGGCTCTCGGTAAAAGGCATCCGTGTACTGTTCGCCGAAGTCCTTCCGGAATCCTTGCCGGAGTGGAGGCCCATCACTATGGACCTGGTGGGCAATGATCGATCCGGGATCGTGCGCGACGTCACTCGCGTGCTGACCGAACAAGGCGTCAACCTGGAGCACTTGGTGACCAGCGTCGAACCCGCGCCCATGAGCAGCGAAACGCTGTTCCGCGCCCATGCCGAGTTGGGATTGCCGATGGACCTTTCACTGGATGTGCTGCAGCAGCGGCTGGAAACCCTGGCGGATGACCTGATGGTGGAACTGCATCTGCCGACCGACGAGTCATCGATGTAACCGCTGCAGGTCCCGGTTTTTGACGGGCCTGCAGCGATCCCTCTTACCTGCTCAGGCCTGGGCGCGTTTGCGCAGCGAGCGCCACGCGTCGACGCTGTAAATGATCAGCCCGGCCCAGATGAAGGCGAAGGTCACCAAGGTGGCCGAGGGCATGTGCTCGTCGTACAGCACCACCGCCAAGGCCAGCACGAGCGTCGGTGCGATGTACTGCAGAAAGCCCAGTGTCGCGTAGGGCAGATGCCTCGCTGCAGCGTTGAAACACACCAGCGGCACGAGGGTTACCGGACCGGCCGCCGCCAGCCAGAGCGCCTCGGATGTTGTCCAGAATTCCGGCTGTGCGCTGTGGGCAAGCGGGTTGAACATCAACCAGCCTACGGCCAGCGGCACCAGAATCCAGGTCTCCACCACGAGGCCAGGCAGTGCGGCCACCGGTGCTTTTTTACGAATCAGGCCGTAGAAGCCGAAGGTGAACGCCAGCGCGAGCGACACCCATGGCAGGCTGCCCACTTGCCAGACCTGCTGAAGCACACCGATCAACGCCAGCATCACCGCGACCCATTGCAAGGGGCGCAGTCTTTCACGCAGCAGCACCATGCCGAGCATCACGTTGATCAGCGGGTTGATGAAGTAGCCCAGGCTGGCTTCGACCATGTGGTTGTTGTTCACGGCCCAGACGTAGATCAGCCAGTTGGCGGCGATCAGCGTGCCGCTGGAGGCGAGAATGGCAAGTCGTTTGGGGTTATCCCGTAGCTCCTGCCACCAGCCGGGGTGTTTCCAGACCAGCAAGAGAAGCGAGCCGGAAATGGCCGACCAGATCGCCCGATTGACGATGATTTCCAGTGAAGGAACGCTGGCCAGCACCTTGAAGTAGATCGGAAACAGTCCCCAGATGATGTAGGCGCTCAGGCCCAGAATGTACCCGCGACGCGGGTTGGCAGCTTGCATGAGTGGTCCTTCGGCAAGTTTTTTGTTGTGGTGTCCTGCGGGAAATCAGCGTTTTCAGAACAGCTTCAGCGGTTCCTCGTTCAGCGCGGACAACTGCTCGCGCAGCGCCAGCACTTGATCGCCCCAATAGCGTTCGGTGCCGAACCAGGAAAAGCTGTGGGGGAACGCCGGATCGTCCCAACGACGGGCCAACCAGGCGCTGTAATGCAACAGGCGCAGTGCGCGCAGCGGTTCGATAAGTGCCAGTTCACGGGGATCGAAATCGTGAAACTCGTTGTAGCCGTCCATCAATTCCGACAACTGACTGAGACAGTCCTGACGATCACCCGCGAGCATCATCCAGACGTCCTGCACCGCCGGGCCCATGCGGCAGTCGTCGAGATCGACGATGTGGAAGATGTCGTCGCGGGTCATCATGTTGCCGGGGTGGCAATCGCCGTGCATGCGGATGTTCTGATGGGGTGTGGCGGCGTATACGTCTTCCACGCGCTTGAGCAGATCTTTGGCAACGGACTCATAGGCCGGCAGCAGGCTGCGCGGAATCACGTTGTTGTCCAGCAGGTAGTTCAGCGAGTTGTGGCCGAAGTTCTGCACGCCAAGGGCTTCGCGGTGCTGGAACGGGCGCGTGGCGCCTACGGCATGGATGCGGCCCAGCAACTGGCCAAGACGGTAGAGCTGCTCGAGATTGCCGGGCTCTGGCGCGCGGCCGCCACGACGGGGGAAGAGGGTGAAACGGAAGCCGGCATGCTCGAACAGGGTCTGGCCGTTGTGCACGAGGGGCGCGACGACGGGAATTTCGACGTCGGCAAGTTCAGCGGTGAAGCTGTGTTCTTCGAGAATGGCGTCGTTGGTCCAGCGATCAGGCCGATAGAACTTGGCGATCAATGGCTGCTGTTCATCGATGCCAACCTGGTAGACGCGGTTTTCGTAGCTGTTGAGGGCGAGAATACGGGCGTCGGTGACAAAGCCGATGCTCTCGACGGCGTCCAGCACCAGGTCAGGTGTAAGTGTTGCGAACGGGTGGGCCATGCTAACTCCTGCGCGCAGCAGGCTGCCGCGTCGGGCCAGTCATGGTAACTCAGGCGTGTTACACCTGACACAGCGCGTTACGCCCGGTGCCTCTGATTCACTGGATTCCCCATCCCTCCGATTGCACCCTTTCCGGGATGGGGAAGCGCTCGCGTCAGGCGCCGATCACGCCGCCATCCTCACGCGTGATCACCATCACCGAGGATCTCGGCTTGCCATTCGGCAGGTGCTCGGGGAAGGTCGAGCCGCCGTTTTCGCCGGGGTGCTGAATGCCGACGAACAGCGCTTTCTGGTCGGGCGCGAAGCTGATGCCGGTCACTTCACACCCCACCGGCCCGACCATGAATCGACGGATCTCGCCGCTGGCGGGGTCAGCGCACAGCATCTGGTTATTGCCCATCCCCGCGAAGTCGCCCGCATTGGTGGAGTCGCCATCCGTCAGAATCCACAGCCGCCCGGCCATGTCGAAACCCAGGCCATCCGGGCTGTTGAACATGTTCTGCGGGTTGATGTTGCTTGATCCCCCTTGGGGCGTTCCTGCATGCACACCCGGGTTGCCAGCGACGACAAACAAGTCCCACGCAAACTCCATCGCTGCTGCGTCCGACCCTGTTTCCTGCCAGCGCAGAATCTGCCCGTACTGATTTTTCGCGCGGGGATTCGGCCCGCCCACTGGCTGCCCGTCATCGCCGCGCTTGATGTTGTTGGTCAGCGTGCAATAGACCTGGCCGTCCTTGGGACTGACGACGATCCACTCGGGCCGGTCCATGCGCGTCGCTTTCACCTGACTTGCCGCCAGGCGCGCATGAATCAGCACTTCGGCCTGATTGGCGAAACCACTGGCCGCATCAATACCGTTCTTGCCGTGGCTCAGCTCAATCCATTTGCCCTGGCCTTTCGGGTGGTCGGGGTTGCTGTCGCCCGCGTCGAACTGCGCCACGTACAGCGTGCCGTGGTCGAGGATGTCGCGATTGGCTTTCGGGTTCTTGTGATCGACTTTGTCGCGGCTGATGAATTTGTAGATGAACTCGCCGCGCTCATCGTCGCCCATGTACACCACGACGCGGCCGTCTTTGGTTTCGGTCAGCGCAGCGTTTTCATGCTTGAAGCGGCCCAGGGCGGTGCGTTTGACTGGCGTGGATTTCGGGTCGAACGGGTCGATCTCTACCACCCAGCCATGGCGATTGGGTTCGTTGGGGTTTTTGGCGACGTCGAAGCGCGGGTCGTGCAGGTGCCAGTTCACTTCCTTGCTGGCAGCCGTGACGCCATAGCGTTTGGTTGCGGCGTCGAAAATTTTTGCCGGATCGCTGCTGCCGAAACAGTCGGTGAAGTTCTCTTCGCACGTTAGGTAGGTGCCCCACGGCGTCTTGCCATTGGCGCAGTTCTGGAACGTCCCGAGTACGTTTTTGCCGGTCTTGTCGGCGGCGGTCTTCAACCACTCATGGCCGGCAGCCGGGCCGCTCAGGTGAATCGGCGTGTTGCCGTGGATGCGCCGGTTGTATTTGGAGCCTTGCACGAACGCCCACTGCTGACCTTCGCGCTTGACCTCAATCACCGAAACGCCTTCGCTGGCCTGAGCCTTGTGCACGTCTTCGGCAGACTGCGGGTCTTTGCCGTGATCGAAGAGGTAGCGGTAGTTGGTGTATTCGTTATTGATCGCCATCAGGGCGCGGCTGGCCGTCTCCGGCGTGTCGCCGGGAAAGGTGAACAGGCTCATGCCGTCATTGTTGTCGCCGAATTGCAGTTCCTGCATCTTCGCGGTGCCTTTGCCGCTGGGGTCAAACGCCGGGCCGTTGGTTTGCAGCGGCTGGCCCCAACTGATCAGGACCGAGGAGCGATAACCCGGCGGCAGACTGATGCTGTCGGCGGTGGAGGAGGGGATGCTGTCGAAGCCGAGCAGCGTGCCGTTGGCGGCGCTGACACTGGCGGCCATGGCGCTGCGGCTGAGCAGGTTGCCGCCCAGGAACATCGCCGCGCCGCACAGGGCGCCCGCGCTGATGAACCCGCGTCGGGTCAGGCCGACCATGTTTTCGAGGTCGGTGGATTGGTTATCTTTTAATAGCGTCATCACGGGCTCCCTGCGGTTTAGGGCAAAACCCTATGCAGTTCGGATGACGTTATTGTGTCGGTCAGATGACGAGTCGGGCTTCGGTGTTTCGTGCAAGCGGCGCTTACAGCGGCGTGCCGAGCAGAATATTGGAGGGCGCAAACTGAACCTTCACAGCGCCGCCGGCCTTGAGCTGCAAGGCATGCAGCCGGTCCGCGTCGACCACTGCGCAAAGGATCTGATGGCTGGGGAGGACGATTTTGACCTCGCTCGGGCCGTCATCGGCGGCGAGAATTTCCTCGATTTTACCGGTGAGGCAATTGTGTCCGATTGTTTCAGATTGGTCGGGCGTCAGTAGCTCCAGCCAGCCGGCCTTAATCAAGGCGAACACATCCGTGCCGATTTCGAGCCCCAATCGCAAGGTGCTGTCGTGGGTGATCTGCGCCTCGATCGACAAACCGCCCGCGAGCTGCAACATGATCATGTCGTTGCGGCCTTGGGAGCGGACGCCGCTGACCTGACCATGTAGCTGATTACGCGCGCTGGTGCGCAGCATCAAGCGGCTGAGCAAGGCGAGGTCATCGGATTCCTCCGACGTTTCCAGCAGTTGGGTCTGCAACGCTTGCAAGCGCTGATAAAGCCGCAGCACGCGCTCGCCTTCGGCGGACAATTTGGCGCCGCCACCCCCTCGACCGCCGACGCTGCGCTCGACCAGCGGTTTTTGCGCCAGATTGTTCAGCTCATCGATGGCGTCCCATGTCGCCTTGTAACTCAGCCCGGCGCTCTTCGCCGCGCGGGTAATCGAACCCTGCTCGGCAATGTGCTGCAACAGTGCGATGCGGTGAGGGCGACGAACCATGTGCTGGGTGAGGGACGGCGGTAGGGACATAGGAGTCGGATGCACTGAAAGTGATGACGCCGGAGTGTAAGCCAAAACGCCTCGCGCCCAAATGCTGCGAAGTTTTAACGTCTCGGCCGATCAGTCCCCAGGTTTTGGCGTTCTTGCCAGGCAATACACATCCACCGATTGGGCGCCGGCTTTGAGCAACAGTTCTGCCAGTGCGTTGGCCGTCGAGCCGGTGGTGAGTACGTCATCTATCAGCGCGAGGTGCTTGCCGCTGATCGCCGTGGCGTCCTTCAGTGCAAACGCGGACGCCAGATTGCGCTTTCTGGCTTTTGCATCCAGACCCTGCTGTGAAGGTGTTTCTTTCACCCGGCGGATCACGCGCTCTTCAACAGGCAGTCCCAGTCGAGCACCGAGCCAGTTCGCCAACATCGCTGCCTGATTGAAGCCGCGCTGACGCAGTCGTTTTTTGGCGAGTGGCACCGGGATAAGACAGTCGGGTCGGCGCAGGCCATCATTAAAGCGATGCTGCAGGGTCTCACCCAGCAGCTCCGCCAGCAGTCGCCCAAGTGGCCATTTCCCCTGATGCTTGAAACGCGTGACCAGCGCGTCGATCGGGAAGTCGTACAGCCACGGAGCGATGACTTCATTAAAGGCGGGAGGGTGGCGATTGCAGGCGCCGCAGGTGAGGCCGGACATCGGCATGGGCAGTGCGCAGCGATCGCACTGGTCAATCAGCCACGGGAGCTCGCGCTCACAGGGCACGCAGATCGGGGTGCTTGAATCAGTTGTTTCATCGCACAACAAACACGTCTGTACGTTTTTTAACCAGATGTAAACCTCGTGCCCGTTATATGGTTGACAGCGCATGTTGCTTCCTTAAATATGCCGAACATCCGTGTTGCGCCTGTGGGCTTTCCGGTTTTGCCGCTGGGCGAAGCCGCCCGGGTCATCGTCCAGAAAACATCAAGGAGCCGCCCATGAGCGCCAGCATCAATGCCAACCTGCGTCACGATTGGAATCTAGCCGAGGTCAAGGCGCTGTTCACACAGCCATTCAATGACCTGCTGTTTCAGGCGCAAACCGTGCACCGCGCTCACTTCGACGCCAACCGCGTGCAAGTCTCGACCCTGCTGTCGATCAAAACCGGCGCGTGCCCGGAAGACTGCAAGTACTGCCCGCAATCGGGCCACTACAACACCGGTCTGGAAAAAGAAAAGCTGATGCAGTTCCAGCAAGTGCTGGAAGAGGCCGCACGCGCCAAGGCCATTGGTTCGACCCGTTTCTGCATGGGCGCGGCGTGGAAACACCCGTCGGCCAAAGACATGCCCTACGTGCTGGAGATGGTCAAAGGCGTCAAGGCCATGGGCCTGGAAACCTGCATGACCCTCGGCAAGCTGGATCAGGACCAGACCCGGGCGCTGGCCGACGCTGGCCTCGATTACTACAACCACAACCTCGACACGTCGCCGGATTTCTACACCAGCATCATCACCACCCGCACCTACAGCGATCGTCTGCAGACCTTGGCGTACGTGCGTGATTCAGGGATGAAGATCTGCTCCGGCGGCATTCTGGGCATGGGCGAATCCCTGGACGACCGCGCCAATCTGCTGATCCAGCTCGCCAATCTGCCGGAGCATCCGGAGTCCGTGCCGATCAACATGCTGGTGAAAGTCGCCGGCACGCCGCTGGAAAACGCCGAGGATATCGATCCGTTCGATTTTATCCGCATGCTGGCCGTCGCACGCATCCTGATGCCGCAGTCCCACGTGCGCCTGTCCGCCGGCCGCGAAGCCATGAATGACCAGATGCAGGCCCTGGCGTTCTTCGCCGGCGCCAACTCGATCTTCTACGGCGACAAACTGCTGACCACCGCCAACCCGCAGTCCGACAAGGACATGCAGCTGTTCTCGCGTCTGGGCATTCAGCCTGAAGCGCGCGAAGAGCACTCGGACGAGGTCCATCAGGCAGCCATCGAACAAGCGCTGATCGAGCAGAAAAGCAGCGAGCTGTTTTACGACGCGGCTGTTTGATCCTTCATCAGTGGCTTGACCCGAGGCCTGCATGTCTTTTGATCTGAACGCACGTCTCGCTGCCCGTCGTGCCGAGCACCTTTATCGTCAGCGGCCCCTGCTGCAAAGCCCGCAGGGGCCTGAAGTGATTGTCGACGGCAAGCCGCTGCTGGCGTTCTGCAACAACGATTACATGGGGCTGGCGAGTCATCCTGAGGTCATCGCTGCCTGGCAAGCCGGCGCCGAGCGTTGGGGCGTCGGCGGTGGCGCTTCGCATTTGGTGATTGGCCACAGCACGCCCCATCACGCGCTCGAAGAAGCCCTCGCCGAGTTCACCGGACGGCCCCGCGCGCTGTTGTTTTCCAACGGCTACATGGCCAATCTCGGAACGGTCACCGCGTTGGTGGGGCAGGGCGACACGGTGCTGGAAGATCGTCTCAATCACGCTTCGTTGCTCGACGCCGGCCTGCTCAGCGGTGCGCGTTTTTCCCGCTACCTGCACAACAGTTGCGACAGCCTCGCCGGCCGGTTGGACAAGGCGGTCGGAGACACGCTGGTGGTCACCGACGGTGTGTTCAGCATGGACGGCGACGTCGCTGACCTGCCCGCGCTGGCCAAGGCGGCGAAAGCCAAAAACGCCTGGCTAATGGTCGACGATGCCCACGGCTTCGGCCCGCTGGGGGCGAACGGTGCAGGCATTGTCGAGCACTTCGGCCTCGGCATCGATGAGGTCCCTGTGCTGATCGGCACGCTGGGTAAATCCTTCGGCACGGCTGGCGCGTTCGTTGCGGGCAGCGAAGAGCTGATTGAAACGCTGATCCAGTTTGCCCGCCCCTACATCTACACCACCAGTCAGCCGCCGGCGCTGGCGTGCGCAACGCTGAAAAGCCTCGAACTGCTGCGCACCGAACACTGGCGGCGTGAGCACCTGGCGGCACTCATCAAACAGTTTCGCGCCGGCGCTCAAGCCCTCGGTCTGGAGCTGATGGACAGTTTCACGCCCATTCAGCCGATCCTGATTGGCGACAGCGGGCGCGCGTTGCGGCTGTCGCAGTTGCTGCGAGAACGGGGCGTGATGGTCACCGCCATTCGGCCACCAACGGTGCCTGCGGGCAGCGCGCGTCTACGCGTGACATTGTCCGCCGCCCACAGCGAAGCACAGGTGCAGCTATTGTTGCAGGCACTGGAGCAGTGTTATCCGCTGCTGGGCGTAGACGAATCTTCGGAGCTGGACCATGCGTGATCAGTTGATCCTGTTGCCGGGCTGGGGCCTCGGCGTCTCGCCCCTTGAACCGCTGGCTGCAGCGCTGCGAGGGCTCGACGAACATTTGCGAGTGGTGATCGAACCCTTGCCGGACATGGACACCGACAACCTCGATGACTGGCTCGACGAGCTGGATTCGACGTTGCCCGACAACGTCTGGCTGGGCGGTTGGTCGCTGGGCGGCATGCTGGCCACCGAACTGGCCGCGCGCAGGGGCGAGCGCTGCTGCGGATTGGCGACGTTCGCCAGCAACGCCTGCTTCGTGGCCCGCAGCGAGTGGCCCAACGCGATGCCGCAAACGGATTTCGATGCGTTCATTGCCGGTTGCAAAGCCGATCTGGACGCAACGCTCAAGCGCTTCAGTCTGCTGTGCGTGCAAGGGGCCGAGGAGCCGCGCGCGCTGTCGAGACAGCTCAAAGCCTGCGCGCCCCACGGCACCAGTGCCGGCTTGATCGAAGGCCTCAAGCTGCTGGAACAAATGGACACGCGCAGAGCGCTGCAAGGGTTTCGCGGCCCTCAATTGCACCTGTTCGGTGGCCTGGATGCGTTGGTGCCGGCAGAAGCGTCGGCGGACCTGCTGACCCTCCAGCCTGACATCGAAGTCGGCGTGATCGAGCAGGCCAGTCATGCCTTCATTCTGGAAAACCCGCACGGCGTCGCCGCTGCAGTTCATGCGTTTTTACACGAGTCCGGTGATGACTGATCTTTCCCACTGCGCGGTGCTGAAGGCCGTGAAACAGCAACAGGCATCCGGGCAGCAGGCGCTGCCGGACAAGCGTCAAGTGGCGGCGTCCTTCTCCAGGGCGGCGACCAGCTACGACAGCGTGGCCGATTTGCAGCGCGCCGTTGGTACTGAACTGATGACGCGACTGCCTGATCTGGCACCGTCCCGCTGGCTGGACCTGGGCAGCGGCACCGGTTGTTTCAGCCGCGCGCTGGCGCAGACGTTTCCGCACAGCGAAGGCATTGCGCTCGACCTTGCCGAAGGCATGCTGCGCTATGCACGGCCTTCAGGGGGTGCCGCGCATTATGTGGCAGGCGACGCGGAGAACGTGCCGCTGCGTGACGCGAGCGTCGATCTGATGTTCTCCAGCCTGGCAGTGCAATGGTGCCCGGATTTTTCTGCAGTGCTGAGCGAAGCGGGTCGGGTGCTGAAACCGGGCGGCGTGTTCGCTTTTGCCAGCCTCTGCGTCGGGACGCTGTTTGAGCTGCGCGACAGCTGGCAGGCGGTGGACGGCATGGTCCACGTCAATCGTTTCCGCGAGCGGGAAGAGTATCAACGCCTCTGCGCCGCCAGTGGTTTGAACGTGCGCAGCCTCGAAGTCCTGCCCCACGTGTTGCACTATCCCGACGTGCGCAGCCTGACCCACGAACTCAAAGCACTGGGCGCGCACAACATTAATCCGGGTCGTCCGGGAGGCCTGACTGGCCGTGCGCGAATTCAGGCTTTGATGGAGGCGTACGAAAGGTTTCGTCAGGAAAAAGGCCTGCCCGCCACGTATCAGGTGGTGTACGCCATCCTGACGAAACCCGGCATTGATTAAAGAATGATCATTTAGTCAGCGTTTTTCGCACGAACGCTATAGTAAGCAGGCACTGGTTTGAAATATCTGAACGGATGGTCGCCACGATGAGCGCTGCGTATTTCATCACGGGAACCGACACCGACGTCGGCAAGACCACCATCGCCACGGGGCTTTTGTACGCGGCGCGGCAGTCGGGGTTGAGCACGGCGGCGGGTAAGCCGGTGGCTTCCGGTTGCGATGTAAAACCCAAGGGGCTGCGTAACTCGGATGCCGTCGCCTTGCGCGCCGAATGTTCGATTCAACTGACTTACAACGAGGTCAATCCGGTGGCCTTCGAGCCGGCGATCGCACCCCATCTGGCCGCATGGGAAGCGGGAGTCGCCCTGACCGTGCAGTCCCTGCTCGGGCCGATGCAGCACATCCTCGCCAAGCAGGCTGATTTCACGCTGATCGAAGGCGCTGGCGGCTGGCGTGTTCCCTTGGCCGATCAAGCCAATCTGTCCGATCTGGCCATCGCGCTGAAGCTGCCGGTGATTCTCGTGGTGGGCGTGCGCCTGGGCTGTATCAGCCATGCGTTGCTGTCAGCCGAAGCGATCGCCAACGACGGTCTGCAACTGGCGGGCTGGGTGGCGAATATTATTGATCCCAAAACGTCACGGCTTGAGGAAAACCTCGCCACGCTGGCAGAGCGTCTGCCGGCGCCGTGCCTGGGCCGCGTGCCGTTCATGAAGAAGGCAACTGCGGAAATGATTGCCGAGCATCTGCATCTGGAACTGCTGGACTAGCGGGCGACGTGCCACTGAGTGTGAGGCCCGTCACAAGGCGCAATGCCACTAGTCGCTTTGCGAAGTAATCCAGGCGCTTTGCTGCTTTAA
Source organism: Pseudomonas sp. AK106 (assembly GCF_053903055.1). Taxonomy (NCBI): domain Bacteria; kingdom Pseudomonadati; phylum Pseudomonadota; class Gammaproteobacteria; order Pseudomonadales; family Pseudomonadaceae; genus Pseudomonas; species Pseudomonas sp. AK106. The sequence goes on from NZ_CP096426.1 coordinate 424,120, forward strand.
TCGCTGTGTTCGCTATGAACAGAGGATCGTGCTCATGCAAATCTCACTGAACAACACGCTGTACCCGGGCCTCAGCGCCATGCAGGTCGGGCAGAACCGTGTCGATCAGGCTGCGACGCAACTGGCCAGCCCCGCGACCGAGGTGTCAGGGCGCAGTCAGTCTTCGGATTTCCAGCTTGAGCGTCTGCGCTCTGTCGATCGTCCGCAACGTTCCGACATGGCCACCAATGTGGTGGAACTGACCCAAGGCCGGATTCAAGTCCAGGCAGGCGTCAAAGTTGAAAAAGCCAGCGATGAAATGCTCGGCACGCTGATCGACACCTTCGCCTGATTCTCCTCGCTTCGTGCGCTGCGGCGCACGTTGCTGGATGCTACGCCTCTCCTGAATAACACCTCATTCACGTGCCCATTCTCCGGGCGCCTTCGCGTTTTTTATCACGACGTTTTCTAGACTCAACGCTGCGGTCTCAACCGCCTGGCGTCGCAACCGCGCGCCTGCGGTTTGCCCGCGTCAGGTGATGAAAGGTGCCGGGCGTCGCTTGACAAGGTATAGGCGTAAACGTATGTTTCAAACACCTGTTTGATCGCCGCGTGATCCCAAATGCCGGCGCCGGGGCAACGCCCCACAGTGACCACACGGTCATCCAATTCCAGGATTCACCAGCAGAGGTTTATCGCTATGCCTGACTACAAGGCCCCCTTGCGTGATATTCGCTTCGTCCGTGACGAGCTGCTCGGCTACGAAGCGCACTATCAGAGTCTGCCAGCATGCCAGGACGCCACGCCTGACATGGTTGACGCCATTCTCGAGGAAGGCGCCAAGTTTTGTGAGCAGGTCCTGGCCCCGCTGAACCGTGTGGGTGACACCGAAGGCTGTACCTGGAGCGAGTCCGGCGTAAAAACGCCGACCGGTTTCAAGGAAGCCTACAAACAGTTCGTCGAAGGCGGCTGGCCGAGCCTGGCCCACGACGTCGCTCATGGCGGTCAGGGTCTGCCCGAGTCGCTGGGTCTGGCGGTCAGTGAAATGGTCGGCGAAGCCAACTGGTCGTGGGGCATGTACCCAGGCCTGTCGCACGGTGCGATGAACACCATCTCCGAGCACGGCACCCCTGAGCAGCAAGACGCTTACCTGACCAAACTGGTTTCCGGCGAGTGGACCGGCACCATGTGCCTGACCGAACCTCACTGCGGTACCGACCTGGGCATGCTGCGCACCAAGGCCGAGCCTCAGGCTGACGGTTCGTACAAAGTATCCGGTACCAAGATCTTCATTTCCGCTGGCGAACACGACATGGCCGATAACATCGTCCACATCGTGCTGGCCCGCCTGCCCGATGCGCCTGCCGGCACCAAAGGCATTTCCCTGTTCATCGTGCCGAAGTTCGTGCCGGCCGCTGATGGCAGCGTCGGCGAGCGCAACGCAGTCAACTGCGGCTCGCTCGAACACAAGATGGGCATTCACGGCAACGCCACCTGCGTGATGAACTTCGACGGGGCAACCGGTTTCCTGATCGGCCCGCCGAACAAAGGCCTGAACTGCATGTTCACGTTCATGAACACCGCACGTCTGGGCACGGCGCTGCAAGGTCTGGCCCACGCCGAGATCGGTTTCCAGGGCGGCCTGAAATACGCCCGTGAGCGTCTGCAGATGCGTTCCCTGACTGGCCCGAAAGCGCCCGAGAAAGCCGCTGACCCGATCATCGTTCACCCGGACGTACGTCGCATGCTGCTGACCATGAAGGCCTTCGCCGAGGGGACTCGCGCGATGGTGTACTTCACCGCCAAGCAGGTCGACATCGCCAAGTACAGCGACGACGCCGAAGCCAAGAAGCAAGCTGACGGCCTGCTGGCCTTCATGACGCCGATCGCCAAGGCGTTCATGACCGAAGTCGGTTTTGAATCTGCCAACCACGGCGTGCAGGTCTACGGCGGCCACGGCTTCATCGCCGAGTGGGGCATGGAGCAGAACGTTCGCGACGCCCGTATTGCCATGCTGTACGAAGGCACCACGGGTATTCAGGCGCTCGACCTGCTGGGTCGTAAAGTGCTGATGACTCAGGGCGAGGCGCTCAAGGGCTTCACCAAGATCGTCCACAAGTTCTGCCAGTCGCAGGAAGGCAATGAAGCGATCAGCGAATTCGTGGCGCCGCTCGCTGCGCTGAATAAGGAGTGGGGTGAGCTGACCATGAAGGTCGGTATGGCGGCCATGAAAGACCGTGAAGAAGTCGGCGCCGCATCGGTGGACTACCTGATGTATTCCGGTTATGCCTGCCTGGCGTACTTCTGGGCTGACATGGCCCGTGTCGCAGCCGAGAAGCTGGCGGCCGGTACCAGCGAAGAAGCCTTCTACACCGCCAAGCTGCAGACCGCGCGCTTCTACTTCCAGCGCATCCTGCCGCGCACTCGCACTCACGTGGCAACCATGCTGTCGGGCGCGAGCAACCTGATGGACATGAACGAAGAACACTTCGGTCTGGCTTACTAAGTCAACCCAAGCGTTTCCCTCAAGCCGCTTGCCCCCATGGACAAGCGGCTTTTTTGTGCCTGGCTGATTTTGGTATCAGGGCCACGCACATTCTCTCTCATCCTATGCATGACGCGGCCGATACAGGCACAATGCCATTTAATCAGCGCTCACATCTTTCGGTGAGGAGATAATCCTTTTGCTGCGCCCCTCTGCCGCACGGCTCAGTCATTTTTTACCCTCTCTGGCCTTGCTGGTTGCCGGACTGGCGGCCGCGTATGTGAAAGACCTCAACGTCTTCTTCACCTCACTTTTCAACGTGCTGCCCACCCTGGTGCTGTTGCTGGGTGGTGCGTACTGCGGGGTGTACAAGCGACAGCGTGAGCTGTTCCTGATGATCACCGTGTACATCGCCTATTTCCTCCTCGACACACAGACCGACTACTACCGCGATTACGGCAAGGTCCGAGAAGACGCCGCCGTGGTGTTTCATCTGTGTTGCCTCTTGCTCCCGGTCATGTTTGGTCTGTTTGCGGCCTGGGAAGAGCGGACCCATCTGTTTCAGGACTTGATTGCACGGTTGGCCGTTCTGGTCGCGGTAGGCAGCGTTGCCCTGGGTCTCGAACAGAGCTTTCCCGCCGGGCTGCTGGCCTGGCTCGCCGACATCCGCTGGCCAGCGCTTCACGGTGAATGGATGAGCCTGATTCAGCTGTCCTACGTGACCTTTCTCATTGCGTTCGCCGTGCTCATCACGCAGTACCTCTATAAGCCGCGGCCCCTGCATGCGGCTCAACTGGTGGGGTTGCTCGGGATGTTCTGGGCGTTACCGAAGACCTTCATCCTGCCCTTCACCCTGAACATCATGTGCAGCCAGGTGATGTTGATGATTGCGGCGGCGGTCGCCCACGAGGCCTATCAAATGGCCTTCCGTGACGAGCTGACCGGGCTGCCAGGCCGACGCGCGCTCAATGAGCGGATGCAGCGACTGGGGCGCAATTACGTGCTGGCGATGAGCGACGTCGATCATTTCAAGAAATTCAACGACACCCATGGCCACGATGTCGGCGATCAGGTGCTGCGTCTGGTGGCGAGCAAGCTGTCGAAGATCACCAATGGCGGCGGGCGCGCCTATCGCTATGGCGGCGAAGAGTTTGCCATCGTGTTTGCCGGCAAAACCCTCGAAGAATGCATGCCGCATCTTGAGGTCATCCGCGAAACCATTGCCAGTTACCAGATTCAGCTGCGCAATCAGGACAATCGTCCGAATGATGATCTGCAAGGGCGTCAGCGTCGGGCGGGGTCCCAGGCTTCAGCGGTGTCGGTCACGGTCAGCATCGGCGTGGCGGAGCGTCTGCCGGAGCACCGCAACCCGGAAGAAGTCCTCAAATCCGCCGATCAGGCGCTGTATGCCGCCAAAGGGGCCGGGCGTAACTGCGTCATTAGTCATGCGCAAACCAGCAAGCGCGGCGCTGTGCGCATGGCTGCCGCCGGCTAAAACCTACTCTTTTCCACCTCTGGACGAACGCACACGCCGCTGTGCGCGGGCATCAGCAGGATTGTTGCTTGCGCGTGACCGAATCTTTGATAATAGTCACGTGTTGACCCTATGTGTCGCAAATGGTGTTCATGTACACTCGTTCCATTGACACATCGGCGCCGCACTCTCTCTGCTGTGCCGCTCCTCCCCCGAGTTCTTTGCCGCTGAAACGAGGTTTGCCATGGCTGACTACAAAGCGCCCTTGCGCGATATGCGCTTCGTCCTCAATGAAGTGTTCGAAGTCTCCCGACTTTGGGCCACGCTGCCCGAATTGTCCGAAACCGTGGACGCCGAGACCGTCGAGGCGATTCTCGAAGAAGCGGGCAAAGTCACTGGCCGGTCCGTTGCACCCCTGAGTCGCGCGGCCGATGAGGAAGGCTGTCACTGGAACGACACCGTCGTCACTACCCCGGCAGGCTTCGTTCAGGCGTACAAAACGTACGCTGAAGGTGGCTGGGTTGGCGTCGGTGGCAATCCGGAGTTCGGCGGCATGGGCATGCCCAAAGCGGTGTCTGCTCAGGTCGAGGAAATGGTCAATTCCGCAAGCTTGGCGTTCGGGTTGTACCCGATGCTGACGTCCGGCGCCTGCGTCTCGATCAACACCCACGCCAGCGAGGCGTTGAAGACCAAATATCTGCCGAACATGTACGCCGGGGTATGGGCCGGTTCGATGTGCCTGACCGAAGCCCACGCCGGCACGGACCTCGGGATTATCCGTACAAAGGCGGAGCCCCAGACCGACGGGTCTTACAAGATCAGCGGCACGAAAATCTTTATCACCGGCGGCGAGCACGATCTCACCGAGAACATCATTCATCTGGTTCTGGCCAAGCTGCCTGACGCACCGGCAGGGCCGAAGGGTATTTCGCTGTTTCTCGTGCCGAAGATCATGGTCAATGACGATGGCAGCCTCGGTGAGCGCAACACGGTGTTCTGCGGGTCCATCGAACACAAGATGGGCATTCAGGCCTCGGCCACCTGCGTGATGAATTTCGATCAGGCCGCAGGCTATCTGATCGGCGAGCCTAATAAAGGCCTCGCGGCGATGTTCACCATGATGAATTACGAGCGTCTGGGCGTCGGCATTCAGGGCCTGGCGTCCGGCGAGCGCTCGTATCAGAACGCGATCGAGTACGCCCGCGACCGTTTGCAAAGCCGTGCCCCGACGGGCGCACAGTCCAAAGACACCCTTGCCGACCCGATCATCGTTCACCCCGATGTGCGTCGCATGCTGCTGACCATGAAGGCATTGAACGAAGGCGGTCGGGCATTCTCCACGTACGTGGCCATGCAGCTGGACACCGCCAAGTACAGCGAAGACGCCGATGTGCGTCAGCGCGCCGATGCGTTGGTCGCGCTGCTGACGCCAGTCGCCAAGGCCTTCCTCACCGACATGGGCCTGGACACCACCGTGCACGGTCAGCAGGTGTTCGGCGGTCACGGCTACATTCGCGAGTGGGGCCAGGAACAACTGGTGCGTGACGTGCGCATCACCCAGATCTACGAAGGCACCAACGGCATTCAGGCGCTGGACTTGATGGGCCGTAAGGTGGTCGCCAGCGGAGGGGCTTATTACAAGCTGTTCTCCGACGAAATCCGTCAATTCATCGCTTCGTCTGACAGCTCGCAGGCAGAATTCAACAAGCCGTTGGCCGCAGCCCTGACCACACTGGACGAATTGACCGACTGGGTACTGGACCGGGCTCGCAGCAACCCGAATGAAATCGGTGCTGCGTCCGTCGAGTATCTGCATGCGTTCGGATACACGGCGTACGCCTACATGTGGGCGATGATGGCAAAAGCCGCATGGGGTAAAGAAGCTCAGGAAGATTTCTACGCCAGCAAGCTGGGCACTGCGCGGTTCTATTTCGCGCGTCTGCTGCCACGCATTCAGTCCCTTTCGGCTTCGGTTAGAGCGGGCAGCGAGTCTCTGTACCTGTTGGAGGCGTCACAGTTCTGACACCCGGAAATTCATGTAAGCATTTACTTACATGACGTGATGGCAATCGGCTCTATCGCTCCAGTGGATCCAAGTTTAATCTACACACATGGACGTCGCGCAGGATGCGCAAACAGATAACAGGGACACGTAAGGGATTGCCTGCCAGGATGGCGGGAAGAAATGGAAGTCATGGGAAACAGTCTGGAAAACCTCGCTTAGGCGGGGTTTTCTTTTTTCTGCGTTCCGAAAAAGTGCATCGCCGTCCGCCGCTTCGCTTGATGTGGCTGCGGGGAGGTCATGGCTTGATGATAGGCGCTGCGGAACCCCTATAGCGACCCAGGGTCGATTAGCTGTGCGGCCCCCATTGGGCCATTAATCAGGAGCTCCACCCATGGACATCATTCGCATCATCATCGCCATCCTGCTGCCACCCCTGGGCGTGTTCCTGCAAGTCGGCTTCGCCGGCGCCTTCTGGCTGAACATTCTGCTGACCCTGCTGGGCTACATCCCGGGGATCATCCACGCGATCTACATCATTGTCAGTCGCAAGTAACCCGACCCCGGCCAACACCACGCTTCCTGTCTCAGGTCAGCTGACATAGAGTCCGACGTTGGACTTTATGATCAGGAAGCTCAGGGATGGACGTTGTTTTGGGATTGCTCGCCGCTCTGTTCTGGGGCGGCACAGATTTTCTGGTAGGGCTCAATGCCCTCCTGCGACTTGTAGGACCGGCTTTAGCCGGGAAGGCTTCAATCGCCACACCGCAAATTGATCGTTGCATCCACCGACCTCTTCCCGGCTGAAGCCGGTCCTACCAGGCGACTGCCTACACCTGTGAAGCTGGCGATGCCCCACAGAAATGTAGCGTGTATCGCAATACCCCGTGGGAGCGAGCTTGCTCGCGAAGCGGCCAGGACTTTTTGAAGGGGACTGATTTATTTACAACGCTTCACCGTAAATTAATCTGTCCCCGTATCAGCTCACTGGCCAATTCCCGGCTAAAGCCCGTCCTACCGGAATCCGCGGGAGCTGAACAACCTCAAATCACCCGTCAATAACCTTCCGGTAAAACGCCCACTCGGTTTCCAGTGCATGGGCCAGGTTGGCGGCTTTGCGGAAGCCGTGGCGTTCGTCGGGGTAGAAGTGCCCTTCCGCCGGGATGCCGTTTTCCAGTAGCGCATTGAGCATGTCGCGGGTCTGGGCGGGGACGACGACTGCGTCGAGTTCGCCCTGGAAGAAGATCACCGGCACTTTGATCTGGTCTGCATGCAGCAGCGGCGTGCGCTCCCGGTAGCGCGCCATGTCGACGTCGGGGTCGCCGATCAGCCAGTCCAGGTAATCCGCTTCGAACTTGTGCGTGGCTTGCGCCAGCGCCAGCGGGTCGCTCACCCCATACAGGCTCGCCCCTGCGCGGAACACATCCTTGAATGCCAATGCGCACAGCGTCGTATACCCGCCTGCACTGCCGCCCCGGATGAACGCATTTGCCGGATCGATCAGGCCCTGATTGCCCAGGTATTCAACCACTGCGCAAGCGTCTTCGACATCGACAACGCCCCACTCCAGAAACAGCGCCTGACGATAGGCGCGGCCATAACCGGTGCTGCCGCGATAGTTGAGGTCGGCGACGGCGAAGCCCCGTTGCGTCCAGAACTGAATGCGCGGGTCCAGCGCGGGGTAGCAGGCGGAGGTCGGGCCGCCGTGTATAAACACCACGAGCGGCGGCTTGTCGTCGCCATTCATGGCCGGGTAGAAATACCCGTGCGCCTCGCCGGCCCCACTTGGATAACGCAAGGTCTGCGGCTGGCTGATGCGCTCGACGGGAAGGGGGCTGACCCCGCCGGCCAGCACCTGAACGCACTTGTCAGCACGACCGATGGCAATGACAGCAGAAGGGCTGACGGGCGACGCCGCGATGCAATAGAGGTAGTCCGCGTCCACCGCGAGGCTTCTGAAGCGGCTGTAGTCGCCGCTGAAATCTTCAACTGAACCCTGCGCCGAGCGCACGCCGAGCAGGCCTTTGCCGTCCTCGAACCAGGCGGCGAGGTACGCGCCCTCGCTCAGCGGCGCCCAGGTCGACGCGCCCAGTTGCCACGGCGCCGAAGCGTGGTCGGCAGCGGCGGCGGGCAGCGCTTCAAAACCGTCCGGCGTCTCAACCCACGGCTGCCAGAACCCGGCGCGGTCAGTCAGGCAATACAAGCGGCCCGCGTCATCGAAGCGGGGTTGCTGCAACGATTCCAGTCCCAACCCGCCCGCGAGACAGTGCGGCCGGCCCCACGCGAGATCGGCCTGGCGTTCGACGCTCATCAGTCGTGAGGACGTCCAGGGCTGATGGGGCCGCCACCACTCGATCCACACCAGGCGATTGCCATCCGGACTGATGGAGGGCGATGCGTAAAAATCCGCGCCTTCGGCCAGTACGTGGCGGCGACCGTCGGCGACGTCGATCGCGACCAGCCGGTGAGTGCTCTTATCCTCCTCAACCGCCAGAATCTGCCCACGCGCAGAACGGACATCTCCGAAGAGCTTGTCGCCCTGGGTCAGGGGGTGAGGGGTTTGGGAGTCGAAGGACTGGAGGTAAATCTGCTGGTCCGCTTCGTTGACGAACACCACGGCATCGTCAGTCAGGCAGAACGAACCGCCGCCGTATTCATACACCCGGCTGCGCACGCTGAAACCCTCGGGGGTCAGGCAAGCGGCCGCGCCGTCGTGCCAGCGCCAGATGCGCGTCGCGGCATCCTGCGGGCGGAATGCACTCCAGAAAAGCCCCGCAGGGCTGACGGCGAGTTCGGCGAAATCGGTGCCTGCCGCCACAGCCTGGGCGGCGGAAAGGAGGTCAGGACTTGGCGATGAGGCGTGAGTTTCGTTCATTGCGGAAGGCCAGTTGCTCGATAGTCTGGCTAGCATACTCGGCTTCATCACGGGCTTGGGTGATCAAGTGATGCTGCGGCGACTTGCTGCACACCGGGTCCGTGTTGCTCGCATCGCCGGTGAGCATGAACGCCTGGCAGCGGCAGCCCCCGAAGTCTTTTTCCTTCTCGTCGCAGGAGCGGCAAGGCTCTGGCATCCACTCGTAACCACGAAAGCGATTGAAGCCGAACGACTCATACCAGATGTGCTGCATCGTGTGATCGCGCACATTGGGGAACTGGATCGGCATCTGCCGCGCCCCATGGCACGGCAGCGCAGTGCCATCCGGCGTCACGGTCAGGAACAGATTGCCCCAGCCGTTCATGCAGGCTTTTGGACGCTCTTCGTAGTAATCGGGGGTGACGAAGATCAGCTTCACCGGGTGATTTTCAGCGGCGAGCTTGACCCGATACTCGTTGGTGATGCGTTCGGCGCGCACAAGTTGGTCTTTGGTCGGCAGCAAGCCCACCCGATTCAAGTGTGCCCAGCCGTAAAACTGACAGGTCGCCAGCTCCACGAAATCCGCTTCCAGTGCCACGCAGAGCTCGATGATCTTGTCGATCTTGTCGATGTTGTGCCGGTGGGTCACGAAGTTGAGGACCATTGGATAGCCATGCTTTTTCACGGCGCGGGCCATTTCCAGCTTCTGCGCGAAGGCCTTTTTCGAGCCGGCGAGCATGTTGTTCACTTGCTCGTCGCTGGCCTGGAAACTGATCTGGATGTGGTCCAGCCCGGCTTCCTTGAAGTCGATAATCTTCTGCTCGGTCAGGCCGATGCCGGAGGTAATCAGGTTGGTGTAGAAGCCCAGCCGTCGCGCTTCGGCGATCAGCTCGGCCAGGTCCTGACGCACCAGTGGCTCGCCACCCGAGAAGCCGATCTGCGCCGCGCCCATTTGCCGGGCTTCGGCCATGACTTTGAACCACTGCTCGGTGCTCAATTCCTGACCCTGCTTGGCGAAATCCAGCGGGTTGGAGCAATACGGGCATTGCAACGGGCAGCGATAGGTCAGCTCGGCGAGCAGCCACAGCGGCAGCCCGACCGGGGGCGTGGGCGGGATGTAGACATCGGACTGAGCGTTCACTGAGTCAGGCAAATTCGATCCAGAGCTCTGCACGGGCGACCTCCATGAATTGCTCGACGTCAGTGCCGAGCTCGGGAACGCCGGGGAATTTTTCGTCAAGCAGCGCAATGATGGCGCCGACGCTGCGCTGACCGTCAATCAGGCCGCCAATCGCGCTCGCGCTGTCGTTGAGCTTGATCATGCCCTCGGGGTAGAGCAGCACGTGACCGTTTTGCGCGGGCTCGAACTGGAAACGATAACCGCGGCGCCAGCTGGGCACCTGCTCACGATTGAAGCTCATAGGGCGATTCCTTTGTGCCAGACGCGTTGGTCGGTCACGCTGTGATAGGGCGGGCGGTTCAGCTCGTAGGCCATGCTCATGGCATCAAGCATGCTCCACAAAATATCGAGTTTGAACTGCAGAATTTCCAGCATGCGCTCCTGGCCTTCCCGCGTGGTGTAGTGCTGCAGCGTGATCGCCAGACCATGCTCGACGTCGCGGCGCGCCTGACCCAGGCGGGTGCGGAAGTATTCGTAACCGGTCGGGTCGATCCATGGGTAGTGCTGCGGCCAGCTGTCCAGGCGCGACTGATGGATCTGCGGCGCGAACAGCTCGGTCAGCGAACTGCTCGCCGCTTCCTGCCAATTGGCGCGACGGGCGAAGTTGACGTAGGCATCGACGGCAAATCGTACGCCGGGCAGAACGAGTTCCTGCGAGCGCAGCTGGTCAGGATCCAGGCCCACGGCTTGACCCAGACGCAACCAGGCTTCGATGCCGCCGTCTTCGCCGGGTGCGCCGTCATGGTCGAGCAAGCGCTGAATCCACTCGCGGCGGATTTCCCGGTCCGGGCAGTTGGCCAGGATCGCAGCGTCCTTCAGCGGGATGTTCACCTGATAGTAAAACCGGTTGGCGACCCAGCCCTGAATCTGCTCGCGGGTCGCGCGCCCTTCGTACATCGCCACATGGAAAGGGTGATAGATGTGGTAATACGCGCCCTTGGCGCGCAGGGCCTGTTCGAATTCAGCAGGGGACAGCGGCGTTGCATCGTTCATGTCGGCAGTTCTCGTCAAGAATTTCCGCAGATCCCGTGGGAGTGAGCTTGCTCACGAGTGCGATCTACCTGTGCCGGATAGGCTGGCTGACCTGACACCCTCATGAGCAAACCTGGCCCCACAGTCGGCTAATTAGCGTTTTAAAGCTCGATGCTCATCCCATCGAACGCCACTTCGACGTTCCGCCGCGCCAGTTCAGCGCGCTCGGGCGAGTCTTCGTCGAGGATCGGGTTGGTGTTGTTGATGTGGATAAGCACCTTGCGCTGTTGCGGCAGCTTTTCCAGCACGTCGAGCATGCCACCGGGGCCGTTTTGCGCCAGATGACCCATCTCCGTCCCTGTACGGGTGCCGACGCCACGACGCTGCATTTCATCGTCATCCCACATTGTGCCGTCAACCAACAGGCAGTCGGCGCCGCTCATTTTCTCAATGAGGGCATCATCGACTTTGCCCAGGCCCGGCGCGTAGAACAGTTTGCCGCCGGTGCTCAGGTCCTCGACCATCAAGCCGATGTTATCGCCCGGGTGTGGGTCGAATCGGTGAGGCGAGTAGGGCGGTGCCGCACTGCGCAGTGGAAATGGCGTAAAGCGCAGATTCGGGCAGGCCGGAATCACAAAGCTGCCTTCCAGCTCGATGCGATTCCAGGCCAGGCCGCCGTTCCAGTGTTTGAGCATGTTGAACAGTGGGAAACCCGTGCTCAGGTCCTCGTGGACCATGTCCGTGCACCAGACCTGATGCGGGCAGCCTTCACGCAGGCTCAGCAGACCGGTGGTGTGGTCGATCTGGCTGTCCATCAGAATGATCGCGCTGATCCCGGTATCGCGCAGGCCGTGATTGGGCTGCATCGGCGCGAACCCCTGGAGCTGGGCGCGGATGTCGGGAGAGGCGTTGCACAAGATCCAGTTCACGCCGTCGTCCGACAGCGCGATAGACGACTGGGTGCGCGCGTGGGCCCGCAAGCTGCCATCGCGAAAGCCAGCGCAATTGGCGCAGTTGCAGTTCCACTGAGGGAAACCACCGCCGGCGGCGGAACCGAGAATCTGGATGTGCATGTAAACCCCGTAGCGACGGGCCAGGCCGGCCCTGAAATCAGAATCGCGTTAATAAAAAAGCCCCGGCGAACCGAGGCTTCTCACCGCGCAACAATCAACGGCTTGCGAAGTACATGGTGACTTCAAAGCCGATACGCAGATCAGTGTAAGCAGGTTTAGTCCACATAATTGACTCCTTCTGGGTTAGTGCAGCGGTGGGTGAGTACATTCGTTAGTGCTCCTGCGAGCGGAGACGTTCAAATGCTTAGGGGGCTATGTTACTAAAATTATCGGAAGGCCAATGATGAAATATCCGATAAAGATCCTTGCACCGCAGGCAATGATCAACTGTTTGCAGCCCGCGGCCGGGGCGGGCTAGGACGGGCCAGGGCGGTTGGAGAGGCAGAGCCGGGCGCTGTCTGGTTGTGCCAGCCGATGAGCGGCTTCGAGCAAAGCAACGTGTTGAAGATGTGCAAGCGAATGTTGCAGGCGTGCACTGTAGTCGCTGCCGTGTCCTGCCAGATGCGCTTGCCAGAGCAGCTCGGCGGCTTGTGAATGTTCCATGTCAGCCGTCTCAACTTGCGCCTGCAGGTTTTTTACCTGCGCGGGTAAGTTTGTGGCGTTGATGAGAGTCGGCAGATCCTCAATGAACGCCTCGATATGCGCCACGAGCTGTGTCGCATTCGCACTGGGCGATTGCACACCGAATAGAAGACCGCCCGCGCCTGCGACGTGTCTGAAACCGCTGAAAACGGCGTAGCCCAACTGCAGTTCGACCCGTAGGCGCTGGTAGAAAGGCGCCTGCATCAGCTGTGCGAACAGTCGCCACGTAGCTTCGTCATCGAGAGAGTGCGAGGGCGTTGGATAGAACATCAGTAGCGCAACTTCGGCAGACTCCGACGGCTCGATTTCCCACCGTGTGCCCGTAGCCAGAGGTGTTGCGTGCGCTGAAAGCTCCGGGAGACCGGGGATGCGCCGAGCGGCGTGACTCAACACGTTTCGCGCTGAGGGTGTGAAGCCCGTGGCAAACCCCGTCCAGAGCGCCTCTGCCCAGACCTGCGGCAGACCGTCAGTCTGCTGGTTGACGGCGTTGTTCAAATAATGATCAGGTAAGGTCTTCAGCAGCTGACGTATCGGGATGAGGGCCGGATCATTAGCGGGTTCACCGTAGCGCGCCAGGGTTTGCGCATCCGGCTGGACGAGCAGGCTCAGCGCCTGTTCCAGCACGATGGGCAACGGCTCCGCCAAGCCGGAGATCTTTAGCTGCCAGAATCTGCCGTAGGCACTGAATGCCAGCGTGACCCCCGCTTGACTGGCTTGGGCCATCAGCGGTTTCAGGCTGTCTTCCAGCATCCGGGCAAGCATCGGTTGCGCAGCGGCGAGCGTCCATCGCAGGCATAAGGTCGCCTCGCCGTGTGCTGGCAGCGCCTCGCTGAATGTCAGCTGGGTCAAGGGCAAGGTCGGCGTAGTGGATGCCGTTGCGGGTTTCAGAAATGGATTGGGCTCAGGCAGCCGCCACTCACCGCTGGATGAGCCACACGCCAAGGGCTCGACTTGCGTGCGTAACAGCGCTGCGGGTGTGAGCTGGCTGAGCAGCGCATCAACCGCCTCTGTCGACAGACCCGCCGCATCAGGTTCAGCGCTGTAATACCGCGCCAGCGACAGCGCACCGCTGACGGCCAGACGCCGCTGTTCCAGCCGTGCGTATTCTTCGATCAACTGACGGTAATGGGATTTGAAGAAGGCGAGCCAGTTGAAAACCAGTGCTGGTACATGCGATGACGCGTCGGGAGGCGTTGCAGCCAACACGAACGCGACGTCGACTAATGCCTGGCCGGCAAACTCATACATCACCTCGGCCTTCAGCGATTCAATCAATCTTCGTTCACGAAGCTCCGCCACCAGACCGCCCGCTTGCCCGTCATTCATCCAGGTACAAAGGAACGCCGCGGCCTGCTCCTGCCCTGGCGGTAAGCCTTCGCACGCGAACGTCAGATGCATCCGACGCTGGTCAGGTTCGCCGACTGGCTTCGGTGCATCAGTGAGCAGCGCAGGCGGACGCTGCTGTTCGATACGGCTGCCTCGAGCGAAATACGCGCCAGACTGCGTTGCCAGCTCCTCCAGTTCCTCCAGCGACTGAGGCCCTGCGAGGCTCAGCGTCATCTGCCCGGCCTGATAAAACCGTCGATAGAAATCCTGCAGCGCATCCTGAAATGCCTGACGCGGAACCGGAAGACTGAAGCGATTCCCTGCATGAAACCCGCGCAGGGGATGCAAATCCGACAAGGGCTGCAGGCGTTTCAGCCGATCACGGGAGGCATTGTCCCGCGACCAGGCGATGAATTCCGCGTGCAGCACCTCCCGTTCTCGCAGCTGATCGGGAATCGTCATGCGTGGATGGGCGAGCATTTCGCACAGCCTCTCAAGACCGTCGGGGAACACGGCGCGGGGCAGTTCGAAGAAGAAGTCGGTGGTGCGCTCGCGTGTGCTGGCGTTCACTTGCCCGCCATGACGCTGCACGAACGCCATCAGTTTTTCGTCGGCCGTAAAGCGCTCGGTGCCGAGGAAGAACAGGTGCTCGAGAAAATGCGCCAGCCCCGGCCAGCGGGCCGACACATCATGACTGCCTGCCGCCACCCGCAATGCCGCAGCGCAACGCTTCAAACGTGGTGCCGAAACAAGCACCACGTTCAAGCCATTGGGCAGGGTCAGGGATCGCTGGCTGATTGGGTTGGGCATGGCGCTTGTGATGTTTGCTGACTGAGCGGCCATGCTAGCGGATAACGGGCGCTCAGGTGTGGGACGTGCGCAGTGGCGACGCTGGGCAATTACCCTACGGTTTACCTAGACCGGCATAAAACCCCGGCCGGCGATCCTTGAAATACGTATTGATCGCCTGCGATTCGCTCATCGCTTCCCGATCCAGGTCCGCGATCACCAGCGCCTCATTCCGACCGGCAAGACCGATTTGGCGACCGTCTGGCGCGCTGATGCTGCTCAAACCGCAGTAATGGATCTGGTCCTCACTGCCGCAGTAATTGGCATAAACAAGGTAGCACTGGTTCTCGAAGGCGCGGGCCCGCACGGTGACTTCCGCGACGAAATCGTAGGGCGCCATGTTTGCTGTCGGTACCAGAATAAGGTCTGCACCGGCCAGGGCCAGACGCCGCGTGTTCTCGGGAAACTCGACGTCGTAGCAGATCAAAAAGCCGAGCCTCCAGCCGCCGAATTCCACCACCGGGAAGTGCTCATCGCCCGCGCTGAACATCGCGTTGTCCAGGTCGCCATACAGATGGGTCTTACGGTAATTGCAGAGCCGAACACCTTGCGCGTCGATTAACTGCACGGCGTTGTAAACCTGATCGTCGCCGCTTAACTCCGGGTAGCCGTACAGAATCGCGACGCCCGTGGCCTGGGCTATCTCGGCGATCTTCAGCGCAGCCGGGCCGTCGCTCGCTTGCGCCAACTCCCGCGCCGCCTGGGCACCGATGTTGTAGCCGCTGAGAAACATCTCGGGGAAAACCAGCAGCGCCGCCCCCTGCGCCGATGCCTCGATCGCTTGGGCTTCCAGTCGCATGAGGTTGGCGCTGACGTCCAGCGGCAGCGGCGGGCATTGGTAGAGGGCGACGCGCATTTGTGGCTTCCTTATTCCGGCAAAACGATCGGGCCGATCTCGTGAAACACGTCTCCGGGGCCCGGGTTCTCGGCGTGAGTCTTACCGCCGAAGTGAGTCATGATGCCCCACACCGCGTTCAGCGAGGTCTGTACTGCGCCTTCGACCCAGGCGGGTGTCCAGGACACATCGTCACCGGCGATGAAAATGCCGCGTTGCTCGTCAGGCATTTCCTTCTGCATGAAGTGCGCGTACATCCGCTGGTTATACCGATAGTGGCCCGGCAGCGCGCCTTTGAAAGCTCCGAGGAAGTGCGGGTCGGATTCCCATGACACGGTGATCGGGTCTCCGATGACGCGCGCGGCGATATCGACCTTTGGGTAGATCTTTTTCAGCGCGCCGAGCGCCAGGCTGACGCGCTTTTCCACGGGATGCGGCAGCATTTTCAGCGCGTCGCTCATCCACGAGTACGACAGACAAATTACCCCCGGCTTCTCGACGCCGTTGGAATAGGTGCCGTTGTCGAACAGATAAGTGCCACGGGTCAGGCGATCCGTCAGGGTCATGCTCATGAGGTCGCGGCCGGTCTCAGGGTCTTTGTCCTTCCAGAACGGCCGGTCGACCATGACGAAGGTTTTCGACGACTGCATGTAGCGCGTGCGGTCCAGCGCCATCCACATCTTCTGTGAGAACAGCGACTCTTCGCACTCGATCTGGGTGGTCAGCAGCCAGCTCTGGCACGTGGCCAGAACCGCATCGTAATGGCGGACGTCGCCCAAGTTGTCGGTGACCGCGAACTGACCGTTGGCGGCGCGGCTGATGCCTTTGACGCCCGTGCGCGGTGCGCCCCGGTGCAGCGTCGACAGGCTGGTGCCTTCTGGCCAATGGGCGCAACGTTCAGGGGCATGGCGCCAGATGCCGATAGGGACTTGCGCGACGCCGCCGACGATCAGGTGTTGGTGATCGTCGCAGTTGGTCATGACCACGCGAAAGATCTCCAGCATCGAGTTCGGGAAGTCCGAGTCCCAGCCACCGGTGCCAAAGCCGACCTGACCAAACACTTCGCGGTGATAGAACGACAGCTTGGCGAAGGCCTTGGAGGTGGCGACAAAATCATAGAACGTGCGGTCGTCCCACAGCGGCACCAGCTTGTCCCACAGCTCCTTGAGCCGAGGCACGTCGCGGTCGCGGATGGCTTGCTGAATGTCGGCGAACTGCGAGCCGTCCTCCAGCGCGTCGGCCCAGGCGTCGGCGACTTCCTGAAACAGCGCAGGCAAGTCCGACAGTTTCTGTGCGTAGTGAGTGCTGCCTTCCAGGTCAATCACCGTGCTGCCGGACGCCGCCGTGAGCGGGTTGGGGAAGGGCTTGGACTCCAGGCCGAGCTTGTCGACGTAGTGATAAAAAGCGGTGGATGACACCGGGAAGCGCATGCCGCCCAGCTCGGCAATGATGCCTTCGGCGCCTTCGAACTGTTGTGAGCGCAGACGGCCGCCCATTTTGGAGGCTTCATAAACGACGGGCTTGAGGCCCAGCTTCATCAGTTCATAAGCCGCCACCAGCCCTGCGATACCGGCGCCGACGATGGCCACCTCTTTTCCAAGGTTTTCCGTAGGAATGCTGCCCAGGCCTGCCGGGTGCTCAATCCACTCATCGAAGGCGAACGGGAAGTCCGGGCCGAAAATCGTGATCGGTTTTTTTCCGTCGGCGGGGTGGCGATTGTTCTTCATGACTGACCTTGTTCGACTGGGGCGCGAAAGTGGACAAGTCTAGATAACAGTTGGGACGTTAATAAGACGCAGAGTGTCGTCGTTGTGTCGATAATGCCGTCAAAGTGACGGGTTAGCTCGTCACATTGTTATAAGTTGCCCATTCAGGATGGCTGCCCGCGGTCGATCTTGCTGCTCAGGATGATCGATGTGGTGGTCTTCTCGACGCCATCGACACTCCCGATCAGATCGAGCAACTGGTCCAGCTGCTCCGGCGAGTCCGTGCGCAGCCACGCGACGTAATCGAACTCGCCACTCACGGCGCACAACTGTTGCACCTGCGCGAGCGCGCTCAGCCGCCGCAACACTTCCTTGCCAGAGCGAGGTTGCACGGTGATCCCGACATAGGCCTGCAGCCCGCCATCCACCAGCCGCTGACCCAGACGCACGCCATAGCCGGTGATGATTTTGGCTTTCTCCAGGCGCGCCAGTCGCGAGGTCACGGTCGTGCGCGCGATGCCCAATTGCCGGGCCAGATTGGCGACCGGTTCCCGGGCATTGATTTGCAGCGCTGCGATCAGTTTGCGATCGATGTCATCGAGCGCTGGGGGGCGGGTGTCAGGCAAGGCGGATCTCCTTCGGCAAGCGAGGCATGTTAGGAGATTCCTTAGGGGTTTGGGTGATATTCGAATCCCAAAGCGACGCGAAACCCTAGGCATTCTGCGTCGATCGTCCATCGGGGATGGGCGTCAGAGAACCTGCGTCGGTCATGTGGGACTTTTCCACGCTGTAAGGCTTTTGTCATTCTTCTGTCACCCCCGGCATGCCTAAATTCTCTCCCCATCCCTATGAATCCACGCCGGGAGCCCCGTCATGACTCTGGATTTCTCCGAAACCGCCCGCTACATCCAGGCCGATATCCTCGACAGCTTCGACGAAGAACTGGAAATGGAGTACGACGACGCGCGCCTGGACGGCTTGTTGGCTGACTTGGGTGAGGAGGTGCCCAAAGGGATTGATCGCCGCCTGTACTTCCGCGAGCTGCTGCGTCTGCAAGGCGAGTTGGTCAAACTGCAGGATTGGGTGGTGAGCCAGAAGCTCAAGGTGGTCGTGCTGTTCGAAGGCCGGGATGCGGCAGGCAAGGGCGGTGCGATCAAGCGCATCACTCAGCGCCTCAACCCACGGGTCTGTCGCGTGGCTGCACTGACCGCGCCAAGTGAACGCGAGCGCACGCAGTGGTACTTCCAGCGCTATGTCGCGCACCTCCCAGCCGCTGGCGAAATGGTGCTGTTCGACCGCAGTTGGTACAACCGGGCCGGGGTCGAGCGGGTCATGGGCTTCTGCAATGACGAGGAGTACGAAGAGTTTTTCCGCACCGTCCCCGAGTTCGAAAAGATGCTGGTGCGCTCGGGCATCATCCTGATCAAGTACTGGTTCTCCATCACCGACGACGAGCAGTACCGGCGCTTTCTGATGCGCATTCATGACCCGCTGAAACAGTGGAAGCTCTCGCCGATGGACCTTGAGTCCCGCCGTCGCTGGGAGGACTACACCAACGCGAAAGAAGAAATGCTCACCCGTTCCCACACTGACGTCGCGCCATGGTGGATCGTCGAGGCCGACGACAAGAAACGCGCCCGCCTGAACTGTATTCATCACCTGCTGGAGCAGATCCCGCGCGGCGATACCGAAACACCGCAAGTGGTGCTGCCGGAACGCGAGTACAACGCCAATTACCTGCGCGCCCCCGTACCGCGCGAGATGGTTGTTCCGCCGGTTTATTGATCCTCCACCGGTTTCTGATCACCGTGCTGGCGTGGTTCAGATTTTCCACGCCGGCGCAGTTTTCGCCAGTCGTTGCTGCAGGCTTTCAAGATTCTGCGTGAACTGGCGGGTCATCAGCTGATAACCGAGCACCTCGGTAGAGGCGGTTGGAACGTCGGGCCCGACGGTCAAGCTCTCGGTCGGACGCTGCAAACGCTCGGTCGCACCGGTCTGCAGCGCGCGGGCCATGCCGATCAACATGCGACGGATCCGCCGTTGCTCTGCCGTCACGCCCGTGCTGCCAGCATCTGCCGGACGCAGATTCGAAAGAATCTCGAGGATGCTCAGGCACATGCGGTAGTGGCTCTGAATGGCGTCCAGCTCAACGATCGAAATCTTCACTTCCTTGGACACCGACGGCATCAGCGAACGCAGCTGCAACAGCGTCGCGCCCATCCGCGCGGTCAGCTTCACGTGCTCATCTGCAGTGATCGACTGACCGCTGGCGATACGGTCGTAAGCTAGGGCACAGTCCCGCAAGCCACTCGCCAGGTTGTAGCGCCACGAATACACGGCGTACAGCGGCAGCGCGAATGAAAACGCCAGGGCGAGGGCGATGCCGATCAGGATGTCCACGGTCCGCCACAGCCCGTCCGTGATCGGGTTGTCACCGTGGCCCGCCACGATGAACAGCGTGATCGCCGACAACAGCGCCGTGTAACCGCCCTTGCCGATGGCGTGATACGCAAAAAAGCCGCAGATCAGCGACATAACCACGTACGTCAGCAACGGCATGCCCAGATAGCTTTCCTGCGCCACCATCGCCAGGCCCAGCGCCGCGCCAATCAATGTCCCGTACGCGCGCTCCACCGATTTTTTGCCGATATTGCCGTGGTGCTGCAACCCGCCAATCACGATCAGCATGGTCACCGACGCCCACTCACCGTGGGGCAGATGAAAACCTGTCGTCAGAAGAATCGACACCAGCAGTCCGACCACGATTCGGCCGGCGTGAATGTAGCGCGCATGGCGATAGCGGCGGTATGGATCCAGAAGCGGACGCAGGGCGCGGCGAAGCCAGGAGGGTAGGGAGGCTGAGTTCATGGGGTTACAGACCATGGAGAAGATGAATATATCCGAAGCCTGGCAAATGCTGCGCGTCACCTCCGGTGTGCACTCATTCACAAAGTCATCACATGTGAGATGTTGCGTATCCGGATGCTTGCGCGTAGGGTGCGTTGCTATCACATGTGATGTTCGGGAAAACTTCAATGGCTCGGAAAACTTCAACCGACTACATGCGCGAGATGCGCGCTCGGCTGACGGCTGCCGGGTACGTGAAACGAGAGCTGTACGTGCTTCCCGAAAACGCGGAAGTATTGAGAGACATCGAAAAAGTGCTGCGCCAGCCCTACTTGGGTAACCGGATCAAACTGGAGGGATTCATGACTGAGAACACCAATTGGACGATCAACACACTTCACTCGGCGTTCGCCGAGCTGGACGTTGTGAAAGACAAAGATATCGAGCTGACCCTCATTCAAGGCGCCGAGCCAAGTCTGAGCCTAGTGATGAACCAGTTCGGCGGCTTGCCCATCATCATTGCCATTGCGGGCGACCAGATCCTGGTTGATTCCGTGCTGGTGTACGCCTCCGAGGTGAAAGACCCGGCGGCTTTTAACGACGCTGTGTTGCGCAGCCGGGAGCTGTTCCCGCTGTCGTCGATCGGCATCGAGACCCTGCCGAACGGCGAAACCTTCTACAACATGTTTGGCGCACTGAGCGCAGCCTCTTCGTTGACGGTCGTCGTCCACGAGGTGCTCACCCTGGCAGAAAACGTGATTCATGCGGCCGACGCCTACGAAGATTTTCTTAAAGTTGATTCACAGTAATCGGGAGACACATCAATGAGCCTTTGGAAAAAAATGGTCACAGCGTTGCGTGGTGGGGCTTCCGAGGTGGGTGAAGCCATCGTCGATGCCCAGGCACTGCGAATCCTCGATCAGGAAATCCGTGACGCCGACGCCTCCATGCTCGCGGCGCGCAACCAACTGATTCAAATCAAAGCCAAGCACAAGCTCTCGCTGCAACGCGTCGAAGAGCACGACAAAAACATCGCCAACTGGGAGCAGAAAGCGCTCGCGGCGATGAACAAAGGCGAAGAAGCCCTTGCCCTCGAGTGTGCCGAGAAAGTGGCCGAGCTGACGGCTCTGCGCGACCAGGAGAAACTGGCGGCCGATCAGTTTGGCGTCCACGTGGCGAAACTGACCGCACAGGTCATCAAAGCCGAAAGCCAGATTAAGGGTCTGCGTCAGCAGACCGACATGGCCAAGGCCCGCGACAGCGTGCAAAAGGCACAGATCAACGCGGCGGCTGCGACCGGCGGTGCCAATGGCCGACTCGAAACCGCAGTGGGTTCGCTGGCACGTATCAAGCAGCGTCAGGATGAACAGGACGCGAGACTTGAAGCGGCCGACGAGCTGGCCGAGGCTGCCAATGGCGGCGATCTGGAGCGTCGTCTTCAGGATGCCGGGATCGGCGCTAAAACAGGCGGCGCAGCGGACGTCTTGGCCCGCTTGAAAGCGCAAAGCCAGAGCGGTAACGCTGGGCAATAAGCACCGTTAAACAGAGGCAGCCGGGTATCCGGCTGCCTTTTTTCGGTTTCGATTTTTCGGGTTTCAGCGGTGTGCAGATGAATATCGGAAATGGACTACGGACGATACTCTGCCTCGCCGCTTTGATGATCGTTGTGCAGATGGTTAACTCCCTGACCGCCAACAGCCTGCTGTCCCACGGCCTGGTGCCTAGAACGTTTTCCGGACTGCAAGGCATCCTGTTTTCTCCGTTTCTGCATGGTTCGGTCCGTCACCTGCTGAGCAATCTCCTGCCTTTTGTGGTGCTGAGCTGGCTGGTCGCAACCGAGGGGCTTCAGCGTTACATTCGCGTTGCACTGCTCATCACTGTGCTGGGAGGCCTGATGGTTTGGGTGATTGGCAGACCTGTCATCCATGTGGGCGCCAGCGGCCTGATATTTGGCTTGTGGGCGTATTTGCTGGCCCGCGGCTGGTATCAGCGCAGTCTGGCGAGTTTCGCGATCGCACTGGTGACCCTGCTGGGCTACAGCGGATTGATTTTCGGCTTCATTCCGGTGCCGGGCGTATCGATTGAGTCACACCTGTGTGGCGCGCTTGCCGGTATCGTGACGGCCTGGTTAATGCACTCACGGCAGCTTCTTGACCGAAGCCCCGTGAAGTGAAGGGCAGAACTTTTTCAGATCGCCTCGGCGCGAATTCAAGGAGATGAAACATGAGCTGGATCAAACGCGCATTAGGCCTGGAGTCGCCCATTCCACCGGCCGGCTCCAATCCCCTCGGCAATTCGGCCTTGGCTAATCCGTTCGGGCTGGCTACCGGGCGGATGATGGACCTCGACGACTCGCTCAAGCTGATGCTCGACGGCCATTCGGAACTGGTGGTCCCCAACGAAGAAGTGGTCTGGTCAGTGGGTCAGGTCGACCTGGGGCAATCGGTTCGTCTGGTGCGCTTCTACTTCGAGGATGAGGATTACTGGCTGCAGGTCATGATGAACGGGCCTGCCGCTGAAGACGTCCAGGACATCATCCTGTTCGGCTACAGCAGCGCCGTCACGATCAACAGCGAGGCGGAGCTCAAGCGTCTGGTGGGGCCTGCGTCCAAAGTCGGTCTGCCGATATTCGAGCATGACGGCTGGGAATACGGGCGTCAGTGGGGCACGGAAGAGGGTCAGACCGAGCTCACGCCCATGGACGAGCAGGTTGTCAGTCCTGACGGTGCTTACCGCATCAAGCACTTGAGCATGTTGTACGCGCGGGACACTGGATTGGTGGATCGTCGCGAGTTTCTGCTGCTGTCGGTCGAGGAAGACGAGGAGGGCGTTGTTTCCTTCACCACGTCGGTCGGCGTGACCCTGCAGTCCACTGATTTCACCGTCATTTAAAAGGAAGTAAAAAATGCTTGAAGCGCTTCGTATGTCCGTCAGCGTCCAGTCGTTGCTGAGTTTTGTGGTCTACATCATTGTGGCCGGCGGGTTGTTCGCGTTGTTTCAGATGGCCTACACGCGTCTGACGCCGCACAAGGAATTCGCCCTGATTCGTGAGGGCAATGTTGCCGCGGCCGTCGCCCTCGGCGGTGCGCTGATCGGTTTCGCTCTGCCTGCCAGCAACGTCATCACCTACAGCATCAGCGTACTGGACGTGGTGATCTGGGCAGTAATCGCAGCAGTCGTACAGCTGCTGGCCTTCACCGCCACCAGCATGGTGCTCAAGGATCTGTCCGCACGCATTACCCGAGGCGAGCTAGCCGCGGCCATCTATGCCGCCAGCGTCTCGATCAGTGTCGGTTTTCTCAACTCGGCCTGCATGACGCCGTCGACCTGATCGCCCGTTATCGAAAGGAGTTATCGATGAGACGTAGTTCCCTCAAGCTGGTCCTGGCCAGCACCCTGCCGCTGGCGATCAGCGCGTGCAGCAAATCCGACACCGTCGAAGTCTCCGCGCAGCAGACCTATCCATCGGTTCAAGCCTGTGTGGATCAGAAAGTCCCGGTCGATGTCTGCTCGGACGCCTACATGAGTGCGCTGGCGGAGCACCGCCGCGTAGCCCCGACCTACGACGACAAGACAGCCTGCGAAGCAGATTTCGTCCCTGATTACTGCCAGCAGAATGCCGATGGCAAATTCACGCCCAAGCTCGGCGGTTTCCAGCTGGAAGTTTCCGGGGAGCTTCCCAAGTCCCAGGTCGACGCAGCGAAGGCACAGGCTGACCAGTCCGGCGGCGGCGGTGGCGGCGGCTTTGGTTCCGGGGTGAACGGATTCCTGATGGGCATGCTGGTCAGCAACATGGTTAACGGATTCACCGGTGGCGGCGGTCGTTACTACGCCCAGCCCATCTATCAGGAGCGTGACTCGCGGGGTGGATATGGGTATTCCACACTGTCGCGCCAGATCGAACGGGGCAAAACCTTCGGCAACTCCACCCAGGCGCGAAGCAGCTCGACCGGGACTTACAGCAAAGGCACCCTTGGTCGTAACTCCTCTGTCTCGTCGTCGGTTTCCCGTGGCGGTTTCGGCAGCCAGGCCACTGCTC
Source organism: Pseudomonas sp. AK106 (assembly GCF_053903055.1). NCBI lineage: Bacteria > Pseudomonadati > Pseudomonadota > Gammaproteobacteria > Pseudomonadales > Pseudomonadaceae > Pseudomonas > Pseudomonas sp. AK106. The sequence continues at coordinate 448,323 of NZ_CP096426.1, forward strand.
GCAGCGGTTGGGGTGGCAAAAGCAGCGGCTCAAGCTTCGGCGGATAACAGGGACGTTACCCATGAAAAGGATCAGCATCCAAGAACGTCCTGACTGGCGCCAGACAGCCGAGCGTGAAGGGTTCAACTTTCACACCATCGACGGTGAGCGCTACTGGGATGAGCGGGCCTACTACCAGTTCACCGAAGCGCAGATCACGCGCGACATCGAAGCGCCGACCCAGGAGCTTCATGCCATGTGCCTGGACGTCGTGGAAAAGGTCGTCGAGAGTGAAGAACTGCTGACCCGGCTGGCCATTCCACAGGCGTTCTTCGATCTGGTCCGCACCTCGTGGAAGGAAGGCCATCCGCATTTATACGGACGTTTTGATTTCAGCTATGACGGTGTGAACTCGGCCAAGCTGCTGGAAGCCAACATGGACACCCCTACGTCAGCGTATGAAGCGGGCGCGTTCCAGCTCATCTGGCTTGAAGAGCAGATCCAGCGCGGCGTATTGCCAGCCCACGCTTCCCAGTTCAACTCGACGGCGGAGGATCTGGTCCGGGCGTTTGCGGCGATCAGGGAGGGCGGGCCTTTCTACTTTTCCTGCATGTCAGGCTCTATCGAAGACAGGGGCACGACTGAGTTCCTGCGCAAAATGGCCGAGCACGCCGGCATCGAAACCCGCCACATCGACATCGAAGACATCGGCCTGAACGCCAACGGCCGATTTGTCGACCTTGATGGCCGCTGGATCGAACGCCTCTTCAAGCTGCACGCCTGGGAGCATGTGTTCCATGAGCCCCACGGCCAGGCCATCCCGCAGTGCGACACGCAATTCATCGAGCCGGCCTGGAAGGCGATCATTTCCAACAAAGGCATCCTGCCGTTGCTTTGGGAATTCAACGAAGGGCACCCCAATCTGCTGCCGTCCTTTGTGGATAAGCACCCGCAATCTGCGGTGCCAAAGGGCTGGGTGCGCAAGCCGTATTTTTCCCGCGAAGGCGCAAACATCGAAATCCGCACCCCGACCGACCAGGTCATCTTCGAAGATGGGCCTTACAACGATGCCCCCTACATCCTGCAAGCTTTCGCACCGTTGCCTCGCTTTGGCGACAGCTACACGCTGATCGGATCGTGGGTGGTGGGGGATACGGCTTCGGGGATCGGGATTCGTGAAGATGACAGTTTGATCACCAAGGACAGCAGCCGGTTTTTGCCGCATGTGGTGATTGATTGAGGTTGTGATGAGGCCGGCGGTGGGTACCGCGCAAGAACGAAAAAAGCCGCGCAATGCGCGGCTTTTTATTTGGTGGGCCCACACGGACTCGAACCGTGGACCAAGGGATTATGAGTCCCCTGCTCTAACCAACTGAGCTATAGGCCCTCAGTAGGCCGCGGATTATAACGACGGTTTACGCGCTGTGCTATCCGAAACGTCTGAAACGGTTGCACGAAGAAACGTCTTGCAGAATTCCTCCGCGCGCAGGGGCAGGCTGACGAGGTAGCCCTGGATTTGTTCACAGCCTTCGTCTGCCAAGAATTGCTGCTGTTCAAGGGTTTCGACGCCTTCTGCAATGACGGTCAGTTGCATGCTGCGGCCCAACGCGATGATGGCGCGGACGATGGCCGCATCATGGGGGTCATCAGGCAAGCCGCGCACAAACGATTGATCGATCTTGAGGATGTCCAGCGGCAGGCGTTTGAGATAACTGAGCGAGGAGTAGCCGGTGCCGAAGTCGTCGATCGCCAGCTGCACGCCGAGTTTCTTCAGGCGATGCAGCACTGATAGCGCTTCTTCGGTCTGCGACATGATGAAGTTCTCGGTGATCTCCAGCTGCAGGCAGCCTGGCTGTAACTGGTGCTGGAGCAGCAGACGCTCGATCCTGTTGACCAGGTTGGGCTGACGCAGCTGTGCACCGGCAAGGTTCACTGACAAGGGCCCAAACACGTCGTAGCGCTGGTTCCACTCGTGCAACTGCTGGCAGGCCGTATCGAGCACCCATTCGCCGATCTGCAGGATCATGCCGTTTTCTTCTGCCAGCGGAATAAACCGCTCGGGTGGGATGTGGCCGAAAGTGGGGTGGAACCAGCGTATCAGCGCCTCGGCCCCGACCAGGCGTTGTGTCAGCAAGCTGATCTTGGGCTGGTAGGACAGGGTGAACTCGTTACGCTCGATGGCGCGCCGCAGCTCGTGCTCCAGGGCAATCCGCTCGCTGGCCTGAGTGGTCAGATCGCGCGTGTAATGCTCTACGCGGTTGCGCCCCTTGGCCTTCGAGCGATACATCGCTGCGTCAGCATTCTTGATCAGCGTGGCCACATCGGCGCCATCGGTGGGAAACAGCGCGCTGCCGATGCTGGTGCTCATGAAGAATTCATGTTCGCCCGCCTGGAACGGCGACGAAAAACTGTTGAGCAGCTTGGTGGCGACCGCTTCGGCGTCGCTCGGGTTTTGCAGGCCGGGCAACAGAATGATGAATTCATCACCGCCGAGTCGCGCGACGGTGTCGATGTCGCGCAGGTTCTCCTTCAGGCGTACCGCTATGCTTTTCAGCAGCAGGTCACCGACCGGGTGGCCGAGGCTGTCGTTGATGTGCTTGAAGCGGTCCAGGTCCAGAAACAACACCGCGCCAAGGCTGTAAGCCGCTCTGGAGTGAGCCAGCGCGGCGTGCAGTCGGCTTTCGAACAGCGTGCGGTTGGGCAGACCGGTCAGCGGGTCGTGGTGTGCCTGATAATCCAGCCGGGCCTGAGCCTGCTTCAGGCTGGAAATATCAGCGAACACTGCAACGAAGTGGGTGATGAATTTACCGCGATTGCGCACGGCACTGATGGTCAGCCAGCTCGGATAGATCTCGCCATTTTTGCGCCGGTTGCTGATCTCGCCCTGCCAATGACCCTCTGCTGTCAGTTGGTACCACATGGCGGCGTAGAACGCGCTGTCGTGGAGTCCGGACGCCAACAAGCTTGGCGTGTTACCGAGCGCTTCGAGTTCGCTGTAGCCAGTGATCTCGCTGAAAGCGCGGTTCACGGCATTGATTCGCTGCCGGGTGTCGGTGATCAGTACGCCTTCCGCTGTGCTCTCGAATACCGTTGCGGCCAGTTGCAGCTTTTCCTGCATCTGGTGGCGGTCGGTGATGTCGCGCGCGATGGTGAGCATGCAGTCTTCACCGGCAATCAGAAGCGGTCGCGCGGAAATCTCGCACAGACGGATCTGACCATCCCTGCGACGGATGTGGCTGGTAAAGTCCTTCACGAAACCGTCACGTCTCAGTTGCTCAAGCAGTTGCTGTCGCTCGTTCAAATCTACCCAGATGCCCAGGTCAAGGGTGGTGCGGTCCAGCGACAACGAGCTGTGATAGCCGGTGATGCGGCTGAAGCCGTCGTTCACCTCCACCAGCAGCCCGTCGTTTTGCCGCGTAATCAGCAGGCCGTCAGGGGAGGAGTGGAACGCTTTGGCAAATTTCTCTTCGGACATCTGCAGCTGTTGCTGGGCCTCCTTGAGTGGCGTGATGTCCCTCACCACCAGAACCACTGCCGCCGTGGAGTCCAGATCAAAAGGCTCGGCTGACAGAAGCCCGGTGAACAGCCGACCATCACTGCGCCGAAACGGCATTTCCAGATTGCGGATGCTGCCCTTCTGAAGGCGTTGCAGCAGGCTGTGGCCGATGTCGGGAATACCCCAGATGTTCAGCTCGGCAGGCACGCGCCCGACGACTTCAGCAGGGCTGACGCCGATCTGCTCCAGAAATGCTGGATTCGCCTCCAGAAAGCAGCCGTCCGAAAGACGCGCGATGACCAGCATGTCAGGACACTGCGCAAACACCGAGGCGAACTTCCCTTCCGAAAGACGCAGCGCCTCTTCGGTTTGCTTGGCTTCGCTGATGTCGATCATCAGCCCCCGCATCACAGGCTCTCGGCCATAGCCGATCATGCTTACGATGTCTCGAATCCAGACCACCCTGCCGTCGGCGCTCAGGACTCGATAATCGACGCTGTGATCGTTGCCTTCCGCCACCTCCCGGTCGCAATAGGCCTGGGCGTAGTCGACGTCCTCCGGATGAACGATACTCCGCCAGAATCCGGGCCTTCGCCATTGGTGCAGCGGATACCCCAACAAATCCTGCGCGTGGGGCGAGACATAGTTGTAGGAATAGTCGTGGGTATTGGCTTCCCACGCGATGGCCGAGAGGCTCTCGATCATCCCGCGATAGTGATACTCGCTGCTGCGCAGTTCTTGTTCCAGGGCGATTCGGCGGGAGATCTCGGAACTGAGACGACGGTTGATCCGGACCACGATGGCCAGTACCGTCGTCAGAAACAGCAATCCGGGCAGTCCGATGAGCAGAAATTCGTGCCAGAGCTTGCTGCGCTCACTGGAGTGAGTGGCCGCCTGCGAGGCGGAGGGCGAATCGTCCAGTCCGCTGAATTGTTCGGGTTGGCGACTTTGATCGATACCTGCAAATCGGTCGCTGATCAAGTCAGTGGGCAGATGGAGACTTATACCGGGTGCATTCCCGGGTTCAGTATCCTCGCCGGGCAGCCACTCCTGATGCATCCCTTGCCTGTTTTCCCCGTCGTGAAGCAACGCCTGGGCAGTGACAGCAGCGGGGGCGAGCACGCATAAGAGAGCAATGGCCGGCATCCAAATCATGGCAGCCTCGGTGATTCATGGGTGAGAATCAACCGAGTGTAGTCGGGCTGGACAACAGTGGCACTCTGCCGGAAATTTATTCCTTAAAACGCAAAACCCCCAGCAATGCCGGGGGTTTTGGTACGACGTGTCGCTTACTCGTCGAGGAACGAGCGCAGGTGTTCGCTTCGCGTCGGGTGACGCAGCTTGCGCAACGCCTTGGCTTCTATCTGACGGATACGTTCACGGGTAACATCGAACTGCTTACCGACTTCCTCGAGGGTGTGGTCGGTGTTCATGTCGATACCGAAACGCATACGCAGGACCTTAGCTTCACGGGCGGTGAGGCCCGACAGCACTTCGCGCGTCGCTTCTTTCAAGCTCTCTACCGTGGCGACATCGATTGGCGACTGCATGGTCGAGTCTTCAATGAAGTCACCCAGGTGCGAGTCTTCGTCGTCACCGATCGGGGTTTCCATGGAGATCGGCTCTTTAGCGATCTTCAATACCTTGCGGATCTTGTCCTCGGGCATTTCCATGCGTTCGCCCAGCTCTTCCGGCGTCGGTTCGCGACCCATTTCCTGCAACATCTGACGGGAAATGCGGTTGAGCTTGTTGATCGTCTCGATCATGTGCACCGGGATACGGATGGTGCGTGCCTGGTCAGCGATCGAGCGAGTGATTGCCTGACGAATCCACCAGGTGGCGTACGTCGAGAACTTGTAACCGCGACGGTATTCGAACTTGTCCACCGCCTTCATCAGACCGATGTTGCCTTCCTGGATCAGATCGAGGAATTGCAGGCCACGGTTGGTGTACTTCTTGGCGATCGAGATCACCAGACGCAGGTTGGCTTCAACCATTTCTTTCTTCGCGCGGCGGGCCTTGGCCTCACCGATCGACATCCGACGGTTGATGTCCTTGATTTCCAGGATGGTCAGCCCGGTTTCTTCTTCCAGCGCGGTCAGCTTTTGCTGGCAACGTTGAATGTCGGCCTGAAGCCGACCAATGGCTTCAGCGTATTTGCTTTTGCCTTTGGCCAGCCCGTCTGTCCAGCTCTGGTCAACTTCATTGCCCGGGAACTGGCGAAGGAAGTCGGCGCGCGGCATGCGTGCATCACGAACACACAGCTGCATGATGGCGCGTTCTTGCGCACGCAGACGCTCAAGGGCACCGCGAACACGCTCAACCAGACCTTCAAACTGTTTCGGAACCAGCTTGATCGGCATGAACAGCTCGGCCAGGGCCAGCAGTTCAGCGTTGGCCTGCTTGCTGCCGCGGCCGTGCTTTTTCACGGCCTTGAGGGCAATGGCCATCTGGTCTGAAACGGCACCGAAGCGCTGGGCGGCGATGACTGGGTCCGGTCCACTTTCGACCTCGTCCTCTTCATCGTCGGAAGCGTCTTCTTCTTCGTCGTCAGCACCTTCGGCTTTCTCGGCCTTCGGGTCGACTGGCGGCGGGACTTCGGCTGGCGGCGCGATGCCGTCGTCCGGGTCGATATAGCCGCTCAGGACGTCGGACAGACGACCGCCTTCGGTAGTAACGCGAGTGTACTCGGAGAGAATGTGCTCAACCGTGCCAGGGAAGTGCGCGATCGCGCCCATCACTTCACGGATGCCTTCTTCGATACGCTTGGCGATTTCGATTTCGCCTTCACGCGTCAGAAGCTCGACCGTACCCATTTCACGCATGTACATGCGCACTGGGTCAGTCGTGCGACCGATGTCGGTCTCGACCGCAGCCAACGCTGCAGCGGCTTCTTCAGCGGCTGCCTCGTCAGTGTCGGCGTCGGCCAACATAAGGGCGTCCGCATCCGGAGCACTCTCGTGTACGGGGATCCCCATGTCGTTGATCATGCGGATGATGTCTTCCACCTGCTCAGGATCTGAAATATCCTCAGGCAGGTGGTCGTTGACCTCTGCGTAAGTCAGATACTTCTGCTCACGACCCAGGGTGATCAACTCTTTGATACGAGACTGCTGTTGCGCTTTTCCGGACATAACACCCTATCCACTGAAGGTCTTGGCGGGCAAAAAACAAGCCGGGGATTATACCCGAGCTATGACCTCACACGCCAGTTGAGGTCGGGGTTTGTGCAGGAACTTTGCGATTTAACAGGTTGAGCAGCTGAACTTTTTCTTCTGCGCTCAGGCCTGACTGCCGTTCCTTCCTGATCAATTGCTCCAGATGTCGCTCGCGTTGGCGGGCAGACAAGCTAGTTATAGTGTCGAAAAACTGTTGTTCAAGGTTATCGGCCGATATCAGCCACTCCTTTTCCGCCAGTTGACGCAATAATCGTCCTTGATCGGTGCCATGCCAGCGGGCAATCAACTGCATCGTGCGCAGCTTCGGGTTTTTCTGTGTAGCGTCAATCAGTGCCACGAGAAGCTGCGAATACACGTTTTCTTCATCGGCGAACGTACTGGCGTTGGCGACCTGCGCCGACAGCTCAGGGTGGTGCAGTAGCGTTCTGAGTGCTGTCAGTGCCGGTGGCTCTACCGTCGCCGGTGTGCGTGGACCGCGAGGTTCGAAATCAGGACGCTTGCCGTTCTTGTCCCATTTCTTGCCTTTGTCCCACGGCTTCTTGTCCCATTTCTTCTGCTGACCGCCCGGCGCGTTCGGTGTCCATTCCTGCTGCGCCTGATAGTCGTGCTGCTGGTAATCGCCGTAATCCGGCACGGCCTCGTAATCGAAGCCGGGATCGTAGCTGGGCTGAGCTTCCGCCGGCGCAGACTGCATCAACTGGTTGACCGCAGCGGTGTCCAGCCCGGTGATTTCTTTCAGGCGCCGACGCATCAATTCGCGCAAATTGGCGCCCGGCACTTTTTCGATCAGCGGCGCGGCCAGCGTCACCATATGCGCCTTGCCTTCCAGGGAGCGCGGATCGGCCTCCTTGGTCAGTTGCTCGAAAAAATAGTCGGCCAGCGGTTGTGCGTGCTGGTTGATTCGCGCCTTGAACGCGTCAGTGCCTTCGGCGCGCACCAAGGTGTCGGGATCTTCCCCTTCGGGCAGAAACAGAAACCTCGCGCGCCGGCCATCCTGCAAGCCGGGAATCGTTGCTTCCAGTGCACGCCAGGCGGCATTTCGGCCAGCCTGGTCGCCGTCGAAGCAGAACAGCACGTTCGGTACCACACGAAACAGCCGCTTCAAATGCTCTTCACTGGTCGCCGTACCCAGTGTCGCAACGGCATTGCGCAAGCCTTGTTGGGCCAGTGCAATGACGTCCATGTAACCTTCGACGACGATAATCTCGTCCAGGTTACGGTTAAATTTGCGAGCTTCGAATAAACCGTACAACTCCTGACCCTTATGAAACACCGGGGTTTCAGGAGAGTTCAGGTATTTAGGCTTGTCGTCGCCCAGTACCCGCCCGCCAAATGCGATCACACGGCCGCGGCTGTCGCGAATGGGGAACATCACCCGGTCGCGAAAGCGGTCGTAGCGTTTGCCGGTTTCGGCGTTTTCGATCAGCAAGCCAGCGTCGATCATCGCCTTCTGCTGAAGGGTGTCGCTGCTTAAGTGCTTGTAGAGGTTATCCCAGCCAGGGGGGGCGAAGCCCAGTCCGAAGTCGCGGGCGATCTCGCCTGACAGGCCACGGCCTTTCAGGTATTCCACCGCGGATTTTCGCGTTGGATGGCTTTTCAGCGCAGCCCGGTAAAAGTCGGCGGCGGCGGCTAGCAGAGGGTAAAGCGGCGAATCAGTAGGCTGGCGGGGCTTTTGCCCTTTTACGCCTTGTTCGCGAGGGACTTCCATCCCGGCGGCTTTGGCAAGGTCTTCGACGGCTTGGGGGAAATCCAGGTTGTCGTGGTCCATGATGAAGCCGAGGGCATTGCCACCCGCGCCACAACCGAAGCAGTAATAAAACTGTTTGTCCGGGCTGACGCTGAACGACGGTGTCTTCTCTTTATGGAAAGGACAACAGGCGCTGAAGTTCTTGCCGGTCTTTTTTAATTGAACGCGTGAGCTGACAACATCGACGATGTCGGTGCGGTTCAGGAGGTCGTCAATAAAACCTTGGGGAATCAGTCCGGCCATGGCGTTCTCATCATCAGGCGCCCCGCCAGAAAGATCGTGGCGAATCCAAACCGTAACGACGGTTGCTTGGTCAGTGTAGACGGGTCAACGCGGCCTGAATCAGGCTGGAAGAAATCGACGGGATTTGTCTCGGTCGCATCTGCGGCGTCAACAGCCTCTGTCTTGTGTTGCTTGAACGGTGTTGCTTGAGGCTAGAACTGCAACTGCCGACAGCCCGGCTTTGAAGGCCGGGCAAGGCAGAAGCTTGCGTCAGACGTCTGTATTAATACAGACGAACGGCGCGGCGCTGTTCGCGCTGTACTTTCTTGGCGTGACGCTTAACAGCAGCTGCTGCTTTACGCTTACGCTCAGAAGTCGGCTTCTCGTAAAATTCGCGGCTACGAACTTCAGCCAGAACACCGGCTTTTTCGCAGGAGCGCTTGAAACGACGCAGAGCTACGTCGAAGGGTTCGTTCTCTTTAACTTTGACGGCTGGCATCCAGAGCTACCTTCATTCATTACCGGGGTCAACGCTTACTGCAACGCTTGCACTAAGTACGTCGGTTTTTAAGGGTTGCGGATGTTAACCCCTTGCTTCGCGGAATGCAAAGCCTCTGATCGAAAAGCACTGGTCGCAGGCATGAGCGGCGACTATTATGCGCGCCTTCGAATTCAGCCTCCACAAGGCGTACCCCATGCTAGTACTGGGAATGGAAACTTCCTGCGATGAGACCGGTGTCGCGCTGTACGACAGCGAACGCGGGCTGCTTGCCGATGCATTATTCAGCCAGATCGACCTGCACCGCGTCTATGGCGGGGTGGTCCCGGAGCTTGCCTCGCGTGACCACGTAAAACGCATGCTGCCCTTGATTCGTCAGGTCTTGGCCGAGGCCGACTGCGCCGTGACCGAGATCGATGCCATTGCCTACACCGCTGGCCCCGGGCTGGTCGGGGCCCTGCTGGTAGGTGCCTCGTGCGCACAGGCTCTGGCGTTCGCGTGGGACATCCCGGCACTGGGTGTTCACCACATGGAAGGGCATTTGCTCGCACCTATGCTGGAGGAAAATCCGCCTGAGTTTCCGTTCGTCGCTTTGTTGGTTTCCGGCGGCCATACGCAGCTGGTTCGCGTCGATGGCATTGGTCTTTATGAGCTGCTGGGCGAAACCCTGGACGACGCCGCCGGCGAAGCCTTCGACAAAACCGCGAAAATGATGGGCCTGAATTACCCTGGCGGTCCGGAGATTTCCCGTCTGGCGCAATCCGGTGTGGCCGGGCGTTTCGTCTTTCCGCGTCCGATGACGGATCGTCCCGGGCTTGATTTCAGCTTCAGCGGCCTGAAAACCTTCTCCCTGAACACCTGGCAGCAGTGCCAAGGCGCCGGGGACGACAGCGAGCAAACCCGTTGCGACATCTCACTGGCCTTCCAGCAGGCGGTGGTGGACACTTTGACCATCAAGTGCAAACGCGCGCTGAAGCAGACCGGGTTGAAACGTCTGGTCATTGCCGGCGGCGTGAGCGCAAACAAGGCGTTGCGCCTGTCGCTGGAACAGATGCTCGAAGGCCTGGGCGGAAATGTCTATTACGCGAGGCCCGAGTTCTGCACCGACAACGGCGCGATGATCGCCTTTGCCGGCTGCCAGCGATTGCAGGCAGGGCAGAGGGAAAGTCTGAGCATTACCGTGCAGGCGCGCTGGCCAATGGAGCAGCTGCCAGGTCTTTAATGGCAAGGCAGTGCAAGCGACGGGTTGTGCCTCTGACAGGTGTCGTTTCAGAAATGCCGTTCGCGCCCCGCAAACAGGTCGCGTAGATTGCCCCGATGGCGCCAGACGATGAGCAGCGTCAGTACGCTCATCGGCAGCAAGGCGTGGGGTTCCTGCCAGGCAAGCAGCGGCAGCGTCAGCGGCGTGGCGATCAACGACGCCAGTGAGCTGGTGCGAGTGAGGTAGAACGTCAGCAGCCAGGCGCCGATGGCGAGCAGGGCAGCTGGCGGATACAAGGCCAGCAACATGCCGGCGGCCGTGGCCACGCCCTTGCCGCCGCGGAAACGAAAGTAAAGCGGGAACAGATGCCCCAGGACGGCGCACAGACCGATCCAGGCTTGCAGGCGTGGGTCGAGGCTCAGAGCTCTGGCGATCAGCACCGGGATCATGCCTTTGCAGACGTCGCCAACCAGGGTCAGCACCGCGGGCTTCTTGCCGGCCACGCGCAGCATGTTGGTGGCGCCGGCGTTGCCAGACCCACTGGCGCGCGGGTCCGGGCGACCGGTTATGCGGCTGATCAGGATGGCGAAGGAAAGTGAGCCGAGCAGGTAGGCGAGGACCGCCAGTAACCAAAACATGCTAACCATTCCGGGCGAGGTTGCCTTGATTCTAACGGCGCATTGCGCCCTTGTCGTGCAGCGGAGAGATAGGCTTGGACAGAGTTTTCATTGAAGGTCTGGAGGTCGATACCGTCATCGGTGCCTACGACTGGGAGCGTGGCATTCGCCAGTGCCTGCGTCTGGACCTGAGTTTTGCCTGGGACAATCGGCCTGCAGCCGCAGGCGATGACCTGAGCAAAGCGCTTGATTACGCCAGTGTGTCCGCGCGTATTCAGGCGTTCGCCGAAGTCTCTCAATTCCAACTGGTTGAAACCTTTGCCGAACGTCTGGCCGAAGTGCTTATGAGCGAGTTCAACATTCCCTGGCTGCACCTCAAATTGACCAAGCCGGGAGCCGTGCCAGCGGCGAAGGGCGTTGGGGTGGAGATCGAGCGCGGATGTCGCTGACACGGATTTTTCTGGGACTGGGCAGCAATATCGAGCGGGAGCGCCATCTGTGCGCCGGCCTCGACGCGCTTGCCGGCTTCCTCACCGAGATGACCTGCTCGCCGGTGTTCGAAAGTCATCCGGTGGGGATCAAGAGCGGGCCGTTTTTCAATCTGGTGGTTTCGGCACTGACGGATCTGCCGCTGACTGAACTGGACCGCCGCCTCAAATTCATCGAAGCCGATAACGGGCGTTATGCCCCTGATCGCAAAGGTTTGCCGCTGGATATTGATGTCCTGCTGTATGGCGAGCAGGTCGGCAACTTCGACGGCCTGATTCTGCCCCGCGCCGAAATCCTCAAAAATGCGTTCGTGCTGTGGCCGTTGTCGCTGATCGCGCCGCAACGCCTGCACCCTGAGGCCGGCGTCTCGTTTGCCCAGCTTTGGGCCGACGCGAACATCGATCAGAAACTCTGGCCGGTTGCCTTCGAATGGCGCGGCGAGCCACTCACCCCGGCCCTCCTGCTGGCTGCGGTGTAAACAGGCGGCTGAGAGGGCGTCGACTGAGCCGCAGCCAACTCAGCGGCTTAGTGCTGATAAGACGCCTTGTACACCTTCAGCGTATCCAGCCGCTCCCGTTTGAGCGCTTCGCCCAGTTGTTGGCCCTGAAAACCTTTCTCCAATAGCGGCTGAACCGCCACTTGCCGGGCCGCCTCGGCAGCGCCGCGCAGATATTCGGCTTGCGGATACATGCGCTCCTCGAGCCCCTTGCGGCCTCGGGCGTCCATTTCGCAGGCGGCGATGAAGTCCTCGAAACGCTGGGGTCGGCGATACACGTCAAAGCTCTGCAGCAGATCCAGCAATGTCGACGGCTTCAGCTCCAGCGCGCGATGGCCATGGGTGTGATACTCGCCCACCAGCAGCGCCAGTTCCTGACAGTCCCTTGGCACTTTAAAACGCTGGTTCATTGCCTTGATCGCTTTGAGCCCTTTGTGCTCATGGGCGATGTGGCGCGGCCATTCCTCTTGCGGCGTGAGTCCCTTGCCCAAATCGTGCAGCAAGCACGCCCAGCGCACGCTTAGCGGCTGGCGGTGCAGGGCGGACTGATGCAACACGCTGAGGACGTGCAAACCCGTATCGATTTCAGGGTGGTGGGCTTCCGGCTGAGGCACGCCAAACAGCGCGTCGACTTCTGGCATGAGTATTTTCAGGGCACCACATTCACGCAGGACCTCGATGAACACTTGGGGCTCTTTTTCCATCAGCGCGCGGGAAATTTCCTTCCAGCTGCGTTCCGGTGTCAGCGCTTCCAGTTCACCCGAACCGCTCAGCTGACCCATGAGTTCGAGGGTTTCCGGAGCAATGGTGAAACCGTCGGGGGCATAGCGCGCGGCGAAACGGGCCACACGCAGGACGCGCAAGGGATCTTCGGCGAACGCGGGGGAAACGTGACGCAACACTCGGGCTTCGAGGTCCTGCTGGCCATGATAGGGATCAGTCAGCTGGCCGTTCTTGTCTTCGGCAATAGCATTGATGGTCAGGTCGCGGCGGATCAGATCTTGCTCCAGCGTGACGTCCGGGTGGGCGTGAAAAACAAAGCCGCCGTATCCCTTGCCGGTCTTGCGCTCGGTGCGGGCCAGCGCGTATTCCTCACCGGTCAGCGGATGCAGGAAGACGGGAAAATCCGTTCCCACCGGGCGGTAGCCCTTCACCAGCATCTCTTCAGTCGATGCACCCACCACTACCCAGTCGATGTCAGTGACCGGTTTGCCAAGCAGGCGATCGCGTACTGCGCCGCCAACTTTATAAATCTGCATAAAAAAGCCTCCGTGAGGGCGACAGGATAAACCTTAAGTCGCGATCGCGGAGGCTGGAAACACTCATGGTTTATAAGTGGACGACCGCCAGGTCCAGCCGGGGATATTCACTGTCAGCGTGTTCGCTTCTCGGCGGCACATGGTGGACTTTCATGACCTGGTCGCCCTGCAGCGTCTCCAGATGGATATCAAAACCCCACAGCCGGTGCAGGTGCTTCAGCACTTCGTCCGTCGAATCGCCAAGGGGTTTGCGGTCGTGCTGTTGATGACGCAGGGTCAGGGAGCGGTCGCCGCGACGGTCGATGCTGTAGATCTGCACGTTGGGTTCGCGGTTGCCGAGGTTGTATTGCGCGGCGAGGGTTTCACGAATGACCTTGTAGCCGGTTTCATCGTGGATGGCAGGCACGAGGAGATCGTCCTTATGATCATCGTCCAGAATGCTGAACAGCTTCAGGTCACGAATCACCTTGGGCGACAGGTACTGCAGGATGAAGCTCTCGTCCTTGAAGCTGCTCATCGCAAACTTCACCGCCGTCAGCCAGTCGGTGCCGGCCAGATCAGGAAACCAGTGGCGGTCTTCTTCGGTCGGGTGCTCGCACATCCGCCGGATGTCCTGATACATCGCAAACCCCAGCGTGTAGGGATTGATACCGCTGTAGTAAGGACTGTCGAAGCCCGGCTGGTAGACAACACTGGTGTGGGAAGTCAGGAATTCCAGCATGAAGCCGTCAGTCACCAGCCCTTCGTCGTACAGATCATTCATCAGCGTGTAATGCCAAAACGTCGCCCATCCCTCGTTCATCACCTGGGTCTGACGCTGCGGGTAAAAATACTGGGCGATTTTGCGCACGATGCGCACGACTTCACGCTGCCAGGGCTCCAGCAACGGCGCGTGTTTTTCGATGAAGTAAAGGATGTTTTCCTGAGGTTCGGCGGGGAAACGCGAGAAATCCTCTTTGTCGTTCTTGCTCGCGCTTTTCGGAATCGTGCGCCATAGATCGTTGATCTGTTTCTGCAGGTGCTCCTCCCGGTCCTTCATGCGGCGCCGTTCTTCCTCCGCCGAAATCGGGTAGGGCCGCTTGTAGCGATCGACGCCGTAGTTCATCAGCGCGTGGCAGGAATCGAGCAGATCCTCGACCGCATCGATCCCGTGGCGCTCTTCGCACTGCATGATGTACTGCTTGGCGAAGACCAGGTAATCAATGATCGAGCTGGCGTCGGTCCAGGTGCGGAACAGGTAGTTGCCCTTGAAAAAGCTGTTATGCCCGTAGCAGGCATGGGCCACCACCAGCGCCTGCATGCAGATGGTGTTCTCTTCCATCAGATAGGCGATACATGGGTCGGAGTTGATGACGATCTCGTACGCCAGACCCATCTGCCCGCGCGAGTAGGATTTCTCCGTGCTGAGGAAGTGCTTGCCGTAGGACCAATGGTGATAACCCAGCGGCATGCCGACGGACGCATAGGCGTCCATCATTTGCTCGGCGGTGATCACCTCGATCTGATTGGGGTAAGTGTCCAGCGCGTACCGTTCGGCGATGCGGCTGATCTCCCGGTCGTATGCCTGGATCAGTTCGAACGTCCACTCTGAACCCGTGGAGAGGGGTTGGCGCTTCTGCTCTCTAGCGGTCATGTCACTAACCTGCGCTGGAAGAGTTCACGGAACACCGGATAGATATCACCGGCAGAGACCAGCTGCTGCTGGGCGAACGTGTCGGCGAAGGCTTCGCCGATGCGCTCGTATTCGAACCACAGCGCCTGATGTTCGCGCGGGGTGATTTCGACGTAGGTGTAGTACTGCACGAACGGCATGATCTGTTTGATCAGGATGTCGCGGCAAATGGGTGAGTCGTCGTTCCAGTTGTCGCCGTCCGAGGCCTGGGCTGCGTAAATATTCCACTCATTGGTGGGGTAGCGCTCGGCCATGATCTCCTGCATCAGCTTCAATGCGCTGGACACGATGGTGCCGCCGGTTTCCCGAGAATAGAAAAACTCCTCTTCGTCGACTTCGCGCGCGCTCGTGTGGTGGCGGATGAAGACCACTTCGATCTTGTCGTAGTTACGTTTGAGGAACAGGTACAGCAGGATGAAAAAGCGCTTGGCAATGTCCTTGGTCGCCTGGGTCATCGACCCGGACACGTCCATCAGGCAGAACATCACGGCTTTGGAGCTGGGGTTGGGCTGTTTGACCAGCAGGTTGTATTTGAGGTCGAAGGTGTCCAGGTATGGGACACGGCGGATGCGTGCCTGAAGTTTCGCGGCCTCGATTTCCAGTTCCTGAATGTCACCGAAGTTATCCGGCTCCTCGATCCTCAGGCGTTCCAGTTCAGCCTGCACCTGCCTCAGTTTGGCCCGGCTGCTGCCCGACAGCGCGATGCGCCGCGCATGTGCCGAGCGCAACGTGCGGATGATATTGATGCGTGAAGGGTTGCCTTCGTTGCTGATGCCTGCGCGAACGGTTTTGAAAGTGTCAGTGCCGCTCAGGTTGCGCTTGACCAGATTGGGCAGCTCCAGGTCCTCGAACATAAATTCGAGGAATTCTTCCTGGGTGATCTGGAACACGAACTCATCCATGCCTTCGCCGGAGTTGCCCGCCTTGCCAGGCCCTTTGCCACCGCCACCCCCTTGGGGGCGTGCGATGTGCTCACCGGTGGTGAACTCCTTGTTACCCGGATGAACCACCGTTTGCTTGCCGCCGCGACCATGGTGCAGCACCGGCTCGTCGATATCCCGCCCCGGGATACTGATCTGTTCGCCGTGCTCCATATCAGTAATGGAGCGCCGGCTGACGGCTTCTTCAACTGCCTTCTTGATGTGATCACGGTAACGACGCAGAAAGCGCTGCCGATTTACCGTGCTCTTGTTCTTGCCATTGAGACGTCGGTCGATCACATAGCTCATAGGCCCCTCCGGGGAGCTTCAAGTGGTGAGCTGCAAGCTGCAAGTCGAAGCGGCTATCCGGGTAGCAGATCTGACGCGCTTTCTTCCTGCAGCTTGTCGCTTGACGCTTGCAGCTGCCTTACTGCGATTTCCGGACCCGCAGGTACCATTCGGAAAGAAGCCTTACCTGTTTATCGGTGTAGCCCCGCTCGACCATTCGTGTGACAAAGTCGTTGTGCTTCTGCTGATCCTCTTTGCTGGCCTTCGCGTTGAAACTGATGACCGGCAGCAAGTCCTCGGTGTTCGAGAACATTTTCTTCTCGATCACCACCCGCAGCTTCTCGTAGCTCAGCCAGGTCGGGTTCTTGCCATTGTTGTTGGCGCGGGCGCGCAGCACGAAGTTGACGATCTCGTTGCGGAAGTCTTTCGGGTTGCTGATGCCTGCCGGTTTCTCGATCTTCTCCAGTTCCTCGTTCAACGCCACGCGATTAAGGATCTCGCCGGTCTCCGGATCACGGTATTCCTGGTCCTGAATCCAGAAGTCTGCGTACAGCACATAGCGGTCGAAAATGTTCTGACCGTACTCGCTGTAGGACTCGAGGTAGGCGGTCTGGATTTCCTTGCCGATGAACTCGATGTAGCGCGGCGCCAGGTATTCCTTGATGAAGCGCAGATAACGCTCGCGGGTTTCGGCCTGAAACTGCTCCTGCTCGATCTGCTGCTCCAGGACGTACAGCAAGTGAACCGGGTTGGCGGCGATTTCGTGAGGATCGAAGTTGAAGACCTTCGACAGGATCTTGAACGCGAATCGGGTAGAGAGACCGTTCATGCCTTCGTCGACACCGGCGCTGTCGCGGTATTCCTGAATCGACTTGGCCTTCGGGTCGGTGTCCTTGAGGTTCTCGCCGTCGTACACCCTCATCTTCGAATAGATGTTGGAGTTGTCCGGCTCCTTGAGCCGCGACAGCACGGTGAACTGCGCGAGCATTTTCAGGGTGTCCGGCGCGCAATGGGCTTTGGCCAGGGAGCTGTTGAACAGCAACTTGTCGTAAATCTTGATCTCGTCATTAACGCGCAGGCAGTACGGCACCTTCACGATGTAAATCCGGTCGATGAACGCTTCGTTGTTCTTGTTGTTGCGGAAGCTGTGCCATTCCGATTCGTTGGAGTGGGCCAGCAAAATACCGGTGAACGGAATCGCGCCCAGGCCTTCGGTACTGTTGTAGTTACCTTCCTGAGTGGCGGTCAGCAGCGGGTGGAGCACCTTGATCGGCGCCTTGAACATTTCCACGAATTCCATCAGGCCCTGGTTGGCCCGGCACAATGCGCCCGAATAGCTGTAAGCGTCGGCGTCGTTCTGTGGGTATTCCTCGAGCTTGCGGATATCGACCTTACCCACCAGCGCCGAAATGTCCTGGTTGTTCTCGTCACCGGGCTCGGTTTTGGCGACGGCGATCTGGTTAAGGATGGAAGGGTAGAGCTTCACCACTTTGAATTGACTGATGTCGCCGCCGAACTCGGCCAGCCGTTTGGTGGCCCATGGCGACATGATGGTATTGAGGTACCGGCGCGGGATGCCGTAGTCCTCTTCGAGGATCGTCCCGTCTTCGGTGGGTTTGAACAGGCCCAAAGGGGATTCGAAAACCGGTGACCCTTTGATGGCGTAGAACGGTACTTTTTCAACCAGCGATTTGAGTTTTTCAGCCAGGGACGATTTACCACCGCCTACCGGGCCGAGCAGGTAAAGGATCTGTTTCTTCTCTTCCAGGCCTTGGGCGGCGTGGCGGAAGTACGAGACGATTTGCTCGATGCAGTCTTCCATGCCGTGGAATTCTTCGAACGCGGGATAGCGCCGAATGACCTTGTTGGAGAAGATTCTGGACAGCCTGGAATTGGTCGACGTGTCGAACAACTCAGGCTCACCGATGGCCATCAGCAGACGTTCTGCGGCGGAAGCGTATGCGCTGCGGTCGGTTTTGCAGAGCTCCAGATACTCCTGTAGCGAGAGCTCTTCCTGCCGTGTCGATTCAAAGCGTTGTTGGAAGTGGCTAAAAATACTCATGACGTCACCTCGCTCGATACGTGGAGCCGGCGGCGGATCGTCAGTTGATGCTGGATGGCAGCCGATCACGCGGCTGCCATTACCCCCCAAACACCATAAAAGTAGCGACCGATGACCCACGCGCCGGTGTACCGGCTCTCCCCTGATTCGGATGGCCTGAGCCTAAGAGTAGTTCGGATTCGGGCACAGAAAGAAGCGATGGGTATGAAGAGGGCATACCCGTTCGTCAGAAGAGGGCGCGAGCCCGCGTAGGACGCGGGATAGCGGCCAGCAAAAATATTTTTCGATCAGCCTTGTGCGGTTTCTTCGGGAAATTTGGTTTTCCACAACTCAAAACCGCCATCCATGCTGTAGACCTCGGAGAAGCCCTGACCTACAAGATAGGCTGCTGCGCTCTGGCTCGAATTGCCGTGATAGCAGAGGACGACCAACGGTTTGTCCAGATCGGCCTGACGGATGAAGTCGGCGATGGAATGGTTGTCGAGGTGATGGGAGTCCGGAATGTGCTGGGTCGCGTAGGTCTGCGCGTCCCGTACGTCCACCAGCACCGCGCCTTGTTCGCGCAGGGCATGGACTTGTTCGGGTGAAATGCGTTTGAAGTCAGTCATGGCTCGGGCTCCTGGGCCGTCGGGTCCTCGAACGGTCGAGAACGTAGGGGAAATTACTGCTGCAGCGGAATTGGCTCGTTGACGGAGGATGTCGCAGGAGCGGGTGCCTTTGCGTTGCCACGCTCGTCGCATTCGCAACGAATCAGCACGCGGGTGTCGACGTTGAGCAGCGTCATCGCGCCGCCCCAGACACAGCCCGTGTCCAGCGCATACACCCCGGGCTCGTCACATTGGCCTTCAAGTGCGGCCCAGTGGCCGAAAATGATACCCACGCCTTTGGTCTTGCGCTCTTTGTGCTTGAACCACGGCGCGTAGCCCGCCGGCGCACTGTCGAGACCTTCCTTGCTTTTGAGATCAAGCTTGCCGTCGCTGGTGCAAAAACGCATGCGCGTGAAGTAGTTGGTAATGACCCGCAGCCGGGTGACGCCCTGCAAATCCTTGTCCCACTTCGCAGGTTCATTGCCATACATGCCGTCGAGAAAAGGCTCGAAGCGATTGTCATCGCGCAGCGCCTGCTCGACTTCTTCGGCGCAGCGCAGCGCTTTTTTCAGCGTCCATTGCGGCGGGATTCCGGCATGCACCAGTGCGATATCGCGTTCGGCGTCGTAATGCATCAGCTTCTGTTGGCGCAGCCAGTCGAGCAGCACGACGGCGTCCGGCGCTTCCAGAATCTCCCGCAGCGTGTCGCCTTTCTTCAGGCGCTCTATATTGCGGCCGGCAGCCAGCAGGTGCAGGTCATGATTGCCCAGCACGCAGACGACCGAGTCGCGCATGGCATAGAGATAACGCAGGGTTTCCAGTGACTGCGGGCCTCGGTTGACGAGGTCGCCGACCAGCCAGAGCGTGTCTTTGCCGGGCTCGAATGCAACGCGTTCGAGCAGGCACTTCAGCGGTTCAAGGCAGCCTTGCAGGTCACCGACTGCGTAGACCGCCATCAGTGAAGCGCCCCCGGTACGGCCAGACGGAAGGGAGCGATGACAGCGTCGAAGCGCTTGCCGTCTTCTCCGAGCATTTGATAAGTGCCCTGCATGTTGCCCACCTTGGTGGTCATCACGGTGCCGCTGGTGTAGGTGTGGCTTTGTCCTGGCTGGATCAGCGGTTGCTGGCCCACGATGCCTTCGCCGCGAACCTCTTCAACCTGACCGTCACCGTCGGTGATCACCCAGTGGCGTGACAGCAGCTTGGCTGGCAGTTCGCCGTTGTTGTGCACGGTGATGGTGTAGGCGAAGGCGAAGCGGTTGTGCTCAGGCTGCGATTGTTCCGCCAGGAAACGGGTCTCGACGCTGACGTCGACCTGGTAACGAGAATCAGACATGCAAGAGGCCTTAAAAGCGAAAGCGGAGAAAGCCGGAAGTGGCCAGGTTGGAAATCAGTCTAGGACATGTCACGGATAAGCAAGTACTCAGGCTTTGACCGGACATGTCCCCAGAAGGTCAGGCGACGACAGGCTTTTCGCTGAGCGTGTCGGCCAGGCGAACAAACGCCGCCAGGTCCAGCTGCTCTGGACGCAGGCTGCCATCGACGCCGGCTTCAGTGATTTCCTCGCTGGTCAGCAGGGCCTTCAACGTGTTGCGCAGGGTCTTGCGGCGCTGGTTGAACGCTTCGCGGACGACCCGCTCAAGGACGCGGTGATCCTTGGCCGGGTGCGGCAGGGTTTCGTGCGGCACAAGACGAACGATGGCCGAATCCACTTTCGGCGGCGGATTGAACGCGCCGGGGCCGACGTTGAACAGATGCTCCACGCGGCAGTGGTACTGAACCATGATCGACAGGCGACCCCAATCCCCGCCGCCAGGACCTGCCGCGAGACGCTCGACCACTTCTTTCTGCAGCATGAAATGCATGTCGCGGATCAGGTGGGCGTTCTGCAGCAGATGGAAAATCAGCGGCGTCGAGATGTTGTACGGCAGGTTGCCGACGACGCGCAGGCTGTTGGGTGCGGCATTCAGGCTGGTGAAGTCGAATTTCAGCGCGTCACCCTGATGCAGGCTGAAATTTGGCTTGCTGCCGAATTGATGCATGAGGATCGGCACGAGGTCTTTGTCGAGCTCGACGACGTCCAGTTGCGCGCCGCTGTTCAGCAGGCCTTGGGTCAGAGCGCCTTGTCCCGGGCCGATTTCCAGCATGCGGTCTTCGGCCTTGGCACGGATGGAGCGCAGGATCTTGTCGATCACGCCAGCGTCATGCAGGAAGTTCTGGCCAAAACGCTTGCGCGCCTTGTGTTGGTATTGCTCGTTCATGAATGGGTCTCGGCCATCTGATAGGCGGTTTCCAGAGCGACCCTGAGGCTGCCGGTGTCAATCTTGCCGGTGCCTGCCAGATCCAGCGCCGTGCCGTGATCCACGGAGGTGCGAATGATCGGCAGGCCCAGCGTGATGTTGACGGCGGCGCCGAAGCCTTTGTACTTCAGCACGGGCAGGCCCTGGTCGTGGTACATCGCCAGCACTGCGTCGCAGTGCTCCAGATATTTGGGGGTAAAGAGCGTGTCGGCGGGCAGCGGGCCATATAGATCCAGGCCCTCGCTGCGCAGAAGCGCCAGAGTAGGTTCGATGATGTCGATTTCTTCGCGGCCCAGATGCCCGCTTTCGCCGGCATGGGGGTTGAGGCCACAGACCAGAATCCGCGGGTGGGCGATGCCGAACTTGTTGACCAGATCCGCGTGCAGGATGCGCGTCACACGCTCAAGCCGTTCAGCAGTGATCGCATCGGCAACGTCACGCAGGGGCAGGTGAGTGGTCACCAGCGCCACGCGCAGATCTCCGGTCGCCAGCATCATCACCACCTGTTCGGTGTGGGTCAGCTCGGCAAGGAATTCAGTGTGGCCGGAGAACGGGATGCCACTGTCGTTGATCACGCCCTTGTGCACCGGCGCTGTGATCATGCCCGCGAAGTGGCCATCGATGCAGCCCTGGCCTGCTCGGATCAGGGTTTCGAGCACGAAACCACCGTTGGCCTTGTCGAGCTGGCCGGCAACGACTGGCGCCTGAATCGGCGTGTCCCAGACATACAGACTGCCAGCGGGGGCGGGGGCATCAGGCCATGCGGCGGGTGTGACGGGGATCAGGCTGACAGCCGCGCCCAGCTGGGCGGCCCGCTCGGTGAGCAGGTCGCAGCTGGTAATGGCAATCAGGGGATGGGGCTGGGACTGCGCGGCGAGGAGCAGGCAAAGGTCAGGGCCTATGCCGGCCGGCTCGCCGGGTGTCAGGGCGAAACGCTGTGGTTTCACTTGGCCGCCTGATCAGCTCCGGGGAGCTTGATCTCGACGTAGGCTTCATCACGGATCTGACGCAACCAGGTTTGCAGTTCTTCGTCGTACTTGCGGTTACGCAGCACGGTCATCGCCTGTTGCTCACGCGCCTGATTGGTGCTGTCAGTCGAGCGACGGCCGAGGACTTCCAGAACGTGCCAGCCGAATTGGGTTTCGAACGGCTTGGACACGACACCCTGAGCGGTCTCGTTCATGACGTCACGGAACTCCGGAACCAGCGAGCGCGGGTCAACCCAGTTCATGTCGCCGCCGTTAAGCGCCGAACCCGGGTCTTCGGAGAAGGCCTTCGCCAGTTCGCCGAAGTCCTCGCCATTCTGGATGCGATCGTAGATACGTTGAGCCAGCAACTTGGTTTCAGCCGGGCTGCGGATTTCGCTTGGCTTGATCAGGATGTGACGAACGTGAACCTCGTCGCGCATCTGGGTCTGAGTCTCGCCGCCGCGTTTTTCCACCAGTTTGAGAATGATGAAGCCGCCCGGTGTACGCGCAGGAGGGGTAACCTCGCCCGGACGCATCGACGACAGCATGTCGCCGAACGGAGGCGGCAGTTGAGCGGCTTTACGCCAGCCCATGTCACCACCGTCCAGAGCACTTTCACTGGCCGAAGACGCGATCGCCATCTGCTCGAAGTTCGCGCCTCGTTGCAGCTTGCCGTAGAGGTCCTTGGCTTTGGCTGCAGCGGCCTGAATCTGATCCGACGTCGCGCTGTCCGGCGTCGGGATCAAGATGTTGGCCAGGTGGAACTCTTCGGAAAACTGAGCTTTGCCCAGATCGGAGGCCAGAAAGTTCTTCACTTCCTGCTCCGAGACCTGGATGCGTTCGGCAACCCGGCGCTGACGCACACGGCTGATGATCATTTCCCGGCGGATCTGCTCACGTGCGCTGGTATAGGACAGCCCGTCGTGGGTCAGTGCGGCCTTGAACTGGTCAACACTCATGTTGTTGCGTTGAGCGATGGTGGCAACTGCCTGGTTCAGCTCTTCATCGCTGATGCGAATGCCGGAGCGTTCGCCGATCTGGATCTGCAGGTTTTCCAGGATCAGACGATCCAGGACCTGAGACTCCAGTGCGCTGGCAGGCGGAACACCCTGCCCGCGCTTGGCGATGGTTTGCTGAACCTCACGGGTGCGCTGGTCGAGCTGGCTTTGCATGACCACGTCGTTGTCGACGATGGCAACTACCTTGTCGATGGTGCGCACTTCAGCGTGCGCAACAGTACCGATAAGCAGCGCGCCCAGCATCAGCGGGCGCAGACAATCAGAAAGCTTGGTCTTCACGTTCACGATAACCTTGGATGCCTTTGTCGAGGAAGCTTTCAACTTTTTGGCCAACGACGCCGCCAAGTCCCTTCAACACGATTTGTAGGAAGACGCCGCGGTCGCCTTTCTCGTTCTGCGGTATCTCTTGGGTGGACTCGTCATAGTCGACCCAGTACCGGTTGATCAGACGCAGCTTCCAGCAGCAGTTGTCATATTCAAAACCACCAAAGGCTTCGAGGGTACGGTCACGGTTGTAGTCGTACTGCCAGCGGGCGATTGCGCTCCACTGCGGAACCACAGGCCAGATGACCGAGAAGTCATGTTGCTGAATCTTGTAGTAGTCCTTGATGACGGTGCCATCCGGGTAGGTGTAATCACCCCCGCCGACGCTCCAGCGACCTGTTGTCTGGTCGTAACGGACCTGGTCGTTGCGATAGCGATAGCCGGCGTTGATGATCTTGCCCGGCTCGTCTTCAGGCTGGTAGTGGACCATTGCGCTGCCGGAGCGAGTGCTGCGGCTGTCCGGGTCCCAGTTGAAGTCCGACGTGGCACGCCAGTCGCGGTTGAAGCGGTATTCGTACTCAAGCGCATACGGAGACACGTCGGACTGCGCGTCCTTGCGGTCTTCGTAGGCGATGCCCGGCAGTTGCACCTTGCGATCTGCGAAGTACACCGCCTGACCGATGCTCACGCGCTGACGTTCGAAACCGTTGTCTTCGATCCAGCGGTTGGTCACGCCCAGCGACAGTTTGTTTTCGTCACCGATACGGTCGGAGCCGACGAAGCGGTTGTCGCGGAACAGCGAGGCGTAGTTGAACGTAGTTTCACCCGAGTCGAAAATCGGGATGTCGGTCTGATCCTTCTCTGGAACATAGAGATAGTACGCACGAGGCTCAAGTGTCTGGCGGTAGTTTTTACCGAACCAGTTGGTGTTGCGATCGAAGTACAAGCCGCTGTCGACGCTGAAGATCGGAACGCTGCGGTTCTCACTGCTGTGGTAGGTCTCATCCGCCAGCAGAGAACTTTTGCCCAGCGAGTCCAGATCCAGATCGTATTGGGTGTAAACGTACTTCAACTTGGGCGTTACAAAACCGTAGCTGGCAGTCAGCGGCAGGCTGATTGACGGCGCGAGGTTCAGACGATCGCCATTCGCACGAGCAAGACCCCGGACGTTGGTGTCTAGGCGCGGCGAGGTCACGTCGTCTTCGTTGGTGTAGCCACCGGTTCTCAAATCACGATCAAAGCGAACCAGCTCAGTCTCGTAATCGAACTTGAAGCCTGCAGGCTGGAACGGCAGCGAACCATTCAGCGTGAGCTGAGGCAGGCGGCCATAAGGCGTGATCTGGGTCACGGTGGTCAGCTGATACTGCTGAGCGTTCAGCGTCGCGGTGTAGTTGTCACCACGGTAGTAGACCGCACCTTGCTGGTTCAGATAGTCGTGAGTGCTTACGCCTTCCTGACCGCTTTTCAGGTCCTTGAAGTAGTAAGGATCGCTGACTTTGGTGTAGTCGATCTTGCTGGTCAGACGCGAATCCAGACCACTTCGATCCTGCCAGTTGATCAACCAGCGGGTGTCTTTGTAGTCCGACTGATTTTTTCGATCGTCGTTGTCGTCGTTCAGGTAAGCCGCACCGAACTGACCTTCGCTTGTCTTGGTCAGGTAACGGAACTCGCCTTCCAGCAACATGCCACGCTTGGCCATGTAGGTCGGGTACAACGTGGCGTCATAGTTCGGCGCCAGGTTGAAATAGTACGGGGTGAGCAACGAGAAGCCGGTGTCGGTGCCGGTACCGATGGTCGGTGGCAGGAAGCCGGACTGGCGACGGTCGTCGATCGGGAAATAGATGTAAGGCGTGTACAGGATCGGAATGTCATGAACGCGCAGTGTGGCGTTGGTGGCAGTACCGAAACCGGTGGCCGGGTTCAGGGTGATGTTGTTGCCCTTCACGGTCCACGCGTTGCTGTTCGGTTCGCACGTGGTGTACGTGCCGTCCTTCAAGCGGATGATCGCGTTCTCGGCACGACGAGCGTACAGGGCGTTACCGCGAACGTTGTTTTTGTGCAGCACGTACTCGGCGTTGTCGACTTTGGCTTCGCCGGTGTCGAGCTGGACTTCAGCGTGATCGCCGACGATCAGGGCGCCGTTGTCGCGCAGACGGACATCGCCGTTCAGCTCGCCACGGTTCTCGGCCTGGTGAAGGCTGGCTTCGTCAGCCTCGACCTGCATGCTGCCCTGACGCAGGACAACGTCACCGGCCAGGGTCGCAACCTGCTCTTCCTGCTGATAACGCGAAGCCTTGGCGCCGATGAACGTCGGTGCGTCGCTCTTCGGCGTCTTGTCGTCCATGCCCGGACGGATCGGTTCGATGTAGGCGCCCGAGCAGTACGGACCGGTCTCAGCCAGTTGGGCTGCGGTCAGTTTCTCGCGCGGAACCCAGTCCAGGTGGCTGTAATCGGCGCTGCGCGATTTCAGGCCACGGCCCTTGGCCTCGGTGACCAGCATCGTTTTGGGCACGACTTCGCCGTCGGAAGTGGTGGTCGTCTGAGCGCCATCTGCCGTGCTGCTGTTGGACGAAACACTGTTGGCGTCGTGCACGGGGCGCGGAGGCAACTGGGCTGCGTTGGTTTTCGGAGAGCAATCCCATGCACCTGTTGCAGACACCGAGCAGTCATACTGTTCGGCGGCAACCACGTACGGGACGGCCAGGGGTTGCATCGCCAGCAAACTGCCGGTTACGAGCAACGGAAATTTTTTACGAAACGCGGGGGATTTCAATGCCATCTTATTAGTCCGGGCTTCCTGCGCGCCATCTGCCCGCGGGGGGGCCGCACGCCTCTCGATGGGCTGAAAAAGATGTCGGATAATAAAGCATGACCCGCTTGACGGCTAGCGCCGTCGGAGACCCTTGCAATGCCAGATCAAGATGTACGCCTGCAACACCTGAAAGTTTGGCTCGATGAGCAGCTCCCGCGTTTATTTGAGGCCCAGGGCTGGGGGCCAATACCCCCGGCCACGTTGACTGCCGCCAGTAGCGATGCCAGTTTCCGGCGCTACTTCCGCTGGGAGGGGGAGGGCCGCACTTTTATTGTCATGGACGCGCCGCCCCCCCAGGAAAACTGCAAACCCTTCGTGGATATCGCTCATTTATTGAGCGGGTCGGGCATTAATGTTCCGAAAATTTATGCCGAAGACCTGAGTCAGGGCTTCCTTTTGTTGAATGACCTGGGTCGTCAGACCTACCTGGATGTCATCGACGAGCGAAACGCCGATCAGCTTTTCATTGACGCAATCGACGCACTGCTCGCCTACCAGCAACTGCCGATGGACGCGCCGTTGCCGAGTTACGACGTGGCACTTCTGCGCCGCGAGCTGGAACTGTTCCCCGAGTGGTACGTGAAGCGTCATCTGGGCGTGGAGTTCGATCAGGCGCAGCAGGCCAGTTGGCAGGCCGTCAGCGATCTGCTGATCGAGAGCGCGCTGGCCCAGCCGAAGGTGCTGGTGCACCGCGATTACATGCCGCGCAACTTGATGCTCAGCGAACCGAACCCTGGCGTGCTGGATTTTCAGGACGCGGTGTACGGCCCGGTTACCTACGACATCACCTGCCTGTTCAAGGATGCATTCCTGAGCTGGCCGGAGGCGCGCGTAGCCGGCTGGCTTGAGCTGTATTGGAACAAGGCCGTCGCGGCGGGCATCCCGGTGCAGGACGAATTCGATGAATTCCGTCGTGCCAGTGATTTGATGGGCGTGCAGCGGCATTTGAAAGTGATCGGTATTTTCGCCCGGATCTGCCACCGTGACGGCAAACCACGCTACCTAGCCGATGTGCCGCGCTTCTTCTCCTATATAGAAGCGG
Source organism: Pseudomonas sp. AK106 (assembly GCF_053903055.1). Lineage (NCBI taxonomy): Bacteria > Pseudomonadati > Pseudomonadota > Gammaproteobacteria > Pseudomonadales > Pseudomonadaceae > Pseudomonas > Pseudomonas sp. AK106. The sequence goes on from NZ_CP096426.1 coordinate 475,441, forward strand.
TGTTGGCGCGACGCCCGGAGTTGGTTGAGTTGAGTAATCTGTTGACCAGCCTTGGCCATACAAAACCGACACAGGCAAAACCAGCATCTGTCGGGTAATGGGATGGACTGCCATTGAAGAGGGACTGCACGTGAAGATTGTCTTGATGAGGGCCGCATGAAAGCGATGATTCTGGCGGCGGGCAAAGGCGAGCGCCTGCGCCCGTTGACCCTGCACACGCCCAAACCGCTGGTGCGAGCCGGCGGCGTTCCACTGATTGAATACCACTTGCGCGCGATCAAAGCGGCCGGCGTTGAAGACGTTGTGATCAACCATGCGTGGTTGGGCCAGCAGATCGAAGATCATCTCGGCGACGGTCGCCTGTGGGGTTTGAATATCCGCTACTCCCCTGAGGGCGAGCCCCTTGAGACGGGCGGCGGGATCTTCCGTGCGCTGCCGCTGCTGGGCGACGAGCCTTTTATCCTCGTCAACGGTGACATCTGGGTCGACTTCGATTTCAGTTCATTGACGAAACCGCTCAAGGGGCTTGCCCATCTGGTGCTGGTGGACAATCCGCCGCATCACCCCGCGGGCGATTTCGCGCTGGTCGACGGGCAGGTGCACGACGACGCAGCTCAGCCGCGCCTGACTTACAGCGGCATAGCGGTCCTGCACCCGCAACTCTTTGCGGGCTGCAGCGGGGGCGCATTCAAGCTGGCGCCCTTATTGCGTGACGCCATGGCGAAAGGCCTGGTGACCGGCGGACGTTTTGCCGGTCGCTGGGTGGACGTCGGTACCCATGAACGACTGGCCGAAGTCGAGCAGATCCTTGCGGTGAAGCCCTAGATGCTGTGGCCATTCACGGTGGTCGGCGGTGGCGTCGGGTATCTGATTGCCAGCATTCCCGGTGCCATGCTCGGTGCACTTCTGGGACAGGCGCTTGATCGGCGGCTGCATTTCCGGAGCTGGGCGGAGATGCGCGAGCGTGCCAGCGGCCGCAACGTACCGCGCGATGACGAGCTCATTTTCATTCTGCTGGGTCGTCTGGCGAAGAGCGAAGGTCGGGTGGTCGACGGGCATATACAGCAGGCGCGCGTTGAAATGCGCCGACTGGACCTCAGCGAGGCGGCGCAACGGCGGGCGATTCAGGCGTTCAATCGGGGCAAGGACGGGCGCGACAATTTGCGCGTCCACCTCACGCGCCTGAAAAGCCAGCCCCACGCGGCAGAAGGTTTGTTGCGCGCCTGTTGGCGCATGGCGTGGGCGGATGGCAGGGCGTCGCGCACCGAACGCGAGTTGATCGTGCTGTGGGGCAAATGGCTGGGCTGGGCTGCGGGCAAAGTCGAAGGGTTGTCATTAACCGAAGACGAACAACGTTCGAGGGGCGCTCCCGCCAGCAGTGGCGGCGAGTTTCAGGACGCGCTGCGTCTGTTGGGGGTGAAAGCGGATGCCGAACCTGCGCAGATCAAGCGCGCCTACCGTCGATTGCTGAGTCGTCACCACCCGGACAAGATCGCCGGCAGTGGCGCCAATCAACTACAGGTCCGTGATGCCACCGAGAAAACCCGCGAGCTGCATCATGCCTATGCAGTGATTCGCGATCGGCGCGGGTTCCGCTGACGCTTCCTTTTGAAGGCTGCCCCGCCCACGGGCAGCGTCGAAGGCGGTAATCGCTACTTTGCTGCGTCCCCTTCCAGCCAACCCCGGACGCGGCGAAACAGTTGATCCTGCTCCATCGCCGGATTCCCGGGAATCGCACTCAACGCCACTTGGGTAAATCGAGCGTTTTTAGTTCGTTTGCTAACGTCCAGTCGGTCTTGTGCCTGCTGACGTGGCACCGGACGATCCTTGTTGACGAAGTCTGCTGTCGGGACTTTCAGCGTCGGCAGCAGCTCCATCAGCCCTGGCGTTTCCTTTCCGGTGTCCACGGCCGTGACCATGACCAAGCGTTGAATAGCCGGCGAGGGGCGCTCGCTCATGTATCGCGCTGCCCAGTAAGCGCCGCTGCCATGGCCGAGGAGGACGATGCTGCGGGCCTTGTTCTGCTGGGCGAACGCCACGGCGCTGTCGATCCTGGCGAAGATTTTCTCGGCGTTGGCCTTGGCCACTTCCGCCTGGGCAGATGCCTGCTCGGCAGCCGCTGCAGCTTCCGCTTCGGCTGTGGCCGCAGGGTCGGGGGCTTTCACCGCAGCGTCTTTGGCTTTATCGCCGCCACCCGCCGCTGCCGGGGCATCCGCCGCACGGGCAAAAATACCGTCGTTGTGAGCGTCCGGCATGCTCAGACTGAGGCTGGACCACCCGACGTCCGGCAGCTTGCGCCGCAGCGGTGCGACCGCAATCGGCCAATCCGCTGACTCATCGGCGCCCGGCACGATGATCACTGCGCCTTTGGGCTCATCGACGTTCGCCGGTTTCCACAACGCCAGAAAGGTCTCGTCGCCCGCCTGCAATTGCTGTTGCTCGACCTGCGGCACCTGACGCTCAAGCGCCAGGGTGTCTTCTTCGCTGCGCGACGGCAATGCGGCCCGCTCGACCGGCGCTTCAGCCGACTTGGCGTCTTTATCCGGCGCCGGGTCCGCGGCCATGACGAGCGGCGAGCAAGGTAGTATCAGCGTCAGGCACAGCGCAGGAAATAGTGCGCGAAGGGTGTAGGGCATCGAGTATTCCAAAGGCCGGAAACAATTCCGGCAGACTAATGGGTTGACGGCTGTTTGTCAGGCCAGGCAATCGCCGCGCTTCAGCGAGCGACAGGCACAGCGCATGATCGGCATGGAATTCAGAGAAATGGAGACGACAGTTTGAGAATCCGTGCGCTGTGCCTTCGGGTTATCGGCGATACCCGCGCGCTCTTGATCGGCCTGATGCTGATCGTGCTGCCGATGTCGCACCATGCCGTCGCCTCACCCATCCAGGCCGACCCCTTGAGCCACGAGCAGCGGGAATGGCTGACCCAGCGCGGGCCATTGCGCGTCGGGCTCGTCCTTCAAACACCCTACGCCCAGCTCGATCGTCGCGCCCAGCAGTTATCGGGCGCCAACGTCGACCTCATCAATCTCATGGCAAAGACCCTTCGGGTGGAGCTGCTGTGGCGCAGTTATGCCGATCAGGCCGAGCTTGAAAAAGCCCTCGCCGATGGGCAGATCGACTTCGCCCCGGGCCTGACCCAGACGCCTGCCGGCTTGCGCCTGTGGCTGTATTCCGATCCGTACATGCGCGTGCCGCAGTTGATCGTCGGCGAACGTGATGGCGCCGGCGCGGTGGATCTGGAAAAGCTCGACAGCCAGGTGCGCGTTGCCGTGCGCATGCCTAGCACCACGGCTGACTACCTGCGCAGCAATTACACTCACCTCAATCTGCAAGGCGTGCCGCTGGAACGTCAGGCTTTGCAGCTCTTGCTCAGTCAACAGGCGCGATACGCCGTCATCGATGAGGCGCAGCTCAGCCGTTTGTCCCGCGAGGCCGAGTTTGTCGGGCTTGCCGTGGTCGGTGACATCGGCTTTCCGCAGTTGCTGCGCGTGGCCTCCCGAAGGGACACGCCGCAGCTCGCCGAAATCATCAGCCAGGCATTGAGCGCCATTCCGGCCCGGGATCTCGAGCAGTTGCACACACAGTGGCTGCAGCCCAAATACCCGCAGATCAGTGAATCGCCGGGGCTGTGGAAGAACATCGCGCTGCTGCTGTTGGTCCTGCTCCTGGCCAGCGCGGCGATTGTTTACTGGCAGCGCAAACAACAGCAGCAACTGGAGAAGCAGCTGCTCACTGCGCGGGATGACATTGCCAAGCGACTGGCAGGGGAGGAGGCATTGCGGCTGGCGCAGTTCTCCATCGATCAGAGCACCGTCGGCATCCTCTGGGTCCACTGGGACAGCCATGTGCGCTACGCCAATCAGGCCGCCGAGACCATGCTGGGTTATGCGCCCGGCGGGGTAGTAGACCGGCCGCTGATTGATTTCGAGCCGGGGCTGAACATGGATCGCTGGCTCAATCTGTGGAAAACCGCGCGCTCCAGCGAGGAGGGGCCGCAGAACTACGAAAGCAATTGCGTGCGCGCGGATGGCAGCATCCTGCCTGCCGATGTGTCACTGAGCTTTCTGCGCTTTCGCGACGCCGAGTATCTGGTGGTGTTCATCACCGACGTGACCGAACGGCGCCGTTCCCTGGCCGCGCTGCAAGAAAGTGAAGCGCGCTTGCAGGTGCTGGCCGAGCAGTTGCGCGAGCTGTCGGCGCACCTTGAAACCGTGCGCGAAGAAGAAAAGGCGCGCATCGCCAGGGAGGTTCACGACGAGCTGGGTCAGATGCTGACCGTGCTCAAGCTGGAAACTTCCATGTGCGAACTGGCTTACGCCGATCTGGACCCTGGCCTGCGGGATCGGCTGAACAGCATGAAACGCCTGATTGCTCAGTTGTTCCAGTTGGTGCGAGACGTGGCAACCGCCCTGCGGCCACCGATTCTCGATGCAGGCATCGCCTCGGCCATTGAGTGGCAGGCCCGACGCTTTGAAGCGCGCACCCAGATCCCCTGCCTGGTGCAGGTGCCGGACAATCTGCCGAGTCTTCCGGATGCAACGGCCATCGGGCTGTTCCGCATCCTTCAGGAGTCGCTGACCAACGTCATGCGCCATGCCGAAGCGCACACGGTCGAGCTGAGCCTGACGCTGAGCGACGGCGTGCTGTGCTTGCGCATCGCCGATGACGGCAAGGGCTTCGATCTGGGCGCCGAGCGTCCGGCCTCGTTCGGACTGGTGGGCATGCGCGAGCGGGTTCTGATCATGGGCGGGCAATTGCATCTGGACAGCTTGCCCGGAGAAGGCACAACCTTGCGCATCCACATTCCGCTGGACCCGGTCGCTGAGGAGCACGTGCATTGATTCGCGTATTGGTTGCCGAAGATCACACGATTGTCCGAGAGGGCATCAAACAGCTGATCGGCCTGGCAAAGGATCTGCAAGTGGTCGGGGAGGCCGGCAATGGCGAGCAGTTGCTGGAGGCGTTGCGTCACATCCCGTGCGAAGTCGTGCTGCTGGATATCTCCATGCCAGGGGTCAACGGCCTGGAGGCGATCCCGCGAATCCGCGCGCTGAGCAATCCCCCTGCGATTCTGGTGCTGTCGATGCACGATGAGGCGCAGATGGCCGCGCGGGCCCTGAAGGTCGGCGCCGCCGGGTATGCCACCAAAGACAGCGACCCCGCGTTGCTGCTGACAGCGATCCGGCGAGTGGCCGCAGGCGGGCGCTATATCGACCCGGACCTGGCTGATCGCATGGTGTTTGAAGTCGGGCTCACGGACAGCCGGCCGTTGCACTCATTGTTGTCCGAACGCGAGTTTTCAGTGTTCGAACGCCTGGCCCAGGGCGCCAACGTCAACGACATCGCCCAGCAACTGGCGTTGAGCAGTAAGACCATCAGTACCCACAAGGCGCGCCTGATGCAAAAGCTGAAAATCAACTCGCTGGCCGAGCTGGTGAAGTATGCGATGGAACACAAGTTGGTTTGATTGCGTGTCTAAAAACGACTTCCTTTGGTACTTCGTAAAACGCTATCGCGAGCAAGCTCACTCCTACAGGTTATTGCGATCCCCTGTAGGAGTGAGCTTGCTCGCGAAGACGCCAGACCAGGTCATAAATACCTTCCGGGCGACATACCTATCCCCGCCATCCCTGTAGGGCAATCCCTACCCGAAACCTTCCACCCCACCTAGGCCATTCTCTCTCACGCCCCGATTTGCGCGGCCTTCAGCCTCATCTAGGCTTGATCCCTACGGTGGATCAAACAAAGGTGTGGGCAATGAGCAACGTCGATTCAAGCGCTGGGGCGAGTGATGTTCTGGTCAGCTTTCGCGGTGTGCAAAAGAGCTACGACGGCGAAGCCCTGATCGTCAAAGACCTCAACCTGGATATTTGCAAAGGCGAATTCCTCACCCTGCTCGGGCCGTCCGGTTCCGGCAAAACCACCAGCCTGATGATGCTCGCCGGCTTCGAGACACCGACTGCTGGCGAGATCCTGCTGGCCGGCCGTTCGATCAACAACGTGCCGCCGCACAAGCGCGACATCGGCATGGTGTTCCAGAATTACGCGCTGTTCCCGCACATGACCGTCGCTGAAAACCTGGCGTTTCCGCTGTCGGTGCGCGGCATGAGCAAGACCGACATGGCCGAAAAGGTCAAACGCGCCCTCGACATGGTGCAGCTCGGCACCTTCGCCCATCGTTACCCCGCGCAGCTGTCGGGTGGTCAGCAGCAACGTGTCGCGCTGGCCCGGGCGTTGGTCTTCGAACCGCAGCTGGTGCTGATGGACGAACCCCTCGGGGCACTCGACAAACAGCTGCGCGAACACATGCAGATGGAAATCAAGCACCTGCACCAGCGTCTGGGCGTGACCGTCGTTTACGTCACCCACGACCAGGGCGAAGCGCTGACCATGTCGGACCGCGTCGCGGTGTTCCATCAGGGCGAAATCCAGCAGATCGCCCCACCGCGCACCCTCTACGAAGAGCCGAAAAACACCTTCGTCGCCAACTTCATCGGCGAGAACAACCGCATCAGCGGCACCTTGCTCAGCCAGAGCGGCGACCGCTGCGTGGTGGGCCTGGCGCGCGGCGAAAAAGTCGAAGCGCTGGCGATCAACGTCGGTGCCACCGGGAGCCCGGTCACGCTTTCCATTCGTCCCGAGCGCGTGAATCTCAACGGCCGCAGCGAGAGTTGCGTCAACCGCTTCTCCGGCCGCGTTGCCGAATTCATCTACCTGGGCGACCACGTGCGGGTGCGTCTGGAAGTGGCCGGGAAAACCGATTTCTTCGTCAAGCAGCCCATCGCCGAGCTTGATCCGGCGTTGAGCGTTGGCGATGTCGTGCCCATTGGATGGCAGGTCGAGCACGCGCGCGCCCTGGACCCGTTGCTGGATGCACATTGATACACCCGCGTGACGCGTCAACCGAAGAACCCAGAGGCGAGCCAATCGCCCCCATCGCTTAACCAACATTGTTCGTGGAGAGAAAAACTGATGCTCAAGACATTGAAGCTCACCGCCTTATCGGTCGGCATGATGTGCGCCGCGCAAGCCATGGCAGCGGACCTGACGGTCATTTCCTTCGGTGGCGCGAACAAGGCGGCCCAGGAAAAGGCCTTCTACGCGCCGTGGGAAAAGGCCGGCAACGGCAAGATCATCGCGGGCGAGTACAACGGTGAGATGGCCAAGGTCAAAGCCATGGTCGACACCAAGAGCGTGACCTGGGATCTGGTTGAAGTGGAATCGCCAGAGCTGTCCCGCGGCTGTGACGAAGACATGTTCGAGTCGCTGGCGTCGGTCGATCTCGGCAACAAAGACAACTACGTAAAGGGCGCAATTTCCGAGTGCGGCGTGGGCTTTTTCGTCTGGTCCACCGTGCTGGCCTACAACGCCGACAAGCTGAAATCCGCACCGACCGGCTGGGCTGATTTCTGGGACACCGAGAAATTCCCGGGCAAGCGTGGCCTGCGCAAGGGCGCCAAATACACCCTGGAATTCGCGCTGATGGCTGACGGCGTTGCGCCGAAAGACGTCTACAAGGTGCTAGGGACCAAGGAAGGCCAGGATCGCGCCTTCAAGATGCTCGACAAGCTCAAGCCAAGCATTCAGTGGTGGGAAGCAGGCGCACAGCCGCCTCAGTATCTGCAGTCGGGCGACGTCGTGATGAGCTCGGCCTACAACGGTCGCATCGCTGCCGTGCAGAAAGAGAGCAACTTGAAAGTGGTCTGGACCGGCGGCGTGTATGACTTCGACGCATGGGCCATTCCGAAGGGCGCGAAAAACGCCGAAGAGGCGAAGAAGTTCATCGCTTACTCCCTCAAGCCAGAGCAGCAAAAAACCTATTCCGAAAATATCGCTTACGGCCCGGCCAACACCGGCGCGGTCCCGTTGCTGAGTGCTGAAACCCTGAAAAACATGCCGACCACCCCTGAGAACATCAAGGATCAGGTGCAGATCGACGTGAAATTCTGGGCCGACTTCGGTGAGTCGCTGGAACAGCGCTTCAACTCTTGGGCCGCCAAATAAGCGCACTGCCCAGTAAGCGCTTGGTTGTGAGTTAGATCCGGGTGCGTCGTCTGAACTGTCTGAAAGCAGGGCAGGGGGCGCGCTCTTTGTTGAGAGATTTCGGAGTTCACTATGGCCACCGCCGTGCCCCTGACTGAAGGCGCCAGCCCGACCCTGAAGCAACGCCTGGCCCGTGCCGAGCGCGTCAATCGTTGGAAGGCTCAGGCGTTGATCGCGCCATTGGTGATCTTCCTGCTGCTGGTGTTTCTCGTGCCGATTGCGGCGCTGCTCTACAAAAGCGTCAGTAACCCGGAAGTGGTGGGTGGCATGCCGCTCACGGTGGTGGAAGTGGCGAAATGGGACGGCAAGGGGCTGCCGCCTGACGCGGTCTACAAAGCCGCGAGCCAGGACCTGGCCGAAGCGCGCAAGAATCAGACCCTGGGCGATCTGTCCAAACGCTTGAACCAGGAGCTGGCGGGCTACCGCAGCCTGTTGGCGAAAACGGCCCGCGCCATGCCATTCAAGGAAGAGCCGGCTTCTTATAAAGAGGCCCTGGAAGCCATCGATGAACGCTGGGGCGATCCCGCGTATTGGCAGGCGATCCGCCGCAACACCTCAAGTTTCACCCCTTATTATCTGCTGGCCGCTGTCGACCACCGCATCGATGACCTCGGTGAACTGGCACCGGCCACACCCGATCAGGCGATTTACATCGACATCTTTGCCCGCACCTTCTGGATGGGCCTGGTGATCACCGTGATCTGCCTGCTGCTGGCCTACCCGCTGGCGTACCTGTTGGCCAATCTGCCTGCGCGGCAGAGCAACCTGTTGATGATTCTGGTCCTGCTGCCGTTCTGGACGTCGATCCTGGTGCGAGTCGCAGCCTGGATCGTGTTGCTGCAATCGAGCGGCCTGATCAATGGCGCGCTGATGGCCATGGGCATCATCGATAAACCGCTGGAACTGGTGTTCAACCGGGTCGGCGTTTACATCTCGATGGTGCACATCATGCTGCCGTTCATGATCCTGCCTATCTACAGCGTGATGAAAGGCATCTCGCCGACCTACATGCGCGCGGCGATCTCCCTGGGCTGCAACCCGTTCGCCAGTTTCTGGCGCGTGTACTTCCCGCAGACCTACGCCGGTGTGGGCGCGGGCTGTCTGTTGGTGTTCATCCTTGCCATCGGCTACTACATCACCCCGGCGCTGCTCGGCAGCCCGAACGATCAGATGGTCAGTTATTTCGTGGCGTTCTACACCAATACCAGCATCAACTGGGGCATGGCGACGGCGCTGGGCGGGTTGCTGCTGCTGGCGACCGTTGTGCTGTACCTGATCTACAACTGGCTGGTTGGCGCCAGCCGCCTGCGTCTGAGCTGAGGAGAACGACCATGTTGAGCCCTTATTCCTCGCCGATCGAGCGGGTCTGGCATTACACGCTGCGCACGTTATGCGGGTTGATTTTGTTGTTTCTGGTGCTGCCGGTGCTGGTGATCGTGCCGCTGTCGTTCAACTCCGGGAGTTTTCTGGTCTACCCGCTGCAGGGCTTTTCGCTGCACTGGTATCAGGACTTTTTCGGCTCGGCCGAGTGGATGCGCGCGCTGAAAAACAGCCTGATTGTCGCTCCGGCTGCCACGGTGCTGGCGATGGGTTTCGGGACGTTGGCGGCCATCGGACTGACGCGCAGTAACTTCCCTGGCAAGGCGCTGGTGATGGCGCTGGTGATTTCGCCGATGGTGGTTCCGGTGGTGATTGTCGGGGTGGCGAGTTATCTGTTTTTTGCCCCGCTGGGTCTGGGCAATAGCTACATCTCGCTGATCCTGGTGCACGCCGTATTGGGTGTGCCGTTTGTGATCATCACCGTGTCTGCCACGTTGCAGGGCTTCAATTACAACCTGGTGCGTGCAGCGGCGAGTCTGGGCGCTTCGCCAACGACGGCGTTCCGGCGCGTGACCCTGCCGCTGATTGCGCCGGGGGTGATCTCCGGGGCGCTGTTTGCCTTCGCGACCTCGTTCGATGAAGTGGTTGTCACGCTGTTCCTCGCCGGTCCAGGCCAGGCGACCTTGCCCCGGCAGATGTTCAGCGGCATCCGCGAAAACCTCAGCCCGACCATCGCAGCCGCGGCAACCCTGCTCATCGGATTCTCCGTGGTGCTCCTGCTGGTGCTCGAATGGCTGCGCGGCCGGAGCGAGAAACTGCGCACGGCGGTGGAGTAATCAAAGCCCACCGGAGGAACTGGCTGAAACGAGAATGGTAGGACCGGCTTTAGCCGGGAAGGCGCCAGGTGCCACACCGCAAAATTGATAGCGCACCCAAGGGCCTCTTCCCGGCTGAAGCCGGTCCTACACATGCAGCGCGTTCATCCAGTGAGTGTTGCTGACACACCGCGTGCGTCCAATGATTGTTGCTGACACACCGCCTGCTCTTTGTGGGACTGGCTTTAGCCGGGAAAGCGGCCTGCGGCACACTGCAAAATGGACGGTGTCCACGCAGGCCTCTTCCCGGCTGAAGCCGGTCCTACACATGCAGTGCGTGCACCCAGTGAGTGTTGCTGACACACCGCGTGCGTCCAATGATTGTTGCTGACACACCGCCTGCTCTTTGTGGGACCGGCTTTAGCCGGGAAGACGTCAGGTGGCACACCGCAGATTAATAGCGCACTCAAAGGCCTCTTCCCGGCTGAAGCCGGTCCTACACATGCAGCGCGTGCACCCAGTGAGTGTTGCTGACACACCGCGTGCGTCCAATGATTGTTGCTGACACACCGCCTGCTCTTTGTAGGACTGGCTTTAGCCGGGAAGACGTCAGGTGCCACACCGCAGATTGATAGCGCACACCGAGGGATCTTCCCGCACCACAAAACTGACGCCCCGCACGATCCGGTCTATGTTTCACTCAGCGCATGCCAATCCTGCCTTGTAAAAGAGCCACGGCTCCAACAGCAACATAAAGGACGAGCCCGATGAGTGTTTCTGCTTTCAAGATCGCCAACAAACTGATCACCGGCCCCGCCGCGATTGAGCAGTTGTCCGCCGAGCTGACCCGGCTCAACGTTCAAAACCCGCTCATCGTCACCGACGCGATACTGGTTAAGTCCGGAACGGTCGACCTCGCGCTGGCGCAATTGGGCGGCCGTCGTTATGGCCTGTTTGATCAGGTCAAACCCGAGCCCGAAATCTCTATCGTCGAGGACTGCACCCGGGCCTACCGAGAGGGCGGTCACGACGGCCTGATCGGTGTGGGCGGCGGCAGTGCCATCGACATCGCCAAAGGCGTCGCCGCGTTCGCGAGTCACGAAGGGCCTCTGGCCGAGTTGTTCGGCGTTGATCTGGTCAAGCGCAAAGGCCCCCCGCTGATTGCCATCCCGACCACCGCAGGCACCGGTTCGGAAGTCACCAACGTGGCGATCTTTTCAGACAAGCAAGCACAGCTGAAAAAAGGCATCGTCAGCGATTACCTGTTGCCCGACGTCGCGCTGGTCAGCCCGTTGATGACCCTGACCTGTCCGCGCAGTGTCACGGCAGCCAGCGGAGTCGATGCGCTGGTGCATGCCATCGAGTCATACCTTTCAGTCAATGCCTCGCCGATCACCGACGCCATCGCCTTGGGCGCCATCAAACTGATCGTCAAGGCGCTGCCCAAGGCCTACGCCAATCCTTCGAATTTGCAGGCGCGAGAAGACATGGCCACCGCCAGCCTCATGGCCGGCATGGCGTTCGGCAATGCCGGGGTTGGCGCAGTCCATGCGTTGGCGTATCCATTGGGAGGGCGGTTCAACATCGCTCATGGCGTGAGCAACGCGCTGTTGCTGCCGTATGTGATGGAGTGGAACAAGCTGGCCTGCGTCGAACGGATGCGCGACATCGCCGATGCGATGGGCGTCCGCGTCGCGCACTTGAGCGACAGGGACGCCGCAGACCTGGCAGTCAAAGCAATGGCCGACTTGTGCGCCGCGGTGGAAATCCCGTCCGGGCTGCGTAGCTTCAACGTGCCCGAAGACGCCATTCCCGCGATGGCCGAGGAGGCCAGCAGGATCGAACGCCTGATGCGCAACAATCCACGGAAGCTGACCGCCGCCGACATCGAGAAAATCTACCATGCGGCGTATTGATCAGGCTGACGCAATGACGTGCCGCCTGCGCGGCGCGGCGCGTATGTTTATGGCCACAGCTCACGTCCCTTGACTGACTCACTTGCGACCCAACGCACGTTTCAAACTCTTGGAGTACAATGCGCGCCACCGTGATTTCGCTCATAAAAGGTGCGTCATGCAGCCCTTCGCTATTGCTCCTTCCATTCTGTCCGCCGATTTCGCCCGCCTGGGAGAGGAAGTCGACAACGTCCTGGCCGCTGGCGCCGACATCGTCCACTTCGACGTCATGGACAACCACTACGTCCCCAACCTGACGATCGGACCGATGGTCTGCGCGGCGTTGCGCAAATACGGCATCACCGCCCCCATCGATGTCCATCTGATGGTCAGCCCGGTGGATCGCATCATCGGCGACTTCATCGAAGCCGGCGCCACTTACATCACCTTCCACCCGGAAGCGACCCAGCACATTGATCGCTCCCTGCAACTGATCCGCGAAGGCGGCTGTAAGGCAGGTCTGGTGTTCAACCCGGCGACCCCGCTGAACCTGCTTGAGTACGTCATGGACAAGGTCGACATGATCCTGCTCATGAGCGTCAACCCGGGCTTCGGTGGTCAGAAATTTATCCCCGGCACGCTCAACAAGCTGCGCGAGGCTCGTGCGCTGATCGATGCGTCCGGTCGCGACATCCGTCTGGAGATCGACGGCGGCGTCAACGTCAACAACATCCGTGAGATTGCCGCAGCCGGTGCTGACACCTTCGTCGCGGGCTCGGCCATTTTCAATGCGCCTGATTACCGCGAAGTCATTGCGAAGATGCACGCAGAACTGGCGTTGGCCCGTTGACCAGCGGCTTCGAACAGCTGTTTCCGGGACGTCTGCCCAGGCTGATCATGTTCGACCTCGACGGCACACTGATCGACTCGGTGCCGGATCTGGCTGCAGCGGTGGACAAGACCCTGATCCAGCTCGGCCGGCCGCCGGCGGGCATCGAACGGGTACGTGACTGGATCGGCAACGGCGTACGCGTGCTGGTTCGCCGCGCCTTGGCGAACGGCATGGATCACACCGCCGTGGACGAAGAGTCCACCGAGGCTGCGCTGGCGATTTTCATGGAGGCCTATAGCGGCAGCCATGCCCTGACCGAGGTCTACCCCGGCGTGCGCGAAACCCTGAAATGGCTGCAGAAGATGGGCGTCGAGATGGCGCTGATCACCAACAAGCCGGAACGCTTCGTTGCCCCCTTGCTGGATGACCTCAAGCTCGGGCGGTTCTTTCGCTGGATCGTCGGCGGCGACACGCTGCCGCAGCAGAAGCCCGACCCGGCCGCGCTGTTTTTTGTCATGAAAATGGCCGGTATACCGGGGTCTCAGTCGCTGTTCGTGGGTGACTCGCGCAACGACGTGCTGGCGGCCAAAGCGGCGGGTGTCGCCTGTGTGGCATTGAGTTACGGCTACAACCACGGCCGTCCTATCGCAGAAGAGTCACCGGCGCTGGTGATCGATGACTTGCGCATGCTGATTCCGGGCAGTTCTGCCGGTTGCTTAGCGCAGGGCGCTGAGATAACGTTGCCCGACATCAAAGCCCCCTCCTTTAGAGAATCCATCGTGGTGGTCACTCGCAAACTCTGGATGAAAGTCATCAAGGCCCTGGCCCGCTGGCGTTGGCGCGCCTGACTTGAACCTGGCCGGAGCCCCGGCGCGTTTGCATCCCTGACCGTTTTACCTCAGACCACGAGGCTGATATGACCCGCGAAGAATTCCTGCGTTTGGCCGCTGAAGGCTACAACCGCATTCCCCTTGCCTACGAAACCCTGGCTGACTTCGACACGCCGCTGTCGATCTATCTGAAGCTTGCTGACGAGCCCAATTCCTACCTGCTTGAGTCCGTGCAGGGCGGGGAGAAGTGGGGGCGTTACTCGATCATCGGACTGCCGTGCCGCACGGTCATGCGTGTGCACGACCACACCGTCAGCGTGACCCACGACGGTGTTGAGATCGAGCGCCTGGAAGCTGAAGACCCGCTGGACTTCGTCGAGACCTTCAAGGCCCGCTACAACGTCCCGACCATCGCCGGTCTGCCACGCTTCAACGGCGGTCTGGTGGGGTATTTCGGTTATGACTGCGTGCGTTATGTAGAGCCGCGCCTGGGCGCATGCCCGAATCCTGATCCACTGGGCGTGCCGGATATTCTGTTGATGGTGTCGGATGCCGTCGTGGTGTTCGATAACCTGGCCGGCAAGATGCACGCGATCGTGCTGGTCGATCCGGCTCAGCCTGAAGCCTATGAAGGTGGCCTGGCGCGACTCGAAGCGTTGATGGAGAAACTGCGTCAGCCGATCACGCCCCGCCGTGGTCTGGACCTGACCCGTCCGCAGGCGGCGGACCCGGTGTTCCGTTCAAGCTTCACCCAGTCGGATTATGAAAAAGCCGTCGACACGATCAAGGAATACATCCTCGCGGGCGACTGCATGCAGGTCGTGCCGTCGCAGCGCATGTCCATCGACTTCAAGGCCGCACCGATCGACCTGTACCGCGCGCTGCGGTGTTTCAATCCGACGCCTTATATGTACTTCTTCAACTTCGGCGACTTCCACGTCGTCGGCAGTTCGCCGGAAGTGCTGGTACGGGTCGAAGACAACTTGATCACCGTACGCCCGATTGCCGGGACGCGTCCTCGCGGCGCCACCGAGGAAGAAGACTACGCGCTGGAAGTCGATTTGCTGTCTGACGACAAAGAGATCGCCGAGCACCTGATGCTCATCGATCTGGGACGCAACGACACCGGGCGGGTTTCGGAAGTCGGTTCGGTGAAGCTCACCGAGAAGATGGTCATCGAGCGTTATTCAAACGTCATGCACATCGTGTCGAACGTCACCGGCCAGCTGAAGAGTGGCCTGACGGCGATGGATGCGCTGCGGGCCATCCTGCCGGCGGGCACCTTGTCGGGCGCGCCGAAGATTCGTGCGATGGAAATCATCGACGAGCTGGAACCGGTCAAGCGCGGTGTGTACGGCGGCGCAGTGGGCTACTTTGCCTGGAACGGCAACATGGACACCGCGATCGCTATTCGTACTGCGGTGATCAAGAACGGCGAGCTGCACGTGCAGGCTGGTGGCGGCATTGTCGCGGATTCTGTGCCGGCGCTGGAGTGGGAAGAAACCCTCAACAAGCGCCGCGCGATGTTCCGCGCCGTGGCGCTGGCGCAGCAGACGCCAGAGGCTTGAAGATTTAGACGTCCCTGTGGGAGCGCCACCCCGGTCGCTCCCACATGCCTGGTAGCTTCAGAAATCCAGACTCACCGCCAGATTCACCCCTTGCTGCGTCACGTCATCATTCTTGCGCCAGTTATAGCCGGCACGCAGTGTGAGGTCGGGCGCCAGCTTCTGGCTCAGGCCCACGCTTGCGCGATTCAAACTGCGCTGGGGGTCATAGCCCTTCAGATCAAAATCCAGGCCGGGCACGCTGTTCAGCGCGATGGTCACGTCCTGCTGGTCGGTCTCGAACTCACGCTCATGGGCCACTTCGCCAAACACCTGGGTCTGCGGCGTGACGTCGAACTTCCCTTGAAGCCCCGCGCCTAGCCGCTTTGACTTGCGCGTCTGGTCGTCGTAATTGAGTGCGGTCGCGCGAGCACTGTCCTCCGAGTAGCCATCGACGTTGACGTGAGAATAGTCGGCGCTGATGAACGGCGAGAAATGCCAGCGACTGCTCTGTTCGGCCAGGTCGAAGCCCACGCGCCCACTGACCGCCCACAGGTCGCCGTCGGTGTCGCCTTTCTCCGCGCCTTCGCTGATGCCCAGCGCGAACTTGCGCTTGAGGTTGTCGTAGTCGAGTTTTCCGCCTGATGCCGCCAGGTCTGCCCACCAGTGCTGCGCCTGATACTGCACGAATGCGGTCGCGATATAGCTGTTGAGTTTGTAGTCCGAATCCTTGGCGCCGGCTTCGAGTGTTTGCCGGTAAGCACCTGCAACCAGCCCGGCTCTCCAGTCTTCAGCGAAGCGATAGCTGCCGCCCACCGTGAGGTTGTAGCCGTGACCGTCGCCGCTGGCGGAATTGCCTTGCGCGTCGAAATCCAGTTTCTGACCGCCACCGGCGACGATGGCGCGCCATTCACCGACGTTCTGCCAATTGCCCCAATCCGCCAGCCACTGACTGCGCAGTTCATCCTGCTGCGCGCGCAACGTTCCGTTGGCCATTTCCGGCAGCAGCGTGATTTCCCACGGTGCGGACAGAATCGAATACCCGTAGTCGGCGATCAGACGCTGACCCGCGACGGTCGGGTGCACGCCGTCGTTGAACAGCAGTTTGGTCGGATCAGGCGTCAGGCCGCCAATCCCGTAAACGCTGTTGGCGGTGCAGTTGTTGCCGTTGAAACAGGTACCGACCAGGTTCTGATCGGCCGCCAGCCCGTAGCGCGCCGGGTCGGTCAGGACATCACGTATGAGCCCCGGCACATTGAGCGGAATGACCTCGGCATCGATTTGCCCCAGCCGATTGACCAACTGCTGGTTGAACACCCCGCTCAGCAACGACGATGGCCCCTGCAATGGCGTGCCGAATACAGCGGGTGTGCGGCCGATGTCAGGCAGCAGCCAGACCATGATGTAACGCGCGCCGGCCTGGGACAGGATTTGTGCGCCGTTCGCCAGGTTGTTCGCCGCATTGACGGCCTGTCCCGCACTCAGCACCCGGCCCTGAAGGAAGTCATTGCCGCCCCCGGTCAGATAGTAAAGGGCATTCGGGTCAGCCCGAGAGCTGTTTTCAACCAGATAACCGGGTCGCGTCCGGAACACCGTCGTCACGCCGGTCGAGGCGTCAGTATTGGCAATCTGAGATTGGGTGGTGATCGCCGCGAGAATCTGATCGGTCCGGTCGCCACCCACAGCCCAGTTGTTGCCATCCGGCAACCCTTGCGCCGCGCGGACGGGGGAGGTCGATGCCTGCAAATCCCCGGGCGCCACGCCAAGCATTTCGCCCAACAGCGTCGATGAGTTCAGACCGAATGCCTCGCCGCTGCCGTTCAGGTATGTCGGGCCGGTGCGGTTAGTGAAACGCAAGGTGGCGCCGGGTGGTCCGCCGGCATCGGGAAACTGCCCGGCGTCGGCGAGGCTGTCGCCAAATACGATCATCGTTGAATAGGGGGAAGAGGCGGCCAGGGCCGAGGAACAGGCGAGCGAGAGCAGGCAAGCCGCGAACGGCCAGCGCAGTGTGGCTTTGATCATGGGGGCATCCCTTATTGTTTTAGTGCTGTACGAGAAGGTAGCAGCCGCGACACAAATCGCCCACGATGCCGTGGCATTCACGGCAAATATTCTGTACCGGCCTTCAGGCTGCGATCTGCACCTTGCGGGCATTCAAATCCTGCCAATCGGCCGCTGCCCCGCGCCATCCGGGCACTGCGATATTGCGCGCCCTGCGGCGGTACGCTACTGTGCGGCAACGTATGAACGAGACCTTTCCTGTGTCGATTGTCAGCAGCTTCTTGATGCGCGTTATCAAGGGCCACGCCCGTTGGCGTTGGCGCGCCTGACTATTTCCCCCGCCGGCTCCGCCGGATCTGTATTGATATGCCTTCTGATGCCTCGGTTTTGCAGTGACTCGCCGGAATCCCTCCCGCGACCCTCTGCGCGCAACTGCGGTCAGAAAACGGAAGGCCACGTTAAAAGTCAGTCATTCAAAAGGTTAAGCACCATGCTGCTGATGATCGATAACTACGACTCCTTCACCTACAACGTCGTGCAGTACCTGGGCGAGCTGGGTGCCGACGTCAAAGTGATTCGCAACGACGAAATGACCGTCGCCGAAATCGAAGCCCTGAACCCCGAACGTATCGTCGTTTCCCCCGGCCCGTGCACGCCAAACGAAGCAGGTGTGTCCATCGACGTGATCAAACACTTCGCTGGCAAGCTGCCCGTGCTCGGCGTCTGCCTGGGTCATCAGTCGATTGGCCAGGCGTTTGGCGGCGACGTAGTGCGTGCGCGCCAGGTCATGCACGGCAAGACCAGCGAGCTGATCCACGAAGACAAAGGCGTGTTCGAAGGCCTCAAGCATCCGCTGACCGTGACCCGCTATCACTCGCTGGTGGTCAAGCGCGAAACACTCCCGGAGTGCCTGGAGTTGACCGCCTGGACCCAGCGCGAAGATGGGTCCGTTGATGAAATCATGGGCCTGCGTCACAAAACCCTTAACGTCGAGGGCGTACAGTTTCACCCTGAGTCGATTCTTTCCGAGCAGGGCCACGAGCTGTTCGCCAACTTCCTCAAGCAGACCGGCGGCACCCGTCAGGGTTAAGGACACATCGACATGGCAATGGATATCAAAACGGCGCTGGGCCGGGTTGTGAATCAACTGGACCTGAGCACTGATGAAATGCGCGAGGTCATGCGCGAAATCATGACAGGCCAGTGCACCCAGGCGCAGATAGGCGCATTTCTGATGGGCATGCGCATGAAAAGCGAAAGCATTGACGAGATCGTTGGTGCAGTGTCGGTCATGCGTGAGCTGGCGGATCAGGTTCAACTCAAAACCCTCGACGGCGTGGTCGACATCGTCGGCACCGGCGGTGATGGCGCCAACATATTCAACGTCTCGACCGCTGCCTCGTTCGTGATCGCGGCGGCCGGTTGCACAGTCGCCAAGCACGGCAATCGCGCGGTCTCCGGCAAGAGTGGCAGCGCCGATCTGCTGGAAGCCGCAGGCGTCTACCTGAACCTGACCCCGGTGCAAGTGGCGCGCTGCATCGACAGCGTCGGCATCGGTTTCATGTTCGCGCAAACCCACCACGGCGCGATGAAACACGCCGCAGGGCCACGCAAGGAACTGGGCCTGCGCACACTGTTCAACATGCTCGGTCCACTGACTAACCCGGCCGGCGTCAAGCACCAGGTGGTCGGCGTATTCAGTCAGGCGCTGTGCCGGCCATTGGCCGAGGTGCTGCTGCGCATGGGCAGCAAACACGTGCTGGTGGTGCATTCCCAGGACGGCCTGGACGAATTCAGCATCGCCGCGCCGACCTTTGTCGCGGAACTGAAGAACGGCGAAGTGACCGAATACTGGGTACAGCCGGAAGATCTGGGCATGAAAAGCCAGAGCCTGTTCGGTCTGGTGGTCGACAGCCCGGCGCAGTCGCTGGAATTGATTCGTGACGCGCTGGGTCGGCGCAAGTCCGAGCACGGCCAGAAAGCCGCCGAAATGATCGTGCTCAACGCCGGCGCTGCGCTTTATGCCGCTGATCATGCTTCGTCATTGAAAGAAGGCGTGGCGTTGGCCCACGACGCATTACACACGGGCCTGGCCCGCGAAAAGCTGGAAGAACTGGGTGCCTTTACCGCGGTATTCAAGCAGGAGAATGAAGAATGAGTGTGCCGACGGTTTTGGAAAAGATTCTGGCCCGAAAGGTCGAGGAAGTCGCTGCGCGCCGTGCCAGTGTCAGCCTCGCCGAATTGGAAACTCTGGCGAAAGCAGCCGATGCACCGCGTGGTTTTGCTGCCGCGATGATTGCCCAGGCCAAGCGCAAGCAGCCGGCCGTCATTGCAGAAATCAAGAAGGCTTCGCCGAGCAAGGGCGTGATCCGCGAAAACTTTCATCCTGCGGAGATTGCCACTAGCTACGAAGCAGGCGGGGCCACCTGTCTTTCTGTGCTGACCGACGTCGATTTCTTCCAGGGCGCTGATGAGTATTTGAAGCAGGCCCGGGCGACGTGTTCGCTGCCGGTGATCCGCAAGGACTTCATGATCGACCCTTATCAGATCGTCGAAGCGCGGGCATTGGGGGCCGACTGCATCCTGCTGATCGTTTCGGCGCTGGATGATGTGAAGATGGCCGAGCTGGCCTCAGTCGCCAAAGGTGTTGGCCTCGATGTGCTGGTAGAAGTCCACGATGGCGACGAGCTGGAGCGGGCATTGAAAACCCTCGACACTCCGCTGGTGGGCGTCAACAACCGCAATCTGCACACGTTCGACGTCAGTCTGGAAACCACGCTCGATCTGCTGCCGCGCATCCCCCGTGATCGCCTGGTCATCACGGAAAGCGGGATTCTCAACCGCGCGGATGTCGAGCTGATGGAGATCAACGACGTTTATTCCTTCTTGGTGGGTGAGGCATTCATGCGCGCCGAGAAGCCGGGTGTGGAATTGCAGCGACTGTTCTTCCCGGAGAAAGGCACCGCGATCAAGTCCGGCGGTTTGGACTGATCCACCGGTGTAGGCCAGAAAGCCGTCGCCACTCACGTCAGGAGGCAGCATGACCCTTCAGCTCTTGGCAACGTGCGTTGAAGCCGGCCTCAAGGCCGAGCAGGATCTGCTGGCGTCAGCGTGTGATGGGCACGCCGAGAGCGGTTTGCTGTTCTGGCGGCCTACCGACCGCGCGCTGGTCATGCCAAGGCGGTTGAGCCGTCTTCCTGGCTTCACTGAAGCCAGCGAAACGCTCGCCGACAGTGGCTGGCCTGTGCTGTTGCGTGAAAGTGGCGGCGAGCCCGTGCCGCAATCGCCCTCGACGGTCAACGTGGCGCTTGTGTATGTGCAGCCGGACACCGATCTGGATCGCGACCGCATCGAGAACGCCTACATGCGCCTGTGTCAGCCGATCCTCGATACGCTGAGTGAGCTGGGTGGCGCTGCATCCTTGGGCGAAGTCGAAGGGGCCTTCTGCGATGGCCGTTTCAACGTCAACCTCAACGCTCGCAAGATGGTGGGTACTGCGCAGCGCTGGCGGCAGAGTCAGGGTGGCAAGCGGCCGGTGGTGTTGGCCCATGCCGCGATGCTGCTGGATGACGAGCGCGTTGAGATGGTCAACGCAGTCAATCGCTTCAATGAAACCTGTGAACTCGATGCGCGGTGCGAAGCGCAAAGCCATATCGCTCTGCATGAGCTGTTCGACGCCCCGGATTTTCTTGGCCGTTTGAGTGAGCGCTATATACGCCTTCTGGCCGGAATCTGACTCACCTGCCAATACCCGGTGCGTGTGTTAACGGGTGCCGAAAACCACCATGGTTTTGCCCCGGACATGCACCAGGTTTTGCTCCTCAAGCGATTTGAGCACACGACCAACCATCTCCCGCGAACACCCCACGATACGGCCAATCTCCTGGCGGGTGATTTTGATCTGCATGCCATCGGGGTGGGTCATCGCGTCAGGCTGCTTGCACAGATCGAGCAGGCTGCGGGCAACGCGGCCAGTGACGTCCAGAAACGCCAGATCGCCCACCTTGCGGGTAGTGTTGCGCAGACGCTCGGCGATTTGCGCACCGATGGCGTACATCAATTCGGGATCCTGCTGACTGAGCTCGCGGAACTTGGCGTAGCTGATCTCGGCCACTTCACATTCGGTTTTGGCGCGCACCCAGGCGCTGCGGTGGGCACCGGCGGCCGTCTGCTCGAAAAGTCCCAGTTCGCCAAAAAAGTCCCCTGTATTGAGATAGGCCACGATCATCTCGCGACCTTCGTTGTCTTCGATCAGGATCGTCACCGAGCCCTTGATGAGCAGGTACAGCGAATCCGATTCTTCGCCTGCGCAGAGGATATTGGTCTTCGCCAGGCATCGTCGCCGCTGGGCGTGCGGCAGCAGTTTGTCGGCGATTTTCATCTTGTTCGGAGGCTGCACGGCGAGCATGGCTGTATCCCGTAAAAAACTGCGCCCTTAGGCATTCTTAGAGGTATCGGCAGTAGTTGCCATTTGACGCAGTTCAACAGCGGCAATTAGCCAATTTTTCAGACACTTCCTACATTTCGGTCGTTGCCGGGCATGTCCCGTCCACTCAGCGACGGCAGGGCCCTGTGCTAAGCTGGCCGCCATTTTTCAAGCATTGGAGTCCGGTGATGAAAGCGCGTATTCAATGGGCGGGTGAGGCGATGTTCCTCGGTGAGTCCGGCAGCGGCCATGTGGTTGTGATGGATGGCCCGCCAGAAAGCGGCGGTCGCAATCTGGGTGTTCGCCCGATGGAAATGGTGCTGATTGGCCTGGGTGGCTGCAGCAATTACGACGTGGTCAGCATTCTCAAGAAAGCCCGTCAGCCCATCGAGAGTTGTGAGGCGTTCCTGGAAGCCGAGCGCGCCAACGAAGATCCCAAGGTGTTCACCAAGATCCATTTGCACTTCGTGGTTAAAGGGCGCGGCCTCAAAGAGACGCAGGTCAAACGTGCGATCGAGCTGTCCGCCGAGAAATACTGCTCGGCGTCGATCATGCTGGGTAATGCCGGCGTCGAAATCACCCACGACTACGAGATCATCGAACTGGGTTGAGCAACGCTCAATTTTCACAAAAGCGGTGCAGGCTATGGCATGCGACTTCTGACGTCTGCATAATGCGCCCCTTTTTCAGGGCGCGACCGCCGGGTAGCCGGCTCGCCTCCGACCAGACAACCAAAATCGCCAACGCGAAGAGGTGTTAACCGTCCTACGCAGCTGAGCCGGGCTCAGTTGACGGGCATGCTTGATCACGCGGCCAGCGCCGCACCCATATAGAGAGTTTTTAACGGTGAAAAGCAAACTCAAGCTCCACGGGTTCAATAACCTGACCAAGACCTTGAGCTTCAACATCTATGACATCTGCTATGCGGAAACCCCGCAGGACCAGCAGGCCTACGTCGAGTACATCAACAGTGTGTACGATGCCGAACGCCTGACGCGGATTCTCACCGATGTCGTCGATATCATTGGCGCGAACATCCTGAACATCGCCCGTCAGGACTACGATCCACAAGGCGCCAGTGTGACCATTCTGATCTCCGAGCAGCCGGTTACGCCGACTGACAGCCAGATCGAAGAATCGCCGGGTCCGCTGCCGGAAACCATTCTCGCGCACCTGGACAAGAGCCACATCACGGTTCACACCTACCCTGAAATCCACCCCGTTGACGGCATCGCCACGTTCCGTGTGGACATCGACGTGTCGACCTGCGGCGTGATCTCCCCGTTGAAAGCGCTGAATTACCTGATCCACAAGTTCGAGTCCGACATCGTGACCGTCGACTATCGCGTGCGCGGCTTCACCCGTGACGTTGAAGGCAAGAAGCATTTCATCGACCACGAGATCAACTCGATCCAGAATTACCTTTCCGATGACACGCGCGACAGCTACCAGATGACTGACGTGAACGTGTACCAGGAAAACCTGTTCCACACCAAAATGCTGCTCAAGCAGTTCGAGCTGGACAACTACCTGTTCGGCGACGCCACCAGCAATCTCTCCGCTGAACAGCGCGAGCAGGTGACCGGCCGCGTGAAGCACGAGATGCTCGAAATCTTCTACGGCCGCAACATGCCGGTCTAAGGTCTCAGTGATACAAAAAAGGCGCCTGTTCAGGCGCCTTCTTTGTTTCCGGTCTTTCGTGGCAGCTTTGTTCGCTGATAAAGGCCGGCCGACCGCAGATTCGATCAGATCCTGTAGGTGGTTTTGGTCATGATTTTTGCCAACAGGCTCATGCCGAACTTCACCGGCGCCGGGAAGCGGAAACCGCCTGCCTCGATCGCGCTTTCTGCGTGATGCTCTTCGTCGGCGCGCATCTGTTTGAGAATCGCCCGCGACTTCTCATCCTCGACTGGCAATTGCTCCAAATGCTCATTCAAGTGTTTGCACACCTGATCTTCCGTCGCGGCAACGAAGCCCAGGCTGATTCGATCGCTGATCAAGCCAGCCACTGCGCCGATGCCAAACGAAGCACCGTAGAACAATGGGTTGAGCACACTGGTATGACTGCCCAACTGATGAATGCGTTGCTCGCACCACACCAGATGGTCGATTTCTTCCTCGGCGGCGTGCTCCATGGCTTTGCGCACCTGAGGCAGTTTCGCGGTGAGTGCCTGCCCCTGATACAACGCCTGAGCACAGACTTCGCCAGTGTGATTGATGCGCATGAGCCCTGCGACATGCCGGGTGTCGGACTCATTCATCTTGACGTCGGGTTGAACGATGGCAGGCGAAGGACGATGTGCGTGCGCGCTGACGGGCAGCAGCGTCTTCATCGCTGCGTCGGCTTGAAGCAGGAAACGGTCGATAGGGGAGTAGTGACGTTCGGTAGCCATGGGCGCCTCCGGGTAAATCCACGGCGGTCAGTCTACCTCAAACGGTGTAACCGGGCTTGTCCGGTGTCAGCCCGCCGGGGCGTTGGCGCGCATCCGGCAGGTCTACGAAGACCGGAGAGGATGACTCAGCCCGGCGGCCAGTTCATCTGGCGCTGACCCAGCACGTGCATGTGGATGTGATAGACGGTCTGTCCGCCTTTTTCGTTGGTGTTCATGACCACGCGGAAGCCGTCCTCGCAACCCAGTTCTTTTGCCAGGCGCTGGGCTGTGAACAGAATGTGGCCCAGCAGGCCCTTATCGTCTTCAGTCACGTCGTTGAGGGTGGCAATCGGCTTCTTCGGGATAACCAGAAAATGCACAGGCGCCTGGGGGGCGATGTCGTGAAAGGCCAGCACTTGATCATCTTCGTAGATGATCTTCGCCGGGATTTCCCGATTGATGATCTTGGTAAACAAAGTATCCACAGCCTTCTTGCTCCGTTTCGAGGGGGATGAAGGCAGTGTACTGAGCGTCCCGGTTCACGCCCAGACGTTTATTGCGATGTGCCCCGTCAGACTGACGTACGAGATTTGAGCATCGAGCCCCAGAGCTTTCGCGTCATCCAGCGACTGGCAAAGCGCGGCAGGCGTGTCTGTAGCCTGTTTCGCCAACCCGGGATGATCACCGCACGGTTCTTGTCGAGCGCGCGAACCGTGTACAGCGCGACCTCCTCGGCGGTCATGTGGTCGTCGTGCGTAAACTTGCCGGCATCCAGTTGTGCGGTGCGGAAAAACGCTGTGCGCGTCGGCCCGGGGCACAACACCGAAATCTTCACGCCGGTCTTGTGCAGCTCCTCGCGAAGCCCTTCGGAAAAATGCAGGACGTACGCTTTGCTCGCCGCGTAGGTGCTCATCCATGGTCCCGGCTGAAAGCCCATGATCGACGCAACGTTGAGGATCTGGCCGCCGCCTTGCACCGCCATCAGGTTGCCAACCGTGTGACAGAGACGCGTCAACGCGAGCACATTAAGGTCGAGCAGATCTTGCTCTTGCGCCCACTCTTGAGCGAGAAAGGGCCCGCTGTTGCCGATGCCAGCGCAGTTAACCAGCAAGTCGATGCTTCGCGAGCCTTCCTCGAGTTCAAGCAGAAAGCCCGAGAGGCGCAGCGGCTCACCCAGATCGCAGGCGCGGAACAGCACCTCGACACCAAAGCGTTGGGTGAACTCGATGGCGATGCTCTCGAGCATCTCCCGGTGCCTGGCCACCAGAATAAGGTTGCGACCCCGGCGTGCGAGGGCTTCGGCCATCGCCAGGCCAATACCGCTGGATGCACCTGTGACCATGGCATAACGGGTCATGCAATTCTCCAGTGTTTGCAGCTTGTATTGAGACAGCGTCCTTGCTGCCAGATAGTTATTGGTCGTCGTTGCTGTCGGACGAGTCACCACTATCGACAGGATCAACGGGAACGACCGGTTGTTCCGCGTCATCGTCGTAAGGCAGCGCTTGCTCGTATTCGCTGGTGGTGGCTTCGACCTGCTCCTGAACAGTGTTCAGACCACCCATCATCCCGGCCACTAAGGCCAGCGCCAGCACCGCGAGCCACAGAATGGCGAGGACCTTGACGCGCGGTGTGTTGCCGGGCGGCGGCGGACCATACCGATTCGGGCCCGTGTTGCCAGGGACTGCCATCATCAGGATCGGAAAGAAGCTGCCCACCACCGGCACCAGATTCAGCAACAGCAACCAGGCTGACCAACCGGCGTCGTGCAACCGCTGGGCGCCGATCTGGATGCTGACAACCACGAACGCGACGAGGGCAACGGTGCCGAGCAGTCCGCCCGCCACCAGCGAAACGCTGAGAACGCCGACGCACACGGCAGCGACCAGCAGGCCGACGGCCACCAGCGCCAGACTCCACGCCAGGTAGCGCAGACGGCCGATTCGCCCCCGAATGGAGAACACCTTCAAGTCGCCTACGGCGGGCCAGTTTTGTGCGGCCGGCGTGCGCGGCGGTGCGTAGGGCGAGGCCGCAGGTTCGAAAGCCGGACGCTGTGGAGTATCTTCGACCACGTCCTCAAGCCTCAATGACACGGGCTCCTCGGGCTCGATACGGCCCTCGACACCTGCATCGTTCAACGCCGCGAGATAACGCTGCGCGTCGTCCCGCGTCAGGCTTCGCTTGATGGTCACGGGTTTGCCGGTGAAGAGACGATCAACGCCGGACACCTCAGTCTTGAACAGCTGCGCCAGGTTCTGGCGCGCTGTCTCCAGCTCAACGCCTGTTCGCAGCTGTCCCTCGAAAACGATCTTGAAGTGCTCCGCCATGCTGGCTTCCTTGTCTTGAGTTCATACGATATGAGCAATGCGCGTCAGAACGGTTTGACGACGACCAGAATGACCACCGCCAGCAAGATCAACACGGGTACCTCGTTGAACCAGCGATAGAACACATGGCTGCGACCAGGTTCGCCGCGCGCGAAGCGTTTGACCTGCGCGCCGCACACGTGGTGGTAACCAATCAACAGGACAACGAGGGTGAGCTTGGCATGCAACCAGCCTTGCTGCAGGAAACCCGGTGCGAGAACGATCAGCCAGATACCGAATACCAGGGTAGCGATCATCGAGGGCATCATGATCCCGCGGTACAACTTGCGTTCCATGGTGCAGAAACGCTCGCGGCTTACGGAGTCTTCGCTCATGGCGTGATAGACGAACAATCGCGGCAGATAGAACAGGGCGGCGAACCAGCACACCATTGCAATGATGTGCAGCGCTTTAATCCAGAGATAGAGCATTTTGGTTTGTTTCCAGGGACACGGTGCCAAATAGTAGTGGCTTCCGCGCCCGTACGTCACGTTCGCGGTTGTCCCATCGGCAATCGACCCATATGATCAGCGGCTTTCCACTGGTTTGGTTGAGGGGCAGGTTATGGTCAAGGTCGGTATCGTCGGCGGTACGGGTTACACCGGCGTCGAGTTGCTGCGTCTTCTGGCGCAACACCCAGAGGCTGAAGTGGTTGCGATCACCTCGCGCTCCGAGGCAGGTTTGCCTGTCGCTGACATGTATCCCAACCTGCGTGGTCACTATGACGGCCTGGCGTTCAGCGTACCGGACGTCAAAGTGCTGGGCGCGTGCGATGTGGTGTTCTTCGCCACGCCCCACGGTGTCGCACATGCGCTGGCGGGCGAGTTGCTCGCCGCGGGCACCAAGGTCATCGACCTCTCCGCTGACTTCCGTCTGCAAGACCCGGTCGAGTGGGCCAAGTGGTACAACCAGCCCCACGGCGCGCCCGAATTGCTCGACGAAGCGGTTTACGGCCTGCCGGAAGTCAATCGCGAGCACATCAAGGGCGCGCGCCTGATTGCAGTGCCTGGCTGCTATCCGACCGCCACTCAGTTGGGTTTTCTGCCACTGCTCGAAGCGGGCCTTGCTGATCCATTGCGCCTGATCGCGGACTGCAAATCGGGTGTCAGTGGTGCAGGTCGCGGCGCCAGTGTGGGCTCGCTGTATTCCGAAACCAGCGAGAGCTTCAAGGCCTATGCCGTTAAAGGCCATCGCCATCTCCCCGAAATCACTCAAGGGCTACGCCGTGCTGCAGGTGGCGATATCGGGCTGACGTTCGTGCCGCACCTGACGCCGATGATCCGTGGGATTCACGCCACGTTGTACGCAACCGTCGTGGACAAGTCGGTCGATCTGCAGGCGTTGTTCGAAAAGCGCTATGCCAATGAGCCTTTCGTCGACGTGATGCCCGCCGGAAGCCATCCGGAAACCCGGAGCGTACGTGGCGCCAATGTGTGCCGCATGGCCGTGCATCGGCCTCAGGACGGGGATTTGGTGGTGGTGCTGTCGGTCATCGACAATCTGGTCAAAGGCGCTTCGGGCCAGGCCGTGCAGAACATGAACATCATGTTTGGCCTTGATGAACGCCTAGGCCTGTCCCATGCGGGGATGTTGCCGTAATAGCGGCTTCAGGCCTCAAGCGGCAAGTCTCAACTCGCTGGTGATAGCGGCTGTTTTTTGCGGCTTGTCGCTTGCGAGCTGTGGCTGCCGTCACAATAGTTGACCAATTTTCTAGGAGAAGCGGATAATGCGCGTCATTACGCATTATGACGGCTTAGCGCCGGGAGATTTTGAACATGAGCGTTGAATCCTTTACCCCAGTGGCTTTGGAATTCACCCACGGTGCCGCGCACAAGGTGAAAACTCTGGTCGATGAAGAGGGTAATGATCGCCTGAAGCTCCGTGTCTTCGTGACCGGTGGCGGTTGTTCCGGTTTCCAGTACGGCTTCACCTTTGACGAAGACGTCGCCGATGATGACACCATTGTCGAGCGCGAGGGCGTCAGTCTGGTGGTCGACCCTATGAGCTTCCAGTACCTGGCAGGTGCGGAGGTGGATTATCAGGAGGGGCTTGAAGGCTCTCGCTTCGTGATCAAGAACCCCAATGCCGCGACTACCTGTGGCTGTGGCTCTTCGTTCTCGATCTGATCCAGGCGATACACACAAAAACGCCGCGCATTTGCGCGGCGTTTTGCATGGTGGGCGTTGGGTCAGGCCGGGTAGATCGCGCCCAGCACTCGCAGGCCTTTGGCCCCCGTCACGCTTGGACGGTTGGCGGGTACGCTCTCCAGCGCGCAATGGGCAAGCCAGGCAAACGCCATCGCTTCGACCCAATCAGGATCAACGCCGAACTCTGCAGTGCTAGAAACCTTTGTTGCTGGCAGTAGCGCCGCCAGCCGATCCATCAACGCCTTGTTGTGAGCACCGCCGCCGCAGACCAGCAGTTCTTTGGTCTGCGCCTGTGCCGATTGCAGGGACTCGGTAATGCTCAATGCGGTGACTTCGAGCAGTGTCGCCTGCACATCTTCGGGTCTCAGCGTTGGCATCTGGAACAGATGGTGGTGAACCCAGCCAAGGTTGAATACTTCACGACCCGTGCTCTTAGGCCCCTTCGTTTGAAAGAACTGATCACTGAGCATGGACTTCAGCAGCGCATCATTGACTGTCCCGCTCGCGCCCCACGCGCCATCGCGGTCATAGCTCACGCCCCGCTGTGCCTGAATCCAGGCGTCCAGCAGCACATTGCCTGGCCCTGAGTCGAAGCCGGAAACCGGTTTGTCGATTTCGATCAGGCTGAGGTTGCTGAAACCACCGACGTTGAGCACGGCGCGGTAGTCTTTGTTATCGTCGAACAACGCTTCATGGAAAGCGGGAACCAGCGGCGCCCCCTGGCCACCTGCGGCGATATCGCGCTTGCGGAAGTCGCTGACCACGGTGATGCCCGTTAGCTCGGCGAGCAGGGCAGGGTTGCCAATCTGGATGGTGAAGCCGCGGGCCGGCTCATGACGAATCGTCTGACCGTGACTGCCGATCGCGCGGATTTCACCGGCTGACACGCTCTGCTGGTCCAGCAGGGCCAGCACGCCTTGAGCCGCGAGACGAACCCATTTCTGCTCGGCGATGCCGGCGCGGGCCAACTCGTCCGGGCCGCTGGCGCAGAGCCCCAGCAGTTCGGCGCGAAGGTCGTCCGGCATGGGAATGTAGTAGGTGCCGAGCAAACGTGGTCGGTCATCCTGTTCTACCAGCGCGAAGTCGAGTCCGTCCAGACTGCTTCCGGACATTACACCTACATATAAAGTCATGGGTCAGCGCTTACTCGAGGCCAGCATGGTGGCCTTTTCCTGGTCCATGCGAGCCATCAAAGGTTGGCTCTCCTGCATGAACCGCTGTTTTTCGGACTTGGCGATCGGATCAGCCATCGGCAGCTTCTGCCCCAGCGGGTCGACATGAACGCCATTTACCTGGAACTCGTAATGAACATGAGGACCCGTGGACAGGCCGGTGGTTCCAATATAGCCAATGACCTGGCCCTGCTTGACGCTGGATCCGGACTGAATGCCCTTGGCAAAACCCTGCATGTGGCCGTACAGCGTCCGGTAGGTTTCACCGTGCTGAATGATCACAGTGTTGCCGTAACCGCCGCGCCGACCGGCAAGGATGACTTTACCATCGCCAGTGGCCTTGATTGGGGTGCCACGAGGTGCAGCGTAGTCGATGCCTTGGTGGGCGCGAATCTTGTTCAGGATCGGGTGTTTGCGACCGGATGAGAACAGTGAGCTGATGCGGGCGAATTCGACCGGCGTACGGATGAACGCCTTACGCATGCTGTTGCCGTCCGCAGTGTAATAGTTGGTGTTGCCCTGTTTGTTCGTATACCGCACAGCGGTGTAGGTTTTGCCACGGTTTACGAAGCGAGCCGAAAGGATATTCCCTGTACTGACCGTCTTGCCGTTGACAACCTTCTGCTCGTAAATCACATCGAATTCGTCGCCCTTGCGGATATCCTGGGTGAAGTCGACGTCGTACCCGAAGATGTTTGCCATCTCCATTGTCATCGTATGGCTGAGGCCTGCGCGCTGGGCGGATTGCGACAGTGAGTTGTTGATCGTGCCATGCACATAGGCCGTGCGTACATTAGGTTTGCTCACGTCACGGGTAAACGTATAGCCCTTGTCCGTGCGAGACAAACTGATGCTTTCTGTCTCGCTCAGCTTGCTGTGCAACTGCTTGAGATTGCCCTCAGGCGAGAGCTCGAATTGTAGCACCTGGCCATTTTTCAGCTGACTGAACTGCTTGGCTTGTTTGTCGCTGGCAATAACGTCGTGCACCGCCGTCGCAGGCAGGCCGACTTTGCTGAACAACGTCGACAGCGTATCGCCCTTTGAGACCACCACTTCCCGGTGGGTCGGGCCTTTGGCAGTAGCAACCTCTTTCGGCGCGGCCTTGGTGTCACTTGCTGTCTTCGCGGCATCAGCCGGTTCAGCCGCATCACCTTCGATCTGGGCGAAGGGAGAATCTACGGGTGCCTCTGTGGCTTGAGTCTGTTCTTGAGCGTCTTGTTCTTGCTTGATCTGGTCGGCAGGTGTGTCCAGTTCCAGAGCAAGGTTGGTTCGTTTGGCTTCGACGTCGCTGGATGGGAATACGAGGAGAGCCAGGCTAAGCAGTGCGGCGATGCCGCTGGCTGCTAGCAGGTGGCTCTTCGGATAAAGCGGTGGCGCTTTAGGCGGAGTGTCGGTCATAGGTAATTTTGACTTTGAAAAAGATGAAATGGAAAAGATGAATGACATGATGAAGATGAAATAACTGTATAAAATATAACCAAATCTCGCCTGAGGCAAGCTTGCGATCGGCTCGCTCCGCGATTCGTCGCGCTCCTATTGTCAGAACTTGTATTTGGGCGCTGATCTTGTATGGTTGTTTCCCTTTGAAATACGGCATTACGGGGCGGTTATGAAGTCGGTTGAAGAGCAGCTAGCGCTGATCAAGCGTGGTGCAGATGAACTCCTGGTCGAGGCCGAGCTGGTCACAAAGCTCAAGCGTGGGCAGCCACTTCGCATCAAGGCCGGTTTTGATCCGACCGCGCCCGACCTTCACCTCGGGCACACGGTGCTTATTAATAAGCTGCGTCAATTCCAGGATCTTGGTCATCAGGTGATTTTCCTGATCGGCGACTTCACCGGCATGATTGGTGATCCGAGTGGCAAGAGTGCCACCCGTCCCCCGCTTAGCCGCGAGCAAGTGCTCGACTACGCCGAGACCTACAAGGCTCAGGTGTTCAAGATTCTTGATCCGGCCAAAACCGAGGTGGCGTTCAATTCCACCTGGATGGATCAACTCAGTCCTGCAGACTTCATCCGACTC
Organism: Pseudomonas sp. AK106; assembly: GCF_053903055.1. Classification (NCBI taxonomy): domain Bacteria; kingdom Pseudomonadati; phylum Pseudomonadota; class Gammaproteobacteria; order Pseudomonadales; family Pseudomonadaceae; genus Pseudomonas; species Pseudomonas sp. AK106. Next base: position 507,230 of record NZ_CP096426.1, read on the forward strand.
TCTTCCCAGTACACCGTAGCGCGCATGCTGGAGCGTGATGACTTCGACAAACGTTACAAGTCGAACCAGTCCATCGCCATCCACGAATTCCTTTATCCGCTGGTCCAGGGTTACGACTCGGTTGCTTTGCGCGCCGACGTTGAGCTGGGCGGGACCGATCAGAAATTCAACTTGCTGATGGGGCGCGAGCTGCAGCGTGCATATGGTCAGGAGGCTCAGTGTGTTCTGACGATGCCATTGCTGGAAGGATTGGACGGCGTCAAGAAGATGT
>NZ_CP096426.1:510000-782500 GCF_053903055.1 Pseudomonas sp. AK106
ATGACTGGGGTGAAGTCGTAACAAGGTAGCCGTAGGGGAACCTGCGGCTGGATCACCTCCTTAATCGAAGACTCAGCTTCTTCGCAAGTTCCCACACGAATTGCTTGATTCATTGAAGAAGACGATAGAAGCAGTTTTTGCTTTGCAAACCCGATTCGGGTCTGTAGCTCAGTTGGTTAGAGCGCACCCCTGATAAGGGTGAGGTCGGCAGTTCGAATCTGCCCAGACCCACCAGTTACTTGGTGAGTTGTTGGTTAGAGCGCACCCCGCCCCCAAGGTAAAGAGTGGTGAGGTCAGGTTCTTTGCAGTTCGAATCTGCCCAGACCCACCAATTTTGTTATGGGGCCATAGCTCAGCTGGGAGAGCGCCTGCCTTGCACGCAGGAGGTCAACGGTTCGATCCCGTTTGGCTCCACCATAACTGCTTCTGATTGCTGAAAGCTTAGAAATGAGCGCTCCATCCGCTGGGATGATGAGTGTTGATTTCTGGTCTTTTGACTGGATCGTTCTTTAAAAATTTGGGTATGTGATTGAAATATAGACTGGGCACCTCTTTCACTGGTGCGTGTCCAGGCTAAGGTAAAGTTTGTGAAATGCAAACTTTCGGCGAATGTCGTCTTCACAGTATAACCAGATTGCTTGGGGTTATATGGTCAAGTGAAGAAGCGCATACGGTGGATGCCTTGGCAGTCAGAGGCGATGAAAGACGTGGTAGCCTGCGAAAAGCTTCGGGGAGTCGGCAAACAGACTGTGATCCGGAGATGTCTGAATGGGGGAACCCAGCTGTCATAAGACAGTTACCTTACACTGAATACATAGGTGTATGGAGCGAACCAGGGGAACTGAAACATCTAAGTACCCTGAGGAAAAGAAATCAACCGAGATTCCCTTAGTAGTGGCGAGCGAACGGGGACCAGCCCTTAAGTTGATTTGAGATTAGCGGAACGCTCTGGAAAGTGCGGCCATAGTGGGTGATAGCCCTGTACGCGAAAATCTCTTGTCAATGAAATCGAGTAGGACGGGGCACGAGAAACCTTGTCTGAACATGGGGGGACCATCCTCCAAGGCTAAATACTACTGACTGACCGATAGTGAACCAGTACCGTGAGGGAAAGGCGAAAAGAACCGCGGAGAGCGGAGTGAAATAGATCCTGAAACCGTATGCGTACAAGCAGTGGGAGCCCACTTTGTTGGGTGACTGCGTACCTTTTGTATAATGGGTCAGCGACTTATTTTCAGTGGCGAGCTTAACCGAATAGGGGAGGCGTAGCGAAAGCGAGTCTTAATAGGGCGTCTAGTCGCTGGGAATAGACCCGAAACCGGGCGATCTATCCATGGGCAGGTTGAAGGTTGGGTAACACTAACTGGAGGACCGAACCGACTACCGTTGAAAAGTTAGCGGATGACCTGTGGATCGGAGTGAAAGGCTAATCAAGCTCGGAGATAGCTGGTTCTCCTCGAAAGCTATTTAGGTAGCGCCTCATGTATCACTGTAGGGGGTAGAGCACTGTTTCGGCTAGGGGGTCATCCCGACTTACCAAACCGATGCAAACTCCGAATACCTACAAGTGCCGAGCATGGGAGACACACGGCGGGTGCTAACGTCCGTCGTGAAAAGGGAAACAACCCAGACCGTCAGCTAAGGTCCCAAAGTCATGGTTAAGTGGGAAACGATGTGGGAAGGCTTAGACAGCTAGGAGGTTGGCTTAGAAGCAGCCACCCTTTAAAGAAAGCGTAATAGCTCACTAGTCGAGTCGGCCTGCGCGGAAGATGTAACGGGGCTCAAACCATGCACCGAAGCTACGGGTATCATCTTAGGATGATGCGGTAGAGGAGCGTTCTGTAAGCCTGTGAAGGTGAGTTGAGAAGCTTGCTGGAGGTATCAGAAGTGCGAATGCTGACATGAGTAACGACAATGGGTGTGAAAAACACCCACGCCGAAAGACCAAGGTTTCCTGCGCAACGTTAATCGACGCAGGGTTAGTCGGTCCCTAAGGCGAGGCTGAAAAGCGTAGTCGATGGAAAACAGGTTAATATTCCTGTACTTCTGGTTATTGCGATGGAGGGACGGAGAAGGCTAGGCCAGCCTGGCGTTGGTTGTCCAGGTTTAAGGTGGTAGGCTGAAATCTTAGGTAAATCCGGGGTTTCAAGGCCGAGAGCTGATGACGAGTGTTCTTTAGAACACGAAGTGGTTGATGCCATGCTTCCAAGAAAAGCTTCTAAGCTTCAGGTAACCAGGAACCGTACCCCAAACCGACACAGGTGGTTGGGTAGAGAATACCAAGGCGCTTGAGAGAACTCGGGTGAAGGAACTAGGCAAAATGGCACCGTAACTTCGGGAGAAGGTGCGCCGGTGAGGGTGAAGGACTTGCTCCGTAAGCTCATGCCGGTCGAAGATACCAGGCCGCTGCGACTGTTTATTAAAAACACAGCACTCTGCAAACACGAAAGTGGACGTATAGGGTGTGACGCCTGCCCGGTGCCGGAAGGTTAATTGATGGGGTTAGCTAACGCGAAGCTCTTGATCGAAGCCCCGGTAAACGGCGGCCGTAACTATAACGGTCCTAAGGTAGCGAAATTCCTTGTCGGGTAAGTTCCGACCTGCACGAATGGCGTAACGATGGCGGCGCTGTCTCCACCCGAGACTCAGTGAAATTGAAATCGCTGTGAAGATGCAGTGTATCCGCGGCTAGACGGAAAGACCCCGTGAACCTTTACTATAGCTTTGCACTGGACTTTGAATTTGCTTGTGTAGGATAGGTGGGAGGCTTTGAAGCGTGGACGCCAGTCTGCGTGGAGCCAACCTTGAAATACCACCCTGGCAACTTTGAGGTTCTAACTCAGGTCCGTTATCCGGATCGAGGACAGTGTATGGTGGGTAGTTTGACTGGGGCGGTCTCCTCCTAAAGAGTAACGGAGGAGTACGAAGGTGCGCTCAGACCGGTCGGAAATCGGTCGTAGAGTATAAAGGCAAAAGCGCGCTTGACTGCGAGACAGACACGTCGAGCAGGTACGAAAGTAGGTCTTAGTGATCCGGTGGTTCTGTATGGAAGGGCCATCGCTCAACGGATAAAAGGTACTCCGGGGATAACAGGCTGATACCGCCCAAGAGTTCATATCGACGGCGGTGTTTGGCACCTCGATGTCGGCTCATCACATCCTGGGGCTGAAGCCGGTCCCAAGGGTATGGCTGTTCGCCATTTAAAGTGGTACGCGAGCTGGGTTTAGAACGTCGTGAGACAGTTCGGTCCCTATCTGCCGTGGACGTTTGAGATTTGAGAGGGGCTGCTCCTAGTACGAGAGGACCGGAGTGGACGAACCTCTGGTGTTCCGGTTGTCACGCCAGTGGCATTGCCGGGTAGCTATGTTCGGAAAAGATAACCGCTGAAAGCATCTAAGCGGGAAACTTGCCTCAAGATGAGATCTCACTGGAACCTTGAGTTCCCTGAAGGGCCGTCGAAGACTACGACGTTGATAGGTTGGGTGTGTAAGCGCTGTGAGGCGTTGAGCTAACCAATACTAATTGCCCGTGAGGCTTGACCATATAACACCCAAGCAATCTGCAAAAAGACAGCAGATTGCGGTGTGTGAAGACGCATGAAGACGAAAGTTTGCGTACACACAAGCGGTACCTTGATCACATACCCGATTTGCTGAAGCGTTCTCAGGAACGAGTCAGTACCCGAATTTCTTGACGACCATAGAGCGTTGGAACCACCTGATCCCATCCCGAACTCAGCAGTGAAACGATGCATCGCCGATGGTAGTGTGGGGTTTCCCCATGTGAGAGTAGGTCATCGTCAAGATTAAATTCCAGAACCCCATTTGCGAAAGCAGATGGGGTTTTGTTTTTGCGCGCGGAAAAAGCTGCCAACTAACCCTCCCAACCAATTAGAGCTCAAGCGCAGCACGCCTGCGGCCCAAGTGGTGAAACGTATGCTTGCGCAGGTCTTCTGTATGGCTATCATGCGCGTCTTACTACTAGGCACTCTCACTCATGCATACACTGCTAAAGCTACTTGAAGACGGTGCGTTTCACTCCGGCGAGGATCTGGGGCTTGCGCTGGGCGTCAGCCGGAGCGCCGTCTGGAAGAAGCTGCAGCAGGTCCAGGCTGACCTCGGCATAGAAATTTACAAGGTGCGCGGTCGTGGCTACCGATTGGCGTCGCCGCTGTCCTTGCTGGACTATGAGGCGCTGCGCCGGGAACATGTCGGGTTGGGTTGGACGTGCAGGATTCACGAAATTATCGACTCAACTAATGCTGAAGCCATGCGCGTAGCGAATTCAGGCGCTGAACTTCCTTGCTTGGTTCTTGCAGAGCGGCAGACGGCTGGCCGCGGAAGGCGTGGCCGTCAGTGGGTAAGTCCTTTCGCTGAAAATCTCTATTACAGCCTCGCCTTGCGTCTGGATGGCGGGACGCGCCGCCTGGATGGCCTCAGTCTTCTCGTAGGCCTTGCTGTGGTAGATACGCTGCGAGAGCTCGGTATTGGTACTGCGGGGCTGAAATGGCCTAACGACATTCTGGTTGGCGGTAAGAAGATTGCTGGGGTTCTGCTCGAACTCACCGGCGATCCTGCCAATGTATGTCATGTAGTGATTGGTATTGGGATCAACGTGAATATGCGTGAATCCATTAACGTAGACCAGGCTTGGACTTCATTGGCTCTGGAGCTTGTGCATGTTCAGGATCGGAATCGCGTTGCTTGCGCGCTCAGTCGAAATCTCAGCGTTTATCTTGCTGGTCATCAGGAGAAAGGCTTTGCGGCCTACCGAAGAGATTGGGAAGACAAGCACTTATGGCAGGGCCTTGCGGTCGCTCTCACTACGGGTGCGCAGATCACCAAGGGTGTGGTCTTGGGAGTTGGTGACGATGGAGCGCTACGGCTGGAGGTAGGTGGCCGTGAGGAGCAGTTTGCCGGGGGGGAGGTGAGTCTGAGGCTCGAGGGTAATTAGGGGAGAGATAGGAGTTGATAGATATGCATTCGGATGCGTGTTGTCTATGAGGTGATTATGCCCTGGGCGTTTTTTTTGTTGCTCATGTTGAACGGTCTTTATTTTGTCTGGCATCAGCAGGATGCGCCGCTACGCCCGAAAGAGGTCGAGCCGCTGTTAACCCATCGATCATATGGCCAGGATATTCGGCTGCTTAGCGAGTCCGGATTGGGTAGGAGTAAGGAGCGGATGGACGCAGAGCAAGAGAAATGCCTCTATTTGGGCGGCACCGCCAAGCGGGCTGAGGTGACGCTTCTCGAGCAGCGCCTTGTTGCGTTGGATATCGATACTCACCTGGGAAAGCGCCTGGATCAGCGAGGCAGCGTGTTTTGGCTAAAAATTGCGCCTGCGAGTAGGCGGCTGGTGAGCGATGCGCTTATCGCCGAGCTCCGTAGAGATTTTCCCATGCTAAAAAATGAAATAATGTCGTGTGAAGGCATTGCAACCCCAGATTAGTTTGAATAGAATGGCGCCCGCTTCGCAGTGCAGATCGCTTGATTCGTACTGGTGTAGCAAGAGTCAATGCTTGTAACCTCAAGTTTTTATTGAGAAAAAGGTTGACAGAAGGGTGGCATCATATAGAATGCTGCCTCGCTTAGGAGGGGTTCCCGAGCGGCCAAAGGGATCAGACTGTAAATCTGACGTCTACGACTTCGAAGGTTCGAATCCTTCCCCCTCCACCATATTTTGAGCGTAAGCAGCAAAGCTCAGCGGGTATAGTTTAGTGGTAGAACCTCAGCCTTCCAAGCTGATGATGCGGGTTCGATTCCCGCTACCCGCTCCAAGTTTGCTGGTTGTGCAATGTGTTTTGCTCTTGTAGCTCAGTTGGTAGAGCACACCCTTGGTAAGGGTGAGGTCAGCGGTTCAAATCCGCTCAAGAGCTCCATTACTAAGGCAGATATGTGAGTATCTGCCTTTGTTTTAGGCGCCAAGAATCCCGGGATCTTTACGCTCTTGGTGAGCTGGTGCTGCAGTGAGTCGATTTTTGCCATCGCATTATCGAGTTGCTGTTGAAATCTTCCTGTCAGGTCCGCATAATGTTCGGCCTGATTTTGCTTTTAGGTCAGTAGCTCAATTGGCAGAGCGACGGTCTCCAAAACCGTAGGTTGGGGGTTCGATTCCCTCCTGACCTGCCAGATTCTCAAATGTATCTGGCTTTCTTTTCACAGGATTTTAGTAGATGAATCCAAAGGCTGAAGCCCAAGACTCCCGGTTTGATCTCGTGAAGTGGCTTGTAGTAGTGCTTCTGGTGGTCGTGGGTGTCGTTGGAAATCAATACTATTCTGCGCAACCAATCCTGTATCGCGTTCTTGCCCTGCTTGTAATCGCCGCCGTGGCAGCCTATGTGGCGCTGCAGACGGGGAAGGGCAAGGCTTTCTTTGTTTTGGCCAAGGAAGCGCGCGCTGAGATTCGTAAAGTCGTGTGGCCTACGCGCCAAGAGACTACCCAGACCACTTTGATCGTGGTTGCAGTGGTTCTTGTGATGGCGCTGCTGTTGTGGGGGTTGGATTCCCTGCTCGGCTGGCTTGTTTCCTTGATTGTCGGCTAAGGGTGTCCCGTGGCTAAGCGTTGGTACGTAGTGCATGCCTACTCGGGTTACGAGAAGCATGTCATGCGCTCACTGGTTGAGCGCGTAAAGCTTGCAGGCATGGAAGATGGCTTCGGCGAAATTCTGGTCCCTACTGAAGAAGTAGTGGAAATGCGTAACGGCCAGAAACGCAAAAGTGAACGTAAGTTCTTCCCTGGCTATGTGCTTGTCCAGATGGACATGAACGAAGGTACCTGGCACTTGGTTAAGGATACTCCTCGTGTCATGGGCTTCATTGGCGGCACTGCAGACAAGCCTGCCCCAATTACCGATAAAGAAGCTGAAGCCATTCTGCGTCGCGTCGCTGATGGCAGCGATAAGCCAAAGCCAAAAACTCTGTTCGAGCCGGGCGAAGTCGTTCGTGTTACAGACGGTCCGTTTGCTGACTTCAACGGTACCGTTGAAGAGGTCAATTACGAGAAGAGTCGGATCCAGGTGGCCGTGCTCATTTTCGGACGCTCCACTCCGGTGGAGCTGGAGTTCAGTCAGGTCGAAAAGGCGTAACTGATCTCAGAATCCCATACCCCGCAGCCTTGGGCTGTGGGGTTTTTTCGTCACCGGGATAAACGCGCAAGTAACCGGGGAGCCTCTCGAGGCGCTAGAACCCGTAATTGGAGTGCCTCATGGCCAAGAAGATTACCGCTTACATCAAGCTTCAAGTGAAAGCAGCTCAGGCTAACCCGAGCCCGCCCGTTGGTCCTGCACTGGGTCAGCACGGCGTGAACATCATGGAGTTCTGCAAAGCGTTCAACGCCCGTACTCAGGGTATTGAGCCAGGTCTGCCTACTCCTGTGATCATCACTGTTTACAGTGACCGCAGCTTCACATTTGAAACCAAAAGCACCCCGGCTTCGGTACTGCTGAAAAAAGCAGCTGGCTTGACCAGCGGCTCGGCTCGTCCGAATACCGTAAAAGTTGGCACTGTGACCCGTGCTCAGCTTGAAGAAATCGCCAAGGCAAAAAATGCCGACTTGACCGCTGCTGATATGGACGCCGCCGTGCGTACAATCGCCGGTTCCGCTCGTAGCATGGGCCTTAACGTGGAGGGTGTGTAATGGCTAAGCTGACTAAGCGCCAAAAGGCTATCGCTTCCAAGGTTGAAGCTGGCAAATCGTATAACTTCAACGAAGCTGCTGCCCTGCTGGCTGAGTTGTCGACAGTGAAGTTCAGCGAGTCCGTAGACGTCGCTGTGAACCTCGGTGTTGACCCACGTAAATCCGACCAGGTTGTACGTAGCGCTACCGTACTGCCACACGGCACTGGCAAGACCGTTCGTGTAGCTGTATTTACTCAGGGTCCAGCTGCTGAAGCTGCTCTGGCTGCCGGTGCTGATCGCGTTGGTATGGACGATCTGGCTGCTGAAATGAAGGGCGGCGATCTGAACTATGACGTCGTTATTGCCTCCCCGGACGCAATGCGTGTTGTTGGTCAGTTGGGTCAGATCCTCGGCCCGCGTGGCCTGATGCCTAACCCGAAGGTCGGTACTGTTACTCCAGACGTAGCCACTGCCGTTAAAAATGCCAAGGCTGGTCAGGTTCGCTATCGCACCGATAAAAACGGCATTATCCACACTTCCGTTGGCAAGGTCGGCTTCGAAGCAGACAAGCTGCGTGAGAACGTTGAAGCACTGATCGCTGATTTGAAGCGTATCAAGCCTGCTTCCTCGAAAGGTATCTACGTCAAGCGCGTAACCCTGAGCACTACTATGGGCCCAGGCTTGGTCATCGACCAAGGTTCGTTGGACGCGTGAGACTGGCACGGCGCGGGTAACCGCGCCGTTGCGAAAATTGGGGTCCCTGCCTGGCGGGGGCTATCCAAGACCGTAGGCGGCGAAAGTCTTAAACCTCAAGCCTACGCAGATGGTGCTCCCGGTTCCTTACCGAATCAGACACCAAAACGACATCCGGCTCAGGTCAGATGAAACGGTAACAAGCAGGAGTTAAACCCGTGGCAATTAAACTCGAAGACAAGAAGGCCATCGTCGCTGAAGTCAACGAGGCTGCCAAAAACGCTCTGTCTGCTGTTGTGGCTGATGCCCGCGGTGTGACAGTAGGCGCGATGACCGGACTCCGTAAAGAGGCTCGTGAAGCTGGCGTATACGTGCGTGTCGTACGTAACACCCTGCTCAAGCGCGCCGTTGCTGACACTGAATACAGTGTCCTCAACGATGTGTTCACCGGCCCGACCTTGATCGCGTTCTCCAATGAACACCCTGGCGCTGCTGCCCGTTTGTTCAAAGAGTTCGCTAAAGGTCAGGATAAGTTCGAGATCAAGGCAGCTGCGTTCGAGGGCAAGTTCCTCGCACCTAATCAGATCGACGTACTGGCAACATTGCCGACCCGCAACGAAGCGATTTCCCAGCTGATGAGCGTGATTCAAGGCGCTACCAGCAAGCTCGCTCGTACACTGGCGGCCATCCGCGAACAGAAAGAAGCCGCTGCAGCCTAAGGGCAGGCACTTCCTCTCGCGTATTTTTGTTTATTTCGATGGTCGCGTAGGCCGTCCCCCAATTCAGGAATTAGAGTCATGTCTATCTCTCAAGACGATATCCTCAACGCCGTAGCTGAAATGTCCGTTCTGCAGGTTGTAGAGCTGATCAAAGCATTCGAAGAAAAATTCGGTGTTAGCGCTGCCGCTGCTTCCGCTGGTCCAGCTGCTGCTGCTGCCGTTGTTGAAGAGCAAACCGAATTCAACGTCATGCTGCTGGAAGCGGGCGAGAAGAAAGTTAACGTCATTAAAGCAGTTCGTGAACTGACCGGTCTGGGCCTGAAAGAAGCCAAGGCAGTCGTTGACGGTGCTCCAGCAATGGTCCTGGAAGCAGTAGCAAAAGACGCTGCTGACAAAGCCAAGGCTACCCTGGAAGAAGCAGGCGCTAAAGTCGAGCTGAAGTAAGCATCGACTTTGCGTTTCCAGCCCAAGCGTTAAGCGAAAGGCTGATGGCTGGTGGCTTCTGCCACCGGCCTTTTTCCGTTGTTGGCAGCTGATTCGGTTAGCGCTGATTACGTGATCTACCCACCTTGAACGGTGGCGCGAACCATGGGGTTCGCAAGATTTTTCTGGCTGCTCCCGTCGGGAGGAGCCAAACAAGCAGGTGACCAAGCTGGGGAACGCTGATGGCTTACTCATATACTGAGAAAAAACGTATCCGCAAGGACTTTAGCAAGTTGCCGGACGTCATGGATGTGCCTTACCTCCTGGCCATCCAGCTGGATTCGTATCGTGAATTCTTGCAAGCGGGAGCGACTAAAGATCAGTTCCGCGACGTGGGCCTGCATGCGGCCTTCAAATCTGTTTTCCCGATCATCAGCTACTCCGGCAATGCTGCTTTGGAGTATGTGGGTTATCGTCTGGGCGAACCGGCTTTTGATGTCAAGGAATGCGTGCTCCGCGGTGTGACATACGCCGTACCTTTGCGGGTAAAAGTACGTCTGATCATTTTCGACAAAGAATCGTCGAATAAAGCGATCAAGGACATCAAAGAGCAAGAAGTCTACATGGGTGAAATCCCCCTGATGACTGAGAACGGTACCTTCGTTATCAACGGTACCGAACGAGTGATCGTTTCCCAGCTGCACCGTTCCCCAGGCGTGTTCTTTGACCACGACCGCGGTAAGACGCACAGCTCTGGCAAACTGTTGTACTCGGCTCGCATCATTCCTTACCGTGGTTCGTGGCTGGACTTCGAATTCGATCCGAAAGACTGTGTCTTCGTACGTATCGACCGTCGCCGCAAACTCCCTGCATCGGTTCTGCTCCGTGCATTGGGTTACACCACTGAAGAAGTGCTGGATGCCTTCTACACCACCAACGTATTCCACGTTCATGGCGAGAACCTGAATCTGGAGTTGGTGCCTCAGCGCCTGCGTGGCGAAATTGCCGTTCTGGATATACTGGACGACAAGGGCAAGGTCATCGTTGAGCAAGGCCGTCGTATCACGGCTCGCCACATTAACCAGCTCGAAAAAGCGAACATCAAGACCCTTGAAGTTCCGCTCGACTACGTAATCGGCCGCACTAGCGCCAAAGCGATCGTGCACCCCGCGACGGGCGAGATCATTGCCGAGTGCAATACCGAGCTGAACACCGAGATCCTGGCGAAGATTGCCAAGGCTCAGGTTGTCCGTATCGAGACGCTGTACACGAACGATATCGACTGCGGCCCGTTCATTTCCGACACCTTGAAGATCGACTCGACCGGCAATCAGCTTGAAGCCCTGGTCGAAATCTATCGGATGATGCGTCCTGGCGAGCCACCTACCAAGGATGCTGCCGAGACCTTGTTCAACAATCTGTTCTTTAGCCCAGAGCGTTACGATCTGTCGGCTGTAGGTCGGATGAAGTTCAACCGTCGTATCGGTCGTACCGAGATCGAAGGTTCTGGCGTGCTTCACAAAGACGACATCGTCGCTGTATTGAAGACTCTGGTCGACATCCGGAACGGTAAAGGCATCGTCGATGACATCGATCACCTTGGTAACCGTCGCGTTCGTTGCGTAGGTGAGATGGCCGAGAACCAGTTCCGTGTAGGTCTGGTGCGTGTTGAGCGCGCGGTCAAAGAACGTCTTTCGATGGCGGAAAGCGAAGGCCTGATGCCTCAAGACCTGATCAACGCCAAGCCTGTAGCGGCGGCGGTGAAAGAGTTCTTCGGTTCCAGCCAGCTTTCACAGTTCATGGACCAGAACAACCCGCTGTCCGAGATCACTCACAAGCGTCGCGTCTCTGCACTCGGCCCTGGTGGTCTGACGCGTGAGCGTGCTGGCTTTGAAGTCCGTGACGTACACCCGACTCACTACGGTCGCGTGTGCCCGATTGAAACGCCGGAAGGTCCGAACATTGGTCTGATCAACTCCTTGGCTGCCTATGCGCGCACCAACCAGTACGGCTTCCTCGAGAGCCCGTACCGTGTGGTTAAAGATGCTCTGGTAACTGACGAAATTGTTTTCCTCTCGGCTATTGAGGAAGCAGATCACGTCATTGCCCAGGCTTCTGCCGCAATGAACGACAAGAAGATCCTGATTGACGAGCTGGTTGCTGTTCGTCACTTGAACGAGTTCACCGTCAAGGCGCCGGAAGACGTCACCCTGATGGATGTTTCGCCGAAGCAGGTTGTATCGGTCGCGGCATCGCTGATCCCGTTCCTTGAGCACGACGACGCCAACCGTGCGTTGATGGGTTCGAACATGCAGCGTCAGGCTGTCCCAACATTGCGCGCTGACAAGCCGCTGGTTGGTACTGGCATGGAGCGCAACGTTGCGCGTGACTCCGGTGTTTGCGTCGTGGCCCGTCGTGGCGGCGTGATCGACTCGGTAGACGCCAGCCGTATCGTGGTTCGTGTTGCAGATGACGAAGTTGAGACAGGCGAAGCCGGTGTCGACATCTACAACCTGACCAAATACACACGTTCGAACCAGAATACCTGCATCAACCAGCGTCCGCTGGTGAGCAAGGGTGACCGCGTTCAGCGTAGCGACATCATGGCTGACGGCCCGTCCACCGATATGGGTGAACTGGCGCTGGGTCAGAACATGCGCATCGCGTTCATGGCGTGGAACGGCTTCAACTTCGAAGACTCCATCTGCCTGTCCGAGCGTGTTGTTCAGGAAGACCGCTTCACCACGATCCACATTCAGGAACTGACCTGTGTGGCGCGTGATACCAAGCTCGGGCCTGAAGAGATCACTGCCGACATCCCTAACGTGGGTGAGGCAGCACTGAACAAGCTGGATGAAGCTGGTATCGTTTATGTAGGCGCTGAAGTCGGCGCAGGCGACATCCTGGTAGGTAAGGTCACTCCGAAAGGCGAGACCCAGCTGACCCCGGAAGAGAAGCTGCTGCGTGCGATCTTCGGTGAAAAAGCAAGCGACGTTAAAGACACGTCCTTGCGCGTGCCTACCGGTACCAAAGGCACCGTTATCGACGTTCAGGTCTTCACTCGTGATGGCGTTGAGCGTGATGCTCGTGCGCTGTCCATCGAGAAGAGCCAGCTCGACGAGATCCGCAAGGACCTGAACGAAGAGTTCCGCATTGTTGAAGGCGCAACGTTCGAACGTTTGCGTTCCGCTCTGGTGGGTCGTACCGCTGAAGGTGGTGCTGGCCTGAAGAAGGGGCAGGAAATCACCAATGAAATTCTGGACGGCCTGGAACACGGTCAGTGGTTCAAGCTGCGCATGGTCGAAGATGCGCTGAACGAGCAACTCGAGAAAGCTCAGGCTTACATCGTCGATCGTCGCCGTCTGCTTGACGACAAGTTCGAAGACAAGAAGCGCAAGCTGCAGCAGGGCGATGATCTTGCTCCAGGTGTACTCAAGATCGTCAAGGTTTACCTTGCCATCCGCCGTCGTATCCAGCCTGGCGACAAGATGGCCGGTCGTCACGGTAACAAAGGTGTGGTCTCCGTGATCATGCCGGTTGAAGACATGCCGCACGATGCCAACGGTACTCCGGTGGATATCGTCCTCAACCCGTTGGGTGTACCTTCGCGTATGAACGTCGGTCAGATCCTCGAAACCCACCTCGGCCTCGCGGCTAAGGGGTTGGGCGAGAAGATCAACCGCATGCTTGAAGAGCAGCGTAAAGTCGTTGAACTGCGTAAGTTCCTGAACGAGATCTATAACGAGATCGGCGGCCGTCAAGAGAGTCTAGATGACCTGTCTGATCAGGAGATTCTGGATCTGGCGAAGAACCTGCGTGGCGGCGTTCCAATGGCTACCCCGGTATTTGACGGTGCGAAGGAATCCGAAATCAAGGCAATGCTCCGCCTGGCGGACATGCCGGACAGTGGCCAGATGCAGCTGTTCGACGGCCGTACCGGCAACAAGTTTGAGCGTCCGGTCACCGTTGGCTACATGTACATGCTGAAGCTGAACCACTTGGTGGACGACAAGATGCACGCGCGTTCCACTGGTTCGTACAGCCTGGTTACCCAGCAGCCGCTGGGTGGTAAGGCTCAGTTCGGTGGTCAGCGTTTCGGGGAGATGGAGGTTTGGGCGCTGGAAGCTTATGGCGCGGCGTACACTCTGCAAGAAATGCTCACAGTGAAGTCGGACGACGTGAACGGTCGGACCAAGATGTACAAGAACATCGTGGACGGCGATCACCGTATGGAGCCGGGCATGCCCGAGTCCTTCAACGTGTTGATCAAAGAAATCCGTTCGCTCGGTATCGATATCGATCTGGAAACCGAATAACACGTGACGCGAATCGAGGGTGGGTCGGTATGACTGCCCTCTGCTCCGCCAGGAGGAAAGGCCTTGAAAGACCTACTGAATTTGCTGAAAAACCAGGGTCAAGTCGAAGAGTTCGACGCTATCCGTATTGGATTGGCGTCGCCTGAGATGATCCGTTCGTGGTCGTTCGGTGAAGTTAAAAAACCGGAAACCATCAACTACCGTACGTTCAAACCTGAGCGTGACGGCCTGTTCTGCGCCAAGATCTTTGGCCCGGTCAAGGATTACGAGTGCCTGTGCGGTAAGTACAAGCGCTTGAAGCATCGTGGCGTCATCTGCGAGAAGTGTGGCGTTGAAGTCGCGCTGGCCAAAGTCCGTCGTGAGCGCATGGCTCACATCGAGCTGGCTTCGCCGGTAGCTCACATCTGGTTCCTGAAATCGCTGCCGTCCCGTATCGGCTTGCTGATGGACATGACCCTGCGTGATATCGAACGCGTTCTCTACTTCGAGAGCTATGTCGTTATCGATCCGGGCATGACCACGCTCGAAAAAGGGCAACTGCTAAACGACGAGCAATACTTCGAGGCTCTCGAAGAGTTCGGTGACGATTTCGACGCCCGTATGGGTGCCGAGGCTGTCCGCGAGCTGCTGCACGCTATTGATCTGGAACACGAGATTGGCCGGCTGCGCGAAGAGATTCCGCAAACCAACTCCGAGACCAAAATCAAGAAGCTGTCCAAGCGTCTGAAGTTGATGGAAGCCTTCCAAGGTTCCGGCAACCTTCCAGAATGGATGGTGTTGACCGTCCTGCCGGTTCTGCCGCCAGATCTGCGTCCACTGGTCCCGCTGGATGGTGGTCGTTTCGCGACTTCCGACCTTAACGATCTCTATCGTCGAGTGATCAACCGTAACAACCGCTTGAAGCGCCTGCTCGATCTGTCTGCTCCTGACATCATCGTGCGCAACGAAAAGCGCATGTTGCAGGAAGCTGTGGATGCGTTGCTTGATAACGGTCGTCGCGGTCGCGCCATCACAGGTTCGAACAAGCGTCCTCTGAAATCCCTGGCTGACATGATCAAGGGTAAGCAGGGCCGTTTCCGTCAGAACTTGCTCGGTAAGCGTGTTGACTACTCTGGCCGTTCGGTAATTACCGTAGGTCCGACCCTGCGTCTGCATCAGTGCGGTCTGCCCAAGAAGATGGCACTGGAGCTGTTCAAGCCGTTCATTTTCGGCAAGCTCGAGATGCGTGGTCTCGCTACCACCATCAAAGCTGCCAAGAAAATGGTCGAGCGCGAGCTGCCAGAAGTCTGGGACGTTCTCGCCGAAGTCATTCGCGAACACCCGGTGCTCCTGAACCGTGCGCCGACGCTTCACCGTCTGGGGATCCAGGCGTTTGAGCCGGTTCTCATCGAAGGTAAAGCGATCCAGCTGCACCCGTTGGTCTGTGCGGCATACAACGCCGACTTCGACGGTGACCAGATGGCTGTTCACGTGCCGCTGACGCTGGAAGCCCAGCTCGAAGCCCGTGCGCTGATGATGTCGACCAACAACATTCTGTCGCCAGCGAACGGTGAGCCAATCATCGTTCCTTCGCAGGACGTTGTATTGGGTCTGTACTACATGACTCGTGAAGCGATCAACGCCAAAGGCGAAGGTCGTGTATTCGCGGATCTGCAGGAAGTGGACCGTGTATTCCGTGCGGGCGAAGCCGCTCTGCATGCAAAAGTGAAAGTGCGCATCAACGAAACGATCAATGATCGTGACGGCGGCAGCGTCAAGAACACTCGTATCGTCGACACAACCGTCGGCCGTGCGCTGCTGTTCCAAGTGGTTCCGGCCGGCTTGTCATACGACGTCGTCAATCAGCCGATGAAGAAGAAGGCAATCTCCAAGCTGATCAACCAGTGCTACCGGGTGGTTGGCCTGAAAGAGACTGTAATCTTCGCTGACCAGCTGATGTACACCGGTTTTGCCTATTCGACGATCTCGGGTGTCTCCATCGGCGTTAACGACTTTGTTATCCCTGATGAAAAAGCTCGCATCATCGACGCAGCAACCGATGAAGTGAAAGAAATCGAGAGTCAGTACGCCTCCGGCCTGGTTACCCAGGGCGAGAAGTACAACAAGGTGATCGACCTCTGGTCCAAGGCCAACGATGAAGTCTCCAAGGCGATGATGTCGAACCTCTCGAAAGAGAAGGTTGTCGATCGTCACGGTGAGACCGTTGATCAGGAATCCTTCAACTCGATGTACATGATGGCTGACTCGGGTGCGCGGGGTTCCGCAGCACAGATTCGTCAGTTGGCAGGCATGCGGGGTCTGATGGCCAAGCCGGATGGCTCGATCATCGAGACACCGATTACTGCTAACTTCCGTGAAGGTTTGAGCGTTCTTCAGTACTTCATCTCGACGCACGGTGCTCGTAAGGGGCTTGCGGATACCGCGTTGAAAACCGCGAACTCTGGTTACCTGACTCGTCGTCTTGTAGACGTGGCACAAGATCTGGTCGTTACCGAGGTTGACTGCGGTACTGAACACGGTCTGGTCATGACGCCGCACATTGAAGGTGGCGACGTCGTAGAGCCGTTGGGCGAACGCGTATTGGGTCGAGTGATCGCCCGCGACGTATTCAAGCCTGGCACTGAAGATGTCATCGTTCCAGGCGGCACGCTGGTTGACGAGAAGTGGGTTGAATTCATCGAGCTGAACAGCATCGACGAAGTGATCGTACGCTCTCCGATCAGCTGTGAAACACGTTTCGGTATCTGCGCCAAGTGCTATGGCCGTGATCTGGCGCGCGGTCACCAGGTGAACATCGGTGAGGCGGTCGGCGTTATCGCGGCTCAGTCGATCGGTGAGCCGGGTACCCAGCTGACCATGCGTACGTTCCACATCGGTGGTGCGGCAAGCCGTACTTCTGCTGCTGACAGTGTTCAGGTGAAGAACGGCGGTATCGTTCGTCTGCACAACCTGAAGCACGTTGAGCGTCTTGATGGTCACCTGGTCGCGGTGTCGCGTTCCGGTGAGTTGGCAATAGCCGACGAGTTCGGTCGTGAGCGCGAGCGCTACAAGCTGCCGTATGGTGCTGTGATTCTGGTGAAGGAAGGTGACAAGGTCGACGCCGGGTCCATCGTGGCCAAGTGGGACCCACACACTCACCCAATCGTCACCGAGATGAAAGGTACTGTGACCTACGTGGGCATGGAGGAAGGTATTACGATCAAGCGCCAGACGGACGAATTGACCGGTTTGACGAACATCGAAGTACTGGATGCCAAAGATCGCCCTGCAGCAGGTAAAGACATTCGTCCTGCGGTCAAGATGGTTGGTGTTGATGGTAAGGATCTGCTGCTGCCGGGTACTGACGTACCGGCTCAGTACTTCCTGCCGGCGAACGCCCTCGTCGGTGTTGCGGATGGTGTGCAAGTGGGTGTGGGTGACGTTATCGCCCGTATCCCGCAAGAGACCTCCAAAACCCGTGACATCACTGGTGGTCTGCCGCGCGTTGCCGACCTGTTCGAAGCGCGTCGCCCTAAAGAAGCATCGATCCTGGCTGAAGTCAGCGGTACGATCGCGTTTGGTAAAGAGACCAAAGGCAAGCGTCGTCTCGTTATCACGCCAAACGACGGTACCGATCCGTACGAAGAGCTCATTCCAAAATGGCGTCATCTGAACGTCTTCGAAGGTGAGCAAGTCAGCCGTGGTGAGGTTATCTCCGACGGCCCAAGCGATCCGCACGATATCCTGCGCCTGCTGGGTGTCAGCGCTCTGGCGAAATATATCGTCAACGAGATTCAGGACGTTTACCGCCTGCAAGGCGTGAAGATCAACGACAAGCACATTGAAACGATCCTTCGTCAGATGCTGCGTAAGGTCGAGATCGCTGAGTCTGGCGACTCCAGCTTCATCAAGGGTGACCAGATGGAGTTGACGCATGTCCTGGTTGAAAACGAGCGCCTTGCGACCGACGAGAAATTTGTTTCCAAATTCACTCGTGTGTTGCTTGGTATCACCAAGGCGTCGCTGTCCACCGAATCGTTCATCTCGGCGGCCTCCTTCCAGGAGACCACTCGCGTATTGACCGAAGCGGCGGTTACCGGCAAGCGCGATTATCTGCGCGGCCTGAAAGAAAACGTGGTAGTGGGTCGTCTGATCCCTGCAGGTACCGGTCTGGCATATCACAGCGAGCGCAAGCGTCGTCGTGAAGCCGACAAGCCGATGCGTGTAAGTGCGAGCGAAGTTGAAGCCGCGCTGACTGAAGCGTTGAACTCAAGCAGTAATTGAGAGTAGGGCCCCGATTTTCACAGTCATTGGTCTCAACCGGTTTGATGGGTTGCCAGTGGCTGTGGACGTCGGGGCTTTGCCTTGACTGGGGGCAGGATCCTCTTTAGACTCTTGTACCCCTAAATCTGGCGGGACGTATGTCCTGCCATTTTGCTTTTCTTGTAAGACAATAGCGTCGCAAGACAACAGTGGAGCTAGTAGATGGCAACTATCAACCAGCTGGTACGTCAGCCGCGTAAGCGTATCGTCGAGAAATCCGACGTGCCTGCGCTGCAGAACTGCCCGCAGCGTCGTGGTGTGTGCACTCGCGTGTACACAACTACGCCGAAAAAACCTAACTCGGCACTGCGTAAAGTATGCCGTGTGCGTCTGACCAACGGTTTCGAGGTTTCCTCGTACATCGGCGGTGAAGGCCACAACCTGCAAGAGCACAGCGTCGTACTGATTCGCGGCGGCCGTGTAAAAGACTTGCCAGGTGTTCGTTACCATACCGTCCGCGGTTCGTTGGATACCTCCGGTGTCAAAGGTCGTAACCAGGGTCGTTCGAAGTACGGTACCAAGAAGCCTAAGTAGTAGCGGCTTTTTGAAAAAAACTGAATCATCTTATTTTCTGAGTCGATAAGAGTAAGGTCGGAGGCGCCATTAGGTGCTGATTCCGAGCGAACCTGAAGACCGTTTGAGGGCTTATCCATGCCAAGAAGACGCGTAGCAGCCAAGCGCGAAGTGCTTGACGATCCAAAATACGGCAGCCAGATTCTGGCCAAGTTCATGAACCACGTTATGGAAAGCGGCAAGAAAGCCGTTGCCGAGCGTATCGTTTATGGCGCGCTGGAAAAGGTTAAAGAACGCAAGAACTCCGATCCCCTGGAAATCTTCGAGAAAGCTCTCGACGCCATCGCTCCGCTGGTCGAAGTGAAGTCGCGCCGTGTAGGCGGTGCTACTTACCAGGTCCCGGTCGAAGTTCGTCCGTCCCGTCGTAATGCTCTGGCAATGCGTTGGCTGGTAGACTTCGCGCGCAAGCGCGGTGAGAAGTCTATGGCTCTGCGTTTGGCTGGCGAACTGTTGGACGCCGCCGAAGGTAAAGGTGCTGCGGTCAAGAAGCGTGAAGACGTGCACCGTATGGCTGAAGCCAACAAAGCTTTCTCGCACTACCGCTTCTAATTTCAGCGTCACTAATTTTGCGAGGGCTTTATGGCTCGTACTACACCGATCAGCCGTTACCGTAACATTGGTATCGTCGCTCACGTGGATGCTGGTAAAACCACCACCACCGAGCGCGTCCTTTTTTACACCGGCAAAAGCCACAAGATGGGCGAGGTGCATGATGGCGCCGCGACCACCGACTGGATGGTTCAGGAGCAGGAGCGTGGTATTACCATTACTTCTGCTGCTATTACTGCCTTTTGGCAGGGTTCCGAGAAGCAGCACAAAGACCAATATCGCTTCAACGTGATTGACACCCCGGGCCACGTAGACTTCACGATTGAAGTTGAGCGTTCCCTGCGTGTACTCGACGGCGCGGTCGTTGTTTTCTGTGGTACCTCTGGCGTAGAGCCTCAGTCCGAAACCGTATGGCGTCAAGCCAACAAGTACGGGGTTCCACGTATCGTTTACGTGAACAAAATGGACCGTGCTGGCGCAAACTTTCTGCGCGTAATTGCCCAGATCAAGCAGCGTTTGGGTCACACTCCGGTGCCGATCCAGTTGGCAATCGGTTCTGAAGACAACTTCCAGGGTCAGATTGATCTGATGTCTATGGAAGCGGTCTACTGGAACGATTCCGACAAAGGTATGGTCCCTGTTCGCAAGCCTATCCCTGCTGAGCTGCAGGAGCTGGCTGACGAATGGCGCAGCAACATGGTTGAGGCTGCGGCTGAAGCCAGCGAAGAACTGATGAACAAATACCTTGAGGGTGAGGAACTCACCAACGAGGAAATCAAGGCTGCTCTGCGTCAGCGTACTATTGCTGGTGAGATCGTTCTTGCTGTTTGCGGTTCTTCCTTCAAGAACAAGGGTGTTCCCCTGGTTCTCGACGCTGTGATCGACTACCTGCCGGCTCCAGTCGACATTCCTGCTATCAAGGGTTCCAACCCTGATAACGAGGAAGAGGAAATGGAGCGTCACGCGGACGACAACGAGCCGTTCTCGGCTCTGGCGTTCAAGATCGCTACCGATCCGTTCGTGGGTACGCTGACCTTCGTCCGTGTTTACTCGGGCGTGTTGGCATCCGGCGACGGCGTGATCAACTCGGTCAAGGGCAAGAAAGAGCGCGTGGGTCGTATGGTGCAAATGCACGCCAACGCTCGCGAAGAGATCAAGGAAGTACGCGCTGGCGACATCGCGGCCTTGATCGGCATGAAGGATGTCACCACTGGTGAAACCTTGTGCAACGCTGACAAGCCAATCATCCTGGTTCGGATGGACTTCCCGGAGCCGGTTATTTCGGTTGCCGTAGAGCCTAAAACCAAGGATGACCAGGAAAAAATGGGTATCGCACTGGGCAAGCTTGCTCAAGAAGACCCGTCTTTCCGCGTCAAAACTGATGAAGAGACTGGTCAAACGATCATCTCTGGCATGGGCGAGCTGCACTTGGACATCCTGGTTGACCGGATGCGCCGTGAGTTCAACGTCGAAGCCAACATCGGTAAGCCTCAGGTTTCGTATCGTGAGCGCATCACGAAGAACTGTGAAATCGAAGGCAAGTTCGTTCGTCAGTCCGGCGGTCGTGGTCAGTTCGGCCACTGCTGGATCCGTTTTGCACCTGCTGACGAAGGTCAGGAAGGTCTGCAATTCGTGAACGAAGTAGTGGGTGGTGTGGTTCCTAAGGAATACATCCCGGCTATCCAGAAGGGTATCGAAGAGCAGATGAAGAACGGCGTTGTCGCCGGCTATCCGCTGATCGGCCTGAAGGCTACCGTGTTTGATGGTTCTTACCACGACGTCGACTCGAACGAGATGGCGTTTAAGGTGGCTGCTTCCATGGCGACCAAGCAACTGGCCCAGAAGGGCGGCGGTGAGTTGCTTGAGCCGATCATGGCTGTAGAGGTTGTTACGCCTGAAGACTATATGGGTGACGTGATGGGCGACCTTAACCGTCGTCGCGGCATGATCCTGGGTATGGAAGATACGGTCTCCGGCAAGGTAATTCGTGCCGAGGTTCCGTTGGGTGAGATGTTCGGTTATGCGACCGACGTTCGCTCCATGTCCCAAGGTCGCGCAAGCTACTCTATGGAATTCAAAAAATACAATACAGCTCCGTCGCACATCGTCGAAACTGTAACCAAAAAACAAGGCTGATTCAGCGCCTTTAGGCTAGGAGTTATTTGTCGTGGCTAAAGAAAAATTTGATCGTTCCCTTCCGCACGTCAACGTTGGCACCATCGGTCACGTTGACCATGGTAAAACCACGCTGACCGCTGCTCTGACTCGCGTCTGCTCCGAAGTCTTCGGTTCGGCTCGTGTTGACTTCGATAAGATCGACAGCGCACCAGAAGAGAAGGCTCGCGGTATCACCATCAACACTGCTCACGTTGAGTACAACTCGTCTGTACGTCACTACGCACACGTTGACTGCCCGGGTCACGCTGACTACGTCAAGAACATGATCACCGGTGCTGCCCAGATGGACGGCGCTATCCTGGTTTGTTCGGCTGCTGATGGTCCGATGCCACAGACTCGTGAGCACATCCTGCTGTCCCGTCAGGTAGGCGTTCCGTATATCGTGGTCTTCCTGAACAAGGCTGACCTGGTAGACGACGCTGAGCTGCTGGAACTGGTTGAGATGGAAGTGCGCGATCTGCTGAGCACTTACGACTTCCCAGGTGACGACACTCCAATCATCATCGGCTCCGCCCGTATGGCGTTGGAAGGCAAAGACGACAACGAGATGGGCACCACTGCCGTCAAGAAGTTGGTTGAAACTCTGGACAGCTACATCCCTCAGCCAGAGCGTGCTGTCGACAAGCCGTTCCTGATGCCAATCGAAGACGTATTCTCGATCTCTGGTCGCGGTACTGTTGTGACTGGTCGTGTTGAGCGCGGTATCGTCAAGGTTCAAGATCCACTGGAAATCGTTGGTCTGCGTGACACTACCGTCACCACCTGCACCGGTGTTGAAATGTTCCGTAAGCTGCTCGACGAAGGTCGTGCTGGCGAGAACTGCGGCGTTCTGTTGCGCGGCACCAAGCGTGACGACGTTGAGCGTGGTCAGGTTCTGGTCAAGCCAGGTACCGTCAAGCCTCACACTCAGTTCGAAGCTGAAATCTACGTTCTGAGCAAAGAAGAAGGCGGTCGTCACACTCCTTTCTTCAAAGGCTACCGTCCACAGTTCTATTTCCGTACTACCGACGTAACTGGTAGCTGCGAACTGCCGGAAGGCGTTGAGATGGTTATGCCAGGTGATAACGTGAAAGTTTCCGTTACCCTGATCAAGCCAATCGCAATGGAAGACGGTCTGCGTTTCGCTATCCGTGAAGGCGGTCGTACCGTCGGCGCTGGCGTCGTAGCCAAAATCATCGCGTAAGCGATGATCTTCAAAAAGAGCCCCCGCTTGCGGGGGCTTTTTTATTGGGTTGACACCCTGTTAGGTCGTCTATAGAATTGCGCCTCCTTTAAACGGGCGTATTGCGCTCGGTGGGAAGTAGCCTGGAGTCTGAAATCCAATGCAAAATCAGCAAATCCGTATCAGGTTGAAGGCTTTTGACCATCGCCTGATCGACCAATCCACCCAGGAAATCGTGGAAACCGCGAAACGTACTGGTGCTCAAGTGCGTGGTCCGATTCCACTCCCTACCCGTAAAGAGCGGTTCACCGTTCTGGTTTCTCCGCACGTCAACAAAGACGCGCGCGACCAGTACGAGATCCGTACTCATAAGCGTGTTCTGGACATTGTCCAGCCAACGGATAAAACCGTTGATGCGCTGATGAAGCTTGATCTTGCGGCAGGTGTGGAAGTACAGATCAGCCTCGGCTAAGACTCGGGTCTTAGTCGTGTAACGCTCTGAAATGGGCGGCCATAGCGGGTGAAAGCCCCGTACACTCATGAGGTTTACAACATGACTATTGGTGTAGTCGGTCGTAAATGCGGTATGACCCGTATTTTCACCGAAGAAGGTGTCTCCATTCCGGTTACGGTCATTGAGATCGAGCCGAATCGCGTCACCCAGTTCAAAACCGAAGAAGTCGATGGCTATCGTGCAGTGCAAGTCACTGTCGGCGTGCGTCGTGCTTCCCGTGTGACTGCTGCTCAAGCAGGTCACTTCGCTAAGGCGAACGTTGCCGCTGGTCGTACTGTCTTGGAATTCCGTCTTGAAGAAGGCGAATACAAGGCTGGCGATCTGATCAATGCAGAAATCTTTGCTGCTGGCCAGATGGTAGATGTTACCGGTCAGTCCAAAGGTAAAGGCTTCCAAGGTACTATCAAGCGCCACAATTTCCGTGGCCAAGATAATACTCACGGTAACTCCGTGTCCCACCGCGTCCCGGGCTCTATCGGCCAGTGCCAGACTCCTGGTCGTGTATTCAAGGGCAAAAAAATGTCCGGTCATATGGGCGCTGAGCGCGTGACCGTGCAGTCCCTGGAAGTAGTGCGCGTGGACGCTGAACGCAATCTGTTGTTGGTCAAGGGTGCTGTTCCTGGCGCTACTGGCGGCAATGTGGTTGTACGTCCAGCAGCCAAGGCTCGCGGTTAAGGGGAAGCTGACATGCAATTAAATGTAAATGACGCCCAAGCGATCGAAGTTTCCGAACTGACATTTGGCGGCGAATTCAACGAGACGCTGGTTCACCAGGCAGTCGTGGCCTACATGGCTGGCGGTCGTCAGGGCAGCAAGCAGCAAAAGACCCGTTCTGACGTATCCGGTGGCGGTAAGCGCCCTTGGCGTCAAAAGGGTACTGGCCGTGCTCGTGCCGGTACTATCCGTAGCCCGATCTGGCGCGGCGGCGGTACCACTTTCGCAGCACGTCCTCAGGATCATTCTCAGAAGCTCAACAAGAAGATGTATCGCGCTGCACTGCGCTCCATCCTTGCTGAACTGGTTCGCACTGATCGTCTGGTCGTGGTTCAGGATTTCGCTGTTGAATCGCCGAAAACCAAAGATCTGCTGGGCAAGCTGAACGACATGAGCCTGACCGACGTTTTGATCGTGTCGGACGCTGTTGATCAGAACCTGTACCTGGCTGCTCGTAACCTGCCGCACGTTGATGTGCGTGATGTTCAAGGTTCCGATCCAGTTAGTCTGATCGCATACGACAAAGTGTTGATCACTGTGTCGGCCGTGAAGAAATTCGAGGAGCTGCTGGGATGAACCAGGAACGCGTATTTAAAGTTCTGCTTGGCCCGCACGTTTCCGAGAAGGCTACGGTTCTGGCAGACAAAAAAGGTCAGTTCGTTTTCAAGGTTGCTACTGATGCAACCAAGCTGGAAATCAAGAAGGCCGTCGAAAGCCTGTTCAGCGTGAAAGTAGAGCGTGTCACTACCCTGAATGTTATGGGTAAGACCAAGCGCACTGCTCGCGGTCTGGGCAAGCGTAATGACTGGAAGAAGGCAGTTATCTCCCTTCAGCCAGGCCAAGATCTCGATTTCAGCAGCAGTGCTGAGTAAGGAAGGGGTGCATCATGGCAATCGTTAAATGCAAACCGACTTCCCCTGGCCGCCGTTTTGTGGTCAAGGTGGTCAACCAGGAGCTGCATAAAGGCGCTCCTCACGCACCGCTGCTCGAGAAAAAATCGAAGACTGGTGGTCGTAACAACAATGGCCGCATCACTACTCGTCACATCGGTGGTGGTCATAAGCAGCATTATCGTCTGGTCGATTTCCGTCGCAACGACAAGGATGGCATTTCTGCCACCGTCGAGCGTATTGAATACGATCCAAACCGTACTGCTCACATCGCACTGCTGCTGTACGCAGACGGCGAGCGTCGTTACATCATCGCGCCTAAAGGCGTGAGTGCTGGCGACCAGCTGATCGCAGGCGCTCTGGCTCCAATCAAGCCAGGCAACGCTCTGCAGCTGCGCAACATTCCAGTGGGTTCTACCGTTCACGGCATCGAATTGAAGCCGGGTAAAGGTGCCCAGATCGCTCGTTCCGCTGGTGCATCTGCACAGCTGATCGCTCGTGAAGGTGTCTACGTGACCCTGCGTCTTCGCTCCGGTGAGATGCGTAAAGTTCTGGCTGAATGCCGTGCGACTCTGGGCGAGGTCTCGAACTCCGAGCACAGCCTGCGTTCGCTGGGTAAAGCTGGTGCCAAACGCTGGCGTGGCGTTCGCCCAACCGTTCGTGGTGTTGCCATGAACCCGGTTGACCACCCACATGGTGGTGGTGAAGGTCGTACCTCTGGTGGTCGTCATCCGGTATCGCCGTGGGGCTTCCCGACTAAGGGCGCGAAGACTCGTGGTAATAAGCGTACCGACAAAATGATCGTCCGTCGTCGCAAGTAAATAGAGGGATACGACAGTGCCACGTTCTCTGAAAAAAGGTCCTTTTATTGATCTTCACCTACTGAAGAAGATCGAAGTGGCGGCGGAAAAGAACGATCGCAAACCAGTTAAGACCTGGTCGCGCCGTTCTATGATCCTGCCACAAATGGTCGGTTTGACCATTGCTGTGCATAACGGTCGTCAGCATGTTCCTGTTCTCGTGAACGAAGACATGGTCGGCCACAAACTAGGCGAGTTTGCCGGTACCCGCACTTATCGTGGGCACGTGGCAGACAAGAAAGCCAAGCGTTAAGGGGTAAGGAACGATGGAAGTAGCCGCTAAGTTGTCGGGCGCTCGAATCTCCGCCCAGAAAGCCCGCTTGGTCGCCGACCAGATCCGCGGGAAGAAGGTGGGCGAAGCGCTCAACCTGTTGGCTTTCAGCAGTAAGAAAGCCGCCGAGATCATGAAGAAAGTGCTGGAGTCGGCCGTAGCCAACGCCGAGCATAACGAAGGCGCAGACGTTGATGACCTTAAGGTCTCCACCGTTTTCGTCAACGAAGGGCGTTCGCTGAAGCGAATCATGCCACGTGCCAAAGGCCGTGCTGATCGCATCGTCAAGCGGTCTTGCCATATCACTGTCAAGGTTGCTGACAAGTAACGGAGTCGAAGAGATGGGTCAGAAAGTACATCCCATTGGCATTCGCCTGGGAATCGTCAAGGAGCACACCTCCGTCTGGTACGCAGACGGTCGGACTTATGCGGACTATTTGTTCGCTGATCTGAAGGTGCGAGAGTATCTCCAAGACAAACTAAAAAGCGCGTCCGTAAGCCGTATCGATATCCATCGTCCGGCGCAGACTGCACGCATCACCATCCACACCGCTCGTCCAGGTATCGTTATCGGGAAGAAAGGTGAAGATGTTGAGAAGCTGCGTCAGGACCTGACCAAGCAAATGGGTGTGCCTGTGCACATCAATATCGAAGAGATCCGTAAGCCGGAGCTCGACGGTATGCTGGTTGCGCAGAGCGTAGCTCAGCAGCTGGAGCGTCGTGTAATGTTCCGTCGCGCTATGAAGCGCGCAGTGCAGAACGCCATGCGCATTGGTGCCAAAGGCATCAAAATCCAAGTGAGCGGTCGTCTCGGCGGTGCTGAAATTGCACGTACTGAATGGTATCGCGAAGGTCGTGTGCCTTTGCACACCCTGCGTGCCGACATCGACTATGCCAACTACGAAGCTCACACCACTTATGGTGTGATCGGTGTAAAGGTTTGGATCTTCAAAGGCGAAGTAATTGGTGGTCGCCAAGAAGAGCTGAAGCCGCAAGCACCAGCGCCTCGTAAAAAAGCTGCTAAGTAAGGGGTACGCCAAATGTTGCAACCTAAGCGTACGAAGTTCCGCAAGCAGATGACCGGCCACAACCGTGGTCTGGCACTGCGCGGTAGCAAAGTCAGCTTCGGCGAGTTCGCGCTGAAGTCTGTTGCTCGTGGTCGTCTCACCGCTCGTCAGATCGAGTCAGCGCGTCGCGCACTGACCCGTCACGTTAAACGTGGCGGCAAGATCTGGATCCGTGTATTCCCGGACAAGCCTGTTACCAAAAAGCCCCTCGAAGTTCGGATGGGTAAAGGTAAGGGTAACGTGGAGTACTGGGTTGCCCAGATTCAGCCAGGCAAAGTCCTGTATGAAATCGAGGGTGTTTCCGAAGAGTTGGCGCGTGAGGCTTTCGCCCTGGCTGCTGCAAAGCTGCCGCTCGCCACCTCCTTTGTTAAGCGGACGGTGATGTGATGAAAGCGAATGAACTTCGTGAAAAATCAGCACAGCAACTGAACGAGCAACTGCTCGGCTTGCTGCGCGACCAGTTCAATCTGCGCATGCAGAAAGCAACTGGCCAGTTGGGGCAGTCTCACCTGCTCTCGCAAGTTAAGCGTGACATCGCTCGCGTGAAGACTGTGCTCAACCAGCAGGCAGGTAAGTAATCATGGCTGAAGCCGAAAAAACCGTCCGTACGCTGACTGGCCGTGTCGTCAGCGACAAGATGGACAAGACCATCACCGTACTGATCGAGCGTCGCGTCAAGCACCCAATCTACGGTAAATACGTTAAGCGTTCGACTAAGCTGCACGCGCACGACGAAACCAATCAGTGCCACATCGGCGACAAGGTCACTATTCGTGAAACTCGTCCGATGGCCAAGACTAAATCTTGGGCGCTGGTTGATGTTCTCGAACGCGCTGTGGAAGTCTAAGGGCTAGGGGTCGGAGAAATTATATGATTCAGACTCAATCCATGCTCGATGTGGCCGATAACAGCGGCGCACGCCGCGTTATGTGCATCAAGGTGCTTGGTGGCTCTCATCGTCGTTACGCTGGTATCGGTGACATCATCAAAGTTACCGTCAAGGAAGCAATTCCGCGCGGTAAGGTGAAGAAAGGCCAAGTGATGACTGCCGTAGTAGTCCGCACTCGCCACGGTGTTCGTCGCGCAGACGGCTCCATCATCCGCTTTGATGGCAACGCTGCTGTTCTGTTGAACAACAAGCAAGAGCCGATCGGCACCCGTATCTTTGGGCCAGTGACCCGTGAACTTCGTACTGAGAAGTTCATGAAGATCGTCTCGCTCGCCCCAGAAGTGCTGTAAGGAGATCCGACATGCAAAAGATTCGTCGTGACGACGAGATCATCGTGATCGCCGGCAAAGACAAAGGTAAGCGCGGTAAGGTGCTCAAGGTTCTCGCTGACGACCGTCTGGTCGTTGGTGGGATCAACCTGGTGAAGCGTCATACCAAGCCAAACCCGATGTCGGGCGTACAGGGCGGTATCGTCGAGAAAGAAGCGCCACTGCACGCTTCTAACGTCGCCATTTTCAACGGCGCAACCAACAAAGCTGATCGCGTTGGTTTCAAAGTTGAAGACGGCAAGAAAATTCGTGTCTTCAAGTCGACCCAAAAAGCGGTTGATGCTTGAACACTGCTAGGTAGAAGACCATGGCACGACTAAAAGAGATTTACTGGAAAGAAATCGCACCGAAGCTTAAGGAAGAACTTAAGCTTTCGAACGTGATGGAAGTTCCACGCGTTACCAAGATCACCCTGAACATGGGTCTGGGCGAAGCGATCGGTGACAAGAAAGTCATCGAGCACGCTGTTGCAGACCTGGAAAAAATCACCGGCCAAAAAGTCGTTGTGACTTACGCTCGCAAATCTATCGCAGGCTTTAAAGTCCGTGAAGGTTGGCCGATCGGTGTCAAAGTGACTCTGCGCCGTGAGCGTATGTATGAATTCCTGGATCGTCTGCTGTCGATCTCCCTGCCTCGGGTCCGCGACTTCCGCGGCCTGAATGCCAAGTCCTTCGATGGTCGTGGTAACTACAGCATGGGCGTTAAAGAACAGATCATTTTCCCGGAAATCGACTACGACAAGATTGATGCCCTGCGCGGTCTGGACATTACCCTGACCACCACTGCTCGTACGGACGAAGAAGGTCGCGCATTGCTGCGTGCTTTCAAGTTCCCGTTCCGCAACTGATTGGAGTAGGACCATGGCCAAGAAGAGCATGAAAAACCGTGAGCTGAAGCGTCAGCTCACCGTTGCCAAGTACGCTACCAAGCGTGCTGCGCTGAAAGCGATCATCGTGGATCTGAACGCAAGTCCAGAAGCACGTTGGGAAGCAACGGTCGCACTGCAGAAGCAACCACGTGACGCAAGTGCCTCGCGCATGCGTAACCGTTGCCGCCTGACAGGTCGTCCGCACGGCGTATATCGCAAGTTCGGCCTCGGCCGTAACATGCTGCGCCAAGCAGCAATGCGTGGCGACGTACCAGGTCTGGTTAAAGCCAGCTGGTAAGCAGCTATTCTCGCACTGCGTCCATCGTGATCTCCATGAACCGATGGGCGTAGAGCCTGAATTTGAATCAAGCCCCTTTTGGGGCTTGATTCATTTCTGGGGTGCGCCTAGAATTGCCGGCTCGCCAGAGCCCGTGCTTGCACGTGCCCGAAATTTTAAGGCGATAGGTTGTAGCCGTAAGGCTCATTTTTTTTGTATCAGGAGCGTCTAGCCCATGAGTATGCAGGACCCGTTAGCGGACATGCTAACTCGTATCCGTAATGCCCAGATGGCTGAAAAGCCCGTCGTAAGCATGCCATCCTCCACGTTGAAGGTGGCTGTAGCCAAAGTCCTGAAGGACGAAGGTTACATTGCGGGTTATCAGATCAGCAGCGAAACCAAGCCGTTGCTATCCATCGAGCTGAAGTACTTCGAAGGCCGTCCGGTCATCGAAGAAGTGAAGCGCGTTAGCCGTCCAGGCCTGCGTCAGTACAAGTCCGTCGATGAGTTGCCAAAAGTTCGTGGCGGCCTCGGTGTGTCTATCGTCTCCACCAACAAAGGTGTGATGACGGATCGTGCTGCGCGCGCTGCCGGTGTCGGCGGCGAAGTGCTTTGCACTGTGTTCTAAGGGGGGATAAGCATGTCACGCGTAGCTAAGAACCCCGTTAAGTTGCCAGCAGGCGTCGAAGTTAAACTCGTCGGCCAGCAGCTTTCGGTGAAGGGTGCCAAGGGCACTCTAGACCTGAACATTCATTCGGCCGTTGAAATTGTTGAAGAAGCCGGTGAGTTGCGTTTTGCTGCTCGCAATGGCGATCAACAAACTCGCGCAATGGCTGGTACCACTCGTGCGTTGGTAAACAACATGGTCCAAGGCGTAAGCCAAGGCTTTGAGCGCAAGCTCCAGCTGGTCGGTGTTGGTTACAAAGCGCAAGCAAAAGGCACGGTGCTGAACCTGGCCCTTGGCTTCTCGCACCCAGTGGACTACGAATTGCCGGAAGGCATCACCGCTGAGACTCCCAACCAAACCGATATCGTCATCCGCGGTATCGACAAGCAGTTGGTTGGTCAAGTGGCCGCTGAGATCCGCGACTTCCGCCGTCCAGAGCCGTACAAAGGCAAAGGCGTGCGTTACGCGGACGAAGTCGTCCGTCGTAAAGAAGCCAAGAAGAAGTAGGGCATAGCAAATGACCGTCAAAAAAGTTACCCGACTGCGTCGCGCTCGCAAAGCACGCCTGAAAATGCACGAACTCGAAGTCGTGCGTCTCTGCGTGTACCGCTCTTCGCAGCACATTTATGCCCAGGTCATCTCGGCCGACGGCAGCAAAGTCTTGGCAAACGCCTCGACTTTGGACAAAGAACTGCGTGATGGCGCCACTGGCAACATCGACGCGGCCACTAAAGTTGGCCAGCTGATCGCTGAGCGTGCGAAAGCCGCCGGTGTATCGCAAGTGGCTTTTGATCGTTCTGGCTTCAAGTACCACGGTCGCGTTAAGGCGCTGGCTGATGCTGCTCGTGAAGGCGGGCTGGAGTTCTAAGTTATGTCAAATAACGACCAAAAACGCGACGAAGGCTACATCGAGAAGCTGGTACAGGTTAATCGCGTAGCAAAAACCGTTAAAGGCGGCCGTATCTTCACTTTCACCGCGTTGACCGTGGTTGGTGATGGTAAAGGGCGCGTTGGCTTCGGCCGTGGCAAGTCACGTGAAGTGCCTGCCGCGATTCAGAAGGCAATGGAAGCTGCCCGCCGCAACATGATCCAGGTTGATCTGAACGGCACCACGCTGCAGTACGCCATCAAGTCTGCTCATGGGGCTTCCAAGGTTTACATGCAGCCTGCGTCGGAAGGTACTGGCATCATCGCTGGCGGTGCAATGCGCGCCGTTCTCGAAGTTGCCGGCGTCCACAACGTTCTGGCCAAGTGCTACGGTTCGACCAACCCGGTCAACGTTGTTCACGCAACGTTCAAGGGTTTGAAAACCATGCAGTCCCCTGAGTCCATCGCTGCCAAACGCGGCCTGAACGTCCAGGAGATCTTCTGATCATGGCTACCGTTAAAGTAACGCTGATCAAAAGCATGACCGGCCGCATCCCTAACCACAAATTGTGCGTTAAGGGTTTGGGTCTGCGTCGCATCGGTCACACTGTAGAAGTCGTTGATACCCCGGAAAACCGTGGGATGATCAACAAGGCTTACTACATGCTGCGAGTCGAGGGTTAATCGATGAAACTCAATGATCTGAGTCCAGCGCCGGGTTCCCGTCGCGAAAAGCATCGTCCGGGCCGTGGTATCGGTAGTGGTTTGGGTAAGACCGGTGGCCGTGGCCACAAGGGTCAGACCTCCCGCTCCGGTGGCACCATCGCTCCGGGCTTCGAAGGCGGCCAACAGCCGTTGCATCGTCGTCTGCCTAAGTTCGGCTTCGTCTCTTTGAAGGCTATGGATCGTGCAGAAGTTCGCACCTCCGAGCTGGCTAAAGTTGAAGGCGTCGTCACTGTGCAGTCCCTGAAGGATGCCAACGTGATCAACCAAAACGTGCAGCGTGTGAAAATCATGCTGTCCGGTGAGGTTACTCGCGCAGTCACCCTCAAAGGTATCGCAGCCACCAAAGGTGCGCGTGCGGCTATCGAAGCAGCTGGCGGCAAGTTCGAGGAATAAATGGCTAAGCAAGGTGCTCTCTCAGCGCTCGGCAAAAGCGGCGGGTTGTCCGAACTCTGGGCTCGTCTGCGTTTCCTTTTCCTGGCGATTATCGTCTATCGGATCGGTGCGCATATCCCAGTTCCAGGTATCAACCCTGACCGGCTGGCGGACCTGTTTCGACAGAATGAGGGGACCATTCTTAGCTTGTTCAACATGTTTTCCGGCGGTGCGCTGGAGCGCATGAGCATTTTCGCACTGGGGATCATGCCGTATATCTCGGCATCGATCATCATGCAGCTCATGACCGCGGTCAGCCCGCAGCTGGAGCAGTTGAAGAAGGAAGGTGAGGCTGGTCGTCGTAAGATCAGCCAGTACACCCGCTATGGCACCGTCGTCCTGGCCCTGGTTCAAGCCATTGGCATGTCCATTGGCTTGGCCGGGCAGGGCGTTGCGTTCTCAGCAGATATCGGCTTCCACTTCGTTGCAGTCACCACGTTTGTTGCTGGTGCGCTGTTCATGATGTGGCTGGGCGAGCAGATCACTGAGCGCGGTGTTGGCAACGGTATCTCGATGTTGATTTTTTCGGGTATCGTCGCCGGTCTTCCGAGAGCGATCGGGCAGTCTTTCGAGTCTGCACGTCAAGGTGATATCAATATCTTCGCTTTGGTCGCCATCGGTTTGCTGGCAGTAGCGATCATCGGTTTCGTGGTGTTCATCGAGCGTGGTCAGCGTCGTATTGCTGTTCACTACGCCAAGCGTCAGCAGGGCCGAAAGGTCTTCGCTGCGCAGACGAGCCACTTGCCGTTGAAAGTGAACATGGCGGGTGTTATTCCTGCCATCTTCGCGAGCAGCATCTTGCTGTTTCCGGCTTCGCTGGGTGCCTGGTTCGGTCAGTCTGAGGGTATGGGCTGGTTGCAGGACATCTCGCAGTCGATCGCACCTGGTCAGCCGTTGAATATTCTGCTGTTTAGTGCAGGGATTATTTTCTTCTGCTTCTTCTATACGGCGTTGATGTTCAATCCGAAAGACGTAGCGGAAAACCTGAAGAAGTCCGGTGCCTTTATTCCGGGCATTCGTCCTGGTGAGCAGTCGGCGCGCTATATTGATGGCGTTCTGACTCGTCTGACCATGTTCGGTGCTCTCTATATGATGGCCGTATGCTTGCTCCCACAGTTTCTCGTGGTCGCTGCAAACGTGCCGTTTTACCTTGGCGGGACCTCGTTGCTGATCGTGGTCGTGGTTGTGATGGACTTCATGTCCCAAGTGCAATCGCACCTCGTTTCGCACCAGTATGAATCCCTGATGAAGAAAGCCAACCTGAAGGGCTACGGCAGCGGCATGCTGCGCTGAAGCACCCATAAGGTTCGAGGAGTTGGTGATGAAAGTTCGTGCATCGGTGAAAAAGCTGTGCCGCAACTGCAAGATTATTCGCCGCGAAGGTGTTGTTCGAGTAATTTGCAGCGCGGAACCACGTCACAAGCAGCGCCAAGGCTAATGTGATCTGTGCTAAAAGCCCAGCAGCTAGTGCGCTGCTGGGTTGATTATTTGTTATTACAGCGATATTATCTCGCGCCCTATTTCTTGGCTTCCGGGGCGTAGGTAGCTGTCAATTGGAGTCCCACTGAATGGCCCGTATTGCAGGCGTTAACATTCCAGATAACAAGCATACTGTTATCTCGCTGACCTACATCTATGGTGTTGGTCGCACAACTGCACACAAAATCTGTGCTACTACCGGGGTTAACCCGGCGGTAAAGATCAAAGATCTGAGCGACGAGCAGATTGAACAGCTGCGTGGCGAAGTCGCGAAGTTCACCACTGAAGGTGATCTGCGTCGCGAAATCAACATGAAAATCAAGCGCTTGATGGACCTCGGTTGCTATCGCGGTCTGCGTCATCGTCGTGGTCTTCCAGTGCGCGGTCAGCGTACCAAGACTAACGCGCGTACCCGTAAAGGTCCGCGTAAGCCGATCCGCAAGTAATCGCCCCAGCGAATCGACAGGAATTAAATCATGGCAAAACCTGCTGCTCGTCCTCGTAAAAAAGTTAAAAAGACAGTGGTTGATGGCATCGCCCACATCCATGCATCTTTTAACAACACAATCGTGACCATCACCGACCGTCAAGGTAACGCTCTTTCCTGGGCAACCTCCGGTGGTTCGGGTTTCCGCGGTTCTCGCAAGTCCACGCCGTTCGCTGCTCAAGTAGCTGCTGAACGTGCTGGTCAAGCTGCGCTGGAATACGGCCTGAAAAACCTCGACGTCAATGTCAAAGGTCCAGGTCCAGGTCGTGAATCTGCTGTCCGTGCTTTGAACGGCTGCGGCTACAAGATCGCCAGCATCACCGACGTGACGCCAATCCCGCATAACGGGTGCCGTCCGCCGAAGAAGCGCCGCGTGTAATCCAGGAGATTGTAAAGAATGGCTCGTTACATTGGTCCAAAATGCAAACTCGCTCGTCGCGAAGGCACCGATCTCTTTCTGAAGAGCGGCGTGCGCGCGATCGAATCGAAGTGCAACATCGAAGCAGCACCTGGTATCCACGGCCAACGCCGCGGTCGCCAGTCCGACTACGGCACTCAACTGCGTGAAAAGCAGAAAGTCCGTCGTATTTATGGCGTTCTCGAGCGTCAGTTCAGCGGCTACTACAAAGAAGCTGCCGGCAAGAAAGGCGCAACTGGTGAGAACCTGCTGCAACTGCTCGAATGCCGTCTGGACAACGTTGTATACCGCATGGGCTTTGGTTCGACTCGTGCCGAATCGCGTCAGCTGGTATCGCACAAGTCGGTCAGCGTAAACGGCAAAACCGTTAACGTTCCGTCCTACCAGGTCCGTGCTGGTGACGTAGTGGCAATTCGTGAAAAAGCGAAGAACCAACTGCGTATTGTCCAGGCTCTCGATCTGTGTGCCCAACGTGGCCGCGTAGAATGGGTAGAAGTAGACACTGAGAAAAAATCTGGCGTCTTCAAAAGCGTTCCAGCTCGCAGTGATCTGTCCGCCGACATCAACGAAAGCCTGATTGTCGAGCTCTACTCCAAGTAAGGGCTAGAAAATAGGTGCATCCATGCAGATTTCGGTAAATGAGTTCCTGACACCCCGCCACATTGATGTGCAGGTTGTCAGTCCGACCCGCGCCAAAATCACCCTCGAGCCTCTCGAGCGTGGTTTCGGCCATACCCTGGGCAACGCGCTGCGCCGCATCCTGTTGTCCTCCATGCCCGGCTGTGCAGTAGTCGAGGCCGAGATTGACGGTGTGCTCCATGAGTACAGCGCCATCGAAGGTGTACAGGAAGATGTCATTGAAATCCTGTTGAACCTTAAAGGTCTGGCTATCAAGCTGCACGGTCGAGACGAAGTTACGCTGACCTTGTCGAAGAAGGGTTCGGGGGTGGTTACCGCTGCCGATATTCAGCTGGATCATGATGTCGAGATCGTTAACCCCGATCACGTAATCGCTAACCTGGCGTCTAACGGCGCCCTGAACATGAAGCTCGTTGTAGCTCGTGGTCGCGGTTATGAACCAGCAGACTCGCGTCAGAGCGATGAAGACGAAAGCCGCAGCATTGGTCGCTTGCAGCTCGACTCTTCGTTCAGCCCGGTCCGTCGCATTGCATACGTGGTGGAAAACGCCCGTGTCGAGCAACGTACCAACCTGGACAAGCTGGTTATTGATCTGGAAACCAACGGTACTCTGGATCCTGAAGAGGCTATCCGTCGTGCAGCAACCATCCTGCAACAGCAGTTGGCTGCGTTCGTCGACCTCAAAGGTGACAGCGAACCCGTTGTAGTCGAACAGGAAGACGAGATCGATCCGATCCTGCTTCGTCCGGTTGACGATTTGGAACTGACCGTACGTTCGGCCAACTGCCTTAAGGCGGAGAACATTTACTACATCGGCGACCTGATTCAGCGCACCGAAGTAGAACTGTTGAAGACTCCGAACCTGGGCAAGAAATCCTTGACCGAGATCAAGGACGTTCTGGCTTCTCGTGGTCTCTCCCTCGGCATGCGCCTCGACAACTGGCCGCCTGCAAGTCTTAAGAAGGACGACAAGGCGACTGCCTGATCGTCGTAATCACCGAACGTAGTGTTTGGTAAGGAATGAACCATGCGTCATCGTAAAAGTGGACGTCACCTGAGCCGTACCAGCTCTCACCGCAAGGCCATGTTCCAGAACATGGCGGTGTCGCTGTTCGAGCACGAGCTGATCAAAACTACCCTGCCGAAAGCCAAAGAACTGCGTCGCGTTGCTGAGCCGCTGATCACCTTGGCCAAGATTGACAGCGTTGCTAACCGTCGTCTGGCATTTGACCGTACCCGTTCGAAAGAAATGGTCGGCAAACTGTTCAACGATCTGGGCAAGCGTTATGCAACTCGTGAGGGTGGCTACCTGCGCATCCTCAAGTGCGGCTTCCGCGCTGGCGACAACGCGCCAATGGCGTACGTCGAACTGGTTGATCGTCCTGTCGGTGGTTCTGTAGAAACCGCTGAATAAGACATCAGTCATTACAAAGAACCGGGCCCAGTGCCCGGTTTTTTGTTGCCTGCGATAATCGTCCCCTGGTAACCGGATTGTCTCGAATATGGGGTGACTCTAAGTGATAATCGGAACCCTCCTCATTTCCCACCCTTTTCGGTACCAAATGGCCGAATTTCGCAGTATTTCTGACTTTATTTGCTATCCCATAGGGTGACCAACCAGTCTGGTTGGTTCAAACTAACGCCTTTCACGAGGAGATGGACGGCGATGCAAGGCCACCCGGATGTAATTGATTACCTCAATACCCTGCTGACTGGCGAACTGGCTGCGCGCGACCAGTATTTTGTCCACTCGCGTATGTACGAAGATTGGGGTTTCAGCAAGCTTTACGAACGTATCAATCACGAGATGGAAGAAGAGGCTCAGCACGCTGATGCGTTGATGCGCCGGATTCTGATGCTCGAAGGCACCCCACGCATGCGTCCGGACGACCTGGATGTGGGTACTACGGTCCCCGAGATGCTCGCCAGCGATCTTCGTCTGGAATACAAGGTCCGGGCCGCGCTGTGCAAAGGTATTGCGCTCTGTGAGCAGCACAGGGATTACGTCAGCCGTGACATCCTCCGCATTCAGCTCGCCGACACGGAAGAAGACCATACCTACTGGCTTGAAAAGCAGCTGGGCCTGATCAAATCCATCGGCCTCGAGAATTACCTTCAGTCGCAGTTCTGAGGACTGAAAAGCTCGCTACAAAAAAGCCCCTGCCGCAGATCGCGACAGGGGCTTTTTATTAGGAGCATGCGATTAGGCGCGATCACGCTCCAGGAGCGGCTTCAGATAGTGGCCGGTGTAGGACTGTTTCATTTCCGCCACCTGCTCGGGCGTACCGGTAGCGATGATCTGTCCGCCTTTCGAACCGCCTTCCGGGCCCAGGTCGACCAACCAGTCCGCGGTCTTGATCACGTCTAGGTTATGCTCGATCACGACGACCGTGTTGCCGTGATCTCGCAGGCGATGCAGGACGTCCAGCAATTGCTGGATATCCGCGAAATGCAGACCCGTGGTGGGCTCATCGAGGATGTACAGGGTCTTGCCGGTGTCACGCTTGGACAGCTCGCGAGACAGCTTCACACGCTGGGCTTCGCCACCGGAAAGCGTGGTCGCCGACTGACCCAGCTTGATATAGGAAAGACCCACATCCATCAGCGTCTGCAACTTCCGGGCGAGAGCAGGTACGGCGTCAAAGAACGTCCGCGCCTCTTCGATCGTCATCTCCAGTACTTCGTGGACGTTTTTGCCCTTGTACTTGACCTCAAGCGTCTCACGGTTGTATCGCTTGCTCTTGCACACATCGCAAGGGACGTAGATGTCAGGCAGGAAATGCATCTCGACCTTGATCAGGCCGTCACCCTGGCACGCTTCGCAGCGACCCCCTTTCACGTTGAAGGAGAATCGGCCAGGCCCGTAACCCCGTGATCTTGATTCAGGCACGCCCGCGAATAACTCACGGATGGGTGTAAACAGCCCGGTGTACGTCGCAGGATTTGACCGTGGTGTACGCCCGATGGGGCTCTGGTCAATGTCGACGACCTTATCCAGGTGCTGCAGGCCGTCCATGCTGTCGTGTGCCGAAGCCTCAAGCGTCGTTGCACCATTGAGTGCGGTGGCGCTGAGAGGGAACAGGGTGTTGTTGATCAGCGTCGACTTGCCCGAGCCCGATACACCGGTCACGCAGGTCAGCAGGCCGATTGGAATTTCCAGATCGACGTTGCGCAGGTTGTTGCCGCGCGCGCCTTTGAGTTTGAGCGACAGCTTTTTATTACGCGGCGTGCGCTTGGCAGGCACAGCGATCTTCACCCGGCCCGACAGGTACTTACCCGTCAACGAGTCCGGATGATCCATCACTTCCTGCGGCGTGCCTTCCGCGACGATCTTGCCGCCATGCACGCCTGCGCCCGGACCGATGTCGACTACGTAGTCGGCCAGTCGGATGGCGTCCTCGTCGTGCTCAACCACGATCACCGTGTTGCCGATGTCTCGCAGGTGTCGCAACGTCTCCAGCAGACGATCGTTATCGCGCTGATGCAAGCCGATTGAAGGCTCATCGAGGATGTACATGACGCCGACCAGCCCGGCACCGATCTGACTGGCCAGACGAATCCGCTGCGCCTCACCGCCAGAGAGCGTATCGGCGCTACGGTCCAGTGTCAGATAGTCCAGCCCGACGTTAACGAGGAACTGCAGGCGCTCGCGAATCTCTTTGAGAATCTTATCAGCGATTTCACCGCGGCGGCCTGTGAGCTTCAACTCGCCAAAATAATGGGTAGCGTCGCCAATAGGCATGTTGGTCACGGCGGGAAGTGTCTTCTCGCCGACCCACACGTGACGCGCTTCACGGCGCAACCGCGTGCCACGGCACTCGGGGCAGGGCTGGGTGCTGAGAAATTTCGCCAGCTCCTCGCGGACTGTGGTCGATTCGGTTTCCCGGTAACGGCGCTCCAGATTGGGAACGATGCCTTCGAACGGGTGCGCACGTTTGACGATGTCGCCACGGTCGTTCAAGTAACGGAAGTCGACGCTGTCCTTGCCACTGCCGCCCAGCAAGACCTTCTGCAGATCGGCAGGGAGCTCCTTGAACGGCACCTCGAGGCTGAAGCGGTAATGCTTGGCCAGCGAGCCGAGCATTTGGAAGTAGTAGACGTTACGCCTGTCCCAGCCACGGATCGCGCCTTCTGCCAGCGTGAGTTCGCCATTGACCAGCCGCTTGGTGTCAAAGAATTGCTTCACGCCCAGGCCGTCGCAGGTTGGGCATGCGCCGGCAGGATTGTTGAACGAGAACAGCTTTGGCTCCAGCTCACTGATCGCATGACCGCAGATCGGACAGGCGAAGCGCGCGGAGAAAATGATCTCTTCGCCTGGCTCATCGTCCATCGGCGCGACCAGCGCAATGCCATCTGCCAGCTTCAGCGCGGTTTCAAAGGATTCGGCCAAACGCTGTTGCAGGTCTGAGCGTACCTTGAAGCGGTCAACCACGACGTCGATCGAATGCTTTTTCTGCTTGTCGAGCTTCGGCAGCTCGTCCAGCTCGCACAGACGGCCGTTGACCCGGGCACGTACGAAACCCTGAGCGCGGAGCTCTTCGAAAACCGCCAGGTGCTCGCCTTTACGCTCCCGAACCACGGGAGCAAGCAGCATCAGTTTCGCGCCTTCGGGTTGTGCCAGCACCAGATCGACCATCTGGCTGACGGTCTGCGCCTCCAGAGGAATGTCGTGATCCGGGCAGCGCGGCTGGCCCACTCGTGCATAGAGAAGGCGCAGGTAGTCGTAGATTTCGGTGATGGTGCCCACGGTCGAGCGCGGGTTGTGGGACGTAGACTTCTGCTCGATGGAAATGGCCGGGGAGAGGCCTTCAATCGTGTCGACGTCCGGCTTCTCCATCATCGACAGAAACTGACGCGCGTAGGCGGACAGCGATTCAACATAGCGGCGCTGGCCCTCGGCGTAGAGCGTATCGAACGCCAGGGACGATTTTCCTGAGCCGGACAATCCGGTGATGACGATCAGCTTGTCGCGTGGAAGGGTCAGGTCGATGTTCTTCAGGTTGTGGGTTCGAGCCCCACGAATCAAGATCTTGTCCAAAGCTGGCCTCGCACGGCGGGCGTGTAAAACGTGGAAGTATACGGGGAAATACTGGATGGATACACACTATTGAAGGGCGTGCCGCCTCACTCGGAAAAAAGAATATTCCTGCGATGCGCGGCAAACCGTCGTATGTGCTCTAAACGATGGGACTGGTAGAATCGCCGCCGGTTCATACGAGGTTTCTTCATGCACGATTCTCACAGCGAGCGCATGAGCGGCAGCGAAACCCGCGCGGCGGGCGGTCTGGCGCTGGTGTTCGCCTTCCGTATGCTTGGCATGTTCATGGTGCTCCCCGTACTCGCCACTTACGGGATGGACCTGGCCGGCGCGAGCCCGGCACTCATCGGTCTGGCGATCGGTGCTTATGGCCTGACACAGGCGGTGTTGCAGATTCCTTTTGGCATTATCTCCGATCGCATCGGCCGTCGCCCCGTCATCTATTTAGGGCTGATCGTGTTTGCGCTGGGCAGCGTGCTGGCCGCCCAGTCCACCTCGATCTGGGGCGTGATCGCCGGTCGGGTCCTGCAAGGCGCGGGTGCTATCTCCGCGGCGGTCATGGCGTTGCTGTCCGATCTGACCCGCGAGCAGCATCGCACCAAAGCCATGGCGATGATCGGCATGACGATCGGCGTGTCGTTCGCCGTTGCGATGGTGGTCGGCCCCATTCTGACCAGTGCATTCGGATTGTCCGGACTTTTTCTGGCGACCGGCGCGATGGCGCTGGTCGGCGTGGCGATCGTTGCCTTCGTCGTGCCCAAGTCCACGGTGACCCTGCAGCACCGGGAATCCGGTCTGGCACGACAGGCACTGGGCGCGACGCTTCGTCATCCCGACCTGTTGCGTCTGGACTTGGGTATCTTCGCGTTGCACGCCATGCTGATGTCCAGTTTCGTTGCATTGCCGCTGGCGCTGGTCGAAAAAGCCGGCTTGCCCAAGGAGCAGCACTGGTGGGTGTATCTCACAGCGCTGCTGATTTCTTTCTTCGCGATGATCCCTTTCATCATCTACGGCGAAAAGAAGCGTCAGATGAAGCGGGTTTTGCTCGGCGCCGTGCTGGTGCTGATGCTCACTGAGCTATTCTTCTGGGAGTTCGGAGACACGCTGCGGGCGCTGGTCATCGGCACTGTGGTCTTTTTCACCGCATTCAATTTGCTCGAAGCGTCGCTGCCGTCGCTGATCAGCAAAGTGTCTCCGGCGGGCGGGAAGGGCACGGCGATGGGGATTTACTCCACCAGTCAGTTCCTGGGTTCGGCGGCGGGGGGCATCCTCGGCGGGTGGCTTTTCCAGCACGGCGGACTGGATGTGGTGTTCCTCGGCGGCGCCGGGCTGGCCGCCATCTGGCTGGCGTTTGCTGTTACCATGCGCGAACCTCCCTACGTAACCAGCCTTCGCTTGCCGTTGTCGCCCGAGGCTCAACGCGACACAGGCCTTGCCGATCGCGTGTTGGCCGTACGCGGAGTAACAGATGCAGTAGTGGTCGCCGATGAGGCTGCCATCTATATCAAATTTGACAAAGAACTGTTGGATCGGGCGTCTTTCGACGAAGTGGTCAATCCAGCGTCGGAAACGTGTGAAGCCTAGGAGAACGTTATGGCCCGTGGGGTTAACAAAGTCATATTGGTCGGCACATGCGGCCAGGATCCCGAAGTCCGCTACATGCCTAACGGTAATGCCGTGACCAACCTGAGTCTGGCAACAAGCGAACAGTGGACTGACAAGCAAACCGGTCAGAAGGTCGAGAAGACCGAGTGGCACCGTGTTTCGATGTTCGGCAAGGTCGCCGAAATCGCCGGCGAGTACCTGCGCAAGGGTTCGCAGGTTTACATCGAAGGCAAGCT
The DNA here is from genome assembly GCF_053903055.1 of Pseudomonas sp. AK106. Lineage (NCBI taxonomy): Bacteria > Pseudomonadati > Pseudomonadota > Gammaproteobacteria > Pseudomonadales > Pseudomonadaceae > Pseudomonas > Pseudomonas sp. AK106. The sequence goes on from NZ_CP096426.1 coordinate 551,865, forward strand.
GCAGACCCGCGAATGGGAAAAAGACGGCATCAAGCGTTACACGACTGAAATCGTCGTCGACATGCAAGGCACCATGCAATTGCTCGGTGGCCGTCCTCAAGGCGACGGCGCTCCACAGGGCCAGGGTGGTGGCGGTTATCAGAACTCCCAGAACTCGGCACCGCGTCCGCAGCAGCAGGCACGCCCGCAGCAATCCGCTCCTCAGCCACAGCGTGAATCACGCCCTGCGCCGCAACAAGCGCCGCAGCCAGCGCCTGATTTCGACAGCTTCGATGACGACATTCCTTTCTAAACACCGCGTGCTCCAGCCGCGATAACGCAGCAAACAAAAGCCCCCGCACAGCTCAGTTGTCGGGGGCTTTGTTTTGGGTCGCGTTCGAGGGTTACAAACCCAGATCCGATAACCCGGGATGATCGTCAGGACGGCGTCCCAGCGGCCAGTGAAACTTGCGCTCTGCCTCTTTGATCGGCATGTCATTGATGCAGGCGAAACGCCGCGCCATCAAGCCGTCTTCATTGAACTCCCAATTCTCGTTGCCGTACGAGCGGAACCAGTTGCCTGAATCGTCGTGCCATTCGTAGGCGTAACGGACCGCGATGCGGTTGTCGGTGAACGCCCAGAGCTCTTTGATCAGGCGGTAGTCGAGCTCCTTGTTCCATTTGCGAATCAGGAAATTTTGCGCCTCTTCACGGTTCTCGACGAAATCGGCGCGATTGCGCCATTGGGTGTCGAGTGTGTAGGCCAGCGAGACTTTTTCAGCGTCCCGGCTGTTCCAGCCATCTTCAGCCAGGCGAACCTTTTCGGTGGCGGATTCTCGGGTGAAAGGAGGAAGTGGCGGGCGAGTTTGGGCATTGGACGACATGATGGACCTCCAGGCGGTGATGATTCGGCGGTGGGTGGGACGTGTGTGGCTAGGAACTGGAAGGCAAGCGCTGTTCGAGCATCAACTGGGCAACAGCCTTGGCGCTCTCTGCAGCACTGTAGTCGCCCATAACGCGAGCGACGGTGATCGCGCCTTCCATGAGGATGAGCAGCTGTCTGGCAAGAGTGTGCGGATCGGCAATCCCGAGCTGCTCGCAGAGCTCCAGCGTGTAATCCAGCAGTTTCTGCTTGTGCAGCTTGGCAATAAGACGGATGGGGTCCTGTGGATCGCCAACTTCGCCGGCGGTATTGATGAACGCACAGCCGCGAAAGCCTTCGGACTCGAACCAGCCTTTGAGCACATCAAACATATTTAGAACGCGCGCTTCAGGGGTGTCGGCCTTGCTTGATTCAGTCCGAAACCAGTCCATCCAGCGTACGTCACGTGCGTTGAGCGCAGCAGCCGCGACCTCGTCTTTGGTAGCGAAGTAGCGATAGATGCTTTTCCTCGCGACGCCCGACGTCTTTACCAGAAGGTCCATGCCGGTGGCCTGAATGCCATTCTGGTAAATAAGCTGTTCGGCGGTCGCGAGGATTTTCTCGCGGGTATTGGCCGTTGATGTATTCATGACGCGGAAGGTAGAACGTCCGTTCTCCCGCGTCAAGCCGCTCCTTCAAGAACAGGCTCAGCGCACCTGGTCAGACTCCGGCAGCGCGCGTTTCAAATCCTCTGCACTGGGTGATGCCTTGGCCAGCGTTACGGGGATGGATTTAGCCGCAGGCACCTTGCTGCGTTCAGCGTGATGCCACAACGGAACAAGTGGATTGCACTCGGGGTAGTACGCCGCGCAGCAGTTCTCGGGGATGTCATAGGCAATGATCTGCAGAGGTCCTACCGAACGCGTGACCTGAGGCTCGATGGCGGTGGTGACGTTGACCCAGTCTCCCGGTTTGAAGCCCATTCGCAGGACGTCGTTGCGGTTCATGAAGATGACCGCGCGGGTGCCGCTCACGCCACGGAAGCGATCTTCGTAGCCGTAAATCGTGGTGTTGAACTGGTCATTGCTGCGCAACGTCATCAGTTGCAGCACGTCGCGGCGTGTGTGGTTCGGGTACACATCATCGTTTTCTTCGAGCAGTTCGGGCGTGATGAACATCGCGCGGCCACTCTCGGTTTTCCATTCACGCTTCGCTGCCGCGATGGGGCGATGAAAGCCGCCGGTTTCCCACATGCGGGTTTCCATGTCGTGGAAAATCTCGGGATAGACCTGAGCGATGCCCTGACGGATCAGCGCGTAATCGCGGCGCCAGGCGTCCCAATCGATCCGGGTGGCACCGGATAATGTTGTCTCGGCAATGCCAGCGAGGATCGCGGCTTCGGCGCGGGCGTGGGCGCTGGCCGGTTCGCTGTTACCCTGCCACGCCCGCACGCAGCCGGTGCTGTCTTCGGTGGTATAAACCTGCTCGACGCCGTTTTGCACATCCTTTTCGATGCGCCCGAGGCAGGGCAGGATCCATGCATTTTTCCCCGGAACCAGGTGAGTACGGTTCAGCTTGGTGGCGATCTGAACGTTCAGGTCCAAGGTATTCCAGGCCGGCTCCATGCGGGACGTGTCGGGGATCGCCCGCAGAAAATTCCCGCCGAGCCCGATGAATCCGCGCACGCTCCCGTCCAGAAGTCCTTCGCAGGTCTCAACGGTATTCAGCCCTTTTTTCGAGGGGACCGCGAAGCCATACAGTGCCTCAATCTTATCCACAGGAATCTTGTTCGGGTCTTCGGTAATGCCGACGGTGCGCTGGCCCTGCACGTTGGAGTGACCGCGCACCGGGCAGATGCCCGCGCCGCGCTTGCCGATGTTGCCGCGCAGCAGGAGCAGGTTCACCAACATCTGCACGTTAGTCACGCCGCGCCGGTGTTGGGTGATGCCCATGCCGTAAACCAGCATCACGCGCTCGTGTCTGGCGTACACCGTCGCCACCGCCTCCAGCGCGTTGCGGCTCAGTCCTGCCTGACGCTCGATGGTGTCCCAAGGCGTTTCGAGCGCGCAGTTGCAGAACTCGGCGAATCCTTCGGTGTGCTGGGCGATAAACGCCTGATCGATGATTCCGGGCTGACCCTTAGCCAGCGCCGCCTCGTCCATTTCGAACAGCGATTTGGCAATGCCCAGCACCACCGCCGTGTCGCCACCGATTGCCAGCTGGTGATATTGAGTGCTGATGACCGTCGATTTCGGCCCGAGCATTTCCACCGGGGACTGCGGATTGACGAAGCGTTCCAGGCCGCGCTCGCGGATCGGATTGAACGTGATGATCGGCACGTCACGCTGTCGCGCTTCACGCAGCTGATGCAGCATACGCGGGCTGTTGCTGCCCACGTTCTGGCCGAAAAACAGGATGCAATCGGTGTGCTCGAAGTCATCCAGCGTCACTGTTCCTACCGGTACGCCGATACTTTCCTGCAGGCCGACCGACGTGCTCTCGTGGCACATGTTCGAGCTGTCGGGCAAATTGTTGTTGCCGTAGGCACGGGCGACCAGTTGGTACATGAACGACGTTTCCAGCGAGGCCCGCCCCGATGCATAAAAAACCACGCTCTCCGGCGTCATGCTTTTCAGCTGCGCGCCAATGTCGCGGTAGGCCTCCTCCCACGTGGTTTCCTGGTAACGATCAGTTCCAGCGTTGTACCGCATGGGGTGCGTGAGGCGGCCCTGTTGCTCAAGGTCGTAATCGGGCCACTGGCGCAACTCGGTGAGGGTGTGCCGGGCGAAAAAGGCCGGGTCGGTCTTCCGCGACGTCAGCTCCCACGCGGTGGCCTTCGCGCCGTTTTCGCAGAACTCCAGGCTGTGGGGTTTGCCGGGCTTGGCCCATGCGCAGCTGACACAGGCAAACCCGCCCGGCTTGTTCTGCTTGATCAGCGGCAGGCCTGCACGAATCGGTGCCTGCTCACGCCAGAGGATCTCCATCACCGACTTCGCCGAGCCCCAACCGCCGGCGGCAGAGGTGTAGGGGCGGAAATGGGCTTTGGGATGGATGAGCGACATGGAGTTGATCCTCGGCGGAGCGGGCGCACTGGAGACAGTCGCCCTCGTAAGGCTACGACGAAGCGGCTCGGTAAAGGTTCGTTACATTTGTCGGTAAGAGGACCGTCAACGGCCAACATGACGATTGCGTGTCGGAGCGAACTTGCCGGGTGAAATCCGATCAGTGTCAGAGGGCCGTTTTTTCCACGGTTCCCTGATCGAAGGAGTGACTCGCGTTTTGCCGAATTTCAAACCCTTTCTGTTGCTTTGCCTGCTGTTAAGCGTTTGCAGCGTCAATGTTCAAGCCGCTGACGCCCCCGCCGCAACAACCGCTGCCGCTGCGGCACCCGCCGATTCTGCACCGCAGGATCCCGCCAAAGCGGAGATTCTGGTCAAGGGAGGATTGCTCGGCGCCATCAGTTCCAGCATCGACAGCGTGCAAGACAAGCTCGATGTGGATGGCCACCTGCTCGACTCCTGGCGTCTGCGCGCTGACCGCGCCGCCGACGAGATCGACGCGCTGGTCAACAAGCCGCAGTCGCGCTCAGCGTGGCGGATCGCCGGCGATTTCGTGATGCTGTCCCTGGTGTGGGCGGGGGCGTTCCTGCTGCTCAATCGCATCGGCGCGTTCCTCGTCACCCGGCTATCGCGGCACCGGTTTTTGATTCGCCGTGATCGCGTGGTCGGGGTGCTGGGTTATATGCTTCCTTATATGGTGCCGGCGCTCATCTGCCTGCCGCTGACCCTGTACGTCAGCCACTTCATGCCGACATCGGTCGGACGCGCGCTGGCGCTGTGTCTGGCGTACTCGACCAGCAGCGGGATTTTCTCCACCTCGGTGCTGTTGTCCCTGATTGTGCTGTTCAACTCGGGCCATAAACGGCCAGCGGTGCGCATCATTCGTCACTACGCGCCGCATCCGCTGTTCATCATCGGCTTTCTCGCGGCGTTGAGCGACGCGTTGACCAGCCCGCAGATTGCCCGGCTGTTTGGTGGCAACGTGACCACCAGCATCGCGGCGTTCACCGGGCTGATGGCGTCGGTCATGTTTGGCATGGTCGTCATCCGCATGCGTCGGCCGATCGCCCATCTGATCCGCAACCGTTCCCTCGGCGCCCGGCTGGCGCGGCCCGCGGTGCAACAGACGCTGAAGATTTTCTCCAGCCTGTGGCACTTGCCGATCCTGCTGATGATTCTGGTCTCGGCGGTGAATCTGATCGGTGCCGGCGAAGGCAGTCAGGAAGCCCTGCGTTGCGCGTTGCTGACGACAGTCCTGTTGATTGGCGCGGTGTTTCTGAGCACCTTGTTCCAGCACGTGTTCAAGCCCACCGAGACGCGGACCGACAGTGTTTACAAGGAGCGTCTGCTGAGCCTGTTGCACGCGGTCATGCGTATTGCGCTGGCGATCGGCTTCATCGAGTTGCTGGGCCGGATCTGGGGTTTCTCGCTGTTCGAATTTGCCCAACGCAATGCACTGGGCAAAGTGATCAGCGATTCCCTCAGCAGCATCGGCCTGATTCTGTTGGTGACCTGGTTGCTGTGGGTGGTGATGGACACGGCCATTCAGGAAGCCCTGAAGCCTCCGGCCAGTGGACGTTCCGCGCGTCAGCCTAGCACGCGGGTGAAGACCATCCTGCCGCTGCTGCGCAACGCGATGAAGATCATCCTCGTGGTGATCTGCACCATCACGACCATGGCCAATCTGGGCATCAACGTCGCGCCACTGCTGGCCGGTGCGGGGGTTGTCGGTCTGGCGATCGGCTTCGGTTCGCAGCAGTTGGTGCAGGACGTCATTACCGGCCTGTTTATCATCATCGAGGACACCATTTCCATCGGCGATTGGGTGGTGCTGGATTCAGGCCATGCCGGCACGGTCGAGAGCCTGACGATCCGTACGTTGCGTCTTCGCGACGGCAAGGGCTTCGTGCATTCGGTGCCGTTCGGGCAGATCAAGGCGGTCACCAACCAGTCGCGGCAGTTCGCTTACGCCTTCTTCTCGTTCCAGTTCACCTACGACACCGACGTGGACGCGGCGACTTCGCTGATTCGTGAAGCGGGCCAGTCGATCAGCGATGATTTGCTGCTGGCGAGCAAACTGCAGGGGCCGCTGGAGGTGTTCGGGCTGGATCGAATGGACATGAACGGCATTGTCATCACGGCGCAGTTCCGCACGTCATCGGGCGGGCAGTACGCGGTGAGCCGTGCATTCAATGATCGGCTCAAGCGACTTGTGGATAAGTCCCTCGAGGTACGATTCGCGCAAACTTATCCACAGCTGGTGATGAGCCCGCACAATCGCCAGGCACCGGAAGACAAGGGTGGCGAGGAGGGCGCAGAGCAACAAGCGCTGCCGGGCAAAACCTCGGTGGTGAACAAGGATGGCTCCGAAAGCCCTGTCTGAGGCCGGGCCGCAGCAGAGTCGGGGTTGGTCATCACACGCCCCACTCGGCTGCGCTTATCTGAACAACCGATCGCGCACCTGCAACATCAGCGCCTCATCCACCTCGCCCCAGTACTGCGGCTTGCCGGCGATGATGGCGGCGATGGGAATGCCGTCGCGGTAAACCAGCTTGTTGCCCACTATCGCCGGGACCTTCGCGCCGGGCAGCAGCGTCCCGGCGAGGTTGAGCGGGTCGACGCCGCTGACGGCAATCAAGCTGCCGTCCAATGGGCGGTTGCGGACTTCGCGCAACAGCGGGATGGCTTCGGGCAATGCGAATTGCTCACCGGCCAGGCCTGAAACGAAGCGCCCGCCGCGAATCTCTCCGCGTGCCTCAAGCCTGTGGAACGTGCGCAACAGCTCGCGCCAAGTCGGCAGCCAGTCCGCCTCGCGCTCCAACAGGCGCCAGAACACCACGCCGTATCGGCGTAGCAAGGTCATGGCGACATGCTCCAGCGTGTCACTGTCGATCCGTTGTGACGCGCCTTCTTCTTTCGCCGGCGCGCGACGCAACAACGCCCAGCGCCCGGCATCGTCCATGCCGCCAATGAACGCGCCGCGATTGCGTCGACTGGTGTGGCTGCTGCGTTTGCTCGCCGGCGTGATCAGCGCTCGCAGCCCGGCGAAGCTGTCGGCATTGACCAACCCGGCACCGACCAATTCCTGCAGTGCCGTTTCCAGCTCGGCCCGCAACAAGTGCGCTTCGCCGGTCAGCTCATCGAAAAACATCGCGCCCTGGCTCGACAATACCTCGTGAACCTTCTGCGCGCGCAGGGATAATTCAGTCGGCGCCGGCTGTTCGGTCAGCCCGGTCCACAGGCGGACCTGCGGTCGCGGCAGCAGCACAATCGGCGTACTGCGCAACGCAGCGCTGCCAACCTTGTTGCGACTGGTCAGACGCATCCACACCACCTTGCCGGACCGACACAAGTCATCCAGCCAGATCGATGAATAATCCTTCAAGCGTGCCGGAAGCAGATCACTGTCCCAGGCGCCTGCTGCTGACGAAAACCCCTCCAGTTGCGCGACGACTTCCGGCAGCGCAGCTTTGCCCTGGCTCTGGGTGGTCGCAGAGAGATGCTGCCAGTCGAACAGGAATCGAGTGAAGTCCTGCAGCGACACCGGCTCGATTTCCCGGCGCAGGCGTTTGACCGTGTAACGGTGGATGCGCGACAGCAGATGCCGCTCGCACCATTCTTCCTTGCCGGCGTCAGGGTTGAACTGACCGCGCAGCACGTAACCTTCGTTCTCCAGCTGCGCGAGTGCCTGGGCGACTTCGTTCTGCGTCAGCGCCAGCGGCTCGGCGATGTCAGCGACCGTAAGCGGGCCGAAACCGCCCAGCCGCGCCCGCACGATTTCGACGCGCGCTTCGTCTTCGGTCCACGCTTCGTCGAACCCGGCCAATGCCGCCAATGGCGGGTGCATTTCAGCTGCGGGGTAGATCGCCTGCAAACACGTCAGCCGCTCCAGAGGAATCCACAGCGCCTGTTCCGGGGTGACCTGCAAGCGCGTGCCACGACCCGAGCGGGCCAGGCTCTCCAGCCATTTCATCCAGTCGCTGTGCTCGCGGGCCTCCACGCCGGTGATGCACCCCAGGCTCATGAGCGCCTCGTGCATCTCATCCACGTTTTGCGGCTGCGGCCAGGCTTCATCGGCCACCGCTTTGATCGCATCGACATCCAGCGCGCCGAGATCGTCGGTGGATTCCGGGTCGCTCCAGCGCCGATTGAGCACCGCCTGGGTGCGACGTTCTTCCAGCGGCGCGTTGTCGAGAAACGCATACGGCTTGGCGTTGAGGATTTCCGCCGCCAGCGGCGAGGGCGCAGGCAGATCGCGACTGACCAGACGCACTTCGCCGTTCTCCATGCGCCGCAGCAATTTCAGCCAGCTTTCGGCGTCCATGGCTTCATGCAAGCAGTCGTCCAGGGTCTGCTCAATCAGCGGATGCTCCGGCACATCCCGCTCGCCCACCAGATTTTCCAGACAGGCGATCTGGTCCGGAAACACCGTGGCGATCAGGTCATCGCTCTTGATCCGCTGCAACTGAGGCGCCACTTTTCGCCCCCCGGTGTAACGCGGCAGGGCCAGGGCGACCCCGGCGTTCCAGCGCCAGCGCACGCCGAACAGCGGCGCATCCAGCACCGCCTGAATCAGTAAATGCTCGGCGGTGGCGGCGTTGAGATAACGCCAGACTTCGTCAAGCGCAAAGCTGTGCGCCGTGGACAGCGACAGCACGATGGCGTCCTCGCTGGCGGCGGCTTGCAGCTCGAAGTTGAAGGTGCGGCAGAAGCGCTTGCGCAGCGCCAGCCCCCACGCGCGATTGACCCGGCTGCCGAACGGGGAATGAATCACCAGTTGCGTGCCGCCGGACTGATCGAAAAAGCGCTCGATGACCAGCGTGTCCTGTGACGGCAGCGCGCCCAGGGCCGAGTGCGCGCGGGCGAGGTATTCAATGATCTGCTCGGCGCTGGCGAGGTCCAGGCCCAGGCTTTTTACCAGCCAGTCCGTGCAGGCCTGAAGATTGCCGGGGTGGGCGCTGAGCTGCTCGTCGATGTCGGCCTGCAAGCGGGCGACGGCGAACGACAACTCGTCGCTGCGCCCGGGCGCTTCACCCATCCAGAACGGAATGTTCGGCGGCATGCCGTGGGCGTCCTCGACCCGCACGCGGCCGGACTCGATCCGCAGAATCCGGTAGGACGTGTTGCCCAGCTGGAAGATGTCCCCCGCGGCGCTCTCCACGGCGAAGTCTTCGTTGACGGTACCGATGTTCAGCGCCTGGGGTTCGAGGACGACGCTGTAATCGGCGTTGTCCGGAATCGTGCCGCCACTGGTGACCGCCGTGAGTTTGCTGCCGCGCCGGCCACGCAACGTGCGGGTCAGCGCGTCGCGATGCAGGTACGCCGCGCGCACGCCCTGACGCCCGCTGTAGCCTTCGGCGAGCATGCTCAGCAGCGCCTGATAATGGCCTTCATCGACGTCGGCGTAGGGCGAAGCCTTGCGGAACAGCGCCAACAGGTCCTGCTCCTGCCATTCCTGACAGCTGACCTCGGCGATGATCTGCTGCGCCAGCACATCCAGCGGCGCCTTGGGAATGACCAGCGTGTCGAGCTCGCCGCGACGCACGCAATCCAGCAGCGCCGCGCACTCGATCAGATCATCCCGGGAAACCGCGAACAGCCGCCCCTTGGGTGTGCCGCCAACGTGGTGACCGGAGCGGCCGACGCGCTGCAAAAAGGACGCGATGGAGCGGGGCGAGCTGATCTGGCAGACCAGATCGACGTCACCGATATCAATCCCCAACTCCAGCGAAGCGGTGGCAATCAGCACTTGCAGATCACCGCGCTTGAGGCGCTGCTCGGCGTCGAGCCGCTGTTCCTTGGCCATGCTGCCGTGGTGGGCGGCAACGGCCTCGTTGCCCAGTCGCTCGCTCAAATGCCGCGCCATGCGCTCGGCCAGGCGCCGGGTGTTGACGAAAATCAGCGTGGTGCGATGTTCACGCGCCAGCACCGCGAGCCGGTCGTAGACCAGTTGCCAGACGTCGCTGGACATCACGGCGCTCAGGGCCACAGGCGGCACTTCGATAGCCAGATCCCGGGGGCGCGCGTGGCCGATGTCGACGATGGCGCACGGCCGGCTGACCGGGTCGCTGCCCACCAGAAAGCGCGACACCCGCTCGATAGGTTTTTGCGTCGCCGACAGCCCGATGCGCAGCAGCGGTTTTGCACACAGCGCCTGTAAACGCTCCAGTGTCAGGGCGAGATGACTGCCGCGCTTGCCGGCCGCGATCGCGTGAATCTCATCGACGATGACGGTCTGAGTGCTCGCGAGCATGCGCCGACCGGAGTCGGACCCCAGCAGCACGTAGAGCGATTCCGGCGTCGTCACCAAAATGTTCGGCGCGGTTTTACGCATCGCGGTGCGTTCTTTCTGCGGCGTGTCACCGGTGCGCACGGCAGTGGTGATGCGCAGCCCGGGCAGACCTTGCTGAATCAGCTGATCGGTGATGCCCGCCAGCGGGTTTTGCAGATTGATCTGGATGTCGTTGGACAGCGCTTTCAGGGGCGAAACGTACACCACGAAGGTCTCGTTCGGCAGCTCGCCACCCCGCTCCAGCCCCTGATGCACCAGATCATCGATGACCGCCAGAAACGCGGTCAGGGTTTTCCCGGATCCGGTGGGCGCGGCAATCAGCGTGGACTCGCGGCGTTTGATCAGCGGCCACGCCTGGGCCTGGGCCGCGGTAATGGCCGGGAATGTCGAGCGAAACCACGCGCTGACCGCCGGGTGAAAGGCGTCGAGCACCGGGTCGGGTGTCTGGGGAAGGTTCATCGCTAATTAATGCGGGCGCAGACAGGCGGATGCAAGAGGCAGATACCGGGCCAAGTGATCGGCGGCGCGCCTCAACAGCTTCACGCAGTCCCGCGCGCCCGAGGCTGTTGGGACTTGCCCGTCGACGTGTTATGTTTGCGGACGTTTTTCACCTAATTTTAATCGACCTGAAGACTGAGCCTGCTGACTCTATGCGAATGCGCCTTATGCTATTGGGCGGCGGGAATGCCCTCGGGCAGGCGTTGATTCGTCTAGGTGCCGAGGAGAACATTGGATTCCTCGCGCCGCGCCCACCGCAAGACGGTTGGGATGCGGCAAGCCTGACGCAACTGCTCGATGACACCCGCCCGGATGCCTTGATCAATCTCGCTTACTACTTCGACTGGTTTCAGGCGGATCGGGTAAGCGCTGACAGGCTGGATAATCAGGAACGCTCTGTGGAGCGTCTCGCTGAACTGTGCCAGCACCACAACATCGTCCTTGTTCAACCCTCCAGCTACCGCGTTTTCGACGGTTCGCGGGCGACGGCTTACAGCGAAAAAGACGAGCCCGTGCCGCTGGGTTCCCGTGGGCAGGCCCTGTGGCGCATCGAGCAAAGCGTGCGGGCAACCTGTCCGCAGCATGTGCTGCTGCGTTTTGGCTGGCTGCTCGACGACAGCGCCGAAGGTGTACTGGGGCGCTTTCTCAGCCGCGCCGAATCCCCTGGTGAATTGCTGCTGGCAGACGACCGTCGTGGCAATCCGACGCCGGTCGACGATGCCGCGAGGGTGATCATTTCGGTGCTCAAACAGCTCGATTGCGCCGCGCCGCTGTGGGGTACTTATCACTACGCCGGCCACGAAGCGACCACGCCACTGGCGTTCGGTCAGGCCGTGTTGACCGAAGCCCGTCTGCTGCGCCCGCTGGCGATCGAGGTACCTACCGCGCAGGCCCACGCCGCACGTCCGGACGCCAGCGAGGAGCCGCAGAACGCCGTGCTCGCCTGCAAGAAAATTCTCCACACTTTCGGTATCAAGCCACGCGCCTGGCGTGCCGGCCTGCCCAACCTACTGGACCGCTATTACCGCCATGTCTGATGCTCCTGTCCTCATCACCGGCGGCGCCGGTTTCATCGGTTCGCACCTGACGGACGCGCTGCTCGCCAAAGGCTATGCCGTGCGTATTCTCGACGACCTGTCCACCGGCAAGCCCAGCAACCTGCCGCTGGACAACCCGCGTGTTGAGCTGATCGAAGGTGATGTGGCCGATGCCGCGCTGGTGGCCCGAGCGGCGGTAGGTTGCCAGGCCGTGGCGCACCTGGCTGCCGTCGCGTCGGTGCAGGCCTCGGTGGATGATCCGGTGAAGACGCACCAGAGCAATTTCATCGGCACGCTGAATGTCTGCGAAGCGATGCGCCAGGCCGGTATCAAACGCGTGGTGTTTGCTTCCAGCGCTGCGGTGTACGGCAACAACGGTGAAGGCGAGGCCATCACCGAAGACACCCCGAAAGCACCGCTGACGCCCTATGCGTCGGACAAACTGGCCGGTGAGCACTACTTCGATTTCTATCGCCGTCAGCATGGTTTGGAGCCTGTCGTGTTCCGCTTCTTCAACATCTTCGGCCCGCGCCAAGACCCTTCATCGCCGTACTCCGGCGTGATCAGCATCTTCGCAGAGCGTGCGGTAAACGGCCTGCCGATTGCCGTTTTCGGTGATGGCGAGCAGACCCGCGACTTCTTCTACGTCGAGGACCTGGTTGACCTTGTGGTACAGGGAATCGAAATGCCGACCGTGGCAGAGGGCGCGGTCAATGTCGGCCTGAACGCGACGACTTCGCTGAATGAGCTGCTGGCCGCCCTTGCCGAGGTGGTGGGGAACCTGCCAGCGGTAAGCTACCTGCCGGCGCGTTCGGGTGACATCAAGCATTCCCGGGCGAGCAATCAGCGTCTGCTTGAGCGCTTCAAAGTGCCAGAGCCCACGCCGCTGAAGGTCGGGCTGGCGCGACTGCTGGGGCGCTGAAACCCGCGCAGCAAAAAGGCACCGATGAGGTGCCTTTTTTATGCCTGTTCGTTGGGGCGCAAGCGCTTAGAACTTGTAGCCCACGCCAACCATGTACACCCACGGATCGACGTCCACGTTCACTTTGGTCCGGCCGACGCCCAGCGCCGACGGGCCGTCCAGCGTCGCTTGGGTGTCGATGTCCACGTACCAGACGGCGGCGTTGAGCATGATCTTGTCCGTCAGCATGTAGTCCGCGCCGATCTGACCGGCCCAGCCCCACGAATTCTTGATGTGCAGGTTGTTCATGCCCTGGCCTTTGCGTTCGCTGCTCAGGTTTTCATCGTAGAACCAGGTGTAGTTCACGCCGACACCGGCATAGGGCTGGAATTTCGACGTCGCATCCATCGGGTAGTACTGCAGCGACAGGGTCGGCGGCAGCTGCTTCACGTCCGCCAGCTTGCCATCCAGACCCGGGCCCAGGCCCTTGACCGCAACGGTGTGCTGGAAAGGCGTTGCCGCCAGCAACTCAAGGCCCACGTGGTCGGTGAGCATGTAGGCGAAGGCCAGGCCCAGTTGGGTGTCGCTGTCCAGTGTCGCTTTGGTCCCCGGGACTTTGGTGCCGTCCAGCTTGAGGTTGCCGCTCTCTTCATTGGGCGCCGTTGTGGCAGCACCGGCGCGAATGATGAAGTCACCGGCCTGGTGAGCGTGAGCAGCGAGGGGGACACCGAGTGCAAGCGCGAGCAGGGGCGCGCTGAGCAGGTACTTGTGCATGGGGGCTCCGTAAGGGCATAAAAAAGGTATGCCGTATGTTACGAAGCGTCTAGGTCGCGGTTTTTGACCTGGCTCAATGAAAACTCGATTAGGGTGTGCCTGTTAACGGCCACTCACTGCTCATCCGGCATTTCGTACACCAGAATCTTGTCCGCTTCCATCTGGTAACCCGCGTCGGCCAATTCGCTGGTCGAGGATTTGACCTGCATCGGACCTTCGATCCAGTAGGGTTGGTACAGCTCGTCCACCTTGACGCCCAGTTCGCTGGTCACATGGACGATCTGATTCGGCGGCGGTGGGGGCACGTGAATGCAGGCGCCGAAATACGGTACCAGGAGAAACTCTGTCACCCGGCCTTCCTCGCTGACTTCCAGCGGCACGATATACCCCGGCAGCCGCACTCGCTGGCCATCGAGCGATTTGACCACCGGCGCATGGGGCGCCAGTTGATGGGCGGCGGGCGCCGACTCGACTGACAGGGTGTCCGCCATGCTCGACAGGTTGTGAATGGGCGCGGTGATCAGCTTCACCGGCGGCGCGTCAGGCGGGATCATTTCCTGCCACGTCAGCACGCGCAGGTCCTGCGCCCACAACGGCGTCACGACGAGCATTAACAGCATCCAACCGATCCGCATCACAACGACCTCATAAACGAATCGACAACCCGTCTGCCAGCGACTGGCGATAGGCTCGCCACGCGGGCACGGTGCCCATTAACACGGCAGCGCCGAGAATGCCTGCCAGCAGCGTCCACTCGTAGGCGCTGGGCAGGGACAGCGGCAGATACAAACCGTAATTGGCCTGCACGTAACCCTGCGCGGAGGCAATGCCGATGTAAAGCAGCGCCAGGCCGCAGACCAAGCCTGCCAGCGCCAGGGCAAAGGCTTCCAGCACCAGCAGACTGGCGATATGCCAAGGCCGCGCGCCCACCGAACGCAGAATCGCCATCTCGCGGCGCCGCTCGTTGAGGCTGGTGAGAATCGCCGTCAGCATGCCGATCAGCCCGGTCAAGACAACGAACAACGAGATCACGAACAGCGCTTTTTCAGCGGTGCCCATCAGGCTCCACAGCTCCTGCAGCGCCACCCCCGGCAGAATCGCCAGCATCGGTTCGCCGCGGAACTCGTTGATCTCGCGCTGCACGGCAAAGGTCGCGATCTTGCTGTTCAGCCCGAGCATGAAGGCAGTGATGGCCGTGGGCGTGAGGTCCATATTGCGCGCCTGGTCGGCACTGATCCGACCGGCGCCTTGTGCCGGCACGCCGTTGTGCCAGTCGATGTGAATCGCTTCCATACCGCCCAGGCTGATGTGCAGCGTGCGGTCCACCGGCGTGCCGGTGCGTTTGAGGATGCCGACGACGGTGAACGGCTTGTCGTCATGCTTGACCAGACTCACCGTCGCGACGCCGTGGGCCAGCACCAGCTTGTCGCCGAGCTTGTAATGCAGCGCGTCCGCCACTTCCGCGCCGAGCACCACTTCAAACGGGTCGGTGGCAAACGGCCGGCCGTCGGCCATTTCGAGATGCTGCTGACGACCGTACTGGTAGTGCTCGAAATACGATTCATTGGTGCCCATCACCCGATAGCCGCGATGGCTGTCACCCAGGGAAATCGGGATCGCCCACTTCACCTGCTTGCTGTTGGCGAAGTGCTCGAAGCTGTCCCAGCGAATGTTGTTGGTGGCGTTGCCGATGCGGAACACCGAGTAGAGCAGCAGGTTGACCGAGCCCGAGCGCGCGCCGACGATCAGGTCTGTGCCGCTGATGGTGCTGGCGAAACTCGCGCGCGCTTCGGTGCGCACCCGTTCGACCGCCAGCAGCAGGCAGACGGAGAGGGCAATGGCGAACGCGGTGAGGAATGCAGTGAAGCGGCGGTTGGCGAGGCTGGCCAGCGCCAGACGAAGAAGATACATCTCAAACCTCTGCAGCGACGGCGGCGCGATTGAGTTCGGCCAGCGACAGGTTGCGGTCGAACAGCGGCGCCAGGCTCTGATCATGGCTGACGAACAACAGGCTGGCACCGGCCTCGCGGCATTCGGCGAACAGCAGCTGAATGAAGGCTTCGCGGGCGTCGGCATCCAGCGCCGAGGTGGGCTCGTCGGCGATGACCAGTTCCGGCTGGCCGATCAGGGCGCGTGCGGCAGCGACGCGCTGCTGCTGACCGATGGACAGCGAGTCGGCGCGGCGGCCCAGCATTTCAGAGTCTTTCAAGCCGAGGTGAGCGAGCAGGGTTTCAGCCGCTTTGTCGACGCTGCCGTGGCGCTGGGTCGCCCGCTGGGTGCGTAATGTGGAAAAGCGGCAGGGCAGCTCGACGTTCTCGCGCACTGACAAAAACGGCAGCAGGTTGAACTGCTGGAAAATGTAGCCCGTGTGATCGACACGAAAGCGGTCCCGCGCTCCGGCCGAGAGCTGTGTCAGCTCTTGACCGAGCAGGCGAACGCTGCCGCGACTCGGGCGCTGCACACCGCCCAGTAGACCCAGCAGTGTGGTTTTGCCGCTGCCGCTGGGGCCTTTGAGGAACAGGGTTTCGCCGGCATCAAGGCGAAACGCCGGAATGTCCAGCAGTTGCGGATGCCCCGGCCAGCTGAAGCCGAGTTCGGACAATTCAATGAGCGCTTGAGTCATGGCCACACGTGCGTCTGAAAAGTGATCGACCGGGAAGCCCGGTCGCTGATGGAGCGGCGTTGGTTAAAACTTGATCGCCGGATTGCTCGGACGCACTTCGGCGCCCATTTGGCGTTTCGGTGTCACCAACTGCACCTGAATGGTCTGAGTGGCCGGGAAGCTTTTGAACAGTTGGGTCAGATCGAGCTTGTTGAACACATTTGGCGCGCTGCAGGTGAATTGATAGTGGCCATGAATTTCGCTGTGCTCGTGTTCGGCGGCGTCGCCATCGGCGTGGTCGTGATCGTCGTCATCCTTGTCGCCGAACAGCGTGCTTTCCACCCGTTGTCTGGTGGCGGTGCAGCCGGCCGCTTCCGGAAGACTGAACAGCGCGTGGGGCTTGAGCAGGGTTTCCTTGGCCAGGGCCAGGGTCATTTTGTCTGCGTCGGTGGTTGCCGGGTGCTCAAAGCCGACGATATTCATGGCCGGGGTGTCGAATTCCAGTTCCAGCGTGCGGCCGTCCAGCGCCATATCCAGCCGCGCGACACCGTGGACGTGCGCGCCGAGACTGCCGTGCTCATGATCGTGGTCATGTTCATCGGCCGCGAAGGCGACGGCGAGGGGCAGCAGGGCGAAGGGCAGGGCGAGTAGCAAACGACGCATGGGGGAAAGCTCCGGAAGCGAGTCTGAAATGTGTTATGTAATCTTATAACAATGTGTGGCGCCGTTTCTTAACTTTTTCAGGCAGCGCTTATGGAGGTGCGTCGCGGAGGGTTCAGGGATCACGTGCAGGTCGCCAATTCCTGTGGGACCATGCCGGTCCGCCCTATCAGAGGACACACCCCATGCTGCGAATCCGTGGAACCGTCGGCGATCTGCCGGTGGATCTGACTGTGGAAATGGACGACGCCGATTGGGCTCGGCTGGGTGTTCAGTTGGGCACGCAGGTGCGGGAAGCGTCTGCGCCCACTGATACGCCGGTCAAACCTGTCGCCAGCCGCAACGATGCTGTCTGGGATATCGCTCAGGCGCTGTTGCGCAAGGCAGGTCACCTGAACGGGCCGGATCTGCTCGGTCAGCTGGAAGGTCTGTCGGGCAGCACCGCTGCGGGCAAACGCCTGATGGTGCGCATGCGTCACAGCGCCAACGTGAAAGTGGAAAGCCAGGGCGACACGCCGGTGTATCACTGGGTTGAGTGATACACAGCCTGCAGGACCCCCATAGGACCGCGTAGATCTGTGGGACTGGCTCGGCCCGTCAATGTAGGACGAGCTTCAGCCGGGAAGGCTAGTAAAGCGCCGCAAACAACCGACGACGATAGGTAGTCACCAGCGGATGATCGTTCCCCAGCAAGTCGAACACCTGCAGCAGCGTCTTGTGCGGCTGGCCTTCGTTGTAGCTGCGGTTCCGGACGAACAGCTTGAGCAGTCCCTCCAACGCGGCTTCGTATTGCTGACGGGACAATTGCTGGATCGCCAACTGGTGCGCGGCTTCATCGTCCTGCGGGTTCTGCGCCAGGCGCGATTTCAGCTCAGCGGCGTCAGGCACCGCGGCGGCTTCGGCCAGAAACGTCAATTGCGCCTTCGCTCCGGCCAGCGCGGCTTTGTGCTCATCGCCTTTCACCGCGTCCAGCACCGTGCGGGCTTCCGTGAGCTCGCCGCGTTCGGCCAGGCAACGCGCGTACAGAATCAGGGCCGCAGCATTGGTGTTGTCCTCGGCGAGGATGGTCTGCAGGACCGCTTCGGCTTCGGCGAAATGGCTCTCGGCGAACATCGCCTGCGCGGTTTTCAGCGGGTCGGCGGCGGCTGGCGGCGGCATCTGCACATGGGGCTCAAGCAGCGCGCGGATTTGCGATTCAGGCTGGGCGCCGGAGAACCCATCCACCGGTTGGCCGTCCTTGAACAGCACCACAGTAGGCAGGCTGCGAATGCCGAAGCGCGCCACGATGTCCTGTTCAGCGTCGCAGTCGACCTTGGCCAGCAGCAATTCGCCCTGATAACTCTCGGCAATCTGCTGCAGCAGCGGCATCAGCACCTTGCACGGCGCACACCACTCGGCCCAGAAATCCACCAGCACGGGTTTGTGAAAGGAATTCTCGATGACCATCTGATCGAAAGTGGCGGTGGTGGCATCGAAGATGTACGGCGTGTCCTGGCTCATCGCGGGTCTCGAAAGAAGGCTTGATGGCGCGAACTATAAAGGGCTGGGGGGATTGTCGGAAGCGCGGTTGATGCCTGTCGCTAAATTGCAGGCGCTAAGCGAGTCATGACCTGACCGCATGGTAAAGACTCACCCTGCGAAACTCCCACGGTTCGGCCAGATCGGGCAGCGTCAGCGCCTCAAGAATGCCCAGCCGCCGATACAGAGGATGCTGGAAATCCCGCACCCGGGAATCAGCCACCAACGCTTGTTTCCCCCGACTGAGAAACTGATCCAGCAGCGGAAGGTTGGCGCGGTCGTACAGCACGTCCGCCACCAGGATCAGGTCGAAGCGATCTTCCTCGGCGAAGAAGTCGCCCGAATACTCAAGCGTCACGCCGTTCAGCTCGGCGTTGGCCCGACAGGCCTCGATGGCCTGCGGATCGAGATCGCACGCAACCACTTCAAGGGCGCCGGCTTTCATCGCCGCAATGCCTGCGACGCCCGAGCCTGCGCCGAAATCCAGCACCCGCTTGCCCGCGACCCACTGCGGCTGCTCGGCAATAAAGCGCGCCAGCGCCAGGCCACTGGCCCAACAGAAACTCCAGTAGGGCGGGTCTTCAAGAATGCGCCGGGTTTCTTCGGGGCTGAACGCGCGATCCATATTGTTCGCGTCGATCAGCCACAACCTCAGGTCCGTGCCCGGTAGCGCTTCGGCCACCAGTTGCGCATCGCCCAGCAGCTCGCTCAATGCGGCTTGCAGGTGAAGCGGAGCGGTCACGGCGCGGGAGCGAATTGCAACTGACCCAGCGCCTGAGTGGTGGGTTGAGTGATCAGCACGGACGGCAGATGCAGAATCAGCTGGCCCGACTTGCTGGCGCGACCACGCAGCTCCACGCGCGCGCCCACCGGGAAGGCTTCGGGATTGAAGCGCAACTGGAACGGCAGCGACTGGTTGTTTCCCACCAGTTTGGTGCTAGTCAGCAGCTTTTGCGGGCGGTTGCGATCGTCAATGACCAGCAACGCCAGTTCGACCTCTGCGCCGGCCGGCACGCCCAGCAACTGGCCGCTCAGTTCGCGCTGGAAGGGCTGCAGCGGACCTTGCCCTTCCGGCAGCGTAATGGCGTTGGGGGCAGGCTTGGCGGGGGCGGCAGGTTTCGGCGCCTCGGCCGTGCTGCAGGCAGCGAGCAGGCCCACAAGGCTGATTACAGCAAGCGTACGTAGCGTCATGAACAGCTCCAGAAAAAGCAGAATGCGGGCGAATGCGGGCGGGATACGCACGGGATAGCGCAGTATCGCTGAGTGCGGCGGGTTTCACCGCACTGAATGCGCGTCTATATACCTCAAAGCCTCGCACTTGTCTTGCCAGCGAGATGCGCTACCATGGCCCTCCCTTTTTTTGTTGCCTGCCACCATGCACTGTCCCTTTTGCGGTGCCAACGACACCAAAGTCATTGACTCGCGCCTTGTTGCTGAAGGCGATCAGGTTCGCCGCCGCCGTGAATGCGTCGCCTGCGAAGAACGCTTCACCACATTCGAAACCGCTGAACTGGTTCTGCCCCGGCTGATCAAGCAGGACGGCAGCCGTCAGCCCTTCGACGAAGAGAAGCTGCGCGCCGGCATGCAGCGCGCGCTGGAAAAGCGCCCGGTCAGTGTCGAACGTCTGGAAGCGGCCCTGGCCCACATCAAAAGCAAGCTGCGCGCGACCGGCGAGCGCGAGGTCAAATCGCTGATCGTCGGTGAGCTGGTGATGGGCGAATTGCAAAAGCTCGATGAGGTGGCCTACATCCGCTTTGCTTCTGTTTATCGGCGGTTTCAGGACCTCAACGAATTCCGCGAAGAAATCGACCGACTGGCTCGCGAGCCGGTTAAAGAGTGAGCATGACCTCCACAGAGCAAAGCGTGCTCGACGCAGCCTATATGGCGCGGGCGCTGGAACTGGCGCGCAAGGGCGTCTACTCGACGCACCCCAACCCGCGTGTCGGCTGCGTGATCGTCCGTGATGGCGCCATCGTCGGCGAAGGCTGGCACGTCCGCGCCGGTGAACCCCACGCCGAGGTGCATGCCCTGCGCCAGGCGGGCGACAAGGCAAAGGACGCGACCGCTTACGTCACCCTCGAACCCTGCAGTCATCACGGCCGCACCCCGCCGTGCGCCGACGCGCTGGTCAACGCCGGTGTGGCGCGCGTGGTCGCCGCGATGCAAGACCCTAATCCCGACGTGGCCGGCCGTGGCCTGTTGCGCCTGATTAGCGCGGGTATTGCGGTGCAGAGCGGCGTGCTCGAAAGCGAAGCGCGGGGGCTGAACAAAGGGTTTCTCAAGCGCATGGAACACGGCCTGCCCTACGTGCGGGTCAAGCTGGCGATGAGCCTCGACGGACGCACGGCCATGGCCAGCGGTGAAAGCCAGTGGATCACCGGCCCCGAAGCGCGCTCGGCTGTGCAGCGCCTGCGAGCGCAGTCGAGTGTGGTGCTGACCGGCGCGGATACCGTGCTGGCCGATAACGCACGACTCACCGTGCGGCCTGACGAGTTGGGCCTGAACGCCGAGCTCACCGCATTGGCCGCGACCCGACCGCCGTTGCGCGTGTTGATCGACGGGCGCTTGCGGGTGCCCCTCGATGCGCCTTTCTTTAAAGCGGGCAATGCGCTGGTGGTGACCTGCGCGGCTGCCTCGGCCCGCGAGCGTTACCACGACGAAGGTCACGACATGCTGGCGCTGCCGAGCAGTGGCGGGCACGTCGATCTGCGCAAACTGTTGGTCGAACTGGCCGCCCGCGGCGTCAACGACGTGCTGGTCGAGGCCGGACCCAAGCTCGCTGGCGCGTTTACCCGGCTCGGTCTGGCGGATGAATACCAGATCTTCGTGGCGGGCAAGTTCATGGGCTCGTCGGCGCGGCCATTGCTGGACCTGCCGCTGGCGCAGATGAGCGAAGCGCTCGAGCTCAAGATTGTTGAAATGCGTGCAGTCGGCAATGACTGGCGAGTCATTGCGATACCCGCGTCGCACCCCGGCGTATAATTCCGGCTTTCGCGTTCAGCGCTGGCCCTGTTTTCCAGGAGCACCCATGTTTACCGGCATCATCGAATCCATCGGCAGCATCCGCGCCATCACTCCGAAAGGCGGCGACGTCCGCGTCTACGTAGAGACCGGCAAGCTCGACCTCTCCGACGTCAAGCTGGGCGACAGCATCGCGGTCAACGGGGTCTGCCTGACCGCCGTTGAATTGCCAGGCGACGGCTTCTGGGCCGACGTCAGCCGCGAAACCTTGAACGTCACTGCGTTCGTCGATCTGAAAACGGGCAGCCGGGTCAATCTGGAAAAAGCCCTGACCCCGACCACGCGCCTGGGTGGCCATCTGGTCAGCGGCCACGTCGACGGCGTCGGCGAGGTGCTGTCCCGGGAAGAAAACGCCCGTGCGATCCAGTTCCGCCTGCGCGCCCCCCGCGAGCTGGCCAAGTACATCTCCCACAAAGGCTCGATCACCGTCGACGGCACCAGCCTGACCGTTAACGCAGTCAATGGCGCCGAGTTCGAGCTGACCATCGTCCCGCACACCCTCGCCGAAACCATCATGGGCGACTACCGCGCGGGCCGTAAGATCAATCTGGAAGTCGACCTGCTGGCGCGTTACCTCGAGCGTTTGCTGCTCGGTGACAAAGCGGCCGACCCGACGCCGGCCCAGGGCGGCAACATTTCTGAAAGCTTTCTGGCCGCCAACGGCTACCTCAAATCCTGAATCGAAGGGGGTGCCGCGTGGCGCTCAACAGCATCGAAGAACTGGTTGAAGACATTCGCCAAGGCAAGATGGTCATCCTCATGGATGACGAAGACCGCGAGAACGAAGGCGATCTGATCATGGCCTCCGAGTGCGTCAAGGCCGAGCACATCAACTTCATGGCGCGTTATGCCCGTGGCCTGATCTGCATGCCGATGACCCGCGAGCGCTGCGAAACCCTGAAACTGCCGTTGATGGCACCGCGCAACGGCTCGGGCTTCGGCACCAAGTTCACCGTGTCCATCGAAGCCGCCGAAGGCGTCACCACCGGGATCTCCGCCGCCGACCGCGCGCGCACCGTTCAGGCGGCTGCGGCCAAAGAGGCCAGAGCCGAAGACATCGTCAGCCCTGGCCACATCTTCCCGTTGATGGCCCAGGCCGGCGGCACACTGTCCCGCGCAGGCCATACCGAAGCAGCCTGTGATCTGGCGCGGATGGCCGGTTTTGAGCCGACCGGCGTGATCTGTGAAGTCATGAACGACGACGGCACCATGTCCCGTCGCACGGAGCTGGAAGCTTTCGCAGCCGAGCACAACATCAAGATCGGCACCATCGCCGACCTGATCCATTACCGGATGATCCACGAACGTACCGTTCAGCGGATTGCCGAACAGCCCCTCGACAGCGAACTGGGCCATTTCAATCTGGTGACCTACCGCGATTCCGTTGAAGGCGACGTCCACCTGGCGCTGACGCTGGGCAAGATCTGCGCAGAAGAAGCCACGTTGGTTCGCGTGCACAACATGGACCCGCTGCGCGACCTGTTGATGGTCAGACAGCCCGGCCGCTGGAGCCTGCGCGCTGCCATGAAGACTGTGGCCGAGGCTGGCAGCGGCGTGGTGCTGCTGCTCGGTCACCCGCTCGATGGCGACACGGTTCTGGCCCATGTGCGTGAAACCGCCGGCGGCACACCGATCAAGACGCCGACCACTTACAGCACCGTCGGTGCCGGTTCGCAGATCCTTCGTGACCTCGGCGTGCGCAAAATGCGCCTGATGAGTTCACCAATGAAGTTCAATGCGATATCCGGTTTCGATCTGGAAGTTGTAGAATACGTGCCCTCCGAATAAAGGCCGGCAGGTGACAGGCCCCGACAGCATTCAGCCGTTGGTGGTTTTTGTCCCGGCAGTCGCCCGATTCGTGGCCTAAAATCCCTGAAAGCGCGCGCCCTATGCGCGCTTTCATGCTCTTTAATACGAGAACACGAGACTCAGCCGAATGACCCTGAAGACCATCGAAGGTACCTTCATCGCCCCCCAAGGTCGCTATGCCCTGGTGGTTGGCCGCTTCAACAGCTTCGTCGTCGAAAGCCTCGTCAGCGGTGCCGTTGATGCCCTGGTTCGCCATGGCGTGAGCGAAAGCGACATCACCATCATCCGCGCACCGGGCGCGTTCGAAATCCCGCTGGTGGTGCAGAAGGTCGCTCAACGCAGCGAATTTGCTGCCATCATCGCGCTCGGCGCCGTCATTCGTGGCGGCACCCCGCACTTCGAATACGTTGCTGGCGAATGCACCAAGGGCCTGTCCCAAGTGTCCATGGAGTTTGGCGTGCCGGTCGCCTTCGGCGTCCTGACCGTTGATTCCATCGAGCAGGCGATCGAGCGTTCCGGCACCAAGGCCGGTAACAAAGGCGCCGAAGCTGCGCTGTCCGCCATTGAGATGGTCAGCCTGTTGGCGCAGTTGGAGGCCAAGTGATTAACGACGAAAGCGATCAGTTCAACCCGCGTGATCCACGTGCGGCAGACGCCGGCAAGCCCTCCAAAAGCGAAAAGCGCCGCGCAGCTCGCCAGATGGCGATGCAAGCCCTCTACCAGCGCCACATGGCTGGTCAGTCGTTGAACGAAATCGAAGCCCAATTCCGCGTCGACAACGACTTCACCTCCGTCGATGCGAGCTATTTCCACGACATCCTGCACGGTGTCCCGGCCAATCAGGACAAGATCGACGCGGCGCTGGCGCCTTGTCTGGACCTGACCATCGAAGAGCTGGACCCCGTTGAACTCGCTGTCCTGCGTCTGTCGACCTGGGAGCTGCTGGAGCGCATCGACGTGCCGTACCGTGTGGTCATCA
Source organism: Pseudomonas sp. AK106 (assembly GCF_053903055.1). Taxonomy (NCBI): domain Bacteria; kingdom Pseudomonadati; phylum Pseudomonadota; class Gammaproteobacteria; order Pseudomonadales; family Pseudomonadaceae; genus Pseudomonas; species Pseudomonas sp. AK106. The sequence goes on from NZ_CP096426.1 coordinate 575,856, forward strand.
ACGAAGGCATCGAGCTGGCGAAAGTCTACGGTTCGACCGACGGCCACAAGTTCGTCAACGGCGTGCTCGACAAGCTGGCTCCGCGTCTGCGCGAAGTCGAAGTGAAGGCGCACAAGCGCTGAGGCTTCTGGGTTTCTCCAGAACCTGAGCGTCTCCGCCATGGGCGAGTTCGAGCTGATCCGCAATTACTTTGCCGCTGCGCCCTGCGCGCAGCCCGGCGAAGGCGTTGCCTTGGGGATCGGCGACGACTGCGCCCTGTTGTCGGTGGCCGCTGGCGAGCAACTCGCCATCTCCACTGACACGCTGGTCGCCGGGGTGCATTTCCCCGACGCCTGCGATCCTTTCTTGCTTGGCCAGCGCGCACTCGGCGTGTCGGCCAGCGACCTGGCCGCCATGGGCGCCAGTCCCCTTGCATTCACCCTTGCCCTGACCCTGCCGCAGGTTTCCGCCGACTGGCTGGAAGCGTTCGCCCGTGGTTTGAATACCATTGCCCAGAGCTGCGGCCTGCGCCTGATCGGCGGCGACACCACGCGCGGTCCCTTGAGCCTGACCCTTACTGTCTTCGGCACAGTCCCGACCGGGCAGGCCTTGACCCGAAGCGGCGCGCGGCCTGGCGATTTGTTGTGCGTGGGCGGTCCGCTGGGCGACGCGGCCGGGGCGCTGCCGTTGGTGTTGAACCAGCGCAGCACCGAGGCGTCTACCACTCAGGCCTTGCTGGCGCATTACTGGTCGCCGCAGCCGCAGTTCGAGTTGGGCATTGCGTTACGCGGCAGGGCCAGCGCGGCGCTGGACATCTCCGACGGACTGCTCGCCGACTGTGGACACATCGCAGCGGCATCGGGCGTGCGTTTGCTGGTGGAGCGCGAGAAAGTGCCGATGTCTGACGCGCTGCTGACGTTTTTCGGGCCTGACGCTGCGTTGAATGCCGCGCTCAGTGGGGGCGATGACTACAGACTGGCTTTCACGTTGCCGCCATCATGGCTGGCTGAACTGCAGGCTGCCGGCTTGCCTGTTTTCGTTCTGGGTCGAGTGGTCGAAGGTCGCGGCGTGGCGCTGATTGACCCACTTGGGCAGGACGTCACCCCGTTGACTCGGGGCTATCAACATTTTCAGGAGACACGGTGACAGATCATCCTAATCAGGTCCCGGCGGAAAACGTTCCCCCGTCGGTATGGACCAATCCGTGGCATTTCCTGGCCTTCGGTTTCGGCTCAGGCACACTGCCCAAAGCGCCCGGCACCTGGGGCTCGATGGTCGCCGTGCCGTTCATCCCGTTGTGGCAAATGCTGCCGGACTGGGGCTATTGGCTGATGCTCGGCCTGACCATGCTGTTCGGCTTCTGGCTGTGCGGCAAGGTGGCCGATGACCTGCGCGTCCACGACCACGAAGGCATCGTCTGGGACGAGATGGTCGGCATGTGGATCACCCTGTGGCTGGTGCCCGAAGGCTGGGTCTGGCTGCTGGTGGGTTTCCTGGTGTTCCGCTTTTTCGACATCCTCAAGCCCTGGCCCATCCACTGGATCGACAAGCACGTGCACGGGGGCGTCGGCATCATGCTCGATGATGTGCTGGCCGGTGTGTTCGCATGGCTGGCGATGCAAGGGCTGGTCTGGTTGTGGGCCGTGATGTAGGGGCTGCGCTCATGAGGCGTTCAGGCGGGGTATGGCTGCTGAGTCTGGCGTTGATGATGACGAGTGTGTGGGCGACTGCCGGCGCTGCAACCATTGCACCGATGTCTGACAAACCCTCCGACATCCTGCTGGTGAGCGAGCACTGGATTCGCTACACCGAAACCGACGGCACGGGGCTGGGTTGGGAACTGATGCGGGAGATCTTCGAGCCGGCTGGCGTCAAGGTCGAGCAGCGCATCGAGCCCTACACCCGCGCGGTCGGGCTGGTGCAGCGCGGCGAGGCCGATGCCTGGATTGCCGCCTACAAGGGTGAGGTCGAGGGCGCGCTTTATTCAAAGTGGCACTACGACACAGACGAAATCTACACACTGGGTCTGGCGTCGAAGCCGCCCCCTTCGCTACAGACGCTGGGCAAATATCGTCTGGCCTGGGTCCGTGGCTACGAGTATCAGCACTACCTGCCCAACGTGATGCACTTCAACGAAGTCGCCCGGCGTGACCACATTGTGCCGATGCTTGAATATGGGCGCGCGGATCTGTACATCGATGCCAAGCCGGAGATGGACTTCATCCTCGCGCAGACCAGCGACCCGCAGCGCTATCGACTGACCTACCTCACTGCGATTCCTCTGTATCTCGGCTTCGCGGATACTCCCCGAGGGCATGCGCTGCGGGATCTGTTTGACGTGCGGATGAGCGATCTGGTGCGCAGCGGCAAGCTGCGGCCGATCTTCGCGCGCTGGAAGCATGCGTATCCATTCGATTCAGGCGATGCTCAGTCCCGCGCTGGCGAGAGCCACTGATCAAACGAGTTGATCTGATTGGCTCACAATTCAGCCTAAGCGTCTGTCGGAACCTGCTGTTACAATGTTGCGAATTTCCAGCCCTCATACTGATCAGGAGCACCCGGTGCCCGTCGTATTTGTCGCGGCTTCCAAGCTGCCTACCCCCTTTGCCACTTTCAAGATGAATGGCTTTCTCGAGCAGGAAAACGGTCGCGAGCATGTCGTGCTGACCTTGGGCGATGTATCCGATGGCGCCCCGGTGCTTGGGCGTGTGCATTCCGAATGCCTGACGGGTGATGCGCTATTCAGTCAGCGCTGCGATTGCGGTTCCCAGCTTGAAGCGGCGTTGCGCGCCATCGCCGCCGAAGGCCGTGGCGTGCTGTTGTACCTGCGCCAGGAAGGCCGCGGCATTGGTTTGATGAACAAGATCCGCGCGTATGAATTGCAGGACGGCGGTGCCGACACCGTTGAAGCCAACGAGCGCCTGGGCTTCGCCGCTGACCAGCGCGATTACGGCATTTGCCTGCCGATGCTTGAGCACCTGGGCATCAAGTCTCTGCGTTTGATGACCAATAATCCGCGCAAGGTCAAAGCGCTGACCGACATGGGCATCACCGTCGCCGAGCGCGTGCCGCTGCACACCGGCCACAACCCGCACAACAAGCTCTATCTGGCGACCAAGGCCGGCAAGCTCGGCCACATGATGGGCAACGAGCATCAGAGCGAAGTCGATCCGGCGTGACAGCTGGCCGCCCGCGCCGTGGTCTTGCGCGGGTTCGACGCGCTTGATGCGCCCACTGATTGCCTGCCTGCTGTTGCTGATCGCTTTTCAGGCCGGAGCTGCACAGCGGGTCGTCAGCCTCGCCCCCTCTCTTACCGAAATCGTTATCGAACTGGATGCCGCCGATCTGTTGGTCGGCGTGCTCGATGGCGGCCCGCGCCCGGAGAAGGTCGCGGGCCTGCCTTCGGTGGGCCGATACGGGCAGCTCGACATCGAGGGTTTGCTCACTCTGCAGCCGGATCTTTTGCTGCTGTGGCCTGGCAGCGTCAGCGCGGTTCAGCGTGACCAACTGAAACGGCTGAGCATTCCCACCTACACCGCCGAGCCCCATACGCTGAACGAGCTGGCTGATCAGATCGAGGAGATGGGCGAGCGCCTTGGCCGCCCTGACCGTGGACGACAGGCAGCGAAGGATGTCCGTCAGCGATTGGCCGCGTTGCGTGAGCGGTATCGACGCGATGTCCCGTTGAAAGTCTTTTACCAAGTGTGGGACCAGCCGCTTTATACCGTAGGCGGCGGGCAGATCATCAGCGATGCACTGACCGTGTGCGGCGCACGCAACGTCTTTGACGACCTCAAACTGCCTGCGCCTCAGGTCAGTCTCGAGTCAGTGCTGCAGCGCGACCCGGACCTGATTCTGGCCAGTGATGCCGTGTTGTTGCCAGGATGGAAGACTTGGTCGCAGTTGAAGGCGGTGAAAGCCGGCCGCCTGCTTGCCGTGCCCGACAAAGGCCTCGAACGAGCCAGCGGGCAAATGGTGGGCGCGGTGGCGAAAGTGTGCAGCGTGATCGCGCCAGATCGCTAAATCAGGCGGCTATACATTTACAGCGTCGGCGTCCAGGTCACGCCAAACATCCACGTCCGGCCCTCTTCGCGATAGCCGTAATTGCTGCCATCGAAGCTGTACAGCGTGCGGCTGTAACGTTTGTCCAAGGCGTTATCCAGCTTGAACTCCAGCTTCACGTCGTCGCTGGCCTTCCAACTGCTGCGCAAACCGAACAACGAATAACCTCCGACATGCTGGGTGTTGGCCTCGTCGTTGTAGCTGTCACTGACGGCCTGCCAGCTGGCGCCGACGCCGAGCCCATCAAACTGCCGATCAATATCGAGATTCAGGGTGCGGCGAGCGCGACGGTTGAGCGTGTGCCCAGTGTCTCGGTCACGCGGGTCGATGACCGACGCCCCAAGCTTGCCGGTCCAGCCGAACAGTTGCTGCTCAAGGGACCCTTCGAAACCATTGATCCGTGCCGAGCCGATGTTCTGGGGGCGAAAGTCGCTGTCGAGGGCGATTGCGTCCTGCAGGTCGGTGCGATAGAGCGAAGCCTCAAGACGGGCGGTTTCGCTCAGACGACTGCGCCATTGCAGCTCGTAGCTTTTGGAGTGCTCGGGCTTGAGATCCGCGTTGCTGAAATCCGGGTAATACAGGTCATTGAATGTCGGCGCGCGGAAGCCTTCGCTGTAGGAAAGCAGCACGTCGTTGGCGTCATTGAGCGGAACGGTGACCGTGCCGCTCCAGGTGTTCTGGCTGCCGAACTGCTCATTCTGATCATGGCGCAGGCCCAGCTCGGTGGAGAAATGCTCGCTTTTGAAACGGTGCTGAACGAACACCGCTCGGTTCCAGCGGCTGTCCTCCTCGAACGCCGTGCTGCTGTTGACACGGTCCTCGTACCAGTCGCCCCCCAGCGTCAGGCTATTGCGCTCGTCCAGCGTCAGGTCGTTCTGCCAATTGACCGAGTCGCGGTAGGTGTTGAACACGTAGTGATCGTCGCTCAGCTTGTCCAGCGTCTTCTCGCGGTTCTCGCTATGGCCCAGTTCCAGACGGGTTTTCCAGGTCTGGTTGATGCGGGCGTCGACGTAAGTGCCGAGGCTGCTCAGCTCAAACTTGCTGTATTGCTGCTGACCCACGGTGTCGAACGTGACCGGGTCGAACAGACCGAACGGGTTGTCGAACTCGGTCTTGCCCCGGTTATCCAGCGCGTTGAGACCCACTTCCACGTCGTCGTTGAGCCAGTGGCTGAGGCTCAGGCTCAGGAATTTATTGCGGTAGGCGTCGTGGTCGTCATCGCTGGCGAAGGACGGGCCGGTACGGTTGATGCCTGCCGTTTCATCCAAACTGGTACTGAGGTTGAAATGCGTTTGCTGGTCGCCACCCGACAGACCGAGGCTCTGCTGCTGCGTGCCGCGATTGCCGAAACCCGTATGCAGCCGAGCTTGCAGCCCTTGCTCGGCGCCTCGTCGGGTGAATATCTGAATCACCCCGCCAATGGCGTCCGCGCCGTAGATGACCGAACGTGAACCGCGCAGCACTTCCACGCGCTCGATCTGCTCGACGTCGAGGTATTGCAGGTTACTGTCCGCCGACGTGGCATTGGCAATGCGCTGGCCATCGACCAACACCAGACTCTGCGCAGCCTTGGTCCCGCGAATGAAAATCCCCGGCAAACTGCCCCGGCCGCCGCTGGGCGCCACTTGCACACCGGGGACACGACTCAGCAGGTCAGTGACGCTACTCGGTTGCAGCCGCTCGATGTCAGCGCGAGTGAACACGGTGTTCGCCGCACTGCTGGCGTCCCGCTGTTCGACCTGACGATTGCTGCTGATCAGCACACTGTCCAGCTTCAGGGCGCGTTCGCGATCAGGCTGATCGGCAAAGACCTGCGTGGCGGGGATCAGGGAGAAGGCGAGGGCAAGACGGGAAAGGGTCATTTGATTGATCGCATAACTTGCAGGCATGACCGGGGTGGACTGCACCTCGGTCACGCTTGCGAGAGGCTACATCTTCAACAGGCGCTGGTTGATCGACGCTTCGATGCCAGCGACATCCAGCCCGCACTCAGCCAGCATCTGCGCTGGTTTGGCGTGCTCGACGTACACATCCGGCAGGCCCAGGTGCAGGACCGACTTGAGAATGTTCTCCCGCGCCAGGAACTCGCTGACCGCCGCGCCCGCGCCACCCATGATGGCGTTTTCTTCGATCGTCACGAGCAGGTCGTGGCTGCCGGCCATTTCGCGCACCAGTGACTCGTCCAGCGGTTTGACGAAGCGCATGTCGACCACGGTCGCATCAAGCTTCTCCGCCACGATTAGCGCTTCGGTCAACTGCACGCCGAACACCAGCATGGCGACTTTGCTGCCTTGACGGCGAACCACACCCTTGCCGATTTCCAGCGGTTCGAGACGGCTCTCGATCACGGCATCGGGACCGTTGCCGCGCGGGTAACGCACGGCTGCGGGGCCTTTGAACAGATGGCCGGTGGTGAGCATCTTGCGCAGCTCGTTTTCATCGCTCGGCGTCATGACCAGCATGCCGGGGATGCAGCGCAGGTACGACAGATCGAAACTGCCGGCGTGGGTTGGGCCGTCTTCGCCCACCAGCCCCGCGCGGTCGATGGCGAACAGCACGTCCAGATTCTGCACGGCGACGTCATGAATCAGCTGGTCGTAACCGCGCTGCAGGAACGTAGAGTAAATCGCCACTACCGGCTTGGCGCCTTCGCAGGCCATGCCCGCTGCCAGCGTCACCGCGTGCTGCTCGGCGATGGCGACGTCGAAATAGCGCTCCGGGAAACGTTCGCTGAACGCGACCAGATCCGAACCTTCTTTCATGGCCGGCGTGATACCGACCAGACGCTCATCCGCTTCGGCCATGTCGCACAGCCACTGGCCGAACACGCCGGAATACTTGGGGCCGCCGGCTTTTTTAGGGACGACAGGTGCGTTCAGCGGGTCAAGCTTGGTGATCGCGTGATAGCCGATCGGATCGACCTCGGCCGGCGCGAAGCCTTTGCCTTTCTTGGTGACCACGTGCAGGAACTGCGGACCCTTGAGGTCACGCATGTTGCGCAGGGTGGCGATCAGGATAGGCAAGTCGTGTCCGTCGATCGGACCGATGTAGTTCCAGCCGAGCTCTTCGAACAACGTGCCGGGGACCAGCATGCCTTTGGCATATTCCTCGGTACGACGGGCGATTTCCCACGCGCCGGGCAGACGCGACAGTACTTTCTTGCTGCCTTCGCGCATGCTCGTGTAAGTGCGGCTTGAGAGGATTTTCGCCAGATAATTCGACAGCCCGCCAACGTTGCGCGAGATCGACATGTCGTTGTCGTTGAGGATCACCAGCATGTCGGCGCTGACTTCGGGGGCGTGGTTCAGCGCTTCGAAGGCCATGCCGGCGGTCAGTGCGCCGTCGCCGATCACGGCAATGGACTTGCGCTCACTGCCTTGCAGCCGGGAGGCGATCGCCATGCCCAGCGCGGCGCTGATGGAGGTGCTGGAGTGACCGACGCCGAAGGTGTCGTATTCACTCTCGCTGCGACGCGGGAATGCCGCCACTCCGCCTTTCTGGCGCAGGATCGACATGTGTTCGCGACGACCCGTGAGGATTTTGTGCGGGTACGCTTGGTGACCGACGTCCCAGACCAGCCGGTCGTCGGGGGTATCGAAGACGTAGTGCAAGGCCACGGTCAGTTCGATGACGCCGAGGCCGGCGCCGAAATGGCCGCCGGTCTGGCCGACGGTGTAGAGCAGCTCCAGGCGCAGTTCGTCAGCCAGGGCTTCAAGCTCTGCTTCACCTAAGCGGCGCAGGCCGTCCGGCGTCACTGCCTTGTCGAGCAGGGGCGTGGACGGGCGCTCGCGGGGAATCTCTTTGAACGTCGTGGGCATCAGGCGAATCGTTATAAGTAAAAGAGGCGGCAGTTTACCTGATGCATTGCCGGCTGCGCACGATGTGCAGCAACGGGATGTTCAGGGGCAACGATTGCCGGCGAAATCAGGCAGCGGCAGCAAGGCTGCCGACACCCGGTAAGTTTTATGACCTGCGCTCAGTTGCGGCGTTCGACGATATAACGCGCCAAGGCTCGCAAGGGTTCGGCCGATGCGTCGTACGGTCGCAGGGCCACGAGGGCCTGGTCGCGCAACTCAAGTGCGTAATGTTTGGCTTCTTCCAGGCCCAGCAGCGCGGGGTAGGTCGGCTTGTCCCGGGCGATATCGGCGCCCTGGCGTTTGCCCAGCGTGGCGGTATCGCTCTCGACGTCGAGAATGTCGTCCTGCACCTGAAAGGCCAGGCCGATGGCGCGAGCGTAAATCTGCAGCGAATCGAGCTGGACCTGGGTTGCGTTGCCGCTGGCCAGGGCGCCGAGCCTGACGCTGGCTTCGATCAGCGCGCCGGTCTTGTGCCGGTGCATGAATTCCAGCGCCGTCTGGTCGAGCTTGAGTCCGACCGAGCCGAGATCAATGGCCTGTCCGCCGACCATGCCGGCAGGGCCGGATGCACGGGCGAGGGTGGCGACCATTTTCAGCCGGGTCTCGGCGTTCTGTGGGGTCAGTGCGTTATCGCTCAGTACGCTGAAGGCCAGGGTCTGCAGACCGTCGCCGGCGAGAATCGCGCAGGCTTCGTCGAAGGCTTTGTGGGTCGTGGGCAGGCCGCGACGCAAATCGTCGTCGTCCATGGCCGGCAGGTCGTCGTGCACCAGCGAATACGCGTGGATCAATTCGACGGCGCAGGCTGCGCCGTTGGCGTGCTCGGCGTTGCCGCCCAAGGCTTCGCAGGCGGCGTAGACCAGCAGCGGGCGCACGCGCTTGCCGCCATTGGTGACGCTGTAGCGCATGGCGGCGTAAAGGCGGGTCAATTCAGGGGCGGGCGCATCGAACAGCGTCTCCAGCGCCGCATTTACGCGAGCCTGGCTGAGTGCCTGATACGCCGCGATCATTCCGGCTGTTCCGCGTCGAACGGCTCTTCGGCCAGTTCGCCGTCGCGCTCCAGCAAGACCTGCACCTTCTGCTCGGCCTGGGCCAGTGCGCTCTGGCACTCGCGGGTCAGGCGGATGCCTTGTTCGAAGGCGGTCAGTGAGTCTTCCAGCGACAGCTCACCGTTCTCCAGACGCTCGACGAGCGTTTGCAAATCCGTGAGGGACTGTTCGAAATCCAGTGCAGCTTTCTTGCGGGCCATGGCGGCTATCCCGGTAGACGTTAAACCGGCGCGACACTAGCAGAGCGCACGCATCGGGGCAAATGAGAAGGGGTACGCAGGTGACGGCTTGCAGTGCATCACTCCCACAAGAATTGCATCAGCCTCGCGGATGTTGGCCGCAGATGATGGACGTGTGGGAGTCGAGCTTGCTCGCGAAGGGGGCCGCACATTGGCTCAATCTTCAGCGGCTGAAATACCGTCTTCGCGAGCAAGCTCACTCCTACAGGATCTGCGCTTTCGCGCGACTGACTATGCCTGCACGATCAACGCGTCGGCGCAGGCGCGGCGTCGATCTTCACCCGAAGCAGGCTGTAGGGCTTTTCGCGCAGGTCCTTGCCATCGTGGAAACCGGCCTGGCGCTGCAGCTGGTTGGCGGTGAAATACAGATACCCGTCCGGCCCCACCGACAACGTGTCCGGCCACAGCACCCGAGGGTCGTGAACGATGGTCTGCCAGCTGCCGTCCGCCAGACGTTTGCGGATGCCGTTGTGCTCGTAGTCGCCGGCGTAGACCGCGCCGTTGGCGTCTGCTTCCAGGCCGTCGGACGCGCCTTTTTCGCCGAGGTCTTTGACCGCTGCGTTCAGTTGAGCCTCGCTGACGTTGGCATCACGCAGCATGGTGGTGGGCACCGCATACAGGTGGCGGCTGGAAAGCGCGCTGAAATACAGCGTTTTGCCGTCAGGGGACAGCGCGATGCCATCAGACGCAACGGCCATGGTTTTCGGCTTGCCATCCGGACCTTTGGTGACCAGGGCGGCCTGGCCTTCGACCACCGGCTTGAAGTCAGGGTCGTCCGAAGTGGATTTACCGCCGCTCAAACGACGGGTCGCCTTGCCGCTGGCGATGTCCATGACGATGATCGCGCCAGGCCCGGAGACCGACGAATCTGTCACGTAAACCGTGCCTTCCTTGCCAGCGCGGAAATCAAAACGCATGTCGTTGACGTAGGTGCTCGGCAGGATGACGTTGGCCGGGAAGACCAGGGTTTTGACCACCTTGTTACTGGCCAGATCAACCGCCACCAGCTTGGCGCCGCCGGCTTTTGGCGCGGCGAAATTCGGGGCGGCGGTGTCCAGCAGCCAGACGCGGCCCTGACCGTCAGCGACCACGCTCTGCACGCTGATCAGCCCTTTGGCCGGGTCTTTTGGGTCTTCTTTGTTGATGGCTGCATCGGGGTAGGCGACGACCTTGCCGTCACGGATTTCGCCCACGGTAAACGGCACGTCGTCGCCCCAATGCGGGTAGTTGACGAAGATGCGCCCGGTTTCCGTCACGGTCACGCCGGTGGGCATGGCGTCGTGAAAGGTGAACATCTGCTCAAGCTGACCGATGGTTTTCTCCGCCGGTGCATTGGCGGGTAGTGCGGTGGCGGTCGTGGCTGCAATGCTGGTCTGGCTGATCAAAGCGACTGACAGGGCCAGCGCTGACAACATCATGTTCTGCTTCATGGACACAAACGGCTCCCGGCCTGCCGCAGCAGGCCCTTCAAAAAATGGACAGGGTTAGAAACCTTCGAGAACGATCTTGCCCTTGGCCTTGCCGCTCTCGATCACGGCGTGGGCGCGGCGCAGGTTTTCGGCGTTGATCGCGCCGAAGTGCTCACCGAGGGTGGTCTTCAGCACGCCCTGGTCAATCAGGTCGGCGACGCGATTGAGCAGCTCATGCTGAGCGATCATGTCCGGGGTTTCGTAGAGCGAGCGGGTGAACATCAGTTCCCAGTGCAGCGACAGGGCCTTGCGTTTCATCGGGACGACGTCGAGGGATTTCGGGTCATCGATCAGCGCTAACTGGCCTTGCGGTTTCAGGGCCTCAATCAGCTGCGTGAAGTACGAATCAGTGTGGGTCAGGCTGGCGACATGGCTCACCTGACCGACGCCGATCTGATTCAGTTGCTCGACCAGCGGCTGGCTGTGATCGATGACGTGGTGGGCGCCCAGGCTTTCGACCCATTCGCGGGTTTCCGGACGGGACGCTGTACCGATCACGGTCAGTTTGGTCAGTTGGCGGGCCAGTTGCACCAGAATCGACCCGACGCCGCCACCGGCACCGATGATCAACAGGCTGTCACCTTCGCCGCCGCCTTCTTTAACGCCCAGACGGTCAAAGAGCAATTCCCAGGCGGTGATCGAGGTCAGCGGCAGCGCGGCGGCGTGGGCGTTGTCGAGGCTCTTGGGTTTGTGCCCGACGATGCGCTCGTCGACGAGGTGGAATTCGCTGTAGCTGCCCGGACGGGCGATGGAGCCGGCGTAGAACACTTCGTCCCCGGCTTTGAACAGCGTGACGTCGCCCCCCGTTTCACGAACGACGCCGACGGCGTCCCAGCCGACCACTTTGGGTTCGGTGGCGGCAGAGCCGGCGCGGATTTTGGTGTCGACCGGGTTGACCGAAATTGCTTTGACTTCGACCAGCAAATCCCGAGGGCCGGGCGTTGGCTTGGGCAGGTCCATGTCCAGCAGCGCGTTGGGGTCTTCAATGGGCAGACCGTGCTGGGTGAAGGCGATGGCTTTCATGGCGATCTCTCTAGTCAGTGGACAAAAGGTGGCTGAAACGTTGGACCCATCTTGTTCTTGTTCGTTGGGCAGAAAAACCCGCAGAATCCGGCAACACTTTCACGGCTGGAGTGAAAATGATCCGCATCGACGACCTGACCCTCTTCGTCCGCACCGCCGCGCTGGGTAGCTTTTCCAATGCTGCGCGGGAGGTGGATCTGTTGCCGGGGCAAGTCGCGGCGGCCATCAAGCGCCTCGAACGGGAGCTGGATATCCGCCTGTTTGCCCGTTCGACGCGCAGCCTGCGCCTCACCGCTGAAGGCGAGCAGTACCTGCCGACCGCCCAGACGGTGCTCGATGCCTTACGGGATGGCCGGGAAAAGCTGCAGCGGGAAAGCGCTCAGCTGCAAGGTACGCTGCAAGTGGCGGCGCCTTCGGATCTGGGGCGAAACATGCTGCTGCCCTGGCTGACGGATTTTCGCAGTCAGCACCCCGCGCTGAATCTGCGCCTGTTTATCTCCGATCAAGTGGCCGATCTGTTTCGCGATCCGGTGGACGTTGCGATTCGCTACGGCGTGATCGAAGACGCTAACTACATCGCGTTGGCGCTGGCGCCGTGGAATCGCCGAGTGCTGGTGGCATCGCCCGAGTATCTGGCGCGCAAGGGCCGACCCGTGGTCTCCGACGACTTGCTGCGCCATGAGTGCTTGCTGTTCACCCTGGCGGGCCGGGTATATGACAAGTGGCGGCTCGGTGGCCGGGTGTTCTCGGTGTCAGGCCCGTTGCTCACCGATGACGCTGATCTGGTGAGACGCTGGGCGGTGGCGGGGCAGGGCGTGGCGTACAAGTCGTGGCTGGATGTCTGCGAGGACGTGCGCGCCGGGCGGCTGGAACTGTTGCTGCCGGATTACCCGGGCGAGCCGACCCCGCTCAATCTGGTCTGCCCGCACCGCAAACAGTTTTCCCCGGCGGTGCAACAGCTGCATTCGCTGTTGAAAAACCGCCTTGCCGGCATGGAAAAGGGGTTGCCGGCGTTGTTGTGAGTGCTGTCCAACCCTCTGCGTCCATGGCGCAACTCTCGGCACAATGATGTCCCTGTAGGAGCGTGGCTTGTCCCGCGATCGGCTGCAAAGCAGCCGTAAATTGACTACCTCGGGAAACCTTCCACACCCAGATGACAGGTTTTGCGACGACTTCGTCGCCGATCGCGGGACAAGCCACGCTCCTACACGAGCGCGCGCGGCTGCTCAATGCGAATGCCGCGGCTCGCCGCTGCGTGCAATCACCCGCAAATGCAGCGTTGCCGGCTCCAGACATCCGCCAGTGGACAACTGCCCCACCAACTGCCGATACAGCTCCTGCCACGGGGTTTGGGAGGGGGGCATCTTCGGCTCGAACAGCGCGCGGCGTGCGGCCATTTCCTCGTCGCTGACCAGCACGTTGACGCTGCGGTTATTCAAATCCACGCGCAGCCGGTCGTTGGTTTTCAGCAGCGCCAGGCCACCGCCCACCGCTGCTTCTGGCGACATATTGAGGATTGAAGGGCTGGCCGAGGTGCCGCTCTGCCGGCCATCGCCCAGGCACGGCAGCGAATCGATGCCTTGTTTGATCAGCGCAGACGGCGGCGCCATGTTCACCACTTCGGCGCTGCCGGGATAACCGACCGTGCCAGCGCCACGGATCACCAGAATGCAGCGCTCGTCGATTTCCAGCGAAGGATCGTTGATCCGAGCGTGATAGTCCTCCGGGCCCTCGAACACGATCGCTCGCGCCTCGAAACTGTTCTCCGCGCCGGGCTCGGACAGGTAGGTCTTGCGGAACGCCTCGCCGACCACCGACATCTTCATGATCGCGCTGTCGAAAAAATTACCGCTCAACACGATAAAGCCCGCGCGGTGTTTGAGCGGGTCTTCGTACGGACGAATCACGTCGGAGTCGTGGGCGACGGCGTTACGCACGATGTCGCCGATGGTTTTGCCGGAGACCGTATAGCAGTCTTCATGCAGCTTGCCGGCCTTCTGCAGCTCGTGCATCACCGCCGGCACGCCGCCTGCGCGGTGGAAGCCTTCGCCCAGATACTTCCCGGCCGGCATGCAATTGACCAGCAACGGCACGTCTTCGCCGATGCGCTGCCAGTCGTCGAGGCTTAACTCGACGCCCATGTGCCGGGCGATGGCGATCAGGTGCGGCGGGCAGTTGCTTGAAGCGCCCAACGCGGAGGCGACCGCGATTGCGTTTTCAAACGCCTCGCGGGTCATGATCTGCGAAGGGCGCACGTCTTCGCGGACCAGACCGCAGATGCGTTTGCCGGTCATGTAGGCCATCTGCCCGCGCTCGCGGTACGCCGCCGGAATGCTCGCGCAACCGGGCAGCGACATGCCCAGTGCTTCGGCCAGCGCGTTCATCGAAAGCGCCGTGCCCATGGTGTTGCAGTGGCCGACCGACGGCGACGCGGCGGTGGTCATTTCCATGAAGCCTTCGTAATTAATCTCGCCGGCCGCCATTAAATTCCGCGCGTGCCACAGCACCGTGCCGGAACCGATCAATTCGCCCTTGTGACGACCGTCGAGCATCGGCCCGCCGGACAACACGATGGCCGGCAGGTCGGTGGTCGCCGCTGCCATAAGGCAGGCCGGCGTGGTTTTGTCGCAACCGGTGGTCAGAACGACGCCATCCAGCGGGTAGCCGTGAAGAATTTCCACCAGCCCGAGGTACGCCAGGTTTCGGTCCAGGGCCGCGGTCGGCCGGCGCGTCTGCTCGGCCATCGGGTGCACCGGAAACTCCATCGGAATGCCGCCTGCATCACGGATGCCGGCTTTGACCCGCTGGGCGAGCTCAAGGTGATGACGGTTGCAGGGCGCCAGATCAGAACCCGTCTGGGCGATGCCGATGATCGGTCGGCCCGATTGCAGCTCCTCGCGGGTCAGGCCGTAGTTCATGTAGCGCTCGACGTACAGCGCCGTCATGTCAGCGTGTTCCGGATCATCGAACCATTGCTGGCTGCGAAGGGGGCGTTTCGGCGTGTCGGACATGGTTCGGGTCTCTCTTGGAATTAGGTGTGCTGCGTAGGTGTTCAGCGTTACAACAAACCGCGCACGGCAAGATTGCGTATCAACGCGCCGACGCCGAACCTCCACGGCGCCGCGTCACTGCTGTGGGTCACCTCATTGTGCAGCCCGCCGAGCAGGCTGCTGCTGATACTGACCTGATCGCCCAACTTGTGGGTGAAACCGCCGCCGACATGGTCACGGTCGGCGGTCGGGGCGAAGAGGGTACCGAGAAACAGCAGGAAGCCGTCCGGGTATTGATGGTTGGCGTTGAGCGCCTGTCCGGCGATGTCGGCCGGATCACGACTGATCTGCGACATCGAGCTTGAGCCTTTCATCACGTAGCCGTCATCGCCTTTTACCTGCAGATCGACCACGCAGTTGCGCACGTCATCCAGGGAGAAGGTTTCGTCGAACAGCCGAATGAACGGGCCGATTGAGCACGAGGCGTTATTGTCCTTTGCCTTGCTCAGCAGCAGCGCGCTGCGGCCTTCGAAGTCACGCAGATTGACGTCGTTACCCAAGGTCGCGCCGTGGATATGCCCGCGGCTGTTCACCGCCAGCACCACTTCCGGCTCGGGGTTATTCCACTCGGATTTCGGATGAATGCCCACCTGGCTGCCGCTGCCCACTGCCGCCAGCACCGGCGCTTTGGTGAAAATCTCGGCGTCCGGGCCGATGCCGACTTCAAGGTACTGCGACCACATGCCTTGCTCGATCAGCAGCGCCTTGAGTGTGCGGGCTTGTTCGGAGCCCGGTTTGATGTTGCGCAGGTTGTCGCCAATCGCGTTCTGCACGATGGCGCGTACGCTCTCCGCCTTGGCCGGGTCGCCCGCCGCTTGTTCCTCGATCACCCGTTCGATCATGCTCGCCGCGAAGGTGACGCCGGCGGCCTTGATCACTTGCAGGTCCGCCGGTGCCAGCAAGTGTGGTTTGTTCGGATCGGGCGTTGCGGTCGAATTCGCCAGCAATTCTTCGAGACTGGCGACGCGCGTACCCTGGGCTTCGCGAACGGCGGCCAATGGCGAGTCGACCTCCAGCAAGTCGCTCAACGTGGCGAAGCTCGACGAAAGATCGAACACCCCGTCGCTGCGCACCACCACGGGCGACGGGCCGCCAACTTTACCGGGCACCCAGGCGCGGCCGATCAGCGTGCCATTCAGGCCGTCGGCGGGGAGGGTGTTTTCGGGAGTGAGCTGAATCGGCATGGTGAAGTCCTCAACGCTTTTTATGATTTATCAACGACCCTAATCAGCGCCGTCGATAAACTCCAATGACATCTGCTCAAGAATCGATAACATTGGGTTATCGCTTATTGAGGCCGCGCTCATGTCGGACATTTCATTTTCCACGGTCTGTAACTGGCTCAAGTTCAAGCATCTGGTGCTCATCGAAACCCTCGCGCGCACTCGCAACATGCACGCGGCAGCGCAACACATGAACCTCAGCCAACCGGCGGTGAGCAAAATGCTGCGCGAGATCGAGCGGCTGCTGGGTTTTGATGTGTTCGAGCGTCTGCCGCGGAACATGCCGCCGACCGCCCTCGGTGAACACGTGGTGCGCTACGCGCAGATCGCCCTGAACGACGCGAGCAAGTTCGTTGATCAGATCAGCAGTCTGCGCGAGGGCGGGCATGGTTTCCTGAAGGTGGGGGCGATCTTCGCGGCGACCGCGGTGGTGCTGCCGGAAGCCATCGTGCAGTTGAAAGCGCGCTGGCCGCTGCTGTCGATCGAGGTGGTTGAGCAGACCAGCGACCATTTAATGGAAATGCTCGACGACAAGAAGCTTGATCTCGCGGTGGCGCGCTACACCAACGAAAACCAACAGCAGGTGTATGACTTTCAGGCGCTGGCGCCGGAGCCATTCTGCATGGTCGTCAACAGTCGTCACCCGCTGATCGAATTGCCGCAGACGCCGCTGCAAGCGCTCGGAAACTGGCCATGGATTCTGTATCCGCTGGGCACGCCCATTCGCGCACGGATGGAGCAGGCCTTCGCCAAAGCCGGCATCCCCACCCCAAAGAACACCATTGACACCATCTCCATGCAGACCTTTCTCCAGGTGCTGCAGGCAGGGCCGATGATCGCCATGTTGCCAGCCTCGATGGCGCAGCCGCATCTGGATTCCGGTTTGCTGAAAGTGCTGAACACGCCGCTGAAACTGGCGCCCCAGGATTACGGAATTCTCACCCGCCGTGGTGAGCCGTTACTCGGCGCTGCATCGGAATTCGCCGAGATCCTGCTGGCAAATGCAAGGCTGGCCCATCAATAGGCGATAACGCAGCGTTATCAATCAATGGAAACAAGTCATTATCCTAATCAATGCTGTTGTCAGTACCATCGGCCCGTGTTTCGACCCTCACATAACAACAATACAGGCGCCCTCGAGTGCCTGGAGGTCCCACCATGGAAACCGTTTCCCAGCGCCTGCCCGAGTCCTCGGGTCCCGGGCACGCCAACTTTGAAGACCGCACCTACCGCAAAGTCATTCTGCGCATCCTTCCCGTCCTGCTCCTGTGTTACATGGCGGCCTACCTCGACCGCGTGAACATCGGCTTCGCCAAGCTGGACATGCTCAACGACCTGCAATTCAGCAACACCATCTATGCCCTCGGCGCGAGCATGTTCTTCTGGGGCTATTTCCTCTTCGAAGTCCCGAGCAACCTGTTGCTGCATCGCTTCGGCGCGCGGTTCTGGATCGCCCGGATCATGCTCACCTGGGCCATCGTGTCCATGGCCGTCGCGTTTACCGTGCCGCTGGCGAAGTTTTTCCACATCGAGTCGGAAACCATGTTCTACGTGCTGCGCTTTTTGCTCGGCATCTGTGAGGCAGGCTTCTTTCCCGGCGTCATCCTTTACCTCAACTACTGGTTTCCTACCCGTCGGCAAAGCCGGGTGATGGCAGGTTTCCTCATGGCGATGCCCATCAGTCTGACGCTGGGCGGTGTGATTTCCGGCTGGTTGATGACCCGAATGCAGGGCGTCAACGGCATGGCCGGCTGGCAGTGGCTGCTGATCATCGAAGGCCTGCCTTCGGTGGTGATGGCATTCGTGGTGCTGGCGTTTATGGCCAATAACATCGACGCGGCCAAATGGCTGTCGCCCCAGGAAAAGGCCATGCTCAAGGCCAATCTGGAGAATGACAGCAAAGGCAAGGCGACGAATTTGCGCGAGGTGTTTTTCAACGGACGCGTGTGGCTGCTGGTGCTGATCCTGCTGACGTTCAACACCGGGTTCTACGGGCTGGCGTTCTGGATGCCATCAATCATCAAAAGCGCCGGCGTCTCCAACCCGATGGACATTGGCCTGCTGACGGCCATTCCCTATGGCATCGCGGTGATCGCCATGACCCTCAACGCGCGGCATTCCAACAAGACCGGCGAGCGCCGCTGGCACGCAGCGATTCCGGCGATCATCGGCGGCATCGGCTTGATCCTCAGCGCCTACTTCGCCAGCAACGTGGTGCTGTCGATCATCTTCCTCAGCGTGTCCGCGTCCGGCGTGCTGAGCCTGATGCCGATCTACTGGACCCTCCCGGGCACCGTTCTGTCCGGCGTCGCGGCCGCTGCGGGGATCGGCATGATCAACGCCATCGGCAACCTGTCAGGCTTCACCGGTTCGATGATCACCGCCGTCGCCGAGAACCTCACCGGCAACATCAACAACGGCACCTACGTGCTGGGCGCCTGCTTGTTCATCAGCGCCGGACTGATTCTGTCGATCCCTCGGGCGATGCTGGGCAATCACAAGGCCGAAGCGCCTGCGCGAGGCGAGGTGCTTTCTCACGCGTAGACGAGAATCAGGGCCTGCCATCGCCAGCCGCGATGGCAGGCTCGCCATTGCCTGATATACGCCGCTCACGGTCACTCCTAGCATCGGTCGCACATGACCTCGCCGTCGGCGAAATGGAGAAGACCTTGTGAGAAATTTCCGGATTGGCCAGATCGTCCCCAGCTCCAACACCACCATGGAAACCGAGATCCCGGCGATGCTCACGTCGCGGTACTCCCTGTTTCCGGACGAGCGCTTCACCTTCCACTCCTCCCGCATGCGCATGATGAAAGTCAGCCCCGAAGAACTGAAGAAGATGGACATCGACAGCGACCGCTGCGCGCTGGAATTGAGCGATGCACGGGTCGATGTCATGGCGTATGCCTGCCTGGTGGCAATCATGTGCCAGGGCGCCGGTTACCACAAAATCTCCCAGGAGCGCTTGAGCAAAACCGTCGCCACCAACGCCTCCGATGCACCGGTGCTCAGCTCGGCCGGCGCGCTGATCGACAGCCTGCAGATGCTCGACTACAAGAAAGTGTCGATCATCACACCCTACATGAAGCCACTCACCCAACAGGTCATCGACTACATCGAAGCGGCCGGAATCGAGGTGGTGGACGCCATCAGCCTGGAAGTCTCCGACAACCTGCAAGTCGGTCGCCTCGACCCGATGGATCTGGTTTCCCACGCCGACCGGCTCAACATCGGGCAAGCCGATGGCGTCGTGCTGTCGTGCTGCGTGCAGATGCCGTCGCTGCCCGCCATCCAGGTCGTACAGGATCGGCTGGATAAGCCGGTGCTGTCCGCGTCCGTGGCGACCGTCTACCAGATGCTTAAAACCCTCGGCCTCAAAGCGCAGGTTCCCAACGCCGGCCATCTGTTATCCGGCGCGTTCTGAGGCGATGCCTGACGGGGTACTATGGCGGCCACTCAGGCCAGCACGCCCGGTACCCCACATGAAACTCGACCCTGTCTCGCTGCGCCTCTTCGTCAGCGTCGTCGAAGAAGGCACCATCGCTGCCGCTGCCAAGCGCGAACACATCGCGGCGGCGGCCGTCAGCAAGCGGCTCAGCGAACTGGAAGAGCTGCTCGACTCGCGACTGCTCACCCGCACCAATAAAGGCATCACGCCGACCGACGCCGGCCTGTCGCTGTTGTTCATGGCCCGCAGCGCACTGAACAACCTTAACGACATCGTCCTGCAGATGCGCGACTACTCCAACGGCACGCGCGGCTCGGTGCACGTGCTGGCGAACATCTCCGCGATCACCCAATTCATGCCCGGCTTGATCAAGTCGTTCATGGCGCTGTACCCGCTCATCAACATCGTCCTCGAAGAACAACAAAGCCTGGCGATCACCAAAGCCGTCGCCGAAAACCGCGCCGAGATCGGCATATTCACGCGCTTGCCCCACGGCGCCGACATCGAAGTCTTCCCGTTCCGCACTGATCGCCTCGTATTGATCGTGCCCAACGACCACCCGCTGGCAGGCCGCGAATCTGTTCGTTTCAGCGACACCCTCGACCACGAATACGTCGCCCTGCGCAGCGGCACCCACCTGAATTTCCAGCTGATCAAAGCCGCCAATGACCTCGGCCGCTCCCTGAGAATCCGCATGGAGGTCGCCAGCTATGACGCTTTGAGCCTGATGGTTCAGGCCGGCGTCGGCATCGGCATCATGCCCGAGGGCAGCGTAGGGATTTACCGAATGGACGGCGCGAAAGTGGTTCAGCTGGAAGAGGAATGGGCCAGTCGCGAACTCAACGTTTGTGTGAGGTCGCGGGAAGGGTTGTCGGTGGCGGGGGCGTTGTTTTTGCGGCATGTGTTGGCGGGGTGAGGTTGATCGCCGGTATCCTCGACCATCGCCGAACGGACCCCCATCCCTATGCTGATTTTTGATTGCACCAAAGACGCTGCTGATTTTTTCTCGAAAAAAGTGAAGGGCGAAATCATCAGCGCTGTGCAGCCCTCCGCCGCTGCCCAATCGCTGGAAGCGGACAGCGCAGCCCACGATCGAGTGGATCGCTGGCAACTGCACACGTCACCAAATTCGGCAGGACTCATGTCCTGCTCGCCATGAAAGTCGACACGCGCTACGCGATGATGTTTGTGGGTCTGAAACGCAACGACGTGCAGGGTTTTCTGCAGCAGTTCAACGCTCGATACCTTCTTGAAATGCTTGTGTTGGCGGGTAATGTTCGCGGGCAAATTCCGCCTCAGGCTGAGCTCCAGCGACACGTCGACGTGTGGGAAGAAAGCCTCCAACCCGTACATTTTTTCAAGCGTAGCGACCGAAGCGTTCAGGCGCATATCAATGATGTGCTCTACATGGCTGCATACGATGCCTACGAAGGAGAAGGGCTGCCAGTTGAGGCGCCGGATCTCATCGCTTTCGGTGAGGTGCCCAACGGGATGTTTCGAACAATCAGGGGCGGGGATTACTTCATTCCGGCTGAGCTGGAGCTGAAGCAGGCTTTTCCGAGGTTCGGAATGGTGATGACCGAGGTGGAGATTTCGGAGGGGTATAAGAGCTGGAGGTCACGTCGACGTGAGCAAGATCTTGGGCCTGAATTTGAGGATTAACACATAGAAGATCAGGACTTCGCGTGCAAAAAGAGCCCATGTTGAGCCACTTGAAAGAACGCTCGAATCGCTCAAAACCATGATGCAGCCAGTGTAAGGAAGCACAGATGAACAGACTTGAACGGATCAAAGGCTGCCTGCTCGGCGGCGCGGTGGGCGATGCGCTGGGTGCGCCGGTCGAATTTCTCAAATGGAACGACATCCGCGCCACGTTCGGTGCGCGTGGCATTGTCGATTTTGCCCCGGCTTACGGTCGCTTGGGCGCCGTTACCGACGATACGCAAATGATGCTCTTCACCGCTGAAGGTCTGCTGCGCGCCCATGTGCGCGGTATCTCCCGCGGTATTTGCCACATACCCGGCGTCATCCACCATGCGTTGCTGCGCTGGTTGATGACCCAGGACTACTCGCCTGCCATCAAAAGCGTCAGCCTGGATGGCTGGCTGGTGAAGGAGCGCGAGTTGTGGTCCCGCCGCGCGCCCGGCCTCACCTGTCTAAGCGCATTGAAGGCCAGTACGGAATTTGGCTCTTTCGCCCAAAACGACAGCAAAGGCTGTGGCGCCGTCATGCGCGTTGCGCCGTGCGCATTCTTCCGCAACGCCTTCGACGTCGCCGCTGACTCCGGCCGTCTGACCCACGGTCACCCAACGGGCTACCTGGCTGGCGGTCTTTTCGCTGACATTCTCCAGCGCATCGTCGACCGCCAAGACAGCCTCGAAGACGCCATCGCCAACAGCCTGTCAGAGCACGGCCAGAAACCCGGCATGGAAGAAACACGTGCGCTGGTCGAACGCGTGCTGTTCTTTTGCTACGAAGGCCACCGCCCAACCCCCGAGCGGATCGAGGAATTGGGCGGCGGATGGATCGCGGAGGAAGCCTTGGCCATTGGCATCTGGTGCGCACTCACGGCGACGTCGTTCGAAGACGGCGTGATCAATGCCGTGAATCACAGCGGGGACAGTGACAGCACCGGGCTGATTGCCGGGCATTTGCTGGGTATTCAGCACGGCGTTAAAGCGATCCCGGATCGCTGGCTTGCGCCGCTTGAGTTGCGTGGGGTGATTGAGGCGATGGCGGAGGATATAGAGCGGGTGCCGAGGGTGTTTACGGGTTATGGCGGGGAGTTTGATGACGAGATTTGGGAGCGGTATCCGGGAGGCTAATCCTTTAGATGCCTTATGCATCGAGGGTTGTCGAGTCATTGCTCCAGCAGCGAGTTTTTGCTTGATGCTGGGAACTTGCCGTTGCAACTCAGTATTCTACGAAATAGTCGCTATCCAGCTGCCTCACTTCGTAAACCTGTCTCACGCTACAGCCGAGATTGTTTTCGACCATCAGTCTGGCGAGCTCCGGGCCGTCGATCAGCACTACCTTTATATCCAGGCTCATCGCCGCGTTACGAGCACCATCCGAAAAGTCCGACGTGGTGATGAACACACCTTTGCGAGCGCGCTGGCGGGTGAGGGCGCCAATGAACTTGTCGATCTCCGGGCGGTGTACGGTGTTGGTCCAGCGCTTGGCTTGCAGGTAGATGACGTCCAGCCCTAGCTTGTCCTCCTTGATGATGCCGTCAATGCCGTCATCGTTAGTTTGCTGCGTTGCTTGACCCGCTTCCTTGCGTGAGCCGCCGTAGCCCATGGCAATCATGAGGTCGACCACCAGTTGCTCAAAAAAGGTCGGCGAGGCTGCCCGTACTTGGGCCAGCAGATCACCGGCTAGTGACTGCGTCAAAGCTTGATGTGCTGCGGCCAGTTGCTCATCAGGGGTAGCTTGTTCGGTCGGATCACCCTGCAAGATTAGCGGTGGACTGTCGGCGGGACTCGACGTATGAAAAGCTGCAAATTCGGGAAATTGTTTGAGCCAGCTAACGGTGATGCGTGCCGGGCCAGTGCTCAGGGCCTCCCGACCGCGTTCCGTGATCTGCACCATACCTTTGGTAGGAATGCTTAGAAGCCCGGCTTTGTTCAAATAAGTCCGTCCCCAGCCGACCCGATTGTTCATCACCGTCTGCTTACCTGATGGCAAACGCTCGCTGCGTTCGTCTTCACTGAGTTGGAAATCGCTGGCGATGCGCTCACGCAGTTCGCCCAAAGCTAGCGGCACGCCGTCGGCAACGGTGCTTAGTATCGGTCGCATGACACTTTGAAAATCCGGGATGGGCATCGATGACTTCCTTTTCAGTTGGCTAGCCTGAGCTGTGCATTGCAGCGCAGTTGTTCGTAATGAAGTAGGGCGTTGACCCCGACACTTTGCCACATCACGATGGCCAGCTTTGTAGAACTTCGCCATTGAAGCCTCATTCTGAGATGACTACGGCTACAGATGATATCTGTGGCTCCGGGCGTTTAACTCATGGTGGTATTCCGGCTGACAACTGTCCTCAGCCTTAGTAATGAGGACACTCGATGCCTATCGAATGATGGCATCGAGACTGGTTGCTCGATGCGCCGCATCTGACTAGCTCCTACTGGTGAACTACTAAGAAATCCTTAGTGGTTGGTTGTTCCAACGGTACGGATGCCGCGCAGATACAAGTCCGACGGACCAAGTGGGGTACGCGGCGCAGTTGATCCTCAAACCGAAGGGAGTGGTTGCGAAACAGGATTGGAAGCGATGTGGCACGCTGCTGGGGGGGCGCCAGGTTCTAGTCCGGGGCCGTCGGGGGTGTCAGAAATTTTGTGTTCGGGCATAACATGAGTAAGAGGTGCATGTATGCCAACCAAAAAGAAACCTGCGTTACGCGAGCTACCAAAAATCCCTAAAGAGCTGCTCGAGCAGTTCGGCGGCGGATTGATGACCGCTGAAGCCATCGAGGACGCCTCCGCGGCGTTCAAGAAGGCATTGATCGAGCGAGCCCTGAGTGCCGAACTCGGCCATCACCTGGGCTATCCGTCGGGCGCGCAGCGCCCAGAGGATGAAACTAACCAGCGTAACGGCAAAAGCGGCAAGACGGTTCTGACCGGGGATGGCCCGATCCGGCTGGATATTCCTCGCGACCGAGACGGTAGCTTTTCGCCCATTTTGATCCCCAAGCACGAGCGCCGTTACACCGGTTTTGACGACAAAATAATCGCCATGTACGCCCGAGGAATGACGGTCAGGGAAATCCGCGCTTTCCTCTCCGAGCAGTATGGTACGGACGTTTCGCCTGACTTCATCAGCTCTGTCACCGACGAGGTCATGGCTGAGATCGGTGCGTGGCAACAGCGGCCTCTGGAGCCGATGTATCCGGTTATTTTCTTCGATGCCCTGCGTGTCAAAATTCGCGAAGAAGGACTGGTGCGCAACAAGGCGATCTACTTGGCGCTTGGTGTTTTGCCTGACGGCACACGCGACATCCTGGGCATCTGGATCGAAAATACCGAGGGCGCGAAGTTCTGGATGAAAGTATTCAACGACCTCAAAACACGCGGCGTTGAAGATGTGCTGATCGCCGTAACTGATGGGCTCAAAGGCATGCCAGAGGCCCTTGGCGCTGTCTTTCCAGCTACAACACTGCAAACCTGCATCGTCCATTTGATCCGTAATAGCCTTGATTACGTGGCTTGGGATAAGCGGCGCGAATTGGCCAAGGCGCTCAAGCCGATCTACCAGGCGGTCACCGCAGAAGCGGCCGAACAGGCGCTGGATGCGTTCGAAGCCGGGCCATGGGGCAAGCAATATCCAACGGTAGTAGCTTCATGGCGGCGTGCGTGGGATCGCGTCATTCCATTTTTCGTTTTCCCGCCAGCAATCCGAAAGGTGATCTACACCACCAATGCCATCGAGAGCATCAACGCTCAGCTACGAAAGATCATCAAGACTCGCGGCCACTTCCCGACCGACGATGCAGCAACCAAACTGATCTGGCTGGGGCTGCGCAATATCACTGCAAACTGGGGCTCTGCGGCCCATGACTGGAAGAGTGCAATGAATCAATTTGCGATTCTGTACGGAGATCGATTTATCAGGCCGGCCTGGTAAGAGCACGGCCTGCCTAACGGCAGGCCGTAACCGGCCCGCACACAAAAAAATCTGACAGTCCCGGGCCGTCTCTTCTAACTCCCCCCAACCAACCGCCGCGCAATCTCATCCGTCTCCATCACCGATATCTCCTGCACTTCCCCAAACTCCGTCCCCCCGCCTGGCAACGTCCCCGCCACATGAAAGTGCACATGCCCGATCGCCTGGCCCGCCGGCACGCCGTTGTTCTGCCAGACGGCAATCCCGGTTTTCCCATACGCCTTTTCAATCAGCCGTGCCGCATTGCGCACTTCAACCGCCACCGCCGCCACTTCCTCGTCGGTCATTTCCAGCAACGAAGGCACGTGGCGTTGGGGCAGCACCAGCACGTGCGGGTGACCCCGTTGTTCGCGGGTCACGAACGTCGCGGTTTCGGTGGTGCACGAGAGGATGGTGTATGGCCGTTTGCCTTTAAGATACGCGCAGAACGCGCAGTCGGGGTTGTCCGGCATGTCCAGGCTGGTGGTCGCGCTCATGATGACCTCAATGACGAGAGGAAGGACTGCAGCTCCAGACGATCAAGTTTTCGATAGTCGTCGGGGCGCACGACGATGCGCAGTTCGTCGCAGACCTTCGAGTTGCGGGAGGCGAACATGAACGACAGCAGGGTGAAGCGGATGGCGTCCTGGGCGGGCAGCACGCTGGACAGTCGCGCCTGTCCGCCGCCGATCACCGGGATAGAGATCGTCCCGCCGTTGCCGCGTCGGGACACTTCGGCCCACAGCGCGAGCAAGCCTTTCCACACTTTGTCTGGCGTGGAGCGCGCGACGTTCTGGGCGTCCATTTCGCAGTAGGCCAGGAAGAAGATCAGCCGGTGCGCGTGCTTGAGCGTGGCGATGGTGCCGACGCCGTATTGCACGTGCTTCCCTGGCTTGTTGAGTGTGCCGACGCAGGGCGTGTTGACCAGGGCGTCGTCCAGATGACGATCAAGTTCTTTCAGGTCGCCGCCGTAGAGCACCTGCAATGCCTGGCCCTGCAGACTGGAGGTGGCAATGATGTTCGGCGTTTCCGTGTCGAAGGTGTCGTTGGTACCAATCACCAGATGGCCGTCTTCCTTAAGAAGGTCGCCGGGCACGATGGTAATCCGCGTTTTCGGCGCGTTGTATTCCTCGGCAATCGGGCGCGGCCAGGCTTTGAACAGCGCGGCGGAAACTGACACCACGATGATTGCTATCAGGATGCCGACACCTTCCATCGCATGGCTGCCAGGGTAAATGACGTTGAAGGTCTGCATGATCGTCGACAGTCCGCCGACGCAGGCGAACAACGCCACCAGAAAGTGGCGCCAGAAGCGCCACGTTTGCATGTCCTGAAGAATGGTCATTGCAGGCCCAGCTCGTTGTAGATTCTCCCGACATACCGATGGGGACCCTGCATCTCGCTCTTCGCGTAGCCTTCGACGTAGTTGTCCAGCGCGTACTGAATGATTTTGGGCTGGAAAGACACCGAAACGTTGAAGTGTTTTTGATCGATCAGCGGCTGGGGAATGTTATCCATGACGATGTTTCTGCTCTGGCAGAGATTGGCGATGACAATAGGAAGATCGAGTTCGAGAACCACCTCGATTTCATAAGCAAGAAAAGAATCCCCGTCGCCGCCTTTGCGACGGCCATCTTCGCTGCCCAGAAAGATGACTTGTTTGGTGTTGTTGAGGCGTTCGCGCAGTCGGCGTTTGATGGTCTCGGGCGAACAGCTGTCCCGTGCTTCGAACAAGTCATGGGCATTGAAAAAGTCGAAGTCGATTCTCTCGTTCTGTTTCCAGGCTTTCATCAGCCAGTAATGCTTGATGTCTTCACTGGCGAAGGCGATGTAAGTCTTGTTGCGATAACTCATGATGAACTTCCTGTAGTAAAGCGAAGGCGGTTGTCTGCTTCGTTGATCAAGGCGCTCAGTCCATTGATTGCCGATTGACGCGCGCGCGGAGGCGCCGCATGGGTTAGCGGTGCGACATATTCACGGGGAGTTAAAAAGCCGGCTTGTGGCCGGCTTCTCGGTGACGGGTTTGATTAGTTTTTGGCTAACCGCACCCGTCCGCAAAAGTGCGCGCTGCAAAGAGGCGCTTGTCAGGTAGACCGGGCAGGTCGCGGAGACGGTGCCAAGTCGATCACCCATCCGCGTGTGGCTGACGGGTGCTAAAACGAAGGCGTGCAGGATACCCATGTTGCTGGCGTCTGCCCAGTTCTGAAACACGCTCATTGCGCACCTCACCGCAACGTTGCCGGATGGCGGCGGTTATTGAGCGTCGACCACCAGAAGATCCAGCCCAGGATCTGAATGTGCTGCGCCTGGACCTGTTCGGCGCTGAAAATCTCGTCCGGGTACTCGGCGCAATTGTGGCTGCGCAGACGCAACCCGCCGCCCGGCAGGCGATACAGGTATTTCACCCGCAGCATGCCGTCGTGCTCGAGGGCGTACATTTCGCCATCGATGATCTGCACGCGCCCGCGATCAATACCGATCAGCGAACCGTCCTGGATCTTGTCCGCCATGCTGTTGCCGACCATCGCCACGCAGATCGCGTTGTGCAGCTCAACGTCCATGGTTTCGAGCACGCGCCGGGACAAGCGCACTTTGTGGTTGTGGATTTCGCCCACCGCGGTCCGGCCGGAGCTTTGCGTCTCCAGTTCGGTGTAGACCGGCATTTCCAGTTCTTCGCGTACGTTTCGCTCGGGCCGGGGTGGTTGAGTCTCTGCCTTCTGGCCAGTGTCCCGATCGTGTCCAGGGTGCTTGGGTCCCTCGCCGCTGCGCAGCCAGCGCGCGTTGACGCTCAGCAGTTCGGCGACTTCTTCAATGCGCGCCATGGGGATGCCGCGCTTGAACCAGTTGTTCACGTGTTGCGGCGTAACCTTTCGGTTGGCGGCAAAGTCCGTTGCGGAGAGATGGCACTCTCGCAGAAGGCCGCGCAGTCGATCACCTGATGTATTCATGGGCCGAAGTTTACGGCGGGTTGAAGCTCGTTTAAATGAACGAAGTGTTCAAATGAGCACGCCGTCATGCCTGGGCGTGAATGTAAGGATTACAACCTTCGGCTGTTTTTGTAGGCCGATTCGCTCACTGTTTTCTTATGCATCAACAATGGTTGAAACCGATGTCACTCATGCACGTGAGCAATTAACGGCACGGAGGCCTGACTAAAGGGGGCGCCAGGGAAGTTTGAATCGGGCGGTGTTGTTCAAAGAAGAAAATCATACGACGCGATTAAACACGTTGTGTGTGCAGTGTGAGTTTTAAACATGTGTGTAATGACAGAGGGCGAAAAAAAGGGGGGATGTACGGGGGGAGGGGTATTCAGAAAGCAGAAGGCGGGGCCATGCAGGTAAAACGTGGCCCCGTCGAAGCGGCGAGCGCTTCGGCGGGGCGCAACCGGATCAGCCCTTGTAGGCCGCTACCGATTTGGTGATCGCTTCGCGAGCGGCGTCAGCGCCAGCCCAACCTTCGATCTTCACCCATTTGCCTTTTTCGAGGTCTTTGTAGTTCGCGAAGAAGTGCTCGATCTGCTGGATCAGCAGAGGTGGCAGATCGGTGTATTCCTTCACGTCCACGTACAGCTGGGACAGCTTGTCGTGGGGGACTGCGATGACTTTGGCATCGCCGCCGCCGTCGTCGGTCATGTTCAGCACGCCGACCGGACGGGCGCGAATCACGGAACCCGGGGTGACCGGATAAGGGGTCACGACCAGCACGTCGAGGGGGTCGCCGTCGTCAGCCAGAGTGTTGGGGATGAAACCGTAGTTGGCCGGGTAGAACATCGGGGTGGCCATGAAACGGTCAACGAAAAGGCAGTCGCTTTCTTTGTCGATTTCGTACTTGATCGGCGCGTGGTTGGCCGGGATCTCGATTGCGACGTAGATGTCATTCGGCAGGTCTTTACCGGCCGGAATCTTGCTGTAGCTCATTGGGCTTTGCCCCCTTGGTTGACCATTCAGAATCTGGCATGCAACGCCAAAAAGTGGCCCGGATTATAGGCACATTCCTGAAGCGTTGCCATGCGTGACGGTGGGCTTCAGGCGTCGTGTTGAGCCTGATAGACCGGCGTCCTAGTCTAAAGTGCCACGCTGAAATGCCGTCAGCCGCGCCAACGGATCCTGCCGATAGAACGCTTTCAGCTGCCCGTAGACGGCGGGATAGGCGTCGACGAGCAAATCCGGGGCGCTGAAGAAGTATTCGCTGATGACCGCGAAAAACTCGGCGGGGTTTTCTGCGGCATACGGATCGATGGCCGTCTCAGCGTCCGGGTTGGCGTCGAGTTGCCGGTTGAGATCGTCGTACGCGCTCTGCATGGCGCTGGCCCAGTCACTGACGCGCATGTCCGGGTGCAGCGGTGGCAGCCCGTTCGCCTCGCCGTTGAGCATGTCCAGCTTGTGCGCCAGTTCGTGGATCACCAGGTTATAGGCTTCCCATCCGCCACTGGTCAGCACACCGGGCCAGGCCAGAATCACCGGGCCCTGGGACCACGCTTCGCCGCTGTGCTCGCCGTCCCATTCATGCTCGATACCGCTGGCGTCGCGATAGCGTTGCGGGCTGATGAAATCGTCGCCGTAGAGGATGATTTCGTGAAAACCCTGGTACCAGTTCAGATCGCCCAGAGCGAGCAACGGCAGCTGCGCCTGAGCAGCCAGAAACAGCCGCGATTCATCATCCAGCTCCACGCCTTCCAGCGCGGTGAGGTGTTTGGCCTGCAGGAACAACACGCAACTGTCGAGCAGGTAACGGTCTTCGTCAGCGCTCAGACCGTCGAGTATCGGCAGGCGCTGGCGTACGCGTTCCCACACCTGCGGATCGACCGGATGGCGGGCCAGCGTGCGCCGTTTGCGCCATTCCCGGAACGACCACATGGCTTCAGCGCGCCTCGGCGGAGCGACCTGCGCGGCTGCGGATCAGACCGATGATCATCGGCAGCAGCGAGATCAGAATGATCGCCAGCACCAGCAGCGTGAGGTTCTTCTTGATGAACGGGATATTGCCGAAGAAGAAGCCCAGAGTGACCAGCCCGCCGACCCACAGCACCGAGCCCAGCACGCTGAACCCGAGAAAGCGCAGGTAAGGCATGCGGCCAAGACCGGCCACGAAGGGGGCGAAGGTGCGGATGATCGGCAGGAAGCGCGCGAGGGTGACGGTCTTGCCGCCGTGGCGACCATAGAATTCCTGGGTTTTGGTCAGGTAATCGCGACGGAAGATTTTCGAATTTGGATTGCTGAACAGCTTGTCGCCGGCCGTGCGGCCGATGATGTAGTTGGTGCTGTCGCCGAGTATCGCCGCCGCCATCAGCAGGCACGCCAGCAACACCGGGTCCATGCCGCCACCGGCCGCGACGGCGCCCGCGATGAACAGCAGCGAATCGCCTGGCAGGAAAGGCATGACCACCAGGCCGGTTTCGCAAAAGATCACCAAGAACAGGATCGCGTACACCCAGGTGCCGTATTGGGTCACAAGCAGGTCGAGGTAAACGTCGAGATGAAGAATAAGATCAAGCGGATTGAAATCCATTAGGCACCTGGTTTTGAGACCCGATCCGGGTCGTGCGGGGCGAAGAGGGGAAATGTGCGCGGCATTATAGAGGCATGCAATGCAATTATGGCGCTCGACATGCCGCCCCCTTTCACTCCCGCAGGGTTTGCGTCTGCTACGTGTCAACGGCGGGTACGAACCGGTAGGAGCGTGGCTTGTCCCGCGATCGGCTGCGAAGCAGTCGTAAACCTGCCGCCGCGCGATTATGGATAGCCCGCATTGGCCGGATTGCTGCCGCTGCGCGCGAGATCGCGGGACAAGCCACGCTCCTACAGGGTGCATAGTCGCTATCTGCCAACAAAAACGGCCTCCGAAGAGGCCGTTGCTTGTCGCTCGTTTACGCTAAATCAAAAGAAGCCCAGCGGGTTGATGTCGTAGCTCACCAGCAGGTTCTTGGTCTGCTGATAGTGCTCGAGCGCGACCTTGTGGGTTTCGCGGCCGACGCCGGATTTCTTGTAGCCGCCGAAGGCAGCATGGGCCGGGTACAAGTGATAGCAGTTGGTCCACACGCGACCGGCCTTGATTGCGCGGCCCACGCGATAGGCGCGGTTGATATCGCGGGTCCAGACGCCGGCACCCAGGCCGAATTCGGTGTCGTTCGCGATGGCCAGGGCTTCCGCTTCGTCCTTGAAGGTGGTCACGCTCACCACCGGGCCGAAGATTTCTTCCTGGAAGACGCGCATCTTGTTGTTGCCTTTCAGCAGGGTCGGCTGGATGTAATAGCCGGTCGCCAGCGAGCCTTCGAGCTTCTCGACCTTGCCACCGGTCAGCAGCTCGGCGCCTTCGCCCTGAGCAATTTCGAGGTACGAAAGAATCTTGTCAAACTGCTGCTGCGACGCCTGCGCACCCACCATGGTGTCGGTGTCCAGCGGATCGCCGCGCTGGATCTTCAGGACCTTCTTCATCACCACTTCCATGAACTGCGGGTAGATCGATTCCTGAACCAGGCAGCGGGACGGGCAGGTGCAGACTTCGCCCTGGTTGAAGAACGCCAGCACCACGCCTTCAGCGGCTTTGTCGATGAACTCCGGCTCGGCCTGCATGATGTCTTCGAAGAAGATGTTCGGCGACTTGCCGCCCAGTTCCACGGTGGACGGAATGATGCTGTCGGCCGCCAGTTTCATGATGTGCGAACCCACCGGCGTCGAACCGGTGAAAGCGATCTTGGCGATACGCTTGCTGCTGGCCAGCGCTTCACCGGCTTCGCGGCCATAACCCTGCACCACGTTGAGTACGCCTTTGGGCAGCAGATCGCCGATCAGCTCCATCAGCACGGTGATGCCCAGCGGCGTTTGCTCGGCGGGTTTGAGGACGATGCAGTTACCGGCGGCGAGGGCGGGCGCGAGTTTCCAGGCGGCCATCAGCAGCGGGAAGTTCCACGGGATGATCTGCCCGACCACGCCCAGCGGCTCGTGAATGTGATACGCCACGGTGTTGCCGTCGATCTCCGCAGCGGAGCCTTCCTGGGCACGCAGCACGCCGGCGAAATAACGGAAGTGGTCGACTGCCAGGGGGATGTCCGCGTTGAGGGTTTCGCGCACGGCTTTGCCGTTATCCCAGGTCTCGGTGACGGCCAGCAATTCCAGGTTCTGTTCGATGCGGTCAGCGATTTTCAGCAGGGTCAGCGAGCGTTCCTGCACCGAGGTTTTACCCCACGCATCGGCCGCGGCATGGGCGGCGTCGAGCGCTTTGTCGATGTCTTCGGCGGTGGAGCGAGGGAATTCTGCGATCAGCTTGCCGGTGATCGGCGAAATGTTTTCGAAGTATTGGCCTTTGACCGGCGGCACGAATTCGCCACCGATGTAGTTGCCGTACTGGGTCTTGAAGGTAACGATTGAGCCTTCAGTACCGGGGTGGGCATAACGCATGGTGAATATCTCCTTGCTCTTGTGATTGTCTGGGGATAACGCGTTGCGGCGCATGACTAGGTCGCATGGTTAGAGCGTAGAGCAAAGCGCGGGCCACTGCCGTCCGGTCCCCGGTTTATCGGGGTTTTGTCGATGAATCCTGTGGTCATGCCCGAGTGGTGTATCAACGGCGGGGCGGCAAGGGTGACACTTTGTACCCTTTGCGTGACAGCTTGGCGGACCCCGCCTTTCGCAGCATTGCAATGAGTCCGGGCGAGGAGGATGCTGATCGGCAAATCCTCCGCAGAGCCCTGGCTCAGGATGAACAATAAAAATGCACAGCAATCACCTGACGCGTCACGCCGAACAAGTGCTGACCGTTGCCCAAGGCAAAGCCCCCCATCACCTTGCTACCGACCCGTCTATTGCGCGTTCATGGCTGCGCTGCCTTGAGGATTACCACCTCGACCCCGCGCAAGCGATGGCGCCCACCGTGCTGGAGCATGCGCGCGTGCTGGAGAGTCGCGAGCAGTTGCAGCAAGTCCTCACCATCG
Organism: Pseudomonas sp. AK106; assembly: GCF_053903055.1. Taxonomy (NCBI): domain Bacteria; kingdom Pseudomonadati; phylum Pseudomonadota; class Gammaproteobacteria; order Pseudomonadales; family Pseudomonadaceae; genus Pseudomonas; species Pseudomonas sp. AK106. The sequence goes on from NZ_CP096426.1 coordinate 608,825, forward strand.
CCGGCGACGAGATGAACAGCCTGCACCGTCAGCTTGCCGGCGGCAGTGCGGTGCTCCTGACTGATGCGCGCGGGATCATCCTCAACTGCGTGACCGAGCCAGGGGATCGACGGATTTTTGAGCGCGCCGGCCTCTGGCTGGGCGCCGACTGGAGCGAGGCGCGAGAGGGCACCAACGGCATCGGCACCTGCCTGGTCGAGCGTCAGTCGGTGACGATCCATCGCGACGAGCATTTTCGCGGCCGTCACACCGGCCTCACTTGTTCGGCGAGCCCGGTGTTCGATCCCCATGGCGATCTGCTTGCGGTGCTGGACGTTTCTTCGGCCCGCCACGACGTGTCCCGCCAGAGCCAGTTTCACACCATGGCGCTGGTGAATCTGTCGGCGAAGATGATCGAAAGCAGCTATTTCCTGCGTCATTTCGACGGTCAGTGGCTGCTGCGATTTCATCTTCAGGCCGGCGCGGTCGGTTTGTTCAGTGAAGGGCTGCTGGCGTTCGACGGCGCGGGCCGCGTCAGTGCGCTGAACCAGAGCGCGCTGAATCTGCTGGGCCTGAGCCGTGACGAACTGGTCGGGCAGGGCGTGGAATCGTTGTTTGACTGTTCGCTGGATGAACTGCTGAGCCGCGCTTCGCCGGACGCCGCTGCCAGTTGGCCGCTGCGCACGCGGGACGGGCGGGGATTCTTCGCCGTATTGCGTGGGCAATCGCGTGCCGAGCTGAAGGGCCTTGTTGCGCCGGTGGTCAGCACGTTGGCTGTGCCGTTTTCTTCGCACGACATCTGCCTGGGCGATGCGTCGCTGCAAACTGATTTCCGCAGGGCGCTGAAGGTATTCGAGCGCGACGTGCCGTTGCTGATCAACGGTGAAACCGGCTCTGGCAAGGAGGCGTTTGCCAAGGCAGTGCATCAGGCGAGTCAGCGCTCCGCCAAGCCGTTCGTGGCGCTGAACTGCGCGGCCATTCCGGAAAGCCTGATCGAGAGCGAGCTGTTCGGTTATCGCGGCGGCAGCTTTACCGGCGCGCGCAAGGAAGGCATGCGCGGCAAGCTGCAACAGGCCGATGGCGGCACGTTGTTTCTGGATGAGATCGGCGACATGCCGGTGGCCTTGCAGACCCGTTTACTGCGAGTGCTGGAAGACCGGTTGGTGGTGCCCATCGGCGGCGAGCCGCAAGAAGTGGATGTACGACTGATCAGCGCGACCCACCGGAATCTGCTGGAGCGGGTGGAGGACGGCAGCTTTCGCGAGGATTTGTTTTATCGGCTTAATGGCCTGGAAATCGCCTTGCCGCCGTTGAGAGAGCGGAGTGATAAGGCGCAGTTGCTGGAGTTGTTGCTGAAGCAAGAGGCGGATGGGCTTTCGATTGTGATTGAGGCGAAGGCGAGGCAGGCCCTGCTGGACTTCAACTGGCCCGGCAACGTGCGGCAGATGCGCAACGTGCTGCGGACCCTGGCGGCGCTGTGTGATGAGGGGCGGATTGGTTATGAAGATCTGCCGGCAGCGATTCGGCAGGTGAGTGCGCAGACAAAGCCCGATGAGGCCCATTCGCCGTTGGACGATGCCGAACGCGCAGCGCTCATCGCCACCCTGGACGCCCAGCGCTGGCACATGACCCACGCCGCCCGGGAGCTGGGGGTGAGCCGCAATACGCTGTACAGAAAGCTGCGCAAGCATGGGATCAATCGCTGAGGTTCTGGGTGGATGAAACCGGTGTGAATGCTCGGAATTCTGCGTGTGCATGCGGTCCCCTGTAGGACCGGCTTCAGCCGGGAAGAGCCCGGTTTGAGCGCCATCAATTCTGCAGTGTGCGATCTGACGTCTTCCCGGCTAAAGCCAGTCCTGCAGGGGGATCGCGGTCAATTTGTGGGACCGGCTTTAGCCGGGAAGGCGCCAGGCGTCACACCGCAGGGGGCACTGTCTGAAGCGGGGACAGATTAATTTACGGTGAAGCGTTGTAAATAAATCAGTCCCCTTCAACCCCAATCTGACGTCTTCCCGGCTAAAGCCAGTGCTACAGGGGGATCGCGGTCAATTAGTAGGACCGGCTTTAGCCGGGAAGGCGCCAGGCGTCACATCGCAGGGGGCACTGTCTGAAGCGGGGACAGATTAATTTACGGTGAAGCGTTGTAAATAAATCAGTCCCCTTCAACCGTCCCCTTCAACCGAGTCCCCTTCAACCAGTCTGATCGAGCACCCTCAATTCCCCCGTGCGCATCCACTGCCTTCTACGCTAACCTGCGGCCCATGTTCTAAGAGGTCGGTCATGCACATTCATATTCTGGGTATCTGCGGCACGTTCATGGGTTCGCTGGCGGTGCTCGCCAAGGATCTGGGCCATAAAGTCACGGGCTCCGATGCCAGCGTCTACCCGCCGATGAGCACGCAGCTCGAAGCGCAGGGCATTCAGTTGATGCAGGGTTACGACCCTTCGCACCTCGAACCGGCACCGGATCTGGTGGTGGTCGGCAACGCCATGTCGCGCGGCAATCCTGCGGTCGAACATGTCCTGAACAAGGGCCTGCCCTACGTTTCCGGGCCGCAATGGCTGGCCGATCACGTCCTTCGCGGTCGCTGGGTGCTGGCCGTCGCCGGCACCCACGGCAAAACCACCACCAGCAGCATGCTCGCCTGGGTGCTGGAACACGCCGGCATGGCCCCGGGCTTCCTGATTGGCGGCGTGCCGCAGAACTTCGATGTCTCGGCGCGCCTGGGCGAAACGCCATTCTTCGTCGTCGAGGCGGATGAATACGACAGCGCCTTCTTCGACAAGCGCTCCAAGTTCGTCCACTACGGCCCGCGCACCGCCATCCTCAATAACCTGGAATTCGATCACGCCGACATCTTCCCCGATCTCCCGGCCATCGAACGGCAGTTCCACCACCTCGTGCGCACCATTCCGAGCGAAGGCTTGGTCATTCACCCGACCACCGAGCCCGCCCTTGAGCGCGTGATTCAAATGGGCTGCTGGACGCCGGTGCAGACCACCGGAGAGGGCGGTCAATGGCAGGCGAACCTGCTCAGCGAAGACGGCTCGAAATTCGAAGTGCTGTTTGAAGGTGCGGTCCAAGGCGTCGTCGATTGGGGCATGACCGGCCAGCACAACGTGGCGAATGCCTTGGCGACCCTCGCCGCTGCCCGCCACGTTGGTGTGGTGCCGCAGCAGGGCGTCGACGCGCTGAGTGCGTTCAAGAGCGTGAAGCGGCGCATGGAGAAGGTCGCCGAAGTGCGCGGCATCACCATCTACGATGACTTCGCCCACCACCCGACCGCCATCGGCACCACGCTGGATGGACTGCGCAAAAAGGTTGGCGATGCGCCAATCATCGCCATCGTCGAGCCGCGTTCCAACTCCATGAAGCTCGGCGCCCACCGCGACGGCCTGCCGGAAAGCGTCGTCCAGGCCGATCAGGTGGTCTGGTATGCGCCGGCCAATCTGGGTTGGGATCTGGCGGCAACCGCCGCGGAGTGCACCATTCCATCGTTGGTGTGCGACAGCCTCGACGGCATTATCGAGCTTGTGAAAAACCAGGCAGAGCCCGGTACCCACGTGGTCATCATGAGCAACGGCGGCTTCGGCGGCCTGCACGGCAAACTCGCGGAGGCCCTGCAATGAGCGGCCCGGAACGCATTACCCTGGCGATGACCGGCGCGTCCGGCGCGCAATACGGCCTGCGCCTGCTGGACTGCCTGGTGCGCGAAGACCGCGAAGTGCACTTCCTCATCTCCAAGGCCGCGCAGTTGGTCATGGCCACCGAGACCGACGTCAACCTGCCGCCCAAACCGCAGATGATGCAGGCCTTCCTCAACGAATACACCGGCGCTACAGCGGGCCAGATTCGGGTGTACGGCAAGGAAGACTGGATGTCGCCAGTGGCGTCCGGTTCAGGTTCGCCGAGTGCGATGGTCGTGGTGCCGTGTTCGACCGGGACCTTGTCGGCAATCGCCACAGGCGCCTGCAACAACCTGATCGAGCGCGCTGCGGACGTGACGTTGAAGGAGCGCCGGCAGTTGATCCTGGTGCCCCGCGAGGCGCCGTTCTCCAGCATCCACCTGGAGAACATGCTCAAGCTGTCGAACATGGGCGCGGTGATTCTGCCGGCGTCGCCCGGTTTCTATCACCAGCCGCAGACGATCGACGATCTGGTGGATTTCGTCGTCGCGCGGATTCTGAACCTGCTCAACATCCCGCAGGACATGCTGCCGCGTTGGGGCGAGCATCATTTTGGCGCCGATGAATAAGCTCGTCGTCATTGCCTTGGGCCTGTTGCTGACGACAGGCTGCTCGACCGTGCGCACCCTCGACGCCAATCAGCCCGGCGCGCCGGTCGTTTATGCCGGCACGCGACTGGATCTGTACGCCATTGAAGGGGGCTGCTGCGAGAAGGATCGCTTCGGCACCGAGGCGCCGAAATACCCGATGCTTGACCTGCCCGGTAGCGCGCTGCTCGACACGCTGCTATTGCCATTGTCGATTCTGACCGCGCTGGGTGTGGGGTTTCAGGCGACGGGCGGGATGTAACTCAGAACGGCGATCCCTGTAGGAGTGAGCTTGCTCGCGATTGCGGTCTGACCGTTCCATTAATGGTGACTGTCAGAACCTGATCGCGAGCAAGCTCACTCCTACACCGTTTGTGTCGTCAGGTAGATCAGCTTGGCGCTACTTCCCCAACCGCCGCAAATCATCCGATTCAACCACCCGCACCCCTTCCTGCTCTTCCAGCGCCAGGCGCCACAACGCGCGGGCGAGGTTGCAGGCTTCGATGCCGCCGTATTTGCCGGGAATCAGCTTGGCAATCGGCCCGGCCAGCTGCTCCATCAGACGCTGATCCTGCCGCTCGCCAATCAGCAGCGACGGCTGGACGATGGTCAGTTGCGGCCAGCCCTGAAGCTTCAGCGCTTCTTCCATCTCGCCTTTCACACGGCTGTAAAAGATGCTCGATTGCGGGTCCGCGTTCACTGCGCTGATCACCAGCAGATGACGCGCCCCCAGCTCGCGGGCACGTTTGCCGAACGCCACGACCAGGTCGAAGTCCACAGCCCGGAACGCTTCCTGGGAACCGGCCTGTTTGATCGTGGTGCCGAGGCAGCAGAAAGCGATGTCCACAGGACCTTCGAGGGTGGGCAGCAAACGCTGGAGATCGCCGACCGGGTTTTCCAGACGTGGGTGTTCAGCCAGGGGACGACGGCTGGGGGCTAGGAGGCGGGTGACAGTGGGTTCGTTGAGCAGGCGGTCGAGCAAGTGCTCGCCAGTCAATCCGGTAGCTCCGGCAAGCAAGATGTGCTGAGGCGTCAAGTACATGATCTTTCTCCCTTGATACGCCACAAGCATAGGCGCTGTACCGGAACAGACTGCGGGCGTAGCGGGAGGGTTTCACAAAAACACATGAAATGTTCGCGCATCCCGCACTTGGGCCTGGATCAATCTGTCGGAACCGGTTTACAGGCGGACCCGCCCGGCCCCTTCCCGGTTGAAGCCGGTCCTGCATCAGGTGCGATGGGACTCAGCGTCGAACGGTATTCAGCGCGCGCTCCGCCTGACTTTTGCGCAGCTGCCGCCAATGGTTGACCACGCCTTTCGGTGCCCACATCTGCGGCTCGGAGGCTTCGAAGCTTTCGTCCGTTTCACGCTGAGCGACGATGTCTTTTGCCTCATTGAATGCTTGCACTAGATCGTCGGTTTCCACCAGCGCCTTGCCGAACAGCGCCTCGCCGAAGTAGGTGAAATCCGCCTCTTCAGAACAGCCAAAGGACACCCGGTCCTCACGGGATGCGGTAATCACCATCGTCCGCTCGTCCTTGATCGCCGGAATGAAACCGCCCGAATAGCACGCGGAAATCACCACCACCTTGTCGCGATTTTTCAGCGGAGCCAGCACGCCGGCCATCTCGTTGGCGGGCAGGTCGGACAGCTCCAGGCGCGGCTGATCCAGCACCAGCTCGTGTTCATGGGTGCCGTGACTGGTGAGGTAAATGAAGATCAAATCTTCCGGACCACTGCGCTTGGCCAACGTCTGCACGGCGCGGCTGATGGTTTCGCGGGTTGCCAGCGGGCGATCGGCCATGTGATCGCGATGGTTGACCAGCGTGATCTGGCCAAACGCACCGAAGCGCGTGGCGAGCAGCTTGTTCACGTAATCGGCCTCGCGCAGAAACACGCTCTGCTTGCCATCGCCACCCACGACAAGACTGTACAGCTCGATGGCCGGCGTGGAGGCGGGCACGGCGGCGAGGGCTTTTTCGACCAGGGCGCCCTGGGCGAGCAGGCCCATTTCCAGCGGGTCCGGCAGCAGCTTGCCGGCCGCATCGCGCACGCGCTGGCCGTTGGACCAGGTGCCGCTCTGGACTTCGCCGTCCGCCGTGGTCAGCACGCCGCTGCCTTGATAGTTGTCGTTCTCGAACTGGCCGATGTACACGCTGCCGTCCGGGAGCTTCAGGCTGCCTGAGCCTGCGAAGCGCCAGTTCTTGAAGTCCCCTTGATAGCGGGTGCCATCGGAGCCGATCAACTCGCCCTTGCCGGTGAACGCGCCATCCTTGAACTGCCCCGACCAGACATCGCCATCGGCGTTTTCGTAGCGACCGCGGCCATTGAGCTGGTTGTTATGGAAGCCGCCGACGTACTGATCACCATCGGCGCTGTTGAAATTGCCCGTGCCTTCAAGCTGGCCATCGACGAACTTGCCGCTGAACTGGTTGCCCGCCGAATCGTTGCGCTGGCCTTCGCCGTTGGGTTTGCCGTGGGCGAACTGGCCCTGATACTCGCTGCCGTCGTCCAGTTCCAGATGACCGGCGCCGTCGTACAGGTCGGCCTTGAACTCGCCGCGATAGCTCATGCCGTGCTCTTTCAGCGTGCCTTCCCCGTCGCGCCGCCCCAGCTTGTAGCCGCCGACGTAACTGCCGGCGCTGGTCGTCAGCGAGCCTTGGCCATGGAAAAGCCCGTCCTGAAAACCGCCGCGGTACACGTCACCGTTGCTGGCGTGCCATTCGCCCTGGCCGTTCCATTGCCCGCTCTTGAATTCCCCGGCGTACCAGCTGCCATTGGGGTAATCGATCCGGCCCTTGCCTTGCAGCACGCCATTGATCACGTCGCCGCGATAGCGTCCGCCGTCGGGCAGGCGAGCGTCCGGGGGCAACAGCGATTCGCCGTCGCCGCAAGCGGTAAGAAGGAAGGTCAGGGCCAAAGGAGCAAACGCGCGCATGGTAAATCCCGAAAAAAAGATGTTTCGGCGTGATCTGATCGCGTACGTGTATCGAGTCGCTCACACAGCCGCAGCGAGTATGCCGCAGCGAGGAACGCTCATGAAACAGTCTGTTACGACTGTTTCATGTTTCTGGAAGGTTTGCAGAGGCTTTGTAGAGGGACGGCGGGGTTATACGAAGCACAGCGAAAGCGGTTCAGCAATGAACGCGGGCTTGTCCAGGCCTTCGATTTCAAGCGTTGCCGTGGCTTTGAGCAGCCATTGGCCGGGCTTCTTTTCGGTGACCTGCGCCAGCGTGACTTTTAGACGAACGCGCGAATTCACTTTCACCGGCTGAATGAATCGCACGCTGTCCAGGCCATAGTTGATCGCCATCTGCATGCCTTCGGGTACGACCATCAGGGACTCCATCAGCTTGGGGATCAGCGACAGCGACAGAAAGCCATGGGCGATGGTCGATCCGAACGGGGTTTGCGCCGCTTTGACCGGATCAACGTGGATAAACTGAAAGTCGCCGGTGGCCTCGGCAAACAGATTGATCCGCGCCTGATCGATGGTCAGCCATTCGGAGCATCCCAAGTCCTTGCCTTCATAGCGTTTGAGTTCTGCAACGGGTACGTGGGGCATCGCTACTCTCCTTGTCAGTTATTTTTTTTGCGCGCGATCTTCACAGGCAGCGTGGCGTCGGCGCTGTTATTGCTTGGCACTGGAGATCAGCACGCCGCACCGCGCGGGTCAACGTTCCCTCAACTGGCGAATGCCACCCCATAGGCAGAGCGGGTGGCGTGCCTATAATGTCGGCGCGAATCTGCTGGAGTTTTCTATGTTGCTAAGAGGCCTGACCTGGCTTGTGCTGTTCCAACTGATCGGAACCGCGCTCAATCACCTGTTTCTGTCGATCCTGCCCGGCCCGATCATCGGGCTGGTGCTGCTGATGATCTACCTGATGACCCGCGGCGAAGTCAGCGAACCCATCAGTTTGGCGGCCAGCAGCCTGCTGCGCTACCTGCCGCTGCTGCTGGTACCGCCTGCCGTGGGCGTGATGGTGTATGCGGACCAGATCGCCGAAGATTTCTGGGCGATCGTCGGCTCGCTGGTGATTTCTCTGATGGTCTCGCTGACCTTCGCCGGCTGGCTGATGCAGAAACTCATCGACCGTCAGGCCAATCGCCGGGAGCCATCATGAGTCTGGACTGGCACGGCGCCTGGCTGTCGGTGATTCATCACCCCTTGTTCGGCATCGCCATCACGCTGGGCGCTTATCAACTGGTGCTGGCCGGTTACGAGAAAACCCGCTGGGTGTTTCTGCAACCGGTGCTCATCTCCATGCTGGTGGTGATTGGCGTATTGGTGAGCTGCGGACTGTCCTACGTCGAGTACCGCAAGAGCACTGAAATCCTCAGCATTCTGCTGGGCCCCGCCACGGTGGCGTTGGCGGTGCCGCTTTATCTGAATCTGCGGCGCATCCGGCAACTGTTCTGGCCGGTATTGACTACGCTGGTGGTGGGTGGCGTGCTGGCCACCGGGCTGTGCGTGGGGCTGGGCTGGATGCTCGGCGCCGATCACATGATCCTGATGACCATGGCGCCCAAGTCCGTGACTTCGCCGATCGCCATGCTCGTCGCCGAGCAGATTGGCGGCGTGGCGGCGCTGGCCGCGGTGTTTGTGTTGATAACCGGGGTGATCGGCGGCATATTCGGCCCCGGTCTGCTGACCCTGGCGCGGGTAACCAGCCCGGAAGCGCGAGGCATGGCCCTCGGGCTGACGGCCCATGCGGTGGGTACGTCGGCGGCCCTGCAGGAAAGTGAGGAATGCGGCGCCTTCGCGGCGCTGGCAATGAGTTTGATGGGTGTCGCCACGGCCTTGTTCCTGCCGTTGGCGGTGTCTCTGGTTGCTTGAGGACGGGTTTATGTCGTTGCCGTTGTTTCCACTGAATGCCGTGCTGTTCCCGGGGTGCGTGCTCGATCTGCAGCTCTTCGAGGCGCGCTACCTCGACATGATTGGCCGCTGCATGAAGCAGGGCGAAGGCTTCGGCGTGGTCTGTATCACTGAAGGCAGTGAGACGGGCGACGTGCCGGACGGTTTCTCGCTGATCGGCTGCGAAGCACGGGTGACCGATTTCCAGAAGCAGGATAACGGCTTGCTCGGCATTCGCGTTGTGGGGGCTCGACGCTTTCGGGTGAAGGACTACAGCACCCAGCGCGACAACCTGCTGGTCGGCGAAGTCGAGTGGCTGGACGATCCCCAGGAGCAACCGCTGCAGGAAGAGGACGACGATCTGGTCGCGTTGCTCGCTGCGCTGGCTGAACACCCGATGGTAGCCGCGCTGAACATGGGCCTCACCGCCAGCGGTCAGCACTCGCTGGCCAATCAACTGGCGTACCTGTTGCCGTTCGCGGAAGAAGACAAGATCGAGCTGCTGGAAATCGAAGACGCCGAAGAACGGCTTGATGCGATTCAGGACCTGCTCGACGAAATGCAGGGCGACATGCAGGCCTGATGCTAGATGTTGCTCGCAGCCCGGCTCGTTACCCCGCCGGGCCGCATGCACGTCGCGTCAGTACTGGTAGCGGATCACACCGTGGGGGAACGAGTGCAGACCGAACCCGCCGAACAGCGCCACCATCGCCGGCAGCACCAGCCACCACACCTTGATTGGCAGCGCCTCCAACGGCTTCTTGTTCTGCACGAAGGCAAGGCTCGCGGCGCAGGTGAAAAACGCCAGCAGCATCCCGGCCGTGACATCCGTCGGCCAGTGCACCCCCAGATACACCCGAGACATGGCGATCGCCAGCGCCGGAATCCCGCCCAGCAGCAGCCAGGTCAATCGCAGCCGAACCGGCTGACCCCGGCCGGCAAGCACTGCCAGCGACATGAATAGCGCAAACGAGGCCGAGGCATGTCCGCTCGGCATGCTGTAAGTCCCGAGCGCCTCCGTCAGGACCTCAGGCCGTGCGCGGGCGAAAGTGTATTTCATGCTCTGATTGATCAGCGCCGCGCCAAGGGTGGTGCCGATCACGAAGATTGCATGGCGCCATTGCCGCGTGACGACCAGCAGAATGGTCAGCAGGGCGGCCGCGCAGAACTGAGTCCGGAAATCCCCCAGGCCCGTCACCATCACCACGAAGTTCTCGGCTGCAGCGCTCCGGCTGGCCTGCACCACAGTCATGATGCCCTGATCGAAATCGGCCAGGTACGGCCAGCCCAGGAAAACGCTTGCCAGCAAAATGAAGCAGGTCAGGGCGATAACTTTCGTCGCGTAGGGCTTTTGTCGCAGGCTGCTTTGGATGCTGATGCCCAGCAGAAGCGCCAGCCCGCCGCCCACCACGGCAGCCTGGGGCCAGAAGTTTTCCGGCAGCGGCAGGCGGATCGCAGCACCGGTCGCCCAGCCCGGCAGAATATAGGCCACGGACCATCCGGCCGCGGCGATCAGGCTGACGCCGGCAAAGCGCACGAACGGCATGTCGCACATCCCGGCCACCATCGGCAGCATCGGGCGCAGCGGGCCGATGAAGCGGCCGACCAGCAGGCTGGCAATGCCGTAGCGCTGAAAGTAGGTCTCGGCGCCGCCGATCCACTCCGGGTGACTGCGCAGACCCGGCAATTGACGAATCCTCTGATGGAAGCGCCGGCCGAGGAAGTACGACACCAGGTCGCCCAGGATACCGCCGAGGAAGCCCAGCAAAAGCGCTTCGCTCAATGGGAGTATCCCGCTGCCGGCCAGTGCGGCAATCGCGAACAGCACAACGGTGCCGGGGACGACGATGCCGGCAATCGCCAGGCATTCGATGAACGCGACGATAAAAATCGCCGCGCCGAGCCAGGAAGGGTTGGCGCTTAGCCAAGAAGTGATGCTGTCGAGCCATGCGCCCATGGGTTCAGTTTCCTTGCTCGATGAGAATATAGTCGCGCCCTTCGACTTGCCCGCGTCTGATCGGGTTCCGTGTGCAGAAGCGGGCATAGGCGGCGTCAACGAACCGGTACATCAGGTGTTCGTCACGCCCGGCGGGAATGCCCAGGCGCGTGGTTTGAATAATCCGCGGCGGTCGCTGACCCACGTCCTGGACAAAGAGTTGCTCTTCATCGAAGCGCCTGGCGTCCCACATCGGCACTTTCAGGCCCAGCGCCTTGCACAGTAATGTCTGCCCGGCACACAGCCGCTCGGGCGTGCGCACGTTGCCACTGGCGTCGGGATTGTTCAGCAGCATGCGGGCGAGGGCGTTCTCATCGGACACCGCATCGACCCAGGGATAGGCCGATTTGATCAACACCGCATTGCCCGGGCCCTCCGCACTGAAATTCAGCGAATCACCGCCGCGGGCGTAATACATATAAATGTGCCCGCCTTCCAGAAACAAAGCCTTACGTTTTTCCGTGTAACCGAGGGACGCATGACTGCCTTTCTCGGCCACGTAATACGCCTCCGTCTCAATAATCCGGGCCGACAACCACACCCCGTCGACCTTGTGACGAATGACCTTGCCGAGTAACTCCCGGGCAAGCGTCTGCGCATCGCGATGAAAAAAACTGTCCGGCAGGGCGCGTGGCGATTGGTCAGGCATAAACAAATGCAGTCAGAGAATGGACCGCGATCATATCAACATCGGCCTTAATTGGAGCTGAATGGGTGAGGGTGGGCGCGAAGCCGGGGACAGATTGATTTACGGTGAAGCGCTGTAAATAAATCAGTCCCCTACCAACGGGGAGCAGATCAAAAATCTCATTGCCCACACGTGCGCCTTCCCGGCTAAAGCCGGTCCCACTAAAAGCATCGCATCCCTCCAGTGGGACCGGCGCCGCTCCCCGTAGGACCGGCTTTAGCCGGGAAGCTTTTGATCTGCTTCTAATCTGCTTTTGATCTTCATACGCAAAAGGCTCAGACACCGCCAAACGCGACTTGGGTGCAGGCTGAACGCCGGTCTCGCGCAGTGGGCCGAGCCGCAGGGATGCGGCGAGAGCGCCGTCAGGACATGGATGTCCGTTCGGCGCGGGCCCACGGAGCGAGACCGGAGTGAAGGAACCCGACGAAGTCGGGCCCAACCGGGAGCAGGCACCCTTGGTTACTTGGGGTGCTTTTCCAAGTAACTCGCAGAAGGCGAAACAGTTCCGCCGTTAGGCGGAATCCACGCTCGGTGGGCCTGGTTCACTGAACAAAACCTCCTTATTCCGACCATCCGCCTGTCGCCGCTGTCGTTCAGCACGCCCGACAGCTATAATCCGCCGCTTTCCCATTTGCCAAGACCCCCGAGACCATGACTGAGTCCGTTCTTGACTACATGACCCGCCTGGGTCGCGCCGCCCGCGAAGCCTCCCGCGTGATCGGCCGTGCCAGCACCGCACAGAAGAACCGCGCCCTCGCAGCCACCGCTGCCGCGCTGGACGCTTCCCGTGCCGAGCTGACCGCCGCCAACGAACAAGACCTCGCCGCTGGCCGCGCCAATGGACTCGAACCCGCTCTGCTCGAACGCCTATCCCTGACCCCGGCCCGCATCGACAGCATGATCGCCGGCCTGCGCCAGGTCGCCAGCCTGCCAGACCCCATCGGCACCCTGCGCGACATGAGCTTCCAGCCCTCCGGCATCCAGGTCGGCAAAATGCGCGTGCCACTGGGCGTCGTCGGCATCATCTATGAGTCGCGTCCCAACGTAACCATCGACGCCGCCAGCCTCTGCCTCAAATCCGGGAATGCCACCATCTTGCGTGGCGGCTCCGAAGCCATACATTCCAACCGCGCCATCGCCGCCTGCATCCAGCGCGGCCTTGATGACGCAGGTTTGCCGGCCGCCGTCGTACAAGTCGTCGAAACCACCGACCGTGCCGCCGTTGGCGCACTGATCACCATGCCGGAGTACGTGGACGTCATCGTGCCGCGTGGAGGCAAAGGCCTGATCGAACGCGTCAGCCGTGACGCCAAAGTCCCGGTCATCAAACACCTGGACGGCATCTGCCACGTCTACGTCAGTGCCCATGCCGACCTGGCCGCTGCCCAGCGCATCAGTTTCAACGCCAAGACCTACCGGTATGGCATCTGCGGCGCGATGGAAACCCTGCTGGTCGATCAAGCTATTGCCGCAGAGTTTCTGCCGCCCATGGCCGCCCAGTTTCGCGAGAAAGGCGTCGAACTGCGCGGCTGCGAGCGCACCCGCGACCTGATCGATGTCTTGCCGGCCACCGAAGACGACTGGCACACCGAGTACCTTGCGCCGATCCTGTCGATCCGCATCGTCACCGGTCTGGACCAAGCCATCGAACACATCAATCACTACGGCTCGCATCACAGCGACGCCATCATCTCCGACTCGCAAGCCCAGACTCGCCGCTTCATGGCTGAAGTCGACTCGAGTTCGGTGATGGTCAACGCGCCCACCAGTTTTGCCGACGGTTTCGAATACGGCCTGGGCGCGGAAATCGGCATTTCGACCGACAAGATTCACGCGCGCGGTCCCGTGGGGCTTGAAGGCCTGACCTGCGAGAAATACATCGTCGTCGGCGATGGCACGCAGTTGCGCGGGCAGGGGCCGGTCTGACTTGGCCCACGTCGGTCAGGCTTCAGGCAGCGGCGCGCAGGCAATGGCCGATCCGATTGCGGTTCCGCTGAACACGGCACGGGTGCCACAGCGCATCGGCATACTCGGCGGCACGTTCGACCCGGTGCACATTGGCCACTTGCGTGGCGCACTGGAAGTTGCCGAACTGCTGGAACTTGATGAGCTGCGCCTGACGCCCAGCGCCCGACCGCCTCATCGCGACACGCCGAGCGTGTCGGCGCAGGACCGTCTGGCGATGGTGCAGTGCGCGGTCGCCGGGGTGCCACCCTTGACGGTGGATGATCGCGAGCTGTTGCGCGACAAGCCGTCGTACACGATCGACACGCTGGAATCGATGCGCGCGGAACTCGCCGCCGATGACCAGCTATTTTTATTGCTGGGTTGGGACGCCTTTTGCGGGCTGCCTTCCTGGCATCGGTGGGAAGAGTTGCTGGAGCACTGCCATATCGTGGTGCTGCAACGCCCGGACGCCGACAGCGAGTCCCCGGATGCGATGCGAAATCTGCTCGCGGGACGTGCCGTCAGTGATCCAAAGGCCCTCAAGGGGCCCGGCGGAAAGATTACGTTCGTCTGGCAGACGCCGCTTTCGGTGTCTGCCACCCAGATCCGTCAACTGCTGGCCAGCGGTAAGTCGGTACGTTTTCTGGTGCCAGACGCGGTACTGGCCTATATCGATACGCACGGGCTGTACCGTGCGTCGAACTGAAGGTGTGTTGCTACGCAGCCAAGTGCGCGAAGAAACGCCCAAACATACGAGTTAAAAGAGTTTTTTATGACTGACAAACGCGCTGTAAACCCAATCATCGAAGTGATCAGGGCTGCCCTGGAAGACGTCAAGGCCCAGGATATCCAGGTGCTGGACGTTCGTGACAAACAAAGCATCACTGATTACATGGTCATCGCGACCGGTACTTCCAATCGCCAGATCAACGCGATGCTCGACAAGGTCCGCGAAGAAGTCAAAAAGCAGGGCCTCAAGCCGCTGGGCGAAGAAGGCAAGGGCGACAGCGACTGGGTGCTGCTGGACCTGGACATCGCCATCGTTCACATGATGACCGCCTCCGCTCGCCAGTTTTACGACCTCGAGCGTCTGTGGGCCGGTGCCGAGCAGAGCCGTTCGGCCAGCGCTGCACACCACAGCCCGGAAAACGCTCACGAGCATTTCGACAAGCTGAACAAAGACCAGGCCTAAGGCGTCGTTGTGCGTCTGCGTCTGATCGCTGTCGGTTCCCGCATGCCCAAGTGGGTGGAAGAGGGTTGGCATGAGTATGCCAAGCGTCTGCCATCCGAGCTGGCGCTGGACCTGGTGGAAATTCCGCTCAATACCCGTGGCAAGAACGCCGACGTGGCACGCCTCATCCGTCAGGAAGGCGAGGCCATGCTGGCGAAAGTGCAGCCGGGCGAGCGGATCGTCACGCTTGAAGTGCATGGCAAGCCCTGGAGCACCGAGCAACTGGCGGGCGAGCTCGATCGCTGGCGTCTGGATTCGCGCACGGTCAACCTGATGGTCGGCGGTCCGGAAGGGCTGGCGCCGGAAGTCTGTGCACGGGCCGAGCAGCGTTGGTCGTTGTCGCCACTGACGTTGCCGCACCCGCTGGTGCGCATCCTCATCGGCGAGCAGATTTATCGTGCCTGGACCGTGCTGTCCGGTCACCCTTATCACAAGTAGCGCCGCTGCCTTCACTGTGAACCTGCCCTAAATGTCTCAGCCGATCCGCCTGAAAGACCACGAAAAGGACGCACGCCTGGTGCGCAGCCGAGTCGTGGTCGGTGCTGTCGCGGTCGTCGTGCTGATCTGCGTGCTGATCGCGCGGCTGTATTTCCTGCAGGTCATCCAGTACGAGTACCACTCGACGCTGTCCGAGAACAATCGCGTTCACGTGCAGCCGATTCCGCCGAGTCGCGGGCTGATCTACGACCGCAACGGCGTGGTCATTGCCGACAACCGGCCGAGCTTCAGCCTGAGCATGACCCGCGAACGTTCCGGTGACTGGACCCAAGTGCTGGACACCATCGTTCAAGTGCTTGAGCTGACGCCGGATGATCGGATCATCTTCGAAAAACGCATGAAGCAGGGGCGACGGCCGTTCGAGCCGGTGCCCATTCTGTTCGAGCTGACCGAAGAGCAAATCGCCCGTATCGCCGTTAATCAGTTCCGGCTGCCGGGCGTTGAAGTGGTGGCGCAGTTGGTTCGTCACTATCCGCAGGGCGAGCACTTCGCCCACTCGGTGGGTTACATGGGGCGGATCAACGAGAAAGAGCTGAAAAGCCTCGATCCCGTGAATTACAGCGGCACTCACCACATGGGCAAAACCGGTATCGAGCGCTTTTACGAGCCCGAGCTGCACGGCCAGGTCGGCTACGAAGAAGTCGAAACCAACGCCCGCGGCCGCGTCTTGCGCGTGCTCAAACGGACCGATCCGGTGCCCGGCAAGGACATCGTCCTGAGCCTCGACATCCAGTTGCAGGAAGCCGCCGAAGCCGCGCTGGCCGGGCGTCGCGGCGCCGTGGTGGCGTTGGACCCAAGCACCGGCGAGGTGCTGGCGATGGTCAGCCAGCCGAGCTTCGACCCGAATCTGTTCGTCACCGGAATCAGCTTCAAGGCGTACTCCGAACTGCGAGATTCGGTCGACCGCCCACTGTTCAACCGTATTTTGCGGGGCCTGTATCCACCGGGTTCGACGATCAAGCCGGCGGTGGCGATTGCCGGTCTCGATACTGGCGTTATCACGGCGAGCACGCGGGTGTTCGACCCAGGCTATTACATGCTGCCGAACTACGACCACAAATACCGCAACTGGAACCGCACCGGCGATGGCTGGGTGGATCTGGACACGGCGATCATGCGCTCCAACGACACCTACTTTTACGATCTGGCCCACAAGGTCGGGATTGATCGGCTGTCGGCGTACCTGAACAAGTTCGGCATCGGCCAGAAAGTCTCGCTGGACATGTTCGAAGAATCCCCCGGCCTGATGCCGTCCCGTGACTGGAAACGTGTCACCCGGCGGCAGGCGTGGTTCCCGGGTGAAACACTCATTCTGGGGATCGGCCAGGGCTACATGCAGGCCACCCCGCTGCAGTTGGCCCAGGCCACCGCGCTGGTGGCGAACAAAGGCAAATGGAACCGCCCGCACCTGGCCAGGACCGTCGAAGGGCAGAAGCCGGTGGACCACAACCCGATGCCGGACATCGTCCTGCGTGATCCGTCTGACTGGGCCAAGGTCAACCACGGCATGCAGCAAGTGATGCACGGCGCTCGCGGCACCGCGCGCAAGGCCGCGATCGGTGCCCAGTACCGCATCGCCGGCAAGAGCGGTACGGCCCAGGTCGTGGCCATTCGGCAGGGCGAGAAGTACGACCGCTCGAAAGTCCAGGAACGCCACCGCGACCACGCCTTGTTCGTCGGCTTCGCGCCGGCCGACAGCCCGAAGATCGTCGTTGCGGTGATGATCGAAAACGGCGAGTCGGGATCGGGCGTTGCCGCGCCGGTGGTGCGGCAGGTCATGGACGCCTGGCTGCTTGATCCCCAGGGTCACCTGAAACCCGAATACGCCAGCAATGCACAGCCTCCGGAGACCGCGGCCCGTGAAGAGTAATTTCGACCGCATCCTGTCCAGCGAAGATGTGATGCGCCGTCGCGCCACGTTTCTGCAGAAGATTCACGTCGATGGCCCGCTGCTGATCCTGCTGCTGACGTTGGCGGCGGGCAGTCTGTTCGTGCTGTATTCGGCCAGCGGCAAGAGTTGGGACCTGCTGATCAAGCAAGCGACCTCCTTCGGCATCGGCCTGGTGTCGATGTTCGTCATCGCCCAGCTTGAACCCCGATTCATGGCCCGCTGGGTGCCCGCCGCCTACGTGATCGGCGTTCTGCTGCTGGTGGCGGTGGACGTCATGGGCCACAACGCCATGGGTGCGACGCGCTGGATCAACATTCCCGGGGTCATCCGCTTTCAGCCCTCGGAATTCATGAAGATCATCATGCCGGCGACCATCGCCTGGTACCTGTCCAAGCGCACGCTGCCGCCGCACCTCAAGCACGTGGCGGTGAGCCTCGGGTTGATCGGTCTGCCGTTCATTCTGATCGTGCGTCAGCCGGACCTCGGCACCTCGCTGCTGATTCTGGCCTCCGGCACCTTTGTGCTGTTCATGGCCGGCCTGCGCTGGCGCTGGATCATCAGCGTGGTGGCGGCAGCGGTCCCGGTCGCGGTCGGCATGTGGTTCTTCTTCATGCACGACTACCAGAAGCAGCGGATCCTGACCTTCCTCGACCCGGAGAGCGATCCGCTCGGCACCGGCTGGAACATCATTCAGTCCAAGGCAGCGATCGGTTCGGGCGGCGTATTCGGCAAAGGCTGGCTCATGGGGACGCAGTCGCACCTGGACTTCCTGCCTGAAAGTCACACCGACTTCATCATTGCGGTGCTCGGCGAGGAATTCGGGCTGGTCGGGATTTGCGCGCTGCTGCTGATCTATCTGTTGCTCATCGGCCGCGGGCTGGTGATCACCGCCCAGGCGCAGACGCTCTACGGCAAGCTGCTCGCGGGCAGCCTGACCATGACCTTTTTTGTTTACGTTTTCGTCAATATCGGTATGGTCAGCGGTCTGCTGCCGGTCGTAGGCGTGCCGTTGCCCTTCATTAGCTACGGCGGAACTTCGCTGGTGACGCTGCTGTCAGCGTTTGGTGTTTTGATGTCGGTCCATACGCATCGCAAATGGATCGCTCAGGTTTGATTAAGGTGAAGAACTCAATGCAAGTAGTGCGTGGCTGGGCTGCTCGATATGCGCCGCTGGTCGGTCTGATGGGCATCTTCGGCTCAGTGCAGGAATCACTTGCCGGTGACTATGACGGCTCTCCTCAAGTCGCCCAGTTCGTCAGCGAAATGACCCGCGATTATGGATTCGCGGGTGAACAACTGATCGATGTGTTCCGCGATGTGCAGCGCAAGCAGGCAATCCTCGATGCCATTTCCAGGCCTGCCGAACGCGTCAAACCGTGGAAAGACTATCGCCCGATGTTCCTCACCGACGCCCGCGTTGCCCGGGGCGTCGACTTCTGGCGTCAGCACGAGGCCGCCCTGGCGCGCGCCGAGCAGGAGTACGGCGTGCCCGCTCAGGTGATCGTATCGATCATCGGCGTTGAGACGTTTTTCGGCCGCAATACCGGGAATTACCGGGTGATGGACGCATTGTCGACCCTGGCGTTCGACTATCCCCTGCGCGCCGACTTCTTCCGCAAGGAGCTGCGCGAGTTCCTGTTGCTGTCCCGCGAACAGCAGGTCGATCCGCTGACGCTCAAAGGCTCCTACGCCGGGGCGATGGGCTTGCCCCAGTTCATGCCGAGCAGTTTCCGCGCCTATGCAGTGGACTTCGACGGCGATGGCCACATCAACATCTGGAACGACCCGGACGATGCAATCGGCAGCGTGGCCAGCTACTTTCAGCGTCACGGCTGGGTGGCCGGCCAGCCGGTTGTCAGCCGCGCGGACGTGCGCGGTGACCGCGTCGATCAGGGCTTGAGCCCGGGCATCGATCCGGTGAAGACTGTTGGGGAGTTGCGAGCCTTGGGCTGGGCGAGTCATGATGCGCTGCGCGACGACATGCCGGTCACGGCATTTCGCCTCGATGGCGACAAAGGCCCTGAATACTGGATGGGCCTGAAGAATTTTTACGCAATCACGCGATACAACCGCAGCGTGATGTACGCCATGGCCGTGCATCAACTGTCTGAAATGCTTGTTCAAGCCCGGGACGTCAAGTAATGCGGCCACTGCCGATGCACCAACCATTGAAACTGATGGCCTTCACGGCACTGACGTTGCTGATCGTCAGCTGCTCGACCAGCCGCCCGACGACAACGACGCAGCGGCAGCAGGGCAACGTCATTCGCTCGCAGCCCGGGCTGGATATCAACAGGGCGCACAAAGACGGCGCGCCCTGGTGGGACGTTGATGTGTCGCGCATCCCCGATGCCATTCCGACCCTGCACACCGGCCCGTACAAGGCCAACCCGTACACTGTGCTGGGCAAGACCTATTTCCCCCTCAGCGATTCCAGGACCTATTCCCAGACGGGAACGGCGTCGTGGTACGGCACCAAGTTTCACGGCCAGAACACGGCCAACGGCGAAGTCTATGACCTGTATGGCATGAGCGCGGCGCACAAGACGCTGCCGCTGCCCAGCTATGTTCGCGTGACCAACCTGGACAACAACCGCACCGTGATCCTGCGGGTCAACGATCGCGGCCCGTTCTATTCGGACCGCATCATCGACCTGTCCTATGCAGCGGCGAAGAAGCTCGGTTATGCCGAAAACGGCACCGCACGGGTGAAAGTTGAAGGCATCGACCCTTCTCAGTATTGGGCGCAGCGCGGCAAACCGGCGCCGTTGATGCTGGATCAGCCGCAAGTGGCAAGCAGCAATCCGCCGCCTCGGCAGGCAGCGGCGCCGGTGATTACCGCATCGGCCGGTACGATCGAGCAATGGACGCCACCGCCGCAGCAACACGCCGCTCCGGTCACGCCCGTGCCGATTGACGCAAAAAAAAACGCTTCCGGACAAGCGTCTGGGCTGTTTCTCCAAGTGGGAGCCTTCGCCAACCCGGACGCTGCGGAACTCCTGAGGTCGAAATTGAGCGGGATGGTCCGCGCGCCGGTGTTCGTGAGTTCGATCGCGCGCAATCAACAGACGCTCTATCGCGTGCGGATGGGACCGGTCGACACGCCGGGTGAAGCCCAGCAGCTGCAAAACAGCGTAAGGTCGGCCAATCTCGGTTCGCCAAGCGTCGTCACGTCGGACCAGTAACGCTTTCATCAGCGATTAACGCCCCGGCAACGGAGGCGCGTTTCGCTGCCTGACCGA
Source organism: Pseudomonas sp. AK106 (assembly GCF_053903055.1). Taxonomy (NCBI): domain Bacteria; kingdom Pseudomonadati; phylum Pseudomonadota; class Gammaproteobacteria; order Pseudomonadales; family Pseudomonadaceae; genus Pseudomonas; species Pseudomonas sp. AK106. The sequence goes on from NZ_CP096426.1 coordinate 629,427, forward strand.
CGACATGCCGACCGGTTTTGTCGTTGTCAGCAGCTTTTCACGGCACGTTCTGTAGAATGTGAGCCCGTTTGCCGGGGTAGCCCGGCACCCGCTTTGCCCGCAAGGGCATGTTTGCCCATTAGCATTTTCGAGAGACGGATGAACATCACCAGCTTTGCAAAACGCCTTTGCCTGCTTATCCCGCTATTCACCACGCCTGCCGTGTTTGCGGTCGAACAGATGACGCCATCGCCACCGCAACTGGCTGCCAAGGCTTATGTGCTGATGGACGCCAACAGTGGCAACGTTCTGGTCGAAAACAATGGCGACCAGCGCCTGCCACCGGCCAGTCTGACCAAGCTGATGACCGCCTACATCGCCACGCTGGAAATCCGTCGTGGCCAGATCGGCGAAAACGACCCGGTGACCGTCAGCGAAAACGCCTGGCGCACCGGCGGTTCGCGGATGTTCATCAAAGTGGGCAGCCAGGTCACCGTCAGTGACCTGCTGCACGGCATCATCATTCAGTCGGGTAACGACGCCAGCGTTGCGCTTTCCGAGCACATCGCCGGCAGCGAAGACGCCTTCGCCGACCTGATGAACAAGACCGCTGCCGACCTGGGTATGGTCAACAGCCACTTCATGAACCCGACCGGCCTGCCGAACCCTGATCACTACGCCACCGCCCATGACATGGCCCTGCTGGCGCGCGCGATCATCCACGAAGACCCGGCGCACTACGCGATCTACTCGCAGAAAGAGTTCTTCTGGAACGGCATCAAACAGCCAAACCGCAACCTGCTGCTGTGGCGTGACAAGACCGTCGACGGTCTGAAAACCGGTCACACCGAAGAAGCCGGCTACTGCATGGTGTCCTCGGCCGTGCGTGATGGCATGCGTCTGATTGCTGTCGTGTTCGGCACCAACAGCGAGCAAGCTCGTGCTGCCGAAACCCAGAAACTGCTGACCTACGGTTTCCGTTTCTTCGAAACCCAGACCTTCTATCAGAAGGGCACCGAACTGGCTCAGGCGCCGGTCTGGAAAGGCACAGAGCGTCAAGTCAAAGCCGGTCTGGCTGAAGACCTGACCATGACCATGCCAAAAGGCGAGCTGAAGAAGCTGGCCGCGAGCATGACCATGAATCCACAGCTGGTTGCGCCGATCGCCAAAGGCGACGTCATCGGCAAGGTTGAGGTCAAGCTGGACGACAAGGTCGTGCACAGTGCCAACCTGATCGCTCTGGACGCCGTCGAGGAGGGTGGTATCTTCCGCCGCCTGTGGGATAGCATCCGCTTGTTCTTCTACGGTCTGTTCAACTGATCAACGATTGATCAAAAGCTGACCGTTGCTCCGTACGCCCCCGTCGCCGACAGCGCCGGGGGCCTGTCCGTTTTCCGGCTTACGAGGCCGTTACTGCCATGACAGATACCGAAGTAAAAGCGCCAAAAATCGAATTTCCCTGCGCCGACTATCCCATCAAGATCATCGGCGACACGGGCGTGGGCTTCAAAGACAAGGTCATCGAGATTCTTGAGAAGCACGCCACCGTTGACATGAAAACCCTGGCCGAGCGCCAGAGCAGCAACGGCAAGTACACCACCGTTCAGCTGCACATCATTGCCACCGGGCAAGACCAGCTTTACGACATCAACAGCGAATTGCGGGCCACCGGCTTCGTGCACATGGTGCTGTGATGGGTGCGGTTCTGGGCTTTCGTGAACTCGGTCTGACCGACTACGAGCCCACTTGGCAGGCCATGAAACGCTTCACCGACGGCCGCGACCGCGAAACCGCCGATGAGGTCTGGCTTGTGCAGCATCCGCCTGTCTTCACCCAGGGCCAGTCCGGCAAGCCCGAGCATTTATTGCTACCGGGGGATATCCCGGTGGTGCAGGTCGATCGCGGCGGCCAAGTGACTTATCATGGCCCCGGCCAACTGGTAGCGTATCTGCTGCTGGACGTGCGCCGTCTGGGCTTTGGCGTTCGCGACCTGGTCACCCGGATCGAACACAGCCTGATCGACCTGCTGGCCGGTTATGGTGTCACCGCCACAGCCAAGGCTGATGCGCCAGGGGTCTACGTCGACGGCGCCAAGATTGCCTCACTGGGGCTGCGCATCCGTAACGGCTGTTCGTTTCATGGCCTTGCGCTGAACGTCGATATGGATCTGAACCCTTTTAAACGGATAAATCCCTGCGGGTATGCGGGGCTGGCAATGACCCAGCTGCGCGAACAGGCAGGTCCGATTGAATTTGCCGAGGTTAGTGCCCGGCTGCGTGCGCAGCTCGTCAACCACCTCGACTACGCTGAGCAGACGACCCTAACGGGCGGAATCGATTGATATGACTACTGCGTATGAGGCAGCTGACACTGTCGTGAATACAGAGAATGCCGTACAAACCCTGATCCCGACGGTAAACGTGGCCACGCCTGAGCGTGTGGCGCGTCCTAAAGTGGAAGCCGGCGTGAAGCTGCGCGGTGCGGAAAAAGTGGCGCGCATCCCGGTGAAGATCATTCCGACGGTCGATCTGCCGAAGAAGCCGGACTGGATTCGTGTGCGTATCCCGGTCTCGCCGGAAGTCGACCGCATCAAAGCGCTGCTGCGCAAGCACAAGCTGCACAGCGTGTGCGAAGAGGCGTCCTGCCCGAACCTGGGCGAGTGCTTCTCTGGCGGCACCGCGACCTTCATGATCATGGGGGACATCTGCACCCGTCGCTGCCCGTTCTGCGACGTCGGCCATGGCCGTCCGAAGGCGCTGGACACCGATGAGCCGAAGAACCTCGCCGTCGCCATCGCTGACCTCAAACTCAAGTACGTCGTGATCACTTCCGTGGACCGTGACGACCTGCGCGATGGCGGCGCTCAGCACTTCGCCGACTGCATCCGCGAAATCCGCCTGCTGTCGCCGAACGTGCAGTTGGAGACCCTGGTCCCGGATTACCGTGGCCGTATGGACATCGCGCTGGAAATCACCGCCGCGACGCCGCCAGACGTCTTCAACCACAACCTGGAAACCGTACCGCGCCTTTACAAGGCCGCGCGTCCGGGTTCGGATTACCAGTGGTCGCTGACCTTGCTCAAGCGTTTCAAGGAAATGGTCCCCCACGTGCCGACCAAATCCGGGCTGATGCTGGGCCTGGGCGAGACGGATGAAGAAGTCATCGAAGTCATGCAGCGCATGCGCGAGCACAACATCGACATGCTGACCCTGGGTCAGTACCTGCAACCGTCGCGCAACCACCTGCCGGTGCAGCGCTTCGTGCACCCTGACGTATTCGACTGGTTCGCCGAAGAAGGCTACAAAATGGGCTTCAAGAACGTCGCCTCCGGCCCGTTGGTCCGCTCCTCGTACCATGCGGACGAGCAAGCCAAGCTGGTCAAGTCGCTGCTCACGGCGGGTTGATCACGGCGTCACTGACGCAGAAAGCAAAACGGGCTGGATAGAAATATCCGGCCCGTTTTTTTTGTGTCGCGTTTCATTCTGCGCAGTTAAGGCTGGCGCAACTGCTGCAGCAGTTCCTGGGTTGGATACCCGTCCGCAGGCCAGCCAAAGGATTGCTGCGCGCTGCGAATCGCCTTGCGCGTGTTGGCGCCGATGATCCCGTCCGGCGCGCCTGCGTCGTACTGTCGGGCCGAGAGCAGCGTCTGCAACTCGATACGCTCGGTGCGGCTCAGCGGACGATCACCGCGCGGCCAGCTTCCCTGCACATAACCGCCGCCACTGAATCGCTCGGACAGCAAGCCGATCGCCATCGCATAGGACGACGAGTTGTTGTACTTCAGGATGGCGCGGAAGTTATCCATCACCAGAAAGGCCGGGCCTTTATAGCCCGCAGGCAGCAGCAAAGCGGCTTGTTGTTGCAGCAGATTGGCCGGCAGCGCAGAGCCGCTCGGCAGCTTCAGGCCCAGCTGCTGCCATTCGCCGATGGATTTGCGCGTTGAGGCGTCCGCCAGCGCGTAGTCAAACCCTTGCGCCAGCTGCACTTCGAATCCCCAGGGTTGACCTTTCTGCCAGCCCGAGCTTTGCAGGTAATGTGCAGTGGAGGCCAGTGCGTCGGTGGGGGAGTTCCAGATATCACGGCGACCGTCGCCGTCGAAATCCACCGCGTGGGTGTTGTAGGTCGTCGGTATGAACTGCGTCTGGCCCATGGCGCCAGCCCAGGAGCCCAGCATGCTCGGCGCATCGATGTCGCCGTGCTGAATGATCTGCAGCGCGGCGATCAGTTGATCCTGGGCGAACTGTGGTCGGCGTCCCTCATAGGCCAGCGTCGCCAGCGAGCGAATCACCGACTGCGTGCCCTGGAACTGACCGAAGCTGCTCTCCATCCCCCACACGGCGACCAGTGCCTGGCGATCGACGCCATAACGCTGCTCGATGGCGCTCAGCGCGTCGGCGTATTGATTCAGCAGGGCCTGACCCTTGCGTACACGCACGGCGGACATTGCGCCGTCGAGGTATTCCCACACCGGACGACTGAACTCCGGCTGGCTGCGATCGGCCTTGACCACGCTCATGTCCGGCGTGACGCCGGCAAATGCGTTATCAAACACCTCCGGACGCACACCCGCGTTCAGCGCGAGAGCACGAAACTGGCTCTGCCACTCGCTGAAGGTCATTGCGGGCTGGATTTCAAAGTTACCGTCGTCAGGTTGCGCAACAGCGCCGGAGGGCACGGGCAGACTTTTGACGACTTGCGCTGCGGGTGCGGCCTGGAGCGGGGTGGCAACGGCAGCGGTAGGCTGCTCGGCACAGGCAACCAGCGCGAAGAGGCTGGAAGCGGCGATCAACTGGCGGAGGTGCCAGCGACGGGGAAAGCTTGGGGGCATTCTGGGGTCCACAGGGCTAAACCGGAAGGTGCAGACCTTAACATGCCGGCCCTGTCGGTGGGGCGTCAGTCAGTAACCTGAAGTTTTCAAGCCGCCATAACGGAAGAAGCCTCCCAGCTTTTAGACTGGAAGGCTTCGCGGCGGTAGCTGCCTTTGCCCTTGCCGGGTTGTTCCTGACGGCTGCGGAACAGGGGCTGGGCGATGATGGATTTGGCCTTGTTCGGCCGCTTTTTGGCTTTGCTCATGGCGTTCTCGCTCAAGTGGTGGGGTGGAGCAGCGGGGATATTCTGCCAGTTAGGCGCCGCTGTCCAATTAACCTGAGCTATCGAAACGTTACAGATTATTCCGCCGGCAATGCCAGCCGTTGCCCCGCCATCAGCAGCGTCAGACGACTGAGGCTGCTCCAGACCGATCCCTGGGCCTGGCCTTTGATCTGCGCGTCGATGTGTTGGGCGTCCATCAACAACTGGCCCCAGCGTCGTGCCGAGTGGCGTTGCAGGGCTTTGCTCATCAACGGCTTGCGCTTGTCCCAGATGGGCGGACGCGCCTGGCTGAAGGCTTTGTCCAGCGGGATGCCCTGACTGAACTGCAACGCCAGATTGGCCAGCACGCGAAGCTCGCGGGACAGTGCCCAGAGAATGACCGGAGGCTCGACGCCTTCGCCGCGCAGGCCTTCGAGCATCCGCAGCGCGTGGGCCGCTTCGCCGTTGAGGATGGCGTCAGTCAGACCGAAAACATCGAAGCGCGCGCTGTCGGCCACCGCCGCCTGCACGGTCTCGACCGTGATCTGGCCTTCTTCGGCCATCAGCTTGAGCTTTTCGATTTCCTGCGCAGCGGCGAGCAAGTTGCCTTCAACCCGCGCGGCGATCAGTTCGATGGCGTCCGGGGTCGCTGCGAGGCCGGCCTGTGACAGGCGCTGACGAATCCATTGCGGCAACTGGCTGGCGTCCACCGGCCAGATCTGCACGAACTGTGTCTGCGGCCCTTCGACCAGCGCTTTGCCCCATTTGGTTTTCTGCGCCGAGCCGTCGAGCTTGGGCAGGCTGATCAACAGCAGCGTGTCTTCGGCAGGGCGGCCGCAGTATTCCAGCAGTGCGGCGGCGCCTTTGTCGCCGGGTTTGCCGGACGGCAGGCGCAACTCCAGCAGCCTGCGCTCGGCGAACAGCGACATGCTCGCGCCCGCCTGAAGCAGGGTGCCCCAGTCGAAGCTCGAGTCTGCGCTGAACACCTGACGTTCGTCATAGCCTTGCTGGCGCGCAGCCGCACGGATGGCGTCGCACGCCTCCTGACATTGCAGCGGGTCATCGCCGCTGACGATGTAGACAGGCGCAAGCGCACCTTGAAGGTGTTTGGAAAGCTGGGCGGGGGCGAGTTTCATGGGTCAGAAAAGATCAGGGCCGGCGAACCGGCCCCGACGCCGTCACTTGGACGGGATTTCGATAGGCGACTGCTGTGGCGTCTCGTCGCGAATGCGCTGAGCAGCGGCTTCGGCATCCGCCTGGGCGCGGGCAGCGGCGTCGGCTTTGGCTTGCAGCTCGTCAAGGCGCTGAGGTGTCAGCTGCTGCAGACGGGCCAGCACTTTCTGCACGAGGTCAGTGCGCATTTCCTTACGGATCTGATCGGCTTCCTGGTCAGAGCCGATCAGGTTGTTGCCGTCATGGACAAAGACTTTCTGCGACTGCACGGAGTCATCAAGCAGCAGAACATCTTTGCTGCCGTGAATTTCGTACTTGAGCACGGTGGTCAGCTCGTATTCGGCGGAGCGACCGGAGCCGGCGTAGCTCGCCGTGCGCTGGGCTTCGTCTTCACGGGCGATGAACAGCTTGTACTGGGCGCCGGTGTAGACGTGCACGCCGCTGTTGGTCAGGGTCTGACGCAGCTGGGTGACGACGTCGCCGTAAGCGTCGCGCGCGCTCACGTCCAGTTCCTTGATCGACAGGGCGTTGGTGCCGGTGCCGCGCAGCTGGAAACCGCAGGCGCTCAGCAGAACCGCGAGTCCCATTACCAGCAGATTGCGTTTGATCATCTTGTTGCTCCCTTGAATCCGTTAGAACCCGGCATCCCGGGTTCTTGAAATTTATGCGGGGCCTGCAGACAGGCGCCCGATGATTGCGTCAGCTGGCGACGATATTAACCAGTTTGCCCGGCACCACGATGACCTTGCGGATCGTCAGGCCGTCGATGAAGCGCAGCACGTTTTCGTTGATCCGTGCGGCAGCCTCGACTTCCTCGCGGGTGGCGCTGGCCGGCATCTCGATATGGCCACGCAGCTTGCCGTTGACCTGAATCACCAACTGCAACGTGTCCTGCACCAGTGCCGAGTCATCCACCACAGGCCAGCCGGCGTCGATGATTGGACCTGAGTGGCCCAGCGCCGCCCACAATTGGTGGCTGATGTGCGGGGTGATCGGCGCCAGCAGCAGGGCGACCGTCTCCAGACCTTCCTGCAACAGCGCGCGGTCCTGAGCCGACACCTGCGGCGCTTTTTCCAGGACGTTCATCAGCGTCATCACCTGAGCGATAGCGGTGTTGAATTTGTGGTGCTGGCCCACGTCCTGACCTGCCTGCTTGATGGCCAGGTGGATCGAGCGGCGAATGGCCTTCTGGTCGTCGTTCAGCGCGGTTTTGTCGAGTGCGCCTGCAGCGCCCGCCGTCACGTGAGCCTGCGCCAGACGCCAGACGCGCTTGAGGAAGCGATGGGAGCCTTCAACGCCTGAGTCAGACCACTCCAGGCTCATGTCAGGCGGCGAGGCAAACATCATGAACAGGCGGCAGGTGTCGGCGCCGTACTGGTCGATCATCGACTGAGGGTCGACGCCGTTGTTCTTAGATTTCGCCATCTTTTCGATGCCGCCGATTTCAACCGGCTGGCCATCGGCAATCAGCTTGGCGCCGATGATCTTGGCCTTGCTGTCGCGTTCGAACTCGACATCCGCCGGGTTGAACCAGGTTTTGCTGCCGTTGGCTTCCAGACGATAGAACGTCTCGGCCACGACCATGCCCTGGGTCAACAGGTTCTTGAACGGCTCGTTGGAGCTGACCAGGCCTTCGTCGCGCATCAGCTTGTGGAAGAAGCGCGCGTACAGCAGGTGCAGGATCGCGTGTTCGATACCGCCGATGTACTGATCAACCGGCAGCCAGTGGTTCGCGGCCTTCGGGTCGACCATGCCGCCTTCGTAGTGAGGCGAGGCATAGCGGGCGAAATACCACGAGGACTCGACGAAGGTGTCCATGGTGTCAGTTTCGCGCTTGGCCGGCGCCCCGCAGGTCGGGCAGCTGCACTCGTAGAACTCGGGCATGCGCGCCAGCGGTGAGCCCGCGCCGTCCGGTACCACGTCTTCAGGCAGCTTGACCGGGAGTTGATCTTCCGGGACAGGCACGTCGCCGCACGTGTCGCAGTGGATGATCGGGATCGGGCAGCCCCAGTAGCGCTGGCGGCTGATGCCCCAGTCGCGCAGGCGGAACTGGGTGCGTGAGTTGCCCAGTTCTTTCTTGAGCAGCGCGGCTTCCATGGCGTCGAACGCGCTGGTGAAGTCCAGACCGTCGAACTCACCGGAATTAATGAGCTGGCCGTGCTCGCCGTACGCGTCCTGCCAAGGCGCAGGGGTTTCATCGCCCGCGCTGGTGCGCACAACGGCTTTGATCGGCAGGCTGTACTTGGTGGCGAACTCGAAATCGCGTTCGTCGTGTGCAGGCACGGCCATGACCGCACCGTCGCCGTAATGCATCAGCACGTAGTTGGCGACCCACACCGGGAGCTTCTCGCCGGTCAGCGGGTGTTCGACGAACAGCGAGGTCGGCAGGCCTTTCTTTTCCTGGGTAGCGACGTCGGCTTCGGCGACGCTGCCGCTTTTGCATTCGTTGATGAACGCTTGCAGCTCGGGATCGTTCTGCGCCGCGAGGGTCGCCAGCGGGTGCTCGGCGGCAACGGCGACGTAGGTCGCGCCCATCAGGGTGTCGGGGCGGGTGGTGAAGACTTTCAGGGTGCCGGCTTCGCCGATGGACGCCTGGTCGTACGGGAACTGCACTTCCATGCCACGGGATTTGCCGATCCAGTTGCGCTGCATGGTCTTGACCTGTTCAGGCCAGCCCGGCAACTCGTCGAGGCTCTCCAGCAGCTCATCCGCGTAGGCGGTGATCTTGAAGTAGTACATCGGGATTTCGCGTTTTTCGATCACCGCGCCCGACCGCCAGCCGCGCCCGTCGATGACTTGCTCGTTGGCCAGGACGGTCTGGTCGACCGGGTCCCAGTTCACGGTGCCGTTCTTGCGGTAGATCACGCCTTTTTGGAACAGGCGAGTGAACAGCCATTGTTCCCAGCGGTAGTAATCGGGTTTGCAGGTGGTGATTTCGCGGGACCAGTCGATCGCCAGACCCAGGCTCTTGAGCTGGTTCTTCATGTAGGCGATGTTTTCGTAGGTCCACTTGGCGGGGGCGACGTTGTTCTTCATCGCGGCGTTTTCCGCCGGCATGCCGAACGCGTCCCAGCCCATCGGCTGCAGCACGTTTTTGCCTTGCATGCGCTGATAGCGGGCGATCACGTCGCCGATGGTGTAGTTGCGCACGTGACCCATGTGTAGCTTGCCGCTGGGGTAAGGGAACATCGACAGGCAGTAGAAGGTGTCCTTGCCTGGCTGTTCACTGACTTCAAAAGACTTTTGCTCGTCCCAGAAGGTCTGGGCGGCGGCTTCGATTTCGCGGGGCTGGTAGAGTTCGTGCATGGCTACTTTTGGCTGAAATGAGTGACCCTTGACCGCTTCTCGGCGTGACCGGATCAGGAAGCCTTCGCATGCCAGACGGGGCCGTCCGCATTGCGATGCATCCATGCCCGGTTGGGCGGAAGTGGATTTACAGGAAGCGCCGTAGCATACATGAGGCTACCAAGCCGAGGGAAACCCTGATTGCGTGCTCAAGACTCGGCATCTGCGGCATCCGCCGTTGGTCGCGGCATCGCGCCGGTTTTTGCAGCGGCGCTAAGCTCACTGACGGGGGTAAGTGTTTATCTTCAGTGAGGTGAACGGATGGCAGAGCTGCAGCATGAAGTAGAGCAACCTGATGTGTATGACCGTCTGATCGATCGTCTGGGCCTGGCTCTGGACACGGCAAAAACAGCGGTGCGACTTCGAAACGAATCCCCCGTTGAGCTTGAGTTGCGTGGCTTGAGTCACGCCGAGTTTCAGTTGATCGAGGCTTATCTGGGCAGAACCGAAGTCGTTTTCAAAGAAGATTCTCCGACCGTCACGAGGGGAGGTTCAAGCACCTCACGGGAGCCTTCAGAGCCGATGCGAGCGTCCCATCCCCACGCCAATGTCATCTGGCTCAAGGATCAGCGCCGAGCCAAGGTGTCGGCAAAGTTGAGTCGCTACAGTTCCAGCAAACATTTCAAGCGTTAACTTCTGCGGGGACTGACCCCGGCCAATCGAGCATTGCTGCTTAGCGTCATTGCTTCTAGGCTTCGGGCATCTTTGGAGATGCCCGATGCCCTTTCGTTACTTCATCAAAAATCTGCTGCTGCCTCCGGGCCTATTCCTGCTGTTGTTAGTGCTCGCCTGGTGGTTGAGAAACAGGCGACCGGTGTTGGCGCGGGTGCTGTTCGTGATGGGCGTTGGCGGGATGGCCGCGATGAGTCTGCCGATTGTGGTGGAGTGGTCGGCGAAGGGCATCGAGCGCATCCCGCCGCTGCCGCAGAGCAAGTGGGCAACGCTGGCCCAGCGCGCCGATGCGATCGTGATTCTGGGCTCGGGCCGGGAACGCAATGACCCGAGCTGGGGCACCGACATCCCGACGGGGGTTGCGCTGGAACGCATGAGATACGCCGCGCGTCTGTCGAAGGCGTCGGGCCTGCCGATCCTCACCACCGGCGGGCTGCATTACGGCGAGCCGCCGAGCGAGGCGGCGATCATGGCCGACTCCCTGCGCGACGACTTTGGCGTGACTGTCCGTTGGCAGGAAGGTGAAAGCCGCACGACCTGGGAAAACGCCAAGATGACGGCCGCGATCCTATTGCCCCAGGGCATCAAGCGTGTGGTCGTGGTGACCCAGGCGTGGCACATGCCGCGTTCGGTCTGGAGTTTCGAGAAGGCCGGGTTCAGCGTGGTTCCAGCTCCGGTCGGCTTCCTGAGCGTGGACAACGCCCGCCCATTTGGAGGCTGGACGCCGGAGGCGAGGGCGGTGTGGCAGAACGGGCAATTGATCAACGAAGCGGCGGGGTTGGTGGGGTATCGGTTGTTTTACCGGTGAGCTGAGCAGCAGGCGTTCGGTCCCGCTGTCAAAGCGCGTATCCCCTGACACCGCGCACGCTGTTAGTGGGACCGGCTTTAGCCGGGAAAGCGCCGGGTGTCACACTGCAAATCTGATGATGCGCAAACTGGCCTCTTCCCGGCTAAAGCCGGTCCCACTAATAGACCGCATGCATCCAGTCATGCTGGTGCCCAATTGTAAGATCATGCGCACTCAGCGGGACTGGCGGTGGCCCAATGGTGGAACCGTACGCGTTCAGCGAGACTGGCTGCGGTTTAATGTGGGACCTGCTTTAGCCGGGAAGGGGTCGGGTATCACACCGCATATTTGATGGTGTTCATGCGGGCCTCTCCCCGCTGAAGCCGGTCCCATGGGGATGTCATCATCTATCAGAAATCTCTCGATACCCACCCGCTATAGGTAAAGGGGTTCACTGCTTTTACTGTTCGCCTTCACAACGAGGGAGAGCGGCGAAATGTATGGAAGCAAACATGAACGGTCTTTGCGTATCGGTCGATATTCCCAACAGGGGAACGTCTATCTCGTAACCTCTGTGGTGAAGGATCGCACCCCTCTGTTCAGTAATATTCAAATAGGCCGCCTAGCGGTTCAGGAAATGAAACGTTTGCACGACTCAGGCGTTGTGCACTCATTCGCCTGGGTGGTTATGCCCGATCATCTGCATTGGCTGTTTGAACTCAAGTCAGGATCACTGCCTGCGCTCATGCAAGCGCTGAAGGGCAGAACCGCTTTCGCAGTGAACAAGGCACATGGCGCAAAAAAAATGACATGGCAGAAGGGTTATCACGATCATGGGGTCAGGGCCGATGAGGAGCTCGTCGAAATGGCTCGCTATGTCATTAATAACCCGATTCGAGCAGGGCTGGTGATGCGCCGGGCAGATTATCCACTGTGGGACTGCGAGTGGGAGCTTGAGTGGGACTGCCTGTAGCTACCCCACCAAAACACCACATGCTCTTAGTGGGACCGGCTTTAGTCGGGAAGGCGTCAGGTGTCACACCGCATATTTGATGGTGTTCGTGCCGGCCTCTTCCCGGCTGAAGCCGGTCCCACTAATAGTCCGCGTGCATTCAGTCAGGCTGGTGCAGGCCGACTGTAGGACCAAGTGCAGTCAGCGGGGCTGGCTGAGGCTTAATGGTGGGACTGTGCGCAGTCAGCGGGACTGGCTGTGGCTCAATGGTGGGACCGTCCGCATTCGGTGAGACTGGCTGAGATTTATTGTGGGACCGGCTTTAGCCGGGAAAGCGTCGGGTGTCACACCGCATATTTGATGGTGCTCGTGCCGACCTCTTCCCGGCTAAAGCCGGTCCCACTAATAGTCCGCGTGCATTCATTCAGGCGGGTGCAGGCCCAATTGTAGGATCGCGCGCGGTCAGCGGGGCTGGCTGAGGCTCAATGGTGGGACCGTACGCAGTCAGCGGGGCTAGTTGAGATTTATTGTGGGACCGGCTTTAGCCGGGAAAGCGTCAGGTGACACACCGCATGTTTGATGGTGTCCGCGCTGGCCCTTTCCCGGCTGAAGCCGGTCCCACTAATAGTCCGCATGCATTCAGTCAGGCGGGTGCAGGCCAGTTGTAGGACCAAGCGCAGTCAGCGGAGCTGGCTGCGCTCGAGGGCTCACACCGCCTTCGCCATCCGACCCGCGAAGAACGCCCAGCCGATCAGCAGCAGTGACAGCACGATCAGCGGCCACGAGCGCCAGTGCAGGTACGGCGTGAGGTTTTGCATCGGGGTCACTTCGCCGTACATCACGGCGCGCTCGAACTGCGGCACGGTGGTAGTGATTTCGCCGAACGGGTCGATCAGCGCGCTGACGCCGTTGTTGGTGGCGCGGATCATCCAGCGGCCGGCTTCCAGGGCGCGCATCTGCGCCATCTGCAAGTGCTGCAGCGGACCGATCGAGGTGCCGAACCACGTGTCATTGCTCACCGTCAGCAGCAGATCGCTTTGCGCCGACAGCCCTGCGGCGAACTCCGGGTACACCACCTCATAACAAATGAACGGCGCGATCTCATAACCCTTGGCCTGCAACAGCGCTTGCCCGGACGGGCCGCGCGCAAAGTCGGACATCGGCAGGTTGAAGAACCCGATCAACCCCCGCAGCAGGTCCTGCAACGGCACGTACTCACCAAACGGCACGAGCTTCTGCTTCAGGTAAGTGCCATCGCCTTCACCGGTTACGGTAATGGCGTTGTAGTAACGGTATTCCCCATGGGTGCCTTTCTCTCGCAGTGGCACGCCGGTGATCAGCGCCGAATCGCGCTCGGCCGCAAACTTGCCCATCACCGACAGGTAGCCTTCGACCGATTCCTTGAGCACAGGCACGGCGGTTTCCGGCCAGATGATCAGGTCAGCTTTCTTCGAGGTGAACGTCATGTCGCGGTACAGCGCCAGTTGCGCGTTGAGCGCCGCCGGGTCCCACTTCATGCTCTGTTCGACGTTGCCCTGCATGGCTGCGACGGTCAGCGGCTTGCCGGCAGGCTCGGTCCAGGCGTGATCTTTCAGGGCCAGCCCGGCAACCCATGGCGCCAGCAGCAACGCAATGCCTGCCGCCAATTTTGGCGCGCGGGTGCGCAAACGAGGCAGATTGCACAGCAGCGCGGCACTCAGGGCGAGCACAAAGGAGATCAGCCACATGCCGCCCAGTGGCGCGAGTCCTTTGAGGGGGCCGTCCAATTGGCTGTAGCCGGAATAAAGCCAGGGGAAACCGGTGAGGAACCAGCCGCGAAACATCTCCTGGCCGAACCACAGGGCTGCGAAGGCTAGAGAGTCTGCCAGCGGCGCTTCGTTACGACGGATCCAGCGGGCCCAGATCCACGCCGGCAGGGCGAAGAAAAACGCCACCGCTGCGCAGAACAGCACCATCAGGAAAGCCGCCAGCCAGACCGGCGCCTCGCCATAGGTGTGGATGCTGACGTAAATCCAGCTGGTGCCGCCGCCGAACAGGCCGAACCCGTATGACCAGCCGCGCCAGAGGGCCTGACGCGGGGTGAGGTCACGCAGACCGAGATAGAAAACCACCAGCGCGACAATCGCCAGGGGCCAGATATCGAACGGTGCCAGGGCCAGGGTAATCAACCCGCCGGCCACCATGGCCAGCAGGTTACCGGGCCAGCCGGGGCGGGTGATCCAGCGCATTTACATTCCTTAAAGCGGGTAGGGCATTACGTGCGGTTGATAGGGCTCAGGCGCAGCAAGTGAATACGACGGCTGTCGGCATTCAGGATGCGGAAACGGTACGCGCCGATTTCGGTGATTTCATTACGCTTGGGCAGATGCCCGAACGCATTCATCACCAGACCGCCGACGGTGTCGAATTCGTCATCGGAGAACCCGCTGTCGAAGAACTCGTTGAAGCTCTCGATCGGGGTCAGCGCCTTGACCAGGAAATCGCCACTGGGCAGCGGCTTGATGTAGCTGTCTTCCTCGACGTCGTGCTCGTCTTCGATGTCGCCGACGATTTGCTCGAGCACGTCTTCGATGGTCACCAGGCCCGCCACGCCGCCGTATTCGTCGATGACGATGGCCATGTGATTGTGGTTGGCGCGGAATTCCCGCAACAGCACGTTCAGGCGCTTGGATTCAGGGACGAAGGTCGCCGGGCGCAGCAGGCTTTTCACGTCGCCGCTGCCACCGTCTTCCTTGAGAATCAGCGGCAGCAGGTCCTTGGCGAGCAATACGCCCAGCACGTCATCGTGGCTTTCGCCGATGACCGGGTAGCGCGAGTGCGCCGAATCGATCACGGCTGGCAGGAATTCGCGCGGGGTCTGGCTGGCCTTGATGCTGATCATCTGCGAACGCGGCACCATGATGTCGCGGACCTGCAGGTCGGCGACCTGAATAGCGCCCTCGACGATGGCCAGCGCTTCACTGTCCAGCAGCTTGTTCTGATGGGCTTCGCGCAGCAGCTCCAATAGCTCCTGACGGTTTTTCGGCTCATGGGCAAATGCCTGGGTCAGTTTGCCCAACCATGACTTTTGCCCGTTGCTCGATCGGTCTTCGCTCATAGCCCTTACTCGTGGTCCTTGGCTGATGTTTCTAAATGGGGTGTATCGGAATGCGATGCTTTTGTATGAACAGCTTCGACAGGTTCGTCGTCTGCGTAAGGATCCGGATAGCCAAGTTCTGCAAGCAACTCCCGTTCCAGCGCTTCCATCTCTTCCGCTTCGTCATCATCGATGTGATCGTAGCCCAACAGATGCAGGCAACCATGAATCACCAGATGCGCCCAATGGGCATCCAGTGATTTGCCCTGTTCAGCGGCTTCACGGGTGACTACAGGCACGCAGATGACCAGATCGCCCAACAACGGAATGTCCAGCATCTCGTCGGGGACGTCGGCAGGAAACGACAACACGTTGGTGGCGTAATCCTTGTGCCGCCACGTGTTGTTCAGCTCTCGGCCTTCCGCTTCGTCGACGAGGCGAATGGTCAGTTCCGAGTCAGCCGAACGCTGACGCAGGCCCATTTCACACCAGAGGCGGAACTGGGCTTCGCTCGGGGCGCTGGCCTGACTCGCAAGTTGCAGATCCAGCTCAAGCATCGCGGCGAGTGTCCGGTGAACCGTGGGGAGCGGCCGGATTGTCGGTGCGTTCTTCGTAGCGCTCGTAGGCTTCGACGATGCGCTGCACCAGCGGGTGGCGCACGACGTCCTTGGGCTTGAAGTGGGTGAAGCTGATGCCCGGCACGTCCTTGAGCACTTCAATGACGTGGTTCAGACCGGATTTCGTGCCCTTGGGCAAGTCGATCTGGGTCACGTCACCGGTGATCACGGCCGTGGAGCCGAAGCCGATACGGGTCAGGAACATTTTCATCTGCTCGACGGTGGTGTTCTGACTCTCGTCGAGAATGATGAAGCTATTGTTAAGCGTGCGACCGCGCATGTACGCCAGCGGCGCGACTTCGATCACCTGCTTCTCGATCAGCTTGGCGACGTATTCGAAGCCGAGCATTTCGTACAGCGCGTCATACAGCGGGCGCAGGTACGGGTCGATTTTCTGAGACAGATCGCCGGGCAGGAAGCCGAGCTTTTCGCCCGCTTCTACGGCAGGACGCACCAGCAGAATGCGGCGGATGGTCTCGCGCTCAAGCGCATCCACCGCAGCGGCCACCGCCAGATAGGTCTTGCCGGTACCGGCCGGGCCGATGCCGAAGTTGATGTCGTTGGCGAGGATTTCCTTCACGTACCGCTGCTGATTCAAGCCACGGGGGCGAATCATGCCTTTCTTGGTACGCAAAGCGACGCCGACCTCGGCAGCAGGGTGGTTGTCCAGCTCTTCGACGCCGGATTCCTGCAGAAACAGATGGACCATGTCCGGTGACAGCTCGGTCGCTTTCGTTTCCCGATACAGCCGGCGCAGCAGGTTCTCTGCCGAGGTGGTTTGTTTGCGTTCGCCGATCATCTCGAACTGGCCTCCGCGATTGCGGATCTCGATGTCCAGGCGCTGTTCGATCAAGCGCAGATGCTCGTCGAATTGCCCGCACAGATTGGCGAAGCGGTGAGCCTCGATAGGTTCGAGGCTGAAGCGATGTGGTTCGATAGGTGCGTTCAAAGTGGTTTTGGGCCGCCCGACGGCAATGTGAAGTGACGTGAAGGATAACCCCTGCAGGCAGTGTCCGGAAGGGTTCGCGCACTAATGGGTAAATGAGGTCAGCAGACGCCCGGCAGGATGCCCTTTGGCAGACAGCTCGCCGGGTCCGTGCGCCGAATCTCGGGCCGGTGCAGCCGACGTATGGCGGCTGTCCGGCACCTGATTCAACGCTTTGGCCTGCACGAAAAAATAGACGTGACGATTACATTGGGGCGCTTTTGGCTTATTGCAACAACGACCCGCGGAGCGAGTGGGGTTGGGCGCTGTCGATGTACACGTCGGTGAACTGGCCGATCAGCCGGGGGTTGTCGCAGCGGAAATTGACGATCCGGTTGTTCTCGGTACGGCCCTGCAATTCGCCCGGGTCCTTCTTCGAATAGTCGGTGACCAGAATGCGCTGCACGGTGCCGGCCATCTTGCGGCTGATGTCCAGACCCTGACGGTTGATCAGGTCCTGCAGCTGCTTGAGGCGCTCTTTCTTCACTTCTTCCGACGTGTCATCGGCCAGATCGGCTGCGGGTGTGCCGGGGCGCGCGCTGTAAACGAAGGAGTAGGAGAAATCCATGCCGACGTCTTCCACCAGCTTCATGGTTTGCAGGTGATCCTTCTCGGTTTCGCCCGGGAAGCCGACGATGAAGTCGGAGCTGATGCAGATGTCCGGTACCGCCGCGCGCAGCTTGCGCAGGCGTGACTTGTATTCGAGCACCGTGTGATTGCGTTTCATCGCCGCAAGAATCCGGTCGGAACCTGATTGCACGGGCAAATGCAGATGCTTCACCAGTTCCGGCACTTCGGCGTGGGCCTGAATCAGGCTGTCGGAGAATTCCAGCGGGTGCGAGGTGGTGTAGCGAATGCGGTCGATGCCGTCGATGGCTGCAACCACGCGGATCAATTCGGCCAGATCGGCGAGGCGCCCGTCGTGGGTCGTGCCGCGATAGCCGTTGACGTTCTGGCCCAGCAGGGTCACTTCACGGACGCCGTTTTCGGCCAGATGAAGCACCTCGTTAATGACGTCGTCGAACGGCCGGCTGACTTCCTCGCCACGGGTGTAAGGCACCACGCAGAACGTGCAGTATTTGCTGCAGCCTTCCATGACCGACACATAAGCGCTCGGGCCATCGACACGGGGCTCGGGCAGGTGATCGAATTTTTCGATTTCGGGAAACGAGACGTCAACCTGGGGCAGGCGCGTGATGCGCGCCGCGTCGATCATTTCCGGCAGGCGGTGCAGGGTCTGCGGGCCGAAGACCACGTCGACGTACGGTGCGCGGTCGCGGATGGCCGCGCCTTCCTGACTCGCCACGCAGCCACCGACGGCGATGACCATTTCCGGGTTCGCCAGCTTCAGTTCCCGCCAGCGGCCAAGCTGGGAGTACACCCGATCCTGCGCCCGCTCGCGGATTGAACAGGTGTTGAGCAGGATGACGTCGGCGTCTTCCGCCCGTGCGGTGACTTCCAGTGCTTGATGTTCGCCCAGCAGATCGACCATGCGCGAGCTGTCGTACTCGTTCATCTGGCAGCCGTGGGTTTCGATGTAAAGCTTCTTGGCCATGCGCGGGTTCATCAGGTGATTCAAAGAACCGCGCATTATAGGGATGCGGGCCCCGGCTTCCTAGCGTCGTCTAACCAGCGGCATGCTATAGTTCGCGCCCTTTTCAAAACGCTGACCACTGCCTGCCTGTTATGACCAAACGCGAAGCTCCAATCTACAAGGTGATTTTTCTCAACCAGGGACAGGTGTTCGAGATGTACGCCAAACAGATCTATCAGAGCGATCTGTGGGGTTTTCTGGAAGTGGAAGAATTCGTCTTCGGCGAGCGCACCACCGTGGTGGTCGACCCGAGTGAAGAGAAGCTCAAGGCGCAGTTCGATGGTGTTGTACGCAGCTTCGTGCCGATGCACTCGATCGTGCGGATCGATGAAGTCGAGCGGATGGGCACAGCGAAGATCACCGAGGCGCGTCACACCGGCAACGTCATGCCGTTTCCGATGCCCATGCCGGACAAGTAAACGACGCTCTACAAGTAGCCGATACCGGACAGGCGATCGGCAATAACACCGGGATCAGGGCTTGACGCTGTCGGCAGGGAAGGGCGCGAACGGTGTGCGTCCTTCAGCGGTTTGCAGCTCCAGCAGGTATTTGCGGAAGATCTGCCCGAGCACTTGCGTGGCCACTTCGAGATCCTCGCGCTTCATCTGTGCCGACACTTCATCCGCCTGGTCCAGTGCATCTTCCGAACCGTTGACCGCCGCCATCTTCAGCACGATATACGCCTGAATGTTGTTGGCCTGCACCCCTTCGCCACGAAAGAACATCAAACCCAGCTGGTACTGCGCCTGGGCATGGCCCTGCAACGAAGCTTTTTCGAAATAGTTGAGTGCCTGGGGCAAGTCACGTGGCGCACTTTTGCCCTCGTAATAGAACTCCCCCAACTCGTATTGCGCCTGCGCATCCCCATCCTGAGCCGCCTGCTGACAAGCGGACAACGCTGCTGGCAGGTTGTCTGGCTGGGTATCGAGGGTGCAACGACCCACCGCCGGGATCAACAACGAGTTGCCACCTGCATTAGCCAGCAGGGGATGAAGAAGCAACAGGCAGCCCAATGCAAGGGTGCGGCCGGTGCGATTCATGGAAGTCGACTTACCTCTGAAAAAGGTGCGGGCATGCCCGTCCAGCGAAACGTGCTGGCTGCGCATTATGAAATAAGCGAGGGCAACCTTACAAAGTCTTTACTGATTTTCTGCTGCGCGGGCTTGATAGACCTGAATTCAGGGCGGTTGAGCAGGCCGTAGACACTCGGGCGGCATCCGTTCCGCCCGGTCTGCCGGTCATTTCAGTTGAGCGAACGCCTTTTCTGCCGCGTCCAGCGTCTGCTGCAACTCCGCGTCGCCGTGGGCGATGGAGGTGAAGCCGGCCTCGAAGGCGCTTGGCGCCAGGTAAACGCCGCCTTCCAGCATCAGGTGGAAGAATTGCTTGAAGCGATTGGCGTCGCTGGTCATCACGTCCTGGAAGGTGACGATTTCTTTGGCGTCGCTGAAGTACAGGCCGAACATGCCGCCCGCCTGGGTGGTCACGAACGGGATGCCGGCGGCGTCGGCGCGCTGTTGCAGGCCTTCCAGCAGACGCGTGGTGAACGCAGTCAGTTCGTCGTGGAAACCCGGACGGCTGATCAGGCGCAGGGTCGTCAGACCCGCCGCCATCGCCAGCGGGTTACCCGACAGGGTACCGGCCTGATACACCGGGCCCAGGGGCGCGATGTGCGACATGATTTCGCGCTTGCCGCCGAAACAGCCGACCGGCATGCCGCCGCCGATAATCTTGCCGAAGGTGCTCAGGTCCGGCTTCACGCCGTAGTACGCCTGCGCGCCGCCGAGAGCAACGCGGAAACCGGTCATCACTTCGTCGAAAATCAGCACCACGCCATGTTCGTCGCAGGCCTCGCGCAGGCCTTGCAGGAAACCCGGCGCGGGCGGCACGCAGTTCATGTTGCCCGCCACCGGCTCGACGATGATGCACGCCACTTCCTGGCCAACGTCAGCCAGCATCGTCTTGACCGCGTCGATGTCGTTGAACGGCAGGGTCAGCGTGTGCTTGGCGAACGCCGCCGGTACGCCGGGCGAACTCGGTACGCCCAGGGTCAGCGCGCCCGAACCGGCTTTCACCAGCAGGCTGTCGGAGTGGCCGTGGTAGCAGCCCTCGAATTTGATGATGCTGTCCCGTCCGGTAAAACCGCGGGCCAGACGGATCGCGCTCATGGTCGCTTCGGTGCCGGAGCTGACCATGCGCACCATTTCCATCGACGGCACGATCGAGCAGACCAGATCGGCCATCTCGGTTTCCATCGCCGTCGGCGCGCCGTACGACAGACCGTGTTCCAGCTGCTTGCGCACGGCGTCCAGCACGTCCGGGTGGCTGTGGCCCAGAATCATCGGGCCCCACGAGCCAACGTAATCGACGTAACGCTTGTCGTCTTCATCGGTGACGTAGGCGCCCACCGCGTGCTTGAAGAACAGCGGCGTGCCACCGACGCTTTTGAAGGCGCGGACCGGCGAGTTGACGCCGCCGGGGATGTGTTTCTGGGCGTTGGCGAACAGGGTTTCAGAACGGGACATGATGAGGTCTCTGTTTGAATCGGGAATGAATGAGTGCGTAACCGGCCTGATTCAGAATCAGGCGGGCTTGAACAAATCGTTGAAGGCGCGGGCGCGACGGGTGACTTCCTGGGTGGTTTCCGCGCCGAACAGCCCGTGCACGACGGCCAGCAAGTCGGCGCCATGGGCCACCAGCGGCGCGGCGTTTTCCAGGGTAATCCCGCCGATCACCGCAATGGGCAGATTGATGCGCTTGCGCGCCTGGCTGAGCAGTTCGAGGCTGCAGGTCGGCGCGCCGGGTTTGGTCTGGGAATTGAAAAAGCGGCCGAAGGCGACATAGGTGGCGCCGTCGGCCTTGGCCTTGTCGGCCAGCTCAAGCTGCGCGTGGCAGGTCGCCCCGACAATGGCTTTGTGACCGAGCAGGGCGCGGGCGTCCGGCAGCGAGCCATCGGTTTGCCCCAGATGCACGCCGACACCCAGCCGCGCGGCCACTTCGGCGTCGTCGTTGATGATCAGGCGGGTCTTGTAGCGCTCGCACAGTTTGAGGAGCGCTGAGGCCTCGCGCAGGCGGCGGGTCTCGTCACCGGATTTGTCGCGGTATTGCAGAAGGGTCACACCGCCATCGAGGGCGGCTTCGACGTAAGACAGGAATTTGCCGGCCAATAGCTGGCTGTCGGTCACGGCATACAAGCCACGTAATCTCATCAAGGTGCCTCTTTTTCGTGGCGTTACGAGCAGAAATCCAGCGGCAGGCGGCGCGGAACGAATTGTCCCCGGCCCAGCTGTTCGGCATCGCGCAGCGTGCGCCAAGTGTAGTCCAGCGCCATTTGCACAGCGCCGATCAGGTCCTGACCCTGGGCCAGTCTTCCCGCCAGTGCGCTGGCCAGTGTGCAGCCGGAGCCGTGATAGCTGCCCGGCAGACGCTGACAGGTAAAGGTGCGTGACTGACCGCCGCGGATGTACAGGCGGTTGTGAACTTCGTGCTCATCGCCATGACCGCCGGTAATCAACAGGTGCTCACAGAACGGCAGCAGCTTCTCGGCGCACTCATCGGCCGTGCCTTCAGGCAGCTCAGCCAGAATGCGCGCTTCCGGCAGATTCGGCGTGGCAATAGTCGCCAGAGGCAAAAGACGCTCGCGCATGGCGTAACCCACTTCGTCCTTGCCCAGCCGACCGCCGCCACCGGCACGCAACACCGGGTCGCAGACCATGGGCAGGTGCGGATGCGCCGTCAGCAGTTCGACGACGGTGTCGACCATCTCCAGCGAACCCAGCATGCCCAGCTTCACTGCCGCGACGACGGAATCGTTGAGCACGGCGTTGGCTTGCGCCAGCACCCACTCACGATCCAGCACGCGAAAGTCAGTGACGTTCACGGTGTCTTGAACAGTGAGGGCGGTGATGGCGGGAGCCGCGTGGCAACCCTGGGCGAGCAGGGCTTCGATATCTGCCTGCAAGCCGGCGCCGCCACTGGGGTCGTGACCGGAGAGACAGAGGACAACAGGGCGGGAGCTATAGATATTCATGGTGCGCGAGCTTACCACTAAAGTTTTTGCCGGTGGGACCGGCTTCAGCCGGGAAGACGCCAGTACAAACACCATCAATTTTGCGGCAGGACGCATGCTGTTAGTAGGACCGGCTTCAGCCGGGAAAGCGCCAGTGCAAACACCATCAATTTTGCGGTGAGACATCCGACGCCTTCCCGGCTAAAGCCAGTCCTACAAGGGAACGCTGTGTTTCAGTAGGACCGGCTTCAGCCGGGAAGAGGCAGGTGCGTTCACCATTGATTTTGCAGCGAGACATCCGACGCCTTCCCGGCTAAAGCCAGTCCTACAAGGGAACGCTGTGTTTCAGTAGGACCGGCTTCAGCCGGGAAGGGGCCGGTGCGTTCACCATTGATTTTGCAGCGAGACATCCGACGCCTTCCCGGCTAAAGCCAGTCCTACGGGGGAACGCGGTGTTTTAGTAGGACCGGCTTCAGCCGGGAAGGGGCTGGTGCGTTCACCCTTGATTTTGCAGCGAGACATCTGACGCCTTCCCGGCTAAAGCCAGTCCTACAAGGGAGCGCGGTGTTTTAGTAGGACCGGCTTCAGCCGGGAAAGCGCCAGTGCAAACACCATCAATTTTGCGGTGAGACATCCGACGCCTTCCCGGCTAAAGCCAGTCCTACAAGGGAACGCTGTGTTTCAGTAGGACCGGCTTCAGCCGGGAAGAGGCAGGTGCGTTCACCATTGATTTTGCAGCGAGACATCCGACGCCTTCCCGGCTAAAGCCAGTCCTACAAGGGAACGCTGTGTTTCAGTAGGACCGGCTTCAGCCGGGAAGAGGCAGGTGCGTTCACCATTGATTTTGCAGCGAGACATCCGACGCCTTCCCGGCTAAAGCCAGTCCTACGGGGGAACGCTGTGTTTCAGTAGGACCGGCTTCAGCCGGGAAGGGGCCGGTGCGTTCACCATTGATTTTGCAGCGAGACATCTGACGCCTTCCCGGCTAAAGCCAGTCCTACATGGGAACAAACCCGCCCCGCACAATGCGCAGATTTAGATGGTGTCACCGAGCTATCGGTCGCTATCCTGTGGCGCTTCATACATTCCGCCAGAAGAGTGAATGCAAGTGCGTTGCCCGCTGACCTATTCGACCGATACAGCGGTCGCTCGCAGAATTGCGAAGCCGTGCGATTTGCCCACGGCAGCTCGTGGACTCCATCAGTGCCAAGGCGGTGCCCCATGCGCCTGGTGCTGATTGTCCTGCTCTGCCTGTTGCCGATGTTCGCCAGCGCCGTCGATTTTGATGAAAAGACCCGCAGCCTGGCACTGGGGCGCGACACCCAAGTGTTCGAAGACCCCACCGGCGATGCAACCATCCAGCAAGTCTCGTCCCCCGAGGGCGCCTCACGCTTCCAACCGCTTGCCGGTCAGTCGCTCAACGCCGGGTACTCTCGCTCCGCTTTCTGGCTGAAGGTGCGTCTGACGTATCGCCCCGGCTACCCGCTGGCGTCCGCCGACTGGCTGCTGGAAATGGCCTACCCGCCGATGGACCACGTTGATCTCTACCTCGGCGACGGCGACGCGCGACCCCGTCTCGCTTGGCAGACCGGCGACATGCTGCCGTTTGCCAGCCGGCAGATTAAGCAGAACAACTACGTGTTCGATCTCAACCTGAACGCCCACGAGACCAAGACCGTTTACCTGCGAGTCGCCAGCCACGGCTCGGTGCAGGCGCCGCTCAATCTGTGGGCCAGTCACGCCTATATAGAAGAGCAGCCGTCGCGGCTGTACATCCTCGGCATGATTTACGGCGTGCTGGCGGTGATGCTCGTCTACAACCTGTTCATCTACCTCAGCGTGCGCGACACCGCGTACCTGTATTACATCCTCTACATCACCTTTTTCGGCCTGTATCAGGTGTCAGTTAACGGCGCGGCGATCGAGTATTTCTGGCCGAATAACCCGTGGTGGGCCAATACCTCAACCACCTTCCTCATCGCCGCCGCGATTCTGTTTGCCAGCCAGTTCACCCGTAAATTCCTGCAGACGCCGAGCCTCGGGCGCTGGCTGGACGTGCCGCTGCGGGTGATGATGGTTTGCGCCGCGGTGATCATGGCCCTCGCGTTGAGCATGGATTACGGCGTTGCGCTGCGCCTGGTGACCGGGCTGGTGTTGTTGTTCACGCCCGTCGTGCTGTTGATCGGTCTGGCGGCGTGGTTCAAGGGCCGGCGGGTCGCGCGGTACTTCATCATCGGCTGGTCGGCGTTCCTGATCGGCGGGGTGGTCAACGCGACCATGCTGCTGGGGCATCTGCCCAACACCTTCTGGACCATGTACGCCAGCCAGATCGGTTCGGTGATCGAGGTGGCATTGCTGTCGCTGGCGCTGGCCGACCGCATCAACGCCATGCGCGAGCGCGAGGCGCAGATCATGGCGGAATCGCGACAGGGCCTGGAAACCCTCAACCAGCAACTGGCGGTGAGTAACCGGTTGAAAGACGAGTTTCTCGCCACGCTGACCCATGAGCTGCGCACGCCCATGAACGGCGTGATCGGTTCGCTGGAATTGATGCAGATGGACGTGGCCGAGAGCGAGATCGAGCTGTATCGCCAGACCGCCGCCGATTCGGCGCAAAACATGATGGGCATCGTCAACGGCATCCTCACGCTGACCGAACTGCAAGCCGGTCGGGTCACTGTGCGCAACGAGCCGTTCAGCCTGCGGCATGTGCTGTTCCAGCTGCGCAGTGGCTTCGAGCCGCTGGCCCGCAGCAAGGCGTTGCCGCTGAGTGTGGAGCTGGACGAAACGCTGCCGGACAGCCTTGAAGGTGACAGCGTCAAGTTGCGCCAGTGCCTGGAGTGCCTGCTGGACAACGCGATCAAGTTCACCAAAACCGGTTCGATCAGAATCCGCGTCAACGGCCAGCGCCCAGACGCCGAGCACGTGCGGCTGGTGATCGACGTCATTGACACCGGGATCGGCTTCAGTCGACTGGATGAAGAGACGCTGTACGCCAACTTCTTCCAGGTGGATGGATCGACAACGCGGGAATACGGCGGGCTGGGCATCGGCCTGGCGATTTGCCGACAGTTGATTGAATTGCAGGGCGGGCGCCTGAGCCATCAGTCCGAACCGGGCAATGGCAGCCAGTTCCGCTTGAGCCTGGATGTGCAGATCGCCACGCAATCGGTGTAGGAGCGCCACCCCGGTCACTCCTACAGTTGATCTGTGTCTATTCAAGTAGATTTTGGGCGGTTGCAGCGTGTGATGGTCGCAACGCGTTGGGACTGTAAAGGCTGACCCTTGTAGGAGTGAGCTTGCTCGCGATTGCGGTGTGTCAGATGACTTTTCCGTAACAGACCCACCGCGTTCGCGAGCAAGCTCACTCCTACAGTCGATCCGCGTTCACTCAGGCGTAGCTCAGTCCCTACAGGGCTAATACAAGGCAAAACGGCCGTGATTTCGTCTTCTATGGCGCTGTCGCCGGGGCTGGGTGCGTGATTCACTAGGTCAGCAGCACAACCGCCCCGTGCTGCCCGGACCGGAGTCGCCTCATGGACCAGCCCATCAATCTGCATCAGTTCGCCGAGACCCACGAGGTCACCAATCAGCCGCCTTCTCTGGACGGCACCAACCTGTACCGCATCGACCTGCCGCTGCAAGAGTGGTCGCAACGTTTCGGAGCAGGCTGGGCACGGGACCGAATCGACGCCTACGGCGCGCTGGCCGGCGGCCCGTTGATGGAAGCGGGTTTTCTCGCCAACCAGAACAAGCCGGTGTTCGCCAGCCATGATCGCTACGGCCATCGCATCGATCTGGTGGAGTTTCATCCTGCGTATCACCAACTGATGCAAACCGCCGTCGAGCACGGCATCCCGTCGCTGCCGTGGACCGATCCCGGGGAAGGTGCCCACGTCGCCCGCGCGGCGATGAGCTATCTGCACACCCAGGCCGAAGCCGGCAGCGGTTGTCCGCTGACCATGACCTTCGCCAGCGTCCCGGCCCTGCGCCTTCAACCGGACCTGGCCGAGATCTGGCTGCCGAAGATCTTCGCCACCCACTACGACCCGCGCAACGTCGGCATCGCGCACAAGGCGGGCGCCACCATCGGCATGGCAATGACCGAGAAACAGGGCGGCACCGACGTCCGCGCCAACACCACGCGGGCCTATCCGGTGGGCCAGCCCGGGCCCGGTCAGGCGTATGAGCTGGTCGGGCACAAATGGTTTTGTTCGGCGCCCATGTGCGACGCTTTTCTCACTCTGGCGCAGACCGACAGGGGCCTCACCTGTTTCCTGCTGCCGCGCCATCGCCCGGACGACACCCGCAACGCGTTCTACATACAGCGGCTGAAGAACAAACTGGGTAACTGGTCCAACGCCTCCAGCGAAGTGGAATTCCGCGGCGCCCTGGCGTGGATGGTGGGCGAGGAGGGGCGCGGCGTGCCGACCATCATCGAAATGGTGGCGATGACTCGCTTCGATTGCATGACCGGTTCCAGCGCGCTGATGCGTCAGGCCCTGACCCAGGCCGCGCACCATTGTGCCCACCGCAGCGTCAGCGGTCGCTTGCTCAGTGAACAGCCGCTCATGCAAAACGTGCTCGCCGATCTGGCGCTGGAAAGCGAAGCGGCCCTCGCACTGACCCTGCGCATGGGACGCTCGCTGGAGCGTCTGGACGACGGCCACGAAGCCCGTTTCGCACGACTGGTGACGGCGGTGGGCAAGTACTGGATCTGCAAGCGCGCGCCGGCGATGATCAACGAAGCGGCGGAATGCATGGGCGGCGCAGGCTATGTGGAGGACACCATTCTGCCGCGCCTTTACCGTGAGGCGCCGGTCAATTCGACGTGGGAAGGTTCCGGCAATGTGCAGTGCCTGGACGTCCTGCGGGCGTTGTCCAAAGAGCCTGGCGTGCTGGATGCGCTGTTCGATGAGCTTGGCGACGGTCATGGCGACACGCGTCTGGCCGCGCATATTCATGGCTTGAAAAAGGCTTTTCAGGACCCCGGCGACATCCAGTACCGCGCCCGGCAACTGACCGAAGACATCGCCGTTGCGTTGCAGGCAAAGCTGCTGCTGGAAGCGGGCAATGCCGTGGTCAGCGACGGGTTTATTGCCGGACGCCTTGAGCGGCCGGGACGCGTCTACGGCGCCTTGCCGCGCGGGGTGGATGTTCAGGCGCTGGTCGCGCGGTCATCGCCGCAGCTATAACGCGTCCATTGCCGCGTCTGCCACAGGCAACTCGTGCCTTCGTCATCTGTTGCAGGCAAGATATGCGCTTGCAAGATAAGAAGGATATGCATCGTGACCGAAGCTTTCATTGTCGTAGAAACTGCCGAACACGCCGTGGACCGGCTCGCTGAGCTGCACGCACGGGCAACCACCGCCTTGAGCCAGGCGCTCAAGCGCTACCTGAAAGACCGCGTCGAACCGACTGCCGCCGAGCGTCTGACGTTTCGCTACCCCGAACTGCGTCTGACCTATCACTGCCAGGGCGAAGTGCCGCTGACCACCCGCGCCTACGCCAAGGTTCAGCTGCCGGGCACCTACAGCGTCACCGTCACCCACCCGGCGGCGTTCCGCAAATATTTGCTCGAACAGCTTGTGCCGTTGATGAACGACTTCACCGTGACGGTGGAAGTGGGCGTCAGCGAACAGAACATTCCGTACCCCTACGTGGTCGAGCAGGGCGATGAGCTGGCCGGTACCGGCGTCACCGCCGCGACCCTTGCGCGTGTCTTCCCGAGCACCGATTTGTCGGCGGCCACCGATGGCATCGCCGACGGTCTGTACGACTGGGCCAACACCGATCCGCTGCCGCTCGCGCTGTTCGACGCCGCCCGGGTGGATTTCTCGCTGCGCCGTCTGGTGCATTACACCGGCAGCGACTGGCGCCATGTTCAGCCGTGGATCCTGCTGACCAACTACCACCGCTACGTCGACCAGTTCATCGTGCATGGCCTGGAAAAACTGCGCGACGACCCGCGCTTCGTGAAGATGGTCCTGCCGGGCAACGTTGTTGTCGACAAGAGCATGGATTACGGCGAAGCCCAGGCCATCGTCTCCGGCGTGGTCTGGCACCGTTACCAGATGCCGGCGTACCACCTGATCGCCGAAGACGGCCATGGCGTGACATTGGTCAACATCGGCGTTGGCCCCTCCAACGCCAAGAACATCACCGATCACCTCGCGGTATTGCGTCCGCATTGCTGGCTGATGATTGGTCACTGCGGCGGCCTGCGTCAGTCGCAGACCATCGGTGACTACGTCCTCGCCCACGCCTACATGCGTCGCGACGGCATTCTTGACCGCGTGCTGCCGCCGAATATCCCGATCCCGGCCCTGGCCGAGGTGCAGTTGGCGTTGCAGGAATCAGCCGCGCAAGTTACCGGCGAACGCGGCGACGATTTGAAGAAGCGTCTGCGCACCGGCACCGTCCTGACTTACGACGATCGCAACTGGGAACTGCGCTGGGCTCAGGAGCGGCCGCTGATCAACCTGTCTCGCGCCGTGGCGGTGGACATGGAAAGCGGCACCATCGCTGCCCAGGGTTATCGCCTGCGGGTGCCTTACGGGACCTTGCTCTGTGTCTCGGACAAACCGCTGCACAGCGAGATCAAGCTGCCGGGTTCGGCCAACGCATTTTACGAGCGTGCGGTCACCCAGCATTTGAAGATCGGCATCGCCGCGCTGGACTTGATGCGCACGCAGCTCAACTCGCTGCATTCGCGCAAGCTGCGCAGCTTCGACGAACCGCCGTTCCGCTAAGGGCTCCGTTAAGGCGTTAGGCGTTCAACGAAAGGGCCACTAAAGTGGCCCTTTCTGTTTAGTGGTCTCTTCCGTTTCCGTCATCTTTACCGGTTTCCCATGCCCCGCAATCAACGTCCTGATCCCCGCCGTCCTTCGCATGATCGCACGGGCGCGCCCCGGCGTGTCGCCAAAGCGCCGCCCGCCGAGCCTCGGCTGATTCTGTTTAACAAGCCTTTTGATGTGCTGACCCAGTTCAGCGATGGCGAAGGCCGGGCGACGCTCAAGGATTTCATCGAGATCCCTGGCATCTACCCGGCCGGTCGCCTGGACCGCGACAGCGAAGGCTTGCTGCTGCTGACCAACGACGGCCAGTTGCAAGCGCGCATCGCTGACCCCAAGCACAAGCTGGCGAAAACCTACTGGGTGCAAGTGGAAGGCGAGCCGACGGAAGAGCAACTGCAAAAGCTACGTGACGGCGTCGAGCTGAACGACGGCCCGACCTTGCCTGCCCAGGCCCGGCAACTGGACGAGCCGGAACTGTGGCCGCGCAACCCGCCGGTGCGATTTCGCAAAAGCGTGCCGACGAGTTGGCTGGAGTTGGTGATCAAAGAAGGACGCAACCGCCAGGTGCGCAGGATGACCGCAGCGGTCGGCCTGCCGACGTTGCGACTGGTGCGCGTGCGGATTGGCGACTGGTGCCTTGATGGGCTGGATCAGGGGCAGTGGCGGGAAGTGCCGGCGAAGCTTTGAGTAAAAACGACAGGCCGTCGCGAAGCAAACGCAACCCCTGTGGGAGTCGAGCTTGCTCGCGAAGACTGCGTTACAGCCGCTGAAGACTTAGCGGCTGTACCCGCCTCTTCGCGAGCAAGGTGGATCGCCACCCCGGTCGCTCCCACAAAAACCCTGTACCTGCGCGGACGCGCTTCACCCACGCAAATGCACCAGTGGCAATTCGGTGCTTGCCAGTACCTGATTGAGCACGAAGCTGGAGCGCACGCTGGTCACGCCGTCGATGCGGGTCAGGTGGCCGAGCAGAAATTTCTGGTAGTGATCCATGTCCGGGACGACCACCTTCAACTGGTAGTCGGCGTCGATACCGGTGACCAGGCTGCATTCCAGCACCTGCGGCAGGTTGCGGATGTGGTGCTCGAAATTCTCGAAGCGGTCGGGCGTATGGCGGTCCATGCCGATCAGCACGTAGGCCGTCAGGCTAAGGCCCAGCTTCTTGCGGTCCAGCAGCGCGACCTGCCCCACGATATAACCATCGTCTTCCAGCTGCTTGACGCGACGCGAGCAGGGTGAAGGCGACAGGCCAATGCGCTCGGCCAGCTCCTGATTGGAAATGCGCGCGTCCTTTTGCAGTTCGGCCAAAATACTCAAGTCATATCTGTCGAGCTTGCTCACCATAAGCGCCTTTATTGAATGGATTGCGCAGGATTATTAATCTGAAGTGAATTATTGCGCAAGTGGCGTTTTCATCAGCAATATTCGCAATCCTGTGTCGTCTCCCAAAGCCTATTCTTTTAACCAGAATCACTGCCCGGACACAGCGTCCAGCGCGGCCCGCCGAATCAGGCCAGCCGCGGTCTCCAACCCGACAGGGTTGAGCAGGCCACCGGGCTACGCACTGTCCAGAAGACGATGCGAGGTGAGCCGACGTCAAAAGCGTCGAGCCAGGACGAAGCATTCCAGAGAGGGCCATTGAGCCCTCTTTTTTTGTGCCTGCCTTTCAGCTCAGGCCGCAGTGGTGCTTCTACAGTTTCATCCGCCACGCTGATAGAGTGCGGCGAACGGCGCACCCGACTAGCAGTCCTATCAACAGGTATCCGCGCCGCAGTGAGGAAAGCATGAACACGCGCATCTGGCGTTTGGCAGGTGTCAGTCTCTTGGCCTTGAGCATCGGTGCTCAGGTGTGGGCCGACGACAATAATCAGCAGCAACAGCAACAGCAACAGCAACAACAGCAGCAGCGCCAACAGCAACAGCGCGGGTTCGAGATGCAGCGTCAGCAGCAGGAGAAGCAGCGCGGATTTGCCGACGATCAGCAGCGTCAGCAGCAACGCCAACAGCAGGCGCAGCAGCAGCAACAACAGCAGCAGCGGCAGCAGGAGCAGCTGCAGCAAAACCGCCAGATTCAGCAGAACCAGCAAGAGCGCGCCAATCAGCAGCGCCAGCAGCAGGAACGCGAGCGCGACCTGCGCGACGATCAA
Source organism: Pseudomonas sp. AK106 (assembly GCF_053903055.1). NCBI lineage: Bacteria > Pseudomonadati > Pseudomonadota > Gammaproteobacteria > Pseudomonadales > Pseudomonadaceae > Pseudomonas > Pseudomonas sp. AK106. The sequence continues at coordinate 660,627 of NZ_CP096426.1, forward strand.
CGCCAACAGCAGCAACAGCAACAGCAACAGCAGCGCCAGCAACAGCAGGATCAGCAACGACGCCAGCAAGAGCAGCAGCAACAACAGCGTCAGTTGCAGGATCGCCAAGGCGGCCTGCCGATTCAGGGTCGGCCGGACACAGTGGTTCAGACCCAGGAGCCGCGGCAGGGCTTCTACCGCGACCAGCCCCGAGACAACCGCTGGCGCGACGGCGACCGTCGTCCTGATAACGGTAACTGGCAGCCCGGCCGTCCCGGTGGTCATGGCGATGGTTGGGGTTCGGGCCCGCGCTATCGCCCGGGTTACGAAATCGATCGCATGCCGGGCGGGTATTCCCGCGTGCCGTATCGCGGCGGGGACTACTTCTACTCAGGCGGCTACTGGTATCGCCCACAGGGCCCGCGTTATGTGGTCGTCCAGCCCCCACGGGGTGTCCGCGTGCGCTATCTGCCTGACTACGCTCAACAGGTCTGGCTTGGTAGCGCGCTGTTCTTCGTCGCCGCCGGCACCTATTACACCTACGAGCAGAACACCCAGGAATATGTGGTCGCCGAGCCTCCTCAGAACGTCGAACCGGTGTACTCGCCGCAGCAGCAGCCGCAGCAGCCGCAGCAGCCGCAGCAGCCGCAGCAGCCGCAGCCCGTTCAGCAGGCCGCGAATCCCTATGACGTTGTCGCCTATCCGCCCGAAGGCAAGCCGCAACAGGAAATCGAACAGGACCGCTACGACTGCTACCGCTACGCCGTGCAGCAGAGCAATTTCGACCCGGCAGGCGCGGCCTATCAGCCGGCACCGGAAGTGCTGGGTGTCTACCGTCAGGCGATGGCCAGTTGTTATGCAGGGCGGGGGTATAGCATTCAGCAGTGAGTGCGGGATGTAGCCTGGGATGCACAATGCGCAGCGCACTGTTTTTGTAGGACCGGCTTCAGCCGGGAAGAGGCCTGCACCAACACCCTCAATTTCACGGCTTGTCGTCTGACGCCTTCCCGGCTAAAGCCAGTCCCACTAACTGCACGCGGTCAGTAGGACCGGCTTCAGCCGGGAAGAGGCCAGTGCGAGCGCCATCAGATTTGCGGTATGACACCAGATGCCTTCCCGGCTAAAGCCGGTCCTACCACCGTCTCAATTCAAAACCGGTCCATCCTCACGCCCCACCACTTCCTGCGGATCCGCGTGCACCAGCACTTCGGCCTTGGGGAATTCGTCCTGAATCGCCGCTTCCACCCGCTCGCACAAATCGTGCGCCACCGACAGCGTCAGCGTGCCCGGCAACTCCAGGTGCAGCTGCACAAACCAGTGATTGCCCGAAATCCGCGTGCGCAGGTCGTGGGCACCCAGCACACCCGGCACGCCCTGGGCCAGCTCGAGCATTTTTGCGCTGACATCGACAGGCAGCTCAGCGTCCATCAGCACTGACACCGTTTCTCGGGCAATGGAAATCGCGCTCCACAAAATGTAGAACGCGATGGCCAGACCGAAATAAGCGTCCAGCTGGGAGTAGCCGAAATAGGCCAAGCCCAGCGCCAGCATGATGCTGAAGTTGAGCAACAGGTCAGAGCGATAATGCAGGGAATCGGCGCGGATCGCCGCCGAACCGGTTGCCTTCACCACGCGGTGCTGCAACATCAGCAAGGCAATCGTCAGACCAATCGACAACATCATCACCAGCAAACCCAACCCGGGAGCGCCGAGGGGCTGCGGGTGCTGGATGCGATCGACCGCCTGAAAGCCGATCAAAAACGCACTTACTGCGATGAACAGCGCCTGGGCCATGCCCGACAACGCCTCGGCCTTGCCGTGGCCATAGCGATGATCATCGTCGGCGGGACGCAGCGCGTAATGCACGGCCAGCAGATTGAGGAAAGACGCCGCGCCGTCGAGCATCGAGTCCGTAAGGCCGGCCAGCAGACTCACTGAGCCGCTGAGCCACCACGCAACCGCTTTGGCAACGATCAGAATGCTCGCCACGGCAAGCGAGGCGCGGGTTGCCAGACGCAATAAGCGGGCGTGTTCGGGACTGGTGCTCATGGCGCTTCCTTTAAATCACAGACTCAAGCGGACGGTACAAGGCCCAGGGAGGCAAGCTGCTGGGTGCTGCCTTTGTGCTGGATCAGACGAGGATCATCCAGCGGCAGGGTACGGCCGAGCTCTGTTTGAATGATGGCTTGCAGCTTGGCGTTGTCGACGGTGCCGTCAGTGCGCACCGCCGGTTCAAGCTTTTGCGGATCGATCTGAGCGTGAGTGCCGCCTGGCAGATAGATCGCGCCAGTGGCGAAGTCCACGCCGAACGCGATCACGCCGGGAATGATGTAGAACAACAGGCCGATGGCGTCGAGTATCACGATCGCCGGGTCCATTCGCCCGCTGCCCTGAATCTGGCCGCGACGATCCGGGTAGAAAATACTGCCGCAGGCAGTCAGTTGCGTCAGCAGGGTGGCGACCAGAACACCGCCAATCAAACGGGATGGAATGCGCATGGGGATCTCCTCAGAAGAAGGCGCAACTATACAAGGCAAATGCCTAATCAATAAGAGTATCCGTGTGGGAAGAAAGTTGGTTGAAGGCAGATGAGCGAAAGCTGATTTCGAGCTGGATTCCGCGCCTGTTCAGGATCCATTAAGCAGGTCATGGGCGAGGGCATCGATTTCGAGAATTCGCCGGCGAGGGTTCTGTGATAAATTTGCGTCGCTGCCCTAGCACCTCCACTCCCGGGCTTTTGAAACGGTGATGAGACTAGGTTAAGTTGTGGCCCCGCTTGCGGGGCTTCCTTGTTTCTGGCGTTTGAGAATCGGCAGCACGCTGTTCTCTGGCGGCCTTCGCAAACGCATCCCCACACAGGCTGGGGGCCTGCGATGCTCGTGGGTATACTCCCCGGCTGATCTGGGAGCCACCATGAATTCTTTGCCCATCGATGCCGTTCTCCCTGCCTTGCGCCAGGCCCTTGCCGACCGGGATGAGGCCGTGCTCGAAGCGCCGCCGGGCGCGGGCAAGACCACCCGGGTGCCGCTGGCGCTTTTGCACGAGTCGTGGCTGGCCGGGCAGACGATCCTGATGCTTGAGCCCCGGCGTCTGGCTGCTCGTGCTGCTGCTGAAAGACTGGCGAGCGAGCTGGGAGAAGGCGTCGGCGAGACGGTGGGTTATCGAATTCGCCTGGACAGCAAAGTCGGCCCCAATACCCGCATTGAAGTGGTCACCGAGGGCATTCTCACCCGGCGCTTGCAGGAGGACCCTTCGCTGGAAGGTGTCGGTCTCCTGATCTTCGACGAATTTCATGAAAGAAGCCTCGACGCCGATCTCGCGCTGGCGCTAAGCCTGAACGGTCGCGCGCTGTTTCGTGACGAGCAGCCGCTGAAGATTCTGCTGATGTCGGCGACGCTCGAAGGCGCGCGGCTGTCGAGCTTGCTCAACGATGCGCCGGTGATCAGCAGCGAAGGGCGCATGTTTCCGGTGTCGATGCAGTGGGGGCGGCCGTTTCAGCCGGGGGAGTTCATCGAGCCGCGGGTGGTGCAGACCGTGCTCGATGCGCTGGGCAGCGAGTCCGGCAGCGTGCTGGTTTTCCTGCCGGGGCAGGCCGAAATCCGTCGGGTCAATCAGCAGCTGATTGAAGCGGTCGGCGATCGCAGCGACGTGCTGCTGTGTCCGCTGCATGGCGAGCTCGACCTGAGCGCTCAGCGCGCGGCAATCGAACCCGCGCCCAAGGGCAAACGCAAAGTCGTGCTGGCCACCAACATCGCCGAGACCAGCCTGACCATTGATGGCGTGCGGGTGGTCATCGACGCGGGGCTGGCGCGGGTGCCGCGTTTCGATCCCGGCAGCGGCATGACGCGCCTCGACACCCAGCGGATTTCCCGGGCCAGCGCCACTCAGCGGGCGGGTCGGGCAGGGCGGCTTGAGCCGGGCGTCTGTTATCGGCTGTGGTCCGAGGCTCAGCACGATCAATTGGCGGCCTACGGCGCGGCGGAAATCCTTCAGGCCGACCTCGCCGGCCTGGCGTTGCAACTGGCGCGGTGGGGCGTCGAACCGGCGCAGCTGACGTGGCTGGACCTGCCGCCTGCCGCCGCGTACGCCCAGGCGCAAGACCTGCTGGCTCGGCTGGGCGCTCTGACGCGCAAGCCGGGCGAAGACTGGAAACTCACCCCTCACGGCCAGTCGATGGCGGAGGTGCCCGCGCATCCACGCATCGCCCATTTGCTGCTGCGCGGTCATGAATTGGGCCTGGGCCCGCTGGCGTGCGATGTCGCTGCATTGCTGGGCGAGCGCGACATTCTGCGCGGCGCCGGTGCCGATCTGCACAGTCGGCTCACGTTGCTGGCGGGGGCAGAACGCGCCGCGAAAGGCGCACAGGGCGGCGTGCAGCGAGCGCGGCAGTTGTCCCGCCAATATCGGGGTTATCTGAGGGGCGCGGCCCGGAAACCGGTCGTCGATCCTGATCACCCGCGCTGGCTCGGCGCGCTGCTGGCGCTGGCCTATCCCGATCGCGTCGCACAACAACGCCGTGCTGGCGGCGCGGAGTATCGACTCGCCAACGGACGTGCCGCCTTGTTCGCCGAGCCAGACGCATTGATGAAACAGCCGTGGCTGGTGGTGGCTGACCTGGGCAGCCGCCAGGGCCAGCGCGAGGAGCGTATTTATCTGGCCGCCGAGTTCGATCCCGACCTGTTCGACACAGTGCTCGCCGAACAGGTGACGCAGTTCGATCAACTGGATTGGGACGAGCGCGAGGGCGTATTCCGCGCCGAACGTCAGCGCAAGGCCGGTGAACTGATCATCAGCCGCGAGCCGCTCACCGGGCTGGACGATTCAGCACGGGGGCAGGCGTTGCTGGCGCTGGTGCGGCGCAAAGGGCTGGAGCTGCTGCCATGGACACCGGAGCTGCGCCAGTGGCAGGCGCGAGTCGGCCTGTTGCGTCAGATGGATCTCCAAAAGCTGAGCGAAAGCGAGTGGCCGGACGTGAGCAACGATGGCTTGCTGGCGACGCTGGAGCACTGGTTGCTGCCGTACCTGGGCAAGGTCACGCGACTGAGCCACTTTGGCAATCTGGACCTGTCATCGATTCTCCACAACCTGCTGCCATGGCCCTTGCCCCAGCGGCTGGACGAGCTGGCGCCGCACCACCTGACCGTGCCGTCGGGTTCATCGGTGCGCCTGGATTACAGCGAGTCCCCGCCCATTCTGGCGGTGCGCCTGCAGGAACTCTTCGGCCTGGCCGATACCCCGCGCATCGCCAACGGCCGGCAGATCGTCAAGCTGCACCTGCTGTCCCCCGCACGCCGCCCGGTGCAAGTCACCCAGGACCTCGCCAACTTCTGGCGCAGCACCTATGCCGAGGTGAAGAAGGATTTGAAAGGCCGTTACCCGAAGCACTATTGGCCGGACGATCCGTTGATCGCCGAACCGACCGCGCGGGTGAAGCCGAGGAAGTGATCGGCTGCACAAAGGCATGACCCCGAGCGGATCAAAAAAAACTTCAGCAGTCATGTGAGGTAAATACGAGTTCAACCCGTGTAATAGTAACGAATCGCATTAGCGTTCTTTTCATTACGGAGTCAGCTCGTGGTCAAGCTCTTTAACCGGACTCATGCATCGGTCCTGCTGTGTTCTGCCCTACCTGGTCTTGCAATGGCCGCTCAGACGGTTACCGAGTTGGCGCCCAGTGTCATCCAGTCCACACGCGATGCAGCTGACGGCTCGGGGAGCTATACGCTTTCTGAAGGGAGTACGGCCAGCAAGACCTCCACTCAGAATCGGGATGAAGCACAAACCGTCAACACCGTCACTGCGCAAACCCTGGATGACTACCAGGTCAAAGACCTCAACGACGCCATGCGCTTTGTCAGTGGTGTGTCCCAGACGAATACGTTGGGGGGCACGAAGGATGCTGTCATCAAGCGCGGATTTGGCAGCAACGACGACAACTCCATTTTGCGGGACGGGGTGCGCTCGGCGATCGGCCGCAATCTCGGCGCCACCACCGATCACGTAGAAGTGCTGAAGGGCCCGGCATCGCTCATGTACGGCGCGCTGGAGCCGGGCGGGCTGATCAATGTGATCAGCAAGCAGCCGCAATTCACCCAAAGCACGACTCTGACCGGATCTGGTTACAGTGAAGGCGGCGGGACGTTTGGTCTGGACACCACTGGGCCGCTGGGCGATACCAACCTGGCTTATCGGCTGGTTGCCGAGCGCTCCCACGAGGACTACTGGCGTAATTATGGTGTCGATGAGCACACGCTGATTGCGCCCTCGATCGCCTGGGTGGGCGACCGCGCCAGTTTCTCGCTGGCCTACACCTACAACGATTACGCGAGCCCCTTTGACCGCGGCACCGTGTTCGCCAATGGCCACCCGGCCGACATCAGTTACCGCGACCGTCTGGATGAGCGCTGGGCCAAGACCGTCGGCATCAGCCAAAGCACCACCGCGAAGTTCGAGTACCAGCTCAATGACGCCTGGCGAAGCCGGTTGACCTACGGATGGACCGAGGATCGTTACAGCCTGGCGATTGCACAGCCGAGCACCTTGAAAGGCGACACCCTGCGCCGGATTGCCAATGGCGGGCACTATGATTATGAGAGCCGCTATACCGCTCTGGACTTCATAGGCGATCAGCAGTTGTTCGGCCAGAGGCATGAGATCGTCGTCGGGGTGGACAACGAGTCGCTGGATAAATACCGCGGTAAAACCTATCGCAATGCCAGCAGCACCACCGGCAACCTCAACATTCAGGACCCCACCTACGGCAATCTGGCTGAGCCTTCGACGGTCAGCGCGGTCCAGAGCAACGCCGAAAATAACCTGGTCACTACCTCGGCATACTTCAAGGACAACTGGCACCTCAATGATCGCTGGATTCTGGTATTCGGTGGTCGTCAGGAACACTGGGATCAATACAGCGATCAGGGGCTGGGCAGCTCGTACGCACCGGGCGCCGACTCCAGCGGCGACAAGTTTCTCCCTTTTGGCGGGATTGTTTACCAGCCGACCGACAACGTTGCGCTCTACGCCAACTACAGCCGCTCCTTCGTGCCTAACGATGCTGACGACGCGGGCAACAGCTTCAAGCCTACCGAAGGGCGCAGCTACGAAGTCGGCATCAAATACAGCCCGGTCCAGGCGCTCAATGTGAACCTGGCCGTGTATGACATCGTCAAGAAGAACCTTGTGAACAGCGTGCTGCAGAGCAACGGTGACAGCATCGACGAAGCGGTGGGGAAGGCCCGCTCACGAGGGGTTGAGCTGGATGTGACCGGAGAGATAGCGCGTAACTGGAGCATCATCGGCACCTACGCTTATGACCACACGGAAGTGCTGAAAAACGAAGAGTCACCCGAGCAGGAAGGCAACCGCCTGCCCAATGCGCCGATGCATACTGCGAGCCTGTACCTCAGCCATCAACTCGCACTGCCTGCCGAAACCGGTAAGTGGCATGTCGGTGCAGGTGCCCGATACGTCGGAGAGCGGCCGGGGGACGACGCCAACAGCTTCTGGCTGGACAGCTACACAACGGCCGATGCCTTTGTGCGCTGGGATTTGCCCACCCATGACTACAAGACCAGCCTGCAGTTGAACATCGACAACCTGTTCAACAAGGAATACTACCCGGCCACCACGGGCAGCAGCACGCTTCAGGTGGAGGAGGGGGCGCTCCGAACCGCGCGGCTGACGGCCAGCGTCACGTTCTGATTGCAGCGACCGGTGCCGGGCAATCCGGCACTGGTCTGTTCAGATCAAGCGCCCCTGCCATGCACCTGGGAAGCAGGCTTTAGAGGCGCTTTTCTACTCGACCTTCGCCGGTACCCTGAATCGCGCAATCACCGGCATGTGATCAGAGATCAACAGGGTATCCGCCTGCCTCACCCGCGCCTCCACCCGCTTCAGCTTCGGGCTGTAGAACAGAAAGTCCTGCGTCCGGTCCGGGCCGCTGATGCTCGGGTCGTTGGGGAAGCGGGTGTACCACGTGCGACGATCCTCACCGGCTACGTCTTCATTGCTCGGGATCATCGGGAAGCTTTCCCACAAGCTGCGCAGCTCGCTCTCCGCCGAATACGGCGCGCGCTGTCCGGCAGGCAGTCGCTGATATTGCCCCTGCGGCAGTAGATTGAAATCGCCACCACTTATCCACAGCGTCCCGTTCTGCTCGAAGGCTTGTTGCAACTGACGAACCGACGCTACTTGCCGCTGTTGCACGTCGCCGCCCGATTCGGCATCGCTTAAATGCGTATTCGTCACTGCCAGGCGCCCGCCATCTTTGAGCGGCAGGTAGCTGACCAGTAGCGCAGGCCGGGGTTGAAACAGGCGGCTGATGAAATGGCCGGACGGCGAGGGCAGTTGCAGGCGTTCGGCGCTGTCCATCTGGTAGCGGCTCAGCGTTGCCAGCTTGCGGCCGACACTGCCGAAGATGTGTTGATCCGGCACGAAGTCGGACCTCCAGTAAAACGCCTCGCTGCTGCACGGGTACAGGTCGGCGACGCGCGCCTGGAGCAGGGCCAGTTGATTGCCGTAGTGGGTGTTCTTCGCGCCGTCGTCGACTTCCTGCAGCAAGACGATGTCCGGCTGCTCGTCGCGGATGACCCGCGCCACTTCATCCAGGTTGTACGCAATGTCTTCAGGCGTTGGCCGTTCATCCGGGCCGCTGCTGTCGGGCAGGTCGTACCAGAAGACATAACGCTTGCCGGCCAGGTATTGAATGTTCCAGGTCATCACCTTGAGCGTCTGACCCGGCGCCAATACCGGTGGCTTTCCGTCCTTCGCGTTGCAGGATACCGCCACCTTCTCGTGCCGGGTGGGGTGCCAGGTCACGTCATACAGCAGTATCACGAACAACCCGGCACACACTGCGAGGTAAAGCAGATACCGCGTCGGGCGTGCCATCTTGTCAGGCCGACCGGGCAGGTGGGTCGATGAGCATGAACAACCGGAACATCACCACGCTGATAAACAACTGCAGGAAGCTGGAAATACTGTCCACTGCAATCGACAGCCCCGGGCTCTGTTGGTCCGGCAGCACGTAATAACTGAGCGCCTCAAGCAGCGACAGCGGGATGTAAACGCACAGCACGCAGACGAAAATCCGCACCACATGGCCCTGGGTCATCCTGAAGCTTTCGCGCATTGCCTCCAGCGGCCCCATCCCGCGCAACACCAGCAGGTATTCCGACAGCACCAGTTTGATCATCACCCACACGCCCGGCAGGATGAACAGCGACATGCCGGCCATGATCAGCAGCGTGCTCAGTGCGGTCAGCACCGCGAAGGTAGGCCACAGGCGCAAGGCAACCGCCCACAGGTTGGATTTGACCGGTTCTTCGCCACGGGTTTTGGCGTCCATAAACAGGATCAGCGCGCCGGTATAGAGCGGGTAGAAAAGCAGTCCGACCAACAGTGGCGCGGCCCCGGTGCTCGCCCCGAAGCCGACGAGCTGTTTGGTCAGGGCCTCCAGTACCACCAGCGGCAGGCACAGCGTAAGAATGCTGCCGAAGTTGCGTCGGAAGAAGTAAAACGAGTCTTGCAGAAGGGTCAGCGGATTCATGAACGGATCACAAGGATAAGCAGGCCAACACTGTAACGTAGCGCCGCAGAACCGGCCAACCGGCCGCGACCTGCGAGCCTTCTTAACTTTTTTTACATGCTATTGAAACGCCCTTGAACAGCCCCATTACTGGCTATGCCTGAGCAATGGCTCAGAACAGAATTCCTACGGCAATCTAACGAGGTCGCCATGAACAGCGAAGAACAAACCCTGATCGACGGCTTGTTTGGCAAGCTCAAGCAAGCAGAAACCGAATCGGCCCCCCGTGATGCGCAGGCCGAAGCGCTGATCAAGGAGCACCTGACTCGCCAGCCCGCTGCGCCTTATTACATGGCGCAGTCGATTCTGGTGCAGGAAGTCGCGATCAAGCAGCTGGAGGCCCAGAACCGTCAGCGCGACGAGCAGATTCAACAACTGCGGGCTGAACTGGAGCGGTCAAAATCTGCGGCGCCTGCGCCGTCCGGCAGTGGCGGCGGGTTTCTGTCGAGCATCTTTGGTGGCGGTTCGCGCGAGCCTCAGGCTCAGCAACCGGCTTCGTCGTTCTCGCGTCCATCGAATCCGCAGCCTTCGTCGGGCGGCTGGCGCGAAAGTGGCCCTGCAAGCGCGCCGCCTTACAACGCGCCGCAGCAGAACTATGCTCAGCCACCGCAAAACTATGCCCAACCGCAACAGGCACCGGCGGCGCCCGTCGGCAGTGGTTTCCTCGGTGGCGCACTGAAAACCGCCGCGGGTGTGGCCGGTGGCGTGATGCTGGCGGAAGGCATCAGCAGCCTGTTCCACCACAACAGCCAACCGCAGGAAGTCGTCGAGATCATCCAGGAGCAGCCGGCCCAGCCTGCCGCTGAACATGATCAGGGCGGCAGCGGTGGTTGGGGTGACGACCAGCAGCGCGTCACTGGCAACGACAACACCGGGAATGACGCCTGGGGCAGTGATTCGAATGGCTTCGCCGATACCGATTACGGCAGCGACACCGGTGGCGGCATGTTTGACGACGACGATTCGTTCGTCTGATAGCCGCAGCTAACGCCCTCCCTGTGGGGGTGAGCTTGCTCACGAAGGCGGCATTTCAGTCGCTGAAGATTCGGCGGATGGCCAAGCCATTTCGCGAGCAAGCTTGCTCCCACAGGATTGTTTCTATAGGGATCAGGTCTGCGCAGCACAACCGCGCCCTCCACCCAATCCTTCTATCCCTTCCCCAAACTGGCATACTGAGCGCCGGTCCGGTTTTCGGATCCCTGTCGCTTGTCAGCGCATCGAGGAATTTGGGTGAGAAGAATCGCGGTCTTCGCCGACGTACAGAATCTGTATTACACAGTGCGTCAGGCTCACGGTTGTCACTTCAATTACGCCGCCCTGTGGGCTGACATCAGCCAGCGCGGGCAGATCGTCGAGGCGTATGCGTATGCCATCGACCGTGGCGACAGCAAGCAGCAGCAATTTCAGCAGATCCTGCGCAACCTCGGCTTTACCGTCAAACTCAAGCCCTACATCCAGCGCAGCGACGGCTCGGCCAAAGGCGACTGGGACGTGGGCATCACCATCGACATCATGGACGTCGCGCCGAATGTCGATGAGGTTGTGCTGGCGTCCGGGGATGGGGATTTCGACCTGTTGATGGAGCGCATCATCAACAAGCACGGCGTCGAAGCGATTGCCTACGGTGTGCCGGGGTTGACCGCCAATTCGCTGATCCGCGCGGCCAGTCATTATGTGCCCATCGAGGGCGGGTTGCTGCTCAAGAATTGATGCCAGCAGCGCGCTGATCAGGCCGCCTGATACTTCTCACGTCCACGCACCACCCCGCTATTTGAAGGCCACGCCATGCAAGAACGTATCGCCGTCATCGACTTCGAAACCACCGGCATTTCCCCCAGCAGCTACTGCCGCGCCACGGAAATCGCCGTGGTGATCGTGGAGCAGGGCGTGATCGTCGAGCGCTATCAAAGCCTGATGAACGCTGGCGTGCGCATCCCGTCTTTTATCGAGTCCCTGACCGGCATCAGCAACAGCATGCTGCGCACGGCGCCGCCGGCTGACCGGGTCATGAACGAGGTCGCCGAGTTCGTCGGCCTGACGCCACTGGTGGCGCACAACGCCTCGTTTGACCAGAAGTTCTGGGACTTCGAGCTGTCACGCATCAAGCGCAATCGCGTACAAAGCTTCGCCTGCTCGATGCTGCTGGCGCGACGCCTTCTGCCCCACGCGCCGAACCATAAACTCGGCACCCTCACCAGTTGGGCCGGCTTGCCCCACACGGGCAAGGCTCACCGGGCCATGGCCGATGCCGAAATGGCCGCCAACCTCACGCTGCACCTGGGCCATCAACTGCGCGACACCCATGGCCTCGCCGGCGTTTCCCACCAGTTACTCTGCACGCTGCAAAAAGTCCCGGCGAAAAAAATTGCAGATGCGATCAGCAAGCACCGGGGGCTCTAGCCAGACTGTGGCGCAGGTGGCTCAAACCCAATCAGCATGCCCTATCAGGTGAATAAAGCCGGCATCGCCTTGAGTCAGTGCAGCAGACTCCGCGGAGTTGGCGATATTGAATGCGACCTGCCCACGGCTCGTGCCGCCGTCCAGCGATTGGACCCAATAGGCAAGGCCGCCAGCGTCGCTGCCTCGATCCAGGACGTTGTGATACAGATTTTCGACAAAGGCTGCGTTGCTGCCATCGGGCAGGCGTTGGGAAAACTCGGCAGATTGCACAAAACCATCCGCAATCTGGGCACCGGTTTCGCCTGCGGCGCCGTGAGACAGCCAGAACTTCAGGCCTTCGATATCGGGAGCACGATCCAGGATGGCATACAGACGACCAATACTTGCCTGCGCCGAGTCGAGAACGAACAGTTCGCGATCTGCGAAATCCAGCACATTGAAGCCACTCAGGTCGAACGTCGCCGCAGCTCCCGTGGAACGACTAACGGATAGCGTATCGGTATCGAGCGCGCTGATCGTGTAGGCGGATGCAGCGTCGTTGAAAATAAAGGTGTCGATACCGGCGTTGCCGGCCAGATGCGAAACTGCATTGCCGTCAAGCCTGACTTCCTGCTCGCTGATCTGATCGTCGCCAGCCGTGCCGGTGGCCACGCCCTTGCCCACCACCATATCCAGATTGTTCCAGGCGTTATGAGCCACGATCCTGATGTAGCCTGCCTCGCCCTCCGAGAAGTCATGGCTCTCGCGCGAATTCAGGAAGCCATCAGCAACCGCTGTTCGACTCAAACCCTGCTGCAGCAGCGTGTTCCAGTACGACACACCTGAATCATCGCCTGTGCGATGCAGTACATTCTGATAGAGCTCAAGCACAAAGTCCCGACTACCAAGCATGCTGAAGCGCTGTATCCCTTCAGCGGAATTCAGAAAGCCATCGCGAATCTCTGCATCCGAACTGCCCATCGCCTGATGCGTCAGCCAATAATTCAAGCCCTGATAATCGGGCGTCCGACCGAACAATGAGTAGAGCCTGGCAACGTAAGCCTGATCCTCGGTGAGCGCTGTGTGATGTAGGTCCATGCCAAAACTCAATGAAACAGTGGCGTCACTCTCGGCATTAAAGGCGCCATACCGGCTGTGAAACGCCATCAGCAGTTCGTCGACACTGGCATTGCGGTCCATGAAAGCCAGCTTTTCGACGCTTGAAAGCGAGTCCACATCGGACGTTTGCGCGTCATGAACGCTGAGGCTGGCACCACTCACAAGCGCGGCATCGTAGCGTGCAAAGTAGCGGGCACCTGCCTCGGTATACAAGGCGGTGTCTAAGCCGTTGCCACCATTGAGCATGTCCGAACCCGCCCCTCCCATCAGCCGATCGTTGCCATCGCCGCCAAACAACTGGTCATTGCCCGCGTTGCCATTGAGGAAGTTGTCGCTGGCGTTGCCGATCAGCGTATCCGCGCCTGCACCCGTTATGGCGTTCTCGATAACCGTACCGCGCGCGATGGCGATGTTCGATACACCGCCGTACAGGCTGGAAAAAGCTTCACTTCTCAAATCGACTGTTTGAGCGCCGGCATAGGTGCCGACGTTGATCGTGTCATTGCCGCCCGCATCATAAATTGTGCCCACCAGACCTGGCATGAAGTCGGTTCCGGCGTTGTTGTTGAAACCGTAGGTATTGTCACCTGTGCGGGTAACGGCGGTGCCGTACAGTGACTGGATGGCTACGATGTCCGCCAGCATAGGCGTAGCGACATAGCCGAAAGAGGCATTGGAATAGGTATTCTCGTCCTGACTGAAGTAGGACATTACCGAGTATTTCCAGCTGTCCTCTTGATAGAAAACATTGTTGGGGAAGGTCGCGCTTCCGTTGTAATTGCCCGCATGGCCCAACCCCAGCGCATGGCCGATTTCATGAATGTAGGTTTGCTGATAATACAAACCGTATTTCACCCAATCGGAAGCGATGTTGACGCTGCTGTTCGAGATGATGCTGCCTGCATAGTTGGAGCTGCTATACGCACCGCTTTTGTTTTCGCTGAAATTGATCGCAGCGGCAGCGGTGGTTTCCTCAAATTTCAGGCCGCTGACATTGGTCCAGCTTTGCAGCGCATATCGAGCAACAACCTGAGCATTTGCGCTCAAGCTGGCCAGGTTGACGGTGAGCGACCCACCGGCGTGCACGTCAAAGTGGTGTTGGGAACCGCCATAGGCGTCGTGCCAATAGCCATCAGTCAGGTAGTTGGCTTGCTGATCAAGCGTCAGGTGCCCAAGCGTCGCCTGGCTGGTGGCTGTCTGTTGGCTCACACCCTGGCTGGTCGCTCCGTCCGTCCAGAGTTGGGTGAGCGCATCGCACATCGAACACATGTAGAAACTCCGGGGCAAGGCAGGCCTGGCCAGGTCAATGACGCAATAATCGGGTAGGGATCGGTGATGAGTTCAATCCGCTGAGCCAGCTTTGAAAACTGGCTACATGACCTTCACGCGCGTTGACCCGCCTTGGTCTTGACGAGGGTGTGGCTCTTCGAGAAGGTACGGCAGGGCACGGTCGAAGACGCTAGTGCCCATTCCTGATGAGGTTGTCGGCATGCTTTCTGGCGACTAAAGGCGGTTTTTTCCAGGGCCGACGAAATACCGCTGGGAGAGGCTGGAGGAGGGCGATGGCCGGGTTGTCATGGCGCCTATCGCTTACTGCGTACTTTCAATTCCCGATCATCTTGCCGCTCCCTCGTGAGCGGCTGCGAACACCTCGCCAGCAAAAGTGTATGGGTCGAATAAACCGCATTTGTAACTGACGCCGGCGGCCCTGAGATTTCTAGAATCAGTCCCACAATAAACGACTGTACTAGAGCCTTTCATGCCTGCCGCCCGCCGTTTTCCCCTGCTGCTCATCGGGGCCTTTTTCGCGCTTTATGTGATCTGGGGCTCAACTTATCTCGCCATCCGCATCGGTATCGAAACCTGGCCTCCGCTCATGATGGCCGGGGTGCGCTTTACCATCGCCGGTTCCATCCTGTTCGCCTTCATGCGCTTTCGTGGCGCGCCGATGCCCACCTGGAAACAGTGGAAATCCGCCGGCATGATCGGCTTTCTGTTGCTCGCCTGCGGCAATGGCGGCGTCACGTTGGCCGAGCACGCAGGCGTTGCTTCTGGTGTCGCAGCGTTGGCAGTAGCCGTGGTGCCATTGTTCACCTTGCTGTTCGGCCTGTTCTGGGGCCATCGCAACACGGGGCTGGAATGGGCGGGCATCCTGCTCGGCCTTGTCGGCATCTCCTTGCTCAACCTCGGCTCGAACCTGCAGGCCAGCCCCATGGGCGCTGCGCTGGTGATCTTCGCCGCCGCGACCTGGGCGTTCGGTTCGGTGTGGAGCCGCTACCTGCCATTGCCCGCCGGACCGATGGCCAGCGCCTGTGAAATGCTGGTGGCCGGCGCCGTGCTGTTGCTCGGCAGCTTCATCAGCGGCGAACGCATGACCCAATCCCCCGGCCTGTCGGGCTGGCTGGTGATGGCGTATCTGGTGGTGTTCGGCTCCATCGTCGCGTTCAGCTCTTACATGTACCTGCTGAAGAACGTGCGACCCGCCGCCGCGACCAGCTATTGCTACGTCAACCCGGCGGTGGCGGTGTTGCTCGGCGTGTTGTTCGCCGGCGAACACATCGGCTGGGCGGAAGGTGCAGCGATGGCGGTGATCATCAGCGCCGTCGTGCTCATCGGCCTGCCGCAGTGGCGCAAGCAGAAACCGTTGCAGAAAGGGTAAACTGCGCGCCATTGTCTTCTACAGACTCTTGTGCGCTGACCTTTTTCCAACGGTACTGAAATGACATTCGCCTCCCTCGGCCTGATCGAACCCCTGCTGCGTGCCCTCGAAACACTGGGCTACCAGACTCCCACCCCCGTTCAGGCCCAGGCGATTCCGCCCGTGCTCGAAGGCCGCGACCTCATGGCCGCTGCCCAGACCGGTACCGGCAAGACCGCAGGTTTCGCGCTGCCGTTGCTGCAACGCCTGACCATGGAAGGCCCGAAGGTCGCCGCCAACTCCGTGCGCGCGCTGGTGCTGGTGCCGACCCGCGAACTGGCCGAGCAGGTTCACGAAGCCATTGCGCAATACGCCGAACACCTGCCGCTGACCACTTACGCGGCCTACGGCGGCGTCAGCATCAACCCGCAGATGATGAAACTGCGTCGAGGCGTTGACGTCCTGGTTGCTACCCCCGGCCGCCTGCTCGACCTGTATCGCCAGAACGCCGTGAAGTTCTCGCAGTTGCAGACCCTGATCCTCGACGAAGCCGATCGCATGCTCGATCTTGGCTTCTCCGAAGAACTGCGCGACATCTACGCCGCGCTGCCGAAACGTCGCCAGACGCTGCTGTTTTCCGCGACCTTCTCCGATGCGATCCGCGCGCTGGCCGGGCAGATGCTCGACAACCCGCTGACCATCGAAGTCAGCCCGCGCAACGTGGCGGCGTCGTCGGTCAAGCAGTGGATCGTCACCGTCGACAAGAAGCGCAAGAGCGAACTGTTCATCCATCTGCTCAAGAAGCATCGCTGGGGTCAGGTGCTGGTCTTCGCGAAAACCCGCGTCGGTGTCGACCAGTTGGTGGAGCGTCTGCAGGGTCTGAGCCTCAACGCAGACGGCATTCACGGCGACAAACCCCAGGCCACTCGCCAGCGCGCGCTGGATCGCTTCAAGAGCGGTGACGTGCAGATCCTCGTCGCGACCGATGTGGCGGCTCGCGGTCTGGACATCGACGACCTGCCGACCGTGGTCAACCTCGACCTGCCGATCGTTGCCGAAGACTACATCCACCGCATTGGTCGCACCGGCCGCGCGGGCCAGACCGGTGAGGCGATTTCCCTGGTGTGCGCCGACGAAGTCGACCTGCTCAGCGCCATCGAAATGCTGACCCGCCAGACCCTGCAGCGCCGCGAGGAACCGGATTTCATTCCAGAACACCGGGTACCCGCCACCGACGCGACCGGGCAGGTTCTGAAAAAGCCGAAAAAGCCAAAGAAACCCAAAACCAGTGGCGGAGGCGGCAAACGCAATCTGGGCAAGTGGGTCGACAGCGGCGAAGCGGCGGCAGAAGTGCCGTCCATCAAGCCTGTGCGCAAAGTGCCGGTGTTCAACACCGGACCGCGCAAGCGTAAGCCGTAAGAAGAGCGGCAGAGTCCGGGCCCTCTCACCAGTGCCCGGACTTCAGCGCGATCAATGTGGCACCGCGCTGTGTCAGTGGGACCGGCTTCAGCCGGGAAGAGGGCAGTGTGAGCGCCATTAATTGTGCGGCGTGACGACCGGCGTCTTCCCGGCTAAAGCCAGTCCTACGGGTGTACGCGATCAATGTGGGACCGCGCTGTGTCAGTGGGACCGGCTTTAGCCGGGAAGAGGCCGGCATGAGCTCCATGAGGTTTGCGGCGTGACACCTGACGCCTTCCCGGCTAAAGCCAGTCCTACGGGTGTACGCGATCAATGCGGGACCGCGCTGTGTTAGTAGGACCGGCTTTAGCCGGGAAGAGGCCGGTATGAGCTCCATGAGATTTGCGGCGTGACACCTGACGCCTTCCCGGCTAAAGCCAGTCCCACAGGGTGAACGCGTGCTGTCAGTAGGACCGGCTTCAGCCGGGAAGAGGCCGGCATGAGCTCCATGAGATTTGCGGCGTGACACCTGACGCCTTCCCGGCTAAAGCCAGTCCTACGGGTGTACGCGATCAATGGGAGCGCGCTGTGTCAGTAGGACCGGCTTCAGCCGGGAAGAGGCCAGTGTGAGCGCCATTAATTGTGCGGCGTGACGACCGGCGTCTTCCCGGCTAAAGCCAATCCTGCTAATACCTATCGCCGGCGCAGCACATCCTGATAAAGATCCGCATACCCCTGCACCATCTCTTCCGCGGTAAACATCGACTCAAACCGCTGCGCCGCCTTCAACCCCATCTGCGTCGCCCGCTCTCTGTCATTCCACAGCGTATTCATCGCGGCCGCCAACGCATCCGAATCCCGTGGCGGAACCACCAGCC
Source organism: Pseudomonas sp. AK106 (assembly GCF_053903055.1). Classification (NCBI taxonomy): domain Bacteria; kingdom Pseudomonadati; phylum Pseudomonadota; class Gammaproteobacteria; order Pseudomonadales; family Pseudomonadaceae; genus Pseudomonas; species Pseudomonas sp. AK106. The sequence goes on from NZ_CP096426.1 coordinate 678,607, forward strand.
CGGTCTCGTCCGCGATGTTGATAAAGGTGGTGCCCGTGCCCATTTCGCACGAGATCATCGGCTTGCCATACATCGCCGCTTCCAGCAGCGAGATCCCGAAGGATTCCGAACGCTGGTGCGACGGGAATACAAACGCTTCACACAGCATCAGCAGCGCGTTCTTGTCCTCATCCGGCAGGCTGCCCACAAACACGACAGTGCCAAGCCCGAGCGCCTTGGCTTTCGCTTTGAGTTCCAGCTCCTGATGACCGCCGCCCATGATCACCACCGGCAGACGATTCTTGTGTGCAGCCTCAAGCAGAAAATCCAACCCCTTGTAGTAACGCAGCGCACCGACGAACAGAAAGAAGCGCTCGCCCAGTTGCTGCTTCCAGTGCTCGAGTTTCGCCTGAGACGGGGCAGGGTACGTGGCCCGATCCAGCCCGAACGGAATGATCTCGACCTTATCCCTGAACCGGGTCAGCACGTCGCTGCTCGCGGCGTAGTTGGGCGAAGACACGACGATCCGATCAACGCTCCCCAGAAAGCGGTTCATCAGCGGCGCATACAGCTTGAGCAGTGTCTTCTGCTTGATGATGTCCGAGTGGTAGCTCACCACCGTCGGCTTTTTGATCTGCGCGGCGAAGTGCGCGATGTCCATGTACGGCCACGGGAAGTGGTAATGCACGATGTCAGCGTCGCGCGCGAGCTCTTTGAAGTCCCGAATGCCCGACACCGAAAAGCCCGTCGACGCGACGTACAGATCCTGCTTTGAACGGTGGGCGATGTGATTGCCGACCGTCTCGTTACGCGCCGCGCCCTGTGTGCTCAGCGACAGCACCTGGGACTCGATCCCATGGGTCTGACAACCCTGTGCCAGCTGGAAGATGACTTGCTCGACCCCACCGCCCTTGCTTTCCGGGAAGTAGGTCTTGAAGAAGTGCAAAACTTTGGTCATCAGGATTCTCTGACGAAACGATAACGTCCGCTGTTCTCGCGATAGGTGCGTTGCGGGCAGAGCGGGGATGTGTGGAGCGGAGGATAAAGGAAAACCCGAAGCGCCACACAGCGCTTCGGGTTGGGTACTGCGGCGTTACGCGTCGGCCAGCATCCAGCCAAGCGTTTCGCTCAGCTCGGGTGTCTGCCAGCCCGGGACCAGCGACTTCAGCTTGCTGTTGTCGCCGCACAAGGTCTTGACCTCGTTGGCCCGCACGAAAGCAGGATTCACTTCGACGGTGAGGTCGTGGCCGGTGATGGCGCGACACATGTCGAGCACTTCACGCAGCGAGTGAGTCTTGCCGGAGCTGACATTCACGTACTGACCGAACGGCTTGGCTTCAAGCAGCCCGCGGTAAGCGGCCACCAGCGAACGGACGTCGCTGAAATCGCGCCAGACATCCAGGTTGCCCAGCTCGATTTTCTCGGCCTTCTCGCGGAAGTGTTTGACGATCTTCGGCAGCAGGAAGTTTTCCGCCTGGCCGACGCCGGTGTAGTTGAACGGGCGCGCGATGATGATCGGCAACCGCCCGAACCACAGACTGGCCATGTACTCCATGGCCAGCTTGCTCACGGCGTAATCGTTGGCCGGCGCCGGCCTGGTGCTTTCATCAAGCAACCCTTCCGACGCATTGCCATACACGTTGGCACTGCTGGCGATCAAAACGCTTTCAGGCGCTTTGCCGCAGTGGGCGATGGCTTCGAGCAGGTTGCGCGTACCAATCAGATTGACCTGGTAAAACGCATCCGCCGCGCCGTGCCCGACAAACGCCAGTGCCGCGAGATGAACGACGATATCCGGCTGAAGGTCCGCCAGCAGCTTGCTCAGACCCACCAGATCGGTGAGGTCGGCCTGATAATAATTGGCTTCATCGGACGGATTGCTGCCCAGGCCAACCACCTCGCAGCCCTGGGCTGTGAGCTCGGCGGCCATGTAGCGCCCCGTAAATCCATGAATACCCGTTATCAGCGCTCGCTTGCCGGCGATACTCATCAGAACGAGAACCCTTTTTCGTTACGACGCAGGTCCGCTTCGACCATCATGCGGCACAGCTCTTCCAGGTTGGTCTTAGGCTCCCAGCCCAGAACTTCCTTGGCTTTGGCCGGGTTGCCGATCAACAGCTCAACTTCGGTTGGGCGATAGAACTTCGGATTGACCGAAACCAGAACCTTGCCAGTGGCGGCGCAAGTACCGATTTCTTCTTCGGCTTCGCCACTCCAGTTGATGGTGATGTCGACAGCCTTGAATGCCATCGCGACGAAGTCACGGACGGTTTCAGTGCGGTTGGTGGCCAGAACGAAGGTGTCCGGCTCATCAGCCTGCAGCATGCGCCACATGCCTTCGACGTACTCTTTGGCAAAGCCCCAGTCGCGCTTGGCGTCCATGTTGCCCAGTACCAGCGAGTCCTGCAGACCCAGCTTGATCTTGGCAACGGTGTCAGTGATTTTGCGTGTTACGAACTCACGGCCGCGCAGTGGCGACTCGTGGTTGAACAGAATACCGCTGGTCGCAAAAATGCCGTACGACTCGCGATAGTTGATGGTCATCCAGTGAGCGTACAGCTTGGCGACGCCGTAAGGGCTGCGCGGGTAGAACGGGGTGTCTTCGACCTGAGGAATGGCCTGAACCTTACCGAACATCTCGGAAGTCGACGCTTGGTAGAAGCGGACTTTCGGGTTAACGATACGGATGGCTTCCAGCAGATTCACAGCGCCCAGGCCGGTGATTTCGGCGGTGGTGATTGGCTGTTCGAAGGAAACGCCCACGAAGCTCTGCGCGGCGAGGTTGTACACCTCGGTGGCTTCGGTGGTCTGCAGCAGGCGGATGCTGGCCGACAGGTCGGTCAGGTCGTACTCGACCAGGTGCAGGTTTGGATTGTTCTGGATGCCCAGTTCTTCGATCCGCCAGAAATTGACAGAACTGGTACGACGATAGGTGCCGTAGACGGTGTAGCCCTTGCCAAGCAGCAGTTCAGCCAGATAGGCGCCGTCTTGACCAGTGATGCCGGTAACAATTGCTTTCATGCGGGGATCAAACTCCGTTCATATAGACGTATAGGTGGCAGAAACCGACAGCGTCGCAGTGGTCGCTGGCGTGCGCGAAATATTTGCCGGGAAATATACACGGAACCAACGATGGGCTCGAGTAGGGAGGGTGAAATATGCGTCCCATAGTTGAGCAGAGCATTGGACTATTCCCCTTATCGGCCCTTCGCTAGTCCGAGGCGTTAGAGGGTCGCCTGGACTAGGGCAGCATGCTGAATACCCTACGCGGCACGTCTTAGGGGAAAATCCTTCCCCCTGCTGCGTCTCAAAATCCTGCACTTAGCAGGGCATCAGAGTGTAAACTCCGTCCCCCGAAGCATCTTCAGAAGCACCCTATGTGTGCGTCGTACCAGGTAGATTCGCGCCCCGGTCATGAAGCATCTTCCGCATGCAGCTTTTGTTATGTTCATCGTCTCAAAGTCCTTGTCACAGGCGTCAGCAAGCAGCAATGACTGCAGCCTTTCAGTATTCAGATCCGGTAAAACCATGGTTTCAGTAAAGCTTCACAACGGGCAGGCATTCATTTCCGAGCCCGGCGCCTCACTGCTTGATAGCGCCAAAGCAGCCGGCATCACCCTTGAATACAGCTGTCGTACGGGTCGTTGTGGCGTTTGCAAAACCACCGTGCTCAGCGGTGAAACAGAGGTCATCAAAGGCGAAACGTCTTTGACTGAAGAGGAGCTTGCGGCCGGCATGATTCTCACCTGCTGCCGCCGCGCTGTGACCGACGTAGAGATTGATGCCGAAGACATAGGTGCTCTGGGCGGGATAGAGGTCAAAACTCTCCCATGCCGGATCGATACGATTACTCGTCTGGCGGGGAACGTCGTGCAAGTGATTCTGCGCGTGCCGCCTGCAAGCAAGCTTCAGTATCTTCCAGGTCAGTACCTCGATGTCATTGGCGAGGGGGGCCTGCGCCGCAGTTACTCAGTGGCCAACGCCCCGCGTGACGATGGCAAGCTGGAGCTTCAGATTCGTGAGGTCGAGCAAGGCGCGATGTCGCGCTACTGGTTTGGTAGCGCCAAACCTAATGATCTTTTACGTCTGGAGGGTCCGCTGGGTACTTTTTGCTTGCGTGACAAAAAAGCCAGCACGCTGGTGTTTCTAGCCACCGGAACCGGTATTGCGCCGGTCAAGGCCATCCTGGAGCAATTGCAGGGCAATCCCGATTTAGTTGCGGGCAAAAAGATTTTCATTTATTGGGGCGGGCGGGCAGTTACCGATTTTTACTGGGCACCCCGGCTTGATGAACTGAACGCAGCATTTATTCCTGTGTTGTCTCGACCTGATGCCACTTGGCAGGGGCGAACCGGCTACGTACAGGCGGCCCTGCTTGATGACGGCCTCGACCTCACTCATGCGGTGGTTTATGCCTGTGGTTCGGAAACCATGATTCATTCTGCCCGGGAGGCCCTGACGAGCGCCGGGCTGCCTGTAAAACACTTTTACTCCGATGCATTCGTGAGTTCGAATTAACAAGGGAGCGGTTATGAAAGCAGTCATTCTGGCAGGCGGACTGGGTACGCGCTTGAGCGAAGAGACAGGTACTCGCCCCAAGCCAATGGTTGAAATCGGTGGCAAGCCGATTCTGTGGCACATCATGAAAATGTACTCCTCCCACGGCATCAATGATTTCATCATTTGCTGTGGCTACAAGGGCTACATGATCAAGGAATACTTCGCCAACTACTTCCTGCACACGTCGGACATCACGTTCAACATGCGCGAAAACACCATGAAAGTTCACGACCAGCGCGCTGAAGACTGGAATGTGACGTTGGTCGATACAGGCGAGACGTCCATGACCGGTGGCCGTCTGCGTCGGGTTGCGGACTATGTGCGCAACGATGAGGCTTTTTGCTTCACCTACGGCGATGGCGTTGGAAGCATGGACATCAGCGCTGCTGTCGCTTTCCACAAGAGCCACGGCAAAGCGGCCACGCTCACCGCTACCTTCCCGCCAGGGCGCTTTGGCGCACTGGACATCGCCGAAGGTCGGGTCTTGAACTTCAAGGAAAAGCCTAAAGGTGACGGCGCCATGATCAATGGCGGCTTCTTCGTGCTTTCTCCGCAAGTGCTGGATTACCTGGAAGGCGACAGCACGGTTTGGGAACAGGGGCCGTTGATGAGCCTCGCCGAACAGGGCCAACTGATGGCCTTCGAACATCCGGGCTTCTGGCAGCCGATGGATACCCTGCACGATAAAAATCTGCTTGAGAAGTTGTGGCAGAGCGGCGACGCGCCTTGGAAATTCTGGGACTGAGAACGACTATGAAAGCTTCTGTCTCCGCTGACTTCTGGAAAGGCAAAAAGGTCTTCCTCACGGGCCACACCGGCTTCAAGGGAAGCTGGCTTGCCCTTTGGTTGCAGGGCATGGGCGCGCAAGTGAAAGGCTTTGCCTTGGCGCCACCCACTACGCCTTCACTGTTCGACCAAGCGCAGGTTGAGCGGGGCATGGAGTCGCAGATCGGCGACATCCGCGACCTGCAGACTGTGACTGAGAGCATGGTTGCCTTCAATCCGGACATCCTGATCCATATGGCGGCGCAACCGCTGGTCAGGCTGTCGTACCGGGAACCGGTCGAAACCTACGCCACCAACGTGATGGGCACCGTTCATGTGTTGGAGGCCGCGCGCAAGTGCCCCGGCCTGCGTGCCATCGTCAATGTCACCACCGACAAATGTTACGAGAACCAGGAATGGGAATGGGGCTATCGCGAGAACGAGCCCATGGGTGGCCACGATCCGTACAGCAACAGTAAAGGCTGTGTGGAACTGGTAACCAGCGCTTACCGCAACTCGTTCTTTAACAGTGAACACTCCGCTGCACTGGCCTCGGCGCGCGCCGGCAATGTCATCGGCGGTGGCGATTGGGCTGACGACCGGTTGATTCCGGACATTTTGCGCGCTGTCGAACAGGGCAAGCCCGTGGTAGTCCGCAATCCCAAGGCCACCCGCCCTTGGCAGCACGTACTTGAACCGCTCAGCGGTTACCTTGTTCTGGCCCAGCACCTATGGGAGCATGGCCAGTCATTCGCTCAGGGCTGGAACTTCGGCCCTCGCGACGAGGACGCCCAACCTGTCGAATGGATACTCGATCACATGGTGCAGGCGTGGGGAGCTGGCGCTAGCTGGCAGCTTGACAGTGACCCGCAGCCGCATGAAGCACGCTATTTGAAGCTGGACATATCCAAGGCCCGCGCTCACCTGAAGTGGGAACCAACCTGGGGCCTGGAGACAACGCTGACTCGCATCGTCAACTGGCACAGAGCCTGGATGGAGAGTGCCGACATGCATGTCCGTTGCGTAGAAGAAATCAATAGCTACATGGCAGCCATGCCACTGGCGCCTAACCGATAATTAGCTTGAGCAGGAAATACTATGACCCCCGATATGCTCCGTCAGGAAATCAGCCAGCTCGTTGAGCGCTACGCCCAGACTGCCTTGGCGGCCAAACCTTTTGTCGGGGGCGAAACCGTCATCCCTCCGTCGGGCAAGGTAATCGGCGCGCGTGAACTGCAGCTGATGGTTGAGGCTTCGCTGGACGGCTGGCTGACCACTGGTCGCTTCAACGCTGAGTTCGAGAAGAAACTCGCTGCGTTCCTGGGCGTGAACCACCTGCTGACCGTGAACTCTGGTTCTTCGGCCAACCTGGTTGCGTTCAGCACCCTCACTTCACCGAAACTGGGTGATCGTGCAATCAAGAAGGGCGACGAAGTCATTGGCGTTGCGGCGGGTTTCCCGACCACCGTCAACCCGATCGTTCAGTTCGGCGCGATCCCTGTCTTCGTCGACGTGGAAATGAACACCCACAACATCAATGCAGACTTGATCGAAGCGGCCATCACGCCGAAGACCAAGGCCATCATGCTCGCTCACACCTTGGGCAACCCGTTCAATCTGGGCAAGGTGAAGGCGCTGTGCGAAAAGTACAACCTGTGGCTGGTCGAAGATTGCTGTGACGCGCTGGGTGCGACTTACGACGGCAAGATGGTCGGTACCTTTGGCGACATCGGCACGCTCAGCTTCTACCCGGCTCACCACATCACCATGGGTGAAGGCGGCGCGGTATTCACCAACGACGCCCAACTGCGAATGATCGCTGAATCGTTCCGTGACTGGGGCCGCGATTGCTACTGCGCGCCAGGCTGCGACGACACGTGCGGCAACCGTTTCGGGCAGCAATTCGGCAGCCTGCCTCAAGGTTACGATCACAAGTACGTGTACGCCCACCTGGGCTACAACCTGAAGATCACCGACATGCAAGCTGCCTGCGGCCTGGCCCAGCTCGACCGCGCCCCGGAGTTCATCGCAACCCGCAAGCGCAACTTCCAGCTGTTGAAAGAGCGTTTGTCCAGCCTGAGCGACTTCCTGGAAATCGCCGAGCCTACGCCTAACAGCGATCCTTCCTGGTTCGGCTTCCCGGTAACGCTGAAAGAGACTGCCGGCGTCAAGCGTGTGGACCTGTTGAAGTTCCTCGATCAGAACAAGATCGGCACTCGTTTGCTGTTCGCAGGCAACTTGACCCGTCAGCCGTACTTCCATGGCGTTGAGCACCGCGTCGTGGGCGAACTGACCAACACCGACCGCACCATGAACCAGACCTTCTGGCTGGGCGTGCAACCGTCGCTGGGTCAGGAGCAGTTCGACTACGTTGGTGAAAAACTGGAAGAGTTCTTCGGGATCGGTTTCTAACTTATGAAAGCATCGGATGCAGTAGCCAAGGTTCTGGCGGACACTCAAGTCCTCTACGGTTTCGAGCTCATCGGTGGAATGATTGCCCACCTGGTGGACAGTATCAACTTGCTCGGTAAGACCAAGTTGGTTTCCATGCACCATGAGCAAGGCGCCGCCTTCGCTGCATCCGCCGTCGCGCGCGCGACGAGTCACAAAGTGATGGGCGTGGCACTGGGCACAAGCGGCCCGGGCGCCACTAACCTGATTACCGGAATTGCCGACTGCTGGTTGGACAGCCATCCGTGCCTGTTCCTGACCGGCCAGGTCAACACCCATGAGCAGAAGGGCGATCGGGCTATTCGCCAACAGGGTTTTCAGGAGCTCGACAGCGTTGCCTTGGTGAGCAGCATCACCAAGTACGCTCACCAGGTCACCCATGTTGACGAACTGATTCCTTGCCTGCTCAAGGCGATCACCATCGCCCGCGAAGGCAGGCCAGGGCCCGTGCTTCTGGACATTCCCATGGACGTTCAGCGGGCCGAAGTCGACGACGCCGTGCTTGATGAATTGCTGAGCGCATGGGCCCGCGAGTCGGACCGGGTGCCTGCGCAGAACGCCTCTCATGAAGACGTCTGGGCATTGTTGGAGAAAGCTCAGAAGCCGCTGTTCCTGATCGGTGGCGGCGCGGTGAACACACCCGGGTTCAGCCAATGGTTGAGCGAGGTCCGCAGGCTGGGCATCCCTCACGTTGCGAGCCTGAAGGGCGCCGAGAAGGTGCCCGCCAGCGAGCACTACATCGGGATGCTCGGTGCTTACGGGACGAGGGCGGCCAACTACGCCGTGCAGCATTGCGACCTGTTGATTGTTCTCGGCAGCCGCATGGACGTACGCCAAACCGGCGCCAAGCCCGAAACCTTCGCCCAAAACGCGCACATCGTGCAGTTCGATCTGGACGCCGCTCAGCTGGATAACAGGGTGAAGGCGCAGCAGTCGATCCACGCCGACCTTGAAGGGGTTTTCGCCTCCTTCATTGCTCGCGCTCCGATGCTGCCGTCTGCGCCGCCGTCCTGGCATGCAAGTTTGGCGCAGGTGTTCGAGCAATCGTTCAAGGACGAGTACACCGACTTGGGTTTCAGCCCTTTCGCTCTGTTCGGTGCCCTCAACGAATTGACCGAAGGCCGGGCGCTCGATTACGTGGCCGATGTAGGCAATAACCAGATGTGGGCCGCGCACACGTTGCGCCTGAACGCCGGTCAAGCCATGCACCACTCCGGCGGTCTGGGCACGATGGGCTTTGCCATTCCGGCGGCCGTGGGTGCCTGCATCGCTGGGCACAAGCCAGTTGTGGTGATTACCGGTGACGGCGGGGCCCAGCTGAATATTCAGGAGCTGGACATCATCGCCCGTGAGCGTCTGCCTATTCTGACGGTAGTACTGAACAACCACTCATTGGGCATGGTGCGCGGCTTTCAGGAGATGTATTTCGAGGGGCGTAACTCCTCGACGTACTGGGATGGCTATACCTCGCAATTCAAAGCCCTGGGTGAAGCGTACGGCATTGATTCGCGAAGCGTGATCGACCTGGACACGTTCAAATCCGCGGTCGTGGAGTTCCTGGCAAACGGCAAGCCGATGCTTATCGAAGTATTAATGCCAGACGCCCGCGAATGCCGACCGCGCCTTGAGTTCGGCCGTCCGATCCACGAGCAGTCGCCGTTGCTGGACCTGGGTCAATGAAGGTTGCCATCCTTGGAGCCAGCAGCCACATCGCCAAGGACCTGATAGCCAGTCTCGCTCAATCCACGGCGTACACATGCACGCTGTTTGTGCGAACGCCCGCCACCCTGGACGCAGGCGTTCAAACGATCGCGGAGTGCGAGGGCTTTCCGGTTCTCGACTACGCCGCTTTCGATGACAGCGGCGAGTTCGATGCGATCATCAACTTCGTTGGTGTAGGCGATCCGGCGCGGGCCGTACAGATGGGCCAGGCGATTTTCAGCGTCACGGAGCAGTACGACAATCTGGCTTTGGCCTATTTGCGTAGCCACCCTGCCTGCAAGTACATCTACCTGAGCAGCGGCGCCGCGTACGGCACCAACTTCTCGGCACCGATCACTGGGGACTCGGTCGCCGTTTTCCCCATCAACGATCTGCAGCCACAGCACTGGTACGGCGCGGCCAAGTTTCAGGCTGAATGTCGCCACCGAGCGCTGCCAGAGGCCGCCATTACAGATGTGCGAGTCTTCAGCTACTTCAGCCATCGCCAGTCGTGCGAGGCGCGGTTCTTCCTGAGTGACATCCTGAGGTCCCTGCACACGGGCACCGTGCTGGAAGTTGCTCCCGATGACATGCTTCGCGATTACCTCACACCTGCCGACTTCATGCAGTTGATCGACCGTGTTTTGCAGGCACCTCCCGGTAACGATGCAGTGGACTGCTACAGCCTTGCGCCGGTGGGCAAGTTCGAATTGCTGGCAGCGGTGAGCGATGAGTTCAGTCTGAAGTTTACGGTTGCTGGTGAGCAGGCGCGGGTGAACGCGACCGGGCCCAAGGCTCATTACTATTCGCACAATCGCAGGGCTGAGCAGTTGTTCGGCTATGTGCCCGGTGACTCATCGCTGAGCGGCGTGTTGCGCGAAATCAGGCAGGCGCTGCATGCAAGAAACTGAAAAAGCGTGGCCACGGCTTCACGCGCTTCTCAAGATAAAACTGGTCCGGTTTGCGTTGGTAGGGATGTTGAACGCGGCGTTCGGCTACGGCTGCTTTGCCGGCTTCCTTTACCTCGGTCTGCACTACAGCATGGCATTGCTGCTCGCCACGATCCTGGGCGTATTGTTCAACTTCAAAAGCACTGGCGCCCTGGTGTTTGGTTCGAAGAACAACAAACTCATCTTTCGTTTCGTGGCCGGCTATGCCGTTGTCTACGCAGCCAACGTGGCCGGGATCGCTGCGCTGAAGTTGCTGGGCGTAAACCCTTACCTAGCCGGCATCGCTCTGATCGTGCCCATGGCTTTACTCTCATTCGTCATTAATAACAGGTATGTTTTCAATTATGCGTAAGCTCATCAGCATAGTGACCCCTTGCTACAACGAAGAAGCCAATATTGATGAGCTGCACCAGCGCATCGTCGAGGTGATGTCACGCCTTGACTACGATTACGAACATATCTTCATTGATAACTGCTCGACCGATAACAGCATCGTGAAGTTGCGCGCACTGGCTGCGCAGGACAACCGGGTCAAGTTGATCCTTAACGCCCGAAACTTCGGTCATATCCGTTCGCCCTACCACGCCCTGCTACAGGCTCGGGGCGACGCGGCCGTGCTGATCGCCTCCGACCTGCAAGACCCGCCAGAGATGATCGAAGAGTTCGTCAAAAAGTGGGAGGAGGGCTTCAAGACCGTGATGGCGGTGAAGCCAGAAAGCGAAGAGTCGCGTCTGATGTTCATCGCACGCCGCGCCTATTACCGCTTCGTGACCCGCATCTCGGAAGTCCCGCTGGTGCAGAACGCAACAGGCGCAGGCCTGTTTGATCGTGCGGTCCTGGACATTCTCAAGAAGATTGACGATCCGTATCCGTACTTCCGTGGGCTGCTGTGTGAAATCGGCTTTCCGATCGCAACCGTGCCGTTCAAGCAACCACGGCGCCAGCGCGGCATCACCAGCAACAACTTCTACACTTTGTATGACATTGCCATGCTGGGTATCACCAACCATTCCAAAGTGCCTTTGCGTCTGATGGTGATGGGGGGCGCGTTGCTTGCAGGGTTAAGCCTGTTGGCAGCGTTTGGTTTCCTGATTGCCAAGCTGGTGTTCTGGAACTCTTTTCAGATGGGTATCGCTCCGCTGCTCATTTCGCTGTTCTTTTTCAGCTCGGTCCAGATTCTGTTTCTGGGGATGCTCGGAGAGTATCTGGGTTCGGTTCACACCAAGATCCGCAACATGCCGCTGGTCGTCGAACTCGAACGCGTAAATTTTGATTAACTGTCCGAGCCTTATACTTTGAAGCCATTGATCAAACCTGCCCCATACCGCCCTGCCGATGTGAATGTTTTTAGATCGTGGCGTACGACCGTTGCCTCTGAGTGGAAGCTGATACTCATCGGCGCGGTCGTGACGTTCTTCCTTGCCAGCATTCTCATGAGCGGGCTACATGACGGTTTGACGCCCGACTTAACGCGACCTTTCGGGTATAAGGGCGACGGTTTGTTCCACGCCTGGATGGCGCAACGCGTCGCGGAAGGCTGGTTATTCGATAACCTCAGAAGTGGTTATCCGTTCGGCTCCAACTTCCTTGATTTTCCGGGTTCGGACGGTGCCGACCATTTGCTGATCAAGGTATTCTCCCTGATGAGTGGGGGGTGGCCGGGTGGAGTAAAACTGTTCTATCTGCTTGGATTCCCTTCTTGTTTCGTCGCAACTTACGTAACCGCTCGGGCTTTCGGCCTGAGTCGCAGTTTTGCGGTGACAGCCAGCGTGCTGTATACGTTTGCACCCTTTCACTTTCTGCGGTTGCAGCATCTTTTTTACACCTGGTATTTAGTGGCTCCGGTGTTTTTCTATCTGGCATTGGACATCTACCATACCCAGAATCGTCCGCATCCGTCGGGGCTCAGACCTACGCTGCGTAGAATCGTGGTGGCGGCGGCAGGCATGCTCGTTCTTGCCTCGTTCGGCGTGTATTACGCCCTGTTTGGGATAATCATTCTTGCATCGGCCGGTGTGATGAGTGCCCTGACATCGCGCAATTCCCACGGCGCGACAAAAGCTGCACTGCTCATTGCTGCGACCGTCTTTGGTGTAGCCGTTAATATCGCGCCCAATGTGATTGGGACGTTCAAAGACGGTCCTAATCCAGAGGTCGCCCAGCGTTCGCCAGGCGAGTCCGAGCTCTATGGGCTGAAGATGATGCAGTTGTTGATGCCCCGGACAGACCACCGAGTTGCGAAATTAGGTGAGGGGGCTCAGCTCTATAACCAGATAACCCCGCTGATCAACGAGAATTCCACTTCATCGCTCGGTGTGATCGGTGCTGTCGGCTTCATGATGGCGTTGCTGTACCTGATCTTCGCCCCGGCCCGTACGGAACCCAGCCGCAGGCTGCGCCTATTGGCGGTCACGACATTTGTATTGTTCCTGTTTGCGACGGTGGGAGGCTTGGGCTCCTTGTTCGCCATGGTGGTCTCGCCCTCCATACGTGGATGGAACAGAGACAGTATTTTCATAGCGTGCGGCGCGTTGTTGTTCTTCTTCATTTCGCTCCAGCTTTTGCTACAGAAAAGAGCCCCTCTGTTTTCCAAGTACTCGGTGCCTATTGCGCTCGTTTTGCTGTTGGCAGGGCTGTACGACCAGACGGCTCCACCTTGCAAAGACTGCAATGCCACTAATGATGCAGCGTTCGATAGCGACCGAGACTTTATCCACTCAGTCGAAAAAGCGCTTCCTGCAGGGGGGGCGGTCTATCAGCTGCCGTATATAGGCTTTCCAGAAGTCCCAATAATGAATCGTCTGTCCAATTACCAGATGATGACCGGCGTGCTGCACTCGTCGGCGCTGCATTGGAGCTTTGGCGGCATGAAGGGCCGGCCGGGTGACCTGTTCTATCGTGCTCTGGCTCAAGAGCCTATGGAGCGCCAGATTGAGGTGATCCGCAGGCTCGGGTTTGATGGTATTTATATAGACCGCCGTGGATACGCTGATAACGCTGAGGCGCTCATCCAGGAAGTATCGCAGTTGCTAAAACAGGTCCCGTTACTTCAGAGCGGCGACAGAGAGCTGGTTTTCTTTAAGCTCGATAACAGCGCGCATCCCGATCTGGCAGGCCTTTCTGCAAATCAGATCGGGAAGGTCGCCGGCTACTACGTTGACGCTCTTGGGCCGCGCTACAGTGCGGACCTGCCAAGCGGCATAGACTTTACCCGAGGCGGTTTCCCCGAGTTCATCAGCGACGCACAAGGTCTGTATGCCTTGGAGCCATGGGGGCGATGGTCCTCCCAGCAGGCGTCCTTCAAATTTACCGATCCCCTGCCGCAGAAATTCACTCTCGTGCTGACGGCCCAGCTCTACGGTGCCAAGGGGCAAGAGCCGACACTCGTCAAAATTGGCAATCGTGAATACGACATCCGGCTGACCGCAGGTGTCTCGCAAGTCAGTCTTGATGTTGATCTCGCAGGCGTAAGCGCCGACAGCATAACGTTCGTGCCGCCGAATCCGGTTTCGCCCAAGCAGCTCTCTGGAAGCGCGGACGATCGGGTGCTTGGGATAGGCTTCGTGTCGATGCGGATAATTCCGTGACACCAGATCGGCGCTGACCTCCCTGGCAGGAGGCTTCAGCGCCAACACTTCGAGACCATTGGTGCGACGCTTGAGCCGCACCTCAGGCTGCAGGGCAGGCCTGTGGCGTCCTTGCCACCTTTGCCGGCAGCATCGTCTCAGGGAATCAGCACTGCCTTCAGCTGCTCAGCACTTTGCTTCCACGTCAGCCAAGGCATTGAGTCCGATGACGGGTGATGCCCGGTTTCCCTTTGCGTCAGCCAGGTGGTGATCGAGTCTGCAAGCGCCTGAGGCTCCAGGCCGCTGAAGTAGGACGCATGCACGCCGGCTACTTCCCGGAAAACCGGGATTTCACGAATGATCATCGGGACTTTGTGCTGCGCTGCTTCAATGAGCGGCAAGCCAAACCCTTCACCCTCGGACGCCGCGATCAGGCACGAGCACGTTGAATACACCTGCTCCAGATATTCGTCACTGATGCCTTCCAGCCAGAACAGCTTTTTGTGCATCTGCGGGTGGGTTTCCAGTCGAGCAACAAGCTCGTCCACCAGCCAACCGCGTTTGCCCACAATAACCAGATTGATCTCGTGACCTTGCTCCCACAGCAGCTCAAATGCCGAGAGCGTCTGTGCATGCCCTTTGCGAGGCTCGATGGTGCTGACCATGAGGAAGGAAGGGTGCTGCGAGATCAGATCCAGCGTCTGGGCCGCCTCATCAGGCATCCCTCCGCTTGGCAAACTGTTATCGATGTCGGCACCAAGGTGGAAGCTTTCAATAACGGGGCCGCTGTCGATTCGGCCCGGAGGGTTCTCCGCGAGCCAGCTGCGCAGTTCTACCGCTACCGCCTCAGAGATACAGATCAGTCTGTCCCCGACAAGGCAGATTTTTTCAAGCCAGTTTCTGAAAAAATCAGGGTTCGGCGCATGCCACCAGTCTGGGCGGTGAATCAATAGCAAGTCATAAACCAGGTAGTTGATCTGCACACCCGCGTTCTGCATGTGGGTGTGCAATGGCTGTAGCTGACTGGCGAGGTGCATATTCAGATCAAGGGATAAGTAGACATCCCCTTGAGTGACATCGATGGGCGAGTCTATGGAGGCGGTTTGGTCAGATGTCACCGCTGACGTGAATTTCTCCGCGTAGTAGTAAGAGCCTTCCTGATAGTAAATCGGACGCACGTCGTAGCCGGCAGGTGCGGAGTTCAAGAACTCGTGCAGCAAGCTTCGCACGACTCGCTGAATGCCGGACTTGGCATCCGAATGCACAATGCTCGAGACATCCAGCAGCAGCTGGCTACCCTGATTGCCTTTGAAATTATAGGCAATGCTTTTCGCGACCCTTTGGATCGCCTCGTCAGACTCCGGAGCAGCGTCGATAGCGACTAGCTCAGCAATCACCGAGTGCTTGTCGATACCGGAGGAAGCCACCGGAGACCTTGGGCCAAGGGACTCGATAGCCGCGATCGCTTTGGTTGCCGACGCGTCCCACGAAAAACGTTTGGACTGCTCGAGAGCGTTCTCAAGGAGGCGCTCGCGGAATGAGTAGTCCTGGAGGCCCTGTTCGATTTTTTCGGCAATGGAGCTGATCGAAAATGGATCGAACAGGGCCTCTTCCATCCCTATGACTTCAGGGACGCTGCTGCAGTTGGAACCAATGACGGGGGCACCGCATGCCATGGCTTCCAGCACGGGCAGTCCGAAGCCCTCATGGGTCGACGGGAAGACAAAAAGCGTTGCCATCGAATAAAGCGCAACGAGCTCGTCATCTTCGACATACCCAGTCAGTACCAACTGGTTCTCCTGCAAGCCGAACGCTTCAGCGTATTGCAAGAGTTCGCTGCGCTGAGGCGGATGAAGTTTGCTGGCAATCACGAGTTGGTGAGAGAACTTCAATTCAGGCGAGAGCGTGCTGTACGCTTCTATCAGCCTGGCAAAATTCTTCCTGGGGTCAAAACCGCCTGGCGCAAACAGAATGTATTTGCCGGTGATTCCTAGCCGACCAAACAGCAGTGCAGAACCAGCAGCATCAAGCTGCGTCGGCTTGAACTGGTCTCCAATGGCCGCGGAAATATTCGCAATCTTGCTTACAGGTATCGAGAGGTGCTCGGCGCCTTCATTGCTGGACGAATTAGAGATCGCCAACAGCATGTCAGCATTTTTGAGCCACTGGATTTTTCTGAAGTAGTAGTCACGCAATGCCGGATTCGGCAGATAGACGTCCGGATCCAGCAATGGGATCAGGTCATAGAAAATGACCGCAGTCTTGTGCCGGGTCTCACAGGCGCCGATAGACGTCACAGCGCCAGCCCAAGGCCCTTCAAAGACGCTGCTGACCAGAACGACGTCTGGCTCCAGTGCATCAAGAAACCGTTCGCGGAGAACTTCCGATGCCTGAGCAGTCCACGGCCCCGGCGCGCGATCATCGGGCACGTCGAATATGCGAATGCGGTCTGCGGGAATCAGCGGCGCAAAGGCCGCTTTGATGCTGGCGATACTCTCGGTCAGCTTGCCATTCAGAGCGATCCAGATCTCATGGTTCTGTGCGAGTTTTGCAATCGCCAGGCTCAGAGAAAGCGAATATCTGCCTATTCCACGAAACCGGCTCTCTGATTGCGCGCCTTGCAGGTCTATTACTATTCGCATCACTTACTTTCCTTGCGCTCAAAAGCCTGTTTGAGCTCCATATAAATTTCGGCCTCCCGCAAGCTTAGAGACGAGGCGTTGGCAGGTGTCGTCTGGCTTGTGGCAACCGGTGCTACCGAGTGGACAGATAGCGCCCAGAGCTTTGCCCGCAAAGACGCCGGTAAAAATTTGATGCCGGTCCGGGCATAAGGCTTTAGAAACGGGCGCGCAGAAACGAAGTTGATCGCCCTCAGGGCAAGCGCTCTCTTCTTGCTCGCTTTGCGAGTAACAGGTTCGCTGCGTGAAACAAAACTGGAGAGTCTTCTGAGCGGTTGCGTGATTTTCCACGAAGTGCTCTGCACTACCGCGTTCAAGTGGGTGGCCATGTTGTGCCTGTCCGAGGCGATACCGTCCAGTTGCACCTGGAGCTGCTGCATGTCGGCATGCAGATTATGTGTGCCATCTTCGAGGGTCTGCACGACAGAACGAAGATCCTGGATTACGGCCTCAAGATCGGCGTGCTTGGCTTTAAGCTTTTTATTCTCGTCGCTGACGGTGAGGTGTTCATCAACCAGCGCAAAGTTTTGCTGCTCCAATGCTTCATTTCGTGAAGTCAGCAGGCCATTGTGATATTCCAGATATCCATTCTTGTACTTCGCATCACCTAATTCCGTTGTTATTTCCGAGATGGTTTCCAGAAATTTTTCAGTGGTTGATGATAGTTCCGCCATTTGTGTCCCTACTTCCTGGAATCTTTGTTCAATATTCGTATCTGCCAGGAATTTCTCGGTAGTCGACGACAGTTCCGCCATCTGCGTCCCTACAGCCTGAAATCGCTGTTCAATACTTTGATCGTAACGGGCAGCCAACTCGCCGGGGGTAATCCCGAAGGTCTGGGCAAAGGGTTCGTCAAAAAGCGACATTACGGAGTCAGCCGCTTTTTTCTGCGCGACAATTGCGTAATCAGGGCTGGAACTGCCGAGCGCTGTGATTAGGTCAATCGACGTGGCGGGATCATGCAGGCGGGCTTCTTCCTGGAGGCGCAGCAGCTTGCTTCGTTCAAAACCGGAGAACTCGGTCAGGAAGGACAGTAGCAAGTGCGGGATCGGTCGCTCGTGGGTCGGATCCATATAGAACCCGTTGGATCCGACGAAAAGGTTTTCTGCGTTAGGCGTCTCGAGAATCAATAGCCCCCCGGGCTTCAGCACCCGAAGTGCCTCGTTGACGAGGTCCTGTAACGCCGTAAAAGGTATGTGTTCTACTAGGTGAAATGCGCTGATGACCGACACACTCTCAGCAGCACGCGCTCTAAGGGAGCCCACGGCATCACCCAGGTCGGCCGGCAGGCCTCGCGTTCGGCAACCTTCAAGCATGCCCTCATCCAGGTCTACGCCGCGCGCAGCGAACCCGGCGCCGATGACCATTTCCAGCCATTCACCTCGGCCGCAACCGAGGTCAACAGCGACTGGCCCATTTTCCAGTTGGAGAAACGGTTGAAGGAACGGCATGTAGGCCTGGAGGCGTTCGAGGATCAGTTCCCTTGAGCCACGGTGACGATCCTCAAAGGCCCTGTAAAAACGAGCAACCATCAATCACACTCCACGGTAGGAGGTATCCATGCCATACCGATAAATTTATGTTCTGAAATGTTCACAACGTTGAACACCAGCGCCAGGTCCCGCCATTCAAAGTTTTCAGCAATGTGGGTATCGGAGGAGTGGAGGGCGACAGCAACCGAGTACGAACCAATACCAAGATTTGCCGTAAAGCTAAACTTGTAAGAGAGCCGGGTGCCTGCTTCAACAGAGTGCAACTTGCACTCAAGATGATGGGTGTTGGTCCCGAACACATCCTGGCCCAGCCGGTCCTTGATCACGTACCCCACGACCAACTCAGGGAGGTCGACGTTGGCCTGTACGTTGATCGTCAGGCACACTTCAGCGCCGACCCCGACGTATTCAACCGGGGCGCCACGCTCGTACAGCGTCACGCTTTCTATTGATGCTTCGCCTGTCCCCGATCGCGTCTGTACCCCTTTCCCTTCGAGGGAAACCACTTCTACGGTGCTGTTTTCTTTCTGGGCAATGATTGCGTTGTAGTAGTCCATCACCTGTTCGGGAGGACCGTCTTTGATGACTGTGCCATTGTCGATCAGGATGGCGCGATTACACAGCGCCTGGATCGAGCCTCGATCATGCGACACGATCAATAACGTAGTTCCGGCTTGCTGGAATTCTTTGATGCGACTGAAGCTCTTGTGCTGGAAATAGCTGTCACCAACCGACAAGGCCTCATCGACGATCAGAATATCCGGGCGGAACGCAGTGGCGACCGCGAACGCGACGCGCATCTGCATCCCGCTGGAGTACGTCCTGACAGGCTCGTTGAAGTACTCACCGATCTCGGCAAACGCTTCGATGTCTTCGATGACCTCATCGATCTGTGCAGTGTTGAAGCCCATGAGACCGGCAGCATGGTAGACGTTCTGGCGCCCTGTCAGCTCCGGGCTAAAACCCATCCCAAGTTCAAGAATGGCGGCAATCCTACCGTTGACCTGGATCTTGCCTTCTGTCGGGCGAAGGGTGCCGGTGATCATTTTCAGAAGCGTCGACTTGCCCGCCCCGTTTTGACCCACGATACCGATTGCTTCCCCTGCCTCGATCGAAAAGTTGATATGACGCAGCACCCAGTGTTCATAGCTGGGTTTGACAGGCAGATAGAACCATTTTGCGAATCGCTGCCACTCGGATGTATAGGTGCGGTAGGCCTTGCCCACATGGCTGATGGATAACAAGGTCATAGTGAGTCCACCATTTCAGGAGCGGCGCGTCGGAACAGAAACAGTCCCAGGACCAGCAAAGCTGCGGAGAGGCCAATCGCTATGCCGAGGTGAGCGAGGTTAGGCGCAACCTGATAAACCAGTACATCGTGGTAAGCCGTGACCACTGGGAACATGGGGTTGAATTCCAGCGCTCCCCGCATGTTTTCAGGAATGATGTTCAGCGAATAAACGATAGGCGTGAACCAGAACCAGACCTGCAGCACGATCGGCACAACCTGCCCGATGTCCCGGACAAAGACGTTGAGCACGCCCAGCACCAGGCCAAGTCCGACAGCCAAAGCGGTGACGGTCAATGTCAATGGGATCAACCAGAGCATCTGAAGGCTGGGCATATGACCCAGCAGTGCGAATACGATGAAAACTGCGACGAACAACAATAGGTTGTTGAGAAGGCACGAGCCCACAACGATCACAGGGAGCGCGATCCTCGGGAAGCGCATCTTCTTCATCAAATTGCCTTGCTCGATGAATACAGTCAGGCATCTCCCGACAATCTCGGCGAACAGGTTCCACGCCAGGATGCCCGCCATCAAATAGAGGGCGTACGCATATTTGTTATCAATGCCTGGCAGTCTGGCGGCGAGGACGTTGGACAGAATGAGGGCGTAGATCGCGACTTGGGAGAGGGGGTGGATGATCATCCAAAGCCCGCCTAGTTTGCTCCTTGCAAAGCGTGCGATGAACTCATTGCGGATGGATGTGATGATGAAGCTTCGGTATTCCCAAAGCCCTTGCAACATACCGTACATTCTAAAACCTCAATGACCTGTTCTGTAACGCCTGAGTTGTGCGAAATCGGTGGGGCGTCCTGGCTCATGCACCGCTTGCGATCTTATGCCGTGCATAAAACCTTGCCGCAGATGATCGGCTCCCCTCCACCAGCGCCTGATGACGGCATGGGTGCCGGCACCATACCAGAAGCGACGAATCGCCGCCCGCACGGAGGCAGCTTGCTTTGAGCAAGCTGGGGTTGATCATGAGGGTGCGGAATCGAGGGTAGAGGCGCCCGAATGATTCATGCGCTGTCACTGGCTGCAGAGACGCCTGACGCGACCCTGCAACCAGGCCCGGATAAGCGGGCGAGAGGCTACGCCTCAGCTACCGGCCCGACCATAGACGTCTTCAAAACGCACGATATCGTCCTCACCCAGATAATCACCGCTCTGGACTTCGATCAGCACAAGGTCGATCACGCCCGGGTTGGTGAGGCGATGCTGATGCCCTGCACGAATAAATGTCGATTCATTGGTGTTGAGCATCAGCTCCTGATCGTCATTCACGACAATTGCCATGCCGCTGACCACAATCCAGTGCTCGCTGCGATGATGATGCATCTGCAGGGACAGCGACGCTTTAGGCTTGACGACGATGCGTTTGATCTTGAAACGCTCACCGTTTTCGAGCGTGGTGTACGTGCCCCACGGGCGATGCACCGTCTGGTGCAACTGGTGAAGCGTGTGCCCGGATTTTTTCAGCTGAGTGACGATGTGTTTCACGTCCTGAGCGTGATCCTTATGCGCGATCAGCAACGCGTCTGCCGTATCAATCACAAGCAGGTCTTCAACGCCAACCAATGCGGTCAGCCGCTCCTCGCTGTTGACGTAATTGTTGCGAGCGCCGTGAGCAAGCACTTCACCTTCGCAGCGATTGCCGTGGTCGTCCTGAGGGGTCAACTCGCTCACCGCGTTCCACGAGCCGATGTCGCTCCAGCCAATGTCGCAAGGGACAGTGGCGACGCGATCAGAGCGCTCCATCAAGGCATAGTCGATGGAAATATCCGGCACTTTGGCGAACGAGTCCGCGTCCAGCGCCAGGCAGTGGTAGCCCGCCGACTGGGTCAATCGAGAACTTGCGATTGACTCGACCGCCGCGTCCAGGACGTCTGGTGCATGTTTGGCGAACTCTTCGAGCACTGTCCCGACTTTGAAGCAGAACATGCCTGAGTTCCAAAAGTAGTTGCCAGCGGCAACGTACGTCTCGGCGGTCTTCAGGTCCGGCTTTTCAACGAAGCGCGAAACCTTCAAGCCGCCTGCCTCGCCTGCGGAGCCACCGGCCTCGATATAGCCGAAGCCCGTCTCAGGGTATTGCGGCTGAATGCCGAAGGTGACCAACCAGCCCTTTTCGGACAAGCGTACTGCGTTTTCAACGGCTGCAGCGAAGGCGCGCTCATCCTGGATCAGGTGATCTGCGGCCAGGACCAGCATGTGCGCGTCAGCGCCATTGAGTTCTTTGATCTGCAGCGCCGCCATCGCAACGGCAGCCGCAGTGTTGCGGCCGAAAGGCTCGAGGATGAAGGCTTGAGCCAGCTCCCCCTTGTTCACGGTCCGATATTCGTCTTCGGTTTTGAAGAGCAGATCACGGTTGGTGACGGTGAGGATTTGCGAAACGCCTTCCAGTGCTGCGGCCCGAAGGAACGTCTTCTGGATCAAATTCTGGCCGTCGGGGAGCGTCATGAACGGCTTCGGATGGGCCTCGCGGGACACGGGCCACAGCCGGCTGCCGACGCCGCCTGACAAGATTACGGGGATTAGATCCATATGGGGTTATCCTGAGCAAATACGCGCAAACTGATGATGGATGGTGTTCCGATCAGTTCGGAGCACGTGTTAATTGTGATCGGCACTCGACGGAGCAGCGGCTCTGAACCAGCTCGTCTGTAGCGGAAGGTACGGCCACTCTGATTAAATTGGGGCCTAGCCGTTCTTCGCATCAGAATACCAGAGATGAGGCGCGAAGCTGTATGGGGCCTGCGCATCGCAGCAGGTACGGACAGCGCACGCGACGTTGGGCCGTGGCACTTAAGCTGCTGAAGCTGCGGGTCGATATTTTTAGTATCCGAGAATGTGGCCAGTTTTCTGGCCCCCTGAGGGTGGTGCGGAAGCCTGAAAGGGCTTCGTTTGGCGACCGTGGCCTTTACTGGGTTAGCGGCAGTTATCGCCGTTGATCAAGATAGGCTCGATCTTGTTTAACACCTGATATGGTACACACGTTGTTAAAGAGCGCCGTTGAGTCAGCGGTTCACCGCAGTGTGTGGCCGTCTGGATTCGAGCAGCGTCGCGAGGATGAGGTAAATGATTAGAGGTAACGTCGATATCGCAAATGAGGAGGTGCTGGCCGGGTGGATCGCAGATACCGCCCACTTAGCGAATTCTGTGCGTATCAACATATTCGTAAATGGGGATTTCGCTTTTAGCTCTATCTGCGATATGTATAGAAAAGATATATTTGATGCCGTTGGCAGTGGCAATCACGGCTTTGAGGTTGCCCTTGCCCCGCATCTAAGTTTTGGGAAAAACATAGTTGACGTCAAGGCTGAAGGGCTGGCTTTCGAATTTCCTCAGTCTCGCTTCGTAGTGAAGTGCAGAAGGCTGGGGGCCGAGGACCTCGTAGAACAGGGTCGAGACGGTTGGCTGTTTCTAAAAAACGACTCAAACAAATTCAACGATGTGCTCCAAGGGCACCTGCCGCTTGACAAGGAAATGCTGAAGTATTTGCGCAGAACCTTCAGTTATCGAAGAGCATTCGCGATTCAGTCAGGGTGCAAATTCCTTCAAGTCATAGTGCCGGACAAAAATGTAATCTGTAACTCCTATAAGACCGTGCCGTTGGCGATATCTGAGGCTAGGCCAAGTATCCAGCTGTGCGAAGAGTTGGGTGGGGGGCTTACTAATTACACTTTCTATATTGCTGATGATTTGATGCGCGAATCCGATCCCGCTAGTTTTTTTTATAAAACGGATACTCATCTGTCTCCTAAGGGGCAGGTCTTTTTAATGGATTTCGTTCTTGGCTTTTTTAATATTGCGCCAAGCTATGATGTAGAGCTTGAGCTTGAAGAGTTTGTGGGCGACCTAGGCGATAAGCTAGACCCGCCTCTAGGTGAGCAAGCGCTGAAGGTCTTGTCACGATCGGAAGTTCGAGTGGTGTTCGACACGATAACCCCAGCGCTCATATCAGGCGCGACAATTTCTGGCAATGTGCTCCATAGGCTACGTGAGCAGCCCAAAGGGTATGGGCGGCTATATTTGTATGGCACATCGAGCGCAAACCAGATGCTGAGCCTGTTGTGTGCCCAGTTTGATGAGGTAGTGTTTACGTGGGGGAATTCTGCAGATCCCGATCTGGTTACAAAATTTAAGCCGCATTTCGTGCTTGGAATATTTGCTGAGCGGTTTCTGAGCGGTCCGCCTCAAGATCTAAATATAGACACAGATCTCAGTTTTTTAGATCGCCGTTCGGTTGAGTAGTCTCAAAAAATTAGGATGATTTAGAATGATTACTGTAAGTGGTGAAGTGCAGCGAGACTCAAGTTCAGGATTGTTTGGGTCCGTTGAAGAAGTTGAGGTTTGGGGTGTAAGTGGGTGGTTTATAGACGCTGCTCAGACCTCGGCGCGGCATATGATTAATGCATACATTAACGGAATTCACGTTGGTACGGCGAAGGCAATGTACCACCGAACGGACATCAGCGCCGTTTTGTCAGCAGATGCCTACTGCGGTTTTCGACTGCTGTGGGATAAGTCCAAGCTTAATGAAGTAGTTGCTAAATCAGAAGGAGGTGGTGACCTAGAGCTGGTGTTGCTCGCGAAAGACAACACCGTTCGGCTGTCGACTCTCTATCGACCTACGTTGGACGATTGCATCAAGTGGGCTTTGCCAAGTCACGTCTACGGAAATCTAGATTTGATTGATCAAAGTCTCAGCGTTATTGGGTGGGCGATTGATGCGCGTAAATCTGATAAAGCGCATGTGGAATTGGTCATTGATGGGCAAGTAGTTGCGACAGTTGCCGGAAATCTACCGCGTCCAGATCTGGGCGTTCTGAAGCCTTCATATATTCTTTCGGGATTCAAAGTCAAGGTCCCCGCGTCCGCGATTAAACGGCTGCGGTTTACCGTCGAAACTCGCGTTGCTGGCTATCCGTTACCCGGCTCGCCTTTGAGTTTTGATTTGGCATCACGTATGTCAATCAGCGACCCGAGAATTGATAAAGGATATCTCGTCGCAGATCTTCTGGGTTGGCCAGGGGGCGACCTGAAGGCGGAACTCTACATGGATGGGGTATTTGAAGAAAATATTATTTTTCGAAATGCGCTGCCAAATGGACGCAAGTCCGATGTCGCGACTGCGGCTTGGCCGATAAGAGGTGAACTCGCAGACGGTCATCCTAGAATCTATTGCATAGTTATTCGTGATAGCAATACCGTCATTCGGAGTGACTCGCTGCCGCTTTCATATCCCGAATACATATCAAGTATCGACTCTGCCAGCCCCCATCACCTTGCTGGTTGGGCGTTTAATACATCGAGCTCAGCTTCACTGAATCTTGGTCTTTACAAGTCTGGAGCGCTGGTTCACCAAGCCAGATGTGATGTATATCGTCCTGACGTAACCAGTAGCTTTAAAGATTCGCCTCACAATTGCGGTTTTTTCTTCGATCTTGGCACTGAAAACGCATCGACAGCGGAGTATCTCGTCAAAGATCTTGATACGGATATCATTATCGGTGAGATTTCTATTGCTTCTCCTTACGAGGCTTTACAGTCCGTTGCAACGGAGATCGTCGATGTGTCTAGGGCCGGATCTAAAGCGCTAAAGCACGTGTTGTCTGAGCTAATCTCTAGACAAGCCGGGACGAGTGTTCACTTTTGGAAAAAACTCCCGAAGATCTCAGGTATAAAAGACGCCAGTAGCCTGGACGTGGTTATTCCGGTTTACGGTGGCGCAGCAGAAACTGTGGAGTGTGTCGAAAGTGTCTTGGCTGCGGTCAATCAAAAAGCTATTCGCGTAGTTGTTATAAATGATTGCACTACAGATCCCCTTATCAAATCATACCTTGACGCGTTGGAAGCCCGAGGATTGCCTAACGTGATGGTAGTCCATCGTCGGTTGAACGGAGGCTTTTCAGCGGCGGTGAACACAGGATTTGTGATAGCCGGGAATAAAGACGTAATTCTTTTGAATGCGGATACTGTTGTTCAGAATGGCTGGGTCGATCGGATTTGTGCAGCAGCAGATCAAGATACGCGAATAGGGACTGTAACGCCAATATCGAATAATGCGGAAATTTGCTCGGTTCCTTACATTTGTAAGTCTTTAGAAGTTTCTAATCCAATGTTCGCCCAAGTGATCGATGCAACTGCCGCGCGGGTCAACGCTGGAAGAATTGTCGATATCCCGGTGGCGGTTGGTTTTTGCATGTTCATTCGCCGCGAGTGCCTGAGTGATATAGGCTATTTTGACGCTGCAAAGTGGGGGCGAGGGTACGGTGAAGAGGTGGATTTCTGCCTTCAAGCTTCATCTCGCGGCTGGCGCCATGTAATGCTAGGCGATACTTTTGTAATCCATCGAGGAAACGTTTCATTCGGAAGTGAGAAGCTTGAGCGCGTTAAAGAGAGTGCGCGGAAAATCTCCGAGCAATATCCATTTTACGATAGCCTCATCCAGCGCTTCTTATCCTCAGATCCAGGTCGCGCAATCCGTCGAGGGGTTAATCTTGCACTCATTTCCGACTTTGTAGAAGGTAAAAGAATCCTGCATATCACCCATTCTTTTGGTGGGGGTACTGGTAAGTATTTACGAGACCTGTGTGCGATTCATGCGCGAGATGGCGACACGCCTATCTTGCTGCACTTTGATTCATCAGGTTCTTCATCGCTTGATTTTGATCTTTCCCACTATCCAGAGACTGACTTCTTTAGCACCTATCATCGTGAGGTCTACGGCGCCGCAGATAATGTTGCGCTGATGGAGGATATTAAAAGCCTAAATATTGATCAGGTTCATATACATGCGCCTTTTGGCGTCCCTATCGGGTTCGTGAAGTGGCTTACCCATAGTTATCCATACGTCGTAACGGTCCATGATTACTCGTGGATCTGTCCTCAGGTGACCTTGAGTCCCGCAGCCAAGTACTGCGGTGAACCTTCAGTTGCGACGTGCAATGGATGCGTTAAATTTCATAAGCCACATGGTGGTCTGCTTAAGGTTTTGGAAGACGTCAAAGGCGATGTAGCAAAGTTTCGCGATATCTATCGACCCGTACTTGCCAATGCCGAACGCGTGATCGTAGGGGCGCATGATGTACAGAAGCGCATGGAGCGCTTTGGAATGGAAGGGACTTACAAAGTTGTGCCGCATGCTGCCCCTCCCTCTACATCGCGCTTGCCTCGGGCGAGAGCGAGCATTGCACCGGCGTCCTCAGGTTTCGTAAAAGTAGCCTTGATTGGCGGCATCAGCGACATCAAAGGCTTTTACACTCTTAAGGCATGTGCAGTTGAAGCTTTGGCCAAAAAGCTGCCAGTTGAGTTTATCGTATTTGGTCACACTATGGATGATTCCTCCCTGACCGCTCTTACCAATGTTCGTATCTTGGGGCGTTATAAGGAGTCACAGCTTGATTCTTTAATCAAACATTACCAGCCGCACGTTGCTTTTTTTCCAAATAAGTCCCCCGAGACGTTTTCCTATACGTTAAGCCACGCGTTCAGACTTGGCCTATGGCCTGTTTCTTCGCACTTAGGTGCACCTGCTGAGCGAATCCGAAATATGAAATTCGGTCGTGTTATAGATGAGAATGTCTCTGTCGAAGAAACGGTTCATATCCTTCTAGAGGAAGGTATCAAGAGAGCTGGTATTTCGTATGCAGCCCCAGAGGATTCTCTGGTTTTTGAAGGGACTTATTCGTCATATATTTCTTATGGGGATAATCAAGATGAGGTCCCAAGACTATCTGCACCATCACAAGTGAGAAATGGGGTTATTGTTTCTTGATTGGATATCAGATTAGCTAGCCTGTATTAGGCGTCCGGCTGACTAACTAGCCGGACGCTTAAGGGATCTACAATCTATTTCATGCTTCTCAGATGCTTATCGCTCTGAACGCCTCAGGCTTGGGCTGGCTTCCGGGATGGCTCTCTTGTGGCACACCACGCCGACTACTTGCTATAACGCATAGCTGAAGGATATATGCGTACTGCTCTGCTTTTCGGAGGAACGCTCAGCCCTCCATATGTTCCACTTAGATAATCATGACTCAAGACCGGGTGATAGTGCGGATCAACCTGCCCAGTAAGTGACCACCGCTCAATAAACCCCTGTTGCTCCCGCTGTGCCCGCGCTCGCTTCTCAGCGCTAACGTCCTTACCGCGGCTCGCCGATTCAGCATGAATTAGCTTGGCAAACGCAGTCCAGACCACGTTCAGCCCGGTTGCCTGGATGCGAAGGCAAAAGTCGACATCGTTGAAGGCCACGGGGAACGCTTTTTCGTCCAGCCCGCCCAGCTCGTCGAACACTGATTTACGCACCAACAGGCAAGCAGCCGTCACCGCGCTCTGTCGACGGGTGATTTGGTTCGTCGCGAGATAGCCCGCATCCTGTTCTTCCAGGTTGTTGCCTGTGTGTGCTGCCAAACCGTTAATGCCCACCACAACGCCGCCATGCTGCACCATGCGGTTGGGCCATAGAAGTTTGGCACCCACGGCGCCGACCTTTTCACGCAACAGCTGGCTGAGCATTTCCTTCAACCAGCCGGCTTCAATGATTTCGATGTCGTTGTTCACCAGGCCAATAATTTCTCCCGTCGCGTGTTCGACTGCCCGGTTGTTGATCGTCGAGTAATTGAACGGAAACGGATGCGGCAGCACTCGCACGCCGCGCTTTGGCAGTTCATCCAGATAAGCGAGCGCCTGCGGATCACTCGACTGATTGTCGACCACGATGATTTCGAGGTCGGGGTAATCCGTGTTATTCAGCAGGCCTTCGATGCACGTCCTCAGGAGGCCAACCTGATCCCGAGTCGGGACGATCAGGCTGACGCGGGGGAGGGTGGCAGGAAGCGGCCAATGTGCCCGCAGCAATGCCGGAAACCGAGGAACCGCGCTCACCGTTGACCCTGGGGTCAACGCGTCGCAAAGCCAGGTGATGGCGTGCTGGCGGGCTACTGACGGCAAACCCTGTTCGGGGCTCGCTGGCGCCTGGAGGTGGCGGTGATAAACCACGTGGGGCAAATGGACCACGCGGGCGTTGAGCTTTTCTGTGGCGAGCGCCACGCCTGCGATCAGATGATCCCAACTCAGCGACTGCAATAGGTTGGAAGCTGCCAGGAGAGTCAGCGCTTCGTTGACGATTGTGGCGCTGAAGATTGCTCCAGGCGTGAAAATGTCTGCGCCGATGAACAGATCGATGTCCCACACGGGTTTAAGCCATGGAACGGAGCGTCCACCCTGTGGCCCATCACGGTCGCAGTCACCATAACCCCAGGCAGCTCCGTCACTTAGCAACGAGGTCAAGTGATCCAGCGCGAAACTGGCCAGGTGGTCGCCGGCTTTGATTGGGACAATGGCTTCGCAACCGGTCTCAAGCAGTTCTTTCAACGCAGACAGGACGTCAGCACTTTGCGTCTCAAGGATACGGAAAGGCTGCAAGCCCCGGACGCTTCGGCTCGTCGCGATTGATCCGCCGAGATCGGCCTCGCCGTCTGCGATCAGCAGCAGGCCGATCTTGACGCCGGTCGACCCATCTGCGGCGGGAACATCACGCTGGAATGCCTCGAACCACTGAGGGTAGTGGTGGAAGCCGGCACTTTTCGGCAGGCGCATTCCATGATCCTTGGCGACCTCACTGAGCAACGCCAGGGTCTTTTTATCGGGACTTTGTTGCTCGTGATTTCTCAGCAGGCCTTCAAGACCTTCCGGCCAGCAGCACAGATGTATCGGGCTTCCGGACAGCGGGTGGCCGAGGTCGTTTTCGATGTGAAGTACGTGGGTCTTGCCGTCGGCAAGTTCCCATGGGAGGTCGAGGGTAAAACCGTGGTTGCTGGTGGCCCGGTAAACCAGTGCCTGATGGTGTTCGTCGCAAGAAACCTGCGCCAGTACGCGATCATTCTCGCGAGCAATCACCTGAACGTGACGTTGCGGTGCGTCAGGATCCCAGGCCCAGCCACCCAGCCGTAGACCGCCGCTGTGCCAGACTTGCGTGGCAACAGGCAGCGGCGCTTTATTGGGTGCAGCAGGGATATTTATGTCGCCCGGCAGGCTGTAATCGGTATTCGCGATCCGGGCGCTGATGTGCCGTGCTTCGTCCATCCATCTCTGCCTGAGCTGCACGGTGAACCCGTGAAAATCATCCCCGGCATTGGCGTCGGGGTAAAACTGATCGGCGCGGGCGAGTGCGACGCATGCACCGTCGACAAAAATCTCGACAACCAGCGTCTGTTCCGGCCGCGTGCTGTCCAGCGCCCAGCCTTGAAGCACGTCACCATACAGTCCGACGATCGCGCCTTGGATCGGGGCGTCAGGCTGTGTTGCATCGCTGAGCGCGAGAGTGGTTATAACTTCAATCGACATCAGACTCGGCTCGGGTAAGGGGTAAATGGACTAAGGGCAATGCGCCTGCTTCCACCGCGAGCGCGCTCGGGGCCGCGTAAAGTCCAACGCCAAGCGAGTCAGCGAGGTCAGGGGCGGTCCAGTCAGCGCCTGGGTTTGTGTCCAGGCTGAGCACGCCTTCGCAACCTGCAAGCTGCGCGCAGTCTTCGAGTGTCAGGCCGAACAGCAGGGGCAGTGCATGAACCACGCCAGAGGCCAGCAGCGCTTTGCGCCAGGGGCTGTCGACATGGATCAGTAATTTGATCGGAAGCTGGTCGCGCCGGATGCGTTTGGCGAGTGCCAGCCACTTATTGCCGATGTCTTGATCATGCAGCGCATCGCCAATCAGCAAGCATGAAGGGCTGGAAGCATGTGCACGTTGAATGGGTTGCTCTGGTTCAACCGTAAGCCTGCCGCCGGGGAACGCATTGGCGTAATGCGGCTGCAGTGCCTGCCACGGCAGATGAATGCTGTTTGCCTGAACCGCAAATGTGGCCCAACTCTCGACGCTTGTCTGACGCAACAGCGTGTCATCGCGGCAGACAATCCGATACGGTTTGTCGAGCCGGGTCGGCAGGGTGCATAACCAGTCAGGCGCGGCGGCAAGGTTTTGATAAATCAATTCATCCACCGCAAGCGTGCTCAGATCACTGAACAGCTGATCGATTTGCGCCGGCAGTTCGTAATCGAGGCTGAATGCAAGCGGCTGCACGGCGGCTTGCAGCGTCACCAGCGTGCGGGAATTGTGGTACCGCCAAGTCATGCTGAGCGGTGCATCGATGGCGCCCGCTTTTCCAATCTGCAGTTGCTTGGGCCCAGACTCGGGCCAACTGCGCAGAGGGCTTTGCGCTATCTGCGCCGCCACGTCGCCAAGACGCGCGCGCTGCAGCGCCTGGCGTGCGGGCTTGATGGGATCACGCAGGCAAAAATCGTCAAACCGCGCGGAGGCATCCGGGTAACGCCTTCTGAGGATTGCGTTGTTCTGCGCCACGCGCAGGGTCTTTTCTTCACCGAAAGAAATTCCACCTTGATGCGCTACGAATACGGCAGGTGCGCCCATATGGCGCCAGCCCAGCGCACGCGCTCGCATGCACCAGTCGGTCTCTTCCCCGTAACCCCGTGACAGTCCCACTTCATCGAGATAACCGACGTCGTTAATGGCTGCACGTTTGATGTACAGGCAGAAGCCGCAACCTGTCTCGATTTCCATCGCCGGGCTGTTAGCGAACCGAGCAAGGTCATCCAGCCGGCCCTGCTCGAGCGCACTGGGCATAGGGTGACTGAATCGGCTTTCAGGAAAGCTCATCAGCTCGCCGTTATTGGTAAACGGCGTCACCGAGGCAATCGATGTGTCGCTGTAGGCGACGTCACGCAAGCGGTCAAGCCAGTTGCCGTGAACCCGCGTGTCGGCGTTCAGCCAGACGACGTCTTGCCTGGGGCTGAGGACCATCGCACGGTTCATGCTGCGAATGAAGCCCAGATTCACCGGGTTCTGAACGAGGGTTATTTTGCCTTTGCCTGCCAGGACCTTGAGCGCCTTGCGTAGCGGCGCCACCGGTGTCATGTCCTCGATCACCACAAGACGATGAGGCGTGCGGTTTGATTTGCGGGCGTCGATTGCGCTTTGAATGCAGGCCAGCGTTTCTTCCAGTCCATCAAACACAGGAATCAGCACATCCACTGGCTGCTTCTCGCCCACAGCGTCTGAGACCGGTGGTGGGCTGAAAACGGGCATCGCATACACAGGGCTGCCCTGCAGCGCGTCGCCGGTCTCGAAGCGGACATTCACGGCGGGTGTGGCGTTCGGCACTTTTATGCGCACGCCGCCATGGGCTATTGGCAGACCGGCGGCAGCGAGAACGGTGCTGGGTGAGTTGGCGACCATCTCAATCTGATGCCCGTTCGCCTCCAGCATGAGCCGAACAGGATTTTGCAGGTCATGAAGGTTGACCGCCCAACCCTGGATTTCCTGCTGGTCCGGCCGGTAATTCACCACGCCGACGTAGCCTGGCAGCTCTTTCTGAGCAGCCAGCAGCTTGAGTACAAAGGACAGTTCAGTTGGCGCGGTGATGTCTGGCAATTGCGCGAGTATCAGGCGCCTGAGCTTGTCAGTGGGCTCACTTTGACTGCGTGACTGCCAGAGCATCATTCGCAGCGCAGGTTCCTCAGGGAGTTTTTGCCAGGCACCACTCAGAAATCGGGTGGCCAGCGCAGGTTGCCCTTGCGCGAGAATGCTGCGACCGACCAGCGCCTGAACATCTGCGCGTAATGGGAAGGCGTGAGCGGCGTTGTTCAAAAAAACAAATGCAAGCTTGGGGTCCTGGGTCAGCGCATCGATACCTTTCCAGATGCAAGCCTCTGGGTAGTATTCGGGCGTCTGCAATGCGCGCTCAAGTGCTGCAGCGGCAAGTGCACCTTCATCGGCCTGGCGATGACGGTGAACAATGTCCATGAGCGTTTCTTGCCCACGGTCAGGTTGTCTGGACATAAGCTGGCGTGATCACTTAAAAAATAAAAGAGGGGCGACCCGAAAGTCGCCCCTTTTTTTTTGCACACTACCCGGCCTCGCGGCCGGGAGTATCCATCGCTACTGCAGGGCTAGTTAGACTGCGCCGTGCAATACAACAACGTTGTCGTTGTGCGCGACTGCTTCTGGAGAACCAACGATACCGATGGCGACGTCAGCGTGAGTGCCGCCGTTAGCCAGGATGTCAGTCCAGGTAGCTTTGCCACCTTCGTCCGAAGCACGACCGGTAGCGGTCAGGTACAGGTTGTCGATGAAGGTGCTGTCAGCTTTAGCGGAAGCTTCGGCCGAACCAACGATACCTGCAGCCACTTCGCCACGGCTGGTGCCGTTGAACAGTTGCGATACCCACGAGTCCAGACCGGCGTCATCAGCAGGACGGCCCAGCACGCTGGTGTACAGGTCACGAACGAAGGTGCCGTTCGATTGGTCGAGCTGTTGAGCTTCAACCGAGCCTGCGATACCCGCTGCAACCTGTGCGAGGCTACCGCCGCCTGCGATGATGGCTTCCCACGTATCGGAACCGCCTGCATCGGCAGCGCGACCCAGGATCGAGGTGTAGAGGGTGTTGATTTGACCTTCAGTCACCGCGCCGCCGAATTCTTGAGAGTTCAAGAACTGATTGGCGATATCGGTAAGGGAAGTACCCGCATCCACTTGGGTGGTGAAGTGTTGAGCGCCAGTTGCATCAGCGTCGCGACCCAGCAGGCCTTCGTACAGACGCAGAGCAGATGCTTCAGCATCGCTGTGTGCCAGTGCAATCGAGCTGCCATTGGTGAAAGTCAGGAACTCAGCGTCTGTGATCGCTGCAGTTTGGCCGACGCCAGTTGCTGCGGAGGTCAGCGTCACATTATTGCTGTTGCCAGCAGTAACGTTGAAGTCAGCAGACGAACCGTCCAGTTGCACGATGTCGTAGCCGCCGCCAGCGTTGACGATGTCAGTGTGCTGAATGCCGCTCAACACGATGGTGTCGTTGCCGGTACCAGTAGTGATGTTGTTGTTGCCAGCGCCTGCAACGATGGTGTTGTTGCCGTTGCCGACAGTGATGGTGTCGTTACCGGCACCACCGTCCACGTAGGTGTTCTGGTCGCCTTTGATTGTGATGACGTCATCGCCGTTACCGGTAGTGACTGCCAGAGCGATGGTGGTCGAACCGTCTGCGGCAGCAACGACACGAGCCTGCGAAGCGGCCTCAGCGGCAACTGGAGCGTCGATAGTGATTGCCAGGCTGGCATCGCTCTGGAACACGAATGCTTTGGCGGTGGTCAACGAAGCAGGGATGTCAACGGCGACCAGGTCACCTTTAAGGCCTGCGACGTTCGCAACGACTACGTCTGTAGCGCCAGTTTGGCCAGTCGGGATCTGAGGAGCAGTTACGCCGTCCCAGCTAGCCAGATTGACGGCAGTAGCGCTATCCAGGCTCAACAGTGTGCTGATGGCAGCGGCAGTGTTGGCAGACAGGGTGGAGGAGGTCAGGAACGATTGGAACTCTGTAGCTGAAACCGGGCTGTCGTATTGCATGGGAAGTCCTGTTACTTCAAGCCATCTGGCTTGTATTACTGAGTTTCTGCGTCAATGCAGAGTTTTCCCACGGAGACTTATAGCGGGCAGCGTTCGTCTTCGTTACGGGTGTAATGCAGATGTGCAACGCCACCAGTGGCTCGGTGCCGGTGGGGCCGTGCATCATCTGATTGGGCACAATGGGTCGCGGCGCGGCGCCGCTGAACACAATGTGGCCAGATAATTCGTATAGGTTTCGGTTCGGGCCTACGAGGCTGAAGCCTGTCGACACTAAGGAGAGACGTTTGCCTCGGGTGCCGGTAAACGTACCGGAAGGCACATTCGAACTCGGACCCGAACCAGCAACGGTGGAGGTGTAAACGAGGTCGACACCGGCCGGCTTGTTGTTCCAGATGACTTCAAAGCCCTCAAGGCGCTTGGTGCTGTCGTGCATTCCGGCCCAGCCTTCATGCGACTGCACATCGCCGATCCCTTGCAAATGGGCGATCAATGTTAACGACGCAGGCGCCGTATTCGGAGCAATGACGGGATTGGGTTCGGCGGCACTGATTACGCTGAAGTCGCGCATGATGGCGGGGGACGTGTCAATACGGTCGATGCGCAGATCAATGGGATCAATGCTTTCATCGAACATGTGATATTCGGTAATCAGAACCGTTGCGATGCCGCCCTTGACGCGGGCCACAATGGTGTCGCCCAGCTTGGCCAGCATATTCTTGCTGATGCCTTCGGCCGGGAAGAAATCGATGGCGCCTTTGCCAAGCGGAGCTTGCTGCAACGCAATACAGACGGGCTTGTCTGCTGAGGACTGTGAGGCGTAGCGGAAGATATACATTCCCGGTTCAAGCAATGTGACGCGAGAACTTATCTTCAGGCCATCTAGTGTTTGCGACTGCACTCAATAAGTTTCCTTCTTATCCCGAGTTCACAGCCGTTGATAGCAACAATATTGGTCCATCAACGCTGCAATCGTACTGCGTAACTTAGTGGCGCACTGGTGGCATCTGCCGAGGGCGAGGTTAATCGATCTCTCAGAAATGTCAATTCAGAATGTAGGAATCTTCCGTGTAACCAGTGCGAAACGAGTGTGGAGCATAGTGATATGGATTCACCCGTTTGTGGGAACCGTTGGTCCGATGCAGCTGGGTCGTGTCTGTGTCGGCAGCGTGATCTTTTTCTTGAGAGCGACGGCTGACATGGCCCGACGCTGGCAGTGCTCCGCGAGAGAGATTGCGCAAGGAGTCGGCGGATCGAACTGCTGCAGCTTCGCGGAAAGTTTCAGAGCGCACGTTTGAGAGGCATGAGGATTTCACAGCTCTAGCACGGGCGTTTGAGGGGCGCGATGGTCAGGCTGATGAGTTTTTCGGGTTTGTGCTGCACGCTCTATGTGGGGAGATGGCTGGCCCATCCGCTTGATGAATACCTGGGGGTGGACCTGCAAAGCTGGTTGAACTGCTCACTCGATTCGTTTGTGGCCACTCCGCCACCCTCGAGGCGACCTGCAAATTGAGGGTTGCCGGCCTGGGGTAAATCGAGCAACGGTAGTGGCAGGATGTGAGCAATGCCTGCAACATTGCTCACTCACAGTTGCGGTCGGTCATCCGGCTGGATATCAAATGTATCAACTTTTTGAATTGTATGTGCCACACCGGAGCGGCTGTATTGTCCAGTATCGAAACATTAAGAAAACTTAATCTGAATTGCCCATCGTTGCAGCGCTTGATGGCCTTTTAATGCTGTCTGTCTGATCTGCCGCTGGTACACTCTCGGGCTTTGCAGCCCTTTTCTCATCAGTAATGGATTCTATGAGTCGTTCACACGAAAACAACCTGCAAGCAGCGCTCAAGGCTTGTCGCGGAAGCTTCCTCTCCGTTGGGTTCTTCAGTCTTTTCGTCAACGCGTTAATGCTGGTCCCCACCTTCTACATGATTCAGGTCTCAGGCCGTGTTGTGCCCAGTAGCAGCGCCTCCACCCTGATCATGCTTACCCTTATTCTGACTGTCCTGATGCTCACACTCGGGTCCCTTGAGTGGGTCAGGTCGCGCATCATGGTGCGCATCAGTAACCGGCTGGATGTTCTGCTCAGTCGGGACGTATACCGAGCCAGTTTCAGAAAGGCGCTGAACAGCGGGGGTATGGACGCTTCGGCGCAATCGCTCAATGACCTGACGTCGCTACGGCAATTTCTCACCGGTAACGGGCTGTTTGCGTTCTTCGATGCACCGTGGCTCCCGGTGTACACCGCCGTGATGTTTCTGTTTCACCCCTGGTTCGGCTGGATGACCGTCGTCTCGGCGATTGTGCTGGTGGTGCTGGCTTATGTTAACCATCGTTACACCGGGTCGGCGCTGACGGAAGCAAACAAGCAAAGCCTCACCTCCAACCTGCACACCACCAAAAGTCTGCGCAACGCTGAAGTCATCGAATCCATGGGCATGCTCGACACGCTGATGGGCAAGTGGGCGGTTCGGCAGCGACGCGTGTTGGTGCTGCAGTCAGACGCCAGCGACAAGAGCGGAATCATCACCTCCATTTCCAAGACGTTCCGGAACTGGGCTCAGTCGATGATGCTGGCTGCGGGCGCATACTTGGTAATCACTCACGAGATCAACCCCGGCTTGATGATGGCCGGCTCTTTGCTGCTGGGTCGGGCGCTATCGCCTATCGATCAGATGATTGGCAGCTGGAAAGGGTTCGTCGCGGCTCGTGTGCAGTACCAGCGCTTGAACGACACGCTGGACAAACTCAACGCCGAGCCGGAGCGCATGTCTCTGCCTGATCCGGAAGGCCATCTGCAGGTCGAAAACCTCGTTGTGGCGCCACCCGGTGCGAAAGCAGCTGTTATCAGAAACATCAGCTTCGTGACGCCCGCCGGAAGCATCGTCGGTATCGTCGGGCCAAGCGCGGCAGGCAAGTCGACCTTGGCGCGTGCGTTGCTCGGCATCTGGCCGCCTCAGCACGGTGTTGTGAGGCTAGACGGTGCCGACATCAGTACCTGGGACAAGCAGAAGCTCGGCCCGCATCTGGGTTACCTGCCTCAGGACATCGAGCTTTTCGAAGGCAGCATCAGCGATAACATCGCTCGCTTCACCAAGGTCGATCCCGAGAAAACGGTACTGGCGGCGCGCATTGCCGGTGTTCATGAAATGATCCTGCAACTGCCGGACGGCTACGACACGGTGATCGGCAGTGAAGGCGTCAACCTGTCCGGTGGGCAGCGCCAGCGCATTGGTCTGGCGCGTGCGGTGTATGGCAACCCTCGGTTGATCGTGCTTGATGAGCCCAATTCCAACCTCGATGAGGTCGGTGAGCGTGCATTGGGCGTGGCACTGCAGAAGATGAAAGAAACCGGGGCGACGGTGTTCATTATTTCGCATCGTCCCAATGTCCTCTCGCGACTGGACCGGATCATGGTGTTGAACAGCGGCGCTATGACGATGTATGGACCGCGTGATCAAGTGATCGCTGAACTGGCTCAGCAACAGGCCAAAGCTCAAGCCCAGGCGCAGGGTCAAACCCCGCCTCGGGTTGCTCCTGCAGCAACCGGCGCAATTCAGCCCAGCGCCTGAAAGGAATTCTTGAATGACCAGTAACGCGATTACCGTGCTCGACGAGCCGTCTGACGACATGCCGATTTCTGACCGTGGCATACGCCGGGTCGGCATGACGATTGTCCTGGTGACCTTTGGTTTGTTCGGCACCTGGGCAGCCTTCGCCCCGCTTGGCAACGCAGTCTATGGGACCGGCGTTGTCACCGTGCAGAGCTATCGTAAAACCGTTCAGCATCTGGAGGGCGGGATCGTAAAAGAACTGCTCGCCCGCGATGGGGACACCGTGCACAAGGGCGATCCGTTGATCATTCTTGACGATGGCCAGCTCAGTTCAGAATACGAATCCACCCGAAACCAGCTCATCACCGCGCGCGCCAAAGAGGCGCGTCTTCGTGCCGAACGTGACAACCTGCCCGCTATCCCGGCATTGAAAATCGACGGTGTCGAAAGCGATCGTGCCCGCGAGGCCATCGATGGCGAGGCCCAAGTGTTCAGGTCGCGGCACGACGCGCGCCTGGGTGAAATCTCGGTGCAGCAAGAGCGCATCGGTCAGTTGAAACAGCAAATCATTGGCCTCAACGACATGATCGGCACCAAGGTCAATCTCGAGAAATCCTATACCCGCGAGATCACCGAGCTTAAGGATTTGCTGCGCCAGGGCTTCGTCGATAACCAGCGTTTGCTTGAGCAGGAGCGCAAGCTGGACATGCTCAAGTCGGAGGTCGCCGACCACCAGTCGACGATCACCAAGACACGTCTGCAGATCAATGAAACCGAGATGCAGATCGTCCAGACCAACCAGAAATTCAGCTCTGATGTGGCCAAGGATCTGAGCGATGTGCAGGCGCAGGTTTTCGACTTGCAGGAGAAGGCGAGTGCGCTCAAGGACAGGTTGTCACGCATCGTCATTCGCGCCCCGGAAGACGGCATGGTGCTTGACATGAAAGTGCACACCATCGGCGGTGTTGTGAGCGCGGGAACACCTTTGCTGGACATCGTGCCGGAGTCTTCGGAGTTGGTGGTGGAAGCGCACGTTTCGACGAATGACATCGACCGCATCACTCTTGGCAAACTCACGGACGTCCGCTTCAGCGCATTCAATAGCGCCACCACGCCGGTCATTCAGGGACAGGTCACGCGAATCTCTGCTGACCGTCTTACCGACGAGAAAACAGGTGAGGGCTATTACCTGGTGCGGGTGAAAGTCACCGATGAAGGCATGCAGCGTTTGGGCGACCGCAAGCTGCAGCCGGGGATGCCAGCCGAGGTGCTGATCAACGCGGGTGAACGGACCATGCTGCAATACCTGCTCAAGCCTGCGCGCAACATGTTCGCCAAGTCGATGATCGAGGAATGACAGTGGTACGTTTTCTTCCTGGTTTATTCTTCGGTTTGTTCGCACTTAACGCCAATGCGGCTCAGCCCGCCGCTCCGCAACAGGTCAGCGCTTCAACCTATTCGCTGGACCTGATGACGCTTTACAAGGAATCGCGGCTCGAAGATCCGCGCATTCTGTCGGCCTACGCCCACGCCCGGTCTGCCAAACAGCAGGAGCGCGAAGCGTTTGGCGGGTTGTTGCCCCAGGTGTCGGCGGACAGCAACTTCAACAGGATTTTGCGCAAAGACGAACAGTCGCGGGAAATCTACGACAACAAAAGTTACGGGCTGAACCTCAGTCAATTCATCTACAACAAGGAAGCGTGGGAGCGGTATCAAAAGGCCAAGAGCGTCACGCTGCAGAAAGCATCGCAGTCCGAGGACTCGCAGGCCGAAGCGACAGTGGATCTGGCCAAGCGTTACTTTGCGGCGCTCGCTGCCGACGATGCACTGGAACTGGTCTCGGCCGAGCGGCGCGCCACCCAAGGCAGCCTTGATCGCGTCAATGCCATGTACGCCAAGCAGATGGCCAAGATTACCGACATGCTCGATCTCAAAGCGCGAGTCGACTCGTTGTTGGCCCAGGAAATTGAAGCGCGCAACCAGGTGCGTCTGTCGCGGGAAGGGTTGTCGGAGATCGTCGGTCGCCCGATCAACGATCGCTTGAGCCGGATCCGTAACGACATCGCGCTGGAAGCACCAACGCTGCCGCTCGACGCCTGGATTGCCCAAGCGCTCGACAGCAACCCCCGACTCAAGGCTTATGAAAGCAATCTCGCGGCAGCTGATGCGGCGGTGCGTGAAGGCAAGGGCGGTCATTACCCTTCACTAAGCTTTAACCTGGGCGCACAGCAGAGTGACGTCGGTTACGACAATACGCTGACCCCGCGCAGTGACAGCTACGTCGCAACCATCGGGCTTAAGGTGCCGATTTATAGTGGCGGCTCTACCTCCGCGCGTGTCAGCGGGCTGTATGACGAGCAATATGCGGCCGAGCAAGACCTCGAAGGTGTCCGCCGGCAAGTGGTGAAAGAAACCACCAACGCCTATCTCACTGCTCAATCTGCCGTGGACAAGATTCGCGCGGGGCAGAACGCGCTGTCCTCGGCCAAACAGTCGAGCATCGCAGCGCAGAAAGCCTTTAGCTATGGGATCGTCAACGCCGTCGACGTCCTGACCTCTGTGCAGAATGAATTC
Organism: Pseudomonas sp. AK106; assembly: GCF_053903055.1. Classification (NCBI taxonomy): domain Bacteria; kingdom Pseudomonadati; phylum Pseudomonadota; class Gammaproteobacteria; order Pseudomonadales; family Pseudomonadaceae; genus Pseudomonas; species Pseudomonas sp. AK106. The sequence continues at coordinate 718,576 of NZ_CP096426.1, forward strand.
AAGGCGCGCAGCGATTTGCTGAAATCGCAGTACGACTTCATCACTAACCTGTTCATCCTGAATCGCTGGGCCGGCAAGCTGTCGCAAGAGAGCGTTGCCAGCGTGAACGTGTGGCTTGGAGGCGATGATTCGGAAGCGCTGAAGGACTTGAACAATTCAGCCCCCAGTAACACCAAAGTCACCCCTAAGTAGCCTGCAGCCACTTACGCCCTGGGGTCTGCCGCCAACACTTTGCGGTACACCGCCAGGGTCTGCCGCGCGCATTCCTGCCAGGTGAACTGACGAGCGCGTTCCAGCCCTATTTCAACCCGTTCGTTCCTGAGTGCGTCGTTACTCAACACGTCGAGCATCGCTGCCGAGATGCTCGACGCATCCAGCGGGTCGACCGCCCAGGCGGCATTGCCGGTCACTTCCGGCAGGGACGTGGTGTTCGACGCAATGACCGGACACTGGGCCGCGAATGCTTCGATGACCGGCAAGCCAAACCCTTCATACAAAGACGCAAACACCATGGCGCTTGCGCTTTGCAGCAGCGCCATGACTTCGTCCTGGGGCAGATAGCTCAGCCATTTGCCCTCGCCGTGCTCCTCCAGCTTTTTCAGTTGGGGAATGAGGTCCTCGCTGGCCCAACCTTCGCGGCCGACAACGACAAGTGGGTGATCTTTACGCACAGAAGCGGGCAAAGCTTGAAACGCTTCCAGCACGCGGTGAAGATTTTTGCGCGGTTGCAGCGTTCCGACAAAAAGGAAGAAGTCCGGCTTGAGGCCGTGTTTGCTCATAACCCATTCTTTACGGGGCGCGGAGATACGCTCGAAATAAACAGGTTCTACCCCGAGTGGAGTGACGCTTATCTTGGCGGGCGGTATACCCAGCAGGCGGATCAGATCCTGTCTGCTGTGTTCTGAAATGGTGATCACGTGGTCGGCTTTGCTGACGCTTCTCGCAAAGAGAGTGCTCTTCAGGCCTCTGAAGCTTTTCCTCATCCACTCGGGGTGGATAAGCGGTATGGCGTCCATGACCGTCGCCACCACCGGAAGGCCTGAGATATTCGGAATCTGGTGATCGGTGGCATGCAGCAGAGACACATCGTTTCGGATGGCGGCTGAGTTCGGTAAGGACATATTGAACAGCCCGCTGAGAAGGGCGTGAAGTTTGAATCGTTCAGACAGCACGTTCAGGGTTCCGCACTCCAGGGGCGGGAGCTGCCGGCCGAATGCATAGGGCTTGAGGTTGATATCTGCGGCTTCGCTCAGTTTGAGATCGTCCATGGCCTGCCAGAGTGAGCGGGTATAAACGCCTATTCCGTCCAGATGTCCCGTGCGCTCACCCTCAGCCCAAACACTGCAGCTCAAACCAATATCCATACGCGTTTCCAAACCAACCCGGTGAGTCATGAAATCAAGGGGCGCGAGCCTATCATGAGTCGCGTTTTCGGGCATTTCCTTCCGCGCATGATCTCACCGCGCCATTGCGTTTCCTCCCCCAACCCCTCACCATCGCCTTCCGTTATCCATTGCCTGATGGACGAGACAAATTGGCGACACGCCCCGCTCAAAAGCGCCCTGGATTATGGATGCTTCTGGCGCTTGCACTGACGTGCACGGCGTGTGTCGGCTATCTGAGCGCGGATTGGGATTTCTCCCTGATCAGCCGCCGCGCCGAGGCGCTGTACGGACCGTTGGGCGCCGGGAAGCAGCGCATTGATGCCTGGCAAAATCTGCTGGCAACCGAGAAGCAGGTCAGCGAGCTGGACAAGCTGAAAGTGGTGAACCTGTTCTTCAACAAGCAGATGCGCTATGCCGAAGACATCGACTTGTGGCATGAGGTGGATTACTGGGCGACGCCGGTCGAGTCCCTGATCAAGGGCGCGGGGGATTGTGAGGATTACGCGATCGCCAAGTATTTCAGCCTGCGCCGCCTGGGCGTGCCCAGCGAGAAGCTGCTGATCACCTACGTCAAGGCGCTGCGCCTGAACCGCGCGCACATGGTACTGACCTATTACTCGAGCCCCAACGCCATGCCGTTGGTGCTCGACAGCCTGATCGACGACATCAAACCCGCCAGCCAACGCACGGACCTGTTGCCGGTGTATGCCTTCAACGCTGAAGGGCTGTGGCTGCCGGGCGCGCAGGGCAACAAGAAAGTGAGCGACACCAAACGTCTGTCCCGGTGGCAGGACGTGCTGAAAAAAATGACTGCAGAAGGCTTCCCCACCGAGCCCGAGAATTAGGAGTACTGATGTCTCTGTTCAAACAGCTGTTGATCGCGATCTGTCTGTTTCTGGTGGTTGCCTTTGCGGGGAGTTTTGTCGTCAGCCTGGAAAGCTCGCGGGCGCAGTACGTCAATCAGTTGCGCTCCCACGCCCAGGACGCCGCGACGTCCCTGGCGCTGTCGCTCACGTCCAACATCGACGACCCGGCGATGGTCGAGCTGATGGTGGCGTCGATCTTCGACAGCGGTTATTACGCGAGCATCCGCGTGGTGGACCTGGCCAGTGGCGACGCCATCGTCGAGCGCAGCGCGACGCCGGACAATCAGGGCGTGCCGCAGTGGTTCATCAACGCTATCGGGCTTGAGCCTGCGGGCGGCGAGGCGATTGTCAGCCGCGGCTGGCAGCAGACGGCGCGGGTCGAGGTGGTCAGCCACCCGATGTTCGCGCTGGCCAAGTTGTGGCAGAGCGCCTTGGGCAGCCTGGGTTGGTTGCTGGTGTGCGGCGTGGTCAGTGCGATTCTCGGCGCGATGCTGTTGCGCCGGCAGCTCAAGCCGCTGGATTATATGGTGGCGCAGTCCCAGGCGATTGGCCGTCGCGAGTTTCTCGTTCTGCCCGAACTGCCGCGCACGCCGGAGCTGCGCCGGGTGGTGCAGGCGATGAACCAGATGGTCGAGAAGCTCAAGGCGCTGTTTCAGGAAAGCACCGAGCGCAGTGAGAAGCTGCGCATCGAGTCGTATCAGGACAGCCTGACCGGGCTGTCCAACCGCCGTTATTTCGACATGCAGCTCAACGCCCACGTCAGCCATCTGGAAGATGGCCGCGCGGGGTATCTGATGATGTTGCGCGTCAACGACCTGGCTGGCTTGAACCAGCGTCTGGGTGGCAAGCGCACCGATGCCTTGCTGGTGGCGGTGGCTGAGCAGTTGGTGCGTCACTGCGAGAAGTACCCGGAAACCCGCAACCTCATCAGTCGCAGCCGTGGCGGCGAGTTCGCCGTGCTGGCGCCGGGCATGGTTCACGATGAAGCCGTGCAGCTGGTGCAGAATCTCGACGCGGCGCTGCAGAGCCTTGAAGCGACGGGCGCCTCCGATGTCTCGCCCGTCGCGCACATGGGGCTGGCGCCGTACAGCCCGGGCGATGCCTCGTTGACCTTGCTGGCGCTGGCCGATCAGGCGTTGTCTCAGGCTGAAAGCGGCGGCGAGCAATCGTGGTATTGCATCGAGCGTGGCGCGATTGGCGATCTGGGTGAAGATCAGCACGCGTGGCACAGGACCCTGGATCATGCGCTGGAGCACGGGCGTTTTCAGCTGTTCTTTCAGCCGGTGGTGGCGTCGGGCGATGGCTCGACCGTGATGCATTACAAGGTGCTGTCGCGCTTGGTTGATGCCGACGGCGAGACGATTCCGGCGGGGCGCTTTCTGCCGTGGCTGGAGCGCTTTGGCTGGTCGAGCCGACTGGATTTGCTGATGTTGCAGCAGGTGCTGGCGCATCTGGGCACACACACTGAGCGCTTGGCGCTGAACCTGTCGGCGGCCACGCTCAACGACGCTGCGGCGCTGAATGAAGTGTTCAACGCCCTGCGCCATCACCCCAAACTCGGCGCGCGCCTGACCTTCGAGATCGGCGAGGAACAAGTGCCGGAGCAAGCGGTGCTGGAGAAGCTGACCCGACGCCTGCAAGAAGCCGGTTATTCCCTGGCGCTGCAGAGGTTCGGTGGACGTTTCAGCATGATCGGCAACCTGGCGCATCTGGGGCTGGCGTATCTGAAGATCGACGGCAGCTACATCCGCACCATCGACCAGGAAAGCCACAAACGGTTGTTCATCGAAGCGGTCCAGCGCGCGGCCCACAGCATCGATCTGCCGCTGATTGCCGAGCGGGTTGAGACCGAAGGCGAACACCGGGTGATTCTGGAAATGGGCATCGAAGGGGTGCAGGGCCGGCTGTTTGGGGATCCTGCGCCATGGAAGTGATGGGCTGAAGACTGTGTCTGCCGGTGAGACGCAATAAAGCTGGCCGACGCACGCCTGATCTTTTCGAATCAATCAATCAATCAATGGAAGCGCTCGTATGAAGCTATGGACTGCAGCATTAATCGTGGCAACCCTTTCAGGTTGCGGCACCATCAAGACCCTCAATGACGAAAAAGGCGCTGCGGATACACTGGCGCGCCACAGCTCCAATTGCCAATCCATACCCCGTGCCTACAGCGGTGCGGTTTACCAGTTCTGCACCTTGAACGCCCCGCCAGTTTCCGGCCCACACTGGTCTGCGCCCACTATTGCACTGGACATGGCCCTTTCTGCGGTCGCCGATACCGTGCTGCTGCCCTACACCGGGTATCAGCAATACCAGCAGGGCGACATCAAGGTCCGGCGCAAGCAGTACTGATCGGTCTGCCTTAACGTCTGCATCACGCACGCGAACACGGGCGTACCCGAGATCGGGTATGCACGTCGTTTGCAGTAAGGGGATTGCCGAATAAACGACTTCAGATCAGCCGTTGTTCATCATCATTGATCAAGTCGCTCAGGCCGCCCAGTGTTTCCCGGGCCTGGGTTCGATCCATCAATTTCGCCTGTGCGGCGGCGGGGAGGTCGGTGATGTTGAGGATGCCTTTGCTGGTCAGGACCTGAATCAGGTCGTCCAGCACCCGGATCATGTCCATGTCGCTGGACTTGAGCTGGATCAGGCTCTTCTCGACCACTTCGTTGGCAAACCAGGCTTGCACCTGATGGTCATCGGGGGGCAGTTGCTCGCTCGCTTCGGCAAAGGCCGTCGCTTCCACGCGAATTAGCGTGCCATCGGCATCGCGCTGAACGTAAAACATGGCTCATTCCTCAGGGACTGACCGGGCTGGCAACCGTCAGGGACGGCTGCCAGCACAGTACAACAGCTCTCGCGACTCAGCTATCAGTGGTGATCGACTTTGATGGTCGGATCCGCACCGCTCACCAGCGAGTTGACCATGGCATTGCTCCAGGTCACGCCCTCCACCTTGATGTGCACGTCGGCCGTGTTGGCAGCGGCGGCTGCGGTCACGTTCGACGCGAACTGTCCGGTGGTGCTGACTTGCAGAATGGTGTCACGGCCATCGTTGGTGACTTGCAGGTACTTGCTGAGGGTGTCGGTGTCTTCACCCTGCAGCAGGTCACGCAGGTCAATGCGGTCGCCTTCGCCCTTGTTGAAGTCCTTGATCACGTCAAAGCCACCGCTGTTGGTGTCGCCTGCTTTCCAGGCGAACGTATCGGCACCTGCTCCACCGGTGAGGATGTCGTTGCCTTTACCACCCATCAGGATGTCGTTGCCGTTGCCACCATTGAGGATGTCGTTGCCACCCTGGCCGAACAGAATGTCATTGCCATTGCCGCCCAGCAGGGTGTCGTTGCCGTCCTGCGACGTCGACGACGAATTGGCCAGGTGAGCCACTGCGTCAAGGTTGTTGGTCACGAACGAATGCAGCGTCTTGTCATCGATGGTCGACACGTTGACGTGCAGCGTGTCCGCCGCAAACGCCTTCAGCGCCGTAATGCCGCCCTGGGTGTTGAAGGTGATCAGGTCACCGAACAGGATGTCATTGCCGTCGCCACCGTTGAGGGTGTCACTGCCCGGCGCGATATCTTTCTGGTCGCCCAGTACCGCTTTGGCCAGATCGTCAGCGTTGACGTTGGTCTGCGCGTGACCGTCGCTGTCGTAGTGATTGAGCGTGCTCGTCTTGACCGCCGAGTTCAGGCCGATCGCTTCGATGGTCGGCGACTGCTTCAGCAACAGTGCGTAACCGGTGTCCGCTTCAGCCAGCACGACGCTGCTGCCGTTGGTTTCAGGCGAATTCAGGCTGTATTCCGTACCGCCCTTGCCGTCGGCATGACTGGCGAGGGTGCCCATCAGCTTGCCGGTCGTGCTGCTGGCGTAGCTGTAAACGTGGCCCACGGTGTCGATGGCGACTTTGCCGTTCACCGAATACGTGCTGCCCAGATGCCAGCTTTCCAGGCCCGTCGCCAATGTGATGGCCGTGCCGTTCACCGTACCGAGCACCGTGCTGGTGTTCTGGTAAACGTTAGGCTCGCCGTCGGTAATGAAGTAGGTGCGGTTCTCGCCCGTCGGGTTGGTGCTGTTCAAACCGGCGAACCAGTTCGCCGTGGTCTTGAAGGCATCTTCGTAGTTGGTGGTACCGCCCGATGTCATGGTCGCCAGAGCAGCGGCCAGGGTTTTCAGGGCGGCAGCCTTGTCAGACATGTCCACAGAAACGGTCGAGCGCACGTTGGTATCGAAATCCACCAGCAGCACGTTGATCTTGCCTGCATTGGCCGTCTGAGCACCGTTCGCCAGTTTCTCGAAGACCGACTGCAGCTGGGTTTTCGCCGTGTCGAGGGATTTGCCCATGCTGCCCGAGCTGTCGACGATGAAGGCGATGTTGTAGCTCTTGCCCTGCACGATGGTCGTGCCGCTGACGTCGCCAACGATGATGTCGCCACCGGTGGTGCCAGTGATCGGCGTCGGGTCGGTGCCGGCCAGGCCTTCACTCGAGTTGTAGGTCTGAGACTCGACGGTGACGGTGATCGCCTTGCTGTCGCTGGCGCTGGCCACCGCGCTTGGGACGCCTGGAACCGTCGCTTCGGTCGCCGTCGCCGTGACGTTGAGCGTGAACTTGCCGCTGAAGTAGTCAGGCGTGGTGATGCTCAGCGTCGACAGGTCGAAGTTGCTGACGTCGATCGTGTCCATCACGGTTTTGCCGTCTTCGACGTGAGTCGTCACGGTGGCCGTGTGGCCCGCTGCGTCGGTCAGGATCGAGCCGGCCGGTGCGCCGCCGCTCAGGGTGGTGACGTGAGTCTCCGAACCGTCGAGGCTGTCACCGAACACCGCTTTGACCGGGCTCAGCTTGATCGCGGTACCTTCGGTGCCGTGGTTCAGCTCGTAACCGGTGTAATAACCCTCACCGCTGCCAACCGTGCCTTCGTGCAACGGCGAGACGTTCAGGCCGGAAGCCTTGAGGTCATCGACCGTTGCGAACAGCAGCACGTTGCTGCCGTTCAGGGCCACGGTCTGGGAGGCGCCGGTGCTGATGTTCTTGTCGGTCAGGCTGATGTTGTAGCTGCCCGGACCTGCCTGGTTGTAGTGGTAGACGTCCAGGGTGTAGTAGCCGGACTCCGTCGGCGTGAAGCCCGCACTCTGAATCTTGCCGCCCGCGCCCCATGTGGCGTTGGCTGCGGTCTGACCGCCTACGGTGATCAGCAGACTGTCGTCCGCGGTGCCGGAGAAGGTGTAAGTGTGGCCGGCTTCCATGTAAATCAGGCCGGACAGCTTGGTGCCGGTGCCGACCGCGACGGACGAGTCCTGTGCACCGCTTGCGACGCTATGCGTGGTCGGATCCACGGTGGTGTTGAAGCCGGCCTTGATGGTCGCTTCATTGGCGCCGTTGCCGTCGGTGCCCATGTTCTTCAGCGTGCCGACATAAACGTCTTTCACCAGACCGGTCGACTGAACCACGCCGGAACCCAGCGTCACCAGCGGTTGGTCGGCAACAGGTGCCACGCTGATGGTGCCGGTGGCGTTGACCGAACTCGCCAGACCCTGATCGTCCACGGCCTTGTAGGTGAACGAGGTGCTGCCCGCCCAATCGGCGGCTGGCTTGAAGTACACCGTTGCAGCGTTGCCGACTGCGACGATGTTGCTCAGGCTGCTCAGCGCGACCTTGCCGGCTGCATCGGCGTAGAAGGTGCCGTGTGCCGCCATGTCGACCAGGTTGAAGTGGTCGATTGTGCTGTCCACGTCGGTCGCGCTCAGCGTCACGGCGATGGCCGGGCTGTCTTCGTTACCACTGCCGGTTGTGGCGTCGGCCACTGGCACATCGTTGACCGTCGTGATGTGAATCGTCGACGTGGTGTTGACGATATTGTTGGTGGCGCTGCCGTCGTTGACGCTGATGTTGATGATGCGGTCGTCTTTGACAGGGTCGTGGGACGTGCTGTCGAAGGTGATCGACGAGATCGCCGTCTGGTACTGAGCCGCCGTGCCCGCACCGAACGTGATGACCTTGCCGGTCACAACGTTGTTGGTGACGATATCGGTGGTGGTGACGCTCAGGCCAGCGGTGTTGCCGATCGCCAGCAGATCACCCGCCTTGTAGTTGGTCAGTGTGACCGTAGCGCTTTGCAGCGTCGGGCTGTCGGCATCGCTGACGGTGAAGTCGCGAGCGATCAAGCCTGGGCCTTTGCCCGGCGCAGTGACATCGCCGCCGACCAGGGTTTCGTTCCAGGTGTTGCCGAATTCCTTGCCATCGCCAGTGTGGCCGATGACCGGAGCGTCGTTCACCGCGGTGACGGTGATTGTGCTGCCGGCAACCAGCGAATCCTGCGTGCCCGTACCGTCGCCTTTCGCGCCGGAGTCGGTCACTTGGACGGTTACGGCACGGTCACCCGCCTGAGGGTTGTCGCCCGGGCTGTTGAAGGTGATCGACTGGATCAGCGCCTTGTACTGGTCAATGGACGCGATGCCCTTGATCTGGAAGCCGTTCACCAGACCGTCGGCGTTGTGAGTTTCTACCACGCTGACGCCTTTCGGCGCAGTGCCGGTGAACGTCAGCACGTCGCCTGCCTTCACATCGACCGAAACCACTGCCTTGCTCAGGGTGGTGTTGTCGACGTCGGCCAGGTTCAGGTTCTTGACGATCGAGACCGCTGCGTCGTTTTCGGTGAAGGCAACCGACGCAGTGCTCACGGTCGGTACATCGTTGACCGTAGTGATGTGGATCGTCGAGGTCGTGGACGCGATGTTGTTGACCGCGCTGCCGTCATCAACAGTGATGTTGATGAGGCGGTTTTCTTTCGACGGATCATGGGACGTGCTGTCGAAAGTGATCGACTGAATCGCCGTCTGGTACTGGGCCGCAGTGCCTGCACCAAAGGTGATGGTCTTGCCGGTCACCGCGCCGGAAGCGTCTTTTACATCACTGACGGTGTAGGTCAGGGCGCCCGGTTTGCCGACATTCAGGACGTCGCCGTCCTTGAAGTTGGTCAGCGTGACGGTCGCGCTTTTCAGCGAGGTGCTGTCAGCGTCGTTCAGGGTGAAATCGCGAGCGATTTGACCCGGGCCTTTGCCCGGCGCGGTGACATCGCCACCCACGGCGGTTTCGTTCCAGGTGTTGCCGAACTGTTTGCCGCTGCCGGTGTGGCCGATGACTGGGGCATCGTTGACGGCAATCACGTTGATCTGGCTGTCGTGAACGACGGTCAGGTTGTTGGTGCCATTGGCATCTGCGTCGGTCACAGCGATGGTCACGCCCCGTGGCGCGGTGCTCGGATTGTCGCTGTTGTCGGCGTAGGTGATCGACTTGATCAGGGTTTCGTAATTGGCTACCGAAGCCTTGCCGGTCAAATCGATAACGATATTGCCGTTGGCGTCGTTGCTCAGCTTGTAGCTGATACCCAAATCGGTGGTACCGGTGGTGCCGTCGCTGCCGCCTTTGTAGTACTGGGAAACGATCAGGTCTTCAGCCTGAATACCGGTCAGCGTGATCTTCGCGCTGGTCAATTCAGTGCTGTCGACGTCGGTGATGCTGAAGTTGTTGACGATCGCAATCGGCGCACCGTTTTCGGTGTAAGTGATGCTGCCGAAGTTGACCACAGGCGCGTCGTTGACGGCCGTGACTGTGATGGTGCCGGTTGCCGGAGTCGTGGACGCCAGGCCCTGGTCATCGACGGCGGTGTAGGTGAATGGCGTGCTTCCATTCCAGTTCGCGTCCGGCTTGAAGTAGACCGTCGCGCCGTTGTCGGTGGCGGGGATGTTGGTGGTCCCGATCAGCGGCTGAGTACCGGCCGCGTCGGAGTAGAACGTGCCGTTGGCAGGCGTGTTGACCAGGGTGAAGTGGTCAATGGTTCCGTCGACGTCAGAGCCGGTCAGCTTCACGGCAACGAGGGTGTCTTCGTTGCCAGTGCCTGTGGCGGTGTTGACCACTGGCGCGTCGTTCACTGCGGCAACGTTGACGGTCAGCGAGCCGGTGGCGGTTGCTTTCTGCCCGGTGAGTTCAGTCGACGTCGAGCTCACCTGCAAGGTGATCGAACCGTTGAAGTCAGCCGGTGGCGTCAGGGTCAGCGTGGTCAGGTCCCAGCCATCGATGACGACTTTGCCGTCGCCGGTCGGGATCGAGGTGTAGCTGTTTTTGCCATCGGTCAGCACAGCGCCAACCGGAATGCCGCCCACGGTCAGGCCGCTCAGGCTTTCCGAACCGTCGGTGTCGACCAGTGCAGTGCTGACATTGATCTGGATCGCGGTGTCTTCATCGCCCTGGGCGTTGCTGACGGTGACGGTCGGGGCATCAGCCACCGGCGTGACGTTGATGGTGCCAGTTGCGGTGGTGCCGGCTGGCAGGTTCTCGTTATCAACAGCGGTGTAGGTGAAGGTGGTATCGCCCGCCCAGTTCGCGTCCGGCTTGAAGTAGATCGTCGCGCCATTGTTGGTCGCAGCGATGTTGTTCAAGTTGGTCAGCGGCTGAGTGCCGGCGGCATCGGAGTAGAAGGTGCCGTTGGCTGGCGTGTTGACCAGGTTGAAGTGGTCAATGGTGCCGTCGACGTCCGAGCCAGACAGCTTGACCGCGATGGTGGTGTCTTCGTTGCCCTGGCCCGATGCAGCGTTGACCACTGGAGCGTCGTTGACGGCGATCATGTTCATCTGGCTGTCGTGAACGACGGTCAGGTTGTTGCTGCCACTGGCATCTGCGTCGGTCACAGCGATGGTCACGCCGCGTGGTGCAGTGCTCGGGTTCTCGCTGTTGTCGGCGTAAGTGATCGACTTGATCAAGGTTTCGTAGTCAGCAACCGAAGCCTTGCCAGTCAGATCGATAACGATGTTGCCGTCGGCGTCGTTGCTCAGCTTGTAGCTGATACCCAGATCGGTGGTACCCGCGGTGCCGTCGCTGCCGCCTTTGTAGTACTGGGAAACGATCAGGTCTTCGGCCTGGATGCCGGTCAGCGTGATCTTCGCGCTGGTCAGCTCAGTGCTGTCGACGTCGGTGATGCTGAAGTTGTTGACGATCGCGATCGGCGCACCGTTTTCGGTGTAAGTGGTGCTGTCGAAGTTGACCACTGGCGCATCGTTCACCGACGCGACGTTCACGGTCAGGGACTGAGTCGTGGTTGCCGATTGGCCGGTCAGCTCGGTGGAGGTCGAGCTCACTTGCAGGTTGATCGAGCCGTTGAAGTCTTTCGGCGGCGTGATCGTCAGGTTGGTCAGGTCCCAGCCATTGATATAGACAGCGCCGTCGCCTGTCGGAATCGAGGTGTAGCTGTGGGTGCCGTCAGTCAGCACGGCGCCCACTGGAATACCGGACACTACGAACGGGCCCAGGGATTCCGAGCCGTCGGTGTCGACCAGCGCGGTGCTCACGTCCAGCTTGATCGCCGAGTCTTCATTACCTTGTGCGTTGGCAACGGTGACGATTGGGGCATCGGCTACCGGTGTGACGCTGATGTTTCCGGTTGCCGGGGTGCTGGCCAGGCCCTGATTGTCGACAGCGGTGTAGGTGAAGTCGCTGGTGACGCCCGCCCAGTTTTCGGTTGGCTTGAAGTAAATCGTCGCGCTGTTGTTGGTGGCGGCGATGTTGCTGAGGTTGGTCAGCTCTTGAGTCCCTGCAGCGTCAGCGTAGAACTTGCCGTTGCTGGCCATCGACACCAGGTTGAAGTGGTCGATGGTGCCGTCAACGTCAGCGCCCGTCAGGTTGACCGCGATGGCAGTGTCTTCGTCGCCTTGGCCCAGTGCCGCGTTGACGGTCGGGGCGTCGTTGACGGCAATCACGTTGATCTGGCTGTCGTGAACGACGGTCAGGTTGTTGGTGCCGTTGGCATCTGCGTCGGTCACAGCGATGGTCACGCCGCGTGGTGCAGTGCTTGGGTTTTCGCTGTTGTCGGCGTAGGTGATCGACTTGATCAGGGTTTCGTAATTGGCCACCGAAGCCTTGCCAGTCAGATCGATAACGATGTTGCCGTCGGCGTCGTTGCTCAGCTTGTAGCTGATACCCAGATCGGTGGTGCCGGTGGTGCCGTCGCTGCCGCCTTTGTAGTACTGGGAAACGATCAGGTCTTCAGCCTGAATACCGGTCAGCGTGATCTTCGCGCTGGTCAGCTCAGTGCTGTCGACGTCGGTGATGCTGAAGTTGTTGACGATCGCGATCGGCGCACCGTTTTCGGTGTAAGTGGTGCTGTCGAAGTTGACCACTGGCGCATCGTTCACCGACGCGACGTTCACGGTCAGGGACTGAGTCGTGGTTGCCGATTGGCCGGTCAGCTCGGTGGAGGTCGAGCTCACTTGCAAGTTGATCGAGCCGTTAAAGTCTTTCGGCGGCGTGATCGTCAGGTTGGTCAGGTCCCAGCCATTGATATAGACAGCGCCGTCGCCGGTCGGAATCGAGGTGTAGCTATGGGTGCCGTCAGTCAGCACGGCGCCTACTGGAATGCCGGACACCACGAACGGGCCCAGGGATTCCGAGCCGTCTGTGTCGACCAGCGCGGTGCTGACGTTCAGCTTGATCGCTGAATCTTCATTACCTTGTGCGTTGGCAACGGTGACGATTGGAGCATCGGCCACCGGTGTGACGCTGATGTTTCCGGTTGCCGGTGTGCTGGCCAGGCCCTGATTGTCGACAGCGGTGTAGGTGAAATCGCTGGTGACGCCCGCCCAGTTTTCGGTTGGCTTGAAGTAAATCGTCGCGCTGTTGTTGGTGGCGGCGATGTTGCTGAGGTTGGTCAGCTCCTGAGTCCCTGCAGCGTCAGCATAGAACTTGCCGTTGCTGGCCATCGACACCAGGTTGAAGTGGTCGATGGTGCCATCGACGTCAGCGCCCGACAGCTTGACGGCAATCGGCGTGTCTTCGTCGCCCTTGCCTGCGGTGTTGTTCACGACCGGCGCGTCGTTGACCGGCGTGATGCCGATCTGGCCGGTGGCGCTGCCCGACAGGTTGTTGGTGCCATTGGCATCAGCGTCGGTCACTTCGATGGTCACGCCGCGTGGGGTGGTGATCGGGGCGTCACTGCTGTTGGCGTAGGTGATCGAGTTGATCAGCGTGGTGTAGTCAGCGATCGACGCCTTGCCGGTCAGGTCGATGATGATGTTGCCATCGGCATCGTTGCTGAGGTTGTAGCTGATGCCCAGAGTGGTGGTGCCACTGTTTGCACCGGTGTAGTACTGGGAAACGATCAGGTCTTCGGCCTGAATGCCGGTCAGCGTGATTTTCGCGCTGCTCAACTGGCTGCTGTCGACGTCGCCGATCTGCAGGTTGCTGACCAATGCCTGAGGCGCGCCGTTTTCGACGTAGTCAGGATTGGTGAAGGTGACAGTTGGCGCGTCGTTGATCGGCCCGACGTTCACGGTCAGCGACTGAACCGTGGTGGCCGAGTCCTTGTTGGCGCTTTCGGTCGACGTCGAACTCACCTGCAGGTTGATCGAGCCGTTGAAATCTTTCGGCGGCGTGATCGTCAGGTTGGTCAGGTCCCAGCCATTAATGTAGACAGCGCCGTCGCCGGTCGGAATCGAGGTGTAGCTGTGGGTGCCATCCGTCAGCACGGCGCCGACTGGAATACCGGACACCACGAACGGGCCGAGAGATTCCGAGCCGTCAGTGTCGACCAGCGCGGTGCTGACGTTCAGCTTGATCGCGGAGTCTTCATTACCTTGGGCGTCGGCAACAGTGACGATCGGGGCGTCTGCCACCGGCGTGACGTTGATGACGCCGTTGGCTGGCGCGCCAGTTTGCAGGCCCTGATTGTCGACCGCGGTGTAGGTGAAGCTGGTGTCACCGGCCCAGTTGGCATCCGGCTTGAAGTAGATTGTCGCGCTGTTGTTGCTGGCGGCGATATTGCTGAGGTTGGTCAGCGCCTGCGTACCGGCGGCGTCGGCGTAGAACGTGCCGTGCTCGGCCATGGTGACCAGATTGAAGTGGTCGATGGTGCCGTCGACATCAGCGCCGGTCAGGTTGACCGCGATCGCAGTGTCTTCGTCGCCTTGGCCCAGAGCCGCGTTCACGGTCGGAGCGTCGTTGACGGCAATCACGTTGATCTGGCCGTCGTGCACGGCGGTCAGGTCAGTGGTGCCGTTGGCGTCGAGGTCGGTAACCGAGATGCTCACGCCACGCGGTACGGTGCTCGGGTTTTCGCTGTTGTCAGCGTACGTGAGCGACTTGATCAGGGTTTCATAGTTGGCGACCGAGGCGTTGCCCGTCAGGTCGATCACGATGTTGCCGCTGGCGTCGTTGCTCAGGGTGTAGGTGATGCCCAGGTCGGTAAGGCCGGTGGTGCCGCCTTTGTAGTACTGAGACACCACCAGGTCTTCAGCCTGAACACCGGTCAGCGTGATTTTCGCGCTGCTCAGTTGCGTGCTGTCGATGTCGGTGATGCTGAAATTGTTCACCAGCGCGATCGGCGCACCGTTTTCGGTGTAGGTCACGCTGTCGAAGTTGACCGCCGGGCCGTCGTTCACAGGCGTCACATTGACGATCAGCGCCTGTGTCGTGGTGGCCGAATCCTGGTTGGCGCCTTCGGTCGACGTCGAGCTCACTTGCAGGGTGATCGGGCCGTTGAAGTCTTTCGGCGGGGTGATCGTCAGGTTGTTCAGGTCCCAACCGTCGATATAAACAGCACCGTCGCCTGTCGGAATCGAGGTGTAGCTGTGGGTGCCATCCGTCAGCACGGCGCCGACGGGAATGCCGGACACAACCAGCGGGCCCAGGGATTCGGAGCCGTCGGTGTCGACCAGCGCGGTGCTCAGGGTCAGCTTGATCGCCGAATCTTCATTACCTTGTGCGTTGGCAACGGTGACGATCGGCGCATCGGCCACTGGCGTGACGTTGATGATGCCGTTGGCTGGCGCGCCAGTTTGCAGGCCCTGGTTGTCGACTGCGGTGTAGGTGAAGCTGGTGTCGCCCGCCCAGTTGGCGTTCGGCTTGAAGTAGATCGTTGCGCCGTTGGCGGTGGCGGCGATGTTGCTGAGGCTGGTCAGCGCCTGGGTACCGGCAGCATCGGCGTAGAACGTGCCGTTGGCCGCCAGGCTGACCAGGTTGAAGTGGTCGATGGTGCCGTCGACGTCAGTGCCGGTCAGCCTGACGGCAATGGCGGTGTCTTCGTCGCCTTGGCCCGATGCGTCGATGACGGTCGGTGCGTCGTTGACCGGCGTGACGGCGACTTCGCCGGTGGCGCTGCCCGTCAGGTTGTTGGTGCCGTGGGTGTCCACGTCAGTCACTTCGATGGTCACGCCCCGTGGGGTGGTGATCGGCGCGTCACTGCTGTTGGCGTAGGTGATCGAGTTGATCAGCGTGGTGTAGTCAGCGATCGAGGCGTTGCCGTTCAACTGAATGACGACGTTACCGTTGGCGTCGTTGCCCAGCGTGTAGCTGATGCCCGAAGCCGTCGTGCCACTGTTGCCACCCTGGAAGGACGGCGATGCGATCAGGTCTTCGGCCTGAACGCCGGTCACGGTGATCTTCGCGCCGCTCAACTGACCGCCGTCGACGTCGCCGATCTGCAGGTTGTTGACCAGTGCCTGAGGCGCGCCGTTTTCGACGTAATCGGTGCTGGTGAAGGACACGGTCGGGGCGTCGTTGACGGCGACGACGTGCACGATGCTGGTGGCCGGTGCGGAGTCGTTCTGGCCGTCATTGACGGTCACAGTGATGGTGCGATCGGCAACGCTCGGGTCTTCGCTGCTGTTCTGGAAGGTGATCGACTTGATCACGGCTTCGTATTCGGCTGCGGTGGCGGCGCCGGTCAGGGTCAATACGATCTGGCCGTTGACGGTGGCGGTGCTGACCGCGATGTTCGCGTTCGGGCTGCCGACTACTAGAGTGTCGGCGTCCTGAGGGTTGGTCAGGGTGACTTTCGCGCCTTGCAGCGTCGGGCTGTCGGCGTCGGTGACGGTCAACTGGTCGGCGATCGAAACGCCAGCCTGGCCTTCGGTGAAGGTGGTTTCGCTGTTGGTGCCGTTGGCGCCGCCATTGGGATCGACAACCGGCAGAGCGTCGTTGTCGATGATGGTGGTGGTGACGCTGCCATTGGTCGGGCTGACAGCGACGTTCTCGAAGTTGCCGCCGCTGATGGCGCCGATCGCCACGGTGACGTTTTCAACGCCTTCCGGGATCGTGTCATTCAGGGTGTTCAGGTCGAAGGTGACGCTGCTGCTGTTGGCAGGGATCTTCACGCTGACCACTTGCGTGTAGTCGCTGCCGTCGGTAGCGGTGCCGCTGTAGGTCAGGTTGATCGTGACTTCGGTCTGCGCCGGGTTGCTCAGCGTAATGGTGTACGTGGCGGCCTGGCCTTCAATCACCGACTGAGTGCCGGTGATGCTGGCAAAAGTGGTGTCGATGGTGTCGGTGATGGTGGTCACCGCCGGCGTCGGATCGGTCGTCACGATCAGGCCGCCACCGCCCGTTGTGCCAGTGATGGTCGTGCTGATAACTGAAGGGTCGATGTACGGCGTATTGGTGTCAGCCACTTGAACAGTGGTCGAGCCCGACGTGTCGCCGCCACGAATCACAATGGTCGCCCCATTGGACAGGGTGACTGTCAGGTCCGAAGTCGGCGCCTGAGTGACGTTTGCTGTGTACACCAGCGCGCCGCCGGCTTCGGTCAGCGTCTGAGTAGCGGTCAGTGTCAGGGTGCCGGCAGGCTGCGGCGCGGCGGGGGTGCCGTTGCCATTGCCGTTGTCGATCGCCAGACCGTTACTCAGGGTAGGAGGGGGCACAGCGGTTGCCGCCAGGCCGTTGGTCGGGAAGCCGATGGTCGGATTCACTTCGCCCGCGGTCTCGGTGAGCATCACCACGCTGTGGCCGCCGCCTGCGTTGCCGCCATCACCTGGCGCCGCTTGCGGACCTGCCGCAGTGGCTTCGAGGTCTTTGGTCGGGTCCGCGCCGGCCGCGATCGCCTGCTGCAATTCCGCAACGGACGGTGCGGCTTGCGCGGTGGCTTCGGCAAGGTTGGTCGTAGAAGCCGGTGCGTCTGCGCTCCACTGGCTGTCACGGCCGATGTCCAGCTGACGGCCATCGGCAAGCTGCAGCGTGACTGCGCCTCCCGGGCCTGTCAGAACCTGCTCGCCGGTGAACAACCGGTCACCCTCAATGAGCACACGACGAATCCCTTCCGGGGAAACTGCGACGACCTGGCCAACAATGCTTTTGACGATGGCAACAACACTGCTCATGGGGGTGACTCTCCGAAATTACCGTTCAGTTGGTATCCATCATGCCGACCGGCCTTAACTAACGCCGCTTCATTACTGGAATACGTAAAGATTCGCATTTGTTCCGGCGCCAGATAACAACTTAGGGAACTAATTAAGTTGCACGTAATCTGGCGCCAATTTATTAACAGCAGGTCGGCACAGGAATTAACTTTCTGCCAAAGTATTGACCTATTCGGCGACATCCTAAACAATCGCTTCCGTAATGTCACATTGATATTTGATGAGATCGCGTATTTCTGCAGTGTGATCGCAAGCGCCCTTCAGAACACTCTCGAAACGATCACTTCAATGGCCATTTTTACGATGCGGCAGTGTGTATTGCTGCATTTTGAACAAGTACGTTCTCGGGAAACCACCAAAATGCGTAAGCACCTCTTCACTGCTGTACCCCTTATCCTTTGTGCCGGTTTCGTTCAGGCCCAGACGCTACAGTCCGCCATGCAGAAAGCCATGGACGAGCATCCCGAGGTGCAGGCCGGCATTAATGCCCGTATCGCCCAGGACTATGCGCTGCGCGCTGCACGAGGCGGCTACCTGCCGCGTGTCGATGTCACGGCGGGCTACGGCCGGGCCGGTTCCGATACGCCAAGCACCCGTGCCTCGACCGGTCGTCACGACTACCAGACGCTGGACCGCGGCGAAGCGCAAATCCGTCTTCAGCAAATGCTGTTTGACGGCTACGCAACAAGTAACGAAGTTGCGCGTCAACAAGCCACCGCCAATTCCCGGGCATACTCGCTGCTAAATACAACCGAACGTACGGCGTTGACAGTTGCGCAGGTCTATCTGGATGTTTTGACTCAACGTGAAATGGTTCGGCTGGCCGAAGAGAACCTGAAGAGTCACGAACGTATTTACGACCAAATCAAACTGCGCACTTCCCGCGGCGTGGGGCGTATGGCCGATATGGACCAGGCCGATGCCCGTCTGGCACAAGCCCGCAACAACCTGATCACCGAACAAACCAATCTGGCCGACGCCCAAACCAATTACTTGAGTGCCGTTGGTCTGGAAGCTGACCAACTTGAAGCGCCGTCGCCGTTCGCGATGATGCCTGCCGATCTGAACGAAGCCCGTCGCCAGATGCTGGAGAACAGCCCGGTGCTGCGCTCGGCCGAATCCGACATCGTGGCCGCTGAAAAGCAGTACACCTCGGCGCAGTCCAATTACTACCCGCGTTTCGATGCGGAACTGGGCCGCAATGCCGATAACAACATTGGCGGCGACGAAGGCCACAACAATGGCTGGGAAGCCATGGTGCGCATGCGCTTCAACCTGTACGCCGGTGGCAGCAACAAGGCTGACCTGCAGTCGAAGTCGTACCTGTCGAGCCAGGCCCTGGATATCCGCAACAACGCGCTGCGTCAGTTGAACGAAGAACTGGGCCTGGCCTGGAACGCCTACAACAACGCCAACGCCCAGCTGCCGATCGCTCAGCAGTACGTCGAGCGTGCCAACAGCGTGCGTACCTCGTACCAGCAGCAATTCAGTCTGGGAGAGCGTACCCTGCTCGACCTTCTCGACAGCGAGAACGAGTTGTTCACCGCGCAACAGCGTCTGATGCAGCTGAAAAACCTGCAGATGTACACCCAATACCGCATCAAGGCGGACATGGGCACGCTGCTGAAAAGCCAGGGCGTCGTCGCGCCGATGGCATCGGTTGTGCAGAACGATGTGAAACCGACCGTTCAGCTGCCGGGCATGAACTGATTCTTGACGGGGTCAGCTTCTTTTAACTGTTAAGAAAGAGAGTGTCAGCGTGGACTTGGAATTACCTTCGGCTCAATTAGGTCATGATCCACGCAGCCAGCACGACGATCCGTTACTCGACGGGCTGCTGACACTCTGTGCCCTGCATCACAAACCGGCGAGCCGGGCCATGCTGACCACCGGTCTGCCATTGCCCGACCAACGCTTGAGCCCGGATTTGCTGCCTCGCGCCGCAGCCCGGGCAGGTTTGCAGGGGCGTTTGCTGCAACGCAAACTCACCCAGATTCCCGAGATCGCATTGCCCGCCTTGCTGCTGCTGAAGGAAGGGCGCTCTGCCGTTCTGCTCGGTTGGGAGGGCGAGTCTGCCCGCCTGCTGATCAGCGAAAGCAACGGCGGCGAAGTGCTGATCGAAACCGAAGCGCTGGCTCAGGATTACAGCGGTCGGGTGTTTTTCGCACAGCCGCAACATAAATTTGACGTCACCCAGGGCTCGCTCATCCCGCGCGCTCGTTCCTGGTTCAAGGACACCCTCAAGCTGTCTCGCTGGCTTTACGTCGACGCGATCGCTGCCAGCTTCGTGATCAACCTGATCGCGCTGGCTACCCCTCTTTTTGTCATGAATGTCTACGACCGTGTCGTGCCCAACCAGGCCACCGCAACATTGTGGGTGCTGGCGACCGGCATCTGTGGCGCGTTCCTGTTTGATCTTTTGCTCAAGGGCCTGCGCAGTCTGTGCCTGGACCTGGCCGGCAAGAAAACCGACCTGATCATTTCCGCCACGCTGTTCGAGCGTATCGTCGGCATGGCGATGAAGTTTCGCCCGGCGCGGGTCGGCAGCTACGCCCAGAACATCCATGAGTTTCAGGGCATGCGTGACTTCCTCACGTCGCTGACCCTGACCAGCCTCATTGACCTGCCGTTCACGCTGATCATCCTGTTGGTGATCGCGCTGCTGGGCGGGCATCTGGTGTGGATTCCGATCATTGCCTTCCCGCTGGCGCTGGGCATCGGCCACTTCCTGCAAAAACCGCTGACCTCCACCCTTGAACGCACCATGGCGCTGGGGGCCGAGCGTCAGTCGAGCCTGATTGAAACCCTCGCCGGCCTCGACGCCGTGAAGGTCAACAACGCCGAAAGCGAGCGTCAGTACCAGTGGGAACACACCATCGGCACGCTCAGCCGCCTGGAATTGCGCGTCAAAGTGCTTTCCGGTCTCGCCATGAACATCACCCTGCTGATCCAGCAACTGGCGGGCGTGGCGATGATCTGTTTCGGCGTCTACATGATCATGGACGGCGTCCTCAGCATGGGCGGCCTGGTGGCGTGCTACATGCTCAGCGGTCGTGCTTTAGGCCCCTTGGCGCAATTGTCCGGCCTGCTGACCCGTTATCAGCAAGCGAAAGTCACCATGGTCTCGGTCGATCAGATGATGGAGCTGCCCCAGGAACGCAACTTCGACGAGCGTCCGCTCAGCCGTCAGGTCCTGCAGGGCGCCATGGAATTCCGCAATCTGGAGTTCACGTACCCGAATCAACAGAACCTGGCCCTGCGCAACATCAATCTGGTGATCCGCCCGGGCGAGAAGGTCGGCATCATCGGCCGCAGCGGTTCGGGGAAAAGCTCTCTGGCCAAACTGCTGGTGGGTCTGTATCAGCCAGACGAAGGCTCGCTGCTGGTGGATGGCGTCGACATTCGTCAGATCGACGTCAGCGAAGTGCGCCACAACATCGGCTACGTGGCCCAGGACATTCAACTGTTATCAGGCACGCTGCGGGACAATCTGATTTCCGGCGCGCGTTACGTCGACGACGAGATGGTGCTGCAGGCCGCTGAACTGGCCGGCGTGCATGAATTCGCCAGCCTGCATCCCCAGGGCTATGAGTTGCAGGTGGGCGAGCGCGGGCAGAACCTGTCCGGTGGTCAACGGCAGAACGTTGCGCTGGCGCGGGCCTTGTTGCTCGATCCGCCGATCCTGTTGCTCGACGAACCCACCAGCGCCATGGACAACACCGGCGAAGAACGTTTGAAGCAGCGCCTGCATGGCGTTATCGAGAAAAAGACCGTGATTCTTGTGACACACCGAGCTTCGTTGCTCAGCCTGGTTGATCGCCTGGTGGTCATCGACCGCGGCCAGATCGTGGCCGACGGCCCGAAAGCCGCCGTTATGGAAGCGTTGAAGAAGGGGCAGATCAGTGTTGCTTAAGTCAGGTCAAAACTCCGGTGGCGGCATTTTCGGCTATTTCAAAGGCTCGCCTTCTCTTGAAGGCCAGGCGCTGCCGGAAGTCAAAAAGGCACTGGTCGACGACGCCCCGCGCATCGTGCGGCTGACCATTTGGGCCGTGATCCTGTTCTTCGTTTTCTTGCTGGTGTGGGCTAACTACGCCGTGATCGATGAAGTGACGAAGGGCGAGGGCAAGGCCATTCCGTCGACCAAGATCCAGAAAATCCAGAACCTGGAAGGCGGCATCGTCGCGCAGATCTATGCCCACGACGGCCAGATTGTCGACGCCGGCGCCCCGCTGATTCGTCTCGACGACACTCGCTTTGCCTCCAACGTGGGTGAGACTGAAGCGGATCGTCTGGCGATGCAGTTGCGCGTCGAGCGCCTGAGCGCCGAGGTCGACGATCGGCCACTGAACATCAGCGCCGAAGCGCGCAAGTTGGTGCCGAATCAGGCGTCCAATGAAGAATCGCTGTACAAGAGCCGCCGTCAGCAGTTGGTCGATGAGGTCGGTGGTTTGCAGCAGCAGCTGATTCAACGCCAGCAGGAATTGCGCGAATTTGCTTCCAAGCAGGAGCAGTACCGCAGCAGCCTCGGCCTGTTGCGACAGGAGATCGGCATGTCCGAGCCGTTGGTGTCACAGGGCGCGGTGTCGCCGGTGGACATCCTTCGGCTGAAACGATCCGAGGTGGAAACCCGTGGTCAGCTGGACGGCACCACGCTGGCGATCCCTCGCGCACAGGCGGCGATTGCCGAAGTGCAGCGCAAGATCGATGAAACCCGTGGCAAATTCCGCAGCGACGCGCTGACGCAACTGAATGAAGCGCGCACCAACCTTTCCAAAGCGCAGTCGACGGCCAAGGGCCTTGAAGACCGCGTCAACCGCACGATGGTGACATCGCCGGTGCGCGGCGTGGTCAAGCAGATGCTGGTCAACACCGTTGGCGGCGTCATTCAGCCGGGCAGCGACATCGCCGAAGTTGTGCCGCTGGATGACACGCTGTTGGTGGAAGCGCGCATTCGCCCGCAAGACATTGCCTTCCTGCACCCGGGTCAGGAGGCGATGATCAAGTTCACCGCGTATGACTACACGATTTATGGCGGGCTGAAAGGCAAGCTGGAACAGATCGGTGCTGACACCATTCAGGACGAAGAGAAGAAGAACACCTTCTACGTGATCAAACTGCGCACCGACCGCAGCCACCTCGGCACCGATGAGCACCCGCTGCTGATCATCCCTGGCATGGTCGCCTCGGTGGACATCATCACCGGCAAGAAAACCATCCTGAGCTACATGCTCAAACCCGTCCTCAAAGCCCGCGCCGAGGCATTGCACGAGCGTTGATGGTAGATGGTTGACGGCTGTGGGACTGGCCCCGCTCGTTGTAGGACCGGCTTCAGCCGGGAAAGCGTCAAGCGTGACACCGCAAATGTAGGGTGTTCACGCGGGCCTCTTCCCCTGTAGGACCGGCTTCAGCCGGGAAAGCGTCGGGTGTCACACCGCAGATGTGTGGTGTTCACACTGGCCTCTTCCCGGCTAAAGCCGGTCCTACTATAAAACTGCGGCGCGCCTGCTAGTGCGGCAGGCTCACCTTTGTAGCACCGGCTTTAGCCGGGAAAGCGTCGGGTGTCACACCGCAGATGTGTGGTGTTCATACTGGCCTCTTCCCGGCTAAAGCCGGTCCTACAATAAATCTTCCGCAGCCATCACCTTCCGCGTTTGCTATCGATCCTCACCAATCGCCCGCCTTCGAACCGCAAATACTGGTACATCCCGTTGCTCGGGCCGTAGATCCATTCCTGGACTTGCACCTGATCCACCTGGCGGTAGTGATTGACGGTTTCCTTATAGCCGATGATGTCCTGGCTGACCGGCTGGCCGCATTTCTGCTGCACTTCAAACATCCGGTCGCCGACGCTGATCAGCTGGCTGCCACAGCGCAATGTGTCTGCCTGGGCAATGCCAAGCAGCGCCGTCATACCGAGCATCACCGCCATCCTCGTTATCGCATTCTTCAAAATCATTACTCGCTGTCGAGGTGCAGGGGGCTGATGACGCGGCCGTCTTTTTCTGGCTTGCCAAGGGTGGTGTCGATGAAATACACCCGCTCGTCTGCCAGTTGGCCCTTGTCGACCAGGTAGTCCTTGATGCTTCCGGCCCGCGCCTGGCCGAGCTGACGCAGCAGCAGCGCGCTCGAACTCCAGGATTTGAGCACCGCCTCGCGCAGCTTGTTCTGACGCTCTTCCTTGCCCAGATTCACCCACTCGGCCGGCGGCTGCTGTTTCAGGCGCGTGCGATAAATACCGTCAAGCATCGGCGCCTTCTCATCCGCAGGTACCGTCAGATCACTCGGCTGCGCAGGCACCTTGTCGCCTCGGCGCTGGAGAATCTTGTAGTACGTGCTCTGGTATTCACGCTCCAGTCGTTGCTGGGCAATCAACGGGCCGTCGCTGGCTTCAGCGCTGGTGCCTTCAATCTCAAGACGCAACGCTGGCCGGGCTTTCAAGGCTGCCGCCAGCTTGTCCAGCGAAGCCATCGCCTCAGGGCTCAGCTCCTCAGCCCCTGGCGCGAAGGACACCGTGCCCAGGTCCTCCGATCCGCCACCGCCGCTGATCAATCCACCGATGAATTTGAACGGCGCCGCCGCTGCCTTCACCACCAGATTGCGCAGGGTCTGCCAGACGATCGGCATCACGCTGAACTGCGGATTGTTGAGATCGCCCGTTACCGGCAACTCGATGGAAATCTTGCCATCGGTATCCTTGAGCAGGGCAATCGCCAGTTTCAGCGGCAGATTCACCGCGTCCGGGCTGTCCACCTTCTCACCCAATTGCAGCTGCTCGACCACCACCTTGTTCTCAGCCTTGAGCTGGCCCTTGGTAATCAGGTAGTGGAGATCCAGATTCAGACGCCCCTTGCGAATGCGATAACCGGCGAATTTGCCGGAGTAGGGCGTCAACGTGGTCAGCTCCACGCGCTTGAAGCTGGTCGCGATGTCCAGACTCGCCATCGGGTTGAACGGGTTCAGCGCGCCCTTGATGGTCACCGGCGCATAGCGATCAACCTTACCGTTGATATTCACCGTCGCGGGTTTGTCCTGGCGGTTATCCAGCGTGCCGATTTTGCCGTTGAGTTGCTGAACGGCCGTGGCGAAGTTCGGCGTCAGGCTAAAGTCGGCGAAGTTGGCCGAGCCGTTGGTGATGTTCACCTCGCCAATGCGAATGCCCATCGGCTTTTCGCTGCTGGCGGCTTTGGCTTTCGGCGCGGCAGGCGCCTTATCTGCAGGCTGCGGAATCAGCAGGTCGTCAATGTTGGTCGAGCGATCGTCAGCGATCACGAAGCGCGCATACGGCTGGTCGACATTAATCGAAGCGATGGTCAGGCTATCGCCCAGCTGGAAATTCAGCCCGTCGACGTTCAACCGCTGCCACTTCACGAAGTCCCGCGACTTGAGGGTGTCGAGGGTATGCAACTGGTCAACCTGCGCCTTGCCGGTGATGCGCAGCGCAAAGGGCTCGGTGCTTTTCAGGTCCACGGCCAGATCGCTGTTGAGCATGCCGCTGCGCACTTCCAGGCGAATGAACGGCGTGACGTAGGACTGCGCGACTCGCAGGTCGATGTCGCGCGTAGTGACATTGAGATTGGCGCGAACCGGCGCAAGATTCACCTCGCCCTCGGCGGTCAGCTTGCCTTGCTTGCCCACACCAGTGTCGAGCTTGAGCTTGAAGGGTGACTTGTTGAGGCTGTCGAAGCCGGTCAGGTCCAGGTTCAGCGGGCCGACATCAATCGCCACAGGCTCTTTCGGGACCTTGTCGGCAAGATGAATCCGGTAGTCGCGCAGCTGCGTATCCCGCAGCAACACCTGCCAAGGTTTGCTTGGCGCCGCCGTTTTTGCGCTGGCCGTGGTTTCTGCGCCGGTGGCGGTCGCGGGCTGCTGTTTTTCAGCCTCGACTTTCTTGGCTTGTGCTTTGGACGGCTGGCTGGCGAACAGCTTCTGCCAGTCCAGCTCGCCGTCAGACTCCCGCGTCGCCCAGGTTTCCAGGCCTTCGCTGCGAATCTTGCCGACCGACACCAACTGCTTGGCCAGATCGATTGACGTGTCGCTCACGCTCAGTTTTTTCAGGCGCGCCAGCGGTCTGCCGTCCGGGGCATCGATGGCGAAGGGCGCAACACTCAGGGATGTCTTGTCCAGCAGCAGCTCGGTTTCCTTCGCCAGACTGAGTGTGTAATGGGTGTTGAAATTGAGGACGCCGTCTTTGAGGACCAGCGGCAGCGCGTCGCGCACGTAGGGCCACCAGACTTCCATCTTGCCGTCGGTGACTTTTAGCGTGCCTTCGGACGAGAGGGGCACAAGGCTGATACGCCCGACCCAGTCGATCTGACCGCCGTTAGGCCCCGCGGCGACCAGGGTCATGTCGGCGTTGTCTTCCGGCAGCGTGCTGAGGTTTTTCAGCTCGAAATTCAGCGCGTCGTAGAGAAACTCGATGGGCTCGCTGGGGCGCATGTCCTGGAAATGCACGTAGCCGTCGGCCAGCTTGATCTCGCCGATGCGCAGCGGGAACGGTTTGCTCGGGGGTTCGTCAGGTTTAGCAGGTTCGCTGGCCGGCAGCTTGAACAGCCCGGCCAGATTGAGCGTGCCGTCTTTGGCGAACAGCAACTCGGTCTTGGGTTTATCGAGCTCGACGGCCTTGAGGTGCAGGGCTTTGGTCCAGAGGCTGTCGATTTGCAGGTTCGCGTAAAGCCGCGCGAAACCGATTTGCTCCTTGCCCGGCGCCCCGATGTTCAGGCCCCAGAGGGTGACTTCCAGGCTGTAGGGATTGAGTTCGAGACGGTCCAGCCTGGCCGGCACCGTGGCGTAATTGGCCAGCTGTTGATTGATGATTCGCAATGCAACGCCGGGCAGGATCAGAAACCCCAGCACGCTGTAAATGGCGAAGACGGCCAGCAGGGCGCCGATGGCGCGTTTCAATCCTTTGGGCATGTAGGTCGCCGACTCTCTCGATGGGAGGTCCTTGGAGTATGGCACGCCAATCTGGTTCCGAATCCAGTCGCTTCAATCCTTGTGGGAAATTTCCTTAGGCCTGTTTGAGCATCACAGCTGCAAGATCAATGTCTTGAGCGGGGGCTGTTGGTCCTGTGACGGAAAGTCGGCGCCCGGGGTCAGCACCTGGCAGTCGCGCACGGGCCGGCCGATTTTGCTGGCGCAACGCACCACCTGCTCGCGCCAATCGTCGAGGCTGACCTTCGCCAGGTTGTTGCAGCAGATCAGCACGCCGTCTTCGGCGGTGGTCAGCAGCGCGGGTTTGAGCAGGCTCTGGTAATCACGCAGCAGATCGACGGTGCCGAACGCGCTCTTGGCCCAGGCCGGCGGATCCAGCAAGACCAGATCATATCGGCGTTGCTCGAGGCGCACGTAACTCGGCAGCTTGTGGCCGCGACGGGAAGCGATGGGCAGTCCGGCCAATTGGCGAATGGCCGGGAAGTAATCGGACTGGACGAACTGCATGGCCGGCAGCTGCGGATTGAGCAGGCCGTTCTCGCGCCCGACGGCCAGATTGCCCTCGGCGAAATCCAGGTTGCACACCTCGCGCGCGCCACCCGCCGCTGCGCTCAGGCCGACGCCGCAGGTGTAGGCGAACAGATTGAGCACGCTCTTGCCGGCGGCATGTTGCTTGACCCAGCCGCGGGCGTTGCGCAGGTCTAGAAACAGCAGTGGATCCTGCCCGGCATGACGACCGCGCACCCGGTAATTCAGGCCCCACTCATGGCCGACCAGATCGGCCAGCGCAGCGTCGTCGGCTTTGTAGATCGGGTCTGACCGGTCGACCCGCGAGTTGCCCTGGGAGCGGTCGTTATAAACCAGCATCAGTTCCAGGCCCAGCCGCCCATTGACGGTGGCCTGCAGCGCCAGCAGCGAGTCGAGATCCAGGCTGTTGTGGAAACTCTGCACCAGCAATTGCGGGCCGTAACGATCGACGGTCAGCCCGCTCGCGCCTTCCTGACTGCCGTGGAACAGGCGATAACAATCGGTGCCTTGGGCGTGCAGTTCCGCCAGCAGGGATTGACGATTATCGAGGGCGACGCTGAGCGCCTGATTCAACGAGGACATGCTCGGCCTTGGGGCAGGAATGAGGGCGTGCGAGTTTATCAGCAAGGCCAATGCCGGTGTTGCCGCCTGTTCGCCAGCAAGCTTCTACGGACTTTCGCACTGCCCTCGCCGCAAACCACTGTAGGAGTGAGCTTGCTCGCGATAGCGGCGTGTCAGACGACATCCTCTTCGCAGACATAACGCCATCGCGAGCAAGCTCACTCCTACAGAAACTGAGGTGAATCAGTTCAACCTTTGGGTCTCAGATATGACGCATGTGCGAGCAAGCTCACTCCTACAAGGGGCGTCATCCCCCGGTTCCTGAACCTCCCCTGAAGACATCCGCATTAACCCCCACACCCTCCATGCTGGCGATTTACTCTCATACAACCCGGGCGTATGCTTCGCCCGTTTTCAACCAATGCGGAGACCCACAGTGGGTACTTGTTCGAGTGACAGACGTCAGCCGGTGATAACGACCGGCCAATCCTCGGCACGATAACGCGCAGTCTTTTCACTGCCGCTATCTCGCCGACAACGTGAGAAGCGGCGGTGGCCCGCGGACTCTGCTCAGAGCCCGCTTCCCTGTCCTTTCCCTGACGCCCAATCCTGCGTGATGACCGACGCGTCTGTCGTTCGTCTGCGCATCGGACGCGCGTGGCTTTTGCTGCGCGGGCCAGCCTGCGGTGCCTGCTCATGAACGAGCGCGCCGCCTGAGGCGTGCCGTACCCGCTCAAGGTTCCTGTGCTTTCAGCTCCAGCAGCCTTCAGTCCAGGGGACACAACCATGAAGTACACCCTCCTGAAAGAATTCCTCGCAGACTTCGTCCGCACCCGCAAACTCGGCCGGCACTTCCGTCGGCTGGCGACGCTCGACAGCGTGACCGACGCCACCGTCAGCCGCGAAGTGCCGCCCACCCTCGCGCAGACCCTGACCCGCGGCGCCAGCAGCGATGTGCCTGAATTGCTCGCACGCCTGAGCAGCCACGCCGACGGTCTCACCGAAACCGAAGCGCACGAACTGCGCGAGCAACACGGCCTCAACGAAGTCGAGCACGAACAGCCGCTGCCATGGTGGGTGCATTTGTGGCACTGCTATCGAAATCCGTTCAACCTGCTGCTGACCCTGCTGGCGTTCATCTCGTGGCTGACCGAAGACATGAAAGCCGCCACGGTGATTTTCTCCATGGTCGTGCTCTCCACGCTGCTGCGTTTCTGGCAGGAGGCGCGTTCCAATCAGGCCGCCGACGCGCTCAAGGCAATGGTCAGCAACACCGCGACGGTAATGCGCCGCGCCGACAGCTCGTTCGACGCTGCCGATAACGCAAAGCAAAAACGCATTGAGCTGCCGATCAAGCAACTGGTACCGGGCGACCTCATCGTGCTGTCTGCCGGCGACATGATCCCTGCGGACTGCCGCGTGCTCAGCGCCAAGGACCTGTTCGTCAGCCAAGCCGCGATGACCGGCGAATCCATGCCGGTGGAGAAATTCGCGCGGCGTCAGGGCGTCGATACGGGCAACCCGCTGGACCTGGAAAACATTCTGTTCATGGGCACCAACGTGGTGTCCGGCGCGGCGACGGGTGTCATCCTGGCCACCGGCAACCACACCTATTTCGGCGCGCTGGCGCAACGGGTCAGCGCCACCGATCGTGCGCCGACCTCGTTTCAGGCCGGGGTCAATAAAGTCAGCTGGCTGCTGATCCGCTTCATGTTCGTGATGGCGCCGCTGGTGTTGTTCATCAATGGCTTCACCAAGGGCGACTGGATGGAAGCGTTGCTGTTCGCGCTGTCCATCGCGGTCGGCCTGACCCCGGAAATGCTGCCGATGATCGTCACCTCGACGCTGGCCAAGGGCGCGGTGTTTCTGTCGCGCAAAAAAGTCATCGTCAAACGTCTCGACGCGATCCAGAACTTCGGCGCCATGGACGTGCTGTGCACCGACAAGACCGGCACGCTGACCCAGGACAAGATTTTTCTCGCACGCCATGTCGACGTATGGGGCGATGAGTCCGACGACGTTCTGGAAATGGCCTACCTCAACAGCTACTACCAGACCGGCCTGAAAAACCTGCTGGACGTCGCGGTGCTGGAGCACGTCGAGATTCACCGCGAGCTGCAAGTCGGCACCGCGTTCAGCAAGGTTGATGAGGTCCCGTTCGACTTCAATCGCCGGCGCATGTCGGTGGTGGTGCAACAGCAGCACGAGCCGCATCTGCTGATCTGCAAAGGCGCGCTGGAAGAAGTGCTGAGCGTGTGCAACCGCGTACGTCATGGCGATGCCGAAGAAGCGCTGACGCCTGAGCTGCTCGAGCGCATTCTGAGCGTCACCGCCGCGTTCAACGAAGAAGGTCTGCGCGTTGTGGCGGTGGCGGCGCGTCCTATGGAGGCAGGCCGCGACACCTACGGCCTGGCTGACGAGAGCGACCTGACCCTGATCGGTTATGTGGCGTTTCTCGATCCGCCGAAGGAAAGCACGGCGCCGGCGCTTAAAGCGTTGGCCGAGCATGGCGTGGCGGTGAAAGTGCTGACCGGCGACAACGAACGCGTCACCGCGAAGATCTGCCGCGAAGTCGGGCTGGAGCGTCAGGGCCTGCTGATGGGGGGTGATATCGAGCGGATGAGCGATGCCGAACTGGCGGTCGCGGTCGAGACCACCAACGTGTTCGCCAAGCTGACGCCTTCCCACAAGGAGCGCATCGTGCGGCTGCTCAAGGCCAACGGGCACGTGGTGGGTTTCATGGGCGACGGCATCAACGACGCGCCTGCGCTGCGCACCGCCGACATCGGTATTTCCGTGGACACCGCGGTGGACATCGCCAAGGAAGCGGCGGACATCATTCTGCTGGAGAAGAGCCTGATGGTGCTGGAGGAGGGCGTGCTGGAAGGGCGCCGGACCTTCGCCAACATGCTCAAGTACATCAAAATGACGGCCAGTTCCAACTTCGGCAACGTGTTCTCGGTGCTGGTCGCCAGTGCGTTCATCCCGTTTCTACCGATGCTGCCGATGCACCTGCTGGTGCAGAACCTGCTGTACGACATTTCCCAGATCGCCATCCCGTTCGATAACGTCGATGAGGAACTGCTGAAAAAACCCCAGCGCTGGCAGCCTGCGGATGTTGGACGCTTCATGCTGTTTTTCGGGCCGATCAGCTCGATCTTCGACATCACCACGTTCGCGGTCATGTGGTACGTGTTCGGCGCCAACACGCCTGAGCATCAGACCCTGTTTCAGTCGGGCTGGTTTGTCGTGGGCCTGCTGACGCAAACGTTGATCGTGCACATGATCCGCACACCGAAAATCCCGTTCCTGCAAAGCCGTGCGGCGATGCCGTTGATGGTGATGACCGGTGTCATCATGGCCGTGGGCATCTTCCTGCCGATGGGCCCGCTGGCGCACTACTTCAAACTGCAAGCGCTGCCACCGCTGTACTTCGCCATCCTGCCGCTGATCCTGATCGCCTACGTGGCGCTGACCCAGGCGGTGAAGGGGTTCTACGTACGCAAGTTTGGCTGGCAGTGATTTGCATGTGACGCAGGCCCCACTGACTGACCGCGTGTATGCAGCGGGAGACTGGCGTCGACCCCCACGGTAGGACCGGCTTCAGCCGGGAAGGCGTCATTCGCTGCACCGCAACAGTGAGGGTGTCCGCACCGGCCTCTTCCCGGCTGAAGCCGGTCCTACTGACTGAGCGCGTTCTCTTAGTGGGGCTGGCTTTAGCCGGGAAGGCGTCAGGCGTCACACCGCAAAACTGCGGGCGTTCACACCGGCCTCTTCCCGGCTGAAGCCGGTCCTACTGACCGAGCGCGTGCTTTTTCTGGGACTGGCTTTAGCCGGGAATGCGTCAGTCGTCACACCGCAAAACTGCGGGTATTCACACCGGCCTCTTCCCGGCTGAAGCCGGTCCTACTGACCGAGCGCGTGCTTTTTGTGGGACCGGCTTTAGCCGGGAATGCGTCAGTCGTCACACCGCAAAATTGAGGGCGTTCACACCGGTCTCTTCCCGGCTGAAGCCCGTCCTACTGACCGAGCGCGTGCGTTGAGTGGGACTGGCTTTAGCCGGGAATGGGGCAGGCGTCACACCGCAAACTGAGGGGGTTCACACCGGCCTCTTCCCGGCTGAAGCCGGTCCCACTGACTGACCGCGTGCGTTTAGTAGGACTGGCTTTAGCCGGGAATGCGTCAGTCGTCACACCGCAAAACTGCAGGTATTCACACCGGCCTCTTCCCGGCTGAAGCCGGCCCTACTGAACGAGCGCGTTCTATTGGTGGGACTGGCTTTAGCCGGGAAGGCGTCAGGCGTCACACCGCAAAACTGCGGGCGTTCACACCGGCCTCTTCCCGGCTGAAGCCGGTCCTACTGACCGAGCGCGTGCTTTTTCTGGGACTGGCTTTAGCCGGGAATGCGTCAGTCGTCACACCGCAAAACTGCGGGTATTCACACCGGCCTCTTCCCGGCTGAAGCCGGTCCTACTGACCGAGCGCGTGCTTTTTGTGGGACCGGCTTTAGCCGGGAATGCGTCAGTCGTCACACCGCAAAATTGAGGGCGTTCACACCGGTCTCTTCCCGGCTGAAGCCGGTCCTACTGACTGACCGCGTTCTCTTAGTGGGACTGGCTTTAGCCGGGAATGCGTCAGACGTCACACCGCAAAATTGAGGGCATTCACACCGGCCTCTTCCCGGCTGAAGCCGGTCCTACTGACCGAGCGCGTGCTTTTTGTGGGACCGGCTTTAGCCGGGAATGCGTCAGTCGTCACACCGCAAAATTGAGGGCGTTCACACCGGCCTCTTCCCGGCTGAAGCCGGTCCTACGCACGTACTGCCCAGATTGTTAAGACCGCGCCAACGCCAGCGCCACGCCTTGTCCGCCGCCAATGCACAGCGTCGCCAGGCCTTTCTTCGCGTCGCGCTTGATCATTTCGTGCAGCAGCGTCACCAGCACGCGGCAGCCCGACGCGCCGATCGGGTGGCCGATGGCGATGGCGCCGCCGTTGACGTTGACCTTGTTCATGTCCCAGCCCAATTCCTTGCCAACCGACAAAGACTGCGCCGCGAAGGCTTCGTTGGCTTCGATCAGATCGAGCTCCTCCAGCGACCAACCCGCCTTGTCCAGGCAGCGGCGGGTTGCGCTCACCGGGCCGATGCCCATGATCGCCGGATCGACGCCGGCGTTCGCGTAAGCGGCAATCCGCGCCAGCACCGGCAAGCCCAGTTCTTCTGCTTTTCGGGCACTCATCAGGATGACCGCTGCCGCGCCGTCATTCAGCGACGAGGCATTGCCTGCCGTGACCGAGCCGTCCTTTTTGAACGCGGGCTTGAGCTTCCCCAGTAATTCGACAGTGGTCGCCGCACGAGGCTGCTCGTCGGTGCTGAAAGACAGCGGATCGCCCTTGCGCTGAGGAATCAGGATCGGGGTGATCTCATCCACGAAGCGCCCGGCTTCAATGGCGGCAGTTGCTTTCTGTTGGGACGCCGCAGCAAACGCATCTTGCGCCTCACGGCTGATGTCGTATTGATCGGCCAGGTTCTCGGCCGTGATGCCCATGTGGTAATCGTTGAACGCATCCCACAGGCCATCGCTGATCATCGTGTCGACCATCGTCGCGTGGCCCATGCGCAGACCGGTTCGCGCGCCCGGCATCACATAGTTGGACAGGCTCATGTTTTCCTGGCCGCCGGCGATGATCACTTCCGCGTCGCCGCAGCGAATCGCCTGCGCCCCCAGATGCAGCGCCTTCAGGCCCGAGCCACAGACCTTGTTCAGCGTCATGGCCGGCACCGTGAACGGCAAGCCCGCCTTGATCGCGGCCTGACGTGCAGGATTCTGTCCGGCGCCCGCCGTCAGCACCTGACCCATGATCACCTCATCGACCTGCGCGCCGTCCAGACCGGTCTGCTCCAGCAGTTGGCGGATGACGGCAGCGCCGAGATCCACTGCGGGGACATTCGCCAGCGAACCCTGGAAACTGCCCACAGCCGTGCGGGTAGCGGCAACGATTACGACGTCTTGCATGGTGCGAATCCTCAATGGTGTGCGACGCGGCGCGAGCCCGGGCTTGAAAAGGTGAAGAAAACAGCGGGGCAGCCGGATCAAGGGAGAGCATGGTTGCATGAATGACGATGATAATTTAAGCCCTTTGTCGCCCGGATTTTGCAGTCACGGCCTTCCAAAGCTTCCGGTCGATCCTGTGGCCGGCCTGCGGACTTTTCTTACGGAAACATACGACAAGAAGTGTCGCAGGTTCTGACGCAAACCCGAGAAGCGGCTGATTTTTGTTGAAAGTGAATGCATGGACAATCGCCGGCCATTCCAGCGGTCATGCTTCAGGAGCCTCCTTTTGTCCAACGATAACCATGGCAGTCAAAGCGGCGACAACAGCCTGAACGTCG
Source organism: Pseudomonas sp. AK106 (assembly GCF_053903055.1). Lineage (NCBI taxonomy): Bacteria > Pseudomonadati > Pseudomonadota > Gammaproteobacteria > Pseudomonadales > Pseudomonadaceae > Pseudomonas > Pseudomonas sp. AK106. The sequence continues at coordinate 752,418 of NZ_CP096426.1, forward strand.
GCGTCGGCGATTTTCGTGGCGCCGATGTGAATATCAACAACGGTGAGCGCACGACCTTCACTCCCGAACAACTGCACATCGAGCGTCACCCGACGTTCGGCGGGCGCAGCCTCGACAGCCGGAATGTGTCGGTGTTCGGTTACATCGCCGGTCTGGCCAGCCTGATCGGTCTGTACTTCACCCTATTCCAGCCGGGGCTGGGCTGGCATAGCACATGGTCCACATTGTTCATGTTTTCATTCATCGTTGCGGTCATGGCCGTGGTGATGTCGGCGGTATTGCGGCGGCGAAAATTCGATCACTGCTTCGGCTCGCGGCACTTCCTTGAAATGAGCCAGAGCGGTCGCCTGCGGGTCAATCGGCTGACCGCGCAATGTCCCTGGTGTGGTTCGTTGATGCACCTGCGTCACGTCGGTCCCAAGGACGGTCCCCGAGACGACTTGTTTCTTTGTGAGCGCAATCCACGGCAGCACACCATCCAGCTCGACCCGACAGCGCTACCGGAACTGCAAGACTGAAACCCGGACGCACAAAACCCGCTGCCTCTTGCGAAGGAGCGGGTTTCGAGGGTGTAACAGGACGGCAGATCAGCCGCGGTGACGACCGCGGAAGTAGTTGATCAGGCCCTGGGTCGACGCGTCTTCAGCGACCGTTTCGTCGGTGCCGACAAGGCGGCTGTAAACGCCTTTGCCCAGCTCCTTGCCCAGTTCGACACCCCATTGGTCGAAGGCGTTGGTGCCCCAGACCACGCTTTGCACGAACACTTTATGCTCGTACATCGCGACCAGTGCGCCCAGGCGGCGCGGGCTGATGCGCTCGACGACGATGGTATTGCTCGGACGGTTGCCCGGAATGACCTTGTGCGGCGCGACACGCTGCACTTCTTCTTCCGGTACGCCCTTGGCGCGCAGTTCGGCTTCGGCTTCGGGGCGGGTTTTACCCTGCATCAAGGCCTGGCTCTGGGACAGGCAGTTGGCGTACAGCCACTGATGGTGGTCAGACACCGGGTTGAAGCTGACGATCGGCACGATGAAGTCGGCAGGAATCATCTGGGTGCCTTGGTGCAGCAACTGGTGATATGCATGCTGACCGTTCGCGCCGACGCCACCCCAGATGACCGGGCCTGTGTCGGTTTTGACCGGCACGCCGTCCTGGCGAACGCTCTTGCCGTTGGATTCCATGTCCAGCTGTTGCAGGTGCTTGGTGATGTTGCGCAGGTAATGGTCGTACGGCAGGATCGCGTGACTTTGCGCGTCCCAGAAATTGCCATACCAGATACCCAGCAAGCCCAGCAGCACCGGCATGTTCTCTTCGAACTCGGCGTTCTGGAAGTGCTGATCCATGGTGTAGGCGCCGGACAACAGCTCCTTGAAGTTGGACATCCCGATCGCCAGCGCGATAGGCAGGCCGATGGCCGACCACAGCGAGTAACGGCCGCCAACCCAGTCCCACATCGGGAAGATGTTCTCTTCACGAATCCCGAACGCAACCGCCGCGGCGTTGTTGCTCGACACCGCGATGAAGTGGCGATACAGCTCGGCTTCGGACCCGCCCTGAGCGAGGTACCAGGCGCGGGCAGCGGTGGCGTTCTTCAGGGTTTCGAGGGTGGTGAAGGTCTTGGACGAAACGATGAACAGCGTGGTTTCGGCGCGCAGCTTCTGGGTCAGCTCGTGCAGCTCGGTGCCGTCGATGTTCGCCAGGTAATGGCAGCGAACGCCTTTCTGCGCGTAGGACAACAGCGCTTCCGACACCAGCTCAGGACCGAGGAACGAGCCGCCGATGCCGATATTGACCACGTCGGTGATTGGCTTTTCGGTGTAACCGCGCCACAGACCGTCGTGGATGCGCCCCACCAGATCAGTGATCTGATTCAGCACCTTGTGCACTTCGGGCATCACGTTGACGCCGTTGACCAGCAGCTTGTCGCCCACCGGACGACGCAGCGCGGTGTGCAGTGCAGGGCGACCTTCAGAAGCGTTGACCAGCTCGCCGTCGTACTGCGCCTTGATGGCTTCTTTCAGGCCGACTTCGTTGGCCAGATTGACCAGCAACTGGCGGGTCTCGGCGGTGATCAGGTTCTTCGAGTAGTCGAGAAACAGACCGGCACTGCTGAGGGTGAATTCGTCAAAACGCTTCGGGTCGGCGTTGAACGCTTCGCGCATGCTGAAATTCTGCATCGCTTCGCGGTGATCTTTGAGCGCCTGCCAGGCGGGCAGGGTAGTGACGTCATGAGGAGTGCGGTAGTACGCCATCGCTGCGGGTTTCCTTGTACTTGAACTGCCTTTTGGACGCTGAAAAGCAGGATTGGACATGAATTCGTGGGTGCATCAGAGACTAGTCCCAGGCAACGCCGATGTCTGCGCCTTGCTTTACCTTTGCTCGGTACTTTTTCTCACAGAGTAGAGTTGCTTGTCTGACACGAACTGTATCGGTATGGCATTGCGGGTCTGGCTAAGTTCATCACCAGCGCCCTGCGAAGGCCAGGGCCTGCGCTCCACAACGGGTTTGCGCAGTGAGCATAGGCGCAGATGGTCATCCGATCACGTGACTTTTGCTTTACACATGACCGGGCGCGTCCTTCAGCCGGGTGTGCAGGTTATTCCTTGACCAGATGCAGGTTGTCGATCAGGCGCGTCTTGCCCATGAACGCCGCGCCCAGCACAACCAGATCATGATCATCCGGGGTCGCAGGGCGCAGGCTGACCGCGTTGCGAATCTCCAGGTAATCAGTACGAAAGCCCGCTGCTTCGAGCGCTTTCACACCCTCGCCGATCAACTGCTGGTGATCCTGCTCGCCATTCTGCAACGCCATGCCGATCTGTTTGATGACGCGGTACAACGCAGGCGCTGCAGCGCGCTGGGCTTCAGTCAGGTAGCCATTGCGCGACGACAGGGCCAGGCCGTCGGCGGCACGCACGGTGGGTTCGCCGATGATTTGAATGGGCATGTTCAGGTCACGCACCAGTGCGTTGACGACGGCCAGCTGCTGGAAATCCTTCTGACCGAAAATCGCGATGTCCGGCTGCACCATGTTGAATAGCTTACTGACCACCGTCGAAACGCCGTCGAAGTGACCAGGACGGCTGCCGCCACACAGACCTTCTGACACCACCGGCACGCGCACGATGGTCTGATCGGCCATGCCATGGGGGTACATTTCATCGACCGTCGGTGTGAACAACAGGTGGCACCCGGCCTGAAGCAACTGCTCCTGATCGGCGGCCAGGGTCCGCGGGTACGACGCCAGGTCTTCGTTGGGGCCAAACTGAAGCGGGTTGACGAAGATGCTGGCGATCACGAAATCAGCGCGTTGAACGGCTTTGGTGACCAACGCGATATGGCCGCTGTGCAGGTTGCCCATGGTGGGCACCAGGGCGATGCGTTTGCCTTCGCTGCGTGCGCGGGCGACAACCGCGCGCAACTCACGAACGGTTTTAACTGTGTTCATGCCGAGAATCCGTGTTCTGGAGCGGGGAAGCTGACGTCTTTGACCGCGCTGACATACGCGGCGATCGCCGACTGGATGTCCGGCTGACCGGCCATGAAATTCTTCACGAACTTGGGCACACGGCCGGTGATCGACAGGCCGAGCATGTCGTGAAGCACCAGCACCTGACCGTCTGTGGCGCTGCCGGCGCCAATCCCGATCACCGGAATCTTCACGGCGTGGGTGATTTCCTGGGCCAGCTCGCTCGGCACGCATTCCAGCAGAATCATCGCGGCGCCGGCCTGCTCAAGGGTAATCGCGTCGGCCCGCATCTGCCGCGCCTGCGACTCCAGCCGACCCTGCACTTTATAGCCGCCCAGCACGTTGACCGCCTGAGGCGTCAGGCCCATGTGTGCACAGACGGGAACGCCGCGCTCGGCCAGCAGCCGGATCGAGTCGGCAAGCCACGCCGCGCCTTCGATCTTGACCATGTGCGCACCCGCTTGCATCAGCGTGGCGCTGTTGGCGAAGGTCTGCTCAGGAGTGGCGTAGGACATGAACGGCAGATCCACCAGAATCAGCGCGCCCTGGTTGCCGCGTTTGACACCGGCCACGTGGTACGCCATCTCGGCGGTGGTGACAGGCAGTGTGCTGTCGTGGCCCTGAAGAACCATGCCCAGCGAGTCGCCGACCAGCAGCACTTCCACACCGGCCTGGCTGGCGGTGTGGGCAAAAGTCGCGTCGTAGCAGGTCAGCATGGTGATTTTTTCACCTTTTTGCTTCAGAGCCAGCAGGGACGTAACGGTGATATCGGGCATGGAAAGTCCTCATTCAGGCGCTGTGAATACTGCGGCGAGCAACGCGTGATTCATCTTGGGAGGCAGGCACATCGTCGTTTTGCGATGTTTGCAACGGCCTGATCCGCGCCTTTTGGCCGGTCGTCCGGCTTTGGGACGCTTATCTTCGTGAGGAGGGGGCGGGAAGTCAATTCCGGGTGTTACCGGTTTGAGCGTGCCCGCAGAACAGCTTCAGCTCGGCGATCGTTCCAGGCCTTCGAACGGGCACTGGGCAAGCAAATCATTCAGCGCGCGGCCATCAGCGAGGGTGATGCCCGGTGCCAGCTCGGCCAGTGGGTACAGCACAAACGCGCGCGCCTGCATCTGGTAATGCGGCACCTTCAGTCGCGGCTCATCGATGAGGCGATCGCCGAACAACAGGATGTCGAGGTCCAGCGTGCGCGGCCCCCAGCGTTCGAGGCGCTCGCGGCCCTGATCGTTTTCGATGCCTTGCAAGGCGTCGAGCAGCGCCAATGGGGGGAGCGAGGTGTCGAGCGCAGCCACCGCATTGGTGTAGCGCGGCTGACCCGGCAACAGCGAGTCGCTGACATAGAAAGAGGAAACGCCTGCCAGGCTGCTCTGCGGTATCAGGCCCATGGCCTTGATCGCTTCGCGCAACTGTTCGGCAGGGTCGGCCAGGTTGCTCCCCAGGCCGACGTAAACGCGCTCGATCATCGGGTGTTATTCCGCCCCGTCGACGCCAGCGCGTTTGCGCTTGCCGCTGCTGCTGCGACGACGTTTGCGCGGACCCTGGCCGGTGGCGTCGGGCTTGCTGCCCAGGTCACGAATCATGTCGCGGCGTCCGGAATCATTGGCGTCCTGATAGTCGGTCCACCATTCACCCAGGCCGTCGGTTTCTTCGCCAGCGGATTCGCGCAGCAACAGGAAGTCGTAGCCGGCACGGAAGCGCGGGTTTTCCAGCAGCAGGTCGGCGCGTTTGCCCGATCGGCGCGGCAGACGTTCCTGCATGTCCCAGATCTCGCGGATCGGCATGGTGAAGCGTTTCGGGATCGCGATCCGCTGGCACTGTTCGGTAATCAGTTCGTGAGCCGCTTCCTGCATGGCCGGGATCGGCGGCATGCCGCGCTCTTGCAGACGCAGCACGCGGGCGGGCAGGGCAGGCCACAGTAGGGCTGCGAACAGGAACGCCGGTGTGACCGGTTTGTTCTGCTTGATGCGCAGATCGGTGTTGGCCAACGCCTCGCTGATCAGCGTGTGGGTGTAAGTCGGGTTGTATTCCAGGGCCTTGGAGCTGGCCGGGAACAGCGGCTCGAACAGTTCGAGATCGACCAGCATCTCGAACGTCGCCTCGGCATAACCCGATAGGAACAGCTTCAGTACTTCTTCAAACAGACGCGCAGACGGGATGTCGCGCAGCATCGGCGCCAGCGGGCGAATGGGCGTGGCGCTGTGCTTCTCGATGCCGAAATCCAGCTTGGCGGCGAAACGCACGGCCCGCAGCATGCGCACCGGGTCTTCCTTGTAACGCTGCTGAGGGTCGCCGATCAGACGAATCAGGCGATTGCGGATGTCGTGTACGCCGTTTGCGTAATCGAGGACGCGCTCGGTCACTGGATCGTAATACAGGGCGTTGATCGTGAAGTCCCGGCGCTGGGCGTCGTCTTCGAGGGTGCCGTAGACGTTGTCACGCAGAATGCGCCCGCTCTCGTTGCGCGAAGACTGGTTGCTGTCTTCGTCTTCGTCATCGATCGGGTGATTGGCGCGGAAGGTCGCGACTTCAATGATTTCACGGCCGAAGTGGATATGAACCAGCTTGAAGCGGCGGCCGATGATACGGGCGTTGCGAAACTCGGCGCGGATTTGCTCGGGCGTGGCACTGGTGGCGACGTCGAAATCCTTGGGCGTGATGCCGAGCATCATGTCGCGGACACAGCCACCGACCAGATAGGCCTGGTAGCCGGCGGTCTGCAGGCGCTCGACGATATTCACCGCATAGCGGCTGAATTGATTGCGTTGCAACGAATGCTGGCTACCGCTGAGCACTTCAGGCGTTGTGCGCACATGTTGCTGCGGCTTGCGCAGTGGGGAACGGAATGACTGGAACAGCTTCTTCAGCATGGGAGGCACTGTTTGAAGGAATATTCGGCCAATTTCGAAGAGTGACCGCACGATGGGCGGGGATTCTAGCATTTAGTCGAGGGATGGTGTAGGAGGCAGCTCGATAGGCACCTGGGGGCGGACTGCACAATGGGTGCAAGGGGGGGGGCGAGCAGGACGGGGTTTATTGCAGATGCTACTGGGGGAGCCGAAGCTCCCCCAAAGTGCGTGCTCTTATTTTTATTGTCTGATGGGCTTTTTATTGTTGTTGACCGCCCAATTCACGGCTTTCGCCTGTGAAACCTCCCAATCGGGAGTCAAGAGCAAACGGATTGCTTTGGTCGCTGTGCGGCAGTGATCTATCGATCCAACCAGTTCAGGCTCTACCTAAGGGTAGTTTTTGTTGTTCTCGGCCTGGTTGCGGGACAAGTCCCAAATGCAACGCCTCTCCAAAAGAATCAGTTAGCTGCGCCTCCGCCGTGTTGTTCTTGTTATGCGTGAGTCGTTTCGTCTTGTTTTTATTATGTTGGTGTTTCGGGTGACTGATTTTTGTTGTTCTTGTACGAATACATATAGCAGTAGCTGTGCCAACTTTTGGAAAACAGGCTACACGCCGCGGAATGCAAGGGTGTGGCAAATTGACGCTATTTTGCGCGGGCGGAAAAAAACCGGGGGTTCGTTACCGTACGCCCCGGTTTTGTTACGTCACCATTTATGAGGTAACAGTTTTTTCACATGGCGCGTAACCCGCGTGCCAGAGCCTGCGCGAAGATGCGCTCACGTTTCGCTGGCCACTCCGGTCTTGCGTCGCGGAATACCCAGGCGTTGGCGACGCTCCCACAGGCACTTGCGGCTGACGCCCAGCTTGCGCGCCAGTTCGGTTTCGGTCATGTGGTCCTGATGCTCCAGAACGAAGTGCTGGAAATAGTCCTCCAGCGACAAGTCCTCGGTCGGCTCACCAGCCGTGGAGCTCGACGAGCCTGACGCCTGGGGTGCAAGGCCGATGAACTCGTTGACGTCGAGGTCGCTCAGCTCGATATCGATGCCCAGCAGCTCGGCAGAAATGTTCGGGCTTTCACACAGAATTACCGCGCGCTCGACCGCGTTCTCGAGCTCTCGCACGTTACCGGGCCACGAATAGTGTCTAATCGCTTGCTCGGCATCCGGCGCGAAACGCAAGTCGTTACGACCGGCCTTGAGGCTCTGCCGCGCCAGGAACGCATTGGCGATCTCATTGACGTCTGCCCCGCGTTCACGCAGCGCGGGCAGTTTCAGCGCGATCACGTGCAGGCGGTAGTACAAGTCTTCGCGGAACTGGCCCACTTTGGCCAGGCTCTTTAGGTCGCGGTGAGTCGCTGCGATCAGGCGGACGTCGACTTTTTGCGACTGCACCGAGCCCACCCGGCGAATTTCGCCTTCTTGCAGGACGCGCAACAGGCGGGCCTGCGCCTCAAGCGGGAGTTCGCCGATTTCATCGAGAAACAACGTGCCGCCATCCGCCGCTTCCACGAGACCGGCACGACCGGCACTGGCACCGGTAAACGCCCCTTTTTCGTGGCCGAACAGCTCGGATTCGATGAGGGATTCCGGAATCGCTGCGCAGTTGACCGAAATCATCGGGGCCTTGGCGCGACGGGACAAGTTATGCAGCGCGCGGGCCACCAGTTCCTTGCCCGTACCGGACTCGCCCTGAATCAGCACGTTGGAGTCGGTTGGCGCGACTTTGCGGATCTTGCTGTACATGTCCTGCATCGGCGGGCACGAGCCGATGATGCCGATCTCGCCGTTGCTGTTGTCCGGACCGGACTTGTCGCCCGTCGCAGTTTTTGCGGTGGCGGCGCGTTCGGCCTGCATGCTTTGCAGCGTCTGGCGATCGCGAAGGATGCGCGAAACGGCCTGAAGCATTTCGTCGTGGTCGAAGGGTTTGGCGATGTAATCCACCGCGCCCATTTTCATCGAGTCCACGGCCGAGCGCAGGCTGGCGTAACTGGTCATGATCAGCACGGGTTTGCCCTGGCCGAGCTTGATCAGCTCTGTGCCGGGGGCGCCGGGCAGGCGTAAATCGCTGACGATCAGGTCAAACGAAGGGATGCTGAAACGTTCCTGAGCTTCCTGCACGGATCCGGCTTCGCTGACCTGGTACTGATTACGTTCCAACAGTCGACGCAGGGCGGAGCGGATGATGGTTTCGTCTTCCACGATCAAAATGTGAGGCATTGATTCGGTTCTCTCGACGGTCTCAGTTCACGGCGGACGTCGCTTCGACATGTCGCGGTAAGGTCACCCTAATCCGGGTTCCGCGTTGGTGCTCGGGGTCAGCCGGGCTGTCGATGGTGATCTGTCCATAATGCTCTTCAACGATGGAATAGACCAGCGCGAGGCCCAGTCCTGTTCCTTCGCCCGGATCCTTGGTGGTGAAGAAAGGTTCGAACAAGCGGTCCATGATGGCTTTCGGAATGCCGCTGCCTTCGTCTTCGACGATCAGATCGACCGTGTGTTCGGAGGCCTCGCTTTTCACGCGCACTGCACTGCCGGCGGGTGATGCGTCGCGGGCGTTGGACAGCAGATTGATCAACACCTGTGCAAGACGTTGTGGATCGCCGTCCACCCAGTGGTTGGGGTTGCAGAGGTTATAGAACTGCACTTCGAAATTGCGCCGGTTCAGCGCCAGCAGACCAATGGCATCCTGCGCCACCTCCGCCAGGCACACGGGCTCGTCGGCGTGTTGATGTCCACCGGCGTGGGCGAAGCTCATCAGTGACTGCACGATGCGGGAGACGCGCTTGGTCTGTTCGATAATCTGGCTGCTGATTTCCGTCAGCTCACTGTCTTCTTCGCGTTCTTCGCGCAGGTTCTGCGCCAGGCAGGCGATGCCGGTGATCGGGTTGCCGATTTCGTGGGCAACGCCGGCAGCCAGTCGACCAATGCTCGCAAGCCGCTCGGAGTGCACGAGTTTGTCCTCGAGCATCTGGGTATCGGTCAGGTCTTCCACCAGAATCACCAGCCCGCTGTTACCCGGCGCGAGCGGCTCGTCGATGGCCGCCTTGTGCAGGTTGAGCCAGCGAGTCTGACCGTCGAGGCCCAGGCGCTGCTTGTGCAAGTGTTCGTCAGGAACGTTGATGAAACCCAGCAGCAGCTGCTTCCAGGGATCGACGATGGTCTCGAGCCGTGACCCGACGACGCGCTGAGCGCCGATGCCGGTCAGCTCTTCCATGGCCTTGTTCCACATCAGGATCTCCTGATCCTTGGCCAGGGAGCACACACCCATCGGCAGTTCTTGCAGGGTCTGGCGGTGATAACGGCGCAGGGCGTCGAGTTCTGCCGCCAGGCCGGTGAGGCGGGAGTGGTAATCCTCGAGGCGGCTTTCGATGAAGTGGATGTCCTCGGTGACGTAGTTCTCACTGCCGGATTTGTACGGCAGAAACGTCTCGACCATGTCCTGCGCAACACTCGGCCCCATCAGCCCGGAGAGGTTGGCCTCGATACGGTCGCGCAAACGCCGCAGCGCATAAGGCCGGCGCTCGTCGAATGGCAGATAAAGATCCCGCAGCGCCTGTTCGACTTCCTTCTGCGCAGCCTTCGCGCCCAGGGGTTTGGCCAGCTGGGTGGCGAACTCCTGAGGGGAGGCCGCGTGCAGTTCGCGACGCTGTGGGCGGCGAACGTTGTCTACCGCGCAGGCCTCGGCCGCGCTTGCCTCTTCGGGGCTGGGATTGCTGAACAGTGAAATCAGGGTGAACACCAGCACGTTGGCCGCCAGAGAAGCGATGGCTGCCATGTGCCAGCTGGTGTCATCCAGCACGTAAATCATGTTCAGCAGCGGAATGTAGAACCCCTGGAAGTCGCCGATCAGCGGCAGCAACATGCTGATGGTCCAGACCGCGATGCCTGCGATGAGCCCCGCCATGAAACCGCGTCGGTTGGCGGCCGGCCAGTACAGCACCGACAGCACGCCGGGTAGAAATTGCAATGTTGCCACGAAGGCGACGATGCCCAGATTCGCCAGATTCTGCTTGGCGCCGAGCAACAGATAGAAGCCAAAGCCGGCCATGATGATCGCGACAATCAGGCCGCGCCGTGTCCACTTCAGCCAGCGATAGATATTGCCTTCGGCTGGCGGCTGGTAAAGCGGCAGCACCAAGTGGTTCAGCGCCATGCCGGACAACGCCAGCGTGGTGACGATGATCAGTCCGCTCGCTGCGGAAAGTCCCCCGATATAGCCGAGCAACGCCAAGGTCTTGCTGTGCGCGGCGATGCCGATGCCCAGGGTGAAATATTCAGGGCTGGTGGTGGCGCCCAGTTTCAACCCTGCCCACAGCACCAGGGGTACCGCCAGACTCATCAGCAGCAGAAACAGGGGCAGACCCCAACTGGCGCTGACCAGCGAGCGGGGGTTGAGGTTTTCAGTGAAGGTCATGTGATACATGTGCGGCATCACGATGGCTGAGGCGAAGAACACCAGCAGCAGCGTCCGCCATGGGCCTTCCTGCAGGGGTGTGTGCAACGCCGCCAGTGCGCTCTGGTTTTGCAGCAGCCATTGCTCCAGGCTCTGCGGTCCATCGAACACGCCGTACAGGGCGTACAGACCGATGCCGCCGATGGCGACCAGTTTGATGACCGACTCGAAGGCGATGGCGAACACCAGCCCTTCGTGTTTTTCCCGGGTGGCGATGTGACGCGAGCCAAAGAAGATAGTGAACAGCGTGATGAGCGCGCAGAACGCAAAGGCCACGTAGTTGCGCACCGGTTCCCGGGTGAGAATGCCGATGGAGTCGGCCACGGCCTGGATTTGCAGTGCCAGCAATGGCAAGACGCCGATCAGCATGAAGATGGTCGTCAGCGCGCCCGCCCAAGTGCTGCGAAAGCGGAACGCAAACAGGTCAGCCAGTGATGAGAGCTGGTAGGTGCGGGTGATCTTGAGAATGGGGTAAAGCAGGACGGGGGCGAGCAGGAAAGCGCCGGACACCCCCAGATAACTCGACAGAAAACCGTAGCCGTATTCGTAAGCCAGCCCCACCGTGCCGTAAAACGCCCACGCACTGGCGTAGACGCCAAGTGACAGCGTGTAGGTCAACGGGTGACGAATGATCCAGCGCGGGATCAGGCCACGTTCACTGACCCAGGCAACGCCGAACAGCAACGTCAGGTAGGCGGCACTGACCAGAATCATCTGGGTCAGGCTAAAGCTCATCGGCATCTCGTTGGCTCTGCAGAATGAAGGTCACGACGATCAGGATCAGCCACAGCATGTAGGGCCTGTACCAGGCGCCCGTGGCGTCGATCCACCAGTCCATGATGGCGGGGGAGAACAGATAGATGCCCACCACCAGCAGCAGGACCAATCGATAAATATACATTTGGCCTCCCAGGTTGACTGACCAGACGATGACGGAGCGGCATGGTAACGGATGGCGATGGGGCTGCAAGCGACGTTTCCGCCAGCTTTGTGCTCCCTCAACATGAATCGGTGGCGCGAGCTCAGTCTATTCGAGCTTCCTCGATAGCACCTAGGCGGGGTATCGAATCGGCGTTCCAGTGGGCAACGGCCCAATCCAGTACCTCTCGAGGTGTAGCGTCATCCAGTTCACCTGGCGTCTCTTGGCCCAAGGCCCGCAGCCCCCGGAGCAGCAACGGCGTGGCCTGGTCCGGCGGCAGTGGCGGCGATCGGTAGGACTTACCCAGCTTATGACCATCGGGCTGGGTGATCAGCGGCACATGAAGGTAGCGCGGTTGCGGCAAGCCCAGCAGTTCTTGCAGGTACAGCTGACGTGGCGTGGAATCGAGCAGATCTGCGCCGCGTACGATGTCGGTCACTCCTTGCCAGCCGTCGTCGAGGACAACCGCCAGTTGGTAGGCGTAAAACCCGTCCCGGCGACGAATGATGAAATCTCCCGAATCGCGCCCCAGATGTTGACGAAACTCCCCCTGTACCCGGTCTTCGAAACGGTATTCCAGCTCAGGCACCCGAATCCGGATGGCCGCATCCTCGGGTGGGTGGCCCGCATTACGGCAAAAACCCGGGTAAATGCCGTTGTAGCCTTCCAGTTGCTTGCGCGAACAGGTGCACGCGTAAGCGAGGCCTTGGCTGAACCACCGATGGATGATTGCCTGGTAAGCCTCGTGCCGGTCGCTTTGCCTGACCAGTTCGCCGTCCCATTCGAATCCGTAGGCGTCGAGGGTGTGGAGTATTCCTGCCTGGGCACCCGGGACCTCGCGGGGAGGGTCGAGATCTTCCATGCGCATCAGCCATTTTCCACCGACCGAGCGGGCGTCGAGATAGGAGGCCAGGGCTGCTACCAGAGAACCGAAGTGCAGATAACCGCTGGGGGTTGGCGCAAAGCGCCCTATATAAGAAGGGGTTTTCATGGGCGCTGATGGTACTGGAAATAAAACGTACGAAATACCGGAGGACATGTCATGGCGTGTGGGAAAGCGCTACGCCCCGGTAGGGCGCTTTCCAGCCCACGCCGTCGGGTGCCCGGTCGGTCTTCAGACAAACGAAAAAGGACGCCGAGGCGTCCTTTTTTTACTGGATCAACAGGATCATTTACCGACCTGTTTTTCCTTGATTTCAGCGAGACTTTTGCAGTCAACGCACATATCGGCCGTTGGGCGGGCTTCAAGGCGCTTGATACCGATCTCGACGCCGCACGATTCGCACCAGCCGTATTCCTTGTCCTGAATCAGCTGCAGCGTCTTGTCGATCTTCTTGATCAACTTGCGCTCACGATCACGGGCGCGCAGTTCCAGTGCGAATTCTTCTTCCTGGCTTGCACGGTCGGCAGGGTCAGGGAAGTTAGCGGCCTCGTCCTTCATGTGAACAACCGTGCGATCAACTTCTACCATCAACTCCTGTTTCCACTTGGACAGGATCTTGGTGAAGTGCTTGCGCATGGGGTCGCCCATGTATTCCTCACCCTTCGTCGCGACGTAAGGTTCGAAACCACTGATTGCCGGGGTGCTCTTTTGCTTTTCTTCGGTGGGCATGAACGGACCGCCTCTCACTCTTCTAAGCCATTACACAGGTTAAGATCCATCGCCGACACCTGCCGGCCCTGCGGCTGCAAGCGGGCGAACTTACCAGATCGAATCGGAGCGCGCTACTCCCGGTTGTCGAGGATGGCCTGCAACACGCACGTGGACTATGACCACAGGCTGAGCCCCCGGTTTTATCTATTTTGCAGCGCGTCGAGTTTAGTCCCTGCGCCCGCAAGCCCCGGGTTTTCCGGACTGTCGGCTGCAAGTCACTGCCGTCAAGGCGGATAAACGCTGTAGCCCGCTCGGGCGGATGAGTAGAATCGGCCACTTGTCTCGCCACCCCTCACCAAAGGAAGGCCCATGCCACAGCCCTACAGTGCGCGCAGCCGCGCCATAGAACCCTTTCATGTCATGGCGCTGCTGGCGCGGGCGAATGAACTGCAAGCGGCCGGGCATGACGTTATCCACCTGGAGATCGGCGAGCCGGATTTCACCACGGCCGAGCCGATCATCAAGGCCGGTCAGGCGGCGTTGGCCGCTGGCAAGACCCGTTACACGGCGGCCCGTGGTCTGCCGGAATTGCGCGAGGCGATCGCGGGCTTTTACGCGCAGCGTTACGGCGTGAATGTCGATCCGGGCCGGATCCTGATTACGCCGGGCGGTTCCGGTGCGTTGCTGCTGGCGGCGAGTCTGCTGGTCGATCCCGGCAAACACTGGCTCCTGGCCGATCCGGGTTACCCGTGCAACCGGCATTTTCTGCGCCTGGTGGAGGGCGCCGCGCAGTTGGTGCCCGTGGGCCCGGACGTGCGTTATCAACTGACGGGCGATCTGGTCGCCCAATACTGGAACGAGGACAGCGTCGGTGCGCTGGTGGCTTCCCCGGCCAACCCGACCGGGACCTTGCTGCACCGGGACGAACTCGCCGCGCTTTCGGCGTCGCTCAAGGCGCGGGATGGCCACCTCGTGGTTGACGAGATCTATCACGGCCTGACCTACGGCACCGACGCGAGCAGCGTGCTGGAAGTCGACAACGATGCCTTCGTGCTGAATAGTTTTTCCAAGTATTTCGGCATGACCGGTTGGCGACTCGGTTGGCTGGTTGCGCCCGAGGCGGCGGTCGGTGATCTGGAAAAGCTGGCGCAGAATCTTTACATCAGCGCGCCGAGCATGGCGCAAAGTGCGGCACTTGCCTGTTTCGAGCCACAGACCCTGGAGATCCTCGAGCAACGTCGTGCCGAGTTCGCCCGACGTCGCGATTTCCTGCTTCCGGCGCTGCGCGAACTGGGCTTTACCATTGCCGTGGAGCCCGAGGGCGCCTTCTATCTATACGCAGACATCAGCGCGTTCGGCGGCGACGCGTTCGCGTTCTGCCATCACTTCCTGGAAACCGAGCACGTGGCGTTCACACCCGGGCTGGATTTCGGTCGGTACCGCGCCGGCCACCATGTGCGCTTCGCCTACACCCAAAGCCTGCCTCGCCTTCAGGAAGCGGTCGAGCGTATAGGCCGTGGTCTTCGGAGCTGGCAAGGCTGATGCGTTTCTCTCCTCCCCTTGAAGAAGGCCGGCTGATTCAGCGCTACAAGCGTTTCCTCGCCGACATCGAAACCGCCAGCGGCGAACTGCTGACGATTCACTGCCCCAACACGGGCTCCATGTTCAATTGCATGATGCCGGGGGGCCGCGTCTGGTTCAGCAGGTCCAATGACCCCAAGCGCAAGTTGCCGGGCACCTGGGAAATCACCGAAACCCCACAGGGTCGGCTCGCCTGCGTTAACACTGCGCGCGCCAACAGGCTGGTGGAAGACGCACTTCTGGCCGGCGTAATCACGGAATTGGCGGGGTTTACGGCGCTCAAGCGCGAAGTTGCCTACGGTCAGGAAAACAGCCGCGTCGACTTCCGGCTGGATTATCCAGAGGGCCCGCTGTACCTGGAAGTCAAAAGCGTGACGTTGGGCTTTGATGACAGCCGTGTCGCTGCGTTTCCCGACGCGGTCACTCAACGCGGCGCGAAGCACCTGCGCGAACTGGCGGCCCTGGCCCGGGAAGGCGTGCGTGCGGTGTTGCTGTATTGCGTGAATCTGACAGGCATTGATGCCGTGCGGCCCGCTGCCGAAATCGACGCGGCCTATGCTGCTGCCTTACTTGACGCAAATGCGGCGGGGGTTGAAGTCCTTGCGTATGGCGTGGCGCTCACCCCTGACGAGGTGCGCATTGATCGGCGTCTTGAGATTCACCTCACCCAGACGCGCCCGCTCAGTCCGCTGCCACCGGGTTGATCCAGATGCCCTTAGCGTCCTCGTCGCAGGCGATAGCCCTGAGGGACTTGCCCTCGCAAGGGCCGGCTACGCACTCGCCGCTTTCGATGAGGAACAGGGCACCGTGAGTGGCACACTGGATCAGACTGGCGCTGGCATCGAGAAACTCATCGGCCTGCCATTCCAGCGCCACCCCGCGATGGGGGCACCTATTGGCGTACACATACACTTGACCCGCTCGCCGGACGGCCAGAATCCTGAGTTCATCAACCTCGAACCCGAGGCTTTTGCCTTCCATCAGCGCAGCGCTGTCGCACAGGTATTTCAGCATGGTCTCCTTGGCGCTTGACGCTCAAATGCAAATAATCATCAAATTCCAGGCCCTGGCAGGCTGCGCATTCTGCCAGCAGTCGAACCCGCCAGTCGATGAACGAAATCCAGCCAGTCGCGCCTTGAGGTGATCGACTGCGCCTTCCTTTATAGGGGACGCACCTTTTTATGCGCTTCACCTCTCAACTGATCGCGCTGAGCCTGGCCTGTTTGCTGGCGATGTGGGCGTCCCTCGCGCTCGGGCCTGTCAGCCTGCCGATGATGGATACTTTGCGCGCGGTTCTTCATCTGATGGGCATGCCCTTGGCGGAGGACAACTTGCAGCAGGCGGAGCTGATCGTGGGCCAGATCCGCCTGCCCCGTACGTTGCTCGGGCTGGCGGTGGGGGCTGTGCTGGCCTTGTCGGGCGTGGCGATGCAGGCTTTGTTTCGCAATCCCCTCGCCGACCCCGGTCTGGTCGGGGTTTCCAGTGGCGCGGCATTGGGCGCGGCGGTGGCCATCGTTGCCGGAGCATCGCTGGGCGGTTTACCTGAGCCGTTCCAGCCGTATTTGCTGTCAGTCTGCGCATTTGCCGGTGGGCTTGGCGTGACCGCAATCGTCTATCGGCTGGGACGCCGCGAGGGCCGAACCAGCGTCAGCACCATGCTGCTGGCGGGTGTAGCAATGACGGCGCTGGCCGGCTCAGTCATCGGCCTGCTCACGTATATGGCCGACGACGCCAGTCTGCGGACGCTGACGTTCTGGAACCTGGGCACACTTAATGGTGCCAGTTACGCACGGCTCTGGCCTCTTTTGCTGGTTTGCGTGGCGGTGATCCTCTGGCTGCCGCGCCGAGCCAAGGCGCTCAACGCGCTTCTGCTTGGAGAATCGGAAGCGCGCCATCTGGGCATCGAGGTCGAACGCCTCAAGCGTGAGCTGATTCTGTGCATCGCCCTTGGCGTCGGGGCTGCCGTCGCAGCGGCGGGGCTGATCGGCTTCATCGGCCTGATCGTGCCGCACCTGGTGCGACTGCTGACCGGGCCGGACCACCGCTTTGTCCTTCCCGCCTCAGCGCTGGCAGGGGCAACACTGCTGCTCGTCGCAGACATCTTCGCCCGATTGGTGATGGCGCCGGCGGAGCTGCCAATCGGAATCGTTACCGTGTTCCTTGGCGCGCCGTTTTTTCTTTTCCTGCTGGTTCGAGGCCGTCGCTGATGTTGATCGCTAATAACCTCGGCATCGTGCGCGATGGCAAACAGGTGGTCGCCAACATCGACTTGGCGTTGGCGCCCGGTCAGATGCTCGGCGTGCTGGGGCCCAACGGGGCCGGCAAAAGTTCGCTGATGGCTGCCCTGTGCGGCGAGCTTGCCCCGACTCACGGTCACGTGGTGCTGGACGACATTCCCCTGAATCAATGGCGCGGCCACGAACGGGCGCGTCGGCTGGCGGTACTGCCGCAGAGCTCGACATTGGATTTCGCGTTCAAGGTCGAGGAAGTGGTTGCGATGGGCCGCTTGCCCCATGACAGCGGTCAGCAATGTGACGGAGAGATCATCCAGCACGCCCTTGCGGCGGCCGATGGGCTTCACCTGCTCGGTCGCAGCTATCTGACGCTGTCGGGCGGCGAGCGTCAGCGGGTTCACCTGGCACGGGTGCTGGCGCAGGTGTGGCCGGGCGAGGAGGGCCAGATTCTCTTGCTGGACGAGCCCACGTCGGCGCTCGACCCGCTGCATCAGCACACCACGCTGTTGGCCGTTCGTGCCTTCGCCGACCGTGGCGGCGCGGTGATGGTGATCCTGCATGACTTGAACCTGGCAGCCCGTTACTGCGATCAGCTGTTGCTGCTGGCGCAAGGGCGCGCACATCTATCCGGCACACCAGAGCACGTGCTCACGCCTGAGGCGCTGAAGTCGGTGTTCGGTCTGGATGTTCTGGTGCAGCCTCATCCCGAGCGTGGGCATCCGCTGGTGATCGCTCGCTGAATGGGCTCGTGTCGATGTGCATCAGCTGCCTTTATCGATGCAGCAGCCCCGTTTCCATTGCCTGTGCGGGCAATGTCCTTCGGACAATTCTTGTAATCACGTAGGCCTGCTCTTTTGCGTCTTTGTGACCGTTCAGGCACAGCCGTTCTCGATTATCGTCGCCTCAAGCCAAGGTATCGAGGATGTGTAATGAACGACTTAAACGAAGCGATTGACGTGCATGCGGTCGATGCGTCATTGGCGCAACTGGCTATAGGCCTGATGGAATTGGCTTCGTTGAATGCCGATGACACGCCGGAAAAGATCATTGCGTTGTGTCATCGAGCCCTGACACCTGTGGGGCATGTTGCCGCCGTCTGTGTAATGCCCCGATTCGCAGGACTGGCGCGGCGCACCCTCGACAGCCTGCATGCGCGGGAGGTCAGCGTCGTGGCTGCGGTTAACTTTCCGAGCGGTTCGCCTTCTGTCAGCTCGGCCGAGTCGGAAACCCAGGCAGCAATTCTCGCGGGTGCCGACGAAATCGATCTGGTCTATCCCTTCCATGCGCTGCTTGGCGGGGACAGACAGATTGGCGCGGACATCATTAACGCCTGTAAAGCCAGATGCGGTCGTGCCGCATTGACCGTCACGCTGGAAACCGGCGTGCTGCGTGATCCGCAGGTCATTCACGGCGCAAGCTGTGTGGCAATTCAGGAGGGCGCCAACTTTCTGAAAACCAGTACGGGGAAACAGGTCCTCAACGCGACACCCCAGGCCAGCCGGATTTTGATTGCTGCCATCGCCGAGTCAGGCGCGCATGTGGGCATCAACGTCTCCGGGAATGTACGGACGCTCAAGGAAGCGCGGGTTCACATGGATCTGGTCAAGGCACGATTTGGCCCACGCTGGCTTGAGCAGGGGAGACTGCGGCTCGGGGCGACCAGCCTGCTGGATGATTTGTTGGGCCACTTGGGAGTAGGGCCCTGAATCCCAGGCAAAAAAAGACCCGGCAAAGAGCCGGGTCAAAAACCGTGATTAGCCTGATGAGGAGATAATCTGAGAGTCCGAACCAAGGAGCCTTTCAGGTTATCGACCAGTCTCGCGACCGGATGTGATAATCATAGTGATTCTCATTTGTAAGTCAACAGCGTTCTGCAGACTATTTTACTTATGGAATGTGGCGTTCCCGGATTAGCCCAGAACTGGCGTTCTTCAGTTCAGTGTCCATGGAATCTTTGTGCGCCTGGGGCAGCTCGGCCCAAGGGCGATCTGACAACGCGCCTTCCAGTGAGTAGAGCAGCGCTTTAGAGGCCCGGAATCCCCTGACCTGAACGGCCCGGTAGGCCTGAATTGCGCCGAGTCGCCGCAGATCAGCAATCGTGTGAATACCCGCAGCGTGAAGCCATTGAACCGAGGTCCTCCCCAGGTTCTTCATGCCCAACAATTCGTCATCCATGTGCAAACCCATCCTGTGGTTCCATGTAATAACTTCTCCATAGGCTCGACATAAACTGAAAAGGCGAGCCATGCCGTTTAGCGTAGACGACGCCGAATCAATCTGCAGAGTGTTACCACTCGAACGCGGCGTACGCCGCCGAACGGTAGGATCAGGTTGGATTGGATAAGCAGGCGAGGGCAGGCCCGACATGGCGGCGCATGCAGGGCGAGAGGTTAGAGCGAGGCTTAGCGGGTGCGATAGCGCAGGCGAGTACCGAAATTGACTGACATAAGAATCTCGTCAGCACTGAGCTCTGGCGGGAAGTACGCCCCGGATATCTGTGCATGGGCGATGCTTGCACCTTCAAGTTGGCTCGTCCGGAAGTCAACGCCGCGCAAGTCCGCCGACCTGAAGTAAGCATCAGTGAAGTCGATGCGGTCGGCGTCGATCTCACGCAGATCCAGGCCGCGGAAATCGCCTCCAGAAAGATCAACAGGGCCCTGCTTAGGGCGTTCGAGGTTGAAGGCGGTCACATCGTCTTTTCGCAACAGTGCGAACAGAGGCGAGTCGAGCTGTTTGGGCTGGTTCATTTGACGTCTCCATTGTTGGTATTCTGACGCCACTATAATGCCACCTACGTCGAGCCGTGAAGCGTTATCCATCACGACTCGACCGCTGGCGGATGCGGGCTATCAGAGCCCCGGGAGATGCTGACGAATGTCGGCGACCAGCTTGTCCAGATCACCACTGAGGTTGGTCTCGACGTGGCGGCTGCGCAATATTTCATCAGCGGTCAGCGCCTCGCGACTGGCCAGCTGCGCTTCAATGACTTCCATGGTTGCGTCCGAAGGATCATCATTTTGTGCCCGACGTTGCGCCAGCCAACCCTCGATAACCGCTTTTGGCGCGGCGCAGTCAACGATCAGAAAAGGAACGCCCATTGCCTCGGCAATCTGCGCAGTCGCCTGACGCTGCGGGAGCTTCAAATAGGTTGCATCGATGACCACCGGCAAGCCTGCGCGGAGCACGACACCCGCCAGCTCATTCAGACGCTGATAAGTAGCCGCGCTGACGTCGGCGGAATACAGATCTTCATGGTCGGCGAATGCACGCTTGCGCTCGACATCTGAACGCAGACGGATCGCCCCCAGCGCTTCGACCAGGCGCATCGCAACCTGACTTTTGCCGACCGCGGAAACGCCATGGGTGATGGCCAGAAAATTCGACGGAATCGCGCTATAGCTCTCGGCCAGGTTGGCGTAATTGCGATACTGGCGCAGTGTCGCGGCCCGTTGCACCTGATCGGCGTCGGCATTCAGGCTAAACAGCGCCACTTTGGCGCGGACCAGTGCCCGGTAGGCCTTGTAGAAATTGAGAAGCTGAAGTCCCGCATAGTCGCCGGTCAGTTCGAGGTACTGACTGACGAATCGACGGGAAAGGCTTTTCAGGCCGCGATCCTCAAGGTCCATGGCCAGGAAGCCGATGTCGGCATAGACATCTGTCATGCGGAAGGGCTCGTTGAACTCGATGCAGTCGAAAATCACCACCTTGCCATCGATCAGAGTTGCATTGCCCAAGTGGATGTCGCCATGGCACTCGCGGACAAATCCGTCGAGCTTGCGCTGGTTCATCAATGGCTTGAGGCGCTCGAAACTGCTGTTCGCCCATGCCTCCAGCGCTTCAAGTTGGATGAGGTCAGACTTTTCGCTGAGGAAGGGCAGAATCTGCTCAAAATTTTGCGTGACCGGCGCCATTGCGCTGTCGGCGCTGCCGAGGGGGTTTTCCATCGGCACCTTGGGCGACTTGCGATGAAACTCGGCGATCTGCCGGGCCATGTCGTCGATGTGCGCGGTGGTCAGTTCGCCCTTTGCTTGCAAGGTGCTGAGCAAGCCGTCCTGCGGGAACTGGCGCATTTTCAGCACGTACTCGATCGCTTCACCTTCACCATTCAGCTGCGGAGCGTCGATGCTGCCGGTAACAGGCAGCACTTCCAGGTACAGATCGTCCGTCAGGCGCTGGTTCAGCATCAGCTCCTGCTCACAGAAATGCTGGCGCGCCGGCAGGTTGGTGAAGTCCAGAAAACCGAAATTGACCGGCTTCTTCATCTTGTAGACGTACTGGCCGGTGAGGAGCACCCAGGAAATATGCGTCTCGATGACCTGAAACTGTTCGACCGGGTGAGGAAACAGGGCGGGGTTTTGCAGCGCGGCTATCAGTGTCTGGCTCACGGACGATCCTTGAAAGGTGATAAGGCGATAGAGAAGTAGCGAAAGGCGGCCATTATGGCCGCTGGAGCCATTGCTGCAAACCGCTTAAAGGGCGGTCTGTCGGGGGCTTTGAAAGTGCGTATAATCCGCCGCCATGACCCGATCCCGCACCCCGAAAAAATCCCCCAAACCCACCAACAGCCGCCTGCGCAGCCTGTTGGGCTGGGCCCTGAAACTCAGTCTTGTCGGGCTGGTGATCCTTGGCTGCTTCGCCGTTTACCTGGATTCCATCGTCCAGGAAAAATTCTCCGGCAAGCGCTGGACCATTCCGGCCAAGGTCTATGCACGGCCACTGGAGCTGTTCGTCGGCCAGAAGCTTTCACGCGATGACTTCCTTCTGGAGCTCGATGCGCTGGGCTATCGTCGTGAAGGTGTGGCCAACGGGCCGGGCGCTGCCGCGGTCAACGGCAACACTGTCGATCTCAACACCCGCGGCTTCCAGTTCTATGAAGGCGCTGATCCGGCTCAGCAGATCCATGTGCGCTTCTCCGGCGATTACGTCGCGGAACTGAGCGCCGCCAATGGCGCCAAGCTTGCTGTCGCGCGGCTTGAGCCCCTGATGATCGGCGGCTTGTATCCGAAGAATCTCGAAGACCGGATTCTGATCAAGCTCGATCAGGCGCCGCCTTATTTGCTCGACACGCTCGTCACCGTCGAAGATCGGGATTTCTACCATCACTTCGGCGTATCGCCGAAGGGGATCCTGCGAGCTTTCTGGATCAACGCTTCCGCTGGCCAGATGCGCCAGGGCGGATCGACGCTGACTCAGCAACTGGTCAAGAACTTCTACCTGACCAACGAGCGCAGCATCACCCGCAAGCTGACCGAAGCGATGATGGCAGTTCTGCTGGAGATTCATTACAGCAAGCAGGAGATTCTCGAGGCCTACCTCAACGAAGTGTTCGTGGGGCAGGACGGCCAGCGCGCGGTCCACGGCTTTGGTCTGGCGAGTCAGTATTTCTTCAGTCAGCCGCTGTCGGAGTTGAAGCTGCATCAGGTCGCCTTGCTGGTCGGTCTGGTCAAGGGGCCTTCGTATTACAACCCGCGCCGCAATCCCGAGCGTGCGCTGGAGCGTCGCAATCTGGTCCTCGATCTGCTTGAACAACAGGGTGTCGCCACCCCCGAAGTGGTTGCGGCTGCGAAGAAGATGCCGCTTGGCGTGAGCAAAGTCGGATCGCTGGCCGACAGCTCGTTCCCGGACTTCCTCGATCTGGTCAAACGTCAACTGCGTCAGGACTACCGCGACGAGGATTTGACCGAAGAGGGCCTGCGGATCTTCACCAGTTTCGACCCTATTCTGCAGATGAAATCCGAAGCTGCCGTGCGCGAAAGCTTCGCCAAGATTTCCGGCCGCAAAGGCGCGGACGAGATGGAAACGGCCATGGTCGTGACCAATCCGGAGACCGGCGAAGTCCAGGCGCTGATCGGCAGCCGCCAGGCAGGCTTCGCGGGTTTCAACCGGGCGCTGGATGCCGTTCGGCCGATCGGGTCGTTGGTCAAGCCGGCCATCTATCTGACCGCTCTCGAGCGTCCGCAGCAGTACTCGCTGACCAGCTGGATTCCCGACGAGCCTTTTCAGGTGAAAGGCGCCGACGGCCAGATCTGGAAACCGCAGAACTACGATCACAAAGCCCACGGCAACATTTTCCTGTATCAGGGCCTGGCGCATTCCTACAACCTGTCCAGCGCTAAGCTGGGTCTGGACCTGGGCATTCCGAATGTCTTCAAAACCCTGACCAAGCTGGGCGTCACTCGCGAGTGGCCGGCGTTCCCGTCGATGCTCCTGGGGGCTGGCGCGCTGACGCCGATCGAAGTGGCGACGATGTACCAGACCATCGCCAGCGGCGGCTTCAACACGCCGTTGCGCGGGATTCGCAGCGTACTGACCGCCGAAGGGGAGCCGCTCAAGCGCTACCCGTTCCAGATTCAGCAACGTTTCGACCCGGGTTCGATCTATTTACTGCAGAACGCCATGCAGCGGGTGATGCGCGAGGGTACGGGTAAATCGGTGTACAACGTGCTGCCGAGCACCCTGAATCTGGCGGGCAAGTCAGGCACCACCAATGACTCGCGCGACAGCTGGTTTGCCGGCTTCAGCCAGGACTTGCTGGCGATCGTCTGGATGGGCCGCGACGACAACGGCAAGACGCCGTTCACTGGGGCTACCGGCGCACTGCAGATCTGGACCAGCTTCATGAAGAAAGCCGATCCGCTGCCGCTGGACATGGCGATGCCTGATAACGTCGTGCAGGCCTGGGTCAATGCCAGTACCGGCGAAGGCACCGACGCCAGCTGCCCGAACGCCGTACAGATGCCGTATATTCGCGGCAGTGAGCCGCAACCCGGCCCGACCTGCGGTGGGGCAGCAGCGCCTGCCGATTCGGTGATGGACTGGGTCAAGGGCTGGTTGAACTAAGCCTGGTTGAATTAAGCAAAGAGGATGTGACGTGAACAAGTGGTGGATTCCGGCTGTAACGGCTCTGGCTTTGCTCAACGGTTGCGCGTCCCAGACGCGCAGTGCGATTCCGGTGGTCGATTCAGGGTCACGCGTTTCAAACGGCGAGCGCGTTTCGTCTACTCGCAGCAACACCTATCGCGCGCCGGTACAGGCACCCGCGCAGTCGCAGACGATTCAGGAAGATTCTGGTGTCACGGTCATGGTACCCGGCGGCGCCAACGCCAGTGGTGCGCCTATTTCGACGTTCGTGCCACCCGCTACGGCGCCGATCAGCACTGCGCCGGTTAATCAGGCCCCAGTGAACAATACGTACACACCGCCGCCAGCGACCAGCAATACCTACAACATGCCGGCCTCGGCGCCGACTGGCATTCCGTCTGCGTCCAGCGGCGGGTTGTCAGAAGACGAGCAACTGGATGGGCCGGTGCTGGCGTTGCTCACCACCGCTCAGCAGCAGCAGTCCGGTGGCGATCTCAACGGCGCATCATCGAGCCTTGAGCGTGCTCAACGTGTTGCCCCCCGTGAGCCCCAGGTCCTCTACCGTCTGGCGCAAGTGCGTCTGGCCCAGGGCGATGCGCCTCAGGCTGAGCAATTGGCCCGTCGTGCTCTGACCTACGCCAACGGTCGCGCGAGCCTTCAAGCCAGTCTTTGGGGCCTGATTGCCCAATCGCGGGAAAAGCAGGGTGACGCCGCCGGTGCAGCGTTGGCGCGGCAGAAAGCCAATGGATAAACGCTTTCCGAAAATCGCTGACCAGTTGCTGTTGATCGAGCGCGAATTGCGAGTCTTGGGATGGTGGAAGGAAGTGCCGCCCAGCGACGAGTCGCTGTCGAGCCGTGAACCCTTCTGCGTCGACACGCTGGATTTTGATCAGTGGCTGCAATGGATCTTCCTGCCACGCATGAAGATCATCCTTGAGCAGGATATGCCGTTGCCCACGGCATCCGGCATTCTGGAAATGGCGGAGATGGTTTACGCCAGCCGTATCCGCGAAGCGCGCAACCTGCTGGCGCTGCTGAAAGACTTCGACCGGTTGATTACCGAGGCTGTCTGACCCTCAGTTGCATTGATCGTCGAGGTACTGCTTGACCTCGACGATGCGCGCCTGCCGCTCTTCTTCCGTGAACCGCCTGAACTCGCCATTCACCTCCTGCCGTACCCGAGGGTTGTTCTGCAGTTGGGCAAGGTTGGTTCGCTGTTCGTCGCACGCTTCTTTGCGCTTGGCTTCCTGAGCGGCAACCTGTTTTCTGACCTTGGCATCGACCGCCTCCTGCTCCCGTGCTCCCTCCTGGTTCTGCGGCGGCGGGGCAGGTGGGGCGGAGACGGGGCTCCCTGTATTGATTTCCTGTGCTGTCTGCCCGGCAGGCGGCTGGGCGTCGAAATGCGTGACGCCCTGAGCGTCCACCCATTTGTATATCTGCGCGGCCTGGCCGACCGCCGGGGCGACGGCCAGTGTCAGCGTCGCTGCAAGAATCATCCAGCGCATTCCCGGTTCCTTACTTCTGTGGCAATGGCCGGAAACCTATCACAAGCGGCGCGCTGCGACCTCATTCGGTGCCTTTTGGCGGGCAGTGGACGAAGAAAGCGCATCGATGACTTGACTTGAGAGGGGCGAATCCGAACAATCCAAAGTTCGCTGTAGAGGGACTGCCAGAAGCAGACCGTCTCGGTAGATCATGAGGCGCACACCCGCGCCGACCCGTAACACCCGCAACGCGTTACCTCGCGCTGGGTGGGAAGACCCCGAAACACTTAAGGGGCGATCCCAATACTTGCTCAGTCAGTGCTGACGTAGTCGGCGACCACCGTCGCTCATGCTCTGCTTTGCAGTAAACCTATTAAGACCCGTCTCCTCGCTTGTGTGGACGGTATTCTGGCGTTTTAGAGGTGAACAACGTGGAGCTTTTATCTGGCGCTGAAATGGTCGTCCGCTTTTTGCGTGACGAAGGCGTAGAGCACATCTACGGGTACCCTGGCGGTGCCCTCCTGCATATATACGACGCGCTGTTCAAAGAACCGGCTGTGAGCCATATCCTTGTTCGTCACGAACAGGCCGCGACTCACATGGCTGACGGTTACGCCCGCGCCACCGGCAAGGCAGGCGTTGTGCTGGTGACTTCGGGTCCCGGCGCAACCAATGCCATCACCGGTATCGCGACCGCCTACATGGATTCGATTCCAATGGTGGTGCTGTCCGGTCAGGTCCCGAGCAACATGGTCGGTACCGACGCGTTCCAGGAAACCGACATGATCGGTATCTCCCGGCCAATCGTGAAGCACAGCTTCATGATCAAACACCCGTCGGAGATCCCGGAAGTCCTGAAGAAGGCGTTCTACCTGGCCCAATCCGGTCGTCCTGGTCCTGTCGTCGTCGATATCCCGAAAGACATGACCAACCCGGCAGAGAAGTTCGAATACATCTTCCCCAAGAAAGCCAAGCTGCGCTCCTACAGCCCGGCGGTCCGCGGCCATTCCGGCCAGATCCGCAAGGCCGTGGAAATGCTGGTCGCGGCCAAGCGCCCGGTCATCTACGCAGGCGGCGGCGTGATCATGGGCAACGGTTCGGCGCCATTGACCGAACTGGCGCAGCAATTGAACGCTCCGGTCACCAACACGTTGATGGGCCTGGGTGCTTATCCAGGCACCGATCGCCAGTTCGTCGGCATGCTGGGGATGCATGGCAGCTACACCGCCAACCTGGCGATGCACCACGCCGATGTGATTCTTGCGGTGGGCGCGCGGTTCGACGATCGCGTGATCAACGGGCCGGCGAAATTTTGCCCGAACGCCAAAATCATTCACGTCGACATCGACCCGGCGTCCATCTCCAAGACCATCAAGGCCGACGTGCCAATCGTCGGGCCGGTCGAGAGCGTGCTGACCGAGATGGTTGCGACCCTCAAAGAGCTCGCCGAAACCCCTAACAAGGAGTCGGTCGCGACGTGGTGGAAGCAGATCGAAGAATGGCGCGCCGGCGGTGACCTGTTCCCTTACAACCGTGGCGACGGAAGCGTCATCAAGCCGCAGACTGTGATCGAGACGCTGTGCGAAGTGACCAAAGGCGATGCCTACGTCACCTCCGATGTGGGGCAGCACCAGATGTTCGCGGCTCAGTACTACCGCTTCAACAAACCCAATCGCTGGATCAACTCCGGCGGCCTCGGCACCATGGGCTTCGGCCTGCCGGCCGCGATGGGTGTTGCGCTGAGTTTCCCGAATGACAATGTCGCCTGCGTCACCGGCGAAGGCAGCATTCAGATGAACATTCAGGAGCTGTCGACCTGTCTGCAGTACAACCTGCCGGTGAAGATCATCCTGCTCAACAACGGCGTGCTCGGCATGGTCCGTCAGTGGCAGGACATGAGCTACAGCGGTCGTCACTCGCATTCCTACATGGAGTCGCTGCCTGACTTCGTGAAGCTGGTCGAGGCTTACGGGCACGTCGGCATGCGCATCACCGATCTCAAGGACCTGAAGCCGAAGATGGAAGAAGCGTTCGCCATGAAAGATCGGCTGGTGTTCCTCGATATCAAGGTCGATGTCGGCGAGCACGTCTATCCGATGCAGATCAGAGACGGGTCCATGCGTGACATGTGGCTGAGCAAGACGGAGCGGACATAACCATGCGCCACATCATTTCGCTATTGCTGGAAAACGAACCGGGTGCGCTGTCTCGTGTGGTCGGCCTGTTTTCGCAGCGCAACTA
Source organism: Pseudomonas sp. AK106 (assembly GCF_053903055.1). Taxonomy (NCBI): domain Bacteria; kingdom Pseudomonadati; phylum Pseudomonadota; class Gammaproteobacteria; order Pseudomonadales; family Pseudomonadaceae; genus Pseudomonas; species Pseudomonas sp. AK106. Next base: position 780,106 of record NZ_CP096426.1, read on the forward strand.
CAACATCGAAAGCCTGACAGTGGCGCCAACCGAGGACCCGACCCTGTCGCGTCTGACGCTGACCACCGTTGGCCAAGATGAAGTGATCGAGCAAATCACCAAGAACCTCAACAAGCTGGTCGAAGTGGTCAAGCTGGTCGACCTGTCGGAAAGCGCCCACATCGAGCGCGAGCTGATGCTGATCAAGGTGAAAGCCACTGGCGCCCAGCGTGCCGAGATCAAGCGCACCACCGACATTTTCCGCGGCCAGATCGTCGACGTCTCCAGCAGCGTCTATACCGTGCAGTTGACCGGGACAAGCGACAAGCTGGACAGCTTCATCCAGGCGATTGGCACTACTGCCATTCTGGAAACCGTACGAAGCGGCGTCACGGGCATTGCCCGCGGCGACAAAGTGCTGAGCATCTAACCTAATTTTGCAAATGGCCTTGCGGCCAAGTTATCAGGGGAATTTCATGAAAGTTTATTACGACAAAGACTGCGACCTTTCGATCATCCAGGGAAAAAAAGTTGCCATCATCGGTTACGGTTCTCAGGGCCACGCTCAAGCGTGCAACCTGAAAGACTCCGGCGTTGATGTTACTGTTGGCCTGCGCAAGGGTTCGGGTACTGTCGCCAAAGCTGAAGCTCACGGCCTGAAAGTGACTGACGTGGCTTCCGCCGTCGCCGCTGCAGACCTGGTCATGATCCTGACCCCGGACGAATTCCAGTCCCAGCTGTACAAGAACGAAATCGAGCCGAACATCAAGAAGGGCGCAACACTGGCCTTCTCCCACGGCTTCGCGATTCACTACAACCAGGTTGTTCCTCGTGCCGATCTCGACGTGATCATGATCGCGCCAAAAGCACCAGGCCACACCGTGCGTACAGAATTCGTCAAAGGCGGTGGCATCCCTGACCTGATCGCCGTTTACCAAGACGCCTCGGGCAACGCCAAGAACGTCGCTCTGTCGTACGCGTCGGGTGTTGGCGGCGGCCGTACCGGTATCATCGAAACCACCTTCAAGGACGAAACCGAAACCGACCTGTTCGGCGAGCAAGCCGTTCTGTGTGGCGGTACTGTTGAACTGGTCAAAGCCGGTTTCGAGACCCTGGTTGAAGCCGGTTATGCGCCGGAAATGGCTTACTTCGAGTGCCTGCACGAACTGAAGCTGATCGTCGACCTCATGTACGAAGGCGGCATCGCCAACATGAACTACTCGATCTCCAACAACGCGGAATACGGCGAGTACGTTACCGGCCCGGAAGTCATCAATGCCGAATCCCGCCAGGCCATGCGCAACGCTCTGAAGCGCATCCAGGACGGCGAGTACGCCAAAATGTTCATCGCCGAGGGCGCCAGCGGCTACCCGTCGATGACCGCCAAGCGTCGCAACAACAAGGCGCACGGCCTGGAAATCATCGGTGAGCAACTGCGCTCGATGATGCCTTGGATCGCGAAGAACAAGATCGTCGACCAAGCCAAGAACTAAGATCACCGATCAGGTTCCTGCAGTAAAAAACGCGGCCCTCGGGTCGCGTTTTTTTCGTTATGGGGGCTCATCTGGTATAAAGCTGCATCGTTTGTCGGCCCAGAGGCCACAAGCATTTGTCGAAATTCTTCAGCTGCAAGGTATTGTCCATGAGCGAACGTCCCGAAGAGCCGAACAAGGCTGCTGACGCCGAAAGCCTGCTACCGATTGATGAACACATTGAAGAGGGTCACGACGACGAGGGGCGCCAAGTGCGCCATCGCGGCATCTACCTGCTACCCAATCTGTTCACCACTGCGAACCTGTTCGCCGGCTTCTACGCAATCATCAGCGCCATGAGTGCGCAGAGTGCATTGAGCGCGGGTGATCAGGCGAGCGCGAGCAAATACTTCGCGTTTTCCGCCATCGCCATCTTCGTTGCCATGGTCCTGGATGGTCTGGACGGCCGTGTTGCGCGGATGACAAACACCCAGAGCGCATTCGGCGCAGAGTACGACTCGCTGTCCGATATGGTTGCTTTTGGCGTGGCGCCGGCGCTGTTGGCGTTTGGCTGGGCGCTGGGTGACATGGGCAAGGTCGGCTGGATGGTCGCCTTCATCTATGTGGCGGGGGCAGCGTTGCGTCTGGCCCGGTTCAACACCCAGGTGGGCAAGGCGGACAAGCGTTACTTTATTGGCCTGGCAAGTCCTGCCGCCGCAGGCGTTGTCGCGGGCACCGTCTGGGCGTTCAGCGATTACGGCATCCAGGGTTCGAAACTGTCGTTTCTGGTTGCACTATTGGTCGCGGCAGCGGGCATGCTGATGGTCAGCAACATCAAGTACAACAGCTTCAAAGAGCTGGATCTGAAAGGGCGGGTGCCGTTTGTTGCGATTCTGGCCGTCGTTTTGGTATTCGCTGTGGTGTTCAGTGATCCGCCGCGCATT
>NZ_CP096426.1:787500-3867500 GCF_053903055.1 Pseudomonas sp. AK106
CTTAACCGAATAGGGGAGGCGTAGCGAAAGCGAGTCTTAATAGGGCGTCTAGTCGCTGGGAATAGACCCGAAACCGGGCGATCTATCCATGGGCAGGTTGAAGGTTGGGTAACACTAACTGGAGGACCGAACCGACTACCGTTGAAAAGTTAGCGGATGACCTGTGGATCGGAGTGAAAGGCTAATCAAGCTCGGAGATAGCTGGTTCTCCTCGAAAGCTATTTAGGTAGCGCCTCATGTATCACTGTAGGGGGTAGAGCACTGTTTCGGCTAGGGGGTCATCCCGACTTACCAAACCGATGCAAACTCCGAATACCTACAAGTGCCGAGCATGGGAGACACACGGCGGGTGCTAACGTCCGTCGTGAAAAGGGAAACAACCCAGACCGTCAGCTAAGGTCCCAAAGTCATGGTTAAGTGGGAAACGATGTGGGAAGGCTTAGACAGCTAGGAGGTTGGCTTAGAAGCAGCCACCCTTTAAAGAAAGCGTAATAGCTCACTAGTCGAGTCGGCCTGCGCGGAAGATGTAACGGGGCTCAAACCATGCACCGAAGCTACGGGTATCATCTTAGGATGATGCGGTAGAGGAGCGTTCTGTAAGCCTGTGAAGGTGAGTTGAGAAGCTTGCTGGAGGTATCAGAAGTGCGAATGCTGACATGAGTAACGACAATGGGTGTGAAAAACACCCACGCCGAAAGACCAAGGTTTCCTGCGCAACGTTAATCGACGCAGGGTTAGTCGGTCCCTAAGGCGAGGCTGAAAAGCGTAGTCGATGGAAAACAGGTTAATATTCCTGTACTTCTGGTTATTGCGATGGAGGGACGGAGAAGGCTAGGCCAGCCTGGCGTTGGTTGTCCAGGTTTAAGGTGGTAGGCTGAAATCTTAGGTAAATCCGGGGTTTCAAGGCCGAGAGCTGATGACGAGTGTTCTTTAGAACACGAAGTGGTTGATGCCATGCTTCCAAGAAAAGCTTCTAAGCTTCAGGTAACCAGGAACCGTACCCCAAACCGACACAGGTGGTTGGGTAGAGAATACCAAGGCGCTTGAGAGAACTCGGGTGAAGGAACTAGGCAAAATGGCACCGTAACTTCGGGAGAAGGTGCGCCGGTGAGGGTGAAGGACTTGCTCCGTAAGCTCATGCCGGTCGAAGATACCAGGCCGCTGCGACTGTTTATTAAAAACACAGCACTCTGCAAACACGAAAGTGGACGTATAGGGTGTGACGCCTGCCCGGTGCCGGAAGGTTAATTGATGGGGTTAGCTAACGCGAAGCTCTTGATCGAAGCCCCGGTAAACGGCGGCCGTAACTATAACGGTCCTAAGGTAGCGAAATTCCTTGTCGGGTAAGTTCCGACCTGCACGAATGGCGTAACGATGGCGGCGCTGTCTCCACCCGAGACTCAGTGAAATTGAAATCGCTGTGAAGATGCAGTGTATCCGCGGCTAGACGGAAAGACCCCGTGAACCTTTACTATAGCTTTGCACTGGACTTTGAATTTGCTTGTGTAGGATAGGTGGGAGGCTTTGAAGCGTGGACGCCAGTCTGCGTGGAGCCAACCTTGAAATACCACCCTGGCAACTTTGAGGTTCTAACTCAGGTCCGTCATCCGGATCGAGGACAGTGTATGGTGGGTAGTTTGACTGGGGCGGTCTCCTCCTAAAGAGTAACGGAGGAGTACGAAGGTGCGCTCAGACCGGTCGGAAATCGGTCGTAGAGTATAAAGGCAAAAGCGCGCTTGACTGCGAGACAGACACGTCGAGCAGGTACGAAAGTAGGTCTTAGTGATCCGGTGGTTCTGTATGGAAGGGCCATCGCTCAACGGATAAAAGGTACTCCGGGGATAACAGGCTGATACCGCCCAAGAGTTCATATCGACGGCGGTGTTTGGCACCTCGATGTCGGCTCATCACATCCTGGGGCTGAAGCCGGTCCCAAGGGTATGGCTGTTCGCCATTTAAAGTGGTACGCGAGCTGGGTTTAGAACGTCGTGAGACAGTTCGGTCCCTATCTGCCGTGGACGTTTGAGATTTGAGAGGGGCTGCTCCTAGTACGAGAGGACCGGAGTGGACGAACCTCTGGTGTTCCGGTTGTCACGCCAGTGGCATTGCCGGGTAGCTATGTTCGGAAAAGATAACCGCTGAAAGCATCTAAGCGGGAAACTTGCCTCAAGATGAGATCTCACTGGAACCTTGAGTTCCCTGAAGGGCCGTCGAAGACTACGACGTTGATAGGTTGGGTGTGTAAGCGCTGTGAGGCGTTGAGCTAACCAATACTAATTGCCCGTGAGGCTTGACCATATAACACCCAAGCAATCTGCACAAAGACAGCAGATTACGGTGTGTGAAGACGCATGAAGACGAAAGTTTGCGTACACACAAGCGGTACCTTGATCACATACCCGATTTGCTGAAGCGTTCGAGAGAACGAGTCAGTACCCGAATTTCTTGACGACCATAGAGCGTTGGAACCACCTGATCCCATCCCGAACTCAGCAGTGAAACGATGCATCGCCGATGGTAGTGTGGGGTTTCCCCATGTGAGAGTAGGTCATCGTCAAGATTAAATTCCAGAACCCCATTTGCGAAAGCAGATGGGGTTTTGTTTTTGCGCGCGAAAAAGTTTCAGGCTGTACCAACAGCCAACAGCCAACAGCCAACAGCCAACAGCCAACAGTCGCCCAACTCACGCCCATAAAAAAGCCCCGCATCACTGCGGGGCTTTTTTACATGCTTTAGTTACTCGCTGAGCGTTTCAGTGGCTGGGGTTACTTTCACCGGAGCAACCTCGTCACGACGCTGAATGTATTTCCAGTCCGCCTCGTCGATGTAGATCCCGGCAGGCCCACTGCCGCCTTCGAGGTCAATCGCCACATGGGCCGAGACTTGGGGCTTAACGCTCGCCAGAATGGGGACAAAGCCCAGCTGCAAGCTTGTTTCCAGCAGGGCTGCCTGGTTTCTTTCATCGATGTCAGCGGCTTCGTCGAGGTAGTAGGGCAGACGAATTCGCCCGGCCTGCTCGCGATCCATGAGGTGCAGCAAGAGGTACATATTGGTCAGTGCCTTGATGGTCATGGTCGTGCCGTTGGACGCGGCGCCATCAATGTCGGTGTGGATAACCGGCTGGCTGTTGACCTTGGTGATCTCGAATGCAAGTTCAAACAAGTCTTTCAGACCGAGCTGGTTGTGGTTAGCCGCAACCAGGCGTGCCAGATACTCCTTGGCTTCCTCGTTCTTGTTGTCCTGCTCGGCGCTCTGGCTCAGATCGAACACCGACAGTGTTTCGCCCTCTTCGTACTGACCGGCGCTGTGAATGATCTGGTCGATGTGCTTGAGTGCTTCCTTGTTCGGCGCGAGCACAATGCGGAAGCTCTCCAGGTTGGAAACCTGCCGGCGATTGATCTCTCGGTTGAATAACGCCAATTGGTGCTCAAGGCTGTCGTAGTCGCTGCGGATGTTGCGTAGCGTCCGAGCGATGTCGGTCACAGCGGCACGCCGCGCCTTGCCCAGAGTAAGGGCTTCATCAGTGCGATGAGCATAGGCGTTGATCAGCAATTGCAGACGCCGCTCCATGTCGTCCTCGCTGTCGAACTTCGCAACGCCTTTCAAACGAACCTGCGCGTACAGTGCTTCGATCTGACCATCGCAGCGCAAGAGGCCCTGCCAGCTGTCTTGGTAGTCATTGAGCAGCGGCAGCAAGTTCTCCAGCGAGTCATCCACCGGCTCCATGAACGGCGTACCGAAGGGCAGATCGGCGGGGAGCAGCTGTCGACGACGCAGCGCGTCATCCAGCGTGCGTTGCTTGGATTCGAGATCGCCGATCTGACGACCGATCAGCTGCAGCTTGGCTGACAGCTGTTGAACACGCTCGGTGAAAGCATCACTGGCGCGCTTGAGCTCGTCTTGCGCCGCTTCCATCTGAGCCAGCTGCTCAAGCTTCTCGCCTTCTTCAGCGCTCAATGTTTGAGCGCGGCGGAAGTCTTCGAGCGCTTTCTGCGCATCCAGCACCTGCTGGTACAGCGCTTCAGTCTGGGTTTTGCTCGCCGCACGGTCCGCTGCTACGGCTTGCTGCGTCTTAAGTTGCTTGAGCTCTTTCTCCAGGCGCTCCTTCTGATCCCGCAGCGCGGCGCGATCGGCCAGCGCCTGGAGGGCAGGGGGCTCGATGTTCGACAGATTGACCGTCAGGCCGGGCACTTCGAAGCGCTCGCCCTTGAAACCATCGAGAATCGCTTCGAGGGATTTGACCCACGCGTCGCCATCATCCAGCGCGATGCCTTGCTCGCCCAGTGGCAAGCTGAACAGCGCGCTGTTGAACAGGCGCATGAGGCGCTCGACATCAGGTTGCGAGAACTCTTCGCGCAGGCGGGCATAGCTGTTGTTGTCCGCATGATCGAGCTGTTGCTTCACTGACTTCAGACGTTTTTCCAGATCACGAAGACGCTCATCCAGATCCTCGGCGCTGAATTGGCGCGACTGCGCAAGGGCACCGGCCAGTTCATCATGAGCATCTTTTGCAGCCAGTAGCTGCTGTTCCAGAATCCTGACGTCGTCGACCAGAGCGAAGCGGTTCTTCAGGACCGCCAGTTCGCCGATCCAGCGCTGGATGTTGCTGATTTCGCGCTCCAGCCGCATCAGCTCTTGCGTGCCGCCGCGCTGATCGTTCTGCAGCGAATCCTGTTCGTTACGGTAGTGCTCGCTCTGGATGACCAGCTCTTCTTTGCGCGCATTGGAGTAGTCCTGCCATGTGCCCAGCAACGAGTCGAGCAATGGCGACAGGCGATGCAGCTTGCCCCGCAGGATGTCGCGCTGTCTGACGCCATTGGCCAACGCTTCGACCAGCGGCCCGGCGAGCACCAGTGCGTTGTAGTCTTGCTCCATGCGGCGTACGTCACGGAACGCTTCTTCGCACGCTGCTATGTAATCGACGCTGCCGGAACGCAGGCTGTGCTCGAAGGCGTCGAGGAACAGCTGCTTGAGTTTGGCAGCAGTGATCTCGCGCATGTGCAGCAAGTTGATGAACAGTGCGCGGAAGGTCTTCAGGCTCTGTTCACTGGTCGAGCGCAAGGGAATCAGCGTCAGGTCCAGCGGGATCGACGTGTGGCCACCGACCAGCAAACGGCGCAGTTCATCGGGCTTCAGCTCATAGGCTTTCAGGCCCTGGCTTTCCAGATTGGCAAACAGCTCCTTCTGGCGCAGGCAGGTGTCGTTCTTCTGGTAGTGAGCCAAGTCCAGTTTGCCGGCATAGGCGAAGAACTGGTGACCGAAACCGCCGCCCGGGCCGCGACCGACCACGCCAATCACATGGGGGCCGTGGGGCAGGGAGACCTCGACGAGGATGTAGCTGGTATCAGAGGCGAAATAGAAGCGGCGCGATTGATCAAGGCTGTATTTGCCGAAGCTCATGTCCGACATGCGCGCGAGAATCGGGAACTGCAAAGCGTTGATCGACGCACTCTTGCCCAGGTTGTTCGCGCCGTAGACCGACAGCGGATGCTCCAGTGGGAACAACCCGAGGCTGTAACCGGCCGTGTTCAGCAGCGCGAAACGGCGTATGCCGTAGCGTTCCTGGCTCATGCGTCATGCTCCTGTTCTTCAGCGATCGCCCGGGCTAGCGCTTGCTCTTCGGTTTCTGCGGGTTCATCGAATTCGGTGAGGTCCAGCGGATCGTCGGTTTCCAGCAGTCGCTCATCGCTGTCATCGTCGATCAACACCGGGGCTGGCAACGGCAGTGCGCTATGCAAGCTGGCCGCCAGATCACGGTCTTGCTGTACGGACAGGCAGACGTCGAGGAAGCGATGCATGGGCGGCAGGAAGCGATAGATACCGACTTCTTCTGCGGCGAATCCCAGCTGGGTCATGCGGCGCATGATTTTTTCTTCCAGCTCTTCCTGGGTCTGTACTTCAGCTTGCAGGAACAGATCGCGGTACTTTTCCAGCAGCGAGGGCAGCTCGTCACGGCCCAGGCTGCCGCCATCGAGCACCGCGACCGGGTCGCGGCCCTGATCGGCCAGGTGCTCGACGAGGATGAACGTGAACAGCGCCAGACGTTGGGCCGTCTTGTTGACCTGTGCGGCCGCCAGATCAGGCACGAAGTAGTAGAAACCACGGGTGTCGCAGACCAGCTCGAAGCCCAGCGCCTTGAACAGGCCGCGGTACTGATCCTGCAGATTGGACAGCTGCGCGTACAGTTCGGGGTCGCGGCGGCTGACGTGGTAGCCCTTGAACAGCTCGCGGAAGATCGGCGCCAGCTGGGTCATTTCGGATAGATCAAGATGCATGGGCGGTGCCCTCGGAATTCTCTGGGGTGGCGTCTTTGCTCGAGAGCAGGGCGAAGGAGCGCAGGCTGACGCGGTGCTCCCGGGTCAGGTATTCGCCGCGCTCAAGGCGCTCGCGCTTGAAGCGTTTGTCCCGCGACAGCCGCGAAAACCAGTACAGCAATTCATCAGTCGCTCCGGTGGGCTCCTGTTCCAAAAGCCAGATCATCAGATCCGGCATTGGCAGGGCGTCTTCGCAGCGCTCCACCATCTCTTTGACCGTACGCGGCGCGCGCGGCGGCTCGCCCTTTCGGGTGATGTTGGCCTTGGGGAACCGCGCGGGCTTGGGCTCGAAGCGCGCCAGCGCATACACGTACGCTTCAACCTGATTGGCACTGCCGAGGAAGGTGCTTTGCGGGCGGGTGAACATCGGCATCGCGGCCTGCGGCACGGCGTCCAGGCCTCGTCGACGAATCGCCGACAGCGCGAGTGCCGCACCGCGGGTCACGGCGTTGTGGCGACGCGCTTCTTCACGCAGCGGCAGCAGCAGTTCACGCGCATGACGCAAGGTCAGTTGCGCGCTGGTCTGCATTTCGAGGATGCGCGCATGGGTGCGCAGCAGCATATCGTCGTCTACCAGATGGCCGAGACGCTGCTGGTCGGTGAGCATGCGCAGCAGCACGTTCTCTACCTTGCGCACGCCCTGTTCGAAGGCGCCATCGGCGTTCACCAACTGGATCATCGGCTCGACGTATTCATCCCAGGTCGCCAGCACCTCTGCGTAACGCTGACGCAGCGGAATCTGTCGATCACTGGTCTTGGCGCGTTCGGCCACGGCTACCAGTGCCTGCTCATCGTTGGCGAGCTTCTTCAGTACATCGCGCACGCGCATATCGAGCAGGCGCAGTTGCCGCGCGAGGTCACTGGCGTCGCGGGCGTCGAAGGCTTCCTGTATGTAGCCGGCCAGCCGTTCGAGGTGGCGCAGGTACGCTTCGATTTCCAGGCACAGGCCCAGCCGATGCTCGCGCCGCAGGTACGACAGGAAATCGTGGATCTGCGCGTTCAGCTCGAAACGGTTCGGGCTTTTCGCCACCGGGACCAGAATGTCGAGGCGAATCCAGACGTCCAGCAGAGTGGTAATGTCCTGGGGCGTGCTCTCCAGTTGCTGGGCCGCCAGCTGCAAGCGCAGTTCGCTCAGGCTCAGAGTGCCCTGGTCGAAGTGCTCGCAGAGTGGCTCGAGAAGCGCCCAGTGTTCGGCAAGGGCGCGCAGGACGCGCTTAGGTTCGATCATCGGATGGTCGCTGACTGGCAAATAAAAGCGGCGATTGTACTGCATCGCCGGGCTCGTTTTTCACCCTCAGTCGATCAACAGCGGCGGGAAGCGATGAAGGCCTGTAGAATCTCCCGCCTGACTTTATCCACAGGTAGCTGACCTTTGCTCAACGAGCCTCGCCGTCGCGCTTATCTGACCGCCATGCAGGTGGTCAGCTGGCTGCCGCGCACTGAATTGCCTTTCGCCGCGCCGTCGCGTCCCGAGCTGCTTGCGCCCGTACCGCAGATTGAGGAGGCGCCTGCGCCGGTGGTTCAGGCGGATGCGCCTCGCGCGCCGGATCGCGATTCGCCCTCCGGCGCGCCGACACCCGTTGTGCGTACGGTCGAGCGGCCGAAGATCGATATACCCCGCCCATCCAGTGCGCCCAAGCCAAAGCCTGTGCAGGAAGAAGAGGCCGCACCGGTCGTGGTCAAAGCGCCTGTTGCGCCGCCGCCACGGTTTGCCCTGCAACTGCTGCGCGCCGGGAGTTGCCTGTTGCTGGTGGAGTTGGTGACCGGCGAGCCGTTTCAGAGCCGCGACCCTTCCTATCTGTTGCTCAAAGACATGCTGCGCGCCGCCGGTTTGCCGGACAGCCCGCAGATCATCGGCGAGCCTGTGCGCTGGCCGCTGCTGGTGCGCGGGCAAATGGATCAAGGTCCGGAAGCGGCGCGCGATTTCGTCCAGGGTTTTCTGTACGCCCGGGTCGAAGAACAACCCTGCACCTGCCTGTGGCTGATCGGACTTCCGGCGCTGCGCTTTGCGGCTGAAACGGATGCGGAATCCTTCAATCTCGAACTCCAGGTTGACGGCCTGGGCTTGGCCTGGGCGCTGCCGGGTCTGGAACTATTGATGGACGAGCCGCAGCGCAAGGCCGAAGTGTGGCGCTCCATGCGTCGGTTGATGGGCCGTTGGAAGACCGTAGATGAATGATGCAGTAACGTTTCGCCGAATGACCGAAGCTGACCTCGATGCCGTCCTGAAGATCGAATACGCCGCATTCAGCCATCCCTGGACGCGGGGCATTTACCTTGATGCGCTGAAGTCATACGAAGTCTGGCTGATGTTCGAAGGCAGTCAACAAGTGGGGCACGGGGTGATCAACGTGATCATCGATGAAGCGCACTTGCTCAATATCACCGTCAAGCCGGAGAGTCAGGGGCGCGGCCTGGGGCTGGTGCTGCTTGAACAACTGATGAAGCGCGCCTATGAGATGAATGGTCGGGAATGCTTTCTTGAGCTGCGTGACAGTAACCGATCGGCCTACCGTCTATACGAACGTTATGGCTTCAACGAAATAGGCCGACGTCGGGACTATTACCCTGCAGTGGGCGGACGTGAAGACGCAATCGTCATGGCCTGCACGCTGTTCGAAGAGTAGGTGGCCTTCATGGGGCGAACCGGGTTCGCTCCCACGAGACTGAAGACGCTGATCAGACGCCAGGCTTGCCGTCCAGCGGATCAAGAATGGCCATTTCTTCCTCGTCCAGGCCATCGCCACCGCCAATGTCATCTTCATCGACGATGCTCAGGTCCAGATCAGCCGGGCCACCTTCGCCAGCTTCACGAGACGATCGTGCGCCGTCCTCCCGGATCAGTGTTTCCGGGCTCATGTCGTCGTCGGTCGGGTTGTGATCATCGGTGGAGGCACCGGTCAGCCCGGCTTCACGTACGCGTTCATCAGGGATCAAGGTCTCAAGCTCATCTTCAGGAATAACGTCGCCAATGCGCCCGCTCGGCTCATTGTTGTCGTTGAAGTTGAGCTCCTCCATCGATCCCATGCGGTCTTCGTTGTCATCGATGGGCTCAGGTTGAGTGGCATCGAATGGACGGCGTGAATCGTTCATGGCAAATCCTCAATAATGTCGGGCCTAATGGGTGGACCGGACGACATGGCGAAGATTCCATTCAGTTCCTGATCGGTGCCGCACAGCGGACGATCACTGCGCGTGACTTGAAGCGCCGAGCCCCAGTCATAGCTGAGCATCATTTCCGAGGCATCAACGCATGAACGAACTACAAGACTTGATCGACAACAACGAACGTTGGGCTGCCGCCATCAAGGAAGAAGACCCCGAGTTCTTTGCCAAGCTGGCGCGCCAGCAGACGCCAGAATTCCTATGGATCGGTTGTTCGGACGCCCGTGTACCCGCCAATGAAATCGTCGGCATGCTGCCGGGCGATCTGTTCGTGCACCGCAACGTGGCCAACGTCGTGCTGCACACCGACCTCAATTGCCTGTCGGTGATTCAGTACGCCGTCGATGTGCTCAAGGTCAAACACATTCTCGTCACCGGTCACTACGGTTGCGGCGGCGTGCGCGCCTCGATGCAGGATCGCCAGTTCGGCCTGATCGACGGCTGGCTGCGCACCATTCGCGATCTGTACTACGAAAACCGTGAGCTGCTGGCAAAGCTGCCGACGGAAGAAGAACAAGTCGACCGGCTGTGCGAGCTGAACGTGATTCAGCAGGTCGCCAACGTCGGCCACACCAGCATTGTGCAGAACGCCTGGCACCGTGGGCAGAAGTTGTCGGTCCACGGCTGCATATACGGCATCAAGGATGGGCGCTGGAAGAGTCTGAACGCGACCATCAGCGGCCCGGAGCAATTGCCGCCGCAGTATCGGTTGCGTCCGCAAGGGGAGTGATCGGGTAGGGCAAGCGTCCACCCAATGGTAGGAGTGAGCTTGCTCGCGATAGCGTTAGTCAGGCTCATCTATGTGAGTTGAAGACAACGCGAGCAAGCTCACTCCTACAGGATCGATGCGTTAAAGCTGAGCGCTCTTCATCTGGGGCAGCGGCTTCTGCAGCTGCTTGATCTGCCGCGACACCTCGCCTGTCCGGCACTTCGCTGCCGCCTGATCCGGCGTCAACTTGCGGACCGTGTTGAAGAACAACTTGCAGGTTTCAACCTTGTTGGTCACCTGCCAGTGGGTCGTGCACTGGTTCAACAGCGCCGCCGGGTCGGTCGTTGGTTTCTGGCCCATGCCCGCTTGCCAGCACGCCGCGCTCAGGTCTTGGCCCATGACCTTCAAACCGGCTTCATTCGCCTTGGCTTCGTCCCCGCCGTAATTGCTTTTGTCCGCTGCATTCCAGATATAGCTCGGGTGATTCGAACCCAGCACCGCGACGCTTTGCCCGCCAGCCGGGCTGATGCTCGCCAGACCTAACACCGGAACCGTCACGTTGTACTGCTGCTTGAGCCAGGCGCGTACCGGCGCACCGAACGCGACCATCGGCAGCGATGAGCCCGCCGCGCTTTGCGTCAGCTGCTTGACCATGTTCGTCTGGTAATCGGTAAAGTAGCTGTAAACGTTTTCGAGGTCCTTACCGGCGTTGGAGGGCGCAGCAATGGGCGCGATGTCGATGATGGTCTGATAGGCCGGCGTCTGCTCTTTGGGAATCCCGTTATCCGTCAGCAGCTCGGACCAGCGGTCGGTCGTGGCCGAGAACAGATAGTCCTGAGCCTGAGTCAGGGAGTAGTCCGGCGGGAAATGCAGCAGCTCGACGCTCTTGCGATTTTCCAGCGCCATACCCAGCGGCAGAAACAGATACCAGTTGTAGGCAAATTTGTTATCGGCGTTGAGTTTGCTCGCGCCGGCGTAGGCCAGGTCGCCGGCGTCGAGCAGCGCTGAAAGTGGTTTGTCGTAGCCGTCCGGCACCCCGCTGATGTTGGCGTAAATCACGTCGTTGTCGTTGTGTACCGCAACCTTGGCCGCGCCGTACCCGTCACGCTGCACGCTTTGTGTGAGGTAGTGCTCGACGGTCTGTTCGAGCGTCCAGTTTCGGAAGCAGATGACATTGCAGTTATTCGGGTAGGCAAACAGGTGTGTGACGCGTTCCTTGCTCCCCAGTTTTACGCTGACTTCAGCCTGGGCGGTGATGCTCAGCGTCAATGCGGTCAGGGCGATGCTCAATACGGCTGTTTTTTTCATGCTCATGTCCTTGTTGGCGTAGACACCCCTCTGCGTGGGTGGTGTTTCGATCATGAAACACTTGGACAGGGCTGGGAATGGGCGGCGATGACTGCGGGCTGTTTTTTAATGGCGCGCGCCTTACAGCACAAACCGCTGAACCATCGTGTTCAGGTCGGTTGCCAGCATCGACAGCGCATTGCTCGCCACCGTGGTTTGCTGAGCGCCCGACGCCGATTGCGTCGACAGGTCACGAATGCTGCTCAGGTTGCGATCAACTTCGTTAGCCACTTTCGCCTGTTGTTCGGCGGCGCTGGCGATCAGCATGTTCCGGTCGCTGATGGTCGAGGTTGCGCTGATGATGACGGTCAGTGCGTGACCAGTGGCAGCGGCTTGCTCCAGGGTTAGATTGGCCTGGGCCGCGGTGACGCGTAACGTTTGCGCGGTTTCCTGAGTGCTTTTCTGCACATCGTTGATCAGGGTCTCGATCTCGGTGGTCGACGCGCTGGTGCGTTGGGCGAGTGAGCGGACTTCATCAGCCACCACCGCGAACCCGCGGCCCGCTTCACCCGCCCGTGCGGCTTCGATGGCGGCATTCAGTGCAAGCAGGTTGGTCTGGTTGGCGATCGCCCGGATGACCTCGAGAATCTTGCTGATGCTCAGCGTGCGCTCGGCGAGACCGTCGGCCTGGTGAGAGGAATCAAGAACGTTGTCGGTCAGCTCCTTGATCGAATCGATGGTGCCGGTCAGGCGCAGACGCCCTTCGGCGGCCGCTTCGTTGGACGCCTTCGATTCGCTCGACGTGCTGCTGGCATTGTCGGCGACTTCCCCGGCAGCCTGACTCATCTGGTTCACGGCAACTGCCGCCTGCTCGATCTCATCGTTCTGCAGTTGCAGGTTTTTGGCACTGGCATCGGCAATCGCCCCCATCTCTTGGACGGACTGGCTTAGCTGGCGAGCTGCGGCATAAATCTGATCGATCGTGCCGTGCAGATTGGCGCGCATCAGGCCCAGGGTTTTCAGCAATTGAGCCGTTTCATCCTTGCCTTCCGGAATCGGCTGCGGGCTCAGATCGCCTTGGGCAATGGTGCTAGCAATGTGCAGGGACTGACGCAGGGGGCGGATGATGCTCAGGCTGAGCCGCCACGCGAGTAACAAGGTGAGCACCAGCGCCACCACGATGGCGCTGACGGCGATGATCCGGGTCTGCTGGAACCGCGCGCCGGCCGCTTCGACGGTGCCCGCCGCACTTTGCTTGTTCAGCTCGCGCAGCAATTGCACCTGCATGTCCATCAGGTCGCCCTGCAGGCTCAGCGTAGTGTTGAGCAGCATGCGCGCGTCGTCGAGTTTGCGTTGCTCGATCAAAGCGATTTCGTCGTGCAGCCCCGGCATGAAGGCACCATAAGCATCTTGAAGGGCCTTGATGGAGTCGCGCTCGGTGCTGTCGGTGGCGTGGGCAAGATAATCGGCGAAGCCTTTTTCGACTTCGTTCTTCAGCTGCTCGACGTTGATTTTGCTGGTCACTACCGCGCCGGGGTCGTCGGCATTGGCGATCAGCCTGGCGCTCTCGCCACGCAGCTTGATCAGGTCGATGGCGATCGCGTCGGCCATGGCAATACTGGGCAGCGATCCACTCTCAACCGCCTCCCCCTGATCGCGGATGCTCTGCATCTGCAAAAGGCAGAACACACCAAGCGCCACCAGCAACAGCGCGGTCACCCCGAAGCACAGCACCAACCGCTGGGTAATCCTGAAGCGACGCAGGAAAGCAGGCCTGGAAGAAGGACGGACCACACGACGCAATAACCTTTTCACTGCCACCCATCCCATCGACGAAAACACCGGAGAGATGGTTATAGAGGTGTTCCGTGATGTCTTTGTGACATTGTTGGAGATGTTTCTGAATTGTTGCGGTACGGTCAGATGCTGGAGGCCAGCGTGACGTCAGCAGGGATACGAGTGGGCATTGTCAGCGCTGATTGTGGGATACGTCTTTGCAAGCCTCGGCGGCCTTGCTCCGTTATTTGCTGTACATACAATAATTCAATGCAGATAATCTTCGACATTGCAAAACGCGACATCACCTTTCTGAAGCGTGGCCTCGACTTTAGGGATGCCGGCTTGGTATCGCCGGCAGGCATTTGACCCTCGAAGATTGCCGGCAGGACTACGGGGAAACCCGATATATCACGGTTGGAGTGTTGTCAGAACGTATGGTTGTCCTGGTCTGGACACCGCGCGGCGCGGCTCGCCGTATCATTTCCATGAGAAAGGCCAATGAGCGTGAACAAACCCTCTACCGGCACCGACTGGGTTGATCCCGGCGATGCACCCGAATTGTCAGATGCATACTTCGATCATGCTGATGAATATGTGGGTGACCAATTGGTCAAGCGTGGCCGACCACGTTCTGTGATTGTGCGGGAGCGAATTACCATTCGCCTGGAACACGACGTGGTGGAGCAGTTCCGGGCATCAGGACCCGGCTGGCAAACGCGTATGAATGCTGCACTGGTCGACTGGCTAAAAACCCATGAGCCGTCCGAAATATCGCTATGACCTTCCACGCACCCTAGGCACCAATCTCCTCCATAAACTCCCGCAAGAACCGCTCGGCCCGTGCATGCCTGACCTGCGCCATGTTGCGCCCCGCGGCCGTTTGAAAGCCCTGCGCCAAGGTGAAGATCTTGGTTGTGAAGTGATCGACGGCGAAGCGTTTGTCGTCCAGATCGCGCTGTTGCGCCTGCGGATCGACCGGGTCGTAGAGGTGGCTGCCCATGCGCCCGGACACGTAGAACAGCCGCGCCACGCCGACCATGCCAAGGGCGTCGAGACGGTCGGCGTCTTGCAGGATCTTCGCTTCCAGCGAGGTGGGCGTGATGTTGGCCGAATAGCTGTGGCACTCGATGGCGTGGGCGACGGCCTGGGTCCGCTCTTCGTCCCAGCCCATTTCTGCGAGCAGTTCGGTCGCCTTCGCCGCGGCCAGGCGTGAGGCGCTTGAGCGAAAGGGCGAGTTCTTTTCCACGGAGACGCAGTCGTGGAGCAGGGTGGCGGCGAGCAGGATCTGGTGATCGCCTCCCTCCGTGTCACGAATGGCGCAGACGTTGCTCCAGACCCGGTGCAGATGGGATACGTCGTGGGAGCCGTCGAGCCTCTCTGCCACGGTGTGGGGAATCAGGAGGTCGGCGAGGGGCTGAAAAGGCGCGAAGGAGAGGGCGGTCATGGATCATCCTGTCGATGTCGGCGAACGGGGCGCCAGCATACAGATTGACCCGCATCAGCGCTGCCGGTTCGCTGAGCCGGGTTGCTGATCCCTGCCACGCACGTCGCGCAGCAGAGATCAGTCAGCCGTTGCGACGTTGCATCACTGGCCTTTCATGGCCGCCGCCAGCTTGTCCACGTTGTAGCGAAACATCGTTACGTACGTCGCCGCCGGGCCGTCTGCGGGCGACAGCGATTCCACATACAGCTCGCCGCCCGGGTGCGCGCCGCTGGCTTTGGCGATCTGTTGCACCAGGCGCGGGTCGCCGGAGTTCTCGAAGAAGTAGGCGCTGACGTGCTCCTGCTTGATCTGATTGATCAGCTTGCCGACGTCAGCCGCCGAGGCCTCGGTTTCAGTGGAAAAGCCCAGCGGTGAGAGGAAGGTCACGCCGTAGGCATCGCCGAAATAGCCGAAGGCGTCGTGGGACGTCAGCACCTTGCGCTGTGCGACCGGGATGGTGCTGATCTGCGCGCGGGCGTAGGCGTCCATGTCCTGCAGTTGGGCGATGTATTTGTCACCGTTGGCTTGGTAATCGGCGGCATTTTCAGGGTCGGCTTTCTGCAGGGCCTTGATGATGTTTCTGACGTAAACAACGCCGTTTACCGCGCTGTTCCAGGCATGGGGGTCGGTGATCTTCTTGCCGTCTTCTTCCATGCTGCGGGTCATGATCCCGTCAGACAGCACGACGGGTTGGCCTTTGTAGCCGGAGGCGGTGATCAGCCGATCCAGCCAACCCTCCAGATGCAACCCGCTGACGAACACGACGTCGGCTTTTTTCAGTGCCTGGGCGTCATTGGGCGTGGGCTCGTAGACATGAGGGTCGCCATTGGGCCCGATGAGCGAGGTCACGTGCACGTGATCGCCACCGACGTTGTGCACCATATCGGCGATAACGGTGAACGAAGCGACAGTCTCCAGGGTTTTTGCCTGGGCGAAGTTGGCCAGGCCCGACAACGCCAGCGCGGCGGTCAGAAGCGTAAAACGTTTCATGGTGGTTTCCTTGCGGTAAGAGGACGATCAGCCGGACAGATGAACCCTCGGGAACAGTCGGCGTACAAAACCGCTGCGTCCAAAGAACAGTGAGAACCCGTAAAAGGCGCTGGCGGTGAGCACGATGGCCGGGCCCGACGCAACGCTGGCGTGGTAGGAAACGATCAGCCCGATGAAGCCCGAAAGCGTCGCCACTGCGGTCGAAACCACGATCATGCCGGTGAGCGAGCGAGCCCAGAATCGTGCGACCGTGGCGGGCAGCATCATCATGCCGACGGCCATCAACGTGCCCAACGCCTGAAACCCCGCCACCAGATTGAGCACCACCAGCAGCAGAAACAGCACGTGATACAGCGAACCTCGACCGCCCACTGCGCGCAGGAAACCCGGGTCGAAGCATTCGAGGATCAACGGGCGATAGATCAGCGCCAGCAGAATCAAGGTGAACGAGGCGATGCCGCCGACCATGAAAATCGCCTGATCGTCGATCGCCAGGATGGTGCCGAACAGCACATGAAGCAGGTCAACGTTGGAGCCGTGCAGGGAAACGATCAGCACGCCGGCAGCCAGCGACGTCAGGTAAAAGCTGGCGAAGCTGGCGTCTTCACGCAGTGTTGTGTAACGGCTCACCAACCCCGATAGCAACGCCACGGCGAGGCCTGCGATCAGGCCGCCAAAGCCCATCGCCGGGAGTGACAACCCGGCAAACAGAAAACCCACGGCGGCACCCGGCAAGACCGCGTGACTCATGGCGTCGCCCACCAGACTCATGCGGCGAAGCATCAGCAGCACGCCGACCGGGCCGGAGCCGATGCCCAGCGCCAGGCACGCCACCAAAGCGCGGCGCATGAAACCAAAATCGACAAAGGGCTGAATCAACAGGCTATAGAGCGTCACAGGGTTTGCTCCGCATCGGCGTCGCACGGCTGCGCGTCAGGGTTCCAGTGCTCGGCCATGTTCTTGGCGCGGCGCAGGTTTTCGTCGTTGAGGATGTCGGCGGTGTCGCCCCAGGCAATGATTTCCCGGGCCAGCAGCAGCGTGCTCGGGAAGTGCTGACGCACCTGCTCGATGTCATGCAGGACGGCGATGACGGTGCGCCCTTGGCCGTGCCAAGTGCGGATCAATTCCAGCAAGTCCCGCGTGGTGCGTGCATCGATGGCGGTGAAGGGCTCGTCGAGCAGAATCACCGAAGCGTCCTGTAATAACAGCCGGGCGAACAGCACGCGCTGAAACTGCCCCGACGACAGCGAGCTGATGCTGCGTTGCTCGAATCCCGCCAAACCCACGGCACCCAGCGCCTCCTTGGCCTGTTGAGCGTGCTTGCGCGTGGCGCCGCGGAACGCGCCGATGCTGCGCCATGCGCCCATCATCACGGTGTCGGCCACGCTGAGCGGAAAGCTGCGGTCGATCTCTGCGGCTTGGGGCAGATAACCGATGTGCCGCGTTGGCAACTGGTTGCGCTCGACGCGTCCGACCGCGGGTTTGAGCGTGCCGGCGATGGCTTTGATCAGCGTGGACTTACCGGCGCCGTTGGGGCCGACGATCGCCGTCAGGCTGCCCGCCGCGAATCGGCCGTTGGCGTGATGCACCGCTGGCCGGCGTTCGTAGGTCAGTGTCAGGTCGTGGAGGTCGATGGCAGCGCTCATGGAATCGCTACCGCCCAGGTAACGCCGATCCACAGCACGACCAGCACGGCGAGGGAAATCATCACGCGCTTGCTGGCCGATTGAGCCAGTGCGGACGTTGCAAGGGAGGGAGGAAGCCGGGGATCGCGTTTCACAACAAGGACTGCCTGAAATAATTTGTTATAGTATTACATCACCTTTAGCGTGATCTGCAAAGTGTGATTTGGGTGAAGTTCAGGGAGGCGACAGTTTCCATCGCCCTGGGGAGGGTGGCGTTTCCCCGGCACAAGAAACCCTGTAGTTTTCGATGACTTTTCTCGTTGCCAGGATGATTGCCATGACTGTTTCTCACCGGCGTCCGGTACCCCTCGCCAAATGCTACCGCTTGCTCAACCACGGTCCGACGGTCTTGATCAGCGCTGCCCACGACGGGCAACGCAACATCATGGCGGCAGCGTGGGCGATGCCGCTGGATTTCCAGCCGCCGAAAGTCACGGTTGTGCTGGATAAGTCCGTCTGGACGCGGCAGTTGCTCGAGGGCTCCGGGACGTTTGTAATCAACGTGCCGACCCTCAGCCAGATCGATATTGTTGAAACGGTTGGCTCGACCTCAGGGCTGGACATCTCCCATGAGCAAGGCCTGGATAAATTCAAAGCGTATGGACTGGAGACCTTCGCGGGCTCCCACGTTGAAGCGCCGCTGCTGGAAGGTTGCGCAGGCTGGCTGGAGTGCAGATTGATTCCCGAGCCACATAATCAGAGCGCCCACGACCTGTTCATCGGCGAAGTGGTTGCGGCGTGGGCGGATGAACGCGTGTTCTCCGAAGGGCACTGGCATTTCGAGGGGCATGACGCGCTGCGCACCCTTCACCATGTGGCGGGCGGGCATTTTCTGGTAATCGGTGATGGGGTGGACGGCAAGGTGCTGCAGCGATCCGCTGACTGACCCACGCCCGGCTTGGAAGCGCGCGCCCCGGATTGGAAGGCGCGCGGTGAAGCAGCTTCAATGGCCGGCGTTGATGCCGCTCAGTCCTTTGACAGCTCGCCGTTGACCAGACGCCAGGTCTTCAACGGATTGCTGGCTTTCAACGCAGGAGGCAGCAGCGAGTCCGGCACGTTCTGATAACAAACAGGGCGCAGGAAACGATCAATGGCCGTTGCGCCCACCGAAGTGCTGCGGCTGTCGGAGGTTGCCGGGAACGGGCCGCCATGGACCATTGAATAGCTCACTTCGACGCCGGTCGGGAAGTCATTGAACAGAATCCGTCCCGCCTTGCGTTCCAGGATCGGCAGCAGCGACTGGGCGGTCGCCTCGTCGCCGTCGTCGAACTGCAGCGTCACGGTCAGTTGCCCATCGAAGCTGGCAGCAACCTTCTGCAGGTCGGCGACGTCGGAGCAGACAATCAGCAGCGCGCTTGGGCCGAAGTTCTCGTCCTCCAGCGCGGGGTTGGCGAGGAATGTGGCTGAGTCGGTGCGGAACAAGGCCGGGCGGGCCTGGAATGAACCGTCGGCTTCCTGACCTTCAGCCACCAGCGTCACGCCGGATGCGCTGTGCAGGTTATTCAGGCCGTTGCAGTAAGCGCCGTGGATGTTCGGCGTCAGCATGGTGGTCGGCAGCTTGTCAGACAGCGCCTTGGCCGAGGCCGACACGAATGTTTCCAGCGCGTCGCTTTCCAGTGCCAGCAGGATGCCCGGGTTGGTACAGAACTGCCCGGCGCCCATGACCAGCGACTCGACAAACCCCTTGGCGATGGTTTCGGCGCGGGCCAGCAAAGCAGCCGGCAGCAGGAACACCGGGTTGATGCTGCTCATCTCGGCATACACCGGGATCGGCACCGGACGCGCCTGGGCGGCCGCCACTAGCGCCAAACCACCACGACGCGAGCCAGTGAAACCCACTGCTTGAATCAAGGGATGACTGACCAGCGCCTGGCCGACAGCAATGTCCTTGTCGATCAGCAGTGAGAACACGCCTTCCGGCATGCCGGTGTCGCGCGCCGCTTTCTGGATCACGCGTCCCACCAGTTCGCTGGTGCCCAAGTGGGCCGGGTGCGCCTTGACGATGACCGGGCAGCCGGCCGCCAACGCAGAAGCGGTGTCGCCGCCGGCAACCGAGAAGGCAAGGGGGAAGTTGCTCGCACCGAACACCGCCACCGGACCAAGACCGATGCGCCGCAGACGCAGGTCGGCGCGCGGCAGTGGTTGGCGCTCCGGCATCGCAGTGTCGACCACGGCACCGTGCCAGCGTCCGTCACGCAGCAGACTGGCAAACAGTTTCAGCTGATTGACCGTGCGCATCCGCTCGCCTTCCAGGCGTGGCTTGGGCAGGCCGCTTTCGACATGAACGCGCTCGGTCAGCACATCGCCCAGATCCACAAGGCCTTGGGCGATGGCTTCAAGGAAGCTGGCGCGCTGGTCGTCACTCAGTTGCCGATAACGGTCGAATGACGCTTCGGCCAGTTCACACGCAGCGTTTACATCCTCCAGCGTGCTGGCACTAAACGACGGCGTCAGGGGTTCACCGGTGGCGGCGGCGAGGGCGAAAACTTCTCCGCCCTGACCTTGTACAGCGCGTTGTCCGATGATCGTTTCACCAAGAATCTGCATTGCTCAACACCTCTCGAGGGCGGCGACCGCCAGTGGGTACCGCTGTGGCCAGCCATTGAGGTTACATCATGGCGCTGCGATCGCCACCGGTGCGGGTGTTGAGCTTGCTGTTGAGCTTATGGACGCGCCTATGGCTGCAGCTTATTGCTGAACGGCGCTGAATCCCTCAAACGCAGTTTGCTGCTGGATCGCGCTGACAATGTTTTTGCGCGTGGCCGGCTGCTGGTTGCCGTCCTTGTCCACGAACACTTCGCTCTGCAGCTCGGCGTCATCGCCTTCACCGATGAACGAGAAGCCGAGGAATTCAAAGGCTTCGCGGTCCGCGTTGGCTTTCGAGCGCGGCGTGCGCAGGGGCAGGGTGACGCTGGCGCCGTCCTTGCTGATGACGAAAACCTCGGCTTCCTTCTTCGGCCGCGCCGCTTTGCTCTTGCCGCCGCTCGGGTTGCTGACCGCTTGATGCGTCTGATTGAGCACCTTCAACGCCAGGCTGTAGACGAGCTCCTGAAAACTCGGGTCGTCTTTATAGCTGGAGAGAATCCGGCTGATCGGAAACTTCGCGCTCAGGTCTTCGAGCGCGGCCATGTCGGCGGCTTCGGCGTCCTTGAGCTGCTTAAGCTGACCCATCAGCTCGTAGGCCTGGTCATCATCGAATCGGTCATGGGCGGCGCGTATGGCCAGGCGCAGATCGCGAATCTGGTCGCTTTCCTTGGCGCTCTGGAATGCGTCCAGCACCATCTCGCTGATGGTTTTGGCCTGTGGCACATGTTGTGAAAGGTTGATGGCTTCTTCGTAGGCTTGCTTCGACGACACGGCGTTTGCCGCCGGATCGGTATGGGAATCAGACATTGAACATCCACTGCTTCGTTAACTGGGGTTGAGGCGCGAAAAGCTCGGGGCGTTTCGAGGGGCGTAATCTATTGGACGAGGGCGCCGTTGTCACGGATTGCCGTCTTCGCCCGGACCGCAGGGCGATTGGCGTTGGATGCGCGCAGACTACGGAATCAAAAAGCCCGGCAATTGCCGGGCTAGTCTTACACGCAGGTGCCACCTTTATGGTGTGAGCCCGTCCCGCCTGTTGGATGCGTCCCTTTCGGACACGCCGACGCGGAAAGTGAAACGATTGAAAGCAGAGCGACCAGTCCAGCGATAGCGATCTTTTTCATATTGCCTCCGTGCACTGCGAGATGCAGTACAGGGCTATCGGCGATTTGGGATCCCGCCTTAGGCACAGAACGCCAGAAACAACAAAGCCCGCACAAGGCGGGCTTTGTTGAGGTACTTGGTGGCTACACAGGGACTTGAACCCCGGACCCCAGCATTATGAATGCTATGCTCTAACCAACTGAGCTATGTAGCCAAGTGGCGCGCATTATTCGCTCAGATCGGATATGTGTCAAGCGTCTCTTTGAAAAAATTTATCCACGCGATCAATCGGTTAGCCTCCCGGCTCTTCTACCATTTTCTCATCCCTGCACGCTGGTGACAGTTTCACTCCTCGCGCTGAGTGCTTTTGCCCCACTTTCGCGCACTCAGCGTGCACTGTCCTCGATCTCGTGCCCGGTTTGATGGCCTCGTGCTATCGGTCCGGTTCTTGCTTATGCCTGCCGTAACGCTGCCGTTATAGAGCTAGGTGGCTGCGGATTTCGATAAGTCTGAGTGCGCCCCTCGTTCAAAAGATGGGCGGTTATCGTTTTTAAAACATAGACATGGCATTTTGCCGGTAAAAAATGTAAGGCAGCGCAGCGATGATCATTCGTCGCGCAGCGTCTGTCGGTGAGGAGTGGTCGGTTATGCAGAGTCTTTTGTCGCCAGGCATCCGCCTGCTCGGACGTCTCGGGTTCGCGCGCAAGTTTCAGGTGCTCTTCTTTCTGTTCATCTTGCCGCTCGCGGGCAGCCTGTGGATGATCGGCCAGGATTACCGCAGCAAGCTGGAGGTGATTTCTCAGGAGCAAGCCGGTGTGCGCCAGCTCATGGCACTCGATGCGCTGGATGTGCAACTGACAGCACAGCGCAACCGCGCCGCGCGCTGGAAGGCTGCCGACATTCTTCGTGATCCGACGCCGGCCGCGAAGGCAGCCATGAACGCGCTGGATGCCGCCAACCCTGACCTGACCCGCACCCTGGCGTCCTTGGGCGATGAACTCAAGGCACAGAACGCCAGCGCGGACATCATGACGCGGTATCAAGCGCTGCAGGCCTCGGTCAAAGGCATGGATTCGGAATCTCTGCGCAGCGTCGGCTGGTGGCCGGACGGCTACGATCGTTTTACCTCTGCCCTTACGGCGCTGCAGAGTCTGCGTGAACAGATCGCCATGGACAGCGGCTTGATCCTTGATCCCTGGCTTGAAACCTACTTGCTGATGCAAATCGCCACACAGCAGGCGCCGGAACTGGTCGAGCGAGTAGGGCGGATGGCGAGTATCGGCCAGTCGTCGATCGCATCAGGGCAGTTCTCGTTGCAGAGCCGTCTTCAGATGCGCGACCTGCGCAGTCGCATCGGTGACGCCCGTGATCAACTGGTCAAAGCCGTGAGCTCGCTGAAATCGAAAGCGTACCCGGGCATGGAGGTCTGGACGCGTCAGTATGAAGACAGTCTTCAGCGCCTTGATAACGAATTGAAAGTGCTCGACGACGGCGTGTTCGGCGGCAGCATCAAGCTCGACCCTGCTGCGTTCGAGCGCAGCGTCGACGGTGTCAGCGATGGATTGGCGGCCTTACGCAAGCAATCGCTCTCATCATTGACCAGCCGGCTCGATTATTACCATGAGCAGTCCACTCTGCAGTTCGTGCCGATCGCTGCGATTTTCAGCATTCTAGCGCTCGCGGCGCTGTATCTCTTCATGTGCCTCCAGGCATCGATCCAGCGCAGCGCCAAGGGCATCACGACCCTGGCCGAGTCGCTGCGTGACGGCAATCTGT
This sequence comes from Pseudomonas sp. AK106, assembly GCF_053903055.1. Lineage (NCBI taxonomy): Bacteria > Pseudomonadati > Pseudomonadota > Gammaproteobacteria > Pseudomonadales > Pseudomonadaceae > Pseudomonas > Pseudomonas sp. AK106. Next base: position 810,379 of record NZ_CP096426.1, read on the forward strand.
GCGTCGAGGTCGCCGTTCAGGGGCGTGACGAACTCGCAGCCATCAGCACCGCCCTCAACGTCGCGGTGGTGCAACTGCGCACCAGTCTCTTGGGTGTCAACCACGAAACCCAGCAACTGGGCTCTGCGGTGCTGACCCTCAATGCGCAGTCAGGCAGCACGCTCAACGAAGTGGAAGATCAACAACAGCAGATCAGCCAGATCGCCGCTGCGGCCACCGAGCTGGCCGCGACGTCCATGGGGGTTGCCCGCAGTTGCGAAGCCGCATCCGGCAGCGCCCAGGCCACCCGACGCATCGCCGAAGACAGCAGCCGCGACAGTCAGCGCACCACGGCGAGTATTCAGCAACTGAACCAGAAGTTGACCGACACTGCTAATGCGTTGAGCAAGGTCAGCGAGCAGGGGCAGCAGATCCAGTCCGTGGTGGACACCATTCGCGGCATCGCCGAACAGACCAACCTGCTGGCGCTCAATGCTGCCATTGAAGCGGCGCGTGCGGGCGAGCAAGGCCGTGGCTTCGCCGTGGTCGCTGACGAGGTGCGCAGTTTGTCCCAGCGGACACAGGCTTCCACCGCGCAAATTGCCGGGACCGTGGACAGCCTGCGGTCGACCGTCAGCCAGGCCGTTAGCCTGATGGAGGCGGCGTGTGGTCAGGCGGTGAGTGACGCGCAGTCGGTGACCGGCTTGGGCGAGCGGCTGGAAGAGATCGCCAGCGCGGTGCAGATCGTTACTGACACGCTGGCGCAGATCGCCACCGCAGTCGAAGAGCAGGCCGCGACGGCGGACGAGGTTAGCGGCAATATTCAGCAGGTGGATCAGGCCGCTGGCCGCTTGCTTGACGGTGCGCGTGCGGTAAATCATGCCGCAGACACCCTGACCAAAGGCAGCCGGGCCTTGAGCGACAACACCGCGAGATTCCGGTTGGGGTAAGCCGCGCAGGCGAAGCGTGAGGGTGATCGGCCCGCGATTGCATGCGCGCCATCATGCCGCACCCTGCGCCGTGGGTTGAAAGAGGAACGGCTGGCGACGTATAAGATTCGTCGCCTTCTCATCGTCTTCTGATACCCATCGCCGTAGGGGATTTCTCCATGACCGACAGCAGTGCCGCAGGTGCGGCGGTTTATTCGCCCCTGACGTTAGCGTTGTACGACGCCTGGGTGTTGGGCATTTCCAATCGGTATGCCTGGCGCTGCCCAACCGATGAGGTGCTTTTGCCGTTCTTCCGCGCCAGTGTGCGTGCCCACCATCTGGATATCGGCGTCGGCACGGGTTATTACCTGGCGAAAGCCAAGCTGCCGCCGAACACCCGCATCACCCTCATGGACCTCAATCCAAGCAGCCTCGCCGCCGCTAAAAGCAGGATCGGCCGGCCAGACACGCACACCCTTCAGCATGACGTAATGACGCCGATCCCGGGCAACGAACGCTTCGACTCGATATCGCTGTTTTACCTGCTGCACTGCCTGCCAGGCCCGACGGATGCCAAGGCGGCGATCTTCGCTCAGCTCAAGCACAACCTGAACCCGGACGGCGTTTTGTTTGGCGCAACGATTCTAGGGGACGAGGCGGGGCACAACGGCTTCGGTCGCAAGCTGATGGCGGTCTACAACAAGAAAGGCATTTTCGGAAATAGCGGGGACACTCAGGCCGGCTTCGAAGCGCATTTGCGGACGCACTTTCGCGAGGTCACGCTGAAGCGCGAAGGCGTGGTGCTGCTGTTTCGCGTAGCGCAGCCGATTGTCTGAGTTGCACTAAAACCACAAAGCCCGCGGATCACTGAGTGATACGCGGGCTTTGACGTTCAACGAGGTTCGTGGAGGTCCACGAGGGCGTTAGACGTTGAAGCGGAAGTGCAGAACGTCGCCGTCCTTGACGATGTAATCCTTACCTTCCAGACGCCATTTGCCCGCTTCCTTGGCACCGGCTTCACCCTTGTACTGGATGAAGTCGTTGTAGGCGACGCACTCGGCGCGGATGAAGCCTTTTTCGAAGTCGGTGTGGATCACGCCGGCGGCCTGTGGCGCGGTGGCGCCGACACGGACTGTCCATGCACGCACTTCTTCGACGCCGGCAGTGAAGTAGGTCTGCAGGTGCAGCATTTCGTATCCGGCACGGATCACGCGGTTCAGACCAGGTTCTTCAAGGCCCAGAGCCTCCAGGAACATGTCCTTTTCTTCGCCGTCGTCGAGTTCGGCGATTTCCGCTTCGATCTTGTTGCAGACCGGCACCAGCATGGCGCCTTCTTCTTCGGCGATCGCGCGAACCACGTCAAGGTGCGGGTTGTTCTCGAAACCGTCTTCAGCGACGTTGGCGATGTACATGACCGGTTTGGTGGTCAGCAGATGGAAGCCCTTGATGACGGCTTTCTCATCGGCGCTCATGCTCTTCATCAGGCTGCGCGCGGGTTTGCCCAGCGTGAAGTGAGCGATGAGTTGCTCCAGCAGGCCTTTCTGGACCACTGCGTCCTTGTCGCCGCCCTTGGCATTGCGCGTGACTTTCTGCAGTTGCTTCTCGCAGCTGTCGAGGTCAGCAAAAATCAGTTCCAGGTCGATGATCTCGATGTCGCGCTTCGGGTCGACGCTGTTGGAGACGTGAATCACGTTCTCGTCTTCGAAGCAGCGCACCACGTGAGCAATGGCGTCTGTCTCGCGGATATTGGCGAGGAACTTGTTGCCCAGGCCTTCACCTTTGGATGCACCGGCTACCAGCCCGGCGATGTCGACGAACTCCATGGTGGTCGGCAGGATGCGCTTCGGGTTGACGATGTCGGCCAGGGCCTGCAGGCGCGGGTCCGGCATGGGCACGATGCCTGTGTTCGGTTCGATGGTGCAGAAGGGAAAGTTCTCCGCCGCGATACCGGATTTGGTCAGGGCGTTGAACAGGGTGGACTTGCCGACGTTGGGCAGGCCGACGATGCCGCAGTTGAATCCCATGGTGTTTCCCCTCGAGTGATGTCAGGCCTTCTGGCTGTGCAGGACGCGCATCGCCTTGGCGAAGTCGCCAGCGAGTACATCCGGCAGCACGCCGAGGGCAAAGTCGATGCTGGCATCCAGCTTTTCCTGCTCGGCGCGTGGCGCTCGACCCAGGACGAAGTTGGACACCAGACTGGCGTCGCCCGGGTGGCCGATGCCAAGCCGCAGGCGGTGGAAGCCGTTCTGGTTGCCGAGCTGCGCAATAATGTCGCGCAACCCGTTATGCCCGCCGTGCCCGCCACCCAGTTTGAGTTTGGCGACGCCCGGAGGCAGGTCGAGTTCGTCGTGGGCCACCAGAATGGCTTGCGGAGGAATCCGGAAGAAACCCGCCAGAGCTGCCACGGACTGGCCGCTGCGGTTCATGTAGGTGGTGGGGATCAGCAGACGAACGTCTTGGCCCTGATGACTGAATTTAGCCGTCAGGCCGAAATATTTGCGGTCAGCGGTCAGATTGACACGCTGTGCGCTGGCAATGCGCTCAACGAAAAGAGCCCCTGCGTTATGCCGGGTCTGTTCGTATTCGGGGCCTGGATTTCCCAGGCCGACGATCAGTTGGATGGCGGTCACGTCAGGGGCTCTTCCTTGGGTCGAGTGTGATGATGGCGAGCATCATCACGGGTTCAACCGGCTAGCGAGTAATAATTACTCTGCTTCGCCTTCTGCGGTGCCTTCTTCTTCGTCCTGGACGATGCGAGGAGCGTGGACGTTAGCGATGTCCAGGTCCTTGCCGTGCGCCAGAGCAACGAATTCAACACCTTTAGGTGCTTTAACGTCGGACAGGTGAACGTTGTCGCCGATTTCCAGAGCGCCCAGGTCAACTTCGATGAACTCAGGCAGGTCTTTCGGCAGGCAGGTCACTTCCAGCTCGGTGGTGGTGTGCGAGATCTCGCCGCCTTTCTTGACCGGTGCTTCTTCGTTGATGAAGTGCACTGGAACGATAGCGGTCAGTTTCTGGCCAGCCACGACGCGGATGAAGTCAGCGTGCATGATGAACTGCTTGGCAGGGTGACGCTGCATCGCTTTAACGATGACGTTCTGCTTGGCGCCAGCAATGTTCAGCTCGATAACGTGGCTGTAGGCAGCTTCGTTTTCGAACATTTTTGCCAGTTCTTTGGCTTCGATGGTGATCGAAGTTGCTTCCTGGCCACCACCGTAAACAACGGCTGGGACGGAGGCGGCGAGACGACGCAGGCGGCGGCTCGCACCTTTCCCCAGGTCAGTACGCGCTTGGGCGTTCAGAGTAAATTCGTTCATTTTGCATCTCCAATATAGCCATGACCGAGCGGCGTTTGCGACCAGCGCCAGACACGGTATGGGCAAAAAAGCCCCGCCCCGGCATTGAGTGTCGGGGCGGGGCGCTTTTCGTCAACGGATGGTTCGGCAGGGCAGGGCCCTTATCGGAACATCGCGCTGATCGATTCTTCATTGCTGATGCGACGCATCGCCTCAGCGACTACCGGTGCGATATCCAGTTGACGGATACGGTCACAGGCCTGTGCTGCAGCGGACAACGGGATGGTGTTCGTCACCACCAATTCGTCCAGCACGGAATTTTCGATGTTCTCGATTGCACGGCCCGACAGAACAGGGTGTGTGCAATACGCGAAAACCTTGGCAGCGCCGTGTTCTTTCAGCGCCTTGGCCGCGTGGCACAAGGTGCCGGCGGTATCGACCATGTCGTCGACGAGAATACAGGTACGGCCTTCGACATCACCGATGATGTGCATCACTTCGGAGTGGTTGGCCTTCTCGCGGCGCTTGTCGATGATGCCCAGATCGACGCCCAGGGACTTGGCAACAGCACGTGCACGCACGACGCCGCCGATATCCGGGGAGACAATCATCAGGTTTTCGAAGCGTTGGTCTTCGATGTCATCCACCAGAACCGGGGAGCCGTAGATGTTATCTACCGGAATATCGAAGAAGCCTTGAATCTGGTCGGCGTGCAGGTCGACAGTCAGCACACGGTCGATACCGACGACGGTGAGCATGTCCGCAACCACTTTAGCGCTGATAGCCACACGGGCGGAACGCGGACGGCGATCCTGGCGGGCATAACCAAAGTAAGGGATTACAGCAGTGATACGAGTGGCCGAGGAGCGACGGAAGGCGTCAGCCATCACGACGAGTTCCATCAGGTTATCGTTGGTCGGAGCGCAGGTCGGCTGGATAATGAAGACGTCTTTACCGCGAACGTTTTCATTGATCTCAGCGGTAATCTCACCGTCGGAAAACTTTCCAACAGAGATGTCACCGAGAGGGATATGCAGCTGACGTACGACACGCCGAGCCAGATCGGGGTTGGCGTTCCCCGTAAAGACCATCATCTTGGACACGCGCAGTACCTGGAGGCTTAGGGTATGCCTGGATGACTATAGGAAAATGGCAGGGGCGGCTGGATTCGAACCAACGCATGGCAGGATCAAAACCTGCTGCCTTACCGCTTGGCGACGCCCCTGTATCTGTTGCACGAGTGCCTGGCACTCGGTTCCTTTTAGAGCAGCGTTTGTAACTTCCGGTGCAACATCGAGATGTTTGCGCCTTTTGCTACAAACCCCGTAAGGGTCTCTGTAAGAAGGGCCGAGACTTTATCAGCTTCAGCTTTGCTTGGGAAGGCCCCAAACACACAACTTCCAGTTCCGGTTAATTTTGCTTCGGTAAATTTACCTAACAAATTCAAAGCGTTACCAACTTCTGGATACCGCCTTGTTACAACCGGTAAGCAGTCGTTTCGACTGTTTCCCTTGGGAACGGGGCGCACTTTAATGGGCGGAGTGTCACGTGTCAACAGCGGATCTGAAAAAATTTCTGCTGTACTTACAGATACTTGCGGCACCAGCACCAGATACCAAGGTTCTTCTGGGGTTACGGGGGTCAGTATCTCGCCGATGCCCTCCGCAAAAGCGGCATGTCCACGCACGAAAACCGGCACGTCTGCCCCAAGCTTGAGGCCCAGCGCCGCTAGCCGATCTTCATCCCAGCCAAGCTGCCAGAGATGATTCAGGCCGAGCAATGTCGTTGCCGCATCGGAGCTTCCGCCGCCAATGCCGCCACCCATGGGCAGGACTTTTTTCAGCCAGATATCAACGCCAAGCGAGCAACCGGATTGCTCTTTGAGGGCGCGAGCCGCTTTGACGATCAGATTGCTGTCGTGGGGGACGTCGGCGATTTCCGTCTGAAGGCGCACCTCTCCGTCGTTCCGAAGCGCGAAACTGAGCTCGTCGCCGTAATCGACAAACTGAAACAGCGTCTGCAGTTCGTGATAACCGTCAGCGCGGCGCCCGGTGATGTGCAGCATCAGATTCAGTTTGGCAGGGGCGGGCAGTGTCAGTCGTGGTTGCGACATGCTCATTGCCCCAGTTTGCGTGGTTGCCAGTCCTTGATGACCAGCGTGACGTCCAGGTCCTGCCCGTGCAGCTTCATGCGTTCAGGCAGCCAGAAACCGTTCTGCTGGGTGTAGCTCAGGTATTCGATCTGCCAGCCATCCTGCGCCAGGCTGGACAAGCGACTGTCACCGTCGAGCGTCAGGCTGCTTTTACTGTCCGGGGCGGGCAAGCCGCGCACCCACCAGACCAGGTGGGACACCGGCAGTTTCCAGCCCAGTTGGTCCTTGAGCAGGGTTTCCGGATCCGGCGCTTCGTAGCGGCCCTGATTGGCCACTTCCAGTGAGACTGCGCCAGGGCGACCGGTCAAGCGGGCAGCACCGCGACCCAGCGGGCCGGACAAGCGAATGTCGTAGTAATCCTGGCGTTGCAGCCAGAACAGCGTGCCGCTGCCGGAATCCTTTGGTGCGCGGATGCCAACCTTGCCGTTGATCTGCCAGCCATCAAGGCTGCTGAGTTGTTCCTTGTTCGCACGCCATTGATTGGCGTCGCCCTTGCCTTGTACGGCTTCGCGGGAGGACATGCCGGCACAGCCAGCGAGCAGGGCGATCAGACTGAATACGAGTACGTGGCGCAATTGCATAAATTCAAAGAGTCTCGGCGCCGGTCAGGCGTTTGATGGTGCTGCGCAGGACCGGGCTGTCAGGTTGTTGTTCAAGGGCCTTGGCCCACACTTTGCGGGCTTCACGCTGCTCGCCTTTGGCCCAGAGGACTTCGCCCAGGTGCGCAGCGACTTCGTGGTCCGGAAAACGCTCCAGCGCCTGGCGCAGCAGACGTTCGGCCTCATCCAGATTGCCCAGGCGGTAATTGACCCAGCCGAGGCTGTCGAGCACCGCCGGGTCTTCCGGATTGATCTTGTGCGCGCGCTCGATCAGTTCCTTGGCTTCGGCGTAGCGCGTCGTACGATCCGAGAGCGTGTAGCCCAGCGCGTTCAGCGCCATGGCGTTATCCGGCTCGCGTTTGAGAATCGCCCGAAGGTCGCTCTCCATCTGTTTCAGATCGTTGCGCTTCTCCGCCAGCATCGAGCGGGTGTAGAGCAGATTCAGATCGTCCGGGTACTGCTTGAGCGCCTGGCTCAACACTTGCCAGGCGCGATCACTCTGGTTGTTGTTGGCCAGGGTCTCGGCTTCGACCAGAAACAGCTGAATGGCGTAGTCGGGTTGGTCGGCGCGGGCCTGAGCCAGCCGCTTCGAGGCTTCGGCGCTGTTGCCGTTGCTCATGAGGATATCGGCCTGACGCAGTTGCGCAGGCAGGAAGTCATTGCCGGGGCCCACCTGAGCGTATTCGGCCAGCGCCGTCTGTGGGTCGCTGCGCTCTTCGTAGATGCGACCGAGGTTGACGTGGGCCGAGTCGACGTGACTGCCGCGGGCGACGAGGTCTTCGAGGTAACCCTGCGCTTCGTCCCATGCCTTGTTTTCCAGGCACACGAGGGCAAGGGAATAGCGCAACTCGTCGTCATCCGGGTACTGCTGAACCAGGCTGGAGAACTGCACTTTGGCGTCTTCCATGCGGTTCTGTTCCACCAGCATGCGCGCATAAGTCAGGCGCAGACGCTTGTCGTCCGGGTATTTCTTGATGCTTTTTTCCAGCAGCGGGATCGCTTCCTTGCCGCGGTCCATGCTTTGCAGCAAGCGAGCACGCAGCAGGATCGGCGCCACTTCGCCTTCGCCCGGCGGGTTGTCTTCGAGCAGTTTCAGGGAGGCGGCACTGTCGCCTTCCTGCTGAAGGAGCAACGCCTTGCCGAAGATCAGCTGGCCGTTTTTCGGGTATTTCATCAGCAGGCGATCAAAGCTGGTTATCAGCCCTTTGCGCGTATTGGAATCGGTTTCCGACGCCGACAGCGCGAGAAAATCAAAATGCGTGTCGCCCTGGCCCTGAAGGACCTTCTCCATATAGCGCATGGAGTCGTCGTAGCGCCCGGCTCGCGCCAGCTGGATCGCTGCCGCGCGCTGTGCCTCGAGATTGCTCGGATCGTTTTTCGCCCAGATCATCGATGTGTCGAGGGCCGCCTGATCGGCGCCCAGATACTCGGCGATGCGGAAGGCACGCTCGGAAATCCCTGGATCCTGTGTCTGAATCGCCTGGGTCACATAGTTGTCCAGCGCGATGTCGAAACGGTTGCGCTGGCCGGCAAGTTCGGCTGTCAGCAGGCTGACGACGGTTTCCTGAGTAAACGAGCCGTACACCTGAGGTTTGGCATCGGGTGCGGGCGGCGCTTCTTTCGCCGGAGCGGAGGGCTCCGTAGAAACGGAGGCCGTAGACTGGCAGCCACTCAGAGCGACAAGGGCAAGGAACAGCGCGGAGGATTTATTCATATAGAAGAGGGGCGGCTTACCTGCGGTTTGGAAGCATCATGACACAAGGCCGGGAGCAAACCCACAGCCCGCGCGAAATCTGGATACGCTCAATCTACAGCCTGCGCGCGGACATTTTGTCGCAGGCCGGACGCGGTGATACGCAATCTGTATAGGGACAATAGCGGGCTGCGGACGTTCTGAATGTATTGCGGTGGTTGTCCTCCCTCTATCGAAGTAGGACAATTGCCGGCTTCACGTCACCATCAGCGACCTTGAATGGCCTTTCTTGCTCTGGGTATCAACCATAAGACTGCATCAGTCGATGTCCGCGAGCGCGTGGCATTTACGCCTGAACAGCTGGTTGAGGCGCTGCAGCAGCTTTGCCGCCTGACCCGAAGCCGGGAAGCGGCCATTCTCTCCACCTGCAATCGCAGCGAACTGTATATCGAGCAGGATCAGCTGACCGCCGAAGCCGTGTTGCGCTGGCTGGCGGATTATCACCACCTGAATGTCGATGAGCTGCGCGCCAGTGCCTATGTGCACGAAGACGACGCGGCGGTGCGGCACATGATGCGCGTGGCGTCGGGGCTGGATTCGCTGGTGCTCGGCGAGCCGCAGATCCTTGGCCAGATGAAATCGGCGTATGCCGTGGCCCGGGAGGCCGGCACGGTTGGGCCGTTGCTCGGGCGACTGTTTCAGGCCACCTTCAGCGCTGCCAAGCAGGTGCGCACCGACACAGCCATCGGCGAGAACCCGGTCTCCGTCGCCTTTGCCGCCGTCAGCCTGGCCAAGCAGATTTTCAGCGACCTGCAGCGCAGTCAGGCGTTGCTGATCGGGGCAGGGGAGACCATCACTCTGGTCGCGCGTCACCTGCACGATCTCGGGGTCAAGCGTATCGTCGTTGCCAACCGCACCCTCGAACGCGCGAACATTCTCGCCGAGCAGTTCGGTGCCCACGCGGTGCTGTTGGCCGACATTCCGGCCGAGCTGGTCAACAGCGACATTGTCATCAGTTCCACGGCCAGCCAGTTGCCGATTCTGGGCAAGGGCGCCGTTGAAAGTGCGCTGAAACTGCGCAAGCACAAGCCGATCTTCATGGTCGACATCGCCGTGCCGCGCGACATCGAGCCTGAGGTCGGCGAGCTCGACGACGTCTACCTCTATACCGTGGACGATCTGCACGAAGTCGTCGCCGAAAACCTCAAGAGCCGTCAGGGCGCAGCGCAGGCGGCCGAGGAACTGGTCAGCGTGGGCGTCGACGATTTCATGTCGAGGCTGCGCGAACTGGCGGCGGTCGACGTGCTCAAGGCGTATCGTCAGCAGAGCGAACGCCTGCGTGACGAAGAACTGCAGAAGGCCCAGCGCATGCTCGCCAATGGCAGCAACGCCGAAGACGTGTTGATGGCGCTGGCACGTGGCCTGACGAATAAATTGATGCACGCCCCCAGCGTGCAACTCAAAAAGCTGTCCGCTGAAGGCCGCGTCGATGCGCTGGCCATGGCCCAGGAACTCTTTGCCCTCAACGAGGGCTCCACGGATAAATCCCCGCAATGAAAGCTTCACTGCTTAATAAGCTGGACGTGCTCAGCGACCGTTTCGAGGAATTGACCGCGCTGCTCGGCGATGGCGAAGTCATCTCTGATCAAACCAAATTTCGCGCGTACTCCCGCGAGTACGCCGAAGTCGAGCCCGTGATTCAGGTGTACCGGCAACTGCAGAAAGTGCAGGCCGACCTCGAAGGCGCGCAGGCGCTGCTCAAGGACAGCGATCCCGACATGCGCGAAATGGCAGTCGAAGAGGTGCGCGATGCCAAGGATCAGTTGCTGGTGCTTGAGGCTGATCTGCAGAAAATGCTGCTGCCCAAAGACCCGAACGATGGCCGCAACGTGTTTCTGGAAATCCGCGCCGGCACCGGCGGCGACGAAGCAGCGATTTTCGCCGGCGACCTGTTCCGCATGTATTCCCGCTATGCCGAGCGACGTGGATGGCGTGTCGAGATCCTGTCCGAGAACATAGGCGAACATGGCGGCTACAAGGAAGTCATCGCGCGGGTCGAAGGCGAGCACGTCTACGGCAAGCTGAAATTCGAGTCGGGTGTGCATCGTGTTCAGCGCGTCCCGGAAACCGAATCCCAGGGCCGAATTCACACCTCCGCGTGTACGGTGGCGGTGTTGCCAGAGCCTGACGAACAGCAGACCATCGAGATCAACCCGTCCGACTTGCGCGTTGACACCTATCGCTCATCCGGCGCCGGTGGTCAGCACGTCAACAAGACCGATTCGGCCATCCGCATCACGCACTTGCCGTCCGGCATTGTGGTGGAGTGTCAGGAAGAACGGTCGCAGCACAAGAACCGCGCGCGGGCCATGTCCTGGCTGTCGGCCAAGCTCAACGATCAGCAGACCGCTGCGGCGGCCAACGCTATCGCCAGCGAGCGTAAATTGCTGGTAGGTTCCGGGGATCGCTCGGAACGCATTCGTACATACAATTTTCCACAGGGGCGAGTCACGGATCACCGCGTGAACCTGACGCTCTATTCCCTTGATGAAGTTCTGGCCGGCGGGGTCGATGCAGTGATAGAACCGTTACTTGCCGAGTATCAGGCAGATCAACTTGCGGCACTGGGTGATTAAATGACCATCATCGCCAGCTTGTTAAGAAGCGCCGAGCTGCCGGACTCTCCGACAGCGCGTCTGGATGCAGAATTGTTGCTGGCCGCTGCCCTGGGCAAGCCGCGCAGTTTTCTCCACACCTGGCCCGAGCGTATTGTCAGCACCGAAGCGGCGCATGCCTTCGACGGCTATCTCAAGCGTCGACGGACCGGCGAACCCGTCGCGTACATCCTGGGCCTGCAAGGGTTCTGGAATATCGACCTGGAAGTCGCGCCCCATACGCTGATCCCGCGGCCTGAAACCGAGATGCTGGTGGAAACCGCGCTGGAGCTTTTGCCCGGTGCGATTCCCCACACGCTGCTCGATCTGGGCACTGGCACCGGCGCCATCGCGCTGTCGCTGGCCAAGGATCGTCCGCAGTGGAACGTCACGGCGGTGGATCGCGTTGAAGAGGCGGTCGAGCTTGCCGAACGCAATCGCCAGCGCCTGCACCTGGATAACGCCAAGGTCCTGCACAGCCACTGGTTCAGTGCTGTCGAGGGTCAGCGTTTTGACCTGATCCTGAGCAACCCGCCTTATATTGCCTCCAACGACCCGCACCTGGTCGAAGGTGACGTGCGCTTCGAGCCAAGCAGCGCGCTGGTCTCCGGCACCGATGGCCTGGATGATCTGCGTCTGATTGTGTCGCAAGCGCCCGCGCATCTTGAAGCCGGTGGCTGGCTGTTGCTGGAGCATGGCTACGATCAAGGTGCAGCAGTGCGCGAGCTGTTGCTTGAGCACGGGTTCGAAGAGATCAAGACCCGTCGCGATCTGGGCGACCACGAACGCATCACCTTCGGGCGGGTGCCGTGCTGACGGACGAGGAGCTGCTGCGCTACAGCCGGCAGATCCTTCTGCAACAAGTCGACATCGAGGGTCAGCTGCGCCTCAAGCAAAGCCGCGTGTTGATTGTCGGCCTCGGCGGACTGGGTTCGCCGGTGGCGTTGTACCTGGCGGCGGCCGGCGTCGGAGAATTGCATCTGGCGGATTTCGACAGCGTCGATCTGACCAACCTGCAACGCCAGATCATTCATGACACCCCGAGCGTGGGGTTAAGCAAAGTCGATTCAGCCATCACCCGGCTGACCGCCATCAATCCACAGATCACACTGGTCGCCCATCGCGCGGCCCTTGATGTCGACTCACTGGCGGCAGCCGTTGCCGGGGTCGATCTGGTCCTGGACTGCTCGGACAATTTCTCGACGCGCGAGGCGGTCAATGCGGCCTGCGTCGCCGCGTGCAAGCCATTGGTCAGCGGCGCTGCGATCCGCCTCGAAGCGCAACTCTCGGTATTCGACCCGCGCCGTCCGGAGAGTCCTTGCTACCACTGCCTGTACGGGCACGGCAGCGAGACCGAACTGACCTGCAGCGAGGCCGGCGTGATCGGCCCGTTGGTAGGGTTGGTCGGCAGTTTGCAGGCCCTTGAGGCCCTCAAGCTGCTGGCCGGCTTTGGCGAACCAATGGTGGGGCGACTGCTGCTGATCGATGCCATGAGCACGCGATTCCGCGAATTGAAAGTCAAACGCGATCCTGGCTGCAGCGTCTGCGGTACCGGGCTCCGAGCTGCCGCCGAGCATGAATAGAGACAGCGATGCCCCGGTGGCGGTGTTCGATTCCGGCGTCGGCGGGTTGTCGGTGCTGGCGGAAATACAGCAGTTGCTGCCACGGGAATCGTTGCTCTACGTCGCCGACTGCGGCCACATCCCCTACGGCGAGAAAACCCCCGAATTCATTCGCGAACGATGCGCGACGATTGCCGAGTTCTTCCAGCTTCAGCGCGCCAAGGCGCTGGTGATCGCCTGCAATACGGCGACGGTGGCGGGCATCGCTGACTTGCGCGCCCGCTATCCTGACTGGCCGCTGGTGGGAATGGAGCCGGCGGTCAAACCTGCGGCCGCAGCGACACGAACCGGTGTCGTGGGTGTGCTGGCGACCACGGGCACCTTGCAAAGCGCCAAGTTTGCCGCATTGCTCGATCGCTTCGCGGCAGACGTGCACGTCATTACGCAGCCTTGTCCGGGACTGGTCGAGTTGATCGAAACGGGCGATCTGGTCAGCCCGACGATTCGCCAGCTGCTGCAGGGCTACGTCGCGCCGCTACTCGCCGCGGGCTGCGACACCATCATTCTGGGCTGCACCCATTACCCGTTTCTCAAGCCGTTGCTGCGGGAAATGATCCCGGCGTCCATTACGCTCATCGATACCGGCGCCGCTGTAGCCCGGCAGTTGCAGCGGTTATTGGGTGAGCGCGAGCTGCTGGCGAGCGGTCATCCTCGGACTGCCCAGTTCTGGACGACCGGCGATCCAGAAGATTTCAGAAACGTCCTACGCGTGCTTTGTAACAACTCCGACAATGTGCGAAGCTTCGTTTCGTGAAAAAAACGTGAATCGCTTCGCCTGTGGGTGAACTAAAGTTCAGCCGCCGGCTTCTACAGCACTTCTGTCGATATAAAAAATTTCTAACTGCTTTCGAAAATAGGATGTTTCAGATGAAGCGACTGTTTTGTTTGGCTGCGATTGCGGCTGCTTTGTTGGGGCAAAGCGCAATTGCACAAGCTGATGGGGTCGAGTTTTCCGTAGGACAGACTGGCGAATCCACCATGACTTATCGTCTGGGCGCGCAGTTTGATTGGGATAAAAGCTGGTGGCAAACCGGTGTTGGTCGCCTGACCGGCTACTGGAGCGGTGCCTATACATACTGGGAAGGCGACAAGAATTCCAGTAATAACAGCCTGTCTTTTTCCCCGGTATTCGTTTATGAGTTCTCGGGTGAGAGCGTCAAGCCGTACATCGAGGCCGGTATCGGCGCCGCTGTATTCCAGCGCACCGAAGTGGAAGGCAACAAACTGGGCAGCGCGTTCCAGTTTGAAGACCGTCTGGGTTTTGGTCTGCGCTTCGCGGGCGGACATGAAGTTGGCCTGCGCGCCACTCACTACTCCAACGGCGGCATGACCACAAATAACGACGGTATCGAAAGCTACGCGATTCACTACACGATGCCGTTCTAAGCGTTTGATTGCGTATTGCGCGAGCGGGTTTAACCGCACCTGCAACGTACCACCCGCTTCTTCCCGGCTGAGGCCGGTCCTACTGAAAAATCACCTCGTAGGACCGGCTTTGGCCGGGAATGTATCAGCCAACGCGGCTGGTGCAGGCGAACATCAAACCCCAGGCTTCCTGCTTGTCGCGACCATCACAAATAGGCCGTCGCAATCCCTTCTCTTTCGGCAATGCACTCCGGCGCACCCATTTCGAATTCCCTGCAAATCAACGGCCGACGGTCGTAGATCGTGCACATCATCGTGTCGCGATCCAGCGCTGCGCACCATCCATCGTCCAGGCGCAGCATGACTTCGCCGCCCCAGTCATCGGTGTCAATGTACCGCTCGGGCACCCCGGTGTCGGTGATCAGCATGACTTCCAGCTGACAGCAGCAGGCCGCACAGGTGGAACACGTGATAGCGGGTTCGGCAGGGAGTTGAAGCGAAGGGATCACAGTCGTCATGGGCGGCAGTTTAAATCACCGCGCAGCGGACGGCTAACCGGTGTGACGAATGCTCACCCATTCTCCTGCGTCTCGGCCTTGCGCTGGGGCAGCGACTTGAACGCTTGCAGCGCGCGTTCGCGGCTGGCTCTCAAATCGACGATGGGCGCGGGGTAACTTTCCACGCCGAACAGCCCGCCCTGCGCGGTGGGGTTATGGATGTCGCGCTTGTTCAACTCAGCCAGTTCAGGCACCCACTGCTTGATGAATCGACCTTCCGGGTCAAAGCGCTCCGACTGACTTTGCGGATTGAAGATCCGGAAGTAAGGCGACGCGTCGGTGCCGGTTGATGAACTCCATTGCCAGCCGCCATTGTTCGACGCGAGATCGCCGTCGATCAGGTGCTGCATGAAATAGCGTTCACCTTCACGCCAGTCGATCAGCAGATTCTTGGTCAGGAACATCGCCGAGATCATCCGCAGGCGATTGTGCATCCAGCCGGTTTCAAGCAACTGACGCATGGCTGCATCGACAATCGGCAGACCCGTACGGCCCTGTTGCCAGGCTTCCAGATCCTCCGGCGAATGGCGCCATTTCAGCGCTTCGGTTTCCGGCCGGAAGGCGCGATGACGGGAGACACGGGGAAAGCCTACGAGCACATGCTTGTAGAACTCACGCCATAGCAGCTCGTTGATCCAGGTCACCGAACCCGAATTGCCGGTTTCAAACTCCCCATTGTTGCTGCGCAGCGCCGAATGCAGACACTGGCGGGGCGAAATCACACCGGCCGCCAGGTACGCAGACAGCTGGCTGGTGCCAGGCTTGGCAGGAAAGTCGCGCTCTTGATCGTAGTAATGCACTTGCTCGTCGGTGAAGTTGTGCAGGCGATCACGCGCTTCGTCCTCACCGGCAGGCCAGAGCGAGCGCAGGCTTTCGGTTGGCGCGGCGAAACCCTTGACCGCGTCCGGCACGACATCGCTTTTGATGGACAGCTTCTGCTGTGCCTTGGGCAATGCAACCATCGCTGGCATGGAGTAATGCAAGCGGGCGTAACAGACCTTGCGAAATTGCGTGAAGACCTTGAAGTAACCGCCGCTTTTGGTCAGCACGCTGCCCGGCTGAAAAAACAGCTGGTCGAGGTGGCGATGAAACAGAATGCCCGCGCCGTTGAGTGCGCTCTCCACCTCACGATCACGTTTGGTCTCGTTGATGCCGTACTCGTCGTTGACGTGCACGCTGTCGATCCCGTGTTGCTGACACAAGGTAAGGATCGCCTTGGGTGCCTGCGCCCACGTGTCTGCCTGGACCATCAGCAGAGGGACGTTCAGCGCCGCAAGTGCCTTGCTCAATTCGCGGAGGTTGCGCAGCCAGAAATCGACTTTGCATGGGGCATCGTCATGGCTCTGCCACTGGCCCGGGCTGATCATGTACACAGCCAGAGTCGGGCCCTGCTCCATGGCAGCGCTCAGCGCGGTGTTGTCGTGCACACGCAGATCGCTGCGCAGCCATATCAATTGCATGGTTATTCCTTAGATGAGCCCCAGCCGCTGCAACGCGGCCTGGGCGGTCAAAGGGTCTTCGGCGAGGGAGAGGCCGGAGACTTCAGCCTCGGCTGCGGATAATTCCGTCGAATGAATGCGCACCGCGGGCCCGACGATCAACTTCGGGCACTCGATGTTGTGCAGCAGACGAGGCAAGTGGCCGACATTCAGTGATTTGCTGGAATACAACAGCACGGCGCGTGGCTTGAGGTATTCGCAGGCCAGGGCGAGTTCGCCGGCGGGCAAAGGCCAGTCGAACACTTCAACCGGGCAATCGGCACTGCTGAGCAGCCACGCGGTCAGCCACAAATGCGGTTCGAGCGGCAGATCGGACTGGTTGACCAGCAGCAAGGGCGCGCCGCTGACCTGACGATTGTTGTGATACAGCCGGGCGCCGAACTTGCTGCGCAGCCACGAGTAGAAAAACACCCGCTCCAGCTGCGCGCCGAACTGGCCTTGCCAGCGCTGCTCGAGGGACGCCAGCAACGGCAGTAACAGTTGTTCACAGAGCGTGCGCGGTGGATACAGCGACATCGCGCGGTTGAGCGAATCATCCAGGCGTCGCTCGGCCAGGGCGCCGATGGCGTCCTGAAGGGTCTGGCGAAGAATGTCCCAATCGTTCTCGACACTCGGCGCGGGTGCCTGCTGATCGTCGATCAGTTGCTTGACCTGACTGACCGACACGCCGCGGTTCAGCCACGTAAGAATGGTCAGCACGCGGTCGACATGCTCGTGGCTGTAGAGCCGGTGGCCCTTGGGCGTGCGGTGGGGAACGATGAGGCCGTAGCGGCGTTCCCAGGCGCGCAATGTCACAGCGTTTACGCCGGTCAGGCGGGCGATTTCGCGAATCGGCAGCCAGCCGTTTTCAAACGCGCTCGCGGGGTCCTGCGGGTCGCCTTCCGGCGGTTGTTGCTCATTAGGGGTCATGGTCAAATCGCGTTGCGCAGACTGAGGTTTTCCGGATGCGGCTGCAGGTACACCTGCAGTGCAATGTACGGGTCGGGGTGTCGACGGAAATGGTGTTTGAGCAGCGTCAGCGGTACAACCAGCGGCACGATGCCCTGGTGGTACTGATTGATGAGGCCCTGGATTTCTTTCTTGTCGGACGCACTGAGTGTCTGGCGCAGATAGCCGCACAGATGCTGCAAGACGTTGGTATGGGTGCGCCGTGTCGCCGGTTTCTTGAGCGCGCTCATCAACTGGCTGAAATAGCGCGGGGCGATCTCGGCCGGGTCATTTCGGCCCATGGTGCCCAGCAGATTCCCCAGCGTCTTGTACTGGATGGGGTCGTTGGCCATCAGCTGGTATTTATAGCGGGCATGAAACTCGGTAAGCGCGCGGCGAGTGATGCCGTTTTTCAGCAGCGCCTGCCAGGCGGCATAGGCAAACACACGGGTAATGAAGTTCTCTCGCAGGACCGGATCGTTCAAGCGACCGTCTTCTTCCACCGGCAGATCAGGGTGGCGTGCGCAAAACGCCTGGGCATAAATGCCGCGTCCGCCGGTTTCAAACGGCACGCCGTTGTCGCGGTAAACCTTCACGCGCTCCAGGCCGCACGACGGCGATTTCTGCATGAAGATGTAGCCGCAGATGTCGGACATCTCGGTGGCCATGTGTTCGCCGTAATCAGCCAGTTGCTCGGTCACGTTCATGGCGTGGTGAACACTGCCGACCGCCTGGGGATGCTCCGGGTCACCCACCAAACGGATGGCTTCGCGAGGAATGCCCATGCCGATGGCAACTTCGGGGCACGCAGGCACGAAATCGAAATATTCGGTGAGGGCTCGGGTCAGAAGGTGAGATTCCTTATGCCCGCCGTTGAACCTGACCTCCACACCCATCAGGCAGGCGCTGACGCCCAACCTGGGTTTGGAGGCTTGATCTGATGAATGATCGAGTACAGCAGACATGGACAAACCCTCGATGGACTTCTTATACAGATTCGTTTCTCTGTACAACATTTGCCCATGATAGGTTTGTGGCAGTGCAAGTCAAATAATTTGTACAAGATCGCGGAATGAAACGACAAGATGCGGGGATTTAGCTGAAATTACGGGGGTGGTGGGACGATTTGGAGGGGATTATTTCCAGCCCATCTTCCAGCTCTGGTCATTTTGCAGCGTCTGCCAGGGCAGCTTCTGGCTGCGTTTGGTCATCACCGCCTGCAGCTCAATCTCCAGCACTGTGCCTTCTTCATCACAAAAAAGTTCGGTGACCAGAAAGTGCTTCTCACGATGTTGAGGGGATGCTGCCGTCCACTTCGACAGCAGCAGCTTGCGCGGATTGAGTCGATTCATTTGAGGTGTTCCAGCAAACGCCGTGCGGCTTCCTGGCCGCTCAGCCATGCGCCCTCGACACGGCCTGACAGGCACCAGTCGCCGCAGACGTAAAGGCCCAGATCCGCATCCGACAACGCGCCGACTTCGCGCCCGCCAGCCGGTCTAGCGTACAGCCAGCGGTGGGCGAGGGTGAACGCCGGGGCCGGCATTGCGCAATTCATCAGCTCGGCAAATGCGCCGTGCAACTGATCGATGACGTCCTCCTTGGGCATGTCGACGTGCTGACGGCTCCAGGCGCTGGTGGCGTGCAAAATCCACGTATCCATCTGGCTGTCGCGTCCGGGCTTGCTGCGGTTGCGGGCCAGCCAGTCGATGGCGCTGTCCTGCACGAAGCAGCCTTCAAGTGGCGTATCCAGCGGGGTGTCGAAGGCCAGCGCGACGGCCCAGGTCGGCTCCATTTTCACGCCCGCCACAACGCTTGCCAGTTTCGGTGCGTCGGCCAGCAGGGTAGTGGCCTGGGGCGCGGGAATGGCGATGACGACATGACTGAACGGGCCATGGCTTTGGCCGTCGGCATCCAGCAGATTCCAGTGTTGTTCGCCACGAAAGACTTCGGTGATGCGGCAGGAAAAGGTCACCGGCAGGTCGCCGAGCATGGCCCGGGTGATTGCACTCATGCGCGGCGCGCCGACCCAGCGCACTTGCTCATCGGGCGACAGGCTGAGTTTTCCACCATGATAGTTGTAAAGCAGCGGCTTCCACTCGGCCACGTGGCCCTCGGCCTGCCACTGCTGCACGGCGGCGGCAAAGCGGCGATCGCGGGCGGTGAAGTACTGCGCACCCATGTCCAGTGCGCCGGCATCGCTGCGTTTGCTGGACATGCGGCCGCCACTGCCGCGGCTCTTGTCGAAGAGATGAATGCTATGCCCGGCGGCTTGCAGCGCCTGGGCGGCGGAGAGTCCGGCGATGCCGGTACCGATGATTGCGATGGGAACAGTCATAGGGGCCTCGTTACCTTGTCTGCACAGACTACGCCTCAGGCAAAAGCTGTACAATGCCGTTTTTCGGTATAAGTTGTCGCCCTGCAGAGGCAGGACGCGGACTTCCAAGGGCTCGCTGACAAGTCTGACGCTTTGCTGCAATCGTTCAACTGCACGATCGGGCTGTCCTAAAGAACAGCGGTGGAGTGAAGCGCCGTAACTTGACCTAAAGTTGAGTGATCATTCCGCGCACGAGCTCATGGCTTGTGAAGAAATAGACTCCGCAATTGCGATGAACGCCACGTAAGGAACTCAGTCATGCACATCTTGCTGACCGGCGGTACAGGCTTGATAGGGCGTCGTTTGTGTAAACACTGGCTCGCGCAGGGCCATCAACTGACGGTCTTGAGTCGCAAACCCGAGGAAGTGGAGCGGCTATGCGGCGCCAGTGTTCGCGGGATTGCACACTTCGATGACATCGGCAGTCAGCACGTCGATGCTGTGGTCAATCTGGCCGGCGCGCCCATCGCGGATCGCCCGTGGACCCGCAAACGGAAAATACTGCTGTGGGACAGTCGCATTACCCTCACCGAGCAATTGGTCACCTGGCTTGAACGCCGCGAGCAGAAACCCGGCGTGTTGATTTCCGGGTCGGCGGTGGGCTGGTATGGCGATGGCGGTGAGCGCGAACTCGACGAAGACGCGCAACCGGTCAGCGAGGATTTCGCCAGTCGCCTGTGCATTGCCTGGGAAGAAACCGCGCAACGTGCGGAAACGCTGGGCATTCGCGTGGTGCTGGTGCGCACCGGTCTGGTATTGGCCGACGAAGGCGGCATGCTGCAACGCCTGCTGCCGCCCTTCAAGATGGGCATGGGCGGGCCGATCGGCAACGGACGCCAGTGGATGCCGTGGGTTCACATCGAGGATCAAATCGCCCTGATTGATTTTCTGATGAACCGGGATGACGCACGAGGTCCATATAATGCCTGCGCGCCTTCACCGGCTCGCAATCGGGATTTTGCCAAGACGCTTGCGTCCGTGCTGCACCGACCATCATTCATGCCGATGCCGGCCGTAGCACTTCGCTTATTGCTGGGCGAGCTGTCAATCCTGCTGCTGGGCGGTCAACGCGCTCGGCCAGACCGTCTGCAAGCGGCGGGTTTCACTTTCCGATTCACTGATCTGCGCGCAGCCCTGGAAAATCTTCTGGGCCGCCACTGACATCAAGGTGTTGCATGACCGATCACGCTTTATTGCTGGTTAACCTGGGCTCACCGGCGTCCACGTCGGTCGCTGACGTGCGCCGCTACCTCAATCAGTTCCTGATGGACCCTTACGTTATTGACGTGCCGTGGCCAGTACGTCGCTTGATCGTCTCGCTGATTCTGATCAAGCGCCCGGAGCAGTCGGCCCATGCGTACGCGTCAATCTGGTGGGACGAGGGTTCGCCGCTGGTGGTGCTGAGCAAGCGACTTCAGCAGGCCATGGTCAAGGAATGGAAACACGGCCCGGTCGAACTGGCGATGCGTTACGGCGAGCCCTCGATCGAGACCGTGCTCACGCGCCTGGCAGCCCAGGGCATCAAAAAGGTCACCCTGGCGCCGCTGTATCCACAGTTCGCCGACAGCACAGTGACCACGGTGATTGAAGACGCCAAACGCGTCGTCAGTGACAAAAAGTTGAATTTCGATTTCTCGCTGCTGACACCGTTCTTCAATCAGCAGGAATACCTCGACGCGTTGGTGGCCAGTGTGCGACCGCATTTGCAGCAGGAATACGATCATCTGTTGCTGAGTTTTCACGGCTTGCCCGAGCGGCATCTCACCAAGCTCGACCCGACGGGCAATCACTGTTTCAAAAGCGGCAACTGCTGCGAAACAGCGTCGCCCGAGGTCCTGGCGGTCTGCTACCGCGCGCAGTGCATGCGCTCAGCGGCAGAGTTCGCCAAGCTGATGGGGATTGCCGATGGCAAGTGGTCAGTGTCGTTTCAGTCGCGCCTGGGCCGCGCCAAGTGGATCGAACCCTACACCGAACCGCATCTGGAGGAGCTTGCTGCTCAAGGCGTGAAGCGACTGCTGGTCATGTGCCCGGCGTTTGTCGCGGACTGCATCGAAACGCTGGAAGAAATTGGTGATCGCGGGGCTGAAGTGTTCAGGGAAGCCGGGGGCGAGGAGCTGGTGCTTATTCCATGCCTCAACGACGACCCGAACTGGGCGAAGGCGCTGAATACATTGTGCGAAAAGGCACCGGCGATGGTGGTGTAATAACCTGAAATTAGGTGTTGTGTTCATTCCCCGTGGGAGCGACCGGGGTGGCGTTCCACCTTGCTCGCGAATGCGTCTGCTCAAGCGGCATTGATGAACCTGATGCGCCGCCTTCGTGAGCAAGCTCACTCCCACAGTTTCGGTGTACGCCGCAAATCTAAGCTACTCCCACAGAATCCCAAAAAAAAGGGGGCATCACGTGAATGATGCCCCCTTTTCATAACGCTGTAGAACTACGGCAGCTGATCATCCAGGTGCTTGTTCTTCCAAGCGTCATTGCCCGGCAGGATCAGGTTCAGCACGATGGCTGTGACGGCGCACAGCGCGATGCCTTTCATGCCGAAATCATCAGGGCCGTTGCCGGTGCCGATCAGCACGCCGCCAATGCCGAACACCAGCGTGACGGACACGATCACCAGATTGCGCGCTTCGGCCAGATCAACCTTGTGGCGGATCAGCGTGTTCATGCCCACCGCCGCGATCGAGCCGAACAGCAGGCACAGAATCCCGCCCATGACCGGCACCGGAATGCTCTGCAGCAACGCGCCGAACTTGCCAATGAACGCCAGGGTAATGGCGAAGATTGCCGCCCAGGTCATGATCTTCGGGTTGTAGTTTTTCGTGAGCATCACCGCGCCGGTGACTTCGGCGTAGGTGGTGTTGGGCGGGCCACCGAAGGCGCCGGCCACGGTGGTCGCGATGCCGTCACCCAGCAATGTCCGGTGCAGGCCGGGCTTCTTCAGATAATCACGGCCCGTCACGCTGCCCACTGCAATCACGCCACCGATGTGCTCAATGGCCGGAGCCAGTGCCACCGGCACGATGAACAGGATGGCCTGCCAGTTGAATTCCGGCGCCGTGAAGTGCGGCAAGGCCAGCCAGGGTGCGGCGGCGATCTTCGCTACATCGACCACGCCGAAATAGAACGACAGCGCAAAACCCACCAGTACGCCCGAGATGATCGGCACCAGGCGAAAGATGCCTTTGCCGAACACCGCGACGATCAACGTCGTCAGCAGCGCCGCCATCGAAATGATGATGGCGGTGTTGTATGGGATGAGCTCAGCGGCTCCATCACCCGTCCGGCCCATCGCCATGTTGGCGGCAATGGGTGCCATCGCCAGACCGATGGAAATGATCACCGGGCCAATCACTACCGGCGGCAGCAGGCGGTCGATGAAGCCGGTGCCTTTGACCTTCACGGCCAGGCCAAGGAAAGTGTAGACAAAGCCCGCTGCCATCACGCCGCCCATGGTCGCAGCAAGACCGAACTGGCCCTTGGCGAGGATGATCGGGGTAATGAACGCAAAGCTCGACGCAAGGAAGACCGGCACCTGACGGCCTGTCACCACCTGGAAGCACAAGGTGCCCAGACCCGCCGTGAACAGCGCCACGTTGGGATCGAGGCCAGTGATCAGTGGCATCAATACCAGCGCGCCGAATGCCACGAACAGCATCTGCGCGCCCGACAAGATCGTGCGCCAGAGTGGATCGTTGAACTCATCCGGCTTCATCAGGCGTCCTTCTGCTTGGTGCCGAAAATCTTGTCGCCGGCGTCGCCCAGGCCCGGAATGATGTAGCCGTGTTCGTTCAGTTGCTGATCGATGGACGCGGTATAGATGTTGACGTCCGGGTGGGCCTTCTCGACCGTGGCGATGCCTTCCGGCGCAGCCACCAGGACCATCGCGCGAATGTCGCGGCAACCGGCTTTTTTCAGCAGGTCGATGGTGGCAACCATGGAGGAACCGGTGGCGAGCATCGGGTCGATGATCAGCGCCAGACGCTGGTCGATCTCGGGAGCGAGCTTTTCCAGATACGTGTGGGCTTCGAGGGTTTCTTCATTGCGCGCGACGCCCACGGCACTGACCTTGGCGCCCGGGATCAGGCTGAGGACGCCTTCAAGCATGCCGATGCCGGCCCGCAGGATGGGCACCACGGTGATCTTCTTGCCGGCGATCTTCTCGACCTGAACCGTGCCGGCCCAACCCTGAATCTCGTAGGTTTCCAGCGGCAGATCCTTGGTCGCTTCGTACGTCAGCAGCGCGCCGACTTCCTGAGCCAGTTCACGAAAATTCTTGGTGCTGATATCGGCACGGCGCATCAGGCCGAGCTTGTGGCGGATCAGCGGATGGCGGATCTCACGAATGGGCATAGGGGAAAGGCTCCAGCGGGCGGGCAAAAAAAACGGCTTAGATTAATCTATTCAGCTGTAACTTGTCCTTACGGTTAGGTTCGGGCGCCGACATTTCTGGAACGGCAGTGCAACATTAGTCCAGAAACACTTGCCCTGATGTCGGCGGATGCGTACCTTTGCCCGCTTTTCCTTACACAGCCCCCTTGGAGAGAGTCATGTCCGCTGATCTCGAGCATATCCGTCAAGTCATGCGCGAGGCTGACTGCCTTTACAACGAGGCCGAAGTCGAGGCCTCCATCGCCCGCGTCGGCGAGCAAATCAATGGCGTGCTGGCCGACCGTAACCCGGTGGTGTTTTGCGTCATGAACGGTGGCCTGATCTTCGCCGGCAAGCTGCTCACTCATCTGAATTTCCCGCTGGAAGCGTCCTACCTGCACGCCACCCGCTATCGTAACGAAACCAGCGGCGGTGACCTGTTCTGGAAAGCCAAGCCCGAAGTCTCGTTCATCGACCGTGATGTGCTGATCATTGACGACATCCTCGACGAAGGTCACACCCTCGGCGCGATCATCGACTTCTGCAAACATGCCGGCGCGCGCGCTGTTCACACCGCGGTGCTGATCGACAAGGACCACGACCGCAAGGCGCGTCCTGACCTGAAGGCCGATTTCGTCGGCCTGCCTTGCATCGACCGCTACATCTTCGGTTACGGCATGGACTACAAAGGCTACTGGCGCAACGCAGCCGGGATCTATGCCGTCAAAGGCATGTAAGACAAGCATCATCATAGTGTCGGGGTGAGCTTGCTCGCTCCACAGATGCCACAGTCAACAAAGATTTCGGGTGTTGCAGGGACCGGAGAGTGTGGAGGGGCGGCATGACTCCGCATGCTAGAGTGCCCCCCACTTTTTCGGGAGGCGCCCATGACGTTATCGTTTCGAAGTACCGCTGCGTTTATGTTGCTGTTGACGCTGCCACTCCCCGCCTTCTCTGAACCCATGCACGCGCAATACCTGCCGCCGGACGAGTTGTCTGTGCGCGAGGGCGAACCCGAGCAGCAGCAATTGCTGCAGATCACCGAGTATTCGGTGGTGGTCGGCAGCCAGCGGCAGTCGAATCAGCAGCCGATCCCGGTCACTTCACCGCTGATCCTGCGCCTCAAAGGCAAACCCATGAACAAGGGGGCGACCATTGCCGACGTGCTGATCCACTTCGACGGCGAAAGCAAAAGCCTGAAAAAACCGACCTACGACGAACCTTCGCGCACGCTGACGCTGTATTACCCGGCAACGCAATACCGCGTGCTCGTGGATTTGCTGCGTAACGAAAAGGTCTACTGCCAGTTCCTCAGCTATGCCAACGGTCACGTCTGGGCTGACCTGCACACCGGCAGCGTACGCGCGCGTTGAGCCCGCGGCCGGGCGGGGGGTAAACTGCCCGCCCGTGATATGTCCCGCAAGTCAGTTGGAGTCAGCAATGCGTAAAGATAAGAAGCAGGTGATTGGCGATGAAATCGGCGACGCCCAGATCAAGCTGTTCCTCGATTTCGAACCGGTCGACGCCACTTCGCCTTCGCTGCACAAGCTGATCAAGGCCTACCGTGGCCTGCGCGTCGACGACTTCGGGCGTTTTCTGACGTTCTTCAAGGAAGCCGGTTACGACCTCGACGGCAAAGACGAGCACGGCGATGACTTCGTTACGCTGATCAAGGATCAACGCAACGCCGACGAATACATTGAGCTGATCAAGAACGCTAAAGGCTGAATCATGCAATTCCCGGGCGCCATCCTCCGGCGCCCAATGCTCCCCTCCGGTTATTCAGCAGGTTCCTGCTTCCACCCCGTCACTACATAATCGAAAGACCCTTCCTACCGCAGCCTTCGGCGTTTGCGACTACCGAAAGCCGTGCGTCAAACCATAATCAGACCTGTGACACCGTTCACAAGGACGCGAGCAGGACGCTCGCCTTAATGATTGGAAAGGGAATTCATGACATGCAAACGATAGGAAATTACGTCACTCGCAGTATCGCCGTCATCACCATGATGGTTGCGGCAGTATCCGCTCAGGCGGCTTATCCCAGCAAAATCCAGCTCAACATCGAAATGTGGAATCAGTCTGGCACCGACCTCGCGCTGGTATGGGCCAGTTGGGCGCCGGCCAATGCCGATTACACCGGCTATGGCTTTTCGGCTGACGCACCCACCGCGTCTGTGTCCATCCCGCTGAAGAATCCGCGCAATGATGCGGCGAGCTTTCGCGTGAGCGGCGAGGGCAAAGTCTGTGAGTTCAGGGCGGCCCACTCAGTGACGTTCAGTTGGGTCTCGATCACGCCGGCGCCGGAGAAATCTGCAACGGGCACATCAATCGGGAAGGTCCCAGCCGAGTGCATTGCCTCGGTGATCAAAGGCACGAACTCGATGCAGGCGTATTCCGTCAGATTCGTGATGAAGTGATGTTCAAGCCGCAAAATTGCTTTGCGGCTACAGCCGATCCGGCCTAATGCAAAAAACAAAACCCCGCCTGATGTGGCGGGGTTTTGTTTTACAGCTTTCTTAGAGCAGGCCAGCGATCAGGCGAACGTTGCCGCTGCGCTGTTCTGCGCCAGATCCAGGCTGGCGTCGCTCTGGGCACTGACGCGCTGATAAAGCTGCGCATCGGTTTCCAGTGCCTTTTCCCGCGCCGGGAAGATCTCGTTCAGCTTGGCGGCCCACTCGGTACGGGCTTTGTCCGGGAAGCAGCGCTCGATCAGATCCAGCATGATCGAGACGGTCACTGAAGCGCCTGGCGAGGCGCCCAGCAGTGCGGCGAGGGAACCGTCCTTCGCCGACACCAACTCGGTACCGAACTGCAAGACGCCGCCTTTTTTCGGGTCTTTCTTGATGATCTGTACGCGCTGGCCGGCCACTTCCAGACGCCAGTCTTCGGCTTTGGCTTCCGGGTAGAAACGGCGCAGTGCATCGAGCCTCTGCTCCATCGACTGCCGCACTTCGCTGATCAGGTATTTGGTCAGGTCCATGTTGTCGCGGGCCACCGCCAGCATCGGCGCGATGTTGGCCGCGCGGATCGACAGCGGCAGGTCCATGAGCGAACCGTGCTTGAGGAACTTGGTGGTAAAACCGGCGTACGGGCCGAACAGCAGGGAGGTCTTGCCGTCAACGACGCGGGTGTCCAGGTGCGGCACCGACATCGGCGGCGAACCCACCGCCGCCTGGCTGTACACCTTGGCCTGATGGCGCTTGACCACTTCAGGGTTGTCGCAACGCAGCCACTGGCCGCTCACCGGGAAGCCGCCGAAACCCTTGCCTTCCTCGATGCCGGACATCTGCAGCAATGGCAGTGCTGCACCGCCCGCGCCCAGAAACACGAATTTGGCGTCGATGTCACGGGTGCTGCCGCTGTTCACGTCTTTGATGGTGACGGTCCAGCCGTCGCCCTTGCGGCTCAGATCGGTAACCCGTTTGCAGTATTTGACCTGCGCATCGGGTGCGCTGGCCAGATGCTTGAGCAGCAGGTTGGTCAGGTTGCCGAAGTTGACGTCGGTGCCGTGCATGACCCGGGTCGCTGCGATAGGCTCATCGACAGGACGGCCAGGCATCATCAGCGGCATCCACTCGGCCAGTCTGGCTTTGTCTTCGGTGTATTCCATGGAGGAGAAGGCGTGGTGGGTACGCAGGGCTTCGTAACGCTTTTTCAGGTACGCCATGCCCTTTTCACCCTGCACGAAGCTCAGGTGCGGAACCGGCGTGATGAACGAGCGCGAAGAGCCGAACGTGCCTTTGCGGGCCAGGTAGGCCCAGAACTGTTTCGAGACCTCGAACTGGGTGTTGATGTGAATCGCTTTTTTGGTATCGATCGAGCCATCGGCCGCTTCCGGCGTGTAGTTCAGCTCGCACAGCCCGGCGTGGCCGGTGCCTGCGTTGTTCCAGGGGTTGGAGCTCTCTGCAGCACCGGAATCCATCAGCTCGACGACTTCAACCTTGAGGTTCGGGTCCAGCTCTTTGAGCAGTACGGCGAGGGTGGCACTCATGATGCCTGCCCCGACCAGCACTACGTCGACTGCTTCGTTATACGCCATTAACGCGTCTCCAAAATCTGCAGCACCAAATTGACGGCATGCGTTCCCGTGGTCAGTCGCCAGGTTCGGGCGGCGCGGTGTTCGCGCAGTGCCTCGTTCAACCTGGCCGGGATCGCCATGTCCGATTCTTCGCAATTTTTTGCATCTTCAGCGGACGCCACCGAACGAGCCTGGTTGATGCTTTTATGAGGCAAGCATGAACGCATTTTTCGGCCCGTGCAGCCATTCGACTATCGTCAAGGCGTCCGGTTGTGCAACCAAATCCGTAGCGGACAGGCTTCAGGCTCTTTTGACGGAGACTGCGTTGCGGTCGGTCCTTTGCAAGGGGGCTGGGTCAGACGCTAACGGTGCATTTACAAACGCGAAACTATTCATTTGCTTGCCACACTCTTGTGAAGTTGTGAAAACCCGTTTTTTTCACGCTCTTTTGGAGACGCGAACCTCAAAAAGGGCTGCGCGATGGCAGCTCTGGCAGATCAGGTTCATACGCGATGTGAGGCAAGGACTGGCGCAGGACGATCGAATGGATCGACGATCCGGCGTCTGCGCCGCGGCCACATCGGGCTGCACATGTCTGTGTGGAAGGCTCTCTGTGGGCGGTACGGAGGAGTCGATAGTGGTTATCGACGATGCTGCGAGGCCCGATCAGGAGACGTCCTTATAATCGGGGGAAGATTATAGCGATGAAACGGGCAGAAATGATCCAGGAAAAATGACTTTTATTCGGCTTTTGGTCAGATGCTGAGCATATGCCGGGCGGTAATCGCACGTGACCGGGAAGTCACGCGGGCGCTCGCAGGGAGCGGGCGCTGCAGCCAGCACAGGTTTGCCTCGTGGACTTCGACCCAGCCCTGACCGCAAGGCGTTTCGGCGCAGTGCTTGAACGCCATGCAGATGCCGTGGGTGTCCAGACGTGCATAGTGGCGATGACGGCGGCGCAGCGAGAACAACGACCAAAGAAAGTCCATGGCAGGACTCCTTGCTGGAGAGTTAAAAAAAGTATGGCCGGCAGGGATGACACCGCTGTGACGTTGCGATTGCGCAATTGTGTTCATTTTGACTGCGGGAGCATTCCTGCCTGGCCGGAACCGCCGCAATGGCACTTTGTCGTATGTTTACCCTAGTGAGCGGCCTTGGGAGGTCGCTATACTGCGGCACATTTTGTGCCTTGGCCCATGGAGAAATGAGCATGTTGCGTCGCGTTCTGTTCGGTTTGCTTGCCGCTGGCAGTCTGACCCTGGCGGGCTGTGCCCACAGCCCGCAATCCCTCACCCCGGAACCCAAGCTGAACGCTCAACTGGCTCCGGTCGGTCACGGCCAGCAAGTGGTCGTGCGCGTGGTTGACGGTCGTCAGTCGCAGCAGCTTGGCACCCGTGGTGGCCTGTACCCGGAAACCAGTTCG
This sequence comes from Pseudomonas sp. AK106, assembly GCF_053903055.1. Taxonomy (NCBI): domain Bacteria; kingdom Pseudomonadati; phylum Pseudomonadota; class Gammaproteobacteria; order Pseudomonadales; family Pseudomonadaceae; genus Pseudomonas; species Pseudomonas sp. AK106. The sequence goes on from NZ_CP096426.1 coordinate 839,843, forward strand.
ATCACTGTCAACGGTCAGCAGTTGCTGCCAAGGTTGCAGGCTCAGGCTGAAGCAGGTGTGCGGTTGCTCGGTTTCACGCCCGTGCCGAACGGTAGTGGCCCGCAGTTGACCGTCACCCTGGCTGACCTGAAGTATCAGTCGCCGAAAGAAGGCCTGTACGTCACCGAAGCCAACATCAGTTCCACGTTCCGCGCTGACGTTCAGAATGGCGGTCGTAACTACAGCGGCCGTTATGCGGCTTCGATGGATCAACGTTTCGGCATGGCGCCAAACGAAGAGACCAATACCAAGCTGATCAGCGACGTGCTCAGCGACGCCCTGACTCGCCTGTTCCAGGATCAGACGATTGGCCGCACCCTCGGCCAATAAGCTCAACGCCTGATGCTGATAAACAAAAAGCCCCGGTTTCGCGAGAAGCCGGGGCTTTTGTTCATTCAGCGGGAGGGCACTCGGGATCTTCATCGCGGCGCATTCAAGCCGCCTGATAGAAATCCAGAAAACTGAAACCGGTTTGCAGATCCACTTCCGGCAGGTCGTTGTGCGCATGGCCGCCGAGGGCGCAATACACCAGCCAGTGCCTGTCCTGGACGTTGAACGCCAGCGCGTCGATCAATGCTTCCTGTTCGTCGCTGGGGGCGATGAGGTAAAGGCGGTCCTGGTTGTGGGCGTGCAGCATGACGCTCTCCGTGGCGGTGGGTCGGTTTGAGGTCCCACACAGTGCCCGGTTCAGGTGACGTTAAGGTGACAGCGATTAGTGTGAGCGGCAGATCCAAACCGAGTCTGCGGCGCCCAAGAACCAGGCGCCATCGAGGCACCATGTCGCTTATCCATCACGCCCCCGGCATCGCCATCAACCTCTGCGCCTTGCTCGCTGCGGGCCCCGGCATCTGGCTGCTCCATACCACCCGCACTCGCGAGCAGCGAGAGATGGCCCACTTGCACCACCTCACCGAGCAAGCCCAGATCGACGAGCCCATGCACCTGATGGATGTGCCCACCTTGCGCATGATCCGCCTGAGCTATCGGTTCGGCACGGCGTGCCTGGCGTTCGCGCTGTTGCTGTCGTGGGTGAGCACCAAGCTTTGATGGCTTAAAAAGCCAGCGTCACCCGCGCATTCAACGTCTGATCCGACGCATCGTTGCTCACCTGTCCGTTGTAGCTCAGCCCGACACTCAGCGTGTCGCTCAAGCCCAGATCGACACCTGCACCAAGGACCGCTGCGCTGCGGGCAATCGGTGCGCCGGAGAGTTCGAAAGTGTCGCCGCCGCTGAAGGCCGCACGGCTTTCTGGCGTCACGTCGCCGTAGGCTCGACGCCAGCCCAGTGTCGCGTTGGGCTTGATCGCGACGGTGCCAGCGTTCAACCGCGTGGCGGCACGCAGGCCGAGGGTGCTGAAGGTAATGTTGTTGTCCTGAGACTTGTTCTCCAGTCTGATCGCGCTGCTGTTCTCATCGAAGGAGTCCGTGTCCAGTCGCACATGGGCGAGGTTGGCGAAGGGTTCAACCTGCGCGTTGCCCAGCTCGATGGCGTAACCCAGTTCGCCAAACACCTGATTGGTCGCTGCGTTGTAATCTTCCTTGAAACGCTCGGAAGCACCCGGCAAGTCCAGCGTGCGCTTGGCCGTCAGCTCGTGCCAAGTGCGAACCGCGCCGAGGCGCAGGCCCAGTTGGCCCCACTTGGCGCCCGCATAGACGCCCAGATGGTAGTTGTCGCTGTCAGTGGAACCGGAGGCATGGCGCAGGTCGAAGCTGCTGTGGCTGAAACCGGCCAGCGCACCCACGCGCCAGGTCTCGTCGAGCGGCACGTCAGCGCCGAACAACAAGCCGCTGGTGTGCGTATCGAGGCCCGAAACGTCACCGGTGCTGTCGGTTTTGCCGGTCGCGCCGATGGCCTGAGTCCACACCACGCCACGGGAATCATCTCCGGCGAGGGTCTGCGTCGTGCCGCGAAGTGCCGGTGCCGACTGCGCTTGCTGCAAGCGATCGTTCACCGCGTTGCGCACCAGGCGGCTGTCTTCGATCAGCGCGGACTGGGTCGACGCATGCAGCTCATTGGACAGCGCCTTGAACGTGGCCTGCGCGGTCGACGCGTCGTCCTGCACCACCTGACCCCAGAGCGCGTTGCCAGCCCCGGCGCTGTCCAGCCCTTGCGCGACGGCTCTGGCATTGCGGGTCGTCGCCAGGCTGGCAAAGGTCTGTGCGTTGCGGTCCAGCGTCAGTCCGACATCGGTTGCCGTGTAGTTCAGCGTCGGGGTGAGAAACGCGAAGTTCGTTTGCACATTGGCGAATGCACCGCTGACGCCGCCGGCGGCCGAGAGAATCGAGTAACGGCTTGCGGCCACCCAGTTACCGCCCTCAACCAGCGACAGCGTACTGTTATTGAGGGTTGCACGGCCGCTGGCGACGATGCGGTCGGCTTTGCCGTTGGCGTCCGATTCGACCTGATAGACCGAGCCCTGAGCAAGGTTCACGTCACCATTGACGTTCAGTTGCCCGACCGAATTACCCGGTGCCACCACGCCGCCCTGAGCGACATTGATGCCGCCGACGGTGCCATTGCCGCCCAACGTTGCGCCTTGCTGCACGCTGACGATGGAGTTGCCCAGGTTGCCATTGACCGCCAGCCGACCTGCTTGCACCGTCGTTGCGCCGGACAGGCTGTTGTTCCCGGTCAGGTTCAGCGAGCCAACGCCCCGTTTGATCAACGCCCCGTTGCCCGCCAGGGTGCTGGCAAGGGTGTCGTTGGTCGACTGATCGAGTACCAGCGTCGCGTTGTCGGTGATCGTTCCGCTGCCGAATGCCTTGGCATGGCCGGTCAGCACGCCACCGTTGATCACCGTGCCGCCCGAGTACGTGTTGTCGCCCGTCAGGATCAGATTGCCGCTGCCGTTCTTGATCAGCCCGCCACTGCCGCTGATGTCGTTGCGCCAGGCGTCGATGGCGTTATAGCCGCCGAGGCTGGCGTCCATGTTGACCGTGACGTTGGAGTTGAACGCCGCATAACCATCGCCCGCTGCGTACAGGTTCAGACGGCCGTAGCCCCCTGACTGATCGATCACCGCATAGCCGGACGAAATCTCGGTGGTTGCCAGAATCTCGCGGCGCTGGCTGGCGTCCAGGTACGGGAAGCGGGTTTCCAGCAACACTTCGGCGTTGGTCGGCACCACGGCGGCCAGGTTGGTCGGGCCCACCGGATCGAATCCGTAGGTCATGCGCGAGGTGAACAGCGCCTTGTCCTGAGCGTGTTGAGACGTGCCATCGGTCGCCGGGTCGATGGTGGCCATGCAGTTGTTGACGTCACCGCCGCACTGCGCCGTGAAATAGCCCAGTGCCTGTGCGCGAGCATCGGCGCGCAGTTGGGCATTGGCCGGGTTGGAGAGGTTATCGATGGCGAAATAGGTTGCGGTGATGCGCCCGCCCATCACGTCGAACGGCGAATGCATGCCGGCCTCGATGCGGTTGTCGCCAATCTCCGAGGCGCGCAGCATCAACTCGCTGAAACGCTCGGGAATCGCGTAGGCCAGGGCGTATGAAGACAGGTACGCGGCGTTGGTATGGCCGCTGGGGAATCCCGAGTCGCTGGCTGGCGTGGTGCTTTCTGCCGGGCGCAGGGAGGGCGCAACCACAAAGGCCAGACTCTGGCCGTCGAGACTTTGCCGCCACGGTCGCGGATACAAGTAGTGGGATTTGGCGGGCGTGGTCGAGGCATCGTTGCGCACAGCGCTGACCAGATCGACGACTTTGCCCAGTGCCGAAGACGAACTGCCTGCGCCGTTGCCTTTGTCGTCGTATTTGACGGTTTTGTTGCTGTCGTCGAACTGGGTGATGGTCGTGAAGGCTCCAGCGCCCGCTTTGAAGGCAGCGCTCAACGAGCCGAGGCCGCTGATTGCGCTATAGCTCTGGTCGCGACGGTCGTCGAAGTAGGCGGCGGTTTCCTGGGCGAGGGTCCGGGTGTTGGCGCGGTCGACCACGATTTGCAGGTTGCGCCGTAGCAGGCTCTGACCCAGGGCGGTGGGTGTGCCCGTGTCCCAGGTCGCACCGGTCGTCCACAGCGTGTCGAATCCGGAAAGCAGGTCGACACCGTTGATGGTGTCGTCTCCCGCACGGCTCGCTGCCTGAACCGACACGGCGAGCAACGAAAGTACCAGGGAAGACACCATCACATGGGCAACCGGTTTGCTGGATCGCATAGCGTACGCCTTCACTCGTTTGGATAGGCGACGACCCTAGCAAGCCAGTCTTACGCTTGAGTGTGTCAGCGGTGACACATTTGTGAAGGCGGGATCGACCGCCAACGGAGGCGCACAACGAAAAACGGCGCCCTGAGAGCGCCGTTTATTCGTGGAAGGGAAGGCGGCCTTAAAGTGGCAAACCGGCCTTCACGCGGTACTGGTTGCGTACCGGCATGGCGTATTGCTGAATCAGAAACGGACGGTGCTCGGCGGGGCAGCCATTGAGGCGGCGCTGCCATTCATCCTCCGCACGCTCCAGCTCGTCCGCCGGGAACACCTCGGCGGCCTTCGGCACCTTGAGTTCGGGGTCGGCGTCGGCCCACTGCGCGTACGCCAGGTAATGCACCGGGAACAGTCGATAGCCGCCGAGGATCTGCCGATCCATTTCGGTGGCCAGCAATTTGGTGTCCTCGAACAGCTCGGTGATCGGCGGGGCAAAGTTCACGTGCACGCGGCCTTTGTAGCCGGTGATCCCCAGCGCGATGCTGACGTCGTCCTCGCCCGGCACTTTGGTGTAACTGCCGGTGGTGGCGCGGATGTACAGCTCCCGCGCCTTGGCGTGATCGCACGGATCGTACTCATAGCTGATGGACACCGGCGTCAGGTTCAACGACTGAATGACCTCGCCAAACGGCTCGTCCTTGCGGCTCATGTGGAACATCTTGAGGATGGCCGATTCGGTGCGGTCGTCGCCGTCTTTGGCGCGGCCCTCAGCCTGGGCGATCCAGATCGACTGGCAGTCATTGCGGATCGAATGATTGATGTACGCCGACAGCAACTGGTAGGCGGCCATCTTCTCCCGTCGCCCGATGATCGAGCGGTGCACGATGAAGCTCTTGTTCAGGCGCATCAGGTCGCTGACGAAGGGCTTTTGCAGCAGGTTGTCACCAATGGCGATGCGCGGCGTTGGCAGACCTGCGTGGTAGACCGCGTAATTGACGAAGGCCGGGTCCATCACGATGTCGCGGTGGTTGGCCAGAAACAGGTACGCGACCCCGGACTTGAACTGCTCGACGCCGGTGTAGGTCACACCGTCAGTGGCGCGTTCGATGGTGTGGTCGACGTAATGCTCGACCTTGTCCTGCAAGGCCGCGACGGTATCGATACCGGCGAACTGGCGACGCAGCTTGCGCGCGATGGCCGGCTGCAGAATCCAGCCGAGGGAGCCGGCCAGACGCGGAAATCGGAAATGCGTGAGGATCGCGAGGAACGCCTTGTCACCCAGCAGCCGATCAAGCACGGCTTTTACTTCGGTGTCGTCGTACGGTCGGATGGCATCGAATTCGCCCATCATGCTCTCTTGTCGGAAACGGCTAAGGTAAAGGAGGTCGAGTCCGGTTGCAGCAGCGAGTCACGACACCACAGGCGTGGTGCCTGGGCGGCGGCCGCGCAACAAAGCGGCTTCGCTCAAGATGGCGACTCAGGCTGATGCCCGGATGCTGAGGAATAAAGCTCGACCCGCAAACAAGTCGGCGATTATACGCAAAACTGGGCCCGGAGACTGCGATGCAGGAAATACAGGATTACGACTGCCCTTATTGTGGCGAACCGGTGGAGGCGGTGCTGGATCTGTCCGGTGGCGATCAGACCTACATTGAGGATTGCCCCGTCTGCTGCCGGCCGATCGTCTTCAGTCTGCAGACCGATGGGGAAGACTGGTCGCTGAACGTGCGCAGCGAGAACGAGTGATGCGCAAGATTTATGAGCCCGAGCACCTCATGGAAGGCGAGCTGCTGCAGGCCATGCTGGCCAGTGAAGGCATCGAGTCCCACATCACCGGGCGTCATCTGTTGGGCGCGGTCGGGGATTTGCCGGCGTTCGGGTTACTGGGCCTGACGGTCGCTGACGACCAGGCCGAGCAGGCACGTCTGTTGATCACCGAGTACAATGCCGCCTTTCCGCTGCCCGGTGACGAGCCGGACAGCTACCCCGATGTGTTGCTGTGCTGAATCCGGTTCGCGCACGCCTCATTCGCTTTCAAAAAGAGTTGTGCTGAACCCATGTGTGGACGCTATGCGCTGTTTCGTTGGTCGCCTGCCTTTGCGGCCTTGCCCGGATTTCCGAGCGACCAGCAAGCGCAGTGGAATATTTCTCCTGCTGCCTCTGTCTTGATGGTCCGGGCAACGTCGGGCGAGGTCGAGGAGGACGCCGAGCGAGGGCGGGAGGTGGCGAGGGCACGCTGGGGGCTGACGCCGCCCTGGTTGACCGATATGTCGCGCACACCCGCCCACGCCCGCGCTGAAACCGTGGCCGAGCAACCGATGTTCAAGCAGGCCTTTCGGGAGCGACGCTGCCTGCTCCCGGCCAACGGCTTCTATGAATGGCGCGGCAGCGTGCGCAAACGGCCGTTCTGGCTAACGCCGGCCGAAGGATCGACGCTGTATTTTGCGGCGATCTGGGAAGCCTATCCCGTGGAAGGCCACACCTACCTGAGCGTTGCCGTGGTCACGCAGTCGGCCATGAACCAGCGCCGACCTTTGATCCTCGACGAGGAAGGTCAGCGCGCCTGGCTTGATCCGGACTGCCCGCTGATCACCTTGCAATCATTGCTCGCCGCCCCGCAGACGCAACTGCGCGAACGGCCTCTGGCCAATCTGGTGAATGATCCGAAGCTCAACGCCCCGGAATGCCTGACGCCGTTGTAGCGCTGTCTCTACCGAAGTGAATCGCGATCCGGATATTTCTTTCCTGTTACACGCCTGGGTTTTCTTGCGCCTTTTCACATCGCAGACGGCTGGCATCTGGTGCTCGGCGTGCGTATTGCCTAGGATGGCGCGATTGTTTCAATGGAGATACGAGATGCGCGGGATTTTTGCTCTTTGTGGTGTGACGGCAGCTTTGTTGATCGCCGGGTGTCAGGCGGTCAATACCACCACCGGCGATTCGGTGGGTGTCGAGCGCAAGCAATACATGTTCAGCATGCTGTCGACTGACGAAGTCAACAAGATGTACGCCCAGTCGTATCAGCAGACGGTCAGCGAAGCCACGTCCAAAGGCGTGCTCGACAACGGCAGCGCCGAGGGCAAGCGCGTGCAGGCCATCGCCAAGCGGCTGATTGCTCAGGCGCCGAAATTGCGGCCCGACGCGGCGCAGTGGCAGTGGGATGTAAACCTGATCAAAAGCGATGAGCTGAACGCCAACTGCGGTCCGGGCGGCAAAATCATCGTGTACAGCGGCCTGATCGATACGTTGAAGCTCAGCGATGACGAACTGGCGGCGGTCATGGGCCACGAAATCGCCCACGCTTTGCGTGAACACGGTCGTGAAGCCATGTCCAAGGCCTACGGTGTGCAGATGGCGAAGCAGGGCGCCGGTGCCTTATTGGGGTTGGGGCAGGACAGTCTGGCGTTGGCCGACACCGTGGTCGACTACAGCCTGACACTGCCGAACAGCCGCGCGAATGAAAACGAAGCGGACTTGCTGGGCCTCGAACTGGCGGCTCGCGCCGGTTACAACCCGAACGCCGCGATCACGCTGTGGCAGAAGATGGAAGCTCAGGGCGGCGCGTCGCAGCCTGAATTCATGAGCACCCACCCGGCCTCGTCCAACCGGATCGCCTCGCTGCAAGCGGCGATTCCGAAAGTGATGCCGTTGTATCAGCAGGCGCCGAAGGGTTGATCAGCGCCTGACGCCGATAGGTGAGCTGGCGCGGCGTTTTTCGGAGCGGGTGCGTGCATGAAACGCTGTAGGAGTGAGCTTGCTCGCGATCCTCGAACGGTCGCCGCGTATCTGCGGAGCGATTGAAAAGCATCGCGAGCCAGCTCACTCCTGCAAGGGCATGGGGTCTGTGACTACACCCAGCCGCTGATCTGCATCGCCTTGTACACCGCAACGATCGCCAGAATGAAAAATGCCCCTGCTGCCAGACGACGAATCAGCGTCAGCGGCAGTTTCTCCGCAGCGAAATTACCCGCCAGCACTACCGGCACGTTGGCCAGCAACATGCCCAGCGTCGTGCCCAGGATCACCAGCCACAAGCTTGGGTACTGCGCCGCCAGCATGACGGTCGCGATCTGCGTCTTGTCGCCGATTTCCGCGATGAAAAACGCGATCAGCGTGGTCAGGAAGGGGCCGTACTTGCGCCCCGTACTGGCTTCATCGTCGTCCAGCTTGTCCGGAACCAGCGTCCACAGCGCGGTGGCGGTGAAGCTGGCGGCCAGGATCCAGTGCAGAACGGCGTCTGAAAGGTAGCTGCTGAACCATGCGCCAACGGCACCGGCTGCGGCGTGGTTGGCCAGCGTGGCGGCGACAATCCCGGCGATGATGGGCCAGGGTTTGCGGAAGCGAGCGGCGAGCACGAGTGCGAGGAGTTGGGTCTTGTCACCGATTTCAGCCAGTGCGACGACGGTGGTGGGGACCAACAGGGATTCCAGCATCAGGGTTTTCCTAAGGGGCGGGTCAACACGGCTATGACACGTACAACCTCCCCGCCCCGGGTCAGGATGTTCGTGTCATAGGTCTTGTCAAACCACCGATCCGTCTGAGCGGATCTGGGGTCGCACGCACCATGGTCTGAGGACCAAGTATGTTGATGCGTGCCGGACGAGCATGGCGCTCGTGGGAGACTACTCCCCTAGGACGGAGCGGATTCTGCCTAGCCGTTTGCCGTTCGGCAAGCGCTAATTATCACGCACGTTTCGCGCGGTAAATCCGGAAACCCTGGCCCTCGGCCATGATTGCGCACGGCCCCAGATGAGACTCGATGATCGGCTGATAGCGCAGGAAGCTATTGGCTACCAAGCGCAGTTCACCACCTTTTCTCAGATGTTCCCGTGCTTTTTTCAGCAGGTTCTCGGTCGCTGCATAGTCGGTATGCACGCCGCTATGAAACGGCGGATTGGTCAGAATCACGTCCAGGTCGTGCGGCGCGGCGTCGATTCCATTGCCCGTCAGCACGTCGGCTTCGAGGCCATTGGCAGCCAGGGTCATGCGGCTGCTGGCGGTGGCGAACGCATCGACGTCCAGCATCGTTACGCGTGTTTCGGGGTAGCGGCGTTTCACCGCCGCGCCGAGAACGCCCGCCCCGCAGCCGAAGTCCAGCAGATGGCCAGCGGGAAGCCGATCAATGTTCTCCAGCAGCAGAGCCGAACCCCGGTCCAGACGGCCGTGGCTGAACACGCCCGGCAGACTCACCACCTTCAACGCGCCGCCTTCGATTTCAATGTCGAAACGTTTAGCCAGGCTGTCGAGTTCAACGGCTGGCGGAGGCGTTTCGACGGTGACTTGCCAGAGCTGGCAATGACGCGCGCTGTCGAGCTTGCGCGTGCGCCCGAACGGGCTCAGCTGGCGGGCCGCGGCTTCAATGCCGCCGCGTTTTTCACCGACCAGAAACAGCTCACGTCCGGCCAGACGCGAAGCGAGCGCGTTGATGAGGTAATCGGCGAGGTCGCGGGCCTTGGGCAAAAACAGCACCGCCGCTTCAAAGGGTTCGGCCGGTGCTTCGGTGCCGAAGTGCACGCGCTCGGGAAACCGCGTACCGAGGGTGTCGAAGTCGCCAGCGTGCCAGCTCCAGCCACGTGCTTTGGGCAGCGTGCCCAGCAAGTCGTCGGCGGGGAGGCCGGTCAGCAACAAGGAGCCCTGAAACAAATCGGCCTGCCGGAGTAACACTTCACTGCGCGGGTCCATCGTCGGCTCCTTAAAAAAAGGGCGAAGTTTAACAGGCCTGCCGCGCCGCGCACGTGCCCTGTGCAACGGAGTGGCGGGCCTGCAAAGCGCTGCGTGTCAGCTCACGACCCGAACGGGGTCGCCTGCATAAAACGCCAAAGCGTTTTCGTTGATCTGGCCGACGATGCGCTGCCGCGCTTCCTGACTGCCCCAGGCGCTGTGGGGCGTGATGATCAATCGCGGAATATCGCCCGACAGCAGCGGATTGCCGTTGACCGGTGGCTCGACCGTCAGCACGTCGGTGGCCGCGCCGCCGAGATGACCGTTGCGCAGGGCATCGGCCAGTGCCTGCTCGTTGATCAAGCCACCGCGAGCGGTGTTGACGATGAAGGCTTTGGGTTTGAGCAAGCTCAGCTCGTGGGCGGAAATCATGTCCCGGGTGTGCTCGTTGAGTGGGCAATGCAGGGTGAGGGCGTCGACCTGTGGCAGCAGCTCATTCAGTGGCACGCGATCAGGGCGGGCAGGACGACCGGGAATCTGACCCGACAGCACGCGCATGCCGAAGGCTTCCGCCAGCTTCGCGACGGCGCCGCCCAGTTCGCCATGGCCCAGTAGCCCCAGTGTCTTGCCTTCCAGCTCGACGATGGGGAAGTCCAGCAAGCAGAACTGCTTCGATTTTTGCCACTGGCCCTGTTGAATCGCTTTTTGATAGTCAGGCAAGCGGGTGGCCATCGCCAGCAGCAACATCATTGCGTGTTGAGCTACGGAAGGCGTGCCATAGCCCTGACAATTGCTCACCACCACACCGTGTTTACGCGCGGCATCGAGGTCGACATTGTTGACGCCGGTTGCGGTCACCAGCACCAGTTTCAACTTCGGGCAGGCGGCGAACGTGTCGGCATCAATCATGATCTTGTTGGAAATGGCCACGTCGGCGTCCTTCAAGCGCTCGGCCACCTGATCGGCCGTGGTGCTCGCGTGCAGCACCAGTTCGCTGAAGGTTTCACGCCACGGCGCGAGGTCGAGATCCCCCAGATCCAGAGAGGTGTGATCCAGGAAAACTGCTCGGCGTTGACTGGGCATCAGCTGTACCTTTTGCTCGGTGGGTGGGAAGCGTAATGTGACGAGCCTACCAGAGCCTGCCGCTCGCCATAACGCCTGGAGAACTTCAATGTACTGGCCCGAATTCTTAACCGTTGCGCTGATCCACCTGCTGGCCGTCGCCAGTCCCGGACCGGACTTTGCGGTCGTGGTGCGCGAGAGCGTGACCCACGGGCGCAAGGCCGGCACCTACACCGCCATGGGTGTGGGCACCGCGATTTTCCTGCACGTCGGCTATTCGCTGCTGGGGATTGGCTTGATCGTTTCGCAATCCATCGTCCTGTTCAATGCCTTGAAATGGGCTGCAGCGGCTTACCTGATTTACGTCGGCATCAAAGCACTGCGCGCCAAACCTGCCAGCGCATCGGATGCGCCCGTGGACATCGCCAAAGGCGAGCGCACCGCGCGGGGCGCCTTCACGGCCGGGTTCGTCACCAACGGCCTGAACCCCAAGGCAACGCTGTTTTTCCTCTCACTGTTCACCGTCGTGATCAATCCGCACACGCCAATGCTGGTTCAAGCCGGCTACGGGGTTTACCTGGCATTCGCGACCGGCGCGTGGTTCTGCCTGGTGGCACGCCTGTTCAGCCAGCCCCGGGTGCGCGCGGGCTTTGCGCGGATGGGTCACTGGTTTGATCGGGCGATGGGTGGTGTGCTGGTTGCGCTGGGCTTGAAGCTGGCGTTGACGGAAATGCATTGAGGTTGATGTGATGGTCTGTTGCGACGTCGCGCCTTAAGGTGAATGCTGAGCAATGCGATTCGATCAAAAAAGACTTGGACAGTTGCTAGGTAACCTGTTTGGAAACATACCCGCCTTAACGGCGGGTTTTTTTCGTCCTTGCTTTTTATTCCGATGTGAAAAAGGCAGGGCTCGCAGTGCTGCGCCCTATATCACAACAAATAAAAAAATCTCCATAACTATGTATTACCTGACATCAGAGGGATGAGCGTTACGTGGTTGCCATACAGACAAAAAGGAGAACCTGTATGAGCAACACCGGAGAAAAAAATATTGTAGTCAATCGAGGAATACCTCTTGGTAATCCTTACGGCTCTGGCGGGGGGCTTCGACCCTCCCGTGATGGATGGAGCATTGGATGGGGGGGTGGCAGAGGCGGTGAGGGTGGCAGAGCCGGGACATTGTCTAGCTCCAAACGTCGCCGTCTGCGCATTCGCGATAAGCGCCGCCGCGCACAGGAAGCGCGTCAGCGAGCTGAAGCTGCCCGGGCCAAGGCAGCCGCTGAGTTACAGGCTCAAAAAGAAGCTAACGAGCAATCCGTTGCTGACGCTGAGGCACGGGTTCGAGCCCAAACTCACGCTGCGGCTGAGCAAGAAGCCAGAAGGGAGGCGCAAGCTCAAGCGGCTATGGCTGCGGCAAACGCGAGAGCCGAGCAAGAGCGTCAAGCAGCGGCTCACCGTCAAGCCCTGGAATCTTTACCTCTCGCGCAAGCAACTCGAAAACGTGAGCTTGATCTTCAGCATGATCACAATGTAGCCGCACTAACTGTCTCGCTCATGTCCGAACTAGGCGAAGACAGCTTGTTATACGACGCCCAGCGTCAACAGTCACTGAACGCGATACTTGAGCATAAAGCCCGGATCAACTACTTGATCGCCCAAAAAAAAGCGGCTTCTGAAAGTAATCGTCAGAGCTCGCATGCTTTTACTGGGGGTGATCCTCTCCAAATAACCAGCGAGCACTACGGAGCAATCTTACAAAGTCGAAGCGTTAGCTCAGAACAAGCTTTTCAGACTCACCAAGCGTGGAGTCTTGCCTATGAGCAGGCGCTTGAAGCCGACTTGCACGCAAAAGCAGTGACTCAGTTGCTCGATAAATCTGCGGCGCTTTCAGAACACTATGCCGAGCAAGCCTGGAAGACGCGTAACTCCGTAGCCAATGACGAGTCTCTGGTCTTAAAGCATGCTACTGAAGCAAGCCGACTCTGGTCGATGGTGGCAGGACCGAATGCTCCAACGCAGAACTTTCCCACTGCGTCTGAAACAGCCAAAGCTATCGCGCAGAGGCTGTTCACCCGACAGGCAGCCAAGGCACTAGGGCGGTCGTTTCCGCAACTTGCTTTACTTTATCCAACCGAGTTGGCTGACGGTGAACTCGCGCCCCCACTGATTGCTTCGCCTGCGTCGGAAATTGGGGTCTCTGGCAATGTCGACCTCGATTTCATCGCAGGCCGCGTTGGAACGGTTGAGGTTACCCACCGGTTAAGGATTGAGGAGGGTGAAGGCGAACTAAAAACGGTCTGGGCTGAAGCCGACGGTTTGATGGTCAGCTCCAAAGTCCGTGTGCGAACGTTTGTCTATAACGCGAGCATCAAAGCGTATGAATTCAAACAGGACGGGGCAGACCGCCCCGCGCTGATCTGGACACCCGCGGTTAGCCCAGAGAGCAGTCCCACTGTTTTACCGGCGGATGATTCCAAGGGCCCTGAATATTCCGGGGCCGCTATTTTGCCCGTTTCGGAGCAGCTTGGACATTTCCCGACTTATGACATAGAGGATTTTGAGGACTACATACTTGTCTTTCCGGCGGACTCGGGCCTTCCGCCTGTGTATGTCATGTTCAACAGCCCCAGGTATTTGCCAGGGGTTGTGAGCGGTTTCGGTGGCGATATCGATCCTAACTGGCAGGCGTCGGCATCCAATGGTCTGGGTTCGCCAGTGCCGTCAGTGATTGCAGACGCACTGCGAGGTAAGAACTATGCTGAATTTCGAAATCTGAAGCGGGCCATATGGCGCGAGATGTCGAAACACCCTGAGATCACTGCAAATATGAGTGAGAGGAACATTGCTCTCATCAAATCTGGCCTCGCGCCTTTTGCGGCAAGGCAAGATAGGAAAGGCGGCAGGGTAAAACTCGAAATACATCACGTTGTTCCAATCTCACAGGGAGGAGATGTGTACGGCGTTGATAATTTAAGACTCAATACCCCAGCTAACCACGACGCAATCCACAGAGATTTACGTAATGAGGGACGTGACAATGAACGCTGAAACGATTCAAGACTTCACCGAAGCAGAGTTTCTAGAACTCGTTAGAAAAATCTGTGTTGTGGACTACAAAACCGAGTATCAGCACACCCAAGCGGTAATGACTTTTGAGCGCCTCGGCGAACACCCTGATGGCTCCGATTTGATTTACTACCCCAAACCCGGTGCTGATGATTCTCCGGAAGGAATAGTAAAAGAAGTCAAGGCCTGGCGAACAGCTAATGGTAAAGCTGGTTTCAAGTCGGCGTCTGATTGACTACCAATTGGGCATCTCCATATTTATTTAAAAGGAATTTATCAATGGCTCATTACACAGTGTTACTTCAGCAGCTTCCAGGCTCAATCCAGAGCGAAGTTATCGCTCACTTAGGCTCAACAACTGGAATGTCTGATCTTCAGATTGTTGAGCGGTATCGGGACGCGGCATCGCAACTGAGAGCAGCCAAGCTTGCGTCTATTCCCCCTTATGCCCCTGGGGAACGTGACGATGCAGGGCATCTCACCTTGGATCAGTTCAATAGCATGGTAGGGGCGGATCTTTCTTTTATGTCCGCCCCCCTTGTGGAGGTGCATCGCCAAATCATTGCCAGTGAGGTTGTTTGGTATTTGAGCAACTTCATCAATCAGCTTTCATCGACTCATGCGCAAATGATTGAGGCAGCCCGGCAAGAGGCTCAACGACGGGCCGAGGAGGCCGCGCGCCAACTTGCTCAGCAACAGGCAGAGGAAGCAGCTCGTCAGTTGGCGCGACAACGAGCGGAGGAGGCGGCTCGCCTCCACGCTCAACAGCTTGCGGAGCAACAAGCCCGCGAGATTCAGCAGCGTCGGGCGAAGGAGGCTGCTGAATTGGCCGCCCGCCAGCTCGCCGAGCAACAGGCCGAAGCTGCGGCTCAAGCACTGATCAATCAGCGAGCCCAAGAGTCAGCGTTGCGAGAAGCCCGACTGGCGACAGAGTTAGTAGCGGCTACCAGGGAACCCATTCCACAGACGCGTTCGGACGGAAGCGGTGAGCCGGAAGATGACCTTGCTGACAGCCAAGCGCTTCGCCATTTGCTTTTTGTTCCAGGTCCACTGGCGATGGCGGAAGTCGAGCGCGCCACGGTCCTGCTGAAGCAACGGATTGATGCTGCGGTGGCTGAATATGCATCCTCAATCGGGCCTTACCTGAACACGCCGAGCATGTCGGCCAGTCTTGCCCCTTGAAGACTTAATGGCCGGCTAGCTGCCCCAAAAAGCCCAACGCAGACAATTCGTCTGCGTTTGGTCTTATTTTTGTATCCTTTGGCTGGTATCTCACACGTGTAGGCTCGGTGACGTGCGCTGACACAATTCATCCCTTCGGCTGATCCGATCGACGCATCAAGCCCCTACAGTGCATATTTTCAAGCCCGCACCTGCACCGTGAAAAGGGATTCCTATGCTGCACACCCGCGTGATTCCGCCCGCCGAAGGGGCGTACCCGTACCCTCTGTTGATCAAGCGACTGCTGCTGTCAGGCGTGCGCTACGAAAAGACCCGTGAGATCGTTTACCGGGACCATTCGCGCTATTCGTATCAAATGCTCAACGAGCGCATCTGCCGGCTGGCCGGTGCGCTGACCGCGGCGGGGGTCAAGGCGGGTGACACCGTGGCGGTGATGGATTGGGACAGCCATCGTTACCTGGAATGCATGTTTGCCATTCCAATGATTGGTGCGGTGGTGCATACCATCAACGTGAGGCTGTCGCCCGAGCAGATCCTGTTCACCATGAACCACGCTGAAGACAAGCTGGTGCTGGTCAACAGCGAGTTTGTGCCCCTCTACAACGCCATCGCCGGGCAACTGACGACGGTGGAAAAGACACTGTTACTGACCGATACCGATGGCGCTACCACCGGCCTGCCCAATCTCGTCGGCGAGTACGAAGCGTTGCTGGCCGCGGCGAGTCCGCACTATCAGTTCGAGGATTTCGACGAGAACTCGGTGGCGACCACGTTCTACACCACCGGCACCACGGGCAACCCCAAAGGGGTGTATTTCACCCATCGCCAGCTCGTGCTGCACACCTTGGCCGTTGCGACGATCATGGGCAGCGTCGAAGGCATCCTTGGCGGCGACAAGGTTTACATGCCGATCACGCCGATGTTCCACGTGCATGCGTGGGGCGTGCCATATGCCGCAACGATGCTGGGCGCCAAACAGGTGTATCCCGGCCGCTACGACCCCGAGTTGCTTGTGGCGCTCTGGCAAAAGGAAAAGGTCACTTTCTCGCACTGCGTGCCTACCATTATGCAGATGGTGCTCAACGCCAAAGCCGCCCAGGACATGGATTTCACCGGCTGGCACATCATCATCGGCGGCAGCTCGCTCAATCGTTCGCTGTACGAAGCGGCCAAGGCCAAGGGCATTCAGCTGTCTGCGGCCTACGGCATGTCCGAGACCGGGCCGTTGGTGTCGGTTGCGCACTTGAACGACGACCTGATGGCCGCCAGTGAAGACGAACGCACCACGTACCGAATCAAGGCCGGGGCGCCGGGGGTGCTGGTCGAGGCAGCGATTGTCGATGGCGAGGGCAACTTTCTGCCATCCGACGGCGAGACCCAGGGCGAACTGGTGCTGCGTGCGCCGTGGCTGAGCGAAGGGTATTACCGGGAGCCGGAGAAGGGCGCCGAACTGTGGGCCGGCGGCTGGCTGCACACCGGTGACGTGGCGACGCTGGACAGCATGGGCGGGATCGACATTCGCGACCGCATCAAAGATGTCATCAAGACGGGGGGCGAGTGGGTGTCTTCGCTGCAGCTGGAGGATCTCTGCAGTCGCCATCCCGGTGTCCGTGAAGTGGCTGTGGTCGGCATCGCTGACCCGCAGTGGGGCGAGCGCCCGTTTGCACTGTTGGTCGCCCGCGAGGGTCACGTTCTGGATGCCAAGATCCTGAAGGAACACCTCAAGCCGTTTGTGGAACAGGGGCACATTAACAAGTGGGCCATTCCGAGCCAGATCGCCCTTGTTACCGAAATTCCCAAGACCAGCGTCGGCAAGCTCGACAAGAAGCAGATCCGCCAGAACATCCTCGAATGGCAGGGCAGCAACAGCGCTTTCCTCTCCACGCTCTGACGCTTTCCTTCGCGGCCATTTTCATCGTTCATTGCTTTGAAAATGTGCCGCGAAGGCTCTACTCCGGCGTCTTCCTTGCCAATTCTTCTTTTTCAGCCATGCTCCCCCTGCGATGTGATTGGCCACTCTGGAGTCGGCGTGCCAGAGGTGTCGGCGCTATAAATCACACTTTAGAGGGATCAAGCAGCAGCACCTGCTGGCTATAGTCGGCAGTAGGTTGGTACCGGAGAAAGCGCATCGATCGTTTCGCAGTTGATTGGCTGCCCGATCAGCGTTGACACCAGGCACTGCGGCCCGTCCGCCTGAGTCGTTTCCGGAAGCACCCACTGCCATAAAAATAAAAGCACATGGAGTAGCGTCGATGACATCAGCTAACCAGTTCTGGCGCCGGGCTAAATTGCCCTTGGCCGTCAGCCTCGCTTCCACGCTCGCCGGCCCTGCATTCGGCGTCAGTTTCAATATCGGAGAAATCGAAGGCAACTTCGACTCGTCGCTCTCAGTTGGGGCAAGCTGGTCCACCCAGAATGCCAACAAGAACCTGATCGGCTCCAACAACGGCGGTCACGGTCTTTCGCAAACCTCCGACGACGGTCACTTGAACTTCAAAAGCGGAGAAACGTTTTCGAAGATCTTCAAGGGCATTCACGATCTCGAACTGAAGTACGGCGACACCGGTGTGTTCCTGCGGGGCAAGTACTGGTACGACTTCGAGCTCAAGGATGAAGGCCGCGACTTCAAGGACATCAGCGATTCCGGCCGCAAAGAGGGCGCCAAATCCTCAGGTTTCGAGCTGCTCGACGCCTTCGTCTATCACAACTATTCCATTGCCGATGAACCGGGTTCGGTGCGTCTGGGCAAGCAAGTCGTCAGCTGGGGTGAAAGTACCTTCATCCAGGGCGGCATCAACAGCATCAACCCGGTCGACGTGTCCGCGTTCCGGCGTCCTGGCTCGGAAATCAAGGAAGGCCTGATTCCGGTCAACATGTTCTACCTGTCGCAAAGCCTGACCGAAAACCTGTCGGCAGAAGGCTTTTACCAGTTGGAATGGGACCAGACCGTCGTCGACAACTGCGGCACCTTCTTCTCGCAACCGGACGTCATCGCGGACGGCTGCAACAGCAACCTTGCCGTGCTGCGCACCCGCGACAGCCTCAATTCGGCTCTGCCAGCCGCGTTGCGTGGCCCCGTTCAAAGAACGCTGGCAGCCCGCGGCGTGAGTTTCGGCAGCCCTGACGAGGGCGCCGTGGTTGCCCGCGGCCCTGATCGCGATGCCCGGGACAGCGGCCAGTACGGCCTGGCCATGCACTATAACTTCGAGCCGCTGGACACCGAGTTCGGCGCTTATTACATGAATTACCACAGCCGTCTGCCGATCTTCAGCGGCAAGGGCGGGCCGGCGAGCGCCTACAGCGCAGCGGGTCTGGTGGGCGGTCTGGCGGCCAATGGCGTTCCTCGGGGTGTTGCTGCGGCCCTCGCGCCAACCCTGTTGCCCGTCGTGGTCGCCGGCAACTCCAGTTACTACGTTGAATACCCGGAAGACATCCACCTGTTCGGCCTGAGCTTCTCCACCACCTTGCCCACCGGCACGGCGTGGAGCGGTGAACTGAGCTACCGCCCGAACGCACCGGTGCAGTTGAACACCACCGACATTCTGTATTCCGGCCTGTCGCCGCTGAACTCGAACGTGTCGCTGCTGCAGGGCGCACCCGGCCAGGACCAGAAAGGCTATCGCCGCAAGGAAATCAGCCAGGCGCAGACCACTTTCACGCACTTCTTCGACCAAGTGATGGGCGCCGAACGTCTGACCGTGGTGGGTGAGGTCGGCTGGACCCATGTCGGCGGTCTGGAAAGCACCTCGAAACTGCGTTATGGCCGCGACCCGAGCTATGGCCCTGGCCCGCTGCCGGGTGGTCAGTGCCAGACCCTCAACGCCAGCACCCTGGGCGCTGCCGCGCAGAACAACCTCAGCCGCTACTGCGAAAACGATGGCTTCACCACCACCGATTCGTGGGGTTACCGCGCCCGCGCCATCTGGGATTACAACAACGTCTTCGCCGGTGTGAACCTGCGCCCGAGCGTGGCCTGGTCCCACGACGTCGACGGCTACTCGCCGGGTCCTGGCGGCAACTTCGAGGAAGGTCGCAAGGCCGTGAGTCTGGGCCTCGACGCCGAGTACCAGAACACCTACACCGCCAACCTTTCCTACACCAACTTCTTCGACGGCAAGTACACCACCGTGGACGACCGCGACTTCGTAGCACTCAGCTTCGGCATGAACTTCTAAGGACAATAATGAAAATGAAAATCACGAAGGGTCTGTTGCAGGTGGGCGTGTTGGGGCTGTCGTTGCTGGCGACCAGCGTGATGGCGGCGGTGTCCGACGCCGAAGCCGCCAAGCTGGGCACCACGCTGACGCCAATGGGCGCGGAGAAAGCCGGCAACGCTGCCAACACCATCCCGGCCTGGAGCCCGATGCCGACCAACGCGGGCGCGGTGGACGACAAAGGTTTCCTGGCCAACCCATACGCCAGTGAAAAAGCGCAGTTCACCATCACGGCGCAGAACGTGGATCAGTACAAGGACAAACTTGCCCCGGGCCAGTACGCGATGTTCAAGCGCTACCCGGACACCTACAAAATGCCGGTTTACCCGTCCCACCGTGGCGCCACTGTGCCGGCTGACGTGTTCGCTGCGATCAAGAACAACGCCACCAGGACCAAGCTGGTGGGCGGCGGTAACGGCCTGGAGAATTTCGAGACCGCGGTGCCGTTCCCGATCCCGAAAGACGGCCTCGAGGTGATCTGGAACCACATCACCCGTTATCGTGGCGGCAGCGTCTCGCGTCTGGTCACCCAGGCCACGCCGCAGACCAACGGCTCGTTCAACCCGGTGTACTTCCACGATGAGTTCGTCTTTCGCGACAAGATGAAGGATTTCGATCCAAAGAATCCGGGCAACATCCTGTTCTATTTCAAGCAGGAAGTGACGGCGCCAGCGCGTCTGGCAGGCTCGGTGCTGCTGGTGCACGAAACCCTCGATCAGGTCAAAGAGCCGCGTGCGGCGTGGGTCTACAACGCCGGGCAGCGTCGTGTACGCCGTGCGCCGCAAGTGTCCTATGACGGGCCGGGCACCGCCGCCGACGGCCTGCGTACTTCCGACAACCTCGACATGTTCAACGGCGCGCCTGATCGGTACGACTGGAAGCTGATCGGCAAACAAGAGATGTACATCGCGTCCGACAGCTACAAGCTCGACGATCCGAAATTGAAATACGCCGACATCATCAAGGCCGGCCACATCAATCAGGACTTGGCGCGCTATGAACTGCGTCGGGTCTGGCACGTGACCGCCACGCTGAAAGAAGGCCAGCGCCATATCTACGCCAAACGTGACTTCTTCATCGACGAAGACACCTGGCAGGCAGCGGTCATCGATCACTACGACGGTCGTGGTCAACTGTGGCGCGTGGCTGAAGCCCACGCCGAAAACTACTACGACAAGCAAGTGCCGTGGTACGCCCTCGAAGCCCTGTACGACTTGCAATCAGGTCGCTACCTGGCGCTGGGCATGAAGAACGAAGAGAAGAGGGCGTATGACTTCGGCTTCACCGCCACTGCCAGCGACTTCTCGCCCAACGCGCTGCGCCAGGAAGGCGTGCGCTAACGGCTGACCGTACAAGCGGAGAGCGTGCAATGTTGATCACAGCTACAGCGCACTGAAGTCCTTCGCTGTTTCACCCTATGGCTGAACCCCATAGCGCAGAAAGGAAACACCCCGAGTGGTCGGGGTGTTTTTTTTTGCCTGAGCTGACAGGTTCTCGCTGTCAGGCAACCTGCGCAGCGTTCCTTTGCCACATGCCGAGTCTCCCGACGGCCGTGAATGTACCTCTCCAGACATATAAACCAACATTCCCCCTGTTGATGGGATACGTTTTCTTACAGTCTTTCGTCTAACAATGTTCAAAAGGCTTCCCATAGCCGCTAGTCTCCCGACATCTGAACGCCGAACAACAAGCACTCCAACAAGAGCCGGCCATGACTGATCTGTCGCGTTTGCAAGGATTCGCAAATCACGCCGTCACTGCGTTGGAAGGCCGTTTCTTCCGTCCGCCACTGCCTGAAGGTTACGTATCGAGGCCTCGATTGTGCGAGCGGCTGAGTGCGGGTCTGTCCGGGCGCCTCTTGTTGGTCAGCGCGCCGGCCGGGTTCGGTAAAAGCTCACTGGCGGTGGAGTTCTGCGAGAGCCTGCCCGATCAGTGGCAGAACCTCTGGCTGGGTCTGAGCCACCGGGACAGCGACCCGGGCCGTTTTCTCGAACGTCTTCTCTGCGGTCTCCAGCAGTTTTTCCCCCAACTCGGCGCCCAGGCGCTCGGCCTTCTGAAGATGCGTCAGCGTCACCAGCCGTTTGCCTTCGAAGAGTGGCTGGACGGTTTGCTGGACGAACTGGCGATGCACCTGATGCTGAGCAAACCGCTGCTGCTGGTGCTCGACGACTATCACTTGGTGCAGGGCCCCGTGCTGGATCGCTGCCTGCAATTTCTGCTCAATCATCTGCCTGCGGGCATGAACATCATGGTCACCAGCCGGCAGAGGCCGAACTGGCACCTGGCGCGGCTGCGGCTGTCCCGTCAATTGCTGGAGTTGTCCGAGCAGGACCTGCGTCTGACCGACGACGAGTCGCTTGCGGTGCTGGATCCGCAGCGCCATGGCTTGAGCGATGAAGCACTGCACGCCTTGCTGCAACGCAGTGAAGGTTGGGTGGCCGGCCTGCGATTCTGGCTGCTGGCGGCCAACGAAGCGGGGAGTAACGCGCTGACCCAAGGGCTCAACGGCGGGGAAGGGCTGATCCGTGATTACCTGCTCGAAGAGGTCATTGATTGTCTGCCGGCCGACGTTCAGGCTTTTCTCTATGAAACCGCCTGTCTGGAGCGCTTAAGCGGTGCCCTGTGCAATGCCGCACGTGACAGTCATGACAGCGATGAGATGCTTGGGTACCTGCAAGCCCATCAGGTGTTTCTGGTCCCGCTGGACGAGCATGGCCGCTGGTTTCGCTATCACCATTTGTTTTCTGACCTGCTGCGCGCGCGCGCCGGACCCAGTGTCACACCGCAACAACGGCGCGTGCACCTGAATGCCTGCCGCTGGTTCAGCGACCAGGGGCTGCTCGACGAAGCCATTGAGCAGGCGTTGCGCGCGGGACATCTGGATGTGGCGGCCAATCTGGTGCAGAACCTGTCCGAAGAACAACTGCTTGCCGAGCAAAACGTCGGCATGCTGCTGCGCTGGAAAATGGACTTGCCCGACAGCCTGCTGGTCAGCACGCCGCGTTTGATCGTGCTGTACGCCTGGGCCCTGGGCCTGGCGTGTCAGCTGGACGCAGCCGAGGAGCTGGGCAACCACCTCAGTCGATTCCTGCCGGCCCCTTCCGCGACCGCGCAAAATTCAATGCTGGCGCAGTGGCTGGCGCTGAGCGGGATCATCGCCCGAGGCCGCGGCGACAGTGAAACGGCCCGACGTTATTGCAGCGAAGCGTTGGTAAGTCTGCCGCCCAAGCGGTACGGTCAGCGTTTGCTGTGCCTGTCGACGCTGGCGAATCTGGCCATCGCCGATGGAGATTTATGGCGCGCCCGGGCGCTGAACCGTGACGCCCTGGAGTTGGCGCAACGGGTGGCCAATCCGTTGTTTGAAGCACTGGCGCACTACGACCGGGCCCGCACGTTGCAGGCCCGTGGCGAAACGCTTCGCTCGATGGAGGAGGTGCGCCAGGGCTTAAGACGTTTGAACGGCCTGTCTTCACAAAAGTTATACGCGGTGCGCGCGCGACTGACGTTGTACGAAGGTTATCTGCTGGTGCAGTGCCTTCAACCGGAGGCAGGCCGCGAGCGCTTGAGCGCCGGACTCGCCGAGGCGCGCGCCTGCCGTGACATCAGCGTGCTGATCGGCCACTGCGTGATTGCCGGAATGGAGGGGCGCGAAGGACGCTACGCCGAAGCCTTCGCCGAGCTGGCCGAGGCCGAGCGGCTGATGCACATCTGGGACGTGCCGCCGGTTTATTACCTGGCAATGATCACTCTCGCCAAATGCGAGCTCTGGCTGGCCCAGGGCCGCATCGACTTGGCTGACGCCTGGCTGCTGCGACTGGGACAGACCTATGGCGGCAATCAACCTGCCGCCGCCCCCGAATGCTCGCCGCAACTGCCTCAACAGATCGAAACGCTGCGGGCGGTTCTTGACCACGTTCAGGGCCGTACCGAAGAGGCAATGGCGCGGCTGCTCAGTCTGGTGGAGTACGCCCGGCGGATCGGCGCAGGACTGCTCGGACTCAATGCGCTGAGTCAGCGCATCCTGTTGTTGCTCGACACATCACGCGGGCCCGAGGCAGATGAGCTGTTTCAACAGAGCCTTCTGCTCGCCTCGGGCGGTGCGGTTCTGCCCTTCCAGCGCCTGATTCGTGGTCATCCCGACTGGCTGCGCGAGCAACTGCACAAACGCCCCCCATGCCGGCTGGTCGATTACCTGCTTCAGCAACTGCCTGAAGCTGCTCCCGGTCAGAGGCTGCCATGCCTGCGCGTCACCCCTGAACCGCTCGGCTGCAACGGCGGCGACCACCTCAGCGCCCGAGAACTCAGCGTGCTGCAGTTGATCGCGCAAGGCTGTTCCAATCAGGAGATCAGCGAGCGCTTGTTCATTTCCCTGCACACCGTCAAAACCCACGCCAGCCACATCAACGGCAAGCTGGGCGTCGAGCGACGCACGCAAGCAGTGGCCCGGGCGCAAGAGCTAGGACTGCTGGGCTGAGCGATCGGCACTTAAATACCCTTTTTTTTCAAATACTACCCATTTTAGGCATTTAATTGCCTTTTATGCGCTCAGGCCGTAAGGTTTAGGCATTAAATTGCCGAGCGCCCTGTCATGCAGTTGACCCTCCAACTCTACCTGTCGGGACGATGGCACGATGCGATGCGTTTCGACATCGAGAAGCCAGAGTCAGGGCAGAACAGCCCGTGCAGCTTTGCGTATGAGCAGGCATTTCTAATTGACCACCTCGATGCGCTTGATCGTCCCACCTCGCCATCCGTAAGCGCTCGAATTCCACTGGGCTGGGATTTGTTCAGAACGGCGGGGCTGCCGGCGTTTTTGCATGACATCGTTCCCGCGGGAGCGGCACGCCGTTTCCTGCTGGCGCGTCTGGCAGTGCCTGAAGGCGAAAACACCCCGGCCGATCTGGTGCTCTTGCAGCGCTGCACCCCTGCGCCCGTCGGGCATCTGCGCATCAAGGAATCGTTCGAAGCTTTGCCCAAGGCCAGCAGCATCGGTTTTGACCGGGGTGAGGTCGTTGCTCGGGACAGCCGCTTTTTCGAATACGCGTATGAACAAGGCGCAGCCGTAGGGGGTGCGACGGGAGCGGGCGGCGAGGCGCCCAAGCTGTTGCTGGCCGAGGACACCGCAGGACTCATGCACCCTGATGCAACGCTCGCCGACAGCGAAGTCCGTCAACACTGGTTCGTGAAATTCTGTCGCAACAAAGGCAACGAGACGGATCGCACCATTCTCAGAAGCGAGTTCTGCTATTACCAGGCCCTCCAACGCATCGGTGAATACACCGTTCCCTGTGATGGCATGAGCCTTGAAGAGGCCCGCAAGCCCAGCCTGTGGATGAAACGCTTCGACCGCAGCGTCGATGAACAGGGCCTCCGCCGGCTGGCTGTCGAATCGGTGTACTCGCTCGCCGACATCACCCGCCCCGGCGCGTACATGACGCACGTGCAAGCCGTCGCCGCGCTGGCTAACGCCTGGTCGGCGAATGCTCAGCAGGGGGACATCCCTCAAATGGTTGCCGAGTACATAAGGCGCGACCTGATCAATCAGATTCTGGGAAACAGCGACAACCATGGGCGCAACACGTCGATCCTGCGCAATGAACAGCGACTCGCTCTGGCGCCGATTTACGACCTGGCGCCTATGGTCATGGACGATGAAGGCGTGACGCGCACCACCAAATGGCCTGACCCCATCGAACGCGCCGGCGACGTGGACTGGCGTGAGGCCTGCCAGGCGTTATCCGCATGGGCCGACCCCGACGAATTGTTTGAGGGCCTCAGAACCGATGCCGAACGCCTGCGGGCATTGCCTGATTTGCTGAATGAAATGGGCTTGCCGCAAAAGACCTTGAATCATCCACGGATCAGGCTGGGGCAGCTGGATGCAACGCTCAAGGGATGGGGCCTGCGATGAACGACGACATACGCCAGCGCGGCATCATCCTCGACGAACTTCGGGAGCAGCTTTTGGACGGGACCGTTTCGATGGGCGCTGCCGTCAAACGGCTGCGGACCGAAATCACGGGATTGCGCCAGGAACAGTTCGCGCGCATGTGCAAAATCTCGTTGCGCACGCTGCGCCAGATCGAGCAGGACGAGGGGAATCCGACGGTGCAGACCCTCAACGCGGTGTTCAGACCCTTCGGCATGCAGGTCGGCATTATCCCGTTGCGACCCAGGCCGGCGGCGACCAGCCTTTGATGCATGATCGGCCCGACGGTACACTCAGGCGGCGGGCTGACCCGCCCACATGCTGACCACGTCCAGAAGGCCCCAGTCTTCAGCCAGTTCGAACTTGAGGATGCCATCGCTTACCGAGGGGCAGGCGAGGTTGATGACGTGCGGCTCGAAGGGCATGCGGGTCCGGGTAGACAGAAAAACCTTCACTTTCGGGTGCAGCAGGGACTTTTCATCCTGCTCGACCACCACGCCCAGACGCTCGCTTTTCAAACGAACCAACGCGCCCACGGGGTAGATACCGACGGTCTTGACGAAGTGCTGGAATACCGTCGCATCGAAGTGGCCTTTCCAGGACGCCATCTCGCGAACCGAATGCGCGGCGTCCCAGCCTTTCTTGTAGGGCCGGTCCGAAGTCACCGCGTCATAGACGTCACAGATAGCACCCATTTTCGCCAGCAGACTGATCTCGTCACTTTTCAGCCCGTGGGGATAACCGCTTCCGTCGATTTTTTCGTGATGATGCAGGCACACGTCCATCACCAGTCGGGTCACCCGCTCGCAGCCCTGGAGGATTTCCAGACCGGCCTGCGGATGGTGCTTCATGACTTCGTACTCTTCGTAGGTCAGGCGATCGGGCTTATTGAGAATGGCCGGGTCGATCATCATTTTGCCGACGTCATGCATCAGCCCGGCAACGCCGGCTTCCCGCACCTGGTCCTCATCCAGATCCATCTGCCGCGCGAGCGCGACCATCAGTGCGCACACCGCCACCGAGTGCATATAGGTGTACTCATCGGTCGTCTTCAAGCGCGACAGGCTGATGAGTGCGTGGGGGTGGCGCATCACGGACGTGGCAATTTCCTCCACCAGCAGATCGACGTCTTCGGTGTTCATCGCCCGGCCCATCCGGGCATCGCTGAACATGGTCATCACTAACGCTTTCGCGCGCCCACAAATCAGGCGCGCGCGGGCCAGTTCCATTTCCAGGCTGCACGGCGCAGTTTCGGATGGGTCGGGACACTCAGGGAAGGTCTGTTCGGCTGGCGAGCTGTCGGCAGGGCTTTTGCCAAGGTGGGTATCGATCCAGACTTCACGGGTCGACGCCTGAATGTGCCGCAACACCGCGTCGTCGCTGAGTTCGCGTTCGACGTGCGCGGTCCAGAACGGATCGTTGATCCGGGGGCGGCAGAACTCGTGGATGTACATGCCCAGCGTGAGGTCGGAAACGGGGATTTTTCTTAGCATAGAGTCAGCTCTTGCGCGGTTATACAGCGCTGCCTTACCTGAAAGTGAGAGCGATCTTTGTTGAGTGCTTCATCACTGCGCTTTCCAGTACTTGCGCATTGCCAGTATAGGAAAGCGCTGGAGAAATTAAACCCTGTTAAATTCTGAGTGCATTAGGGTGGCGCTGCCATAAACGCATCTGCATCAATGATTTATGTAGATTATGGGCAACCACCAAGGTTCGGATCAGTCAATAAATACGATGAACAGCATGTCAAAAACGCACCTAAATATTTGCTTTTGTGAGTAAAGAAATGCGGCCTCTGGTCGTGCACTGGCGGTTCAGCCCGCGTTAAGGAATTTTTGACGGGGTGCATGCTCTAATTGCCCAAATCGTCGGCCTTTATGTTTGGCCCGAGAAAAGCAAAACAGGAGCTCTCCTTGATGTTGACCTTTCGCCGTTTAATCATTGCTGCCACCGCACTGACCGTGCTTTCCGGATGCGCAACGCAGAACCCATACGACAATCAGGGGCAGGCGCAGAACTCCGGCGGCATGAGCAAGACTGCCAAGTACGGCGGCCTGGGTGCATTGGCCGGCGCCGTCGCCGGTGCTGCCATCGATCACAACAACCGTGGCAAAGGTGCGCTGATTGGCGCGGCCGTGGCGGGTGCCGCATCGGCCGGTTACGGTTACTACGCCGACAAGCAGGAAGCCGCGCTGCGCGCGAGCATGGCCAACACAGGTGTTGAAGTGCAACGTCAGGGCGACAACATCAAGCTGGTGATGCCGGGCAACATCACGTTCGCCACCGACTCCTCGGCCATTGCCAGCAGCTTCTACTCGCCGCTGAACAACCTGGCTGGCTCGCTGAAGCAATACAACCAGAACATGATTGAGATCGTCGGCTACACCGACAGCACCGGCAGCCGTCAGCACAACATGGACCTGTCGCAGCAGCGCGCTCAGAGCGTCGCGACCTACCTGACCTCCCAGGGGGTTGATGCGGCTCACCTGTCGGTGCGCGGTGCCGGTCCTGATTCGCCGATCGCCAGCAACGCCGACGTCAACGGTCGCGCCCAGAACCGCCGCGTTGAGGTCAACCTCAAGCCGATTCCTGGCCAGCAATACCAACAGCAGCAATAAACGCGTGACGTGAAACCAAAAACCCCGGCCAGTGAGCCGGGGTTTTTGTTTGTGGTTTACAAGCGTTCAGCCTGGATACCGCTCATGCATCTGCGCGAGCAACGCGTCCTTGTCTTCCCATAGCCGATTGATCCACTGCTGAAACTCCAGGCGGTAGGCATCGTCCTGGTCGTAGCTTTTGCCAATGAACTGCGGCGGGATCTGCACTTCTTCGAAATGCGCGACCACTTCGCGCACGTTGCCGCAGAGCAAGTCCCAATACCCTGGCCGACCGGCCGGGTAATGAATGGTCACGTTGACGATGGATTCCAGCTGCTCGCCCATGGCGTCCAGCACAAAGGCGATGCCGCCTGCCTTCGGTTTCAACAGATAACGGAATGGCGAGTTCTGCTGTGCGTGCTTGGCTTCGGTGAAGCGCGTGCCTTCGACGAAGTTGAAAATGCCCACCGGATTGTTGCGAAACTTCGCACAGGTGCGGCGGGTGGTGGCGAGGTCCTTGCCTTTCTTTTCCGGGTGCTTGGCCAGATAAGCCTTGCTGTAGCGCTTCATGAACGGAAAGCCCAGCGCCCACCAGGCGAGGCCAATCACCGGCACCCAGATCAGCTCCTGCTTGAGGAAGAACTTGAGCGGGCGGATGCGCCGGTTGAGCACGTACTGCAGCACCATGATGTCAACCCAGCTCTGGTGATTGCTCGTCACCAGGTACGAGTGCTGATAGTCCAGCCTGTCCAGCCCACTCAGGTGCCAGCGGGTGTGACCGATCACGTCCATCCAGACGTTGTTATTGCTGATCCACGCTTCGTGGATGTGGCTCATCAGCCAGTCGGTCACCTTTTGCGCGGCCTGGAAGGGCAGGCACAGCTTGAAGATGGCAACGACGAACAGCGGCGTGCAGCAGAGAATTGTGTTGAGCGCCAACAGCAACGAGGCGATGACGCCGCGCAAAGGGGCGGGCAGGAAATCCATGTGAATCGAACTCCGGGGGGCAGTCGGCCGCCGGTGGGTCCCGGCGGGGTTATTGTGGGCAAGCGATATTGCAGCGCAATGTTATTGCGGCAACGTGGCCGCCTGAATCGCCGTCAGTGCAATGGTATAGACGATGTCGTCGACCTGAGCGCCGCGCGGCAGATCATTGACCGGCTTGCGCAGGCCTTGCAGCATCGGGCCGAGGCTTACGCAATCCGCACTGCGCTGCACCGCTTTGTACGTCGTGTTGCCGGTGTTCAGGTCCGGAAACACGAATACATTGGCGCGACCCGCCACCGGGCTGTCCGGCGCCAGTTGCCGGGCGACGTGCTCGTTGGCGGCGGCATCGTATTGCAAAGGCCCGTCGATCAACAAACCACGCTGGGTCTCGCGCGCCAGTTGCGTGGCCTCTCGTACCTTTTCCACTTCTTCGCCGCTGGCGGAATTGCCGCTGGAGTAGCTGATCATCGCCACCCGCGGTGACAGGCCGAACGCCACGGCCGAATCCGCGCTCTGCACGGCGATCTCCGCCAGCTCGGTGGCGGTCGGGTGCGGGTTCATGATGCAGTCGCCGTACACCAGCACCTGCTCCGGAAACAGCATGAAAAACACCGATGAAACGAGGGTGCAGCCTGGCGCCGTCTTGATCAGCTGCAAGGCAGGCCGAATGGTGTTGGCGGTCGAATGGATCACCCCCGACACCAGCCCGTCTACTTCGTCGAGGGCCAGCATCATGGTGCCGATCACCACCGGATCCTCCAGTTGCTGCTCGGCCATCGGCGCATTGAGGTTTTTGCTGCGGCGCAGATCCACCATCGGCCCGACATAGCGCTCGCGGATCTGATCCGGATCGAGAATCTCCAGCCCCGGCGGCAGTTCGATGCCATGGGCTCGCGCGACGGCGTTCACTTCTTCGGGCTTGGCCAGCAGCACGCAGCGGGCAATGCCGCGGGCCTGACAAATGGCCGCCGCTTGCACGGTCAATGGCTCTGCGCCTTCGGGCAGCACAATACGTTTGTTTGCCGCCTGGGCGCGCTGGATCAGTTGATAGCGGAACACTGCGGGCGACAGGCGCATCTCACGCGGCGTGCCGCAGCGCTGATGCAGCCAGTTGGCATCGAGGTGGCTGGCGACGAAATCGGTGATGATCTCCGCGCGTTCGCGGTCATCGATGGGGATTTCCTTGTTCAGCTGATTGAGCTGCGTCGCGGTCTCGTAGGAACCGGTGCTCACCGACAGGACCGGCAACCCGGCCTGCAGTGCGCCTCGGCACAGGTCCATGATGCGCGGATCGGGCAGGGTGTCGCTGGTCAGCAGCAGTCCGGCCAACGGCACGCCGTTCAGCGTCGCCAGGCTCACGGCCAGAATGATGTCATCACGATCCCCCGGTGTGACCACCAGCACGCCCGGCTTGAGCAGTTGCAGCGTGTTGAGCACCGTGCGGGCGCAGATGATGATCTTCGACATGCGCCGCTGTTCGTAATCGCCGGCGTTGATCACTTGCGCACCGAGCAGGTCGGCGACGTCACGGGTGCGCGGTGCGTTCAGGTCCGCCTGAAACGGAATGCAGCCGAGCAGGCGGAAATCACCGCTGCGCAGCAGTGGCGAGTGCTCCTTGAGCCGTGCCGAGAAGGCTTCCATGCTCTCGTCGGTGCGGACCTTGTTGAGGATCACACCGAGCACCTTCGGATCTTTCGGGCCGCCGAACATCTGCGCCTGCAGCTCCACGCGGCCGGAAAGCTCGGTCAGCACTTCGTTTTCCGGGGCCGATACGAGAATGACTTCCGCGTCCAGCGCCTTGGCCATGTGCAGGTTGACCCGCGCCGCGTAGCTGGCGCTGCGGGTCGGGACCATGCCTTCTACGATCAGCACGTCGCGGCCAATCGAGGCCTCTTGATACAGCTGGATGATTTCTTCCAGCAGCTCGTCGAGCTGGCCTTCGCCGAGCATGCGCTCGACGTGGCTCAACCCCAATGGCTTGGGCGGCTTGAGGCCGTGGGTGCGGGCGATCAGTTCAGTCGAGCGTTCGGGGCCCACGTCCCCGGGATGAGGCTGGGCGATCGGCTTGAAAAAACCAACCTTGAGCCCGGCACGCTCCAGGGTGCGCACCAGCCCCAGGCTGATGGACGTCAGGCCCACACCAAAATCTGTGGGCGCGATAAAGAAAGTCTGCATGCGGGCTTCTCGAAAATGAGCAGTGCAAGGGTCATGGCGCTATGAATTCAGCCATCGGACCGGATAAACCAGGACGCTGTTCAGTCGCAGCGTCTCAAGGGGGCCCAAGGTTATCGTTATCTGACCCCGACGCGCACCAGCCGCAGTGAAAGGACTGGCCGATTGTTGCCTGGCGCTGCGCGGGATCAAGCACCCAGGACCGGGATTGCCAAGGCGGGTCGTGGCGCAAATGCTGGGTGTGACCGCAGGACAGTTCAACCACCCAATGACCGTCCTCGTCCTGAACAAAGCCGGTAATGATTGAGTGGGGGGAGGGAGCTTTAGGGGATTCCAATCGGGGCCGTCCGTCTGAGTTGCGTTCGCTTTCGCGCGACTGCTTGGTTAGACTTGGCCGCTCATATCTATTTGCAAAAGGTCTCGCCCCATGCCGATCGCCGCCAACAAGGCTGTCTCCATCGACTATACCCTGACCAATGACGCTGGTGAGGTCATCGACAGTTCTGCCGGCGGCGCGCCGCTGGTTTACCTGCAAGGTGCAGGCAATATCATCCCGGGTCTGGAAAAGGCACTGGATGGCAAGGAAGTCGGCGACGAACTGAAAGTGGCCATCGAGCCTGAAGATGCGTACGGCGAATACTCCGCCGAACTGGTCAGCACCCTGAACCGCAGCATGTTCGAAGGTGTCGACGAACTGGAAGTCGGCATGCAGTTCCATGCCTCCGCTCCGGACGGCCAGATGCAGATCGTGACCATCCGTGATCTGGACGGCGACGACGTCACCGTCGACGGCAACCACCCACTGGCCGGTCAGCGCTTGAACTTCGATGTGAAGATCGTCGACATCCGCGATGCCAGCGAAGAAGAAGTGGCCCACGGTCACGTGCACGGCGAAGGTGGTCATCACCACTGATTGTCCTGCTAAGCTGAGTGAGCTGGCCAGGCGTCCTCGCG
The DNA here is from genome assembly GCF_053903055.1 of Pseudomonas sp. AK106. Lineage (NCBI taxonomy): Bacteria > Pseudomonadati > Pseudomonadota > Gammaproteobacteria > Pseudomonadales > Pseudomonadaceae > Pseudomonas > Pseudomonas sp. AK106. The sequence goes on from NZ_CP096426.1 coordinate 871,841, forward strand.
GTCTTGTGAAAACATTTGTTTTTGCAGTCTGACAGGGCGCCTTTTTCGGCCAAGGGTTTCTAGGGGAGTCGTCATGAGTGTATTTCACGAGCTGAAATTGAAGGCTCTGGATGGCCAGGAGCTACCCCTCGCGCCGCTCAAGGGCAAAGTGGTTCTGGTGGTCAACGTCGCTTCAAAATGTGGCCTGACCCCGCAATACGCCGGGCTGGAAACCCTGTACCAGAAGTACAAGGATCAAGGCTTCAGCGTTCTCGGGTTGCCGTGCAATCAGTTCGCTGGTCAGGAGCCCGGTACTCAGGAAGAGATTCAGGCGTTCTGTTCGCTGAACTACGGCGTGACCTTTCCGCTGGGCGACAAGCTCGACGTCAACGGACCGCACCGGCATCGGCTGTACCAGATGCTCGCAGGCGAAGGCGCCGAGTTTCCCGGGGACATCACCTGGAATTTCGAGAAGTTTCTCGTCGGCAAGGATGGCCGCGTTCTGGCACGCTTCTCCCCAAGTACGCTCCCGGATGACGCCAAGGTGGTGAGCGCGATCGAGAAGGCGCTGCCCTAGTATTTCGCTTTGCTGCGCGTCTTCTGAGCCTTAATCACTCCAGTCAATAGTGCTTCGTATCACCTGCGCTTCGGCTCATTCTGTATGACCTTCATCATATTTCCAGAATGCCGAGGACGCCTGCATGCCTGCTCAAGCCTTGTTCAAACCCTTCCATATGGGCAGCCTCGAGTTGCCGACGCGCATCGTCATGGCGCCGATGACCCGCTCGTTTTCACCCGGCGGCGTACCCAATTCCAACGTCATCGAGTACTACCGTCGTCGTGCGTCTGCGGGCGTTGGTTTGATCATCACCGAAGGCACCACGGTCGGGCACAAGGCTTCAAATGGCTACCCCAACGTGCCGCAGTTCTTCGGCGACGCGGCGCTGGAGGGGTGGCGCAAAGTGGTGGAAGCGGTTCATGCAGAAGGCGGCAAGATTGTGCCGCAACTCTGGCACGTGGGCGCTGTGCGTCGGCTGGGCACTGAGCCGGATGGCACGGTGCCGGCCTATGGCCCGACCGAGAAGCTCAAGGACGGCAACGTTGTCGTTCATGGCATGAGCAAGCAAGACATCGACGAGGTCATCGCGGCGTTCGCCCAGGCGGCGAAAGACGCCAAGGCCATCGGCATGGACGGCGTCGAGATCCATGGCGCCCATGGCTATCTGGTCGATCAGTTCTTCTGGGAAGGCACCAATCAGCGCACCGACGAGTACGGCGGAGACCTCGCGCACCGCTCACGCTTTGCCATCGAACTGATCCAGGCCGTACGAGCAGCAGTGGGCCCGGATTATCCGATCATCTTTCGTTACTCGCAGTGGAAACAGCAGGATTACAGCGCACGGCTGGTGCAAACGGTGGAAGAGCTCGACGCGTTCCTCAAGCCCCTTTCCGACGCAGGCGTCGACATTTTCCACTGCTCGACACGGCGTTTCTGGGAGCCTGAGTTCGAAGGCTCCGACCTGAACCTGGCCGGATGGACGCGCAAGCTCACCGGTAAACCTACCATCACGGTGGGCAGTGTCGGACTGGACGGCGAGTTTCTGCAGTTCATGGTCAACACCGACAAAGTCGCTCAGCCCGCGAGCCTGGAAAACCTGCTCAAGCGTCTGGGTGACGAGGAGTTCGATCTCGTCGCAGTCGGCCGTGCGCTGCTGGTCGACCCGGACTGGGCCATGAAAGTGAAGGAAGGCCGCGAGCACGACATCTTGCCGTTCAGCCGCGAAGCCCTGAGCCGATTGGAGTGAAGGAAAGGGACTAGTGAAGGAAATGCAAGAAAAGGGACTGATTTATTTGCAAGAAAAGGGACTGATTTATTTACAGCGCTTCACCGTAAATTAATCTGTCCCTGACTGCACCCATCGCTGGGTCGCTACTGTCCCGTTCACACCCCCAAAACAACCCCATCCCGCGTCTCGCTCGCAGCGCGCAAATAAGTCTCGAATGAGTCGATAATCCCGGCCCATCCCTGACGACTCGCGTGTTGCCGGGCATTCAGCCTGACCCGACGCAAGGTTTCTTCATCTTCCAGCATCCAGCGTGCGGCGTCGATGAACCCTTCCTCATCCCCGGGCATCGCCACCGCGCCATTGTGGCCGTGGCGAATATGTTGGGCCGCTGCGGCTTCGTCATAGGCGACCACCCCCAGCCCTGACGCCAACGCTTCCAGCACGACGTTGCCGAAGGTTTCAGTCAGGCTCGGGAACAGAAACAGATCACTCGACGCATAGTGCGCCGCCAGCGAATCCCCGCGCTGGGTGCCGCAGAAGATGGCGTTCGGGAGCTGACGTTGCAGCGTCGGCCTGACCGGTCCGTCGCCGACAATCACCAGGCGCAGGTTTTTCTCGGGATAGGTGCTCACCAGTCCGTCAAAGGTGATTTTCAGCAGCCCCAGGTTTTTCTCCGCCGCCAGCCGTCCCACATGCAGGACTGCCGTATCGCCCGGTTCAAGGCCCCAGCTTTCACGTAGCGCACTCGAACGCTTCGACGGGTGAAACAACTGGCAATCAACGCCCCGGGACAGCAACTCCAATCGCTCGAAGCCTCGGCGTTCGAGTTCGGATTTCTGCGTGAAACTGGGCACCAGGGTGGCGTTGGAGCGGTTGTGAAACCAGCGCAGGTAGGTCGTCAGCAGGCGAGTGACGAAGCTCAGCCCGTACTGCCGGGTGTATTGCTGGAAGTTGGTGTGAAAACCGCTGACGATGGCAATCCCCAGTCGCCGTGCGGCACGCAGCGCCGACAGCCCCAACGGGCCTTCCGTGGCGATATACAGCACGTCCGGACGATTGCGCTGCCATCGACGCAGGAGTTTGTGCATCGACGACTGCCCCCACTGCAACCCGGGATACCCCGGAATCGGCCAGCCACGGCACAACATCAAATCCTCCCCGGCCGCGCGCAGCTCGTCCTCGCTTTGCCGTGGCCGAATCACCTCAACCCGATGCCCCCGCAGGCGCAGACCGTCGCACAAACGGCTGAGCGTGTTGGCCACGCCGTTTATTTCCGGGGCATAGGTTTCGGTGATCAGGGTAATGCGCAGGGATTTACTCATGACATCAGTTTCTGAGGGGGTCGTTGCGCTTGTGTGGCGGTTCAGTGATGGATTTGTGACTGCAAATGACTGGCCGGGATTTGGAATTGGCGTCGCTCGAACCTGACCGATTTAAGAGCGACATACGACCCGGTCAGGTTCGAATAAGACTGCGGTGACACGGGACGCGTCAGCCACCAACAGTGAAGGGCACAAGCCTCGACTCGCCGATGCGTTCGAAGGCAGCCGGTTCTGGCACGTAATGGGTCTGCAGCGGGTTCAGGCTGGTCAGTTGCAGGTGCGAACGGGGTTCTGCGGGCCTGGCAAGGTTCGCGGATTCAGCTTTGAGGGTGTTCGAAACGAACGGCTGAGTCGCCTGCGCCAGTGCCTGCATGAACGCGGGGGCATGGGGTTCCGGCTTCTTCTGTCGGTCCATTGCAAAGGACGCAGGACTGACAGTGGTTTTGATCAGGGTGTTCAGTGGGGTTGAATCCATGGGCATCTAACTCCTGCTGATGAACACGCCGGGCGATCGAACGCGGCGGCAAATGCTCGCCCGGAGTGGGCATGCCCATGGTTAAACAGGAAGGCTGTGGGACGTGGCGAATACTGTCGTAGGAATCGTCCTGATTTTCTCAAGGTTGATTAAAAGAGTGTTTCCGCCTTTAGCATGCGTCGCCTCACTTCTGGAGGAAACACTGTGTCCGAGCAATTCAACGCGCCACCTGTTGCCGATTTGACGGCTTTGCCTACAATCGGCCCGCCGTTTTAAACCGTGTCGCTGGTCAAGCTGACGGTGATGATGTTCATCACTTGCGGGTTGTATGGGCTCTACTGGTATTACAAATAGAACCCCTGCGTCTCACACAAAAAAGGCCTCAATCGAGGCCTTTTCTCTTCATCAGCGAATGCGCTCTGCCAGCGTCGCCGCCCCACGCTTCCTCACCCGAAAAAACGTCGCTCCCGCCACCGCCTTACGAGTAGCATGCCAAGCAGGTCGCGCTGGGTCACCCAGGCCGGAAGCAACCTGTGCTGCCGCCTATCTCCAAAGCGAGGCAGCCGGGCGCGACGTCCAGTTGCAGATACTGAAACAGATCCGATAGCGCTCCGAATGCCGGGTCGGGCTTGGCGTCCCACTCTACGATTAGCCACCTCGCCTCCGGGGTAACCTCAAACCACTCAATGGCTTCGGTCGCCCCCTCCATCCCCATGCCAACTTTCTCCAGTTCTTTGTTGGCCTGGTAGGGCAGGGCTATCCTTTCTTGACCCGAATCCGTCCAGACACTCGATACGGTCGATCCGTCCTTGAATTGCCAATACACCGTCATCGGCTTAATGGGAGGCGGCTTCATCGGATCGTAATGAAAGACTTCAACCAGGTAGTGAGTGTCGATTTGCTGAGCATCTTGCTCTTCGAGTCTTCGATGGGCCTCAGCTAAAGTGAACTCATCAGGTTCTGTGTAAGTGATCGGCTGCTTCGTTGGTTTTTTCCACCAAAGGTTGAACATGCGGCTACTGGGTGCTACGTCGAACCAGCGTGTCGGGGTGGCCATTTGAGAAGTACTGAGCCCCATTTTTGTAATTGTCCTGTCGGGGTCGTAGTGAAGCAGTGCACGGGACGATGGGTCAGGTGTGAGCTTTATAGAGGCAGCGGGCCCATGGTCAAATTGGAAGTGGACGAACTCCGGCTTGATGCGAGGAGGCTCACGGTAACGAGCGTAACGCATTTCCAAAATGTAGTGACTTGTCCAGAAATCCAATGGAGAGTATTTATTCTGGATGGCGTATTCCAAGAGTGCATCCCTGGGCCGCTCCCTGAATGAGTCGAAGGCAAGCTCATGAGCGGGTCGAAGAGTGGGTTCGCTTTCTAACGTCAGGACGTCGTCTTCGACATACCATTTCCCTTTTGCATAGCCACTGGCACTTCCATATTCGACTCCCGCCGTAAATGTGCCGTCTTTTTCCAGCTGCAGTCCAGCCGCCATTTCCATCACGCCGTACAGGTAATATCGTCCTTCCAACGCTTGGCTTTCAGCGCGAGTGCAAGTCGCGATTACCCATAGGAGAACGATAAGGCAGAATTTGAAACTAGAACTGCCCGTTAACTTGAGTAAATTCATAACATCCCTTTCATATGTCGCGCCTCAAGCGCTGAGAAAAGTTCTTTGAATGATTGGCCATCGATGTTGGTAACTGAATTTCAGAGCGACTATTCACCATGAACCATATGGAATGCCGAATTTCTCAACATAGGCTTTGGACTCAGCCGATGGCTGAACGAACTTGCCACCCGATAAGCCGTCACTTGGCCCGGTCGGATCGACCTTGGCCTGAACCCTCGTGACCTCAATGGGAGACAAGCAGGGGCCTGTTACCCAAATTTTTACAACGCCGCCCGGTGCCAGGCCAATGACGATGGCTTTGCGGTAGTCGGTGATCCATTTCGCATCGGCACGGCAAAATACTTTTTCGCCTTTGCGCATGATCTCTCGGGTTGATTCGGGGATGTCGATGCGCGCGTGATAGATCTGTGGTTCGAGCAGTGATTGCCAGCGAACATAAATCTCTTTAGGAAGGTCAGCTTTGAGATATTTGCCTTTGCCCCATCCCACGCGCTCGGGCCAGCCTTTGGGATCGCCTTTGAATTTGTCTGGTAGACCCTTGCTTCGCGCTCTTGGATAGCCGATAGACGGCACACCTCTGGCTGCTTCAAAGCTGACATAACCGCTGATGTCTAGGACATTGACTGTTTCAATCCAGGCCTCCGTATAATCAGGGGCAAATACACCCAGGCGCCACGCGTTGTATGGCATTGAGCGACTGTTTGCGGCAGTGCAGCCAGTGAGCAGCATCAAGGACAGGGCTAGCAACAAAAGTTTATTCATTGGGATGCACCATGCGCAGACCGTTATCACTTGGGCGATTGATGAATACGGTATCGAATTTACTGTTCCAGTCATTGGCCGGATTCCAGTGGTAGGAGAGCTAGACATAGCGTTGATAGAGCAATGTCTCTTCGGCCGGACTCAATACGTAGGTGTTGGACTTCCCTAACCCGTAAGCGGTGAGCTCCCCTGCAACGGGCGGTAGTCCATCCAGCAATGAACACCTTCATTAATTTCTCACCACGAACCATACGGAATGCCGAATTTCTCGACATAGGCTCTGGACTCAGCCGATGGCTGAACGAACTTGCCATCAGATAAGCCGTCACTTGGCCCGGTCGGATCAACTGTGGCCTGCACCCTCTTAACTTCAATGGGAGACAAGCAGGGGCCTGTTACCCAAACTTTTACAATGCCGCCCGGTGCCAGGCCGATGACAATGGCTTTGCGGTAATCGGTGATCCATTTCGCATCGGCACGGCAAAAGGTTTTCTCTCCTTTAAGCATAAGTTTCCTCATTGACTCCGGAATATCGATACGGGCGTGATAAATCTGCGGTTCAACCAGCGATTGCCAGCGGATATAGAGTTCTTTGGGTAGGTCTGCGCGCTTGACGTATTTCCCAGCGCCCCATCCGGGGCGCTCTGGCCACCCCTTCGGGTCGCCCTTGAACACCTCGGGAATCCCTTTGCTAAAAGCGCGGGGATACGTCATTGAGGGTATCCCCCTGCCTGCTTCAAAAATTACATAACCGCTGTTATCCAACACATTGGCTGTCTCAATCCAGACCTCCATGTAATCGGGAGCGAAGAAGCCAAGGCGCCATGCGTCATATGGCATTGACCGGCTGCTAGCAGTCGTGCAACTGGTGAGCAGCAGTATCAGTGCGACCCCTAGGACGAGCTTATTCATTGAGATGCACCGTTCGCAGGTAGTTTTCGCCAGGCCGGTTGGTGAACAGCGTGTCGCGTTCAGCCGATGGGTTAGTGACGGGATTCCAGTGAGCAGAGAGGTGAATGTAACGTTGGTAGAGCAATGCCTCTTCGGTTGGGCTTAAACCGTAGGAGCTGGATTTTCCCAACGCATAAGCCTTGAGTTTCTCGTGGATAGGCTGGAGCTCAGAAGGCAAGGCAAGCCGTTTATCCTCGTCAGGAACTTCTCGAAACGGCACGCTATGCTGCACCGCCAGCTCACGCATGATCCTGAGGTAAACAAGCGCCAGATCGTTGCGCACTTCCCGCTGGCAGCTTACTGCGGCATAAACCCGCTTGGTGTGAGAGACATCGCCTTTGGCGTTGTGGGTGACGTCGACATGCCAGGTGCGGATTACCAGCGGCAGGGCGTAGTTGGCGTAGATCGCTTCGACCAGTTGCAAGTCTTGCTGGGTGAGTTGATAACTGACAGCGCTGTGGTTAGGTGCGTTTTTAGCGATTTCGTTGTTGCGAGGTTTGCTCAGCATCACGCGCTCGACCATATCGGGCAGGTATCCGCCGCCCAGATCAGAATGCACGCCTGGGAGAGAGATCTCGGTACCGCCAGCCTGATTTAACGAAAAGTTAAAGCGGCGCTCGTCTTTGGCAACGAGGTGTACAACTTTTCGCGCAGTACCCGGCGCCAGCCGAATATCGATTCCGGGGTTGATGGCGTTATTACCGTTGAAGTCTCCGTGCATCCAGTCCGCAATGGCGGCCACGGTGTCAAAAATGCCGATGTAGTTGATGCAGAAATCTTTTTGACGCTGCCAAGCGAACCTGTCAGCCAAAACGGGCGATCCGGTAGGCAGGGCTGCTGCAAGAATGCTTTCTTCCCCTTTTAGCAGCTCATTTGCGAAATCCCTTGCTGCTGCAGCGCCTCGACTGAATCCGAAGATGTCGAATTCGATGCGTTGTATGCGCTTATTGGGATTGTTCTGTTCAAACTTACGTAGTGTTTCAAGAAACAGGCCGGGACTTTCTTCAACACGGGCTCTGACCCCTTGCGCGCCGAGCCCGGTGGCTTGGGAATACAGCGAGTCACCTTTCGTGCTGCTCGTGCCAATGCCTTCGACGTAGACTCGAAGTGCGGCCTCTATCTCCTCATCTGGAATTTGCTTGTCGCTGTCGTCTCTGTAGAGCTCAAACAGCTTCGCCACATTGCTGCTGTCATTCCCGAAACTGTCGTCCGGTGCGCCGCCATTGCCATCAAAGCCGTGCTTCTGGCAGAACGCGACAATGTCAGGCGCTGCCTCTGCGAGATTCACGTCACGGGCGTAGCAAGCGCGTGCTTTTTCACTGTTATCGCGGTTGTTACCCGTGCCATCGAAGAACATGCCGATGCGCAACGTGATCAACTGCTCCAGTTCAACCTCTTCCTCTTCTTCCTCCTCAAGTTCAGGTGCGGGACGCGGTGTCAGCCATTCTTCGGGCCGTGGAAAGTCGATCGCGATGTTTCCAGGCAACATTGTGTGGACGGGCATGGTCTTACCGTCCTTGTCGGTCACGCCGCTGAACACCTCGCCGTTCTGCGTGGTGATCCGGTAACGGACGAAACGGGCGGCGGCCTGTTGCGCATCGACCAGGGTGTACCCCGCCCCATAGCCATAAGGTATTGGCGTCACCGGAGTCGTAAGCGTGGTGGCACCGGCCTTCAACACATAAGCGGCCCGGTGATAGATGTTGCCGGGCGCACCCAGCTCGATCTCGCCATCCTTGATGCGGATGAAGGCTCCGCCGCAGCTGAAAACAAGCTCTTTCGGGGCGCTGATTTCGATCCGGCCGGCCAGGCTTTCAATCTTGATGTCATTGTTGGCCAGTGCGTGCAGTGCGCCTGTTTGCGCGTGCACTTGCAGGTCGCCCTGAACCGCTTTGAGTTGCAGGCCCTTGGTGACGGCGCACAGGCTGATTGCACCTTCGGCAGTGCCGGTGATGTTGCGTCCGGCGCTGAGGTCGGTTGAGCGTGACGAGGTGATGGCGACGCTTTCGCGACCAGAGGACAGGCAGATCGCTTCGGGGCTGACCATGCCAATGCCGGCCGGTGCGTGCAGCAGAAGACCGGGCTCGGTGAGGTGAGTCAGCGCATCGTTCAGTTGAGTTTGGCCGCTCGTATCGGCGGGAATGGCGCCCGCACTCTTTGCAGCCTGGGCCATGGTGCGGGCCAGGGACAGTGCGGTTTCGAGCTGGTCGATTGCAGCGTCCATGTCGAGCTGCTGACCGTGGGCTCTGGTCTGTTCATCCGCACTGATGAAAAGCCCGCGCCCCGCCCGAATCGCGCCCCAGCCGTCGGTGCGCAATTCAAACCCTTCGCCGCGCTTGTCTTTCTCGTTGTCGACCAGATGCCCAAGGTTTAGCTGGCTCTTACCGCTGTGCTCGGTGCTGAGTTTGATGTGTTCCTTGCCGCGATTGTCCTCCATACGCAGCTTGTTGTTGGCAGGGGTGCGCAGGACGTTGCGTTTGTAATCGCTGCGCAGCAGCGTCACATGGTCAGGATGTCGGCTGTCGTGAAGTGCATGGGCGATGTAGGGCCGGTCCGGGTCGCCCTGCTCGAAGGCAATCGCCACCTCGGTGCCGCAGATCAGTGGCAGGTGCAGTCCGTGGGTATCCCCGGCATAGGGGCGGGCGAGGCGCAACCACAGGCTTTCCTCACCCAGTTTCCAGCTGTCGCGGTCGAACAGAAAGCTGACCTTGTAGCGGCCTTCGCTGTCGATGTGGCTATAGGGATCGTTGGCCAGCGAGCTGGTGACACAGGCCGGAACGGTGCCGGCTATCGCAGGCTTTGCCAGCAAAGGCGGCCGAAAACACAAGCTTTCGGAATACGGAATCGCCTCAAAACTCAGTTCAAAGCTTCGATCCCGCGCTGCACGCAAATGCAATCGCGTGATCACAGCACCCGGCTCAAACGCCTGAGGCGCACCACCGGAAATCGCCAGCACCTGCGCCAATCCCAACGAAGCGCTGCTGCTAATCCCGGTCAGCCGCGTCTGGTTATTCAGATACCGCTCATGCCGCAGGCGGGCGTAGAAGAACCCGCTTTCGCCCTCTAAATCCTCATCCTGATCGAGCTTGTCTCCCAGCACTTTGTACGGCTCGGCATAGTGATACGCCTCGCCATAAGTCGTGGAATCCCCACGCGTCTGATCTACATCCCCGTCCAGCCAAGCACTGGCGTCACGGTGGTGATAAGCCTGAAAGTGAACACTCTTTTCCACCACTCCATGACTGGACTGCAAACCCCAGACCCCATCCGCGCCGCTGCTGCCCAAACCCGACTGGGGCCGGTAGGGCAGACTGATCCGAGGGCGAACGTAATGACGCTGATCATCATGAAATTCGACGACCGCAATGCCCAATCGCTCATCGTTAGTGAAGCGGTACCAGATCCCCACTTCCGCCAGCAGCCGCGAAACAAACGCCAGATCGCTCTCGCCGTACTGCATCACCTGCTCACGCTTCGGATACTCCCGCACCAGCGAAAACAGAAAATCCTGCCCCTCAAAATCATGCCGTGTGCGCAGAATGCTCTCGACAATCTGCGGCACCGACTGATGCTGATAAATCCGAAACTGCTTTCCACGCCCCAGCAATGCCAGTCGCGGCTCCAGTGTCACTTCATAGCGCGCCTCATCAGCGGAACCGGACAGGCGCTTGAAGCCGGTGATGACCCCATGCAACGTGCGCAACGGTTTAACCGAAGGCACCGGCAAGCCTGGAATCGCAGTCGGCAACGTGTGGGCCGCCGCATGCAGACTGAAGTGCGCATCCTGCCCGAGCATCCGCTCGGCGCCGATGTCCCGTTCAACCGAGGTAAATTCCACGCGGTAATGAAAGGGCTGACTCAGCCGCTCCTCACCCTCAAACGTCAGCACATCAAGCGCCACCGGCAGGTTATGAACGACGAGTTTATGGCGACTGTGATCGAAAAAAGGCGGCAATACGGTGAGCATGAATGAGCGTCCCTGGCAGGAGAATGCACCCCCGACCGGTCCATAAAGAACCGATCAACTCATCCATGACAGGGGCTGAAGCGGGCGAAGATGAGGCATTCCTCACCGTCATTCCATAGGCAAAACACGAACCGGACGCGTCCTAATGGAGATCAGGAAATGCCCTACACAGATCGCAAGGGGCACGGCGTTTGAGCCGCCCGACGCTCCCGGCTGAAGGCGGAAGCAGAGTTGTGCAGTTTGATGTGGCGCGAGCCAGCTTTCCGGAAACGGGCTGCTTAAAATACGTCGAATAGTCGGCAGCAACCCTGGATTCCCAGCGCGCTGATCGTCCCGTTTAAAAAAGCGTGCGTATAAAAAAGGCCTCAATCGAGGCCTTTTCTCTTCATCAGCGGATGCGCTCCGCCAGCGTCTCCGCACCACGCTCCCTCACCCAGAACAACGTCGCCCCGGCCACCGCCGCCGGCATCATCAGGATGTTGACCACCGGTATCAGCAGCACCAGATAAACAATCCCGCCGAAACTCATGCTTTGCCACCGTTTGGCACGCAGCCAGGCGAGCATGTCTTGCCAGCTCATTTTGTGGTTATCGGCGGGGTAGTCGATGTATTGGATAGCCATCATCCACACGCCGAACATCAGCCACAGCGGCGCGGCGACAAGGTTCACCACGGGGATCCACGAAAGGATGAACAGGCCAATGGCGCGGGGCAGGAAGTAGCCCAGTTTGCGCATTTCCCGGCTCAGGGTGCGCGGCACCATTTCCACCAGCTCACCCCAGCTGAAGGCAGGAAAATCGTCCGTCCCGCGCAACACCACTTCCACCTTCTCGGCGAGAAATCCATTGAACGGCGCGGCGATGATGTTGGCGATCATGGTGAAAGTGAAGAACACCATCAGCGCCACAAGCACCACGAACAACGGCCACAGGATGTAGTTGAGAAAGCTGAGCCAGCCGGGGAGGGTCGGCATGAAGGAGTCAACCCAGAGCCTGAATTCGTGGCCGGCGAAGTAGATCATGGCGCTGAACAGCACCAGATTAATAACCAATGGCAGCAGGACGAATAAACGCAGGCCGGGGCTAAGGACCAGTTTCAGGCCTTCGCGCAGGTATTGAGGGCCAGACAGGACGGGTGCAGGCATGTGTGCCTCCAGGCAGTGATATCGCGCCGACCTTACCGGCTTTGCGACGAGGGCGGAAGCGCCGCTGCAGGTGCGACATTCGCTGAAACAATCGTGCAGCGATAAAGTCTATGCAGGACTGCATGTGCAAAGCGGAGGACGCACATAGGGCTGGCCTATGAGCTGGATTGTGAAACGATATTTCCTTAATCTTCTCCGCCCCGATAAGCTTGCGGCCAACTTTCACCGTTGCTGTGCCCCGAGTGGCAGCTTCTCGTTTTCAGGATCGGCGGGCGCCTCGTGTTGCCACAGGCCCCGTCAGTCCCAACCCTCTCAACCGGTACGCCGGTTCAGACCCAGTGACTCCGACCACGCGTAACGATGGCCGGTCAATAGGAGTGTGTCATGTCTGATGTACGTCATTCGCGAGTGATTATTCTCGGCTCCGGCCCTGCCGGTTACAGCGCTGCAGTCTATGCCGCGCGCGCCAACCTCAAGCCGTTGCTGATCACCGGGATGCAGGCGGGCGGTCAATTGACCACCACCACCGAAGTCGACAACTGGCCGGGCGACCCCCATGGCCTGACCGGCCCGGCCTTGATGGAGCGTATGCGTGAACACGCCGAGCGTTTCGAGACCGAGATCGTTTTCGATCACATCAATGCAGTGGATCTGGCAGGCAAACCGTTCAGCCTGAAAGGCGACAACGCCACTTACACCTGCGACGCGCTGATCATCGCCACCGGCGCCAGCGCCCGTTATCTGGGTCTGCCGTCCGAAGAAGCGTTCATGGGCAAAGGTGTGTCGGCCTGCGCGACCTGCGATGGTTTCTTCTATCGCAACAAGCCGGTCGCAGTGGTCGGGGGCGGTAACACTGCCGTCGAGGAAGCCCTGTACTTGGCCAACATCGCCAGCAAGGTCACCCTGGTTCACCGTCGCGATACCTTCCGCGCCGAGAAGATCCTGATCGACAAACTGCATGCACGTGTTGCCGAGGGCAAGATCGAGCTCAAACTCAACGCCACCCTGGACGAAGTGCTGGGCGACAACATGGGCGTGACCGGTGCGCGCTTGAAGAACAATGACGGCACCTATTCCGAAGTGACCGTCGACGGCGTATTCATCGCCATCGGCCATACGCCGAATACCAGCTTGTTTGACGGTCAGTTGGCGTTGAAAGACGGCTACATGGTCGTTCAAGGCGGTCGCGAAGGTAATGCGACAGCCACCAGCGTTGACGGTGTTTTCGCGGCCGGCGACGTGGCGGATCATGTTTACCGTCAGGCAATCACCTCGGCTGGCGCAGGCTGCATGGCGGCACTGGACGTCGAGCGCTACCTGGACGGCCTGGCGAACGTTTCGTTCTGACCTGACCTCCAGTTGCAAAAAAACCGGCTCATTGAGCCGGTTTTTTTATATCGGGCAAACGGCCCCATCAGCGTCGAGCGCGCGGTCAGGCCTTGGGCTTGAGCGGCTCGGCTGAGAACTTCACACCGGCCAGCCCGTTGGCAATCAGCGCGCGGATGTTGCCGTGGTCCGAACCGTCCGGTGTATCGAGCACAGAACGGTAGTGCTCGCCAAAAGCCAGAAGCGCTTCTTCATCGCTCAGGCCTTCCAGCAGCGCCAGGCCGAGGGTCTTGCACGAACCTTCGTTCTGGCCAGCGGCGTTTTCCACCGGGCCGTTGCTGAACGCCTGAGGCTGATAGTCGTAATGCGCGGCGATGAAGGCCAGGGTGTCTGCGAACAGATGATTGCCGCTGGCGAGGCTGGCGCGCAGGCCGGGCAGGTCAGTCATGCTTGGGTTCCTTGGCGAACGCAGCTTGCTGCTCGGTGCTGGCTTCTTTCTGGTACGTGGATTTCCACTCGCTGTACGGCATGCCGTAAACCACTTCGCGGGCGTCATCGAGCGTGATGTCGATGTGCTTCTCGTCGGCCTCGGCCTTGTACCACTTGGACAGACAGTTGCGACAGAAACCGGCGAGGTTCATCAGGTCGATGTTCTGCACGTCCTTGCGGCTGTCCAGGTGCGCAACCAGACGGCGGAAAGCGGCGGCTTCGAGTTCAAGACGTTGTTGCTCGGTCATGGTGTGCTCTGTGGGAAGTAAAGATGGGCGGATGATAAGAGTGGCAGGCAGGCCGGGCAAGCGTGGGCCTTCACCGGCGAGCGAAGGAATCAGCGGGCTGCCGCCAGGGTGATCGACACCGACTCGGCGAAACGCAGCGCGTGGGGCTTGTCCACTTCGACTTCGGCGTATTGCACCGCCTCATGGGTCATCACCAGGTCGAGCACTTCCTGGGTCAGGCGCTCAAGCAGTGCAAAGCGGTTGCTTTCCACGTGCTGGATGATGGCCTTGGTGATGGTCCGGTAGTTCAGCGCGTGATCAATGTCGTTGTCGCGCACCGCTTCCTGCGCCGCGTACAGGATCGTCAGGTTGATCAGCACGTCCTGCTTGTTGAGAATTTCGGCTTCGTTGATGCCGATAAACGTACGCAGGCACAGGTCTTTGACCCTGATGCGTGCGGTGCCGGGTTCGAGTCTTGCCATGGACTACTTGCTCCGTCCGATCAATTGCAGAAATTCCATGCGGGTCGTGGTCGACTCGCGGAAGGCGCCGAGCATCACCGAGGTGTTCATGGTCGAGTTCTGTTTTTCAACGCCGCGCATCATCATGCACATGTGCTGAGCCTCGATCACCACGGCCACGCCTGCGGCCTTGGTCACGTCTTGAATCGCATCGGCGATCTGCCGCGTGAGGTTTTCCTGAATCTGCAGGCGCCGCGCGAACATATCGACGATGCGCGCGATTTTCGACAGGCCAAGGACTTTCCCGGTGGGGATATACGCGACGTGGGCCTTGCCAATGAAGGGCAGCAGGTGATGCTCGCACAGCGAATACAGTTCGATGTCTTTGACGATCACCATCTCGTCGCTCGCGGAGGCAAACAACGCGCCGTTGACGATCTCGTCCAGTGTCTGCTCGTAGCCATGACACAGGTACTGCATGGCCTTGGCCGCGCGCTTGGGCGTATCCAGCAGGCCTTCTCGTTCAGGATCTTCACCCAGTCCGACGAGGATTTCACGGTAATGCTGTGGCAGTGACAGGGTCATCAATGGTTCCTCGGGGCGGCTTACTTGACGTGCCGTCCGCCGTTTACGGTCAGAGTGGTGCCGGTGACGTAGGGGTTATCCAGCAGATAGCGCAGGCTCTGGTAAATCACCTCGGCGCCGGGTTCGATCCCCAGTGCCGATTTTTCCAGCGTGCGCGCGCGGTATGCCGCATCGTCGTCGGGTTGAAACATCAGCATGGCCGGGGCAATGCCGTTGACCTTGATATGGGGCGCGTATCGGGCTGCGAAGGACAGGGTCAGGTTTTCCAGCCCCGCCTTGCTGGCGCTGTAAGCGATGTGCTTGCTACTGCCCTTGCGGGTGACATCGTCGCTGATGTGAATTATGTCGGCCGTCTCCGAGCGCCTCAACAGCTCTGCGCAGTGCAGATTGATGAGATAAGGCGTCAGCATGTGGACGTTGAACATTTGCATGAATACATCCGCCTCGTCCCCCGGCGTTTCGGCGAGCCAGTCGGACGCGTTGTGCACGATGGCCCTCAGGCTGTCGGTCTGCTCTTTGAGTCGGGCGATGAAATCCAGCACGCTCGTCTCCGACGAAAAATCAGCCTGAAGTATTACCGCGCCCAGCGCCTTCAAGCGTTGCACGCCCGGCCGCTCACTGCGGTAGGTGATGATCACCGGCTGGCCTTCCGCCAACAGACGCTCGGCGCAATGCAGGCCGACGCGCTGGCTGGCGCCAGTGATTAAGACAGGGGCAGGGGAGCAGGCCATGGTCGTCACGCATTCATCAACGGGGGAGAGAGGTCGGGCGAGTCGGTGCTGAATGGCGAACAGTGGATGCTCGCGTGCACCATCGAAAACGACCGTGGGGCAAAGTTACCCCAACGGTCGGTTCTTGTACAACACCGACAGGGCTGTACATGTTTTTTGAAACGGCGCCACGCCGGGCCGCTGTATCGCAGGTCGGCGGCGTCCAGATCGGGAAAGCGTTTGTCGCTGAGCGCTAGCGGGTAGATGCCGGCTCTGTTCCGCTGACCTGAGCAGGCACGTTGCTGTGCAGCCACCCCGCCAGAAGATGGGTCGAGAGCGGAATGAACCAGAACACCATCAGCGGCGTGAGGATCAACGTGCTGATCATGATGCGCGGGAACAGCTCCAGCTGACCGAGCAGTGGCCCCAGCACGAAGTTGAAGATCAGCGACACCGGAAAGAACGCCAGCCAGATGGCAACGGCTTGCTTCCAGCGCGGCGGACGCTGACCAGCGGCGCCGAACCAGCCATCGATACCGCTCACCCGGTGCACAGAATTCTTGGCAAACAAACCACTGCCGCGCACCAACCAGGAGCGTCGGGAGGCAGAATGCTCCCAGGCGTGCATGGTGGCTTCATCGGCGAAGCGGAAAATAATCTGGAATTCGTCATCCCCGGGCGGAGGAGCGAGCACACCTGACCCTAGATAGCCGGGGAAGTCTGTAGCGAGTTGTTCGCCTTCATGCAGCCAGGCAATCAGTTCCTGATAGCGGCCATGGGCGACGCGACGGGCAACCATCAGCGTGACGGGTGAGGTAGACATTGTGTATCTCCGATAAACAAGTGAGCTTCCCGGGTAGGGAAATCACATGACGGGTCGCCGGGGTGGTGGCGATGCGTCAGCTTCACTGGGAAAAGCAAGCAAGGATTATTCCTGAAACCTGCGATAAAGCCAGAGGTGTTTATCGGACGGAAGAGGGTGCCGGGAGGGATCGCATGATCAGGCAATCCTAGAGGTGCATCGAGGGGTGAATCTTGCGGTGTTCCTGAAGGATGTACTGACGCAGACGTTCAGTGTCTTCTTTACTGTTCTGGCTCAACCGATACGCCGCAAGACCATGATGGTTCAGGCGTTCGAAGTTGCCACGCAACGCGATGGGCGCATAGCCCTGAGGCGTGAACCACGCGGCGAATGACTTCGGCGGTTTGGTCTGCTTGCGCATCTCCAGCAGGATGCCTTTGAACGAGATTTCATGAACCCAGAGTGCGGTGAGCGAGCCCTTTGCGGTCTCCAGCGGAATCGGCTCAGGCAGGATCAGACGCCATGGGCGAATGCGCGGGCCTTCCTCGAAGATGCTTGGCGCACCCAGCTCCAGATGCAGCGCGTGAAACTCGTCTTCGACAAGATGCAGCGGGAAGGTCATTTGCTGATTATCAAACTGGGCCTGAATCGTGACTTGCTCATGGGCAGCGAGACGGGTCAGCAGATCTTGAATCTGCACGCCGCCGTTAACCACCAGACTGCTGGATTTGTCTCGCAAATTCAGCGTGGGGTTGTGCTGCATGTTCTGGATGAACTCCAGTTCATCCGGCGTGAGGATATTGTCGCGCTGCATGGCCAAGCTCGAGTAACCGGTTATTGAGAGAGCAGACAGATGGTTCGCATGTTGGTTGCGACCGTTCGTCAGTTGCAGGATGTTACTCCTTCAGGATTTTCATCTCCAGCCGAGCGTGTGCCCGTTGATCATTTAACTCGAGGCTTTTCCACTCGGCGTGCTGTGGATCTGCGGCGACGATCCGAACGTGAATTGCTTGAGAGTATAGGACAGGAGATGACCGACATCGTTGAAAACCATTTGCATCAGCGGTGCTCTGATCACCTGGCGCTCCTATCAGGCATCAACAAGCGGGAGACCATGACATCGCGGCGCGCTGGGGCATAATGCCGCACGATTTTACCCGTCACAGGATTAACCCATGAAAGTCGCGATTATTGCGGGCTCGGTGTATGGCTCGGCTGAAGAGGTCGCTCGCCACGCCCAACAGATCATCAAGGATGCAGGGCACGAGGTGCTGTTCAATCCGCGCGCTGCCCTTGCCGATCTGCAGGCCTTTGCACCCCAGGCTCTGCTGGCAGTGAGCTCCACCACCGGAATGGGCGAGCTGCCGGACAACATTCAGCCGCTCTATCACCAGATCCGTGACGTACTGCCTGCTGGATGGCGCGGGCTGCCTGGCGGCGTCATCGCCCTGGGCGACGCGAGTTATGGCGACACGTTTTGTGCGGGCGGCGAATTGATGCGCGAGCTGTTCGGCGAACTGGGGATCCGCGAGGTGCAGGAAATGCTGCGACTCGATGCCAGCGAAACCGTGACCCCGGAAAGCGATGCCGAGCCGTGGCTGGCGGAGTTCATTGGCCGGCTTGATAGCTGAATAGCTGAATAGCTGAATAGCTGAATAGCTGAATGGCGCGCCCATGCCCCGTCTCTGACGAGGCATGACAGAGCCATCCCCCGGCGTTATCGACCACCATTCAGCGTGTCCCCTGTTGATTGTGACCCGGCGCCGAGTCGTTGACACTCGATGACCATCACGCCCGCGTCTGCTGCCCTTCATGGCTCCTGATGAGTCAGGGGCCGTGGGCGCAGCGCCGGCTTCATCATCGGGGAGAGCAGCATGAGCGAGTCCGTACGTTTCGAAGACAAAGTGGTAATCGTCACCGGTGCGGGCGGCGGGTTGGGTAGAGCCCACGCATTGTTGTTCGCGAAACACGGCGCGCGGGTGATCGTCAACGACCTCGGCGGTTCGGCCCATGGCGAAGGGGCCAATGCCTCGGCGGCGGATCGGGTGGTCGCGGAAATCCGTGAAGCGGGC
Source organism: Pseudomonas sp. AK106 (assembly GCF_053903055.1). Lineage (NCBI taxonomy): Bacteria > Pseudomonadati > Pseudomonadota > Gammaproteobacteria > Pseudomonadales > Pseudomonadaceae > Pseudomonas > Pseudomonas sp. AK106. The sequence goes on from NZ_CP096426.1 coordinate 890,527, forward strand.
GGCGAAGCGGTTGCCAATCATGATTCGGTCACCGACGGCGACAAGATCGTCCAGAACGCTCTGGATGCCTTCGGCCGCGTCGACGTCGTGGTCAACAACGCCGGCATTCTGCGCGACAAAAGCTTCGCCAAAATGGAAGACGCCGACTGGGACCTGGTTTACCGCGTCCACGTCGAAGGCGCCTACAAAGTCACCCGCGCAGCGTGGCCCCATCTCCGGGATCAGGGCTACGGCCGCATCATCTTCACCTCGTCCACTTCCGGCATTTACGGCAACTTCGGTCAGGCCAACTACGGCATGGCCAAACTCGGTCTATATGGTTTGACGCGCACGCTCGCGGTTGAAGGGCGCAAGAACAACATCCTCGTCAACGCCATCGCCCCCACCGGCGGCACACGCATGACTGAAGGCCTGATCCCCGCCAGCGTGTTCGAGCTGCTCAAGCCTGAACTGGTCAGCCCACTCGTGGTGTACCTGGGCAGCGAGCAGTGTCAGGACAGCGCCGGCCTGTATGAAGTAGGCGGCGGCTGGATCGGCAAGGTCCGCTGGGAGCGCAGCCTGGGCGCCGGATTCGACCCGCACGCAGGCTTTTCGCCGGAAGACGTCGCGGCGCAATGGCAAACCATCAGTGACTTCAGCGATGCGGTGCATCCTGCTGACAACGTCGAAGCGCTCAAGGAAATGATGGCCAATCTGCAGAGATTTGCCTGATCAGGCTTTGATCAATAAGCGGCCAGTTCGGCGATCGAACTGGCCGTTTTTGTAGGAAGGTTATTTGCCGCGACGTAGGAACGGTCTCTGAATGAGGCAATGATTCCGTCTTCACTTTTTCAGCCTAAACCCCGCCCCCAGTCGCCCGACATGCCTGAGGATCAACCGATTTTCAGGAGGTTTTATGATTGGCAATTTGAGTAAGGTGCAAGAGCGGCTGAGGGTATACAGCGCTGTCCCGGACAAGCAATTTAACGTGCGCTCCGGCCTCAACCCTCAAGAGGAAGCGGTGAAGCAGAAAGTACGTCAGTACTGGGCGGACAAGAGCATTCCTGATGTTAAAAAGCTGGAGGGCTTGAACATCAATCTGGCTGGATTTGATCCGCGTAAGACCAGTAACCGGCAGTTGAGGGATATCGGCGCTCTACTGGCCGAGCAAGGAATTATTGATGGAGACCTTATTGGCACTCTGGGCGGCATCAATGTCGAGTTCGATGCGCTGGGAAAAGAAATCAATATCGACAAGGAGGTCAATGCGTACGAATTTTTTACCGACCACTTTGTTCGACTGCAGGGCGCTATCAAGCAAGGCAATGAGATGGCAAAAGGCGCCGTGGTGGATTTGAACACCGCGGTTTCTGTGCTGATGGCGCTGGATGAGCATGCTAAGCGACCTCGCGAGCGTTCATTGGTGAATATTCGCGCCTGAGGATATGAGTTCGGGCGTGGGGCACCACTAGAGTGCCCCAAGCTTTCAGCTGTTACATGGGGACGACGTAACTCCCTGAGTAACTGGTCGGCACAGGACTTTGTACGTTATCGATTACCAGTCGAAATGTGCCAGCGCCGAACAAGCCTGATGGGTCGTACGTTTTACCAGTCACCGAAGACCAACTGCCACCTTGAAGCTGTTGGACGAACACAGGAACTTGTCCTGAAGCGCCGGTCACATTGAAGTGATGGGAAGTCGTCCCGCATGTGACCGTGTACGGACCATAGATCACCTGTTGCTCACCTGGGTTTACGGTGCCGGCCGGTATAGCGCCCGAAACTTTCGTGCAGAAATTCATCGTGCTTGCAATAGGTTGCGCAGCAGTTGCACCAGCAAGCGACACCAGGCTTGCCACCAGAATCAGTGAGGTCATTTTTTTCTTGAACATATTAGAGCTCCATTAGCCATTTTTTGTTGGGTATCGTCGCGTGGTGTCTCCACCTCGCCGATGACTAATGTTTAAACAGAACGTTGCGTAGGAATGTCGCTAGACATGCTGTGGGATTTTTCTGAGCTTGTTTTTGAGAGTGAAGGTTGGACCCACGGTGGTCATAAGGACTCTCGGAAATCGTCATTTGGTCCCACAAAAAAAAGCCGCTGCAATCGCAGCGGCCAAATAAGACGTTGAATCCAGGAGCTTCAAAACACAACGTCGGTAACGACGATTGAGCACCCCCTTCCTTTGCCACGGTTGGCAGAGGGTGAGGGGCTGCTCGGATGGCGCGAAGGTTAAGGGGTTTGCTGTAAGCGAAAAAGCGCATTTTGTGACAAGCAGTGTTACCGCCGCAGCAACAGTAGGACGGCACCACAAACAGGCGATGTTCAACTTTATTTCCTGCACAACGGGTCGGCGCCTGCCGCTCATCTCAATCAATAGTTATTCCATCGTTCTGCGACTCAGCGGGTTAGATGACGGCTCATTTGGACTGTTCACGTTTTTCACACTTTGGCTGGATGCCTGGGTGGCGTGGATGGTTATCCTGGAGCTGTAAAGATGACTTATCGTTCTGTTGAAAACAGTGCCCGCCAGAATGCGGGCTCCCTGCTCGATCATGCAAAAAGCGAAGGCGAGCTGTCGGCGTCGATCGTCGAGCAACTGCGCCAAGCCCCCACCTTGCAGGAGGCAGCGAGGCAGATGCTGGTCGACGCCCTTGCTCGAAGCACCCGGTTTCCAAACCCTGACGCGCTGTTCATTCACAGGAAAAACACGGCCGGGTTTGATCCGCAGCCGCTTGCGCTGACTCAGGCGCTGCTGCACGCCTTTATCGGGGACCGCGCGTACCTCGACGATAAACAGGCCGTGGTGTCCACCCGTCGAGACTCTGCTCATCCTGCTCACGCCTTGCCGGGCTGGGACATCGAAGCCATCAGGACGCTGTTTCCGAGCCTGCTGAGCAAGCTGCCGGGTTTCTTCAAGTTCAGTCTCGACGAGTACTGGACCTTCGAGGAGCAGACCTTCACGCCCATTCCCGGCGAGGACGCTGTGACGGGTACGCGCGATGTTGTGCTGGAGAAGCTGCAGTCCTGGGTTTTCCACCATGCCATCCAGTTGGCCGTCGGCGAACGTGAGCTGGACGGGGCGGACCGGACTCGGCTGCGACAGGTGGTTGACGATGTCGATTGCAAAGGTCGTTATGCCTTGTCGTTGCGCACATCGGAAGGCGCTGCGCTCCCGCTGATCGGCGCTTTTGTGGCAACCGCTGAAAATACCGACAGCTCGTCCCTGGCTGCCGATGGAAACAGCTCACCCGTGTTCCTCATGACCCCTGCGGGCGGGGTGGAAAAGTTCGCTACGCTTGGGGCGATGGAGGCTTCTCTGTATCACCGCCTTGGCGAAGAGGACTCACGCGAACTCTTGGCGGGTTACCTCTCGCTCGAACACCAGTTGCTGATCGCCGAGGCCGCCCCGGGCTCGGTGCAGCTGAGTTACTCGCCGCTAAACGATACGCCCGCTGCGCGCTTTATCGCGAGCTTGCAAGAGAAACAGATCAATGACTTCGATCACCTCAGTGCCCAGGCATCGCTGAGCAGTGGCGACTCGCAGGCACTGCTGCGGATGTTCGACGACGTCAGCCGCCTGGATGATCTGGAGCAGGCCCTGAATGTTCGCTATCTGGCGCTGCTGGCATTCGTGCAGGAGCGCAGCCTGCCGGATTGGCTCATGTCCGCCCCTGCTGCTGACCGTCAGCGCTATGACGCGCTCGCGCAAGAGCAGGCGCGTTGTGAAGAGCGTGTGCAGGCGCAACTGGTTGGCACCGAAACGGCTGAAATCCATGCGCGTCGAGAAATCGCCGCCTACCTCATGAAGCACCTGGGCTATACGTTCGATCCTTCCAGCCTGAGGATCAATCTACCGGATGAAATGTCCTTCGCTGATGCGCCGCTGAGAAGCGTTTACACCAATACATTGCTTGGATTTGCCCTCGAAGGCATGCCCGAGGTCGAGCTTCGCCTGGGGCCGAGTATTGAGATTGACCCCGCGTACTCCCATCTACGCCTGAATTTCGATTTTGTCTGCCGCTTGGTGCGAGACCTCGATTTGAAGCGCCGCTACGGGCTCGAGTTGGAGCGTCGCTACCGCGAGCAGGACACCCTGAAAGCCCTGAGTGCCTTGCGCGCGAGCGATATCGCATTGAGTGCCTGTGCGGCAACGCTGCAAGGGCAGCTGTCGGAACGTGGCCAGGCGCTGATTGAGCGCGTGCAGGCCAATCTAGGCAGAGACAGCACGTTGAAAATCGGAGCCTTGTACCTCAAGGGCGGCAACCGGAGGCTCGAGGATGTGGTTGTTCTGCGTGAGATCCGCGGCAAGGATGAATTCTATGTGCTTTATGCGCCCGGCCACCCGAGCGGCCGCGATCTGTTCGATTTCTCCACCTGGCGTGAATTGTCGTTTGAAATCCGCAGTTGGCTGGCGACCCCACAGGGCGCGCAGTACTTGCTGGATCAAACGGTCGTCAACCCGGATCATCACGTCGTCCCTTATATCGCGAGAGTTCAGTTGGTGCCCTCGGAGTGGACTGCCGACAGCGTGCAGTTCATCTCCATCAATGGCTCCTTCCTTACGGACGCACTGTCGGGCCTGAGTTATTACAAGATCGAGCAAATTCTGGCGCGGGATCCGAGTGTGTCCAGTGCGCGGATGCAGCACGTTACCGATCAGCAGCGGACCGCGCAGGTGTTGCTGGACCACCGGATTGAGGCACTGAATGCCGCTTACGACAAATTCGGCATCACGCCTTGGCGTGAAGCGGCCCGGCGTGAATGCGAACGCTTGATCACTGCGCACTTGAGGGCCTCCGGCATACCGGGAAGTATCGACCCGGATACCGTGTTCTGCGATCTGGAGAACGCAACGGCTGAGGGTCAGCCCGATTTTGGCCGCTATACCACGCTCAAGTGCCTGACAGATCTGTTCATGGTGGGTTACTCGGAGGAAGAGTACGCCTTTCACCCCGCCGCCACGTTGCACTCATCCATCGGCCAGGACCTTTCCGCACTTTCCGGCGCAATCGTTGACAGCATGATCCGCGGCTCAAATTACGCGGATGAGTACCTGACGCAGCTGCGCCGACATACCTGGAGCATTTCCAATTCCCCGCCCAAGACGATCGTCGCCTTGTTCTCCCGCAAGACTCATTACCAGATGCGCCGTGACGCGCTGGACGAATATGTCGCCGGGCGCCTTGCGCTCGATCAGTACAACTGGCTCGTACGGATGATTGCAGGGCTGGATGGCAGCATTGTCGGGAATACGGTGGAGACTCCGGGAACGTTTCATCGGTTGGTGATGGAGCACAAGACACTTGTCGATATCTACCTCTTCAAACCGGACGCCACCCACGCCCGCTTTGGGACGCTGGCCTACACGCCTGACGCGCCTGACGGTCATCTGTTTCGTCAGGAGGACGACATTGTTCGCTCGGTGTCGCGCCCTGGCATGAACCGGTATTACTACGACCGCGCGAACTTCAGGGCTCAGGGCACCATCGGCCCATTGCTGCAAAAACTTGAACAGTCGCCCATGGTGGGGAACACATTCTACAAGGTCGCTCACTCAGTGCCGTCGGTCAGGAACTTCGAAGATCTGCACGACTTCATCGTTACCCACTTGATGGTGGACATTGATGCTCAGACCGAGAGTGTCAACGAGCGGCGCTTGCTCAAGACGTACAACTTTGTTCGCAAATACGGCGGCTATGTTGCAAATCTGAACCCGAAAACCAAAGCGGTGTGGACAGCCCTGCACGCGACGGTCGATCTGTTTCGGGGCATTTACGCCTACCAGGACGGCAACCATGAACGCGCGAAACGCTACTTCATCGATGCTGCGAAGGGCGCCTACAAAACCGCCAAGCAAGTCCGCAAGATCCGTAAGGCGGAGAAATTGAAGCGCCTGGGCAAGACGTCAAAGCCATCGTCGGTTGGGCTGCCGCAGTTCCGATGATCAATGCAGCGCACCCATTCCGGGGAGCTGAACCAGACGTTGAGTGAGTCGCACCCGTTGAACCGGGTCATCACTCGACATCAATGCATGCTCCAGGTCGAACCGTTCGGCCTGCGGGCATTCCAGATGCTGGTACAGGCTGGCACGGGCGAGGTAATCGCTGGTGCTGGCCTGGCCCAGTACTATCACTCGATTGGCGCTCTTGACTGAGGCAAGCCCATCAGCAATCGCAGCAGCGCAAACCAAACGTTGATTCAGGCGCTAACAATACAGCGTTGAGTGACTGCTTCAGCCATTAAGAAAAATCAGTCATTCATCAGACTTCAAACCCTCAACTTTGAATGCGCCCATCGATGTTTTCGGGGGCCGCAGACGGCTGGATTTCCGCCGTGCACTCTGACATCTCAACAGTAGGAGAAGACTCCAGTCAGTCGAGTACGGTGTTCATTTCCTGCGAACTGCGTCCGTCCAGCCTCATGAGCCAAGCAATATGTACCGCTTACCAAGCTGAGCAAACGTCGGACAATAGCCCGCTCGAACCGCTCACGTTGTACCCATTGGCCGGATGCCGGTGGGCGTGACGGTTCTTTATCGGAGCTGTATCCATGAATGATTTATCTGCTGCAATTCCCTTCAATAACCAAGGTGCGCTTCAGCAGCACGCCACCACCCGGCACTTTCTCGCCTTTACCACGGCGTGCTCGCAATGCACCTCGGTACTGGACAAGCTCCCCTCGCTTCGTGATGTCGCTTTTGACCGTCTTTCAAGCTTTCTGCGCGGGAATGTATCAGTGTGGAACCCGGACATTATTTTTCTGAACACCGCGTCCGTGTCCGGAGCGGTGCAAAGTTCGCGTTCACTTACTGATGCCCTGATTCAGGCAATGACGCAAGGGGCCAGCGCCTTCGATCAAGATTCCCAGCGCCTGTATTACCGCCACGACAGCACCGAGGTGCAGCACCTGGTGGCAGAAAAAGATTTCTCCACGATCAAAAGTATTTTTGGCCAAGTGCTGGCGATGTTTCCCGGGGCTTATCACGCGGCGCTTGGCTGGGCATGGGACAGCCGTGAGCATTCCCCGGCGGGCGGCAAAAGTGCGGCGCGCCACGAAATCGTCAGTGCGCATCATCATTCGGCGCTCAAGCACGACATTGAGTTTCAGGTTATTGAGCAGCGACTCAACGACGAGGAAAAAACACGCCTGCTGCATGCATTGAGTCACCAACCCACTGGCGGGCTTTTCAAGATATCCCTGCGTCTGTCGCGCGAAATGACAGCACCGCTGCTCTCGGTCTTCGCGGTCGCGCGGGATGAACAGGCGGTCGATGTCCGCCACGCCTCCGGACCCTGTTATCTGGTCATGGCCGCAGGCGGAGTTGAGCGGTATGAGTCTTTTTCTGAGCTCAACAGCCAGCTGGCTCGGCGACTGTCCTGGCCATCGGGTAAGGAGCCGTTGCTGAAAAACCTTTATTTATCGGATCTTGCGGGATTGCCCGAAAATCATGTATTCGGCAACGACGATCTTGAATACGAGCCTTGTATCGAGCCACTGCTGCACTGCCATGTTCAGGGACTTCGTAACAAGCAGGCCATGGACTTCGAGTTTCTGGTGCAACAGGCCAGAGCGAACAGCGAGGGCAATCACACCTTTTTGAAAAAAGTCAGTGAAGTGCAGGTGTGTGCTCATATTGATGAAGGGATGGGGCACCGATTCAGGAGCCTTTCCATTCGTGCCGAGGATCTCACTCAGCCTCAATGGCTTAAATACGCGGCCCCCGAGAAGCGCGAGCACTATGCGAACCTCAATAACCAATTCAGCGAACGCAAGCGTGCAGTTGATGCGCTGTTTGAGGGGCTGGAATCGTTGGAAGTATTTGCCCGTCATGAGATTGATCGCTATGTGCGCAGGCATCTGGGCTATTCGATCGACGCGCAGCAAATAATGATCAGCGTGCCGGATGAGTTCGACCTTCAGGGCGGCATTTTTTCGGCGAACCACCGCAAGTCGCTGCTTGATTTCGCGATGCATGGCCTGCCGGCAGTTTCAGGTCCCGGCAAGGTGATGGTCCCTGTTGCGTATTCGAATCCTGCGTTTACATTCGAGTTTGTGAAAACAATGCTTGATGAGCTGGATGTGCAGCGCCGTTACCTGCAGCAGCTCAGGGCGCAGTTTACCCATGAAGAGACCTTGCGAGCCCTGACCCACAGGCGAGACGCCGCGTTGGCGCTGAGTGCTTGGGCTGCTGTGCTGCAAGGCCATCTGATGGACGACCGAAGCCAGGACCTCATCCATCTGGTGCGCGCCGACATTATTCAAGACGGTGCAGTGATGACGCTGGGCAGCCTGAAACTGGCTGTCAACGGCATGCGCTTCAAAGATCTGCTGGTGTTCCGTAAGCAGGATGCGGCAGGCGACGATCATTACGTTCTTTACGCACCCGGTGCGCCAGGCGGCCAGGATATGTTCGGGTTCAGCTCGTGGCGCCAGTTGTCCTTCGAAGTCGGCAGCTGGCTGGCGACCGATGCGGGCGGCAATTATGTGCAAGACCAGACGGCTTTAACCGCCGAGGCTGACCATTCCGATTTTCTGGAAAAAGTTCGTCTCAAGGGCACGTTGTGGGGTGACTCCAGTGTCGTTTTCCATGAGCTGGAAGGGGACAACTTCGAAGATCGTCTCTCAGATGCAATTCGTCATAAGGTCGACCGGACGCTGACTCGGGATGATGCTGATTTGTTGGGGTTCACCATGGAAACTGCTTATGCGAACCGTGGCGCCCTTGCATTGCTTGATCATCGGGTCAGCGAACTGAACAAGGCGTTTGTGCACACAACGCAGGCGATGGTGTCTTTCGAGCAATTCGCCAGGAGCGAAGGCAGCAAGCTGCTCAATGATTACATTGCCAGCCAAGGCATCAACGAGCGCGTCGATACCGATACGATCTTCGTGGATCTGGAGAACGCTGCGTACGTCGCGAATCCGGACTTCAGTGCGTACACGCGGTTGAGGTCCCTGACCAGCCTGTTCATGGAAGGGTTTTCCGACCAGTACGCTTTTACTCCTGCGGCGCCGATGTACTCCTCGGTAGGGCAGGACCTCAGGGCGCTGCCCTTGTACTTCGTCCAACGAGTGGACAAATCGTTGCGGGAAGCGGCGTTGGGTGAGCGTTACATCCAGTGGATCAGGAGAGAGTTCCTGGACACCTCTCACGAGCAGTATCGCTATCGCAGGGCGTTATTTGGCAGGCGTCTGCAGTTCGATATGCGCTCAGCGGCGATGCGAGAATTTTTGAAAGGCAATTTATCCACTGCGCAATATCAATGGTTGGTGCCATTGATTGTTTCGCTGGATAAGCAGGTGCTCGACAAAAACGAGGGGCTGCAACGCCGTATCAGCCGCAGCAGCGCTTCAATGTTCCGCTTTGCCGGTTACATCGTTCAAGGCGTTTATATGCTCCGGGATTTCAGCTCCTCGGATGGCGACTTCAATCTGTTATATACCCCTGATGCTCCCGATGGCGTCAGCTTCCGAAAGGTGACCGACTACGTGCAACTTATGCGCTCGCCTGCCATGCGCCACTATTACTACCTTCGTGTTCCCTACAAAGGACAGCCGAGTGTGGGGTCTCGTTTCGACGCCATGGACCGCAATCTCCCGGTGCAGTGGGTCCGCGTTGAAAACAGGGAGTACCAGAATACCGATCGAATCACTGACATCCATGATCTTTACAACGAGCAAATCAGTCGCATCATTGCCGATGTCGATGCTCAGACCAAAAGCCGGACGGAGCGCTGGGTCGAGAAGGTTTATTCGGTTGTAAGGTTACTCGGCTCCGCGCTGCTGATGCCGTTTCCCGGTGGAGCGCTTGCATGGACAGTGCTTCACACCGCCATTGATATACAACGAGGCATGCTCGCCTATCACGACGGAGACCGCGCGACCGCGTCCTGGTTTTTTGGATCTGCTGTCTTTGGATCAATACTGGGAGGCACCGGCGTCAAGACAGTCCTGACTCATGATCAGGCACTGGTTATCAAAGTCGGTCAGTGGGCGGTAAAAAAACTGGCAGCCCAGACCGTTTAATGGATGGCGCGCCCACTCGGCAGAGACTGCAAACGCTGCGTCAGGCGCAACTTCTGCAGCGGGTCATCACTCAACATCAACGCATGCTCCAGGTCGAAACGTTCGGCCTGGGGGCAGTCCAGATGCTGGTACAGGCTGGCACGGGCGAGGTAATCGCTGGTGCTGGCCTGGCCCAGTTCCATCACGCGGGTTGCGTCTTTAAGTGCCGCGAGCAAATCATCGTTTAACTGATGCAGATAGCGCAGGTTTCGCGAGAGGCGTTGAAGCATGGCTGCAGGCGTCGCGGTTTTCATGTGCTCAGCCTTGAGCGGCATGTCCGCGCCGAACTGACGCAGGAGCAACTCACGGCAGTCCTTGGGGTAGAGCCTGCGTCCGCCGCAAGGGTCCAGGGTATGGTCGGCGCCGGGCACCCGCAGCAGAAAATGCCCCGGGAAGTTCACGCCTTCGAGGGGAATCTCCAGTCGCTTCGCTATCTCCAGCGCAACCAGCGCCAGCCCCAGCGGCTGGCCGCGATGACGTTCAAGCACTTTGTGAATCAAGGCAGCCTGGGGTTTGGGCTGAGCGGCATCGTCTTGCTGGAACCCCAGCGTCGCCAGTTGCCGAAGCAAGGGCTGGGCAAGCTCGGCGACCGGCAATAAAGGTAATGCCGCACTGACACTGCGCTCCAGCGCGGCGAGCTGATCGCGAATAACCTGAACATCAACCTCCCCGTCGTGCTCCGCAGCGATCCATACCGCAGCGTCGAATGTGGAGGGCGGGTTCCGTTCTAGACAGGCAATGCATTGCTGGCGCGGATTCATCGACTTCTCCGGCAGGATAAGACGGCTGAGAAGAATTAAAGGATGACTCTGTTTTAGCCTTGGCCGCTGCCTTCGTCCAGCGTTGATTCATCGCGCGTGGCCAACGGCAGTCTGTCGTCCGGATCCGCTCGGCCCGACCTTCTTTTTTTCATTCAGCGCCTATACTCGCCAGTACGAAAAAGGGGAGCAGTGCCCATGTTCGCTCTCATGCAAAGCTCACGCGTGCAATCACTGCACATGATGGTTGAGCCGCGCACCGGCCTGAAAGCGGTGATCGCGATCCACAGCAGCCAGAAAGGTCCGGCGATGGGGGGCTGTCGCTACCTCTCCTACCCAAACGAAGAGAGCGCCATCGAGGACGCCATCCAGCTGGCAAGGAACATGAGCTACAAAGCCGTGCTCGCCGGATTGTCATTGGGCGGTGGAACGGCCGTGATCATGCGCCCGGCCCACGTGCCTGATCGCGCTGCCCTGTTCGAGGCGTTCGGACGGTTCGTGCAGACCCTCGACGGACGTTATGTCACGGCCATGGACAGCGGCACCTCCAGAGAGGACATGGACTGCATAGCCCAATCCACTCAGCATGTCACCGGCACCACGGCGGTCGGCGACTCTTCTGCGCACACCGCATTGGGTTTGTACGCGGGGATTCGGACCACGGCCATGGCCAGGCTGGGCAGCGATAACCTTGAAGGTTTGCGCGTGGCCATTCAGGGATTGGGGCATGTGGGTTATGCGCTCGCGGAACAGCTCCATGGGGCGGGCGCCGAGCTGTTGGTCGCAGATCTGGACAGCGGCAAGGTGCAGCTCGCCATGGAGCAATTGGGCGCCAAGCCGATTGCCAGCGAAGCGTTGCTCAGCACGCCTTGCGACATCCTTGCGCCGTGCGGGCTGGGCGGCGTACTCAACAGCCACAGTGTCACCAAGTTGCGCTGCGCCGCCGTCGCGGGTGGCGCCAATAACCAGCTGAGCTGTGCCGCGATCGCCGACCAACTGGAAGCCCGCGGCATTCTGTATGCCCCGGATTACGTGATCAATTCCGGTGGCCTGATCTATGTCGCACTGCATCATCAGGGGCAAAGCCCGGGCAACATCACCGCGCATCTGTCTCAGATCGGCACGCGGCTGACCGAGGTGTTCGCCCATGCGCAAGCTGAAAAGCGCTCACCCGCGCGGGTGGCGGATGAGCTGGCAGAACGGCTGCTGGACATGGAGTGAATCGCCTTCGTGGCAAATCTGCCTCAACTGGCTGAAGCCAAAGTCGCTGGGCTGATTACTCAGCCTGCTCCGCCGCGGGTGCCAGCTCGTTGAGGGCAAGGGCGTTGCTCTTGAAAGCGGCAGCGAAGATGGCGCGGTTCTTCGCCATGAAAATACTGGCGTCTTCAGCGTGTTTTTCGGAGAGCCCGGCGACGTTCTTCATCAGCACATCGGTGAGCAGCTCTGCCAGTTCCAGCATCTGATCATGGGCATCGGCGAGTTTGCGGTCCACGAACGTAGTCTCCAAATCACGGGTACTGCGGTAAAGGGTTTCAACAGCCATTGTTGGCCTCGTCGTCATTTCCAGAGTTGTAAGGGATCAGCCCGGGCGCTCAACGCTTCGGCCGACGGATGATGCAAAGACAGCGTGCTCCGTCTTTTTACTGTGTATTTATACAGTGCGCAGCATAGGTGAATCGCCTCGGCTTGGGTAGGGGGTGAGCGCTCACTTTTTTTACCAGGCGCAGCCTTGCGACATCTGGTCACGTTCTCAACCTTAGCCGATGGCCCTATTAATGCTTGCCTACAACCAGGCTGCGCACGGGCAAATCGTCATGCGCGCGGCGCATCATCCCGTCCGGATCACCCAAGGAAGTACATCGTGAACATCAACGCGGCCAACGCCCTGCGTCGACAGATCCACCGCTGCGCTCAATCGCAGCGCTCGTTATGAACACTTTTGTTTTGGTCAGGGGAGGTGAGGGATGGCTGGTGTGAGATGGGCAGATCGAATGCGGGCGAAGCTTCACGGCGGCGCCAACAGCCTGGGTAATCTGGCCGTTGAAGCGTTTCACTATCTGGCGCTGTTCGGTATTGGGGCGGTCACCGCATACGCCGCTATAAAAGCGTTCATCGGCATGCTCGGGCAGGACTACATCGCGGTGGACGATATTCTGCTGTTGTTCATCTACCTCGAACTGGGCGCGATGGTCGGCATCTATTTCAAGACCAACCACATGCCGCTGCGCTTCTTGCTCTACATCGGGGTGACCGCTTTGATTCGCTTGCTGATCAGCGACGTGTCCCATCACAAAGCGCCAGATCTGGGGATCATTTATGTCTGCGGCGGCGTGCTGTTGCTGGCGTTCTCGATTTTGGTGGTGAGGTATTCCTCGTCGAGGTATCCGTCGGTGCAGGAGAAAGTGGAGTAAGCCATCTACTGAGTCAGAGCCAGACCATCGGTGATCCAATCAAAAAATGCCCCGTCTCAGCGGGGCATTTTCATGTGCGAAGAACGGTCAGTTCACCCACACCCCAACATGGTAATGCCAGCCATCGCCTCGACTTTCCCAGTACGGATGTTGATAGCGATAGCCCGGCCGTACCGCTTCCCAGTGGCCGTGTTCGGCGACGTAGCGGTTGCCGTTCCAGCGCCAGTAGCCGCGGGACCAGACATAGCCCGGGCGCGGAGCCGGTTCTTCTTCGATGACGCGCACGGGCGGCGCTTGCGGGGCGACGACTTCGACATATTCGGCGCGGGGCGCGGGTCGGTCGACCACTCGGCGTTCGTGCACCACTCTTTCTTCCACGCAGCCGGTCGCGAGCGCCAGCGCGCCAATCAGCGCTATGTATCGTAGAGACATATCGTCACCTCAGACTTGTCCAGACTCTGCTGCTCGCCGTTGTTGTGTAACGGGGCAGCCGGCTTGCTACAGGTTTGTTGTAGCAGGTGCTTTCTGTCTGAGGGCTGAATCGGCGGGCATTACAGGGACGTTGGCGATCGTCGGCGGGGGACGGAGCGCATCGAGAATGATGCGGCGAAAAGACTGCGCTGGAGAGGCAATCACTATCGCCTCATGCCCTGCGCATCAAAAAGTCAAAGGCCGGCAGTCAACTGCGGACGGCCGAGGAAGCGGGTTCGGGTAGGCGGAGGCGAGAGTTGTTTGAGGTCGCCATCCGTCATGGCCGCCAAGATCTTGATGGCGCTATGGCCTTGTTCGATGGCGATGCCGAACTGGATGCTTTCGATCAAACGGCGCAGCCGCTTGGGCGAGTTGCGTTGCTCGGCGCTGATCAGGCGTTTGGCGACCACACCTGACTCATTCGACAGCGTCAGCATGATGGTCCCGTCGAGGCCCTGGATACTCAGGTTGACCCGGTAGTCGGGATGGAAGGCGTCGGTGATCAGTTGAAAAGGGTTATCCATGGCCTGTTACCTGTTAACGATCTGCATGAATTGACTGGGGGTGAATCCCTTTAGTTCTCGAAGCCGATCAACGGTTAATGATTCCTGCCCTGGCCGCGCTCGCTGAAATCGCGGTGATTTCCATCAGTGGTCCGTTGAAACGTCGTCGTATTGAGCGAGTCACTGCGTCCGAGGCCAGCAGGCCTGCGGCGTGCAGGTGAGGTGTAAGCTCGACGATACAAAGCTTGCAGGGTTTGGGCCACAACGGACGAAAGGTGTAAATGGTCCCGATCGCTGGACCCAAGGGCCCGGAAACGAGAAGCAGGTCATGGTTTCAGCGTCCGTCTTGTACTGGCCAAGGGCTTGGCCCATTCCCGCTCGGCACCATTTGCGCGCCTCATGCGTTCTTTGTGTGCGAAAGGTCGGCCACTTGAATCGGCCACCCGTTTAGCGCGGCTCACCATTCAAGCGCTGGTTGCCTAACGACGGCGCAAAAAAAGGGCGGGCCCGTTTCCAGGCTCGCCCCTCTTTCAGTCGTTTAGTGTCTCAGAGCTGCTGCATCAGCCGTGCAACGCTTCGTCCTTCTCGAGAAATTCTTCTTCGAGCAACGCGTCAGCACTGACCGGCTCGTCATCCAGATCGCTTTCAATCACCGGAGCCGCGCCGCGTTTGTTGCCGCGCAGTTTTCCGAAAAGATGTTCCAGGGCGTGGTCCAGTTTGACCGCTGCGCCATCCACTGCCTGATCGATCGAATCGGCCTTGTGGGTCACAGAAATGGGTTGGTGTCCTTTTGGCCGGGCTTCCATCTGGCAGCGGATGTCATGCGGGCCTGGCTTGTCGCCGTTTTCGTCGTTGATGTGGACCTCAACGCGGGTCAGATCCTCTTCGTATCGTTCGAGCGTAGTTTCAACCGTGGTTCGTACCCACTCCTCCAGACGGACGCTGTTTTCGATGTGGTTATCGCTGTTGACCTGGATTTGCATAGTTCTTCCCTTACTTTGGCTTGCTCGGGAGAGTCTGGACGAGGTGTTTTTCGTCTGCCCTCATTCACAGTGTTGGCGCCGATCCACGAACAATTCAACCCCTTGGAACCGAGAATATATTTCGCGAAAGGGGGAACTCGACCGGCAAGTCCAGTTTTGCTGGGCCGCGCCTTTTTGGGGGCAACCTTCGGCCGCTGCAGATTTGTTGCGAGATTCGTCGGACATCTTTTGCGCATGAGAATATTTATCATTAATATCGCGCCTCGCATCCTCCCCCAGCCCGTGCCTGAATCATGATCGATCCGCCTCCGTCCTTGAACTCAGTGTGCCAGGACCTCGACCACGAGACTCCGAAGGCTGCACGCGCGCGGTTTCTGGAGGTGTTTCTGTCCCAGCGTCCGCAAATGGAGGCGCTGGTCAGCCGAAGGGTGGGTTGTCGGGCGACGGCGGCGGATCTGGTGCAGGACCTGTTTCTCAGGTTCTGGCGGCGTCCGCTGGTGCAGGTCGAGGAGCTCAACACCTACCTGCTGCGCTGTGCTGGCAATATCGCCATTGACCATCTGCGCAATGAGAGCACTCGCGCCCGGCTCAGCGATGAGCGGCTGCCGGAATCGCACTGGGCCGAGACTGACGAACCCCAAGCGGCGCTGGAAGCAAGCAACGATCTGCGCCACATCGAAACGGCGTTGCGCGGATTGCCGGAGAAAACCCGGCAGATTTTCCTGCTCAACCGAATCCACGGGCGCAAGTACGCCGAAATCGCCAAGGCCATGGGCCTTTCGCAGAGTGCCGTGGAGAAACACATGATGCGCGCCCTGCAGGTCTGCAAGGCGAGCATCAATCAGGACGTTACTCGGGTTGCGCCGCTTGCCGGGAAATCCGGGGGCATACGCCGATGAATGCCGTTCCTGATCCGACTGCCGATCCCCATACCATGGCCCTGAATTGGCTCAGTGTGTTGCACAACCAGCCGACGATTGCCGATCAGGCGCGCTTCAGCCGCTGGCTGCACGCTGATCCCGCTCATGCCGAAGCGTACGCCCAAGCTCAGGTGGTTTGGGAACTGAGCGAAGAGCCTGCCGCCACACTGGCCGCCGAAGACGCCGCCGCACTCAATGCCTTGCTGCGGAAAATGGACGCACCCAAGCCGCGCAGGCTGCCGCGCTGGGGAGCGGCGCTGGCGATGGCGGCGTGTCTGGTGCTGATGATCAGCGCGGGGCTGGGCTGGAATCCCCAGCGCTGGGCAGAGGACTTGAATGCCGATTATGTGTCGGCGCCGGGGCAGGTCCGGACGTTGATCCTGTCAGACGGGTCGCAGGTAACGATGGACGCCGACAGCGCAATCGCCGTGCATTTTGGCGACGGAGAGCGGCACGTCGAGTTGCGCCGTGGCGCCGCATTCTTTCAAGTTACTCACACTGGCGAGCCGTTTGTGGTCGATGGCGGACGCGGCGAAACCCGGGTGCTGGGCACGCAATTCGAAGTACGGCTGCAGCCGCCCGGCGCGCAAATCACTGTGCTGTCGGGGCGCGTTGGCGTGAAGGCGGCCGCCGATGCGCCGCAGCAGATCCTGACGGCAGGTCAGCGGGCCCGTTATGACCGTGAGCGAACCGGCGCTCCGCAGTCTGTCGACAGCGAAAGCCAACTGGCCTGGCGTCAGGGCTGGCTCAATTACGCCCGCGCGCCCCTCGCTGATGTGATCAGCGACCTGAACCGTTATTACCCGGGCCGGATCATTTTGCTCAACGACCAACTGGCCGCGAAGACCGTCAGCGGCAGCTTCCCGAGCCGCGATCCGCAGGCCGTGCTGGCGGCGTTGAAATCCGTGGTTGGTTTTGAGCAATACCAAGCGCTCGGGCGGGTCATTGTGATCCGTTGATCGCAGGCGAGCTGTTGAGGTGTATCGCAGTCAAACGGGGTGATCGATGTGAGAAGTGGGTTTGGCTTTTCGGTGGTAGCGGTCTGGAGCGCCTGCGCTCAGGCAGCCGCGCCGGCCTACGACTTTTCGATTCCGGCCAAACCGCTGTCCCAGTCGCTCAGGGATTTCAGTCGAGTCACCGGGCAGGGGGTTATTTACACCCAGGATGTGCCGTACGCGGTGGATGCCCCGGCATTGATGGGCTCGTTCAGTGCGGAACAGGCGTTACGCATTCTGCTGGGCACGTCTGGCTTAACGTTCCGCCGTGCCACAGACGACACCTTCACGCTGCAATCCCGCCCCGTCGAGGGTGCGGTCACCCTTGGCGCGACGCAGATAGACTCCACTCTCAGTGCCGTTTACAGCTATCAGCCGCCTGCTGTCTCATCAGTGATGCGCAGCGCAACGCCGCCGCTGGAAAACCCGCAGGCGGTCAGCCTTGTTCCGGCGCAGGTGTTGAGGGATCAGGCGCCGCGCAATCTCGACGATGTGCTGGCCAACGTGAGTGGCGTAACCCAGGGCAACACCCTCGGCAGCACACAGGACACGCTGATGAAGCGGGGTTTTGGCGAGAATCGCGACGGTTCGATCATGCGCGACGGGATGCCGGTGGTCCAGGGCCGCAACCTCAATGTCACCGCCGAGCGCGTCGAAGTTCTCAAGGGCCCGGCGTCGCTGTTGTATGGCATTCAGGACCCGGGCGGGGTGATCAACGTGGTCAGCAAGCGTCCGCAGTTACAGTCGGCCAACTCGCTGACGGCGCGAGGTTCAAGCTACGGCGCAGGCAAAAACGGCAGTGGCGGAACGTTCGATAGCACCGGCGCGATTGATGGCGCTGAAGGCGCGTCCACCGGGCTGGCATACCGCTTGATCGTCGACCACGAAGACGAAGATTACTGGCGCAATTACGGCGGACACCGTGAATCGCTGATCGCGCCATCGCTCGCCTGGTATGGCGATGACACCGAGGTGCTGGCGTCCTACGAACACCGGGAATTTCTCTCGCCGTTTGATCGCGGCACGGCAATCGATCCTCGCACAAACCGTCCGTTGAACATCCCCGCGACCCGGCGTCTGGACGAGCTCTTCAACACAATGGAAGGGCGCTCGGACCTGTATCGATTCGAGGTCGATCACACCTTCGACGACACCTGGAGAGGCCACCTCGGTTACAGCTACAACCGCGAGACCTACGACGCCAGTCAGGTGCGCGTGACCGCCGTCGATCCGGCCACCGGCACGCTGACCCGCTCCATCGACGGGACCGGCAACGCCCTGAGCACCGATCGCTTCACCACGCTCACGTTGAGCGGCGACACCTCGCTGGCGGGCTTGCGGCACGAGGTGCTAATGGGCGTCGACGACGAATACCGCAAAGTCGCGCGCGGTGAGCTGATCCGCCAGAAAAGCCAGAGCACGTTCAGCTACGTGAATCCGGTGTATGGCCAGGAAGCGGAGGGCACTCAGGTCAGTGCGGCGGACAGCCATCAGCTCGATATCCTGCGCAGCGACTCGGTGTTTGCTCAGGACTCCGTGCACCTCACAGATCGCTGGATTTTCGTCGCGGGCGCGCGTTATCAAGTGTTCGATCAGCAGGCTGGCAAAGGCTCGCCGTTCACGCGCAATACCGATTTGAACGGGCAAAAGTGGATTCCCCGAGCGGGCCTCGTTTACCGCTACAGCGATGAGCTTTCGTTGTATGGCAGTTACACCGAGGCGTTCAAGCCCAACTCGAGCATCGCTACGCTGGCGGGGGGCACCGTGCTGGATTCGGCGACGCTGCCCGAAGAATCGAAAGCGTGGGAGCTGGGCGCCAAGTGGGATTCCTCCGATGGCGTCAGTGCGACGCTGGCGCTGTTCGACATCAGAAAACGCAACGTGCTGGTGGCGAATTTCGACTCGCTGACGGCGAACACGGTGTACACCACGGCGGGTCAGGTTCGCTCGCGGGGCCTGGAGCTGGACGTGAGCGGGCAGCTTTCAGAACGCTGGAGCTTGATTGGCGCTTATGCCTTCACCGACGCCTGGGTGCTTGAAGACCCGACCCTGAAGGGCAACCGCTTGCAGAACGTACCCCGGCACAGCGGTTCGGTCTCGGCGGTGTACGACTTCGGCGCGGTACTGGGTGCGGACCGGCTGCGGGCGGGAGCGGGCGCCCATTACGTCGGCGAACGCGCGGGCAATCCGGACAATGATTTTGATCTGCCCGGCTACACCGTCGCCGATGCGTTCGTGACTTACGAAACCCGTCTGGACGGGCAGAAAGTGAAGTTTCAGCTGAACGTGAAAAACCTCTTTGATCGCACCTACTACAGCTCGGCGGTGAGCCGTTATTTCGTGTCCCTGGGGGATTCGCGGCAGGTGGTGATGGCGACGACGCTGGAGTTTTAACGCGACTCAAACGCAGCCCGGTATTCGCCCGCCGTCGCGCCGACTGACTGTTTGAACCGGTTGCTGAAATGGCTGGCACTCGCGAAGCCGCATTCCAGGGCAATCTCGCCAAATGGCTTGCGGGTCGAGCGCAGCAGTTCGCGGGCTCGGTTGAGGCGTCGGGCGAGCAGGTATTGATGGGGCGGCAGGCCGAAGCTTTCGCGGAACATCCGCGCGAAGTGGTATTCCGACAACGCGCACATGCCCGCCAATTGCCCGAGGCTTAAGGGCTCGGCCATGTTCAGCTCAATGAACTCCACCAAATGCCGGCGCAGGTGCGGCGCCAGTCCGCCTTTCAAACGCAACCCTTCACGCAGCCCGACCTGGCGCAGAACCATGTGGTCGAGCAGCTCATGGGCCAGGCTGCTGGTGAGCATGCGCTCGCCGGGCTCTCGCCAGTCCATGCGGATCAGGCGATGAAAACGCTCGGCCTGCAGCGGATCATCCAGAAACGTGTGCTCCTGCAACGCCAACTGGCGTGGCTCGCGATCCAGCAGCGTGACGCAGTTGAGGGCGAACTGTTCGGGGCTGATATACAAATGCGCCAGACGGATTTCACCGTTCACCACCCAGGAGGACTGATGGCCGGCGGGCAGCGTGCAGATCTTGTCCGGAGCGCCTTTCTTGCCCGGCTGATCGCGGCGGAATGTTCCCGTGCCGCCGTCGATGTAGCACGACAGCGTGTGGTGCGTCGGCGCGTGGTAATTCTGCGCGTCATGACGGTTGTTCCACAGCGCCGCCATCACCCCGTCGCCCAGAGGCGCGCTCTTCTCCAGCTGCGCGTGGGGCGAGCTGTTCAGGGATTGAAAGACCTGGATGGTTTCAAGTGACGACATAAGGACTCCTCTGCGCCTCGCATCCTACTCCGAGCGCTGCCCCCTGCCAGCGGGGTGACGATCAAATGCGCAAGTTTCTGCAAGTGAGGGCAGACCCGCGCCGCCAGACTGAGGCCTCACTGGGGAGCTCGACATGAACATCACGCTGTATCTGCTGACCGTTTTAATCTGGGGCACGACCTGGATCGCCTTGAAACTGCAACTGGGCGAGGTCGCCATCCCGGTGTCGATCGTCTACCGCTTCGGCCTCGCGGCGCTCATCCTCTTCGCCTTGTTGCTGGCGACCGGGAAACTGCAGAAGGTCAATCGCCGCGGGCAGCTTATCTGCCTGGCGCAAGGGCTGTGCCTGTTCTGCGTAAATTTCATGTGCTTCTACACCGCCAGCCAGTGGATTCCGACCGGTCTGGTGGCGGTGGTGTTTTCCACTGCGACATTGTGGAACGCGCTCAACGCCCGAATCTTCTTCAAGCAGCAAATCGCGCGCAACGTCGTGTTGGGCGGCACGCTGGGGCTGATGGGGCTGGCGTGTCTGTTCTGGCCGGAATTGGCCGGGCACAGCGCCAGCCGCGAGACCTTGATCGGTCTAGCGCTGACCCTGCTCGGCACGCTGTGTTTCTCGGCGGGAAACATGCTCTCCAGCCTGCAACAGAAGGCCGGCCTGCGTCCGCTGACCACCAATGCCTACGGCATGCTGTATGGCGCGACGATGCTGTGCGTGTACTGCCTGCTGAGCGGCACGCCGTTCGGGTTTGAGTGGAGCGCGCGGTACATCGGCTCGCTGTTGTATCTGGTGGTGCCGGGATCGGTGATTGGCTTTACCGCCTATCTCACCCTGGTCGGCCGCATGGGCCCGGAGCGCGCGGCGTATTGCACGGTGCTGTTCCCGGTGGTGGCGTTGAATGTGTCGGCGTTTGCCGAAGGCTATCAATGGACCGCCCCCGCACTGATGGGGCTGGTGTTGGTGATGGCGGGGAACGTGCTGGTGTTCAGGAAGCCCAGGGTGATTGTGCCTGTGGGGGCGAAGCTGGCTTAAGGCGGGCTGAAACCTTTGATTGTTCCCACTGGGACCGTGGGAACGATCGTCACAGTGAGCTCAGCCCTTCCACACCTGCGCATTCACCAGATCCTGCGGCTTCTCGCCCAACAGCGCGGCGCGCAGGTTGGCGTAGGCGCGGTCGGCCATGGCCTGACGGGTTTCGTCAGTCGCCGAGCCGATGTGAGGCAGCGTTACCGCATTGCTCAGCGCAAACAGCGGCGATTCAGCCAACGGCTCTTTCTCGTAGACATCCAGGCCGGCGCCGCGAATCGTGCCGTCCTGCAGCGCCTTGATCAGCGCCGGCTCGTCGACGATCGGGCCGCGTGCGATGTTCACCAGAATGGCGGTCTTCTTCATCAGCGACAGCTCACGGGTGCTGATCATGTGCTGGGTCTTTTCGCTGAGCGGCACCACCAGGCAGACGAAATCCGACTCGGCCAGCAACTGATCCAGCGTACGGAATTGCGCGCCCAGTTCCTGCTCGATGGCGGTCTTGCGGCTGTTGCCGCTGTACAGGATCGGCATGTTGAAGCCCAGACGACCCCGCCGTGCGACTGCCGCGCCAATATTGCCCATGCCCACAATGCCCAGCGTCTTGCCGTAGACATCGGTGCCAAAGTGCGGCGCCTCGATGCTGCGCTTCCAGTTGCCGGCTTTGGTGTAGGCGTCCAGTTCGGCGACGCGGCGGGCGCTGCCCATGATCAACGAGAAGCCCAGATCTGCCGTGCTTTCCGTCAGCACGTCGGGAGTGTTGGTCAGCATGACGCCGCGTTCGGTGAGGTAGTCGACGTCGTAGTTGTCGTAACCGACCGAAATGCTCGACACCACTTCCAGCTGCTTTGCATTCTCCAGTTGTTCGCGCCCCAGCTTGCGGCCAGCGCCGATCATGCCGTGGCTGTGGGGCAGGGCTTCGTTGAACTGCGCGTTCAGATCACCCTTTTTCGGGTCGGGGATGATCACGTTGAAGTCTTGCTGCAGGCGCTCGGCCATTTCCGGAGACACGCGGCTGAAGGCAAGGACGGTCTTTTTCATCGGATAGCTTCTCTCGGCAGTTCAGAAGGGCATTGCGTAGCACGCTAACATTCTTGCCGAGGGATTGGCGAGGTGGATGGGTCTGTTGCCAGGTGGGGCGGAGCGTTAAACCGTCTCCGGCAATACATGGGTCTGCAGGTCCGCTTCATGGGCGGCCATGATTTCCGGCAGCGAGCCGCGCAGGTATTCGACCCAGGTTTTGATCTTCGCATCCAGGTACTGCCGCGATGGGTAGATGGCGTACAGGTTCAGCTCGTGGGAGCGGTACTGCGGCAAGACCCGCACCAGCGTGCCATTGCGCAGGCCTTCGATGGCCGAATAGATCGGCAGAATCCCGATGCCCATGCCGCTGCTGATCGCCGCCTGCATGGCGTCGGCCGAATTCACCAGAAACGGCGAGTTGCCGATGGTCACGGTTTCCTGGCCTTCGGGGCCGTCGAAGGCCCACTTTTCCAGCGGGAACACCGGGCTGACCAGGCGCAGGCAGGCATGATTGAGCAAATCAGCCGGCCGGTGCGCCATGCCGAACGCCTTGATGTAGGCGGGCGAGGCGCAAACGATGCTGTAGGTGATGCCCAGTCGCTGGGAGACGAAGCCCGAATCCGGCAGCTCGCTGGCGAGCACGATGGACACGTCGTACCCCTCTTCGAGCAGGTCCGGGACGCGGTTGGTCATGGTCAGGTCGAACGACACGTCCGGGTGATTGCGCCGGTAGCGGGCAATCGCGTCGATGACGTAATGCTGGCCCACGCCGGTCATCGAATGGACTTTCAGCTGCCCGGCCGGACGCGCATGGGCGTCGCTGGCTTCGGCTTCCGCCTCTTCGACGTAACCGAGAATCTGCTCGCAGCGCAGCAGGTAACGCTTGCCCGCTTCAGTCAGGGCGATGCGTCGCGTGGTGCGGTTGAGGAGCCGGGTCTGCAGGTGGGCTTCGAGGTTGGAGACAGCGCGCGAAACGTTTGCGGTGGTGGTGTCCAGTTGAGCAGCGGCAGCGGTGAAGCTGCCCGCTTGCGCCACGCAAGTAAAGGCGCGCATGTTTTGCAGAGTGTCCATTGGCCGTTCTCAGATGAGATAGCAAATTGTGACATGAAGTAACTGATCCATGTCAGCCATACCAAAGGATTATCTCCGGTTCCGTAACAAAGATTCGCAGAAGTCCCGGCTTATCGCCGGGCTAGACGCCCCCTAGAATCGCCGCATCATCGATTCCCCCTCCATTCAGGTAATTGCAGCAGTGCCGCGTCGTCTCGTCAGAGGGCTCAAATCCCTCAGTGTGTGCGCTTTAACGTTACTCATCAGCGGCTGCATCGGAACTGGCGGAATCGCCCCACAAGGCACAGCGTTGTCGCCCGACGCGCTGGCCACCGACGACGCCATCAAGGCGGCCGACAAAGACGCCCACTGGCCGGCTGGTCAGTGGTGGCGTGCCTATGGCGACGAACAACTCAATCGCTGGATCGAACTGGCCGCGATGGGCAGCCCCAGCCTGGCGATCGCTGCCGCGCGAGTGCGTCAGGCCAAGGCCATGGCGGGCATCGCGGAGTCGGCGGAATCCCTGCACGTTTCCGGCGACAGCAGCCTGAAACGACACAACTGGCCGACGGATCAGTTCTACGGCCCGGGTGAGCTGTCGAACACCAGCACGTGGGACAACAACGCTTCGCTGGGCCTGAGTTATTCCCTTGACCTGTGGGGCCAGGAAAGCAATCACTCCGAACAGGCGCTGGACATGGCGCACCTGAGCGCGGCCCAGGAGCGTCAGGCGCAGCTGGAATTGCAGGACAACATCGTCCGCGCCTACATCCAGCTGTCGCTCAACTACGCCCAGCGCGACATCGCCGAAGCGACCCTCGCGCAACAGCAGCAGATCGTTGATCTGGCCCAGCGTCGTCTGAACGGCGGCATCGGCACCCATTTTGAAGTCAGCCAGGCGCAAACCCCGCTGCCCGAAACCCATCGTCAGATTGACGCCCTGGACGAGGCGATTGCCCTGAGCCGCAATCAGATCGCGGCGCTGGCGGGCAAAGGACCGGGCGAGGGCGCACGTCTGCAGCGGCCGACGCTGTCACTGAACGCGGCGTTGACGTTGCCCTCCGCGCTGCCCGCCGAATTGCTGGGGCAGCGTCCGGATGTAGTCGCCAGCCGCTGGCGAGTGGCGGCGCAGGCGCGAGGCATCGATGTGGCCCATGCCGGCTTCTATCCGAACGTTGATCTGATGGGCAGCCTTGGTTACATGGCCACCGGCGGCGGCATGCTGGCATTCCTCGCCGGCAAGAAATTCAACTACAGCGTGGGCCCGGCGATCACCTTGCCGATCTTCGACGGCGGACGTTTGCGTTCGGCGCTGGGCGTGGCGTCAGCGGGCTATGACGAAGCTGTCGCGCAGTACAACCAGACCCTGGTGATGGCGCTGAAGAGCATCTCCGATCAACTGATTCGTCGTGAGTCGATGGACAAGCAACAGCAGTTCGCCGATCAATCAGTGGCCGCCGCGCAGAAAACCTACGACATCGCGATGGTTGCCTATAAACGCGGCCTGACCGATTACCTCAATGTGCTCAACGCGCAGACGTTGTTGTTCCATCAACAGCAGGTGCAGCAACACGTCCAGGCTGAGCGCCTGACGGTGCATGCTGAGCTGGTGGTGGCGCTGGGCGGCGGGTTGATGGCCGGCAATGATTCCCCCGCACCGGCAAAGACCGCCGTGCCGAAAACGCCGGCGTCGCTGGCGGTGTTTGATCAATGAAACGCTCCGGCAGGGCCTGGCGATGAACGCCGCTTTTAACTGGCTCAAATCACTGGAGTGGCGTCGGGGCCTCAACGATTGGGCGCGCAGCGATGGCGTGACGTGGATCTACATCAGCAAGGTGCTGACTGCGGCATTCCTGACCTACTGGATCGCCATGCGCCTGGAGCTGCCGCAGCCGCGCACGGCCATGATCACTGTGTTCATCGTCATGCAGCCCCAGAGCGGTCAGGTGTTCGCCAAGAGTTTCTACCGCTTGCTCGGCACGCTCGCCGGCTCCGTGGTCATGGTCACGCTGATGGCGCTGTTCGCGCAAAACAGCGAGCTGTTTCTCGGCAGTCTGGCGATCTGGGTCGGCTTCTGCTGCGCCGGGGCGGCGCGCTATCGCAACTTCCGCGCCTACGGTTTTGTGCTGGCCGGCTACACCGCCGCGATGACCGGGCTGCCAGCGCTCGCTCACCCGGACACCTCGTTTATGGCCGCCATGTGGCGGGTGCTGGAAATCTCCCTCGGCATCGTCTGCTCGACACTGGTCAGCGCCGCGATCCTGCCGCAAAGCGCTGGCGCGGCGATGCGCAACACCTTGTATCAGCGCTTTGGCACCTTCGCTCAGTTCGTCATCACCGGCCTGCGCGGCGAGAGCGATCCGGCGTCGTTCGAGGCCAGCAACGTGCGCTTCATTGCCGATGCCGTGGGGCTCGAAGGCCTACGCGCGGTCACCGTGTTCGAAGACCCGCACATGCGCCGCCGCAACGGTCGATTGAATCGCCTGAACAGCGAATTCATGACCATCACCACGCGCTTCAACGCCCTGCATCAGTTGCTCGAACGCCTCCGTCGGCGGGGCGTGACGCCAGCTGTTCAGGCCATCGAGCCTGGCCTGAATGCGCTGACTGGATTGCTGGAGCCCTTTGCCGGGCGCGCGCTGACCAACGCCGACGCCGCACTGCTCGCCAATCGGTTGAGCGTGTACAAGGCCGACCTGCCCGAACGCGTGCGCAGCCTGCGCGCCGAGTTCGTCAAGACCGAGCCCAGCGACGCCGACCTGCTGGATTTCCATACCGCTTACGAGTTGCTGTATCGCTTCGTCGACGACATGCACGACTACGCCCAGACCCATGCGTCTTTGGCCGATCACCGCCATGCGCGGGAGCAATGGGTCGAGCCCTTCGTGTCCACCACCAGTTGGCTGTCTTCGCTGGCCTCCGGCGTGCGCGCGACCTTTATTCTCGCGGTCATGTCGGTGTACTGGGTGGCCACGGCGTGGCCGAGCGGCGCGTCGATGACCCTGGTGTCCGCCGCCACGGTGGCGCTTTCCGCGACGACATCGAACCCGAGGCGCATGTCGTTTCAGATGGCGTGCGGGACCTTTCTGGGTGCGCTGCTGGGGTTTTTCATCACCTTTTTCGTGCTGCCGCGCATCGATGGTTTTCCGCTGTTGTGCATGGTGCTGGCGCCGGTGTTCGTGTTCGGCACGTTCCTGACCACGAGGCCGCAGTGGGTGGGATATGGTCTGGGGCTGCTGATTTTCTTCAGCATCGGTTCGGCGCCGGACAACCTCACGGTCTACAACCCGTATGCGTTCATCAATGACTACATCGCCATGGTCCTCGGCATGCTGTTGTGTGCGGCGGCAGGGGCGATCATTCTGCCGCCGAACAGTCGCTGGCTGTGGCAGCGGCTGGAAGGCAACCTGCGCCGACAAGTGAGCTTTGCCATCAGCGCGCCGCTGCGCGGGATTCGTTCCAGTTTCGAAAGCCGTACGCGCGATCTGATGCATCAGGCCTATGGCCTGGCCGCCGGTAAACCCGAGGTGCAACGCAACCTGCTGCGCTGGATGTTCGTGGTGCTGGAGATCGGCCACGGGATCATCGAGTTGCGCCGCGAGCAGGCCATTCTGCCGGTGCACCCGAGTTACGCCGAGTGGCAGCCCTGGCGGCAGGCGATTCGCGCCATGGGCCGCTCGTTGATTCGTCTGTTCATCCAGCCCGATCCCCACAATCTGGCGCGCAGCCTGTCGGCCGTCGATCACGCCATCATCTGCGTGCAGAACACCGACGAGCCCTTTGCTCCGCACTTCGACACCTCGGCGTTGCGCCGGGTGAAAAGCTACCTGCACTTCATCCGCACCTGCCTGCTGGACCCGCAATCGCCGCTGGCGGGCGTTCCGTCAGAGCCGGCGTCTGTGGCCTCGCCGCAAGGACAACTCAATGCCTCGTGAACTCGCCTTCCACGGCGTTTACATGCCGACCGTGACCGTCATGTTTCTGGTCGCCATGGTGCTTTCCTGGGCGCTGGACCGGTTCATGTCCGGCCTCGACCTCTACCGTTTCTTCTGGCATCCGGCGCTGCTGCGTCTGAGCCTGTTCAGCTGCATTTTCGGCGCCATGGCGCTCACTGTTTACCGTTGAGGCACGTTGGTTGAGATGAAAAAGCTCTTCAGTCTGATCGCGACTTTGTTGATTCTGGCCCTGGCCATCTGGATCGGCCGGCTGCTGTGGATTCACTACATGGACACGCCCTGGACCCGCGACGGCCGGGTGCGCGCCGACGTGATCAACGTCGCCGCCGATGTCAGCGGCGTGGTGATCGATGTGCCGGTGAAGGACAACCAGCCAGTGAAAAAAGGCGACCTGTTGATGCAGATCGACCCTGAGCATTATCAGCTGGCAGTGAAGCAGGCCGAGGCCATGGTGGCGTCGCGCAAGGCGACCTGGGAGATGCGCAAGGTCAACGCCAATCGACGCAAGGACATGGACGCCCTGGTGATCTCCGCCGAAAGTCGAGAAGACGCCAGCAATGTCGCCACCTCTGCCCAGGCGGATTATCAACTCGCCGTCGCGCAGCTTGAGGCGGCACAACTGAACCTGCAGCGCACCAAAGTGCTGGCTGCGGTTGACGGCTACGTCACTAACCTCAACGTGCATCGCGGCGACTACGCGCGCATCGGCGAAGCGAAGATGGCCGTCGTCGACAGGAACTCGTTCTGGGTGTACGGCTTCTTCGAAGAGACCAAGCTGCCCCACGTCAGGATTGGCGATCCGGCGGACATGCAGTTGATGAGCGGCGAAGTGATGAAGGGCCACGTCGAGAGCATCGCTCGCGCCATCTACGACCGCGACAACCCGGAGAGCCGCGAACTCATCGCCGACGTCAACCCGACCTTCAACTGGGTACGACTGGCGCAGCGCGTGCCCGTGCGCATCCACCTGGATCAGGTGCCGGAAGGGGTGGTGCTGGCGGCGGGGATTACGTGCACGGTGATTGTGAATCCCGAAACGCAAGATTCAATGCGATAGCACGTTGAGCTGCGCGATACGCCAGATGTGTCGCGCCGGAGGATGCAGGAGCGTGGCTTGTCCCGCGATCTGTTGCGCAGCGACAGTAATAACAGTGATTGCGGTGCATCAGTTATAACCGGGGCGCTTGGTCTTGCTGCCGCTTCGCGCCAGTTCGCGGGACAAGCCACGCTCCTACAGAAGCCGGCGGTGGTGTCAGCCTTTTTTATCCAGCTTGAAGCGCTTGCTCAGAATCCACTCCAGTAATGCCTTGGGCAGCAGCCGTTCCATCAGGGGCAGCGCGCGGCTGCCGTTGCCGGAGCGCAATAGGCGCGGTGGATGGCTGCGTTGCACGGCGTCGAGCACGTCGCGGGCGAAGTCGGCAGCGGGTGTCGGGTTGCCCTGTGACGCATTGGCCCGGGCGCGGATGCCTTCACGCCACGGCCACCACGGCGAATCCTGGTGAATCACCTGCTCGGCCTCGTGGCTGGCGTTTTGTGCGAAGTGGGTATCGATAGCGCCGGGCTGGACTTCCATCACCCGAATCCCGAAGGGTGCCAGTTCCATGCGCAGTGCTTCAGTCATGGCATGAACGGCGGCTTTTGACGCGCAGTACGCGCCCGCGAATGGGGTGACCAGCACGCCCGAAACGCTGCCGATATTCACCACCAACCCCTTGTTGCGGCGCAGCATTGGAAACAGCGCGCGCGTCACGCCGACCACTGAAAACACGTTGGTTTCGAACTGCCTGCGCATGGCCTCGACACCGCCATCCAGCAGCGGGCCAATACCACCGTAGCCTGCGTTGTTGATCAGCACGTCGAGCCCTCTGCCTTGTTGATCCAGCTCGGAAACCAGTCGATCAATCGCAGCGCTGTCATTGACGTCCAGCGTCACGGCACGAAAACCTGCCGCGGTCAGCGCTTGCACGTCGGCCGGCTTGCGTGCGGTTGTCCAGACTTCATGGCCCGCCGCTTTGAAGGCATCCGCCATGGCACGGCCAATGCCGCTGGAACAACCGGTGATCAACACCACAGACATGGTTCAGTCCTTGAAAAAAGAGAAAGGCGGCGCTCAGCCGGAGAACGTGCCTTGCAGGCGCTCGGCACGAAACTCGAGGGTCTGAGGCCGGTAACCTGGGCGCAACGGTGGCATCGGCAAACAATCTTGCCACTGACTGCCGGGCAACAAATCGCCCGGCCCGCGATAACGCGGCGCGGTGTACGTGTCTTCGGCCAGATTGACGGTATCGCCCGGCGCGTAGGCCGCGATTTTCCAGCGCAGTTCGCTGAGCGAAACGGTGTTGCCGTTATCGATCAGTACCAGCAGCGGACGCCCCGTAGGACACTGTTGCGGCGCATAGTCCACGCGCAATTGCAGGCGCTCAAGGCGCTGCTCGTCGCGGCTGTCTTCCCAGACCACAAACGCCGCCACGACGCCCAGCCCGACTGCGGCAGCCAGGGAAACAGGCAACGCTTTGGAGGGATAGCGCAGAAGCAGGACCAGCCAGGTGAACAGGAGTACGGCGCCGAAAATCATCGTGTCGATCTCGCGATTGCAGATGAGGGCATCGTACCGAAAGGGGAGGGGGTTGGGCTAATGGATTGGGCTCAACCGAACCGCTCAGCGCAACCGTCCAGCCGGACCGGCGGTCAGTCAGAAATCCGCAGCCAAACTAGTCTTAGGGTATTTCCTGCAACGGATTGCACAGGTCATGGCTCATTCCTGCTCGCTACATACCCATACTCCGACACTCACGGTAATAGAGCCGCGCAGGCTACCTGTTCGTACGGTGTCCTTCTACGTGGCTCAAACGGATGCGCCCATGACCGTGCGGGTTGACCGCCTTGCCTATGATCCCGCAGGAAGGCAAACGGCGCGTTGGGACCCACGACTATGGGCTGCCGCCGATCTGGCATCGGACGCGACGAGCAATGTGAGTGTGGTCTTCTCGCTCAGCGGGGAGCGGCTGCTTTATGAGAGCGTCGATGCGGGGTGGCGCCTTCAATCAGTGGGGGAAGGCGGGCAGCGTGACGGGGGCTGGGACGGACGCGGAGTGGTTCAGCGGGTCGAATACGACAAGCAGCTGCGGCCGACTGCCTTGTTTGAAGAACAGGGCGCACGGGACGGTACGGCGCGAACCTGCGTCGAGCGCTTGAGCTATGGAGGGCCTGATGAGCATCACGCCAACCAATGCAATCAAATAGTCAGGCATTACGATCCGGCCGGCTCGCTGTGCAATACGTCGTTCGATATAAACCGGAATGCGCTCTTGCAGGCGCGGCGTTTTCTCAATGATCCGAACATGTCCAGTTGGCCGGACGCCGCCGAAGCTTGCGACCAGCTTCTGGAACCCGGAGACGGCGCCCGGATGGCCTGGCGATTCGCTCCCACAGGCGAAATGTCCGAACAGCGCGATGCCATGGAAAACACACAGTTTTTTGCCCAGACCGTCGCCGGGCTGCTCAAGCAAACCCGCTTGCAGCTGGCCGGCCTGCCAGCGGAAACGCTGGTGGGCGATATTCAATACGACGCCTTCAATCGCGCGGTTTCAGAAACCGCCGGAAATGGCGTCGTCATCTCTGCGGCTTATTCAACACAAGACGCTCGTCTGGTGAACGTCCAGTCGACGCTTCCCGATGGAGAAAGACGGCAGGATCTGCGTTACGCCTACGATCCGGTCGGCAACGTGATCAGCATTGCAGATGCTTCGCTCCCTCAAAGCCATTTCGTCAATCAGCTCACCAAGTCCATCAGCACATTCACGTACGACACGCTGTATCGGCTCATCGAGGCCACCGGTCGGGAGCTGGCGTCGGTCAATCGAGGCCCGGATCCCGCGGTGTTCCAATCGCCGATCGACCCCTCCCGACTGACGAATTACCGACAGAACTACGAATACGATGCGGGCGGCAATTTGCTCAAGCTCAGTCACGTTGGCGTGCAAGATCATTCGCAATGGCTGGCGGTGGCCAACGGTAGCAACCGGTCTCTGGCTCAACTGACTGACACGCCGCCAACTGACGCCGAGATTGCTGCCGCATTCGATGCCAACGGTAATTTGCAGCGGCTGGCGCCCGGGCAAAACATTGAGTGGAACCCGCGTAACCAGTTGCGCAGGGTAACCCTGGTAGCCAGGCCTTCGGGAGTGGATGACAGTGAGGTTTACGTCTATGACGCAACCGGCCTGCGTGTGCGCAAGATTCGGACGGTTCAGGCTAAAAATGTCGTCCATGTGAACGACGTACGCTATCTGCCGGGCCTGGAAATCCGCGCCAATAGCGCGACTGGCGAAACGCTGCACGTCATCACCGCTCCCGGCGGACGCAACGCGGTGCGGGTTCTGCATTGGGTAGAGGGCAAACCGGAGACGGTAGATAACGATCAGACGCGCTACACGCTGAGTGATCATTTGGGGTCAAGCCTGATGGAGCTGGATCAGCAATGCCGATTGATCAGTCAGGAAAGTTATTACCCCTTTGGAGGCACAGCCTGGTGGGCAGGCCGATGCCAAATTGAAGCGCACTACAAAACCGTGCGTTATTCAGGAAAAGAGCGGGACGCGACCGGGCTTTACTACTATGGCCTGCGGTATTACGCACCGTGGCTGATGCGCTGGATCAATCCGGATCCGACGGGTGAACAAGGCGGGGTGAATCTGTTTTGCTTTTGCAGTAACTCACCGATCCGCTATCGCGACTCCCAAGGCGCAGCCCCATACGATGTTCCTCAGGTCGTGGTGGTAGCCGCAGGAATGGGGGATTTCAGCCCGCCACAGCAGGCGAAGATGAGGCAGGCGCTGGACGCTGCAAGTTATCTGGTGGCTGGAACGCGTGATCAACTTCGCGAAGCGTCACCCCGCCAGGATGTAGTCAAGGCCTTCGACGCGACGTTTGGTGAACTGCCGGCACCCATTCGCGCTGACACGATAGAGGCCGTCGTAGAAAGCCTCGACAGTTATAGGAACATGTTGACGGCATTCGGTAAGCCGCACGCGGACCTTGATATCGAGCTTTTTGACGGTCCATCCAGGCTTAAGGGACGTACTTTACTGGCGGGAGAGTTCGAAGATGTGGTCAAGAGCTTCGGAGTTTCACGCACCCATCTTGAGCAGGATCATGTGCTCAATGTTGCCTGGACGTTGATCCATGAAACTTCTCATGCAGTCAATTTCACCGTTGATAGCCATTATTACGAGCAGCCGAGACTCGAGGCCGATGCTACCCCTGAGGCTGTCGGAGGCTGGAGCAAACAAATAAGAAGGTCCTTGTCGCGAGTTGTCAGATCAGGTCCTTACGAGAAGCATGGCAGTGCTCCTGTATACGAGACCAGCATGCAAGGTTTAACAGATGACGCGGCTAACCGGCATCAACGCAAGGCCACCTTTGTGGGCAATGGGAGCGTGAGATCCTCGCTGTTACGGATGAATGCAGACACTTTTCCCGCGTTGGTCAACGCCACCCGATTTCCTGAAAGATGGTTGCGCAGGCAGGTCTGACAAATAGGCCAACATTCAGTCATTTGGCGTGACTGAGGCCGGTCAGCTCAGGCATGTTCGTGTGCAGTTGGCAGGGAAACGGGGCAACGCTTTGGAGGGATAACGCAGAAGCAGGACCAGCCAGGTGAACAGGAATACGGCGCTGGAAATCATCGTGTCGATCTTGCGATTGCAGGTGCGGCACCGTACCGAAAGGGGAGGCATAGACCAAATTGCTGATGTTGCCTTGACACGGTTAGAGAGATGCACTGAAACGGCGGAGCGAACCTGTTCGTGAAAAGCGTCATGACATCCGATGCATGCCATCACCAGATAGAATGCATTCGCGTACAGGGCCCTTCCACAGATCCTGCGTCCACTGGCAAATATGGGGCAAACGCCCAACTCCCGTCAGAGCTGCCGAAGGCTGCAATTCAGTACGTAGCGCCTTCATTTCGACTGGCGTTGAGCGTTGAAGAGTTTGATTTAGTCGATAACTTCGTACGCTGCTGATTTTTCACCGTATCCAGGCGTACCCTCGCCTGACTCGGCTGAATAATTTTCTTGCAGCACTATGAACTTGATCGTGATGCCGGGGCCGGCGTCGATGTCGGGGGCGGTGATTGCCGTCATTTCCTCCACGGTCAGATTAAAGCGAGTCTCCTCATCGCGAACGGGCGTCTGATAGCGGTCTGTGGACATGTTTTTTGCATGTGTTCCATCGCTGTTATCGCGATATATCACGATGCCGACTAAGGGAGGAACGACCACGTCCGATGGGTATTTGGGCAACACAATCGTTGCCGCCTGATTTCGTTTGATTTTGAAATCATCAGCGCCTTCGAACTTCGGAATAGGGCGGTTCTGTGGCTGAATCATTTTTTTTCTCCATGTATTTATGTGGTGCTAAATGCCCACTAACAGCAGAGATAAAATAAGCGTTTTAACTTCCAGTGATAACTGTCACTTATGACAGTGCTCAGTCCTCTTCGCGATAAACCCGGTCACTTTAATAGCCAAGGTCCATACACCTTTTGCGCACAATAAAAAGCCCCCGAAAACCCTCTGCGGATGGGGAATACGCAGAGGATTGACGGGGGCTAGTACTACTGGGTGAAGCGGTATTAACGGGCGATGGTCTGGGTCTTCACGCCGGCTTCGATGCCTGGGGTGGAGCGGCCGTAGACGTCTTCGAAACGCTCGATGTCGTCTTCGCCCAGGTAGCTACCCGATTGAACTTCGATGATTTCCAACGGGATTTTGCCCGGGTTGCGCAGACGGTGAACCGAGGCAATCGGGATGTAGGTCGACTGGTTCTCGGTCAGCAGGAACACGTTGTCGTCGCAGGTGACCTGAGCGGTACCCGATACGACGATCCAGTGCTCAGCGCGGTGGTGATGCATCTGCAGCGACAGGCTGGCGCCCGGCTTGACGGAAATGCGCTTGACCTGGAAACGGCCGCCCATGTCCACGGAGTCGTACGAGCCCCATGGGCGATAGACTTCCAGGTGGTTCTGGGTTTCGCTGCGGCCTTGCTCGTTCAGCGTGTTGACCAGTTGCTTGACGCCCTGAACCTTGTCTTTGTGAACGATCATCATGGCGTCTTTGGTTTCGACGACAACGATATTGTCCAGGCCGATCACGGTGACCAGTTTGCCGTTGCCCTGAATCATGCAGTTGCGGCTGTCCTGGATAACGACGTCGCCCTTGGCAACGTTGCCGTTCTCGTCTTTGGCGTGCACGTCCCACAGGGACGACCAGCAGCCGACATCGCTCCAGCCTGCATCAAGCGGAACGACGCACGCGCGCTGGGTTTTTTCCATGACGGCGTAGTCGATGGAGTTGTCCGGGCAGCAGGCGAAGCTCGCCTCGTCCAGGGAGATGCTGTCGCCTTCCTGCTTGCTGCGCTCGAGGGTCAGCAGGCAGTTGTCGTAGATGTCCGGATCGTGCTTTTTCAGCTCTTCCAGATAACGGCTGGCACGGAACAGGAACATGCCGCTGTTCCAGTAGTAACCGCCGGCCTGGACGAATTCCTGAGCGCGTTGCTCATCAGGCTTCTCGACGAACTGCTGAACGCGGCTGACGCCTTCCGGCAGCAAGGCATCGGCGGTGGACTTGATGTAGCCGTAGCCGGTTTCAGGCGTGGTCGCCGGGATTCCGAACAGCACCATTTCGCCGCGCTCTGCAGCGACGGTGGCCAAAGCCAGTGCGCGTTGCAGGGCTTTCTGATCATCGATCACGTGGTCGGCTGGCAGGACCAGCATCAACTCGTCGCGACCTTCGTTGGCGAGCATCATCGCGGTGATGGCAACGGCTGGCGCAGTGTTGCGGCCAAACGGTTCCATGATCACGGCCTGAGTTTCCAGACCCAGCGCACCGAGCTGCTCGGTGACGATAAAGCGGTGGTCCTTGTTGCAGACCACGACAGGGTGCTGCATGCCGTCGAATTGCAGGCGCTCGACGGTCTGCTGGAACAGGGTGTGTTCGCCGGTCAGCGCCAGGAACTGTTTAGGAAACTGTTTACGCGAAAGAGGCCAGAGTCGGGAACCGCTACCACCTG
Source organism: Pseudomonas sp. AK106 (assembly GCF_053903055.1). Taxonomy (NCBI): domain Bacteria; kingdom Pseudomonadati; phylum Pseudomonadota; class Gammaproteobacteria; order Pseudomonadales; family Pseudomonadaceae; genus Pseudomonas; species Pseudomonas sp. AK106. The sequence continues at coordinate 926,014 of NZ_CP096426.1, forward strand.
ACAAGATCACTGGAATCATTTTGTTTCTCCGTTAAGCAAAAATCGTTCGAATGGGCTGTAGGTCTTTTCGGTCTTTCTGGTTTTTGTCTTGCATCGCCCGGCGTCCTCCTGGCGGTCTGCTTGCTCCGCAGTGCCTGACGCCGAACGCTTAATCCCGTAAATCCGTGGCAGCGCGCGAGTAACCCCGCGCGCTGCCTGCGGCCTCTCGGCCAGGTTCAAATCTGTTACTGAGTGCCGGTCGGGCGCTTGACCCAGACTGGCGACAGGCTGCTGCCGCTACCGGTCACGTACAGAACGGCGGCTTCACCGCGCTCCAGTGCAACCGGCTTCAGGTCAGCCACTTTCTTATCGCCGTCAAACAGCGCGAAGCTGACTTTGACCGGGTTGATTTCACGCTCGCCGGTGCCCTTGGCAGACACAGCCTTGACCACGTCTGTCTTGCCATCAGCGGTTTTCAGGGTCAGCGCCTTGTCGCTCAGGTTCTGTACGCGAACCAGGGACTTCTGCTTGTTCTTGAACGGAGGCTCTTCAACCAGCTGAGGTGCGCCCGAGGTGTTGTTGACGATGGTGTAGTAGTGATCGCTGGCCAGTTTCACCGGCAGGGACTGGCTGCCGACTTTGGCGGTGTAGTCGCCCTGTGGCATGAAGCCGAAGTCACTGCTGGCCAATGGGCCGATTTCGTTGAGGCTGGTGTTGCCGACGCTGGCCGAGATTTCGCTGCTGCTGGCGTTGTAAACACGCACGAAGGTCGAGCCTTTCGGTGCGGTCGGGCCATACAGGGCGGCATCGCCACCGGCGAAGGCGGAAAGGGAGACGAAGCCCAGGCTCGCGGCCAGCACGCAGGTTTTCAGCAGGTTGGTTTTGCTCGAACGAACTGGCATCGGGTTCTGCGAAGTCATAGTCAAAGAGTCCTCTCAGTTTTGCGCCCGGGTGGGCGACTTGGAGTTGTTGGCGTTGTCCGCCAGATTCTGTTGGGGGTCACGGGCCTTTTTGAGTTCAGCGATCCACTGTGGGTCGAACTCGGTCAGGTCGTTGTGAGCGGGCAGGTAGCGTTCCGGAAATTCCCAGATCAGCACCTGCGGTGGGCTGCTCTTGAAGGCGTCGGTCTGCAGATACTTGAGCATCGGCAGGATCGGGCCATGGCCGTCTTCGGCGTAATTCACGACGTCTGCGTGCAGGGCCTGTTTAAGCGCACCGGCAAAGTTCCAGTTGGGGTTGGCGCTGTAGCTGGTGCCGACCAGACCCACTGCAACGGAATTGTCCGCGAACAGGGCGTCATCGCTTTCGGCGCCAGCCTGAGCCGGGTTGGTGCTGCGCTGCTGCAGGTCATCCGGCTTGGGCAGCAGGTTGGTGAACAGCGGATCCAGCGGCAGGAAGTTGGTCAGATCGCCCTTGTAGGGTTCGGTCGTCTTGGCTTCGGTGACAAAGTTCTGCGGTTCAACGTTCAGCGGCAGTTGCTTGCTGATCACGTCACCCAACTGCTGGGCGACGATTTCCGCGCCCATCGGTGTCCAGTGGGTGTCGGTGCGCAGGAACACCTGGCCCTTCTCCTTGGCGCTTTGCAGCGGCGTGAGCAAATCAGGGGCGAGGATGCCGGCCTGATTCACTTGAGCGTGGAACTGCTGATACAGATCGGTGTGCAGCGTGGCCGGTTTGTTGTCACCGACGTGCTCCGGGTACAGACGGGTCTTGGCCGGGATAATAGCCAGCAGCAATTGCGTGCCTTGCTTTTTCAGGGTGTCACGCACGCCCTGAATGATTGCCAGGTTGTCTGCTTCGTTCTGCTCGCTGTTGGCAACGGCGTCGAACTCTTCGTCGGTGTACAGCCACTGGTCTTTGCCCAGGATCACGCCCGGACGACCTTCGTTGAACAGCTTGTAGTCCAGCGCTGCCCAAAGGTTGGTGCCCAGACGCTTGATCGGAAATGCTTCGTCGTAGTGGGTTTCCACCGCCTTGGTCCAGTGACCATTCAGCACGGTGGTCTCCTTCGACGTCGAGAAGCCGACGAAGCTGCGCAGCGACCACAGACCCAGCACCAGCAGAATCGCCAGGAACAGGAAGATGTAGAGGAAACGTAATGAACGGGTCATGTCAGGCTCCTCAGAACTGGAAGTAAAGGAACGGCGAGAAACTGGCCGCCGAGAGTTTCAGGATCGATGCAACGAACATCAGCAGGATCAGCGCGCGCATGGCATAGCGCGACCAGTCGGCGGTCCAGTAGGCAGGCTGAACCTGCGCTTCGGTGCCGACGATGTAACCCGGTTGATGAATGCTGCCGGGCTTGTCGCCCGGCACGGCCTTGATCAGGCCAGGCTCGGCAGCGGCAGGGCCATCGGCCTGCACGGCTTTGTCGGTCGGCTTGGCCGGCGCACGGTTGCGGTAGAAATCACGCAGGCCAAAGAAGGCGAGGGTGATGTACGCCACGACCAGCGTTGCTACTTGCAGGCCGGTGAGGCTGGCGCGGTTGAGCTCCGACAGACCGAGATCGCCGAAGCTGAACATGGCGCCGTACATGCGGGCGGCAACGTGCAGGTTTTCCGAGCGGAAGATGACCCAGCCCATGACCACCAGCAGGAAGGTGAAGGCCCAGCGAACGACGTTGAATGTGCGGGGCGCAGTGTTAAGGCCGATGGCTTTTTCAATCGCCAGCCACACACCGTGCCAGGCACCCCAGACGATGTAAGTGATGTTGGCGCCGTGCCACAGACCACCCAGCAGCATGGTCAGGAACAGGTTGCGGTAGGTCGCGACTTTGCCGCCACGGTTGCCGCCCAGCGTGATGTACAGATAGTCACGCAGCCAGGTGGACAGGCTGATGTGCCAGCGACGCCAGAACTCGGTGATCGACTGACTGATGTAGGGCTGTTTGAAGTTTTCCATGAAGCGGAAACCCATCATCAGGCCCAGGCCGATGGCCATGTCGCTGTAGCCGGAGAAGTCGAAGTACAGCTGAGCGGTGTACGCCAGCGCGCCGAGCCAGGCGTCACCCGTGGTCGGGTTCTGCAGGGCAAAGCAATGGTCGGCGACCACCGCCAGCGTGTCGGCAATAAAGACCTTCTTGATGAAACCCTGCATGAACCGCGTGCAGCCTTCGGAGAACTTGTCGAGGGTGTGCGTGCGGTTGTTGAACTGGTCCACCAGGTCGCGGAAACGCAGCACTGGTCCTGCGATCAGGTGCGGGAAAATCGCCACGAATGCTGCGAAGTCGATGAGGTTGCGCGTCGCCGGGGTGTCCCCACGGTAGACGTCGATGATGTAGCTGATGGACTCGAAGATGTAGAACGAGATACCGATCGGCAGCAACACATGGGTGAGGATGAACGGCTCAAGACCGATCGACGTCATCATCGCGTTGATGCTGTCCACGCCGAAGTTGGCGTACTTGAAGTAGCCAAGGATGCCCAGGTCGACCACCACGCCGAGCAGCAGCCAGCGCTGTGCCGGTTTGGTTCTGACCCCGGCAGCGCCTACGCGCAGGCCGATCCAGTAGTTCCACAGCGTCACACCTGCGAACAGTGCCAGGAAGTCCACTCGCCACCACGCGTAGAACACGTAGCTGGCGACCAGCAGCAGCAGGTTGCGATAGCGTTGCCCGCTCAGGTAGTACAAGCCGAGAAACACCGGCAAGAACAGGAACAGGAACACGTTGGATGAGAAAACCATCCTTTACCTCTCCATTTGTCCAACATCAAGGGCCGAAGCCCCCCCAAACCCCCCACGAAAAATGGAGGGGCGAAACATGTTCGGGTTAATCCGGAACTACCCTGTGGGAGCGAGCTTGCTTGCGAATAAACGGGTGCCGCTCATGGCCCCTTCGCGAGCGAACTCGCCCCCACATCCCGCTGCGCTTACGAGCCGCCCTTATCACCCTTGTCATGCGTCGGGTCATAAGTGCGGGTCAGGTCGCCGCCGAGGCGGAAGTTCTTGAACGGTTGCATCTTGTGTTTCTGTTCAAGCACATCCGGGCCGCAGTCATACAGCGAGCAATACGGTTCCAGCCAGGCGAATTTCATGTCGGTTTTCAGGTCCGTCATGTCCTGCTTTTCGCCGTCACGTGCTGCGAATTCGCTGCCTGAATTCTTCACGCCAGCCAGGACGCGATCACCCAGACGCTTGAGCGCACCGTTGTTTTCCTGACGCAGATCGACACCGTTGGCCTGGGCGAAACTCGCGATCATCGCCAACGGCGGAAGCGCATAGTTGTGGTAGGCCAGCGCGCGTTGCTTGCGCTTGAGCTCGTTCGGCAGGAAACCTTGCGGGTCGATCTGGTTGGCGCCGATCTTGAATTCCTTCACGGCCCAATCGAACAGGTCCTGGCGATTGGTCGCCACTGCCGTGGACATCACGGCCCAGGCGGCCCAATACGAGTGGTTATTGGTCTTCTCAAGCGGCAGATTGTTCCAGTCGCTGACCACGTGATCCGCCAGTTTGCTGAACCAGGCTTCGATGACCTGCGTCTCCTGCTGGCGGGTAGCCAGAGGGTGCGACTCGGAGAACTTCAGGCGCAGATAAGCGGACGACATGCTGCCCAGTGCCCATTTGCGCATCGATTTGCCGGTGTGGTTGAAGTCGGTGGACTCCAGCGCATCGGCCTTGGCCCAGGTGGTCAGCATGTTCAGCGCGCAATCGAGCTGTTCCGGGCGACCGTCACGCATGTACTGCATCACCACCTTGCTGGTGGCGCGCTCCATGGTGGTGATGTCTTTGGTCGCATCACGGAACGCCTGGTCCGAAACCATGTTCAACGTTGCGCGGGCCTTGTCCGAGCCTTCGTATTTGCTGCGAAACTGCAGCGGACCGGTGTAAGGCTGCGGGATCGAGTCACAGCTGAACTTGCCCTGGCCTGTCTTGAATTTCTCGACACCTTCGTAGTAACCCTGCGGCGGCACGAGTGTCGACGCAGCGCTGGCGCCGGTGGCGAACAGTGCCGAGGACATCATCGCCAGCGACAGAAGGGTAGGGAGCATCAGTTTTGGAGTGTGCATAGGAGCCTCATAACCCGGCTTGCGCGGTTTGATGCGCGACATTCGGGAACACGTTGCGTTTGCATACTTTCGCTTCGACCTGCTGTGGCGCAGTGCCCGCTTCCGGACCCTGCACTTCCAGTGCGAGCAATTGCTGGTCAGCCCAGTCTTTGTCATCGCGCAGTTCGAAGGAGAAGCGCCCGTCGGTTTCAGATGTTTCAGGTTTTTCGATCTTCAAGTCTTCGTGGCGACCGTTCATGTACCAGAGGCGCGCCTGAAGGGTTTTCACCGAGTTGTCGGCGAACTTGATGTCGATCTGATTACTGCCGTTGCGCACATCCTTGATGCCGTTTTTGCCGTTGACCAGCAACTCGTTGATCCCTGGTTTGAGGGTGGTGCTAGTGCTCATGATTGCCGGCTTGCCTTCACAGCCGTTGTCCAGCAGCGACATCATCTGGCGATAGATGGTCTCCTGATCGAGGCGATAAAGCGGCGAGAATTCCCAGATGAGAATCTTCGGTGGGTGTTTCTGGAAGTCTTCGCTGCCCAGGTACTGCAGCATCGAACCTTCAAGGCCGCCGCCCGGGAAGGCGACGTTCAGCACATCAGCACCAATGTATTCCTGCAAAAAGCCGGCAAAGTTGTAGTTCTTGCCGCTGTGACTGGTACCGACCAGGGTGATTTCCGGGTTGCCGGAGTCACCAAACAGGTCGCCGTCGGCTGCTTCGCCTTTGGGTTCCGTCTCAAACTGGTCCATGTACTGGATGGCATAGCTCGTGCCGCACAATTGACCGGCCATATTGTGAAGAGTGCCCTTCTTGCCCATGCGACCTGACAAATGGGTCTCGAATTCACGGCGCGGAACGCCGGCAAAGGCCTGCATCTTTTTCACGGAATCAGCGACGATTTTCGCCGTGCGCTGGGCACCGTACGGTGTCCAGTGCTGGTCACCGCGGAAGTAGAAATCGTGGGCCTGTTGCTCGTTGGTCAACGGCGACAGGTCCGGCACGGTGTAGCCCATTTTTGCGAAACGACCGAGCATGGCCTGGTAGTTGCGCAGTGCGGTGTTGTAGTCGAACTTGTCGCGTTCGGCCGGGAACAGCTTGTTGCGATCAACCAGCCCACGGGTGGGTTGGTACACGACCACCAGCTCTACACCCTTGCTCTTGAAGGCGTCGTGCAGCATTTGCATGCGGCGATAGCCTTCAGGCGTGGTGTCGAATTCGGTGCGCAGGTCTTCACGGGTCCGGAACAGCCAGTCGCCCTGGGCCTGAACCAGCGTGGTGAAGTTCTGCTGATAGCGGCTGACGTAGTTTTTTTCGTCATGCGCTTCTGGGCACAGACTGCAGCAAGGCTCGGCAGTGAAGGTCGGGGCTGTGGTGTCCGCTGCATACGCGCCATTGCTGGCGGCGAACAGTGCAGCGGTCAGGCCCGAGAGGCTGAGCAGTTTGATCAAATGTGCGTGCATAGAAATATCTTCCTCAGTCCCGGAGTTGTTTCTGGCTTTCGACCGGGTCGATCAACACGGCTTTCTGTTGGCGCACCAGCAGATCGAGGATTTCGTCCTGACGATCGCCCAGTACACCGTTGAAGCTGATCCCGCTGGCTTTGGTCGGTGCAAGCATCGACACCTTGTACAGCTCGACGCTCAGAGGCGAGTCGATGGACAGGGGGCCTGAACCGTTGGAGGTCAGTTCGCCGCCGACCATGATCAGCGAGACTTCGGCATCGAATGGATCGAGCTTGATGTCGCGGTCAGTGTCAGACAGGTCCTTGATGTGGCCGTAAACGCCCATCAAACCGTTACCGATGGCCAGGTTTTCGTACAGCTTGATGTTGGTGCTGTTGCGAACCCGGATGCCGTGACGCTTGTTGGCGAACACACGGTTACCCCACAGCAGGTTGTCGGCACTCTCATACAAGGTGATGCCATCGGTGTGGTTGCGGTAGATCTCGTTGTACGCCACCAGGTTGTTCACGCTGTTACGGTCAAGGACGATGCCGGACAGGTGGTTGTCGTAGCTTTTGTTGTTGATGATGAAGCTGTCGTTCACCTCACGGGAGACGATGATCCCGTGCTTTTTCTTGGTCCCGTACACCGTGTTTTCGGCAATGATCAGACCGTGGGAACGGTCATGGGGGTCGATGCCGTAGATGATGTTGTCGTGGTAGGTGCTGCCCTTGACCACGAAGTCACGGGTTTCATAGCAGTAGAAGCCGTACCACATGTCCGAGAATTCAGAGTTGACGATCCAGCCGGTTGGCTCGGCGCGGTTCATCTGAGCCTTCATGTTCGGCGTGTACTGGGAAATACTGATCCCGTACGACTTGCTGTTGTTGTAACCCAGGCTCGCCACTTTGGTGTTGAACATGTAGGTCTGCGTACCGCCCCAGGACAGCAGGAACGGACGGAATTCCTTCGGCGCCTTGAACGTCGACGGGCCGTTGGATTTCTCGCTCCAGCCGGTCAGTTTGGTGTCCGACATGAACAGCAGGTTGTCGTTGACCAGAAACGCACCGGCGTCCTGAGACAGGCGCAGTTCGGTGGTTTTCTTGTCGACCTCGAGGATGCCGTTCTTGCCCACGACGATCGGCAGACGAGCCAGGAACACGCCCGGCGAGGTCTCGCTCAGGTACTGTTTAGGCACCTTTTTCGCGAGGTCCTGCAACGTCATGTAGCCGTCTTCGATGAAGATGGCCTGGGGAATGCCGTGCTGACGGGCTACCCATTCGGCCATCTTGTTGTCACCGCCGATGAATTCCTTCAGCGAGTCTTCCTGCATCATGCGTTTGATCGCGACCTTGCCCGGTTTGCTGCGCACGATCTTCTTCTGCATGGCCTGCTGGGTGTAACCCGAGAGGTCAGGCAGCTTGGGCTTGTCCATCAACAGCGGTTCGATGGGCGGGCTGCTGATGGTGTAGGTCTTGGCCTGATGCAGGCCCTTGACCACCACTTCCTTGTCATCCGCCGGATGCGCCGCAGGGGCAGGAACCGGCAACGGGTTGTTGGCCATGGCCGCAGTGCTGGAGAGCAGCATGACGCTGCTCAACACTGCGCATTTCAGCACAGAGCTTTCCAGCAGGGCATGCGGCCATGCCCGGTGACGCAATCTGCTTGCTTGACTGTTCATCTCATTGCACTCCTATCGCGGCTTGCATCAGAAGCGCCAGATGACGTCGACGATGGCGCGGTGCATGTAATCATCTACACCGCTGTGATACGCATCGCCCGGTTTGAACACGCCTGCACGCAGACGAATCAGCGCCGACGGTTCGTCGAACGACTGGCTCACCGCAGCAGGCAGCAGGCCTTGCTTGAAGTACTTGGTGACGACGAGGTCCATTTCCTGGCCCAGGTCCTTGCGGCCGTCTTCAAGCGGCAGCGAGGCGAATGTGCTGACGCCATCGGAGTCGACATTTTCCTGAGCCGGGTTGATACCCGCGCCGCCGATGCCCGAATGGCCGTCGACACGACGGAACTTGTGGTAGATCAGCGAGGCGTCGTACTCGTCCTGCATCTGCCACGAAGCGAACAGCGAGCCGGACTCTACGTTGGCCATTTCGCCCTGGAACGCTTCACCGAAGCGATGCACGCGCGAGCGGGTACCGGTCCAGTTCGAGCGGTTGCTTTCCAGGCCGTTCTGCTCGTAGTTCTTGCTGGCGCGGGAGTAGGCGCCGCCCACTTGCCACATCGGATCCAGACGGAAGCGCAGGCCCAGGTCGGTCGCCCAGCCGTTGACGTTTTCGCTGTTCTTCTCACCGGCCACGTACTGATCGCCAATGGCGTCATAGGTGGTGCCGATGCGGTCACGATCGCCGGTCAGCCAGGTCAGGCTGCCCCAATAGTTGACGGTGTTCAGGTTGCGGTAGTTGTACGCATCGCTGTTGGCCTGCAGACCCAGCCAGGTCAGGTCGCCACGCGAAGTCTTGTCCAGATCGTCGATGGCCGAGCCCTGTTGTTTCAGGCTGCCGCCGTCATGACTGTGGTGCGCACGAACGCCTGCCCACTGGCCCGGCGTCCACTGGTATTCCACGTCGCCATAAAGATGCGAGCGATCCTTGTCCTGCGCCGACAGTTCGGTCAGGTCGGTGCGGTATTCGCTGAAGCGCTGGGCGGCGCCCACTTCTGCCTTGAGCAGGGTGGTGTCGAATGTCCAGTTCACCGCTTCGATGTTGGTGTCGTGCCACTGACCATCGTCATTGCGCAGACGCTGACGGCCGACTTTCAGGATCTCGCCGGGGTAGGGCGTGAAACCGCTGTAGCCGATCCAGAACTCACGCAGGGCCGCGTAGCTGTCATCGACTTTGCGGCTGTTCGACGTGCTGCGCGAGCGCTGAGCGCTTTGGCCGTTTGCGTCGGTGACCTGCTGGTCCAGCGGGTCGGTCTGGATGGTGTCGGTCGCGGTGACGACCTGGCCCATCGCGTAACCGCTCCAGTTGCCCCACTCGCCATACGCCCACGGACGCAGATCCAGACCGACACCATTGACGTCGCCACCGCTGCGGGTGCCGAGGTCACGGTCGTCTTCCATCTGGCCGGTCGCTTTGACTTCGATGCCGAAATTCTGAGTGTCGGTCAGGGCGGCCAGTGTCGGCGTGGCCCAGATCAGGGAGAAGCCCAGGCCGAATCCGGCCGCCATCAGAGGGTTCAACTTAAGCTTCATAGAGGTGCGTCCCCGCCGTCTTTTTCTTCTTGCAGTGTCTGCAACGCCAACGCGTTTTGCGCGGTTGTGCCGCGGACCTGCTGTTCTCGCTGGAGAAGACTCTGCGCCTGGGCGCGCTTCTCAGGCGGCAATTGTTCGTTCAGTTGTTGCGCAAGATCCGTCGCTTGCGGTGTGCCCTGGGCCAGTGCGAGCTGGCCGAAGACCCATGCGTTGACCGGATCAGGCTTGATACCTTTGCCTTGCGAGAACAACTGCGCGAGGGCGAAGTCGGCGCTGTTCTGGCCACCGCGTGCGGAGGTCAGCAACTGGTCGACCGCTTTCTGCGGGTCTGGATGGCCCAGATAGCCCCGGCGATACAGCTGACCCAGGTAGTAATGCGCGGAGATTTGCGTCGCAGCCGCCTTGGTCAGGTGCTCTTCGGCTTTCTTCGCATCCGGCAAGACCAGCTTGCCTTCGTAATACAGCTTGCCCAGCAGCAGCTCGGCGCGGGGTTGATCCGCAGCACGGCCGTTGTCCAGGTATTCCATCATCTTGTTGACGTCACCCAGCTCGGGGAAGTCGTACAGCAATTGCGCCAGGCTGACCCAGGAAGCGGGGTAACCGGGGGCAACTTTCTCCAGCAGCGACTGCGCGGTCTTTTCGTCCGGCTTGCCGAGGGTCGAATCCGCCAGCACGCGAGCGACGCTGTCGACCCGCATGGCAGGCACGCTGCCCATCGCGTAGCTGCTTTGCATCTGCTCGATCAGCGCCGCCTGTTTGTCGGCTTCGCCGCGCTTCTGGTAGACCGTCGCCAGCTCGGTGTAGCAAACATCAGTGGTACGCAACGCTTGCTTGCAGATGCTTTCGACTTCAGCCAGATGCTGGTCGTAGGTGCCCTGGGTGCGATACAGCAGCACTTGGGCCAGACCCGCTTCCGGGTAACCGGTCGCGCGCCATTCGTTGATCTTCTGCTGCGCATTCACGTTCGGGAACGTGTGCGGGTACTGCAGATAGAGCATCGCCAGCGGGATCAGCGTGCCGGCTTCGCCATTGGCGAAGGCCTTCTTCAACAGACCTTCGGCTTCACGTTGCTCGGCTTCGGTGGAGTTCGGCTTGACCGCCAGCAACTTGCCCAGACGCGATTGCGCCCGAGGCGAAGTGGCGGCAGCAGCGCGATACGTCGCCTCGGCCTGCTTGATCAGCTCGGGGTCGCGAGTACCCACCTGGATGTCCGCAAGGCCGACCTGCGCATCGCTATAGCCCAGGTCCGCCAGTTGCCGATAGTTTTGCTCCGCCATCGCGGTGTCGCCGCGTTTCAGGGCTTCGTTGGCCAGGCGCTGATCGGGCAGGCCGGCACAGCCGCCCAAACCGATAGCGATCGCCAGGCTCAACACTGTAGGGGCTGACAAGCTTCGTAGTGGGCTAGCCATGTTTAGAAACCTGCCGCCGTGGCTTTATCGATCAACCAGTTCAGCGACGGGCCGCGGGTGCTTACCACTTCAACCGGACGACCTGCCAGGCTGCTGTTGATGGCTTCGTCAGGCTGGATCTGAACGCGGATGTCGGAAGACAGGTCAGCAGGGCTCAGAGCCGTGGCGCTGACGATCTTGCCGCTGTGGTCGCCGTCTTCGCCGGCAACCTGGAAGGTCACGCGAGCGCCCGGCTGTACATCGGCGAACTGACGGTAGGTGAAGCGAGCATCGACATTGGCGGCAACGTTGCGCGGGACCATCTGGAAGATGACCTGACCTTTGCTTGCGTACTGACCGTCGGCGACCAGTTGCTTGGCCACGACGCAATCGCACGGGCTGGTCATGGTGCCGGCCAGTTGACGACCAAACAGCTCTTCGATTTTGGCCGGCTGCATTTCGTCCGGGTCCAGGTTGCCTTTCAACATGTCCAGCATGCTGGTGTTGAAAGTCGCCAGCGGAGCGCCTTTGGCGACGTTGCCGTTTGGCGTTACCAGGCTGGTCACGGTGCCTTCACGAGGCATGGTGACATCCAGGCTAGGGACGCTGACCAGGCCCGAGGTGGAGTGGCTGACGAAGTACATGCCGTAGACCGATTTCGCGACGAAGCCGAATGCAATCAAACCGACGGCGAAGATACCGACGCTGAAGGTCACGGCGCGCAGGCGACCGAAGGCGCTCAGGCCGCTGCCGCCGTCTTTGGATTTGCGGGCCTTGGTGAAGTTGTCGCGCTGCAGGGTCGCCAGTACTTCGCCCATGCTGATGAGGTCGCCCGACAGGTGCGAAGTGATCAGGTGACGCAGCGTCGAGATGTCTTGGGATTCCAGATTCTGGAACTGGCAGCCGACACGGCCGGTGCTCGAATCGATGGTGCGCACTTGCAGGTCAACGTCCATTGCCAGACCGAGGTTGTCGATCAGGAACTGCAGACGACCCTTGATGACTTCACCGACGCCTGGACGCAGGTTGGCAGGAGCGACAAAGCTCAGACCGCCTGCGGAAAGGTCTTCGACACGCACCAGCGGGGCGTTCGGCTGACCATTGAGCAGTCGCAGTTTGGCCGGGATCTTGACCCGTGCGTGCTGACGCTGGGCTTCGGATTCATGTACGACATTGGCATTCACGGCTGTATTCATGGTGGTAATTCCTGATTAATCGAGTTGATCCATTGTTTCGGTCAAAGGCCCGGTCAGACCATTGTCAGCAGCACGGCAACGAAGATGCTGCCAGCCGAGAAAGTCATGGTCCGCGACGACCAGGTGTTGAACCAACCCTGGAAGCTGGCCATGTCGCGGCTCAGTTTTGTGTCCTGTCGGGTCCAGGACTGTCGGTCGAGACGGAAGAAGACGTAAATCTTCATCAGTGCGCCGACGATCTGGTTGTAATAGAGAATCATCGGATACGCCGGCCCGATCTTGTGCCCGCTGCACGACAGCAGCAGGGTCAGGATCAGACGGGTGATACCGATCCACAGCAGGTACGCCAGCAGGTATTCGATGCCGAACTTGAGGCTTGCCAGCATGGCAACGGTCAGGCCGAGGATCGATGTCCACATCGATACGCGCTGGTCGAACAGCACGATGCTGGTGAAGACCCCAAGACGACCGAAGCCCAGACCCAGCGCACGGGAGTTCTGCCGAAGGTTGTTGCCGTACCAGCGATACATCAGCTTGCGGCTGGCTTTCAGGAAGCTCTTTTCCGGCGGGTGTTCAACGGTGTTGATGGCGGCATCCGGCACGTAGAACGTGTCGTAGCCCAGGCGCATCAGGCTGAACCAGCTGGACTTGTCGTCGCCGGTCAGGAACTTGAAGCGGCCCAGACGCCAGTGCTGCAGCGAATCGCTTTCCACGTCAGCGATGAACATCGGGTCCGTCACCACGGTGGCGCGGAACACCGACATACGGCCGGTCATGGTCAGCACGCGCTTGGACAGCGCCATCGAGCACATGTTGATGTGACGCTGAGCGAAACGCAGCTTGTGCCACTCGCTCATGATGTAGCCGCCGCGTACTTCACAGAATTCGTTGGTGGTCAGGCCGCCGACGTTGCCGAACAGCTGGAACCACGGAACTGTTTTCTGCACCACGCCTTCAGCGAGCACGGTGTCGCCGTCGATCACCGCAACCACGGAGCGGTCGTCCGGCATGTGGCGGGAGATGGCGCGGAAACCGAACGCCAGACCATCACGCTTGCCGGTACCGGCGATGCGCACGAAGTCGAGCTTGACGTGCTCCGGCGGGTTGTACTTGGCCCACAGTGCCTTGACCAGCAGCTCGTCGGACATTTCCACCAGGGAGCACACGATGGTGGTCGGGAAGCCGCAGTTGATGGCTTCGCGAATCACCGAGCTGTACACCTGAGCGGTGGTCAGCGCATCGATACGAAAGCTGGTGACCATCAGGAACACGTGGGACGGATCGGCGGCCTTGCCCAGCTTGCGCACTTTGCGGCGCAGGTGCGGGTAGACGATGTACAGGAAAATCATGCCGCGCACGAAGTGCGTTGCGCCCATCGAGTAGCGCCAGATGCCGACGATACCGATCAGGAAAATGAAATCTTTGGAGTGCGAGTCAAACAGCGATGCAGGCAGCGCCATGGCAATGGCAGCCAGCAAAGTTAGATAAAACAGCCAACCTGCGGCCTGGAGGAAGCCGTGCTTCAGCCTTTGCATAGTGTGTATCCCTAAGTCAGTTGCAACCTCAAGCCGCAAGCTTCAAACCTCCCGTCGCAGGCGCTGACGCCCGGGACGGGAGGGATGAAGCCTGAAACTTGCAGCTCGTGGCTTGCAGCTCGCTGTGTGTTACCAGCAGATACCTTCGATTTGACCGTTTTCGGTGGTGGTGCCTTTCATGAAGCCCACCAGGTCAATCACACGCTTGCCGGCTGGCGCGTTGTTGGCGAGTGCACGGAAGCGCTCGTCGCGGTTACCCAGGATGATCACGTCGGAGTTGTTGATGACCGCGTCGAAGTCCGAGTTCAGCAGGGACGAAACGTGCGGGATCTTGGACTCGATGTAGTCCTTGTTGGCGCCGTGAACGCGAGCGTATTCGACGTTGCTGTCGAAGATGCTCAGGTCGTAGCCTTTACCGATCAGCATTTCTGCCAGCTCGACCAGTGGGCTTTCGCGCAGGTCATCGGTACCGGCCTTGAAGCTCAGACCCAGCAGGGCAACTTTGCGAGTGTCGCTGGCAGCAACGATGTCGAAAGCGTTCTGAACCTGGGAAACGTTGCTGCGCATCAGGGAGTTGAGCAGAGGCGCTTCAACGTCCAGAGTGCTGGCGCGGTAGGTCAGGGCGCGGACGTCCTTCGGCAGGCAGGAACCGCCGAAAGCGAAGCCTGGGCGCATGTAGTACTGCGACAGGTTCAGAGCCTTGTCCTGGCAGACCACGTCCATCACTTCGCGGCCGTCGACGCCGACTGCCTTGGCGATGTTGCCGATTTCGTTGGCGAAAGTGACCTTGGTCGCGTGCCATACGTTGCAGGTGTACTTGATCATTTCGGCAACGGCGATGTCCTTGCGGATGATCGGTGCGTCGAGTTCTTCGTACAGGGATTGCAGAACGTCACCGGACGCCTTGTCGAATTCGCCGATAACGGTCATCGGAGGATGGTCGTAGTCAGCGATCGCGGTGCTTTCACGCAGGAATTCAGGGTTGACCGCGACACCGAAGTCAACGCCGGCTTTCTTGCCCGAGCAGTCTTCGAGGATCGGGATGACAACGTTTGCGACGGTACCTGGCAGAACGGTGCTGCGCACGACGATGGTGTGACGGGTGCTCTTGTCACGCAGTACGAAGCCGATTTCACGGCAGACCGATTCAATGAAGTCCAGCTCCAGATCGCCGTTCTTCTTGCTTGGCGTGCCGACGCAGATCATCGACAGGTCAGTGTCGCGGATCGCTTCGGAGAAGTCGGTGGTGCCACGCAGTTTGCCGGTCTTGATGCCGGTTTCCAGCAACTCGCCCAGACCTGGCTCAACGATTGGCGACTTGCCTTTGTTGATCAGATCGATCTTGGCAGCGGAGATGTCCACGCCAACAACATCATGACCACGCGCCGAGAGGCAGCCTGCGCAGACTGCACCGACATAGCCCAAACCAAAGATGCTGATACGCATAGTAATCTCCTCAATGTTTACGCCATTAGTTGGCCGAATATAAAAACTGTCTTACAACTTTTCGCGCACTCGTGCGCACGGCAAATGAATGTCGCGTGACAAGCACAGGCAGAATTAAGGGTGAGTTACCTGGATGAAAGGTAAACCCGAATGTTACAGATCAAAAGTGTCGAGTAGCCCATACATATTTATATAGGTTCCCGATCTGGGATGTGGCAGGCACTCCGACGGATGATTAGCGCGTCGTGCTCAGGCGATCAAGGACAAGGCTTTTGGCCGTCTCCCGATGAATCTGCCCCGATTCACGACTGCGGGCACCCGAATGGTGCTAGCTCAATTCACTTCAACTAGTTTGGTGCGTGACTCCTTGTACGTACCACTTGACCCATGGGTCTAACTTCGTTGAGAAGCAACTTCCAGATCTGTCCATGTGCCATGTAAGAGATGTCCTACATGGGGGACGAGAATTGTTACGGGATGTAGGAGCGTGGGCAATCCCCATAAGTTCCGGGCCGCTCGTCCTCTTTTTGAGATTTTTCGTAACACTCGGTGCTTTCTGGCGGGATCCAGCGTGCTGGCGATCAAGGTTTGAGCCTTAGTTTATAAGGCTTTGGCCGGCCTGCAGGGTGGGGTGTCACTAGTTCAAATTCACGGGCCGAAATCTGCAAAAAAAGTTGTTAATTTTTTGAGAAAAAAAAGAGCCGTTAGTTTTCGACTGTTAGTTGGCGCCAATTAGCTGTCAGCACTACCGTTCGTCCGTGCAAACTGTAGCTTATGAACTAAGTAAGTGTGGGAATTTGCGAACAGAGTCACTGTTTTTGTTTGCTTTCGGTTGGATGGACAGACGCATTCGAATGATGGTGTTTGCCTGCTCGCACTAAAATCACCAGAAATGTGCGCTGAGCAGTGCACTGAAGTAGGGATGAAATGGCGTCGCGATGCCCGTCATTGGTTGAAGACGGGCAGGCATTTGGTCGCAGGAAAGGGCAGGTGCCAATCAGGCATCTTGCTCATCGCGCAGGAAAATGAGCTTGTCCGGGGAGGACAGTTCTTTGCTGTATCGATAGCCGTGGGCATCGAACTGGGCCAGGTCTTTGGGCTTGCTGATGCGCTCGGAAATGACGAAGCGGGTCATCATGCCCCGGGCTTTCTTGGCATAGAAGCTGATGATCTTGTACTGGCCGTTTTTCTGGTCGCGGAACTCGGTTTCGATCACGCGGGCATTAAGTGCCGGCCGCTTGACCGCCGAAAAGTACTCGTTCGACGCGAGGTTAAGCAGCACGTCGTCGCCTTGTTCTTTCAGCGCATCGTTCAGCCACTCGCTGATGCGGTCGCCCCAGAATGCATAAAGATCCTTGCCCCTGGCGTTCGCCAGTTTTGTGCCCATTTCCAGCCGATACGGTTGCATCAGGTCCAGGGGGCGCAGCAATCCATAGAGCCCGGACAACATGCGCAGGTGCTTCTGGGCGTAAGTCAGATCGGGTCCGCTCAGTGTGTCGGCGTCGAGCCCTGTATACACATCGCCCTTGAATGCCAGCAGTGCCTGTTTGGCGTTTTTGGGGGTGAACGCCGGATCCCAGCTGCCGAAGCGGGCGGCATTGAGGCCCGAGAGCTTGTCGGACAGGTGCATCAGCTCGCCGATCTGCGCGGGGGTCAGGTCGCGCAGCTGGCTGATGAGCTCCTGAGAATGATCCAGAAATTGCGGCAGGGTATGGCGCTTGGTGGTAGGCGGCGTTTCGAAATCGAGGGTTTTGGCTGGGGAAATCACCATCAGCATGGGCAGGTCTCCTTTAATCGTCGGGCGATTCTAGGGGTTGCGTGAGGTTCACTCCAGCTATGGTGTCGATAGGCGCAATCCTACGGAAGCCGTGCCCGAATCCGGCCATCTGGCCCTGGGCAAATCCGCTATAGTGCCTCGCCGGTTTTCGGCCTCTTTATCAAGGATTGGGAGCACGTCGTTTTGCGCATGCTGTTATTGATCGGAGCCTGTTTGCTGGGGCTCAACGCACAGGCGGCCACGGGGGATATCGCGATGCTGGATCGCGCAGTCTGGCCGGAGGCTCTGGAAACGCCGCAGCTGTTCGACGTCGCTTCTCGCGCCCAGATTCTCAGCTTCGCCCATCAGTTGCTGGAAAGCGAAAAGCTCAGCGATGCCCAGCTGAGTGCGCGCCTGGGGCTGCGCCAGATCAACCTGCCGACGGTGAACCTGATCCGCACACGGTTGTGGACGCGCCTGTTCGAGAACTGGACATTCGCTGAAAAAACCTGTGAAGCCGACGCCTCGTTCTGCGTGCTGGTCGACGACGTGCCGATGCTACGTCAGCGCGCCGCCGAATACAAAGTGGCCGATGATTCCTTCTATGCGCAGTGGGCGGCGCCGGCCGATGCCTTCAGCCAGCGTTATCTCAACGAACTGTTGCGCATGGCCGCCCTGTTCCCGCAGACCAGCAGCGAGATCGAGCGCTATAACTCCGACGAACTCAGCGGCGAAGAAATGCCGGACCGGACCTTCCTGCTCAATTTCGAGAGCGGTCCGACGGTTGCTGATGGGGCCACGGACTGGCTGGCTGACTTCATGCGCCAACAGAAGATCACCGCGACGTTCTTCGTCCTGGGCAAAAGCCTGCAAAGTCGTCTCGACAGCACTTCAGCGCCAGCGCTGCAAAACGTCTACCGGCAGCAATGCGTCGGCCTGCAAGGCTGGGAGTTCAGGTCCCATGCCCATTGGCGCGACTGGCAAGACTCCATCCAGCGCACGGCCGCGCTGATTCAGCAGGTGTTGCCGGACAATTTCGTGCCGTTGTTCCGTCCGCCTTACGGGCATCGTCGTGCCGACAGCGCGCCGTTCTTCCGCGATCAGCAGCTGCGGGTGTCGCTGTGGAACATCGATTCCCAGGACAGCACCGGACGCATCAGCGCCGAGCAGGCTGCCAACCGGGTGCTCACGCTGATGCTGCTGTGGCGGCGCGGCAATGTGGTCTTTCATGACAGCACGGACAAACCGCAACAGGCGGTCCCATGGCTGATGGCAAATACCGCGCAAAGCGGTGTGATCTGGGAGGATTGCCATATTTATCCCCAGCAGTTGGCGGACGAAGAAGATGAGGATGACGAGGCTGACGCGCCGGATGATGACGCTGTAGAGGAGCCAGCCGAGCAGCCGGGTGCAGCTGTTGAGCAGACGGTGCCGCCAGTGAAAGAAGGGGAGTGACGAGGGGGGATGTCGGAAATTTCTGAGGATTTATCCCAGACCGGACTTCCGACTTTAAACGCGGTTGCCCCATCCGCCAAGGCCTAATTCGCCCCCTGAAAAATAAACTTCAAAAAGCGCTGAAACGCGTTTTTATGTCATCGGTTTTGCGGTATTACGACAACAGACCGCCGAACCCTGCAACACAGGTGGCGTCATTCCAGACCCCACTTTGCGCAATTTTCTCCTGCCTCAAGGGGAAAGCCTCGGCGGCCTTTTCGTGACGCAACATCGCTGTGTGTTGCGCCACCCGGCTACTACAAAGGTGAGCGAGTATGGATGACCACGGACGCACCCCTTCCTCTAACCAGCCAATCCTTTACGTGCTCGATACCAACGTATTGATCCATGATCCAAACGCGCTTCTGAATTTCGAAGAACACCACGTTGCACTCCCCATGACGGTCCTCGAAGAACTGGACAAGCTCAAGGCGGGCAAGCACTCGGTGGCTGCCGAATGTCGGCAGGCGATCCGTTTGATTGACAAGACACTCGGCGAAGCGACCCCGGAGGAGGTCGAAAAAGGCGTACCGATCGATCGCGGTACAGGTGTTTTCAAAGGCTATCTGTCCATCCTCATGAACAAGCGGCAAGAGCCCAACCGGGTGCTGCCCGACAACCTCAACGACAACATCATCATCAATCAGTTGATTGACCTGCATGCGCGGAAAAAGGACACGCGCATCGTATTGGTCACCAAAGACATCAACATGCGCCTCAAGGCACGTGCCTGCGGCATCGAGGCCGAGGATTACAGCACCGACCAACTGGTCGACGACGTGTCGATGCTGTCCCGCGGCTACCACACCATGACCGGCTCTTTCTGGGACCGGGTGAGCAAGGTCGATACCCGCCAGGATCACGGCCGTACCTGGCACAAAGTGCAGATGATCGAGCAGATTCCGTCTGTGCACATCAACGAATTCATTATCGATGAGCAAGGCTTCGTCGGTTGGGTCAAAGGCGTCAAGCCTGATGAGTTGCTGTTGCTGGACATGCATCAAGAGCCGCTGCTGCACCAAGAGGCGTGGGGGCTGAAACCGCGCGACATCTATCAGGGGCTGGCGCTGTTCGCGCTGCTGGATCCGGACATTCATCTGGTCAACCTGTCCGGCGCGGCCGGTTCGGGCAAGACCATTCTCGCCCTGGCCGCTGCCATCGAGCAGACCATGGTCAGCAAGCGTTATCGCCGCATCATCGCCACCCGCAGCGTGCAGGGCCTCGACCAGGAGATCGGTTTTCTGCCCGGCACCGAAGCAGAAAAGATGGAGCCATGGCTTGGCGCGATCACCGACAACCTGGAAGCGTTGCACATGGACGATGAAAACACCCATGGCAGCGTCGATTACATCCTGAGCAAGGTGCCGCTGCAGTTCAAATCCCTCAACTACATTCGTGGCCGAAGCTTCCAGCAGAGCCTGATCCTGATCGATGAATGCCAGAACCTCACGCCGCACCAGATGAAAACCATCATCACCCGTGCCGGCGCCGGTTCAAAGGTGGTCTGCCTGGGCAACCTGGCGCAGATCGACACCCCTTATCTGTCGGCCACCAGTTCGGGGCTGACCTACCTGACGGAGCGTTTCAAGGACTTCCCCAACGGCGTGCACATCAGTCTGCAAGGTGTTCCACGCTCGATCCTGGCTGAATACGCGGAGAGCCATTTGTAAAGTGACAGCAGCTTCAAGCTTCTAGCCTCAAGCTGCAAGTTAGTGCCCGGTGGTGAAGGTCGCTAGCTTGTAGCTTGTAGCTTGTAGCTTGTAGCTTGCAGCTTGCAGCTTGTGGCTTCTAGCCCTAACTCCCTACAATCCCCGCTCCTGTTCAGGAGTCATCCCGTGCTCACTCATCTCGATTCCCAAGGTCGCGCCCACATGGTCGACGTCACTGAAAAAGACGTGACGTTCCGTGAAGCCGTGGCCGAAGCGCGCGTGCGCATGCGGCCCGAAACCCTGCAAATGATCGTCGAAGGCGGGCACCCCAAAGGTGACGTATTTGCCGTCGCACGCATCGCCGGCATTCAGGCCGCGAAGAAAACCAGCGATCTGATTCCCCTCTGCCACCCGTTGATGCTCACGGGCGTAAAGGTCGAACTCAGCGCCGAAAGCCCTGACACCGTGCATATCCTTGCCCGCTGCAAACTCTCCGGCCAGACCGGCGTGGAAATGGAAGCGCTGACCGCCGCCAGCATCGCCGCCCTGACTATCTACGACATGTGCAAGGCCGTGGACCGAGGCATGGCCATCGAGCACGTGCGACTGCTCGAAAAACTCGGTGGCAAAAGCGGGCACTTCATCGCCGACGAGCAGGTGAACGCCCAATGACCATTCACGTGCAAGTCCAGTTCTTCGCGCGTTTTCGCGAAACCCTCGGCACCGAGAGTGAGACGCTCGAAGGCGCGTTCGCCACCATCGACGCCGTGCGCCAGCATTTGCTCGCGCGCGGTGGTGTGTGGGAGGTGCTCAGCGAGAAAGGCATCATGTGCGCCCGTAATCAGGAGCTGTGCTCCCTGGACACGCCTGTTGAGCCGGGCGACGAGGTGGCGTTCTTCCCGACCGTCACCGGAGGCTGATATGGGCGTGCGAGTGCAAGCCGCAGCGTTCGATCCCGGCGCGGAAGTGAATGCCATGCACGACGCCAACGTCGGCGTGGGTGCGGTGGTCAGCTTTGTCGGCTACGTCCGCGACTTCAACGACGGCCTTGAAGTGGCAGGGATGTTCCTTGAACACTACCCCGGCATGACCGAGAAAGCGCTGCTCAAGATCGTCGATGAAGCGCAGCAGCGCTGGCCGCTGCTCAAGCTGGAAGTGATTCACCGGGTGGGCGAATTGAAACCGGGCGAGCCTATCGTGTTCGTCGCAGCCGCCAGCGCCCATCGCCAGGCGGCATTCGAAGCCTGCGACTTCGTCATGGACTACCTGAAGACCCGAGCGCCGTTCTGGAAGAAGGAAAACACGTCAGAAGGGGCCCGTTGGGCGGAGGGCCGCGACAGTGACCACAAGGCCGCGGATCGCTGGAAATAAGCCGGTTTGAGAGGCCCGTTAAACAGGCGCTGTTTAGAGTGGTTGACGCCAGTAAGCTGGCGTCTTAGCATTGCGGCCGGATTGATATCACTGTGATATCCCTCAGGGAATGAGCTCGTCTATCAGGAACCGTATTCCGGTTCCTGCGCGTCAATCTCGTCAAAACCCCTCCGTTTGCCCCAAATCACCGCACCTTGCGGGCGATCAACCGTGCCTGAGCAGGCGCAGTTGAGGCCAACGGACGGACATGAATCTGAAAATACGGAGTGTGGGTGTGAACCGATTGCAGCAGGTGTTCGTTTCAGGGATGGCAGCGGCAACGCTGGTTGTAGTCAGCGGTTGTGCCACGGAGAGCTCGCGGGCGATGCCGGTGGAAAAGGTCGAGAGTTACAACACTCCCTACGCCGGCGTACGTACGCCGATCGCGGTGGGCAAGTTCGATAACCGTTCAAGCTACATGCGCGGGATCTTTTCCGACGGCGTTGACCGCCTTGGCGGACAGGCCAAAACCATTCTCATCACCCACATGCAGCAGACCAATCGCTTCAACGTGCTGGACCGCGACAACATGGCCGAGATCGGCCAGGAAGCGGCGATCAAAAAGACAACGCAGCGGCTCCGTGGGGCTGATTATGTGGTGACCGGTGACGTCACAGAGTTTGGCCGTAAAGAAGTAGGAGACCAGCAACTGTTTGGTTTGCTGGGTCGTGGCAAGTCCCAGATCGCCTACGCCAAGGTCGCCTTGAATATCGTCAACATCAGCACGTCCGAGGTGGTGTATTCCACTCAGGGCGCGGGCGAGTATCAGTTGTCCAACCGCGAGGTCATCGGTTTCGGCGGGACTGCCAGCTATGACTCGACGCTCAACGGCAAGGTGCTGGATCTGGCCATGCGCGAAGCCGTCAACAACATGGTGCGGGCGATTGATGCCGGTGGCTGGAAGCCGGTTGCCAACTGATCACTACAGGGAGTTCGTTTCACATGCAAAACAGTACCCGTCAGTTCCGGTTGATCGCGATGGCGGCAGCAAGCCTGTGGCTTGCCGGCTGCGCTCAACAACCCAAGACCCTGTACCAGTGGGGTAGCTATCAGCCCGAGGTCTACGAATACTTCAAGGGCGAATCCAAAGAGGCCCAAGTCGCCAAACTGGAGGAAGACCTGCAGAAGATACGTTCCACCAACGGCAATCCACCACCGGGCTACCACGCTCAGTTGGGCATGTTGTACGGCAGTCTGGGCAAGGATGATCAGATGGTGCAGGAGTTTCGGACCGAGAAGGGGCTGTTCCCCGAGTCGGCGACCTACATGGATTTTCTGCTTAGAAACGTCAAGACAGGAGTCGCCTCCAAATGAGCGCACGTTATCTGACGCTGGCCGCCAGCCTGCTTGCAGCCACCCTGCTGGGCGGCTGCGTAGCGCCGAAGACCGTCGATTATTCGGCCTTCAAGGAAAGCAAACCCCGCTCGATCCTGGTGCTGCCACCGGTTAACGAGTCACCCGACGTCAAGGCGACATACAGCCTGCTGTCCCAAGTCACGTTCCCGCTGGCGGAGGCCGGTTACTACGTCTTGCCAGTGGCACTGGTCGACGAGACGTTCAAGCAGAACGGCCTGACCAGCGCAAACGAGATTCAGGAAACATCCCCGGCCAAACTGCGGGAAATCTTCGGTGCGGATGCGGCGATGTACGTCAAGGTGACGCAGTACGGCACCAGTTACATGGTCATCAGCAGTCAAACGATCGTGGCGGCCACCGCCAAGCTGGTCGACCTGCGCAGCGGAACGACGCTGTGGACCGGCACTGCCAGTGCGTCCAGTGATGAAGGCGGCAACAATAGCGGCGGCGGGTTGGTTGGCATGCTGATCACTGCGGCGGTCAAGCAGATCATCAATAGCTCAACCGATGCAGGCCATCCTATCGCCGGTATCGCCAGCCAGCGCTTGCTCTCGGCCGGCAAGCCAGCAGGTCTGTTATATGGCCCGCGTTCGCCTCGTTACGGCACTGACTGACACCGATCAGGCACAAAAAAAGCGCAACCCCTTCCAGGGTTGCGCTTTTTTTTGCGGCTTACTCCGCCGCAGGAACCGCCCGCTGCACGCGCACGACTGGCCGCAGCAACACGGTCGGTGGCGTTTCGCAGCTGATCTTGCGGCCCAGCTTTTCTTCGATCGACGGCAGCTGATACGAATCGTCTTCACCGGCGAAGCTGATCGACACGCCATCTGCACCCGCACGACCGGTCCGGCCGATGCGGTGTACGTAGTCGTCCGGTACTTCCGGCAGGGTGAAGTTGATCACGTGGCTGATGCCGTCGATGTGAATCCCTCGACCCGCGACGTCGGTGGCCACCAGCACGCGAATCTTGCCTTCCCGGAAACCTTCCAGCGTTTTGATGCGCTTGTGCTGGGGCACGTCGCCTGAGAGCTGCGCGGCATTGATGCCGTCACGCACGAGGCGCTCTTCGATGCGCCGCACTTCATCCTTGCGGTTGGCGAAGACCATCACCCGCTCCCAACCGTGATCATTAATCAGGTTGAACAACAGCTTGTACTTGTCAGCACCGGCCACGGCATAAATATGCTGCTCGACGGTGTCGCTGGCGACGTTCAGCGATTCGATTTCGACGATCGCAGGATCCGTCGTCCACTGCTTGGCCAGGTTCATCACGTCGTCGGTGAAAGTGGCAGAGAACAGCAGCGTCTGGCGCTCGCCCTTATGCGGGGTCTGGCGAATGATCGAGCGCACTTGAGGGATGAAGCCCATGTCGAGCATGCGGTCGGCTTCGTCCAGCACCATCACCTCAACCATATCCAGGTGCACTTCGCCGCGCTGGGCGAAGTCCAGCAGACGGCCTGGCGTGGCGACCAGGATGTCGCAGTGGCGAGCTTCGAGGTGCTTGAGCTGCTTGTCGAAATCCATGCCGCCAACAAACGTCATTACGTTGAGGTCGGTGTATTTGGTCAGCGCCTCGGCGTCCTTGGCGATCTGCACCACCAGCTCGCGAGTCGGCGCAATGATCAGCGCGCGGGGTTCACCCATGTAGCGCTCTTTCGGCGGAGGTGTCTGGGTCAGCTGCGTGATGATGGAAATCAGGAACGCGGCGGTCTTGCCGGTGCCGGTCTGGGCGCGGCCGATGGCATCGCGGCCTTTGAGGGTGTAACCCAGAACGCCCGCCTGGATCGGCGTGCAGTACGGGAAACCCAGGTCCTGGATGGCGTGCATCAGTTCGGGGGCGAGAGGGAAATCGTGGAAGCGGGTTTTGCCTTCCTGGGGTTCGACTGCGAAGTCTTCGGGTTTCCAGGGAATGACGACGGGCTTGGGCGCACGTTCACGGCGCGGGCGTTCTGCCCTGGTAGGCGAAGTGACGACCGGCGCAGCGGCTGCCGAATGCTCTGGCACTGGCGCGTGCACTTCTGCTGCTGACGGTTCCCGCGAGACAGTTTCGGTCTGGCGCTGGGGGACGGAGAGGGGAGCAGCCGGCGCGAGCGGCTCAGCCTCGCTTTTTCCGAACATCTTTTTAAGTGCTTTGAGCACGGTGATCTCATCGATTGATTTAGGAATGTACGCCGGGGAGTGTAAAGCAAGAACCCGGCGCAGCGTAGTGTCCTAGCAAATCCGCAGCGCAATTGGAAGGATCAAATGAGTGGACTAGCGAAGCTTATCCGCGAGCCAGACACCTATGTCGGAAATTTCCTGCGGTAACACTTCGTGCTCCATTGGGTATTCCTGCCATGTCACGGTGACGCCCTGCGCTTCCAGATGTTCGTAAGCCGCGCGGCCCATGGCATGCAGAACCACCGGGTCATTGCTGCCGTGCAAGCAATAGGCCGGAATGCGTTGCTGGCTGGCGGACAGGCTCATTTCGTTGCTGAACGTCGGTGCATACGTGGACAACGCGAGCACGCCGCCAAGGGGGCCTTCCCAGCGCAGGAAGGCGGTGTGCAACACCACGGCGCCGCCTTGGGAAAACCCGGCCAGGAAAGTTCGGGCCGGGTCGATGCCGCTGTCGCGCTGCTGTTCGATCAGCTTGATGACGTCTTGCGCCGAGCCTTCCAGCTCGCCGATGTCGATGGCGCGGGCCGGGCTCATGGCCTTGATGTCATACCAGCTGGGCATTGCGTAGCCACCGTTGATGGTCACGGCCCGGGTCGGTGCCTGCGGCAGAACGAAGCGCGTGGTCTTCAGCGTCTTCTGCAGCATCTCTGCCACCGGCAGGAAATCGTAGCGATCAGCCCCCAGGCCGTGCAGCCAGATCACGCAGGCATCGACTGCCAATTCCGGTTCGAGGATCAACGGTTCAGACATGTGTGCTCCATTAGTGTGCGATGCCGTCGGCGCAGCGCTTTAAGGCGGTGCGTCGGGCTGTTGGCGGCGTTTGAAAGATGTCGCAAGGTTACAAGTTTTGATCTTGACCTGTCGCTAATTCGACATTGCCAGCATGGTGGTACGGGCTTTGCTACACAACCCGCGGAGTGAAGGCGCTCACCTCGGGCGGTAACACTAATAGGCTATCAAGCAGACAGCCGAGTGTTGCGTCAGAGGCAGCAAGGAATCATCGAACAGGATTCCCGGCACGATTCGCTTTGAACCTCGGGGTTCAAGGACATCATGGGGCTTCAGTCTGCTGGACTCGCCACATGCCGAACACGCGATGACCAGATGCCTGGCGCCGGTGGCGGTAAACGGGTTCAACGTCGCATGACCCAAAAACAAGCCAGCACGGGTCATGAATGCCTCACAAGGGTGCGACGGGGCTGAGGCTCCTACACAACAAAGAGCAAACTGGAGGTTCGAATGAAGATGTTGAAATCCACCCTGGCTGTAGTGGCCGCCGCTGCAGCGCTCGGTCTGACCGGGTTCGCTCAAGCGGGTGCCAAGCTGGACGCCATTCAGAAGAAGGGCTTTATTCAGTGCGGCGTCAGTGACGGTCTGCCAGGCTTCTCGGTTCCGGACGCAAGCGGCAAGATCCAGGGCATCGACGCCGACTTCTGCCGCGCTGTTGCTGCCGCAGTGTTTGGCGACGCGACCAAGGTCAAATTCAGCCAGCTGAACGCCAAAGAGCGTTTCACTGCGCTGCAGTCCGGCGAAATCGACATTCTGTCGCGTAATACCACCTGGACCAGCTCTCGCGACGCGAGCATGGGTCTGGTGTTCCCGGGCTTCGTCACTTATTACGACGGCGTTGGCTTCCTGGCCAACAGCAAGCTGGGCGTGAAAAGTGCCAAG
Source organism: Pseudomonas sp. AK106 (assembly GCF_053903055.1). Classification (NCBI taxonomy): domain Bacteria; kingdom Pseudomonadati; phylum Pseudomonadota; class Gammaproteobacteria; order Pseudomonadales; family Pseudomonadaceae; genus Pseudomonas; species Pseudomonas sp. AK106. The sequence goes on from NZ_CP096426.1 coordinate 952,703, forward strand.
GAACTGGACGGCGCGACGATCTGTATTCAGGCCGGTACCACCACTGAGCTGAACGTGTCGGACTACTTCCGCGCCAACAACCTCAAGTACACCCCGATCACGTTCGACACCTCCGACGAAAGTGCCAAGTCGCTGGAATCCGGTCGTTGCGACGTACTGACCTCCGACAAATCCCAGCTCTACGCACAGCGCTCCAAGCTGGCCTCGCCGAAGGATTACGTCGTTCTGCCTGAAACCATCTCCAAAGAACCGCTGGGCCCGGTTGTCGCCCGTGGCGATGAAGACTTCAGCACCATCGTTCGCTGGGTCGGCTACGCGCTGCTGAACGCGGAAGAAGCAGGCGTCACCTCGAAAAACGTTGAAGCCGAAGCCAAGTCGACCAAGAACCCTGACGTGGCCCGCTTGCTGGGTGCCGACGGCGACTACGGTACTCAGCTGAAGCTGAAGAAAGACTGGGTCGTGCAGGTCGTCAAGCAAGTCGGTAACTACGGCGAAATGTTCGAGAAGAACCTGGGCGCAGGCACTCCTCTGGAGATTGCTCGCGGTCAGAACGCTCTGTGGAACGCTGGCGGCATTCAATACGCACCACCAGTGCGTTGATTGACCTGCGCCCGGCTGCGTGAATCGCGGCCGGGCGCTTTGTTGCATTTCTTCCGGGGCACTCCATGCAAAATCAAATCAGCGCACCCAAGCAGAGGCTTAGCCTCAGCGACCCTAAAGTGCGTGCGTGGCTATTTCAGATAATTACGGTTGTCGCCGTAGTCGCGATGGGTTGGTATCTGTTCGATAACACCCAGACCAACCTGCAACACCGGGGTATCACCTCAGGTTTCGGTTTCCTTGAAAACAGTGCCGGCTTCGGCATCGCGCAGCACCTGATTCCGTTCACGGAGTCGGACACCTACGCGCGGGTTTTCCTGATCGGTTTGCTCAACACGCTGCTGGTGACGTTCATCGGCGTGATCCTCGCGACCCTGCTGGGTTTCATCGTCGGCGTTGCGCGTTTGTCCAACAACTGGATCATCAACAAACTGGCAACGGTTTACGTTGAAGTCTTCCGTAACATTCCGCCGCTGTTGCAGATCCTGTTCTGGTACTTCGCGGTGTTCCTGACCCTGCCGGGTCCGCGGGCGGCCCACGGGTTTCTCGGTTCGTTCTTCGTCAGCAGCCGTGGCCTGAACATGCCGGCCGCGATTGCCACCGATGCGGCGTGGCCGTTCGTGATCAGCGTGGTACTGGCCATTGTCGCCATCGTGTTCATGACGCGCTGGGCGAACAAGCGCTTCGAAGCCACGGGCGTGCCGTTTCACAAGTTCTGGGCGGGCCTTGGGCTGTTCATCGTGATTCCCACGCTCTGCGCGCTGATCTTCGGTGCACCGGTGCATTGGGAACTGCCCGAGCTGAAGGGCTTCAACTTCGTGGGCGGCTGGGTGTTGATCCCTGAACTGCTGGCGCTGACGCTGGCCCTGACGGTTTACACGGCGGCATTCATCGCCGAAATCGTGCGCTCGGGCATCAAGTCGGTGAGCCATGGCCAGACTGAAGCAGCTCGCTCGCTGGGCCTGCGTCCAGGCCCGACGCTGCGCAAGGTCATCATTCCGCAGGCGCTGCGGGTGATCATCCCGCCATTGACCAGCCAATACCTGAACCTGGCGAAGAACTCGTCGCTGGCCGCCGGTATCGGTTACCCGGAAATGGTTTCGCTGTTCGCCGGTACCGTGCTCAACCAGACCGGTCAGGCCATCGAAGTCATTGCCATCACCATGAGCGTGTACCTGGCGATCAGTATCAGCATTTCCCTGCTGATGAACTGGTACAACAAGCGCATTGCGCTGATCGAGCGGTGAGGAAACGCGCATGACATCCCATACTTTCAAACCCGACATGCCACCGCCGAGCAAAGTCTTCGGCCCGGTGGCATGGATGCGCCAGAACCTGTTCTCGAGCTGGATCAACACGCTGTTGACCCTGTTCGCGATCTACCTGATCTGGCTGGTTGTTCCACCGCTGCTGAGCTGGGCCATCTTCGATGCCAACTGGGTCGGCACCACGCGCGCCGACTGCACCAAGGCCGGCGCCTGCTGGGTGTTCATTGAACAGCGCTTCGGCCAGTTCATGTACGGCTACTACCCGCAGGCACTGCGCTGGAGGGTTGATCTGACCGTCTGGCTGGCGATCATCGGCGTGGCGCCGCTGTTCATCAAAGTGATGCCGCGCAAGGCGATCTATGGCCTGTCGTTTCTGTTCATCTACCCGATCATTGCCTACTTTCTGCTGCATGGCGGCGTGTTCGGCCTGGATCAGGTCGCCACCAGCCAGTGGGGCGGCTTGATGCTGACCCTGGTGATCGCCACGGTGGGTATCGCCGGCGCGTTGCCGCTGGGTGTGGTGCTGGCCTTGGGGCGTCGCTCCGAAATGCCGGCCATCCGCGTGATGTGCGTGACGTTCATCGAGTTCTGGCGAGGCGTTCCACTGATCACTGTGCTGTTCATGTCGTCGGTGATGCTGCCGTTGTTCCTGCCTGAAGGCATGAACTTCGACAAACTGTTGCGCGCACTGATCGGCGTGATCCTGTTCCAGTCGGCGTACGTGGCCGAGGTGGTTCGAGGCGGCATGCAGGCCATTCCGAAAGGTCAGTACGAAGCGGCTGCGGCAATGGGTCTCGGTTACTGGCGGCGCATGGGGCTGGTGATTCTGCCGCAGGCCTTGAAGCTGGTCATTCCCGGTCTGGTCAACACCGTGATCGCGTTGTTCAAGGACACGAGCCTTGTGATCATCATCGGCCTGTTCGACCTGCTCAACAGCGTCAAACAAGCTGCCGCCGACCCCAAGTGGCTTGGCATGGCGACCGAGGGTTACGTGTTCGCGGCCCTGGTGTTCTGGATCTTCTGTTTCGGCATGTCCCGCTACTCCATGCATTTGGAGCGTAAGTTGGACACAGGCCACAAGCGTTAGGAGTTTTGTGATGAGTGAAGCTATCAGTAAGCCTCTGGGCGCCGAAGGCATGATCCGGATGGAAGGCGTGCACAAGTGGTACGGCCAGTTCCACGTGTTGAAAGACATCAACCTGAACGTGCGTCAGGGCGAGCGCATCGTGTTGTGCGGTCCGTCGGGTTCGGGCAAGTCGACGACCATTCGCTGCCTCAATCGTCTGGAAGAACACCAGCAGGGTCGCATCGTGGTGGATGGCACCGAGCTGACCTCGGACCTGAAGCAGATCGAGACGATTCGTCGCGAAGTCGGCATGGTGTTCCAGCACTTCAACCTGTTCCCGCACCTGACCATCCTGCAGAACTGCACGCTGGCGCCGATGTGGGTGCGCAAGATGCCCAAGCGCAAGGCCGAAGAAATCGCCATGCATTATCTGGAGCGCGTGCGTATTCCCGAGCAGGCCCACAAATACCCGGGTCAGCTCTCCGGCGGTCAGCAACAGCGTGTGGCGATCGCCCGCGCGCTGTGCATGAAGCCTAAGATCATGCTGTTCGACGAGCCGACCTCGGCCCTCGACCCGGAAATGGTGAAAGAGGTGCTCGACACCATGGTCGGCCTGGCGGAAGAGGGCATGACCATGCTCTGCGTGACCCACGAAATGGGCTTCGCCCGCACCGTGGCCAACCGCGTGATCTTCATGGACAAAGGCGAAATCGTCGAGCAAGCCGCGCCAAACGACTTCTTCGATAATCCGCAGAGTGATCGCACGCGCCTGTTCCTGAGTCAGATTCTGCACTGAGTCAGTAGCCGCTTCACAAAGAGCCCGGGCCCAAGTGCCCGGGTTTTTTACTTTGTGGGAGATTGCTGGCAGATAGATCAGCGGCGTCATCATGTTTGAGGGGTGTGGGCTTACGACACCGCAAAACTGTACCCAATCCCCGTAAAACTTGTGTTCTCTGCCGATCTCCAACAGGATTACTGCTTTGCGCAATGCGCTGTTACATCCTCCTGCCCCCCACGAGAATCCCATGACGACCAAGGCGCCGACGGCGAGCAGTTCCCGTTCCAATGCTTCGACCCCTCACGACATCGACCAACTGCTGATCGATGCAGAAGCCGATGACGAGCAAGTTCAGCAGCTACACCCCGTCCTGAAGCGCCCGTGGTTCCTGTTGTTGGGCCTGGTGCTGGTGGCGCTGAACCTGCGTCCGGCGTTGTCGAGCATGGCGCCATTATTGAGCGAAGTGTCACGAAGCCTGGGGCTTTCTGCGGCCACGGCCGGTTTGCTAACCACGCTGCCGGTGTTGTGTCTGGGCCTGTTTGCACCGCTTGCGCCGATTCTTGCGCGACGGTTCGGCAGCGAGCGCGTGGTACTCGGCATTCTGCTGACCCTGGCGTGCGGGATCGTTCTGCGCAGCTCGCTCGGCGAGTTCGGTCTGTTTGCGGGCAGCATCATGGCCGGGGCCAGCATTGGTATCATCGGGGTATTGCTGCCCGGCATCGTCAAACGCGACTTCGCCAAACAGGCCGGCGCCATGACGGGCGTGTACACCATGGCGCTGTGCCTGGGCGCTGCCGTTGCGGCGGGTTCAACGGTTCCGTTGAGCGAGGCGCTGGGTAACGGCAATGGCAGCGATTGGACCTTAGGCCTGGGCTTCTGGATCGTGCCGGCGATTCTCGCCGCGATCTTCTGGTGGCCGCAAACGCGTCAGCGTCATGGTCAGCATCAGGTGGCCTACCGGGTGCGCGGTTTGCGCCGCGATCCTCTGGCTTGGCAAGTCACCCTTTATATGGGGCTGCAATCGTCGCTGGCCTACATCGTGTTTGGCTGGCTGCCGTCGATCCTCATCGGGCGCGGACTGACTGCCACTGAAGCCGGGCTGCTGTTGTCCGGTTCGATCATGGTGCAACTGGTCAGCTCGCTGACCGCGCCATGGCTCGCAACGCGAGGCAAGGATCAGCGGGTCGCGATTGTGCTGGTGATGCTGCTGACCCTGGCGGGTCTGTTCGGCTGTCTGTATGCACCGCTTGAGCAATTGTGGGCCTGGGCCATCGTGCTTGGGCTGGGCCAGGGCGGGACGTTCAGCCTGGCGCTGACCCTGATCGTGTTGCGCTCGCGGGACTCCCACGTCGCCGCGAACCTGTCGAGCATGGCCCAGGGCTTCGGCTACACCCTGGCGTCGCTCGGGCCTTTCGCGGTGGGCGTCGTGCATGACTGGACCGGCAACTGGGACTCGGTGGGCTGGATCTTCGGCATCATCGGCATCGCCGCGATCATCGCTGGCCTTGGCGCCGGGCGCGCCCTGTACGTGGGCGTCACCAGCGAGAAAGTCTGAGGGCCGGCATTTCCCCTGCGAATGCCCGTGGCAAAACGCAGTGCGGCCGCTTATCGTGCATGCATCCTATTTCCATGGACGGCGTTCCCATGAGCGAGACCTTTACCAGCGAACACAACAGCGCGCTGATCACGCGCTTTTACGAGGCGTTCAGTCGTCTGGACGCCGAGGCGATGGCCGCGTGCTACAGCGAAGACGTGGTGTTTTCCGACCCGGTGTTTGGCGAGTTGCACGGGCGGGATGCCGGCGACATGTGGCGCATGCTGACGTCCCGCGCCCGTGACTTTTCGGTGGTGTTCGATCACGTCCGTGCCGACGCCACGACGGGCGCTGCCCACTGGGTCGCGACCTACCTGTTCAGCCAGACCGGCCGCACGGTGGTCAACGACATCCAGGCGCGGTTTGTTTTTCGCGACGGCAAGATCTGCGAACACCACGATCAGTTCGATCTGTGGCGCTGGGCGCGTCAGGCCCTCGGTACGCGAGGTGCATTGCTGGGCTGGGCGCCGTTTGTGCAAAATGCCATCCGTGCACAGGGCCAGAAAGGGCTGAAGGCTTTTCAGGCCAGTCGCTGACGCTTTGTTAAAATCCGCTCCCCTCGCTAATGCGCCACGGTCCTGCATGTCTGACGCCGAAATCGCCACCGCACCTGTGCCCGAAGCCGTGCCGGTCAAATCCTGGTTCGTGTACTTGGTGCGCGCGGCCAACGGTTCTTTGTACTGCGGTATCAGCAATGACCCGCAGCGCCGATTCGCTCAACATCAGAGCGGCAAAGGCGCGCGTTTCTTCAGCTCCAGCCCGGCGGTGGCGCTGGTTTACGTCGAAGCTTGCCGCGACAAGGGCGACGCATTGCGGCAGGAGCGCCTGATCAAAAAGCTGCGTAAAAGCGCCAAGGAAATACTCGTCTGCAGTGGGCCAAGCGGCGGTCAGCTATCCTTCACCGCGCAATGACTTGATCCTCTTGATGGAACGAAAATGGCTGCTCTGATTTAAGGTCCATGCGCACGATCGGCGCATAGCTACCGTTGGCAACAAGCTTTCGCTGAAAGTTTCGCGCCGGTTCGATGCCGTTATCGTAATGAGCTGAGTCGACTGAATCGACGAAAACCGCAGAGATCAGGTCTTTAAGGCCATACCCATCATCCACGGTCGCCATCAGCAGTTCATTCCAGGCAATATCCCATAAAGGGTAGTGTTCCTGCATGGCGATCGAGTTACGCCATCCTTTCTGGTTATCTGCATTCCAGGAGCACTGCGTCGAACTGGAGAACTGCATGTCGCCGGTATAGGCAATCCATCCTTCTAGCGTAGTAATGCCGAAGCTTTCGCATGACCCCCACGCGTATTCACTATTCTTATGGGTCGCCTTAGGCTGCGGATAGACGCGATGCACCCCATTCCCCGGTTCCCTCGGTACACACCCATTGTGCCTCACATTCTGTCCGGTACCTGCGTCTTTTGGGAACAGGCAGATGAAGCCAGCGTCGTAACCTGGCAAGCCCAGACGGTGACCTTCTACAGCGTTGCGCAGTATGAAGCCAGCTTGATAAATCACGGACCACTTAGGGTGGGCATCCCGGCGTATCCAGGAAAACGACGCCGCGCCTCGATTCATCGAATTCGGACTATGCGTCCAGGGCAAGTAGTCGCCGTCTGTAGTCCCCCTTACGATTAATCCACTGCAGTAGTAATAACCACGACGAATATCGGTGCCGATTTCTCTGCAGTCCTCGTTGATGTCGTTGTACTGGCGGTTAAGAGAGGCCACCAAAGCCTCAGACGATTGTTTTCCTTGCGCCGCATAAGACGCATGCGCCTCAACGCGTGCAGGACTTTGCGGAGTGGCGGATTGGCAGCCTGTAAGCAGTGAGCTGACGATAAGGGCTGTTATGAGGATTTTCATTGGTTATTCCTTCCATGGTGATAACCAAAGCCTAGGCTTCTCCAGTCCTATCGGTGAGTTGTACCTTGGATCATCTTGCGATAACGCTGACTACGGTTATCGCGAGTGTCTAAATTGGCAGTGTCGTCACTCGACGCACCCGCATAGAGGCATTAGGCTCAGCGCTCCCTAGAAGAGGCCTCGAGCGCAATGTCAGAACTTATCCTGCACCATTACCCGACGTCCCTGTTCGCCGAAAAAGCCCGGTTGATGCTGGGTTTCAAAGGCCTGTCATGGCGCTCGGTCAACATCCCGTCGATCATGCCAAAGCCCGACCTCATGCCCCTCACCGGCGGCTATCGCAAAACCCCGGTTCTGCAAGTGGGCGCCGATATCTACTGCGACACCGCGTTGATCGCGCGCCGGCTGGAGCAGGAAAAGTCTTCGCCGACCTTTTATCCCGAAGGTCAGGAGTTCACGGCGGCCAGCCTCGCGGCCTGGGCGGATTCGGTGCTGTTCCTGCACGCTGTCAGCCTGGTGTTTCAACCGGCCTCCCTCGCTGTGCGTTTCGCCAAAGTCCCGCCTGAGGCTGTGAAGGCATTCGTTGCCGACCGCGCCACGCTGTTCGATGGCGGCAGCGCCAATCGCGTGCCGCTGGAAGTGGCGCAGCATCAATGGCCGACGCTGATGGCGCGTCTGGAAACCCAGCTGGAGCGCAACGGTGATTTCCTCTTGGGCGCGCCCTCGATTGCCGATTTCTCGGTGGCCCATACCCTGTGGTTCCTGAAGCAAACGCCTGTCACATCCCCCCTCGTGGACGCCTACCCGGCGGTGTTGAGGTGGTACGAGCGCGTTATTGGATTCGGCCATGGTGCACCGAGCGAGTTGAGTTCGGGCGATGCCGTTGAAATCGCGCGTGCGGCTACCCCGGCGCCGGTGCCCAACGAAGCGTTCACCGATCCCAATGGTTTCACCGTCGGCCAGCAGGTCACCGTGTCTGCCGTGGATTACGGCGTTGACGCGGTGGCGGGAGAGTTGGTGTTCAGCGGGCGCGAAGAGATCATCCTGCGTCGTGAAGATGAACGCGCGGGTACCGTGCATGTGCACTTCCCGCGCGTTGGTTTTCAAATCAAAGCCGCCTGAAAACAGATCCCGGCTCGTCATTCATGAGCCGGGGTGTTTCAGCTACTGCGCAACGGCCTGGTCCGCAGCGCTGTAGCTGAAGATATCCCCGCCGGCATTGGCGAAGTTCAGCCGCAGGATTGGCACGTTATAGCCGGCGTTATTCATCTTCACCTGAAAGTTTCGGGCGGCGGCCAGCCCTCCCGCCTTGCTTACGTCATAAAAATAGGCGGCGATGTACTTTGGCATCTGCTCGCCGCCACCTAAGTTGTTGAGCAAAATTTCATTCCAGACTGACTGGTGTTGAGGGAAGTCATCTCTGGAGGCAATCATGTTGTTCCAACCGTGCTGACTGTCGATGTTCCAGGAACACTGTCTGTACATCTGTTGGCCAACGCTTTGAAAGTGTTGATCCCATTGGGTTGCGGTGGTGATGTTCATGCCTTCGCAAGAACCCCACGCGTAAGCAGAATTATCATCGTCAGGCTTCGCTGGTGCGCTGGGCGGGTACTGCTTGCCCCGGTAGCCGCAGCCCTTATGGCCGTTGGCGGTCGACGTCGACGCGTCATAGGGATACAGACAGATAAAGCCGGATTCCAGCCCCGGCAGACCGTATGCAATGGCATCGATGCGGTTGCGCAGGATAAACCCTGCAGGATGGTACAACCGGGTCTGAATCACGCCTCTGCGTAGCCATGAATAAGAAGTCGCGCCTATCGCCAGGGCGTTTGAGCTGTACATCCAGGGATTGAAATTACCGTCGTCCACGGTCCGCAACGTTACGCCGCTGCAATAATAATGACCGCGTGGTTTGTTGGTACCGTACTCACGGCAATCCGTGATGGTTTCTTTGTAGTTTTTATTGACGTCGGCGAGAACTTGCTCGGGTTTCTGCAACTGTGCGCGGGGAGCATAGGCCGGCGCCTGTGTTGTTGATGGCGCAGGCGGTGGTGGCTCCATCGGGGGAAGGGGCTGATTGGAGCAAGCGCTCAGTATCAGCGTGAGCATTAACATATAGCGACTTGTTAATTGTCGGATCATGGCCGGAATCCTTCTAGCGCGTTGATAGTCCTGGTATGTGGAATGAGCGCCGTGCATGAAGTTGCTCAGCGTTCGATAACGTCATTGCCTTCACGGATAAGCAGTCTGGTCACTGGCCGAGTACCCGAAACGACTCGAGGGTGCGGCATTAAAGTTGATGGAGTAGATGGGCACTCGTCTGGCTTTTTTGCTTGCCAATTTGGACTGGAAAGCCCGAGCGTCATCGCGCGCTCCGGGTTTATTGGCGTCGTAGAAAAACGCCATCACTAAAACATCTTCGATGACTCCAACCGTCGGCACCAGAATCTCGTTCCACGATGTTTTGGCCGGAAAGCTTTCATGGGAAGCAATCATCGCCATCCAGTTGCTGGCTTTGCCGGACGACCAGGAACACTGCGAATACTCAGTTTGGCCGTTGCTTTGATAGTGAGCATTCCATTGGGCAGCGGTGGTATAGCCGAGTTTGTTGTCGCATGAGCCCCATACAATGTAATGGGCTGGGTTGGGGGTGCCGGGTGTACCCGGTGCGCGCTCAAAGTCACACCCGTTATAGTTTCGGGGTTTTCTGACCGTGTAGGCGTCAAAAGGATAAAGGCAATTGACGCCGGACCAGTTGGCCTGTCCGTCGGAGTAATACTTATTGATGTCGTCGGGGTTCATCCGGATGTATCCGGCGCGGTGATAAAGGGTTTTGGTACTCAGGTCGTGCCTCAGCCAGGTGAAGGATGAGGAACCGAGCGCATTGGCACTCGCGCTGGCAGTCCAGGGGTCGAAGTTGCCGTTATCGACAGTTCTTAAAAACACGCCTGAGCATCGAAATAACGGCTGGTTTCCGCTGCACGCTGTTGAGTTGTCATTGTAGTTTTTATTCAGTAGAGGCAAGCCCACCGATGGCGCAAGGGGGGGATTGTAGATATAGGTGCTAGCCACACGAGGCGCCACACTTCTCGTCGCAGGGACGTTGGTTTGAGAGACGTTGGCTTCAGGGGTGTCGGCTTGACGCACGGCGGTACTGCAACCCACTAAAAAAGATAAAAGCAAGGCGAGTGCGCCGGGAAGAGTCTTCATGACGTCTGATCCATCAGAGTAAGATTTATTTGAATTAAGTAATCTTTCGGATGTTTGTCAAATCTGTCATTTAAGACCGAATGCCCGCTGACAGGAGGGTTAGTTTCCGTGAGCTGCCTTTTAATCGCTATTGGCGATTACAAGTAAGGTTGTTGATTTCGACGTTGCGTGTTTGTGGCAGCGGCAGGGTTATAGGCGTGGGCTTTACATCGCGAAATAAACTAACGATTGCGGCGCTGGCGAGAGTATTCAGCTTGAATGTTATAGCGAACGGCGATTGCCGCTGTCGCTGGAGGGCCTATGTGGGAAGCGTATTAAAATGAGGCGCTGTATCGGCTTCCCAACGTCTTTCAGGACTGAGATATCAGTAGACTGGCGCAGACGCCCGATTCAGCCTGGCCCCTACTTCAACGCCGCCAGAATCTGCTCTTCGCTAAACCCCCTGATCAACGTGCCATTCACGTCGATCAGGGGAATGCCGCGGCCACCCAGTGCTTCGTAGGCTTTGCGCCCTGCGGCGTCTTTCTCGATATCGTACTCGGTGTAGCGAATGCCCTGGCTGTCGAGAAAGCGCCGGGTCTGTTTGCAGTAGCCACACCAGTCCGTGGCGTACAACGTCACCTTCGCATTGGCCTGCGCCTGCTCCGACAACGCGGAGGAGGGGTGAACCAGGTTTTCGATTTTGCCCCAGTTCTGGTAGACGACCACCACCAGCATGACGAGCAAGCACTTCTTCAGGGTACGAACGAACATGCGGGTCTCGGCTCCTTGGCAGGGGTCAGCGGCGTTTGAGCTGATCGGTCAACTGAGTGGGCAGCCCTTTGATGATCAGCGTGCCTTTCTCTTCGTCATACTCGATCTTGTCGCCCAGCAGGTGCGCTTCAAAGCTGATCGACAGACCTTCGGCGCGGCCAGTGAAGCGACGGAACTGGTTCAGCGTGCGCTTATCCGCCGGAATCTCGGGCGACAGGCCGTAATCCTTGTTGCGGATGTGATCGTAGAAAGCCCGCGGGCGATCCTCGTCGATCAGGCCAGACAACTCTTCCAGGGCGATGGGCTCGCCCATTTTGCTCTGGCTGCTCGCGTAGTCGACCAGCGCCTTGGTTTTCTCGCGGGTCGATTCTTCCGGCAGGTCTTCGCTCTCGACAAAATCACTGAAAGCCTTGAGCAGGGTGCGGGTCTCGCCCGGTCCGTCGACGCCTTCCTGACAACCGATGAAGTCGCGGAAGTACTCGGAAACCTTCTTGCCGTTCTTGCCTTTGATAAACGAGATGTACTGCTTGGACGCCTTGTTGTTCTGCCACTCGGAAATATTGATGCGGGCCGCAAGGTGCAGTTGGCCCAGATCCAGATGCCGGGAAGGCGTCACGTCCAGCGCCTCGTTCACGGCCACGCCTTCGCTGTGGTGCAGCAGGGCGATCGCCAGGTATTCGGTCATGCCTTGTTGATAGTGCGCGAACAGCACGTGGCCGCCGACCGACAGGTTCGATTCTTCCATCAGCTTCTGTAGATGCTCGACCGCGATACGGCTGAATTGCGTGAAATCCTTGCCCTGATCGAGATACTCCTTCAGCCAGCCACTGAACGGGTGCGCGCCGGACTCGGCATGAAACAGCCCCCACGCCTTGCCTTGTTTGGCGTTGTAGCTCTCGTTGAGGTCCGCCAGCATGTTCTCGATGGCCTGGGATTCGGCGAGTTCCGAGTCCCGGGCATGGAGCACGGCGGGCGTGCCGTCAGGTTTTTTGTCGATCAGGTGGACGATGGCGTGACGGATCGGCATGGAATTCTCGGCGGCTGAAGTGGAACTGAACGGGACCAGACCAGGCCCGTGCGAAAGTCGGCAAGTGTACCGCAGACGGGGTGCGGAACGCTCTGGAAGGGCCGAAAACGCTGACCTGAGCCCATTAATATGACTTTTTTACGCCTCTCGGGCGATAAAGCTGACCAAATGGGTAGGTAGGGGCGGATATTTGCGTTGCGCTGTGCTAGTTTTGCCCGGTCCTGAGCGCCCAAGCGCGCCAGGCGTGCAGTTTGTGGGCGTTCGGCCGAACCAAAGGCCGTTTACAGTATCTACATTTCGCGTCTGTACCACACTCTGCAAACCATTCGAATTTGATAGGGAAGGAACACCACCATGGCTCTGACTAAAGACCAATTGATCGCCGATATCGCAGAAGCAATCGACGCGCCGAAAACCACCGCGCGCAACGCTCTCGACCAATTGGGTCAAATCGTCGCTGACCAACTGGAAAACGGTAGTGAAATCACTCTGCCAGGCATCGGCAAACTGAAAGTCACCGAGCGTCCAGCACGCACTGGCCGCAACCCTTCGACTGGCGCAGCCATCGAAATCGCCGCCAAGAAAGTGGTCAAGTTCGTACCAGCCAAAGTACTGACTGACTCGGTCAACAAGTAAGCGAAAACGCTGCTTGGTTGAGGAAACCGTGTGACGGAGCGATCCGGACACGGTTTTTTTGTGCCTGCGATTCGGTTATCGCTTCGGTCGTCGGGGCGACCTAGCGCGGTGAAACCCAACGCATTGCCCGCCAGGCGGCTTGCTGCGGCTTGTCCTGGAAGGTCCAGGCAACGAAGCGACTCTGTTTCTGCCCTTGCCCCATTTCGACCGTCTGGCTTTCGACCGCACCGGCTTTTTTCAGCGCGCTCTGAATCAGCGGCAGATTCGACGCTTTGGACACCAGCGTGCTGAACCACAGCACCTGTTTCGCGACGTGCGCACTTTCGCTGATCAACTGCGTCACAAAGCGCGCCTCGCCCCCTTCGCACCACAACTCCGCCGCCTGACCGCCGAAATTCAGCACCGGCAATTTGCGTTTGGGGTCTGCCTTGCCAAGGGCTCGCCATTTGCGCTGGCTGCCGCTCAACGCTTCCGCAGCCGAGGCGTGGAAGGGTGGGTTACACACGCTGATGTCGAAGCGCTCATCGGGCTGCAGCAAGTGGGTCAGGATGTGCTTTTGGTCAGTCTGATGCCGAAAGCTGATGCTCTTGCTCAAGCCATTGGCTTTGACGATGGTCGTTGCCGAGGCAAGGGCGACCTTGTCGATGTCCGAGCCCAGGAACGACCAGCCGTACTCGCCCTGACCGATCAGCGGGTAGATGCAGTTGGCGCCGGTGCCAATGTCCAGCGCAGTGACGGACGCCCCGCGCGGGATGACCCCGTCGTTGCGTTCCGCCAGCAGATCCGCGAGAAAGTGCAGGTAGTCCGCCCGTCCCGGGATTGGCGGGCAAAGGTAGTCCGCCGGAATATCCCAATGGGCAATGCCGTAGAACGCTTTAAGCAAGGCGCGGTTGAACACCCTCACGGCTGCCGGGTTGGCAAAATCGATGCTTTCTTTGCCATAGGGGTTGAGGATCACAAATGTGCCCAGTTCGGGGCTGCTTTTGATCAGGCGCGGAAAGTCGTAATGGCCTTGATGGCGGTTGCGCGGGTGCAGAGTGGCTTTCTCGCGTGGCGTGGAAGGCTTGGCCTGTTGAGCAGGTTTGGCTTTCTTGCGCGGGGGATTGCGTGGCGGTTTGGGGGCGTCGGGGCTGGTCATCGGTGATGCATTCTCATGAAAGCACAACCCCTGTAGGCGTGAGCTTGCTCGCGATCATCGTGTGTCAGTCAACGGTTGGGTTGCTGATAGACCGATATCGCGAGCACGCTCACTCCTACAGGGGTCATGGTCGTCAACCGGCCTGCAATTCAGGCCGGCTGATCTGATCGGATTACAGGCTCGCGATCCGCGCGTGCTGCTCTGCCAGTTTGCCCAGCGCCTGTTCCGCTTCGGCCATCTTCGCGCGTTCCTTGGCGATCACCTCAGGCGGCGCCTTGTCGACGAACGCGGCATTGGACAGCTTGCCGCCCACCCGCTGCACTTCACCCTGCAGACGCTGGATTTCCTTGTCCAGACGCGCCAGTTCGGCGTCCTTGTCGATCAGGCCGGCCATCGGTACCAGCACTTCCATCTCACCGACCAGTGCGGTCGCCGACAGGGGTGCCTCAGCGCCGGCTTCCAGCACGGTGAACGATTCAAGCTTGGCCAGCTTCTTCAGCAGGTGCTCGTTCTCGTTCAGGCGGCGTTGGTCTTCGGCGCTGACGTTCTTGAGGAACAGCTGCAGCGGCTTGCCCGGGCCGATGTTCATTTCGCCACGGATATTGCGCACGCCGAGCATCAGGCTCTTGAGCCACTCGATGTCGCCTTCTGCTGCGACGTCGATGCGCGCTTCATTCGCCACCGGCCATGGTTGCAGCATGATGGTCTTGCCTTCAACGCCCGCCAGCGGCGCGAGGCGCTGCCAGATTTCTTCGGTGATGAAGGGCATGAACGGATGCGCCAGGCGCAGTGCGACTTCCAGCACGCGCACCAACGTGCGACGGGTGCCGCGCTGACGCTCGATCGGCGCCGTCTCGTCCCACAGAACCGGCTTGGACAGCTCCAGGTACCAGTCGCAATACTGGTTCCAGATGAACTCGTACAGCGCCTGCGCCGCGAGGTCGAAACGGAACTGATCCAGCTGGCGGGTTACTTCGGCTTCAGTGCGTTGCAGCTGCGAGATGATCCAGCGATCCGGCAGCGAGAGCTCGAACGCCTCGCCGTTCTGACCGCAGTCCTCGCCCTTGTCGAGGACGTAGCGCGCGGCGTTCCAGATTTTGTTGCAGAAGTTGCGATAGCCTTCGACGCGGCCCATGTCGAACTTGATGTCACGGCCCGTGGAAGCCAGCGAGCAGAAGGTGAAGCGCAGGGCATCGGTGCCGTAGCTGGCGATGCCGTCGGCGAATTCGTCGCGGGTCTGCTTCTCGATCTTCTTGGCCAGCTTGGGCTGCATCATGCCGGAGGTGCGTTTCTGCACCAGGGCTTCAAGCTCGATGCCGTCGATGATGTCCAGGGGATCAAGGACGTTGCCCTTGGACTTGGACATCTTCTGGCCTTGGCCATCTCGCACCAGACCGTGAACGTACACGGTCTTGAACGGCACCTGCGCCGTGCCGTCTTCGTTCTTCACCAAGTGCATGGTGAGCATGATCATCCGGGCGACCCAGAAGAAAATGATGTCGAAACCGGTAACCAGTACATCGGTCGGGTGGAAGGTTTTCAGGAAATCGGTCTGCTCCGGCCAGCCCAGGGTGGAGAACGTCCACAGGCCGGAACTGAACCAGGTGTCGAGCACGTCGTTGTCCTGCTGCAGGGCAACATCAGGACCGAGGTTGTGCTTGGCGCGGACTTCGGCTTCGTCGCGGCCGACGTAGACCTTGCCGGACTCGTCGTACCAGGCCGGAATGCGGTGGCCCCACCAGAGCTGACGGCTGATGCACCAGTCCTGAATGTCGCGCATCCAGGAGAAGTACATGTTTTCGTATTGCTTGGGCACGAAGGCGATGCGGCCATCTTCAACGGCGGCGATGGCAGGTTCGGCCAGCGGCTTGGTCGACACGTACCACTGATCCGTCAGCCACGGCTCGATGATGGTCCCGGAGCGGTCGCCCTTCGGTACTTTCAAGGCGTGGTCGTCGACGCTGACCAAAAGGCCGGCGGCGTCGAACGCAGCCACGATCTGCTTGCGCGCTTCGAAGCGGTCGAGGCCGGCGTATTCGGCGGGGAGGGTGCCATCGACGGTGTCGTTCAGCGTGCCGTCGAGGTTGAATACCTGGGCAGCGGGCAGAACGGCAGCGTTCTTGTCGAAGATGTTCAGCAGCGGCAGGTTGTGTCGCTTGCCGACGTCGTAGTCGTTGAAGTCGTGGGCCGGGGTGATCTTCACGCAGCCGGTGCCGAACTCAGGGTCGCAATAGTCGTCCGCGATGATCGGAATGCGACGGCCTACCAGCGGCAGCTCAACGAACTGGCCGATCAGCGCCTTGTAGCGCTCATCGTTCGGGTTCACGGCAACGGCCGCATCACCGAGCATGGTTTCCGGGCGGGTTGTCGCGACGATCAGATAGTCCAGACCTTCAGCGGTCTTTGCGCCATCGGCCAACGGGTAGCGCAGGTTCCACAGGTGGCCTTTCTCGTCGTGGTTTTCCACTTCGAGGTCGGAGATTGCGGTGTGCAGCTTGGTGTCCCAGTTGACCAGCCGTTTGCCACGGTAGATCAGGCCGTCTTCATGCAGGCGCACGAAGGCTTCCTTAACGGCTTCGGACAAGCCGTCGTCCATCGTGAAGCGCTCGCGGCTCCAGTCGACCGACGAGCCCAGGCGACGGATCTGGCGGCTGATGTTGCCACCGGACTGATCCTTCCACTCCCAGACTTTTTCGAGAAATTTGTCGCGACCCAGATCGTGACGGCTCTGGCCCAAAGCTTCGAGCTGGCGCTCCACCAGCATCTGCGTGGCGATACCGGCGTGGTCGGTGCCCGGCTGCCACAGGGTGTTGCGACCCTGCATGCGGCGGAAGCGGATCAGGGCGTCCATGATCGCGTTATTGAAACCGTGGCCCATGTGCAGGCTGCCGGTGACGTTCGGCGGCGGAATCATGATGGTGTACGAGTCGCCCGCGCCTTGCGGAGCGAAATAGTTTTCGGACTCCCAGGTCTGGTACCAGGAAGTTTCGATGGCGTGCGGCTGGTAGGTCTTGTCCATGCGAGGCGGGAACCTGATCTGCTTTGAGTCGGAAAAGCCGACGAGTATAGCTTTTCAAGGCGGCGTCAAGCTACAAGCGCTAGGTCGGGTGCTACGAGCGGTGATGCCCGGAATCGTCGCGGGCACCTGTAGGACTGCGCTTACCCGCGATCCCGGGTCGGAAAGAGGACAGGTTCAGCTGTTGTATTGACTCAGCAGCCTTTCCATCCGCGCATCCAGACGGCGTTTGATCTCGTTCTCGATGTGTGGGGCGAAGTCGTCGATCACGTCTTGCATGATCAACTGCGCAGCGGCACGCAGTTCCCCATCCAGGTGCAGCAGCGCGTCAGCGTTCGGCGCCTTGGAGGTCGACGTGTTGGCCGCAGGTGCGGCAGGTGTAACCGCCGCGACCGGCTCGGGCGTGAGCAGGGGAATGTCATTGAGATCGGCTTCGTGCTCATCAAGCGTCACGACTTGGCCGGTAACCACGTCGAACAGCAGCGGGATCTGCTCGTCGCTGTGCACGGACTCGGTCAGCAGGGGAGGCTGGGCCGGGTCATCGCCCAACAGCTGGCGGATCGATTCGAGGTCATCCAGCAGGTGCGCTGAATCTTTCAGGTGTTTTGAATTATCCATCGTGTGCTCAAAGACGCTGCAGCCGGTGATCTTGCAGAGGATAGCCCTGTTCGCGGTAGAAGCGAAAACTCTCGCGTGCCGCGAGGCGGATGGCTGGGTCCTCGACAACGATCTCGGCGACACGCGCGAATCGTTTGAAGAATTCCGGGATGCGCAGGTCAAGATTGACCAGCAGATCCTGATGTTGGCCGGGGTCGCTGCCGATACCCAGCGCCACCGGAGCGTCCTGATCGTCCTCGACCGAGCCATGGGGCACGAACGCTTCGCCCCGGAAGCGCCACAGTCGGGCGTCCAGCTCCTCGCGTTGCCCGGCATCGCTGCAATGCAGGTACACCCGATGGCCGAGGCGCCAGGCCTTGTCGGTGAGTTTGCAGGCGAAGTCCAGGCGCGCGACAGGGTCGGCACTCGGCAGAATGTAGAAATCGACTTGGGTCATGGGTGATTCCAGAACGCTGAACGCGCCGACCGGGGAGGCCAGCGCGTTGGCAGCGGCTTAAACGCCGGCGCGGTCGATCAGGTATTGGGTCAGCAGCGGAACCGGACGGCCCGTTGCGCCCTTGTCCTTGCCGCCGCTCAGCCATGCCGTGCCGGCGATGTCCAGGTGCGCCCACTCGTAGGCTTTGGCGAAGCGCGAGAGGAAGCAGGCCGCGGTGATGGTGCCGGCCTTCGGGCCGCCGATGTTGGCGATGTCGGCAAACGGGCTGTCCAGCTGCTCCTGGTACTCATCGAACAACGGCAGTTGCCAGGCACGGTCGTCGGCGCGTTTGCCGGCTTCCAGCACTTGGCTGATCAAGGCGTCGCTGTTGCCCAGCAAGCCCGAGGTGTGACCGCCCAGCGCGACGACGCAAGCACCGGTCAGCGTGGCGATGTCGATAACGGCCTGTGGCTTGAAGCGTTCGGCGTAGGTCAGCGCGTCGCACAGCACCAGACGGCCTTCGGCGTCGGTGTTGAGGATCTCGACGGTCTGGCCGCTCATGGTCTTGACGATGTCACCCGGGCGGGTTGCGTTGCCGCTCGGCATGTTTTCAGCTGCCGCGACGATGCACACCAGGTTGATCGGCAGTTGCAGTTCGAGCACGGCGTTCAACGTGCCGAACACGCTCGCCGCGCCGCACATGTCGAACTTCATTTCGTCCATGCCCAGGCCCGGCTTGAGGCTGATCCCGCCGGTGTCAAAGGTGATGCCCTTGCCGACGAGCACGAAAGGCTTTTCGCTTTTCTTGCCGTTGGAGTACTGCATGACGATCAGGCGTGGCGGCTGAGCGCTGCCTTGACCGACCGCCAGGAACGAGCCCATGCCCAGCTTTTCGATGTCTTTTTCATCGAAGATCTCGACCTTGAGGCCCTTGTTGGCTTTGCCCATCGCCTTGGCCTGCTCGCCCAGATAGGTCGGGTGGCAGATGTTCGGCGGCATGTTGCCCAGGTCGCGGGTCACCGCCATGCCGGCAGCGATGGCCTGTGCGTGTTTGGCCGCACGTTCAACGTCGGCGACGTTGGCTTTGGCGGTCAGCAGGGTGATTTTTTTCAGGGCGCGAGGATCGACTTTCTGGCTCTTGAAGCGATCGAAGACGTATTCGCCATCGGCCAGGGTTTCGACCAGCAGGCGGTTCTTGCCATAAACATCGCGATTCTTGACGTTCAGTTGGTCAAGGTCGAAACCGGCATCAACGCCACCCAGGCTTTTCAGGGTGCTGAGTGCGCCGCTGATGATTTTGCGGAACTGACGATCGTTCAATTCCGGCTCTTTACCCGAACCGACCAGCAGTACGCGTTCGGCTTTCAGGTTGGGCAGGCTGTGCAGCAACAGGCTCTGGCCGATCTTGCCCGACAGGTCGCCGCGTTTGAGGACAGCGCTGATGGCGCCGCCGCTCAGGGTGTCGAGGGTGCTCGCGGTGTCGCTCAGCGTGCGGCCTTCACCGACAGCGACCACCAGTGTGGCGGTCTTCAAGGTTTCTGCACTGACGCTTTTAACAACCAATTCCATGTCGGGGTCCCCGAATAAACTGTGAGTTATCGCACTTGAGCACACGGCTCGGCAGCGGCGCAGAGGTATTTACACCGGCATGCCTGCGGCAAGGCCCGCAGTTTGACCCTGCGAGCCAATGGATGACAACCCCGTCCGGGTGCGCCGGTGTGCCGGTTACAGAAGTATCCCGCGCGCGCAGTGACAGACACACCCAATCACAGGATAATGCCGCATATTTTTTTGGTGGTTCGCCGTCGCGCGCATCATGGCTGATCCATTTCATTGTCATGCCGCCTTAGCGTGACAACCCTGGAGTGTCTGGTTTGATTGTCTTCCGTTACCTGTCCCGAGAAGTGCTGGTTACCCTGAGCGCTGTCAGTGCTGTGCTGCTGGTAATCATCATGAGTGGCCGCTTCATCAAATACCTGGCCCAGGCTGCATCGGGTGCACTCGATCCGGGTGTGCTGTTTCTGATCATGGGTTTCCGTCTGCCGGGCTTCCTGCAGCTGATCCTCCCGCTGGGGTTATTCCTGGGAATTCTCCTGGCGTACGGCCGGTTGTACCTCGAAAGCGAAATGACCGTACTGGCCGCCACCGGCATGAGCCAGCAACGTCTGTTGCTGATCACCCTGGCGCCGGCTGCGCTGGTGTCACTGCTGGTGGCCTGGCTCAGCTTCAGCCTCGCCCCCCAGGGCGCGACCCAGTTCCAGCTGCTGATCAACAAGCAGGACGCGATGACCGAATTCGACACGCTCGTGCCGGGTCGCTTCCAGCTGCTGCGTGACGGCAGCCGCGTGACCTACACCGAAACCATGAGCGACGACCGCATCAACCTGGGTGGCGTGTTCATCTCCGAAAAGAAACTCGACGAGAAGAAAGACCACGGCATCACCGTGCTGGTGGCGGAAAAAGGCCGGCAGGAAATCAAGCCCGATGGCACGCGCTACCTGATTCTGGACAATGGCTATCGCTACGACGGCAACCCCGGTCAGGCCGATTACCGCGCCATCAAATACGACACCTACGGCGCCTTGCTGCCCAAGCCGGACATCAGCGATGAGGTCACCGACCGCGACGCCATCTCCACCAGCGAACTGCTGACCGGCGAAGACAGCCTGCGCAACCGTGCCGAGCTGCAATGGCGGGTTTCGCTGCCGATTCTGGTGTTCATCGTGACGCTGATGGCGGTGCCGCTGGCCCGGGTCAACCCGCGCCAGGGCCGCTTCCTCAAGCTTCTTCCGGCGATTCTTCTTTATATGGCTTATCTCACCATCCTGATTGCTGCGCGCGGTGCGCTGGAGAAGGGCAAGATCCCGATGGGGCTCGGCCTGTGGTGGGTGCATGCACTGTTCCTCTCCATCGGACTGGCGCTGCTCTACTGGGAGCCTCTGCGCCTGAAGCTTGCGAGTCGCCGCAGCGTGTCGGGGGTGGCTCATGGTTAAGCTCGATCGCTACATCGGCAAAAGCGTGTTCATGGCGATCCTTGCGGTACTGGGGATCATCCTCGGACTGGCGTCGCTGTTTGCCTTCATCGACGAGATGGCTGACATCAGCGACACCTACACCTTCTGGGACGCTGGCAGTTTCGTGTTGATGACCGCGCCGCGCCGGCTCTACGACATGCTGCCGATGGCCGCGCTGATCGGTTGCCTGATCGGTCTCGGCGCACTGGCCAGCAGCAGCGAACTGACCATCATGCGGGCCGCCGGTGTGTCCATCGGCCGTATCGTCTGGGCGGTCATGAAGCCCATGCTGGTGTTAATGGTGGCCGGGTTGTTGATCGGCGAATACGTCGCGCCGGTGACCGAAGCCTCGGCCCAGGCCGCACGTTCGCTGGCCCAAGGCACCGGCGACGCGCAGAGCGCCAGGCACGGCCTGTGGC
Source organism: Pseudomonas sp. AK106 (assembly GCF_053903055.1). NCBI lineage: Bacteria > Pseudomonadati > Pseudomonadota > Gammaproteobacteria > Pseudomonadales > Pseudomonadaceae > Pseudomonas > Pseudomonas sp. AK106. The sequence goes on from NZ_CP096426.1 coordinate 974,119, forward strand.
ACCGTCAGGGTGAGGAGTTCATCCACATCAACACGGTGCAGCCGAACGGCCTTTTGTATGGCGTCACCCGTTACCATTTCGACGACCAGCGCCACATGCTGACGTCGAGCTTCGCCAAGCAGGCCAACTTCAAGACCGATTACTGGCTGCTGAAAGACGTCACCACGACGGTCTTCCACGACGGTCGCACCGAAGTGGTCACCGCCCCTGAAGAGCGCTGGAACGTTGCGTTGAGCCCGCAGTTGCTGAGCACTGTCGTGCTGCCGCCTGAGTCACTGTCGATGACCGGGCTTTACGGCTATGCGCGTTATCTCGCCGATCAGGGGCTGAACAACGGTCGTTACTGGCTGGCGTTCTACACCAAGATTCTTCAGCCGCTTGTGACGGTGGCGCTGGTGCTGATGGCGATCTCCTTCATCTTCGGGCCGTTGCGCTCGGTGACGCTGGGGCAGCGTGTGTTCACGGGCGTGCTGGTGGGCTTCACCTTCCGCATCGCTCAGGATCTGCTGGGCCCGTCGAGCCTCGTATTCGGTTTCTCGCCACTCTTCGCCGTGCTGGTGCCGGCGGGTGTGTGCGCCCTGGCGGGCATCTGGTTGCTGCGTCGCGCGGGCTGATACCTGCTGAGTATGAAAAGCCGACCCCAGGGTCGGCTTTTTTGTGGGCGGCCTACCGAGGTTCATTTTCTGATTCTGGGCACTCGCACCAATTGCGTCTCGGAATACAGGTCATGCCAGCAGCGTTTCTGTTTGTCGAACAGGCTCCAGAAGAAGCCTAGCCCGACGCACAGCCACGATGCGATGGCGACGATGAAGCGCAGCAGCGCCTGCCACAGGCCGATGGCCGTTCCGTCGGCGTTCTGCACGCGTATTCCCCAGACCTGCATGCCGAGGGTTTGGCCCGCGCGTGTCCAGAAATGGGCAAAGAAGCCGAACAGCGTGATCAGCAGAATCGAGGACAGCAACGGGTCGGCGTCGAGCGCGCCCGACTCGGAGAGCTGGCGCAGTCTGGTTTCGCCGACAATCCCCATCCAGACCAGTTTGTAGAGAAAGGCGGTGACTATCATCAGTGCCACACACAGCAGTGCGTCGTAGCTGATCGCAGCCATGCGCCGGCCCAATCCCACGGGAGGAAATTCGCCCTGGGGGCTTAAAACGTGTCGGATCATGGCGGCGCTCGTTTAATCGGAGGCGGGCAGTTTACGGAATCGCAGGCACAAAAAAGCCCCTGATGTTGGCCATCAGGGGCTTTTTGCGTCGGCTGATCAGGCCTCGGCTTGTACTTCGTCAGCCTGCATGCCTTTTTGGCCCTGCACCGCGACGAACGTCACTTTCTGGCCTTCTTTCAGGCTTTTGAAGCCGTTGCCTTGAATAGCGCGGAAGTGGACGAACAGATCCGGACCGCTTTCAGGGGTGATAAAACCGAAACCCTTTTCATCGTTAAACCACTTAACGGTGCCGCTCTGACGTGTAGACATTTTCTTATTCCTTGAAGCATTAAATTAATGACAGTCTCTTTCACATGAAAGAGTACTGGGGCTGGTTGCAGGAAGAAGAAACGTAGAACGGGATGTAGCATTGCTTTTGGCGCTACTGCCCGGGTCACGATCCCAGCGACCCATGCAAACACAGTCGAGAAACTCTACGCTAACTCTCGGCGAAAAAACAAGCCCCGTTTGGGCCAGTATTCATAGGGGTTTTCGGGTTTTTTAAAAACATTAACCACGTTCGCAAGATCGATAGTTTTTAATGTTTAGAGGGTTATCGAAGTTCAATATTTTGACAGTTTTAATGCACTTAACGCTGGCGCCGGACTGCGGCATCCGCACAGTTTAATGCACTGTTGCGGTGCCGCATTTTTTGACGATGTTACTTAGCCGCGGAAGTAACGTGCCGGAACGAAAGGCATTTTCGTCACCTGCATGGGGACTTTCTTGCCGCGGACGATTGCCCAGACAGGTGTTTCCAGCGCGGTGAAACGGGCGTCGACATAACCCATTGCCAACGGCGCGCTCAGGGTCGGGCCAAAGCCGCCGCTGCAGACCGTCCCGATGGTCGTCCCCTCGGCGTCGACGATTTCAGCGCCTTCACGCACCGGCGTACGCTCTTGTGGCAACAGGCCTACACGTTTGTGCGCCGCACCGCTTTGGTGCTGGGCGAAGATCGAGTCGGCACCGGGGAAACCGCCGGCACGCGCACCGTCGGCGCGACGCACCTTGGACATCGCCCACAGCAGGCTGGCTTCGATCGGCGTGGTTTCGGTATTCATGTCGTGGCCGTAGAGGCAAAGGCCGGCCTCCAGTCGCAGCGAGTCCCGCGCGCCCAGGCCAATCGGCGCCACTTCCGGCTCCGCGAGCAGACGACGCGCCAGGGATTCTGCGTGGTCCGCCGGTACCGAAATCTCGTAACCGTCTTCACCGGTGTAGCCCGAGCGGCTGACGTAGCAGTCAATGCCGTCGATCTTGGTCGAGGTGTACTGCATGAAGGTCATTTTCGCGACGTCCGGGGCCAGCCGCGCCAGTGCGGTAACGGCCTGCGGACCTTGCAGCGCGAGCAATGCACGTTCGTCGAACAGCGGCGTGATATCGCACTGGCTGCCAATGTGCTGCTGCAGGTGCGCCAGGTCTTGGTTCTTGCAGGCGGCGTTAACCACCAGCATGAGCTGATCGTTACCCAGATTGGCGACCATCAAGTCGTCGAGAATGCCGCCGTTTTCGTTGGTGAACATGGCGTAGCGCTGCATGCCGACCGGCAGGTCGATGATGTCCACCGGCACCAGGGTTTCCAGCGCCTTCGCTGCGTTCGCGCCGCTCAAGAGGATCTGACCCATGTGCGAAACGTCGAACAGGCCGGCCTGATCGCGGGTGTGCAGGTGTTCTTTCATGACGCCGGCGGGGTACTGAACGGGCATGTCGTAGCCGGCGAACTCGACCATTTTCGCGCCGAGTTCACGGTGCAGGGCGTTGAGCGGGGTCTTCAGCAATTCGGTGGTCATGGGGTCACTCCTTGAAAGCGGTTCCGGGGTACCCGCGAAGGGCAGGGAACCCTATGAATGGGGGCTGATGTCAGCATTCGATGATGTTCACGGCCAGCCCGCCACGGGCTGTTTCCTTGTATTTGCTTTTCATGTCGGCGCCGGTCTGGCGCATGGTGCGGATCACTTTATCCAGCGAGACAAAATGCTGGCCGTCGCCGCGCAAGGCCATGCGCACTGCGTTGATGGCCTTCACCGAACCCATTGCATTGCGCTCGATGCACGGCACTTGAACCAGGCCGCCGATGGGGTCGCAGGTCAGGCCGAGATTGTGCTCCATGCCGATTTCAGCGGCGTTTTCCACTTGTTGAACGTTGCCGCCCAAGACTTCGCACAGTGCGCCGGCGGCCATGGAGCAGGCCACGCCGACTTCGCCCTGACAACCGACTTCGGCGCCGGAGATCGACGCGTTCTCTTTGTAGAGAATGCCGATCGCCGCCGCCGTGAGCAGGAAACGCACGACGCCGTCTTCGTTGGCCCCGGTGATGAAGCGCATGTAGTAATGCAGCACCGCCGGGATAATGCCGGCCGCGCCGTTGGTGGGCGCGGTGACCACACGGCCGCCGTTGGCGTTTTCTTCGTTGACCGCCAGCGCGTACAGATTGACCCAGTCGAGCACCGACAAGGCATCACGCAGCGCGGCTTCCGGGTTTTTGCACAGTTGACGATGCAGTGCTGCCGCACGCCGCTTGACCTTCAGGCCGCCCGGCAAGATGCCTTCGTTGCGGCAACCCGCTTCGACGCAGTCCTGCATGACCTGCCAGATGTGCAGCAGGCCCTGACGGGTTTCGGCCTCGGGGCGCCACGCGGCTTCGTTGGCCAGCATGACCTGGCTGATCGAAAGGCCGCTCGCGGTGCAGTGCGCCATCAGATCCCGTGCGGTTTTGAAGGGATATAGCAGCTGCGTCTGGTCTTCCACGATGCGGTCTGCGCCAGCGGCTTGCTCATCGACCACGAACCCTCCGCCGACGGAGTAGTACTCGCGGCTGCGCACCTGTAGGCCGGAGGCATCGAAGGCACGGAAAATCATGCCGTTGGGGTGGAAGGCCAAGGGTTTGCGAATCATCGCCAGGTGATGCTTTTCGATGAATTCGATGCTGTGCCGGCCGAGCAGTTTCAGGCGTTCAGTGCTGCGGATCTGCTGCAGGCGAGCCGCGACGGTTTCGGTGTCGACGGTGTCCGGGTGCTCACCTTCCAGGCCCAGCAACACAGCCTTGTCGCTGCCGTGGCCTTTGCCGGTAGCACCCAGTGAGCCGTAAAGCTCGACTTTGACGCAGATGATGGTTTCCAGCAGGCCATCGCGCTGCAAGCCTTCGGCAAACCGCGCCGCCGCCCGCATTGGGCCCACCGTGTGGGAGCTGGAGGGACCAATGCCGATCTTGAACAGGTCAAATACGCTCAGCGACATGATGGGGTTCCGGGAAGTGAAGCAGTAACAAGCAGCAAGCTACAAGCCGCAGGTAAAAGCTGAGCGGCTTTCACTTGTAGCTTGCGGCTTGAAGCTCGTGGCTTGGTTAAGCGTAGTCTTCGATCGACGGGCAGGAGCAGACCAGGTTGCGGTCGCCGAACACGTTGTCGACACGGCCCACCGGTGGCCAGTATTTGCCTTCGATCAACGACGCCACCGGATACACGGCCTGCTCGCGGCTGTACGGATGGCTCCATTCGCCCACCAGTTCAGCGGCGGTGTGCGGCGCGTTTTTCAGCGGGTTGTCGTCCTTGTCCAGCGCGCCGCTTTCGACCGCGCGGATTTCTTCGCGGATCTTGATCATCGCGTCGCAGAAGCGGTCCAGCTCCTCTTTCGATTCGCTTTCGGTCGGCTCGATCATCAACGTGCCTGCGACCGGGAAAGACATGGTCGGCGCGTGGAAGCCGAAGTCGATCAGGCGCTTGGCGACGTCATCCACGCTGATGCCGCTGGTTTCCTTCAGCGGGCGCAGGTCGAGAATGCATTCATGGGCGACCAGGCCGTTGCTGCCGGTGTACAGCACGGGGTAGTGCTCTTCCAGGCGACGGGAAATGTAGTTGGCATTCAGGATCGCCAGTTGCGAGGCGCGCTTGAGGCCTTCACCGCCCATCATGCGGATGTACATCCAGGTGATCGGCAAGATGCTCGCGCTGCCGAACGGCGCCGCGCAGACCGCGCCTTGCTTGCGGTCCATTCGGGCGTGACCCGGCATGAACGCCGCCAGGTGGGATTTCACGCCGATCGGGCCAACGCCCGGGCCGCCGCCGCCGTGGGGGATGCAGAAGGTTTTGTGCAGATTGAGGTGGGACACGTCACCGCCAAACTTGCCCGGTGCACACAGGCCGACCATGGCGTTCATGTTCGCGCCGTCGATGTACACCTGGCCGCCGTTGTCATGCACGATGCCGCAGATTTCGCGGATGCCTTCTTCGAACACGCCGTGGGTCGACGGGTAGGTGATCATCAGGGCGGCGAGGTGCTCGCGGTGCTCGATGGCCTTGGCGCGCAGGTCTTCGATGTCGACGTTGCCGCGGGCGTCGCAGGCGGTGACGACTACGCGCATCCCGGCCATGTTGGCGGTCGCCGGGTTGGTGCCGTGGGCCGATGATGGAATCAGGCAGATGTCGCGACGCTCATCGCCACGGCTCTGGTGGTAAGCGCGGATCGCCAGCAGACCCGCGTACTCGCCCTGGGAGCCAGCGTTCGGCTGCAGGGAGATCGCGTCATAACCGGTGGCGGCGCAGAGCATCGCTTCCAGTTCGTCGGTCAGTTGCTGGTATCCGGCGCTTTGCTCGGTCGGGGCGAACGGGTGCAGGTTGCCGAACTCGGCCCATGTCACCGGGATCATTTCGCTGGCGGCGTTGAGCTTCATGGTGCACGAGCCCAGCGGGATCATCGTGCGGTCCAGCGCCAGGTCCTTGTCCGCCAGGCGACGCAGGTAGCGCATCAGCTCGGTTTCAGAGTGGTAGCGGTTGAACACCGGATGGCTGAGGATCGCCGACTGGCGCTTCAGCTCGGCAGGCAGGCGCGCTTCCACGCTGTCCGCCAGCGCGGCGAAGTCAGGCAGGGCCTGGCCTTCGGCAGCGAAGAGAGACCACAGCACTTCGACGTCGGCTTGCTGGGTGGTTTCGTCCAGCGAAACGCCCAAACGCTCGGCGTCTACTTCACGCAGGTTGATTTCGTGTGCGCGGGCCTTGGCGTGCAGGTCGGCCGTTTTGGCGCCGGTGTTCAGGGTGATACTGTCGAAGAAAAACGACTGCTCGGCCTTCAAGCCCAGCTGATTCAAGCCCTCGGCAAAAATCGCGGTCAGGTGATGCACACGGTTGGCGATGCGGGTCAGGCCGCGCGGGCCGTGGTAGACGGCGTACATGCTGGCGATGTTGGCGAGCAGCACCTGCGCGGTGCAGATGTTGCTGGTGGCCTTCTCGCGACGGATGTGTTGCTCGCGGGTTTGCATGGCCAGACGCAGGGCGGTCTTGCCGAAGCGGTCGATGGACACACCCACCAGTCGGCCGGGCATGTCGCGCTTGTAGGCGTCTCGGGTGGAGAAGTAGGCCGCGTGCGGACCCCCGAAACCCAGCGGCACGCCGAAGCGTTGCGCGCTACCGATGGCCACGTCAGCGCCAAACTCGCCCGGTGGGGTGAGCAGGGTCAGGGCCAGCAGGTCGGCGGCCACGGCGACCAGGCCGTTGGCGGTGTGGAAGCGCTCGACCAGTTCGCGGTAGTCGAAGACGTCGCCGTTGCTGGCAGGGTATTGCAGCAGCGCGCCGAAGAACTCGCTGACGTCGGTCAGTTGAGCTTCGTCCGCAACGACCACTTCAATGCCCAGCGGCTCGGCGCGGGTTTGCAGCACGTCGAGGGTTTGCGGGTGGCAATGGGCGGAGGCGAAAAACTTGTTGCTGCTCTTGTTCTTGCTCAGGCGTTTGCAGAAGGTCATGGCTTCGGCAGCGGCAGTGGCTTCGTCGAGCAGCGAGGCGTTGGCGATCGGCAGGCCGGTCAGGTCGCTGATAAGAGTCTGGAAGTTCAGCAGTGACTCCAGACGGCCTTGGGAAATTTCTGGCTGATACGGTGTGTAAGCCGTGTACCAGGCCGGGTTTTCCAGCAGGTTGCGCAGGATCGGCGCCGGGGTATGGGTGTTGTAGTAACCCTGGCCGATGTAGGTTTTGAACAGCTGGTTCTTGCCGGCGATGGCTTTGATGTCGGCGAGCGCGTCGGCTTCGCTTTGCCCGGCGGACAAGCCGAGAACGCTGGTGCCCTTGATGGATTCAGGGATGACGCTGGCGGTCAGCGCGTCGAGGGAGTCATAGCCCAGGGTGGTGAGCATGGCTTTTTCATCAGCGGCACGCGGGCCGATGTGGCGGGCGATGAACTCGTTGGCGGTGCTCAATTCAATACGGTCAGTCATTGCGCGCTCCTCAGGCTTCGGCGTTGGCTTTGATCAGACGATCATAGGCGTCTTGGGTCAGCAGTTGGCCGACAGCATCGGGATTGGAAGGAATAAAGCGAAAGAACCAGCCTTGGCCGAGCGGGTCTTCGTTGACCAGTTCAGGGTTGGCGTCCAGCGCGGGATTGGTTTCGACGAGTTCGCCATCGAGGGGCATGTACACGCCGCTGGCGGCTTTGACCGATTCGACGGTGGCCGCTTCCGCGCCCTTGTCGTAGGACTGCAGCTCCGGCAGTTGCACGAAAACCACGTCACCCAGTGCGTCCTGCGCAAAGGCGGTGATACCGACCGTGACGCTGCCGTCAGTTTCGGCGCGCAGCCACTCGTGGTCTTCGGTAAAACGCAACTCGCTCATGGAATCTCCCCAGATGGTAAATCGCCCGTTATGCCCGGGCGTGATGGGAGGAGTGCATAGCAAGTTTGCGGCCAAGGTCGAGAAGGGCGCGTAAACGTTGGGCGGTGGCGGTTCAAGTGGCTTGGAATTCGACACTTGCTGGAACGAAATCGATACGGAGCTTTGAGGCAAGAGCGGGATTCCGCCGCAGCGGCGTTATAGGACGCTGAGTCTGCGCTGTGGAATGTTATCAATACAGTGTTGCGGTATCGTTACGGTAGTGATGCCTTGGATGTTATGGACGTACGCGGATTTGTGGGAGCGAGCTTGCTCGCGAAGAGGCCCGTTCACGCGCTAAATCTCCAGCGGCTGACATATCGCTTTCGTGAGCAAGCTCACTCCCAACATCTTTGGGCTCTTTAGCTTTTGCCCGGGATCCCGTACTTGCGCAGCCGATGGGCGATTGCGGTGTGTGACGTCTGCAGCCGCGCGGCCAATTGGCGCGTCGAGGGATACTGGCTGTAGAGCTTTTCCAGCAGCGACTTTTCGAAATCCTCGACCGCCCCTTCGAGGCTTTCGACTTCGCCATCACGGCCCCTCGCCACCGACGTACCGGCGATGTCCAGGTCGCCGATGTCGACCAGCGAGCTGTCACAGATGGCGGCAGCGCGGAAGATCACGTTCTGCAACTGACGAACGTTGCCCGGCCAGCGATTGCCAAGCAGGGCTGGGTACGTGGTTGGCGCAAGTCGGCAGACCGGTCGCTGAATCTGCGTGCAGGCCTGCTCCATGAAATAGCGTGCCAGCATCAGGATGTCCTGACCCCGTTCACGCAACGGCGGTACGTCCAGATTGAGCACATTCAGGCGATAGAACAGGTCTTCGCGGAAGGTGCCCTCGGCGACCATTTTCTCCAAGTCACGGTGGGTTGCGCTGAGGATACGCACGTTGACCTGCACTTCCTTGTCGCCGCCGACCCGCCGAAAGCTGCCGTCATTGAGGAAGCGCAGCAATTTGGCCTGCAGGTACGGCGACATTTCGCCAATCTCATCGAGGAACACCGTGCCTTTGTTGGCGAGCTCCATCAGGCCGGGTTTGCCGCCGCGCTGGGCACCGGTAAAGGCGCCGGGGGCATAGCCGAACAGTTCACTCTCAGCGAGGTTCTCCGGCAACGCCGCGCAGTTCAGCGCAAGAAAAGGCGCCCCGTTGCGCGCGCTCACTGCATGACAGGCCCGCGCCACCAGCTCCTTGCCCGTCCCGGTTTCACCCTGAATCAGCAGCGGCGCATCCAGTGCAGCGACCCGTTGCGCCCTCGCCTTGAGGGTGCGGATCGGCGCGGAATCCCCCAGCAGCGCGTCGAAACCTTCAGCGTGATCGTGGTGCAGTGCCGACAGGCGTTCGCCAATCCGGCTGGGCAGGTACAGGGTCAGCAGCGCGCCCGCGTCGGTGATGGGGGTAGCGTCCAGCAGCAGCGCTTCGCCGTTGAGCGTGACTTCCCGCAGCGGCAGACGAAAGCCGTTTTCCAGCAGCGCCGATTGCAGACCCGCATCGGAAAACAGCTCGCCAATCGATTCGCCCGCCGGCTCCCGGCCATACAACGCAACCAGTGCGGGGTTTGCCAGCAGCACATGGCCGGCGCTGTCGAGGGCAAGCACCGGGTCGGTCATCGCTGCCAGCAAGGCGTCAAGTTGCAGATGACGGCGCTGGCCGGGGAGGATGTCGACCACCGTGATCGCTTCGACACCGCGCACGCGAAACAGCCGGTCCTTGAGTTCTTCAAGCACGTCATGGCTCAGCGTCGGTGCATCGATATAGACGTTGGGCGGTACCATTTCCACGGCATCGAGGTTCAGGTTGCGCGCGCCGAGGATGGCCAGCACTTCCTGGGTGATGCCGACGCGGTCAATGAACGTGACGTGAATGCGCATGGGGAAAGGAAGGGTTCGCGGGAATGAGGGGGGCGATTATGCCAGTAATCTCATTGCCCATCCCGAGACCGTGGAAGCGAGCGGGCTATTCCAGATGCTCTGGCTTAACCGAGTCGCCGGATTTCATGTCGAGCATGTGACGGATGTCTTCGAACATCTGGTCGTACTCGCCGTGCATCGCGTGCAGGTCGGTGGTTCTCGGCAGCCCATGCTTCTCAAGTCTGCGGGAAGCTTCGCTGGCGAAGTTGTACGCCTTGTCCTTCGGCAGCTCAAAGGTTTCGTTGACACTCTGGCCACTGATGTCACCTTCCAGCCTGAATTGCATGCCCGGCCCCGAATCAGTCTGGCTGACCTCGTAGCGGATATGAAGGTCGTAGCCGACGTCGTGTGGTTGCAGAGCGGGGTGGACGATGTGCAGATGACCTGGCTCGAACATGGCGGTGGCTCCTGAGAAAGTGATTGGACCTAGAGGGACAGACCCATGGGGCCGCCTCGGGTTCAGGCTCATGTGCTGCGCGCTGTGTGTGGAACTGGCTTTAGCCGGGGAGGCGTCAGACGTCACACCTCAGAATAGAGGGTGTTCAAACCGGCCTCTTCCCGGCTGAAGCCGGTCCTACACCTCACTTTTCCGGCTGAACCCGCGAAGGCTCAGGCCGTGACCAGATCCACAGATTGACCAGCACCATGCCGGCCACCGCGAAATAGATCCACCAATTATGTTTCAGTACTACCAGCATCATCACCGCGCAAATCAGCATGGTGACCGTGGCGCTGATCTTGGCCCTGCGCGCGATCATCTTGCCGTTTCGCCAGTTGCTCAGCATCGGTCCGAACACCCGATGATTCTCGAGCCACGCGCTCAGGCGCGGCGAGCTACGCGTCGCCGCCCATGCCGCCAGCAAAATGAATTCGGTGGTGGGCAGGCCCGGAATGAAAATCGCGATGATGCCGATCGTCAGGCTCACGTAGGCGAGAATGCCAAACAGGATGCGGGACAGTTTGCTGCCGGGTGGTGTACTGGTCATGGTCTCGGTAATGCAGAGTGAGCAGGTGTTGCGGGATTTTCAGGTCCCGCAAAGGCGCTCAGCTTATCAGTGCCGGGCGCAAAAGGCCCGGCGTCAGGCGGGTTCCGCTTCAGACGCTGAAGCGTACGCGTGTTGCAGCAGCACATTGAAACGCTCGAAGGCCGCCACTGCTCCGCGGTCTATCGCGCGCTCCTGCTCAGCGTTGAACGGCAGATCGTCAATGACCCGGATAAAGCGCTTCCAGCCTTCGGCGCGACCGCCCGACGGTTCTCCCAGATGGCGGGCGCCGAAGGTCTCGCTGAGGTCCAGGGCCACGGCGTGTTTGATCAGAAACGCAGCACCCAGCTTCGAACCCTCCGAGACGAACAGCCAGCCCAGTGCCTCGGCAAGGCTGGGCTCCTCGACGGCGCCGGCGACAGGGCCGGGGATGCAAGCCTGAAGATCAAGCAAATCAGCCTTGGCCTGTTCGGCGCGGCATCGATCGGGCAGGTCGGCAATCAGCGCGATCAACTGTGGGTGCGTGTACAGCGTTTTCAGCTCTTCCTGAAAAAGGTACTGCGCGCTGAGGAATCGGCTGTAACTGGCCAGTGTTTCGAACGGCGCGTTGGCTTTCACCGCCTTGTCCAGTTGTTCATGGGGGGCATGGGTGATCTGGTTCAGTCGTTGCGAACGACGAATCGAGTTATCGGTCATGGGGTCTTCCTTGTTAAATGAGGCGCTTGATAACAAAACGAACGAACGTCGCAGGCGCGTAAAAAATCACGCTCCTGCAACGGGAATCGTTCAGATGTCCCACACCACGTTGACGGCGAAATTGCGTCCTGGCTGAGTCAGGCGGTCGAGGTTGGCGGGGGCGGTGGCGCCTGCGTCGCCGACGTTGTCGTAGCCGCGCACGTCGTCCCACAGCCAGTATTTTTTGTCCGCGACGTTGTACAGGCCGCCGCTGACCGTGACGTCATTGGTGACTTTGTAATAACCCGTCAGATCAACGAGACCGAAGCCCGGCGTCTTGAAGCGGGTGGCGCCATCCGGCGCGTAGTAGCTGCGGGTGTCGACCCGCGTTTTGCGCTTGACCAGGGTCCAGTTCAGCAAGCCGCCGTAGGTGTTCTGGTCATAACCCAGCCCGAATACGCCGGTCAGCGGGTTGATGCTGTTGATGGGTTGGCCGTTGTCATTGTTGCGGCCGTATAGATAGGCCAGCGAGCCTCGGGTGTAGAGGCCTTCGGGTGCGCCGAAGCTGTCCAGGTTCAGACGACCCTTGAGCTCGACGCCCTTGATCGTGGCATGCTTGATGTTGTTGGACTGGAAGGTCGTGGTGGTGGAGTTGGCTGGAATCACCGCGTCCTCATTAATGAAGTCGCGGTATGTGTTGTAGAACGCAGCAACATCAAACGTGCCTTCGTCGAAGTGACCTCGCAGCCCGGTTTCGTAGCTCTTGCTCGTCTCCGGTTTCAAGTCGGGATTGGGCTCCACGACGTAATTGCCCCGGGTGTTCTCGAACCGGCCATACAACGCCTTGGCGCTTGGTGTGCGGAAACCCTCGGCGTACTGGCCGTACCAGGTGTAGGCGTCGTTGAACGCATACGTCAGCCCCAGCTTGGGTAACAGGCGATGCCATTTTTTCGTGCTGTCGTCGAACTCGCTCTTGCTTTTCAGGTTGACGCTTTTGAGGAATGAATCTGTGGCGTCTGGTTCGAGCGTGGTGTAGTCGTAGCGGACGCCGGGCATGAAGGTCCAGTCGCCCCATTTGATCTGATCCTGGGCGAACAGCGCGTAGGTGGTGATCGTCGGGTTCGGGAAGTCGTTGGTGGGTGCCACGATGTCGTTCGCGCTGGCACTGACTGCACCGAGGGTGCGGCAGGTTCCGACGACCGACGCACAGGTGGCTGATCCTGTCCGAAGCCCTGTTATCTTCTGTTGCTTGAGGGTCGTGCCGTAGGTCAGCAGGTGCTGGGTGTCGCCGATGTCGAACGCCTTATCCAGCTGTGTGTCGAGGATCCATTGGCGTTCCTTGTAATGGGTGTCGCGGCTGCGCCAGACGTCACGACTGCCGGGCACGTAACGCTCGAAGGTATTCTGATCGGTCTTGGCAATCTGGTAGTTCAAGCTCCACTTGGCGTTGTCGGCCAGCACGCTGTCCAGCGCGAACGTGTTTTCCAGTCCGAAGCGCTCTCGGGTGATGACGTCGTTGCCCTCGCGGCTTCGGTACATTCCTGACGCACCGACGCCCGGTATGAAAGGCCCGCCCACCACACTTTTCTGATTGGTATGGGTGTCGTCCTTGTACTTCTCGTAAGTGAACGCCAGACGATCATTGTCGCCGTAGTTCCAGCCCAGCTTGGCGAGCACATTGGTGGCGCGGGCGTCTTCCGGGTTCGCCTTCGTACGTGAAAGCCCTGTGCCGCCATGCTCACCGTAGGACTCGGTCTCGTGGCCGTTGCGCTGACTGACGTGCAGCAAACCGTCGACATCCCCCGCGCGGCCGGCAACCGTAGACGAATTCAGCCAACTGTTGTCCGCCGAACTGTAGCCGGTCTTCAGGCGGGCGCCGACATCCTTGCCCGGCTTGATGATGTCCTCGGGATTGAGGGTGTAATAGCTCACGGCGCCGCCAATGGCGCTGCTCCCATACAACGCCGACGCAGGTCCGCGCAGGATTTCGACGCGCTTGATGATCTCCGGATCAACATAATTGCGATGGGTGTTGGCGAAAGGGCCCTGGAAGAAATTGTCCGGCACTTCCACGCCATCCACCTGGGTCAGGATGCGGTCGCCGTCGATGCCGCGGATGTTATAGCCGCTGGTGCCCGCCCGCTGGCCGGCTCCGCCCACGGAGACACCGGGCTCGTCGCGTACCAGATCGCGAATGCTGTTGACGTTGCGCCGATCCAGTGCCGTGCGGTCCTGCACCGTCACCGTTCCGGGCACCGAATCCACCGACTGCGCCTGACGCGTGGCACTGACCGTAATCTGCTCCAGTTCCAAGGCATGACCCTGCTCGGCGGCAGCGATGGTGGGGCTGTGCAGGCTTGCGGCGAAAATGGCGATGGTCAGCAGCGAAAGACCGACGTCGTGTGTGGCTCTGGGCGAGGCGGGCGGTGCGGGGTTGAAACTGGACAGCATGGATAGCGCTCCCTGTCGTGCGGGTCGTCATAGTTGTTGCGAGATGATTCAAATAGGAATCAGTTGCATTGGCTATGACTAGACGTACGGGCAGCGGCTATCGCGTAAAAATAATTAGGGTGAGTGCCAGAGCATCAGGTATTGAGCAACTGCATGCTGCTTTGCCAGCACATCACCCGGCGCTATGTTTTTTTCCGCGCGGCCAGCAGTGCTGCGGCATCGAACACCGGTTGCGAGTGCCACACGGCCTCGGCGCTGGCGAATATTTCGTGGTGGGAAGGATCGGCGTCGAGCCATTCCAGAAAGCGCCCATGCGTTTCGGCATCGGCAATGTCCAGTTCGATCAGCCAGGTCAGGGCTTGATCCATCGTCTCGGCGCGTGCCGCATCGGCTTGAGCGCGGCGGGGTGATTGGGCGTCCGTCAAGCAGCGTCCTCGGGTCCACGGTTTGGGCGGCAGTGTAGCGTCACTCTGTAGCACCAGCTGACGATTCTGACGGGCGAAGCTCAGTGATCCAGACGCGCGGCCACACTCAGGCAGACCGTCATGATCAGCTTCAGTTCTTTTTGCACGGTGCTGGTGGACACCCCCAGCTGTTTGGCGATCTCCAGATAACTCGCGCCGTGGAGCCGGCTGAGGGTGAAGATTTTCTGCTGCCGCGGCGTCAGGGTTTCCAGGCTCGCGCTGAGGCTTTCCAGCAACCGGTTGGCGTGGGCGGCATCCTCCAGCGCGGCGTCGGGGGCGACGACATCATGGATATCGCTGATCGGCGCATCATCGACGATGGTCCGCGCGTGAATGCGTCTGGCGCGCAGATGATCCAGTGCCAGATTACGCGCGGTCTGGAAGAGGAAGGGTTCGAGGTGCTCGATGGCTCGCTCGGAGAGCGCGCGGGTGACACGCAGGTAGGTTTCCTGAAGCAGGTCTTCGGCGGTGCTGTGGCTTCGGACCATACGCTGAAGCGTTCGCAGCAGCATGGTTCGCCGGGCGAGAAAGACAGTGTTGAAATGCGACTGAGTCACGGGGGCACCCGACCAGAATTCAGCAGATGATAATGCTTATCATCTAGAGGTCAGGTCAAGGCAGGGATTTGCACAGTTTGTAAGGGCGTTGTCCGGGGACGGTAGTCATTACTGAGGGAGGGAGTTGATCGCGAAGAGCTGGGTAAATCCGCTGACTCTCCAGCGGATTGGATTCCGACTTCGCGATCAAGCTCGCTCCTACATAGGGAGATCCCCGTTACTTACTCGGCGTTCATCAACGCCAGGCAGTTATCCAGCATGCGGTTGGAGAAGCCCCATTCGTTGTCGTACCACGCCAGCACCTTCAGCAGGCGACCGCTGACTTTGGTGTGGTTCGCGTCGAAGATGGACGACAGCGGGTTGTGATTGAAGTCGTGGGAAACCAGCGGCAGGGTGTTGTAACCGAGGATTTTCGAATGCTGCGCCGCTTCTTTCAGGATCGCGTTGACCTCTTCGGCCGTCGCATCGCGCTTGAGCTGAATGGTCAGGTCGACCAGCGATACGTTGATCACCGGCACACGCACGGCCATGCCGGTCAGCTTGCCCGCCAGCTCCGGCAGCACCAGGCCGACCGCTTCGGCAGCGCCCGTCTTGCTCGGGATCATCGACTGCGTCGCCGAACGCGCGCGGTACGGGTCGGTGTGGTAGACGTCGATCAGGTTCTGGTCGTTGGTGTAGGCATGGATGGTGGTCATCAGACCGCTTTCGATGCCCAGCTCACGGTTCAGGACCTGGGCGACCGGCGCCAGGCAGTTGGTGGTGCAGGAGGCGTTGGAGATGACCTGATGGGACTGGCGCAGCACGTCATGGTTGACGCCGTAGACGATCGTCGCATCGGCGCCTTTGGCCGGAGCCGAGATAATGACTTTTTTGGCGCCGGCGGTGATATGCGCGGCGGCCTTGGTGCGGTCGGTGAACAGACCGGTGCATTCGAACACCACGTCGATATTCAGGGATTTCCACGGCAGCTCGGCCGGGTTGCGGATGGCGCTGACCGCAATTCGGTCACCATTCACGGTCAGGCTTTCCTGATCGTGCTCAACGGTGCCGTCGAACGGCCCGTGTACGGTGTCGAATTTCAGCAGATGGGCGTTGATCTCGCTGTCACCCAGGTCATTGATGGCGACGACTTGCAGGTCCTGACGGTAGCCTTGGGTATAGAGTGCGCGTAGGACGTTGCGGCCGATTCGGCCAAAGCCATTAATTGCGATGCGGAGAGTCATACACCCGTCCTCAAGAATTTGTTGTTGGAATTACAAGATTATTCTCATAAAAATAGAAAACAACCCCTTTTAGTGGCAGTATTTTGTTTTATCTACAAATAGAAACCCGTCTGGCCGTCACAACTGGCTCAAAATCAAGTGTTTGCCGCCGCTCCCGACCGAGCCCGGATTTGATCGCAGCCTGGTGAAAGCGCCTGAACGGGTGATCCCATCCGCTAGCCTGGAGTCCATGACATGCATCCCCGCGTCCTTGAGGTAACCGAACGGCTGATTGCTCGCAGCCGTGAAACCCGTCAACGCTACCTGCAATTGATCCGGGGTGCGGCGAGCGACGGGCCGATGCGCGGCAAGCTGCAATGTGCCAACTTCGCCCACGGCGTTGCGGCATGTGGTCCCGAAGACAAGAACAGCCTGCGCATGATGAATGCGGCCAACATCGCCATTGTCTCCTCCTACAACGACATGCTCTCGGCGCATCAGCCGTACGAACACTTCCCCGAACAAATTAAAAAAGCGCTGCGTGAAATCGGCTCGGTGGGGCAGTTTGCCGGTGGCGTTCCGGCCATGTGTGATGGCGTCACCCAGGGCGAGCCGGGCATGGAACTGAGTATCGCCAGCCGAGAAGTCATTGCGATGGCAACGGCGGTGGCGTTGTCCCACAACATGTTCGACGGCGCACTGATGCTGGGCATCTGCGACAAGATCGTTCCGGGCTTGCTGATGGGCTCGCTGCGTTTCGGTCATCTGCCGACGATTTTTGTGCCGGGCGGGCCGATGGTGTCGGGCATCTCCAACAAGGAAAAAGCCGACGTGCGTCAGCGCTACGCCGAAGGCAAGGCGACCCGCGAAGAGCTGCTGGACTCGGAGATGAAGTCCTACCACGGCCCGGGTACCTGCACGTTCTACGGCACGGCGAACACCAACCAGTTGATTATGGAAGTCATGGGGCTGCATCTTCCGGGCGCCTCTTTCGTCAATCCTTACACACCGCTACGCGATGCCCTGACACGCGAGGCGGCGTTCCAGGTCACGCGTCTGACCAAACAAAGCGGCGACTTCATCCCACTCGGAGAGATTGTGGACGAACGTTCGCTGGTCAACTCGATTGTTGCCCTGCACGCGACGGGCGGTTCTACCAACCACACGCTGCACATGCCGGCCATTGCCCAGTGCGCGGGCATTCAGCTGACCTGGCAGGACATGGCCGATCTGTCGGAAGTCGTGCCGACCCTGTCCCACGTCTACCCGAACGGCAAAGCCGACATCAACCACTTCCAGGCCGCCGGCGGCATGTCGTTCCTGATCCGCGAGCTGCTCGACGCGGGCCTGATGCACGAAGACGTCAACACGGTCATGGGCCGTGGCCTGCGTCGCTACATCCAGGAGCCCTTCCTGGAAGAAGGCAAGCTGGTGTGGCGCGATGGCCCGGTCGCAAGCCTGGACGAAAACGTCCTGCGCCCGATCGCGCGTCCGTTTTCGGCCGAGGGCGGCCTGCGGGTCATGGAAGGCAACCTGGGCCGTGGCGTGATGAAAGTCTCCGCCGTTGCCCTGGAGCACCAGATCGTCGAGGCCCCCGCCAAAGTATTCGAAGACCAGCAGGACCTCGCCGACGCCTTCAAGGCCGGCGAACTGGAGTGCGATTTTGTCGCGGTCATGCGCTTCCAGGGGCCGCGTTCCAACGGTATGCCTGAACTGCACAAGATGACGCCGTTTCTGGGCGTGCTGCAGGACCGTGGCTTCAAAGTGGCGCTGATTACGGACGGGCGCATGTCCGGCGCGTCCGGGAAAATCCCCGCTGCGATTCACGTTTGCCCGGAAGCTTCTGACGGCGGCCCGCTGGCGTTGGTGCGTGATGGGGATCTCATTCGTGTCGATGGCGTGAAAGGAACGTTGCAAGTTCTGGTCGAACCGGCAGAATTGGCCGCCAGAGAGCCGGCAGTCGGTCGCTTGTCCCATAACGTGGGCAGCGGGCGCGAACTGTTTGGTTTCATGCGCATGGCCTTCAGCTCGGCAGAGAAGGGCGCCAGCGCCTTTACTTCGAATCTGGAGACGCTCAAGTGACATTGGCGATGGTGGGTGATATCGGCGGCACAAATGCGCGGTTTGCCATTTGGGAAGACGAGCAGTTGCATTCGATCCGGGTGTTCGCGACGGTCGATTACGCCAGTCCTGAAAAGGCCTTGCTGGTCTATCTGCAGGACCTGGAATTGCAGCGCGGTGATGTCACCTCCCTTTGCCTGGCCGTGGCCGGGCCGGTGACCGGCGACGATTTCCACTTCACCAATAGTCATTGGAAGATCAATCGGCAGGCGTTCTGCGCCGAGCTGAAGATCGACCACCTGATCCTGGTCAACGACTTCACTGCCATGGCCCTGGGCATGACCCGCCTGAAGGACGACGAGTACCTGACCGTGCGTCATGGCAAGGGCGATCCTCGGGGTGCGCGGGTGGTGATCGGGCCTGGCACCGGACTCGGCGTCGGCACCTTGATCCGCAGCGGCGAAGCGCGTTGGACTGCGGTGCCGGGCGAGGGCGGTCACGTCGATCTGCCGATCGGCACGCCCCGCGAAGCCCTGCTGTGGATGCGGTTGATGGCGACCCATGAGCACGTCAGTGCCGAGACGATTCTGAGTGGCGCCGGGCTGTTGCTGCTGTATCAAGTCAGCTGCGGACTGGACGAAATCGAGCCTGAACTCAAGTCGCCTGCGGCCATTACCGCGGCGGCGCTCAAGGGCGATCCGGTCGCCAGCGCGGTGCTTGAGCAGTTCTGCGTGTTCCTCGGTCGCGTGGCCGGCAACAACGTACTGACTGTCGGCGGACGCGGCGGCGTGTATATTGCCGGGGGCGTAATCCCGCGGTTCGTCGACTTCTTCATGCAGAGCGGCTTCAACAAGGCGTTCGCCGAGAAGGGCTTGATGAAGGATTATTTCAAGGACGTGCCGGTCTGGCTGGTCACGGCCGAATATCCCGGCCTGATGGGCGCAGGCGTGGCGCTGGATCAATATGCGGCGAGCGCTAGCGGCAAGCTATAAGCTGCAAGCTGCAAGCAAAGACCGCGCACGTCACGCTGGCCGCTTTGAGCTTGAAGCTTGAAGCTTGAAGCAGCCATACCCAACCATTGCTCACAAGGACGACCATGTGAACGCTGTCAGTAAATCGATTCTGGTGGTCGACGATGACCAGGAGATTTGCGAGTTGCTGCAAGCCTACCTGAGCCGTTCCGGTTTTCAGGTGCGCACGGTTGGCGATGGGGCCGAGTTTCGACAGGCATTTAACGCAGAGGCCAGCGACCTGCTGATCCTTGACGTCATGCTTCCCGACGAAGACGGCTTCAGCCTGTGTCGCTGGGTCAGGCAGCATCCGCGTCAGCCGCATATTCCCATCATCATGCTCACCGCCAGCTCCGACGAAGCCGACCGCGTCATCGGTCTGGAACTCGGCGCCGATGACTACATGGCCAAACCCTTCAGCCCCCGTGAACTTCAGGCCCGGATCAAGGCCCTGTTGCGTCGTGCCCAGTTCGGCCAGGAGCGCAGCGGCGGTGAAGTGCTGGTGTTCGATGAATGGCGGCTGGACATGGTCAGTCACCGGCTGTTCCACAACGACGGCGAAGAGGTGATTTTGTCGGGCGCCGATTTCGCGCTGCTCAAGCTGTTTCTCGACAACCCCCAACAGATCCTTGATCGCGACACCATCGGCAACGCCACCCGTGGCCGTGAGCTGATGCCGCTGGAGCGCATCGTCGACATGGCGGTGAGTCGTCTGCGTCAGCGTCTGCGCGACACCGGCAAGGCACCGCGATTGATCCGCACCGTACGAGGCAGCGGTTACCTGCTGGCAGCCAATGTGCTGCCGCAAGCCGGCAACGGTTACTAGTCCTTGATGGTGACCGACAAGAAGCGCCGCCTGCCGGTGCCGCGCTCGCTGCTTGGGCGCATGTTGTTGCTGACCTTGCTCGCCGTGTTGCTGGCGCAAACCCTGTCCAGCCTGATCTGGCTCTCGCAACTGCGCGCCACGCAGATGGAAGGGCTGGTCACCAGTGCCCGCAGTCTGGGTTTCTCCATGGCGGCAAGCGTCAGCTACTTTCGCTCGTTGCCTGTCGCGTTTCGGCCGCTGGTGCTCGATCAGTTGCGCAGCATGGGCGGCACGCGTTTCTTCGTTTCCCTCAACGATCGCCCTCTGGAAATGCAGGTGCTTGAGCCCACCGCGCGCAAGACGGCAGTGATCGATGTGGTCGGTCAGGTGCTGCGGCAGAACCTCGGCGCCGACCCGGACATCCTCGTGCGCTTTGTGCGTCCCGAAGACCTGCGTATTTTCAACAGCGGCTTGAGGCTCGATGAGCTGCCACGCTCGTGGGCCCATTACGCGCTGACCCTCGAACCGGTGAACCCGCCCGTGCTGGTCACGCAGATCGAACTGTCGCCCGGCGAATGGCTGTACATCGCCTCGCTGCTGCCCGAGCCCTACACCATGCTCGAGTCGGAAGGTCTGCCCTCGCAGCAAGTCTGGTTCATCGCGCTGACCAGTCTCTTTCTGCTGGTCTTCATCGGCCTGCTGGTGCACTGGCAGAGCGGCCCGCTCAAGCGTCTGGCCCATGCTGCGCGGGATCTGTCGTTGGGGGCCGACGTCGAACCGGTGGTGGAGGGCGGCGGCAGTGAAGTGGTGGAAGTGACCCGCGCGTTCAATACCATGCGCGATCGCATCAGCCGTTACCTGACCGAGCGCGGCCAATTATTCAGTGCAATTTCCCACGACCTGCGCACTCCGATCACTCGCTTGAGACTGCGCGTCGAGCTGCTCGAAGACGAGCAGATGCAGGCCAAATTCACCCGGGATCTGGACGAACTGGAGCTGCTGGTCAAAGGCGCATTGCAGTGCGTGAAGGACACCGACATTCACGAGAACATCGAGCCGGTCGACCTCAACCACGCGCTGGATTGCCTGATTGAGCCCTATCTTGCCCCTGACGGCGCGGGCCGGGTCACGTTGCAGGGCAAGGCGATGTCCATGTACTACGGCAAACCCCTGGCACTGCGCCGCTGCATGGGCAACCTCATCGATAACGCCATCAAATACGGCGACCGTGCGCACCTGTCCGTTGAAGACGACGCTGACGCGTTCATCCTGCATGTCGAAGACGAGGGGCCGGGTGTGCCGGAGCAGCGAATGGAGCAGGTCTTTGAACCGCACTTCCGGCTGGCCGGCAAACACCAACAGGGCTACGGCTTGGGGCTCGGCATCGCCCGCAATATCGCCCATAGTCACGGCGGCGAAGTGACGTTGCAGAACATGCGCGAGGGCGGCCTGCGGGTGACGCTCTATCTGCCGCGTGGCGTTGAGTAATCCAGTCCCTTTATTGAATGTCACAGCCTTGTGACATTCGCGCATCCCTTCGTTACCGTCCGCTCCGGGCCCTTGGTTAGAATCCACGCAGCGCAAGCGCCACGACTTGCACATGCATAACAACAAGAAAGGTCAGATATGAATTCGATTTCCCGTCTCGCTGCACTTATTTCCCTCGCCTCCTTGTTCCCTCTGAGCGCCATGGCGGCTGATGCCAAAGGCACGGTTGAAGTGGTGCACTGGTGGACGTCCGGTGGCGAAAAAGCTGCTGTTGATGTGCTCCGCGCGCAAGTTGAAAAAGACGGTTTCACCTGGAAAGACGGCGCTGTCGCAGGCGGCGGTGGTGCAACCGCTATGACCGTGCTCAAGAGCCGCGCCGTTGCTGGCAACCCGCCTGGCGTTGCCCAGATCAAAGGCCCGGACATTCAGGAATGGGCCTCCACTGGCCTGCTTGATACTGACGTGCTGAAAACCGTCTCCAAAGAGGAGAAATGGGACAGCCTGCTGGACAAGAAAGTCTCCGATACCGTGAAGTACGACGGTGATTACGTGGCCGTGCCGGTGAACATCCACCGCGTCAACTGGCTGTGGATCAACCCGGAAGTCTTCAAGAAAGCCGGTATCGAAAAAGCCCCTACCACCCTCGAAGAATTCTACGCAGCGGGCGACAAGCTCAAAGCGGCAGGCTTCATCCCTCTGGCCCACGGTGGCCAGCCTTGGCAGGACAGCACTGTTTTTGAAGCCGTCGTTCTGTCTGTCATGGGCGCCGATGGTTACAAGAAGGCACTGGTCGATCTCGACAACGCTGCGCTGACGGGCCCTGAAATGGTCAAGTCGCTGACTGAGCTGAAGAAAGTCGCGACCTACATGGATGCCGACGGTAAAGGCCAGGACTGGAACCTGGAAGCCGCCAAAGTCATCAACGGCAAGGCCGGCATGCAGATCATGGGTGACTGGGCCAAGAGTGAATGGACCGCCGCCAAGAAAGTCGCCGGCAAGGACTACGAGTGCGTAGCGTTCCCGGGCACCGACAAGGCGTTCACCTACAACATCGACTCCCTG
The DNA here is from genome assembly GCF_053903055.1 of Pseudomonas sp. AK106. NCBI lineage: Bacteria > Pseudomonadati > Pseudomonadota > Gammaproteobacteria > Pseudomonadales > Pseudomonadaceae > Pseudomonas > Pseudomonas sp. AK106. The sequence continues at coordinate 996,620 of NZ_CP096426.1, forward strand.
GCTGTGTTCAAGCAGAAAGACGCGGGCACTGCTGCCGGTCAGCAGGACATCGCCAAGGTCGTGTTGGGTGAAAACTTCCAGAAAGTCTTCAGCATCAACAAAGGCTCGATCCCTGTTCGCAACGACATGCTGGCTGACATGGGCAAGTACGGTTTCGACTCGTGCGCCCAGACCGCTGCCAAGGACTTCCTGGCTGACGCCAAAACCGGCGGCCTGCAGCCAAGCATGGCGCACAACATGGCCACTACGCTGGCCGTTCAGGGTGCCTTCTTTGACGTCGTGACCAACTTCATCAACGACCCGAAAGCCGATCCGGCCGACGCGGCGAAGAAGCTGGGTGCTGCGATCAAGTCTGCCAAATAAAGGCCAGCGACTAGCGGCAGGCTGCAAGTCTCAAGCTGATCGATGATTGGCTTCTGACTTGCAGCTTGAGGCTTGCGACTTGCGGCCGCTTTCACTTTTTATTGGATTTTCACCATGAGTTCTGTTGCTGTGTTCAGCAAAGCCTCGCCGTTTGATGCACTGCAGCGCTGGCTACCCAAACTGGTGCTGGCGCCCAGCATGTTCATCGTATTGGTGGGCTTCTACGGCTATATCCTGTGGACGTTCGTTCTGTCGTTCACCAACTCGACTTTTCTGCCGACCTACAAATTCGTGGGTCTGGCGCAATATGCGCGGTTGTTCGACAACGACCGCTGGTGGGTAGCGAGCAAAAACCTCGCGGTGTTCGGTGGCATGTTCATCGGCATCAGCATGGTGGTGGGCGTGCTGCTGGCGGTCTTTCTGGACCAGCGCATCCGCCGCGAAGGCTTTATCCGCACCATTTATCTGTACCCGATGGCGCTCTCGATGATCGTCACCGGTACGGCCTGGAAATGGCTGCTCAACCCAGGCATGGGCCTGGACAAACTGTTGCGTGACTGGGGCTGGGAAGGCTTTCGCCTGGACTGGCTGATCGATCCGGACCGTGTTGTGTACTGCCTGGTGATCGCTGCTGTATGGCAGGCGTCGGGCTTCATCATGGCGATGTTCCTGGCGGGCCTTCGCGGCGTCGACCAGTCGATCATCCGCGCCGCGCAGATCGACGGTGCGAGCATGCCGAAAATCTACTGGAAGGTCGTGCTGCCAAGCCTGCGTCCGGTGTTCTTCAGTGCGGTCATGATTCTGGCGCATATCGCCATCAAGAGCTTCGACCTGGTCGCTGCCATGACGGCCGGTGGCCCGGGCTATTCGTCCGACCTGCCGGCAATGTTCATGTACTCGTTCACCTTCAGCCGTGGCCAGATGGGCATGGGTTCGGCCAGTGCGATTCTGATGCTGGGCGCGATTCTTGCGATCCTTGTGCCTTATCTGTATTCCGAGCTGAGGGCCAAGCGCAATGACTAGTCTCGCCAATAAGCCCGCCCTCAGCCTGAGCCGCTTCGCCATTTATGCGGTGCTGATCGTTGCCGTATTGCTTTATCTGGTGCCGCTGGTGGTCATGCTGTTGACCAGCTTCAAGTCGCCGGAGGATATTGGCAGCGGCAACCTGCTCAGCTGGCCGACCGAAGTCACCGCAATCGGCTGGATCAAAGCCTGGGCGACGGTAAAAGGTTATTTCTGGAACTCGTTCCTGATCACCGTTCCCGCAGTGCTGATTTCCACCACCATTGGTGCGCTGAACGGCTACGTGCTGTCGATGTGGCGCTTCCGCGGTTCGCAGTTGTTCTTCGGCCTGCTGCTGTTCGGCTGCTTCCTGCCGTTTCAGACCGTCCTGCTGCCTGCGTCTTTCACCCTTGGCAAGATGGGCCTGGCCAATACCACGACGGGGCTGGTTTTCATTCACGTTGTCTACGGTCTGGCGTTCACCACACTGTTCTTCCGCAATTACTACGTCAGCATCCCAGAAGCACTGGTGAAGGCTGCACGTCTTGACGGTGCCGGCTTCTTCACCATCTTCCGTCGGATCATTCTGCCGATGTCGACGCCGATCATCATGGTCTGCCTGATCTGGCAATTCACTCAGATCTGGAACGACTTCCTGTTCGGTGTGGTGTTCTCCAGTGGTGATTCGCAGCCGATCACGGTCGCGCTGAACAACCTGGTCAACACCAGCACAGGCGCCAAGGAATACAACGTTGATATGGCGGCGGCGATGATCGCCGGGCTGCCGACCCTGCTGGTCTACGTGGTCGCAGGCAAGTATTTCGTGCGCGGGCTGACGGCCGGCGCAGTCAAGGGGTAATCATGGCAACGCTTGAACTACGCAATGTAAACAAGACTTACGGGGCCGGTCTTCCGGACACCCTGAAGAACATCGAACTCTCCATCAAAGAAGGCGAATTCCTGATTCTGGTCGGCCCTTCGGGCTGCGGTAAGTCGACCCTGATGAACTGCATCGCCGGGCTGGAAAACATTACCGGCGGCGCGATCATGATCGGTGATCAGGACGTCAGCGGCATGAGCCCGAAGGATCGCGACATCGCGATGGTGTTCCAGTCCTACGCGCTGTACCCGACCATGAGCGTGCGCGAGAACATCGAATTCGGGTTGAAGATTCGCAAGATGCCTCAGGCTGACATCGATGCGGAAGTGGCGCGGGTTGCCAAGCTGCTGCAGATCGAACACCTGCTCAACCGCAAGCCGGGGCAACTGTCCGGTGGTCAGCAACAACGCGTGGCCATGGGCCGGGCGCTGGCCCGTCGTCCCAAAATCTACCTGTTCGATGAGCCGCTCTCCAACCTCGACGCCAAACTGCGCGTCGAGATGCGGACCGAAATGAAGCTGATGCACCAGCGCCTTAAGACCACTACGGTTTACGTGACCCACGACCAGATCGAAGCAATGACCCTGGGCGACAAAGTGGCGGTCATGAAGGACGGCATCATTCAGCAGTTCGGCACGCCGAAGCAGATCTACAACGATCCGGCCAACCTGTTCGTGGCGAGCTTCATCGGCTCGCCGCCAATGAACTTCATCCCGCTGCGCCTGCAGCGCAAGGACGGTCGCCTCGTCGCACTGCTGGACAGCGGTCAGGCCCGCTGCGAGCTGCCGATGAGCATGAACGACGCCGGTCTCGAGGACCGTGAGGTGATTCTGGGCCTGCGTCCCGAGCAGATCGTGCTAGCGTCCGGTGATGCTGCAGGTCTTCTGCCGACGATTCGCGCTGAAGTCCAGGTGACCGAGCCCACTGGCCCGGATACGCTGGTATTCGTTACCCTCAACGAGAGCAAGGTCTGCTGCCGTCTGGCGCCGGATATTGCACCTGCTGTGGGCGAGACCTTGACGCTGCAGTTCGATCCGGCGAAGGTTCTGCTGTTCGACGCGAAAACCGGCGAGCGCCTGGGCGTGCTGGCACCGAGTCAGTCGGTGGAGAGCATGGGAAATGTCACGCGGCTCAACCGCAGCTGATCCCGACGTGCAGGAGCACTGCACAAACGAGCACCTGTGACGGGTGGATGTCTGCCGTACAAAACCCGTCATGCACACGATGTACGTGGTTACAACGCTGTTCAAAAGCTAATAACAATAAAACGAGGATCCAAGGGATGAAAAAGGTACGTAACAAGTCGCTTAACCAGTTTCAGCTGATCGGTGGGTTGTCTGTCCTGAGCGCGTTGACGGTTTCCGGAACGGCGTTTGCAATGGAGCCCTTCAAAGCCAGCGAGCACATGACCGGTGATTGGGGTGGTCTGCGTCAAGAGCTGTACGACAAGGGTTACGACTTCCCGATCGAGTACGTGGGCGAAGCCGCCTCCAACCTCAACGGTGGTTATAACGACGACCGGACGGGCCGCTACAGCGATCAGTTTGCGTTTGGCGTTCAGATGGACCTGCAAAAAATCCTCGGCTGGCACGACGCAGAGTTCAAGCTTGCGATCACCGAGCGTAGTGGCAACAACATCTCCAACGATCGTATCGGTGATCCGCGTGCCGGCACGCTCAGCTCCTCCCAGGAAGTCTGGGGCCGTGGCCAGACCTGGCGTCTGACCCAGATGTGGGTCAAGCAGAAGTACTTCGACGGCAAGCTCGACATCAAGGTCGGCCGTTTCGGCGAAGGCGAAGACTTCAACAGCTTCCCTTGCGACTTCCAGAACCTTTCGTTCTGCGGCTCGCAGGTCGGTAACTACGTCAACACCTGGTACAACTGGCCTGTCAGCCAGTGGGCTGCACGCGTGAAGTACAACATCACGCCTGAGTTGTTCGCCCAGATCGGCGTCTACGAGCAGAACCCTTCGTACCTCGAAACCGGCAACAGCTTCAAACTCAGCGGCAGCGGCTCGAAAGGCACCGTCGTACCGGTTGAAGTGGTGTGGTCGCCAAACGTCAACTCGCTGCCCGGCGAATACCGTCTGGGCTACTACGTGAGCAACCCGAGCGCCGACGATCTCTACGAGAACGAGAACGGTCAGCCTCAGGCAATCGCTGGCGGTGACTTCAAGTCCCACAAAGACAAGCACGGCTGGTGGGTCGTGGCTCAGCAACAGCTGACCGCTCACAACGGCGACGCATCCCGTGGTCTGAGCATTTTCGCCAACGCGACTGTGCATGACAAAGCCACCAACTTCGTCGACAACTACCAGCAGGTCGGCTTCGTCTACAAAGGCCCGTTCGATGCACGTCCGAAGGATGACATCGGTATCGGCGTCGCGCGTATCCACGTCAACGATGATGCCCAGGACAACCGTCGTCTGGTCAACGCCGTCAACGGTATCGAAGACTACGACAACCCAGGCTACCTGCCGATCCAGAAGACCGAATACAACTCGGAAATCTACTACGGTGTGCACGTCACCGACTGGCTGACCGTGCGTCCCAACCTGCAGTACGTGAAGAGCCCGGGCGGTGTGGACGACGTCCAGAACGCACTGGTTGCCGGCATCAAGATTCAATCGAAGTTCTAACTTAAAGCGGACGCTCCTCCGCGCTCCACAAACGATCAAGGGTCGTGTGTGCTTTACGGGCAGCCTGGCTGCCCGTTTTTTTTCCGCTATTTATTCCGCAGCAATGGCTCCGCATTCGGAGCATTTTTTCTCGCGTGACGAGTGACCGCTATCTGGAGCGCTACAACGATGCCCTTCAGGGATCCCGGCTCAACCGAGCATCCTCTCCAGCGTTTCTTCACCTCGGTGCGACCGCAACCGACCTTTCAGTGGGAACGCTACCAACAGCGTGATGTGCTGGTGATCAATCATGCGCAGTGCCAGGCCGTGTTCAGCCGGCAGGGCGCTCAGCTGTTGCATTTCGAACCTGCCGGGCAGAGACCCTGGCTGTGGTGCGCCGCGCACTGGCCTCTGGTCGGCGCGATCCGCGGCGGCGTGCCGGTCAGTTGGCCCTGGGTCGGGCGTCATCCCGGCGAGAGCGGCTGGCCGGCCAATGGCTGGGGTCGGCTGCTTGACTGGAAGCTGGTCGAAAGCCACGAGCACGAGGCGGGCGTGACATTGCGCTGGCAACTCAAGCTGTGGGACTGGCAGGCGGATCTCTACGCCGAGCTCGGCCAGGCGATGGACCTGCGCCTTGAAACGCGGCACGACGACAGCGAGCCTTGTCACTTCGGCCATGGCTTGCACGCCTACTGGCGCATCAGCGATGTGGCGGACGTCGCGTTGCGTGGGCTCGATGGTGCGCACGGCTATGACGAACTCAGCCGCAGCGCCTGCGAGCAGCGGGGCGAGCTGCGGGTACAGGGCAGTTGTCAGCGGGTGTTCGAGCACGCCGGCATGCTTGAGCTGCAGGACGACGCCTGGCAGCGGCGTTTGAACATCGACACCGGCGACAGCGACAGCACGGTGGTCTGGCACCCGGGCAACCGACCGTTGCTGGGCGTGGGTGGCGATGAAGCCATGGGTTTTTTGCGGGTCGAGGCGGCGTCAGGTGTGGATGATTGCCTGAGCCTGGCCCCTGGGCAGCACGCCAGTTTGAGTCTGCAGGCCAGTCTGGTTCACTGACCTGTCCCGACGCCTGTCTTGACAGGGTTCCGTCCGTCGATCAGTTCAATTCATCGTCCGCCGGATAACGGCTCGCGTTCAGGCTTTCCTTGATCTTGCGCAGGTGCGGCTGGAAATCGACGCCCCGACGCAGGGTCATGCCGGTCGCCAGCACATCCAGCACTGTCAGTTGGACGATCCGCGAGGTCATCGGCATATAGATGTCGGTATCTTCCGGCAGCGGAATGTTCAGGCTCAGCGTGCTGGCTTTTGCCAGTGGCGAGTCGGCAGCGGTCAGTCCCAGCACCGACGCGCCATTTTCACGGGCGATGCGCGCCACTTCCACCAGCTCGCGGGTGCGTCCGGTGTAGGAAATGATCACGAACAGCTCGCCGGTGTGGGCCACCGAGGCCAGCATGCGCTGCACCAGCACGTCGGCGTGGGCCGTGACGGCGAGATTGAAACGGAAGAATTTATGCTGCGCGTCCAGTGCCACCGGCGCCGAAGCCCCGAGGCCGAAGAAGTGAATCTGCCGCGCCTGAATCAACAAGTCCACCGCTTTGCTGATCAGGTTGGGGTCAAGCACCTGGCACACGCTGTCGAGGGACGCGATGGCACTGCCGAAAATCTTGCGGGTGTAGGCCTCCGGGTTGTCATCGGCTTCCACCGCGCGGCTGACGTAGGCGGCGCCGCTGGCCAGGCTCTGGGCCAGTTGCAGTTTCAGCTCTGGATAGCCGCTGACATCGAATGAGCGGCAGAAGCGGTTGACCGTCGGCTCACTGACCTTGGCGGCCTGGGCCAGCGCAGCGATGCTGAACCGGGTGGCCTGCTGCGGATTGCTCAGAATCGCCTCGGCGACCTTGCGCTCGGCCTTGTTCAGCTCTTCCAGACGACTCTGGATCTGCTCCAGAAGATTGCGTACGCGGTCCATTGTTTGTCCTTCTGATGAAACGTCGACAGGCGGGTGAACAGGCCTTTATTTGAAGAGTGGGAATTGGGCCTTTAGCCTGTCGCAAAGGTGGCCTATCGTACTGAGGGCCTGTGGTGATCACCACTCTAATGTGGTTCTAGTGGGAATGTTGTGGTTATTACTACATTTGGCCTTGAGTAACGCCTTTAAAAAAGGTATTTGTAGCTTAACTTGATAAAAGAACCAACATTATGCTCTCGATTACGGTTGAACCGTGCACTTTTGCGTTGTTTGGCGCCTTGGGTGACCTGGCGGTACGCAAACTGTTTCCTGCGTTGTACCAGCTTGATCGAGCTGGACTGCTGCATGCCGAGACCCGAATTATTGCGTTGGCCCGTGAGCCGGGAACTCCTGAGGAGCACTTGGCCTACATTGATAAAAGCCTGCGTCGCTTCGTCCCCGAGGCGCAGCTTGAGACTGAGCACGTGGAGCGTTTTCAGGCCCGCCTGAGTTACCTGCACGTGGACTTCCTCAAGGGCGAAGATTACGTCGCGCTCGCCGAAGCGGTGGGCGACGCGCCGACCATGATTGCCTACTTCGCGACGCCGGCGTCGGTCTACGGCGCCATCTGCGAAAACCTCGCGCTGGTCGGCCTTACCGATCGCACCCGGGCGGTGCTGGAAAAACCCATCGGCCATGACCTCGCGTCGTCCCGTCGCGTCAATGACGCCGTTGCCAGGTTCCTGCCTGAAACCCGCATCTACCGGATCGACCATTACCTGGGCAAGGACACGGTGCAGAACCTCATTGCCCTGCGTTTTGCCAACAGCCTGTTCGAGACGCAGTGGAACCAGAACCACATCTCCCATGTGGAAATCACCGTGGCAGAGAAGGTCGGCATCGAAGGGCGTTGGGGCTATTTCGACCAGGCCGGTCAACTGCGCGACATGATCCAGAATCACCTGCTGCAGCTGCTGTGCCTGATCGCGATGGACCCGCCCAGCGACCTGTCGGCCGACAGCATCCGTGACGAGAAGGTGAAAGTGCTCAAGGCACTGGCGCCGTTCACGCCGGAGCGTCTGGCCACCCAGGTGGTGCGCGGTCAATACATCGCCGGTTACAGCGACGGCAAGCCGGTGCCGGGTTATCTGGAGGAAGAAAACTCCAACACCCAGAGCGACACTGAGACGTTCGTCGCCATTCGTGCCGACATCCGTAACTGGCGTTGGTCGGGCGTGCCGTTCTATTTGCGGACCGGCAAGCGCATGCCGCAGAAGCTGTCGCAGATCGTGATCCACTTCAAAGAGCCGCCGCATTACATCTTTGCGCCCGAGCAGCGCTTGCAGATCAGCAACCGCCTGATCATCCGCCTGCAGCCCGATGAAGGCATCTCGCTGCAAGTGATGACCAAGGATCAGGGCCTGGACAAAGGCATGCAGCTACGCAGCAACCCTTTGCAACTGAGCTTCTCCGACGCCTACCGCAGCGCCCGTGTGCCGGACGCCTACGAGCGGTTGTTGCTGGAGGTCATGCGTGGCAATCAGAACCTGTTTGTGCGCAAAGACGAAATCGAATACGCCTGGCAATGGTGCGACCAGTTGATCGCTGGCTGGAAAAAGGCGGGCGATGCGCCCAAGCCTTACCCGGCCGGTTCCTGGGGGCCGATGAGCTCCATTGCTCTTATTACGCGTGACGGGAGGTCCTGGTATGGCGATATGTGAACTTGAATTTCCGGCCGGTCTAAAGGCCCACGAATTCGATAACCCTGAAGTGCTGGCGAACGCGCTGGCCGATCAGGTGGCCGAGCGTCTGACGGCGGCAATTTCCAGCAATCCTCACGGCACGGCCACGTTGGTGGTGTCTGGCGGCAAAAGCCCGGTGGCGTTCTTCAAGGCGCTGGCGCAGAAGCCGCTCGAGTGGTCGAAAGTCTGCGTGAGTCTGGCTGACGAGCGCTGGGTGCCGACCGAGCACGCCGACAGTAACGAAGGCCTGCTCAAGCGTTTTCTGCTTCAGGGCCCGGCGGCCGAGGCGGGGTTCTTCAGCTTGTACCGTGCGACCACCACAGTGGATGAGGCCGCAGCCGCAACGGACGAGGCGCTCAAGGCGCTGCCGAAGATCGACGTGCTGATTCTGGGCATGGGTGACGACGGGCATACCGCGTCGCTGTTCCCCGACAGCCCGCATCTGAAGGAAGCGCTGGATCTCAACAGCGACCGTCGTTGCCTGCCCATGCTCGCACCGACCGTTCCTCATCAGCGCCTAACCCTGACGCGTCCGGTGCTGGCGTGCGCAGCGACCACCATCCTGTCCGTCTCCGGTCAGGCCAAACTCGACACATTGCGCGCGGCACTGGCAGGCGATGACCTTGCCGAAATGCCGGTACGCGCGTTCCTTAACCCGTCTCTAGAGATCTACTGGTGCCCATAAGCAAAGGATCAGCCGCCATGGAAAATACCCAAGTGAAACAGCCGTTGAATAGCATGGCGAGCAAGATTGCCCAGATCGACGCACTCTGCGCGAAAGCAAAGATTCTGCCGGTCATTACCATCGCCCGCGAACAGGATGTCCTGCCGCTGGCCGATGCCCTGGCCGCAGGAGGCCTGAACGCGCTGGAAATCACCCTGCGCTCGGAGTTCGGCCTCAAAGCCATCCGCATGCTGCGTGATGCGCGGCCTGAGCTGAGCGTTGGCGCCGGCACCATTCTCGACCGCCACATGCTCAAGGCGGCGGAGGAGGCGGGTTCACAGTTCATCGTCACCCCGGGCAGCACTCAGGATCTGCTGGAAGCTGCCGCACTGAGCGAATTGCCGCTGCTGCCAGGCATCAGCAGCGCGTCGGAAATCATGATCGGTTACGCGCTGGGTTATCGTCGCTTCAAGCTGTTTCCGGCGGAAATCAGTGGCGGTGTCGGTGCAATCAAGGCACTGGGCGGTCCATTCCCGGAAGTGCGTTTCTGCCCCACCGGCGGTGTCAGTGCGGCCAACCTGAAAAACTACATGGCGCTGCCCAACGTGATGTGCGTCGGCGGCACCTGGATGATCGATAACGCGTGGGTGAAGAACGGCGACTGGCAGCGGATTACCGACGCCACTGCCGAAGCCATCGCGTTGTTCGACTGAGTCTGGATTCGCCGGTTCAGGCGCACGTTTGGACAGCCCCCGTTCAACTGGGGGCTGGTCTACTGCTGAGCATGATCCGTTTATAGCGTCCCGCGGGGCGTTGCTGCAGAAGTCGTTGTTGCATGGCTTTTTTACGGTGTTCCTTGGTCGGGAACGCCGTTTTTTTTTGCGTCGTTTACACGCAATACATATGTACCGCACAGGCAGCGGCGGGAGCGCTTATCTTTGCCGCTCCTTTGTAGTTCGTTTCTCGATGGATTTACGGCGCCTTCGTCATGAAGGCGCCGTCTTTTTTCCACGATCCCGTCAGGGGCGTTGATCCCGGTGCAGCCTATAGCGCAGGGCTCACGCCAATGCGCGAAGTGCCGCGACCAGCTGTTCAACGTCCTTTGCCGACGTGGTGAATCCCGGCGTGATGCGAATGCACGTCCCGCAGGCCGAGCCTTCCCGCGTTACTGCAAAAATGCTGTGTTCATCGAGCAGGCGCTTGACCATGAGTTCCTGATCTGCGTGACGGATGAACCGAAATGACGTGATCCCGCAATACAGTCGCGGGTCGTCCGGCGTCAGCACCTCGATGCCTTCGATACTGCGCGCCTGAGTGACCCACAGGTCTCGCAGATACGCCAAACGTGCACCCTTGGCCGGTGCGCCCCCCATGGCGCGATGCTCGGCGAACACTTTGGGCAGGGTCATCAGGGCGGGGATGTTCGGCGTCCCGTAGGGCACGCGGCCGAGGATGTCGTCCGCACCGTAGCGCTCGTCTGCCATGTCGGGGTCGATGGCGCTCAGGCGTTCCTGCTTCACGTAAATAAAGCCCAGGCTCAGCGGCGCGCCTATCCATTTCTGCAGGTTGAAGCCGGCGAACGACACGCCAAGGTCAGCAAGCTCGAAATCCAGCAGGCCCAGGGCATGGGCGCCATCCAGAATGACTTCGATGCCGTGGGCCTTGGCCAGCTCGGCGATGGCCTTCACCGGCATCACCAGCCCGGTTCGGTGGGTGACGTACGTCAGCGCCACCAGTTTGAGCCGTGGGTGTGCAGCAAACGCCTCGCGGTAGGTCTGCAGCAGCCCTTCGTGGCTCGCGGGATGCTGGTGAGTGACTTCGATCACCTCAACGCCACGGTTCTTCGCCAGCCAGCGCATGCCGGTCTGGACGCTGTTGTAATCCAGGTCGCTGACCAGGACCTGGTCGCCTGCCACAAGGCCGTTGTAGTTGCGAATCAGCGCTTGCACCGACTCCGACGCGGAGCGGGTGAGGGCCACTTCGCGGGCCGGCACGTTCAGCAGATCGGCGAGGTCGGCGCGGATGATCTCGCTGTCTTCGGTATCGAACTTCTGCCGCACGTAGACCGAGTTGCTGCGATTGACGTACGCCAGGTTCTGCTCGTAATCCTTGAGTGCTGCGCGGGTCATGCGGCCGAAATAGCCGTATTCGAAATTCACCGGCCCCGGTTCGACGTCGTACTGCGCCGCGACCTGCTGCCAGAACGCTTCGTCCCGAGCCTGTTCATCCGCCCATTCCGTTATTGCGCATGCAGTGCTGTTCATCCGGCGGCTCGCTTTTATCAATGGATGTTTAGTTGAAGCGTATGGGTGTTTTCGACGGGCCCGGCCGCAGCGGTTCGCGAGGGCGGGTGCGCAGAGGATCCAGCAGCGCCGACAGGCCGTTGTGATCAATCTCGTGCATCAGTGCCAGCAGGCTGCCCAACTCGCCTGCCGGGAAACCCTTTCGAGCAAACCAGTTCAGGTAATCGCCCGGCAGGTCCGCCAGCAGTCTCCCCTGATACTTGCCGAACGGTATTTCGCGAGTCACCAACAGTTTGAGTCTTTCCGGGTTCATCCAAAAGCCGCTTATCCGTTCAAGTGAACTCAGACGATACGTGCATTCTGCAACTACGCAAACACACAGATCATGCAGAAAGCGCGGATGAACTGTCCCTTGATATTCATAAGCTATTGAAAAATAACACTATTTATTATCGGCAAAAGCTGGCACGCACAGTGCAGTATTCCTTCTATCGAGTGTTTCGTTAACCAGACCTTTGATAAACCTGCCAAAAAGGAACCGCAAAATGTCGGATATCAACAAAGAAGCCATCTCTACCCTGAATGACTTGATCGAGACCAGCATTGACGGTGAGAAAGGTTTTCACACTGCTGCTGAAGACGCCAAGAACCCGGAAATCAAGGCCTACCTGCTCTCCCGTTCTTCTGGCTGCAAGACGTCGGTTGCCGAGCTTCAAGCTGAAGTACGTGCACTGGGCGGCGATCCAGAAGATTCCTCCAGCATCGCTGGCGGCGCACACCGCCTGTGGGTCAACCTGAAAAGCGCGTTGAGCGGCAAGAACGACGAAGCGGTCCTGAACGAAGTCGAAAGCGGTGAAGACCACGCGCTGAAGGCTTACAAAAAGGCTGCCCAGGAAGCTACCGAGAAGAACTTGCCAGTTAACGTCACTACCCTGATCCAGCGTCAGCTGCAGGGTGTGCAAGCGAACCACGACAAGGTTAAAGCCCTGCGTGACACCGTTCGTGCTGCCAACAAGTAATTCGCGGTAACGTCGAAAAACGCCAGCCAGTCTGGCGTTTTTTTATGCCTGCGATTCGGCAGAGGGCGCTACATAGGGTTCGAATTCCACGCGGTTCCTGCCTTGTTTCTTGGCCCGGTACAGGGCCCGGTCCGCGGCGTGAAACAGCGGCTCGGGCAGATCGTGGGTCGCCGGCAGGTGCGTGGCCACGCCGATGCTGACGGTGATGGGCACTGTGTCCTCGGCGAAAGGCGGAAGTGCTTCTATCGCCAGACGCAGCTTTTCCGCGATCACACAGGCACCTGCCTTGTCGGTTTCCGGGAGCACCACCATGAACTCCTCACCGCCATAGCGCGCGGCGAGGTCACCCGGCCTGCGGATGCTGGCGGTCAGGGTCTGGGCAACGCTGCGTAATGCGACGTCGCCGCCATGATGCCCGTGTCGATCGTTGAAGGCCTTGAAGTGATCCACATCAATCATCAGGAGTGCCAAAGGCCTTTCCGAACGCATGCCCCGCGCCCATTCCTGCTTGAGCACCTGATCCAGCCTGCGCCGGTTGGCCAGGCCGGTCAGCCCATCTGTGGACGCCAGCCCGGCCAGTTCACGCTCGGCGTTCTGGCGCAGGCGCAGTTGGCGGCCCAACAGCCAGGACAGCGAGAGGATCCCGAGGCACAGCAAACCGGTCGCGCTTGCCACCAGCAGCGCGTTGCGTTTCCACAGCGCGTAGACGTCGTCCCGGGATTGAGCGACCACGACGATCAATGGCAAGTCACCCACCCGTGAGAAGGTGTAAAGCCGCTCAGCACCGTCGAGTTCGGATATCGCCGCAAAGCTGCCGTTGACCTCCCTCAGAATGCGTTTGAAGTTGGGCCGCATGCTGAAGTTCTGGCCGATGAAGGTCCGGTTGTTGTCGTCGGGTTGCCGGGCGAGCATCACGCCATCCGCGCTGAGCAGGTTGACGGTGCTGGTGGGACCGATGTCCAGCGTGCGAAACAGTTGATCGAAGTACGACAGGCGCATTGATGCACTGGCAATGCCGACGAACTGGCCGTTGGCGGAGGGGAGACGGCGACTGAAACTGATGCACAGGTCCTTGAAGCCCCAGCGCGAAAGGAAGGGCCCGTCGACCACCAGCGCCAGTGAGCCGCTGCCCCGGTGTTTCTGAAAGCCTGGCCGGTCTGAGAAGTTGTCCAGCCGAGGCGTCAGCGAGGTGGAGTCGGCGACGATGCGCCCGGTGTCATCCAGCAGCACCACATCGCCCTTGAAGGGCGCCGCCGTGGCCCGGTCGAAGAGCACCAGCTGACGCAATTCCGGAGAGATCGTCATGACATCGGGCCGTCGCCAGGCCGCGATCAGGCCCAATAGGGAGGTGTCATACAGCTCGGCATTGCGCTGCACGTCAGCGTCGATCAACTGCACCACATTGTTTGCCGAGCGCACAGCGGCTTCGTTGGCCGTCCCCAGCTCCCGAAACAGCAACCAGGTCACGATGGCGAGTATGGCGGCCACCGCCACGGCGCTGCCCAGCATCAGCATCTTCTCGGAACCGGATCTGATCCCTCGTGAGAATGGAGGCTTGGCTGTCAGTGGCATCGATCATCTCTGACGGGGAAATGGAGGCGTCGTGCGGCGGTAGGCTTATTCGCCTTCGTCAAACTTGTTGTTGATCAGTTCCACCAGCCCCGCCAGCGCCGCATCGGCTTCTTCACCTTCGGTGGCCAGGTGGATCAGGGTGCCCTTACCGGCAGCCAGCATCATGACGGCCATGATGCTTTTGCCATCGACCATGGTTTCCGGGGTGCGGCCGACCCTGATCTGACACGGGTACTTGCCGGCAACACCCACGAACTTGGCGGCGGCCCGGGCGTGCAGACCCAGCTTGTTGATGATGGTGATTTCTAGAGCGGGCATCGCGATGGAGGTCCTTTCAGCTTAGGTCGCGGTGGCGGACCTGAACATTCTTGAGCGATTGCTGCAGGACCTGACCCAGACGTTCGGTCAGGTAGACGGAGCGGTGGTGTCCGCCGGTGCAGCCAATGGCAATAGTGACGTAGGCGCGATTGCTGGCGGCAAAGCGCGGCAACCACTTATTGAGATACGAGAAGATGTCCTGGAACATTTCTTCGACGTCGGGTTGTGCTGCGAGGTACTCGGCAACCGGCTTGTCGAGGCCCGACTGCTCGCGCAGTTCGGGTTTCCAGTACGGGTTGGGCAGGCAGCGCACGTCGAAAACCAGGTCGGCGTCCACGGGCATGCCGCGCTTGAAGCCGAAGGATTCGATGAGGAAGGCAGTGCCCGGTTCGGGTTTGTTCAGCAGGCGCAATTTGAGAATGTCGCGCAGCTGATAGAGATTCAGGTGCGTAGTGTCGACCGTCAGATCAGCCAGATCGATGATCGGGCCGAGCAGGGTCTTCTCGTCACGAATGGCTTCGGCCAGCGAGCGCGTTGCCGTGCTCAACGGATGACGGCGACGGGTCTCGGAAAAACGCTTGAGCAGGGTAGGTTCATCTGCATCGAGGAACAGCACGTCGCACTGGATGTGGCGGGCGCGTACCTCGGCGAGCATGCGTGGGAATCGGGTCAGGTGACTGGGCAGGTTGCGCGCGTCAATCGAGACCGCCAGTAAAGGCTCGGCCAATTCGGTGTTGATCAGTGCGCGCTCGGCCAGCTCCGGGAGCAGGCCGGCGGGCAAATTGTCGACGCAGTAGAAACCGCTGTCTTCAAGGACGTCGAGGGCCGTGCTCTTGCCGGAGCCGGAGCGGCCGCTGACGATGATCATGCGCATGATCAGTGACCGTTCTGGACGTCGAGCACGACGCTGTAAAGCTCTTCGTCGGTTTTGGCGGCGCGCAGGCGCTTACGCACATCGTCACGGTCGAGCATGCTGGCGATCTGGCGCAGCAGTTCCAAGTGAGCATCGGTGGCCGCTTCCGGGACCAGCAGCACAAACAGCAGGTCAACCGGCGCGCCGTCGATGGCGTCGAAATCGATGGGTTTCTCGAGATGCAGCACGGCGCTGACAGGCGTTGTACAGCCCTTCAGGCGGCAGTGGGGAATGGCGATGCCATTACCGAAACCGGTGGAGCCGAGTTTTTCACGGGCAATAAGGCTTTCAAACACCACCTGTTCATCAAGATCGGGCACTTGCTTGCCGATCATGCTGGCGATGTTTTGGAGTACGGCTTTTTTGCTGCCGCCTGGCACGTTCACAAGTGAACGGCCAGGGGTCAGAATATTTTCAAGTCGGATCATGAGTGGGGAGTGTCAGCGAGCAGTCGCGCCTTGCAGCAGACTTTGCTGTTTTTCCTTATGTTTTTTGAGTTGGCGGTCAAGCTTGTCGGCAAGCAGGTCAATGGCTGCATACATGTCGTCGTGTTCGGCGTTGGCAACCACTTCAGCGCCAGGAACGTGCAAGGTGGCTTCGATCTTCTGCTTGAGCTTCTCGACCTCCATCGTGACCTGCACATTCGTGATCTTGTCAAAATGGCGTTCCAGTCGGGCGAGTTTCTCGCCGATGTAGGTACGCAGAGGTTCGGTCACTTCCAGCTGGTGTCCACTGATGTTGACTTGCATACAGCTTCTCCTTCGTTGCCAGTGCATTAAGAGGCAGGCGTAATGCCTGCCACTGGAACACTTTGACATGTGACCTTTACATCAGTCGCTTGCGTTCGCTGGACGGCGAGATCCCAAGGGATTCACGGTACTTGGCGACTGTGCGACGGGCCACTTGAATGCCTTGTGCTTCCAGTAAACCAGCGATCTTGCTGTCACTCAACGGCTTTTTCTGATTTTCCGCAGCGACCAGTTTTTTGATGATCGCGCGAATCGCCGTGGACGAGCATTCGCCGCCTTCCGAGGTGCTGACGTGGCTGGAAAAGAAATATTTGAGTTCGTAGATCCCGCGTGGGGTGTGCATGAATTTCTGCGTGGTGACCCGGGAAATCGTCGATTCGTGCATGCCGACCGCCTCAGCGATGTCATGCAGAACCAGCGGCTTCATGGCCTCGTCGCCGTACTCAAGGAAGCCGCGCTGGTGTTCAACGATTTGCGTCGCCACCTTCATCAGCGTCTCGTTACGGCTTTGCAGGCTCTTGATGAACCAGCGCGCTTCCTGCAGCTGATTGCGCATGAACGTATTGTCGGCGCTGGTATCGGCACGACGCACGAACCCCGCGTACTGCGGATTGACCCGCAGGCGCGGCACGGATTCCTGGTTCAGCTCCACCAGCCAGCGCTCGTTGTCCTTGCGCACGATGACGTCAGGCACAACGTATTCGGCTTCACTGGACTCGATCTGCGAGCCGGGGCGCGGGTTGAGGCTCTGGACCAGTTCAATGACCTGCCGCAGGTCGTCTTCCTTGAGCTTCATGCGGCGCATCAGTTGCGCGTAGTCGCGGCTGCCCAACAGATCGATGTAGTCGCTGACCAGCTTCTGCGCTTCCGCCAGCCACCTGGTTTTAGCCGGCAACTGACGGAGCTGCAGCAGCAGGCATTCGCTCAGGTTGCGAGCGCCGATGCCCGCAGGCTCGAACTGCTGGATGCGGTGCAGAACGGCTTCGATTTCGTCCAGCTCGATATCGAGCTCAGGATCGAAAGCGTCGAGCAATTCTTCCAGTGTTTCGTCGAGGTAGCCCTGGTTGTTGATGCAGTCGATCAGCGTCACGGCGATCAGGCGATCGGTGTCCGACATCGGCGCGAGGTTGAGCTGCCAGAGCAGGTGGCTTTGCAGGCTTTCGCCAACGGAGGTGCGGGTGGTGAAATCCCACTCGTCATCGTCATTGCTGGGCAGGCTGCTGGCGCTGGTCTGATAGACGTCTTCCCACGCGGTGTCGACAGGCAACTCGTTGGGGATGCGCTCGTTCCAGTCGCCCTCATCCAGATTGTCGACGGTAGGCGCCGATTCCTGGTAGGTGGGCTCCTGAACATCAGCGTTGGGCTTTTGCTCTACGTTATCCGCCAAGGGGTCGGCGTTGTCGAAATCGTCGCCTTCCTCCTGCCGTTCCAGCATCGGGTTCGACTCCAGCGCCTCCTGAATCTCCTGTTGGAGATCCAGCGTCGACAACTGAAGCAAGCGGATTGCCTGTTGCAGCTGAGGCGTCATCGTCAGCTGCTGGCCCATTCTCAAGACTAGCGAAGGTTTCATGGCAGGGCTTAACACCTTATTCGCCGGCGCACTGCGCGCCATTTACTACCAGGGCGCCGAGGGCGCCAACTTAAGCAAATTATATGCCTGAAGCTGGAGGGTTTGCCTAGAGTGTGATGACAATTAAAAAACGAGGTCGGCGATAGCGCGCGTTGCGGCGTACCGCACAACCTCGTGTCATCACTGCGGTTACAGGCGGAACTCGTGACCCAGATACACTTCCTTGACCAATTGGTTGGCAAGGATGGATTCGGCGTCGCCTTCGGCAATTAGCTGCCCATCGTTGACGATGTAGGCGGTTTCGCAGATATCCAGCGTTTCACGCACGTTGTGGTCGGTGATCAGCACGCCGATCCCTTTGGCCTTGAGGTGGTGAATGATCTGCTTGATGTCGCCTACGGAAATAGGGTCAACACCGGCAAAAGGTTCGTCGAGCAGAATGAATTTCGGCGAAGTGGCGAGGGCGCGTGCGATTTCCACGCGGCGACGTTCACCGCCCGACAGGCTCATGCCCAGGTTGTCGCGAATGTGGGTGATGTGGAATTCCTGCAGCAGGCTTTCCAGCTCCTTGCGACGGGCAGTGCGATCGAGCTCCTTGCGGGTCTCCAGAATCGCCATGATGTTGTCCGAGACGGAGAGCTTGCGGAAGATCGACGCTTCCTGTGGCAGGTAGCCAATACCGGCGCGAGCGCGGCCGTGCATCGGCTGGTGGCTGACGTCCTGGTCGTCGATAAGAACGCGACCCTGATCGGCCTGAACCAGGCCGACGATCATGTAGAAGCAGGTGGTCTTGCCGGCGCCGTTGGGGCCGAGCAGGCCGACAATCTGACCGCTCTCGATGGACAGGCTGACGTCACGTACGACCTGGCGGCTTTTATAGGCCTTGGCCAGATGTTGGGCTTTCAGCGTTGCCATTACTGGGCCTTCTGCTGGTCGGTTTTCTTTTTCGGCTGGATGACCATGTCGATGCGAGGGCGTGGTGCGGTGACCTTGGTGCCGTTGGCACGGCCGGCGTTCACGACCTGCTTGACGGTGTCATAGACGATTTTCTCGCCTTCGGACGTGTTGCCGTCGTTGACTACTTTGGCCTTGTCGATCAGCACGATGCGGTTCTGGGCCGCGAAGTACTGGATGGTGACGCCCCAGGCCTGAACGATCGGTTTGTCCACCGATGGCTTCTGCTCGTAATAGGCCAGGTTGCCCACGGACGTGAACACGTCCACGTCGCCTTGCGGTGTCCGGGTGATGGTCACGGTGTTGCCGGTGATCTTCATCGTGCCCTGGGTGATGATGACATTGCCCTTGTAAGTGGCGATGCCTTGCTTGTCGTCCAGTTGCGCGTCATCCGACTGGATGTGGATGGGTTGATCGCGATCCGTCGGCAGAGACCAGGCGCTCGCGCTTCCCAGTGCTGCGCCCAGGCCGAGCAAAAAAGGAAGGGTTTTAACGAGCCTCATACTGTCCTCTTACGTTGGATAGCAGGTTCATCCTGCTTTCTTTCAGATACGCTTTCATACCCGTGCCGGTCGTTACACCGCCAAGGCCGTCGATTCTAACGGGTTGGGCAGTCTCCGCATATTGCTTCTGCGGGAATACAGTCATGCGGCTGCTGGTGATGATGGTGGTGCGGTTCTTTTCATCGGTGCGGTTGATGCGCACCGAGTCGATCAGCTCGACGTGATCACCCCCCGGCGACACTTCGGCGCGAACGCTCTGTACGTGCCACGGGAAGGTCGAACCTCGATACATCTGCAGCACCGGCGTGGTCATCAGGGTGACGTCGGTGGCTTTCAAGTGCTCGACCTTGTCGGCGGTCATGTCGTACTGCATGGTTCCGTCGGGCAGGTACTGAATGCTGTGGGCGTTGGTCGCGTAGTAATCGACAGCGCTTTCATCCACGGCAGCCTTGGGTTGATCGAGGAAGCTTTCCGGACTGATGTTCCAGTAGCCGACCGCTGCCAGCAGCAATGCCAGCACACCGAACAGCAGAAACGTACGAAACTTTTTGCTCAGCATAAATGCACTTCTATAGGTAGGCGGCATGAGCCGCTTCGAGGTTGCCCTGAGCCTTCAAGATCAACTCGCAGAATTCGCGGGCAGCGCCTTCGCCGCCACGTGCCTGGGTAATGCCATCGGCATGCTCGCGGACAAAGCTGGCAGCATTGGCAACGGCCATGCCCAGGCCGACCCGGCGAATGACCGGCAGATCAGGCAGATCGTCACCCAGATACGCGACCTGCTCGTAGCTTAGATTCAGTTGCTGCAAAAGCTCGTCGAGGACCACGAGTTTGTCTTCGCGGCCCTGATAAAGGTGCGCGATGCCGAGGTTCTTCGCTCGCCGCTCAACCACCGGGGTCTTGCGCCCGCTGATGATGGCAGTGGTCACGCCCGAGTTGATGAGCATCTTGATGCCCTGGCCGTCGAGGGTGTTGAACGTCTTGAACTCGCTGCCGTCTTCGAGGAAATACAGGCGCCCATCGGTGAGTACGCCATCGACGTCGAAGATCGCCAGTTTGATGTTCTTGCCGCGTTGCATCAGGTCATTCATATCGGCGCTCATTTACATGACGCCTGCGCGAAGCAGGTCTTGAAGGTTGAACGCGCCAACCGGGCGGTCGTTCTCGTCGACCACAATAAGTGCGCCGATCTTGTTGTCTTCCATGATTTTCAAAGCTTCGGCCGCGAGCATTTCCGGCCGTACAGTCTTGCCATGGACGGTCATCACTTCATCAATGGTGGCCAGGCGTATGTCGATCGGGCGATCCAGTGTGCGACGCAAGTCACCGTCCGTGAAGATACCGGCAAGGCGTCCGTCGCTCTCGAGGATGGCGGTCATGCCCAGCCCCTTGCGGGTCATTTCCATCAGCGAATCGCGAAGCGGCGTGCCCCGCGCAACCTGCGGCAGGTTGGCGCCAGTGTGCATCACATGCTCGACCTTCAACAGCAGCCGACGACCCAGCGCACCGCCCGGGTGGGAGAAGGCGAAGTCTTCGGCGGTGAAGCCTCTGGCGTCCAGCAGTGCAACGGCCAGGGCGTCGCCCATGACCAGCGCCGCCGTGGTGGAGGAGGTGGGCGCCAGATTCAGCGGGCAGGCTTCTTTTTCGACCCGCGCATTAAGGTTGACGTCGGCGGCTTTGGCCAGCGTTGAGTCCGGGTTGCCAGTAAGGCTGATCATCTTGATGCCCAGACGCTTGATCAGCGGCAGCAACGTGACGATCTCGGCCGTCGTGCCCGAGTTGGACAGGGCCAGAATGATGTCGGCGCTGGTGATCATGCCCATGTCGCCGTGGCTGGCCTCGGCCGGGTGCACGAAAAACGAGGGAGTGCCGGTGCTGGCGAGGGTCGCGGCGATCTTCTTGCCGATATGGCCCGACTTGCCCATGCCGACCACGACCACGCGGCCCTGACTGCCCAGGATCATGTCGCATGCGCTGATGAAATCGGCATTGATATGCGCAAGCAGACCTTCCACGGCTTCTATTTCAAGGCGGATGGTGCTCTGTGCCGATTCAATCAGATTGCGCGCATTGGACATATCGGAAGGGGTCGCTTGGTCAAAAGCCGGGGATTATAGCGGCAATGTTCAAAAGCCTCACGCTTCATCGTTGCTGTTTGTTTAATGAAAGGACACGTCCTTCAGCAACTGCGTGATAAAGGCTGGCGATGGGTACGAAAATTCCACACCGTCCTTAATACCCTTCTTTGTTTGCGACTTGACACGTTGAAGCTTGGGCGGCGTGCGAGAGCGGTGGTATAGTCCGCCGCTTGTTCGGCCCCTCCAAAAGTGTGTCGTTCGTCAAGAACGCGGCATCTGAGAGACAGGTTGCATCGCAAGGAGTTTAGATGAGTGCCGATAACGCCTACGCGGTCGAGCTGAAGGGCGTTTCCTTCAAGCGCGGTGCGCGCAGCATCTTCAATAATGTGGACATCAGCATCCCCCGGGGCAAAGTCACCGGCATCATGGGGCCGTCCGGCAGTGGTAAAACCACCCTGCTGCGATTGATGGGAGCACAACTGCGTCCCAGCGCTGGCGAAGTCTGGGTCAATGGCCAGAATTTGCCCAAGCTATCGCGCAGCGATCTTTTCGACGCGCGCAAGCAGATGGGCGTGCTCTTTCAGAGCGGCGCACTGTTCACCGATCTCGACGTTTTCGAAAACGTGGCGTTTCCGCTGCGGGTCCACACCAAACTGCCTGAAGACATGATCCGCGACATCGTCCTGCTGAAGCTGCAGGCGGTCGGGCTTCGTGGGGCCGTTGATCTGATGCCCGACGAGCTGTCGGGTGGCATGAAGCGTCGTGTTGCGCTGGCGCGTGCCATCGCGCTGGATCCCCAGATCCTCATGTACGACGAACCCTTCGTGGGCCAGGACCCTATCGCCATGGGCGTGCTGGTACGGCTGATCAGGCTACTGAATGACGCGCTGGGTATCACCAGTATCGTGGTGTCTCACGATCTCGCCGAGACCGCGAGCATCGCCGACTATCTCTATGTCGTCGGTGACGGTCAGGTGCTGGGGCAGGGCACACCGCAGGAACTGATGGAGTCGGATAACCCTCGTATACGTCAGTTCATGACGGGCGATCCCGACGGGCCGGTGCCTTTCCATTATCCGGCACCGGATTATCGCGACGATCTTTTGGGGAAGCGCTGATGCGCAGAAAGTCTTTAATGGATCGCGTACGCCTGATGGGGCGTTCGGCGATCGATATAGTTGCAGTGCTGGGTCGTTCAGGGATTTTTCTGGTTCATGCGTTGCTCGGGCGTGGCGGAATCGGCGGCGGCTTTCAACTGCTGCTGCGTCAGCTGCACTCGGTAGGCGTCATGTCTCTGGCCATTATTGTCGTGTCCGGCGTGTTCATCGGCATGGTGCTGGCGCTGCAAGGCTTCAGCATTCTCGCCAAGTACGGCTCCGAGCAGGCTGTGGGGCAGATGGTTGCCCTGACGTTGCTGCGTGAACTCGGCCCGGTCGTTACCGCTCTATTGTTCGCCGGTCGTGCAGGCTCTGCGCTCACCGCTGAAATCGGCAACATGAAATCCACCGAGCAGCTTTCCAGCCTCGAGATGATTGGCGTTGACCCGCTCAAATACATCGTCGCGCCGCGTCTCTGGGCAGGCTTCATCTCGCTGCCGGTGCTGGCGCTGATCTTCAGCGTGGTTGGCATCTGGGGTGGTTCGTGGGTGGCGGTCGACTGGCTGGGCGTTTACGAAGGCTCCTTCTGGGCCAACATGCAGAACAGCGTTTCGTTTACCGATGATGTACTCAACGGTGTCATCAAGAGCGTCGTGTTCGCTTTTGTCGTCACCTGGATTGCCGTGTTTCAGGGCTATGACTGCGAGCCGACGTCCGAAGGGATCAGTCGCGCCACGACCAAGACCGTGGTCTACGCGTCATTGGCCGTACTGGGCCTGGACTTTATTATGACCGCCTTGATGTTTGGAGACTTCTGATGCAAAACCGCACCCTCGAAACCGGTGTAGGCCTGTTTCTGCTGGCCGGTATCCTGGCTTTGCTCCTGCTCGCCCTGCGCGTCAGCGGTCTGAGTGCCAGCGCCAACACCGACACTTATAAACTTTACGCAAATTTCGACAATATCGCCGGTTTGACTGTCAGAGCGAAAGTGACCATGGCCGGTGTGAACATTGGCAAGGTCACTGCAATCGATCTGGATCACGATACCTTCACCGGTCGTGTGACGATGGAAGTGAACAAGCGGGTCAATAACCTGCCTTCGGATTCCACCGCTTCCATTCTGACCGCGGGCCTGCTGGGTGAAAAATACATCGGCATCAGTGTCGGTGGTGATGACCAGCTGTTGAAAGACGGCGGCACCATCCATGACACCCAGTCCTCGTTGGTACTCGAAGACCTGATCGGTAAATTCCTGCTCAATTCAGTGGGCAAAGACGCCAAATGAGGAGTTTTTTCATGATCTCGATTCTGCGCCGTGGCCTTCTGGTGCTGCTGGCCGCCCTGCCATTGTTTGCTAATGCAGCGGCGTCCGATGCTTCCGCCCACGACCTGGTTGATCGCACCACCAAGCAATTGCTGGCTGATCTGTCCGCCAACAAGGAAACCTACAAGTCCAATCCGCAAGCGTTCTACGATGCACTCAATGGCATCGTCGGCCCGGTCATCGACGCCGATGGCATTTCCAAAAGCATCATGACCGTGAAGTATTCGCGCAACGCCACCCCGGCGCAGATGCAGCGGTTCCAGGAAAACTTCAAGCGCAGCCTGATCCAGTTCTATGGCAACGCACTGCTTGAGTACAACAACCAGGGCATCACTGTTTCTCCTGCCAAGCAGGAAGGTGCTGATCGCACTTCCGTTGACATGTCGGTCAAGGGCAACAACGGCGCGGTTTACCCTGTTTCCTACACCCTCGTCAAAATCGGCGGTGAGTGGAAAGTGCGTAACGTTATCATCAACGGCATCAACATCGGCAAGCTGTTCCGCGATCAGTTCGCTGACGCCATGCAGCGCAACGGTAACAACCTGGACAAAACCATCGACGGTTGGGCTGGCGAAGTCGCCAAGGCCAAAGAGACCTCGGAAGCCTCCAGCGACAAGGTCGTCAAATGAGTCAAGCGTCCGTTACTGCCGCTGGCGGCGGAGAGCTGATGCTCTCCGGCGTGGTCGACTATCGGACCGGGCCCGCCTTGCGCGAGCAGGGCGCGGCGCTCATTAAGGCCAGCACCGAAGCGGCTTTGACGCTGGACTGCTCCGGCGTGGAAAAATCCAGCAGTGTCGGCCTTTCATTGCTCCTCGCATTCATGCGCGATGCTCAGGCGGCGGGCAAGTTACTCACCGTCCGGGCGTTGCCAGAAGACATGCAGGAAATCGCCAAAGTCTCTGAGCTCACCGAGCTGTTGCAGCACCATTAATTGCTTTCATCGATCAAGCCCCTCGTCCGCCCCTTGCAAAGTAGGGTTCGCAACGAGAGGGCTTTTTTGTATGATGGCCGACCCGCGCGCGTAGGGCGCCGATAGAGGTTAAGCATGCAGGCCGTAGAAGTTAAAAGCTTCCTGGAAGCTAAGTTGCCAGATATCCAGGTCGAAGTTGAAGGCGAAGGCTGTAATTTCCAGCTGAACGTGATCAGCGACGAACTGGCCGCACTGAGCCCGGTCAAGCGCCAGCAGCAGATCTACACGCATTTGAACCCATGGATCGCCGATGGCAGCATCCACGCGGTCACCATGAAATTTTTCAGCCGCGCTGCATGGGCCGAGCGCACCTGAGCCAAAACGGCGTCGAGATTCCAATGGATAAACTGATTATTACTGGCGGCATTCGTCTTGATGGCGAAATCCGCATCTCCGGGGCGAAAAACTCCGCTCTGCCGATTCTCGCAGCCACGCTGCTGGCTGATGGTCCTGTGACCGTCGCCAACCTGCCGCACCTGCACGACATCACCACCATGATCGAGCTGTTCGGTCGCATGGGGATCGAGCCGATCATCGACGAAAAGCTCAGCGTCGAAATCGATCCGCGCACCATCAAGACCCTGGTCGCTCCGTACGAACTGGTGAAAACCATGCGTGCGTCGATCCTCGTGCTGGGTCCGATGGTTGCCCGATTCGGTGAAGCCGAAGTGGCACTGCCTGGCGGTTGCGCCATCGGTTCGCGTCCTGTCGATCTGCACATCCGTGGTCTTGAAGCCATGGGCGCGATCATCGACGTCGAAGGCGGTTACATCAAGGCCAAGGCGCCGGAAGGCGGCCTGCGTGGCGCGCACTTCTTCTTCGACACCGTCAGCGTCACAGGTACCGAGAACATCATGATGGCCGCTGCCCTGGCCAACGGCCGCAGCGTCCTGCAAAACGCCGCGCGTGAACCTGAAGTCGTCGACCTGGCGAACTTCATCAACGCCATGGGCGGTAAAGTCTCTGGCGCCGGCACCGACACCATCACCATCGATGGCGTTAAACGTCTCGGTTCGGCGACCTATCGCGTGATGCCCGACCGTATCGAAACCGGCACCTATCTGGTGGCGGCGGCGGCAACCGGCGGCCGTGTGAAGCTCAAGGACACCGATCCGACGATTCTCGAAGCGGTTCTCGAGAAGCTGCGTGAAGCCGGTGCCGAGATCACCACGGGCAGCAACTGGATCGAGTTGAACATGCACGGCAAACGTCCGAAAGCGGTCAACGTGCGCACTGCGCCGTACCCGGCGTTTCCGACCGACATGCAGGCGCAGTTCATCTCGCTGAATGCCATTGCCGAGGGTACCGGAACGGTCATCGAGACCATCTTCGAAAACCGCTTCATGCACGTGTATGAAATGCACCGCATGGGCGCGCAGATTCAGGTCGAAGGCAACACCGCGATTGTCACCGGTTGCACCAAGCTCAAGGGCGCGCCTGTGATGGCGACCGACCTGCGTGCTTCGGCGAGCCTGGTCATTTCGGCGCTCGTTGCCGAAGGCGACACGCTGATCGACCGCATCTACCACATCGACCGTGGTTACGAGTGCATCGAAGAAAAACTGCAGATGCTGGGCGCGAAGATCCGTCGCGTTCCGGGCTAGTCAGCTGCTGCGCGTTTGCCCGGGTCGATTTGATCGACTCGGGCGACGTGTCTGGCCCAAGGGCCAAGACTTTCTGATTCGTTTCACTTCGGCTTTTTGAGCCGGAGGTTGTCGGGCGCCAGTTGCGACCCGGCACGCGCTGCTGATAAGGACTGACGTTTCCCATGTTGACCATCGCACTGTCCAAGGGCCGTATCCTCGACGACACCTTGCCGCTGCTCGCTGCGGCGGGCATCGTGCCGACCGAGAATCCGGACAAGAGCCGCAAGCTGATCATCCCCACGACCCAGGCCGACGTGCGCTTGCTGATCGTGCGCGCCACCGACGTGCCGACCTATGTCGAGCATGGCGCTGCGGATCTCGGCGTCGCGGGCAAGGACGTGTTGATGGAATACGGCGGTCAGGGGCTTTATGAGCCCCTCGACCTGCAAATCGCCCAGTGCAAGCTGATGACTGCAGGTGCAGTCGGCGCCGTCGAACCCAAGGGTCGGCTGCGTGTGGCGACCAAGTTCGTCAATGTTGCCAAGCGCTATTATGCCGAACAGGGCCGTCAGGTCGATATCATCAAGCTGTACGGCTCCATGGAACTCGCGCCGCTCGTGGGCCTGGCCGACAAGATCATCGACGTCGTCGACACCGGCAACACGCTGCGTGCCAACGGCCTCGAACCCCAGGACATGATTGCCCACATCAGCTCCCGTCTGGTGGTGAACAAGGCATCCATGAAAATGCAGCACGCCCGTATCCAGTCGTTGATCGACACCCTGCGCACAGCCGTGGAGTCGCGACACCGCGGTTGACTGAATCGCGTGACCCTCAACAGGATCGCGCCCAGCTATCCGTGTCATAGCCAAATTTCTCAGGTGCCCGCGCGGATGGCTTGCTAGCTTAGGCATCTGCCTATCCTTGCAACTGACATCGCCACCTGAGAAATCGCCATCATTGAGGCCCACGCTATGACCACTCCCAACGCTATTCGCCGACTCAACGCTGCCGATCCGGACTTCGCCCGTCATCTGGATCATCTGCTGAGCTGGGAAAGTGTGTCTGACGACTCGGTCAATGAGCGTGTGCTGGACATCATCAAGAACGTGCGCGAGCGCGGCGATGCGGCGCTGGTGGAATACACCCGTCGTTTCGACGGGCTGGACGTGGCGTCGATGGCGGACCTGATTCTGCCGCGCGAGCGTCTTGAGCTGGCACTGACCCGCATCACGCCCGCCCAGCGCCAGGCCCTCGAAAAAGCGGCCGACCGCGTGCGCAGTTATCACGAGCGGCAGAAGCAGGATTCCTGGAGCTACACCGAGGCCGACGGCACCGTGCTGGGCCAGAAGGTCACCCCGCTGGACCGCGCCGGCCTGTACGTGCCGGGCGGTAAAGCCTCTTACCCATCGTCAGTGTTGATGAACGCCATTCCGGCCAAAGTTGCTGGCGTGGGCGAAGTGGTCATGGTCGTGCCGACCCCGCGCGGTGAGCTCAACGAGCTGGTACTGGCGGCGGCCTGCATCGCAGGCGTCGATCGCGTGTTCACCATCGGTGGCGCGCAGGCGGTTGCGGCGCTGGCCTATGGCACTGAAAGCGTGCCGCAGGTGGACAAGGTCGTCGGCCCGGGCAACATCTATGTGGCCACCGCCAAGCGTCATGTTTTCGGTCAGGTGGGCATCGACATGATCGCCGGGCCTTCGGAGATTCTGGTGGTGTGCGACGGTCAGACCGATCCGGACTGGATCGCGATGGACCTGTTCTCCCAGGCCGAGCACGACGAAGACGCCCAGGCGATTCTGGTCAGCCCGGATGCCGAATTCCTCGATCGCGTCGCGGCCAGCATCGCCAAACTGATGCCGACGATGGAGCGCGCGGAAATCATTCAGACCTCGATCAATGGCCGCGGCGCCTTGATCAAAGTGGCCGACATGACTCAGGCCATTGAAGTCGCCAACCGGATTGCGCCGGAGCACCTGGAGTTGTCGGTGGCTGATCCACAGGCCTGGCTGCCGCAGATCCGCCACGCCGGCGCGATCTTCATGGGCCGCCACACCTCTGAAGCGCTGGGCGACTACTGCGCCGGTCCCAACCACGTGTTGCCCACTTCGGGCACCGCACGGTTCTCGTCGCCGCTGGGCGTGTACGATTTTCAGAAACGCTCATCGATCATTTTCTGCTCGGAGCAGGGCGCGTCCGAACTGGGCAAAACGGCTTCGGTGCTGGCACGCGGCGAGTCGTTGACCGCCCACGCCCGCAGCGCCGAGTACCGCATCGTCGACACCGAACAAGAGGGCAACTGAGCATGAGCAAATTCTGGAGTTCCTTCGTCAACGACCTGGTGCCTTATGTGCCGGGCGAGCAGCCCAAGCTGACCAAACTGGTGAAGCTCAACACCAATGAAAACCCTTATGGCCCGTCGCCCAAGGCGATCGATGCCATGCGTGCGGCGGTCAGTGATGAACTGCGTCTGTATCCCGATCCCAACAGCGATCTGCTGAAGCACGCGGTGGCGCGTTATTACGGCGTCGACGCTAGTCGGGTGTTCCTTGGCAACGGTTCGGACGAGGTGCTCGCCCACGCCTATAACGCGTTCTTCCGACAGGCCAAACCGTTGCTGTTCCCGGACATCAGTTACAGCTTCTATCCGGTGTACTGCGGCCTGTATGGCGTCGACTACGAAGCCGTGCCGCTTGACGAACAGTTTCAGATTCGTGCCGAAGATTACGCGCGTCCCAATGGCGGCATCATTTTCCCGAACCCGAACGCACCCACCGGCTGCCTGTTGGCCCTCGATGCCGTCGAGCAGATCCTCAAGAACAGCCCGGATTCAGTGGTGATCGTCGACGAGGCGTACGTCGACTTCGGCGGCGACACCGCGATCAGCCTGGTGGATCGCTATCCGAACCTGCTGGTCACTCAGACACTGTCCAAATCGCGCTCCCTCGCCGGGCTGCGGGTGGGCCTCGCAGTGGGGCATCCGGACCTCATCGAGGCGCTGGAACGGGTCAAGAACAGCTTCAACTCGTATCCCCTGGACCGTATGGCCATTGTCGGCGCAGCAGCGGCCTTCGAGGATCGCGCGTATTTCGAGAGCACCTGCCAGCGCGTGATCGCCAGCCGTGAAGCGCTCGTCGAGCAGTTGGAAGCCAAAGGTTTTGAGGTGCTGCCATCGGCCGCGAATTTCATCTTTGCCCGTCACCCTCAGCATGACGCAGCGGGTCTGGCGGCAAAGGTACGGGAGCAGGGCGTGATCGTGCGCCACTTCAAACAGGCGCGCATCGCGCAATTCCTGCGCATCACCATCGGCACGCCTGAACAGAATCAGGCGTTGGTGGATGCCTTGGGGGACTTGTCGAGCTGAGTTGACGGCTGCTTCATCGCAACCGATCAATCCTCCGCCGCAGGCGCCGTTGTCTGCGGTGGACGCACGCCCACCTCGGCGCTCAGCTTCAGTTCCTTGCCGTTGCGCATGACCTCAATGGCGATCTTGTCGCTCGGCTTGGTGCGCGCCACCTGATTCATGGAGCGGCGCCCGTCGCCCGCGGGCTCGCCGTTGATGCTCAAAATCACATCACCCAGCTGCAATCCGGCCTTCTGCGCCGGCCCATCGCGGAAAATCCCGGCGACCACGATCCCTGGGCGGTCCTTAAGGCCAAAGGACTCCGACAGTTCCTCCGTCAGCGGCTGTACCTCAATCCCCAACCAGCCGCGAATCACCTGACCGTGCTCAATGATCGACTTCATCACCTCCAGAGCCAGCTTGGTCGGAATCGCAAAACCGATGCCTTGGGAGCCACCGGACTTGGAGAAGATCGCCGTGTTGATCCCGGTGAGGTTGCCATTGGCGTCCACCAGTGCGCCGCCCGAGTTGCCGGGGTTGATCGCGGCGTCGGTCTGAATGAAATCTTCGTAGGTGTTGAGGCCCAGCTGATTGCGCCCGGTGGCACTGATGATGCCCATGGTCACGGTCTGGCCCACGCCGAACGGGTTACCGATGGCCAACGCAACGTCGCCGATGCGGATGGCATCGGAACGGCCGAGGGTAATGGACGGCAGGTTCTTGAGGTCGATCTTCAGGACCGCAAGGTCGGTTTCCGGATCGCTGCCGACGACTTTGGCGATCGTCTCGCGGCCGTCCTTGAGCGCCACGACAATCTGGTCTGCACCGGAGGTGACGTGGTTGTTGGTCAGCAAATAGCCTTCCGGACTCATGATTACGGCCGATCCCAGGCTCGACTGCATGCGCTTTTGTTTAGGCAGGTTGTCGCCGAAGAAACGACGAAACTGCGGGTCGTCGAACAGCGGATGGTTGGGTTTATTGCTGTTGTTGACCATCTTGGTCGTGTACAGATTCGCCACGGCGGGGGCGGCGTTGCTGACGGCGTCCGCGTACGATACCGGGCCCTGTTGCACAAAGGTCTGCTGGGGCGCTTGTTGCAGGTTCACGTCCTGGCTTGGAAGCCCGACCCACTGGGGATAGCGCTGGATTATCAATAAAGCGATAAGCACACCAGCGAGCAAGGGCCAGCCGAGAAAACGCAGCGCTTTGAACATTGAGCGGAGTCCTGAAGGTAGAAGCGCCTAGCTGCGCCATAATGGCCGGCATTATACGAGGACCGACACGGTCTGGACTGCATATTTAGGAGAGTTTTATGGCCGTTGCCCTGAGCACCCTGGTGGAAGAAGCGGACCGCTATCTCGGTAGCGCGCGGATTCAGGATTATTGCCCGAACGGCCTGCAGGTCGAGGGTCGGCCGCAGGTCAGGCGAATCGTCTCCGGCGTCACCGCGAGTCAGGCGCTGCTGGACGCGGCGGTGGAGGCCAATGCCGATCTGGTGCTGGTGCATCACGGCTATTTCTGGAAAGGCGAGAATCCCTGCATCACCGGCATGAAACAGCGTCGGCTGAAAACGCTGCTCAAGCACGACATCAGCCTGCTGTCCTATCACTTGCCCCTCGACCTTCACGCCGACGTGGGCAACAACGTTCAGTTGGCCCAG
This sequence comes from Pseudomonas sp. AK106, assembly GCF_053903055.1. Taxonomy (NCBI): domain Bacteria; kingdom Pseudomonadati; phylum Pseudomonadota; class Gammaproteobacteria; order Pseudomonadales; family Pseudomonadaceae; genus Pseudomonas; species Pseudomonas sp. AK106. The sequence goes on from NZ_CP096426.1 coordinate 1,027,741, forward strand.
CAACTGGAGATCACCGTCGAAGGCCCGCTGGACCCGGACAATCCGCGCATCGTCGGGCTGGTCGGCTCACTCAGCGAGGCGATCACGCCACGGGATTTCGCCCACCGCGTGCAGACTGCATTGGGGCGCGAGCCGCTGCTGATCGAGGGTGAAGGGATGATCCGCCGGGTCGGCTGGTGCACCGGAGGCGGGCAGGGCTACATCGATCAGGCCGTTCTGGCCGGCGTGGACCTGTATTTGAGCGGGGAGGCGTCCGAGCAGACTTTTCACAGCGCCCGGGAAAACGGTATCAGCTTCATCGCCGCCGGCCATCACGCCACCGAGCGGTATGGTGTGCAGGCCCTGGGCGATTATCTGGCGCGGCGCTTTGCCCTTGAACATCTGTTTATCGATTGTCCGAACCCGATCTAACGCGTCCTGAGGTCCAAAGCCTGAGCTATATGGATAGATCGTTTCGATCTATCCCCGCCGCTGAATAGAAGCAGGCGCCATGATAAAGTGCCTCGCTCGATAGAGCCCGCAGGCTCTCCACACACGTACGTTATCCGTGAGTAACCATGGTCGACAAACTGACGCATCTGAAACAGCTGGAGGCGGAAAGCATCCACATTATCCGCGAGGTCGCTGCCGAGTTCGATAACCCGGTGATGCTGTACTCCGTCGGTAAAGACTCTGCCGTGATGCTGCATCTGGCGCGCAAGGCCTTCTTTCCGGGCAAGCTGCCGTTCCCGGTGATGCACGTCGACACACGCTGGAAATTCCAGGAGATGTACCGCTTCCGCGACAAGATGGTCGAGGAGATGGGCCTGGATCTGATCGTGCACGTGAACCCGGACGGCGTCGCGCAGGGTATCAACCCGCTGACCCACGGCAGCTCGAAGCACACCGATATCATGAAAACCCAAGGCCTCAAGCAGGCTCTGGACAAGCACGGCTTTGATGCCGCGTTCGGCGGTGCCCGCCGTGACGAAGAGAAATCCCGCGCCAAAGAGCGCGTGTATTCCTTCCGCGACACCAAGCACCGCTGGGACCCGAAAAACCAGCGTCCCGAGCTGTGGAACGTGTACAACGGCAACGTCAACAAAGGCGAGTCGATCCGCGTGTTCCCGCTTTCCAACTGGACCGAGCTGGACATCTGGCAGTACATCTACCTCGAAGGCATTCCGATCGTCCCGCTGTATTTCGCCGCCGAGCGCGAAGTCATCGAGATGAACGGCACCTGGATCATGATCGACGACGACCGCCTGCGTAATCACCTGTCCGACGAGGACAAGAAGCGCATCGTCAAGAAGAAGGTCCGCTTCCGCACACTGGGCGACTACCCGTTGACGGGCGCTGTCGAGTCCGAGGCCACCAGCCTCACCGACATCATTCAGGAAATGCTCCTGACGCGAACTTCCGAGCGCCAGGGCCGGGTCATCGACCACGATGGCGCAGGCTCGATGGAAGAAAAGAAACGCCAAGGCTACTTCTAGCTGCAAGCTGCAAGCAGCAAGTTGGAAGCTTCAAGCCGAAACGCTGAAGCTCACTTGAACCGGAAGAATTTTGACTAGCTGTATGCCGACGAGCTTGCCGCTTGAAGCTTACAGCTTGGAGCTTGAACCCAATGAGCCATCAATCTGAATTGATCAGCGAGGACATCCTCGCCTATCTGGGCCAGCATGAACGCAAGGAAATGCTGCGTTTCCTGACCTGTGGCAACGTCGACGACGGCAAGAGCACGTTGATCGGGCGTCTGCTGCACGATTCCAAGATGATCTACGAAGATCACCTGGAAGCCATCACCCGCGATTCGAAGAAATCCGGCACCACCGGCGATGAGGTCGATCTGGCGCTGCTGGTCGACGGGCTGCAGGCCGAGCGCGAGCAGGGCATCACCATCGATGTCGCCTACCGCTACTTCTCCACTGCCAAGCGCAAGTTCATCATCGCCGACACCCCCGGCCATGAGCAGTACACCCGCAACATGGCCACCGGTGCGTCCACCTGTGACCTGGCGATCATTCTGGTGGACGCCCGCTACGGCGTGCAGACCCAGACCAAGCGCCATAGCTACATCGCCTCGTTGCTGGGCATCAAGCACATTGTGGTCGCCATCAACAAGATGGACCTCAATGGCTTCGACGAGACCATCTTCGAGCAGATCAAGGCCGATTACCTGGCGTTCGCCGACCGCATCGCGCTGAAGCCGACCACCATGGAATTCGTGCCGATGTCGGCCCTCAAGGGCGACAACGTAGTCAACCGGAGCGAGCGTTCGCCGTGGTACACCGGCAAGTCGCTGATGGAGATTCTTGAAACCGTCGAGATCGCCAACGACCGCAATTTCACTGACCTGCGTTTTCCGGTGCAATACGTCAACCGTCCGAACCTGAACTTCCGCGGTTTCGCCGGCACCCTGGCGAGCGGCATCGTGCACAAGGGCGACGAAGTGGTTGTGCTGCCGTCCGGCAAGAGCAGCCGCGTGAAATCCATCGTCACCTTCGAAGGTGAGCTGGAGCATGCGGGCCCGGGTCAGGCGGTGACGCTGACCATGGAAGACGAAATCGACATCTCCCGTGGCGACCTTCTGGTGCATGCCGACAATGTCCCACAGGTGGCCGACGCCTTCGACGCCATGCTGGTGTGGATGGCCGAAGAGCCGATGCTGCCGGGCAAGAAATACGACATCAAACGCGCCACGTCCTACGTACCGGGTTCGATTGCCAGCATTACACATCGTGTTGACGTGAACACGCTGGAAGAAGGCCCGGCCAGTTCGCTGCAGCTGAATGAAATCGGCCGCGTGAAGATCGCACTGGACGCACCGATTGCCCTCGACGGCTACGACAGCAACCGCACCACGGGCGCGTTCATCGTCATCGACCGTTTGACCAACGGCACCGTGGCGGCCGGCATGATCATCGCCAAGCCGGTGGTTGCGGGCGGCGGGAGTCATCACGGCGCGCTGGCCCATGTTTCGACAGAAGAGCGCGCTCAGCGCTTCGGCCAGAAGCCGGCCACCGTGCTGTTCAGCGGTTTGTCGGGTGCAGGCAAGAGCACGCTGGCATATGCCGTGGAGCGCAAGCTTTTCGACATGGGCCGTGCGGTGTTCGTCCTTGATGGCCAGAACCTGCGTCACGACCTCAACAAGGGCTTGCCGCAGGATCGCGCCGGCCGCACCGAGAACTGGCGTCGTGCCGCCCACGTTGCGCGTCAGTTCAACGAAGCCGGCCTGCTGACCCTCGCGGCGTTCGTCGCGCCGGACGCCGGCGGTCGGCAGAATGCCAAGGCCCTGATCGGCGATGATCGACTGATCACCGTGTACGTACAGGCGTCGCCTCAAGTCTGCCGCGAGCGTGACCCGCAAGGGCTCTACGCTGCCGACAAGGACAACATCCCGGGTGAATCCTTCCCGTATGACGTCCCGCTGGACGCCGACCTGGTCATCGACACGCAGTCTCTGAATGTCGAAGAAAGCGTCAAGCAAGTGCTGGATCTGCTGCGAGCTCGCGGCGCGATCTAAACGCTGTTCGCTGTACAAAAAACCCGCCGATGATGGCGGGTTTTTTGTTTCCCTCCATTACCCGTCGCCGCCAACCGACTGACCACAAAAAAACCCGCCGTTGGTTAGCAACGGCGGGCTTTTGGTGTTTCGAGTCGCGTTATTTTTTCAAGCCGTAATGCTCATCCAGCATGCCGGGGGAGTCAGGGGACTTGGGCGCGTAGTCCTTCGGCGGTTCAGCGGCAGTGCGCGGTGGCGTCAGGCGATCGCGGTGTGGATGGAGCGCGTCCGGGTGCAGCGCGGCCAGCAGGCGTTGACGGGTGATGTCGTCGGTGGCCAGGCGGTTGGCGCCTTCGGCCAGATGCTCCTGAACATCGTGGTAGCTTTGCGACAGCTTCTGCACCAGATTGGCGGTGCTGTTGAAGTGAGTGATCACCTCGTTCTGATACGTATCGAAACGCTCCTGAACGTCATCCAGCTGGCGCTGAGTCCCGTTAGGCACGGCATTGGGCAGCGCGCGCGCCACGAAGAAACCGATGATCACACCAACCACCAGGGCGATGGTCGGCAGCAACCAAACTAAGAGCGAGTAATCCACGAGTCCTTCCTCTATAAACGGCTTTGCTTTACGTTAACGGCTCGAACCTGCGCTGTATAGCGGCGACGTGTCGCCAGCCTGCCAGCCACAGACAATCAGCTAGACGAGTCGACCCAATTGAAGGTCACGGAGTTCATTCTTGCTCATGCGTGAGACCCCTGTATTCATCGACGGCCCGGCGGGCCAACTTGAAGCGTTGTACCTCGATCTGGACGAGGCCAGAGGCATCGCGCTGATATGCCATCCTAACCCGGTTCAGGGCGGCACCATGCTCAATAAAGTGATTTCGACCCTGCAGCGCACCGCGCGCGATGCCGGTCTTATCACCCTGCGCTTCAACTATCGTGGCGTTGGCGCGAGCGCCGGCAGCTCGGACATGGGGGAGGGCGAAGTCGACGACGCACAGGCGGCGGCGAACTGGCTGCGCGACAAACATCCCGACCTGCCCATGACCTTGCTCGGGTTTTCCTTCGGCGGTTTCGTGGCGGCTACCCTGGGCGGGCGTCTTGAGGCAAAGGGCGAAACCCTGAAGCATCTGTTCATGGTCGCACCAGCCGTGATGCGCATCGCCAGTGTGGAAGCATTGCCGCAGAAGGGTCTGCTGACGCTTATTCAGCCGGACACCGATGAAGTCGTTGACCCACAACGTGTGTACGCGTGGTCTGACACGCTTCAGCGCCCCCATGAGCTGCTGAAAGTGGCAGAATGCGGGCACTTTTTTCACGGCAAGCTGACCGATCTCAAGGATCTGATTCTGCCGCGCCTTTCGAATTGATCGCAGCACCCAAAATAAGCGACTAGCCATGACCACTCGTATCCTGACCGGTATCACCACCACCGGCACACCGCACCTGGGCAACTACGCCGGCGCCATCCGCCCGGCCATCGTTGCCAGCCGCCAAAGCGATGCCGACTCTTTCTACTTTCTGGCTGACTACCACGCGCTGATCAAATGCGATGACCCGCTGCGCATTCAGCGCTCGCGTCTGGAAATCGCAGCGACCTGGCTCGCGGCAGGGCTGGACGTCGAGCGCGTGACGTTCTATCGCCAGTCCGACATTCCGGAAATTCCCGAACTGACCTGGCTGCTGACCTGCGTGGCCGGCAAGGGCCTGCTCAATCGCGCCCATGCCTACAAGGCGTCGGTGGACAAGAACGTCGAAGCCGGCGAAGACCCGGACGCCGGTATTACCATGGGCCTGTTCAGCTATCCCGTGCTGATGGCCGCTGACATCCTGATGTTCAACGCCCATCAAGTGCCTGTCGGCCGCGATCAGATCCAGCACGTCGAGATGGCGCGCGACATCGGTCAGCGCTTCAATCACCTGTTCGGTAACGGCAAAGAGTTCTTTGTAATGCCGGAAGCGCTGATCGAAGAAAGCGTCGCGACGCTGCCTGGCCTGGACGGTCGCAAGATGTCGAAGAGCTACGACAACACCGTCCCGCTGTTCACCAGCGCCAAAGACATGAAGGACGCGATCTCGCGCATCGTCACTGACTCGCGTCTGCCAGGCGAAGCCAAGGATCCGGACACGTCGCACCTGTTCACGCTGTACCAGGCATTCGCCAGTAAAGAGCAAGGCGACGAGTTCCGCACCGACCTGTTGCAGGGGTTGGGTTGGGGCGACGCCAAGCAACGCCTGTTCCAGTTGCTGGACGCGGAGTTGGGCGAAGCCCGCGAGCATTACCATCGCCTGATCGAGCGCCCCGCCGACCTGGAAGACATCCTGCAAGCGGGCGCCGAGAAGGCCCGTCGTGTGGCCACGCCGTTTCTGGGCGAACTGCGTGAAGCGGTCGGCCTGCGTTCATTCCGCACCGCCGCGCAAACCGTCACGACGACCAAGAAGAAGGCCGGCAAAGGCCCGCGCTTCGTCAGTTTCCGTGAAGACGACGGCAGTTTCCGTTTCCGGTTGCTGGCGGCCGATGGCGAGCAACTGCTGCTGTCGCGCCACTTCGCAGACGGCAAGGCGGCCGGCGCCGTGACCAAACAGCTGCAGCAGGGCGGTGCGCTGGACATTCGGCCCGAAGGCGATGCCTTCACCTTGTGGCTGAGTGACACCTGTGTCGCCGACAGCCCGGCGTTCGCCGATGCCGCCGCCCGTGACGCCGCGATCGAGAGCCTGAAACTGGCGCTCGCGCCACAACAGGATTAATTGCCATTCCAATGGGCCGTCGCTACAGTGACGGCCCGTTTTTGCTCCCTTGCAAGCGACTATGACCCCTCTAGAACGATACCAAGCTGACCTGAAGCGTCCGGACTTTTTCCACGACGCCGCGCAAGAGAATGCTGTGCGCCATCTGCAGCGTCTGTACGACGATCTGGTCGCCGCCCATGACCGCAAGCCGGGATTGCTGGGCAAGCTGTTCGGCAAGAAAGAAGCCCCGATTGTGAAGGGGCTGTATTTCTGGGGCGGTGTGGGCCGGGGCAAGACCTACCTGGTCGACACCTTCTTCGAAGCGCTTCCGTTTGAAGACAAGACGCGCACGCACTTCCACCGCTTCATGAAGCGTGTGCACGAGGAAATGAAAAACCTCAAGGGCGAGAAGAACCCGCTGACCCTGATCGCCAAGCAGTTTTCCGAGGAAGCGCGGGTGATCTGTTTCGACGAATTCTTCGTATCGGACATCACCGACGCGATGATCCTCGGCACACTGATGGAAGAGCTGTTCAAGAACGGCGTGACCCTGGTCGCGACGTCGAACATCGTTCCCGACGGCCTGTACAAGGACGGTCTGCAGCGTGCGCGCTTCCTGCCGGCGATTGCGCTGATCAAGCAGAACACCGAGATCGTCAACGTCGACAGCGGCGTCGACTATCGCCTGCGCCATCTTGAGCAAGCGGAGCTGTTCCACTTCCCGCTGAACGAAGCGGCAGAGGAGAGCCTGCGCAAGAGCTTCCGTGCGTTGACCCCGGAATGCACCAAGGCCATCGAGAACGATGTGCTGATCATCGAGAATCGGCAGATCAAGGCGATCCGTACCTGCGACGATGTGGCGTGGTTCGACTTCCGTGAGCTGTGCGATGGCCCGCGTAGCCAGAACGACTACATCGAACTCGGCAAGATCTTCCATGCGGTGCTGCTCAGCGGCGTGGAGCAGATGAGCGTGACCACGGACGACATCGCGCGTCGGTTCATCAACATGGTCGACGAGTTCTACGACCGCAACGTCAAGTTGATCATCTCGGCGGAAGTCGAATTGAAAGACCTGTACACCGGCGGCCGCCTGAACTTCGAATTCCAGCGCACGCTCAGCCGATTGCTGGAAATGCAGTCCCACGAATTTCTGTCGCGGGCGCATAAGCCCTAGGCGGGAGCTGCAAGCTTCAAGCGGAAAGCTGCAAGAGGAGATCTCGCTCACCTGCAGCTTGAAGCTTGCCGCATGAAGCTGCTGTCAGGCCGCCTGCTGGAACTGCTGCCGGTACTGGTTGGGCGACAGGTCGGTATGTTGACGGAACAGCCGTGCGAAGAAACTGGCGTCGTCGTAGCCCACTTCGTAGCTGATGGTCTTGATGCTCTTGCGTGAGCCTGACAGCAAGCCCTTTGCGGTTTCGATGCGCAGGCGTTGCAGGTAATGCAGCGGCTTGTCGCCCGTTGCGGTCTGGAAGCGGCGCATGAAGTTGCGGATGCTCATGCCGTGCTCGCGGGCTACATCCTCGAAACGGAATTTGTCGGCGAAGTGTTCTTCGAGCCAATGCTGGATCTGCAGGATGATCACGTCCTGGTGCAGCTTTTGCCCGCCAAAACCAATCCGTCCCGGTGCGTAGCTGCGTTGCACTTCGTAGAGAATGTCGCGGGCGACGGTCTGCGCAACATGGGCGCCGCAGAAGCGCTCGATCAGGTAGATATAAAGATCACACGCTGAGATCGTGCCGCCTGCGCAATACAGGTTGTCGGCGTCGGTGAGGTGCTTTTCCTGATTCAGCAGCACGTTCGGAAAACGCTCGGCGAACTCGTTGAAAAACCGCCAGTAGGTGGTCGCCTCCTTGCCGTCGAGCAGCCCCGCATCCCCAAGCCAGAACACACCGCTGGCCTCACCGCAGAGCACAGCGCCGCGCGCATGTTGCTCGCGCAGCCACGGCAGGATTTGCGGATAGCGCTCGCGCAGGGTGTCGAAGTCTTCGACGAAAGCGGGAAGGATGATGATGTCGCTGTGTTCAAGCACACCGTCTACGGGGATCACGACGTCGCTGAAACTGCGAACTTCCTTTCCGTCCGGGCTGACCAGTCGGGTTTCGAAGGCCGGCTTGAAGCCCTGTCCCAACTGCTTGCCGTAGCGCAGGCTGGCGAGGTGAAAGAAATCTTTGGCTTGCATGAGCGTGGACGCAAAAATGCCATCAATCGCAAGAATGCTGACACGCCGCAACGGCGTGTTGGGTTGGATAGACATAGTCTTTTGTTCTTATATGGGAAAGTGGTCAAGCAACGGCGTGATCGTCTTATTTTTTGTCGGATGTGTCCAGTGTCGCCGTCAACCGGCTGCGCCTACGCTCTGCTGAAGTTTTGTCCGACAATCCATCGCGCCAGGTGCAGCCATGCTCGCCAGAACACTCTTCAGCTCAGAACACGAACTGTTCCGTAACAGCGTCCGCAAGTTCTTCGAACAGCACGCGGTGCCGTTTCATGCCCAGTGGGAGAAGCAGGGCCACATCGACCGTACGCTGTGGAACCGGGCGGGGGAACAGGGCATGTTGTGTTCGCACCTGCCGGAAGAGTACGGGGGGATGGGCGCGGACTTCCTCTACACCACGGTGGTGATCGAGGAAGTCTCTCGCCTCGGCCTGACCGGTATCGGGTTCTCTCTGCATTCGGATATCGTCGCGCCGTACATCCTCCACTACGGAAGTGAGGCGCTGAAGCTCCAATATTTGCCCAAGCTGGTGTCGGGGGAGCTGGTGACCGCCATCGCGATGACCGAACCGGGCGCGGGGTCCGACCTGCAAGGGGTCAAGACCACCGCAGTGCTGGATGGCGACGAGTACATCATCAATGGTTCGAAAACCTTCATCACCAACGGGTTTCTCGCTGATCTGGTGATTGTCGTCGCGAAGACTGATCCCGGTGCAGGCGCGAAGGGCACCAGCCTGTTTGTCGTGGAGGCGGGCACGGCCGGTTTTGCGAAGGGCAAGCGATTGGAAAAGGTCGGCATGAAGGCGCAGGACACGTCGGAATTGTTCTTCCAGGACGTGAGAGTGCCCAAGGAGAACCTGCTGGGTCAGGCCGGGATGGGTTTCGCGTATTTGATGCAGGAGCTCCCGCAGGAGCGCCTGACGGTCGCCATCGGCGCCATTGCCTCCGCCGAAGCGGCCTTGCAATGGACGCTCGACTACACGCGGGAGCGCAAGGCGTTTGGCAAGGCCATCATCGATTTTCAGAACACCCGCTTCAAACTGGCCGAAATCGCCACTGAAGTTCAGATTGGTCGTACGTTCATTGATCGGTGCCTGGAGTTGCACCTGGAAGGGAAGCTGGATGTGCCCACGGCGGCCATGGCGAAATACTGGTCGACCGACCTGCAATGCAAGGTGCTGGACGAATGCGTCCAGTTGCATGGCGGCTACGGCTTCATGTGGGAATACCCGATCGCCCGGGCGTGGGCGGATGCGCGTGTGCAGCGGATCTATGCCGGGACCAATGAAATCATGAAAGAGATCATTGCCCGGTCGCTGTGAAGCTCGACACAGGCCTGTAGGAGCGCGCTTGCCCGCGAAATGGCGGTAAGTCAGCCAAGCCGTCGGTGACTGATCAAACGATATTCGCGGGCAAGCGCGCTCCTACAATTAATCATCGATCAAGGCGCAGGATTCGGTTGATCCTTGTGAATCGCTTCAATGCCCGCCAGCACTTCATCCGACAGCACCAGTTCCGCGCTCGCCAAGTTGCTTTCCAGCTGCTCCAGCGTCGTTGCACCGATGATGTTGCTGGTCACGAAGCTGCGGCTGGTCACGAACGCCAGTGCCATTTGCGCGGGATCAAGACCGTGCTCACGCGCCAGCGCAACGTAGCGCGCGCAGGCCGCTTCCGATTGCGGATTGAAGTAGCGCGTGAAGCGGCTGTACAGGCTCAGGCGGCCTTTGGCAGGGCGGGCGCCGTCGGCGTATTTGCCGGACAACATGCCAAACGCCATGGGCGAGTAGGCCAGCAGGCCGCATTGCTCGCGAATCGCCACTTCCGCCAGACCCACCTCGAAGCTGCGGTTGAGCAGGTTGTAGGGGTTCTGAATCGACACCGGACGCGTCAGACCATGAGCATCCGACTCAGCGAGAAACTTAATGGTGCCCCACGGCGTTTCGTTCGACAGCCCGACGTGGCGGATCTTGCCGGCCTTGACCTGCTCGTCCAGCGCTTCGAGCACTTCCAGCAGCGGGGTGAAGTGCTCCTCGCTGTGGTTATAACCCAGCTTGCCGAAGAAGTTGGTGCTGCGCTCAGGCCAGTGCAGTTGATACAGATCGAGGTAATCGGTCTGCAGGCGTTTGAGGCTGGCATCCAGCGCCGCGACGATGTGATCGAGGTTGAATTTCAGCTGACCGTCACGGATGTAGTCGATGCCGTTGCCGGGACCGGCGATCTTGCTGGCGAGGATCCAGTCAGCGCGGTCGCCGCTCTGCTTGAACCAGTTGCCGATGATGGTCTCGGTGCTGGCGTAGGTTTCTTTCTTCGGCGGGACCGGATACATCTCGGCGGTGTCGATGAAATTGATGCCGGCGGCCTTGGCCCGTTCGATCTGCGCGAAGGCCTCGGACTGGCTGTTCTGCTCGCCCCAGGTCATGGTGCCGAGGCAGATTGCGCTGACATTGAGGTCGGTTCTGCCCAGTTGGCGGTAGTCCATTTGGCTCTCCTGTTTAAAAGAGCCATAAAAGCAGGTTGAAATTTTTTTCGCAATCTGCATAATTCCGCTCCTCTTTGTCGCTGGAGTGATGCCCGGCGACAAAAGAAACCGCTGCGATCGAACGCGCTGACCCGAGCCCCCTATAGCGTTCGTGCCCGGCGGCCTTTGACTTGTCAAAGACCGTACTAATGAGTATGCTCCGCCGTCTATTTTTCAGGGCGGCCTTTGAGGCTATAAAGAATGAAAACTTTTACCGCTAAACCGGAAACAGTAAAGCGCGACTGGTTCGTCGTCGACGCTGCTGGTCAGACCCTGGGTCGTCTGGCCACTGAAATCGCGAGCCGTCTGCGTGGCAAGCACAAGCCGGAATACACTCCGCACGTTGACACTGGCGACTACATCGTCGTGATCAATGCCGAGCAGATCCGTGTGACCGGTGCCAAGACCACCGACAAGATCTACTACTCTCACTCCGGTTTCCCGGGCGGGATCAAGTCGATCAACTTTGAAAAGCTGATCGCCAAAGCTCCTGAGCGCGTGATCGAGACCGCGGTCAAAGGCATGCTGCCTAAGAACCCGCTGGGTCGCGACATGTATCGTAAGCTGAAAGTCTATGCGGGCGCTGCACACCCTCATACTGCTCAGCAGCCCCAAGAACTGAAGTTTTAACGGAATAGTTCATTATGTCGGCGACTCAAAATTACGGCACTGGCCGTCGCAAGACCGCAACCGCTCGCGTTTTCCTGCGTCCGGGTACCGGTAACATCTCCATCAACAACCGTTCCCTGGACTCGTTCTTCGGTCGCGAAACTGCCCGCATGGTAGTTCGTCAGCCGCTGGAACTGACTCAGACTGTCGAGAAATTCGACATCTACGTTACTGTCATCGGCGGTGGTGTGAGTGGTCAAGCTGGCGCAATCCGCCACGGTATCACCCGCGCTCTGATGCAATACGACGAAACCCTGCGCGGCGCTCTGCGCAAAGCAGGCTTCGTCACTCGCGATGCTCGCGAAGTTGAACGTAAGAAAGTCGGTCTGCGTAAAGCGCGTAAGCGTCCGCAGTACTCGAAGCGTTAATTCGCTTCCGTTCAAAAAGAACGCTCAGTTTCTATACGAAGCTGGGCGTTTTTTTATGGCTGCCTTTTATGGCTGTCGTTTATTGATTTCGAGGGCCTGATCAAGGAGATCTCGGATGCTGACGGAAGAGGGCGCAATGGGCAATGACGGTGTTAACACGGCCCGGCGTCGCTTCCTCGTGACAGCCACGTCTGTGGTAGGCGCAGCAGGAGCGGTAGGCGCCGCCGTGCCATTTGTGGGTTCATGGTTCCCCAGTGCCAAAGCCAGGGCGGCGGCAGCGCCTGTCAAAGTCAACATCAGCAAGATCGAGCCGGGCCAGCAGATGATCGCTCAATGGCGCGGTCAGCCGGTGTTCATTGTCCGTCGCACGCCCGAGATCCTGTCCAGTCTGAGCAAGCTTATCGGCGAGCTGTCCGACCCTGATTCACAGGATTCCATCCAGCCTGCCTATGTCGATCCGGTTGTCCGTTCAATCCGGCCTGACATCCTGCTGTTGATCGGCATCTGTACCCATCTCGGCTGCTCGCCTACGTTTCGGCCCGAAGTCGCCCCGGTCGACCTGGGCAAAGATTGGGTCGGCGGATATTTCTGCCCTTGTCACGGCTCCAGGTACGACCTTGCCGGACGCGTCTACAAGGCGCAGCCTGCACCGCTGAATCTGCCAGTGCCCCCGCATTCCTACGAGTCGGACTCAATCATCGTCATTGGTGTGGATCAGGAGAAAGCGTGATGAGCAGGCTCATGGACTGGATCAATGCGCGCTTTCCCGCGACGTCGATTTGGGAGAACCACCTCAGCAAGTATTACGTACCCAAGAACCTCAACTTCTTCTATTTCTTCGGCTCGCTGGCGTTGCTGGTGCTGGTCAACCAGATCCTCACGGGCATCTGGCTGACGATGAGTTACACGCCCACAGCTGAGGGGGCCTTCGCCTCGATCGAGTACATCATGCGTGACGTCGCATACGGCTCAATCCTGCGACTGCTGCACTCAACTGGCGCATCGGCGTTCTTCATCGTCATCTACTTGCACATGTTTCGCGGGCTGCTGTACGGCTCATATCAGAAGCCGCGGGAGTTGGTCTGGGTTTTCGGCATGCTGATTTATCTGGCGCTGATGGCGGAAGCGTTTACCGGCTACCTGCTGCCGTGGGGGCAGATGTCGTACTGGGGCGCTCAGGTGATCATTTCGCTGTTCGGCGCGATTCCCCTCATCGGGGGCGACCTCGCTCAGTGGATTCGTGGCGATTACCTCGTTTCAGGCATCACACTCAATCGCTTCTTCGCGCTGCACGTCGTGGCCTTGCCGATCGTGATCGTCGGGCTTGTGGTGCTGCATATTCTGGCGCTGCGTGAAGTGGGCTCGAACAACCCCGATGGCATCGACATCAAAAAGTACAAGGACGAGAACGGCAACCCCCTGGACGGCATTCCTTTCCACCCGTACTACACGGTCAAGGATCTGCTCGGCGTCGTGGTGTTTTTGTTGATCTTCTGCTCGGTGGTATTTTTCTTCCCGGAGATGGGCGGCTACTTTCTCGAGAAGGCCAACTTCGAGCTAGCGAACCCACTCAAGACCCCGGAGCACATTGCGCCGGTCTGGTACTTCACGCCGTTCTACGCCATCTTGCGCGCCATCCCGGACAAGCTCCTCGGCGTCATGGCCATGGGCGCAGCCATCGCCTTGCTGTTCGTGCTGCCGTGGCTTGACCGCAGTCCGGTCAAATCGATGCGCTACAAGGGCTGGCTGAGCCGCCTCTGGCTGCTGCTGTTTTGCGTGTCCTTCGGGACGCTCGGAGTACTGGGCGTATTGCCGCCGAGCCCTGGGCGGGCAGTGCTGTCGCAGGCCTGCACCTTCCTGTATTTCGCGTACTTCATCCTGATGCCGTTCTACACGCGGATGGAGCGGACGAAGCCGGTGCCGGACAGGGTGACCGGTTGATGAAAACGCTGTGCCTGGTCTTGCTCATTGCCCTGTTGCCGGCGTTGTCGTTTGCCGGTGAGCATGGCGCGGAACTGGAAAGCGTCGATATCGACGTGTCCGACAAGGGGGCCCTGCAGGATGGCGCGCAGACGTTCGTCAATTACTGCATGGGTTGCCACAGCGCCAGTTTCCAGCGCTATGAACGCGTCGCGGACGATTTGGGCATTTCCCACGAGCTGATGCTGGAAAAGCTGGCGCCTGCCGGAGCGAAGATCGGCGATCACATGACCATCGGCATGCAGCCGGCGGATGCGAAAACCTGGTTCGGTGCAGCGCCGCCCGATCTGACCCTTGTGGCGCGGGTACGCGGAACTGACTGGCTCTACGGCTACCTGCGATCATTCTACGAGGACCCGACGCGGCCCTGGGGCGTGAACAACAGCGTTCTCCCCGACGTGGCCATGCCCAACGTGCTGGAAGGGCTTCAGGGGCGTCAGAGGCTCGGCTGCCAGCAGGTACCGCGTGGCGAAGGCGACAAAAAAAGCGATGGGCCTGCTGGCTCGCCGTTGACCGATCAAGCCTGCGATCAACTGATGATCATGCCCAACACCGGCACGCTGACCGAAGAACAGTTCAACGTGAAGGTCAAGAACCTCGTGACCTTCCTCGCTTACTCAGCCAACCCAGACAAGCTCCAGCACCAGCGCATCGGCACCTTCGTGCTGCTTTACCTCGCCGTGTTGTTCATCCTGGCCTACCTGCTCAAGCGCGAATTCTGGAAAGACATCCACTGAGCGGACGTCTGATTCGCGGGTCTGCGCCGCTTGCGGCTGAGCTGTTTCAGGTAATGAGGGAAGAGCAGGTATAGTGGCGGGCTGAAGATTGCAGAATCTACCTTGAGTAAATGAGCTATCTTGTCGCCCGCGTTGAACACCCGATCATCGTGGACGTCGCCGAAAGCGCCCTCGCGGCGCATCCGTATTTCTGCTTTTTGAATATCTACAAGCGAGGAGGACCGCCATGGGCGTGACCAATCGGTTGGCCTGTTACTCCGACCCCGCCGACCACTATTCCCATCGCGTGCGCATTGTGCTCGCCGAGAAAGGTGTCAGCGCCGAGATCATTGAAGTTGTCGAGGGCCGTCATCCGCCCAAATTGATCGAGGTGAATCCGTACGGCAGCGTGCCAACCCTGGTCGATCGCGACCTGGCGTTGTACGAGTCGACGGTGGTGATGGAATACCTGGACGAACGTTATCCCCATCCGCCGCTGCTCCCGGTCTATCCGGTGGCGCGTGCCAACAGCCGCTTGCTGATCCACCGGATTCAGCGCGACTGGTGCGGTCTGGTGGATCTGATTCTGGACCCGCGCAGCAAAGAAGCTGCACGTGTTCAGGCGCGCAAGGAACTGCGCGAAAGTCTGACCGGCGTGTCGCCGTTGTTCGCGGACAAGCCTTTTTTCCTGAGCGACGAGCAAAGTCTGGTCGACTGCTGTCTATTGCCCATACTCTGGCGCCTGCCGATTCTGGGTATCGAATTGCCGCGGCCCGCCAAGCCGCTGCTTGACTATATGGAGCGCCAATTTGCGCGTGAGGCATTTCAGGCAAGTCTGTCTGGTACCGAACGCGACATGCGCTAAGGCCTTAGGAGCCGTTTGATGAACTCCAGTCGCCCTTATCTGATCCGCGCGCTGTATGAGTGGATCGTGGATAACGATTGCACACCGCACGTACTCGTCAACGCCGAGTATCCAGCGGTGCAAGTCCCGCAAGGCTTTGCCAATGACGGGCAGATCGTCCTGAACATTTCACCGAGCGCCGTGCGCCATCTGCACATGGACAACGACGCGGTGAGTTTTGAAGGCCGTTTCGGCGGCGTTCCCCACAGCCTGTACGTGCCGATTGCCGCCATCATGGGCATTTACGCCCGCGAAAACGGCCAGGGCATGGTCTTCGACCTGGAGCCTGCTGTGGACGAAGACGAAGATCTGGATGTCGAAGACGACATGCCGCCACCGAACGACGAGCCGCCACGCCCTACGGGCCGGCCGAGTCTGAAAGTGGTCAAGTAAGTTGCGCCTGCAGTAACGAAAAAGGCGATCCCGAGGGATCGCCTTTTTTTGTAAGTGCTGATTGGCGCTTGCCACACCGTCAGTCGATGTACTCAAACAGCTTCACGATCTTCTGTACGCCGCCGACGCCTTGCACCAGGTTGGTGGCGCGGGTGGCTTCTGCCTGGGTCAGCAGGCCCAGCAGGTAGACGATGCCGTTTTCAGTCACGACCTTGATGCGCGAGCCAGGGATGGCGCTGTCGGTGAGCATTTCGGTTTTGATCTTGCTGGTCAGCCAGGCGTCATTGCTGCGCGCCAGCATTGAGGACGGGCCGGTGACCTGTAGCTCGTTGTTGACCTTCTTGACCTTCTGCACCTGGCTGGCGGTTTGCTCGGCCAGTTGCTTGAGGTCGGCGCGCGGTGTCTGGCCGGCCAGCAGGACGATGCCGTTGAAGCTGGTCACGACGATGTGCGAGGCGTTGTCCAGATCAGGGTTGGCCTTGGCGATGTTCACCGAGACCTTGGTCTCGATCAGCGAGTCGTCGATCTTGCTGCCGAAGGTGCGTGTACCGCGATCGTCATCGATCGGCGCTTCACGGCTGGCGTTGATCACCGAGCTGCATCCGCTGATGCCCAGGCAGAGCGTCAGGGCCAGCAGGCTAAGACGTTTGGATATCATTCTTCACTCCCGAACAGTTGGCTGTCGATCAAGTCGCAAAGGCAGTGGATCGCCAGCAGGTGGACTTCCTGAATACGTGCGGTGACTTTTGCCGGGACGCGGATTTCAACGTCCTCCGGCAACAGCAGCGACGCGACGTCGCCGCCATCGCGACCGGTCAAGGCTACGACAATCATTTCACGATCATGTGCGGCCTGGATGGCCTGAATAATGTTCGCCGAATTGCCGCTGGTGGAAATCGCCAGCAGCACATCGCCCGGCTGACCCAGCGCACGAATCTGTTTGGAGAAGATTTCGTTGTAGCTGTAGTCGTTGGCAATCGAGGTGATGGTGGAGGTGTCGGTGGTCAGCGCGATAGCGGGCAGGCTCGGTCGCTCGCGCTCGAAACGGTTGAGCAGCTCCGAGGAAAAGTGCTGAGCATCACCCGCCGAACCGCCGTTGCCGCAGGCGAGCATCTTGCCCTCGTTGAGCAGGGCGTTGACCATCACTTGGCTGGCTTGCTCGATGTGGGGTGCAACCACATCCATCGCCTGTTGCTTGGTGTCGATGCTGGCCTGGAAAAGCTGGCGAATTCGGGATTGCATGTCCATCTATGAAAACCTTAATAGGGGCGGCTGGTCGGGGCGGCATCCGATAAGTCATCGGCGTCCCGGCACAAAACTGTGCAGCCCGCAAAGCAAAGAGCAAAAAGAGCCAGTGTGGTTCGTTGGGTGGTAAGGGATAAAGCTCAGCAACAGAGCTTCCCGGCTAAAGCCGGTCCTACAAAGCTAAAGCAGGTCCTACAGGGCCTGATGCGCCTCCAGTGGGACCGGCTTTAGCCGGGAAGGCGGCTGATCTTACGCTGCAAACCCCACGGAATCATCGCGTTTTCAGCAATCGAACGCATTTGTCAGCCAATTCAGCGCGGGCGACGTGCCGGGGTCGCCATTGATCGCGACAACGTCAAAGCGACACGGCGAATCGGCCCAGCGCACCTCGCTTTGCAGAAAGGATTGAGCCGCCAGCTTGAGCTTTTCCTGCTTGCGAAAATCGACGCTTTCCAGTGCGCCACCCCAACCGGCGTGGCGACGATACCGAACTTCGACGAATACTACTGTATCGCCGTCGAGCATGACCAGATCAAGCTCGCCGCGTTTGCATGACCAGTTGCGGGTAATCAGCTGCAAGCCATGCTGTTGCAGGTGACGCAAGGCGTAGGCTTCGGCCTCGCGCCCTGCTGTTTGACGGGTGGTGCCTGAGGTCAAGGCGCGGTGTCCGGCAGGCGCTGGACCTTGCCGTCTACGAACTCTGCCCACGGCAGCTGACGCTCGATGCGTTGGCCCTGACCGATCGCCAGGCTGCCGGACAGGCCATCGATGCGGCTGTCAGGAAGGGTTTTCAGCTGAGTCAGTCGTGGCGCCAAACGATACGCGTCGATGCCCATGGCGTAGAGACGGCCAAGGCTGCCGGAGGCTTGTGGCCATTGAGCGGTCACTTGCTGGCGCAGCGGGTCGTTAGCGTTCAGCAACCACGGGGTTTCGCAGAAGCGCACGCCGTTCAGGTCGTTGTACATCGCCGGATCGCCGCTGTTGGTGAACAGGTGCGAAGTGGCATAGACCGGAACATCACCAGCGTACTGGAAGACCATGGTCGGCTTGATCTGCTGCGCCTGTTGAGGCGTCGCGGCGAGGAACATGAAGTCTACGTCCTGTCGACGGGAAGGCTGGGCAGCCATCTGCGTGCCAGTGGCGCTTTGGACGCGCTGGGCACGGCCTTCGCTGCTGCGCAGCTGGAACAGATCGGCAACCTGTTGAGCGAGTGCGACCGGCTGATCAATGCGTTCAGCACCCAGCAGGGTGCCGCCCTTGGCTTGCCAGCTTTGACGGAAGGCCTCCAGCACGCGATCACCCCATTCGCCCTTGGGCACCATGGCCACCGCGCTGCGCTTGCCATCGGCCCAGGCGCGGCGCGCCACTTCACGAGCTTCGTCTTCAGCCGCCAGACCGAACTGATACAGCTCGGCAGGGCCCTGGGTACCGGAATCGCTGTAGTTCAGCGCCAGCGTGGTGATCGGCAATTGAGGGCGAGCGCTCAGCTGTTTAACCAGTGGCTTCTCCAGCGGACCGACCACCAGTTGCACGCCGGCCGCTTTGGCTTGTGCGTAGAAGGCGTCCATCGACGTCACGCGCGAGCTGTCGAACACTTCGATCGCAGGTGGCTTCTCGCCGGCCTGTTGAGCTTGATAGTTCGCGGCCATGAAGCCGTCACGCAGCGCGCGGGATACCGAAGCGAGCGGACCGTCTTGCGGCAGCAGCAGCGCAATTTTGGTCAGTGGCTGGCTCTTCAGGTCACGCAATTGCGCGAGGGCAGTCGGCAACTGACGTGCCGCCGGGTGCTGAGGGTTCTGCGCTTTCCAGTTGTCGATGGCCGCCTGTTGCTGCTCCAGCGTGCCGGCACCTTTGACTGCGCGGGCCAGGCTCAGCCAGCCGCCCATGTCATCGTTGGCAGAGCTTTGCAGCTGCTCGGGTGGCAGCGCGGCAACCAGCGTCCAGATGGCGTCGTTGTTCGCGTTCAGTGCGTCGCCTTGCAGCAGCGGGCCCATGAACACGCGCTCACTCGCGGCGGCGAGGGTCTGACCATCTGCCTCAAAAGCCCGGGCGCGAACGGTGTGAGCACGGGTTTGCAGGTCAACCGGCATTTCGCCCAGATGCTGCATGCTCGGGTGGTTGAGGGCGGTCAGCGCGGCTTTCGGCTGGCTGCGACCCAGTGCCAGTTCGGCAGACAGAGTGTTGGCGTAGATTTGTTTGTCGGTTTTGAGCTGGTCCATCTGCACCTGCTCAAGGATGCTCGCGGCGCGGCTCGGGTTGTTCTGGCGCGCTGCCAGATCGGCCGCCGTCAGTTTCAGCAACGCTGCCTGATCCGGCGACTTCGCCGCAGCGGCTTGTTCGAGCAGTTGTTCGATGCTGGCATCGGGGGAGCGAGGCAATTCGCCAAGGCTGGAGGAGGGCGAACCGGCACAGGCAGCCAGAAGGGCAGCCAGGCAGAGGGCAGAGAACAGCCGCAGGCAAGCGATCATGTGTATGTTCCTGATACTCGAGCAAATTAGCGTGGAAGTGTACCCAAGCACTGGCCGGGGCGCGACGTTGAAGGCGTTAAAGCGGCGATATGGGTCGTCTCCGGGCGTGTCAGCCAGGCTGAAACGTCTTTCGCGGGGTCGCTGCCCTGATGCTGGCACTCGAACTGCGTTTTCAGGTCTCACGGGGTGCGGCGTCCTGTTTTGTGCGCCGCAGCCTGTACAATGCAGGCTTTTACACAACATGAGGTGTGCGCTTTGACTGCTCCGGGTGTTTCGAATTCCACTACAGGCGCGCTTTATGTGGTGGCCACGCCGATCGGCAACCTGGATGACATGAGCGCCCGTGCCTTGAAGGTGCTGCGCGATGTTTCGCTGATTGCCGCAGAAGATACCCGGCACTCGTTACGGCTGATGCAGCACTTTGGCATTCCGACGCCGTTGGCGGCCTGTCATGAGCACAACGAGCGCGAGGAGGGCAGCCGCTTTATTACGCGTCTGCTGGCGGGCGATAACGTTGCGTTGATTTCCGATGCCGGCACGCCACTCATTTCCGACCCTGGCTACCACTTGGTGCGTCAGGCCCGGGCAGCAGGCATTCAGGTGATCCCGGTCCCGGGCGCCTGCGCATTGATCGCGGCGCTCTCGGCGGCGGGGTTGCCGTCGGACCGATTCATCTTCGAAGGCTTCTTGCCGGCCAAGTCGGTGGGCCGAAAGGCGCGGCTCGAACTCGTCAAAGAAGAACCGCGGACGCTTATCTTCTATGAAGCGCCCCACCGCATTCTCGAATGCCTTCAGGACATGGAAGAAGTCTTCGGTCCGGACCGTCCCGCCTTGCTCGGGAGAGAATTGACGAAAACGTTCGAAACCCTCAAAGGACTGCCGCTGTCCGAACTGCGTGCCTTCGTTGAGGGAGACAGTAATCAGCAACGGGGCGAGTGCGTTGTGCTGGTGGCAGGTTGGAGCGAACCCGAAGGCGAGGATGTGATTGGCGCCGAAGCGCGGCGGGTGCTGGATCTGCTGCTGGCGGAAATGCCGCTCAAGCGTGCAGCTGCGCTGGCAGCAGAGATCACCGGCGTACGCAAAAACCTGCTTTATCAGGTGGCGCTGGATAAACAGAAAAGCGTGTGACGGGATGTCGCGGGCAGCGCTGCAAATGGCGCGAGAGCCGATTAAAGCTTGTTCTTGAGCCGTCCTCCCATTAACCTTGGCGGCGGAGAGTCGATTGGACAGTCGCTGCCTTTCATTGTTCTGCAATGAAGGGGGGAGGAAAGTCCGGGCTCCATAGGGCGGAGTGCCAGGTAACGCCTGGGGGGCGCGAGCCTACGGAAAGTGCCACAGAAAATAACCGCCTAAGCACTTCGGTGCCGGTAAGGGTGAAAAGGTGCGGTAAGAGCGCACCGCACGTCTGGCAACAGTTCGTGGCTAGGTAAACCCCACTCGGAGCAAGACCAAATAGGGTTCCAAGGCGTGGCCCGCGCTGGAACCGGGTAGGTTGCTAAAGATGTCCAGTGATGGCCATCGTAGAGGAATGACTGTCCTCGACAGAACCCGGCTTACAGATCGACTCTCCACCTCCTTTTCTTCCCCTCGTTTGTACGATTTATCCCCTCCGGTAATACCAAAAAAATCTTAAACCTCACAAATCACTTTAACTTCGTACGCCATCCTTTTGTTCGTCCTAGGAAATATCTGTAGGACCGATCCGAAATCCGCCACATCTCCTTCGTAAGTGCTCCTAAATATCCGTCCTGTAAGGGTTTTCCTCGTGAAGTCGCCTTGACGGTGTGGTGGGCGCATTCCTATAGTGTGCGCGAGTGGCGGAAAGTGGCGTGAAGTGGGTTTTTTGAGCTCAAAAAGATAATATTTGGAGATCGCGCCGTGTTCCGTGGTGCAAACGCAATCAATCTCGACGCAAAGGGCCGTCTCGCTATGCCGAGCCGGTACCGTGACGAGTTGGATTCGCGTAGCGCAGGGCAACTGATCGTCACCATTGATACCGTCGACCCGTGCTTGTGCATCTATCCGCTTCCCGAGTGGGAGCTGATCGAGGCCAAGCTGCGTGAGCTCGCCACCTTCCGTGAAGAAAACCGTCGTCTGCAGCGGCTGTTGATCGGGAACGCGGTGGACCTGGAGCTGGACGGCAGCGGGCGTTTCCTGGTGCCGCCACGTTTGCGTGAATACGCCAAGCTCGATAAGCGAGTGATGCTGGTAGGCCAGCTCAACAAGTTTCAACTGTGGGATGAGGACGCCTGGAACGCACTTGCTGATGCGGACCTTGCGGCCATTCAAAAACCGGGCGCTATGCCTGATGAACTGCGTGATTTGATTCTGTGACTACGAATAGCGGCTTTACCCACATCACCGTACTGCTCGAAGAAGCCGTCGAGGCTCTCGCGGTGCGCGCCGATGGCTGCTATCTGGATGGCACCTTTGGGCGCGGCGGACATAGCCGCCTCATATTGCAGAACCTGGGGCCGGAGGGTCGGCTGCTCGGATTCGATAAAGATCCCCAAGCGATTGCCACCGGGCAAACGCT
Organism: Pseudomonas sp. AK106; assembly: GCF_053903055.1. NCBI lineage: Bacteria > Pseudomonadati > Pseudomonadota > Gammaproteobacteria > Pseudomonadales > Pseudomonadaceae > Pseudomonas > Pseudomonas sp. AK106. The sequence continues at coordinate 1,049,969 of NZ_CP096426.1, forward strand.
GGCGGCCGAAGACGGCCGCTTTGTCATTGTGCAGCGCAGCTTTGCTGAACTGGGCGCAGAGGCTCAAGAGCGAGGGTTGGCGGGCAAGGTCAGCGGCATTCTTCTGGATCTCGGTGTGTCGTCGCCACAACTGGACGACCCCGAGCGCGGTTTCAGCTTCATGAACGATGGCCCCCTCGACATGCGCATGGACCCGTCCCGCGGCGTCAGCGCAGCCGAGTTCGTCAATACCGCGCCCGCCGAAGAAATCGCCCGCGTTTTCAAAGAATACGGCGAAGAGCGTTTCTCCCGCCGGATGGCAGGTGCCGTCGTGGCCCGTCGCGAGACTCAACCGTTCGAACGCACCGGCGATCTGGCAGAAGTGCTGAAGGTCGCCAACCCGGCGTGGGAAAAGGGCAAGAACCCTGCGACCCGCGCATTCCAGGGGCTGCGCATTCACGTCAACAACGAACTCGGTGATCTGGAAGCGGGCCTTGAGGCTGCGCTGGAAGCCCTCGAAGTCGGCGGCCGTCTGGTGGTCATCAGCTTCCACTCGCTGGAAGACCGCATCGTCAAATTGTTCATGCGCAAGCTGGTCAAGGGCGAAGCCGATAACCTGCCGCGCAACCTGCCGATCCGTCATCAGGCTTTCGAGCCGCGTATTAAATTGATCGGCAAGGCGCAGTTCGCTTCCGATGATGAAACCCGCGCCAATCCGCGTTCGCGCAGCGCCGTCATGCGCGTCGCGGAGAAACTCCGATGAGCCGCGGTTTCTTCAAGCCCCTCCCGGGCGGCAGCTTCTTCATGCTGATGTTGTTTATCGCCGTGCTGGTTTCGGCGATCGGCGTGGCGTACAGCGCGCACTGGAACCGTCAGTTGCTCAACTCCCTTTATGGTGAACTCAGCGTGCGCGACAAGGCGCAGGCCGAGTGGGGCCGCCTGATTCTTGAGCAAAGCACCTGGACCGCCCACAGCCGTATCGAAGCCCTGGCCACCGATCAGCTGAAAATGCGCATCCCGAACGCCGCCGATATCCGGATGGTGTCGCCATGATGAAACTTGAAGGGGCACTCTACCCGTGGCGGTTCCGCGTCGTGGTCGGCCTGCTGTCGGTCATGGTCATCGCGATCTGCTACCGCATCGTCGACCTGCAAGTCATCGACCATCGCTTCCTGATCGAACAGGGCGATGCGCGCAGCCTGCGTACCGTTTCGATTCCTGCCCACCGTGGTCTGATCACCGACCGCAACGGCGAGCCCCTTGCCGTCAGTACGCCGGTCACCACCATTTGGGCAAACCCGTCTGAAATGCAGGCCGACAAGACCAAGTGGGTCCAGCTTGCGCAGGCACTGGGGCAGGATCCCAAGGCACTGACGGATCGCCTCAATGAACAGGCAAGCAAAGAATTCATCTATCTGGTCCGTGGCCTGACCCCGGAGCAGGGTCAGTCGGTGCTCGACCTGAAAGTCCCGGGCGTTTACGGCAAGGAAGAATTCCGCCGTTTCTACCCTGCGGGCGATGTCACCGCGCACATGGTCGGCTTTACCGACCTCGACGATCACGGCCGTGAAGGCGTAGAGCTGGCCTATGAAGACTGGCTCGCCGGCGTCCCCGGCAAGCGGCAGGTCATCAAGGACCGGCGCGGCAGGATGATCAAGGACCTGCAAGTGAAGAAAAACGCCAAGGCCGGCAAGACCTTGGCTTTGTCTATTGATCTGCGCCTGCAATACCTGGCGACTCGCGAACTGCGCAACGCCATTCAGGAAAACGACGCCAAGGCCGGCAGCCTGGTGATCATGGACGTGAAAACCGGCGAAGTGCTGGCGATGGTCAATCAGCCGACCTACAACCCGAACAACCGTCGCACCATGGTGCCGGCCGCGATGCGTAACCGCGCGATCATCGACGTGTTCGAGCCGGGTTCGACCATGAAGCCGATCTCCATGACCGCCGCGCTGGAAAGCGGCCGCTGGAAACCGAGCGACAAGGTGGAGGTGTACCCGGGTACGTTGCAGATCGGTAAATACACCATCCGTGACGTGACCAAAACCGAAGGCCCGATCCTCGACCTGACCGGCATCCTGATCAATTCCAGTAACGTCGGCATGAGTAAAGTGGCGTTCGACGTCGGTGGCGAAGCGATTTTCCATGCCATGCAGCGTGTGGGCCTGGGGCAATACACCGGCCTCGGCTTCCCGGGCGAGCGCGTCGGCAACCTGCCGAACTACCGCGAGTGGCGCAAGGCTGAAACCGCCACCCTGTCGTACGGCTACGGTCTGTCCGTGACGGCGCTGCAGTTGGTGCACGCCTACGCGGCACTGGCCAACAACGGCAAGATCGTGCCGCTGACCATTCTCAAAACCGATAATCCAGCCGAGTCGGTTCAGGCGATTCCAGAGGCGACCGCCAAAACTGTGCAGGGCATGTTGCAGCAAGTGATCGAAGACCCGCGCGGCGTTTACCGTGCGCGCGTTCCGTCGTATCACGTGGCGGGCAAGTCCGGTACCGCGCGGAAGACGTCCGTGGGCACCAAGGGCTACGCGGAAAACTCCTACCGTTCTCTGTTCGCCGGTTTCGGCCCGATGAGCAACCCGCGTTACGCGGTCGTTGTGGTCATCGATGAGCCGAGCAAAGGCGGTTACTTCGGTGGCCTGGTTTCCGCTCCAGTATTCAGCAAGGTGATGTCGGGCACGCTGCGCTTGATGAACGTGCGCCCGGACAACCTCGCGCCGGTTCCGCCTGAACAACAAGCCAATGCCGTGCCCGCCGTCGCCCCAGTCAAGGGAGGACGTGGCTGATGTCTTTGAATTTGAGCAAGCTGTTTGCGCAGTGCAATCGCGATCTGCTGATTCGCGAACTGACCCTGGACAGCCGCAAGGTACGTCCGGGCGATCTGTTTCTGGCGATTCCGGGGCTAAAGGTCGATGGCCGTGAGCACATCACCGACGCCATTGCACACGGCGCGGCGGCCATCGCTTATGAAGCCGAAGGCGCCAAGGTACTGCCGATCACCGACATCCCGATGATGCCGGTCAAGGGTCTGGCAGCACAGCTGTCCGACCTCGCCGGGCGCTTCTATGGCGACCCGAGCCGCAACCTGAACCTGATCGGCGTGACCGGCACCAACGGCAAAACCAGCGTGACTCAACTGGTGGCGCAGGCGCTGGACAAGCTCGGGCAGCACTGCGGCATCATCGGCACGCTGGGCACCGGCTTCTATAGCGAGCTGAAAAGCGGCATTCACACCACGCCGGATCCGATTTCCGTGCAATCGACGCTCTATGACCTGAAAAGGGCCGGGGCCAAAGCGGTTGCTATGGAAGTCTCGTCCCACGGGCTGGATCAGGGCCGGGTGACCGCGCTGGCTTTTGATGTGGCGGTGATGACCAATCTGTCCCGCGACCATCTCGATTACCACGGCACCATGGAGGCCTACGCTGCTGCCAAGGCCAAGCTGTTCGCCTGGAATGACCTGCGCTGCCGTGTGGTCAATCTCGACGACGCCTTTGGGCGCGAGCTTGCGGCTGCGCCCCATGCGTCGCGTCTGATCACTTACAGCCAGGAAGACAGCAGCGCTTATCTGTTCTGCCGCGATGCGCATTTCGATGACGACGGCGTACGCGCGACCTTGCTGACGCCCCAGGGCAGTCATGTCTTGCGCAGCAGCTTGCTGGGCCGTTTCAACCTGAGCAATGTGCTGGCCGCAGTCGGCGCGTTGATGGGTCTCGATTATCCGCTGGACGACATCTTGAAGGTGCTGCCAACGCTGGAAGGCCCTGCCGGCCGGATGCAGCGTCTGGGCGGTGGCTCGCGTCCACTGGTGGTGGTCGATTACGCCCACACCCCTGATGCGCTGGAAAAAGTGCTTGGCGCTTTGCGCCCCCACGCAAAAGGTCAACTGACCTGCCTGTTCGGCTGCGGCGGCGATCGCGATCGTGGCAAGCGTCCGCTGATGGCCGAGGTGGTCGAGCGTCTGGCCGACAAAGTGCTGGTCACCGACGACAACCCGCGCAGCGAAGACCCTGCTCGTATTTTCGATGACATCCGTGCTGGGTTCGTCTCGGCGAACGCAGTCGATTTCGTTGCCGGGCGCGGTCAGGCCATCGCGCAGATCATCGCCCAGGCGTCCGCTGCCGATGTGATCGTGCTGGCCGGCAAGGGCCACGAGGATTACCAGGAAATCAACGGACAGCGTCAGCCGTTTTCCGATCTCGAAGAAGCCACCAAAGCGCTCGACGCCTGGGAGGCCGCACATGCTTAAGCCGCTCTCGTTCAGCGAATTGCTTGTGCCGCTCGACGCGCGTCGTGTGGGCCATGATTGCAGTTTCTCCGGTGTCAGCATCGACAGCCGCGGGATCACGCCCGGCCAGTTGTTCGTGGCGCTGACCGGCCCGCGGTTTGACGGTCACGACTACCTTGATCAAGTCGCCGCCAAAGGCGCAGTCGGCGCATTGGTTGAGCGCGAGATCCCGGGCAGTTCGTTGCCGCAGTTGATCGTCACCGACACCCGCAAAGCCCTGGCGCAACTGGGCGCGCTGAATCGCAATGCGTTTATGGACAAGCCGGTCGCTGCGATCACCGGTTCCAGCGGCAAGACCACTGTAAAAGAAATGCTTGCGAGCATCCTGCGCACGCGCGGTCCTGTGCTGGCGACGCGCGGCAACCTGAACAATGAACTGGGCGTCCCGTTGACGCTGCTTGAGCTGGCGCCGGAATTCGATGCCGCTGTGATTGAACTGGGCGCGTCCCGTGTGGGCGAGATCGCTTTCACCGTCAGCCTCACCAAGCCCCACGTCTGTGTCCTGACCAACGCCGGGACTGCCCACGTGGGCGAGTTCGGCGGTCCGGAAAAGATCGTCGAAGCCAAGGGCGAGATCATCGAAGGCCTGGACGCTCGCGGTATCGCGGTATTGAACCTCGACGACAAGGCATTCGATCTCTGGGTGGCCCGCGCCGGCGCACGCAACGTCTTGAGCTTCGCGCTCAAAAACAGCCGCGCTGATTTCTACGCCAGCGACCTGGGCATTGATGCCCGTGGTTGCCCGGCGTTCACGCTGAACACCCCGAACGGTGCCGCGCCGGTGCAATTGAATCTGCTGGGCACGCACAACGTGGCCAACGCATTGGCCGCCGCTGCTGCCGCCCATGCGCTGGGCGTTTCGCTCGCGGGCATCGTGGCCGGGCTCAACGACGTGCAGCCGGTCAAGGGTCGCACTGTGGCGCAACTTGCGCCGAACGGCATGCGCGTCATTGATGACACCTACAACGCCAACCCCACGTCCGTGGCGGCCGCGACCGACATTCTCACCGGGTTCCCGGGCCGCAAGGTGCTGGTGCTGGGCGATATCGGCGAGCTGGGCGCCTGGGCGGAGCAGGGCCATCGCCACGTCGGCGCATACGCAGTCGGCAAGGTCGACGCGCTGTATGCCGTCGGTCCGTTGATGGCCCATGCGGTCAAGGCTTTCGGGCAGGATGCCCGCCATTTTGAAACTCAGGCCGAGCTGATCGAAGCGCTCGGCGCCGAGCACGATAAAAACACCACCATTTTGATTAAAGGTTCACGCAGCGCTGCGATGGAAAACGTCGTGGCGGCCTTATGCGGAACACGCCTGGAGAAACATTAATGCTGCTGCTGCTGGCCGAGTATCTGCAACAGTTCTACAAAGGCTTTGCGGTCTTTCAGTACCTGACCCTGCGCGGGATCCTTGGCGTGCTCACTGCATTGTCACTTTCCCTGTGCCTGGGCCCGTGGATGATCCGCGCCCTGCAGAGCAAGCAGATCGGTCAATCCGTGCGCAACGACGGACCTCAATCGCACCTGTCCAAGTCCGGCACGCCGACCATGGGTGGCGCGCTGATTCTGTCTGCAATCGGCATCGCGACTTTGTTGTGGGCCGACCTGAGCAACCGCTACGTGTGGGTCGTGCTGATCGTCACTTTGCTGTTTGGCGCCATCGGTTGGGTCGACGACTACCGCAAGGTGATCGAAAAGAACTCGCGCGGTCTTCCGAGCCGCTGGAAATACTTCTGGCAGTCGGTGTTCGGCCTGGGCGCGGCGATCTTCCTTTATATGACGGCGCAATCTCCGGTTGAAACCACACTGCTGGTTCCGATGCTCAAAGACTTCAGCATCCCGCTGGGCATCGGCTTCGTCGTGCTGACCTACTTCGTGATCGTCGGCTCCAGCAACGCCGTGAACCTGACCGATGGCCTGGACGGCCTGGCGATCATGCCAACCGTGATGGTCGGCGGCGCGCTGGGGATCTTCTGCTACCTGTCGGGTAACGTGAAGTTCGCGGAATACCTGCTGATCCCTTATGTGCCGGGCGCGGGCGAGCTGATTGTGTTCTGTGGCGCGCTGATCGGTGCAGGCCTGGGCTTCCTCTGGTTCAACACCTATCCGGCTCAAGTGTTCATGGGCGACGTCGGTGCACTGGCATTGGGCGCGGCACTGGGCACCATCGCGGTGATCGTCCGTCAGGAAATCGTCCTGTTCATCATGGGCGGCGTCTTCGTAATGGAGACCCTGTCAGTCGTCATTCAGGTCGCATCCTTTAAATTGACCGGCCGCCGCGTTTTCCGCATGGCGCCCATCCATCACCACTTTGAACTCAAGGGCTGGCCCGAGCCGCGCGTGATCGTCCGTTTCTGGATCATCACCGTGATTCTGGTGTTGGTCGGCCTTGCCACGTTGAAACTGAGGTAGAACGAGTGTCACTGATCGCTTCTGACCACTTCCGCATCGTTGTCGGCCTCGGCAAGAGCGGCATGTCCCTGGTTCGCTTCCTGGCGAACCGGGGTGTGTCGTTTGCTGTCGCCGATACGCGGGAGCATCCGCCAGAACTCGCGACCTTGCGCCGTGACTACCCGCAAGTCGAAGTGCGCTGTGGTGAGCTGGACGTTGAATTCCTGTGCCGCGCCGACGAGCTGTATGTCAGCCCTGGCCTGGCGTTGGCGACCCCGGCGCTGCAGCAAGCGGCCATGCGCGGCGTGAAGTTGTCCGGCGATATCGAGCTGTTTGCCCGCAATGCCAAGGCGCCTATCGTGGCCATCAGCGGATCGAACGCGAAAAGCACGGTCACCACGCTGGTGGGCGAGATGGCTGCGGCAGCGGGCAAGCGAGTCGCGGTCGGCGGCAATCTCGGCACGCCGGCGCTGGACCTGCTCAGCGACGACGTCGAGCTGTATGTGATGGAGCTGTCGAGCTTCCAGCTGGAAACCACCGATCAACTCGGCGCCGAAGTGGCGACCGTGCTGAACATCAGCGAAGACCACATGGATCGCTACGCCGGGCTGCCGGCTTATCACTTGGCCAAGCACCGGATTTTCCGCGGCGCGCGGCAGGTGGTGGTCAATCGTCAGGACGCGCTGACCCGCCCGTTGATCGGCGAAGGCGTGCCGTGCTGGACCTTCGGCTTGAACAAGCCCGACAGGAACGGTTTCGGCTTGCGCGAAGAGAACGGCGAGAAGTATCTGGCCTTCCAGTTCGACAACCTGATGCCGGTCCGCGAGCTGAAAATCCGTGGCGGCCACAATCAGGCCAACGCCCTGGCCGCACTGGCGCTGGGTCATGCGGTGGGTCTGCCGTTTGACGCCATGCTTGCCAGCCTCAAGACATTTGCCGGTCTGGTTCATCGCTGCCAATGGCTGCGTGAGCTCAACGGCGTGAATTACTACGACGACTCCAAAGCGACCAACGTCGGTGCCGCACTGGCAGCGATTGAAGGCCTTGGCGCCGACATCGACGGCAAGCTGGTGCTGATTGCCGGCGGCGACGGCAAGGGCGCGGATTTCACTCCGTTGAAAGCCCCGGTTGCCGCCCATTGCCGCGCCGTAGTCCTGCTAGGCCGCGATGCGGATTTGCTCGCCGCGACCTTCGGCGATTCGGTGCCTCTGGTACGCGTCACTACATTGGAAGAAGCCGTGCAACGTGCTGCTGATATCGCGCAGGAAGGGGACGCCGTATTGCTGTCGCCTGCTTGCGCAAGCCTGGACATGTTCAAGAATTTCGAAGAGCGCGGACAACTGTTCGCCCGGGCCGTGGGGGACTTGTCATGATTTTTGGCGTGATCAAGCCGTACCCGTCGCCGATCATCAGCGGCCGTGGCGTTGACGTCGATTTCCCGATGCTCGCCGGTTGCCTCGCGTTGCTGGGCCTGGGCCTGGTGATGATCACTTCCGCGTCGTCGGAAGTGGCCGCCGTTCAGTCGGGCAACGCGCTGTACATGATGACCCGTCACTTGATCTATCTGGTGCTCGGCCTCGTCGCTTGCGTCGCGACCATGATGGTGCCCGTCGCCACTTGGCAGCGTCTCGGCTGGCTGATGCTGATCGGTGCATTCGGCCTGTTGATCGCGGTGATCGTGCCCGGCATCGGGCGTGAGGTGAACGGTTCGATGCGTTGGATCGGCTTCGGCATGTTCAACGTGCAGCCGTCGGAAATCGCCAAGGTATTCGTGGTGATTTTCCTGGCCGGTTATTTGATTCGCCGTCAGCAGGAAGTGCGCGAGAGTTGGATGGGCTTCTTCAAGCCCTTCATCGTCTTGCTGCCCATGGCTGGCCTGTTGCTGATGGAGCCGGACTTCGGCGCCACGGTCGTGATGATGGGCGCGGCGGCGGCGATGCTGTTCCTCGGCGGCGTTGGCCTGTTCCGTTTCAGTTTGATGGTGGCCCTGGCGGTTGCCGCAGTGTTCGTTCTGGTTCAGGCCCAGCCGTACCGGATGGCGCGTCTGATTACCTTCACCGACCCGTGGTCCGATCAATTCGGTTCCGGCTACCAGCTGACCCAGGCGCTGATCGCCTTCGGTCGCGGCGAATGGTTCGGCGTCGGCCTTGGCAACAGTGTCCAGAAGCAGTTCTACCTGCCGGAAGCCCACACCGACTTCGTGTTCTCGGTACTGGCCGAAGAGCTGGGCGTCGTGGGTTCACTGGCTACGGTCGGGCTGTTCGTGTTCGTCAGTATCCGCGCCATGTACATCGGCATGTGGGCCGAGCGCGCCAAGCAGTTCTTCGCCGCGTATACCGCCTACGGCCTGGCCTTCCTGTGGATTGGTCAGTTCCTGATCAACATCGGCGTGAACGTCGGTTTGCTGCCGACCAAGGGTCTGACCCTGCCATTCCTCAGCTACGGCGGCAGTTCGTTGATCATCTGCTGCGCGAGTCTGGGGCTGTTGCTGCGCATCGAATGGGAATCGCGCAACAACATGGGCAGTGAAGAAGCCGAGTTCCAGGAGAGCGACTTTGCCGAGGAGCCCACCCATGGCCGCCGGTAACGTGTTGATCATGGCAGGCGGCACCGGCGGACACGTGTTCCCGGCGCTGGCGTGCGCCCGTGAGTTCCAGGCCCGCGGTTACACCGTGCATTGGCTGGGAACGCCGCGCGGCATCGAGAACGAGCTGGTGCCCGCAGCAGGCCTTAAGCTGCACCTGATCAACGTCACGGGTCTGCGTGGCAAGGGTCGGCTGTCGTTGCTCAAGGCGCCGTTCATGTTGATCAAAGCGTTGTTGCAGGCGCGCAAAGTGGTGGGTGAGTTGAAGCCGGTCTGCGTCGTCGGCTTCGGTGGCTACGTGACAGGCCCTGGTGGTCTGGCGGCGAAGCTGGCTGGCGTGCCGCTGATCATTCATGAGCAGAACGCGGTGGCGGGCACGGCCAATCGCAGCCTGGCGTCCTTCGCCGCGCGGGTCTGTGAAGCGTTCCCGCAGACATTCGCCGCATCGGCCAAGCGTCGCACCACCGGTAACCCGGTGCGTGCCGAGCTGTTTTTCGAGACGCCGCGCCAGACGCTGATCGGTCGCCGGCCTCGTTTGCTGGTGCTGGGCGGAAGCCTGGGCGCCGAGCCGCTGAACAAATTGCTGCCCGAAGCCCTGGCGCAAGTGCCTGCCGACATCCGCCCTGAAGTGTTTCATCAGGCCGGCAAGCACCACGATGAAGTGACCGCCGAGCGTTACCGCGCCGCCGGTGTCGAGGCGCAGGTGGCCCCGTTCATCAAAGACATGGCCCAAGCCTATGGCTGGGCGGATCTGGTGGTCTGCCGCGCAGGTGCGTTGACCGTCAGTGAACTGGCTGCTGCCGGACTGCCGTCATTGCTGGTGCCTTTGCCCCACGCGATCGACGATCACCAGTCGCGCAACGCCGAATATCTGGCTCGCGAGGGCGCCGCCTTCGTCATGCCGCAAGCGACAACTGGCGCCGCCGAGATGGCCGCTCGCCTGAAAGAGGTTTTGATGCAACCCGAACAATTGAATCGCATGGCCGTCACGGCTCGCCAACTGGCCAAGCCTGACGCCACCAACACCGTCGTCGATATCTGCCTGGAGGTGGCCCATGGTTGAGAATCAACGCGCCATGCCCCAGCCGGAAATGCGCCGCATCCGTCGTATCCACTTCGTGGGCATCGGCGGCGTGGGGATGTGCGGTATCGCTGAAGTGTTGCTGAACCTGGGCTACGACGTGTCGGGTTCGGACCTCAAGACCTCGGCAGTGACCGAGCGTCTGGAATCCTTCGGTGCGCAGATTTTCATCGGCCACCGGGCAGAAAACGCTGCTCCTGCGGATGTGCTGGTCGTCTCCAGCGCTGTGAACACGTCCAACCCGGAAGTGGCGACCGCCCTTGAGCGTCGTATTCCAGTCGTGCCGCGCGCTGAAATGCTGGCCGAGTTGATGCGCTATCGCCACGGCATCGCCGTCGCCGGTACACACGGCAAAACCACGACCACCAGCCTGATCGCTTCGGTATTCGCAGCCGGGGGCCTTGATCCGACGTTCGTCATTGGCGGTCGCCTGAATGCCGCCGGCACCAACGCACAGTTGGGTACGAGCCGTTACCTGATCGCCGAAGCCGACGAGAGCGACGCGAGTTTCCTGCACCTTCAGCCCATGGTGGCTGTGGTCACGAATATCGACGCCGATCACATGGCGACCTACGAAGGTGACTTCAACAAGTTGAAGAAAACCTTCGTTGAGTTCCTGCACAACCTGCCGTTCTACGGGCTGGCAGTGGTGTGCATCGATGATCCGGTGGTGCGCGACATTCTGCCGTCGGTCAAGCGTCCGACCATGACTTATGGTTTCAACGAAGCGGCCGACGTACGCGCGATTAACGTGCGTCAGGAAGGCATGCAAACGTACTTCACCGTGCTGCGTCGCGACCGTGAGCCCCTTGATGTGTCGGTGAACATGCCGGGCAATCACAACGTGCTCAATTCGCTGGCGACCATTGCTATCGCCACCGACGAAGGCATTACCGATGAGGCCATCGTGCAGGGGCTTTCGGGCTTCCAGGGCGTGGGTCGACGTTTTCAGGTCTACGGTGAGCTGCCGGTCGAAGGCGGCAGTGTGATGCTGGTCGACGATTACGGCCACCACCCGACCGAAGTTGCTGCCGTCATCAAAGCTGTGCGCGGCGGCTGGCCCGATCGCCGTCTGGTCATGGTTTACCAACCGCACCGGTACAGCCGCACCCGCGATCTGTACGACGATTTCGTGCAGGTCCTCAACGACGCCAACGTGCTGCTGCTGATGGAAGTCTATCCCGCCGGCGAAGAACCGATCCCGGGCGCCGACAGCCGTCAGATGGCCCACAGTATTCGTCAGCGCGGTCAGCTTGATCCGATCTACATCGAGCGTGGTGTCGAACTGGCTCCGCTGGTCAAACCGCTGCTGCGCGCCGGCGACATTCTGCTGTGCCAGGGCGCTGGCGACATCGCCGGGCTCGCACCGCAATTGCTGAAAAGCCCGCTGTTTACCGGCGCCATCGTGGCCTCAACCGAAGGTAAGCTGAAATGACAGCCGCCCTGCAGTCCGCCCTGTTCTCGACGCTGGAGCCGAAACGCTTCGGCCGCGTCGCCGTGCTCTTCGGCGGCAAGAGCGCGGAGCGGGAGGTTTCCCTGAAATCCGGCAGTGCGGTGCTTGAAGCCCTGCAAAGCGCAGGCGTCGACGCGTTCGGTATCGACGTGGGTGAGGATTTCCTGCAACGGCTGGTCAGCGAAAAGATCGACCGCGCGTTCATCGTGCTGCACGGTCGCGGTGGCGAAGACGGCACCATGCAGGGTCTGCTGGAGTGCCTGGAAATCCCCTACACCGGCAGCGGCGTACTCGCGTCGGCGCTGGCCATGGACAAGCTGCGCACCAAGCAGGTCTGGCAGAGTCTCGGGTTGCCGACGCCCCGCCATGCCGTGCTGAACAGCGAGGCAGATTGTATTTCTGCAGCAACGGAACTGGGCTTTCCTTTGATCGTCAAACCCGCCCATGAAGGTTCCAGTATCGGTATGGCCAAGGTGACCGGCGTCGACGAATTGATCGCCGCCGGGAACGCCGCCCGTACCTACGATTCGCAAGTGTTGGTCGAGCAATGGATTGAAGGTCCGGAGTTCACCATCGCTTCTCTGCGTGGGCAGGTATTGCCTCCCATCGGTCTGGGTACTCCCCACAGTTTTTACGATTACGACGCCAAATACCTGGCTTCCGATACCCAGTACCGGATGCCTTGCGGCCTCGATGCAGCCAAAGAAGATGAACTCAAGGCACTCACGGCGCGGGCGTGTGAAGCGGTCGGCATTGCCGGCTGGGCGCGCACCGACGTCATGCAGGACGCCGATGGCAAATTCTGGCTGCTGGAAGTGAACACCGTTCCCGGCATGACCGACCACAGCCTTGTGCCCATGGCTGCGCGCGCGGCCGGGCTCGATTTCCAACAGTTGGTGTTAGCGATTCTGGCCGACAGCGTCCAGGTGCGAGGGTAAATCATGCACGGCGCAACGGTTCGTCATCAGCAATCCGCTACCGGCCGCAACAAGCCGGTGCCGCGGGGTGCCAGCCGCATGGTGGCCAAGGAGCCCATGTCGTCGCGCATGTCGCGACCGAACTTCGGTTTCCTGCGCAGCCTGATGTGGCCGGTGCTGTTGGTTGTGTTCGGTTTTGGTACGTACGAAGCCGCCCAGCGTCTGCTGCCTTACGCCGACCGGCCGATCTCGCGAATCAACGTGCAGGGCGACTTGAGCTACATCAGTCAGCAAGCCGTGCAGCAGCGGATCGCGCCGTTCGTGGCGACCAGCTTCTTCAACATCGATTTGGCCGGCATGCGCACCGAGCTTGAGCAAATGCCGTGGATCGCCCACGCCGAGGTCCGCCGCGTCTGGCCGGATCAGGTGGTGATCCGTCTGGAAGAACAACTACCGGTTGCGCGCTGGGGCGATCAATCCCTGCTGAACAACCAGGGTCAGGCATTCACCCCGCGTGAACTGGCCAATTACGAACACCTTCCGCAGTTGTTCGGGCCACAGCGGGCTCAACAGCAGGTGATGCAGCAGTACCAGGTACTGAGCCAGATGTTGCGCCCGCTGGGGTTCTCTATCGCTCGCCTGGAACTGCGTGAGCGAGGCAGCTGGTTTCTGACCACCGGCGCAGGCAGTGCAGGCCCAGGCCTGGAGCTGCTGCTGGGACGAGGCAATCTGCTTGAAAAGATGCGCCGCTTTATCGCCATCTACGACAAGACACTGAAAGACCAGATCACGAACATTGCGCGAGTCGACCTTCGTTACAACAACGGCCTGGCCGTTGGTTGGCGCGAACAGGCAGCAGCGCCAACGACGGACAAACCCGCCGTCGCGAAGAATTGATAAGAGGCAGGACCCATGGCAAACGTGCAAAGCGGCAAAATGATCGTCGGATTGGATATCGGCACCTCCAAAGTGGTGGCGCTGGTAGGCGAAGTCGCGGCTGATGGCACGCTGGAAATCGTCGGTATTGGCACTCACCCGTCCCGCGGCCTGAAGAAGGGCGTGGTGGTGAATATCGAGTCCACCGTGCAATCGATCCAGCGCGCCGTAGAAGAAGCGCAGCTGATGGCCGGTTGCCGGATTCACTCGGCGTTCGTCGGCGTTGCGGGCAATCACATCCGCAGCCTGAACTCCCATGGCATCGTGGCAATTCGCGACCGCGAAGTCAGCTCGGCCGACCTTGAGCGCGTGCTCGACGCTGCCCAGGCTGTGGCGATCCCGGCTGACCAGCGCGTGCTGCACACGCTGCCGCAGGACTACGTCATCGATAACCAGGAAGGCGTTCGCGAGCCACTGGGCATGTCGGGCGTGCGTCTTGAAGCCAAGGTTCACGTGGTGACCTGCGCGGTGAATGCTGCGCAGAACATCGAAAAGTGCGTGCGTCGCTGTGGCCTTGAAGTCGACGACATCATCCTCGAGCAACTGGCCTCGGCCTACTCGGTGCTGACCGACGACGAGAAAGAGCTGGGCGTGTGCCTGGTGGACATCGGCGGCGGCACCACCGACATCGCGATCTTCACCGAAGGCGCGATCCGTCACACCGCGGTGATCCCGATTGCCGGCGACCAGGTCACCAACGACATCGCCATGGCGCTGCGTACACCGACCCAGTACGCCGAAGAGATCAAGATCCGTTACGCCTGCGCCCTGGCCAAACTGGCCGGCGCCGGTGAAACCATCAAAGTGCCAAGCGTCGGCGACCGTCCGCCCCGTGAACTGTCCCGCCAGGCCCTCGCCGAAGTGGTCGAGCCACGCTATGACGAGCTGTTCACCCTGATTCAGGCCGAACTGCGTCGCAGCGGCTACGAAGACTTGATCCCGGCCGGCATCGTGCTGACCGGTGGTACCTCGAAAATGGAAGGCGCGGTCGAACTGGCCGAAGAGATCTTCCACATGCCGGTCCGCCTTGGCGTGCCGCACAGTGTCAAAGGGCTCGCGGACGTTGTTCGCAACCCGATCTACTCAACCGGCGTCGGCCTGTTGCTGTATGGACTGCAAAAGCAGTCTGACGGCATCTCGCTGTCCGGCCTTTCCGGCTCCGGTAGCAGTTATAGCGATGAACCGAAGGCCCCAGTGTTAGAGCGTCTGAAACGCTGGGTTCAGGGGAATTTCTAAGATTCAAAAAGTGGTAGGCAGGCAACAGGCGACATAAAACTAGAGAACTGAAGGAGAGGGAACATGTTCGAGCTCGTAGACAACATCCCACAAAGCCCGGTAATTAAAGTTATCGGCGTTGGTGGTGGCGGCGGCAACGCAGTCAATCACATGGTCAAAAGCAACATCGAAGGCGTCGAGTTCATCTGCGCCAACACCGATGCTCAGGCCCTGAAAAACATTGGCGCACGTACCATTCTGCAATTGGGTACCGGCGTGACCAAAGGCTTGGGCGCAGGTGCGAATCCTGAAGTCGGCCGTCAGGCTGCACTGGAAGACCGCGAGCGCATCGCTGAAGTGCTGCAAGGCACCAACATGGTCTTCATCACCACTGGCATGGGCGGCGGTACCGGTACCGGTGCTGCGCCGATCATTGCTGAAGTGGCCAAGGAAATGGGCATTCTTACTGTCGCGGTCGTCACTCGTCCGTTTCCGTTCGAAGGCCGCAAGCGCATGCAGATCGCCGATGAAGGCATCCGCGCGCTGTCCGAAAGCGTCGACTCGTTGATCACTATTCCCAACGAGAAGCTGCTGACCATCCTCGGTAAAGACGCCAGCCTGCTGTCGGCTTTCGCCAAGGCTGACGATGTACTGGCCGGTGCCGTTCGCGGTATCTCCGACATCATCAAGCGTCCGGGCATGATCAACGTCGACTTCGCCGACGTCCGCACCGTGATGTCCGAAATGGGCATGGCGATGATGGGCACTGGCTGCGCCAGCGGTCCGAACCGTGCGCGTGAAGCCACCGAAGCGGCGATCCGCAACCCGTTGCTGGAAGACGTGAACCTGCAAGGCGCTCGCGGCATTCTGGTCAACATCACCGCCGGTCCTGACCTGTCTCTGGGTGAGTACTCCGACGTGGGTAGCATCATTGAAGCGTTCGCCTCCGAGCACGCCATGGTCAAGGTCGGTACCGTTATCGATCCGGACATGCGCGACGAGCTGCACGTGACTGTGGTTGCCACTGGCCTGGGTGCAAAAATCGAGAAGCCTGTGAAGGTCATCGACAACACCATGCAGACCGCTCAAGCCGCACCTGCGCAGCAACACGCCGCACGCCAGGAGCTGCCTTCGGTCAACTACCGCGATCTGGACCGTCCAACCGTGATGCGCAATCAGGCACACGCGGGCGCAACAGCCGCCGCGAAGATGAACCCGCAAGACGATCTGGATTATCTGGATATTCCAGCGTTCCTGCGTCGTCAGGCTGATTAATGGGTTCTATCAGGGGTATAAGGGTGATTGGTGTTCAGCAAAGGCGGGGTCTGCTATCATCGCCAGCCTTTGTTGATACTAATTCGCGATACGCGCTGAAGCGGCCAATGCCATGATTAAACAACGCACCCTGAAAAATATTATCCGTGCCACAGGTATCGGCCTGCACTCGGGGGAGAAGGTTTACCTGACCCTCAAACCAGCACCTGTGAACGCTGGCATTGTGTTTTTCCGTACCGACCTTGAGCCGGTGGTCCAGATCAACGCTCACGCGTTGAATGTGGGTGACACCACGCTTTCCACGACGCTGTTCAATGGCGACGTGAAGGTCGATACGGTCGAGCACTTGCTGTCGGCCATGGCCGGTCTTGGCATCGATAACGCCTACGTTGAACTTTCTGCCTCCGAAGTTCCAATCATGGATGGCAGCGCAGGTCCCTTCGTATTCCTGATTCAATCGGCTGGCCTGGAAGAGCAGGACGCACCGAAGAAATTCATCCGCATACTTAAAGAAGTGTGCGTAGAAGAAGACGGCAAGTCCGCCAAGTTCTTACCGTTTGAAGGGTTCAAGGTAGGGTTCGAGATCGACTTCGATCACCCTTATCTGAAGAACCGTACGCAAACGGCTTGTGTGGATTTTTCCAGCACTTCGTTCGTTAAAGAAGTGAGCCGTGCGCGGACATTCGGTTTCATGAAAGACATCGAGTATCTGCGTAAGCACAACCTGGCTCTGGGCGGAAGCGTTGAGAACGCGATCGTCGTGGACAAGGACGGCGTGTTGAACGAGGACGGTCTTCGTTATGAAGACGAGTTCGTGAAGCACAAGATTCTGGATGCCATCGGTGACCTGTATCTGTTGGGCAACAGTCTGATCGGCGAGTATCAGGGCTTCAAGTCGGGACACGGTCTGAACAATCGTTTGCTTCGTGCGTTGATCGCTCAGGAAGACGCTTGGGAAGTTGTGACCTTCGAAGATGCCAGCACCGCACCGATCTCTTACATGCGCCCGGTTGCGGCGGTGTAAACAGTCTCTTCTTCCTAGTTTTGTTGTTTTCAGGCCACCTTCGGGTGGCCTTTTTTATGAGGTCTCTTTTTGGCCTGCGTACGCGGGAGCGCTCTGCCTAACGGCAGAGCATTTCGCCTTCGGCGAGTTACTTGGAAAAGCACCCCAAGTAACCAAGGGTGCTTGCTCTCGGTTGGGCCCTTCCTTCGTCAGGGTTCCTTCACTCCGGTCTCGCTCCGTGGGCCCGCGCCGAACGGGCATCCATGCCCTGACGGCGCTCTCGCCGCATCCATGCGGCTCGGCCCACTGCGCGAGACCTGCGTTCAGCCTGCACCCAAGTCGCGTTTGGCGGTGTCTGGGCTTTATGCGTATGAAGATCAAAAGCGTTAAAGCAGATCAGAAGCTTCCCGGCTGAAGCCGGTCCTACAGGTGGAGTCGGCCCTACTGAGCGCACGCGGTGTTCATGTAGGACCGGCTTTAGCCGGGAAGAGGCCAGTGCGAGCGCCGGCATTCTCAGAGTTTACGAATTCCCAGCCTCTTTCGGCGCCGCATGCGCGGCCAGCCGCTCCAGCGCGGCACGCAGTTTCGGGTCGGTGATGCCTTCGGCAGTCGCGGAGATGGTTTCGGCCGCTGCAACCGACAGATCGCGTGTATGCCCCATCTCGGTCCGGTGGGTTCTCGCGGGCTGTACCTTCAGTTGCAGCCGGGTGAGGTTGGCGAATTCCTTGAACGCTACCAGTTGCCGTTGCAAGCGCTTCTGTTGATAGCGCAGTCGGGTGGCCCAGTGGCCGTCGGTGACGATGAGTAGCAGGGTGCCTTCGCGCCATGACGCGACATGACAGTGCTCGCGGGCAGCGGGTTGTAGCTGGCTTTCCAGCAGCCGCTGCAAGTGCGCGAGGCGTTGGGCGTGGTTGAAGATGGCTTTGAGCGGCCGGGCTTCGCGCAGGAGAACAGCCGGTGCGCGCGCCGGTAGGGGACGAAATGCCATGGTGGGGTGCCTTGTGTTGCCAGGGCGTGATCTTAGCAGAATCGGTGGAAGCACCTTTAGGTCAGGCGTTCCGGGTGCAAATGCACGGCGCGATCATGAAAAAACATTAATAAAACTTCTCACCCGCATGGGTTGAAGTCACGGGAAATGACCCTATTGTACTTCTGCCCCGTAACATTGCTGTGCCAGCATCGTGGAATAACGCCACTTTCCTCACCACCATTTCCGGGTAGAATGCTCGTTCGCATGCGGCCATGAGGGCTGCTCGGGCGACTCACGGGGCCGCCCTCCATCCCTATGTGTGGAAGATCCTTTCGATATGTTTGCACCTTTGTTAAAAAAACTTTTCGGAAGCAAGAACGAGCGCGAAGTGAAGCGCATGCTCAAGACGGTCCAGGTCGTCAACAGCTTCGAAGAGCAAATGCTCGCCCTCTCGGACGAACAGCTGCGCGCCAAGACCGACGAGTTGAAGGCCCGCATAGCCAAAGGTGAGACCCTCGACCAGCTCTTGCCCGAAGCCTTTGCGGTCTGCCGCGAGGCGGGCAAACGCATCATGGGCATGCGTCACTTCGACGTACAGCTGATCGGCGGCATGACACTGCACGAAGGCATGATCGCCGAGATGCGTACCGGTGAGGGCAAGACCCTCGTCGCGACCCTCGCGGTCTACCTCAACGCACTGTCCGGCAAAGGCGTGCACGTGGTCACGGTGAACGACTACCTGGCCCGTCGTGACGCCAACTGGATGCGCCCACTGTATGAATTCCTCGGTCTGACCGTAGGCGTGGTAACACCTTTCCAGCCGCCGGAAGAGAAGCGCGCCGCCTACGCCTCAGACATCACCTACGGCACCAACAACGAATTCGGTTTCGATTACCTGCGCGACAACATGGCGTTCAGCCTGGAAGACAAATTCCAGCGTGAACTGAATTTCGCCGTGATCGACGAAGTCGACTCGATCCTTATCGATGAAGCCCGTACACCGCTGATCATCTCCGGTCAGGCCGAAGACAGCTCCAAGCTCTACACCGAAATCAACAAGCTGATCCCCAAGCTCGAGCAGCACATCGAGGAAGTGGAAGGCCAGGTCACCCAGCAGGGCCACTTCTCCATCGACGAGAAGTCCCGTCAGGTCGAGCTGAACGAGTCCGGTCACCAGTTCATCGAAGAGATGCTCACCGAAGTCGGCTTGCTGGCTGAAGGCGAGAGCCTCTATTCCGCGCACAACCTCGGTCTCTTGACCCACGTTTATGCCGGTCTGCGTGCCCACAAGCTGTTCCATCGCAACGTCGAGTACATCGTTCAGGACGGCCAGATCCTGCTGGTCGACGAACACACCGGCCGTACCATGCCGGGTCGTCGTCTGTCCGAAGGCCTGCACCAGGCCATCGAAGCGAAGGAAGGCCTGAACATTCAGGCCGAGAGCCAGACCCTGGCCTCGACCACCTTCCAGAACTACTTCCGTCTCTACAACAAGCTGTCCGGCATGACCGGTACCGCGGACACCGAAGCGTTCGAATTCCACCAGATCTACGCCCTGGCCGTGATGGTCATTCCGCCGAACAAGCCGTTGGCGCGTAAAGATTTCAACGACCTCGTGTACCTGACCGCCGAAGAGAAATACGCGGCGATCATCACCGACATCAAGGCCTGTCTGGCCGAGCAACGCCCGGTGCTGGTGGGTACGGCGACGATCGAAACCTCCGAGCACATGTCCCGCCTGCTGGTGCAGGAAGGCATCGAGCACAAGGTTCTGAACGCCAAGTTCCACGAAAAAGAAGCTGAAATCATTGCCCAGGCCGGTCGTCCGGGCGCGCTGACCATCGCCACCAACATGGCCGGTCGCGGTACCGACATTCTGCTGGGCGGTAACTGGGAAGTTGAAGTGGCCAGCCTGGAAGACCCGACCCCTGAGCAAATCGCGCAGATCAAGGCCGACTGGCAGAAGCGCCATCAGCAGGTGATTGAAGCGGGTGGTCTGCACGTGATCGCTTCGGAGCGTCACGAATCCCGTCGTATCGACAATCAGCTGCGTGGTCGTGCGGGTCGTCAGGGTGACACCGGTTCGAGCCGCTTCTACCTGTCGCTGGAAGACAGCCTGATGCGGATCTTCGCCTCTGACCGGGTGAAGAACTTCATGAAAGCGCTGGGCATGCAGTCCGGCGAAGCGATCGAGCACCGCATGGTGACCAACGCGATCGAGAAAGCGCAGCGCAAGGTCGAAGGCCGCAACTTCGACATCCGTAAGCAGTTGCTCGAGTTCGACGACGTCTCCAACGAACAGCGCAAAGTGATCTACCACATGCGTAACAGCCTGCTGGCTGCGACCAACATTGGTGACACCATTGCCGAGTTCCGTGAAGAAGTCCTCGACGCCACCATCACCGCGCACATCCCGCCGCAGTCGTTGCCCGAGCAGTGGAATGTCGCGGGTCTGGAAGCCGCGCTGAGCAGCGATTTCGGCGTGAAGCTGCCGGTTCAGCAGTGGCTCGACGAAGACGATCACCTCAACGAAGACACCCTGCGTCCGAAGTTGATGGAAGCCATTCTGGCCGCCTACAACGAGAAAGAAGACCAGGCCAGTGCCGAGGCGCTGCGCACGTTCGAGAAGCAGATTCTCCTGCGCGTGCTGGACGACCTGTGGAAAGACCACTTGTCGACCATGGATCACCTGCGTCACGGTATCCACCTGCGCGGTTACGCTCAGAAGAACCCGAAGCAGGAATACAAGCGCGAGTCGTTTGCCCTGTTCCAGGAGCTGCTCGATTCGATCAAGCGCGACGCCATTCGTGTGCTGTCCCACGTTCAGGTTCGCCGCGAAGATCCGGCCGAGGAAGAGGCGCGCCTGCGCCGCGAAGCCGAGGAGCTGGCCCAGCGCATGCAGTTCCAGCACGCCGAAGCACCGGGTCTGGATCAGCCGGACCTGCTCGCCGAAGAGGGTGAGGACGTCGCGGTAGCGGCTGCCGCTGCACTGTCACCGGTTCGCAACGACCAGAAGCTGGGTCGCAACGAATTGTGCTGGTGTGGTTCGGGCAAGAAATTCAAGCACTGCCACGGCCAGATCAGCTGATTCGCCCATCGCGACGAGCTGTAGCTGACCTGTAACATCACGCCGCGACCGGCTTAGCCGTCGCGGCGTTTTTCAATCAATCGAGCCGTGTCGGCGAGGCCGCATGGCGTGACTGTCTTTCAAGGAGCGCACTTCATGGCTGTTGGTCTTGGTCCTTTGCCGACGCTGCACCCGGTTCCCGGTTTTGAACTCGGCATCGCTTCCGCCGGCATCAAGCGCCCGGGGCGCAAAGATGTCGTCGTCATGCGCTGCGCCGAAGGCTCCAGCGTTGCAGGCGTGTTCACGCTCAACGCCTTTTGCGCGGCACCGGTGATCCTCGCCAGGCAGCGCGTGCAAGGCACCGTGCGTTATTTGCTGACCAACACCGGCAACGCCAATGCCGGTACGGGCGCGCCGGGTCTGGCCGCTGCCGAGCGCACCTGCGCCAAGCTGGCAGAGATCACCGGGGTCGATGCCAGCGCCGTGCTGCCGTTTTCCACCGGCGTGATCGGCGAGCCATTGCCCGTCGAGAAGATCGAAGGCGCGCTGCAGGCGGCGCTGGATGATTTGTCCGTCGACAACTGGGCTGCGGCGGCCACCGGCATCATGACCACCGACACGCTGCCGAAGGGTGCGAGCCGTCAGTTCGTACTCGACGGCGTGACCGTCACCGTGACCGGCATCAGCAAAGGCGCGGGCATGATTCGTCCGAACATGGCGACCATGCTGGGCTACATCGCCACCGACGCCAAGGTGGCGCCGGACGTGCTGCAGGACCTGATTCGCGACGGCGCCAACAAGTCGTTCAACCGCATCACCATCGATGGCGACACGTCGACCAACGACTGCTGCATGCTGATCGCCACCGGCCAGGCCGATTTGCCCGCGGTGACCGAGGCCAAGGGTCCACTGTTCGAAGCGCTGAGAAAAGCCGTCTTCGAGGTCTGCATGGATGTCGCTCAGGCCATCGTCCGTGACGGCGAGGGCGCGACGAAGTTCGTGACCGTCGAAGTCAACGGCGGCGGCAATCATCAGGAATGCCTGGACGTCGGTTACACCGTGGCCCACTCGCCATTGATCAAAACCGCGCTGTTCGCGTCGGACCCGAACTGGGGACGCATCCTGGCGGCCGTGGGTCGCGCAGGCGTGCCGAACCTCGACGTGAGCAAGATCGACGTGTTTCTGGGTGACGTCTGCATCGCCAGCAAGGGCGCCCGCGCCAGCACCTATACTGAAGAGCAAGGCTCGCTGGTGATGGCACAGGAAGAA
The DNA here is from genome assembly GCF_053903055.1 of Pseudomonas sp. AK106. Taxonomy (NCBI): domain Bacteria; kingdom Pseudomonadati; phylum Pseudomonadota; class Gammaproteobacteria; order Pseudomonadales; family Pseudomonadaceae; genus Pseudomonas; species Pseudomonas sp. AK106. The sequence continues at coordinate 1,072,403 of NZ_CP096426.1, forward strand.
ATCACCATCCGCATCGAGCTGGGCCGTGGCGATTGCAGTGAGACCATCTGGACCACCGACCTGTCGCACGAATACGTGAAAATCAACGCGGAATACCGCACCTGAGTCACGAGCGAGTCCACCGGTTTCAATGGAGCCAAGACATGAGCCTGCATCTGATCATCGGCGACAAACGTTATTCCTCCTGGTCGTTGCGCCCCTGGCTGGCGCTTGCGCTGACCGGCGAGGCGTTCAGCGATCAGGTGATTCGCCTGAATCAGGCCGACACCACGCGCCTGATTCTGGAGCATTCGCCGACCGGTAAAGTCCCTGCGCTGAAGTGCGAGCACGGCACCATCGTCGACTCATTGGCGATCTGTGAGTACCTGGCAGAGCGCTTCCCGAACGCAGGTTTGTGGCCGGCGGACGTCGCCGCCCGTGCTCAGGCCCGGTCGGCATGCGCGCAAATGCACAGCGGCTTTGTCGGACTGCGCTCGCGTTTGCCGATGGATTTGCGCCAGGACGAGGCGCTGGAAGTCATTTCGGTCGAAGCTCAGGCAGACATCGACCGCATGGTTGCGCTGTGGCGTGAATGCCGCGCGGTGTCGGGTGTGAGTGAAGGTTTCCTGTTCGGCACGCCGGGCATCGTCGATGCGTTCTTCGCACCGGTCGCCGTGCGCTTTCGTACCTATCACGTCGAGTTGCCCTCAGACGCGGCAGCCTACGTCGAAACGATTTATCAGTGGCCTGAGTTCAAGCGCTGGCAGCAGGCGGGTCTGGAGGAAGGTTGAACGTGAAACGCATCCATGTGGCCGCGGCGGTGATCCGTGGCACCGACGGCAAGATCCTCATCGCACGACGCGCCGACAAACAGCATCAAGGCGGCTTGTGGGAGTTTCCCGGCGGCAAGGTCGAACCTGATGAGTCGGTCGAAGCAGCGCTGTCCCGCGAGCTGCACGAAGAGCTGGGCATCGTCGTGACTGCAGCGCGTCCGCTGATCAAGATCAAGCACGACTACCCGGACAAGCAGGTGTTGCTGGATGTCTGGGAAGTCTCGTCGTTCACCGGCGAGCCCGACGGTGTTGAAGGGCAACCGCTGGCCTGGGTATCGCAGCGGGAGCTGGCCGAGTATGAATTCCCGGCAGCGAATCGGCCGATCGTGGCCGCTGCGCGTTTGCCGGGTGAGTACCTCATCACCCCGGACGATCTGGACACGCCGGAGCTGTTGCGCGGTATACGCACGGCAGTGGCCGGCGGCATCAAGCTGGTTCAGCTGCGTGCGCCGAACATGTACGACCCGAAATACCGTGACGTGGCGGTGGACGCGGTCGGGCTATGCGCGGGCAAGGCGCAGTTGATGCTCAAAGGACCGCGCGAATGGCTTGGTGACTTTCCGGCAGCGGGCTGGCACCTGACCAGCGAACAGCTGCGCAAATACGCCAGCAAGGGCCGTCCGTTTCCCGAAGACCGTTGGCTGGCGGCCTCGTGTCACGACGCCGAAGAGTTGAGTCTGGCCGAGCAGATGGGCGTGGATTTCGTCACGCTCTCGCCCGTGCTGCCGACCCAAAGCCATCCAGATGCCCAGCCGCTGGGTTGGGAAAAGGCCCGCGAGTTGATCGAGGGCTTCAGCAAGCCGGTTTATCTGCTGGGCGGGGTAGGGCCGACGGATCGCCAGCAAGCATGGGAATGTGGTGCGCAGGGTGTGGCCGGAATTCGCGCGTTCTGGCCGCAAAGCTGACAGCTGTCGAAGTCCGAGCCGCGAGATCTAAGGTTGCTACACCGCAGATTCAGCGGCGAATGGGATCATTGTGGGAGTGAGCTTGCTCGCGAAGAGGTTTGTAAATCCATTAGATCTCTAATGGTTGAAATGCAGTCTTCGCGAGCAAGCTCACTCCTACAGGATTTGCGCTTGCCAGCTGAGTTGCGGTGTATCAGGACAGCAGCACGTCAGGACAGTAGCCCCTCAGCACCGCAGCAATGTCTCCCAAATCACTGCGGTTTCTTCGCAGGCTCCCACAAAATCTCCGCCACCCCCTCGCGCCGGGCAATGATCCGCGCCGCGACAAACAGCAAATCCGAAAGCCGATTGATGTACGCCAGCCCGACGCCGGCCAGTGGCTCTACCGCGTTGAGGTGCTGACAACGCCGCTCCGCCGTGCGGGCCAGGCTCCGGCAAACGTGGGCCTGGGCGATCAGCGTAGAGCCGCCCGGCAAGATGAAATTCTCCAGCGGCCCCAGCTCTTCATTCCAGTGATCGATGGCCGTTTCCAGGCGCTCGATCTCCGCCGCATTCAGCGCCTTGTATTCCGGCATCGCCAGCTCGCCACCCAGGTCGAACAACCGATGCTGACAGGGCGCCAATACGTCGATGACCTCCTGCAGCGCCGGATGAGTCGCGACTGCTGCCGAAAGGCCGGCCAGCAACACGCCGACCTGACTGTTCAGCGAATCAACTTCCCCGATCGCCTCGACCCGCGGATGATCCTTCGGCACTCGGCGACCATCGCCCAGGCCCGTTTCGCCGGTGTCACCCGTGCGCGTGTAAATTTTCGACAAGCGAAATCCCATGGCTCTACTCCCGGTCGTTCTGACCAATGACCTGTGGTGCAGGCATATCTATCGAATTGTCCACCAGCGGCAGGCGCAAGGTGAAACAGGTGCCTTGGCCGAGGGTGGAATGCACTTCCATCTGGCCCTTGTGGTTGTTGGTGATGATGAAATACGACACCGACAGCCCGAGGCCCGTGCCCTGGCCGATTTCCTTGGTGGTGAAAAACGGTTCGAAGGTGCGCTTGCGCACGCTTTCCGGCATGCCGATGCCGTTGTCCTCGACCTGAATCTCCGCCCACGGCGGGTTCAGGCGCGTACGCAGGATGATGCGCCCCGGCTCGCTGGCGTTCTCGCGCTGGTGAATGGCCTGAGCAGCGTTCTTCAACAGGTTGAGCAGCACTTGCTCCAGTTCGTTGGCCGTCGCAGGCACCGGGCCCAGAGCAGGGTCGAACTGGCGAATGATGTTCTGGCCCTTGAAGTCAAAGCCGATGGTCAGGTCGAAGTCGTTGCTGGCGATCTCCACGGCCTGATCGATCAGCGCCGGCAGGTCACACGGCGCCAACTGCCGGTTGCTGCGTCGGCTGAAGCTGAGCATATGGCTGACGATCTTCGCCGCCCGCGCCCCGGCCGACTGAATGCCGTCGAGCAACTGCGGCACTTCGCGCGCGATCAGGTACTGGTTCACCGCCGCCAGCTGGATACCTTCCTGCTCGGCCTGCTCCAGGTTCTTCGGCAGATCGGGCGACAGCCGACGGCGGATGTTCTGCACGTTGTGCATGATCGCCCCGAGGGGGTTGTTGATCTCGTGGGCCATGCCAGCGGCCAGACCACCCACCGAAAGCATTTTCTCTGACTGCACCATCATTTCCTCCAGCGACAGGCGCTGGGTGATGTCATCGATGCGGATCACCGCGCCACGCCCGGCATCGCCGGTCAGGGGATAGAAGGTGAGGGCGTAATGGCGGGACTCTTCGCCCTTGACCCAGGTGACGCGCTCGATCTTGGTGACGGTGTGTCGTTCGACGGTCTGTTTGATCTGCGGCAAAAACGCCCGCATTGGCGGGAAGGCCGAGTAAATCGGCTGGTTGAGCGCCTCATCCAGCGGCGTACCGGACAGGGCGCCGGCCTCCTGATTCCACTGGGTGACGTACAGCTGCTCGTCCAGGGCGATCAGCGCCGACGGCATGGAGTCGATGATGCTGTTGAGGTAATTCTGAAACCCTGTCAGCTTCTTCTCGATCTTGCTGCGCACCTGAACCTCAAGCTCAAGCTTGCGGTTGGTGTGACGGGTTTCTTCCGCCAGCCCCTGCGCCTGATCGTAGGCGTCCTGGGATTCATCGCGGGCGCGTCTGAGCTGCTGCTCACGGGCTTCCATGCGCGAGAGCATGGTGTTGAAGGCCTCGGCCAGCGAACCGATTTCGTCTTTGTTGCCGGGCGTCGCCCGCAGCGCGTAGTTCTCCTCGCGGGTGACCCGCCGCGACAGGTCTTCCAGCTGGTAGATCGGTTCGGTGATAAAGCGCCGAATCTGCCGGGCAACGCCGGCCCAGAGCAGGATGCTGAAGATCAGGATGCCGAGGCTGGCGGTCAGCGTGCCGGTGTAGAACGCCGTCGGCAATTCACTGCTGGCGACCAGCAACAGATGCCCCTGCGCTTGCCCCGCTTTGGGAATGGGGATGACCTGAGTGTTGCGAAACTCGGTGACGCGCCAGCTCTCCAGATCCCGGTAGTGGTCGGGCATGCGCAGCTTGTCGCCTTGCTGCATCTGCGCCAGACGCGTACCGCTGCCGTCGTACACCGCTGCCGCCCGTAATGGGCCGTAGTTTTTCAGTTCCTTGAGCAGCGCCTGGGCGTTAGAGGTCGAGGACAAGGCTTGCTCGGAAAGCCCGGGATTGCTGATCAGCCGACCGATTGTTTGCAAGGCCTGGGGCGCCATCGCTTCCTGGGAGATGTAATAGGCGGCGCTGATGAAGGTCAGGTTGGCGACCACCAGCACGGTGGTGAGCAAAACCAGCAAGGCGGCCAGAAGCTTTTGACCGACCGGCAGGTTTTCGAGGCGCTGGCGCAATGGCATGGGGCAGGTCACCGGAATGAGGAGCGGGCAGGTTAGCGCTGTTCCGCCCGTGAGCAAACCCGTCAGTCGCTGGGCAGGCCCCGGGCGTTGAGGTGTTCGATCAGACGCAGGCGTAACTGGTTCAGCATCGGCGCCGGGCAATCGAGGGCGTCCGCCGTCGCGCAGACATGCCCGAGCAGGTAGCGGATCTCGGTGCGACGGGCATTGGCGACATCCTGATACATCGAGGAATAATTCCCGGCGGTGGCGGCAATCACCTGTTGCACTTGCTCCAGCAAACCGTCAGCCGCGCCGGGCTGACCGCAGCGTTGCAGCACGCGGGCGAGCTCGGCACACAGCGCCGTCACTTCTTCTGCATGGGCCTGCAGCGCTCCGTTGCGGCATTGATGCAACACGGTCAGCGGATTGATCGCGCAATTGAGCGCGAGCTTGCGCCAGAGGCGTTCGGCGATGTCAGCGGTCCATTGATGGGGGATGCCTGCCTGCTTGAGGTCGTTCAGCCAGATTGGCGCCGCGCCGTGCGGTGTGTCGCCCAGCCAGTTGGAGCCCTGTCCGGCAAATACCACGCTCCAGTCTTCATCGCGGTAGGCGCCTTCGGTGCTGGAGACAAAAATGCAGCGCGCGTGCGGGATCATGGCGGCCACCGCTTCCTGGCTGCCCAGACCGTTTTGCAGGAGCAGTACGTCAGCCTTGTCGGTCAGGCGATGGGCGACGGCTGCAACGGCGCGTTCAGCGTCGTAGGCCTTGCACGCCACCAACAGACGCCGGATCGGTTCATCCGCGCTGACCGTCTGCGCCGCAATGGCAAACGTCTGACGCTGGCCATTCTCGTCAAGCGCCAGACCGGCGTGCGCGTCGTAGGCCGCCAGTCGGGCCTCGTCGCGCAAGATTAACCGCACCGGCAGACCCGCCCGGGCCAGTCGCGTGGCCCAGAGACTCCCCAGACTGCCCGCGCCCAGAACGTGCCAGCACACGGAATTCAAAAGAAATGACCCCCGACAACGAAGATCTCGGTGCGCAAGGAAAACGAAATCAACATCGCAGGCTCACATGAACGTGGGAAAAGTCTCGTTATAATGACCGGGCTTTCATACCGTCAAGTCAGGCGTGCTCCATCCACATGTTGAGCCGCGCCGTATCAATTGGAGAATCTACATGCCCTCGTTCGACGTAGTGTCCGAACTGGATAAACACGAAGTCACGAATGCCGTCGACAACGCTATCAAGGAGCTGGACCGCCGCTACGACCTCAAAGGCAAAGGCAGCTTCGAGTTCACGGAAAAAGACCTGCTGATCAAGATGACGGCCGAGGAAGGTTTTCAGCTTGAAGCCATGATCGAGATCCTCAAGCTGGCCCTGGTCAAGCGCAAGATCGATGTGCAATGCCTGGAACTGAAAGATCCCTTCGCGTCCGGCAAGGTCATGAAGCAGGAAGCCACGCTCAAGGAAGGCATCGACAAGGAGCTGGCGAAGAAGATCGTCGCTCACATCAAGGAGGCCAAGCTCAAGGTTCAGGCCGCGATTCAGGGCGAGCAAGTGCGCGTCACCGGCAAGAAGCGTGATGACCTGCAAGAGGCGATCGCTGCGCTGCGTGGCCACGAGTTCGGCATGCCGCTGCAATTCAACAACTTCCGCGACTGATTACCCCGCGATTTGCCCTGCGATTTCAGGTTGACTCAGGAACCCGATGGGTTCCTGTGCGTCCGAATGCAGGTCTCGCTGAAACAATGGGCCCACTCGGCGCCGTTGCTTCAGCCTTCCATGCGCGACTCAGAGGAGAAATAGATGGACTTGGATTTAAACGGCCAGGTAGACCATCTGGTGAAAGCGTCTCAGGCCTGGATCCCGATGGTCATGCAATACGGCAGCAAGGTGCTGCTGGCAGTGGTCGTCCTGCTGGTCGGCTGGTGGCTGATCAATAGACTGACTTCCCGGGTGGGTGCACTGTTGGCGTTGCGCCACGTCGATCTGGCGTTGCAGGGTTTCATCAGCAGCATCACCAACATCATTCTGAAGATCCTGCTGATCGTCAGCGTGGCTTCGATGATCGGGGTTGAAACCACCTCATTCGTCGCCGCGATCGGTGCGGCCGGTCTGGCCATCGGCCTGGCGTTGCAGGGCAGCCTGGCAAACTTTGCCGGCGGCGTGTTGATTCTGCTGTTCCGTCCGTTCCGCATTGGCGACTGGATCGAAGCGCAGGGTGTATCCGGCACCGTGGACGGGATTCAGATCTTCCACACTGTGCTGCGTACCGGCGACAACAAGACGGTGATCCTGCCCAACGGCAATCTGTCCAACGGCATCATCACCAACACCAACCGTCAGCCGACGCGCAAGATCACCTTCGACGTGGGCATCGACTACGACGCCGACCTCAAGCAGGCGCTGCAAGTGTTGATGGACATGGCGGATGACCCGCGCATCCTGCAGGACCCGGCGCCACAGGCGGTGGTCGCGGCACTGGGCGACAGCTCGATTACCGTATCCCTGCGTGTGTGGACCAAGACCGGTGACTTCGGTGACGTGTCGAACCGCTTCAACGCTGAAATCCGCGACCGCCTGCGCGCGGCCAACATCGACATCCCGTTCCCGCAACGGGTGATTCGTGTGGTGCAGGACGAGCAGCCTACGAAGGCCTAACGCTCGATCGCAGAAACCAAAAAGCCCCGACTCGTGAGAGTGCGGGGCTTTTTGTTGAGTGGGCCACGGGAGCGTGCACGTCAAACATGGCGACACTGCGGATCGTGAACGCGGACGACAACTTGTGGGAGCGAGCTTGCTCGCGAAGGGGCCGGAGCATCCGAAGCATCTTTAGCGGTCGGGCTAGAGTCTTCGTGAGCAAGCTCACTCCCACATTTACGGAGTATCCTGCGCGATCGCACATGGTCCGGACGATAAAGCGCTGCCTAGAGCACCGAGTCCACAGGCTTGGCCGGCTCTTCGGCTTCTTCCCGGGCTTCCCGGCGTGCTTCCTGCGCCCAGTGCAGGGCGATCATGAACAGCGTCGGCACGCCCATCAGCGCGGTCGCCAGGAAGAAGTTGTGATACCCCAGCTTCTCCACCATGACCCCGGAATAGCCGCCAATCAGGCGCGGCAACAGCAGCATGATCGAGCTGAGCAGCGCGTACTGAGTGGCCGAAAACTTGAGGTTGGTCAGGCTCGACAGATAGGCCACGAACGCTGATGTCGCGAGGCCTGAGCTGAAGTTATCCAGCGAGATCGTGACGATCAGCATCTTCAGGTTCGGGCCCATGTCGGCCAGCATCAGGAACAGCAGGTTGGTCGCTGCCGAGGTCACGCCGCCGATGAAGAGGATCGGCAGAATGCCGAAGCGCACGATCGCCAGGCCGCCAAACGCGGCGCCGGCCAGGGTCATCACCAGCCCGAAAATCTTGCTGACGCTGGCAATCTGATCCTTGGTGAAGCCCTGGTCGATGTAGAACACGTTCGCCATCACGCCCATGACCGTGTCGGACATGCGATACGTGGCGATCAGCCCCAGCAGCAGAAACGCCTGCCAGCGATAACGCAGGATGAAGTCGTTGATCGGCGTCAGCACCGGCGCCAGGCCGCGTCGGCCCATGGACGACAGGCAGGCCACGGTCAGCAGCGTGTAGAGAATCGCGCGCAGAAAGGCGCGGTCTTCCATCAGCAGGTCTTTCCAGGTGGTGCCCTGGAACAGCACGCTGGCGAAATCGGTGTTGTACAGCTGGGTGAACATCGCCGGCACCGAAACCAGCAGAATGATCAGCACGAACACCGAGGCCAGTTGATGAGCAAAGCCGTAACGCACCGCCGACAGCTGGGTGCGGATCGGCACCGATGGCTCACGCATGATCAGGCTGGTGATCAGTGCCGGCACCATGAGCAGGCCGAACAGTACGTAGGTGCCGGCCCAGGCCGAGTGTTTGTAGGCGAAGCCGGTCGAACCGAAGCCTTCGGCGAAGTACAGCGCGCCGGCGGTGGCGAGGAGGGCGGCGACGCGGTAGCCGGCCATGTAGCTGGCGGCAAGAGTCGCTTGCTGGCTGTCGCTGGCGATTTCGAGGCGGTAGGCGTCGATGGCGATGTCTTGGGTCGCGGAAGAAAATGCGACCAGCACCGCAATCGCGATCAGCCACGAGAGGTGCTGCTGCGGATCACAGAACCCCATCCCGATCAGGCCCAGGGTGACCAGCGACTGCGAAAGCACCAGCCACGAACGACGTCGGCCGAGCCGGCCCAACAAAGGCAGGCTCCATTGATCGAGCAACGGCGACCAGACCCACTTAAAGGCATAGGCCAGGCCGATCAGGCTGGCATAGCCAATGGTTTCACGCGCGACGCCGGCTTCACGGAGCCAGACCGACAGCGTTGAGAACACCAACATGTAGGGCATGCCCGCGGCAAAGCCGAGCAACAGGAGCACAAACGTAGAGGGGCTGGCATATGCGGCGAGCGCGGCGCGCCAGGTTTTGCGGGGCATGGGCTGGAATCTGCCTCAGGTTACGTAAACAAAGCGCGCACTCTAACCGTTGTGCTCTGTCGGGCGCCAGCCATGACGCTGCATATCCACACGATTGTTACGGATGGTCACGCCTTCGGCCCGCAGCCGTGCGCGTTGCTCCTCTCCCGACACCGTTCCGGGCGCCAGGCTGATGCGCCCGCCGGCGGCGATCACGCGGTGCCAGGGCAGGCTGCTGCCGTCCGGCAACTGACTCAACGCCCTGCCGACGAAGCGTGCCGCTCGTCCCAGTCCGGCCAGCTCTGCCAACTGACCGTAACTGACCACTTTGCCTTCCGGCACTTGATGCAAGGTGAGGTAAAGCGCCGTGCGCCGTGCCTCTGCGGGCGAGAGACCGGTAGGGTCGTCGTGCGCCGGTGTTTGTTCGATCACGCATTCGTTCCTGTAAAAGGGATGAACGGGAATTTTCGACAAGGAACTATAGAAGCCTTAGACGGTCAGTCATACCTGTGTCGGCGGTCCGCCGATTGCCAAGACGTTGTCCATTCGGATAATGCCCGATTTTCCGCGAACCAGAGCCTTGTCGTTGCTTATGTTGTCCAGAACCCTGTTGTGCGTTGCTGTTGCCACTGCTTCTACCCCATTGCTCGCTGACACCGTCTGGTTGAAAAACGGCGACAAAATGACCGGGACCATCAAGTTCTTCGACGGCGGCAAGCTGCTGATCAATACCAAATACGCAGGCGACGTCCCGCTGGACTGGAAGGAAATCAAGACGCTGGAAAGTGACCAGCACCTTCTGGTGAAGCAGGACGCTACCACTGGCGAAGTCTCCAAATCGTTGCAGCCGGCCGAAGATGGCAAGGTCACGCTGGCCAATGGCGATGCACCGAAGACAGTTGAGCTGGCGAGCATTCAGCAGATCATCAAACCCAAGCCGGTGGTCACTGATCTGGTGTGGAAGGGCAATGTTGACGCTGCGCTCGACTTCCAGCGCGCCGAGAACGACACCGACGATTACAACATCGCCTTCAAGACCTCAGCGACCCACGGCCAATGGCGCCACAACGCCAAGGGCGAGTACAACCGCGAGTCCCAGGATAGCCTGACCACTACCAATAACTGGGACGCCGAGTACTCGGTGGACCGGTTCTTCACGGACAAGTGGTTCTGGGACGGCCGCATCACCTACAAGCGTGACACCATTGAAGACTTGGCCCGTCAGCGCACCGTCGGTACCGGTCCGGGTTACCAGTTCTGGGACGACGAGCTGGGCGCATTCAAAATCGGTGCGCTGCTTAACCGCACCGATTTCGAATATTCCAACGGTGAGAAGGACAACTTCTATTCCGTGTCCGGCACTTGGGACTACAACCGTTACCTGATCGGCAAGAAGGTCGAATTCTTCACCAACGGTGAAGTCGGCAAGCCTATCAGCGGCGTAGCTGACTACAGCCTCGAGACGGAAGTGGGCCTGCGTTACAAAGTCACCGAATGGGCCTCGCTCAACCTCAAGGCTGAGAAGGACATCATCAGCGGCTCCGACAACGGCGACCTGGACAAGACCCGCTACACCGCCGGTTTCGGTGTTTCCTGGTAATAGCAGCTCTATCGATGCCTGAGCGTGCGCAGGTCAACCTCTGATCTGCGCGCGCCGGCTGGCTTGAGTTTTCACCGCGTTTTCTTTACGCGAACCTTCCGCCAAACCGTCACTCCCTCCCAATCTGGCACCTTCCCACGATTACGATTATCGTGTGGCATGCGTCGCCGTCTCCCGCTTCGCATCCCCGATGCCTTCGTTTTACTGCCCAGGAGCCCCACATGAGCGCCAGCGCCAACCGGCAAGCACGAGCCTTGCTGCTCAAGGAATACCGTGGCGTGTTGTCGACCCATTCCAAGTCGATGCCCGGTTACCCGTTTGGCTCGGTGGTGCCTTATTGCCTGGATGATCAAGGCCGTCCGCTGATCCTCATCAGCCGCATCGCGCAACACACCCACAACCTGCAGCTCGACGCCAAGTGCTCTTTACTGGTGGGCGAACGGGGCGCCGAACATGTGCAAGCGGTGGGGCGCGTCACGCTGATGGCCGAGGCCGAGAAGATCAGCGACCAGGCACAGACGGAAGCGGCCGCTCAGCGCTACTACCGCTATTTTCCGGAATCCCAGAGTTACCACAGCGCCCACGATTTCGATTTCTGGGTGCTGAAGCCGGTGCGTTATCGCTTTATCGGCGGCTTTGGCGCGATTCACTGGCTGGACGACGCAGCGCTGGCCAATCCATTTGCCGGGGCTGCGGAGGTGAGCATGGTCGAGCACATGAACGCCGACCACGCCAAGGCCATCGCCCACTACGTCGAACTGGCCGGTTTGCCCAAGACCGAGCCCGCCATGCTGGTCGGCATCGACAGCGAGGGCATGCATTTGCGCGTGGGACAAAGTCTGCACTGGCTGGCCTTCGCTGAACCCTGTAATACGCCGACACACGTCCGCCAGGCCTTGATTCAACTGGCTCACGCTGAAAAATGGCCCACACTTGAACAGGCCGAGGCTTGAATTAACGACTTTGCGACTTCACGTAAGGTCTACTGGAAGCCTTCTTCCGTTTAGGAACTCACTTTGATGCGCGTTTTTCTTCTGCTTTTATTGCTTTTTCCGGTGCTCGAGCTGTTCGTGCTGGTGAAAGTCGGGATGTCGATCGGCTTCCTGCCGACCTTCCTGCTGGTCGTTGCCGGGTCAATGCTCGGTGTGTTCGTGGTGCGGATCGCCGGTGTGGCCACCGCGCTGAGTGCCCGCCAGAGTCTCGCCCGTGGCGAACTGCCCGCCCAGCAGATGCTCGACGGTTTGATGATGACCATCGGCGGTGGTTTGCTCGTGCTGCCTGGCTTCATCAGTGACGTGCTGGGCCTGCTGTTTCTGATGCCGTTTACCCGTCGCCTGATCGTCGGTAAGGTGCGCAACCGCGCCGAGGCTCAGGCCGCGCGCCAGCGTGCGTTTGCCGAGAACATGCATGCGGCGAATTCACCGGGTCCCATGCACCCCGGCGCTGCCCGTCCTGAAGCACGCCGCCCTGAGGTCATTGAGGGCGAAGTGATCGAAGGCGAATTCGAGCCATTGGACAAAAAGTGATTCACGTCCACCACGACACGGCACCTGCGGGTGCCGTGTTCGTTTTTGCGACCACACTTCCTTCAAAAAATTTCTGGGGTCAGCCTTGAATTCGGCTTGCTCGCCCTTATGTATGGGTCACCGCAAGGTTTCTGGCGCGTTTCGTCAGACCGTATTCTGCGGTTCGCTCGCGAACCGTAACCGGCAAGCCCGGATGTTTTAACCCGCCGGTGTTCGCACCGGGCGTTTAAAAACCATAATTAGGAGATCGACAATGAAGCTTCGTCCTCTGCATGACCGCGTCGTAATCCGTCGCAGCGAAGAAGAAACAAAAACTGCTGGCGGTATCGTGCTGCCTGGTTCGGCTGCTGAAAAACCTAACCGTGGCGAGATCATCGCCGTCGGCAACGGTCGCATCCTGGACAACGGTGAAGTACGCGCGCTGGCCGTGAAAGTGGGTGACAAAGTGGTGTTCGGCCCTTACTCCGGCAGCAACACTGTGAAAGTAGACGGCGAAGACCTGCTGGTGATGAGCGAGAACGAAATTCTCGCGGTCGTCGAAGGCTGAGTTGATACCCCATTTCCCGTTACTACAAAGTATTTAAGGAATAACGATCATGGCTGCTAAAGAAGTTAAATTCGGCGATGCTGGCCGTAAAAAAATGCTGGCTGGTGTCAACGTCCTGGCCGACGCAGTAAAAGCAACTCTGGGCCCTAAAGGCCGTAACGTCATCATCGAAAAAAGCTTCGGCGCTCCGCTGATCACCAAAGACGGTGTGTCCGTAGCCAAAGAAATCGAGCTGAAAGACCGTTTCGAAAACATGGGCGCGCAGCTGGTCAAAGACGTTGCTTCCCGTGCGAACGATGACGCTGGCGACGGCACCACCACCGCCACCGTTCTGGCTCAAGCCATCGTTAACGAAGGCCTGAAAGCCGTCGCTGCCGGCATGAACCCGATGGACCTGAAGCGCGGCATCGACAAGGCGACCATCGCCATTGTTGCCGAGCTGAAGAAGCTGTCCAAGCCTTGCACCGACACCAAGGCAATTGCCCAGGTCGGCACCATCTCGGCCAACTCGGACAATTCCATCGGCGACATCATTGCCGAAGCCATGGAAAAAGTGACCAAAGACGGCGTTATCACCGTTGAAGAAGGTTCGGGTCTGGAAAACGAGCTGTCTGTCGTTGAAGGCATGCAGTTTGACCGCGGCTACCTGTCCCCGTACTTCATCAACAAGCCGGACACCATGGTTGCCGAGCTGGAAAGCCCGCTGCTGCTGCTGGTTGACAAGAAGATCTCCAACATCCGCGAAATGCTGCCAGTTCTGGAAGCCGTTGCGAAAGCTGGCCGTCCTCTGCTGATCGTGGCTGAAGACGTTGAGGGCGAAGCGCTGGCGACTCTGGTCGTGAACAACATGCGCGGCATCGTGAAGGTTGCAGCGGTCAAGGCCCCTGGCTTCGGCGACCGTCGCAAGGCCATGCTGCAGGACATCGCTGTTCTGACTGGCGGTACCGTTATCTCGGAAGAGATCGGCCTGAGCCTGGAAACCGCTACCCTGGAACACCTGGGTAATGCCAAGCGCGTTATCTTGAACAAAGAAAACACCACGATTATCGACGGTGCTGGCGTTCGTGCCGACATCGACGGTCGTATCGCGCAGATCCGTCAGCAGATCGGCGACACGTCGTCGGACTACGACAAAGAGAAGCTGCAAGAGCGTCTGGCCAAGCTGTCGGGCGGCGTTGCAGTGATCAAGGTCGGTGCGGGTTCCGAAGTTGAAATGAAAGAGAAGAAAGCCCGCGTTGAAGACGCCCTGCACGCAACCCGTGCGGCCGTTGAAGAAGGCGTGGTGCCTGGCGGTGGTGTTGCGTTGGTTCGTTCGCTGCAGGCGATTTCCGAACTGCGTGGCGACAACGCTGATCAGAACGTGGGTATCGCTCTGTTGCGTCGTGCGGTTGAAGCGCCTCTGCGTCAGATCGTGGCGAACTCGGGCGACGAGCCTAGCGTTGTGGTCGACAAGGTCAAGCAGGGTACGGGTAACTACGGTTACAACGCTGCGAGCGGCGAGTACGGCGACATGATCGAGATGGGTATTCTCGATCCGGCCAAGGTGACGCGTTCTGCTCTGCAGGCTGCTTCGTCGATCGCCAGTCTGATGATCACTACTGAGGCGATGATTGCTGATGTGGCTGATGAGAAGGCAGCCGGTGGCGGTATGCCTGATATGGGCGGCATGGGTGGTATGGGCGGCATGATGTAAGCCAGCCGTACCCCGATGTAGAAAAAACCCCGCTTAGGCGGGGTTTTTTTATGGGCGGCGCTAAATGACTCCCTCCGCGAGTGACCTTCGAAAAGCCTCAGGATCAAGAGCGTCTGCCTAGGGGCAGACATTTCGCCTCCGGCGAGTTACTTGGAAAAGCACCCCAAGTAACCAAGGGTGCTTGCTCCTGGTTGGGCCCGACTTCGTCGGGTTCCTTCACTCCGGTCTCGCTCCGTGGGCCCGCACCGAACGGGCATCCATGCCCTGACGGCGCTCTCGCCGCATCCATGCGGCTCGGCCCACTGCGCGAGATCTGCGTTCAGCCTGCACCCAAGTCGCGATTGGCGGTGACTGGATTTTTTGTGTACGAAGATCAAAAGCGGATCAAGAGCAGATGCACATCAAGGGCTTCCCGGCTAAAGCCGGTCCTACAGGGAGAGCCAATCCCACGGGATGCACGCGGTCTCCTTGTAGGACCGGCTTTAGCCGGGAAGAGGCCCGTTTGGGCACTATCAATTTTGGGTCTAACGCTTGATCATGCCCACGCTCTGCGTGGGCATGCATACCGGTTGTAGGGGACTGATTTATTTACCGGGTTGTAGGGGACTGATTTATTTACAGCGCTTCACCGTAAATTAATCTGTCCCCGTCTAGTCATCATCCCGAAACTGCTTCTCCACCCACCACTACATCCTTTTTCGCCGGCCGGTACAGCACGAAGTAATACGCCCCCAAACAAAGCAGCCAGCAGAACACCGCCGTCCAGATGTTATGGGAGAAGAAGTGCGCGCCTTGTAGCATTCGGCCGATGGAGAAGACGGTGCCCAGTCCCGCCGCGAAGATCAGGCCGGCTTTGGCCAGGCGGGGTTTGCGGTCGCGGAAGACGAAGAACAGGGCGAACAGTGTGAAGCCGGTGGCCGCATGGCCGCCGGGCCAGCAGCGGCCGGGTTTGTCGGTTTGGGGGCGGGGGCTGAGGAGTTCGCTGTAGGTTTCCTGGCCGCCGAATTCTTTCAGGCTCCACGGGCACTGCACCGATGTCACGACTTTCACCGGCGTGACGAAGCTGGTGGATAACGCCATCGACAAGACCATGCAGCCCAGTTCACGTTTCCAGGGCTTCAGCACGTTGACGAAGAACGAGGCAATGAAGCTCACGAAGGACAACACGCCGATGGCGATGACGGCCTGTTTGGCGCGGTCATGCAGGACGTCTTCGAGAAAGAAGCTGTGCCGACCGATGAACTCGCCCGCCACCGGGTCATAGGCCAGTTTGGCGATGTCCATGTCCAGCGAGGTCAATTCCAGCAAGATCAGAACGATGGCGGTCACGGCCGGTATGCCCAGATAAACCCAGCCGTTGATCGGGCGTGAGGCGGGCCGTTCGAGTGCGTGTGACATGGCAAATCCCGTGTGGTGGGCGAGGGGAGAGCGGGGGTGTATGGAGCCCGAGCGGTGCGAAGTCTGAGCAGAACGCTGTCGCGGCGCCGTGAACCGCGGGTGAAAAAAACGTTATGCACCGCAGTGCTGGCCCTTGAGCGCGCATCGCCGTAAGCTGCCGCCAACTCTGACCTTGTTGAGCGGCATCTCGAGCCGTGTCCCGGGTCTCGCCACACCGCATAGGGAGACACGCGCCATGAGAATTCTGCTGGTTGAAGACAACCGGGACATTCTGGCAAACCTCGCCGATTACCTCGGATTGAAGGGCTATACCGTCGATTGCGCGCAAGACGGTCTGTCTGGTCTGCACCTGGCAGCGACCGAGCACTATGACCTGATCGTGCTCGACATCATGCTGCCCGGCATCGACGGTTACACCCTGTGCAAGCGCCTGCGTGAAGACGCGCGCCGCGACACCCCGGTGATCATGCTCACCGCCCGCGACCAGCTCGACGACAGGCTGCAGGGGTTCCGCTCCGGCGCCGACGACTACCTGCTCAAGCCGTTCGCGCTGTCGGAACTGGCGGCGCGCATCGAGGCCGTGCTGCGGCGTGCCCAGGGCGGCGGTCGACGTACTCTGCAGGTCGCCGATCTGATCTACGACCTCGACACCCTTGAAGTGACCCGTGAAGGGCGTCTGCTTAAACTCAACCCGGTTGGCCTGAAGTTGCTCGCGGTGTTGATGCAGAAGAGCCCTCACGTGCTGCGCCGTGAAGTCCTGGAAGAAGCCCTGTGGGGCGACGATTGCCCGGACAGCGATAGCCTACGCAGCCATGTTCACCAATTGCGTCAGGTCATCGACAAGCCGTTCGCCAAGCCGCTGTTGCAGACCGTCCACGGTGTCGGGTACCGCCTCGCCGAGGGGCGTGATGGAGTTTAAGCAGAGCCTCGCCCAGCGGATCATCATCGCCTTCGCCTTGATGAGTGCGTTGGTTGCCGGTTGCTTCGCGATGGGCATTGTCGCGACGGTGCACCTGGTCGAAGAAAAGCTGATTTCGGCGGGACTGGGCGGCGACCTGACGCGGCTGTTGCTGATGGACAGCGTCAATGACTGGAACCATCGCCCCGAGCCGGATCAGCTGTTTTACTTCAGCGGCGGTCCGGGGGATTTCGAGCTGCCGAAGGATCTTCGTCATTTGGAGTCGGGCTTTCACGAAGTCTTTCGCGGGCCGTTGTCCTACCACGCGATGGTCGAGATCGTCGACGGTCGCCACTACGTGCTGCTCCAGGATCAAAGCGATTTCGAAGAACGTGAGCGCGTGCTGTTCGCCGTGGTGCTGGTGGGCTTTGTGCTGGCGTTGGCGCTGGCGATTTTCCTCGGCTGGATACTGGCGCGGCGGGTGATGGCGCCGGTGGTGCGGCTGGCCCGGCAGGTGCGCCATCGCGATCAGTTGCTCGGCCTCGCGCCGCCCCTGGCCCCTGATTACGCCGCTGACGAAGTGGGCGAGTTGGCGGTCGCCTTCGACGCCACACTGGGCCGCCTGCGTGATGCCTTGACCCGCGAGCGGATGTTCACCAGCGACGTCAGCCATGAACTGCGCACGCCGTTGATGGTGCTGGCCAGTTCCTGTGAGCTGTTGCTGGAAAACCCGGCGCTGGACCAGCGCGCGCGGGCCCAGGTCGAACGCGTGGCGCGGGCGTGCGAGGAAATGCGCGATCTGGTGCAGACCTTCCTGATGCTGGCACGCACCCAGCGCGACGACCTCGCCCTGAATCCGCAACTGACCCTGCAAGGCGCCGCCCAGCAGTTGATCAGCCTGTGGCGCGAGCCGATCGAGCGCAAAGGGCTGACCTTGGAATACCTGCCTGGCCAACCTTCCGAAGCCGCCTACAACGCCACCTTTCTGTATGCCGTGATGGGCAACTTGCTGCGCAATGCGTTGCACTACACCGAAACCGGCTTTATCCGCCTGACGCTGCGTGAAGGCGGCTTCATGGTGGAGGATTCCGGTGTAGGCATCCCCGAGGAAAAACGTGAGGCAATGTTTCAGCCATTCGTGCGCGGCACCGAGCAAAGGGGCGAAGGTCTGGGCCTTGGGCTGTCGTTGGTGCAGCGTATCTGCGAAAACCAGGGGTGGTCGGTGAGCCTGGACACCATGGAGCCCAACGGCTGTCGATTCAGCGTGGACATGGGTTCGCGCCCTGCCAAAGACCCCGTTCGGCTGCCGTCGACAAATGTACAGCCTGTGTAAAGGTGCTAAAACTCCGCGGAATATGGCCGTATGCTGGCCCTAAGTCCTTGAATAATCTCGTAACATATCTTCACTTTTTCAGACGTTTTTTTCACATTCATGTGACCTGAACATAACGCCCCGCTCCTTAGTTTGGCCCTTTCATTCAAAGGAGAAGCGGCCATGAGCAAGCGGATCGAGCTTGATTTTTCGCGCAAGTACGACGACGAACACGCGAAAAAGTACTTACGTAAACACAACGATGGACTGGCGAGACGCTTGTCGGATCGACGGGACAAACAGCTCGCCCGCCGCGCATTGGCGCTGGCAGGCGAGCCGGGTCTGGTGCTGGACCTGCCCTGTGGCGCCGGTCGTTTCTGGCCCGTGCTGGCAGAGAAGCCCAACCGGGTGATCATCGGTGCGGACAACTCGGCGGCGATGGTCAAGATCGCCTGCGAGTCGCAACCCGCGGAGGTCGTCAAGCGCGTGCAACCGCTACAGACCTCGGCCTTTGCTATCGAGATGCCCGACAACGCCGTCGACAGCATCTTCTGCATGCGCCTGATGCATCACATCGGCAAGGCCGAAGACCGCGCCGTGCTGTTGAAGGAGTTTCACCGGGTGACCCGCGACAGCGTGATTGTGTCGTTGTGGGTGGATGGCAATTTCAAGGCCTGGAAGCGACGACGCGCCGAAGCGTCGCGACCGCAACATGATTATCAGAATCGCTTCGTGCTGCCGGTGGCCACCGTAGAGGCCGAATTTGAACAGGCAGGGTTTCGGATTCAAGAGCGCCTGGATTTCCTGCCGATGTACGCCATGTGGCGTGTGTATCTATTACGTAAGAGGTAACAACAGGATGGCCGTGGATTTCGCAACAGAGTTAGCCGTTCCTGCCAAGGACCGCTTCGCCTATTTCTGGAACACGCGGGGCGAGTGGGTCGAAGAACCCAATGTGCGCCGCGGCGGTGAAAGTGGCGTGCAGCGCGTCGTCTCGGAAAACGGTCGGCTGCTGTATGTGAAGCGCCAGACAGGCCATATCTACCGCAGTTGGTTGCACCCTTTTGGCCGTCCGACGGTGTTGCGCGAACGCGATGCCCTCGAGGGCCTTCGTCAGCTCGACGTCAACGTGCCGCGCATGGTGTTCTGCGGCGCAGAGCGCGATGAGAACAACGAGTGGCGCGCGCTGCTCGTCACCGCCTCGCTGGACGGTTTTGACGAATTCGAAAACTGGCTGCGCGCCGGCGGTCGTGAGCAGTATGGCGAAGCCGTCTACGAACAGATGCTCCAGGAAATCGCCAGCAACCTGGCCCGTATGCACAAGGGGCGCTGGCAGCACAGCTGCATTTACATCAAGCATGTTTTCGTTCGTGTCGTGGGCGAGGGCGCCAATGCCAGGGCTGAAGTGGCGTTGCTCGATCTGGAGAAATGCCGCCAGCGCCTGACGTCCTACGCTGCCGCACAGCACGACATGAAACAACTGCGCCGCCATTCGTCGTTTCAGGCGGCGGACTGGACAAAGCTGGTCTACTTTTACGAGACCGCGTTTGGCAGGCCCATCAAAGGTTTACAGCGATGAAGTTAGGAATGGCGCGAGGTTTGTTTTTGGTCGGGGCGTTGGGGGTGACTTCCATCGCGCTGGCTGCCTGGGATCAGCCCGGGCCGAAGATTCTGAGTGCAGTGCATGGCGAAGGCCATTGCCCGCTGCCTCGGGTGGCCAAGGTGTCTGACACGGCCCGGCCTGATCACGATCTGCTGCTGTTGATGTTCGGCCTGGCCCAAGGGAGCGGACCGCAAGGTTGATTCTTTTCCGTTGCGCTGACCAAAAGGCCCCGAAGATCGGGGCCTTTTTTGTGGGCGTGTGGCGAGGTTTTTGCGTCAGCGACCAGCAGTCGTGTCGGCAACCCCATGGCTATTGCCCTCGGGCTGCGCATCATCCCGCCGCGCCAGCAGCGTATACACGCACGGCAGCACAAACAGCGTGAACAACGTCCCCACCGACATGCCCGTGGCAATCACCAGCCCGATATCGAACCGGCTGACCGCGCCCGCACCCGTCGCGAGAATCAGCGGCACCATGCCGAACACCATCGCTGCGGTGGTCATCAAGACGGGACGCAAGCGTATCGCCGCCGCTTCCTCCACCGCTTCGCGGGCGGTCAGGCCTTTGTCCCGGCGTAGCTGGTTGGCGAATTCGACGATCAGAATGCCGTGCTTGCTGATCAGCCCGATCAACGTGACCAGACCCACCTGGGTGTAGATGTTCAGCGACGAGATGCCGAGGAACAGCGGGATCAATGCGCCGCAGATCGACAGCGGCACCGTCACCAGAATCACCAGCGGATCGCGGAAGCTCTCGAACTGCGCGGCGAGCACCAGAAAGATGATCGCCAGGGCCAGGCCGAACGTCACCCACAGCGCATTGCCTTCCTGCACGTACTGACGGGAGGCGCCAGCGTAGTCGTAGGCAAAACCCGGTGGCGATTCTTCGATCGCGATCTGTCTCACCAACTCAATCGCCTCTGCCTGACTCACCAGGGGGAAGCCGGAGATGATCGCCGAGTTGAGCTGCTGGAACTGATTGAGCTGTCGGGGCCTTGCCCGGTCGCTGACGGTAATCAGCGTCGACAACGGCAGCATCTTGCCGTCGGCGTTCTTGACGTAGTAATTCGAGAGCCACGCCGGGTTGTCGCGGTAGGCGCGCTCGACCTGGGCGATGACCTTGTAGCTGCGCCCGTCGATGGTGAAACGGTTGATTTCCGCCTCGCCGAGCAGCGTCGCCAGACTGCCGCCAAGGTCCTGCATCGACACGCCCATCTGAGCGGCCTTGGCGCGGTCGATGTCGACCACCACTTCCGGCTTGTCGAACGCCAGGTCAACGTCCAGAAACGCGAATTTGCCCGAATCGGCGGCGCGTTTCTTGATGCGATCCGTCACCTCCAGCAGCGCGGCATAGTCGCCCGGTGTATTGATCACGAATTGAAACGGCAACCCTTCACCGGTGCCGGGCAACGACGGCAGGTTGAAGCCGAAAACCTGCAGCCCGGTGATGCCGTTGAGCTTGGCCTGCACTTCTGGCAGCAGCTCCATTTGCGTGCGGCTGCGCTCATCCCACGGCTTGAGCAGGAACCCGCCGACGCCGGTCTGCACGCCATTGAAACCGTTGATCTGGAACGAGGAGTAGTACTCCGGGAACGCTTTGAAAATGCTGATGAACTGATCGGTGTAGGTGTTCATGTAATCGAGGTTGGTCGGCTGCGGTGCCGTCGCCATCATGAAGATGATGCCCTGGTCCTCGTCCGGCGCCAGTTGCGATTGGCTGAGCTTGAGAAACACCGGAATCATGCACAGCACCAGCACCGCAAACACGATCACCACCGGACGCGTATTCAGCGTGCCATGGAGGACGCGCTGGTAACGGCCTTTCAGGCTCTCGAAGGCGTGATCGAGCTTGTGCGCCAGGCCGCTGGGGTTCTCTTCCCGGCGCAGGAGCACGGCGCACATCATCGGCGACAGGGTCAGCGCGACGATCCCGGAAATCACCACCGCGCCGGCCAGCGTCAGCGCGAATTCCTTGAACAGCGCACCGGTCAGTCCCTCCAGAAAACCGATGGGCGCATACACTGCGGCCAGGGTGATGGTCATCGACACCACCGGCATGGCGATCTCGCGAGCGCCCTCGATGGCTGCATCGAACGGCGTCTTGCCTTCCTCGATGTGCCGGTGAATGTTCTCCACCACCACGATGGCGTCGTCCACCACCAGCCCGATGGCCAGCACCATCGCCAACAGCGTCAGCAAATTGATCGAATAGCCCATCAACTGCATGAAGAACAGCACACCGATCATCGACAGCGGGATGGTGATCACCGGGATCAGCACTGAACGCAGGGCGCCTAAAAACAGGAACACCACGACGATGACGATGAGTACCGCTTCGATCAGGGTCTTCACGACTTCATGAATCGAGGCTTGAATGAACAGCGTCGCGTCGTAGGCGATGGACGCTTTGAGGCTCGGCGGTAACTGGGCTTCCAGCTCCGGGAGGATGCGCCGCACTTCCTTGATCACATCCAGCGGGTTCGAGCTGGGCGTGCCCTTGATGCCGATGTACACCGACGGTGTGCCGTCGAACGAACTGACCGTGTCGTAGTTTTCCGCGCCCATCTCCACCCGCGCCACATCGCCCAGTAGCACGCGGCTGTCGCCCACGGTCTTGAGCGGGATGGCCGCAAAGGTCTCGGGGGATTTCAGGTCGGTGCTGGCGTTGACGCTGGTGACCACGTACTCGCCCTTCACCTCGCCCGCCGCGGACAGGAAGTTGTACTTGCGCACCGCTTCGGTGACATCGCTGGCGGTGAGGCCGAAACCGGCGAGCTTCACCGGGTCGAGCCACAGGCGCATGGCGAAGACCTGATTGCCCAGAATCTCGGCTTCGGCCATGCCCGGCAGCGTCGCCAGCTTGGGCTGAATGACCCGGGACAGGTAATCGGTGATCTGCGGATTGCTCAGTTCGGCGCTGTAAAAGCTGATGTACATCAGCGCCGAGGCATCGGCGGCTTCCTTGCTCAGCACCGGATCTTCCGCGTCCTGGGGCAGCTTGTTCTTGACCTCGTTGGCCTTGGCCAGCAGCTCGGTGTAGAGGCGGTCGCTATTGGAGCCGATGCGTGCATAGATGGAAATGACCGAGAAGTTCTGCCGGCTGACCGAGGTCATGTAGTCGATGCCTTCGGCGCTCGCCAGACTCTGCTGCAGCGGCTGAGTGATATAGCCCTGAATGGTTTCGGCGTTGGCGCCGGGGTAGGCCGTGGTCACGGTGATCAGCGCGTTCTCCATCTGCGGGTACTGCCGGATGGTCAGCTTGCTGAACGCCTGAAAACCCAGCAGCACGATCAACAGGCTGATCACGCTGGCGAGCACCGGGCGACGGATGAACGGGTCTGTAAAGGCCATGATCGATTCCTTGATCAGTCAGCTTTGGGCTGGCTGTTCTGCGCCGCCGGGGTGGCGTCAGACGGTGTTGCCGGGTCGGCCACGATGGCGACGGCAGCGCCGTTATCCAGTTTGAGCTGACCGCCGGTGACCACGTGCTCTCCGGCTTTCAATCCTTTGCTGATAATCACCAGCCCGCCCCGACGCTCGCCGGTTTCGACAAAGCGCCGCTCGACCATGAGCTGAGGCTCGCCCTTGCTGTTGTTTTCCGGCTGGCCGTCGGCGGTCTTTTTCGGCACGACGACGTAGACCGAGTTGCCGTACAGCGTGTAGGTGATCGTGCTTTCCGGCAGCATTAGTTGCGGCGTGTCCTGCCCGAGCAGCACTTGCAGGCTGGTGAACATGCCAGGCAATAGTTGGCTGTCGGGGTTGGGCAGCGTGGCGCGAATCAGCACATTGCGGGTGGTGTCTTCGACCTTGGGGTTAATGGCGCTGATGCGCGCAGTGAAGACGCGTTCGGGGTAGGCCGCGACGCTCACCTGTACTTCTTGGCCAAGGGCCAGTTTCGGGAGCATTTGCTCCGGCACGAAAAAGTCCGCGTACAGGCTGGTCAGGTCTTGAAGGGTGGCGATCACCGTGCCGCTGGCCAGGTAGTCGCCCACGTCAACCTGTCGAATGCCTATGGTGCCGCTGAAGGGTGCGAGGATGCGCTTCTTCGCCAGGGAGGCGTTCAGTTGTGCGACGGTGGCGGCGGCCTTTTTCTGGGTGGCCGCAAGCTTGTCGAAGTCGCCACGGGAAATGGCGGATTCGCCCACCAGTTTACTGCCGCGGCCGTACTCCACCTGTGCCAGACCGAGGTCCGCTTCAGCGGTCCCAAGCAGTGCCTTTTCCACATCGCTGTCGAGTTGCAGGAGCGGCTGACCGACCTTGACCTTCTGGCCGGATTCGAACTGCACGGCCTTGACCGTGCCCGCGATTTCCAGCGACAGGTCCACGCCCTGGAAGGCCTTGAGCGTGCCGATGGCCGGCAGGCGATTCTGCCACGGGCGCTCGGCAACAACCGCTACCGCGACGTTGATCGGCGGCTTCGGCGCCGTGAATTGCTGGACCTGCTGATAGACCGAAAACGCCTTGTACCCGCCCAAGGCCAGCACCACGATCAGGACAATGCCCAACATGATCAACATGCGGCGACGCAACATATTCCACTTCCTTGGAAAACCGACGAATCAGGCGAGCACGTTAGTCGTGTCGGGGTTTAGTTGCCAGTGGCATTGAGCAGGACTTCCGTTCCCGATCAAACCAAATGCAGATGGTTGTCCCACAACCCCGCCGGCAGCTCCAGCGGCTTGGCGACCAGCACCGTCTCGCGGCAGTCATAGAAACGGCAGCGGCCCTGGCCCGAGGTTACGACGAAGCCGTCCGCCACCGCACCCACCCCGGCGCAGTCGGGCAGTGGTGCGTCGAGCTTCAGCGCGCCGCTGTCCAGGTCCCAGATGAAGAAGCGGTTGCCCCTTGGCGCGGTCAGTGCCACCAGCCGCAGGTCGTTGTGAATGGCGACGCTGGCGGTGTAATGGGCCATCGCCTGCAGCTGTTGATCGGCCACCGGAAAGGCCTGAAACGGTTGGCCCGGCCGCTTAATGGCCAGTAGCTCGGCGGACTCGTGGGAGGGGCCCATGAACTGCTGGCCCGCGACGATGGTGCCGTCGCTGGCGATCGCCATATGGCGCACGCTGTTCATCTGCAGCGACAAGGTCTCTTTGCTCAGCAGCGTGCCGTCGCGCTGCATCAATACCAGGCTCGGCTCCATGGCGTCGAGGTTCATTTCGACGCGGCTCTCGGCCTCGGTGCGAATGCCGCCGTTGGCGACTGCAAGGGTCTCGCCATCCGGCATCCATGACACCTGGTGAGGGCCTACGCCGTGGGTGGAAATTTCCCCGGTGCGTTGCAGCCGCTCATCCACGAATCGATACACGCCCAACAGGCCGCGGCCCGGTTCCGTGGTGTCGTTTTCGGTGGCGTACAGCCATTCGCCGTCCTTGTGAATGACCGCGTGGCCGTAGAAGTGTCGGTGGGGTTGCGAGGTGATGGTTTGCAGCAGGCGACCGTCGCGCAGGTCGATCAGGTAACTTTCGGTCCCTGGCCGGCGTGCGACGAACAGCGCGATCGGCAAGCTCGGATGATTGATGATGTCGTGACAGCGCTGGGCGACGGCGGTGGCAAACACCTGCGTGCCGTCGACGCGATAACCCACCGCAAAGTGCTGGCCGTTGCCGTCGTCCCGGGCGGACAGCAGCAGCGGGCTTTCGCCTTTTTTCGCGAACAGCGTCCAGCCGCCGAACGTGACGGCGCTGAGCAGCAGGCTGCCCAGACCCAGAGCCTGACGTCGCAACATATCAGTCACCATCATTGGCGTTGAAGCCCAGTTGGATGCCCAGCGCTTTGGCCAGCTCGCCTTCGTGCAGGCGATGAACCACGTTGAGGCTGTCGTAGAAGGCGTTGAGCTGCTGGCGGCCTTCTTCGCTGGCCAACAGATCCCCGAGTGGCGGTTTCAGCGCGGCCAGCTGTCGATTGCTCTCAGCGTAGGCGGCGTCAATCTTGTCGGCCAACGGCTTTTGCTCCTTAGGCAATAGCCCGCGCAATCCCTTGTTGTCGACGCCGGCCCAGACGGTCTGCGCACTGGCCAGACTCGCCTGCAAGCTGCTGAGCGAGGCTTTGCTGCGCCAGGCTTCGGCCTGAAACGGTTGCGGTACGCCTTTGGTGCCACGGCCCAGCGGGGTGCCGAGCTTTTTCTTCAGCGAGTCCAGCGCAGTCACTTGCACGCGCAGCAACTCGGCAATGGCTTCGTGGGAATCGGCGTAACGCTGATTGGGAAACTTGCTCAACTGAGCGAGCATGCCGTCGTTGCTGTTCCAACTGCTGAGGATGTCTTCGGCCAACGCTTTCTGACGCTCGCCGATGGCCACCAGCAGCGGGCAGTAGCGGGCTTTCTGCTCGGCATTGGCCATGTCGATGTCGGCGTCGAAGAGGA
The DNA here is from genome assembly GCF_053903055.1 of Pseudomonas sp. AK106. Classification (NCBI taxonomy): domain Bacteria; kingdom Pseudomonadati; phylum Pseudomonadota; class Gammaproteobacteria; order Pseudomonadales; family Pseudomonadaceae; genus Pseudomonas; species Pseudomonas sp. AK106. Next base: position 1,098,382 of record NZ_CP096426.1, read on the forward strand.
TGTATTCATAGGCCGACAGGCCCTGAACCACCACACTGGATTTGCCCAGGGCATCGGCGCTGATCTGCGGCTGTGCGGTGACCAGTTGCTCCACCTGACGACCGACGAGGTTCTTTTTGTCCGGCCAGAACTGAATCTGCCAGGCGCGATTGCCTTCGGCCAGCGGTCCGATCAGCAGCGGTTGCAGCTCGGCCCAGGCTTTTTGTGCGTAGAGGAAATCGGCGCGGGCGGTGTCCAGGTCGGATTTGCCCTGACAGTAGGACAGGGCACTGATCGCCAGTTGCCGGTCGGCATCGACCCAACGGCTGTAGGTCGGCAGGATGACCTGACTGGCAATGGCGGCAGACGTCACGGCTTGCGGGTCCGACGGCGCGCACGCGCCCAGTGCCAGTGCGGCAAGGCTGGTGAGCAACAACTTGGGGCGGAACATGCCCGACTCCTTATCTTCAGAAATACGTTAGAGAGAATTCAAGAACGCCAGCAGCGCCGCGCGCTGTTCCGCGTCGAAGGCCAGCACCTGACGTTGCGCCGGCAGCGCCTCGCCGCCGTGCCAGAGCACGGCCTCCATCAGGTTGCGGGCGCGCCCGTCGTGCAGAAACTGCGTGTGGCCGCTGACGGCTTGCGTCAGGCCGATGCCCCACAACGGCGGGGTGCGCCACTGTTGGCCGCTGGCCTGAAATTCGCTGAGATTGTCGGCCAGGCCTTCGCCCATGTCATGCAGCAGCAGATCGGTGTAAGGGCGGATGACCTGATTCGCCAGTTCGGGTTCGGCGGCATCGGCGGAGGTGGTGAATTGGGGCGTATGGCACTGCTGGCAACCTGCTTTGAAAAACAGATTCTTGCCCGCCAGTACCTGCGGGTCGGCCACGTCTCGACGGGCCGGAACGCCCAGATTACGGGTGTAGAAAGTGATCAGCCGCAGGATGTTGTCGCTGACCTCCGGCTCGCCGTTCGGGCCATTGCCGTTGGGCGCAGCAAGGCACGCGGTCTGTGACGGCGTGCAGTCGTCGACCGGCATCAAGGTGGACGTCAGGCCCATGTCACCCGCCAGTGCGTGGGCATTCTGCTGTTTGATGCTCGGCTGCGAGGCTTTCCAGCCGAAACGTCCGAGGACGGATTTCTGCTGCGCATCGTCCCAGACCCAGTTGGGTTTACCGGTGATGCCGGTGCCCTGTTCATCATCCGGGTTGGCGTTGGCCAGAATCGCGGCCTGGGGAATGGCTTCCAGAAGCCCCAGCCCGATCATCGGAGGCGCAATACGCGCGGAAGCTCGCGTCTGCGGGTGCATCGGGCCGTAACCGGGTTGGGTGATCTGCAGGGTAGGGCGGCGCAGATGCACCGGGGTGCCGTCGCGAAAATGCACGGTCATCGAATCGTAGTCGACCCGCACCTTGCCTTCAGGCGTCACGCCTGGGATGGCCATGTCCTGCAGTTGTTTGCCGTATACAGGCTCGGGTGTCAGGCCCAGCTGCCTGATGTGTTCGGCGAATGCCGGGTCGTCGGGAATCGACAGGCGCACCAGCATGGAAACGGCGTTGTCGGCACCTGGCTCGGGCGGGTGGCCGCGACCGTCCTTGATGTGGCAGTTCTGGCAGGCGTTGGTGTTGAACAGCGGACCCAGACCGTCACGGGCGGTGGTCGTCGAGGGGGCGATCACCCAAGGGTTGCGGAAGAAACTGTTGCCGACGCTGAAGTCCAGTCGCCGGGCAGGCGACAGGTTGGCCGAGGGCAGGGAAAACGCGTTGCGGTCGCGCTTGTTGACGGTGGTGGCGCCGCCGGACCGCGACTCCCCTGGCTCGGCTGCGGTGAAACGCGGGGCGTCATCGCACCCACTGACGGCCAGCGCCATCAGCAGAAGAAACGAAGGACGTAACCGCGCAGTCATACAGGTCCTGCAAAGGGGTGGAAATCGGGGCGAGCAAGCTTACCAGCCCCGTGTTTTATGAATAAGAGGGATTAGCGTTTGAAGGACCTCTCGTAACGTGTTGTTACCAAATCATCCGCAGGCAACGGGTCGGTAAAGCTCACGCTCCGGCGATCTCCAGGGCCGGGTTTTCCACGAGCAGCTGCATCAGGCGCCGTTCGCCCTCGACCACCTTGAACGACCGGTAATCGCCAATGCCGTCGAGCTGCCGTTCGCGTTCGCGGATCGCCAGCTCCTTGGCCCGCTCGTAGCCGTAATGCTCGACCCTGAACGACTTGGTGACACTGCTGCCGTTGCGTAGCGTGGTCCGCGCCACCCAATAGGCAATGCCGGTGTAGCAGCGGTAATGCACCCCCGGATAGCCGCTGGTGTTGGTGGCGATGATGCGTTGACGGATGTCGCGGCTGAGCTTGGGCAGGTGCGCCAGCAGCAACTGGTCACGGCACGCGTCGGCGGCTTGGCGTGCCGGGTCACGGCCCCCGTAGCGGGAGAATGAGAAGAGCCGGTTGAATGTCCTGCCATCGCGGTAGATCGTCACCTTCCAGGCACGCGGGCCCTTGACGCCGACCAGCAGGTGGATACCGTAATCGTTGGCTTTGAGCTTACTGACGCGGCGCCTTTTATTGTTTCTCTTGGGCACTTTCTGTCTCCTCCTGGATAGGGTGGGGTCAAGGAAGTGCGCATGATCGGCGGCGGGGGAGGCGTGTTCAATCCGACAAGGAGCGAACAGGAAATGCCCTACAAAGCTTACAGACCGGTCCCCGGATAAGGCCGGTTTTGGTGAGGTTTGGAGCTTCGATTGACGAAAAAAATGCCGGCCCGTGGTCGGGTCGGCATTTGTTTGCAGCTGGACCGGCTTCACTCCGAAAGGCGTGGCCCCACAGGGTTTGAAGCGGACGTGATGGGGATCAGAACTCGTGGTCGGCGTTGTCCGGGTTCAGGTCGGTGATGCCCAGCTTGCCGGCCGCTTGTTCGATGGCCCCGGTCTGTTTGACCAACGCAGCAATGGCGTTGCGCACCACTTCGTTGCCTGCTGTATTGCCGGCCGCGATGAGCTGGTCGAAATGCTCGCCCTTGTTGGCGTGGTCGACGATGACCTGCAGCTTTGCCTGGGTCGCGTCGAGGTCGGCACGAACGGTCTGGTCGGTCGCAGCGTCGGCCTTGGCCACCAGCGAAGACAGGCTTGGGCCAGTCACTTTGCTGCCGTCGACGCGGGTGTACTCGCCCAGGTAAACGTTGCGGATGCCCAGACCGTTGTAGAAGTGCGAGTTGTGGGTGTTGTCACTGAAGCAATCGTGCTCGTCCTCGCTGGAATTGGCCTCCAGCGCGACTTTCATGCGTTCGCCTGCCAGTTCACCCAGCGACAGGCTGCCCATGCCGAAGAGCATTTTGCGCAGTCCGCTCTCGGCGGATTCTGCTTCCAGAGTGGCGCGGTAGTTGTCGGCGACGCCCGGTTTCCAGTTGTTAACCATTTCTTCGAGGTCGCTCACCAGCAGGTCGGTGACGGCCTTCAGGTAGGCGCGACGGCGGTCGTTGTGGCCGCCGGTGCCGCCCTGACCTTCGATGTAGTCGCTGGCCGGACGCTCGCCGGCGCCCGGGCCGGTGCCGTGCAGGTCCTGGCCCCAGAGCAGGAATTCGATGGCGTGGTAACCGGTCGCTACGTTGGCTTCCGAACCGCCGAGCTCGTTCAGGCTGGCGAGTTTTTCAGGGGTGATTTCGCTGACGTCGACTTTGTCCTCACCCACTTGCACCGACGTGTTGGCGATGATGTTGGCAGTCGCGCCCGGGTTGCCCAGTGCGTGCTGGTAGTCCTTGGCGACGTAGTCGATCAGGCCTTCGTCCAGCGGCCATGCGTTCACCTGACCTTCCCAGTCGTCGATGATGGTGTTGCCGAAGCGGAACACTTCGCTTTGCATGTAAGGCACCCGCGCCGCGACCCACGCTGCACGTGCTGCTTTCAGGGTCTGGTCATTGGGGGTGGCGAGGAAAGCGTCGACTGCCGTGCTGAGGGTTTTGGCAGTGGATTCGGCGTCGCTGAAGACGGCAAATACCATGTTGGCGTAGTTGGCGACCACTGCTTTGGTGGCGGCTTCGCTGGACTGGGTCGGTGCAGCGGCGGGGGTCGGCGCTGTGGCTGGGGCGGCGGCTGCGGCAGGTGCCGGGGCAGGCGCTGCAGCGGCGGGTTTGTCCTTGCCTTGATCACAACCGGCCAGAGCAATAGCGACAGCCAGCAGACTTGCGGTTGCCAGGGGCATACGAATCATGACGGAATCCTGCATCGAGAAGAGGTGTAAACGGTGGCGAACGCCAAAAAATGCTGCGCCATAATGCGAAAGATTTGCATTCGGTGTAAAGGCCATTTGCCCAGGCAGTCTGAGGGAGGTATTTCAAGCTGTTTCAAGGGGGAGGTAAGGTGCCGCGTCGCAATGGCGAGGGGGAATCCGCGCAACGGCTGCCTCTTCGTCGCAAGGCAGGCGTGCTACAGCGCCTCGCTGTGAGTGCGCTGGGCTTGCTTGAGGTAAACCAGCAGTTCCCGCGCCGGCAGTGGCTTGCTGTAAAAATAGCCCTGACCTTCGTGGCAACCCTCGGAAATGATGTACGCCTCTTGCTCGGCGGTTTCCACGCCCTCGGCAATCACCTGCATGCCCAGGCTTTTGCCGAGCTGGATGATGGCGCGCACGATGGTTGCGTCGTCATCGTCGTCGAGCAAATCCTGCACGAAGCTCTTGTCGATCTTGATCTTGTCCAGCGGCAGGCTTTTCAGATAACTCAGCGATGAATAACCGGTGCCGAAGTCATCAATGGCGATCAACGCCCCGGAGCGGCGCAGGCTCAGCAGGTGCTGGGCGGCGGTCGTGATGTCTTCCATCAGGCCGGTTTCAGTGACTTCCAGCTCCAGACTGCGGGGCGGCAAGCGGTAGATCTGCAGCAGGTTGTTCACCACCCGCGGCAATTCGGCGTGGTGCAGCTGCACGGTGGACAGGTTCACCGCCATGCGCAGGTCGCTGAAGCCTTGATCGTGCCATTCGCGCAGCTGTTTACAGGCCTGATCCAGCACCCACTCGCCGATGGCGATAATGGTGCCGTTCTGCTCGGCCAACGGGATGAACAGGTCAGGGGGTACGAAGCCGTGTTCCGGGTGAATCCAGCGGATCAGTGCTTCGACGCCGACCACACCGTGGTCGCGGTAGCTGATCTGCGGCTGATAGACCAGATGAAACTGCTCGCGGGCCATGGCCTCGCGCAGGTCCTTCTCCAGCTCACGTCGACGGCGCATCTCGCTGTCGACGCTGGCGATATAAAACTGGTAGCGATTGCGCGAGCGGGTCTTGGCCAGTGTCATGGTCTGCTCGGCTTTCTGCAGCAGCTTCTCGGTGCTGTCGCCATCTTCGGGGAACAGAGTGATGCCGATCGTGGCGCGCAAGCGAATCTCTTGCTGATCAACAGCGAAGGGCGCCTCCAGATCGTCGAGGATGTTCTGCGCCAACTCGGCGGCTTCATAAGGCTGTTCGATATCGGCCTGGACCAGCGCGAACTGGTCGCCGCCCAGGCGGGCGAGGGCGCCGAGACGTCCGCTGTGGCCGCGCAATCGATCGGCGAGGGCCAGCAGCAACTGGTCGCCGGCCTGATAGCTGAATTGTTCGTTGATGCCTTTGAAGTCATCCAGCCCGACGCATAACACCGCGACCCGATGCTGCACCTTGCCGGCGTCGACGAGGATTTTGTCCAGTTGCTTCTGCAGTTGCAGCCGGTTGGGCAGCCCGGTGAGGAAGTCGTATTGGGACATCCGCAACAGGCTGGATTCAGCCTCGTGGCGCAGGGTGGTGTTGCGCTCGATGGACGCCAGCAGTTGGTTGGCGGTGTTGACCCAGATCCCCAGCTCGTTTTTTTCGTGGCCTTTGAGCAGGGGCAGTTGGTGTTCGCTGGGGCGGTCGGGGTTGATGGTGGTCAGGTGCTCGATGATTCTCGACAGCGGTTTGGTCAGCAGCCAGTGGTAAACCAGGTATAGCACCAGACCCAACGCCAGCGCGCGCAACACGCCGGAGATGAAGATGATCATTGAGTTGGTGAGGAAGGTTTCGCCGTAGGTGGCGGTGTCCAGGGTGATGCGCAGGTCGCCGTAGTATTCGCTGTACGGGCTGCGGCCGACCAGTTGGGTGGTGAAGCTGCGTTCCTGGCCAAGGATCAGATCGGTCAGCCAGCGGGTAGGGGTGACTTCGAGGGAGCGGGATTTCTCGGCGAGCACCGTCTCGTTGGGATGACCAATGGACGCCAGTCGCACCGCTTCGTCCTGAAACAACCCTTCGATGACCTGCATGCCCATTTCCCGGTCCAGGCTGTAGACGGCCTGTGTCGACGGGTCGCGAAACATGTCGAGGATACGCGCTGCGTCCGAAGCAACGGCCTGGCGGGTTTTGTATGCGTCGTAGACGATCTGTGCGCAACTGAGCACGACCCCAACGATCAGCGCTGAAAGCAGCACAACGCGAAGCAGCTTCACCGACAAGCTGTGTTTGAGTTCCAGCTTCAAATGGCCATTCCTTCATCCATGCTGATAGCGGTCTGACTGTGTGCACGCACGGGCAATGCAGGCATTCGGATCAGACGCGTCTGGCTTGCGCCTGACCCCCATCAATCGGGAAAACACTTAACAGGCAGACCACTCAGGCTAACCGTACTGTGTCGGTCGTCCGCGGGAAGAACTTGAGCCCAGCCGTTTGAATCAGCACGAAATTTGATATTAGTCGGCTATCGCTTCCAGACAATACATAAACGACAAACAGAAGGCGAAAAAAAAACCCGGACGTGCCGGGCTTTTTTTATTCGAGCATTCAAGCATTCATCAGGCGGTGAAGCTTTTGCCTTCGAACTGCTCGGCAACGAACTTCCAGTTGACCAGGTTCCAGAACGCCTCGACGTACTTTGGACGCAGGTTACGGTAGTCGATGTAGTAAGCGTGCTCCCAGACGTCGCAGGTCAGCAGCGGGGTGTCGCCGCTGGTGATCGGGTTGCCGGCGCCGATGGTGCTGGCCAGTGCCAGGGAACCGTCAGCTTTCTTCACCAGCCAGCCCCAGCCGGAGCCGAACGTGCCGATGGAGGTCTTGCTGAATTCTTCCTTGAACTTGTCGAAGGAACCGAACGCAGCGTTGATTGCATCAGCCAGAGCGCCGGTCGGTTGGCCGCCGGCGTTTGGCGCCAGGCAGTTCCAGTAGAACGTGTGGTTCCAGACTTGAGCGGCGTTGTTGAAGATACCGCCCGAGGACGTCTTGACGATTTCTTCCAGAGTCTTGCCTTCGAACTCGGTGCCTGGCACCAGGTTGTTCAGGTTCACGACGTAGGTGTTGTGGTGCTTGTCGTGGTGGTATTCCAGAGTTTCCTTGGAGATGTGCGGTGCCAGAGCATCATGTGCGTACGGCAGCGGAGGCAATTCAAAAGCCATGGTAATTCTCCTAATCAGGTCAGTTGCGGTTTGCGCAAGGCCGATCACGGGCGGCCAGACAGAACTTACGCTGGCGAGTTTGTACTCTTTGCAGCGCAGGGGCTGGATCATAGCACCGGCCCCGGACCTTAACCACGCAACAACAGTGTGGGATAGAGGTTCCAGAGCATTGCGCCGAAAGCGTAGTGGCAGGCTTGGGTTTTCACGCCGTCCTGACCAATTGCACCGCCACGCTGAACATCATCACCGCGACCATCAGGTCCAGCAGGCGCCAGGTGGCCGGGCGCGCGAGCCAGGGCGCCAGCCAGGCGGCGCCGATCGCCAGCGTTGAAAACCACAACACCGAAGCGCTGGCTGCCCCGGCCACATAAGCGCCGGGCACTGCTTGCTGCGCGCCGAGGGAGCCGATCAGCAGGACCGTATCGAGATAAACGTGCGGGTTCAGCAAGGTCACCGCCAGGGCGGTCAGCAATACCGCGCGGCGAGAGCGCTGGCCGTGGGTGTCGCCGTTGGCGAGGCTCTGCGGCGACAACGCGCGGCGCAAAGCCATGGCGCCGTACCACAGCAGAAACACCACTCCGCCCCAGCGCGCCACCGCCAGAAGCGTCGGGTTGTGGGCCAGCACATTGGCCAGCCCGAACACGCCGGCGGCCACCAACAGGGCGTCGCACACGATGCACAGCAAGGCCACGGACAGGTGGTGTTCGCGACGCAGACTTTGCGCCAGCACGTAAGCGTTCTGGGTGCCGATGGCCATGATCAGCCCGAGGGAAACCAACAGGCCATTGAGGTAGCTTTGCCACATGATGTCGGGCCTCGATCAGTTCAGGGATGGACGGGATCAGGCGCTCGTCGCCAGTGCGCGCAAGGTGCTCATGGCCTCCAGCGCGTCGTCCTTACCCACGAAAAGATGGTCGTGGTAAAAGCCCGCGACCACGTTGCAACTGATGCCCGCCTGCCCCAGTGCGCTGGCGAACGCGGCGGTCAGCCCGACGGCCGCGAGTGAGGAATGGACGGTCAGGGTAATCCAGGCCATGACGTAATCGCTGGCCAGGCCCAGGTGCTGCGCCTGGCTGCGTTCAAGTATGACGGTCAGGCCTTCACGCTCCCTGAAGCTGCCGATCACCTCGACACCTTGCACGTGGCTGCTGTCAGCCACGGTGCAGAACACGTAATCACCTTCGTTCAGTTCGGGGTCCATGCTGCGCAGCAACGCGCTGAGGGAGGTTTCGCCAGTCATTGATATTCGCCGTTTGTTGAGGTGGGCATCAGTCAGTGGTGGCGATTGTCAGGCGAGAGCGAGTATAAGAAAAACCAATAAAGCTCATCACCCATTAGAGAAAATGATGTTCGACTACAAGTTGCTTTCCGCGCTGGCGGCGGTGATCGAGCAAGCCGGATTCGAGCGTGCTGCACAGGTGCTTGGCCTTTCGCAGTCGGCGGTGTCCCAGCGCATCAAGCTGCTGGAGGCGCGGGTCGGCCAGCCAGTACTGGTCCGGGCGACGCCGCCCACGCCGACAGACATCGGCCGGCGCTTGCTCAACCATGTCCAGCAGGTGCGCTTGCTGGAGCGGGATCTGCAAAGCGTGGTGCCCGCGCTGGACGAAGGCGGCATGCCCGAGCGCCTGCGCATCGCACTGAACGCCGACAGCCTGGCGACTTGGTGGGCCCTCGCGGTCGGGGACTTCTGTGCCGAGCATCGATTGCTCACTGATCTCGTGGTTAAGGATCAGGATGTCGGGCTCAAACGCATGCGCGCCGGTGACGTGGCCGCGTGTCTGTGCGGCAGTGAACGGCCGGTGGCGGGGGCGCGAAGTGTGTTGCTCGGCGCCATGCGCTACCGGGCGCTGGCCAGCCCTGACTTCATCGATCGGCATTTCCCGCAGGGCGTGACGCCGCAAGCGGTCGCCCGATCGCCCGCGCTGGTGTTCGGCCCGGATGATTTCCTGCAGCACCGCTACCTCGCTTCGCTGGGCGTCGAAGGCGGATTCGAGCATCATTTGTGTCCCTCGTCCGAAGGCTTCATGCGCATGGTCGAAGCCGGAATGGGCTGGGGACTGGTGCCGGAATTGCAGGTCCGCGGGCAATTGGCGAGCGGTCAACTGGTCGAGTTGCTGGCCGATCACTGCATTGATGTACCGTTGTACTGGCATCATTGGCGCAATGGCGGTCGCTTGCTGACGGAGCTGACGGACCATCTGGCGAAAAAAGCGGGGCAATGGCTGGTGCCGTTGCAGCCTGAGTGAACGTCAGTAGTCGACGCAGCAGATTGTAGGATCGGTCGCAGAACAGCCGCGGCGATCACAGGCAAAAGATGATTAAACGGAGCAGGCAATGAAAATTCTGGTCACCGGCGCAGGCGGCTTCATTGGCGGACGCTTCGCGCGTTTCGCGCTGGAGCAAGGCTTGAACGTCCGGGTCAACGGCCGTCGTGCGGAGGGTGTCGAGCATCTGGTGCGGCGCGGGGCCGAGTTCATCCAGGGCGATCTTTCCGATCCGGAACTCGTTCATGCGCTGTGTGACGACGTCGAAGCCGTGGTCCATTGCGCGGGTGCGGTGGGCACATGGGGACGACGCCAGGACTTCCATCAGGGCAACGTTCAAGTCACCGAAAACGTCGTTGAAGCCTGCCTGAAACAGAGAGTCCGGCGGTTGGTGCATCTGTCCTCGCCCTCGATCTATTTCGATGGCCGATCGCACCTCGATATCCGTGAGGAGCAAGTGCCCAAGCGCTTCGGCAATCACTACGCCGCGACCAAATACCTGGCCGAGCAAAAAGTATTTGGTGCTGAAGAGTTCGGTCTGGAAGTCATCGCCCTGCGTCCTCGTTTTGTGACGGGCGCAGGTGACACGAGCATTTTCCCGCGACTGCTGGAGATGCAGCGCAAGAATCGTTTGTCGATCATCGGCAACGGCCTGAACAAGGTCGACTTCACCAGCATTCAAAACCTCAATGAAGCGCTGCTCAGCAGTTTGCTGGCGGCGGGTTCGGCGCTGGGCAAGGCCTACAACATCAGTAATGGCGCGCCGGTGCCGCTCTGGGACGTGGTCAATTACGTCATGCGCCAGATGGAATTGCCACCGGTCAGGCGTTATCGGTCTTACGGCCTGGCGTACACCGCGGCGGCCATGAACGAGGCGGCGTGCCTGATCTGGCCCGGGCAACCTGAACCGACGCTGTCGCGCATCGGGATACAGGTGATGAGCCGGGATTTCACGCTTGATATCAATCGCGCCAGGCATTATCTGGATTACCAGCCCGACTTCAGCGTGTGGACCGCCCTCGACGAGTTCTGCGGCTGGTGGAAAGCCCAGCACGGCGGCGCGTTGTAAAAGGCTTCAACATCCGTGGTTATACTGCGAGCCATTCAGATTCAGCGGTTTTTTCAAAGGTAAATCCATGCGCAAAGATCCCTATGACGACGTCGATGACGTCCCGAGCCTCAGCGCCAAAGACGATGACGATGACTTTCTGCCGCCACCGGGTGCCCGCGAGCGCACGACGGTGTATTCCCGTGATACGCCGGTGGTGAAGGTGAAGGCGCCCGGTACCGGTGCGTTGTGGGCGTTGATCTGTGTGCTGTTTATCGCGTTTTGCGGCCTGGGCTGGTGGAGTTTTCAGCAGGTCTCTTTGATGGAGCAGCAGTTGGTGGCGACGCAGGAAAGCTTCGCGCGGATCAGTGAGGAGGCGGCGGGGCGCTTGCAGGATATTTCAGGCAAGGTGGTGGCCACCGAGTCGATGGCGAGCAGCAGCGAGGCGCTGAAGGCGCAGATCAAGCAGTTGCAGGATCAGTTGGCTGATCAGAGCAAGCAACAGCAGGGCGTGGCAGGTTTGCAGGGCGGGCTGGACAAGCGGCTGGAGCAGATCAGTACGCAGAATGCGCAGCAGCAGGCGGTCAATCAGCAGTTGCAGGATCAGGTGAAGGCCGTGACCACGGAGCTGGCGGCGTTGAAGGCGGCGATGCCGGATGGCAAGTCGGCGCAGTCTGAGCAGGAGCGTCTGGAGTCGCAGTTGAAGGGCTTGAGCGCGGACGTGGCGAGTCTGAAGAAGGCGAATGGCAGTCAGGCGATCGAGCAGCTTGAGCAGGATATGGTGGTGGTGAAGAGTGAGTTGGAGAATCGTCCGGCAGCTGCTTCGTCGGGTGCCAGCACGGCGGAGTTTGATGCGTTTCGTGGTCAGATGACGCGGACGATCAACACGTTGCAGAGTCAAATTCAGACATTGTCGCAACAGATTAATGCTCGACCTTGAAGCAGCCCCCGATGACGTCGCCATTTGTGATGTTGTCGGGGGAGGTGACGCAGAGTGAAGTTGAGGCGTGAATGTTTAACTCTGTCCTGTAGGCTATTTCCGATTTTGATATTTGATATGGGTTTTGAGTTGCGTTTATCTTTTTTTGAATTACGGTCTAGCCAGTGACTCGCGATAACGCTGTTGGTTATCGCACACTCAGTGAGGAGCTTCAGTGACGAAGCTTTTTTGAAGAACGATACAACTCCAGCGAGGTGTTTCGTTACAACCGTTAAGGATGACTAAGATGAATGGATTCAACACTAAACACGGCCAAAGCCGCTCGATCGGTAAAAGCATCGTCAGCGGTGCAGGCCTTGCCCGAAATGCTGCGAAGCCGCCCAGAATCAAACCCGGCACCAGACCTCCCGTGACGAAGCCGCCGGTCGCAAAGCCACCGGTTACAAAGCCTCCGGTTATCAAACCACCCGTTACGAAGCCACCGGTTACCAAGCCACCCGTTACAAAGCCACCTGTGACAACTCCGCCCTCAATCAAACCGCCGGTCATCCGACCGCCTGCGGTAAAGCCAGTGAAACCACCGCAGTTGGCGGTTAAACCGCGTCCCCCCAAGCCAGTCATTACGGGGCCGGTCAAGCCACCCGCGTCGTTGGTGCTGCCGCCCAAGCCGCTGATCCCGCCTCGTCTGGCTGAAGTGCTGTCGATCGTTGATACGATTACCGGTGTCGTCTCGTTGCTGTATCCATTGGGGACGTATTTACTGCCGAGCGGAGACAAACAATTGCCGGACGGCCGCGTGGCGGATGCCGGGGGCGACTACATTACGGATGGGGATGGCAACGTCCAGTATCTGGACGGAACCATCATTTACGCAGACGGGACGATCAAGTTTCCGAACGGCACCTATCAATACACCGACGGCAGTTATCTGTATCCTGACGGCACTATTGGTTATCCGGACGGCACCTGGCGATTCCCGGATGGCACTGTTACGGATTCGGAAGGCAATGTGTTGGCTACTGATTATCCAGAGCTGTAAGTTGAAAAGTTTGCTGTAAAAAAAGCCCCGGCTCTTTCGAGTCGAGGCTTTTTTATTATCGATGTATTACTTTTGAACGGTGCAGCTTACAGCGTCGGGTAATCCACATAGCCTTCGGCGCCTTTGGCGTAGAAGGTTTCGGGATGAGGTTCGTTGAGCGGGGCATCCTTGGCCAGACGTGCCGGCAGGTCGGGATTGGCGATGAAGGGCACGCCGAAGGCGACGGCGTCGGCCTTGCCGCTCGCCAGCCAGGCGTTGGCGCTTTCTTTGGTGAATTTCTCGTTGGCGATGAACACGCCGCCGAACGCTTCTTTCAGGCGTGGGCCCAGGCTGTCGTCGAGTTCACGTTCGCGGGCGCAGATGAACGCGATGCCGCGTTTGCCCAATTCGCGGGCGACGTAGGTGAAGGTCTCTGCCAGGTTGGCGTCGCCCATGTCGTGCGCGTCAGCGCGGGGTGCCAGGTGCGCGCCGACACGGCCAGCGCCCCAGACGTCAACGGCGGCGTCGGTCACTTCCAGCAGCAGGCGTGCGCGGTTTTCCAGCGAGCCGCCGTAGGCATCGGTGCGGGTGTTGGTGCTGGTTTGCAGGAACTGGTCGAGCAGGTAACCGTTGGCGCCGTGGATTTCTACGCCGTCAAAGCCGGCGGCCTTGGCGTTCTCGGCACCGACGCGGTAGGCGTCGACGATCTCTTCGATTTCAGCCAGTTCCAGTGCGCGAGGGGTAACGTAATCAGACAGCGGACGCACCAGGCTCACGTGCCCTTTCGGCTGGATGGCGCTCGGCGCAACCGGGGTTTCGCCGTTCAGGTAGGTCGGGTGGGAAACGCGACCCACGTGCCACAGTTGCAGCACGATCTTGCCACCGGCGGCGTGGACGGCTTTGGTGATGTTGGCCCAGCCGCGCACTTGATCGTTGGACCAGATGCCGGGGGTGTCGGGGTAGCCAACGCCCATGGGCATGACCGAAGTGGCTTCGCTGATGATCAGGCCAGCCGAGGCGCGCTGAACGTAATACTCGGCCATCATCGCGTTGGGCACGCGGCCTTCGTCGGCGCGGCAGCGGGTCAGCGGTGCCATGATGATGCGATTGGTCAGTTCCAGGTCACCCATCTTGATTGGGTCAAAAATCGTGGTCATCGTGAAATCCTTAGTGCAGTCGGTAAAAGGTGGATCCGCAGGTTTCAAATTCGGGGAATCAGTTGGTCAAAGGGGCCATTTCGACATCGTTGCGCTGACGGAAATTGATCAACGTAACCAGTAGCGCCAGCACCGCCAGAACGCCAGCAGCCAGCGGTACGGTGGTCAGGCCGAAGCCATGGGCGATGACGCTGCCGCCGACCCAGGCGCCCAGCGCATTGCCCACGTTGAAGGCGCCGATGTTCAGGGTGGACACCAGATTGGGCGCGGCCTTGCCGAAGGTCACCACGTTGATCTGCAAGGCAGGCACGGCGGCGAACGCAGCGGTGGCCCAGAGGAACAGGGTGATTTCAGCCGGGATCAGCGCCGTGCTGGTCCAGCTCAGCACCGTGGAGATCACCGCCATGGCGATGAACACGCCGATCAGCGTGGCGGCCAGTCGGCGGTCGGCGAGTTTGCCGCCGATGATATTGCCCAGCGTCAGGCCGAGGCCGATGAGCATCAGCGTCCAGGTCACGCCCAGCGGCGAGACGCCGGTGACTTCGCCCAACAGTGGCGCAACGTAGGTGAAGAGGGCGAACACAGAGGCGGCGAACAGCGCGGTCATGCTCAGCGACAGCCAGATGCCCACGCCTTTGAGCGCGGCGAGTTCGGCGCGCATGTCGAGTTTCTCTTCATCGCGCTTGCTCGGCAGGAAGCGAATCAGGCCGATGAAGGCGATGACGCCAATCACCGTCACCGCGAAGAAGGTCGAGCGCCAGCCGGCCTGTTGCCCCAGTGCAGTGCCCAACGGGACGCCGAGGACGTTAGCCAGGGTCAGGCCGGTGAACATCAGCGCGACGGCCGAAGCGCGACGATTGGCCGGGACCAGATTTGCCGCTACCACCGACCCGATGCCGAAGAACGCGCCATGGCACAGCGCGGTGACCACGCGGGCGAACATCAGAATGTTGTAGTCCGCCGCCAGCGCGCAGAGCAGATTGCCGATGATGAAGACGCCCATCAACGTGACCAATGCGCCTTTGCGCGGCAACTTGGCGGTGGCCATCGCCATGAACGGCGCGCCGATTGCAACGCCCAGGGCGTAGCCGGTGACCAGCCAGCCGGCGCCGGGAATGCTGACGCCCAGATCGCTCGCGACGTCGGGAAGCAAGCCCATGATGACGAATTCGGTCGTCCCGATGGCAAAGGCGCTCAGGGCCAGAATGAGTAGTGAAAGGGGCACGTTGCGTCTCCTGAAATCCGGGTGTGGGGCGAAGGGCTCAGAGCCGCTGCGTCAGTTGCTGCAAGAACGCCTGAATGACGTCTTCGTTGCGCTTGAAAAAATGCCACTGGCCGTGTTTCTGGTTGGTGATCAAGCCGGCCCGTTGCAACGTTGCCAGATGGGCCGAAACGGTCGACTGCGACAGACCGGCGCGCTGGTCGATCTGCCCCGCACACACACCGCCATCAATGGTGTGACGCTGATCGGGGAAAGTCGCAACCGGGTCTTTGAGCCAGTCCAGAATCTGCCGGCGAACCGGGTGGGCGAGGGCTTTGATGATTTCGTCGATATCGATGTCGGTAGGCATGTCGTGCTCAGTGCAGGTGCGCTGTATCGCGATGGGGCCAACCTTATATCTATAAATCGCGATATACAAATATGAATAAGTGCTTAGGACGGGCTGGTTCGTTATATCGGGTTATAACGATATGGCGCTGGGCTGACCTGTTGGTAGAGCGTTGACGGGCATTCCCGCTTTACAGGCGCAGGGAATGTGGCGACTGTACGAGCGTCATTGCGAATGAGTCCCCGCACATTCGGCGGACTCAGGCGCAGAAAAAAGGCTCGCAGCAATAGGCAACAACCATGAATTACCTCGCACACCTGCACCTCGGCGGGCAGACGCCGGCGCAATTGCTGGGCAGCCTGTACGGCGACTTCGTAAAAGGCCTGCTGCCGGGGCGCTTCCCGGCAGACATCGAAAGCGCGATTCGTCTGCACCGGCGAATCGATGCATTCACTGATTCGCACCCGCTTATCAAGCAGGCACTGGGGCGTTTTCCCGATGGCCGTCGTCGCTATGCAGGGATCGCGCTGGATGTGTTCTTCGACCATTGCCTGGCGCGGGACTGGCACCTGTATTCCGACGAGCCGCTGGATACCTTCACCGGAAAGGTTTACCGCGTGCTGGCCGATGAGCCCGCGTTGCCGGAGCGTCTCGCGTTGATTGCGCCGCGCATGGCGGCGCAGGACTGGCTGGGTTCGTACCGTGAATTTTCGGTGGTGGGTGATGCGCTGGCTGGCATCTCGCGTCGCCTGACACGGCCGGAAGGGCTGGCCGGGGTCAACCAAGAGTTGCACGCGCTGTATCGACCACTGAGTGACGATTTCAGCGCGTTTTATCCTGAACTTCAGGCGTTTGCTCAGGCGGCCTTGGCGGCGGAACGCACCATCGCCGGTTGAACCGCCTCGCCGAACAGCGCGACCTGCACCGCCTGCTGGGCTTCGAACGCTAGCGCTGCGCGCTCTTTCCCCACAGACGCGATAGGCGAGAGCAACTGGATATGCACCTCGCTCACCTCATTGGCAAACAGACGACGCAAGTGCGAGAGCAGGTCGTCGTCGCCAATGAACGGCGCAATCTGATCCGGCTGGCCGTCCCGCACGTATTGAATGGCAACAGGCTGTACCGGCACGCCGGTTTCAATGGCGCTCGACAGCAGGCGGCCGTGGAAGGTACGCAAGCTACGACCGTCGGTGGTGGTGCCCTCGGGGAAGATCACCAGCGAATGCCTGCCCAGCAAGTGCTGGCCCATCTGCTTCTGAATCAGCTTGCTGTCGCCCGAGCCCCGGCGAATGAACAGTGTGCCGGCTTTCAAGGCCAGCCAGCCCGCCACCGGCCAGGTGCGCACTTCGGCCTTGGACAGGAACGACAGCGGCGCCAGCATGCCCAGCAGCGGGATGTCGGTCCACGACACGTGATTGCTCACCCACAACATCGGCTCGCTCGGCAGCTTGCCGCTGACGGTCACACGAAACGGCAGCGCGGCACTCAGGCGCGCCATGAACCAGGCGGTCCAGCGCTGGCGACGGGCCATGGAATTGCCGATGCGCAGGCGTTCCATCAGGGCAAAGGTGCCGGCGATGCTCAAGCCCAGCGCAATCACCCAGAGCACCCGCACCACGCGCGCATGACTGCGCCAGGTGCTCATCACACCGCTGCCTTGAAGTGGCGAGCGTAGCGTGGGCACAGCTCGTCGCGCTTGAGAAGGATGAAGACGTCGGCGACCTGGAAATCTTCGTCCCAGCACGGCTCGCCACAGATCTTCGCGCCCAGGCGCATGTAAGCCTTGAGCAGGGGCGGCATCTCGCAGATCACGTTGTTGGGCAGGTCCAGCGTCGGCAAGGGATTCTTCGGTTCGGCGCGCAGGTGTTCGTTGCACAGATAACGTTCGCGCAGGCGTTGCATGATCGCGTGGGCCTGAATGCCGCCGTCCTGCATCGGAATGCTGGCGCAGCCCATCAGGTAGCTGTAGCCGCCTTCGTTGAGGATCTCGGCCAGTTCGCTCCACAACACGGCGATGGTGCCGCCGTTGCGGTAGGAGGGATCGACACAGGTCCGGCCCAATTCCAGGATCGGGCCCTGTAAATGGCGCAGGCCGTGCAGGCTGAATTCTTCTTCGCTGTAGAATTTGCCCAGGGTGCTGGCGGCCTTGTGGTCCAGCAAGCGGGTGGTGGCGACCAGACGACCGCTGCTCAGATCGCGCACGCCGATGTGCATGCAGTGAACGTCGTAATCATCGATATCCAGGCCCAGCTCGGCGCCCTTGAGCCTGGCGTTGAATTCGCCACTGAACACACTGAAGCGCAAAGCCTGTGCTTCCTGCAGGGCCTTATCACCGGTCAGGCGTTCTGCCTGCAGGCGACGTTCGGTTCGGGTGTCTCGAATGCTGGCGATCTGAGTCATGCGGCATCTCCGTAATCCCGCCTTCGTCCAGGCGGGTCGACTGATTGTTCGAGCATTGCTGTACGAATTCAGGCTAGGGAGAGGCCGTGTCACGACCATTAAGCTTTGGTGATGGTTGCGTGACAGGGGTTTGCGTTCAATGGGCTGTCATCATTGACTGCTACGGTTGCCTGCATCCGAGCCCGAGTCCACTCCATGACCCGTCTGCTATTCGCCGTCGCGCTGTTCCTGATCACCTGTTCCGCCGCCGCCTCCGAAACCTGGCCTGCGCCGGATTGGTCCGAGCGACTGCTCAATCGAAACAATGCAGTCACCGCTCTGGACAACTATGCCTTCCCGGCCCGCGACGAAGCCTCCCGCGAAGGCGTGCGCACAGACGCGCTGCTGATCATTCACGACGGTGAAGTGGTGTACGAACGCTATGGCGGCGTGACGCGTGCAGACACCCCGCACCTGACTTGGTCGATCAGCAAAAGCATTCTGGCGAGCGTACTTGGCGTCGCGTTTGGTGAAAGCCGTTTCAAGCTTGAAGACCCCGTCGTCAGGTTCTACCCGCCGTTCAGCGCGCATCCCGATATCAAACTTCAGGATCTGCTGCACTGGGCTTCGGGGCTCGACTGGCAGGAAGATTATGAATACGCGCCGCTCAACTCGTCGGTCGTCGCGATGCTCTATACCCGAGGGCGGGGCGACATGGCGCGATACGCCGCTGAGCACGGCACCGCCAGTGCGCCGGGCACTTCATACCGCTATTCCAGCGGCGACAGCACCGTCCTCGCCGCTGCGCTGAAAGGCATGGTGGGTGAACGCTCCTACGCTGATTACCCCTGGACCGCCTTGTTCGACCCGCTGGGCATGACCAGCGCCACATGGGAGCGCGACGCCACCGGCACTTTCGTCGGGTCGTCCTACGCGTACATGACGGCCCGTGACCTTGCGCGCATCGGCCTGCTGATGGAGCGCGGCGGGCGCTGGCAAGACCGCCAGTTGCTGCCCGAGGCCTGGGTTGATTTCAACCTGACGCCGTTCAAATCCCTTACCCAGACCCCGGCCGATGAAGCCCCCGGCGGTCACTGGTGGCTGAACAAGACCGCCGACGGCAACCTCGGTCCGTGGCCCGACGCACCTCCCGACACCTTCGCCGCACTCGGCCATTGGGGGCAGGCGCTGTACGTGATCCCCAGCGCGAAGCTGGTGATCGTTCGCTACGCCGACGATCGCGACGGCACTTATGACCACAACCAGTTGCTCAAGCTGGCGCTGAAGGCCGTGGCCGGGGAGGGTGATCAATGAACGCTCGCATGGCATTCATCCGACGCCGCCCATTCCGCAGCTTCTTCATACTGGTGCTGCTGATCATTGCCGGCCTGATCTGGAACTGGCGCGTTCAGCTGCAGGTATTCCCCAGCATCATCAGCGCCTACACCGCCAAGGAATACTGCTCGTGCCGCTTCGTCATGAATAACCCTGCAGACTATTGCCGCCGCTACGTGAAGCAGTGGCTGCCGAGCACCCTCGACGAAGACGCGCTGAACAAGCGCATCACTGCGACAGGGCTGGGCCGCGAGAGCGCAGCGCAGTGGGAGGGCCCGCGCCAGGGCTGTCGTTTGTCGCCGCCGGTGCCGTAGAACGTTGAAGTTTGCGTGCGGTCAGACAGCCGGATAGGGTTGCGCATCGCACCCTCTGGAGTCCGCATGTCCATTTGCCTTTCCGCCTCGCTTGCCCTCGCGGTCCTCGTCGCTGACGCCTCTGCCTTGACCGCCCGGCCGGCCCGCTCATGAGGGGCGCGATTTTTCCGTGGCGCGAGGAAAACCAGTTCAACCTGCTGATCGACGGCCCGGCGTTCTTCCCGCGCATGATCGCTGCGATTGAAGGCGCGCAGCAGCAAATCGAGCTTGAACTGTATCTGGTGGAAGCCGGGGCCTGCGCCGAAGCGATCGTGCAGGCGCTGGTCGGTGCGGCGAATCGCGGGGTCATCGTGAGGTGTCTGTTCGATGGTTTCGGCGCCGCGGCGTTCACGATCAGTCTGCGCAAGCGCCTGACCGACGCTGGCGTGATTCTGCGTTTCTATAATCCCGTCCATTGGCGGCGTGGCTTTCGAAACCTCTACCGCGACCACCGCAAACTGCTGCTGGTCGACAAAGAGCTGGCGGTGGTGGGCGGGACGGGTGTCACCGACGAGTTCTGGCGCCCGGACCTGAACAGCAGCGAGTGGCATGAGGTGATGGTCGAGATCCGCGGGCCGCTGGTGATCGACTGGCAAGCGTTGTTCGACCGCCAGTTCCACGCCAACCCTCGGCGGCGAGCATGGCGGCCTGCGGAAAACTTCGGTCTGCCGCGTCTGCCCAAGGCACCCGTCAGCGGGAATGGGCTGGGTCGGGTGGCCTATGCCGATTCCCGTCAGCACCGGGATATCGTGCAGTCACTGGTGCGTGCACTGAACACCAGCAAGACGCGCATCTGGCTGGCGACGCCGTATTTTCTGCCGACCTGGAAAGTTCGCCGTGCCTTGCGCCGAGCGGCCTCTCGGGGCGTTGACGTACGCTTGTTGCTCACGGGTCCGCGCACCGATCACCCTTCGGTTCGCTACGCTGGCCACCGTTATTACCCGCGCTTGCTCAAGGCCGGGGTGCAAATCTTCGAATACCAGCCGTGCTTCCTGCACTTGAAGATGGTGCTGATCGACGACTGGGTCAGCGTCGGCTCATGCAACTTCGATCACTGGAACCTGCGCTTCAACCTGGAAGCCAACCTCGAAGCGATCGACCCCGCGCTGACCCGTGCCGTGGCCGCCAGCTTCACCCAGGATTTTGCCGTGAGCAGTGAAATCACCCTGGACGGCTGGAAATCCAGACCGCTGTGGCGACGGGTTCAGGAGCGCGTATGGGGATGGCTGGATCGGCTGGTGGTGAACGTGCTGGATCGGCGGGGGTAAACGCCTCCGCAACCATCGCCCACAAAAAAGCCCGACACGCAGGTCGGGCTTTTTCGTTTTAGCGATTGAAACGCTTACTGCACTTCCACCGCCAGGCTTTCACTGATCTTCTTCTGCCAGATGGCGGGGCCGGTGATGTGAACCGACTCGCCCTTGCTGTCGACGGCAACCGTGACGGGCATGTCCTTGACTTCGAACTCGTAGATCGCTTCCATGCCCAGCTCCGGGAACGCCAGCACTTGCGACTTCTTGATCGCCTGAGCGACCAGATAAGCGGCGCCGCCAACGGCCATCAGGTAAACCGCTTTGTTGTCCTTGATCGCCTCGATGGCGGTCGGGCCGCGCTCGGATTTGCCGATCATGCCCAACAGGCCGGTCTGCTCAAGGATCTGGCGGGTGAACTTGTCCATCCGCGTCGCGGTGGTCGGCCCGGCAGGCCCCACCACTTCGTCACCGACCGGATCAACCGGGCCGACGTAATAGATGAAGCGGCCCTTCAGGTCTACCGGCAGGGTTTCGCCCTTGTTCAGCATCTCGACCATGCGCTTGTGCGCAGCATCGCGACCGGTGAGCATTTTGCCGTTGAGCAGGACGGTTTCGCCCGGCTTCCAGCTCTGCACGTCTTCCGGCGTCAGCGTGTCGAGGTTGACACGGCGCGCCGACGGGCCGGCTTCCCAGACGATCTCCGGGTAGGCGTCCAGCGGTGGCGCTTCCAGCGAAGTCGGGCCGGAGCCGTCGAGGACGAAGTGGGCGTGGCGGGTGGCGGCGCAGTTGGGGATCATGCAGACCGGCAAGGACGCTGCGTGGGTCGGGTAATCCATGATCTTGACGTCGAGCACGGTGGTCAGACCGCCGAGGCCCTGGGCGCCGATGCCCAGCTGGTTGACCTTCTCGAACAGCTCCAGACGCATTTCTTCCAGACGGTTCGACGGGCCGCGCGCCTTGAGCTCGTGGATGTCGATGGATTCCATCAAGACTTCCTTGGCCATGACCGCCGCTTTCTCGGCCGTACCGCCGATGCCGATGCCGAGCATGCCGGGTGGGCACCAGCCGGCGCCCATGGTCGGCACGGTTTTCAGCACCCAGTCGACGATGGAGTCGGACGGGTTGAGCATCGCCATCTTCGATTTGTTTTCCGAACCGCCGCCCTTGGCCGCCACGTCCACTTCCACGGTATTACCCGGAACGATGGAGTAGTGAATGACCGCAGGTGTGTTGTCCTTGGTGTTCTTGCGGGCGCCGGCCGGATCGGCGAGGATCGAGGCGCGCAGGACGTTTTCCGGCAGGTTGTAGGCGCGACGCACGCCTTCGTTGATCATGTCGTCCAGGCCCATGGTCGCGCCATCCCAGCGCACGTCCATGCCGACGCGGACGAACACGGTCACAATGCCGGTGTCCTGGCAGATTGGCCGGTGACCGGTGGCGCACATGCGCGAATTGATCAGGATCTGGGCCATGGAGTCGCGTGCGGCGGGCGACTCTTCTCGCAGGTAGGCCTCGTGCATGGCCTGGATGAAATCAACGGGGTGGTAGTAAGAAATGAACTGCAAGGCGTCAGCGACACTCTGGATCAGGTCATCTTGCTTGATCACGGTCATTGGGCGCGCTCCTCTGATTTGGCGGGAACATTCGAATTGCGGGTGGCGACGGGACCGCATGGGCCGGATGAAAGCATCTTGATCAGGCGTCAGACAGCCGGGCAACACCTCGGCAGGCCGGGGTAAAAAAGGCGCGGCAGTATAACCCGAGGTCAAATAAGGTACATCTGCCGAGCGCCAATCAATGGTCGAACATCGTACAACGTATATACCGGAACACCGGTGAAACAGATTGCTACGGCCGTCTGGAACACAGGAATTTGAATAGTCATTTTTTTGCGCAAGCACTACAGTGGCAAGCTGCCTGCATTACCGCGCACGGCGCAGGATTGCTTCGATCTGGTGCCTGAAAAGTATCACAGGTCATCTTGCCGGTACGGGACGGACCCTTAATACCCATGATGAGTCAACGAGTGAATGCCCAAACTATCCAGCGCTTGCTGCTGAAACGTTTCGCGCTCGCTACCGGCACCTACGTGCTGGGGCTGATGCTCGTATGGATGGCGTATTTTACCGGCTACTATCACGCCACTTTCTTCGGGATCTGGTGCACCAGTGTGCTGGTGCTCTTCTGTCAGGCCGCGTTGAGTCTGGTGTTTTTTGGTGGCTACAATCGACGCTTCAAAGACCCCAGCCTGACCGAGTTTCAGGTGTTGCTGGGGCTGGGCTGGCAGACGTTTCTGATTAGCCATACGGAAGCCTCCCGCGGCACCTTTCTGCTCGTTTACGTGCTGGTGCTGATGTTCGGATTGTTTCATCTGCGCCCCAGTATTTTCGCGCGTTGCGCCCTGTTTGCCCTGCTGGGGTTCGCCGGCGTCAACCTCTGGGACGCCAGCCGCGGACGCCTCGCCGATCCGGGGCTGGCGGTGATTCAGACCTGCGCGCTGTTCATCGTTTTCTCCTGGCTGTGCCTGTTCGCGCGCTTCGTGCAGAACTCGCGCAATCGCATGCACCAGCGGCGGATCACCTTGCAGGCGCACCAGGAAACCCTGCGCGGCATGATGCTCCAGCTCGAAGAGCTGGCGTCCACCGACGAACTCACCAACCTCTACAACCGCCGTCACTTCCTGCGCATAGCGACCCGGGAACTTGAGCTCATGGACGGCAATTACACCGCCGGGCTGGCGCTCATCGACCTGGATCACTTCAAGCGGGTCAATGATATCCATGGTCACGCGGCGGGTGATCGGGTGCTGCAGGTGTTCGGCAAAACCGCTGCCCAGTGCCTTCGCTCCGACGACATCCTCGCGCGTTATGGCGGTGAAGAATTCGTGTTGCTTATCCCTCGCTGCACCCGTGCGCAGTTGGTCGATTGCTGCGAACGTATCCGGCTGGCGTTTACCCGGGTCACGCTGCCGGAGTTTCCTGAACTGGACCTGAGCCTGTCCATCGGCATGGCCGTCATTGAGCGTGGCGACCACATGGACCGCGCACTGCAACGCGCCGACCAGTCGCTGTATCGCGCCAAGCACGAGGGCCGCAACCGTTGCCACGGCGCCTGGGATTACGCCGATGCCTGAGTTGCGTGTGGGCGACCGGCAATGGTCGGTGTCGCCTGCGGCGAATTTGCTCGACGCGCTTAACGACGCCGGGTTGTCCGTCCCCTACAGTTGCCGCGCCGGCAGTTGCCACACGTGCATGGTGCGTTGCGTCAGTGGCGATCCGCTGGACGCCGCGCCCGATGCGCTGGAGGCCGACAAGCGCGCCCAGGGCTGGCGGCTGTCGTGCCAGTGCCGGGTGACGAGCGATCTGACCGTTGAGATCTTCGATCCCTTGCGCGATGGCTTGCCGGCAACCGTCGTCGGGGCTGACTGGCTCAGCGCATCGGTGCTGCGCCTGCGACTGAACCCCGAACGTCCTTTGCGCTATCGTGCCGGACAGCATCTGGTGCTGTGGACCGAGAGCGGCGTAGCACGGCCCTACTCGTTGGCGAGTGTGCCGGGGAACGATCCCTTTCTGGAGTTTCACATCGACTGCCAGCGCCCGGGCGCTTTCGTTGATGTCGCCCGTAGGCTGCAACCGGGCAATCCTGTCCGTCTCGGCGAACTTCAAGGCGGCGCGTTGCATTACGACCCTGACTGGCAGGACCGGCCGTTATGGCTGCTGGCGGCGGGGACCGGATTAGCACCGTTGTGGGGTGTGCTGCACGAGGCGTTGCGGCAGCACCATCAGGGTGAAATTCGCCTGTTGCATCTGGCGCGTGAGCCTCAAGAGCATTACTTGGCAGGGGCGCTGGGCGAGCTGGCGATCCAGCATCCGAACCTGCACGTGGAGCTGATCAATCAGGAAAACTTTGCGGCCGAGCTGAGTGGGTTGCGCGTGACGTCTCGTCAGACCATTGCGCTGGTCTGCGGGTCGCCCGCCAGCGTCGAGGCGTTTTCGAAGCGGCTGTTCATTGCCGGATTGCCCCGTGGTCAGTTACTGGCGGACGTATTTGCGGAGAAGGGCTGACAGTCCGCCAATCGTTTTTTGGCTCCCCACACACCCTCAGGCAAGAATACGCGTGACGAAGCTGCCGCCGGCTATAAGTATCTTTTCATCCACGGCTTTTACGTCGTACGGCGTCGGAGACTCGGGTATGCCGGGGTAGTCGAGGCGTACCCAGCCTGAATCGGACCCGAATGCAGGATCAAGAGAGCCATCTGTGTTGTAGCGCGCGATGATGACGTAGCGCGGGTCAGACGTATGGCCCGCAGCGACGAGTTTGTCTCCGTCGTATGCTGCGCTAAGCCACTCGAATACATCGGGGACTTTGTCGGGTCTAAACGACGGATCAATGCTGCCGTCACCCACAAGACCTATAAGCCGGGCATTGCCTGCGGCATCCCGACCAAAAATGATCAGATTCCCCACTTCGGTTTCAATACAGCCGTTCAGGATATAACCGGCATATTGGTCCGATTGAAGTTCTACGACGCCGCTTCCGTCCTTTCCAAACTCATTATCCAGCGTGCCAGTCTCGTTGTACCGAACCAAAAATGGATAGAAGGCGCCGGATTCACTTCTATGCTCGCCGACGGCGAGGAGTTTCCCCGATGCCAGGATTAATAACGCACTCAGTGAGCTAGAGCCCAGCGCCTCTGGGTAAGTCACGTAACCCACTCCATTGAAGGAAGTGTCCAGTTTGCCAGTGTCATCAACCTGGTAAATAACGGTCTTTCTTTCGTTGACGTACCACCAACCCACTATGAGCTTGCCGGAGGGCGTTAGTCCCGTTGATCCGGTTGGCATTGTCGTCGCGAGTGACTGCCGCTGGCTCTCGACATTCGGCAGGCGGTCATGAGCCGGCAGGTGGTCACTGCCGAGGGTCCCGGGATAAGCAAGCTGCAGGATGCCACCTTGTCCATAATTTAGGTCGAGGATGCCGCCCTCTTCGTATCGGGTTGCACAGGGGATATACCCACCGCCGGGGGTCGAGGTGTTCACCACAATGACTGTCTTACTGGATTCGACGTCGAAGGCACTCACACCCATCGATATCTGCTCAAGTAGTATTTGGCCCTGAATGATGCCGTTATTTCCGAACGTGACATCAACGTTGCCGTCTTTCAGCAAGCGCGTGACGAGAAAATGCCCGTCTTGCTCGGAGGCGCCGACCACCAGAGCATCCGCGCCAGGCTTCCACATCACATTACCTGCATACCTCATGGTCGGAGGTAAGTGTGCGAGCCCACCGGTACCGAAGGTCAGGTCCGGTTTTCCACTGACGATAGTTTCCTTGTTCATGTGATTTCCCTTCCGATGGTCATCTGAACTGTTAACTGTAGACCTGCGTTTTTACCGGAGCTACTGACATAAATGACAGTGGGAATGCGTGCCTGAACTGGATACTGCTTTGGCTAGTACCGGGTCGGTCTGTTCCACACGGCAGTCAGCATGTTGGGCGCCGTGCGGACATAAAAAAGCCCCGCACTCTCACGAGGCGGGGCTTTTTCGTGTTTCGGTGTCGCTTAAACCATTGGGTCGCCGACGTGCAGGATCTTCATGCCGTTGGTGCCGCCGATGGTGTGGTAGCTGTCGCCCTTGGTCAGGATGACCCAGTCGCCTTGCTCAACCAGACCGCGCTTGACCAGTTCGTCCACAGCCGACTGGCTGACCTGACCAGGCGGCAGTGCGGCCGGGTCGAACGGAATGGTGTAGACGCCACGGAACATCGCCGCGCGCGCCTGGGTGCCGCGGTGCGGGGAGAACGCGTAGATCGGCACCGAGGAGCGAATGCGCGACATGATCAGCGGGGTATAGCCGCTTTCAGTCAGCGCAATGATCGCTTTTACGCCAGGGAAGTGGTTGGCGGTGTACATGGCGGCCAGCGCGATGCTTTCGTCACAACGGGTGAACGAGTGACCGACGCGGTGGCTGGAGGTCTTGCCGGTCGGATGACGTTCAGCGCCGACGCAGATACGCGCCATCGCTTCAACGGCTTCCACAGGGTATGAGCCCGCGGCACTTTCAGCGGACAGCATCACGGCGTCGGTGTAGTCGAGCACGGCGTTGGCCACGTCGGACACTTCAGCGCGGGTTGGCATGGGGCTGGAAATCATCGATTCCATCATCTGCGTGGCAACGATCACCGCCTTGTTGTGGCGACGCGCGTGCAGGATGATTTTCTTCTGGACGCCCACCAGCTCGGCGTCGCCGATTTCCACGCCCAGGTCGCCACGGGCAACCATGACCGCGTCACTGGCGCGGATCAGGGCATCGAGGGTGTCGTCGTCGGCAACGGCTTCGGCGCGTTCGATCTTCGCCACCAGCCAGGCCGTGCCGCCGGATTCGTCACGCAGCTTGCGCGCGTATTCCATGTCGGCCGCGTCACGCGGGAACGAAACGGCCAGGTAATCCAGGTCCATTTCGGCAGCGAGCTTGATGTCCTGCTTGTCTTTCTCGGTCAGCGCCGGTGCCGTGAGGCCGCCGCCGCGACGGTTGATGCCTTTGTGATCCGACAGCGGGCCGCCGATGGTCACGGTGCAATGCAGTGCATCGGCGGTTTGCGTGTCGACGCGCATGACCACGCGCCCATCGTCCAGCAGCAGCTCGTCGCCGACGCCGCAGTCCTTGACCAGATCGGGGTAATCGATACCGACGATGTCCTGGTTGCCGTCGGTCAGAGGATGGCTGGTGGAGAAGATGAACTTGTCACCTACCTTCAGCTCGATCTTCTTGTTGACGAATTTGGCGATGCGGATTTTCGGGCCTTGAAGGTCACCCAGCAACGCGACGAACCGACCGTTCTTGGCGGCGATGTCGCGGATCAGCTTCGCGCGAGCCTTGTGCTCGTCGGGCGTACCGTGGGAGAAGTTAAGGCGGGCGACGTCCAGGCCAGCAAGAATCAGCTTTTCGATGACTTCTGGCGAATTACTGGCAGGGCCCAGTGTGGCTACGATTTTGGTGCGGCGAACGGTCATGCACAAACTCCTTAAATGAAGCGCAGCGAGAGGCTACTACTGTATTGCTCTGTAGTCATTGTTCCTTTGCACTACCTGACCCCCTGATCGCTGGGCAATCGGCAGGCCGGCGGGGCTCAAATCGGCCTTGAAGAAATCCCGGAGTACGCCGATACAAGGGCTGAGCACAGGAGACTCTCATGCGAATCGTGATGATATTAGTGGCGCTGCTTGCCTTAAGTGGTTGCACCCGCTGGGCAATGAACAGCCATTTGAACAATGCCAACCGCGCCTACGCCCAGGGCGACTGTGACGCGGTGATGTACAACCTGTCGAAAGTCGACCGGGAGAGCCGTTCGCGTCGCTACGTGCAGCCCGAAGTGTCAATGTTGCGGGGTCAGTGCCTGGAGCGCCAGAAGTTCTACATGGATGCGGTACAGACCTACCAGTACATCATCACCCAGTTCCCGGAAAGCGAATACGCGTTCCGCGCCAAGGCCCGTCTGGACACCCTGCATCAGCTCGGCCATGACAACCTGGCGCCGCCCGCCACACCGCGCCCTGCTTCACGTTAGTTACACCCGAGTGGATGTACGGTAGCGTTTTCGAGTGGATATCGGGAAAACCTGAGCTAGGCTGCGATGGGTAGGGACCTAAGTGTTTTGACGAAGGTGGCAGTGCCACTGATCCGAAAGCGAGCCCGATAGGGGTGTTTAACGCCGATCGGCCATGGGAGTCAGTGACTTTTGCCAGTACCGAGTGAGTCAGATGCCGTGATGGGCTTATCCATTGATGGGTTCTGGCTTTACGGGTCTGGCAGTTCCGTGCAACCGAATCCCAACGCACTAGCGCGGCCATGCTCAATGGTCATCTCAGGGCGAGTGTCCGCATGCTTAATGAACGACGAATAGAGCGTCACCAACTGCCTTACTACCTGCAAGTGTTCAACCGGTACACCGATAAACCCTTGGGTTGTCTGGGGAACGTGTCAGAGCAGGGCCTGATGCTGATCAGCGATCTGCCCATTCTGGTGGGGGCCGATTTTCAGCTGCGCCTGAAAGTGCCTGACGGCAAGAGCGGCCTCTACCACATCGACATCGACGCCAGCTGCCTGTGGTGTCAGGAAGACGAAACCCCGCGCATATTCGATTCCGGCTTCCGTGTGCAAGCGGCGCCGGCGGAATACTTTGTCCTCATTCAGGCCTTGCAGCGCTATTTCAGCTTCTATCCGCTCGAAGCGTCCGCCTGAAGGCCGGCGCCCTACAGCGCGCCGGCTTTTTTCCAGCTCATGTATCGGCTTACCAACTCTGGCCCCAGCTCACTGGGGCGCACATCCAGCACAGGGATGCCATGGGCGATCAAACGCTCATGCAGCCCGCTGCGTGCGTTGAGCAGGTCGACCGTTCCGCAATAGTCCACGGCCTGTTGCCAGGTGTGCACCGGCGCTTGACGAAGATCGTCGAGCACGGCCTCGCGCAGACTGGCAATCAGCACCCGGTGATGGCGACTCAGCTGTTTGACCGCTTCGAGTAATTGCTCGTCATCCTCGTCCCGCAGGTTGGTGATCAACACCACCAACGCCCGTCGCTTCTGCCGCGCGAGGAGGGCTCGCATCGCCACCGCATAATCGGCGGGGCGCTGGGTCGCGTTGACGTTGTAGAGGTGATTCAACAGCACGTTCAGCTGCCCCGCGCCTTTGACGGGTGGCAAATGCCGGTCCTGATCGCCCGCGAAGGTTGAAAGACCGACCGCGTCGCCCTGACGCAAGGCCACATAGCTCAACAGCAGGCAGGCGTTCAGCCCATGGTCGAAATGCGTCAACTCGCCGTCCTGGCTGCCCATGCGTCGGCCACAGTCGAGCATGAACAGGATTTGCTGATCGCGCTCATCCTGATATTCCCGGGCAATGGGCGCGCGATGCCGGGCCGTGGCTTTCCAGTCGATCTGGCGCAGGCTGTCGCCTTCACGAAATTCGCGCAGCTGATGAAACTCCAGGCCCAGTCCCCGACGCGGTTGCTGGCGGATGCCGATCTGCCTGAGCCAGTTCTCGACGCCCAGCAACTGCCCGTTCTGCAGCCGGGCGTAATCAGGGTACACCCGGACGGCGTCATGGCTGGGCACATACCGCCGGGATGACCACAGGCGCAACGGGCTGCGCATGAGTATTTCGGTCCGTTCGAAAGTGAAATCCCCCCGGCTGGCCGGCCGCAGCCGATAGGTCAGCTGGGCCGTGCGCTGGGGCCGCAGCACGACGACCTGGGGCAGATTGTCGGTTTCGTAGCGGGCGTCCGGCTCGGAGGGGCCGTGATCAAAGAGGGTCATATGCAGCGCGCGGGGCGAATCGTGTTCCAGCTCGACCCGCACCTCGCTCCAGCGTCCCATCCCAAGGCTGCCGGTCAAATGCCGCTTGACCCGAGGGGAGGGCAAGCGCCACAGCCATGCTGCATCCAGTCCTGCCACGGCAGCCATTCCCCACAGCAGGGTCCAGAAAAAGCCATCCAGCCGTGCAACGGGGCCTCGACCCAATGCCTGCAAAATGCCGAGTAGCACCGACACGCCGAGCAGAACGGCCAGCCACCAGAG
The DNA here is from genome assembly GCF_053903055.1 of Pseudomonas sp. AK106. NCBI lineage: Bacteria > Pseudomonadati > Pseudomonadota > Gammaproteobacteria > Pseudomonadales > Pseudomonadaceae > Pseudomonas > Pseudomonas sp. AK106. Next base: position 1,128,620 of record NZ_CP096426.1, read on the forward strand.
CATGCGGGTCGAAGGCTTGAGCAGTTGTTTCATCGGCGCGGCGCCGCCACCTGATCCAGCAATTGCTTGAGCACGTGATCCACCGACAACCCTTCGATGTCCAGCTCCGGGGCCAGCCTGACCCTGTGCCTCAGCACCGCCAGCGCACAACCTTTGACATCGTCGGGTACGACGAACTCGCCGCCACGCAACAGTGCACGCGCGCGGGCTCCCCGAATCAGCGCGATGGACGCTCGCGGCCCCGCGCCGAGTGTCAGGCCCGGCCACGTACGGGTGGCGCGGGCCAGCCGTACGGCGTAATCGAGGACCTGTTCATCCACCGGCAGATCGCCGGCGATGCGTTGCAGCGCTAGCACATCTTTTGCCTGCATCAAGGTGCGCAGGGGCTGGATGTCGAGCATGTCGGAGCGCGTCGAACGGGTCACCTGGCGGACCATCTCCAGCTCCTGATCAGCTTGGGGATAATCCATACGCACTTTGAGCATGAAGCGGTCGAGTTCGGCTTCAGGCAGCGGATAAGTACCTTCCTGCTCGATCGGGTTCTGCGTCGCGAGCACCATGAACGGTTGCGGCACCGGCAGGGCGCGGCCTTCCAGCGTGACCTGACGTTCCTGCATCGCCTCAAGCAGCGCGGCCTGAGTCTTCGCCGGTGCGCGGTTGATCTCGTCCGCCAGCAGCAGATGGGTGAACAGCGGCCCTTTGCGCAGCTTGAACTGCTCGCTCTGCATGTCATAAACGGCATGGCCGGTGACGTCGCTGGGCATCAGGTCAGGGGTGAACTGAATCCGCGCGAACTCGCCGCCGAAACACCGGGCCAGCGCCCGTACCAGCAACGTCTTGCCCAGCCCGGGAACGCCTTCAAGCAACACATGGCCGCCGCCTATCAGTGCAGTCAGTACATCATCGATGACGGCGTCCTGGCCGATCACCGCTTTTTGCAACTCGTGTCGCACCGCCTGCGCCAGATGAATCGCGCGCTGGCGCTGCTGCGCCGGATTGCTGCCCGAGGGGGTGGCTGGCTCGATGTGCTTGTGGTCCACGGCCCCGTGTTCTGGAGTGGGGAGGTGATTGGCGGCGTGGCCTGGCTCGGTCGGTTGATCGCTCCCATGCTCAGGCGTTTTGCTAACGTTGAGGTCCGTTTTATCGTCCATAAATCGAGCGCTTACCTCATTTGAATTTGCGGGGGATTATGTCGGGGCGTCTTGAGCGAGCTGCATGGCTCGCCGCATCTTGTGAATATATGGAGACTCAAAGGTCGACAGCGATGCCGTGTCGAAGCTTGGTCGAACAGAGCCGGAGCCATGTTTGTCCGATCTTGAGTCGATGTCCAGAACCCTCAAGCGATTCGCTCGGGTCCTGTTAAACAACCGGGTCGAGATTGGCGGCCCCACTTGGGCTAGAATCACGACGAACCTCCTTACCAAATGAAACTGAATGCCGGAGAACGCCATGGCTCAGGTCGAATTAAACACATTGTCCGAAGAAGACATGTTGAATCTTGAGGACAAAATCCCCGTATTGGCTGCAAGCGCGACCGTTTCGGCGTATTACCGAGCGTTGTCATCAGGCCTGACTGTCTATCGCATCCAGGGTACGAATATGGTTGAAGCCAAAGCTGACGGCTCGATGCGGGTGATCGCCGAAGCCAAGCCTCGTACCAAAGTCCAGCTCGGCAAAGTGCTTAAGGTTCGCCGGCTGAAAACCAGTGCCTAGGGCACGCTGCTGGGCAGGGCCCAATGGCAGCGGTAAATCCACGATGAAGGGATTTGTCCCGGCGAACCTTCGGTATCTACGTCAACGCGGATGACATCGAACACGAAGTCAAAGAAACCGGTTTTCTGGACCTTTCCAGCTACACAATTCGCACCACCCCCCAGGCATTGCATTCATTTATCGATGAGCACGCGCTGCTCGTCAGATTCAACAGACAGGGCCAGGCAAAGTTAATCGGTCTGAATGGCGATCGCGTTGACTTCACGTTTGTACCCATGGATTCCTACTTCGCGTCGGCGATTGCAGATTTCATTCGACATCAGCTGCTTGAACTCGGCGAAAATTTCACCTTTGAAACGGTGATGTCCAGCCCTGACAAAGTCGAGTTTCTGGAGCTGGCACAGCGCAAGGGCTACCGTACCTACCTCTATTACGTTTCCACTGATTCTGTGGACATCAACATCCAGAGAGTCGCCAACCGAGTTGCAGAAGGTGGTCACAACGTACCTGAAGACAAAAGTCGCAAGCGCTACAAGGGCTCGCTTGATTTGCTTCCTGCTGCAGTCGAGGCGACCGATCGTGCTTACATTTTCGATAACTCGGAAGCTGAGGCCGTTTTGCTTGCCGAGGTCACCAACGGCATTGATTTCGAATTTCGGTTCGAGGATTTGCCTGATTGGTTCGTCGAGAATTACGTCAACAAAGTTGTTGATGCAGTCGAAGACTGATTCGGCATCCCAGTAGCCAGTGCAGCGTCATGAGACTGCGGTTTTGCCTTCTACCCGCTCAAGGCATTCCTGATGGTTTGCAGGTACGCAACCTGACGGGTGAATTCGCTGCTGGACAGGCGCTGCTCTGGCCGCGGACGCAATGCCTGGCCGATGCTGCTGGTGGACTGACGTGTCATGCGCGCCAGCGTTTGCCATTGTTCGGTGACGGCCAGGGTTTCAAAACCGGGATGCCGTTGCCGGGCGCGGCGCAGGATGTCTTGCTGCAAGGCGCGCAACGCGGCGTGCTGGCCTTCGCGGCGGAGCATGAAGTCGGCGCTCGCCCGCAGGTGCTCGCTGAGCTGACGGCGACCACGGGACAGGACTGGCAGCATCGGGCCATGGCGCATGGCTGCATGCCAAAGCGTTGCGATGAGGCACAGCGTCAACGCGAGGAGGGCTTGTGGGAAGTATTTCCAGAGCAGGCCGAACAGGTTGTCGTGTTCAGTGCGCAGCACCATCGTGACAGTGCTGTCCTGGCTCAGGTACCAGAGCAGCCAGGCATTATCGTATTCGCCGATGGCGTGGGTTTTCCAGAGGTCGGCGTCGGTGACGACGGTGATCAATCCGGAGCCGTACACCATTTGCAGCAGGTGCGTGGCGTCAGCGCTGTTGGCCCATGACTGCGCATGATCCTCGGGGTCATCCAGGTGGAAGGCCGGGTCGAAGCTCATGTAGGCCGGATCGTTTTCATTTTGCAGGAATAGCCGGGTCAACTCGGGCCACGGCGTTTCGGAGCCTTGAATGTCCGGAGTGCTCAGCGGGATGACCGGCTTGAGCTGTTCGCGCTGACGTTCGCGGTCCTGCTCTTGCAGATCCAGGGTGAGAAATTGATGAATCTGCAATTGATCCAGCAACAGGTCGCCGCTGCTCCCCTTGGTCGGGTCCCACAGTTGTTCCGCAACAAACAGAAGCCGGCCTCCCGAACGGGTCCAGGCCAGCAAGCGCTGGACCTCGGACGGCGTCATCTTGTCGCGAAAATCCAGCAGCATGAGCGTCTGCGGCTGGTCCTGGATATCCGGGAGAGTGGCGAGGGTTTCGACCGTCTTCACCACAATGTTCCGCTGACGCAGGAACGTCTGAGCGGCGAGGTAAGGGTTGGCCAGCGCCTCGGGAGAAGGGCCCTGATCGACGGTTTCCTGGTAACGCTCGAGCCGCTTCAGTACGGGCACACTGGCGATGACGATGCTTGCCAGCATCAGTGTGGCGACCAGCCCGATGATCCAGCGCCGGCTCATGCCCCTGCCCCTTGCGCGAACAACTTCCGCCAGTCTGCACACAACGTCTGCCGTGCCTGATCCGGCGGCATCTGGTGCCCGTACGCGAGATTCTGCCAGTGCCGAGTCAGCTCATGGCTGAAGTCATCGAGGGAGGGCTGCTTGAGCTCGGCGATCCGCGCCAGTATCTGGCCCTCGGTGTCTGCGCTTCTCAGCGGCAGCTGGTAATCCGTCAACAGGCGGCTCAGCAGTGCGCGGTAAAGCAGGCTCAACGCCTCGCGTGGTGACTGCTGCCACAGCCTCTCCGCTGCACCGGCGACATCCGTCGGCAGGCTTTCAGCCCGAACCTGCAGGCCAAAGAGTTGCTGAGGGAGGTCTTGTGGTGCAATTGCCTTGGGCGTGCGTTTACCAACGAAGGTGGCGACCCAGGCCCGATAGCGCCAGATCACCCACGCGACCGTCAGGCCGACGAGCGTCCATAACAGTGCCCCGAATAGCGTTGATAAGGTTTTGCCCACGTTGAGCAGGCCGACGACCAGCCGCGCCAGCCAGGTCAGTGTCTTGGCTGACCTGGCATCATGGCTGGCATCCTGTTTTGGCTGGGCGATGCGCCAGCCGGACACTGGTTTGGGATTTTTAAACGGCGGTTGCTCAAGCACTGAATGGATGGCGTTCTGTGACGCCTGGCTGGTCAGCGGTTGATTAAGCAGGCGAGGTGAATCGGGCGAGGCCACGTTCTCGTCCGTCTGCGGGTTGTCCAGCGGCGGCAACGGGCAGCTATTGCCCGATTCGCTGGGGATTTCGTCCGCCATTGACGGGTCTGTCATCGACGGGTTTAGCGCCGACTCTGCCAGGGCGGAAGACGGCAGCAACGTCAGTGCAAGGCACCCGGCCAGTAGCAACGCCAGTGCGCTGCCCATAACCCGCTGACGCAGCTTGCGGAAACCCAGTTCGATGTCCCACGCCTCCAACGCGGTTCGGCGATTGAGGTACAGCGCGAACCCGCACGACACATACACCGGCCCCCAGACGATAAGGACCAAGGCATAAAACCCGTTGGTCAGATGCTCCAGCCAGTTCCACTCACCCTCGATGTCCAGCAAGCTGCGCCACGACCAGTCGGCTTCGATCTGCGGCGGAATCATGGCATAGAACAGCACCATCAGGCCGATCCAGAAAGTCAGTTCAAGGGTGCTGCCCAGCGCGGTCAGAAGACGCGCCGCCCGGGAATCCTTCTGTCCAAGCACGGCAATCCGCTGCGCACGCGGCAACCCGTCGAGTCCTTCGAGTTGCTGCACCGGCTGATAAAAGCTGCGGCTGAGGCTCAGACGGCGCCACGTCAGGCTCGCTATCAACTGCGGTTTGAGTGCGGACGGGAAGCTTTTCAGCGCCTGCCTGAGCGAAGGTCCCGGGCTGAAGAGCGCCTGGGACAGAATCAGCAGCGGGAGCCGTTCGTAGGCCGGCTTCAGCCACCAGAACACGAGCACTGCCACCGACGGGTAATCCCACAGCAGCAGGGTAATCATTGCGAAGACCGGCAAGGTGACGATGGCCCAGCTGGTCATCAGCAAGCCGCGGTGCCGTTGGGCCAGAAGAACGCCCAGGTCGATGGCCTCCCAGGGCGTACGTGGGCGTATGACAACGCTGGCGTCAGTCAGGCGCATGGGGCGTGCGTCCGGCAAGCGTCAGGTAGGCGCCGACGAGCAGCCACAAAGAAGCGCCCACCCCATATTTGGCCGTCGCTGGTGGCCAGCTCATCGACGACCAGTACGCCTCAATGAATGCGGCGATGAGCAGGAACATCATGACCCCGCCGATCAGTCGTACGCTGGTCCGCGCAGCGCCTTGGAGCGCCTCGCTCCGGCGCAGTTGACCAGGCGCCACCAGCGCCCATCCGAGTTTGAGCCCCGCCGCACCCGCCAGCATGATGCCGGTCAGCTCGAAGGCGCTGTGTCCGACCACGAACGGCCAGAAAGTTGCCCCCATGCCAGCGTCGGTGAGATGGCCTGCAACCGCGCCAATCATCAGCCCGTTGAAAAACAGAAAAAACAGACTGCCGACGCCGAAGAGCAGGCCGCTGGCGAAGGTCTGGAAAGCAATGCCGACGTTGTGCATGACGTAGTAACCGAACATTAGCCAGTCAGTGCTCGATGCGCGCTCGGCCGTCTGCCCGATGCGCCGCGCGGCAGGCTCGTACATCGCGTGCATCTCGGCGACATCGGCCGGGCTGACGACGCTGTAGACCAGATCCGGATAGCCGTAGACCAGCAGCGCCATGAGCGTCAGACTGCCAAAAAACAGCAGGCCGGCGAGGGCAACCCATCGCCATTCAGCACGCACCAGCCGCGGAAAGTCCGCCAGCACGAAGCTCAGCAACTGCGCAGTGAACTGGCTTCGGTGGCGATACAACTGTTGGTGGCCGCGCATTGCAAGCTGTTGCAGTTGCTCGACCAGATAACTGGCGTACCCACGGTCAATCGCCAGCGCAAGGTGTTGGCAGATCTGACGGTATTCGCGGCTGAAGCCAGCACCGGATTCGCTTTTACGTCGACTCCCTTCCAGCGCCTCAAGACGCGTTGCAAAACGCTGCCAGTCGTCTGCATGGCGTTGTTCGAACAGGCTCTGCTTCATGACGAACCGGCCAGGCTGCGGGCGATGCCGTGTAGTTGCTGGACCGGATAGTACGGATCTGGCGAGGTAGCCAGCTGCAACGGCTGCGTGACGATGGCGGCGAGCTCCTGAGCCCTCGCCGGGGAAAGAGTGTCGTGGCGCTCGGCGAAGGCTTGAATGGCGCGCTGCTCCTCCAGCAAGAGGAGCAGCGGTGGGCTCACCGCAGTGGCTTCGGCCAGTGGCGACCGCTGCGGGGGTAAATCCCGATAGATGACCAGCGTGCCGGCCGCCAGATCCCCCAGGCGTTTGAACAGCGGGTGCTGCAAACAGGTGAACCCGCCAACGCAGTAGCCGAAGGGCAGCATGTCGACGAAACGCAGCAGGTTGCGCAGCACTGAGGCCGACCAGCCAATCGGCGTGCCGTCATCATGAATGACCCGCAGTCCCATGATCTGTTTCCCCGGCGTGCGCCCCTGGTGCAGCACCTCGAAGAGCACCATATAGCCCCAGGTTCCGAGAAACAGCGCGAGCATGAACAGTCCGGTGCCGAAGTCGCCCAGCGTTCCCAGCACAAAAAACAGGGCAGCCAGCAATACGCCGCGAATCATCAGGTCGATGCCGAACGCAACGGAGCGGGGCAGTAAACCGGCGGGGCGCAGGATGAGGTCTATGCCCTCGGGCGTTTCCATGCGAACACGGGTGTCCAGCAGGACAAGCGGCGCAGCAATTCCTGGCTCTGCATGGGAAAGGGACATAAAGAAAGGTACGCCGGTGAAAGAGGTTTGATGCTAGCCACGCCGGAGCGGCTAAGCAACCGGATGATTCTGGACACAGTGTGGGAAGGGTCCTGTTACAACTTGCTCCCCACAGACAGCCGCCACTTTCGCACAAACTGTGTCGCAGTATCCCAAGCGGTGGTGTGCATCCGCTGGCGTCAGACGCCCAAAGGCATCTGATAAACTCGCCCGGTCTTTTGCTCAGGATCAGCCCGTGACTTCCAGCATCTTCTGGTACGACTACGAAACCACCGGGATCAATCCACGCAACGACCGGCCGCTGCAAGTGGCGGGCATTCGTACGGACGATCAGCTCAACGAGATCGGCGAACCGATCAACCTCTATTGCCAGCCTGGCGATGACATCCTGCCCCATCCGGCCGCGTGTCTGGTGACGGGCATTACGCCTGACCGGCTTGCGGAAAAGGGCCTGTGTGAGGCGGATTTCATGACGCGATTGCACGCAGAGATGTCACTCCCTGGCACCTGCAGCGCGGGTTACAACACGTTGCGATTTGACGATGAGATGACCCGCTACAGCCTTTACCGAAACTTCTTCGATCCTTACGCCCGCGAGTGGCAGAGCGGTAACAGCCGCTGGGATCTGATCGACGTGGTCCGCACGGCTTACGCATTGCGCCCCGAAGGCATTGTCTGGCCGGAAGAAGAGGGCCGGGTCACGCTGAAACTCGAGCGGCTCACGGCGGCCAACGGGATCGACCATGGTCAGGCCCACGACGCGCTCTCCGACGTCCGCGCGACCATCGCACTGGCGCGCCTGGTTCGCGAAAAACAACCCAAACTTTACGATTATCTTTTTGAGTTGCGCTTCAAGCACAAGGTGCAGGATCAGATTCGGTTGATGCAGCCGCTTGTGCATATATCGGGTCGGTTTTCCGCGGCGCGAAGTTATGTGAGCGTTGTACTCCCGCTGGCCTGGCATCCGGTCAATCGAAATGCATTGATTGTCTGTGACCTGTTCCATGACCACAGCCCGCTGCTGGACGAAGATGGCGAGACCTTGCGTCAGCGTCTATATACCCGTCGCGAAGATCTGCTCGAAGGCCAGTTACCGGTCCCGCTCAAATTGCTGCATGTAAATAAATGCCCGGTCATTGCCCCGCTGAGCGTGCTTCGTGAGGAGGACCGTCAGCGTCTGCAATTGGACATGAGTGTCTATAAAACGCGCGTCGCCGCATTGAATGAAGGGCAGACGATCTGGCAGGACAAGTTGAAAAGCGTGTACGCCAACGACAACTTCGCTGCCAGTGAAGATCCGGAACAGCAGTTATACGACGGCTTCATCAATGACCGGGACCGTCGTCTCTGCGAGCAGGTGCGAACTGCCGAGCCGCAGCAACTGGCTACCGATGTCTGGCCGTTCGATGATCATCGACTGCCCGAGTTGTTATTCCGCTATCGCGCCCGCAACTTTGCTGAAACCCTGAGCGTTGCAGAGCAACAGCGCTGGCTGGCGTTTTGTCAGTTGCGCCTGAGCGATCCTCAGGCCGGCGCGCCGAATACGCTCAAGGCATTCAGCCGTGCGCTGATCGAGCTCTCACTGAAGGCCACGCCCGAGCAACTCAAGGTGCTCGCTCAATGGCAGGAATACTCTCTGATGTTGAAACAGCGTCTGGCGCTTTAAGCCAGGCTGGATTAATGGCAGGCAATAAAAAACGCCAGCATCAGTTGGCGTTTTTTTGGGGTCGGACGTTTCAGTGCGACGACTGACTCTACACCCGGGAATTAACCCAGCAGAGTTGCCCAGCCTTCAACCTCGTCGCCGCCCCACTTGGCTTTCCACTCTTTCAACGTCTTGTGGTTGCCGCCTTTGGTTTCGATGATTTCACCGTTGTGCGGGTTCTTGTATTGCTTGACCTTGCGAGCGCGCTTGGTGCCAACCGGCTTTACAGCAGCGCCACGTGGCGCCTTCATTTTGGACTCTGGATCCAACAGCGCGATGATGTCGCGCAGGGATTTCTGATATTCGCCCATCAACGTGCGCAGTTTGCCTTCGAACTCAAGTTCTTTCTGCAGTTTGTCGTCTTGTTGCAGATTTTGCAGGCGGGCTTGCAATTCTTTGATGGCTTCTTCTGTTGCGCGGTATTCGTTGATCAATGACATGGGGGTTACCTATGTTGTGATGGGCAAGATGCGATGGGCGCATAATAATCAGAGTGTTTGCGCAAGTAAACATTTAAGAAAAGTTTTATCCGTAGCATTTTGAAATAGCCGCAGACATACGCTCGATTTAGATACACATGTTGCGTTATAGAACGCCCCTCGTGGTGCAGTTCCAGCGAAGTATCTGGCGTCGAATTTCCGTCGCCGATGAACCGGTCTGGCACTTATGCATTAACCCCCGCAGGGTGCGCTTTTTTGCCGCCTGAAATGAGCGGCATACGGGTACTGCACAGTCCTCAGGTAATCGCTAGAATGGCGGCCTTTGCGAAGTTCTGGAGTTTTTCACATGCGCACTTTTCGTCTGGTGATTGCTTGCCCGGACCGTGTCGGTATCGTTGCCAAGGTCAGTAACTTTCTGGCCTCGCACAACGGCTGGATTACCGAAGCGAGTCATCACTCTGACAGTCTCAGCGGCTGGTTTTTCATGCGTCATGAAATCCGCGCCGATTCCCTGCCTTTCGAACTCGAAGGTTTCCGCCAAGCCTTTGCGCCTATCGCCGAAGAGTTTTCGATGGACTGGCGGATTACCGATTCCGCGCAGAAAAAACGCGTCGTGCTCATGGCAAGCCGGGAATCCCACTGCCTGGCCGACCTGTTGCACCGCTGGCACAGCGATGAATTGCACTGCGAAATCGCCTGCGTGATTTCCAACCACCAGGACCTGCGGAGCATGGTCGAGTGGCACAACATTCCTTATTACCATGTGCCGGTTGATCCGAAAGACAAAGAGCCGGCGTTCGCCGAAGTCTCGCGTCTGGTCAAACACCACGAAGCCGACGTTGTTGTGCTGGCGCGTTACATGCAGATTCTGCCGCCGCAACTGTGCCGGGAATACGCGCATCAGGTCATCAATATTCACCACAGCTTCCTGCCTTCGTTTGTCGGCGCCAAGCCGTATCACCAAGCGTCGCTGCGCGGCGTGAAACTGATCGGTGCTACTTGCCACTATGTGACTGAAGAGCTGGACGCCGGTCCGATCATCGAGCAGGACGTGGTGCGCGTAAGCCATCGCGACAGCATCGAGAACATGGTGCGTTTCGGTCGCGACGTGGAGAAAATGGTGCTCGCTCGCGGGCTGCGCGCGCACCTGGAAGACCGCGTGCTGGTGCATGACAACAAGACAGTGGTCTTTGATTAAGCAGTGTCTAAGCGGTTTGGGGAGCCCGCTGAAGTTTCAGCGGCTCACTTCACCATGATGGTGTGCGAACACTCAGGCTTCTGCGGCGAGACAGGCGGAACCACATGAGCGACCCCCTCGACAAAGCCACATCCAAAGCCCCGCCGACCCTTGGCGAGGGGTGCCTGAGCCGTTACGACGTCGACGCAATGTCGCCGGAAGACGGCACGGACTTCGAGGGGGCGCAAGCGTTATGGAAAGAACTGACGTCTGCCAAACAGCAAAACGAATCAGACAGTCTTGATCCGCAGTAGCTTGTTTAAAAGTGGGCGCCCGACCATCAACAGAAACACCGGACCGCCTGCGACCAGATAGAAGTAATAGGTGACGATCCGCCAGATAAGGATCGCCGCCGCTGCCGTCGACTTGCCCATCATCGGCGCCAACAAGGCCGCCGACGTCAACTCCGCAGCTCCCGCACCGCCCGGCGAGAGGCTGAACTGCCCGGCGCTCAGCGAGAGCATCTGCACCAGAAACGTCCACGCCCAGTCGATATTCACGCCCAACCCTTGCAACGCCAGATACAGCACGCTGTAACGCAGACTCCAGTGCACGCAGGTCAGCGCAAACACTTGCAGCAGTATGCGATGGGGCATCTTCCAGGTTTCCGCCAGCGCGTCGCGAAAATGCAACAGCTTGCGCGCCCAGCGAATACGCGTGGTGTTCTTGCGTTTCAGACGTTTGAGCACCCGACCGTTGAACAGAATGATGCGTCGGTGATACCGCGCGAAACCGGCGCAGGCGCAAAGCCCGGCGCCGATCAGCAGGGCGCTGGCAATGAGCATCCATTCAAGGTTTTCGCTGAGTTGGTGGAATACCGCGTAAATCAGGATGCCGATAAGTGCGAGCAGGAAAAACACCAGATCCATCAACTGGTCAGTGGCGAAAGCCGCTGTGCTCTTCGCCGGGCCGATGCCGCTGCGCGAGAGCAGTGCCACCAGCGTCAGAGGCGCGCCGCTGCCACCGGGTGTCGCGCAGTAGGCAAACTCGGTCGCCATGACCACGGCAAGGCTCTTGCGCATGCCGAGCCCAGTGGCGGCGTCGCCGAGTAACAGGCGCAGGCGCATGGTGTTCATGCACCAGCCCACCAATACCATGCCGAACATGCCGATCAGGAGCATTACCGGGAAATTGCGCAGGCGATGAAACATGTCCGCCCCGCCCATGAAAAACGGAATCAGCAGGGCGAGTATCAGTGCTGCTGCAAGCCAGCCAAGTCGCCTCACGCCGCAGACCTGGCGGCATTCAGGCCCTGTAGCCAGGCAAATTTGCTCGTCGGCGTGCGGCCGTCGTTCAGCAGGCGCTCCAGGGCTTGCAGCCAATAAAGACGGGAGAAGTCGTGGCGCATGTCCACAGGGTGCAGACCCAGACGAATAGTTGCGGCGTTGTGCAATTGAGCCTCACGGTGGTTGCTGACGATTTTTGATACGCCCCGGCGCCAGGCGCTGCGAGCGCTCCAGACGATGCCGGGTGCATCGATCTCGGAAAAGTCCGGCAGACGATACAAGTGTTGGGCATCACTTGTGTAGTCCAACGGCAATTTTCGCAGGGCATCGCGCGTGCCTTCGCTCATCAGCCAGGCCGGTGCAACGAACCCGTGAAGCGGCCAGTCGTTGCGCCGGAACACTTCCATGCCGGCTTCGAGTCGCTCCATCGCCTGCTGCTCGTTGAGGGTGTAAAACTCGCCTTCCCAGGTGTAAATGCGGCGCATGAAAAAGTCCTGCGGCGTGCGCGGGGCAGGGCTGTCGTCGCAATGGTAATAACCGTGCAGCGCCAGTTCATCGCCCCGTCCAAGACGGTCGTGCATCAACCGCTGGAAATCCGGGTTGGCATCGATCGGGCCGTGCTTGTGGAAGTCCGGCACCACCAGCCAGGTAATGGGCACGTTTCCCAGCGCATCGACGGCTTCCACAAACGGGCGATAATCCGGCCAGGTCTGGGGTGCCACGTCGTGAAGGACCAGCATGACGCTGCGTGGCGTGTTCGCCATGTGATCAGCCATGGGCATACCCCGGCTGGTGGGCGCCGAGCACTGCGTGGTAATGGCCGAGCAAGCCGGCGACGACAGTGTCCCACGCGTAGTGCCCCTCGACATGACGCCGCGCATTCGCGCCTCGGCGTGCTGCATTTTCGGCAAACAACTGACGCACGGCGGCCGCCATGGCCAGCGGGTGATTGGGTTCGCACAGCAGGCCGCAGTGCTCTGGGATGATTTCGCCGAACGCGCCGGCATCCACGGCGACCACCGGGATCCCGCTGGCCATGGCTTCGATCACCACCAGGCCGAAGGTCTCTTGATCCCCGGCATGCACCAGCGCATCAGCGCTTGCCAGCAGACGCGAGACCTCGGCGGCAGGGCGGAATTTATCCACAACCGTCACGTTTGTCGGCACGCTGGTTGGCATATGGGAGCCCACCAGCAACAGGTGATAACTCGCGCCCAGCGCCTTCATGCAATCGAGGAGAACGGTCAGGTTTTTCTCTTTCGACCCACGGCCGGCGAAGATAAGCAGGTGTGTGTCTTCTGTCAGGCCCAGTTCGGCCTTGAGGCCCGAATCTCGGCGAGAGGGATGAAAGGTCTGCAGATCAACCCCCAACGGCTGCACATGAACGTTCTTCACGCCCAAGCGGGTCAGCTTCTCCGCCATCGCGGCGCTCGGCGCCAGCACCCGGTCAAAGTTGCCGTAGAGCTTGCTCACGTAATTCTCGACGTTGGCGCCCAGCCAGGTGCCGATGCGGTTGCTCACCAGCAGCGGCAAATCGGAGTGGTAGAAGCCAATTACCGGCACGTCCAGTTGGCGCCGGGCATCCAGTGCCGCCCAGGCCGTCAGGTAAGGATCGCCGACTTCAATGAGGTCTGGCCGCAGGCTTCGCAGGGCATCTCGCCAGGGACCGACGCGCAGCGGGAACCGATAGCCGTTGCCAAAAGGCACGGGCGGCGCCGGCACCCGGTACACGCCGTCCTCATGACTGCTTTGCGGCCCGGGAATCAGCAGGCTGTGGCGCACGCCCGGGTAAAGCGCGAGGCGACGGTGTTTAGCGTCCAGATACGTGCGCACGCCACCGCTGGCAGGGGCGTAGAACATGGTCATGTCAGCGATATGCACAGGATGTCTCCGTCCATTGATCGGTCCTTCTGGTTGACCGTCCACACATACAGATGTTCGGTTGCAGAACGTCGCACCCATGCCTGAGCCTAGGCCAATGGACGAGCGTTACGCCGCTTGCGCTAGAGTAGGGAGGTGGCCTGAGGGCTGATCAGAGGCGCCGGTCCAGTCGGGCTGTCGCCGCAGTCCCCTCGGGAATATCAAATGCGACGCTTGGGTGAACGAATGCCTGACTCACAACAGATTTTTATTGGCGCTGACCTGACGGGCCAGCCGGTCGGGCAGGCGATGCGTCTGGCCAATCGTCACGGATTGGTGGCCGGCGCGACCGGTACCGGGAAAACCGTCACCTTGCAGCGTCTGGCGGAGGTGTTCAGCGATGCTGGCGTGGCGGTGTTCGCGGCGGACATCAAGGGTGATCTCTGCGGGCTCGGTGCTGCGGGTGAGCCCCAAGGCAAGATCGCCGAGCGCATCGCCGGCATGCCCTGGTTGCACCATAAACCTCAGGGTTATCCGGTGACGCTGTGGGATGTGCACGGTGAAACGGGCCATCCGTTGCGCACGACCCTGTCGGAAATGGGGCCGCTGCTGCTGGGAAGTTTGCTGGAATTGACGGACAGCCAGCAGTCGGCGCTCTACGCCGCATTCAAGGTGGCGGATCGGGAAGGTCTGTTGTTGCTGGACATCAAGGACCTCAAAGCGCTGCTCAACCATCTGCGTGACAACCCCGACGTGCTCGGGGATGACAGCGCCTTGATGACCACAGGCTCGAGCCAGGCGCTGTTACGTCGGCTGGCGGTCCTTGAGCAGCAGGGCGCGGAGGCGCTGTTTGGCGAGCCGGCGCTGCAGCTGGAAGACCTTCTGCAGCCCGCAAGCGACGGCCGCGGGCAAATTCATCTGCTTGATGCCAGCCGGCTGGTGCACGAGTCGCCGAAGGTCTATGCCACCTTCCTGCTGTGGCTGCTGGCGGAGCTGTTCGAGCAGTTGCCCGAGCGCGGCGATGCCGATAAGCCATTGCTGGCGCTGTTCTTCGACGAGGCGCATTTGCTGTTTGCGGATACGCCGAAAGCGCTGCAGGAGCGGCTGGAACAAGTGGTGCGGCTGATTCGCTCGAAAGGCGTTGGCGTGTATTTCGTCACTCAGTCGCCGGGGGATCTGCCGGACTCCATTCTGGCGCAGCTCGGTTTGCGCATTCAGCACGGCCTGCGCGCGTTCACCAGCAAGGAGCAACGATCGCTGAAAGCCGTTGCGGACGGTTTTCGCCCCAATCCCGGGTTTGATGCGCTCTCGGTGCTGACGGAGTTGGGCATCGGCGAGGCGCTGGTGGGCACGCTGCAGGAAAAGGGCACGCCCGAGATCGTCCAGCGTGTGCTGGTCGCGCCGCCGCAATCTCGGATTGGGCCGTTGACCCAGGCCGAACGCGCCGCGCTGATCGCCCGGTCGCCACTGGCCGGTCGCTACGACAAACCCGTGGATCGCGAATCGGCGTATGAAATGCTGCTGGCGCGCAAAGGTGCATCGGTAGATCCCGCACACAAACCTGCCGCTGAAGAAAAGTCAGAAGGCGGCTTTGCCGACATGGCCGGTGGATTTCTGGGCGGGCTGGCGGGGCAGGCGGTCAAAAGTGCGATGCGCCAGGCCGCCACCCAGATCGGTCGCGAACTGGTGCGGGGATTGATGGGTTCTTTGCTCGGCGGTAGCAAAAAACGCCGCTAGGCCTTCGCGCGCCGGCTCATTCCGATGAATGCGCCTATGATCCAGCGCCCACAAAAAAGCCCATTCAATGAATGGGCTTTTTCAGAACGGCCGGTGCAGTCAGGTCAGGCCAGCGCTTTGGACGCCAGCCAGAACAAGCCTGCCGACAGCGCGACAGTGGCGGGCAGCGTCAACACCCATGCCAGCAGTATGTTGCGAACTGTCCCGCCCTGCAGGCCGCTCTTGTTCGCCACCATGGTCCCGGCAACGCCGGACGACAGGATGTGAGTCGTTGAAACCGGCAGGCTGAACACGTTGGCCAGCGCGATGGCGCTCGCGGTGGTGATCTGTGCAGACATGCCCTGAGCGTAGGTCATGCCTTGCTTGCCGATCTTCTCGCCGATGGTCAGCACGACGCGTTTCCAGCCGACCATGGTGCCGATGCCCAGCGCCAATGCAACGGCGAAGATGACCCAGAACGGCGCGTATTCAGTGGTCGCGGTCAGGTCCTTGCGCAGTTTCTCCAGATCCGATTTTTCACGGGCATCCAGGGCCGGCAGCTTGCCGACTTTGCGTGCCGTGTCGTCCAGGCACAGTAAGTAGCGACGCACTTCGATGCGACGCTCCGGTGCGAGGCTGTGGTAGTCGTTGACGCCCTTGAGGTTGCTCAACAGCGCATCAATGGTCGGCTCGGTTTGCTCAGGGTTGCAGCTGAAACGCTCGGGCAGGTCGCCGGCCGCCGATTTGCCCAATGCCAGGTACTCGCCCAGCGTCGCGTTATTGCGCTGGTAAAACTGGCTCAGGTGCTGGGTCGCGTCGCGGGTGCGTTCGATCTGGTAGGTCGTGGTGCTGAGGTCGAGCACGAACTGCGCCGGGACGATACCGATCAGCACCAGCATGATCAGGCCGATGCCTTTCTGACCATCGTTGGAGCCGTGAACAAAGCTCACCGCCATCGCCGAAATCACCAGAACCAGGCGATTCCAGAAAGGAGGATGCTTTTTGTCGTCGAGCTTGCGGCGCTGTTCCGGGGTCTTGTGCATTTTGGACAGGGGACGCCAGGCCTTGAGCCCCAGCAGTACCAGACCTGCCACGATGAAGCCGGCCAATGGCGAGAACACCAGCGAAGCGCCGATATCGATCGCTTTTTGCCAGTTAACGCCTTCGCCCAGCGGAATGTTATTGATCAGCGCATTGGCCAGGCCTACACCCAGAATCGACCCGATCAGCGTGTGGGAGCTGGATGCCGGGATACCAAAATACCAGGTGCCGAGGTTCCAGGTAATGGCCGCCGCCAGCAGCGAAAACACCATGGCCAGACCGTGACCGGTGTTGACGTTGATCAACAACTCGACCGGCAGCAGATGGACGATGGCATACGCCACGCCGACGCCACCCAGGAGCACCCCGAGAAAATTGAACACACCCGAGAAAAATACCGCCAGATGAGGCGGCATGGCCTTGGTGTAAATGACTGTCGCCACCGCGTTGGCGGTGTCATGAAAGCCGTTGATGAACTCGAAGGTGAGGACAAACGCCAGGGCGAGCAACAAGCTCACAATCACCCAAGCATCCAGTCCGCTGAATAAATCGATCATGGAAGGTTTTCTGACCCGGTCTTAAGGGGGCGGGATTATGACAGAAAAAAAACTGCGCGATAGGCGCGCTGCTCATTGGTAGCAGCCTGCGACGAAATTTCTGTCCTGCCAGCCCGTTGACTTCCTGTCGTGAAGGAGCGTGCGAAGCATCCCTGAACCATAGACGAGTCTGTAAAACCTGGCGTTAAGGCACTTGAAACGCTTGCCGTCGGCTGTTTGAGTCAGCGACCGGCAAGCGGGCGACTCAAGGCTCTTCCTTGAGTTCTTCTTCCATCTTCTGCAGCTCTTGCTTGAACGCCTGGTCAAGCAGGCTGGCCCGTTTGCGCCAGGGCTTGCGCTCTGGCTCGGGCTGGGCGGCGTATGTTGTCACTTCGCCGCCGTACACTTCTTTGTAACGTTGTTCCTGGCGCTCTAGTTCTGCGCGCAGTTCATCTTTGGTCACGTTAATACCTGATCGAGTCGAATGTAATCCCGGTGATGACGCCGAGTCTGGAAGTGTCGCACCTGACGATCGCAATGTATCGGATCAGGAATACTCATCGGGCAGGGGCGCTGCGCAGGATGATTAACACTTCAAGCAAGGGCGGCTACGTGCACCAGAATGAAAAAACTGTCGTAGCAACATTCTTTATTGATTGCCTGCAGGATGGCAAATGACCAAGGTATTGGCCTGCCGTCGCTGAACATTGCGATCGAGTCGAGCAATGCCTGCGTGAGTTTGGATCCATGCCGGATAAGGCGGTGGATTAAACAGCGCGGTAGCGGTATTGGGCCTCAATGACGGCCACTATCGCGAAGATGCGCAGGCGAGTCAACTGTCGAGACTGTCGCAGTCGGACAACTGAGGATTTATACCTTTTTGATGTACGAAGGTTCCTAAGTTGCCCAGTCCGATTTATGACGTAACTTGGTGAGTCAAATGTTTAACGCTACAGGCAGTTTTCTGGCGACGTAAATTCACGGGTTATGAAACCGCGAACAGCCGATGTGTATTTATGCGCTTACACATAAATGCGAAAGGCAGAGACAAAAACGGCCTTGGGTTAGCAAGGCCGTGCCTGGGACTTCTCAGTGGGTACCTGACCAGTAATCCAAAGAAGCCTCATATGGCAGGTGAAAGGTATAAGCAACCGTACGGCCGGTCAATTGCGATTATCGCCCACTCGTTCGATAATCGCACAAAGCTGGCTTGCCGTGGGTTCCAAAACAGGCGAGAGTGGCGTTCTACAAGGCTTTCGCGGCCACGACGAACGGTGCCAGCATGAACGATCAATTGCGTAATTCTTTCACGTCACTTGCGCCGCCGATTGTTGCGTCCCCCGCT
This sequence comes from Pseudomonas sp. AK106, assembly GCF_053903055.1. Lineage (NCBI taxonomy): Bacteria > Pseudomonadati > Pseudomonadota > Gammaproteobacteria > Pseudomonadales > Pseudomonadaceae > Pseudomonas > Pseudomonas sp. AK106. Next base: position 1,146,788 of record NZ_CP096426.1, read on the forward strand.
AAAAGGATTCAGGCGCTCACCGGTGATCCTGACTTCATGACCTCTCTGGCGCGAGGGTTGGCCGTCATCCATGCATTTCAAGAGCGCAAGCGGCACCTGACCATCGCGCAGATCAGCCACCGCACGGAAATCCCCAGAGCAGCAGTTCGTCGCTGCCTGCACACACTGATCAAGCTGGGTTACGCCACCACTGACGGCCGCACGTACTCGCTGCTGCCGAAAGTGCTGACCCTCGGCCATGCCTATTTGTCCTCGACACCCCTGGCGGTCTCGTCGCAGCCATATCTGGATCGCATGAGTGATCAGCTGCACGAGGCCTGCAACATGGCCACACTGGAAGGCGACGACATTCTTTATATAGCCCGCTCCGCCACGACTCAGCGATTGATCTCCGTGGACCTGGCAGTGGGTGGGCGTTTGCCGGCGTACTGCACGTCCATGGGAAGGATCCTGCTGGCGGCGCTGGACGATGTGTCGTTGCAGGAATACCTCGACCATGTCGACCTGCAACCCAAAACCAGCCGCACCTTGCGCACTCCCGAAGCCTTGCTCGAATGCCTGCAGCAAGTGCGACAACAGGGCTGGTGTATTGTCGACCAGGAACTCGAGCAGGGTTTGCGTTCCATCGCGGTGCCGGTCTACGACGCATCGGGTCAGGTGCTCGCGGCGCTCAATGTCAGCACCAGCGCCGGTCGGGTAACGCGTAACGAGCTGGAGCAGAAGTTCTTGCCCATCATGCTGGATGCCAGCCGTGACCTCAGCACGCAGCTCTTTACCTGATGCTTAAAGGGCCGGACACACGCAGCCGGCTCGCAATCACCACTCTCCGTTCGGTGATCAAACACTTAGTCGATTATCGGATTGTTCCGCTTCGGCCCCAGGCATAACCTCATTTGCAACGCCGCCTCTGTCGAGACACGGTAACCAAGTGTGAACCTGGAGCACCTCATGGCTGCAATTCTTTCCCTTCACGAAGCGGTGACGCAATTCGTCAACGATGGCGACACCGTTGCGCTGGAAGGCTTCACCCACCTGATTCCTACCGCGGCGGGCCACGAGCTCATTCGTCAGAAGAAGAAAGACCTGACGCTGGTGCGCATGACTCCCGACTTAATCTATGACCAATTGATCGGCGCAGGCTGTGCGAAACGGCTGATTTTCTCGTGGGGCGGCAATCCGGGCGTCGGCTCGTTGCATCGGCTTCGCGATGCGGTCGAACGGCAATGGCCGCAACCCCTGGAGATTGAAGAACACAGCCATGCCGACCTTGCCAACGCCTACGTGGCGGGGGCGTCGGGCCTGCCTTTCGCGGTGCTGCGTGCGTATGCCGGCTCCGACTTGCCGAAGGTCAACCCGCTGATCAAATCCGTGACGTGCCCATTCACCGGCGAAGTGCTGGCGGCGGTGCCGGCGGTACGTCCTGACGTCACTGTTATCCATGCTCAAAAAGCCGATCGCAAAGGTAACGTGCTGCTGTGGGGCATCCTTGGCGTGCAGAAAGAGGCAGCGCTGGCGGCCAGGCGCTGCATCGTTACGGTCGAGGAAATCGTCGATGACCTCAAGGCACCGATGAACGCTTGCGTGCTGCCAACCTGGGCGCTCAGTGCTGTCTGCCTTGTGCCGGGGGGCGCTCATCCTTCCTACGCCCACGGCTACTACGAACGCGACAACCGTTTCTATCAGGCGTGGGACGCCATCGCCCGCGACCGTGAGGCGTTTACCGCCTGGATTGACGAGTACATCCATGGCACTCGCGACTTCGGTGAGTTCAAGCACAAGCTGGCCCACGTGGCGGAGGCTACCCAATGACCTATTCCACCAGCGAAATGATGACCGTCGCCGCCGCACGTCGGTTGAAAAATGGCGCCGTGTGCTTTGTCGGCATTGGTCTGCCCTCCAAAGCGGCCAATCTGGCGCGCCTGACGTCATCGCCTGACGTGGTGCTGATTTATGAATCAGGGCCCATCGGTGCCAAGCCTGATGTGCTGCCGCTGTCCATCGGTGACGGCGAACTGGCGGAAACCGCTGACACCGTGGTGTCCACCAGCGAAATCTTCCGTTACTGGTTGCAGGGCGGCCGTGTCGATGTCGGGTTCCTCGGCGCGGCTCAGGTCGACCGGTTCGGCAATATCAACACAACGGTGGTCGGCGACTACCACCACCCGAAAGTGCGCCTGCCGGGGGCGGGGGGCGCGCCGGAAATCGCCGGGTCGGCCAAAGAAGTGCTGATCATCCTCAAGCAGTCGCCGCGGACGTTCGTTAACAAGCTGGACTTCCTGACCTCAGTCGGCCACGGCGAAGGCGGCGACGCCCGCAAGCGCCTCGGCCTGCCGGGGGCCGGGCCGGTTGGCATTATCACTGACCTGTGCATCATGGAGCCGGAGGCGGGCACCCACGAATTCGTCGTGACCACGCTGCACCCGGGCGTGACCCGCGAGCAGGTGATCGCCGCCACCGGTTGGGACGTGCGTTTTGCCGACACCGTCGCGAATTCCGATGCGCCTAGCGAGTACGAACTGAACGCGCTGCGTGATCTGGAAGCGCGGACCGCTGCCGCCCATGGTCAAACGCCGGGAGAAGCATGATGCGTGACGTCTTTATCTGTGACGCGATTCGTACCCCCATTGGCCGTTTTGGTGGCGCCCTGGCGAGCGTTCGGGCGGATGATCTGGCAGCGTTGCCGATCAAGGCCCTGATGGCGCGCAACCCGTCGGTCAACTGGGATGAGCTGGACGAAGTGTTCCTTGGCTGCGCCAATCAGGCCGGTGAGGACAACCGTAACGTCGCCCGTATGGCGGCGGTGTTGGGGGGGTTGCCGGCGAGCGTGCCGGGCGTGACCCTCAATCGCCTGTGCGCTTCGGGCCTGGACGCGGTGGGTTCTGCGTTCCGCGCCATCGCCTGCGGTGAAATGGAGCTGGCCATCGCCGGCGGCGTCGAGTCCATGTCACGCGCGCCGTTCGTGATGGGCAAGGCCGACACAGCATTCGGCCGCACCCAAAAGCTGGAAGACACCACCTTGGGCTGGCGTTTCGTCAATCCGCAGATGAAGGACCGGTACGGCGTTGAAAGCATGCCGCAGACCGGCGACAACGTCGCTGAGGATTTCGGCATCTCTCGGGAGGATCAGGACGCGTTCGCCCTGCGCAGCCAGCAACGCACGGCCGCGGCTCAGGCTGCGGGCTTCTTCGCCGAAGAAATCGTGCCCGTGTGGGTCGCCCACAAGAAAGGCGAGACCGTCGTCGACACCGACGAGCACCCCCGTGCCGACACCAGCCTTGAGGCACTCGGCAAGCTCAAGCCGGTCAACGGCCCTGGCAAAACGGTCACGGCCGGCAACGCAGCGGGGCTGAACGACGGCGCGGCGGCGATGATTCTGGCGTCCGCCGAAGCCGTGAAGAAACACGGCCTGACGCCCCGCGCCCGCGTGTTGGGCATGGCCAGTGCCGGCGTGGAGCCACGCGTCATGGGCATCGGCCCGGTGCCGGCGGTGCGCAAACTGCTTGGACGGCTGGGGATGGCGGTCAGTGATTTCGACGTCATCGAACTCAACGAGGCCTTCGCCAGCCAAGGCTTGGCGGTCATGCGTGAGCTGGGTATCGCCGACGACTCGCCGAAGGTCAATCCCAACGGCGGCTCGATCTCGCTGGGGCATCCGCTGGGCATGAGCGGCGCGCGTCTGGTGCTGACGGCCTTGCATCAATTGGAGAAAACCGGCGGCAGCAAAGCGCTGGCAACAATGTGCGTCGGTGTGGGGCAGGGGCTGGCCCTCGCGATAGCGCGCTAAACGGCAGTCCCGCAACTCAGCCACCCGAGTCATCGGTTGCTTCCACGAAAGGAGCAACTTGCTGACTCGGGTGGTTGTCCTTGTGATGTCGAAACGTTACTGCTTAAGTCTAAATGTTGCAGGTTATGTCTTAGACTGGCTGACCTTACTAACACCTGGGGAGATAATAATGACAACGACTCACTACACCGGCGAAGAACGGCGCAAGCGGATCTTCGCCATCGTCGGGGCTTCATCGGGCAACCTCGTCGAATGGTTCGACTTCTACGTCTACGCCTTCTGCGCCATCTATTTCGCGCCTGCGTTCTTTCCTTCCGATGACCCGACCGTTCAATTGCTCAATACAGCGGGTGTTTTTGCTGCTGGCTTCCTGATGCGGCCTATCGGCGGCTGGCTGTTCGGTCGCGTGGCCGACAAGCACGGACGCAAGAACTCGATGATGATTTCCGTGCTGATGATGTGTGCGGGCTCGCTGGTCATTGCCTGTCTTCCCACCTATGCATCGATCGGTGCCTGGGCGCCGTTTCTGCTGTTGATGGCGCGCCTGTTTCAAGGCCTGTCGGTGGGTGGTGAGTACGGCACCACCGCCACGTACATGAGCGAAGTCGCGTTGCGGGGGCAGCGCGGGTTTTTCGCTTCGTTTCAGTACGTGACGCTGATTGGCGGCCAGCTGTTGGCCGTGCTGACCGTGGTCATTCTGCAGCAGTTTCTCAGTGCCGATGAGCTGAAAGCCTACGGCTGGCGGATTCCGTTCGTGGTCGGTGCGGTGGCGGCGGTGATTTCGCTGGTGCTGCGCCGGTCGCTGAAAGAGACCACCACCGCCGAAGTCCGCCAGAACAAAGACGCGGGCAGCGTGTCTGCGTTGTTTCGCGATCACAAAGCGGCGTTCATCACCGTGCTCGGCTACACCGCCGGCGGCTCGCTGATTTTCTACACCTTCACCACGTATATGCAGAAATACCTGGTCAACACCGTGCACATGGACGCCAAGGTCGCGAGCTACATCATGACCGGCGCACTGTTCCTGTACATGTGCATGCAGCCGGTGTTCGGCATGCTCGCTGACAAGATCGGCCGTCGCGCTTCGATGCTGTGGTTCGGCGGGCTGGGCACGCTGTGCACGGTGCCGCTGCTGCTGACCCTGAAAACCACCACCAGCCCGATCATCGCGTTCGTGCTGATCACCCTGGCGCTGGCCATCGTCAGTTTCTACACCTCCATCAGCGGCCTGGTGAAAGCCGAGATGTTCCCCGTTCAGGTTCGTGCGCTGGGCGTTGGTCTGGCCTACGCCGTGGCTAACGCGATCTTCGGTGGCTCGGCTGAATACGTGGCCCTGGGCCTGAAGAACATGGGCATGGAAAACACCTTCTACTGGTACGTCACCGCGATGATGGCGATTGCTTTTCTGTTCAGCCTGCGACTGCCGAAGAAGCCGGCTTACTTGCACGAAGATCACTGATCCCCGGATCTTGAGGCGCGCGTCCTTGCCGGGCGCGTGCTGTCCCTATTGATCACACTCATTCCACGTGTTTCACGGAGCGACTGCCATGGCGTTCGTACAACTCGAAGACGGTGAGCTGCATTATGAAATTGACGGCCCGGTGGATGCGCCGGTGCTGATGCTGTCCAACTCACTGGGCACCGACCTGCATATGTGGGACGCGCAGATCCCGGCGCTGAGCAAGTCATTCCGCGTCGTGCGTTACGACACACGCGGCCACGGCCAGTCCCTGGTCACCCAGGGGCCTTACACCCTCTCGCAACTGGGACGCGACGTGCTGGCGCTGCTCGATGCATTGAACATCGACCGCGCGCATTTTTGCGGATTGTCCATGGGCGGCCTGATCGGTCAGTGGCTGGGCATCCATGCCAACGACCGGCTGCACAAGCTGGTTCTGTGCAACACCGCCGCGAAGATCGGCGACACGGAAACCTGGGCACCGCGCATCGCGCAGGTGGAGAAGGACGGTGCGCGGGCAATGACTGAAATGGGCGCTGGCGCCATAGGGCGTTGGTTTACCCCCGGCTTTGCCAGTCAGCACCCCGACAAAGTCACGCCCATCACCGACGTACTGGCGACAACTTCCCCGTTGGGTTACGCCGCCTGCTGCGCGGCCGTCCGGGATGCCGATCTGCGCAAGGAAGTCGGTTCGATCACCGTACCCACGCTGATCATCTGCGGCAGCCATGACGGCGTCACGACGGTGGCGGACGGGCATTTTCTGCAGAACCACATCCACGGCAGCGAGCTCTCCGACTATTACGCCGCGCACCTCTCCAGCGTCGAGTTGGGTGAAGTCTTCGCCCTGCGCGTGACGGAATTTTTGCTGGCGTGACGTCTGCTCGCTGCTCGCCTACGGCTTGAAAAAGCCGTGGTGACAGCCAAAAAAACCCACCAATCGGTGGGTTTTTTTATACGCGCTGGATCAGAACAAGCGGGTGGACGGCACATCGCCCGCGGTCGGCTGACGCTCGCCGGTCGGGGTCTGTTCGTACCAGCCGCCGCCCAGGGCGCGGTACAAATTGACCTCGCTGCTGAGTTGGGACAGGCGATCGGTGATCAACGACTGTTGCGCGTTGAACAACTGACGCTGAGCGTCGAGGAAGGTCAGGTTGCTGTCGATCCCGATGCGGTAGCGACGCTCGGCCAGACGGTAGTAGTCCTGGTTGGCGTTGACGAAGTCCGTCTGCGCCTTGAGCTGATCGGTGTAGGTCTTGCGCGCGGCCAGACCGTCGGAGACTTCCTGGAACGCCGTCTGAATCGCCTTCTCGTAGTTGGCGACGCCGATGTCTTTCTGGATCTTCGAGTAGTCGAGGCTTGCGCGCAGACTGCCTGCGTTGAAGATCGGCAGATTGATCGTCGGCTCGAACAACCACGTCCCCGAACCGCCCTTGAACAGGCCGCTCAAATCGCCGCTCGCCGTACCGGCACTGGCCGTGAGGCTGATGCTCGGGAAGAACGCGGCACGTGCCGCGCCGATGTTGGCGTTGGCGGCTTTCAGGCTGTATTCGGCCTGCAGAATGTCCGGACGACGCTGCAGCAATTCCGACGGCAGACCTGCTGGCATCTCGTTGAGCATGTCAGCGCTCAACGGTTTCGAGGCGGGCAGGTTGGCTGGCAGACTGGTGCCCAACAACAGCACCAGGTTGTTTTCGTCCTGGGCGACCAGCCGCTGATACTGAGCCAGCTTGACGCGGGCGCTTTCGACGGAGGTGCGCGACTGCGCCAGATCCAGCGCCGAGGCCACGCCCACTTCGCTGCTGCGGGAAGTGAGACGCAGGCTTTCCTCGAAGGCGCCCAAGGTGTCCTGGGTCAGCTTCAACAGCTCTTTGTCCGCTTCCCACGTCAGGTAGGCATTGGCAACGTTGGCGACCAGGCTGATCTGCGTGCTGCGACGGCCTTCTTCACCGGCGAAGTAGGTCTGCAGCGCCTGCTCACTCAGGCTGCGCACCCGGCCGAACAGATCCAGCTCATAGGAACTGATACCCAGACCCACCGAATACTGACTGGTGATATTGGATTCGCCCGTTTGCGACAGGTCACCCGGAACGCGCTGACGCGTGCCGCTGCCCGAGGCTGCGACGGCCGGGAACAGGTCCGCACGTTGAATGCGGTACTGCGCGCGGTAGGCGTCGATGTTCAGCGCGGCGACGCGCAGGTCACGGTTGTTCTGCAGCGACGTCTGAATCAGCTGCTGCAGCGCCGGGTCATGGAAAAACTGACGCCAGCCCTGTTCGGCTGCGGCTTGATTCGCCGCCTGGGCCGGCGAATACGCCGGACCTTGCGGGAACTGAGCCGGCACCGGTGCGGCGGGCTGCTTGTAATCGGGGATCAACGAGCAGCCGCCGAGAATGAACGCGGTGACCGCCAGCGAGATCAGGGACTTGCTCATTGGCCAGCCTCATCGTGTGGAGTGTGTTTCTGTTTGCCTTTGAACAGCGAGGATATCGAAACGAAGAACAACGGTACCCAGAAGATCGCCAGAATAACCGCGGTGATCATACCGCCGATTACGCCCGTACCGATCGAATGCTGGCTACCGGCACCGGCACCCGAGGAAATCGCCAGCGGGACTACACCGAGGATGAACGCCATGGACGTCATCACGATCGGCCGCAGACGCATCCGGCAGGCTTCGATGGTTGCGTCCACGATGCCCTTGCCCTGCTCATGCAGTTCCTTGGCGAACTCGACGATCAGAATGGCGTTTTTCGCTGCCAGACCTACCGTCACCAAGAGCCCTACCTGGAAGAACACGTCGTTGGACAGGCCGCGCAGGCTCGTTGCAACCAGCGCACCGATCACCCCAAGCGGGATCACCAGCAGCACGGCGATCGGAATCGACCAGCTTTCATACAGCGCCGCCAGACACAGGAACACGATCAGAATGGACAGTGCGTACAGCGCCGGAGCCTGGGAACCGGACAGACGCTCTTCATAGGACAGACCCGTCCACGAGAGACCAACGCCGGCCGGCAATTTCTTCGCCAGTTGCTCGATCTCGGCCATCGCTTCACCGGTGCTGTAACCCGGCGCCGGAGTACCCAGCACTTCCTCGGCCGGCACACCGTTGTAACGGGACAGCTTCGGCGAACCGAATACCCACTCTCCGCTGGCGAACGAGGCAAAAGGCACCATCTCGCCGGCGGTATTGCGCACGTACCACTTCTTCAAGTCCTCCGGCTTCATCCGCGCACTGGCATCGCCCTGCACGTACACCTTCTTGACCCGACCGCGGTCGATGAAGTCGTTGATGTAGCTGCCACCCATCGCGATGGACAGCGTGGTGTTGATGTCCGACAGACTCAGACCCAGTGCCTGCGCGCGCTCGTCATCGATGACCAGTTGATACTGCGGCTCATCGTTCAGACCGTTCGGACGCACGCCCGCCAGAATCTTGCTCTGTGCCGCCATGCCCAGCAGTTGGTTACGCGCTTCCATCAGCTTGGCGTGACCCACGCCGCCCTGATCCTGCAAATACACGTCGAAACCGGTGGCGTTACCCAGTTCCAGTACCGCAGGCGGTACGACCGCGAAGGTCATTGCATCGCGGAAACCGAAGAAGTGCTGCTGCGCCCGTTTGGCCAGCTCGAACACGCTGTTGGAGGCATCACGATCGCCCCACGGTTTCAGCATGATGAACGCCAGACCGGAGCTCTGACCGCGACCGGCAAAGTTGAAGCCGTTAACGGTGAACACCGAATTGACCGCGCCCGATTCTTCTTCCAGCAGGTACTTACGCATGTTGTCGATGACGGTCTGCGTACGTTCAGCCGAGGAGCCCGGTGGCGTCTGCACCTGGGCGAAAATAACGCCCTGGTCTTCTTCCGGCAGGAACGCGCTCGGAATGCGGGTGAACATCCAGATGGTGCCGCAGACAATCAGCGCATACACGATAAAGGCCGGAACCTTGTGCTTGAGCATGTTGCCGACGCCACGCTCGTAGCTCACTACGCTGCGGTCGAAGGTACGGTTGAACCAGCCAAAGAATCCACGTTTCGGCTGCCCGTGCTTCTCGTGGTCGATCGGCTTGAGCAGGGTGGAGCACAACGCCGGGGTGAAGATCAGCGCGACCAGTACCGAAAGCGCCATCGCCGAAACGATGGTGATCGAGAACTGCCGGTAGATCACACCCGTGGAGCCGCCGAAGAACGCCATTGGCAACAGAACCGCACACAACACCAGTGCGATACCGACCAGTGCGCCCTGGATCTGCTCCATGGATTTGATCGTGGCGTCCCGCGGCGAAAGTTTGTCCTCCGCCATCACCCGCTCGACGTTTTCCACCACAACGATGGCATCGTCCACCAGCAAGCCGATGGCGAGAATCACCCCGAACATGGTCAGCGTGTTGATGGTGAACCCAGCCGCCGCGAGGATCCCGAACGTACCCAGCAATACCACCGGCACGGTCATCGTGGTGATGATGGTGGCGCGGAAGTTCTGCAGGAACAGGTACATCACCAGGAACACCAGGATGATCGCTTCACCCAGGGTGTGAACCACACCGGTGATGGATTCCTGAACCACTGGCGTGGTGTCGTACGGGTAAACCACTTTCATGCCAGGCGGAAAGAACGGCTCCAGCTGGGCAATCGTGGCGCGGATCGCCTTGGCGGTGTCCAGCGCGTTGGCACCGGTCGCCAGCTTGATCGCCAGACCTGAGGCCGCCTTGCCGTTGAACTGTGCGTCAATGCTGTAGTTTTCGCCGCCCAGACCGACTTTGGCGACGTCTTTGAGACGAACCTGCGAACCGTCCTGATTGACCTTCAACAGAATGTTGCCGAACTGCTCGGCCGTCTGCAGACGGGTTTTACCGATGATCGTGGCGTTCAGCTGCTGGCCCTTGAGCGCAGGCAAACCGCCGATCTGGCCGGAAGACACCTGAACGTTTTGGGCAGTGATGGCCGTCTTGACGTCGACCGGCGTCAGCTGAAAGTTGTTCAGCTTGGCCGGATCGAGCCAGATACGCATGGCGTACTGGGCACCGAAAACCTGGAAGTCACCCACACCGGAGGTACGGGAAATCGGGTCCTGCATGTTCGACACGATGTAGTTGGACAAGTCTTCCTTGCCCATGCTGCCGTCTTCGGACACCAGACCGACGACCATCAGGAAGTTCTTCACCGCCTTGGTCACGCGGATACCCTGTTGCTGCACCTCTTGGGGCAGTAGCGGGGTGGCCAGGTTGAGCTTGTTCTGCACCTGAACCTGAGCGATGTCGGGGTTGGTCCCCTGGTTGAACGTCGCGGTGATGGTCATGCTGCCGTCGGAGTTACTTTCCGAGGACACATAACGCAGGTTGTCGATACCGTTGAGCTGCTGCTCGATCACCTGAACCACGGTGTCCTGCACGGTTTGCGCATTCGCGCCCGGGTAGGTCACCTGGATTGCGATGGCCGGTGGGGCAATGGCCGGGTATTGGTTGATCGGTAGCTTGAGGATCGAAAGCGTCCCCACCAGCATGATCACGAGGGCAATTACCCACGCGAAAATTGGCCGGTCGATAAAAAATTTCGACATGAATTACTCCCCTTTGCTGCCTGCGGCTTTATCAGTTGCCGGGGCAGTTGCCGGGTTAGCTGCATTGACGTTGGTGGCTTCGGCCACTTTCACTTCAGCACCTGGCTTGACGTATTGCAGCCCTTCGGTGATCACGCGATCACCTGCGCTCAAGCCTTTTTCTACCAGCCAGTCGCTGCCGATAGTGCGGTTGGCGACCAGGGTCCGGGACTCGACCTTGTTATCGGCATTCACCACCAGTGCGGTCGGGGTGCCTTTCAGGTCGCGGGTGACGCCTTGCTGTGGAACCAGAATCGCATTTTCAGCCACGCCCGATTGCAGTCGTGCGTGCACGAACATGCCTGGCAGCAGCGTGTGGTCCGGGTTCGGGAACACGGCGCGCAGCGTCACGGAACCGGTGGTCTGGTCGACCGACACTTCGGAGAACTCGAGCTTGCCTTCAGTTGAATAGAGGCTGCCGTCTTCCAGCACCAGCTTGACCTTGGCGGCGTTGTCGCCGGCTTTCTGCAGCTTGCCGCTTTCCAGCTCGCGACGCAGCTTGAGCATGTCGGCCGAAGACTGAATCACGTCGACGTAGATCGGGTCGAGCTGCTGAATGGTGGCCATCGCATCCGCCTGACCATTGCTGACCAGCGCACCTTCCGTCACCAGCGAACGACCAATGCGGCCGGAAATCGGCGCGTAGACCTTGGTGTAACGCAGGTTGATCTCGGCTGTCTGCACCGCCGCCTTCGCTTCGCGGGCCGAACCCACCGCCGTGTCGTATTCCTGACGGCTGACCGCTTGCTCGTTGATCAGCTGCTTGTAGCGGCCAGCGAGGGAGTTGGAGGATTCGTAGGTGGCTTTGGCGCTGTCCAGGGTGGCCTGGTAAATCGCCGGATCGATCTGGTAGAGCTGCTGACCGGCTTTGACGTCTCCACCTTCGGTGAACAGACGCTTGAGGATGATGCCGTTCACTTGCGGACGCACTTCGGCGATCCGGAACGCGGTGGTCCGGCCCGGCAGTTCAGACGTCAGGGTGTAGGCCTGGGTTTTCAGAGTAACGACGCCGACCTGAGGGGGCGGTGGTGCTGCGGCCGCTTCTTCCTTCTTGCTGCATCCGGAGAGCAGCGATGCCAGGGCGACGGCAGTGACCAGAACGGTAACAGCTGGCTTGAATTGCATGAAGATCCTCGGGTCAGGAGCCTGAACTCATGAAAAGTGGAAAGGGGCGGGAAAGGGTTCCTGCTGGATAAGTAGGATGCTAATGAATATACTTACATTCACGGTTGTTTGTAAACACCCAAAAGTGTGACACTCCAGCGCACCGAGGGCATCGATTGTAGATCCGGGACAAGGCATTACAAAGGCCGCCCGACATGCTGTTCAGGCCACTCGACCAGAGCGCCTGACGCATTTTCATAGAGGTTTTTACTGCCATGGTCCGACGCACGAAAGAAGAGGCTCAGGAAACCCGCAGGCAGATTCTGGAAGCTGCCGAGCAGGCTTTCTATGATCGAGGGGTTTCCCGCACGACGCTCGCCGACATTGCGGCCCTGGCTGGCGTGACCCGTGGCGCGATCTATTGGCATTTCAGCAACAAGGCCGATCTGGTCCAGGCGATGCTCGACAGCCTGCACGAGCCCCTCGAGGAAATGGCAAGAGCGAGTGAGAGCGAAGATGAGGTTGATCCACTGGGATGGACGCGCAAGCTTCTCATTCATTTGTTTCAACAAGTTGCCAGCGATCCTAAAACCCGCCGCATCAATGAAATTCTGTTTCATAAATTCGAATTTACCGACCAAATGTGTGACATGCGGCAACAACGGCAGTTTGTCTGGCTTGACGCCAACGAGCGGATCGCACTGGCACTCAGTAACGCCTCCCGGCAAGGCCAGCTCCCCGCTGACATCAATCCGCAACGCGCGGCGATCTGCCTGCACGCCTATATACACGGCATTCTCGGCCAGTGGCTGCTGGTGCCGGAAAGCTTCTCGCTGCAGGATGATGCGGAGCGATTGGTCGATGGCATTCTCGACATGCTCCGCTTCAGCCCGGCGTTGCGCGACCCGGTGTCTCCCGCATTCTCAGTCAGCTGACCTGCCAGCACCGGGCCGGTCCCTGGGAAAACGGCGCTGTGTGGCGGTTGGCCTGTATCTATACCGCGCCTGACCTTCGCTGAACAGGCGGTTTACCCTCGCTTTACCCTGCGATTACGGTGATTCAGCCCTCATTCAGGCAGGGTGCCCATTGAAGTGCCGAATGCTGCCCTATTGCAATCTGGCGTCTACGCTCCCCCCATAACCAATAAGAGTGGGGGGCGAGGCGATGGCAGTCTTATCAAAAAACGCATGCAGAACATTTCTGGTTGGTGCGCTTGCCGCCCTGAGCATCGGACACGGGTGGGCAGCGGGCGACGAAGTTCAAGAAGCGGAAGCCGCCAAGGGGCTGCTGGAAAAAGCCGTGGCCCGTTACCGCGTCCAGGGTGACAAGGCGCTCGCCGAATTCAGCCGTCAGGGCGAGTTCGTCGATGGCGAGCGTTATGTCTTCGTCACCGATACCAAGGGGATCATGCTTGCAAGTGGTGGGCCATCGGTGGCACTGATCGGCCGTGACGTATCGTCGGTGCTCGATCCTGAGCTGCAGAAAAACTTCAAGCAGGTGCTGCAAACCCCGGAAAGCGCCGGCATTCAGCAGGCCGAGTATCGCTGGCAGAACTGGCGCGACGGTAAGGTCGAGCGCAAGCGCGTGTATTTTCAGCGCATCGGCGATCGGGTTCTGGCCGTCGGTTACTACCTGCCGCGCGCTTCGCCGGAGCAGGCGAGGGCGTTGCTCGACAAGGCGTCCAGGGCCATGGAGCAGGATAAGGACGGCACCCTTCGCGCCATCAACGACCTCAAGGGCGGATTTCTGCAAGACGATCTGTACGTCTTCGTGGTGAACGTCGACACCAAACGCTATGTCGCCCACGGCACCAACCTGCGGCTGGTGAATACCGACTTCAGCAAGGTCAAGGACCCTGAGGGCAAGCCGGTCGGCATTCCGATGCTCGAGCTCGTCAAGAAACAGTCTGAAGGCGAATACGAATACCGCTGGCGCAACCCGGTCACCAGCAAAATCGAACACAAGCACGCCTACGTGCGCAAGGTCGGTGCATTCCTGGTGGCGGTGGGTTATTACAGCGGCTGATCGCCCTGACAGGTTCGTTTAGCGGTCCTTGTCGTCCCGCCCGCGCAGCAGGTTGTTGGGCATCGCCAGTGCAGCAGACAAACCCAGCAGCGACACGGCTGCGCTGGTGATCAACAGGTGCTGAAAGGTCATCGACAGCTGCCCGCGCAGCAATTCAAGCGCGGGACCGCTGGCGGCGTGCAGACTGTCCATCAGCACATTGCCCGAACCTTCGCCCGGGATCGAACTGCCGCCGACCTGGGCAATCCCTGAACCGGCGAGCATCGCCAGCAGCAGTGCCGACATTGTCGCCACGCCGACCGCGCCGCCCAATGACCGAAACAGGTTGGTCGTGCTGGTCGCCACGCCCATGTCTTTAACCTCCACCGAGTTCTGCGTGCCCACCAGCGAGGTCGGAAACTGCATGCCGCTGGCGATGCCGGTGAGGACCATGAACAGGCTCGTCAGAATGGCCGACTGCGGCGGCGTGAAGGCGATACCGAGGATTGCCAGCGGCATCAACGCCGCGCCGGTGAGGATGATCGGTTTGTAGCGGCCCGTCAGCGAAGTGCGGCGGCCACCAAAGTACGCGCCGATAGGCATGCCGATCGCCAGTGGCATCAGGTGCAACGCCGCGCTGTCGGCCCCCGCACCGGTGACGGTCTGAAAGCGCAACGGCAGCAGCACGATGAGCGAAATGGCCTGAAAGCTGGTGAAGAAAATCGTGCACCAGCAGAGCACCGCGCTGCGATTGGCGAACAGATGCATGGGCAGCAGAGGCTCGCGAGTGCGCCGCTCATACAGCACAAAAATCAGCAGTGCGAGCAGCGCCACCGACAGTTGCAGGACCACCGAGTCATCGCGCCAGCCGTGGCCCTGACCGATTTCGGTAATGCCCAGCAGCAAGGCGGTCAGGCCGATGATCATCAACACCGTACCCAGGTAGTCGATCACCGGTTTGCGTTGAGGGATCGGCAGGCCCACCAGCGTTTTGCGCGCGACCCACCATGCCGCCAGCCCCAGTGGCAAGTTGATGATGAACACCCATCGCCACGACAGGTACTCGGTCATGAAGCCGCCGAGCACCGGCCCGGCCACGCTGGCGGCGGCGTACATGCCGCTGAAGTAACCCTGATAGCGACCGCGCTCCCGGGGCGGAACGATGTCGCCGATGATCGCCTGGCTCACGGACACCATGCCGCCGGCGCCGATGCCTTGCAGCACCCGCGCCAGCACCAGTTGTTCCATGCTCTGGGCCATGGCGCAGAACAGCGAGGCGAGGGTAAAGGTCGCCAGCCCGAACAGCATCAAGCGGCGCCGGCCATACAAATCCCCCAGCTTGCCGTAAATCGGCACGGCTACGGTGAGCGCGACCATGTAGGCCGAGATCACCCAGGCGAGCAGGTCGAAATCCTGGAATTGGGCGGAGATGGCTGGCATCGAGACCGCGACGATGGTCTGATCCAGCGCGCTGAGAAACACGGCCATCATCAGCGCAAACAGAATGCTGCGGATGTCCGGACGGGGTTGATTAAGGCTCGTCACAGAAGGGACTCGACTGGCAGATTGACCCGCTGAACATCCGCAGGAATTTGCGCCAAGTCTAGTCCGTTAGCTTGCTAATCGATAGCAGGCTGTGGGGATTTTCGCAGTACGTTGACCTGCGTTACGTCGACCGGCAGTTGCCGTCAACGAAGGGCGCTGAACGTCGCATCAGTGGGCATGCAATGCCCCATCGTGCAGACCACCGCCACGCGGGGCGTCTGCCGCATTTGTTCGATTCGGTAAGCACCTGCGGCGTACAGGCTCAACACGGCAGTAACGGCGACGACATAAACGCACTGTCTTTTTATTGTGGTTCTCATGACATTTGCCTCGATCCGGTAGGACAACTGTTTCAAAGCGGACACTGTCAGTGTAGGTCGCTATCGGCGAGTGGACCGGGCGATGGGGATTGAATGTTTGTATCAGCCGGGCCGTTGGTGAAGAGCCAGCATTGCGCCGCTCAGCCGATGCGCCGCTCAGCCGCCTGCAGCGACAGCCAGTCCAGCAGATCCTGCAGTGGGGAAGGAACGCTGGCGCCTTTGGGGTGCACGAAGTAATACGCCGCGCCGGTCCGGACTTTTAGTTCGAACGGCATGACCAGGCGCCCCGCGCTCAGGTCTTCGCCGATCAGCGACCAGTCGCCAATGGCAACCCCCGTCCCTTGTGAGGCGACCGTCATCGCCAGGTCCATTGTGTCGAAGTGCTGACCGTGCTCGACATGGCTCAGCTCCGCTCCGGCGGCCTTCAGCCACAGCGTCCAGTCACGCTCGTCGAGAGTGGGGTGCAGGAGCATGTGCCGTTCCAGATCGGCGGCGCGGGCGAGGGGATTGCTGGACGCCAGCAACGGCGAGCACACCGGCGTCAGTTGTTCGTCGAACAGGTGCTGCACGTGACTGGAATCAACCGGTTTCGCGCCGAACACCACGGCGGCATCGAAATCCTCACGCCTAAAATCTACCGTGTGCGCGCTCGTCGTGGTCAGTTGCACCGGCACGTCAGGCCGCTCTTTCTGCCACTGCATCAGGCGCGGCAATAACCAGCGGCTGATGCATGTGGGTGCCTTGATCTGCAGCGCCCTTGGTCTGGCATTGACCTGATCCACCGCTTCTTCGATCAGGCTGAACACCTGCTCGATGCGCGGCAGCAGTTCGCGGCCCTGGGCTGTCAGGCTCAAGCCCCGGGCCTGACGATTGAACAGGCGATAGCCCAGATGAGCTTCCAGCCCGGAGATCTGTCGGCTGACAGCGCCCTGGGTGATGTGCATTGCCTCCGCTGCCCGGGTGAAGTTGCAGCACTTCGCCGTGATCAGGAACGTATGCAGCGCGGGAAGGGGAGGAAGGCGTTTCATCGGCAGGTTAGCCATGAGCTGAGGACATGGCTAAGCATGACATTTTTTGCGTTGTGGTCGATACGGCCCCGCAGCTTCAATGGTCGCCTATCGAGCCTGGCACATTGCGGGCGGCGTTGCGAAAGGCATACAGAGGGACAGAGACATGGCGACGTGCGGGGAAGTGCTGGTCAGGTTGCTGGAAGGCTACGGGGTCGAGCGGGTGTTCGGGATTCCGGGCGTGCACACGGTTGAGCTGTACCGAGGGCTGGCCGGTTCGTCGATCACCCACATCACCCCGCGCCATGAACAGGGCGCAGGCTTCATGGCCGATGGATATGCGCGCACGCGAGGCAAGCCGGGCGTGTGCTTCATCATTACCGGCCCCGGCATGACCAATATCACCACCGCGATGGGCCAGGCCTATGGGGACTCGATCCCGATGCTGGTGATTTCCAGCGTGCAGTCGCGCAGTCAGTTGGGCGGCGGTCGCGGCAAGCTGCATGAACTGCCGTCCCAGAGTGCGCTGGTCGCGGGCGTCGCGGCGTTTTCTCATACGCTGATGTCAGCGGCCGAGTTGCCGTCGGTGCTGGCCCGGGCGTTTGCGGTGTTTCAAGCAGCGCGGCCGCGTCCGGTGCATATTGAGATTCCGCTGGATGTGCTGGTGGAAAATGCCGACGCCCTGCTGCACAGCCAGGCGGTATCGGTGACCCGCGCGGGGCCGGCACCCGCTGCGATCCGGCACATGGCGAGTCTGCTCGCCACCGCGCAACGGCCGTTGATTCTCGCGGGAGGCGGCGCCATTGACGCCGCCCCGGCATTGACGCGTCTGGCCGAACGACTCGGCGCGCCGGTCGCGCTGACCATCAACGCCAAAGGCATGCTGCCGGGCGCTCACCCGCTGCTGATCGGTTCGACGCAGTCCCTCGATGCCACCCGTGAGGTCATTGAAAACGCCGACGTGGTGCTGGCCATCGGTACTGAACTGGCCGAGACGGATTACGACATTACCTTTCAGGGCCACTTCAAGATTCCGGGCGCGTTGCTGCGCATCGACATCGACCCCGATCAGACTGTGCGCAACTTTCCGCCAACGGTTGCGCTGGTCTCCGACGCTCAACACGCCGCTGAAGCCTTGGTGGACGCGCTGGTCGGCGAAGTGCTGGCGCCACGCAGCCAAGACTGGGGCGCTGCGCGGGTTGCGGCGCTGAGGACGAGCCTTGAGGCGGGCTGGGACGATGCCACCCGTGGGCAGACGCTGTTCTTGCAAACGGTGCTTGAAGTATTGCCAGAGGCCGTGATCGTGGGCGACTCCACCCAGCCCGTCTACACCGGCAACCTGACCCTGGACCTCGACAAGCCTCGCCGCTGGTTCAATTCCTCCACCGGTTACGGAACTCTGGGCTACGCCTTGCCCGCCGCCGTGGGGGCGTGGCTGGGCAGTCGCGACGCCGGAGAGTCCAATCCTGTCGTGTGCCTGATTGGCGACGGCGGCCTGCAGTTCACCTTGTCCGAACTGGCGAGTGCGGTGGAAGCGCGAACGCCCATCGTGGTGCTGCTGTGGAATAACCAGGGCTATGAAGAGATCAAGAAGTACATGGTCAACCGCGCCATCGAGCCCATCGGTGTCGACATCTACACGCCCGATTTCATCGGCGTCGCCACAGCACTGGGATGCGCCGCGGAGGCGGTTGGCAGCGTTGAGCAACTGACCACGGCCCTCAACTCAGCCAGCCAGCGTGAAGGCCCGACGTTGATCGAGATCGACCAGAAGCGCTGGATGAGCAGCATCGGCTGACGTCTTACTTCGACTGAGCGGCGCGTTCAAACCGTGCTGCGCAGGCGCGCCAGGTCCCGCAGTGGTGGCGCGCCGAACAGGCGGCTGTATTCGCGGCTGAACTGCGAGGCGCTTTCATAGCCGACCCGGTAACCGGCGGCGGACGCTTCCAGGCCGTCCGCCAGCATCAACCGTCGGGCCTCCTGCAGACGCAGTTGCTTCTGGTATTGCAGCGGGCTCATGGCGGTGACGGACTTGAAACGGTGGTGCAGCGTCGAGACGCTCAGGTTCACCTCTCTCGCCAGATCTTCAATGCGCAGCGGCTCCTGGAAATGGTCGTTGAGCCACTTGATCGCCTGGGTGACGCGATGGGTCTGGCAGTTGGAGATGGCGATTTCATACAGCCGATGCCCTTCGCTCCCGCGCAGGAGTCGATAAAGGATCTCCCGATTGATCAGCGGGGCGAGCATGGGAATGTCTTTTGGCGTGTCCAGCAGACGGATCAGGCGGATGACAGCGTCGAGCAGCTGAGCGTCGATCCGCTCGACGTACATGCCGCGCCCGCTTTGACGCGTCGGTACGCTCATCGGCCCTGCTTCGGCGATCAGCGCGTTGATTTCCACCGGATCGATTTCCAGGCGCAAGGCCAGATGCGGCTCTTCCGGGGTCGCGTAAATCACCTTGCCGCTGATGGGCAGCGCCACTGACAGCACCAGGTAGTTGAGCGGGTCGTAGGTGTACAGCTCGCCGCCCAGCGTCACGTCCTTGCGGCCCTGAGCCATGATGCACAGCGCCGGCTGCACCAGCCCCGGCACCGATTGCGACGGGCGATCGTGCCGCACCATGAACAACGGTTTGATCACCGTCTGGAAACTGCCGTCGACGGGGGCATGCCGGCGGATCAGTTCTGCCAGCTCGGCGCGCTGTTGCGTCATCTGCGCGCTCAGCTCGGCAACAGGTCGAGCATCCGGAGCGGACGGCGCAAAAGCGGATGACGACATGGGGAGTTCCTCTGACAGGGCGTTGATGCAGCACAGCTTATTTTTGGGCAAGCGCAAGCGTTAGGCGAATCCTGCCGAATGCTTGCCTGATTCTGTTGCCGATGTGTTGCGTTGCCGTGAACGGGCCCTGTTCGCCCGGGATCGTTGCTCGAAAGTCCACAGGCATCACGCGACCCAGCGACGAGAGCGGCCGTCACTATGAACCTGCCAGCGCAGAATCAGGCAATAACCGCGCAGTAATTGGCTACCGCAGGGTGCGCGTCTGCCCCTAACCTTCACTTCCCGCCGCCGCCTGTTCCACGGATGCCAGATCCCGAATCGCGGCACGCCTGCTTAAGCCAAGCACGTAAAGAGAAGGAGCGCAGAGCATGCTAAATACGTCAGTCGTGAGCCATTGGGTCTCCGTCCGCGCCCGGCCCGGACACAGTGCGCAGCTGGGCGCCCGCTTGAGCAGCCTGATCAACCCGTCCGCTGCCGCGTCGGGTTGCCTGCACTTCGCGCTGCAGAAATCCATGACCGACGACGACCTCTGGGTCATTACCGGCTCCTGGGCCGACCCCTCCGCAATGAACGACTGGTTCGGCGCGCCTGAGCTCAACCTGTTTTCCGAACTGGTGACCGAGTTGCTGGTGGCGAGCCTCGACTTTCAAACCTTCGCCACGGTATCGACGGCTCAGGCACAGACGGTTGATGTCCCTATAGGTGCTCGCCTGGTGGGCTAACAGGTTTCGGTAGCCGATAAGGCCTGCGAAGAAAACCTTTCAGGTGTTCGAACGCCTGCGTTTAAAATCCTGCCTTCATTTTCCAGGCAGGACGTCGGACCATGGCACGCAAAGAATTCCAGCATCACGAGGCCGTTTCGGCAGCGGTCCCCGGTGACGACGGCTACAGTGCCGCGATCGCCGTCAAGGCTCGGGTCATGGGCGGGGCGCCAACCTTTCATCGCGTCCTCGCCGAACAGAAATTCCCCACCGCGCTCGCCGCTGACGACGCCGCCGTAAAGGAGCTGGAGCGGCTCGCCGACGTCACCCAAGAGGGCGAACTGGTGTTCGCCCAAGATTGATCAGACGTTCGGCCGGTACATCTTGAACAGCGACTCTGCGCTCAGCTGGAAATAGTCAGCCGGGCCGCCGCCGCGCAGGATGGGCTCGCCGGCTGCGGTGTCATACACACCTTCCTTCAGCAGCCGCTTGGCGATATGCACCGCCACCACTTCCCCCAGAATCAGCCAGCTCGGCACCACTTCCTTGTCGGCGCGTTGCAGCTGGATGATCTGCGTGACTTTGCATTCGAAGGAAACCGGCGTCTCTTTGACCCTCGGCACGGAAACGATGCGCGACGGTTCTGCGGTAAGGCCCGCCAGCTCGAACTCACTCACGTCTGCCGGCACTGCCGCGCAACTCATGTTCATCTGCTCGGCCAAGCTGCGCGTGGCGAGGTTCCAGACGAACTCGCCGGTCTGTTCGATGTTGTTCAGGCTGTCTTTGCGACCGATGCTGCAGAACCCGATGATGGGCGGTACATAGTTGAAGGCGTTGAAGAAGCTGTAGGGCGCCAGGTTCAGCTTTCCCTCTGCGTCCTGGGACGAGATCCAGCCGATCGGACGTGGGCCCACGATAGCGTTGAACGGGTCGTGGGGCAGTCCATGACCTTTGGACGGTTCGTAGAAATGAATATCGTCTGACATGGTGTGTTCCTGAATGTGGGGGTGCGGGCGTGCCGGCCACGGTGAGTGCGTTCACGGAATGCAGGCCGACATAGTGCAAGGCATTGGATGAGGATTCCAGCGACCTCCGAACCCCGCGCAAAAAAAAAGCCCGACAAGTGTCGGGCTACAAAGGGAGTTCAGGAGGTGGAACATGAAGCGGTCAACATGAAGCGGTGGGCATGGTGCGGATAACGCTTAGCTGGCGCGATTGGCACCGACGCGATCGGCGCCGTCAGCGGCCAGACGGTTTGCACCGATATGGTCAGCGCCATCGGCAGCCTGGCGGTTGTTACCTACGCGGTCAGCGCCGTCGGCGGCGAGGCGATTGGCACCAACGTGATCGGAACCATCGGAAGCCTGACGATACGAACCGGTGTGCGACGCATTGGTGTGGGAAGAACCGCCTTCTGCGACAACAGTGCCGTTAAATGCAGAGTGCTGTTCGGAAACAGGCAGAGCGAATGCGCTCGATGCCAGAATGGACAGACTAATACCAAAAATAATATTCGACGTTTTCATGAGTGTTGCTCCAGTAAGTTCAATAATGTTTTCAACTTGGGAATGGAGCCAATGTTACGCGCGTGCCGATTAAGTTGAAGTTAACGCTGTTGCTATCGACCATCGCTAAAAATGATAGTGGGCTGGAGCGCCCGGTTTTAAAGCGTCGGCGAGACATTTGCGCTGGAATGGAGCAATTTTCACCGGCGAAGGCGAATTTGCCTGTTGACTCGGGTGGCTGTTATTTGGTAGGTCGGTGCGCAGCGGGGAGGGGATCGGGCATGCCAGCTAAAGAAAACGAGATGGATACGCGATTCGCTGCTGACCCACATCTGTCAGGAGACCAGTCAAACCGAGGGTTTCAGGTTTCCACGTGCGGGAAAAATTAAGCCCGGCATAAAGCCGGGCTGGGAGAACGACAGGGCGAATCAGCTCAGGCGATTTGCACCAACATGGTCCGAGCCGTCAGCTGCCTGGCGATTGGCACCGACACGATCAGCGCCGTCAGCAGCGAGGCGGTTGGCACCAAAGTGATCCGAACCATCAGCGGCCTGGCGGTTGTTACCGACACGGTCAGCGCCGTCAGCAGCGAGGCGGTTGGCACCAAAGTGATCCGAACCATCAGCGGCCTGGCGGTTGTTACCGACACGGTCAGCGCCGTCAGAAGCGAGGCGGTTGGCACCTACATGGTCCGAACCGTCAGCAGCGACACGACCAATATTAGTGTGGGACGAGCCGTTTTCTGCAACGACCGCAGTATTAACTGCGTGCTGGGCATCAACAACGGGAAGTGCAAATGCGCTGCTGGCAAGAAGGGAGAAAGCGAGGCCGAAGATCAGTTTGTTAGTTTTCATGGTAGTTGCTCCAGATCGATTTAGTTAGTGGGTAACTCGGTATGGAGTGAACTTTACTCGCCTCTGAATTATTAAGAAGTCAATCGCATTGGTAGCGATCATCGCTGAAATTGATACTGCGAAAAGCGAGCGTTATTCATGCACTTAGCAGCTTATGCGAATGCAAAAGGGCAGCTCATGTGCGTGAGCTGCCCTCGTTTTGCTGCCTTTAAGCGCTGGTCGAAGCGGCTAGCCAGCGCCGTTTCAGGTCAGTCAGTCTCGATCCGCGAATGCTTGCGGGTGTCTTTCATGAACACATACACCAGCAGCGACACTGCGATGCAGGCGGTGACGTACCAGTAGTAGCCGGTTTCCATGCCAATGCTCTTGAACCACAGCGCGATGTATTCGGCTGTGCCGCCGAAGATCGATACCGTCAGTGCGTACGGCAGGCCGACACCCAGCGCGCGGATTTCGGTCGGGAACAGTTCGGCTTTCACAACGGCGTTGATCGAGGTGTAGCCGCTGACGATGATCAGCGCTGCCATGATCAGGAAGAATGCGCCCCACCAGCTTTGGATGGTATGCAGGGTGGTGAGGATCGGCACGGTACACAAGGTGCCCAGCACGCCGAAGGCGATCAGGATCGGGCGACGGCCAATCTTGTCAGACAGCGCGCCGATCACCGGTTGCAACAGCATGAACAGGAACAGCGTAGCGGCGGAAATCGTCGTCGAATCGGTGATGCTCATGCCCACCGTGTTCACCAGGTATTTCTGCATGTAGGTGGTGTAGGTGTAGAACGCCAGTGTGCCGCCCATGGTCAGGCCGACGACGGTCATCAGCTCCTTGGGATGGCGCATCAGGGTGCGCATGAGGCTTTCTTTGGGTTTGTCCTTCTTGCGGTTGAACGACTCGGTTTCTTCCATCCCGCGACGCAGGAACAGCGCCACCACCGCGCACAATGCACCAATGGCGAACGGGATGCGCCAGCCCCATGCGTGCAGCTGTTCAGTGGTCAGCGTCTGTTGCAGCACAATCAGCACCGCCAGCGCGATGAGCTGGCCGGAGATCAGCGTCACGTACTGGAAGCTGGAGAAAAAGCCCCGGCGTTCTTTGGTCGCCATCTCGCTGAGGTACGTCGCCGAGGTGCCGTACTCGCCACCTACCGACAGGCCTTGTAGCAGGCGGGCGAACACCAGCATGATCGGGGCGCCAACGCCGATGGTTTCATAGCCAGGGGTGAGGGCGATGATCAGCGAACCGAAACACATCAGCAGCACCGACGCCATCAGCGCGGCCTTGCGGCCTTTGCGGTCTGCGTAGAGGCCCATGAGCCAGCCGCCGATGGGGCGCATCAGGAAGCCCACGGCAAAGATCGCGGCGGTGTTGAGCAATTGGGCGGTGGTGTCGCCCTTGGGGAAGAAGACTTTGGCGAAGTAGAGGGAGAAGGCGGCGTAGACGTACCAGTCGTACCACTCGACCATGTTGCCGACCGAACCGCTGAAAATGGATTTCAGGCGACTTCCGGTGGTTTTTTCGGCGGCTGGCGTGGCAGCCGTTCCGTGGGAGGCAGAATTGGGGATGGCCATGGGATTTCCTGCAAGTCATTGTTGTTAGAAGGAACGCATCGAGGCGGTCTGACGACAGTGATAGCAGGAGCTGTGCCAAAGGCTGAAAGGCCCGTAGTAGAGGGGTTGTCGCGGTCAGGGTAAGCGGAAATCCGCTTGATGTCTGAAACCCATGAGCGAAAATCCGCTCATTCCCCGATCTGACAGGATCGAAGTTTCTTCCCGGCTGAAGCCGGTCACACGGAATCACCGCATGCTCTTGTAGGACTGGCTTTAGCCGGGAATGCGTCGGGTGTCGCGCCGCGGAATCGAGGGTGATTTTGCTGGCCTCTTCCCGGCTGAAGCCGGTCCCACGGGATCGCCGTACGCGCTTGGGGGACTGGTTTTAGCCGGGAATGCGTCGGGTGTCGCGCGGCGGAATCGTGGGTGATCTTGCTGGCCTCTTCCCGGCTGAAGCCGGTCCCACGGAATCGCCGCGTGCTCATGTAGGACTGGCTTTAGCCGGGAATGCGTCGTGTGTCGCGCCGCGGAATCGAGGGTGATCCCGCTGGCCTCTTCCCGGCTGAAGCCGGTCCCACGGAATCGCCGCGTGCGCTTTGTGGGACTGGCTTTAGCCGGGAATGCGTCGGGTGTCACGCCGAGAAATCGAGAGTGTTAGTGCTGGCCTCTTCCCGGCTGAAGCCGGTCCCACGGGATCGCCGTACGCGCTTGTGGGACTGGTTTTAGCCGGGAATGCGTCGGGTGTCGCGCGGCGGAATCGTGGGTGATCTTGCTGGCCTCTTCCCGGCTGAAGCCGGTCCCACGGGATCGCCGCATGCGCTTTGTGGGACTGGCTTTAGCCGGGAATGCGTCGGGTGTCGCGCGGCGGAATCGTGGGTGATTTTGCTGGCCTCTTCCCGGCTGAAGCCGGTCCCACGGAATCGCCGCGTGCGCTTGGTGGGACTGGCTTTGGCCGGGAATGCGTCGGCTGTCACGCCGCGGAATCGAGGGTGATTTTGCTGGCCTCTTCCCGGCTAAAGCCGGTCCCACGGAATCGCCGCGTGCGCTTTGTGGGACTGGCTTTAGCCGGGAAAACGTCGGGTGTCGCGCCGCGGAATCGTGGGTGATCTCGCTGGCCTCTTCCCGGCTGAAGCCGGTCCCACGGGATCACCGCGTGCGCTTTGTGGGACTGGCTTTAGCCGGGAATGCGTCGGGTGTCGCCCCGCGGAATCGAGGGTGATTTTGCTGGCCTCTTCCCGGCTGAAGCCGGTCCCACGGGATCGCCGTACGCGCTTGTGGGACTGGTTTTAGCCGGGAATGCGTCGGGTGTCGCGCGGCGGAATCGTGGGTGATCTTGCTGGCCTCTTCCCGGCTGAAGCCGGTCCCACGGAATCGCCGCGTGCTCATGTAGGACTGGCTTTAGCCGGGAATGCGTCGGGTGTCGCGCGGCGGAATCGTGGGTGACCTTGCTGGCCTCTTCCCGGCTGAAGCCGGTCCTACGGACCCCCCGCGGTCATCCTGTAGGACTGTCTCCCGCTAGAAAGTCCTCGCGCACCAGTCCGTGTCGCTGCATTTTTTCATTCAGCGTACGGCGGGGCAGTTGCAGTTCGTGCATGGCCGCTTTGATGTCGCCCCTATGCCGTCGCAACGCCGAGCGAATGCAATGGGCTTCGAACGCTTCTTGCTGCGCCACGAGAGACTGACCTACCGTGCTGCCTTCCGCAGCAGGGCCGTCCAGCCCCAGCACCTGGCGCTCGGCCGCGTTCGCCAGCTCGCGCACGTTCCCTGGCCAGTCGTGGCTGAGCAGATGGCTCAGTTGTTCCCCGCTCAATACTGGCGCGTCGCGGCCGAGGCGCTCCGCCGCATTCCGCGAGAAATGGCTGAACAGCATCGGGATGTCTTCTCGCCGCTCGCGCAACGGCGGCAGGCGCAATTCCGCGATGTTCAGCCGATAGGCCAGGTCTTCGCGGAAACGCCCGGCCCTGGCTTCGTCCAGCAGATCGGGCTTGGTCGCGGCAATGATGCGCACATCAATGTCGATGCTCTGGTTCGAACCCAGTCGCTCGATCCGCCGCTCCTGGATCACCCGCAGCAGCTTGACCTGCTGCGCCAGCGGCATGCTTTCGATTTCGTCGAGGAAGACCGTGCCGCCGTGGGCGTACTCCAGTTTTCCGATCCGCTTGCCCTGGGCGCCGGTGAACGCGCCGCTTTCATGGCCGAACAGCTCGGCTTCGAACAACTGCTCAGGGATCGCCGCGCAGTTGACCGCAACGAACGGCTTGTCTGCCCGCGGACTGAAGTCATGGAGGCAACGCGCGACCATTTCCTTGCCACTGCCGGTCTCGCCGCGAATCAGCACATTGACCGGCAGTTGCGAGAGGTCCAGGACCTGCCGCCGCAATGTCTGCATCGTCGGCGACATCCCCAGCAGTGTGGCATCGAGCCGCGAGCGGTTATCCGCCCGTTCATGCAGCGCGCGGTTTTCCAGCACCAGCGCGCGTTTCTCCAGTGCCCGCCGCAGGCTTCCGAGCAGGGTTTCAGGGGTGAACGGCTTCTCGAGAAAGTCATAGGCGCCGTCGCGCATGGCGTCTACGGCCATGGGCACGTCACCGTGGCCAGTCAGCAAGATCACCGGCAAATCGCGGTCCCGCCGTTGCAACTCGGCCAGCAACTGCAAGCCATCCATGCCGGGCATGCGCACATCGCTGAGGATCACGCCGGGAAAGTGCTCGGGCACTTGCGCCAGGCATTCCTCGGCACGGCTGAACAGGCGGACCTCGAAACCGGACAGCGAGAGCCATTGCTCCACCGCTTCCCGGATGGGCGCTTCGTCGTCCACCACGATTACCGAGTTCAGCATGGGGCGTCGGCCTCCGGGGCCTGAGTCAGACAGAAGAAAAACCGCGCGCCGTTGTTAATGTTTTCGGCGCTGAGCCGGCCGCCCAGTTCATGCACGATGGCGAACGAAACCGCGAGCCCCAGCCCCAGGCCATCGCCCACCGGTTTGGTGGTGAAAAACGGATCGAATACGTTAGCCAAGTGTTCTTCGGCAATCCCGCCGCCACTGTCGATGACGGAAACGCACCAGTGCTCGCCTTGTGCATCGATGCGGATTTCCAGACGCCTGAGCGGTTTATCGCCCATCGCGTCCAAAGCGTTGCGCATCAGATTGATCAGCACCTGTTCCAGTCGAATCGCGTCACCGCGCACCCAGGCCGGACGCGTGAGGTCGAGCACGCAGCTGACGCGCTCTTCGCGAATACGCGCATCCAGCAACAGCAGCGCCTGATCGACCACGGTGGCCAGATCAAGGCGCTCGCGCAGGCCGCTGGGGCTTTTACGGGCGAAGGTTTTCAGGTGGCCGGTGAGCGCGGCCATGCGCGTCAGCTGCTGATCCAGCAGGCTCAACGCCTTGTACGCATCGTCGACACGGCCATGCTCCAGCAACAAACGCAGGGTCGCGAGCTGCATGCGCTGCGCCGTCAGCGGCTGGTTGATTTCGTGGGCGAGGGCGGCGGACATCTGGCCGAGCGCCGCCAGCTTGGTCGACTGCACCAGACCGTCCTGCGCGGTGTGCAGGTCGCGCGTGCGCTCTTCCACCAGACGCTCAAGCTCTTCGCGACTGCGCTGGCGCACCCGGGCAAGGCGCCAGCGTTGATACAAAAACAGCCCGAGGAACACCAGGGTCAGCCAGATGCCTGCCGCCGCCAGACCTGCATTGCGCGCGTCTTCGCTGGCGGGCTGCGGTTTACGCAGCAGGTGCAGCGTCCAGCCCTCGGTCGGCAGCGGCATCGACTGCCACAAGAAATCCGCCTGCTCGTTGGGGGCGTCAACGCGGCTGAGGTGGCTGTTCTCGCCGAACGCAAGCAGCGGCTCCTGATGCAAGGGCGTCAACGGTTGCTTGTCGTACTGACGCGTGCTCGCCAGTTCGGCGCGCTCTTGCTCGTTCAGCGGTCGCAGGGCCCGATAGCGCCAGCCCGGCTGATTGGCAATGAAGACGATGCCCTTGGCGTCACTGACCAGCAGCAGGTCATCGTTTTGCGCCCAGGTGTGTTCCAGGTCCGGAAACTCCAGCTTGACCACCATGGCACCGATGAACTGCCCGGCCTCGTCACGCACCGCGTTCGACAGGAAGTAACCCGGGATGCCGCTGGTCACGCCGACGGCATAAAAGCGCCCGACGCCGTTGGCGCGGGTTTGCGTGAAGTAGGGGCGGAAGCCGTAGTTGTGACCCACATAGCTGCTCGGCAGACGCCAGTTGCTCGCGCCTACGGCAAGGCCGTTGCGGTCGAGCAGTTCGAGGGTGGAGGACTGGGCAGCGCCGTTGATCTGCTCCAGTTTGAGATTGAGCGCCTGGGTGGTGTCGGCGCTGACCGGTCCGCTCAGCGCCGCCCGCAGTTGCGGATCAAGGGCCAGAACGGCCGGCAGTGCCCGGTAGCGCTCGATCAGGGTTTGCAGCGTATTGGCGTAGAGCGCCAGACGATCCCTGGATTGTTCAGCGTCACCTTCCAGCGCATGCCGCTGAGCCTGATGCATCGCCAGCGTCGCCGCGATGGCGGCACCGGCGAGGATCAGCAAGACGTAGAGCACAAGGCGGACGGAACGGGGCATGGGCATGACCTCCTTTCAGTGGCTGGCGCATTCGCCCCGGATTCCTGCCTTACAGCAAGTTAAACGTCGTCTCTTTCACG
Organism: Pseudomonas sp. AK106; assembly: GCF_053903055.1. Lineage (NCBI taxonomy): Bacteria > Pseudomonadati > Pseudomonadota > Gammaproteobacteria > Pseudomonadales > Pseudomonadaceae > Pseudomonas > Pseudomonas sp. AK106. The sequence continues at coordinate 1,175,673 of NZ_CP096426.1, forward strand.
TTCTCCGAATCCAGGCCGATCATCAGCTTGAACTCGCCCGCCTCGGCCGCGTACTTCAGCGACGGGTTGAAGAACTTCAAGTCTTCTTCGGTCAGGGTGAAGCTCACGGATTTCTCTTCGCCGGGGTTCAGCATGACCTTCTGAAAGTTCTTCAGCTCTTTCACCGGGCGGCTGATCGACGCGGCGACGTCGCGCAGGTACAGCTGGACCACGGTCTCGCCGGCGACCTTGCCGGTGTTCTTGACCATGACGCTGGCGGTCAACTTGTCCTTGCGGGTCATCTTGTTGATCGACAGGGTGATGTCCGAGACGCTGAACTGGGTGTAGCTCAGGCCGTAACCGAACGGGAACAGCGGGCTGGTCGGCTCTTCGAAATAGTTCGAGGTGTAGTTCGAATCATTCGGGCGGTAGGGACGACCGGTGTTCAGGTGATTGTAGTAGGCCGGCACCTGACCCACGGAGCGGGGGAAGGTCATCGGCAGTTTGCCGGACGGGTTGTAGTCGCCGAACAACACGTCAGCCAGAGCATTGCCGCCCTCGGTGCCGAGGAACCAGCTCTCCACCATGGCGTCGGCCAGCTCGTTTTCTTCGCCCAGCGCCAGCGGCCGGCCGTTCATCAACACCAGCACCAGCGGCTTGCCCGTGGCTTTGAGCGCGCGGATCAGCTCCCGTTGACGGCCGGGGATCACCAGGTCGACACGGCTCGCGGCTTCGTGGGACATGTTGCGTGACTCACCAACCACTGCCACCACGACGTCAGCCTGCTGCGCGGCCTTGACGGCTTCGTCGATCATTTCCTGTTCCGGACGCGGATCGATGGCGATCTGGTCGTCCATTTTGTTCAGGTAGGTAATGGCGTGCTGATTGTCGGTGACGTTGGAGCCCAGTGCATAAATCAGCTTGGCCTTGTCGCCGACCGCCGCCGCAATGCCGTCGTAGGCGTTGACGGTCTGACGCGCCAGACCGGCCGCCGACCAGCTGCCCAGCATGTCCATCGAGCTCTTGGCCAGCGGGCCGATCACGGCGATGGTGCCTTGCTTCTTCAGCGGCAGGGTGTCGTTCTGGTTCTTCAGCAGCACGATGCTCTTGCGCGCGACGTCGCGGGCTTCGGCACGGTGCAAACGGTTTTCGGCGTTACGGTCGGCGGGGTCATCCACTGCCGCGCCGATGCGCAGGTACGGGTTGGCGAACAGGCCCATTTCCCACTTGGCGCCGAGCACTTCTCGCACGGCATTGTCGACTTCTTTCTCCGACACTTCGCCGCTCTTCACCAGCCCCGGCAGCTCTTCGCCGTAGGCTTTGTCGTTCATGCTCAGGTCGACGCCGGCCTTGATCGCCAGCTTGGCGGCTTCGCGGAAGTCTTTTGCCACGCCGTGGTCGATCAATTCCTTGATCGCGCCGTGGTCGCTGACGGTCACGCCTTTGAAGCCCCAGTCCCTGCGCAGCACGTCCTGCAGCAGCCAGGCGTTGGAGGTGGAAGGCACGCCGTTGATGGAATTGAGCGCGATCATCACGCCCCCTGCGCCAGCATCAATCGACGCGCGATAGGGCGGCAGGTAGTCCTGCTGCATGCGCACCGGGCTCATGTCGACGGTATTGTAGTCGCGACCGCCCTCGACCGCGCCATACAGGGCGAAGTGTTTGACCACCGCCATGATGCTGTTGGGCGCCTGCATGCTGGTGCCCTGAAACGCACGGGTCATGGTGGCGGAGATGCGCGACACCAGATAGGTGTCCTCGCCGAACCCTTCGGAGCTGCGGCCCCAGCGTGCGTCGCGGGTAATGTCGACCATGGGCGCGAAGGTCATGTCCACGCCGTCGGCCGCCGCTTCGATCGCCGACACGCGACCGGTGCGGGTGATGGCGTTCATGTCCCAGGTCGACGCCAGGCCCAGGCTGATCGGGAATACCGTGCGCTGGCCGTGGACGACGTCGTAGGCGAAAAACATCGGAATCTTGTTGCGGCTGTGCCCGGCGGCGTCCTGCATGGCGCGGTTGTCCGGCAGCACGACGGAGTTGAACGTGCCGCCGATGCGGCCGGCGGTGATTTCCTTGAGAATTTCCGGCTTGGGCATTTCCGGACCGATGCTGATCAGGCGCAGTTGACCGATCTTCTCGTCTAGGGTCATTTGCTTCATCAGGTTGGCGATGAATGCATTCTTGGCTTGCAGCGTGGAAGCGGTGCCGACGCCGGTGGTGGCGTTTTCGGCCCAGGCGGACTGACTGACCAGGCCGATGACGAGACTCAGGAAACACAGCTTATTCATGAATGGTTTTCTCAAGGCGTCGCCGGCAACTCGCGCGTAATACCGGTCAGCCATTGTTATAGGTGTCGAACCTTTGGTTTTTATTGTCGTCAGGACGGCAACGTCGCTGAACTCCTGCCTCATATGAGCATCAGTAGCGCAACGAGTTTTATCTGATTGTGGCCCGGCAATCCAGAGCCCTGACAACGCGATGGGGCGGGATTATGCCGGGGATCGTCCGGTTTGGCTAAAGTCATGACTGACAGGACTAATTATTGATGAGTACAGGGAGCACGCACGCCATGCAAACAGAGCGTTATGACCACAGCCGGGGCAGTCGTTACAAATTGTCACTGGCCTTGATGATGCTGCTGACGACCCTGTTGTCCGGCTGCGGGATCAACAACATTCCGACCTACGACGAGCAGGTCAAGGCCGCCTGGGCACAGGTGCAGAACCAGTATCAACGCCGCGCCGACCTGATCCCCAACCTGGTGGAAACGGTGAAGGGCTACGCCAAACAAGAGCAGGACACCCTGACCGCAGTCATCGAAGCGCGGGCCAAGGCGACGTCGATTCAGGTGGACGCCAGCACCCTGAACGATCCGGCCAAACTTAAGCAGTTCCAGGACGCCCAAGGTCAGCTGACCGGCGCATTGAGCCGCTTGATGGTGGTTTCGGAGCGCTATCCGGACCTCAAATCCAACCAGAACTTCCTTGCGCTGCAATCCCAGCTTGAAGGCACGGAAAACCGCATTGCGGTGGCCCGTCGCGATTTCATCACGGCGGTCGAGCGTTACAACACCGAGATCCGCACCTTCCCGGGCCGTCTGTGGCATACGGTGATGTACAGCGATCTGCCGGTGCGTCCGAACTTCGAAGCCACCGCCGCTGACGCTGACAAAGCGCCGCAAGTGAAGTTCTGATGGGACGCGCGCGCCGGGGAGTGCTGGTCGCGTTACTGGCGATGTCGGTGGGTATGTTTGCCCAATGGGCTCAAGCCGACCTCACGTTTCCGCCGCTGACCGGGCGCGTTGTCGACGCCGCCGGGATGATCGACGGCCCGAGCAAAGAGCATCTCGAACAGATGCTGCGCGCGCACGAAGAACTGACCACCGAGCAAGTGGTGGTGGTCACGTTGCCTGACTTACAGGGCTCAAGCATTGAGGACTACGGCTATCAGCTGGGTCGTCACTGGGGCATCGGGCAGAAGGGCAAAGACAACGGCGCCTTGTTGGTGGTCGCCCGCGACGAGCGCAAGGTGCGCATCGAAGTGGGTTACGGCCTGGAAGATCGTCTGACGGATGCGCAGTCATCGGTGATCATCAATCAGATCATCACGCCGGCGTTCCGGCAGGGCGATTTTGTCGGCGGTATCACCAAAGGTGCCGAGGCGATGGTTCAGGTGCTCGGCGGCGATCCCCTCGCCGAGCCGGCAGTCGGCGCCACTGGCAGTGCTGCGGCGAGTGAGGACCAAGGCGTCGACTGGAAAGTGACCCTGCTGTTTCTGGTGCTGTTCGTGGTCATCAGTTACATCAGCGCACGGTCCGGGCGGGGCAGGTCCATCGGCTCCGGTGGCGGCGGTGGATTTGGCGGTTTCGGTTCCGGCGGTTCCGGCGGCTTCGGTTCAGGAGGATCGGGCTCCGGCTCCGGCGGTATGCGCGGTGGCGGTGGTGGATTTGGCGGGGGCGGTGCCTCCGGTGGCTGGTAGTCGTTCGCTCAGGAAGGGTTTGCTTGCATGACATTGCTCAATAAAGACGAACAGCAGCGGGTTGCCCACGCCATCGAAACCGTCGAGCGTCAGACCGACGCAGAACTGGTGACGGTGCTGGCGACCAGCGCTGATGACTACACCTACGTGCCGCTCATCTGGGCCGGGGTCGTCGCGTTATTGGTGCCGGGGTTGATCAACCTGCTGACCGGCTGGCTCAGTGCCAATCACCTGCTGCTGGTGCAGGTTGTCACCTTCATCGTGGTAGCGCTGGTGTGCCGCTTGCCGGGCATCACCACGCGGCTGGTGCCTATTCGCGTGCGGCATTGGCGGGCGGGTAATCTCGCCCGTCGGCAGTTTCTCGAACAGAATCTTCATGCCACCGCCAATGGCACCGGCGTGCTGATTTTCGTCAGCGAGGCCGAGCGCTATGTCGAGATCATCGTTGATGACGGCATCGCTCGGCGCGTGGACAACGAAGTCTGGCGCGCGATGGTCGAGACCTTTACCCGGCAGGTGAAGGACGGCCGGATTCTGGAAGGTTTCGTAGGGTGCATTCGTTCGTGCGGCGACGTGCTGAGCGAGCAGGTGCCCGTGACCCAGGCGCGCAACGAGCTGCCAAACCGGTTGGTGGTGTTGGAGTAGGGCCTCACGGCTGCCGACACGATCGTTCCCGCGCCCCGCGTGGGAATGCGTCTTCCGATGCTCCGCGTCATTTAATTGCACCTACTGCTTACGACCCGCCTAAAATAGCGCCTCGCATTTCTGCTCCCGAGGCGCTTTCCGATGTCCGTTACCGCACCCGCCACCGTTCCTGCGCAGGACCACCGCGCTCAGTTCCTGAGTCTGCTGGACACCTGCCTGACGCAAAATTCGCTGATCAAACTGGTGCTGGCCAAGTACGTCGGAAGTGAAGCGGAGTTGCAGCGGGTCATCATCAAGCCCGTCACGGTCAAGGATCAGCCTTGCCTGTCCTTCGTCTATCGCTACAAGACCCGCGACATCACCAAAAATCACCCCCTCGCCGAAGCGCAGACGCTGATCGCCAGCCTGCTGCCCGAGTCCTTCAAGAACGCTCATCTGCTGTCGCTCACCGATGAAGTGCAGCTGGAGTTCAGCAAGAAGGGCAAGAGCACGCTGTTCCGCAACAAGGCCCAGCAGGAACGCGAAGCCCCGACGGCCGAGCATGACCGCGAAAAGAAACGCTACCTGGAACTCAGCCGGCCGTTCCTGACCGACCTGGGCGTGACCAACAAGCAGCACGAGCTGATCCCGGCCATGTCGCGCAAGTGGAAGCAGATCAACAAGTTCATCGAGGTGTTCTCCCACGCCCTGGCGACGTCGCCGATCAAGCTGGACAAGCCGGTGACGGTCGCAGATTTCGGCTCGGGGAAGGGTTATCTGACCTTCGCCATCCACGATTACCTGCGCAACACCTTGCAGGCCGAAGGCAACGTCACCGGCGTCGAGTTGCGCGAAGACATGGTCACGCTGTGCAACAACGCCGCCGCGCAGCTGGAGCATCCGGGGCTGGTGTTCAAGTGCGGTGACGTGCGTTCGGTGGCGCCCAGCGAACTGGACGTGATGATTGCCTTGCACGCCTGCGACATCGCCACCGATTACGCCATCCACACCGGCATCCGCTCGGGCGCCTCGATCATCATGTGCTCGCCGTGCTGCCACAAACAGATCCGCCTGCAGATCCAGAGCCCGACGCTGCTCAAGCCAATGCTGCAATACGGTTTGCACATGGGCCAGCAGGCCGAGATGGTCACCGATGCTTTGCGCGCGTTGCTGCTGGAGGCCAGCGGTTATGAAACCAAGGTCTTCGAGTTCATCTCGCTGGAGCACACCAACAAGAACAAGATGATTCTGGCGGTCAAGCGCGCCACCCCGGCGGACCCTGCTGAATTGCTGGCAAAGATCCAGGAGCTGAAAGTGTTCTACGGTATTCAGGAACAGTGCCTGGAGCGCTTGCTCCAGGCGGATGGCCTGCTCGGCTAAATGGGAGCGGCAGCAACCGGCTTGGGTGCAATCACCGCCGTTTTGCGCCCAATGGCCAGCGTGACCACGACACCGGCGGCGAAGATCCAGGTCGTCGGATCAATGTGCTCACCGAAAAACAGCGCTGAAAAGGCCATGGTGAAGAACAGCTGCACCAGCTGAATCTGGCTGACCCGCGCGATGCCGCCCATGGCCAGCCCGGCGTACCAGGCGAAGAATCCGATGAATTGCGAGAACAGCGACACGTACCCGAAGGCCCACCAGGTGCCGGGAGAAATCGGGCCCTGGTGCTGCCACGCCAGATAGCTGACGGGCACGATCAATACCGGGATCGAAATGACCAGCGCCCAGCAGATCACCTGCCAGCCACCCATCTCCTTGGCCAGACGGCCACCTTCGGCATAACCCAGCCCACCGATCGCCACTGCGGCGACCATTAGCACATCACCGGCCTGAAGATTGCCGGCGCCGCTGATCAGCGCGTAACCCAGCACCAGAACGCTGCCCATGGCCGCGCAGGCCCAGAAGGCTTTCGACGGTCGTTCATGGGAAAGCCATGCGGCGTAGATGGCGACCAGCAGCGGTTGCAGGCCATTGACCAGTGCGCCGTGGGAGGCCGGCAGGGTTTTCATGGCCCAGGCCGAGAGCACCGGGAACCCGACGATCACTCCCAACGCCACGACCATGAGCGCCTTGAACTGCGCGCGGGTCGGCCATTTTTCTCTGCGCCAGAGCAGCAACGCCGCCGCCGGCACCGCCGCAAACAAGGCGCGGCCCAGACCGTTGAGCAAGGGATGGATTTCCTGCACCACGATGCGGGTCATGGGCAGCGTCAGACTGAAGATCACCACGCCGATCAGTCCGAGGACCATGCCGGTGTTTTCACGAGAGGACATAGAAGGTCTTGCCTTGTTCTTGTGGGGGCGAAACGCGAGCTCATTCAGCCACAGAAGCGGAGTGGCGGCCCTTTACAGCTGCGTGCGGAATCGTCCGTACACTTCACCCGTTAATCCTGCGGCGCTCAAACCGGCCTCTTCCCGGCTGAAGCCGGTCCTACATTTGAATTGCGCGCATTCAGCGGGATTGGCGACGGCCGTATTTGTAGGACCGGCTTCAGCCGGGAAGAGACTGCACCCAGTGGGACGGGCTTTAGCCGGGAAGGGGGCGAGGGCGGAAATGCCGTTTTCGAGGATTTTGCGACTGCGGACTGAATCGTTCCAAATGTTGGTGCAGAAGTTGAATGCAATGTTGCTGCAACAGTTAGAAGGTCAAATTGATGCCGTCGAATTCAGCCAGGAGAACCATCGTGTTGGTTATCGGAAAATGGGCGTTGCAGGGTGTCGTGGTATTCCTTTTCGCATGGCTGGCGACGGTGGCCGCTCAATGGTCGGGCAGCGTCGTGCACACGACGAGCAGCGACCGACTCGCCGCCCTCAGCAGCATGCGCCTGACCACCGAATCGGTCGCCACCAGTGTCAATAAACATACCCAGGGTGGGGCAGTGGTGGTGGGGTCGTTGTCGGAAGGTAACGAATAAAGGGCAGCGGCTGGGAAGATTGGAAGCGGTAAGCGGCTGGAGGACCGGACCTGAAAGGTCCGGTTCTTGTTTTTCCGTGCAGAGTTTGTCCTGGGGAAAAAATCTCTAGTATCCCGCCATGGCTACCGTACATAACAATCGCAACTGGAAGATCAAAATCTATCCGGACGACCACGCCCCACCCCATTTCCACGTCCAGACCCTGGCGGGGAGTCGCTCGTGCAAATTGATGGCTTAAGGGTCTTAGGCAAGGGCGCTGAGGGGACGGCGCTGAAAGAAGCGCTGCAGTGGGCCAGGAGTCATACCCGCGACTTATGGCGGATCTGGTATGAGCAGAATCGGAGGACTTGAGACATGACCAGCAAATTACGCATCGCCGCTGCGCAACCTGTCGCGAACAGCCGCTCATTGATACTCGACTGGAACAACGGCAAGCGTCATACCGTAGATTTATCCCCCTACATCGACCAATTTGAAGCGCTGACGCCGCTGAAGGATGAAACGCTATTCGGCCAAGTGACTTTGGGTGACTGGGGGTTTGACGTCTCGTGGGGCAATGACATCGAGCTGGCTGCGTCGACGCTTCACCGGCTGGCGTTGGAGCAGGCCGGTGAAGTCATGCCGACGCGAGACTTCAAACAATGGATGGAGAAGAACAACCTTTCTCTCTCGGCAGCGGCCATCGAGCTGGGCTTTACGCGTCGAACCATTACTGCTTATAGCAGCGGTGCTGCACTTATCCCCAAGCACGTAGCTTTGGCCTGTCGGGGTTGGGAATATGAGCATTCACCGCGCTAACCCTCAGCTCTTCTTCAACTCCAGCGCTTCCTTCAATCGCGCCACCGGCACGGCCAGTGTCGGATCGCCCAGCGGGTGGGTGGTGGCGTTGAAAAATGTCAGCTCGATGTTCTGCCCTTCAAACAGTTCGCTGTAGCGGCGTTTCTGGTGCTGGATGAAGGCGTCACTGCGCGGCAGCACCGAGATGGCGATGGATTTGGGGCGGGCCTGGAGAATGGCGTTCAGGATGTGTCGATCCTGCTTGCCCAGCGAGTGGCCGAAGACGCACAGCGCGCCCTGATGCTGCGCCAGTTGGGCGTGGCAAAACGACAGATAGTCCGAGCCGCGAATGATCTTCATCTTTTCGTCGCTGCGGCCCTCGCAGACAAACAGCGGCACATCCTCCAGCGCGTTGATCGCGAAACTGCCCAGCAGCGTGCTTTCCGAGGACATCAGCTTGCGCGCCGTACCGTCGAAATTCTTCACCAGGTGCATGCCGCCGTGCAGATACAAGACGCGGGTGGCGTGGCTGTCGGTGCGGTGCAGGTTGAACATCGCATCGTCGTCGAACAGATCATCGAATGGCTGCGCGCCATGCATCGCCGCCCAGTACGCCAGCAGGTCGTAGTTGGTGGAATACACCGTCTGGTAGCGGCTCAGGGCGTCGCTGATCCTGGCGATGGTGGCCGCTTCCATCAGCCGCCACGGGATATGCGCCGAGCGGATGCCGTGAATCAGGGCTTCCTTGATCGCAAAATAGCGGTTGCGTGGCGATGACGAACCAATCGTCAGCGCCGCATTGACGCGCATGGCGACTTTCAAGCCGCTGAGCACCGGCTCGAAATTTTCCGTTTCCATGGATTTGAACAGCGCCAGCTCGGTGGCGCTCAGGGGTTTGTTGCGCGTGGTCTGCGCGAGCTCGAACAGCGAGTCATAGGCGAAGTTCTTCCATACGGCAAGACTGGCGCCGTTGCCCAGCAGCAGTCCCGAGCAGGGAGTGGCGGCTTGCAGGGTGTTCCAGTCGGCCAGTTCGGCATCAAAATCCGTGAATTCCATCATCTCGCTTCGCTTTCAGGTGAGCAGGTACTGACCGGACGCCAGAACGGAGGGGACTTATAGAAACCCAGGTCGGCGTTGTCAACGCAGCATCCCGGCTTCGAGCATTCTTGGCAGGGCACCGCTGGTCTCGGTAACGTCTATAGAGTGAATGGCGGGTGTAAGGTTTTATCCGACAACCCACAACACTCTCTTGAATGAGGGGAGATCGCCATGCATACCGCAATGCTCAGCAAGACGCATTTCAACGGCTACGATGTGATCAACGTGAACAACGGTCCTTGGCGGGTCTGCACCCATCACGACCGACTAGGCTCGTTCTCCACTCGCGAAGAAGCCATGGCGTTCGCGGCTTCCCTGCCGGCTTATCAAGAGCGGACGGCGTTGGCGCCTGCGACTAAATCGCACTAATAACGCTATTTATCGCTAGTTGAGCTCTGGCTTTGCCGGAGCTCAATCAGGCGGATGGCAACTCGTGAACTGCACTATCCGTTCGCGAAGTTTCATGCAGGCTGCACGATTCCGTATTTCACGTCTTTTGCTAACTGTCTGATTCGTTGCGCTTTTTGATACTCCGCTTTTTCGGCACGCTCGATGCAATACTCATCACGAACCAGCAGGGTCGGCACTTAGATCGACCCGCCTACCGTGATCTAGAGGAAATCTATATGAACGCCATCGAACTGTTGAAAGCCGACCATGAACGCGTAAAGGCCATCTTGACCCAACTGAGTGAGTCCACTGAGCGCGGTGTTAAAAAGCGCACGGACTTGCTGGCCAAGCTGGAAATGGAAATCACCATCCACACCAAGATCGAAGAAGAAATTCTTTATCCGGCTTTCAAAGAGGCGGGCGGTAAAGAGCAGGACATCATGTACTACGAAGCCAAGGAAGAGCACCGCACTGTCGATGCCCTTGTGCTGCCGGACCTCAAGCAAACTGACCCTGCCACCCCGGAGTTCTCCGGTCGTGTGAAAGTGGTCAAAGAGCTGCTGGAGCACCACATCGAGGAAGAAGAGGAAGAGATGTTCCCGCAAGCTGAAAAGTTGCTGGGCAAGAAGAAGCTGGAAGAGCTTGGTGCGCAGATGGAAGCGATGAAGGCTGAATACAAGAAGTCACTGTCGTCGCCGAGCCTTGCGGCGTAAGCGTTGACGGCACGAACAAGCCCGGAATTTCCGGGCTTTTTTGTGGGTGACTGGTTGTGCCTATAGGCCAGGTCGGGATCTGCCCAGCATCCTGGTTCCGCTCAAGCCTGCTGCAGCACTTTCAATGGGGCGGATGGGCAACCGACCTGTTCCCGGCTGAAGCCGGTCCTACATTTGAATTGCATGCGTTCAGCGGTACTGGCGGCTAGCCCATTGTAGGGCTGGCTTTAGCCGGGAAAGCGTCAGCCGACACGCTGCAGAACTGATGACGAACATACTTGCCTATTCCCGGCTAAAGCCAGTCCCACATTTCAATTGCGTGCATTCAGTGGGACTGGCGGTGGACCTCATTGTAGGACCGGCTTTAGCCGGGAAAGCGTCAGCCGACACGCTGCAGAACTGATGACGAACACACTTGCCTCTTCCCGGCTAAAGCCAGTCCCACAAAAAAAGCGCCAGCTTTGTATACCCGTGTATCCAGACCCCTTGCCGATACGTGCTGACTGAAAGCTCCCCCCTCAGCGACACACTGCAGATACGTGCAGCGCATTCAATGATTCACAACGAAGGGCGGCGCCAGGCTTTGGCTATCCCGGGCAGATCGCCGACCATGAATGCACACTGAGGAAACACCCCATGAACAGAATCAACGCGTCATTGCTGCTAAGCGTTTTTACGGCGGGCGCCCTGGCGCTGGGCGTTGCCAGTGCGGCGCAGGCTGCCCCGGTGAAGAACATCGTGTTGGTCCACGGCGCCTTTGTGAACGGCTCGGGATGGAAGCCGGTCTACGAGATCCTGCGCAAGGACGGGTACAACGTCTTGATCGCTGAACACCCATTGATGTCGTTCGCCGATGACGTGACGGCGGTCAAGCGCATCGTTGACCAGCAGGATGGCCCGACGATTCTGGTCGGTCACAGTTATGGCGGCGCGATCATCACGGACGTCGGCAATGACGCGCACGTCGTGGGCTTGGTGTACATCGCCGCTCACGCGCTGGATCAGGGTGAAACCGAAGCGCAGAACGGCAAATTATTTCCTAACGCCACCAAGGCGGTGAAGCAAACCGCTGACGGTTTCCTGTCCCTTGACCCGGCGTTCTACCCGGCGGATTTCGCGGCTGACCTGCCCAAGGCTCAGGCTGAGTTCGAAGCCATTTCCCAGAAGCCGACCGCTGCGTCGGTATTCACCACGCCCGCTGGGGTGCCTGCGTGGAAAACCAAACCTAGCTGGTACGCAGTGGCCGGGGCGGACCGGATCATCAACCCGGACCTTGAACGCATGTACGCCAAGCGGGCCAACAGCCACACCATCGAGATCAAAGGCGCCAGTCACTCGGTGTACCAGTCCCGTCCGCAGGAAGTGGCCGCGTTGATCGAACAGGCAGCCACTCACGCGGCGGAGTGATGTGTCGCCTTCATAACTGACCCCTAACCCCAGGATCGTCAACGATTGCTGTGGGAATCAAGCGACTTCGACAACGTCCGAGCCGCTTATCAGATGCGACGGCATCGGCTGCAATTGCCCCACCATGGGCTTGGCAAACAGGTAGCCCTGCATCAGTTCGACGCCCAGGCCCAGCAAGGCGTCGCGCTCTTCGCAGGTCTCGATGCCTTCGGCGACCACGGTGATACCCAGACGCTTCGAAACCAGCACAATCCCTTCAACAATCGCCTGACGTACACCGTCCCGGTCGATATCACGGGTGAGCGCCATGTCGATTTTCAGCACCTGTGGCTGAAACATCGCCAGCATGTTGAGGCCGGAATATCCTGATCCGAAGTCATCGATAGCGGTGGTGAAACCTTGCCGCGCGTACTCTTCAAAAATCGACTTGAGATGGTTCGGGTCTTCGACGCGCTCGCCTTCGGTGACCTCGAACATGAGCCGATCCACCGGGAAGTCGAACGTCCGAGACGCTTCAAGGGTTGCGCGAATGCAGGTTTCCGCCCGATACACCGCTTTGGGCAGGAAGTTGATACTCAGCTTGCAGTCTGGAATCGCGGGAAGGCCCAACTGGGTAGCGAGCTCGATGGCCCGCACCCGGCATGCCTGATCGAACCGGTACCGGTTACCGTCGTTGACCTGACCCAGAATGAACGCAGCGGACTCGCCGTTGACACCTCGTACCAGCGCCTCGTAAGCGAAGGGCGCGCCCGTGGTGACGTTGAAAATAGGCTGAAAAGCCATGGTGAAGTCGAATCCCAGCCCTTCAAGGTTTCGGCATTCAGCGCAGCCAATGGATTCGAAGGTTGCCAGGGGAATGTGTTGCATGATCGTCACTGCCTTGAGATTTGGTCGGTCGATCTGTGGATTTCGAGCGACTGGTTTCTCTGTATCGGCAGCGTCGGTGAAAACTTTGCTGCGGATTTTCAGCAGGGGATCAGCGGTAGCGAAGTCGATGCGTGAGAGGGGGCGGCCTGTCTCGGACTTTTAGAAGGCGAGGGCAAGAGGCGAGGTTGATTCTGAGAGAAGGAGGGCTGAAAGGCCCGGAAACACTGGGGGAGATGGAGCGGGTAGAGGGAATCGAACTCTTATAGGACAAGACTTTAGGAAACTGTGTATGTGTGTAGCCATACCTACATCTTGGAATGGAACATTAGCGTGTATATGTGTATATGAGGTAGGCTATTTCCAGGGCCTCCTTCAAATTGACTATCGCTACAGCCTGGCTCGGGTGTCGGCTCACATGTGAGTAAGGGACTCGGATAAAGGCCAATTCGCCTGCACCCTGAATGCACCGCCTCTTCAGGCGCCACCTACCTACCATTCTGTTTCGATGGTGGCGACTGCGGCCCAAAAAAGGGGGCAATAGGTCACCGACGGCGCGGGATGTGGGGATGGCTTTGCGGAGAGGGTGAGAGCTGGTCGAGTGTTCCATTAACCGAGCTTGATCGCGCACCGATTGGTGCGCGGGATTCGATTTCTTAGGATCGATCAGACTGACTCCGGAGGCACCTATTCTAGTGCTTTTGGTGGCCCCAAATACATCGGTTCACCAGAAGTGACGAAGCCCGGCAACCATTCTTCATCTGTTTCCTCATTGGGCGTGTATCGATAACTGGAGGTCGAAAATATCACCTGGCCATTGTGTTTCGCTGCGACAGTCCGCAATTCCTGGACGTACGAGTCAAGGTGCTCATTTGGAATATCCTGCTGTTTAGGCGTGTCTAGAATGAGTACTCTGAACGGTGACAGTGGGTCGATGAGGCAAATTTCAAACAGCGCAGCATGGTAGGCCAGGACAGTCCTGGTTTTTGAACTGCCCTTGAAGATGTCCAGCTTTTCCTCTCCCATGGTTGGCTTCAGATAGGAATCAACGGTCACCAACTGAGGTATGGTTCTCGCATGCAGAATGCCGAGCCATTTCGTCATGCCTTCGGAAAGGCGCAGCCGCAGTCGTACAATCTCAGATGACTGCTCTTGCGTTCGTTGCAGGGATTCATAGAGGGTAAGGGCTCGATCACGACGTTCGATGAGTTTTGCATGCTGGGCATTCTGGTCATCGACTTTTTTGTACTTTTCTTTTTCCTGTTGCAGTTCGAAAAGATCAGTCGTGGTACGACTGATTGCTTCGATGAAGGCCTCTACCCCCGATTCTCGCTCAGCAAGCGTTCTCTGGTGAGTCAAGTCTTCAATCTGCTTTTCCACAGTAGTCCTGGCGGTATGGACGGCTTCAGCTAGCTGCATATTCGCTGCCGTAGATATTTCTAAATCTTTAATCTGGTCTTTGAGATAGAGAAGGCTTTTGCCATAGGACTCAGCACTGGCCATGAACATGCCGCAGTTTGGGGTGCTGCATAACTCGGAGAAGAGGACAAATGCCCGTCTTGCATCTTCGTTTAAACTGAGTGTCTCGATCTCACTTTCAATTTCTTGCTTAATGGTGTTGAATCCAGAAATCTTGGATTCCAAAAGATTTTGCTGCTGTAGAAGCTGTCTGAGTTGATTTTGACGTTCGAGAAAAATTTCATCTAAGCTGGAGATGGCCTCACTTTTTATATTTTTGGAGTTTTTTAGACTCTGCATGCGCTCTTTGGCGGCGGTTATAAGCTTGTCAACACTTTCTATGTTTCTTTTGGGAAGTGGTAGGTCTTGCTGGAGTCTCTCAAGCAGTTTACGACTCGCGACAACGCTGGTGTGCAGGTGGTCAATTTCTTTGCGGACGTCAATTGATTTTCGTTTTTTGTCGTAAATATTCAAAGCTGGCAGTTTGTTGATCAAACGTACCATTTCTGTATATTGGTCTTTGATAAAATTTTGTCGTGGCGAATAAAAGTCAGAGTACCCCTTGTCTTGGTCTAAATAGAATAGGGGTATCAGTCCAGTGAAATAGGGGGGTGTGGGAGTTCCGCTAGATGTAATCAAGCGGTCTGTTTTTATACCTAGCTCTTTAAAAATAAAACTAGAAAGATCTTCATCATTGTAAAAGCGGTCAACCGTTTTCTCATTTTCTCTGATGGTGACATCGAATTTTTCGGCGATGACGCGCTCAAATGAAAACAGCTTTGTGCCTATATTGATGGTTAGTCTAGCGAGTCGGCAGTTTTGGGTAATGTCCGCCCTAAACTTTATGTCGAGGCCTAAGCAAAAGAGGATCGACATTATAAGCGGAGTTTTACCGCTTTCGTTGATTGCATAAAGTTGAGTGATAACTTCGCCAAACCTTAGCTCACCCGAACCCCAACCTGATGGGCCATTAGGTATAATTTCAAGAGTTTCAAATCTCATGAAGCTTCGCCTCTTCTGCGTTTTCCTTCCAAATGTTCCGATAAGCCCGCTGAGCGGTCAGCAGAAATAAACATAGTTTCGTGTTCTCTTCTGTAAGCTTGTCTAGGATTTTACGTCCAGAGGTGGTGGTCTCAACTCTGTAGGTGTTTTTGTTAACCTTTACAAACTCGGCGGTCTCCAGAAAGGTGAGCGCGCGCACCGTCCGGATTCTTAGGTTTGCTGACCACCCCAACTCTTGACTAGAACCCTTGAAAGTCGACAGGCTCTGCTCGAAACACATGCCAACAAACATGCCTATCTCATCGGCCCTAGGCTTCGAACTGCCTTTGCCGAGTAGCATGATCGTCAGCGCAATCAAAGGGATGTGAAACAAGCTTTCATTTTGTAAAGCGTCTTTCCGAGAACGTGGCGCACTGTGTGTAATGAATCCATCTGCCTCTTCGCTGGCGATATTAATAGCTTCTAATATGCTCATGAGACCTCTCCTCTAACCAACTCGGATAACACTGCCCCAAAGGTTAGTTCGAGAGTGATGTCCTCACGGCAAAGCTGTACTTTGAGTGCGGCATTGAGGGTTCTTACTTCAAGTGTAAGGTCTGGCATTTTTATTGTGCCCCATGCCAGTTTTCGAGCAGATTCAATTATCATTTCAGTGGCTACTGTCATGAGAAAGTCAGGAAGCTCGTGGCGATGTATACGATGCCAGCTTTCCCATTGGCATTTGTATCCAGCAAATGTGTCGACGGTGTTTGCTGAAAACCCTGACCTCAAAAGCATTTTTTGAAGAATAGATGCGGATTTTAGTGCTTTCTCATCCCCACCAGCTCGCAGCATCTCGTAGGTAGACTTTGTGATAGAAAGCGTATTAAGCACGTCATCTATGCAAATGCTCGCGAAGCTGTCCAAATCCTTTTCTTGAATGTTGGAGTTGAGTACGCCAGATGATTTTTCTTCAATGCGGGACAAAAGTTGAATGATGATCTTTTTTACTTCGTCAGGCGTGAGGTTTATTTCGCTGTATCGGAATATCTTACTAGAAGCTAGTGACACAAAGAGCTCGTCATCTTCGTCTAGGATGCTGTGTCTAGGCTCTATCTTCAAATGTGATAAAAACTCAATAACGTCTTGCTGATCCTTGCCGTCTAAACTTAATATTAGCTTCTTAGTCTCTGCGATGAGAGCAGATGTGTGGTCTCCGATGGTGCCTTTTTGTTCGATTTCGGCGATGATGGCTTCTACTTCATCATCGAAGTTTATATTTGTCCTGATCTCGATAGAGTGACAGCTATCCCCAAAGTTTTCGATATGCAGCAGAAGTTTTCCTGCAAAGCTGTCGGGCAATGCATGCTCCGGGTTTTTCTTGGGTCGTTTTTTTAAGCCAAATACTTCGAGTATGGTGTAGCGATAATTAAGTTGGGATTTTGTTTTGACTTGGACGAATCGGTACTGTGCCTTTGAGTCTGTGACGTATTTTACGACATAGTCTTCATGGTAGTCGCAGTAAATTCTCTCAATGTCTTTGTTCTCTAGTAAGGCCAGGCTTTCAATTGTAGCAGCCCTGAACTGAGCGCGAAAACGATTAATCGTGTCCCTACCTGATTGCTCTCGGGTGGCTACTTCATGTAATTTCATTTAAAACACCGATGAATATCGTTGGGGGCGGTGCCATCCGATATAGGCTTGATCTGGCGTTGGTAACAAGAATTGACTATTTCATAAAAAACTTGAAAACAATCGCGCGTAGTCGCTGAGCGTACGGCCAGCGGAGCGCTGGTGATGGCCACGATCTTCAAATCGCACTGAACGAGTGCTGAGGCCTTCACGGCGCGTGAGGCTGATTCAGAATACAGATAACGAGGGGAGGCTTCGAAATGTGTCGGCCTCAGTTCTATTACGGTTCGCGATGTCACAGCTGCCGTCCTGGCTAGGTAATAGTGGCCAAAAGATGGCGCCTAGATTAACCGGTTCTCGATAGGTGGGGAAGATGGTCATGACTTTGGTCGAATTACCCAGGAGAGCATTCAGCCTTCGCCCATGAGCCCTCAACGGCAAACAGATCGTCCTACGTTCTAATGGGATCAAGCGCAAAAGATGAATGCACTCATCCATCATGGTATGGCCTGTCCGCCCATCAGCCGATCAAGCGAGCTTGCCTGACTAATTTATAAATTCCAAAGATCTGCGACGGTCGATTTTGCGAGCTTCAGCCTCTGAGCCGCTTCACGCTGGGTCATGCCTGCAGCTTTGCACTCCTGGACGGCCTCAAGCCGCTTCTGGCGCTCGTGAACTCGGCTGACCATCGCTCCGTTTTTGACCTGGCGATCCAATGCATCAAAACCACCCGCCACTTCAAAAGCGTCCAGCTCAGATTGCACAACCTGCAAGATATTGGAGGCGGCTTGATCAGAACTCGAAACAGCTCCGAGCACCATGAGAGTGATGGGGTGTATTCCGACGGCTTGAGCGATCTCATCAAGCTTGCCGAGCGTAACGTCCGACTTGCCTTGCTCGATGCGATAGACAAACTTCCGATCAGCAGCTTCCCCAAGATCGCTCTGCGCGAGTCCTCGTATGGCCCTGACTGCTCTGAGAGCGGCAGCCAAGCCTGCGCGATTCGACATTGGGTTTCCTCAAAAGTGAGGATGTAGCCATGTTGCACTGCCCGGAACTACGGTCTATATTGCCCATTCCGGGCACGGGTATTGCCTTGTCGATGGTTTCTGCCGTCCGGTCGCTGAAAGCGCTGAGCCCTTCGCGGGTGCATGGTTTCGCTATGAAATATCAATAATCACCTAAATCGAGTTTAGCCGCATGCGACTGTATGTCGTCTCAGACCTTCACAACGAATTTCATCTCTTCCATCCGCCAGCCTTTGATCCCGCTGTCGACTTGGTCATCCTTGGCGGTGATATCGATAAAAAGGCAAGGGGTGTGAAATGGGCCAATGAGACATTCAGTTGCCAAGTCGCGTATGTCTGCGGTAACCATGAGTTCTATGACGGGCATATCGACCGCACGCTGCAGAAGATGAGAGACGCTGCCGAGCCTCACGTCCATGTGCTCGAAAATGACCTCGTCATCCTCAATGACATTCGGATCTTGGGCACGACCGGATGGACTGATTTCAGCTCTACTGGCAGTCAAGTTGCAGCGACAGCGATGGCTTGGGAGCGTATGAACGACTTCAACTATATCCGCATCGATGCAGGGTATCGACGTTTGAGGCCGGCTGATCTAATCGTCCGAAATCACATGGCCAGAGCCTGGTTGGCGCAGGAGCTCGCGAAGCCGTTTCAGGGGAAGACTATCGTGGTCACTCACCATTCCCCGTCCTCGGCAGTAGTCGGAGGCAAGCACGAGGGGAATCTCAATGCCGCCTATACAAACGACTGGCCCGATTTAATTCAGGAGGCTGATCTCTGGATCTTTGGGCACACCCACGAATTTGTCGACGTGGAGTTGGCGGGTTGCCGAGTTGTTTCAAATCCTCGTGGCTACCCCAATGAATCAACGGGCTTTGATCCCTTTTTTGAGATTGAAATCTGAGGAGCGCATGTGCTTTGAAATCAAACGTTATTCGTCTCACAGGCTGCGAGTCCCATCGTAGCGGAGCGCAGGGGCATTCGCCGCCGAGCGAGGTTGCTCAGGCGAAATCTCAGGAATGGGGCGTCTTTGTAGATGCGTATCTCGTGGATGCTGCACGCGTCGGCAATCGTTACGCAGCTACCGTCTATTGTGATCAGTCGGGCTCGCCCGATGGGGCGACTGTGGCGACTCCCCCGGTACGGGAAATTTCGAAGAAAGGGGGCTTCGCGCTGCTCCAAACCATCGATGCTCAAGATCATTACGTCATAGCCTCGGAGCACGTTACCCCGGGGTGTGACTAATGGCGACCGTCGTAGATTGGCCGCCACAGGTTCTGGCTGCAGCTGCCTTGAAATTCACCACGCCAGTAGGTGCATTCTTGTGGATGCCGGAGGTTGAATTCCCGTGTCTGGTCGGTCGGGTGTTTATGGATCTGAGTAGTAGATTTCAGGACGGACGTATGATCCGTACGTCACAGATCATACGACTGCAGGAAGAGCGGGGCTGGACGATAGCCATCACGTTTTCGGGCAGTTACTACTTACTGGTTCATGAAGGGGAAAATCCCTTTCTGGGACAGACCAGGCTTTTTCGGTCGAACCCTGGTGACGCTGTTAGCAATTTGCATTGAGTCAGCTGTGCGTCCGTGGTCGGTCGGTACGTGATCGACTCTAAGGCCCCAGACATGAGCAATCTTTGTCGTGGGACGGCTTCCGACAGGTCAGGTAAACCACGCTTCGGACGGATTTAATGAAGAAGGAGCAACCATGCAGGACTTTGATATCCGGCAAATGATCGGCCCGAGCTCAGTCATGACAGCAAGTCAAATCGAGCTTGATGAGGCAATTCGAGTTACTCACCAGAAATTCCCAGGCCGTAGCTTTTGTATACCGGGCGAATGGGTATGGCTCGACCTAGAAGCCCCCGATCTCGTTGTTGAAGAGCTAAACGCCGAAGGAAAAAAACCGATGATGTTGCTGGTCTTCGACACGCTGTACGACAGCTCGACGTCGGCTAAGTCGCAATGGTTTCGTACGACGCCTTTGGTTGATTTTACTGACGGAATGTTTTTCCTGACTGAGAACAAAATCTACGTGTTGCTTGGGCGTGGACGTCGAACATCCATGACCCTTTCCGCTGCAGTGCGGTTGTTTTGAAAGGTATGGGAGGTCATGGGTAATGACTCTGTCCACGGTTACCGACATGAGGCTAGCTGAATGATTAATGCCGTGGTGCTCGATGCATTCGGAACAATTCTTCGAATCGATCACCCAACAAACCCCTATAGGGAGCTCATCAGGGAGGGGCGTCGGCAGGGCATCGCTTCAGGTTCAGAAAGCCTTGGCCTTGTCATGACGAAAAACCTGGCGATCGACGAGATGGCTTCATTTCTAGGCATAGCGCTAACGCCATTGCAAAGGGAGAAAATGAGCCAAGCATTAGAGTTGGAGCTCTCGTCTATCAGACCTTTTTCTGACGCCTTGGAGGCCATCCCCCGCCTGCTGGATGCAGGGCTGAAAGTGGGCGTCTGTTCAAATCTAGCCAGCCCTTACGGGCCGGTCGTCAGGCGGTTATTCCCAAAACTGCATGGCTATGCATACAGCTATGAGCTAGGTCTGATGAAACCTAATCCCGCTATCTACCAAGCGGTTTGCGCTCACATGGGGATAGAGCCGGGTCATTATCTGGACGAGAGAAAAGGTGGGGTTGTCATGACTGGAGACTCTAAACGATGTGATCAAGATGGCCCGAGGTCGGTCGGGATAATGGGCCTTCACTTAGATCGTACGGGTCGAGGGTCGATCAATGACCTCCTGCAGTTCGCCGAACTGGTAATAGACCATAACCTCAAATTCAGCTCGGTCAGTTGATGGAGAGCAGCATTGCAGGTTTCTGGCAACTGAGATCGAGGGCGCCAGCAGCGTTGTTCGTTACGTATGCCTGGCTACGATTAGGTTGTACGCGCCGAGTCTGGGCGCTGGGCGACGTGCATAGAGTTTGCCGGTGAATACCGTCTATATGATCGGTGCTGCTTTGGGGTCATTGCCAGCCTGGCTCAGCACTAACTTCATGATGGCCGCCCGATCCCTGAAGTGACTGCGCAAGGTGACAGGTATCTAGCTTCCAACTGATCTGTATCTGACTTTCAGCTTGGCAACTCAAGGCTTGCCAGCAACTGATCTTGGACATGGTGTAATGCTCTAGCTCTGGCAGTTCCCAGATCCCAGAGTCCCTTCGCATCCAGCCATCTGCGCACTGCTCTGCCAGTGAGGACAGGATTTCTGCGCTTGGGTAATCCAAAACATTGCCTGCATTGACGAAGTTCTTAGTCGTCTCAAAGATGTCGCCATAGATACCATGCTGCAACTGAGCTGCGGCATCGTTTCCAGCCATAGGCGGCGAATGCTTGTAGCCAGGTAGGTTTAGCTTGTGAGCACCGCTAGCGAGTTGACCGTCCAGGGTGTAACACACGTGTGGGCCATGCTCGCGTAGGCGGTGGATTAACCAAGTGAAGGCAGCTTTCGCCTCCGGCAGCGCGCCGATTGGAAAATTACCTAGGATCTGACCACCCATTTCCATTCCTGTTGACCAGTAGATTGCATTCCCACTGACCACCCAGTTGCATTCAAGTTGACCAGCTATCTGCGTTATCAGACCAAAAGCCTAGCGTTGAATCAGTGCGAAGCCTGCCGTCTTTATATTGTGACGCCATCAGTTTCGAGACCCGATCTAGTCGCTACGCTTAGCGTACTGACGGAAAAGCCTCACTCGGGGGCATCATTCCCATGGCAAAACATCCACTCACATAGCGGCTGGTGCGAGTTGTTCCCCCGATGTTACTTGCTGGCAGCGCTAAAAAAATATCCCCGCTTCTTATGAGGTTCCTGTCAAAAGTGTAATCGCTGCCTAAGCATACTGACAGGTGCCTCCCCTCATCATCCTCATCGAGCCGACGCTCAAACGCTCCAGATTCATCGAGAGTCAGTTCCTTTGAGGAGATGTATCATGAAAGCTATCAACGTTGTGGTTATTGCAATCAGTTTGGCTATGTCGTCACTGGCCTTTGCCGAAGGCGGCGGTGATCGCACCTATGAGCGCATGGAAAAAGCTCGTGTGGCTGCACTGGAGAACCGCAAACCAATCTCTGAAGCGCAAGAAGATGTTGCGCAAGAAAAGCCTGCGGCTGAAAAGCAGAAGCATCACTGCTAAGTCGACCAGCTTACGGAAATGTAATCACGCCATTTGTTGGCTTATGGCATCTTCGATGTATCAAACGCACTCGCTATCCAAAAGGGCGAACCCTCGGGAATACAGTGCTGTGCGTGCACCTGACTGACAGGACATGAATCGGTATGCAATCCAAAACTTCTCGGCGCACCTTCGTAAAAGGGCTGACCGCTGGCGCGATTCTCGGTGGCTTAGGGCTCTGGCGTACGCCTCTTTGGGCGGCCACCAGCTTTGGCGAGACCAATGTCCTGTCGGGCACAGAGTTCGACCTTTTCATTGGAGAAACGCCGGTAAATATCACCGGAAGCCCCCGGACTGCCTTGACCATAAATGGTGGTATCCCAGGGCCTCTGCTGCGCTGGCGTGAAGGGGACACCGTCACCTTACGGGTCAAGAACCGCCTCAAGGACATGACCTCCATCCATTGGCACGGGATTATTCTTCCCGCGAATATGGACGGTGTGCCGGGCCTTAGCTTCGGTGGGATCGAGCCTGATGGAACGTACGTTTACCAATTCAAGGTCAAGCAGAACGGAACGTACTGGTATCACAGTCACTCCGGCTTCCAAGAGCAGGTAGGTGTATACGGCCCGCTGGTAATTGAAGCAAAAGAGCCAGAGCCTTTTGAGTATGACCGTGACCACGTGGTGATGCTCACTGACTGGACGGATGAAGATCCGACTGCGCTAATGAAGACGCTCAAGAAGCAGGCGGACTACTACAACAACCACAAGCGAACAGTCGGTGACTTCATTAAGGACGTAGCGGATAGCGGTTGGTCAGCGACTGTCGCTGATCGCAAGATGTGGGCCGAGATGAAGATGAATCCTACTGACATTGCAGACGTCAGTGGCGCGACATACACCTATTTAATGAACGGCCACGCCCCGGACTCGAACTGGACAGGCACTTTCAAACCTGGCGAAAAGCTTAGGTTGAGGTTCATCAATGGTTCGGCCATGTCCTACTTTGATGTCCGTATTCCGGGCTTGAAGATGACCGTTGTAGCCGCCGATGGCCTGTATGTGAAGCCTGTGACCGTGGATGAATTCAGGATCGCCACAGCTGAGACCTTCGACGTGATCGTCGAACCAACTCAGGACGCCTACACACTGTTTGCGCAGTCGATGGATCGAACGGGGTACGCCAGAGGCACCTTGGCCGTCCGGCCTGGTCTCGCTGCCCCAGTACCTGAGCTTGACCCTCGTCCTCTCGTCACCATGGCCGACATGGGTATGGCCGGGATGGATCATGGCTCAATGTCTGGTATGGGCGATATGGCTGGAATGGATCACAGCAAGATGGCCGGTGCGCAAGACAACTCAATGCAGGGTATGTCGGGAATGGACGGCGGCGACATGAAGGGTATGAATCATGGCGCTACGCAAGACATTTCTGGCATGGACAGCATGGCTGCAATGGATCACAGCAAGATGTCTATGGGTGGCATGGAAGAAATGCAGCAGCACCCGGCCTCAGAGTCCAACAACCCTCTCGTCGATATGCAGGCCATGTCGACGTCGCCAAAGCTTGATGATCCCGGTATGGGCCTTCGCGAGAATGGCCGAAAGGTACTGACGTACTCTGATCTAAAAAGCACGTTTGAAGATCCAGATGGCCGTGAGCCAAGTCGCACCATCGAATTGCACTTGACCGGTCATATGGAGAAGTTTTCCTGGTCTTTCAACGGCGTGAAGTTTTCGGACGCCGAGCCTTTAAAACTGAAATATGGCGAGCGAGTCCGCATCGTTCTCGTGAACGACACGATGATGACGCATCCCATCCACTTGCATGGCATGTGGAGTGACCTTGAAGATGAAAACGGGCGATTCCTCGTCCGCAAACACACCATCGATATGCCGCCAGGATCAAAGCGCAGCTACCGAGTGACCGCCGATGCGCTAGGACGCTGGGCCTACCACTGCCATCTCCTGTACCACATGGAAATGGGCATGTTCCGTGAAGTGCGTGTAGAGGAATAAGGAGCCGACTATGAGCAATTTCTTTTGCGAGACTCGCATGCACTCAGCTGTATTCACGGTTGCTTTAACCGCTGCTTTTATCTTGCCTGTAGCCGCTGAACCGGGCCAGGGCACGAAAGACGGGCAGATGCAGGGTATGGATCACAGCCAGATGCAGGGCATGGATCACAGCAAAATGCAGGGTATGGATCATAGCCAGATGCAGGGTATGCAGCCTCCCAAGCAGCAGACCCAGACCCAAAGCCGGACACCGATACCGGCTCTAACCGATGCGGATAGAGCCGCAGTCTATAACGCTCCTGGTGGTCACGAAGTCCACGACACTGCCCTCAACTCTTTTTTTATATTTGAGAAGCTGGAATGGCAGGATGCTGACGATGGGAGCGCGCTTAACTGGGAAGCCCAAGGTTGGATAGGGGGAGATGTTGATCGTCTATGGCTGCGCTCCGAAGGCGAGCGCACCAACGGAAAGACCGAAGAAGCTGAGGTTCAAGCTCTTTGGGGCCATTCCATCAGCCCTTGGTGGGATCTGGTCGGCGGGGTTCGTCAAGACTTCAAACCAGGCGACCCTCAAACGTGGGCGGCTTTCGGTATCCAGGGCTTGGCGCTCTACAATTTCGAAGCCCAGGCCACTGCTTATCTGGCTGAAGGTGGCCAGACCGCAGCTCGGCTGGAAGGGGATTACGACATCCTCCTGACCAACAAGCTCATTTTGCAACCGACGGCGGAATTCAATTTCTACGGTAAAAACGATCCCCAGCGGGGCATTGGTTCAGGGCTGTCAGAGAGTGAGGTCGGTTTGCGTCTTCGGTACGAAATCAGGCCAGAATTCGCACCTTACGTAGGTGTGACCTGGAATCGGGCTTATGGAAAGACCGCTGATTACGCCCGCGACGAAGGCGAAGACAGTAACGAAGCACGCCTCGTGCTTGGCGTCCGAGTGTGGTTCTAAATCAAAGTTAGAAGCACCAAATAATTATCTAACCTCATAACAACAGCTTTGCGCTGTGAGGAGCCTTGCATGTCTGTATTTAAATCCTGTGTTGTGGCCGTTGCTCTTTCTTCCAGCCTTCTGCTCAGCGCAGTTGCCCAGGCTCACCCGAAGCTGCTGTCTTCGACTCCGGCTGAAGGCGAGAGCGGCCCAGCTCCTGCGAAGATAGAACTGCATTTTTCCGAAAACCTGGTTACCCAGTTTTCCGGGGCCAAGTTGGTCATGACGGAAATGCCTGGCATGGCACATTCCCCTATGCCCATGAAGGCCAGCGTGGCTGGAAGTAGCGATCCTAAAACCATGATCTTGACTCCGGCAGCACCTCTCACTGCTGGCACCTACAAAGTGGAGTGGCGGGCGGTCTCCTCTGATACCCACCCGATTATCGGCAACGTTACGTTCAAAGTGAAGTAAGCATGAGCGACCCCCTGAATGTGGTGCTGCGCATAGCACTTTATCTGGATTTGATGCTCTTGTTCGGCCTAGCGGTGTTTGGGCTGTACAGCTTTCGAGGTAAAGAGCGCGTATCCGGAGCGGTGCTTCATTTTGGGTGGATACTGCCCGGCACCGCTGCTATAGGCATGCTGTTGTCCATAGCAGCTTTCGTGGTTATGACAAGCAATATGAGCGGCGCCTCCGATTGGGTCGAGCTGCGGCCTCACATAGAAATGATGCTGTACGAGACTGAGATCGGCTATAGCTGGGTGACGCGCATGATCTCGCTAGCGGTGGTCATTGTTGTCGCAAGCCAAAGCAAGCGATGGCCAACAGAGAGTCTATGGGTTGCTACCTTGGCGGGCAGCATCGCCCTCGCGACGCTCGCGTGGACAGGTCATGGAGCCATGGATGAAGGTGCTAAGCGGTTCTGGCACTTTGCCGCTGATATCCTGCATTTACTTGCCGCTGGCGGGTGGATCGGTGCCCTCGCGGCGTTTGGTTTGATGTTGAGGATAAAAGGGTCTGATCCTGAGCTACTTGTCCGAGTACTTTCACGAGCACTCAGCGGATTCGAAACAGCCGGTGCTCTGATCGTTGGCACGGTCATAGTGACCGGTGTCGCCAATTACCTCTTCATCGTTGGGCCGACAGTGGCCAATGTCATATCAGGCGCCTATGGCGTTCTTCTACTCGTGAAAATCGTGCTGTTCGCCGGCATGATCGGACTTGCTACCCTGAATCGTTTCTACCTGAGTCCTGCCCTTGAGCGGTCTGCGCAGGCCGGTGATTACTCTCTGGCAGTGACTGCTTTGAGAAAAAGCGTGGTGCTCGAATCCACCTGTGCCGTGGTCATCGTCGTCCTGGTGGCTTGGCTGGGGACATTAAGCCCATCAATCGACATGGCTCAAGGGTAAGCTCGATGCCAGATCTGGGCGGCTCCAAGAGGGGCCCAGATCCAGCCAACACTATTGGCTGAGTGGGTAGGTAGCCACCACTTCTTGCGCACCTGCCTTGGTGACTCCCATGACTTTATACGGCTGATAATTTTGACCGTATTCCATGCCTGGAGAACCTGCTGGCATGCCTGGCACTGCAATCCCTACGAGATCGGAGCGGCCGCTCAGCTTCTTGATTTCGTCGGCTGGTACATGACCTTCTACGAATTTGCCGCCAATCACAGCCGTATGGCATGAGGCGAGTTCCTGTGGAACACCCAGTTTCTGCTTGATAGCGCTCATATTGCTTTCTACATGGTCGACCACTTTGAATCCACTCGACTCAAGGTGTTTGACCCACTCCTTGCAGCAGCCGCAGTTCGCGTCGCGGTGTACATCTATTGTGAGCGGCGCTGCCGCCTGGGCGGCACCACAAATCATCAACGCCACAGCCAGCGATAGCTTTCGTTTGAACATTCCATGCACCTCATCAAGGTTAGTCTGCGGTTGCTTTAGGCGCCCTTGGCCTAGGCCGCGAGTGGCGCTTACTTACCGGTTACAACGTAGGTTAAGCGCAAAGAATCAGATTGCCGATTACATTTGCGTCAGCTTGCGCATAGCGGCCAATTTGGTAGCACAATTGAACGCCGCACAACCGGAGCCCAAGCATGAAACTCTTGGTAGCAGAAGACGAACCTAAAACAGGCATGTATCTACAGCAAGGTCTAGTAGAGGCCGGGTTCAGTGTTGATCGGGTTGTGACCGGTACGGAAGCACTGCATCAAGCACTGAGTGAGACCTACGATCTCCTAATTCTGGACGTGATGATGCCGGGCATCGACGGCTGGGATGTCGTCCGAAGCGTTCGCGCAGCTGGGCGCGCAGTTCCTGTGCTGTTTCTGACGGCCAGAGACGGAGTTGATGATCGGGTCAAAGGGTTAGAGCTAGGAGCTGACGATTATCTGGTTAAGCCATTCGCCTTTTCCGAGTTGCTTGCTCGCGTAAGAAGCTTGCTTCGCCGTGGTTCCGCCGCGCCCAACCAGACACCAATCAAGATCGGGGATCTGGAAGTCGATCTTCTGAAGCGCCGCGCCATGCGCTCTGGTCGCCGGATAGACCTCACGGCTAAGGAGTTTTCGCTACTTGAATTGCTGATGCGCCGTCGGGGGGAAGTCTTGCCAAAATCCCTGATCGCATCGCAGGTCTGGGATATGAATTTCGACAGCGATACCAACGTAATCGAAGTCGCTATTCGCCGCCTCCGAGCCAAAGTCGATGATGATTTCGACACCAAGCTGATCCAGACCATGAGGGGAATGGGCTACATGCTAGACGCTCCCGAAACAGAATGAAGCGCGCTTCCCTTACCCTCCGTTTGAGCATGATGTTTGTCTGTGCCGTGGTCGCCGTGCTGGTAGTGGCGGGCTTTACTTTCGATGCGTTTAGCCAACATCACTTCAAGGTTCTTGACCGTCAAGCCATGACGGAAAAGCTCGAATCCATCCGCCAAATCATGGATGGCGAAGCTGGCTCCGCAGACTCATCAGAAGTCGTGCTGCAACTACAGGCTTTGCTTGGTGCACATCAGGAACTCTCCGCCTCGATTACCACCAAGGAAGGGAGGACGATCTTCGCCACACCGAATGCAGTTGAACATCCTCCTTCACTCTCGGGCGATCCTGGAGAAGACATGTGGGAGTGGACTGTTGGCGGCCATATGTACCGTGGCATGCAGGCCCAGGTTCGATTAGTAAACGAAGCCGAGCCGCTGAACGCGTGGTTGAGTCTAGATATCACTAGCCATCTGCATTTCGTTGAAACCTTGCGGTGGTGGCTGGTGATCGGACTGACGATTAGTGTCTTGGTCAGCGCAGCTTTAGGGTGGTTGGTGGCGCGTAGTGGGTTGAAGCCGGTCGCACAGGTGACGCGGGTCGCAGCCTCGATGTCAGCGGGATCGCTCAAAGAGCGTATCCCGATGGACTCGGTGCCTCGTGAGCTTGAAAGCCTAGTCTCCTCGTTCAACGCCATGCTTGCTCGCCTTGATGAGTCTTTTGTTCGGCTGTCCAACTTTTCGGCTGATATCGCGCACGAGCTGCGCACTCCTATCAGCAATCTGCGGACACATACCGAAGTCATCCTCGCAAAGAAACGTGCGCCCGAAATCTATGAAGAGAATCTCTATTCCAACCTTGAGGATCTGAACCGCCTCTCAAGCATTATTGATGGCATGCTTTTTTTGGCCAAATCGGATAACGGTCTGATTCTACCAACCAAAGAAAAAATCGAGTTGCGTTCGGTCGTCGAAAAGCTCTTCGAGTATTACCAGTTGCTGGCAGACGACACTGGGGTGACGCTACAGCTTTCCGGGCATGGCGCAGTGTACGGCGACGACACTATGTTGGATCGGATGATCTCTAATCTGCTGTCCAATGCGCTCCGGTACACACCACCAGGCTCCGTGATCTCCATCAGAATCGAACCTGATGGCGACATGATCAGCTTGTCAGTGCAAAACCCTGGAGAGGAGATAGCAGCACAACATTTACCCCGGCTGTTTGATCGTTTTTACAGAGTCGATCCTGCTCGCAGAGAGGGCAGCACCACAAACGCGGGGTTAGGTTTGGCAATCGTCAAATCACTGGTTGACGTTCATGGCGGCACCGTTAGATGTGTCTCCGGGGGAGGTTATACGGCCTTTAAGATCAGCCTGCCAGCGTGGGACAGCGATGCTCATAGTGTGTGAGCTATACGAACGCAGCGGCCCCCTCCCAAGGAGAGTGCGCTGGAGGTAGCTGAGGTCGTTAAAATTCGCTAGGTGTTTGTGCATGCGGTTTGAATGTGGTTACATCTGCATATTCGGTTATCCACATGTATTGGGCGGTCGCTTATGAGCCTTGCACCACACACCTTCTTCAAGTGCCTGGGGGACGAAACTCGCGCTCGGATCATGCTCATGCTTTCGGCTGAGGGTGAGTTGTGCGTGTGCGAGTTGATCTGGGCACTGGCCGATAGCCAGTCGAAGGTCTCCAGGCATCTTGCCCAACTGCGGGCTTGCGGGTTACTCGCAGATCGGAGGCAGGGTCAGTGGGTTTACTACCGGCTGCATCCCGAGCTTGAACAGTGGGCACTGGATGTTCTGAACGTCACTACGCAGGCGCACCAGTCCTGGGTTAACGACAATCAAGGAAGGCTGGCTTCCATGGAAGACAGACCCGTGCGCCAAGCCTCCTGCTGCTGACCTTCTGATTCGGAACATACCCATGCTCATCGCTGCGTCAATTTTCGTAGTTACGCTTGTCTTTGTTATCTGGCAACCCAGGGGGTTAGGTGTCGGCTGGAGCGCGGCAGTGGGTGCCGTCCTGGCATTGCTGACTGGCGTCGTGAGTCTGGGGGATGTGCCGGTTGTGTGGCGCATCGTCTGGAACGCTACCGCGACCTTCATTGCAGTGATCATTATCAGTTTGCTGCTTGATGAAGCGGGATTCTTTCAGTGGGCGGCGTTGCATGTGGCTCGCTGGGGTCAGGGCAAAGGTGGACGCCTGTTTGCGCTGATGATCCTGCTCGGTGCAGCCGTCTCGGCACTGTTCGCCAATGATGGAGCCGCACTGATTCTGACCCCAATCGTCATCGCGATGCTGACGGCGCTTCGTTTCAGTCCGGCATCCACTCTGGCATTCGTGATGGCCGCAGGCTTCATCGCGGATACCGCCAGTCTGCCCATGGTCGTGTCGAATCTGGTCAACATCGTTTCGGCTGACTTTTTCAGCGTGGGTTTTGGTGAGTACGCCTCGGTGATGTGGCCAGTGAACCTGGTAGCGGTGGCCGCGACGCTGTTCATGCTCTGGATGTTCTATCGCAAGGACATTCCAACCCAGTACGACGCTAATCAGCTTGAAGCCCCAGATGCAGTGATTCGTGACCGGGCGACATTCATTGCTGGCTGGTGGGTACTTGGCCTGCTGCTGCTTGGCCTGTTCGCACTGGAGCCGCTGGGCATCCCCATCAGCGCCGTTGCTGCTGCGTGTGCGGTGATCCTGCTGATCATTGCTGGAAAAGGCCACATCATCTCCACGCGAAAGGTCATCAAGCACGCGCCTTGGCAAATTGTCGTGTTTTCGCTGGGCATGTATCTGGTGGTCTATGGCCTGCGTAATGCCGGGCTAACCGACTCGCTCTCGGCGCTGTTGAACATATTTGCTGAGCATGGCCTATGGGCCGCTACCTTGGGCACCGGTATCACCGCTGCGCTGTTGTCCTCGATGATGAACAACATGCCGAGTGTGCTTATCGGCGCTCTGTCCATTCAGGGCAGCGACGCTACGGGACTGGTGCGTGAGGCCATGATCTACGCCAATGTCATCGGTTGCGATCTCGGCCCAAAGATCACGCCCATCGGAAGCCTGGCCACGTTGCTGTGGCTGCATGTTCTGGCACAGAAAAACATCCGCATCACCTGGGGCTACTACTTCAAAGTCGGCAGCATCCTCACTCTTCCTATCTTGCTGGTAACGCTAGTGGCACTGGCGTTGCGGCTGAGCATCCCTGTCTAGGAGAAACCCATGAAAGTGTTATTTATGTGTACGGCAAACAGCTGCCGGAGCGTTCTCTCGGAGGGGTTGTTCAACCATCTGGCCCCGAGCGGCTTTACTGCCGTCAGTTCTGGCAGCTTCCCTAGCGGGAAACTGAATTCACGCGCCGTGAGTACGCTGCAAGCGCTGGGTATCGATACCTCGGGACTTTACAGCAAAGGCTCAGAGGTCTTTTCGGACTCACCACCGAATGTTGTGATAACCGTGTGTGACAAGGCTGGAGGCGAAACATGCCCGGTCTATTTTGGGCCTGCTGTCAAAAGCCACTGGGGGCTTGCCGATCCTTCCGATGTGGAAGGAACAGACAGCGAAATCCAGGCCGCATTTGACGCAACCGTCGTCCAGATTAAAAAGCGTTTCGAGGCATTCTTCAGCTTGGATCATTCGACGCTTACACCGCAGGAACTGAAGCGCCAGCTAGATCGTATAGGTGAGCTGTGATGGACGAATTTTCCTCGGAGAGCAGTCCGGATCTACCCAATCTGGATCAGGCGCTGATTGACGTCGCCACACTGGATCGTCTGCAAGGCAACGAGCAACCGACTCACAAGCCGCGCATCTTGTTGCTGTATGGCTCAACCCGTGAGCGCTCTTTCAGCAGGCTACTGACCCAAGAGGCCGCGCGCATCCTGACCCTAATGGGAGCCGAGGCAGTTATTTTTGATCCCTCGGGCTTGCCTCTCCCTGATGACGCTCCGGAAGACCATCCAAAGGTTAAAGAGCTGCGGGATCTGGTTCTGTGGTCAGAGGGACAGGTTTGGTGTTCGCCGGAGCGTCACGGCGCGATGTCTGCTGTATTCAAAGCCCAAATCGATTGGATTCCGCTCACGATGGGCGCTGTCCGGCCCAGCCAGGGCAAGACCCTGGCCGTCATGCAGGTCTGCGGTGGATCACAGTCGTTCAACACGGTAAATCAGCTGCGAATTCTCGGGCGCTGGATGCGGATGATCACCATCCCAAACCAGTCGTCAGTACCCAAGGCCTTCCTGGAGTTCGACGACGCAGGCCGTATGAAGCCATCTGCCTACTACGACCGTGTGGTCGACGTGATGGAGGAACTAATGAAGTTCACGCTGATGGTTCGGGGCCGGGAAACGTATCTGGTAGATCGCTACTCGGAGCGAAAGGAAAGCGCCGAGTCGCTCTCGAAACGAGTCAATCAAAGATCGATTTGAGCCACCAAGGGGATAGAGGATGAGCAAGACGACAGTAAGGATTGCGCAGGTTTCGGACGCTCAAGCCATCCAGGCAATCTATGCACCAATGGTTGAGAGCACTACGATTTCGTTCGAGCTTGAGCCGCCTTCAGTCGAAGAGATGGCCATGCGGATTGAGTCGACTCTGCTAACTTACCCGTACCTGGTTGCGGTGCGAGACGGCCAGGTCATCGGCTATGCATATGCCAGTCAGCACCGGGCTCGTGAGGCCTATCGCTGGTCGGTCGACGTCACCGTTTATATATCGCCAGAAGCGCACCGTAGTGGCGTCGGTCGGGCACTGTATGACGTGTTGCTGCCAACATTGAAGAAGCAAGGTTTTCACGCAGCCTATGCCGGGATCGCTCTGCCCAATGATGGCAGCGTGGGACTACACGAAGCACTTGGCTTCGCTCACATTGGTACGTATCCAGAAGTAGGATTCAAGCATGGCGCTTGGCGTGATGTTGGATATTGGCGTATCGCGCTGGATTCAACGAATCCGCCAAAACTGCCCGTGCTTTTCAGTGAGATCAGTCTCTTCTGAATCAGCCACGACCAGCAGATCAAGTGCGCTTGCCCCCTCAAAAAGAAAACCCCTCAGCTAGCTGGAACAGCATCTCTTCAACCTGGCGAGTTCCAACGGTGCTGGTAAGCATCGATAGTGGGCTTTTACCCGAGAAGCGTTCTTTCGGCTTGGTTAGGGCGTCGTCACAACACTGCTGTAGTAAAAATGTCCGCAGGTATGAAAAAACCCTGAATGACATTTGCCAGATACCCACGATTTATGCGGGCGTCTCGGGCCGTAAAGCCTGCGCGGGCCATCTGATTGTCCGACTCAGCATTGATCTCAGCAATGAATGAACGGGTCTCCTTCACGGAGAGCGCCCGGCTCAGATCACGATGTGGCCATCTCGTAACGTACCCTTGAATAATGCTGGTAATGAACCTGGCATCCATCTCTGCCCGATCGGCATCCTTATCGATCATGTACATACCAAGGTGATTACGAAGGAACTGCTGCGATGAGCGGCTCAGATGGGGATCCAGAATCGTGAAATCGACGTAGACGCCTTGTCCACTCTGGATAGCAAACCAACTGGCGTAGTAGGAAATTCTATCCTGTAAGCGGTTCAGCCCTTGGTAGGTGCATCGATCGAAAGCCTCATCTTGGCTCAGGGCAAATTGAACATCGCCCTCTCTGATCAGACCATACAGCGCCAGCAGGTCACTAACGGCCCAAACCGTGGCAGTTAACTCCGCCTTAGACATTTCGAGCTCAGTTGCTAGGAACCCTTTGAATCCCACCATTGTCATGGGATTGAGTGCATTATCAATGGGCGCGTCGATAATGGCGAGGTACGCGTCGTAAAAATTCAATGCAAGCATCACACGCTGCTGCCGTTCGATTTGATCAGGGAAGGCCTCCCTCAGCGATAATTCGCACTGGGTTGGATTCAGCATTGTCATACCGCAGGCGAGGATCTGGTCTTGTTTCAGCATACGTATCAAAGTCCCTGGTCGAATTCAGAATGGCTTGTTTAAGAAGTTCTCTCGGTTTGGCAGCCATGAATCGACTTCGGCAGCAGGTAAGAACCGGGTCGGCCTGGCTGCAGAGTTCATCTTGAGATGTAGCCTTTGGACACGTTTTGTTCGTGGTACCACTCATGGTTCCGCAGCGCATTTCCATGCTCCTCCGACGGGTTCGCTCCGGGCTCGCTGGGATAGTCAGCGGGAAACATCTCTCGCAGCCGACAAAGCTCTTCAAAAACGGACTGGGCCCGGGCTATTCTTTGTGATTGAAGGTGTTCAGCGATCTGCCTAAACCCTGGCGAAGCAGCACCGTGGTCAGAGAACCAAGCTTTAAGGTCTTCATAGATTTGTTGATGACGGCGGTCGAATCCGCCACAACGTTGGTCTATGTCGGAGAAGAACTTTCTTGGATTGTACTGGTATAGGATAAAGTCCTGCAGGAGGTAAGCAGTACCATACATTCCTGTTAGAAAGATGTCGCGGTGAGTAATATACGGTGATTCGGGCATGCTAATATTCTCCTATTGTGCTTCGCATTAAATTAAGTGACCGGGTTTAACGTGTAAGTGGTACTCAATCATTTGGTAAATTTTGATAAGCATTCTCATGCTTGTGCAATGTTTAAGTTCACGAATGGCGTTTTTACGTTGGATTGCAAACTGCCGGCATTTCTTGTTATTTCCTCACGGGCATACAATTTGCAGTGGATATAGGTCATGGTGATCACGTTGAGTTCTGAGCGACTTGCTAACTAAAGATGATGGCGGCGGTAGTGTCAAGCTATTATTTAGAGCTGGTGTATTGGTTGCGGGTATAACATTGATTTTGCCTTAAATTGATAACTGAGTTTTCGTAACTAAGATTGTGGGATTACCAATATTTAGTTAATTTAGCTGTCGGTGACTGCGTCGTCGCTAAAGTGGCCATCGGGGCAATTGGAAAAACTGGCTGTTCGCTTCCAAAGGTGAGGTGAGCAGAGTTTCCGGGCCTCTCACGGGATGGCCGGCAATCTCAAGGCGCTGAATTCATGCGGGTGTTCAGGCCGCCGGAGAGCTCTCATCGTGTTGTATAGGGGAGTATTGCCATTGCTGATGGCATTTTCGTGATGTCCAAGATCCAGTTTTTCATGTGGCACAGGAGTGTTCATGGAAGGGAGTTGCTCGCAATCTCACGACTGCGCTGTACAGTCGGCGTACGGGTTCTCCATATGGTGCAGCGAGACTGGAGGCAATGGCAATCTTGATGCCTTCGGCCTGCAGCATTTCCACTGCTCGCATTCCATCATCAAACGGTTCGATGCTATCTAGATCAGCGTCCAGTGCGCCTTGAATTTCGACCATGAGATCGGGTCGTACGCTGATTTCGAAAAGCTCAGCCGCTTCCGCCAGGCTCAGGCTGCGGGTCATGACCTGGTGCAGATTGTTCGGCTGCGGGAGACGCCCTTGTCGGATGCCATCTTTCAAAATCATGCGATAGGGGTGTCTGCCCTGCGGGATTCGAAGTAAGGTGCCGAACGCGTCGAAAAGTATGAATCTGACGGACATCTGGATTGCGTTTAACAACTGCGGTTGAGGCCCGCTTCATCTGGTTTGGCAGGATACAGTGGGTCAGAAGGGCACACATTCGAAGCGACCAGCCGTATGTGGCTGGTCGGGCCTTCAAGTGATCTTGATGCTTTGCAGCATCCTTAAGAGCAGAAAATCATCCGGGGCATCCAAGATGAGCTCCCCATCATCAGCGACCCTTACCTCGCATAGCCGGGGATGGCTGAGCAGTCCAGGAGGCAGGGGATGCCGAGCAAACGGATTGTGAAGCACATAGAGTCCGTCCATGAGGTGCTCTGTGTAGTCTCGTTTCCAGGTATTCCGCACCACTGGAATCAGGCTCCCTTGATTAGGGTGCAAGGTGGTGTACACGGACGGTGCCTCAGGACTATCAGCCAGAGCCCTCAGCTTCCCCCAAGTGGCGAGGCAGCTATAAACAACCGCTGATACTTCCGCATGTGAGTCGTCACAAAACAGTCCGACCTCAATGTTGGTATTGGCATTTTTAGGGGCTGCAGTGACGTTGTACGATACGACGTGGGTGTCCCCCGGTTTGGTCGCCGCCTCGTCGTGGTAAAGCCCATACAATGCTGCAAGGATTGGGCGCCCAGATGCGAAATGTGAGTGCGGCCTGTCGAACGATGCGATGCCAATTACGAAGGGTTTGCCTTCAACGTGCGCATGGTTGAGGTAGCTTTTGCGGTACTTCTTAATCTTGGCATCGAAACTGTTGCAAATCCGCAGGGTCGATTCGATGTTGAAATCGGTGAAGTCCTTAGGAGGTGCGGCCATGGGAAAGCCAAATGCAGGTTCTCCGCCAACCGGCGGTCTTGCAATCGTCGCTTCCAGGCAGAATGGCACGCCCCCCTCCACCACGAAGTCAGGGGCATGATGACGAAGGTTGATTGGTAGACCCAATTCCTTGAGCGCAGCAAACAGGTAGAGCTCCCAGAATGAGGACTCGAAAGTCGTTTGCAGCTCTCTGACAAACTTACCGTCACGATCTTCGAAGCCCTCGGCCCATTTAGCCAAAACTGCGCGCTCGGGCCCGTAGGGCGCCTCGTTCATCATTTTAAAAATCGCATGCTGGGTCTCGGCATCGACCTGATGTGTGAATAGATCAATGGGCATGACGCGCTTCCTTGAGCAAAGCCGTTAGAGTTCAGACCTTCGCGGAAGACTATTCGAGGGTGACTATCATATCAACGCTGTGTCCTGGCGTTGAATGTAGTAAAGATTTCGGCAGGGCTAGTACTGGATTTTTGGATGACCCACAGGACAAGCCCGCGAGGGGGCTCAAGGCCCTACTCAACCAGTGGGGTCAGCCGTTGGTGAGAGATCGGTATTGTCTTCGCCGTCATAGGTTGATCATGCACATACACCTGCTTGACCTCAATTCGATAGGCTTTGAGATAATCAATCCAAGCATGCCTCGATGCCTTCGCTGCGATCAGCACGACCGATCGTGCACCTGCCTGTACGGCTGCCTCTGGAGACATGGCGAAGCCAAGTGACACATTCGCCTCGTCAACGAACTCAGGTGATAAGGTGGAGTACCTGCCTTCCGCTTCCACAAACAGCCCCTTCCCTCTGACGGAATGAATCCGGCAGATGAAAGGATCCCACTTGTTGGCATGGGCTGGCCGCACTCTGATCAGATCATGCTTTCTGAAACTTGTCTCCTGGGTTTGAAGCACTACCGGTGCTCGCACTCGACCCAGACGCTGATTGATCGTTGCGATCAGCGGGGGAGAGTCACTGACAAAAATTTCACCCTTTGACGCTTGGTGCCATTGCTCGGCCCAGTGGACATTGAACACCTGGTCTTCGCCGTTGAGCTCAAGGTTCGGCGCTTGGATCGCTGATACGGGGTGACTCGCAGCGTGCAGGGCGATGGTGGGGTAGTAGGCTTTGAGAACGTCCAGGAAATGTGCTGGTTGCTCAGCCATAGCTGGCCGGGCATCGAATAGCACCACCCGCGTGGAGGCAGGGACTCCCTGGAGGGCCACCAAGAAGTCACTGAGCGTCAGTAGATGGCAGTCGGTGATGATGACGGTGCCGTACTCAGCGAGGTCAGGTGGGAGTTCGTGGAAAGGAACTGCAACGTTCTCAGTACAGGCATCATAGATAGGCAGCATGGAGCTCGAATACACGACGAGCTGAGGAGCCGGCGCGTACAAGATCTGCAGGGTGCCGGACAGCTGGCTCGTGAACTCACAAACGCTTAGTAGAGCACGGGCACTGATCACCGACAGCCTTGAGTTGATGGCTACGATGATTTCGTCTTGGTAATTATGGTGGTCATAGGATGCGATGACTTGGCTGTATCTGGAATAACTATACTGGACTTCCTGAGGCGTATAGATGGGGAAAAAACTGCTCGATAGGCGTTCGAGCTGTCTGCGCACGGCGACCTGAAGCATAGCGTGGGATTTGAGTTGGCAGTACTCCCCATCAACAATTGTCCAGCCCCGGTCGGTGCAGAGTTCGAGGGCCTTTCCGGAGGACTTGGGCAGCTCCGTCTTGTGAAAGATCGTGCGTCCCTTCGAGCCTTGATCTCTGAACCAGGTCAGTAGCTCAAGCGCCGCACGTTGGCTGGCGTCCAAACTCGTTTGTGAGGACAGGACTGATTGAATCAACTGCGATGTGCCGAACGACAAGAGGGCCTTGAGCCTGGCAAGCGGAACGGCGCATGCATCGGAACCAAACGTGTCATAGCAGGCTTCTGCGCGCGTTTGAGGAAGCCCCCAGGCCATGAGTCCTTTAACGTGCTGGAACCGTTGCTGAGACTCTTGGAACGCTACCCCTAGCAGAGTGCATTGCGGCGCTGGGAGTACTCCTTGCCAGGGTTTCAGGTCATTCTGGACGAGACTGGCTAGAAGCCTCTCGCGTTGAGCTGCGTCCAGGGAGGTGAGCAGTCGTTTTGCAGC
Source organism: Pseudomonas sp. AK106 (assembly GCF_053903055.1). Classification (NCBI taxonomy): domain Bacteria; kingdom Pseudomonadati; phylum Pseudomonadota; class Gammaproteobacteria; order Pseudomonadales; family Pseudomonadaceae; genus Pseudomonas; species Pseudomonas sp. AK106. The sequence goes on from NZ_CP096426.1 coordinate 1,213,831, forward strand.
AGGTTTGAGCTGAATATCGGCGAGGAAAAAGTTGTGTTCAATGAGCGTGACCCAGGCCGAGATGTCTAGGCCACATTCCAGAGCAGCTACCAGGTTGACTCCATGGCTACGTGCAGCGGTTCGCAGCATGTACATGCGCCCGGCAAGCAGCGGAAAATCGAATGCATCAGTGCGAAAGCGCAATGAGGCGATTCTACCGTTCCCTGAGTGGACGCAGGTGATTTGGCTGATGCCATCTAGCCGATGGATTAGCCGCTTGATGAGGTACTTCTTCATGGGCGATCGCTCAGTACGATGCCGCCTGCGTGGATCATGTTTAGCACATGACGCGCCGATCGAAGTTGTTGCTTCAGCGTCGAATTTTCCTGCTTGATCAGGGTCAATTCGGTTTGCAATCTGGAATTTTCAATATTTAGAGGCGCGCCTCCGGGAAGAGTGGCGATCGAGCTTTCCAGGAATTCATTCAGCATCGCTAGGAGTATATGCACTTCGGGGTTGCCTCGGCGGGCATAAAATATTTGTCGAGTGGCGCCAATCCTGGCTGCCAACCATGTAAGATCAATGCTGCCTTTCCTCATGGGCATAAAGGCGTCTACCTCAATCAGTTTCGCCATTTCCTCTTTCAGTCGAAGAGCGAAGCGATTCTTCAAGTTCAGCTGTGCTAAGCGATCCAAGATTAGTGTTTTTTGCATGGCGCCAGTCCAAGAAGGGTTTGCAAGTTTTTGCATCAGAGAGTGATGCGGGAACTGCTGTCATCGTTGCGCGGGTCATCAAGCGACCTTTTTCAAAATATAGGAACTGATCTTCTTTCAATATGATTTCGATTAGCTTGCAGGTCGTTTCGAAAGCGTGCAGGAAACTGTCAGTTTTAATCATGGTTATTTTTGGTTTCGATTTTTTTGATAGATCACTCAATATATTTTCCAGAACCAGAATTCTATGTTTCGCTTCGCTAAGTTTGATTTGAAGCGTTTCTTCTGGAATCAAGGATTCTGCAAGTACTCGGGGGATCTTTGTGCAGAGTTTCACAGCATAGCTATCAAAAAGTCTCTTTTGAGGTGTATTTGATTTTCTATAAAGTGAAGGATCCACGCCAACAATGAGAGCCACATCCCTGGCCAAGTTTGAAAAATTTTTGTAGGGCGGCACATTTTTTTTGATCAATGACTCTAAAGTAGCCTTGGTCTTTGCCAAAGTTCTATTGAGTTGCTCCTGCTTCCAATCATGCTTATTTTTATCCTGAAGCGTCAGCTGGTCAGAACGATGATTATTCAATTTTTTCACGCTCCAGGGCCAGGTAAGGATCTGAAACAAGCGTAATCACCTCTTCAAAAGTGAAGTCTGAGCTTCTGAGGATGGTGGCTATCTGGCAGGCGATAAGCTGCTTAGACGTAGGATCGCTTAGTTCTAATTTTAGAAGGTCTGGGTTCTTGGCTAGCCGCTCAACCATGTAGGGGTAATTGGCCGAAGTTAAGTGCGGATAGGCTTCAGAATCAATAATTCCCGCAATAACCCGGTGGAGAGGGTTTGACATGTCTACAGCATGTCGCTTAGCACCAACGAGGTCACGGTAGCGGGAAATATACCCTGGATTTTTATTGTCCGAATCCAATACTTCATTAAGGTGATCGGCCAAATGTTTATATGATGCGATCTCGTAGCGAGCGATTGTCAGTTCGTGATGGTATGGCTCCATCTCAGCTTGTGAAATGGCTGCGTCAGCCAGCTGACTGATTTTATCCACGAGTTGAAGACTGTTGATTTGAGCCTGTCGCATCTTTACGTTCATGCCTGGCAAATGATCGATGCCCCATACTGCTGCATCGCAAAGGCTACAAACTCTCGAACGTCCTGTGAACTCCACAAGTTTCTTGGGGCAGTCGCCATCACGCATGCAGATACAATGAGTGTAAAATCCCGGCGGGGCTTTGGTTGTGGCTATCAAATCTGTGCCTGATTCTTGGCTATCGATGAGATAAAATTGTTGGCTTCTGAATTTTTGATCTTTGACGAGCTGCGCCTTGTTTTCGTGCCACCCTTTAACAATGGCGCTGCCCGGCGAGCTCGGCTGATTAATCTTGCCCATCAGCGCTTCATAGGCACTGTCTGTGACGATGCTATTAGCACGGCCTATGTTCTCTAACATATCTTCGGGAGTAACCACTGTATAGTAGTCGGTTGTCACAGCAATCTGATCATTTATTTTGTGACCAGCTTGCTGAGCGGTATAGGTGACATCGAGGTGCCCGTACAATCGCATGTGAGAAATCCACGCCACCCGAAGAGAGTGTGGGACATGCACCGCCAGTTCGTTGCCAGAAGCGCTTATGGTTATGAAGCTGTGATGCGAGTCGGGACTTACAATGGAGTTATATACCTGCTCCAAGCCCCTGCAAAAATGTATCCATTCGTCAGAGTATGTCCCGTCCGAAAAAGGGAGGTCGTGGTCTCCCCAAGGACTTCTAAACAATGGGCAAATCATGCCGTATTTGTTAGGATCCCTCGGGTCATTCTCGTAATAAACAAGGCCAGGAGCTCTGGTGTAAACCTCCGTTTGAAAATATCGCTCATCGATGAGACTCTTCATGACATCGCCATCGATCACAACATCCCTCGATTTCCCAGATTTGTCTGTGTTGACATGCAGCGTGCAGAGATTGAAAGCGTCAACGTATTTTTCGTGATAAAAATTGTCGAACGTTCTGAGATCCAGCCATTGGCCATTTTGTATTCTTTGGCCTCCAAATAGTCCGATAGCCAGCATCCTGAGTGTTGAAAGCCAGGGCAAGTATGCCGTAACAATGGTGGCTGCGTTGGTTGAGTGGTAATCGCCATACCACCAGTTGTAGATGTTGGGTATGATTGTAATGGGTATCTGATAGGTCTCCAGTGGACGCTTCGAACTGCGTAAAGTTACCGTGGTGCCGAGGTGGATTTTCGTGAGATCAATCCAATCGCTTGATTTGATTTCTGCAATTGTTTCAGGAGCAATGCGACCATCTAATATGGAGTTTCTGATGTTGATGCCAATGGCGTCAAGCGCGCTCATGTAGGCTTTTGCGATAATTGAAATGTCCCGAGGGAATGGCTTCTTGTCAGACTTCGATCGTCCGCCACTTCCAGTCGAATCCATGGAGCGGTTGACGGGATTGGCATACCCACCATCTACAAACCCATGAGGTGCGCCATAGGTTCTTACTAGCTCAAAGAAGAGATGCACTGAATTAACAAAGGGTTTAGTAGATTTCTCCGTGAACATCAACGTGCGAAGTTTCAATCCGGTCAGTGGCATCTCAAGTTTGCCGGAAATGTCATGATCTCGATAAATCGATTGTACGGTTTCATGGTCAATTAGATCGTCGCACCAAAATACCACTCGCTCGAAGTCAATGATGGTTTCTGGCAGCCGAAGTGTGGAAGTAGGATGCAGCTCTTTCCACATAGGTAGGTAAAAAAAGATGTAGTCAAATAAGAATTTGATATGTTGGATCTGGTTGTCTATATAGCTTCTGGAGTTTTTAGGGTTGTTAGGATTGATAAGTTTGGCAACAAATATCTCCGCCATCGTTACCCACTGACGGTAGGTCTTCTCGATTTCGATGTGTGAGCGACCGGGATAGAAATCGTTTGTCACCCAATTGAAGTCAGGCTTTCGCGGAGGTAGAGATAGTAAAAGCAGGTAGTCCTCGGCGGATATCGAAGAGTGAAGCTCGTTATACAAAGCTTCGCTTTCGTCTGCGACGCGCTGCGCCTTTTCTATTCGAGCCATCTGTCTTTCTATGATCGTTCGCTCTTTTCTTTTAAGCTTAGCTGTCGGAGAAGAGCGAGCATACTCTCTGTTAATGTTTCTGATCTTGTAGCGACGAAGTTTTCGGTCGTGCGTGGGTATGTTTGACGCTTCCTCAGGTGTCATAACATAATATTTTACATACTCATCATAATCCTTAATATTTTGAGCAATACTTTCGTTGTGGGCGCGTTTTGATATAAGGTACATTTGATATCGCTCAAGGTAGAAGCACTGTTCAGGAGACACGATTTCGCTGAACATGGCCGAGAACTTCTTGAGCCAAGGTATGAAAGAGAAGTGTTTATTTCCTTTATCAAGTTTAAGACTCACTATCTCAGGTATGGCGGCCCAGATTTCGTCAAAATTCACATCATCTTTAGATTGCCATGACGTGCGGTACTGCCACCTTCTGGAGGCTCTTTCAATGTTGTTTGAGCCCTTTGCTACCTCGAAAATAAACCCACAGGTGTGTTTTTCCAACTCTGGATTCTTTTTCCATGCAGAGCTCAACTCGAATGTGAATGGCAAGGTTACTATCTTCTCTGCCCAGAGCAGGCAGAGCAGCGCCTTAAATGGAACTACTAAGCCCGTCACGTCCTCTGGTCGGTCGGGACGTATACCTGTCAGTTGGTGATACAGCGTTGACGCCGGAGGGCCACCATCACCTTCCAGCAGGGTAATTTTGAAAATATTGTTCAGATCACTCTCGGACGTCTGTCGAGCGGATCTTAATCGGCAGAACTTTACGATGGCGTGACGTTTGTGGTACTGCCTGTCGCTTGAGTATTCGTTTAGGTTCACCCGCTTGGACGTTAATGGCTCGGTCATTTTACTGAAAATCACTTTTGAAGCAGCGTGCAACTTCTCGGGCGCGATTAACCGAATTTCTTTCGATACGTTAATCATGCTGCCAAGCGTCCGCGCAGATCTTGTGCCAAGGCTTCATACGCATCCGCACGCAGGCTGTCGATACTGCTGGTTTCATTCCAGATAGCCGCCATTTGCTGCGAAGCGTGAATTTCGGCCATGAGCACCTCTTGGTCGAGCTTGGCGTAAATAATAGTGGATGCGATATTTGCGTGCCCCATTAGCACCTGAATCTCACCTAGGGTTAATCCAACTCCACGGCGCCCAGGGATGTAGACAAAATTCCTGGCCCAATAGCCGTAGAAGTGACGAAGACTATGGGAAGTATATAACTTCGTAGGTGTGCTCTCAGTTATCCCTGCTTTTTGTTGAGCTTTTGCGAGTGCGCGATTAATCCTGCGGTTAAGCGAGTTCGGTTTGACAGCATCGACCAATGGCTCACCATAGTTATTGCGGTTGTCTGATATGAAAAGGAACTCGCTATCTGAGGTGGGGCGTATTGCCTTGTATTCAGCCAAAGCATCATAGAAGAGGGTTTCAAAGGGTTCGAACATGTAGATTCTTGCTGTCGTCCTTCCTTTGAAGGGCAAATCTTTAGCGGAAGGGTCGCGCCAGTGGTTAGGGTCTTCTATGCGAAGGGAGCGTTCCTTCAAGTTGATTTCATCGTTTCTCATGGCCCAGGCTTCGGACTGTCGGAGACCACCGCCAGCTTGGAGCAAGGCAACTACCTTCTCTAAGGGCGGCAGATTCTCGATCAGGCTCAAAATTCGACGTGATGGAAACTCCTTTGGGGGCTTGCTTTTGGGAGCCCTTCCGCCCTCTAGGCCTCCCTGCGCGGTCTGATAGACCTCAGCAGGTTTTTCCTTGAACTCCATGAGCTTCGAACGCATCTGTTCGATCTCGATTTTGCTCCGACGTCGATCTGCCAAAGCATCGAGTTCGTTTGGGGCCTCGATCAGGATTCCCGGGTTGAGGAAGTTGGCCATGGCCAATGAGTCCCTCAGGAGAGCTGCGTGAAGCCGCAGAAAATGGTTGGCGGCAGCTTTATAGGCAAGGGCCGAGACAACGCTGATTGGCGTCCGACCCAGCCGTTTAGCCACCGTCCTGACCACGAAGTCGGTGCTGTTGACTCCTTGGGTCAAAAAGATGAAGTAGGAATTGATCGTTTCGCCGAGCGCTTCCGGATCGATCTGGCCGGCGCCGAGCGCTCTGGACTCATACAGGTAGTCAATGAAGCCCGCATTGCGGTAGGTGTATTGCTCATTTCTCGCCCGTGAGCTTTTCGTTCCCAGCTGTCTGTGGATGCCTCGGGAGTAGGCGTTAAATGAGGGCACCGGTTGCCCGGTTGCCGTTTCGTAGAGGCGCGGCGGCTCGGTATGCACCAGAAGGACATTTTTCAAGTTGCCTTTGCGAGTGCTTTGCTGATCAACCCATTCAACCTTTCGACCTGATCCAATCGCCGCTTGGTCACGTTCGCTTAAAGTCGGCTTAATCATATATTGACTCGCTATAATTCATGTGATATACAATTGGTATAGCTTATGATCTTAATCTTTTTCGAGTTTATCAATTGAAATAAACTATTGGTACTATTATTATAATAGTTTATTTACATTGGCGACGTCATTGTGGGCTTTCAATGACCGCACTCGGCTGAATGTGTTTTCCTCTTCGTTTAACTTCAGCGTCCGGGGCGATTCCCGTAGGTTTATACGTGACATGAGGCGGCCTGCGCTCGTGCCTGGGGAGTGTGTGACGGTTCATGTGCCGTTCGATGGCCGTGAGCTTTTCTTCTTTTGCCAATCGAAGCAGTGGTCGACCCACCTTCCGCGCGCCAAAGTGGCTGGCGGTGAGCTGATCCTTGAGTTCCAGTCTCCTTCAGACTCTCCGCGTGAGACACGTCCGGAGATTGACCGGTTGCTGATGGATATTGAGCAATGCCCCGGATGGCAGGAATACCAGATCAACGCGCACAATGCGTCGCTCATCATCTGGCCGCGCAGGTGGTGAACGATCGCAAGAAGCGCTTGCTGGCCAAGTCTCAGCGCACGGCAGACCTGGGTATCCCTGTTCGACAGTGTTCAGATTCACCGAAAACCTACGCTGTACCCACCGCTCGCCGCGAGTCCGTACCCACCCTGCCACCGGCTACATCCCAGCCTTTCGAGTCGGAACCTACCTGGGCGATGGATCAGTACGAGCGCGTGCTGAAAATCATGCAGGACATGGCATTGGTCGTGGAGCGCAGTCCTGCCGCTTTCAAGTCCATGGACGAGGAGGGGTTACGGCAACATTTCCTGGTACAGCTCAACGCCCAGTTTGAGGGCAAAGCCTCAGGCGAGACTTTCAACATGAGCGGTAAGACCGTCATCCTGCTGCGCGAGGGGTGATAGCAACGTTTTCATCGCCAAGTGCAAGTTCTGGAAGGGGCCCAAGGCCTTCGGAGAGGCCATCGATCAGTTGCTCGGCTTCACGACCTGGCGAGATAGCAAGACGGCGATTTTGGTCTTCAACAAGGGCGTTGATACCAGCAAGGTGCTGGCTGGCATCGATGCTACTGTCCAGGCGCGTGCGAGCTTCAAGCGCAAAGCGGCGTACCGGCACGAAAGTGGCTTCCGCTAGTCTTCCGCTAGTCTTCCACCAGCCGGACGACTCGAATCGCGAGCTAATCATCACCGTACCCGTGTTTCACGTACCATCCTGACCAGCCACCCTGACCGACCCTCTCTGAGAAGCGATTTCGACGCAATGAAAGCAGTGCAGTGGACAGTGTTTATCGACATGCTGGGCTTCAAGAAGCTGAACACGGTGGTCACCACCGACCAGCAGGCGCAAGACCTATTGGAGTTTATGATCAGCAATCGGGATGTTTTGACCGGTCATGAGCAGGCGCTCGCTGAGGGGTACAGGAAGACTGGCGGACACAACCCCTACGATTGGTATGACGTCAAAAGTACCTGCATCTCTGACTCGGTGGTCGTGACGTTCAAGCCGAAAGAAATGGAGGAAGAGACGGATGCTGATCAGGTGCTAACGCACTCTGCCAACGCCCTGATGCTACTCATTTTTCGGTTGTGCATGCTGATGCACAAATGTCTGCTGGAACAAAAAATCACCTTCCGAGGCGGCATCTCTACTCAATTTTGCGACATTCGCGACAGCTTTGCTGTGGGCGCAGGCCTTAGCGCCGCGAGTGAGACTGAAGGCAAGGCTAAGTTTGCTCGCATTGCCTTGGCAGACGATGTAGTCCAAAACGAGGCGCTAATGGGTAGAGTTCGGCAGCTCTTCAGCCGAATGTATGGTGATTCAGAGTTCTTGGTGGCGGAAAACGGTATCACCTGGGTGAATTCGCTCGACTTGATGCTGGCGGGTCAAGATCTAAGGTCACCCGCTGTTAGCAGGGCGATGTTCCACCCTGCGACCCGCCCATCTGTCCTAGCGACGCGTATGCAGTGCGCACAATACCTCAAGGCTCAGCAAATCTTCGTTGTCGAGTCGATTCGGGAATATTGGGCTGCTTACCGTGAGCATTATGAAGATAACGACCTCAAGAGGGTCAATAGGGGAATCCTCAGAAAATACTTCTGGCTACGGCACTATCACAATGAAACCGTCAAAAATCGGCGCTTGGTAGCGTTTTCCATAGGTTCTCAACGATCACTCAGATGACCGGCTGACTTTCATTCAAGCGTCGATTAGCTGTAGCTCCGACTGCTGGCTCAGCTGATGTTTCAGGTAGTCGGCCAAGGCCATGACACGCTCTGGCAGGTACTTCGCTGAGGGGAAGACCACGAAGAACTCGAAGCTTTCGGTGGGGCAGTCCTCAAGGATTGTAACCATTACTCCGCTTTCCAGCGCCTACTGACCGTAGCAGCTCGGCCCCCGGATAGCGCTCAAGCCTCTCTATGCAGCAGCAACAAGGGCTATGTCATCGTCACTGGCGAACTTCTGTCGTGGATTGACGACTTTGTGGGTGACGTCTTGCTCGTAGTGCCAGCGCCTCTCTTGCAGAGGCAGGAATTTTGGCTTGCAGATCATCGGGCGTAGCGGTCTGGCCAAGTGCGTGTCGCAGGGCAGGGGTATCAGGGGAGGGGCAGCGGAATGTCACTTAGCTTTCGGGTCATCAGCGCAGAGTTCAACTGGCCTTAAGCAATGTATGGCGGGCCCTTTTCGATTCAACACCATCCAATTGTCTGGAAAGTCGACTTCTCGTGGAGAGGCTGGGCTTATCGCTGCGTGCGGGTTGAGCTAACTCAGAAGTTCAGGCGGCGGCTCGTAGCGTTGTGCGGTATCGAATGGGCATGGGTAACTAGTCATCACGTTTGTGAGTGAGGTCGTTTCGGGATTTGTGGTTGGAGGTAAGGGGGGCTTTCGGGGGATTCAGAGTACGAGGCAGAAAACCTGAACGTGCCCTAGATCACGGAATGTGGAGCGGGTAGAGGGAATCGAACCCTCACCGATTGCTTGGGAAGCAATAGTTGTACCATTCAACTATACCCGCATGTCTTGCTAGTGAAGCTCGCTCACAAAAGCGGTTGTCCAGTAAGAACCCTCAACTAAAGCTTGGGAAGCTTTCGTTTTACCACTAAACTATACCCGCTTTTAAATCGACGCCTTTGGCGCGGCTGACTTTGTACCAGATGCTGCGTGTTAATTGAAGCGTTATATGCCGCACCGACCAAATGCCACCTCGTCGACCCCTGATTCGCTGTCCAATCGCGCTCATCAGGTTCTGCAGCAGACCATTCCTTCCCCGTCTTCTGCTCTTGCATCTCCCAGTCCAATCACACCGCAAACGCCTGTTGCAACTGCCCCGTTCTGTAATGAACGCGGCGGGGTTCAGGCGCGGGCGTCAGAAACCCATGCAGTGCATTTTTCGATGCCAGGCATGCCGCCTTGTTCTCCATGTCCAGAAAGTGCCCGGCATCCTGAAGGGTGCTGAAGTGGCAGTCGCGGATGTAGTGAGCGAAGTGCCGGGCGTCGGCAGCCGAGGTGTATTCGTCCCACGCGCCGTTCATGAACAGCACCGGCACATTGATGCGCTTCGCCGCTTTCATCTGAGGATGATTGCTCGGGTCCAACACATGATCGATGTGGTGGTGCATCTGCGCGTACTCATGCAAATCCAGAGAGCTGACGTGCTTGTGGTTGTAGCGTTTGAACAGCGAGGGCAGGTGTTTGCCCAGGGTGCTGTTGAGCAACTCCCCGACCCCGTGACGATTGTAAGTGCCGAAGTATTGCCGGCCGCGCTCAAGATAGTCGCGTAGCGGGTCGCTGATGACGGGAGAGAACGAGCTGATGACTGCCTTTTCGATTCGTTTGGGCCGGTGCGCCAGAGCGACCAGTGCCGCCGCGCCGCCCCATGAGAACGACATCAGGAGTTCGGCGTTGAAATGGTCGATCAGCTCCAGAAGCAGCTGGCCTTCAATCTCTTTGGTGAGCGGCCGTTCATGGGCATTGTGGGGTTTTGATTTACCGGCGTAGGGCGGATCGTACAGCACGACGTTGAATTGCGGGTGAAGGTTGCGCACGGTCTGAGCGAAGGAGGTGGTCGTTGCAAGCGAGCCATTGACCAGAATGATGGTCTGCTCGGCGGCGCCCGCGCGGTACAGCTCCGTATACACCCGGAACTGGCCCTGTATATCCAGCACAGCGATTTCTGCTTTCATCTCCATGTCTCCTGACGAAAAAACGGGGTGCGCGCAGACACGTTGCACGGATTTCGTGACAGGTAGGCAATAGGACTCAGGTTTCAGATCAACGCGATTTCATCGGCACTCAGCGTTCTGTACTGTCCGGGCTTCAGCGTGGGGTCGAGCATCAAGGGGCCCATGCTTTCGCGGTGCAGCCGGGTCACCTTGTTGTCGAAGTGGCCGAACATGCGCTTGACCTGATGGTAACGCCCTTCGACGATGCTCAACCGGGCGCGATGACTGGCAAGAATCGTCAGCGCGGCGGGCTGTGTCGTCAGGTCCTCGAACGCGAAATAAAACCCTTCAGCGAATTTCTCGATGTAATGCGCGCCGATTTCGTCTTCGGTCTCGACGTAATAGACCTTCGCCAATTTGGTGGTTGGCTGCGTCAGGCGTCGCGACCACTGGCCATCGTTGGTGATCAGCATCAGCCCGGACGTGTTGAAATCCAGGCGGCCGGCGATGTGCAGATCGTCCTTGTCCGGTTCATCGAGCAGATCGAGCACGGTGGGGTGCTGCGGATCGACGGTCGCGCTGACGCAACCCTGGGGCTTGTTCAGCATGAAGTAGCGGGCGGGTTTGCCGAGCTGAAGGACTTGGTCATCGATCCGCACCTGACTGAATTCGCGCACCTCATGCAGCGGGTTTTTGACCGGCACCCCGTCGACCTGCACACGGCCTGCGATCAGCACCAGGCGCACGTCCTTGCGGCTGAAGCGCGGCAGGTTGCTGAGGAAACGGTCAAGACGCATCGCGGCTCGCCGCTTCAAGGCCGGCACATCGCGGGCAGAGGCATGCCAGTCCACGGACCTCTTCGGGCAGGGCTGCCAATACCGCCGGGTCGATCTCGGCGGTGAAACACCAGCAGGCCTGGTCCACTGTGCGCGGATCAGCCAAGGTGCAGCGGTTACCGGCGCCGCAAACCGGACAGATGCTCGTGTCGATGATGTGAGTGTCCATGTAGGGCGCCGCCTTTGAATGCCGCCAATGCTAGCGCGCCGCCCTGTCTTGCGCCATGAGCATGTGATCTCGGCCGATGCGCCTACGGGGTAATCGGCGATGGGCCCGGGGGGGCTACAAAAGAGGGGGAGCGCCCCAGCAATGATCCCACGGCAGGGCATCGGCAATGCACCAGCAGGATGTTGTCGTAATGAATTCCTTGCCGATGCAACGCCCCGAACAGGTCCTGCAGGGTCGGGTTGGTCATGCCGAACCGGTTGCGCACGGTCAGCACATCCATGGGCGTTTTCGGCAGTGGACTGGGCAGCGGCGGCTGATGACTGTTGCGCACGATCTGGCTGATGTCCCGATAACTCTCATAGTGCTCGCTCTGAAATTTCGCCAGGGTGTAGTTCTTGATGCGCCCCGGCAGCAAGGTGCCGGCCATCAGCGTGTCCCGCGCCAGCATGTCATGAAACGGCCCGACGCCCGGGCCGGGCAGCGTCTGTGTACTGTTCAGCATTGCGTAGGGCCGTACGGACTGGCTGGCAATCCGGTGCAGTATCGGGTCCACCAGTTCATGGCCGTGGGGCGCGAAGGTTCTGAGCTCCGTGCCGTTGGGGATTGCTGTCGTGCGTGTCCAGGGCAGGTAGTAGCCATGGCTGCTGACGACCAGCGTGCGGGCCTGGCTCCGGTGCGAGGTCCACAACAGAAACTTGCGCCCCAGTTTCCACACCTGAACCGCTGACGTACCGAATTCTGCGCTGCCCGCCACGCGCCATGTCTTCATCAGCGCAGTGCCATTGAAAAACGGCTTGATCAGCGTTTTGCGTGCATGGGTCGAGCGCCGCAGCCAGTCCCCGAAACGATGGGCAGGTGGAGCGGACTGGCCTCGCGTAAGCCCCTGTCCAAGCCCCCGCCCAAGCCCTCGGCTCAGGGCTTTAGTCGGCGCTGCCAGTTTGCGGAACGCCTGGAGCAGCCGTGGTGTGGCCGGCGCCATGTGTAACAGTCCCAGAGACAGAATGGCGAACATCACCTGGCGCCGCTCTTCCTGACGGTCGCCGGGGAGGTTGGCGGCCTGAATGCCGAGCGCGACACTTGCCGCGCTGGCTGTCAGCGCCGCAACCGAGGCCGCCGGCAGCAAGAGCGCCATCGGTGCCAGCAGCAGTTGCAGGCGATTGAGGTGTTGAAGCCAGCTGCCGAGTGCCTGCTCTCGGTCGGTGACGATGCGGTCCTCGGCGTCGTACTGGCTGTTAAGACGCAGGCCCTCACAGATGAAGCCCATGGGCGAGCCGGACAGTTTCTGCTCGTCCCATTGATGTTGCCGAGCGGCATGGGTGTCCGGGCTGTAAAGCGGCTCGGTCCAGGGACGCAGGATCGAAACCGGTTCGGCCGGCGCACGAACCCCGCCCCACAGCTCGAGGATATAACCAAGCCTGACGTGAAGACGGCGCGGCATGTAGCTGAGCACTGTCTCGCGCCAGGCAGGGTCGGCGGCGGCGGCAGTCAGATGGTCGATGAGCGCCTGACGACCGCTGAAAGGCACGAAGGGCCTGGACTGACCGGCTTGATAAAGCACGCCGCCTTCCTGGCCTGGAGCCCTGATCATCAGCAAGCCGACGCAAGGAGGGCAGTCGGCACCGAGTGGCAGGCCGTTGCCCACGTAAAAGCCCGCAGCGCTCCAGCGTATGAGTGCTGTCCCGAAAAGTGGCGTGTCCGGCAGATGCACCTGCTGAGCCTGCTCTACAGCATCGGTGACCCTGTGGAAGCTGTCCCTTGGAAGATCGCCGTTCTTCAGGGCCAGCAGCGCCTGGCCGATGAACGTCGACCAGAGTGAACGCTCGACGTCGGCGCGTTGCTGCTGCCAGAACCGGCCGAGTTGGTGCTGCATGAGCCCGAGAAAATCGATGCCCTGAATGTAGGCCTCGACGCTGGTTGCGCTGATATTAAGCTCCGCTTCCGCCGACCACGTCCCTTTGCCGCTGGGGTCGGCATACACGACCCAGCGCCCGCCTTCGTCATCGTACCCCTGAGGTTGAAGCGCCCTGAAACGGCTCAGCAGTGCCTGACTCAGCGTGACGGGCGTTTCATCTGGCGCAACGATGACGTTGGCCGCCGCGATTCGCGGGTGGCCCCAAGGCGTCCTCGACGTGCCGGGCAGGTAGCGGATGAACACCTGCTGCGGGTCTGTGATCAAAGTGTGCGTTTGATTCAACGGGACCGGTTTGAGCCGGGGAGACATCTGCCTGAGCCACTGGCCCATGAGCCGGTTTGCAACCCCGAGGGGCGTCGGGATTCGCGCCAGCAATGGCTCATGGTGGTGCCAGTGATCGAGGGCGCTGACCAGGGCCAGCGCTGGCTCGATGGGCATGAGCGCCGCGTGGTCGTCGTCGATGAGAGCGTCGGGCGATTCAACCGTGTCTCCGCCGGTCAGTCGCGCAGCCCAAAAGCGTTGCTGGGCAACACGCAGTTGAGCGAACACGTCGTCCGAAGGATCCCCCAGCGTGAGGGCCGTGCGCGTGCCGTCCAGGGAAAGATTCAGCCGATGCCAGGCCGATGCGTTGATCGCCTCCAGCACCTTGTCCGCCTTCCAGGGCGCGTCATCGCTGATGTACTCATGGCAGTGGGGCGCGCTGCCCAGCACATGGACATAGCAATGCCCCGTGGTGTTGGATCGTACATGGAAGATACCGGGGATGATCTCGCCGTTCAGCGCCAACCCGCGCACGGTCGAGCGTGCCGGTGGCCTGATCGGCTGCAGGTCCTGAAGCTGTTGCGGGAAACGGCTGAGCGCCAGTGCATCGAGCGCTAGCAGATGGCCTTCGTTATCGATGCGCTTGCGCGAATGCAAGCGGGTCAGGCCATCGAGAAACGCCAGCCTGGCGAGCATCTCCCATGTGTCGCCGTGCTGCTCCCAGAACTGACGCTGCATCTGCTCATATTCCAGTGTCCATCGGGCTTCAATGAGCAGCTCGAAAAACACGGAGACGGTCAGCGAGGGCGTCGAGGCCGACAGCGGGCGATCAGCCTCGGCGCAGCGTTGAAGGGCGAGGAGTGCGAGCGGGTTCAGCGTCTCCCGGCCCAGCTCGCGTAGCGTCAGGCGCAGCTCGAAACGCTCCCGGCCGTCGACCTCCACGGCTGGCTCCAGCGCAGTGTCAAAACTGACGTGCAGCTCATCGATGTCGATTGCCGTGGCGAATCGGACCTGCAGCGTTTCCTCCAGCCTCTGGTCCAGATGGCGGACGATTGAGTGCGGAAACGCCAGATCGAGTTGCCAGGCTTTAAGGACCCAGAATGATCCGTACAACAATTCGGCGACCGGGCTGACGGCCTGGCGCATCAAACGTTTGTGGTTGAGCGAGTGAGGTTCAGCGGGCGCGACGGCGGCGGTCTCCAGGGATTCAACCGGACTCAAAGGCTCGACGAACGGCGAAACGCTGAAATCCCCGCCATGGGGCAGGGTGTCGTTGGAAATGAGATCAAGGCCGCTCGCGGAATGAGCGCTGCTGCGGTCGTTCATGAAAAATCGCGCCACGTGGAAAGGTGCCCACTATGGCGCGATGCCGGGTTGCAATGGCGGTAACTATGTATTGCGTATGCCACCGCGTTTTATGCCTGTATGAAAGCCGCAAGCCGCAAGCCGCAAGCCGCAACAGTGCCAGTCAGCCAACGTCCAGCACGACCACCCGTTGCCCAGCGCGGACCGCCGAGCCGGGTTGCACGCGGACGTCACTGACGACACCGGCATGGGGTGCCAGCAACGGGATCTCCATCTTCATCGACTCCAGAATCACCAGGGTTTCGCCCGCTTCGACGCGCTGACCGACGCTGACCTGCACTTGCCAGAGATTGCCGGCAATGTGGCTGTCGATACTGGTCTGCCCGTTTTGCAACGGGGCTTCTTCCGTGGATTCGGCCACCGCTTCGTCGCTTTCGAACGAGGCCTGGCCGTTGGCGATCCAGCGCTCGCGTTCGGCGTTGAACGCGCTTTGCTGCTGAGTGCGGAATGCCGCAATGCTCTGCGCTTCATCGGCCAGAAAGGCTTGGTACTCGGTCAGATTGAGCGTGCTGTGCTCGATCTGCAGCGGGTATCGACCGAGGGGGAAATCGCGGCGGATGGTCAGCAGCTCGTCGGCGCTGACCGGATAAAAACGGATCTGATCGAAAAACCGCAGCAGCCACGGTTTGCCATCGAACGCCGCCACGGCGCGATAACGGTTCCACATCTGCAACGTGCGGCCCACGAACTGATAACCGCCGGGACCTTCCATGCCGTAGACGCACATGTACGCGCCGCCGATGCCGACGGAGTTCTCGGCGGTCCAGGTCCGCGCCGGGTTGTATTTGGTGGTGACCAGCCGATGTCGGGGATCCAGTGGCGTGGCGACCGGCGCACCGAGGTAGACGTCGCCCAGCCCCATCACCAGGTAGCTGGCCTCGAAGACGGTGCGGTGCACTTCGTCGAGGTTTGGCAGGTCGTTGATGCGGCGGATGAATTCCAGGTTGCTCGGGCACCACGGCGCGTCCTTGCGCACGGTGGTCATGTACTTCTCGATGGCCAACTGACAGGCCGGGTCGTCCCACGACAACGGCAAATGAACGATGCGTGACGGCACTTCCAGATTCTTGCTGGCGCAGACCCCGTCCCACTCGCCGGCGACCACATCGAGCAGCGTCTTCAGCGGCAGTTGCTCGGGCTGGTAATGCACCTGTAGCGAACGAATGCCTGGCGTCAGGTCAATCACCCCGGTCAGCTGTTTGCTTTCCAGCGCCTGCATCAGCGCATGGCCCCGGAAGCGCAGCACCAGATCCAGCTCCGGCGCGCCGATTTCCAGCAACAGATGGGTGTCGCCGGAAAGCCGGGCAACCAGGCGGGTGTCGTTTTCACCTATATCAAGAACGATGGGTGACTGTAGGAGCGCGCTTGCCCACGAATGCGATGGCCCAGCCGCCATAGACTCATGGGATGTACCGATCTCTTCGCGAGCAAGCTCCTTCCCACACAGATCAGTGTTCAGTTTCAGCCAGCGGGCGGCTTCGACGCTGACCGGATAAAACCGCACCTTATCCCCGGCTTTGAGCTGCCCCAACTGCCACAGATCCGCCTCGATGATCGTCACCGGGCAGACAAACCCGCCCAGACTCGGCCCATCTGGCCCAAGAATCACCGGCATGTCCCCGGTGAAATCCACTGCGCCGATGGCATACGGATTGTCATGGATGTTCGACGGGTGCAGGCCCGCTTCGCCGCCGTCGGCACGCACCCATTCCGGTTTCGGCCCGATCAGGCGCACGCCGGTACGGCTGGAGTTGAAATGCACTTCCCAGTCGGTGGCGAAGAAGGTCTCGATGTAGCGCTCGGTGAAATATTCGGGAGCCGCGTGGGGGCCATAGATCACCCGGATATCTCGCACCTCCGGTAGCTCGGCGACTTGCGTCGGGTCAAGCCGTTCGCCTGCGCTGCGGTCCGACAACGGCGCGACATGCAGCACGTCCCCTGCACGCAACGCTCGCCCGCCATGCCCGCCAAACTGGCCCAGGGTGAATGTGCTTTTGCTGCCCAGATAATCCGGCACATCCAAACCGCCCCGCACGCACAGATAACTGCGGGCACCGGCGCCCGAAATGGTCCCGAACGCTAAAGTCGATCCGGCAGGCACAAGCAACGACTGATTCATCGGCTTCGCGACGCCGTCCAGCGAGAGCGGAATGACCGCGCCCGTCACGGCGATGACCGCATCGGTATTGAAGCGCAGCGTCGGACCGCTCATGGTGATTTCCAGCGCGGCGCAGCCTTCAGCGTTACCCACCAGACCATTGCCCAGACGCAACGAACGGCTGTCCATCGGACCGGAAGGCGGTACGCCCACCGCCCAGTAACCCAGGCGCCCCGGATAATCCTGAACGCTGGTCTGGGTGCCGCCGCTCAGCACTTCGAAGGTGTCCGCGCGATAGCTCAGCCCTTCAAGGCACCGCGTCCACGGCTGGCCGCTGGCGAATGGCACGTCCGCGATGATCTGACGCAAGTAGTCGCGGTTGGTCTCGATCCCGTACAGCCGCGTCTCGCTCAATGCCTGAGCCAGACCGTCGCTGGCGGAGGCTCTGTCCGGCGCCCAGCTGATGACCTTGGCGATCATCGGATCGAAAAACGGCGGAATCTCACACCCGGCCTCGACCCACGTGTCGATGCGCAGGTGTTGGCCGTCGGCGGCGGGGAAGTGCACCGAGGTCAGCAAGCCCGGGCTCGGCTGGAAATCCCGGCCCGGGTCTTCGGCGTACAAACGCGCCTGAATTGCATGGCCGACGGGCTGTAGACCCGCGCGCAATTCAACGAGCGGCGGCAGATCACCGGCCGCGAGCTGAATCATCCAGCTCACCAGGTCCACGCCCCAGACCTGCTCGGTCACGCCGTGCTCGACCTGCAATCGGGTGTTCACTTCCAGAAAATAAAAGCGCTGATCGTCGCTGTCGAAGACGAACTCCACGGTGCCGGCGCTGCGATAGTTCACCGCTTTCGCCAGCTTGATCGCCGCGGCGCACAGCTCATCGGCCATGCCGGCAGGGAGGTTCGGCGCAGGGGTTTCTTCGAGGACTTTCTGATTGCGACGCTGCACCGAGCAATCGCGCACGCCGAGGGCGATCACCTCGCCACAACCGTCGCCGAACACCTGCACTTCCAGATGGCGGGCACGCTGGATGTACTTCTCGATGAACACGCCGGCGTCGCTGAAGTTGTTCTGGCCCAGGCGCTTGACGGCCTCGAACGACTCGCTCAGTTCACTGGCGCTGCGGCACACCCGCATACCGATGCCGCCGCCGCCCGCCGTGCTTTTCAGCATCACTGGGTAGCCGATGGTTTCAGCAGCGCTCAATGCAGCGTCAACGCTGTCCAGCAGCTCGGTGCCTTCGAGCATCGGCACGCCGTGCTGTTTCGCGAGGGCGCGGGCGGTATGCTTGAGGCCGAAAACCCGCAGCTGCTCAGGCGTCGGGCCGACGAAGGCGATGCCAGCGTCTTCACAGGCCTGGGCGAAGGCCGCGTTCTCTGACAGGAAACCGTAACCCGGGTGAATCGCTTTGGCGCCGGTGGATTGAGCGATGGCCAGAATCTTGTCCACGGCCAGGTACGTGCCAGCAGCACCACCGTCGCCCAAGCTGTGGGCTTCGTCGGCTTGCAGGATGTGCAGGCTGGCAGCGTCCGCTTCGGCGTACACCGCGACGCCCTCGACCTGCAGGTCGCGAAGGGTGCGCAGGATGCGGCAGGCAATGGCGCCGCGGTTGGCAATCAGCAGTTTGTCGAACATGGCATAGACCCCGGGGACTGATAGCGATCAGTCCCCCACTGGGTAGCGGGCCGTCCCGCTGTGGTACGCGTTGCACGAAGGCCGTCCCTCGCGCCGAAGCCTTGAAGCCTTGAAACTGTGGTCAGCGATCAGTCCCAGACGAGCAGTTCCGCCGGGGTAGGGTTGTAGCCGTTGCACGGGTTGTTGAGCTGCGGGCAATTGGATATCAGCACGATCACGTCCATCTCGGCGCGCAGTTCGACGTACTTGCCGGCGCCGGAAATGCCGTCTTCGAAGGTCAGCCCGCCGTCCGCCGTGACCGGCACGTTCATGAAGAAGTTGATGTTCGGGCCGATGTCGCGCTTGCCCAGCCGACCGTCATGGATGCAGGCCCGCAGGTAGCTGTCGCGGCAGCTGTGCATGTGCTTTTTTTCCAGCGCGTAACGCACGGTATTGCTCTCCTGGGCGCAGGCGCCGCCGAGGGTATCGTGGCGTCCGCAGGTGTCTTCGACGATGGTCAGCATCGGCTTGCCCAGGTTCGAATAAAGGACGCTGCCCTTGCTCAGGTAAACGTTGTTCTGCCGGCGCAGCGTCCGTTGCACGTCGTAGCGTTCGCGGGGGTTGGCAAGGCTGTAGAACAGCGTGTCGACCGCCTGATTGCCTTCGAGATCGAGCAGGCGCAGGGTTTGCCCGGCCTTGAGTTCGGTCAGTGATGGCTCGCCGGCCGGGATGTGGGTGATGGAAACGGGGGCGTTCGTGTGGTGATGAGAGTGTGCAGTGCTCATGGCAAGCCTCCTCAGGCGAACAGGCGATCGGTGTTGATGAAACCGCGCACGTTTTCTTCGCGGGACGTGCGGCAGTGTTCGGCGACGCTGGGGTCGGCCTTCATCCAGCTCAGCTGGACCGGCTGCGGTGCGTACTCGGGGTTGGGGTCCATCGGGTGTTGCAGGGCGGTCATGACCACCAGCGTGTCCATCGGCGCGTACAGCTCGATGCTGTCGCCCGCTCTGGAGTTGCCAGGAACGAAGGTCAGGGCGCCGTGAGCGTCGACGTTGACCCGGCTGAACAGGTTCAGCGTCATCAACAGGTCGGAAAGCCCCAGGCCCCACTTGCCCATTTCCACCAGCAGGTTGTCCGCGCCGTTGCGGAAGAAGCCGTTGCGCAGTTCCTGATAGCGGCCCTGGCCGTATTTTTCGGTGACCTCTTCGGCGCACAGCACGCCGCCGATGCTGTCGCTCCAGCCGCAGGTGTCGGCGGTGATCGCCGCCAGCACGCGGCCCATGTCCGAATACAGGCAGTGGCCGCTGGTGAGCTTGGCGGTGTGTTGGCACTTGAGGCTGTCGGGCAGGTTCAGGCGCTCGGTTTTTTCATGGGCGTTGAACATCGTCAGGCTGACGTTGGCGTTGCCGTTCAGGTCAGTCAGCCGCAGCAGTTCGCCGCGTTTGAGCACGAACGACAGGTGGCCGCCGCCGGGCAGCAGCTCTTCGGCGAAGACGGGAAACAGTGTGGTTGAGTCAGTCATGGGCAATGTCCTTCAAGCCGTTTTCAGCGAATCGAGCGCCACCCGGGCGGCGCGACGATCGCTGTTCAGGGGAATGTCGTAAGTGATGCGCGCGCCATAGGCGCCGGGGGCGTGGGGGTCGAGGCGCACCTTGTCGAACACCAGCAGTCGGGTGCCGAGGTTGAAGCCTTCGGACAGGTCGTGGGTGACCATGAACACCGTCAGCTTGGTTTCGCGCCACAGCTCCAGCAGCAGCGCGTGCATGTCCTTGCGGATGCCGGGATCAAGGGCGCCGAAAGGCTCGTCGAGCAGCAGCACCCGAGGCTTCATGATCAGCGCCTGGGCGATGGCCAGACGCTGCTGCATGCCGCCCGACAATTGCGTCGGGTACTTGTCCAGCGCGTGATCGAGGCCGACCTTGTGCAACAGCGCCGCCGCCTGGTCGCGGGCGTCGCGCTTGGCGGTACCGAACAGCCGCCCGAGCAACGCCGAGCGCGGCAATTCAAGGCCCAGCGCGACGTTGTCCAGCACCGACAAGTGCGGGAACACCGAATAGCGCTGAAACACCACGCCACGGGTCGAATCCGGTTCCTTCGCCAGCGGTTGGCCATCCAGCAGGATCGTGCCTTTGCTGGCGACTTCCTGGCCCAGCAGCAGGCGCAGGAACGTCGATTTACCGCAGCCCGACGCGCCCACCAGCGTGCAGAACTCGCCTTCGGCGATGCTCAGGTTCAGGCCTTCGAGCACCACCTGATCGCCGTATTGCTGCCAGACGTTTTTGACCGAAATGAAGCTCATGGGCGCGCGCCCTCGTACCACGGGAATGCCTTGCGTGTGAGCGCTTTCAGGCCCCAGTCCATCAGCCAGGCGAGGAGGGTGATCCACACCACGTAGGGCAGAATCATGTCCATCGCCAGATAGCGCCGCACCAGAAAGATCCGGTAACCCAGACCGTCCGTGGAGGCGATGGCTTCGGCCGCGATCAGAAACAGCCACGCCGACCCCAGCACCAGCCGCAGCGAGATCAACAGGCGCGGCAGCAACTGCGGCAGTACCACCCGCAGGATCAGCGTCCAGGTCGAGGCTCCCAGGGTCTGCGCCTTGATCAGCAGTTCGACCGGAATCTCCCGGGCGCGCTGCTCCAGATCACGGGCCAGCACCGGCGTGATGCCGATGACGATGAGCATCACCTTCGACAGCTCGCCCAGACCGAAGACGATGAACAGGATCGGCAGAATCGCCAGCGGCGGCACCATCGAGAGCAAGGTCAGTAACGGCGACAGCGGCGCGCTGAATAACGGCAGCACGCCCGACGCAATGCCCAGGCACAACCCGACAATGGCGCTGATCGCCAGGCCGATCGCGAGGCGCTGCAGACTGGCGCCGGTGTCCTGCCAGAGCAGGTATTCGCCGGTGCGTTGGTCGGGCACGAACGCCACCCGTTTGATCGCATCGGTCATCTGCACGGCGCTGGGCAGCAGCTTGTCGTTGGGGTTTTCCGTCAGCCGCGTCGCCGAGCCCGTGAAATAGGCGAACAGCAACAGGGCGAACGGCAGGAGCACCAGGATCAATCGACTGGCGCGATCCGGGCGGCGGTTTATCAAACGCATGGCAAAGACCTTTGGTGTTTACAACGTGCCGTCGGCAGCCATCTGCACGTAGCTCGGGTCGAAGTGCAGCTTGAGGTTGGCCTTGTCGCCTTCGGTCACGCCGCCTGCGAAGGTCATGCCGACCGCGCTGGCGTCTCTGGCGCCTTCGCCAAGCAAACCGTGTTCGAAGGAGAAGTCAGCGACCCTGCGCATGGTCGCCGGCAGTTGCTTGCTGGTGGCGAATTCAAGCGCTTCCTTGGGCGTGGCGAACAGCTTGGTGGTGTCCAGTTGCGACTGGAACCCGGCCAGATCGGTGCCCGACGCCTGGGCCATGTGCTCCAGCGCGGCTTTCGATTCAGCGGATTTGGCGTTCATCAGCGCCACCACTTCAAACCACGCGCCGGTCAGGGCTTTGCCCAGTGCCGGGTTGTCTTTCAGGGTCTGGGTGTTGACCACCATCATGTCCATGATCTCGCCGGGGATCTTGCTGGAGTCGAACACTTCGGTGACGCCGGGCTTGGCCTTGATCTCCGAGAGCATCGGGTTCCAGGTGGTCACGGCCTTGACCTCGCTGGTGTTGAAAGCGGCGGCGATGTCGGCGTCAGAGGTGTTGACGACTTTCAGGTCTTTCTCGGTCAGGTTCGCCGAATCCAGCGCGCGGGCAAGCAGATAGTGGGACACCGACAGCTCGACCAGATTGACGTCCATGCCCTTGAGGTCGGTGACTTTCTTGCCGTCGCCCTTGATGACGATGCCGTCGTTGCCGTTGGAGAAGTCGCTGACCACCAGCGCCGTGCTTTCAACGCCACCGGCGGCGGGAATGGTGAGGGCGTCCATGTTGGTCATGGTGCAGCCATCGAACTGGCCGGCGGTGTACTGGTTGATGGATTCGACGTAGTCGTTGAGCTGGGTGACTTTGATGTGGATGCCGTACTTCTTGGCCCACTTGTCGACGATGCCTTGAGTCCCTGCGTATTCCCATGGCATCCAGCCGGCGTAAATGGTCCAGCAGACGTCGAAATCTTTTTTCGGGGCGGCGGTGGCCGAGAGGCTCAATGCTGCGAAGACGCCTGCGGTGAGCAGACTGAACAGACGGGACTTTTGCATGGGTGTCTCCAGTAGCGAAAAGGGACGGTCAGGAGCACGGCGACACCACTGGTGTCCTGTCTCCCGGGCTTTTATCCCGCCGTGTAACCTCTACTGGAGGTCGCCAACTCTCGGACCAGCCACTCGCTGGAAGGCGAGCCGGAACCCTAGTCGGCTATTGCAAATTGTGGTGCCGTGAACCTGAGATGACTCCTGCACCCGATCATTAAAGCGAGAGTTGTGCCAAGTCCCGCAAACCCTTGTGGCGCCTGAGTCGGGCAGGCGCAGGTCGTTTCAGGACGGTCGAGACGTGCACTGAAGCAGGGCGCCGTCTGGCGCCTGGGTGCCGCGTTGGGGCACTAGGTCCGCAATTCGCAGTCTCAGTTAACGTTCTCGGCAGTTTCGGGAACGCCGACCAGCGCCGCTGGTTCGAGCTCTACCGCGGTCCGGGAGGCCGCCATGTATCGACGATTGCTTACCGCTTTGATGACGCTGTCCCTTGCAGGTTGTTACGGAGGTTATTACGAATCAGAGAGCTACACGCAGCCCATCTATAGCAGTGGCTACAGCAGCGGTTACGTGTACGACAGTTATCGCCCGGTCGCTCCGGTGTATTCAGGCGGAGCGGTGTATTACTCCTCGCCGCGTTACTACTCGGCGCCCCGCTACTATGCGCCGCCACCGCGTTATTACGCGCCTCCACCCCGTTATTACGGGCCTGGATACGGAGGTGGTCGTCCCGGATACGGGGGGCGTCCCGGTTATGGCGGTGGCAATTGGAACGGTGGAGGGGGTGGGTACCATGGCGGGGGTGGCTATAACGGTGGCGGCAACGGCTATCGTCCACCGCCCCCAGGTCCGAGACCCGGCGGCGGCAATGGCCCCGGCCCAGGCGGCGGTTGGCATGGCAATCCTGGCGGCGGCGGTGGTGGCGGCGGCCCGCGTCCCGGCTTTGGCCCCGGGGGAGGCGGCCACCGAGGAGACGGCGGTTTCGGCCGTGGCGGCCACGGCGGACCGGGTGGCGGCAATCGCTGAGTCACAACAAAACGGCGCTCCGAGGAGCGCCGTTTTTTATGGGATGAATCTCACGGTTGAGGTGTACCACCTGACGCTTCCCCGGCTAAAGCCAGTCCTGTTAAAGGGTGTTAAAGGGGACTGATTTATTTACAACGCTTCACCGTAAATTAATCTGTCCCCGTCTTCTGAAAATCAAATAAATCAGACCCCTTTTAATAGTCCTTTTAATATACAGGGGGTACGCATTCCAGTAGTACAGACTGTGTGAAAACCTAGCCAACCTGCCTCAGATCTAAGAAAATGCCCCGCATCGAAAGATGCGGGGCATTTTCTTATGGCGTACATCCAGGGCGAATCGCGCAACCAGACCAGCCTGTTTCCGGTTTCAATAGATGAGGTCATTCCCGAAGACCATCTTGTCCGAGTCATTGATGCCTATGTTTCGCGCCTGGATCTCAGGGTTCTGGGGTTCGATAAAGCTATTCCCAAGGGCAACGGACGTCCGCCCTACAACCCCGCCGACCTGCTCAAACTCTACATCTACGGCTACTTCCAGCGCATACGGTCTTCGCGCCGGCTTGAGGCTGAGTGCCAACGCAACATCGAAGTCATGTGGCTGCTCAACCGCCTCGCGCCGGACTTCAAAACCATCGCCGACTTCCGCAAAGATAACGCCACTGCGTTCTCCGCAACGTGCCGCGCGTTTGTTCAGTTCTGCCGTTCGGCAGGCCTGGTAAAAGGTGATCTGGTTGCTATTGATGGCAGCAAATTCAAGGCCGTAGCCTCGGCCCGTCGTCACATCAGCACCAAGCACCTCAAGCGCGATCAGGAAAAACTTGATCGCCGGATAGCGAAATATCTGGAGGATCTGGACAGCGCGGATCGCGACGAAAATGAAGAGGTGGTGGATCGAAGCGCTGTTAAAACGGTACTGGCAAAACTGACCGCCAAGCGGGACGACAACCTGACCTGCCAGGCACTGATGGACGAGCTGCAAATTACGCAATTCATCAGCACCGAAAGCGATGCGCGGATGATGCGAGCCCCGCAGGGCATGGCCGTTGCCTACAACGTGCAGACCGCAGTCGACGCTGAAAACAGCCTGATCGTGCACCACGAAGTCACTCAGGATAGCGACGATCGAAAGCAACTGGAGCCGATGGCAAAAGCGACTCAGGAAGTGCTGGAACAGCCGAATCTGACCGTCACGGCTGATGCTGGATACTCCAGCGGCAAGCACTTCCAAGCCTGCGACGACGCGGGCATCACAGCGTATGTACCGATCAATCGAACCATCAACAGCAAGGTCGAAGAGCCCTCGTTTTTCCGTCGGGAAGACTTCACCTATGATCGTGAAAATGATCGTTATCAATGCCCGACCGGCCATTTGCTGACGCTGGTTCAGTTGAACAAGGGAAAGCGTTTCTACCGCGCCAGCGCTGGCGCTTGTGGATCCTGCGCCCTTAAAAACCAATGCACCAAGACCAAATACCGCTCGATCACACGTCATGCCTATGAAGATGCATTTGAGCGAATGGCGCTGCGAATGCAGGCCCACCCGGAAATCGTCGAGGCTCGACGAAGCATCGTTGAGCACCCGTTTGGCAACCTCAAACAATGGATTTACGGCAATGGCCGGTTCCTGCTTCGCCAGCTCAAAGGTGCGCGAACGGAAATGGCGCTGGCGGTGAACGCCTACAACCTGAAAAGAGCGATCAACGTGCTGGGTGTGCGCCGAATGATGGAGTTACTGGCCTGAGGAAGGTCTTTTTCTTCTCTGTATAAATGGAAAATGCCCCGAGTTGATCGGGGCATTTTTTTTGGTTAGCTGCTGAGTAGCTGGTTTTCACACGGTCTGAGTAGGACCGGCTTCAGCCGGGAAGAGGCCCGTTAGAACACCCTCCATGCAGGCATGAACCAACGCCTCAATACTCCGACAAATCCGCCAGCGGGTGTCGGCCTTCCCAGGCTTTTTCGAAGTGCGCGTCCACCACCGCCAGAGGAATGGTAGAAATGTCCTGCCAGTGCCAGTGGGGCGTTTGATCCTTGTCGATCAGCCGCGCGCGCACCCCCTCGGCGAACTCGGGATGTCGGCAGCAATTCAGAGCCATGGTGTATTCCATCTGAAACACCTCGGCCAACGACAGATGCCGCGCCCGTTCGATCTGCTCCCACACAAGGTGCGCCGTCATCGGGCAGCCATCCGTCAGGGTCTTCGCCGCCTTGGCCAGTAAAAGGTCATCGGCATTCAAATGATGCTTCAACGCATGCCAGGCGCTCGGCGCGTCGGCCACATCCAGCAGCTCATCTACGGTCTCGCGACGAGGCAGCCATTGCGCGGCAGGCATCTGATCCACGGCCTCCAGCTGCAGGGCCCTGAACAGGCTGGTCAGTTGCACCTTCGTCTGCTCCTGCCAATTGAGCTGCAACAGCCGGTCGATCATCTCCTCCTGCTGATCGTCCAGCAGAAAGCGATCGGCGAGCCCTAGATCCAACGCGTCACGGCCGTTGATGTGCGCCCCGGTCAATCCAAGGAACAGCCCCAGTTTCCCCGGCAGTCGCGACAGGAACCAACTGGCGCCGACGTCAGGAAACAGGCCGATGCTGACTTCCGGCATCGCCAGCCGGCTGCTTGGTGTGACGACACGAATGTTCGCCCCTTGCAGCAAGCCCATCCCGCCGCCCAATACATAACCGTGGCCCCAGCAGATCAGCGGTTTGGGGTAGGTGTGCAGCGTGTGATCCAGTCGATACTCCGCCGCGAAAAACTGCGCAGCCAGCGGCGGAACCGTACCGGGCTGACCGCTCCCGGCCTCGACCAGCGCGCGCACGTCACCGCCGGCGCAGAAGGCTTTCTCGCCATTGCCGCGCAGCAACACGCAGACAATTTGCGGGTCGCTCGCCCAGTCGTTCAGTCGGTCCTGCAGCGCAAGAATCATCGGCAGCGACAGGGCATTCAGGGATTTTTCCGCATCCAGCGTGGCGATGCCCAGGCGGGCACCGTCCGTGGCGGTGAGCTCTTCAAATTGCAGATTCATCGTGACCTCTTATCAGTGGTACGGGGATCTCTCGAGGCTTGTGAGTCCTCTCGACGCCCGGAAGTTGCAAACCGGCGGCTGTGAACGAGTGTAGGAAAGCCCACGGTGCGCTGCGCTGGAAATAATCAGCCACAGTCCCTAAAGTTGCGCATTGTTTCTGCCGGATTACACCATGACAAACGACGACCGCATCAAACTGGAGGCCAGCTGGAAGCAGGCCCTGCGCGACGAATTCGAGAAGCCTTACATGGGCGAGCTGCGCGAATTCCTGCGTCAGGAGCATGCGGCGGGCAAGGAAATCTACCCGCCGGGACCGTTGATCTTTAATGCGCTGAACTCGACGCCGCTGGATAACGTGAAGGTGGTCATCCTCGGTCAGGACCCGTATCACGGCCCCAATCAGGCCCACGGCCTGTGCTTCTCGGTGCAGCCGGGCGTGCCGGCGCCGCCTTCGCTGGTCAACATCTACAAAGAGCTCAAGCGCGACTTGAACATCGACATCCCCAACCACGGCTATTTGCAGTCGTGGGCCGAGCAGGGCGTGCTGATGCTCAACACCACGCTCACCGTCGAACGCGCCAACGCCGCCTCCCATGCCGGCAAGGGCTGGCAGCACTTCACCGACAAGATCATCGAAACCGTCAGCGCCCATCAGCCGCACCTGGTGTTCCTGCTGTGGGGCGCACACGCGCAGAGCAAGAAAAAACTGATCGATGCATCCAAACACCTGATTCTGACCGCCGTGCACCCATCGCCACTGTCAGCGTACAAAGGGTTTCTGGGCTGCGGGCATTTTGGTCTGGCAAACAAGTTTCTGGAGCAGAACGGCCTGGCGCCGATCGAGTGGCGATTGCCAGCCAGCGTCTGACGCAAATGCTTCGTGCGCCGCGAATTTTCTAGGAGCGCGCCCAACATCTGCGCCGGCCGCAGATCCCGATGTAGGAGCGTGGCTTGTCCCGCGATCGGCCGGGAACCGGTCGTGGAATGGGTGCATGGGGTGGATCAGGGAAGAAATCGATGACTGGTGTGCTGCCGCTGCGCGCCAGATCGCGGGACAAGCCACGCTCCTACAATTTTTTGCCTGCGCAGGCCTTGCGATTCCAATACCGAAACAACGGCTCGGCCAGAAACAACACGAACAACAACCGCATCACCTGCATCGCCGTCACCAGCGGCACCGACAGTTGCAGCACCTCCGCCGTCAGGCTCATTTCTGCAATCCCGCCGGGCATCATCCCCAGCGTCAACGAGCGCAAGTCCAGATGAGTCAACGCGCTCAGCCCCAGTGCGCACAACGCCGCGATGCTCATCGTCAGCGCCGTCCCCAGCAACGTGCGGCCGATGAATGACGGCGCGCGGCGGAAGAACGCGCGGTTGAAGTGGCAACCCAGGCCGCTGCCGATCAGCCATTGCCCCAGCTGACTGCCGCCCTGAGGCAGGCCAATGTGCAAATCGAAACTGACGCTGATCACCGCACTGATCAGTAAAGGCCCAAACAGCCACGGATTGGGCTGTTTCAACCGCTGCCAGCCCCAGGCCACCAGCGCGCCCAGCGGAAACAGCAGCATCAGCCACCGCCAGTCCACCACCGTCGCGTGGGACGGCGCGCCGCCGTCGCCCATCAGATATTTGAAGATCGCCGGCACGCACAGCACCACCGCCAGCACCCGCAGACTCTGCCCGGCGGCGACGTTGCTGAGAATCGCGCCGTTGCGTGCGCCAAGGTTGACCATTTCGCCCGAGCCGCCGGGCATGCTGGAAAAGAACGCCGTCGCGCGGTCCTCGCCGGTGCGCAGCATCAGCCACACGCCCACCACGCTGGAGACGCTGGTGACCAGCGCGCCGATGAAAATCAGGCCGAAATGGGAAAGGACTTGTTCGATGACCACGGGGGTGAAGTGCAGGCCGATGCCGATCCCGACCACCCATTGGCCGCATTTGCGGCCGCCGGGAATTTCAGCCAGCTGCCAGGGCGTGAGGCATCGGACCAGAATGATCGCCAGTAACGAGCCGACCATCCAGGGCAGTGGCCAGCCGACCTGACTGGCGAGAAATCCCCCCAGCAGGCCGACCAGCGGTGTGCCCCACCACGTGCTGAATGGCCGGTCAGACATCGGCCAGCGCGCGACGCTGCCTGGAGCGCTTGCGCCAGATGCGGATCAGCGGGAACACCAGCATGAACGCCGTCACTACCCACATGCCCAGGGTGATCGGGCTCGACCACAGAATCTCCAGGCCGCCGTTGGAAATCGACAGCGCGCGACGCAGGTTTTGCTCCATCAGCCCGCCGAGGATGAACCCCAGCAGAATCGGCGACAGCGGGAAATCCAGCTTGCGCAGGATGTAGCCGAAGATGCCGATGCCGACCATCAGGAACAAGTCGAAGGTGGTGGCATGCACCGCGTAGACGCCGATCCCGGTGATGATCGCGATCACTGGCACCAGTGCCCAGTTCGGCACCGACAGGATGCGGGTGAAGATGCGGATCATCGGGATGTTGAGGATCACCAGCATGATGTTGGCGACGAACAACGACGCGATCAGGCCCCAGACGATGTCCGGTTGCTGTTGAAACAGCAGTGGCCCCGGCGTGATGTTGTACAGCGACAGGGCGCCGATCATCACCGCCGTGGTGCCCGAACCCGGCACGCCCAGCGTCAGCATCGGTACCAGCGCGCCGCACGCCGTTGCGCCAATGGCGGTTTCCGGCGCGGCCAGACCGCGCATGTCGCCCTGTCCGAATTTACCGCTCGCGCCGGCGATACGTTTCTCGGACATGTAGGTCACGGCGCTGGCCAGCGTTGCCCCGGCACCCGGCAGCACGCCCATGATGAAGCCCATCAGACCGCAACGGATGTTCACCCAGAACACCGAACTGGCTTCCTTGAAGTTGAACATCATGCGCCCGGTGGCTTTCACCGCTTCCTGGCCGCGATGGGTTTTCTCCAGCAACAACAGGATTTCGCTGATCGAGAACAGGCCCAGCACCAGCACGACGAATTGAATGCCGTCCGCCAGATGGATGTTGTCACCGGTGAAGCGGTACACGCCGCTGTTGGCGTCGATACCGATGCTCGACAGAAACAGCCCGATCAACGCCGCGACAAAGGTTTTCAGCGGTCGATCGCCGGCCATGCCGCCCAGGCAGACGATGGCGAACACCATCAGCACGAAGTACTCCGCCGGCCCGAAGGCAATTGCCCATTTCGCCAGCAGCGGCGCGAACATGACCATGCCGCAGGTGGCGATGAACGCGCCGATGAACGAACTCCACGCCGACAGCGACAACGCCACGCCGGCCATGCCCTGACGTGCCATCGGGTAGCCGTCCAGCGCGGTCATCACGGTCGATGCTTCGCCCGGAATGTTCAGCAGAATGGAGCTGATGCGGCCGCCGTATTCGCAGCCCAGGTACACCGCTGCCAGCAGGATTAACGCCGATTCCGGCGGCAGGCCCAACGCAAATGCGATCGGGATCAACAGCGCCACGCCATTGATCGGACCCAGGCCAGGCAGCAGGCCGACGACGGTGCCGATCAGCGTGCCGGAAAGGGCGGTAATCAGGTTGTAAGGGGTCAGCGCGACGCCGAAGCCCTGGCCGAGATAGCCGAGAGTGTCCATATCAGTTCTCCAGAACGTCGAGCAGGCCGAGGGGCAGGGGCACATCCATCACTTTGTCGAACAGCACGTATAACGCGATGCTCATGAAGGTGATGATCACGACGCTTGGCAGCCAGCGGCCACCGTACAGGCGCGCCATGGGGATGCCGATCAGAATGCTGCTCAGCACGAAGCCCAGCGGCTCGAACAACCCGGCGAATACCAGCAACAGCAGGGTGCAGATGCCGATTTTGATCAGCGTCGGACGGTCCAGCGCCGGCTCTTCTTCGGAGTGCACGATCGGGGTCGGACGGATCGCCATGTACAGCAGCGAGATGCCCATCAGCGCCAGCATCAGCAGCGGGAAAGCGCGGGGGCCAACGGGTTCGTAGGAAAACGGCGCCTGATAAGGCCATGCCATCATGGCGAGGCCGATACAGACCAGCAGCAGCACGACGGCGAAAATGCGTTGTATAACCATGGAAAGCTCCCGGATCACGCCACCGCGCAGGCGGCGCAATCCTCAGTCAATCGAGTACGCTTCGATGGGTTCAGTCACTGAATCAGGCCGAATTCCTTGGCCAGCGTTTTGTACTCGGCGACGCGGGTTTTCACGTACTTGTCCAGCTCTTCACCGGTCATGGCGAACGGGAACAGCTCACGCTGATCGCGCAGCTTGGCGAAGTCTTCCGAGGCCAGCAGCTTGTCGAACGCCGCTTT
This sequence comes from Pseudomonas sp. AK106, assembly GCF_053903055.1. Taxonomy (NCBI): domain Bacteria; kingdom Pseudomonadati; phylum Pseudomonadota; class Gammaproteobacteria; order Pseudomonadales; family Pseudomonadaceae; genus Pseudomonas; species Pseudomonas sp. AK106. Next base: position 1,244,951 of record NZ_CP096426.1, read on the forward strand.
CCACCAGTTGTATTCCTCGTCCGACACCTTTGGCCCCAGATAGAAGCCGCGCACCACCGGCCAGACGATGTCGTAGCCCTGTTCCTTGGCGGTCGGAATGTTCTTCATTTCCGGCTCGTCCAGACGCTCTTCAGAGAACACTGCCAGCAGGCGCATGTCGCCGCTGAGAATGTGCGGCATGGAGTCGGAAATGTCGGTGGAGCCCACTTGGATGTGGCCGCCGAGCAGGGCTGTGGCGATTTCACCGCCGCCTTCGAGGGCGACATAACGCAGCTCCCGCGGGTTGATGCCGGCCGCCTTGGCGATCAGCGCGGTCTGCATCCAGTCCTGGCTGCCCACGGTGCCGCCTGAGCCGATGACGACTTTGCCCGGGTCGGCTTTCAGCGCTTTAACCAGATCGTCGAGGTTCTTGTAAGGCGAATCAGCCTTGACTGCGATCGCGCCGTAGCTGGTGCCGACGGCGGCCAGCCAGCGCACGGCGTTTTCATCGTAACGGCCGAATTTGCCCTGCGCCAGGTTCAGCAGCGAGCCGCTGGACCAGGCCACCAGCGTGCCGGCGTCGGCAGGGCGCTGGGCGACCACCGCGTTGTACGCCACGGCGCCGACGCCGCCTGGCATGTAGGTGACGCGCATCGGTTTGGAGAGGATTTTCTCGTTGATCAGCGCGCTCTGCGCCAGTTTGCACGTCAGGTCGAAGCCACCGCCGGGGGAAGCCGGCGCGATGCATTCAGGACGATTGGGCTCGGCGGCCCACAATTGGGTGGCCATCAGCATGCAGCTGGCGGCAACGCTGATTTGGCGCAACGATAGGTTCATGGTCCGTCTCCAGAGGAGTTGTTGTTTTAATGGGGGCAGGCGGTCGTACGTTTGTCAGGCAGTCGTCCCACAACCTTGAGAAGGAGTGGGCCGACACAATGCGGACGTGACGAAACACCGCGCAACAGGGCTGCGAGGTGAACAGTAAACACAATGGGATTCTGACGGCACGAGGGCCGATGATGGCAGTGAGGGCATCACTGATGACTCCGATATTGTTTTTATTGTTGAAAACGCATCAAGGCGTTTTTCGTCACGGCCCTGGCATCAGCAGCGTCGCGCGGGACGCAATCGTGACAAGTCGTAACGGGATCCTAATCAGCGAAGCTTTCGTGAACCTTTCAACTACCTTTCAGGAAGCTTTCAACTGATCCGCCTCAAGCGCAGGAGGTGGCTGTTCCCGCGCGCCGGACCTTCACAGACGACGGCGCCCCTGTAAACTCGGCCCATAAAATGCCCACTCTGGAGAAGTCGATGCGTGTCCTGCTCGTCGAAGATCATCTGCAACTGGCTGAAAGTGTCGCGCTGGCCCTCAAGAGCAGCGGCATGACCGTTGACGTTCTGCACGACGGCGTCGCAGCTGATCTGGCCCTGAGCAGCGAAGAATATGCCGCGGTGGTGCTCGACGTCGGCCTGCCGCGCATGGACGGCTTCGAAGTGCTGGCGCGTCTGCGGGCGCGGGCTAAGAACACGCCCGTGCTGATGCTGACGGCCCGCAGCGACGTCAAGGACAGGGTCCACGGCCTCAACCTCGGCGCCGACGACTACCTGGCCAAACCCTTCGAGCTGTCCGAGCTGGAAGCGCGGGTCAAGGCGTTGTTGCGCCGTAGCGTACTGGGTGGCGAACGCCAGCAACGCTGCGGGGAGCTGGTCTACGACCTCGACACCCGCCGCTTCACCTTGGGCGAAGAACTCCTCACGCTGACCTCCCGCGAGCAATCGGTGCTCGAATCGCTCATCGCCCGGCCCGGTCGGGTGATGAGCAAGGAGCAACTGGCGGCCCAGGTATTTGGCCTGGACGAAGACGCCAGCGCCGACGCCATCGAAATCTACGTGCACCGTCTGCGCAAGAAGCTCGACGGGCACCCGATTGCGATCGTCACGTTTCGGGGTCTGGGTTATCTGCTGGAAAGCCGGGATGCTTAATCCGTTCCCTTCAGCGGAAAACAGCCTGCGCTGGCGCTTGCTGTGGAACCTCGGTCTGCTGCTGGTGGTGCTGATGATCGCCAGTGGCATGAGCGCCTACTGGAACGGACGCGAAGCGGCAGACACTGCTTACGATCGCACCTTGCTGGCTTCGGCGCGGACCATCGCTGCCGGGTTGTCGGAACGCGACGGCACCCTCAGCGCCGACGTACCGTATGTGGCCCTGGACACCTTCGCCTACGACAGCGCGGGGCGCATCTACTACCAGGTCAACGACATCAATCAGAAGCTCATTTCGGGCTACGAAAACATTCCCGCGCCGCCCCAAGGCACGCCGCGCACCGACGCCTATCCGGCGCTCGCCAAGTTCTACAGCGCGCGTTATCAGGGGCAGGATGTGCGAGTGGTGAGCCTGCTCAAGGCCGTGAGCGAGCCGAACATGAACGGCATGGCCGAGATTCGCGTGGCGGAAACCGAAGAGGCGCGGGTCGACATGGCCCAGGCCCTGATGGCCGATACCCTGCTGCGTCTGGGCATGCTCGGCAGCGGCGCTCTGCTGCTGGTCTGGTTCACGGTCAGCGCCGCGTTGCGACCCCTGGACCGCTTGCGCACGGCGGTGGAAGAACGCCAGCCTGACGATTTGCGCTCGTTGCCGCTGGTCGAAGTGCAGCACGAGCTGCGTCCGCTGGTCAGCTCCCTCAATCACTTCACCGAACGGCTGCGCATGCAGTTCGAGCGTCAGGCGCAATTCATCGCCGACGCCGCCCATGAATTACGCACGCCGCTGGCTGCATTAAAGGCGCGGCTGGAGCTGGGGCTGCGTGATCAGGAGCCTGCGGCGTGGCGTAACACGCTGGAGAGCGCCGCCTCCGGCACCGACAAACTGACCCACCTGGCCAACCAGTTGCTGTCGCTGGCACGCATCGAAAATGGCGCGCGGGCCATTGCGGAGGGCGGCGCACAATTGCTCGACCTCAGTCAGCTGGCCCGGGAGCTGGGCATGGCCATGGCGCCGCTGGCCCATGCACGGGGTGTGGCATTGGCGCTGGAAGCCGACGAGCCGGTGTGGATGCGCGGCGAACCCACGTTGCTCAACGAACTGCTGAGCAACCTGGTGGATAACGCCCTGGCTCATACCCCGGCGGGCGGCAACGTGATTTTGCGTGTTCATGCGCCGTGTGTGCTTGAAGTCGAGGACGACGGCCCCGGCATCCCCGCCCACGAGCGCGAGCGAGTGTTCGAGCGCTTCTACCGGCGTAATCAGCAGAGCAAGGGTTCCGGTCTGGGGTTGGCGATCGTGGGGGAGATCTGCAGGGCACACCTGGCGCGTATCACCTTGCATGACGGCGCACAGCGGGGCTTGAAAGTGAGGGTGAGCTTTATGGTGCCGGAGTCGGGGCTGGTGGGACTGGTTTGACCGGTTAGGTCAACAGGATCAGTACAACAGCGTCATTGCCTGGTTCATCTCATTGATCAGCCCGCCATCGGCCATGTTCAGGCCCAACCGCGCCACGGCCGGCACGGCCTGAAACTGCAGATTCGAGTACGGCGTGCCGTTCATTTCGTGAATGTGAATCGTCGCGACCTGGACCAGATCCACGTAGTCAGCCTGACCCGAGACACGGCTGAAATTCTGGAATTCCCGGGGCACGATCGCCAGGCCGTCCGGGAAATCCCATGAGCGCAGCAGCCGCTCGCCGATGATTGGATGGATGCGTTCGATAACATGATTGAGGCTGATCGGGTCGGCGAGCAACTCGTAGTTGTCCTCGGCGTACGTCAGGATCGGCAACACACCAATCAGGTGGATGAGCCCGGCCAGCGTGGCCTTGTCAGCCTTGAGGCGCGCACTGCGGTAACTGAGGACATTACACACCCCGGCCACCTGCATGCTGAGTTTCCAGATGTCGCGCATCTTGGTTTCGATGACGTCGGATTTGGCGTGAAACATCTGCTCCACCACCAGCCCGATGGCCAGGTTACAGCTGTAGTTAACGCCCAGCCGTCGGACCGCCGTCAGCACGTCGCTGACTTCGAAATTGGGCCGCAGCAGGGGGCTGTTGACGACTTTGATCAGCCGTGCGGAAAGCGCGGTGTCGCTGCCGATGACCTTGCTCAGTGCAGCAATGGAGATTTCCGAGTCTTCCGCCGCGAGGCGGATTTTCAGTGCAACTTCGGGGAGAGTTGGCAGAAACAGAGCATCCTTGTCGATCGCCTTGATCAGATCCCTCTGCACTTCGTCAGCCATGCTACTCATATTGGATCTCTGGACATTGCATTCCGGCCAACGGCCGTCCACACGAGGGGACGGCGCTGGCAACTACGCCGACGTCTTGCACATGCCTCAACCGGGTTCAACGCTGTGTTTCGAGCTTCGCGTCGAGGGTGTATGGCAATTCGCTCATTTGCAGGGCCTCGCCATCTGCCGCACCCAGATGGATCCGGCCATCTTCCGCCGCATCCGCCTGCAAGACCGCCAGCACCTCGATCCCGACATCAGACCGGGCCGCGATCACAACGTTGCCTACTGCGCTTGAATGAACCGGCGAAAACAGTGCAGCCCCCGGTTCAGGCAGTTCTGTGCTGCCCATGGTCAGGCGGTACAGCCGGCGTTTCAGCTTGCCGAGGTACTGCATGCGCGCCACGATCTCCTGGCCGGTGTAGCAACCTTTCTTGAAACTCACACCGCCCACGGCTTGCAGGTTGATCATCTGTGGAATGAATTCTTCGCGAGTCTGCCCGACCACCTGGCCGATGCCGGCGCGAATCTGCCCCAGCAACCAGTCGTTGAGCGGCTCTTGCGGCACGTGGGAGATCAGCCGGCTGCGCACGTCATCGGCCTGCTCGGCACGTACCCACAATTCGGCGCGGGCAGGGGAGACGCGAATGGCGATGAGGTCATTGGCGCGGACCACCGAGTCGGTCTCCTGCGCAAGGTCGAGGCCAAGGCTGACCAGTGCCCCGTCGCCATCCTGCAAGCCGAATCGCACCCAGGACACGCTTTCGTCGGTCAGTTTGGATTTGGAGAAGACAGCGTATTTCTTCAGGTCCAGCAATTGCGCTTCGATCAGCTCGCTGGCCATCGCCAGCAGCACGCCATCACCTTCGAGCAGGATGCGGAAGCTCGACTGCATGCGGCCCTTTTGCGTGCAGCGCGCACCGAGGGTGGCTTTGCCTTCGCTCAGGTAGTCGATGTTGCAAGTCAGTTGGCCTTGCAGGAATTTGCCGGCATCCACGCCGCGAACGGCGAGCACACCTTCATGGGACAGGGGGCAGAAAAATGCTGGAACGGCCATGAGTCATCGCAGGGTAGAAGTCTGGGGCACCATCATAGTGCCGCGTGTCGTTAATGGGTATACGCAAAAAGCTGCGACTAACTGCAAGTACGCCCCGGGACGATGCGCCTGTATACTCGCCGGCAAATTCGAGGAGCCCTCCATGGTCGAAGATGTTGAACTCAATCGCCTCTTTTGGCACAGCCGTCGCGGCATGCTCGAGCTGGACGTATTGCTGGTGCCGTTCGTCAAAGAAGTCTACCCGACGCTCAATCAGGTCGATCGCGACCTCTACGTGCGCCTGCTGACCTGTGAAGATCAGGACATGTTCGGCTGGTTCATGCAGCGCGCGGAATCCGAAGATCCGGAGCTGCAACGCATGGTTCGGATGATCCTGGACCGTGTCCAGCCGAAGTGATCGCTTCGAATGCCGTTGGCAGCCTTCCCGGGCGCTGCTGACGGCGTACCTCGTCACGCAAATCCTTGCGCTGGCGTCGACCGTTTTCCTTTCAATTCCCTTGTGGGCAAAAGCCATCGGCGTCTTGCTGTGCGCATTGCACGCAGCACGCAGTCTCCGGACGTTCATTCTGCTGGACCGGCCTCAGTCATCTACGGGGCTGCGCCGTGACGGCAGCGGCTGGGCGTTGTGGAGCGAGGAGGGCGGCTGGCAACCGGTGCAGCTGCGCCCCGACAGCCTGGCGCTGCCGCACCTGGTTGTGCTGCGTTTCAGGCGGATGACGGGCCATTGGCTGAGCCGCATGTGGGTGCGAAGCCTGTGCATCCCGGCAGACGCCATGGCCCCGGACAGTCACCGACGCCTGCGTTTGCGCCTGAAGTTCAGCCGGCGAAGGTGGGCGGCACCAGAATAGTGTCCAGCGCTTCGGGCAGCATGTCGGGGTAATCCAGCGTGTAGTGCAGACCGCGGCTTTCTTTGCGCGCCATCGCTGAAGCAATCATCAGCTCTGCCACTTGGGCCAGGTTGCGCAGCTCGATCAGATCGCGACTGACCTTGTAGTTGCTGTAGAACTCGTCGATTTCGTCCAGCAACAGCCGCACCCGATGCTGGGCGCGCTGCAGACGCTTGTTGGTGCGCACGATGCCCACGTAGTCCCACATAAACCGACGCAGCTCATCCCAGTTGTGGGCGATGATCACGTCTTCGTCGGAATCGGTCACCTGGCTCGAATCCCATGCCGGCAGATTTTGCGGCTGGGGGACGTGCTCAAGCTGAGTCACGATGTCTGCCGCAGCCGAGCGGGCGTACACGAAGCACTCCAGCAGCGAGTTGCTGGCCATGCGGTTGGCGCCGTGCAGGCCGGTGAAGCTGGTCTCGCCGATCGCATACAGTCCAGGCACATCGGTGCGGCCCTGTTGGTCAACCATAACGCCGCCACAGGTGTAGTGCGCCGCCGGCACCACCGGAATCGGTTGACGGGTGATGTCGATACCGAACGTGAGGCAACGCTCGTACACGGTCGGGAAGTGGCTCTTGATGAAGTCTTCGGACTGGTGACTGATGTCCAGAAACACGCAGTCGGCGCCCAGGCGTTTCATCTCGTGGTCAATCGCCCGGGCAACGATGTCACGGGGAGCCAGTTCGGCCCTTGGGTCAAAACGCTGCATGAAGCGTTCGCCATCGGGCAGCTTCAGGTAAGCGCCTTCGCCGCGCAGGGCTTCGGTAATCAGAAAGCTCTTGGCCTGGGGGTGGTACAGGCAGGTGGGGTGGAACTGGTTGAACTCCAGATTGCCCACGCGGCAGCCCGCGCGCCAGGCCATCGCTATGCCGTCGCCGCAAGCGCCGTCTGGGTTGCTGGTGTAGAGGTAGACTTTCGCCGCGCCGCCGGACGCCAGAATGGTGAAACGCGCGCTGTGGGTGTCGACCTCTCCCGTCAAACGATCCAGCACATAGGCGCCCAGGCAACGCTGCCCTTGCAGGCCCAGCCGGGACTCGGTGATGAGATCGACTGCCACGCGCTGTTCCAGCAATTCGATATTGGGGCGTGCGCTGGCCTGCGCCAGCAATGTGCGGAAGATCGCCGCGCCAGTAGCGTCGGCGGCATGAATAATCCGGCGATGGCTGTGACCCCCTTCGCGGGTGAGGTGAAACTCGAAGCCGCCGTCCACGACGGTCGAGGGGTCATCGCGGGTAAAGGGCACGCCAAGGTCGATCAGCCATTGAATGGCCTCGCGGCTGTGCTCGACGGTAAACCGGACTGCGTCCTCATGGCACAGGCCGCCGCCCGCGTTGAGGGTGTCTTCCACGTGTGACTGTATGGTGTCGGCGTCATCCAGCACTGCCGCAACGCCGCCCTGAGCCCAGAACGTCGAGCCGTTCGCCAGATCGCCTTTGCTGAGGACCGCCACGCGCAAATGCCCGGGCAGTGTCAGTGCAAGACTCAAACCGGCTGCGCCGGAGCCTATTACCAATACGTCGTGCTGGAAATGCTGACTCATCTCAGGTACCGGCGTCTAAATGGCCACTAGTATAAGCAAGTGTGGAACGGCACAATGTCCGCGCTTTATGGCAACGGTGAATCACGGTGGGAGCGGAGTGTGCGCCACCTCGCAATCTCCCGCACCCCGTTTGATGGATGCGATCTTTCCCACAGCTTCATATGGATTGAGTCCTACAACTGACGGGGGATGTGTCTTACGGCCAATAATGAACGATGGGAACTTTTCACGAACCCGCACGTTCAATAGTGGGTTGCCCATAAAGGAACAGCGTCGACGTTACGCAGTGGCAGTTTCCAGCCAGTACGAACGTTTTTGACGACAAGATTATTTACGCAGCCGACCTGGTTCGAGCGGCGTTTTCTGTGCGGGCAGCAGACGCCCGCCGGAAACTTGCTTGAAGGGGGGAGAACTTTTGCTTAAAGCCCGAGTCTATGTTTGCAAGCCTGCGAAAGAGCCGATGCGATGCTCCTTTAAGCTTTATGAGGAGTGTTCATGCTAACCCAGGAAGAAGATCAGCAGCTGGTTGAACGCGTACAGCGCGGCGACAAGCGAGCGTTTGATCTGCTAGTGGTGAAATATCAGCACAAGATTCTTGGGTTGATCGTGAGATTTGTTCACGACACCCACGAAGCCCAGGATGTTGCGCAAGAGGCTTTTATCAAAGCCTATCGCGCACTTGGTAACTTCCGCGGTGACAGTGCGTTTTATACGTGGCTGTACCGTATCGCCATTAACACGGCGAAGAACTATCTGGTGTCGCGAGGTCGGCGTCCGCCGGATAGCGATGTCAGATCGGAAGACGCGGAGTTCTACGATGGCGATCACGGCCTCAAGGACATCGAGTCGCCAGAACGGGCATTGCTGCGGGATGAGATCGAAGGCACCGTCCATAGAACCATCCAGCTACTGCCAGAAGATTTGCGTACAGCTTTAACGTTGCGTGAGTTCGACGGTCTGAGTTACGAAGACATTGCCAGTGTCATGCAATGTCCGGTTGGTACCGTGCGCTCTCGCATTTTTCGCGCTCGGGAAGCCATCGACAAAGCCTTGCAACCTCTGTTGCAGGAAACCTGAGACAGCGGCGATAGCCACAAGAGAGGAACCGCCATGAGTCGTGAAGCCCTGCAGGAATCGCTGTCCGCGGTGATGGATAACGAAGCGGACGAATTGGAACTGCGTCGGGTGCTTAGCGCCATTGAAGATGCAGACACACGAGCCACCTGGTCCCGTTATCAGATTGCCCGTGCAGCAATGCATAAAGAACTGTTGCTGCCTCATCTGGATATTTCGGCTGCCGTTGCTGCCGGAATCGCTGATGAAGTGAGCCCGTTGAAGGCCGGTCGCGGCCCTTGGCGTACGCTGGGTCGCTTGGCCGTAGCCGCCTCGGTGACTGTTGCCGTTCTGGCTGGTGTACGCTTGTACAACCAGGACGAAATTGCCGGGGCGCAACTGGCTCAGCAATCCCAGCCGGCCAACGTCGCAATGCCGCAGGCCAAAGGTCCGGCGGTGCTCGCAGGCTACACCGAGGGCGAGCAGTCCCCGGGTCCGATGGCCAGTGGTGTGCTGCAGAACCAGGCCGGTTGGCATGACCAACGTCTGCCAGGTTACCTGCGTCAGCATGCTCAGCAAGCTGCCATGAAAGGCGCTGAAGGCGCTCTGCCATACGCTCGTGCTGCAAGCCTGGAAAACCGTTAAGGAGGATCATGCGCGCCATCCCTCTACTGCCGCTTCTGCTGGGTGGATGGCTGGTCCTTCCAGCTCATGCCGATGACGCGCAAGACCAGCTGAAACGTCTTGCGCAGGCCGAGCAACGGCAAAGCTACACCGGCACATTCGTTTATGAGCGTAACGGAAGCTTCTCTACTCACCGAATCTGGCAGCGCGTCGCCGACGGCAAGGTTCGCGAGCATCTACTTCAACTGGATGGCTCTCCTCAGGAAGTACTGCGCGTCGACGGGGTTACCCAGTGCGTGAGCGGTACCCTCGAAGAGGGTGTGTCCAGCGTTCCCGATTCTCCGGCCCGAGCTTTTGATGCTGTCAGGTTGTCATCCTGGTATGACATCAAGTCAGCAGGCACCTCGCGTGTTGCCGGACGTGTGGCCAATGTGGTGACGCTTACCCCCCGTGATCAGCACCGCTACGGCATCGAACTGCACCTCGACAGTGAAACCGGTCTGCCATTGAAGTCGTTGTTGCTCAGTGACAAGGGCCAATTGCTCGAGCGCTTCCAGTTCACCGACCTCAACACCTCGCAGTCGCTGACTGATCAGATGCTGACGCCCGGTGCTGACTGCAAGCCGGTTGAAGTGGCCAGGTCCAAAGCAGATGCGCCAAAGCAGAATGTTGTGTGGCGCTCGGACTGGTTGCCTCCCGGTTTTGACCTGAGCAGCGCTGCCGTACGCAAGGATCCGGACTCGAAAAGTCTTGTGACGAGCCTGATGTATGACGATGGCCTCGCCCGTTTTTCGGTGTTCGTCGAGCCCGTCACTGGCGCCGCGGTCACGGACATCCGCACTCAGTTAGGGCCAACCGTTGCCGTCTCCCGTCGCGTAACCACACCCAAGGGTGATGCGATGGTGACCGTGGTGGGCGAGATCCCCATCGGGACCGCCGAGCGCATTGCGTTGTCGATGCGCGACGATGCTGCGACCACGAGCAAGAACTGATTCTGCACGCCGGTGATGGCCACTATGAAAAAGGTTTCATTCGGTCGTTTCACGTTCACAAGCCTTTAAATATGGGCTTCACTGGTACTGCTGAAATGTTTAGTGCGCTTTGTCGGTTGCAATCGGGTGTATTTTTTTCTATAGGTCACAGCTTCGCAGCTGTGGCCTTTGTTGTTTCAGGGTCCAGGAAACTGGAGCAGACACAGGTGTCACGGGAAGCCGCGACACACAGATGCTTCGCGAGCCTGCGGGCTCGTACCGCTTAACCATGCTCGTTGTAAACGGGAGCCATATGTCGATACCACGCTTGAAACCTTACCTGGCCTGGATGGCCGCTGTGCTGATGCTTGGACAGGTCTTCACTGCTCAGGCCGAAGCCCTGCCGGACTTCACCTCTCTGGTGGAGCAGGCTTCCCCTGCAGTCGTCAACATCAGTACGCGTCAAAAACTGCCGGACCGCGCGGTTGCCCAGGGTCAGATGCCTGATCTGGAAGGCCTGCCACCGATGCTTCGTGAATTCCTTGAGCGCAGCACGCCGCCAGGCTCCCGTGCGCCAGGGGGCGGCAAGGGGGATCGTCAGCGTGAGGCGCAGTCACTCGGCTCGGGCTTCATCATCTCCGCCGACGGGTTCATCCTGACCAACAATCACGTGATCGATGGTGCCGATGAGATTCTCGTGCGTCTTTCAGATCGCAGCGAAATGAAGGCCAAGCTGATCGGCACCGATCCTCGTACCGACGTCGCGGTGCTGAAGATCGACGGCAAGGACCTTCCCACCGTCAAGCTGGGTAATTCCGACAAGCTGAAAGTCGGTGAATGGGTGCTGGCGATCGGCTCGCCGTTCGGCTTCGATCACTCCGTGACCAAAGGCATCGTCAGCGCCAAGGGCCGCAGTCTGCCGAATGATACCTACGTGCCATTCATCCAGACCGATGTGGCGATCAACCCGGGTAACTCGGGTGGGCCGCTGTTCAACATGGCGGGCGAAGTGGTGGGTATCAACTCGCAGATCTTCACCCGTTCCGGTGGCTTCATGGGCCTGTCGTTCGCCATCCCGATCGACGTGGCGATGGATGTTGCCAACCAGCTCAAGGCCAGTGGCAAGGTCAATCGTGGCTGGTTGGGCGTCGTCATCCAGGAAGTGAACAAAGACCTGGCCGAATCCTTCGGTCTGGACAAGCCGGCCGGTGCGCTGGTGGCTCAAGTGCTTGAAGACGGACCGGCCGCCAAAGGTGGTTTGCAGGTCGGCGACGTGATCCTGAGCGCCAATGGCACGCCTATCGTCATGTCCGCAGACTTGCCGCACCTGATTGGCAACCTGAAAGACGGCAGCAAGGCCGAGCTGGAAGTGATTCGCGACGGCAAGCGTCAGAAGCTCACGGTGACTGTGGGTGCACTGCCGGCCGAAGGCGAAGAGATGGGCGCGGCTGACACCGGTGTTGAGCGCAGCAGCAACCGCCTGGGCGTTTCCGTGGTCGATCTGACCGCTGAACAGATGAAGTCGCTGGACCTGAAGGGCGGCGTCGTCATCAAGGAAGTCCAGGACGGTCCTGCGTCGCTGATCGGTCTGCAGTCGGGTGATGTCATCACTCACCTGAACAACCAGGCGATCACTTCGTCCAAGCAGTTCACTGAAGTGGCCAAGGGCTTGCCGAAGAATCGCTCTGTCTCCATGCGCGTGCTGCGTCAGGGTCGTGCGACATTCATCACGTTCAAACTGGCGGAATAACCCGTCGGGAACAGCAAAAAGGAGCGGTCAGACCGCTCCTTTTTTTGTGCCCCCAGGGTGCATGGCGAGCAGGCGCTGCGCGTGAACGTGACGCCTGATCGTTCCTTCAGGTACAATTCCCGGCTATTTTTGGCGGGCAGTCTGCCTGCGACCTTTTTCGAGTGTTGATCCGTGAGTGATTTGAGTCATATCCGCAATTTCTCCATCATCGCCCACATTGACCATGGCAAGTCGACGCTGGCTGACCGATTTATCCAGATGTGCGGCGGCCTGACCGAGCGCGAGATGGAAGCTCAGGTCCTCGATTCCATGGACCTGGAGCGTGAGCGCGGGATTACGATCAAAGCCCACAGCGTCACGCTTTATTACAAAGCGAAGGACGGGATCACCTACCAGCTCAACTTTATTGATACCCCGGGGCACGTTGACTTCACCTACGAAGTCAGCCGCTCGCTGGCGGCATGTGAGGGCGCGTTGCTGGTGGTCGATGCCGGTCAGGGCGTAGAAGCCCAATCCGTCGCCAACTGCTACACCGCTATCGAACAGGGCCTGGAAGTCATGCCGGTCCTGAACAAGATTGACCTGCCCCAGGCCGATCCGGACCGGGTCAAGGAAGAAATCGAAAAGATCATCGGCATTGATGCCACCGACGCCGTGGTCTGTAGCGCCAAGACCGGCCTGGGCGTCGACGAAGTGCTGGAGCGTCTGGTTCACACCATCCCGGCACCGACCGGCAACATCGAAGATCCCCTGCAAGCGCTGATCATCGATTCGTGGTTCGACAACTACCTGGGCGTTGTTTCCCTGGTGCGTGTGCGTCACGGCCGCGTCAAGAAGGGCGACAAGATTCTGGTCAAGTCGACCGGCAAGATGCACCTCGTCGATAGCGTGGGCGTGTTCAACCCCAAGCACAGCGCCACCGCTGATCTGAAAGCGGGCGAAGTGGGCTTCATCATCGCCGGCATCAAGGACATTCACGGCGCGCCAGTGGGTGACACCCTGACCCTGAGCACCACCCCGGACGTTCCGGTGCTGCCCGGTTTCAAGCGCATCCAGCCGCAGGTCTACGCCGGTCTGTTCCCGGTCAGCTCCGATGACTTCGAAGACTTCCGCGACGCGCTGCAAAAGCTGACGCTGAATGACTCTTCCCTGCAGTATCTGCCGGAAAGCTCGGACGCGCTGGGCTTCGGCTTCCGCTGCGGCTTCCTCGGCATGCTGCACATGGAGATCATCCAGGAGCGCCTTGAGCGCGAGTACGACCTTGACCTGATCACCACCGCACCGACGGTCATCTTCGAGCTTCTGCTGAAGACCGGTGAAACCATTTACGTCGACAACCCGTCGAAATTGCCAGACCTGTCCACCATCGAGGACATGCGCGAGCCGATCGTGCGGGCGAACATTCTTGTGCCTCAAGAGCACCTGGGCAACGTCATTACGCTGTGTATCGAGAAGCGTGGCATTCAGCACGACATGCTGTTCCTCGGCACGCAGGTCCAAGTGACCTACGATTTGCCGATGAACGAAGTGGTGCTGGATTTCTTCGACCGACTGAAGTCGACCAGCCGCGGTTATGCGTCGCTGGACTACCATTTCGATCGCTATCAGTCGGCCAATCTGGTTCGCCTGGACGTGATGATCAACGGCGACAAGGTCGACGCTCTGGCGCTGATCGTGCACCGTGATAACGCCGCCTACAAAGGCCGCGCGTTGACCGAAAAGATGAAAGAACTGATTCCTCGTCAGATGTTCGACGTGGCAATCCAGGCCGCCATTGGCGGTCAGATTATCGCGCGTACAACCGTCAAGGCGCTCAGAAAGAACGTACTGGCCAAATGTTACGGTGGTGACGTCAGCCGTAAGCGCAAGCTGCTCGAGAAGCAGAAGGCCGGTAAAAAACGCATGAAGCAGGTCGGCAACGTGGAAATTCCACAAGAAGCCTTTCTTGCAGTGCTCAGGTTGGAATAGTCAGGCCCTATGTCACTAAATTTCCCGCTGTTGCTGGTCGTCGCCGTGTTTGTCTGCGGTTTGCTGGCCCTGTTCGATCTGGTCATATTGGCGCCGCGTCGCCGTAACGCGATAGCGAACTATCAGGGCAGCGTGAGCCAGCCTGATGTCGCGGTCGTGGAGCGGTTGAACAAGGAGCCGTTTCTGGTCGAATACGGCAAATCGTTCTTTCCGGTGTTGTTCATCGTTCTGGTCCTGCGCTCGTTTCTGGTTGAGCCGTTCCAGATCCCGTCGGGCTCGATGAAACCGACGCTGGACGTGGGCGATTTCATCCTGGTCAACAAGTTCTCGTATGGCATCCGCCTGCCGGTGATCGACCTCAAGGTCATCCCGGTCGGAGACCCGCAGCGTGGTGACGTGATGGTGTTCCGTTACCCAAGCGATCCCAACGTGAACTACATCAAGCGGGTGATCGGCCTGCCAGGTGACGTGATTCGCTACACCAACGACAAGCAGTTGTTCATCAACGGTCAGTTGGTGGCCAAGCAGCTGATCGGTTCGGAGCCGGGCACGCTGGGCAGCGCAGAGCTTTACAACGAGAAGCTGGGCGAAGTGGAACACCAGATCCGTCAGGAAATGAGCCGCTACCGCGCGCCGCCTGATCATGAATGGACCGTTCCGGCCGCGCACTACTTCATGATGGGCGACAACCGCGACAATTCGAATGACAGCCGTTACTGGGATGATCCCAACATTCCCAAGGACGAGCTGGGCATGGTCCCCGACAAGAACATCGTCGGCAAGGCCTTCGCGGTCTGGATGAGCTGGCCTGAACCCAAGCTCAGCCACTTTCCGAACTTCTCGCGAGTCGGTCTGATCAAGTAACCGATGCGGCGCTGCCATTGGCAGCGCCGTATGTCATTCAGGGCCATGTTGCGTGGCCGATCTCGCAGGTGACAGGGAAGGGCTACTCTTGAAAACAATCATGACGTCTGCCGGTCCGCAAAAAGGCCTCTCGTTCATCGGCTGGCTGGTGTTGCTGGCGATTCTGGCGTTCCTTGGAAGCGCTGCCGCCAAGATCGTGCCGCATTACATGGACTACCTGTCTATGAAGAAAATCATCGAAAGTGCCGGCACTGACCGCACGGCAGACATCACCAACGCCGGTGACCTTTACGCCTATGTGGCCAAAGGTATGCAGGTTAATAACATTCGGGATTTGGATTTGAACAAGGCGTTAACTGTGACGACGGAGAACAACAGGTTCCTCGCTCATTTGAACTACGAAAAACGTGAGTCACTGATCCAGAACATCGATCTGGTGGTCAAGTTCGACCACGAATTCAGCGTGGGTAAACCGTGAGCGTTTCATTGAGTCGCCTGGAGCGTCAGCTCGGCTATACCTTCAAGGATCAGGAGCTGATGATCCTGGCGCTGACCCACCGCAGCTTTGCCGGACGCAACAACGAGCGTCTGGAATTCCTCGGTGATGCCATTCTCAACTTCGTCGCCGGCGAAGCGCTGTTCGAGCGTTTCCCCCAGGCGCGTGAAGGTCAGTTGTCCCGTCTGCGCGCCCGTCTGGTGAAAGGCGAGACCCTTGCGCTTCTGGCCCGCGGTTTCGATCTGGGCGAATACCTGCGCCTGGGCTCGGGTGAGTTGAAGAGCGGCGGCTTTCGCCGTGAGTCGATTCTGGCTGACGCACTGGAAGCCCTGATCGGTGCGATCTACCTCGACGCCGGGATGGACATGGCAAGGGAGCGCGTGCTCGCCTGGCTGGCCAGCGAGTTCGAAACCCTGACCCTGGTCGACACCAACAAAGACCCGAAAACACGGCTGCAGGAATTCCTTCAGTCACGCGCCTGCGATCTGCCACGCTATGAAGTGGTGGATATCCAGGGCGAGCCGCATTGCCGAATCTTCTTCGTCGAATGCGAGATCTCTTTATTGAATGAAAAAAGCCGGGGACAAGGCGTAAGCCGTCGCATTGCCGAACAGGTAGCAGCGGCCGCAGCCCTTATCGCCCTGGGTGTGGAGAATGGCAATGACTGATTCACCTGCAACACGCTGTGGCTATGTTGCCATTGTTGGCCGGCCAAACGTGGGCAAGTCGACGCTGCTGAACCACATCCTCGGCCAGAAACTGGCAATCACGTCGCGCAAGCCGCAGACGACCCGGCACAACATGCTTGGCATCAAGACTGAAGGCGCCGTGCAGGCGGTCTATGTCGATACCCCCGGCATGCACAAAAACAGCGACAAAGCGCTTAACCGCTACATGAACAAGACCGCCTCGGCAGCGTTGAAAGACGTCGATGTGGTGATTTTCGTGGTCGACCGCACCAAGTGGACCGAAGAGGACCAGATGGTTCTCGAGCGCGTGCAGTACGTGACCGGCCCGTTGATCGTGGCGCTGAACAAGACCGATCGCATCGAAGACAAGAGCGCGCTGATGCCGCATTTGTCCTGGCTGCAGGAGCAACTGCCGAACGCCCAGATCATCCCGATCTCGGCGCAGCAGGGGCATAACCTGGAAGCGCTGGAGAAGGTCATTGCCGATCAGTTGCCGGAGAATGAGCACTTCTTCCCGGAAGATCAGATCACCGACCGCAGCAGCCGTTTTCTCGCAGCGGAACTGGTGCGCGAGAAGATCATGCGTCAGCTTGGCGCCGAGCTGCCGTACCAGATCACCGTCGAGATCGAGCAATTCAAGCAGCAGGGCAAGACGCTGCATATTCACGCGCTCATTCTGGTCGAGCGCGACGGGCAGAAGAAAATCATCATTGGCGACAAGGGCGAGCGCATCAAGCGCATTGGCTCGGATGCGCGTCGTGACATGGAAGTGTTGTTCGATTCCAAGGTCATGCTCAATCTGTGGGTCAAGGTCAAAGGCGGCTGGTCCGATGACGAGCGCGCGTTGCGTTCGCTGGGTTACGGCGACTTGTAATCTAAGCAGTCTGGTTGTGCCGAACACGTGTGGGAGCGAGCTTGCTCGCGAAGAGGATGTGACATTCAGCATTTGATGTTGACTGGGATCGCCTGTTCGCAGGCAACCTCACTCCCACAGTCGTTTCAGATTGCCCGTTCTGCCGTGTTCTTTCATCGAGATAGCCATGTCACAAACCCCTCCCGTCGGTCAGCTCGCTTATGTGTTGCACAGCCGTGCGTACCGCGAAAACAGCGCACTGGTCGATTTCATCACCCCGCAGGGTCGCTTGCGTGCGGTGTTGCGCAGCGCTCGGGGAAAGGCGGGGACGATGGCGCGTCCGTTCGTGCCGCTCGAAGTGGAGTTTCGCGGCCGGGGCGAGCTGAAGAACGTGGGGCGCATGGAAGGCGTCGGCGTCGCCACGTGGCTGGAAGGCGAGGCGCTGTTCAGCGGTCTCTATCTCAATGAATTGCTGATTCGTCTGTTGCCCGCCGAAGACCCGCACCCGGGCGTGTTCGAGCATTACGCCGCGACCCTTGTGGCCCTGGCCGAAGGGCGCGCGCTGGAACCGTTGCTGCGCTCGTTCGAATGGCGACTGCTGGACGATCTCGGTTACGGCTTTGCGCTGGATGCAGACGTCAACGGTGATCCCCTGGCCAGCGACGGCCTGTACCGGCTTCAGGTGGACGCAGGCCTTGAGCGGGTGTATCTGTTTCAGCCGGGATTGTTTCAGGGCGCCGAATTGCAGGCGATGTCTGAAGCGGACTGGACTTCGCCGGGCGCGCTGTCGGCGGCCAAGCGTCTGATGCGCCAGGCCCTGGCCGTGCATCTGGGTGGGCGGCCGCTGGTCAGCCGTGAATTGTTTCGCAAACTCTAGCGTCCAGCGGCGCAAACCTAGAAAATCCTTCCTCGCTTGCGCAATCAGCCACTACTGGCTGGCACCGCCACAGTAATCAGGAGAACCCCGTGACCCACAGCACTCGCATTCTGCTCGGCGTGAACATCGACCACGTTGCTACCCTGCGCCAGGCCCGCGGGACGCGCTATCCCGATCCGGTCAAGGCCGCGCTGGATGCCGAGGAAGCGGGTGCCGACGGCATCACCGTGCATTTGCGTGAGGACCGTCGGCACATTCAGGAACGCGATGTATTGCTGCTGAAAGACGTGCTGCAAACGCGCATGAATTTCGAGATGGGCGTCACCGAAGCGATGATGGCGTTCGCCGAGCGCATTCGGCCGGCGCACATCTGCCTAGTGCCGGAAACCCGTCAGGAACTGACCACGGAGGGCGGGCTGGATGTCGCCGGTCAGGAAGCGCGCATCAAGGCGGCGGTGGAGCGGTTGTCTGCCATCGGCAGCGAAGTGTCGCTGTTCATCGACGCCGATGAGCGCCAGATTGCCGCGTCGGCCCGGGTTGGCGCGCCGGCCATCGAGCTGCACACGGGCCGTTATGCCGATGCCGAAACCCCGGCGGCCGTCGCCGAAGAGCTCAAGCGCGTTGCCGATGGCGTTGCTTTTGGTCTGGCCCAGGGCCTGATCGTCAATGCCGGTCATGGTTTGCACTATCACAACGTTGAAGCGATCGCGGCGATCAAGGGCATCAACGAACTGAACATCGGCCATGCGCTGGTGGCCCATGCCCTGTTTGTCGGCTTCAAGTCCGCGGTATCGGAGATGAAGGCGTTGATTCTGGCAGCGGCGAGTTCTTCTCACCGCCAGTGATCTGAAGGGACGACCACCATCGCCTTCGCGAGCAAGCTCGCTCCCACGGGTGATTTGTCCGCAATGACAGCTGCGGTGTTGTCATGCTCCACGAGCGCGCGCGATGGCGCCGTTGTGGGTTTACGGCTTGCGCCCAACGATCACCGCACGCCGCGGTGCAGGCAGTCCTTCCACGGTCTTGCTGTGATCAGCGGGATCGAGAAAGTCGCTCAACGATTGAAAGCGCATCCAGTCGGTGCCGCGCTGTTCCTCTACCGTGGTGGTGCTGACGTCGACGCAGCGCACATCCACAAAACCCGCGCGGCGCAGCCACAGTTCCAGCGCGGGGACTGATGGCAGAAACCACACGTTGCGCATCTGTGAGTAGCGGTCTTCCGGCACCAGCACCTGATTCGCGTCGCCTTCCACCACCATGGTTTCCAGCACCAGCTCGCCGCCTTTGACCAGGCAATCCTTGAGTGCCAGCAGGTGATCGATGGGGGATTTGCGGTGATAGAGCACGCCCATGGAGAACACGGTGTCGAAGCCTTCCAGCCGCGCGGGTAGATCTTCCAGGGTGAACGGCAGGTGCCACGCCGGCAGGTTCGGCAGGTAGCGCTGCATGGCCTGGAACTGGCAGAAGAACAGCCAGTTCGGGTCAACGCCGATCACGCTGTCGGCCCCGGCCCCCAGCATGCGCCACTGGTAATAGCCGTTGCCGCAGCCCACATCCAGAACGCGCTTGCCTCTCAGATCAAGGTGCGGCGACACCCGCGACCATTTCCAGTCCGAGCGCCATTCGGTGTCGACGTGCACGCCGAACACATCAAAAGGGCCTTTGCGCCACGGCGACAGGCCCATCAGCGCAGCACGGGTCTGCTCGCGGGTGGCATCGTCGCAGTCGGCGTCGAGGATGAAATCGTCCTTGAGCTCGATGCGGCTTGGCGTCAGATCAGGCAAGGCATTCAGGGCGCCTTGCCAGCGTTCGAGGTCGCCGTGACCCTTTTCCATCTTCGCGTCGAGTTGCGCCTGCAGGCCTTGGGCCCAGGCATACAGTGGCGTGCCCGCCAGACGGCGGACCAGGGGAGCGAGATCAATCATGGCAGGGCAATCAACGAGGCGAAATTAAGGCACTGGAACCAGGGCACGACTTTACTGAAACCGGCGGCCAGCAAGCGCTCGCGGTGCTGCTCAAGGCTGTCGGGCTTCATCACATTTTCGATCGCGCTGCGTTTCTGCGCGATCTCCAGCTCGCTGTAACCGTTGGCGCGCTTGAAGGCGACGTGCAGATCGCTGAGCAGCGCGTGCTCTTCGGTGTCATCAAAGCGCAGCTTCTCCGACAGGATCAGCGCGCCGCCGGGCAGCAGCGACTGGCGGATGCGAGTCAAAAGGGCGAGGCGTTGCTCGGGGGCGATGAACTGCAGGGTGAAGTTCAGGGCAACGACAGAGGCCGGCTGAAACTCGAGACCCAGGATATCGCCGTCGATGACCTCCACCGGCAGCAACTCCTGGTACATCGAGTCCTGGGCGTTGAGGTATTCCCGGCAGCGCTCGACCATGGCCGACGAGTTGTCGATGGCGATCACCCGGCAATCCTCGGTCCGCACATGCCGGCGCAACGCCTGGGTGACGGCGCCCAGTGAGCTGCCCAGGTCGTAGAGCACGCTGTGGGGCTGGGCGAACTGCGCCGCGAGCACGCCGAGGTTTTCGACGATGGTCGGGTAGCCCGGTACCGAGCGCTTGATCATGTCCGGGAACACCCGCACGACGTCTTCGTTGAAAGCGAAGTCGGGCACCTGGGGCAGCGGCTGGGCGAATAGGCGGTCGGGTTCTGGGCTCACGGCGATTCCGGGGGACAAGGCGAAAAGTGCGGCATTTTAGCCAATTCCGTCCCTCGGCTGGAACCTCATCTCATCGTTCGTGTGCAGACGTTTGCCCCTCAACGGCAAAAGCCGCCCCGGTTGCACTTGGGCGGCTGAGACGCAAGCCGTGTTATCAGTATGTCCAGCTTACCGACGCGGTTAAGTTGCGTGGATCACCGAAGTTGCTTTGGTTGTAGCGCAGGCTCTGTTGGTATTTCTCGTTGGTGAGGTTGTTGAGGTTGAACTGGGTGCTCCAGTGCTGATCGATGTCATAGCGGGTCATCAGGCCGATGAGCGCGTAGGCGTCCTGCCGGGCGGCCGGTGCGTCGTCGTTCTGGGTCTTGCTCTGCCAGCTCAGGCTGCCGCCGACCTTGACCTTCGGTGCCATTGGCAACTGGTAGGTCATGGACGACTTCAGGGCGTGGCGCGGGATGAATTTGCGCGCACGGCTGTCGTTGTCGTCGGTGATATAGACGTAGGTGTACCCGCCGTTGATTTGCAGGCCGGGTGCCACTTCGCCGGACGCTTCCAGCTCCAGGCCGCTGCTGTCGTAGGACATCGCCTCGTACACGTAGCCGCCAAGGCTGGCGTCATACACCGAACTACCCGGCACGTTGTCCTGCTTGGCATGGAACACCGCTGCGCTGACGTTGAGCTTCTTGTCCAGCAACTGGCCCTTGATGCCCGCTTCATAGCTTTTGCCTTCAAGCGGATCGAGCACCCGGCCTTGGCCGTCGAGGTAATACTGCGGATTGAAGACTTCGGTGTAACTGGCGTACAGCGCGTATTCCGGGGTCAGGTCGTAGACGATACCGGCGTACGGCGTGACTTTGCCGTGAATGCGCACCTTGCGCGCGGAGCCGTAGTTGTCGCCATTGCTGTCGGCGCTGAGCATGCGGGCACCGGTGATCAAATGCAGGTCGTCGGTCAGGCTGAAACGCGCGCCGGCGTAAACGCTCTTCTGGCGATCGGTGTAGTTCGAGGTCGCAGCGGGCAACGCGGCGACGTAATTCGGCTGCGGCAGGTAGCCATGCAGCGCATCCTCAAGGGTCACAGGCGAGTAGTTGAGGGCGTCACCGTACTGCGACGATTCGCGGTTGCGCTGGCGTGCAGCGTTCGCCCCTAGCGTGAGTTGATGTTCGCGACCGCCCAGCATGAAGGGGCCGCTCAGGGAGTAATCACCACTGAGTTCGAGGTTCTTGTCTTTGTACTTGGAGCCCAACCCGGTGTAACCGGTGGGTGAGGTGCTGTCGCCGTACATGTAGAACATCTCGGTGTCTTCGCGGTGCTCGGCGCCGGCGACGGTCAGCTTCGACTTCCAGTCATTGGCGAAGGTGTGTTCCCACTCGCCAAACGCGCGTTGCGTGTGAACATCCCAATGCACCCACGGCTGGGAAATATTGGAATGGGTGCTGCTGTAATGAATAGCGTTGCCACTGGCGTCGACCAGCGGCAGTGCGCCCCAGCTTGAGCCATTGGCGTTGGTTTTCTGGTCCTCGTAACCCAGGGTCAGCGTGTCACTGTCGCTCAGGTCGAATGCCAGCAGACCGCTGAAGATGTTCTTCTCGCGGGAGTAACGATCAAGGTATGAGTTGCCGTTTTCGTTGGCGTAGATGACGCGTCCGCGCACGTTGCCTGAGTCGGTCAGTGGCCCGGAAACGTCGATGTCCACCCGGCGTTTGTCCCAGGAACCGGCAGTCACGTCGATCTTCGCCTGGGGATCGTAGGTCGGGCGTTTGCGGATGAAGTTGACCGTGGCCGAAGGGTTGCCGGATCCGGACATCAAACCGTTGGCGCCGTGAACGATATCGACCTGTTCATAGGGCGCCAGGTCAATGTCGCCCACCAGCAACCCATTGGTCATCGGCATGGCCGTGCCGTCGTACTGGAAGTTGTTGATGTCGAAACCGCGCGCGGTGAAGTAGGTGCGGTCAGTTTCGACTTTCTGCACGTTGACGCCGGGGGTACTGGTTAATACGTCGCGAATGCTGTTGAGCTTGAAGTCATCCATTTGCTCGCGCTTGATGTTGGTAATACCTTGAGGCGTTTGCTGTTTGGTCAGGTCCAGCCGGGTAGTGGTACTGCCGGGTTTGCCCTGGTAACCGAGCGGGTCGCCGGTGTCCCCGTAGGTGGCGGTTGATGTCACGTCGGTGGCGGGCAGGCTGAGCGCTGTGTCTTCGGCATTCGCTGTGTTGAGCACGCTCAGTGCGATTAACGAAAGGGCCTTTGGGCAAAAGGGGATCGAGTGGCGCATGGCGGGCGAAGCTCCGGCGAATGTAACAAATGATGATGGTTCTCAATTATCGGCAAGTTATAATTGAGAATCAATGTCATTTATCGATGTTCACCCCACTGCATTAAAGCTTTCCCATCCTCAGTCGAAGAACCTTAGTTGCAACCCATTTCATTACCAGACACAGGGAACCGTGGCATGCATGCGTTCAAGGCGTTGTACGAGTCCGTCGAGCGGCAGTTTTTCGATTCTTTGACCAAGAAGCTGTCGAGCCTTTTCCTGATGGTGATGGTGAGCGCCGTGGTGTACTGGGTGGCCGTAAGCATCCGCGCGGACATTCTGCTTCAGTTGCGCAGCGCGCAGTTGCCGGCGGGGACGCTAGGCATGATCGAAGGCAAACTCGATGTGCTGAGCAACGCCATTCTGGGCAGCACGCTGTTCACCCTGTGTCTGGTCAGTTTCATGGTCTGGTATTTCCGCCACCTGATCGTGCGGCCGGTGACCCAGATGACGCTGGCGCTGGAAGGCATTGCCAATGGCGAGGGCGACCTGTCCAAGGACTTGCCGCTGTTGACCCATGATGAAATTCGCGTGCTGGCGAGCACCTGCAACCGGTTTCTCGCCAAGCAGCGGGAGATCATCAGCAGCGTTCAGGCGCTGACCGTGCACATTGCCGTGGAGTCCGCGCGCTCGCTGAAAAACATCAGCGATTCCAGCGACAGCGCGACCCATCAGGCGCGCTTCGCCAGGGAAGTCATGGAGCAGAGCAACGACGCAGTCGGGCGGATTGCCGAGGTGTCCCGGCAGACCCAGGGCATTTCCGGGACCACCGCGCAGAACCTCAGCATGGCCCGCGACTCCTACACCGAGCTGCTGGAAGTGACCGGCAACATCAGTGAGATTTCCACCAGCCTGAATGAATTCGGTACGCTGGTGTCGGCGTTGAACCAACGCTCGTCGAGCATCAAATCCATCGTCGGATTGATTCAACAGATTTCCTCCCAGACCAACCTTCTGGCGCTCAACGCGGCGATCGAGGCGGCGCGTGCGGGGGAGAGCGGCCGTGGTTTCGCGGTGGTTGCCGACGAAGTCCGGACCCTGGCCCAGAACGTCAGTCGCGCCACCGAGGACATTTCCCAGAACATCGACGCCATGCTGCTGGAAGTGAGCTCGACCCACGAGCAGACCACCCAGATCAGCCACAGCGCCCGGGAGACCCAGAAAGTGGTCGAGCGCGCGTCAGGGCATTTCGAGAGCATGATCGGCGATTTCGAATCCACTCACATCAAGTTGGAAGACATCGCCTCGCACATCTTGCAGTTCGCCGACAGCAACACCGGCATCAATAATCGCGTCACCCAGATTCATGCGGACAGCCAGTCCATCGACCAGCGCATGCAGCATTCCGCTACCGCCACCCGCGATCTGTCGGGCGTGGCGGAAAAGGTCCAGGCGCTGCTGGGACGCTTTGTCCTCGGGCACGGCGCGCTGGACGCCGGCATTACCCGCGCCAGTCATTGCCGCGACCGACTCCAGGTGCGTCTGGCCGCGCTGCAACGTGAAGGGGTCAACCTGTTCGATCAGAACTACAAACTGATCCCCGGGACTGACCCCAAGCAATACACGACCAGCTACAGCGAGCGCTTCGCCCAGATCTGTCAGGAGGAGTGCGACGCGCTGACCAAAGGCACGCTGGGGGGCAAGGTCACCTTCATCGTTGACGCCAAGGGCTACTGCCCGGTGAATAACAGCTGGGTGTCGAAAAAACCTACGGGTGACCGGGCT
Organism: Pseudomonas sp. AK106; assembly: GCF_053903055.1. Taxonomy (NCBI): domain Bacteria; kingdom Pseudomonadati; phylum Pseudomonadota; class Gammaproteobacteria; order Pseudomonadales; family Pseudomonadaceae; genus Pseudomonas; species Pseudomonas sp. AK106. The sequence goes on from NZ_CP096426.1 coordinate 1,269,491, forward strand.
GTCGACCTGCCGGTCTGCCGGAACAAGCGCATGTTCGCTGACCCCATCGGCCTGCGTGCAGCGGGTAACCAACAGCGCTTCCTGTTGCAAACCTACCTGCGCGACACGGGGGAAATCATGACCGAGATCGACGTGCCGTTTTTCTTCGACGGCCGTCATTGGGGCAACTTGCGCATGGGCTTCGATGCGGCGCAGTTACTGACCGAATGACGGGGCTTACGCCAGTGCTTGGCGACTTGCATGGACGGGGACAGATTGATTTACGGAGAAGCGTGTAACTAAATCAGTCCCCTTTCGATCAGTTCACGGTGATCACGCAGTCGAAAGTGCGTTCTGGCGCCACTTCCGGCGCCCACGGCTGCTGGTAGACCATCATCAGATGGCCCGTGCCTGCATTGGCGGCTCGGTAGCGCCAGACTGACTGACCGCCTTCACCCACCAGACCTACATCTTTAGAGGCATTGAACACCTCAGGCCCGAGGCTGGCGAGTATCGACGGCGCGGGGTTTTGCATCAGCCAGCGGTGCCCGGTGGTGGGGTTGCTGGGCAGCATCAGCATGAGGGTCTGGCCGGTTTTGAGGGTGAGCGGGCAGTCTTGCTGATCGTCCAGGGAAACGATCTGCTTCGGTGTCGCCGCGCAAGCGGCAAGGAGGGAGAGGCTGAGCGGGACGAGCAGGCGGGCAGGGGTCATGAAGGCTCCGGTCGTGGGCAACGTTTGGGGTGAGGATAACCGAAGATCGGGTGGTTTTAAGCGTGCCTGGACGGGGACAGATTAATTTACGGAGAAGCGTGTAAATAAATCTGTCCCCTGTGATGCTTTAAATAAATCAGTCCCCTTTGATGCGATGCTGTGATGCTGCCCCGTGATGCTTGGTTAAGCCTGCACCTCAACCACGTTCGCAGGTGACTGGGCCAAATGCGTTGGTTCAGAGAACGAATTGGGAAATGTACCTGGAAATTTCGACGATGGAGGTCTTCCCGGTGAATTCGAACTTCACTTTGCCCAGGGCTGAGAAGTAGATCTCGAGTTCCGAGTCGAGGTCGAAGGTGCCGGACGTTTCCACCGAGTAGGCCACGATGTTTTTATACGGCAATGAAGTGAAGTCCTTCTTGCTGCCGGTAATGCCTTGCACGTTGACGGAAATGATCCGCTTGGTCGTGAAGACAACGCCGTCGCGCATCGACTTGTAGGCGTCGATGACGGTTTCATCCTCAAGCAGCAGCGCGGCCACACGCTCAGCGTATTCGTTGTTCTGCTTGAGTTTGAAAAAGCCTTTGTTGTTGAAGTCGAGCATGTTGAACTCCTTGTCTGTGAGGCCGACTTCCACAGGTCACGATTCGCCCCTGTGGAAGTGATGCTGGTCCGTCTTAGAACAATATCTTCGCCACATCCGCAAAGCGTTTAGCGAAGTGTGCGGTGATGCCTTCTTTCAGGTAATCCGGCAGTTCTTCGAAGTTGCCTCGGTTGGCTTCCGGGAGGATCAGCTCGTAGATCTTCTGCCGCCGCGCCGCAATGACCTTCTCCCGCACGCCGCCAATCGGCAGTACGTGGCCGGTCAGGGTCAGTTCGCCGGTCATCGCCACGCCTTTTTTGGGCGCCTGGTTACGCGCCAGCGACAGCAGCGCGCTGGCCATGGTCACGCCCGCACTTGGCCCGTCTTTCGGCGTCGCACCTTCCGGCACGTGCAAGTGGACGAAGGCTTCGTCGAAGAAGCTCTTATCGCCGCCAAACTTCGCCAGATTGGAGCTGACGTAGCTGTAAGCGATTTCGGCAGATTCCTTCATCACGTCGCCCAGCTGGCCGGTGAGCTTGAAGCCGCGGTTGAGCGTATGGATCCGTGTCGCTTCGATCGGCAGCGTCGCGCCGCCCATGCTGGTCCAGGCCAGGCCGGTGATCACGCCGGTGCCCGACAGCACTTGCTCGTTGCGGAACACGGCCATGCCCAAAGAGGCTTCCAGCTCTTTCGGGCCGATCTTGACCACGGTGTCCGGGTTGTCCAGCAGCTTGACCACCGCTTTGCGCACCAGTTTGCCCAACTGTTTTTCCAGCTGCCGCACACCGGCTTCCCGCGCGTACCCGTCAATCACCGCGCGCAATGCACTGTCGCTGATCATCAGGCTGTTTTTCGAAACGCCGGCCTTGGCCAGTTGCTTGGGCCACAGGTGGCGCTTGGCAATGGCGAGCTTTTCTTCGCTGATATAGCCGGACAGCCGAATCACTTCCATACGGTCCAGCAGCGGGCCGGGGATCGAGTCCAGGGTGTTCGCGGTGCAGATGAACAGGACCTTCGAGAGGTCCAGACGCAGGTCCAGATAGTGGTCGAGGAATTCGACGTTCTGTTCCGGGTCCAGGGTTTCGAGCAGCGCCGAGGCCGGGTCGCCCTGGAAGCTCTGGCCCATCTTGTCGATCTCGTCGAGCATGATGACCGGGTTCATGACCTCCACGTCTTTCAGCGCCTGCACCAGCTTGCCCGGCTGGGCGCCGATGTACGTGCGACGGTGGCCCTTGATCTCGGCCTCGTCGCGCATGCCGCCAACGCTGAAACGGTAGAACGGACGGCCCAGGGATTCTGCGATGGATTTGCCGACGCTGGTTTTACCCACGCCCGGCGGGCCGACCAGCAGCACGATGGAGCCGGAGATTTCACCCTTGTAGGCGCCGACGGCCAGGAACTCGAGGATGCGGCTCTTGATGTCATCGAGGCCGGCGTGGTGTTGATCGAGCACCTTGCGCGCATGTTTCAGATCGAGCTTGTCGTCACCGAACACGCCCCACGGCACCGAGCTTGCCCAGTCCAGGTAGTTGCGGGTGACGGCGTATTCCGGCGAACCGGTTTCCAGCACCGACAGCTTGTTGATCTCTTCGTCGATGCGCTTGCGCGCCTGCGGCGGCAGGGTCTTGCCCACCAGACGCTCTTCGAACTGTTCGATGTCAGCGCTGCGGTCGTCCTTGGTCAGCCCCAGTTCCTGCTGAATGACCTTGAGCTGTTCCTTGAGGAAGAACTCACGCTGGTGCTCGCCGATCTTGCGGTTCACTTCGGCGGAGATTTCTTTCTGCAGGCGCGCGACTTCGACTTCCTTGCGCAGCATCGGCAGGACTTTCTCCATGCGCTTGAGCACGGGCACGCAATCGAGCACCTGCTGCAGCTCGACGCCTGTGGCGGAGGTCAGGGCAGCGGCGAAGTCGGTGAGCGGCGACGGGTCGTTGGGGCTGAAGCGATTGAGGTAATTCTTCAATTCTTCGCTGTACAGCGGGTTGAGCGGCAGCAGCTCCTTGATCGCGTTGATCAGCGCCATGCCGTAGGCCTTGACCTCGTCGGTCGGCTCGTTGGGCTGATGCGGGTATTCGACCTCCACCAGAAACGGCGGGCGGTGGTGCTTGAGCCAGGTCTTGATGCGCACGCGGCTCAGGCCTTGGGCGACGAACTGCAGCTTGCCGTTTTCACGGCTGGCGTGGTGCACCTTGACCAGCGTGCCGTACTCCGGCAACGCCTTGGTGTCGAAATGACGGGGATCGTCGGGCGGGGTGTCCATGAAGAATAGCGCCAGGGAGTGGTGATCAGACTTGCTGACGAGCTCCAGCGTTTCGGCCCAGGGCTCTTCGTTGACGATGACCGGCAGCACTTGGGCGGGGAAGAAAGGACGGTTGTGGATCGGAATGATGTACACCTGATCCGGCAGGTTCTGGCCGGGCAGGGCGAGGCGCTTGCTGTCGGAGCCGAGGATTTCGTGCTCGTGATCGTCGTCCGGGTGCGGCTGGTTGGCGTCGGATTGCTGGTCGCTCATGGGGCACCTGCATAAATGGAGATGAGCCTTAGATGGGGCAGATTGGCTCAGGTTTCAATAGCGTCGGTCGATAGCAATGACGGGGGATCGTTTTAAAGCCTGTAAGGCGTTGCGCCAGGCCGTGGCATTCCACTAATGAAGGCCATGTGCTTTGCTGGAAGTCCGTCTGATATCGCTGACCGCCGATGTGGGCTACGCTGGAAATCATCGCCACGGAGGCTCTGCCGGCCTCGCTGTCTGGAACATCTGTCATGCGCCACGTTTTTATTTCATTGTTGCTGGTTGTAACCGCGCTGCAGGGCACCCTTGCCAGTGCGGCCAGCCTGACCGCCGAATTCGTTGATGCCCAGGGCAAGCCGCTTCCCGACGCGGTGGTTACCCTGCGCGGCGCAACGGCGCCGCCTGCCGGGCCGATGAAAGCCGACATGGACCAGCGCGATGTGCAATTTGCCCCCCACGTGCTGGCCGTCCGCAGTGGGACGGAAATCAGTTTCCCCAACAGCGATCAAATCCGCCATCAGGTGTATTCGTTCTCGACGCCCAAGCGTTTTGAATTGCGGTTGTATGGCGGTACCCCGTCGGCCCCCGTGCTGTTCGACAAGCCGGGCGTGGTCGTGCTCGGCTGCAACGTCCACGACAACATGATCGGGTATGTGTACGTCACCGACGATGGCTGGTTCGGCGTCAGCAACGACAAGGGCGCGCTGACCCTGGATCAAGTGCCCGCCGGTCACTACGCCGTCACTCTCTGGCACCCCCAGGGGGCCGACATGCTGCCCGTGTCCGGTGTCGACATCGACATCCCGGCCGGCGGCCTCAAGCAACGGTTTACCATCGCTGTACAGCCCAACGCCGATAACACCCCGGCCGCGCCGACGCCCAGCGCGTTCGGCGATGCCTTTCATAAAGCAGCCCACGAATGAAGGTGCGCATCAGCTTTCAGGCGCGGATTGCCGGCGTGTTGATCATGCTGCTGCTGATCGTGGTCTTCGCCGTGTTTATTGCGGTGAGAGCGGCGACCCAGGACGCGGTTCGCAAGCAGGCCCAGGCACAGCTCGAAGTCGGCACCCGGGTGTTCGAAGGTTTGCTTGAAATGCGCGGCAAGCGGCTGCGCGACGCCGTGCAATTGCTGTCCACCGATTTCGGCTTCCGTGACGCCGTGGCATCGGCGGACTCGGCGACCATCCGCTCGGTGCTGCTCAATCACGGCGCCAGAATCAACGCCAATGACATGTTCCTGCTGGGCATGGACGGCACGGTCATGGCCAGCACCGTCGCGCAGATCCCCGAAGGCTCGCCGTTCCCCTATACCCAGGCGTTGCGTGAGCTCAAGGGCAAGAATCAGTCGATGCTCATCGTGCCGTTGCAGGGCCAGCCGCACTTGCTGGTGGAGAGCACGGTCCTCGCACCGCTGCCGATTGCGCGCGTGGTGATGGGCTTCAGCATGGACGGTGATCTGGCGCAGGAACTGCGCTCGTTGAGCGGTTTGCAGGTGTCGTTTCTGTCGATCGTGCAAAAGCAGCCGGGTCAGATGATCAGCACCCAGCCGGCGCCGCTGTTCGACAGCCTGCGCGGGGTGATGATGAACCCGCCCAGCGACGAGATGCAGATGACCGAGCATCAGAACCAGAGTTTTCTGAGCAAAACCCTGCGCCTGGGGAGCAACAGCGACAGCGAGGTCGTGGCCCTGCTGCAGAGCCCGCTGGATCAGGCCATGCAGGCATTCGCGCCGCTGGACAAGACGCTGTTCTGGATCACTGTCGTGGCGCTGGCGTGCTCGCTGGTCGGCGCGTTGTTACTGGCGCGCAACCTGTCGCGGCCGGTGAGTGCCCTGGCCCAAGCGGCCCGGCGCATTGGCGAAGGTGATTACGCCACCCCCGTGGTGCTGGATCGCCGGGATGAACTGGGGCTGCTCGCCAGCGCTATCAATTCGATGCAGAGCGGGATCGCCGAGCGTGAGCTGCAACTGGCCCACAACGCCCTGCATGATCCACTCACCGGGCTGCCCAATCGCGCGCTGGTCATGGAACGCCTCGGCAGCGCAGTCATTGCTCAACGGCCAGTGGCCCTGCTTTATCTGGGCATCGATAACTTCCGCGCGATCAGTACCAACGTCGGTCTCGAGGGAGTCGAGCAACTGCTGCGCATCATCAGCGAGCAACTGCAGGAGCCGCTGCGTCCCGGTGATACGGTGGCGCGGCTCTCCGACAACGAATTTCTGCTGCTGGTGCACAACGCTGAAACCGACAGTGCCGTCGCGGTGGCCGACCGGCTGCAGCGTCTATTGGTCAAGCCTCAGCGCATTGGCGAGCAGGACATCGCGATGGATGCCTGCATCGGCATCGCGGCCTATCCGGCCAATGGCGATTCGGCGTCCGAGTTGCTCAGACGTGCCTCCATTGCGCGGCAAGACGCGGCGCAGCTGCCGGGGCGTCTGCAGGTCTATGTGGACGGTCGCGATGTCGCCCACTTGCGCCAGATCAGCCTGATCCGCGACCTGCGTCAGGCCGCGCGCAATGGCGAACTGTCCCTGCATTACCAGCCCAAACTGGACATCCGCAACGGCCGCGTGACTCAGGCCGAAGCCTTGCTGCGCTGGCAGCACCCGCAATTCGGCTCGGTGTCCCCGGCCGAGTTCATCGTGCTGGCAGAGCGCACCGGCAGTATTCAGATCCTCACCAACTGGGTGATCGAAGAAGCCCTGCGCCAGTTGGCCGAATGGGCGTATCGCGGTCTGGTTCTGCAAGTGTCGGTGAACATCTCGGCGGACGACCTGTTGGACGGCAATCTGGCTGACCGCGTTGCTGCGCTGCTCAAGCTGTACCGCGTGCCGGCCGAACAGTTGATTTTCGAGATCACCGAAAGCGCCATCATGCGCGAGCCCGAGCAGTCGCTGAAGGTGCTCAATCGCCTGCGCGAATTCGGCATCAGCCTGTCGGTGGATGATTTCGGCACCGGTTACTCCTCGCTGGCGCACCTCAAGCGGCTGCCGGTGCAGGAATTGAAGATCGATCAGTCCTTCGTGCGCGATCTGGATGAAACCAGCGAAGACGCCGTCATCGTGCGGTCGACCATCGAGATGAGCCACAACCTGGGCCTGAAGGTGGTCGCCGAGGGCGTCGAGTACGAACACAGCCTCCGTCTGCTGGAGCGGTGGCATTGCGATACCGCGCAAGGCTACCTGATCAGCCGTCCGCTCGATGCGATCGCTTTCGAAGCCTGGATTGCCCGCTCCCAGCTCCCACCCCGCATGACGGTGTATTGATGGAACACGGACTTATGGCACGACGCCTTTCGACGTACTTGAATCCCGTGCTGCTTGCCAGCGTGGTCGGAGGCTGTGCGACATGGTTCGCGCCGGCAGTCGGAGCCGAGCAGGGGCGCCTGATCGCCACCGGCGGCGCCAGCAGCATTGAAGGCGGCGCAGGCGGCGGGATCATCCCCTGGGCCATGCTGGCCGGGTATGACGAGCAGGGCGAGTGGGGCGGCAACGCGTTCGCCACCCACGTCGACTTGCCGGACTACACCCTCGATGTGGTCGGCGCTGCAGCGTCCTACGGCAATCGAGTTGAGGTTTCCTACGCCCATCAACGCTTCGACCTGGGCTCACTTGTCAGCAAGCTCAACCTCCCGGATGACAACCTCACCCAGGACATCTTCGGCGTGAAGGTTCGCCTGTTTGGCGACCTGATCTACGATCAGTTGCCGCAGGTGTCGGCGGGGCTGGAATACAAACACCAGAATGATTTCCTCATCCCCAGCCTGGTGGGCGCCAAGCGCGATTCGGACGTCGAGGGTTATGTCACCGCGAGCCGTCTGTTCATGGGCGCGGCCTTTGGCTACAACCTGGTGGTCAACGCCGGCCTGCGTTACAGCCGTGCCAACGAAACCGGGTTGATGGGCTTTGGCGGCGACCGGCGCGATACCCGCAGCGTACTGAAAGAGGGCGGCGCAGCCATCCTGTTCAACCCGCATTGGGCAGTGGGCATGGACTACCGCGAGAAGCCCGACAATCTGTCGTTCGCCGGCGAAAGCGACTGGGCGGACTTCTTTGTCGGCTGGTTTCCCAACAAGCATGTCTCCGTGGTGCTGGCCTATGCCCGGCTCGGTGAAATCGCCACGCTGGACAACCAGAACGGGACCTACCTTTCCGTGCAGGGGAGTTTCTGATGGGGCGGTCTCTGTGGCTGATTCTCGGGCTCAGTCTGTCGTTGCTGGCGGGGTGCGCCCAACAGCCGCCCAAGGACGACAGCCTCTATCAGGACTTGGGCCAGCGCGCCGGCATCCAGAAAATCGTCGAAGGCATGCTGCTGCACATCGCTCAGGATGACCGCATTTATAAATACTTCGCCAAGGTCGATATCGTTCGGGTACGCGACAAGCTGGTGGAAAGGTTTTGCGTCGAAGCCGGCGGGCCGTGCACGTACACCGGAGACTCCCTGGAAGAAGTGCACAAGGGCATGAAACTCAGCCGCAGCGATTTCAATGCGTTGGTCGAGAACCTTATCGATGCGATGAACGAGCAGCACATTCCGGTGACCACGCAGAACCGTTTTATTGCCAGGCTGGCGCCCCAGCGTGGTGAGGTGATCGAGAAGTAGGGGCGCTAAAGGGGACCGCAAAAGGGGACGACCGCAAACAGCGCAAAAGGGGACAGATTTATTTACGGTGAAGCGTTGTAAATAAATCTGTCCCCTTTTGCGCGTTTCGGCGCGCATAAAAAAGGCGGTCACCTCACGGGACCGCCTTTTCTGTTACTGCACGACGCTAATCAGTGAAGCGGATCAATCCGGCAGTTTGTAGGCGATGACGTAATCGCCCTGTTTGGTGCCCAGCGAACCGTGACCGCCTGCAACGACCAGCACGTATTGCTTGCCGTCCTTGCCGGTGTAAGTCATCGGCGTGGTCTGGGCGCCTGCTGGCAGACGGCCTTCCCACAACTGCTTGCCGTTACGAACGTCGTAGGCGCGCAGGTACTGGTCCAGCGTGGCACTGAGGAACGACACACCACTGGCAGTGATGAACGTGCCGCCCAGGCTTGGAACGCCCATGGTCAGCGGGATCGGAACCGGCGCGCTGTCACGCACGGTGCCGTTCTTGTGCTTCCAGATGGTCTGGTGGTTGGTCAGATCGACCGCCGCCACATAACCCCACGCTGGCGCCTGGCACGGCAGGCCCATTGGCGACAGCATTGCTTCGAGGATCACACCGTAAGGCGCGCCCTTGTTCGGCTGCACGCCTTCGGTTTCGCTCTTGCGACCCGGGCCGCCTGCGACTTCAGCCGCCGGCACCAGTTTGGAACGGAACGCCATGTAGCTCGGGTTCACGAAAGCAATCTGACGCACCGGATCGACCGAAATGCCGCCCCAGTCGAACACACCGAAGTTACCCGGGTACACCAATGTGCCTTGCAGCGACGGCGGAGTGAACGGACCTTCATAACGCAGGGATTTGAAGTCGATGCGGCACAGCATCTGATCAAACGGCGTCACGCCCCACATGTCGCGCTCTTTCAGCGGCGGCGGCATGAAGTTCAGGTCGGACTTCGGCTGGGTAGGCGACGTGTGATCGCCGGCAACAGCGCCCTGGGGTACAGGGATCTCGTTGATCGGTACGATGGGCTGACCGTTGCTGCGGTCCAGCACATAGATGCTGCCTTGCTTGGTCGAGGCCAGAACAGCAGGCTTCACGCCGTCAGCGGTTTTCATGTCCATGAGCGTTGGCTGACCGCCGACGTCCATGTCCCACAGGTCGTGGTGAGTGAATTGGAAGCTCCATTTCACGTGACCGGTGGCGATGTCCAGCGCGACCAGACCGGCGCTGAATTTCTCCGAGGCCTCGGTGCGGTCGCCGCCCCACTGATCAGGCATCTGGTTGCCCATCGGCAGGTAGAGCATGCCCAGCTTTTCGTCGACGCTGAACATCGACCACATGTTGGGCGAGTTGCGGGTGTAGGTCTTGCCCTCGGCAAGCGGCGTGGTGTCGTCCGGATTGCCGCTGTCCCAGTTCCAGACCAGCCGGCCGGTGTGCACGTCGAACGCACGGATCACGCCCGACGGCTCGTCGGTGGAAACGTTATCGGTGACGTGACCGCCAATGACCACGAGGTCTTTGGTCACTGCCGGTGGCGACGTCGAATAGTAACCGCCCGGTGCGTAAGTGCCGATGTTGGCGCTCAGGTCGATCGAACCGTTGGTGCCGAAGTCTTCACACATCTTGCCGGTGTCGGCGTTCAGGGCGATCAGACGGGTGTCGGCGGTCGGCAGGAAGATGCGACGCGGGCAGGCATTGGCTGCGCCGGCAACCGCCGGAGCGGCCGGGCTTTGCGCAGGTGCGGCAGCGTCGGCCGGCGCGGTGGCAGCGTAGGCGGCGTCATCGTGATACGACACGCCACGGCAGGTCATGTGCGCCCAACCCTTGAAGTTGGCCGCCTTGCCGCTGCTGATCTTCGGATCGAAGCGCCAGATTTCCTTGCCGGTGTCCGGGTCCAGTGCGATGACCTGGCTGTGCGGCGTGCAGACGTAGAGCATGCCGTTGACTTTCAGCGGAGTGTTTTCGGCCGTGGTCTCACCCGGGTCGTTCGGACCCGGAATGTCGCCCGTGCGATAGGTCCACGCCGGGACCAGCTTGCTGACGTTGTCCGGGGTGATCTGCGACAGCGGCGAGTAGCGATCGCCGAAGGCCGTGCGGCCGTAGGACTGCCAGTCGCCGTCAGGCATGGCCGGCGCGGCGCTGGTGGTGCCGGCGGTTTCGCGGTCCAGTTGGCCTTTGATTTCACCGGGGTTAGTAAATTGGCTGGCCAGCGCGGCGATGCCCGCCACGATCACAGCGGCGCCCAATGCGCGGGTACCCGTATCGCCGACCTGGCCACGCAGGACTGGACGACGGAACCATGGCAGCAGCATCACGATGCCCAGGGCAAACCAGAGTGCCAGACGCGGCACCAGCTGCCACCAATCCAGACCCACTTCCCATAGCGCCCACACGGTACTGGCGAACAGCACCAGTGCGTACAGGCTGAATGCCGCGCCGCGACCCATCATCAGCAGGACGCCGGTGATGGCGAAGCCGATGCCGGCCAGCAGGTAGTAAAGCGACCCGCCCAGCGTCAGCAGTTTGATGCCGCCGACCAGCAAGGCCAGGCCCATTATCAGAATGACCAGCCCGAGCAAGCTCGGAAGCAGGCGACCCTTACCGAAAGCACCCTCAGTGCTCATAAGTGTTGTACTCCGTAACGATGTGGTGGTTAACGCGTGTTGGCGTGAAGGCGCGGCGGATAAGCCATGCCTTCAATGCCGATGCCTGGGTGCAGACGGGCGAGCTGGGCTGATCAGAACGAGGACTGGATTTTCAACCCCGCGACCAGCGCGTCATCAACCTGATTCACACCGCCCGGATGGCGGATGAATTGCAGGTTCGGGCGCACGGTCAGCCAGTTGGCGACGTGCACGCCGTAGTAGATTTCGGCGTTGTATTCGGTGTCCTGCACGGGCATGAACGCCGGGTCGTTGTAGTCCGCAACGCCTTCGGCCTGATTGCGCAGGTTGCTGTTCTTCCGGTACGCCGGGTTGACGTGGATGCGGCTGATGCCGACGCCGATGTCATCCTCGGGGCGCGCATCGAACGGGCCTTTGTACGTCGCACCGAGGGCAACGAAGTTGTCGATCATGTTGGTTTTCTTGTCGTGCAGCGTGCCGTTGGCGAACAGGCTCAAGCCGCGGTCGTTGTCGCTGGACTCGCTGGTGACTTGCTGGCGCAGGGTCAGCCACATGCCGTGTTTGCTGGACGACGAGGCGTAGTCATCGCCGCTCCGGGCGGCGTATCGACCGTTGCTGTCCTTGGAAACGTCGCTGCTTTCGGCGGTGCTGTAGTAGTAACCGGCGCGGTATTCGCCCGGCAGGCCGTTGACCTTCGGCGACCAGACCACCTCGACCGGCAACACGGCGCCCTGGGTACCGCTGCCGCTGAGTTTGAAGGCGTTATCGTTTTCCAGGTTGGAGGGGTTCTGCTCGAACGCACCAACCTGCACGAACAGTTCAGGGCTCAGCTGATATTTGACGCGCATTGCCCACTGGCTGACCGGCCAGTTGTACCAGATCCCGCCGTCCCAGTTGCCGACCTGGGAGCCGCACAGTGCCAGGTTCTGGAAGTCGCACGGGAAGGTGTTGAAATCTTCGCCTTCGTTGAACCGGCCGACCTTGACGCTGAGCGTCTGGTCGAGAAATTTCTGCTGGTACCAGAGGTCGGTCAGGCGTGTGACGTTGCCGCGGCCCCAGACTTCCTGGGACGACGAAATGGTGCCGGTGCGCGGATCGCCCACGCGGTCGTTGCTGATGTTGTCGCCGTTACGGTTGGTGAGGGTCAGTTGAAATTCAGCGTCGTGCCAGCCGAGGATCTTCTGCAAATCCATGTGCGCACCGAGGGCGAACTGGTCGCTGTAACGGGTCGCCTTGTCATGGTTGTAACCGCCGTGCAGGTTGGAGCCCACTTCGATGACTGAGTCGAGCTTGAAGTCGTAGCCCTGTTCGGAAAGCTCACTGCGCTTGCCGCCCCAGTCACCCAGCATCCACGGCGACGCGCTGTCGAACGCCGGCGCAGCATGGGCGCAGCTTGCAAAGCCCAGCGCGGCAAGGCTCAGGGCGCTGGCATGACGAAGGGCTCGGGACGATTTGCAGGTCGGGCGTTTCAGATGACGGGGCATAGGGCGTGAGGTCTTTTTGAGTTATTCGAGAGCAAAGGGCGACGCCGCTCGCAATGCTTGGGAGGCGCATTGCAAGGTCTTAATCAATGACGAGTTAGCCGTTTCAGCGTTTAGGGCGGCGATGATAGGACGCTAACGGTTTTTAAAAAAGTCGAAATTGCGACATGGATCGTTGCGGTTGGCGTAACAGTGGCGTGTGGCCAGGGTAGCGCTGTCCATGGTCTGGCCCGGGTGTCTGCTTTGTAAGAGAGCAGGGTGAAGCCCCGCCAACCCTTACAGAGGGCGCATGGATGTGCGTTTAGAGGGGAGTTCAGGTTGTAGGATTCTGCGGTGTGATGGCTGACGCTCCCGGCTGAATGGATGCGCTCAAATTGTAGGACCGGCTTTAGCCGGGAAGAGGCCAGTGTGTGCACCCTGAACGTTGCGGCATGACGACTGACGCCTTCCCGGCTGAAGCCGGTCCCACTAAGATCCTGCGTCGTGCCAGCAGGAATGCGCTGAATGCACGCGATTCAAATTGTGGGACCGGCTTTAGCCGGGAAGAGGCCCTGGGGTCACCCTCAGGTTTGCGGCGTGACCGTTCAGGTGACGGCGTTAAAACGTCGTCCGTAGCCCGACCTCCACGCTGCGCCCTTCTGCCGGTGCGATGTCGCGCAGAATGGAGCTGGCGTAACGCACGGTTTGATTGGTCAGGTTCTCGCCGCTGACGAACGCCAGCCACTGACTGCCGCCCACCTTGAACGTGTAGCCGGCGCTCGCCCCCAACGTCGTGTAGCCGTCGGTGCCGGTTTCGTTGTCCGGTACGCGCCGTTGGGAAGCGGCGTGTTCGAGGTCGATCCTCGCTTGCCACTTGTCCAGTTCCCACAACAACCCGCTTTGGAGCCGCAAAGGCGCGATCCGCGGCAGGGCTTCTCCCGTATCAAGATTCTTGGCGCGGGTGTAATCGCCGGACAGCTCCAAGGCGAAATTGCCATAGCGGGTTTCGCCGAGCTTCCAGTGATCCTTGGCCTCGAACCCGGCAAACCGTGCGCGCACGCCTGAATAGGTGTATTCGGGAATGCCGTCGGGGTCGTCAGCGCCTTCATCGTTCAATGTGCGGCCGCTGCCCAGCAGTCCGATGTAGTTGGAGAAGTGGCTATAGAACACGCCGACACTTCCTTTGTGGGTACCGTTGTCGAAGCGCAGCGCCAGATCGCTGGAAACGGCTTTCTCCTTCGACAGGTCCGCATCACCGAGCTCGTACGTGCCGGTGGCGACGTGAGCACCATCGGCGTAGAGCTCATAGAACGTCGGCGCCCGCTCGGTGTTGCCAAGGGTCGCCGCCAGCGACCAGATCGGCGTCAGGGTGTAAACGGCCCCGGATGAAACGCTCCCTGCGGTAAAGCTGCTTGAGCGGCTGGCGTTTGCGAATCGCGCGTTGCCTCCGCTGTCCGGGTCCACAGTCGTGTGTTCAATGCGCCCGCCCAGGCTGAGCTTGAGGCGGTCGGTGGCCTGCAGTTCTTCCAGAATGAACAAGGCACCGGCGTCCGTATCGGTCTGCGGCACGAAGGCCTCTTCGCCCAGGGCTGAAAACTCACTGCGCGTCACTTGCGCGCCGACGACGCCCTCGACCGGGCCGATGGGCTGGTGCCGGGCCTCGACGCGGGCTTCATAACCCTTGTTCTTGAAGGTGGTGCCGACTTCGCCGTCTTCGATCTCCATGTGCTTGTAATCGGTGTAACCGGCGTCGAGTTTTACCGAGCTGAACGGGCCGGAGAGATTGCGGATCTCGGAGGCAAACGCGTAATGGTCCTGCTTCATGCGGATGCGCACGCCCTGCTCGGCAGGCGAACCGTAATTGGAATCGTAGTTGCTGTAGGAAACCCCGGCGTAACCGTCGTCCCAAGTGTAGGAGCCTCCTATGGCGCCTCCGTCCTGCCGACCATCGCTGTTGCCCAGGCGATGTTTCTTGTCGCTGTCTTGCGGATCCCGCGCGCGTTGATCGGCGGTGCGGGCATAGCCCGGGATTTTCAGGTCGTTGAACTCACGAGCATTGGCGTCCAGGTGCAACGCAAAGGTGCCATTGCCTGCTTCCAGTTTCCCGGCGCTGCTGCGGGTCGTGTCGGCACCGCCGTAACGCAGTTCGCCCGCGCCCTGAATGCCCTCGATGGATTCGGTGGGGATGCGGTTGTCGAACGTGTTGACCACGCCACCGATGGCGCTGCCACCGTAAAGCAGTGCCGCAGGGCCGCGCACGATTTCAATGCGGTCGACGTTGACCGGGTCCAGCGGCACCGCGTGATCGTAGGATAACGACGAGGCGTCGAGCGCACCGACCCCGTTGCGCAGGATCCGGATGCGGTCGCCGTCCAGCCCCCGAATGATCGGCCGGCTCGCGCCCGGTCCGAAATAAGAAGAGGACACGCCGGGCTGTTTATTCAGCGTCTCACCGAGGCTGCCTTTCTGTTGCAGGGTCAGCTCATCGCCGGTCAGTACCGTGCTGGGCGAGGCGAGTTGATCGCTGCCGAGCGGGTTGGCGGTGATGATTTGCGGCTCTACTTCGATGGCGTACGCAGGTGAGGCAATCAGCAAAGCGGCAGCGAGTGGCGTCAGGCGCCACGGGCGGAGTTTTGAGGGACGGGACATGCAGCGTTTCCTTGCAGAACGATTCAAAATGTACGATTTGTAAGTGTTATAACATAACACTAAAAAAGCAATCATTTTGATATCGGTTGCTGCTTCGGGTGCTTGCAGCCTTCACACTGATCACTGCGTCCGCTAAGGTGCGCAGCTCGCGAAACCTCTTGCCAATCAGCCCCGTCCCATCAGCGTCCATAGGCCCGTCATGACCACACCCAACAACAACCCGCTGCACGGCGTGACGCTGGAGCAGATCCTCATCGCGCTGGTCGAGCATTACGAGTGGTCGGGCCTGGCCGAGCGCATCGACATTCGCTGCTTCAAGAGCGACCCGAGTATCAAGTCCAGCCTGACGTTTTTGCGCAAGACGCCCTGGGCGCGGGAGAAGGTCGAAGGGTTGTACATCAAGCTGGCGCGCACCAAGCGCCCGAGCTGATTCGCTGACTGCCAAGGATGTGAACGCAATGCAAAACCCCCTGCTGCACCTGTCCCCAGGCCGGCGCCGCTTCGTCGTCACGGCGGCCATGCTCGGCTGGTTTGGGCTCGCGGTGCAGCTGTACCTGATTCTATGGGGGCGATGGATCGACCACGCCAGCCTCCTCGGCGGGCTGGTGCGCTTCTGCAGTTTCTTCACCGTGGTGACCAACACGCTGGTGGCGGTGGCGCTCAGTTGTGCGGTCATCGACCGGCATTCGGCGGGGTACCGATTCTTCCGTTCTCCCGCTGTCTGCGCCGGCATCACCACTAGCATTATTCTGGTGAGCCTCGCTTACAACCTGCTGCTGCGCCATCTGTGGACGCCCCAGGGCTGGCAGTGGATCGCCGATGAATTACTGCACGACGTCATGCCGCTGCTGTTCCTTGGCTACTGGTTGTTCTTCGTGCCCAAAGGCCTGCTGAAACCCAGGCATGTGCTGATGTGGATGCTGTATCCCGTCATGTATTTCGGCTATTTGCTGCTGCGTGGGAATGCCTTCGGCGACTACCTCTATCCATTCCTGGACATCGGCACCCTTGGGGTGGCCAAGGCGCTGACCAATGCGCTGGGCGTGCTGGCGGGTTTCGTGGGAATCGGGTCATTTGTTTTCCTGATTGATCGGGTGTTGGGCGGCAGAGGGCAGTTGTAAGCATTCAACAATGCTGACGCGCCCTGAATCTCGAGCGCGGGCAATATTCAATCATCTCCGACGACCTCGTACGCCTCACTCCTCGTCCGAACCGTCCGCGCGCCAGTAGCCCGCGGCTTTGACCGACGCCTCGTCCAGCTTGAACTCATCCAGCAGCACGCGCCGCACTTTGCGCGACAAGGACGATTCGGTCGCCACCCAAACGTATAAATCGCCATTCGGCAGGGTCAGTTGGCGCGTGACTTCAAGCAGATCCTGCTCGCCACGCACCACCCAGATCACCTCGGTCTGTGCATCGCTGGTCAGCGCCTGTCGCTCCGCCAGGTTATCGATTTCAACCACCACCAGCGCACGCCGACCCGCCGGCAACGCTTCCAGCCGACGACCGATGGCGGGGAGGGCGGTCTCGTCACCGATCAACAGATAGCTGTCGAACATGTCCGGCACGATCATCGAACCCCGAGGCCCGGCGATATTCAGCGTTTGCCCGGCTTCGGCCTGGGCCGCCCAAGTCGCTGCCGGACCGTCCCCATGCAGCACGAAATCAATGTCCAGCTCGCCGGACTGCGGGTCGTAGCGACGCGGGGTGTAATCGCGCATCGCCGGGCGCGGGCCTTCAGCGTTTTGCAGCGGTGCGTCACTGTCCAGCGCCGCCTGCTCTTCGGGCGTGGTGGCGAACAACAGTTTGACGTGGTCATCCGTGCCCAGACTGATGAACCCTTCAAGCTCCGGCCCGTGCAAGGTGATGCGGCGCATGCGCGGGGTGATGTCGGTCACCCTCAGCACCTGCAGCGTACGACGTTTGATCTCGTGGCTGACGCGGTGAATTCCCTGGGGTGCATTCATTCAGATTTCTCCGCAGCGGGTTGTTGGCCGTCGACGATGGCTTTCGCGGTGTCGTTCAGCAGGTCGCGAACCCGCAGGATCTCCTCAGGGTTCCAGCGGCCGTGGTGCATCTGCAACGCATGACGCAGGTTATGCACGGCCTCGTGGATTTCCGGCGGACGATCATGCCCACGCAACGAGCGCTTGCTGACTTCGATGCGCATTTTCACGCCATCCAGCGCGACGGCCTGTTCGGTCAGGAACTGCTGACCGGCCTCGGTGATGCAATAGCGTTTTTTGCCGCCGTCGGCATCGCCCTGGATCAACTCGCTTTCTTCCAGAAAGGTCAGCGTCGGATAAATCACGCCGGGGCTCGGGCTGTAGGCGCCGTCGAACAGCGCTTCGATCTGACGAATCAAGTCATAGCCATGGCACGGCTGATCGGCGATCAGCGCCAGCAGCATCAATTTCAGGTCGCCTGGGGCAAATACCCGAGGCCCACGGCCGCCGCGTTCACGGCCGGGACGTTTCTCGAAACCATCGCGGCCGTCGCCGTGTTCGCCGAAGTGTGGGCGGTGGTGGTGGGGGTGATCGTGTGAGTGGTCTTTCATTTTTTTCATCTCTTGGTACAAGTTAGATATACCTTAAGATATATCTTATTGTTTCCACAAGATGGGTTAAGACGAACGGTTGTCGTCCCGTTTCAGAGGCATGGGATCGATGGATACCGGTTACAGAAGCGTGGCCACCTGCGTAGGGACGGGCGCTTTGCACTGGGTGAAAGTGCCCGGCTCCAGGTAGGGACTGAGAATCGGCGCCATGCCTTTGAGGACTTGCACCGGAAGGGCGGAGGTGAATTTGAAGCTCTCGGCGGCGCGTCCCGGGACGTAGGCCGTCAGCGTGCCGTAGTGGTTGTCGCCGATGAAAAACACGAACGTCGCGGTGCGGTTGATGGCCTTGGACGCCAGGATTCGACCCCCTGCGCCAATGCTTTCGATACGGTTGTCGCCCGTGCCGGTCTTGCCGCCCATGGCCAGCACGCTGCCGTCACGGGTTTTGAAACTGCCGGACACGCGCCTTGCCGTGCCGGCATCGACCACCTGCGACAGCGCCTCGCGCATGGCTGCGGCGACTTCCGAGGGCAGCACCCGTTTGCCCAGCTCGGGGTTGTTGATCAGTTGCGTTTCGTACGGTGTCTGCGCGGCAAAGTGCAGGCTGTCGATGCGCAACACCGGCAGGCGGATGCCATCGTTCTGGATGATCCCGATGAGTTCGGCAAGCGCGGCGGGCCGATCACCGGAACTGCCAATGGCGGTGGCCAGCGACGGCACCAGATGATCGAACGGATACCCCAGCCGCTGCCAGCGCTGGTGGATGTCGAGAAACGCTTCGATCTCCAGCATCGTACGAATGCGGCTGTCGCGCGCGCTCTTGTGCTGGCTCTTGAACAGCCAGCTGTAGACCTCCTGACGCTCGAAACGGCTGGCCGCGACGGCATCCTTGAACGTGGCGTCCGGGTTCTGCAGCAGATACCCCACCAGCCACAGATCCAGCGGATGAACGCGGGCAACGTAGCCTTGATCCGGCAGATCAAACTTTCCAGGGCCGTAGGCGAAATAGAGGTCGTCCAGGCGCTTCTCGGTGAGCGCCGTTTTACCCTTTTCCCCGGCCATGTGCGCCCGCACGAACGCATTGAACGCGCTTTGCGAAGCGTCAGGCAGCAGGTAACGGTGCACGGCGGCAAGTCGGCTCGCCGCGGGATGTACCCCGTCGAGGAAGGTGTCGAGCCGGTCTTGGGTGGATTTGTTTTTATAGCGTTTCCAGAAGCGCAGCAGGAACGACTTGCCCTCGCGATCGGCGAAATCGGCCAGGTATTCCTGGCGCCTCGGATCGCTGTCGTCCTTGAGCAACACCGCGCTGTTGTTGGGCCCTTGGTAGGTGGTGTAACGCACCAGATCGCGCATCAGGCGAATGAACGGCAAGTTGATCGACTCGCGCAACGCCTCGCGAAGGGTGGGGTTGCGCGCGTTGTCCTCCCGGCGAAAATTATTGAAATGATGCAGGCCGCCGCCGGTGAAAAAGCTTTCGCCGGGGCTGGCCGAATACTGACGATCGAGGGCCGCAGCGAGCATCTTCGCGAGGTCCCGATCGGTGTTCTGAATCAGGTAGTCCACCGCCCAGCGGCTAAGGCGGTCGGACTCCTCGACCGGGATTTTTCTCAGGGCGCTGGCGGGCAGATCGACGTACTTGTCGTGCAGCTCGGCGATGATCTGCAAGTACGTCGTCAGCACGCGCATCTTGGCCGTCGATCCCAGCTCCAGCTTGCTGCCCTCGTTGATGTCGAACGGCTGATCCGTGCTGTCCGTCTGCACCCGCACCCGCGAGCCATCGGGGTCGCGCTCGAACAGGGTAAAGCTGTAACGCACCGCCTGGGTGCTGGCCGGCGTCAGCAGATGCTCACCGATCAGCCCCATCTGACCGGCAAATTCGGGCTTGGCGAGGTCGCGCAGGTACTGGCCGACGCTGACCTGCAGGTCGTTTTGCAGCGTGCTGGTGGCCGAAAGGTCCAGGCGGTCAAGGTCGTAGAGCGAACGGTTGAGCATGTTCGACAGCCGCGTGCGGGCGACGGTGATGCCTTTGTTACTCTCAATCGGTTGCACGGTCGGCTGCTGCACCCAGTCGCGATAGGTCACGCTGGCTGCCAGAGCGGCGTCGGCCAGCGGTTGATCGATGACATGATTCTGCGCGAGCACGCGCAGATGGCTGTCAGTCAGATCCGCGAGCTCCTTGCGCCCCTTCGCCAGAAAGTGCGAGGGCCTGCGCTGCGCGATCACCAGCGACAGGACCTCGCGCAGCGCCAAACCCTGCGCCGCCTGGGTTTTATCGTCTTTTGCCGTCGACGCCAGCAACTGGTTGGTGCGGTCGAAGTCCGCGCCGTACCAGACCCGCAACCCTTCGGCCATGCCGTGGACTTCACCATGACCCGGGACCGCCGACAGCGGCACGCTGTTGAGATAGTCCCGCACCACCCGCTGCCGCGCCTCAAGGGTCTGCTGCCCCGGCTGATAAGCGCGAACGCTGGCGGACACCATCTGACGAATCTTCTCGCTGCCCGACAGCGTCAGGCCGTCCGGCGAGTGCCGGTACTTCTCCAACTGTGTCGCCAACGTGCTGCCACCGGCCGACTGCCCCGGCAACCCCACCATTTTCGCCACTTGAGAGAGCGCCGCCTTGAAGAACCTTGGCCAATCCACCGCCGGGTTGGCCAGCGGGCGCTGATCATCCAGCAAGTCACGGTTCTCGATGAACAATAGGCTGTTGACCAGCACCGGTGGGATCGCGGCAAAGGTCGGGTACAGCTGCTGCGGGTAGGTGTACTGATACAGCGGCGCGGCGCGACAGTCAGAAATGGTCAGGCCGGATTGAATCTTCTCCTGATACGGGACGAAGAAACCGCGCCTGGCGTAGGACATAAGATCAGGGGAGAAACGCGCCTGAGCGCTGATCAGGTAGTCACGCTTGAGCAAGCGCGGCAGGAATTCGCCGAGGGCGGAATAGCCCAGACGCTTGTCGAAAGGACCGTCACCGGGATACACAATCGCGTCGCTGGAACCGGCTTCGACGGTGTAGCTCAGGCCTTGGGCCAGATGACTGAACTCCTGCGCCTGCAAACGGGAGCTGCGCACCTCGGTCGAGACCACAAATCCCAGGATCACTGCTGCCATTAGCACCGCCACCAGCAAAAACCGCCACACGTAACGCCGTGGGCGAGCATGGGCTGGCACTGATCCGTTCCCCTGACTGTCAGCCTTGACCGCAGCCTTCTTCGTATCGGAATGCCAAAAAGCGCCCATATCGTAAGCCCGGTCAAACCTGCACATCGCACTTGTTACAAGCGTAGACGCTGGTGGGCGCGGGTGAAGAGTTTGTGACCGGCGCTCGGTCGGCTTCTTTAGGAGGCACGTTCGTCATCCAACCGCTGGAACTTCGTGATAGGCGCGAGGGATCTCGCTTAGACCCCTCGCGCCTCGTGCCTGATTATTCCTTCCCCGGGGGCCGTTATGGGGACTGACTGATTTGTAGGAAATCTCTTGTTTTCAGCCTCGTCAGTTGACCGGCGTTGATTGAGATAGTTACGTCCTTTTGTCACCTCTGAATGCGGTGGCAAATCAATTTAAAGAGGATGAAACTATGAGCAGAAAAATAATTTTGAGTGACATGTTAAGAGGCTTTTTTGTAGCGTGTGTCTGTACTCTCGCCGCGCCTGCCAGCGCTCAATCAATCTCCCCCGCTCAACCCTATGCCAAAGGTTTAGAGGAAAGTGTTTCTGAGGTACATGATGATGGTGAGATGATTCTTACTGTGTTGTCTGATCAAACTCACGTGTTAGACGCTGTGCTTAAAGGCAAGACCGCCGTTCACTACTACAGTTTTACTTCCGTCCGAGGCCAAGATGTACTGGTGTCTAACGCACCAGGATGTCAGGTGCACCGTTTTGGGAGCTGGAATACTTCGATGGTGCTAACTGGCTTAAAAAACCTGATTCTGAAGATAAGTTCTCTAGTTTGATACCTGGGACTGAGGTGCTTATCAGGGTTATCCACAGAGCGGATGTCCCTTTATCTGGACAGCCTTATCATTTGGCGATCGGCTCTTACCCCGTTTTAAAAGATTTCGAATTTAGCGACGAAATCGGTGTTAACAGGATTCCTTCAGGTTATACCGAACCGACTTGGCTGTGGACTCAGGGCTATACCCTAGGCGTTTTGGAAGCGGAGTTTACCGACTCCGTCGGAGCACCGTTGAAAGGCGCGATTGGCAAATTCCTGCTGAGTCTCACGCAATCCAGAATTGCGCCGGTGAAGGAGGAGGTCACAAGTGACGAAAACGGGAAAGCGGTTGCGGTTATCAATTTCGAACGCTGTGCGTGAGGACATCAAGCACGGGACTTTGTCCGCTATGACCATGGCACAAATACGTGGAGAAGCTTTTACTACGTGGGTGGTTATACTTTCTCGAACTATCTGCTGGGAAAGGCTGGAGATGTGGAGGCTGGCAAGGATCTAAGAGTGTTCGGTCATATTTGTAGGCAGACGCTGATTAAAAGTATTCCAGGCCCCCTATAAGAAGATGCCTGGCTGAACACTGTACAAGCCAGGCCTGTCCCGATCAATTAAACATGTTCAGAAATCAGGGAAGGCTTTCTCTCCGCTCTCTCGTCTATCTGTTTCTTCCACGTCTGTACCATGTCTTCACTCTCGAGGATTTTTCCGTAGTCAACAATCCGGGCGATATCAGCCGCTTCAAGCTTGTAGCGGGCATTGAAGCCGGTTTTGTCATATTTGGCTAACGCTGACATTGCGCTGGAGTGGGCGACCAAATGATCCTTTATGCCTCGGTGCTTTAGCTGCTCTGTCAGCCAGATCCGCTCCTCTGTGGAGAGACTTTCCTGAGGGTCGAGTATCTGGATATTCCCACTGCTATCAAAGCCAAAGCTGAAGTTTTTGGAAGCCAGTTCCGGTCGTAGGTTATAGAGCTCGTTTTTGAATGACGTATAAGCCAGATTTGCCAGTTCAAGCGATATGGCCGCATCAATCCTTTTCAAGGAAAGATAGTCGGCCATGCTCGTTATGTTCTTCATATTCGGCTCGGTAAGCCACGGTTGTTCATCTTCCACGGCAACTGGGCCTTGAGACACGTCTAGGCTGCCGGGGGATTCGTCGCCCTGCTTTAGCTGTACTGAGATCCTCGCTGGTGCTAAAGCCACGTGCTGCATCAGGTGATGTAGTTCCATTTTTTCCTCCGCTGATTTGTCCACTCCTTCGCGTAACGGCAATTCGCGAAAAAGCTTTGCCTGATAAACCAGTAGGAAATTTCCGAAGAGCCCCCTCAGTGAGACGCTGTTCTCAAACCTTCACCACCTGCACCGCTTTCGGACTGCCCAATCGCTTGTTCAACTCCAGCCAGTTCGACAACAGCAGCATCAATCCCAGCCCCAACAACGCGGTGATCACGCGCATTTGCCAGGCATCGTCAGCCAGCGCGTTCGCCATGTCGGCCAGCGGGGCGAGGAGGACGCCCAGGCAGAAGATCTCCAGCGAATAGCGGCCCATCCGGCAGGTCTGCTGGACAGGCCAGTTGTCGAGCCAGGTCATCGACGTCGGCAGCGTCTTCGCGACGACAGACACCAGCGCAAGGAAATGCAGCAGGCGCACCGGCGACAGGTCGGTTTTGCTGATTGGGTAGATCAATTCGGTGAGCGCGGTAGGCAGGAGCGCGTCATGCACGTCGGGAAATTTCCACAGCACGGTGATGACGCCGGCCAGCAGCAGGTAAGCCGCCGCTACGAGAAACAACGGCTGTTGCCAAAGCGGGCGAGCAGGGGGCTTTGCGTTCAGCTCGCGTTGGGTGTGCAAGGCAAAGGCCCCGCCGAGCACGAAGATCAACTGCCAGGCGACGGGATTGAAATACCAGTAACCGCCGCCTTCGTAGGCGCGCAGGTTCCAGCCCAGCAACGGCACCATCATGTACAGGCCAATCGACAGGCCGATCGCCATTGCTGCGTTGCGCAGCATGACAGGCAGGATCAACGGCAACGTGCCCATCAGCAGGATGTACAGCGGCAGCGGGTCGGTGAGGTTGGGTTTAAAGCGCAGCAACAGCTCATCGGCCAGCGCCTGCTGCGGGTTGCCGACGAAATACTCCAGCCCCATCTCCCGCACCATGTCCCGGGTTTCGACGTGATTGTTGGCGACGAAAACGATGCCCATCAGCAGCGTCAGCAAGAAGATGTGCGCGACGTACAGCACCCATGTGCGCCGCAGGATACGCAGGCACGCCACGACATAACCGTCACGCTGCGCCACGCGCCCGTAAGCGAGTACGGCGGCATAGCCGGCGAGAAACACGAACACCTCGGCGGCGTCGCTGAAGCCAAAATTGCGCAGCGTCAGTTGCGCGAAAGGGTTGGCTGGCACGTGATCCCAAAAAATGAAAATCAGCGCCAGACCCCGAAAGAAGTCGATGCGATGGTCGCGTCCGTTCGTCATGACGGTGGGCCTTGCAAAGGTGTTTAAAGAAGAGGGGCCAATGGGGCCATGGTTCCTTGCCGTCAGCAGGGTCTGATCGGCGGCGCGCAGGGTGGCGGGTTTGCGGGGTAAAAGCAAAGGGTGGATGTTGCAGGATGTCTCGCTTTATAGCTCTTCTGAAAGCCGGGACAAATCATCCATCGGTTTTCGGCTGGCTTCGTCGCGTTTGTTCTTGAACGCCATCAGGTCAGAGAACAACACCCTGCGGTGGCGACCGGTTTTAAAGTGAGGAAGAGCGCCTTCCCCAAGCAGCTTGACGAGATGAGGTCTAGAGACGTTGAGGAGATCAGCGGCTTCCTGAGTCGTCAGTTCGGCATGCACCGGGACCACCCTGACAACGTTGCCTAGAACTGAGGATGTTATTCGAAATAAACGAAAATGCGATGGCGCGCTCAGGTGAGCCTGCCGTCTCGGCTCGCAAGCCGTAGAGCAGTCCGAAATCGACTGGTGGACGGCGGCTCAACGCTTTCATTCGATCTCATCCCTGCGACACCGTCAGGTTGGCCTGGAACCGGCATTTTTAACGACGAGCAATGCACCAGGGGAACTCACAGGCGCCCCTTTTTTCGCGGAGATTTCCAACCCAACCGTGAATTACTGAGCTTGCGGCATCAGCATCGGCTTGCGGTCCAGCGTCTCGCTGACCATTCGATAAATGTCTTCTTTGCCCTCGTCGTTGCAGCAGCGGATCTCGTGGAGCACTTCACGCTCTCTGGGAGACAGCGCGATGTAGTTCCATTCACACGCCTGGCGCATGAACACGTCGTGGTCGTTGACCGGCATGACGTCGTCAGCGGCTTCGTGAAAAGCCTCCACGATCGTTTCGATCAGGCTGACGAGTTGCTCGGATTCAGGCTTGCCGCCAGTTGCCTGGACCAGACGCTGCAGATGATTCAACGCGCTGCGGGCGTCAATCAGCTTCATGTGTCCCGGGACACTCATTTCGTATCGATCGATCAAGTGCATGGCACTCCCTCCTGGTGTTTTTGTTCATTCCGTTCCCGTCGAGGACCGGGCTGAGGTCGTCAGAGGCGCGAACGTTAGCGGCAGGGGAAGCGGCGGAAAAGGCGAAAGTTGTAACCGTTACAAAATCGTTAGCGGTTGAACTTTATCGAATTGATACTGTATAACGTATTACATGATTGTTTACATTCTGGAGAAAAACGATGAAGCCCGACATCCATCCCGACTACCGTAAAGTGCTCTTCCACGACACTGCTGCCGATGTGTTTTTCCTGATCGGCTCCACGGTTGATACCGATCGCACACACACGCACACCGATGGCACCACCTACCCTTATGTTGCCCTCGACGTGTCCAGCGCGTCGCATCCCATGTACACCGGTCAACAACGCAAGACCACCACCGAAGGCCGCATCGCGGGCTTCAACAAGCGCTTCGCGACCTTCGGTTCCGGCGCCAGGAAAGAGGAATGACAGCAGCACCTCCCGCGCTCCGGGCATCGCCAGTCGATCACCCGGGCGCGGGATTTTTTTGCCCCGTTTTTCCTGTATTCCGTCTCGCAAGCCACCTTGGCACTGGACTATCGGGCCAAATTGCTTTTAGCTCTGCGACCTGAAATTCAGGAGCATCCCCCTTTGAAAAAGTCAGTCGCCATCGTTTTCGGTGGGCAATCCTCCGAGCATGAAGTGTCGTTGCAATCGGCGCGCAACGTGATCAACGCGATTGATCGCAACAACTTCTCCATCACCCTCATTGGTGTCGACAAGCAGGGCCACTGGCTGCGCTTCGACGAGCAGGATTACCTGCAGAACCCTACTGATCCTGCGCACATCAAGCTCAGTGACTCCGGGCGTCTGCTTTCGCTGATGCCGGGCGCCAGCGGGCCGCAATTCGTGGAAGTGCAGACCGGCGCAGAGGTGCCGCGCATCGACGTGGTGTTCCCGCTGATCCATGGCAGTTTCGGCGAAGACGGCTGCCTGCAAGGCATGCTGCGGCTGCTGGACATTCCGTTCGTGGGCCCGGATGTGCTGAGCTCCGCGGCTTGCATGGACAAGGATGTGACCAAACGGCTGCTGCGCGATGCGGGTATATCGGTGGCGCCGTTCGTGGTCCTTCAGCGTGGCGAGACCGTGGATTTCGTCAGCGTCTCCGCCCAGCTGGGCCTGCCGCTTTTCGTCAAACCGGCGTGCCAGGGATCGTCGGTTGGCGTGAGCAAAGTCACCGACGAGGCCGGCTATGCAGCCGCCCTGAAGCTGGCCTTCGAGTACGACAACAAGGTGCTGATCGAGCAGGGTATCGTCGGTCGCGAAGTGGAATGCGCCGTGCTGGGCAACCACGAGCCGAAGGTCAGTGTGTGCGGTGAGGTCGTGGCCAATGACGAGTTTTACGCCTACGACACCAAGTACCTGAACGACGGTCAGGCGCGCATCGCCATCCCCGCGCAGATGGCCGAAGAGATGAGCGAGGCCGTGCGTGAAGTGGCGCTGCAGGCCTATCGCGTGCTGGGCTGCGCCGGTTTGGCGCGGGTGGATTTCTTTGTCACCGAGGCACGGGAAATCATCATCAACGAGGTCAACACGCTCCCCGGCTTCACCTCCATCAGCATGTACCCGAAACTCTGGCAGGCCAGCGGATTGAGCTACGCCGAGCTGATCGATCGGTTAATCACCCTGGCGCTGGAACGTGCCGAAGAAACCCGCGCGCTGAAAACCGAGGTGGTGCTGTGACGGTGAAGACGCTCCGTATTGCCGCCGCGCTGCTGACCCGTGCCGATGGCAAGACGCTGCTGGTGCGTAAGCGCGGGACCGAAGCGTTCATGCAGCCGGGCGGCAAGATCGATGCCGGCGAGTCGGCGCTCGATGCGCTGGCCCGTGAGCTGAACGAAGAACTGGGGCTGGTCATCGCGCCTGAACACGCGCGATTCCTGGGCGAGTTTTCGGCGGTGGCGGCGAATGAGCCGGGCTTCGAAGTGAACTGCCAGCTGTACGGCGTTCACGTGGACGAGCCGGTCAATCCCGCGGCCGAGATCGAGGAAGCGATCTGGGTCGACGGCGAGAATATTGAGCAGTTGCACCTGGCGCCGCTGACCCGGGATTCGATATTGCCGCTGTACCGAGGCCTGCCAATCGCCTGATTTTGATGGGGGGGTGCGGTGCGGCGGGTTAACGAACCGCGCTTACCCCGTCCAGTGTCGAAAACGACGTGTCCTTCGCCGTCAGCAAGAAGTCACGCATGTAGGGCGCGTCCAGCATGTCAGCGCGAATCGCCGCGTACAGCGTGGCGAACAATCCTTTTTCCCCCAGCCGCTTGCCCTTCACGTACCCGCGTGAGCTGTATTCATGCAGCGCCCAGTGGGGCATCCCGCACACGCCGCGGCCGCTGGCGACCAGTTGCATCATCATCACCGTCAGCTCGGACGTGCGCACCTGCGCCGGTTCGATGTCGGCCGGCTCAAGGAAACGCGTGAAGATGTCCAGGCGGTCGCGCTCGACGGGGTAGGTGATCAGGGTTTCATTGATCAAATCTTCCGGCACGACATACGGCCTGGCCGCCAGCGGATGCTGATTGGCAACCGCGAGCATCGCTTCGTAGGTGAACAGCGGCACATAGGTAATGCCTGCCAGCTCCAGCGGGTCCGACGTCACCACCAGATCCAGATCGCCACGGGCCAGGGCGGGGAGGGGCGCGAAAGCGAAGCCTGACGCCAGATCAAGTTCCACCTCCGGCCATGCATCGCGGAACTGGTCGATCGTCGGCATCAGCCACTGAAAGCAACTGTGGCATTCGATGGCCATGTGCAGACGCCCCGCGACACCGCCGGCCAGTCGCGAAATATCCCGTTCGGCATGGCGCAGTTGCGGCAGTACCGAGTCGGCCAGTTGCAGCAGTCGCAGGCCCGCGCTGGTGAAGCGCACCGGTTTGGTCTTGCGCACGAACAGCGGCATGCCCATGCGTTCTTCCAGCTCCTTGAACTGGTGCGACAGCGCCGACTGCGTCAGATGCAGGCGGTCAGCGGCGTCAACGAGGCTGTCTGCTTCGCGTAACGCATGCAGGGTTTTCAGGTGGCGAATTTCCAGCACCGACGGCGCTCCATGAGTAAATTTTGTGATCAACACGAATTTAATGAGTTTGTCTCATGTCAGGGTAAGTGTCGACAATGGCGCCATCTTTTGAAGGAAGCAGTCAGCATGGGCCAGGTCAACAACTCTAATTTTCCTCACATCGGCGTGGCCAGGGGCTTCAAGCACATCCTCGAAACCCTGGGTGACGGCATTGATGTGGATTCGGTGCCAACGTTTACCCATGACCAGCGCTTCAACCTGAGCTGGGCGCCGCTGTTCGATGAGGTCGACCAGGCCCGCGCCGAGGGCCACACCCTCCGGCCGGAGATCATCGGTCCGTTGACGTACCTCTGGCTGGGGCAAGCGGAAGGGGAGGGCTTCGACAAGCTCGACCTGCTCGACCGTCTGCTGCCGGTCTACGGCGAGATCCTCGGCCGGCTGGCGGGCAAGGGCGTCGAGTGGGTACAGATCGACGAGCCAATTCTGACCCTCGACCTGCCCCAGGACTGGAAGAACGCCTTCGAGCGCGCGTACCACGCCTTGCAATACTCGCCGCTTAAAAAGCTGCTCGCGGTCTCCTGCGGCGGTCTGGGGCTGGGCAGCAACCTTGGCCTTGCGGTGTCTTTGCCAGTGCAAGGCCTGCATGTCGATGTGCTCAGTGCCCCGGAGCAAATGCCTCTGGTGCTGGACCGCCTGCCCATCTACAAGGTGCTGTCGCTGGGTGTGGCAGGCGAACTTGACCCCGCTGGCACCGACAGCGAAGCCGCCCTTGAGGTGGTAAAAGAGGCTCAACTGCGCTTCGCCGACAACCTGTGGGTGGCAGATTCGATCAGCTCGCCGGCAACAGCGGCCGCGTGAAAACAGGGTGAGATGACCGTTTTGCTACCGCTCAGCCCTCTTCATCAAACTGTCACGCAACTGTGGCAGCGCGCTTGAGCAAACTTCATCAGACTCGCGGCCTACTGGGGTTCTGTGTGTCGGTGTTTTTCCATGCGGGTTTTACTTTTTCTGGCTGCGCTCTTGTGCAGCCTGTCGTCTTTTGCGGCCTCTCGATGCGATGTTGACGTTCCCACGCAGGTGGTCGAGCTCGATGACGTGCACCTGGCGTATCAAAGCATCGGGCGTGATTCCGATCCGGCGCTGCTGTTGGTCATGGGGCTTGGCGGTCAACTGATCCACTGGCCGGACGAAGTGGTCGTTGCCTTGTGCCAGCAGGGCTTTCGCGTGATTCGCTACGACAACCGGGACGTAGGATTGTCGACCTGGGTCCAGGCGCCGCCGAGTCCCAACCTTACCTACGAAGTGCTGCGCTACAAAATCGGCCTGCCGGTGTCGGCGCCGTATTCGCTGACCGACATGGCTCAGGACGCGCTCGGCCTGATGGACGCGCTGCACGTCCAGCAATTCCATGTGCTGGGGGCGAGCATGGGCGGCATGATTGCGCAGCATCTGGCGGACATGGCGCCCAAGCGCGTGGAGAGCCTGACGCTGATCATGACCAGCTCCGGCGCGCCCGGGCTGCCGATGCCCAGCCCGGCGCTGTTGCAACTATTGGCCCGTCGCGGCGCGCCTGACCGGCAGACTGCCCTCGAGCAACAGGCCGATCTTCTGGCGGCGCTGGGCAGCCCGGAGGTCAAGGATGATCGGCAGATGCTGTTGCATCAGGCGGCGGTTTCCTACGACCGGGCGTTTAATCCTGAAGGCGTGAAGCGCCAGATTCTGGCGATCCTGTCCGAGCCCAGCCGAGTGGAATTGTTGAATCGTCTGCGCGTGCCGACGCTGGTCGTTCACGGCACCGCCGACCCGCTGCTGCCGGTCATGCACGGAATCCACGTGGCGGCACACATACAGGGCAGTCAACTGAAGCTCATTCCCGGCCTGGCCCACCGCTTTCAGGAAGCCTTCAAGGCCCCGCTGCTGGCGGCCGTGTTGCCGTATTTGCGCGAGCATCGTGAAGACGCATCCCACGTCGCGCAGCTCTAATAAGACGGCGGGGTTGACCCGCCCATTGAGGGTGGGCGTGCCGGTGTAGGGTTTGAGCGCCACCGTGATCGGCGTATCGTGGTGCTTTTCCTCTCTTGCACGAGGCTGCCATGAGCACTCCGCTGAAAATCGATTTCATCTCCGATGTGTCCTGCCCCTGGTGCATCGTCGGCCTGCGCGCGCTGGACCAGGCGCTTGAGCATCTGGGCGATGAAGTTCAAGCCGACATTCACTTCCAGCCCTTCGAACTCAACCCGCAAATGCCGCCTGAAGGCCAGGACATCTTCGAGCACATCGCCGAAAAGTACGGCTCGACGCGGGAACAATTCCAGGCCAACGCCGAGAATATCCGTGAGCGCGGTGCAGAACTCGGGTTCGTCTTCAAGCAGGGCGAGCGGCGCATTTTCAACACCTTCGACGCCCATCGACTGCTGCACTGGGCTGAGCTGGAAGGCAAGCAGCACGCGCTGAAAGAAGCGCTGTTCACGGCGTATTTCAGCCAGCATGCCAACGTATCCAGCCACCAGGTGCTGGCGGATGTTGCGCAGAAAGTGGGGCTGGACCGGGTGCGCGCCGAGGCCTTGCTGGCCAGCGATCAGTACGCCAGCGACGTTCGAGAACTCGAGCAACTGTGGGTATCGCGGGGCGTGAGTTCGGTGCCGACGATCGTCTTCAACGACCAGTACGCCGTTTCCGGTGGGCAACCCGTCGACGTGTTCGTCAGCGCCATTCGTCAGATCGTGGGCGAAGAATCGAGCGTAGTGAATCGGGCTGATTGAAAGGTGAGATGAGGCCTGACGCGCAGCGCACAGGCGGCTGATCCGGGCTCTTCGACCCCGGACGGCCGATTATCCTTCTGCGCGTGCAGCCGTCACCTGCTGTTACGCCTCCGTCATTGCATTTCAAAAAACACTTGCTCCTCCCAGCCACTTTCGGATATCAATTTGTACATGATTAGACAGGTTCGATTCGACAAGAAAAAACGTGTGGTGGATGAGCTGGCCCGACGCATCGAGACCGGACAGATGGGGTCGGGCGAGTTGTTGCCGGGCGAGAATCTGCTCGCACAGGAATTCAACGTCAGCCGCGGTACGCTGCGCGAGGCGCTGTCCGAGCTCAAGCGGCGCAACTACATCGCCACGCAAACCGGCGTCGGTTCGATCGTCACCTACGACGGCATCTCGCTGGATCAGCGCGCCGGTTGGGCCCAGGCCCTGGCCGACACGGGGGCCAGGGTCAGCACCGAGATTCTGCGTCTGGTGGCGGTGCAGCGGCCTGATCTGGCAGGACGGTTCGGCACGGCCGAGTTCATCGCGCTGGATCGTCGGCGCACGGCGGGGGATGGCAGCGTGGTTTCCCTGGAGCGTGTCTTGATCCCGGCGTGCGATGGCCTGGAAAATCTGCCCCGCGACGGGCTGATCGATGATTCGCTGACGGTCACCCTGGCTGCCCACGGGTATGTCGGTGATCGCGGCGATCAGTGGATCGGTGCCGAGCCCCTGAGCAACGACGACGCGGCGCTGATGTTGCGCCAGCCGGGTTCGGTGTTCCTCAAGGCGACTCGCACTACTTTTGATCGCCGCGAACGTTTCATGGAGCACGTGGAAAGCCTTCTGGACCCCGTGCATTTTCGTCTGCATCTGGCTTTTGGATCACCCACATGACTGCACTGATCGACACGCGCGACCGAGGCCTGGGCGCTTTTTACGGATTGGCGCTGGGCGACGCGTTGGGCATGCCGACGCAGTCCTTGAGTCGCGAGCAGATCAGGCAGCGATTCGACCGCATCACTACGTTGCAGGCTGCCGGTGCCGATCAGCCTATTGCGCCGAACATGCCTGCCGGATCGATCACCGATGACACCGAACAAGCCGTTTTGGTCGCTGAACTGCTGGTCGCTGGAGAAGGGCGCATCGAGCCGTCGGATCTGGCGCAGAGCCTGATCGACTGGGAAGCGGTGATGCAGGCCAAGGGTTCGCAAGACCTGCTCGGCCCCTCGACCAAGCGCGCCATCGAGATGATTCTGGCCGGTCACAGCCCCGAAGAATCGGGGCGTTTCGGCACCACCAACGGCGCCGCCATGCGCATCACGCCGGTGGGCATTGCCTTCGATGTGCGCGAAGAGGCGCGTTTCGTCGAGGCGGTCAAACAGGCCTGCCAGGTCACCCACAACACCAATCTCGGGATCTCCAGCGCAGCAGCGGTCGCGGCGGTTGTCTCGGCGGGTATCAGCGGTGCCACTCTGGGCGAAGCCCTCGACGTCGGCGCGCGCATCGCCCATGAGGCCGAGGGCTACGGGTACTGGATCGCCGGCGGCCGCATTGCCGCCCGAATCCGGTGGGCCAAACAACTGTGCGTCGAATGCAGCAATGAACAACTGCCCGAATTGATTTATGACGTGATCGGCACGTCCGTCGCCTCCCAGGAATCGGTCGTCGCTGCGTTCACTGTCGCGCATCAGGTGGCTCGCGGGCAGTTGTCGGCATTCGACGCACTGTGCATGGCCGCCAGTCTGGGCGGTGACACCGACACCATCGCCGCTATTCTCGGGGCGATGCTCGGTGCCTGCGAGGGCATGGCCGCCTGGCCCGCACCGCTGATCGAAGAGATCCAGACCGTCAACGCGCTCGACCTTCATCCCGTGGTCGAGCAGTTGCTGTCCCTGCGCGGGGTCTGATCCGACCGAAGCCAGCCCGTATAAAGAACAAGACCTACCTCGCGGCTCCATGTAGCGGCGAGTCAGGGTTTTTGCAGCCTGCAAAAGCCCACGCTGACACGGATGTCGTTTGCTTTGCGTACTGCCCACAACCAGAACAAATGGCACAGGAGCATTCACATGACGACATCCAACGCCGCTCAAGGCGCAGGTCAGCTTGAAACACGCGGCATCGAACCAGTCCCGGAGAACGAATGCAACGGCCACCCGTTGCAGCTTTTCTGGGTGTGGTTTGCGGCCAACATCAGCATCCTCGGTTTGCCGCTGGGGGCAACGCTCGTGGCCTTTCGCGGGCTGTCGATCGGGCAGGCGATCATCGTGGCGATCCTCGGCGCGGCCGGTTCGTTTGCTGTCGTGGGGGTCATCTCCATTGCCGGCCGACGGGGCAGGGCACCGAGTCTGACGCTGTCGCGGGCGATTTTCGGGGTGCGCGGTAATATCGGCCCTACCATCGTCTCGCTGATGTCGCGCCTGGGCTGGGAGACGGTGAACACCACGACCGCCGCTTTCGTACTGCTGTCGCTGTGCTCGATTCTCTTCGCCACGCCGGTGGAAGCTAAAAGTGCGCCGGGCCTGACCCTGGTGTTCATCGCCATTTTCGTGCTGATGACGCTGACCGTTTCCGGGCTCGGCCACGCCACGCTGCTGGTCATTCAGAAATGGGCGACGTACATCTTTGGCGCTTTGAACGTCATCGTCGGCGGGTTCCTGATCGCGCACATCGACTGGGCGGCCGTGTTCAACGCCGCGCCTGCACCGGTGAGCGCGATGATCATCGGCATCGGCACCATGGCGGCCGGCACGGGCATCGGCTGGGCCAACGCGGGCGCCGACATGTCGCGCTATCAGCATCGCAGCGTCAAGGCCACGCGGCTGGTGGCCTCGGCCGCTTTCGGCGCAGGCATTCCATTGGTGTTGCTGATCACCCTGGGCGGGCTGCTGTCGGTGGGCAATGACCACCTGGCGTCGGCCACCGATCCGATCATCGCGATCCGCGAACTGCTGCCGACCTGGATGGCCGTGCCGTACCTGATCACGGCGTTCGGCGGGCTGCTGCTCTCCAACAATCTGTCGGTGTACTCGGCGGGCCTGACCACGCTGACGCTGGGCCTGAGGATCAAGCGCGTGCACGCAGTGATTGTCGACATCGTGGCGATCTTCGCCGGCTCGATTTACTTCATGCTGATCGCCGACAGTTTCTACGGCCCGTTCATCACGTTCATTTCGATGCTAGCCGTGCCAATCACCGCGTGGGTCGGGATCTTCGTCGTCGACCTGATGCATCGCCATTACTATTCCCCCGCTGACTTGATGGACGTCTCGCCGCGCAGTGCTTACTGGTATCGCGGCGGTATCGAGTGGCGTGCGCTGGGTGCGTGGGTTCTGGCCATCGTGCTTGGGTACAGTTTCACCACCGTCGCGACCACGCCGGAGAACGTGATATTCAAAGGTTTGCTGTCCGACTCGTGGTTCGGCCATAACGGGCTGGGCTGGATCGTGACCTTCGTGGTCGCGGGCGGTGTGTATGCTTTGCTGGGCGGCGCCCGTGACCGTCGCGTTGTTGCCGATGAGGTTGTTCATGCCCGCTAGATTGCTCTACACCGGCCAGGTCGTGGTCGATCTGGTCATGGCGCTGGACGCCTTGCCTCGCTCCGGCGGCGATGTGCTCGCCCGCTCGGCGGCCTTCGAAACCGGCGGGGGATTCAACGTGATGGCCGCCGCACGACGCAGTGGCATGCCAACGCTCTACCTCGGTCGCCACGGTGCGGGGCGTTTCGGCGATCTGGCGCGGCAGGCCATGGCGGCAGAAGGCATCGACATCGCGGCGGCGGCGTCGATGGGTCAGGACACTGGCCTGTCGGTGGCGCTCATCGAGCCTTCCGCCGAGCGCTCGTTCATTTCCTACGTCGGTGCCGAGGGTGGTTTGTCGGCTGACGATCTGGGTGGCGTCGATGTACAGCCTGAGGATTACGTGTTCGTCAGCGGCTACAGCTTGCTGCACGAAGGCAAGGTGTCGACGCTGCTGGACTGGCTCGCGCGCTTGCCGGCGGGGGCGGGCGTGGTGTTCGATCCGGGTCCGCTGATCGATTCGCCGGAGGCGTCCGGGATGCAGGCGGTGTTGCCATTGATCACGCTGTGGACGAGCAATGCCGAAGAAGCGCTGCGCTTCACCGGGTGCGAGACGATCGATGGGGCCTTGGACAGGCTGGCGCACTGGCTGCGCAAGGATGCCTTGATGGTGGTGCGCGACGGAGCGAATGGCTGCTGGATCCGTCAGGGTTCCGAGACCCGACACGTGCGCGGCTTCCCGGTAACGGCCATCGACACCAACGGCGCCGGCGATGCCCATGCGGGCGTGTTGCTGGCCGGGCTGGCGTCGGGGCTTTCAGCACCGGAGGCGGCATTGCGGGCCAATGCGGCCGCAGCCATCGCTGTCACCCGCTGGGGCCCGGCGACTGCGCCGACGGCGGCAGAGGTGGATGAGTTAGTCGGCAGCAGCGAATTTCCCCTGGCACCCTGATGACCCCCGCCATCGCATGACCTGTAGGAGCGTGGCTTGTCCCGCGATCTGGCGCGAAGCGGCAGCCAATCCGCTGACTGCGTTCCTCAGGAAGGACCGAGTCGTCCGGTTTACGACTGCTGCGCAGTCGATCGCGGGACAAGCCACGCTCCTACGGTCTGCGGCCAGAATCAAACAGCGAACTTGCTCACCCCAACCCGTATTTCTTCACTTTGTCGAACAGCGTGGTCTTGGCCATACCCAGTTCCTGGCTGGCCTGGCTGAGATTCCCGCCGCTGCGCTGCAGCGCCTCACCCAACAGGTTCTTCTCGAATGCTTCCACGGCTTCGGCGAAATCCAGGCTCTGGGTGGCGACTTCGGCACCGGCGGTCTTGAATGCTGGCAGGCCCAATGCGTACCGCTCGGCGACGTTGCGCAGCTCGCGCACATTGCCCGGCCAGTCGTGGGCCAGCAGCGCCGAGCGGGTCTTTGCGTCCAACTGCGGCGCCTCGCGGTCGAAGCGCAGTGACGACTGCTGCAGAAAATGTTCGAACAACTGCAGGATGTCTTCACGGCGCTCGCGCAGGGGCGGGAGTTCGAGGGTCACCACGTTGAGCCGGTAATACAGGTCGCTGCGAAACTGGCCCGCTTTGCTCAGCGCGTTGAGCTCCGACTTGGTCGCCGCGATCACCCGGCAATCCACCGCCACGCTCTGGTTTGAACCCAGTCGCTCCAGCGTGCGCTCCTGCAATACCCGCAGCAGTTTGATCTGCAGGTTGATCGGCATGCTTTCCACTTCATCGAGAAACAGCGTGCCGTCGTGGGCGTGTTCGATCTTGCCGATGCGGCGTTTGCCGGCGCCGGTGAACGCGTTGGCCTCGTGGCCGAAGATTTCGCTCTCGAACAGGCTTTCCGGCAGGCCGCCGCAGTTCAGTGCAACGAACTGATGGTCGTGGCGGCGGCTGAAGTCATGGAGGCAACGGGCAACCAGTTCCTTCCCGGTGCCGGTCTCGCCTTCGATCAGCACGTTGGCCGAGGTGTCCGCGACGTTGGCGATCAGTGCGCGCAGGGTTTGCATCGCCTGGGAGCGGCCAATGATCTTGCCTTCCAGAGAATCGCGCTCGGCCAGTTGCCGACGCAATGACCAGACTTCCCGGGCCAGCCCGCGTTGCTCCAGCGCGCGGCGGGCGACCTCGACCAGCCGCTCGGGGGAGAAGGGCTTTTCCATGAAGTCGTAGGCGCCATCGCGCATCGCACCGACGGCCATCGACACGTCGCCGTGACCGGTGATCAGCACCACGGGCAGGGTTCGATCGCGCTCTTTCAGGCGCTTGAGCAGCTCAAGCCCGTCGATGCCCGGCAGGCGAATGTCACTGATGACGATGCCGGCGAAATTCTCACTGATCAACGCCAGCGCTTCTTCGGCGCTGCCCACGCCCTGGCTGTGAATGTC
The DNA here is from genome assembly GCF_053903055.1 of Pseudomonas sp. AK106. NCBI lineage: Bacteria > Pseudomonadati > Pseudomonadota > Gammaproteobacteria > Pseudomonadales > Pseudomonadaceae > Pseudomonas > Pseudomonas sp. AK106. The sequence continues at coordinate 1,306,314 of NZ_CP096426.1, forward strand.
TTCCAGCGCCAGCGCCTGTTGGCAGCCGAGCAGGACATGCGGGTCGTCTTCGACAATGAGGACCGTCAGATCAGTGTTCATGGTGTATTCCAGTGCTTGCCCGCGAAGCGGTGTGTCAGGTTTTCGAACAGGGTCGCTGCCCGGGTGCTTTCGCGAGCAGACTCGCTTTCATCAAACATCACCACACCGCTGAATCTTCAGCGGCTGGGATGCCGTCTTCGTGAGCAAGCTCACTCCCACATGAACTGTCGCACCGAGACTGGGGATGCACGGGTCTCTCATACACCCGCCGCCCCGGGGTCAACCAGCGGCAACACCAGCACAAACATCGTGCCGCCCTCGGCCGGGTGCTCAGCGTTGAGTGTGCCGCCGGCCGCCGTGGCAAGGCTGGCGGACAGCGTCAAACCCAACCCGAGGCCCTGCTCACCAGGCTTGGTGGTAAAGAAGGGTTCGAACAAATGCTTGCGCGCTTCGGCGTCGATGCCGTGGCCGTTGTCCCGCACACGCAACCGATAGCGGCCCTCGAACACGTCACCTTCCAGCCACAGAGTCGGCAGCGGCTGCGCCTGCATGGCGTCCAGCGCGTTGCCGATCAGGTTGACCAGAATCTGCTCAAGCCGGGTCTGATCAATCGCCAGTTCGACATCGTCGATCTGCTGATGCAGCGCCAGTGACGCATTGTCCAGACGCGCCGCGAGCAATTGCAATGCAGCCTCGACTGCCTTGCCCAGGGACGCCTGACCTTTATCTTCCCCGCGCCGGGCGAAGGCGCGCAGGCTGGCGGTGATACGGCCCATGCGGTCCACCAGATCGTTGATGGTGCGCAGGTTCGCACTCGCCGTGTCCAGCGCGCCCCGTTCGAGGAACCGAACGGTGTTGCCTGACAACGTGCGCAGCGCCGCCAGTGGCTGATTCAGTTCATGGGCGATGCTGGTGGACATCTGGCCGATGGCCGCGAGTTTGCCGGCCTGGATCAATTCATCCTGGGCCTGGCGCAGGGTCTCTTCGGCCTGGCGACGTTCACGGATCTGGCCCTTCAGGCGTTCGTTGCTGGCGCGCAGGTCAGCGGTGCGGTCGGTGATGCGCCGTTCCAGCTCGTTGTTCGCCTGCTCCAGCGCTTCTCGGGCGGCGAGGCGGGTGGAAATCACCTTGCGCCGCTCGTTCCAGGCAATCAGCAGAAACGCCACCAGCGCGCAGGCGACGGCGACCAGCATTCCCTGATTGGCGGCTTCCCGGCGCAAGTCTTCCAGTGGTGTCAGCAGGGTCAGGTGCCAAGGCGTGTCAGCCAGTTCGCGGGTCTGCGCCAGATAACTCACCACCGTGTGCTCATGATCGACGCTGGTGTTGGCGGGAAAGGTCAGCTTCTCGACTCCGTCGGCAATCGATTCACGTTCCAGCGGCACCAGCTCGTTGAGCGGCCACCAGTAATATTGCAGGCTGCGCGCCAGCCGCTCCTTGATCTCGGCGGTCAGCGGGCGGACTGATTTCAGCCGTCGCGCCGGATCGCTGGAGAGGATGATGATGCCGTTCTCGTCGCTGACAAACGCTTCCAGGCGCGCGCGCTGCCAGCGCTCTTCCAGCGCTTCAAGCCGGACCTTGATCACCGCGACGCCGATGATTTTGCCTTTCTCTTCCAGCCCGTGGGCCAGGTAATAACCGGGCTCGCCGGTGGTGCTGCCGATGCCGTAGAAGCGCCCCGGCAAACCGCGAATCGCGTCCTGATAATAGGCGCGGAAAGACAAGTCCTCGCCGAGGTAACTGTCGGCGTCGCGCCAGTTGCTGGTCGCCAGCACCCGGCCGGTGGTGTCCAGCACATAGATGGCCCGACTGCGGCTGCGCCGGTTCAGGCCTTCGAGGTAATCGTTGACCTTGGAACGCAACTCCGCAGACGGATGGTTGAGCAGGTCGGAAACATTGGATTCCAGCTCCAGCACGCTGGGCAGGTAATTGTACTTGTTGATCTCGCTCTCGACGGTGCGCGCGTGCAGCTCCAGCTGACGCTGACCGTTTTCACCCAACGCCTTGATGGCATTCTTCTCGCTGTACAAATACGTGACGTAGCCCAGCGCAATCATCAGCAGGATGATCAGCGGTGGCACGAACAGATGGCGAATCAGTCGGGGTTTCACGGCGAGTGATGGCGGCGCGGCGCGGTAGAGAGGGGGGTCGCATTTCATCACAGTCGTCCTGGACCGGCCAGCCGCCCGTTTCATCAGGGATGAACGGGCGGCCGGCGGTTTTTACGCCCTCGAAGGGCTAATGCTTTTTAGTGCTGCAGGATTTTGTTGAGGAATTGCTGAGCCCGCTCGGAGCGCGCGTTGACGTCGCCGAAGAACTCTTCCTTCTCGCAGTCTTCGACGATCTGGCCCTTGTCCATGAAGATCACCCGATCCGCCACTTTGCGGGCGAAGCCCATTTCGTGGGTCACGCACATCATGGTCATGCCTTCATGGGCCAGTTGCACCATCACGTCGAGCACTTCGTTGACCATCTCCGGGTCGAGCGCGGAGGTCGGTTCGTCGAACAGCATCACCACCGGGTCCATGGCCAGCGCGCGGGCAATTGCCACACGTTGTTGCTGGCCGCCCGACAGTTGCCCCGGATGTTTGTGGGCATGGTCCGACAGGCCGACACGTTCGAGCAGTTGCAGGCCTTTTTTGGTGGCCTCTTCCTTGCTGCGACCCAGCACCTTGATCTGCGCGATGGTCAGGTTTTCGGTGATGGTCAGGTGCGGAAACAGCTCGAAATGCTGGAACACCATGCCGACGCGCGAACGCAGTTTCGGCAGATTGGTTTTCGGGTCGGCGATCGAGGTGCCATCGACCACGATGTCGCCTTTCTGAAACGGCTCCAGCGCATTGACGCATTTGATCAGCGTGGACTTGCCCGAGCCCGACGGGCCGCAGACCACAATCACTTCACCTTTTTTGACCTCCGTGCTGCAATCGGTCAGCACCTGGAAGTCCCCATACCACTTGTTGATATTTTTGATGGAAATCATACGGCTAACCTTTTTTGCATGAACTTGACCAGGCGCGACGCGGCGAAGCTGATCGTGAAGTACACCAGACCGGCGACAATCAGGAACTCGTTGGAGCGCCCGATGATGTCGCCGCTGGAGCGTGCCGAGTTGAGGAAGTCGACCAGGCCGACCGTGTAGACCAGCGAGGTGTCCTGAAACAGGATGATGCTCTGCTGCAACAGCAGCGGGGTCATCTTGCGGAACGCCTGGGGCAGGATGATCAGGCGCATCATCTGGCCGTAGGTCATGCCCAGCGCCTGAGCGGCGCCCATCTGGCCGCGGGAAATCGACTGCACGCCGGCCCGCACGATTTCACAGAAGTAGGCCGCCTCGAACATCATGAACGCCACGACGCAGGAGGTGAACGCGCCGATCGGCGTGTCTTCGCCGGTGATCCAGCGCAGCACGAACGGCACCGCCAGGTAGAACCAGGTGATGACCAGCAGCAGCGGGATCGAGCGGAAGTAGTTGACGTAGGCGCCGGCAAGACGTGACGCCAGCTTGTTCGACGACAACCGCATCAGCGCCAGAATCGTGCCGATGATGATGCCGCCCACGATGCCCATGACCATCAACTGCAAGGTCATGAGCATGCCGTTCCACATGCCCGGAATCGCAGGCATCACTCCAGAGAAGTCCATTATTTACCTCCCACGGAGATCAGGCCTGGCACCGCTACTTTCTTCTCGACCAGGCGCATGAGCAGCATCAGGCTCATGTTCAGGGTGAAGTAAATCAGCGTCGCCAGGGTGAAGGCTTCGAACAGGTTCGCGGAAAACTCGGCGGTCTGTTTGGTCTGCGCGAGCAACTCCATCAGGCCGATCAGCGACGCCACGGACGAGTTCTTGAACACGTTGAGGAATTCGGAGGTGAGCGGCGGAATGATGATCCGGTACGCCTGGGGCAGCAGCACGTTCCAGTAGATCTGCGGCAGCTTGAAACCCATGGCGCGCGCAGCGGATTCCTGCCCCACCGGCAGCGCCTGAATACCGGTGCGCACTTGCTCGCACACACGTGCGGCGGTGAACAGTCCGAGGCACACGACAACACTCAGGAACGCTGAAGTCGTCGGGTTAAGGTCTTGCTTGTACCACTCCTGCAGGTTCTCAGGCAGCAGATCCGGCACGAGGAAGTACCAGATGAACAGCTGCACCAGCAGTGGCACGTTACGGAAAATTTCCACGTAAATCGCGGCAATTGAAGAAACGATGCGGTTGGGCACCGTGCGCATCACCCCGAGCACCGAGCCCAGCAGCAACGCAATGATCCAGGCAGCAACGGCAATGGCGATGGTCCAGCCCAGCCCGGTGATGTACCAGTCCAGATAGGTCTCGCTGCCGACGCCCGTGGACTTGAAGAACACGCCCCAGTCCCAGTTGTAGTTCATCAGGGTCTCCCCTCTTATCGATCGTTATGCACGCACGCGCCAGGTAGCGGCTTCCGGAAACGCAGGGCGTCTCCGGAAGTCAGGCTTTTCACGTTGTCAGAATGGCGGAGCGAAGGACTCAGGCCTTCTTGTCCGGCGCCGGCTTGTCGTTCGGGTTGGCGATCAGCGCTTTGAGCTGTTCGCTCATCGGGAACATCAGGTTCAGGCCTTTTGGTGGAATCGGCTGGGTGAACCACTTGTCGTAGATCTTGTTGATCTCGCCCGATTTGTAGGTCGCAACGATGGCGTCGTCGACGGCTTTCTTGAACGCAGGGTCTTCCTTGCGAACCATGCAACCGTAGATTTCGTAGGACTGAGGGGTGCCGGTAACGGCCCAGTCGGTCGGCTTCTTGGCCTTGGCCATTTCGCCTGCAAGCAGGGCGTCGTCCATCATGAAGGCAACGGCGCGGCCCGATTCCAGCATCTGGAACGACTCGCCGTGGTCCTTGGCCGAAATCACGTTCATGCCCATCTGTTTGTCAGCGTTCATCGCCTTGAGGAGGCGCTCGGACGTGGTGCCCGCCGTGGTCACGACGTTCTTGCCCTTGAGGTCATTGAAGTCTTTGTAGGACGAGTCAGCTTTGCTCAGCAGACGCGTGCCGATTTCGAAAATGCCGACGGAGAAGTCGACTTGCTGGGCGCGCTCGGCGTTGTTGGTGGTCGAACCACATTCGACGTCGACGGTGCCGTTCTGGACCAGCGGGATGCGGGTCTGGGAAGTGACCAGGTTGTACTTGACCTTCAGATCAGGCATGTCCAGGTCTTTCTTGATCGCTTCGACGATCTTCAGCTGGATGTCAGCGGAGTAACCCACTGGCACGCCGGAAGCATCAGCGATATAGGAAAAAGGAATGGAGGAGTCGCGGTGACCGAGGGTGATGGTGCCGGACTCTTTGATTTTTTTAAGCGTGCCGGTGAGTTCGGCGGCGAAAACGGGGGTGGTGATCAGAGCGGCAGCAATGGCTGCGCCCAGGAGTTGGGGAACGATGCGCATCTGTTTTTCCTCGACATTGTTTTTTTTATTGGGCCGGTGTTGGACGGCCCTATCGTTTCAGAGCGCTTCAACGGCGGCCCAGTCAGGCGACACGCTACATCGAAGCAATCGTGCAAGAGTGTAGAGCATGAGTCATGCCAGAGAGGTGACCGAAGCTAAGGGTATGAAAGTGTTGGCTATTTATGGAGGAGGGAAGTGGGCGAGGCGGATCGGCCGTCCGGGATTCCGAATCGGGTGGGGCGAGATGTTCGGGAATCCGAATGATAGCGGCGGGGTGGGGCGTGTTGAGGCAGATGGTTTTGCGGTGTGCTGTCTGACGCTTTCCCGGCTAAAGCCGGTCCAACAGAATCGCGGTGATTCCATGGGACCGGCTTCAGCCGGGAATTGGATCTGGCAGATTATGCGTGAATCTTTGGCGCCGACACGGGCCATTCAATACGCTCAACGGCCCCGTTGCTGCGTGCCTCGTTGCCCAGGTACGCCTGAACCTTCTGATGCTCTTCGTCGGTGGTGAACAGACCCAGCTTGGTCCGGCGCCACAGAATGTCCTGGGCCTTGGTCGCCCATTCCTCACTGCACAGGTAGTCCACTTCGCGGCTGTACAGACCGCCGCCCAAGTGTTCGCCCATTTCGCCCAGCGTCTGAACGCCCTCCACGATGCGCCAGCTGCGTGAGCCATAGGTAATGGCCCAGCGCTTGGCGATTTCGGCCGGCAGCCATGCACAACGCTGCTGCAGCTCGGCGGCCAGTGCCTGAGGCGTGGTCATGCTCTCACCGCCCGGGAGGCTGGCTTTCGCGGTCCAGCTTGGCTTCATCTGCGGGAAGAACGGCGCCAGTTGCTGCATCGCCGACTCCGCCAGTTTGCGGTAGGTCGTCAGCTTGCCGCCGAACACGGACAGGATCGGCGCCTCTTGGGCGCTGCCCGACAGCGAAAGGGTGTAGTCGCGGGTGATCGCCGACGGGTTGTCCGACTCGTCATTGCACAGCGGCCGCACGCCTGACCACGTGCTCAGAATGTCGGCGCGGCTGAGTTGCTTCTTGAAGTGATCATTCACGATCTTCAGCAGGTAATCGGTCTCGCCTTCGGTGATCGCTACTTTGCCCGGGTCGTCAGAATATTCGCGGTCCGTCGTACCAATGATGGTGAAGCGTTCCAGGTACGGAATGGCGAACACGATGCGCTGATCTTCGTTCTGCAGAATGAAGGCGTTTTCACCTTCGTACAGTTTCGGCACGATCAAGTGGCTGCCCTGAATCAGGCGAATGCCGTACTGCGATTCGAGCTTCAGATCTTCACGAATGAACTTGGCAACCCATGGACCCGCCGCATTCACCAAGGCTTTGGCGCGAATGGAAAACTGACTGCCATCCGCACGCTCCATGTTCATGTGCCACACGCCGCCGCTGCGATGGGCGCCCAGGCAGCGGGTCTGGGTATGGATGTGCGCGCCTTTTTCACGGGCGGCCATGGCGTTGAGGACGACCAGACGTGCATCGTCAACCCAGCAATCTGAGTATTCGAAGCCTTTGGTAATCGAGCTGTTCAATGGGCTGTTGGCGCCAAAGCGAATGCTTTTCGAGCCTGCCAGCTTCTCGCGTTTGCCAAGGTGGTCATACAGGAACAGCCCGGCGCGGATCATCCACGCGGGGCGCAGGTGCGGACGGTGGGGCAATACGAAGCGCATCGGCTTGACGATGTGCGGTGCTTTTTCCAGGAGCACTTCACGTTCGGCCAGCGCTTCGCGAACCAGACGGAATTCGTAATGCTCAAGGTAACGTAGGCCACCGTGGATCAGCTTGCTGCTGGCCGAAGAGGTGTGGCTGGCGAGGTCGTCCTTCTCGCAGAGAAAGACTGAAAGGCCCCGGCCCGATGCGTCTGCCGCGATGCCGACACCATTGATGCCACCACCGATCACGGCAACGTCGTAGACCTCGGAAAGGGGTGGGGTCGGCAAACTGGACTGGGCCATCGGGGCCTCCTGAGTGTTCGATCGCGTTCGAATGTTGCGCTACTGGGAGGGCGAATTCGAACATTTATGTTCATTTCCGAAAATAGTAGCGCAATAAGGCGAACACAGCCACTCAGTATTCATTGAAAATACTGATCAGAGAAAAGGGAAAGGAACAAAAGCGAACATCGGAGGTGAGGCGAGCGCCGGAATCGCGCTCGCTCATGGATCGGGGTTAAACCACTTCCAGCCGAATCTTGTTCAGGGTCAGCAGTTGCGACAGCGCTGGCACGGGCGTCTGGTCCGTCACCAGGCAGTCGATCAACGTGATCGGTCCCAGGCGAACCATCGCGTTGCGGCCGAACTTGCTGGAGTCCGCTGCCAGAATCACCTGACGCGCGTTGGCGATGATCGCCTGGGAAACGCGCACTTCCTGATAGTCGAAATCCAGCAGGCTGCCGTCCTCGTCGATACCGCTGATGCCCACCAGCGCAAAATCGACCTTGAACTGCGTGATGAAATCCACGCTCGCCTGGCCGACCACGCCGCCATCGCGGCGCACATTGCCGCCGGCCAGCAGCACTTCGAAGTCGTCTTTGCCGCTGAGAATCGACGCCACGTGCAGGTTGTTGGTGATGATCTTCAGGTGGTTATGGTTGAGCAGCGCGCGGGCAATGGATTCGGTGGTGGTGCCGATGTTGATGAACAGCGACGCGTGATCCGGGATCTGTGCGGCGATGGCCTCGGCGATGCGCTGCTTCTCATCGCGCATCTGATCGGCGCGCATGGCGTAGGCAGTGTTTTCGATGCTGGAATCGTAGGCCGCGCCGCCGTGGTAGCGACGCAGGAGATTCATTTCCGCGAGCTGATTGATGTCGCGGCGGATGGTTTGCGGGGTCACGACGAACAGCTGCGCCATTTCCTCAATGCTGACGTAGCCGCGCTCGCGGACCAGCTCGAGGATCTGCTGTTGACGGGGTGGCAGATTCATTTTTTATCCTTCGGGCACGGGCGCCCATGATGCCGCAGGCAGCCATTACCTGTCAGCCGGAAAAAATGCCTCTGACGCCCCGTCCGGGATCGCGCTTATTCGACCTCTTCGTGGGGTTCCCAGTCGCGCGTGCGGTCCACCGCCTTGCGCCAGCCGGCGTAGAGTTTTTCCTTCTCGGCGTCATCGCATTGCGGCTCGAACTTGCGCTCGATGACCGCTTTGCCCCTCAGCTCGTCGAGCCCGCTCCAGAATCCGATCGCGAGACCTGCCAGATAGGCCGCGCCCAACGCGGTGGTTTCGCGCATTTTCGGGCGCTCCACCGGCGTGCCGAGAATGTCGGCCTGGAACTGCATGAGGAAGTTGTTCGCCACTGCGCCGCCGTCAACGCGAAGGGCCTTGAGCGGCTCGCCGGCATCCTGTTGCATGGCGTCGAGCACATCGCGGGTCTGGTAGGCGATGGACTCCAGCGCGGCCCGAATGATGTGATCGACCTTCACGCCACGGGTCAGGCCGAACAAGGCGCCCCGTGCATACGGGTCCCAGTAGGGCGCGCCCAGACCGGTGAACGCAGGCACCAGATAGACGCCATTGCTGTTCTTCACTTTGGTGGCGAAGTATTCGGTGTCCATGGAGTCGTTGACGATTTTCAGCTCGTCGCGCAGCCACTGCACGGTGGAGCCGCCGTTGAACACCGCGCCCTCCAGTGCGTATGCCACTTCACCGCGCGGACCGCAGCCGATGGTGGTCAACAGACCGTGATTGGATTTGACGGCTTTCTTGCCCGTGTTCATCAGCAGGAAGCAGCCGGTGCCGTAGGTGTTCTTCGCCTGACCCGGCTCGACGCACATCTGGCCGAACAACGCCGATTGCTGATCCCCGGCGATCCCGGCGATGGGGATGCCGCTTTTGCTGTGGCCATAGACTTCTGATGACGACTTGACCTCCGGCAACATTTCCCGGGGCACGTCGAGCACGTCGAGCATGCGCTGATCCCATTCCAGCGTATGGATGTTGAACATCATCGTGCGCGAGGCGTTGGTGTAGTCAGTGACGTGCACCTTGCCGCCGGTAAATTTCCAGATCAGCCAGCTGTCGACGGTGCCGAACAGCAACTCGCCACGGCGGGCGCGCTCACGGCTGCCCTCAACGTGATCGAGAATCCACTTCAGTTTGCTGCCGGAAAAGTAGGGATCGATGACCAGACCGGTGGTGTCGCGGATGTAGTCTTCCAGACCGTCACGCTTGAGTTGCTGGCAGATCTCGGTGCTGCGGCGGCATTGCCAGACCACGGCGTTGTAGATCGGCCGACCGGTGTCCTTTTCCCAGACCACCGTGGTTTCGCGCTGGTTGGTGATACCGATCGCGGCGATCTGGTTGTGATGCAGATTCGCCTGGGCCAGGACCTTGGTCATGCACGCGGTCTGGGTCGCGAAGATCTCCATCGGATCGTGCTCGACCCAGCCAGGCTGGGGGTAATGCTGAACGAACTCACTCTGGGCGCTGCTGACCACATTGGCGTCGCGGTCAAAAATGATGGCGCGGGAGCTGGTGGTGCCTTGATCCAGAGCGATGATGTAATTCTTATTTTCGGTGTCGGTCATGGTGAATGCCTGGTGATGTAGCGAGTTTCCGGAAACGGCCGTCCGTTGTGTTGCCAGTGCTCAGTGCCTTTGCGCACTGAATACCGGGATGGCGTCAAGGAAGCAAGCGAGATATTCGTATTCGAAAAAATATAGACGTAAACGAACCTTGTCAAAGGTCGAAAGCGAACCTTATCGATGAATGTTCCAAGACGCCGATATTAGTGGATAAGTCCTTCTCGAATGCAGGCATTTCGATAACCAATGGCCTAAAGTATCGGCAGCAAACAATAAAGTGTCTGGTTGTCTGGAGCACTGCATGACCCCTGCATTGGATTTACTGAAAAAGGTTCGCGCCGAACATCGCGTCCACAGTTACGAGCATGATCCCAAGGCCGCATCGTATGGCCTGGAAGCGGCAGAAAAGCTCGATCTGGCCCCCGCTCAGGTGTTCAAGACGCTGCTGGCCAGCACCGAAAAAGGCGAGCTGCTGGTGGCGGTCGTTCCGGTGGTGGGCTCGCTGGACCTGAAGGCCCTGGCCCATGCCGCCGGCGCCAAGAAGGCCGAAATGGCTGACCCGGCCGCCGCCCAGCGTGCCACCGGCTATCTACTGGGCGGGATCAGCCCGCTGGGGCAGAAGAAAAGGCTGCGCACCTTCATTGATGAGTCCGCTCAACCGTTCGCGACGATTTTTGTCAGCGCCGGTCGACGAGGGCTCGAAGTCGAACTGCCCGCCGCCGTACTTGCACAACACACCGGTGCGAGCTTTGCCCGGATCGGCCGGGAATGATTCGCCGGGTTTACCGGAAATGCCAGACTCTTTCATGCGGTGACACTGACCGCAGACCCGCAGCGCCCGGAACGGGTTGCCGCGTTTCTTTACTCGGGGATGCCTTCCATGAAGCTTGAATTCCATCAGGTCGACGCCTTCACCGACCGCCCGTTCTCAGGCAACCCGGCAATGGTCTACCGCCTGGACGCCTGGCTTTCCGATCAATTGATGCAGCAGATTGCCTCAGAGCACAATCTGTCGGAGACCGCGTTTTTGGTCCGTGAAGCACCGGGCTGGCACATACGCTGGTTCACACCGACCCATGAAGTGCCGTTGTGCGGACATGCGACCCTGGCCAGCGCCTTCGTGCTGTTCGAGAAATACGGCGAGAAGGCCGAGGTTATCCACTTCACTGGCAAATCCGGCGAGTTGAGCGTGAGCCGCGAGGGCAATCGGCTGGTCCTGGACTTTCCGTCCATGCCGCCCGCCGAGCAGGGTGTGACGGTGGAAATCGAACGCGCCCTTGGGGTTGCCGTCGTCGACGTGCTGAGCGCTGCGGAATTGCTGGTGGTGCTGGAGTCCGAGCAGGCCGTTCGCGATTGCAAGCCTGACTTCGCCGCCCTCGCGCGTTTGCCGTGGCCCGGCGTGATCGTGACCGCAAAAGGTGACGGCGAGCGCTACGATTTTGTGTCGCGCTACTTTGCGCCGGGCATCGGCATCAATGAAGACCCGGTCACGGGCTCGACGCACTGCAGCCTGATTCCCTACTGGTCGGCCCGGCTGAACAAGTTCAGCCTGACGGGCTATCAGGCGTCGACGCGGGGAGGGGAGCTGTTCTGCCGGCTTGAGGGGGAGCGCGTGAAAATCGGCGGGCACGCGACGCTGGTCGCCAGCGGCGCGTTGATACTGAGTTAGTCGATATCGGGCTGAAAGTGCCTGGTCGAGAACGACAGGCCCTCAGATCACCACGTCCCGATGCACCGGAACGCTCCGATGCACCGGCACGCTGCCCGAGGCCGGAAACAGCACCAGATGCTCGGCTGACACCGTGAAGCCGACCTGATCACCGGCGCGCAGATCCACATGGCTGGGGAACAACGCCTCCAGTTGCGTGCCCGTCGGCAACTGCAGGCGGTACAGGGTCGCCGCGCCCTGAAAATTCAGGCTCGCCACGCGGGCCTTTATCGGGCCGTCGGGCGCATAAACAATGTCATCAGGGCGCAGCAGGACATCCATCGGAGTGCCTGGCGCGCCGGCATAGGCGCGATTGCCGCGCAGCACACCCAACTCGGTCTGCACCGATTCGGCATCGATCAGTTGCCCGCGAATGAAATAACCCTGACCGACGAAACTGGCGACATAAGGCGTCGCCGGCTCGTGATAGAGGTTGTAGGGCGTATCCCACTGCTCCAGCCGCCCGTCTTTGAACACGCCGACGTGGTCGCTTACGGCAAAAGCCTCTTCCTGGTCGTGGGTCACCAGAATCGCGCTGGTGCCCCGGGCCTTGAGAATGTCGCGCACCTCATGGCTCAGGCGCCGTCGCAACTCGCCATCCAGGTTCGAAAACGGTTCATCGAGCAGCAGCAACTGCGGCTCAGGGGCAAGTGCGCGGGCCAGCGCCACACGCTGCTGCTGTCCACCGGAAAGCTCATGGGGATGACGCGTGCCCAGCGCGCCGAGATTGACCAGCTCCAGCATTTCCTGAACCACCTGCTTCTGGCGCGGATGATTGCGGATGCCGAAGGCGATGTTGTCGGCCACGGTGAGGTGGGGGAACAGGGCATAGTCCTGAAACACCATGCCGATCCGGCGCTTCTCCGGGGCCAGGGTAAACCCGGGTCGGGAAATGACGTTACCCGCCAGGGTGATCTCGCCCTTGTGCACCGGTTCGAAACCGGCGATGGCGCGCAAGGTAGTGGTCTTGCCGCAGCCGGAGGAACCCAACAGGCAACCGATGTCGCCGGCGTTCAGGTGCAGATTGAGGTGCTGCACCACGCGTTGGTCCTGATAACCGCAGGCGAGGTCATGCAGCGTCAGCAGCAGGGGCTGACTCATGGGGCAGCGAAGGCAGGAGCGACGAGGAATTCCAGCAGGGCTTTTTGCGCATGCAGCCGGTTCTCCGCCTGATCCCACGCCACCGAGCGCGGGTCATCCAGCAGGTCCTCGCTGATCTCTTCACCACGGTGCGCCGGCAGGCAGTGCATGAAAATCACATCGTCAGCAGCGCGGTCGAGCATCTCGCGAGTGACCTGGAAAGGTTTGAACAGGGCCAGACGCTTGGCGGCTTCTTCTTCCTGACCCATGGACGTCCACACATCGGTTGAGACCAGGTGCGCGCCTTTCACCGCTTCGTGGGGATCGCGGATCAATGTCACGCGATCGCCCGCCAGAGCCAGGTAATGCGCGCTGGGTTCGTAGCCTTCCGGACACGCAACACGCAACTGAAAGTCGAACTGAATCGCGGCTTCTATATAGCTGTTGCACATGTTGTTGCCATCGCCGATCCACGCCACGGTCTTGCCCTGAATGGAGCCGCGGTGTTCGAGGAACGTTTGCATGTCGGCCAGCAACTGGCAGGGGTGAAGGTCATCGGACAGGCCGTTGATCACCGGTACGCGGGAATGGGCGGCGAATTCGGTGAGGTTGCTGTGGGCGAAGGTGCGGATCATCACCGCATCGACCATCCGCGACATGACCCGTGCGCCATCGGCAATCGGCTCGCCACGGCCCAGCTGGGTGTCCCGAGGGGAGAGGAAGATGGCCTGGCCGCCCAGCTGGATCATCCCGGCTTCGAACGAGACACGGGTCCGGGTCGAGGATTTTTCGAAGATCATTGCCAGGATGCGGCCCTTCAATGGCTCGAAGAGCACGCCTCGATTTCGCAGGTCCTTCAGCTCAACGCCGCGACGAATCACCCCGACCAGCTCAGCGGGGGTGTAGTCCATCATCGAGAGAAAGTGCCTTGCGCTCATCATTAACTACCTTGTCTGCAACAGACCGCAGATCCTCAAAGCCGGGTTTTTCGGAAAAACGGGCGAGACCTGCGGCGAAAGCCGCACGGGGCGACGAATAGGGAAGGCGCGAGGGTATAAGAAAATGTCGCCTGATGCCAAGGCCCGCCGTGACGGAAAATCGTCGTCGGACGTTCGGTAGCCTGAAAGCGGCGTTCGCAGGACGCTTTTCATGTAACGAAGTGCTACAGTCATGTTTCTGCGCAGGCCATTCGCCATCGCATTAGTCCTGATCAGACAGCTCGCTTGTAACGCTCTTTGGCGTCGCCGCGATTACTGTCTGATTCGTAACAGTCGCAAACCACTGTGCAGCCTTATGCGACATGCTTCACGCCGCGGAGACCCGGACGTTTCCTAAACCATCGGCGTGGGTTATAAAGGCGGCTTATGTCCTCCAAAAGAGGTGGGGAATGGATTCAAAAGAGCAACAACTGACGGAACTACTCGGGCTTACGGCTCGAACCCTTACGCACCTCACGGCGTCCATGACGTCGATGTCGTTCGAACTGATGCGCAGCGAAGACGAAGTGACCCGTTCTGCGGGGCGCCGGATGATCGATCGCATGGCAACCATCAGCGCCGGACTCGACGAACACTGGCGGCTGATCGGCGAACTCACCGGCATTCAGGTGTCTCAGGAACAGATCGAAACGGTTCATGAGGTGCAGATGCAGCGCAAGGTGGTCACGCCCATCGGTGGCACCGCTTCCTGAGTCGCGTGTTCTTCATCGGGTGAGCTATCGGCTCGCCTGATGCCGCCCGATTCACGGCACTGACATTTCTGGCGCATCTCCCGGACAGGTCCCATAGTTTTGTATCCGCGATCGCTTGATCGCCCTATAAAAACTCGAGACTGGCGATGACCAAGACTCTCCACCACCGTGCCTGTCACCTGTGCGAGGCGATTTGCGGCCTCACCCTCGAAACCACCCTGCAGGACGATGCCAGCACCCTGATCACCTCGATCAAGGGCGATGCGCAGGACACCTTCAGTCGCGGGCATATCTGCCCCAAAGCCGTCGCGCTGCAAGACATCCAGAATGACCCCGATCGGCTCCGGCAGCCCATGCAGCGTATCGGCAACGACTGGCAGCCGATCGAGTGGCAGGCCGCGTTTGATCTGATCGCCGAGCGCCTGGCCGGCATTCAGGCGCGTCATGGGCAAAACGCGGTGGCGGTCTATCAGGGCAACCCCAGCGTGCATAACTATGGGCTGATGACCCACAGCAATTATTTTCTCGGGCTGCTGAAAACCCGTAACCGCTACTCCGCAACCTCCGTGGACCAGTTGCCACACCACCTGACCAGTCATTTGATGTACGGCCACGGCCTGCTGCTGCCCATCGCCGACATTGACCACACCGATTTCATGCTCATCCTCGGCGGTAATCCGCTGGCGTCCAACGGCAGCATCATGACCGTGCCCGACGTCGAGAAGCGTCTGAAGGCGATCCAGGCCCGCGGCGGCAAAGTCGTTGTGGTCGATCCGCGCCGCAGCGAAACCGCAGCAATAGCCGACCAGCACCTGTTTATCCGCCCGGGCGGGGATGCGGCGTTTCTGTTCGGCTTGTTGCACACCTTGTTTGCAGAAGGCCTGACCCGCGACAGCCATCTTGCCGTGGATGGCCTGGAGGACGTCCGCGCGGCCGTCAGCGAGATGACCGCCGACGCCATGAGCCCTCGATGCGGCGTGCCTGCCGAGCAGATCAGGCAGCTCGCACGGGACTTCGCCGCCGCCGAACGCGGCGTGTGCTACGGGCGCATGGGCATTTCCACCCAGGCGTTCGGCACGCTGTGCCACTGGCTGGTACAACTGATCAACCTGGTCACCGGCAATCTCGATCGGCCAGGCGGTGCGCTGTGCACCGAGCCGGCGCTGGATCTGGTGGCGTCGACCTCCGGCGGCAGCTTCAACCGCTGGCAGAGCCGCGTTTCGCAACTGCCGGAATACGGCGGCGAGCTGCCGGTCTCTGCGCTGGCCGAGGAAATGCTGACCCCGGGGGAGGGCCAGATCAAGGCGCTGATTACCGTGGCGGGCAACCCGGTGTTGTCGACACCGAACGGCCGTCAGCTTGACACCGCGCTCGAAGGGCTGGAGTTCATGGTCAGCGTCGATTTGTACATCAACGAAACCACACGGCACGCGGACCTCATCCTGCCGTCGACGTCTGCGCTGGAAAATGACCACTACGACACCACGTTCAACATGTTCGCCGTGCGCAACGTCACCCGATTCAACCGTGCGATTCTTGCCAAGCCCGAGGGTGCGCTGCACGACTGGGAAATCTTCGTCGGCCTCGCCCAGGCGTTCGCACTGAAAACCGGGCGCGAATTGAAACCGACGATGCCGCCTGCGCAGATGGTCGATCGCGGTCTGCGGGCCGGGCTGTATGGTGATGCTTCGCCGCTCAAATTGTCGCTGGAGACACTCGCGCAGTACCCCCACGGCCTGGACCTGGGGCCGCTCAAGCCCAACCTCGCCAAGCGTCTTAAAACCGTCAACCAGCGGGTACAGGCCGCCCCGCCCGTGATTCTCGCTGACCTGGCCCGTTTTGCCGGGGAGCCTGCGCCCCAGGCCGGTGGCCTGATGCTCATCGGTCGGCGCCACGTCCGCAGCAATAATTCATGGATGCACAACTTCCATCGTCTGGTGAAAGGCAAGCCGCGGCATCAGTTGTTGATGCACCCCGACGACTTGCTCAGCCGAGGGTTGATGGACGGACAGCGGGTCAGGGTCAGTTCGCGGGTAGGCGTCATTGAGGTAGAAGTGATGGGCAGCATCGAGATGATGCCCGGCGTCGTAAGCCTGCCCCACGGCTGGGGCCACGGTCGTCCGGGCGTGAGAATGGACATCGCGACGGCTCAGCCAGGTGAAAGCGCGAATGACCTGACTGACGAGCGTGCGCTGGATGGCATTTCCGGGAACGCCGTGCTGAACGGGGTGCCGGTTACGGTTGCGGCGGCATGACGGTCATGGGGGCGGTCAAGGCCAAGACCGAGCGTTATGCTCGGGAATCGTTTAGAATGCGCCACCGTGTCGACACATACAGTCGTAAAGTTTAGCCGAGGTGCTCCATGGATATTATCGAAACGATCAAAGACCAGATTGCCAGCAACACCGTTCTGCTCTACATGAAAGGTGCTCCGAATGCCCCGCAGTGTGGCTTTTCGGCCAAGGCTTCTCAGGCACTGATGGCGTGTGGCGAAAAGTTCGCGTACGTCGATATCCTGCAGAACCCGGAAATCCGCGCCAACCTGCCGAAGTACGCCAACTGGCCAACGTTCCCGCAGCTGTGGGTCGGTGGTGAGCTGGTCGGCGGTAGCGACATCATCACTGAAATGCAGGCTGACGGTTCGCTGCAGGAACTGGTGAAAGCCGCTGTTGCGAAAAACGCCACTGCCTGATTTCGGCAGTCGTAAAAAAGCCCCGCTCTCTGCCGAGAAGCGGGGCTTTTTATTGGGCGGTGTCAGGGACGAGAATCAGCCCTCTTCGCCCATCTGAGACTGCAGGTAGTTCTCGATGCCGACCTTGTCGATCAGGCCCAGCTGGGTTTCCAGCCAGTCGATGTGTTCTTCTTCCGATTCCAGAATGTCTTCCAGCATCTCGCGGCTGCCGAAGTCACCGACGGTTTCGCAGTGGGCGATGGCGGCTTTCAGATCGGCGTGGCCCTTGCGCTCGATGCGCAGGTCACACTCCAGCATTTCCTTGGTGTGTTCGCCGATGAGGATCTTGCCCAGGTCTTGCAGGTTCGGGAGGCCTTCCAGAAACAGGATGCGCTTGATCAGTTTGTCAGCGTGTTTCATCTCGTCGATGGATTCGTGGTACTCGTGTTTGCCCAACTTGTTCAGGCCCCAGTCTTCGTACATGCGCGCATGCAGGAAGTACTGATTGATCGCGACCAGCTCGTTACCGAGGATCTTGTTGAGATGCTGGATGACTGTGATGTCGCCTTTCATGATCGGGTCCTGTCGAAGGTATAGGTAATACAGGCGGCAAGTCTGAGCCCCCTCTATAACTCTGTCAAACCTAAGTTATTGAATAATAAGTGAAAATAAATAGGAATAAGAATGTTTGTGTTCCGCATCTTGTCGCTAAGCGATTGAATTAAAGGCATAAAAAAACCGGACAGTGTCCGGTTTTGTTTGAATGCGATTATTCAGGCAGCTGAAAATTCTGCAGGATAGGCGAGGGCGGCGTGGCTGGTTTGGAGCTCGGTCAGGGTTTCACGCACCACTTCCTTGGCCAGGCAGGCACATTTCCCACACTTGCTGGCGACACCGAGGGTCTCGCGGACGTCACGGTAGCTGCAGCATCCTTCCATGATTGCTTCACGGATTTGTCCGTCGGTAACACCTTGGCAGAGGCAGACATACATATAAGAAACCGTCGCTGAGTGATTGGCTCAATGCGAGGGATACTAATGTTAATGAGAATGCTTGTCAAAACTACTCAGGCTTCTTCGCGTGGCTACCGATGAGTGGTCGGCTGCGGCGATAGGCATGATCGCTTGTGAGGGTTGTGTGTATATCCATTATCGGCGGTGGTGCTGATTACGGTTCCGCCCTTACGGCGGGTCACTTTTTCCAAGAGCCGAAAAAGTAACCAAAAAGGCCCTGCTCCTGGTTGGGTTCCTCCTTCGTCGGAATACCTTCACTCCGGTCTCGCTCCGTGGGCCCGCCGCCATCCGCCATCCATGGCGGGGGGCGGCTCTCGCGGCATCCATGCCGCTCGGCCCACTCCGCGAAACCTGCGTTCAGCCTGCACCCAAGTCGCGTTCTGCGGTGTCTGGGCTTTTTGCGTATGAAGATCAAAGGCAGATCAGAAGCAGATCAGAAGCAGATCAGAAGCAGATCAAGAGCTTCCCGGCTGAAGCCGGTCCTACAGGGGGGCGCCGCCGATCTCGCTGAATGCACGCCCTGCTTTTAGTGGGACCGGCTTTAGCCGGGAAGGGGCCAGTCGGGGCGCTGACGGATTTTGAGCCGATCACTGCCTGCCGATCCCCACCCATAAAAAAACCGGCCACTTGGGCCGGTTCGTTTATTGCGCAACGGCATCGACTCAGTTGTCGAAGTCGTGCCAGCCGCCCATTTCTTTCCAGCGGTTGACGATGCCGCAGAACAGCTCGGCAGTCTTCTCGGTGTCGTAACGGGCCGAGTGGGCCTCGCGACCGTCGAAATCGATGTCCGCCGACTGGCAGGCTTTGGCCAGGACAGTCTGGCCGTACGCAAGGCCCGCCAGCGTCGCGGTGTCGAAGCTGGAGAACGGGTGAAACGGATTGCGCTTCATGTCCAGCCGCGCGACCGCTGCGTTGAGAAAGCCCAGGTCGAAACTGGCGTTGTGGCCGACCAGGATCGCACGCTTGCAGCCGTTGGCTTTCAGCGCCTTGCGGATGCCGCGGAAGATGTCAGTCAGCGCGGTCTCTTCACTCACGGCCATGCGCAGCGGGTGATCCAGCTTGATGCCGGTGAACTCCAGCGCCGCGGCTTCCACGTTGGCGCCCTCGAACGGTTCGACGCGGAAGAAATAGGTGTGGTCCGGGAAGACAAAGCCTTTGTCGTCCATGCCGATGGTGGTGGCGGCGATCTCCAGCAACGCATCAGTGGCGCAATTGAACCCGCCAGTTTCTACGTCAACCACAACGGGCAGGTAACCGCGAAAACGGGCAGCCATCGGGTGCCGGGAGCCAGTGCCGCCACCGGAGCCTTCTTGCTCGTCTTCGTAATGATCTTCACTCACGCGTGTTCCTCCAGCAGGCGCCAGCGCAGTTTTTCACCGGCGCGCAGCGGGATAACAGAAAGCTCGCCAAACGGCAGGCTGGCGGGGGCCGTCCACTCGTCACGAACCAGGGTAATGGTGTCGGTGTTGGCCGGCAGGCCATAGAACGCCGGGCCGTGCAAACTGGCGAAGCCTTCCAGCTTGTCCAGCGCGTTGCGTGATTCGAACGCCTCGGCGTAAAGCTCGATGGCGGCGAATGCGGTGTAGCAGCCGGCACAACCGCACGCCGCTTCTTTCGCGTGCTGCGCGTGGGGCGCGGAGTCCGTACCGAGGAAGAACTTGCTGCTGCCGCTGGTGGCGGCATCGAGCAGGGCAACCTGGTGGGTGTTGCGCTTGAGAATCGGCAGGCAATAGAAGTGAGGGCGAATGCCGCCGACCAGCATATGGTTGCGGTTGTACAGCAAATGGTGGGCAGTGATGGTCGCGCCCACATTGGCCGAAGCTTCATTGACGAACTGCACGGCGTCGGCGGTGGTGATGTGTTCGAACACCACTTTCAGCGTCGGAAAACGCTCGACGACACGTCGCATGTGCTCGTCTATGAAAATCTTTTCACGGTCGAACACGTCGATGTCGCCGCGGGTCACTTCGCCGTGGATGAGCAGCGGCAAGCCCACCTCAGCCATCGCCTCGAGCACCGGGAAGATCTTGTCGACGCTGGTGACACCCGAATCGGAATTGGTCGTCGCGCCTGCCGGGTACAACTTGGCGGCATACACGAAGCCACTGGCCTTCGCGGCGCGAATCTCTTCGGGCTGCGTCAGGTCAGTGAGGTAAAGCACCATGAGCGGCTCGAAGCGGCTGCCTTGTGGACGTGCAGCGAGGATGCGCTGACGATAGGCGTCCGCTTGCTCCGCGTTGCGTACCGGGGGCACGAGGTTCGGCATGATGATCGCGCGGCCAAAGGTGCGCGCTACGTCGGCGACGGTGTGGGGCAAAACAGCGCCATCTCGAAGATGGATATGCCAGTCGTCGGGGCGCAGGAGGGTCAGGCGTTCGGACATTGGGGATTCCAGGCGGGTCAAACTCGCTGGGAATGCTACCGGAAAAGACTCCTCCAGGCACTCGCTATCAAGTTTTGCGGGAAGTTACCGATAGCCACGTGTAAGTCATAAATCTTGTTACACGTGAATTTAGTGGAGCCTCCCGTGCGCCAGCGATATCTAGCCCTGCTCAGCGCGTTTGCCAGCCTGCCGGCCGTGGCGCTCACCTTCCAGACGCGTCTGGAGAATATTGAGTGGAAGGTGGAAGGCGACCAGTTCGAGTGCAGACTGACTCAACCGATCGCCGATTTCGGTGCGGGCGAATTCGTGCGACGCGCGGGCGAGCAACCGACGTTTCGGCTGAAGGCAAATGGCTACAGCCTTTCGTCCGGCTCGGCCACGTTGATTGCCGCGGCGGCGCCGTGGCAGCCGGGTCGCGGAGATCTCAATCTTGGCGCAGTGAAAGTCGGCAACGGCGAGATTCCTTTCAATACCAACCAGGCCCAGGCCACGCGGCTGATCGCGGGTTTGATGGAAGGTCGCAGCCCGATGATTCGTCACACCCTGCGAGATGGCGGCGGCGCGATGGAAGTCAGGCTGTTGCCGGTCAAATTCAGCAAAGCCTATGGTGACTTCCAGGTCTGTACCGCGAAGCTGTTGCCGATGAATTTCGAGCAAGTGCGGCAGTCCGAGATCGGTTTCCCGGGTGGCGGCATCGAGCTGGACGCTACGGCCAGGCGCAAGCTGGACACTGTGCTGGCTTATATGAAGGTTGATCCGACGGTCAACCATGTTGAACTCGACGGCCATTCCGACAACAGCGGCAACCGGTTGACCAACCGCGACCTGTCGCGGCGTCGTGCGCTGTCCGTCATGGACTACCTCAAGGCCCAGGGCATTCCGGAAGAACAGATCACCCTGCGCTTCCACGGCGAGCAGTACCCGCTGGCGCCCAACACCAACAACGCCAATCGCGCGCGCAACCGCCGGGTGAACATTCACCTGGAGCGTGTGGCGCAGCAGACCCCGGCCGTGACGCAATCCGCTGCACCTGCGCCGACGCCGGCCCCACTGCCAGCACCTGCCGCCACGCCAACCCCAGGCGCTGCGCCCGCCACAGCGGCAAGCGCGGCCCCCGCCAAGGCCTCTTGACGACGGGCAGCGAAGTCGTCTGACTGACAGAATCTGTCGCTTTGTCGTCAGAAGCTGTCGCGACACTGTAAATTCCCGCGCGTGAACGGTAAACTCGTCGGTTTTCCGTACAACGCGTTGGAGTGATGGCATGGCGGACGTAAACAAGGTAGTTCTCGCGTATTCCGGTGGCCTGGATACTTCGGTAATCCTCAAGTGGCTGCAAGATACGTACAACTGCGAGGTGGTGACCTTCACCGCTGACCTGGGTCAGGGCGAAGAAGTCGAGCCAGCACGCGCCAAGGCGCAAGCCATGGGCGTCAAAGAAATCTACATCGATGACCTGCGCGAAGAGTTCGTGCGTGATTTCGTGTTCCCGATGTTTCGCGCCAATACCGTCTATGAAGGCGAGTACCTGTTGGGTACTTCCATCGCACGTCCCCTGATCGCCAAACGACTCATCGAAATCGCCAACGAAACCGGCGCTGACGCCATTTCCCACGGCGCTACCGGCAAGGGCAACGACCAGGTTCGTTTCGAATTGGGCGCCTATGCGCTCAAGCCTGGCGTGAAAGTGATCGCGCCATGGCGTGAGTGGGACCTGCTGTCCCGCGAGAAGCTCATGGACTACGCCGAGAAGCACGCGATCCCGATCGAGCGCCACGGTAAGAAAAAATCCCCGTACTCGATGGACGCCAACCTGCTGCACATCTCCTATGAAGGCGGCGTGCTGGAAGACACCTGGACCGAACACGAAGAAGACATGTGGCGGTGGACAGTGTCGCCGGAAAACGCACCGGACAAGCCGCAGTATCTGGAGCTGACCTATCGCAACGGCGACATCGTGGCGCTGGACGGTGTTGAAATGACCCCGGCCACCGTCCTTGCCACCTTGAACCGCATCGGCGGCGAGCACGGCATTGGTCGGCTGGACATCGTCGAGAACCGCTACGTCGGCATGAAGTCCCGCGGATGCTACGAGACCCCGGGCGGCACCATCATGCTGCGTGGTCACCGTGCGATCGAGTCGATCACCCTGGACCGCGAAGTCGCTCACCTCAAAGATGAGCTGATGCCCAAGTACGCCAGCCTGATTTACACCGGCTACTGGTGGAGCCCTGAGCGTCTTATGCTGCAACAGATGATCGATGCGTCGCAGGCCCACGTGAATGGTGTCGTGCGCCTGAAGCTTTATAAGGGCAACGTGATCGTGACCGGTCGCAAGTCCGACGAGTCGCTGTTCGATGCGAACATCGCGACGTTTGAAGAAGACGGCGGCGCGTACAACCAGGCAGATGCGGCGGGCTTCATCAAGCTCAACGCATTGCGCATGCGCATTGCAGCGAACAAGGGCCGCAAGTTGTTCTGATCGCTGTCGTGATTGATGTGCAGCCCTGCTCAGGGCTGCACTCATTACATCTGTCCTCCCTGTGCCGCTGGCCATTCATTCGACACTCTTTCCGCCCCCACGCTGGCCGGTTATTGCCTCGTTTTACAGGCGCTAGAAGACGTGCTCTCGCTGTGCGTTATCTCATTCGTCATGTTGGCAAATCTGTCTCCTCGCCAGCGGTTTTCTCAGCCGTATCCCCCTGCGAAGTTGTTCGAAACTCAAAACGATAGGCTTTGCCAATGTCCCGGATATCGCGTACCCCGACGCCCAGTAGTTGAGCGATTTCAGGAACGGTGTAGCCCAGCGCCGAGTAATGCATGGCGTGTCCGGCAATGGCGTCGTCCAGGGTTACCGGCTCTCTTTGCCGGGACGTGCGTGATCGGCGAACAGGCTGGCAATAGCGGATCTTCAGGCCGTTCTCGCTGGCCAGGCGCTTGATGTCCTTCTGGTTCATGCGCAGCGAGTATTGCAGCGCCGCGACCCCTGCTCCTTTGGCCACTAGCCCCTTGAGCAGATCGACCTTGGTGCACAGCTCCGCTTCCGGATCGGCGTCCCGGGTTTGCCGGGACGATTCGGTCTCCCGCGACTCTCCTTCTGCAATGACGTTAATAACGCCGCCTTGGGAAACGTAGCGCTCTACCGCTTCCGCCAGCTTGAGAGGGTCGCTGCTTGCGCCGATGGGGTATTTAATTTTCTTGGTCATGGTAGGTTCCTTTGAACATATCAACTAAACAGCCTGCACTGTCGGGACGTTCACGCTTAAGAACGTTTAAACACTGAATGCTTTATTCATGCCGAAGAGTGGCCTGCGCACGGACCGCTGGCAAAAGAAGCCCCCGCCTTTATATGCGCAATAATCTTGTATTGTGATAAGAGCCACTAACTAACAGTGGGTTGAACCATTCGCTCATCAAAAAGTAACGACTGGTAATAGGTTTGGCAAGTAAAAAGCCAAAAAATGGGCGGTTTGTTTTTTAACGCCATTGGGTGAAGTTCTTGGCGGTAATAATAGTCCGTTAGTTATGTAGTATTTTTCTGGAATGACGTGAGGGTGCTGGATGTTATGTGTCGAATAGTATTACGTGGAAGGCGGGCGAGCCCCTTTTTTTAAAAGCGGGTGATGTGATCCAGTCGTTATTGAATTGAGTCGCAGGGTTTGGAGGTGGTTAAGCGCTGTAACTTTCCAGGCTGCTCCGTGCCCACGTCCCGGGTAAGAATAGTTGAAAGTTGATTCGGGCTGTTCAGACATTTCTGAACCCGTTGTAGGCTCTTTCGAGTATTTATATGTAATGAAACTCGTCGAACCCGCGTGTGTAAGTTAACCAAGTGTGTGCGGTCGCCGACGCCTCGCCGGGCCTGCAATATTTTATGATTTTTGTTTGCTGGCGGCCCGGTAAGATGGGCATATGCTGAAGTCATAACACTCGTGGTGAACGGGCTGTCACCCGGTGGCCAGAAGCCGTGTTTTAAAGAGGAATCTCATTTTTCCGGGCGTCACGGATGGCCCTGGCTTTCGCACATCCAAACCGGTCGGCGGAGCAACCAAATCGTGGATCAACCTTAGGACAAACCGAGCTATCAACCTGCAGTCATATAGGCAGAAAAGCTTAGGGAAGTCAGGATTCAAAAATTACCACTTGCGGTCTTGGGAATTATGCGGTCACGTACTGAGACGGGATTGAACATCGTAAAAAATAGAGCGGATAGGGCAGGTTTTGTAGGATTTTTCTGTTGGTTGAGTGAGAAAGGTCTTTGCCTGCTGGTCTGCAGGGAGGAGCGCCATGCAAAGCACTAAACGACTAAGCTATTGTGCGGGCTCTGAAAATTCGAACAGCGAAGAATGGACTGCTCATGAATAAAGTGTTGATCGTGGATGATCACCCTGTCATTAGGCTCGCCGTACGCATGTTGATGGAACGTCATGGCTACGAAGTCATTGCCGAGACGGATAACGGCGTGGATGCGTTACAACTGGCGCGCGAGCACTTGCCGGACATTGTCATTCTGGACATCGGTATCCCCAAGCTGGATGGTCTGGAGGTCATCGCCCGATTGTCGGCGATGACGCTGGCCTTCAAAGTGCTGATCCTGACCTCCCAGGCGCCCGGGCATTTTTCAATGCGCTGCATGCAGGCGGGGGCGGCGGGGTATGTCTGCAAACAGCAGGATTTGACCGAATTGCTCAGCGCCATCAAGGCGGTGTTGTCCGGTTACAGTTACTTCCCCAATCAGGCGCTGCACACGGTGCGCTCCAGTCTCGGCAATGCCAGTGAGGCGGAGATGGTGGATCGACTGTCGGGTAGGGAAATGATGGTGTTGCAGCAGTTGGCCCGCGGCAAGACCAACAAGGAAATCGCTGACGGCATGTTCCTGAGCAACAAGACTGTCAGCACGTACAAGACGCGTCTGTTGCTCAAACTCAATGCGCACTCGCTGGTTGACCTTATCGAGCTCGCCCAACGTAACGGCCTCGTTTGATGGCCGAGGAACAACGGTGCTTCAAGGCGGCGTTTTCAGACCCTGTATTCTGCCCAAGCCTCTCGAGGGAGAGGCCTTCAGGCAGAGCGTTTCAAGGAGCGATCAGAAATCGAAATCGTAGTCTGCAAGCTGCCGTTGCAGACGGCGCTCTTCCAGCAGGTTATCGATGGTGCGGCGCTTGCTGAGGTTGGTCTTGGCGGTCTCTACCGGTACGGGCAGGACTTCTTCCGGCTCTTCGATGACGAAGTCGTCGTCCACTTCGATGGTGTCTTTTTCATCGCTCATGATTCAGCCTCAGGCGTGAACAGTCGTTGGCGCTCCTTATAGCGACAAACCCCGCGCGGGTAAAAAAGATTTTTTTAATCGATCAAAGCCTCGGGACGCTATCGTTCAATCGTCAGAGGTCTTTGCCTTGTACTCGCACAAGTCCTCGATCCGGCAGCTGCCACACCGAGGCTTGCGCGCAATGCACACGTAGCGGCCGTGAAGGATCAGCCAGTGGTGCGCATCCATGAGGTAACCCCTCGGCACGAACTTCATCAGCTTGTTTTCAACTTCCACGACATTCTTCCCGGGCGCGATGCCGGTACGGTTGCTGACGCGGAAGATGTGCGTATCGACCGCCATTGCCAACTGGCGGAATGCGGTGTTCAGGACCACGTTCGCGGTCTTGCGGCCCACGCCGGGGAGGGCTTCGAGGGCCTCTCGGGTTTGCGGCACTTCCCCTCCGTGCAGTTCAACCAGCAGGCGACACGTCTCGATCACGTTTCGCGCCTTGCTGTTGTACAGGCCGATGGTCCTGATATAGGCAGACAAACCCTCGACGCCCAACGCGTAAATCGCCTCAGGCGTATTGGCCACGGGATATAGACGCGCCGTGGCCTTGTTGACGCTGACATCGGTCGCCTGTGCCGAGAGAATCACGGCGATCAGGAGCTCGAACGGTGTGGAGTAGGCCAGTTCCGTTTTAGGATCGGGGTTGTCTTCGTGCAAACGACGAAAGATCTCAAGGCGTTTGGCGGCGTTCATGGGGTAGGCGTTTCCTGAGAAGACGGTGCCGAGGGCGTCGGGTCCTGCAATTGGGCGAGCGCGTGCTCTGCCTCGTCGAGGCCGCGCTGCAACTGCACGAGTTGTGCGGCTTGTTCGGCAATGGGCGGGTGACCAAAGGCTTTCAGCGACTTCAGCAATTGTGCTCTGCTCATAGCGACCTGGGCGCGTGCCTGTTTCAACGCCGCATCGCCACCCGCTGAAGGTCTTGAGCGAATTCGGGCCAGCGCGGCTTGCGCCGGGTCTGGCTGGGGAACGGCAGGTGTGACAGTCCGCGGCTGGCGAGCCTGGCGTTCGGCCTGCCGTCGCTGCTCATCGCGCTGCAGGCGAGCGGAGCGCGCATCAAAGCGTTGCCGTGCGCGACTGCGTTTGACGGCCCTGACCGACCGCTGGGCGTCGTCCATTGCACAGTCGCCAATGAAAGGAATCGTGGTCATCGGCAGCGGCAGCATGTCGATGCAGTCGACCGGGCAGGGGGCAACGCACAGGTCACAGCCGGTGCATTCCTCAACGATGACGGTGTGCATCAGCTTGGCAGCGCCGACGATCGCATCCACCGGGCAGGCCTGAATGCATTTGGCGCAGCCGATGCACTCGGCCTCGCGAATAAACGCAACCTGCGCCGGCGCGCTACCGCGTTCGATGTCCAGTTGCAGGACTGGCACGTTCAGCAGTCGAGCCAGTGCCGCGATGGTCTCGTCGCCACCGGGTGGACATTTATTGATGGCTTCGCCGGCCGCAATGCCTTCAGCGTAGGGCTGGCAGCCCGGATGGCCGCATTTCCCACACTGGGTTTGTGGCAGCAAGGCGTCGATGCGCTGAATCAGACTCATGCTTGGACCCGATCGACGACCCGAGCGGGCCGTCGATAATGTGCAGAATGTGGCGGTTCGGGGCGGGTTACTTGATGCGCTGACCGGGCTTGGCGCCGCTGTCAGGGCTCAGCAGGTAAATCTCTTCACCGCCAGGACCCGCTGCCATCACCATCCCTTCGGAGATACCGAAGCGCATTTTCCGAGGCTTCAGGTTGGCGATCATCATGGTCAACCGACCCTCCAGCTCTGCCGGGTTCGGGTAAGCGCTCTTGATGCCGGAGAAGACGTTGCGCTTCTCGTCGCCGATATCCAGCGTCAGGCGCAGCAGCTTGTCGGCGCCTTCGACGTGCTCGGCTTTTTCGATCAGCGCGACCCGCAGGTCTATCGCCGCGAACGCATCAAAGTCGATCTCCGGGGAGAGCGGGTCTTTCGTCAGTTCGCCATTGCCCTGTGGTGCCGCACCAGTGTCAGTGGCGCTGGCGGCCAGGTCTTCTTTCGATGCGTCGGTCATGGCTTCCACTTTTACAGGGTCGATGCGGGTCATCAGGGGCTGGAACGGGTTGAGCTGATGATTGCTCAACAGCGTCTGGTGGTCATCCCAGGTCAGTGGCGCAACGTTGAGGAATTGCTCGGCGTCTGCGGCCAGATTCGGCAATACAGGCTTGAGGAAGATCACCAACTGACGGAACAGATTGATGCCCAGTGCGCAGATCGCCTGGACCTCGTCCTGCTTGCCTTCCTGCTTGGCCAGCGACCAGGGCGCCTTGTCTGCAATCCAGGCGTTGGCGCGGTCGGCCAGGGCCATGATTTCGCGCATTGCACGGGCAAAGTCACGTGCCTCGTAGGCATCGGCAATGCTTGGCGCTGCGGCATGAAAAGCGTCGGTCAGCTCGGGCTCTGCGTTGCCCGTCACCAGCAAACCTGCGTTGCCTTTCTGAATGAAGCCCGCGCAACGACTGGCGATGTTAACCACCTTGCCGATCAGGTCAGAGTTGACCTTCTGCACGAAGTCCTCAAGGTTCAGGTCAAGATCGTCGACGCCACGGCCCAGCTTGGCGGCGTAGTAGTAACGCAGGTACTCCGGCGACAGGTGCTCAAGGTACGTACGCGCCTTGATGAAAGTGCCGCGGGATTTCGACATCTTCTGGCCATTGACGGTCAGGTAGCCGTGCACGTTGATGCCGGTAGGCTTGCGGAATCCCGAACCTTCGAGCATCGCTGGCCAGAACAGCGCATGGAAGTTGACGATGTCTTTGCCAATGAAGTGGTAAAGCTCGGTCGTCGAATCCTTGCGCCAGAAGGCATCGAAGTCCAGTTCCGGGCGACGTGCGCAGAGGTTCTTGAAACTCGCCATGTAGCCGATGGGAGCATCCAGCCACACGTAGAAATACTTGCCCGGCTCGTCGGGGATCTCGAAGCCGAAATACGGCGCATCGCGGGAGATGTCCCACTGCTGCAGGCCGGAATCGAGCCATTCGGCGATCTTGTTGGCGACGGCGTCCTGCAACGTCCCGCTTCGCGTCCAGCTCTTGAGCATGGCGTCGAATGCCGGCAGGTCGAAGAAAAAGTGCTTGGAGTCCCGGAGCACCGGGGTTGCACCGGAAATCGCCGACTTCGGATCTTTCAGGTCAGTCGGGGCGTAGGTGGCGCCGCACTTTTCACAGTTGTCGCCGTACTGGTCTTCAGTGCCGCATTTCGGGCAGGTGCCTTTGATGAAGCGGTCGGCCAGGAACATCTTTTTTTCCGGGTCGAAATATTGCGTCACGGAGCGCGTGGCGATGTGGCCGGCGTCGCGAAGGCGTTTGTAGATCTCGCTCGACAGCTCACGGTTTTCATCAGCGTGGGTGGAGTGGAAGTTGTCGAAATCCACCAGGAAGTCAGCGAAGTCGGCGCTGTGCTCGGCCTGCACGTTGGCGATCAACTGCTCGGGCGTAATGCCTTCTTTCTCGGCGCGCAGCATGATGGCCGAACCATGGGCGTCGTCCGCACACACGTAAATGCACTGGTTGCCACGGTGCTTTTGAAAGCGCACCCACATGTCGGTCTGGATGTACTCGAGCATGTGGCCAAGGTGAATGGAACCATTGGCATAGGGCAGGGCGCTGGTGACGAGAATCTTGCGTGGCTCGGACATTGGGCTCGGCTACTTGAAGTGAAACGGAGGTCGGCCACTATAAAGGCCTGAGCGTTTTTTTTCATCCCGCGCTGCATGTCGGAATCTGCCGATGCGCTTGAAAGGAAACGTCGTTGCGTTCTTTATCGGGCATACAAGGTAGGATGGCCGCCTGTTTTAGTCAGTCTTTATAGGGAGTCACCCATGAGCGCTGTCAATCGCGCAACGGTGGAAGCCGTCCTTCGCCAGTACACCGATCCTTACTTGAATCAGGACCCGGTCAGCGCCGGGTGTGTCCGCGCCATTGAGATCGAAGGCGACCGCGTGAGTGTCCAGCTGGAACTGGGTTACGCCGCCGCGCTGTTCCAGAACGGCTGGGCACAGATGCTGCAGATGGCGATTGAAGGGCTGGATGGGGTCGCCTCGGCCAGTGTCCGGATCGCCTCGGTCATTCATCCCCACAAAGCCCTCGGCCAGATCCCCGGCCTGGCCAATGTGAAGAACATTGTGGCCGTTGCGTCCGGCAAAGGCGGCGTCGGTAAATCAACGACGGCGGCGAACCTGGCGTTGGCGCTGTCCCGAGAAGGCGCGCGCGTCGGCATTCTTGACGCCGATATCTACGGCCCGAGCCAGGGCGTCATGTTCGGCATCGCCGAAGGCACCCGTCCGAAGATCAAGGATCAGAAGTGGTTCGTACCAATCGAAGCCCACGGCATCGAAGTGATGTCCATGGCGTTTCTGACCGACGACAACACGCCGATGGTCTGGCGAGGGCCGATGGTGTCGGGTGCACTGTTACAACTGGTGACCCAGACCGCCTGGAATGATCTGGATTACCTGGTCATCGATATGCCGCCAGGCACCGGTGATATCCAGCTGACCCTCGCGCAGAAAGTGCCGGTCGCGGGCGCAGTGATCGTCACGACCCCGCAGGACCTTGCATTGCTGGACGCGAAGAAAGGCGTGGAGATGTTCCGCAAGGTCAATATCCCGGTGCTGGGTGTCGTCGAGAACATGGCCGTGCATATCTGTTCGAACTGCGGCCATGCCGAGCATCTGTTTGGCGAAGGCGGAGGGGAAAAGCTGGCGACGCAATATGGCGTCGAGCTGCTGGCCTCGCTGCCGCTGTCCATGTTGATTCGAGAGCAGGCCGATGGCGGCAAGCCGACGGCGATTGCCGAGCCGGAGAGCCAGATTGCGATGGTGTACCAGGAGCTGGCGCGTCATGTCGGCGCGCGTATTGTGTTGCAGGAAGCTGCGAGTGCGCAGATGCCGAACATCTCTGTGAGCGACGACTGATCCGCTGAAGCTGAAAGCTGGAGGCGCGATGTGCCGGACGATCGGCATGTCGCGTTAGCAAGAGGCGAGGTAGGGGGCAGAGGGGATGTGCAGCAGTAGCCTTTATGCAGGCGTAAAAAAACCCCGCTTTTGAGGGCGGGGTCTTTTAAGCGAATCAGTACAAGTTAGATAACTTGAACTTCTTCAGCTTGCATGCCTTTCTGACCGCGGGTAGCGATGAAAGAGACCTGTTGGCCTTCTTTCAGGCTTTTGAAGCCGTCAGATTGGATAGCTTTGAAGTGAACGAACAGGTCGTCACCGGATTGTGGAGTGATGAAGCCGAAGCCTTTTTCATCGTTGAACCACTTAACGGTACCAGTTTGGCGATTAGACATGGTGTATCTCCTTGGACAAAGTTAACTGCGACTCAGGAAATGCCCTGGCCGAGACTGAGTGCAAAGAGCAGGAAAAATTCTTGGAGATGGTTGGATCGAAATTCAACATCGTGTAGATATTCTCAGTGACACAAGCAACACAGTGGGGCCACCTTACCCCTTTTTCCGGAATGTGCAAAGGGTCTGTCGGAGATTTTTTCTTGAGGTGGCTCAACGACCTTAATGCGCACGGCGCGCAATCTTTGAACCCGGGGCGTTCGACCGGTAAGATGCCGGACATCTTTTTCACCTCGCTATTCAGGACACCGCCATGAGCATCAAATCGGACAAGTGGATTCGCCGCATGGCGCAGGAACACGGCATGATCGAGCCGTTCGTGGAGCGTCAGGTGCGCGGCGAAGGCGCTGATCGGGTGATCTCTTTCGGTGTCTCCAGCTATGGCTACGACGTGCGTTGCGCCGACGAATTCAAGGTGTTCACCAACATCAATTCGGCCACCGTCGACCCTAAGAATTTCGATGAAAAAAGTTTTGTAGACATCAAAAGCGACGTTTGCATCATCCCGCCGAACTCGTTTGCGCTGGCACGCACCGTCGAATATTTCCGTATTCCTCGCAATGTTCTGACCATTTGCCTCGGCAAGAGCACCTACGCGCGCTGCGGCATCATCGTCAACGTCACGCCCCTCGAGCCGGAATGGGAAGGCCACGTGACCCTGGAATTCTCCAACACCACCACGCTGCCGGCGAAGATCTACGCCAACGAAGGCGTTGCCCAGATGCTGTTCCTGGAGTCCGACGAAGAGTGTGAAGTGTCCTACAAGGACCGTGGTGGCAAGTACCAAGGCCAACGCGGTGTAACGCTGCCCCGCACGTGATCACGCCATTTGTCAGCCCGTTACTGAATTTGTCTCGGAATTCGCACTCTATTGACTGAACTGTTCCCATCCGCACCATGCGGGTGGGGCCAACGCTCAGGAGTGCCCTATGAAGAGACACATCAACACCAGCAGCAATGAAACCGACCCGAGTCCCAATCAGGTTGGGTTGCTGGCTTGGTCGCTGTTAGCGCATCCACACCTCAATAACATGGTCGCCGGGGGTATTCCCGGGCAGCCTAATCCTGACACCCCGGACTTTGAGCAACCCTTAGAGCCAGGCGTGCCGACCATTCCGGACGAGCCACCGCCTGCACCGGTCGCTTGATTCAGCTCCCGCCGTTGCCTGGGCATCGGCGGGAACCTCCTGTCTTCTGCCAATTCAGTCGCGCCCACTAGGTGCGACCCGGTAATTAATCAAGACGTACCTCGTCGATTGTTCGGCTCGGTGTTCAAACCGCCTCCCATACCGCCCCATCCCCCACCACGTAAACCCTGCTGTTTTCCGCCCGGTCGATGTTCATGCCGCCTGTAAACGCGCCGAACGCCGGCAGCAGACTCACGCGTGGCAATACGTAGAAACACGGCAACCGCAAGCGCTGTCGTCCTCGTCCGTACAGCCGGTAGGCCGGGTGCACATGGCCCGCCAGGACGTGGAAGTCAGGGTGCGGGTCAGGCTCGTGCTGAAGCGCATACGGCCCCATGAACATCGGTTCCTCGACGATGTCCATGCGCAATTCCGGGGGTGGGTCGCCGGCACGCTTGTCATGGTTACCCCGAATCAGAGTGATCGCCAGACCCTCATGCTTGTCGCGCCATGCCTGAATGGCCGACAGCGTGCCGGCCGCGTGGGATTCCGGGGCGTGCAAAAAGTCCCCCAGAAAGATCAACTGGTCGCAGTCATAGCTCGCCAGCAGTGCATCCAGGCGCTGAAGGTTATCGTCGGTGGTGCCGTGGGGCACTGGCTGACCCAACCGTCGGTAGGCCGCCGCCTTGCCAAAGTGCGCGTCGGCGATCAACAGCGCCCGCTCGGCCGGGTAGTAAATCGCTTTGTCCGCCAGTAACCACAACTCCGCACCTGCCAGCTGAATCGACAGATACGGCCTCACGTCATGACCTCAGGCCCGGCGGCTTTCTCGAGATCGCTGACCATCCGTGCGATACGGTCGGAGAGTTTTTCGGTGCTGAGGCTTTCGCGCATGCGTTCTACCAGCAGCGGGAAGGCCATCGGGGTGGGGCGTTTGATCACGTGCAAATCCAGGGTTCGGTTGTTGATACGGCTCAGGGTTTGTTCGAGACGGGCCACGTCCAGCTCCTGCCGCAACACTTCCTCTTGAGCTTGCGTCAGCAGCAGGTTGCCGGCGTCGTACTGTTTGAATACTTCGAAGAACAATCCGCTCGACGCCTGGAGCTGTCGGTTGCTCTTCGGCGCGCCGGGGTAGCCGGAGAACACCAGCCCGGCGATGCGGGCAATTTCGCGGAAACGGCGCAGCGCCAGTTCGCCGGCGTTCAGGCTGGCAATGATATCGGCCAGCAGCTCGTCTTCGGAAAACAGCTGGGTCGTCAGGCGCTCGTTCCAGTCGATCGGGGTGGCGCTGAGCAGCTCGAAGCCGTAGTCGTTCACGGCGATGGAGAAGGTCAGTGGCGTGTCGCGGCTCAGTCGCCACGCCAGCAGGCTCGCCAGCCCCAGGTGCACATGGCGCCCGGCGAAGGGATAAAGAAACAGATGCCAGCCTTCGCGGGACTTCAAGACTTCCGCCAGCAGCGTGTCCTTGCGTGGCAAGGCTGACCATTGCCGCTGCACTTCAAGCAGCGGGCTGACGATGTGCATCTCGGGGCTGCTGAAATCGCCCCGGGCAGCGGCATCGAATTTTTCGACAACGGCGTCTGCCAGTTCGTTGGAGAGCGGCATCCGTCCGCCATTCCAGCGTGGGACGGCGGCTTTTTTGCCCGTAGCCTTTTTCACGTACGCGGTCATGTTCTCCACGCGCACCAGTTCCAGCAGGCGACCGCTGAACAGAAACCCGTCTCCGGGTTTCAAGCGAGCGATGAAGCCCTCTTCGACGCTGCCGAGGGATCCACCTCCGCCGCCCTTGCTCCAGTACTTCACGTTGATGCTGGCTTCACTCACGATGGTGCCCACGCTCATGCGGTGGCGGCGGGCCAGGCGGGCATCGGGGACGCGCCAGATGCCGTCTTCGTCAGGCTCGACGCGTCGATAATCAGGGTAGGCCGTCAGTGACAGGCCGCCGTAGCGCACGAAAGCCAAAGCCCACTCCCACTCCTCGTCGGTGAGGTCGCGATAGGCCCAGGCGGTGCGAACTTCGGCCAGTAGCGCGTCGGGCATAAAGCCGCCACCGAGGGCCATACTCACCAGATGTTGCACGAGGACATCCAGCGGTTTGTAGGGTGATTCCCGGGGTTCGATCAGACGCGCGTTGACGGCGTCGCGGGCAGCGGCGGCTTCTACCAGCTCCAGGCTATGGGTCGGCACCAGCGTGACCCGTGACGGACGGCCCGGCGCGTGGCCCGAGCGTCCCGCACGCTGCATCAGCCGCGCGACGCCCTTGGCCGAACCGATTTGCAGTACGCGCTCGACTGGCAGAAAATCCACGCCTAAATCGAGACTGGAGGTGCAGACCACAGCTTTCAGGTGGCCTTCTTTCAGCGCACGTTCAACCCAGTCGCGGACCTCACGGGACAGCGAGCCGTGGTGCAGCGCGATCAACCCGGCCCAGTCCGGGCGGGCTTCCAGCAGCGCTTGATACCAGACTTCCGACTGTGCCCGGGTGTTGGTGAACAGTAGGCAACTGGAACTGCTGTCCACCTCGGCCAGCACCTGCGGCAGCATGCGCAGCCCCATATGTCCGGCCCAGGGGAAGCGTTCGATGGAGGGCGGCAACAACGTGTCGACGATCAATTTTTTGACCACTTTGCCATGGACGGTGGTGCCGTGGTCGCCCACCAGCACCTGTTGCGCGTGGGCTTGATTGCCGAGGGTCGCGGAAAGGCCCCAGATGACCAGTTCAGGATTCCACTGGCGCAGCCGGGCCAGCGCCAGTTGCAGCTGAATGCCGCGCTTGTTGCCGATCAGCTCGTGCCATTCATCGACCACGACCATCTTCAGCGTCGACATCGTCGCCTGGGCATCGGCGCGGGTCAGCAGCAGCGTCAGGCTCTCCGGCGTGGTGATAAGCGCGGAGGGCAGGCGCCGACCCTGTTTGGCGCGCTCGCTGCTGCTGGTGTCGCCGGTGCGCAGGCCAACACTCCACGGGATCTGCAAATCCTGCAGCGGGCCTTCCAGTGCGCGGGCGGTGTCGGCGGCGAGGGCGCGCATGGGCGTGATCCACAGCACGCTCAGGGGAGCGGCAACGGGTTTGCGCTTGCGCGGCTTCATCTCGGTCGATTCGGGTGCAGGCCGGGCGAACTGGTTGAGGGCGGCGAACCACACCGAGTAGGTCTTGCCCGCGCCGGTGCTGGCGTGCAGCAAACCCGACTCGCCGCGAGCGACGGCGGCCCAGACTTCTTTCTGGAAGGGGAAGGGTTTCCAGCCTCGCTCTGCAAACCAGCGCTTGGCGAAATTGACGGCTTTTGGCATGCGCAGGCTCTGGGAAGGGGTTAAGTCAGAGACCGCTCAGAGCGTGGAATAGTTTGATGGGATGTCCGTTTGGATTGGTTTGAGTGACTCGTTTTTTCCCTTGGACCGCGTTGTCGACTGTGAGGACAAATCCTGTGGGAGCGAGCTTGCTCGCGAATGCGGTGGGTCAGCAGCAAGGAAGCTGACTGACAGAATGCCTTCGCGAGCAAGCTCGCTCCCACAGGTTACGCGTGCGCTGAACCAGAGTGGGGTGTCAGCCCCGTATCTCTACAGCAAGTGACTATTTCAAATTTCCACTCAGAAACTGCTGCAAGCGCTCGCTCTTCGGGCTGCCCAGCACGTCGTCCGGGTGGCCCATCTCTTCGATCTGGCCCTGGTGCAGGAACACAACCTGATTGGCGACCTTGCGGGCGAAGCCCATTTCGTGGGTCACCAGAATCATGGTCCGGCCCTCTTCAGCGAGGCCCTGAATCACCTTCAATACTTCGCCGACCAGTTCAGGGTCGAGCGCTGAGGTAGGCTCGTCGAACAGCATGATTTCCGGTTCCATCGCCAGGGCGCGGGCGATGGCCACGCGCTGCTGTTGGCCACCGGACAGAAACGCCGGGTACTGATCGGCGACGCGCGCGGGCAGGCCGACCTTGTCCAGGTATTTGTGCGCACGGGCCTCGGCTTCGGCTTTCGACACGCCCAACACCCGGCGCGGCGCCATGGTGATGTTTTCCAGCACCGTCATGTGGCTCCACAGGTTGAAGTGCTGGAACACCATGGCCAGTCGCGTGCGAATCCGCTGCAGCTCGGCCGGGTCGGCGACGCGCATGCCGCCGGTGTCGCTGACCATGCGCACGGGCTGGCCGTCCAGGCTCATGGCGCCGTCATTGGGTTGCTCGAGAAAATTGATGCAGCGCAGGAACGTGCTCTTGCCCGAGCCGCTGGCGCCGATCAGACAAATTACGTCGCCGACGCTAGCCTTCAGCGACACCCCTTTGAGCACCTCGTGGTCACCGTAGCTTTTATGCAGGCCATCGATGGTCAGTTTGTACATGAAGGGCAGTCCTCAAGGAGAAAGTAAGTAGCCGCTGCGGTAGGCTTCGGTACCAGCGACATGGGCGATGACCATGCCTGCGGTCGCCATGCGTCGCAATGAGCGGGCGTACATAAGGCCAGCGTTGGCCGTGTGGATCGGGGTCACTGCGTCGCTGATCGGATCGATGACCTCAGCGATCAATTGCCCCGCCTCGACGTATTCGCCGGGCAGTGTGCAGAACACCAGCAGACCACCGACAGGCGTGGCAACCGGTTCGACCCCCGCCAGCGGGGTCGCCGGGTACAGCAGTTCGGGTGGCGCAACCGGCTCGCCGGCAATGGCGCCGTGGTGCATCAGGTAGCTGATGATCGCCTGACAGTCGCGGCTGGCGAGGGCGTGATTGACATCGCCCTGGCCGCGCAACTCCAGGGTGACGGAAAAGCTGCCCATAGGAATCGGGAAGCGCTTGGCAAAGCGCTGCTGCAGTTGCCACCAGACCAGCGTGAAGCATTCATCGAACGACTGTCCGCCGGAGTCGGTGGCCAGCAGGCTTGCCTGTGCGCCGAGATAACGCGACAGCGCTTCGACCTGGGGCCAGGCCTCAGGCGTGGTGTACAAGTGCTCGACGGATTCGAAATCGCAATGCAGGTCCAGCACCACATCAGCGTCACAGGCCAGGCGCTGCAGCGTCAGGCGCTGGGACTCCAGTTGGGTGCTGCCGACGCAGTTATTCAGTGCGCCCAGCAAGGTTTTGCGAATCAGTGCGACGTTGTGCCGGGAATCATCCGTCAGCAGCGCTTCGACTTCATCGCCCACCTGCTGACCGAGGTCGACGAAGCGGCGGTTGAAGTTCTGTCCGCTTTCAAGCTCGTAACGGCCCAGCGGCATGTCCATCAGGATCTGCTCCAGCCCGACGGGGTTGGCCACCGGAACGACCACCACTTCGCCGAGCAACTGGCCGGCGTTTTCGAGCTCGGCCAGCCGTTGCTTCAAGTACCAGGACACCAGCATGCCCGGCAGCTCGTCGGCGTGCAGGGACGACTGGATGTAAACCTTGCAGGCGCCGTGTTCCGGGCCGTAGTGAAAGCTATGGATCTGCCGCGCGGTGCCAGGCACCGGGGCCAGCAGATCATGGGTCTGGTGTCGCATGCAGGGTTCCTAGTGAGTCGGGCCGAGGAAGGCCAGCCAGCGGCGTTCAGCCAATCGGAACAGGCCTACCAGAATGAACGTGACCGTGAGGTAGATCAGCGCCGCAATACCGAACGACTGGAACGTCAGGAAGGTGGCCGAGTTGGCGTCCCGCGCGACCTTGAGGATGTCCGGCACGGTGGCGGTGAAAGCCACGGTGGTCGAGTGCAGCATCAGGATCACTTCGTTGCTGTAATAAGGCAGCGAACGGCGCAGTGCCGACGGCATGATGACGTAGGTGTACAAGCGCCAGCCGGTCAGGCCGTAAGCCTTGGCCGCCTCGACTTCGCCGTGGTTCATGCTGCGAATCGCACCGGCGAAGATCTCCGTGGTGTAGGCGCAAGTGTTCAAAGCGAAGGCGAGGATCGTGCAGTTCATCGCGTCACGGAAGAACGCGCCTAGCATCGGCTGCTCCCGTACGGCGGCGATGCTGTAGATGCCGGTGTAGCAAATCAGCAACTGGATATACAGCGGCGTTCCACGGAAGAGGTAGGTGTAGAACTGCACCGGCCAGCGCACCAGGGGATTGCGCGATACGCGGGCGATGGACAGCGGAATCGAAACGATGAAGCCAATGGCGATGGAGGCACTGAGCAGCCACATCGTCATGGCCAGGCCGGTGATGTTCTGGCCGTCCGTATAAAGGAAGGCGCGCCAGTATTCTTGCAGCAACTCGATCATCGTTGAGCCTCCCGGCTGCCGGCGGCATAACGCCGTTCGGCCCAGCGCAGGGCGAAGTTGGACACGCTGGTGATGACCAGATAGATCAGTGCGGCGATTACCAGGAAGTAGAACAGCTGATAGGTGCTTTTACCCGCGTCCTGGGCGGCTTTGACCAAGTCGGCCAGACCGATGATCGACACCAGCGCGGTGGCCTTGAGCACCACTTGCCAGTTGTTGCCGATGCCGGGCAGGGCGAAGCGCATCATCTGCGGGAATACCACCATGCGAAACCGTTGCGAACGGCTGAGCCCATAGGCCGTGGCGGCTTCGACCTGACCGCGCGGTACGGCGAGAATCGCGCCGCGGAAGGTCTCGGTGAAGTACGCGCCATAGATGAAGCCCAGCGTGATGACGCCGGCAGAGAAAGGGTCGATCTCGATGTAATCCCATTCCATCGCATTGGTGAGCGTGGTCAGCCAGGTTTGCAGGCTGTAGAAGATCAGCAGCATCAGTACCAGGTCCGGTACGCCACGGATCAACGTGGTGTAGATCTGGGCAGGAACGCGCAGCACGGCGGCTTTTGACAGTTTGGCACTGGCGCCCAGCAGGCCGAGCACAATGGCCAGCAGCAGCGACATTACCGATAATTTGACGGTCATCCAGGTGCCTTGCAGCAACAGCGGGCCGAAGCCTTTCAGGCTGAATGCTGACAGTCCCAGGTTTTGCAGGAGAGTTTCGAACATGTGCAACCTATACAGTCAATAAAAACGCCCGTGAACTTCAGCGACGGATTCTGGCTGAAATCAACGGGCGTCTGTTTGCTTATTTACCGCTGTACAGATTCAGATCGCCGAAGTGCTTCTTCTGGATCTCGGCGTACTTGCCGTCGTCGTGTAACGCTTTGATACCCTTGTCCAACAGTGCTTTCAGGTCCTTGTTACCTTTCGAGATGCCGACTGCGGTTTTGGCTGGCAGCAGGGGATCGTCGATAGGCTTGCTGACTTCATAGTCACCGCCTTGTGGCGATTTCAGGAAGCCCAGTTCGGCTTGCAGCATGTCTTGAACCGAGGCATCCAGACGACCCGAAACGAGGTCGGCATAGACCTGATCCTGGTTGGCGTAGGCCTGGGTTTTCACGCCAGCCTTGTCCAGAACGGCCTTGGCGTAGGCTTCCTGGATGGTGCCTTGCTCGTAACCCACGGTTTTGCCTTTGAGCGAGGCCGTGTCAGCACTCAGGCCGGAGCCTTTTTTGTAGACCAGTGAGGTAGGGCCGGAGAACAGTTCGCTGGAGAAGTCGATGACTTTCTCGCGGGCCGGGGTCACGGTCATGGAGGAGATCACGCCGTCGAACTTGTTGGCTTTGAGACCTGGGATCATGCCGTCGAAGTCGCTTTCGACCCACTTGCACTTGACCTTCAATTCAGCACAAATCGCGTTGCCCAGATCGATATCGAAGCCTACCAGGCTGCCATCGGCGGCTTTGGATTCGAAGGGCGCGTAGGAAGGATCGACGCCGAAACGCAGCTCCTTGTACTCCTTGGCCATTGCGTTACCGGCGGCCAGACAGATGGCGAGAGCGGAAAGGGTCAGCCATGCTTTTTTCATCGTTCAGTCCTTAAAACCAAATTGAGCGTTGGGAACACGCGAAGGCTTGCTACCGGCAAAAGCCAGACCGCAAATAGACAGCAATTTCCGAACCAAAGAAACGAACGCGCGTTTTAAATGTACGGAGTTGTCGCAATGATGACTTAGCGCCATCTTTTGTCTTTTTTTGAGGCCCCGCAGGCATCGGCAGAGTAGCCGTATCCCGTTGAGAGTGGGCGAAAAAGTTGCAGCCTTTGGGGTCACCAGCGGCGCTTGTTGTGATGGAGGGGAGATTCGAAACGCCTGGCGGGGCTTGTCGCTGAGAGGGTGCGTTTTTCAGCGCGCCCCATTTCAGCGCATTCGACGCGGACCGAAGCCAGGCCCGCGCACCGCGACGGTGCTCAGGCCAGCAGG
This sequence comes from Pseudomonas sp. AK106, assembly GCF_053903055.1. NCBI lineage: Bacteria > Pseudomonadati > Pseudomonadota > Gammaproteobacteria > Pseudomonadales > Pseudomonadaceae > Pseudomonas > Pseudomonas sp. AK106. The sequence continues at coordinate 1,346,816 of NZ_CP096426.1, forward strand.
TCCTGCAGCGTCGCCAGGCTGTCGGCTTCGGCAACGGGCTTGTCCAGGCGCCAGCGGAGCATCCTGGGAAACCTCACCGCGATGCCGCTTTTGTGCCGTTTCGACAGGGCGATGCCTTCGAAGCCCAGCTCGAACACCAGGGTCGGGGTAACACTTCGCACCGGGCCGAATTTGTCGACGGTGGTCTTGCGGATGATTGCATCGACTTTGCGCATCTCTTCGTCGGTCAGCCCCGAATACGCTTTGGCGAAGGGCACCAGCGTCCGTTCGCTGGATTCCGGCGGGCCGTCCCAGACCGCAAAGGTGTAGTCGCTGTACAGGCTGGCGCGGCGGCCGTGACCGCGTTGGGCGTAGATCAGCACCGCGTCGACGCTGAACGGGTCCATCTTCCATTTCCACCAGACGCCCATGTCCTTGGTGCGCCCGACGCCGTACATCGAGTCCCGTGCCTTGAGCATCATGCCTTCCACACCGAGACTGCGGGACGCCTCGCGCTGCCGGCCAAGGTCGAGCCAGTCAGTGCCGGTCAGCACGGGGGACGGCATCAATACCGGGCTCTGGGCGCTGGCGATGACTTTTTCCATCTGCGTGCGGCGCTCATGTTGCGGGCGACTGCGCCAGTCGTGGCCTTCCCATTCCAGCAGGTCGTAAGCCAGCACGACGACCGGCACGTCTTCCAGAATCTTCTTGCCCAGGGTTTTGCGGCCGATCCGCTGCTGCAGCAGAGCGAAGGGTTGTACCGACGGCGTCGCTTCGCCAGGTGTGCCGGGCGCAGGGGTGTCCAGCGCGAACTCGCCGCTCTCCGGATTCTCCGGCGTCGCGGCTTTCCAGACGACAATCTCGCCATCGATGACGGTGCCGTCGGGCAGGCACTGAGCCAGGGTGTGCAGTTCAGGGAAGCGATCCGTGACCAGTTCTTCGCCCCGCGACCAGATCCACAGCCGACCTTCGCGCTTGACCACCTGGGCGCGAATGCCGTCCCACTTCCATTCCACCTGCCAGTTTTCCGCGGCGCCCAGCAGATTCTCGAACTGATCGACCGGCTGCTGCAGCGCGTGGGCGAGGAAGAACGGGTAGGGCTGGCCACCGCGTTGCGCGTGTTCGTCGGCCGATTCTTCGGCGATGAGCTTGAGGTAGCCCTCGGCGCTGGGGCGATGGGAGAGATCGGTGTAACCCACCAGTCGCTGGGCCACGCGCTTGCTGTCGATATCAGCCAAGGCCGCGAGGGCCCGTGTCACCAGCAGCTTCGAAACACCGACGCGGAAACTGCCGGTGATCAGCTTCAGGCAGACCATCAGGCTTTGCGGGTCCAGTTGCGACCAGAACGTCGGCAGACGCTCGAGCAACTCTTCCGGAGGCAGACCACGCAGGGGCAGCAGATGGTTTTCCATCCAGCTGGCCAGGCCTTCTTCGGAGCTGTGCTCGGCTTTGGGTAGCAACAGCGACAGGGTTTCCGCCAAATCGCCGACCGCCTGATAGCTCTCCTCGAACAGCCATTCCGGCAAGCCGGACAATAAGAGTGCCTGCTCACGCAACATGCGCGTCGGCACCAGTTGCCGTGGGCGTCCGCCGGCCAGGAAGTACACCGCCCACGCGGCGTCTTCGGGGGCGGCGTTGCTGAAGTAGGCTTGCATGGCCGCCAGCTTGGCGTTGCTGGAGGTGGTGGCGTCGAGGTCCGAATAGAGTTCGGCGAAGGCCTTCATGAGGAGGCCTCGCCTGTCGATTCGGGGCCGGGTGCAGATTCGGTCTTGGCCGCTGCGTCGTCTTCTTCGTCGCCGTATTCGGTGCTGAAGCCTTGGGCGTCGAGGCCCAGTTCGCGCAGGTAGCGCACCAGCACGGCCACTGAACCGTGGGTGACCATCACTCGCTCAGCGCCGGTGTTTTCGATGGCCCAGAGCAAGCCGGGCCAGTCGGCGTGGTCGGAGAGGGCAAAGCCTCGGTCGACGCCGCGCCGGCGTCGGGTGCCGCGCAGCATCATCCAGCCGCTGGCGAAGGCGTCGCTGAATTCGCCAAAGCGGCGCATCCAGGTGCTGCCGCCGGCGGAGGGTGGCGCGACGATCAGGGCGCTGCGCAACGCGGGGTCGGTTTTTTTGAAGTCGCCGGCGTAGTGGGTTTCGGGGATGCGCACGCCGGCTTCGCGGTAGACGCGGTTCAACGGTTCGACGGCGCCGTGGACGAGGATCGGGCCTATGCTGGGGTCGATGCCGTGGAGGATGCGTTGGGCTTTGCCAAATGAGTACGCGAACAGGACGCTGGCTTTGCCGGCGGCGGCATTGGCGCGCCACCATTCGTTGACCCCGGCGAAGATTTCCGCCTGGGGTTGCCATCGGTAGATCGGCAGGCCGAAGGTGGATTCGGTGATGAAGGTGTGGCAGCGCACGGGTTCGAAGGGTTCGCAGGTGCCGTCGGGTTCGACTTTGTAGTCCCCTGAGGCCACCCAGACTTCGCCCTGGTATTCGAGGCGGACCTGGGCGGAGCCGAGGACGTGGCCGGCCGGGTGGAGGCTGAGTTTGACGCCGTGGTGGGTGATGCTTTCGCCATAGGCGAGGGTCTGGAGGTTGATGTCCTGGCCCAGTCGGGAGCGCAGTATGCCTTCGCCGGGCGCGGCGGCGAGGTAGTGTTCGTTGCCTGTGCGGGCGTGGTCGCCGTGGGCGTGGGTGATGACGGAGCGTTCGACCGGGCGCCATGGATCGATGTAGAAATCACCGGGCGGGCAGTAGAGGCCTTCGGGGCGGGCAATGACGAGATCCATGGGTTAACCGGGTTTGGGGACTTGTCAGGTAGAGCGGTGGCGGGGCGCAGAAGTTCGGGGTTTTGACGCTAGATCAAGATCAAGAGCGTCGGCCTAACGGCTCGACTGTTTCGGCTTCGCCGAGTTACTTGGAAAAGCACCCCCCTCTCTGTTCTAAAGAGCAGCCAAGGGTGCTTGCTCTCGGTTTGGCCCTTCGTTCCTCAGGGTTCCTTCACTCCGGTCTCGCTCCGTGGGCCCGCCGCCATCCGCCATCCATGGCGGGGGGCGGCTCTCGCGGCATCCATGCCGCTCGGCCCACTCCGCGAGACCTGCGTTCAGCCTGCACCAAAGTCGCGATTGGCGTTGTTTGAGCCTTTTGCGTATGAAGATCAAAAGCAGATCAAAGGCAGATGCAGATCAACGGCTTCCCGGCTGAAGCCGGTCCTACAGTCGGCGCCAATCTCACTGGATGCATGCGATTTCTTGGTAGGACCGGCTTCAGCCGGGAAGGGGCCGGGTTGAGCGACGTCTATTTTTGCGCCTTGACACTGATCGTTCCCACGCTCTGCGTGGGAATGCATCCCGGGACGCTCCGCGTCATCCCGGATGGCTCGGCCATTTACTTCCCGGGCGTCAGCGTCAGGCGTTGTTTGCCGTAGGCTTTTTCGAAGTTTTCCGGTTGCATCGGCACTGACATGTAGAGGCCTTTCATCCAGGGGTCGATGCCGTTGGCGTTGTACGGGCTGGCGGGGTTGCCGGATTGGCCCGCGGCGTTTTGCGCCATCATCGGTTCCTGCTGGGCGAAGTCGACGATGATGCGCATGGCCGGGACGACGGCGGCGTTGAAGTCCTGGCCCCAGTGGAAGCCCGACGCGTTGAGGGTGGTGTGGTCGCCGCCGGTGGCGATCGGGCCTTTGATCACGTTTGCCTTGTTGCCCCCCAGCGCCGCGCTGAGTTGGGCGCTTTGGGCGGTCCAAGTGATCTGGTGCAACTTGCCCCACTGCCAGGCTTTGTCATCGGCGCCGAGTTGAGCTTCGCCGACGGTGATCGCAGCGGCCAGGCTGCGGGCGAGGATGGCGGGTTTGTCTTCTTTTTGCGGCGTTTTCACGTCGTCCCAATACGGACTGTCTTCGCGGCCCAATAGGTGATCGGCCTGGGGCGAGTAGGACAGGTCCGCGCTTTGCACCAGCGCTTTCCAGGCAGGGCTGGTTTCCGGGCCGAGTTCGTCGAGGAAAGTCTGGCGGGCACTCTCTTGCAGGAACAATTCGTAAATCGCCGCATCCGCCGAACCCGGCGACAGTCGGCCGTCGAACGCCATCAGGCGGGTCAACGCATCACGGGCTTTGTCGCGCTCTGGCGCGGGCAGGGCGTCAATGGCCTGTTTCAAAGGCGCGGACATGCCCGGCGCGGAGAACATTTTCTTCAGTTTGGCGGCGAAGGTCGTGGTCTGGTCGTATTGCATGGCGACGGTGCTGCGCGTGTCCTGCTTGCCGGCGTTGGCCAGTTCGGCGATGCGTTCGGCGCGCTCCGGATAATCCCAGGAATTGGAGAGCTGCATGCCATAGCCTTTCGGCACCGTGCGTTGATTGGCGGTGGCGATCCAGCCCTGTTGCGAATCCTGATCGTACGGATGCAGCATCGCGTCGGCATAGCCGTCCCAGTCGAACCGGCCGTCCCAGCCCGGCGAAGGAATCAGGCCGAGCCCGTCGCGCCGGTTCGGGTATTTGCCGGTCACCTGCCAGCCGGTGTTCGACGCATCGGCGAACACCATGTTCAGGGTGATGGCACGGATTTCCCGAGTGGTGTCGAAGGCCCGCTGCACGTTCGGCGCACGGGTCAGGTCGAAGAGGGCATCGAGGGTTTTGTCGTCTCTGGCATCGGGCGTCTGCAGGGCGATGCCCAGGCCGCTGGCCAACTGCGCAGAACTTGCGTTGAGCAGTGGACCATGGCGTGTTTCGTACGCGGGCTCGCGCACCGGGCTCTGGCCTTTGACGAAGTAGGTTTCCTCATGGGCGCCTGCCGCGACCCATTTGCCGTCGGCCATCACCATCAGGCGGTTGTTTTCGCGCTTGAGCTTCTCCAGGAACAGGTCCTGGTTGTCGCCCATTGCCGGGCCCATGCCCCAGGCCAGTTTGCCGTTGAAGCCGGACAAGACCAGCGGCAATCCCGCAACGGTCGCGCCGGCGGCCTGGTATTTCGGCGAGCGGATCTGCACGAAATTCCACATCGACGGCACAGTCGGCGCCAGTTGACTGTCATTGGCCAGCAGACTTTTGCCAGCGCGCGCGCGTTGCGGTGAGATCACCCAGTTATTCGACGCCGAAACCCCCAGCAGGTTGAGGTCGGAAAGCTGCAGCGCCGCTTTGTCCAGATCGCTCAGGCCCGCCAGCTGGCTGCCCAGATTCAGGCCCTTGAGCTTGTCGGCTTCAGCAAAGGGCAACTCCTCGTCGGGATAGGTCGGCAGCAGCCAGGCCAGCTTGTCTTGCCCGACTTTCTGCGCCAGCACCAGGGAGGAAATCTCCTCCTGCAGGTTCACCGACAGGCTGAAGTTGAGCAGGCTGAAAATCAGCGCCGAGTCTTCCGGCTTCCAGTATTCAGGCTTGTAACCCGAATCGGCGAGGTCAGCCGGCAGCTTGTCGCGATAGCGGAACAAGTAGGCGTTGACGCCCCGCGCGTACACCTCGAAGAAGCGTTTCAGGCGCGGCGAGGAGGCGGCATACAGCTGGCCGGCAGTCTGCTTGAGGTTGGCGGCGCGCATCATGCGGTCGAGGTCGAGGGCGCCCGGCCCTGCGATTTCCGACAGCCGGCCTTGGGCGAGCAAGCGCATTTGCATCATCTGGGTGATGCGGTCGGTCGCGTGAACGTAGCCGAGGGTGAACAGCGCGTCATGGAACGTGCTGCTCTCAATCAGCGGCATGCCCAGGTTGTTGCGGCGAATCGAGACGTTTTGCGCCAGCCCTTTAATGGCAAACACCCCGCTGGCAGGCGGCAGGCTGTCGCGGTCTTCACCCCCCAGCTGGCAACCGGCCAGGCTCAGAAGTCCGATCATGGCAGCGGCCGCGCTCATGCGCGTTTTCAGAGTTGAAAGGGCTGGCGAGGCCATGATGAAGCTCCTGCGGGGGGTGTGCGTAGAAAAGGCGCTACGTTAGAGAGCAGGCGAGCGCCACGCAAGCCGGGGGAGGGAGTTTATTTTCGCGATTTTCGCTCCACGGTGAAGGCGGCGTCTGTCCGTTCATGGCTTCGGCGGATTGATCTTGTCGGCCAGCGCATAGGCCCGCTTCACTGCATCGCGATGGGCGACCGTCTCGAACCAACGCTTCAGGTGCGGGAAGTCATCCAGGTTCTGCTCCTGAAACGTGTGGGGCACGATCCACGGATAGATCGCCATGTCCGCGATGCCGTAGTCCTCGCCCGCCACATAGCTGCGATCGGCCAGACGCTCGTTCAACACGCCATACAAGCGCGCGGTTTCATCGACGTAACGCTTGATCGCGTAGGGAATCTTCTCTTTGGCGAACCGGTTGAAATGGTGATTCTGACCGGCCATCGGGCCCAGGCCACCCATTTGCCAGAACAGCCACTGCAGGGTTTCCTCGCGGCCGCGCAGGTCCGTTGCAATGAACCGGCCGGTCTTCTCGGCCAGGTACAGCAGGATCGCGCCGGACTCGAACAGGCTCAGCGGTTCGCCGCCGTCAGCAGGTTCGTGGTCGACGATGGCCGGGATCTTGTTGTTGGGGGAAATCTTCAGAAAATCGGCTTCGAACTGCTCGTTCGCGCCGATGTTGACCGGGAAAATTTTGTACGGCAGGCCCGCTTCTTCGAGGAAAATCGAGACTTTGTGGCCGTTGGGGGTGGTCCAGTAGTGCAGATCGATCATTGCGCGCTCCAGGTGAAGTCATCACGACTGCCATTAAGGCTTGAGCTCTTTTACCCCTTCGGGCGTCGATCACACAAATAAAAACGGCCTGAAGATTCAGGCCGTGGAAGCATCCGAGAGCGTTAGGCGCCGTGGCACTTCTTGAATTTTTTCTCGCTGCCGCAAGGGCAAGGGTCGTTGCGGCCGACGTCCTTGAGCGTGTTGCGGACCGGCTCTTGAGGCGCGTGGCCGCAATGCGGGCCGTGCACGTGGCCGTGGTCATGGTGGTGATCGTGATGGTCGTGATCGTGGTCACAATCGGGGCCGTGCACGTGGGCTTGCTGGTTCATGGGGTTACTCCGGAATCAAATCGCCGGGGATTATGTCGCCATTGCGCCCGATGCGCACGCTGTGTCCGAATAAAAATCCGGTCTTGAGCTTGCCTTCCAACCGGTAATGCACCGGCTGATTGGCTTTGCCGAGCACCTTGGAGATGTCCTTGAGGTGTTCCCACAGATTGGTGCGGATCGGCACGGAAAAGTTTTTGTGGCTGTTGGCTTTGACGATGAACCAGTCGCTGTAGACGCCTTCGCTGAGCAACATGTCGTTGAGCAGGATTTTGTAGCGCAGGCCGCGGACCAACAGGCTGGAGTCATTGGGGTTGTCGACCCGAAAGCGCAGCTTGAAGTCCTGACGCAGCAACTTGGCCTTGACCACTTCCACCTTCAGCAGCTTGACGTCGGGGTCTTCGAAGCCGCCGGTTATCCAGGTCGAGCAGCCCGACAGCGCCAGGAGCGCGAAGAGGCCTGCGATTCTGAGGACGTGTGCTGCAAACATCATGGGTCGCTCCCTTTTATGCCCGGTCTGACCGCCACTTCACGTGACTCGCCGTTCTCTACAGCCTGCGCCATACTCGCGCCATGTGTCGAAGGAGTATTGACCATGCAGCACTACGAAATCGTATTTTCCGGCCAACTGGTGCCCGGCGCGCAGCCGGATCTGGTCAAGGCCAACCTGGCAAAGCTGTTCCAGGCGGACGCTCAGCGCATCGCGTTGCTGTTCTCCGGCCGTCGGCTGGTGCTGAAAAACAACCTCGATGAGGCCGCCGCCGAAAAGTACCGCTCGACCCTCGAACGCGCCGGGGCCATGGCCCAGGTTGTGTCGATGGTGCCGGTCGTTGAGGCGCCGGGTCTGGTCGAGGTGGAAGAAGTTGAACTGGCGCCGCCGCCGGACGAGCCGACCTGGACGCGCAAGGCGTCAAGCCTGACGCCGCCCAACGACGCCACCCCGCCGCGCAAAGCCAGCGTCAAGCCGCGCGATGTGTACATGGCTGCATTTGTGGACGTCGAGGCGCCGGACTTCTCGCTCTCCGAACCGGGCCAGGACGTGCAGGATCCGAAGATGCCGGCGCGTGCGCCGCAGCTTGACCTGTCCGGCTTGAGCCTGGCACCGGCCGGCGCTGATCTGGGTCAGGACAAGCCGGTTGAGCACGCGCTGGTGCCGGACGTTTCCCACATCAGGCTGGCCTGAGGACTGCCTGTCGCTGAGTGGTGACTGGCGTCGCTGAAAGGTCAGGTGAGATAAGCCGGACAGCACTTCTTGAATTTCTGCTGACTGCCGCAAGGGCAGGCGTCGTTACGACCGGCTTTGATCGACACTGTCGGGTCGATGAAATACCAGCGTCTGTCATGCTGCACGAACGCCGAGCGCTCGCGGTGACAATGCTCGCCGTCGGCATCGTGCCAGCGGGCGGTGAAGGTCACGAATGCATGTTCAGGCTGACCGCCGATCAACTCCGCACCCTCGACTTCCAGACCCAGCCAGGTGCTCCGGGCGCTCCACTGGCTGATCGCGTCACGGTCCAGCCCGGCCTGTTGCGCCGGCAATGTGGTGTCCAGCAAATAATCCACCAACCCCAGCACATAAGCGCTGTAGCGGGAACGCATCAGCGCTTCGGCGCACGGCGCGGGCTGACCGGCGTGATAGCGACCGCAGCAACCGTCGAGAAGATTGCCGCTGCCGCAAGGGCATATTGCGCTGCTCATGATGCGTTTCTCACCACCAGTACTTGCCGTAATTCTCCGGATTGGCCCAGAACTTCGCGTTCAGCCAGTCCGGCACCTGTTTGTATTCGCGCAGATCGTAGGTGAACAGCGTGAGCACTTGTTCATCCCGGGAAAACCGTTCACTGGCCTGCAGTGCCAGCGAGTAGAAATCCGTGGACTGCCAACCGCAGGCATCAAGATCCGCCAGCACGGCAATGCGGCTGGCATTGAGGTTGCGGATGCCGCCCAACAACTCCAGGCCCGTACGTTTGGGCATGTGTTCAAGGCAGTCCACCACCAGCGCCAGATCGAAGCGCTGTCCGGCCAGGTCGGCGGGTAAGAGACCTGGCCCCGCGTGGGCCAGCTCGGTCTGCGGATGCGCTTCTTGAAAGGCCTGCAACGCCGGAAAAGTCTCGGCGCCAACCAGCAGCAAACGCTTCGGCGCATAGAGGTCGAGCAGGGCGGCCAAGGCCTGTTGCGGCGTGCGGCTGGAGAAGGGGTCGGTCATTGGAGATCCTCGTTCAGGCGGGCAAGGTTAGCGTGCTGAACTTCAATGGCCTAGTGCTTGCAGGCTTTCATTTCGCATTACAACGATGCGTACGGAGTGAAGGCGGAAGGCTGTTCTCCACAGAAGAGCCCGAGTTGTGCGGTGAAATCCGGTAAAACCCCCGTCATCCGGGTGGCGAACGGCCCCACACGCGTCTTTACTGCATTTCAGTCGGTTTTAGCCGATACCAAAGGAGAAGAAACGTATGAGCATGATTCGGACAGCGTTACCTCTGATTCTGGTGACCAGTGTATTGACGGGATGTGCGGGTTTGCAAAAGACCGACTGGCCTCTGTGTGCGGCCGGGGGCGCGCTGAGTGGCGCTGCGATCGGCGCCTTCCAGAGCGCGTCGGTGGCGGCAGGCTTCGGTGCTGCGGTGGGCGTCATGGCAGGCGCATATTGCTGGACCCACGGGGACGGCGATGATGACGGAGACGGCGTCCTCAACAGCATGGACAAATGCCCGAACACACCGAAAGGCACCCCGGTCGATGCCACCGGTTGCCCGATCGTGACACCGGCCCCTGAACCGATGGCCGCGCCGGTGGTGCTGCCGAAAGAAGAAATCATCACCATCCGTGACGTGCACTTCGAGTTCAACAAAGCCACCCTGACACCGGGTGACAAACAGCAACTGGACATGGTTGCGACCAAACTCAAAACCGAAGCGCCGAACGTGCAACTCCACGTCAGCGGCCACACCGACAGCGTGGGTAGCGACGCCTACAACCAGAAACTGTCGCAAAAACGCGCGCAATCGGTGACCGACTACCTCGTCAGTGCCGGCATCCCGCGTGCCTCGTTCGTGTCCGTCGAAGGTGACGGCGAAGCCCGCCCAGTGGCCGACAACAAAACCGCCGACGGCCGAGCCCTGAACCGCCGCGTCGAGATCAAAATCAACCGCTGAGACAAGGTTGAAGCCATAGAGGAAGCCCCGGCCTGGAAACCCGGGGCTTTTCTATTTCTTGAATTCGGCTTCCTATTCAAGAAAACCATTGTCCAGACGGGCCCCTTCCCGGCTAAAGCCGGTCCTACATGGGACGACATCGGTCCCACGGACTGCACGCGCTGCTTTTCGTAGGACCGGCTTCAGCCGGAAAGCCTTTGCCGTTGCCGTTGCCGTTGCTTTTGATCTTCGTACACAAAAAGCCCAGTCACCACCAATCGCGACTTGGGTGCAGGCTGAACGCAGACGACGCGGAGTGGGCCGAGCGGCATGGATGCCGCGAGAGCGCCGTCAGGACATGGATGTCCGTTCGGCGCGGGCCCACGGAGCGTCGTCGGAGTGAAGGAACCCCGAGGCACGAGGGGCCAAACCAGGAGCAGGGCCTTTTTGGTTACTTTTTCGGCTCTTGGAAAAAGTGACCCGCCGTAAGGGCGGAACCATAATCCCGGCAAACACAAATAACGGATATTCACCGAATCCATGCCTGTGAACGCGAGCAACTTTTGAAACCTGCCTCTGGCATAGTCCCGCGCCTCCCCGTACTGTGCGCAAACCGTTTTCACCGCACAAAACCAAAAACAGCAGAGGCACCACATGAGTGTGATTTGGGGAACAGGGAAAGTACTGACAACAGCATTCTGGCTACTGATAATCACCAGCCTGACCATCGCCATGCCACACCCCTTCGACCTGTTGTTCAAACTGGCCGGCGGCCTCTTGCTGCTCGTCCACCTCATCGAACTGATCAGCTACAACGCCAGCCTGCGCGGCCGCCCCCATCCCTGGCGCGATCGCCTCAAGATTCTGCTCTTCGGCCTATTCCACCTGAACACATTCAAACGCCCACTGGCGGAGGTACACCATGCGTAACGCGATGCTGATGACGGCAGGCCTGCTGTCCGCCCTGAGCAGCCCCTGGATCATGGCCCAGACCATCTCCGTCGAAACCCACTCGCTCATGCGCCTGCCGTCCAAAACCAGCGTATTGCAACTGGACCGACTCGAAGTGGCCGACTACGGCACCCTCCTGATCCCGGCCGGCCTCACCGAAGTCAAAGTCGGCCAACTTGTCATGGGCCATGAATCACGCATCGCCATCGTCCCGAGCGCCGAGGCATTCAGCCTGCAAGTCAAACAGGGCGACCTCGGCGGCGGCGCGGAAATCACCGCGCGGGGCGCCCCGGGCACCTTCGAAAAACCGCCGACCCCAGGCCGTAACCTCAACCTGCGGATCGAACAACTCAACGCCGACCAGCTCTACGTCGACGCCCGCGGCGGCGCAGGCTCGCCCGGTTACATCGGCCTCGATGGCGGCAACGGCATCGATCCGGGCTGCACGTGGGGTTCCGCCAGTCGCGGGATCGACGGCGACAATGGCGGCAACGGCCGTGACGGCGCGCCCGGTGCGCTCGTTCGTCTAGAGCTGCCAGCGACTTTCGGCAATGAGCGCATCAAGGTTAACGTACAAGGCGGTGCCGGTGGCATTGGCGGCGACGGCGGTCGCGGCGGCAAAGGCGGCGCGTCCAAAGGCTGCGTGGTCTATCGCGCTGACGGCGCCAAGTCCGGCAAGAACGGCGACAAGGGTCAGTCCGGTGCAGCAGGGCCGGCGGGCGCTATCGTGGTTCGCAACTTATAAGCGTTGTGGGAGTGAGCTTGCTCACGAAGACGGTATCTAAACCGCTGAATGCCTGGCGGGTGTACCAGTCTTTCGGGAGCAGGTTCTTCCCCACACATCAGAACATTGGCCTGATGGCAGCGATCGCCACAACGGCCACCCCTATCATCAGATTGATCCCCACCAGACGCCGAATGCCGGTCATCGCGGCCGCGCCATCCGCCCATTGTTCGGCGAGCACAGCCTTGCGCAACTGCGGCAGGTTCAGCGTCGAAACGCGCAGAAACAACGCCACCATCACCACATACAGGCCCATCATCACCTGCACATAGCGGGGCGCGGTCTGAAAGCCGCTGAAATTCATGTTGATCATGCCAATGCCGGTCACCGGCAGCATGATCACCGCGCACCAGACCCACACGAAGAAACGCGGCAACACCTGCAGCCACAGCTTTAGCCGGGCCGGGCCCTCAAGGGCGGCGATGACCGCCGGTCGAAGAATCATCCAGGCGAAAAACATTCCTCCTACCCACACAATCGCTGCCAGCACATGCAAGGCGTAGACAAAGGCTACAGGTGACATCGAGAACTCCGATCTGCGCAGAAAGAATTAGCGCGGTATGATAGCCGCCCGCTGCGACTACTGAAGATATATCCAGCGGTTTTCGTGTTTTCATTCAGCACCCGTGACGCCGAGCCAACGACCCAGCCCATGATCAGCACCGAACTCAAATCCCAGATTCAGGGCGCCTACTCGCGTTTCCTCGAAGCCAAGAGCCTCAAGCCTCGTTACGGCCAGCGCCTGATGATCGCTGAAGTGGCGAAGGTGCTGGGCGACGTCGACACCGACGAAGAAGGCCGCCGTTCGGGTGATCCCGCCGTGGTGGCGGTCGAGGCGGGGACCGGCACCGGCAAAACCGTTGCCTACGCCATCGCAGCCATTCCGACTGCCAAGGCTGCCGGCAAGCGCCTGGTCATTGCCACCGCGACTGTCGCCCTGCAGGAGCAGATCGTCTACAAAGACCTGCCCGACCTGATGCGCAACAGCGGCTTGAACTTCACGTTCGCGCTGGCCAAGGGCCGTGGCCGCTACATGTGCCTGTCCAAGCTCGACATGCTGCTGCAGGAAGGCGACGCCCAGAGCGCGACCGCACAGCTGTTCGAAGAAGAAGGCTTCAAGATCGAAGTGGATGAAGCCAGCCAGAAGCTCTTCACCACCATGATCGAAAAACTCGCCGGCAACAAATGGGACGGCGATCGAGACAGCTGGCCCCAGGAACTGGCCGACCAGGACTGGGCGCGGCTGACCACCGATCACAGTCAGTGCACCAACCGCCATTGCCCGAACTTCCAGCAGTGCGCCTTTTACAAAGCCCGCGAGGGCATGGGCAAAGTCGACGTCATCGTCACCAACCACGACATGGTCCTCGCTGACCTGGCGCTGGGAGGCGGTGCGGTCCTGCCCGATCCCCGCGACACCCTATACGTATTCGACGAAGGCCATCACCTGCCAGACAAGGCGATCGGTCACTTCGCTCATTTCAGTCGCCTGCGCTCCACCGCCGACTGGCTGGAGCAAACCGCCAAGAACCTCACCAAATTGCTGGCCCAGCACCCGCTGCCGGGCGACCTGGGCAAGCTGATCGAGCAGGTGCCCGAGCTGGCGCGGGAGATCAAGACCCAGCAGCAGTTTATGTTCACGGCCTGCGAGCAGCTTGCCGACTTCAAGCAAGGCGAAGACATGGAAGGCCGCGAGCGTCCGCGGCATCGCTTCGTCGGCGGCGTGGTCCCCGAACACATGCGCGAGATGGGCATCGAGCTGAAAAAAGGCTTCGCCCGGCTCGACGACCTGTTCACGCGCCTGACCGAGCTGCTTAAAGAAGGCATGGACGGCGAGGTCAACATCGGCATCGCCAGCCATCAGGCGGAAGAGTGGTACCCGCTGTTCGGCAGCTTGTTGGCCCGCGCCCACGGCAACTGGGAATTGTGGACCGCCTTCACCGCTGAAGATCCGGAAAACAGCCCGCCCATGGCGCGCTGGCTGACCCTCGCCGACAGCGGCTCGCTGTTCGACATCGAGGTCAACGCAAGCCCGATCCTGGCGGCCGAAATGTTGCGCCGCAACCTGTGGAACGTTGCCTACGGCGCGCTGGTGACCTCCGCCACCCTGACCGCGCTGGGCAAGTTCGACCGTTTTCGCATGCGTGCCGGGCTGCCGAAGGACGCCGTCACCGCCGTGGTGCCGAGCCCCTTCCACCATGCCGACGCAGGCGTGCTGCGCGTGCCGGACTTGAAAGCCGACCCTCGCAACGCGGCCGAACATACGGCCGCCATCATCCGCGAACTGCCGAATCTGGTCGAAGGCTCCAAAGGCACGCTGGTGCTGTTCTCATCGCGCAAACAGATGCAGGAAGTGTTCGACGGGCTGGAGCGGGACTGGCGCAAGCGGGTGTTCATCCAGGGCAACCTGTCCAAACAGGAAACCCTCAACAAGCACAAGGCGCGGGTCGACGGTGGCGATGAAAGCGTCCTGTTCGGTCTGGCCAGCTTCGCTGAAGGGGTCGACCTCCCGGGCGCCTACTGCGAGCACGTAGTGATCGCCAAGATTCCCTTCGCCGTGCCGGATGATCCGGTCGAAGCTGCGCTCGCCGAATGGATCGAAGCCCGGGGTGGCAATCCGTTCATGGAGATCGCTGTTCCCGATGCCTCGTTGCGCCTGATCCAGGCCTGCGGTCGTCTGCTGCGCACCGAACAGGACCGCGGCATCATCACGCTGCTGGATCGCCGGGTCGTGACCCAGCGCTACGGCAAAGCCATCCTCAACGCACTGCCGCCATTCCGGCGCGAAATTTCCTGAACCCGTGTTGCAAATGAAACACGGATGACCGGGTCTTAGATTCGGTCCGCCCTGATGCGCGCAACCCCTTGTGCTCCGGGCCTCAGATGATCAAGGAGCTTCAGATCACATGATTCGCCGTTCACTGTCCGCCATCCTTGCCACGCTGTGCGCGGGCATGGCCCACGCCGCGCCTGACGTTCAGCAGACGCTGTTCAATTTCGTCCGGCCCGCCGACGTGGTGAAGGTCACCACCCAAGATGCCGGGTTTCCCCAGGCCAACGCCGAACAGACGGCCGAAGGCGAAGTGCTGCGCCGAGTCGTTTTCAATCCGGTCGCCAAACCCAGTCTGCGACTGACCCCGCAGACCGGCGTCTGGGACTGGAGCCACGACAGCGCCATGACCTTGCGCCTGCAGAGCGCGATGGACTGGGCATTGACGGTGTACGTGCAGATCGAAAGCCGCGACGGCAAAGTCCTCACCAGCCGCATCGACCTGCCTGCCGGCCCGGCGCAGACCCTGGTGCTGCCGCTCAAGGCCAGTTCGCCGCTGACCCAGGGCATGCGCGCCGGTCCGCCGATGCCGTGGGTTTACGAGGGACAGCGCGTGTTGCTGGCCAACACCCAAGGTGACCTGAACAGCGCTGAGGTTTCATCGGTCACCGTGTCGTTGTCTCAGCCCAACGTTGCCCAGTCCGTCTTGATCGAGAAGTTCGGCGTGCAAGAGGGCGATGCCCTGCTAACCGCTGCCTACGGCAACCTGGTCGACGGTTACGGTCAGTTCACCCGAGGCAAGTGGCCGGAGAAGGTCACCAGCGACGAGCAGCTCAAGACACTGGCGGGCAAGGAACAGCAACAGTTGCAAAGCTGGCTGAAAGACCGGCCGGCCCACGATAAATACGGCGGCTTGCTCAACGGACCGGCGTTCGAAGCGAAGGGCTTTTTCCGCACCGAGAAGCGCGACGAGCGCTGGTATCTGGTGACGCCAGAGGGCCATCCTTTCTACTCCCTGGGCGTGAATGCCATCTCCGCTGACGACAGCCAGACCTACGTCGAGGGTCGGGAAACCATGTTCACCGGCCTGCCCGGCAGCGACGATCCACTCGCCGCGTTCTACGGCAAGGGCGACGACAACCGCGAGACGGGTGCCAACCGCAACCGGCAGTTCGATCAGGGCCGCTGGTTCGACTTCTATGGTGCAAATCTGCAGCGTACCTACGGCGTGCCGAAGTGCGTTGAAGTCTCCAAGCCTGTTGATCCGGCGGACGACGAAGACGAAACGCCAGCCAACACTGCAGCCACTCCAGCAGCAACGACCGCGTCAACTGGCGACAGCGCTAACGGTCAGACCTTGCCAGCGCCTCAGCCTGAAAAGCCCGCCACATCTGCGCCTGCAGTCGAATGCAAGCCGGTGATCGTCGACCGCAAGCGCTGGGTTGATCACACCTTGCAACGCTTGCAGGCCTGGGGTTTCAACACCGTCGGCAACTGGAGCGAGCCCGCGCTGCAAAACCTCGAAAGCAGTAAAAAGGAACGCGTGCCTTACACACTGCCGCTGTCCATCGTTGGCGACTACGTCAGTATCAGCACCGGCTTGGATTGGTGGGGCGGCATGCCTGATCCGTTCGATCCGCGTTTTGCCATGGCCACCGAGCGGGCCGTCGCCATCGCTGCTCGCGACCATCGTGATGACCCGTACCTGATCGGTTACTTCGCCGATAACGAATTGGCCTGGGCTGCGCCGGGCAACGCTCCGAAGGATCGCTACGCATTGGCCTACGGCACGCTGAAGCTGACCACCGATGTGCCGGCCAAGCGTGCCTTCCTCAAGCAGTTGCGCGACAAGTACCGCAACGAAGAGGGGTTGTCCAAGGCGTGGGGTATTCACCTGGCAGCGTGGGAGTTGATGGAAGACCCTGGCTTCGAGCCGCCGCTGCCCAGCGCAGAGCACCCGGAGATCGAAAACGACTTCAGGTATTTCCAGCGTGTGTTCGCCGAGACCTATTTCAAAACCATTTCCGACGCGCTCAAATGGCATGCGCCGAACCATCTCCTGCTCGGCGGGCGCTTTGGCGTCACCAGCCCTGAGGCGGTCGAAGCCTGCGCCAAGTTCTGCGACGTGCTGAGTTTCAACTTCTATACGCTCAAACCCCAGGACGGCGTGGACTTTGCAAAACTGCACGTCCTCGACAAGCCTGTGCTGGTCAGTGAGTTTCACTTTGGCTCTCGTGATCGTGGGCCGTTCTGGGGCGGGGTGCTCGAAGTGCCGCGTGAAGAAGATCGCGGCCCGGCGTATGCCAATTTCCTGAGGAGCGCGCTGGCCGAGCCTTCCATTGTCGGTGTGCACTGGTTCCAGTACCTGGATCAGCCTGTCACCGGCCGATTGCTCGACGGTGAAAACGGCCATCTCGGACTGGTAGGTATCACCGACGTGCCGTACTCGGGCTTCGTCGAGGCGGTGCGCAAGGCCAACGGACAGGTCGTGGACGTGATCGGCAAGCGCCCTTAACCGGACGGTTCCCAAAGCGCCCAATCGCTGGAACAATGTGCGCCATTTTTTTGCAGCCCGACCGGAGAGCCAGACCGTGAAGATTCAAGGCCATTTCGAGCTTCAGTTTGAGGCCGTTCGCGAGGCATTCGCCGCGCTGTTCGACGATCCGCAGGAGCGTGGCGCTTCGCTGTGCGTGCAGATCGGCGGGGAGACGGTTCTGGATCTCTGGGCCGGCACGGCAGACAAGGATGGCGGCGAAGTCTGGCACAGCGACACCCTCGCCAATCTCTTCTCTTGCACCAAAACGTTTACTGCCGTCACGGCGTTGCAGCTGGTGGGCGAGGGCAAGCTGAATCTCGATGAGCCCGTGGCGCGTCTCTGGCCCGAGTTCGCCGCCAACGGCAAACAATCCATCACGCTGCGCCAGTTGCTGTGCCATCAGGCCGGGCTTCCGGCGATCCGTGAAATATTGCCGGCCGAAGCGCTTTATGACTGGCAGGCCATGACGAGCGTATTGGCTGCCGAGGAACCCTGGTGGACGCCGGGGCAGGGCCACGGTTATGCCGCCATTACTTATGGCTGGCTGGTGGGCGAGATGATTCGTCGTGCTGACGGGCGCGGTCCGGGCGAGTCCATCGCTGCGCGTATTTCGCGGCCCTTGGGCCTGGATTTCCATGTCGGGCTGGCCGATGAAGAATTTCATCGTGTCGCCCACATTGCCAGGGGCAAGGGCAATGTAGGTGATGAGTCCGCGCAGCGCCTGTTGCAGACCACGATGCGCGAGCCTGCTTCCATGACGGCGCGGGCGTTCACCAACCCGCCGTCGATCATGACCAGCACCAACAAGCCGGAATGGCGGCGCATGCAGCAACCTGCCGCCAATGGCCATGGCAACGCACGCAGTCTGGCCGGTTTTTACAGCGGCTTGCTGGATGGCAGTCTGCTGGACGGCGACCTGCTCAACGAACTGACCCGTGAGCACAGCATTGGGCAGGACAAGACGCTGCTCACCCAGACCCGCTTCGGTCTGGGCTGCATGCTCGATCAACCGACGGTGCCTAACGCCACGTTCGGGCTGGGCGCCAAGGCATTTGGCCATCCCGGCGCAGGCGGCTCGGTCGGCTTCGCTGATCCCGAGCGCGATGTGGCGTTTGGGTTTGTGACCAACACCCTCGGTCCCTACGTGCTCATGGATCCGCGCGCGCAGCAACTGGTGCGCGTGCTTGGTGAGTGTTTGCAATAACTATCGCCGTTAAGTGCTTGTTCTACCGACTGTCAGTTAAATCTGAATAACGGAGCCGTAGGGCGGTTTCTTTTTCCAAAACAGTCTTTATGCGTGTTATATGAGCGCTGCTTCGTTCATTTTCTGATCAATTATTCATGTGGGTCACCCATGTCAGCTAACAAAAGTCTCGCATTCGCCATCTGCCTCGCCGTCACCGGCTGTGCGCAAACCCCTCAGGATCAGTCGGCCAGCAATGACCACTGGTGGTCGTTCGGTTCAGGCAAGGGCGCCGATGCCGCTCCTGCAGCCCCGGCGCCAAGCCCGGCGGCTGCACAAGTGGCCAAAGCTCAGACCGAAACCGGTACGCGCTGGTACTGGCCGTTCGGCTCTGACCATGGCGAAACCGAGAAGAAACCGGAAATCGCCGCCACTCAACCGGCTGCAGCCCCGGCCGTTGCCCAGGCCGGCGACGCCAACAAGTGGTGGTGGCCGTTCGGTGCAACCGACGCCAAAAAAGACGCCGCACCTGCTGTTCCCAAAGTCGACCCGAAAGTGACCCAGGCCTGGCTGGATCTGAACGAGCCGAAAGTCCGCGAAGCGATCAAGGACAGCCAGTTCCAGCTGGAGCGCCGTGACGACATCCTCGTGGTGACCGCGCCGGTCGACAGCACCTTCAATCCGAAGCGCCCGGAAATGCTCCTGCCGACCAATCTCGGCCCGATCAGCCGCATGGCCAAGATCGTTGAAGTCGACCCGCGCGCCGCCGTTCTGGTGCTGGGCCACAGCGATGTCGCCAGCGATTCCGATCTCAAGATCAGCCAGCAGCGCGCACAGTCGGTCGCGGCGATTTTCCGCCTCAGCGGCCTGCAGCGTAACCGTCTGAGCCTGCGTGGCATGGGCGCCGATATGCCCCGGGCAGCCAGCGATAGCGTGCCGGGTCGCGCACTCAACCGTCGTGTGGAAATCATCCTCACCCCGCAAGACACCATGGTTGCCCAGATGGCCAAGTACAACTTGCCGCCAGCACCGACCCTGCTGGCCGTGCAAACTGCCAACGCGCCGGCCCCTGCACCCGTTGCTGCACCGACCAAGGCTGCGGCGCCTGCCAAATCGGCCGCACCGGTGAAGAAAGCTGTGGCGACCAAGGCTTCCGCAGCCAAAGCGCCTGCGGCCAAAAAAGCACCTGTGAAGAAAGCTGCACCGGCGAAAGCCAAGGCAGCGCCTGCGAAAGCTGCGGCCAAAAAACCTGCGCCGGATGCTCAAGCCGGCAACTGAGGTTAAGATCGGGGTTCTGTTCACGGATCTCGATTAAGGAAGGCAGTGATGAGCCAGCGTCTGGCCGATATGCGTCGTAACTACGCCCGCGAAGGGTTGACCGAAGCCCAGTCTCCGGAAGAACCCTTCGCACTGTTTCATCGCTGGTTCAACGAAGCGGTCGAAACCGAACAGGCGCCGGTCGAGGCCAACGCCATGACGCTGGCGACCGTCGACGCCGACGGCCGCCCGCACTGTCGGGTCCTGCTGCTCAAAGGTCTGGACGCTCAGGGATTCACGTTCTTTTCGAACTACGAGAGCGCCAAAGGCCAGCAGTTGAATGCACGTCCTTTTGCCGCCATGACGTTTTTCTGGCCCACGCTGGAACGTCAGGTGCGCATTGAAGGCCGCGTGGCCAAGGTCAGCCACGAAGAATCCGACGCCTATTTTCAGGTACGCCCCCTCGGCAGCCGCCTCGGTGCCTGGGCATCGCCTCAAAGCCGGGTGATTGCCGACCGTGAAGCGCTCGAGGGCTTGCTCAAAGCCACCGAGGCGCGTTTCATGGACGCCCAGCCTGACTGTCCCGATTACTGGGGCGGCTATCGTCTGGTGCCCGATCGCATCGAATTCTGGCAGGGGCGTCCAAGCCGCCTGCATGACCGCCTGAACTATCGTTTAGTTGAAGATGAGTGGCAGCGCGAGCGCCTTGCGCCCTGATTGCCGGTCTTTGAACAGCCGGCTTCAGCGTCTCTGTCACACTTTTCTTTGAATCAATTTCCGGCGCTGTCGTCCACTGAGGTAGACGTCGGGGTGTTGCTGTATCACGCCTGAATAAACGTAAATTATCGGTACAGGGCCGTGACATCGATTGGCGTCGCAGAGTCTAATGGCTACCTGTTCCTATGGAGATAACTGTTATGCGCAAGTCTGCTTTGTTGGTTGCTTCGTTCACCGCCATGGCGCTGATGCTGGGCGGCTGTACTTCAAGCCTCACCGGCGACTCGTACTCGCGCGACGAAGCTCGTCAGGTGCAGACCGTACGCCTGGGTACCATCGAATCGCTGCGTCCGGTGAAGATTGAAGGCACCAAAACTCCGATCGGCGCGGGTGCCGGTGCCATCGTCGGTGGCGTGGGCGGCAGTGCCATCGGTGGCGGTCGCGGCAGCATCGTGACGGCCGTGATCGGTGCGGTCGCCGGTGGTCTGCTGGGCTCCGCGGCGGAAGGCGGCCTGACCCGTGCTCAAGGCGTCGAGATCACCGTGCGTGAAGACGACGGCACCATGCGCGCCTATGTGCAGGAAGTTCAGGAAAACGAGATCTTCCGTGTGGGCGAGCGTGTTCGCATCATGACCGTCAACGGTACCAGTCGCGTCAGCCACTAAACGCCGATGCACGTCCTGAAGCGCTGCTTGGCCCGAAGCCGAGTCTAATGCCCGCTCATGAAAACGCCCCGATCATTCGGGGCGTTTTGCATTTCAGTACGCGCTGGCGGGGAGGGTAGTGCTGGGCTTAGCCAGCAATGCCCAATATGTCGCGGGCCAGTGCTTCGGCGATGCGGATCCCGTCGACACCGGCCGACAGGATGCCGCCGGCATAGCCTGCGCCTTCGCCCGCCGGGAACAGACCCTTGACGTTCAGGCTTTGCAGGTCTTCGCCACGGGTGATGCGCAGGGGCGAGGAGGTGCGCGTTTCGATGCCGGTGAGGATCGCGTCGTGCTGCGAGAATCCTCTGATCTGCTTCTCGAACGCGGGCAGCGCCTCACGAATGGCTTCGATGGCGAAGGCGGGTAGCGCGTCGGCAAGGTCGGTCAGCTTTACGCCCGGCTTGTAGGAAGGTTCAACGGTGCCCAGCGCCGTTGACGCTTTCCCCGCGATGAAATCACCCACCAGCTGCGCCGGGGCTTCGTAGGTTTCGCCGCCCATGAGGTAGG
This sequence comes from Pseudomonas sp. AK106, assembly GCF_053903055.1. Lineage (NCBI taxonomy): Bacteria > Pseudomonadati > Pseudomonadota > Gammaproteobacteria > Pseudomonadales > Pseudomonadaceae > Pseudomonas > Pseudomonas sp. AK106. The sequence goes on from NZ_CP096426.1 coordinate 1,368,293, forward strand.
CGTGGGACTCCAGACGCTCCTGCAGTTCGATGCCGGCCAGCGGGCTGCCCGGATAATCCTGCTCGGGCGTGATGCCCACGACAATGCCGGAGTTGGCGTTGCGCTCGTTGCGCGAGTACTGGCTCATGCCGTTGGTGACGACACGGTTGGGCTCCGAGGTTGCTGCCACTACGGTGCCGCCGGGGCACATGCAGAAGCTGTACACCGAACGGCCGTTCTTGGCGTGGTGCACCAGCTTGTAATCGGCAGCGCCAAGCTTCGGGTGACCGGCGTGCTTGCCCAGTCGCGCGCGGTCGATCAAACCCTGAGGGTGCTCGATGCGGAAGCCGACCGAAAACGGCTTGGCCTCCATGAACACGCCGCGGCCGTGGAGCATGCGGAAGGTGTCCCGGGCGCTATGGCCCAGCGCCAGAATCACGTGCCGGGAGTCGATGCGCTCGCCGCTGTCGAGCACAATGCCCTGCATCTGGCCGTCTTCGATCAGCACATCGGTGACGCGCTGCTGGAAACGCACTTCGCCGCCCAGCGCTTCGATCTGATGACGCATGTTCTCGACGACGCCGGTCAACCGGAAGGTACCGATGTGCGGCTTGCTGACGTAGAGAATTTCTTCCGGCGCGCCGGCTTTGACGAACTCGTGCAAGACCTTGCGGCCAATGAATTTAGGGTCTTTGATCTGGCTATAGAGCTTGCCGTCAGAAAACGTTCCCGCGCCGCCCTCGCCGAACTGCACGTTGGACTCCGGGTTGAGCACGTTCTTGCGCCATAGGCCCCACGTGTCCTTGGTGCGCTGACGAACTTCCGTGCCGCGCTCCAGAATGATCGGCTTGAAGCCCATCTGCGCCAGCAACAGGCCGGCGAAGATCCCGCACGGGCCGAAGCCGACAACCAGCGGACGCTGGTTCAGCTCGGCAGGGGCGTGGCCGACCATCTTGTAACTCACGTCCGGGGCCGGACCGATGTGTTTGTCGTGGCTCATGCGCTGAAGCAGGGCGGCTTCGTCGCGCACCTGAAAGTCGACGGTGTAAATGAACTGCAACTCAGTGGATTTCTTGCGCGCATCGTAGCTGCGCTTGAACAGGGTGAAATCCAAAAGCTCGTCGCTGCCGATGGCCAGGCGCTGCAGAAGTGCGGGGCGCAGTTCGTCGTCCGCATGGTCCAGCGGCAGTTTGAATTCGGTGATTCGTAACATTGAAAGATCCGGTTTCGGGCCGCAGGATCGGCCCGGCAGCACTACAAGAGCGCGCGATTATAAGCCACATTGGGCAGGGAGCGGTGGCCCGAGCGACGACATCCGCCACTCCATCAATCGTTACGCATCGCGCCAAAGTACGCGCAACCGCGCTGAACCTGGCCATTGACCCGCAGTTCGGCGGTCAGGTGCTGGACCGAGCCGTTCGACGGGTCCACACAGCGCAGCGGCGCGACGTAGAGCTCGACGTGTTGATTGTTGGCGTCGGTGATCAGGTTGAAGCGGCCCTCGGGCATCTGCTCTTCCATGTAGGGCACAGCGAACGGCTCTTTGCCTTCGCGCTCAAGCACCAGACCCTTGCCGCTGGCGTTCAGGTTCCATTTCGGACCGTTGCCGCTGGCATGAATGGTCAGGCGCTTGAAGTTGGGGTCCTCGCAGGCACCGCTCGGGCGCTCGACGCGGTAGAGCTGATAAATGTCAGCCTGACCGTCACTGCCCTGGGCCTTGCTCGCGACGAAGTTGCCGCGAACATCGGCGAACGCTTTGCCGTTCTTGTCCACCACCGAAGCGGCTTCCTGCAGGACGCCGGTGTTGCCCTTGTCGGTCACTGCATAGCGGCGCTGTTCATTGCACGGAGCGAAGAACAGTTTGCCGCCGTCACCGCTGAGGGTGCCCTGCATGCGGATCATGCCGGCCGTCGACACCTTGCTGTCATTCGACGACAGGGGCATCAACTGGCAGCCGGCAAACAGGGGCAACAAGGCAAACATCAGGGCGGAACGAGCAGCGGACATGGGACGGTCTCCAGACAAGTGCCGCCACGTTACTCAGCCTGCTCGCTCATCACAAGGGGTGATTAACCGACGCGATACGTCTGTCCGGTTTGTAGCCCTTCGACACTTTTTGCATACGCCAGTGCGACATCTGCTGCCGGAACAGGCTTGAAGCCGCGGAAGTATGGCGCGTAGCTGTCCATGGCTGCGACCAGCACGTTGGGGCTGACCGAGTTGACGCGCATGCCGCGCGGCATCTCGATGGCGGCGGCGCGCACGAAGGCGTCGATGGCACCGTTGACCAGGCTGGCAGACGCCCCGGTGCGAATCGGCTCGATGCTGGTGATGCCGGTGGTGAAGGTGAAGGACGCGCCGTCGTTGGCGAATTCCCGGCCGATCAGCAACAGATTGACCTGACCCATCAGCTTGTCGCGCAGGCCCAGGGCGAAGGAATCGCCCGTCATTTCGCCGAGCGGCGCGAAGGTGACATTGCCGGCCGCGCAAATCAATGCGTCGAAAGGGCCCGTCCGTTCGAATAGTTTGCGGATCGAGTCGCTGTCACTAATATCGACGTGCTCGTCTGCGCCGGTTCTGCCGATGCGAACGACCTCGTGGCGTGGCGCCAACTCTTTCTCGATCGCCGAGCCGATGGTGCCGCTGGCGCCAATCAATAGAATTTTCATGATGCGGTTTCCCCTGGTATGGATCAGGCGCTCAGTGTGAGTCGCCATTTCCCACGGATACAGGGGCTAAACGGCAATCCCGGTTTGTCAGAAAGGAAACAATCATGAGCGAAATGGACGACCTGGCCGCGTTCGCGATGCTGGTGGAGGCCAACAGCTTCACCCTGGCCGCGCAATGGCTGGACACCAGTACCAGCCAACTGTCCAAGCGCATCAGCAAACTGGAAAAAAACTTCGGCGTGACGCTGCTCCATCGCACCACCCGCAGCCTGACCCTGACCTCGGCGGGCGCCATTCTCCTGCCCGAGGCCCGCGCACTGCTGGCCCAGCGCGACCGCGTCCGCGACGCCATGGCCTACCTGAGCGAAAGCCTGATCGGCACCGTGCGCCTGACCGTGCCGGTGTCATTGGGGGAAACTTTTTTCGAAGGCCTGCTCAGCGAATTCGCCCACAACTACCCCGATGTGCAGGTTGGGCTAGACCTCAACAACCACTTCCGCGACATGCGCCGTGATGGCTTTGATCTGGGCATACGCTCCAGCGTGGGCATTGACGAACGCCTGGTGGCCAAGCCGTTGCTGTCGCTACAGGAACTGACCTGCGCCAGCCCGGACTACCTTGCTAAACATGGCACCCCGCAAACGCCGGAAGAACTGCGCGTGCACCGATGCCTGCTCAACAGCCACCACAGCGGCCGTGAGTCGTGGGCTTACCACCAGAAACACGAACTGACCCGCGTCAACGTCCGCGGCACCTTCGCCAGCAACCACTACGGCCTCCTGAAAAAAGCCGCCCTCGTCGGCGCCGGCATCGCCCGCCTGCCGTCCTATATGGTGCATGAGGAACTGAAAGCCGGGCGGCTGCACTGGCTGCTGCGCGATTACCAGACGCCGGTTTCATCGCTGTACCTGGTCCATCCCTTTGAGGGACGACTGCCGAGAAGGGTGAAGGTCATGGCTGACTACCTGACCGAATGGTTCGAGCGCAGCACTGCGGTGCTGGAAACGCTCTGACGGCGCGAAAACTGGCTTCGCTGTTTGGGCGACAACAGAGCTGACGCAGAGCGTCAAGGGATGCATTAACGATCATCAACAGGTCGAGCGCGGGGCGATCAGGCAGGTTTTAACATTCAAAATTGATGGTGCAACCACTGGCCTCTTCCCGGCTAAAGCCAGTCCTACAAAGGCACCGCGTACCCCTGTAGGACCGGCTTTAGCCGGGAAGCTTTTGATCTTGATCTTCGGACGCGATTGACCAGACACCACCAAACGCGACTTGGGTGAAGGAACCCGACGAAGTCGGGCCCAACCGAGAGCAAGCACCCTTGGTTACTTGGGGTGCTTTTCCAAGTAACTCGCCGAAGGCGAAACAGTCTGCCCCCAGGCAGACGCCCTTGATCCTGCTTTACCCGCCTAAATAAGCATCCCGCACTTTCGGATCGACCAACAACTCCGCCCCTGACCCCTGCATCACCACCCGGCCATTCTCCAGAACATACGCACGATCAGCGATCTTCAACGCCTGATTCGCATTCTGCTCCACCAGAAACACCGTCACCCCATCCCGCCGCAACTGCTCAACAATCTCGAAAATCTGCTGAATAATAATCGGCGCCAGACCCAGCGAAGGCTCATCCAGCAACAACAACTTCGGCTTACTCATCAACGCACGCCCGATCGCCAGCATCTGCTGCTCGCCGCCCGACATCGTCCCGCCGCGCTGATTGAACCGCTCCTTCAAGCGCGGAAACAACTCAAGCACCTTATCCATCTGCACCTGATAATCGGCCTTGTCCGTAAAGAACCCGCCCATCGACAGATTCTCCTCCACCGTCAGACGCGCAAACACCCGACGGCCCTCCGGCACCACCGCAATACTCTTGCGCATGATCACCGACGACTCCAGACCCACCAGCTCCTCACCCATATAACGGATGCTGCCACTGTGTGCGCGCGGCGAACCGCACAGCGTCATCAACAGCGTCGACTTGCCCGCGCCATTGGCGCCGATCAGCGTGACAATCTCGCCCTGCTGCACATCGATGCTGACACCGTGCAAAGCCTGGATCTTGCCGTAGAACGTGGAAACGTTATCGAACTGCAGCATTTACGCTTCCCCCAGATAGGCTTTGATCACTTCAGGATTGTCACGGATCTGCTCGGGTGTGCCATCGGCCAGCGGCGTGCCCTGATTGATCACCACGATATGGTCGGAAATACTCATGACCAGCTTCATGTCGTGCTCGATCAACAACACCGTGGCGTTGTGCTCGTTGCGCAACACGCCAATCAGCGCTTTCAGGTCTTCGGTTTCTTTCGGGTTCAGACCGGCTGCCGGCTCGTCGAGCATCAGGATGCGCGGGCGCGTCATCATGCAGCGGGCGATTTCCAGACGGCGTTGCTGACCGTAGGCCAGGGTGCCGGCAGGACGGTTGGCGAATTCCTTCAGATCGACCGCTTCCAGCCAATGCTCGGCGTACTCCATCGCCTCGCGCTCGCTCTTGCGATACGCCGGGGTCTTGAACAGGCCAGAGAGGAAATTCGTGTTGAGGTGGCGATGCTGGGCCACCAGCAGGTTTTCCACCGCCGTCATTTCCTTGAACAGGCGCACGTTCTGGAACGTTCGCACCACGCCTTTACGGGCGATCTCATGGCCGGCCAGGCCCTGGATCGGCTCGCCGTCCAGCAGAATCGTCCCGGAGGAGGGTTTGTAGAAGCCTGTCAGGCAGTTGAACACGGTGGTCTTGCCGGCGCCGTTTGGGCCGATCATCGACACCACCTGTTTCTCGTGGACGGTCAGACCGACGCCATTGACGGCCAGCAAACCGCCGAAGCGCATGCACAAGCCGGACGCTTGCAGAAGTGGACGGCTCATCAGCGCTCCCCCTTGAGTTTCATGACGGGACGCTGCATCGGCAGGAAGCCCTGGGGACGCCAGATCATCATCAGCACCATCAGGGCGCCGAAGCCGAGCATCCGGTATTCGCTGAATTCGCGAAGCAGTTCAGGCAACAGAATCATCACGACGGCGGCGAGAATCACCCCCAGCTGCGAGCCCATGCCGCCCAGGACCACGATGGCGAGGATGATCGCCGACTCCAGAAAGGTGAACGACTCCGGCGTGATCAGACCCTGACGCGCGGCGAAGAAACTGCCGGCGAAACCGGCGAATGCAGCGCCGAGGGTGAAGGCCGACAGCTTGATGATGGTCGGATTCAGACCCAGCGCGCGGCAGGCGATTTCGTCTTCACGCAAGGCTTCCCAGGCGCGGCCGATGGGCATGCGGAGCAACCGGTTGATCACGAACAGCGCCAATAGCGCCAGCAGCAGGGCGATCAGGTAGAGGAAGATCACCTTGTTGATGGAGTTGTATTGCAGGCCGAAGTATTCGTGGAACGTCTGCATGCCTTCTGCTGCCTTGCGCTCGAACGACAGGCCGAACAGCGTTGGCTTTTCGATGTTGCTGATGCCGTTCGGGCCGCCGGTGATGTCGGTCAGGTTACGCAGGAACAGGCGAATGATTTCACCAAAACCCAGCGTCACGATGGCCAGATAGTCACCTCGCAGCCGCAGGACCGGGAAGCCCAGCAGGAAGCCGAAAGTCGCCGACGCCAGCCCCGCCAGTGGCAGACAGATCCAGAAGCCGAAGCCGAAATAGTGCTGCAGCAGGGCGTAGGTGTACGCGCCCACGGCGTAAAAGCCGACGTAGCCGAGGTCAAGCAGACCCGCCAGACCGACGACGATGTTCAGGCCCAGGCCAAGCATCACGTAGATCAGGATCAGGGTCGCGATGTCCACTGCGCCGCGCGAACCGAAGAACGGCCACACCAGTGCCGCGATTACCAGCGCGCCGAGGAACCAGCGTTGGGTCGAAGGCAGGGTCAGAAAGTTGCTGGTCTTGTCGGACATCAGCTGTTTCTGCGGACGCGAACGCCACATGGCGCTGATCTGTTCGTTGAACAGCACGCGCAGGAACATCAGAAACGCGGCGGCGAAAATCACCAGCACGGTGGTGGTGCTGGCGCCGACCACCGCGAGGTTGATCCCGACGATGTCCAGTTTGAGCCCGAGGATCGGGTAAGCGACGGCCAGCACCAGCACTGCGCTGAAGAGGGCCGATTTGAGATTCCTGGTCATACTTTTTCAACCTCCGGACGGCCGAGCAGGCCGGTTGGCCGGAACAACAACACCAATACGAGAAGACCGAACGCCACCACATCCTTGTACTGGTCGCCGAAGATGTCGGCGCCAAAGGCTTCGGCGATGCCCAGCACCAGACCGCCGAGCATCGCGCCCGGGATACTGCCGATGCCGCCCAGTACCGCGGCGGTGAAGGCTTTGATGCCGACGAGGAAACCGGCGTTGGGGTTGATCACGCCGTACTGCATGCTCAGCAGGACCGCAGCGACCGCCGCCAAAGCCGCGCCGATGACAAAGGTCAGGGCGATGATGTTGTTGGTGTTGATCCCCAGCAGGTTGGCCATCTTGATGTCTTCGGCGCAGGCACGGCAGGCGCGACCCAGGCGAGAGCGGGAGATGAACCAGGTCAGACCAAGCATGGCCACCAGCGTGACGATGAAGATGAGGATCTGCATGTACGAGATCACCACTTCATGGGTGCTGCCGGGGCCGAAAACGAAGTTGCCGGGAATGAGGTTGGGGATCGATTTGTCTTTCGAGTCCTGCGACAACAGCACGGTGTTCTGCAGGAAAATCGACATGCCGATGGCGGAAATCAAGGGGATGAGGCGGTTGCTGCCGCGCAGCGGGCGATAGGCCACTCGCTCGATGGCGTAACCGTAGGCGCTGGTCACCACAATACTGGCGACGAAGGCTGCGGTAATCAGCAGGGGCAGGCTGTCCAGGCCAAGCATGGTCAGACCGGCCAGGGCGATAAACGCCACATACGACCCGATCATGTACACCTCGCCGTGGGCGAAGTTGATCATGCCGATGATGCCGTAAACCATGGTGTAGCCAATGGCAATCAAGGCGTAAGTGCTGCCAATGGTCAACCCATTAACCAGCTGTTGAAGAAAGTGATAGAGATCTATCGGCATTGCTGAGTGCTCCTAAAAACCTGCCTGGTGTTTCACTGGTGGTGTCTTTTTCCCGCTCGCGCGTCGTGATCTACGTCCGCGTCCGGCACGAGCCCAGTGGTTCACTGGTGCGGTTTCAAGATGTTCAGGGATCGGAATTCTTATGAAATTCGCTGCCCAGCTAAAACAAAGCCCACTGCGGTTGCAGTGGGCTTCGGGTAAGCATGAAGGCTGCGTTATTTCACAGGGGCTTCAGTCTTGGTGCCATCTTTGTGCCAGGTGTAAACGACGAATTTGAAGTCTTTCAGGTCACCCTTGGCGTCGAACGACAGATCGCCGGTAGGGGTCTTGAACGTACCGGCGTGGATGGCCGCTGCCACTTTGGCGGTGTCTTCGGACTTGGCGGTCTTGATCGCGTCGGCAATCACCTCGACAGCGGCGTAGGCCGGGAACACGAACGGACCGCTCGGGTCTTCTTTCTTCGCCTTGAACGCGGCGACCAGCTCATTGTTGGCCGGGTCCTGATCGAAGGATTTCGGCAGGGTGACCAGCAGACCTTCGGACGCGTCCTGAGCGATCTGAGAGATGGACGCGTTGCCCACGCCTTCCGGACCCATGAAGCCGGCTTTCAGGCCTTTTTCCTGTGCCTGACGCAGGATCAGACCCAGTTCAGGGTGGTAGCCGCCGTAGTAGACGAAGTCAACGTTGGCTTGCTTCATCTTGGCGATCAGCGAGGAGAAGTCCTTGTCGCCGGCATTGATGCCTTCGAACAGCGCGACTTTCACGCCGTCTTTTTCCAGGGTCTGCTTGACGGCGGTGGCGATGCCTTCACCGTACTGCTGTTTGTCGTGGATGACCGCAACGATCTTCGGCTTGACCTGCTTGGAAATGTACTCGCCAGCGGCCGGGCCCTGGGCGCTGTCCAGGCCGATGGTGCGGAAGATCATTTTGTAACCGCGGGCGGTGATTTCCGGGCTGGTGGCCGCCGGGGTCACCATGATGATGCCTTCGTCTTCGTAGATGTCCGAAGCTGGCTGAGTGGAGCTGGAGCAGAGGTGACCGACCACGAACTTGACGCCGTCGTTGACCACTTTGTTGGCGATGGCGACCGCTTGTTTCGGGTCACAGGCATCATCGTAATCAACCGCTTCAAGCTTCTTGCCGTCGACGCCGCCTTTGGCGTTGATCTGGTCGATGGCCATCTTGGCGCCGCTGAACTGCATGTCGCCGTATTGGGCCACAGCACCGGTTTTCGGGCCGGCGATGCCGATCTTGATCGTGTCAGCTGCGAACGAGTGACTGGCAACCCCCGCCAGAACCAGTGCGGCAAACAGCTTGGAAATCTGATTAATACCCTTAGTCATGATGCTCCACTCTTGCGTTGTAGTTTTTATAATCCTGACGGCCGAAGCGGCAGGACCGGATTGAATCTCCAGGCCGCACCCCCAGCAACTGTACCGGAACAGTTTAGAGCGCCGGTCGAGCGCTTGAATAGCTGGCTGCGAGGGACAAAACCTGCGGATGTCGCTTAATCGACAGAAAGATACACAATCAGGCTGGTGGTTCCGCCTTGTCGGACGAGGAACCGGTTGGCCTGCGCGAACTTCTCTGCAATCAATCACTTGAATCCGGGTTTGTCGGTATGAAAGGCGGCGCTATCATTGCGCCGATTTCCAATACGGTGAAAACCCATGACGCAAGAACCTAGCACCCTCTATGCCAAACTGCTTGGCGAAACCGCTTCGATTACCTGGAAAGAATTGCAACCGTTCTTTGCGAAGGGTGCCCTGTTGTGGGTCGAGCCGACGCTGGATTTGATCGCCGTGGCACAGGCATTTGCCGAGAACAGCGAGGCGCAAGTGGCGGCATGGGTAGCGAGTGGAGAAGTCGGCAAGGTCTCTGAATCAAAGGCTCTGGATCTTTTGGAGCGCGATCCGACGCTGTGGGCCGTGGTCGTTGCACCCTGGGTGCTGATCCACGAAAGGGCGTGACGCGCTTCTGTGCTCAAAAAGGGTGCGTCCAATGATGGCGAAGTGGGTAGGGCGGTAACTCCCCGTGTGTCCCCGGTAGCGAAATCGCTCACCTACTGACTGATCGGGCGGTGGGAGTTCTACGTCATCGAGAGGGTCAATCGCAATCTATCCAGATGGTCAGGTATCAGCGGGGCGAATCTTTGCAGACAAGATAGAAAGGGGCGACTACACAGATCAGGAATCACAAACCGGGGACAGATTTATTTACGGTGAAGCGATGTAAATAAGGTCAGTCCCCTCGCCGACGTCCTTGCCTTAAAACAAGAAAGAGATCGCCCCATGGACCACTCAACTCAGGCAAGGAACGCTTGGCGCGTTCTGTTTCTGCTGTTTCTGGCCAACCTGTTTAATTTCTTCGACCGCACGATTCCCGCGATCATCATCGAGCCCATCCGCAAGGAATGGTCGCTGAGCGACTTTCAACTCGGCATCATCGGCACCGCCTTCACGCTGGTTTACGCCGTGGCCGGGCTTCCGTTGGGCCGCATGGCTGACAACGGTTCGCGGCGCAAATTGATGGGTTGGGGCCTTGCGGTGTGGAGTGGGCTGACAGCGGTTAACGGTCTGGTCGGCAGCTTCTGGGGGTTTCTGCTGGTGCGCATGGGGGTGGGCATCGGCGAGGCCAGTTATGCACCTGCGGCCAACTCGTTGATCGGCGACCTGTTCCCGGCCCACCGCCGGGCCCGTGCCATGGGCATTTTCATGCTCGGCCTGCCACTCGGGCTGCTGCTGGCGTTCTTCACCATCGGCGCGATGGTCCAGGCGTTCGGCAGTTGGCGCGCGCCGTTTTTCATCGCCGCGGTGCCGGGGCTGGTGCTGGCGGTGTTCATGTTCTTCATTCGCGAACCGGCCCGGGGCGCCGCTGAAAGCGTGGCCATTTCCCAGGAGAAAATCGAACGGCCGATCCGCCGCGTGCTGTCTATCCCTACCTTCCGCTGGCTTGTGCTCGCCGGTTTGGCGTTCAATTTTGCCACCTACGCGTGCAACTCGTTCATGGTGCCTATGTTGCAGCGCTACTTTTTGCTGCCTTTGCAGGAAGCGGCAATGGCGACCGGCATGATCGTCGGCGTGACCGGGCTCGTCGGCCTGACGGTCGGCGGCTGGGTGGCGGACAAGCTGCACCAGCGCTGGAGCAACGGCCGTCTGATGTTTGCCGCCCTGAGCATGGTGGTCGCGACGCTGTGTACCGGTTATGCGCTGCACGCCGGGCGCATCGAGATCGGCGTGTTCGTCGGGGTGTTCAGCCTCGGCTGGCTGTTCTCTTATAACTTCTACACCTGCGTTTACACCGCCATTCAGGACGTGGTGCAGCCCCGGCTCCGCGCCACGGCCATGGCGCTGTTTTTTGCCGGTCTGTATCTGCTGGGCGGCGGGTTGGGGCCGGTGGTGGTAGGGCTGCTTTCGGACCACTTCGCCCACTCGGCCATGTACGCCGCGCAGGTCGAACAGATGACCGAACCGTTCAAGGCGGTGGGGTTGCACGATGCGATGTACCTGATACCGGTGGCGCTGTTTTTCGTGTTGGTGTTTCTGGTGAAGGCGTCGACATGTTTCAGCGCCGATGCGCAGCGGATGCGCGATGGGATGGTGGCGGATGAGCCGGTGGGGCAGCCGTCGGTTGTTTGAAGGATTACAAGTGATTCGTAGGGATATCCCCCGTCGTCCATAAGCCGCCCTGTCTTGCAGCAAACGCGACCCCGGTGGGAGGGCCAATTTAAGGTCAGAACACAAAGGACATTAAGCGATTATGCGTCTTACTGCCGGTGATATCTGATAACAAAACCGTACAATATTTTTTCATGAGAACGCATAACTCAATAATTCTCTCGCATTTGGACGCACGGAAATACCTATTTCATAACCGTCCTTTATCTTCCTATCATTCCCGTAGCAGTAGAGTCAATTGATCGTCCTACTGGCGAGATGATGAATAACCGGCTAGAAGTCGGCGGGTGTACATTGCTAAAAACTATCTGCGCAGATAGCAGCCAGTTATGTGGTCGACGGGGTTTCACCGCCTTTCATCGCGATGATGAGATGGATCGAGTGATTTGAGTTGCCGATGGCTCAAGCGTCTGGAATCCGAGCGCTTCAAAACATCGCCCGATGTCAGCGACGAGGCAATTGTGCTGACGGTCCAGGAACTCAACTGGATGCTCGACGGCTTTGATCTCTGGCGCAACCGACCTCATCAGGTTTTGACGCCGCGAATTGTAGCTTGATTCGGTATAATCCAGGGCATGATTTCCATGCCCGAAAACCTCCCCGACGATCCCAAATTGCTCAAGCAAATGCTTGCGAAGATGCAGTCGCGGGTTGGTTTCCTCGAAGAAGAAAACGCACTACTGCGCCAGCGTCTGTTTGGTCGCAAGTCCGAGCAAACAGCCGATGCGGCCACGCCGCAGTTGGCCCTTTTCAACGAAGCGGAAAGCATCGCTGAACCTGTCAGCGAAAAGTCTGAAGAAGAGGTGGTCACGCCCATCAAGCGGCGTGGCAAACGCAAGCCGCTCCCTGCCGAATTGCCACGAATCGAAGTCATCCACGAACTTCCCGAACATGAGCTGACGTGCGTCTGCGGCTGCCGCAAACATGCGATTGGCGAGGAAGTGAGCGAGCAACTTGAAATCGTGCCGATGCAGATCCGCGTGATCAAACATGTTCGTAAAGTCTACAGTTGTCGAGACTGCGAAACAGCAGCGGTCACTGCGGACAAACCGGCTCAATTGATTGAAAAATGCATGGCCAGCCCGAGTGTTCTGGTGATGCTGCTGACGACTAAATACGTGGACGGCCTGCCGCTTCATCGCTTTGAAAAAGTACTGGGACGCCACGGCATCGATATCCCGCGTCAGACCCTGGCCCGCTGGGTAATTCAGTGCGGTGAGCACTTCCAGCCATTGCTGAATCTTATGCGCGATAGCCTGCTGGCCAGCCGTGTTATTCACTGTGATGAAACCCGTGTTCAGGTTTTGAAAGAGCCTGACGGAGGGCCGAGTAGTCAGTCTTGGATGTGGGTGCAAACCGGCGGCCCACCCGACAAGCCTGTAATCCTTTTTGACTATACCACCAGCCGAGCGCAGGAGGTGCCGTCGCGCCTGCTCGAAGGTTATCGCGGCTACCTGATGACTGACGATTACGCGGGTTACAACGCGCTGGGCGCGCAAGCCGGTGTCGAGCGTTTAGGATGCTGGGCGCATGCTCGTCGCAAGTTTGTTGAAGCACAAAAAGTGCAGCCCAAAGGCAAAACGGGGCGCGCCGATATCGCGCTGAATCTGATCAGCAAGTTGTACGGAATCGAGACTGCTTACAAAGAGAAGAGTGATGAGTTACGCAAAAAAGCTCGTCAGGACTTGAGCTGCCACGTAATGGAGCAGCTCAGAGAGTGGTTGCGCAAAACACTGCCCTATGTGACGACAGACTGCACTTGGCAAAGCAGTGACTTACTTGGCAAATAACTGGGAAAAGCTTAAACGGTACGTCGAGGAAGGCTACCTGCCGATCGACAATAATGCGCCACAACGTGCGATCCGCCCCTTCGTGGTCGGAAGGAAGAACTGGTTGTTCAGCGACACGCCAAAAGGCGCAAAGGCTAGTGCTCAACTTTACAGCCTGGTCGAGACCGCCAAAGCCAACGGCCAAGAGCCTTATGCATGGCTACGCCACGCACTTGAGCGCCTACCAATGGCGACTTCGGTTGAGGATTATGAAGCCCTACTGCCGTGGAACTGCTCGCCGGCATCGCCTAGCTAAGCGTCCCACCCACTTTGAAATCGGTGGGGTTTATGGATCGCTTACAAACTTTCCACCGAAAGCAAGGAAGGTGACATATTATTTTAGGCAATATGCGAAAAGTACCATGGCTTTTTTTTGACAGAGGCGATAAGCACCAGCTTATCGTCTCTGCAAAAATACCGAGCACACACAAAATCCCGACTAGAGACTCTTGGGCCTTAGATCGGCCCATGCAGACCCAGATAATTCTCAGTTAGCTCTCACTAAGGTCCGGGCGGTAGCTTATCGATATACGATCATTGCCGCGCAAAAAGTCTAAATTCAAATCGCTATCCTTTGGAATGGTAACATTTCTTAATGATGGCAGGTTCTCTAATACAGATGCGTCATTAACATTAGTATGGTACAAGTCTATATAGGTTAGTTTTTTCAGCGACCTTATCGATGAAATATCTTCAATAGGCAGATTCCCCAACGTTAACATTCTGAGGTTTGGCAGATCAGCCACAAAATCAATATCTTTAACATCCATATCCGTAAAAGAGAATGAAGACAATTCGATACAGGTGCCTAGAGTAGTAGGATCAACCATTGGCAGGTTTTTAAGATACAAGTAATTAAGATTTGGAATCAGCGCTAAAGGCAGCAAAGACTGAACAGGTAGTCCACTTAAAAATACCCCCTCAAGATTTTTAAGTCCAGCAAGTGGAGAAAGATCCTCAACACTCACGTTTTCTAGATCGAGATTCTCCAAGTTGCGGCATTTCTTTAATGGCGACAAATCCGCAATCGGCGTATCATATATCTGAATAAAATCCAATAGCTTCATCGAAGAAACACTTGATATATCAGTCGCCAGTATTCCGCCCAAGATTAAGGTTTCAACTTTCTTTAATGATCTAAGTGGTTCAAGATTGGTAACTGCCAAGCCTTTAAGCAGTAAAAAGTTTATCTGCTTACAACTAGCTACCGAGGAGATATCAGTGGCAGGTGCTTCACTCACCTCCAGATATGTTATTTTTTTCAAAGAGGATAAAAAGCCAAGATCTTCAATATTAACATCTGAAATGCGCAGATCCCTTAAAGCAGAGTGTTCCCGCAGGCTTTCTTCACCCAATACAACCACGTCGCTAATTTTTATCATCTCTATCTTCTTGAGTCCTCGAAGATTTCGAATATCGATTACATTTCCTCCTTCAACTATTAACCCCTTCAAGTTAATCATCTGTTGAAGATCAGTCTCCGAAAGCTGGTAACCTCCAAGAATTATTAAAAATCTGACTTTAGAAAGATCTCTACTCCATGTACTAAGTGAAACACCTTTAGCAGCGTAAACAGCACGCTCCTCTTCTTCAAAATCAGCGCAAAACGCGCAGTAGCCAGAGTTTATCAGGGTACTGGTGACATCTGACTCAATGCCCGATCCTGTCTCCCAAGCACTGAAGACCCACCGAGCGCAGCCTTCTGCTAGCGAATCATGAAGAGCAGTTGAGAGCTTTACATGTTTATTTTTTATAAGCCGAGCAGAAAGGATGGAGGTGTCCCCGCCCTCATCATGGACGATGTTCAATAAGCTCTCGGCCCACTCTGGATCATGCTCCGCCGAAAGCAACTCAAATAAGAATATTAGAGTTTCGGTCCAAAAATGAGCTTTAGCCCAATTTGCGAGTAAACCTTTAGATACAGGAGCATTATCTGGCAGGTTGTCCATCACAAAGGCTGGGCGCACAATGCAGGTTTCCAGGTAGCAAGCACAAAAATATTCCTGGAAGCTTAGATGTACAAATGCGTAACGATCTTCACCTCTAGGTAATAGCAGCCCACTGCGCCTCGCCACCCAGTTCAAAAATTCCGCTGCAACCTGGTGATTTTTAGGAACGCCGCTAACCTCCATAGCTTCGATTAACCAAGATAATACTTCTTTCTCAGTAGCTAGAATCCCCGACCCTCTGGAATTCCAGCCTCTCCCAACCTGCATTTTGAAAGCAACATGAGCGAGCCAAGTCTTTCTTTCCTTCCAGCCATAATGGGCAAATACGTCATCTGGGCCAATTTTTCGCTGTTTGTCGATAGTATTTAGGTAAGCATTGACAATTTCATCATATAAAAGCGCTTTGCCATCAGGCAAATGGGCTCGCTCTCTATGAACAATTGCCATCAAACTAAGCAAATTTGGGGTTCTGGCTAGATTCAGCGTGACTTCGGATTGCGCAAGAGCTGCTAGCAGATCAGACGTCTTTTGCTTAGCCTCCAAATCTGTCGTACAGCGCTGCCGGTACCAGTTTCTTGCAAAATCCGAAATCCGGATTTGATCGAAAGGCATCAAGTATCGTATTTGTGCCCAGCTACGAGCGATCGAAGTATCGATAACGTCTACTGACCCATCTGCGGATTTGATTCCATAGCCTTTTAGCCGCTTTTTGATAGAGAGAGTCTTTGATTTTGACTCACGGGACAGATCACCATCGTCGTTCACAGCCTTTTCGACAACAGAATCCATTACAAAAGAATCAATTGGGTAGTCTTCATATCCAATTATTCGCGAAGTCGCTAATACGCATGCAGACTGCACATGAGCCTCACGCATCCAACTCGCTACTGTCCCTCGACGCGGTATCGGGATTTCATCTACCCCGTCTAAAATCAGTACATATTGCCCAGCTCTAACCCACTCACTCAGCTTTGGTTTTATAGCCTCTGTAACTGACGCCCCCAAAAGCTTATTAGCAACCGCCACCGCTAGCTCTACAACTCCGCAACCATCTGAAAAGCAATCAAGTGGCATATCTCTTAATATGCAAGGAATGGGCAGCATATTTTCGAGAATTGGTGGGAGAGGCGCATTTGCACCCGAAGTAAGTCTCCAGGCCAACCAGTTACTTAAAGTTGTCTTACCTCCCCCTGGATCGCCCAGTACAACAATCTGAGAATTATCTTGTAACGCCGTAAGTAGGTCACTTCCACTTGGCCAACTGTCTGAGGGAGCATCTGCCTCTATCGCAGTTTCGGAAAGCAAAGGAGGAACAAAAAGCGTTTCAATTTGTATTGTCGGAAGATCTCGCATCGAAGGTAAAGCAAGAGTCTCTACAACTCCGCACTTTCTTCTAATTTCGCCCAAATACTTTCTAAGCAAAGGTTCTTCCCAGAGTTTTAATTTGGAAACTAGTGAGGTCATGCTGTTACCTCTGTAGCGTGCTGACGCCCTTCTAACAAGGGTTTAAAATCAATCGGTAGCAAATTATCTTGGTACTCTCTAACTAATCCATCGATCCAAAACAGATCTATATCTCCTGGGTTCGGATATTGAACAGACCAAGCTGGAGCAGCAGGATCATCTCCAACCTGACTCCGCTTTGTTAGTTTTAAAGCCAAGGCCCACTTTGGAGACAGATCATTTCCTTCTACTATGTTACTCCGCTCACCGCAGCACCAAGCGATACATTCGCCCCAAAAATCAATATCAAAATGCCATCTCTCCCATAGATCTCTATGAAACTGATGGATATAAGATGCAACCAGTACTCGTACTACCCAAATCTTCTGTTCCTCCACACCGGTGGGGAATGGGACGCATCCTGCGAACCTTGACCATTGGTTTGCTAATGCTTTTAGACGACGAGGATTAGGAGGCAGGCACACTGTATCTCCAACAGCCAGATTAAAAGCATCAACCTTTTCCTGTGTCTCCACACTACTCAACAGCTTACTGAAGTACGCTGCTCCGGTACCCGGAAGTGGTAGTCTATAAATATCTGTGCATATTTTTTCTAAGTAATGACTTGCACGTAGATACATTTCCCCCGCCGTTGCTTGTGAAGGTGCAGAAATTTCTTCGCGTATTGCGTCAATTAGGATATTTTCATTCATGCCAAGTACAAAAACACAATTACGCAAGTTAAGATAAATCTTGAGACCTTCCAGTAACTTAAATGCCGCTTTGGGGTTACAACGATCTAAATCATCAATAAATACAATCACTCTAGTGGATTCATCACCAGGAAGCAACGCCATGATGGTATTGTGCAAGTTGCTTCTAATAGAGTCAGATTGCAAAACTTGATGGTAATTATTGGCTTCCCAAGCTTCGCCATACTTTTGTATTTTTTCTGCGCTAGGCAGAGCTTCAATTCCGATGACCTTTCCTAGATTTGAAAGCCCATCCAGGGTATATTGCAATGCTACCGTACTAAATTTTTTGAATTTTTCCTTCACTTGCACCATTTGAGAGAATTGGCGACGCATCTCTTGCAAAAGAGCAACTATTGGGCTACTTTCATTTTGGTATCTCCATGCGTCAAACCAAATCGTAACGACTTTATTATTCTCCTCAGTCGGCTGGCTTATACTGCTCTCAGCCACAGAACCGCCTTCCTCCGCTACTCCTCCGAGCTTGTGCTGGAGCTGCCGCATGAAACTAGTCTTACCACTTCCCCAATTACCATGAATGCCTAGAACATGAGGAGTAGGGCAGTTTTCGACACGATGCTTCATACGAGCAAGCTCTCCCTCCCAGTCAAGCTTGTCATCAAGGGTAGGCAGATCATCAAGCAATACACGCGAGGTAGTCATAATTCGCTTCCATCATTGTAAAAACTGCAACTCTGAGCGGACCCTCGGGTTGCGATTCCTTCAGCTGTAACGCCCCAAATCCAGACACTACCTTCCCAGATTCACCGGGTGGATTCAGATCGATTGATCTACAAGAACATCGAATGATCACCCGTTTTTGTAAAAATGTCCCCGGAAATCTGCCGTCGAACTAAGCCCCAACGCCCAACCAAGCCACCTGAACGGGATGAAACCATGCGCCTTACCATTGTCGGCCTGTGCCACTGGCGGCCGATTCTGGAAATCAGGCAAAACGAGCAGTTCTAGCGCGCCGGTTATCTAAAGCCAAGATTTGAGCGGTAAGGGTTAAAGGGCCCGAAAGATCCGGAGGATGGAGAGGGCCGGGGCAGAGATGACGGGAGAATCGCAGAGTACCTAGACACATGATTAAAGCGGAGCGTCAATTTCTCCAGAAGTGAGCTAGTCAGTGACACAACATATCTCATTTTTGGCAATGTATCGTGCATCAACGCACCCACATTGCACCCACAGTCAGAGACACCGAAGCCAAAAATCTTATGAAACACCGATCTATATGGTGTCCCAGGCGGGGTTCGAACCTGCAACCTTCTCCTTAGGAGGGACTGGGATGGCGCTCCACCTTGCTCGTCAAGACGGTATCACCGCTGAGGAGTTAGCGGCTGTACAGACCTCTTCGCGGGCAAGCGCGCTCCTACAGGTTTTGCGTTCGCCGCGGATTCGCGGCGAACCCGTTTATCCCGCCACCAGCACCCGAATCGCTTCCAGGCGCAGCGCGGCTTTTTCCAGCATGGCCAGGCCTTGCTCACGTTGTTCACGCAATGCCGCCAGTTCGCTGTCGCGGACCGTCGGGTTGACCGCTTGCAGGGCCGTCAGACGCGCCAGTTCTTCTTCGGTGTCTGCCGCCAGACGTCGCTGTGCTTCCGCCACACGTTCAGCGTGCTTGGGCGCGATCTTGCTTTCGGCGGCGTTGATCTGCGGGTTCAGCACGTCACGCTGGGCCTGGATGAACTTGTTGGCGCTGGCCCGGGGCACGCTTTCCAGCTGACCGTTCAGGGTGGTGAAAGACACACGGCCCGACAGGTCGTTGCCGTTGCCATCCAGCAGGCAACGCAGTGCAGCCGGCGGCAGGTAGCGGCCCAACTGCAGCGAACGCGGCGCGACCACTTCACTGACGTAGAGCAACTCCAGCAGCACGGTGCCAGGTTTCAGCGCCTTGTTCTTGATCAATGCCACGGCGGTGTTGCCCATCGAGCCGGACAGCACCAGATCCATGCCGCCCTGCACCATCGGGTGTTCCCAGGTAATGAACTGCATGTCTTCGCGAGCCAGCGCCTGATTACGGTCGTAGGTGATGGTCACACCTTCGTCGTCGCCCAGCGGGAAGCTGGCGTCGAGCATCTTCTCGCTCGGCCGCAGGATCAGCGCATTCTCCGAGTGGTCTTCGCTGTCGATGCCGAACGCGTCGAACAGGGTTTCCATGTAGATCGGCAGGGTGAACTGATCGTCCTGCTCAAGGATGGCTTCCACCAGCGCTTCGCCTTCGCCCGCGCCGCCGGAATTGAGCTCCAGCAGGCGGTCGCGGCCGGTGTGCAGTTCACTCTCCAGACGCTCGCGCTCAGTACGGGCTTCGTTCACCAGGGCCTGCCAGTCATCCTCGTCACCGCCATCGAGCTGCGGCAACAGGCGCGGGCCGAACGTATGCTGCAGCGCATTGCCGGTCGGGCAGGTGTTGAGGAACGCGTTGAGGGCTTCGTGATACCACTGGAACAGCCGCTCTTGCGGGCTGGTTTCCAGGTACGGCACGTGCAGCTCGATGATGTGCTTCTGGCCGATCCGGTCCAGACGACCGATACGCTGCTCCAGCAGGTCCGGGTGCGCGGGCAGATCGAACAGCACCAGATGATGGGAGAACTGGAAGTTGCGGCCTTCACTGCCGATTTCCGAACAGATCAGCACTTGGGCGCCGAACTCTTCGTCGGCGAAGTAGGCCGCCGCGCGGTCACGCTCCAGGATGTTCATGCCTTCGTGGAAGACTGTCGCCGGGATGCCGGAGCGCACGCGCAGCGCGTCTTCCAGGTCCATCGCGGTTTCGGCGTGGGCGCAGATGACCAGCACCTTCACGCGCTTGAGCATTTTCAGGGTGTCGATCAGCCATTCAACCCGCGGATCGAAGCGCCACCAGCGTTCTTCTTCACTGCTCTCGCCAATCGCCTGGAAGCTGACTTCCGGGTACAGGTCGGCGTGTTCGCCAATCGGCAGCTCGAGGTATTCGGCCGGGCAGGGCAGGGGATACGGGTGCAGTTTGCGCTCCGGGAACCCTTGCACGGCGGCGCGGGTGTTACGGAACAGCACGCGGCCGGTGCCGTGACGGTCAAGCAGTTCACGGATCAGGCGGGCGCTGGCTTCGGCATCGCCGGCGGCAACAGCGGTCAGCAGCGCCTCGGCTTCGGCGCCGAGGAAACCACGGATGGTCTCGTTGGCCTTGGGCGACAGCGTGCCCTTGTCCAGCAGCTCCTGAACGGCCTCGGCTACCGGACGATAGTTTTCGCTCTCGGCGCGGAAGGCGTGCAGGTCATGAAAACGGTTTGGGTCCAGCAGGCGCAGACGGGCAAAGTGGCTGTCCTGACCGAGCTGCTCAGGGGTTGCCGTCAGCAGCAGGACGCCGGGAATCACTTCGGCCAGTTGCTCGACCAACGAGTATTCGCGGCTGGCCTTTTCTTCGTGCCAGACCAGGTGATGAGCCTCATCGACCACCAGCAGGTCCCAGCCCGCCGCAAACAAAGCGTCCTGGGCCTTCTCGTCTTCAACCAGCCATTCCAGTGACACCAGCGCCAGCTGGGTGTCTTCGAACGGATTGCTGGCATCGCTTTCGATGAAGCGTTCGGCATCAAACAGCGCGACCTGCAGGTTGAAGCGGCGGCGCATTTCGACCAGCCACTGGTGCTGCAGGTTTTCCGGCACCAGGATCAGCACCCGGTTAGCGCGGCCCGACAGCAACTGGCGGTGGATGACCAGACCGGCTTCGATGGTTTTACCCAGACCCACTTCGTCCGCCAGCAAGACCCGCGGCGCGATACGGTCAGCGACCTCCCGGGCGATGTGCAACTGGTGCGCGATCGGTTGCGCACGCACGCCGCCCAGGCCCCACAGCGAGGATTGCAGCTGGCGACTGGTGTGTTCGAGGGTGTGATAGCGCAGGGAGAACCACGGCAGGGGGTCGATCTGCCCGGCAAACAGGCGGTCGGTGGCCAGGCGGAACTGGATGAAGTTCGACAGCTGGGTTTCCGGCAGGGTCACCGGCTGGTTCTGCGCGTTGAGGCCGTGGTAGACCAGCAGGCCTTCGACGTCGTCGACTTCGCGGACGGTCATCTTCCAGTTTTCGAAGTGGGTGATGGTGTCACCCGGCGAGAAGCGCACCCGCGTCAGCGGCGCATTGCGCAAAGCATACTGGCGCGTGTCGCCAGTGGCCGGATAGAGCACGGTCAACAAGCGGCCGTCCTGTGCCAGAACGGTGCCCAAACCCAGCTCGGCTTCGCTGTCGCTAATCCAGCGTTGCCCCGGTTGATACTGCTGCGACATGCTGCCTGACTCCCGCCTTGAAAAAGCCGACTATGTTAACGGAACAAGGCGCCCAGGCCAAAGCCACATTGTAAAAACCCCCGGATATAGTGGGGGGCGTGGCTGAACGGGCACTTGCTGCGAAAAACATAGTCGAAACTCGCGCTTGAATCGGCTCAAGTCGACGAAACGGCAGCCGACAGCTTGATAACAGGAGACCATTACCATGCTGCCACCGCTGATCCCATTGAGCGCGGCCCCCGTGACTTCGCAGCTGGACCCGGTCAAACCCACCCCGGACATCCCGCCGGTAACGCCGATTCAAAAGAGTTCGAGCGAAACCAATATCGACATGGGCGAACGTGACCGCGAGCAGGCCGAATTGCTGCTGCGCGAAGAACAACGCCGCCATCAACGCCGCCGCAGCGACCGGCGCGTGGCTGACCGTCACCCCGATCTGCAAGAAGGCCCGGCCATTCCCGGGGATTTCCTCAATGCCGACGACACTGTGCCGGTGGTCCCGATCATCGACGACGAGCCACGCCAGGGCCTGTGGGTCGACCTGAAGGTCTGAGGCGCTGGTCAGCGCCGCTGCGATTGCGCATTATTGGCGGCAACAGGTATTCACGAGCGATACGCCATGAGCGATGACGACAAACTGGTAGACCTGAGTGCCGAACGCGCCAAGCGTGTTCACGACCTCAATGACAAACGGCTGAACGAAGTCCGAAGCGCGTTTGAACAGGCCATGCCGCTGGGCAAGGGCAAGAAGAAAGCCAAGAGCAAACCGAAAAAACGCTGACCCCGCCTCCCGTTCGTCCCCCGCCTGCCGGCTGCTGTTTGCGATTCACGCCGGCATTGACCTGAGTCAATTTCTCCCGCTACCCCTCTGGTTACTCTGCGCCTGTCAAAGGCTGAAGCAGAGGGCACGCGCATGTTTCTCGACCACGCAGTGATAGCCGGCGTCATGGCGGTGGGGCTGATGATGGTGATTTATTCAAGCGTCGGACTGTTCATCTGGAAAGACTCACCCCGGCGCGGCAGACGCTGAGTTTTCTATACAAAGAGCACGCAAGGCATTTTGGGCAACTTCGGTTGCCCATTTTTTTTGCGCGGTGGTTGTGCGTGCTGATTGCTGCGCCGGGAGGATGCTGGCGGCGGCTCAACCCACGGTGATGGGCGGCAGATCGGCCAGGGTCACGGTCTGCAGCTTGCGTGGCGCAAGGATCTCGGCCTCGCCATCCACCACCAGTTCATCGTTCTGATTGAACACGCGAGTGGCGATGCGCACGCGGAATTTCGGCAGTTTCTCGAGGATCTCCAGGCGCACGGTCAGGGTGTCGCCGATCTTGACCGGCTTCTGGAAGGTCATCTGCTGACCCAGGTAAATAGTGCCCGGGCCAGGCAGTTCACAGGCCACTGCCGCGCTGATCAATGCGCCGCTGAACATGCCGTGGGCGATGCGATCCTTGAACATGCTCTTGGCCGCGAACTCAGCGTCCAGGTGCACCGGGTTGCGGTCGCCGGACATCTCGGCGAACAGCTGGATGTGACGCTCCTCGACGGTTTTGCTGTAGCTGGCGGTCTGGCCGACTTCAAGGGATTCGTACGGCGTGTTGGTGACTTGGGTCATGGGGTGTCCTGTGACAGTTGGGAAAGATGAACCACCGGGGTCATTCGCTGCGGCGCGGCCTTGGCTGCTGTAGCGCCTGTTCAAGCCAGGCAAGCAGGTCATGGGTGACCTCTTCACGATTGATCTCCAGGAAAATCTCGTGACGCGCCTGCGGGTAGACCTTCAGCGTAACAAACGGGTGGTCGGTGCCGCTCAGAGCGTCGGCCAGATGCGTGAGACGCTTGCCATCGCTCACCGGATCACATTCGCCACCGATAATCAGGATTGGCAGTCCGGAATCGATCTGCGCCAGGTTCGAACGCTTGCTGATCTGTTGCAGGCCGCCAAGCAGGTCCATCCACAACTGATTGGTGCAGCGAAAGCCACACATCGGGTCATGGCTGTACGCGTCGACCTCGGCCGGGTCGCGGTTGAGCCAGTCATAGCAGGTGCGTACGGGCTTGAATCGTTTGTTGAACGAGCCGAACGACAGGTGCTCGATCAACGCGCTGCGACCCGCCGGCCCTTGGCGCCAGCGTTCAAAACGAGCAACCAGCGCCGCCGAGCGGTAGAAGGCGACCGGATGGTAATTCGAGCCGCTGAGAATCGCCCCTTGCACACTGGCGCTGTGGTGCAGCAAATACCCCTGGGCGATGTAACTGCCCATGCTGTGACCGAGCAGGAACACCGGCACGCCCGGATGGCGCACCGCAATCGACGCTTTCAGCGTGGCGAGGTCGCCGACCACTTTGTTCCAGCCGTCCTGATCGGCGAAATGACCCACAGTGCCATGGGAGGCCGAATGGCCGTGGCCACGCTGATCGGCGGCATACAAGGCGAAGCCTGCCCGCATCAGTGCCCCGCCGAGTCTGTCATAGCGCCCGCCGTGCTCAGCCATCCCGTGGGAAAGCATGACCACCGCCCGGGCATTGCCCATCGGCCTCCAGGTCCGCACATAGAGACGACTGTGATCTTGAGCGTCCAGCCAAAAAGCTTCGTGTTCCATCGCGTTTTCCTGGCCCCTGTAAAAAGTTGTCTCAAAAAACGCAGTGGCGAGCGCTTTGCTTGAGTGTATAGCGGTAGCCGGATGGCAGGCTGGTTACCCGCAAGATTCACACCGGTGATGACGTGGCGACGACTATTTGCCTTCTATGCCATAGCTGCTAACGTCCGGCAAACGCCCGTTTAAATACCACGGGGCCAGTACACTCAGGTAAGAGGATAAAAACAACATGCAACCTGAATTCTGGAACGACAAGCGGCCCGCTGGCGTTCTTTCTGAGGTGGACCTGCAGGCGTACACATCGGTGATCGAAGTGTTCGAGCGCAGTTGCCGCCAGTACGCCGATCGGCCGGCCTACAGCAACATGGGTGTCACCCTGAGTTACGCAGAGCTTGAGCGCCAATCGGCGGCCTTCGCCGGTTACCTGCAACAGCAGACTGACCTCAAACCCGGCGACCGCATCGCCGTGCAGATGCCCAACCTCATCCAGTACCCCATCGCCGTGTTCGGTGCCATGCGCGCCGGCCTGATCGTCGTCAACACCAATCCGCTGTACACCGCCCGGGAGATGCGCCACCAGTTCAAGGATTCCGGCGCCCGCGCACTGGTCTATCTCAACGTCTTCGGCAAGAACGTGCAGGAAGTGCTCGCGGACACCGATATTCAGTACCTCATCGAAGTGAAGATGGGCGACATGCAGTCGGCGGCCAAAGGCTGGCTGATCAACACCGTGGTCGAAAAGGTCAAGAAGCTGGTGCCCGCGTACCACTTGCCCCAAGCCATCCCGTTCAAACGTGTGCTCAAGCTGGGCAAGGGCGATCGTCTGCAACGGGTGCCAATGGCGCTGGATGACGTCGCTGTGCTGCAGTACACCGGCGGCACCACCGGTTCGCCGAAAGGCGCGATGCTGACCCACGGCAATCTGGTCGCCAACATGCAGCAGGTCTATGCCTGCATGCAGCAGCACGGGCCCGACGGGCGGCCGATCTTCAAGCAGGGCAGCGAGATCATGGTGGCGCCGCTGCCGCTTTATCACATCTATGCGTTCACCTGTAATTGCATGTGCATGATGGTCAGCGGCAATCACAACCTGCTGATCACCAACCCGCGGGACATCGGCGGCTTCATCAAAGAGCTGAAGAAGTGGAAGTTCTCGGCAATGCTCGGCCTCAACACGCTGTTCGTGGCGCTGATGGACCATCCCGAATTCAAGAATCTGGATTTCTCGACGTTGCGCCTGACCAATTCCGGCGGCACCGCGCTGGTCAAAGCCACCGCCGAGCGCTGGCTGCAATTGACCGGCTGCCCGATCGTCGAGGGCTATGGCCTGACCGAAACCTCTCCCGTCGCCACCGCCAACCCCTATGGCACTCAGTCCAGGCTGGGGACGGTGGGCATGCCGGTGCCGGGCACCACGGCGAAGGTCATCAGCGACGACGGTGCCGAGCTGCCTGTGGGTGAGCGCGGCGAGCTGTGCCTCAAGGGGCCGCAGATCATGCTCGGTTACTGGAACAAGCCAGAGGCCACCGCCGAAGTGCTGGACAGCGAAGGCTGGCTGAAAACCGGGGACATTGCGGTAATCGACCCGGACGGGTTCATTCGTATCGTGGACCGCAAGAAGGACCTGATCATTGTCTCGGGCTTCAACGTCTACCCGAACGAGATCGAAGACGTTGTCTCGCGGCATCCGAAAGTCGCGAACTGTGCGGTGATCGGCGTTCCGGACGACCGTTCGGGCGAAGCTGTGAAGCTGTTCGTGGTGCCGAGGGATGCCACGCTGACCAGCGAGGAGTTGAAGGCATACTGCAAGGAGAACTTCACCGGCTACAAGATTCCCAAGCAGATCGTGCTGCGTGAGTCGTTGCCGATGACGCCTGTGGGGAAAATCCTGCGGCGCGAGCTGCGGGATATCGCCTGATCCGGCATCGCTTCCTTCCCCTGAGCTTTACCCGCACAAAACGGCGTGATGATCACGCCGTTTTTTTGCCCGGTGTTTGGCTGCAGGGTTTGAGGGGGCCGCATAAATGAACATAACCGTAGGATATTTCCGACATTTAGGTTCATTGCTCTAAACGTGACCGTGGCCTATTCAAGAGTCAGGTATGTGACTGGAGAGCCCGCTTTTGGCTCTAGGCGGCCTTTGGCAAAGCTGATACGCTCGCCCCGCTTTTTGTGCCAACGGTCAACAAAAAGCGGTTACTACAATATTCCAAACACAAGAAATCATCGCATCAAGCGGTGTGTAGAAACGCTGTTGCTGAGGAGTCGGCTTTTATGCTCGAAAACTTCTGGAAGGATAAATATCCGACAGGTATCGCTGCCGATATCGATCCGGATCAGTATCCGAACGTACAGGCCGTATTGAAACAGTCCTGCGAGCGTTTCGCCAACAAACCTGCGTTCAGCAACCTGGGCAAGACCCTCACCTACGGCGAAATGTACGCGCTGTCCGGTGCCTTTGCGGCGTATCTGCAACAGCACACCGACCTGCAACCGGGCGATCGCATCGCCGTGCAGTTGCCCAACGTGCTGCAGTACCCGGTCGCGGTGTTCGGTGCCATTCGTGCCGGGCTCATCGTGGTCAACACCAACCCGCTGTACACCGCGCGGGAAATGGAACACCAATTCAACGACTCCGGCGCCAAGGCGCTGGTCTGCCTGGCGAACATGGCGCACCTGGCCGAGAAGGTCGTGCCCAAGACCGGCGTCAAGCACATCATCGTCACCGAAGTCGCCGACCTGCTGCCGCCCCTCAAGCGCCTGCTGGTCAACAGCGTCATCAAGTACGTGAAGAAGATGGTTCCGCCGTTTCACCTGCCCAAGGCGGTCAAATTCAACGACGTGCTGGCCAAGGGGCACGGTCAGCCGGTGCGGGATGTTTCGCCGACCGGCGACGACGTCGCGGTGCTGCAATACACCGGCGGCACCACCGGCGTGGCCAAGGGCGCGATGCTCACCCACCGCAACCTGATCGCCAACATGCTGCAATGCCGGGCGCTGATGGCGGCCAACCTCAATGAAGGCACGGAGATTCTGATCACGCCGTTGCCGCTGTACCACATCTATGCGTTCACCTTTCACTGCATGGCGATGATGCTGAGCGGCAACCACAACGTGCTGATCAGCAACCCCCGTGATTTGTCGGCGATGGTGAAAGAGCTGTCGAAGTGGAAGTTTTCCGGCTTCGTCGGGCTCAACACGCTGTTCGTCGCGCTGTGCAATAACGCCGACTTCCGCCACCTGGATTTCTCCTCGCTGAAACTCACCCTCTCGGGCGGCATGGCCCTGCAAACCGCTGCGGCCGAGCGCTGGAAAGAGGTGACCGGCTGCTCGATCTGCGAAGGGTACGGCATGACCGAGACCAGCCCGGTGGCGTCGGTCAACCCGTTCCAGAAGATCCAGATGGGCACCATCGGCATTCCCGTGCCTTCGACCCTGTGCAAGACCATTAATGACGCTGGCGAAGAGCTGCTGGTCGGCGAAGTGGGCGAGCTGTGCATTAAGGGTCCGCAGGTGATGAAAGGCTACTGGCAAAATCAGGCGGCCACCGACGAGATGCTCGATGCCGACGGTTGGTTGAAGACCGGTGACATCGCAATCATCCAGCCGGATGGCTACATGCGCATCGTTGATCGCAAGAAGGACATGATTCTGGTCTCCGGTTTCAACGTGTACCCGAACGAACTGGAAGATGTGCTGGCGACCCTGCCCGGCGTCTTGCAGTGCGCGGCCATCGGTATCCCGGACGAGAAATCCGGCGAGGCGATCAAGCTGTTCGTGGTGTGCAAACCGGGCACGACCCTGAGTAAGGATCAAGTCATGGAGCACATGCGCGCCAACGTCACGGCTTATAAAGTGCCGCGCAGCGTGGAATTCCGCGACGCCCTGCCGACCACCAACGTTGGCAAGATCCTGCGCCGCGAACTGCGTGACGAAGAACTGAAAAAGCTGGCGCTTAAGAAGCCGGCGTAAGTCAGCCCTGACAACCACAGACCCCGGCAGCGTGGTCGGCCTAACGGCCTCGGGTTTCGCCTTCGGCGAGTTACTTGATAAAGCCCCAAGTAACCAAAGGCTTTTGCTCCTGGTTGGGCCCCGACTTCGTCGGGGTTCCTTCACTCCGGTCCTGCTCCGTGGGCCCGCGCCGAACGGACATCCATGTCCTGACGGCGCTCTCGCCGCATCCATGCGGCTCGGCCCACTCCGCGAAACCTGCGTTCAGCCTGCACCCAAGTCGCGTTTGGCAGTGACTGGACTTTTTGCGTCCGAAGATCAAAAGCAGATCACAAGCTTCCCGGCTAAAGCCGGTCCCACAGACCTACTGCGCACCCACTGTAGGATCGGCTTCAGCCGGGAAGAGGCCGGTGTGATCGCCACATATTTTACTGGATGCACGCGCTGCTCTTAGTGGGACCGGCTTCAGCCGGGAAGAGGCCCGCATGACCGCCATTAATTTTTTGGCACAAACCCCCCATGTGGAAGCCGTCACGACCTCGTGGGAGCGACCGGGGTGGCGCTCCACATTGCGCGCGAGGCCTTACACCCTGCCCGTGAATGCCTTTGCGCCACAGACCTGCCTCCACCCCACCAAATCTGCGACAATCCGCGCCCTGCATTCAGATAGAAAGATTCCGCGCCCTGATGACCGACGATTCGACCTCCATCGACCAACTCTTCAAAAATCTCGACCACGCGATGATCAGCGATCGTCATCGCTTGCGCCGGCAATTGCATGAGCTGCGCAAGAAACCGGACGAGACGAAGCTGGCGCAGTGGGTCGAGCGCGTGCAGGCATCGTGCGCCCGTGTGCTGAGTCGCGCGCAAAGCGTGCCGACCCTGCGCTACGACGAAAACCTGCCGATCGCCGCCAAGCGCGACGAGATCAAGAAAGCGATCCTTGAACATCAGGTGTTGATCATCGCCGGCGAAACCGGCTCGGGCAAAACCACTCAGCTGCCGAAAATCTGTCTGGAAATCGGTCGCGGGCAGCACGGACTGATCGGCCACACCCAGCCACGTCGCATCGCAGCACGGAGCGTCGGCAGCCGGGTCGCCGAAGAAGTCGGCACGCCGCTGGGCGGGTTGGTGGGTTATCAGGTGCGCTTCGAAGACCAGAGCGACGAAAACACCCTGATCAAGCTGATGACCGACGGCATCCTGCTCGCCGAAACCCAGCACGACCGCTTTCTTGAGCGCTACGACACGATCATCGTCGACGAAGCCCACGAACGCAGCCTGAACATCGACTTCCTGCTCGGTTATCTGAAAACCCTGCTGCCCCGTCGCCCGGACCTGAAAGTCATCATCACCTCGGCGACCATCGACCTCGAACGCTTCTCGGAGCATTTCGACAAGGCGCCGGTCATCGAAGTCTCGGGCCGGACCTTCCCGGTAGAGACCTGGTACCGGCCGATGACCGCCCAGCAGGACGAAGAGGGCAACAGCATCGAGGAAGACCTGACCGTCGATCAGGCGATTCTCGCTACGCTGGACGAACTGGCCGCCTTTGAACGCAGCGAGCGCAAGTCCCCCGGCGATGTGCTGGTGTTTCTGCCCGGCGAGCGGGAAATCCGTGACGCCGCCGAGATGCTGCGCAAGGCTCAACTCAAGCACACCGAAATCCTGCCGCTGTACGCGCGCCTGTCGCCGGCCGAGCAGCAACGAATTTTCCAGTCTCACCCGGGCCGTCGCGTGGTACTGGCGACCAACGTCGCCGAAACCTCGCTGACCGTGCCGGGTATCCGCTACGTCATCGACACCGGCACCGCGCGCATCAGCCGCTACAGCTACCGCGCCAAAGTGCAGCGCCTGCCCATCGAAGCAATTTCCCAGGCCAGCGCCAACCAGCGCAAGGGCCGTTGCGGTCGGGTCGAGCCGGGCCTGTGCGTGCGTCTGTACAGCGAGGAGGATTTCCTCTCCCGGCCTGAATTCACCGATCCGGAGATTCTGCGCACCAACCTGGCGGCGGTGATCCTGCAGATGCTCCACCTGCGGCTGGGCCAGATCACCGATTTCCCGTTCATCGAGCCGCCGGACGGCAAGGCGATCAGCGACGGCTTCAACCTGTTGCAGGAGCTGTCAGCGGTCGATCGCGAGAACAACCTGACGCCGATGGGCCGGCAACTGGCACGCCTGCCGGTGGACCCGCGCATGGGCCGCATGTTGCTCGAAGCGGCGAAGCAGGGCAGCCTGCAGGAAGTGTTGATTGTCGCCAGCGCCATGTCGATTCAGGACCCCCGCGAGCGTCCGCCGGAGCGTCAGCAGGCCGCCGACCAAGCCCACGCGCAGTGGAAAGATCAGGACTCCGACTTCGCCGGGCTGGTCAATCTATGGCGCGGTTTCGAAGAACAGCGCCAGGCCCTGACCGCCAGCCCTCTGCGTAACTGGTGCCGCCGTAATTTCCTCAATTACTTGCGCCTGCGCGAGTGGCGTGACTCCCATCGTCAATTGAGCCTGATCTGTCGCGACCTGCAACTGACGGTCAATAAAGAGCCGGCCGATTTCCCGAAATTCCACAAGGCGGTGCTCTCGGGCCTGCTCAGCCAGATCGGTCAGAAGACTGAAGATGGCGACTACATGGGCGCGCGTCAGCGGCGTTTCTGGGTGCATCCGTCTTCGGGGCTGGGCCGCAAGCGGCCACAATGGATCATGGCCGCCGAGCTGGTCGAGACCACCAAGCTGTATGCACGCATGGTGGCGAAGATCGAACCGGACTGGATCGAACCCCTCGCCGGGCACCTGATCAAGAAAAACCACTTTGAACCCCATTGGGAAAAGAAGCGCGGCCAGGTCGTCGCCTTCGAGCAGATCACCCTGTTCGGCCTTATCGTGGTTGGGCGTCGGCCCGTGCATTTCGGGCCGATCGATCCGGTGGTGTCCCGCGAGTTCTTCATTCGCGAAGGGCTGGTGCGCGGTGAAATCCAGTCCCGGGCCAAATGCCTCTCAGCCAATGCCAAATTGCTGGAGCAGCTCGACGAACTGGAAGCCAAGGCGCGTCGCCGAGACATCCTGGCCGACGAAGAAACCCTGTATCGGTATTACGACGAACGCTTGCCGGCGGAGATTCACCAGACCGCGACGTTCGACGCCTGGTACCGGATGGAGAGCCAGAAGAACCCGCAGTTGCTGATCATGCGCGAGGAAGATGTGCTCGCCCGTGAAGCCAGCGAAGTCACCGCCAATCAGTACCCGGACACTTTGCGCCTGGGCGAACTGACCCTGTCGCTGACCTATCACTTCGAGCCCAACCACCCCCGTGACGGCGTGACCCTGCGGGTGCCGGCGCCGCTGTTGCTGTCGTTACCGGCCGAGCGCCTGGAGTGGCTGGTGCCAGGGCTGCTGGAAACCAAATGCGTGGCGCTGGTGCGCAACCTGCCCAAGGCGCTGCGCAAGAATTTCGTGCCGGTGCCGGACTTCGTCAAAGCCGCATTGCAGCGGATGGTCTTCGCCGAAGGCTCGTTGCCCCAGGCACTGGGCCGCGAGCTGTTGCGCATGACCGGCGTGCGGGTGACCGACGAAGCCTGGGCCGAAGCGGCGCAGCAGGTGGAAAGCCACCTGAAAATGAACCTTGAAGTGGTCGACGCCAACGGCAAGTTCCTCGGTGAAGGCCGTGAGCTGGATGAGCTGACCGCCCGTTTCGCCGAGGCCGGACAGGCTGCACTCGCAGTGCCGCACTCGGCGAAAGGTCAGCAGCCGGTCGAGGCCAAGGGCTTTGCAAAGGTGGCCGAGAAGACTCAGCAGAACATCGCCGGGCTGTCGATGACGGTGTATCCGGCGCTGGTGGAAGAGGGCGGCGCGGTCAAAGAAGGGCGTTTCTCCACCCAGGCCGAGGCCGAATACCAGCACCGCCGAGCCCTGCAACGGCTGTTGTTGCAGCAACTGGCCGAGCCGACCAAGTTTTTGCGCAGCAAGTTGCCGGGACAGACCGAGCTGGCCTTGCTGTACCGCGACTTGGGTCGGGTCGATGCATTGATCGAAGACATACTGCTGGCGAGTCTCGACAGCTGCATTCTCGAGGGCGAAACGACGTTGCCCCGAGACGGCGCCGGCCTGCTGTCACTGGCCGAGCGCAAGCGTGGCGGTCTGACCGAACATGCGGAGCGGCTGGCAAGGCTGACGCTGGAGATTCTCAAGCTGTGGCATGGCCTGCAAAAGCGCTTCAAGGGCAAGATCGATCTGGCCCAGGCCGTTGCGCTGAACGACATCAAAGGCCAGCTGAGCAAGCTGGTGTATCCGGGCTTCGTCCGCGAAACCCCGGCGGTGTGGCTCAAGGAACTGCCGCGTTACCTCAAGGCCATCGAAATGCGCCTCGAGAAACTCGGCAGCCAGGCGCAGAAGGACAGGGTCTGGAGCATCGAACTGGGCAATCTCTGGGCGCAGTACCAGGCCCGCGCCGACAAACATGCCCAGGAAGGCAAGCGCGACCCGGAGCTGGTGGTGTATCGCTGGTGGCTGGAGGAATACCGCGTGTCGCTGTTCGCGCAGCAACTGGGCACCAAAGTGCCGATCTCGGACAAGCGCCTGAACAAGCAGTGGACTCAGGTCGAGGGGTGATCCCCTCGGCCCGCAGTGCCGATTACATTACCCGATAGCGCGAAATGGCGGCCGTTATGGCAAACTTCGCGGCTAAACTTCATAGCGTCATAAAACATCCGTCGTCCGCCAAGCGGGTTGCTGCCCCGTTGCATTGGGACCTTCGTCCCAGATCGCCAACGCCCCCGCTTGTGCTGGCTGTTCAGCTGCTGCCGTCAATGAGCTGCTTTTATCTCGAGAGGAACGACCGTGTACGAAGTCGTGATCAGTGGCACCGGGCTTTTCACCCCCGCCAACAGTATTTCCAACGATGAGCTGGTGCAGTCTTTCAACACCTACGTTGCCCAGTTCAACGCCGAAAATGCCGCCGCGATCGAAGCGGGAGAGGTTCAGGCACTGACGGAATCCAACGCGGCGTTCATCGAAAAAGCCAGCGGCATCAAAAGCCGTTACGTGATGGACAAGGACGGCATTCTCGACCCCCAGCGCATGAAGCCGCGTCTGCCCGAGCGTTCCAATGACGAGTGGTCGATCCTCTGCGAGATGGGCGTTGCCGCGGCCAAACAGGCCCTGCAGCGTGCCGGCAAGACTCCCGCTGACATCGACGGCGTGATCGTCGCCTGTTCCAACCTACAGCGCGCGTATCCGGCGATCTCCATCGAAATCCAGGCGGCGCTGGGCGTTGAGGGCTTCGGCTTTGACATGAACGTGGCGTGCTCCTCGGCCACGTTCGGCATCCAGACCGCATGCAACAGCGTCAAGCTGGGCCAGGCCCGCGCGCTGTTGGTCATCAGCCCTGAGATCTGCACCGCTCACCTTAATTTCCGCGACCGTGACAGCCACTTCATCTTCGGTGACGCGGCCACGGCGGTGGTGGTCGAGCGTGCTGACCTGGCAACCTCCCAGCACCAGTTCGACATCGTCGGCACCAAGCTGCTGACGACGTTCTCCAATAACATCCGCAACAACTTCGGTTTCCTCAACCGCACGGCGGAAGAGGGCCAAGGCAAGCAGGACAAGCAGGACAAGCTGTTCGTGCAGGAAGGCCGCAAGGTGTTCCGCGACGTCTGCCCGATGGTCGCCGAACTGGTGGCCGCGCACCTGGATGAGAACCAGCTGAACGTCAGCGACGTGCAACGGTTCTGGCTGCATCAGGCCAACCTGAGCATGAACCACCTGATCGTGAAGAAACTGCTGGGCCGCGACGCCACTGTCGAAGAAGCGCCGGTGATCCTCGACCGCTACGCCAACACCAGCTCCGCAGGTTCGGTGATCGCGTTTCACGAACACCAGGACGACCTGCCAAGCGGCGCGCTGGGCGTACTCAGCTCGTTCGGCGCGGGGTATTCGATTGGTAGCGTGATCTTGCGCAAGAAGTGATGCGCGCGGCATGACCGCGGTTGATGACGTAGGAGCGTGGCTTGTCCCGCGATCTGGCGCGCAGCGGCAGCAACACAATGAATGCGGTGTGTCAGCAAGAATGGCGTGGCGAGGTTTAACGACTGCTGCGCAGCCGATCGCGGGACAAGCCACGCTCCTACAGGTTCGGCGTATGGCATCGCAACAAAAAAGCCCGGCGTTGCCCTGTCGGAACGGATGATGGGGATCCGACAGGGCAACGGCGGGCTTGAGGTCTGTAGCAGCTTCAAACGGCAGTAGCGCGCCGCTTCAAGCGTTCAGCGTGTAACGTGCAGCTTGAAGCTGTCTTTCTTAAAACTTCGCCAGTACGTCCAGCTGCAGCGTGTTGGCATCCTGATCACGCGGCAGCGCAGAGGTCGCGAAGTCCGCTTTGGTCAGGAAGTACGTCGCGCCGACGGCGAAGTTCTTGTCGATGTCGTAGGAAATGGCCAGCTTGTGACCGCGCGAACCGGTAGTGCCGTTGGCGAAATCGGAGTCGGTGAAAGCACCCACCACAGCGTTACGCTGCGTGTCGCGGTAGTTGTAGTCCAGACCGAAACCGAACACCTTGGTTTTTACACCCGCCAGCCAGGCGGTGTCTTCGTCGCTGTTGGTGGCGCTGTTGACCACGTACTGACCGTACAGGCCGACCGGTACGACAAAGCCGGTCAGGTCCAGTTGACCGAAGCCTTCGTACAGGCGGAAGTCAGTGGTGTTGTTGCCGTTGATGCTCAAGCCACAGAACGTTGTGCTGGTGCTGGCAGCCGCCGGATTACAGTCGTTGGAGTTTTCATAGTTGTAGACCGAACCGCCGACCGTCATCTTCACGTTGTCGGTGATGGCGATCCGCGTACCCAACTGAGCCGCGTTCAGGCGCAGGTCGTTCTTGAACTGCGTACCTTCGCCGCTGATGTTGTCCTTGAGGGTGTAGGTACCGGCGCTGCCGAACAGCTCGAAGCCCTTGTTGATCGGCAGGCTGTAAGTGGCGGCCAGACCTTCAGGGTTGATGTCGTTGTCCCAGATCACGTCGCCTTCGCTGACCCATAGCTGAGCCATCTTGCCGCCGATGACGTGCAGGTTCTGGATTGCGGTCGGGTGGTAGTCGATGAAGCCCTGATCCAGCCACAGGTCTTTCTTGGTGAAGTAGTCGTTCTGGTCAACGTTGGTGGAGTTGGCCTTATTGTCACCACCGGTGGCGATACGGATGCCGGTGCTGACTTGCGGGTTGATCTCGCTGTAGGCGCCGAGACGCACACGGATACGCTGACGGTTTTTGTCCTGGCTGTTGTTCTGGTCGTCGATCTTGACCGTCTCTTGCCGAACGCGAACGTCACCTTTGAATTGAGTCTTCGCTGCCCATGCCACTTTCTGCTCGAAGGCAGACAGCTCGGAGGACTTGGCCGTGGTGGCGGCGGCGATCTGGTCGGACGTGGCCTTCTGAGCCTGTTGCTGAGCCAACTGGTCTTTGGTCAGCTCGGTTTGCAGTTCGGCATACTGGGCAGGTGAAATCGAGCCGTTGGCCTTGAGCATGTCGAGCAGTTTCGCGTCGACTGCGGCGCTGGCCGGAACGCTCATGGCCAGCAGCACACCACCACACAGGGCTGCCGCAGTTTTCGTGGAAGCAAGACGCATATCAATCTCCGTAACTGAGAAGGGATGACCGGATCATCCAGGGATCAGCCGACCAAAGGCGGGCGGAAGAAAATTGGCGTTCTTAGAACCTCTGGCTCTAAAAACTGGCGCCAGTATTGCCAGCGTTTATGACGATACGGTGGCAAAGTGATGTCATGTGGGTGACATGTGAAAATTTCGTTGGACCTGCGGGCTAGAGCGGTGCCGCGAGTAATTTCATGTGCAGAACAGATGAATAGGTGATACTGCGCCCACGTTGGCGCGACCTGGAGTGGTGGGATGTCGTTACACCGATTGGATAAGCTTTCTGACCTTGCGCCTGAACAGTGGGACGCCCTGATACCTGGCGATTCACCGTTTTTGCGCCATGCCTTTCTCAGTTCGCTGGAAGACAGCGGCAGCCTCGGGCCGCGTTCCGGCTGGCGCGCCGAGCACTTGCTGCACTACGAGGGTGAGCGACTCATCGCTGCGCTGCCGGCGTACCGCAAGTGGCACTCTTATGGCGAGTACGTGTTCGATCACGCCTGGGCGGACGCCTGTCGTCGCGCCGGGCTGGCCTATTACCCCAAGCTGCTGGTGGCGGTGCCGTTCAGTCCAGTGAGCGGGCCCCGGCTGTTGGCGAAGACCCCCGAAGACGGCCGTGAACTGCTCGCTTGCCTGCCGGGCTATGCCCAGGGCGAGGAGCTGTCCAGCGTTCACGTCAACTTCACCGACCCGGTAGCCGATGCGTTGCTCGCCGAACAACCCGGCTGGCTGCAGCGCATTGGCTGTCAGTACCACTGGCAGAACCGCGGCTATCGGGATTTTCAGGATTTTCTCGACGCCTTGAGCTCACGCAAGCGTAAGCAAATGCGCAAGGAGCGCGAGCAAGTGGCGGGGCAGGGTTTTGACTTCGACTGGCTCGAAGGGCATGAACTGAGCGAGGCGCATTGGGATTTCGTCTACGCCTGCTATTCCAATACCTACGAAGTGCGTGGGCAAACGCCTTACCTAACGCGGGAGTTCTTCAGTCTGGTTGCCGAGCGCATGCCCGACGCGATTCGTGTGGTGCTGGCGCGGCAGGGTTCGCGCCCGGTGGCGATGGCGTTCAGCCTGGTCGGCGGCGACAGTTTTTACGGTCGCTACTGGGGCTGTTTGGCCGAGTTCGATCGATTGCACTTCGAGACGTGTTTCTATCAGGGCATGGATTACGCGATCGCCCACGGCTTCAAGCGCTTCGACGCGGGCGCCCAAGGGGAGCACAAATTGATCCGCGGCTTCGAGCCGGTCATCACCCACTCATGGCATTACCTGGCGCACCCGGGATTGCGCGAGGCGGTGGCGGATTTTCTGACCCAGGAACGGGCGGGGATTCTGGCGTACGCCGAAGAAGCGCGCGGGGCGTTGCCGTATCGGCAGGGGTAGTTGAATCGCGGGTGTCAGCGTAGCGGAGACAGTGGGAGCGACTGGGTCGCTCCCACTGAGTGACGGCGACAGGTCAATCCACCCCGACGAACCCGCCCGTCTGATGCGTCCACAGCCGCGCATACAAGCCTTTGTGGGCCAGCAGTTCGCCATGGGTCCCGCTTTCCGCAATCACGCCGTTTTCCAGGACGATCAGGCGATCCATCCGCGCGATGGTCGACAGCCGGTGGGCAATCGCAATCACCGTCTTGCCCTGCATCAGCGTCTCCAGACTCTCCTGAATCGCCGCTTCCACTTCCGAATCGAGCGCTGACGTCGCTTCGTCCATGATCAGGATCGGCGCGTCCTTGAGCAGCACGCGGGTGATGGCGATGCGCTGACGCTGACCACCGGACAGTTTCACGCCGCGCTCGCCCACATGGGCATCCAGCCCGGTGCGGCCTTCGGAGTCCGTGAGCAACGGGATGAACTCGTCGGCGCGGGCCTTGCGCATCGCTTCCCACAATTCAGCGTCGGTCGCATCCGGTTTTCCGTACAGCAAGTTATCGCGGATGGAGCGGTGCAGCAGCGACGTGTCCTGGGTGATCATGCCGATGTGCGAACGCAGGCTTTCCTGAGCGACGTGGGAAATGTCCTGATCGTCGATCAGGATCCGCCCGCCTTGTACGTCATACAGACGAAGCAGCAGATTCACCAAGGTCGATTTACCAGCGCCGGATGGCCCGATCAACCCGATTTTCTCGCCCGGCTTGATATCCAGGTTCAGGCCGTGAATCACGCCCTTGCCCTTGCCGTACTGGAAGTTGAGGTCTTCGAATTTCACCTCGCCACGGCTGACCGCCAGCTTCGGTGCAGCGTCCCGGTCGGTGATGCCCACCGGCTGCGCGATGCTCTGCAGACCGTCCTGCACCATGCCGATGTTTTCGAAAATGCCGTTGACCACCCACATGATCCAGCCGGACATATTGACGATCCGAATCGCCAGACCGGTCGCCAGCGCAATCGCGCCCACGGATATCAACGACTGGGTCCACAGCCACAATGCCAGGCCTGTGGTCGTCACAATCAGAATGCCGTTGAGGCTGGTGATCACGGTGTCCATTTCAGTGATCACGCGACCTGCCAGCTGGGTCTTTTCTGTTTGTTCGCTGATGGCCTCGCGGGCGTACTGCTGCTCCGAGTTGGTGTGCGCGAACAGCTTGAGCGTTGCGATGTTGGTGTAGCCATCGACGATGCGGCCCATCAGCTTGGAGCGCGCATCGGAGGAAATGACCGAGCGAGCCTTCACCCGAGGCACGAAGTACCACAGCGCCAGAATGAACGCGAAGATCCAGCTCAGCAGTGGAATCATCAGGCGCCAGTCGGCTTCGGCGAACAGCACCAGCGCGCTGATCGAATAGATCAGCACGTGCCACAACGCGTCCACCGACTGCACCGCCGAATCACGCAGCGCGTTGCCGGTCTGGACGATGCGTTGGGCGATGCGCCCGGCGAAGTCGTTCTGGAAGAAATTCAGGCTCTGCTTGAGCACGTAACTGTGGTTCTGCCAGTTGATCATGCTGGTCATGCCGGGGCTGATGGTCTGGTGCACCAGCAGGTCATGCAGGGCAACGAAGATCGGGCGCAGCACCAGCGCGACGATGACCATCCACGTCAGCTCGAACGCATGTTCGCGGAAGAAATTCGGGTTGGGCGTGCCTTGGGCCAGATCAATGATGCGACTGAGGTAGCTGAACAGCGACACTTCGATCAGCGCGCCGATCAGTCCGACCACCAGCAGCGCGGCAAAGCTGGGCCATACCTGACGCAGGTAATACAGGTAGAACGAGGCGACGGTGTTGGGCGGGGCGGCGGAAGGGGCTTCGCGGAAGATATCGATCAGCTGTTCAAAACGGCGATAGAGCATTGGCAATGACGCCCACGCTTGAGCGGGCTCTCCTTTGGATGGGGATTGGATACAGCGGCTTGAGAGCAGCCCGGAGACAGTCTTCCGATCAGACCACATGGAAACGCGATTGCTCACGCTGAATCAAGGGGCCTTGTCCTTAAAATGCAAAAGCCGGGCAGGCGCCCGGCTTTTACGCTTGCGACAGGCTTAGTTCACGCGCTTGGCCGTCTTGATCAGGATCGGGTCAAGGGGAACGTTCTGCATGCCGCCCTTGTTGCCGGCTTGCGCATTGACGATCTGGTCAACGACGTCCATGCCCTTGACGACTTTGCCGAATACCGCGTAGCCATAGTCACGGGCGCCGTGGTCGAGCATCGCGTTGTCCTTCACGTTGATGAAGAACTGGCTGGTGGCCGAATTCACGTCCGAGGTCCGCGCCATGGCGACGGTGCCGCGCACGTTGTGCAGGCCGTTATCGGCTTCGTTCTTGATCGGGTCGTTGGTCGGCTTCTGTTGCATCTGCGCCGTAAAACCGCCGCCCTGAGCCATGAAGCCCGGGATCACACGGTGGAAAATGGTGTTGTTGTAGAAGCTGCTGTCGACGTACTTGAGGAAGTTCTGGGTGCTGACGGGCGCCTTGTCCTGGTTCAGCTCGATTTCCACATCGCCGAAGCTGGTGGTCAGCACAACGTGAGGCGCCGGAGCGGCCATCAAATTGCCGGCGAACAACACGGCAGCGGCGGAGAGGGCGATTTTCTTCAGCATGGGCAGAGTCCTGAAATTGATGTCGACTGCGAAAAAACAGGACGTAAGGGAAGCACGTTTGCCGGGATTTGGACAGTGGGCGTGTGGCGCGCCCTGCTTTAGCGGGACCGGCTTTAGCCGGGAAGGGGCCGGTTTAATCACCCCCAATCCTGCGGTGTAATCTCTGACGCTTTCCCGGCTAAAGCCGGTCCCACAGGGTAATGCGGTGCATTCGTAGGACCGGCTTCAGCCGGGAAGGGGCCAGTGTGAACACCCTCAGTCTTGCAGTGTGACGCCTGACGCTTTCCCGGCTAAAGCCAGTCCCACTGACCAGGGACTGAGGGGACTGATTTATTTACAGCGCTTCACCGTAAATTAATCTGTCCCCGGATAGAGCCTATTCAAAGCATCTGCTGCGGCGCCGGGAAGGGCGCATCCAGCGGTGCGGTATCAAAACTCTGAATCAGCTCAATCAGGATCTGCGTCGCAGGCCCGAGCGGTTTGTCCTTGCTGGAATACAGATAAAACGTCGGATGCCGACTGCCGCCTTTATCCAGCGGCAGAATCTTCAGCACCCCCTCCTGAATCTCCCGCTCAATGATATGCCGTGGCAGCCAGGCAAAGCCCAAACCGCTGCTGACGAACGCAGCCGCAGTGGCCAGGCTTCCGACCGTCCAGCGCTGTTCGGCGCCGAGCCAGCCGACGTCCCGCGGTTGATTGCGCCCGGAGTCACGAATCACCACCTGCAGCTGGCTTTCGAGGTCCTGGAAATTCAGCTCACGTTGCAACTGATGCAACGGGTGCCCGGGATGGGCGACGGCGACGAACTCCACCTTGCTCATCTCATTGCCCAGATACCCCGGAATACTGAATCCGCTGATGGCGAGATCGGCGACACCTTCCAGCAACACTTCCTCCACTCCCGACAGCACTTCCTCACGCAGCCGCACCCGACATCCGCGGCTCTGCGGCATGAAGGCTGTCAGCGCCCGCACCAGTCGCGCGTTCGGGTAGGCGGCGTCTACCACCACACGCACCTCGGCCTCCCAGCCCTGTTCCATGTGGTGGGCCAGGTCTTCCAACTGGCTGGCGTTCTTCACCAACTGCCGCGAGCGCCGCAGCAATACCTCACCGGCCTCGGTCAGCACGGCTTTGCGGCCGTCGATGCGCAACAGCGGAACGCCGAGCTGGTCCTGCATTCTGGCGACGGTGTAGCTCACCGACGACTGCGAGCGGTGCAGCGCTTCGGCGGCCTGAGCAAAGCCGCCATGGTCGACAACGGCTTGCAGCGTGCGCCATTGATCAAGGGTCACGCGGGGCGCTTTCATCTCTCGCTCCTGTTGTCCTAAGCTGGCGGTCCCTGAATGGAGACTGCCCCATGAAAAGAATCTGTTGTGTGCTGCTGGCGATGCTGCCGCTGAGCGCGTTCGCCTACCCGATCGACGTCGAGAAAGACATCAGGGGCGTGCAGGTCGACTACAACAGTCATGACGTCGCATACGACATCGGCAACATCACCCTGAATAACTTTGGCGACGTCCCCGCCAAGTGCAGCGTGGTCTTCCGTAACGGGCCGGAAGCCCCACGCACGCGCCGGGTCCAGGTCGCGCCGAAGAGCAGCACCGAAGTGACCGCCAAGTTCACCCGCGACATCGTCAAGCTGCGCATCTCCCTGAGCTGCGAGCCTCTGTAGCCCACGTCTCAGCGTCGACCGAGCGTACTTCGGCTTCGGCGATAAAACAAATTCTTAGATGGGTTCGGGTCGATAGTCGGCTTCTTTGATCGAGACGGCGGCCGCTGACAGGGCAGGGTGATGGGCGCTCACGTGCTGGAGTGACATCCAACACGTCTCTTAATCGTCCGTTAATCCCGCCGCCCGATGATGCTCGCGTTCATCGACACTCCATTGGCACTCGTTCGCTCCTGAGTGCATTGCCCGATCGACCCGCAGGACTGCGCCGGGTTGATCGGGTTTTTTCTTTTAGGGTTAGGCATCGCCGCAAACGGTGGCCCAGCCGACCTGTTCAATAGACACGCCGTGGCCAACCCGCTAAGGTCGCCGCCTTCAAAAAAGGGGCAACCATGGGCTATCTACTTTTCGTGACGCTGATTCAGGCGTTTTCCTTCAGCCTGATCGGCGTTTATATGGCCGGGCACGTCGACAGCTACTTCGCTGTTCTGCTGCGGGTTGTCCTGGCCGGATTAGTGTTCATCCCGCTGACGCGCTGGCGTCGAGTCGAGCCGTCATTCATGCGCGGCATGCTGTTGATCGGCGCGCTTCAGTTCGGCGTCACCTACGTCTGCCTATACCTGAGCTTTCGCGTGCTGACGGTTCCGGAAGTGCTGCTGTTTACCATCCTGACGCCGCTCCACGTCACGCTGATCGAGGACGCCCTCAATCGGCGCTTCAATCCGTGGGGCCTGCTGGCGGCGTTGGTCGCGGTGCTCGGCGCGGTGATCATCCGTTACGACCGGGTCGATCCGAATTTCCTCGGCGGCTTCCTGTTGCTGCAGGTAGCAAACTTCACTTACGCGGCGGGCCAGGTGCTCTACAAACACTTGGTCGCCCGCCACCCCAGCGATCTGCCGCACTACCGCCGCTTCGGTTATTTCTACCTTGGCGCCCTGGCCGTGGCGTTGCCGGCGTTTCTGCTGTTCGGCAACCCGCAGCATCTGCCGGATGCGCCTCAACAGTGGGTGGTGCTGCTGTTCCTCGGCCTGTGTTCCACCGCGCTCGGCATGTACTGGTGGAACAAAGGTGCGTGCCTGGTCAACGGCGCCACACTGGCAGTGATGAATAACCTGCATGTGCCGGTGGGGCTGCTGATCAATCTGTTGATCTGGGGGCAGAATGAGGACTTGGGCAAGCTGTTTTTAGGCGGGCTTGTGATTGTTTCATCGGTGTGGATCAGTCGCCGCGGTGTTGTTCAACGCCGGGCTGTTCTCTGAAACAGCCGGGTTAGACGCCTGCGGCACCGACATCAGCGAGGGTGATGTTAGATATCTTCATGGGTGGTTTTTCATGTAGGGACCAACCGAATAGATTGGCCCCAACGAAACGACTTAAACCACTTACCAGCAATTACGCGGAGATCTACATCATGAAAAAGTCCATCGCCTTCAGTTTCGCCTTGTCCATCCTGGCTACGGGTTCTGCATTCGCCAGCCCACAGCACATTAACCAACGCGCCATCGTCGACGCGTCCAGCGCTACCGTTCTGGACAGCAAAGTCGCCAGCAAAGAGGCGGTCAAGCCTTTCGCCACTAAGACTTCCGGCACCGTGACCGTTGCTGAAAACCGCAAAGAGTTCGGTTCCAGCTACCAGCGTGATCGTTAATGCCTTGGGTGTTATAAAACTCAAAATAAAAGCCCGGCAATTGCCGGGCTTTTTGTTGGTTGGTTAATTGAGTGGGAATTTGAATGTAGCTCGGATTCAAGTTCCGTTAAACAAACTGGCACTCGGCACATCATTGGATGGCATACGCTCGGTCAGCGCGCTGTCGAGCTCGGCAGAGGCCCGGTAAAGCGGTACATATCCTCGCATGAGGATCTGTGCACTCCGACGGTAGGCCGCGCTGCTTATGTTGATTTCGCCGCCTTGCAGCGCAGCCACCACCGTAGCGTCCAAACGCCCAGCGGGGTTTTCGATACTGACCTCCACATCGGCGAACTCGGTGCCCAAGGGAGCAATTCCCGTCGCCAACCGGTGCGCGGTAGTGCCTGGTATCAAGCAGGCTGCCGCCAGACAGCAACCGCCCGATACGGCCATCGATGCATGCCCGGTCTGGGGGGTGAAGTAACGAACCGCGATATTTCCCCCATTGCGAGGAGCGCCAACGATGCACACTTTCGGAATGGTTTCGCTGCGCTCGATTTCGGCACGACTCATCAATTCGCCGTCCCTGCGGCGCAGACGCATTTTCAAGCCCGCTTCAATCCACACCTCCCGCAGCGCTTCCATGAAGGGCAGGTCGGCTTCAAGTTCAGCGATGGATTCTTGGCCCGTTTTGCCGAAGCTGCTTGCCTGAGCGATGACCATTGGCACCGCCACATCGACGCACGACACCTCATGCCCTGCAATGACATCCATCACCGCGCCAGTGGGTAGCAGCGCCCCGGTCTTGTTGCCGACAGGCGACTGCAGGAACAGATCGACGCTAGGAAAGGCGCCCGTCACTCCAGGAATTTCAGCGGTGGCGAAACGGCCATGTTCATCGCGTTTCATTCGCGCAATGGTCAGCACGCCCGTGTTGGTGTTCTTTATCTCGATTTCGCAGGTCTGACCCCGTGGCAGTTGGCACAAACCGGCATCGATCGCCCACAAGGGCAGGGCGCTGGACATGTTCCCGCAGTTGACGCTCCAATCGATACCCGCATGGTCGCCGGCCAGTTGCGCGAGCGTACTGATCAGGCGTACCCCGCTCGCTGTCTGCTCGGCCCCCATCAGGAACACCTTGTTGCTGGTCGCGGGTCCACGTCCGAGCCCCGTTATCTGGCGGTTGCCTCTTTCGGTACCGGCCTGCGGGACGCCCATCAAATGTCGCATGAGTTCAGCGCGCAAGGACTCGTCCTGCGGCAGAAGCGCCTCCCAGACCACGATGCCGGTCGACGTCCCGCCACGCATGTAATGTACGGGTATTTCCAGGACGCCTGAATGGCGTCGGATGGTTGGCGCAAAGCCAGCCGGGGAATATGCGTCTTCGGTAGTCATTAGAAGCTCCGTACATTCGGGAAGTGAATCAATGACGCTCTCGGGAGGGCGACGAGCACATTCGCTTGCTGCCGTTTTGATGGTTTCAGGTGCTCACTCCGCCAGTGCAGGGCGGTCTGGCTTCATCTTCTCCAGCCCCATCTGTAAATCCGCCCCACTCGGCCGTTGATAAACCCCAGCCCGAACTCCGGCAGCACGGCCAGCAGGTAATCGAAGATATCCCCCT
This sequence comes from Pseudomonas sp. AK106, assembly GCF_053903055.1. Lineage (NCBI taxonomy): Bacteria > Pseudomonadati > Pseudomonadota > Gammaproteobacteria > Pseudomonadales > Pseudomonadaceae > Pseudomonas > Pseudomonas sp. AK106. Next base: position 1,413,040 of record NZ_CP096426.1, read on the forward strand.
GAATCCGCTCGTAGTCCCCCCAACTGGTGGTGCGGGTAAAACAGTAGATTTCCGGCGGAACGCCCTGGGCCGTGGTTTCCATCTGGCGGTCCATGCAGGTCATGTCGGGGTGAATGTCGGCGTGGCTCTTCTGGTACGCGAGCGCGTATACACTGGCGTTCAATGCGGTAGCTTACAGTCAATTTTTCCCGCTCCGGATGGACACCCTTCAGCCCCGGATGCTCTCCAGCGTTCGTGCAGTTCCTGGCGAACCCACCCCAAGTGAAACACTGCCTAATGTACTGGCTGCTTGCCAGTCTTTACGTATATGCTCCGATCACTGCATCACGCCCGATCCTAAGTTTGCGGGGATGGTACCGGCCTTTGGAAGGCTGCGATCGATGCGTTATTGCCGCCTAGGTATCTGCCGAGGCGAGTGGTCCCTCGTGCCGGGTAGGAGGGGGCTGCTTACATGGAGATCGCATGAGTTTTTTTTCGGATGAAGAAATAGATTCACTCAAGATCACTCGAATGATCCTGCACGTGGTGGGCACCAAGAACTTCGCGTCTCAGCCGGAACGCGCCTTGGAGGAGGAAGCATTCTTTATCGGTAAAATTGTGGATATGGCTGCTGCGCCGGTCTTCATGTTTAAGGCTGTGTCAACTACCCGAGACGAGATTGAAGCCATTGCGACCGGGGCTACCTCATTCGTTGATGGTGCTCAGAGCCTGGCTGCAAGCTTTAACCGAGCACATGTCGGCGGAAGTGCTGATGGGGTTTTGTTGATGTTCGAGCTGTCGGTTAAAGACCCTAATGTGAAGATTTACAGCCTGATCAAGTATGACTACAAGCTGGCCTTGGAGCAGAATCATGGTGCTCCAGGGAATACACTGCGCCGGATCGTGAACGCCCTGGTAGACGAAAAGAAGGCCATCCAGAAAACGGCGCTCGTCCGTGTGATCAGGGGTGCTGCGGACAAAAATATTTCGGCCACTGACCGTACGAAGCATGGTGTCGATCTGGCCGATTACTTCGCCGACTTCTTGTCGGTGACTCGGGACGTCTCGGACACAGAGCTGAGCGAGCTCACCCGCAGGGTGCTCAAGGCGGCGCTCCAGGCCTGTATCGAATATCTACCAGGCAAAGATGTGGCCAAGGCCGTGAAGAAAGCCCAAGCCAACCTCGGCACCCGCAAGCTTATTGATGAAGATGCAATTGTTGACGCGGTAATGCTGGCGGCCGGTCATCCAAAAGATGAAAAAATAGCCGGTCGTCTTGAGAAAGAAACCCGCACCCGCGTTAAGAAGAGCAAGCTGCATGAGCTCAGCTTCGAGCCCGATCGCAAGATCCTACGGCAGCCTTACATGCGCAAAATCGTCACTACCGAAGGCGTCACCATCCTGTTCCCCGACCGGGCGGAAAATCCGAACGTAAAGGTGGTGGAGCTGAAAGGGGGCAAGAAGCAAATAATCGTGGATACAGACAGGGTCACGGAGGACAGCGTTGTCACACCAAAGCCTGGCAAGCCTACTTAACGACCTGTCATATAAGGGTCAGGCGCTGATCACTGAGGGGAATGCCACTCTCATCGTGTCTAACCTGTCTGCTGATGCTGCTCGATCAATCGCTCTGGCCGCCTCCACGGCTTCCTGGTCGATCGACATGTACGACAGCGCTGGGGGCGAAACCGAGGTCGAGGAGGGGGATGAGGTTTTCGGGCCGTTTCGTGCCGAGCTCTTGAAACCGCTTCCGCAGGAGCATGATGAGACTGCGGCCTTGTACGTGGCCACAGAGGCGGGTTTTAAAGCTTTTCTCGATAACGGTCATTCCGCATCACGGTGGTACGTCCTAGGCCTCCTCAAGCCGTTCAATACCAGGGCTCGCGCTTATAGCGACTGGGGCATGCACGAGCCCTATGTCGAATCTCAAGCGACAAAGTCGCCCCGGCTTTTGGTGAAAGAGTCAGGTGACGTACGGACTGTGCCTGAGGACGTGCGTCACTGGTTGCTCGCAGAGGGCCATGTGCTTGATGAGGCTGACCCATTGCATATGGTCTGGGCAACCCAAGCCGTTGACGCCCTGAGTCGTTGTTTTGCGAACGAGATCGACGCTAGCGGGAGCAAGCTCAGTTTTAAGGGGCCGCCCAAGCTCAATCTGACGCTCGCGGAAGCGATCAATGGTGCGGCGAAGATCACACTGAATGACTTCAAGGTCGTACAGGATGCTGCAGTTTGGGTATTCGATAACGCACGTGAAGCCGAAGTGAAGCATATCCTGCTGTCCGCTGAGATCGCTCGATCGGGTAGGGCGGATGGAGAGGCACTTCAGTACTTCAAGGTGAATCTTGCTGCAGCGCTGGATTGCGGGAAGATCGCCTACCAGATGGCGGTATCAGAGATCACAAAGGACACCCTCAAATCGCTGGGAGACCTTCGTAAAGCCGTCACTGAAGAAACGTCCAAGGCGACAGAGGCAACGCGCCAAGCGATCGCGGCGATCTCGACAGCGCTGACTGTGGGCTTGGGCTTGATCGTTGCGCGGCTCACGCTGCAGATCAACCCATTCCTAATTTCACTCGTGATGTCGGTTGCATTTGGCTACACCACGCTGAACGTGCTGTCGGGCCGTAAATTCATAAGCATTCAGCGGCAGTTGCGCCAGGATTGGCAGTCGAAGCTGTATCGCTTTCTCTCGGAAACTGAATATCAGAAAATGGTCGGTGATCCTATTGAGCAGGCAGAGAGCTTCTTTTACAGGGTCAGTTGCAAAGGTCTGACGATGCTTGGGGCTGCGGCGCTTGGGATTGCAGTCTTCGCGTTCGTTTATACGGCTCCATTCGTGGTGACGCCGTTAGTCCCTGCTGCACTCCCTGCTCCAACGGCTCCTGCAAGTCCGCAGGCACCAACCAGCGAACCGATACCTGAACCGAGAACTCCGGCGAAACCACCAGAAAAATGGAAGATACGTTCTGTTAACTTTGACGAAGGGATCTTCGCCATGCGCATAGAGGCGACAAGACAGCTTGGTTTCGCGGTTACGTAGGGGCAGCCTAGATACCATAGTCGTCCAAGCCCCCGAATCAAGGGAGCCACTCCGCTTCAAGGTCTTCTACTCTTCCGGGCCGTTCATTCAAGAGGCTGGATATATTAATTTATCGATCAGGCTATCTGCTGCGAAATAAAGATAATCGTCGTAAAACACCCGCCCGCTCTGACTTAGGTCGAAGCTATGATCAGAATTACTCCTTGGAAATATCTTGTGAGTTCTATTGGTTCGCTAACGTTTAAAGGATAGTCTTCGTCGAGTTCCTCCCTGTTAAGAAAGTTATTTTTATCGGAGTGTGCTAATAGTTTATCTCTACGGATATTGATTCTGTCAATGACTGCTTAGTTACGCGAGACCAGTTTTTTGTGCTTTTTTGACAGCTAAGAGGAGATCTCTCTCTTGGACTATTTAACTGTCGTGCGATCGCTCTTGCAAAAGTCATTAAACTTAATGGTATTTCTGTCGGATCCCTTGCTGTCAGATATTTTCGCCATGGTTAGGTGCGTGTCAACTTCTAATGACTGAATTATGTAAAAAAAATAGCTGCTTTGTCTAGAAATACTACATTTCCCTTTTAACATTGTTGATGTAGCGAGTCATGTAGCGCTAGTTTTGGCACTAGGTCATCGAGGACGATTGCGAATTTCGCCTTTGTTGATAACGCTTTTTAATGAGGGTGCTTCATTCCAGAGCAAGCTGTAATTTGGAATCTTACCCGGTCATCGTCGCATGCGATGTCCAATGAGAGTTGGATGTAGACCGGGAGCGCCGACCTTCGTCATCTAAGAAGGTCGGGTCCATTAGGCGCGAAACAGTCAAGGAGCCTGCTGTACCCCGGCTAGCTTAGCAAGGTACCACGTAGGTAATGGATGGCGGTGCAACCTAGCCGAGATTGCAATCAGCACTTCCCAAGGGGTGTTGTGCCAATCGAAATCCTCGGGTGAGGCGGCGTGGCTCGGCACTTTGACAGATGCCTCAATCTCCTCCGCTGGGGTCTGCCGGAAGCCAGCCAAGGCACGTGATACGCCAACGGCATTCACATAGGCATCGGAACCCGTCAGAGTCTGCAGTGCTTTTTGGGGGAACCACCTTTCCTTGGTCACCCCTCCAAGATTTGGAACAATCTCAGCTGACAATTGATCAAGGCCTTCCTGATCTCCCACTAGGGCGGCCATGGTTCCCAGCATTGGCACCAAAGTCGTGGTTTTGAAGAATCTACCCCTTTGGATTTCCATCCCGGAGAGTAGGGGCATGGCATCTTCAAGGTCATCGGTATCTACCGGCATGATCCTGTTCTGGTGCAGAGCCGTGTCAAAACGATCAATGCACTCGCGCACCATTAGTCGGGTACTTATGGTATCACCCATTGCGGCGATGGCCGCCATGGCCAGCGATAGGTCAATCGCTTGCCCGTCATAGACCGGAGACAAGCAGCCATTGTGCACGTTGATGAGGGACACTAAGTTCCCGTGCATCGCCCAAAGCATTGCGTTATCGGCCTCCAGAGCCTGAAGCAACAGCAGTGTGGTGCCCAATCGCCCAACCTCATCGCAAATCAAATCGATGTAGAGCACCTGATCGGGGCGATAGCGAAGCATGCGTCTTCGGTTGAGGAGTGAAGGCAGCACACGCTCGTAGTACCGCAGCAAGGCATTCGAATGTAGCTGAGCAACCGTTTCAAAGCGTTTGAGGAAATGAGCGTCGTTCTGCAGACCCAGGGTGATCGATTCGCCCCATAGGCGTAACAACAGGTACTCGCCCGCGAGAACGCCTGGTTTCTGGTTGCCTTCGCTTTCGCCCCAGACGAGCAGTACAGCCCATCCCATCGCTGCCGCAGCAGCTCGCTTATGGAAGCGAGTTCTACGTGAGCTTTCGGATATCTCCTGGTCATCCTCAACTGTGCTAATACAGCCATCCACGAACCGAACGAACCTAGAGAACGAAGCGTGCGTGTCCTCCAAGCCGGCCAGTGCCGCCCTCAAGTCGGATTTTCCCTTTTCCAGCAGAAGCGCATCGTCAAAGAGGTACTGCTCGATGAGCGGACTCAACTGATCAATGCCCCAAAAATCCAGCGAGCATAGGGGAGAGAATTCTGTTACCTCTTTGGACAGTGCGGAATAATCCAATTGCGCGTCTTGCTTCAGGACACCATTTGAAATCAGGACGATTCGTTTCCTTAGGCCCCGCATAGGTTCTGGCAACCTATTCCGGACGTACTCGGTCGACGCCTGGCGGATGGAGGGCAAGATCGCTTGCTGGGTGCCGTAGAAGTCGTTCCGGCTTACATTCCCGAATTTGATGACGAAGAGGAAAACTTCCGTTTCCCCTTGAGCACTCTCCTTGGTCGACATGACATCGACGCCACCCTGGTTCACGCCGACCTGAGCACGGCTGAGCACCGAATGCCCCATCGCCTGAAGAAGATCCGGAAGGAGGGCATCCAGCTCATCGCGTTCGCGAAGCCCCAAAAGATAGTGCGAGAGAACCAGTTGGATACTCATTCGTCAATTCCCCTCCACAGGCTCATTACCATATGCCCGTAGAGCAGCGGATCAGCGACTAAGGTCTGAGGTAGGTCAACGCTCATTTCGTGGGTGGACATGGGGATCATTGTCTCAACCGTTTCTTGTTCGTGCTGGAACTCCAAAGCCACCTGGTTGGAGTACTTAAAGTGCTCTGACGTCATGAACAGATCGGCCAGGAATGACTGGCCCTGAGCCTGCTCAGTCATCGCTCGATTCTCGCTCCGGCGAAGGTAGCGTAAGCTACGGCGCATTTCAGATGACATCTGCAACTCGACAAGGTGGGGCAGGGCATCCAACTCACGGGCGTCGATGGCAAGCCTTTCTGTCAGGTTCAGCGCAAGCGGCGAGTGAGCGAACGTTGAAGACTCTGCTTCCAGAAGTTGTTTGCAGGTGGACGGGTGCTCGACTGCCAAGAAGTCCATGACTTTGGCAGTTGTGCTCGAAATCTGAAGGCTAGGGGGCAAGTCTTCGTTCATGCTCAGTGCCCAACCGAGCGATACGGCAACAGGAACGTCCAATGCGCACAACCTTCGCGCAACGTTGGCGGCACATTCCTCAGCGACGTCGGAAAGTGCAAATCTCAGCAATTTAAAATGTTGCAGGTAATGGACGCTGACCTCATGGGCTAATGCCTTACTCAGCCTGAGTAGGCCCTTGTTGCCGATCCAATCGCAAGCGGCAAAAACAAACAAATCAGTAGACGCTATCCGACGGAGGCAGTTGTCTGCTTCCTTCACGAGCGTATCGGCCTCCATCCCTGAAGCTTCTGCTTCGAGCCATAGAGCGTAAAACTCGCTCACCAAGGCAATACCATCCCGCTGGAGGTCGGCTCCGTACAGGCGGAGGTAAAGATCGTTGAACCGCATTATGTCCATCTAAATTGGCTCCGAGGGCGTAGGTTGTATGCATTAGGACGACTTGTACGCTGGCTCGTCAATCGCCTTCGACGACATCTTCGCCAAGCCGGTCCGTACATCTCCCCACTGGGCTGTTGATAAACCCCCCGCCCAAACTCCGGCAGTACGGCCAGCAGATAATCAAAAATATCCCCCTGAATCCGCTCGTAGTCACCCCAACTGGTCGTGCGGGTGAAACAGTAGATTTCCAGCGGCACGCCGTGGGCCGTGGCTTCCATCTGGCGAACCATGCAGGTCATGTCTGCGTAATATCGACGTGGCTCTTCAGGTACGCGAGCGCGTAGGCGCGAAACGTGCCGATGTTGGTGATGCGGCGGCGATTCGCCGACATTTCGGCGACGTTGTCCTGCTTCATTCCACGCCTTGAGCTCGGCTTTTTTGCGGCCCATGTAGTCGGTCAGCAGGCGCACCTGGGTTAGCTTCTATCCTTCTTCATCGGACACGAACCGCACGCCACTAGCATCGATGAACAGGCTGCGCTTGATCCTGTGCCCACCGGATTGTCGCATCCCGCGCCAGATCTTAACGACTCGTACATCAACCGCCAGGTCGGGATCGAGACGATGGTCTTGTCGAAATTCTGCACGTGTGAACTTAGCTCCCAAATGGACATGTAAAAAATATATAAATCAGCTGGTTAGGTTTTTTATCCATTGTCCATTTTTTGCAAAATTGATCGACAGAGCACTTCGATCTTGCAATCTTGCAACGTGCACTGATCACTGAAGGTCATTTCAACTTCGTACGTGTTAGGCAGGTAGCTGCTTTAGACGAAGATCTGACCTAGGTTCAAGCAGCGGGTCACGGCAATCTGGGCTTTTGCCCCTTGTACCAAGTCGCTAGGAACCAGTAATTCACGTTACTCATGCCCCGGCACTCCTATAAGTGGCCCCACTCCACGCTGTGGCTGACTATGGAAGCGTGGCTCAGATGGGATTGCTGTTTCTGAGGCAGAACACTAGGAACTGTGTTGATCGTTTTTTGCTCTGTCTAATGCAGCGAAAAATTTTCGCGCATAAAAATCTAGACTCCACGCCATCAAAATAGTAGCGTCTGTGCGAGTTGAGAGTGCGGACAGAATAAACGCCTGCTAAACCGAAAAAAAATCATAATAAATTCATACCACAAGGATTAGGTCATGACAAAAGTAGTAAGTTTCATCAACCTTAAAGGTGGTGTTGGAAAAACAACTACTACTGTAAATATTGCGGCAACTCTTGCCTCGGACGGTTACAAGGTTCTAGTAATTGACCTTGATCCACAAACAAACGCCACTGTATCGCTAATAGACCAGGAGGAATGGCAAGAACGGCATGATTGCGGACAAACGTTATATCATATGTTCAATGATATGTTGAAAGGTGAGAATAGATTCAACATAGATGACGCCATACTCAATGATGTCGGGGGTATAGAAGGATTAGACTTATTACCTTCAAGCATACACCTAGTGGAAATACAAGATGATATACCCGATATGGATAACAAAGCATATGTCAGTCACGTCGACGTACTAGGTAATATAATTGAAAATATCAAGGGGGATTACGACTTCATACTCATTGACTGTCCGCCAAACCTTGGCGCAATCACGTTGAACGGAATTAGTATCAGTGATTATTATATAGTCCCAACAGTCCCGGATATTTTGTCAAAGATTGGTATAAGCTTGATACTAAACAGAATAAGCTCCTTCAAAAAAAGAAAGCACAGTTGCAAAATAGAATTGGCAGGAATTATTTTCACGAAAGTTGACTATAGAACGAATTTACACAAGTCAACCATGACTGAGCTACGCTCAGGCGACTATAGTGAGGTCGTTTTCGAAAATGATTTCCCTCAAAGAATTTCTGTCGCTGAAGCACCAGTGGACTCAAGGCCGTTCATAACATCTGCTACAGCCAAAAGAAAATCGGACTTCCACGAAACGAAGGGGATTATCACAGCACTCACTGGTGAATTTCTTGAGCGAGTAGGGGTTTAAGGTATGAAGAATATAAGCAGGAAAGACATAGAAATATTTGGAAAAGTACTATCCGAAATCGGCAATACGATCGGAGAGAATCCGGAGATTCTTCTAGGTTTGTTAAGGCCGTTTTACGAAAAAAATCAAAGAGAGCAAAAAGAAAAAGAAATAATTCGTGCAGAGGTGGAAGATCTTAATATTTTCGACTCATTTAAGGAAAAGAAAAAAAGTGAAATCGAGAAAGAGCTCACAACCTTCAATAAGGAGGAGTTGAAATTTATAATCAAAAAATATAGCCTCGGTGCAACCAAGCTAACTTCTAACGAAAAACTATCCGAGTTCATCGCCGATCAAGTAACAAAAAGAACAAAAGATGTTTTTATAAATCAAGAATAACTTAGCCCCGGCTGCGTTGGTTTTCTCGGCGCAGCCAAACCATTTTCTCGATTTTGCCCATTTTTAATTAACTAAATGACTTGGCTTCTACACACTGAATTATGGTATTTATGACATCAAGCCAGAACGACGGGCTGAGCGAGTGTCGTGAGACGTTGGTTTATGTTCTAACGGTAGCGAAGGGAACGAGCGATGCTCGGCGGTACGGAACTTAGGCTGTATCAGACTCATGGTCAACGGCGACCGCGGGAAGCTTAAGTTCATAGCGTTGCATTCAAATACCTTTACCGCTACCACTGGAGTTAGTGCCCGGGCTCGTCGCGCTGCTGATATTTTCGCCGTCCTGTGAGGCGCTTGGATTGGCGTTGCTGCCGGATGCTCGCATGTCCCTAATTGTTCGTTCAGGGATGAGAATCTGTGCGAAGATCTGGCTCTTTCTCAGGGGGAGTCTATCTAGATGCGTTGGGGTAAATGGTGCTGGGTGATTTTAGTGATCTTGCCAGGACTAATCGAGGCACGTGAGTTGTCCGATACCATGCGCGAACCTGGCACGATCGGAAGACTGACGGTGCATTCGAGCATTGAGGGACAAAATTCTTCGCCTTTACTGGCCAACTTGCGCGGTCACAGCTGGCTTGGCTACGAGTCGCTTGATGTGCGCGAACGATGGACAGTCGGGACTTGGGATTGGGGGATTGCCGTTGGGATAAGGACTTCTCGTAGAGGAGTGAATGTGAATCTGGAAAAATATCGACATCCAAACATCTATCGTACAGTTTTGATCACTCAAGCCCAGTATCAGCGGTTGAGGGCGTCTATTCACATGGCTGATGAGTGGAGTCTTGAACTCCTATTTCGCTGCCTCCATCTGGAACGACGTCACTGGCGAGTTACTTAAAAATTGGACCTCAAATCAGGATAATGAATTCAAGGACCTGCTGTTCGGTGACACTGCCGGTAACAGGACCATTCCGCTGCCTAGCCCGGCAGGCTTGTTCGACAGTATTTTCATGGAGAACGGCCATGCCTTCAACAATGACCAGAATAGGATTCGCCACATTTACGAGAGTATTTATCCTCCTAAAATACTGCTGCCCGAAGACATGGGGTTTGGCTTGAGAAACGAAACAGGTTCGTCTATCCGCCTTCAGTGAAGGCCGGACATTTTAGAAAGAGGCCGTCGACTGAAAGCCTCTCCCTCTTAAACTGGCAAGCTCAGCCACTAATCACCAAATGCTGCGTGTGACTCACTGCTGCCGCTTGGGCAACGCGAACCCACCCACTGCGGACTGCCCTCCCGCCAACCCCATCCGCAAATCCGCGCCACTCGGCTGCTGATAAACCCCCAGCCCAAACTCCGGCAGCACCGCCAGCAGGTAATCGAAAATATCCCCCTGAATCCGCTCGTAGTCGCCCCAACTGGTGGTGCGGGTGAAGCAGTAGATTTCCAGCGGCACACCCTGCGCCGTGGTTTCCATCTGGCGGACCATGCAGGTCATGTCCGGGTGGATGTCGGCGTGGCTTTTCAAATACGCCAGCGCGTAGGCGCGAAACGTGCCGATGTTGGTGATGCGGCGGCGATTGGCTGACATTTCGGCGACGTTGCCTTGCGCCTCGTTCCACGCCCTGAGCTCGGCTTTTTTGCGGCCCATGTAATCCGTCAGCAAGCGAACCTGTGTCAGCTTCTGTTCTTCTTCATCGGAGACGAACCGCACGCCGCTGGCGTCGATGAACAGGCTGCGCTTGATCCTGCGCCCGCCGGACTGCTGCATGCCGCGCCAGTTCTTGAACGACTCGGACATCAGGCGCCAAGTGGGGATCGAGACGATGGTCTTGTCGAAATTCTGCACTTTCACGGTGTGCAGGGTGATATCCACCACGTCGCCATCAGCGCCGACCTGTGGCATTTCGATCCAGTCGCCGACGCGCAGCATGTCGTTGCTGGTCAGCTGCACGCTGGCAACGAAGGACAGCAGGGTGTCTTTATAGACCAGCAGAATCACCGCCGACATCGCGCCGAGGCCGGAAAGCAGCAACAACGGCGATCGGTCGATCAACGTGGCGACGATGATGATCCCGGCGAACACATAAAGGATCATTTTCGTCAGCTGCACGTAGCCCTTGATCGAGCGGGTGCGGGCGTGTTCGGTGCGCGCGTAGATGTCCAGCAACGCGTTGAGCAGCGCGCCGACGGTGAGCATGAGGAAGAGGATGGTGAACGCCAGCGCGATATTGCCGAGCACATGATTGGCGGGATTGCTGAGGTTCGGGACCAGATTGAGCCCGAATTGAATGACCACCGAGGGCGTGACCTGGGCCAGTCGGTGGAAGACTTTGTTATGCAGGAAGTCATTGAGCCAGAACAGCGATGGCTGGCGACTCAGGGCTTTCATGGCGTAGAGGATCACCCACCGCGCCAGCCGCCCGAGGGCGAAAGCAGCGACGAGCAGTAACAGCAATCCGGTGATCGTGCGCAGCATTGGCTGGTTTTCCAGCAGCGTCCAGATTTCCTGGGCGCGTAGCCAAAGCGAGTGGGTGTCCATGGGCGCTGGATCTCCTGATCAGAAATGGGGGGCGCGATTAGAGCATTGATAGGGAAGCGAGGGCAGGGTAGGCCAAATCCGGTAACAAAATAGGCCCTTTGAGCTAAAGAGACTCGGCGAATCCGGCTTAAACCGGTACCCTATGCGACTGTTTTTTTGTATTACGCCGAGGTAACACCCGTGTTCTCCCAATTCGCCCTGCACGAACGCCTGCTAAAAGCCGTGGCCGAACTCAATTTCGTCGAGCCTACGCCTGTGCAAACAGCGGCCATTCCGCTGGCGCTGGAAGGACACGATCTACGGGTGACGGCGCAGACCGGCAGCGGCAAGACTGCCGCGTTCGTATTACCGATGCTCAATCGCCTGATGGGCCCGGCCAAGGTTCGCGTCGACATCCGCGCCGTGATCCTGCTGCCGACCCGCGAGCTGGCCCAGCAGACGCTCAAGGAAGTGGAGCGATTCTCTCAGTTCACCTTCATCAAGGCCGGCCTCATCACCGGCGGCGAAGACTTCAAGGTCCAGGCCGCGATGCTGCGCAAGGTCCCGGACATCCTGATCGGCACGCCGGGCCGCCTGCTGGAGCAACTCAACGCCGGCAACCTCGACCTCAAGCAGGTTGAGTTGCTGGTTCTCGACGAAGCCGACCGCATGCTCGACATGGGCTTTGCCGAAGACGTCGAGCGTCTGGCCGGCGAGTGTGCCAATCGTGAGCAGACCATGCTGTTCTCGGCCACCACCGGTGGTTCGGGCCTGCGCGAAATGATCGGCAAAGTCCTGAAAGACCCGCAGCACCTGCAGGTCAACAGTGTCAGCGAACTGGCTCCGGGCACCCGTCAGCAGATCATCACCGCCGACCACAACGTACACAAAGAGCAGGTCCTCAACTGGCTGCTGGCCAACGAGACCTACCAGAAAGCCATCATCTTCACCAACACGCGCGCCATGGCCGACCGCATCTACGGTCGTCTCGTGGCGCTCGAGTACAAGGCGTTCGTGCTGCACGGCGACAAAGACCAGAAGGATCGCAAGCTGGCGATCGATCGTCTGAAGCAGGGCGGCGTGAAGATCCTGGTGGCGACCGATGTCGCGGCCCGTGGGCTGGACGTCGACGGCCTGGACATGGTCATCAACTTCGACATGCCGCGCACCGGCGACGACTACGTTCACCGCATTGGCCGCACTGGCCGTGCCGGCGGCGAAGGGCTGGCGATCTCGCTGATCACCCACGGTGACTGGAACCTGATGTCCAGCATCGAGCGCTACCTGAAGCAGAAGTTCGAGCGCCGTACGATCAAGGAAGTCAAAGGCACTTACACCGGGCCGAAGAAGGTCAAGGCATCGGGCAAGGCTGTCGGCGTGAAGAAGAAAAAAACCGATGGCAAAGGTGACAAGAAGGGCGACAAAAAGAAAGCCGTCGCCAAGGGCCCGACCAAACGCAAGTCGGTAAATCGTCCGAAGGCCGAGCCTTTGGTCAGCCAGGACGGGATGGCGCCGCTGAAAAAGCGTGTCACGCGTCCGCCAGTCGCTGAATAACCCCCTTCTGCCTCCCGGCCAGCCCGCTGAACGGCTGGCCCGCCGCTGGGTCACAACCACTGAGCATCAAGCCCGATGACCGGACGTCACGGGTATTGCCCTGTTGGCCCACTGGAGGTTGAAACATGTCTAAACGATACGACTGGGACCTGATCGAGCGTCTGCTGCACCACGTACAAAACAGCGTCGCAATCGAGGATGCATCAGAAACCCATGCCGCAGAATTGAGAGCGCTGTTGCTCGAACGTGGATTCATTGCCGCCCACACCAGCGGTGCAGGTGGGGGTGGCGAAGGCGCTACCCTTACCGCAAACGGCGCGAGCCTGCTTGCGATGATCGACAGCAGCATTCCGGGCAATGACCATCCGCGTCAGGTGCTGGATGAACAGGCTGATGCGCTGGATCCGGCCACTTTTGACGAAGTGGCCTCCAAGGCGCAAATCGCCTGACCCCGAAAGCGTCCTGATCAGGACGCTTTTTTCAGGCTCTTGTAGCAACTTAAATCCGTGAAGTCCTTGCGCACGTCGGCGATCTTCGCCAGCAACTTCTGCCGTTGATCACCCGTACTTTGCGCCATCAGGTCCGCAATCAGAGAAATCGCTGCCTGCTCGGTATGGTCATAGGCTGCTCGGTATTCGGGCGTCCAGAAGGTCTGACGGTCTTGCAGCAGGCTGGCAATTTTCTGATCGAAATCCCCGGTCTTGCGCTGTTTGACCGCCGCGAGCAGCAGCGACTGCCAGTGCGCGCGGTTGTCGATCCACAGCCGGTTCTGCTCGCCCAGCGAGGTCGACCATTGCATCACCCGCGCCTGCTGCGCGGCATTCAGTTTGCCCATCCACGGCGTCAGACGTTTCTCCATGCGTTGAGCGCGTTCATTGATCTGCTTGTCCAGCGGCTGGTCGACGAACTCATTCTCATGCTTGCGCAGGTCCTTGGCGAACGCCGCCTGCATTTCGCCCACTTGCTGATCGTCCAGCTGACGCAGCAGCTCGACCGCCGAGGGCGTGATTTCTTTGGAGAGGGTAGCGATGGCCTGCCGCGCTTCGGCGGTGCGTGCTTTGAGCTGCTCTTGATTGACCTGGTTGTTTTCGACCATCCCTTGCAGACGGTCCAGCCAGTCGAGGTAACCGGGAATCTGGGTGGTGCAGTGCCAGCTCAAGTGCTCTTTCAAGCGCTCATCGAGCCAGTCCTTCTGCGACGCATTCATGTCCAGGTAGTCGTTGAGCGACCAAGGGATGATGAAGTCCAGATGTCGATACGTCAGACCAATCTGACTGCACCCCGCCAGCAGCGTCAGGCTCAGCCACAGCGAAATAAAGGTCTTCAACACAATGCCCATGACAGCTCCTTGCCGGTTCGTCTCCCCGTTATAGAGCAAGTCAGGTCACAGCGGTTCAACCCATCAGAAAAACGAGCGGACGACCTTCAGCGTGACGGTGCTTTCGCACTGCGTGTTGTGCCCGCTGTAGGCGCTGCAATCGGCGCCTGTCAGGCTCGAACCGCTGTACATCAGGTTCATGTCCATGCCCAGCACCGGGCGCGATACGTTGAAGGACCAGTCGCTGTAGGCATTGACCACACCGCCGCCATCGATGATCGTGGGTGAGTCGAGCTGGTGGTTGCCGTACTGCATGCGCAGGTCCAGGCCCAGCGGAATCATGTCGCCGAGGTCGAGGAACAGGGTGCTGTCCTGGCGACCGGCGTCAGTGCTGAAGGCGGTGCCGATACGGCTGTCGAAAATGCGGAAGCCGGCGTACAGCTCGTGGCTGTCGAGCTGGTCGGTGTTCGGGTAGCTGTAGCGAATCACGCCAAGCTCATAACCGAGGGTTTTGTCGAAGGGCTTCTTGAAGCCCATGTAGGAGTCCACTTCCAGCGAGGTATCGGGCGCGAGCCCGGTGCTGGGTGACCATTGCCCGAAGTAGAAGCCGCTTTCGTGGGTCAGGTCGAGTCCGCCATGGAATTTGGAATCGGCACCGCTCGGCGTCACCAGGCCCTGGGCCATGGTACGGCTGGGGGTGGTGCCGAGCTTAAGGCTGAAGTCGCCCAGCTCCCGCTCGATGACCTGAGCGCTGGCGGCGTGATGCATGAAGGCGGCGCAGGCAAACACCGCACCGGTCCAACGGTTGAAACAGCGAGCATAAGGCATGCTTCACTCCTTTCAGGTTTCGGAGGAGTGGGTCGAAGGTATCTATGCTGACGGCGAATGGCCCGACAAGAACCGCGATCTAGAGCGTCGCAAGGATACCGCCGATTGGCGATATCTCGCGACCATTGGTCGATTCGATGCAGATGGTCTGAACGTTGCGATCAGTTCGCGGTGGAAATCAGCTGGTTGACGACGATCAACGCCTGGGGGAAAGAAGGATAACCGCTTGTGGCGACATCCAGTTTTTCGTACCTGGCGCGATAGGCGCGGGCCCTGTCCTGATCCTCCGTTCCGGCCCGTTGCGCCTGCAGGGCGATGGCCAGCGGGTAGTTGCGGTCGGCGGAGTCATCGAGCTTGGCATCAACCTGTTTCGGGCTGGCGTTCTGACGCAAGAGCAGGATCGCTTGATAAAACTCCGCCTCGCCCGACGTGTCTTCGCGCGCCGCCCGTTCCAGCAGGGCGCTGGCGAGCTCGTCGTTTTCAGCGCGGCGCTCGTTGATCAGCAGCTTGGCCTGGAGCATGTCGTTCTGGTACAGCAGATAGTCGGCGCGGCATGGGCTGCCCGCCACCGAGGTGTCACATCCGTGGGTCGCACAACCGGTCAGCCCGAGGCTTAGCAGGGCGCCGATGATCATCCGTTTGTTCATATCGGTTTCCGCAGAGACTTCAGCAGTTCAGGGCATCGTCCGTTCTGTTGCCATATCATGCGCGGCGCCATTGACAGGCAGCTCGGTGCGTCATGTGACAAGAGAGTAAAGCAGAGCTTTGTGCAGCGAGGAGCGATGGACCTGGCGCCTTGTGATCAAAGCGCCTGGATGTCGACCGCGGAGGCGGGAGAAAATTTACTTTTTGCCGAGGGAGATCTGCTTGGATGGGCCGAAGGTCTGGCCGCTGACACCTTTGGCGATCTGCTGGATCTCGCCACCGGATTTCAAGAAAGCTGCAATTTGCGCGTTGATCGAATCGCTGGTCTCAACGGCAGGAGCTGGCTTGGCTTTCGAGTTGGATGCTTTTACACGCATGGCTGCAATTGACCTATATAAATTTAATACGGCCGGCCATCCTATCGGAATTGGCCGGAAATTGCTTGGGTATTATCCGATGAGGGGAGAGCTGTTGCTCGCGCGGTGGTGCAGACATATTCTTCGACATTAGCCGCTAACTGACTGTTTTAATTGCGATGTTCAATCGGGCGTTCCGTGGTGTTCGACCAGCCTTCATGGCTGCTGCGAGACTCAACGACCTGACGAATGGCTTGAGCCCGGCACCGTCTGCGCGGCGACGTTCATCAACCCGTTGATTTTCAAGGCAGGCAGCCGACGCCAGAGGCCAATCCGGAACGCCCGCCGGAATTCGGGTAGAATGCCGCCCACGTAACGAGGGTATCTGCACATGGCTTTAGTCGGGCGCTACAACAGTTTGCAAGTGGTGAAACACACCAACTTCGGTTTATATCTGGACGGGGCACAAGATGGCGAAATTCTGCTGCCCAATCGATATATCCCCAAAGATATTCCCAGCGAAGATGAAGACTGGCTCAACGTCTTTATTTATCTGGACAGCGATGACAAGTTAATCGCGACCACGGAAAAACCCAAGGTACAGGTGGGAGAATTTGCCAGCCTCAAAGTGGTTGAAGTCAACAGCATCGGCATCTTTCTGGATTGGGGGCTGCCCAAAGATCTGCTGCTGCCGTACTCGGAAGAAAAGCAGCCGCTGAAAGCCGGTGATTACTGCGTGGTGCATGTCTACCTCGACAAACACACCCGCCGCATCACCGCGACCACGCGTCTGGATCGCTATCTGGACAAGGCGCCGGCGAACTATTCAGTCGGGCAGGAAGTGGACTTGCTGGTCGCCGAAGAGACCGCGATGGGTTTCAAGGCGATCATCAACAACAAGCACTGGGGCCTGATTCACAAGAATGAGGTGTTCAAGTTCCTGCGTTCGGGTAAACAGGAAAAAGGCTTCATCAAGGAAGTGCGCAGCGACGGCAACATCAGCCTGAGCCTGCAGCCGGTGGGTGAACAGCTTGCCAGCAGCCTCAACGCGCAAATCCTTGGCAAGTTGCGTGACAACAACGGCGTACTGCCTGTCAGTGACAAGAGCGATCCACAGGTCATCAGCAATCTGTTCGGCGTCAGCAAAGGCAACTTCAAGAAAGCGATCGGCGCACTGTACAAACAGGGCCAGATCGTCATTCACGCCGACCGTATCGAACTGGTCTGAGGTGACACTCGGCTGCAGCGCTGGATAATCGGCGCTGCGGCCTTCTGATTAGCCTTGCCAGATCACTTCTGTACGAAACTGGCGAAGCTCAGGTTTGCGCCGTTCGGGCGCATGTCCTTCAAGTACGAATCCTTGTCCGCCGAAAGCTCCAGGCTCACGGTGGACTTGCGCTTGCCTTCATTGCGAACCACCACCGCGTCTTTCTGATCGCGCAGGAACTTGGTCGTCACCTTCAGGTGAATCAACTCATCCGTGCTAGGCGTGTGCAGAAGCAGATGCAGCCACTCGTACTGACCCACTGCCAGACGGCTCATGGGCAAATCAAACCACCAGATATTGCGCTTGGGGTCGAGCACGGCGAAGTGCGTGTTATTGGTGCCGAGCACGGCGCCGCCGAGCTGTTCATTACGGCGCGCAATGGCCTGCTGCTTATCGAGTTTCATAACATTCCTGGATCACGGTCTCGTCAACCTGGCCCGACGCCCTGAGCGCCGCCGGTTCGGTCGCGCATTCTCCGGGGTTCTCGGGGAAACATAAAGGCAAAATTGGCCGGCGCGATTCGCGGTCTTCGACAGGGACGCGGAGCGCCCCGGGCTGCATTCCCACGCGGAGCGTGGGAACGATCAAATGTCAGCGCCTGAACGGGCCTCTTCCCGGCTAAAGCCGGTCCTACTAAAAGCAACGCTCGCAGCCAGTGGCACCGGTGCCGCCCGCTGTAGGACCGGCTTCAGCCGGGAAGCCCTTGATCTGCTTAGCGCGCTTTTGATCTGCTCTTGATCTTCGTACGCATAAAGTCCAGACACCACCAAACGCGACTTGGGCGCAGGCCGAACGCAGACGATGCGCAGTGGGCCGAGCCGCATGGATGCGGCGAGAGCGCCGTCAGGACATGGATGTCCGTTCGGCGCGGGCCCACGGAGCGTCGTCGGAGTGAGGGTATTCCGACGGAGGAGGAACCTAGCCAGGAGCAAGCACCCTTGGTTACTTGGGGTGCTTTTCCAAGTAACTCGCCGAAGGCAAAACGTTCTGCCGTTAGGCAGGACCTAAGCAAACCACATATCCCCCAGACGCATTAAAAACCCAAGCCTACGACGCCCAATCAATCCAGTCGCGAATTAATTGAACCTCTGATTCACCGCTCCGGTCAGTTCTAGTGTCGAGTTAATGACATCCTATTTCCACCCTGGAGTGAACCCTATGAGCAGCACCGGCGATAAAGTCAAAGGCATGGCTAACGAAGCAGTAGGCAACGTCAAGCAGGGCGTCGGCAAAGTGACCGACAACGACAAACTGCGTGCCGAAGGCAAAGCGCAAGAAATCAAGGGCGAAGCCCAACAGACTGTTGGCGAAGCCAAAGACGCTGTGAAAAAAGGCGTCGACAAGGTCTAAATCCCTTGCGCCCTGAGCCCAATGGCTCCAGGCGACCTGATTTGCGACACCGTAACGGCCATCCTCTGATGGCCGTTATCATTTGCGTCACCGACCGCCTGAAACACATCAAATGTAGCCAACACCCCGGGCACCCTGTAAAAAGCCAGCCCGTTCGGGTAACTGACGGAATTTCAACGCCATTGCCCGCTCGTATGCATACCGCTTGTAGATACGCTTGAATCAATAATCGTGCTTCGGCTACATCTGTGTCGCGAAAGGAGACGCCATGATATTCCCGGACTTGCGCCAGCTCAGCATCAAGACAGTGTTGGTCAGAACGGTCAAAGAGTTTCTCGATGACGAGATGTCGACCTACGCCTCGGCACTGGCCTACCAGATGCTGTTTTCGCTGTTCCCGTTCCTGCTCTTCCTCATTGCCCTGATCGGCTTCCTGCACCTGCCGGACTTTTTCAGCTGGCTGCGACTGCAATCGGAACTGGTCCTGCCGCCCCAGGCCCTTGACCAGGTCAACCCGGTCATTGACCAGTTGCAACAGTCCAAGGGCGGTTTGCTGTCGATCGGTATCGTCATCGCGCTATGGACCGCCTCGGCTGGCGTGCGGCTGATGATGAGCGCCATGAACGCCGCGTATGACGTGGTCGAAGCGCGCCCGGCCTGGAAGCGCATCCCGCTGTCGGTGTTCTACACCATCGGCATCGCCGGCATGTTGCTCACGGTTGCCGCGCTGATGGTCACCGGCCCGGTGGTCATGAACTGGCTCGCCGCGCAGATTGGCATGGAAGATTTCATCGTCACGCTGTGGACGGTTCTGCGCTGGCCGCTGATCATCATCCTACTGATGGTCGCGGTGGCGATCATGTATTACGTCATGCCCGATGTTAAGCAGAGCTTCCGCTTCATTACCCCGGGCTCGGTGCTCGCGGTCGTGGTGTGGATCGTCGCGTCGCTGGGCTTTGCCTACTACGTCAAAACCTTCGCCGACTACAACGCGATGTACGGCAGCATCGGTGCGATCATCGTGTTGCTGCTGTATTTCTACATTTCGGCGGCGGTGTTATTGCTGGGCGCTGAGATGAACGCGGTGATCGAGCACATGTCCGCCGAAGGCAAGGAGAAGGGTGAGAAGGAAGAAGGCGAGCGCGATGGTACGGCCGACTTTAATACGGTGCACCTCAAGCAGCATGTCTCGGGTCTCGGCCGCGATCACACCCATGACCATGACTACACGCCAACGCCGCCGGTGCTGAAGACCGACAAGTTCTGATAACGCTCAAGGCAGACGGCGCCCTCTGATGGCGCCTCTGCCCGTTGCAGAGGGCCCGCAATGATTCGCGAAATTCTGAAAATGGGCGACGAGCGCTTGCTGCGCATCGCGCCACCTGTCCCCGAGTCGATGTTCGGCTCCCGTGAGCTGAAGACACTCATCGAGGACATGTTCGAAACCATGGAAAGCGTCGGCGGTGTCGGCTTGGCCGCGCCGCAGATCGGCATTGACCTGCAGTTGGTGATCTTCGGTTTCGAGAGCAGCGATCGTTATCCGGATGCCGAGGCGGTCCCTCAGACCATCCTCCTCAATCCGCTGATCACCCCGCTGGAGCAAACCCTGGAAGAGGGTTGGGAAGGCTGCCTGTCGGTGCCGGGCCTTCGTGGCGTGGTCGATCGCTACGAGCACATCCGCTACGAGGGTTTCGACCCGGACGGCAAGCTCATTCAGCGTGAAGCCCGCGGTTTTCATGCGCGGGTCGTCCAGCACGAGTGTGATCACCTGATAGGCCGTCTGTATCCGTCACGCATTACCGACTTCAGCCGCTTTGGATTCATCGAAGTGCTGTTCCCGGGGATGGACCCGAACGCGGACGAATGATGACTTCGGGATTCAACAAGATCCTGGGGCAGATGAGTACCTGTGTGTGAGTGAGCTTGCTCACGAAGAGGCCGGTACATCCGCTAAACATCCGGCGGCTGAGCGAGCGCTTTCGTGAGCAAGCTCACTCCCACAGGTTTCGCAGCGGCATCGTAAACAACCTCGCTTCCACAGGTTGTTCAGCGTTATCAGGGCGAGCACATTCGGCTGAGATTCTCTGCAGCTCATATTATTTCCCTGGCTTGATGAACCGCAGCGTCATGCGGTCGGACTCGCCGATCGCCAGAAACTTCGACTTGTCCTGCTCACCTTTGACCAACGCCGGCGGCAGTGTCCAGACGCCGTCGGGGTAGTCTTTGGTGTCCTTGGGGTTGGCATTGATTTCGCTCTGGCCAGCCAGTGTGAAACCCGCGTTCTGCGCCAGTTCGATTACGTAATCCGTCGGCAGGTATCCGTTTTGTGCGTTGTCCCTGGCCGTGGTGCCGGGTTTGGCCCGGTGGTCGACCACGCCCAGCGTCCCGCCCGTTTTCAATACCTCATAAAACGCTTTGAACGTCGCCGCTTCGTTGCCGGCGTCGACCCAGTTGTGCACGTTGCGGAAGGTCAGCACGCTGTCGGCTGAGCCTGGCTTACCGAAGACCGGCACCCGGGGCGCGTAGGCCACGACCTCGACCTTGCCGTAATGCGCTGGGTCGGCCGCGTATTTCTGCTTCAGGCCGTCGGCGGATTTTTTCGCGTCATCGCTGGTGGCAGGGTCGACGATGGCTGCCACGTAATGGCCATTATCTCTGAGCAGCGGCGCCAGCAGTTCGCTGTACCAGCCGTTGCCCGGCGTGATTTCGATAATCGTCTGATCAGGGCGCAGGTCAAAAAATGTCAGGGTTTGCTCGGGGTGACGGTATTGATCGCGGGCCGTATTTTGCGGCACGCGCCAGTCGCCGCTGAGGACGGTCGCGAACTGCTCGTGGCTGACGGTGGAATCAGGTGCAGCGGTTGCCGCCGCTGCCAGGCCCGTCGCCGAAAGTGCCGCGAGAGAGAAAACCATAAGCGCCGGGTTCATGTGCATCCTGCTTGATCGAGAAATGACCGGCGAGGCTAGCACGCGAGGCCGGGCCTCGGATGGCACGTTTGGTTTGGTCCACCGCAGGAAAGGTTCTAAGCCTGCCAGCAGCATCCGCCGATCAATCGGCACATCGAACAAGCGAGATCAACGATTTGGTCTGTCGATAACGTGCCAGCCGTGCGGCCAGTTCCTGAGGCAGATCCTCAACCCCCGTGAAGCCGCGTCGCTGATAGAACCCGCCGAGTTCAGGCTCACAGCACAACCAGACATTGCCTTCAACCGACGTCAGCGCGGCCGCGATCAAGCCCGCCGCGACACCTCGCCCGCGCTCGGCTGGCGCGATAAACAGCCCGGTCAACCAGTGCCCGCCAGCGACCGGCGTCAGGCACAGGGCGCCGATAATGCCCGGCTGGCGCGCCACCCACACCTGCGCCTCGCCCCTGGCGCGCATGGACGATCGATGGGCGCGGTAGAACTTCTCCAGCAACGGGCGCTGCACGTCGGGAAGGGTTGAAAACTGGATGTCGGGCATGTGCGGCAGGCGTCGGCTTGAGGGTGGATTCAGCGCATCGTTCTACCGTCATAACCAATCGATCTACAAGTTTTTCCTGCCTCGTTGCACAACCGGTTATCAGCCCGAATGCAGGAACCGGCAATGCCCCACTACCTGGACGACGCGCAGCGCGAAGAGATCAAGCGCCTGCGCGCAAGCTTTACAGGCCGCACGGAATGGCCGACCTGGTTACTGCTGATCGGCGTATTCGCAGGCTGGCCGACGTTGCTGGTTGCCAGCCCGCAGCTGGGCGTTTGGCCGACCACGCTGTTGATGGTCCCGATGCTGGTGCTGTGGATGTCGGTGCAACATGAGGTGCTGCACGGCCACCCGACGCGTTCGTTGCGACTGAACAAGGTGCTCGGTTACGCGCCATTCGCGGTCTGGTACCCGTACACGCTGTATCGCGACACTCATATGCAGCACCACTGCGATGAAGACCTCACCGTTCCCGGTCGCGACCCGGAAAGCCGCTACCTAAGCCAGTTGGAATGGAAGCAGACCGGCATGCTGATGCGTGCGCTGCGCTGGCTCGACAAGACCCCGCCCGGGCGTCTGGTGTTTGGCGTGCCGTTGGCGCTGAGCAGTCTGATCGTCGGCGAAACCCGTCGATTGCTGCGTGGCGAGCGTCAGGCCTGGGCGATGTGGTCGACCCATGGTGGATTGCTGGTGCTGATGTTCCTATTCATCGAGCATTACGCCGCGATCTCGGCCCTGCATTACCTGATTTTTTGCAGCGTGCCGGCGCTGGCGGTGTCGATGGTTCGCTCCTATTACGAGCACCGTCCTGGCGTGCAACCTCAGGAGCGCACTGTCATTAATGAGGCGTCGTGGCCGTGGGCCTGGCTGTTCCTGAATCTGAATCTGCACCTCGTCCACCACGACTTGCCTGGCTTGTCGTGGTATCACATGCCCGTCGTGTATCGGGCGCGGCGCGAGCAATGGCTGGCACGCAGCGGCGGTTTTCTGGTGGCCGGTTACGCGGAACTCTTTCGTCGCCACAGCTTCAATCCTATCGACAGCCCGCAACATCCCCATGTTTGAAACCCTATGTCTGAAACCCCAGGTCTGATGAGGAACACCGAACATGCCCCAAGGCTTCGCCGAACTGTTGATGTACGTCGCGCCGCCGCGCATTCGGCAGGCGCAAGAGCAGTGGCTGAAACGAACAGTGGAAATCCTTGGCGTGGAGCGTCTCGATGCGCAGGCTCTGGACCTGAAAGCGCTGTGGCTGTCGCCGCAGTTGCTGCTGACGCAAACCTGCGGTTATCCGCTGATGACTGAATTGCAGGGCAAGGTACAGGTGGTCGGGCGGCCTGTTTATCAGCTGCCCCACAGCGCCAATGGCAACCACTGCAGCCTGTTGATCGCCCGCGAGGACGATCTGCGTCAGGCACTCGTCGAATTCAGGGGCAGTCATGGCCTGCTGAATTCACGGGATTCCAATTCCGGCATGAACCTGTTCCGCCACGCCCTGGCGCCGCTTCAACAAAACGGGGCGTTCTTTGCTGATGTGACGCTCACCGGCGGCCACCGCAGCAGCCTCGCTGCGATCAAAGCGGGTGACGGCGATCTGGCCGCCATCGACAGCGTGACCTTCGATTATTTGGCGCGCGACGGTAGCGAGGAGGTCGCCGGCGTGAAAGTGATTGCTCGAACGGCGGAGGGGCCGTGCCTGCCGTACATCACGCGCCTCGGCGCCGAGGGTGATGTCATCCGCGAGGTAATGAATCAGGCGCTGACTGAACTCCCGGATGTCGCCAACGTGTTGGCGATCAGCGAGGTAATGTCTGCGAGCGTGGAGGATTATCAGGTGTTGCTGGATTACCGGCAGCAGGCGGTATCACAAGGCCTGGCTTCGCTCTAGTTATTCCCCGATGGTCTATAAAGAACACTTTTAAGTATTTTTACTGCATAACCGCGCTTGCTAGCATGCCCACTCGGAAAGTCCCGATGATAAAAATTTCAGGGCAGGGGATGTCTTATGGCTGGCGCCGATATGATGCATCGCCAATACCTCGGCGAACTGTTTGTGCAGCACCACTCGTGGCTATGCCTGCGCCTGCGTCGGCTGCTCGACTCCGAGCAGAGCGCTGAAGACGTCGCGTCCGAAACCTTCCTGCAACTATTGGCCTCGCCCAACGTTGTGCCGATTCGCGACCCACGCGCGCTGCTGACCACCATTGCCCAGCGACGGGTGTATGAGCGCTGGCGGCGGCGTGATCAGGAGCGCGATTATCTGGCGGGATTGGCCCTGGAAGATGCTGTTCCTTGTGCATCTGTAGAAAGCCACGCCGCTACGCTGCAAATCCTTGACCGTCTGGATCGCCGCCTTGACCGCCTGCCTGCGAAGATCAAATCAACCTTTGTGCTCTCCCGTCGCGTCGGGCTGACCTATTCTGAAATTGCCGCGCAGCTGGGCATTTCGCAGCGTTCGGTGAGCGACTACATGGATCAGGCTGAAACCTGTTGCCGCCGCGCTTGTCTGGAATAAAGCGTGTGCTGTGCCCGGCCAACTGTGCCAAACCGATTGAGCTCCTCCCATCCCCGAGCGACGAGAGACATCCATGACACCAATCAAAAAACTGCTGGGCGGCTCGCTGCTGGCACTGGCTGCCCTGACGGGCTCGGCGTACGGCGCAGAAAAAACCGCGCCGATTCATTTCGGCGATATCACCTGGGAGAGCGGCAGCCTGATCACCGAAATCCTGCGCACCATCGTGGAAAAAGGCTACGGCTATCCCACCGATAAGTTGCCCGGCAGCACGGTGAGTCTGGAAGCGGCGCTGGCGAAGAACGACATTCAGGTGATCGGCGAAGAATGGGCCGGACGCAGCCCGGCGTGGGTCAAGGCGGAGGCCGAAGGCAAGGTTCACGGTCTGGGTAACATCGTCAAAGGCGCAACCGAAGGCTGGTGGGTGCCGGAATTCGTCATCAAGGGCGACCCGGAGCGGGGCATCAAACCGCTGGCCCCTGACCTGAAATCGGTGTCGGACCTGCCCAAATACAAAGACGTGTTCAAGGACCCGGAATACCCGGACAAGGGCCGCTTTCTCAACAGCCCGACCGGCTGGACGTCAGAGATCGTCAACACTCAGAAGCTCAAGGCCTACAAGCTCAACGACAGCTACGTGAACTTCCGCACCGGGTCGGGCGCGGCGCTGGATGCTGAAGTCGCGTCTTCGATCCGCCGTGGCAAGCCGGTGTTGTTCTACTACTGGTCACCGACGCCGCTGCTGGGTCGCTTCAAGCTGATCAAGCTGGAAGAGCCGCCATTCAACGAAGCCGCCTGGAAAACCCTCGCCGACGCCAGCAATCCCAACCCGATCGGCTCCAGCTCCCTCGCTGCGCACCTGGCCATTGGCGTGTCGGAACCGTTCCGTCAGCAGTACCCGGATCTGGTGAGCTTCTTCGAGAAGGTGGACCTGCCCATCGACCAGTTGAACAAGACCTTGGGCGAGATGAGCGAGAAGCGCCAGGAGCCCAGCGTTGTGGCGAAAAGCTTCCTGAAGGATCACCCGGAAGTCTGGTCTTCCTGGGTACCGGCTGAGGTTGCCAGCAAGGTGAAAGCCAGCCTGTAAGCGCTTTCCCTTCAAGCTGTGGGCAAGCGGGCTGCCGCTTGTCCCACAGGCAACCCTGTTCATGCACGAGTCACGCTTCATGAACCCTTTATGCCTTCCCCTTCATACCGAACGCCTGATCCTGCGCGAACTCACCCCTGACGACACCCCGGCGCTGGCGCAGATTCTGGGCGATGCCGAGGTAATGCGTCATTCGGTGGCGGGCGTGTTGTCGGAAAAGGCGACAGGTGAGTTCATCGACTGGTGCCGGATTTCCTACCGTGAGCGCGGCTTCGGTCCGTGGGCGGTGGTGGAAAAATCCACCTCAACCCTGGCCGGCTTCTGCGGTCTCAATGCCGAGCGGTTCGATGGGAAGGACGAGATCGAGATCGGCTATCGGCTCGCCACCGGGTTCTGGGGGAAAGGCCTGGGCACTGAAGCGGCGCGCAGCGCTCTGGCTTATGGTTTTGAAGAACTGCAGGTGCCGTCGCTGATCGCTATCGTTCAACCGGCCAATTTCGCGTCGGTGAAGGTGATTCAGAAGCTCGGGTTCGGCGGGTTCGTTCACAGCCAGTATCATCGACAGGGCGTGAGAATTTACCGCATGACCGCGCAGCAATGGGCGCTGGGTCGTGCAGTAGAATCACAAGATACGCAATTCCCGTAGGGCCGGCTTTAGCCGGGAAGGCGTCAGGCGTTTCAATGCAGAACTCACGGCGTGCGCGCTGGCCTCATCCCGGCTAAAGCCGGTCCCACAAGGTATGCATCGTTCGGCCAGAGATCGCTCACCGATGGATATCTCGCCCCTCAACTGTTAGCGTCCAGCAGACAATCAAAGCGTTGATCACCGATAAAAAGTCGCCGGGAGAGGACATGGGATATTGCAGATCGACAGCAATGACGATGATGAAGGCGTCACTCGGGCTGACTTTAGTGGGGGTGATGGCCCTGCAGAGCGTGGCATTGGCCGGCGAAACCGCCCCCGCACCCGTGGCCGGGGATTCCGCGCTGACCTTCGTGCAGGAGCGGCATCTGGGCGAAAGCCTGGGCTGGCTGGGTTATCAGGTCGCGTCCCATACCGTGACCTTCGCCACGATCGTCGAGACCGTCGGCCGTACAAAGGCCCAGGAAATCGTGCAGGACGAACTGCAAAGCCTGCAGCCGCAGTATCAGCAGGAATGGGACCGAAACCTCGCGGCCGCCTACGCCGCATCCTTCAGCCCTGAAGAGCTGAAGGCACTGGACGCCGCAGACCCGGCGCCGGACGTCGCCAACACATTCCGCAACAAGCAGCGCGATGTTGGCGCTGACATGAAGGACCGCTCCAGCGAGCTGCTCAAGGTTTACGTGTCCACCGCGCTGGACAACGCATTGAAAAAAGCCAAGCCTTGAGCGCGCGTTTTTATGAAGCGTTTTTCGATCATCCCCGTCACGAAGGAAAGGAGAGACCATGGACCCGTTCATGCAAGCGGCCATTGATGAAGCGCAGAAGGGCCTGGAGGAAGGCGGTATCCCGATCGGCTCGGTCATCGTCCACGACGGCAAGATCATCGGCCGTGGCCACAATCGTCGCGTCCAGGAAGGCAGCGCCATCAAGCACGGCGAGATGGACGCCTTCGAAAACGCCGGTCGCCAGCCCGCCCGCGTTTATCGCGAAGCCACGCTTTACACGACCCTGTCGCCCTGCGCGATGTGCAGTGGCGCGATCCTGCTGTACGGCATCCGCAAAATCATCGTCGGCGAACACGAGACGTTCATGGGTGAGGAGGAATTGCTCAAGTCCCGTGGCGTGGACGTGAATGTGCTGCACGACAAGACGTGCGTCGGACTGATGAAGCAGTTCATCGCGGACAAGCCCGAGCTGTGGAATGAGGACATTGGGGAGTAAGTCAGCGGTACTTCCACGGGATTGATATTCGACTCAAATAACTCGGCAAGTCTGCCGGGCCTTTGAGGCCACTCAAGTCGTCGTCTCGCCGCGCTGTCACGCAGCAAACACCGTCTCGGTGGGAGTGAGCTTGCACGAAGAGGCCGTGTTCCAGCGTCAGGTACAGAACCTGTGGGAGTCAGCTTGCTGACGAATGCGGTGGGGCAGGCGAGAGAGATAGCGCAGGCAGACCGCCTTCGCGAGCAAGCTCGCTCCCACGGTTCGTGCATCGGCAGGCACATTCGC
The DNA here is from genome assembly GCF_053903055.1 of Pseudomonas sp. AK106. Taxonomy (NCBI): domain Bacteria; kingdom Pseudomonadati; phylum Pseudomonadota; class Gammaproteobacteria; order Pseudomonadales; family Pseudomonadaceae; genus Pseudomonas; species Pseudomonas sp. AK106. Next base: position 1,440,925 of record NZ_CP096426.1, read on the forward strand.
GCCGTTGCATCGACGATGACCGAAGCGTGCCGCCGAGTCCCATATCAGCAGATCCATCAGCTACACCCAGTGTTCCTTTCACCCTTCACACCACCAACGTTAACCACGCCGATACCAGCAACAGCACCGCCATCGCCTGATTGAAGCGCTTCATGCTCTGCGCCGAGCGGCAGAATGTCGCGGCGCTGACGCCCAGCCAGGCCCAGGCGCTCATGCACGGGATCGACACCAGGAAGAACGCCAGCGACAGCCATATCACCCGCAGCATGCGATCGGCGTCGGTGCCGGCGAACACGCTGACCACGGCCAGCGCCATCATCCAGGTTTTCGGGTTCACCAACTGCAGGCTCGCCGCGCCCCACAGGCCCAGGGTCGGGCCGCTGCGGCGTTGCGTCGGGTCGATCGCTTCGGCGGGCGCGCTGAAAATCTGCCACGCCAGCCAGGTCATCCAGGCGATGCCGCCCCATGACATGAGCGTCTGTACTTGCCGATGACGCGCCAGCACATCGCCCAGCCCGGTGCCGACCATCAGCACCAGCAACGCCGCACCGGCGCAGGCCCCTAGGACAATCGGCAGCGTGCGGAGCAGGCCGTAGCGCGAGCTGTTGGTCAGTACCAGAATGTTCGTCGGGCCGGGTGTGATGGACGCGACGAAAGCGAACAGCAGAAAGGGCAGGAGGGTTTGCATAAGGCCACTCGGCGGTCATTGGTCGTGGAGCAATGATCGGCGCGCTGTGGGCGGTCAGTCTGGAACAATTGAGCAGCGTCGGCGGTAGTCCGCCGGGGTCATGCGATAGGCGCGCTGGAACCAGCGGCCCAGATGGCTCTGATCCGCGAAACCCAGGGCAGCCGCGACGCTGACAGGCGCCTCGCCCCGGGCCAGCAGACGGCGGGCGCGGGTCAGGCGCAGCTGGATCAGGTAGGCATGGGGCGCCAGGCCGAACGCGGCCTTGAACGCGCGGCTCAGGCGGAAACGATCGACGCCGGTCACCTGCGCCAGATCGTCCAGGCCAATGTCCTGCTGCAAATGGCTGTGCAGATAGTCACGCGCTCGCTGGGCCACCAGCGGCAGGCGGGGATCGGGGTCGACCAAGGTGCGCCAGCGCAAGTGGCTGGTCAGGTTGGCCAGCAGGTGGTCCAGTGCGGTCTGGCGCACGATGCGCAGTTCGTCGTGGTGCATCGCTTCGAAGGCGTCGGCCGTCGCGATGGCGAGGCGCGGGTCTTCCGCCAGCGTTGCCGCGAAGCTGAGCTGGGCGTTGTCCGGCGCTTCTTCAAACTGCGCGCGTAACTCCCGGTCCAGCCAGCGCGGGTCCAGGTACAACGTGCGGTAGGTAAAGCCGCCCGCTTCCGGGGCCGTGCCGTCGTGGATGTCGCCCGGCTCGAGCAGGAACACTTTTCCCGGCGTGCTGTTGTGCTGCTGCCGACGGCAATTGAATTGCTGCAGACCCTGTTCGGTGATGCCCACCAGATAACTGTCGTGCCAGTGGGGATCGTAGGCATGGCCCTCGAAATGCGCGCGCACTGTCTCGATGCCGGACGTGGCGTCCTGCTTGAGCTCGATCCAGTTGCGGTCGGACATCGCGGGGCCTCGGAAGGGGTAGCGGGTTTGGGTAGGCGGTCAAGCTTGAGTACGTTACCGCGCCGCTTACGGCAGGTCTGGAAGAATCGTGCAGCGGACGACGAATTGTCGGCGCATGGGACGGTCCGGCGGGTCGGCGACTATTCTTGTTACAAAGCGAAAGGTCCTACACGTTGCTCATCCACCGTGACAGCGCGAACCTACGCGCTCGATCGCCATCAAAGACCGGAATCGTTACCCATCCCACAGAAGGTAAATGATGAACAGTTTTCCGCGACGCCTCGCCGTCGTCTTGCTCGGCGCACTATTGTCCGCCGGGCTGGCGCAGGCCGATGATCACACCGCGCACTCGCCGCCGCTTCTGGCGTCTGCCGCTTACCCGAGCCGCTCGATCAACGTTCCCGATAACGGCGCCGTGCGCCGTGCCAATCCCAACAGTGGTCAGGGCACCGAGTCCATCGCGCCACGTGTCGGTGGCCCGAATCTCGGACCGACGCAGCCACGTCCGCCCACCCTTGAAAACGGTGGCATCGGCAACGGTTATCCGACCCGGCAGCAACCCGCCCGGCCTTCCGGCGATACCGAACGCCGCAGTAACTGAAATCACTGCCAGCCTCTCTTCCATTTCAGAAGGAACCGCCTATGTTGCGCGCCACCCCTTTTTACAAGCTCGCCCTCCGCAAGACATTGCTGGCGACCTTATGCGCCTCCGCATTATTGGGCCTCTCCGTGCAGGCCACTGCTGCGACCTATCAGAGCGAGGCTGGCACGCTGACCGTCGATGAGGTCGTCGGCGGGTTGCAGCATCCCTGGGCGGTGGCGTTTCTGCCGAACTCCCAAGGAATGTTGGTCACCGAGCGTACGGGCAATCTGCGTCGGGTGATGCCTGACGGCAAGCTGTCGGCGCCGATCTCCGGCGTGCCGAAGGTCTGGGTGCAAGGGCAGGGCGGTTTGCTGGACGTCGAGCTGTCTCCGGATTTCGCCAAGGACCGCATGGTGTACCTGACATACTCCGAGGCCGCGAGCGACGGAAAAACCGGCGGTACGGCGGCGGGGCGCGCAAGGCTCTCTGAGGACATGACCAAGCTGGAAGGCTTCACGCGTATTTTCCAGCAGCAGCCGAAACTGTCGGTGGGCAACCACTTCGGCTCGCGCATTGTCTTTGATCGCGACGGCTACATGTTCATCGCCCTGGGCGAAAACAACGAACGGGCCACGGCTCAGGACCTCGACAAGCTTCAGGGCAAGGTCGTGCGCCTGTACCCCGACGGCACCGTGCCCAAGGACAACCCCTTTGTCGGCCAGAAAAACGTTCGGCCGGAAATCTGGAGCTACGGTCACCGCAATCAACAGGGCGCCGCACTCAATCCCTGGACCGGCACGCTGTGGACCAACGAGCACGGCCCGCGTGGAGGCGACGAAATCAACATCATCGAACGCGCCGGCAATTATGGCTGGCCCATCTCGACCTTCGGCATCGACTACAGCGGCGAGCCTATTTCCGAGTCTAGGGGCAAGGTAGTGGAGGGCGTGAAAAACCCCTTCCACGTGTGGGAGAAGTCCCCAGGCATCAGCGGCATGGCGTTCTACGACTCAAGCACGTTCAAGGCGTGGGACCACAACGTCTTCATTGGCGCGCTGGCATCGGAGGAGCTGATCCGTCTGGAGCTCAAGGAAGACAAGGTGGTGCACGAAGAGCGTTTGCTCGGCGAGCTCAAGTCCCGCATTCGCGACGTGCGACAGGGGCCGGATGGGTACGTGTATGTGCTGACGGACGAGGACAACGGGAAGTTGTTGAAGGTCGGGTTGAAGGTGGAGCAATAGCCCTACCTTGAAATTATCGCCCAAGCGCCTGATTAACTGCATCTAGTAGGACCCCCTTAAGCCTGGAAGGGGCTGGTACATCCGACGCAGTTGCTTCGCCACTGCCGCAGTCTTCCCGGCTGAAGCCGGTCCTACAAAAGCTCGTTCTTCAACATCGCGATGTCGGCCAGAAAGGGACTGTAGGACCGGCTTCAGCCGGGAAGCGGCCGGTAAATTCGACGCATCTCTCTCATCAGTGCCGCAGTCTTCCCGGCTGAAGCCGGTCCTACAAAAGCTCGTCTCATTCGAAATTGCTATGTCGGCCAGAAAGGGACTGTAGGACCGGCTTCAGCCGGGAAGCGGCCGGTAAATTCGACGCATCTCTCTCATCAGTGCCGCAGTCTTCCCGGCTGAAGCCGGTCATACAAAAGTCACCTGCACACCGAATTCCACACCAATCCCGGTTGTAAAAATTCCGCGCAGAACGTAAAAGAGGCGCCGCCGAACTGGCCTGTGTTTCTCGTTGCCCGACTGTCCCTCTCCAGGAATTCAACCGCCGATGATCACCTCGTCCCGTCCCGCTGCCGGCTTCACCCGTCGGCTGTTGCCGTTGAGTATCGCTTTCGCTTCGCCATGGCTGGCGGCCCAGGAAGCCGAGCCGGTGACCCTGGATGCACTGCGCGTGACGGGGGAGCAGGAGTCGATTTATCAGGCGAGTGGCGCGTCGGTTGGCGGTTTCAGTGAAGCGCCGCTGCGCGACACGCCGGCGTCGATATCGGTGTTTACCGCCGAGCGGCTGAAGGACCAGCAGGCCAAGCTGCTCAGCGATGTTTTGCGCAACGACGCGTCGGTGGGCGACAGCTATGCACCGGTGGGCTATTACGAGAATTTCGTCGTGCGCGGTTTCTCGCTCAACGCGGCCAACAGCTACCGCATCAACGGGCGGAGCATCACCGGCGAGCAGAACGTGGCGCTGGAAAACAAGGAACAGGTCGAGCTGCTCAAGGGGCTCTCGGGCCTGCAGAGCGGCGTGTCGGAGCCGGCGGGCGTGATCAATTACCAGACCAAACGCCCGGAAGACGTGCGCTCGGTGACGGTCTCGACCAACGAGCACGGCGAGCGCTACATCGCCACGGACGTCGGCGGCTGGTTCGGCAGCGAGAAGCAATTCGGCCTGCGCGCCAACGTTGCCCACGAGGACATCCGCTCCTACGTCGAGCACGCCAATGGTCAGCGGGATTTCGCCTCCCTCGCATTTGACTGGAACATCAACGACCAATCCACCCTGCAGCTCGACGTCGAATACCAGACCAAAGAACAGCGCTCGGTGCCGGGCTATCAACTGCTGGGCGGCACCGCGCTGCCCCACGACGCTTCGCCGCGCAAACTGCTGGGCTATCAAAACGGCTCGAACCCGGTGGGCATCGACTCGCTGAACATGAACGGCCGCTACGAATACCGCCTCAGCGACGACTGGAAAGCCAGCCTCAGCGCTTCACGCAGCCGCGTGGTCATCGACGATTACAGCGCTTTCGCCTACGGCTGCTATTACCAGAGCGACTGCCCTGCCGAGCCGTTGACCGGGCACTTCACGCCCAGCGGCGGTTACGACATCTACGATTTCCGCAGCCCGGACGACACGCGACGCAACGATGAAGTCGAAGCGTCCATGACCGGCCTGTTCGACACCGGCTGGCTCAAGCATGAGCTGACCTTCGGCAGCAGCGCGTTCCGGCGCACGGTCGACACCCGGCCGTATTTCAGCGAATACGTCGGCTCCGGCAATATCCACGAGACGCCAGACACCTTCGCGCCGTCGGACCTGTCCGTGGGCCACACCGAACGGCGCCTGGACAGCCGCCAGTACGGGCTCTTCGCCACCGACCGCATCCGTTTCAACGAGCATTGGCAGACGGTCATCGGCGGGCGTGAGGTGAAGCTCGATGAAAAGGCCTACAACGAGGACGGCAGCGACAACCGTCATACCGAGCGCTCGATCTTTCTGCCCCAGGCCGCGCTCATCTACAAGCCGATCGACAACGTTTCGCTGTACACGAGCTACAGCAAAGGGCTTTCTCTGGGCGGCACGGCATCGGTGTTCGACAGCAATGTCGGGGAAATCCTCGCGCCGACGATCTCACGTCAACTGGAAGCCGGGGTCAAATACGACTGGCGCCGCATGAGCTTCACCGCTGCCGTATTCCAGACCCGCCAGGCGTATCAGTATTCGAAACCCAGCGACGACGGCAGCCTGACCTTCGTCCAGCAGGGCCAGCAGAAAAACACCGGCGTCGAGCTGAGCGCCAATGGTTACGTGACCTCGCAGTTGCAGATGTCGGCCAGCGTCGCGGCCATTCGCGCGCGGGTTGAAGACAGCGGCACCGCGGCTTACGAAGATCATCAGGCAATCAACGTGCCCAAATTCCGCGGGAGCCTGTCAGCCGATTACGCACTGCCGATTCAGGGGCTGGCGTTGCTTGGCGGCGTGCAATACAGCGCCAGCAAATACGCCAACCGCGAAGGCTCGGTGAAAGTCGATGACTACGCAGTGTTCAACGCGGGCAGTCGCTACAGCACGAAAATCGAGGGCTACGACACGGTCTTGCGCCTGACCGTGGATAACCTCTTCGACAAGCGCTACTGGCGCGACGCGGGCGAATACCTGGGGGACGATTACCTGTTCCTCGGCGCACCGCGTACGGCGCGGGTGTCGGCGACGGTGAATTTTTAAATCAGCTGCTGAAACGCGTCAGCCGTCAGCGATCCGCCCGCAGGCCGTCAGCTTTGTTATCCTGCGCGCCTTTGTCGCACCCGCGTGCGTTTCAACCTGTGATTTGGGGTCTTTCATGACAGCCATTCTTCGACCACGGCCACAACCCATCAGCCGGGGAGACTACAAAACCCTGGGTCTGGCGGCACTGGGCGGGGCGCTGGAAATCTACGATTTCATCATTTTCGTATTTTTCGCGCTGACGCTCAGTCAGCTGTTCTTTCCGCCGGAAATGCCCGAGTGGCTGCGCCTGCTGCAAAGCTTCGGCATCTTTGTCACCGGCTACCTGGCGCGCCCGCTGGGCGGGATTCTGATGGCGCACTTCGCCGACAAACTGGGTCGCAAGCGGGTGTTCAGCCTCAGTATCCTGATGATGGCGCTGCCGTGTCTGCTGATCGGTGTGATGCCGACCTATGCCGACATCGGCTACTGGGCCCCGTTGATCCTGCTGGCGCTGCGCATCCTTCAGGGCGCAGCCGTCGGCGGGGAAGTGCCAAGCGCCTGGGTGTTCGTCGCCGAGCACGCACCGAAGGGCCATCGCGGTTATGCGTTGGGCGTTTTGCAGGCCGGGCTGACCTTCGGCTACCTCATCGGTGCACTGACGGCGACCTGGCTGGCGAAGGTCTTCAGCCACGCGGAAATTCTCGATTACGCCTGGCGCATCCCGTTTCTGCTGGGCGGGGTCTTCGGCGTTATCGGCGTGTGGCTGCGCCGCTGGCTCAGCGAAACCCCGGTGTTCATGGCGATGCACGCCCAGCGCGAGGGCATGACTGAGCTGCCGCTGCGCGCCGTCCTGCGTGAACATCGGCAATCTCTGCTGCCGGCTGCGTTACTGACCTGCGTGCTGACGTCCGCCGTCGTGACGCTGGTGGTCATCACGCCTACGGTGATGCAGCAGCGCTTCGGCATGGCCCCCAGCGACACGTTCGCCCTCAGCAGCGTGGGTATCGTCTTTCTCAATATCGGCTGCGTGCTGGCCGGCATGCTGGTCGACCGAATCGGCGCCTGGCGCGGGGTGGTGCTTTACAGCCTGTTGCTGCCCGTCGGCGTCGGCGTGCTCTACGCAAGTCTGGTCAGTCACTGGCTGCCATTGAGCCTCGCTTACGCGGTGGCCGGGCTGGCCTGCGGCATTGTCGGCGTCGTGCCTTCGGTCATGGTCGGACTGTTTCCGGCGAACATTCGCGTCTCCGGCATCTCATTGACCTACAACATCAGCTACGCCCTGTGGGCAAGCACCACGCCGCTGGCGCTGATCGCCTTGATGCCCTGGAGCCCGTGGGTGTGCGTCGGTTACTGCGTGATCATGGGTGCGGTCGGTCTGGTGACGGCCATGTTCTTTGGCCTGCGCAAGGGCATGCAGGTCGATGATCCGCGGGTGGTACAGGCTGGAAACTGACAGGGCAGCGGGCGTCGCAATGGCGCCCCTTGTCGACATGAGGGTGCGGATTTCAAATCCGTGCCATTTCAAACGAGATTGATCCGCTGATTTGTAACAGATGATTGTAATTATCATTTGCAGCGTTTATTGTCCCCCGTCTATACAACTCACCCGCTGTTATATAACCACATGGCTCTGCATTGGGTCGTGCGTGGATCAATTGTCTGCTGGTTCAGTGGGGATGTTTCGCCAATATTTGTAGGAAACTTTACTTATCATTGTTCGGTTATTAACCGGGCTTGACTGTGCACATTCTCTAACCGTTAGAGATTTAAAAATCAATAAGAACACTATTACGGCCATGGCTGAGTTACCGCCAGGGTCGGCACGTCGCGGAGACTGTTGAGGGCCAATGATAGAAGAACAACGCAAACGTAGACCATTGAAAAAAACCACCCCCAGAGAGCAGGAAGTCCTTCAGCTGGTGCTTCAGGGGCACACCAACAAAGCGATCGCCCAGCGGCTGGGGATCAGTGATTACACGGCCCGCGACCATGTGTCGGCCTTGCTCAGGAAGAACGAAGTCAGCAATCGGGCGCAGCTCATCGCTCTACACGTTTCGGCAGCGCGCAAGAAAAAACTGGCACCACCCCTACATCTGACGGATTGTTCCGTCGAGCGGTAAGTGCATAATTAACCCGATTTAATCACTGAACTTTTAAAGCTGTCTTCGGCCTTTGCTTTGCCGCGATGACGCTGGCGTCGTAATAAGTGGTCTTTTGAGTGATGACCCTGTTTTCGCCACTTCGATGTGTCCCCACGAAGTGTTCGCGATGATGCACCCACAATAACGATCAATAATAAGGATGAAATCGATGACCCTTCAAATCGCAACGTCTGAGCCCTTGAAGCAACCGTGCATCGATGCAGACTTTAATGTGGACGCGTCAAGCGCGTTTCAGCAATTGGTCGATGAGCAAAGCCAACTGTCCCGAGACGAGTTGAGCGAGCTGCACAAGCAATGGCTCGGGCCCCACGGGGTGTTTGCCACCTTCAGCGCTGAGGTCGAACGACTGGGGCGTCAGGCCCCCGCGCTGGATGATCTTTCCAGCCTGGGCAGCGCGGAGCGGATGAACGAAGCTGAACGGGCGGTAGCGTTCGCGCTGGCGCAGAGCAATCGCCGGCGCGCGACCAACAACCCCTTTGGCTCACGTTCGCGTCAGGACCTGTGTTGCGTGGTGTTCGACGAGACCGGCGCGTACACCCTGGCGGAGCGTTACGCCGCGTACGAAGCCATGCGCCAGAGCGACTCGGATTTCTTCATCAAACTGATCGCCACCACTCGCGGCGTCACCGAACGGCGCATCGTCTTCCACGGTTTGCTGGAACATTACGACCGCCTGCTGCCGATCGAAAAAAGCATCTACCCCGAGGCCTACCGCGAGGTGCAGCAAACGCATCTGGATCGGGAAGAAGGGTTGTACGGGCCGCTTATGCTGGGCGACAGCCTGCAGAACCTGCTGACGCAAATGACACCTCTTGAGCTGCTCAAGCAGATTAAGGCACCGACCGACGCCATGGCCTGCAGCGAATAGCGAGTCTTCAAGAGATCAACAACGCTGCCGACTCACCCCAACGCCGCACCCTCGCGCGCGCGCACGTCGCTGGATGGCTGCGCCGGAGTGACACGATTGCGCCCGGCGCTTTTTGCGTCATACAGCGCCATGTCGGCTTCGTGCAGCCACATGGCGGCGTCGGTCTGGTGCGCGCCGTAGGCCGCGACGCCGATGCTCAGGCTCAGCTTGAGATCGGGGAGGGCCGAGTGGGCGTGGTCATGAACCGTACGCCGCAGGCGTTCGAGTATTTCGGTGGCCTGGGCCAGGGTGGTGTCGGGGAAGATGACGCAGAACTCGTCGCCGCCGTAACGGCCTGCCATATCGGTCTGTCGCAGGCTGGCGGACAGCGCGTTGCTCAGTTGCTTGAGCACGTTGTCGCCGGTGATGTGGCCGTAGGTGTCGTTGATGGTCTTGAAGTGGTCGATGTCAATCAGCGCCACGCTGTGCTGGCGGTTGAGCTTCTGGCATTTCTCGAACTCCAGCGTCAGTCGATCCTTCCACGCGCCGTGGTTCATGAGCCCTGTAAGGCTGTCGGTGGCGCTGAGTTTTTCCAGCGTCTTCTTGCTTTTCGAGAGTTGCACCGCGACCTGATAACAGACCAGCCCGATGGCCATCGGGTAGATCACCAGCATGGGTAGGCAGGCGAATAGCTGCAGCTGAGAGACGTGGGGGAACAGCGCCGGCAGGAAAATCTTGTACGACACCAGGGCGCCCGCGATTTGCGCCAGCGAACCCAACATAAACAGCCGTAAACCACCGGCCGCGATGTTATTCATCGCCATCATCGACAGCACCGTCACGGTGGGAAGCGGGCTGATCCCCATGGCGCCCGCCCAGAAACCGCCGCCCAGCGAGTCGTAGATCAGGTTGCGGCGCTCGGCGGCATAAGGCTGAGGTGAACGCTTGGCGAGCAGAAAAGCCATGTGCGGCCAGCCATAACCGTGGGCGATCATGGCGATCCACACCCAGGTCGGTGGGTGAGAAGGGTACAGCGCTGCAGCCACCGCGAAGAACCCAATGCCCAGGCCGATGCTGCGCGGCAAGTACATGCGTCTGGCGTAGGAGAGACCTTTTTGGACCGGAGTGTTCATAGCGCTCTACTGGGTAATAACGCAGCATCCCGACAGCCACATCGGTCACGACCAACGCTCCGAGTGTCCCCCGCCGACGGGGTACTGGGAAGAGCATTTAGCCACTATTGGACAAATAATTTACACCGTGCGCCGTCGGAGGGTGCGCGGGTGCAGGTGCCGTTGGGATAAGTGACGGCCCCCGTCTGTCATGGCGTGTTTTCCGGCCATCTGTGTATAGACGGTTCTACGGAGGTTGGCTGAAATATGCCTGCCATTCGGCACGGCCCGGATGCATTCGATCACGCCGGCAGGAGCCTCTGATGCCCGAACTCTCAAACCTCATCGCTTTTTCCCTGATCGCCCTCGGCATGGTGCTGACACCAGGGCCGAATATGATTTACGTCATTTCGCGATCCATCTCACAAGGACGCAAGGCGGGACTGATCTCCCTCGGCGGCGTGGCGGTGGGCTTTATCTTCTACATGCTGTGCGCGGCGTTCGGCATCACCGGGTTGGTGATGGCAGTTCCTTATGCCTACGACACGCTGCGCATGGCCGGTGCCGTGTATTTGCTGTACCTCGCCTGGCAGGCCGTGAAACCGGGCGGTCGCTCGCCGTTTCAAGTGAAGGATTTGCCCAAGGACAGCAACCGGCAGTTGTTCCTGATGGGCCTGATGACCAACTTGTTCAATCCCAAGGTGGCGGTGCTTTACCTGTCGCTGCTGCCGCAATTCATCACCGTCGGCGACGGCACTGGCGTGCTCAGCCAGTCGCTGATCCTGGGCAGCGCGCAGATTGTGGTCAGCCTGAGCGTCAACGCCATGGTTGCTATGGCGGCGGGCTCCATCGCCATGCTTCTGACCCAGAAGCCCGGTTGGGCGGCGGTGCAGCGCTGGCTGATGGGCACGGTGTTGTTCGGGTTCGCGGTGCGGATGGCGGTTGAGGGCAAGCGGTGAGGGCGCCGTCAGGCTTTGAGAAATCACGGCTGGCCCTTGCCAGACGCTCCGCGATTCGGGAGATTACTGGCCCCACTCGTTAGCATCATCACAAGGGACGTCTGATGCCTGTTTCTCTCTCCGTTTTGCGTATCACCTGCCTCGCCGCGCTGGTCGCGCCATTCACGCTGCACGCCGAGAATGCGGTCCATGTGCTGACAGGCACCCTGGGAAAATCGCCCATCGTCGTCGAGCTGGATCTCACCAGCCCGGAAGACGTGACGGGTCGCTATTTCTACGAGAAGTACCACAAGGATCTGCCGCTGTCCGGCACCTCAAAAGGGAATGATCTGACGCTGACCGAAGGCCTGAGCTACGACGATGAGGCCAGGTTGCCGAAGCTGGTCCTTCATAAAAATCCGGACGCGAGCTGGACCGGGGACTGGAGCAGCAAGGGCAAGTCCTACAAGGTGCAACTGGCCGAACGCGCTGTCACCGCGCCAGAAGCTTCCGCCGAATCGGGTTGGCAGGACATCTACAAGCAGTCGGCTTACGACTACCTGCGGCTCACGCACCTGCCGCTCAAGTCGGATAAAACAGCTACGTTTATGGGCCATTCGCTGCAGTGGTGGGTCGAGCCGGAATCGGGCGTCTCGATGTTTGAAATCACATCGGGTTATTCGCCCGAGCAGGCTGCACCAATCAATCAGCAGCTGCGCTCCCGCCTGTGGCAAGAGGTTGTCAGCTATCACCAGTGCATGCTCAATGCGAGTCGCAACGGCGGCGACTTTGCCCAGACGGTCACGCCGCGCTTGCTTTCGCCCGGCATCGTGAGCCTGAGCGTCTTCACCGATTACGATTGCGGCGGCGCGCACCCTGATTTTGGCGACTCGCCGCTCAACCTCGATGCCCGCACGGGTAACGCCTTAACGCTGGAAGATGTGGTTTGGGTCGGCAAGGGCGCGCCGTTTCACTACGAACGTGATGAGGAAGGTGGCACGAGTTTCGACACGTATTCCGACTACCGCAGCAAAGCCTTCGCCCCTTGGCTCGTTGACCAGTTGAAAGCGGCGCACCCTGCAGACATGGTGAAGCCTGCTACCGAAGACGACTGCGACTACGCCGACCCGTCGGTCTGGGAATTTCCGTCGTGGTATTTCACTGCAAAAGGCATCGTTTTCGGTCCGTCTTTCGCACGTGTTGCGCGCGCGTGTGAAGGTCCGGAATGGTCGGTCCTGCCTTACAGCGTCATCAAGGCGCATCCGGGCGGGAGCGAACTGACGCTGCCCAAGTAACTCAGCCTCTGTTGTTGTGTACCCGCATCTGACGACGGGGGGGCTGGAATCGCTGCTTTTTCGGCTGCAATCGCTGCCCAAAAAGCCGCACTCCTCATTTCCCGCCGGTCACGCCCTTCACCACGTCGGCGTGGGCCTTGGCATCCTTCGCCAGGGAGATGACGTTGACCATTGCCGTGCGTTTACCGTAGGCCGCCGTAATCGTCGTACTCAACACTCGGCCGCCGTCTACGCTGCCTGAGATATCAAGCTGACGCATGCCGAGGCCTTTTCGTACGATCTTCTTCTCGCCCAGCTTTTTGAAGTCCTTGTAGCTGGACTGCTGCTGTTGCAGCGTGTCGGCGATGATGCCGTCGAGGATTGGCTTGTCGTTGGCGCCGACCTTCTGGTCATTGGGCAACGGCGCTTCGGTGATGATCACCACGCGCTTGGCCGGCTTGTTCATGTACAGCGAGCCGGTCACGCCCGCGGCCCTGGCCTTGGCGTCGATCTCTTCCATCGGGCCTTTGACATAGTCCTTCGGCAGGGTGAAGGCGAATTTGCCGCCGAGCATCGCGACTTTTTGCCCAGAAGGTTTCGGCGCGGGTTTGGTTTTGGACGCCGCCTGCGCGCCGACCATGCCCAGGCATGAGGCTAAAGCGGTGCAGACCAGCAGGGTTCTTAAACTGAACAAGCGCATTCCGACCACTCCTGGGGATGATTCCTACAAAGATCCGGCATTTTGCCTGAGGGTGATGGCAGGTTGATAGTCATGTGGGCGATGGTGTCAGCGGGACTCGCTAATGCCAGTCCTACGGGATGATCGCAGTGTATCTGTAGGACCGGCTTCAGCCGGGAAGAGGCCGTTATGTACAACACAAGATTTGCAGCGTGACACCCGACGCCTTCCCGGCTAAAGCCGGTCCCACAGGGTATGCGGCGTGAGCCAATTTCCTGGGTGTACGCGGTGTCTAATAGGAACGGCTTCAGCCGGGAAGAGGCCGGTATGTACAACACAAGATTCGCAGCGAGACGCCTGACGCTTTCCCTGTACAACACAAGATTTGCAGCGCGACGCCTGACGCCTTCCCGGCTAAAGCCGGTCCCACAGGGTATGCGGCGCGAGCCAGTTTCCTGGCTGTACGCGGTGTTTAGTAGGACCGGCTTAAGCCGGGAAGAGGCCGGTATGTACAACACAAGATTCGCAGCGAGACGCCTGACGCTTTCCCGGCTGAAGCCAGTCCCACAGGGTATGCGGCGCGAGCCAGTTTCCTGGGTGTACGCGGTGTTTAGTAGGACCGGCTTCAGCCGGGAAGAGGCCAGGATGTACAACACAAGATTTGCAGCGCGACGCCTGACGCTTTCCCTAAACAACACAAGATTTGCAGCGTGACACCCGACGCTTTCCCGGCTAAAGCCAGTCCTACGGGGTACGCGGTGTTTAGTGGGACCGGCTTCAGCCGGGAAGAGGCCGGTATGTACAACACAAGATTTGCAGCGAGACACCCGACGCTTTCCCGGCTAAAGCCGGTCCTACTGGATGATCGCGGTCCTACCAGGCCATATGCAGGTCCGATGAATTGTGAGCGCCCTCCACGGTTGGCTTTCCGTGCCAAAGGTGTACATTGAATTCAAAATACAATAAGCACAGGAGACAGACATGACCCATGCCACTGATCGCACCTTGCAAGTCCCTTTCGCCGGTCCCACGTTGTTGGGCACTCCACTGCTGAACAAAGGCACCGCCTTCAGCCTCGACGAGCGTGAAGCCCTGGCCCTGCAAGGCCTGCTCCCCGAACGCGTCGAAACCATCGAACAACAGGCGAGCCGCGCCTATCACCAGTACCAGGCCTGCGCGACCGACCTGGACAAACACATCCTCCTGCGCTCGATCCAGGACTCCAACGAAACACTTTTCTACCGCGTCGTCGACGACCACCTCGACGAGATGCTACCGATCATCTACACCCCCACCGTGGGAAAGGTCTGCCAGGAATTTTCCCGCATCTACCGCAGCCATCGCGGCCTGTTCATCAGCATCGCCGACAAGGACCGCATCGACGAAATCCTCAACAACGTCACCAAAGACAACGTCAAAGTCATCGTCGTCAGCGACTGCGAGCGCATTCTCGGCCTTGGTGATCAGGGCGTCGGCGGCATGGGCATCCCCATCGGCAAGTTGTCGTTGTACACGGCGTGCGGTGGCATCAGCCCGGCCTACACGCTGCCGGTGGTGCTCGACGTCGGCACCAACAACCCGGCGCTGCTGGCGGATCCGCTGTACTTCGGCCGTGGCCAGGAGCGTGTTCGCGGCGCTGAATATGATGCCTTCGTGCAGGCATTCGTGGAGGGCGTGCAGCGCCGTTGGCCGGAAGCCATTCTGCAGTTCGAAGACTTCGCGCTGACCAATGCCATGCCCTTGCTCGCGCGCTTCCGCGATCAACTCTGCTGCTTCAACGATGACATCCAAGGCACTGCCGCCGTCACCGTCGGCACCTTGCTGGCCGCCTGCAAGATGAAGGGCCAGCGCTTGTCCGATCAGACCGTCGCCTTTGTCGGCGCCGGATCCGCGGGTTGTGGGATCGCCGAGCAGATCATCGCCGCCATGCAGCTTGAAGGCTTGTCCGAAGACCAGGCGCGCAGCCAGGTGTATCTGCTCAACAGCAAAGGGCTGCTGACCGATCGCCAGCCGGGCCTCTACGATTTCCAACAGCGCCTGGCCCACTCCAGCGATTCCCTCAACGACTGGGCGTTCAGCGCCCACTGGCCCTCGCTGCTTGAGGTGGTCAGCAACGCCAAACCCACCGTGCTGATCGGCGTGTCGGGCAAGGCCGGACTGTTCACCCAGCAGATCGTCGAGACCATGCACAGCCATTGCCCGCAGCCGATCATCATGCCGCTGTCCAACCCGACCTCGCAGATCGAAGCGCACCCCAAGGACATCCTGCAATGGACCGACGGGCAGGCGTTGGTGGCCACGGGCAGTCCGTTTTTACCCATTGAGGTGCTGGGCAAAACCTTTCCCATCGCGCAGTGCAATAACTCCTACATCTTCCCCGGTATCGGCCTCGGCGCCATCGCCAGCAAGGCGACCCGCGTCACCGACGGCATGCTGATGGCGTCGGCCCAGGCGCTGGCTGAGTGCGCAGCGGCAGGGCAGATGTTGCCGTCGCTTCGGGATGTTCAGGCCGTCAGCAAACGCATCGCGTTTGCCGTCGGCATGGTGGCCCAGCGCGACAGTGTGGCGCCACCGCAATCGGAAGATGAACTGTCAGCGGCCATCGAGAAAGACTTCTGGCAGCCCGTTTACCGCTCGTACGTTCGCCGCCCTGACTAAAACCGTCGCATACAAAAAGAACCCGCCAGCTCGGCGGGTTTTTTTATGGCAGCGAGGTAAAGCGTCAGGCCAGCGTCAATGAAACCGGCGGCAACCCTTCGATCTGCCCCAACACCTCAGCCATGCCCTGGGCGAAGTGCATGCCGGTGTATGAACCCGTCGTGATCACCAGGTCCTTGGACAACGGCAGTCCATTCAGGGTGTGATGGTTGACCAGCCACGGCAATAGCCGGCGCGGGTCGCCTGCCGGATTGCCGACTTTTGACGGCACGATGCTCTCGCCATTCACCGTGAAGGTCAGCGTCGGTGCAACAAAGGGAAACGACCCGTCGTAGGGTACGAAATCACCCACCACCAGGGCGCCGTGGTTAAGCAGATCGGCCAGTTGCGTCAGCGGCTCGATCTTGGGCCACGCCGCAAACCGGCTGGAAACCACCTCGACGGACGCCGCCATTTCGCCGATGCCGGCCATGACCTCCTCGTCGCTGTACGCCTCATCCCGTGGGCTGAAGTCGCGGTTTAAGCGGAAGGCAATTTCCAGCTCCAGACCCACCGGCGGATAGACGCTGCGGTCCAGTGTGCCAGTCGACGGGAACAGGCAGTCGCGGGGCAGGGGCGACCCCTGAATCGGCCCGTCCGTGGACTTCGAACCGATCTTCCAGCCGCCTGCTTCAACCCCACGCAAGCGCAGGATTTTCTGCTGCGTGAGGTACGCCGCGTCGCGTTCGGACGGGGTCAGCTCGAAATCCAGCTCGCCCAACAGGTCATGCTTGTTCTGCGCATCGACGATCAGCTGCGCCAGGCGCGAAGGTTGGGTGTCAGTGTCCAAAAGCGTTCTCCATTGAAGTGGCTCGATTGCAGGTGCCGGGCTGAAGCTTTATGGGTCAAGCACCGCCCGAAGGCGGCTCCCGGTGTCGCTTTATTTACTGACCACCGGAGCAGGTTCCGCACTCGGCGTCAGCGGCGCAACCGGCTGTCCGTAGTCAAACTTGTTCTGCGGCTTCATGCGGAATGACAGCACGACGCCAATCGCCAGCAGAATAATGCTGACCAGAAACGGCAGCTGCCAGTTGCCGAATTTGTCGATCAACAGACCGGCGGCCACCGGGCTGACGATGGCGGCCATGGCCGATCCGGTGTTCATCATGCCGCTGGCGGTGCCGCAATGGTCGGGCGCGATGTCCATCGGAATCGCCCACATCGGGCCGATCGTCATCTCGGAGAAGAAAAACCCGATCGCCAGGCAGGCCAGGGAAATGTGCATGTCCTTGGTGAACATCAACGGCACCAGCGACAGCAGCGTCAGGCCCAGGCACACGGCGACCATCAGGCTGCGCGCCTTGTTCAGGTCCTTGGTGCGCGCATAAATGCGGTCACTGACGATGCCGCCCAGGGTGTCGCCGACCACGCCGCCGAAGAACACCGTCGACGCGAAAATCGCCGTGCCCTTCAAATCCAGACCCATGTTCATGAAGTACATCGGCACCCAACTGAGCAGCAGCCACAGCGTCCAGCCGTAGCAGAAGTAAACGATCGTGACCGGGGCCATGCGCTTGAACAGGCGACCCCATGGCAGCACGACGCTGGATTTCACTTTTGGCGGCGGCAGGGTGTCCAGTTCCTGCTTGGAGATGCGCGGGTGGTCTTTCGGGTGCTCGGTGAACACCGCCATCCACAAGATGACCCAGACAAAGCTGGTGGCCGCGCAGACATAAAATGATTCACGCCAGCCGTAGGTGGCCATCACCGCGATCATCGCTGCCGGCGCCAATGCGTTGCCGAGACGGGCGAAGGCGTGGGTGATGCCTTGGGCGAAGCCGCGCTTTTCCTTGGGGATCCAGCGGGACATTGCCGCCGTGGCTGCGGGGAACGTAGCGCCCTCACCGAGGCCGAGGAGGATCCGCGCGACGATCAGCGAAACAAAGCCGCCAGCCAGGCCGGTCAACACCGTGGCGCTGGCCCAGATCAGCCCGCACACCACCAGCGTGCGCTTGGCGCCGAATCGGTCGCTGACCCAGCCGCCGATGATTTGAAAGATGAGGTAGGGGTACGCGAAGGCCGAGAAGACGATGCCGATCTCGGTTTTGCTCAGGTTGAATTCTTTACCGAAACCGACCGCGGCGGTGCTGACATTGACGCGGTCCAGGTAGGTAATGAAATACATGGCGCACAGCATGAACAGCACCACCGTGGTGGGGCGCAGACGTAAAAACTTCATGTGCTATCTCCAGTTTCTTATTGTGTTCGCTGACAACGCGATGATTCGGGATAGTGAGATGTGTCAAAAACGCTGCGGGCGTGCCGCAGCCAGGTGTGGCATTAGTCGCGTCGCAGCGGCACCGATTGCCCTCCCAGGTAATCCATGGCGGCCAGCACGCCGCTGGACTGAAGTTTTACGCCGGCCATCTGCAGGCCCATTTCGCAGCCGGTCAGGGTGGCCATCAGCATCAGATCGTTACAGTCGCCCAAGTGACCGATGCGGAACATGCGGCCTTTCATCTTGCCCAGGCCGGTGCCGAGGGACATGTCGAAGCGCTCGTAAATGGTCTTGCGCAGCTGGTCGGCGTCGATGCCTTCAGGCGTCATCACGCCGGTGAGCACGGGGCTGTAAACGCTCGGGTCGGCGCACTGGATTTCCAGGCCCCAGGCGGTTACCGCGGTGCGGCACGCCTTCGCCAGACGGTTGTGACGGATGAACACGTTGTCCAAGCCTTCGCCGAGGATCATGTCCAGCGCTTCGGACAAGCCGTAGAGCAAGTTGGTGTTCGGCGTGTAGGGCCAGTAACCGGTCTTGTTCATCTCGATGATCTCGTCCCACGCCCAGAAACTGCGGGGCAAACCGGCGCGTTTGCTGGCCTCGATGGCTTTCGGCGACAGGGCGTTGAAGCTGATGCCCGGCGGAAGCATCAGGCCCTTCTGCGAGCCGGAGACAGTCACGTCCACGCCCCATTCGTCATGACGATAATCGGCGGAGGCCAGGCCAGAGATGGTGTCTACCAGCAGCAGGGCAGGGTGGCCCGCCGCATCAATGGCCTTGCGCACGGACGCGATGTCCGAGGTCACGCCGGTGCTGGTCTCGTTGTGCACGACGCACACGGCCTTGATGCGATGCCCGCCGTCAGCGCGCAGGTGGTCTTCGATCATTTGCGCATCGACGCCACCGCGCCAGCCTTCAATGCCGGGCCGACCGATGAACTGCGGCCTGAGGCCTAGACTCAGTGCCATCTTCTGCCAGAGAGTGGCGAAATGGCCGGTCTCGAACATCAACACTTCGTCACCCGAACTCAGGGTGTTGCACAGCGCCGCTTCCCAGGCACCGGTGCCCGACGCCGGATAAATCACCACCGGATGTAGGGTTTTGAAGATCTGCTTGATGCCTTCCAGCACCTTGAGCCCCAGCTCGCCGAACTCCGGGCCGCGGTGGTCAATAGTGGGGTAACTCATCGCGCGAAGGATGCGATCCGGAACCGGACTAGGCCCCGGAATCTGAAGGAAGTGGCGACCGGCAGGGTGGAAATCGAGCTTCAGCATCGGTGACTCCTGGTTTTTTATAGTTTTGTATTTTGAATTCAAAATTAACCTAGCACAGGGCGATGCTGTGTCAAACGGCCTAATTACGCTAATCTTCCCAGCGAACTGGAGCATTTTCGAATAAGGACTCGATGCCAGAGCGGGTCCGATAAGGATTTTGTATGCAAAATTTTGACGAACTATCCGACCAACCGGCGCCCCGTCTCATTCCCAAGGTCGAACGCCAGCGCCTCCATGACATCGTCATCGATCACCTGCGCGGCTTTATCACCGAAGGCGTGCTGGCACCCGGCACCAAACTCAACGAGCGCGAGCTGTGCGAAACCCTCGGCATCTCCCGCACGCCGTTGCGCGAAGCGTTGAAGGTCCTGGCCGTGGAAGGGCTGATCGAAATCAACCCCAACCGTGGCGCCAGCGTTGCCCGCATGTCGGAGCTGGAGATCCGCGAGACCTTCGAACTGATGAGCGGCATCGAAGCCTTCGCCGGAGAGCTGGCCTGTGAGCGCATCACCGCTCAGGAAATCGAAGACATCAAAGCGCTGCACTACGCCATGGTGGTCAGCAAAAACCAGAACGACTTGCCGGGTTACTACCAGCGCAACCGCGCCATCCACGACCTGATCAACCTGGCCGCGCGCAACTCGGCGCTGCGGCAGGTCTACCTGTCGCTGAACCGGCGCATCCACGCATTACGCTTTCTCTCCAATCATCAAGCCCCGAAATGGGACCGCGCGCTGCACGACCACGAAGAAATGATCGAGGCCCTACAAGCCCGGGATGGCAAGCGCCTGAGCAGCATCCTGCGCCACCACCTGCTGGAAAAACGCGACGCCCTGATGCTGCTGGTCAGGGACGAGTCCGAGCACCCGGATTCCATTCGTCGTTAATTCGTCAGTAAGGGAGTTGCCGACCATGCCCCGTGATCTCGATGCATTGCTCGCCGCTTGTGCCGACCGGTTGCCGCAACTGGAAACCCAGCGCCTGATGCTCTATGCCGGCGCCAACCTCCCCAGCGCCCGCGCCATCGCCGCGTACAACCCTGCGCTCAGCGCCTACCCGGCGATGGGCCCGACCGGCCACAAAGAACAGCCGGACACCGAGCTGGTCAGTGAGCTTGAAAGCTTCACCCGCCAGGCGGCCATGACCCTGTTCGGCGCAGCATGGGCCGAAGTGCGGTTAGCCAGTTGCACCCTGGCCAACCTGGCCATCTTCCACGCCTACTGCCGACCGGGCGACAAGGTGCTGGCACCCGCTGCCGGGCACGGCGGGCACCTGAGCCAGCGCCGGGGCGGCACCGCAGAATTGGCAGGTCTCATCGTTGAAGACCTGCCGTTCGACCGCCGCAACTGCCAGCTCGACGCAGCGCGTGCGGCGGAAATGATCACGCACACCCGCCCCAGGCTCGTCGTGCTCGGCCGCAGCGTCGTGATCAAGGCCGACGACATCGCCCCGGTGGTCAGCGCGGCCCGCGCAGTCGGCGCTAAAACCCTGTTCGACGCATCCCACGTGCTCGGCCTGATCGCCGGCGGCACGTACCCCAACCCGCTTGACGCGGGCGTCGACCTCATCAGCAGCTCCACCTACAAAACCCTGCCCGGCCGGCCGCAAGGGCTGGTGCTCGGACGTGACCCGGACGATGCACCGGCGCTGCACAACCTGCTCGACACCCGCCTGCTCGCGAACTACGACGCCGGCCGACTGCCGTCCCTGGCGGTCACCCTTACCGAGGCCCAGGCCACTGGCCGGGAATATGCCGCCAGTATCGTCAGCAACAGCGCGGCGCTGCATCGCGCGTTGGTCGATGCGGGTTTGCCTGTCATAGGGGCTAATGACAGCGAGGTGCACACCCATCAATTGCTGCTGCCGCTGTCACTGGATGCTGATCCGCGCGCTGTGATGCACGCGTTGCAGGCGCAGGGGATTCTGATTGGGACTTGTGTTGATCCTTCCCGTGCGGGGCATCAGGCGTTGCGGTTGGGTACGCAATTTATTACCCGGCAGGGGATGGAGGCGGGTGGCATGGTGGAGGTGGCGCGATTGCTGGGTGATGTTTTGCATGTCGGCGGTTGCGGTCGTCTGCATGCTCGGCCGGTCGCTGAAACGGCGCAGATGGCAGGGCGGATTCAGCAAATCCTGAGCAAAAAAAAGCCGCTGGGGAGCGGCTGAAGTTTGGAGCTTGGAGGCACCACGTCGGGAGCAACGACGCAGCGAACGACAGAAACAAAATGCTAAAAGCTGATCAGGCGTTTGACGTTCTCCGGCTTGGGTGTGGGTTTCCATCGTTCCTGCGCTGGGCGGGTTCGATGGGGTGAAGCCACTTTAGGAACGAAGGGCGGCGGGGGCAAATGAAACCCGGGTAACTATTTATTAGCGAAATTGTTATGTGCGGGGAGGGGGTGGGGCGGGAACTTTCTGGGTTTTCCAGGCGGGGTTATTCGTTGGTCTCTTGTTGGTGCTGCGTTACGCCGGTCGTCGATTAGTTGGCTGTGGGCGTAGGCTTTGCGGGGAGGACGTCGGGCTTGGGCTGACGTCCTATTAAGCGGCGTTACTTCACCATCATCGGCGCGAAAATCGCCCGGATCCCACGGCATTTCGGATAAGCCACACAACCCCAGAAATTCCCGCCAGCGTTGGCGCCGGTTCTCGCGACACGTATCACCATGGTTTTGCGGCAGTGCGGGCAGAGGGGTGCAACAGGTTCAGGCTCGGCTTCGCGTATGACGGGTTGCGTCGCGGTTGGAGCGGGCGCTTGAACGGGAATCGGAGCTGGAGCGGGACTTGGCGTGACGACCACCTCCGGCTCAACGATGGCTGGCTCGACACGCTCTGGCGCCACCTCGACAGTTGGCCGTGGACCAGTCTTCTTCGCCTCGGCGATCCACTGCTTCAGCACCGTTCCATCGACCAGTTGCACGTTACGGCCTTCTGCAAAATCCCTCGCTGGTTTGGTAAACGTCCCACTGGTGACCACGAAACCGCCGACAGCGCCCTCAGCCGCCATCGCGCCATACAACTCCCGCACCACCGGCACACCGACCTGCACCGAACGCCATTGCTTGCACTGCACCACGTACCTCTCGCCATCCTTGCGCGCGATCAGATCGATGCCGCCGTCGGGGCCGTTTTTGCCTGTTTCTCGCACTGCGTAGCCGCGTCGGCGTAAGGCTTCGCCTACCAGTAATTCGAACTCGTGCCAGGTGATGCTGAGCAGTGGGTTGCCTTTGGTGGTGACGGCGGATTCGAGGAGATTACGGCGTTTGCGGCGACCGATGATTGAGGCGATGGCGCCGGCGGTAAAAATCAGCGGCACAAAGAACTGTCCGAACAAGGCCATGCCTCTAAAGGCCGACGCGGAAATCATCTTGTCGAAATGGCGCGGATCTAGGTTTGTTGGGAGCGGAGCAATGGCTACCGAGTGCAGCCAAACTGCAAACGCCACGGCGAGCATAGCGCTGATCCACCAAGGGAGCTTACTGGCGAGGAAAATGAGGGCTTCTAGATTGGAGGTTTTCTTGGCCATATCCGTGGTCTTTTCTTGAGTCCGTTGTGATGGAGATTAGATGAGCGCTGCTGGACGTGTAGGAGTGAGCTTGCTCGCGATGCGGTGCGGCTGAGAACAGGGTATCGGCTAGTTAGCTCGTTGCGATAGAGAGTAGATCTTGTCTTTGCAAGTGAGTAACCGGAACCACGCTATAGGATTTGATTGAGACCATCCGCTGTAGGAGCGTGGCTTGTCCCGCGATCTGGCGCGAGGCGGCGGCAAACCCAAAACCGCAGGCGTGATCACGAAGTTATTTCCGCATCAAAGTCGTTAGCGCTTTACCGATAGTGGCCATATGGACAAAGATTGAGGAATTCTCCTACAAGGATGTTCTCCCATGGCTTCGCTCAATCAAATTTTCTTTGGTCCTCCTGGCACAGGGAAAACCTACGCGACCGTGGAAGCCGCATTGCAGATACTTGATCCTGCGTTCCTGCAATCTAATCGCGGCAACAGGGAGGCCTTAAAGGCGCGTTTTGATGCGCTGGTCGCCGCCGAACACGTTAAATTTGTCACCTTCCACCAAAGCTTCAGCTACGAAGACTTTGTGGAGGGACTGCGGGCTGATACCGACGAAGACGGCCATATTACTTACGACGTGATTGATGGAATATTCAAAAGCTTGTGCAGCACCCCAGCCACCGCGAACGTGACCCACAAAGAGTCCGCATCTGCCGACATCTCCAAGTCCAGAATCTGGAAGATGTCACTGGGCAACACCCAAGGGAGCGACGCCTACGTCTATCACGACTGCATAGAAGCCAATTTCGCATTGCTAGGTTACGGTGACAGAATTGATTTCGCCGGATGCAAAAGCCGCGAGGACGTCGCTGACCGTTTTGCGGCGGCCGGGCAGCCGATGCAGAGCGGTGCTTACGCTGTCAAAGCCGTAACGGATTTCGTAGTTCGGATGAGAAAGGGAGACCTGTTGGTAATCACCGACGGGAACACCAAATTTCGAGCGATTGGTGAGGTCACCGGCGATTATCGTTGTCTCTCTGCCGAGGAACGCGACGCCGACTACGCACAATGCCGGCCTGTCAAATGGCTCCGTACATATAGCCCTTCCTTGCCTTACCAGCAGCTCACAAACGTGAAGTTTACCCAGCGAACTTTGTATGAGTTGGCGCAAGCTGCAATTGATAAAACCAAGCTTAGCCAACTGCTTAACGCAGATTTGGGTTCACAGGGGCCGTTGAGCAAAACCCTATTTCGGAAGGGCGAGAAGATTGGCGGTTACGTTGTGACCTACTGCTCGGGGGATGTGCTTGAGCTGAAAAAGCCAAAAGGTAATGAGCTTCCAATCGGAATGAGCATGCTCCGAAAACTGGCCGAGCATGTACGGCGGGGTGAGTTGACGCTTGAGGATATTGCCGAGAAGCGGGTATTTCCTAAGCTCGCTGCGGTCGGGACGACACTCGAACCTAACCTCGTCAACGGCTACAACAACATCATGCCTGCGCTTGTGGAACGCGTTCTGAAAGGGGCGCCGGTAAGCGAGACCGATACACCTTCAGATAGCAAACGGGTGCTCATCATTGATGAAATTAACCGAGGCAACATTTCTCGCATCTTCGGCGAGCTGATCACTCTGATCGAGCCCTCTAAGCGAGCAGGCGCACCGGAAGCATTGGAAGTGACATTGCCTTACTCAAAGGAGCGTTTCAGCGTTCCGGCTGATGTACACCTCATAGGGACTATGAATACCGCGGACCGCTCGTTGGCCGCACTTGATATTGCCCTTCGTCGACGCTTCACGTTCATTGAGGTAGCCCCCAACCCAGAGTTACTGGATGAGGTCGAGGTTGAAGGCCTTCCCATCGATGAGCTCCTCGGCGTGATGAATGAACGCATTTCGGTCCTGCTTGATCGCGATCATTGCTTAGGACACGCGTACTTCTTGCCGCTGAAATCAGAGCCTACTTTGGATCGGTTGGAGGGGATTTTTCGGGAACAGCTCATCCCGTTGCTTCAGGAATATTTCTTCGAGGATTGGCAGCGGATTCAGTGGGTGCTGAACGATCATCGTAAGGAGCCTACAAATCGTTTTCTGCTGCAGCCCGATCAGAAGATTAGCGAGCTGTTTGGCGACGGCATTACGGTCAGTCAGCACGGCGAACGCTGGGAGCTAAATCCTGGGGCGTTCAAAAATATCGATGCCTACCTCGGCATCATTGATCACACAATCAAAGCAACAGCTCAGCCGCGTTACAAAGCGATGGAAGCTACGACCGGCGATTTGACAGTGCGCCAATCGGACTCAGGCACAATTGAAGTCCTACGCAACGGTGCATTGGTAAAACCCTCAAAGCCTGTACTTCGCGATCTGGCTCTGATGCTCGAAATCTCGCCACTGACAAGCGCTGGAACGCCGCTGAACACCCGTAGGCTCGGTCGTAAAGTCATCAAATCGCTGAGCGAACAATCAGCGTGAAGGTCGATGTGACAGTTAGAGAATATGCCCGGCTGACTACCAGTCCTGTTCCGAACCCAAGTTTGGACAGGGCACATGTCTCGGCTTCAGCGTTCGACTGGCTGTGTGAATTGAGCTCGCGCTTTAGCAAAGCTGGCGCAGCGTTGGTACAGGTCGAGGATCGGCGATGGCTAAAGCTCGATAATTACGTTGGGGTGCTGGAGACGCCTTGCGGCACTCGTATCGAAATCCTCCCCAAGCATTTCGAGGAAGGAGATTGTATTCAGCAAAGCCGCGCATTGCTGAGGCGGATGATCCAAAAATCGTTAAAGCTGGCCACGCGGGAAGTCGGCGCCACTGCATTGCAGCGCTTTGATACCCCGTTAACGGAGTGGGTGATGAGCAGCTTTCTGCAAACCCTCGACCATTTGATCAAGCGCGGCCTGCGTTTTGATTACCAACGTGTCGAGGAGGAACAGCGTTACCTACGAGGCCAACTCAATACCGCTCGCCAGATGCGTCAGCCACCTGGGCGTCAGCATCACTTTCAGATTCGGCATGACCTGTTCCACCCTGACCGAGCTGAGAACCGTTTGTTAAAAACCGCCTTGGACATCGTGTGCAAGTCGACTAGAGACCCAAGCAACTGGCGCTTGTCCCACGAACTACGCTCAATGCTGCTGGAAATCCCCACCAGCTGTGACACCAAGCAAGACTTCAAACAGTGGCGCAACGATCGGCTTATGGCTCATTACCAGCCAATAAAGCCATGGTGTGAATTGATCATTCAGCAAACCACGCCCCTAGCAATCTCTGGCGATTGGCAGGGCATGAGCCTGCTGTTTCCTATGGAAAAGCTGTTCGAGCGATATGTGGCCGCGTGTCTTCGCGATTCCCTTCCGCCGGATGCGACTCTGCACGTCGAGCGAAGAGGCGAATACCTTTGTGAGCATCAGGGAAGGAAGGTCTTTCAGCTAAGGCCGGATTTGATGATTACTCAGGGCGACAAGACCTGGGTTCTGGACGTCAAGTGGAAGCGGCTCAATGGGGGGCTTAATGGCCAGGCTTACGGGCTCAGCCAATCTGATCTCTATCAACTCTTTGCTTATGGACACAAATATCTCCTTGGGCAAGGGGATGTCGTACTGATTTATCCCAAGATACTAGCGTTTCAAACGACATTGCCCGTTTTTCAGTACTCGAAGACCTTGAGATTGTGGGTGATGCCTTTTGACCTCGACGCCGAAGACGGTACGGTGCTGACGCATGCGATGGAGTATAATCGCTGACTGAAATGACCGCTTTTTGAATTCTAAGCTTTTCGGCTTGATTGCTTATCCAGTATCATTGGTTCAGTTATTTATGAGAGGGAAGTCATATGCTTAATTGGAAAACGCTCCTTAATGAAGGACGTAGGAAAGATAAACATAGAAACAAGGATACTTCGGCTACAGCAAATGGTCGATTTGAGATCGAGCGAGACTATGATCGAATTCTTTTTTCTGCACCTACTAGAAGATTAGCTGATAAAACCCAAGTCTTCCCGCTTGACAAAAATGACAGTGTTCGAACGAGGCTAACACATTCGCATGAAGTCGCCACGTTAGCTAGAAGCATTGGCTTACGGCTCGTATACGAGTACTCAAGTATTTTTAAAGGAGCGGGGACGGAACAGTTCATTCAAAGAAGCATTCCCGCCTTGCTTGCCGCTATTGGGCTAGTGCATGATTTGGGAAATCCCCCCTTTGGGCACCAGGGTGAACATGCGATCAGGCATTGGTTTTTAAAACATGAAGATAAAGTGTTTTCAGGAGATAGTGATGCTTCATCTGATTTTTTGAATTTTGATGGTAATGCCCAAACCGTCCGACTTGTTACAAAGCTTCAGATTTTAAATGATCAGTTTGGTTTAAATTTGACTTACGCCACCTTGGCCGCTCTTATCAAGTATCCAGTGTCAACCAAAAACATAAATTCTAAAGAGTGGAAGAAGCAGGGTTTTTTTAAGTCGGAGGAAAAAATAGTTTCTGAAGTTTGGGAGGAGACTGGCCTTACCGAAGGTATTAGGCATCCGTTAACATATATCATGGAAGCATGTGACGATATCGCCTATTCGGTGCTTGATGCTGAAGATACGGTCAAGAAAGGTCTAGCATCCTACTATGATTTGATTAGATATCTTGAAAAAGAATGCGCTGACGATAAAGTTGCTGCCGGTGTGATTGACGCTGCGAAGGCTCATAGCTCTGAATTTGAGAAAGGCAGCTTGAGTCCTCAAGAGCTAAACGATTGTTCGATGCAGATGTTCAGAGTCCATGCAATCACTGCAATGGTTAGAGCCGTTGTCGAAAAGTTTTCGGAAGTTTCTGAGTTGTTTTTAGAAGGGCGCCAAATTTATAAAGGTATAATGAGTGTTACAAATGCTGCTAAGTTTTGCGGCGTGTTAAAAGATTTTGATATGGCGTATGGGTTCAAGCATAAAAGTGTTTTGGAGCTAGAGCTAAAAGGTAATAACTATATTGAAGAGACTATGGATATGCTCTGGATAGGTATACATGGAAGGTTAAATAAGAAATTTCAATCAGATACTCCTTTTGGGAAATACGTGTATTCCAGAATATCCGAAAGCTATCGTCGAATTTTTTCTGACCCAGAGAACACACTGTCTGTAGGTTATAAGGAGGCTCAATTGCTTGCTGATGCCATTTCAGGTATGACAGATAGTTATTTAATTGCATTGCATTCCGAACTAAAGCCTCTCTATGATCGACATTGCAAATAATAATCAGACCTTCAGAAAGAGAGTTGTAAGATTTTTCAACTCTCCTAAGAGAGCTGATGTATTGGGCCTCATAAAACACCTCTCTGTCGTAGGAGAGGTTCTAGTATTTGGCGGGCTGCTCCGAGATATCGCGCTTTTCGGGGCGAAGAGTTTTAATTCTGATATTGATTTGGTCGTAGATTGTCCTGCAAGTGATTTGTCAGGTTTTTTCACCGACAGCAGGTGGAACGTTGTCAGAAATAAATTTGGCGGTTATAGGTTGGAGGTTGGAGGGTGGACTGTTGACGTTTGGCCGGTTCGCGAAACTTGGGCTTTTAAGTATGCGAATGTGAAATATATTGGAAGGGAGAGTCTGCTCCGAACAACTATCACTAACTGGGATTCCGTCGCATATTCATTCAAGGATGGTGTTATTATATCTGATCCCTCTTATCTAGATTGCCTGATATCAGGTGAGTTAGATGTGGTGTTGATTAAAAATCCGAATGAGGTAGGAGTCTTAACAAGATTAATTAAAGCTATATGTGACAAGCGAGCCAAAATATTGATGCCTAGGCTCCTTAACTATCTCAAGGAAGAACTTCCAAAATGGACCGCGAACCAGATTGTCGCTGCTCAGGAAGACATGTTGGGGAAGGTGTATCTTTCACGCGATGAGTATTATTCCTTTAGGGATGAGATTTATTCATTGAAAGAAGATTTATTTGGTAGCGTTGTTCTAGTAAAAGGAAGAAATCTTTCGTTCACATTTGATGGGTGAGCTTAAAAGAGATTTCATTTGTCAGCGTTTTTTGGGCACCGCCGAAGTGCAAAAAGGCCAAAAGCAATTGCTTTTGGCCTTAATCGAAATGCTAGGTCGTGTATTTAAATCTTTAATCCCAGCTCAACGCCCCACCCGTTTGATACTCAATCACCCGCGTCTCAAAGAAGTTCTTCTCTTTCTTCAAGTCCATGATCTCGCTCATCCATGGGAACGGGTTGGTCGTCCCTGGGTACTCTTCCTTCAACCCAATCTGGCTCAAACGACGGTTGGCGATGAACTTGAGGTAGTCCTCCATCATCGCTGCGTTCATGCCCAGTACGCCGCGGGGCATGGTGTCGCGGGCGTATTCGATTTCCAGTTGGGTCCCTTGCAGGATCATCTGGGTTGCTTCTTCCTTCATTTCGGCGTCCCACAGGTGTGGGTTTTCGATTTTGATCTGGTTGATCACGTCGATGCCGAAGTTCAGGTGCATGGACTCGTCACGCAGGATGTACTGGAACTGTTCTGCGACGCCGGTCATTTTGTTGCGGCGACCCATGGAGAGGATCTGGGTGAAGCCGCAGTAGAAGAAGATGCCTTCCAGGACGCAGTAGTAGGCGATCAGGTTGCGCAGCAGTTCTTTGTCGGTTTCGACGGTGCCGGTTTCGAACTTCGGATCGGAGATCGAGCGGGTGTATTTGAGGCCCCAGGCTGCCTTTTTGGCGACGGACGGGATCTCGTGGTACATGTTGAAGATCTCGCCTTCGTCCATGCCCAGCGATTCGATGCAGTACTGGTAGGCGTGGGTGTGGATCGCTTCCTCGAACGCCTGGCGCAGGATGTACTGGCGGCACTCAGGGTTGGTGATGAGGCGATACACGGCCAGCACGAGGTTGTTGGCAACCAGGGAGTCGGCGGTGGAGAAGAAGCCCAGGTTGCGCAGGACGATGCGGCGCTCGTCGTCGGTCAGGCCTTCCGGGTCTTTCCAGAGGGCGATGTCCGTGGTCATGTTGACCTCTTGCGGCATCCAGTGGTTGGCGCAACCGTCCAGATACTTCTGCCAGGCCCAGTCGTACTTGAAAGGCACGAGTTGGTTGAGGTCGGCGCGGCAGTTGATCATGCGTTTTTCGTCGACCGCGACGCGGGCGGCGGAGCCTTCGAGTTCGGCAAGGCCTTCAGCGACGTCCAGCTTGTCCAGCGCGGCTTTGGCGCGGGCAATGGCGTCGGAGTCGTTTGCGCTGACGGCGCGGGCTTCAAGAGCAGCAGCACCACCGGCGCTGTCGAGTTTGTCCATCGCGGCTTCGGAAGCATGGCCGGCGTTGGCGCCTTTGGCGGGTTCAGCGGCGTCTTCTTTGTCGAATTCGTCCCAGCTCAGCATGGTGAGGAGGCTCCTGCTAGAGGACCGGTTTTACGCGGCCTGTGGATTTGAGTAATCGGTTTGCTGCTGTTGTGACACGGGTCACGCCATACAGCGGTCGAGAGAAGTCTCTCTGAAATCTATGTGTTCGAGGTTCCGGTGAAGGCTGTCAGGCGCGAGGGCCGTCATCCGGGAGAGGAGCAGAACGCTGACACGGCAGACGAGTGATGACCATAAAACTCTGGTCGACTTGGGCTGCGCAGGTGGTCATGGCGTTGTCCTTGATTGGGGGGCGCGAGTATACGGAAATTTGCTCCGTACGTCTTTGCTGCGACCCTTTTGTCTATCATTTCAGCGGCTGTTCGGGTTGGCGAATCAGTGCTGGATTGTCCTTGACCTGTCAACGATTCGATGCTTCTGAATCGCCTATCTTGTGGTCTGTGGCGTAAGAATACACACGATATGGTATTGGAGGGAATGAGTATTTCGACATGTGAGCGCGTTCGTGACGCAGGTCAGTGTGCGATAAACGACCTCAACCTTGGAGAGCCCCGTGATACGTGAGCTTCGGCCGAGGACCTTCCGATAAGGCGCTCAATGGAGTCATCGCCGACCTGACAAATGGTGTCGGCATCTGCGCTCCGAAGACGGGGGATGCTTATTCAGGCGCAGCCCCAATCGCCCCCCCAACACACCGCTCAAACACCCGCACCAACCCCTCATAATCACACCCCACCGCATCCACGTTCGCCCGTATCCATTCCTCCGCTTCCACCGGCCACCAACTGATCTCAAACCCCGCATTCACGATGAGGTGTTCAAACAGAATCCGCTGCGCCCGCCCATTCCCCTCTCGAAACGGATGAACCACGTTCAGATCCCCAAACAGCTCCGCACTCACCGCAATCAAGCGCCTCCGATCCAGATCCTGAAACCAGTTCGCGTCGGCCAATGCCTTGAACAGCTTGTTGGCCTCGGGCTCGATGCGGTGGGTCACGCAGAAGTGGGTCTGGTCTTTGGAGATGTCGACGGTGCGCAGTTCGCCCGCCCAGTCATAGAGATCGGCGAACAGCTGGCGGTGGATGGCTTGCAGGTAGGGCAGGTCGTAGGGAGGAGGGGAGAAGTCGATGGCTTCGGCGGCGACTTCGGACAGGTCGCGCTCGGCTTGGGCCAGGGTCTCTGCGTCGGTGAGGTCGAGGCGGTTGCGCAGCACAGTGCTGCCGGGCGGACAGTAAGGGTCCTGTCCGACGCCGTATTTGTCGACCATCAGGCCTGTTTTTTGCGGTAGCTGGTGAGCAGCTCTTCCCGGGAGGGCAGGCGGCGTTCGGAGTCGGCGGGCGAGCTCTCGTAACCTTCCAGACGCAGGCTGGCGGCGTAGTTGGAGCGGCGCGTTTTGGCGCAGTAGGCTTTTTTGGACTCTAGCGAGGCAGCTGGCATGGGGCGTTCTCCTGGCTTGGCAAGAGGGGAGTGTAGCTGAAACCGGGGAGGGGTAGCGAGGGCCGGGAGCGCTTGGGCTCCCGGGTTGCGGTGTTGCTTGAACCGCTTCGCGAGCAAGCTCACTCCTACAATTGAGCGAGCTGTTCGCGGGCAAGCGCGCCTACAGAGAGGCGCGCATACCGGCGGGTTTTACTGGCAGGCTTCGCAGTCCGGCTCGTCGATCGCGCAGGCTTTCGGCACTGGCGCTGGACCGGCCGGAGCCGCTTCGGCTGGACGTGGGGCGGTGATCGCCGAGTCGTCCGGGCCGTGGCCACCGCTGGAAACGGCGTTCAGCTTGCCGGTGTTGATGGTCGACTTCTCGGTGCTGGTCGCGGCCAGGGCACGGAGGTAGTAAGTGGTTTTCAGACCACGGTACCAGGCCATGCGGTAGGTCACGTCCAGCTTCTTGCCCGAAGCGCCGGCGATGTACAGGTTCAGCGACTGGGCCTGGTCGATCCACTTCTGACGACGGCTGGCCGCGTCAACGATCCACTTGGTGTCCACTTCGAAGGCCGTCGCGTAGAGGTCTTTCAACTCCTGCGGGATGCGCTCGATCTGCTGCACCGAACCGTCGTAGTACTTCAGGTCGTTGATCATGACCGGGTCCCACAGATCGCGGGCTTTCAGGTCGCGAACCAGGTACGGGTTGATCACGGTGAATTCGCCCGACAGGTTCGATTTCACGTACAGGTTCTGGTAAGTCGGTTCGATCGACTGCGACACGCCGGTGATGTTGGCGATGGTCGCGGTCGGTGCGATGGCCATGATGTTCGAGTTACGAATGCCTTTCTGAACGCGAGCACGCACAGGCGCCCAGTCCAGGAATTCGTTGAGGTCGACGTCGATGTACTTCTGGCCACGCTGCTCGATCAGGATCTGTTGCGAATCCAGCGGCAGGATGCCTTTGGACCACAGCGAACCCTGGAACGTCTCGTAGGCACCGCGCTCGTCCGCCAGATCGCAGGACGCCTGGATCGCGTAGTAGCTGACGGCTTCCATCGAGCGGTCGGCGAATTCGACAGCGGCATCGGAACCGTAAGGAATGTGCTGCAGGTACAGCGCGTCCTGGAAGCCCATGATGCCCAGACCGACCGGACGGTGACGGAAGTTGGAGTTCTTCGCTTGCGGCACCGAGTAGTAGTTGATGTCGATCACGTTATCGAGCATGCGCACGGCAACGTCGATGGTGCGCTTGAGCTTGTCGGTGTCCAGCTTGCCGTCGACGATGTGGTTCGGCAGGTTGATCGAGCCCAGGTTGCAGACCGCGATCTCGTCCTTGTTGGTGTTCAGGGTGATCTCGGTGCACAGGTTCGAGCTGTGAACCACGCCGACGTGCTGCTGCGGCGAACGCAGGTTGCACGGGTCCTTGAAGGTCAGCCATGGGTGGCCGGTTTCGAACAGCATGGACAGCATTTTGCGCCACAGGTCTTTGGCCTGAATGGTCTTGAACAGCTTGACCTTGCCCGGGTACTCGGTCAGCGCTTCGTAGTACTCGTAGCGCTCTTCGAAGGCTTTACCGGTCAGGTCGTGCAGATCAGGCACTTCGGACGGCGAGAACAGGGTCCACTTGCCGTCGTCGAAGACACGCTTCATGAACAGGTCAGGGATCCAGTTGGCGGTGTTCATGTCGTGGGTACGACGGCGATCATCACCGGTGTTCTTGCGCAGCTCGATGAACTCTTCGATGTCCATGTGCCAGGTTTCCAGGTACGCACAGACAGCGCCTTTGCGCTTGCCGCCCTGGTTCACGGCCACGGCCGTGTCGTTGACCACTTTCAGGAACGGCACGACGCCCTGGGATTTGCCGTTGGTGCCCTTGATGTAAGAGCCCAGCGCGCGAACCGGCGTCCAGTCGTTGCCCAGACCGCCTGCGAATTTGGACAGCATGGCGTTGTCGTGGATGGCGTGGTAAATGCCCGACAGGTCATCCGGAACGGTGGTCAGGTAGCAGCTCGACAGCTGTGGACGGAGGGTGCCGGCGTTGAACAGTGTCGGGGTCGAGGCCATGTAGTCGAAGGACGACAACAGGTTGTAGAACTCGATGGCGCGGTCTTCGCGGGCTTTCTCTTCGATCGCCAGGCCCATGGCCACACGCATGAAGAAGATCTGCGGCAGTTCGAAACGGATGCCGTCCTTGTGGATGAAGTAACGGTCGTACAGGGTTTGCAGGCCCAGATAGGTGAACTGCTGGTCGCGCTCGTGGTTGATCGCCTTGCCCAGTTTTTCCAGGTCAAATTCGGCCAGCACAGGGTTCAGCAGTTCGAACTGGATGCCTTTCTCGACGTAAGCCGGCAGCGCCTTGGCGTACAGGTCGACCATTTCGTGGTGGGTGGCGCTTTCGGCGACACCGAGGAAACCCAGGCCTTCGGCACGCAGGGTGTCCATCAGCAGGCGCGCGGTGACGAACGAGTAGTTCGGCTCACGCTCGACCAGGGTACGCGCGGTCATCACCAGGGCGGTGTTGACGTCGGTCAAGGCAACGCCGTCGTACAGGTTCTTCAGGGTTTCGCTCTGGATCAGGTCGGCATCAACCTCGGCCAGGCCTTCGCACGCTTCAGTGACGATGGTGTTCAGGCGGCCCATGTCCAGCGGCGCGAGGCTGCCGTCTTTGGCGGTGATGCGAATCGACGGGTGCGCTTGCACGGGGGGTTCGCCAGCGCTGCGACCGGCACGCTCCTTGGAGCGCTCGTTGCGGTAGATCACGTAGTCGCGGGCAACTTTCTGCTCGCCGGCGCGCATCAGCGCCAGTTCGACCTGATCCTGGATTTCTTCGATGTGGATGGTGCCGCCCGACGGCATGCGGCGCTTGAAGGTCGCGGAGACCTGTTCAGTCAGGCGCGCAACGGTGTCGTGGATACGCGACGAAGCGGCAGCGGTGCCGCCTTCAACTGCGAGAAAGGCCTTGGTGATGGCGACGGTGATCTTGTCATCGGTGTACGCAACGACGGTGCCGTTACGCTTGATCACACGCAGCTGACCCGGCGCGGTGGCGGACAGGTCCTGCTGGGTCGCACCTGTCTGCGGCGCGGTGGCCTGCGGATTCTCGCGAGTTGTGTCGGTTTGCATGGGTGTCTCCACGTTCTTTAAGTTTGTTTGGACGCGGAGTACGCGCCCACCGTTTCGTCTTGCGGCAGTGAACTGACAAATGTCAGGCCATGACTTCAAGACGAATGGGAAGGCGGATTTACCCTCCCTGGCGTTGAAGTCGAAAAGGGTGCCGGACTTAAGCCCGTCACCCCAAAAACTGTTGCAGAATGCGCGTGTGATGTTGCAACACGTGTGCCGCTGCGCGCAGATCCCAAGGCTGGGTGGTCTGCCATTCGCGCGGGCGGGGTAAAGCGGTAGATTCGGGGGTTATTCAGCCCTTCGTACACACGTCATTCGCGAGAAAAAAACCTTGAAATCGCGCCCTGACTTGTGTTTGAGATTTAGGCTAAAACCCCACATGTAGGGTCTGCGCCGTCGAAGGGCTACAAGATATGCGTTTCGGACACTTACTGCAACGCATGACCTGTGGATAAGGCTGTGTGTAATTTGTGTGTGAAACGGCGAAATCCCGTGTAGGCCGCATGGCGTCTGGGATGAGCGCTTTGTCGGCGGCCGAAATCATTTTTTCGGGAATTTTGCGGGCGTGAACGCGATCGCAAAAGCCCGTTGCGCAAGCACTATTAATAAGAAAAAACAAGGAGCCTCACCGTGCAGCCACAACCCTGGCAGGTGCTGATCGTCGAGGATGACCAGCGGCTGGCCGAACTCACCCGCGACTACCTCGAAAACAATGGCCTGCGCGTGAGCCTCGAAGGAGACGGCGCGCGGGCGGCCCGGCGAATCGTCGACGAGCAGCCGGATCTGGTGATCCTCGACCTCATGCTGCCCGGCGAGGACGGCCTGACCATCTGCCGCAAGGTGCGCAGCCGCTATGACGGCCCGATCTTGATGCTCACTGCGCGCACCGACGACTGTGACCAGATCCAGGGCCTGGACATGGGCGCAGACGATTACGTCGGCAAACCGGTGCACCCCCGCGTACTGCTCGCGCGCATCCATGCCTTATTAAGGCGCAGCGAAACCGTCGAAAGCCCTGTCCAGGCACAGCAACGTCTAGAGTTCGGCGCGCTGGTGGTGGACAACACCCTGCGCGAAGCCTGGCTCAACGACCAGAGCGTCGAGCTGACCAGCGCCGAATTCGACCTGCTGTGGCTGTTGGTCAGCAACGCCGGGCGCATCCTCTCTCGCGAAGAAATCTTCACCGCCCTGCGCGGCGTCGGCTACGACGGCCAGGACCGCTCCATTGATGTGCGCATCTCGAAAATCCGCCCGCGCATCGGTGACGACCCCGACCACCCGCGCCTGATCAAGACCGTGCGCAACAAGGGTTACCTGTTCGTGCCCCACGCCGCCGCGCAACTGCCATCCCCCAAGCGCGACGGCTGACCGATGAATTCCATCTTCCTGCGCATCTATGGCGGCATGCTCGGCGTTCTGGTGCTGGTGGCATTGCTCGGCGTGCTGACCCTGCATCTGGTCAACGCCGTGCGCGCCGATCAGTACCGCGAGCAATTGGCCCACGGCACCTTCACGCTGATGGCCGACAACCTGCGCGGCATGGATGACATTGAACGCACCCGCGCCCTCGCCGTGTGGGAGCGCCTGCTGGGCATTCCGCTGACACTGCAAACCGCCGAGCACGCGCACCTGGACGGCGGCGCACGCAGTCGGCTGAGTCGCGGACAGGTGGTGGTCGAACAGACCGGACCCCATGCCGCGCAAGTGTTTCGGGAGGTCGAGCCTGGGCTGTCAGGCAATCCGTCCAGCGGCTTGCTCCTGACCGGCGAGGTGCGGCAGATCAGCGAGCAACTGGCCCGCGCGACCATCTTTCTGTTGCTCGACGAACTGGTACGTCTGCCCGTCGATGAGCAGCCGGCGCGGCTGGAAGCGTTGCGCCAGAGCAAGGGGTTCGGCTTCGACATGCAGCTGATCCGTCTGGAGAACCTGGATGTGGACGATGACCAGCGTCGGCGCATCGACGAGGGTGACACAGTGATGGCGCTGGGCAAGGGCGGCGATTCGATCCGCGTGCTGTCTGGCGTTGGCGAAACCCCGTGGGTGCTGGAGATCGGACCGCTGTTCCAGATGAATCCCTATCCGCCGGAGCTGCTTATCCTGATCGCGTTTCTCGGTCTGTGCCTGATCGGTCTGGTGGTTTATTTGCTGGTGCGTCGGCTCGAGCATCGTCTGCGCGGACTGGAAGCGGCGGCCACGCAGATCGCCCAGGGCAGCCTGGAAACCCGCGTGCCTGTAGCAAGTGCGGGGGCGGGCGCGGATTCGGTCGGGCGGCTGGCGTCGGCGTTCAACGGCATGGCCGAGCACCTGCAGCGTTCGCTGATGATCCAGCGCGAACTGGTGCGCGCGGTGTCCCATGAGCTACGTACGCCGGTGGCGCGGTTGCGTTTCGGGCTGGAAATGATCAACGACGCCACGACCCCGGAAGCGCGGCAAAAATACATGGTCGGCATGGACAGCGATATCCAGGACCTCGACAAGCTGGTGGACGAGATGCTCACCTACGCGCGCCTGGAGCAGGGCGCGCCGACCCTGAATTTCCAGCGCATCGACCTCGACGCCCTGATCGATCAGGTGATTGCCGAACTGGCGCCGCTGCGGCCGAATATCAGTGTCAGGCGCGGGGAGTGTGTTGATGCGCTGCACCGTACGGGGTCCGGCGAGATCCATTGGGTCGAGGCCGAGCCGCGATACTTGCACCGTGCGCTGCAGAATCTGGTGAGCAACGCCATGCGCCACGCCGAATCGGAGGTGCGCATCGGCTATCAGTTGAGTGAAGCGCGCTGCCGCATCGACGTGGACGATAACGGACCCGGCGTGCCGGAAAGTGCCTGGGAGCGGATCTTCACGCCGTTTATGCGTCTGGACGACAGCCGCACCCGGGCGTCGGGCGGGCATGGGCTGGGATTGTCGATCGTGCGCCGCATCATTCATTGGCACGGCGGGCGCGCGCTGATCGGGCGCAGCCATACCTTGGGCGGCGCGTGTTTCAGCCTGGCCTGGCCGCGTAAGCAGGGAGATGCATGATGTTCGACGGTGCGCTGGCCGGGTTTTTCCGCACGGTGGTGGTCTATGAAACGCGGCCTGTGTTGCCGCTGACCGAGCTGTTGCAGGATGAGGTTCTGGATCGCTTGCTGCTGAAGGTGTATGGGCCGGCGTTGCTGAGGGAGCAGCTGCGGGTGCTGGTCTCGCAGTGGATGAAGTACTACGCCATGCAGCTGATCCCGCCGGTGGTGGTGGCGAGTCTGGCCTATGGCTTGGGGTGGCCGCTGGGGCTGGATCGCCTGAGTTTTGCCCTGCATGAACGTGGCTATCTGGATGGGGTGAGGTTTGAGGGGGCCGTTACGCCGGTGGCGGTTTCGGACGATCCGTTCGAGCGGTTTGCGCCGCTGCTGGAGAATCTTCAGCACGTGATCGATCGCTTGAGTGCCTACGGCGATGTGCCGACGGCGGTGCTGTGGGGCAACGCCGGAGATTATCTTGAAACCTGCTTGCGGCAGTTGTCTGCGGCGAGCGAGGTTTCAGTTGCGGCAGGGTATGGGCTGTTGCGGGAACGGCTGAGGCCGGATGGGCGGCGCAATCCGCTGTTCAATGCCGTTAGCTATATAGAAAAGGAAGGGCAGATGGTTCGGCAGCGGCGCACGTGCTGTTTGAGTCATCGGGTGGAATGGGTGGGGCGGTGTGAGCATTGTCCGGTGGGCGCGGCCGTCAGCCTCGAATCGCCACCAGACTCAACAGCTGCCCATCCTGCACGCTGAACTGCGCGTCCAGCTCCTTGCCGTTGTGCCATTCCTCCGACAGATCAATCTTCAGCCGCAGCCGCGCGGTGCCTTCGTCTGACCATTCCAGCAGTTCGGCATCCTCGAAATAAAAGCGCTTGAGCACGATGGGGTAGAGCGCCTTGAACAGGCTTTCTTTCAGGGAAAAGGTCAGGGTGACGAGCTTGGCTGCTTCATGCTCGGGGCCGGTATTCAGGCGTTGCATTTCCGCCGGGGTCAGAACCTCTCCGGCCAGACGCACGGCGCGCTCGTGGCTCATCAACTGTTCCACGTCCAGCCCCAGCCCGCGCCAGTCTGATTTGCGCGCCACGATCGCGGCGGCCCAGCCGGTGCTGTGGGTGATCGAGCCGGTGACGTCTTCAGGCCAGACCGGCGCGCGGTCTTCGCCGATCAGCGGGACATGGGAGCGGCCGTCCAGCCGGCGCATCGCCTCCCGCGCGCACAAACGACCGGCGAGAAACTCCGTCTGCCGCTTGGCCACCGACCGCTGAATGGAGGCGGGCGGCTCGATGAGACAGCGCTGAAAATCGCCGTCGATGAGCTTTTGCGGATCGAAGCGACTGCTCACCAGCACCACATCCGCCAGCCCATGGGGCAAGGGCCAGTGAGCGGTGAGGGCGGGGCAACAGTCAGGCAGTGTCGGAGATCGAGTCATGCCCGGCATTCTGCCGGAACCGCGGCGTCGTGCGCAAAACCGGTTTGCGGGCAGGCAAATCGTCTTCGCGAGCAAGCTCGCTCTGCTAGCCTCTTCCCGGCTGAAGCCGGTCCCACAAAGAGCAGCGCGTGCACTCAGTGAAATGCGTGTTGATCAAACCGGCCTCTTCCCGGCTAAAGCCAGTCCTACAGTGGCCGCGGTAGATCTGTAGGACCGGCTTCAGCCGGGAAGCTTTTGATCTTCATGCGCAGAAAGCTCAGACACCGCCAATCGCGACTTGGGTGCAGGCTGAACGCAGGTCTCGCGCAGTGGGCCGAGCCGCATGGATGCGGCGAGAGCGCCGTCAGGACATGGATGTCCGTTCGGCGCGGGCCCACGGAGCGAGACCGGAGTGAAGGAACCCTGAGGAACGAAGGGCCCAACCAAGAGCAGGCACCCTTGGTTACTTGGGGTGCTTTTCCAAGTAACTCGCCGAAGGCAAAACCCGAGGCCGTTAGGCCGACACAAGAGATCTTCGCTGCCCGGGAATTCAGCGCCAGGCACAGAACCTGTGGGAGTCAGCTTGCTGACGAATGCGGTGGGTCAGTACGTGTTCAGGAGGGGTTCAGCGCTGGCTGGGTATGCTCCAAACCGTACCCAACAAGGCGCCTGGCGCCGGAGGACCTGCTCATGCTGACGTTCAACAAGCTCTTTCTGGCGCTGGCGTTCCTTGGCAGCAGCGCGGCGGCGCAAGCGGCTGATGGCAACGCGGACCTGTCCCGCACCGACTTCGGCAAGAACACCGAACGCGCCGACCGCCTCAACGGCCTGCGCCGCAGTCTGGCCACCACCAGCCAGGTCGGCAATTGGAGCCAGGCTTTCAGCCAGCAGCCTGTGGACGATCCCTACGCCGCCGGCTACGGAAATCTCACCGCCCGCGTCAATGGGGTGAGCGTTCAAACGGGCAATCTTCCGGCCTTTTACAGCGTGCAGATGTCTTCACCGGGCACGTCTAGACTGTTCGAGACCGGCGCACCAGCCCGCACAGCGCAGCAACCGCCCTCGTTGAGCCTGAGCGAGAGCCCGCACACCTATTTACCTGTCCACCACGTTTTATAAGCCGGTTTATAAGCCGCCAGCCTGTTTTTAGCGGTGTCTGGATTGCACAATCACTGCCGGGCTCGTCACACTGCACGCGCTCGGCAGCGTCGTTGAGACTCTTGAAAAAAGAGGGTTGCCTTTGCCTGGGAGAGCGTCATGAAATTGCTGGTTGTCGAAGATGAAGCCCTGCTGCGTCACCACCTGCAGACCCGTCTGACCGAAAGCGGTCACGTCGTCGAAGCGGTGGGCAACGCCGAGGAAGCGTTGTATCAGGCGGGCCAGTTCAACCACGATCTGGCGGTCATCGACCTGGGCCTGCCCGGGGTTGGCGGTCTCGACCTGATCCGCCAGCTGCGCGTGCAGAACAAGGCATTCCCGATCCTCATCCTGACCGCGCGCGGCAACTGGCAGGACAAGGTCGAAGGCCTGGCTGCCGGCGCCGACGACTACGTGGTCAAGCCCTTCCAGTTCGAAGAGCTCGAAGCGCGCCTCAACGCCTTGCTGCGACGCTCCAGCGGTTTCACCCACGCGACCATCGTTGCCGGGCCGCTGACCCTGGACCTCAACCGCAAGCAGGCGTCCCTGGACGAACAGCCCCTGGCGCTGACCGCCTACGAATACCGGATTCTCGAATACCTCATGCGCCATCACCAGCAAGTGGTGCCCAAGGAGCGCCTGATGGAGCAGCTGTACCCCGATGACGACGAGCGCGATCCGAACGTGATCGAAGTGCTGGTCGGCCGTCTGCGGCGCAAACTCGAAGGGCCCGCCGGCTTCAAACCGATCGACACCGTGCGTGGCCTGGGCTACCTGTTCACCGAGCGCTGTACATGATTCGTTCGCTGCGCCTGCGTCTGATGCTGGGCGCCGCGACCTTGGCCGTCATCTTCATGCTGCTGATGCTGCCGGCGCTGCAGAGCGCCTTCAGCCTGGCGCTGGAAAGCTCCATCGAAAAACGCCTGGCGTCCGACGTCACCACGTTGATCTCCGCCGCCCGGGTCGAAGACGATCACCTGTTGATGCCGTCGTTACTGCCCGGCGAACAATTTGCCCTGCCCGACAGCCGCTTGCTCGGCTACATCTATAACCGCGCCGGCAAACTGGTGTGGCGCTCCCGGGCCACCGAAGACGAAGCCATCGACTACCAGCCACGCTACGACGGCCGCGGCAACGAATTCGCCAAGATCCGCCAACCCAACGGCGAAGAATTTTTCGTCTACGACGTCGAAATCA
Source organism: Pseudomonas sp. AK106 (assembly GCF_053903055.1). Lineage (NCBI taxonomy): Bacteria > Pseudomonadati > Pseudomonadota > Gammaproteobacteria > Pseudomonadales > Pseudomonadaceae > Pseudomonas > Pseudomonas sp. AK106. Next base: position 1,482,342 of record NZ_CP096426.1, read on the forward strand.
AACTGCTCGGCGGCCGCAACGCCGCTTTCAGCATCGTCGCCCTGCAACCGGTGCGCGAATACCAGGAAACTATCTCCGGCCTGCGCCAGAAACTCTACCTGGGCTTCGGCGGCGCGCTGCTGGTTCTGTTGATTCTGCTGTGGGGCGGGCTGACCTGGGGACTGCGCGCCCTGCGGGGCATGAGTCAGGAACTCGATCAGGTCGAGGCCGGCTCGCGGGAAAGCCTCAGCGAAGAACACCCCAGCGAACTGCTGCGCCTGACCGACTCGCTCAACCGCCTGTTGCGTAGCGAACGGGAGCAACGCATTCGTTACCGCGACTCCCTCGACGATCTCGCCCACAGCCTGAAAACCCCGCTGGCCGTGCTGCAGGGCGTCAGCGAGCAGATTGCCAAACGGCCGGAAGACCTGGAGCAGGCGCGGATTCTGCAATCGCAGATCGAACGCATGAGCCAGCAGATCAGCTATCAGTTGCAACGCGCCAGCCTGCGCAAAAGCGGGCTGGTGCGTTATCACGTGGCCCTCAGGCCGGTGGTGCAAAGCCTGTGCAACACGCTGGAAAAGGTCTACCGCGACAAGCGCGTCAACGTGGTCCTCGACCTGCCGGACAACGGCCAGGTGCAAATGGAAGAGGGCGCCTTGCTGGAGATGCTCGGCAACCTGCTGGAAAACGCCTACCGCCTTTGCCTCGGCGAAGTGCGCGTGAGCTGGCGGTCATCGATGATGGGCGACGAGTTGTGCATCGAAGACGACGGCCCGGGCGTTCCGGAAAGCCAGCGCGCACGGATTCTCGAACGCGGTGAGCGGCTGGACACGCAAAACCCGGGGCAGGGGATTGGTCTGGCGGTCGTCAAGGACATCATCGAAAGCTATGGCGCGCAGCTGACCCTGGGCGATTCGGAACTGGGCGGCGCGGCCTTCCGCATTCAGTTCGCCATCTAACCTCAAGGCGTTCCCACGCCCGTCGAGGCGGATACCCGCCAGTGTGGCGAGGTATTTGCCGCCAAACGGCGGAAAACCGCCATCCCTTTCCGGTGTACGGGTCTACCGTTAAACAGACGGTTCACGGAAACCGGGCCTCTCCTGCGATTTATCAACACTGGCACGGTGCCTGCAAAGCACTGGGCAGAGGTCTGCCGCGCGCAGCTCGACAAAAACAAATCCCTCCGAGCAGGAGGGTTCGCACTTTAGGCGTCACTGCAACCGGAATGCTGCAGCTCGATGCTCTTGAGGAAACTGCAATGACGACTCGTCAGCCCATCTATAAATCCCTTTACGCCCAGGTGATCGTCGCGATTATCGTCGGTATCGCCCTCGGCCACTGGTACCCCGAAACTGCCGTAACGCTCAAACCGCTGGGTGACGGTTTCATCAAACTGATCAAAATGGTCATTGCACCGATCATCTTCTGCACCGTCGTCAGCGGCATCGCTGGCATGCAGAGCATGAAATCCGTGGGCAAGACCGGCGGCTACGCGCTGCTCTACTTCGAAATCGTCTCGACCATCTCGCTGATCATCGGCCTGATCGTGGTCAACGTCGTCCAGCCGGGCGCCGGCATGAACATCGACGTGTCCACCCTCGACGCTTCCAAAGTCGCGGCCTACGTGACCGCCGGTAAAGACCAGAGCATCGTCGGCTTCATCCTCAACGTGATCCCGAACACCATCGTCGGCGCATTCGCCAACGGCGACATCCTGCAAGTGCTGATGTTCTCGGTGATCTTCGGTTTCGCCCTGCATCGCCTGGGCGCGTACGGCAAGCCGATCCTGGACTTCATCGATCGCTTCGCCCACGTCATGTTCAACATCATCAACATGATCATGAAGCTTGCCCCGATCGGTGCGCTGGGCGCCATGGCGTTCACCATCGGTGCCTACGGCGTCAGCTCGCTGGTGCAACTGGGCCAGCTGATGCTGTGCTTCTACATCACTTGCCTGCTGTTCGTGCTGCTGGTGCTGGGCTCCATCGCCAAAGCTCACGGCTTCAGCATCCTCAAGCTGATCAAGTACATCCGCGAAGAGCTGCTGATCGTGCTGGGTACGTCGTCGTCCGAGTCGGCACTGCCACGCATGCTGATCAAGATGGAGCGTCTGGGCGCGAAGAAATCCGTCGTCGGTCTGGTGATCCCGACCGGTTACTCGTTCAACCTCGACGGTACTTCGATCTACCTGACCATGGCCGCAGTGTTCATCGCTCAGGCCACCAACACCCACATGGACATCACCCATCAGGTCACCCTGTTGCTGGTGCTGCTGCTGTCGTCCAAAGGTGCGGCAGGCGTGACCGGTTCAGGCTTCATCGTGCTGGCCGCGACGCTGTCCGCCGTGGGCCATCTGCCGGTGGCCGGTCTGGCGCTGATCCTCGGCATCGACCGCTTCATGTCCGAAGCCCGCGCCCTGACCAACCTGTGCGGTAACGCCGTGGCAACCCTGGTGGTCGCCAAGTGGGTCGGCGAGCTGGACGTTCCGCAGATGCAGGCCGAGCTGGCGTCTGGCGGTCGTGCCATCGATAACACCGCGCCGACCGACGACCTGGGTGTGGCTGAAACCGCGCCTACCCCTGTTGTGCGTTCGTAAGATGCGTTAGCGGTAAAGGTTGTTCAAAAAGCCTGTCTTCGGACAGGTTTTTTTATGAGTATTTTTTTGGGCGCTGGCTGCGGGCTACTCCGCGGACACAAAACCTGTGGGAGTCAGCTTGCTGACGAATGCGGTGGGTCAGACAAAGGGGGAGCCGACTGACCCAAAGCCTTCGCGAGCAAGCTCGCACACAATGGGTCTGCGGCAATCACTCCACCCGCGTCTCGCCGCTGAACACCAGAATCTCCCGGCAGCGCTTGCACAGATATCGGCGGCCTTTGCGCACCAGCTTGTGGCGCTGGGCGGTGAACGGGAAATCACTTTCCGGGCACGGGCAGCGGTAGATGTAGCGGGTCACGCTGCGGCGCTGGATTTCGTAGGTGTGGCAACGGTTCGGCGGCAGCTCGTAGACGCCGCGCATGATCAGCTGCCATTCCTCGCCATGGGGCTGGATGGTGTCGCCGAACAGTTGATGAGCCACCAGGTGCGCGACCTCGTGGGGGACGGTCTGGCGCAGAAAGTCTTCGCTGTTTTCGAGGTACAGCTGCGGATTGAAGCGCAGCATGTTCTCGTGCAGGTGGGCTACGCCGGCCTTCTGGCCGCGCAACTTGACGCTTACCACCGGACGTTTGAAGGGACGTTTGAAGAAGTCTTCGGCTTGCTGGTAGCAGGATTCGACGCGGGTGTTGAGAGGTTCGAGCATGTTTCATCGGTCTCCAGAGGAGGCGAGTATGCCGCAAAGCTCATGTACCGCCAAAACCCCAGGCGCCGAATGGTCACCCTGAATCAGTTCGTGAATTCCGGCCCGACTCCGACGCCCCACAGCACCACCGTAAAGGCCATGATCGCCACCAACACCACCAGCCCGACCGCCAGCACCGAGCTTGAGAACATGAAGCCTTCGTCGGGGTGGACGCCCATGAACACCGGCAAACCGACGTACAGCAGGTAAACCGTGTAGCAAACCGCCGCCAGCCCGACCATCATCCCCACCCACATGTGCGGGTACAGCGCGGCCAGCCCGCCGAGGAACAGCGGCGTCGCCGTGTAGGTCGCAAAGGCCACGCAGCGCGCCAGGCTGGGCGTCGCGTCATAGGTGCGCGCCATCCAGTGGATGAAGCCGCCCATGATGCCGACCCCGGCGAGCATGGCGATGTACGACATCAGGGCCATCCACACTGCGCTGTCGCTGGTCAGCATGACCGGCGCGCGGTCGCCGATTTGCCAGCCCACCTGCGTCGTGCCGATGTACGCCGACACCGCCGGGATCGCTGCCAGTATCAGCGTGTGGGTGAGGTACATATGGCCGATGGTTTCTTCACCTTCGCCACGTATCTGTTGCCATTCCCGATCGGGGTGGGTAAACAGCCCCAAGACGTGATGGATCATGTCCGTTACTCCCGTGAAGTGTGTCAGCGCTTGCGACGCAGCGCCTGACCGCCAGATGCCGTCAGGACAAGGTCTCAGTCGAGCAAGGGAAATGGCTGGGACCTCTCAGGTCAGTATAGAAAGCTGATCACTCCAGAACCGGATGCGTTAGAGCGATTGAGGTGTTCAAACACGCGGCTAATAGCGGTTAGCGATCAGAGACCCTCCGAAACCGACCGCGATCGAACCCGCAACGGGCATTACCCGGTCCGGGCTTTTTGCGTAAAATGCCGACCCTTTCCCCACGTCACTTCACACCACAGCGAGCGGATACCAGCACCATGGGCACCCTTTCAGTCAATCAGAACAAACTGCAGAAGCGTCTGCGTCGGCTCGCGGGCGAAGCGGTGGCCGACTACAACATGATTGAAGAGGGCGACAAGGTGATGGTCTGCCTGTCCGGCGGCAAGGACAGTTACACGCTGCTGGATGTGCTGATGCATTTGCAGAAAGTCGCGCCGATCCACTTCGACATCGTCGCGGTGAACATGGACCAGAAGCAGCCAGGCTTCCCCGAGCACGTCCTGCCGGCGTACCTGGCGCAATTGGGCGTCGAGTACCACATCGTCGAGAAAGACACCTACTCGGTGGTCAAGGAATTGATCCCCGAGGGCCGGACCACCTGCTCGCTGTGTTCGCGCCTGCGTCGCGGCACGCTGTATACGTTCGCGGATGAAATCGGCGCGACCAAAATGGCCCTCGGTCACCACCGTGACGACATCGTCGAGACGTTTTTCCTGAACATGTTTTTCCAGGGCAGCATCAAGGCCATGCCGCCCAAGCTGCGCGCCGACGATGGCCGCAACGTGGTGATTCGTCCGCTGGCCTACTGCGCCGAGAAGGACATTCAGGCCTATTCGGACATCAAGCAATTCCCGATCATCCCGTGCAACCTGTGCGGCTCCCAGGAAAACCTGCAGCGTCAGGTGGTCAAGGACATGCTGCAGGAATGGGACCGCAAAACCCCGGGCCGCTCCGACATGATTTTCCGCAGCCTGCAGAACGTCCAGCCGTCGCAACTGGCGGACCGCAACCTGTTCGATTTCACCAACCTGCGCATCGACGACACCGCCGCCTCGCGGTTTGTGAATGTGGTGAATGTGTAAGGCCGAATGCGAAGGCTCATCCGCCGCAGAACCGTAGGAGCGTGGCTTGTCCCGCGATCGGCGACGCAGTCGTCGTGAAACCTGCAAACGCGGGGCACCTGACTCCCCGCAGTTGTCAGTTTGCTGCCGCTTCGCGCCAGATCGCGGGACAAGCCACGCTCCTACCGAAGATGGTGCGGGGCTCACGTATTCGTTCACCCCATCAAAGCGCGGGTTACAACCCCACATCCGGCAACACCGGCTTGTTCGCCAATGCGGTCTTCATCAATCTCTCGACATATTCCCGATCACTGTCCGGCAGCGCCAGCCGCGGTGGGCGGGTGAGGGCGCTGCCGCGTTCCATGATCGCTTCGCACAGCTTGATGCACTGCACCAGGTCCGGACGCGCGTCCAGGTGCAGCAGCGGCATGAACCACTCATACAGCGCCATCGCCTCGGCAAAACGCCCGGCCTTGGCCAGACGGAACAGCGTCTCGCCCTCTTTCGGAAAGGCGTTGGACATCCCCGACACCCAGCCCACCGCGCCCACCGCAACGCTCTCCACCAACACATCATCGAGCCCGGCAAACAGCACGAAGCGATCACCGACTTCGTTGCGCACGTCGATAAAGCGGTTGGTGTTGCCCGATGAATCCTTGAAACACACGATGGTGTCGCAGTCCGCCAGGGAGATGAGGATGTCCGGCGTGACGTCGTTCTTGTAGATCGGCGGGTTGTTGTAAACCATCATCGGCAGGTCGGTGGCGGCGGCCACGGTGCGGAAGTGCGTGGCGGTTTCGAAAGGCTTGGCCGAGTACACCAGCGCCGGCATCAGCATGATCCCGTCGGCGCCGGCTTTCTGCACTTCTTTGGCGACGGCACTGGCGTTGGCGCTAGTGAACTCGGCAATGCCCGAAATCACCGGTACGCGCCCGGCCGAGGCGTCTTTGGCCGCTTCCACCAGGCTGATCTTTTCAGCGACGCTCAATGAAGTGTTTTCCCCCACAGTCCCGCAGATCACCAGCCCCGACACGCCATCGCGCACCAGGTTGGAAATGACCTTATGGGTCGCCTCCAGATTGAGGGAGAAATCGTCGTTGAATTGCGTGGTAACGGCAGGGAAGACCCCGCTCCAGAATACGGACTGGCTCATGATTGACTCCTGATTGGGTAAAGGTATTTCGTATACGTTCTGGTTTGGGCGTATGACGCCCTTCTTTTTCTGCGTTAGCGGTGCTTCAGGCTGTCCCCGACCCCTTGTAGGAGTGAGCTTGCTCGCGAATGCGGAGTGTCAGTCACCACATCCATCGCAGACATACCGCATTCGCGAGCAAGCTCACTCCTACAGGATTTGCATTCATTCAGAAAAAATCGGTTTTGCATTCATTCAGAAAAATCGGTTTCGATTTATTGAAAGCAGCCGCAGCATCTACAGCTTCAACCCCACCGGCCACGTATCACTCAGCTTGTAGCCCTCCGGCCACGGGTCGCTCGGGTCGAGCATGTGCTGGTGCGTCCCGGTGATCCACGCCCGCCCGGACAGGCTCGGGATGATCGCCTTGCGCCCGGCCACTTCAGTCTCGCTCTGGATCTTGCAGCGGAACTCCGAGCCAATGATCGAACGTCCGATAAACCGGTCCCCCACCTTCAACTGACCCTTCGCATGCAACACCGCCAGCCGCGCGGAACACCCGGTGCCGCACGGCGAGCGGTCAATCTTGCCCGGGCGAATCACCACCGCGTTCGCCGCATGGGCCACGCCGCCGTCAAAGTTGACCGGCGCGGCGATCTGGCAGAAGGAAATGTGATTCCAGTCCGTGTTCAACGGGTGGCTGAAACCCAGTTGCTCGTTGGCCGCCTTGGTGATTTTCAGGCCGGTGTCCACCAGGTCCTTGGCTTCATCGGCGGTCAACGAAAAGCCCAGCTTCACCGAATCGACGATGGCAAAACTGTCGCCGCCATAGGCGGTATCGACCTGAACCGAACCCAGCCCCGGCACCTCGATCCACACGTCCAGCTGATCGGCGAAAGAAGGGTGGTTGTGCACCTCGACGCTCGTCACCTTGCCGTCGCGGCACTGGGCAATCGCCTCGATCAGGCCGCCCGGCGCCTCCAGTATCAGCCGGGTTTCCGGCTCGGTCATCGGCAGAATCCCGCTGTCCAGCAGCACCGTCGCCACGCACAGGGAATTGGAACCGGACATCGGCGGCACGTCGGCCGGCTCCATGATGATCCAGCCCATCTGCGCCTTCGGGTGCTTGGGCGGCACCAGCAGATTGACGTGGCGGAACACCCCGCCGCGGGGCTCATTGAGCATGAAATTGCGTAGCACGTTGTCCTTCTCGATCCAGCGCGACTGCTCCCAGATCGTCTCTCCGGGAGGCGGCGCAACCCCGCCAACAATCACATCGCCCACCTCACCCTCGGCGTGACAACTGACCACATGAATCACTTTCGATGAGCGCATGACCTAAGGCCCTCCTGAGCAGGCTCTAGTTGATTGATCGCAAAAAATCCGCCGTCTCCGGCCGTTGCGGGTTGCCGATCACCTGATCCGGCGTGCCGATCTCGTGCACCAGCCCGTTGCGGAAAAACGCCACGCGGTCCGACACGTCCCGGGCGAAGCGGATTTCGTGGGTCACCAGAATCATCGTCATGCCGTCCTCGGCCAGCATGCGCATGGTGTCCAGCACCTCGCCCACCAGTTGCGGATCGAGTGCCGACGTGGCCTCGTCGAACAGCATGTAATCCGGCGACATCGCCAGCGCCCGGGCAATCGCCATGCGCTGTTGCTGACCGCCCGACAATTTGCCGGGAAACACCTTGAGCTTGTCGCCCAGCCCGACGTGGGTCAGTTGCTTGACCGCCAGCGCTTCGGCTTCGGCCTTGCTTTTGCCCAGCACCGTGCGCGGGGCGAGCATCACGTTTTCCAGCACCGTCAGATGGGGGAACGCGTTCCACTGCTGGAAGACAATGCCGATCTTCTGCCGCAGCTTGTTGATGTCCGTGCCCCTGGCGTGAACCTCGGTGCCGTCGACGCGAATGCTGCCGCTCTTGATCGATTCCAGGCCGTTGATGCACATCAGCAAGGTCGACTTGCCCGAGCCCGAACCGCCGATGATCGACACCACTTCGCCCTTGTTCACCTGCAGGCTCACGCCCTTGATGACCTCAAGCTCGCCGAATGACTTGTGCACGTTGTCGATCTCAATCATTTTCCTGCCACCTCGTTTCCAGCCGGGCGCCCAGGCGAGCGACCACCAGACTCATGACGTAATAAATCAGGCCGGCGATGCACAGCACCAACAGCGGCTCCTGAATGCGCGTGACGATGGTTTGCGAGGCGCGCAGCAGTTCGACGATGCCGATCCACATCACCAGCGCGGTGTCTTTCATCACCCCCAGCAGCAGGTTGATCCAGCCGGGAAACGCCACGCGGGTGGCCATCGGCATGACGATCTGGCGCAGGTCCTGCCAGTACGTCAGGCCCAGGGAACGACTGGCGCGGCGCAGGCTGAGCGGCACCGACAGCACGCCGCTGCGCACGATCTCCGTGCAGTAAGCGGTGACGTACAGGCCCAGCACCACGCAGGCGACGGCGAAGGCGCTCCAGTTCAGGCCGACGATGCTTTTCAGCGCGTTGAACAGCACGAACTGGATCAGCAACGGCACGCTGCGAAACACGTCCAGCAGCCAGGCCAGCGGGATCGTGCTGCGCGGCAGCAGGGCGCGGGCCATGCCGCAGACCACCCCGGCCAGCGTGCCGATGAACATCGACACCACGGTCAGCAAAATCGTGACACAGGCGCCCTGAAGCATGAATTGCAGGTCGTTCCAGCTGAACGTGCTCTCGAACATGCCCATCTCCTCAGTACCGGAACAGCCGCCAGGACAGCAGCCGCGCAACGACCACGATCAGCTTGGCGATCAGGTAATAGAGCACCGCCGCAATGGCGAAGAATTCGAAGGTGCGGAACGTCTTGACGTTGTAATCCTGGGTCACGCCGGTGAGGTCGTTATTGAGGCCGACGATCACCCCCATCGAGGTCATCAGCACGGCCCAGACCATCTGGTTGGTCAGCGGATAGAAAACGATGCGCAGCAACTGCGGAATGACGATCAGCCGATAGGCCTGGGGCGCGCTCATGCCCAGCGAACGGGCGGCGCGCAATTGCGTGTCGGGCACGGCCTTCAGACCGCCGCGAAAGTTCTCCGCCAGATAGCCCGCGTTATTGATGGTGATGCCCGCCAGCAACGCCGCCCACGAGCTGATGTGCAGGCCGAACGAGCCCAGGCCGAAATACAGGATGTACACCTGGAACAGCGACGGCGTGTTGCGCGCGATGGAAATCCAGGTGGCGGCGAACCCCCGGAACAGGCGGTTTTTGCCTTGGCGCATGAACACCAGAAACAGCGCGATGGTGACGCCGAGGATCATCGACAGCGCGGCGGTTTCGAAGGTGACCCACGCGCCGTTGAGCATGTCGGGCAGCGCCTTGAACGCCGCGCGCCAATGGAAGTTGTAGTCAAACATGGGGGCTGGCCTCGGCTGCATCGTCGGCAAGGGCAGCGGCCTGCAGCCAGACCGGCAGGCGCCCGCTGGCGACACCGGTGATCGCGCTGTCGACGCACTCGGCCAGGCTGGCGAAATGCACGCGACGCCCCACCAGTCCGGGGGCGTAGTGCGCGTATTTGCCGGAGTTGGTCATCAGGTTGCGTGCGGTCGGCGGGATGACCGGCTCGCCGAGCATGCACCAGCAGGTGTCGGTGACGAACTGCACGCCGAAGTTTTCCAGCGTGTCGACGTAGCCGGCCCGTTGCGCGCGCTCCAGGGTAGCGCGGCCACAGGTCACGACGATTGCCACGTTGTCATGCTTGCGCTGGTTGCCACACAGGTGCGCCAGCATTGCGCATTCGCTCAGGGAAAAATGCGGATTGCCCAGCGTCACGGCGTCCACTTGCGGCGTTTGCGCGCTGTTCAGCTCGCGCCAGCTGTGCAGCAGATCCGCCGGGCTGACGCTCAAGGTTTGTTCCGGCGCTTGCCCGCCCAGCGCCAGTTCCGCAGTGGTGGCTTCGGGCGTTACGCCGGCGATATGAAACATCGGCGCAGCGGAGGTGGTGGCGAACGCCGCGCCGAACGCCTTGAGGTCATCCAGCGTGGGCGCCTTGTGCTCAAGGCCGCAGATCACCGGGATCGTGGCGCCGCACAGCAGCCCGACGTGATAACCGAGCAGCGGGTAGAAACTGTCGTCGAGGCCGTCCAGGACAGGGACGTCGATGCGCAGGGTCGCCAGCCGTTGCTGGGTCAGGTGGCAGCCGATCTTCGGCGCGCGGCCGGTGAGGGCGATGCAGATGTCGAGGTAGTCCGGGTACTTCAGGGTGCGCGCGCCGATCACGCTGTTGGCGTACACCACCGCATTGGACTCGGCCCAGACGATCTGCTCGCCCAGCTCCGGCGCGCTGTCCAGCAGGTACGGCGCGCAGGTAAAACTCACCCGCGCGCCCATCTCCAGATAGGCATCGCCCAGCTGACTGGCCGGTTCGCCGAGGGCCGGATCAACGCCCAGTTCGCGCCAGCGTCGCTTGTCCACGGAGATTGAATTGAGGGTAGTGGGCACGCGGACCTTGGCGCCCCAGGCCACCAGTTGTCGGGCGAACCGCAGGCTGGCCGGCCCGGTGTAGATGCAGCCGTCGATGTGCGCCTGGGTGATGTCCAGCAGTTCCGTCGCGCCCTGCAGCTCGGCCATGCGCAGGATGATGCCCATCGCCACCTGCGCGGCTTTGCCGTAAGCGCCGTCGAGAAAACCCTGGTCGGTTTCGGTGAGTGAAATCTGGGTGATCGGGCGCTGACGTATCAGACTTTTTTGATCGCGAGGGAGTGGTGGCGGCAGGCAGGCAAAGCCGTTCACGCGGTCATCTTCCACTCGCACGAAAGCAACGTCCCGCAGGGCCGCAAAGCCCGCTTCGCCGAGGCTGATCACCGGGATCGAATGGCCGAACATCTGCTCGGCAATCAGCACGCCGAGGGTGAGGATGTCTTCCACGCGTTCGAAGACCAGTGCGGCCGGCGCGTGGCCGTTGAGGATCAGTTCCAGCAACACGCTGCTGCCGGTGCACGAACCGCGCCCGCTGGGAATGGCCAGCACACGGCCGCTGATGAACTGGCCGCTGAGGGGGTGATGGCGGTCGATCACTTCACCGGTAAACGGCTCGACCCCGCCCCAGAAACTCAGGCCCACGTCGGCGTACAGTAATTCACCTTGCGCGCTGCCGGCGACGAGACAGCGCCCGTTCAACGAGACTTCAGACATCGTGGGCTCCTGAGTGAGTGAATCGCTTTTAGCGGGTGACGCTGATGGGTTCCTGGTTCAGGTTCCGCGAATGATTCAGACGGGACGCGTAGCCCTGTAGGAGCGTGGCTTGTCCCGCGATCGGCGACGCAGTCGTCGTAAAACCTACAACCGCGGCGTCACTGAATCAGCATGTTCGACGGTCTTGCTGCCGCTTCGCGCCAGATCGCGGGACAAGCCACGCTCCTACACGGTCCGCGCCCTCTGATCGTTCCCCTCAGTAATAGACGCCCGGCACGGTCAGGTCCACCGGCTTGCCACTCACCCACTTTTCATACAGCTCGGCATAGCGCCCGGACCGCACTTGCTGGTTCACGAACAGGTTTAGGTAATGAATCAGCCCGTACTCGTTACGCTTCGCCGCAAGGGAAACGTAGTCGATGGTGTAGGGCGCATTGCCGGCGATCTTCAGGCCTTTGTACTTGCCGGATTTGAGCGTGGCGGCGGCGACGGTGTTGGTCACCACGGACGCTTTGATGTGGCCCTGGGCGACGGCGAGGATGGTGTCGTTCTGGGTCTGGTAGGCGCGGAAACTGCCACTGCCCCATTTCTTTTGATCCTTCTCCAGCGCGATGGCTTCGAACGTGCCGCTGGTGTTGCCGACATCCTTGCCCTTGAGGTCGTCATAGCTGTTGATGCCGGCGTCGTCGCGGGTGAGTACCACCATCTGGAAGGCGAAATAGGGGATGGTCATCGCCACCGTTTTCGCCCGCTCCAGGGTGTCCGAGGTCGACGCCACGATCACGTCGGCGCGGCCTGAAACCAGCGCAGGAATGCGGTCCGGAAAGGGTGTTTCCACCACCTCGGCTGTGACGCCCAGTACCTTCGCCAGGTCGTTGCAGTAATCGACGTCAAATCCGACCGGGTTGTTCTTGTCGTCACGGGACCCCATCGGCGGGAAGTCCAGGGTCACGGCGCAGCGCAGCTTGCCGGAGTCGATGATGTCATCGAGCTTGTCGGCCAACGCGGTGTTGATAAAGGATGAGCTCATGACGGCGAGGAGGGCGACGGCGACAGCTTGATTTTTCATAGAAGCCTCGGTGCGTGCAAAGGGAGAAACGGCCGGATAAGTAATTTCGTATACGATATTTGATATGCACGCAGCGTGCCTGTTTTGCCTGCACGCCGTGCAGGCCTCTGGATCAGTGGGCCGGGGTTCGGATGGGTATCTCAGGAGCGCGGGACGGTGTTACATAAAGGAGCAAGAATCCGCAGCGTGCTTCATTGATGCACGTTGCAGTGCGGTAGTCGCCACATTCCGCCGCACCGCAATCAGCCGGTGGCACTGCAATTCACGTAGGACCGGCTTCAGCCGGGAAAGCGCCGGTCGCCACACTGCAAAAACTACAGCGGACACACTGGCCCCTTCCCGGCTAAAGCCAGTCCTACACAAATACCGCGATCATCCAGGGGGAGCAGCGAATTCAGATGCGCCTTTGCGAATCCCGATACTCACTCGGCGACGCTCCGGTCAGCGCCTTGAACTGGCGGCTAAACGCGCTGTGATCGGTGTACCCGCAGCGCAGGGCGATTTCGGTGATCGACAGGTCTTCCTGCAACAACCGCGACGCTTCACCCAGCCGCGCCTTGTGAATCATCTGCCGTGGCGTCAGCTGGAAGATGCGTTTGCAGTGCCGCTCCAGTTGGGCGATGGAGAGCCCGGCAATGGCCGTCAGTTGCTCAAGGGTGATGGGCCGCGCGAAGTGTTCGCGGATGTACGCATCGACCTCGACCAGTTTCTGATACGCCGGATGGGTCGTCTGCAGGATTTGCAGGTCCCGGGAGATTCCCGCCAGCCCGATGATCGCGCCGTGTTGATCGCGCAGGGCGATCTTGTGAGTCAGGCACCAGATCGGCTGATTGCCGTAATAAAGGTGCAGCTCCAGCTGATCGCTGAGTTGCCTGCCATCGGCCAGCACCCGGCGGTCCTGGGCGGTATACAACGGCCCGAAGCGCGCGGGGAACACTTCCTCGGCGGTCAGCCCGACGATCTGGCTTTTTTCCTTGAAACCGCAGCGCTGCACCAGCGTCTGGTTGACCAGTGCATAACGCGCGTGGGCGTCTTTGACGAAGAACACCACACCGGGAATCGCATCGAACAGCGGCGCGACCAACGTCAGGCTGGCCAGCAGTTGGTCGAGGTCGTGCAAGGGCTTGGTGAGGAGGACGTCGATCATGTTCACGGGCGGGAGGGCCGGGTGGGGAATGGGATCGATGATGCGGGATGTTGGATGCGGCGGCTAGTCGGGGGGCGACTGATCTGCGGGGACAGATTTGATCTGCGGGGACAGATTTATTTACGGTGAAGCGCTGTAAATAAATCAGTCCCCTTTAAATCATTAAATATTAAATCACTTTAAATATCATCCAGACAGGCGAGGGTGGAGATCCGCGCCGGGCTGAAGGGCGGGCGCAACAAGGGGGGTTCCCAGCCGAACAAGGTCTGCGCCGCCGTGGCACAGATCCGCCCCTGACACGCGCCCATCCCGCAGCGGGTGGCGAGTTTGGCGCCGGTCCAGCTGCCATGTGCAGCCAGGTCCGCGTAACGCACGTCCTCACAGCGACAGACCAGCGTGTCCGGCGCCGCCAGATGTTTCAGCGCCGGATTCAGGCTGAAGGCCTTGTTCAACCGATCCGCAAAACCTTGCCAGCGCTGTCGCTCAGCCCACAACCCTCGGGCCTTATTTCGATCACCCACCGCCACCAGCCCGGCGATGCGCCCCTCTACCAACGCCCGTTCGCTGCCGCCGAAACCGGTGCATTCCCCCGCTGCGAAGTGATCGGCCAGACCCGTCGCCTGCCACTCATCCACCACGATGGCCTGATCCCGCAGCGTGCAGCCCAGTGCGCGGGCGATCTCGGTGTTGGGCACCAGACTGAAACCGCAGGCCAGACGCTCGCAGGCCAGCTCTTCGACCTTGTCGCCGACCTGAACGCGCACGCCTTCCAGCCGATCCGTACCCAGCGCCGCCAGCACATGGGCCGACGTTCGATAGGCGGCGCTGGCCAGGGTGATCGCCTGAATCGCCTTGTTCGGCCAGCGCCACAGCCCGGCAGCAAATCCGGCGACAGCGCTCAAGGGCGCCTGCTCGGCAATGCGCACGACCTCGGCGCCGTGCTTCTGCGCGGTCGCCGACGAGGCCAGCAACAGCGGGCCGGTTCCGGCAATCACGATGCGTTCGTCAGCGACCGCCAGCCCGCCTTTGATCAGCGCCTGCAAACCGCCCGCGCCGGTGACGCCCGGCAGGGTCCAGCCGGGGAAGGGCAGCAGTCGCTCCCGCGCGCCGGTGCACAGAATCAGTGTGCCGTAACTCAACACCCAGCCCCGCTCGGCATCTTCCAGCAGCAAGCGCTTCGCCCCGGCCAGCGCGACCACCTTGCAGCCGCTGTGCAGGCGAACGTTGCTGAACCCCTGCAACTGCGTGCGCATATCCTGAGCCTGTTTCGGCACTTGAGCGTTGGGGCCGTCGCGCCAGATCTGCCCGCCTGGCAGCGGGTTGTCGTCGAGCAAAGCGATGCTCCGCCCGTGAGGCGCCGCCGCCACGGCCGCCGCCATGCCCGCCGGACCTGCGCCGATGATCAGCAGATCGACATGCTCGGTCATGCTCATGCTCATGCTCATGGCTGAGTCTCGACCCGCATGCCGTCGCGGCAGATCGTCTGACACGCCAGCCGGCGCAGGCCGTCGATGCTCACCCGGCATTCCTGACAGATGCCCATGCCACACAAGGGCGCGCGCCGCTGGCCGGTGACCGAGGTGCGGCTGCAACGATCGCCGCTCGACATCAGCGCGGCGGCCACCGTGGTGCCTTGGGCGAAGCGAAAGGGCTGACCATCGATGCTCAATTCAGGCATGGGCGCGGGCTCCGATAAAGCGTTGCGGCAGGTAGGGTTCAACGTCGAGGGGCGGTCGAGTGCGCAGCATTTGCGCAGCGAGCAGGCGGGCGGTGCCGGTGGCAGTGGTAACGCCGAGGCCTTCGTGCCCGACCGCCAGCCACAGGCCGGGCTGATGCGGGTGCTCGCCAATCAGCGGCTGACCGTCGGGGCTGGCGGAGCGAAAGCCGGTCCAGCTGCGAAGGCCGTTCATCTCGCCCAGGCCTGGGAGAAAATCCATCGCCCGACGCAGCATCCGCCCGAGCATGGCCGCGTCCACCTCCGGGTTGTGGTTGTCGAACTGCCGCGATGAGCCGATGAACAGCTGGCCGGTCGGGCGCTGCTGCACATTGAACGCCACCGACGGGCCGTTGCCCTTGTGGGCGCTGGTGACGTAGCCCAACTCAACCAGCGTATGGGTGATCTGCGCGGGGTAACGGTCGGTGATCAGCAGGTGGCCTTTCTTGGCTTGCAGCGGTAAATCGGGACAGAGTTCGCGGGCATAGATGCCGCTGGCCAGCACGACTGCCGGGGCTTGCAGCCATTCTCCCGTTGCGAGGCGGACCCGGTTGCCCTGAACTTCCACGACTTCGGCCTGGCGCTGAACCACTCGCGAAGACTGACGCTGCAACAACCAGCGCGCGGCGTTGGGCGCGTAAAGAATGCCGTCGCCGCTGACCTTCAGTGCCCCGAGCAGGCCGGATCGCAATGACGGTTCGGCCTTTGCCAGTTCGGCGCCGGACAGCAACTCGCACGCCAGACCGTATTCGCTCAGGGCCGCATGCTTGCGCTCGGCTTCTTCCATTTCTTCTTCATTGCAGGCCAGCCACAGGGTGCCGTTGGTGCGCATCGCGCAGTCGTCCGGCATCTGCGGCGCGAGCTCGCGCCAGGCCTTGACCGAATATTCCCCCAGCGCCAGCTCGGCCGCGCTGTGGTCCAGCACCACCAGATGGCCCATACCCGCAGCGGTCGCGGCGGGGCGCTGACAATCCAGCACCAGCACATGCAAACCCTGAGACGCCAGCTCGTCCGCACACGCCGCGCCGACGATGCCGCCGCCAATGACGATCACATCGGCGGCCTGGCCTTGCAGGGTGGCGGCGTCGGTCACGAGCGAATGCCCCAGGCGAATGGGTCTTCGTTGTCCAGCAACAAAGTGGCTTCGGCGCTGATGTACGCACGGCCGCGAATGGTCGGCACGATGCGGTCGCCGGCCTGCCGCTCGCCGTGTTCCCAGACGAAACTGCCTTCAAATTGACTGCCGATCACGCTGGCCTGCTGCCACAGCGTACCGGGCTGAAGTTTGCCGTCCGCTGCCAGGCACGCCAGTTTGGCGCTGGTGCCGGTGCCGCAGGGCGAGCGGTCGTAGGCTTTGCCGGGGCAGAGCACGAAGTTGCGGCTGTCGGCGTGATTGTCGTCGGCGAACAGCTCGATGTGGTCGATGACGCCGCCGTCTTCACCGCGAATGCCTTGGTTTTCCAGCGCCTGCCGGACTTTCCAGGTGTAGTCGGTGAGGGCGTCGAGGTTGTCGGCGGCGACGCTCAGGCCGTGGTCGGCGATCAGAAAGAACCAGTTGCCGCCCCAGGCGATGTCGCCGGTCACGCTGCCCAGTTCAGGCACCTCCACGACGAAGTCCTTGCGGTAGCGGTAGGAGGGCACGTTGTCGACGCTCACGGAGCGGTCTTCGTGCAGCGTGGCCTGAACCGTGCCGACCGGGGTTTCGATGCGGTGCGCGCCGGGGCCGATCTTGCCCAGATGCGCCAGCGACACCACCAGCCCGATGGTGCCGTGGCCGCACATACCCAGGTAGCCGCTGTTGTTGAAAAAGATCACCCCGGCGCAGGCCCCGGGATCCACCGGCTCGCACAACAGCGCACCGACCAGTACATCGCTGCCGCGGGGTTCGAGCACGGTGGCGGCGCGCCAGTCATCGAACTGCTCAGCCAGACGCTGACGCCGCTCGGCCATGCTGCCCCGCCCGAGATCGGGAAACCCGTCGAGCACCAGCCGCGTCGGCTCGCCGCCGGTGTGAGAATCGATGATCTGGATGCGTTTCATGTATTCCCCTGTCGGACTGAGTCTGGAACTGGCTATTGCGTACACCCGATGGAACTGGCGATCACGGTCACTTGTAGGACCGGCTTCAGCCGGGAAGGCGTCGGTCGCCACACCCGAGATTTATGGTGCTAACGCTGGCCTCTTCCCGGCTAAAGCCGGTCCTACATAAAGTCCTGTGTACACGCCGATCTAACTGGCTAAGACGGTCCCTTGTAGGACCGGCTTCAGCCGGGAAGGCGTCAGTCGTCACACCCGAGATTCATGGTGTTCACGCTGGCCTCTTCCCGGCTAAAGCCGGTCCCACTAAAAGCGCTGCGTACACCCCGACGTAACTGGCTACGACGATCCCTTGTAGGACCGGCTTCAGCCGGGAAAGCGTCGGTCGTCACACCCGAGATTCATGGTGTTCACGCTGGCCTCTTCCCGGCTAAAGCCGGTCCCACTAAAAGCGCTGCATACACCCCGACGTAACTGGCTACGACGATCCCTTGTAGGACCGGCTTCAGCCGGGAAAGCGTCGGTCGTCACACCCGAGATTCATGGTGTTCACGCTGGCCTCTTCCCGGCTAAAGCCGGTCCCACTAAAAGCGCTGCGTACACCCCGACGTAACGGGCGACGACGATCCCTGTAGGACCGGCTTCAGCCGGGAAGGCGTCGGTCGTCACGCCGCAAGCTTTGTGGTGTTAACACTGGCCTCTTCCCGGCTAAAGCCGGTCCCACTAAAAGCGCTGCGTACACCCCGACGTAACTGGCTACGACGATCCCTTGTAGGACCGGCTTCAGCCGGGAAAGCGTCGGTCGTCACACCCGAGATTCATGGTGTTCATACTGGCCTCTTCCCGGCTAAAGCCGGTCCTACATAAAGTCCTGTGTACACCCCGATCTAACTGGCTAAGACGATCCCTTGTAGGACCGGCTTCAGCCGGGAAGAGGTCAGTCGCGACGCTAAAAGTTTTGTGGTGTTAGCGCTGGCCTCTTCCCGGCTAAATCCGGTCCTACAAAAAGCGCTGTACAACCGGTTTACAGATCGCGGCGCGGAGCAACTTCACTATTGAGGCAAGGGTGCCGCGAACGACGTCCAGGGTCTTGACCGATTTCACCCTCGCCAATGACGAAATCGGCATAGCCACGATTCGTTCAGATCTCGCTGAGCACGGCATGAGGCAGGTGGGCGTAGAGGGTTCGGCAGACGCCGATGATGTGGTGCTCGATCAGTTCGGCCGCTTTGTCCACGTCACGATCGGCACAGGCCTTGAGGATTTTTCGGTGTTCCAGGTCGGCGCGCTCTTTGCCTTCTTCAAAGCTCATCTGCACCCGCAGGTAGCGTTCAACCTTGTCGTGGATCGAGCGAATCATGTTCAGCAGAAACGGCCGCTGCGCCGCTTCATACAGACAGGTGTGAAACGCCCAGTTCAGCTCGGCCCAACGCCCGATGTCGTCGTCGCGCATGAATTCGTCACAAATGGCCCGGGCCCGGTCCAGCTGGGCAGCGGTCATTCGCGGCACGGCGAGGCGGATGGCTTGCACCTCCAGCAGCACCCGCACTTCAAAGATCTGCGCCAGCTCCGGCTCGGAAATCCGCGTGACCACGGCCCCCTTGTTGCGCTGGAATTGCACCAGCCCTTCGGCTTCCAGACGCTTGAGCGCTTCACGCACGGGGATCTTGCTGACGTTGAACACCCGGGCGATGTCGTCCTGACGGATCGGCTCTTCCTCGGCGAACTGGCCGGAGATGATCGACTCGCGCAGGTACTTGGCAATGACCTCGGACGCGGAGGGCGCGACACCGAGGTTGGGGGCGTCTGGAAGAAGAAAAGGCACGCAGATGACTCGAAAAGGGCGGATGCCGAATATTGTATACGACGTCCGATTTGTTACGCGCTGTGTCTGCTCACTCCACCGGCAAAACGATCAATGGTTTGCCGTGTACGACAGCATCATCGACAGCTGGCACATCGGCCGGCCGCTGTCCGCATGCCACTGGTTGAACGCCGCTTGCACCGCCGCCTGATCACGCTGGCTGCTGGGCACGCGATCGACGATCTTCTGCGCATTCAGCGCAGCGACCACGTCATGGCTGGGAATGAAGGTGTCTTTGCCGACCATCCGCAAGAAGCGCGGCGATGACAGCCCGCCCATCTGATTGCCGTGTTTGAACAGGTAACGCCACAGCCCGACGATATCGGTCACCGGCCATTCGGCGATGAAATTGCCGAAGCTGCCATGTTCGTGGGCGATGTCCAGGATCAACTGCGCATTGCGCGGCACGCTCTTGAGCTTGCCCAGGTGACGGATGATCCGCGCGTCCTGCATCAGGCGTTCAAGGTGATCACCGCCCATCAGCGTGACCTTTTCCGGATCGAAGCCGAAGAAGGCCTGCTCGAAGGCCGGCCATTTGGCGTCCACCAGGCTGTGCTTGAGGCCGGCACGAAACACCCGCAGCGCCATGGTCGACAGATACCGGTCGTCGCTGAGGGCTTTGAGTTTTTTCGGCGTGGCGGGGGTCGGCAGATGCGCCTCGAGGGCGGCGACGGAACCAAAGCGGTTGAGGCAGTATTCATGGAGCCATTTGTATTCTTGCATGCCCTCTCCAAAACAAAATTCATGTGCGCGATTGCTGGCGTAGCGCATTCCGAGTGCTGACGCAGAACCCCGGCAGGGGCTCTGTGCTTTGACCCGGTTTGAGCAAGGGGTTCCAGCAATCGCGCGCGAGCAATGCCTTGAGCTGTTAGCCCTTGGGCGGATCGAGCAACAGCGCGGTTTTCGCCAGCCGCTGACCTAGGGAACGGCACAGCGTGGTTTCGTGCTCATCCAGCGCGCGCTTGCCGTCGGCGCCGGCGTGATGACTGGCGCCATAAGGCGTGCCGCCGCCACGGGTTTCAATCAGCGCCGCTTCGCTGTAGGGCAGGCCGCTGATGAGCATGCCGTGGTGCAGCAGGGGCAGCAGCATCGACAGCAACGTGGTTTCCTGACCGCCGTGCAGGCTGGCGGTGGAGGTGAACACGCTGGCCGGTTTGCCCACCAGTGCGCCGGTCAGCCACAGGTTGCTGGTGCCGTCGAGAAAGTACTTCAGCGGCGCGGCCATATTCCCGAAGCGGGTCGGGCTGCCCAGGGCCAGGCCCGCGCAGTTTTTCAGATCATCCAGTGTGGCGTACAACGCGCCGGCCTCCGGAATGCTCGGCGCCACGGCTTCGCAGTCGGTAGACACCGCCGGCACCGTGCGCAGGCGCGCTTCCATGCCGGTCATCTCGACGCCACGGGCGATCTGCCGCGCCATCTCCGCGGTCGCGCCGTTACGGCTGTAAAACAGAACCAGAATGTACGGCGCGGTCATGGCAGGATCTCCAGAATGTTTTCCGGCGGACGACCAATTACAGCCTTGTCGCCGACGACGAGAATGGGGCGTTCGATCAACTTGGGATGGGCCGCCATGGCGGCGATCAGTTGCTCGTCGCTCAGGCCGGTGTCGGCCAGGTTCAGGGTTTTGTACTCGTCCTCACCGGTGCGCAGCAGTCCGCGAGCACCGATGCCGAGCTTGCCCAGCAGCTCGCGCAGTTGCGCGGCATCGGGCGGGGTCTCGAGGTAGTGAATGATGGTCGGCGTCAGGCCGCGGGCTTCAAGCAATTCCAGCGTGCCACGGGATTTGGTGCAACGCGGGTTGTGATAAAGCGTGAGATCGGTCATTTGCGGGTCGCATCTTGCCTGAGGTGGCGGCTATTCTACCTGCGTCACGGTAACGACCGGTAACACGCGGCGAGCGATGCACAATCGGCGCAGCGTGCAGCTGGAAATAAAGAGCACCTAGAAGGAAACGGCATCATGGCAAGGCGATTGGCGGCGGCGGCAGCACTGATTGGAAGTCTGTTGCTCAGCGGGTGCGGCGTGGATCTGGGCACGGACCAGAATGGCGAGAAAGTCGCCAGCAGCCGCGTCGACAAACACTGGCTGGTGGTCAATTACTGGGCTGAATGGTGCGGTCCGTGCCGAACTGAAATCCCCGAACTGAACAAGTTGTCCGAGCAGGTCAAAGGGCAGAACGTCAGTGTGTTCGGCGTCAATTTCGACAACCTCCAGGGCGAAGACCTGAAGAGCGCCAGCAAAGCGCTGGGCATCACCTTCACCGTGCTGGCCCAGGACCCGGCCGATCACTACGACCTGCCGAAAAGCGAAGCCCTGCCGGTGACCTACATCATCGACGACAAGGGCAAAGTGCGTGAGCAGTTGATGGGCGAACAGACGGCGGCGGGGGTGATGCAGAAGCTGGCGGAGTTGAAGGGGAAGGGCTGAGGCAGATCAAGTCAGCTTAGGTTCACAACGGGATTGCTCGCTGATTAACGCTCATCGGCCAGAAGCGCCCAGCGCTCGTGATCGCACCAGACTCCGGCGATCTGAAGGTATTTCGGGGAGAACCCCTCTTTCCGAAATCCCAGGCGCTTGACCAGCGCGATTGATCGCACATTTTCAGGCTGAATATTGGCCTCGATACGGTGAAGACCCAGCTCTTCAAAGGCGTACCGCGTCGTCAGTTTTACCGCCTGGGACATTCTTCCCGTCCCGGCAAACGAGACCATGCCCCAGTAGCTGAGATACGCGTTCTGAAATCCTTTATAGAAAATCTGGCTCAGGTTGGTGACTCCAACGATGTGACCCGATTCGGTATCGCGAGCCAGCAGCCCAACGCTAGCGCCTGTGGTCTGAGCGGAGTACCACTCCTCGAAGCCTGAAGCGGTTATGAACGGCTGTACCCAGCGGCCGTGATAGTCCCGGCTTTCCCGATTCGCGTGTAGGAGCTCGTCGATATCGGCGCGCGTTACCCGGGCGAGCTTGACGTCTGACATTTCCATAATCTCTTCTCTTTGCCTGCTTTCCCGATGGCTTATTCGGATTGCTGACGCCTATGTTGCCGGGAGCCTATGTCCTGTGAACCTGTGATTTCATAATGAGGACGAAACCACACTAAGTCCAATAGGCTAGAGTGGGGTTGTGCGCCGGCGGCCTATAGCGGCCTGGCACCAGCGTCCGCTACCGGCCAAAAGCGGTCTGTCACCCATCCTATCCGCGCCGCCTTCATGTGGTGCAGCTCGAAACTCCGCTTATCAGAATTACGACCCGATCAGCCTGATCATCTTTTGCTCGCTGACCTCATATAGCTGACGAATAACGGTGTAAATGAAGGCCTTCTACAACGCTGCTATTCTGCCGCCCCTATCGCTGCGTGGCAGCTGTGGGTATCCGACTCCCTCGCGTGTGAGCAAATTGAAGAACCCTCTGCTATACCAATAAATCAGATACCCGATTCAAGCCGTATTGGGTCCATGCACACCCCTTCACGGCACCAGAGGGATCTCTCATGACACTTTCTAGACGTGACGTTCTTGTCGCTAGCACGTTAGCCGCCATCCTCCCCCGATTCAGCTTCGCCACTGACCCCGACTGGGTTTCACTAGCACAAGCGGATACTCAGGAACCTATCATTCCGTCAAGCTTGGGCAAGTTTAAGGACCAGCCATCTATAAACAATGACCAACTTTCTAGTTACACCCCTTTCGGCACTGATCCAGCAACAGCCCAAGAAGTGAAACTAGCTATGTTAGTACTGAACGACATACCTAAGAACTGCACTCCGATAGAGATTGCACTGTATTTTCACAATGTTGGCCAAGGTAATTTTGGAGAGGAACGCAGACCATACGCCACCGCTTGGCCTGTTCGTTGGAACCCAGTAATCGTCGAATTTTTCAAAGCAACGCAATCGAAGCCTAGAGGCGACACAACGGCGTGGTGTGCCGCATTCATAAACTATTGCCTAATGACTTCCCAAACAGGGAAGACACCTCCAGCTGGCGCCAGTCATCGCACCCAAAGTGCGCGTGCATTGTCGTTCAAAAACTGGGGGGAACCTACTAATTCTCCCAGGCCCGGTGACATTGTTGTTTTTCAAAATGTGAAATCTCCAAATCATGGGCATGTCGGCTTCTTTCTGGCTGACCAAGGAAGCAAAGTTCTTGTCTTAGGGGGGAATCAATTCGAAGGGACTCCAGTACGGCACACTATTAGCCGCAAGTCGCTGTTAAAAGATGGGCCAATACTTAAGTTGTTATCCTACCGGACAGAAGAACAGCTCCATGCTTAGGCATTTTCTGTCGGTAGCCATAGCGCTCTCGATTTTACCTGCTTTTGGAGAGATCTCCAGTGAAGCGTGGTCATCTGTTGTTAGGATTCGCGTATCCGGCACACTGAAGGTGGCAAATGCAAAAGGCACTATTGATCATGACGAGTGGGGTACTGGATTTATGGTTTCACCTGACGGCCTAATATTATCAGTGGGGCATAATTTTCCAGACAAAGATATTTTTGATGAAGATGGCTTCCAAATTGAAGGTTACTTGCCGGAAAAATTTGGTGATGAGCTACGGGCGGTAGACCCACCATTTAATCTTAAAGTCATCTATGCAAAACAATACCCCTACGATGTAGCTCTTTTGAAAACCCTAGATGAGGGTACGTTAAAACCTTTTTTACGTCTTTGCGATGGCTACGATAAAAAAAGCAAACCTAAACCGGAATTTGAAATCCAAGGTTATCAAGGTGGTGATCGGCCCTTGACGTCTTCCTATGGGAGAGTGGCAAATGGAGCTGGGCCAACGTCTAATCTGATAATTGATGCCGCCATAAACAAGGGCAACAGCGGAGGGCCACTTTTCAACGAACTAGGAATGGTTTTCGGAATAGCAATAGGCGAGCGAGAAATAGATGGCGAACGAATGAAATCTTCAACGCTAGCAGTCCCTATGGCTAGAGCTATTGAAATATTGGGGGAAAATGCGATAAGTTTGTTAGGGGTTAGCTACGACCCTGATTGTAATAAATTACTAAACCCTGAATTCAGAACAGTACTGAAAAACCCGGTAGAAGTGCAGACACATACATTCGCTTCAGCTGGAGGTATCTTAGGGTCCCTCCCGATGGCAATACAAATCAGAATGATGCATGCTAGAGTCCGACCACCAGAAGGTTATCGTGTAGTTTCGGTAGAAGGTGTCACATTTGACTATGCCGGAATTACGGGAACTGCTTTTATTAACAATGACGGAGGCAGTGTTGATGTTATGCCTTCAGGGTTTAGTGAATCTATAGATCGCGATGTTACAGCCTCAGTCCCAGTTATTCTTGAGAAAGTTACGCCTAACAAACAAGCGCCATCGATTCAGCTTCGCATATTCCCCTACTCAAAAACGCTGGATAAACACGGCATTCATGTGACAAGTACGAATTTTCACGACACTATAAAGGCTCCGGATGGTTTCGTTTTTCAGTCCGTCGTGAAAATTGACTATCAAAGTTTAAATAACTCGCCATCCAATGGAGCATCAGCATCGGTTAACTCGGACGGAACGGCGCTCGATATTAATTACAGCCTGCAAAGTGGACCTTTTTACGATCAATGGAGAGGATGGATAGACGCTTACATTACCGCGAAAATTGCCCCTAAAAATATAGATAGATAAGATAAACCTTCAAAAATATACGACCACTTTGTATTTTAATTCGAAGATAGGAATCGCGAAGGCTCGCAAAGGTCTCGTCCCACCCCGGTAAGGTCCTCTCGAGGTGAGATCCACAGTCGGGTGTCGGAACACCCCTTGTTGGCGTTGGCGCGGTCTAGTTTGCTACTCCATGCTGGCATGGACATGGGCATGGGCCGGGTAGTGCATCAGTAAAGTTGGGCCGATAGGTTAACCAGTACGATGGCTACAATGAACTGGGGATGCATTCTTCGGTTTTTTGGTGTGAACGCGACTGAACGTTAGGCATGAACGCATCGGAATTAAATTCCTGCAGAACATAATTAGGGCGCTCGACGTCTGCTTTGGGTCGATAGCTGCCTATGTGAGGGGCTGCTGTCGACCCAAAGCAGCCCCTAGCCTGTTCGAACCGCCGACTCCAAAGACGAGCTCACCGCCTCAAACACCCCAAGCAATCAGCAGCGCACGCTTACCCCACCAGAACTTCCCAAAGACCGAAGCGGTCACATCGCTAGTCCCGACGAGTGATGCGTATGAGCCTCTTAGAGCAGGAAATGCAGGACCGTGTACACCCCGTAGCCGAGGACCTTACGCTGCAGCGTAAAGTCTGGCGGTTCCAGAGGGTGGGCTGGTATGTGCTGACGGCGGTTGTCATCCTGACATTGCTCGGTTTGTTTTCCAGAGGCCCGCTCAGTTCGCTCGAAACGGTGAGTGAGCAGGGTGACCTGACGGTGCAGTACGAGCGTTTCCACCGCGCCGGCGGGACCAATCCGATGATCGTTCAGGCCGCGGGGCAGCCGGGCAAAGAAATTACGCTGTCGATCAGCAAGCCCATGCTGGATGGCTTCAGCATCGAGTCTATCCAGCCGCAGCCGGTCCGCTCCGTGGGCAGCCCCCAAGGTTTGAGTCTTACGTTCCCTACCGACAAGAGTGGTCAAGTCACGCTCTTCATTTCATGGCGCAGCGACGGCATCGGGCTGTTTAAAAGCCAGATCAGCGTCGTGGGCGGCGGCCACATTCCCCTCACTCAGTTCATCTACCCATAGGTGCTCAATGGATGCCGTACTACGCGCGGGTGCGATTTACCTTGCACTGATGGTGCTCTTCAAGATTTCTGGCCGACGATCATTGGGCGAGCTGACGTCGTTTGATTTTGTGCTGCTGATGGTCATTGGCGAAGCCACCCAGCAAGCGCTGCTGGGCGATGACTTCTCCGTGACCAATGCGATTCTGGTGATTGTGACGTTGATGGTGATCGACATCGGGCTTTCCCTCGTCAAGCGGCGCTCCAAACGCTTGGCCAAGCTGATCGATGGGGGGCCGACGATCATCGTTGAAAACGGCGCGTTCCTGCGCCATCGCATGCACGAGGCCCGTGTCCAGGAGGACGACATCCTGGAGGCCGCCAGAATAGAGCAGGGCTTCGAGCGGGTGGAGCAGATCAAGTACGCGATCCTCGAGCGAAACGGCAAGATCTCGATCATTCCTGCGTGATCATCTGCCCCGACACGGCCTGATGGGAGTAGCTTCCAGCGCCGCAAGCGGCTTGGTCAGCAGGGGCACCCCAAGGCTGGATATCAGATCTGGCCGTTGCTCCCTCCGCGCAGCTCGTTTGAAACACACCTCGCAAGCGTGGCCCCTATTACTGAACAATTTCAGCGAGTTGACGGCCATTTATTCAGCCAGGCCGATAAAGTTTTGGTCGCTGAAGACGATATGAATGGCAAGGTGCCATGGAGGAGGCCCGTCACGCATTTCGAGTGTGTACAACATGTCCAATTTTTTCCTTCTTCGCCGTGATCGTCGCGCGCTGAAGCAATTGCTGGCCTCGATCATGAGCGGCAACGATCCTGAGGTCGCCCAGTGCAAAGAAGGTCCAGCGGTCCTGGATGCCTGGCGCCTGATCCAGTCCTCTCATGATCAATATCAATCCCGCATCGGCCTGCTCGAGAAGGAGCTTGAGGATGCCCGCGAGTTGCTTCGCGAATCAGCAGCCTCCGCGTCAGCGCACGAGATCCGATTCGATCTCGTCAATCGCGCATCCAGTGAAGGTCTTTGGGACATGGAGGTCGTGGCCGGCGACCCCGTCAATCCCGGCAATCGCTTTTGGTGGTCGCAGCAATTCCGCAGCCTTCTGGGCTTCAAAGACGAAAGGGATTTTCCGAATGTGCTCGCCAGTTGGGCGGATCGGCTCCATCCGCAGGACAAGCAGGCAACGCTCGACGCCTTCGCTCGTCATCTCAACGACAAGTCCGGAATGACCCCGTACAAAGTCAATAACCGGCTCGCCATGAAAGACGGTTCGTATCGTTGGTTCCACGCACAGGGTGAGACACTCCGCGACGAGCGAGGCACGCCCATCCGTGTCGCCGGCTCGCTCCGGGATATCCATGACCAACTGGAGCGGGACCAGGAGCATGACGTCATCATCACCAGATTCGAGCTGGCGCGGGAGATGCTCTCGGATGGGCTGTGGGATATGGAGGTCATTGCCGGAGACCCTGTAAATCCCAAAAACCCGTTCTGGTGGTCACCCCAGTTCCGTCGGTTGCTGGGCTTCGAAACGGTCGAGGAGTTTCCAGATGTCTTGGACAGCTGGGCATCCAGGTTGCACCCGGATGACAAGGACAGAAGCCTCAGCGCTTTCGGGGCTCATCTGAATGACCGATCAGGCAAGACACCCTTTGATATCGAGTACCGGCTGAGGATGAAAAGCGGCGAATATCGGTGGTTCCGTGCGCGAGGCCAGACCAGGCGTGACCCCGCCGGCCTGCCTGTGCGCGTAGTCGGTGCCCTTGTGGACGTCAACTTGCAGCACGAGCAGGAAGTTCTGAGGGAAACAGAGGTCAAGCATCAGCAGACGCTTGAGCACAATATCGAGCAACTGTCCCAAATCGTGGGGACGATCCAGAGCATCGCCAGCCAGACCAACCTTTTAGCCCTGAATGCGGCTATTGAGGCTGCACGTGCGGGGGAGGCGGGTCGGGGCTTCGCAGTGGTTGCCGACGAGGTTCGCAAGTTGGCAACGCGCACCACTGAAGCCACTGAGCAGGCAGCCGGCATGATTGCCCGCTAGCCCTCGCTTCATTCAACCCCCTGGTTCCTTGAACCAGGTTGAGGTCTGAAAAGCAGTGGTTCGGAAAAAGACTCTCCAACGCAAACGCCCTGGGATCGGCAGGATCACTGTCGGTTTATGGCCAGGGCTAATGCGCGCCGACAAATCGTACCTATGTCGAGGGAGTGCCAAGGTTTGGGGATGAACAGTGGGGCATATCCAGACTCCAGGATTTGTTGCCCTCGTCCCCCCGAGGACAAGATCACGGGGATGCGGGGCCAATGAGCTTGCACCCGATTGGCCAGGCCGATACCGCTCAGCCCCCCCGGCATATGAATATCAGACAGGATGAGATCCGCCCCTCCTGAGGTCTCGCACAACCATTCCCAGGCGTCGTCGCCTGTCTCTGCTGTTACGACCTCGAAGCCTTCCGTCTCTAAAATTTCGTGGATCAAACTGCGGATGAGCCAGTCGTCTTCCACCACTAAAACGGTTGATAACACTGTCATGAGCCCATGCTGGTTTGTCGTGCAGTTGGACTGGGCCACTGTCTGCGGGTTCCCGCTTCCGATACAGCGGTAGTCTAGGTGTGTTTGCCCGGTTGTACCGCTCTAATTCAATGGTGTGTTGTTGTATCCAAGGCCTGAATCGCCCCTGATCATCTGGACAGCTATGAACAAGATCGACAGAACGTGCCGAACTAGCCGGTACAATCACCCGTCACTGACAACCCGGAGCCTGGGCCTTTAATGTCGTTGTTCAATCGTTTGACTGCATTTTCAACCCAGAGCGGCAGGGCGGTCGGCCTGGTCTGGGCGACTTCCCGCCCCTTGTTCAGCGGCTTGATCGTGGCGACGCTGATCGCCGGCATCTTACCCGCGCTTGCCGCCTGGATCGGCCAGCGGATCGTCGATGCGGTGGTTCAGGCGATGCAGATCCATGGCAGTGGCAGCCAGGCGCCGGTATGGCCTGTCCTGCGTTACGTGCTGGCCGAGGCGGGCGTATTGGCGTTGCTGGCCGCGGCGCAACGGGCGCTTTCAATGCAACAAGCGCTCCTGCGGGTGCAGTTGGGGCAGAAGGTCAACCTGATGATCCTGGAAAAGGCCCAGACCCTTTCGCTGCTGCAGTTCGAAGACTCAGCCTTTTACGACAAGCTGGTGCGCGTGCGCCGGGATGCGTCGGCCCGGCCACTGGGCTTCGTCACAAAAGGCCTGGGGCTTACGCAAAACCTTATCTCGCTGGTCAGCTTCGCGGTGCTGCTGGTGCATTTTTCCCCTTGGGCGCTCTTGATCCTGGTGTTCGGTGCGCTGCCGGTGTTCTTCGCCGAGACGCATTTTTCCGGTAATGCCTTCCGCCTGTTTCAACGTCGCGCCCCGGAAACCCGCCATCAAAATTACCTGGAAGCACTGCTGTCCCATGAGTCGCACACCAAGGAGGTCAAGCTGTTCGGCATGGCGCCGTTGTTGCTGCAACGCTACCGCGACAACTTCACGCGGCTGTACGCCGAAGACCGTCGGCTCACCGTGCGACGCGACGTCTGGGGCTTTGTCCTCGGGCTATTGGGCACTGCCGCGTTCTACGTGGCCTACGCCTGGGTGGTACTGGACACCGTGCGCGGCCAGACCACACTGGGCCAGATGACGATGTACCTGGTGCTGTTCAAGCAAGGCCAGGTCGCCATCACTGCCAGCCTCAGCGCGATTGCCGGTTTGTACGAGGATGGCCTGTACCTGTCCGACCTCTACGAATACCTCGGGGTGCCGGTGGCACCTGTACGCGGCACGCTCAAGGCCGGTGCACGCCCGGGCGACGGCCTGCGCTGCGAGGGCCTGGGGTTCCGCTACCCGGGTGCAGCGCACGCCACGCTCAGCGACATCAGCCTGCACCTGACGCCCGGCATGAGCCTGGCCCTGGTGGGCGAAAACGGCTCGGGCAAAACCACCTTGATCAAGCTGCTCACCCGGCTCTATACCCCTGACGAGGGCCGGATCCTGCTGGACGGCAGCGATTTGCAGGACTGGGACGAACAGGCTTTGCACCAGCGCATCGGGGTGATCTTTCAGGACTACATCCGCTACCAGATGACAGTCGGCGAAAACCTTGGGGTGGGTGACGTCGACGCTTTCGATGACCAGGACCGTTGGCGCGAAGCGGCCACTCAAGGGATCGCCGCCGAATTCATCGAGCGCTTGAGCAACGGCTATCACACGCAGCTGGGGCGCTGGTTCGTGGGTGGGCAGGAACTGTCCGGCGGGCAATGGCAAAAGCTGGCGCTGTCGCGGGCCTACATGCGCCGCGGGGCCGATCTGCTGATTCTGGACGAACCGACGGCCGCCCTCGACGCAGCGGCCGAGGCTGCCGTATTCGAGCACTTCCGCGAGTACGCCAAGGGGCGCATGACGCTGCTGATCTCTCACCGATTCTCCAGCGTGCGCAACGCCGACCACATCATCGTGCTGGATCAGGGTCGGATTCTGGAGCAAGGCACCCACGTGCAACTGATGGCGTGCGGCGGGCGCTATGCCGGCCTCTTCGACATTCAGGCGCGGGGGTATCGGTGACGGCCCAGGCTGGCCTCTGACGAGACAAGACTGACTTGGGTGGGGGCCTGCAACAAACCCTTACCCCTCGCCAAGAAAAGTCTTCGACCCCCGCTCCTTGCACAAAACCGTCCCTGCACTATGGTTCTGCCTTAGGTAGTACGCGACCGAACCCCGACGGGTTGCTTTAGGCGCTTTCGAGCGATGGCAACTTATCGGGGGTTTACATGCAGGATGTCAAACGATTTCACGCGCTGGACAGCCTGCGCGGTATCTGCGCAATAGCGGTCGTCCTTTACCACACCCATCTTGTCGGCAGCATCACGGAGTGGGCCTTCTTCGCCAATGCCGACTTGTTCGTCGAGTTCTTCTTTGTTCTCAGCGGTCTCGTCATGGCGCACGCCTACGGCAGCAAGCGTCAACTGGACTTCAGTCACTTCCTGATTTCGCGCACCTTCCGCCTGTTGCCCCTGCACGTGTTCATGCTGGCGGTCTTCATTGGCCTGGAATTCCTCAAGTACGCCGCCTACAAGCGTGGCTTTTCCTTCAATCAAACGCCTTTTACCGGCATCTACGCGCCGTCGCAGATCCTGCCCAATCTTCTGCTGGTGCAAAGCTGGACGCACCTGACGGAAAACCTGTCATTCAACACCGCGTCCTGGAGCATCAGCATCGAGTACTGGACCTACATGTTGTTCGCCGCGACTGTGTTGATGGCTTCCACGCTGCGATACCTGCTGTGGGCCGTCATCGCTCTTTGCGGATTTGCGCTGCTTTACCGCCAGATCGATGTCCTGACCGTCTACGCGCAAAAAGGCGTGGGCTGTTTCTTTGCCGGGGCATTGGCCTACGCCTTTTTCACCTGCTCAAGACGCTGGATTGCCCCTGGCTTTGGGGTGCTCAGCGTGCTGGAAGCCCTGGCAGCGCTCGCCATCTGGTGGGTGCTGACCTCTGAGTTGTCGCAAAAGGTATTGGCAGCCAGCGCAGTGTTCTGCCTGACCATCGTGGTGTTTGCCTTCGATGGCGGGGCGCTGTCCCGCGTGCTCAAGTATGAATTCTTCGCACGTCTGGGACGGTTGTCCTACTCCATCTACCTGACCCATCTGGCCATACTGTTCTTTGTTATTTTGGCCTTTATGGTGGTGCAGAAAAAAACCGGCTTTGACGCTGCGCCGATGCTGGGTGAAATTCGCTACCTGGACACCGGGCATGCTTGGCTGAATAACCTGATGGTGTTGCTGATTCTGGCGGTGGTCGTGACGATTTCCAGCGCGACTTATCACTATGTCGAGCTTAGAGGGCAGGGGGCGGGCAAGCAGTTATTGCGGCGCAGAATGGCGATGCCCGTGGGCTAAGGCAGTCAGTCCTCTTCCAGCCAGAACCGCAACCCATTCAGTGCCGAGCGGACCGACCAGGACCGTCTGCACGTCAACATTTTTTAATTTATCAAGGACATAGTCAGAACCAATTCAGGAATGGCGGGCTCGGACCGTAGGCTTCTACTCTCAGAACAACCAAAAACAGAGAGAGAGACCGAGATGTACTTACCCCGATCCCCTATCGCCGCCAGCCTGATTGGCGCGAGCCTGATGGTCAGTTCTGCAGCGTACGCAGACACCCTGACCCGCGACAACGGCGCCGCCGTTGGCGACAACCAGAACTCCCAAACCGCCGGCCCCAACGGCCCGGTCCTTCTGCAAGATGTGCAATTGCTGCAAAAGCTCCAGCGCTTTGATCGTGAACGCATTCCGGAGCGTGTCGTGCATGCTCGCGGTACGGGCGTGCATGGCGAATTCGTTGCCTCCGACGACGCCTCCGACCTGAGCAAAGCCAAGGTCTTCAGCAAGGGCGAGCACACCCCGGTGTTCGTACGGTTTTCAGCCGTTGTCCACGGCAACCACTCCCCTGAAACCCTGCGTGACCCCCGCGGCTTCGCCACCAAGTTCTACACCGCCGACGGCAATTGGGACCTGGTCGGTAACAACTTCCCGACGTTTTTCATCCGTGACGCGATCAAGTTCCCGGACATGGTCCACGCTTTCAAGCCTGACCCGCGCACCAACCTGGATGACGACTCCCGACGTTTCGACTTCTTCTCCCACGTCCCGGAAGCCACCCGCACGCTGACGTTGCTGTACTCCAACGAAGGCACACCGGCCAGCTATCGCACCATGGATGGCAACGGCGTGCACGCCTACAAACTGGTAAACGCCAAGGGCGAAGTCAACTATGTGAAGTTCCACTGGAAAAGCCTGCAAGGCCTGAAAAACCTCGATCCCAAGCAGGTCGCTGAAGTGCAGTCCAAGGACTACAGCCACCTGACCAACGATCTGGTTGCCGCCATCAACAAGGGCGACTTTCCGAAGTGGGACCTGTACGTCCAGGTGGTCAAGCCTGAGGACCTGGCGAAGTTTGACTTCGACCCGCTGGACGCCACCAAAATCTGGCCCAATATTCCCGAGCGCAAAATCGGCCAGATGGTCCTGAACAAGAATGTGGATAACTACTTCCAGGAAACCGAGCAGGTCGCCATGGCGCCCGCCAACGTTGTGCCGGGTATCGAGCCTTCGGAAGACCGCCTGCTGCAAGGCCGGGTATTTTCCTACGCTGACACCCAGCTCTATCGCGTGGGCACTAACGTGCTGAGCCTCCCGATCAACGCGCCACGGGTCAAGGTCAACAACGGCAACCAGGACGGCGCGCTCAATACCGGTCATACCACTACCGGCGTGAACTACGAGCCAAGCCGACTCAATCCGCGTCCAGCGGCTGAAGAGGCGCGCTACAGCCAACTGCCACTGACCGGCAGCACACAACAGGCCAAGACTCAGAAGGAACAAAACTTCAAACAGGCGGGCGATTTGTATCGTTCTTACAGCGAGAAGGACCGCAAGGACCTGATTCAGAGTTTTGGTGAATCCCTGGCGACCACCGATACCGAAAGCAAGAACATCATGCTGTCGTACCTCTACAAGGCCGATCCGGAATACGGCACCGGCGTGACCAAGGTTGCCAATGGCGACCTGGCCAAGGTCAAGCAGCTGGCCGCTGCACTGAAGGACTGACCGACCCCCTCGGCCCGTTGGCACAGCGGGCCGAGGCTTTTGAGGACATCACCTCTTGGAGGACAACACATGCACAGAACCTTTTACGCGTTGTTGCTGTGTCTGACCGCGAGCGTGGTCCACGCCGGGCCGTCAGATACCGGCAGCACCGCCGACACCCAGACGCAACTGAAAGAGCTGTTTTTTCAAGCCGCCCGAGAGGGCCGACAAGACATGCTCAACGAATTCATCAATGCCAAATTCGACCTGAACGTACAGGACGAAAAAGGCTACACCGCCCTGATTCTCGCCGCTTACCACGGCCAACAACCTGCCGTCACCCAACTGCTCAACGCTGGCGCTGATCCCTGCGCCAAAGACCTCAGGGGCAACACAGCGTTGATGGGGGCGATCTTCAAAGGCGAACTCAGCATTGCTCGGCAACTGGTCGCCGCTAATTGCGCGCCCGATCAACGCAATAACGCGGGGCAAACGGCGGCCATGTACGCGGCGCTGTTCCATCGCAAGGATGTGCTTGACGCACTGGCCGCCAAAGGCGCGGATCTCAATGCCACAGACGCCATGGGCAATAAGGTGCAAAACCTTGAGCGCGGCGAGTTCCAGCCATTGCCGGCGACCCGATGATTGCTCCCAGGCTCTAAAGGTGAGTGGGTTCAGCCTGACGTCAGTAATTGCTGGGTCAGCGTCTTGAGGTGTTTCATTGCGAAAGGCTTGAGCAGCAATTCAGTCTGGCCGCTTTTCAAGGCGATCGCAGGGATGCTGTTTTCGGCGAAACCGGAGATGAACAAGACCTTGAGCGTGGGTCGCGCATCCAGCGCGGCTACGGCTAATTCATCGCCACTCATGCCGCCCGCCAGACCGATATCGGTGATGAGCAAGCTGACCTCAGGCAGTCGCTCTAGCTGCTGTAGCGCCTGCGCAGCGGTTGCCGCCCTGGCGACCTGATAGCCCATGTCCAACAGTGTCTCACTGATCAGATCGCGGATGGCGTCCTCATCGTCGACCACCAATATGGACCCGCTCAGCGTGTGAGCCTTGTCCTCGGCCGCCGTTGGCAAGACGACCCCTGGAGCCGGTGCCGTACCTTGATGCAAGGGCAGAAACAGGTTCACCGTCGTGCCTTTACCTACCTGCGACTCGATCTGGACGTCCCCGGATGATTGTCGGGCAAAGCCGTGGACCATCGAAAGCCCCAGGCCAGTGCCGGAACCCAGTGGCTTGGTTGTGAAGAACGGATCGAATGCACGATCGAGCACGCTGCGCGGCATACCTGTGCCGGTATCGCTGACACTGAAACGTGCATATCCACCTGCGCTCAGCGTCCCGGTGGCTTGCGCCGGCTCGATGCGCACAGCGGTGACCTCAATCTGTAGCCGGCCACCTTGCGGCATGGCGTCGCGCGCATTGATGCACAGGTTCAGTAGCGCGTTTTCCAACTGGTGCGCGTCGCAAAAGCACAGCACCGCGTCCTTGGCCGCCAGTACCTCCAGCTCTATACGAGGGGTCAGCGTTCTGCTGATCAGGTCCTCCATTTCCTGAACCAATAAGGCCGGATCGATGACCGTACTTGCCAGTGTCTGGCGCCTTGCATAGGCCAACAGACGATGGGTGAGGGAGGCGGCGCGATCGGAGGCATTGCGGGCCAGACCCACGTATCGTTGAAGTTCGGCGTGCCTGCCTTGGGCAAGGCGTTGTTCGAGCATGTCCAGGCTGCTGGTGATCACTGTCAGCAGGTTGTTGAAGTCATGGGCCAGACCGCCGGTCAGCTGACCGACCGCTTCCATTTTCTGACTTTGCTGTAATTGCGACCTGACCTCTTCGAACGCTTCCTCGCGTTCTTTTTGAAGAGAGATGTCTCGGGCCACCGCGAAATAATGCCCCTCGCGACGTGCAATTCGCCAGTTCAGGTGCAACGGCGTCCCATTGCTGCGCGGGCCCTGGCTATCGAGCTCAGCGACCGGCAGCTCGCTGAGTCTGCGCAAGGCATCGGACAACTGCGAAGGAGAGATAAAGCTGAAAAATGCCCCGTCTTTGAGTGCATGTTCGGCGTGTCCCGTCTCGGTTTGCCAGGAGGGATTCATCGCAACGACTTCGCCACGTTCGGACAGCATGCAGATCAGGTCGGGGGAGACATTCCAGATGCCATCCCGCTCAAGGGTGCGCCGCTCAACCTCAAGCTCCAGACGATCATTGAGATCGGAAAGCGCGTTCAAGCTCTTCTGGAACAATGCGCAGATGACTGACATGCCGAAGGTCACCAATGCGAAGCTCGCGCTGCTGGCCCAGGTCGAAAACCCGTCGTTGAAACCGATTTCGCCGATGAAAAAATATTGCGCAGTGAGAACCGCAAGCACGCAACCAAAAGCGGATGGCCCGACCCCGAAGCAGAAGCCGATGAACATCAATCCGGGAATGAAAAACAGGTAGGGCAGGGCGGTGAAGGGAAGCAGCGAACGAAGCGCGCAGCACAGCATCACTATCAGAAGTGCGCCCGCATAACGAGCCGGTTTGCTCCGCCGAGTGCGGGCAAAGCGTCGAACCAGCTCAAGGCGCGATGACAAAATACTGATCAAGTGGGCTCCAAGGGTCCAATCCGTACTCTCGGGCACGCCTGGCAAGTCGTGCATCAATGGGAGGGAACACGGTGTAAGGGCTATCGGCCAAAGCGCGGGCTGCATGAGCGGCCTGCGGCATCCGGCTATATGCGCAAGGATGGCGATGCCCGTGGCCTAATGCATTCAGTCCTCTTCCAGCCAAAACCGCAACGGTTTGCCCTGCGCCGGCCACAGCCGCAATTGCTCGATGGGCGACACATCCCACCTCTGCACCTTGCCCATCGCTTCAAGGAATCGGTGTTCCTGCTCCATCAGCGCCGGCGCGCACAGTTTGCGGGTACTGCCGACCGGGCCGAATGTGATGGCATCGCCCTGCAACTGGTATGACGCGAACCAGTGATTGCAGCCGGCATTGCCGTAGGCGCGGCCGTCGTTGCCGAGGGTCATGGTCAGGTGGCTGTTGTCGATCAACGGCCGTTCACCGATCCATTCCAGCACGTAACCATGGTCCTGCTTGAGGGCAGGGGATTCGGTGGCGCATCCCGCCAGCAGGGTGGCCGCCAACAGTGTCAGCAGAAGCGGTTTCATGCGGCTTTCTTCGCGCAGGCAGGGCAGAGGTGGTTTTCGCCGACGACCTTCCAGCCCAGCTCCTCGATGCGCGCGGTGGCGGCAGGCTTGAGGGCTTTTTTGCCGTCCTTGCCGTCGACCATGAATTCGATGTCGCGCTCTTTGCCGCAGTCGTTGCAGTTCACCTTCCACTGATGGATCGCCAGCTCGGTGAACGCCGGGCCGTTGGCGACGGCCACCCACTGACCGGTCGGATTGATCAGGTGGCGGACTTTTTCGACGTTCAGGCGCATGAACAGCTCTTTGCTGCCTTTGACGGTGACCAGCAGCACGTCGTCGGGCTTGATCGAGCCGCCGTTGCCGGTCACTTGATAACGACCGACGGCGAGGCTGCGGCATTCGATCAGGGTGTGTTGCGGGGTGAGCATGCTGTAACGGAAATCGTGTTCGGCCATGGGGGTCTCCAAATAGGCGCGCATGCTAACACTTTAGAGGATGAATTCTCGCGGCCAACGACCCCGCGACCGGCAGCACGCATGCTTACTGCACCAGATTCTGCGGGCTGCCCGCCGCCCAGCCGGTGATGTTATCCAGCGTAGTCCGGGCGATCGCGCCGAGGGCCTCTTTGGTCAGAAACGCCTGATGGGCGGTGATCACCACATTGGGGAATGTCAGCAGACGGGCCAGCACATCGTCCTGCAGTGGCAGATCCGAGCGGTCCTCGAAAAACAGCTGGGCTTCCTCTTCATAAACGTCCAGCCCGAGGTAGCCCAACTGGCCGCTCTTGAGCGCCTCGATCAGCGCCGGCGTGTTCACCAGTGCGCCGCGCCCGGTATTGATCAGCATCGCGCCGCGCTGCATGCGCGACAGCGAATCCGGGTTGATCAGGTGCCGGGTGTGATCGTTGAGCGGGCAATGCAGGCTGATGATCTGCGCTTCGGCAAGCAGTTCGTCGAGGGGCAGATAACGGGCGCCCAGTGCTTCGACCCGCGGGTTGGGGTACGGATCGTAGGCCAGCAATTGGCAGCCGAAGCCCGCCATGATCCGCGCGAACGTCGCCCCGATCTGGCCGGTGCCGACCACGCCGACGGTCTTGCCCACCAGATCGAAACCGGTCAGGCCGTGCAGGCTGAAATCGCCGTCGCGGGTGCGGTTGTAGGCGCGGTGCAGATGGCGGTTCAGCGAGAGGATCAATGCCACCGCATGTTCGGCGACGGCATGGGGCGAGTAGGCCGGAACCCGCACGACGCTGAGGCCCAGCCGCTTGGCGACGGCGAGATCAACGTGATTGAAACCGGCCGAGCGCAGGGCTATTAATCGGGTGCCGCCTGCGGCCAGTTGCTCCAGCACCGGTGCGCTCAGGTCATCGTTGATGAACGCGCAGACCACCTCGTACTGATCGGCCAGCGCCACCGTGTCCAGCGTCAACCGCGCGGGCTGGAAATGCAGCTCGATTTCCGGGGCGACCTGCGCGCCAA
The DNA here is from genome assembly GCF_053903055.1 of Pseudomonas sp. AK106. Classification (NCBI taxonomy): domain Bacteria; kingdom Pseudomonadati; phylum Pseudomonadota; class Gammaproteobacteria; order Pseudomonadales; family Pseudomonadaceae; genus Pseudomonas; species Pseudomonas sp. AK106. The sequence goes on from NZ_CP096426.1 coordinate 1,520,501, forward strand.
GAAAACTCTCGCGGTCGTAGGTCTGGCTGCTGTAAACAAGCGTGCGCATGGTTGCTCCTTAAATGGCCTGACGTATGGCTGTCGCAGCAAACAAAGGTCCTGTGGGAGTGAGCTTGCTCGCGAAGGCGTCCTGTCAACGCCCTTCATTTGACCTGACCCACCCCCGCAGCCTATCCATCACAGAGCAAAAATCAGTGACCTGGATCAAGCCGTCACGCGCGCCTCGGTTTCCAGTCGGCTGATGGCCTTCTCCAGTTCATCCAGGGCCTTGTCGCTGTCCGCCGATTCCTGTTTCAGCAGGGTCTCGCTGCGCTGGCACGCCGCGCGCAATTGCGGGACGCCGCAGTAACGGGTGGCGCCGTGGAGGCGGTGGACGCGTTCGATCAGCGCGACGTTGTCCCTGGCCTCGCGTGCAGTGAGGATGGCCTCGCGGTCAGTGGCGAGGGAGGCCAGCAGCATCGCCAGCATGTCCGCCGCCAGATCGGCTTTGCCCGCCGCCAGCCGCAGCCCTTCTTCGTGATCAAGGACCTGCAGATTGATGCCGCCCTGAGCGATTTCGATCGGCCGCTCCGGCGCTTGATTGCGCAGCGCCAGCCCGGTCCACTTCAGCACCACCTGCGCCAGTTGGCGCTCGCTGATCGGCTTGGTCAGGTAATCGTCCATGCCGCTCTGCAACAGCGCGCGCTTCTCGTTGGCCATGGCGTGGGCGGTCAGGGCGACAATAGGCAGCGACGTGGCCTGACGCTCGCTCTCCCAGCTGCGAATTTCTTCGGTGGCCTGACGCCCATCCATGCCCGGCATCTGCACGTCCATCAGCACCAGATCGAAGGGTTCATCCTGCACCGCTTGCACCGCCGCATAACCACTGTCGACGGCCTTGACCTTGGCACCCATGTCTTCGAGCAAGGTCTGCACCAGCAATAGATTCGCCGGGTTGTCGTCGACGCACAGAATGCGCGGCGGCCGGCTCGACAGCGGCTCCGGCACCTCGTTGCGCAACTGCTTGGGCTGGATCAGCTCCGACAGCGCGCGGCGCAGTTTGCGCGTACACGCAGGTTTCGCCTGCAACTGGTTGTAGGCGTCGGGCACGGAAAACTGATACAGCGCCTGTTCGGTGGTCGGGCACAGCACCAGCACTTTGCAGTTGAGGTTTTCCAGGTCCCAGATCTGCTGGCGCAGGCGCTCGGGCGGCAGTTCATGGGCGGTAACGCCGAGCACGGCCATGTCGATGGCGTGGGGCGTCTGGTGCACCACCGTCACGCCGTTGATGAGGTTTTCCAGATTGTTGAAGACCATCGGCTGCAGACCGCAGTCTTCCAGTTGGTGCTCAAGCGCCTGACGCGACAGGTCGTGATGCTCCAGCACCGCCACTCGACGGCCCAGCAGCGGCGGGGCGGGCAGGTCTTCGAGGTCGTCGCGGGTTTTCGGCAGCGTCAGGCTGATCCAGAACTCCGAACCTTCCCCCGGCGTGCTCTCGACGCCGATCTCGCCGCCCATCTGCTCGACCAGCCGCTTGGAAATCACAAGCCCCAGACCGGTGCCGCCGGAATGCCGCGACAGGGAATTGTCCGCCTGGCTGAACGCCTGGAACAACGCGCGCACGTCCTGGCTGGACAGGCCGATGCCGGTGTCCTGCACGCTGATGCGCAACTGCACGGTGGTGTCGTGTTCCTCCTCCAGCATCGCCCGCGCAACGATGGTGCCCTCGCGGGTGAACTTGATCGCGTTGCTGACCAGGTTGGTCAGAATCTGCCGCAAGCGCAGCGGATCGCCCACCAGCGACAGTGGCGTGTCGCGATAGACCAGGCTCACCAGCTCCAGCTGTTTGGCGTGGGCGGCGGGGGCGAGGATGGTCAGGGTGTCCTGCAACAGGTCGCGCAGGTTGAACGGGATCGCGTCGAGGACCAGCTTGCCGGCCTCGATCTTCGAGAAATCCAGGATCTCGTTGATGATGCTCAACAGGTTGTCGGCGGATTTTTCGATGGTGCCCAGGTAATCGTACTGACGCGGGGTCAGTTCGCTTTTCTGCAACAGGTGGGTGAAGCCGAGGATGCCGTTGAGTGGCGTGCGGATTTCATGGCTCATATTCGCCAGAAACTCGGATTTGATCCGGCTGGCCTCCAGGGCTTCCTTGCGCGCCAGGTCCAGCTCGATGTTCTGGATCTCGATGGTTTCCAGGTTCTGGCGCACGTCTTCGGTGGCCTGCTCGATGCTGTGCTGCAATTCTTCCTGGGCGTTCTGCAACGTCGCCGCCATGCGGTTGATGCCCGACCCCAGTTCGTCCAGCTCGTAACTGCCCATGGGCGGCAATCGCGCTTCCAGATTACCGTCCTTGAGCTGGGCGACGACGTGTTTGATCTGGGTGATCGGGCCGTTGATGGTGCGGCTCATGCGCAGCGACAGAATGGCGGTCAGACCGAGACCGATGACAATCAGGATGAGGCTGGCGAACAGGCTGCGATAACCGCGCAGCAGGGTGCCGTTGTGGGACAGCTCCAGCTCGACCCAGCCGAGCAGGCGGTCGGCTTCGGCGGGAACCACATCGCCGGTCAGGTGGCGACTGCGCCCGAACACCGGCATCAGGTAGCGGGTCGCGTCGTTTTCCGAGCGCTGCAGCATGTGCGTGCTGTTACCGATGGGGGCCTGATTGATCATGCTGGGACCGGCGTGGGCCAGCATTCCCCGCTCGGCATTGAGGAACGACACCGCGCGCACGTCGGCCTGCTCCAGCACCTGGCCGGCGATGCGTTCGAGCATGGCCTGGTCACCGCTGGCCAGCGCGGCGGCAGACAGCGGCGCCAGCTCGTTGGCAATCATCTCGCCACGCTTGAGCAACTGGGTCTGCAACTCGGTGAGCTGCATCCAGGTGAAATACCCGCCCAGCAGCGCCGCCATCAGGCACGCCGGCAGCAGAGTCAGCAGCATGACGCGGCCTTTGATGCCCACTTTTCTCAGCACACTTCTTCTCCAACAACCCGGCATGAATTCAGGCAACCGCCGCGCCAATGCAGCGTGTGGCGCTCGATCACTGCGCAGTGTAGTCATTTGCGCCTCGTGCACACAGTGCGCCGACGCGTGCCGACCTGATGGAACTGGACACTCCCCTCGTAGGACTGGCTTTAGCCGGAAAGGTATTGGAGGTCACACCGCAAAATTTGCTGGTGCCCAAACCGGCCTCTTCCCGGCTAAACCCGGTCCTACCGAAGCACGTTGCTCCCATTGGAGAACGCATCGCCGGCAGGCCGGCATTGCCCCATGGCGCGCAATCTTGAATAATCCGCTGCTTGAGAATCAATCGCAGACGCCAATGACTCCCGCCAGCATTCACCGCCCCCACATACTCGCCATCGAGGACGATGTCGTGCTCGGTGCGTTCGTTCATGATCAGCTTGATCGCTGCGGGTTTCAGGTGACCTGGTGCCAGAACGGCGTCGAAGGGCTGGCCTGCGCGCAACGCGAACCGTTCGACGTGGTGGTGATGGACATCCTGCTGCCGGGCATGAACGGCCTCGACATCCTCACCCATCTGCGTCGCCGCCACAGCATGCCGATCATCCTCATGTCTGCCCTCGGCGCCGAGGCCGACCGCATCACCGGCTTCCAGAACGGCGCCGACGATTACCTGCCCAAACCCTTCAGCGTCGATGAACTGCGGGTGCGCATCGAGGCGATCCTGCGCCGGGTCGACCTGGAACGTCGCTTCCACGCCCTGACGGCGATCGAGCCCGAGCCCAGCGTCGAAAAAGTCGATGAAGACAGTTTGACCTTCGACGAAGCGCGCTGTGACGTCTTCTTCGCCGACGCCCCGGCGCAATTGACCGGCAGCGAATACCGTCTGCTGGAAACCCTGTGGCGCAATCCCGAAGACGTCCTCAGCAAAGCCTTCCTCTATCAGCACGTCTTGCAGCGCGGCTACTCGCGGCATGACCGCAGCCTGGACATGCACATCAGCCAGATTCGTCGCAAGCTCAACGCCGTCGGCTATCAGGCGCGGCAGCTGCGCACGGTCTGGGGCAAAGGCTACGTCCTCACGGCGGCGGTGGCGGATGCTTGAGGTGTTGAATGCCTGAGTCACGCAAACGGCTGCCCGGCCGGCATTCGCTGTTCTGGAAACTGGCGGTCCTGCTGGTCGGCTTCTGCCTGCTGATGATCTGGCTCAGCTGGTATTGGGGCCGCTACATCGAGACCCGCAACGCCTATCTCAACGCCGAGGCCCATCAGGTGCTGAACGACTATGCGGCGCAGGCCGAACGGGAGTGGAGCCGGGGTGGCCCGCGCGGCGTCGACGAATGGCTGAAGCAGGTCCGTCAGCAGGAACCCGGCTGGGTCGGGGTCATCGGCAGCGATTTGCAATCACTCGGCAGCGCGCGGCTGACCCGCGAGCAGTTTCAACGCCTGACCTTCATGCGCGGCATCGACTGGCCGATGAGCACGCGGCAGAAAACCGTGCCCTGGCTGAAGATCCCGTTTCCCGGTAACCCGGACGCGGGCAGTCTGGTGATCGAACTGCCGGAGCGCTTCAAGCCGGGCCGTTATGCGCTGATCGGGCAGATCCTCACCAACGGGCTGATTCCCGCGCTGTTCACCCTGCTGTTGTGCGTCGGGCTGTATCGCCTGCTGATTCGTCCGCTCAATCAATTGCGCGAACAGGCCAACGCATGGCGCGCCGATCGGCTGACCAGCCGACTGTCGCCGCAAATGACCGAGCGCCGTGATGAACTGGGTGAGCTGAACCGCGCCTTCGACCACATGGCCGCGCGCCTGCACTCGACGGTGCAGGTTCAGCAGCAGTTATTGCGCGATCTTTCCCACGAACTGCGCACGCCCCTGAGTCGCCTGCGGGTGGCCTGCGACAGCGAGCAAAGCCTGCCCGAACTGCGCGAGCGCCTGAGCCGGGAGGTGGATGGCATGCGCCGGCTGGTGGACGACACCCTGCAACTCGCCTGGCTCGACACGGAGCGCGAAAAACTCCCCGGTGAGGACATTCAGGTGGCGGCGCTGTGGGAGATGCTGGTGGATGACGCCTGTTTCGAAACCTGCTGGCCGTCCCGTCAGTTGCGCTGCGATCTGGACAGCGATTGCTGGGTCAGTGGCCATCTCAACACCCTGGCCCAGGCGCTGGAAAACATTCTGCGCAATGCCATCCGCCACTCACCGCCCGAGGGCATCGTGCGCCTGGACGGTCGGCGTGAGGGCGATGACTGGCTTTTGTGGCTCGAAGATCAAGGCGGCGGGATCGACGAGGGCGATCTCGAGCGGATCTTCGCGCCGTTCATCCGCCTCGACGGTGCACGCCCGGGCGACGGTGGTTTCGGCCTGGGTCTGAGCATCGCGCGCAACTCGCTGCGCCTGCAGGGCGGGGACTTGTGGGCCGAGAATACCGGGCAGGGCTTGAGGATGATCATGCGGTTGCCGGCGCGGAACAATCCGCCTTATTCCATTCAGCGATAACCCCCTCACTTTGCGTGATATGGGCTGGCGGCGATTGCCGGTATGATAGGCGACCCCCGCACGTCTGGATCGCGAACACGCCATGACCCTGCAGTATCAAACCATCGCCGATTGCGTCGGCAACACCCCGCTGGTGCGTCTGCAACGCATGGCCGGGAACACCAGCAACACGTTGCTGCTCAAGCTCGAAGGCAATAACCCGGCCGGTTCCGTGAAGGACCGCCCGGCGCTGTCGATGATTACCCGCGCCGAACTGCGCGGGCAGATCCACCCCGGCGACACCCTGATCGAAGCCACCTCCGGCAACACCGGCATCGCCCTGGCCATGGCCGCGGCGATCAAGGGCTACCGCATGATTCTCATCATGCCCGACAATTCCAGCGCCGAGCGCAAGGCCGCCATGACCGCTTATGGCGCCGAGCTGATTCTGGTCAGCAAGGAAGAGGGCATGGAAGGCGCCCGTGACATGGCCGAGCGCATGCAGGCCGAAGGCCACGGCAAAGTGCTCGACCAGTTCGCCAACGGCGACAATCCCCAGGCGCACTACGTCGGCACCGGCCCGGAAATCTGGCGGCAGACCGGCGGCACCGTCACCCATTTCATCAGCTCCATGGGCACCACCGGCACCATCATGGGCACTTCGCGCTTCCTCAAGGAACAGAACCCGGACATCCAGATCGTCGGCCTCCAGCCTATGGATGGCGCGTCGATTCCGGGCATTCGCCGCTGGCCTCAGCAATACCTGCCGAGTATTTATCAGGCCGACCGCGTTGACCGGATTCTGGACATGGGCCAAGCCGAAGCCGAGGATGTCATGCGTCGTCTGGCACGGGAAGAAGGTATTTTCTGCGGCGTGTCGTCGGGCGGCTCCGTCGCCGGGATGCTGCGGCTGTCGCAGGAAGTCGAAAACGCGGTGATGGTCGCGATCATTTGTGACCGCGGCGACCGTTACCTGTCGACCGGCGTCTACGATGCGCCCAACTGATGGCCAAGCGTGATGCAGGCCTGCGTTTCCAGCCCAGCGGCGGCACCCGGGCCCCGCAGGTCCCCACCGGTAAAAAACAACACCTGACCATCGAGCGGCTGGCCAACGACGGTCGCGGCATCGCTTTCGTCGACGGCCGCACCTGGTTTGTCATGGGCAGTCTGGCCGGCGAAGAGGTCGAGGCCCGCGTGCTCAATGCCCACGGCAAAGTGGTCGAAGCCCGCACCGAGCGCGTGTTCCAGGCCAGTCCTGTGCGCCGGCCAGCCGCGTGCCCGCATTTTGGCCGTTGCGGCGGCTGCAGCACCCAGCACATGCCCCACGCCGAACAGCTCGCCCTGAAACAGAGCATGCTTGCCGAGCAATTGAGCCGCATCGCCGGGGTCGAGCCGCAGGAATGGGCCGCGCCCCTGACCGGCGATGAATACGCCTACCGCCGCCGCGCCCGCGTCGCCGTGCGCTGGGACGTCCGCGCCAAACGCCTGGACGTCGGATTCCGCGCCGCCGCGAGTCAGGACATCATCGCCATCGAACAATGCCCGGTGCTGGTACAGGCCTTGCAACCGATCATGACAGCGTTGGCGCCCATGCTCCGCCGTCTGAGCAAACCTCAGGCGCTGGGACATGTCGAGCTGTTCAGCGGTTCGGCCAATGCCGTGCTGCTGCGGCACACTGCGCCGTTGCCTGAGAGCGATCTCACAATCCTCAAGGCATTTTGCGACACCCATGACGCGCAACTGTGGTTGCACGGCGAAGGCGAACCGCAACCGGTCGACCCTTCCGCGCAACTGGGCTACCGCCTGGAACCGTGGAATCTGTCCCTGGCCTATCGCCCTGGCGACTTCGTGCAGGTCAATGCTCAGGTCAACACCGCGATGATCGAACAGGCGCTGGCCTGGCTCGCGCCGGACAAGGACGAACGAGTGCTGGACTTGTTCTGCGGGCTTGGTAACTTCGCCCTACCGCTGGCGCAAATAACGCGCGACGTGGTGGCTGTGGAGGGCGTCGAGGCCATGGTTCAGCGGGCGACGGCCAATGCCGCCGGCAACGGTTTAAGCAACGTGACGTTTTATCAGGCCGATCTGTCGCAGCCACTGGACAAGGCGGCCTGGGTGGCGGAAGGTTTCGCCGCAGTGCTGCTCGATCCGCCGCGTGACGGGGCGGTCGAAACAGTGGGCAAGCTCAAGTCGCTGGGCGCTCAACGCGTCCTTTATGTGTCGTGCAACCCGGCCACGCTGGCGCGCGACACGGTTGAATTGATCAAGCAGGGCTACCGTTTAAAACGTGCCGGAATCCTCGATATGTTCCCGCAGACAGCGCATGTCGAGGCGATGGCGTTATTTGAAGCGAGCAAGTGAGGCGGCGGCTCAGGAAATGCCGATGCCTTACACGGAGTCTCGTTTAATCCGACTGGCCCGCGCGTACACGACCTTGCATGGCCCGCAAGGCGCACGCGCTCAAGAAGGCCGGCGACTGATGGCGCATTTCATCGCGCCGTAGGGAAGGTAAGCAACATGGTACAGGTGAGACCCCACCAGCCGATCAACACAGACGGCAGTATCAACCTCGACGCGTGGCTGGATCACGTGGTCAGCGTCGACCTCGCAGTGGACCGACAGGCCCTTAAAGAGGCCTGTGAATTTGCCCGGCACGCCGAGCAACAGGACAACGCCGCCAAGAACCTCTGGGCGGAGGGCACGTCGAGTTTTCAGACGGGCCTGGAAATCGCTGAAATCCTGGCCGACCTCAAGCTCGACCAGGACTCACTCGTCGCCGCCGTGATTTACCGCGGCGTGCGCGAAGGCAAGATCTCGCTGCCCGACGTCAACCAGCGCTTCGGCCCCACCGTCACCAAGCTCATCGACGGCGTGCTGCGCATGGCGGCCATCAGCGCCAGTCTCAGCCCGCGGCAATCGCTGGTGCTCGGCACTCAGGCCCAGGTCGAAAACCTGCGCAAGATGCTGGTGGCCATGGTCGACGACGTGCGCGTCGCGCTGATCAAGCTGGCCGAACGCACCTGCGCCATCCGTGCGGTGAAGAACACCGACGATGAGAAGCGCAACCGCGTCGCCCGGGAAGTCTTCGACATCTACGCACCCCTGGCCCACCGGCTGGGCATCGGTCACATCAAATGGGAGCTGGAGGACCTGTCCTTCCGTTACCTGGAGCCCGAGCAGTACAAGCAGATCGCCAAACTGCTGCACGAACGCCGCCTTGATCGCGAGCGCTTCATCACCGACGTCATGTCGCAGCTTGAGAACGAGCTGCTGGCCACCGGCGTCAAGGCCGACATCAGCGGCCGGGCCAAGCACATCTACTCGATCTGGCGAAAAATGCAGCGCAAAGGTCTGGAGTTCAGCCAGATCTACGACGTGCGCGCCGTTCGCGTGCTGGTGCCGGAGATGCGCGATTGCTACACCGCCCTCGGCATCGTCCACACCCTGTGGCGGCACATTCCCAAGGAATTCGACGACTACATCGCCAACCCCAAGGAAAACGGCTATCGCTCCCTGCACACGGCGGTGATCGGTCCGGAAGGCAAGGTGCTGGAAGTGCAGATCCGCACCCACGCCATGCACGAAGAAGCCGAGCTGGGGGTCTGCGCGCACTGGAAGTACAAGGGCACCGACGTCAAATCCGGTTCCAATCACTACGAAGAGAAAATCTCCTGGCTGCGTCAGGTCCTCGAGTGGCATGAGGAGCTGGGTGATATCGGCGGGCTGGCGGAACAGCTGCGCGTCGACATCGAGCCCGACCGCGTCTACGTGTTCACCCCGGACGGTCACGCGATCGACCTGCCCAAGGGCGCGACGCCGCTGGACTTCGCCTACCGCGTGCACACCGAAATCGGCCACAACTGCCGTGGCGCCAAGATCAACGGCCGCATCGTCCCGCTCAACTACAGCCTGCAGACCGGCGAGCAGGTCGAGATCATCACCAGCAAGCACGGCACGCCGAGCCGCGACTGGCTGAACTCGAACCTGGGTTACATCACCACGTCCCGGGCGAGGGCGAAGATCGTGCACTGGTTCAAGCTGCAGGCGCGCGACCAGAACGTCGCCGCCGGCAAGGTGCTGCTGGAGCGCGAACTGGCGCGTCTGGCGCTGCCTCAGGTGGACTTCGACAAGCTGGCCGAGAAGGCCAACATGAAGATCGCCGACGACATGTTCGCCGCCCTCGGTGCCGGCGACCTGCGCATTGCTCAGTTGGTCAATCTGGCTCAGCAACTGGTCGAGCCGGAACGCGGCAACGAGCAGCTGGAGCTGATTCCACGCAAGGCCACGGGCTACAAACCGGGCAAGCGCGGGGACATTCAGATCCAGGGCGTCGGCAACCTGATGACCCAGATGGCCGGCTGCTGCCAGCCGCTGCCGGGCGATGCGATCGTCGGTTACATCACCCAGGGCCGCGGCGTGAGCATTCACCGTCAGGACTGCGCCTCGGTGCTGCAACTGGGCGGGCGCGAACCCGAGCGGATCATTCAGGTCAGCTGGGGCCCGGTGCCGGTGCTCACCTACCCGGTGGACATCATCATCCGTGCCTACGACCGGTCGGGCCTGCTGCGCGACGTTTCGCAGATCCTGCTCAACGAGCGCATCAACGTCCTGGCGGTCAACACCCGCTCGAACAAGGAAGACAACACCGCGCTGATGTCGCTGACCATCGAGATCCCGGGCCTGGACGCGCTGGGCCGGCTGCTGGGGCGCATCTCGCAACTGCCGAACATCATCGAAACGCGGCGAAACAGAACGCCGTGAGGCGTAGCTGCAAGCTACAAGCGGCAAGCCACAAGCTGCAAGCTGTACGCGCACGGCTTGAAGCTTGTGGCTTGCCGCTTGAAGCTGTGACCAAAGGGATCCCTCATGTATAGCCTCCAAGACCTGCTCACGCTCATGGCCCGTCTGCGCGATCCGCAATTCGGTTGCCCGTGGGACGTGAAGCAGAATTACGCGAGCATCGTGCCGCACACCCTCGAAGAAGCCTACGAAGTGGCCGACGCCATTGAGCGCGGCGATTTCGATGACCTGCGCGGTGAGCTGGGCGATCTGCTGTTTCAAGTGGTGTACTACTGCCAACTGGCGCGGGAAGAAGGGCGCTTCGAGTTCGATGGCGTGGTGGACGGTATCACCCGCAAACTGATTCGCCGTCATCCCCACGTGTTCCCGACCGGCGATCTGTACGCGCCGCTGGAAACCCCGCGTCTCAGCGAAGAGCAGGTCAAGCACCGCTGGGAACAGATCAAAGCCGAGGAACGCGCCGAGAAGGCCAGTGCACCCGAGCAGCTGTCCCTGCTGGACGATGTGCCGGGCGTATTGCCGGCGCTGTCGCGGGCGGCGAAGCTGCAGAAGCGCGCGTCCCAGGTCGGGTTCGATTGGCCGGACGCCTTGCCGGTGGTCGATAACGTCCGTGAGGAGCTCGACGAAGTCCTCGAAGCCATGGCTGACAGCGACAGCGCGGGGATCACCGAAGAAGTCGGCGATCTGCTGTTTGCCGCCGTCAATCTGGCCCGCCACCTCAAGGTTGATCCGGAAAATGCCCTGCGCGCCGCCAATGCCAAATTCGAGCGGCGCTTCAGATTTATCGAACAGGCCTTGCGCGACACCCGGCGCCCCATCGAAGATTGCAGCCTCGAAGAGATGGATGCGCTCTGGGGCGAAGCCAAGCGTCAGGAAAAGATCACGCCCAACTGCGGTTGAGTTGACTATTTAGAGAGAGAAGACAGATGGCGGGTATTTCCCTTCGTGACCAGTTGCTGAAAGCCGGACTGGTCAATGAAAAACAGGCGAAGCAGGCCAGCAAGAGCAAGCAGAAGGAGCAACGTCTGGTGCACAAGGGCCAGGCGGTGGCGGACGACACCAGCCAGCGCGCTGCCCAGGAAGCGATGGCCGAGAAAGCCAAACGTGACCAGGAATTGAATCGTCAGCAGCAGGAAAAAATCGAGCAGAAAGCCCGTGCCGCACAGGTCAAGCAACTGATCGAAGCCACGCGCCTGCCGAAGCTGACCACCGAGGACTACTACAACTTCGTCGATGACAAGAAGGTCAAGCGCCTGTCCGTCAACGCCCTGATGCGCAGCAAACTGAGCAACGGCTCGCTGGCCATTGTGCACCACGGCGGCAGCTACGAGGTGATCCCCCGCGAAGCCGCCCTCAAGGTGCAGGAGCGCGATCCGCGCCGTATCGTCATGCTCAGCGCGCCGACCGAAGAGCCGGATGGCGACGATCCGTACGCTGCGTATAAGATCCCGGATGACCTGATGTGGTAAGCGCCCGTCGCTCACTCAGCTAAAACAACAAAACCCGCCACGTGGCGGGTTTTGTTTTGCTGCGATTCCGAAATTACGAATGACTGGCCTCAAGCTTTGCTTCTTGCTCGGCAAGCTCTGCTGCGTAACGCTGTGCGTCCGATTCGTAATGAAACATCCCTACCAGCTGGTCCTGTTGGCGTACATCCCAGATCTGGATGCCATCGGCGATGCTTTCGTGGGAGATGTGGGCGTCGTCGCGTTCAGTAACAGTTACGGTCATAGTGCAAACTCCTGACTTTTGGAAATCTGCGGCAGGACGTCGCAGGCCTTCTTTATAGTTTTCGGCGGCCGACCAAGTAAACGCGCGCATCCGGCAACAGTTATTTACCAAATCCGTAACAGTGCGCTAAATGCTTGTATCTGAAGGGTGTGCGGCGTTTTGTCACACTCGGTTGAAGGCCATGAAGAATGTTTCATGTAGGCCTGAATCACTGATCGACGCCAAAAAAAACCCCGCCATGAAGGCGGGGTTTTCGTATTGCGCTCGATGTAGGCGTGAATCAGCTGGCTGAATTAGCTGCCCTTGACCGACTTACCGTTCACCGTGCCGTCCTGCAGCATGATGTTGTATTCCTTGCCGTCGGTTTCAACCTGTTGAAGGCGAACCAGCAGGTAGTCGTAGTCCTTGGCGAACCACATCACGGTGATGCGCTTGTTCTGCGTCGGGTCACGCACGCGTTCGACCTTGATGGCGTCGACCGAACCGACTTTGGTCTCGACCTTTTCAGTGCCGAGCACGCGGAAGTCATAGGTGTCGATTTCGTCACCGTCGACGACCTGGTACGACATGCTCTTTTTGCCCGCCGCTACGTCATGCTGCAGCGCGAGCTGGTAGGTGGACTTGTCGAGGACACCGGCATTCAGCGGGATTTTCACCGCGTCGCCACGGTCCGAACCGGTGATGAATTTGGTGGGCCAGTCGAATACCAGATCGACCGTTTTGCTCTTGCCCAGGCCGCCACGTTCGAAGTGGTAGGTCTGCGGCAGCAGTTGATCCTTGTCGACTTTGATCGTGCTGACTTCGGTCAGGCTGGCGATCATCATCGATGCCTTGAAATTCAGGGTCCAGGTGCCGTTGGCGTTCTTCTCGAGGCTGCGGGTGGCGCTGCCACCGCTCATGGGCAGCTGTTTCCAGTCAGCGGTGTAGCTGGCGGAAAAAGGTTGAAGGTCTGCCGCGTTGACTGCGGGAAGTGCGAACAGAGCGAAAGCGAAGAGCAAAGCGCGACGCATAATATCTCCTAATGTCGGATCAAGTGGCCGCTGGGCCCTAAGGGCTGGCCGTCCAGTGAGGCGCCGTGTTCGTCGAGGGTCAGTCGTCCTTCGGCGAACCAGCGAATGGCCAGGGGATAAATCAAGTGTTCCTGGGCGTGTACCCTCTGTGCCAGCGTGGCGGGCGTGTCGTGCAACTCTACAGAAACAACTGCCTGTACGACCAGAGGCCCCCCATCGAGTTCCTCGGTGACAAAGTGCACGCTGCAGCCATGGTCGGCATCGCCGGCCTCCAGCACGCGTTGATGGGTGTGCAGGCCTTTATACCGCGGAAGCAGGGAAGGGTGAATGTTCAGCAGGCGGCCATGGTAGTGGCGGACGAACCCGGGCGTGAGGATGCGCATGAATCCGGCGAGCACCACCAGCGACGGCTGAAACGAATCGATGGCCTCGATCAGCGCCGCATCGAAGGCCTCGCGACCTTCGTAGCCGGTGTGATCGAGCACGCGGGTGTCGATTCCCGCACGGGCGGCCCGCTCAAGCCCGAAGGCATCGGCGCGGTTGGAAATCACCGCACGGATGCGCGCAGGGCTCGCGCTGTCCTGAAAGCTGTCGATCATTGCCTGCAGGTTACCGCCAGTGCCGGACAGCAGCACCACCACATCACAGGGTTGGGGCATGTCAGGCATTAATGAGCCTTGACGTTCTTCAGCTCGACTTGTGCAGCGCCTTGGGCAGCGGTGCCGATCTGGCCGATGACCCACGGCTGCTCACCGGCTTCACGCAGGGCATTCAGCGAGACTTCAACGTGTTCCTGAGCGACACAGATGACCATGCCGACGCCGCAGTTCAGCACGCGGTGCATTTCATGCTCATCGACGTTGCCTTTTTCCTGCAGCCAGTCAAAGACCGCCGGACGGGTCCAGCTGGCCACGTCGACGATGGCCTGAGCGCCTTCTGGCAGCACGCGCGGGATGTTGTCCAGCAGGCCGCCACCGGTGATGTGGGCCATGGCTTTCACCGCGCCGGTGTCTTTGATCAGCTTGAGCAGCTGCTTGACGTAAATGCGGGTTGGCGCCATCAGCAGGTCGGTGAGCGGCTTGCCGTCGAGCTGGATGGTGTCGATATCGGCACCCGACACGTCGATGATCTTGCGGATCAGCGAGTAGCCGTTGGAGTGCGGACCGGAAGACGGCAGGGCGATCAGTGCGTCGCCGGCGGCCACCTTCGAGCCGTCGATGATGTCAGCTTTCTCCACGACACCGACGCAGAAGCCGGCCAGGTCGTAGTCTTCGCCTTCGTACATGCCGGGCATTTCAGCGGTCTCGCCGCCGACCAGCGAGCAGCCAGCCAGTTCGCAGCCCGTGCCGATGCCGGTCACCACTTGAGCCGCGGTGTCGACGTTGAGTTTGCCGGTGGCGTAGTAGTCGAGGAAGAACAGCGGTTCAGCGCCGCAGACCACCAGATCGTTGACGCACATGGCGACCAGGTCGATGCCGATGGTGTCGTGTTTGTTCAGATTCAGTGCCAGGCGCAGCTTGGTGCCGACACCGTCGGTGCCGCTCACCAGAACAGGCTGCTTGTAGCCGGCCGGGATTTCGCACAGAGCGCCGAAGCCCCCGAGCCCGCCCATCACTTCCGGGCGCTTGGTGCGCTTGGCGACGCTCTTGATGCGTTCGACCAGCGCTTCACCGGCGTCGATGTCAACACCGGCGTCTTTGTAGCTCAGGGAGGGTTGCTTGCTCATGATCCAGGCCTTTAAGGGGGGGATTCGGGGTAACGACCGAGTGGCAACGACGCGGGGGCCGTGTCATCGCCGGTCTGCGAAGGCGCGCGATTTTATCAGGGTTGGGCGCAAGCGGCCATCCTTGGGCCGACGGGCAGGACAATGGTGAAGAAAAAATAACCCGGTTTATCCCGCCGCACCCGTTCGTCGACAGAGGGATCCGGTGTAACGTTGGCGCCTGAGTGAGCGATTCGGACGCGTCTGCGGTCAGAGTCGGGTCATTCGTCTTTATGCAGCTATTTATAGCGTTGCCTTTTTACCCAGCGGGAATCTTTCATGCGTCCACCTTCATTCATGCGCCTAAAAAACTGCCTGTTCGCAGGGTGCCTCTCATTGATGAGTCTGCCGGCGCTCGCCGAGACGGTGAACACTCTTTATCAGGTGCGCGAGCCCGTCAGCGGCCAGACCCCTGACGAAAAAACCCGCGCCACCCAGGCCGCGCTGGAAACCCTGGTCATCCGCTTGACCGGCGACCCCAAGGCCGTGCAGAACGGTGGCCTTGCCGACGTGCGCAAGGACCCTCAACAAATCATCAGCCAGTATGGTTATGACGCCGGCCCGCCGGAAACCCTCCAGGTCGACTTCGACCCGTCGAGCACCGAGCGCGTGCTGCGGCAGGCCGGGCTGTCGTTGTGGGGTTCCAACCGTCCGGTAATCATGGCCTGGTGGCTGAACGACGCGACTGACGGCGCCAACCTGGTCGGCGACGGCCAATCCTCCGCCGAGCCTTTGCGCCGCGCGGCTCAGCACCGCGGTCTGCCGCTGCGTCTGCCACTGGCGGACCTGGGCGAGCAGGGTATCGGCAACGCCAAGACCCTCGACGGCAACAACGTCGGCCCGCTCAAGGAGGCTTCCGAGCGCTACGGTTCGGATGCGATTCTGGCGGTTCACGCGCAGGAGAATGGCGGCCAGTGGCAGGGCAAATGGCACCTGTGGCTGGGTGACAAGATGGAGCAGGGCAGTGCCAGCGGCGCCAGCTCGGCGGAAATGGCCGACGCGGTGCTGTTGGCGGTGAGCCAGCGCCTGGCGCCACGCTTTGTGGTCAAACCGGGCGCTTCGACGGGCATGGTGCTGGACGTACAGGGCATGAATCTTGAGCGTTACGCGCAGCTGTTGCACCTGCTCGAACCCTTCGGAGGCCGTCTGAAATCAGCCGAGGGTGACCGTATCGCCTTCGATGTCAGCGGCAGCCCCGATCAGTTGCGTTCCCAGTTGGCGCTGGCGAAACTGCAGGAAGTGCCGGCGGGTGAAATCGCCAGTGCGCCGGACAGTTCTGCGGCCAATCCCGCGCCGGTTTCCGCGGACGGCACGCCAGCGGCACCGCAGCCGCCCGCTGTTTCCGACAGCGCATTGCACTTCCGTTGGTGAACAGGTTCATAACGACGTTGCACGAAGCACATCATCCTGGGGAAAGAGGCAGTAATGACTGATACGCGTCGTTGGTTCTGGCTGGGCGGGGTTGTCCTGGTCTGTTTGTTCGTCTGGCTGCTGCATTCGATTCTGACCCCGTTCCTGGTGGCGCTGCTGCTGGCGTACATGGGCGATCCGCTGGCAGACCGGCTGGAAAAGCTGAAGCTGTCGCGCACCATGAGTGTGGTGACGGTGTTTCTGTTGTTCACCCTGATCTTCATGGGCCTGCTGTTGGTGCTGGTGCCGATGCTGGCCAAGCAGCTTTATCGCCTGTACGAACTGGCGCCGCAGATTCTCGACTGGCTGCAGCACACCGCGATGCCGTGGGCGCAGGCCAAACTGGGGCTGGCAGAAGGGTTCTGGAAGTTCGACAAGGTCAAGGCGGCGATCTCGGAGCACATGGGTCAGACCGGCGACATCGTCGGCATCGTCCTGTCCCAGGCCACAACCTCGACCCTGGCGCTCATCGGCTGGCTGACCAATCTGGTGCTGATCCCGGTGGTCTGTTTCTACCTGCTGCGTGACTGGGACGTGATGATGGCGAAGGTGCGCAGCCTGCTGCCGCGTCATCGCGAGAAGAAAATCGTCGCACTGGCGGATGAATGCCATGAAGTTCTGGGTGCGTTCATCCGTGGCCAGTTGCTGGTGATGGTCGCGCTGGGCGTGATTTACGCCGCCGGCCTGATGCTGGTCGGGCTGGAACTGGGGCTGTTGATTGGTGTCATTGCCGGTCTGGCGGCCATCGTGCCGTACATGGGCTTCGTCATCGGCATCGGCTCGGCGATTCTGGCCGGTTTCTTCCAGTTCGGCGGCGACCTGTACCCGATGCTGGGCATCGTCGCGGTGTTCATGGTCGGTCAGGCGCTGGAAGGCATGGTGCTGACGCCGCTGCTGGTGGGTGACCGCATCGGCCTGCACCCGGTGGCGGTGATCTTCGCGATTCTGGCGGGCGGCGAGCTGTTCGGATTCACCGGTATCCTGCTGGCGTTGCCGGTGGCGGCGGTGATCATGGTCCTGGTGCGCCATGTTCATGACCTGTACAAGGATTCGGACATCTACGGCGGTCTGGACGACCTGGATCTCTGATTCCCGCGAATCAGGATTCGTGAAGGCGCGCGGTGTTCACCGCGCGTCTCTTTCCTCCACGGCATTGTCCCGTAATCCCCTGTCATACCAGTGACCTGCGCAAGCCTTTGATTTTGCTGGCGGTCTGCCGCATTGTGCGGCCAGCCCTGCGGGTATAGACTTTGCACACTTTTCACAGAGGCCCCTTGGCGGTTCGTCACGAACCGTTCAGCCAGCATGAAACCAGTTCAGCTGCCCCTGAGTGTGCGTCTGCGTGATGACGCCACCTTCATCAATTACTATCCAGGCGCCAATGCCGCTGCACTCGGCTATGTCGAGCGGCTGTGCGAAGCCGAGGCCGGCTGGACAGAAAGCCTCATCTACCTGTGGGGCAAGAACGGGGTAGGGCGCACGCATCTGTTGCAGGCTGCCTGCCTGCGCTTCGAACAGATGGGCGAGCCGGCGGTTTACCTGCCGATGGCCGAACTTCTCGATCAAGGTGTCGGCCTGTTCGATCATCTGGAGCAGTACGAGCTGGTGTGCCTCGACGACCTGCAAGCGGTGGTCGGCAAACCCGAGTGGGAAGAAGCGTTGTTCCACCTGTTCAACCGCCTGCGCGACAGCGGCCGACGCTTGCTCATCGCCGCTTCATGCTCGCCCCGGGAGCTGCCGGTCAAACTGGCGGACCTGAAATCCCGGCTGACCATGGCGCTGGTGTTCCAGATGCGCCTCTTGTCCGACGAAGAAAAACTCCGCGCTCTGCAACTGCGCGCGTCCCGTCGGGGCCTGCACCTCACCGATGAGGTGGGGCATTTCATCCTCACCCGCGGCAAGCGCAGCATGAGCGCGCTGTTCGACTTGCTTGAGCAACTCGATCAGGCATCGCTGCAGGCCCAGCGCAAGCTGACCATTCCCTTCTTGAAAGAAACCCTCGGTTGGTAAGCGAGTCCGTGGTCGATCCGGCCCTGGTCCTGCAAACCGCAGCAGCCTTGCGCCACGCCACGCGGATTTTGATCATTACCGGTGCCGGCCTGTCGGCGGATTCAGGGTTGCCGACCTATCGCGGCGTCGGTGGCTTGTACAACGGCGAGACCGACGACGGCCTGCCCATCGAAATGGCCTTGTCCGGCCCGATGTTGCGGCGTGATCCGGCGCTGTGCTGGAAGTACATCGCACAATTGAGCAGCGCTTGCCTGGGCGGACGTCCCAATGCGGCGCACTACGCCATCGCTGAATTGCAGCGGCGCAAGCCGGAGTGCTGGGTATTGACGCAAAACGTCGACGGCTATCACAGGGCGGCGGGCAGTCCGCCAGAGCGGTTGATCGAGATCCACGGACAGCTGGCGCCGCTGTACTGTCAATCTTGTGGCGCCGTAGATCCGCAGTTAAGCGAGCACCTTAGTCGACCACTGCCACCGCTGTGCCCCCGCTGTAGTGGCGTTTTGAGGCCATCGGTGGTGTTGTTTCAGGAGATGTTGCCGGAGTTGGCATTGAATGTGCTTCAGGAGGAGATGGCAAAAGGTTTTGACGCTGTGCTCAGCATCGGAACCACTGCCAGCTTCCCGTACATTCATGAGCCCATGCTGCGCGCTCGGGTGACGGGCGGCTTTACTGCCGAGATAAACCCTTCGCCGACCGATCATTCCGCGCACATGGATGCGTTTCTGAGGTGTAGAGCCTTAGAAGTGATGGACGACATCGTAAGTCACATTTGTTTCGATTGAATTTGCAAATGGGTACGATTGAAGGCATAGTCTCGGCTTCTTTACACTTCAGCCACGGTCGTGCACATGCTAAACCGCTTCGCACCCCTCGTGCCTCTCGCACTCGTCACGCTGTTGTTCGGCTGCGCGGCCCAGATGCCGACGTCGCAACAACAGTCGCAAAACCCCCAGTTCCGGGACTCTGCCACCGCTCAATCCGCCAGCAAGCGTGCTGATTACGCATCCTCCGTACTGGATGACGAAGTCGCTACCGAAGATGAACTCGCTCAATTTGCCGACAACAAGCCTTACCGCCTGCCGGTTCTGGCTGACAGCATCCTCGAACGCGGCAAATCCTTGATAGGCACTCGCTATCGCTTCGGCGGTACGTCGACCACCTCCGGTTTCGATTGCAGCGGTTTCATCGGTTATCTGTTCCGTGAAGAGGCGGGCATGAGCCTGCCGCGTTCTTCCCGCGAAATGATCAATATCGATGCCCCCCTCATCAAGCGCAATGACCTCAAGCCAGGCGATCTGCTGTTCTTCAGCACCGCCGGCCGCGGCCGTGTCAGCCATGCCGGCATCTATCTGGGCGATGATCAGTTCATCCACTCCAGCAGTCGTCGCAGTGGCGGAGTCCGTGTCGACAGCCTCGACGATGCCTATTGGGCCAAGACATTCATCGAAGCCAAACGCGCGCTGGCAATGGCACCTGTAACGGCATCGTCAACGGTACCTGCAACTACCACCGCGATGACCTCGACTACAATCAAGCGCCAGCACCGTTAATTCCGGGCGCGCAAAGGGCCTGACCCTCTTGCGTGCAATCCCGGCTCTCGGCAAAGTAAGCTGCACCCCGCACAGGTTGTCGTGTTTATGTCGTTAACGGTTCGCCTGATCGTCGCCTCCCTGGCTGTGCTGCTGGCCGCATGTTCCAGCACGCCACCGCCCGCTCCACGCAAGGTCGTCTACCGGCCTGTGGTGTCCGCTCCTCCCCAGTTTTCTTCACCGCTCGCCGACGACGTCCTGTTGCGCGCGATCGGCCTTGTCGGCACGCCCTATCGCTGGGGCGGCAACACGCCTGATTCGGGTTTCGATTGCAGTGGCCTGATCGGCTACGTCTACCACGACGCCGCGGGCATCACCCTGCCTCGGTCGACGCGGGAAATGATCACCCTGCGCGGGCCTGACATCGATCGCAGTCAGTTGCAGACCGGTGATCTGGTGTTCTTCGCCACCAGTGGCGGCTCCCACGTCAGTCACGCCGGCATCTACGTCGGGGAAGGGCGGTTCGTCCACGCGCCGGCCACTGGCGGCACGGTCAAACTCGACAGTCTCGACAAGCCGTATTGGCAAAAGGCCTGGCTGAATGCCAAGCGCGTCATCCAGCCATCGAACCTCGCCAGGCAATAGCGACTTCCTGAGCAATGTGCTCATCCGCTGTTGCTGGGTGAGCACGTATGCCTTTCAGGGTGAAATCCCGTTTAGCCGGAGGCGGTCTGCCTACGGTTCGATTGACGCTCCCGAGTCAACCCTCTAACCTTCGCGCCATGTTTCAGGTGCCCGGGACCCGTCAGGTCCGCAGGGTGAAACAGGGAAGCCGGTGCGATTGCTCGTGTGATCAATTCCGGCGCTGCCTCCGCAACGGTAGATGAGTCAAAGCCACGCACAATGCCACTGTGTTCGCTGAACATGGGAAGGCGCCTGGCCTGCCACGGTTGTGGCAACTCGTGAGTCCGGAGACCGGCCTGATCCATCGAAAAGCATCACGGAGGGCGATGCTCTGCTGCAGGCCGGGTTTTGCCCAGTGCCTGCTGACAGTCTTTGCCTGTGCCCTCCGTTTGCCACACTTGCCCTCAAGCGGAGAGCTGAGATGAGCGAATCCCCCGAACGTGACGAACGCCACCTGGCGCGCATGCTGCGCAAAAAGGCGGTGATGGACGAGCGCATTTCCAGCGCGCCCAATGAATGCGGGTTGCTGCTGGTCCTGACCGGTAACGGCAAAGGCAAGAGCAGCTCGGCGTTCGGCATGCTTGCCCGCGCCATGGGCCACGGCATGCAGTGCGGCGTCGTGCAGTTCATTAAAGGCCGGCACAGCACCGGCGAAGAGCTGTTCTTCCGCCGCTTCCCTGAACAAGTGCGTTACCACGTGATGGGCGAGGGCTTCACCTGGGAAACCCAGGACCGCCAGCGTGACATTGCCGCCGCCGAATCCGCCTGGGCCGTGACCCGTGAAATGCTCAAGGACGCCTCCATCGGCATGGTCGTGCTCGATGAGCTGAACATCGCCCTCAAGCACGGCTATCTGGACCTGGAGCAGGTGCTGAGCGACCTGCAGGCACGTCCGCCGATGCAGCACGTGATCGTCACCGGTCGCGGGGCGAAGCAGGAATTGATCGACCTATCCGACACCGTGTCCGAAATCGGCGTGGTCAAGCATGCCTTTCAGTCCGGCATCAAGGCGCAGAAAGGCATCGAGCTGTGAGTGAGCGCCCACCGCGGCACTGCCCGGCAGTATTGATCGCCGCCCCTGCATCCGGTCAGGGCAAAACCACCGTCACCGCCGCACTGGCCCGCTTGCATCGCAATCAGGGCCGCAAGGTGCGCGTGTTCAAATGCGGGCCGGACTTTCTCGACCCGATGATCCTCGAGCGCGCCAGCGGCCATCCGGTGTACCAGCTGGACATGTGGATGATCGGCGAGGACGAAAGTCGGCGCCTGTTGTGGGAAGCCGCCGCGGAGGCCGACCTGATCCTCATCGAAGGCGTCATGGGCTTGTTCGACGGCACCCCGTCCAGCGCGGACCTGGCCCGGCGTTTTGGCGTGCCGGTGCTCGGGGTAATCGACGGCACGGCCATGGCCCAGACCTTCGGCGCACTGGCGCTGGGACTGGCGCGGTATCAGCCGGATCTGCCGTTTGCCGGCGTGCTGGCCAATCGCGTCGGCACCGTGCGCCACGCGCAGTTGCTGGAAGGCAGCCTGACCGAAGGCCTGCGCTGGTACGGCGCGCTGTCCCGTGAAACCGGCATTGAGCTGCCCAGCCGGCACCTCGGCCTGGTTCAGGCCAGTGAACTGAATGATCTGGACATGCGCCTCGACACTGCTGCCAACGCGCTGGCCAGCACCTGCGACGCTACGTTGCCGCCGGCCGTGACCTTCACCGCGCCCGACTTCGTTCCCGCCGAGCCGTTGCTGACCGGCGTGAAAATCGCCATCGCCCACGACGAGGCGTTCGCATTTTTCTATGGTGCCAGCCTTGACCTGCTACGAGAGATGGGCGCCGAACTGTCGTTCTTCTCGCCGCTCCGCGACCGGGAATTACCCGACGCCGACAGCCTGTATCTACCCGGCGGCTACCCGGAATTGCATCACACGGCGCTGGCCGAAAACCACAGCATGCTCGCCGCGATTCGTGCGCACCACGCCGCTGGCAAACCCCTGCTCGCCGAATGCGGCGGCATGTTGTACCTGCTCGATGCCTTGACCGATGTCGACGGCCAGCGCGCCGAAGGGGTGGGCTTGCTCAAGGGTGAAGCCGTGATGCAGAAGCGTCTGGCAGCCCTGGCCCTGCAATCGGTCGAGCTGCCGGAAGGCACGCTGCGTGGCCACACCTATCACCATTCCCTGACCAGCACCGAACTGACCCCCATCGCCCGCGGCCTCAGCCCCAATGGCGGGCGCGGTGCCGAAGCGGTGTACCGGGAAGGGCGCATGACTGCGTCGTACGTGCACTTCTACTTCCCCTCGAATCCCCAGGCGATGGCGGCGCTGTTTTTGCCATGAGCCCGCTCCTATGACTGACCACACCTTCACCGACCCCGAACGCGCTGCCGTTTACCGCGCCATTGCCGAACGGCGCGACATGCGCCACTTCTGCGGTGGCACGGTCGCGCCGGAGTTGCTGGCCCGTCTGCTCGAAGCCGCACACCACGCACCGAGCGTTGGCCTGATGCAGCCGTGGCGCTTTCTGCGCATCACCGACCCGGCCTTGCGCGCGCAGATTCAGGCGCAGGTGGAGGAGGAGCGCGTTCGCACCGCTGAAGCTTTGGGCGAGCGGTCTGACGATTTCATGAAGCTGAAAGTCGAGGGCATCAGCGATTGCGCCGAAGTGTTGGTCGCCGCGTTGATGGATGACCGCGACAAACATATCTTCGGCCGCCGCACCCTGCCGGAGATGGACATGGCTTCGCTGTCGTGCGCCATTCAAAACCTCTGGCTGGCGGCGCGTGCCGAAGGCCTCGGCATGGGTTGGGTGTCGCTGTTCGACCCCCAGGCCCTGGCCGATCTGCTGCAGATGCCAGCCGGTTCGAAACCCCTGGCGATTTTGTGCCTGGGCCCTGTGAAGGAATTCTACCCGGCGCCGATGCTGGTGATGGAAGGCTGGGCGCAGCCGCGCGCGTTGCAAGAGCTGGTCTACGAGAACACATGGGGAGTGATTGCATGAGTGTGGCGTTATTGAGCGTCGCCGGAGTCGCGCTGGACGCGCTGCTCGGCGAGCCAAAACGGAACCACCCGCTGGTGGCGTTCGGCCGTTTCGCCGAACGTATCGAACAGCGCCTGAACGTCGCCGGCCGGGGCTGGCGCAGCCATGGCGTGAGCGCATGGTTCATCGCCGTCATTCCGCTGACCCTGATCGCCACGTTACTCAGCTGGCTGCCGTTCGTTGGCTGGCTGGTGGACGTACTGGCGCTTTACTGCGCGTTGGGCCTGCGCAGTCTGGGCGAGCACGTCGAGCCGGTTGCCCAGGCGTTGCGCAGCGACAATCTGGACGAGGCGCGCCGCCGGGTCGGTTACCTGGTCAGTCGCCAGACCTCCGAGCTGGACAGCACTGAAGTGGCCCGTGCGGCCACGGAATCGGTACTCGAGAACGGCAGCGACGCAGTGTTTGCGGCGATTTTCTGGTTCGTCGTGCTGGGCGCTCCGGGCGTCGTGCTCTACCGCCTGAGCAACACCCTCGACGCCATGTGGGGCTATCGCAACGAGCGCTTCGAACGCTTCGGCTGGGCGGCGGCGAAAATCGACGACCTGCTTAACTACATTCCCGCGCGCTTGGTGGCGTTGACCTACGCGCTGCTGGGCAACACCCGACTGGCCCTGCGTTGCTGGCGCACCCAGGCCCCGAAGTGGGACAGCCCGAACGCAGGCCCGGTGATGGCGGCCGGTGCCGGTGCGTTGGGCGTCGAACTGGGTGGTCCGGCGATTTATCACGGCGAACTGCATGAGCGCGCGACCTTGGGCGAAGGCGTGCCGGCGGACGCTGACTCTATTGATCGCGGTTGGCAACTGGTGCAGCGCGGCGTGTGGCTGTGGTTGCTGATCTTGTGTCTGGGGACAGAATTTTATGCTTGAACATGGCGGCCGATTGCGTGGCGCAGTCCTGAAATACGGCATCGATGAGGCGGACTGGCTCGACCTGTCCAGCGGGATTTCGCCGTGGTCGTGGCCGATCCCTGCGATCCCCGAAGCGGCATGGGCGCGTTTGCCGGAAACCGATGACGGCCTGGAAATCGCTGCCCGTCGCTACTACGGCGCCACGGACGTGCTGCCGGTGGCCGGTTCCCAAGCGGCGATCCAGGCGCTGCCGCGTCTGCGTCAGGCGGGCAAGGTGGGCGTGCTGTCGCCGTGCTACGCCGAGCACGCCGAGGCCTGGCGCAACACCGGTTTTCTGGTGCGCGAAGTGCTGGAGCACGAAGTGGAGCGGTTCATCGACACCCTCGATGTGCTCGTCGTGGTCAACCCGAATAACCCCACCGGCCTGAGCCTGCCGCCCGAACGCCTGCTGGAATGGCACGCGCGTCTGTCCCAGCGCGGCGCTTGGCTGGTGGTGGACGAAGCGTTTATGGACAATACGCCGGAGTTGAGCCTGGCGGCGTACACCCAGCGCGCGGGCCTGATCGTGCTGCGCTCGTTCGGCAAGTTTTTCGGCCTGGCCGGTGTGCGCCTGGGTTTTGTGCTGGCGGAGCCGCGCTTTCTCAAAGTCATGGCGCGGCAGATCGGGCCCTGGTCGGTCAGCGGGCCGACGCGGATCATCGGTCAGGCCTGTCTCAACGATGTCGCCGGCCATCAACGCCAGCGTCAGCGCACCGAGCAGGCCAGCCAGCGTCTGGTGGACGTGCTCAATCGCCACGGCTTCGCGCCCAAGGGCGGTTGCGCGCTGTTCCAGTGGTTGATCACGCCGCTGGCGGAAGCGCTTTACGAATTCTGCGCACAGCGGGGCATCCTCCTGCGCATCTTCACCCACAACAGCAGCCTGCGTTTCGGCCTGCCCCGCGAAGAAGCGGATTGGCAGCGTCTGGAGCAGGCGCTGAGCGAATTCTCCCGGGAGCGCCCATGACACTCGGCAAAACCCTGATGGTTCAGGGCACCACCTCCGACGCCGGCAAAAGCACGCTGGTGACGGCGCTGTGCCGCTGGCTGACCCGTCAGGGCGTGCGCACCGTGCCGTTCAAGCCGCAGAACATGGCGCTGAACAGCGCAGTGACCGCCGACGGCGGCGAGATCGGCCGCGCCCAGGCCGTGCAAGCCCAGGCCTGCGGCCTCGAACCCCACACCGACATGAACCCGGTGCTGCTCAAACCCAACAGCGACACCGGCGCGCAAGTGATCATCCACGGTCGCGCCGTGACCACCATGAACGCCGTCGCCTACCACGACTACAAAGCCATCGCCATGCAGGCCGTACTCGCCTCCCATCGTCGCCTCAGCGAAGGCTGGCCGGTGGTGATGGTCGAAGGCGCCGGGTCGCCGGCAGAGATCAACCTGCGTGCCGGCGACATCGCCAACATGGGCTTTGCCGAAGCGGTGGATTGCCCGGTGCTGTTGGTGGCGGACATCAATCGCGGCGGGGTGTTTGCCCATCTGGTCGGCACCCTGGAATTGCTGTCGCCCAGCGAACAGGCGCGGATCAAAGGCTTCATCATCAATCGCTTTCGCGGCGACATCGCGCTGCTTCAGCCCGGCCTCGACTGGCTCGAACAGCGCACCGGCAAACCGGTGGTCGGCGTGCTGCCCTACGTGATGGACCTGCACCTGGAAGCCGAAGACGGCCTCGACCAGCGTCAGGCCGACAAGGCCGAGCAGGTGCTCAACGTCATCGTGCCGGTGTTGCCGCGCATCAGTAACCACACCGACTTCGACCCGCTGCGCCTGCACCCCCAGGTCAATCTGCAATTCGTCGGGCCGGGGCAGACGATTCCTGGTGCTGACCTGATCATCCTGCCCGGCTCGAAAAGCGTTCGCAGCGATCTCGCGTATCTGCGCGCCAATGGCTGGGACACCGCCATCAACCGCCACCTGCGTTACGGCGGCAACGTGCTGGGCATCTGTGGTGGCCTGCAAATGCTCGGCGAGCAGTTGCATGACCCGCTGGGGCTCGAAGGCGCTGCCGGGTCAAGCCCGGGCCTGGGGCTCTTGGCCCTGAGCACGGTGCTGGAAGAAGAGAAGCAACTGCGCAACGTCAGCGGTCGCCTGACCCTCGAAGACGCCGACGTCATCGGCTACGAGATTCATGCGGGCGTGACCACCGGCGCGGCGCTGGAACGTCCACTGGTCCAGCTCGCCGACGGCCGCTGCGATGGCGCGTGCAGCCCTGATGGCCAAGTGCTCGGCACCTACCTGCACGGTCTGTTCGAGAACCCGGCGTCGAGCAGCGCCTTGCTGCGATGGGCGGGGCTGCAGAATGTGCAGTCGGTCGATTACCACGCTTTGCGCGAGCGCGACATCGAACGCCTCGCCGATCTGGTGGAAACCCACCTGGACGGCACACTGCTGCGTGAGCTCTGCGGCCTGGAGCAACTCTGATGCTGCAATTGATCCTCGGCGGTGCGCGTTCCGGCAAAAGTCGGCTGGCTGAAAAACTCGCCAGCGACAGCGGCCTCGACGTCATCTATATCGCTACCAGTCAGCCCCTCGACGGCGAAATGAACCAGCGCGTCGCCTTGCACCGCGAGCGTCGTCCGGCGGAGTGGGGGCTGATCGAAGAACCTGTCGAACTGGCCCGCGTGCTCCGGGAAAACGCCGGGGAGGGCCGCTGCCTGTTGGTGGACTGCCTGACCCTGTGGCTGACCAATCTGCTGATGCTGAACGATCCGCAGCGCCTGGCTCAAGAGCGTGAAGCCTTGCTCGATGGCCTGGCTGAACGGCCGGGCGAGATCATTTTTGTCAGCAACGAAACCGGGCTCGGCGTCGTGCCCCTCGGTGAGCTGACCCGTCGTTATGTCGATGAAGCCGGCTGGCTGCATCAGGCGCTGGCCGAACGCTGCCATCGCGTGGTGTTTACCGTCGCCGGACTGCCCATGACCCTGAAAGGACCCGCACTATGAGTAACGCCTGGTGGCTCGCGCCTGCCCGAGACGTCGATCACGCCAGCCGCGACGACGCGATGGCCCGGCAGCAGCAACTGACCAAACCGACCGGCTCACTGGGCCGTCTGGAGCACGTCGCGGTGCAACTGGCCGGCCTGCAGGGTCGTCCGAAGCCGAAGGTCGATGAGGTCTGGATCGCGATTTTTGCTGGTGACCACGGCGTGGTCGCGGAAGGGGTTTCGGCGTACCCGCAGGCAGTGACCGGGCAGATGCTGCACAACTTCATCATGGGCGGCGCGGCCATCAGCGTGCTGGCCCGGCAACTGTCCGCGCAGCTGGACGTGGTCGATCTGGGCACGGTTGCGCCGCTGGACCTGCCGGGTGTGCGCCACCTCAATCTTGGCCCGGGCACCGCAAATTTTGCCCACGGCCCGGCGATGACGGAGGCGCAACTGCACGCCGCCCTCGAAGGCGGTCGCGACAGCGTGTTGCGCGCCAAGGCCGCAGGTACTCAGCTGTTCATCGGCGGCGAAATGGGCATCGGCAACACCACCGTCGCCAGTGCGCTGGCCTGCGCGCTGCTCGATTGTCCGGCCACCTTGCTGGTCGGCCCCGGCACCGGTCTGGATGCCGAGGGCGTGAGCCACAAGGCCCAGGTGATCGAGGGGGCCCTGCGGCTGCACGCCGACGCCGTCGGTGACGCCCTGGCCAGTCTGCGCGCCCTCGGGGGGTTTGAAGTGGCGGCGCTGGTCGGCGCCTACCTGGCCTGTGCGCAGGAGGGCATCGTCGTGTTGGTCGATGGCTTTATCTGTTCCGTGGCG
The DNA here is from genome assembly GCF_053903055.1 of Pseudomonas sp. AK106. Taxonomy (NCBI): domain Bacteria; kingdom Pseudomonadati; phylum Pseudomonadota; class Gammaproteobacteria; order Pseudomonadales; family Pseudomonadaceae; genus Pseudomonas; species Pseudomonas sp. AK106. The sequence continues at coordinate 1,548,539 of NZ_CP096426.1, forward strand.
GCGCTGGTGGCGGTGCGCATCAATCCGTCGTGCCGGGAGTGGCTGTTTTTCGGCCATCGTGGCGCCGAGCCGGGCCATCGTCTGGTGCTGGACGCGCTGCAGGCCGAGCCGTTGCTGGACTTGGGATTGCGTCTGGGCGAAGGCAGTGGCGCGGCGCTCGCGGTGCCGTTGTTGCGTCTGGCCTGTGAGCTGCATAACGGCATGGCGACCTTCGCTGAAGCCGCCGTGGCAGACCGCCCGGCATGACCTTGCATCTTGACCTGTTGCGCCACGGCGAAACCGAATTCGGCGGCGGCCTGCGCGGCAGTATTGACGATGCGCTGACCGACACCGGCTGGCAGCAGATGCGCGCGGCGGTGATTGATCGTGGCCCCTGGGACCGCATCGTCAGCTCGCCGCTGCAACGCTGCGCCCGCTTCGCCGACGAGCTGGCCGAGCGACTGGGCTTGCCCGTGGAGTTGGAAGCCGGTCTTCAGGAACTGCATTTCGGTGACTGGGAAGGGCAGAGCCCTGCGCAGTTGATGGAAACCGATGCTGCCGGGTTGGGCCGCTTCTGGGAGGATCCGTACGGGTTTACGCCACCCAACGGTGAGCCGGTTGAGGCGTTTGCCACTCGCGTGTTGGCTGCCGTTGAGCGGGTGCAGCGGGCGTATGACGGACAGCGCATTCTGCTGATCAGCCATGGCGGGGTGATGCGTCTGCTGTTGGCCCGCGCCCGCGGTCTGCCCCGTGAGCAATTGCTGCAGGTCACGGTGGCACACGGCTGTATGTTCGGCCTCGATGTCCAGGCCGACGGTGAGTTGACGGAGGTTTAAATGCTGCCGTTCTGGATCGCCTTGCAGTTCCTCAGCAGTCTGCCGATTCGCCTGCCGGGCATGCCGACGCCCCAGGAATCGGGACGTTCGCTGCTGTTCTACCCGCTGGTGGGGTTGCTGTTCGGCGTGCTGTTGATGGCGCTGAATCACCTGCTCGACGGCGCGCCGACCCTGTTGCATGCCGCCCTGCTGCTGGCGGCGTGGGTGATGCTCAGTGGTGGGCTGCACCTGGACGGCCTGGCCGACAGCGCGGACGCCTGGCTCGGTGGATTCGGCGACCGTGAACGCACGCTGCTCATTATGAAAGACCCGCGCAGCGGCCCGATTGCGGTGGTGACGCTGGTGGTGGTGTTACTGTTGAAATTCAGCGCTGTGCTGGCGTTGATTGAAGCGCACACGGGCATTGGCCTGCTGCTGGCGCCGGTGATAGGCCGCGCGGCGATGCTGGCACTGTTTCTGAACACGCCATATGTGCGCGCCGGCGGGCTGGGCCAGGCGCTGGCCGATCATCTGCCGCGCAAGGTCGGGGTGCAGGTGCTGGCAGCGGTGGCGGTGGTCTGCGTGCTCATCGGTGGCGGCGCGGCGGCGTGGGTGCTGGTCGTTTCCACGGGCGGTTTCTTCTGGCTGCGCCGGGTGATGATGCAACGTCTGGGCGGCAGCACCGGCGACACCGCCGGCGCGATGCTTGAACTGCTCGAAACCCTGGTGCTGGTGACGTTGGCGCTGATGTGGGATTGATGCAGTGTCCTGCCGCCGGCGTGCGGAGTAGGAGTAGGAGTAGGAGCGTGGCTTGTCCCGCGATCTGCCGGGAACCGGCAGCAAAATCCCGCGCGGCGGTGTGCCAGAAAGTCCGTAAGCAGACTTGCTGCCGCTGCGCGCCAGATCGCGGGACAAGCCACGCTCCTACAAACCCGCTACGCTAGCTAATCGAAGATTTATCCATGGTGTTCCGGACCAACCGGAGAGGTGTCATGCATAGCGTTGCGCTGGTGGTGTACCCGCAATTTCAGTCCCTCAGTCTGTCGGTCGGTTCCGTGCTGACCTGCGCGAACCTGATGCAGGGCGAGGCGGCGTATTCCTTTCATCTGGTGTCCGAAAGCGGCGGGGCGGTCATGTCGTCCGAAGGCTTCTCGGTCAACACCACGCCATTGCAGCCCGACGGTTACGACACCATCATTGTCAGCGGCTACATGGACCTGCAATTGCCCACCCCCAGCCTGCTTGAGTTCGTGCGCACCGCGTCGGCTCAATCGCGTCGCGTGGCGTCGCTGTGCACAGGCGGGTTTGTGCTGGCCGAAGCGGGCCTGCTCGATGGCAAGCGCGCGACCATGCACTGGATTCACGCCCCGGAGTTTCGCAAGCGCTACCCGAACATTCGCGTCGAGGACGACAAACTGTTCACCGTGGACGGCCAGATCTGGACCGGCGCGGGCATGAGCGCCGGGCTTGATCTCGCACTGGCGATGGTCGAGAACGACCTCGGCGCCGACATCGCCCGGCAGGTCGCGCGCAAGCTGGTGATTTATCAGCGGCGCGGCAGCGAGCATTCCCAGTTGTCGACGTTACTGGAGCTGGACCCCAAGTCCGATCGTGTGCAACTGGTGCTGGCCTATGCCCGCGAGAACCTCAAAAGCGATCTTTCAATAGACGCGCTGGCGGCCATTGCCCGCTTGAGCCCCCGCCAGTTCAGTCGGGTGTTTCGCGAGGAAACCGGCCAAACCCCGGCCAAAGCCATCGAATGCCTGCGGGTGGAAGTCGCGCGGGCGATGATGGAAACCAGTCGGCACCCCATCGAAGTGGTGGCCCGGGAAACCGGCTTCGGCGATCGAGAAAGGATGCGCCAGGCGTTTCTGCGCAACTTCGGCGAGCCGCCCCAGGCGATCCAGCGGGCGTTCATGGCGACCGAAAAGCCAGCTAATAGCCACGTTTCTGTGGCGCGCTAGGCATACATCGCGCGGCGGAGTAGCGTAGCGACAGCTCCACCTTTCCTGCCCGCTCATGAATGGACGTCACCATGGCCCTTCGCTGGATTCACGCGCCTTTGCTTCTGCTTGCCCTCAGTGGCGCCACCGCGGCCGCCGATTGCCCGCCACTGCTGCAGGGCGAGCTGCCCAAGCTGCGGGCGAAACAGGAGATCGACCTGTGCAAACAGTTCGCCGGAAAGCCGATGCTGGTGGTCAACACCGCAAGCTTCTGTGGCTTCGCGCCGCAGTTCAAAGGCCTTGAAGCCCTCAATCAGCGCTTCAAAAGCGAGGGGCTGGAAGTCCTCGGCGTGCCTTCTGATGACTTTCTGCAGGAATCCAAAGACGCTAACGAAACCGCCAAGGTCTGCTACGTGAACTACGGCGTGACCTTCACCATGACCGAGCCGCAGCCGGTGCGTGGCGCCGACGCCATCAACCTGTTCAAGGTGCTTGCCAGGCAGAGCAGCGCGCCAAGCTGGAACTTCTATAAATACGTGGTCGACCGCAAAGGCAACGTGGTTGCCAGCTTCTCCAGCAAGACCGCACCGGACGATCCCGAGCTGATTTCAGCCATCGAGAAGGCTATCGCCTCCAAACCGTAAAAACGCGCTGACGCAAAGCAGACGGGCCACAACGAAAAACCCCGCATCCATCGCTGGCTGCGGGGTTTTCTGTAGGGCGGACAGGTGATCGGCCTGTCCCGCCCACTGCATCAGAAGCGGTATGTCATGCCCACGCCGAAACCGTTGGCGCTGTTGTCGTACTTGGCGTTGTAGCTTTGGCCCAGCGCGTTCGCGTCGGCGACCTTGACCTTCTCTTCCTGCAAGTAGGAGTAGGCCACATCGATGGTGATGTCGTCGGTCGGGCTGTAACCGGCGCCCAGACTGAAGATCGTGCGATCGCCTGTCGGGATGCGCGGCGAGCGGTTTTCGTTGTTGGTCGGCGACTGGTCGAACGACAGACCGGTACGCAGCACCCACTGCTTGTTCAACTGATACGACGTACCCACGGCGTAGGCCCAGGTGTCGTGCCAGTTCTGCTCTTCCTTGATGGTGCCGACCAGAGACTGAGTAGCGTCGCGACGAGACACCGGCGTAATGCCGGAGTTTTGAACAGTGATGTCTTCCAGACGGCTCCAGCGCGTCCACGTTGCACCGGCGTACAGCTTCCAGGCGTCGTTCATTTTCTGAGTGACGGAGAAGTCGACGGTTTCCGGTGTATCGATGTTCAGCTTGGCGTCATAGCGACCGCCCGGCAGGATGGCCGAAGGCACGCCTGCACCCGGGGTCACTTCGGTGTGGCCTTCAAGCTTGTAGGTCACTTTGGAGTGGTAGGTCAGGCCAACGCTGGTGGTATCGGTGGCTTGCACCAGGATACCGGCGTTGAAACCGTAGCCGACGTCATCGCCCTTGACCTGCACGCGGCCGTCGCCGGTACGGGCGCCCAGCAGCGGGCTGACATTGAGTGCCGATTCCAGCGCGCCGGAAATACGGTTGATGGTCGGACCGAAACCGATCGATACCTTGTCGTTGAAGGCGTAGCTGACGGTCGGCTGGAAGGTCACGACCTTGACGATGCTCTTGCTGCCGAAGTTGCGGCCCTGGAAGTTGTCTTCATAGTCGGTGACCAGGCCGAATGGCGCGTAGACACCGAAGCCGAACGCCCAGTGCTCGTCGACCGGGTTCACGTAGAAACCCATCGGTACGGCGATGAAAGGCACCATGTCGCCTTTGTTCGAGCCGGTGCTGCGCCCGCTGGTGTCGGTAATGTCGGTGGAGGCATCGATTGCGGCGACCCCCACGGTCGCCTGAGCGCGCTTGAGGCGCGACATGCCGGCCGGGTTGCCGTACACGATGCTGGCGTCATCGACAGAAGAGGTACGGCCCGCAAAACCGGTCCCCATGCCGCTGATGCTTTGCTCATTCAGGGCAAAGCCGGATGCAAAAATCTGGGTGGAGGCAAGAGTGATGGCGAGACTGAGGCTGGATTTGATCATTGTTTTTTTCATTGTTAGAACTCCTTGTTGATCACCGCGCGGAAATTACCAATATTTCCGCCCCCGCGCCATAGCCCGAATCAGCCTATTTAGAGCGGTTTTTGTAGGACAATCCGGAAAGTTCGCAGGTTTTTTGTTGAATACCGATCGGTCACGAAATGGCCGTAGAGGGCTGAAACAAGGGGCTGACCCATGTTTGCCAAGCCAGGGTGAAATCCTGCAGTTGACCGCCGGGTTGAAATACCTCGCGCCACATCCGCGCCATCGCCAGCGAATCATCGGCATCCGGCAGCGACATATGGCTCGCTTCGACCATCAACCAGGCAATGGCGGTCGAGTAGCGCAGGTTGACGGTCAGTTCCAGATCGGGGCCGGTGAGAAACGCGTGCTGGCTGGCCAGGCCTCGAACCAGGCTGGCAAGGTCCGGATCGCGGGCGAGGTAGTGATCCCACAACTGGCGGTGCTGGGTGTCGGCGATGCTGTAAAGCCCGTGGCCGCGTGGGTTGTCCAGCTCGGCGCCTAACGCGGACTGGCTGGCGGCGACGCCCAGCAGCAGGGATTCGGCCGCTCGATTGTGTCGGCCGAGGTAGACGAGTGTCGGGCGGATGACATAGCGACACAGTTCACTGGCGGCGATTCCCATAACACCCTCGGGGAGTTGATGAGTCGGCAGGCCCTGGCGCTTGGCAGCAGGGATGGAGTGGGCCCACCGGCAGCGACCGGAGCCGCTGACTTGAAGTGTAGTGTGATATTTGCGGTGTAAAGGTCTGTTTTACGGTCAGTTCCCGCGCAGCGTCACCACGTTGACCGGTATTCATTACTGCAGCTGTCGCTTTTTATGTAAGTAAAACAGACACAAAAAAGCCCCACCGTTATCGGGTGAGGCCTTGTCGATGCAGCGATATTAACCGACGGACGGTATCAGGCAACGGTGTCAGGCAGCCATATCAGGCAGCCATATCAGGCAACCAAGGCCTGACGCGTACGGTCGATCACAGCCTGCAGCGGAGCGTCGCTGGAGTATTGATCCGGATACAAACGCTCGCTGTGGCGGGCGATACCGTGCTCGTTGACGATGGTGAAGCTGAAGCAGCCTTTGCGTGCTGCCATGATCAGGCAGTTCATTGGAGCAAAAGCGTTGGTCAGTGTACGAATAGCGTTTTGAGTCTGGATATGGGTAGTCATGTTATGGGTGTTTCCTGAATCGACACGCAATAAAAGGCGCGCAAAATTAAAACGTTCCAGTAAACGCGGACCGATGCTCGAATGCGAGTCAAGGGCAGGGCGCAGAACCTGTCTGGAACAAAAGCAGCCAGTTGAGCGCGTTTAAAGTGTGGCGCGGGGCTGACTGGTAGGTACTTAGGAGGGCAGGCAACACAACAAGAGCTAAGGTTCGATGCTCGAGGTGAAGATCCTGATCAATTTGCAGGCTGGTTGGGTAGAGCATGAATGTTTTACACACCCCTCCGTTTTGACGGCAGGTCGTGTGAGTTCATGTCTGGAAACCATCGAGGTGATCGATCCCTTTTTTCAATCCGTTCGCTCAGTTGGCGAACCGGGATTGGGGGATTTGTTCGATCAGAATTGACTTTCAGCTTGGTACTAACGGCGGCGATGCTAATGGAGTCGCTGGGGCAAAGCAAGCACTGATTTGCAATAAGGCAGACGTATGCCGGAAAGCGGGCGAAAGAGCGTACAGCATATCGGGCAGAAAAGGTGGCCCAGTGCCTTATTCCCGAGAATTTCCACTGGCGATGGGGGCTGTCGAAACGGGCTTATGAACAGACGAAATCAACTTGTGCACATTGCGAAAGGTATCTGTCATGTCACTGTCACGTCGGCCGCTAAGCGCTTGATTTAATGCAACGAATTATTAAGTCAATGAAAACCATCGTTTTTTTACGCTGGTGAAAAAATCGTCAGTTTGAACGCAGGCCCCATTCTACGTGCGTTTGCGAGAGCTTAAGGGGTGTTGTCCACTGAGTTATCCACAGGTTCTGTGGATTGTCCCAAGCGCCGGCTCTATCGCGGCGCTCTTGAAGCACCCGCTGGCGGTTTTCTTTTTCCGAGGCACTGATTTACCCGGATCGGACGTCGAGCCTGCTTCTGCGCATAATGCGGTCTGCATGAATGTCGGAGTCTGGATTTTATGGTGTTTGAGTTAACCAGCCTGTTGCTGGGTTTGGCGGTGGCAGCGGTGCCTTTGTTGGGGCTGGCGTGGCAGTTGCAGCGGCGTCTGGCGCAACGGGAAGCGGACACCGCGTTGCTCGACGAGCGCTTGAGCAATGCGCAGATGGCCCAGGATGGCTTGAATGCCCAGCTCGACGCCAGTCGCGACGAGATCAGCGACCTTGCCCAAGCCAATGCGGTCAAGCAGGCGGACCTGGCGGCCCTGCGCCGGGAAGTGGAATTGCTGCGCCAACAGCATGAGGGTGCGCGCGAGGCCCAGGAAGACTGGGGGCGCGAACGGGCCGTCAGAGAAGCCGAACTGCGTCGACTCGACGCCCAGTGCGCCTCGCTGGGCGCCGAGCTGCGTGAACAGCAGGAAAGTCACCAGCAGCGCCTCACCGACCTGCAAGGCTCCCGCGATGAGCTGCGTGCGCAGTTTGCGGAGCTGGCCGGCAAGATTTTCGATGAACGCGAGCAGCGCTTTGCCGAAACCAGTCAGCAGCAGTTGGGGCAGTTGCTCAACCCGCTCAAGGAACGCATCCAGTCGTTCGAAAAGCGCGTAGAAGAGAGTTATCAGAACGAAGCCCGCGAACGTTTCTCCCTGAGCAAGGAGCTGGAGCGCTTGCAGCAGCTCAACCTGCGCCTGAGCGACGAAGCCAACAACCTGACCCGTGCGTTGAAGGGGCAGAAGACCCAGGGCAACTGGGGCGAATTGATTCTGGAGCGGGTGCTCGAACATGCCGGACTTGAAAAGGGCCGGGAGTATCAGACTCAGGTCAGCCTGAAAGGCCCCGACGGCGAGCGCTTCCAGCCCGACGTTCTGATCATGCTGCCCGGCGACAAGCAGGTCGTGGTGGACGCGAAGGTCAGCCTGACGGCCTATCAACAGTACGTGTCAGCCGACGATGAGGTGATTTCCCAGGCGGCGCTGAAACAGCACGTGCTGTCCCTGCGCAATCACGTCAAAGGCCTGTCCGGCAAGGACTACAAACGCCTTGAGGGGCTGCACAGTCTCGATTTTGTTTTGCTGTTCGTGCCGATCGAGGCGGCGTTTTCTGCAGCGTTGCAGGCCGAGCCGAACATGTTTCAGGAGGCGTTCGACCGCAATATCGTGATTGTCAGCCCGACCACGCTGCTGGCAACGCTGCGGGTCATCGACAGCCTGTGGAAGCAGGAGCGGCAGAGCCAGAATGCGCGGGAGATCGCCGAACGGGCAGGGTGGCTCTATGACAAGTTCGTGCTGTTCATCCAGGACCTGGACGAAGTCGGCAACCGCCTTCAGCAGCTGGACAAGGCCTACGGCGCCGCGCGCAACAAGCTCGTCGAGGGGCGCGGCAATCTGGTCAGCCGCAGCGAACAGCTCAAGCTGCTGGGCGCGCGGGCCAGCAAGAGTCTGCCGGCGGATCTGCTGGAGCGGGCAATGACCGACCCGGATGGACTGGCCCAGCTGCCGGAGTGATTGCGGGCGTTAATCGAAGGGGAGGTGATGAGGCCAGGGCTTATAAGTTGAACCAAAGCCCGCGCTAATCGTATACACGTTCTCGTTCATCCATCAGCCCATTTCCTGCCCGTTAAAAATGCACCGACTTTGGTCACGGTGCACTGCGGGCAGGCGCGGCGTCTGCAAGCCCCTCTTTGAAAATCTGACATTTTGGCCTCATCGGCTGCCGAAACCCGGTGTCTTGGCGTCTTGCAAGCGCGTCACTTCGGCAATGGCACGCATTCTGCCTCCTGTTTCGTATACAACCCACACGCGCTCCCGTACGCAGTGTGTGCACGTGTGATGCCGGGAGCCGCTTCGTCCTTATGAGGGAGAAATGCGATGACCGAGCCATTGCCGAAGGGCTACAGCCCCCGGCTGTACAACGAGGACCTGGGCCCCGTGCCGCAGAAATGGACCTGGTACAACATTTTCGCGTTCTGGATGAGTGACGTGCACAGCGTGGGCGGCTACGTCTTCGCGGCCAGCCTTTTTGCCCTCGGGCTGGCGAGCTGGCAGGTGCTGATCGCGCTGCTGGCGGGTATCTGCATTATTCAGGTGATCGCCAACCTGCTGGCCAGGCCGAGTCAGCAGGCCGCCGTGCCCTATCCGGTGATCTGCCGTCTGGCCTTCGGCGTGTTCGGTGCGAATATTCCGGCGGTGATTCGCGGTCTGATCGCGGTGGCGTGGTACGGGGTGCAAACGTACCTGGCGTCCAGCGCGTTGATCATCGTGGTGCTGCGCTTCTTCCCACAGATGTCGGTCTACGCAGAGCCGCACTTTGCAGGTTTGTCTTACCTCGGCTGGTTCGGCTTCCTGGCGCTCTGGGTGGTACAGGCAGCTGTGTTCTGGACCGGGATGGACTCGATCCGCCGCTTCATCGACTGGGCCGGCCCTGTGGTCTACGCCGTGATGTTCATCCTGGCGGGCTGGATTGTCTGGAAGGCAGGCTGGGCCAACATCAGTTTCACCCTCTCCGAAAAATCGCTGACCGGCTGGGAGGCGTTTTCCCAAGTGATCATGGCCACGGCGCTGGTGGTGTCCTACTTCTCGGGTCCTACGCTCAACTTTGGCGACTTCAGTCGCTACTGCCGGAGCATGTCTGAAGTACGGCGCGGCAATTTCTGGGGGCTGCCGATCAATTTTCTGGCCTTCTCGCTGGTCACCGTCGTCATCGTTTCGGGAACGTTGCCGGTGTTCGGCGAGATGTTGCATGACCCGATCGCCACGGTGGCGCGCATCGACAATGACATCGCTGTGCTTCTTGGCGCATTTGCTTTCGTGACCGCGACGATCGGCATCAACATCGTCGCCAACTTCGTGTCGCCGGCGTTCGACTTCGCCAACGTCGCCCCCAGCAAGATCAGCTGGCGCGCAGGCGGGATGATCGCGGCGGTGGCGTCCATCTTCATCACACCATGGAATCTGTTCAACAACCCCGCCGTTATCCACTACACGCTGGACGTGCTGGCAGCGTTCATCGGGCCGTTGTTCGGCATCTTGCTGGTGGATTATTACGTGATCAAAAAGCAACAGATCGACGTCGACGCGCTGTTCAACGATGGGCCGACCGGACGCTACTGGTACACCGGCGGGGTGAATTACACGGCGGTGAAGGCGCTGTTGCTGGCAACCCTGGCAGGCATTGCCATCACCTTCATCCCGGCATTGCAGCCGATGGCGAACTTTGCATGGTTTACAGGATGTTTCCTGGGGGGTGGGGTCTTCTATCTGCTGGCCAGACGTCGCCAGGCCCATGAATGCGCGGTGATGACGCCCGTGGTGGCAGGTTGACGGCCCTGCCGTTTGTCGCGTGATGGCTTCGAATGACCGATTTGCAGTGTCACATCGTCATGCAAGGCGAAAAATTCCTGCCGCGACACTCGGTAGCAGGCGTAAAGTGCGCCTTAGCACTATGATCTGCTCCAGGCAGTTCGGACATTGGCTGCCGAGTATTTCCCTGAAGGGGGCGTTATATGAACAGCAAATTGCAAGAATGGCTTCACGATGTAGGCGTCGCGCTCGGGTTGATTGAAAAGCCAAAGCTGCAACCCATTCCCGTGCGCAGCAACGATGATGAGCGTCGTCGTCCACGCCGTTGAGTGCCCGGTAACACGTGTAAAAAAAGCGGCGCTATCGCCCGATAGCCCGCTCTGTTTTCCCCGACCGTTCGGTCACCTCTCCCGCATGATTCAGTTGCTTTTCCAAATCGATCCCGATTGCCCGTCAGTGGTGAGTTCTGCGTTTCTTCTCGACGAGAATCAGGTCAACCAGGCCCTGCAGCGTCAGTTGTCCGTAGGGTGAATGCGCGGACATAGCTGCTATATCGGCCTTGATCTGATTCGGAAGGACAACGCCAAAGTCGCTTTGCAGAAGTGAAAAAAATTCGTTGAAGTCGGCTTCATCCAGCTCAAGCGCGCTCAGCGTCACGTCCTCTTCTTCCTGAATCAGGGTTTTGTCGACCAGAATCTTTCCGATTGTGTCGATGACATGTTGTCTGACTTCGCTTCGCTTCATGGCAGGCCTCTGCTTTGATTCAAGTGGTAATCACCCCAACATCAAAAAACAGAGGGTTGTGGCAGAAATGCCCAGTGAGCAACCACCCTGAAAACCTGCGCTGCGATGCGCAACGTCGGCGGTCTCGGACTAAGGCTAGCCCAAGTTGGCGAGACACGAATGGCAGGTGTGTGCGGATTTTTTGTAACGGCGAGCAATGAAAGAACGGCGCGCCCGATGCCGCGCACACATGTGGGACCGGCTTCAGCCGGGAAGGCGTCAGGCGCTACGCCGCAAAATTGAGGGTGCTCATACAGGCCTCTTCCCGGCTGAAGCCGGTCCCACTAGAAAGCAGCGCGCCTGGCCTTATTGACACAGCGCACACCCATTGTGGGGCCGGCTTTAGCAGGGAAGGGGCCGGCGGTTCAAATGTGGTCTGTCAGCGGTGTGCGACGCCGGGCAGCACGCAGAGCATTTCGTAGAGCAGATTGGCGCCCAGCAACGAGGTGTTGCCGGTGGTGTCGTAGGGCGGCGAGACCTCGACGAGGTCGCAGCCGATCAGGTCCAGCCCCTGGCACCCACGGATGATTTCGATGGCCTGAATGGTAGTCAGCCCGCCGATCTCTGGCGTACCCGTGCCCGGCGCCCAGGCCGGGTCAATGCCGTCGATGTCGAAACTCAGGTACACCGGACCGCCGCCCACCTTCTCGCGCACTTCGGCCATCAGCGGCGCCAGCGACTTGTGCCAGCACTCCTCGGCCTGGACCACGCGGAACCCCTGCTTGCGGCTCCAGTTGAAGTCTTCGGCGGTATATCCCTGGGCACGCAGACCAATCTGAACCACCCGATCGCAATCCAGAAGACCTTCCTCCACCGCTCGGCGGAAGGTGGTGCCGTGGGCGATCTTCTCGCCGAACATGTGATCGTTGACGTCCGCGTGGGCGTCGATGTGCACAAGCCCCACCTTGCCGTGTTTCTTCTTCATGGCGCGCAGGATCGGCAGCGTGATGGTGTGATCGCCGCCGAGGGTCAGCGGGATGATGCCGTGCTCGAGAAAACCGTCGTAGGCCTCTTCGATGATGCGCACGGCGTCCAGCAGGTTGAACGTGTTGATCGCCACGTCGCCGATGTCCGCCACTGAAAGCGAGTCAAAGGGGGCGGCGCCGGTGGCCATGTTGTAAGGGCGAATCATCACCGATTCGGCGCGGATTTCCCGTGGGCCGAAGCGGGTGCCGGCGCGCAGGGACGTACCGATGTCCAGCGGCACGCCGACGAACGCCGCGTCCAGCCCGGCTGCAGTTTGCAGGTGCGGCAAGCGCATCATGGTGGCGATGCCGGCGAAGCGCGGCATTTCGTTGCCGCCCAGTGGTTGATGGAAAATCTTGTCCACGGGAATGCCTCATCGGTGGTAAGCAAAAGGGGCGGAAGCAAGCTTCCGGCATGGCCCTGATTCTGTTGACCGGACCCGCCGCGAACAATCCGTCAGGCGAAATACTTAGTTCAGATATTCCTGAAGTATCGGGTAAGCTGCGCGGAAAACCATCCTGGAAACCCCATGCCCAGCGCGCTTCCCGACCTCAAATTGCTGCGCATCTTCGCCTGTGTCGTGCGCCATCAGGGCTTTGCCAGCGCTCAGCAAGAACTCAATCTGTCGACCTCGGCGATCAGCACCTACATGAGCCAGCTTGAAGCCGCGCTCGGCATCGTGCTCTGTCATCGTGGGCGTGGCGGGTTCAGCCTGACCAGCAAGGGCGAGCTGTTTCATCAGGAAACCCTGCGCCTGCTCGGCGAACTGGAAGGCTTCGAGCTCTACGCCGCTGCGCTCAAGGGCGAGCTGCGCGGCACGCTCAATCTCGGCGTGCTGGACTCGACGGTCAGTGACCGCGCATTGCCCTTTGCGGAAGTCATCGGCGCCTACAGTGCGGAGCATCCGGCCGTGCATTTGCACCTTGCGGTGATGAGCCCCTACGAACTGCAGCTGGGCGTGCTGGACAACCGGCTGGACCTGGCGATCGGATCGTTTTCCACGCGCATGAACGGCCTGCTCTATCAGCCGCTGTACCGCGAGCAGCACTGGCTGTATTGCAGCAATCGCCACGCGCTGTATGCCGAGCGGCGCATTCCCGAGCCCGTCATCACTCAACAGCGCATGGTCGGACGCGGCTACTGGAGCCAGGCCGAACTCGCCCGTCACGGCTTCAAGCACAGCGCCGCGACCGTCGAGAGTATGGAAGCGCAGCTGATTCTGGTGCTGTCCGGCGCCTACATCGGTTACTTGCCCGAGCACTACGCGCAATCGTGGGTGGATTCCGGGCACCTGCGGGTCTTGCTGCCGGCAACCTTTGGCTATCAGGCGCCGTTCTCAATGATCCTGCGCCGCGGGCGCAGCCGTGAGCCGCTGATTCAGACCTTTCGTGATCTGCTTAAAGCGCAGCTCAATCCACTGTAGGAAACCGACGATGTCCCGTGCCCGCTGCGAACGCTGCCTGCGTCCGACCGATCATTGCCTGTGTGCGCTCATACCTGCTTTGGGCAGCCGGACGCGGGTATTGATCCTGCAGCATCCCAGCGAAGTCAATCACGCGCTCAACACGGCGCGCCTCGCAGCCCTGGGCCTTGAGAATGCGGAGTTGCACGTGGGGGAGGTGTTCGAGGATCTGACGCAATGGCTGAGCCGGCCCGGTTATCGAGCGTGTCTGCTATTCCCGGGGGAGGAGGCCGTGGCGCTGGCAGCCAGCAGTGCCGACGAAGTGCCTTTGCTGCTCGTCGTGCCTGATGGGACCTGGCGCAAGGCGCGCAAGTTGCTGCACCTCAACCCCTTGCTGGCGGCGTTGCCCAGGGTCGTGCTGACGGACGCGCCACCTTCACGCTATCGATTGCGCAAGGCGCCGGGGCCCGACGCGTTGTCGACGCTGGAGGCCATCGTCCATGCGCTGAACACGCTGGAGCCGGAGACATCATTCGAGGGCTTGTTGCGTCCGTTCGATGCACTGATCGACGGACAGATTGCGGCAATGGGCGAAGAGACGTTTCGCCGTAATCATTCGTAAAGGCGGGATCGGTCAGCCGTTGGGCGAGGAGGACATGCTTGGCTGATAAGCGCTGGCCGCCTGCATGCGACGGACATAGACCTCGGTTTCCCGTGCAGCGTCTTCCTTGCTCATGAACGGACCTTCGAGGGTGTTTTCCCGGGTGCTGAAGAAGTAGAGGCCATTGACACGGGAAACGCGGTCGCTGCGAAAACGAACAGTGGGGGCTGGATCTTGTTCACGCTTGCTTAACATGGCCTTCTCCGGGCATTGGGTTGGTACGCGAATGATCTGAATGGGCGACAGGCGCCGCCACAATGTGAGTCAGAGCATTTGAATAGTAGCGGTCTTAACGGTTCCATCAACTTGCACCCCCGCTTCCCCATTTTTCGAAGTGCAGGCACTTGATTTAGCGCTTCCCCAGCGCCTCGGCCTGACGAATCCACTGCTGACGCTGCTCCTCGGTAGAGGTGCGCACCGGCGAGAACTCCGTCAGGCGTGTGGTCTTGATCCCACAGAGTTCAAGGATGGTTCTGACCATCTGCCGATGGGCAGGGGCCTTGAAGACCCAGCGAAAATACCGCGACGGCGTGTCCATGGTCACCAGCAATTCCGCTGTCCGGCCCTTCAGCAACTCGTTGGAAGGGTGGTGCCTGCCATGGGCCTTGAAGGCAAAGCCGGGCATGAATATCCGGTCGAAGAATCCACCGAGCAGGCTCGGCAAACCGCCCCACCAGACCGGATACACAAACACCAGATGCTGTGCCCAGTGCACCTCGCGCTGGGCTTCAAGCAGATCGTGTTCCAGGGTCTGGGCGGACTCATAGCCACCGCGCAGCACCGGGTCGAAATCCATTTCGTCGAGCTTCAGCACCCGTACCACATGACCTTTGCTGCGCGCGCCCTGGGCATACGCCTCGCCCAGCGCGTGGCCGAGGCTGATGCTTTTCGGCGTGCCGATGATCATCAGGATGCGTTTGCCATAGCCCTCCAGTGGCGTGGCGCCGCTGATGGATTCAGCCATTGCTGCCGGCCTCGAGCATTTTTTCCGGGCGCACCCAGGCGTCGAACTCGGCGTCGGTGAGGAAGCCCAACTGCAGCGCCGCTTCGCGCAGGGTCAAGCCTTCGCTGTAGGCTTTCTTGGCGATCTGCGCCGACTTGTCGTAGCCGATGTGCGGGTTCAGCGCGGTCACCAGCATCAGGCCGCGCTCCAGATGCTCGGCCATCTTGGCGGCATCCGGTTCCATGCCGGCAATGCAGTGCTCGTTGAAGTTGCGGCAGCCATCGCCCAGCAAGCGGATCGATTGCAACAGGTTGTGGATGATCACCGGCTTGAACACGTTCAGCTGCAGGTGGCCCTGACTGGCGGCGAAGGTGATCGTGGTGTCGTTGCCCATCACCTGACACGCCAGCATCGACAGCGCTTCGCACTGGGTCGGGTTGACCTTGCCCGGCATGATCGAGCTGCCCGGTTCGTTGGCCGGCAGCTTTACTTCAGCCAGGCCCGCACGTGGGCCGGAACCCATCAGGCGCAGGTCGTTGGCGATCTTCATCAGGGTCACGGCCAGGGTTTTCAGCGCGCCGGACAGGGCGGTCAGGGGCTCATGGCCGGCCAGCGCGGCAAACTTGTTCGGTGCGGTGACGAAGGGCAGGCCGGACAGCGCGGACAATTCGGCGGCAACGGCCTCGGCGAATCCGTGGGGCGAGTTCAAGCCGGTGCCGACAGCGGTGCCGCCCTGGGCCAGCTCGCACACCGCAGGCAACGCGGCGCGGATGCTTTTTTCAGCGTAATCGAGCTGGGCGACGTAGGCCGAGAGCTCCTGGCCGAAGGTGATGGGCGTGGCGTCCATCATGTGCGTGCGGCCGGTTTTCACCAGTTTCATGTGCCGCGAGGACTGCTCGGACAGACCGTTGGACAGTTCGGCGATCGCCGGCAGCAGTTGCTCTTTCACCGCTTGCACGGCCGCGATGTGCATCGCGGTGGGGAAGCAGTCGTTGGAGCTTTGCGAGCGATTGACGTGATCGTTGGGGTGAACCGGCGATTTGCCGCCGCGAACGCCACCCGCCAGTTCGTTGGCACGGCCGGCGATGACTTCGTTGACGTTCATGTTGCTCTGGGTGCCGCTGCCGGTCTGCCAGACCACCAGGGGAAACTGATCGTCGAGCTGGCCTTGCAGCACCTCGTCAGCGGACTGCTCGATCAGGTTGGCAATATCGGCCGGCAGGTCGCCGTTGCGATTATTGACCCGCGCCGCGGCTTTTTTGATCAGCGCCAGCGCGTGCAATACCGGCAGCGGCATGCGCTCCTGGCCAATGGCGAAGTTGATCAGGGATCGTTGCGTCTGTGCCCCCCAGTAAGCGTCTTCGGGGACGTCGATCGGACCTATGCTGTCGGTTTCGGTACGGCTCACTGGACTCTCTCCTTAAGATCGATTGGCGCAGTTTAGTAACCGGGGGAGTCGGTGGGTTCCCCGTGGCTGCTGTGCGGTCGGAACAGGTGCGCACAGTGTGCGACAAAACGCCCGGGCCGGTCGCCTTAAACCTTCGTGCGGGCGAGGGCGTCACGCCTGCGGGATAACCGCTCGTAGGGTCGGGGGTTGAGGGAAATGCGCAAAGGGGCGCAGAATGGCCGGCCTTGGGGTTCTGCCTCGCCTGCTAGATAAGGAAACTCGATGACCCGTCTTCGTGCCATTTGTGCTGCGGTTGCTCTGGTATGTGCCAGCGGCCAGGTTCTTGCCGATACCGCCAGCCATGAAGCCAGTGCTGTAGCGTTCCTCAAACTGGCTCACGCCGATCAACTGGGTGCGCCGGTTTACATGCAAGTCCAGCAGATGTTCGCTCAGCGCTTCGCTGAAACCAAAGCACCTGCGTCCAAGCAAGCCACTCTCGAAACCTATCAGGGCAAGGCCAACGCCGCGCTGGATCAGGTGATCAGCTGGCCAAAACTGCAGCCTGACATGGTCAAGCTGTACACCTCGAATTTCACCGAAAGCGAGCTGAAAGACCTGGTTGCCTTCTATCAGTCGCCACTGGGCCAGAAAGTCCAGGCGAAGATGCCGCAGATCAGCCAGCAGTCGTTTCAGCTGACCCAGAGCAAACTGGAAAGCGCGGTGCCTGTGGTCAACAAGCTGCTTGCCGACATGACCAAGGAACTGACCCCGGCCGGCGCCAAGCCAGCTGCACCGGCCGCTCCTGCCAAGAAGCCATAAGCGAAGCCTGACATGAGCATGCAACAGCGAATCGAATCCGCGTTGACGGTCTTTCAGCCCGAGTACCTTCAGGTGCTCAATGAAAGCCACATGCACAGTCGCGGCACGGACACTCACTACAAGGCGGTGGTGGTCAGCGAGCAGTTCGCCGGCCTCAACGCGGTCAAGCGTCACCAGAAGGTCTACGGCCTGCTCGGTGGCCTGATGGGTGAGTTCCACGCTCTGGCGCTGCACACCTACACACCGGAGGAATGGGCGAAGCTCGGCTCGGCGCCGTCTTCACCGACCTGTGCGGGTGGGCATGACTGACGCCTGCCCCCCGAAGCAGGCCTTGCTGCAGGCCTCGGGGGTCAAGCGGCTATCAAGCCGGTAAGGGGCCATAAGCGCGATAGGCCTCGATCAACGTATCGAACAGCGTGATGTCTGACCGGCTTCTTGCGATGAGCTGGGCCCCCGCGACGGCGGAAAAAATGGCGCGCGCGCGGACGTCGCTGTCGGTTGCCTCGCAGCAGTTGGCGGCGACAAGCTGTCGGCGCAGCCAGTCTGTATTCACCTGAGCAAAAGCCTGAATCTCCTCGGCCATGGCCGTGGGCAGATTATCGGTTTCCGCTCCCACGAAGCTGGCCAGACACAGCCGGTTGCCGGCCTCCAGCGAGCGACGAAAGATCTCTGGAAAACGACGCAGTGCTTCAGCGGGATCCGGCGTCTCCTCAGAAAGCGTCTCCAGCGCCGCCGCACCGTCTTGCCAGTACCGCCTGGCAACGGCAATGCCCAGGTCAGCCTTGCTCGGGAAGTGGTAGTAGATGCTGGCTGGCTTGATGCCAACCGCTTGGGCCAGGTCGCGAAAATTCAGTCCGTTGTAACCCTGTGACTGGGCAATGTTTCGGGCGGCCAGAAGTATGGCTTCGCGGGCGTTGATGCTCATTGTCGTGCCTTTCCTGGGTCGGACGAGTTGCAGTGGAACCGGCGATCTTAAAGCAAAAGTCCCTGCAACCGTCCTCACAGATCATGACTTGCCCTACGGACGTATCACGCGGAAGGCGAATCCAGCTCCGGTATGCCACTGCTGCGATCAGCGTAGGCGGCCTGGAAGGCCGGGCGTTTCTGCCAGCGCTGCCAGTAGCTGTCCAGGTGCTCGAAACGCTCGTCCAGCGGGGTTGCGTTCACCGGGAATTTGGAGAAGGCAATCGCGGTCGCCAGCGTGATGTCGGCAAACGTGGGTTCGGCACCGCCGAGCAGCCACTCGCGACCGTCAGCCAGATGACGATTCACCAGGGCGGCGTGCATCAGTGCCTCCTTGCGGCAGTGCTCACCCCATGCCTCATTCTTCGTCAGCTCCAGCTTGAAGCCGAGCCCGGTGTGCAAGACGTGAAAAGCCGTGACGATCCGATACAGGATATGCACCCAGATGCGGTTATCCCACATGTTGTCCAGGCCTTGTTCCAGCGCGCTTTCGCCCATGATCTTGCGGCCTGGGTAGGACTGGTCGAGAAAACGGGCGATGGCCGGTGTTTCGGAAATATAGCTGCCATCCGCCAACTGGAGCGTAGGGGTTTCTCCCCATGGGTTCATGTTGAGGTGACGCCAGCCGCGTTGCTCGCCACCGGGCGCCATGTCATAGATGGTTTCATCGAACTGATCGGCGATGCCCTTTTCGTGCATGAACAGGCGCAGTCGCTGGGGATTGGGAAACGCCGAAGGAGAGGTGAATAGCTGCAATTTGGTTGTCATGGCGCCGTCCTGTGGTGGAAGAATGTTCACCTAGCGTTTGTTAGGTAGGCAAACCTTAGGCGCGAAAACCGTAGACGTCAATAGGCTACCTAACATTCGTTAGGTTTGTTTCTGCCTCATGCTAACCACCCTTCACGTCAGATCTGCAGCCAGCTTCGAGGCCTGTGCCAGCGCCGCGTTGAAATTCGTTTCTGCGGTCGTCGAATCCGCGAGGGTTGCCTCCGAGACCACCGCATCGATGGCCGGTCTACCCACCATTCGTGCCCAGGTTTTGAGGCGTCTGTGAGGCAGATGCCGATGTTCACGATAGATGAGCAGGGTGATTGAGACGATTGATCAACCCGCCTGCCTGCCCACGTTCGATTCTTGATAGAATCCGCGCCGCGTTGCCCGGTCGGCACGCGTTCATCTGAATCATTCACCCGGTAGGCCCTTTGCGAGGGTCACCACCTGGAGACGCTACATGACCCAAACCGCCCCCATCGTCGTTGCGGCGCTGTACAAATTCGTCACCCTTTCCGATTACGTCGCACTGCGCGAGCCCCTGCTGCAGGCGATGGTCGACAACGGCATCAAAGGCACCTTGCTGATCGCCGAAGAAGGCATCAACGGCACGGTCTCCGGCAGCCGCGAGGGCATCGACGGCCTGATGGCCTGGCTGAAGAACGATCCGCGCATGGTCGACATCGATCACAAGGAATCGTACTGCGACGACCAGCCGTTCTACCGCACCAAGGTCAAGCTCAAGAAAGAGATCGTGACGTTGGGCGTCCCGGGCGTCGACCCGAACAAGGCGGTGGGCACCTACGTCGATCCCAAGGACTGGAACGCGCTGATCGCCGACCCTGAAGTGCTGCTCATCGACACGCGCAACGATTACGAAGTGTCCATCGGCACCTTCGAAGGCGCGATTGACCCCAAGACCACGTCCTTCCGTGAATTTCCGGACTACATCAAAACCCACTTCGATCCAGCGAAGCACAAGAAGGTCGCGATGTTCTGCACCGGCGGCATTCGCTGTGAAAAGGCGTCCAGCTACATGCTCGGTGAAGGCTTTGAAGAGGTCTATCACCTCAAGGGCGGCATCCTCAAATACCTGGAAGAAGTGCCCGAGGAAGAAACCCGCTGGCAGGGCGACTGCTTCGTGTTCGACAATCGCGTCACGGTCCGCCACGACCTGACCGAAGGCGACTACGATCAATGCCATGCCTGCCGCACGCCGATCAGCGCAGAAGACCGTGCCAGCGAGCATTATTCGCCGGGCGTCAGTTGCCCGCACTGCTGGGATTCGCTGAGCGAGAAAACCCGCCGCAGCGCCATCGACCGGCAAAAGCAGATCGAGCTGGCGAAGGCGCGCAATCAGCCGCACCCTATCGGTCGCAATTACCGTGCGCTCGACGGCCAGGCGACTGAAACCCCAAGCAACGAGGCCTGAACCATGTCCACCCGCCTGCTGTACGTGATGGACCCGATGTGTTCCTGGTGCTGGGGGTTTTCTCCGGTGGCCGAAGCATTGGTCGAGCAGGCGGGAGCGGCGGGGGTGCCGTTGCATCTGGTGGTGGGCGGATTGCGCACCGGCAGTGGCGCGGCGCTGGAACCGACGACCAAACGTTACATTCTTGAACACTGGCAAGCGGTGCACGAGGCCACGGGCCAGACGTTCCGTTTCGAGGATGCCTTGCCCGACGGTTTCGTCTACGACACTGCGCCCGCCTGCCGGGCCATCGTTGCGGCGCGCAGCCTGGCACCGGACGTCGCCTGGCGGCTGGTCAAAGAAATCCAGCAGGCCTTTTACCTTCACGGTCGCGACGTGACCCACGGCTCGGTGCTGGCCGAACTCGCCGAAAAAGCCGGTTTGCCGCGCATCGAGTTCGCCGAAGCCTTCGACAGCGTCGAACAGCACACGGCGACCGCGTCGGATTTTTCCTGGGTTCAGGACTTGGGCATCGCGGGTTTCCCGACGATGCTCGCCGAGCGCAACGGCCAACTGGCGCTGCTGACTAACGGCTATCAACCCCTGGAGGTCCTCGGGCCTTTGCTGGGTCGCTGGCTGGAGCGCAACGCCAGTGCCTGACGTCCCTGATCTGGAACATCGCCATCCCGCTGCACCGGCTAATGAACCTCCTGTCGCTGACCGCTTGAACTGGGCGCAGATCAGGCGCCTCGCGCTGCAGCACAAGAAGGCGCTGTGGGTGGCCAATGGCGTCGCGGTCCTGGCGGTGCTCTGCTCGGTGCCGATCCCGCTGCTGCTGCCCTTGCTGGTCGATGAAGTGCTGCTGGGCAAAGGTAATTCGGCACTCGTCTTCATGAATCAGTTTTTGCCGGACAGCCTGCAAAAGCCCGTCGGCTATATCGGTCTGATGCTGGTGGCGACACTGTGTCTGCGTTTGGGGGCACTGGTGTTCAACGTGATCCAGTCGCGCTTGTTCGCCGGGCTCGCCAAGGACATCGTCTATCGCATCCGCACGCGCCTGATCGAGCGGCTCAAGCGGATCTCGCTGAGCGAATACGAAAGCCTGGGCACTGGCACGGTCACCGCGCATCTGGTGACGGATCTGGACACCGTGGACAAATTCGTCGGCGAGACGCTGAGCAAGTTTCTCGTGGCGATGCTGACCCTCACTGGGACCGCTGCGATCTTGATGTGGATGCACTGGCAACTGGCGCTGCTGATCCTGCTGTTCAACCCGCTGGTGGTGTTCGCCACGGTGAAGCTCGGCAAGCGCGTCAAGCACCTCAAGAAACTGGAAAACGACAGCACCTCACGCTTCACCCAGGCGCTGACCGAAACCCTCGAGGGTATTCAGGAGATCCGTGCCAGTAACCGTCAGGGCTATTTCCTCGGATTGCTCGGCCTGCGTGCCCGGGAAGTGCGCGATTACGCGGTGTCGTCCCAGTGGAAGAGCGACGCGTCGGGCCGGGCCAGCGGGCTGCTGTTTCAATTCGGCATCGACATTTTCCGCGCTGCCGCGATGCTCACGGTGTTGTTCTCCGACCTGTCCATCGGCCACATGCTCGCGGTGTTCAGCTACCTGTGGTTCATGATCGGTCCGGTCGAACAACTGCTGAATCTGCAGTACGCCTATTACGCGGCGGGCGGTGCTTTGACGCGCATCAACGAACTGCTGGCCCGCGCGGACGAGCCTCAGTATCCGGGGCACAGCAATCCGTTCGCGGGTCGGCAGACGGTGAGCATCGACGTCCGCGGGCTGAGCTTCGGCTACAACGACGAGTTGGTCCTCGATCAGCTGGACCTGTCGATCAATCCCGGCGAAAAAGTCGCGATCGTCGGCGCCAGCGGCGGTGGCAAAAGCACCCTGGTGCAGTTGCTGCTCGGGCTCTACACCGCGAAATCCGGTCTCATCCGGTTTGGTGGCTCAAGCTTGCAGGAGATCGGCCTGGACACCGTGCGCGAGAACGTCGCCGTGGTCTTGCAGCATCCGGCGCTGTTCAACGACACCGTCCGCGCCAACCTGTTGATGGGCCGGGAGCAGGACGACAGGGCCTGTTGGCAGGCGCTGGAAATCGCCCAGATGGATGCGACGATCCGCGCGCTGCCGCTGGGGCTGGACAGCGTGGTCGGGCGCTCGGGTGTTCGGTTGTCCGGCGGCCAGCGCCAAAGGCTGGCCATTGCGCGCATGGTGCTGGCCGATCCCAAGGTGGTGATTCTCGACGAGGCCACCTCTGCGCTGGACGCCGCCACCGAGTACAACCTGCACCAGGCGCTCAACCGGTTTCTCAGTGGCCGCACGACGCTGATCATTGCCCACCGACTGTCGGCGGTGAAACAGGCGGACCGTGTACTGGTGTTCGATGGCGGGCGGATCGCAGAAGACGGTGATCACCAGCAACTGATTGCAGACGGCGGGCTGTACGCCAGGCTCTACGGACACCTGCAGCAGGTGTGAAACAGCGCGACGGGTTTTAGGGCCGCCACACTGAAATGGCGTATCGCCACTGGACCACGTCAATCCTCGGGCTATGCTCTCCCATGGCAATCACTGAAAATGTGAAAAGCGTCATATTTACGTCTCCGCACTCAAATGGCTGGTTACGTCTTGTAAAAGATGTGAGAGATTGTCTGCTGCATCGTGGAAATTAGCGAAGTCCCTCAGGCTCCAGGAAGGTTGCCTGGTGAAGGGGGAATGAGTATCTGGCAGTGCTGATCAAAGGGACACCATGAAGCAAAAGCGGATTCTCGAGAAGCCTCGTCTTCTGGGCATCGTCTGGCCATTTATCGCCGTCGTGCTGTTACAGGCACTGCTCGGCTGCGTCAGCTTGTACATGATGTCGGCGGTCCGCAGCTACATTGGCGGCGAGAGCCTGTGGTCGAAGGGCCAGAAGGACGCCATTTATTACCTGAATCTCTACGCCAACAGTCGAGATGACATCAATTACCTGAAATATCAGAAAGCGATTGCCATTCCCCAGGGCGGGCATGACTTGCGCCTGGCGATGGATCAGCCGGTGCCCGACATCGCGCGCGCTACTGCGGGGATTCTGCAGGGTGGTAACCATCCCGACGATGCCCAGAGCATCATCTGGCTCTACCTGAATTTTCAGCACTTCAGCTATCTCGAGAAGGCCATCGACCTGTGGAAGGTCGGTGACAACTATCTGGTGCAGTTGGATGAAGTCGCCCGCGAAATGCACGCGCGGATTCAGGAAGGCAATGTCACCAACAGTGAAGTCATGGGCTGGCGCCAGCGCATCAGTGCTATCAACGAAGGCGTCACGCCGGCGGCCATGGCCTTCAGCGACGCGCTGGGCGAGGGCTCGCGGGTCATCCTGCGGATTCTGCTGGTGGTCAACCTCGCCACCGCGCTGTGCCTGATCATCCTCGCGCTGCTGCGCACCCATAAACTGCTGGAGCAGCGCCACGGCTTTGCGATTGCGCTGCAGATGGAAAAAGAACGCGCGCAGATTACCCTGGAGTCCATCGGTGATGGCGTCATCACCACCGATGTCGACGGCTCCATCGTCTACATGAACCCCGCCGCCGAGCTCATGACCCACTGGAAGAACGAGCAGGCAGCCGGTCTGCCGCTGGCGGCGCTGTTCAGCCTGCTCGACGAGAATGACCAGAAAGACACCTCGACCCTGATCGAGCGCATGCTCAGCGGCAATCTGGGCGGCGGCAGTGAAAGCTCACGACTGATTCAACGCCTGGACGGCAGCACCGTTTCGGTCGCGCTAGTCGGCTCGCCGATTCGCACCGAAGGCAAAGTCAGCGGCGCGGTGCTGGTGTTGCATGACATGACCCAGGAGCGGCAGTACATCGCCAATTTGTCCTGGCAGGCGACCCACGATGCGCTGACCGGTCTGACCAACCGCCGCGAGTTCGAATACCGCCTGGAGCTGGCCCTCAACGGCCTGACCGAACAGCCGGCGCGGCATGCGTTGATGTTTCTGGACCTCGATCAGTTCAAGCTGGTCAACGACACCAGCGGTCACGCTGCGGGGGATGAACTGCTGCGGCACATTTGCACGCTGCTGCAACAGGGCGTGCGCGAAGGCGACACGCTGGCACGTCTGGGCGGCGATGAGTTCGGCATCCTCCTTGAACACTGCGCGCCGGAGGCCGCCGAGCGAGTGGCCGAGAGCCTGCGCCAAACCGTGGAAAGCCTGCATTTTGTCTGGAAAGGCCGGCCGTTTGTCACCACCGTCAGCATTGGTCTGGTGCACATCGACGACGTCCCGACCACCCTTGAGACGTCGCTGCGCGCCGCCGACATGGCCTGCTACATGGCCAAGGAAAAAGGCCGCAACCGGGTTCAGGTCTATCACGATGATGACTCTGATCTGTCCACCCGCTTCGGCGAGATGGCCTGGATTCAGCGCCTGCACATGGCCCTCGAAGAGAACCGCTTCTGCCTGTATTCCCAGGAAATTGCAGCGCTGGGTCGCAATGCCGAGCAACGCCACGGCCATATCGAGATTCTGCTGCGGCTGCGCGACGAGTCCGGGCGCATGATCCTGCCCGACAGTTTCATCCCCGCCGCCGAGCGCTACGGCATGATGACCACCCTGGACCGCTGGGTCGTGCAGCACGTCTTCATGATCATCGCCGAGTGCCTCAAGTCCGGACACCGCGAAGGGCCAATGGCCGTGTGTGCGATCAACCTGTCCGGGAGCAGCATTGGCGACGAAGCCTTCCTCGAGTATTTGCGACAGCAGTTCCAGATCTACGCAATCCCCCCTGAACTTATCTGTTTTGAAATCACCGAAACCAGTGCGATCGCCAATCTGGGCAGCGCCATTCGGTTCATCAATGAACTTAAAGGTCTGGGATGCCGTTTCTCTCTGGATGACTTCTGTGCAGGCATGTCGTCATTCGCTTACTTGAAGCACTTGCCTGTGGATTTTCTGAAGATTGACGGGAGTTTCGTAAAGGATATGCTCGACGATCCGGTCAACCGGGCGATGGTAGAAGTGATCAACCATATCGGGCACGTAATGGGCAAACAGACGATCGCCGAGTTCGTCGAGAGCCCTCAGATAGAGCAGGCGTTATTGGAAATCGGTGTGGACTACGCTCAGGGGTACGTCATCGAGCGACCGCAATTATTCACCTGTGAATGTCTGCACGCACGGCCCGCGAGGCAGACCCCACTGTTGTTCAGCGCTCCCGGGACTTTTCGCTGAACACACCATTAAGCAACTTATATAAGGAGCTACACAGTGATCGATATGTTCATTAGAACCGGTCCGCTGATGGATGCCAGCAGTTACCCCGCTTGGGCACAGCAATTGATTGAAGATTGCAGTGACGCCAAGGCCAAGGTGGTAGGGCATGAACTTTATCAACGCATGCGTGACGGGCGGCTCAGTTCTAAGACCATGCGCCAGTACCTGATTGGTGGCTGGCCGGTCGTCGAACAGTTCGCGGTCTATATGGCGCATAACCTGACCAAAACCCGATTCGCCCGACACCCGGGTGAAGACATGGCGCGACGATGGTTGATGCGCAACATTCGGGTCGAACTCAACCACGCCGATTACTGGGTCAACTGGAGCGCCGCCCACGGGGTGAGCCTGGAAGACTTGCAGGCGCAGCGGGTGCCGTCGGAACTTCACGCCCTGAATCACTGGTGCTGGCACAGCTGTTCGTCGGATTCGCTGGTGGTGGCCATCGCGGCGACCAACTACGCCATCGAAGGCGCCACCGGTGAATGGTCGGCCGTTGTCTGTTCCCAGGACACCTACGCGGACATGTTCCCGCCGGACACGCGAAAGCGGGCGATGAAGTGGCTGAAGATGCACGCGCAGTACGACGATTCCCACCCCTGGGAAGCGCTGGAAATCATCTGCACCCTGGCCGGCAACAACCCCAGCGAGCAATTGCAGAGCGACCTGCGAATGGCGGTCTGCAAGAGCTACGAGTACATGTTCCTGTTCCTGGAACGGTGCATGACGCTGGAACGATCTCAGGAAGGCAGCGGCTCGGTCCGTGAACACCGGATCCCCGCCCGCGCCTGATCCCTCAGCCCGCCATGTCCAGGCGGTGGCGGCCCTTGCGCCTGGCGGCGTACAGGGCCGTAGCTTCACGTCGCACCATGCTGTCGGGCGATTCGCCCGGCGGCAGCGTCGAGCAACCGAGGCTGACCGTCACGTCTACGCCCGTCCCTTCAGCGGATAAGAGCGTTGCAGTGCGGCGCTGCGCAGTCACTCGCCTTGGTGAGCCAACCGCGTCAGCACCACTCGGTTCAGCGGGTCTGGGCATCCAGTGCCTGCCCGTTGATGCCGATGCTGTCCGGGCCCATCAGGTACAGGTACACCGGCATGATCTCTTCCGGCGTCGGGTTGTTGGTCGGATCTTCCGCCGGGTATGCCTGTGCGCGCATGTCGGTGCGGGTTGCGCCCGGATTGATGCTGTTGGCGCGCAGCGAACCAAGACCATCGATCTCGTCGGCCAGCGTCTGCATCAGCCCTTCGGTGGCGAACTTAGACACGCCATAGGCGCCCCAGTATGCGCGGCCTTTGCGCCCGACGCTGCTGGAGGTGAACGCGATGGACGCGTCGCCCGAAAGCTTGAGCAACGGCAGCAAGGCGGTGGTCAGCATGAACGTGGCGTTGACGTTAACGTGCATCACCTGCATGAACTGCTCACCGGTGAGCTGTTCGACCGGCGTGCGCGGCCCGATGATCGAGGCGTTGTGCAACACGCCGTCCAGGCGGCCGAACTCTGCTTCGATCATCGCGGCGAGCTCGTCGTACTGAGGGGGCAGGGCAGTCTCGAGATCGAACGGGACGACCACCGGTTGCGGATGCCCGGCAGCCTCGATCTCGTCATACAGCGCGCTCAGATTCGCTTCGGTCCGGCCCAGCAGCAAGACCGTCGCGCCGTGGGCGGCATAGGTTTTCGCCGCAGCGGCGCCGATGCCACGGCCGGCCCCGGTCACCAGAATCACCCGGCCCTTGAGCAGGTCGGGGCGGGCGGAGTAATTGAACATGGCGGCTCCTTTCTAATGTCTAAATGGGCGCAGTGAAGGATTTGGTTGCGGACTGTCGCCTCAGCAACTGCACAACGCGTCATCCAAGACCCGGCGCAGCTCCAGCGGGTGATTCACCACCACGTCCGCGCCCCAGTGATCGGGGTTGTCCTGGGGATGGATGTAGCCATAGCGCACGGCGGCGGTCTTGGTGCCTGCGTCGCGACCGGATTCGATGTCACGCAGGTCATCGCCCACGAACAGCACACTGGCCGGGTCCAGACCGAGCATCTTGCAGGCCAGCAGCAGCGGCTCCGGATCGGGTTTGCTCTTGGTCACATGGTCCGGGCAGATCAGCACCGCGGAACGCTCCGACAAAGCCAGTTGCTCCATGATCGGTTGAGCGAAACGAACCGGTTTGTTGGTCACCACGCCCCAGATCAGTCTGGCTTTCTCGATGTCGGCCAGCAATTCTGCCATGCCGTCGAACAGTTTGCTGTGCACCGCGCAATCGGTCTGATAGCGCGCCAGGAATTCCAGGCGCAGCGCCTCGAATTCCGCTGCCTCGGGGGGCATCGCGAACGCCGCCGAGACCATCGCCCTGGCACCGCCGGATATCTCATCGCGGATCAGCTTGTCGTTCACCGGCGGTAAGCCGCGTTCGGCCAGCATTGCCTGGCAGATCGCGATGAAGTCCGGCGCGGTGTCGAGCAGCGTGCCGTCCATGTCGAAGAGAACTGCCCTCAAGCGCATGGCTCAGACTCCCCGCAGTGTCTGGATCATGTAATTGACGTCGACGTCCGAGGCCAGCTTGTAGTGCTTGGTCAACGGGTTGTAGGTCAGACCGGTGATGTCTTTGACCTGCAGCCCGGCATCGCGGCTCCACGCGCCCAGTTCGGAAGGGCGGATGAATTTCTTGAAGTCATGGGTGCCGCGCGGCAGCAGGTTCATGATGTATTCGGCGCCGATAATGGCGAACAGGTAGGCCTTCGGGTTGCGATTGATGGTGGAGAAAAACACCTGACCGCCCGGCTTGACCATCTTGTAGCAGGCACGGATCACCGACGACGGGTCCGGCACGTGCTCCAGCATTTCCAGGCAGGTCACGGCATCGAACTGCTCGGGCATTTCTTCGGCCAGCGCTTCGGCGGTGATCTGCCGGTATTCCACGCTCACGCCGGATTCCAGCTGGTGCAGTCGCGCCACGGCCAGCGGCGCTTCGCCCATGTCGATGCCGGTCACGGTCGCGCCACGCAAGGCCATGGCCTCACTCAGAATGCCGCCGCCGCAGCCGACGTCGAGGACCTTCTTGCCCGCGAGATTTACCCGTTCGTCAATCCAGTTCACGCGCAGCGGATTGATGTCGTGAAGGGGCTTGAACTCGCTGTTGCGGTCCCACCAGCGATGGGCGAGGGCCTCGAATTTGGCGATTTCGGCGTTGTCGACGTTGCTCATGTGTGATCCTCTGAAACTTGAATTCGGTGTCCGGGCACGGTATCTGACCGTGGCGGCGCTCAATGGGTCAGGCTTTGTCAGCCGCGATGCGGTTGCCCCAGGCTTTGGCGGTCCGGGTCAGCGCTTCTTCGTCCATGCGGGTCAGGCGTTTGTCCTGCAGCAATGGCTTGCCAGCGACCCAGACGTGCGTCACGCAATCGCGACCCGTTGCATAAATAAGTTGTGACACCGGATCGTAGACCGGCTGTTGCGCAAGGCCTGACAGGTCGAACGCGACCATGTCGGCGGCCTTGCCGATTTGCAGCGAGCCGGTGTGATCGTCGATGCCCAGGGCGCGGGCGCCGTTCAGCGTGGCCATGCGCAGTGCACGGTGGGCGTCCAGCGCGGTGGCCGAGCCGGCAACGGCTTTTGCCAGCAGCGCGGCGGTGCGGGTTTCGCCGAGCAGGTCCAGATCGTTGTTACTGGCCGCGCCGTCGGTGCCGATGGCGACGTTGACACCGGCCTGCCACAGGCGCTCGACCGGGCAGAAGCCGCTGGCCAGTTTCAGATTCGATTCGGGGCAGTGGATGACGCTGGAGTTGCTCTCGACCAGCATCGCCAGGTCGTCATCGCTGATCTGGGTCATGTGCACCGCCTGAAAGCGCGGGCCCAGCAGCCCTAGGCGATGCAGCCGCGCAAGGGGGCGCTCCTGACGTTGCTGAACGGCGTCGTGCACTTCAAAGGCGGTTTCGTGGACGTGCATCTGGATCATCGCGTCCAGTTCATCGGCGATGACCCGGATCTTCTCCAGGTTCTCGTCGCTGACGGTGTAGGGCGCGTGGGGCCCCATGGCGATCTTGATGCGGTCGTGGTGGGCTAGATCGTTGAACAGCTCGATGCCGATGTGCAGGGATTCGTCGCTGTTGCGCGCGCCGGGTATCGGGAAGTCCAGCACCGGCACGGTGATCTGTGCGCGAATGCCACTGTTGTGCACTCGCTCGCACGCGACCTTCGGGAAGAAATACATGTCGGAGAAGCAGGTGATGCCGCCCTTCAACTGTTCAGCGATGGCGAGGTCGGTGCCGTCGCGGACGAAATCCTCGTCGACCCACTTCGCCTCGGCCGGCCAGATATGATCCTGCAGCCAGGTCATCAACGGCAGGTCGTCCGCCAGCCCGCGGAACAGGGTCATCGCCGCATGGCCGTGAGCGTTGATCAGCCCGGGACTGAGCAGCATGCCCGGCAACTCGCGCACCTCGATGGCCGGCTGGCGCAGGGCCTCGGCGCGCGGACCGATATAAACGATCAGGCCGTCGCGAATGCCGATCCCGTGCTGCTGCAACACAACGCCGGCGGGTTCGACCGGTACCAGCCAGTCCGGCAGCAACAACAGGTCGAGCGGGGCAGCGGAATGGGGCATGGGGCGGGCATCCAATGGCTTATTACGGGGACGGCGAAGTATACCCGAGCGTCTTCGCAGGCGGCTCGCTATAATCGGCGGCTTTTTAAGGTGCTGGCGATTTGCTTCTTTGCACCGTCGCTGTGGCGGCAAGCTTTTCAAAATTCATCAAGTGGGGTGTGCAATGCGCGATCGATTACTGGCTGCGGAGAAGGTAAAGGCCATCGATTGGCGGGACGGCACGTTGTATCTGCTGGATCAGCGGGTTTTGCCCTTCGAAGAAACCTGGCATCCCTACACCAGTGCTGAAGGCGTAGCCGAAGCCATTCGCACGATGGTCGTGCGCGGCGCGCCGGCGATTGGCATCAGTGCGGCCTACGGCATCGTCCTGGCGGTGGTTGATCGGCTCGCCGAAGGCGGTGACTGGCAGATGGCTCTGGAGGAGGACTTCGACCTGTTGGCCAATTCCCGGCCCACGGCGGTCAACCTGTTCTGGGCGCTGAACCGCATGCGCGAGCGCCTGTATCGCCTCAAGGATCATGAAGATCCCCTGAAGGCCATGGAAGCCGAAGCCGTGGCCATTCACTTGAGCGACCGCGAAGCCAACCTGACCATGGCGCAACTGGGGGCAGAGCTGATCCGCAAGCATCAGGGCAATCTGCAGACCGTGCTGACCCACTGCAACACCGGCGCGCTGGCCACAGGCGGCTTCGGGACGGCGCTCGGCGTGATTCGCGCGGCACACCTGGAAGGCATGATCGAGCGTGTCTACGCCGACGAAACCCGGCCCTGGCTGCAGGGCTCGCGCCTGACCGCATGGGAATTGGTCAACGAGGGCATCCCGGTCACCCTCAACGCCGACTCCGCCGCCGCGCACCTGATGAAAACCAAAGGCATCACTTGGGTCATCGTCGGCGCTGACCGCATCACCGCCAACGGCGACGTCGCCAACAAGATCGGCACCTACCAGCTGGCGGTCGCGGCCATGCACCACGGCGTGCGCTTCATGGTCGTGGCGCCGAGCTCGACCATCGACATGAACCTGGCCAGTGGCGACGACATCCCCATCGAAGAACGCGACGGCCGCGAATTGCTTGAGGTTGGCGGCAAACGCGTGGGGGCCGACGTCGATGCGTTCAACCCGGTGTTCGACGTTACACCTGCTGATCTCATCGACGCCATCGTCACCGAGAAGGGCATTGTCGAACGCCCGGATACGGCAAAAATGGCCCTGCTGATGTGCCGCAAACGCCTGCATTGATCACCGCGCAGCCGATAATGCCATTCGTCGTCAAACGCGCTATCGGGCTCTGTGAGCGCTTCTCAGGCGTCTGCTGGCGAAACGGCTTGTTCGCGGCGCCTGCAAACACTTCGTGCCTGACGGCGATTGTGGTACCATCCGGCGGTTTCCAAAGGGGCGCATGGCGACCCTTATGACTGCGCACATTCATGGCATAACTCGCTGATTTGTCGTAAGTCGTTGCCTGACAATCGTCGGCAGCGGCAAGCCTCGTTCATCCCGGATGGCTGAACGCGGTTTCACCAGAAAAAGGAATCAGGCTTCTCATGGGCGAACTGGCCAAAGAAATCCTCCCGGTCAATATCGAAGACGAGCTGAAGCAGTCCTACCTCGACTACGCGATGAGCGTCATCGTCGGACGTGCTCTCCCCGATGCGCGCGACGGCTTGAAGCCCGTGCACCGTCGGGTACTGTTCGCGATGAGCGAACTGGGTAACGACTGGAACAAGCCGTACAAGAAATCCGCCCGTGTGGTCGGTGACGTTATCGGTAAGTACCACCCGCATGGCGACACCGCGGTCTACGACACCATCGTTCGTATGGCCCAACCCTTTTCCCTGCGCTACCTACTGGTAGACGGCCAGGGCAACTTCGGTTCGGTGGACGGCGACAACGCCGCCGCCATGCGATACACCGAAGTGCGCATGACCAAGCTGGCCCACGAGCTGTTGGCCGACCTGCACAAGGAAACCGTGGACTGGGTGCCGAACTACGACGGCACCGAACAGATTCCTGCGGTCATGCCGACCCGTATTCCCAACCTGCTCGTCAACGGCTCCAGCGGTATCGCTGTGGGCATGGCGACCAATATTCCGCCGCACAACCTCGGTGAAGTCATCGACGGCTGCCTGGCGCTGATCGACAACGGCGACCTCACCGTCGACGAGTTGATGCAGTACATCCCCGGCCCCGACTTTCCGACCGCCGCGATCATCAACGGTCGTGCCGGCATCGTCGAAGCCTACAAGACGGGCCGTGGCCGCATTTACATGCGCGCCCGCTCCATTGTCGAAGACATCGACAAGGTCGGTGGTCGCCAGCAGATCGTCATCACCGAGCTGCCGTACCAGCTGAACAAGGCGCGTCTGATCGAGAAGATCGCCGAGCTGGTTAAAGAGAAGAAGCTTGAAGGCATCACCGAACTGCGCGACGAGTCCGACAAGGACGGCATGCGCGTGGTCATCGAGCTGCGTCGCGGCGAAGTGCCTGAGGTCATCCTCAACAACCTCTACGCCCAGACCCAACTGCAAAGCGTCTTCGGTATCAACATCGTTGCGCTGATCGACGGCCGCCCACGCATCCTGAACCTCAAGGACCTGCTGGAAGCCTTCATTCGTCACCGTCGCGAAGTCGTTACCCGCCGTACCGTGTTCGAACTGCGCAAGGCCCGCGAGCGTGGTCACATTCTTGAAGGTCAGGCCGTTGCCCTGTCGAACATCGACCCGGTCATCGCCCTCATCAAAGCCTCGCCGACCCCGGCTGAAGCCAAAGAAGGGCTGATCAGCACGCCGTGGGAATCCAGCGCCGTGGTCGAGATGGTCGAGCGGGCGGGCGCCGAATCGTCCCGCCCGGAAAACCTCGACCCTCAGTACGGCATGCGAGACGGCAAGTATTTCCTGTCGCCGGAACAGGCCCAGGCCATCCTCGAGCTGCGTCTGCACCGCCTGACCGGTCTGGAACACGAGAAGCTGCTGACCGAGTACCAGGAAATCCTGACTCAGATCGGCGAGCTGCTGCGCATCCTCAACAGCGCCACGCGCCTGATGGAAGTCATCCGCGAAGAGCTCGAGCTGATCCGCGCCGAATACGGCGATGTGCGTCGCACCGAGATCCTCGATGCGCGCCTGGACCTGACCCTCGGCGACATGATCCCGGAAGAAGAGCGCGTCGTGACCATCTCCCATGGTGGCTACGCCAAGACTCAACCGCTGGCCGTCTATCAGGCCCAGCGTCGCGGCGGCAAAGGCAAGTCGGCCACCGGCGTCAAGGATGAGGACTACATCGCTCACCTGCTGGTCGCCAACAGCCACACCACGCTGCTGATGTTCTCCAGCAAAGGCAAGGTGTACTGGCTCAAGACCTACGAGATCCCGGAAGCGTCCCGCGCTGCCCGTGGTCGTCCGCTGGTCAACCTGTTGCCGCTGAGCGAAGGCGAATACATCACCACCATGCTGCCGGTCGATCTCGAAGCCATGCGCAAGCGTGCTGACGAAGAAGAAGCCGAAGGCGTGGACGCCGAGGCCGAAGACCTCGAAAACAGCAACGAGACCGAAGAAGAGCGCAAGGCGCGCATCAAGGCTGCTGACAAGAAGAAGGCGCCGTTCATCTTCATGTCGACCGCCAACGGCACCGTCAAGAAGACCCCGCTGGTGGCGTTCAGTCGTCAACGCAGCGTCGGCCTGATTGCGCTGGAGCTGGACGAAGGCGACATTTTGATCTCGGCCGCGGTTACCGATGGCGAGCAGGAAATCATGCTGTTCTCCGACGGCGGCAAGGTCACCCGCTTCAAGGAATCCGAAGTGCGCGCCATGGGCCGCACGGCTCGCGGTGTGCGCGGCATGCGTCTGCCGGAAGGTCAGAAGCTGATTTCCATGCTGATCCCGGAGCAGGGCAGCCAGATCCTCACCGCTTCCGAGCGTGGCTACGGCAAGCGCACCGCGATCACCGAATTCCCTGAGTACAAGCGCGGCGGTCAGGGCGTCATCGCCATGGTCAGCAACGAGCGTAACGGCCGTCTGGTCGGCGCCGTTCAGGTGCAGGAAGGCGAGGAGATCATGCTGATTTCCGACCAGGGCACGCTGGTGCGTACCCGTGTTGGCGAAGTTTCGAGTCTGGGCCGCAATACTCAGGGCGTGACCCTGATCAAGCTGGCCAAGGACGAGAAACTGGTCGGTCTGGAGCGCGTCCAGGAGCCATCGGAAGTCGAGGGCGAAGAGCTGGACGGCGAAGCGTTCGAAGGCGAAGAGGTTGATGCTGACGTGATTGGCGCCGTCGACACCGACGAGTCCGCTGACGATGCGCAAGCGGATCCCGCGGCTGACGAAGAAGAGCCGCAGGAGTAACGCCGAGAGGGGGGGCTGGTGACAGCCCCCCCTTTTTGACCGATGCCCTACGCGCCGGTCAACCGTTTCGGTAACGGGTGATCGTAATGAAACGAGAACCTTCCGCATTTCCCCGCACTTCACCCGTTCCAAATTAATTCAGTGACACGACGAGAGTGGATATGAGCAAGCGAGCCTTTAACTTCTGCGCAGGTCCTGCCGCGCTCCCTGAAGCTGTTCTGCTGCGTGCCCAGGCCGAACTCCTGGACTGGCATGGCAAAGGCCTGTCCGTCATGGAAATGAGCCATCGCAGCGACGAGTTCGTCTCCATCGCCACCAAGGCGGAGCAGGATTTTCGCGATCTGCTGTCCATCCCCTCCCATTACAAAGTGCTGTTTCTTCAAGGTGGCGGCAGCCAGCAATTCGCTCAGGTTCCATTGAACCTGCTGCCTGAAAACGGCACGGCCGACTACATCGACACCGGCATCTGGTCGCAGAAAGCCATTGAAGAAGCATCGCGTTACGGCAACATCAATGTCGCCGCCAGCGCCAAGCCCGCCGATTATTTCGCCATTCCCGGCCAGAGCGAGTGGAAGCTGTCGAAAGACGCGGCCTACGTTCACTACGTGCCCAACGAGACCATTGGCGGTCTGCAATTCAACTGGATTCCGGAAACCGGCGACGTGCCGCTGGTCGCCGACATGTCTTCGGACATCCTCTCGCGCCGCCTCGACGTTTCGCGTTTCGGCATGATCTTCGCGGGCGCCCAGAAGAACATCGGCCCGAGCGGCATCGTCGTGGCGATCATCCGCGAGGACCTGCTGGGTCGCGCGCGTTCCCTGTGCCCGACGATGCTCAACTACAAGGTCGCGGCCGACAATGGCTCGATGTACAACACGCCGCCGACGCTGGCCTGGTACCTGTCCGGTCTGGTCTTCGAATGGCTGAAAGAGCAGGGCGGTGTCGAAGCGATGGCCACGCGCAATGAGCTCAAGCAGCGCACGCTGTACGACTTCATCGATGCCAGCGGCCTGTACAGCAACCCGATCAACCCGTCCGACCGCTCGTGGATGAACGTGCCGTTCCGTCTGGCCGATGATCGCCTGGACAAGCCGTTCCTCGCGGGTGCCGAAGCGCGCAACCTGCTCAACCTCAAAGGCCACCGTTCGGTCGGCGGCATGCGCGCGTCCATCTACAATGCCATCGACCTCAGTGCGGTCAACGCCCTGACCGCGTACATGGCAGAGTTCGAGAAGGAACACGGCTAATGTCTGAACAAGCACTCAAGGCCCTGCGGGTCCGCATCGACAGCCTGGACGAAAAGGTTCTGGAGCTGATCAGCGAACGTG
Source organism: Pseudomonas sp. AK106 (assembly GCF_053903055.1). Lineage (NCBI taxonomy): Bacteria > Pseudomonadati > Pseudomonadota > Gammaproteobacteria > Pseudomonadales > Pseudomonadaceae > Pseudomonas > Pseudomonas sp. AK106. The sequence goes on from NZ_CP096426.1 coordinate 1,584,383, forward strand.
CCCGCTGCGCCCAGGAAGTCGCCCGGGTCAAGATGGCCGACCTGCCATCGGGCGAGGTGCCGGTGTTCTACCGGCCTGAGCGTGAAGCGGCGGTCCTGAAACGTGTCATGGAGCGCAACCGTGGCCCGTTGAGCAATGAAGAGATGGCGCGGCTGTTCCGCGAAATCATGTCCTCGTGCCTGGCGCTGGAGCAGCCGCTCAAGGTCGCTTATCTGGGTCCCGAGGGCACGTTCACCCAGGCTGCCGCGCTGAAGCATTTCGGCCACGCCGTCATCAGCAAGCCGATGGCTGCGATCGATGAAGTGTTCCGTGAAGTGGCCGCCGGTGCGGTGAATTTCGGTGTCGTCCCGGTGGAGAACTCCACCGAAGGTGCAGTCAACCACACGCTGGACAGCTTCCTTGAGCACGACATGGTGATCTGTGGCGAAGTCGAGCTGCGCATTCACCATCATCTGCTGGTGGGCGAAAGCACCAAGACTGACAGCATCAGCCGCATCTATTCCCACGCCCAGTCCCTGGCGCAATGCCGCAAGTGGCTGGACGCGCACTACCCGAACGTCGAGCGCATCGCCGTTGCCAGCAACGCCGATGCGGCCAAGCGGGTCAAGGGCGAGTGGAACTCGGCGGCGATCGCCGGTGATATGGCGGCGGGCCTTTACGGCCTGACGCGGATTGCCGAGAAGATCGAAGACCGTCCGGACAACGCCACGCGTTTCCTTATGATCGGCAATCAGGAAGTGCCGCCGACCGGTGACGACAAAACGTCGATCATTGTGTCGATGAGCAACAAGCCGGGCGCGCTGCATGAACTGCTGGTGCCGTTTCACCAAAACGGCATCGACCTGACGCGCATCGAAACGCGTCCCTCGCGAAGCGGGAAATGGACCTACGTGTTCTTCATCGACTTCGTCGGCCACCACCGCGACCCGCTGATCAAGGCTGTCCTCGAGCAGATCAGCCAGGAAGCCGTGGCGCTCAAGGTGTTGGGTTCCTATCCGAAGGCAGTGCTTTGATCCTGCGTCCGGACTTGTAGCCCTACGGGTTTCACTGAAGAGGTAAAGCGGTAAATGAGCGGCGACTTCCTCACGCTGGCACAGCCCGGCGTGCAAAAACTATCGCCTTACGTTCCCGGCAAACCGGTGGACGAACTGGCGCGTGAACTGGATATCGATCCGGCGCGCATCATCAAGCTGGCCAGCAATGAAAACCCGATGGGCGCCAGCCCCAAGGCGTTGCAGGCGATCAACGACGCGCTGGCGGAATTGACCCGCTACCCGGACGGCAACGGTTTCGAGCTCAAGCAGCGGCTGTCGCAAGCCTGTGGCGTGCAGCCCGAGCAAGTGACGCTGGGCAACGGCTCCAACGACATTCTGGAAATCGTCGCCCGTGCCTATCTGGCGCCGGGACTCAATGCGGTGTTCAGTGAACACGCGTTCGCCATCTATCCGATTGTCACCCAGGCCGTGGGCGCGACTGCTCACGTCGCCAGGGCAAAGGCGTGGGGTCACGACCTGCCGGCCATGCTCGCCGCCATCGACAGCAACACCCGAGTCGTCTTCATCGCCAACCCCAACAACCCCACCGGGACCTGGTTCGGGCCAAGCGCGCTGGCGGAATTCCTCGCGCAGGTGCCTGACAACGTGTTGGTCGTGCTGGACGAGGCCTACATCGAATACGCCGAAAGCGCCGAGCTGCCTGACGGGCTTAACTTCCTGAGCGCCTATCCAAACCTGCTGGTGTCGCGGACGTTTTCCAAGGCCTATGGCCTGGCGTCGTTGCGCGTCGGCTATGGGTTGTCCTCGCCGGTCGTGGCCGACGTGCTGAACCGCGTGCGTCAGCCGTTCAACGTCAACAGCCTCGCGCTGGCCGCCGCTTGCGCTGCGCTGGGCGACGTGGACTACCTTGCGCGAAGCCGTCAGCTCAATGAAGCCGGCATGCAGCAGTTGGAAGAGGGGCTTGGTCAGATGGGCCTGAGCTGGATTCCCTCCAAAGCCAACTTCATCGCCGTAGACCTGGGCCGCGAGGCCGCTTCGGTTTACGAAGGATTGCTGCGTGAAGGTGTGATCGTTCGCCCGATTGGTGGTTATGGCATGCCCAATCACCTGCGGGTGAGCATCGGTTTGCCGAGCGAGAACAGTCGTTTCATCGAGGCGTTGAGCAAGGTTCTGGCACGTGGTTGATGTCACGTCGCTGCAACCCGCTGCGCCTATGATCGGCCGCCTGGTGGTGGTCGGGCTCGGCCTGATCGGAGGGTCGTTCGCCAAGGGCTTGAAGGAGAGTGGCCTGTGTCGCGAAGTCGTGGGCGTCGATCTCGATCCGCAATCGCGCACACTGGCCGTGGAGCTGGGCGTGGTCGATCGCTGTGAAGACACTCTCGCTGCCGCCTGCGTAGGGGCTGACGTCATTCAATTGGCCGTGCCGATTCTGGCCATGGAAAAACTCCTCGGCGTACTGGCTGGATTGGACCTGGGCAATGCCGTGCTGACCGACGTCGGTAGCGCCAAAGGCAATGTGGTCCGCGCCGCGCGTGAAGCGTTCGGTGTGATGCCGCCGCGCTTCGTGCCCGGCCACCCGATTGCCGGCTCCGAGCAGAGCGGAGTGGAAGCCTCCAACGCCGAGCTGTTCAAGCGGCACAAAGTCATCCTCACGCCACTGGCCGAAACCGACCCATTGGCGCTGGCGCTGGTTGACCGTCTCTGGTCGGCACTGGGCGCCGACGTCGAGCACATGCAGGTCGAGCGCCACGATGAAGTGCTGGCGGCGACCAGTCATTTGCCGCACCTTCTGGCGTTCGGCCTGGTGGATTCGCTGGCCAAACGTAACGAAAACCTCGACATCTTCCGCTATGCGGCGGGGGGCTTCCGCGACTTCACGCGCATCGCCGGCAGTGATCCGGTGATGTGGCATGACATCTTCCTGGCGAATCGCGAGGCGGTGCTGCGCACCCTCGACACCTTCCGCAGCGACCTTGATGCGCTGCGCGATGCCGTGGATGCAGGCGATGGCCACCAGTTGCTCGGTGTGTTCACCCGGGCCCGGGTCGCACGCGAGCATTTCGGCAAGATCCTTGCCCGTCGTGCCTACGTTGAACAAGCCGCGTGCGCCGACCTGAAGTTTATCGGGAAGCCTGGCGGCGTTGTCCGGGGACAGGTTCGCGTGCCGGGTGACAAGTCGATTTCACACCGCGCGATCATGCTCGGGTCCCTGGCCCAGGGCACCAGCGTCGTCGAAGGCTTTCTCGAGAGTGAGGACGCGCTGGCGACGTTGCAGGCATTCCGCGACCTGGGTGTGGTCATCGAGGGACCACACCACGGTCGCCTGACCATTCATGGCGTCGGCCTCAACGGGCTGCGACCGGCGCCGGGGCCGCTTTACCTCGGTAACTCGGGCACGTCGATGCGCCTGCTCTGTGGCCTGTTGGCCGGGCAGCGATTCGACAGCGTGCTGACCGGCGATGCCTCGCTGTCACGGCATTCGATGACCCGTGTCGTCGAACCGTTGCGCCAGATGGGCGCCGTGATCGACACCGCAGAAGACGGCCGGCCGCCGCTGACCCTTCGCGGTGGGCAGGGTCTTCAGGCCATCCGCTACGACATGCCATTGCCCAGCGCTCAGGTGAAATCCGCGCTGTTGCTCGCCGGTCTCTACGCAAATGGCACAACGATGGTGCACGAGCCAGCCCCGACCCGGGACCACACCGAGCGCATGCTGCAAGGGTTGGGTCATTCGGTTTCCGCTCATGACGCGACAGTCGCGTTGCAGTCAGGGGTTGAGCTCAAGGCCGCCCGCATCGAAGTGCCCGCCGATATTTCTTCGGCGGCGTTCTTTCTGGTGGCAGCCTCCATCGCCGAGGGCTCGGATTTGATCGTCGAAGGGGTGGGTGTGAACCCGACGCGCTCGGGCGTCATCGATATCCTGCGCCTGATGGGCGCGGACATCACGCTGGACAACCCGCGCGATGCGGGCGGTGAGCCGGTGGCTGATCTGCACGTGCGCCATGCCCGTCTCAGGGGTATCGATATCCCGCTGGCCCTGATACCGCTGGCCACTGACGAGCTCCCGGCGCTCTTGATTGCCGCCGCTTGCGCCGAAGGGCGAACGGTCCTCAAGGGCGCTCAGGCATTGCGCGTCAAGGAATCAGACCGCCTTCGCGCCATGGCCAACGGTCTGGCGACGCTTGGCATAAACGTTGAAGCGACCGCAGATGGCATCATTATTGATGGTGGAAACCTCGGCGGTGGTGAAATCAACGCGCAGGGCGATCACCGCATCGCCATGGCATTCAGTATCGCGTCGCTGCGTGCGGCCAGCCCGATTCATATCCGGGACTGCGCCAATGTGGCGACTTCATTTCCCAGTTTCCTGACGCTGTGTGCTCAGGTGGGTATTCGTGTAACGCAAGAGGGGCAATCGTGAAAGTTCAAGCTCCGGTCATTACGATCGACGGACCCAGCGGTTCCGGGAAGGGCACGGTGGCCGGCAAGCTGGCCAAACGTCTGGGCTGGTCCCTGCTGGATTCCGGCGCGCTGTATCGGCTGCTGGCCTTCGCGGCCGTCAACCATGGCGTCGATCTGACCAATGAAGAAGCACTGAAACTGCTGGCTGCGCACCTGGACGTGCAGTTCATGGCAGCGACCGATGACCACGGTCAGCGCATTATCCTCGAAGGGGAGGACGTGACGTCGGCCATCCGCAATGAGCATGTCGGCAGTGGCGCGTCGCAGGTGGCGTCGTTGCCCGCTGTTCGTGAAGCACTGCTGCAGCGCCAGCGGGCGTTTCAGGAGTTTCCGGGCCTGATTGCCGACGGCCGCGACATGGGCACGGTGGTCTTTCCCGGCGCGCCGTTGAAGATTTTTCTGACGGCCAGCGTCGACGAGCGTGCCCGACGGCGATATTTGCAGTTGAAGGCAAAGGGTGACGATGTTAGTCTGCCGAGTCTGCTAGATGAGATCCGTGTCCGCGACGAGCGTGACACCCAGCGAGCGGTAGCCCCGCTCAAGCCGGCGCATGACGCCATTCAGCTGGATTCCACCGAATTGTCCATCGAGCAGGTGCTTGAACGCATCCTGAGTGAAGTCGCACTCCGCGATCTCGCCGGATGACCAGAAAGCCATGTGGGAGACCAGTCATAGTCCCGCAGGCTTTCTTTCATATGAACGAAACCCACGTTGTCTGGAGCGTGGCAGATGGGCGTATTCTTCGCCCTTATCAACAGGAATTAAAATGAGCGAAAGCTTTGCTGAACTTTTCGAAGAAAGCCTAAAGACTCTTAACCTTCAGGCCGGTTCGATCATCACCGCGATCATCGTCGATATCGATTACCAGGCTGGTTGGGTCACCGTTCACGCTGGTCTGAAGTCCGAAGGCCTCATCCCGCTGGAGCAGTTCCACAACGATGCTGGCGAGCTGACCATCAAGATCGGCGATGAAGTCCACGTTGCGCTGGACGCGGTCGAAGACGGCTTTGGCGAAACCAAGCTGTCCCGCGAAAAAGCCAAGCGTGCCGAGTGCTGGATCGTTCTGGAGGCGGCTTTCGCAGCTGAGGAAGTGGTCAAGGGCGTTATCAACGGTAAGGTTAAAGGCGGCTTCACAGTCGACGTTAACGGCATCCGTGCGTTCCTGCCAGGTTCTCTGGTTGACGTCCGTCCAGTGCGCGACACCACGCACCTGGAAGGCAAAGAGCTGGAATTCAAGGTCATCAAGCTGGACCAGAAGCGCAACAACGTTGTCGTTTCCCGTCGCAGTGTCCTGGAAGCCGAAAACAGCGCCGAGCGCGAAGCTCTGCTGGAATCGCTGCAGGAAGGCCAACAGGTCAAGGGTATCGTCAAGAACCTCACCGATTACGGCGCATTCGTCGATCTGGGTGGCGTCGATGGCCTGCTGCACATCACCGACATGGCCTGGAAGCGCATCAAGCATCCATCGGAAATCGTCAACGTTGGCGATGAGATCGATGTAAAGGTCCTGAAGTACGATCGCGAGCGCAATCGTGTTTCCCTGGGTCTGAAGCAACTGGGTGAAGATCCATGGGTTGCTATCAAGGCTCGTTACCCGGAAGGCACTCGCGTTACCGCGCGTGTTACCAACCTGACCGACTACGGCTGCTTCGCAGAGCTGGAAGAAGGCGTGGAAGGCCTGGTACACGTTTCCGAAATGGACTGGACCAACAAGAACATCCACCCGTCTAAAGTCGTTCAGGTTGGCGACGAAGTGGAAGTCATGGTTCTGGACATCGACGAAGAGCGTCGTCGTATCTCCCTCGGCATCAAGCAGTGCAAATCTAACCCGTGGGAAGATTTCTCTGGCCAGTTCAACAAGGGCGACAAGATCTCCGGCACCATCAAGTCGATCACCGATTTCGGTATCTTCATTGGTCTGGACGGCGGCATCGACGGTCTGGTTCACCTGTCCGACATCTCCTGGAACGAAGTGGGCGAAGAAGCCGTACGTCGTTTCAAGAAGGGCGACGAGCTTGACACCGTGATCCTGTCGGTTGATCCAGAGCGTGAGCGCATCTCGCTGGGCATCAAGCAGCTGGAAAGCGATCCGTTCTCCGAGTACGTCACTGTCAATGACAAAGGCGCTATCGTCCGCGGTATCGTTAAAGAAGTTGACGCCAAAGGCGCCATCATCACTCTGGCCGACGACATCGAAGCGACCCTCAAAGCCTCCGAAATCAGCCGTGACCGCGTTGAAGATGCGCGTAACGTTCTGAAAGAAGGCGAAGAGATCGAAGCCAAGATCATCAGCGTTGACCGCAAGAGCCGCGTGATCAGCTTGTCCATCAAGTCGAAAGACGTTGAAGACGAGAAAGAAGCGATTCAGAGCCTGCGTAGCAAGCCTGAAACCGCTGAAAGCACTGGTCCTACCACTCTGGGTGACCTGCTGCGTGCTCAAATGGAAAAACAGAACTGAGTTCTGTCTGACCATTGAAAAAGGGCGACTTCGGTCGCCCTTTTTTGTGGGCGGGTGTTTTTGCGGCATGTTCGGCCAGTGCCTGTTGACGATCTTCAAGCTCGGTTGATTTAAGTCTGGACATACTCTGTTCAAATGCTTCAGGTCATGCTAAAACCTTCAAAGCGCTTTACCTAGCTGCTTGAAAAAAAAGGGAAAAACATGACGAAGTCGGAGTTGATCGAACGAATTGTCACCCATCAAGGACTGCTCTCATCCAAAGATGTGGAGCTGGCCATCAAGACCATGCTTGAGCAGATGTCGCAGTGCCTCGCGACGGGCGACCGTATTGAAATACGCGGCTTCGGCAGCTTTTCCCTGCATTATCGCGCGCCTCGCGTAGGCCGCAATCCAAAGACAGGCCAGTCTGTCAGCCTCGATGGCAAGTTCGTCCCTCACTTCAAGCCAGGCAAAGAGCTCCGCGACCGGGTGAACGAAGAAGAGGAGCACGAGCTCCAATAGCTCTTTGAGGAGTTCTCATGCGAAATGTGAAGCGTCTGATCTTTTTAGTTATCGCCCTGTTGATCGCAGCGGCGATTCTCGTATTTGTGCTGGAAAACCAGCAAACCGTCGCACTGGTATTCTTTGGCTGGAACGCGCCCGAGCTGCCTGTTGCCGTGCCGGTGATCTTCGCACTGCTGGTGGGCATGTTGATTGGCCCGCTGTTGGTTTCAGTCGCGCGTCTGCGCAGGAAGCCCAAAGCGTCACGCCTGCCCTGATAGAATCCCCGCGCGCCAGACACCTCAACGCTTGTGTTGAAGATAATTACAAGCGCACCTATAACTAATTCCCTTTTTCAATGCCTAACCCACGCCTCAAGCTTTCAGGCGCGAGGGTTGCGTGCAGTTCTTCATTCGAGCTGCTTCTACTGAACAGAGGAACCTTCGGGTTTTTTCGTCGCATAGGTTTTTACACATGAATTCCGACTATCCCGCTCTTCAGACTCGCTGCTTCAAGGCCTACGACATCCGTGGTCAGGTGCCTAATGACCTTGACGATGACATCGCGTACCGCATCGGGCGGTCCATGGTTATCGAACTGGGTGCCAAAAATATCGTCGTGGGCCGAGACATGCGTCTTGAAAGCCCGGCCTTGGCTCAAGCGTTGATCAAAGGCATCCAGGGAGCCGGCGCGGATGTCATCGACATCGGCCTGTGCGGCACCGAAGAAGTCTATTTCGCCACCAGCCATTACGAAGCAGACGGCGGCGTGATGGTCACGGCCAGTCATAACCCGAAGGGTTATAACGGCATGAAGCTGGTGCAAAAGTCGTCTCGTCCTATCAGCGGTGACACCGGCCTTGATGCCATTCGCCAGCGTGTCGATGCGGGCGATTTCGGTCAGGTTGCCGCCCAGCACGGCAGCGTTCAGTCCAAGCCGGACAAAACGGCCTACATTCAGCACCTGCTGACCTACGTCAAAGACGCCGATCTTCGTCCACTGAAGATCCTCGCTGATCCGGGCAATGGCGCGGTCGGTCCTGCACTGGAGGCGATCCGCTCCCAGCTGCCGTTCGAGTGGGTCATCATCAACGCCGAGCCGGATGGCAACTTCCCTAATGGCGTACCGAACCCGCTGCTGCCGGAAAACCGCAGCATCACCCGCGACGCGCTGCTCAAGCACGGTTGCGACCTGGGTCTGGCCTGGGACGGCGATTTCGACCGTTGCTTCTTCTTTGACGAGCAGGGCCGTTTCGTCGAGGGCTACTACCTGGTGGGCCTGCTGGCAGAAATGCTACTCAAGCAACACCCGGGCTCGAAAATCATTCACGACCCGCGCCTGACCTGGAACACCATTGATCAGGTCGAGCAGGCGGGCGGCACGCCGGTGCTGTGCAAAACCGGCCACGCCTTTATCAAGGAGCGCATGCGTCTTGAAGACGCCGTGTATGGCGGCGAAATGAGTGCGCACCACTACTTCCGCGATTTCGCCTATTGCGACAGCGGCATGATCCCGTGGCTGCTGGTCGCTGCACTGATGTCGGTGTCCGGCAAGAAGTTCTCGCAGCTGGTCGATGAGCGCATGGCGGCCTACCCGTGCAGCGGCGAGATCAACTACAAGGTCGACGACGTCAAATCCATCATCGCCAAGATCCTGGAGCACTACACGCCGTCCTGCTCGAACATCGACAGAACCGACGGCATCAGCCTTGAGTTCGCTGAGTGGCGTTTCAACCTGCGCGGTTCGAATACCGAGCCGTTGCTGCGTCTGAACGTCGAGAGCCGTCGTGATCCAGCCCTGGTCGAAGCCAAGGTGAAAGAGATCGAAGCGTTGATCAACGGCAAGTGATGCACTTGGCAAGCGGTCCTGCTGACTGAATGGCAGGGCCGCGAGCCAATCGTCTACAATGGCGCCGCTGCCCCGCAGCGGCCGTCATGATCGACGACGAATTCTTATGTGCATGGATCGGATATGACCAGAAAAATCCTGGTAACAGGCAGTTCGGGATTTTTGGGAACAGCGCTGGTTGACCACCTTGCACACCTGCCTGACACGCACATTGTTGCGGTCAGCCGACGGGCGATGCCCCATTCTTCTGCAAACGTCACGACGGCCACTGTTGCCGGGCTGACTGCCGACACCCCACGGCGAGCAGTGCTGCACGACGTCGATACGGTCGTTCATGCTGCAGCGCGGGTGCATGTCATGCACGACACCGCGGCTGACCCCCTTTCGCTGTACCGGGAGGTCAACACCCTCGGCACGCTGAACCTCGCTGAGCAGGCCGCCGCAGCCGGTGTCCGGCGCTTCATCTTTATCAGCACGATCAAGGTCAACGGCGAGTCCACTGCGCGGGGCCAGTGCTTTCGTCCGGACGACGCGCCCAATCCGAGCGATCCCTACGCCATCTCCAAGCACGAGGCAGAACAGGGCCTTCTGGCGCTGGCAAAGACCTCTGCGATGGAAGTGGTCATCATCCGTCCGGTGCTGGTGTATGGGCCCGGCGTCAAGGCGAACTTCCTGCAACTGATGCGCACCCTGCGCAAAGGTGTGCCGTTGCCGCTCGGTTCGGTGAACAATGCGCGCAGCCTGGTCTCGCTGGACAATTTGATCGACCTGATCCGCGTCTGCATCGATCATCCTGCCGCCGCGAACCAGGTCTTTCTGGTCAGCGACGGCCGCGACCTGTCGACCACCGAACTGGCCGCCCGCCTCAAATCGCACATTGGTGCATCGGGTTGGCTTATTCCCGTCCCCGAATCCCTTATCATGCTCGGCGCCTCACTGTTGGGTCGCACATCGGCGGCCGAGCGGGTGCTGGGTTCGCTGCGGGTGGACATCAGCAAAAATCGCGAACGGTTGCAGTGGCAGCCCCCGGTGTCGGTAGAGGACGGCCTGAAAAAGACTGTCGAGCATTTTCTGGTTACGGATCGAGCATGAATTATTGGTGGGTCGCGGTTGCTGTTGGGGTGTTGTCGTTTGCGCTGACGCATGTATTGCGACGATATGCATTGCACAAGAGCCTGCTCGATATTCCCAACGGTAGAAGCTCTCATACGATCCCGACGCCACGGGGCGGCGGTGTGGCGATTGTCATCAGTTACCTGGTGGCACTGGTCTGGATGCTTTGTGCAGGGCTGATAGGGCGCGATCCGTTCCTGGCCATGTTCGGCGCGGGCGCAGTGATCGCGGCGCTGGGGTTTCTCGACGATCACGGCCACATCGCGGCGCGATGGCGGTTGTTGGGGCATTTCTTCGCCGCGGCGTGGGCGTTGTTCTGGCTGGGAGGTCTTCCGCCGGTCAGCGTGTTCGGCATGACCCTCGCCCCGGGCTTGATCGTCAACGTGCTGGCGGCGTTCTATCTGGTCTGGCTGCTTAATCTGTACAACTTCATGGACGGGATCGACGGCATTGCCAGCGTCGAGGCGATCTGCGTCTGCGTCGGTGCGGCGATCATCTACGCCCTCAGCGGTGTCGCCACGCTGGTGTGGCTGCCGGTCCTGCTGGCGTGCGCAGTGGCGGGCTTTCTGGCCTGGAATTTCCCCCCGGCAAAGATCTTCATGGGCGACGCCGGCAGCGGGTTTCTCGGCATCATGCTCGGTTGTCTGTCGCTGCAGGGCGCGTGGATTTCCTCGCAGTTCTTGTGGGTATGGCTTATCCTCCTCGGGGTGTTCATCGTAGACGCTACCGTAACCCTCATCCGTCGGCTCATTCGGGGCGACAAGGTCTATGAGGCGCACAGAAGTCACGCTTATCAATTCGCCTCGCGCCGTTTTGGCAAGCACCTTCCCGTGACGTCCGCAGTCGGTGTAATCAATCTGTGCTGGCTGTTGCCGGTCGCTGTAGGTGTCACCCGTTTCGGGCTGGACGGGGCACTCGGCGTGATCATTGCTTACGCTCCATTGCTCGCCCTGGCAGTCATCTTCAAGGCAGGGGCGCTTGAAAAAAGCTGAGCGTGGACATTGGCGCTGATGCTGTTGATCCGATTCCCTTGCGGGACAGGAATCAATGGCCGGTGCAAGGGTCGACTGAAAGGAGTTTGAACGCGTGCTTGAGGGGACAATGGAGAAAATTCGCACTTCGCTGCTGGCGCTGCCTCGCCGGCACAAGCGGATCATGCAGGTCGCCGCAGACGTCTGTCTGATCTGGTTCGCGTTGTGGATGGCGTTCGTCGTTCGCCTGGGCATCGACGAGCTCATCAATCCCCTGGAAATCCATACCTGGCTGTTCGCAAGCGCCCCCGTGGTGGCCATCCCGCTGTTCATTCGGTTCGGCATGTACCGCGCGGTCATGCGTTATTTCGGCAACGACGCGCTGATCGCGATCATCAAAGCCGTCAGCCTTTCGGCCCTGATTCTCGGGGTCGTGGTCTACCTCTACAGCAACCACCAGCACGTTGTGCCACGATCGGTGATGTTCAATTACTGGTGGCTGAGCCTGGTGATGATCGGTGGCCTGCGGCTGGCCATGCGTCAGTACTTCCTCGGCGACTGGTTCTCTGCCGCTCGCCATGTGCCGTTCGCGACCCGTGACGATGGCCTGCCCAAAGTGGCCATTTACGGCGCCGGCGCGGCAGGTAATCAACTGGTTGCCGCCTTGCGCATGGGCCGGTCGATGCGTCCCGTGGCGTTTATCGATGACGACGACTCGATCTCCAACCGGGTCATTTCCGGGCTGCAGGTCTACAAGCCCAAGCACATTCAGCAGATGATCGATGTGACCGGCGCCCAGGAAATCCTGCTGGCGATTCCGTCGTCAGCCCGTGCGCGCCGCCGGGAAATCCTCGGCTTCCTCGAAGGCTTCCCGCTGCATGTTCGCAGCGTGCCGAATTTCTCTGATCTGGCCGCCGGCCGGGTGAAGGTCGACGATCTGCAGGAAGTCGACATTGCCGACCTGCTTGGCCGCGACGCCGTACCTGCCCAGGAAGAACTGCTCGAACACTGCATCAAGAACCAGTGCGTGCTGGTGACCGGGGCAGGGGGCTCGATCGGCTCGGAGCTGTGCCGGCAGATCCTGCTGCTGAAGCCGACCACGCTGCTGCTGCTCGATCACAGCGAATTCAACCTGTACACAATCCTCACCGAACTGGAGCGGCGCGTGGCTCGTGAGTCGCTCAAGGTCAAGTTGCTGCCGATCCTGGGCTCGATTCGCAATCACGCCAAGTTGCTGGACGTGATGAAGACCTGGCAGGTCAATACGGTGTACCACGCGGCGGCCTACAAGCATGTGCCGATGGTCGAGCACAACATCGCTGAGGGTGTGCTCAACAACGTGGTCGGTACGCTGAATGCGGCCCAAGCCGCGCTGCAGGCCGGCGTGGCTAACTTCGTGTTGATCTCCACCGACAAGGCCGTGCGCCCGACCAATGTGATGGGCAGCACCAAGCGCCTGGCCGAGCTGACGTTGCAGGCACTGAGCCGGGAAACCGCGCCGGTGATGTTCGGCGACCGCTCCAATGTGCATCAGGTCAACAAGACCCGATTCATCATGGTGCGATTCGGCAATGTGCTGGGGTCGTCCGGCTCGGTGATCCCGCTGTTCCATCAGCAGATCAAATCCGGTGGGCCGCTGACGGTCACGCACCCGAAAATCACCCGCTACTTCATGACCATTCCGGAAGCGGCGCAGTTGGTGATCCAGGCCGGTTCCATGGGGCAGGGCGGCGACGTGTTCGTGCTCGACATGGGCGAGCCGGTGCGCATCATCGAGCTGGCCGAGAAGATGGTGCATCTGTCGGGCCTGAGCATCCGCTCGGAGCACAACCCCCAGGGCGACATTGCCATCGAGTTCACCGGACTGCGGCCTGGCGAGAAGCTCTATGAGGAGCTGCTGATCGGCAACAACGTGGCAGCGACTCGCCACCCGATGATCATGAGCGCCCAGGAAGATTTCCTCACGTGGGACGTCTTCAAGCAAAGCCTTTCGCAGCTGCTCAAGGCGCTGGACGACGATGATTACACCCGCGTGCGGCAGATCCTCGGGGACACCGTCAGTGGCTATGCGCCCGAGGGCGATATCGTCGACTGGATTCATCAGCAGCGTCGTCGGGAACCCTGAGTACACGCACACCGGAAACCTTTTCTTACTCAGCCAAATGATCGCTGAAACGGGCGCAAGGCCGCTGTGCACGGGGCCTGCGAGACAGGACATATCCGGTCACCGATCCCTGCGTTGACGCACTGCCGCCATCGGCTAGGTTTGGGAAGCAGCTCAGGAATGCTGCTTCCACTTACGATGCCGATGGAGCATGACTCATGCGTACTTCTTACCTGTCCTCTCTGATCTTCGCACTGCTGGCGAGTACGTCCCTCGCCGTGACTGCCGCCCCTGCCGCCACCCCGCCGGACGCCAGCAAACCTGCCATGTCCGCGCCGGCGGGCATGCAGGACGCCAAGGTCAATCTCAACAGCGCGAGTGCGGAAACCCTTCAGAAAGAGCTGTCCGGCATTGGCGCCGCGAAGGCCAACGCCATCGTCGCTTACCGTGAAGAACACGGCGGCTTCACGGCGGTGGACGAGTTGCTCGAAGTGAAGGGCATCGGCAAAGCGCTGCTGGACAAGAACCGCGACAAGCTGTCGATCAACTAAAACCCTGTGAGCAAAGGCCGATCACTGATCGGTCTTTTTTATGCCTGCAATAATCCAGGGCTGGCCAATCACGCACGACATGAAAAATGTCGACTGACATATTATTTTTTAAATTACGGATGTAATATCTCTCCGCCGCTACGCTTACCTTCCCACGGAGAACGTTCATGACTACTCAGACTCAAGGCAAAGCTGTCATCACCGGCGCCTCGTCGGGCATTGGCTTCACTTACGCGGACCGGCTGGCACGGCGCGGATTTGATCTGGTGCTGGTGGCCCGTGACCAGGCGCGGCTGGAAGCACTGGCGACCGATCTGCGCGCCAAGCATTCGATCCACGTCGAGGTGGTGAAAGCCGACCTGACCCAGCCCGACGACGTCAGCGTCCTCGAGCAGCGTTTGCGCTCGGACGCATCGGTCACTTTGCTGGTGAACAACGCCGGGGTTGCACTGAGTACGCCCCTCGCCGAATCGGACTTGGGCGAGGTGGACCGCCTGATTCAACTCAATATCGTGGCGCTGACCCATCTGGCATCAGCCGCAGCGGCCGGTTTCGCGGCGCGCGGCACCGGGGCGATCATCAATATCGCGTCCGTTGTGCCCATGCTGCCGGAGCGCTTCAACGCGGTGTACACGGCCAGCAAGGCCTATGTGTTGAGCCTGACCCAATCGCTGGCCGCCGAGATGAGCGAACGGGGCGTGCAGGTTCAGGCGGTGATGCCTGGTGCCACACGCACTGAAATCTGGGAGCGCGCGGGCATGGACATCAACGCCTTCCCGCCGGAAATGGTCATGGACGTCAACGAAATGGTCGACGCCGCGTTGACCGGGTTTGATCAGCAGGAGCGGGTGACCATTCCGTCGCTGCCCGATGCCGCGCACTGGCAGGCGTTCACCCAGGCACGCCTGGCGCTGGGCCCGAATCTGTCGCTGCAGCACGCGGCGCAGCGTTACAAAACGGCTGGCGCGTAAGGGTGCCGGCCACTGCCAAAACTGAGGAAAAGGTGAACCCATGAGTGAGCGTCGCATCGTAGTGACGGGTATGGGGCTGGTAACGCCATTGGGCTCCGGCGTCGAAGCGGTATGGAAGCGGTTGCTCGAAGGCCGCTCCGGCATTGTGCAGTTGCCTGAGGGGACGGTGGCTGATTTGCCGGGCAAAGTCGGCGGCCCGGTGCCGACCCTGGAGCAAGACCCTGAAGCCGGGTTCGATGCTGACGCTGCGGCGCCGCCCAAAGAGCAGAAGAAGATGGACCGTTTCATCCTGTTCGCCCTGGGCGCTGCGCAACAGGCGGTCACGCAGGCGGGCTGGGCACCGTCCACCGAAGAGGAGCGCGAACGCACCGCGACCATCATCGGCGCCGGCGTCGGTGGATTCGGCGCCATCGCCGAGGCCGTGCGCATTACGGACAGCCGCGGGCCGCGGCGCTTGTCGCCGTTCACCATTCCGTCGTTTCTGGTCAATCTGGCAGCCGGGCATGTGTCGATCCAGCACGGTTTCAAAGGTCCGCTGGGCGCCCCGGTGACGGCATGTGCAGCGGGTGTCCAGGCGATCGGCGATGCCGCGCGGCTGATTCGCAACGGGGAGGCGGACGTGGCCATCTGCGGTGGCGCCGAAGCCTGTATCGACCGCGTCGCCCTGGGCGGTTTTGCGGCCGCCCGTGCGCTCTCCCATGGCTTCAACGACACGCCTGCGCGCGCTTCGCGGCCCTTCGACCGTGACCGCGACGGCTTCGTCATGGGCGAAGGCGCGGGGATCATCGTTATCGAAACCCTGGAGCACGCACTTGCCCGCGGTGCAACGCCCATCGTCGAGCTGGTCGGCTACGGCACCAGCGCGGACGCTTATCATCTGACTGCAGGGCCGGAGGATGGCAGTGGCGCGCGTCGAGCGATGCAGGCAGCGATCCGTCAGGCGGGCATCCAGCCTGCCGACGTCCAGCACGTCAACGCCCACGCCACGTCCACCCCGGTGGGCGACAAGGGTGAAATGGCGGCGATCAAAACGGTGTTTGGTGACCAGAATGGCGTCGCGGTGACGTCGACCAAATCCGCCACCGGGCATTTGCTCGGCGCAGCAGGCGGGATCGAGGCGATCTTCACGGCGTTGGCGATCCGCGATCAGATCGCGCCGATGACCCTCAATCTGGAGAACCCCGACGAGGCGGCGGTGGGCATCGACATCGTCCGCGGCAAGGCGCGCCCGATGAACATCGAGTACGCGCTGTCCAACGGTTTTGGCTTCGGGGGCGTGAACGCCAGCGTGCTGTTTCGTCGCTGGCATCCCTGAGAGGCATCAGTGAAACAAACGTCACGCTTCCCTGCCGAGAAAGGGCAGGGAAGTGAGCGTCAGCCCTCGACCAGTTGCTTGAGCTGATCGCGGGTGGTTTCCAGAATCCGCTCGGCCAGCGCAGGATCCTTTGCGCTGCGCGCCAGCACCATCGCCCCCACCAGCCCGGACATCAGCATCACGCTCTTGTCGCTGCTCTGCCCATCGGCCGGCATGCCTGCATCAAGGGTTGCGAGCATGCGGTGGATCAACTCGTCGGTGATCTCGCTCGGTTGCCCGCGCTGGCCCAGTTCGGACGCCATGGTCGGCAACGGGCAGCCCTTTTCCGGGTGATCGCGATGGGCGGTCGACAGGTACAGGTCGATGAACGTCTGGGTCGAGTTGTCTTCGGCCAGTTTCTCGGCGACTGAGGCGAGCATTTGGTCGACGGCGCAGCGCAGGGATTTCTCGACCAGGTCGTCCTTGGATTTGAAGTGGGCATAAAAACCACCGTGGGTCAGGCCCAATGCCTTCATCAACGGCTGCAAACCGGTGGCGCCGATGCCGTCACGGCGAAAGCGTGCGGCGGCTTCCTGAAGGATCCGCTGGTGGGTCTGGGCTTTGTGATCTTCGGCGTAACGCATGGAGCGAGCCTCCCGAGTGTGGCTCTTGAAATGGTGGTCGACATTTTTACACGGATGACAGGCCGTTGCAGTACCCGCGTTGAAACACGAGCTGCCACCGGTCAGAGCGCCCCGTCCACCACCACCCGCTTACGACAGCGGATATCCGGCTATTTTGGCCCCATCATTTTCGCCAGCGCCTCAGGCCGGGGTGCGCCTTGTTGCTGCTGAAGGTGCCCGGCCTCGTCCTTGTAGAAAATCGACGGCGTGGCGGACAGGCCCATGTCTTCCATCAGTTTCATGTTGGCGTCGAGCTTGGCCTGGATGTCTTTGGGGATGTTCTGCATGGCCTTGAGCGTGCTGGCTTTGCCCGCCTGCTCGTGGTTCTGCAGGGCCAGTTCCGGGTTCGCGTCGGCCAGCAGGCTCGCGGCTTTGGCGGCGCTGTCCTCGCGGATCACGCCCACCATGATGTGGCGCAGTTGCACTTTCCCTGATTTGACCCAAGGCCGCGCCTGCTCCCAGAACAGGTTGCAGTACGGGCAGTTGGCGTCGCTGAACAGGTAGATGATTTTCGGCGCAGTCTTGGCGCCGTCGGCGATCCAGGTGCTGTTTTCCAAGCGGCCCCACATCGCCTCGGCCATCGGCCCATAGACCAGCTTCTGCAGGGGCGCGGTGCTCAGGTCCTCGCCCTTTTCATTGAACAGATTGCCGGCCAGCACATGCTTGCCGTCCGGGGTCAGGTACAGCGCCATGCCCTGATTCTGGTACTCGGCGGCGTAGCCCTTCAGTCCTGCCGGCGCGTCGAAGCTGCCTTTGATGGTCGCGCCCTTGGCTTCCAGCGCCTTGATCGGGGCGGGCAGTTCTTCGGCGTGGGCCAGCGCGCCTGGCAGGCTGAGCGAAACGGCGATAGCGATGAGCGCAGGGCGCAAGATGTTCATGGGGTGGTCCTCTGTTGCGAAGAAGGGGGTGACGAAGGCTGTGAAGACATCGGTGAAGAAGCGCTCGGCGGCTGGCTGAAGCCGTCCAGGTAATGGGTGAGGCTGGCGCTGGACAGTTCGCCCAGATGCCCGTCCAGTTGACGGCCGTTCATCCCGTAAAACAGCGTGGTGGGCAGGGCGGCTGAACCGGCGCGGCGGCCCAGTTCGCCGCTGTCATCGAACAGCACGTTGTCCAGTTGCAGACCCTGGCTGCTGAGAAACGTCGCCACTTCACGGGGGCTTTCTCCCTGATTGACGAACAGAAATACGACGTCGGGATTGGCCTGCTGCGCGGCTTGCAGCACGGGCATTTCCCGGCGGCACGGCGGGCACCACGTCGCCCACAGGTTGATCACCAGTTTGCGGCCTGTGTAATCGCGCAGCTGCACGGACTCGCCGGCGCCGTTGCGCAGCGTCAGATCCGGCAGCGGGACATCCCGACGCAGGCTTTCAATGGCCAGACTACTCAGCCACCAGAACAGTAACCCGCTGGCGACGCCCCATCCCAGTGGCCTGCGCTGCAACGGTCGGCGCCACGCGATGACAGCGGCGCCGACCACAATTGCCAGAACACCGGGCCAGGCACTGAAGCCGCCGTCGCGGATATCGACGATGCGCAGCAGGTCGCTTTCATACTGCGCCCAGTAGCGCACGACGAACGCCAGACGCGCCACCAGCAGTCCGAACATAAACAGGCCGAAGACGGCGCGTTCCGGGTTTATTCGCTGCTTGCGGCCACTGATCCAGCCGACCAAAGTCGCCAGCGCCAGGGCAACAAGCAGCAGCAAATGATTAAGCGACAGGGCGAACGGCCCCACGGAAAAACTCAGCATCAGTCGCGCCCCCGGGTGGTTTGCCAGTGCTGCAAAAAGCCGTCGAGGCCCACTTCGCCGGTGATACGCCGGTCGCGTCGTTCGCTGCCGTCCGGTGCGATCCACACCAGCGTCGGCGGCCCGGGCACGTTGAAACGATCAAGCAGCGCCCGGCTGGCGTCGTTGTCGGCCGTGACATCGAGGCGCAGCAGGCGCACGCCGTCCAAGGCCTGCAGGGTTTCAGCTTTGGCGAACACGGTCTTTTCCATGATTTTGCAGGACACGCACCAGTCAGCGTAATAGTCGACCAGCACCCACTGCCCAGCGGCTGCTGCAGCGGCGAGTTCCCGGTCCAGGGCCTGCGTTTCCTTGATCGTGGTGAACGCGTCATGGGCCGCGCTTGGGGTGGATGATTTCGACCCGCTGTAGACCTTGAGCGGCTGCCAGGGATCGTCGCCGCCCGCCGCCGCGCCGATCACCATCATCAGGCCCCACAGGCCTACGAGCAGACCGACGGGTGCGCAGAGGCGTGAGGCGCGTTGCAACGGCCGGGTCTGCACGATGGCGCTGTAAGCAAAGATGATCAGCAATGCACCGAACAACCCCAACCACAGTACCTCGGCGAGCAACGGCCGAATCATGATCAGCGCGGTGCCCAGCAACAGGAAGCCGAAGAGGCCTTTTATCAGATTCATCCAGGCGCCCGGTTTTGGCAGAAAGCGCGTGCCGAGCGTGACCAGCAGCAACAGTGGCAGGCCCATGCCCACGCCCATGACGAACAACACCAGCGCGCCGTGCAGCGCATTGCCGCTCTGGGCGATATACAGCAGCGCGCCGGCCAGTGGGGCGGTCATGCACGGGCCGATCATCAGCCCCGACAGCGCGCCGAGGGCAGAGGCGCCCAACAGACTGCCGCCTTGGCGCTGACGCCCGGCCTTCTCCAGACGATCGCGCAGGAAGCCCGGCAACTGCAGCTCGAAGAAGCCGAACATCGGCAGCGCCAGCACCACAAACAGCACCGCGAAACTGCCCAGCAGCCACGGCTGTTGCAGGGTCGATTGCAGGTTGCTGCCCAACAGCGCGGCGACCACGCCCAGCCCGGCGTAGATCATCGCCATGCTTAGCACGTAAACGCTGGCCAGTGCTAAGCCCCGGGCGGGTCTTGCGCCGCTGCCGACCACCACGCCGGCCAGGATCGGCAGCATCGGCAGTGAGCACGGCGTGAACGCGAGCAGCAGACCCAACCCGAAAAACGCCAGCAGGCTCAGGGCTAGGGAACGTTGCGCCAGGCCACTCGCCAGTGCCTCGTCCTCTGCCTGATTGCCGACGTTGTTGCCTTTTTCAGTGCTGGCCGGTTGCGCGTTGCCGCTGCCGACATCAACGAGCTGGCTTTGCGGTGGATAGCACAACCCGGCATCGGCGCAGCCCTGCCAGCTCACTTTGATCTGACCGTTGGCCGAGGCCGGGATTGTCAGTTCAAGGGCCTGCCGATAGACCTGCTGCTGGCCGAAATACTCGTCGTGATGGTCCTCGCCGGTCGGCAGGCCGGGCTGCTGTTCCTGGCTCAGTCCGTCGAACTTGAGCCGTTGCTGATACAGGTAATAACCGTCCGCAATCTGCCAGTACAGGCGGGTTTGCCCGGACGCCATTCGCTCCGAGGTAAAAATGAAGGCGTCCTTCGCCGACAGAAAATCAGGCTTCTCGCTGAAGAGTGAAGGACCGGATTTCGCCGGGAAGGGATCCCCGCCGGGCACTGCCTGCGCCAGTAACGGGATCAGCATCAGAATCATCAACCACAACCTACGCATGCTCACCTTCCAATCCTTATGAATGGGGCGCAGCCTGCGCAGTGGCGATTAACAGTCGATTAACGCTGTGCGGCGCGTCGTGTCTGCGGCGGCTCGTGCATAATCCGCCGTTAATCCCTCTGCGCTTCAATCGCCTTTTTTTCGGGGCCGACCATGCACGTACTGCTTTGTGAAGACGACGACCTGATTGCCAGCGGCATCGTCGCAGGCCTCGATGCCCAGGGCCTGACAGTGGACCGCGTGGCCACGGCCTCATCGGCGCGGGCGATGCTGTCGGCCGCACATTTCGACGTGATGATCCTCGACCTCGGCCTGCCCGATGAAGATGGCCTGAAGCTGTTGCGCCAGATTCGCCAGCAGGGCGTGGAAATCCCGGTGCTGATTCTTACCGCTCGCGATACCGTCACCGACCGTGTCGACGGCTTGCAGGCCGGCGCGGACGATTACCTGCTCAAGCCCTTCGACCTGCGTGAACTCAGCGCACGCCTGCACACCCTGGTGCGACGCATGGCCGGGCGCAGCGTCAATGTGATCGAACATGGCGTGCTCAGCTATGACCCGAGCAGCCGGGAAACCCGCCTTGCCGATCAGCCGGTCGATCTGTCCCGCCGGGAACAGGCCCTGCTGCAAGCGTTGCTCAACAACAGCGGTCGCGTGCTTTCGGGCGAACAGTTGAAGGACTGCGTGTACGGCTTCGGCGACGAGGTCGAGAGCAACGCCCTCAATGTTCATATCCATCACCTGCGGCGCAAGCTTGGCGGCCGCATTATCGAAACCGTCCGCGGGCTCGGTTATCGCCTCGGCCCGGCCGGCCATGATTCGGAGCCCACGCCATGATGAGCCTGCGCACGCGGCTAAGTCTGATTCTGGGCTCGGCGTTCATTCTGATCTGGGTGCTGGCGGCCGCGTGGATGCTGCGCGACTTGCGCACGCAGATGATGCAGTCCCTCGATCAACGCCTTGAGGCCTCGGCGCGCATGGTCGCCGGGCTGCTCGAGCAGATGCAGATGCCCACCGGCAGCGACACCCGCTCGCTGCGGGCCGACGATCCGGCGTTGCCCAACGGCATGGCGTGTCAGTTGAGCTCCCTGCGCGGGCAGGTGCTGGCGCGCACCGACAGCTCGCCGAGCGAACCGCTGAAGGCCGACGCCAGCGGCTTCCATGACCAGATGATCAACGGCGACCACTGGCGCGTGTACACGATGATGCATGGCAATGTACGGGTGAGCACCGCCGACCGGCAGATCGAGCGCGACGTGCTGGGGCACTCGGTGCTGCTGGCGGCGTCGGTGCCGGTGCTCGTCGCTCTGTTCGGCAGCCTGGCGCTGGTCTGGTTCGGCATCGGCCGGGGGCTGGCGCCGCTCAACCGCATGCGCGATGCCTTGAATCGGCACAGCGCCGACTCGGTCGAGCCGCTGGACGTGCCCAACCTGCCCAGCGAGTTGCAACCGCTGCTGGTCAGCCAGAACCAGCTGTTTCAGCGCATTGCCCAGACCCTTGAGCGAGAGCGTCGGCTGACCGGCGACGCCGCCCATGAACTGCGCAGCCCGCTTACTGCCATCAAAACCCATCTGCAAGTGGCGCGCATGACCGAGGGCGAAAAACGCGATAAAGCGCTGGCCCATGCGGAGGAGGGCGCCGATCGCATGCACCGCACCCTCGAACAGCTGCTGCTGTTGGCGCGGGTCGAGGGCAGCCTGTCGTTTGATGACGGTGTGCAGTGCGACGCCGAACAGGTCGCTCGGCTGGCCATTCACGACGCCAGTCACGGCGACGAGCAGCGCATCGACCTGATACTGCCGTCGCAGTTGTCCAGCGCCGCCGTACAGATGCCGGCGGCGCTGGCGGTGGCCGCGCTGCGCAATCTGCTGGACAACGCGCTGCGCCACAGCCAGGCCGCGGCGCAGGTGGAACTGAGTGTTGAAACCTTCGACGGGCAGGCGCATTTCCGCGTTCGCGACCATGGACCGGGGATTCCCGAACCGGACCTGGACAAGCTCACCCAGCGCTTCTGGCGCAACGGCAAAAGCCCCGGCGCTGGCCTGGGCCTGGCGATTGTCCAGGCCATCGTTCAACGCTGTGCGTGTTCGCTGCGCTTTGACAGCCGTCAGGACGGTTTGCGGGTGGAGCTGATCATGCCGTTGCGGCGCGACGTCGCAGGCGAGTGATGTGTGGGAAGGGTCTGAAATGTGAGTCGGCCTGGCGTTGGACGTCAGGCCGGCTGTTTACTGAATGTGCGTTACTCGGGCATGGCTGAGGAATGGTGGGATGTAATCAGCCACTGGTTATCCACGTGTGCATAAGTGAAGGTGTAACGCGCTTTGACGCTTGAGTGGTCGTTAAAACGAAAGGTGTAAAGGCCGGTGTCGATTGCGGTATTGCAACTTGTCATCACAGTGCTGCTGTCGACAGTGCCCACCGGTTTGTTTTTAAGGAAGTGATTGAAGTAATCAAGTTTGCCCGCAAGGTCTGTTCTGGGCTGGTTGGAGAGGGTGGGCAGCAGCACGGCATCGGCGGTGTAGTTCGCCGCCACCTTGCTCGAATCGCCGGTTTTCAGGGCGTCATTCCAGCGGTCGAACAGCATTGCGGCCTGCTGCTTGTCAAGTGTTGCGCATTGATCGGAGGTAGTGTTTGCACTGGCGAACGAGCTGGCAGTGAGTAATGTGATAACAGCGAAAGTCTTGAACATGAGTTGCCTTCCATGGGCGGTTGAATGTAGATCGAGAGCCTAGTGCAGGAGGAAGTAAACGTGTACTGCCGTGGATTTACAATTCGTTTCGCGAACTAATTTTTGCATATCCGGCGTGGGAAGTTTCCGCTTTGATAAGTAAGAAGAGTTACTTATTTGCGCCGGAAGTTAAGCCGGTTTGAAACTTTCATTCTCCGGTTCCGCACGCTTTTGGTCCGACAAGCCTTTGATTCTGCTCTCCAATCCCGGACAATCGCGCCCCTTTCCCTGTAGAGAACCGGTCAGGGGCGCCGACTGCCACGTTTTTCGACGCGCTTTTGACCATGTAGCTATCACCGGCAACGGAGAATCGACCGGATGAATGATCAGGCCAACAGCGTCGAACACACCGTCGACGCCGCCCCCGCGAGCGTAACGACCTGGAACCGCAACGACACCACCTGGATGCTCGGGCTGTTCGGCACCGCCATCGGCGCAGGCACGTTGTTTCTGCCGATCAACGCAGGTATCGGCGGGTTCTGGCCGCTGGTGATTCTGGCCGTGCTGGCCTTTCCGATGACTTTCTACGCGCACCGCGGGCTGACCCGTTTCGTGCTGTCGGGGCGCGATGGCGCGGACATCACCGAAGTGGTCGAGCAGCATTTCGGCAGGAAAGCCGGTGCCTTGATCACGCTGCTGTATTTCTTCGCCGTGTTTCCGATCCTGCTGATCTACAGCGTGGCGCTGACCAACACCGTGGGCAGTTTCATGGAGCACCAACTCCATGTGCAGCCGCCGCCCCGGGCGCTGCTGGCGTTTGTGCTGATCCTTGGCTTGCTGGCGGTGGTGCGTTGCGGTGAGCAGATCATCGTCAAGGCCATGAGCCTGATGGTGTACCCGTTTATCGTGGCTTTGCTGTTCCTCGCGGTGTTTCTGATTCCGCACTGGAACGGCGGCATTCTGACCACGGCCAGCAGCTTTCCGGCACCCTCGTCGCTGCTGCACACCCTGTGGCTGGCGATTCCGGTGATGGTCTTCTCGTTCAACCATTCGCCCATCATCTCGGCATTTGCCGTCGACCAGAAGCGTCAATACGGCGAGCAGGCCGAACCGCGCAGCTCGCAAATCCTGGCCCGCGCCCACCTGCTGATGGTGGTCATGGTGCTGTTCTTCGTCTTCAGCTGCGTGCTGACCCTGGCGCCTGAGCAACTGGCGGAAGCCAAGGCGCAGAACCTGTCGATCCTGTCTTATCTGGCCAACCACTTCAGCAACCCGACCATCGCGTTTGCCGCGCCGCTGATTGCGTTCGTCGCGATCACCAAGTCGTTTCTGGGCCATTACATCGGCGCCAGTGAAGGCCTCAAAGGTCTGGTGATGAAGACCGGCCGCCGTCCTTCGCCACGTCTGCTCGATCGCCTGACCGCAGGCTTCATGCTGGTGGTCTGCTGGCTGGTGGCGACGCTCAACCCAAGCATTTTGGGGATGATCGAAACCCTCGGCGGCCCGGTCATTGCCGCACTGCTGTTCCTCATGCCGATGTACGCCGTGCGCAAAGTGCCGGCCATGCGCCGGTATGCGGGCAAACTGTCGAACGTGTTTGTGGTGGTGATCGGGCTGATCTCGATTTCGGCATTGGTTTATTCGTTGTTGCAGTGACGCTTCAAGTGGGGCGGAGGGCAGATCGTCCGTCTTCCTGAAGCTGCACTGCGGGTAGCCAACATTGATCGTGTGGGCGTGACCGGGATGGCGCGTCCCATGGCTCAAGGACACGGTATTTCATCGCTGAAAATCCGGCGAATGTACCGGCATCTTCGCGAGCAAGCTCGCTCCCGCACGGTGTTCTGTTTTCTTGGAAATTGGCGCAAGTTGAGAGACTGGAGGCGCCGGCCGTTCATTCAGGCAACCGCGATGTCCGACGGCGAGCACTGGCCATGTGGGAGTGAGCTTGCTCACGAAGGCGGTGGTCTGGCCGCAGTTAGATCCACTGCCCAGCTGGGTCTTCTCAAATCGCCGCCACATTGACTTTGCCAATGGCGTCGCCGCATGATCCTGCTCGTTTCTGATCGATTCAGCCCTTTACCGAGGCCTCATGTCTGCCAACCCTGAAGCATTTCCCGGCGAGCGTCAGCGTTTGATCTCCGAGCGTCTGGCCGTGCACGGTAGGGTGATCGCCGCGGACCTGGCGGCCGAATTCAATGTGTCCGAGCATTCCATTCGTCGTGATCTGGGCGCGCTGGCGGCTGCCGGATTGTGCAAACGCGTGTACGGCGGGGCGATTTCGTTGGCGTCGGACGGGCCGCTGGCCATGCGTGTCGAGCATGAGCCCGGGCGCAAGCGTCAGTTGGGTATCGCGGCGGCGGGATTGATCAGCGCCGGGCAGCACGTGTTTATCGACGGCGGCTCGACCAATCTGGCCATCGCCAAAGCCCTTGATCCTCACATGCCGTTGACCGTCACCACCAACGCGCCGCTGATCGCGGTCGAGCTGATGAAGCTGCCGTCGGTGGAGGTGATTCTGCTGGGCGGGCGCTTGAGTCCCGTCGCCGGTAGCACCTACGGCTTCACCACCATTCAGCAACTGGCCCACTTCAATTTCGATCTGTGCTTTCTCGGCGCCTGTGCGCTGGACGCGCTGAAAGGCGTGACCGCGTTCGACATGGACGTCGCCGAGTTCAAGCGCGCCGTGGTGGCGCGCAGCGGTCAGGTGGCGGTGGCGGTCATTAACGAGAAGCTCTCCAGCATTGCGCATTACCAGGTCGCGCAGTGTGAGGAGGTGGGCGCGCTGGTGGTTGAATACGACGCGCCGGCCGACCGTCTGGAGCTGTTTCGCGGCAAGGTCGCGCAGATGGTTACGGCGCGGGCAGCGCACTGAGCAGCTTCGTCTCCTGCCAGGCCACAGTGCGATTGCGACCTTGGTGTTTGGCGGCGTACAGCGCCGCATCCGCCCGTTTGACGAAGTCTTCCAGGGTCTCGCATTCCTGCGCTTTACAGCCATACACCCCCAGACTGATGCTAACGATGCCGATCGGGTTGCCGTGGTGTTCAAGGGCTCGAGTGAGCACGGCCAACCGGATTTTCTCCGCCAGGCTCACCGCGCCCTGCATATCGCTGTAGGGCAGGAAAACGGCCATTTCTTCCCCGCCGTAACGCACCGCCAGGTCGCCGGTGCGATTGATGTTGCTGCGAATGCACTCGGCCACGGCAACGATGCATTTGTCGCCCGCGACGTGTCCGTAGTTGTCGTTGTAGCTCTTGAAAAAATCGATGTCGATCATGATCAGGCTCAGCGGATGCAAGTTCGGCTGCCCGTTGAGAAACTCCAGACCGAGAATCTCCTGAAAATGCCGACGATTGGCCAGGCCGGTCAGGCTGTCCTGCAGCGCGAGCTTTTCCAGCGAGTGGCTGGCAATGCGCAGCTGTGATTCGGCGTTGAGGCCGAAACGGATCTGCTGGAACAGCAACACGCCAAACAGCAGGTTGGCGACCACCACGCAGATGATGATCGCCAGCGAGCGCCAGGCGTATTGCCGCCACTCGTCGAGCACTTCGCGCTGGGACAGACCGGCGAGCACCACCATCGGGTAGCGGTCCAGTTTCTTGTAGCCGTACAGGCGCTGTTCGTGGTCGAGCATCGAGACGACGTTCGCCGTGCCTTCGTAGTGTTCGCGGACGTAAAGGCGGAACAATTCGCCGTCGCCAATGGAGGTACCGCGCACGTTTTGAATGAGCGGACGTCGTGCCAACACGGTCCCGTCGGCCATGGTCAGTGTGATGACGCCATGCTTGCCGATGTCGAAGCGCTCGAAGAATCGTTCGAAGTAATTCAGTTCGACGGTGGCCAGCACCACACCGGCGAAGTTGCCCATCTCATCGTCCACCCGTCGCGACACCGGGATGATCCAGTCACCCGTGGTGCGGCTCTGGATGGCGGGACCGACGTGGGGCAGGTTGCTGGCGATGGATTGATGGAACCGAAAATACTCACGGTCGGCATTGTTGGCGCCGGCCGGCATGTGGTTGAGGGAGGTGGCCGCCCAGTTGCCGTCCTTGTCGTAGATGAACAGGCCCTGGAGCTGTTCGACGCTGGCGGCAGTGGCGCGCAGATAATCGTGCATCCGCGAACCGCTGGCGGCGCCGAAACCGTCGAATGAAAGCCGCTCGACCACCGCGGACACGGCAATGTGCGCCTGATCGAAGGCGTCATCGGCGTGCTGCGCCATCGAGCGCGAAAGGTTGGCGACGTTGGTGTTGGCGATCTCCAGCTCGTGAATGCGCGTCTGGCGCAATTGCCAGACGGTGATGCTCGTGATGGAGATGCACACCAACAAGGTAAACAGCCCCGCCAGCCACAACACGGGCATGCGTTTGAGTCGTCGGTTTCTGACGCCGAACTCCGATCCTTCTACCTGTCTCAAACCCCACCCTCGCTGACTGTCACGATTTCAGACCCGCCACTGTGACGAACAATCCACTCGTTCGGACACGCAGCATCGCAACAGCGACCCGTCTGAATCACAGCGTAGGACAAGTGCGGGATTTTGAAGGGAAATTTATGGCGTATAAATCATCTGCGGGAGATGTGCTGCGGTGTGGGCGTGACGTGGTTATAGAGCCGTGTGCGAGTTTGGCTGATGTTGACACCGGGGTTGCGTTCGGCGGGCTACTGCAGCATTCCTGGGACCGGGTGCGAGGTCCCGGGAATCCGCTGAAGGAGCACCGATCAAACCCGACGCCCTTGCACCTCATCCAGATTCGCCTGCCAGTCCTTCTGCGCCGTGTTGGTGTGTTCGGGTATCGGCGCCTTGAGCAGCAAAAAGTAGGCGACCGCCGAGAGCAACGCCACGATGGCGCTGACCGCAAAGGCCGTGGCGAAGGTGCCGGAATATTGCACGCTGAACCCGGTGACGATCGGCGCGATGGAGCCTGCGATGTAGCCGCCGAAATTCTGGATAGAACCCAGTGACGCCACGCGTTTGGTGTCGACTACGGTGTTGACCACCATCCACGCCGTGGCGCTGGACAGGTTGATGCCGAACAGCGCCAGGCAGAGCAGGGCGACGCAACCGCTCAGGCCGGTAACGAAGGTCAATGGCAGGGTGAAGACCGCAGCGAACACCAGCCCGCCGATCACTGTGTATTTGCGGCTGTTGAGCACACCGACGCCGCGCTTGACCAGCCGATCGCAGATGCGTCCGGCGGCGATGGTGCCAATCGCGCCGAATACATAGGCGAACGACACCACCCAGGCGGTTTGATAGGGGTCAAGGCCGTGTTCTCTCTGGAAGTAGCCGGGCAGCCAGGTCAGGTGCAACCAGAGCATGTAGATGACGCCCATGAAACCGAGGAACGTGCCCCAGGTGCTGCGGTGCTTGAACAGGTCCAGCCAGCCGGCGAAGAACGAAGCCTTTGGCGCAGCATCGGCCTGAACCACCTGAACGGCCGGTTCACGGCCCTCAGCCGCCAGCGCCTTCAGGTACTGCGCGCGGCTTTTGTAGAACACCAGCCAGCACAGCGACAGGACGATGCCGAGCACACCGGTGATGATGAACATCCCGCGCCAGCTGAAGTTGACCATGAACAGCGTCAGCAGCGGCGGCGCCAGGCACGGCCCGATGCAGGTCGCCGACCAGACGATGCCCGTCGGGGTGCCGCGCTCGTGCTCCTCGAACCACTCGTTGAGGGTTTTGGCGGCTGACGGAAACATCGGTGCTTCGCCGATCCCCAGCAGTACGCGCAGGGCGAAGAAGCCGCTGAAGCTGTTGACGAAGCCCGATGCCGTCTGCGCGAGGGACCACACCATCAGCGCGCCGCCCAAGGCGATCTTGCTGCCGAGCTTGTCGATGATCATGCCCATCGGCAACTGCGCAAAGGCATAAGCCAGCGAAAACGCCGACAACAGAATGCCCATTTCGGAGGGGCTGATGAGCATGTCTTTCTGAATCGTCGTGTTGGCGATGGACAGCGCGCTGCGGTCCAGATAATTGACGATCCCGAACAGCATCAGGAAGACGATGGTGATCGTCTGGTAGGTCTTTAGGGATTTCATTGCGCACCTTTTTTATTGTTGTAAGGGCTTGAAAAGCTTCCCGGCTAAAGCCGGTCCTACCAGGAAAACGCGGTGCAGCAGGCGACGCATTTCCCCTGTGGGACCGGCTTCAGCCGGGAAGGGTCCGGTTTGGGCACCATCCATGTTGCGGTGTGACGCTGGAAAAGCTTCCCGGCTAAAGCCGGTCCCACTGAAACCCAGACAGCTTCCCGGCTGAAGCCGGTCCTACCAAGGCAGCCTGTTCTGTCAGGTCACCGCACCGATGTGCCACGGCACAAATTCGTTTTGCCCATAACCGTGTTGTTCGCTTTTGCTGCGGGCGCCGGAGGCAATGTCCAGCATCATCTGGAACACGTATGCGCCGCGTTCTTCGATTGTCGTCGTGCCGTCGGCGATGCCGCCGCAATTCACGTCCATGTCTTCCTGCTGAAATTCGAACACGCGGTTATTCGTCGCAAGCTTGATCGACGGCGTCGGCGCGCAACCGTAGGCGGAACCGCGCCCGGTAGTGAAGGCAATGAGGTTGGCGCCGCCGGCCACTTGCCCCGTGGCAGAGACCGGGTCGTAGCCCGGTGTGTCCATGAACACCAGGCCTTGGGCGCGGACGGCTTCAGCGTATTCATACACGCCCATCAGGTTGGTCGAGCCGGCCTTGGCCACCGCGCCCAGGGACTTCTCCAGAATGGTCGTCAGCCCGCCGGCCTTGTTCCCGGCGGACGGGTTGTTGTTCAGCTCGGCGTTCATGCGCCGGCAGTAGTCTTCCCACCAGTGAATGCGCTGAACGAGCTTTTCGCCGATGGCCTGACTGGCCGCCCGCCGCGTCAGCAAATGCTCGGCGCCGTAAATCTCCGGGGTCTCCGACAGAATCGCCGTGCCGCCCGCCGCCACCAGCCGATCCACCGCATTGCCCAGCGCCGGGTTGGCGGTGATGCCGGAGTAGCCGTCGGAGCCGCCGCATTGCAGGCCGACGATCAGGTGCCGGGTGCTGACGGTCTCGCGGGTGACCCGGTTGGCCTGGGGCAACAGCGATTGCACCTGGGCGATGCCGCTGGCGATGGTCTTCGACGTGCCGCCGGTGCCCTGAATGGTGAAGGCGCGCAGTTGGTCACTGGCTTTCAGGCCCTGACTGTCGAGCATGTCCTGAATCTGGTTGGTCTCGCAGCCCAGGCCCACCACCAGCACCGCCGCAAAGTTCGGGTGCACGGCGTAGCCCGCGAGGGTCCGGCGCAGCAGGTCGATGGCCTCGCCCTTGGAATCGATGGCGCAGCCCGAACCGTGGGTCAGCGCGACCACGCCGTCGATGTTTGGGTAGTCCGCGAGTGCCTCGGGGAAGATATCGCGGCGGAAACGGTCGGCGATGGCCCGGGCCACGGTGGCCGAGCAGTTCACCGAGGTGAGAATGCCAATGTAATTGCGCGTCGCGACACGGCCGTCGGCGCGCACGATGCCCTGAAAGAACGCTTCGGTTTTCGGCGTTTCGTGGGCATCGACGCCAAAGGCGTAGTCACGGGAGAAGTCGCCCATCTCGACGTTGTGCACATGCACATGCTGCCCGGCTTCGATGGGCTGTGAAGCGAAGCCGATGATCTGGCCGTAACGCCGCAGCGGCTGACCCTGCTCGACCCGAACCGCCGCGACCTTGTGCCCGGAAGGAATCGGCTGCGAGACGGTGACGTTTTCTTCGTCCAGGTGCGTGCCTTCGTTGAGCGCCTGGCGAGCGATCAGCACGTTATCGAGGGGATTCAGGCGGATGAACAGCGCGCTGCTGTCGAACGCAGGCGTTTTGGCGATGAGTTCCATGCGGCCTCTCATGACGGTGGCGGCCTGCATCAGCGGGGCGAGACGACGGCTTGCGTCGGGGTCGGCCCCGTGGCTGGCCGGTTATTGTTATTCACGACCTCTCTAGCAGCCGCCCCGTAAGTGCGGACGTTGCTGGCCGATTTTCAGCCACTCTATGAAGCCGGTGGGTAATTTCCCAATGAAAGGTTTCGATTGAGCGATAACGCGGGGTTATCGATTCGTCCGACCCTCTTCGACTTTAGAAACGTGAGCTCAGGAAAGCGAGCAGTGCCTTCACCGCTGCCGACATCGGCCGGGCTTTCGACGTCATCAGGCCAAGATTGGCCATGCTCAACGGCAACTCCACCGGCAGAATGGCGATCATGCCGTAGCGTGCGTAGTGCCGGGCGACGTCATTGGGTACCACGGCGATCATGTCCGAGGATTCCAGCATCGAGGTGGTCGCCAGAATCGAACGGGTTTCGATGATGTCCAGGGGCTCAATCAATTGCGCTGCCTGCAATGCGTTCTCAACCTGGCGCCGCATGGGGCTGCCGATGGGGTGAAGGATCCAGGTCAGCGGCGCCAGCTCCGTCAGGGTCAGGTTGCTGTGGTTCACCAGAGGGTGCTGCGGCCGGGCGATGATGCGCATGCGTTCGCCCTGTTCGAACAGCTGAATATCGAGGCTCTGGCCGTCGAGCTGATCGGGCAGCCGGCCCAGCACCACATCGAAATCGCCGCGAATCAGTGCCGGTATCAATTCATCGCTGGTGCCGACTTCCAGGGCGATGCGCACTTTCGGGTGCGCGGCCTTGAACGCCAGCACGCCGCGGGTCAGCAGCGTCGGCACCGTGCCCATCACCGTGCCGATGCGCACCATCCCCGTCGCCCCGCGTGCCAGCTCGGCCAGCTGCGCTTCGGCGTATTCGAACTCATGCAGCGCGCCCTGGGCGTAGCGAATCATCACCTCACCGAACAACGTCGGCTGCATGCCGCGCGGCAAGCGTTCGAACAGTTGCACGCCAAGGCGCTCTTCCAGCTGTTGCAACAAGAGGCTGGCGGCGGGCTGGGTGGTGTGAATGGCGGCGGCAGCTTTGCGCAGATTGCCCAGTTCGCCCAACGCGTTGAGCAACGCGATCTGCCGGCTGGAGATTTTCAGCGTCGGGAAAGGGCCAGGCAGATCGGGGGAGGGTGGTGAATCTGACATATCGGATTTGATATCGATGATTAGGATTTGGCGATTATGCCTGTATCGCAAACCGTCCTACAGTCGCATGTCCCTGTGGGAGTGACCGGGGTGGCGTTCCACCTTGCTCGTGAAGGCGTCTTACCTGCTACGAATTTGCCTGATACGCCGCTTTCGCGAGCAAGCTCGCTCCCACCCCCGTCCATCTTGCTACCCATAACAAGAGTCCACCATGCAGATCACGTCCATTTCCGTCCGCGACATCCGCTTTCCCACCTCCCTGTCCCTCGACGGCTCCGACGCAATGAACAGCGCGCCGGACTATTCCGCTGCCTATGTCGTGCTGCACACCGATTCACCGGACGGGCTGGAAGGCCACGGCCTGACGTTCACCATCGGGCGGGGCAATGAGATCTGCGCCGCCGCGATTCACTCCCTGGCGCCCTGCGTGGTGGGGCTGAGCCTGGAATCGATCACTGCGGACATGGGCGCGTTCTGGCACACCATCACGGCCGGCGACAGCCAATTGCGCTGGTTGGGGCCGGAAAAAGGCGTGATCCATCTGGCCACCGCCGCGCTGGTCAATGCGGTGTGGGACCTGTGGGCCAAGGTCGAGGGCAAGCCGGTCTGGAAGTTGCTGGCCGACATGACCCCCGAGCAGTTGGTGAAATGCCTGGACTTCAGCTACGTCACCGACGCCATCACCCCCGAAGAAGCCATCGCTCTGCTCCGCCGCCAAGTGCCGGGCAAAGCGAAGCGCGAGTCGCAGATGCGGGAGGAGGGCTATCCGGGCTACACCACCGCGCCGGGCTGGCTGGGTTATTCAGAAGAGAAAATGCGCCGGCTGGCCCGCGAAGCCGTGGCCGAAGGCTGGACCCACATCAAGCAGAAGATCGGTGCGGACATCGAAGAAGACCTGCGCCGCGCCGCGATCCTGCGGGACGAACTGGGCTGGGAACGCACCCTGATGATGGACGCCAATCAGGTCTGGAGCGTCGAGCAGTCGATCAGCAACATGCGCCGTCTGGCGGCGTTCGAGCCCTGGTGGATCGAAGAACCGACCCACCCCGACGACATCCTCGGTCACGCGACGATCCGCCAGCGCATCGCGCCGATTGGCGTGGCCACCGGCGAGCATTGCCACAACCGGGTGATGTTCAAGCAGATGTTCCAGGCCGGCGCGCTGGATTTCTGCCAGCTCGACGCGGCACGGCTGGGTGGGCTGAACGAAGTGCTGATCGTGTTGCTGATGGCCGCGAAGTTCGACATCCCGGTATGCCCCCACGGTGGCGGGGTCGGGTTGTGCGAATACGTGCAGAACATCTCGCTGTTCGATTACATCGCCGTGTCCGGCTCCCTGGACAAACGCGTGCTGGAATACGTCGATCACCTGCACGAGCATTTCCTCGATCCGGTGGTCATCCGCCGCGGCCGCTACATGCCCCCGCAACGGCCGGGGTACAGCATCGAAATGCACGCCGAGACGCTGGAGCGCTATCAGTATCCCAATGGCGCAGTGTGGGTGGACCTGGCGAACCGATAATCCGACTGTAGGAGCGTGGCTTGTCCCGCGATCGGCGGGGAACCCGTCGTGGCCCGCCCAACGCGTTTTTCCAGACACAGCGCGTTGCCAGGATTTACGGGGACTGCGTCCCCGATCGCGGGGCAAGCCACGCTCCTACAGGTTATGCACGTTGCGGCAACAGGCAACCCCATGTCGCTGTGGACACGGGCCTTTACCCGGCATGACCGGTATGATCCGTCGCATCTACCCGACCACGGTGCGACATGAATTCCCCCGAGCCCGGCAACGTCATTCCTCCCGCCACTCCTTCCGCAAGCGCCCCCGTCACGCCGCCGGAGCGTGATCGCCTGTCGGCTTCGCTGCTCGGCGGCGGCTGCGAGCCTGACCCGCGCTTCACCCTGGCCAATGAACGCACGTTTCTTGCGTGGATCCGCACGGCATTGGCGTTCCTGGCGGGCGGCATCGCGGTCGAAGCCTTCACCAGTGACGTGTTCAGCCCCGGCCTGCGTCGGGCTGTGGCGCTGTCGTTGCTGGTGCTGGCCTTGCTGGTGAGCGCCAGTGCCTGTGTGCGCTGGCTGAAAGTCGAACGGGCGATGCGTCAACGCAAGCCGCTGCCGTTGCCGGTGCTGGTGCCGATTCTGTCGATGGGGGGCGCGTTGGTGGCGGCGGGGCTGATCGTCTTTCTGATTTACGGCGCGTCGTGAACCGGCGCGGTCATGCCGTGCCGTCGACGCCATTGCGCCACGACGATCCCGGTCTGCAGCCCGAACGCACACTGCTGGCCTGGCGCCGCACGCTGCTGACGTTGATCGGGGTGTGCATTCTGTTTTTGCGCTGGATTCCGCCGTTTGGGTGGGTGGCGCTGCTGCCGGTCATTATTTCGTTGATGGCGGGCCTCCTGATCCAGATCGGCCTCAACGCGCGCTACCGCAAAAGCGCCCGGGGCATTATCCACGAGCGAATTCCGCCGCCATTGCGTGAAGTGGCAGTGCTGGGTTGCACAGTGATGGTGTTGAGTCTGGTGGGGATTGTTGCGGTGGTGTCTGGCTGAATCAGGGGATCGGGCTCAACACTCCCTTCAGCAGGACCGGCCTCTTCCCGGCTAAAGCCGGTCCTACGAACACCGCGTATCTCGTAGGACCGGCTTCAGCCGGGAAGGCGGTTTAGATGGCACGCCGCGCGTTTTAGTGGGACCCGCCGGTAGAGGGGACTGATTTATTTACAGCGCTTCACCGTAAATTAATCTGTCCCCGGTGGATCAAGACATTGTGGCTCAGCAGGACCTGTCTCTTCCCGGCTGAAGCCGGTCCTACAATGCCGGGTGACTCAATACGCCGCCACTAACCCATCCTTCCTCGGATCGGTCCCGCCCACATACCCATGGGCCGTGCGCTGGATGATCTGCGCGCCGCCGAAGGCAAACACGCCGCTGGGGTCTTCCACTTCCACGTCGTGGCCCTTGGCGCGCAGCGCTTCGATCACCTGCGGATCAAACGAGCGCTCCACTGCGACCTTCAGCCCGGACTCAATACGCCAGCGCGGCGCGTCGGCGGCGGCCTGGGGGTTCTGCTTGTAGCGCAGGATGCGCAGCATCATCTGCAAATGCCCCTGCGCCTGCATCGGCCCGCCCATCAAGCCGAACGACATCAGTGGCGTGCCGTCGGCGTTCATCACAAAGCCCGGAATGATGGTGTGAAACGGTCGCTTGCCCGGTGCCACGGTGTTGACGTGATCAGGGTCCAGGGTAAAACCCGCGCCGCGATTCTGCAGGCTGATGCCCGTGCCCGGCACCACCACACCGGAACCAAAACCCATGTAGTTCGACTGGATGAACGAGACCATCATGCCGCTCTCGTCCGCCGCCGACAGGTACACCGTGCCGCCAGCCTTGGGTGCGCCGTGCAGCGGGTCTTCTGCCTGTTCGCCGACCAACGCCGCGCGGTCGCGCAGGTAGGCCGGGTCCAGCATGTGTTCAGCGGCGACGCGCATGTGGTCGTTGTCGGCGACGTGCTGGTTGAGATCGGCCAGCGCCAGCTTCATCGCTTCCAGCACCGGGTGCACGGTCTCGACGCTGTCCACCGGCTGCTCGCCCACCCCCAGCGCTTCAAGGATGCCCAGACCCGCCAGCGTGGCGATGCCCTGACCATTCGGCGGCAGCTCGTGGACCACGGCGCCGGCGTACGGCACCGACAAAGTATCGATCCAGTCCACCCGATGGTTCGCCAGATCCTCAAGGCTCATGACGCTGCCATTGGCGTTGGCGTGAGTGATCATCGCTTCGGCCAGCGCGCCGCGATAGAACGCCTCGCCCTTGGTGTCAGCAATCAGCTCCAGGGTGTTCGCGTGATCTTTCAGCGTGACTTTCTCCCCGGCCCTCGGCGCTTTGCCGCCTTGCAGGAAGCACTCGGCAAAGCCGGGTTGATCCTTCAACAACGCGGCGCCGCGACGCCACAGTTCGGCAATGATCGGCGTCACCTGATAGCCGTCCCGCGCATAGCCGATGGCGGGTGCGGCGAGGGTGGCGAAGGGCAGCTTGCCGTAGCGCTCGGACAACGCGACCCAGGCCGATACCGCGCCCGGCACCGTCACCGAGGCCCAGCCGCGCTGGGGCATTTCCGGCTGACCGGCAAAGTGCTCCGGCGTCCAGGCCTGCGGCGAGCGGCCCGAGGCGTTGAGGCCCTGCAACGTCTTGCCGTCCCAGACAATGGCGAAGGCGTCGCTGCCGATGCCGCAGCCGGTGGGTTCGACCACGGTCAGCACCATGGCGGCGGCGATCGCGGCATCAACGGCGTTGCCGCCCTGACGCAACATGTCCAACCCGGCCTGGGCGGCCAGCGGTTGCGAGCAGGCGACCATGTTGTTGCCCATCACCGGCGAGCGGGCGGACGCGTAGGGTTGGCTGTAATCCAGATCATCGAACATGCAGTCGTTCTCTTCTTGGCAGTTGATCGGTTATAGAGGCGCAGCTTCGGCGTTTAAGCGCGACCGCCGTCAGCTTTTCGGATCGAGGGCATCACGCAGCCCGTCGCCCAGCAGGTTGAAACACAGCACCGTAATGTAGATCGCCACGCCGGGGGCGATGGACATCCACGGCGCCTGTTCCATGAAGTTCTTCGCAGTGTTGAGCATCGAGCCCCAGGACGGCGAGGGGGGTTGCTGGCCCAGGCCAAGGAACGACAGGCTCGCTTCCGCCAGAATCGCCGAAGCGATGGTCAGCGTCGCTTGCACCACCAGCGGCGAGAGCACGTTCGGCAGCACGTAGCGCAGGATGATCCAGCGGTCCGGCAGGCCGATGGCACGGGCGCCTTCCAGGTAATCTTCGTGACGGATCGCCAGCACCTGACCGCGGGTCAGGCGCGAGAAAATCGGCATCGCCGACAGCCCGATGGCAATCATCGCATTACTCAGGCTCGGGCCGAGAAACGCGCCCAGGGCAATCGCCAGCACCAGAAACGGACACGACAGCAGCGCTTCCATGATGCGTGAAATCACCGCGTCGAGCTTGCCGCCGAAGTAACCGGCCAACAGGCCCAGCGGCACGCCAATGACCATGGCAATCGCCACCGAAACCCCACCGGCCAGCAACGAACTGCGCGCACCCCAGAGCAGGCGGGAGAACAGGTCGCGGCCTAGCTCGTCGGTGCCCAGCCAGTAGATCAGCGACGGCGCCTTGCGCACGGCGAGGAAGTTGGCTTTCAGCGGATCATGGGGCGCAATCCACGGCGCCAGCAGCGCGGCGAGAATGAAGATGATCAGCACCACCGCGCCGACCACCGCGCCCTTGTTGGCGAGGAATTTCTTCACGAACGGCGAGCGGGTGCGCGGTCGCAATGGTTCTCTCAACGGCGCCTGGGAGGGCGCGTTCAGCGGCGCCGAAGGATGGGTCGCAATCGAAGTCATCAGGCAGTCCTCAGACGCGGATTGATCAGGCGATAGAGCACGTCTGCCAGCAGATTGAGCAGCAGAAAGCCGATCGCAACGCACAGCACCACGCCTTGCACCACGGCGTAATCACGGTTGAACACGGCATCGACAATCATTTTGCCGAAGCCGGGAATGCTGAAGACCTGCTCGGTCAGCACCGCGCCGCCGAGCAATTCGCCGAACAGCAGCGTAGTGAGCGTGACGATGGGCATCAGCGCGTTGCGCAGGGCGTGCTTCAAGATCACCGTGCGCGGGAACAGACCTTTGGCCCGTGCCGTGCGCACGTAGTCGGCGCGCAGCACTTCGAGCATCGCGCTGCGGGTGTGGCGCATCAGCACGCCCGACAGCCCGGCGCCCAGCACGAAGGCCGGCAGGATCAGGGTTTTCAGGTTCTGCCCGACGTCTTCACCCAGCGGCACAAAGCCCGAGGCCGGCAGCCATTGCAGCTTCACGGCG
This sequence comes from Pseudomonas sp. AK106, assembly GCF_053903055.1. NCBI lineage: Bacteria > Pseudomonadati > Pseudomonadota > Gammaproteobacteria > Pseudomonadales > Pseudomonadaceae > Pseudomonas > Pseudomonas sp. AK106. Next base: position 1,622,434 of record NZ_CP096426.1, read on the forward strand.
AAGATCATGATCAACAGAATCCCCAGCCAGAAGTGCGGAATCGAGATCCCCGACAGGGCAAACACGTTGGCCGCGTAGTCCACCGACGTGTCCTTGCGCACCGCCGAGATCACCCCCGTCGGAATGCCGATCACCAGCGCGATGATCAGCGCCAGCACCGCCAGTTCGATGGTCACCGGCAGCTTTGAGGCCAGCAGCACGGTCACCGGTTGCTCAGTGCGCAACGAGGTGCCGAAGTCGCCCTGCAGGACATTGCCGACCCAGTGCACATACTGCAGCGGCAGCGGGTCGTTGAGCCGGTATTTCTCGCGCAGGTATTCCATCACCGCCGGGTCGCGCTCTTCACCCGCCATGGCCTGCACCGGATCACCGGGCAGCAGCTTTTGCAGGGTGAAGACAAACAGCGAAACCAGGATCAGCGTCGGAATGGCACTGAGCAGGCGTCGCAGGATGAATGTCAGCATGACGAATCCTCGCGGCCGAAGCGGTTGTCCACGGGCGCCGCTGTCATTTGAAAGCGACGTTGTTCAAGCGAATCAAACCATCGGGGTTGGGCACGAAACCGGTGAGGTTGCTGCGCATGGCGATGATTCGCGGATCGAAGTACAGGTAGCTGGTCGGCACGTCTTCGGCGAGCAGGCGCAGGGCCTCGAAGTAGATGGCCTGACGCTGGGCCTGATCGTTCACGGTGCGCGCCTTGTTCAGCAGCTCGTCGAGTTTCGGGTCACAGAAATGCCCGTCGTTCTGGCCGCCCTTGCAGGTCACGAACTGGTGGATGTCGCCATCCGGATCAGGGCGGCCCGACCAGGCGCTCATGCCGATCTGGAAGTTGCCGGCCTGTTGCTCGCTGAGCAGCGTGGCGTATTCGGTGGCGATCAGATTGACCTTGAAGCCAGCCTCTTCGGCCATCGCCTGAATGATCTGGCCGACCTGCTGGGCGATGGGGTTGTTGGCGACTTTCAGCTCCACGGCGAGGGGCGTCTTGACCCCGGCTTCCGCGAGCAGTTTTTTGCTGGCTTCGACGTCACGGGTCGGGAGCGGCAAGTCCTTGTCGTAATACGGGCTGTTTTTCGGGAACGGCTGGGCGCTCGGCGCGTACAGGCCTTCGAACACCACCTGATTGATCGCGTCACGGTCGATCGCCAGCTCGAAGGCCTTGCGCACGCGCTTGTCCTTGCCCATCGGGGTGTTGGCTTTGTCGCCGTTGTTGGTGTTGTACATCAGCTGCATGTAGCCCAGGCCCGGCGTGCTGAACACCTGCACGTGGCTGTCGGCCTTGGCGGTCTTCACGTCGGTGGGCGCGACGCGTTCGATGATGTCCAGGTCGCCGGAACGCAGGTTTGCCAGGCGCACCGAGGTGTCCGGAATCGGCAGGAAAATCACCTTGTCGAAGTGGTACGCCTGCTTGTTCCAGTAGTTGTCGAAGCGCTCCAGCACGATGCGGTCCTGCTGCACGCGCTGAACGAATTTGTAGGGCCCGGAACACACCGGCTTGGAGGCCACGTCGGTCGCCGAGGCCTTGGGTGCGAGCATCATCCCGGCGCGGTCGGACAGTTGCGAGATCAGCGTCGCGTCGGGCTGCTTGACTTTGATCGCCACGGTTTTCGCGTCGATCACCTCAACGCTTTCCACCGACGCCAGCTCACTCTTGCGCAGGGAGTCGGGCAGGGTGCGCGCACGGTCGAGGTTGAACTTCACGGCGGCGGCATCAAACACCTCGCCGTCGTGGAAGGTCACGCCGTCGCGCAGGGTCATGGTCAGCGTCTTGCCGTCCTCGCTCCAGTTCCAGGCGGTGGCCAGTTGCGGCGCGTAGGTCAGGTCCGGATTGACGTCCACCAGCTTGTCGCACAGCGCGGTGTAGACCAGACGCCCCGAGTAGGTACGCGAGCGGTGTGGGTCGAGCATGTCAGGGTCGTCCTGAATGCCGATGCGCAGGGTGGTTTCGGCGACAGCCGCATTCGCAGCGAGCAGCAACAACGTGGTTGTCATCAGGTGGGCGAATTTCATGGCTGACTCTCCAGAGAAAGGGCTTGATGGCTTTTGAACAGGTTCAGGCGCTGGCTGTAGGCGGCGCTGGGCGTGGGCACGATCAGCGAACCGGCGCCGGCATTGGCGATTTCGCGCCAGTAATGGCAGGCCACCTGACGCCCCGGCTCGACGCTTTCGAAGAGCGGCTTCGCCTCGCGGCACAGCGGCTTGGCGTGGGGGCAACGGGTGTGAAAGCGGCAACCGGACGGCGGCTTGCTCGGGCTTGGCATGTCACCGCCGAGTAACGGCCGCGGACGGCGCAGATCGGGATGGCTGACCGGCACGGCGGCCATCAGCGCTTGCGTGTAAGGATGAAACGGCGTTTCGAACAGCGCGTTGACCGGCGCCAGTTCGACGATCTCGCCGAGGTACATCACCGCCACACGGTCGCTCATGTGGCAGATCACCGCGAGGCCGTGGGCGACGATCAGCAGGGTCAGGCCGAACTGGTGCTTGAGGTCTTCCAGCAGATTCACCACCTGGGCCTGCACCGAAACGTCGAGCGCCGACACCGGTTCGTCGCCGAGGATCAGCCGTGGTTCCGAGGCCAGCGCCCGGGCGATACCGATGCGCTGACGCTGACCACCGGAAAATTCGTGGGGAAAGCGGCTGCCGTGCTCCGGCGCCAGACCCACCGTGCGCAGCAGCTCGGCGACTTTGTCCTGACGCGCGCTGCGGCTGTCGTCGCGATGCAGCCAGATCGGCTCGCCGATGATCGATTCCACGCTCATGCGCGGGTTCAGCGAGGCGAACGGGTCCTGGAAAATGATCTGCAGATCGCGGCGTACCTGACGCAGCTTGTCGGCGGGCAGGTTGCCCAGGTTGCGGCCTTCATAAATGACGTCGCCAGCGGTGGGCTTGAGCAGGTTCAGCAGCACCCGGCCCAGGGTCGATTTACCCGAGCCGGACTCACCCACCAGCGCCAGGGTTTCGCCCCGGCGCACGGCCAGGGAAACCTCATTGACCGCCTGCACGGGTGGCTTCTTGCGCTGGAACAACCCGGCTTCGCTGTGAAAGTGTTTGCTCACCGCGATGCTTTCCAGAATCGGCTTTTCCAGCGCCGATTCAGCCACCCCGTTGTTCACGATGTGTGGGCCTGACAGGCTCATGCGCTGACTCCCAGATGCTGTTCAAGTGGCACACGAATGCAGGCGGCGAAATGCCCGGCGGAGACTTCCTGCAACGGCGGACGGGCTTCCCGGCAGGCAGCGATGACGAACGGGCAACGGCTGGCAAAGCGGCAGCCCGTAGGCATTTCAGCCGGCGTCGGCACACGGCCATTGATCGTTGCCAAACGCCCTTCGCGAGGGCCAACCGAGGGCATCGAGCCCATCAGGCCGATGGTGTAAGGGTGCTGCGGATCATCGAATAAGGTCTTCACCGAACCGCTTTCGACGACGCGCCCGGCGTACATCACGATGACCTCGTCGGCCACTTCGGCGACCACGCCGAGGTCGTGGGTGATGAGCATCATCGAGGTGCCGGTTTCGGCCTGGAGGCTGGCGACCAGCGAAAGAATCTGCGCCTGAATGGTCACGTCCAGGGCGGTGGTGGGTTCGTCGGCGATGATCAGCGCAGGGTCGTTGGCCAGTGCCATAGCGATCATCGCGCGCTGACGCATGCCGCCGGACAGCTCGTGGGGGTAAGCGTCGAGGCGTTGAAGGGCATCGGGCACGCGGACCTTTTCCAGCATTTCCAGCGCGCGCTGGCGGGCGGCGCTGGCAGACAGACCCTGATGGCGAATCACACTCTCGGCGATCTGGTCACCAATGGTGAACACCGGATTGAGCGAGGTCATCGGCTCCTGAAAGATCATTGCCATGCGGTTTCCGCGCACGTCCAGCAGGCGCTCGTCGGACATACCGATCAAAGGTTCGCCCAGCAGATTCGAGGCGCTGGCCTGGACGGTGGCGGTGTCGGGCAGCAAGCCCATCAACGCCATGGACGTCACGCTTTTGCCGCAGCCGGACTCGCCGACGATGGCCAGGGTCTTGCCCGGCTGAATGGCGAACGACACGCCGTCGACGACATTGGCCGGGGCATCCTTGAAGCGCACGGTGAGGTCGCTGACGCTCAATACCGATGGGGTGTTCGCGGGTGAAGCACTCATACGCTGGCCTCGAGGTCTTGCTGGATGACGTGATCGAGCGCCTGTTGCAGCGCACGCAGGTGCCCGCGCATGGCGGTGGCGGCCTTGGCCGGATCGCGGCTCTCGATGGCGCCGATGATGTCGTGGTGGTCGTGGCTGTAGGTGCTCAGGCGATCGGTGTTGCGGGCGCGCTGGCGCAGGTCGCGCCAGGCCGGGTCAAGACGAATGGCGTCGAGCATTTCGAAGATATCGAGCATCAGGCGGTTGCCGGCGGCTTCGGCGATCCCGCGATGCAGCGCGCTGTCCCACAGCTCGATGCCTTCGGCGTCGGGTTCGCTGGCATGTTGCTGGTGGGTGGTGCGCTCGGCGAGCCGGCGCAGGATCGCCATCTGTTCGCCGCTGGCGCGCAGGGCGGCCAGTGACGCCAGCGCCGGTTCCAGATAGATGCGCGCTTCCATGACCTCGCTGAAATTGGTCCGGCTCGACAGCTTGGCAAAGCTCATGGCCGCGCTCGGCGGGGTAGGGCCGACGAAAGTGCCTTTGCCCTGCCGCCGCCAGATGTGCCCCTCGGCTTCGAGCACCGCCAGCGCGCGGCGAATGGCCCGGCGACTGACGCCGAAATCCACCGCCAGGTCGCGCTCGGTCGGTAATGGCCGTTGCGGGAAGGCCGCCTGCTGCGCGACCAGTTGGCGCAACGCGTCGAGGGCCATCTTTGACGAAGTGTCGTGGGTTGCGTCGGTGTCGATGCTGTCCATCTGCGTCTCTCGTCACGGGGGTGAACCGGAGGCCATGGGCTGCGTGAAGCAGGGCCTGGCTGCAGAAGAGGAGTGCAATAGCGATGCCAATGAAAATTGGTTCACCCGCAAGGTCCGATGGCCGGCACAAGGGCAGGCGTGATCCCGCCGCTTCGGGCCAATTGGCAAAGGTTCGGAAGTCTGGTTCGCGAGGAGGAGCGGGATTGGTTCAGACGGGAAGCGAACCAATTTCGGGGGAGGGTCCAGGCAGGGCGCCTGTTTATGGTTCGGGTGCGTTATTAGGGGGCGCTGATTGGGGTGATTCTGGCCGAAGCCAGAATCAGCGCTTTATCAATCCCACTGCGGCGCAAGGCTGGCCGGGCTGGTCAGGCGATGGCCGCGGTCCAGCTGCGCAATCTGCGCCATGTCGTCCTCGGTCAGCGTGAGGTCGACGGCTTTCAGGTTGCTTTCCAGGTTGGCGCGTTTGGTCGACGACGGAATCACCGCGTAGCCTAGTTGCATGGCCCACGCCAGGGTCACTTGCGCAGGCGTCGCGTTGTGGCGCTGGGCGATCTGCTCGATCACCGGGTCTTTCAGCACTTCGCCGTAGGCCAGGGTCATGTAGGACGTAATCTTGATGCCGTGCTGTTGAGCGAAAGCAGCCACGGTACGGTTTTGCAGGTAAGGGTGCAGTTCGATCTGGTTGGTGGCGATGTTCTCGGCACCGACCGCAGCGATGGCTTCACCCATCAGCGCCACGGTGAAGTTGGAAATCCCGATCTCGCGGGTCAGGCCTTGCTGCTTGGCTTCCAGCAGTGCGCCCATGAATTCGGCGACAGGCACCTGGCCCTTCGGCGACGGCCAATGGATCAGCGTCAGGTCGACGTGATCGGTTTTCAGCTTGGCCAGGCTTTCCTTAAGGCTCGGAATCAGCTTGTCGGCGGCGAAATTGTCAGTCCAGATCTTGGTGGTGATGTACAGCTCATCACGGGACACGCCGCTTTGCTCGATGGCCTGACCGACCTCGGCTTCATTGCCGTAGATCTGCGCGGTGTCGATGACGCGATAGCCCAGCTCCAGGCCGTTGCTGACCGAGTCGATGACGACCTGATCTTTCAGGCGGAAGGTGCCGAGGCCAAATGCGGGAACAGTCATGGGAAAACTCCAGAGTTCAAGGGGGAAGGGGATTAACGAAGCAGACGCCCAGTATCCCGCGCCGGCTGGCAGGGAAAAACCACAGCGCGGGCACGGGAGTTTTGACGGGGGATCATGAATGCCATGAAGTTTCGGGCAGCGCTTGATCGTGATCGTTCAACGGGATGTGATTTCGGACGGCCTGTGGCGGTCACTCCCACAGGGTTCTGCGACCGGCTCCAGATCAGACATGCCCATCGCGTTTTACGAAATGCTTGTGCATGTCCGCCGTCAGCGCTTCCACCCGTTCGGTCAGCACTTTGGTCATTTCGGTGAGCCGGGTGTTTTGTTCCAGCAGTTCCAGCATCTGTGCGGTGTTTTGCGCCGCTCGCGCCATGCGTTCTTCATTAGCCGTTGCCAACGCCTCGCGGTGGAGCGCGTCGGCATCGGCGCTGGCCTTGTCGCGGGCAGCCTGTCGTGTTTGCGCGAGGAGAATGAGCGGTGCGGCGTAGGCCGATTGCAGGCTGAACGCCAGATTGAGCAGGATGAACGGGTAGAGATCGAATGACACCAGCCCGCTCAGGTTGGCGCCGACCCACAGCACCACCAGAAACGTCTGGGCGCCGAGAAAGGTGGGCGTGCCGAAAAAGCGCGCAAACGCCTCGGCCTTGAGGGCGAAGGCATCGGTGCCAAAGGTCGGCGCCAGGTGGGCGTGGCGTTTGTGAAAGCGCAGATGATCTGCCGGCGCAGCGGCAGCGCTCGGTTCGGCGGGCGAGGGGACGGGCGTGGGCGTGGCAGTGGGCATGATGCTTTCCTGAGGACAGAAACACCTGCCCACTATAGGCCCGCGCTCATTGGCGTTGTACTGAACCTCTGCTGAACCGGCGCGTGTCCCGGTTGCGCCGCGTCAGTCCACCGGCTCGGGGTACAGCGGTTTGGAACGCTGCATGATGCTGGCGTAGTCGTAAACGTACTGGCGGCCAGCGTGACTGGTCATGCGCAGTCGGTCGATCAGTTGTCGCTCTTTCTTGTTCAGGTATCTCAACCCGTGGTGGTCACTGGACTTGAGGCGATCACGTTCATGGGCGTCAGGGAAAGTGATGACGTTCGTCATGAAATATCTCCTTGGTTAAATCCGTGTCCCCGGCTCCGTGTTCCGGGGTTCACCCTTTGTGGTGCGACTGCGCACCTTACCCACAAAAACTCGGACGCTACAACCCTGCAAATGATCAGTGGGTCACAGGATTTGCGTGATCTCGAACAATTGACGGCTGCCGTTCACCACCACCTCCACCTCATCGCCATCGAACTTGCCAAGCAGGCTTTGTCCCAGTGGCGAACGTGCGGTGATCACCGTAATCACCTGCTCTTCGACCGTGAGTTTCAGCCCCGCCGCGTCAGGCGCGAGAAACAACCGCTGTTGCGCGCCGTTGCCTGCCTGAAGGGCAATGAGGTCGCCGGTCTGAATGCCGCGCTGTTCATCGAAGGGCTTGAGCACGAGATGGCGGCAGAGGTTCAGCGACTGGCGGATTTCTTCCACACGCCGCGCCTGACCCGCCGCCAGATAGGACGCCTCCAGCCCGAGCGTGTCGTACTTGTTCTCGGCGATGTTCTCTTCGTGGGTCGCGGTTTCGTACGCCGTTTGCGCGGCACGCACGGCCACATCGAGGTCGACCTGCAGTTTCTCGACGATGCACTGCAGGACGGTTTGCTTGTTCACGGGCATGGCGTATTCGGTGGCATGGAATGGCTCGACAAAAAGGGATTCAACCGCAGAACTGATAGACGCTCGCACGGCTTTTCTCGCTGGGCGCGGTCTGGTTCTGCTGCATCCAGAACTGGCATTTCGGGCCGTTGAAGCTGCGTTGCCGCTCCGCCTGCTCAGCCTCCTGGGTCTGCCGCGTTTCGCTGTCGCGCAGAATCTGCCGGTACTGATCGAACATCGGGTTATCAGTTTCGGGTTTTGGTCTGGCCGCGGGCGGGGCAGTTATCTGCGCCGCGGCATTGTTCAGTGCCTGGGTCTGCTCGGCGGGGAGCAGTTTATAGATCAGCCACAGGCTTAGCAGGACAGCGAGAACCCCCAGCCAGATGCCGGCGGCAATCGACAGGATCAGCTTGAGCGGGCGCAGCGTGACGGACAGTTCGCGTGGGTTGACGTACATGACAGACTCCAGACTTGTATGCATGTGGCCAGCAGTGGCGGCGATTGTCGCACGACCGGGGCTGGCGATTCTGCGCCGCAATGACGGACAATCGGTTTTTTTGAACATCCTCAGGGAGCCCGGATGAAAGCCTCTTGGGATATTTTCTGTAGCGTTGTCGATAATTTCGGCGACGTCGGCGTGACCTTTCGCCTGGCCCGACAACTGGTCGCCGAACACGACCTGCAGGTTCGCCTCTGGATCGATGACCTGAATGCCTTCGCCCGGCTGTGCCCGGGTGCCGATCCCCTGGCTGATCAGCAAATGCAGGATGGCGTTATCGTCTGTCGCTGGCCAGCGGCATGGCCCAAGACCTGGCAGCCGTTGCAGCTGCCGCACGTCGTGGTCGAGGCCTTTGCCTGTCGCCTGCCACCGGACTACATCGACGCCATGCTCGGGGCAGAGAAACGGCCGCTGTGGTTCAACCTCGAGTACCTGAGTGCCGAAGACTGGGTGTCGGGCTGCCACGGCCTGCCGTCGATCCAGTCTTCGGGCCTGCGCAAGTACTTCTTTTTCCCCGGATTCACCGCGAAGACCGGCGGGTTGTTGCGTGAAGCCGGCTTGATCGAAAAGCGCCAGACGTTCCAGGCCAATCCCGCCGCACGACAATCCTTCCTCCAGCGCCTGAACATCGCGCCCCACGCCGATGCGCGGCTGATGTCACTGTTTGCCTACGAACACGCCGGGCTCGGGAGCTGGCTGGATTGCCTGGCCCAGGCTGATTGCACTACCCATTTGCTGGTGCCTGAGGGCCGCATTCTGGGCGACGTTCAGCGCTGGTTGGGCGTGGATGAATTGACGGCGGGCGCCGTGCATGCGCGCGATGCCCTGACCATTCAGGTGCTGCCGTTCGTGCATCAGCAAGACTACGATTCGCTGTTGTGGTGCTGTGATTTCAACGTGGTGCGCGGCGAGGACTCCTTCGTCCGCGCGCAATGGGCGGGGCGGCCGCTGATCTGGCACATCTATGAGCAGGATGACGACGCCCACTGGGCCAAGCTCGATGCGTTTCTGGAGCTGTATCGGGGGGGGTTGTCGGAGGCTGCAGGGCAGGCGCTGACCGAGGTCTGGCGCAGCTGGAATGGCGGAACAGCCATGACTCAGGGCTGGAATGCGCTGGAGCAGCACACCGATGAACTCGCCGCCCATGCCCGGCGCTGGTGTCTGGAACAGGCCTTGCAGGAGGATCTGACGACTGCGCTGGTAAGGTTTTACCAAAGTTGGATATGATACGCGGCCTTGTATTAAGCCCTGTACGAAAAGTGGCTTTTCGTACAGGGCTTAGAAAGATCTTTCATCCAAATTCGGATACTCGTAATGAAAACTGGCAAAGAGCTTAAACCCGGTACCGTGATCAAGCTGGAAAACGATCCTTGGCTGGTTCAGAAAGCTGAATTCACCAAGTCGGGCCGTAACAGCGCGATCATGAAAACCAAGCTGAAGAACCTGCTGACCGGCTACAAGACTGAAATCGTCTACAGCGCCGACGACAAGCTGGACGACGTGATCCTGGACCGTAAAGAAGCCACGCTGTCTTTCATCAGCGGCGACACTTACACGTTCATGGACACCACCGACTACACCATGTACGAGCTGAACGCCGAAGACATCGAAGCCGTTCTGCCATTCGTTGAAGAAGGCATGACCGACGTCTGCGAAGCGATCTTCTTTGAAGAGCGTCTGGTTTCCGTAGAGCTGCCGACGACCATCGTGCGCACCGTCGACTACACCGAAGGTTCGGCTCGTGGCGACACCTCGGGCAAGGTCATGAAGCCGGCCAAACTGGCCAACGGCACCGAGCTGCAGGTGGCTGACTTCATCGAAATCGGTGACAGGATCGAAATCGACACCCGCGAAGGCGGTTCCTACAAAGGCCGTGCCAAATAAGCACAGTTTTTGTAATGCCGGTGATGTAACGCCGGACACGAGAAAGCCCGACCCTCGAGTCGGGCTTTTTTGTGGCTGATAGGAAAGCGAGCTGCGAAACACGCTCACCTCGTAGGAGCAAATCCAAAGACAGCCGCAGCTGTACACGGGATCAGTGTCACCCACGGAATCAGTATGTGGCCAAGGCCTTAGGGATGATCTCCCACAGGGCCCCTTTTTGCTGCGCGACAGGGGGCGACTAAACGACAAAATCCAGCAATGCAAAACGGGCCGACCACTGCTGGTCGACCCGTTTTTATACTGCCTTTACTTCAGATGAAGCTTCAGCTCTTGCGAAGCCTGCAGCAGGGCCGAGCGCACTTCCGGGACCTGGCTGACCACGTTCAACAGCCCGTAATCGTGGATCATGCCGTTGTAGCGAACTGCCGTGACCGGCACACCGGCCTGGTCCAGCTTGCGGGCGTAGGCTTCACCTTCGTCGCGCAGCACGTCAGCCCCTGCGGTTTGCACCAGGGCAGGCGGCAGACCTTTCAGCTGCTCGGTCGTGGCCCGCAGCGGTGAGGCATAGATCTCGGCGCGCTGTTTCGGGTCGGTGGTGTAGTTGTCCCAGAACCACTTCATCATGTTGCGGGTGAGGAAGTGACCCTCGGCAAACTGATCGTACGAACCGGTATCGAAGTTGGCGTCAGTCACCGGCCACAACAGCACCTGATAACGGATGGCCGGCGTGCCTTTGTCTTTGGCCATCAGGCTGACAACCGTCGCCATGTTGCCCCCGACGCTGTTGCCCGCCACCGCCAGACGCTTGCCGTCGACGTTGATTTCCTTGCCATGCTCGGCGACCCATTTGGTCGCCGCATAGGCCTGGTTGATCGCCGTCGGGTAGTGGGCTTCAGGTGATGGGGTGTAGTTGACGAACACCGCCACTGCCCCCGAACCCTCGACCAGATCCCGCACCAGACGTTCGTGGGTCGGGTAATCGCCGAGCACCCAGCCGCCGCCGTGGAAATACATGAACACCGGCAAGGTGCCTTTGACGCCGGCCGGACGAACGATCGTCAGGCTGATGTCTTGGCCGTCCACCGAAATGGTCTTCTGGCTGACATCGGCCTTGGGCAGGGTCAACTTGACCCCGGCTTGGGCACCGGTCAGGACGGCGCGGGCATCTTTGGGCGAAAGCTGTTCGATCGGCTTGCCGCTTCCCGAATTCAGCGCGTCCAGAAACGCCTGCGTGTTGTGCTCGACGCCCGTATCGGTCGCAGCAAAAGCGTTGCCGATGGACAGTGCGAGGAGCGAGCCAGCCAGAATCTTGCCAAACGTGTTCATGTTCTTCTCCCGGTCAGACGAGGGTTGGAGGCGAGGCCTTACGCCAGGTTTTTACACAGTCACGTGCAGACGAACGTCGACGTTGCCGCGTGTGGCGTTGGAGTAAGGGCAGACCTGGTGGGCTGCATCGACAAGCGCCTGGGCTTCGGCGTGTTCAAGGCCCGGCAGGCTGATGTGCAGGTCGATGTCCAGACCGAAACCGCCAGGGATCTGGCCGATGCCGACGTGGGCAGTGATCGACGCGTCAGCCGGGATGGTTTTCTTGCTCTGGCCGGCGACGAATTTCAGTGCGCCGATGAAGCAGGCCGAGTAGCCGGCAGCGAACAGTTGCTCTGGGTTGGTGGCTTCGCCGCCAGCGCCGCCCAGTTCTTTCGGGGTGGCCAGTTTGACGTCGAGAATTTTGTTGTCGGAAACAGCGCGGCCATCACGGCCACCGGTTGCGGTTGCGACTGCAGTGTAGAGCGCTTGCATGGTAATTCCTCACGTGCTGATGGGTTGGATGGTGATAACTGAATCAGGGTCTGCTTGGCGCTAAAGTTTTGTGCGCTAAGCAAGTGAGATGGAATGTACTGCGCCAATGTTTAGTGCGCAAGATAAATTTTCGAGATTTTTGAGGTGAGTCGATGAAGGGGTCTGATCAGAGGCTCTCGAGCAGATTTCCACGCAGGGCGAGCAGGTCTTTCTGCAGGGCCTTGAGCTGTTCAAGGTTAATGCCGCTGGCGGCGAGAATGCATTGCGGAACGCCCTGGGCCTTTTTGTGCAGCGCCTTGCCTTGCTCGGTCAGGGTCAGCAGCACCACGCGCTCGTCTTCCCTGCTGCGGGTACGGCGGATCAGGCCTTCGGCTTCCAGACGTTTCAGCAGTGGCGTCAGCGAGCCCGGTCGCCATGCGTCATACGGCAGCTCTACCCCATAGTCGTTAGCGCTACTGGATCCGCTCAGGATCAGGCTCAAACCGCATCCGAGCAGGACGTTGATGATTTTTGATCGGCCTTCACCAAGAGTCATAAGGGATGCCGAACTTGTCGATGTATGCTCGCGACTCTGGTTCTAGCTCCAAGGCATAACGGCCATTCGTACGCCCTTGGTCAGGTCCTTTTTCAACCACCTTGCCTTGCACCCGACTGACTTCGACTGCGTCAATACAAACTCCCATGAGCCAGGTTTTGACAACGCCACCAGGAGCCAGACCTACCACCAGATTCTTTCGGTAGTCATCGATCCATACCTTGCTTGTATCGCAATAGGTTTTCCCCCCTTCAAGCATGGATTGCTGAATCTGCTCCGGGATATCAATGTAGGCTTCATAGGTTTGGGGTTCTGCCAACGATTGCCAGCGGACATAAATCAGCCGAGGGACATCCGCTCGCCACACGTGTTTACCTTTTCCGTCGCCCGGTCGTGTAGGCCAGCCTTTTGGATTCCCCCGGAGATTGGGTGGCGTCTGGATCCCCGCCACGCCACTCATGGCCCGTCTGAATAACCGGCCTTTGACATCGACGACATTGGCTGTCTCAATCCAGACTTCCATGTAGTTGGGAGCAAAGAAGCCCAGTCGCCATGCGTCATAAGGCAGCTCCACCCCGTAGTCGTTAGCGCTACTGCATCCGCTCAGGATCAGGCCCAATACGCATCCGAACAGGACGTTGATGTTTTCTGATCGGCCTTCACCAAGAGTCATAAGGGATGCCGAACTTGTCGATGTAGGCCTGCGATGCCTCATTGGGAGGGCGATAGTAATGACCGTTTGAATGGCCTTCATGAGGACCTTTCTCGACTATGTGACCCTGCACGCGGCTGACTTCAATCGCGTCGATACAAACTCCCATGAGCCAGGTTTTGACAATACCGCCGGGAGCGAGACCTACCACCAGATTCTTGCGGTAGTCATCGATCCATACCTTGCTTGCATCGCAATAGGTTTTTCCGCCTTCAAGCATGGATCGTTGAATTTGCTCCGGGATGTCAATGTAAGCCTCGTAGGTTTGTGGCTCGGCCAAAGATTGCCAACGGACATAGATCAAACGAGGCACATCTGCGCGCCAGACGTGCTTACCTTTTCCGTCGCCCGGTTGTTTAGGCCAGCCTTTTGGATTTCCCCGGAGATTGGGTGGCGTCTGAATCCCCGCCACGCCACTCATGGCCCGTTTGAATAACCGCCCTTTGACATCGACGACATCGGCTGTCTCAATCCAGACTTCCATGTAGCTGGGAGCAAATAAGCCCAATCGCCATGCGTCGTAAGGCAGCTCTACGCCATAGTCATTAGCGCTGCTGCATCCGCTCAGGATTAGAGCCAATACGCATCCAAGCAGCGCGTTTAACCTACCGATTGCCATGAATAATCCGCTGATGGTCATCAGTTGGCCGATTGATGAACATTGGTTCGATGCTTGTTCTATTCCTGTCTTTCACCGCGTTCCAACTGGCTGAAAGGTGGATGTAGCGTAGTAACAACAAGTCCTCTTCAGCGGCGGTTAGATCAAGCGTTGTTCTCCTGCCTGTTGCATAACCCAGAATCTTCGCTGAAATGGTGGCGAGATCAGTCGGCAAGGACAGGCGCTGGTCGTGCTCGTTGATCACATCGAGCGGGGCGCCGTGCTGTACTGCCAGCTCCCGCATCACCCGCAAATAAATCTTCGACAAATCTCCCTTCACCTCACGATCAAGTGTGGTGATGACGTAAACCTGCTTGTGAAGGGGGATTTGATTTTCCTGGGTGCGCTCTTCGTCTTCGGAGCGGCAATGTATATCCACCTCAAGACCCTGATCGACCAAGCGTCTGACCAAAGGGCCGACGCTTTGAATGGATTGTGAAAACGCAAGCGACTGTTCGTTGGGTGTGGTCTTTCGTTCCCGGCTACTCGCCGGTTTCGCGACCAGCAGCCGTTCACGCATACGCGGCCGGTAGCCGCCGCCAATGTCTGAGTGCGAGCCGGGCAGAACGATATCGTTCTCGGTGCGGATCAGGGCGAAATTCAATCGATGCTCATCCCGCGCCACTAACTGCACTACTTTGCGGGCGGCACCCGTTGGAAGTCCCAGGTTGAGTCCCCCGTTGCGATCATTGCCGGGGCTGAAATCCAGCATTAACGGTGTGACAATGGCTGGCACGGTATCGAAGAGGCCGATGAAGTTCAGATGGACATCATGCTGGACACGCCAACCGAAGCCTTCAACGAATATTGAGGCACTGGTAGGCACTGCTTTTGCAAGCAAGCTCTCGACGCCTTTGCGCATGTCATTGGCGAAATGACGAGCGGCGGCGGCTCCGCGGCTGAACCCGAATATATCGATCTCAAGACGGCGAATAGTTACTTCTGGATTGTTGCGGTTAAATCTCAGCAAGCGCTCCACAACCGACTGCGAACTCTGTTCAACCCGAGCCAGTACTCCATTTTTTCCTCTCCCAGTTGCTTGACCCCAAAGATCGTCATCTCCGCCGCTGACGGTTCCGATCCCTTCGATGTACACCGCTATGGAAGCTTCATCAGCTGCTGAATCAATACGCTCGCCGGCTTGGTCCATGTACAAATCATAAAGCCGCGCCACATTCGAGGTGTCATTCCCAAAGCTGTTGTCTGGCGCACTCCCGTCAATCCCATAGCCAAACTCGGCACAGAACTTCTGAATTTCTTCGGCTTCATTTTCCAGCCCGACATCCCGCGCCATGCAACCTGCAACCGTTTCGCTGTTGGCCTGGTTGTTCCCGGTGCCATCAAAGAACACGCCAAGGCGCAGAGTGATCAGTTGCTCTTGCTCGACTTCTTCTTCCTCTTCTTCGAGGTCCTGCTCCATCTCCGCGTTGGCAGTACGTGCGCTGAGTGGCATCGACGTAGTTGCGACGGCAGCACCCTGCCTGTAACCAGAGGCGGAAAAAGGCCTGCCGGCTACTGCCGCCGAACTCTCCTCGTTCTCGTAGGTGGCACAGAACAGCGACGGCTCCAACCGGGCTTTACAGGGGCAACCGCTGACACTGTCCAGGGTGCCGGCCAGGCGAATGCCGTCACTGGTCATGTGGGAAATTCCGCCGCTGATACGATACGTTTTACCGTCGACACCGCACTTCACCGCGTCGCCCTCTCGCGACTGTTCAATGCCGTGCAACACCATGCGGGAGGTTGCTTGCGTGACGAATCCGCCACAGCTGGTCTTGTCGTTCAGTCGGATGTAATAACCGGTAGCCATCAGTGCTCGTTCCCTGTTCAGGTGTCGCGTCCATGCGAAAGAGTGGAGATGTGGGGAATCCACGCGAAAGCCTGATGGGCAGGTCGCGCAATGGAACCAAGTGGGGTGTTATTCGGCGTTAGCGCTGCCAACGGCAGGCAGGAAGTCGGCAGCCAAAGGGACGCCCTGGCGGGCTACGAACGGTCTGTGGGGCTGTGGCGTGTTGATGATCTCGTCGCCGTTGCACAAGCGGCTCCCCACCAACGCGACGTGACCATTGCTGTGGCCTGCGCCTGTGATGATGTGGGCGGTGGAACCATCCGGATAAAGAACGCAGTCTCCCTTGTGCGCTAAGCGCACTTGCTCGCCGTTCTCCAGGATGCAAGTGATGGTCGACTGCGTTTTTTGAACAACACCGCCGTTGCGCGTCTGGCTGCCTTCAGTGGCAAGCCGGTAGATGCCGATGGGTGGGTGAGCCAGGCAATAGGCTTCGTTTTTGCGAATGACCGCCACAGCGTCTTCGTGAAATCCAGCCATTTGCTCAGAGGTAAAGGTTGGCTTGTCGAGTGACTGAAGAAGGTCGGATGTCGCTTCATTGGTGTACATCGGAGCGAGTGAGGTATTCATGCCCATGTCCTGAGTCGTGATCATTCTGAGAGGGCCGTCCCAATCCATGCGGGGTGACTGAGCGGGTCGGGCAGAAATGATGATCAGGATCAAAGCCGGAAAGCGAAGCGCCTTGCCTGCGATGACGTAGGACAGAAATGAAAAGCGCGTCGTCCATTTCTTGCAGAAAGTGTCTACTCGTACTCAGCAAAAAGCCCCTGACTCTTGCGAGTTCAGGGGTTTCACTGTGCGTGTGAGCGAGTGTCAGACAGTCATGTGCAGACGGACATTGACGTTGCCGCGCGTGGCATTGGAGTTAGGGCACTTGGCGGGCTGCATCGACCAGCGCCTGGGCTTCGGCTTGTTCAAAGCCAGCAGACTGATGTGCAGTACTGCGCTACTGCTTAGTGTGCACATTAAATTTTGAGCATTTTGAGAATTGCCGATTACGGCAGCCGATCAGAGGCTCTCGAGCAGATTTCCACGCAGGGCGAGCAAGTCTTTCTGCAGGGCCTTGAGCTGTTCAAGGTTAATGCCGCTGGCGGCCAGAATGCATTGCGGAACGCTCTGCGCCTTTTTGTGCAGCGCCTTGCCTTGCTCGGTCAGGGTCAGCAGCACCACGCGTTCATCTTCCTTGCTGCGGGTCCGGCGGATCAGGCCTTCGGCTTCCAGTCGTTTCAGCAGCGGCGTCAGCGAGCCCGGATCGGTCAGCAGGCGCGTGCTCACCTCTCCGACGGTCAGGCCGTCGCGCTCCCACAACACCAGCATCGCCAGGTATTGCGGGTAGGTCAGGTTCAGCGCCTGCAGCAGCGGCTTGTACACCTTGGTCATCATCAGCGACGTCGAGTACAGGGCGAAACACAGCTGGTTGTCCAGCAGCAGCGCGTCGCAGCTGCCAGCGCCAGCCTTTTGGGATGGCTCGTTGGCGTTCATGGGTGTCCCTCGCTCGGTCAGTAGTGGTCGGTAATTTAGTACCCAGATGTTTAATGCACCAGATAATTTCGGTAATGGCTGGGCGTGTAGCTTTCTATCGATCGGCGGCAGGCGCCGACAATGCTGTGAATCGGTGGTACACCCTGGAATCGTCAACGCGGATTTCCTCGACGGCGCTGACTGCGTAGCATGCGCGCTGAAATCGGATCAGAGGAACGCCCGTGATTGTCGACGTATTGATGTACCTGCTGCTGGGCGCCGCCATGGGCACACTGGGTGGACTGTTCGGCATTGGCGGCGGGCTGGTCGCCATTCCCGCGCTGGGCGTGTTGTTCGGGCTCGATCAGCAACTGGCCCAGGGCACGGCGTTGTTGATGGTGCTGCCCAACGTGCTGCTGGCGCTGTGGCGTTACAACCAGCGCAATCGGGTGTCGGTGCGCCATGCGCTGGCGCTCATCGTGCCCAGTTTCACGATGTCCTGGCTGACCTCACTGTGGGCGGTGCGCGTTGACCCGCAAAGCATGCGCCTGGGCTTCGTCGGGTTTCTCATCGTGCTGACGCTGTTCAACCTGATCCAGATGGTCTGGCGCAAGGGCACTGCAGGCGCCCAATTGCGCCACACCCGATGGTTGTGGCTGCTGGGTGTGGGCTCGGGCGTCACCGCCGGGCTGTTCGGCGTCGGCGGCGGGGTGATCGCGACACCCATTCTGACCGGCCTGTTTGGCGCAACGCAGGTGGCGGCTCAGGGCCTGGCGCTGGCACTGGCGGCGCCGAGCACCACGATTACCCTGGCCACTTACGCCTTGCACGGGCACGTCGACTGGCTGATGGGCATTCCCCTGGCCATCGGCGGGCTGGCCAGCATCAGCTGGGGCGTCGCCTTGGCGCACAGTTTGCCGGAGCGTACGTTGCGCTCGCTGTTCTGCGGCTTTCTGGTGATCTGCGCGATCATGCTGTGCTTCAAGCTGTGATCTAACAGCCTGAGTCTTTTTACAGCCTGAACCCCTCGGCAATGTGATCGGCCAGGCACTCGGTGATCGGCGACGGGTTGTTGGGGTTGCGCAGCAGCACGATGCTCGCCGACGGCAATTGCGGCAGCCCGTGCTGTTCCCCCAGCACTTCGAGGTCCGAGGTGATCAGGCTTTGCAGCTGTGCCGTCACCGCCAGCCCGGCGCTGACCACCGCCATGATCGCTGACAGGCTCGCGCTGGTGTAGGCCACCCGGAACTCGCGGCCGGACGCCTGTAGCGCGTTGATTGCCCACTGCCGGCAAAAGCAGTCGGTGTTGAACATCGCCAGCGGCATCGGCGTTTGCTCCTGTGGGCAAAAGCCTGCGCCGACGGCCCAGACGAACCGCTCCTGGCGCAGGATCTGGCCGATTTCCTTGCCGGGCTCGCGGGTGACAATGCTCAGGTCCAGGTCCTGGCGTTGCAGCAACTGCGACGAAGACTCGCAATGCACTTCCACCTGCACCAGCGGATAGGCCTGGGCAAAACGCTGCAAAATCCCCGGCAGAAAGCGCATCACGTAATCGTCCGGCGTGCCGATCTTCACCGTGCCGACCATGTGCGGCTCGCGCAGGGTGTTGAACACTTCGCTGTGCAGTTTCAGAATCCGCCGCGCGTAGCCCAGCAGCACCTGGCCTTCCGCCGTGAAGCTGATGGTGCGACCGTCTTTCAGAAACAACGGGCGCCGCACCACGTCCTCCTCCAGCCGTTTCATTTGCATGCTGACGGCCGACTGCGTGCGATTCACCACCTCGCCCGCCTTGGTGTAACCGCCCTCGTCGGCGATCGCGACAAAGGTGCGCAGCAGTTCGCTGTCGATACTCGGGTAGGTGGTCATGCATCAATCTCCCAGATGCAGTGCATAAGAAACATTCGTTGGATTGATCTTAGGCCCGGCGAGAGAATCTGCCCATCCCCACTGGAGGGCAGGACGATGAAAGGTCAAAAAGGTTATGTACTGGTCGCAAAGCCTCTGTCGCGGGCATTCGCGCTGAAACATTGGTGGAAAGGATTTGTGGCGCAGGTTGCTCGCTGGCGCAAGCTGCATCAGCAGCGCGTCGAACTGGCCATGCTGAGCGATGATGCGCTGAAGGATCTGGGCCTGAGTCGGGCGGATGTCTACGAAGAAATGCAGCGTCCTTTCTGGGATGACCCGATGAAGCGCTGACAGGGCAGCGGATGATCGGTTAGCGTTGGGCACCGCCTTGGAGGTTGCAATGCCCGCCGAACTGCCGATCCACCCGCCACTTTCCCTCAAGCACGCGCGCCGGCTGGCGCTGGCCGCCCAGGGCTTCAGCAGTCGCCAGCCGCATGCGGCGATCAAGGCAGCCCACGTCACACAGCTGATCGAACGGCTCGGCGTGCTGCAGATCGATTCGGTGAACGCGCTGGTGCGATCGCACTACTTGCCGCTCTTTTCCCGGCTCGGCCCTTACCCGCGCACGTTGCTGGAACAGGCAGCATGGGGCCAGGGTCGGCAGCGCAAGCTGTTCGAATACTGGGGCCACGAGGCGTCGTTGCTGCCGGTAGAGCTGTACCCGCTGATGCGCTGGCGAATGCAGCGCGCGGCCCAGGGAGAGGGCATTTATCAGCAACTGGCCAAGTTCGGCCGCGAGCAGCAAACCACCATCGCCCGGGTGTTACAGACCGTTCGCGAGCAGGGCGCGTTGGGCGCGGGCAGCATCAGCACCCGACAGGATCGCGCCGGGCCGTGGTGGGACTGGAGCGCCGAAAAGCATGCGCTGGAGTGGCTCTTTGCAGCGGGTGAGGTCACGGTCGCCGGCCGTCGCGGTTTCGAGCGGTTGTACGATTTGCCCGAGCGCGTTCTGCCGTCGGCGATCGTCTGTCACCCCGATATTGGCGAATCCGACGCACAGCGCGGCTTGCTGCTGCATGCGGTCAAAGCGCTGGGCGTCGCTACCGAAAAGGACGTGCGCGATTATTTCCGGCAGGACCCGGCCCCGGCGAAGCGCGGGTTGGCAGAGCTGGTGGAGGAGGGCGCGGTTCAGCGGGTTCAGGTGCAGGGCTGGAAGCAACCGGCGTATACGCTTCCTGGCCTGACGGCGCCGCGCAAGGTGGCGGCCAGCGCGTTGCTGTCGCCTTTCGATTCCTTGATCTGGGAGCGGGCGCGGACCGAGCGGCTGTTCGATTTCCACTACCGTCTGGAGATCTACACCCCCGCGCACAAGCGGATTTACGGCTATTACGTGCTGCCGTTTCTGCACAACGAACGCATCGCCGCGCGCATCGACCTGCGTGCTGAACGGGCGGCAGGGCGTCTGGCGGTCCATGGGGTTCACGAAGAGCAACCCGGACTGGATGACGAAGGCATGCACGCCCTGGCGATGCACCTGTGGCAACTGGCGAAGTGGCTGGAACTGCCGCACGTGCTGATCAACTGCCAGCGCGCCAGTGCGGCGCGCTTGCGGGAGGCGTTTGTGGCCAGCGGCTTCGATCACCTGTAATGAAATGTAGATTCTAGGGTCTGACATCCGACGCTTTCCTGGCTAAAGCCAGTCCTACAGAAAACGGTGCGCCGTTAGTAGGACCGGCTTCAGCCGGGAAGGAGCCATGGCAGTCAGACGCAGCCCCCCTACCGACGCACCTGCTTCAACGTCTCGGCGATCAAAAACGCCAGCTCCAGCGACTGATCGGCATTCATCCGCGGATCACAATGGGTGTGGTAACGGTCCGACAAGCCATCTTCGGTAATCGGACGCGCGCCGCCGATGCATTCGGTGACGTTCTGTCCGGTCATCTCGATGTGGATGCCCCCGGCGTAGGTCCCTTCGGCCTGATGCACCTGGAAGAACTGCTTCACTTCCGCAAGGATCTGGGCGAAGTCGCGGGTCTTGTAACCGCTGCTGGCCTTGATCGTGTTGCCATGCATCGGGTCCGAACTCCACAGCACCTTCTTGCCTTCGCGCTCCACTGCACGGATCAGCCCCGGCAAATGGTCGCCGACCTTGTTGGCGCCCATGCGCGCAATCAGGTTCAAGCGTCCCGGGTCGTTGTCCGGGTTGAGGATGTCGATCAGGCGGATCAGGTCGTCGGTGTTCATGCTCGGCCCGACCTTGACGCCGATCGGGTTCTTCACGCCGCGCAGGAATTCCACATGGGCGCCGTCCAGCTGCCGTGTGCGGTCGCCGATCCACAGCATGTGTGCCGAGCAATCGTAGAAATCATTCGTCAGGCTGTCGCGACGGACGAAGGCTTCTTCGAAATTCAGCAGCAGCGCTTCGTGGGCGGTGAAGAAACTGGTTTCGCGCAATTGCGGCGAGGTGTCCATGCCGCAGGCGCGCATGAAGGCCAGGGTCTCGTCGATGCGATCGGCGAGCTGGCTGTATTTGTCCGACAGCGCCGAGTTGGCGATGAAATCCAGGTTCCACTTGTGCACTTGATGCAGGTCGGCAAAACCGCCCTGGGCGAAAGCGCGCAGCAGATTGAGGGTCGCGGTGGACTGGTGATACGCCTGCAGCAGGCGATCAGGGTCGGGCACGCGGCTCTTCTCGTCGAAGCCGATGCCGTTGACGATGTCGCCGCGGTACGCCGGCAAGGTCACGCCATCTATCGTCTCGTCGTTGGACGAGCGCGGCTTGGCGAATTGCCCGGCCATGCGCCCGACCTTGACCACCGGACAACCGGCTGCAAACGTCATGACGATCGCCATTTGCAGCAGCACCTTGAAGGTGTCGCGGATTTTCGCCGCCGAGAATTCGAAGAAGCTCTCCGCGCAATCGCCACCCTGCAGCAGGAACGCCCGGCCCTCGGTGACCTCGGCAAACTGTCGGCGCAGCTCGCGTGCTTCCCCGGCAAACACCAGCGGCGGGTAGCTGGCAAGGGTCTGTTCGACACGGCGAACGTGCTCGGCGTCCGGGTATTGAGGTTGCTGCTGGATAGGCAAGTTCCGCCAGCTGTCGGGGCTCCAGGGTTGGCTCATGTTGAACTCGAAGTCAGTGCGATCGGACAGGCATGTTAGCAGCTCGCTCCGAGAATTTGCGTGACCTGCGGGGCGTGATTCGCCGACAATCCGCGCCTTTGCGGGCCGCTTTCAGCTCCCTTTTGCACGCCAGGCCCGGTGCGCGGCTACGTCGATCGCTGAGCGCGGCGATGCTAATCCCTGCGGGCGCTATCCCGAATCACTCTGACCATGGGCACGAGAACAGCAATGACCGAGGAACGCGTAGAGCACGTGTTGGCCGAAGTTCACGACGAATTCGGCAAAATCCGCGTACTTGAAGTGGCCGATTACCGCTTCCTGGAGTTCGGTGACGCCATCGAACAGAGTTGCACGTTCACGGCCGATCCGGCCTGGCTCGAATACGACTACACCCGCGCCATGTTCATTGGCGCCCTGTGCCATCCCGCCCCGGAAAGCGCGCTGTTCATGGGGCTGGGCGCGGGCACGCTGACCCAGGCGTGCCTGAAGTTTCTCCCCCTCGACGACGTCGAAGCCATCGAACTGCGCCCCGATGTGCCGCGTCTGGCCATGGAATACATGGGCCTGCAGGACGATCCCCGGCTGTACGTGCGCATCGGCGACGCCCTCGACCTGCTGCCGACCGCCGAAGACGCTGACCTGATTTTCGTCGATCTCTACACCGACACCGGCCCTGCCGTGGGCCATCTGGCCTGGGGGTTTCTCGAAAAATGCCAACAGCGCCTCAACCCCGGCGGCTGGCTGATCATCAACCAGTGGGCGTCGGACGATGGCAAACCACTTGGGGCGGCGCTGCTGCGCGGGCTTTATCACCGGCATTACTGGGAACTGCCGGTGAAGGAGGGCAACGTCATCCTTATCGTCCCCGCTGACCTCGATCAGACGCTGGACATTGACGCCCTCACCCAGCGCGCCGAAAGCCTCGCGCCGCAGCTGGGCTATTCGCTGTTGCCGCTGATCAAGACGCTGCGGCCTGCGACGTGATCAGCATCCCCGTTCAGCCGGCTCTGTCAGCAAACTCTGATTAGCAGCCTTTGAACACCGGGGTGCGTTTTTCCATCATCGCCTGCAGGCCTTCCCTGGCGTCTTCGCTGTCGAGCACCCGCCGGACCAGCGCCGGCAACGCCTTCGCCGCGACGCTTTCACCCTCGAGCACAGCCTGACGCGCGGACTCCAGGGTGATGCGGACTCCCAGGGGTGCCCGGTCGGCGATGTGCCGGGCCAGGCGCAACGCCGAGGGCAGCAGGTCTTCCGGGGCCATCACCTCCTGCACCAGGCCCATGCGGCACGCTTCGTGGGCGTCGAATTCATCGCCCGTCAGCAGCCAGCGCATGGCATTGCCCCAGCCCGCGATCTGGTGCAGCCGCAGGGTCGCGCCACCAAAGGCGAAAATGCCGCGCTGCACTTCCAGATGGGCGAAGCGGGCGTTGCTCGCGCACAGGTTGATATCAGCGGCGAGCATCAGCTCGATGCCCAGGGTCAGGCACCAGCCCTGGGCCGCGACGATCACCGGCTTGCTGACCCGCGGACCGACCGACAGACCCCAGGGATCGTAACCGCCGGGCGGGAGCGTCCAGCCTTCTCTCAGTGCCGGGCCGGCCTTGGCCAGATCGAGCCCGCCTGTGAAATGGTCGCCGTGGGCAAACACCACCGCGACCCGCGCCTGGTCGTTACGCTCGAACTCCCCGTAGGCCAGGCTCAGCTGGTTGAGCATATCCAGGTCGAAGGCGTTGCGTTTTGCGGCGCGGTCCAGGCCGATGAGCATGATTGCGCCGCGCTGTTCCCGGCTGACGTGGCCTTTAATCGAAGAGGTCATGTCGCTGTTTCCTGCAGATGAGGAGAAAGGGAGGGTGGGGTGTCGCACTGTCTGGGTGAATCGTTTAAGCTCTGCCCGCTACCGATACCGGGCACATGAAAAGTAGACACTGACGCAGCTTTGCGCAAAGCCTGTGACAGTTGGCCGCAAGGGGCTGATTCGCGAAAAAAATCCTCACTTATTTCAGCATTTCCGGTATAGTGCGCGCCGGCCTTTCATAGGGCCCTCGTCACGGTATGGGTTCGCGAAGCCATCTTCTCGAACCGGTTCGGTCACGAACCACCCATGACGATCCATTCATCAATACGTTTTCGCAAATCCCCGCCGACAAAGCAGCCAGGGTGACTCTAGGGTCTTACACGGCACGCGCAGCTTTGAAGCATGGGTCTTTGCGGATGCACTCAGAGGCAGACCCATGACCCAGGAAACCGGCGGCTTCGCCGCTCTCAACCTTCACCCGACAATTGTTGCAGCTGTAGTAGCCACCGGCTACGAAGAGCCTTCGGCCATCCAGCAGCAATCGATTCCAATCATCCTCGCCGGTCACGACATGATCGGCCAGGCGCAGACAGGTACCGGTAAAACCGCCGCCTTCGCTCTGCCCATCCTGAGCCTGATCGACCCGGCGAAACGCGAGCCGCAAGCGCTGATCCTCGCGCCGACTCGTGAGCTGGCCCTGCAAGTGGCCACCGCGTTCGAAACCTACGCCAAGCAAATGCCGGGCGTGACCGTTGTGGCTGTCTACGGCGGCGCGCCGATGGGCCCACAGCTGAAAGCCATTCGCAACGGCGCTCAGATTGTCGTCGCCACCCCGGGTCGTCTGTGTGACCACCTGCGTCGTGACGAGAAAGTCCTGGCCACCGTTAACCACCTGGTTCTCGACGAAGCCGACGAAATGCTCAAGCTGGGCTTCATGGATGACCTCGAAGTCATCTTCAAGGCCATGCCTGAAACCCGTCAGACCGTGCTGTTCTCGGCGACCCTGCCGCAGTCGATCCGCGCGATCGCCGAGCGTCACCTGAAAGACCCGAAGCACGTCAAGATCCAGAGCAAGACCCAGACCGTTACCGCGATCGAGCAGGCTCACCTGCTGGTTCACGCTGACCAGAAGACCTCTGCCGTACTGAGCCTGCTGGAAGTCGAAGATTTCGACGCCCTGATCATGTTCGTGCGCACCAAACAGGCCACTCTGGATCTGGCCAGCGCCCTTGAAGCCAAAGGCTACAAGGCTGCTGCGCTGAACGGCGACATCGCCCAGAACCAGCGTGAACGCGTCATCGACTCCCTCAAGGATGGCCGTCTGGACATCGTTGTTGCGACTGACGTTGCTGCCCGTGGTCTGGACGTTCCGCGCATCACTCACGTGTTCAACGTTGATATGCCGTACGACCCGGAAGCCTACGTTCACCGTATCGGCCGTACTGGCCGTGCCGGTCGCGAAGGTCGCGCCCTGTTGCTGGTCACCCCGCGTGAGCGTCGCATGCTGCAAGTGATCGAGCGCATGACCGGTCAGAAAATCGCCGAAGTCCGCCTGCCGGACTCCCAGGCCGTTCTCGATGCCCGCATCAAGAAACTGACCAACAGCCTGTCGCCGCTGGTCGCTGATGCCGAAGCAAGCCATGGCGAACTGCTGGACCGCCTGACTGCCGACATCGGTTGCACCCCGCGTGCCCTGGCCGCTGCTCTGCTGCGCAAGGCCACCAACGGTCAGGCGCTGACCCTTGGCGCGATCGAGAAAGAACGCCCACTGGTGCCGAACAACGCGCCACGTGGTGATCGTCCGGAGCGTCCAGCTGGCGACCGTCCTGATCGTGGCGACCGCGAACGTCGTGCCCCGGTGCCGTTGGCCGAAGGCCGTGCTCGCTGCCGTACCGCGCTGGGTGCCCGTGACGGCATCGCTGCGAAAAACCTGTTGGGCGCCATCCTCAACGAAGGTGGTCTGGCTCGTGAAGCAATCGGTCGCATCCAGGTGCGTGACAGCTTCAGCCTCGTCGAACTGCCGGAAGACGGTCTCGAGCGCCTGCTGGCCAAGCTGAAAGACACACGCGTTGCCGGCAAGCAGTTGAAGCTGCGTCGCTATCGTGAGGACTGATCTGCTCTTGAGCTGATCGTCTGAATAAAAAATCCCCGACTGGTTCGGGGATTTTTTTGCGTGGGATTTGGAGGCTAGTACTGCGTTTGGATGACTATTTGAAGGGGACTGATTTATTTACAACGGTTCACTGTAAATTAATCTGTCCCCGTTTTGTCTCTGGCGCCGATCCCATAGACGGAGGGGGGGAGGCACGAGGCCGAGTGGGTTTTGGTTGGGTAGGACCGGCTTCAGCCGGGAAGGCGTCGGTTGCCACGCAACTGACCGGGGACAGATTAATTTACGATGAAGCGCTGTAAATAAATCAGTCCCCTATAAGTGCGCTTCCCGGCTGAAGCCGCTCCACGGGAACAAAACCAGCCCCCTCAACCAAACCGATAGATGTCCATCCCCAACGCACCCATGGTGAAGCCCTGATGCTCAATGCTGAACTGTCCGCCCGCCGCCCGCGCGAAATACAGCGGCAGCAGGTGTTCATCGGTCGCAGTATTTGAAGGGGACTGATTTATTTACAACGCTTCACCGTAAATTAATCTGTCCCCGTTTTGTCTCTGGCGCCGATCCCATAGACGGAGGGGGGAGGCACCAGGCCGAGTGGGTTTTGGTTGGGTAGGACCGGCTTCAGCCGGGAAGGCGTCGGTTGCCACACAACTGACCGGGGACAGATTAATTTACGATGAAGCGCTGTAAATAAATCAGTCCCCTATAAGTGGTCCCCTATAAGTGCGCTTCCCGGCTGAAGCCGCTCCACGGGGACAAAACCAGCCCCCTCAACCAAACCGATAGATGTCCATCCCCAACGCACCCATGGTGAAACCCTGGTGCTCGATGCTGAATTCCCCGCCCGCCGCCCGCGCAAAATACAGCGGCAGCAGGTGTTCATCGGTCGGGTGGTTGCGCGCGGCGTTGGGTGCCTGATTTCGATAGTCGTGCAGCGCTTCCAGGTCGTCCGCCTCGAGCTTTTCCACCATCCAGTCGCGGAATGCGAGGGCCCAGGGCGTGATGCTCTCAGGTCCCGCCTGCCAGTCCAGCTCGCGCAAATTATGGGTGATGCTGCCAGAGCCGATCAGCAGAACGTTTTCCTCACGCAGCCGATTCAGCGCCTGCCCGACGCGTGTCTGCAGGGCAGGGCCCATCCGCGTGGGCAGTGAAACCTGCACGATGGGAATGTCCGCCCGCGGGTACATCAACGACAATGGCACCCAAACCCCATGGTCGAACGGTCGCTCGGTGTTCATGCGCGCCGGCAGGTCAGCCTCTGCCAGCAGCTCCAGCACGCGCTGCGTCAGCTCCGGCATGCCGGACGCCGGGTACTGCACGGCGAAGAGTGCAGGGGGGAAGCCACCGAAGTCATGCCAGGTCTCCGGCTGCGGATTGCCGTTGACCAGCAGCTCGTTGCTTTCCCAGTGCGCCGAGACCATCACGATGGCCTTGGGGCGCGACAGGGAGGCGGCCAGACGCGCGAGCGCCGGCCCGCTCTCGCCCGGTTCGAGGGCAAGCATGGGCGAGCCGTGGGAAATGAACAGGCTAGGCAGCATTTGCAGTGTCCTGAGCGTATAAGGTGAGTGGCATCATCGGGCAGTGCATCCATCTAAATCTAATATAAGTTTTCGTCCGTTTTGATCGGGATATCAGGAGTGTCTATGGAGCCGCGTTTTTGGCATGAGCGCTGGGCGATCAATCAGATCGGTTTCAATCAAGCGTCTGTGAATCCGCACCTGTTGCGCCTGTGGCCAGAGCTCACCGCCACGCCAGGGGAGCGCGTGCTGGTACCGTTGTGCGGCAAAAGCATCGACATGGTCTGGCTGCTCAACCAGGGTTTTCACGTGGTGGGCGCGGAATTGTCTGAGATAGCAGTGGCCGGCTTCTTCAGCGAGAACGGCTGGCAGCCCGCGATTGAAGAGCGTGGCGCGCTCAAGGTCTATCGTGGGGAGGGCTGCGAGATCTGGTGCGGCGACTTCTTTGCCCTCACGCCGGAAGACGTTGGCGACTGCACCGCATTCTACGACCGAGCCGCCCTGATCGCGCTGCCGCCGGACCTGCGCTGGCGTTACGTCAAACAGCTCAATCATCTGTTGTCGAACGATGCCTGCGGCTTGCTGGTGACGCTGGATTACGATCAGTCGTTGATTGCCGGCCCGCCGTTCTCGGTGGATGAGGACGAGGTGCTGCAGTTGCTCTCCCCGAACTGGCGGGTCAAACGCGTCGCGGATCTGGACGTGCTGGAGCAGGGCTTGAAGTTCAAGCAGGCGGGGGCAACGTCCCTGATGGAATATGCGTATCGACTGTATCGCCGATAGCGCAGCGCAAAGAAACCAGCACAAAAGAAAAGGGCGACTTCACGTCGCCCTTTCTGGATGCAGCCTCTACACAATCAACCGCGGCGACGAAGCGCCTCGATGCGCTCTTCCAGCGGCGGGTGGCTCATGAACAGCCCGGCCAGGCCGTGCTTCAAACCACCGTTGATACCGAACGCCGTCATGCTTTCGGGCATTTGCACCGGAACGCCCTGTTCCGAACGCAGACGCTGCAGAGCGCTGATCATCGCGCCCGTACCGGCCAGGCGGGCACCGGCGTCGTCGGCGCGGTATTCACGCTTGCGCGAGAACCACATGACGATGGCGCTGGCGAGGAAGCCCAGCACGATTTCAGCGAAGATGGTCGCGATGTAGAACGCGATGCCACGGCCTTCTTCGTTCTTGAAGATCACCTTGTCGACGAAGTTGCCGATGATTCGGGCGAAGAACATGACGAAGGTGTTGACCACGCCCTGGACCAGCGCCAGCGTCACCATGTCGCCGTTGGCAACGTGACCGATCTCGTGAGCCAGCACTGCTTTCACTTCATCGGGGGAAAAACGCTCCAGCAGTCCCTGGCTGACCGCGACCAGCGCGTCGTTCTTGTTCCAGCCGGTGGCAAAGGCATTGGCCTCGTAGGCAGGGAAAATACCCACTTCCGGCATCTTGATGCCTGCATCGCGGGACAGTTGTTCCACGGTCTGCAGCAGCCATTGCTCATGGCGGGTGCGGGGTTGGGTGATGATCTCGGTGCCTGTGCTCATCTTCGCCATCCACTTGGAGATGAACAGCGAGAACAGCGAACCGGCGAAACCGAACACAGCGCAGAAGATCAGCAGCTGATTGAGGTTCAGATCAACCCCGTTGGCCGCCATGAACCCGTTGAAGCCAAAAAGGCTCAGGGTGATGCTGGCAATCAGCACGACCGCAAGGTTAGTGGCCAAAAACAGCAAAATGCGCATCATGGTTAAGAGTTTCTCCTCGGGAAGAATATGTAACGTACTGCGGGGGTATATAAGGTGATGTCGGGGTGTATTCAACCGGGCGATCATTTCAAACTGTGTCGTTTGCTGTCGCGCTGGCGAAAAGCCTCATCGGCAACAGGGTGAGGGCGGTGCGACTGGCCCCCGGAACAACAGCAGCCGGCTTGGGGGCGAACCCGGTGAGTCAGACAACATCGTCGTCAATCATCACCAGCGTTCATCCAAAAGCCGGCGCTTGCAGCACGCTGCGTTACTGCTTGTAGGTCTTTAAAAAGTTGCAGATCCGGCCAATGGCCTGCTCCAGATCATCCACACGCGGCAGCGTCACTACGCGGAAGTGGTCCGGCCACGGCCAGTTGAACGCGGTGCCCTGAACGATCAGCAGCTTTTCCGACAGCAGCAGGTCCAGCGCGAACTTCTCGTCGTTGTGGATCGGGCAGACTTTCGGGTCGATGCGCGGGAAGGCATACAGCGCGCCCATCGGCTTCACGCAGCTCACGCCCGGAATATCATTGAGCAATTCCCAGGTCCGGTTGCGCTGCTCCAGCAGACGGCCCGGCGGCAGGATCAGGTCATTGATGCTCTGATAACCACCCAGCGCGGTCTGGATCGCGTGCTGGCTCGGCACGTTGGCGCACAGACGCATGTTTGCCAGGATGTCGATGCCTTCGATATAGCTGACCGCGTTGTGCTTGGGCCCGGAAATCGCGATCCAGCCCGAACGGAAGCCCGCCACGCGATAGGATTTCGACAGCCCGTTGAAGGTCAGGCACAGCAGGTCCGGTGCCAGCGAGGCGGTGCAGATATGCACGGCGTCGTCGTAGAGAATCTTGTCGTAGATTTCGTCGGAGAAGACCACCAGATTGTGCTGACGGGCAATCTCCAGCATCCCCAGCAACACTTCGCGGGAATAAACGGCGCCGGTCGGGTTGTTCGGGTTGATGATCACCATCGCTTTGGTGTTCGGCGTGATCTTGGCCTTCATGTCCTCCAGATCAGGCCACCAGTTGGCCTGCTCGTCGCACAGATAATGCACCGGGTTGCCGCCGGACAGCGCAACGGCGGCGGTCCACAGCGGGTAGTCCGGCGCAGGAACCAGCACTTCGTCGCCGTTGTTGAGCAGGGCCTGCATCGACATCACGATCAGTTCCGAGACGCCGTTGCCCAGATAGATGTCTTCGATGCCGACACCTTCGACCTGCTTCTGCTGGTAGTACTGCATCACCGCCTTGCGCGCGCTGAACAGGCCCTTGGAATCGCTGTAGCCCTGGGCCATGGGCAGGTTGCGGATGACGTCCTGCAGAATTTCGTCCGGCGCCTCGAAACCAAACGGCGCCGGGTTGCCAATGTTCAGCTTGAGGATGCGATGGCCTTCCTCTTCCAGGCGCTTGGCGTGCTTGAGCACCGGCCCGCGAATGTCGTAGCAGACGTTGGCGAGCTTGTTCGATTTGCTGAACTGCATGGTGATTGGTCCCGAAAAGAGACGGCCCGCTGTAAGAAGAAGCGCGGACCGCTGAGCATGACGCCATCAAAATGGGTTTGTACGCGAGAAACGCGGGTGACAGACTGGCGTCCAACGAAGGCGCAATCATACGTGCCACCCGATCCGTGGAAAAGACACAGATCGGGCTTTTTCATTTACGGAGGTCAACCCGTGGCTAAGCTGGATAAAACCCTTGAAGAATGGAAAGCAATGCTCGATCCCGAGCAGTACAACGTCTGCCGGCTGAAGGGCACGGAGCGTCCATTCAGCGGCAAATACAACGAGACCAAGACCGACGGCGTTTACCACTGCATCTGCTGCAACGAGCCGCTGTTCGACTCCAAGACCAAGTTCGATTCGGGCTGCGGCTGGCCGAGCTTCTACGCCCCGCTGGAAGGCAGCGCAGTGGTCGAAGTGCGCGACGTCAGTCATGGCATGATTCGCACCGAAGTGGTCTGCAGCAAGTGCGACGCTCACCTCGGCCACGTGTTTCCGGATGGTCCGCCGCCCACCGGTTTGCGGTACTGCATCAACTCCGTGTGCCTGGACCTGGTGCCACGCAACGCCTGATGCAGGCCTATCACCGGTAACAATGGGATAGCGCGCCAGACATTGGCGCGCTAGCGTTGCGGTTTACTCAATCGAGGCATCGCCATGAGCGACGAATTGCTGAACATTCCGGTGCAAACGATCAAGGGCGAACAAAAGACCCTGGCTGACTTCGGCGGCAGGGCGCTACTGGTGGTGAATACCGCCAGCAAGTGCGGTTTCACGCCGCAATACAAGGGCCTTGAGGAATTGTGGCAGGGCTACAAGGATCGCGGACTTGTGGTGCTGGGCTTTCCGTGCAACCAGTTCGGCAAGCAGGAGCCGGGCAACGAAGGCTCGATTTCCGACTTTTGCGAACTGAACTACGGGGTGAGTTTTCCGCTGTTCAAGAAGATCGACGTCAACGGCAGCCATGCCCATCCGCTGTTCGTGCAGCTCAAGAAGCGCGCGCCGGGCTTGCTCGGTTCGGAAGGCATCAAGTGGAATTTCACCAAGTTTCTGGTAGGCCGCGACGGCAAGCTGGTCAAACGTTACGCCCCACTGACCAAGCCGGAAGACATCAAGGCTGACATCGAAGCGCTGTTGAAGGAGCAAGCGGCCGGCTGATCGGCGCAGCGTTTAATGCGGCTGTTCTACCGGGATCCACTGATCCAGCAACGCCATCAATTCCTCGCGACGAAAAGGCTTGGCCAGGTAGTCGCTCATGCCCGCGGCCTTGCAGTGTTCACGCTCTTCCGGCATCGCGTTGGCCGTCAGCGCGATGATCGGCAGACCCGACCAGCGCTCGTTCTCCCGGATTCGTCGCGTCGCGTCATAGCCGTTCATCACCGGCATATTGCAGTCCATCAGCACCAGATCGAAGTGATCCTGCTCAAGCTGCTGCAGGGCTTCAGCGCCATTGCTGCTGACGACCACATCGCAGCCCAGCTTGCCGAGCATGCCTTTCGCCACCAGCTGATTCACCGGGTTGTCCTCCACCAGCAGGATACGCGCCCGATGGGTGGGTGAAGGGTCGCCCTGTTCCTGGCGGATACCTGCCTGACCGTCGGCGTCCAGAATGCGCGCCAGGCTTTGATGCAACACAGTGCGCGAGAGTGGCCGCGCCTGCTGTTGCAGCGGCGCCAGGGCCGCCACCTGCTCGCCGGGCATGAAGTTGCCGTACGCCGTCACCAGCAAGACCGGCACCGTGCACGCTTCTCGGATGGCCACCAGGCATTGCGGGCAATCGCTGATCAGCAAGTCCGCACCGGCATCGGGCGCCGCGCCGTCCGCCAGCGGCTGACAGGTCACGCCCCATTCCGGCAGCAGCCGGCTGAGCATTTCCAGCAACCCGCTGTCCGCGTCACTGGCCACCAGCACTTTGCCCTTGAGCATTGGCCATTTCAGCGCCGGCGTGTGCGCCGGCAGCGGCAGGTCCACACGGAAGCGGCTGCCGACGCCCACGGCGGATTCGATACTCAATTGCCCGTTCATGGCATCGGTCAGGTTATGGGTCAGGGTCAGGCCCAAGCCGGTGCCGCCGTACTGCCGGGTGATCGCGGCTTCGGCCTGAGTAAATGGCTGAAAGATCTTCGCCTGGGCGTCCTGGGCGATGCCGATGCCGGTGTCGCACACCTCGATGCGCACGCGGTCGCCATACTGACCCAGCCGCACATCCACACGCCCGGCGCGGGTGAACTTGAGCGCGTTGGAGAGCAGGTTGCTGACGATCTGCCGCACCCGCGTCGGGTCACCCAGCACGGACGCCGGAAAGCGCGGGTCGATCAGGCAGGTCAGCTCGACGTTCGGCGCCGCGTTTTGCGACAGCAGGCTGGCGGTGTCTTCGATCAAGGCGGCCAGGTCGAACGGAATGCGCTCGAGCTCAACCTGGCCGGCGTCGAATTTCGACAGGTCGAGAATGTCATTCAGCAGTTCGACCAGCACCTTGCCCGAGTCGTGGGCAATGGACAGCTGCTGTCGCTGTTCTGCGCTGAGCGGGCCATCGAGGGACAACGCCAGCATGCCCAGCAAGCCGTTGAGCGGCGTGCGGATTTCATGGCTCATGTGGGCGAGAAACGCCGAGCGCGCGTGGGCCATGTCCAGCGCCGTGCTGCGCGCAATCTGCAGTTCTTCGTTTGACTGGCTGAGCCGGGCATTGCTGGATTCGAGCTGCTGGGTGCGCGCGGAGACGATGTCTTCCAGCTCGTTGAGGTGATCGGTCAGCCGGTTTTCGGCCTCCCGCCGCTGCGCAAACTCACTGGCAACGCTCTCGAACTGCCGATTGGTGACCGCCACCAACACGCCGATTTCGTCATCTTCGTGGCCGGGTGGGCAGGGCACCGGAGGTTGAACGGGGCTGCGCGGATCACGTTCCGACAGCGCACGGATCATGCCCGTCAGCGGTTTGGTCAACGTGAAATAGAACAGCGCCAGCAGCAGGCCGGCCAGCACCAGGCTGCGCACGAAGCCGTTGACCAGAGTGATGCCGGCGCGCTGCAGAAAATGGTTGCCGAAAGCGAACGTATCGACGTCCAGGTGCAAGGTGCCGATGGACTCATCGGGGATATGGTCCAGGTGCAGCACGTCTTCGAACTGCCGACTCCCGCCGAACAGAAAATCACTGACCATGCGGTAGGCGCTTTTCGCCAGCGGCCGTGATACCGCAGCGAGCTGAACGTTGTTGTTATCGGTTAGCCGCGCGCCGACCACGGCCGGGGAGTGCAGCAGGCCGAGGGTCAGTTCCTGGGCGAGTTCTGCATCCAGGTTGTAGGCAATGCGCGAGGCGGGGTTATGACTGATTTGCAGCAGGGAGCGAATTTCACGATCGATGGACGCGTCTTCGCTGGCATAATCGAGCGCAATTTGAGACAGACTGAGCAGCGTGCCCAATAGAAAGCCGATCAGCACAGTCAAACGGGCCTGTTTGAATGACAGCCGGTGGGTGATCGCTATATCCATAAAAGGCACTGTCACTTCTCGTGTCCGTCGCGTGGCAAGCATAGCTGATCGCGGCCACGCGTTAACCCGTTAAATCAAGGAGAAACCGTGGATTCTCGATTGAACGCATTTCTGGAGCGCGCCGAGTCGGTACTGGCGCGTCTCGAACCTCTCTTGCCTGCCGTTCGGCAGCCCGTGGACTGGGAAACGACCCTGGCCGCGCGCTGGGTCCACGAAGGTCGCGGCGGTTACCTGATGCCACTGGACGTCACGCTGGACATGCGCCTGTCCGACCTCATCGGCGTTGACCGCCAGCGTGAGCAACTGGGCCGCAATACGCAGCAGTTCATCGACGGCCTGCCCGCCAACCACGCGCTGCTCTGGGGTTCACGTGGGACGGGCAAGTCGTCGCTGGTCCGGGCGTTGCTGGCCGAGCACGCGAAGGCCGGTCTGCGCCTGATCGAGATCGAGCGCGACCACTTGGGCGATCTGCCGCGCGTGGTCGAGCAACTGCAGAAGTCACCCCAGCGTTTCGTATTGTTCTGCGACGACCTGTCGTTCGAATCCGGCGAAGGCGACTACCGGGTGCTCAAGAGCGTGCTCGATGGCTCGCTGGAACAGGCGCCTGACAATGTCCTGCTGTACGCCACCTCCAACCGCCGGCATTTGGTGCCTGAGAAGGAGAGCGACAACGCTCACTGGCAGCGCGGTGACGACGGCGAGATTCACCCGAGTGAAGCCGTCGAAGACAAGATCGCGCTGTCCGACCGCTTCGGCCTTTGGCTGTCGTTCTATCCGTTCACTCAGGAGCATTTTCTGGATGTGGTGGAGCACTGGATCGGCGAGCTGGCGACCAGGGCCGGCCTGAAATGGCAGCGCGATGAAGCGCTCGAGATTCACGCCGTGCGCTGGGCAACCGGCCGTGGCAACCGCAACGGCCGTTGCGCGTATCAGTTCGCCCGTTACTGGGTTGGTTTGAAAATGCTGGAGCAAGACGCATGATCGATTTGAATTCCGCAGGGGAGGGCCTTGATGGCTACCGCCTGCTCGCTGCACAACTGGAATCCTTGCTGGCGGATGAGCGCGACTTCATCGCCAACGCCGCGCAGTTCTCGGCCTTCCTTTATACCCAGCTCGACGACCTGAACTGGGCAGGCTTCTACCTCAACCGCAACGAAGAGCTGGTGCTGGGTCCGTTTCAGGGCCAGATCGCCTGCGTGCGCATTCCGTTCGGCAGGGGCGTGTGCGGTACGGCGGCAGAAAGCCGCGAAACCCAGCGCGTGGTCGATGTCCATGAGTTTCCCGGCCACATCGCCTGCGACAGCGCTTCCAATAGCGAATTGGTCGTGCCACTGGTGAAGGATGGACAGCTGATCGGGGTTCTGGATCTGGACAGCCCGAGTGTCGGGCGCTTTAACGAGGAAGATCAGGCGGGGATTGAACGGCTGGCGGCGATTTTCTTGAATTCGACCGATTGCTGATGTGAAGCCCCGACGCACCGCTTGGCGCGGTGCGTCGGTGTCGAGCCATCAGTCGTAGATGGCTTTCTTTTTCCACTCTGCCTCGGCGTCCACGACGCGCAACCCTTCGGTCAGCTCGTTGTTGTCGTCTTCGGTCGGTGCAATGGTGTCCAGCACCATGGAGTTCGCCTTGGCCAATTGCCGCTCCATGGCCTGCAAGTGGCTTTTCCACGGCGCGGGTTGAGGCTGGTTTTTCAGGTACTGAACGCCACGCTCGAAGGCCAGACGCGCCTGACCGGGCTGTTCCTGACTCATCGCGTGCTGGCCCAGGTTGTTGAAAAACTCGATGTGCAGCAGCACCAGCAAGTTGCGGATCTCGCGAATCCATTGCTTGGCTTCGGACGTTTGCAGGAAACCGTCGTGGGCCGCTCGCGTCACCTGGCCGTGCATGGCTTCCAGCAGAAAGCGCACGTCCTTGGCCTTGGCTTCGGTTTGAATCGGGCTGGGCGGGTTGCTGACGGTGATCGCGTCGCCCTGCGCTACCAGGGCTTCCAGTTCAGACTGGCGCTCCTGAAGATTCGGGTTGTTCCTTTTTTCCAGAGCGAGCAGGCGCTTGACCACGTTCAGCTCCAGCCGAACCAGCAGCAGCTTCAACTGCGGCGTCATCAACTGACCGGGGAAGGTTTCGGACAGCTCGCTGCAGCGGCGTAGCCGGTCGTTGAGCTCGACCATGCTGCGCGCGCGCTCGACCTTTTTGCCTTCTGCGACATGATTCAGATAGCCCACCGCAATGAGGAGCACGATGCCTGCTACAACCAAGAAGGTGATAAAGAGTGGTGTCACCGCACAAGCCTCAATCAAGTAATTTGCGCGAGTGTAGTGGCTATCCACTATCGCGGGAAGGTGGTCCTGTCACTCCGCCTGATATTGCCCATGGCGGCTGACACGTGTGTATCGGCCGTCCTTTGCCTAAATAGAGGGCGAAGTCATTGATTTGAATATATTTTCACTGAGGGGTTGACGACCCCTATATCCATCCATAGAATGCGCGCCACTTGCAGCGTAAAGCACACAGCAGAGCGTAGCAGGGAGTGAATGTTGTAGCGTGTCCCCTTCGTCTAGTGGCCTAGGACACCGCCCTTTCACGGCGGTAACAGGGGTTCGAGTCCCCTAGGGGACGCCATTGCGGGAATAGCTCAGTTGGTAGAGCACGACCTTGCCAAGGTCGGGGTCGCGAGTTCGAGTCTCGTTTCCCGCTCCATTTTTAAGCAGCTTTGCTTTCGGGCGAAGTTGAGTGAAACCAGGAAGCGTCTTCGGATGTGTTTCTGGAACTGGAACACAACACCATGGTGTTTCCAGGCTGTGTCCCCTTCGTCTAGTGGCCTAGGACACCGCCCT
Organism: Pseudomonas sp. AK106; assembly: GCF_053903055.1. Lineage (NCBI taxonomy): Bacteria > Pseudomonadati > Pseudomonadota > Gammaproteobacteria > Pseudomonadales > Pseudomonadaceae > Pseudomonas > Pseudomonas sp. AK106. Next base: position 1,659,478 of record NZ_CP096426.1, read on the forward strand.
TTCACGGCGGTAACAGGGGTTCGAGTCCCCTAGGGGACGCCATTTGCGGGAATAGCTCAGTTGGTAGAGCACGACCTTGCCAAGGTCGGGGTCGCGAGTTCGAGTCTCGTTTCCCGCTCCAAATTCTCAAAAGCGCCGCTCAACAGAGCGGCGTTTTTGTGTGTGCGGGATTTACAACGCACACGCGCCTCAAATCGATTTTGTTCTGCACATTCCACAGGCTTCCAAATTAGCCCGCTCCCTTAGCGCGCAGCTTGGGGATTGTTCTGACTGGCAGCTTGCTCGGCTGATGGCTCGGCGGCCAGGCGGATGGCATTGAAATCCGGGTCGAAGCCATGGGACACGTCGACGTGTTTGTTGAGGATGCCTTCGCGCTGGTAGATGTCCGCCGTATTCTGCAAGCCCTTGATGACGCCGTCATCGATGCTCACGCGTTCCATTTTCGTGTCCTGGTTGACGGCCAGATGCACGGCCAACGGCAGGCCGGTGACCTTGGTCTGGGCGGCGGCGTATTCGGCCGGATGGGCGTTGGCCCAGCGGTAGGCGCGGTCGAGGCGCACCACGAAATCGTCCAGTTGCACGCGCTTGTCGGCGATGGCCTTGCTGGTGGCGGCGAGATAGGAATGGTTGGTCAGCAGGTCCGGCCCGTTGGGCAGGATCCGCGCGCCGTTCTGCGTGGCGACGGTGGTGTAGGGCGCCCACGTGGCCCAGGCGTCAGCGTCGCCGTTGTCGAGGATCAGCCGCGACTCGCTGGGTAACAGGTAAACGAAGTTCACGTCGCTGGTCTTCAGGCCGGCTTCGTTCAGCGCGCGGATCGCCAGGTAATGACCAATGGAGCCGCGACCGGTGACGATGCGCTTGCCTTTGAGGTCCGCAACCGAATGGACCGGCGAGTCGTTGCGCACAATCAGCGCAGTCGTGTAGCGCCCACTGACGTGGGTAATGCTGATGACCTTCAACGCCGCACCGGCGCCCAGCGCAAAGACATACGGCGCGTCGCCCAGCGCGCCGACGTCGACGGCCCCCGCGTTCAGGGCTTCACCTAATGGCGACGCCGAGGGGAATTCGGAAAACTTGATCTCGTAGGGTACGTCCTTCAGCTCGCCGGACACCTCCAGCAGCACCTTCAGCGCGGACTTCTGGTTGGCGACGAGCAGCGGCTGGAGTGGCTCGGCGGCCTGTGTGGTCTGGGTCAATGATAATGCGAGTAGTGCGCCGAGTATCACGTGTCGGGCGCGGAGCAGGGGAGTGAAAGGGGCGGACATGGTGCGTCTCTCCAGGCATGAAAAAGGATTCTCTGCCTCCGCCTGGAGAAGGGGTCGGCAAGGGGATTGACCATATGCCGATAAGAAATGGAATAGAAGTATCTTTTGGTTATAAGCTAATTATGTACGTTTGTGATTATCTAGCTTGACACTATAAAAACATTGCATAGATATATTGAGGCAATGCGTTTTTTGCAGGAGCGGTTGCCCGTGAGTTGGCGGGCGTGCTTGCTGAATTTTCAGCGACTGGAACGCCGTTTTCGTCAGCAAGCTCACTCCTACAAGGGGAGGGAATGCAGCGTGGCTCAGATCACATAAAACCCGTGGGTCCCGTCGCGGCTCAATTGCTCGACCAGTCCATACTCCCAGTCCAGATACGCCTGCATCGCCTCACGCGGCGCATCGGTGCCTTCATAAGGCCGGCGATAGCGATCAATACGCGGAGACGCCAGATGGCTCTCGTCGTGCTCAAGCTGGAAACCCGCCGCCACCCAACTCGCAGTGCCGTCCTTCAGCACAAACACCGGCTTGCCGGTCAGCGCTTCGACCTCGGACACCGCCAGGCGCGCGAGTTTGCTGCTACCACAGGTCAGCACGTAACGCTCGGCGGCAGGGATGTTCTGCAGCGCGCTGGCAAGGTCGGCTCGCAGCGTCCACCAGGCCCCCGGAATATGCTGCTTGACGTAGTGGGCGCTGGCAGTGAAATCCAGCACCACCACGCCACCGTCCTCGCGCCACTCACGCAACGTTTCAGCGCTGATCTCCTCAACCTGGGGCGCGGGTGGATTCGGCGCGTTCCAGGCGCCTTTTTCGCTGAAATCCTCAGGAACCAGATCGTCCACCACGAACACCTCCCAGCCCAATTGCGCCAGCCACGAAGCAGACATATTGGCGCGCACGCCGTCGTCATCCAGCAACACGATTCGTGCGCCGCGCACGCTCGCGTAATGGTCAGTCTCCTGCACCAGCTGGCCCCCCGGCGTCGAACGGGCACCGGGCACGTGGCCGGCTTCGAATTCCTCCGGCGTGCGCACATCGAACAGGTACGTCGTGCGAGTCGTCTCGGCCTGCCAGATCGGCAAGTCCCCGCGGCTGGCGCGTTTCACTTGCGCTTTGTCCGCCACGTTGCGCGCATCCGCCCGAGCGACTTCCCGGGTTGCATCACTGACCGGCGGGAAGCGCAGGGATTTCCCATGGTCCAGGGTCTGGCCGGCCAACAGCCAGCCAATCGTGCCATTGCGCAGGGCGGAAATCGGGTTGGGCAGGCCTGCATTCACCAGCGACTGCGTGCCAATGATGCTGCGCGTACGGCCGGCGCAGTTGACGATAATTCGGGTATTCGGATCGGGGGCCAGCTCACGCGCCCGCAGCACCAGTTCGGCGCCGGGCACACTGACGCCGGTCGGAATGCTCATGGTCTGGTATTCATCGAACCGCCGTGCATCCAGCACCACCACGTCGGCCTTGGCGTCGAGCAACTGCTTGACCTCTTCGGCGGCCAGCGACGGCGTGTGGCGATGGTGCTCCACCAGTTCGCCAAACGCCTTGCTCGGCACATTGACGTCAATGAACACCTCGCCGCCGGCGTCGCGCCAGCCCTGCAATCCGCCTTCAAGCAGCTTGACGTCGCTGTAACCCAGGCCCAGAAAGCGCTGTAAGGCGCGTTCGGCCAGACCCTCGCCGTTGTCGTACACCGTCACGGCGGTGTCGCGACGGGGGATGCGCGCGAGCACTTCCAGCTCCAGCTTCGACAACGGGATGTTGGCGGCGAACAGCGGATGAGCTTCAGCGAAAGGGGCTTCTTCGCGGACATCGACCAGCGCGACTTCTTCATGGGCGAGCAGGGCGCGGCGGATCTCGGCGCAGGAACGGGTGTTATGGCTCATTGGGCTTGGTTCTCTTCGGACAGATCCCAGATGTTCGGGAGCAAGGCGTTGGAATAACCCGAGATGAACAGTTTTTCGCTGCCATCGGGCTGGTAAACGGCGCGCTTCACGGCGCCAATGTTGGCACCGTAGACATGAATGCTGACCGACACCTGATCGTCGAAGGCATTCCTGACCTGATGAATGTCGTTGCTGCGCGGCGACAAGGCCTCGACATGGCCGGGCTCCAGGCGGATCGCCAGGCCTTCCTGTTCCAGTCGGCCATCGGCGCTGCGGGCGAACCCCTGGGAATACTCAGCGCCGCGCAGCATGCCGATCAAGCCCCAGACGCGGTGGTCGTGAATCGGCGTGCTCTGGCCCGGTCCCCACACAAAGCTGACGACCGAAAACCGCTGCCGTGAGTCGGCGTGCAACAGAAACTGTTGATAGCGCAGCGGATCGGGAGTGGCGAACTCTTCCGGCAGCCAGTCGTCATAACGGACCAGTTGCCCCAGCAGCTTGCCACCCCGGGAAAGCAGGTCTCCTTCCCCCGGATGGCTGTCGATCAGCTCGGCCAGCGCGCCGATAAACGCCCTGAGTCGTTCAGGGTGTCGGATGTGGGTCATGTCGGCTCCGGACACAGAAGAATGCTTAATATAAGCATAATTAAGCCGCCTAATATGCGATTCATTGATGATTAGGTTATAACCAAAACGTAGCTGATAACTGACTCACAGGTTGCTGGCCGTTCTGTGGCTAAACAGAGGCTATCCACAGCCTTCTGTGGCGATTATGATTTTTGCCTATCTTATTTCCCTTATTCCATGTGCGATCCGAATGAAAATTGATGACATTGATGCTTTCGTGGCGGTCATTCGCTGCCAGTCAATCAGCCATGCCGCTGAATCCCTGGACCTGACCCAGCCGGCCATCACGCGCCGGGTGCAGAATTTCGAGCAGGCACTGGGCGTCGAGTTGTTCGACCGTAATACCAAGCCGCTCAAGCCCACGGCAATGGGCAATCAGGTCTATCAGAAATGCCTGGCGATCCTGCGGGAAATGGACTCGTTACGCGAACTCGTTGCCAGCGACACGCCGCCCACCGGATTGCTCAGACTGGGCGTGCCGCAAACCATCGGCGACGTCGTGCTGCTGGATGCGCTGAAACACCTGCGCGGCCAATTTCCCGACCTGCGCGCCCAAGTGATTACCGGTTGGGGCAGCCACCTGATTGGCAAAATCGAGAACGGCGAACTGGACGCAGCGGCGGCGCTGTTCCCTGCGGGCAAGATATTCCCCGAAGGCATCGTTGGCGAGTCCATCGGCAAGATGGAGCTGGTGGTGGTCTGCGCCAAGAGCGTGCTGCCGAAAAAGCCGGTGAAACTGGCCGACTGCTACGCGCTGGGCTGGGTGCTCAACCCCGACGGCTGCGGTTTCCGTGCCGGGCTGCAACGCACCCTGGCTGACCAGGGGTTGAGCCTGAAGGTCAATCTGGAAACCTTTGGCACCGAGCTGCAACTGGGGCTGGTCGCCGACGGCATGGGCCTGGGTCTTGTGCCGCGTCCATTGCTGGAGCGCAGCGTTCATCGCGATTCACTGGCGGTCATGCCGCTCAAGGATTTCAAGCCGGTGATGGATCTGTGGCTGATCTACCCGCGCTTCCTCGGCAACTTGCAGGCGCCGGTGGCGTCCTTCGGTAGTGTGGTGGCGCAAGCCCTGGAGCAGGAGCGGGATGCGGCTTGAGGGCTGTGACGGTTTCGGCCTGAAGGAGACAGTCAGCGGTCCGCCCGATCCCGCAGGGCTTCCAGAAGCAAACGAAAAGCCGGTTTGTGTTGGCGCCGGCTTGGGTAGTAGAGGTGATACCCGGTGACGGTCTCAGTCCAGTCCTCCAGCAACCGCACCAGGCGACCTTGTGCCAGATCCTGCTCAACCAGGTGCTCCGGGAAGTAGCCCAGTCCGGCACCCGCCCTGACAAAATCACGCATGAGGCAGATATTGTTACTCACCAGATGCCCGTCGGCGCGTACTTTGATTTCTCTCCCGTTTTTGGCGAAAGGCCAAGCCCACAATCCTCCCGAGGTGGGCTGGCGCAGGTTGATACAGGCGTGCTCGGTCAGGTCCTGTGGCGTCAGTGGTTTAGCGCGGTGTTCCAGATAGGCGGGGGCGGCCACCAAGGCCATGCGAAAATCCCCGCCGATGGGCAGGCTGATCATGTCCTGAGCCAGCTGTGCGCCCAGGCGGATACCGGCATCGAAGCGCTCGGCGACGATGTCCACCAAGGCGTAGCTGTCGTTGATCTCAACCTTGATGCCTGGATAGTCGGTCATCAATTGCAGCGCAGCCGGTGCAAGCACCAGATGGGTTGCGTGCTCCAGAGAGGTGATGCGCAGACTGCCGGCCGGCGTGCCGCTGAGTTCGCTCAGCTCGTTCAGCCCTGACTCGATCCCGTCAAAATGCGGTCCGATGCGGTCGATCAAGCGCGCCCCGGCTTCGGTCGGCGCGACGCTGCGGGTACTGCGTGTCAGGAGTTGCACGCCCAGGCGCGATTCCAGTTTGGTAATGGTGCGGCTCAGCGCAGGTTGGGAAACGCCAAGCTGCGCCGCCGCTTTGGTAAAACTGCCTTCACGGGCGACCCGCAGGAGGGCCACCAGATCGGTTACGGTGTCGCGCACAATTAATGCTCTGCGGTTATAGGTCTATTCCAACCATACCATCTAATCATTTGTAGGAAGGATGGCTAGAGTGTCGCCTTCGCTTCGCGGCGCTTTCAGGAATCATCTTTTCCATGAGTAAACAAACATTCGATGTGATCATTTTCGGCGCCACGGGTTACACCGGTCGGCTGGTCGCTGAATACCTCTTCGCTCAATACGGCGTTGACGGCCCTGTTAAGTGGGCAATTGCCGGTCGCAGCTTGAGCAAGCTGGAAGCCATTCGGGACAGTTGGGCAAACGCCGCAGCGCTGCCGCTGATCGTGGCCGATGCCCGGGACCGCGCGTCCGTGCGCGACATGGTCGCCACGACCCGGTTGGTGATTACCACCGCAGGGCCGTTTTCGGTCTATGGCTCTGACCTGGTGGCCGCCTGCGCCGAGTCGGGGACGGACTACGTTGACCTCTCCGGGGAGATCCCCTGGATTGCCCGGATGATCGGCAGCCATCAGGCCCAAGCCCAGGCCTCGGGCGCGCGACTGGTGTTCTCCTGTGGCTTCGATTCGGTGCCGTTCGACCTCGGCGTATGGTTCACCCAGCAGCAGGTCATGAAGAAGTTCGCTCGCTACGCACCTCGGATCAGGGGGCGGGTGCGCAAGATGCAAGGCGTGCTGTCGGGTGGCACGTTCCTGAGTGTCGACGCTGTGGTTGCAGCGGCGGCGCAGGATCCTGCTCTCGGTGAACTGGTGGCCGATCCATTTGCCTACACACCAGGATTCATAGGCGTCGAGCAACCTGATGATCAGACCCCCTACCGGGATGAACTGGCGCAGACCTGGGTCGGGCCTTTCATCATGTCGGGTATCAATTCCAAGGCGGTGCATCGCACGAACTTGCTGGAAGGGCACCTGTGGGGCACGTCCTTTCAGTACGACGAAATGCTGATGCTCAGTGCGCAGCCGAGCGACGACGATGAGCCTGGTCTGGCGGGTTTCTCCTTTAATGAAGGCGGTCATCCTCAACCGGGGCAAGGGCCGACACAGAAGGAGCTTGAGGCGGGCTTTTATGACGTGCTGTTCATCGCTGAACTGGAAAACGGTCAGATGCTCAAGGCATCCGTGAGTTGCGATGAGGATCCTGGCTACCTGTCGACATCCAAGATGTTGGCCGAGTCAGCGATGGCGCTGGCGTTCGATGTGACACGTGAGGAGACCCCAGGCGGTTGCTGGACGCCCGCGGCGGCGCTGAATGAAGCGCTGCTCAAGCGCCTGACGGAGAAAGCCGGACTGAGGTTTACCGTCGAGGGTTGATTCGATGGGCCGCTAAAAAGGCTGAATGTCTTTGACGTTCAGCTTTCAGAGTCTTTAGCTCTCTCAACAATTAGCCTAGTCAACAAAAGGTGTCCCATGAATGTGCCAAACCGCATGAACTACATCGAGATCACCGAACCCGGTGGCCCCGAAGTATTGAAGATAATGCAGGCCGATGTGCCAACGCCGGGTGATCACGAGTTGCTGATCCGGGTTCACGCCGCCGGCATCAATCGTCCTGATGTCATACAGCGTTCGGGCAAATACCCGATGAAACCCGGCATGACGCCTGTGCCCGGGCTGGAAGTGGCCGGTGAGGTCGTCGCGGTTGGCGCAAAGGTGGCCGACTTCAAGCTGGGCGACAAGGTATGTGCGCTGACCAATGGCGGTGGTTATGCCGAATACTGCGTTGTGGCAGCGACCCAATCACTACCTGTCCCGGACGGCGTGGACATGATTCAGGCCGCCGCCATTCCGGAAACATTCTTCACCGTATGGGCCAATCTGTTCGAACTGGGCCAGGCCCGAAAGGGCGGCACCGTGTTGATCCATGGCGGCACCAGCGGCATCGGCACTACTGCGCTCATGCTGTGCAAGGCCTTGGGGATCAAGGCTTTTGCAACGGCCGGCAGCCAGGAAAAGTGCGACCGGATCCGCGCACTGGGTGGCGAAGCGATCAATTACCGCGAGGTGGACTTCGCTCATGAGATCGCCCGGCAAACCCAGGACAAGGGCGTAGACGTGATTCTCGACATCATGGGCGGGAGCTATTTCGAGAACAACGTGGCGTCACTTGCACGACGTGGTCGACTGGTCGTCATCGGTTTTCTGGGCGGCAGCTCCGTCAAGGACTTCAATCTGTTGGCGTTGATGGAAAAGCAAGGCTCGGTGACAGGGTCGATGATGCGTTCGCGTAGCGCGGAGGAAAAAGCCGAGATTGCTCGCGCCGTACATACCAATGTCTGGCCGTTGATCAAGCAAGGCGAGTGCCTGCCTATCATTGACCGGATTTTTCCTCTCGCCGACGCAGCACAAGCGCATCAGCGAATGGAACAGGGTGACCATGTCGGCAAAATCGTGCTGAAGGTGGTGTGAACGTGAATCGCCCGGTGCGTGTCATTGACTGCCCCGCCGGGCGTTGTTCATTTTTTGTTTGAGGTGCCATGGTTGGCTTGGAGCGACCGGCTTCTCTGTACGCATCAAGCTCCATGAAGAGCCGACTGCGCTGGGCTCAAGCAGCTTATGAAGGCCTGCAGAGCCTTTGCTCACGGGAAGTCGATACTGGCCACTGCTGGCCCGCGAACCAACTGCCCTTTTGCCTATCACAGCTGTTGCCGCCCACTCTGGCGGCAGCTCAGGGAGCATTTCAATGGCAGATCAACAAAAGGTTTTCTGGTACGGCACCGCGGGTAAGGATGAATTTTTCAGTTCCTTCGATCTCAATGTTATCTACGGCGGTGCTGGCGACGATTACATCGAGGGTCGAGGTGACAGCGTACTGATCGGCGGGGCTGGTTCGGACAGTTTCTACGCCTATGGAAACGCCGTACTGCGCTATGCGTCCATCAGCGACAGTAGCGGCTCGCATGTCGATTACATCGATTATTTCGATAAGGCCGATCGCCTGGACCTGACCGCGCTGGGCATTTCCGGCATTGGCGACGGCACACACGGAACCGTGCAGATCATCAGCAATACAGATGACGGCTATTATCGGACGATCCTCAGAAGCTACGATGTCGATGAAAGCGGCAACCGGTTCGAACTCCTCCTGAGTGGCGATTACACCCTGACCAACGCCAACTTCCAGCGCCTGATTGCCGGCAGCGATTCGGGCGACAGCGTTGTCGGCACCTCGGCTGGCGCAGAAACCCTGATGGGCTACGAGGGGCGCGATACCTTGTCTGGCCTGGCCGGCGATGATCGTCTGGTGGGCGGGGGCGGCGGCGATACCCTGACTGGCGGCACCGGCGCCGACGACTTCGTATTCAGTTCCGTGTCCGACAGCATCCGCACTTCGACAGGTTCTGCGCACACTGCCGGTCGGGATCTGGTCACTGATTTCAATGCAGCTGAGGGCGATCTCGTGGATCTGTCCAGCCTGGGGTTCAGCGGCCTGGGCAATGGCTTCAATGGCACTCTGAAGGTTGTGGTCAATGGCGCAGGTACGCAGACAGCCTTGAAGTCGCTGGAAGCCGATGCTGACGGCAATCAGTTTGAAATCCTGTTCAGCGGCAATCTCAGGGCGGACCTGAATCGCGACACGGTGGATTTCGGCAACACCAGCGGGCCCAAGATCGTCAATACGATGACCCGCGATAACATGGATGTGCTCGGCACCGGCGGCAATGACGTCTTGGCCGGCGGCGTGGGCGATGATCAGATGGTGGGTTTTCAGGGCAACGACATCATAAACGGGGGCGCTGGTAACGACGTCATGGCCGGTGGCATGGGCAAGGACACACTCACCGGTGGCAGCGGCCTTGATGACTTCGTTTATTACCGCATGACCGACAGCTATCGCACGGCGGACGTCAGTCATTCGGACCTTATCACCGACTTTGAAAGCGGAGACCGTCTGTTCATTCTCGATCTGGGGTTCGACCGCACGGGCGATGGACGAAATGGCACCTTGAAGCTCGACTACAACGAAGACCAGGACAGGACCTACCTGCGCTCCTTTGAAGCCGATGCAGACGGGCGTTTCTTCCAGATTGCACTGAGCGGCAACCACACAAGCGTTCCGGTCCTCTATGACGGCCTTTATCTGGACGAACCGCTGATTTCTATTGTCGGCATCAATCCAGCCGAGCCTGCGCCTATGTAACCTGTTTGCCCAACGACAGTTCAATAGGGCGGCGTCTTATCCGGCGCGTATTCAGCAGACCGGGGCCTGCTGAATACGCGGGGCGTTAGCGGGAATCGAGAGCCACGGCCGCCGTTCACGCGACCTTTTCGTTCTTCTCCTGCTCGCGCCGGGCGACCAGTTCGCGCGTCAGCGGGATCAGCTTTTTGCCGTAATCGACCGCATCTTCCAGCGGATCAAAACCTCGAATCAGGAACGTCGTGATCCCCAGGTCGTAATAATCCAGCAGCGCCTCGGCCACTTGCTCTGCGGTACCCACCAACGAGGTGGAGTTGCCTTTCGCGCCGAGCAGTCCGGCAATGCCGGTCCACAAGCGTTTGTCCAGACGCGCACCTTGGGCCGCTGCTTCCAGCAAACGCCGCGAGCCTTCATTCGGCGGGTCATGTCGCTCGAATCCGGACGCCTGGGCCAGCGCCTTCGCCCGCTCAAGAATATCGTCCGCACGCGCCCAGGCCTTTTCCTCCGTCTCCGCCAGAATCGGCCGTAACGACAAACTGAAACGTACTGTCCGGCCGTGTTTTGCGGCTTCGGCCCGCACTTGCTTGACGAGGTCTCTTACTTGCTCGTAGGTCTCGCCCCACAGGGCATAGACATCGGCATGCTTACCGGCGACTTCCAGCGCAGCCTGAGAGGCACCCCCGAAATACAGCGGAATGTGAGGCTGCTGCGGCGACTTGACCAACGAATGAGCGCCCTCGAACCGGTAGTAATCACCCTGATGATCGAACGGCTTGTCGGCCGTCCATTCCTGGCGCACCACGCCGAGGTACTCGTCCGTGCGGGCGTAACGCTCATCCTTGCCAATGAAACTACCGTCAGCGCGCAGCTCCTGATCGTCCCCGCCGGTAATGATGTGCACCGCAATACGACCGCCAGTGAACACATCCAGCGTAGCGAATTGCCGAGCGGCGACGGTGGGGGAAATAAAGCCCGGACGATGGGCCACGAGAAATTTCAACGTACGCGTAACATTCGCCGCATAAGACGCCACGAACGCACTGTCCGGGCTGTTGGAATGGTAGGCGACCAGTGCCCGATCAAACCCCGCCTCTTCGTGGGCTCGGGCGACTTTCTCCACATACTCAGGCTGAACGGCCGGCCCGCTGCGGGGATGAATTTCCGATCCGGGCTGGGTAGCGATATAACCGATGAACTCGACGCTCATGACAACTCCTTGCACTGATGGGCCAACCGACGCGAGAGGACACGCGGGAGCAAGTCAGCAACATAGGGGGAAGCGGAGGGTCTGTGAAATTCGATTTGGCGCTAAGCTAATTATAAAAAATATGCATTTAGCGGAAAGATAAGATCAGGGAATCTTTTATAAAGTGGAAGTATCGCTGCCGGTTCAGAGTGACGCAGAGCGTCAAGGGATGCATTCCCACGCAGAGCGTGGGAACGATCAATTTGCGGCACCCGCACTGGCCTCTTCCCGGCTAAAGCCGGTCCTACAAAATGACCGTAGTCAGTAGGACCGGCGACGCTCTCTTTAGGACCGGCTTTAGCCGGGAAGCCGTTGATCTGCTCCACGCTTTGATCTTCATACACAAATATCCCAGACACCGCAGAATGCGACTTGGGTGCAGGCCGAACGCAGACGATGCGCAGTGGGTCGAGCCGCATGGATGCGGCGAGAGCGCCGTCAGGACATGGATGTCCGTTCGGCGCGGGCCCACGGAGCGTCGTCGGAGTGAGGGAACCCCGAGGAACGAGGGGCCAAACCGAGAGCAGGCACTTTTGGTTACTTTTAGTGCTTTTTAAAAGTAACTCGCCGAAGGCGAAACAGAGGCCGTTAGGCCGACGCCTTTGATCTTGGCGTCATAAGCCACGCCGCATGACGGCCGGGGACAGATTAATTTACGGTGAAGCGCTGTAAATAAATCAGTCCCCTCAATGCTTCAGTCCCCTCAATGCTCAATGCTAGATCAGATCAATGCTTGGACTCAGACTGCGACATCGCCAACAACTGCTTCTCCTGATTCCAGTCGAACGGCTCCTCGTTCTCCATCGCCTCAAACCGACGCTCCTCCAGCGCCGTATACAAATCAATCTCATCGTTCGGCATGAAATGCAGACAATCGCCGGCGAAAAACCACAACAAATCCCGCGGCACCAAATGAGCAATCTGCGGATAACGCTGAATCACCTGACACAACAAATCCTGCCCCAGATACTGACTCTCGATCGGATCAGCCGGCAACAGCGTCAGCAACTCATCGTAACGCTCCAGAAACAGCGCATGACTTTCCTCGGGGACCTGCTCGGCCTCTCCCAGCGCGACCAGGATGCCGCGCAAATGCAACAGCTGATTCATGATGTGGTCGAGATTGGCGTCGGCCATGATGAAGCCCTCAGAGACAAAAACAGGCGCGGGAGTATAGATCCCCCCGCCGCCTGCGGCTATCTCAATGCCACAACCCGGCCAGATACCGATGGCCTGCCTCAGTGAGGGCCAGGTGGGCAAACGTGCGGTCGGGACTTGGCAGACGGGTGACGAAGCCCATCATCAGGAGGGTTTGCAAGGTTTGTGTCGGCTTACCGCTGGAAAGATCTTCCCCCGAGGCAATTTCAGAGAGCAGGCAGCGATGGGTCAGGCGTTGGTCAATCATGGTGCGTCCCCTTGGGTTTTTCTTGTTGTTACCAAGGAGTGTAGGACAATTCGCCGGAGCGGTGTATGTAGACGTAAGTCGCGGGCTGCGATTTGCAGGAAGCGATTCGCTTGCCTGGGAAAGACGGCGCGTCAGCCAACGGTATGTTGCTGACACGCCGCGATCGCGAGCAAGCTCACGCCTACAGGGTACGCCGTGGTTAGCGTGTTTTGCCTTCGGTGGCGACCAGCTCTTCCTTGTCGAAATCATCCACATCAATCACCTTGCGTCGCGCCGTTTCTGCCGCGCGCAACGTTTCCGCTTCCGCCGCCTGCAACACACCTGCGCTCAGGGCTGCATCGATCAGATGCTCACCACCCGCAGGCTTGACCTGACCGCTTTTCACCGCGTGATGCAGTTTGCTGCGGATAGCCTTGGCGCCGCCGAGCAAGTCGCTGGCGTGCTGCAATGCGCCGACCGGATCTTCTGCGTCAGTCGGGCGATAGCAACCGGCAAGCACTGATTCCAACGCCGGATCGCCTTTGGCGCGGCCAAGGATTTCCGCGACCTGGGCATCGAGCCTGTCTGAAGGCCCTTTGTGACGACGGCCGAACGGGAACACGATCACTCGCAGCAATCCACCGAGAATGCGGTTCGGGAAATTGCTCAGCAGCTCATCCAGCGCGCGCTCCGACTCACCCAGCGCTTCTTCCATGGACCAGCAAAACAGCGGCGCCAGCGCTTCAGGGTAATCCAGATCGTGGTAACGCTTGAGGGCGGCGGACGCCAGGTACATGTGGCTCAGCACATCGCCCAGCCGCGCCGACAGACGCTCGCGGCGTTTCAGCTCGCCGCCCAGCAGCATCATGCTCAGATCAGCCAGCATCGCGAACGCCGCCGCCTGACGGTTCAGCGCGCGGAAATAACCTTGACTCAGCCGGTCGCCCGGCACGCTTTCGAAATGCCCAAGGCCCAGGTTCAACACCAGCGTACTGGCCGCGTTACGCACGGCGAAACCAATGTGTTGCATCAGCAGGCCGTCGAATTCCACCACCGCCCGGTCATGATCCTGACGACCGGCGAGGGCCATTTCCTTCAGCACGAACGGATGGCAACGAATGGCGCCCTGACCAAAGATCATCAAGTTGCGCGACAGAATGTTCGCGCCTTCCACGGTGATGAAGATCGGCGCGCCTTGCCACGAGCGACCCAGGTAATTGTTCGGGCCCATGATGATGCCCTTGCCGCCGTGCACATCCATCGCGTGAGTGATGCACTCACGGCCGCGCTCGGTCAGGTGGTATTTGAGGATCGCCGACAGCACCGAAGGCTTCTCGCCCAGGTCCACCGCGTTGGCAGTCAGGATGCGCGCGCTGTCCATCAGCCAGGCGTTGCCGCCGATGCGCGCGAGGGATTCCTGAATCCCTTCGAACGCTGCCAACGGTACGTTGAACTGCTCGCGCACCTGGGTGTACTGGCCGGTGACCAGGCTGGTGAACTTCGCAGCGCCGGTACCGACTGCAGGCAGAGAAATCGAACGCCCGACCGACAGGCAATTCATCAGCATCATCCAGCCTTTGCCGAGCATGGCCTGGCCGCCGATCAGGTACTCCAGCGGAATGAACACATCCTTGCCCGAGTTCGGGCCATTCATGAACGCCGCGCCCAGTGGCACATGACGACGACCGATTTCCACACCGGCGGTGTCGGTTGGAATCAGCGCCAGGCTGATGCCCAGGTCTGTTTCGTCACCGAGCAGATGCTCAGGGTCGTAGGCCTTGAAGGCGAGGCCGAGCAGGGTGGCGACAGGGCCCAGGGTGATGTAGCGCTTTTCCCAGTTCAGGCGCAGGCCGATGACTTCCTCACCTTCCCACTGGCCCTTGCAGATGATCCCGGTGTCGGGCATCGCCCCTGCGTCGGAGCCGGCCAGCGGTCCGGTCAGGGCGAAGCACGGGATCTCGTCGCCTCGGGCCAGGCGTGGCAAGTAGTGATTCCGCTGCTCGTCGGTGCCGTAATGCAGCAGGAGCTCTGCCGGGCCCAGTGAATTGGGCACCATCACGGTGGAGGCCAGATCGCCGCTGCGGGTCGCCAGCTTCATCGCCACTTGCGAGTGGGCGTAGGCCGAGAAGCCTTTGCCGCCGTATTCCTTGGGAATGATCAGCGCGAAGAAGCCATGTTCTTTTATATGCGCCCAGGCTTGCGGCGGCAGGTCCATGGCCTGACCGATTTCCCAGTCGCTGACCATGGCACAGAGTTCTTCGGTCGGGCCGTCAAGGAAGGCCTGCTCTTCGTCGGTCAGTTTGCTCTTTGGATAGCTGAGCAGCGTGTTCCAGTCCGGACGGCCGCTGAACAGCTCGCCATCCCACCACACCGTGCCGGCGTCGATGGCGTCGCGTTCGGTGGCGGACATCGGCGGCAGCACTTTCTGAAACCACGAGAACATCGGCGCACTGAAGTGCTTGCGGCGCAGGCCCGGCAACGCCAGCAGCAACGCGACGCCCAGCCACAACACCCATGGAATGACCATCCAGCCATGGGCATGGCTGAACGCGCCCATTGCCAGCAGGTACACCGCGACGATGCCCAGGGCCGGGAAGGGTGCAACCCTGCGATGTGCCAGCCAAGCCACGCCAACCACCAATACTACGATCCACAGCAACAACATAAACAGCCCTCCATGATGACGGCGCGATAAGCGCAACCGGCTGCGCAGTCGACCGCTCTGGCCCGCGCATCGATAGTGACCCCGTGCTACCAAGGGAGTTCGGGGGCTGGCCGATGCGCAGGAAGTTGTGGCTTGAACACCCGCATCCCGGAGTAGACTGTGGCCCGCCGCAAACGCCACTCATCGCTCGTTGACCACACGGAGAATGACAACATGTTGAAGATCTGGGGCCGCAAGAACTCGTCCAATGTGCGCAAGGCATTGTGGATCGCCGAGGAACTGGGGCTCGATTACGAGTCGCTGAATGCCGGCGGCGCTTTCGGTATCAACGATCAGCCCGAGTACCTGGCGAAGAACCCCAACGGCGTGGTGCCGATGATCGAAGACGGCGAGTTCGTGCTGTGGGAATCCAACACCATCGTTCGCTATCTGGCGGCGCAATACGCGCCTGACTCGTCTCTGTATCCCGGCAACCCCAAGCTACGTGCCCAGGCTGAGAAATGGATGGACTGGACCACCTCGACGCTGGCCGGTCCTTTCCGTCCGGTCTTCTGGGGCGTACTGCGTACCCCCGCCGAGCAGCAGGACTGGACGCAGATCAATGCGGCTAAAGCCGAAGTCGAGCGCCTGCTGGTCATCGTTGATGCAGCCCTGGCGCATCAGCCGTATCTTTCGGGCGATGAATTCGGCGTGGGCGACATCCCCCTCGGCTGCTTCGCTTATCCCTGGTTCGAAATGCCGATTGAACGTCGCGAGCTGCCCCACCTCAAAGCCTGGTACGAACGTTTGCAACAGCGTCCGGCGTATCGAAAGGCCGTCATGACCGCGCTGACCTGAGTTCAGCCCGTGTCGAGTTAATACTGACTATCAATCGATGTCGCTGTACTTGGGCGGCATCGGGACGCAACATTGCGGCCACTGCATTTGAAGTGATGTGTTGCGCCTGACATTCCAGCTGCGCGGCGCCGTCAATGTCAGCGCCCCCTGTGATCGGCCCTATCGGCCCGGCAACTGCACGTTCGTATTCGTTTATCTTCCTTTTCATTTTATTGGTGTGTGTTCAGTCATGAGTTCAGCTCTGTCCATCCGGCAGCTAACCAAGACCTACGGCAACGGTTTCCAGGCCCTCAAGGGCATTGATCTGGACGTCGCCGAGGGTGATTTCTTCGCATTGCTCGGCCCCAATGGCGCCGGCAAATCCACCACCATCGGGATCATGTCGACGCTGGTCAACAAAACCAGCGGCACCGTGAACATCTTCGGCCACGACCTTGATCGCAACCCGGCGCAGCTCAAGCGCTCGATCGGCGTGGTGCCGCAGGAATTCAATTTTAATCAGTTCGAGAAGACCTTCGACATTGTCGTGACCCAGGCGGGCTACTACGGCATTCCGCCGAAGATCGCCAAGGAACGCGCCGAGCAGTACCTGACCCAGCTGGGTTTGTGGGACAAGCGCGACTCGCCGTCACGTTCGTTGTCCGGCGGCATGAAGCGCCGTCTGATGATCGCTCGCGCGTTGATCCACGAGCCGCGTCTGTTGATCCTCGACGAGCCTACTGCGGGCGTTGATATCGAGCTGCGCCGTTCGATGTGGACTTTCCTCACCGAGCTGAACGAGAAGGGCATCACCATCATCCTCACTACGCATTACCTGGAGGAGGCTGAGCAGCTGTGCCGCAACATCGGCATCATCGACCACGGCACGATCATCGAAAACACCAGCATGAAGACGCTGCTCAACAAGCTGCACGTCGAGACCTTCCTGCTGGACCTTCGCGACCCGCTGCAGGCCGCGCCTCAGCTCAATGGCTACCCGGTGAAGCGGGTGGATAACCAGACACTTGAGGTGCAGGTCGACAAGACCATCGGCATCACGTCGCTGTTTAGCCAGCTGTCGCTGCAGAACATTCAGGTGTTGAGCCTGCGCAATAAAACCAATCGCCTTGAGGAGCTGTTCGTGGGTCTGGTCGAGAAGAATCTGGCGAAGGTGGCGATATGAGCTCGGAGCTGCGCCCCAACCTGATCGCCCTGAACACCATCGTTTATCGTGAGGTCCGGCGCTTCATGCGGATCTGGCCGCAGACCCTGCTGCCGCCGGCGATCACCATGGTTCTGTACTTCGTGATCTTCGGCAACCTGATCGGCCGGCAGATCGGCGACATGGGTGGCTTCACCTACATGCAGTACATCGTGCCCGGGCTGATCATGATGTCGGTGATCACCAACTCCTACGGCAATGTGGTCTCGAGCTTCTTCGGCGCCAAGTTCCAACGTTCGGTTGAAGAGTTGATGGTTTCGCCGGTGTCGCCCCACACCATCCTGATCGGTTACACCATCGGCGGCGTGCTGCGCGGGCTGGCGGTGGGGGTGATCGTCACCATGCTGTCGATGTTCTTCACCGATCTGCAGGTGCACCACCTGGGCATCACGATCATTGTGGTGCTGCTGACCGCGACGATCTTCTCGCTGCTGGGCTTCATCAACGCCGTGTTTGCGCGCAATTTCGATGATATTTCCATCATCCCGACTTTTGTGCTGACGCCGTTGACCTATCTGGGCGGGGTGTTCTACTCGATCAACCTGCTGCCGCCGTTCTGGCAGACCGTGTCGCTGGCCAACCCGGTGCTGCACATGGTCAACGCCTTCCGCTTCGGCATTCTCGGTGTGTCGGACATCAAGATCAGCATCGCCCTGGCGTTCATGGTCGTCGCGACCATCGTGCTGTACCTGGGCTGCGCGCGGCTGCTGGTGAGCGGACGCGGGATGCGTCAGTAACTCGCCGCATACTGTGGGAGTGGGCATTTCACTCCCACATGGTGAGTTCCAATGTGGGAGCAAGCTCACTCCCAGATGTTTTGTTGTGTCCTTGCTATCGGCGTTTAGCCTTGCGACGCCGCCACTGCCGTCCGACCCACCAGCGCCAATACGCCATCGTCCCGAAATACCCCGCCACGCCCAGCACAATCCCTGCCACTACCGATCCCAGCAAAAACGGCTGCCACAAGGTCGACAGCTGTCCGCTGATCCAGTCCCAACTCAGTTCGTCCGGGAAATGCCGCGGCGGCAAGCCCATCAACAGCGCGCCGATTTTATAGGTGCAATAGAACACCGGCGGCATCGTCAGCGGGTTGGTCAGCCAGCAGAGACTGACAGCGATCGGCATGTTGGCACGCACCCAGATCGCCAGCACAGCGGCCAGCAGCATCTGCAACGGCATCGGCATCAAGGCGGCGAACATCCCGATCCCCATTGCGCGCGCCACGGAGTGTCGATTGAGGTGCCAGAGGTTGGGGTCGTGCAGAAGAGCGCCAAGAAAGCGTAAGGATTTGTGTTCCCGGATGCTGTTCGGATCGGGCATGTACCGCTTGATCAGGTGGCGTGGCATACGGGAATCCGGCGAGGTGGGCGGGAAATTCGGGGAAGTATGCACGGATAGTCGCAAACGCAAATTCAGACTTTGTGACAATTAATAAACGCGAGGGCCGGGGCATCAGCTAAGCCATGGAAGTCGATTTCGCCCGCAGACAAGGAAAGCCCATGCGCACAGGGATGCTCGCGCTTGCACTCGGATTGCTGACGTTGCGTTTTTTGCCCGCATTACCGCCGGTCTGGTTGCTGCTGCTGATGCCCGTGGTCGCGCTGATGCTGCTGCCGTTTCGCACCTACCCCCTGGCGTTTTACCTGTTCGGCCTGACGTGGGCCTGTGTGTCGGCCTCGTCCGCGCTGGACGATCGGCTGGCCGAGCGCCTCGACGGGCAGACACTTTGGCTGGAAGGACGCGTCGTCGGCCTGCCCCAGACCCTCGACGGCGTGGTGCGGTTTCAGCTGGAGGATCCGGTTTCACGGCGCGCGCGGCTGCCGGAGCAGATCCGCGTTGGCTGGTACGGCGGTCCGCCGATCAGCAGCGGCGAGCGCTGGCGTCTGGCCGTCAAACTCAAGCGGCCGGGCGGGCTGGTCAATCCCGGCGCGTTTGATTACCAGGCGTGGCTGCTGGCCCAGCGTATTGGCGCCACCGGCACCGTGGTGGACGGCCAGCTGCTTGAGCCGGCGCGGGACAACTGGCGCGACGGGATTCGCCAGCGCCTGCTCAGTGTGGATGCCCAGGGCCGACAGGGCGGGTTGGCCGCCCTGGTGTTGGGCGACGATTCCGGACTGAGCGCCGCCGACTGGCAGGTCCTGCAGGACACCGGCACCGTTCACCTATTGGTCATTTCCGGGACGCACATCGGCTTACTCGCCGGTTTGCTTTACGGCCTCGTCGCAGGACTGGCTCGATGGGGCGTATGGCCGCCGTTTCTGCCCTGGCTGCCCTCGGCGTGCATCGCGGCGTTCGCGGGGGCGCTGGCGTACGGCGTGCTGGCAGGCTTTGAAGTGCCGGCCCAGCGGGCCGTCATCATGCTGGGTCTGGTGCTGCTGTGGCGTCTGCGCTTCCGTCATCTGGGCACCACGTGGCCGCTGTTGCTGGCGCTGAATCTGGTGCTGATCGCCGAGCCGCTCATCACGCTACGCCCCGGCTTTTGGCTGTCGTTTCTGGCAGTGGGTATCTTGATGCTGATTTTCAGCGGGCGACTCGGGCGGTGGAGCTGGTTGCAGAGCTGGACCCGCGCACAATGGCTGATCGCGTTGGGCCTGTTGCCGGTGCTGCTGGCGCTGAGCCTGCCGGTGAGCGTGAGCGGCCCGGTCGTCAATCTGCTCGCGGTGCCGTGGGTGAGCGTGCTGATTTTGCCCCTGGCGTTGCTCGGTACGCTGCTGCTGGCGATTCCGCCACTGGGGGAAAGCCTGCTGTGGCTGGCAGGCGGCGCAATGGACGGGCTGTTTCGCTGGCTGACGTTCATGGCCGGTCTCGCTCCCGCCTGGACAGGTCCGCAGGTGCCGATGTGGGTCTGGCCGCTGAGCCTGCTCGGCGCTTTGCTGCTGTTGCTGCCCAAAGGCCTGCCGATGCGCCCGTTGGGCTGGCCCCTGCTGTTGCTGTGCCTCTTCCCGCCGCAGAAAACCGTGCCCGTCGGGCAAGTCGACGTGCTGCAGCTGGACGTGGGGCAGGGCCTCGCCATTCTACTGCGTACCCGCGACCACGCATTGCTGTATGACGCGGGGCCGCGCTTCGGTGATTTCGATATCGGCGAGCGCGTGGTATTGCCGGCCATTCGGCGCGCCGGAATCAGACAGCTTGATACGCTGCTGCTCAGTCATGCCGATTCCGACCATGCCGGTGGTGCTGCCGCCGTTCGCAACGGCCTGCCGGTTGCACGTGTGCTGACGGGTGACGTAGGGCGCATGCCTGCCGAGTTGTCGGCCGAGTCCTGTCGTAACGGGGAAACATGGGCGTGGGATGAAGTCATTTTCTCCACCTGGATATGGGAGCAAGCCGCCGAAGGCAACCAGGCCTCCTGCGTGCTGAGCGTCGAGGCCAATGGCGAGCGGCTGTTGCTCACCGGAGATATCGACGTGGCGGCAGAACGCGCGATGCTCGACGACGGCTTCGACGTCAGCGCCCACTGGCTTCAGTCCCCTCACCACGGCAGCCGCAGTTCTTCGTCACGGGCGTTTCTGCGCGCGGTGGGTGCACGCGGTGTGCTGATTTCCCGAGGCCGCAATAATGCGTTCGGTCATCCCCATCCGCTGGTGATGTCGCGTTACGCGTGGTCCGCCATGGAGGTTCACGACAGTGCCGTGCTGGGTGCCATCACCTTGCAACTGGGCGCCTACGAAGACGCCCGGGCTGAACGCAGGACACGACGCTTCTGGCGTGACTGAAAGGGAGGGTTATTCATCGACACGTTCGGCGAGGCGCTGACGCTATGTTAGAGTGGCGCCACTTTTTTTCAGGGGGTGGTCGCTGTGTGGGAGCTGGTCAAATCAGGTGGCTGGATGATGCTACCGATCATTTTGAGTTCCATTGCCGCCGTCGGAATCATCATTGAACGCCTCTGGACCCTGCGCGCGAGCCGCATCACGCCTCCGCATTTGCTCGGTCAGGTGTGGCGCTGGATTCAGGACAAACAGCTGAGCGCCGAGAAGCTCAAGGAGCTGCGCGCCGACTCGCCGCTGGGTGAAATCCTCGCCGCCGGTCTGGCCAATTCCCGCCATGGTCGCGAGATCATGAAAGAGTGCATCGAGGAAGCCGCGGCCCGGGTCATTCACGAGCTGGAACGCTATCTGGCAACACTCGGCACCATCGCTGCCATGGCGCCGTTGCTGGGTCTGCTGGGGACGGTGCTCGGCATGATCGACATCTTCAGCTCGTTCACCAGCAGCGGCATGACCGGTAACGCCGGTATGCTCGCCGGCGGTATTGCCAAGGCGCTGATCTGCACGGCCTCGGGCCTGACCGTTGCGATTCCCGCCATCTTCTTTCACCGCTATCTGCAAAGCCGCGTCGATGAGCTGGTGGTCGGCATGGAACAGGAAGCCATCAAGCTGGTGGAAGTCGTGCAGGGCGATCGTGACGTCGACCTCACCGACGCCAAGCCGGACCTCAAGGCTGCCGCGCGTGGCGAGGGCAAGAAGAAGTGAAATTCCGCCGTCGCAAGCCCAGGGAGACCATCGACATCAATCTGGTGTCGCTGATCGACGTGGTGTTCATCCTGCTGCTGTTCTTCGTCGTGACCACTACGTTCACCCGGGAAACTCAGCTGCGCGTCGACCTGCCCCAGGCGGTGACAGGCGCTTCAGCCGATGACGTCGACAAAAAACACCTCGACATCACCATCAACGCCGATGGCGTTTATTCGGTGAACAACACGCTGCTGGGCGACAGCAAGCTGGAAACCCTCATCGATGCCCTGCAAAAGGAATCCGAGGGCGACACCAGTCTGCCGCTGTCGATCAGCGCTGACGGCAAGACCCCCCATCAGGCGGTGATTACCGCCATGGATGCCGCCGGCAAACTCGGTTTCGCTCATTTGCGCATGACCACGATTGAGGCCGCATCGGCTAACTGATGGCATTCACCGACCGACTGCTCGACGCCTGGTACAACGGCCATCCGGCGCTGGTGCTGCTGCGCCCGCTCGAATGCCTGTACCGGCGCGTGGTGAACCGCAAACGCGCGCGTTTTCTCGCCGGGCAGGGCAGCATTTACAAAGCGCCTGTTCCGGTCGTGGTCGTCGGCAATATCACCATTGGCGGCACCGGCAAGACGCCGCTGATTCTGTGGATGATCGACCATTGCCGGGCCCGCGGGCTGCGCGTCGGTGTGGTCAGTCGCGGTTACGGCGCTAAACCGCCAAGCCTGCCTTGGCGCGTGCTGCCGCAACAGGCCGCTGCGCACGCGGGCGATGAACCGCTGCTGATCGTCAATCGCACTGGCGTGCCGCTGATGATCGACCCGGACCGCTCGCAGGCCGTGCGCGCCTTGCTGGCTGAAGAGCCCCTCGATCTCATTCTCTCGGACGACGGCCTGCAGCACTATCGCCTGAACCGCGACCTCGAACTGGTGCTGATCGATGCCGTCCGCGGCCTTGGCAATCGCCGTTGCCTGCCGGCGGGCCCGCTGCGCGAACCGGTCGAGCGGCTGCAGAGCGTGGATGCGCTGCTGTACAACGGCGCGGGCGTGGATCGTGATGACGGCTTCGGGTTTCAGCTCAAGCCCTCGGCGCTGGTCAACCTGGTCAGCGGTGAACGCCGGCCGGTCGATCATTTCCCGCCGGGGCAGCAGGTCCACGCGGTGGCCGGTATCGGTAATCCGCAACGTTTCTTCAACACCCTCGAAGGACTACACTGGCGGCCTGTTCCACATGCGTTCGCCGACCACGCCGTGTTCAGCGCCCAGGCCCTGTCGTTTACCCCGGCATTGCCCGTGGTCATGACCGAGAAGGACGCCGTCAAATGCGCGTCCTTTGCTGCGTCGGACTGGTGGTACCTGGCCGTGGAAGCCGTGCCTTCGCCGGCGTTCGTCAGTTGGTTTGATTCGCAGTTAACCCGTCTTTTGCCATGACTCGCTCAGGATCTCTTATGGACACCAAATTGCTCGACATTCTTGCCTGCCCGATCTGCAAGGGTCCGCTCAAGCTCAGCGCCGACAAAACCGAGCTGATCAGCAAAGGCGCCGGCCTTGCCTACCCGATCCGCGACGGCATCCCGGTGATGCTGGAAAGCGAAGCGCGCACCCTCACCACCGACGAGCGTCTGGACAAATGACCGCAGCGTTTACCGTTGTCATTCCGGCGCGCTACGGCTCCAGTCGCTTTCCGGGCAAGCCGCTGAAAACCATCGCCGGCAAGCCGATGATCCAGCACGTCTGGGAACAGGCGCGCAAAAGCAGCGCAGAGCGTGTCGTGGTTGCCACTGACGATCAGCGAATCGTCGAGGCCTGCCAGGCGTTCGGCGCCGAAGTACTGATGACACGCGACGACCACAATTCCGGGACCGATCGCCTGGCTGAAGTCGCCGCCCAGCTGGGTCTGGCCGACGACGCCATCGTGGTCAACGTTCAGGGCGATGAACCGATGATCCCGCCGGCCGTGATCGATCAGGTTGCCGACAACCTCGCCGCACACCCTGAAGCGCGCATGTCGACCCTCGCCGAGCCGATCGAGGACGTGGCATCGCTGTTCAATCCCAACGTGGTCAAGGTCTGCTCGGACCTCAACGGCCTGGCCCTGACCTTCAGCCGCGCGCCGCTGCCCTGGGCTCGCGATGCGCTGGCGAAGTCCCGCGACGTACTGCCGGAAGGCGTGCCGTACCGCCGTCACATCGGCATCTATGCCTACCGCGCCGGGTTCCTCCACGATTTCGTCAGCTGGGGTCCTTGCTGGCTGGAAAACACCGAAAACCTGGAGCAATTGCGTGCGCTCTGGCATGGCGTGCGCATCCATGTGGCCGACGCCCTTGAAGCGCCACCGGCCGGCGTCGACACCGCTGAAGACCTGGAACGCGTTCGTCGTCTGCTGGAGGTGTGATGAGCATGGGTCTGGTCGTTCTTCCACTGTTTTCGCGGATGCACCCATGACGCTGAATGTGCAGCACGACGTGCCACTCAAGCCTTACAACACGTTCGGCGTGGCGGTGCGCGCCCGGCGTTTTGCCGAGGCGTTCAGCGACGACGACGTGCGCGAGGCCTTGGCGTATTCGTCTGGCCACGACGTGCCGCTGATGGTCATTGGCGGTGGCAGTAACCTGCTGCTGACCCGTGATGTCGACGCCCTCGTGTTGCGCATGGCCAACCGTGGCATCCGCATCACCCATGAGGACTGCGGCGGCGCCATTGTTGAAGCGGAGGCGGGCGAGCCCTGGCATCCTTTCGTGCTGGACACCCTCGCCAAGGGGCTGGCCGGGCTGGAAAACCTCAGCCTGATCCCCGGCACCGTCGGCGCTGCACCGATGCAAAACATCGGCGCTTACGGCGTTGAGCTCAAGGATGTTTTCCACAGCCTGACCGCGATGGATCGACACAGCGGCGAGCTGCGGGAATTTACCCTGGCTGACTGCGAATTCGGTTATCGAGACAGCCTGTTCAAGCGTCAGCCAAACCGTTGGCTGATCCTGCGGGTTCGCTTCAAGCTCAGCTATTCTGCGAGTCTGCATCTGGACTACGGTCCGGTGCGGCAGCGGCTGGAAGAGCAGGGCATCAAAGAACCTTCGCCGATGCACGTGAGCCGGGCGATCTGCGCCATTCGCAGCGAAAAACTGCCGGACCCCGCGACGCTGGGCAATGCGGGGAGCTTCTTTAAGAACCCGCTGGTGTCCGCTGAGCAGGTTGCCGTGATCAAACTCACGCACCCTGGCGTGGTCGGCTACCCTCAGGCCGATGGCCAGGTAAAGCTGGCGGCCGGCTGGTTGATCGAGCAGGCGGGCTGGAAAGGCTTTCGTGACGGCGACGCCGGCGTCCATGCGTTGCAGTCTCTGGTGCTGGTCAACTATGGCGAAGCATCCGGCGGACAGTTGCTCGGCCTCGCGCAGCGGATTCAGGCGGACATTCTGGAGCGCTTCGGTGTTGCGCTGGAAATGGAACCCAACCTTTATTGACCGGCTGCGTCGTCTTCCGGTCTGAGCGCCACTTCGCCTGTACTCAGTGAGGGTTGAGCATGAGTGAAACCCTGTGTGCCATCGTGCTGGCAGCGGGTCTCGGCAGCCGCTACCGAGCGGTTGCCGGTCAGCACCGCAACAAGCTGCTGGCGCAATGCCTCGGGCGTGACGGCACGGAGCGTTCGGTGCTGGAGCAGGTGCTGGTCAACGTCAGCGCCCTTGCCGATAAAACCGTCCTGCTGACCCGAGCCGATTACTGCAGTGTGGCCGAGTTGGGCCTGCGCCATGGCTATGAAGTGGTGGTGCTGGATTCCCCCGGCATGGGCGACAGCATCGCCGCTGCCGTTTCCGCCGAGCCGGCCCATCGCGGCTGGTTGATTGCCTTGGGCGACATGCCCTTCATTCATGCTGACACACTCGAACGCGTGGCCCGCTCGGTGGAAGACGACGCCATCAGCGTGCCGGTCCATGCCGGACGGTATGGGCATCCCGTCGCCTTTGGTCGTGCGTTCGGGCCAGCGCTCATGGCACTGGCCGGGGAGAAGGGCGCCAAGCGGCTTTTCCAGGGTGCGCGCATCAAGGAAATCGAGGTCGACGACCCGGGTGTGTTATGGGATGTGGACGTGCCTGCGGTGTTGACCTTTCAACCGCGGTGATCTCAACCCGGCCGAACCGCCCTCCATGCCGCGGTCCTGACCGTCAAGCACAAAAAAGCCCCACCTGCTCACACCGGTGGGGCTATTTGGTCACGGCCGATTAAACGAGCGGTTTAGGCTCATCCGAGGCTTGCGCCTCTTTCTGCTGACGCTCGGCTTCCAGACGACGGCGGCGCACTTCACGAGGATCGTTCGGTGCACGGCCATTGCTGGCAACCGGCAGCGCAGGCGCCTCTTCAGCGACAGGTTCTGCAACCGGCGCCTGAGGAGGTTCGACCGCCACTGGCGCGGCGACGATCTCCGGTGCCGCGGTCTGAGCAGCTGCTTCGACGGCTGGCGCAATGACCGGTTCAGCGACCACTGGCTGCTGAGCAACGGGCTCGACGGCTTTCGGCGCTTCGATTTCCGGCGCCTTGGCGTGCTCTGGCTCTGCGGCCTGAGCCGGTTCAGTAATCTGAACAAGCTCAGGTGCCTTGGCAGGCTCGGCAGCCTGAACAGGCTCAGCCGCTTTGACAGGCTCAACGACGTGAACCGGCTCAGCGACGGCTACCTCAACCGCCTCATGCTCCAGCGCAGGAGTTGGCATAAACGCAGGGGCTTCCACAACCGCTGGCGCTTCAACAGCGACCGGGATCTCGGCACTGGCTGGCGCGTCGGTCGACTCGGCTTCAGCGGCTGCTTTCACCTGACGCTCGAACGGGCTCAACGAGGCGTCGAAGGTTGCCACTTCCACTTCCGGCATCACCGAACGCTTGGCTTCAGGCGCAGGGGTTTCGACAACCGGCGCTTCAGGCGCTGCTTCGGAGACCTGAGCGACAGGTGCCGCTTCAGTTGCGCTGGCTTCAACGGGCGTGTTCGCACGTTCAGCCTGGCGGTGGGCATCGGCTTCGGCGGTGGCGCTGATGACGCGCTCCGCTACAGCAGCAACGCTTGCACTGGCGGCAACGTTGCCACGGTCAGCGTTCGCGTGCACTTCGTCACGGGATTCATGACCCGGCTCGCTGCCTTCGCCGTGGAGTGCTTCAGAACCTTCCGAACCCTCAACGCCTTCGCTGCCTTCGATTTCATTACCGTTGGCATCACGTTGACGCTCGCGACGGTTGCTGCGACGACGCTGACCGCGTGAACGACGACGAGGGCGATCGCCTTCGGCGTGCTCCTGGTTGTCATCCTGTTGCTCTTCGGTGGTCAGCAGGGTTTCGTCTTCGGCAGCCACTGCAGCCTGCTCGTTCCGTGGTTGACGCTCTTCACGGGGTGCACGCGGCTGACGCTCTTCACGCGGGGCGCGCTCAGGGCGTTCTTCGCGGGGCAGGTTGACAGCCGGTGCTGCATCGATCGGCTCACGCAGTTCACGCACACGCTCTTCACGCGGCTTGCGGTCTTCACGCCCGGCACGTGGCTGACGCTCTTCGCGAGGAGCACGGGCTGCACGCTCTTCGCGCGGTGCAGTGGTTTCGTCACGGGCTTCACGCGGCTCGCGCGCTGCACGCTCTTCACGAGGCGCGCGCTCCTCACGTGGGGAACGTTCTTCACGGGGTGCGCGTTCTTCGCGATCGGCACGCGGCGCACGTTCTTCACGCGGCTTGCGTTCTTCGTCACGACGGCCGTTACGGCTGCGGCTCTGCTGACGGCCGTTACGGCGCTCGTCGTTGCGCGCAGGGCGCTCGGCAGCCGGTTTTTCGACCACGGCGGCAGGCGCAGGAGCAGGCTCTTCCTTGGAAGCGAACAGGCTGACCAGCGATTTCACCAGACCCTTGAACAGGCTTGGCTCATGGGCGACCGGTGCAGGCGCAGCGGCAACCGGCGCAGCGGCTTCAACCGGAACCGGTGCGTTGGCGCGGGCCGGTGCGGTTTTGACTGCGGCTTCCTGGCGAACCAGGGTGCGGGTAGCGGCGGCAGGCGGTGCAACTTCTTCCACTTCAGCAGCAGCGGCAGCGATTTCATAGCTGGTCTGCAGGCTGTGCGCTTCCGGACTGTCATCACGCAGACGCTGCACTTCGAAGTGCGGAGTTTCGAGATGATCGTTCGGCAGAATGATGATGCGCGCGCGGGTACGCAGTTCGATTTTGGTGATCGAGTTGCGCTTTTCGTTGAGCAGGAACGCAGCAACCGGGATCGGCACTTGAGCGCGCACTTCGGCAGTGCGGTCCTTCAGCGCTTCTTCTTCGATCAGGCGCAGGATGGCCAGCGACAGCGATTCAACGTCACGGATGATGCCGGTACCGTTGCAGCGCGGGCAGACAATGCCGCTGCTCTCGCCCAGGGAGGGGCGCAGACGCTGACGGGACATTTCCAGCAGGCCGAAGCGCGAGATGCGACCGACCTGAACGCGGGCACGATCGGCCTCCAGGCTTTCACGGACCTTTTCTTCCACGGCGCGCTGGTTCTTGGCCGGGGTCATGTCGATGAAGTCGATGACGATCAGGCCGCCGATGTCACGCAGACGCAGTTGACGGGCGATTTCCTCAGCCGCTTCAAGGTTGGTCTGCAGGGCGGTCTCTTCGATGTCGCTGCCTTTGGTGGCGCGCGCCGAGTTGATGTCGATGGACACCAGGGCTTCGGTTGGATCGATGACGATGGACCCACCGGACGGCAGTTCGACGACGCGCTGGAACGCGGTTTCGATCTGGCTTTCGATCTGGAAACGGTTGAACAGCGGGACGCTGTCTTCGTAGAGCTTGATTTTGCTGGCGTACTGCGGCATCACCTGACGGATGAACGTCAGCGCTTCTTCCTGGGCTTCGACGCTGTCGATCAGCACTTCGCCGATATCCTGGCGCAGATAGTCGCGGATGGCGCGGATGATGACGTTGCTTTCCTGATAGATCAGGAACGGCGCGGAGCGGTCGAGGGAAGCCTCTTTGATCGCGGTCCACAGCTGCAGCAGGTAATCGAGGTCCCACTGCATTTCTTCGCTGCTGCGGCCAAGGCCGGCAGTACGAACGATCAGACCCATGTCGGCAGGGGCGATCAGGCCGTTCAGCGCTTCACGCAGTTCGTTGCGCTCTTCGCCTTCGATACGACGGGAAATGCCGCCGGCGCGCGGGTTGTTCGGCATCAGGACCAGGTAACGGCCTGCGAGGCTGATGAACGTGGTCAGGGCTGCGCCCTTGTTGCCACGTTCTTCTTTCTCGACCTGAACGATGACTTCCTGGCCTTCGCTCAGGACGTCCTTGATGTTGACGCGGCCTTCAGGCGACTTCTTGAAGTATTCGCGGGAGATTTCTTTCAGCGGCAGAAAGCCGTGACGCTCGGAGCCGAAGTCGACAAACGCGGCTTCAAGGCTGGGTTCGATACGCGTGATCCGGCCTTTATAGATGTTGGCCTTCTTCTGTTCGCGGGCCCCGGATTCGATGTCCAGGTCGTAGAGGCGCTGGCCGTCTACCAGCGCAACACGCAACTCTTCGGGTTGAGTTGCGTTAATCAGCATTCTTTTCATGTAGTACCGTCGGTTTCCGGGCTGCCGGAAACGGCGTTCGGCACACACGACTTCTCACGGTCGGTGTCAGGGCACGTCAGGAGTGTTTGAACACTCCAGTGTCTAACGAGGTTCGGCCAGCGGGGCCGAGTCGCGACGACGTTCCTGCTTGCTGTGGTGACAAATGACACCCTGTCAGCAAAAGCTTTGTCAGGAGGAGGAATCAACCATCGGTAGCGGACGATATGAAGCGTCTTGAATAAAGCCTTGTGCTACACAGTCCGACGGTTGTGCGTCTCCACCCCACACGTATCCCTGATAATTCGGGTGCTGCCGCGCGCTGAATCCGCAGCGGGTTGCATTTATCGCAAGCTTCCATGGGAAGTTCGCGCGTCATGGCTCAAATAAGGCGTGGTTTCCGAAGCATTCGCCCGGTGCGACTGCCAGCGACTGCACTTTGTGAACTGGCCTTGAACGTGGGCCTCGATGGCGAGTGACTCACTCTGCGATCGGGCTTGTTTCAGGCCTCATGTCACCTGCGCTCGTTACGCTTGCATATCTTCCGTTGTCACCGAAAGCCCCGTAGGACGGCCTCGCGCCCTCGTGAATTGCGTTGGGCAGGGCCGGCTGTCATACCGTTTGTCCGCTGTCCAGGCCGCTTTTGGCGGCGTTCGCGACTATAGCAGCAATCATTAAGTGCTTCAAATCCATAAAAAATTGTTATGATTTGCGCCATGACAAATCTCACCCCCCCAACCCCCGGCGTCCGGCTGGTAGAGGTTGCGCCGGAATTTGCCGGTCAACGCATCGATAACTTTCTGATCACGTACCTCAAGGGCGTTCCCAAGACCTTGATTTACCGCATTTTGCGCAAGGGCGAAGTGCGTGTGAACAAGGGGCGGATCAAGCCCGAGTACAAGCTTCAGGCCGGCGATGTCGTGCGCGTGCCACCCGTTCGCGTGCCTGAGCGCGACGAGCCTGTGCCGGTTGCCCAGGGTCTGCTGCAGCGCCTCGAGGCCGCCATTGTCCACGAAGACAAAGGCCTGATCGTCCTCAACAAGCCTGCTGGCATCGCGGTTCACGGCGGCAGCGGCTTGAGTTTTGGCGTTATCGAAGCCTTCCGTCAGCTGCGGCCCGATGCCAAGGAGCTGGAGCTGGTCCACCGTCTGGACCGTGACACCTCCGGGCTGCTGATGATCGCCAAGAAACGCAGCATGTTGCGTCACCTCCATGAGCAGTTGCGCGGCGACGGCGTGGACAAGCGCTACATGGCGCTGGTCCGCGGAAACTGGCCGACCGCCCAGAAGCAGGTCCGTGCGCCGTTGCTCAAGAGCAACCTTCGCTCTGGCGAGCGCATGGTCGAGGTCAATGATGAAGGCAAGGAGGCGCTGACCCTGTTCAAGGTGCTGCGTCGCTTCGGAGACTTCGCCACCATGGTCGAAGCCCGGCCCATCACTGGCCGTACCCACCAGATTCGCGTTCACGCTTTGCATGCAGGCCACTGTATTGCCGGTGACCCCAAATACGGTGACGAGGATTTCAGTCGCGAAATCCGTGACCTCGGCGGCAAGCGCCTGTTTCTGCATGCGTATGCCCTGACGGTGCCGCTGCCCGATGGCGGCGAGCTGAAGCTCGAAGCGCCCGTCGACGAGATGTGGGCCAAGACCGTGGAGCGACTGCTGCTTGCGCCCTGATTACGAACTGCTGATCTTCGACTGGGACGGCACACTGTCCGATTCCGTCGGTCGTATCGTCGATTCGATGCAGGCCGCCGCGCGCCTTGCCGGTCGTCCGGTGCGTGATGATGACGCAATCAAGGGCATCATCGGACTGGGTTTGCCGGAGGCGATACGCACGCTGTACCCGGACATCACCGACAGCGACCTGATCGTTTTCCGCCAGCACTACGCTGACGGTTACATGGCCATGGACGTTGAGCCTTCGAAGCTGTTCGACGGGGTGCGTGAGTCGCTGGAGGTGTTTCGTGCCGAGGGCTATCGCCTCGCGGTCGCCACAGGCAAGGCCCGGCGTGGTCTGGATCGGGTCCTCAAGGCCCACGGCTGGCTCGACTTCTTCGACGCCACGCGCGCAGCGGACGAAACGGCCAGCAAGCCCGATCCGCTGATGCTCAATGAAATCCTGCAGCATTGCGGCGTCAGGCCCGAAAGGGCGCTGATGGTTGGCGATGCTTCGTTCGATCTGCTCATGGCGCGCAACGCCGGGATGGATTCGGTGGCGGTTGGGTATGGCGCGCAAGCGCTTGGCTCGCTGCTTCAATACCGGCCGCGTCTGGCGATCGAACACTTTTCCGAATTGCGCACCTGGTTGGGTGCGCGGACTGCTGAAACTTCGTTGTTGGGGTAACTGATCTATGTCGGACGAATGGAAATCTCCGTCTTCGCCAGAGCGCGACGACGCAGGGGATGCAAAGAGCTGGAAACTGCTGGAAAAGACCCTGCTCGCCAGCGTGCAGGAGCAGCGTCGGTCGCGGCGCTGGGGGATTTTCTTCAAATCCCTGACCTTTCTTTATCTGTTCGGCGCGCTGGCGTTGTTCTCGCCGCTGATGGATTTCGGCAAGGGCGCTTCACGCAGCACCAGCCACACCGCGCTGATCGAAGTGAAGGGCATGATCGCCGACACCGAGGCCGCCAGTGCCGACAATATCGTTGGCAGCCTGCGGGCCGCGTTCGAAGACGAAAAAACCAAGGGCGTGATTCTGCGCATCAACAGCCCGGGCGGCAGTCCGGTGCAGTCCGGCTACATCTACGATGAAATCCGCCGTCTGCGTGCGCAGAAGCCGAACATCAAGGTATATGCGGTGATCACTGATCTCGGCGCGTCTGGTGCGTATTACATCGCCAGCGCCGCCGACCAGATCTACGCGGACAAGGCCAGTCTGGTGGGCTCGATCGGTGTCACGGCGGCCGGTTTCGGTTTTGTCGGCACGATGGAGAAGCTGGGTGTTGACCGTCGTACCTACACCTCGGGCGAGCACAAGGCCTTCCTTGACCCGTTCCAGCCGCCGAAGCCTGACGAGACCGCTTTCTGGCAGGGTGTCCTGGACACCACCCACAACCAGTTCATCGCCAGCGTAAAAGCGGGTCGCGGTGATCGCCTGAAAGACAAAGACCATCCGGAGCTGTTCTCGGGCCTGGTCTGGACCGGTGAGCAGGCAGTCGGCCTGGGGCTGGTCGATGGTCTTGGCAGTGCCAGCTATGTGGCGCGCGACATCATTGGCGAGAAAGAGATGGTCGATTACACGGTTAAAGAGTCGCCATTCGATCGCTTCTCGAAAAAGATGGGCGCCAGCGTCGCTGAGCAGATCGCGATGTGGGCAGGCTTCAAAGGGCCGTCCCTGCGCTGATCGCTACAGTGTTGATGTGATGAAAAGCCCGGCCATTGGTCGGGCTTTTCGCATCTATTTTTTATCGAGGTCAGGGCAGCTCGATGCCTTCGTTCATCAGCATGTCCACCAGGCGTATTAAAGGAAGGCCTATCAGACTGGTCGCATCCGGGCCTTCGGTTCTGCGGAAAAGGCTGACGCCCAGTCCCTCGGCCTTGAAGCTGCCTGCGCAATCGTAGGGTTGCTCGGCGTGGAGGTAACGGCTGATGCGGGCGTCGTCCAGCTGGCGCATGTGCACGGTGAAAGGCACGCAATCAACCTGGCACTCACCCGTACGGCTGTTGAAGAGCGCAAGGCCGGTGAGGAAGCTGACGCTGTTGCCGCTGCTCGCCTTCAGCTGTGCCAGCGCGCGGTCGAACGTGTGCGGCTTGCCGAGGATCTGCTCGCCTAGCACGGCCACCTGGTCTGAACCGATAATCAGGTGGTCGGGGAATTGCTCAGCGAGTGCCATGGCTTTCTCGCGTGCCAGGCGAATCACGAGGTCGATTGCCGGCTCGTCTGGCCGAAGGTTTTCATCGATGTCGGGCGACGCGCAGACGAATGGCAACCGCAGGCGATTCAGCAATTCGCGGCGGTAGGGCGAGCTGGAAGCAAGGAGTAGAGGCAGCATGGGTGTCTCCGTAACATGAAAGTCGAGTGTAATCAGCGGCTCAGGTTGCGAACAGGCCTGAATTTCCTTTGACAGTCGCAAGGGTCGTCCCTAGAATGCTGCGCCTATGTTGAATGACCCGATTCCACCTCACGTTGACCCGCGCAAATTAGCTGATCGTGGCACTACTCTTCAGGGAGAGATGCTGCTGGCTGATTTGGAGAGACTCTGCGACCCGCTTGCTGACAATCTCGGTACGGTGCAGGCGAAATTCGTTTTTGAGCGAGACGAGCAGCGCGCTGTGGTTATCCACAGTGCAATTGACGTCGAAGTCAAAATGGTTTGCCAGCGTTGTCTTGAGCTGGTCACCTTTCCAATCCACAGCGAATGCAGTTATGCGGTGGTGAAGGAGGGTGCAAACACCCAGTCGTTGCCGAAAGGCTATGACGTGCTGGAACTCGGCGAAGATCCCATGGATCTGCTGGCTTTGATCGAGGATGAGCTTCTGCTCGCCTTGCCCATTGTTCCAACTCATGATCCGAAAGAATGCCAGCCGCCGGCGGACCTCAACGAGTCCGAGCCGAGCGAGGACGAGGTAACGCGGTCCAACCCGTTCAGTGTATTGGCGCAGTTAAAGCGTGACCCAAACGTTTAGGAGTTAATCAATTATGGCTGTTCAGCAGAACAAAAAATCCCGCTCTGCCCGTGACATGCGTCGTTCCCACGACGCTCTCGAGGCTAGCACTCTGTCTGTAGAAAAAACCACCGGTGAAGTTCACCTGCGTCACCACGTATCGCCAGAAGGCGTATACCGTGGCCGTAAAGTGATCGACAAGGGCGCTGACGAGTAATTTCTTGTCTGCTCCGGTCATCGCGATCGACGCAATGGGCGGGGACTTCGGTCCCCGCAGCATTGTTCAGGCCTGCGTCGCCTGCCTGCTTGCTACCCCCTCGCTACACCTGACCCTTGTTGGTCAATCCTCCCTTCTTGAAGACCTCATCGCACGCCACTCCGGTGTCGATCGCTCGCGCCTGCACGTTGTGCACGCCGGTGAAATCATCACCATGGACGAGCGTCCGTCCCAGGCCTTGCGGGGCAAACCTGATTCGTCGATGCGTGTCGCGTTGGGGCTTCTCGCCGAGGGCAAGGCCCATGCCTGTGTCAGTGCAGGCAATACCGGTGCCTTGATGGCGCTGTCCCGATTCGTGTTGAAAACCTTGCCGGGCATCGACCGCCCGGCCATGGTGGCAGCGATGCCGACCCGGGGCGGTTATTGCCAATTGCTGGATCTGGGTGCGAACGTTGATTGCACGGCCGAGCATCTTTATCAGTTTGCCGTGATGGGTTCGGTGGCGGCCGAGGCGCTGGGCGTGGTGCGACCCAGAGTCGCACTGCTGAACGTCGGCACCGAAGACATCAAGGGCAATCAGCAGGTCAAGCTGGCTGCCGGTCTGTTGCAGGCTGCGCCGGCGCTGAACTACATCGGTTTTGTCGAAGGCGATGGCCTGTATCGGGGTGAAGCGGATGTCGTGGTCTGTGACGGCTTCGTCGGCAATGTGTTGCTGAAGTCCAGCGAAGGACTGGCGCTGATGATTGGCGAGCGTATCGAGCGGCTGTTTCGTCGCAACGTGCTGTCGCGGCTGGTGGGGTTGATGGCAAGGCCTGTGCTCGGCCAGCTCAAGGCCGACCTGGCCCCGGCGCGTCACAACGGTGCCAGTTTTCTCGGGCTGCAGGGCATTGTGGTGAAGAGCCATGGTTCGGCCGATGCCCAGGGTTTCCAGAGCGCAATACAGCGGGCACTGATCGAGATTCAGGAAAACCTGCCCCAGCGCTTGCGCGGTCGTCTTGAGGATCTGCTTTAGGGCTTCAGTGCGAGTCTTGGGCTAGAATGTGACGCCTGTGACCGCGTGGTCATCCAACTGTCCACCGCAACACATTGAATTACCTCGCGTTCGGCCCGCCGGACGCTCATTTTGACGAGAATAATCAGGGGCTTGTTAATGTCTGCTTCCGTCGCATTTGTCTTTCCGGGCCAGGGCTCGCAGTCCCTTGGCATGCTGGCCGAGCTGGGCGCGCAGCATCCGCTGGTGCTGGAGACGTTCAAAGAAGCTTCCGCTGCTCTGGGCTACGACCTCTGGGCGCTGACCCAGCAGGGCCCGGAAGAGAGCCTCAACCAGACCGATAAAACCCAGCCTGCCATCCTCACCGCATCGATTGCCTTGTGGCGTCTGTGGCTGGCGGAAGGCGGCGTGCGCCCTGCGTATGTCGCCGGGCACAGTCTGGGTGAGTACAGCGCGCTGGTCGCGGCCGGCAGCCTGACCCTTGCCGATGGGGTGAAGCTGGTCGAGCGCCGGGGTCAGTTGATGCAGGAAGCCGTGCCTGCGGGGCAGGGCGGCATGGCGGCCATTCTCGGCCTGGACGATGCGGTGGTCATTGCTGCCTGTGCCGAAGCGGCTCAGGGCGAGGTGGTCAGCGCGGTGAATTTCAATTCGCCCGGACAAGTCGTGATTGCCGGCGCCAAGGCCGCCGTGGAGCGCGCCATAGAAATCTGCAAGGCCAAGGGTGCCAAGCGTGCCTTGCCGTTGCCGGTGAGCGTGCCTTCGCACTGCGAGCTGATGCGCCCGGCGGCGGAACGCTTCGCCGGGTCGATCGCTGCCATTGACTGGCAGGTGCCTCAGATCCCGCTGGTGCAGAACGTCACCGCGAGTGTCGTGTCCGACCTCGGTACGCTGAAAGCCGATCTGCTGCAGCAGCTCTACAAGCCAGTGCGCTGGGTCGAATCGATCCAGACCCTGGCCGCCCAGGGCGCCCTGCAACTGGTCGAGTGCGGCCCGGGCAAGGTTCTCGCCGGATTGAACAAGCGTTGCGCCGATGGCGTGGCCACCCAAAACCTCAATACCCCAGACGCCTTCGCCGCCGCTCGTGCGGCGCTGGCCTGATTAGGAGACGCCTGCATGAGTCAGGGTAAAGTTGCACTTGTCACCGGCGCGAGCCGCGGCATTGGCCGGGCGATCGCCCTTGAACTGGGTCGTAACGGCGCCATCGTCGTGGGCACGGCGACTTCCGAGTCCGGTGCCGAGAAAATCACCGCTTATTTCAAGGAAAGCGGCATCGAAGGCTTCGGTCTGGCGCTGGACGTGGGCAGCGACGAATCCGTTGCCGCCGCGCTCGCCCAGATCACCGAACGCGTTGGCGCGCCGTTGATCCTGGTCAATAACGCCGGTATCACCCGTGACAACCTGATGATGCGCATGAAGGATGACGAGTGGCACGACGTCATCAACACCAACCTGAGCAGTCTGTTCCGCCTGTCCAAGGGCGTCCTGCGCGGGATGACCAAGGCGCGTTGGGGCCGGATCATCAGCATCGGCTCCGTGGTGGGTGCCATGGGCAACGCAGGTCAAGTAAACTACGCAGCCGCCAAGGCGGGTCTGGAAGGCTTCAGCCGTGCCCTGGCACGTGAAGTAGGGTCGCGTGCAGTGACGGTCAATTCGGTGACGCCGGGTTTCATCGACACCGACATGACCCGCGAGCTGCCAGAAGCGCAACGTGATTCCCTGACGGCCCAGATTCCTCTGGGCCGACTGGGGCAGGCAGAAGAGATCGCGCATGTTGTCGCTTTTCTTGCCTCGGAAGGTGCAGGCTACGTGACCGGGGCTACAATCCCCGTTAACGGCGGCATGTACATGTGACCGGTCGTATCGAAAAAATGTCATACGGGCTGTCTAAAATCCGTTATAAAGCTGAAATCTTTTAAGGGGCGGAAGGCTGTCGGGCGTAGCGGGAATTGCGTTTAGCTTGAAATGCGCAAAACCTCTTCTATACACTTACCCATCGGCCAGCTGCCTGAATTTGTCCACTAGGAGTTAAAACACGGTATGAGCACCATCGAAGAGCGCGTCAAGAAAATCGTTGCCGAACAACTTGGCGTCAAGGAAGAGGAAGTCACCAACAGTGCTTCCTTCGTTGAAGACCTGGGTGCCGACTCCCTTGATACCGTTGAGCTGGTAATGGCTCTGGAAGAGGAATTCGAGACCGAAATCCCTGACGAAGAAGCCGAGAAGATCACCACTGTTCAAGCGGCTATCGATTACGTTACTGCCCACCAGGCGTAAGATTTTGTAATCGTAGTTTGCTGTCCTGGAGAAACCGCACTGCCCCTGGCGTGCGGTTTTTTCTTTGAATAGGGCAGCGTTTCATCAATAGAAGAAAGGAGAGTCCTGTGTCGCGTAGACGCGTCGTGGTCACCGGTATGGGTATGCTGACGCCTTTGGGCACGGATGTGCCGAGCACCTGGCAAGGCATTCTGGCTGGCCAGAGTGGCATTGGGCCTATCGAACACACGGACCTGTCCCAATACACCACCCGCTTTGGCGGTTCGGTCAAGGGATTCAATGTCGAGGAATACCTGTCGGCCAAAGAGGCCCGCAGACTCGATCTGTTCATTCAGTACGGGCTGGCTGCCAGCTTTCAGGCCGTGCGCAACTCCGGTATCAAGATCGACGACACCAATCGCGAGCGCGTCGGCGTGGCGATGGGATCAGGCATCGGGGGCCTCACCAACATCGAGAACACCAGCCGGCTGATGCATGAGCAGGGGCCGGGCAAGATCTCCCCGTTCTTCGTACCGGGGTCGATCATCAACATGATTTCCGGGTTCCTGTCGATCCACCTCGGCGCACAGGGCCCCAACTACGCCATCGCCACCGCCTGCACCACGAGCACGCACTGCATCGGCATGGCCGCGCGCAACATCGCGTACGACGAAGCCGATGTGATGATCGCCGGCGGCGCTGAAATGGCGGCCTGCGGCCTGGGAATGGGCGGCTTCGGCGCCTCGCGCGCGCTGTCTACCCGCAACGATGAGCCGGCGCGCGCCAGCCGTCCCTGGGACAAGGGCCGCGACGGCTTCGTGCTGTCCAACGGTGCTGGCGCCATGGTCCTCGAAGAGCTCGAGCACGCCAAAGCGCGTGGCGCGACCATCTACGCCGAGCTGATCGGCTTTGGCATGAGCGGCGATGCGTTTCACATGACCTCGCCGCCGGATGACGGCGCCGGTGCCGCGCGCTGCATCACCAACGCGCTGCGCGATGCCAAGATTCGTCCCGAGGACGTGCAATACATCAACGCCCATGGCACCTCCACGCCTGCGGGCGATCTGGCCGAAGTCAGCGCCATCAAGAAGGTATTCGGCGAGCACGCCTACAAACTGGCTGTCAGTTCGACCAAGTCGATGACAGGCCACCTGTTGGGCGCCGCCGGGGCCATCGAAGCGATTTTCAGTGTGCTGGCGATCAAGGATCAGGTCGCGCCACCGACGATCAACCTCGACGAGCCTGATGAAGGCTGCGACCTGGACTTCGTTCCCCACGAACCGCGGAAAATGCCGATCGACGTGGTGATCTCCAACTCCTTCGGCTTCGGTGGCACCAACGGCTCGCTGGTCTTCCGCCGGTACGCCGAATGACCGTGAGCTGGATCGATGGCCTTTCAGCTGACTCCCTGGCCGTCAAGGACCGGGGGTTGGCGTACGGCGATGGTCTCTTCGAGACTGTCCTTGTAAAGGCCGGACAGCCATTGCTCTTCCAGCGTCATTTGCAGCGTCTGGCACTGGGTGCTCAGCGCCTGGCGTTGAACCTCGATCTGGCATTGGTCGAGGAGGAGTGCTGCCGCTTCGCCGCTCAATTGGGTGAAGGCGTGATGAAACTCATCGTCACCCGTGGCGACGGCGTGCGTGGTTATGCACCCGCTGTGGACGCACAGCCAAGACGCATCCTCCAGGCAAGTGCGCTGCCGGTGTATCCCGAGGCCCATGCAGAGCAGGGCGTCAAACTGTTCGCCTGTCAGACCCGCCTCGCCGAACAGCCGCTGCTGGCCGGGCTCAAGCACCTCAATCGCCTTGAGCAAGTGCTGGCCCGTGGGGAATGGCAAGGTGCCGAGTACGCCGAAGGGCTGATGCGGGACGTGTCGGGGCGGATCGTCGAGGCGGTCTACAGCAATCTGTTTATGGTCAAGGGCGGGGTGTTGCTGACGCCGGACCTGCGCCGCTGTGGCGTGGCTGGTGTGATGCGGGCCGAGATTCTGGCGCTGGCGGAGCGCGAGAACATGCCGGCCCGCGAGCTGGAGCTGCAAATGTCCGACCTGCAAAAGGCCGATGAGGTGTTTGTCTGCAACAGCGTGTACGGCATCTGGCCGGTGCGCGGCGTCGAGCATCTGAACTGGCCGGTTGGGCCGCTGACCCGTAAACTCCAACACCTTGTTCGCGGGCTTCTGGATATCTGATTCGTGATCCGAAAATTACTCGTCTTGCTGGAAACAGGTGTGGTTCTGGCAGGGCTATTGCTGGGACTGGCTTATTGGGAGCAGAACAGCGCGCTGCAGCAGCCCCTCAATCTGACCCAGGAAAAACTGCTGGATGTGCCCTCGGGCTCTTCGCCCACCGGCGTGCTGAATCGGCTGCAGGCCGACGGCGTCATCAAGGACGCATTCTGGCTGCGGCTTTACTGGCGCTTCAATCTGCAGGGTCAGTCGCTGCACAGTGGCGAATACCGTATGGCGCCAGGCATGAACGCCGAGTCACTGCTCGATCTCTGGCAAAAAGGCGAAGTGGTTCAGTACAGCGTCACCCTGGTGGAGGGCTGGACTTTCCGTCAGGTGCGCGCGGCGCTGGCTAAACAGGTCAAGCTGGAGCAAACGGCGAGCGATCTCAGCGACCCGGAGCTTATGGCGAAGCTGGGGCATCCGGACGTCTTTCCCGAAGGCCGGTTTTTCCCGGACACCTATCGCTACGTGCGCGGCATGACCGATGTCGAGTTGCTGAAACAAGCCTACAGCCGCCTGGATGAAGTGCTTCAGGAGGAATGGGAGAAGCGTGCTGCCGATGTGCCGTACTCCGATCCTTACCAGGCTCTGATCATGGCGTCGCTGGTGGAAAAGGAAACCGGTGTTCCCCAGGAACGCGGCCAGATTGCCGGCGTGTTCGTGCGTCGTTTGCAACAGGGCATGTTGCTGCAGACCGATCCGACCGTCATTTATGGCCTCGGCGACCGGTACAACGGCAAGATCACCCGGGCGTTGCTGAAAGAGCCTACGCCGTATAACACCTATGTCATCTCCGGCTTGCCGCCAACGCCGATCTCGATGGTCGGGCGTGAGGCGATCCATGCGGCGATGCACCCGGTGGCCGGCAACAGCCTGTACTTCGTGGCGAGAGGGGACGGCAGTCACGTATTCTCCGCCGATCTGGATGCGCACAACGCGGCGGTGAAGGCGTTCCAGCTCAAGCGTCGCGCGGACTACCGCTCCAGCCCGGCGCCTGTCGCTGCACCGGCGCTGCCCGTGGACGCCGTCGATAAGCCCGCGTCCGAGCAGCAGCCCACAGATCCGAAACCTGCTGATGTGCAGCCAACAGAATCCAAAGCGGCAGAACCCAGGGACGCAGAGCCGGGCGCGAGCGAGCAACCGCCGAAGCCGCAGACGGACGCTGAGGCTCCGTCGACCCCGGCCAGTGACCCCGGCCAATGACAACCGCGAGCACGCTCGCCATGAATCTCACCAAGGACTGCCCGTGACCGGTTTGTTTATTACCCTG
The DNA here is from genome assembly GCF_053903055.1 of Pseudomonas sp. AK106. NCBI lineage: Bacteria > Pseudomonadati > Pseudomonadota > Gammaproteobacteria > Pseudomonadales > Pseudomonadaceae > Pseudomonas > Pseudomonas sp. AK106. The sequence continues at coordinate 1,700,312 of NZ_CP096426.1, forward strand.
GAAGGCCCCGAAGGCGCGGGCAAAAGCACCAACCGCGAGTACCTGGCCGAGCGCCTGCGCAGTGAAGGCATTGATGTGGTCCTGACCCGCGAGCCCGGCGGTACGCCATTGGCCGAGCGCATTCGCGAGCTGCTGTTGACGCCCGGCGACGAGCAGATGTTTGTGGATACCGAGCTGCTGCTGATGTTCGCCGCCCGTGCGCAACACCTCGCTGGCCTGATTCGCCCGGCGCTGGCGCGGGGTGCCGTGGTGCTTTGCGACCGATTCACCGATGCCACGTACGCGTATCAGGGGGGCGGCCGAGGCCTGCCCATCGAGCGCATCGCCGTGCTGGAAGATTTTGTCCAGGGCGCGCTGCGTCCGGATCTGACCCTGGTGTTCGATCTGCCCATCGAGATAGGCCTGGCCCGCGCATCCGCCCGTGGTCAGCTGGACCGTTTCGAGCAGGAGGGCCGAGCGTTCTTCGATGCCGTGCGCAGCACCTACCTGTCGCGCGCCGCCGCGGCCCCCGAGCGTTATCGCCTGGTGGACGCGGCGCTGCCGCTGACCGAAGTCCAGTCGTCCCTTGATGGGCTGGTTCCCGAACTGATTGCTCTGCTGGCGGCTCGCCGGCATGGCTGAGGCTTATCCCTGGCAGCACGGCCTTTGGCAGCAACTGGCAGGCCGCAAGCAACATGCTCACGCCTACCTGCTCCACGGCCCGGCAGGCATCGGCAAGCGGGCGCTGGCCGAGCGTTTGATGTACCTGCTGTTGTGCCAGCACCCGACAGGCCTTGAGGCGTGCGGCCAATGCAAATCCTGCTCGCTGCTGGTGGCCGGCAGTCACCCCGATCATTACGTGCTGGAGCCTGAAGAAGCCGACAAGGCGATCAAGGTCGATCAGGTGCGCGACCTGGTCAGCTTCGTGGTGCAGACCGCGCAGATGGGCGGGCGCAAGGTGGTGCTGATCGAGCCGGTCGAGGCGATGAACATCAACGCCGCCAACGCTCTGCTGAAAAGTCTGGAAGAGCCTTCGGGCAACACTATTCTGTTGCTGGTCAGCCATCAGCCGAGCCGGCTGCTGCCCACGGTCAAGAGCCGCTGCGTGCAACAGGCGTGTCCGCTGCCCAGCGACGCCATGAGCATCGCCTGGCTGGCCGATGCACTGCCAGATTGCGACGAGCAGGAGCGTGTCGATCTGCTGACCCTCGCAGCAGGTTCGCCGTTGGTCGCAGTCAAGCTGCACGCCCAGGGTGTGCATGAGCAGCGGGCGCTGGTGGTGGAGGGCGTTAAAAAGCTGCTCAAGGGCCAGCAATCGCCGACTCAACTGGCCGAAGGCTGGAAAGACATTCCGCTGTTGTTGCTGTTTGACTGGTTCTGCGACTGGTCAAGCCTGATCCTGCGCTATCAACTGACCCAGGACGAAGAGGGCCTGGGCCTGACCGACATGCGCAAGGTCGTGCAGTATCTGGCGCAGAAATCGTCCCAGCGCAATGTGCTGGCGATTCAGGACTGGGTGCTGCTGCAGCGCCAGAAGGTCATGTCAAAAGCGAACCTGAACCGGGTTCTGTTGCTCGAAGCGTTATTGGTGCAGTGGGCAGGCCTGACCGGACAAGGTTAGACTGGCCCTCTGCATGGCATCATGCATTGCCTGAGGAAACGAGATGAGCGTGCCACCGAGTCCAGGTCCGCGTAACGGCATTCTGTCCCTGACCATCAAGGACAAGTCCGTCCTGTACGCCGCATACATGCCATTTATCAAGAACGGCGGCCTGTTCATTCCCACCAGCAAAAGCTACAAGCTGGGCGATGAAGTGTTCATGTTGCTCAACCTGATGGACGAGCCTGAAAAGATTCCGGTCGCGGGCAAGGTCACCTGGATCACGCCGAAGGGCGCTCAGGGCAACCGCGCCGCCGGTGTCGGTGTGCAGTTCAACGACGGCGACAACACCGCGCGCAACATGATTGAAAATTACCTGGCCGGAGCGCTTAAGTCCGACCGTCCTACCCATACGATGTAAGTTGCCCCCGCCGCCATGCTTGTAGATTCCCATTGCCACCTTGACCGCCTCGACCTCAGCGCCCACGACGGCTCCCTCGACAACGCGCTGCAAGCGGCGAGAGAGCGGGGCGTCGGGCACTTTCTGTGCATCGGCGTCAGCGCCGAGAATGCCGGTGCCGTGAAAGCGCTGGCCGACCGCTACGACGACGTCGACTGCTCGGTCGGCATCCATCCACTGGACCTCAAGCCCGGCGAAGCGCCTGCGCTGGAGTGGCTGCTCGGCGAGCTGAATCATCCTCGCGTCGTGGCCATCGGCGAAACCGGTCTGGATTATCACTACGAACCCGAGGCTGCCGAGTTGCAACAGGCCTCGTTCCGGCTTCATTTGCAGGCGGCCAACGTGACCGGCAAGCCGGTGATCGTCCACACTCGCGGCGCGCGGGCCGACACGCTGGCGCTGCTGCGTGAGGCCGCGTTGCCTCAAGCCGGCGTGTTGCATTGCTTCACCGAAGACTGGGACATGGCCAAAGCCGCGCTGGATCTGGGGTTCTATATCTCGCTGTCCGGTATCGTCACCTTCCGCAACGCCGACGCGCTGCGCGACGTCGCCAGTAAAGTGCCCGCCGATCGGCTGCTGGTCGAGACCGACTCGCCGTACCTGGCGCCCATCCCGTATCGGGGCAAGCCCAACCTGCCGCAATACGTGCGTGAAGTGGCCGAGTTTCTGGCGATGCTCCGTGGCGAGACGTACGAGCGTTTTGCCGAGCAGACCAGCGAAAACTTCAAGCGGCTGTTCCCGCTGGCGCGCGTTAAAAGCTGATCCCCCGTGTACAGCGCCGCTTGCCAGGCCCCGAGCGCTGCGCAAATCGCGGGCAAAAAAAACCCGGGTTCTGGGGGGTGAATCCGGGTTAAGACCATTAGGAGTAAAACAAAGACACGCTATCCATTGGTGTCCTTGCCAACGCTGGCACTTGGGGGAGATGCTGCGTTGGCGAATATAAGTATTGGCTATAATCCGCAGGCGTCCAGCCGACCGCTGTACGATTTTTAAACAGTTTTGGAATACCTGACGCGCTGCTGATACCGCAATCCCACTGATGTCCCGAATTTCTGACCACTCAGGCCATCCCGCCAAAAAAGAGACTGGTGGGGCACTTTGCGTTTCGTTTTAGCGTACTGGCGGCTAAATCCGTCAGAAAACGGATACAGGTCGGATGATCCGTGCATTCTGCTGCGGGATAGGCATAATGTGCCGCTTCCGATTCCCGAATCCACAGTCCCCTCCTATGCAGAAAGAACCTCGTAAAGTCCGTGAGTTTCGCCGCCGTGAGCAGGAGATCCTCGACACCGCGCTCAAGCTTTTCCTCGAACAGGGCGAAGACAGCGTCACCGTCGAGATGATCGCGGACGCCGTGGGTATCGGCAAAGGCACCATCTACAAGCATTTCAAATCCAAGGCCGAGATTTATCTGCGCCTTATGCTCGACTACGAGCGGGATTTGAACGAGCTGCTGCATTCGGCGGATGTCGACAAGGACAAAGAAGCGCTGTCCCGCGCCTACTTTGAATTCCGTATGCGCGACCCCCAGCGCTATCGCCTGTTCGACCGCCTGGAAGAGAAAGTCGTAAAAGGCAATCAGGTGCCGGAGCTGGTCGAGGAGCTGCACAAGATCCGCGCTTCGAACTTCGAACACCTGACCTTGCTGATCAAGGGACGGATTTCCGAAGGCAAGCTCGAAGACGTCCCTCCGTACTTCCATTACTGCGCCGCCTGGGCGCTGGTGCACGGCGCGGTGGCGCTGTACCACTCGCCGTTCTGGAGCAATGTCCTTGAAGATCAGGAAGGTTTCTTCCAGTTCCTGATGGACATCGGTGTGCGCATGGGCAACAAACGCAAGCGGGATATCGATCATGGGCACGAGACCAAACTCGACGCTCAGCCCGACCCCGCTGCTGAGTAAAGCGCACCACGTAAACCCGATTCCGCGAGCTAAGCCTTCTCCAGGTCCGACATGGCGCAAAAGCTGCATTAACCGGCCATTCGCCGGTTTTCCGTCGCCGGACTTTGGAGATAAACATGCGTAGCCTGGTTTTACTGCTGGCTCTACTGGCGTTGAGTGGCTGTATGCACGTCAGCGATCTGGCACAAGGCGCTCACGATGAGCTCAGTGACGCCGGGCTGCTGGATCACAGTTCGACCCGCCGGTTGAACAACTTTCGCGTGCAACCTGACTCGTTCATCTATATCGCCCAAGGCGCCTTTGCTCCCCCGGGCAGCGCCTACCCGCGTCCCAATGTCGTGGCTGAAGAAGCCTTCAACGGTTTTATCGAATACTTCCCGATGGTCCGCCGCGCCCGCGCCCCGGAAGGTCTGGATGACGCGATGACCGAGGCTCGGGCTGCCGGTGCGCATTATCTGCTGTACACCCGTTTTGCCAAGGCTGATGACCGCATCGGCACGTTTGACGAGTGGTCGGATCAGGAAGCAGTGGACCGTCTTGGCATCGACAACGGCGTCATACAGCTGATGCTGATCGAAACCAACACCCGCTACCTTATCGATTCGGCCCGCATTCACCTCCGTGGTGGCCTGCTGACTTTGTACGACACCAAGCCCGAGGATTTGCTAGGACCCCCGATGGAAGCTTACGCTCGGGGTTTGCTGGGCGTCGAAGCCCGCTGAGGAGTGGCGTATGAGTGGGCAGGACAAAGCCAACGATCTGTTGGCACAGATTGCCAAGAGCGGCAAGGGTTTGCCGCCTGTGCACTTGTGGAACCCGGATTTCTGCGGTGACATCGACATGCGCATCGCCCGTGATGGCACCTGGTTCTATCTGGGCACGCCCATTGGTCGCAAGCCGATGGTTCGGCTGTTTTCCACCATCATTCGCCGTGACGGCGACGATTATTTCCTGATTACCCCAGTCGAGAAGGTTGGCATCAAGGTCGACGACGCGCCTTTTGTGGCGGTGCTGCTGGACGTTGAAGGCAGTGGGGAGTCGCAGTTGTTGCGGTTCACCACCAATGTCGAAGACGTGGCAGAGGCGGGGGCTGAACATCCGCTGCGTATCGACCTCGATCCGCAGACCCAGGAGCCAGCGCCCTATATCCGTGTGCGCAACAACCTCGAAGCGCTGATCCACCGTAATGTCTTCTATCAGCTGGTTGACCTGGCTGTCGTGCGGGAAATCGACGGCCAGCGCTGGCTGGGGGTGTGGAGCGGTGGCGAATTTTTCCCCATCGGTCTCGAGCCCTGATCGGCCCCTGTCAAACTGGCTATCCGCTTGCGCCCAATTGCCTGACTACCACAGGGCAGTTAAAGTGCCGCCCCCCGATTTTTCCTGAGGTTTTTCCATGAGTCAGTCCTTTGATATCGCCGTGATCGGCGCCACCGGTACTGTCGGCGAAACCATCGTCCAGATTCTCGAAGAGCGCGACTTCCCGGTTGGCGATTTGCACCTGCTCGCCAGCGCCGAATCGGCCGGCAGTTCGGTGCCGTACCGTGGCAAGAACGTCCGCGTGCGTGAAGTTGACGCCTTTGATTTCAGCAAGGCGAAGATCGCGTTCTTTGCAGCAGGCGCCACGGTCACCCGCAGCTATGCCGAGCGCGCCACCGCCGCCGGGTGTGTGGTGATCGACCTGTCCGCCGGATTGTCCGTGGAGCAGGCACCCAATGTAGTGCCCGAGGTCAATGGCCCCCGCCTGGCTGATCTGGCCAAGCCGCAGCAGGTGGCATGCCCGAGTTCCAGCGCAGCCGCCCTTGCGCTGGTGCTGACGCCGTTGCGCGCACTGCTGAACCTCGAGCGGATCACCGTGACGGCGTGCCTGGCGGTGTCGAGCATGGGCCGAGAAGGGGTCACCGAACTGGCTCGGCAGACCGCCGAGCTGCTCAATGTTCGCCCGCTGGAGCCGAAGGTGTTTGACCGGCAGATGGCGTTCAACGTGCTGGCCCAAGTGGGCAAGCCTGACGCCGAAGGTCATGTGCCATTGGAAAAACGTTTGGTCAGCGAGTTGCGCGAGTTGCTCTCGCTGCCTTTAATCAAGGTCGGTGTGAGTTGCATCCAGGTGCCGGTGTTCTTCGGCGACAGCCTGAGCGTGTCGGTGCAGACCCGCGAACCGGTCGACATCAAGGCGGTCAACGCCGCGCTCGAAACGGCCGAGGGCATCGAGCTGGTTGAGCCCGGTGATTACCCGACGCCGGTGGGCGACGCCGTAGGACAGGATGCTGTTTATGTAGGACGTTTACGCGGGGGCGTCGACGACGGTTGTGAGCTGAATTTCTGGGTCACGCTGGACAATGTGCGCAAGGGCGCAGCGTTGAACGCTGTGCAGGTGGCTGAGTTGTTGATAAAAGATGTTGCGTAAAAGATACTTGCCCACAATTCGAAGAATCATTCTAGCTGCGGCGTGTCGATACGCCTTACACCCGAGCAGGCATTATCTTCGCGATTGCCGGGGAAATTTCAAACAAGGGATGGGCTATGGTTCAGGTTCGTAAACTCGTTTTAGCAATCGCTGCGGCTTCGGCGCTGTCATCGGGAATGGCACAAGCGCTCGGCCTCGGCGGTCTGACCGTGAAGTCGACCCTGAATCAGCCGTTGTTGGCCGAAATCGAGCTGACAGAAGTGCAGGACCTCAATGCCTCCCAGGTGGTGCCGAGTCTGGCGACCTCTGCGGAGTTCGCTCAGGCCGGCGTTGGCCGGGTGGCGATTCTGGATGACCTGACCTTTACCCCGGTCGTCAATCCCGGCGGCAAGAGTGTGTTGCGCATTACCTCCACCAAGCCTATCCGCGATCCCTACGTAAAATTCCTCGTTCAAGTGCTCTGGCCCAACGGCCGGGCGCTGCGCGAGTACAGCCTGTTGCTGGACCCGCCAAAATTCTCGCCACAGGCCGCTGCGGCCGCCGCGCAATTGCCGTCGACCGCACCGAGCGTCGCACCTGCCCCGGCACCTGCCGCCGAGACGCCAGCGGCTGCACCTTCGACGCCAACTCCAGCGCCTGCCCCGGAACCCAAGTTCACCCAATACACCACCGCCAATAACGACACGCTCTGGGAAATTGCCGCGCGCGTGAAAAATGGCGGCACTGTGCAACAGACCATGCTGGCGATTCAGGCGTTGAACCCTGATGCGTTTATTGCCGGCAACATCAACCGCCTGAAAAAAGGCCAGGTGTTGCGTCTGCCGTCGCCGCAGGAGTCAACGGCGCTGGCTCAGCCTCGCGCGGTGGCCGAGGTGGCCGAGCAGAATCGTGCCTGGCGCGAAGGCCGACGCCTGCCGAGCGGCGCCCGTCAGGTCGATGCCACCCGTCGCGACCGTGCGGGCGCAGCGCCGTCACAGATCGACGCCAAGGACAACCTCAGCCTTGTCTCTGCCAATAAGGCTGGAGCGAAAGGCAAAGCCAGCGACAACGCCGACATCAGCAACCAGCTGGCGACTACTCAGGAAAGCCTGGACACCACGCGTCGGGACAATGCCGAGCTGAAGAGCCGCATGACTGATCTGCAAAGCCAGGTCGACAAACTGCAGCGCCTGATTCAGCTGAAGAATGACCAGCTGGCGAAAATGCAGGCGTCCGGCGCAGCGGTTCCGCCGCCCATTGATGCCCCCAATCCTGCCAATCCCGCTGTCAGCCCCAACAGCGTGACCAACCCCAACAACGCCGCCAACCCGGCGATGCAGGCCCAGGTGGTGCCGAATGCAGCGGCGCCTGATGTTGCCGGGAAGGCACCTGACGAAATCGCGCCCGAAGACGCATTGCCGGTTGACGGTGCGGCGGTGACCAGTGCAACGCCTGATCAAGCGCTGATCGTACCGACTGAGCCGGTGGTCGATGAAGACAACCGCAGCGCCCTCGACAAGATCCTCGCCAGCCCGATGCTCATGGGCCTGATCGGTGGCGGCGCGCTGTTGGTCTTGCTGCTGCTTCTGTTGCTGATGGCTCGCCGACGCAATGCGCTGATCGAAGCCGAACGGCATCGCCAGATGGCGCGTGCGTTGGCCGAAGAGTCGGACTTCGCGTCCGACATGGATATGCCTGCCAGCAGCTTTGAAGGCCTGGAGGCGCCGGTGCCCAACGCAAAGACGCCGCCGGCGCCGACCGTCGCCGAGCCGGTCCGCGAGCACCCGGCTGACGCGCTCGTTCAGGCCGAAATCCACATTGCCTACGGCCGGAGCAATCAGGCTGCTGCCGTTCTTGAAGAGGCCATCAAGCATGAGCCGCAGCGCAGCGATCTGCGCCTCAAGCTCATGGAGGTCTATGCCGAGCAGGACAACAAATCCGGGTTTGTCGCGCAGGAGCGGCAACTGGTGGCCACGGGAAAGAACCACGCTGAAGTCGAAGAGCTGAAATCCCGCTATCCGTCCATGGCAGCAGCAGCTGCGGCGGTAGCAGGGGTGGCGGCCACAGCGGCTTTGGCGGCGGAAATGGACGCAAAATACGTCGAGGACCTGCTTCACGACGAACCTGAAGTCGCGGCGCAGCCTGCTCCGGTGGCAGAAACAGTGACCGAAGTGCCGTTGGACGAAGAGTTCGACAACGCCTTTGACCTGAGCCTTGATGATCTGGACAGCGAATCGCCTGCTGCTGCGCCGACCCGCGCTGCGGCGCAGGACACCGCTGCCCTCGACGATCTGGACCTGGATGCGCCGTTTGCCGGATCGGCGTCTGATGACCTGGACTTCGACGCGATTCTGCGCGAACAACAGGCGACATCCGGCCCTGCTGAGCCCGCCGACCTGGACGATTTCGACCTCAACCTGGCGGAAGATCAGCCGGCGTTGAAAGCCGAAGACGATTATTTGCTGGGGATGGAGGACGATCTGCGTGATCTGCCCCCGTTCGAACAGCCTGCATCGTTGGGCGCTGACAAGCCGGGGCCGGAAGACGACATTGAGTTGCCTGCCGATTTCGACCTCTCCCTGGCGGACGAGATGGAGACCGAGCAAGCGTCCGAGGCATTTGCGTCCGAAATCGACGACGTGAATGCCGAGCTGGACCGTCTCTCCCAGAGCCTGGAACAGCCACCGATTGCCAAGCCGTTCGACACGGCGCTGGACAAGACGGTCGACGCGTCGCCGCGTTTCACTGAAGACGACGCACTGCTGGCGGACGACGAGCCGGAATTCGATTTCCTGTCCGGTACCGATGAAGCGGCCACCAAGCTGGACCTGGCCCGGGCGTACATCGAGATGGGTGACGCCGACGGCGCTCGCGACATTCTCGACGAGGTGGTGGCCGAAGGTGACGATGGCCAGAAGACGGAGGCGCGGGACATGCTGTCGCGCCTCGTCTGACGGTATACACCGCTGCAAAAAAACGACCGCTTCGGCGGTCGTTTGCGTTTCCGGGCCGGGCCCTCCGGCTTTTCGCGTGCGTGCGGGTTCACCAGTGGGTGCTGCCGATGGCGTCTTTTTTTTCGATCCGTATAATGGCCGCCCTTGCGCACATCGACAGGCTTTAAGCTCTTGGCAACTACAGACACCGAGGCAGAAACAGCGGCAGCCGAACTGGCCGCCGAAGGTTTTTCCAGAATCGCCCTGGGCGTGGAATACAAAGGCTCGCGCTACAGCGGCTGGCAGCGCCAGTTGACCGGTGTGCTGACCGTCCAGGAAACGCTGGAAAACGCCCTGTCGAAAGTTGCGGATTCGCCGGTGTCGCTGATGTGCGCAGGGCGCACCGATGCCGGTGTGCACGCGTGCGGTCAGGTGGTGCACTTCGACACCCGGGCCGAGCGCAGCATGAAAGCCTGGACCATGGGCGCCAATATCAATTTGCCCCATGACATCAGCGTGACTTGGGCCAAGGTCATGCCCGCGCATTTTCACGCGCGCTTCAAGGCCATCGCCCGACGTTATCGCTATGTGATCTACAACGATCAGATCCGTCCGGCGCACCTGGGCCAGGAAATCACCTGGAACCATCGCCCGCTGGATGCCGAACGCATGGCGCTGGCGGCCGAGTATCTGGTCGGCACCCACGATTTCAGCGCGTTCCGTGCCGGTCAATGCCAGGCCAAATCGCCGATCAAGCAGCTTCATCATTTGCGCGTCACCCGCCACGGCAAGATGATCGTCATTGATGTCCGCGCCAATGCCTTTCTGCATCACATGGTGCGCAACATTGCCGGTGTGCTGATGACCATCGGGGCAGGGGAGCGGCCAATCGAGTGGGCGAGGGAGGTGCTGGAAAGTCGGGTCCGCCGCACCGGCGGTGTGACGGCTCATCCTTTCGGCCTGTATCTGGTTCAGGTGGAATACCGCGACGAGTTCCCGTTACCGGATCGCTACATCGGCCCGCATTTTCTCACCGGCTTCACGGAACTGGACGGCTGACGCGGGTGACTGCATTTGCTACCATCCGTGACTTTCGCAAGGCTTGAGGTCTCCACTACATGTCAGCCGTTCGCAGCAAGATCTGCGGGATTACCTGCATAGAAGACGCGTTGGCCGCCGTTGACGCGGGAGCCGATGCCATCGGGCTGGTGTTTTACCCCCCAAGTCCGCGCTTCGTGACGGTCGAGCAGGCCCAGGCAATCGTTGCCGCGCTGCCGCCGTTCGTCAGCACTGTCGGCCTGTTCGTGAATGCAGAGCGCGCTGACTTGAAAGCCCTGCTCGACGTCGTTCCCCTCGACCTCATTCAGTTTCACGGCGATGAAACCCCGGAGCAGTGCGAAGGCTATAGCCGCCCGTACATCAAAGCGCTGCGGGTCCAGGCCGGCGACGACATCGCGGCCACTTGCGATGCTTACGCCAACGCTTGCGGCATCCTCCTCGACACCTATGTCGCCGGCATTCCGGGCGGGACGGGGGAAACCTTCGACTGGGCGCTGATTCCAAAACATTTGAGCAAGCCGGTGATCCTCGCCGGCGGGCTGACCTCGGCCAACGTTTCCCAGGCCATTGCGCAGGTGCATCCCTACGCCGTGGACGTGAGTGGCGGGGTGGAGAAATCCAAAGGCCTGAAGGATCACGACAAGATCCGTGCGTTCATGAGTGCAGTACACGGCGCCTAGGGCGTTTGCCCGGCAACATCGGCTGGGATGTGACGGCGGACCAACGGTCGCCGTCCACTAGCCTGCCATCCGCTGATGCGCGTGGCCGAATTGATTGAGCGAAGACGTCTTGCGTCTCGTGATGGAAGTTGAGAGGGGTGTTTGCGAGTGTTGTCTCGGCAGGTCAGGCTTCGCGCCGATCGTTGTACGGCATTTCGCGGCACCTTACATGACATTGGTTTAAGGGCATGCGCATGGCACCTATTGCCATCGCGTTCGAGCCATCGGTACTGGAGAAAGAAAGCATGAGCAACTGGTTGGTAGACAAACTGATCCCTTCGATCATGCGTTCCGAGGTCAAGAAGAGCTCGGTGCCCGAAGGTCTGTGGCACAAGTGCCCGTCCTGCGAAGCGGTGCTGTATCGCCCGGAGCTGGAAAAGACCCTGGACGTCTGCCCGAAGTGCAACCACCACATGCGCATCGGCGCCCGCGCCCGTCTGAATATCTTCCTGGACGCCGAAGGCCGTCAGGAGATCGGCGTTGATCTGGAGCCGGTGGACCGTCTGAAATTCCGCGACGGCAAGAAGTACAAGGATCGCCTCGTCGCGGCACAGAAGCAGACCGGTGAAAAGGACGCGCTGATTTCCATGAGCGGCACCCTGCTGGGCATGCCGGTGGTGTGCAGCGCATTCGAGTTCTCCTTCATGGGCGGCTCGATGGGTGCGGTGGTGGGTGAGCGCTTCGTGCAAGCTGCCAACTACGCGCTGGAAAACCGCTGCCCGATGATCTGCTTCGCCGCATCCGGCGGTGCGCGCATGCAGGAAGCCTTGATCTCGCTGATGCAGATGGCCAAGACCTCGGCCGTTCTGGCGCGTCTTCGTGAAGAGGGCCTGCCGTTTATCTCCGTGCTGACCGACCCGGTCTACGGCGGTGTTTCTGCCAGCCTAGCGATGCTGGGCGACATCATTGTCGCCGAGCCAAAGGCCCTGATCGGCTTCGCCGGCCCTCGCGTCATTGAGCAGACCGTGCGCGAAAAGCTGCCGGAAGGTTTCCAGCGCAGCGAATTCCTGCTCGACCACGGCGCGATCGACATGATCATTCACCGTCAGGAACTGCGTCAGCGTCTCGGTAACGTATTGGCCCAGATGATGGGGCTGCCGACGCCGAAATTCGTGGCGCCGACAGTTGAGCCGATCGTTGTACCGCCTGTTCCGGCGAACCTATGACCGCACGCTCGTTGAGCGACTGGCTCAGCTATCTGGAACACCTGCACCCGTCGGCCATCGATATGGGATTGGAGCGTTCGCAGCAGGTGGCAGCTCAGATGGGCCTGACCCGGCCGGCGCCCAGAGTGATCACGGTCACCGGCACCAACGGCAAAGGCTCGACCTGCGCATTCGTTGCTTCCTTGTTGCAGGCCCAGGGCCTGAAAGTCGGCGTTTACAGCTCGCCGCACCTGCTGCGCTACAACGAGCGTGTGCAGGTGCTGGGCGTCGAAGCCACCGACGCCGCGCTGTGCGCGGCGTTCGAGGTGGTCGAGCGCGGCCGCGGCGACATTTCCCTGACCTATTTCGAAATGGGCACGCTGGCAGCCTTCTGGCTTTTCGAGCAGGCCGGGCTGGATGCGGTCGTGCTGGAAGTCGGTCTCGGCGGGCGGCTTGATACGGTCAATCTGATCGACGCCGACATGGCGCTGGTCACCAGCATTGGCGTTGACCACGCGGAATTCCTCGGCAATACCCGTGAGACCGTGGCCTTCGAGAAGGCCGGGATATTCCGTGAGGGACGGCCTGCACTGTGTGGCGATCTTGATCCGCCGCAGCCGTTGCTCGACAAAGCGCAGGCACTGCATTGTCCGCTGTCGCTGCGCGGTCGCGATTTCAAGCTGCAGATCAACGCGACGGGGTGGGACTGGTCGGGCACTGATGCACAGGGCCGCACAATCGAACTGCATTCGCTGCCGTTACTCGACCTCCCCATGCAGAACGCCGCGCTGGCGCTGCAGGCTTACCTGCGGCTGGATTTGCCGTGGGATGGGTCGACCCTTCGCGATGCGCTCGTCAATACGCGCGTCACCGGTCGCCTTGACCGTCGCAGCGTCGACTGGCAGGGGAAATCCCTAAGCCTGCTGCTGGACGTGGGCCACAACCCCCATGCAGCAACGTTTCTCGCCCAGCGCCTGAATCAGCGACCGGTGGCGGGCAAGCGTCTGGCGGTGTTCGGTTTGCTCAGTGACAAGGACCTGCCGGGCGTTCTGGCGGAACTGAGCGAGACGTTCAGCAGTTGGGCCGTCGCACCGCTGCCAACGCCGCGCAGCCGTCCGGCGCAAGAGATCGAACAGGCGTTGCAGAACCTTGGCGCTCGCGTGACGTCTCACCCGAGTATCGCGCTGGCACTTGAAGCTCAGTGCGCCCACGCGACAGCCGACGACGAGATTGTTCTGTTCGGGTCTTTTTACTGCGTAGCCGAGGCCCTGGAATGGCTTGCTGGCGCGTCACGGAGGAAGTGACACATGGCTTTGCTGGATAAAGCGTACAAACAGCGGATGGTTGGGGCATTGGTGCTGATTGCCGTCGCGGTGATTTTTCTGCCGATGCTGTTTTCGCGTCAGGACGAAGCCCGCCGTGTTCAGGTCGATGCGCCTGCCGCGCCGCAAGCGCCGGCCACCTCGCAGATCAAGGTCGAACCCGTCAGCGTGCCTGAACAGCAGCCATTGCCGCAGGAGCCGGTGCCAGGCGATGACGAGCTGACGCAGCCTGCTCAGTCCGCGCGTCCTGCCCAGCCCGTTCAGCAGCGCACCAGTCAACAGCCGCCGTCCATGCCCATTGCCCCTGCGCCTTCCAAGCCTGTGGCTGCTGCGCCGAAACCCGTTCAGACCGCGCCCGCGAAGCCTGCTCCGGCACCGACGCCGGCACCCGCTCAAGCGGCAGCGCCTGTCACACCGGCAGCCGAGACCAGCCGGGTCGATGCCAATGGTTTGTCGGTCACCTGGGCGGTACAGCTGGCGAGCCTTTCCAACCGCGCCAATGCCGACAATCTGCAGAAGACGTTGCGCACTCAGGGCTACAACGCCTACATCCGCACCTCCGATGGCGTGAACCGCGTCTTCGTCGGCCCGGTGATCGAACGCGTCGAAGCTGATCGTCTGCGTGACACGCTGGAAAAACAGCAGAAGATCAAAGGCATCGTTGTGCGTTTCCAGCCGGAGCGTAAGTAAGCGTCCCCGGCCGACGCCTTCCCTTGGTAGGACCGGCTTCAGCCGGGAAGGGGCTCGATCTGCAGTCATCGATTTCGGGTTTAACCCCGCCGATCCCCAACAAAGTCCAATAGTTCGCCTTAAATGCCCTTCATCCGCAATCGCTGCTTACCGGCAGGCGAGTGCTCTGCTAAAATCCGCCGCCTTATCAGTCTGTAGGCTGCGACGTGTCATTTACTCCGGTTGACTGGGCGATCATTGCAATTGTCGCCATCTCCGCTTTGATCAGTCTCAAGCGCGGCTTCGTCAAAGAAGCATTGTCCTTGCTGACGTGGATCATCGCAGGTGCCGTCGCCTGGATGTTTGGCGGATCGCTGGCCCAGTATCTGGTCAACTACATCGAAGCACCTTCGGCGCGCGTGATTGCGGGCTGCACCATTCTTTTCGTCGCCACACTGCTGGTCGGCGCCATGGTCAACTTTCTGATTGGAGAACTGATTCGCGTCACCGGGCTGTCCGGGACCGATCGTTTTCTGGGCATGGTCTTCGGCGCGGCGCGCGGAGCCTTGCTGGTTGTCGTTGCGGTCGGGCTGTTGAGCCTGGGCCCGGTGCAACAGGATCAATGGTGGCAGCAGTCGAGGCTGCTCCCGCAATTTGTCATGGTCGCTGACTGGTCGAAAAACCTGATTCTCGGGATGTCCAGCAAGTGGCTAGCCAGCGGAGTCAGCGTACCTGTTGACATCCCGTTCAAGGATCACCTCCTGCCGCCTACAACGCCGCCGGAAGTGCTCGGTAAATCCAGTTCCACTAAGTAGAGGTTGTGTCGCATGTGTGGCATCGTCGGTATCGTCGGCAAATCGAACGTCAATCAGGCGCTTTATGACGCGCTCACCGTCCTCCAGCACCGCGGCCAGGACGCTGCCGGTATCGTGACCAGCCATGACGGCCGGTTGTTTCTACGCAAGGACAACGGTCTGGTTCGTGACGTGTTCCACCAGCGCCATATGCAGCGCCTGGTCGGGCACATGGGCATTGGTCACGTACGTTACCCAACGGCGGGCAGCTCGACGTCGGCCGAAGCCCAGCCGTTCTACGTCAACTCGCCTTACGGCATCACCCTGGCGCATAACGGCAACCTGACCAACGTCGAGCAACTGGCCAAGGAGATTTACGAATCCGACCTGCGCCACGTCAACACCAATTCCGATTCCGAAGTGCTGCTCAACGTGTTCGCCCACGAGCTGGCCGTGCGCGGCAAGTTGCAACCGACCGAAGAAGACATCTTCGCGGCCGTCACTGACGTGCATAAGCGTTGCCGTGGCGGTTACGCGGTCGTGGCGATGATCACCGGTTACGGCATTGTCGGCTTCCGCGACCCGGATGCCATCCGCCCGATCGTCTTCGGTCAGCGTCACACCGACGAAGGCGTCGAGTACATGATCGCGTCCGAAAGCGTTTCCCTGGACGTGCTTGGCTTCACCCTGATTCGTGACCTCGCCCCGGGCGAAGCGGTGTACATCACCGAAGACGGCAAGCTGCACACCCGCCAGTGCGCCACCAACCCGAAATACGCCCCGTGCATTTTCGAGCACGTCTACCTGGCGCGTCCTGATTCAATCATCGACGGCATCTCGGTCTACAAGGCGCGTCTGCGCATGGGCGAGAAGCTGGCCGACAAGATCCTGCGCGAGCGTCCTGATCACGACATCGACGTGGTCATCCCGATTCCGGACACCAGCCGTACGGCGGCGCTGGAACTGGCGAACCACCTGGGCGTGAAATTCCGCGAAGGCTTCGTCAAGAACCGCTACATCGGCCGCACGTTCATCATGCCGGGCCAGGCCGCGCGGAAGAAATCCGTGCGCCAGAAGCTTAACGCGATCGAGCTGGAATTCCGTGGCAAGAACGTGATGCTGGTGGATGACTCCATCGTTCGCGGCACCACGTGCAAGCAGATCATCCAGATGGCCCGCGAAGCCGGCGCCAAGAACGTGTATTTCTGTTCCGCGGCCCCGGCTGTGCGCTTCCCCAACGTCTACGGCATCGACATGCCGAGTGCCCACGAGCTGATCGCTCACAACCGTTCCACCCAGGACGTGGCCGACCTCATCGGTGCCGACTGGCTGGTCTATCAGGACCTGAACGACCTGATCGAGGCGGTGAGTGGCAGCAAAAAGATCAAGATCGACAACTTCGACTGTTCGGTCTTCGACGGCAAGTACGTGACCGGTGACATCGACGAGCACTACCTGAACAAGATCGAGCAGGCGCGCAACGACGCCTCCAAGGTCAAGACTCAGGCGGTGAGCGCGATCATCGACCTGTACAACAATTAATCCAGACAAGGAGCAGGCGGCATGACTCAGGAATGGGATGCCGGTCGACTGGACAGCGATCTCGAGGGCGTCGGTTTCGACACCCTCGCGGTACGTGCCGGTCAGCACCGCACGCCGGAACGCGAGCACAGCGATCCACTGTTTTTCACGTCCAGCTACGTGTTCCGCACGGCAGCCGAGGCGGCCGCGACCTTCGCCGGTGAGATCCCCGGCAACGTCTATTCGCGCTACACCAACCCGACCGTGGCCTCGTTCGAAGAGCGCATGGCCGCGCTGGAAGGCGGCGAGCAGGCGGTGGCGACCTCCACGGGGATGTCCGCCATCCTCGCCACGGTGATGAGCTTCTGCAGCGCCGGCGACCACGTGCTGGTGTCGAAGAGCGTGTTCGGTTCGACCATCAGCCTGTTTGAAAAGTATTTCAAACGCTTCGGGGTGGAGGTCGATTACGTCCCCCTCGCCGAATTGTCCGGCTGGGACGCGGCGATCAAGCCGAACACCAAAATGCTGTTTGTCGAATCGCCTTCCAACCCGTTGGCGGAGCTGGTCGACATCAACGGGCTGGCGGAAATCGCCCACGCCAAGGGCACGCTGCTGGTGGTCGATAACTGCTTCTGCACTCCGGCCCTGCAGCAACCGCTGCGCATGGGGGCGGACGTGGTCGTGCACTCGGCGACCAAGTTCATCGACGGACAAGGCCGCGCCATGGGTGGCGTGGTGGTCGGTCGTAGCGAGCTGATGAAAGAAGTCGTCGGCTTCCTGCGCACTGCTGGCCCCAGCCTGAGCCCGTTCAACGCCTGGCTGTTCCTCAAGGGGCTCGAAACCCTGAAAATCCGCATGCGTGCCCATTGCCAGAGCGCTCTGGAACTGGCGCAGTGGCTCGAACAGCAGGAGGGCATCGAGAAGGTGCATTACTCCGGTCTCGAGAGTCACCCGCAACATGCATTGGCCAAGCGTCAACAGACGGCGTTCGGCGCGGTGGTGAGTTTTGAGGTGAAGGGTGGCAAGGACGGCGCATGGCGTTTCATTGATGCCACGCGATTGATCTCGATCACCGCGAACCTGGGCGATACCAAGACCACTATTACTCATCCGAGCACCACCTCCCACGGTCGGCTGTCGCCGCAAGAGCGTGAGGCGGCCGGCATTCGTGACAGTCTGATCCGCGTCGCGGTAGGGCTGGAGGACGTCGCAGACCTGCAAGCGGATCTCGCACGGGGTCTGGCTGCCTTGTAAGCGGGGTGTCCGAACACGAAAGCGAGCCCTGGGGCTCGCTTTTTTGTTTGCGATGTGCAGCTTCGTGCCTGCTGCGAAAAATGGCTCTTTTTAAAAAAACTTCAAGCAGGCTATTGACTTAGGTTCATCACCTGCGTAAATTTCGCGGCCTCAGCGAAGCAAGGGTGATTAGCTCAGCCGGGAGAGCATCTGCCTTACAAGCAGAGGGTCGGCGGTTCGATCCCGTCATCACCCACCATCGTTGAGTGTTTCACAGCAACACCAGACGCTGAAGGATACTGAGATTCAGCAGGACGAAAGTCCACGCAATGCGCAGCGGTAGTTCAGTCGGTTAGAATACCGGCCTGTCACGCCGGGGGTCGCGGGTTCGAGTCCCGTCCGCTGCGCCATATTTTCCGAATCGGGTCTTCCCGGTTCGAGATTGAAAGCCTAGGTTTTCATTCAGTGTTTTACGAAGCAGGCCCAAGGGTCGGTTTCAACAGCGTTAAGCAGATGAAAGTCTGTGCGACAAGCAGCGGTAGTTCAGTCGGTTAGAATACCGGCCTGTCACGCCGGGGGTCGCGGGTTCGAGTCCCGTCCGCTGCGCCATACATCGCTTCGAGGCCCTTGAACGCCTTGAAGCAACAGAGAAAGCGATCCCTGGATCGCTTTTTTTGTGCCTGCGATTTAGCGAACGCTTCGCCTGTCGCGCTGGATGCTGCAGAGCTCGGCGATAAATGCCATGATCGCCGGCTGTTAACGCGGCGCTGTGCGGTGCCTGATTTCGAATTTGGAGAGCTGGACCATGGGCATGAACCAAACCATCACTGTCATCCCGCCGGGCGTACCGCTGACGGGCCATGTGTCGCCGCCCGGCTCGAAGTCCATCACCAACCGCGCGCTGCTTCTGGCTGCACTCGCCAAGGGCACCAGCCACCTGCGTGGCGCGCTGAAAAGCGACGACACCCGCCATATGTCCAACGCCCTGCGGCAAATGGGCGTGACCATCGAAGAGCCGGACGACACCAGCTTCGTCGTCACCAGCAGTGGGCAACTTGAAGTCCCCCAGGACGCGCTGTTCCTCGGCAATGCCGGCACGGCGGTGCGGTTCCTGACAGCGGCGGTCGGCACGGTGAATGGCAGCGTCACGCTGGACGGCGATCACTACATGCAGAAGCGCCCGATCGGCCCGTTGCTGGAGGCGCTACGCAAAGGCGGCCTGATCGCGGAAAGCGCCACCGGTTGCCCTCCGGTCGTGGTGCGCGGGACGGGTTCGATTACCGCCACTCGCTTCGAAATCGACGGCGGCCTGTCCAGTCAGTACGTCTCCGCGCTGTTGATGGTGGCGGCCTGTGGCGATGCACCGATTGAAGTGGCGCTGACCGGCAAGGAAATCGGCGCGCGCGGTTACATCGACCTGACCATCGCCTGCATGCGTGCGTTCGGCGCTGAGGTCGAGGTGCTGGATGACGCGTTGTGGCGCGTTGCCCCGACGGGCTACACCGCCTGCGATTACCAGATCGAGCCCGATGCTTCGGCTGCGACCTATCTGTGGGCTGCCGAGGCGCTGACCGGCGGCAAGATCGACTTGGGCGTGGCGGGGGAGGCGTTCACTCAGCCAGACGCCAAGGCCATGGAAGTGATCGCGCAGTTTCCGAAGATGCCTGCGGTCATAAACGGCTCACAGATGCAGGACGCGATTCCTACGCTGGCGGTGCTGGCGGCCTTCAACGAGACGCCTGTGCGCTTCGTTGACCTGGCCAACCTGCGCGTCAAGGAATGCGATCGCGTACAGGCGCTGCACGATGGTCTGAATCAGGTTCGGGCCGGGCTGGCCTCGGTAGAAGGCGATGATCTGTTGGTTGCCGCTGATCCGAGTCTGGCGGGCACCAGCAGTCACGCGCTGATCAATACCCATTCCGACCACCGCATTGCCATGTGTTTCGCGCTGGCCGGTCTGAAGGTGGCAGGGGTGCGGATTCAGGATCCGGAGTGCGTTGGCAAAACCTACCCCGGCTATTGGCGGGCGCTGGAGTTCCTCGGGGTGAAACTGGTGCACGGCGAGGTCTGAGGCGCAGGGCATGCCGGGCCTGCAGCCGTCGACTGATGGACGCCAGCCCCGGTGGGGCGACTTTTCCGACCCCGTTGCAGTCTGATCAGCGCAACCTGCGCTGCCTTGACAGGCCCACGCGTACAGGCCCCGTTCACGGTTGCCGTTTCGATGTATCCACACGGTTGCAAACTCTGCGTTGATCCCATGGCAGGCTTGTTGCAGACTTACCGGCGTTTTCTCCGGTCCACTTTCAGTCGACCAATTGCCCCAGGATGTTTGATGCCTAAATTACTGAGCTTTCGTACCGCATGCTGGGTCATCACCCTGCTGGCTGCCGCAGGCTGCTCGTCGAAGAAACCGACGGTCTATGAGCATGAGAATTTCGACGATGCCGGGACATTCTCCCGCAGCTACCCGGTCTCGGATGCCGCCACCTGCGAAGCGGCCCGAAGGGCGCTGTTGAGTCAGGGCTACATCATTACCAGCAGCGATCCGAAAGTGATCAGCGGCCATAAGAGCTTTCAGCAAACCGGCGAAACCCACATGGAGATCAGCTTCAACGTGGTGTGTGCGCCGGACGGCAGTGCTGATAAACGGACCACGATGTTCGCCAATGCGCTGCAGGATCGCTATGCGTTGAAGAAGGTCAATAACTCCGCCAGCCTGGGGGTTGGCGTGCTGGGCTCGGTCTCGATGCCGATTGGTTCGACCGACGACTCGATGGTCAAGGTCGCCAGTGAAACCGTGGCGTCGCCCAAGTTCTATGATCGCTTCTTCGCGCTGGTGGAAAATTTCCTGCCGCCTGAATTAAAGAAGGCTGCACACATTGAAGAGAAGCCTAAAACCGATCTGGGCATGCCTGAGCCGGTGCCAGGCAAGCCGGCGGCGTTGACGGAGCAAAAGCCGGCCGCTGCACCTGCTGCAGCGGCGCCTGCACCCACTACGCCCGTCGCACCAGCGCCACTGGCGACCCCTGCGACCCCACCTGCGGCCGCTGCCGAGCAGAGCAGCGAGCCGATGCCTGCGCCTGCCGAGGCGGAACCGTTGAAAACCGAAACAGCGGCGCCTGCCGAGGCCGCGCCTGCCACAACGCCTGCGCCGGCAACGACCACCGAGCCGAGCGCTGCGCCAGCGGTAGAATCAACGCCGGCGCAGTGAGTTATTCTGCTAATTCCCAGCAGAGGCCCCGCGTGCTGACATCGCACGTGCAGCAAACGCAAAAGCTGTGGGAGTGACCGGGGTGGCGCTCCACCTTGCTCACGAAGAGGTCATTTCAGCCACTGGAGATTTAATGGCTGTACTGAACTCTTCGCGAGCAAGCTCGCTCCCACAAGGGTGCGCTGGGCCTGCAGATCTTCGGTGTCATTCGTAGCCGCATCACCCCAAAAACAGTTTGTACGCCGGATTCCTGGTTTCGTCCCAATACGGATAACCGATTTCCGCCAGCGCCTGCGGCACCAGATGTCGCTCATCTTCCGGCACCACCAATCCCGCCACCACTCGGCCATCCGCCGCACCGTGGTTGCGGTAGTGGAACATCGAAATATTCCATTTCCCGCCGAGCTTGTTCAGGAAGTTGAACAGCGCACCCGGCCGCTCGGGGAATTCAAAGCGCAGCACCACCTCGTCGCTGACCCGCTCCGAATGCCCGCCGACCATGTGCCGTAAATGCAGCTTGGCCAGTTCGTTGTCGGTCAGGTCCAGGACCGGAAAACCCTGTTCCGTCAGGCTCGAGATCAGGGCTTTGCGGGGATCCGTGTCGGGGTGGGTCTGCACGCCGACGAAGATGTGCGCCTCGCGGTCGGTGTGGTAGCGGTAGTTGAATTCGGTGATCTGCCGCTTACCGATGGCCTCGCAGAAGGCCTTGAAGCTGCCCGCCTGTTCCGGGATGGTCACGGCAATGATTGCTTCGCGGCCTTCGCCCAGCTCAGCGCGCTCGGCCACATGGCGCAGGCGGTCGAAGTTGACGTTGGCGCCAGAGTCGATGGCGACAAACGTCTGCCCGGCGACTTCGTACTGTTCGGTGTACTTCTTGATCCCGGCCACGCCCAGCGCGCCGGCGGGCTCGGTGATCGAGCGGGTGTCGTCGTAGATGTCCTTGATCGCCGCACAGATTTCATCGGTGCTGACGGTGATGACTTCGTCGACGTAATCCTTGCAGATGTCGAAGGTGTACTGCCCGATCTGCGCCACCGCCACGCCATCGGCAAACAGCCCGACCTGTTGCAGCACCACGCGCTCGCCGTAGGCCATGGCCTGTTGCAGGCAGTTCGAGTCATCCGGCTCGACGCCGATCACCTTGATTTCCGGGCGCAGGTATTTGACGTAGGCCGCAATGCCGGCAATCAACCCGCCACCACCCACCGGCACAAAGATCGCGTCCAGTGGCCCCTGATGCTGGCTCAGGATTTCCATCGCCACAGTGCCTTGCCCGGCAATGGTGTCAGGGTCGTCGTAGGGGTGGACGTAGACGTAGCCATGTTCCTCGACCAGCTTCAGCGAATACGCCAGCGCTTCGGGAAACGAGTCGCCGTGCAGTACGACCTTTCCGCCCCGGGAGCGCACGCCTTCGACCTTGATCTCGGGGGTCGTCTTCGGCATCACGATGGTGGCCGACACGCCCAACGTCTTCGCCGCCAGCGCCAGGCCTTGGGCATGGTTGCCCGCCGACGCCGTCACCACGCCCCGCGCCAGTTCTTCCGGGCTCAGCTGCGCCAGCTTGTTGTACGCGCCACGAATCTTGAAGGAGTACACCGGCTGGAGGTCCTCGCGCTTTAGGAGGACGTTGTTGCCAAGGCGCTCGGAGAGCTGGCGAGCGGCGTGCAGCGGGGTTTCCACGGCAACGTCGTACACGCGGGAGTTGAGGATCTTTTTAACGTAGTGATTGAGCAGGTCGCCCTGAACGAGCGGGTAGGCCGGTGGCTGACTCATCGTGAGGGCCTCGTCGGAAGGCTTGGGATGATCAGGCGGGCGGCGAAGCAGGCGAGGGAAGGGCGAATGATCATGTCTGGCTCCTGATGTGGTTTTTGGCCCGGGAGACAGAAAGAAAAAACCCGCCTCTAGGGCGGGTTGGGTGCAAACGTCGGCTAACCCGCCATGACTGGAATGGCGGTAATAATTATCGGGCCGAAGAAATGCTGGGATGCGTTCATGGCGTCGAGACTATGGCGAACACGGCGCAGTCGTCAAGTGGGCGACGCCGTCATCGCTCAAAAACTGACAGTCAGGAAAAAACAAATGCCAGACCCAGGCAAGGTTAACAATCCCTTGGGCCGTCGCCGTTTATCCGTGCGCGTCTACTGTTCAACGGGCCTTCATTTTTTGTTCATGAGGGCACTTTAGGGTTGGGTTCGTAGTCAGTGAATCTGCAGCTGAATGACTCAGCGACACAAGAACCCCATCGATCACAAGAACCCGCCACGAGGGCGCAAAAATGGACGAGTACCAAGAAGAACTGCTGGAATACCAGGCCTACGAGATGGACCCGCTGGAACCCGCAGAAGACGCCACCGAGTTGTAGGAAAACCCACGCCTGCCAGTCAGAGCGACTGGCGCTGGCTGCGACGAAACGCACCGGGCGTCTGTTCGGTCCAGCGTTTGAAGGCCCGCTGAAAGGCTTCTGCTGACGCAAATCCCAATAAGTAGGCAATTTCGCCAAAGGCCAGTTCGGTGTCCCGGATGTAGGTCATGGCGAGGTCGCGCCGGGTGTCATTGAGGATCGCACGGAACTGTGTGCCCTCGTCCGCCAGCTTGCGGCGCAGGGTCCAGATCGGCAGCTTCAGTCGCGCGGCCACTTCTTCGAGATCCGGCTCCCGCCCCCCATTCAACAACGGCCCCAGCAATTGGGTGATGCGCTCGCGCAGGCTGCGGGTTCGGGTGAGTTGTTCGAGTTCCCGTTCACACACCTGCAGCAGATGCCGCCAGGTACTCGGCACGTGGTCGGGGTTGCGCAGGCCCAGCTGACGCTGGTTGAGGCGCAGCTGATTGACGCCCGCCGCGAAACCGACCGGCTGCTCGCAGAGCGCGGCGTATTCAGCGGCGTAGGCGGGGGCGTCGAACTCGATCTCCAGACGTTCGGCTATCAGCGTCGTCCCGCTCAGCGTCGACAGCTGGTGCAGCCAGCCGCTGAGGATCGAATCCACCACGAAGCGGTTGTAGCCGTTGTACGGGCTGATGGAATAGAAGCGCAGCCAGGCGCCGTCGCTGTCTTCGTGCAGGCTCGACTGGCCGCGATAATTCGAGCCGTACAGCGGTTCAAAACGAATCAGCGTGCGCGCCGCTTCGCGCACGGTCGGCGCCTGCGCAGCCGTGATGCCCGCCAGACCGGCGTGGCTCAGACGGCTGGATTGGCCCATCCGCAGGCCCAAGGCAGGCATGCCGGTCAGCTCGATGGCCCCATGGCCCAGGCGCATGTAGCGCGGGATCGACAGCCGGGCGCCGGCCTCACCGAGTCGTGCGGCATCCAGGCCGTATTGCTGCAGCAGCGGTTGCGGGTCCTGGCCTTCGTTGCGAACAGCGTCGGCGAGGCTGTGGACGAACCCCACGGACAGATCGCCCAGACGCACACGAGGGGAGGTCATCGATTACAACCACAGATTGATCAGGCGGGCGCCATGCCCGGGGCGAACGCCTTTCGGGGCAGCGCTGATGGACTGCTCGGCGACGCTTTGCCCGCCGCGACTGGCGAAACTGTGGCCGGCGCTGCCCTGGTCCCAGAACTGGCCGCCCATGAACACGCTGACGCCGGCCTTCGCCGTGCTGGCCGGTGTCAGGGCCAGTCGGCGCCAGGCTTCACCCTGGGTGATCGGTTTGGCCCCCAGATTCAAATGGGCCGCCAGCGCGTCATGCTTGTCGCTGCGCCAAGGTTGCGTCCAGCCGTACGTGCCGGCGACGTAGGCCGGTACTGCAATCAGCTCGACGCCGCTCGCGTTGAGTCGCGCGTAATTGTCGGGGTACCAGCTGTCGCTGCCGATCAATGTCGCCAAACGGCCGGCCGGGGTGTCGATCACGTTGAGCGGCGCGTCCTTGCCAGGACGGATGTAACCCCGCTGGTTCCAGCCCGGGAACAACTGACGCTGGGGCTGTCCCAAGGGCAGGCCGTCGGGGCCGAACACCAGGCTGCTGTTATAGAGCGCGCCGCGGCCGATGTGCAGTTCGCCGTTTTCCACGTGCGGGCTGGGCAGCACGATCGAGCCGGCCACCAGCGTCACGCCGAACTCCTTCGCCAGCCCGCCGAACACGTTCTGATAATCCTGCGCCATGCTGTGCGCCTTCATGCGCAGGCGTGCGTCCTCGAAGCGGCTGCTGCCCCGCGCGTGAATCACTGCGTCGATGAACAGCAACGGATTACTGAACGCCAGCCAGTTCATCGCCTCGTCGAAGGTGGTGGCCTGGTAGAACTGGGCTTTTTCGTCCACCGCCAACAACCAGGTGCCGATGTGCTCGGGCAGCACCACAATGGTTTTATCGTTGAGCAGCCCATGGTCGCGGGCCTGGACCAGGTACGACGCCAGCTTGCGATGCAGGCGTTTGGCACTCGAATAATCGGAAGGGAACAACTCGGGCTGAATGCCCAGCAGGTTGCCGCGTTCGCCGGGTTGCCCGTCGTTGATCACCAGCTGAATGCGCAGGTCCGTCAGGTAATGCCCGACATGACGCTTGCCCGTCCACAGCCCGTAGCTGACGAGAAGAATCACCAGCACCGCAGCGGTAAGTGAGCCGAGAACTTTGCGCATGAAGAAAGGAGAGCTGCCTCTGGGAAGAAAGCGCGGAGGGCGCGATGACGTTGCCGGAAGGCTACGGCAAAACGCTGCTTTGGAGAAGGTTTGCCAACGGCCAGAGCGGCCATTCGGCGAATGGGTTCAAGCGAGGCGGCATCGGCGGCCGCCTGCGCTGTATGGATCAACCGCGATGCCTGCGATTTGCAGGCATCACGGGCGATGCGTTTTACAGGCGGAAGCGGCTGACCAGCGTGTTGAACGAAACGGCCAGGCGGGAAAGATCCTGGGTCGATGCGTTGGTCTGGTGCGCACCGGCCGCCGTCTGGGTAGACAGGTCCTGGATGTTCACCAGATTGCGGTCCACCTCACGCGCGACATTCGCCTGCTCTTCAGAGGCGGTGGCGATGACCATGTTGCGTTCGTTGATCTGGGCGATGCCGTCGGCGATCTGCTCCAGTGCGCGACCCGTTGCCTGGGCCAGCGCTTGGGTGTCGGTCACCAGCGCCTGACTTTTGCCCATCGCCCCCACCGCCTGATCGGCGCTGGCCTGGACGCTGTTGATCATGCCTTCGATTTCACCGGTTGAGGCCTGGGTGCGTGCAGCCAAGGCCCGGACTTCGTCGGCAACCACGGCAAAGCCTCGGCCCTGTTCACCGGCACGGGCGGCTTCGATGGCGGCGTTCAAGGCCAGCAGGTTGGTTTGTTCGGCAATGCCGCGAATCACGTCTAGGACCTTGCCGATGTCCCGCACCTGCACGGCGAGGTCGCGGACCATGTTGGTCGAGGTGGCGATTTCGGTGGTCGCGCTGTTAATGGCTTCGACCGCGCCACGGGCCTGGTCACGACCGTCGCTGGCCTGTTTGCTGGTGGTTCGGGACGCGTCGGACGTGGACACGGCGTTGCGCGCCACTTCTTCCACAGCGGAAGTCATTTCCGTAACGGCGGTCGCGGCCTGCTGGATTTCGTCGTTCTGGCGGACCAACCCTCTGCTGCCGTTATCGCTGACGGTGGTCAGCTCTTCTGCGGCGGAGGCCAGTTGATTGGACGCATCGGCAATCTGCTGAATGGTGCTTTTCAGGCTGCCCTGCATTTCGCCCAGCGCCGTCAGCAATTGCCCGGCTTCATCGCGGCCGGTGCTGACGACGGGTTGCGTCAGGTCACCGCCGGCGATGCTCCGCGCGCTAGCGACCGCATAAGCAATAGGACGGCTGATCAGACGACTGATGAACATGCCCAGCAGAATCGCCGCCAGAAAGGCAATGCCGATGCCGATGTACAGCGCGGTCTTGGCGGAGGACTCCATGCGGGCGGCATCCTCGGCGCCTTCGCCAATCTGCCGGTTATTGGAGTTAACTATGAGGGTCAGCTCATCGAGCACCACGTTGTAGGCCGTCTGAAGATCGCCGAACAACAACGCGCGGCCGCTATCAAGGTCGCCGGCCTTCATGAGGCCGAGGTATTTCTGGACCAGCGCCTGGTAGATCGGCCAGTCCTTTTCCATCTGATCGCCCGCCGCGCGCTCATCGTCGGCGAGCGGGGTCTTGCGGTATTCGGCGAACGCTTTTTCGCTCTGCTGCTGATTGGCGTTCATTGAGGCAATCACTTCGTCCCTCACGCCCTGGGGCATGCCGGCGGCAGTGGCCGTGTATAACCGATACAGATCGCGGCTTTGCCCTACGGCGTTGGTTCTGGCCTCGCCGGTTTTTGCGACGGACACCAGGTTATTGCTGAACACCAGTTTCAGGCTTTCCGACAGGTCGGACACGCCACGGCTTCCGAGCACGCCTACTCCCAAGGTGATGAATGCGCACAGCACGAAGCCTGTGATCAACTTGGTTGAAATTTTTGCATCATTGATCCAGCTCATTAGTTGCGTCCTGCCGAGGTGTTGAGAAGAAGGACATTGCTCAGCCATCGGGGCGGTGCGGCAAGGTCGTCGTGTGGCTATCGGCGGCTAAATCCAAGTCTGGAGGGTGGCCCGACGAACGATGTGGTGCACTGCTTGATCATTGATTTGTCACTTCCAGTCATTGAGCATGGCCGGGCTGCTGTTTACTGTTTGCGTCATGTACCGGGTGCTCGTCCAAGGCCCTGACTGATTCGACGGGCGCCACAGAGCGCCCGCACCCCGTGATGATGCTCGATGGAGTTTTTATGGCCGCCCCCCACTACCCGCACTTGCTCGCTCCCCTGGACCTGGGTTTCACCACGCTGCGCAACCGCACACTGATGGGCTCCATGCATACCGGGCTTGAAGAGAAGCCGGGCGGATTCGAGCGCATGGCGGTGTATTTCGCCGAGCGCGCACGGGGCGGGGTCGGCCTGATGGTCACCGGCGGTATCGCCCCGAACGCTGAAGGCGGGGTGTATTCGGGGGCGGCCAAGCTGTCGACGCCGGAAGAGGCGGCCAATCATCAGGTTGTCACCAAAGCCGTGCACGAAGCAGGCGGCAAGATCTGCATGCAGATCCTCCACGCCGGGCGTTACGCCTACAGCCCCAAGCAGGTGGCACCGAGCGCGATCCAGGCGCCGATCAACCCCTTCAAGCCCAAAGAACTGGACGAAGAGGGCATCGAGAAGCAGATTCAGGATTTCGTCACCTGCGCGACCCTGGCTCAGACCGCCGAGTACGACGGCGTCGAAATCATGGGCTCCGAAGGCTATTTCATTAACCAGTTTCTCGTCGCCCACACCAACCATCGCACCGACCGTTGGGGCGGCAGCTACGAAAACCGTATGCGCCTGCCGGTGGAGATCGTGCGCCGCGTGCGTGAAGCCGTCGGCCCGAGTTTCATCATCATTTATCGCCTGTCGATGCTCGACCTGATCGAGGGTGGCAGCACTTGGGAAGAAGTGGTGCAACTGGCCCAGGCCATCGAGCGTTCGGGCGCCACGCTGATCAACACCGGCATTGGCTGGCACGAAGCGCGCATTCCGACCATCGCCACCAAGGTGCCGCGCGCGGCGTTCGCCAAAGTGACCGCGAAAATGCGCGGCTCGGTGTCGATCCCGCTGATCACCACCAACCGCATCAACACCCCCGAGGTCGCCGAGCAGGTGCTGGCCGAAGGCGACGCCGACATGGTCTCCATGGCGCGCCCGTTTCTCGCCGACCCGGAATTCGTCAACAAGGCCGCGGCCGGTCGCAGCGACGAGATCAACACCTGTATCGGCTGCAACCAGGCGTGCCTCGACCACACCTTCGGCGGCAAGCTCACCAGCTGCCTGGTCAACCCTCGCGCCTGTCATGAAACCGAGCTCAATTACCTGCCGGTCACCCAGGTCCGGAAAATCGCCGTCATTGGCGCCGGTCCTGCCGGCCTCGCTGCCGCGACTGTTGCGGCCCAGCGCGGGCATGAGGTGACGCTGTTCGACTCGGCCAGCGAAATCGGCGGGCAGTTCAACATCGCCAAGCGCATTCCGGGCAAGGAAGAGTTCTTCGAAACCCTGCGCTACTTCGGCCGCAAGCTGCAAACCACCGGCGTCGACCTGCGCCTGAACACCCGCGTCACTGTCGATGACCTGCTTGGCAAGGGCTATGACGAAGTGATTCTGGCCACCGGCATCGCGCCCCGCACGCCCGCCATCCCCGGCGTCGACAACCCCAAAGTGTTGAGCTACCTCGACGTGATCCTCGGCCGCAAGCCGGTGGGCAAGTCCGTCGCCGTGATCGGCGCGGGCGGCATTGGCTTTGACGTGTCGGAATACCTCGTCCACCAGGGCGTCTATACCAGCCTGGATCGCGACGCGTTCTGGGACGAGTGGGGCATCGACACCCAGCTGCAAGCGCGGGGTGGCGTGGCCGGGATCAAGCCTCATCCCCATGCACCGGCGCGTCAGGTGTTCCTGCTGCAGCGCAAGGCCACTAAAGTCGGCGACGGCTTGGGCAAGACCACGGGCTGGATTCATCGCACGGGCCTCAAGAACAAACAGGTGCAGATGCTCAACAGCGTGGAGTATTTGAAGATCGACGATGCGGGTCTGCATATTCGTATCGGGGCTGACGGCGAGGAGAAACTGCTGCCGGTGGACAACGTGGTGATCTGCGCCGGGCAGGATCCGCTGCGTGAACTGTATGACGGGCTAAAGGCGGCGGGGCAGAGCGTGCATCTGATTGGCGGGGCTGATGTGGCGACCGAACTGGATGCCAAACGGGCGATTGATCAGGGGTCGCGGTTGGCGGCGGGGTTGTAAGGAGCTGGTTTCTGACGGGTGATGTTGCGGGTGGGTTTGACGGGGTTGGATCGCGCGCTGCCAGGGTCTGAGGGGACTCTGGCGGTTGAGGGGGATTACCAGCTGCCGTAGGGGATTCCGTGCTGGTCGATCCAGGCTTGGGCGGCTGGGTTTGGTGGTCGGTAGAACAGCCCTTTATTGTTTAGATACGGGCCGCGGGGTTCGATTTTGGCTTGAAAGCGGCCGACTTCTTTGAAGCCCAGGCATGGCCCGCCAACCCACACTTTAACGATACCTCCCGGCGCCATTCCCAACGTAATCGCGAATCGGTAGTCTTCTATCCACTCTTTAGAGCCGCGGCAGTAGACCCGCTCTGGCCGTACCATTTCATCGCGTACCCACTGCGGTATCCGGATGGTGATTTTGTAAGCTTGAGGCTCCACTAGTGACTGCCAACGCAGAAGGAGTTGGTCTGGTAAGTCAACGTTGTTGATGGGTTTGCCGCCTGATGTGCCTTTATGCCAACCCTCGGGCTTTCGCGTGTAACCGGCGACTCCGGCATGTACGTTAAAAAAAACGTATCCCCGCTGATCGAGCACATCGACGCTTTTTACCCACACCTCCATGTGCCTTGGCGCGGCGAAGCCTACATACCACGCCGGATAGGGCAGCTTGACGGGCGGGGGTACTGACCCTCCCGTTGCACAGGCACTCAAGCTGATCAGGAATCCGACCGCAAAGACCAGACGCCTCATTTGGGAAACCCGGTCTACAAATGGAAGCCTTGAACAAAGCCGCAAGTGCGCTAGCCGTGGCGTGCCGTGATGCTCCTTGTTAGCACTCATGGCCGAGTTACCAACTGCCATAGGGAATGCCGTGCTGATCTATCCAGGCTTGTGCTTCTGGATTTGGTGCTCGGTAAAACAGCCCTTTTCCGTCTTGGTTGGGGCCGAGGGGCTCGACTTTAGCTAGGTAGCGGCCGACTTCTTTGAACCCCAGGCATGGCCCACCAACCCATACTTTGACGATCCCTGCTGGGGCCATGCCTAAGGTTATGACATTCCGGTAGTCGTCCTTCCAATCATTTGGGACCAGACAAAACGCTCGTTCCGGACGAACCATCTCATCTCGCACCCACTGTGGTATCTGTATTTTGATCTTGTAAGCCTGCGGCTCTACTAGTGACTGCCATCGCAAAAAGATCAGCTCTGGCAAGTCAACGTTGTTTATAGGTTTGCCTCCTGTTCCCCCTTGGTGCCAGCCCTGGACTTTCCCTGTATAACTTGCGACCCCGCCGTGCACCCTAAAGAATGCGAGTCGACGCGTGTCCAGTACGTCGACGCTCTCAACCCAGACTTCCATGTGCTTCGGGGCGGCGAAACCTATGTACCAGGCTGGATATGGCAACCTCGGGGCAGGCGGCAATCTTGGTACACTTGCGCAAGCACTCAGACTAATAAGCAGCCCCATTGCGAAGATAAGGCGCTTCATTCTGGATAACCTTTTTGCGGACGGTTGAGATGCACGTTGCGACGTTTGAGCGGTGCCGGTTTGCTCAATAGAAAGGGACCCTCAGGGGTCCAGTGCGCGGACAGGTGGATGTAACGTGCTCGGAGCAATGCCTCTTGCGCAGGGTCAAGTCGCACGAGCCGGTCGGTCATTACCTGCTGCAAAATCCGCTGGGCGATGGGCATGAGTTCATCCGGTAACTTGAAGCGTTTGTCCGTATCAGTGATGACGTCAAATGGCACTCCATGACGCACACCCAGCTCACGCATGACACGCAATGCAATCAGGCTCAGTTCGCCATGCACCGGGCGTTCAAGGATTACGGTTATCCAGTAGTCCTGCATGACCGGCTCAGCTTTGCCGCGAGGGTTAGTTGCTGCAGGCCAGGCTTTCACCGCAACGTAGCCATCGCGCGCCACGCCTGATTCGCGCAATGCCTTGGCGTCCGCCTCTGCACGGGCCCAGGCGGCGTGGGATTCAACCCTTTGACCGGTCGGAACGCTGGCTATGCAGGGCTGCGTCATCCACAACTTTTCTCGCGCGCGTGGGAGATAGCCCCCGCCGACATCGGAGTGAGCGCCCGGCAGACCTATCTGAAGGTGCGTGTGGTGAACATTATTGAGAGAAAAGTCGGCGCGATATTCGTCGAGCGCTTGAAGGTGGATAACCTGCCGAGCGCAGTCAGGTGGCAGGTAGAGATTGACGCCACGATTAATGTCATTGCCTGGGCTGAAGTCGCCATGTAGTGGGTCTGAGATGGCTGCAACGGAATCGAACAGGCCGACCAAATTGATGCATACATCAGCGGCCGAGTCGAGACTTCTTAATAGACTAGCGCGCCCCCCGACAAGCAGCTCGCTGAATACCCCACGATGAGGCTTAAGGACTTCGTTAGCGCAATGCCGTGCAGCCGCGGCTCCGCGGCTGAAACCGAAGACGTCGAATTCAACGGTGCGAATAGCTGTGCCGGGATTGATTTGGAGGAACTGCTCTAACTGTCTTTCGATCAACGTAGGCGCCTCTTTGACCCGCGCCACCACGCCCGTTTCACCTTGCCCGAGAGCTTGCCCGATCAGCACGTCATCCTCGCCGCCGCTACGGGTGCCGATGCCTTCGATGTACGCCCTGATATAACCAATCTCTGAATCCTTACCGACTGGTGTTGCGGTGTTATCCGGATACAAGTTATACAAATACGCCACATTGCTCGGTGCATTCCCGTAACTGTTATTAGGCGCGCTGTTAAACGCACTACCGTCAAACTCTCCAAACCCGTACTGCTTGCACGTCGCCGCAATGCTTTCAAGCTCTTCGCTGCTAAAGCTCTCAAGATCCTGCCGTCGGCACTGCGCCGTCGCCGCAGCATTGCTCTGGTTATTTCCCGTCCCGTCAA
This sequence comes from Pseudomonas sp. AK106, assembly GCF_053903055.1. Lineage (NCBI taxonomy): Bacteria > Pseudomonadati > Pseudomonadota > Gammaproteobacteria > Pseudomonadales > Pseudomonadaceae > Pseudomonas > Pseudomonas sp. AK106. Next base: position 1,732,880 of record NZ_CP096426.1, read on the forward strand.
AGAACAACCCGATTCGCAAGGTGATGCCTTCGGTGATTTCCTCTTCCTCTTCTTCCTCCTCAGGTTCAGGTGTGGGGAGCGGCTTCAGCCATTCTTCGGGTTGCGGAAAGTCGATCGCCACGCGTCCGGGCAGCATCGTGTGGACGGGCATGGTTCTGCCGTCCTTGTCGGTCACGCCGTTGAACACTTCGCCAGCCTGCGTGGTGATCCGGTAACGGACGAAACGGGCGGCGGCCTGTTGCGCATCGACCAGGGTGTACCCTGCCCCATAGCCATAAGGTATTGGCGTCACCGGGGTGGTCAGCGTGGTGGCACCGCCCTTTAGCACGTAAACGGCACGGTGATAGATGTTCCCCGGCGCGCCCAGCTTGATCTCGCCATCTTTGATGCGGATGAAGGCGCCGCCGCAATTCAGGAGGAGCTCTTCCGGGGCGCTGATTTCGATCCGGCCAGCCAGGCTTTCGATCTTGATGTCATTGTTAGCCAGTGAGTGCAACGCGCCGGTTTGCGCGTGAAGCTGAACGTCGCCCTGAACCGCTTTGAGTTGCAGCCCCTTGGTCACAGCACACAGGCTGATCGCACCTTCGGCGGTGCCGGTGATATTGCGTCCGGCGCTCAGGTCGGTTGAGCGTGACGAGGTGATGGCGACACTTTCGCGACCGGAGGACAGGCAGATTGCTTCAGGGGTGACCACTCCAATGCCGGCCGGTGCGTGCAGCAGAAGCCCGGGTTCGGTGAGGTGAGTCAGCGCGTCGTTTAGTTGCGAATGGCTGCGGGTGTCTGCGGCGATAGCGCCCGCACTTCGCGCGGCCTGGGCCATGGTGCGGGCCAAGGAAAGCGCGGTTTCAAGCTGGTCGATCGCAGCGTCCATGTCGAGCTGCTGACCGTGAGCTTTGGTCTGTTCATCCGCACTGATAAACAGCCCGCGCCCCGCCCGAATCGCGCCCCAGCCATCCGTGCGCAACTCAAACCCTTCGCCGCGCTTATCCTTATCGTTGTCGACCAGATGCCCAAGGTTGAGCTGGCTCTTGCCGCTCTGCTCGGTGCTGAGTTTGATGTGTTCCTTGCCGCGATCGTCTTCCATGCGCAGCTTGTTGTTGGCGGGCGTGCGCAGGACGTTGCGTTTGTAATCGCTGCGCAGCAGGGTCACATGGTCAGGATGTCTACTGTCATGCAGGGCATGGGCGATGTAGGGCCGGTCCGGGTCGCCTTGCTCGAAGGCAATCGCCACCTCGGTCCCGCAGATCAGCGGCAGGTGCAGTCCGTGGGTATCCCCGGCATAGGGGCGGGCGAGGCGCAACCACAGGCTTTCCTCACCCAGTTTCCAGCTGTCGCGGTCGAACAGAAAGCTGACCTTGTAGCGGCCTTCGCTGTCGATGTGGCTATAGGGATCATTGGCCAGCGAGCTGGTGACACAGGCCGGAACGGTGCCGGCTATCGCAGGCTTTGTCAGCAAAGGCGGTCGAAAACACACGCTTTCGGAATACGGAATCGCCTCAAAACTCAGTTCAAAGCTTCGATCCCGCGCTGCACGCAAATGCAATCGCGTGATCACAGCACCCGGCTCAAACGCCTGCGGCGCCCCACCGGAAATCGCCAGCACCTGCGCCAATCCCAACGAAGCGCTGCTGCTAATTCCGGTCAGCCGAGTCTGGTTATTGAGATACCGCTCATGCCGCAACCGTCCATAGAAAAACCCGCTTTCCCCCAGCAGATCCTCATCCTGATCCAGCTTGTCGCCGAGCACTCTGTAGGGCTCGGCATAGTGATACGCCTCGCCATAAGTTGTGGTGTCACCCCGCGTCTGATCCACATCCCCATCCAGCCATGCGTTCGCATCCCGATGGTGATAAGCCCGAAAGTGAACGTTCTTTTCCACCACCTCATGACTGACCTGCAGCCCCCAAATCCCATCCTGGCCGCTGCTGCCCAACCCCGACTGCGGCCGAAACGGCAAGCTCACACGCGGCCGAACGTAATGCCGCTGATCATCGTGAAACTCGACGACCGCGATCCCCAATCGCTCGTCGTTGCTAAAGCGATACCAAATCCCCACCTCAGCCAGCAGCCGCGAAATAAACGCCAGATCACTCTCGCCGTACTGCATCACTTGCTCGCGCTTCGGATACTCCCGCACCAGCGAGAACAAGAAATCCTGCCCCTCAAAATCATGCCGCGTCCGCAGGATGCTCTCGACAATCTGCGGCACGGACTGGTGCTGATAAATCCGAAACTGCCGCCCACGGGCCAGCAACGCCAGGCGCGGCTGCAAAGTAATTTCGTACCGGGCCTCGTCAGCCGAACCGGAAAGCCGTTTAAAACCCGTCACCACACCATGCAGCGTCCGCAAGGCTTCAACACGAGGGACCGGCAACCCGCGAATCGGAGCAGGCAACGTATGCGCAGCTGCATGCAGACTGAATTGAACTGTCTTGCCCAGCATCTGCTCGGCGCCGATGTCCTGCTCGACCGAAGTAAATTCCACGCGATAAAGAAACGGCCGGCTCAGCTGTTCTTCACCTTCAAAGGCTAAAACGTCGAGGGCGATAGGCAGGCTGTAAACAACCAGTTTATGGCGACTGTGATCGAAAAAAGGCGGCAATACGTTGAACATGAGCGAGCGTCCCTGGCAGGAAAAACGCCCCTGACCAGTCCGAAGAAGACCGGATCAACTCGTCCATGAGAGAGGGCTGAGGCGGGCGAAGATGACGCTTTTCAAAGCGTCATTCCATAGCGAAAACACGATCCGGACGCGTCCTAATGAAGAACAAGAATCCCCCTACACAGCCCCCCCAAATCGAGACCCCCGCCCGACGAGTGCTAGACTCCCGAACCGTCCATTGCCCGATCGATTTCATGTTCCCTCTCTCCTCACCACTGCCTCCCGCACCGCTGCAACCGCTCAATTTTGACTGGCTCCAGGCAGCGGGCGTGGAGGCGGCGATCCTGCGGCTGGACCTTGTCGATCCGCTGATCAGCGGCAATAAATGGTTCAAGCTCAAGCACCATCTGGCGGCGGCTGAGCGAGCCGGTGCACGGGGTGTTATCAGCCTGGGCGGCGCGCATTCCAATCACCTGCATGCGCTGGCGGCGGCGGGCAAGCGCTTTGGTTTTGCCACGGTCGGGCTGGTGCGGGGGCATGCGGTCGAGACGCCGACGGTGCTGGATCTGCAGGCGTTCGGCATGGAGTTGCACTGGCTGGGTTACGCCGGGTATCGCGCGCGCCATGACGCGGATTTCTGGGATCCGTGGCGCGAGCGTTATCCGCATCTGTTTCCGGTGCCCGAGGGCGGAGGCGGGCTAGACGGCGCGTTGGGCTGCGCTGAAATCGTCGAACAGGCGCGCAGCCAGCTCGGCGATTTGGGGTGGGAGGATTACGATTGCTGGTGGCTGGCGTGTGGCACCGGCACAACGCTGGCGGGATTGGCACTGGCGGAGGCGGGCCAGCATGAGGTGATTGGCGCGATGGCGGTGCCCGAAGCTCATGGGGTTGAGGGCAATGTGGAGGGGATTGTTGAAGCTTTCGCGAGCAAGCTCGCTCCCACAGGGACTGTGGCGCCCTTGGGCAGAGTGAGTCCGCGACCGACAGGCTCGGACGTGGGGATAGACCGCAAAAAGCCCCAGGGTTACCGTTTGCTCGACGCCAGTCGTGGCGGCTTCGCGAAGACCGATCCCGCGTTGCTGGATTTCATTGCACGGCACGAAGCCGAAGCCGGTATCCCCCTCGAACCGCTGTACACCGGCAAGGCATTGCTTGCCCTGCATGACGAGGTGGTCGCGGGCCGGATCGCCAAGGGCACGCGGCTGATTTTCCTGCACACCGGCGGACTGCAGGGCAAGCGAACCTTCGATGCTGCGCCCGCACATCCCTGACGCCGGAGCGCGCATCCGGGCACTGGCACGAATCCTGCGGCCCACACCCCCGACAGGTCGGTCCTGAGTACGTCGGCGGCATTTCTGGAGTCAGGCGGGCAGGGCGCTGTGCCGATAATCGGATCTTTCCCACGCGCGCCGAGGTTTCCATGACCACTCCCGTCCTTGAGCAGGTTGATCCTGCCACCCTGAGAAAAGTCATCGTGGCGGCCGCCATCGGTAATTTCGTCGAATGGTTCGACTTCGCGGTGTATGGCTTTCTGGCCACGACCATTGCCCAGCAGTTCTTCCCCAGCGGCGACGCCAGCGCCGCGCTCTTGAAAACCTTCGCGGTGTTCGCCGTGGCTTTCGCGTTTCGTCCCTTGGGCGGGGTGTTCTTCGGCATGCTGGGCGACCGCATCGGCCGCAAGCGCACGCTGGCGTTCACCATTCTGTTGATGGCCGGGGCGACGACCATCATCGGTCTGCTGCCGACCTACGCCGCAATCGGCGTGATGGCACCCGTTTTGCTCACCCTCATCCGTTGCGCTCAGGGCTTCTCCGCCGGGGGAGAATACGCGGGGGCGTGTGCCTACTTGATGGAGCACGCGCCACGCACGCAACGGGCGTGGTACGGCAGTTTCGTGCCGGTGTCGACCTTTTCGGCCTTCGCGGCGGCGGCGATCATTGCCTACGCGCTGGAGGCCTCTTTGAGCACCGAAGCCATGGGCAGTTGGGGCTGGCGGCTGCCGTTCCTGATCGCCGCGCCGTTGGGGCTGGTCGGGCTGTACCTGCGCTGGAAACTGGACGAAACACCGGCCTTTCAGGCGGTCAAGCAGGAACACGCGGTGGCTCATTCGCCGCTCAAGGAAACCCTGCGCAATCACGGCGCGGCGATCTGCTGCCTCGGCGCGTTCGTGTCGCTGACGGCGCTGTCGTTCTACATGTTCACCACCTACTTCGCGACGTACTTGCAGGTCGCTGGCGGACTGAGTCGTGCGACCGCGCTGCTGGTGTCGTTGATTGCCTTGCTGTTCGCCGCCGCGATCTGTCCGGTGGCCGGGGCGTTTTCCGACAAGGTCGGGCGACGCAAGACGGTGCTCAGCACCTGCGTCCTGCTGATCGTGGTGGTGTATCCGTCGTTTTTGATGGCCAGTTCCGGTTCTTTTGTGGCCTCGATCGTCGGTGTGATGTTGCTGGCGATCGGCGCTGTCCTGTGCGGTGTGGTGACGGCGGCTTTGTTGTCGGAGACCTTTCCCACGCGTACCCGTTACACCGCTTCGGCGATCACCTACAACATCGCGTACACAATCTTCGGCGGAACGGCGCCGCTGATGGCGACCTGGCTGATCGGCGCGACGGGCAGCAACCTGGCGCCGGCGTTTTACCTGATCGTCATCGCGCTGCTGGCGCTGGCGGGAGGGCTGGCCTTGCCGGAGACGTCCAAAGTATCGCTGCATGAGGTGGAAGGTTCGTTGACGGCGCGGGGGAGATTGCAGACGGCGGTTTGACTGGGGGCTCCACCTTGCTTGCCAAGGGGGCGGTGTGCCTGCTGGATGTTGGGCGGATTGCAGGCCGTCTTCGTGAGCAAGCTCACTCCCACAGGGTTTGCGTTTGATTGACAGGAGAGTGGTGTCAAAAGCTTCAGGTGTCCTGACACTACGTCACCCATCAGACAAATCAGCAACAAAATATGGCAGCGGCGCCCCAAAAAATGGCACATTGGCGGCCCCTTGTGCCGCTGACATGTTCTGTAACGAGTCCCACGGCGCATCAACGTTCGATGGATGAACCCGATGGCCGTTACCAGTCCTGCAACCGTGCCCGCGACCGATACCCAGCCCGTTCCCGCCCCGCAATCTACGCAATCAAGCCCCTTGGTCATGCGCATCATTGGTGCGGTGGCCCTGGCGCACCTGCTCAATGACCTGATCCAGTCGATCCTGCCTTCGATCTACCCGATGCTGAAGGCCTCGTACGGCCTGAGCTTTACCCAGGTCGGCTTGATCACGCTGACGTTTCAGGTCACGGCGTCCCTGCTGCAGCCCTGGGTCGGTTATTACACCGATCGCCATCCCAATCCGTTGGTGCTGCCGGTCGGTTCGTTGTGCATTTTGGGCGGCGTCATGATGCTCGCGACCGTAGGCAGCTTCCCGTTGATCCTGCTCGCCGCAGGGTTGATCGGCATTGGCTCGTCGACCTTTCACCCTGAAGCCTCGCGCATCGCCCGGCTGGCCTCCGGCGGGCGCTTTGGTCTGGCGCAGTCGAGCTTCCAGGTGGGCGGCAACAGCGGGTCGGCCATCGGACCGCTGCTGGCGGCGGCGATCATCATTCCGTTCGGTCAGGGGCATATCGCCTGGTTCGGGCTGGTGGCGCTGTTTTCCGTGGGCCTGCTCTACGCCATCAGCCGCTGGTACAAGGCGCACCTGGCGCTGTTCAAGATCAAGGCCGGGCAAGCAGCGACCCACGGGCTGTCGAAACGTCGGGTGACCAGCGCGCTGGTGGTGCTGGCGCTGCTGGTGTTCTCCAAATATTTCTACATGGCCAGCTTCACCAGCTACTTCACCTTTTACCTCATCGACAAATTCCAGCTGTCCGTGGCCAGCTCCCAGCTGCACTTGTTCATGTTCCTGGCGGCGGTGGCGGCGGGCACATTCTTCGGCGGGCCGATTGGCGATCGCATTGGCCGTAAAGCGGTAATCTGGTTCTCTATTCTGGGCGTGGCGCCGTTTACCATCGCGCTGCCTTACGCTGACTTGTTTTGGACCAGCGTGCTCAGCGTGATCATCGGTTTCATTCTGGCCTCGGCGTTCTCCGCCATCGTCGTCTACGCCCAGGAACTGGTGCCGGGCAACGTCGGCATGATCGCTGGCATCTTTTTCGGCCTGATGTTCGGCTTCGGTGGCATCGGCGCAGCCTTATTGGGTCACCTCGCGGATCTTCACGGCATCGTCTATGTCTACACGCTGTGTTCCTACCTGCCGCTGTTAGGCATCCTCGCCATCCTGCTTCCGAGAACTTCAAAAAGATGTTGATAGCCGTCGCGATTTTTCTGGTCACCATCACCCTGGTGATATGGCAACCCAAGGGCCTTGGTGTCGGCTGGAGTGCAACGTTTGGCGCCGTCCTCGCGCTGCTTTTCGGGGTGGTGCACCTGAGTGACATCCCTCAGGTCTGGCACATTATCTGGAACGCAACCGGGACGTTCATTGCGCTGATCATCATCAGCCTGCTGCTCGACGAGGCCGGGTTTTTCAACTGGGCCGCGCTGCACGTGGCGCGTTGGGGCAACGGCAAGGGCCGGCGGCTGTTCGCGTTTATCGTGCTGCTCGGCGCGTTGGTGTCGGCGTTGTTCGCCAATGACGGCGCCGCGCTGATCCTCACCCCGATCGTGATGTCGATGCTGCTGGCCCTGCGTTTTTCGCCGGCGACCACCCTGGCTTTCGTGATGGCGGCTGGGTTCATCGCCGACACCGCGAGCCTGCCGCTGGTGGTCTCCAACCTGGTCAACATCGTCTCTGCCGACTATTTCGGCATCGGCTTCAACCGCTACGCGTCGGTGATGGTGCCGGTGAATCTGGTCAGCGTTGCCGCCACCCTGGCGGTGCTGATGCTGTTCTTTCGCCGCGACATCCCGAAGACCTTCGACGCCTCGCAACTGGACGAGCCGTCTTCGGCGATCAAGGACCGCGCGACCTTCATGACCGGTTGGTGGGTGCTGGGGATCTTGCTGGTGGGCTGCTTCGCCCTGGAGCCGCTGGGAATTCCCATCAGTGCGATCTCCGCTGTGTGCGCCGTGATCCTGTTGGGCATTGCCGCCAAAGGCCACCGCATTTCCACGCGGAAGGTGCTGAAAGACGCGCCGTGGCAGATCGTGATTTTCTCCCTGGGCATGTACTTGGTGGTGTATGGCCTGCGCAATCAGGGCCTGACCGACTACCTCGCGACCTGGCTGGATCGTTTCGCCGAACATGGTTTGTGGGGCGCGGCCATGGGCACGGGCGTGCTGACGGCGCTGCTGTCGTCGGTGATGAACAACCTGCCGACGGTGCTGATCGGCCTGTTGTCCATCGAGGCCAGTCAGGCCCACGGTTTGCTGCAGGAAGCGATGATCTACGCCAACGTGATCGGCAGCGACCTGGGCCCGAAAATCACCCCGATCGGCAGCCTCGCGACGTTGTTGTGGCTGCATGTGCTGGCGAAGAAGGGCGTGACCATCGGCTGGGGCTATTATTTCCGCGTCGGCATCGTGCTGACCGTGCCGGTGCTGTTGGTCACCCTCGCGGCGCTTGTGCTGCGACTGAGCCTATAACGCGGCGCGTGTCTGGCACGTTCGGCCACAGGTCCGACACCAGAAACAGCCGCTCGGCCTCTTGCCAGTGGCCGTCGGCATGGCGGGTCAGGCGCACCAGCAGTTGCGCCGGCCCGAGCGGGTCCAGGGCCTCCAGCCAGTCCTGAAACTCACGGGGTGTCCATGCCTCGTCGCAGCGCGAAGGCGCCAGCCAGGCAGGCCGCGGAAGCAATCGCCAGCGACCGTCCAGGCTGTTTTCTGCGTAGCCCGGCAAGTCCTTTTGATGCAGCCACTTTCCCCGCAGATGCTCAGGGTGTGCCCCTTGTGGCGACGCGCCCGCACCGGGCCATGGATAAAACAGATAACCCCCCAGCCAGAGCGAAGCGCTGAAGGTGTCCACGCCCCGCGCAGCAAGAACGGCGCTGCTCTCGGGGCGCGCTGACATGGGCAGTTGATGCTGGTTCAGGTGGGCGAGCTTCAAATCCAGCCGGTCGAGGGCGCCGGGGCCGAGCCAGTGGGCCGGGTTTTCGCCGTCCTGATCCTGCTGCCCCAGGTACAGCTTGATCGCCAATTCAATATGGTGAACGCCATCCTTATCCCTCAGCAGCATGTCCAGCTCGCCCAGCGTGCGGCCTTCGCCCTGAATCGGCAGGTTCGCCGCGAGCAGCTCGACGCCGGGCGCGTGCTGGATTGCGAATTGCCAGAGCCGCTCGTAATACAGACCGAGCCGGCGCGTCGAGCTGCTCGCCAGCCAGTCGCTGAGGGCGGTGTCGTCTCTGTCCAGCTGCGTTAAAAAAGCTTCAAGCGCTTCGGGCTGCTGCACCCAGTCGCTGCCGCTGAGCGGGTGACGCTGGGGCCACTGGGTTTCCGCCAGCAGGGGCGGCGACAGGATTACCCACGCCAGGTCACGTACGGTGTGCGTACGCAGCTGACGGGGCAGGGCGGTCAGGGTCGGGAAAGGGTTATTCATCGAGGCAGAATAGCGGGTGATGGGCGGTTGTAGCCACCGCTTCATCGTCGCCGTCGGATGCGACAGGTCAGCTCAGGCATGCCTGAAAGGCGCTGCTTGAAGGGTGCGCTTAAAGAGCCCATTTGCCGCCCCCGACCCCTTCGCCCATAATCGCGTTCTTTACACGCATCAAGCCTGCGGGAGCCCCATGGAGCAATTTCGAAATATCGGCATCATTGGTCGCCTGGGCAGTACCCAGGTGGTGGAGACCGTTCGCCGACTCAAGAAATTCCTGATATCGCGGCACCTGCATGTGATCCTCGAAGACGCCATCGCCGAGGTCTTGCCGGGGCATGGTTTGCAGACCTCTTCGCGCAAGATGCTCGGTGAAGTCTGCGACATGGTCATCGTCGTCGGCGGCGACGGCAGCCTGCTCGGCGCCGCCCGTGCGCTGGCCAAGCACAACGTGCCGGTGCTGGGCATCAACCGCGGCAGCCTGGGCTTCCTGACCGACATCCGCCCCGACGAGCTGGAAGTCAAAGTCGCCGAAGTTCTCGACGGCCACTATCTGGTGGAAAACCGCTTCCTGTTACAGGCCGAAGTGCGCCGTCACGGCGAAGCGATCGGACAGGGCGACGCCCTCAACGACGTCGTGCTGCACCCCGGCAAATCCACGCGGATGATCGAATTCGAAATCTACATCGACGGCCAGTTCGTCTGCAGCCAGAAGGCCGACGGTCTGATCGTCGCCACGCCCACCGGCTCCACAGCCTACGCGCTGTCGGCGGGCGGGCCGATCATGCACCCCAAACTCGACGCCATTGTCATCGTGCCGATGTACCCGCACACGCTGTCCGGCCGGCCGATTGTCGTCGACGGAAACAGTGAGCTGAAAATCGTTGTCTCAAAGGACATGACGATCTACCCACAGGTTTCCTGCGATGGCCAGAACCACTTCACCTGCGCGCCGGGTGACACCGTGACCGTGAAAAAGAAGCCGCAGAAGCTGCGACTCATTCACCCCCTCGACCACAACTACTACGAAGTCTGCCGGACCAAACTCGGTTGGGGCAGTCGGCTTGGCGGCGGGAGCGACTGATGCTCGATCCCGCGCGTGGCTACGATCTGATCGGTGACGTGCATGGTTGTGCCCAGACCCTTGAGCACTTGCTCGACACCCTTGGTTACCGCTTTCAGGCCGGCGTGTGGCGCCACTCTGAACGCATCGCCGTGTTCCTCGGCGACATCATCGACCGCGGCCCTCGCATTCGCGAAGCGCTGCACATCGTCCGTGACATGGTCGAAGCCGGCCAGGCGTTCTGCATCATGGGCAACCATGAATTCAACGCGCTGGGCTGGAGCACGCCGGCGCCGCCTGAGAGCGGCCATGAATGGGTACGCGAGCACACGCCGCGCCATGCCCGTCTGCTGGGCGAAACCCTCGCGCAGTTCGAGCAGCATCCCGGTGACTGGAACGACTTCCTCAAATGGTTTTACCAATTGCCGCTGTTCATCGACGCCGAGCGCTTCCGCGTGGTGCACGCTTGCTGGGATGCCAGCCTGATCGAGCCGTTGCGCAGCGTTCACGGCGACGGTCGCATCGACCAGGCCTTCGTGCAGGCGTCGGCGGAGCCCGGTAGTTTTGCCTGCGCCGTGTTTGATCGTCTGCTGCGCGGCACCGACATGCGCCTGCCCCACGGCATGACCCTGACCGGTGGCGACGGCCTGACCCGCGGCTCGTTCCGCACCAAGTTCTGGGAAGACGACCCGCAGACCTACGGCGACGTGGTGTTTCAGCCTGACGCGCTGCCCGAGCCGGTGGCGCGGCGGCCGCTGTCCCCCAGCGAGAAAAACGCGCTGCTGCGGTACGGCGCCGATGAACCGCTGTTGTTCGTCGGTCACTACTGGCGCAGCGGCATTCCCGCGCCGATCCGCCCCAATCTGGCCTGCCTCGACTACAGCGCCGTGCTCTACGGCAAGCTGGTCGCCTACCGGCTGGATCAGGAAACACAGATTGACCCGGACAAGTTCGTCTGGGTCGACGTTACCCGACCGGAGATGGGTCAATGAGTCCGGTTGCTGTATTGCGTTTGCCCCTCCAAACCGACCTGAGTGGTTTCGTCGAGTTGCTGCGGCGCCTCAACGTGCCCCATCGGGTCAGCGAAGAGGCCGGCGAGCAAGTGCTGTGGGTGCCCGATGCGCCGCAACTGGCCGATGACGTCCGCCAGCTGTATCAGCAATACCCCGAAGGCGACCTGACCGCGCAGTTGCCGCCGGGACGCGAGGTGGTGGCCGTGAGCCGGCCGAGTCCGCTGGTCCAGGTGCGCAACAGCCCGGTCACCAGCGTGATCTTGCTGCTGTGCCTGATCGTCGCCGGCGTGACCTTGCTCGGCGATAACTTCGAGGCCCTGAGCTCACTGACCTTCAACGACTTCCGCGTCAACGGCGAGTACATCAGCTTTCTGCCGGTGGAAACGTCCCTGGCAGCGGGGCAGTGGTGGCGCGTTGTCACGCCAATGCTGATTCACTTCGGCCTGCTGCACCTGGTGATGAACGCGCTGTGGTTCTGGGAGCTGGGCCGACGCATCGAAATGCGCCAGGGCGGTTGGCAATTGCTCGGCCTGACCCTGGCGTTCAGCGCGTTTTCCAACTACGTCCAGTATTTCTGGAGCGGCCCGAGCCTGTTCGGCGGCCTGTCCGGCGTGCTGTATGGCCTGCTCGGTCACTGCTGGATCTTTCAATTGCTCGCCCCCAACCCCATGTATCGTTTACCACGCGGTGTGCTGGGGATGATGCTGATCTGGCTGGTGGTGTGCCTGTCCGGTGTCGTTGGTGTGCTCGGGTTTGGCGAAATCGCCAACGGCGCCCACGTCGGCGGCCTGATCATCGGTTGTGCTACAGGTCTTGTGGGCGGTGCACTGGCCCGCCGCAAACATTAAAATCGCCCGCTTAATTCTGGGAGAACCCAATGTCCTCTTTTGTCGAAATGATCGAAAACATCACCCCGGACGTCTACGAAAGCCTGAAGCTGGCGGTGGAAATCGGCAAATGGTCCGACGGCCGCAAGCTGACCCAGGAACAACGTGAGCTGTCGCTGCAGGCGTTGATTGCCTGGGAAGTGCGCAACGTGCCCGAGGACCAGCGCATCGGCTACATGGGCCCGCAAGAGTGCGCGTCGAAGTCGGCGCCGGTACCCAATATCCTGTTCAAATCGGACTCCATTCATTGATTGAAATCGGCAGAGGCTCCGTCAACAAAATGTCCGCGCGGCTTGAGGCTTCGCGGGTGGAATATGCGTTCCGGCTGGGTGATTCACAGATCCCGGTCAACCCGCTGATCGGCAAGACCGTGCGCCTGGAGTTTCTGGGTGCGATTCATTGCAGCCATTGCGGCAAGCGCACCAAAACCAGCTACAGCCAGGGTTATTGCTACCCGTGCATGCTCAAGCTGGCGCAGTGCGACCTGTGCATCATGAGCCCGGAGCGCTGCCATCACGAGCATGGCACCTGCCGCGATCCGGCCTGGGGCGAGCAGTTCTGCATGACCGATCACGTGGTCTATCTGGCCAACTCGTCGGGGGTCAAAGTCGGCATCACCCGCGCCACCCAGCTGCCAACGCGCTGGCTGGACCAGGGCGCCAGTCAGGCGTTGCCGATCGTGCGCTGCGCCACCCGGCAGCAGTCCGGCTTTGTGGAAGATCTGTTCCGCAGCCAGGTGGCCGACCGCACCAACTGGCGCGCGCTGCTCAAGGGCGACGCACCGGCGGTTGATCTGGCGGCGATTCGTCAGCAACTGTTCGAGTCCTGCGCCGAAGGCCTGGTCGCGCTGCAAATGCGCTTTGGCTTGCAGGCCATTCAGGTGATGAACGATGTCGAGCCCATCGAGATCCGATACCCGGTAGAGGCCTATCCGACCAAGATCGTCAGCTTCAACCTGGACAAGAATCCGGTCGCCGAAGGCACCCTGTTGGGCGTCAAAGGGCAGTACCTGATCTTCGACACCGGCGTGATCAATATTCGCAAATACACGGCGTATCAACTCGCCGTGCATCAGTAGCCCGTATTAGCAGAAGAAGGGACAACAGCATGCGCACCGACCAGCCGAAAATGATTTACCTGAAGGATTATCAGGCGCCTGAGTACCTCATTGACGAGACCCACCTGACGTTCGAATTGTTCGACGACCACTCGCTGGTCCACGCGCAGTTGGTGATGCGCCGCAACCCGGAACGCGCCGCGCTCGCTCAAGGCGCGGCCTTGCCACCGCTGGAACTCGACGGCCAGCAGCTTGAGCTACTGTCGGTGAAGCTGGCGGATGTCGACCTGTCCGAGGGCGACCTGTCACAGAACGGCTACCAGCTGACCTCCGACAGCCTGACCGTGCAGCCGACGTCCAAGACCTTCACCCTCGACACCACCGTGAAGATCCACCCGGAAACCAACACCGCGCTGGAAGGCCTGTACAAATCCAGCGGCATGTTCTGCACCCAGTGCGAGGCCGAGGGCTTCCGCAAGATCACCTATTACCTCGACCGCCCGGACGTGATGAGCACGTTCACCACGACCGTCAGCGCCAACAAGCAGGCCTTCCCGATCCTGCTGTCCAACGGCAATTTGATCGCCGCCGGCCCTTCCGACGACACCCAGCGTCACTGGGCAACGTGGGAAGACCCGTTCAAGAAGCCGGCCTACCTGTTCGCGCTGGTGGCCGGTGACTTGTGGTGCATCGAAGACACCTTCATCACCATGAGCCAGCGCAAGGTCACGCTGCGCATCTTCGTCGAGCCGGAAAACGTCGACAAATGCCAGCACGCCATGGACAGCCTGAAGAAGTCCATGCGCTGGGACGAAGAGGTCTACGGCCGCGAATACGATCTGGACATCTTCATGATCGTCGCCGTCAACGACTTCAACATGGGCGCCATGGAGAACAAGGGCCTCAACATCTTCAACTCCAGCGCCGTGCTGGCCCGCGCCGAAACCGCGACCGATGCCGCCCACCAGCGCGTCGAAGCCATCGTCGCCCACGAATATTTCCACAACTGGACCGGCAACCGCGTCACCTGCCGCGACTGGTTCCAGCTGTCGTTGAAGGAAGGCTTCACGGTGTTCCGTGATTCCGGCTTTTCGGCGGACATGAACTCGGCCACGGTCAAGCGCATCCAGGACGTCGCCTACCTGCGCACCCACCAGTTCGCCGAAGACGCCGGTCCCATGGCCCACGCCGTGCGCCCTGACAGCTTCATCGAGATTTCCAACTTCTACACACTGACCGTGTACGAGAAGGGCGCGGAAGTGGTGGGCATGATCCACACGCTGTTGGGCGTGGAGGGATTCCGCAAGGGCAGCGACCTGTTCTTCGAGCGCCATGACGGCCAGGCCGTGACCTGCGACGACTTCGTCAAGGCCATGGAAGACGCCAACGGTGTCGACTTCACGCAGTTCAAGCGCTGGTACTCCCAGGCCGGCACGCCGCGTCTGGCGGTCAGCGAGTCCTACGACGCTGCCGCGAAAACCTACAGCCTGACCTTCCGTCAGAGCACGCCAACCACGCCGGGCCAGCCGGGCGATCAGAAGCTGCCGTTCGTGATCCCGGTTGCCATGGGTCTGCTGGACGCCCAGGGTCAGGAACTCCCTCTGCGCCTGCACGGCGAGGCACCGGCGGTGAACACCTCCCGCGTGCTCTCGGTGACTGAAGCCGAGCAGACCTTCACCTTCATCGACATCGACGAACAGCCGCTGCCGTCGCTGCTGCGCGGGTTCTCGGCGCCGGTGAAACTGAGCTTCCCGTACAACCGCGATCAGTTGATGTTCCTGATGCAGCACGACAGCGATGGCTTCAACCGCTGGGATGCCGGTCAGCAACTGTCCGTGCAAGTGCTGCAGGACCTGATCGCCCAGCACCAGAAGGGCGAATCGCTGGTCATGGATCAGCGTCTGATCACCGCGCTGCACACGGTGCTCACCGACGAAAGCCTGGATCAGGCCATGGTCGCGGAAATGCTCTCGCTGCCGGGCGAGGCGTATCTGATCGAGATCAGCGAAGTGGCTGACGTCGATGCCATCCACGCCGCGCGGGAGTTTGCCCGCCAGCAATTGGCCGACAGCCTGAGTGACGCGCTGTGGCAGCGTTACCAGACCAATCGCGAGCTGTCGAAGCAGACGCCGTACGTGGCAGCGTCCGAGCACTTCGCTCGCCGTGCGCTGCAGAACATCGCCCTGTCTTACCTGATGCAGACCGGCAAGCCGGAAGTCCTGGCCGCCGCCATCGACCAGTTCGACACCGCCGACAACATGACCGAGCGCCTGACCGCGCTGGCCGTGCTGGTGAACTCGCCGTTCGAGGCCGAGAAGGCCAAGGCGCTGGAAGTGTTTGCCGAGAACTTCAAGGACAACGCGCTGGTCATGGATCAGTGGTTCAGCGTGCAGGCCGGCAGCACCTTGCCGGGCGGGCTGGAGCGTGTGAAAGCGCTGATGCAGCACCCGGCGTTCACCATGAAGAACCCGAACAAGGTGCGTGCCCTGATCGGCGCCTTTGCCGGGCAGAACCTGATCAACTTCCATGCGGCGGACGGTTCGGGCTATCGCTTCCTGGCCGATCTGGTCATCGAGCTGAACGGCTTCAACCCGCAGATCGCCTCCCGCCAGCTGGCGCCGCTGACCCGCTGGCGCAAATACGACAGCGCGCGCCAAGCGCTGATGAAAGCGGAACTGGAGCGCATCCTCGCCTCCGGTCCGCTGTCGCCTGACGTGTATGAAGTGGTGAGCAAAAGCCTGGCGTAAATCGGGCTGATGTTAAAAGGGGCTGTCCGTTTGCACGGACAGCCCTTTTTTATGGCCGCTGTTTGTGGGCGGTTGGCAGGCTCAATCGACCAAACGCGGATCAGGCGTTGAAGCCGATAATCGCCTTGGTCTCCAGGTACTCTTCAAACCCTTGCACGCCGTACTCGCGGCCATTGCCCGAGCGCTTGTAGCCGCCGAAGGGCGCCATGGGATCCCACGCCGGATGGTTCAGGTGCACTTGCCCGGCACGGATGCGCGAAGCCACGGCGCGGCCCAGTTCGAAGTCCTGCGCCTGCACGTGGGCGCCCAGCCCATAGACCGTGTCGTTGGCGATGGCCACGGCTTCGTCGATGGAGTCATAGGCCAGGATGCACAGCACCGGGCCGAAGATTTCCTCCTGGGCGATGCGCATCGCCGAGTCGACTTCGGAGAACACCGTTGGCCGGGTGTAGAAGCCTTTTTCAAAACCCGGCACACGGCCCGGGCCGCCGCACAGCAATTTCGCGCCTTCGCCGATGCCGGCTTCGATCATGGCTTGAACGCGGCTGAATTGGGCTTCGTTGGCAATCGGGCCGAGTTGGGTGTCGGGGGATTGCGGGTCACCGACGATCAAGGCGTTGGCGGCGGCGGCCGCCAGTGCTTCGACTTCAGCGAGGCGGGCGCGGGGCACGATCATTCGGGTCGGCGCGCTGCACGACTGGCCGACGTTGCGCAAGGCCGACATCACCCCCAAGGGCACGACTTTGGCAAAGTCGGCGTCAGGCAGCATGACGTTCGGCGACTTGCCGCCCAGTTCCTGGGTCACGCGTTTTACCGTGACCGCCGCCGCTTGTGCGACGAGGGCGCCGGCACGGTTCGAGCCGGTGATGGAAATCATGTCAATGTCGGTGTGGGCCGCGATGGCGGCACCGACGTCCGCGCCGCTGCCGTTGACCAGATTGAACACGCCGGGGGGCAGGCCGGCGTCGTGGACCAGTTGGGCGAACAGCAGGGCGCTTAACGGGGACAGCTCGCTGGGTTTTAGGACCACGGTGCATCCGGCGGCGAGGGCCGGCGCGACTTTGGCAGTGATCTGATAGAGCGGCCAGTTCCAAGGGGTGATCAGACCGCAGACGCCGATAGCTTCCCGCTCGATGGAGGTGGTGCCTTCAACGGTTCTGAAGGGGTAGGTGGAGAGCAGATCCCGGGCAACCCGCACGTGTTCGGCGGCCAGCGGCACCTGCATGGCGCGGGAGAAACTGATGGCGGCGCCCATTTCCAGCGACAGGGCCTGGGCGAGGGGCTCTTTGCGCTCAAGGATCAATGCGTGGATTTTGCTCAGGATCGCTGCGCGTTCTACGACCGGTGTTGCTGACCAGCCGGGGAAGGCAGCGCGGGCTGCCGCGACGGCGCGATCAACGTCCTCCGCCGACCCCCGCGCGACCTCGGCGACCACCTCTTCAGTGGCGGGATTGACCACGGGCAGAAGGGCCGGAATCGCGGGGGAAGTCCACTCGCCGTTGATGTAAAACTGCCCGGCGTTATGCAGCTCGATGCCGTGGGTGTTTGAAGGGTGTGAGGTCATCCAGCTAGCTCCCTGGAGCGGTGATAAGGGCTGCGAACAGCGAGTCCTGACGTCTCGATACGCTAACAAACCGGCCCAGGCAAAAGATGCCGTTGTTGCGGTCTGCAAGGGAGAATCTGCTGAATCCGCCGGGGTCCACGCCATCCGTTTTGCGGTGTGACACCTGACGTCTTCCCGGCTAAAGCCAGTCCTACAGTCGAGGTCGTGCCGGATACCCTGAATGCACGCGATATGTTTTTGTAGGACCGGCTTCAGCCGGGAAGAGGCCCGCATGAGCACCCACAATTTCGCGGCGTGGCGGCTGACGCTTTCCCGGCTGAAGCCGGTCCTACAGGGGATTGCGTACGCTGCCTGATTGGCGGGATGCATGCGGTCTGTTTTTGTAGGACTGGCTTTAGCCGGGAAGAGGCCAGTGCGAGCGCCATCAATTTCGCGGCGTGACGCCTGACGCTTTCCCGGCTGAAGCCGGTCCTACAGGGGATTGCGTGCGCTGCATGATTGGCGGGATGCATGCGGTCTGTTTTTGTAGGACTGGCTTTAGCCGGGAAGAGGCCTGTGTGAACGCCATCAAATTTGCGGTGTTGCGCCTGACGCTTTCCCGGCTGAAGCCGGTCCTACAGGGGATTGGCGTGCGCTGCTTGATTGGCGGCATGAACGCGGTCTGTTTTTGTAGGACCGGCTTTAGCCGGGACGAGGCCTGTGTGAACGCCATCAATTTTGCGGTGTGACGCCCGACGCTTTCCCGGCTGAAGCCGGTCCTACAGGGGATTGGCGTGCGCTGCTTGATTGGCGGCATGAACGCGGTCTGTTTTTGTAGGACTGGCTTTAGCCGGGAAGAGGCCTGTGTGAGCGCCATCAATTTTGCGGCGTGACGCCTGACGCTTTCCCGGCTGAAGCCGGTCCTACCCATCGCGGCGTGCCTGGCAACGTTCACCCAATCGCTTGGGTCACCATCGCGAACTGGGCAATGCCATCCCGTGAGCGCGGCGGTTCGCCCAGCACCATCCGAGGCGCGCGATCGACGCACGGCAGTCCCATCCCCTCCAGCCAGTCCACCAGCCCGCAATCAGCCAAAATGTCGAAGCGCACAAACGCGCCGGGAATCAGGCCCAGCAGGTGCGTGATCATCTGTTTTGCCTGCGCCAGATCCTGCGCGACCACCGGCCCAATGAGATGCCCGCGACCAAACTGGCGGAGCAGGGCGCATCCCTTCAGTTGCCCTTGCACCTCAACGCCCACCACGCACTCCGCCGTCGGCAGCAAATCGGCGAGCACCGCCGTGCGGTCCAGCCCGCTGCCGACATTGGCCAGTTCAATCACCTGCGGGTATTCGGCCTGCGTCACCTCACGACACAGCGCGTCTCCCGTCGCAGCCAGAACCGGCGGCATGTGCGGCACGCCTTGATGCTGCTGAATCCGAGCGTATTCGACGAAACCCATGCTCACATACAGCGGCGCCCCCGATTCAGTGGCGTTGAGGATCGGCGTGCGTGGCGCGGCGGCGTCCAGGCACAGGTGCATCAACTGGCGGCCAATGCCTTTGCTCTGGTGCTGATCACTGACGATCACCAACCCGATGGAAGAATAAGCCCCCTGATGGCAGGCGAACGCCACGCCCACCAACTGACCCTCGTGTTCAGCGACAAAACCCTCGGACGTGCGCTGCACCATTGCCCAGTCTTCCTCGCGATGGGGCCACTTCAACTGCACCGAGAGCGCGTGGGCGGCGGGCATATCCTCCGCTTTGGCCGTGCGGTAAACGTAGGCGTCGCTCATATGAGTTTTCCTGTGCTGAGAAGGCTGGTCGCCAATTGCGGTACGAGTGATGGCTGAGTAAACCGGCGGATGTCGAAGGGGCTGATGGACGTGCTGGTGCTGCCGGTGCTGATCAGTTCGGCCATCACGTCGCCGACACCGGGGCCGAGCTGGAAGCCATGGCCGCAGAAGCCGAAGGCGTAAAACAGCCCGTCGACCATGCCGCTGGGGCCCATCACCGGCAGCGAGTCCGGCGTGTAGCTTTCGATGCCACTCCAGGTGCGGATGATGTTGAGCTTCTCGGCGCCGGGCACCAGCCGCTTCATCTGGCGCATCTGGTTGAGCAGGCTTTCAGGCTTGAAAAATGCCCGACGGTTGACCATGTCCGGCGCGCAGCGGGCGCCGCCGCCGATGATGATGTTGCCGCGGGGAATCTGCCGGAAGTAGATCACCTCTTCCTTGATCTTGGTGAACACGCCGATCACCGTCGGCAAGGCGTAGGGCACAGGCTCCGTCACCGACATCTGCGGGCCGTTCGGCTCCAGGGGCACGGGCTCATCGAACTGTTGAGACAGCTTGGTCGCCCACGCGCCGGCGGTGATCAACAGCTGCTCGGCGACGAACAATTGCCCGTCGGTGGTGGTGACGTGGAACTGTCCGCCGACTTTTTGCACGTCGGCGACTTCGGTGCGTTCTTCGATGCGTGCGCCGAGGCGTCGGGCCGCGCGGGCAAAGGCGGGTGCCGCCAGACGCGGATTGGCGTGACCGTCGTGGGGCGCGTAGGAACCGCCCTTGACCTCTGCGCCAAGAAAAGGAAATCGCGTGTGCAACTCGGCGCCGCGATAGATTTTCAGGTCCAGCTGCTCGGCTTCCGGGGCCGCGGCGTAAGCCTCCAGCTCGGCGATTTCGTCCTCGCGGTAACACACACGCATGTGCCCGCTGGGGATGAATTCCAGGTCATCGTCGATCAGCTCCGGCAAGCGTTTCCACAAACCCCACGACCGGTTCGCCAGTTCGAGCTGGCCCAGATAGCGCCCTTGCCGCCGCACATTGCCGAAGTTCACGCCGCTGGCGTACTGACCGATCTGGTCGCGCTCCAGCAGCGTCACCGAGCGGCCGCGCCGCTGCAGGAAAAACGTCGACGAGGCGCCCATGACGCCGCCGCCAATGACCAGCACATCGCTTTTTTGCGGGTTCATGAAGACTCCTCTTGTACGCCCCGGGCTTCCAGGTCGCGGTGCCGTGGGTCACGGGCGACCGCTTCGATTTCAATCAGGTAACCGTGATGCAAAACCGGGACCGGCACCACGGCGCGGGCGGGCCGATGCTGGCCCAGGTACTGCGCGTAGAGTCGGTCAAAGGCCGGCCAGTGTTCAATGCCCACCACGTAGACCGTGACTTTCAGCAAATCGCTTGGGCCCAGGCCCGCTTCCCGGAGGATCGCGACCAGGTTGTCGAGGGCAATGGAGGCCTGCACCTCGAACGGTTGGTCGGCGCTGTGCTCGCCATTGGCGCGTACCGGCAATTGCCCGGACACGTAGACCACGCCTCCGTAGGCCACGGCCTGGGAATAGTGCCCGCCCGGCGCTGCTGCGTCGGCCGTGTGAATAATGTCGAGATCACCAGCCATGCAGACGACCCCAGGTGTGCACCGCGCCGTCCGCGTCGAGGGCGTGATAGTCCGGAAACTGCGCACCGGTGGCGCAGGCGTGGTTGGGCAGAATGCGCAGCCGGCTGCCGATAGGGAAGCGCGCGGCGAGGTCGGCATGGCTGGCGTCGCCCAAGGTGATAATCCCGTGCTCCTGATTGGCGCCGGTAACCAACCCCCCATCGATCCATTCTCCCGTTTCGGTGCACACCTGGCCATAACCGAAATCGTGGCGCTGACGCTGGGTGCCGCGATCACGACTCATGGCCATCCAGCCGGCGTCGGTGATGATCCAGCCCTTGTCCTGCTGATGGCCGATCACCGTGGTCAGCACGCTCAGGGCCAACTCGTCGGCCTGGCAGACGCCGATGTTGTGCATGACCAGATCGAAGAACACATACACGCCGGCACGCACCTCGGTCACGCCGTCCAAGCGTAGAGCTGACAGCGCGGTGGGCGTGGAGCCGATGCTGACGTCCGGGCAGTCGATCCCGGCTTCACGGATGCGTTGAGCGGCGCGGACGCAGAGGGCGCGCTCCTGCTCGGCGAGGGCTTGCAGGGCTTCAGGGTTGTCGAGTTCGTAGCTGGAACCGGCGTGGGTCATCACGCCGCGCAGCTGCAGACCGCCGTCGGTGAGGATGCGCGCGACGTCGATGAGCGCGGGGTCTTCAGCGGCGAGGCCCGAGCGATGGCCGTCACAGTCGACCTCGATCCAGACGGGCCAGACGGGGTTGGATTCGTCGTGCTCACGGGCGAAGGCGACGATGGCCTGTGCGCCCTGGACGCTGTCGGTCAGCACGCTCAGGTTGCAACCGACGCGCCGCAGCGCCAGCGCCTGGAATAATTTGCCCGGAGCGATGGCGACCGCATACAGCACATCGCCAATGCCCTGGTTAAAACAGTGTTCGGCTTCCTTCAGGGTGGACACCGTCACGCCGCTGGCACCCGCAGCGATCTGCGCCTGAATCACCGGCAGGCATTTACTGGTCTTGACGTGGGGACGCAAGCGCACGCCGAGGCTGTCCATGCGTTGCTGCATGCGCTGGATATTGCGCTGCATGCGCGGAACATCGACCAGCGCGGCGGGGGTGTCGAGAGAGGCAATCGGCGTAGACATGACGGAACTCGGGTGGCGAGGGACAGGGTGGACTCTACTCAGCTGTCGTTAAGGTGTGGTTCAATCCAGTCTCATCAATCATTAAGTATAAGTGAATGATCTCCATCGAAGACTTGCGCCTGGCGGTCGCATTGAGCCGCGCCGAATCCCTGAGTGCGGCAGCCAGAGCGCTCAATGTTTCGCCGCCGGCGCTGTCCATGCGCCTGCGGAAACTGGAGACCCTGCTCGGCCTGACCCTGGCCAACCGCGACGCCCGCCGCCTGAGCCTGACCGCCGATGGCGAACGCTTCTCCCGGGAAAGCGCGCTGTTGCTGGAGCAGCTCGAAGCGCTGCCCGAGTCCTTCCGGCAAAAGGACGAGAGACTGGTGGGCACGCTGCGGCTGGCGGCGCCCTTCGGTTTCGGACGACAGCGACTGGCACCGCTGCTGGCGCGCTTCATCCGGCTGCATCCGCGGCTGTGCCTGCACCTCGACCTGCGCGAAACCCCTTGGCCGGATCGGCACGACAGCGACGCCGTGATCCACATCGGCCACCTCAACGACAGCCTCTGGACCGCACGGCCACTCTCACCGAACGAGCGCTGGCTGTGCGCAAGCCCGGCCTACCTGCACGAACACGGCGAGCCGACAGCGCCGGACCAGCTCAGCGCCCATCGCTGCATCTGCATCCGTGAAAACGACGAAGACGTCACCCTCTGGCACCTGCGCAAAGGCCCCGCCCGAAAAACCCTGCGCGTCGAACCGGCCCTGCTCACCAACGACGGCAGCGTCGCCCGCCGCTGGGCCGAACAAGGCCTGGGCCTGGTGCTGCGCTCGCAATGGGACGTCAGCGACGCCATCGCCAGCGGCAACCTCGTCCGCGTCCTCGCCGACTGGAACTTCGACAGCGCCCCCGTCAACCTCCTCGTACCCTCCCGCAAACTCCG
This sequence comes from Pseudomonas sp. AK106, assembly GCF_053903055.1. NCBI lineage: Bacteria > Pseudomonadati > Pseudomonadota > Gammaproteobacteria > Pseudomonadales > Pseudomonadaceae > Pseudomonas > Pseudomonas sp. AK106. The sequence continues at coordinate 1,755,763 of NZ_CP096426.1, forward strand.
CAGCCCCAGGGTGCAAGCGTTGGTGGCGTTTCTGGAAGATGCGTTGAAGGTGTGAGCGTCGGTTTGATCGGGGATCAGGCGTCATGCCGCAACATCCTCGGCGCTGGGACTGGCCTCTTCCCGGCTAAAGCCGGTCCCACACAAAACACACTGCGCGCGCAGTAGGACCGGCTTCAGCCGGGAAGGCGTCAGGCGTTACACCGCACAATTGATGGCGTCCAGACTGGCCTCTTCCCGGCTGAAGCCGGTCAACAATGAGTGGGCGTTCTTTCAGCCAGAGCGGTGACGCGGAGCGTCATGGGATGCATTCCCACGCAGAGCGTGGGAACGATCAAGATCAAAGGCTTCCCGGCTAAAGCCGGTCCTACCAAGCGTAAGCGCGCTTTTGATCTTCATACGCAAAAAGCCCAGACGACACCAATCGCGACTTGGGTGCAGGCTGAACGCAGACGACGCGCAGTGGGCCGAGCCGCATGGATGCGGCGAGAGCGCCGTCGGGACATGGATGTCCGTTCGGCGCGGGCCCACGGAGCGTCGTCGGAGTGAGGGTACTCCGACGCAGGAGGAGCCAAACCAGGAGCAAGCACCCTTGGTTACTTGGGGTGCTTTTCCAAGTAACTCGCCGAAGGCGAAACAGTCTGCCCCTAGGCAGACGCCCTTGATCTTGATCTTGATCTTGCTCCAAAGACCGCCGAGGTCACTTCACCGCATAGACCTTGCGAACGTAAACCGTACTCGTCCACGCACAAAACGCCCCCTTCACCACGAACACCGTATCCCCCGGATGAATCGTCACCTCACCCCTCTGATCATCGGCCAGCGTCACGCTCCCCTCCAACAGATGCATCAATTCATGCAACCGATGCGCACGACCATGGCGCTGATAAGGCGTCGAATCCCAAATCCCCACCTTCAGCGCCGTCACCTCATCCTCGAACAGACTCAACGCCCGACACTGCGGCGCAGGCCCGATCAAAATCGGCGGTTCCAGCGTCGCAGACGGCTCCAGCCACAAATGCGCCGGCAACAGCGTCAAACCGGGCCGCGCAGGGGCGTTCTCCACATCCACCGCACAAAACGCCCACTCACTGCCACTGCTCGCATGCACCGCCACCCGACTGCCACGGCCAATCACCGCACTCGCGCCGACGCTCAACTCCAGCGTCTGCTCCGCGCTGCTCAACACCACATGCCCGGCGTGCACCACCAGCGTCTCGCTGTAGGGAAAGTCCTCGATCAACGCGTCGCCGGTGAACCGCACCAGCCCGGCCGACACCCCGTCATCACCGCGCCACGCCACCTGTCGTGCCTCGGCAAAGGGATCAAGCGCGCCCAACGGCGCCGTGTTGAAAGACGTCGCAATGCCGCTGCCATCAGCGCGCGCCAACAGCAAAATACCGGGAGATGACATGGTTAACGCTCCGCAGCAAAGTCAGCCGATCGCCTGGGTGATCAGCGCAAAAGGTTGGACGCCCTGGCTGGCCTCGGGTGGGGTGCCCAGCGCCATCTGCACCACGGTGTCGACGTTCTTCAGGCCCGCGGCTTCGAGCCAGTCGCTCAGGCCGCAGGACACGGGGATGTCGATGCGCACAAAGGTGTCAGGCACCTGTGCCAGCAAGACGGCGATCAGGTGTTTGGCCTGCTGGATGTTTTCCGCCACCACCGGCCCGATGCAGCGCCCGCGCCCGAATGGCCGCAGCAGGGCGAAACCGCGCAGCTGACCGTCACGTTCGATGCCCACGGCGTGCTCGACTTGCAGGTCACGCAACACATCGCGGCGGTCGAGGCCGCTGGCGCTCCTGGCGAGGTTGAGCAGGGCGGTCTGATCGTCAGCGCCAAGGGCTCGGCAGATTTCGCCGTCGGCGAGCTCATCAAGCGCCGGCACCTGCGCTTGGCCCTGATGCTGCTGCACCCGACCAAACTCAACAAAACCCTGGCTGGCATACAACGGCTTGCCGGCGACGGTGGCATCGAGGATCGGCGTGCGCGGCTCGCACGCGGCGAGGGCCCTCTCCATCAAGCGGCGACCAATGCCCTGGCCCTGATAATCGTTGCTGACGATCACCAGGCCGATGGTGGCGAAATCACCTTGAGGGCAGACAAAGGCGCTGCCAATCAGACGTTTGCCATCCATGACCACGAAACCGTCGCTGACCCGGTGCAACATCGCCCAGTCGTCCAGGCGATGGGGCCATTTCAGTTGCACCGACAGGTCATGGGCGGCGGTCAGGTCGGCCACGGTCATTGGGCGGTAGGTATAAGAAGGGTGTGGCAGGGCGGACATGGCGAGGCTCCGTTATGCAGTATTCAAGTGGCACTGGCGCCCTGTATCCCACCTGATTAAAGGGCTGACAAGAGGGCTCGGGATATTCGGCAGATTCGTCCCGCGCCGAGGGACGCGACCCTACTTCGTACTTAAATCCGGGGCGAGGGCGGCAGCAAATGCCAAGGGTGGATTTTATCGTTTCAGCCCCGATGATCGTTCCCACGCGGAGCGAGGGAACGATCAGTGCACTCAAGATCCCCACGCCATACTTTCTGCCGCTTCAACCCCGCATCCTTGAGCCTCCTCATCACAAAAGCCCCCTAAAAGCGCACAAACACTGGTCCTGCCCAAGGCTGGCGCGCACCGCAAACTCTGCTGAGGCCAGCCACCAAAACGGTGGTTTGTATTGAGCACGGGGCGTTTTAGACGGCATATGCTGATTTCACAGTGATGTAATGAAGCTGTGCTGCAACGAGGCCGCCGCGCCGTCAGGGCCGCGAACGCTTGCCACACTCAACTGACTTCAGGACCGCACTCCATGAGCTTTCTTCGTCCCAAATTCATCACGTTCGACTGCTACGGCACGCTCACCAACTTTCACATGGGCACCATGACCCGTGAGCTCTTCGCCGACCGCGTCAAGCCTGAACAGATGGACCAGTTCGTCAAAGACTTTTCGGCCTATCGCCTCGACCAAGTCATGGGCGACTGGCAGCCGTATGACGTCATCCTCAAGACTGCCCTGGCCCGAACCTGCAAACGTTGGGGCGTCGAGTACCGCGATGAAGGCCAGCTGTATTACGACGCGGTGCCGACCTGGGGCCCCCATGCCGACGTGCCGGCGGGTTTGTCGAAGATCGCCGACAAGATTCCCCTGGTGATCTTCTCCAACGCCAGCGACAGCCAGATCATGTCCAACGTCGACAAGCTCGGCGCGCCGTTCCACAAGGTCTTCACCGCCGAACAGGCCCAGGCCTACAAGCCGCGTCTGGCCGCGTTCGAGTTCATGCTTGACAACCTCGGCTGCGGCCCGGAAGACATCTTGCATGTGTCTTCGAGCTTCCGTTACGACCTGATGTCGGCCCACGACATGAAGATCAAGCACAAGGCGTTCGTGGCCCGTGGTCATGAAGTGCCGGCGAACGCGTTCTTCGAGTACCAGCAGATCACCGACATCGGCGGGCTGCCGGCGCTGGTGGGCCTGTAAGTCAAACGCTGCGGCATGCCGGTTAAGACATAAGGGGTTAAAGATGGGCAGTGAATCCTATTGGCTCGACACCGCACCGGCCTTCACCGGTGCCCAACTCGGCGGCTTGCCCGGTCAGGTCGACGTGGCGGTGATCGGCGGCGGGTTCACCGGCCTGTCCGCAGCGCGAGCGTTGGCGCTCAAGGGTGCCAGCGTGGTCGTGCTGGACGCCGGTCGCGTGATCGGCGAAGCCTCGGGGCGCAACGGCGGGCAGTGCAACACCGGCGTGGCGCAGGACTACGCCGGTCTGCACGCCAGTCTCGGTACGGCCAAGGCGCGTGCCTATTACCAGGCCTATGAACGCGCGGTGCAAACAGTGGTGTCGCTGGTCGAGCAGGAAAAGATTGCCTGCGACCTGGTGCGCAACGGCAAGCTCAAGCTGGCGGCCAAACCCCTGCATTACGAAGGCCTGGCACGCACCTGCGAGCTCATCCGCCGGGAGGTGGACGCCGATGTCGAGCTGCTGAATGCCGAGCAAACCCGTGCCGAGGTCAACTCGACGCAATTCCATGGTGCGTTGTTGCAGCGCAATGGCGTGCAGATGCACGTCGGCCGCTTTGGTGTCGGCCTGGCGGAAGCGGCTGCCCGGAGCGGCGCAATGGTCTACGAACACACCCCGGTCAAGGACTGGAAGCCCCAGGCCGGCGGTTATCAGGTCAACACCGCCAAGGGCTCGCTGCACGCCGGGCAAGTGTTGCTGGCGACCGGCGCTTGCCAGCACGGTGACCTCGGCTGGTATCGCCGGCGAATCGTGCCGGTGGGCAGTTTTGTCATCGCCACGGAAGTCTTGCCCCAAGCGCTGATCGACGAGTTATTGCCGCAGCATCGGGCGTACGTGACCAGCCGCATGATCGGCAATTACTTCCGCCTGACCCCGGACAACCGCCTGCTGTTTGGCGGCCGTGCACGGTTTGCCATGTCCGACGGCGTGTCCGACGCCAAGAGCGGCAAGGTGCTGCGGGCGGCGATGCTGAACATGTTCCCGGCGTTGGCCAACGTGAAAATCGATTACTGCTGGGGCGGCCTGGTGGACATGACGTCCGACCGTCTGCCCCGCGCCGGCCAGCACGGCGGCGTGTTCCATTCCATGGGCTACAGCGGCCATGGCGTGCAGATGTCCGTGCACATGGGCCAGGTCATGGCCGAGGTCATGGCCGGCAACGCGGCGGCCAATCCGTGGCGTGAACTGGAATGGCCGGCGATCCCCGGGCACTTCGGCAAGCCCTGGTTTTTGCCGTTCGTGGGCGCGTACTACCGCTTGCAGGACTATCTGCACTGAAGCCGCACTAAGTCGCCGCTGTAGCGTCACCGTCGTCTGCGTTTCCAGGACGCTCCGGACATCCGTGAGCACTCGAATATCCCGATCATCGACAGGTAGCCTTGATATGACTGACCACAAAGACACCCCCGAGCTTATCTCCGGCCCAGACAGCCTGCGGGTATTCGAAGGCCTCAATCGCGGCATGTCGCGGCGCAACGCCTTGCAGATGCTCGGCCTGGCCGGCGTCGCCGCAGCGGGGGCGGGCAGCCTGTTTGGCAGCGCCGGCAAACTGTTCGCCGAAGAAGCCACCGCCGGCGGCAAAGGCAAGCCGGGCGGCAAGATTCGTGTGGCCGGCATGTCGAGTTCCACCGCCGACACCCTCGACCCGGCCAAGGGCGCGCTGTCCACCGACTATGCCCGTCACTACATGTTCTACAACGGCCTGACCCGTTTTGATAAGCACTTGGTGCCGCAGCTGGAACTGGCCGAGCGCATCGACAACGTTGACGCCACGCTGTGGACCATTACGCTGCGCAAGGACGTGACCTTCCACAACGGCAAAAGCCTCAGCGCCGCCGACGTGGTGTTCTCCCTCAGCCGCCACAAGGACCCGCTGACCGGTTCCAAAGTCATGCCGCTGATGGAACAGTTCGCCGAAATCAAGGCCACCGGCCCGAACGAAGTGCAGATTCGCCTCAGCGCCGCGAACGCCGAACTGCCGTCCATTCTCGCCGTGTCGCACCTGCTGATCGTTCCGGAGGGCACCACCGACTTCAACAAAGGCATCGGCACCGGTCCGTTCACCGTCGGCGAGTTCAAGCCGGGTGTGCGTTCGGTGGCGGTGCGCAACAAGAACTACTGGAAGCCGGGCCTGCCGTACCTCGACGAGATCGAATTCATCGCCATCGCCGACGAACCGTCGCGGGTTAACGCGCTGTTGTCGGGCGACGTGCACATGATCAACGAGGTCAACCCGCGCTCCACCACGCGCATTGCCGCCAGCCCGAAACACCGCGTCGTCGACGCACCGTCGGGTAACTACACCGACTTGATCATTCGCCAGGACCAGCTCCCCGGCAAAAGCCCGGAATTCACCCAGGCGATGAAACTGCTGCTGGACCGCGAACAGGTCAAGTCCGCCGTCTTCCGTGGCTTCGCCGTGGTCGGCAACGATCACCCTATTGCGCCGGGTTCACGCTACTTCAACACCGACTTGCCGCAGACGGTCTACGACCCTGAAAAAGCCAAATTCCTGCTGAAGAAAGCCGGCATGGAAAGCATCACCATGCCCGTCATGGCGTCGCCTGCCGCGACAGGTTCCGTGGACATCGCCGTGCTGCTGCAGCAATCGGCGAAACAGGCCGGGCTCAAGCTGGACGTCAACCGCCTGCCGAGCGACGGCTACTGGTCCAACCACTGGATGAAGCACCCGTTGAGCTTCGGCAACATCAACCCGCGACCGAACGCCGACGTGATGTTTTCGCAGTTCTTCCAGTCCAAGGCGCCGTGGAACGAGTCCGGCTGGCAGAACGATCAGTTCGACCAGTTGCTGATGCTGGCCCGGGGCGAAACCGACGACGCCAAGCGCGCCAAGATGTATGGCGACATGCAGACTCTGGTCCATGACCACTGTGGCATCGGCGTGCCGGTGTTCATCAGCAACATCGACGGCGTCGACCAGCGCATCAAGGGCTACGACTCCAACCCGTTGGGCGGCTTCATGGGCTACATGTTCGCCGAGCAGGTGTGGCTGGACGCTTGAGGAGGCAGTGCAATGAATAGCCATACGCTGTGGTTGATCTGCCGGCGCCTCGGTGCCGGGGTCGTGACCCTGTTGATCGTGTCCATGGTCGTGTTTGCGATCACGGCCGTGCTGCCGGGCGACGCGGCGCAGCAATCCCTCGGCCAGTTCGCCACCCCTGAACAGGTGGCGGCGCTTCGCCTGAAACTGGGGCTCGATCAACCCGGCGTGTTGCGCTATCTGCACTGGTTGACGAGCCTGCTGACCGGCGACATGGGCCAGTCGGTGTCCAACGCCATGCCGGTGGGTGAATTGATGGCGGGGCGGGTGCCCAACACGCTGATGCTGGCGGCCGCCACGGCGCTGGTGTCGGTGCCGCTGGCGCTGATCCTCGGCATCGGTTCGGCGATGGGGCGGGGCGGGCGCATCGACAGCTGCCTGAGCTTCATCACCCTGGCCATGGTCGCGGTGCCTGAGTTTCTGGTGGCGACCCTGGCGGTGCTGATTTTCGCGGTCAACCTCGGTTGGCTGTCGGCGCTGTCCTACGCCACCGACATCACTTCACCGCTGCAATTTCTGCGCACCTACGCGTTACCGGTGATGACCCTGTGCTGCGTGATCGTCGCGCAGATGGCGCGCATGACCCGCGCCGCCGTCATCGACCAACTCGACAGCCCGTACGTGGAAATGGCCCGCCTCAAAGGCGTCAGTCCGATCCGCATCGTGCTGCGCCACGCCTTGCCCAACGCGATCGGGCCGATTGCCAATGCCATCGCCCTGAGCCTGTCGTACCTGCTCGGCGGGGTGGTGATCGTCGAAACCATCTTCAACTACCCCGGCATTGCCAGCCTGATGGTGGATGCCGTGACCAACCGCGACATGGCCTTGGTGCAAGCCTGCACCATGCTGTTCTGCGCGGCCTATCTGGCGTTGGTGTTGCTCGCCGACCTCTGCGCCATCCTCTCCAACCCGAGGCTGAGAAACCAATGAACCCGCTCATTGCGAAATCCAGGCCTGCGTCTTCGGCCCTGGCACTGGCCAAGGTCTCCGGCAACCCGTCCTGGCTCGGACTGGTCGGCGCTGCCGTCTGTGTGATCTGGCTGCTGGTGGCGCTGTTCGGCCCATGGCTGGCGCCGCACCCGGTCGGCGAAGTGATCTCCGACAACATCTTCGAAGGCTTCAGCCTGGCGCATCCCTTTGGCACCGATTACCTGGGCCGCGACATGCTCAGCCGGGTGCTGGTGGGCGCGCGCTTCACCGTCGGCCTGTCGCTGGTGGCGGCGCTGTTGGCCAGCTTCTTCGGCACCGGCTGCGCGCTGCTGTCGGTGGTTTCGCCCAAGTGGCTGGACGAAATCATCAGCCGGATCATGGACGCGTTCATTTCGATCCCGAGCAAGATGCTCGCGCTGATCATGGTCTCGGCGTTTGGCTCGTCGGTCACGCTGTTGATCTGCACGGCGGTGATCAGTTACATCCCCGGCTCGTTCCGTGTGGCCCGCAGCATGGCGGTCAATATCGAGGCGCTGGAATACGTGCAAGTGGCGCGCACCCGGGGCGAAGGCAAGCTGTACGTGGCATGCCGGGAAATCCTGCCGAACATGCTCAACCCGGTGCTGACCGACCTCGGCCTGCGTTTCGGCTACATCGTGCTGTTGCTCAGCGGCATGAGTTTTCTGGGCCTCGGCGTGCAGCCGCCGGACGCCGACCTTGGCTCGCTGGTGCGGGAAAACATCGGCGGCCTCAATCAGGGCGCGATGGCGATCATCATTCCGGCGCTGGCCATCGGCACGCTGACCATCGGCGTCAATTTGCTGATCGACTACCTGTCATCGCGACGCGGTCGACGCGCAGGAGGCCATTGATATGACCCAGTTGATTCGCGTCGAAGACTTGCGCGTGGTGGCCGGTGATCCGGGCAGCGAGGTGGAGATCGTCAAGGGCGTGAGTTTTGCCCTGGAGAAGGGCGAAGTACTGGCCCTGATCGGCGAGTCCGGCTCCGGCAAGACCACGATCGCCCTGGCCTTGCTCGGGTATGCGCGACGGGGCTGCCGCTTGTCCGGCGGCGTGGTGCAGGTCGGCGAACACGACATGCTCGCCCTTGACGAAACACAGCTTCAGGGTTTGCGCGGCAATCGCGTTTCGTACGTTGCCCAGAGCGCGGCGGCCGCCTTTAATCCGGCGAAAAAACTTCTCGACCAAGTGGTCGAAGGGCCGTTGATCCATGGCCTCGGCACCCGCGCCGAACTGGAAGCCAAGGCCATCGGCCTGTTCCGCGACCTGGCCCTGCCGAACCCGGAACGCATCGGGCGTCGCTACCCGCACCAGGTCTCTGGCGGGCAACTGCAACGAGTGATGGCCGCCATGGCACTGATCAGCGACCCGCTGCTGGTGGTGCTCGACGAACCGACCACCGCCCTGGACGTCACCACCCAGATCGACGTGCTTCGGGCGTTCAAGCGTGTGGTGCGTGAGCGCGGCGCCACGGCGGTCTACGTGTCCCACGACCTCGCCGTGGTCGCGCAAATGGCCGACCAGATTGTCGTGCTCAACGGCGGGCAAATTCTCGAAAGAAGCGCCACCGCGCCGCTGCTCAAGGCACCGGCCCACGAATACACCCGCAGCCTGCTCGCCGCCGCGCGTCCTGACACGCGGATTCGCCCGCCCTGTGGCGTTGCTGAAGAGGCGCCGCTGCTGACCATCAGCGGCCTGACCGCCGGCTACGGCAACAAAAACCTGCACGGCATGCCGGCGATCCGCGTGCTGGAAGACATCGACCTCACCGTGCGGCGGGGCCAGGCGATTGGCGTGATCGGTGAGTCCGGCTCGGGAAAATCCACCCTGGCGCGGGTGGTGGCGGGGCTGCTGACCCCGGCCCTCGGCGGCCTGACCTTCAACGGCCAGCCCTTGGGCGGGAGCCTGTCCGAGCGCACGCCGGAGCAGTTTCGCCGGATTCAGATGGTCTTCCAGAACGCCGACACCGCGCTCAATCCGATGCACAGCGTGGCGACCATCCTCAGCCGTCCGCTGAAGATGTACTTCGGCCTCAAGGGCGCAGCGTTGCAGGCGCGCATCGGTGAGCTGCTCGACCTGGTGCGCCTGCCGCGAGACATGGCTGATCGCCGACCCAATGAACTGTCGGGCGGCCAGAAACAGCGAGTCAATCTGGCCCGTGCACTGGCAGCCAAGCCGGACCTGATTCTCTGCGATGAAGTGACCTCGGCCCTCGACACCGTGGTCGGCGCGGCGATCCTCGAACTGCTGCGCGACCTGCGCCAGCAACTGGGCGTGTCCTACCTGTTCATCAGCCACGACATCTCCACCGTGCGCGCGCTGTGCGACGACATCGTGGTGATGTACAGCGGCCACAAAGTCCACGCCGGCCGCCGCGAATCCTTTGCTGAAGCGCCGTACCATCCCTACACCGACCTGTTGATCCATTCGGTGCCGGAACTGCGTCAGGGCTGGCTGGAAACCTGCGGCGCCAGCCATGGCGAGCTGCCGCCGATAGGTGAGCGGGCCAACCTGCCGGAGCTGTGCACCTTTCTCAATCGCTGCCCGATGCGCGTCGACGGCCTGTGCAACCGCACCGCGCCGAACCGCCGCACCCTGGACAACGGCAGCGAAATTCTCTGCCACCGCGACGGCGCCGACCTGCTGGCGACCCAGCGCGGCGTTACCCCCACAAGCTTTGGAGCGTATGCATGAAAGGGCGTTTTTTGAGGCTGGCCGAACAAGGCCGGCCGACGGTCAACCTGACCGTGGATGGCGCGCCGGTCGAAGCGTTGCAGGGCGACACGCTGATGGTGGCGTTGCTGACCCAGGGCACCGCGCTGCGCCAGTCGGAATTCGACAGCGGCCGCCGCGCCGGTTTCTGTCTGATGGGCGCGTGCCAGGACTGCTGGGTCTGGACCCGCAGCGGTGAACGCCTGCGCGCCTGCTCCAACGAAGTCCGCGACGGCCTGGACATCGTCACCACACAACCGGAGGCGACATGGCCACTGCACAGCTGAGCACCCATCGCGTCGTCATCGTCGGTGCGGGCCCGGCCGGCGTGCGCTGCGCCGAAACCTTGCTGGCGGCCGGCATCAAACCGATTCTGGTGGACGAAAACCGCCGCGACGGCGGGCAGATCTACCGCCGCCAGCCGGACGGTTTCACCCGCGATTACAGCACTTTGTATGGCAGCGAAGCCGACAAGGCCAAGGACCTGCACCAGACCTTCGACCGTCTGCGCGGCGCCATCGATTACCGGCCCGACACCCTGGTCTGGAACCTCACGCCGGGGCAGTTGTGCTGCGCCAATCAGGGCCGCCACAGCACGCTGGACTACGACGCGCTGATCCTCTGCACCGGCGCAACCGACCGCCTGATGCCCATCGAAGGCTGGCAACTGGCAGGCACCTACAGCCTGGGCGGGGCGCAGATCGCGTTAAAGAATCAGGCCGTGTCCATCGGCCATCGCGTGGTGTTCATGGGCAGCGGGCCCTTGCTGTACCTGGTCGCCAGCCAGTACGTCAAAGCCGGCGCCGAAGTGGCCGCGGTCCTCGATACCTCACCCTTCAGCCTGCGCCTCAAGGCCATGCCCAAACTCGTGGCGCGGCCGGGGTTGCTGTGGACTGGCATGAAATTTCTGGCGCAGCTGTACCGGGCGAAAGTGCCCGTGCATTTCGGCGTCAAGCCGTTAGAGGTACTGGGCGATGGCGCCAATGGCGTGGCAGGCGTGCGCTTCACCACCGGTAGTGGCAAGGCCGTGACCGTGCAGGCCGACGCCGTCGCGCTGGGTTATCACTTGCGCCCGGAAACCCAGCTCGGTGATCTGGCCGGTTGCGCCATGGCCTTCGATGACGCCTCCAGCCAATGGTGGCTGGCGACGGACGAGGCCGGTCGTACCTCGGTGAACGGCGTCTATGCCGCCGGTGACGGTGCGAAGATTCGTGGCGCCGATGCCGCCGAGCACGCCGGGCGCCGAGTGGCCTTGGCACTGCTCGAAGACCTCAAGCAGCCGTTCAATGCCGGGCTGCGCGATGAACAGCAACAGGCGCTCACGGTGATGGACCAGTTTCGTCTGGGCCTGGCCGAAGCATTTCCGTGGCCCGCCGAGCAGGCCAAGGCCTTGCCCGACAGCGCCATCGTCTGTCGCTGCGAGATGATCACCGCCGGCGAATTGCGCCGCACGGTCAACGAGAAGGGCGCCTGTGAAGTCAACCGCGCCAAGGCTTTCAGCCGGGTCGGCATGGGCCGCTGCCAGGGGCGTTATTGCTCGCAAGCGGGTGCCGAAGTGATCGCCGCAGAAGCCGGCGTGCAGGTGCAGGAAGTCGGTCGCCAGCGCGGGCAGGCGCCGGTCAAACCGTTGTCGATGCTCATTGAGGAGGTGTCGCCATGAGTGTGCAAAAAGCAGATGTGGTGATTGTCGGTGGCGGCGTGATGGGCTCAGCGACGGCGTTCTTTCTGCGTCAGCGCGGGCAGTCGGTGATCCTGCTGGAGCGCGACCAGATCGGCCAGTACGCCAGCGGCGTCAACTTCGGCAACGTGCGCCGGCAAGGGCGTTTTCTCGGCCAACTGGCCCTGGCCAACCGCTCGTACGCGCTGTGGAAACGCCTGCCGGAACTGATCGACGACGACCTCGAATTCATCCCCAGCGGGCACATGCGCGTGTGTTACCGCGAAGACGAAATCGCCGAGCTGGAGGCCTACGCCGCCGCGCCGGAAGCCGAGCAACTGGACCTGAAAATCTATCGTGGCGCCGAGCTGCACGAGCGCTTTGGTTTTCTCGGCGCTGACGTCAAAGGCGGCTCTTACGCTCCCCACGACGGCCACGCCAACCCACGTCTCGCTGCGCCAGCCTTTGCCCGCGCGGCCCGACGTCTGGGCGCGCAAATCGAAGAGCGTACGGAAGTGGCCGAGGTCGAGAAGGTCGGCGGTGACTTTCACGTCACCACCACCGACGGCCGCCAGTTTCATGCCGCGCAGCTGTTGATCACGGCTGGCGCCTGGGGCCAGAAACTCTCGGCGCAGTTTGGCGAACCGGCGCCGCTGGACACCCATGGCCCGCAGATGGCGGTCACCGAGCCGGTGCCCTACGCCTTGCCGACGGTGATCGGCGTGTACACCAAAATTCCCGAAGAGGTGATCTACTTCCGCCAGATCCCTCGGGGCAATATCGTCATCGGCGGCGGCTTTCGCAGCAAACCGGACATGCTCAACCGTCGCGCCGCTGTCGAGCCGCGCAGCATCCTCAATCAGGCCGAACAGATGCGCCGCCTGCTGCCGGGCGTTGGCAATCTAAACATCATCCGCGTGTGGAGCGGCATCGAAGGCTACCTGCCGGATTCGCTGCCGATCATGGGCCCCAGCGGCACCGTCGACGGCCTGTTCTACGCCTTCGGTTTCTGCGGCCACGGCTTCCAGCTGGGCCCCGGCGTCGGTGACGTGATGGCCGAACTGCTCGACACCGGTCGCACCACGACCCCGATCGAGGCATTCTCCATCAGACGTTTTGCCTTTCCTGCTGCGCAACGGAGCCACGCCTCATGAAACCCCGCGTTCTCGAGATTCTGAAACGGCTGATGGCCTTCGAAACGGTGTCGTCTGAGTCCAACATGGCCCTGATCGACTACGTCCGCGACCTGCTGCTGAGCAAGGGCATCGAGTCGCTGATCGTCAAGGACGAGAGTGGCAAGAAGGCCAACCTGTTTGCCAGCACCGGGCCGAAAGACCAGCCCGGCGTGTTGCTGTCCGGGCACACCGACGTGGTGCCGGCGGCGGGGCAGGCGTGGACCTTTCCGGCCTTCGCCGCCACTGTGCAGGACGGGCGCATCTATGGCCGTGGCAGCTGCGACATGAAGGGCTTCATCGCGCTGGCCATCGACGCCATGCTCGACGCAGCAGAGTACTCAGCCAACCGCCCACTCAACCGCCCGCTGCAACTGGCCCTGTCCCACGATGAGGAGATCGGTTGTGTCGGCGTGCGGCGCTTGCTCGACGTGCTGCACCTGGCGCCCGTGCGGCCGTTTCTCTGCGTGATCGGCGAGCCGACCAACATGCAATTCGTACTGGGCCACAAGGGCAAGGGCTCCTACCGGACCTATTGCCGGGGCCAGGAGGCGCATTCGTCCCTGGCGCCGCGCTCGGTCAACGCCATTCACGTGGCCTGCGACTTCATTGCCTCCCTGCGTGAAAGCCAGCAACACCTGCAACAACACGGCGCCCAGGACACCGACTACGACGTGCCCTACAGCACCGTGCATGTCGGGCAGATCAGCGGCGGCAAGGCGCTGAACATCGTGCCAAACCTGTGCACCCTGGATTTCGAGGTGCGCAACCTGCCCGCCGACAACCTCGAGCAGTTCATCGAGCAGATGCGCGAGCGCGCCGAAGTGATCGTGCGTGAGGCGCAGAAGTTTTCCAGCGTCGCGGCCATCGAGATCGAAACCATCAACGTCTACCCCGGCCTAGACACCCACCCGACCGTCGAAGCGGTGAGCTTCCTCAAGCAATTCGCTGCGGCGGACACCGGCATGACCAAGGTCTCCTTCGGCACCGAAGGCGGTCTGTTCAAGCAGCGCCTCGACGTGCCGGTGGTGGTGTGCGGCCCGGGTTCCATCGAGCAGGCGCACAAGCCGGACGAGTTTATCGAGGTCAGCCAGATGGACGCCGGCGAGCGCTTTCTGCAAGGGCTGCTGAGCTCGCTGAAGGCGTAGCAGAGCCTGCCGTCCTGACGTGAATTTCAGCACGGCACGCTGGTTTGAAGGCGCTTTCGGCATCCTCGTTCGAGGCAGATCCCTAGACTGGAATCTGTCTCGGATCAGGACTCGACCATGCTCAAGAATCGCTTGCAAGACCCCGGCCTGCTGGCTGAACGCGCCTACGTGAACGGTGAGTGGATCGCCGCCGACAGCGGCGCCACCCTCGACGTCCGCGACCCCGCCACCGGCGATCTTCTGGCCCAGGTGCCGGCCATGGACGCCGTCGACACGCGCCGCGCCATCGACGCCGCCGAACGTGCCTGGCCCGCATGGCGCGCGCGTCCGGCGGCAGAGCGTGCGGCGCTGCTGGAGCGATGGTTCCAGGCAATGATTGACCACCTCGACGACCTCGCGCTGATCATGACCTGCGAGCAGGGCAAGCCGCTGAACGAGGCCAAGGGCGAAATCCGCTACGGCGCCGGCTTCGTCAAATGGTTCGCCGAAGAAGCGCGCCGGGTCTACGGCGAAACCATGCCGGCCCCCAGTGGCGACCGCCGGCTGCTGACCCTCAAGCAACCCGTGGGCGTCTGCGCCGCGATCACCCCGTGGAATTTCCCCAACGCGATGATCACCCGCAAATGCGCGCCGGCCCTGGCCGCCGGCTGCCCGATCATCGTCAAACCGTCGGACCTCACGCCGCTGTCGGCCCTCGCCCTGGCGGTGCTGGCCGAGCGCGTCGGCATTCCGGCCGGCGTGTTCAACGTCCTCACCGGAATGCCCGCCGGCATCGGTGAAGAACTCACCGGCAACCCGGCGGTGCGCAAGATTTCCTTCACCGGCTCCACCGCCGTCGGCCGCCTGCTGATGCGCCAGAGCGCCGAGCACATCAAGCGCCTGAGCCTGGAGCTGGGCGGCAATGCGCCGTTTGTGGTGTTCGACGACGCCGACCTGGAACAGGCCGTGGCCGGTGTGATGATCAGCAAGTTTCGCAACGCCGGGCAAACCTGTGTGTGCGCCAACCGCATCCTGGTGCAGGCGGGCATCTACGACCGTTTCGCCGCGCGGTTGGTGGAAGAGGTGGGCAAACTTAAGGTCGGCAACGGCCTGGAAGAGGGGGTGACCATCGGCCCGCTGATCAACCCGGCGGCGGTCGCCAAGGTGGCCCGGCACATCGACGATGCCTTGAGTCAGGGCGCCAGACTGCTCTGCGGCGGGATTCCCACGGGCGACAGCCAGTTCGTGCAACCCACGGTTCTGGCTGACGCCCACGCCGACATGCTGCTGGCCAATGAGGAAACCTTCGGCCCGGTGGCGCCGTTGATGCGCTTTACTGATGAAGCCGAAGCGCTGGCCCTGGCCAATGCCACCCCGTTCGGTTTGGGCGCCTACTATTTCACCCAGGACCTGAAACGCTCGTGGCGCTTCGGCGAGGCGCTGGAATTCGGCATGGTCGGGCTCAACACCGGGATCATCTCGATGGAAGTCGCGCCCTTCGGCGGCATCAAACAATCGGGCCTCGGCCGCGAGGGCAGCAAGTACGGCCTGGACGAGTACCTTGAAGTCAAAGCCTTCCACATCGGCGGCTTGAACTGATTCATCCCGAGGGGCGCACCATGAGCAAGGCATTCAGAATCGCCGCGATGGCGGGCGACGGCATCGGCAAGGAAGTCCTGCCGGAGGGGCTGCGGGTCCTGGAACAGGCGGCCAGGAAATGGGAACTGAACCTGAGCATCGACGTGCTCGACTGGGCCCACTGCGACTACTACCTCGCCCACGGGAAGATGATGCCCGACGACTGGTTCGAACAGCTTAAGGGCTATGACGCGATCTACTTCGGCGCCGTGGGCTGGCCCGACAAGGTGCCGGACCACATTTCCCTGTGGGGCTCGCTGCTCAAGTTTCGCCGTGACTTCGACCAATACGTGAACATCCGCCCGGTGCGCCTGTTCCCCGGCGTGCCCTGTCCGCTGGCCGGGCGCCAACCGGGGGACATCGACTTCGTGGTGATCCGGGAAAACACCGAGGGCGAATATTCCTCGGTGGGCGGTAAGATGTTCGAAGGCACCGAACACGAGTTCGTGCTGCAGGAATCGGTATTCACCCGCCGTTGCGTCGACCGCATCCTCAAATTCGCCTTCGAACTCGCCCAGACCCGCCCGCGTAAAAAGCTGACGGCCGCGACCAAATCCAATGGCATCTCCATCAGCATGCCGTACTGGGACGAACGCACGGCACTCATGGCGGCAAATTATCCCGAAGTGACGTGGGACAAGCAGCACATCGACATTTTGTGTGCACGCTTCGTGCTGCAGCCGGACCGATTTGACGTGGTGGTGGCGTCGAACCTGTTCGGCGACATCCTCTCCGACCTCGGCCCGGCGTGCGCCGGCACCATCGGCATAGCCCCCTCGGCCAACCTCGACCCGGAACGCCGCTTCCCCTCGTTGTTCGAACCGGTGCACGGCTCGGCGCCGGATATCTATGGGCAGAACATCGCCAACCCCATCGCGATGATCTGGTCCGGCGCATTGATGCTGGACTTCCTCGGCAACGGCGACGACCGCTACCGCGCGGCCCACGACGGGATCTTGCAGGCGATTGAAGACGTGATTGCAGAGGGGCCAATCACCCCGGATTTGGGCGGGAAGGGGTCGACGCAAGACGTAGGGGCGGCGATTGCCGGGAGATTGGTTTAGGGCCGGGGTTTCTGCAGGACTGGCTGTTGACGTTTGTGGGACCAACTTTAGCCGGGAAGGCGACGGATGCCACACCGCGAAATTAATATCGATTGCGCGGGCCTCTTCCCGGCTAAAGCCGGTCCTACTAAAAGCATGCGCGGTGTCAGTGGGACCGGCGGCGATCCTCGTAAGACCGGCTTTAGCCGGGAAGCCCTTGATCTGCTTTTGATCTTCATACGCAAATAGCCCAGACGGCACCAATCGCGACTTTGGTGCAGGCCGAACGTATACGACGCGCAGTGGGCCGAGCCGCATGGATGCGGCGAGAGCGCCGTCAGGACATGGATGTCCGTTCGGCGCGGGCCCACGGAGCGTCGTCGAAGTGAGGGAACCCGACGAAGTCGGGCCAAACCGAGAGCAGGCACCCTTGGTTACTTGGGGTGCTTTTCCAAGTAACTCGCCGAAGGCGAAACAGTCTGCCCCTAGGCAGACGCCTTAGATCTTGACCTGGCGTGGGCTTAAGGGGGACTGATTTATTTACAACGCTGCACCGTAAATTAATCCCGCATTGAGTGCCTAACTGGCAGGTTCATTTCTGTAAAGCGCAATGCAGTAAATCAATTGCGCCTTTTTTCGCTCATCTAACGCTTTGAGCACCATCACTGCTTGCTCCTGGCTAAGCTCTGTTATGCCCGGGGGTACGTCTGATTTTGTCGTCCAGCCCATCGCGGCAAGCACGTTTGTTTCGAGTGCTTGCGGTACCACCTTCTCGTACTGAAGCGAGTTGTCCGGGTCCGGCTCAGGGTAAAAGCCCTGTATCAGCATGAATGCCATATGAGGTGACTTCACCAATCATTTAAGTTATCCAGAGGGTGGTTGGCCCCGTGCTGTGCTCACGCTACGACGCCTATCAGGAGCTTCAGATCGGTCGGAAGTTGGCGTCCCGTGATTGAAGACAGCATTGTGACCTGCTCGTTTGTCAGCGGCCAGTCACCTTCCGCCATCGCGTTTAGGCTTGCATGGCCGAGCCGCGCTACGATTTCGTCATTCAACGACGGATCTATCTTCATTTCAAATTTCAGCGAGTCGTCTTCGGTGCTGTCGAGCAAAAATCCAAATATATAGAGGAACATAGAACTCTCACTTTTCAATTTTACGGCCGGGCTTGGCCGGCTTGGTTCGCTCGCCGGTCTGAGGATCAAACTCCCCCAGGTGCTTGCCTTGTTTGTCATACATTTCGACAGTCCCGTGCTGACTATCCCACTCAAATATTCGGCCTTTGGGATCTTTCCAGCGTCGTCGCTTCGCTCCACCACCCTGGACCATTGTTTTACTGTCTGCTTTTTTGGCGTCTGGAAAGCCTGGGAGGTCCAGCGGAGGCGGATGATACCCATGATCCCCATTAAACGGCCGCGCATAGACCACATACATCGACCTCAGCCCCGAGTCAGCGGGGAAGACGAGGATGCAGTCTTCAGCAGTGATGTCGTCGCCTGGGAGTCCTTCGAGCTGGCTGTCGGTGTCGTCGGGGATCGGGTGGACGAGGATGGTGCCTAAGCGCGCGTCGCTGTTTTCAGGGTAGACCAGCGGTTCCAGCGTCCCGTGTCGGCCCCGGCGGGGCGTCATGAGGATGGTGATGCCGTCGAGATGGGCTTCCATCGCGCTTTTGTCGGCGTTCCAGCGGGCTTGCACGGTGCGGACCGAGTCGTCGCCGGATGCTTTGGAATGGATGCCGTAGATCTGCAACTCGCCTTCTGCATCACGACGCAGCTGGAAGCGCACCCGCGTTGTCGCCTGGGTCAGTTTGCGCAATTCGTCGTCGGTGTACAGCGTGCCGTCACCCATCTTCGCCGGGAGCATGCCGACGATGAACAAACTCGCCGGGCCGCCTGCGCCGCGAAGCAGCCACGTGTGGCTGCGTTGCATGATGCCGCCGCCGGCCATGCGGCCCAGTCCCATGTCTGCGCCGAGTGCGGCGGCAATAGCGTCGGAGGCGGAGGGCAGGAGCATGGCGCCCGCCATCATGATCGCGCCGAAGTTGGAGGCGGGCTCTACCTCAGTGCCTGCGTCAGTGCTGCACCATTCCCCGGTACAGGATTTGGCGAAGACCTTGTCGGTGCGCTCCTTCGGGGCCGGCCAGCGCTCTGGCATCGAAGTGGGCACCCGCACGGGTTCGGGAGGCGGATTCCACGCTGCCCACGACGCGCCCCCGTTGGGAAGACCTTTGAAAATCGAGTCGTCCCCAAAGGGATCTTTTTTGTCGTCCTTGAACATGACCTTGTTGATGCCTGCCAATTTGAGGCGGCGGAGGATGCGGTCGGGTCGACGGGTGGTCAACGGCACGGGGGTTACGGGGTGTTGCGGGGCGGACAGTTTCCGCTGTGAGTGGTGCTAGCTTTCCCAGAGAAGGTGTCGTGTTGAACATCACATAATTGTTGGCGACTGGAATGGCGTCTTCCCGGCTAAAGCCGGTCCCACTAAAAGCATGCGCTGTGTCAGTGGGACCGGCTTTAGCCGGGAAGACGTCAGGTGCCACACTAACGGACCGGGGACAGATTAATTTACGGTGAAGCGTTGTAAATAAATCAGTCCCCTATAAGCGTGAGTGGGACCGGCGGCGATCCCTGTAGGACCGGCTTCAGCCGGGAAGCCCTTGATCTGCTTTTGATCTGCTTTTGATCTTCATACGCAAATAGCCCAGACGACACCAATCGCGACTTTGGTGCAGGCTGAACGCAGGTCTCGCGCAGTGGGCCGAGCGGCATGGATGCCGCGAGAGCGCCGTCAGGACATGGATGTCCGTTCGGCGCGGGCCCACGGAGCGAGACCGGAGTGAAGGAACCCCGAGGGACGAGGGGCCAAACCAGGAGCACAAGCCCTTGGTTACTTGGGGCTTTATCAAGTAACTCGCCGAAGGCGAAACCCGAGGCCGTTAGGCCGACGCCTTTGATCTTGATCTAGATCTCAATAACCCCGATTTCGATCAATCTGCCCCACCATCCGCTCCCCCCGCTCAAACCGCCGAATGTTCTCCAGCAACACCCCAAACGCACTCGCCGGCTGCGTCATCGCCGCCACATGCGGCGTTAACACCACCTGCGGATGCTCCCAAAACGGATGATCAGCCGCCGCCGGCTCCACCTGCAACACATCCAGCACAGCGCCCCCCAACTGCCCACTCTCCAGCGCCTCCAGCAAATCCTCCTCAACAAGATGCCCGCCGCGCCCCATATTGATCAGCCCTGCGCCCCGTGGCAGCAACGCAAACAGGTTCCGGTCCAGAATCCCCTCCGTCTGCTCCGTCAACGGCAGTACGCACAGCAAAATATCGCACTGCCCCAAAAATGCCGACAACTGCGCCTGACCCGCAAAACAGTCCACCCCCTCAATCTCATGGACACTGCGCGCCCAACCCGACAAGGCAAACCCGAACGGCGCCAGCGTCGCCAGAATCTGCTGCGCCTGGGTGCCCAATCCCATCACCCCCACGCGGCGTTTCTCCGCCGGTTGCAACAGATGGGCCTGCCAACAGCGTGCCGCCTGCTGCTCGCGATACCGCAGCATATCCCGATGCAGACTCAACACCGCCCACGTCGCGTATTCACACATCCCCCGCGTGATGCCCGGATCCAGCAGCCGTACCACCGGCAGATCCGCCGGCAAGCGCGACAGATCCAGCTGATCAACCCCGGCCGACAGCGCGAACAGCACCTTCAGATTCGGCAGCAACTGCGTCAGGTCATCCGGCGCCTGCCAGGCCGCCAGGTACTCGACCTCTTCGGGATTGCCGATGTCCGGCCAGGCGCGCCATTCGATGTCCGGTGCATGTTCGGCGAAGAGTCTCTGCCAGTGTGGCGCGCGCGCGGGGTCGGCTTTGTAGAGCAAGGCCATGGGCTTCTCCTGCTAAAGGGAGGCTGAAGGGAAGGGGTAGGGAGCTAGCCCACATCATCCTCCAAGCCCGGCGCAGGATCTGTTGAAAGGCGGGGCCAAAACAGTCGATCCGAATTTCTCACGGGCCAAGTTCGGCTAAGTGCGTTG
Source organism: Pseudomonas sp. AK106 (assembly GCF_053903055.1). NCBI lineage: Bacteria > Pseudomonadati > Pseudomonadota > Gammaproteobacteria > Pseudomonadales > Pseudomonadaceae > Pseudomonas > Pseudomonas sp. AK106. Next base: position 1,776,678 of record NZ_CP096426.1, read on the forward strand.
CCCGCACGCCGTAACCTGATCAGCATCGCAACCGCCTCCGGGTTGCCCGACTCACGATGGGAAATGCCATGAATAGCAAAGTCGATGAAACCCCTCATTTGCTCCGTCAGCGCGAGCAATTCGTGCCCCGTGGTCTGGTCACTGCGCACCCGCTGGTGATCGACCGCGCCCAGGGCACCGAATTGTGGGACGTGGACGGCAAGCGCTACCTGGATTTCGTCGGCGGCATCGGCGTGCTCAACATCGGCCATAACCACCCGAAAGTGGTCGCCGCCGTGCAGGCGCAACTGCAGAAAGTCTCCCACGCCTGCTTTCAGGTGGCGGCCTACACGCCTTACCTCGACCTGGCACAGCGCCTCTGCGAAATGATCGGCGGGCAGGAAGCCTACAAGGCCGCGTTCTTCACCTCCGGCGCTGAAGCGGTGGAAAACGCCGTGAAAATCGCCCGTGCCCATACCAATCGCTCGGCGGTCATCGCCTTTCGGGGTGGCTTCCACGGGCGCACTTTGCTCGGCACCACGCTCACCGGCATGAGCCAGCCGTACAAACAGAACTTCGGACCGTTTGCGCCGGAGGTGTTCCATACCCCGTACCCGAACGCGTATCGCGGCGTTAGCAGTGTTGACGCAATCACCGCGCTGAACGAATTGCTCGCCACCCAGGTGGCACCGGACCGCGTCGCCGCAATCCTTATTGAACCGGTGCAGGGCGACGGCGGTTTCCTCACCGCGCCGCCGGAGTTTCTCCAGGCCCTGCGCGCGTTGGCCGACAAGCACGGCATCGTGTTGATCCTCGACGAAATCCAGACCGGCTTTGGCCGTACCGGCACCTGGTTCGGCTACCAGCACGCTGGCATCCAGCCTGATCTGGTCACCGTCGCCAAAAGCCTCGCCGGTGGCTTGCCGTTGTCCGGCGTGGTCGGCAAGGCGCACATCATGGACGCGCCGCTGCCCGGCGGCCTCGGCGGTACCTACGGCGGCAACGCCCTGGCGTGCGCGGCGGGGCTGGCGGTGATCGATGCGTTTGAGGAAGAACACCTGCTGGCGCGCAGCCAACTCCTGGGCGAACGCCTGCGCCGGGGCCTGATCGGTCTGCAGGCGCGTTACCCGCGCATCGGCGACGTGCGCGGCACCGGTTTCATGCTGGCGATCGAACTGATCAAGGATGACGCGGCGCGCACCCCGGATGCCGACCTCAACTCACGGGTGATCGACGAAGCCCGCGCCGGTGGCTTGCTGGTCATCAAATGCGGCGTTTACCGCAACGTGCTGCGCTTCCTCGCGCCGTTGGTGACGACAGAAGCCCAGGTCGACGAAGCCGTGCAGATCCTCGACGCCGCCTTGGCACGGGTCTTGAACTCGAATGTGAAGTGACGCTTTGCCCGCAACGGGCCAGATGCATCCAGGAGGTTCGATCCACATGGGGCTGACAGAATTGGGGCTGACTGAATACAGAGCGTTGCTGATCGATTGCGATGAAGTGCTGGTGGATCGCGATTCCGGCGTCTGGGCCGCGCTGCAACCGCTGCTCGACAGCCGCGGCGGGCAACCGGCCAGGGACGAAGTGCTGGCCGAATTCAACGCGGTCGTCGCCAGCCTGTATCCGCGCTTCGCCGAGCTGGGCTTCAGCGGCATGCTGTGTTTCGCCCATCGCCAACTGGCGGAAAAGTGGGGCCTGCACGCCAGTTGGGAGGAGGGCATGAGCTTCGCCCGTTCGGCGGGCAACTGGTCGTTGTTCGAAGACGCGCCCGGGGCGATGCTGTACCTGCGCAAATTCTATCGATTGCTGGTGCGCGGCGACCGCGATGCCGAGGATCGCGGCGTGCTCTGTGAGCGGCTGGGAATTGCACCGGAAGATTTCATTTCCCTGGCCGAAGGTCCGCAATGGCTCACGGATCAGGGTGATCAGGTGCAACCGGTCCTGCACGTAACCCGGCCATCGGTCGACCCTTACGCCGCGTTGGACCGCTGCCTGATCGGCCGCCACCGGGCACGTCAGCCTTCCCCCTGCGCGGCGGAGTACTGCATCAACAGCATGGCCGACTTGGTGGCGCAGCATCAGCTGTCTTTACGGCGCTGATTTTGCTAGAAGATTGTCTTACAACGGCAGTCAAGAGGTACGTGATGGAAGGGCTCGTAAAACTGGATCGGATCGACATCAGCATCCTGGTCGAACTGCAAAAGGACGGCCGGATGACCAATGTCAGCCTCGCCGATGCCGTCGGCCTGTCCGCCAGCCCGTGCCTGCAACGGGTCAAGCGGCTGGAATCGGCGGGTTATATCTCCAGCTACAAAGCGCATCTGAACCTGGCCAAGATCACCGACTCGGTCACCGTCTTCACCGAAATCACCCTCAGCGACCACAAGCGCGAAGACTTCGCCAAGTTCGAATCCAACATCCGCCTGGTCGACGAAGTCCTAGAATGCCACCTGATCAGCGGCGGGTACGACTACTTGGTGCGCTTCATGACCCGCAGCATCCAGCACTACCAGGAAGTGGTGGAAAGCCTGCTCGACAAAAACATCGGGATTTCGAAGTACTTCAGCTACATCGTCATCAAGTCGCCGGTGCTGAAGGATGGGGTGCCGTTACGCAAGTTGTTGCGTCACTAATAAAACAGACCTTCAACCGTTTTGTAGGCAATTTCCCAACACCAACGTTTAGCTTTCACGCAAATCCTTCAGAACCGCCCGGCAGAGATTTCCTTCGCGGCGCTTCATCCTTTCGCTCCTTGTCCAGCGGCGTGCGGCGCTGGACAAAATTCCCAATAAGAAGAATGCGGAGTGGGTGATGAAGGGCAGTAATACGCTGTTGTGGCTGGGGCTGGCTGCGTTCGCAACCGAGGCGTTGGCCGAGTCGCAGACAACCCGCGAGGAGCAGTTTCAGTTGGGGGCGGTTGGGGTGAGCCTGGGTGTCGGTCTGCTGAATGGTCAGGCGCGGGAAAAGGTGTACGACGCTGACAACGGTCGCAAGCTCAGCCAGTTGAACTGGAGCATGAAGCAGGTGCCGACGCTGCATCTGGGCTTGAAGTACCAGCCGGTGAACTGGCTATCCTTCGATCTGAACGGCTGGACGCGGGTGGCGAAGGGTGACGGGCATCTGAAGGATTATGATTGGGATGACGAGAACGCCGGCTGGAGTGACTACTCCGATCACCCGGACACTCAGGTCAGCAAAGCCTGGCAGGCCGATTTCGCCGCCACCGCCTGGGCGCTCAAGCGTGATGCTCTCGCCCTCGGCGTGATGCTCGGTTATCAGCGCAGCCAGTTCGGCTGGCAGGCGAGAGGCGGGCGGTATACCTACTCTTCAGAGGATGGGTTTCGGGATGAGTCGGGTGAATTCCCGGCGGGGGAGAAAGGCAGTTCCTATCAGCAGACCTACGACACGCCTTACCTGGGGCTGGTCGGTCTCTACCAGTTCCGCAACTGGACGCTGGAAGGCAAGTTCAAATACAGCCAGTGGGTCCGGGCGCGAGATCACGACCGCCATCATGTCAGCGGCGTCACCTATGACGGCGATTATGGCAACAACGGCCGTATGCAAAGCCTCGCGGTTGCGCTCAGTTACCGCGTGAGTCCGCAGCTTTCGTTACGGGCGGGTGTGGATCATCAGGTATACGCCGAGGCGAAAGGCAGCACGCTGATCAAGGACACTCACAGCGGCGATCGCTTCCGTATCGCGGGCGACGCGGGGAGTCAGTCCGCCAGGACGACGATGTCCACCCTGGCGCTCACCTACGCCTTCTGAGCCATGCCCCACACCGTGCTGGCGCCGAGATCCCCGGCACGGTTTACGCCTGAATTGAGGGGCCACGGCTCAGCTACGCCACGCGCAGTAGGTGAGCTCAATCAGTCCCAGTGATAACGCGCCAATCAGGGCTCCGTGGCTTAACAAAAGATAACGTCATGTCGATTGTCATACGTTTCCAAAGCTGACTAGGATGGGCTCGCTTCGGTAAGCCAGCGTCGCGTGCAGGCTAGAGCGCCCGCGCGGTTCAAATGGCCTCCAGAAGAACCTAATAAAAATAAAGGAAGGGGTAGCTCCATGCGTGAGCCCGTCATTCGGCGCACTCGGTTTGCGGTCATTCGGGGCCATTCCAGCGCCCGGACGCTTTTCAAGAGCCTGCCTCTCCATGCGGCTCTGTCGCTCCTTATCTCTCCGATCTTCTGCGGCGCAGCCCTGGCCGCTGATGGCACGCCCGCCAATGGCATGCCCGCTGACAGCACGCCCGTTGAAGCCACTGCTAGCGCTGGCGATTCCGCCGTCTATGCCCTCGAATCCGCAAAAGCCTCCCGCAGTCTGCTGCTGGACGTGACCCATGCCGGCAAGCGCATGGTGGCGGTGGGGGATCGCGGCCACATTCTCTATTCCGACGACCAGGGCAAAACCTGGACCCAGGCCAAAGTGCCGACGCGCCAGATGCTCACGGCGGTGTATTTCGTCGATGAGCAACACGGCTGGGCGGTGGGCCACGATGCGCAGATCCTCGCCAGCAGCGATGCCGGCGCCACCTGGACCAAACAGTTCGAAGACCTCAAACGCGAAGCACCGCTGCTGGATGTCTGGTTCAAGGACCTCACCATCGGGATTGCCGTCGGTGCTTATGGTGCGGTGCTGGAAACCACCGACGGCGGCCAGCACTGGGAAGACATCGGCGACCGGCTGGACAACGAGGACCAGTTTCACCTCAATGGCATTGCGTACGTGAAGGCCGCGGGCCTGTTCGTGGTCGGTGAACAGGGCAGCATGTTTCGGTCCCCGGACGATGGCCAGACCTGGGAGAAACTTGAAGGCCCTTACCAGGGCTCGTTGTTCGGCGCGGTAGGCACTGCTGAATCCAACACGCTCGTGGTTTACGGCCTGCGCGGCAATCTGTTTCGTTCGACCGATTTTGGTACCACGTGGGAGCCCGTCCCGCTGCAGGGTGAGCGCGGGCCGCTGGAGTTCAGCATCGCCAATGCCTCGCTGATGCCCGACCATTCCATCGTGCTGGTGGGCAACGGCGGCAGCGTCATGCGCAGTACGGACGATGGCCAAAGCTTCACGGTTGCCAATCGCCCGGACCGGCTTTCCTTGTCGGGCGTAGCAGAGGACGACAAAGGCAATCTGGTTCTGGTGGGACAGGGCGGCGTTCGCGTCACCTCGCCAACGGGCGCTGACGGCGCTCAACAATAAGAACAAGCAGGCGAGGACACGTCTCCATGAGCAACCTTCAACACCCTCACGACAGGCCGACGCGCCTGGAACAGCTGATTTTCAACAACCGCAAGACGGTGATCGGCATCTGCCTGCTGGTCAGCGTCTTCCTGTTCTGGCAAGCGACGCTGGTGCGCCCGTCCACCAGCTTCGAAAAAATGATCCCGCTGGGGCATCCGTTCGTTCAGAACATGATGGAACACCGCAACGACCTCGCGAACCTGGGCAACACCGTGCGTATCTCGGTGGAGGCCAAGCAGGGCGACATCTTCTCCAGGGACTACATGGAGACTCTGCGGCAGATCAACGACGAGGTCTTCTACATTTCCGGCGTCGACCGCTCCGGGCTCAAGTCGTTGTGGAGCCCCAGCGTGCGCTGGACCGAGGTGACGGAGGAGGGCTTTGCCGGCGGCGAGGTCATTCCGCAGAGCTACGACGGTTCGCAACAGAGCCTCGACAAGCTGCGCAATAACGTCCTCAAGTCCGGGCAGGTCGGGCGTCTGGTCTCCAACAACTTCAAGTCGAGCATCGTCGATGTGCCGCTGCAGGAGTTCTACCCGGACCCCAACGACCAGAGCAAACTGCTGCCGCTGGATTACCGTCAGTTCTCCCACCAGCTCGAAGAGAAGATTCGCGACAAGTACGAAGCACAGAACCCCAACGTCGAGATTCACATCGTCGGTTTCGCCAAGAAGGTCGGCGACCTGATCGACGGGCTGATCATGGTGGTGATGTTCTTCGGCATCGCCTTCCTGATCACCCTGGTCCTGCTGATGTGGTTCACCCGCTGCGCCCGCAGCACCATCGCGGTGTTGAGCACCACGTTGATCGCGGTGATCTGGCAGCTGGGCCTGATGCATGTAGTGGGTTTCGGGCTTGATCCCTACTCGATGCTGGTGCCCTTTCTGATCTTCGCCATCGGTATTTCCCACGGCGTGCAGAAGATCAACGGCATCGCCCTGCAATCCAGCGATGCCGACAGTGCGCTTACCGCAGCACGCCGGACCTTTCGCCAATTATTCCTGCCGGGGATGATCGCGATTCTCGCCGACGCCGTCGGCTTCATCACGTTGCTGATCATCGACATCGGCGTGATCCGCGAGCTGGCCATCGGCGCGTCCATCGGCGTGGCGGTGATCGTGTTCACCAACTTGATCCTCCTGCCGGTGGCGATTTCCTACGTTGGCATCAGCAAAAAAGCGGTGGTGCGCAGTAAAGAGGATGCCGTGCGTGAGCACCCGTTCTGGCGTCTGCTGTCGAACTTCGCCGCGCCAAAAGTCGCCCGCGTGTCAGTGACGTTGGCCCTTGTCGCGCTGGTCGGCGGTCTCTGGTACGGCCATAACCTGAAGATCGGCGACCTCGATCAGGGCGCGCCGGAACTGCGGCCAGACTCGCGCTACAACCAGGACAACAGCTTCATCATCAACAATTACTCGACCAGCTCCGACGTGCTGGTGGTGATGGTCAAGACGCCGCCCGAGGGGTGTTCGGCGTATCAGACGCTGTCGGCCATGAACGAGCTGTCGTGGAAGATGGAAAACACGCCGGGGGTGCAATCGGCGATTTCGCTGGTGACTGTGTCCAAACAGGTCATCAAGGGGATGAACGAGGGCAATTTGAAATGGGAGTCGCTGTCGCGCAACAAGGACGTGCTCAACAGCTCAATTTCCCGCGCTGACGGCTTGTACAACAACACCTGTTCCCTGGCCCCGTTGCTGATTTTCCTCAATGACCACAAGGCCGAAACTCTGGACCGGGCCGTGCATGCGGTGCAGGAGTTTGCTCAACAGAACAACAGGGATGGCCTGGAGTTTCTGCTGGCGGCGGGTAACGCCGGGATCGAGGCGGCCACCAACGAGGTCATCAAGCAGGCCGAGCTGACCATTCTGATTCTGGTGTACGTGTGCGTGGCGGTGATGTGCATGATCACCTTCCGTTCATGGGCGGCGACGCTGTGCATCGTCCTGCCGCTGGTGCTGACGTCGGTGCTGGGTAACGCGCTGATGGCGTTCATGGGGATTGGCGTGAAAGTCGCGACCCTGCCGGTGGTGGCGCTCGGGGTGGGGATCGGGGTCGATTACGGGATTTACATTTACAGCCGACTGGAGAGTTTCCTGCGGGCGGGGCTGCCGTTGCAGGAAGCGTATTACCAGACGCTTAAATCCACGGGCAAAGCGGTGTTGTTCACCGGCCTTTGCCTGGCGATCGGGGTATGCACCTGGATCTTCTCGGCCATCAAGTTCCAGGCCGACATGGGCCTGATGCTGACCTTCATGCTGCTGTGGAACATGTTCGGCGCCCTGTGGCTGTTGCCAGCGCTGGCCCGGTTCCTGATCAGACCGGAAAAGATGGCGGGCAAGGTCGGGAACTCGTTGTTTTCCCATTGACCACACCCGGTGCCCCGGTAGGAACGGCTTCTGCCGGGAGGAGGCCGGTATTGCGCACGCAAAATTTATGGATCGGGGACAGATTAATTTACGGTGAAGCGTTGTAAATAAATCAGTCCCCTTTCAGTGCTAGTAGGACCGGCTTCAGCCGGGAAGAGGTCGGTGTTGTCACCGCAAAATTTACGGTGTGGCGACCGACGCTTTCCCGGCTAAAGCCCGTCCTACCAGAAGCACGCTGTCCCACATCCGCGTTCACTCAGTTATAAACAAAAAAACCACGCCCGGTCTTGCGGCCCAGATACCCCGCCGCGACCATTTCCTTGAGCAGCGGCGCAGGGCGGTATTTGCTGTCGTTGAAGCCTTCGAGGAACGCCTCAATAATCGCCAGCAAGGTATCCAGCCCGATCAGGTCAGCCAGCGCCAGCGGGCCGATGGGCTGGTTGCAACCCAGGCGCATGCCGTCGTCGATGTCCTGGGCGGTGGCCAGACCTTCCTGCAGCACCAGAATCGCCTCGTTGATCATCGGCACCAGAATCCGGTTCACCACAAACCCAGGCCGGTTGCCGGCAGTGATGGCGGTCTTGTTCAACCGCTCGGCCAGCTTGATCGCCGCGATGTGGGTGGTGTCCGCCGTCTGCAAACCGCGAATGACCTCGATCAGGTTCATCATCGGCACCGGGTTGAAGAAGTGCAGGCCGATGAACCGATCCGGGTGCTCTACGCTGGCCGCCAGTTGCGTGATCGACAGCGACGACGTATTCGACGCAATCACGCACTCGCGGTCGACATGGCTGGCGATCTGCTTGAGCAGGCGCAGCTTCAGCTCCAGATTCTCGGTCGCCGCTTCGATCACCAGCTGCGCGCCGTTCAACTGGCCGTAGTCCGTGGTGACGCTGATGCGTCGTAGGGCCGCTTCGGCGACATCGGCCGCCACCGTCTGTTTGGTCACCTGCCGTTCAAGATTCTTGCGCACGGTCGCCATGCCGCGCTCCAGTGCGGTGTCGGAAATGTCCAGCAGGGTCACGTCGAAACCCGCCACCGCGCACACCTGAGCGATGCCGTTGCCCATGGTGCCGGCGCCGATCACGGCGATGTGTTGCATGCTCATCGACAAGCCTCCTTACACACGTTCGAAGATGACGGCGATGCCCTGACCGCCGCCGATGCACATGGTCACCAAGGCGTAGCGGCCCTGAATCCGGTGCAGCTCGTGGATCGCCTTGGTGGCGATGATGGCGCCCGTGGCGCCCACCGGGTGGCCGAGGGAAATGCCCGAGCCGTTCGGGTTGACCTTGGTCGGATCAAAGCCTAGCTCACGGGCAACGGCGCAGGCCTGGGCGGCGAAGGCTTCGTTGGATTCGATCACGTCCAGATCCGCCACCGTCAGGCCGGCACGCTCCAGCACTTTGCGGCTGGCGGGAATTGGCCCCAGGCCCATCATCGACGGATCAACCCCGGCATGGGCATAGGCCACCAGACGCGCCATCGGCTTGAGACCGTGCTCGCGGACCATGTCGTTATTGGCCATGACCAGCGCCGCTGCGCCATCGTTCAGGCCGGAGGCGTTGCCGGCCGTGACGGTGCCATCCTTCTTAAATGCAGTTTTCATCTTCTCCAGCTGCTCGGCCGTCACGTCGCCGCGCACGTGCTCGTCCTGGGCGAAGGTCACGGTGCCTTTGCGCGTGGCGATCTCGATCGGGACGATCTGGCTTTCGAAACGGCCCTCGGCGATGGCGTGGGCGGCGCGCTGCTGGCTGGTCAGCGCCAGAGCGTCCTGGTCGGCGCGGGTGATGCCGTAATGCTCGGCGATGTTCTCGGCGGTGATGCCCATGTGAATATTGGCGAACGGATCGTGCAACGCGCCGAGCATGTAGTCGTACGCCTGCACGTTACCCATGCGCGCACCCCAACGGGCCTGGGGCATGATGTAGGCGCCCCGGCTCATGGATTCGGCGCCACCGGCCAGCACGGCCTGGGCGTCGCCGAGCATCAGCGATTGCGCCGCCGACACGATGGCCTGCAAACCTGAGCCGCACAGGCGATTGACGTTCATGGCGGGGGTTTCTTTGGTCAAGCCCGCTTCCAGGGCGATGACGCGGGAAAGATAGGCGTCGCGCACTTCAGTCGGGATCACGTGGCCCATGACCACATGGCCGATGTGTTCCGGTGCGATCCCCGATTTGGCCAGTGCGGCGCGGCTGACCTGAGTGCCCAGTTCAATGGGCGAGACCTCCTTGAGGGAGCCGCCGAATCCACCGATGGCGGTACGCAGTGCGCTGACGACGAAAACTTCGGGTGTGCTCATGGGGACTCCTGACAGGTATTGGAATTATGGGGCAGCACCGCAAAAACGGCGTTTCGGCCGGTGCTGACTGCGGGCAAGTCTAGATCGGCGTTCGGGACGGGCCTATGCCGAAACTGTCCAGATGGGCTGGCGTTCTTTACCATCAGCGCCTGATCCGTGGTGCACCATTCAAAAAGGGAAAGGCGGTCATGCGGGAAAAGGATTCAGTGTCGATCTACTTCGTCCAGTTGATCGTCCACGGGCTGCGCGACCAGCCGCTGCGCTTGCAGTCCGTGTTGCAAGCAGCAGACATCGACATGGCACTGCTCGACCACCCCACGGCGCGGGTGTCGGCCAGTGCGTTCGCGGCGTTGTGGCTCATTCAGATCAAGGAACTGGGCGACGAGTTTTTCGGCCTCGATTCCCACGGCATGCCCCTGGGCAGCTTCGCCCTGATCTGCCGGGGGCTGATTCAGGAACCGACTCTGGAGAAGGCCCTGCGCCAGTGCCTGAGCAATTTCGGTCTTTTCCTGCGCGACTTTCGCGGCAGCCTCATCGTTCGCGGCGCGCGCGCCGTGCTCGCGGTGGACACCAGCACGGAGGACCCGGTCCGGCAGCGCTTCGGTGAAGAGACATTTCTGCTGCTGATGATCAGCCTGTTGTGCTGGCTCGGCGGGCGCCGCATCAGCATCGACCGCGCGCAGTTTCGCCAGCGCCGTGAGCGCCTCAGCGACGACTCACTGCTGTGGGGGTTCAACCTGAGCTTTGGCGAGCCGCGCACCGAGATCGAATTTTCCAGCCACTATCTGCGTCTGCCGGTGGTGCAGTCGTTGCCGTCGCTCAAATCATTTTTGCGCACCGCGCCGCAGTGGCTGGTCATTCGCTATCGCAACCAGCGCGGGCTCGCGGCCCAGGTCTATCAGCGCCTGCGCAACAGCCATTACGGGCACTGGCCGACGCTGCTGGAAATGGCCGATGAGCTGAAACTCAGCGCCACCACCTTCCGCCGTCGACTGGAGCGTGAGGGCTGTGCGTTTCAAGGGATCAAGGACGACGTCCGCCGCGGCATCGCCCAGCAGAAGCTGCGCGACACCGAACTGAGCGTCGTGGAGATCGCATCCTTGGTGGGTTTTCAGGAGCCCAGCGCGTTTCACCGGGCGTTCAAGAAATGGACGGGGGAGAGTCCGGGCGGCTACCGCAAAAAGCACACCGCCAATCACCCATGAATAAGGACTGATGAGGCGCCTTTGGTCTCAGGGCAACCACGCCTCGCGCCAGGCCTGAACAGCCTCTTCGTCGAACATCCAGTCGCGAAGCACTTGTTTGCGTAAGTCGTCGCCCAGCAGCGCCGCGCTGGCCAGATCCATCGTGTGGGCGCGAACCAGGTTCACCCAGGCCTCCAGCGTGTTGGGCACCCGCGTCACCGGCAAATCCCCCGCGTAGGCGCGAACGTCGCTGCAGATCACCGGCACGCCGCAGGCGCCGAGTTGCAGCAGGGTGATGTTGTTCTTGCAGGCGCCAAACGGGTTATCCACGGCGGGAAGCAGGGCCAGGTCGAGGTTCAGTCCGGCGACGGCTGTGGCGTAATGCTCGGCGGGCGGCCGGTCATGGGATTCATGGGCATGGCGGCGCAGCACGCCCTGGTCATCGCCCAGCACGATCCACTCCACCTCTTCTGCCAGCGCCTCGACCACGGCAAGGATCATATGCAGATCCTGTGGCTGCCAGCGATCACTGACCAGACCGACCCTCGGCTTGCCACCCACTCCACGGCGCGAGACGAGGTAGCCCCAGATCTGCGGCGACAGGCGCGAAGGCAGCAATCGAACGTCCGCGTGAAACTCCCCGGCGATATCAGCGAGCACTTGGGTCGAAGCGATTACGCGATGGGCCTGATGGAGGCTCTTCTGCAGCAGGTCAACGCACTCGGCATCGAAGGCGAACGGGTCTTCGCCCGGCGTCCGGGAGCCCAGTTGCAGGTCATTGATGTCGAGCACGACGAAGGCATCCGGCAGCAGCTGGGCGCGGGCGATGGTTTGCAGGTGGTCGGCGTCCAGCCGGGCCTGAAACACCACGACATTCGGCTTGAGCCGTCCTTCCTGAGGAATCGACAGCGGCTGGCTGCTGAGCATGCCGTCCACCCATCCGGTGGCGTGCAGCGTCTCGAACGGCGCGATCACTCGTTCGTGGGGCGAGGCCCAAAGGCCTTCAGGGTAGGCCAGCACCACCGGGTCACGGCGCCAGGCCATTGGCCGCCAGACCAGCGGCATGTTGAGTTCGAGCTCGACCGATTGCAGGTCGAACGACAGATTGGTGTTGAAGGCGGGGTCGTTCGCCAGGGTCGGTAGCCATTTGCGGTACATCGCCAGTTGCTCGCCGACGAAGCGCTTGCGCTTGGCCTGCTGGGTGGCGGTGTCGACGTGGGTCTGGCTGACGCTGCCTTCGTGAATCAATACCGAATGGGGCGTCCAGACATTCAGGTAGCCGAGGGCGCCAACTTTCATGCACAGATCGACGTCGTTGTAGGACACGACGAAGGCCTCTTCATCCAGCCCGCCGACCTCCTCGTAGATCGAGCGGCGGACCATCAGGCACGCCGCCGTCACCGCGCTCAAATCCTGATCCACCTGCACGCGCTGCATGTAGCCCTGAATGTGTGCGGGCTCACCGATGTGCTGATGACCGGCCGGGCCGTCCATGCCCAGGCGCACGCCGGCATGCTGCATGCGTCCGTTGGGGAACAGCAACTTCGCGCCGACCACGCCGACTTCAGGCCGGAGCGCGTGATTGAGCAATTCATCGAGCCAACGGCTGTGGACGATGGCGGTGTCGTTGTTCAGCAGCACCAGGTACTCGCCCTTGGCCTGGGCCGCGGCGACGTTATTGATGCGGGAATAGTTGAACGGGTGCGGGTAACGCAACACACGCACCTGCGCCGAGCCCAGGGCGTCGATGCGCGCCAGCCATTCAAGGGCTTCGGGGGTTTCGCTGTTGTTATCGACGATAAGCAGTTCGTAATTCAGGTAGCGGGTGATGTGCAGCAGGGTTTCGACGCAACGCTGCAAAAACGGCAGCTGATCCTTGGTCGGGACGATGATCGACACCAACGGTTGATCGGTGTGGCCGTACTGCACGTGGTAGCGGCGGGGCAGGGTGTGTTCGATGGTCGCCTGGGGGTAGCCGCGCACCTGCAGATGGCGCTGCAGCGTCGCGATTTCGTCGGGATTGTCCACCGCTTCCGGCAGGTCACAGACCAGCAGGGGTTCGCTGATGTGGATGATCTGCCCGGCGCCTTCACGCTCATACAACCGCAAGATCAGGTCGAATTCAGCAGCATCCGCGAAGCGTTCGTCGAAGCCGCCGACGGCCAGAATCGTCTCCCGTCGGAACAGCCAGTGACCCGCCGTCAGCAGCGGGTAGCTCAGCAGGTAGTCGAGGTTGAAGTCCGGGCGCATGGCCGAACTCAGACCACCCCGAGGCCGCCGGTGCATTTCGTCGGCGAAGGCAGCACGGGCGTCAGGGGACTCGAGCAGCTTCAGCGCGCTGGCAGTCAGGCCGAATGGCGTGAATTGGGTGCCGGCGTCGATCACGATCAGCCAGTCGAAACGCTGGGCTTCAATCACTTGGTTGAGCAGTGCGGCGGTGTTCCGGTTGCCGATGGACACCGTGTTCAATCGAACTCCGAGGGCGAGGGTCGGGAGCACGGTCGCGTCCGTCAACACCACCACGTTCATCGCGGCGTGCAGGGCGCCGTGGGAAGCGAGGCTGTCGAGGCTGCGCTGAACCTTCTCCGGGGCGTCGCCAAAATCCTTGATCACCACCAACAGCGAAGGCGCGCCGACGTCGGCCAGGTGCCGGTCGATCTGCGTTCGCTGTTCGGGCGTCGGGACGCGATGACCGAGCCAGGCCTCGACCTGTTGCGGGTTGAGCCGTTGCGGCAACGGCGCAGACAACTGCGCGAGCAGATTGAAATCGGTAAAGCCCTGGGTCGCCGACAACGGGCGGGCGCCGACCCAGCCGTTGTCCAGCGAGGTGCTGGCCCACCCGGCTTCACGGATCAGCCGGTGAAACGCGGGCAGATGATCGCTGTCCGTGCCAACAATTTCGATGCCCTGCTGGGTCAACTGCTGCGGCGCGATGCGCGTGCCCGTCAGCGTGGCGGGCAGCATGATCAGTTCGGCGTCGTGCAATAAGGTGGCGTACAGCGCCAGATTGCCCAGCGGACCCACGGACTCGCCGTTGAGGGCGAACAGGTCGGCGCCCAACGCCAACAGGTCGTCGCGGCGACACAGCACGCCGCTCAACTCACCGATGAAATCGCAGGTGAACTCCCCCAGCAGCCCGACGATGTCAGGCCCGTTGAATACCGTGGGCTCGCTGACGCGAAAACGGGTCGCCAGATTCTCTTGCAGCGCCGCGCCCTCGGCGTTCAACCATTGGCGGTGCGCCGCCACCAGTGAGGCCTGAGGATTGACCTCCAGCGCCGCGACCATCTGCTGAATGCAGTCCGGCGCCAGCACGGCGTCACCGGCCATGAACTTGATGTACCGCCCGGAAGCTTCGGCAACGGCGCGGTTGAAACAGGCGTCAGCGCCCAGTGGAGATTCGTTGCGCAGGTAGCGAATCGGCCACTGGCCCGACGCCCGGTACAGATCCGTCACGGTTTCTGCCAGACCGTCGGTGGCGTCGTCGCAGATCACGATTTCAATGGCATCGTGGGTCTGCCCGATCACGCTGCTCAGCGCGGTTTCAAAAAACTCGGTGCGGCAGACGGCGATGACGACGCTAACCAGTCGTTGAGAATCCATGGGGGTATCCGGTAGTTAAAAAACGTGCCTCGAACATCGGCGCATTGACAGGAGAACGGGGGGCGCAAGCGACCCGTCATGAAAATGACGCCTCGGGCATGAACATCCGGTGAAGCAATATCCCGGCCAACGGATGGGCATCAGGTTTCGTCGTGAAACTCGAAGTTACTGGCCAATTAGTGGCCCTGTGGGGGTGGCCAGTTGTGCTCGCGTGATAGGTCTTGAGGCCTGATGGAAAGCGTGCTTGAGTAGATTAATGATCGTCGGATTCATGCCGATACTCGAAAGACAGGCGTCTTTGCTTAACGCCGGTTATCTTCCAATCACTGCCCCAGGCAGACAGCGGGACTTATCATGGCGACACCTTCGAAATTCGATAACGACACCTTCCAGCTGGCCCGTGATCACCTGCAGCACTTCGTCAAGAAGACCGCCGAGTCGCTCCACGAACAGACCGGACGTTTATTGGAAGTCGGCCCCCAGGAACGTTCGCTGGTCAGGGAAAGCTTCACCCAGTTTGCCGTTGATACCTTCGACATCGTTGACACTTATGGCCCGACCCTTGTTGGCGATATAACCCGCAAGAACGAATTCATTGCCGACAGCGCCTATGACTGCGTCGTCTGTATGGAAGTCATCGAGCACACGCTGAACCCGTTCGACACCATCAAGGAAATTCGCCGCATCCTCAAACACGAGGGTTATTTGCTGATTTCCGCACCGCTGAACTGGCGCATCCATGGCCCGAGCCCGGACTGCTGGCGCATCACCGAACATGGCTGGAATGCGTTGCTGCGCGATTTCGATATCGTCGAGATCGATATCCTTGAATCCCCGGACCGTGAACTGTTCCCGATTCGGTATAACGTCCTTGCCCGTTGCAACAAGTTCAAGGAAACCAAAGACAGCGAACTGACGTTCCGCTTCATATGAACAACGCCGTGCACAACAGCGTGAAATCCCTCGACGCGCTGATTCCCCGGCTCTCGTCCGAGGCATTCGACGTTGACGTGTTTCGCAAGACGGGCGTTTTTGTGGTGCGTAATGCCGTGCCCCGGGACGTGGTTGATGCATGGCAGAACGAGTGGAAACGTTTTTACAGGGAGGTGCTGGAAAAGGGGCGGGACGTCAATCGCGCCAACCCGGTATCGCTCAACGAACAATTGCCTGAAGGCCTCGCGCACATGTACCGCGAGCCGGTTTTTGCCTCGACGCTCAAACCGCTCATGGGCGAGCACATCGCGTTGTATAACCATCGCTTTGTCATCAAAGACGCGCTGAGTGCCAACAAAGTGTTCCTGCACCAGGACAGTTGTTATCACGCTGGCAATAGCAACAAGTGCAGCGTTTTTGTGGCAATCAGTGCGGTGAACAAAGACAACGGCGGCATGACTTTTCATGTGGGCTCCCATGCCTTGGGCTCGCTCGGCGATGCCGGTGAAATCAATCCAGCGAGTTTCGATGTGCAGTGGCCGACCGTCACCCCCGAACTGGCGCCGGGCGATTTCGTGATCATGGACAGTCGCCTGTGGCATGAGTCGGGACCGAACATTTCAGGGGTTGATCGCATCTTGGCCGACATGATTATTCAGCCGGCCGACGACCCTACCGGGCAAGAACTCATCTGCGGCGAATGGCAGACCGATGTCTTTTTTTCGCCGAAGGACATCACCCGCCACTTCGTTAACTCGCGCATTCTGAAAATCGTTAACTACGAGAAAGAACTGGCGCAGTTGAAGGCCGACGCCGTACACAGGGCGAGCGGTACCACCGAATGACTCAATGCGGCGTACGGTTCGCGCGTTGCCGTGATCAGTCGTTATTGACCCCGAACATTGTTAAAGCTGACGAGGCTTATCGGCCTCTGCGCACCGCGCATTGCTCAGCGCCAGACCCGACTTGAGGAGAGAAAATGGATACCTGTCTCGCGACCCGGACGTACGCCCCTTCAGCGCTGATGCACATTCGGCCCTACCGTGTGCTGAGCATCGAGGACGGCCGGGAAGAAGAGGTCAAATTCTTCATGCCCCCCGCCGACGGCGCAGGCAGCCTGACGGCATTTGAGTCGGTCATGCTGCTCAAGCTGGTCCGCGCCATCAACCCGGACTTCGTCTTCGAGTTCGGCACCTTCGACGGGCGCACCACCCGATTGGTGCTGGAAGACCTGCCGGACAACGGCGACAGCGAGCCACGCATTTACACGCTGGACCTGCCGGACACCGACGGTATCGTGTTCCAGGGCGATGACAAACTGCTTGCCGAAAAGGCCGTGCTGTCGAGCCGCAAGTACAATCAGTCGCCGAAGAAGGCAATGGTTCGGCAGATTCTGCAGGACTCCATGGCCTTCGATCCGTCGCCCTACGCGGGCAAGTTCGACTTCATCTTCGTCGATGCCAACCACGAGTATGAGTACGTCAAGCGCGACACCGAAAATTCGCTGAAGATGCTGGGCGGCGACAGCAGTTGCATCGTCTGGCACGACTACGGTAACCCACAATTCCCGGAGCTGACTCGCTACCTGGAAGAGCTGGCTGGCAGTCTGGAGCTGTACCACATCGAAGGCACGATGCTGGTGTTTCACATGCGTGGCGCGACAATCGGTGACGAAAGAACTGCAGAGTAATGACGGTGGGCGCTGATCCAGCGCGGGCCACAATAGTGGCCTGCAAAGACGGCATTTCGCCGCTGGAGATAGACGGGGTGTACCGGCGTCTTCGCGAGCAAGCTCGCTCCCACAATTGATCGCAGAACGCCTGACCTACGTCGTTGGCCGCAGTCAATTCAACGGCCTGGTCGGATCTCGAGCGCGCCGTTTTTTTGTCTCGCCTGAATTCCGCGTTTTTACTCACATGGCCTGCAGCCCTTGTATTCAGGGCTCCGCCACCTGCTTTTCGGGTTCTGGTTCGGAACTTGCTTCAGTCCCACCACGCATCGGCGAAGGCGTCCGATCAAGTTCTGTGGAGTGGCGAGAGATGGTAGAGCAAGCAGTGGCACTGGAAGAGCAAGTCGTCGCGCTGATCGAAGAAGCGATGGAAGCCGATGAGGGCACCCTCAAGGTTGACCAGCCGCTGGACTGGGATTCGATTGCCCTGGTCACCTTCATGGCCCTGGTCGACGAGCGCCTGGAGAAAACCATTTCGGCTTCGCGCCTGAACAAGTGCGAAACCGTCCGGGACGTCATTACGCTCGTTTCGGAATAACCCCCGGTATCCGAATCCTGCGCTTCCAGGCGTAAGCGTTTCATCATCCGGGCCGCCATGCGGCCCTCGGTGTGGCGCCCTGAAGCGTGTCCCCCGTTTTCTGGACAGACTCATGACGTGCACAGCCTCACAACGGATCGCGCCGGACCTGGTGAAAGCCTACTGGCATCCGCTTTGCCTGAAGTCGCAGGTGGCCGACGACAAGGATTTTGTGCGCTTCAACGTGCTGGATTTCGAAGTCGTGGTGTTCAACGATGCGGGCAATCTGATCGCCTTCGACAACCGCTGCCCCCACCGAGGGACGCGGTTTTTCACCGAAGACGCCGGCCAGCAGCGGATCCTGTGTCCCTACCACGGCTGGAACTACGCCGCCGGACAGCTGCGCATCCCGGACGCCAAGCGTTTTGTCGGCTGTGACATCGGCAGCGCCAGCCTGAACTTCTTCAAGTTGGCGACCTGCGGCGAGCTGGTGTTTTTTGCCATCGAGCCCCGGGCGTCGCTGCTTGACCAGTTGGGTCAGCACATCTTCACGCTGCTTGAGCAGACAACGCCGAATTTGAACAAGCCTGCGGACTTCAATCGCTACGTTTTCGAAGCCGACTGGCCAATTTCCCTGGAAAACGCCCTCGAGCCGTACCACATCCCCCTCGTGCACCGGGACACCCTGGCGACCCTGAAACTGGGCATCGGCGAGAATGTGTTCTACGGCGAGAACTCCATCTGGTACGCCCCGGTAGAGAATGAAAAAGTCGCCCGACGGCTGCAAAGCCTGTCGCGCTTTTTCGCCCCTCGGGAGGCCTACGCAGGGTACGTGAGCCTTTTTCTGTATCCGTTTTCGATGCTGTCCTCGACCTACGGTTATTCGTGGTCGATGCAGAATTTCTTTCCTTCTGGCCAACCCGACCGGACCTGGTTCACCAGCCAGCTGTACCCGCTGCGGGCCGCGTCCGAGCGATACGACGAGATCGTGTCCACGTTCATGACCTCCACGGCCGACAACAACCGGACCGTGTTTGAAGAAGATCACACTATCTGCAAGAGAATTCCTGGCGACACCTGGTCCTGGCATGCCCCGCGTTATTACAGCTCGCTGGAAGCCAAGCTTCTGCATTTTCGGGCGTCCTGCGCGGAGTGGGCACGACAGGCCGGTGCCGCTACAACGGTTGGCGAGGAACGGGTATGAGTAGCGTCACGGGCAGTAACGCTGACGCAGTGCGCAGCATTGCCAACGTCAAAATCAGGGGCATCGCCTGTGCGCTGCCCAAGGCCGTGGCAGATGTCGCGGACCTGACCGGGCGCTTCGGCGACGAGAGCATCGCCAAGATCATGGCCAGCACCGGCATCGAACGCCGGCATGTGGTGCAGGACCAGTGCACCTCGGACCTGTGTGTCGAGGCGGCCGAGCGTCTGTTGGCTGATATGGGCATCGACAAGTCGTCCATCGACACGCTGATCTTCATCACCCAGACCCCGGACTACGTGCTCCCGGCCACCGCCTGCACCTTGCAGCGGCGCCTTGGATTGCCGGTGACCACCGCAGCGTTCGACGTCAATATGGGCTGCTCCGGTTACGTGTACGGGTTATGGATGGCCTCGGCGATGATCGCCGGTGGCGGCAGCCGACGGGTGTTGCTGCTGGTCGGCGACACCATCAGCAAACTGGTGGCGCCGGGCGATCGCTCGGTGGCCGCGCTGTTTGGCGATGCCGGTTCCGCCACGCTCCTCGACCACGACAGTACTGTTGCGGGCGTACCGTTTGTGCTCGGCACCGACGGCCGTGGCGAGAAGAACCTCATCGTCCCCGGCGGCGGGTTTCGTGACCGCAAGGGGGCCGATGGCTCCACCCGTGAAGACAACGTGCGCGGGCCGTTCGACCTGTACATGAACGGCACCGAGATCTTCGCCTTCACCCTGGCCCGCGTGCCGGGGCTGGTGCGTACGCTGGAACAACACGCCGAGGAGCAGCAACGCCCCATCGACAACTATGTGTTCCACCAAGCCAACCGCTTCATGCTGGAGCACCTGGCGAAGAAGACTAAATTGCCGGCGGAAAAGGTCGTGCTCAATCTGCAGAACGTCGGCAACACCAGCAGCGCGTCGATTCCCCTGGCGTTGAGTCTCAGCGCCAACGCGGCCACGGCCGACAGCGGATCGACCCTGCACGGCCAGCACCTGCTCGCCGGTTTCGGCGTGGGGTATTCGTGGGCCGGGTGCGTCGTCGATCTCGACAACACGTGGATCAGCCCGCTGACCCTGGTCGGCACAGACAGTAGCGAGGCGTAAGTGCAGAGCAATCCTTTCTCACTGGACGGCATGTCCATCCTGGTCACGGGCGCGTCCTCCGGGATCGGCCGTGAAGTCGCCATCTGGCTGAGCCGGCAGGGCGCGCGCATCGTCGCCGTGGCCCGTGACACTCAGCGCCTGGAGGAAACCCTCAGCCAGCTGCACGGCGAAGGTCACTCGGTCGAGGTGTTCGATTTTCTGGGTGGCGGCGATGTGTCCGCCTGGCTGAAAGGCCTGTCCCGCAATGGCTCGCCGTTCGACGGTCTGGTGCATGCCGCGGGCGTGCAATTACCGTTGCCGATTCGGGCCATGGGCCTGGACCACTGGGAAACCATCTTTGCCACCAACGTCACGTCCGGGTTTTCCCTGATCAAGGCGTTCCGGCAAAAAGGCGTGTGCCGCAACCCGTCGAGCATCGTCATGCTGTCCTCGGTCATGGCTCAGGTCGCTCAACCCGCGTTGATCGGTTACTGCGCGAGCAAGGGCGCGGTCGAATCCATGGTCCGCGCCGCCGCCCTTGAGCTGGCGCGGGAAGGCATCCGCGTCAACGCCATCGCACCTGGCGTGATCAAGACCGAAATGGCGCAGAAGCTCGAAGGCCTGGTCGGCGAAGACGCCATGGCCGCCATCGAACGCAAACATCCGCTGGGGCTCGGTCATCCGCTGGACGTGGCCTACGCCGTCAATTATCTGCTGTCACCGGCCGCGCGCTGGGTCACGGGTACTTCGCTGGTTGTCGATGGAGGTTACCTGGCCGAATGAACACCACAAAACTCATTATCGTCGGCGCAGGCGGTCTGGGCCGGGAGGTCCATTCCTGGCTCAAGGACTGGGTCGAGCACAACCCGGATTACGTCATCGGCGGCTTCATCGATGATGGCAGCCTGTCCCTCAATCGCTTCAGTCATTACGCCGACATTATCTCGACCATCGACGCCTACGAACCGGCCGACGATGAGCTGCTGCTCTGCGCCATCGGCAAGCCCGCTGACAAGAAATACGTGGTGGAAAAGCTGCTGTCCAAGGGCGCGGCGTTTTTCACGCTGATTCACCCCACGGCGATCGTCGGCGAGAACGTGACCATCGGGCGGGGCGTGCTGGTGTGCCCGTTTTCAGTGTTGTCGGTGGACCTGGTCGTTGGCGATTTCGTCACGATCAACTCGCTGTGTACCGTCGGCCATGACACCGTCATCGGCCAGTTCTCGACCCTCAGCGGGCACTGTGATCTGACCGGCGGCGCGGTGCTGGAAGACGAAGTGTTCCTCGGTTCGCGCGCCTCCGTGCTGCCCAAGGTGCGCGTCGGCAAAGGGGCTGTGGTCGGCGCGGGCAGCGTGGTGCTGCGGGCGGTCAAACCCGGCAGCGTGGTTTTCGGTGTGCCGGCCAAGTGCATCTCAGGATAAGAACGACATGCCTACCTACGCTCGAATTGCCGAGATCGAATACGAACTGCCTGAGCGCGTGCTCGACAACCAGATGCTGGCCGACGCGTTTCCGGAGTGGGACGTCGACAAGATTTTCCAGAAGACCGGCATCAGTCAGCGGCACATCGTTGCCGACGACGAGACCGCCTCGGACCTCGCGTTTCGCGCCTGCGAAAAACTCTTCGCCACCAGCGCCACGCCGCGCGAGCAGATCGACTGCCTGATCTACTGCACCCAAAGCCCCGATCACATGCTCCCGGCCACCGCCTGCATCCTGCAGCATCGCCTGCAACTGCCGCAGCACTGCGCCGCGTTCGATTTCAATCAGGGCTGTTCAGGATTCATCTACGGGCTGGGCATTGCCAAAGGTTTCATCGAATCCGGCCAGTGCAAGAACGTGCTGCTGATCACCGCCGAAACCTACAGCCGCTACATCAACCCCCGGGACAAGAGCGTGCGTACGCTGTTCGGCGATGCGGCGGCCGCCACGTTGATCAAAGCGTCGGACGAGGAGGGGCCTTGCCTCGATCGTTTTCGTTACGGCAGCGACGGCGGCGGGGCGAACAACCTGATCGTGCCCATGGGCGCTGCCCGCCGGCCGTTCGACGTGGAACACATGCCCGTCGAGTACGAAGACGACAGCGGCAATGTCCGTTCGGACGCGGACCTGTACATGAACGGCCCGGCGATCTTCGAATTCTCCATGACCCGGGTCCCGGCGTTGTTCGCCTCCCTGTTCGACGAGCAATTCACGGTCGAGCATTCCGACCTGTTCGTCTTTCACCAGGCCAACCAGTTCATGCTCGAAGCCCTGCGCCGCCGGCTGAAGCTGCCGCCGGAGAAATTCATCACCGAGTTCAAGCACTGCGGCAACACGGTGTCGTGCAGCATTCCCATCGCGCTGAAAGAAGCGCTGAAGAACGGCCAGGTGCAACCCGGCAGCGTGATCACGGCGGTGGGTTTCGGCGTGGGGTATTCGTGGGGTGGGTGCGTGATTCGCTGGTGAGCGAATGGGTCACCCTCAAGCGCGTAAAGTGCCTGTTCACCGGTACAAAAAGGGCTCCACGAAGGAGCCCTTTTTATTCAGCGGTCCAGCAACACCTGGCGCCAGCGCTGCAGATACGCCTCATCCATCGTCCAGTCACTCATCACGCGTTGTTTCAAGGCCTGCCCGAGTCGTTTTGATTCGTCCAGATCGTTGAGGTGCTGGTCGATGGCGTCGGTCCAGGCGGCCGTTGTGTTTTGCACCCGCGTCAGCGGCAGGTGGTTGCGCAGGCCCTGCACGTCGGTGGCGATGACCGGATAGCCACAGGCGCCGAACTCCAGCGCCAGGCGGCAGCTTCTGTGTTCGCCAAACACATCGTGGTCAGCGGGAATCAGGGCGACGTCCAGGTCCAGACACGCCAGCACGCCGGGATACAGGACACCTTCCACCGGGCTGCGCCATTCATGAACATAAGGGCGCAGGGCCTGCGGGCACGGGCCCATGATGATCCACTCGACCCGGTCGGCGAATGCTTCGATCACGTCCGCAATCAGCGCCAGATCGTTTACTTCCGCCTGCGTGCCGACCCAGCCGACCCGTGGCTTGTCATGGGGCAGCGAATGGCACTGCACCCGCTGCCAGCGTTCGCTCAAGCGGGTTTCGATGACCTCGATGTGCGGATGCAGCGCGCTCAGTTCATTGGCCAGCCCTGGGCTGGACACCACCACCTTGTCCATCAGTGCAAGGCTGGTCTCAAGACCGTCACGCAGTTGTTGGGCTAGAGGCGCGCCGGGCAATCGCTCGGCTGACGGCGGGTATTGATCCATGTCGCAGAGGCGCAGCGCCTGGGTGTGCGCCTTGATTGTGCGGATATCGTCAAGGGACGCTTCGCTCAAGGGGCATTGGAGGATCACCGCTTCCGGGCGCAGGCGGGCGAACTCGCCGAGGGTCAGGACGTCAGGCACGGACACAGGCTCGATCAGCAGTGCGTCAGCGAGCGTTTCCAGCGCACCGTTCAGGCGTTGGCTCGCCGGGCAGAGGTCGTTCAGGTGGGACAGCACGATCGGCAAGGGCCGCCATGACAGCGGCCGCCAGGTCAACGCCGTATTGATTTCGAGCTGCAAGCCCTGGGCACGGGCTGAAAAATTATCGTTGTACGCAGGGTCATGGGCGATGTACTTCAGCCATTTGCGGTACAGCGCAGCGCTGGCCTCGTCGTCTGGCGCTTCGGGCGGGACCGCTTCTGGAAGTTGCGCGGCCTCGTGCAGCAGGACCACGTGGGGCGTCCAGACAATCAACCGCCCGGATTCCTTCACCCGCAGGCACAGGTCGACGCCGCGATAACGGGTGTTCAGCTCACCGCCATCCAGCCCGTCCGCCGCTTCGAACAGCGCCCGGCTGATCATCAGGCAGGCGTCGCTGACCGCGCTGTAATTCTGATCCACCGCCAGCCGCTGCATGTAGCCCTCGCTGGCGCCGCTCTGGCCGCTGAAGATCGGGGTGACAGGCTCGTGCAAGCCGAGGATCAGGCCCGCGTGGCGGATCGTGTTGTCCGGCGCCAGCAGTTTTGCGCCGACGATGCCGACTTCGGGCCGTTGCGCATGATTGAGCAGGTTGTCGAGCCAGTCGCCGTGCAACACCGCGGTGCTGGTGTCGAGCAGCAACACGTAATCGCCGGTCGCCTCGCGTGCCGCACTGTTGTAGAGGGCCGAGCGGTCGAATTCGCCCGGATGGCGCAACACCCGCACCTGCTCCAGGCCCATGGCCGCGACGCCGTTCAGCCAGTCAATGGCCTCAGACGTCTGGCTGTCGTTGTCGACGATGAGGATCTCGTAATTCGGGTACGTGGTTTTCTCCAGAATGCTCTCGACGCAACGCTGCAGGAGCAGGATCTGGTCCCGAGTGGCAATGATGATCGAGACCTTGGGCTGACCCGCGTGGCCGTACTTGATCTGGTACTGCCGAGGGCGTGTCTCGATCACCTGGCCGTTTTCATAGCCTCGGGCAAGCAAGTGGCGCTGCAGCGTTCGCGCTTCATCGAGGTTCGACTCCCGCGCTTGCGGTCGATGGGTGACGAGGGGCTCGGCAATGTGTTCGAGGCCACCCATGCCATCGTGCTCGATCAGGCGCAGGATCAGGTCCAGTTCAAGCGCCTGGGGGTAGTGCGCATCGAACCGCCCGGCATCAATGACCGAGTAGCGGTTGAAGATCCAGTGCTTGCTGGTCACCCCCGGGCAGCTGAGCAGGTAATCGAGGCTGAAGTCCGGCCGCAGCATGACTTCCGACGTGTCGTCCTGGGTCTGGGCAATTTCATCGGCGAACAGGGCCCGGGTGGTCGGCCCTTCGCTGATTTTGACCGCCGCTTTGAACAGCCCGGCGACATTGACTGTCGCGCCGGCATCGAGCATCAGAAACCAGTCGAAGCCTTGCTCATCCATCAGCCGGTTGAGCGCCGCTGCGCAGTTGCGCCCCGTGACCGGCACATACACAGCCGGGTTGTCCGCCACTTGTTGCGGCGTCTCGCGGCTGCCGTCGTAGAGCACGAACACCCGTGGCGGCATCCAGCCGCGGGTGGCCGCCTCGACACTTACCAGGGTCTTGACCAGTGCCTGCTGGCGGTTATGCAGATCTGAGACGATGATCGCGAAGGTCGGCGCGCCGTTGTGCTGCTGGAAGTACTGCACGATGTGCGGCTTCTGCGGCCCGGCGGGGCGACGCTGCCAGGCCCACTCCTGGATCTGGTCGTGGCGGACCTCCGTTGCCGACTTCTGCAAGAACCAGGCACGCAGATTGAAGGGGACGAAGTTCTCCCGATCATGCAGCGGCGCGACCTTGACGTCGCCGTTGTCGGCCAGCGGGCGAAGCCACTCAAGCTCTTTGGTGATGCGGTAATAGTTGGCGTGACCTTCTTTGGCGATCTGCGGCGTGGCCCGCGCAATGCTGCTGCTCTGGGTGTCGGTCATGCGAAAGCGCGACAGCGGACGGCTGATGAACGCCAGATTGCCCTCACGCAGCAGTTTGACGTACAGGGTGATATCGCCAAGCCAGTGGATCGGCAGACCCTTGAGCGCCATCAGGTCTTGGCCATAGGCGAGCGCGCTGTCACGCCGGCACATCACCGAACTCGGTTCGCCCATAAACGTCAACGGCAGTTCCGACAGCAGGGCCACCAGCTCCGGGCCGTGGATGACCACGTCTTCCTTGAACGGGAACACCGTCAGCATGTTCTCCCGCAGGAACTCGCCGTTTTCGTTGATCAGGCGACGGGTTGCCGCCGCGAGGGTGATGTCCGGATGGCCATGCAGCAGCTCGACCAGCGCACTGACACACTCGGGTTCCAGCAGGTCGTCATCGTAGAGAAACTTGATGTACGCGCCGCGCGCCTCCTTGATGCCGCGTGCGACGTTCAGCGCTTCGCCCAGTGACTGTTCGTTGAAGAAATAACGAATCGGGAACGGGCTTTCCGGCGTCAACTGATCCACCAGCGCGCGAATGCCGCCGTCACGACAGTCGTCGCAGATCACGATCTCCAGCTGATCGTAGTCCTGGGCAAATGCGCTGCGCAGCGCCAACTCGAAGTACGTGGGTTTGTAGGCGGGAATGACGATGCTGACCAGGCGTGAAGCGCTCATCGGGTTACCTTGCGACGGATGACGGGCGCCGGTTTGCGCTCATGGGTGCGGACCGGCGATGTGAATGTGGGCGCGGCTCAGCGGTGCTCGGCCAGCACCGTCTGCATGATCGCGATAATGCGGGCGAATTCATTCGGGGTCAGGCTATCGAAGATCGGCAGGCATAGAACCCGATTCGACACATCGCTCGCCACCTGCAGGCGGTCCGGTTTGGCCGACTCCAGGCTGCGGTACATCGGGAACGACGAGATCAGCGGATAGAAATAGCGCCGGACCAGAATGTCCTGCTCGCGAAAGCGCTCGAACAAGGCGTCGCGGCTGATGGGGAAGGCGTCGCTCACCAGCACCGGGAAGTAGGAATAGTTGTGGTGCTCGCCGGGGCTCCAGAGCAAATCGATGCCGGGTATCTGCGTCAGGGCTTCACGGTACATCGTGTCGATCTGCTTTCTGCGTTCCAGCGCGCCGTCGATGTAGTTGAGCTGCAACAGGCCGAACGCGGCGTTGATCTCGCTCATCTTGCCGTTGATGCCGGGGGCGACGACGGTCACTTCATCGGCAAAACCGAAGTTCTTCAGGTAATCGATGCGCTTTTTGGTCTTCGCGTCGGGGCAGATGATCGCGCCGCCTTCGAAGGTGTTGAAGACTTTGGTGGCGTGGAAGCTGAGCACCGACAGGTCGCCGTTGCGCAACAGGCTCTGCCCCTGGTGCTGCACACCGAAGGCGTGAGCGGCGTCGTAAATCACCTTCAGGCCATAACGGTCGGCGATCTGCTGAATGCGGTCGACGTCACACGGCATGCCATAGCAATGCACCGGCATGATCGCGGTGGTTGCCGGGGTGATGGCCTCTTCGATGCGGTCTGGGTCGAGGTTGAAGGTGCCCGGCGCGATGTCGACGAACACCGGTTTGAGCCCGTTCCACAGCAGCGAATGGGCGGTGGCGACAAACGAGTAGGGCGTGGTGATGACTTCGCCAGTCACGCGCAAGGCCTGCAATGCGGTCAGCAGCGCCAGTGTGCCGTTGGAAAACAGGCACAAATGATCGACGCCCAGGTACGCAGCCAGGTCCTTCTCCAGCTTTTCATGGAACGGGCCTGCGTTGGTCAGGCGCTTGCTGTCCCATATCTGCTGCAGATAAGGCATGAACTCTTCCAGCGGCGGCAGCAAAGGCTGGGTGACCGGGATCGTTTTACTCATAAGCTTCCTGTGCTCTCTGACGCGCTGCGGGCTGTGCTCGTGGACGCACGGCGGAACGCCCGCGCTGTGTTGGCTGGCGTCGTCGAACGCTCGCCGTCATCGAAATGGCGTTTGCGGCGCTATGGCACCGAAAAAGCAAGAACCCGGCCAACCCGCCGTGCTGCAAAGATGCGCTTGATATTCCGAACGCCCGACGCTTATTTTGTACGCCTTGCCGCACTGCGGCGTGCCCCACGAAAAAGGATTTGAGTCATGAGCAGCGATGACCACCATTCACTCGCGCAGCGACTGATGGGCATTGATGAAATTGAATGCGTCACGCCGGATCTGAACGGCGTGCCACGAGGGAAGGTGATGTCCGGCGAGGGCTTTCTCGAAGGCCGTCGGTTGCAGCTGGCGCGGGGTGTGCTGCTGCAGTGCATCATGGGCGGCTACCCGCCGTCGAAATTCTACGGCAGCGACGACGGCGACCTGGCCCTGATCGCCGACCCGCAGCAGACCCATCGTCTGCCGTGGAGCGATGAGCCGCGCGCCCTGGCGATCTGCGACGCCGACGAACTCGACGGCCAGCCGTCACCGCTGTCCACCCGCGGTCAGCTCAAATCGGTGATTGCCCGCTATGCCTGCCATGGCTGGTCACCGGTGGTGGCGACCGAACTGGAATTCTTTGTCTTCGCGCCCAACTCCGATCCAAGCCAGCCCTTCCAGCCGCCGGTCGGTCTGGACGGTCGTCGCGAAGACGGCCAGTCGGCGTTCAGCATCACTTCCAACAACGGCCTGAGGCCGTTCTTCAAAGAGGTCTATGCCTGCATGGCGGCGCTGGGTCTGCCCCGCGACACCGTCATGCACGAGATGGGCGTCAGCCAGTTCGAGATCAATCTGCTGCACGGCGACCCGCTGTTGCTGGCCGACCAGACGTTCCTGTTCAAGCACATGCTCAAGGAGGTCGCGCTCAAGCACGGCTTGATCGTGGTGTGCATGGCCAAGCCGCTGGCGCACACCCCCGGCAGCTCAATGCACATCCACCAGAGCGTGGTCGAGACCGCCACCGGCCGGAACATCTTTAGCGACGATCAGGGCGAGGCCACCGAGCTGTTCCATCACTTCATCGGTGGGCAGCAGGCGGCGATGGCCGACTTCACCGCGCTGTTCGCGCCGAACGTCAATTCCTATCAGCGCCTGTGCCATCCGTTTGCTTCGCCGAACAATGCTTGCTGGTCCCACGACAACCGTGCGGCGGGCCTGCGCATTCCGGCCAGCGCACCGGTCGCCCGTCGGGTCGAGAACCGTCTGCCCGGCGCCGACGCCAACCCGTATCTGGCCATTGCGGCCAGTCTGGCTGCGGGGCTTCATGGTATTGAGCACAGGCTCGAACCGTCGCCACCGATTCAAGGTGAGTTCGTCGTGCCCGATAATCTGTCGTTGCCATGTACCTTGCACGCTGCCTTGGAACGTCTGACTCGCAGCACGTTGGCCAAGGAACTGTTTGGTGCCGAATTCATCGAAGGCTACGTCGCGTCGAAGACCCTGGAACTGACCAGCTTCTTCAACGAAATCACCCCCTGGGAGCGCCGCGTTCTGGCCGCTCAGGCTTAAGAATCGCTGTTCGGAAATCCTCTGAAATCGAGGGTTTCCGTCTTTTGGAAAGCTATGCGCCAAATCTGGAAGTCCTTTCGAGCGCTGTATTTTGCCTCGCTGATGATGTTGATCGGCTCGGGCCTGCTCAGCACCTACCTTGCCTTGCGTCTGGCCGCCGATCAGGTCGATGGCCTGTGGGTCGGTGCGTTGATGGCGGCGAACTATGTCGGTCTGGCCCTGGGCGGCAAGATCGGCCACCGGCTGATCGGCCGGATCGGGCACATCCGTGCGTACGCCACGTGCGCCGGTATCGTCGGCGCCGCGGTGCTGGGCCACGGGCTGTTCGACTATCTCCCGGCGTGGATCTTCCTGCGGATGATCGTCGGCCTGGGCATGATGTGTCAGTACATGGTCATCGAGAGCTGGCTCAACGAGCAGGCCTCGCCCAAGCAGCGCGGTACCGTGTTCAGCCTTTACATGATCGCCTCGTACCTGGGGCTAGTGCTCGGCCAGCTGATTCTGGTCATTCACCCGCAGCTCGGCCCTGAACTGCTGATGCTCGTGGCGATGTGCTTTGCGCTGTGCCTGGTGCCGGTGGCAATGACCCGCAGCATTCACCCGGCGCCCATGCACCCGGCACCGCTGGAGCCGCTGTTCTTCATGCGCCGTGTGCCGCAGTCGCTGACCACGGTGTTGAGCGCCGGCATGATCATCGGCTCGTTCTACGGCCTGGCGCCGCTGTATGCCGCGCAACAGGGACTGTCCACCGAGCATGTCGGTCTGTTCATGGCCAGCTGCATCGGCGCGGGCCTTATCGTGCAAGGCCCGCTGGGCAAACTCTCGGACCGCTATGACCGTGCCTGGCTGATCCGTGGCGTCGCCGGCTTGCTGGTGCTGGCATCGCTGCCTCTGGCGATCCTCCCGAGTGTGCCGATGGAGCTGCTGCTGGCGGTGGGTTTCCTGGCATCCCTGCTGCAGTTTTCGCTGTACCCGTTGGCCGTGGCGTTTTCCAACGACCACGTCGAAGGCGAGCGGCGCGTGTCGCTGACCGCCATGCTGCTGATGACCTATGGCGTCGGCGCGAGTATCGGCCCGCTGGTGTCCGGCGTGCTGATGAAGATGTTCGGCAGCAACATGCTCTATGCCTTTGTCTGCTTCGTGGCGCTGGTGCTAGTGCTGCGTATCCGTCCGAAAGCCGTCACCAACCTGCACCAGGTCGAAGACGCCCCGCTGCACCACATTGCAATGCCCGACAGCATGTCCAGCTCGCCGCTGGTGGTCGCCCTTGACCCGCGTGTGGATGAACAGGTGGTGCAGGATCAGATGCAGGACGTTGAGCCCGAGCCAGAGGTTTCGTCAGAGGTTGCGCCGGATGCGGCGGCCGATGCAGAAGTACAGCCAGAGATGGTGGAGCGGGTTGTGGCGTCGGGTGAGGGCGTTGTGCGGCCGGTGGCGATTATGGATGAGGAAGTGGCTGCTGAACCTGATGCGGCTGGGCCGGAGGAGGCGGTTGAGGTGCGTCGGGATGTTGGGGTGGATCGGCCTTTGTGATGGGGGGGCGGTCCCTCCCGAGACCGCCGCGACACCGCAAAACCGAGGGTGGCCACGAGGACGTCTTCCCGGCTGAGCCGGTCCCACTGTCACACCGCGTCCCCTCAGTAGGACTGGCTTTAGCCGGGAAGGCATCCTTCGTTACACCGCAAAATTGAGGGTGTACTCAAGCGTCTATTCCCGTCTGAGGACGGTCCTGCTTCACCCGCCGGCACGCCCTGAAACACGCCAGCCGAGCCACCGACAACGGTCAGAAATCGTCGTCTTTGTCGAAGCGTCGCGCTTCGCGCTGCAGTTGATACACAAAACGCTCGACCTGGCGCTGCACCAATCCACTCATGTTGTGAAAGCGCACACCGGCGAATGTAGTGTTGATTCTTTCTTCGAAGTGCAGATGGCGCAGTTCCACCGGGGTGGTCATGTTGCCGAAGGGCAGGGAAGCGATGAACCGCTCATAGACCTGACCCAATTGCATGCGCTCCGAGACATCGCCTTCAAACCGTAGCTTGCAGCCGGTGGCGGAGACATCCAGCAGCTTGCCGCGCAACGGGAATTTAAGCCGGTCGCCACCGATCTCGACATCGATCAGGGACGCGAGCTTGAGCGCCGCGCGGAACGCGTTGCGGCGCTGGTGATAAACGACTTCTTGAGGCAGAGGCCCGCGATAGCTGCGCGGCTCTGCAATGACGGTCAGTTGGTCTTTGCTTTCCCAGGCGATGCGCACGCCGTCGTGAAAGCCTTCTACCCGGAAGGGCTCACCGCTGGCGAGGAAACGCTCACCGTCACGGGGGATCATCTCGTCGAAAATCATCTCGTTGGTGTCGCGATTGACGTCGATCACGTAGCTCTGAAACCGCTGGGTGCGCTCGTGAAACGTGATGATCAACGGGTCATGACTTTCCATCAGCAGCCGCAGATTGGCGGCGATTTCCAACGGGGTGGTCAGTACCTTCGGGGGCTGCGGAACATCTTCCGCGCTTGAGGCATTCACGGTCTATCCATCTCCAGGCAAATAACGGCAGCGTTCAGCGTGCGGCATATTGCCATCACGGTGCGCACCTTGATACAAGAACTTACGCCTGGCTGAGCGGACGTGGCCTGGCCTTGCCCGACGTCGAACCGCGGCTGTCATACAGCGTCGGGGTATCGCCGCCGTTGAGAATCCTCAACTGCTGTGCCGTGGTGAGTTGCTGGAGCTGGATAAGGCTGCCGTTCTGTTCGTTGGCGGCCTGGCATTCACTCATCAGTGTGCTGAGTTCATCACCTGCGGTTAACAGGGCTTCACCCACTGACGAATGTTTCGCCACTTCTTCGAGTCCCGCACGATTGGCGGGCAGACCCAGGCTGGTCATCAGCTGGGTACGTCGGCGTCCATGCTGCTCGAGCACGATCACCAGCGCCTGTTTCTGCGCCAGGATGTGTTCCATCTCGACCATATTGCGCCCGTGAAGCGCCACTGACTCGGCCTTCAGGATGTCCAGCAGATGCCGGGTTGGCGCAATGTCGTCCGTGATCAGTTGAAGCAATGTAGTGTCTTGCATCGCATGCCCTGGTGTTTAAGCGTCCAGAAGCCCCTGCGCAGACCTGGGGCTAGCGCTGGGCTTCGAAGTTAAGCAGTTTGCTAGCAACACGATTGCTGTCGACCTTATAGCTGCCGTCGGCGACCGCCTGCTTCAACTCAGCCACACGGGCGCTGTTGACGACAGGCTGATCACGCAACGAATCACTGATCTTCTGCAACTGTTGAGCTTCGCTGCTCAAATGTACTGCCTCACCACTGCCGGGCACGCTCGAGGTGCCGCTGACCGCTGCCGTAGCTTCGGTTTTGCTGGCTTCCTTGGTGCTGGCCGTACGTGTTGTACCGCCAACGGGAGTGGAGCTATTCAAACGATTGAAGTCGATGACCATGATTGAAAAACCTCTGGGTTCTAGGACGCTTGCCTTGGTTTCGGCCATACCCGGAATAACTTTAGGGCTCGCGCGAAAACAGTCTCGAATGGACGTCGCGCGGAGCACTGGGGTTCCGAGTGTAGGAAAAGCGCAAGCGCAGCGCCAGAGGTCTTACCTTCACATGTGGGTTACATAGCAACCTCAACTTGCCCGGGCGCAACGATGTTGGCCTTGATCACCCGTTGCGAATTGAGGTTCTTCACCCGTATTTGCTCGTTGAAACCGCCGTCGGACAACGCCTCGCCCGGCATGCGCACGCTCATTGAGCCGCTGCGCGCGCTGATGACGACCTGATCGCCCTTGTGGACCATTTGCGGTTGGTCGAGATGGACGGGCGTCAGGATCTGGTCGATGACCGTTGGTCGGACAACTTTCTGCCCGACTGCCTGATCGACTGAATCCAGGAAGCCTTGCCCCAGCAGGCTCACGTCACGTTCGCGCAGCGCCACATCGTTTTCAGTCACGATCGCGTCGCGCTTCATTGGCCGCACGGCCGTGACCACATTGCGGTAAAGATGGACCTGGGCCGGCACGAACACCGTCCACGGCGAGGTGCCTTCGCAACGTATCTTCACGGTGACGCGGCCGATGGGCTGGGCCGGGCTTTCCAGTGATGCTGTCAAATCCTTGTCACACAGCGGCATACGCAGACGCGGATCCAGCTGCTTGACTTCGATCTCGTAGCGGCCGGCGGTTTGGTTGGTCGACATGTAGTCTTCAACTGTGAATTCAAGAAAGCCCTGGGTCACGCCGATAAGTGTTTCAGGCAGGGTCATGTTGTCTGCGCGGCTCAGGCTGGCAGCACACAACAGACACAGCGCGACCAGCACGCAGAGAAAGCTGCGGGTTGCGGGTGCCGGGCGTCGGGATACTGTCGTTTGTGTGTTCATGATGAGTAAATAGCAAGGCCCGTGCCGCTTACCGATCCGGTAGCGCAATTGGTCGTTTTGGGAGGAGTGGTGCATGGCTGGTGTGATGGATTCAGTAAACCAGCGCACTCAACTGGTAGGGCAGAACCGCCTTGAACTGTTGCTGTTCCGGTTGGATGGCAAGCAGTTGTATGGGATCAACGTGTTCAAGGTAAAAGAGGTGCTTCAGTGCCCGAAACTTACCCACATGCCCAAATCCAGTCCGATTGTGCGCGGAGTGGCAAACATTCGTGGCGGGACCATCCCGATCCTCGATCTGGCATTGGCGACCGGCGGCAAGCCGCTGTCTGACATTGCCAATTCATTCGTGATCATCACGGAGTACAACACCAAGATTCAGGGCTTCCTGGTGCATGCGGTGGAACGCATCGTCAACATGAACTGGGAAGACATTCATCCGCCGCCCAAGGGCACGGGCCGCGATCACTACCTCACGGCGGTGACGCGTCTCGACAATCAGTTGGTGGAGATCATCGACGTCGAGAAGATCCTCGCCGAAGTGGCGCCGGTCTCCGAGAACATCTCGGTCGGCGTGGTCACGGCGGAGGTGCAGCACAAGGCGTTGTCCTTGCGCGTGTTGACGGTCGATGATTCCTCGGTGGCGCGCAAACAGGTGACGCGTTGCCTGCAAACCGTCGGCGTGGAAGTCACGGCGTTGAATGACGGTCGTCAGGCACTCGATTACCTGCGCAAACTGGTGGAAGAGGGCAAGAAGCCTGAAGAAGAATTCCTGATGATGATTTCCGACATTGAAATGCCGGAGATGGATGGCTATACCCTCACTGCGGAGATTCGCAGCGACCCGCGCATGCAGAAGCTGCATATCGTGTTGCACACCTCGCTGTCGGGCGTGTTCAACCAGGCGATGGTCAAGAAGGTCGGCGCTGATGATTTCCTGGCCAAGTTCCGGCCGGATGATCTGGCGGCGAGGGTAGTGGATCGTATCAAGGCGGCGGATATCAGCTGAGGAGGGATTTTCCTCCTTGCTGTTCACATGATTTGAGGGGCGGCATGTCTACAGGTAATTTGGATTTTGATCAGTTCCGGGTATTCCTGGAAAAAGCCTGTGGCATTTTGCTGGGTGAAAATAAACAGTATCTGGTCTCCAGCCGCCTCAACAAGTTGATGGAGCAGCAGTCCATCAAGTCGTTGGGCGAGCTGATCCAGCGTATCCAGACCCAGCCGCGCAGTGGCTTGCGCGAGCAGGTGGTCGACGCGATGACGACCAACGAGACGTTGTGGTTTCGCGATACGTACCCCTTCGAGGTGCTGAAGAACAAGGTCTTGCCTGAGGCGATGAAGGCCAGCCCCAACCAGCGTTTGCGCATCTGGTCGGCGGCCTGTTCTTCGGGGCAGGAACCGTATTCGCTGTCGATGTCGATTGATGAGTTCGAGCGCAGTAACCCGGGGCAGTTGAAGTCGGGTGTGCAGATTGTGGCGACGGATTTGTCGGGTTTGATGTTGAACAATTGCAAGACAGGTGAGTACGACAGTCTGGCCATCGGCCGGGGTTTGTCGCCGGACCGTCTGCAGCGTTTCTTCGATCAGAAGACGCCAGGGCGCTGGACGGTGAAGGCGCCGATCAAGAGCCGTGTGGAGTTCCGTTCGTTCAATTTGTTGGACAGTTATGCGGCGTTGGGCAAGTTCGATATCGTGTTCTGTCGGAACGTGCTCATTTATTTTTCGGCGGATGTGAAGAAGGACATTCTGTTGCGCATTCATTCGACTTTGAAGCCGGGGGGGTATTTGTTCCTTGGGGCGTCTGAGGCGTTGAACGGGTTGCCGGATCACTATCAGATGGTGCAGTGCAGTCCCGGGATTATTTATCAGGCCAAGTGATTGGCTGCGCTTTTGATTTGATGAGAACCCCGCTTAGGCGGGGTTTTTTGTTTTGTGTTGGCGCTGTAGGTCATCTGCCTAACGGCAGATATTTCGCCTTCGGCGAGTTACTTGGAAAAGCACCCCAAGTAACCAAGGGTGCTTGCTCCTGGTTGGGTTCCTCCTCCGTCGGAATACCCTCACTCCGGTCTCGCTCCGTGGGCCCGCGCCGAACGGACATCCATGTCCTGACGGCGCTCTCGCCGCATCCCTGCGGCTCGGCCCACTGCGCGAGACCTGCGTTCAGCCTGCACCCAAGTCGCGTTTTGCGGTGTTTGAGCCTTTTGTGTAAGAAGATCAAAAGCGCTTTAAAACAGATCAACAGCTTCCCGGCTAAAGCCGGTCCTACGACGTGCGCGCCGTGTCAGAGATATCTGATCGTTCCCACGCTCCGCGTGGGTATGCATCCCGTGACGCTCTGCGTCACTTCCACGGCCTGAATGTGCGTCGTCTGCGGGACGCGGAGCGTCCGGAGCGGCATTCCCACGCGGAGCGAGGGAACGATCAGTCTCGTGGCGTGCCCTCTGACGTCTTCCCGGCTAAAGCCGGTCCCACTAAAAGCACGCGGTGTATTAGTAGGACCGGCTTCAGCCGGGAAGCCTTTGATCTGCTCTTGATCTTCGTGCACAGCCAGCCCAGACGACGACAATCGCGACTTGGGTGCAGGCCGAACGCAGACGACGCGCAGTGGGCCGAGCGGCATGGATGCCGCGAGAGCGCCGTCAGGACATGGATGTCCGTTCGGCGCGGGCCCACGGAGCGTCGTCGGAGTGAGGGAACCCCGAGATACGAGGGGCCTAACCAGGAGCAAGCACCCTTGGTTACTTGGGGTGCTTTTCCAAGTAACTCGCCGAAGGCGAAATATCTGCCGTTAGGCAGATGCTGTTAACCGGTCAGCAGGGCCGAGCACGGACCCATGTAACGGCAAAAAAACGGCACCGCCCTTGCCGCTTTTCTCCCATCGAGCGGAAATCCCTTGCCGCTTTTCTGTCATCCCCCAACACCAACACCCCTGCAGCCCGCTAAAAACGGCACTTTCAGCAAGTGGCACGCACCTTGCTATAACTCCTGCACGTACATCTGGTCAGCCCTCAAAGGTCCCGACATGAGCATCAGTTTTGAAAACGCCCTCGGCATCCACGAAAAAGCGCTCAACTTCCGCGCCCAGCGTGCTGAAGTGCTGGCCAACAACATCACCAACGCCGACACCCCCAACTACAAGGCCCGTGACCTTGACTTCTCCAAAGTCCTGGCCGCCGAAAGCGACAAAAGCAAAAACGGCCACTTCGCCCTCGACATGACCAACAGCCGTCACATCGAAGCCGAAGGCATGAGCGATGGCGAAGCCAGCCTGCTCTACCGCACCCCGTCGCAGCCGTCGCTGGACCAGAACACCGTCGACTCCCAGGTCGAAAATGCCAACTACGCCGAAAACGCCATCGGTTTTCAGGCCAGCTTCACCTTGCTCAACAGCAAATTCAAAGGGCTCGTTGCAGCCCTGCGCGGAGAGTAATCCATGTCCCTGTCCAGTGTTTTCAATATTGCCGGTAGCGGCATGAG
Organism: Pseudomonas sp. AK106; assembly: GCF_053903055.1. NCBI lineage: Bacteria > Pseudomonadati > Pseudomonadota > Gammaproteobacteria > Pseudomonadales > Pseudomonadaceae > Pseudomonas > Pseudomonas sp. AK106. Next base: position 1,813,516 of record NZ_CP096426.1, read on the forward strand.
TGCCCAGAACACTCGTCTCAACACCGTGGCCAGCAACATCGCCAACGCCGAAACCGTGTCCTCCAGCATGGACAAGACCTACCGCGCCCGCCATCCGGTGTTCGCCACGGTCTTCCAGGGTCAGGAATCCGGCGGCAGCGCCTCGCTGTTCGAAGACCAGGGCCAGGCCGGCACCGGCGTACAGGTTTCCGGCATCATCGAAGACGCCTCAAACCTCGAAGCACGTTACGAGCCAAACCACCCCTCGGCTGACAAAAACGGCTACGTCTATTACCCGAACGTCAACGTCGTCAACGAGATGGCCGACATGATCTCGGCCAGCCGTTCGTTCCAGACCAACGCGGAAATCATGAATACCGCGAAAACAATGATGCAGAAGGTCCTGACCCTGGGTCAGTGATAAAGGGCGAAATCCATGACGGTCTCAAGCACAGACGCTACCTCGACGTTCCTCAAAGGGCTGCAAAGCACGACCCCCGGGACCACAGGCACTAGCACCAAATCCAGCACCGACACCAGCAGCCTCACCGGCTCAAGTTCCCTGGGTAAGGATTCATTCCTGCAATTGCTCGTGACGCAAATGCAGAACCAGAACCCGCTCGATCCTCAGGACAACAGCGAGTTCGTGGCCCAGCTGGCTCAGTTCAGCAGCCTGGAAACCATGCAGAACCTGAGCACCTCGGTCGACTCGATCAGCACCATGTATCAGTCGTCCCAGGCGTTGCAGGCCTCGTCGCTGGTTGGCCGCTCGGTGACCGTGGACGCCGGTTCGACCTACGTCGACACCAGCAAGGCGATGACAGGTTCGGTGGTGCTGCCATCGTCCAGCACCGACACCACGGTGAAGGTCTACGACAGCACCGGTACCAACGTCGTGCGCACCATCGACTTGGGCACTCAAGCGTCCGGTACCACCTCCTTTAGCTGGGATGGCACGGATGACAGCGGCGCAGCGGTGGCAGCGGGCAATTACAGTTTCGTCGCCAACGGCAGCCTCAACGGCACCGCCACTCAGCTGAGCACCTATCTGCCGGCGACAGTGAACAGCGTGACCATGGGCACAACGGGCTCTGACATGACGTTGAACCTCGCCGGCGGCACCCAGGTGGCACTGGCAAAAATCAAGCAAATCGGAATTTAGAGCCGACTAGACGGCGCAGGAGTTAATCATGTCTTTCAATGTTGGTCTTAGTGGGCTCTACGCCGCAAACAAAAGTCTGGACGTCACCGGCAACAACATTGCCAACGTCGCGACCACCGGTTTCAAATCTTCCCGTGCGGAGTTTGCTGACCAGTACGCCCAATCGATTCGCGGCACCTCCGGTAGCACCAATACCGGCAGTGGCGTCACCACCGCCGCCGTTTCTCAGCAGTTCACCCAGGGCACGCTGAACACCGGTACCGGTCGCAGCCTGGACCTGGCGATCAACGGCAACGGCTTCTTCATGATGAGCAACAACGGCGAGAAGCTCTACACCCGCGCCGGTGCATTTCACACCGATTCCGATGGCTACATCGTCAACGAATCGGGCAACAATCTGCAGGGCTACAGCGTTGACGGTCAGGGCAATGTCGCCACGGGCGTGCTGAGCAACCTGCGCGTCGATTCGTCGAACCTGGCGCCGAAAAGCACCAGTTTGATTACCGTCGCCTCCAACCTGAACTCCTCGTCGACCGTGCCGACGGTGTCGACATTTTCGCCGTCGGACACCAGCAGCTACACCACGACCTACAGCACGCCGATGTACGACAGTCAGGGTAACCAGCACACCCTCGACCAGTATTTCGCGAAGACGGGCACCAATACCTGGACCATGTACAGCCTGGTCGATGGCCGCAGCATCAACGATCCAACGTCCACTACCGCTGACGCGACCGCAGTGACCTTCGATTCGTCGGGTGGCTTGATCACCAGCGGTACCGGCAGTCCGGACACCACCAACTCGCCCAACGTGAGCATTGGTACGGACGGTGTTTTCTCCATCAACAACTGGGTGCCGGCCGCCAAGACAACTGTTGGCAGCACCACCACCTGGGCGAGCAATGGTGCGGCCGCGAACGCGGGCGGGATCAAGCTCAACATGCTGGCGACCACCCAGACCAACGCCGTGTCGGGTGCGATCAGCAAGACCCAGGACGGTTACGCCACCGGCCAGATCACGGCCATGAACATCGACGCCACCGGCAACATGTTCGCGACCTACACCAACGGTCAGTCCAAGGTGATCGGTCAGGTGTCGCTGACCAACTTCGCCAACGTTCAGGGCCTGTCCCCGGCGGGCGGCACCAACTGGCGCGAATCGGCTTCGTCGGGCATCCCGGTCACGGGCGCTCCACAGTCGGGTACGCTGGGTTACTTGACCGGGCAGGCGCTGGAAGAATCCAACGTCGACCTGACCGGTGAGCTGGTCAACCTGATCAAGGCGCAAAGCAACTACCAGGCAAACGCCAAGACCATTTCGACCCAGAGCACCATCATGCAGACCATCATTCAGATGACCTGATAACGGTCGCTGGACACGGTCAACGAAGCCCCTCTCTGAGGGGCTTTTTTTATGGTTTTTTTTTGACGGAAATATCGAGAGCCATCCCACTCTACAACTGGAAACTTCCTACTTTCGTCTTTGCGAGAATCAAGTTCGCTGACAAATAAATGCCATTGAGCGGCGCCGTTTATGCGGCCCGTTCGATTGCATTCCTTTGCCCGCGATCTCGATGCATTGACGAGCGTGTCGTTGAACAACGACTCAGGGAGTGTTCATGTCATTCAACACAGCGGTTTCAGGTTTGCACGCGGCGCACAAGCGCATGGAAGTGGCCGGCAACAACATCGCCAACGTCCACACCTCCGGTTTCAAATCCTCTCGCGCCGAATTCTCGGCGGTCTATTCCTCCTCTATGCTCGGTGGCAGCCGCACGGCCTCGGGGGATGGGGTGCAAGTGGCCAACGTTTCGCAGAATTTTGCCCCCGGCGGGGTCATCACCAGCGAGGGCAGGGCGCTCGACATGCGCATTCAGGGCAGCGGTTTTTTTGTCATGAGTGACGCCGGTTCCATCAGTTACGGCCGGTCCGGGGCGTTCATCAAGGATGCGCAGAATTTTGTCGTCGACGCCCACGGCAGCCGCTTGCAAGGCTACGGGGTGACAGACGCCGGGGAGGTGATCAGCGGCGTTCGTACGGATCTGAAGATCGACGCGGCCGACATGTCGCCCAAGGCCACGGGCAAGATGGAGCAGACCCTCAACCTGAACGCGGCGTCGGCGTCACTTGGCGCCCTCCCGCGGTTCGATCCTGGCGACCCGACCACCTACACCCGGGTTACCGGGCGGCTGATTCAGGACGCCGGTGTTCCGCCAACGGATCACGAGCTCAAGCAGTACTTCGTCAAGACTGAAGACGACAACTGGACGTCGTACATTCTCGTTGACGGCGTCAATCCGCTGGACCCCACCAGCACCGCGCCGCTGGAGATCGGTTTGCAGGTGTCTGCGGCGGGGAGGCTTTCGCTCACCGGCCCGACGGCGGCGGTGAAGATGATTTCCGACACCGAGTTGTCCCTGCAGACATGGCGCCCGGCGGTGAACGTCAACGGCACCTGGACCGCAAGCCCCGCGCCGTCTCCAGGACCGATCTCACTGCCGTTGCTGGGCGGCGGCCTGCCCGTGCTCGACCCGGCCGATCCGCTCATGCCGCGGCCCGTGCCGACCTTCAATCCTGCGGACATCACCACCTACACCAAGGCGTCCACCTATGGCGTGTTCGACAGCCTCGGCATGCGCCACGAAATGACCCAGTATTTTGTCAAAGACGGCAGCAACAGCTGGAAGATGCATACGCTGATTGACGGGCGCAACCCGCAGGACCCGACCAGCACGGCGCCCTCGACGGCGAGCATGCTGTTCGACTCCGGCGGCTCGCTGCAATCGCTGATCGGCAGTCAATGGCTGACCGCCGCCAACAACACCCTGACCCTCGAAGGCTGGGTGCCGGCCAAACCGCTGGACGGCAACAAACCGGGCGGGCGTTGGGGCGCGAACGGCGCGGTTGGAAATGCCGACGGGATTGTCATGGACTTCAACAAGATCAGTCAGCACAACGCCGCCACGGGCAGCATCAACCCCGTCATCGACGGCCACGCAGCGGGGCAGGCCACCCAGCTGACGATCGACAAGAGCGGCATGCTGATGATCGGGTTCAGCAATGGTCTGCACCGCAACGTCGGCCAGGTCATGCTCGCCAGTTTCGCCAACAATCAGGGGCTGCAGCCGGTCAGCGACACCCGCTGGGTCGAAACCCTGGCCTCCGGCGTCGCCAATTACGACATGCCGGGTGTCGGCACCTTGGGCAGTGTCATCGGGCACTCGCTGGAGGGCTCCAATGTCACGTTGACCAATGAACTGGTCGAGCTGATCCAGGCGCAGACGGCTTATCAGGCGAACTCGAAAACCCTGTCGACGGAGGCGGAACTGATGCAGACGTTGATACGCGCGACCTGATTGCGCGCCCGCCGAAAATCACGATGTTGGAATGAACCTCGGCAGCCTCACCGGCCTCTTCCCGGCTGAAGCCGGTCCTACAAAAGCTGTGCGCAATCAGTGAGATTGGGTGTGAACGCTAACGTAGGACCGGCTTTAGCCGGGAAGGCGGCGTGTCGGGCGGTTGATTCATCACAGACAAACCGCCTTCGCGAGCAAGCTCACTCCCACAATCAATCCCGGCAGCCCAGCCGGCCTCTTCCCGGCTGAAGCCGGTCCTACAAAAGCTGTGCGCAGTCTGTGAGATTGCGTGTGAACGCGAACGTAGGACCGGCTTTAGCCGGGAAGGCGGCGTGTCAGACGATCAGTCCGTCACGGTCCAAACGAAACAACTCAAATCGAGCAATCCGACTTCACATACGCGGCGCTGATCCGCGTCCAGCCTTCGCCGGGACTGGTCTGGGCGCAGACCGTGCGGTGGGCGCCTTGCCAGAGGAAATAAGGTGCCGGCGCCGCCCAGGCGGCAAACGAGCAGGCAATCAATGTAAGGAGCAGGGCGGTGCGCAGACCCATGACGGTTTTCCGTAGTGACTGAAGCGAATTCACAAAACGCTGCAAGTTTCGCACCCCATGGAGAGTTTTCTGGCGCTCGCTGCCGTCGATTTGCAGGAAACCGGCGGTCCGCTGTCGCGCAGCGGCTCAAACCGGATCCCAGTCCGACAAATCCGGCCGGAATCATTGAAGAATCAACGCTTTGTATCACCGCTGAAAAACTGGTTCGATTATTGCTATGACCTGTTCAGTACAGCTACAGGCGGCAAGCGTCTGTCGGAGGAGGAAGACTGTGGACAAGTTGCTATACGTGGCCATGAGCGGAGCGTCGGAAAACGCCATCGCCCAAAAGGCCCATGCCAACAACCTGGCGAACGTTTCGACCAACGGGTTTCAGCGCGACCTCGAGCAGGCGCGCTCAATGCCCGTGTTCGGCGAGGTCAACCCGTCCCGGGCGTACGCCATGAGCGAACGTCCCGGGACCGACTTCAGCCAGGGCGCGATGGTCGACACCGGTCGTGATCTGGACGTCGCCGTCAAAGGCAACGGCTGGATGGCGGTGCAGACAGCCGACGGCGGTGAAGCCTACACCCGCACCTCCAGCATGAACATCGACGCCCTCGGCGTGTTGCGTGATGGCAATGGTTTGCCGGTCATGGGCAACAGCGGGCCGATTGCCGTGCCTCCGCAGCAGCAGATCGAGATCGGCGCCGATGGCACCATCAGCGTTCGTTCGCTGGGTGAGAGCCCGCAGGTCATGGCCCAGATTGACCGCATCAAGCTGGTCAAGGGCGACCAGACCACCATGGAAAAAGGCCCTGACGGTCTCATGCACACCAAGAGCGGCAGGCCGGCCCAGGCCGATGCCGACGTGCAGGTCGAGTCCGGGTTTCTGCAGGCCAGCAACGTAAACGCCGTTGACGAGATGACCTCGGTGCTGGCGCTGTCCCGCCAATTCGAACTGCACATCAAGATGATGAAGACCGCCGAGCAGGATGACGAGTCGATGGCTCGCGTCTTGCAAATGGGCTAATGACTGACAGCTTGCGCCGATAAACAGGCGCTCGAGGAGATTCAAACATGCTTCCGGCACTCTATGTTGCTAAAACCGGTCTGGCCGCCCAGGACACCAACCTGACGACCATTTCCAACAACCTGGCCAACGTTTCGACCACCGGTTTCAAAAGCGACCGCGCGGAATTCCAGGACTTGCTCTACCAGATCAAGCGTCAGCCAGGCGCCCAGTCCACTCAGGACAGCGAGCTGCCATCGGGCCTGCAACTGGGTACCGGTGTGCGCATCGTCGGCACCCAGAAAAACTTCACCGCCGGCAGCCTGCAGACCACCAACCAGCCGCTGGACATGGCGGTCAACGGCCGCGGTTTCTTCCAGATCCGTCAGCCTGACGGCACCTTGGCGTACACCCGCGACGGTACGTTTCACCTGGACAGCAACGGCCAGATCGTGACCGCCAACGGCTACGCACTGGAGCCGGCGATCGTCGTGCCGCAAGACTCGCAGACCTTCACCGTTGGCGAAGACGGCACCGTGTCGATCACCACCTCGGCCAACACCGCGACCCCACAGATCATCGGCAACGTGCAGACCGCCGACTTCATCAACCCGGCCGGCCTGCAATCCCAGGGCGGCAACCTGTACCTGGAAACCGCTTCCAGCGGCGCTCCGCAGGTCGGTACTCCGGGCCTCAACGGTCTGGGCGTGGTCAAGCAGAACACCCTGGAAAACTCCAACGTCAGCACCGTCGAAGAACTGGTGAACATGATCACCACCCAGCGTGCCTACGAGATGAACTCCAAAGTGATCTCGACCGCTGACTCGATGCTCCAGTACGTGACCCAGAACCTGTAAGCCGCTCTTGAAACGCCTGATGTCCTGCTGTGAAACACCTGATCAATTACGAGGGGCGCCTGAAAAACGCCTGCTACACCGCGAGGTTTTAAGTGTCATGAAACGGCTCTCTGTATTGCGGCTTTCCCTGTTGGCAGCTCCTGTGTGCGGTATCGCGCTGCTGACCGGCTGCGTTGCGCCTGCGGCCAAACCCAATGACCCTTATTACGCGCCGGTGTTGCCGCGCACGCCGCTGCCTTCAGCGGCCAGCAACGGATCGATTTATCAGGCCGGTTTCGAGCAAAACCTGTATGGGGATCGCAAGGCTTATCGGGTCGGCGACATCATCACCATCACGCTCTCCGAGAAGATGGCCGCCAGCAAAGCCGCCAGCTCCGGGATCAGCAAGACCAGTAAAACCAGTCTTGGCCTGACCTCGCTGTTTGGCGCTGGCGTCAGCACCAACAACCCGGTCGGTGGCGGCAATCTCAGCCTGGACGCCGGCTACACCGGCGACCGCGCCACCAAGGGCGACGGCAAGGCCGCGCAGAGCAACAGCCTGACCGGCTCGATCACCGTGACCGTCGCTGACGTCATGCCCAACGGCATTTTGCTGGTGCGCGGCGAGAAGTGGATGACCCTGAACACCGGTGACGAACTGGTGCGCATCGCCGGCCTGATTCGCGCCGACGACATCGCCACCGACAACACCGTGTCGTCGACCCGTATCGCCGATGCACGCATCACTTATTCCGGTACAGGCGCGTTTGCCGATTCCAGTCAGCCAGGCTGGTTCGACCGATTCTTCCTCAGCCCGTTGTTCCCTTTCTGATAGCGGGATAGCCATGATCACGTTCAAGCAACTGATAGCGGCAGCGCTGCTGTTCACCACCGCACTGGGCGCCCACGCCGAGCGCCTGAAGGACATCGCCAGCATTTCCGGCGTACGGACCAACCAGTTGATCGGTTACGGTCTGGTGGTGGGGCTCAACGGCACGGGTGACCAGACCACCCAGACGCCGTTCACCCTGCAGACCTTCAACAACATGCTCTCGCAGTTCGGCATCAAGGTGCCGTCAGGTTCTGGCACCGTGCAGCTGAAAAACGTCGCGGCCGTGGCCGTGTACGCCGACCTGCCGCCGTTCGCCAAGCCGGGTCAGCAGATCGACATCACCGTGTCGTCCATCGGTAACTCGAAAAGCCTGCGCGGCGGTGCCTTGTTGATGACCCCGATGAAGGGTATCGACGGCAACGTCTATGCCGTGGCCCAGGGCAACCTGGTGGTCGGCGGCTTTGATGCCGAAGGTCGCGACGGTTCGAAGATCACCGTCAACGTGCCGTCTTCCGGTCGTATCCCGGGCGGCGCATCGGTTGAACGTGCCGTGCCGAGTGGCTTCAACCAGGGCAACTCGCTGACCCTGAACCTCAATCGCAACGACTTCACCACCGCCAAGCGCATCGTCGACAAGATCAACGACATGCTCGGCCCTGGCGTTGCTCAAGCGCTGGACGGCGGCTCTGTGCGGGTGACCGCGCCGCTGGACCCCAACCAGCGTGTTGATTACCTGTCGGTGCTGGAGAACCTGGAAATCGATCCGGGCCAGACCTCGGCCAAAGTCATCATCAACTCGCGGACCGGCACCATCGTTATCGGCCAGAACGTCAAGGTCTCGCCGGCAGCCGTCACCCACGGCAGCCTGACCGTGACCATCACTGAAGATCCGGTGGTCAGCCAGCCGGGCGCGTTCTCCAACGGCCAGACCGCTGTGGTCCCGCGTTCGAAGATCAACGCCCAGCAGGAAATGCACCCGATGTTCAAGTTCGGTCCGGGCACCACGCTGGATGAAATTGTCCGAGCGGTTAACCAGGTGGGCGCAGCGCCAGGCGACTTGATGGCGATTCTCGAAGCACTGAAACAGGCTGGCGCTTTGCAAGCCGACCTGATCGTGATTTAAGAGGCAGACTCATGAGCATTCCAAGCGGCGGCACGACTGTCTCAAAGGCAGGTTCAGGTGATTCAGGGGCGTATACCGACCTCAACCGTCTGACTGCCATGAAAACCGGTGATCGCGACAGCGAGGGCAACCTCAAGAAAGTCGCGCAGGAATTCGAGTCGCTGTTCGTCAGCCAGATGCTCAAGGCCATGCGTTCGGCCAACGAAGTGCTGGCCAAGGACAACCCGATGAACACCGCGGCGACGCGGCAGTATCAGGACATGTACGACCAGCAACTGTCGGTGAGCATGTCGCGCGAGGGTGGCGGTATTGGTCTGCAGGACGTGCTCATGCGTCAGCTGTCGAAAAACAAAGGCGCCGACATCGCGCCGGCCAGCACCGGGCTTGTCGCCGGCGGCAAAACGGAGGCGAAGGCCGACGGCAAAGCCGACGCGCCTGCACAGGCCGGCCTGGCCACGCGCATTGCCCAGCGTCCGCTGTGGGCCACCCGTTCGGTGACCGCGCCGGAGGCCGGCGACGGTACCGTGCATAGCGACGTGGCGGCGCTCAATTCCCGTCGCCTGTCGCTGCCGAGCAAACTCAGCGACCGCATCATGGCCGGCATCGTCCCGAACACCGCCACCGCCGCCGGCCAGGACGCGAGCACCAGCGCTACCACACTGAAGAACCGCATTGCCGTCTCCAATGCCGTGGCCGCCGCGAAAAGCGCAGGTTCCAAGGAAAATGGCGACTGGACGGTCGGGCCGCAGTACGCCGCCGACGCCGACGCTTATGTGCGCAGCCGCGTGCAGACGCCGCTCGCGCCGGGCAAGAGTGCATTCGCCAACCGTGATGACTTCGTCGCCACGATGATGCCGCTGGCCAAGGACGCCGCTGCGCGCATCGGTGTCGATCCGAGCGTGCTGGTGGCCCAGGCGGCGCTGGAAACCGGCTGGGGCAAATCGATCATGCGTCAGTCCGATGGCGGCAGCAGCCACAACCTGTTCGGCATCAAGGCCCAGGGCGGCTGGAAAGGGCCGGAAGCCCGCGCCATCACCAGCGAGTTCCGCGACGGCCAGATGGTCAAGGAAACCGCGGACTTCCGCGCCTACGACTCGTACGCCAGCAGCTTCCACGACCTGGTGAGCTTCCTGCAGAACAACAATCGCTATCAAGAAACCCTGAAATCCGCCGATAACCCGGAACAGTTTGTGAAAGAGCTGCAGAAGGCCGGCTACGCAACCGACCCGTCTTATGCCAGCAAGATTTCTCAGATAGCGAAACAGATGAAGAGTTACCAGACCTACGCATCCGCCTCGGGCTCTTCCACGACTTTATAAGGTTTGAACCATGTCACTGATCTCAATCGGGCTTTCGGGACTCACCGCCAGCAGCGCAGCATTGACGACGATCGGCAACAACACGGCCAACGTCGACACGCAGGGCTACTCGCGTCAGCAAGTGATGACCGCCGCCGGGGCTCAGCAGAACATCGGCGTCGGTTTCATCGGCACCGGTACGACGTTGTCCGACGTGCGCCGCATCTACAACGGCTACCTCGATAACCAATTGCAGACCAGCACATCGCTCAACGCCGACGCCACCGCGTACCTGAGCCAGGCCAGCAAGCTCGACTCGATGCTGTCCGACAGCTCGACCGGCGTGAGCACGGTGCTGGCGAAGTTCTTCACTGACCTGAGCGCTCTGGCGTCCGGGCCGACTGACACGGCTGCGCGCACGACATTTCTGACCAGTGCATCGGCGTTGGCCGGTCAGTTCAACACCATCTCGGCGCAGATGAAGGACCAGAACGCCAGCATCAATACCCAGCTGACCACGGCAACAGGGCAGGTGAATGCACTGGCGTCGTCCATTGCCGTCCTCAACAAGCAGATCACCGAGACCCAGGCTTCCGGCGGTCAGCCCAACACGCTGCTCGATTCGCGGACCGAGGCGGTACGTCAGCTCAATGAACTGGTCGGCGCCAAGGTCGTTGAAAACAACGGCAGCTATGACGTGTACATCGGCACCGGCCAGCCGCTGGTCACCGGCACCACCGCCAATATCCTGAACGCCGTGCCCAGTGACAGCGACCCCAGCGTGTATGCGCTGAAACTGAAATATCAGAACAACGAAGTTGATGTCTCCAGTGTGGTAACCGGTGGCTCGCTTGGCGGGTTGCTGCGTTATCGCAGCGACGTGCTGCAGCCGGCCGCCAGCGAGCTGGGCCGTCTGGCGGTGGTCGCTTCCGACCAGATCAACAGCCAGCTCAACCAGGGCGTGGACGCCAACGGCAACTTCGGCAGCAACCTGTTTATCAGCGTCAATGACCCGAGCCTGACCAGCCAGCGCAGCCTTGCCAACACCACCAACGATCAGTCCTCGGGCAACTTCGCGGTGTCCATTGCCAACAGCGGCGCGCTGCAGACCAACGATTATCAGGTGACCTTCACCGATGCCAGCGGCCAGTACAGCGTCAAGCGGCTGCCGGACGGCAGGGACATGGGTTCGTACAACACCAGCGCCACCACTGCGCCGGTCATCGACGGCTTCTCGCTGAAATTCAATGGCACCTCCACCGAGGGTGACAGCTTCAAGATCAGCCCGACCAAGACCGGTGCCGACGGTATCAAGGTGGTGATGACCGACCCGAAAGCCATCGCCTCTGCCAGTCCGCTGACCGGCAGCTCCATCGTGAGCAAAGGCTCGGGCACGTTCACCCAGCCTGTCTTGTCGACCCAGGCCGACATCTACAACCCGACCGCGACGGCCGACCTGCGAAACGCGCTCACCGCCTCGACGCCGATGCGTTTGCTCATGGGCGATGTCACCAACGGTGCTCAAGCCTATTCGCTGGTCGATGCGCAGGGCGCGGCGGTCAAAGACAAGTCCGGCAATGCAATCAAGGGGTCGATTGTTCAAGGCCAGTCCAACGACATCAGCCTGGAAGTGGGCTACACCGACTCGTCGGGCACCGCGCAGTCGTTCAAGTTCGGCATGACCCTCGCCGGCTCGGCCAACAGTGGCGACACCTACAGCATCTCCATGACCGGCGCCGGGTCTCTGGACAACCGCAACGCGACCTCGGTCGGTACCCTGCAGACCAAACAGACCCTCGACAGCGCAGCCGGCAATGGCACGGGCATGAGCCTGAGCGGCGCCAACGCCAACATGATTACCACCGTCGGCAGCAAGGCGGCGCAGGGCAAGAATGATTCGACGGCCACCACCGCCGTCCTTACCCAGGCCAAGAGTGCGCGCGACAGCGTTTCCGGTGTTTCGCTGGATGAAGAAGCCGCCAACCTGGTCAAGTATCAGCAGTACTACACCGCTTCGTCGCAGATCATCAAAGCCGCTCAAGCCATTTTCAGCACGCTGATCAACAGTCTTTAAGGAATCGTAATCCATGCGTATCTCAACGACCCAGTTTTACGAAACCAGCGCCACGAACTACTCGCGCAGTTACGCCAACGTCACCAAAACCGGTGACGAAGTGGCCAGCCAGGTCAAGCTCAACACCGCCGGCGATGATCCGGTCGGCGCGGGCCGTGTGCTGCAGTTGCAGCAGCAGGGCACGATGCTCAATCAGTACAAATCCAACATCGACACGATCAATACCACCGTCGTGCAGACCGAGACGGCCTTGACGTCGATCACCTCGGCGATTCAGCGCGCGCAAGAGCTGGTACTGGGGGCGGCGAACACCTCGTTCACCGACAAGGACCGCCAGGCCAACGCCTCCGAGCTCAAGGAGTTGCAGGGGCAGATTCTCGGCCTGATGAACAGCCAGGACGCCGACGGCACCTACCTGTTCTCCGGGTCCAAGGGCACCACCGCGCCATACGCCGTCAGCTCCGACGGCACCTACAGCTATCAGGGCGACCAGACGCGCAACCTGCTGGCCGTTGGCACCGGCATCTCCATGGCCAGCAACACCACCGGCTGGGATGCATTCGAACAAGCGACCAACACCACGCGCACCTCAACGACCCTGGTCGCTGGCGCGGATGACGGCGTGATCTCGTTGTCCGGCGGCAGCGTCAGCAATGCTGCCACCTACGACACCAGTTTCACCGCCGGTCAGCCTTACAAGATCTCCTTCACCAGCAGCACGGCCTATACCATCCTGGACAAGAACAACCAGGATGTGACAGGTGAGGCGTCGGCTGCGGGCAAGTTTGCGTCCACCAATTCGGCGAACCAGGCCATCACCTTCCGGGGCCTGGAACTGAACCTGAACATCAACCTGACCAAAGATCAGTACGCAAGCACCAGCGCCGCCGACGCGGCCGTCAAGGACCACACCTTCCAGCTGGGTGTTTCCCCCAGCACCGTGAGCACCTCGCGTCTGCCGGCCAACACCTCGACCGATGTGATCACCAGCTCGGTGGTGACCGATCAGGCCGCGTTCGACAAAACCTTCCCGTCGGGCGGCGCTGTCGTGCGCTTCACGGATGCCACCAACTTCAATCTGTACGCAGCGCCCTATGACCCGGCGACCAGCAAAGCGGTGTCCACCGGCACGCTGAGCGGTAACACGGCGACGGCCTCCGGCGTGACGTTCACCTTCAGCGGCACGCCGCCGGCGATGGCGGCAGGTGACCAGTTCACCGCGCAGTCTTCGACCCAGCAAAGCCAGAACGTGCTGAACACCTTGTCCAAGGTCATCACGGCGCTCAACGGCAAGGTCGATGGCGACCCGATTGCCCAGCAGAAACTGCAGGCCACGATGACCTCCACCATCGGCAACCTGAAAAGTGCGGCCGAGCAGATCATCAATGCCACCAGCGAAGGCGGTGCCCGGGCCAAGACCGCGACCGATCAGAGCGTGACCAACCAGACCATGATCGACAACGGCACCACCGAATCGGGCACGATCACCGCGTCCGACCCGGTCGATGCCATCGCCCGTCTGACCCTGCAGAAAACCATGCTGCAAGCCTCGCAGCTGGTGTTCACCCAACTGTCCGCGCTGAACCTGTTCAGCAAGCTGTAATCGGCCCAGCGGCGCGCGACACCTGACCAACAGGTGTCGCCACCGTTGAGCGTCAACCGTATTGTCAGCGGTTATGCCGATCCTCTCCCCGGGGTGCGGCGCCGCTCGTGAGTCCCGCCCGTGAATTCAGCTCCCCTCGTCAGCCTCGTCATTCCCGCCTACAACCCGCGCTTTTTCCAGCGAGCCCTGCTGGACGCCCTGGCCCAGACCTATCGGCCCCTTGAAGTGGTGGTCTGCGACGACAGCGCGACCGACGAGATCCGGCGCACGGTCGAAAAATACCTCGACTCAAGCCCGGTCACGCTGCGTTATGTGCGCAACCCGAAGCGTCAGGGCTTCGTCGGCAACCTGCTGGTGTGCCTGGACGAAGCGCAGGGTGAGTTCATCAAGTTCTTCTGCGACGACGATCGGCTGTTTCCGGCGGCCGTCGCGCGTCAGGCGAGCATTCTGGTGGAACATGACGACGTCAGCCTGGTGCTGGCCCAGCGTTATTTCTGCGACCCCCAGGACGTTCAGTTGCCGGTGCGCATCGAGAACGCGCCGCTCGCCGAGTCCAGTTCGGTGTTCTACGGCGCCGACCTGCTCTCGGTGTTCGATATCTCGCCCACCAACTTTCTCGGCGGATTCAGCAGCTCACTGGTGCGCCGCAGCGACGTGCAGGTGATTCTGCCGGCGCTCAGGGAAGTCGGCGAGGGCTTCACCGCGCTGGTGGATTTCGTGCTCTACGTGTGCCTGCTCAAGCGTGGCAACATGGTCATGCTCAACGATGTCCTCAGCGCCGAACGTTTACACCCGGACCGTTTGAGCCGCCAGCAGTGGGTCAGGGACCTGATCAGCGACGAGCGGCAATGGCTGGGCAAGATGCTCAAGGCGCGGACCGGCGAAGACGCCCCCGAATATGGCTGGGTGCGCTTTGTGCCGCTGACTGAGGCGCTGGTGCAGCCTCGCGTCTGGCAAGAGCTGCCCCTCAGCCGCATGCTCGGTGACCGACAGGCCTCCTTGCCGTGGCGGGTCGGCACCGACAGCGAAAGTTTTGCCGAGCTGTACCAGCAGTGGTTGAGCTTCCGCACCCTGTTTGGCGCCGATCGGCTGCGCGTGGCGGATAACGTCGCCACCTGGCCGTCGCAGCCGAAGATGGTGGCGGTGGTGCTCGACGAACACGCCAGTGCCGCCGGAGTCGCCATGACCCTTGGCAGTCTCGACGCACAGTTGTATGCCGCCGAACTGACCCTGGTGCTGTCCAGCGCCTGCGAGACGCCCGTGCTCGACGGCCGCGTGTTCACCTTGCCGCTGCAGCCCGACTGGCTGGCGCAACTCAATGACCTGTTGCCCCAGCTTGAGCGCGGCGACTGGTGTTACCTGCTGCGGGCGGGGGATCGGCTGACCGATTGTGCGTTGCTGATCCTTGCCGAACGCGCGGCCCACTCGCCTGACGTGCTGTGCCTGTACGGCGACGAAGGCGCGTTGCACGAAGGCGAATCGGCCGAGCCGGTGTTCCGGCCTGACTTCAACCTCGACCTGCTGCGCAGTTATCCCTACGTCGGTCGCGTTCTGGCGTTTCAGATCGATGCGCTGGTCAGGCTCGGCGGTTTCGATTCGGCCTACGGCGAACTCGCGCCCCATGACGCCATTTGGCGCCTGACTGAAGCCCACGGCGTGGTGGTTCAGCACGTTTCGGAAATCCTGGTCGAGTCGCAGTTCCCGTTTCAGGCGTGGCTGGCGCTGGATGAGGTCATGGCGCAAAACGCCCCGGTGCTCCGCGCACATCTGCAGCGCATGGGCATTGCTCATCAGCTGCACGAGGTGGAAGGGCAGTGGCTCAATCACGTGGAATATCTGAGTGACGCGCGTCCGCTCGTCTCGATCATCATCGTCCATCAGGACCAGTTGGCGGCGTTGCAGCGCTGCGTCGAGTCGCTGCTGTCGAAGACCCCTTACGATCATTTCGAAGTGCTGATCGTCGACTGCGCCAGTCAACAGCCGGAGGCTCGGTCCTGGCTGGCGGACATGCAGCAGATCGGTGGCGACACCCTGCGCGTCCTGCATTACGAAGGGCAGGGCAATGGCGCCGACGTGCGCAACTTCGCCGCTGGCCATGCCCGGGGCGAGCACTTGCTGATGCTCAGTGTGTATGCGGTGGTCGCCGACTCCGCGTGGCTGGGCGAACTGGTCAATCACGGGCGGCGCGAAGAAGTGGGCGTGGTCGGCGCCAAGCTGTTCACCCCCGAAGGCTACATTCTCCAGGCCGGGCTGATTCTGGGTTACCACGGCCCGGCCGGCCCTGCGTTTTTTGGCGAGCCACTGCACGCGCCCGGTCATCTGCTGCGGTTGCAGGCGGCCCAGGACTTGAGCGCGGTGGGCGGGCACTGTCTGCTGGTGCGGCGCGCTTTGTTCGAGCAGCTCGGCGGCCTGAACGGCGACGAGTTCAGCGGCAGCCTGGGCGAAGTGGATTTCTGCCTGCGCGTGCGGGAGTCCGGTCATCTGGTGGTCTGGGCACCCCGTGCGGTGTTGGCGATCGGCGCCTCGACACCGGCGGAACAGGTCCGCGATAAACAATCCCAGGTCGACGATCAACACGCCTTCTACAAACGCTGGCTGCCGATCCTCGCCCGTGACCCGGCCTACAACCCCAACCTGCGCTTGACCGGTTCGTTCTACAGCCTGGAACCCGGCCTGAAGAAAGGCTGGAACCCTTATTCATCGCGACGTTTGCCCAATGTGCTGGCGATCCCGGTCAACAGCACGGCGGTGGGTCACTACCGCGTGTCCCAGCCGTTTCTGGAACTGGAGGCCGACGGCCGAATCGGCGGGCGGATGAGCTACGACCTGCCGTCGATCATCGAGCTGGAGCGTCAGTCGCCCGACGTGATCATTGTGCAGTGCCGCTACAGCCAGAATTCCATCGATCAGGTCGCCAGCCTCAAGGCGTACTCCAACGCCCGCCGCATCTACGAGCTGGACGACTACGTGATCAGCGTGCCGAAAAAGAACGGCCATCTGCGCAGCATGCCATCGAACATGGAAGCGATGGTGCGTCTGGGGATCAGCCTCTGTGATCGGGTGGTGGTCTCGACGGTGACGCTGGCCGATGCACTGTCGGGGATGCACCACGACATCCGCGTGGTGCCGAACATGCTGGCGTCGCAACTCTGGACCGGCCTGCGCAGCCAGCGCCGCACTTCGAAAAAGCCTCGGGTCGGTTGGGGCGGCGGGACCAGCCATGCCGGGGATCTGGAGATCATCGCCGAGGTCGTGCGCGAGCTCGCCGATCAGGTCGAGTGGGTGTTCTTCGGCATGTGCCCCGAGTCGTTGCGCCCGTACGTGCACGAGTTCCATCCGTCCGTGGGCTTGCTGGCCTATCCGGCGAAACTGGCGGCGTTGAACCTCGACCTCGCGCTGGCGCCGCTGGAGCACCACATTTTCAACGACTGCAAGAGCAACCTGCGCCTGCTGGAATACGGCGCCTGCGGCTACCCGGTGATCTGCACCGACACCCGGGCCTACGACGGCTACCTGCCATGTACCCGTGTGATGACCAACAGCACCGCCGAATGGCTCGAAGCGATCCGCATGCACCTGGCCGACCCCGACGCCAGCTACCGCATGGGCGATGAGCTGAAAGAAGTGGTCATGCGCGACTACGTCCTGCGCGGCGACAACCTTCAGCACTGGGTCAACGGCTGGCTGGCGGATTAGCCGCGCTGTTTTAGTGGGACCGGCTTCAGCCGGGAAGAGGCGAGCATGTGCACCCTCAACCCTGCGGTGTGACGAATGACGTCTTCCCGGCTAAAGCCGGTCCTACTGACGATACGCGGCGTGAATGTAGGACCGGCTTCAGCCGGGAAGAGGCCGGCATGTGCACCCTCAATCCTGCGGCGTGACGCCTGACGTCTTCCCGGCTAAAGCCGGTCCTACCCGCGTTCACCCCAATCCCACTGACGGTACGCGGCGTGAATGTAGGACCGGCTTCAGCCGGGAAGAGGCCGGCATGTGCACCCTCAATCCTGCGGCGTGACGCCTGACGTCTTCCCGGCTAAAGCCGGTCCTACCCGCGTTCACCCCAATCCCACTGACGGTACGCGGCGTGAATGTAGGACCGGCTTCAGCCGGGAAGGGGCCTGCATGTGCACCCTCAATCCCGCGGCGTGACGAATGACGTCTTCCCGGCTAAAGCCAGTCCTACACCCGCGTTCACCCCAATCTCACTGGCTGCACACGCTGCTTTAGTGGGACCGGCTTCAGCCGGGAAGAGGCCTGCAGGCGCACCCTCAATCCTGCGGTGTGACGCCTGACGTCTTCCCGGCTTGAGCCAGTCCTACACCCGCGTTCCCCCCAATCTCACTGACTGCACACGCTGCTTTAGTGGGACCGGCTTCAGCCGGGAAGGGGCCTGTAGGCGCACCCTCAATCCTGCGGTGTGACGCCTGACGTCTTCCCGGCTAAAGCCCATCCTGCCCATTGCGCGCAGTCCCGCCATCCAGAGTTGGCGTGCTTCCTGCTTCGTCTCCCCGATATCGCCATTGATCATCTTTTTGACGCTTGGCCGCATCACAGGGAAAACGTAATGCACCCTCATTCATCTCCGGGAAACACCATGCCGCTCGATGCCCAACTGACGCTTGTGGTCCTCACCCATGACCGGCCCGCACTCCTGCGCCGGACATTGCAGTACTACAGCTCCTCGTCGGCCCACGTGCTGGTGCTGGATGCTTCGCAGCAGTCAGCCGCCGACGTCGCCGCGCTGTTCCCGCAGGTGGATTACCGCCACGTGCCGCAGTTCGCCGAGACCGGGGTCCTGAGCAGGATCGCCCATGGCGTGACCCAAGTGACCACGCCGTTCATGGCGTTCGTGGGCGACGAAGATTTTCTGATGCATGACGCGCTGGCCCAGTCGGTGGAATTTCTGGCTACCCACCCGGACTACGGCCTCTGCCACGGCTATTGCCTGATGTACCAGGCCCACGGCGACAAGGTCGAGTACTTCCGCCGCGACAAAAAGGGCCAGGAAGACTTCGCCGCCGACAACAGCGGCGAGCGCGTCCTGAGCTTCATGGACCACTACATTCCGCCGTTCTACGCCGTTACCCGCACGGCGCTGCTACAACAATGGTTCGCCGCGCTGCCCCAAGGCGTCAGTGGCGAGCTGCAAGAGTTCGGTCACGCCTACTTCCTGCTCTCGGCCGCCAAGGCGCGGACCCTGCCGATACCCTACGTGGTCCGTGAGCTCAACCACCGGCTCTCCGACCGCCCGACTCACATGCTGAAAAAGCTGAGTGACAGCGATCCGTCAGCCGTCCTCGAGCGCCACGAATTCGCCAGTTTTCTGGCAGCCCTGACCACCACCCACGGTGAGCTGAATGCAGCCGACGGCACCGAGCAGGTCAAAAAGGCCTACGCCGCCCTGCAGGCCTGTCTCGAAGACCAGCGTTCCCTGGGCCTGACCAGCATCGTGCTGTCGCGCTGGAACGACGTGTTCAAACCCGCAGACCGCCAGTTCGGTCCCCGTCAGTTCGTCGAAATGCCGTTTTACAACCAGGCCTTCTTCGACGTCCTGACCGAGATCGAGTTTCTGATCCACGCGCTGCCGGCCGGCAAGCTGCAGATGGAACAGCTCGAAGGGACCTGGGTTCAGCACGAAGTGCTGCTGCGCAGCCACGGCAACGACAACCCCGAAACCATCGCCAACCGGATGTGGGAAGCGATGGCCCTGAACATCTTCAACCCGTACATCGTCGAGCCCCTCGCCGGTCTCATGGCGCGCCAGGGTGACCCCGAAGAAGCGCTGGAAATGTCGCGCTGGTTGCAGCGCCTCAATTCGGTCCAGCGCCAGGACCATCGCGTGACCCTCGCCAACATGCCATCGGGTCAGCTGTTGCAGTGGCTCGACGCACGCCAGCCGAGCCCGAGCGACGCACAAGCCATCCTCAGCCGCATCGACAGCCTCGGCGGCGGACCGCAGTTCGGCATTCTGTTGCTGGACCTCGACGATGACATGAACAAACTCCAGGTCACCCTGGACAGTCTGGTCGAAGGCCACTGCAAGACCTTCAAGGTCGTGGTGTTCACCAGCGGCGAGCCACCGGCGGCGACCAGCGCGCAAAACACCCTGCATTTCGTCAAGGTCAGCAAGAGCAACTGGGTCGACAAGGTCAATCAGATCGCCCGCCAATCCACCTGCAACTGGCTGATGCTGGCCGAAGTCGGTGATGCGTTCACCGCCGGCGGCCTGCTGCGCGCCTCGCTGGAACTGCAGGCCGCGCCTGACTGCCGCGCGGTGTTCGCCGATGAAGTTCAACGTGAGGCCAGCGGTGCGCTGACCCACGTCATGCGCCCCGGCTTCAACCTCGACCTGTTGCTGAGCAACCCGACGCTGATGTCCCGCCACTGGCTGGTCCGCCGCGACGTGCTGGTCGAGGCCGGCGGTTACTCCGCCGACTTCGCCCAGGCTGCCGAATTCGAACTCCTGCTGCGCATCATCGAGCAGGGCGGCATGGGCTGGCTGGCGCATCTGGACGAGCCGCTGCTGGTCACCGACGCGCAACCGCTGGAAGAGAACGCCCAGCAACGCCTGGCGCTGACCCGGCACCTGAACAATCGCGGCTTCAAGGCCCAGATCAGTCCGGCAGCACCGGGTACCTGGCGCATCGACTACCGCCACATCCAGCGCCCGCTGGTGTCGATCCTCGTCCATGGCGTTGACGACCTGCCCGTGCTGCAGCGTTGCCTGGCGAGTGTCCTGTTGCGCACGCGCTACGCGAATTACGAAGTGCTGATCGCGGACGATCACAGTGTCTCGGCGGAGCTCAGCGAATGGCTGGGTCGCCAGCACAAAGGTCGCGTGCGGGTCATCGCCATGGATCAACCGTTGAGTCATTCAGCGCGGGTCAACGCCCTGCGCGAACAGGCCACAGGCGAATACCTGGCGCTGCTCTCGGCCCACGGTGAAGTCATCAGCCCGAACTGGATCGACGCCTTGCTCAATCAGGCGATGCGCCCGGAAGTCGGCGTGGTTGGCGCCAAGTTGATCGACCGCAACGGCACGGTCAGTCAGGCCGGTTTGATCCTCGGCATGGACGGCGGTGTGGGTTCGGCCTTCATCGGCGAAGCGAAAGACGCCGCGGGCTACATGAGCCGACTGTTGCTGGATCAGAATTATTCGGCGGTGTCCGACGCCTGCCTGATGGTGCGCTCGTCGCTGTTCGATGACGTCGGCGGCCTGGATCAAGGGCATTTTGCCGACGCCTTCGCCGATGTGGACCTGTGCCTGAAGGTGGCCCAGGCCGGGTACCTGACGGTGTGGACGCCTCACGTGCAGTTCGTGCATTCGGGCGCATTGCCCGACGCGCCACAGGCGCTGGCCGCGCTGCAAGACAAATGGTCCGGGGCGTTTGCGCACGACCTGGCGTACAACAAAAATCTGCAACTGACCGGCAAGGGCTTCACCCTCGCTCAGGCCGACGGTTCCAGTTGGGCCGAGCTGCTCGCTTAAGGCCTCCGGGTTAAAGGACTACGTCATGTTCAACGGCAAATCAGTGTTCATCTCAGGCGCGACCGGCTCGTTCGGCCGCATGTTCATCCGCACGCTGCTGGCGCGTTATCAGCCCCGGCGCGTGGTGGTGTTCTCCCGCGATGAACTCAAGCAGTACGAAATGCAGCAGGAATTCAACGCGCCCTGCATGCGCTATTTCCTCGGCGACGTGCGCGATGCCGATCGCTTGCAGCAGGGCATGCGCGGCATCGATTACGTGGTCCACGCGGCGGCGCTCAAGCATGTGCCGGCGGCGGAATACAACCCGACCGAGTTCATCCGCACCAACGTCAATGGCGCCGAAAACATCATCTCGGCGGCCATCGCCAACGGCGTGAAGAAGGTCGTGGCGCTGTCGACCGACAAGGCCGCCAGCCCGATCAATCTGTACGGCGCCACCAAGCTGCTGTCGGACAAACTGTTCGTCGCCGCCAACAACATCGGCGGCGAGGAGCAGACGCGTTTTTCCGTGGTGCGATACGGCAACGTGGCCGGCTCCCGGGGCTCCATCGTGCCGTTCTTCAACAAGCTGCTGGCGGGTGGGGCGGCTGAATTGCCGATCACCGATTCGCGCATGACGCGCTTCTGGATCACCCTCGACCACGGCGTGGATTTCGTCATGCAGAGCTTCGAGCGCATGCACGGCGGCGAAGTGTTCGTGCCGAAGATTCCGTCGGTGCGCATCGTCGATCTGGCCCAGGCCATGGCCCCCGACCTGCCGCACAAGATCGTCGGCATCCGTCCCGGGGAAAAACTCCACGAGCTGATGGTGCCCCAGGACGACGCGCGCATGACCCTGGAATTCGACGACCACTACACCATCGTGCCGTCGATTCGCTTCAACAACGTCGACACCGACTTCGCCGTCGACGCCACCGGCGCCCAGGGCAAAGCGGTTCACGACGAGTTCGAGTACCGCTCCGACACCAACCCGGACTTCCTGTCGATCCGCCAGATCGGCGAGCTGCACGCTGACGTTCAGCCATGATTCCGTACGGCAGGCAGAGCGTTGATCAGGCCGACATCGACGCCGTTGTCGAGGTGCTGACGTCGGACTGGCTGACCCAGGGCCCAACCCTCGAACGCTTCGAAGCGGCCATGGCCGAGCGCTGTGAAGCCGGTTTCGGGGTGGCGGTGTGCAACGCCACGGCGGCGCTGCACATTGCCTGTCTGGCGGCGGGACTGGGGCAGGGCGACTGGCTGTGGACCAGCCCGAATACGTTTCTGGCCTCGGCCAATTGCGGGCGCTATTGCGGCGCCGATGTGGACTTTGTCGACATCGATCCCCTGACCTGGAACCTCGACACCGACGCCCTCGCGCGCAAGCTTGAAGTGGCGGCATCCAACGGCACGCTCCCCAAGGTGCTGGTGGCGGTGGCGTTTTCCGGCCAGAGCTGCGACATGCGCGCCATCGGCGAACTGGCCCGGCGTTACGGTTTTGTGGTGATCGAAGACGCCTCCCACGCGGTGGGCGCGCACTATGCCGGGCGCCCGGTGGGCTGCGGCGAATTCGCCGACATGACGGTGTTCAGCTTTCATCCGGTCAAAATCGTGACCACCGGCGAAGGCGGCCTGGTGCTGACCAATCGCCCTGAACTGGCCGAACATTTGCGCCGCCTGCGCAGCCACGGCATGACCCGTGACCCGGGGCAGATGGACGAGCCCAGCCACGGCCCCTGGTATTACCAGCAAGTCGAGCTGGGCTTCAATTACCGCATGACCGACATGCAGGCGGCACTGGGGCTGTCGCAGCTGAACAAGCTCGACGGTTTTCTGGCCCGGCGTCGGCAGTTGGTGGCGCGCTATCAGACGCTGCTGGCCGACCTGCCGCTGACCTTGCCGACCCTTCAGGCTGAGGCCGATTCTGCGTGGCACTTGTACGTCGTGCGCCTGCAGACCGACCTGCTTGCGCTGAGCCATCGTCAAGTCTTCGAAGGTTTGCGCGGGGCAGGCATCGGCGTGAACGTGCACTACATCCCGGTCCATCTGCAGCCCTATTACCGCGTCCTGGGTTTCAACCCCGGTGATTTCCCCGAAGCCGAGGCTTATTACGCCCAAGCCATCAGCCTGCCGCTGTACCCGGCGATGACCGAAGCGCAGCAGGATGACGTTGTTGAACAGCTTCACCGTTTGCTCGGCGAAACGCGCCCGGCGGCCACTTGATGCGGACGAACCCATGACAGGCCCACGAGCATGAGCGCCGTCGCCATCATCCCCGCACGGGGCGGCAGCCAGCGCATCCCGCGCAAGAACATCAAGCTGTTCAACGGCGAGCCGATGATCGCGTATTCCATTCGTGCTGCGCGGGCGAGCGGGGTGTTTGATCAGATCGTGGTCAGCACCGACGACGAAGAAATCGCTGACGTTGCCCGCGATTGTGGCGCTGACGTGCCGTTCATGCGCCCGGCGGACCTGGCCGACGCTTTCACTGGCACGGCGGCAGTGATTCAACACGCGCTTTGCGCACTTGATCGGCGCTTTGATTACGCTTGCTGCCTCTACGCCACCGCGCCGCTGTTGCAGGCGCGTTATTTGCGTCATGGCTTGGAAGTACTCGAAGCCGATGCGGCAAAATCCTATGCGTTCTCGGTGTGCAGCTTCGGCTTCCCGGTGCAGCGTGCGTTGTTGATCGACAGCGACGGCAGCCTGTGCGCGATGCACCCGGAATTTCGCAGCGTGCGTTCTCAGGATCTGCCCGTCGCCTATCAGGACGCCGGCCAGTTCTACTGGGGCCGCAGCGACGCCTGGCGGCGCGGCGACACGGTGTTTTCCGAGCTCAGCCTGCCGGTGATTCTGCCCCGGCATCTGGTGCAGGACATCGACAGCCCGGAAGACTGGTTGCGCGCGGAATACCTGTACGCCGCGCTCAAGGCCGGTGGGGAGCTGCAATGATGCGCGTGCTGATCCGCGCCGACGCCTCGGTGACCATCGGCAGCGGCCACATCGCCCGCTGCCTCACGCTCGCCAACACGCTGCGTGCAGATGGCGCCGATGTGCGCTTTGCCTGCCGCGAATTGCCGGGGCATCTGCTTCAGCGGCTGGCGGATCAGGGCTATGTTGCCTACGCCCTGCCGGCACGCTATGGCGCGCAGGAAGACCAGGACATCGAAGCAGCGTTGCCTTGGCAGGCGGACCTGTCTGCCCTGGCCGAAGAGCTTGAGGATGAGCCGCTCTTTGACTGGCTGATCGTTGATCATTACGGCCTGGATGCACGCTGGGAAAAGGCGGCGCGCGGTCTCGCCGATCGAGTGATGGCGATCGACGACTTGGCCAACCGGCCCCATTCGGTTGAAGTGTTGCTCGACCAGAATTACAGCGCGCAGGCGCTGAATCAGCCCTACGCCCCCTGGATCGACCGTGAGTGCCAGGCGTTTCTGGGGCCGCGATTTGCCCTGCTGCGCGACGAGTTTCAGTGCGACCCCATCGCGATCAAGCCGCGTGTCGAACGGGTGCTGGTCAACTTCGGTGGCTTCGATGCGGCCGGGCAGGTGTACGCCACGATGCTGGCGCTTCAAGGCTTTGATGATCTGCAGGTGGATTTCGTCGCCGGTTTGCATAACCCCCACTGGGAGGCGATGGGCGATCTCGCAGCCTCTCGGCCTGAGTGGCATTTGCACACGCTGACCGGTGATTTTTTCGCGCTGATGCAGGCGGCCGATCTGTTTATCGGCGCCGGCGGCGGCACCACCTGGGAGCGCGCGGCGCTGGGGTTGCCGACCATCTGTATTTCGGTGGCGAACAATCAGCAGCTCAATGCGCAATTGCTGGCCGAGGCCGGTGTGCATGTGTACCTCGGGCCCCATGTGCAGCTTGAGGCCGGGCGTTTGCGTGATGCGATCGGGCAGCTGTGGGGTGATGCCGCTTTACGCCGGTCCTTCGCCGAACAGTCGAGGTTGTTGGTGGATGGCCGTGGTGCCCGGCGCATCGCTGATGCATTGGCGGCCCTGGTCAACCCAGACAGTCCAGCTACCGCCGTAACGCGGCAGGGCGCATGAGCCGCTGCCCGTTCCTATTTTTATCGTCCGGCCTTGGGCCGACCGACGTCACTGCAACGAGTGAGCAACGATGACTTCTTTCAAGATCGGTTCCCGAACCATCGGCCCCGACGCGCCGCCGTTCATCATCGCCGAGATGAGCGGCAACCATAATCAGTCGCTGGATCAGGCGTTGCGCATCGTCGAGGCGGCGGCCAGGGCGGGCGCCCATGCCCTCAAACTGCAAACCTACACCGCCGACACCATGACCCTGGACATTGCCGAGGGCGAGTTCTTCATCAAAGACCCCAACAGTTTGTGGGCCGGGACGTCGCTGTATGCGCTGTATGAACAGGCGCACACGCCGTGGGAGTGGCACGCGCCGATCTTCGCCCGGGCCAAAGAGTTGGGGCTGCTGGCGTTTTCCACGCCCTTTGATGAGTCCGCCGTGGACTTTCTCGAAAGCCTCGACGTGCCGGCCTACAAGATCGCCAGCTTTGAAAACACCGACATCCCGCTGATCCGCAAAGTGGCGGCGACCGGCAAGCCGATGATCATTTCCACCGGCATGGCCAGCATCGCCGAGCTCGATGAAAGCGTACGCGCGGCGCGGGCGGCGGGCTGCAAGGATCTGGTGCTGCTGAAATGCACCAGCACCTACCCGGCGACCCCGGCCAACAGCCACGTGCGCACGATTCCGCATCTGGCCGGGTTGTTCAACTGCCAGGTGGGCCTGTCCGATCACACCATGGGCGTCGGCGTGTCGGTGGCGGCGGTGGCCATGGGCGCGACGGTCATCGAAAAGCACTTCACCCTCGACCGCGCCGACGGCGGGGTCGACGCCAGTTTCTCCCTGGAACCGGCGGAAATGGCCAGCCTGGTCATCGAAACCGAACGCGCGTGGCAAGGCATGGGCCACGTGCAATACGGCGCCACCGAAGCCGAACAGAAATCGCTGCAATACCGCCGCTCGTTGTACGTGGTGCGAGACATCGCCGAGGGCGAGGCCTTCAGCCCGGACAACATCCGCGCCATCCGCCCTGGCCTCGGTTTGGCGCCCAAACACATCGATGCCGTGCTGGGGAGCAAAGCCCGACACGCACTGAACCGCGGGACCGCGTTGAGTTGGGATGTGGTGGGTTGAGTGAAGGCTGGACCGGCATCACTTGGGAATTGCGCTGTGAACACGAATGTGGGACCGGCTTTAGCCGGAAAGACGGCATACGCCACACCGCAAAATCGAGGGTGCGTAAAGGCCTCTTCCCGGCTAAAGCCGGTCCTACTAAACGTGTAGTCAGTGAGATTCGCGGTGAACACGAACGTAGGACCGGCTTTAGCCGGGAAGACGGCATTCGTCACACCGCAAAATTGAGAGTGCACATCAGGGCCTCTTCCCGGCTGAAGCCGGTCCTACTAAACAGCGCGTCGAAGCTCGACCACACGCCACATTCCCGTGACATCTTCATGTCAATCACCTGTCTGAGCAGCGATCTGATGTTGCGCGGCACCCGTCGGTCAGCTAAAAGCTTGTAAAACTTTTGGTGACCTGTGGGTCATAACGGGCATCTTCACTGTATCGTGTTGGCGGTCCGTGACGTCCTCGGGCTGATTCCAGAGCGATTCTGGTGTCGCCCTGACCTGTACGTTGCCTTTTTTTTCAGGCCGCAAGCCCCGGATTTTCAACGCCCCGCCTAACCGCGCCGGGTGATGTTCAGCAGTTTTTTATTGGGAAGCCATGATGATTGGCATCAAGAGCATAGCGAGTTATGTGCCCACGGCCGGCGTCGACAATTACGCCCAGGGTGCCAAATTCGGAAAGGATGAAGACTTCATCCTTGGCAAGATCGGTTCTGCTTTTCTGCCGCGCAAAGACGACACCCAGGAAACCTCGGACCTGTGCGTCGAAGCGGTCAACCAGCTGTTCGCCAACAACCCCGGTCTCTCGCGGGACGCCATCGACGCACTGATCGTCGTCACCCAAAACGGTGACGAAGAAGGCCTGCCGCACACGGCCGCCATCGTTCAACACAAACTCGGCCTGCCGACCCACGTCGCCGCGTTCGACATTTCCCTGGGTTGCTCGGGCTACGTCTACGGCATCTATGCGCTGAAAGGCTTCATGGAAGCGACCGGCCTGAAAAACGGCCTGCTGGTCACCGCCGACCCGTATTCGAAGATCGTCGACCCGGAAGACCGCAACACCACCATGCTCTTCGGCGACGCCGCCACCGCCACCTGGATGAGCGACGACGCCCCATGGCAGCTGGGTAAATCCAAGTTCGGCACCGACGGCTCCGGCGCAGAGTTCCTCAAGACCACCGACGGCGCGTTCTACATGAACGGGCGTCAGGTATTCAACTTCGCGCTGGTCAAAGTGCCCTCGCACCTCAACGAATTGCTCGAAGACTCCGGCCTGCAATCCTCCGACGTCGATGCGTTCTGCATCCACCAGGGCAGCGCGGCCATCGTCGATGCGGTCGCCCGTCGGTTCGAGGACGGCAAGTCGCCGGAGAAATTCGTCAAGGACATGCTCGAGACCGGCAACACGGTGTCGTCCAGCATTCCGCTGCTGCTGGAAAAACACGTCATGAACGCCACCTGGAAGCGCATCGCGGTCAGCGGTTTCGGCGTGGGCTTGTCGTGGGGCTCGGCGATCCTTTATCGTCCCTGACAGCGAATCACCGGGCTGCCTCCAGCCTGCACAACGGCGACGCTGATGACTCAGGTCGCCGTTTTGCTTTCTGCACTTCCCCCAGGAAAAGGATTGCCGTCATGAGCGAGATTCTCCAGCACAACCTCGCCGTGATCGAACAGCGCTGGCCGGACGAGGCCCAGCGGTTGCGGGCCGAAAACGTCGAATCCATTCCCGCGCAGTTGATCGAAGGCCGACAATCGACCCTCAGCATTGGCGGCATTCAGCTCACCAGCCGCCATGATCGCCTCGCCGAAGCGCAAACCCAGGCGCAAAGCCTCCGCGCCAACAGCCCCGTCGTTCATCTTTACGGCACCGCCCTCGGCGATCTGCAGCGGGTATTGCTGGCCGACGCTTCCCTGCAAACGCTGCACGTCCACATCCTCAACGGCGCGTTGTTTGCCCTGGTGCTGCAACTGCTGGAACAGGATGACTGGCTGTCCGACCCCCGCGTGAGCCTCGCCTATGCCGACGCCTGCAGCGAGATTCAGCTGCCATTCTTCGCACTGCCGGCCGAACTGGTGCTGGCCGACGACAGCAGCGCGCGGATCCGCGATCGGCTGGTCAGCGAAGTGCACGTCGACTTCAACAACCAGGCGTTCGCCGCCGACACCCCCGACAACGCGCGCCTGCTGGAGCAGGGCAGGGCGCTTGTGCAGCGGGACACCGATGTCGCTGCGTTGTTTGCCACGCAGTCGGGGTGTGACGTGTTCGTCATCGCGACGGGGCCAAGTCTGCAACAGCATTTGCCGCGCCTGTTGAGCACGTCAAACAGCGCCAACCGGCCGCTGATTATCTGCGTCGACACCGCCTACGTGCCCCTGCGCAACCAAGGCATCAGGCCGGACGTGGTGGTGAGCATCGACCACCGCATCACCCCCCGGCATCTCCCCACCGAGGATTCGGCGCACATCGCGCTGGTCTATGTGCCGGGCCAAGACGCGGCAATGCTGGAGGCATGGCAAGGCCCGCGCTACGTGGGTTATTCCACCAGCCCGCTGTATGCCCGGCTGCGCGAAGAAATCCCGAAAGCCACGTTGCACGTGGGCGGGAGTGTCATTCATCCCGCCGTCGATCTCGCCGTCAAAATGGGCGCCGCGCGGATCACCCTGTTCGGCGCCGACTTCGCCTTCCCCGGCGGCAAGACCCACACCGGCTGGCAGGACGGCGACCTGGGGCCTGCCCTGAGCATCGCCAAACACTGGGTGCGCGACGGGCGGGGCCAAAAGGTCAAGACGCAGCTCAATTTCCGCAGCTACCTCATCGAACTCGAACGCTTCATCGCCCGCCACCCCGAGGTCACCTTCCTCAACACCAGCCGCGACGGTGCGCTGATCGCCGGCGCCGACTTCGACCCTGACTGGACCGCGCCATGACCCTGCCTGAACACGTCGTAGAAGAAGCCCGCGAATGCGCGAAGCTGTTCCGCTTGGGCCGGGATATTGAAGGGGCCTTGCAAATGGTCGAACTGATTGATCGGTCGCTGCCACTGATGGACGGAGCTTCTGTCGAAAGACAGGCTGAATGGGGGAGGGTGTTGAGTGCGATTCTGGCGTGCCAGGAGCGGCAGGATTGGTTGGGGTTAGCGGACTGGTTGGAAGTTGAGTTTCTTGAAGTCTGACACTTTCCCATTGTCGGGAAGTTAGAGAAATCTCCTACATTAGTTTCAGTTTGATCTGAATTAAGCGGCCCGCAGCGGCCGTTTTTTTATGTTTTTTTAATATCTATTCCAATTAATGCGTTAGCCAATTTATTCCCCTTCATGTGTCGTGATGGCGCAGTCTGCCTGACAGGTTTGTTGTTAAAGCCACTATGCAAATCGTCGATACCGGAACTGTAGGTTCTCCGGGAGAAATGGACTTCCCCGATATTAGAGAATCCTCCGTTTCTATCAACGAGGAATTCAAAATGGCTTTAACCGTAAATACCAATATTGCATCGCTGTCTGTTCAGCGGAATTTGAACAGGTCTTCTGATTTATTGAGCATCGCAATGACCCGCCTGTCTTCAGGGCTGCGGATCAATACCGCCAAGGATGATGCTGCTGGATTGCAGCTTGCTACTCGGCTGACAACTCAAATACGTGGCATGACTGTCGCGACACGTAATGCGGGGGCGGCTATATCTATTATTCAAACGGCCGAAGGCGCGCTGGATCAGTCTTTGAATAACTTGCAGCGGATGCGCGACCTCGCGGTGCAAGCTGCCAACGGTGATAAAGGTCCGAAAGAAAGGGATGCTTTGAATGCCGAGTTTCTGAAGCTGACGGCCGAAGTGTCCAGAACTGCCAAAGGTACAACGTTCGGCGCTGAGTTAAATTTACTGGATGGAAGTGCGGGGGAACTGAGTTTCCAGATTGGTGCGAATGTGGGGGCGACTGAAAAAATCAGTCTCACCCTGGGTGATGATTTCTCATCCGAGTCAATCTTTGTGGCGGCTGAAGATCGGGCGGCTGTTGCTGCAACTGCAACACATTCGGGCTCGGCGGCCATCGTCAAAGGTGATTACACGCCGCTCTCAATCGACGGCAGAGGTGCGCGCAACATCGTCAACACTGTCACGCCGCAGATGGTGAATGACATTGAGACGGCGAAGACCGGGCTCATTGCCGCCGAGGCGACATTTGCAGGGATCCAGACGCCTGTGCAAGCCGATGTCGACACCCTTAACGCCGCCAAAAAGGCGGTGACTGACGCCGAGAAAATACTTGCCGATGCCAAGTCAGCAGATGAGGCTCTCAACAAACCTGCCCGCACCGAGAACATCGAATACACCATCAAGGCCATTGACGCCGCGATCGGCAAGATCAACTCCGCCCGCGCCGATCTGGGCGCCAATCAGAACCGCATGATGAGCGCCATGGAAAATCTTCAGAACATGACCAAGAACGCCACCGCGTCCCGAGGCCAGATCGAAGACGTCGACTTCGCTGCAGAAACCGCGGAGATGACTAAACAACAAACCCTCCAGCAAGCCTCAACGGCAGTCCTGGCCCAAGCCAACCAATTACCGGCAGCCGTCCTCAAGCTGCTGCAATAACCCACATGCCTCTATAGATAAAGCCAACCAAAGCCCGGGCGCGCCGAAGGGTGCGCCCGTCTTTTTGAGAACTGGTTAACAAATCGCCGGGTGAGGTTAAAGCTTCCCGGGGTTGCGCCGAAACGCTGTGTATCCCCGGACAACAAACTGCGGGGGTGGCGCTCTGGTGGCAAATAAATTTGAAAAAGCCCTCAAGCTCCTGGCAACCGCGACGATAAACATTACGTAGGTTCTCTAGGCCACACCCGGCGCTTGCCAGGGCCGGATAGCCGCAGCAAACAACTCACGAGGAATTCATCATGGCTTTAGGCGTAAACACCAACGTAGCTTCCCTGGCTGTTCAGAAGAACCTGTCCAAAGCTTCCGATGCACTGTCGACTTCGATGACTCGTCTGTCTTCCGGTCTGAAAATCAACAGCGCTAAAGACGACGCAGCCGGCCTGCAGATCGCAACCCGCGAAACTTCGCAAATCCGCGGCCAGACTGTTGCCATCAAGAACGCCAACGACGGTATCTCGATCGCTCAGACCGCTGAAGGCGCTCTGCAAGAATCGACCAACATTCTGCAGCGTATGCGTGAACTGGCTGTTCAGTCCCGAAACGACACCAACGGCACTGCTGACCGTAACTCGCTGAACGCCGAATACGGCCAGATGTCTGACGAACTGACCCGTATCGCTCAGTCCACCAACCTGAACGGCAAGAACCTGCTGGACGGTTCCGCTAGCACCGTGACTCTGCAAGTCGGTTCCAACACCGGTACTTCGAACCACATCGACCTGGTCCTGACCGGCAGCTTCACTGCTTCGGCTCTGGGCGTTTCGAGCGGTAGCAGCTCGATCAGCGGCAGCGACAACACCTCTGCCCACACCAACGTTGACGCCGCTATTTCGGCAATCGACGCGGCTCTGGCAACGATCAACAGCACCCGTTCGAGCCTGGGTGCTTCGCAAAACCGTCTGACCAGCACCATTTCCAACCTGCAAAACGTTAACGAAAACGCCACTGCTGCACTGGGTCGTATTCAAGACACCGACTTCGCCGCTGAAACCGCTAACCTGACCAAACAACAGACTCTGCAATCAGCTTCCACCTCTGTTCTGGCCCAGGCTAACCAGCTGCCATCCG
Source organism: Pseudomonas sp. AK106 (assembly GCF_053903055.1). Taxonomy (NCBI): domain Bacteria; kingdom Pseudomonadati; phylum Pseudomonadota; class Gammaproteobacteria; order Pseudomonadales; family Pseudomonadaceae; genus Pseudomonas; species Pseudomonas sp. AK106. The sequence continues at coordinate 1,845,683 of NZ_CP096426.1, forward strand.
CTGTTCTGAAACTGCTTCAGTAATAACGGCTAGAGTTTTGGCGGGGGAGTATGCTTGCGTGCTCTCCCGCTTTTTACTTTCGAGAGGTGAGTGTACATGGACATAAGTAACAGGATGAATGTGTCTTATCCAATGATCCAGTCGTTGCCCGCGGTGCCTGTGGTTGCTGACAAGCCAGCCGTGGCGCCTCAAGTCGTTCCTGCTCCGGCGGCTTCATCGTCGTCAGACTCATCGACAAGTAAAGACTCAGATCCAGACAGGAAGCCAGAAGAACTGGAAGCGGCCGTCAAGCTAATGGAAAAGTTCTTTCAGCCGGTTCATCGTAACCTGGAGTTTTCCATCGACGACAAGTCGGGGAAAGTGGTGGTGAAAGTGATCGCCGCCGATACAGGTGAAGTGGTGCGGCAATTGCCGTCTGCTGAAGCGTTGAAGCTCGCCGACAGTCTGAAGAACGCCAACAGCCTGTTGTTCGACGCGAAAGTTTAAATGGCATGAAACGTGAACGCGGCACTTGGGTGTGGCGTGCTCGTCAAAATGCCGACTACAACTGAAAGGAGACTCACATGGCTAGTCCTATTACACCTGCAACCGGCCTCGGCTCGGGCCTGGCAATCGGTGACATCGTCACCGCGCTGGTCAACTCCGACAAGTCGGCCAAGCAGACCCAGATCACAACACAGACCAAACTGGTCACCACCAAAATTTCCGGCATCGGCACGCTGCAAAGCGCGATGACTGCCTTCCAGACCGCCCTGACCAACCTTGGCAAAACCGACACGCCTGCATTCGCCGGCTATGCGGCAAAAGCCTCCGACGCGACCAAGCTGACCGTAACGTCCGATAACTCGGCCGTGCCCGGTACTTACAACATCAACGTCATAGGCCTTGCCACCAGTTCCAGTGTCGCAAGCGCTTCTTTCTCCGGCGGGTCCGCCAGTGCTATTCCGAGTGGCGATTTGACCCTCACTCAAAATGGCATTGACACCAAGATCACCATCCCGACCGGTGCCACGCTGGCGTCGGTGGCCAAGCAGATCAACGCACAAAGCGCGACCTCGAAGATCAGCGCCAACATCATCACCGATGACAATGGTTCACGCCTGGTGTTCAGCTCGACGGTGACGGGTAAAGGCACGGACATCACGGCGTCGAGCACGACGTCCAGTGAATTCAACATTGTTGCCGGCGCTGCGCTTGACCCGAAAAGCACCACCAGCGCCGGCTACATCGATAAGCAAGCGGTAGACGCCAGTCTGACCGTCAACGGCCTGAGCATCACCAGTGCCAGCAACACCATCGACAAGAGCCTCGGCGGCGTTTCCATGACATTGGTGGGGGGGTTGGGTGCTTCGACTGTGACGGTGTCGGGGAACAACGATGGCCTGAAAGCCTCGCTGCAAACCTTCGTCGATGCTTACAACACCGTCGTCAAAGCCGTGTCCAGTGTCACCAAGGCGACGGTAAGCGACACCCCGGACAAAACCACCGGCGCAACCGTGACGGCTGCGGCGTTGACGGGCGATGCGATGCCGCGCTCGATCCTCTCGGCCATCCGCGACCAGCTGGTGACGACCGGTGCCCCAGGTGGCCTTTCCGTGCTTTCGCAGCTGGGCATCACCACCGGTCAATCCGACGGTACGCTGAGCCTCGATGCCACCAAGTTTAGCAAGGCGATGGACCAGGGCCTGGCGGGCGACGTGCAGCAACTGTTCAGTGGCACGGACAGCACCAACGGCTTGCTCTCGCGGATGCAGGCTGCCATTACGCCTTACACCCAGACGGGCGGTATTTTCGACACGCGCACCACCAGCCTCAACAAGCAGCAGACCGATCTGACAAACCAACAGGCCGCCCTCGACCTGCGGGTGACGACGTTGACCGCCACTCTGACCGCCAAATACAACGCGATGGACTTGTTGGTGGGGCAGCTGAAAGCCTCTTCCACCAGCATCACCTCGTTCTTCGACTCGCTCAATGCCCAGAAAAGTGGCTGACCGTTGACGACTTGATCAAGACCCGGCTCCCAGTGCCGGGTTTTTGGCATCTGGCCTTAAAGTTTTCCTGGGCCGTGTCGATACCCTCACTATAGAAACTTCGTTGCGCGAGGTAAGACAATGAACCGTATGGCAGCCCTTCGGCAGTATCAGAAGGTCAACTCACAAGCCCAGACCGCCGTGGCCACGCCACACCGTCTGGTGCAGATGCTGATGGAAGCCGGCCTGGACCGTATCGCCCAGGCCAAAGGCGCCATCGAGCGCAAGGACATCCCCGCCAAAGGGCTGTTGATTGGCAAGGCAATTGAAATCATCGGTGGGCTGCGCGAAGGCTTGGACATGGAAAAACAGGCTGAAGCCCTGGCCCACGTCGACAACCTCTACGTCTACCTGATGAAGCGTCTGGCAGAAGCGAACATCAAATCCGATCCGAAGATCCTCGACGAAGTCAGCGGCCTGCTGATCACGGTCAAGGAAGGCTGGGATGCGATCGGCGATCAGCAACCCGTGCTCTGAAGGAGAACCCCATGAGCGTTGCACTCAAGCGAATCGAAGAAACCCGTGAAGCCTTGGTCGATGCCCTCGAGCAGCGTGACTGGGAGGCAATCGGCCAGCTCGATATGGCCTGCCGGGCCTGCGTCGATGAAGTCATCAGTCAGGCGAGCAACGATGAGCCTGAGTTGCGAACAAATCTGGAAGAGCTGCTAGGCGTCTATCGCAAGCTTATCGACGTCGCTGTGGGCGAACGTCAGGCGATCGTCGACGAAATGTCCCAGATCCAGCGAGCGAAAAGCGCGGCAAAGGTTTACCATCTGTTCGGTTGACACTTGGTCGGTAGCCAAAATATGTACGCCATAAAATTGACTGTGTACGGATTTTTGACTTAACTAGTGAAGTTCACTAATTTCTGGTGATTGACACGTCTCAACGGACGAAACAAAAGCCAAAGCTTGCCCGTGATCGGGCATCGAGTTGACTAGGGAAGTTGCTATTGCATGTGGCGTGAAATCAAAATCCTGCTGATCGATGACGATAGCCAGCGCCGCCGTGACATGGCGGTGATTCTGAATTTTCTGGGTGATGAGAACCTGTCCTGCTCCAGCACAGACTGGCAGCAAGTCGTGGGTTCGCTGACCTCTACCCGAGAAGTGCTGTGCGTGCTGGTCGGCAGCGTGAACGCCCCGGGCAGCCTTCAAGGCCTGCTCAAAACCGTGGCCGCGTGGGACGAGTTTCTCCCGGTCCTGCTGATGGGCGAGAACTCCTCGTCCGAACTGGCGGACGATCTGCGTCGCCGGGTCCTCTCCACCGTCGAGATGCCGCCCAGCTACAGCAAACTGCTGGATTCCCTGCACCGTGCCCAGGTCTATCGCGAGATGTACGACCAGGCCCGTGAACGTGGGCGTCAGCGCGAACCCAATCTTTTCCGCAGCCTCGTAGGCACCAGCCGTGCCATTCAGCACGTCCGCCAGATGATGCAGCAGGTCGCCGACACCGACGCCAGCGTGCTGATCCTCGGTGAGTCCGGGACCGGCAAGGAAGTCGTCGCCCGTAACCTGCATTACCATTCCAAGCGCCGCGATGCGCCGTTCGTGCCCGTCAACTGTGGCGCGATTCCGGCCGAGTTGCTCGAAAGCGAACTGTTCGGCCACGAGAAGGGTGCTTTCACCGGCGCCATCACCAGCCGGGCAGGGCGCTTCGAACTGGCCAACGGCGGCACGCTGTTTCTTGATGAAATCGGCGACATGCCGCTGCCGATGCAGGTCAAGCTGCTGCGCGTCCTGCAGGAGCGCACCTTCGAGCGCGTGGGCAGCAACAAGACCCAGAGCGTTGATGTGCGCATCATTGCCGCGACGCACAAAAATCTTGAAGACATGATCGTGATCGGCAGTTTCCGCGAGGATCTCTACTACCGCCTCAACGTGTTCCCGATCGAAATGGCGCCGCTTCGTGAGCGTGTGGAAGACATTCCGCTGCTGATGAACGAGCTGATCTCGCGCATGGAACACGAGAAGCGCGGTTCGATTCGCTTCAACTCCGCCGCCATCATGTCGCTGTGTCGTCACGGCTGGCCCGGCAACGTTCGTGAGCTTGCCAACCTCGTCGAACGCATGGCGATCATGCACCCGTACGGTGTCATCGGTGTCTCGGAGCTGCCGAAAAAATTCCGCTACGTCGACGACGAAGACGAGCAACTGGTCGACAGCCTGCGCAGCGATCTGGAAGAGCGCGTGGCCATCAACGGCCATACGCCGAACTTCGCCAGCAGCGCCTTGCTGCCGCCTGAAGGTCTGGACTTGAAGGACTACCTCGGCGGTCTGGAGCAGGGCTTGATCCAGCAGGCGCTGGACGATGCCAACGGGATCGTGGCACGCGCCGCCGAACGTCTGCGCATCCGCCGCACCACGCTGGTGGAGAAAATGCGCAAGTACGGCATGAGCCGCCGCGAAGGCGACGAGCAGGTCGACGACTGACTGTCGTTTGACGCGTCAAAAATAAACCGCTGATTTCTCAGCGGTTTTTTTTCGGCACGAGGATTGCTATGTCTCTGGGAACATACCGTTTACTGACGGTTCGCTACCCGAGAGATCAACTATGCCCCAGGCCGCTCAGATGTCTTCCGAACCCGGTTCATCCATTGGTTCGTTAGTGCAGCAGTCCCCGGAAGTGGCGAGCAGGCAAGGGCTTGAACAGGCCTTCGCGCTGTTCAGCCAGATGTCGACTCAGCTCACCGATTCCTACGGCCTGCTGGAAGCACGGGTCACCGAGCTCAAGGGCGAGCTGGCCGTGGTCAGCGCCCAGCGCATGGAGGAGCTTGCCGAGAAAGAGCGTCTGGCGAACCGCCTTCAAAACCTGCTCGACCTGCTGCCCGGCGGTGTCATCGTGATCGACGGCACCGGCATGGTCCGTGAGGCCAATCCTGCCGCGCTGGATCTGCTGGGCGAACCGTTGATCGGCATGCTCTGGCGCCACGTCATCGCCCGCTGCTTTGCCCCGCGCGAAGACGACGGCCACGAAATCTCCCTGAAGGACGGGCGCCGGCTGTCCATTGCCACCCGTTCCCTGGACGCCGAGCCGGGCCAGCTGGTGCTGCTTAATGACCTGACCGAAACCCGTCATCTGCAAAGTCAGCTGGCGCGTCATGAGCGCTTGTCGTCCCTGGGGCGCATGGTCGCATCACTGGCCCATCAGATCCGCACGCCGCTGTCCGCCGCCATGATTTACGCCAGCCATCTGGCCGAACAGGCGTTGAACGTCGAGACCCAACAGCGCTTCGCCGGCCGGCTCAAGGAGCGCCTGCATGAGCTCGAGCATCAGGTCCGCGACATGCTGGTGTTTGCCCGTGGCGAGCTGCCGCTGACTGACCGGGTGACGCCGACTGCGCTGGTCGCTGCCCTAGAATCCGCCGCCCAGACCCATGTCCGTGACGTGGCCGTGCGCTGGCAGTGCGACAGCCCGGCGGGGGAATTGTTGTGCAACCGCGACACGCTGGTCGGCGCGCTGCTCAACCTTATCGAAAATGCCGTCCAGGCCAGTGCCGGCCAGCGTGACGGGCGGCGCCGCATCAAGATTCATGCGTACAACCGCGGCAATACGCTGCGTCTGTGTATCAGCGACAGTGGCAGCGGCATCGAGCCGGCGGCCCTGGCCCGCATCGGCGAGCCCTTCTTCACCACCAAAACCACCGGCACCGGCCTGGGTCTGGCCGTTGTCACTGCGGTGGCGCGGGCGCATCAGGGGCGTGTCGAGTTCCGCTCGCGTCCGGGTCGTGGCACCTGCGCCATCGTGTCGCTGCCTCTGGTTCCGGGGGCCGGGAATGAGCCGTCCACTGGCAGTGAGGCCGGTCCGTTGACGATTGCTTCAGGTGAGCGCTCATGAGCATCAAGGTGCTGCTGGTCGAGGACGACCCTTCTCTGCGTGAAGCGCTGGGCGAAACCCTGGCGCTGGCCGGCCATGCCTACCAGGCGGTCGGGTCGGCGGAAGAGGCGTTGGTTGCCGCTGCCGATTCGTCGTTCAGCCTGGTGGTCAGTGACGTCAATATGCCTGGCATGGACGGTCACCAATTGCTCGGCCAGTTGCGCAGCCGCTACCCCCAATTGCCGGTGCTGTTGATGACGGCCCATGGCACGGTGGACCGCGCCGTGGAGGCGATGCGCCAGGGCGCGGCTGATTACATGGTCAAGCCCTTCGAGCCCAAGGCGTTGCTGGCGTTGGTGGCTCGCCATGCACTGGGTCGCCTCGGCCCGGCCGATGGCGAGGGTCCGATTGCGGTCGAGCCTGCCAGCGTGCAGTTGCTCAGCCTTGCCAGCCGCGTGGCGAAGAGTGATTCGACGGTGTTGATTTCAGGCGAGTCCGGCACCGGTAAAGAAGTGCTGGCGCGTTTCATTCATGAGCAATCGCCCCGCGCCGGCAAGCCTTTCATCGCGATCAACTGCGCGGCGATTCCGGACAACATGCTCGAAGCCACGCTGTTCGGCCACGAGAAGGGTTCGTTTACCGGTGCCATTGCGTCCCAGGCCGGCAAGTTCGAGCAGGCCGAAGGTGGCACCATTCTCCTCGACGAGATTTCCGAAATGCCCATGGGCCTGCAGGCCAAGCTGTTGCGTGTGTTGCAGGAGCGGGAAGTGGAGCGGGTCGGTGCGCGCAAGCCCATCGAACTGGACATCCGCGTGCTGGCGACCACCAACCGCGATCTGGCGGGAGAAGTGGCCGCAGGGCGCTTTCGCGAAGACCTGTTTTACCGTCTCTCGGTGTTCCCGCTTGCGTGGCAATCCTTGCGCCAGCGTCCCGCCGACATTCTGCCGCTGGCCGAGCGTCTGCTGGCCAAACACGTCAATAAAATGAAGCATGCCCCGGTGCGGCTGTCGGCCGGGGCGCAGGCGTGTCTGGTCAGCTATGCGTGGCCGGGCAATGTTCGCGAGCTGGATAACGCCGTGCAGCGGGCGCTGATCCTGCAGCAGGGCGGGGTGATTCAGGCAGAGGATTTCTGCCTGGCCGGCCCGGTAACCTTCGCCGCCGCGCCGACGCCTCAGGTGGTACCAGTTGCGACTGGCGCCATGGAAGCGTCGCCCGAGGCGAGCAGCGGGGAAGGGGCGGGTGCCCTGGGTGAAGACCTGCGTCGCCGTGAGTTCCAGATGATCATCGACACCCTTCGTGCCGAGCGTGGCCGTCGCAAAGAGGCCGCCGAACGCCTCGGTATCAGCCCGCGTACGTTGCGCTACAAGCTGGCGCAGATGCGTGATGCGGGGATGGATGTCGAAGGTTTTTTGTTTGCATCCTGAGCAGGCGCGCGTGTCGGTGAGATGCATGCCTGCCTGACTGGAGCTGACGACAGACATTCGACAACCCGCTGATTTTCCAGAGAGTGTGATGCCGTCTTCGTGAGCAAGCTCACTCCCGCAGGGACTGCGTCTGATAGGGCATCGCGCGGTGTCAATGCGTGAAGCGCCTCTTCGTTTACGTGTCCGTTTAAATACCCATCCGAACACTTTCATCAAACGTGGCATATCGCCGCTATTGGTCTGGCACCCTTGTTGCTAATGCTTAGGTAACCGCTGAATCCGTGTCAAAAATTTGCGGCCCTTTTGAGAGAAACGTCATGACCCAAGGTGTTGAATTTAATCGCTTGATGTTGGACATGCGCTCCATGCAGATGGACGCCATGGCTCAGCCCAAGGCCATCGCAGCGCCAGAACAGGCCGGTGCGAGCAGTTTCGCTGACATGCTCGGCATGGCGGTGAACAAGGTCAACGACACCCAGCAGGCGTCGAATCAGCTGTCGACCGCTTTCGAGATGGGCAAGAGCGGCGTGGACCTCACCGACGTGATGATCTCCTCGCAGAAAGCCAGCGTGTCGTTTCAGGCGCTGACCCAGGTACGCAACAAGCTGGTTCAGGCGTACCAAGACATCATGCAAATGCCGGTTTGAGGACGATTTAAGTCATGGCCGAAGCCGTCGTCGATAACGTACCCGCCAAAACGGGTGCGCCAGGAAGCAAGCCGCCAATGTTCGGGCTGGCCTTCCTGCAAAATCTCTCCGAGATGACCATGCTGCGTCAGGTCGGCCTCATGGTCGGTCTGGCTGCCAGCGTGGCGATTGGTTTTGCCGTCGTGCTTTGGTCGCAGCAGCCCGATTACAAGCCGCTCTATGGCAGCCTGTCGGGTGTCGATACCAAGCAGGTCATGGACACGTTGGCCCAGGCCGACATTCCCTACACCGTCGAGCCCAATTCCGGCGCGCTGCTGGTGAAGTCCGAGGACCTGTCCCGTGCCCGCATCAAGCTGGCGGGTGCCGGTATCGCCCAGACCGACGGCAACGTCGGTTTCGAAATCCTCGACAAGGATCAAGGCCTGGGGACCAGCCAGTTCATGGAGGCCACCCGTTACCGTCGTGGCCTCGAAGGTGAACTGGCGCGGACCATCTCCAGCCTGAACAACGTCAAGGGCGCTCGCGTTCACCTGGCGATTCCGAAGAGCTCGGTGTTCGTGCGTGACGATCGCAAACCCAGCGCTTCGATTCTGGTTGAGCTGTATGCCGGTCGTTCGCTGGAGCCGGGTCAGGTGCTGGCGATCATGAACCTGGTCGCCACCAGCGTCCCGGAACTGAACAAGTCGCAGATTTCTGTCGTCGATCAGAAGGGCAACCTGCTCTCCGATCAGGCCGAGAACTCCGAGCTGTCCATGGCCGGCAAGCAATTCGATTACACCCGCCGCATGGAAAGCATGCTGACTCAGCGTGTGCAGAACATTCTGCAGCCGGTGCTGGGCAATGACCGCTACAAGGCAGAAGTGTCGGCAGACGTTGATTTCAGCGCCGTCGAGTCCACCGCCGAAAGCTTCAACCCGGACACGCCTGCGCTGCGCAGTGAGCAGACGGTCAACGAACAGCGCTCCAGCAGCAGCGGTTCAGGGGGCGTACCCGGTGCGCTGAGCAACCAGCCGCCAGGCCCGGCAACGGCGCCACAGAACGCCGCCGCCGGTGCTGCCGGAGCCGCAGGCGCCATCGCCCCGGGCCAACCGCTGCTGGACGCCAACGGCCAACAGATCATGGACCCGGCCACCGGTCAGCCGATGCTGGCGCCGTACCCGGCGGACAAGCGTAACCAGTCGACCAAGAACTTCGAGCTCGACCGTTCCATCAGCCACACCAAGCAGCAGCAGGGCAAGGTCAATCGTCTGTCGGTCGCCGTGGTGGTCGATGATCAGGTTAAGGTCAACCCGGCCAATGGCGAAACCACCATGGTGCCGTGGACCGCCGAGCAACTGGCGCGCTTCACCCGTCTGGTGCAGGACGCCGTCGGCTTCGACGCCAGCCGTGGCGACAGCGTCAGCGTGATCAACGTGCCTTTCTCCACCGATCGCGGCGAAGTGATCCCGGATATTCCGTTCTACTCGCAGTCGTGGTTCTGGGACATCGTCAAACAGGCCATGGGCGTGCTGTTCATCCTGGTGCTGGTGTTCGGTGTGCTCCGTCCGGTGCTCAAGGGCATCACCAATCCGCAAGGCAAGCGCCTCGACGGCGACTCCGAGCTGGGCGGCATGGTCGGGATGGACGGTGAATTGGCAAACGACCGCGTCAGTCTGGGCGGTCCGCAAAGTATTCTGTTGCCGAGCCCTACCGAGGGTTATGACGCACAGCTCAACGCAATCAAGAGCCTTGTGGCCGAGGATCCGGCGCGTGTAGCCCAGGTCGTCAAAGAGTGGATCAACGCTGATGAGTGATAGAGCTGCTGCACTTAAATTGACCCGCGTGGACAAGGCCGCGATTCTGCTCCTCACCCTGGGTGAGACGGACGCCGCGCAGGTCTTGCGTCACATGGGACCCAAAGAGGTTCAACGGGTGGGCGTGGCCATGGCGCAGATGCGCAATGTGCACCGCGAGCAGGTCGAACAGGTGATGAGCGAGTTCGTCGACGTGGTCGGCGATCAGACCGGTGTCGGCATCGGCTCGGACGGCTACATCCGCAAGATGCTCACCCAGGCACTGGGCGAGGACAAGGCCAACGGCCTGATCGACCGGATTCTGCTGGGCGGCAACACCAGCGGTCTCGACAGCCTGAAGTGGATGGAACCGCGCGCGGTGGCCGACGTCATCCGTTTCGAGCACCCGCAGATTCAAGCCATCGTCGTCGCCTACCTGGACGCCGATCAGGCCGGTGAAGTGCTGAGCCACTTCGACCACAAAGTGCGCCTGGACATCATCCTGCGCGTGTCGTCGTTGAACACCGTGCAGCCGGCGGCGCTGAAAGAATTGAACCAGATCCTCGAGAAGCAGTTCTCGGGCAACGCCAACACATCGCGTACTACCCTGGGCGGTATCAAGCGTGCGGCGGATATCATGAACTTCCTCGACAGCTCGATCGAAGGCCAGCTCATGGATTCGATCCGCGAAGTGGACGAAGACCTGTCGACGCAGATCGAAGACCTCATGTTTGTCTTCAACAACCTCTCCGACGTCGACGACCGCGGGATTCAGGCCTTGCTGCGCGAAGTCTCCTCCGATGTGCTGGTACTGGCACTGAAGGGCTCGGACGACGCCATCAAAGAAAAGATTTTCAAGAACATGTCCAAACGTGCCGCCGAACTGCTGCGCGACGACCTGGAAGCCAAAGGCCCGGTTCGCGTCAGCGATGTGGAAGGCGCCCAGAAAGAAATTCTCACCATTGCCCGTCGTATGGCGGAGGCCGGGGAGATCGTTCTTGGCGGCAAAGGTGGCGAGGAAATGATTTAAGCGTAGGTGCCGTTGATGTCCAGCTCCGATAAAGCACCACCCAGTGAGCTCATCCGCGCCCAGGATTTGCGCGGGATCGACGTCTGGGCCTTGCCCAGCTTCGACCCGCACGTGGAAGCACCCGAGCCGGAACCGGTTATCGAGGAAGCCGAGCTCGCAGAAAGCGAAGAAGTACCGCTGGAAGAAGTCCAGCCGATGACCCTGGAAGAGTTGGAGAGCATCCGTCAGGACGCCTACAACGAGGGGTTTGCCATCGGCGAAAAAGAGGGTTTTCACAGCACTCAGCTCAAGGTTCGTCAGGAAGCGGAAGTGGCGCTGGCGGCCAAGCTCGACAGCATGGAAGTCCTGATGGGGCATCTGTTCGAACCCATCGCCGATCAGGATGCGCAGATCGAGAAATCGATGGTGTCGCTGGTCGAGCATGTGGTCCGCCAGGTCATTCAGCGCGAGCTCAAAACCGACTCCAGCCAGATCGGCACGGTGCTGCGCGAAGCCTTGCGGCTGCTGCCGATGGGCGCGGCCAACGTGCGCATTCTGGTCAATCCGCAGGACTTCGCGTTGGTCAAGGCCATGCGCGAGCGTCACGAAGAAACCTGGCGCATTCTCGAGGACGAGACGCTGCAGCCGGGTGGTTGCCGGGTCGAGAGTGAGCACAGCCGCATCGACGCCACGGTCGAGGCGCGAATCAGTCAGGCCCTTGGCAAAATGTTCGACCAGCTCCACGAGCAGGCCCTGCACCCGGCGCCGCCCGATGTGACGATCGAACTGGAAGAGGCGCTCCAGAGCGCCGAGAAAACCACTTACCCACTGGGTGCTGTCGATGCGCCTTGAACGCACCAGTTTCGCCAAGCGCCTGAGCACGTACCCTGACGCGATCTCCCTGCCTACGCAGCCGATCGTCGAAGGACGGCTGCTGCGCATGGTCGGCCTGACCCTCGAAGCCGAGGGCCTGCGCGCCGCCATGGGCAGCCGTTGCATGGTGATCAACGACGGCAGTCATCATCCGGTCGAAGTTGAAGCCGAAGTCATGGGCTTTGCCGGCAGCAAGGTGTTCCTGATGCCGGTCGGCAGCGTCTCCGGCATTGCGCCCGGCGCCCGCGTCGTGCCGCTGCCGGACACCGGCCGTCTGCCGATGGGCATGACCATGCTCGGCCGCGTCCTCGACGGCGCCGGTCGTCCTCTCGACGGCAAGGGCGGGATGAAAGCCGAAGACTGGGTGCCGATGGACGGCCCGACCATTAACCCGCTCAAGCGCAACCCCATCAGCCAGCCGCTTGACGTGGGCATTCGCTGCATCAACGGTTTGTTGACGGTCGGGCGCGGCCAGCGTCTGGGCCTGTTCGCCGGTACCGGCGTGGGCAAGAGTGTGCTGCTGGGGATGATGACCCGCTTCACCGAGGCCGACATCATCGTCGTCGGGCTGATCGGCGAACGGGGCCGCGAGGTGAAGGAATTCATCGAGCACAGCCTGGGCGAGGAGGGCCTCAAGCGTTCGGTCGTCGTGGCCTCTCCGGCGGATGATGCGCCGTTGATGCGTCTGCGCGCCGCGATGTATTGCACGCGCATCGCCGAGTATTTTCGCGACAAGGGCAAGAACGTCCTGTTGCTGATGGATTCGCTGACGCGTTTCGCCCAGGCCCAGCGGGAAATCGCCCTGGCCATCGGCGAGCCGCCTGCGACCAAAGGGTATCCACCGTCGGTGTTCGCCAAGCTGCCCAAGCTGGTGGAGCGCGCCGGTAACGCCGAGGCGGGCGGTGGCTCGATCACCGCGTTCTACACCGTCTTGTCCGAAGGCGACGACCAGCAGGACCCGATCGCTGACTCGGCCCGGGGCGTGCTCGACGGCCACATTGTGCTGTCGCGGCGGCTGGCCGAAGAAGGCCATTACCCGGCCATCGATATCGAAGCGTCGATCAGCCGGGTGATGCCGTCTGTGGTCGATCCGCAGCACATGGTGCAGGCGCAGTATTTCAAGCAGTTGTGGTCGCGCTATCAGCAGAGCCGCGATTTGATCAGTGTCGGCGCGTACGTGGCCGGCGGGGACCGCGAGACGGATCTGGCGATTTCGCTGCAGCCGCAGTTGGTGAAGTATTTGCGCCAGGGCTTGCAGGAGAACGAGAGCATGCAGAGCAGTGAGGAGCAGTTGGCGAAGATTTTCAATCCTCAGGCCGGCGGTTAATCGGCCATGGCTCTGAGTCGCGCAGGCCGTCTGGCGCCGGTGGTCGAGATGGCCGAAAAGGTCGAGAAGGCTGCCGTCCAGCGTCTGGGGCATTTTCAGGGGCAGGTGCGGCTGGCTGAAACCAAGTTGGGTGAGCTGGATAAATTTCGTTCTGATTATCAGCAGCAGTGGATCGACAAGGGCGCCCATGGGGTGTCGGGTCAGTGGCTGATGAATTATCAGCGCTTTCTCAATCAGTTGGAGACGGCGGTGGCGCAGCAGCGTCAGAGTCTGGCGTGGCATCAGAATAATTTGAACAAGGCGCGCGAAGAGTGGCAGAAGGCGTATGCGCGGGTGGAGGGGCTGCGTAAGTTGGTGCAGCGGTATATCGATGAGGCGCGCGCGCTGGAAGATAAACGCGAGCAGAAATTGCTGGATGAGTTGGTTCAGCGACTCCCTAGGACCGAGCAGTTTTAAGGGCTTGAGATCAAGATCAAGATCAAGATCAAGATCAAGGGCATCTGCCTGGGGGCAGATTGTTTCGCCTTCGGCGAGTTACTTTTAAAAAGCACTAAAAGTAACCAAAAGTGCTTGCTCCTGGTTTGGCCCTCCTGCGTCGGGTTCCCTCGCTCCGGTCTTGCTCCGTGGGCCCGCGCCGAACGGACATCCATGTCCTGACGGCGCTCTCGCCGCATCCATGCGGCTCGGCCCACTGCGCAAAACCTGCGCTCGGCCTGCACCCAAGTCGCGTTTTGTGGTGTTTGGACCTTTTGTGTAGGAAGAGCGAAAGCAACGGCGACGGCGAGGACGATGACATAGTGGGACCGGCTTTAGCCGGGAAGGCGTCGGGAGGCACGCTGCAAAATTGATGGCGACCAGACTGGCCTCTTCCCGGCTGAAGCCGGTCCCACAAAGGGATCACATGCATCCCGTGGGATTGATTTTGGCTCCGACTGTAGGACCGGCTTTAGCCGGGAAGCTTTTGATCTGCTTTTGATCTGCTTTTGATTTTCGTACATAGAAAGCCCAAACACCGCCAATCGCGACTTGGGTGCAGGCTGAACGGAGGTCTCGTGGAGTGGGCCGAGCCGCATGGATGCGGCGAGAGCTGCCCCCCGCCATGGATGGCGGATGGCAGCGGGCCCACGGAGCGAGACCGGAGTGAAGGAACCCCGACGAAGGAGGGGCCCAACCGAGAGCAAGCACCTTTGGTTACTTGGGGTGCTTTTCCAAGTAACTCGCCGAAGGCGAAACCGTCTGCCCCCAAGGCAGACGCTCTTGATCTAGAGCCCCTGAAACCCAAGTAAAAGCTAACGATTTGCAACGCCTCACAAGGGCTGCTAAAACTCAAGCGTCTGGCGCTGTTTCATACAAGGAATTTGCCAATGTCAGTAACCTCCGAACGCTCCGCCGATGGCCAAGAACTGACCATCACCATCAAAGGACGCTTCGATTTTTCGACGCACCAAGAATTCCGGAGCGCCTACGAACCCAAAGAAAAACAGGCCAGCCGCTACAAGGTCGACCTGAAAGACACCCACTACCTCGACAGCTCCGCGCTGGGCATGCTCCTGCTGCTGCGTGACCACGCCGGCGGCGAACGAGCCGATATCCAACTGATCAACTGCAACAACGACGTCAAGAAAATCCTCGACATCTCCAACTTCTCCAAACTCTTCAACATCGTCATAACCGCCTGATGATCTCGTCTGCCTCCGATCGCCTGACGGTCCTCATCGCCGATGACAACGTCAGCGACCGGATGCTCCTGTCCGCCATCGTCAGCCGCCAGGGCCATGATGTTCTGACCGCCAGTGACGGCGCCGAAGCCGTCGGGCTGTTCGAGCGTCGGCGGCCGCAACTGGTGCTGATGGACGCGATGATGCCGGTCATGGACGGTTTCGAAGCGGCGCGCCAGATCAAGACGCTGGCGGGTGACGCGCTGGTGCCGATCATCTTCCTGACGTCGCTGACCGAAGGCGAAGACCTCGCCCGATGCCTCGACGCCGGCGGCGACGACTTCGTTGCCAAGCCCTACAACCAAGTGGTGCTGGCGGCGAAGATCAACGCCATGAACCGCCTGCGCGTGTTGCAGGAAACTGTGCTGCACCAGCGCGACCTGATCACCCGCCACCATAAATACCTGCTCAACGAGCAGCGCGTGGCCAAGGCCGTGTTTGATCAGATTGCCCACTCCGGGTGCCTGAGCTCGCGCAACATCCGCTACCTGCAATCGCCCTACGCGCTGTTCAACGGCGACCTGCTGCTGGCCGCGTGGTCGCCGTCCGGCAACATGCACCTGCTGCTGGGGGATTTCACCGGCCATGGCTTGCCCGCCGCGGTAGGCGCCATGCCCTTGGCCGAGGTGTTCTACGGCATGACCGCCAAAGGGTACGGTTTGCCCGAAACCCTGCGGGAGATGAACGCCAAGCTCAAACGCATCCTGCCGGTCGACATGTTCTGCTGCGCCGCGCTGCTGTGCCTGAACTTCAAGCAGCAACTGGTCGAGGTGTGGAACGGCGGCCTGCCGGATGGTTACCTGCTGCATGGCGATGGCCGGCCGCACACGCCGCTGATTTCGGCGAACGTGCCCCTCGGTGTGTTGAGCGCCGGCAGTTTCGACGACAACACCCAGGTGTATCCCTTCGGGCCGGGGGATCGGGTGTTTCTCCTGTCCGACGGCGTTGTCGACAGCACCGGTCAGGACGGCGAGCTGTTCGGCGCCCGGCGTCTGCAAAATGTGCTGGTGAGCAATCGCAACCCGGCGCTGCTGATCGAAGAAGTGCAGTGGGCCCTGGCGCGGTTTCGCGGCCAGGCGCGGGACGACGTGAGCATGGTCGAGGTGGCATTTACCGAGCCTGACTTGCTCGGCCCGCCCTCGGTCATTTATACCGACAGCGGCGATTCCAGTCCGCTGGATTGGTGCGCTTCGTTCGAGTACCGCGCGGCAACGCTCAAGCGCTTCAATCCCCTGCCTTATCTGCTGCAACTGCTGCAGGAAGTCCATGGCTTGCGCATGCAGAGCAGCGAGCTGTATATCGTGCTGTCGGAGCTGTACAGCAATGCGCTGGAACACGGCGTGCTCGGGCTCGACTCGGCGTTGAAGCGCGACGCCGCAGGTTTTGGGCTTTACTACCAGCAGCGCGCCGAACGCCTGGATTGTCTGGTGGAGGGTTTTATCCGCATCGATTTCCAGATCGTCCCGGACGGCGAGGGCGGTCGCCTGACAGTGCGGGTGCAGGACAGCGGTGCGGGTTTCGATTCCGATCGGGTGCTGGCGCTGCCGCCTGCGGTCACCCAATTGTCCGGGCGCGGCCTTGCGCTGGTCCGGCAACTCAGCGACCGCTGCCAGTGGTCCGATGAGGGGCGGACGGCCAGCGTGGAATTTGCGTGGGAGGGTCTGGCATAATCCGCGCGTCTTGATCAAGGAGTGAACAAGTGTCGAATAATCCTGTGGACTTCAACGTGCTCAGCACGCTGCGTGACGTGATGGAAGCGGAATACCCGGCGCTGCTGCAGGTGTTCATTTCCGATTCCGTCAATCGGGTCAACGACATGACCCTGCTGTTGCGTGACCCTTCCTTCACTGCCGCCTCCACCGCCTCGCTGCAACGCCTCGGCCTCATGGCCCACAGCTTCAAAGGCAGCACCGGCAACATGGGCGCTACGCACTTGTCCGAACTCTGCCTGCAACTGGAAGAACAGGGGCGCGGGTTGGTGGCCGCGGACGACGCCCGGATAAGGCGGCTGGTGTCCGAGATCAAGGAGGAATTCTGCGCCGTCAGGAAGATTTTCGAAGACGAACTGCAGCTCTGCCATGCCAGCCACTGAGCCGGGTATCCCCAACCCGGCTTTCAACCTCTGACCCACCTTTAATCCAACCAGTCGGCGCACTTGGCCCGGCATTTGCTTTGTCTCTGTGTAATTGCGCTCTTGCGGAGATTCACATGGCCCTCGCCAACAACCCATTACTGACGGCTTTGACAGCGGCCAAAGTCCAGAAAGCCGGGAATACCTCGGCGGCAAAGGCGCCGGACCCCGTCAAGCACAACACTTCCAGCTTCTCTGACGTGTTCGCCAAGCAGGCGCCGGTCAAGTCCCACAGCGCGGACAACGCGACGGCAAAAGCGGCAAGCGCCAAGAGTTCGGCAGCGGACGACAAGCCCGCCGTCAGCCATACGTCTGCCGCCGATGACAAGACCGTTGCCGATAACGGCAATGGGTTGCCTGCCAAGCCGGTGAACGGCAAAGCGGACGATGAGCCCGGCGCGGGCAACGGCCACGCCGACGATAAGGACGACGCCTCCGACACCGGCCAGGATCCGACGGTGGCGGATGCGCCTTCGGTCGATCCCGTGCTTGACCCGACACTGGCCGTGACGCCGGCGGTTCAAGAGCCTGTGGCCGTCGCGCCTGCCGTTGAGCCCGTGGTGGATCCGGCGCTTCTCGCCTCCGCGCTGCCCGTGATGCCGCCTCCTGCGGTGCAAGCGCCGACCGACGCGACCGACCCAGCCGGCGACGATTTCGATCCCTCGGCCGATCCGCTGGAAGGCTTGACCGCCGTGCAAGTCGCCCTGGAAAACAAGGCGCAGCAGACGGCGCAGAATAACGGCGTGCATGGCGACGGCAAAGGCGGGGGCAAGCAAGACCCGAACGCAGATCCTTCGCAGCTGCTGGCCAATAACCTGGCGGCGCTGGGTGACCAGCCCGTGGACAAGAGCACCACCGAAGGCGGCGGCGACAAAGCATTCAGCGGCCTGCTGGCTGACGGCCTGAAAGACGTGAAGGGCGCCACCAGCGATACGCGGATGGATAATTTTGCCGATCGACTGGCGGCCTTGTCCCAGGCCGCTCAGGTGAAGAACACCTCGGCGTCGGCCCCGGCCACGCCACTGCTCAATCAGCCACTGGCGATGAATCAGGGGGGATGGACCGAAGGCGTGGTCAACCGCGTGATGTACCTGTCGAGCCAGAACCTCAAGCAGGCGGACATTCAGCTGGAGCCCGCTGAATTGGGCCGTCTGGACATCCGCGTCAATATGGCGGCGGACCAGCAGACCCAGGTCACGTTCATGAGTGCCCATGTCGGCGTGCGCGAAGCGCTGGAAAGCCAGATGTCGCGCCTGCGTGATTCCTTCGTTCAGCAGGGCATGGGTCAGGTCAACGTCAATGTCTCCGACCAGTCCCAGGGCTGGCAGCAACAGGCTCAACAGCAGTCGGGCGGTGACGGGCAACGCAACGGCGGCAGTGACCGCAGCAGCGGTGTCGGCGGCAGCGACCTCATCGCCGACGGAGCTCCGGTGGATGCCGCTTCGGCCGCTGCCAACGCACCGCTGACTGTCGTGGGGTCCAGCGCGGTCGACTACTACGCTTGAAAACGCCCTGCCAACGCTTGGGCGTTGTCAGTAGCGGCAAGTGGTTAGCGGCAAGCGGCAAGTAAAGGCAAGATCAAAGGCGGTAGTGCGTGGGAGACCCCGGTTTCTCGGGCGCTGCCGCTTTTTGCTGTTGCTTGCCGCTCATTACTTGCAGCTTGAAGCCGCCCATGTGGCACAACCCTTGCTCTTCCTCTGTCACGCAACACCGAACCCCTTGGATAGTGACGGATTATTGGCATGGCAAAGAGTGACGACGCAGCAGTGGCGGACCCTGCAAAAAAGGGCAAGTTGAAAGTCATCATCCTCATTGTGGTGGGGCTGCTGCTGGCCGTTGGTGTTTCGGTAGGCGCGACCTGGTTCATCATGCACAAGGCCGAGAGCAAGCCGGATGCAGCTGCCATTGCCGAAGCGGCGAATGCCAAAAAAGAGGCGATCTTCGAACCGCTGACGCCACCCTTCGTCGTCAACTACAACGTCAATGGCCGCCAGCGCTACATGCAGGTCAGCATCACCTTGCTGGCCCGTGACAAGGCCGACCTCGAAGCGTTGAAAGCGCACATGCCGGTCATCCGTAATAACCTGGTGATGATGTTCTCCGGTCAGCCATTCGATACCATCGCAACGCCGGTGGGCATGGAAATGCTGCGCCAGAAGGCGGCAGCCGTGGTCCAGGAAGTGGGCCAGAAAGAGCTGAACAAGAGCGTGATCGAACAGGTACTTTTCACTAACTACGTACTGCAGTAGGACCACGACATGGCCGTGCAAGACCTGCTGTCCCAGGATGAGATCGACGCGCTGTTGCATGGCGTCGACGACGGTCTGGTACAGACCGATAGCGTTGCCGACCCCGGCAGCGTAAAGAGTTACGACCTGACCAGTCAGGATCGCATCGTCCGCGGGCGCATGCCGACCCTGGAAATGATCAACGAGCGTTTCGCCCGTTACACCCGCATCAGTATGTTCAACCTGCTGCGTCGCTCGGCCGATGTGGCCGTGGGGGGCGTGCAGGTGATGAAGTTCGGCGAATACGTGCATTCGCTGTACGTACCGACCAGTCTCAATCTGGTCAAGATCAAACCCCTGCGCGGCACCGCGCTGTTCATCCTCGACGCCAAACTGGTGTTCAAGCTGGTGGACAACTTCTTTGGCGGCGACGGCCGTCACGCCAAGATCGAAGGGCGTGAATTCACCCCGACCGAGCTGCGCGTGGTGCGCATCGTGCTGGATCAGGCCTTCATTGATTTGAAGGAAGCCTGGCAGGCGATCATGGAAGTCAACTTCGAGTACATCAACTCGGAAGTGAACCCGGCCATGGCCAACATCGTCGGCCCGAGCGAAGCCATCGTGGTGTCCACGTTCCATATCGAACTGGACGGCGGTGGCGGCGATCTTCACGTGACCATGCCGTATTCGATGATCGAGCCGGTGCGCGAAATGCTCGATGCCGGTTTCCAGTCGGATGTCGACGATCAGGACGAACGCTGGGTCAACGCGCTCAAGCAGGACGTGCTCGACGTGTCGGTGCCGTTGCGCGTCGCAGTCGCCACGCGTCAGCTCAAACTGCGCGACATCCTGCACATGCAGCCGGGCGACGTGATTCCGGTCGATCTCCCGGAACACCTGGTCATGCGCGCTAACGGCGTGCCGTCCTTCAAGGTCAAACTGGGTTCGCACAAGGGCAACCTCGCCCTGCAAGTCGTCGAACCCATAGAACGCCGGTGACCCTCCGTCGCCGGCAAAACGAATGCGCTGCGTAAACGAATCACAGTTCCCCGAGGACAACCATGGCTAATGACAACGAAATGAATTCCGCTGACGACCAGGCTCTTGCCGACGAGTGGGCGGCTGCACTGGGTGAGGCCGGGGACGGGCAAGCGGACATCGACGCGCTGCTGGCGGCCGACGCCGGCAACAACGCCAATCGCATGACGATGGAAGAGTTTGGCGGCCTGCCGAAAAGCAACGGCTCGGTCAGCCTGGACGGCCCGAACCTGGACGTGATCCTTGATATCCCGGTGTCGATTTCCATGGAAGTGGGCAGCACCGACATCAACATCCGCAACCTACTGCAGCTCAACCAGGGCTCGGTGATCGAGCTGGACCGTCTGGCCGGCGAGCCACTGGACGTGCTGGTCAACGGCACCCTGATCGCCCACGGCGAAGTGGTTGTGGTGAACGAAAAGTTCGGCATCCGTCTGACCGACGTGATCAGCCCGAGCGAACGTATCAAGAAGCTGCGTTAAGTGCGCGGCCTGTTCAGAACCCTGTCGAGCCTGCCGCTGCTGGCATTGTCCTGGGCGGTGATGGCGGCCGATCCGGCGACGCCGGCCGCGCCTGCTGCGACGACAGCGACGACGGCGGCGACCACCACGCCAGCGGTCGCCGCGCCGGTGGCCGGAACCCTGAACGGCGGGATCGGCGGGCAGCTGCTGCAGTTGGTGCTGGGTCTGCTGCTGGTGATCGGGCTGATCTTCGTACTGGCCTGGCTGATGCGTCGGGTGCAGCGCGCGGGGCCTGCGGGCAATCAGGTGATCAAACTGGTGGGCTCCCGCGCCCTGGGGACTCGCGATCGGCTGGTGCTGGTGCAGGTCGGCAACGAACAGGTTCTGCTCGGCGTCTCCCCCGGGAGCATCACTGCGTTGCACGTGATGAACGAGCCGGTTGACGTGCCTGACCCACAAAGCGTCCAGCCGGAATTCGCAAAGCGCCTGCTGGAAGCGCTGGGCAACAAGGGCGGAGCGGGGCAACGCACAGGCAAGAATATTTTCGGTGGCGCAGGTAAGAAAGCAGGTACGCCAGGCACGACGGGCGCGACACGTACTACGGATCAGAAGGACACGAACTGATGCGCATTGTTTTGACGCTGCTGCTGTTGCTTGCAGCGCCGCTGGCGTTCGGCGCCGATCCGTTGTCGATCCCGGCCATCACGCTGGGCACCGGCGCCAACGGCCAGCAGGAATATTCGGTCAGCCTGCAGATCCTGCTGATCATGACCGCGCTGAGCTTCATCCCGGCGTTCGTCATGCTGATGACCAGCTTCACGCGGATCATCATCGTCTTCTCGATCCTGCGGCAGGCCCTCGGCCTGCAACAGACGCCGTCCAACCAGATCCTCACCGGCATGGCGCTGTTCCTGACCCTGTTCATCATGGCGCCGGTGTTCGACCGGGTGAACAACGATGCCCTGCAGCCGTACCTGGCGGAAAAACTCACCGCCCAGGACGCCGTGGCCAAGGCCGAAGTGCCGATCAAGGATTTCATGCTGGCGCAGACCCGCTCCAGCGACCTTGAACTGTTCATGCGCCTGTCCAAGCGCACCGACATCGCGACCCCTGATGCGGCGCCGCTGACGATTCTGGTGCCGGCGTTCGTCACCTCGGAATTGAAAACCGCGTTCCAGATCGGCTTCATGATCTTCATCCCGTTCCTGATCATCGATCTGGTGGTGGCGAGCATCCTGATGGCGATGGGCATGATGATGCTGTCGCCGCTGATCATTTCCCTGCCGTTCAAAATCATGCTGTTCGTGCTGGTGGATGGCTGGGCGCTGATCATCGGCACCCTGGCCGGCAGCTTTGGTGGTGTATGAATTCGTCTGACGTGGAGTGCGCAGCATGACCCCGGAAGTAGCTGTCGACCTGTTTCGCGAAGCGCTGTGGCTGACCACGACCATGGTCGCCATCCTGGTGGTGCCGAGCCTGATCGTCGGCCTGATCGTCTCGATGTTCCAGGCCGCGACGCAGATCAACGAACAGACCTTGAGCTTTCTGCCACGCCTGTTGGTCATGCTGGTCACGCTGATCGTGGTCGGCCCGTGGATGGTGCGCACCTTCATGGAGTACATCACCAATCTGTACACCAGCATTCCCCAAGTGATCGGCTGACCCCTCGATGGAACCTGTGCTGGCGTTGACCGACACCCAGATCAGCACCTGGGTGGCGGCGTTCATGCTGCCGCTGTTTCGCATCGGCGCGCTGCTGATGACCATGCCGATCATCGGCACCACGCTGGTGCCCAAGCGGGTTCGGCTGTATTTCGCGCTGGCGATCACGGTCGTTGTCGCGCCGAGCCTGCCGCCCATGCCCGCCGTGCACGCCCTCGACCTCAGTGGGCTGCTGCTGATCGCGCAGCAGATCCTCATCGGCGCCGGCATGGGCCTGTCGCTGCAGCTGTTTTTCCAGGCATTCGTCATCGCCGGGCAGATCATCGGGATTCAGATGGGCATGGGCTTCGCGTCCATGGTCGACCCGGTGAACGGCGTGTCGGTGGCGACCATCGGGCAGTTCCTCACCATGCTCGTGACCCTGTTGTTCCTGGCCATGAATGCCCACCTGGTGGTGTTCGAAATCCTCATCGAGAGCTTCACCACCTTGCCGGTGGGGCAGGGCATCAGTACCTCGGACATCTGGCTGCTGGTGATGCGTCTGGGCTGGGTGCTCGGCGCGGCACTGGTGCTGGTGCTGCCGGCCATCGCGGCGCTGTTGGTGGTGAACATCGCCATGGGCGTGATGACCCGCGCGGCGCCACAGCTGAACATCTTCTCGATCGGTTTTCCGCTGACGCTGGTGCTGGGCATGGTGATTCTGTGGATCACCCTCGGCGACATTCTCAATCAATACCAACCGCTGGCGGTCGACGCCCTGCAGTTGCTCAGAGACCTGGTCAAGGCGCGCTGACATGGCCGAAAGCGAGAGTGGTCAGGACAAAACAGAAGACCCCACGGACAAACGCAAACGCGACGCCCGGGAGAAGGGCGAGATCGCCCGCTCCAAGGAGCTGAACACGGTTGTGGTGATGATTGTGGGCGCGGCGGGGCTGCTGGCGTTCGGCGGCTCCATGGCGGAAATGATGATGCAGCTGATGCGCGACAATTTCACCATCACCCGCGAGGCGATTCTCGACGAGCGCAGCATGGCGATCATGCTGATGGCTTCGGGCAAAGCCGCGTTGCTGTCGGTGCAGCCGATTCTGCTGGCGTTGACCGTGGCGGCGTTCGTCGGCCCCATTTCCCTCGGCGGCTGGCTGTTTGCCGCCGGCTCCCTGGCACCCAAGTTCAGCCGCATGAACCCGGCCGCCGGCATCAAGCGGATGTTCTCGCCCAAGGCGCTGATTGAGCTGTTGAAGTCGTTTGCGAAGTTTTTGATTGTGCTGGCGGTGGCGCTGGTGGTGCTGATGAAGGACAAGGCCGACCTGGTGTCCATCTCCAAGGAGCCAGTGGAGATGGCGGTGGTGCACAGTTTGCAGTTGGTGGGCTGGAGCACGCTGTGGATGGCGATGGGCCTGTTGATCATCGCGGCGATCGATGTGCCGGTGCAGTTGTGGGAGTCGCACAAGAAGCTGCTGATGACCAAGCAGGAGGTGCGCGATGAGCACAAGGACAGTGAGGGGCGGCCGGAGGTCAAGCAGCGGATTCGTCAGTTGCAGCGGGATATGTCGCAGCGGCGGATGATGGCGGCGATTCCGGAGGCGGATGTGATTATCACGAACCCGACGCATTATGCGGTGGCGCTCAAATATGACGCTGAGCGGGGCGGGGCGCCGATTCTGTTGGCCAAGGGCAGTGATTTCATGGCGCTGAAGATTCGGGAGATTGCGGCGCAGCATGAGATTTTGTTGTTGCAGTCGCCGGCGCTGGCGCGGTCGATTTATTACAGCACGGAGTTGGATCAGGAGATTCCGGCGGGGTTGTATCTGGCGGTGGCGCAGGTGTTGGCGTATGTGTATCAGATTCGGCAGTATCGGGCGGGGCGTGGCAAGCGGCCTGATCCGTTGAGGGATAATTTGCCGATTCCGCCGGATTTGAGGCGTGATTCGTAAAGGGGACTACCGTAAAGGGGACTGATTTATTTACAGCGCTTCACCGTAAATTAATCTGTCCCCGATTGCGCGGGGCGGCGGGGAGAGGTCTGCCTAACGGCAGACATTTCGCCTTCGGCGAGTTACTTGGAAAGGCACCCCAAGTAACCAAGGGTGCTTGCTCCTGGTTGGGCCCTTCGTTCCTCAGGGTTCCTTCACTCCGGTCTCGCTCCGTGGGCCCGCGCCGAACGGACATCCATGTCCTGACGGCGCTCTCGCCGCATCCCTGCGGCTCGGCCCACTGCGCGAGACCTGCGTTCAGCCTGCACCCAAGTCGCGATTGGCGGTGACTGAACCTTTTGTGTATGAAGATCAAAAGCACATCACAAGCTTCCCGGCTGAAGCCGGTCCTACAGTCATCGCCAATCCCGCTGATTGCACGCTCTGCTTTTTAGTCGGACCGGCTTTAGCCGGGAAGGGGCCGGTCGGGGCGCTGGCGATTTTGCTGACCAGACGCCCTCCCTGTGGGAGCGAGCTTGCTCGCGAATGCTGCATTTCAAACACCAGAAATTCGGTGGATGTACCAACCCCTTCGTGAGCAAGCTCACTCCCACAAGTCCTTGGCGACTGATCTGCCCTCGATCTGCTCTTGATCTCCGTACTTAAGGGTCGCTCGCGTAGTCGGGGGATTACAGCCCCAACAAAAACCGTCTAGAGTGACCGCAGTCCCTTTCAAGGCCTCTCCACTTGACCATTCGACCGAATGCAGCGCATTTCACTGACGCTCAATCCAGCGCCGAGGCTTTGAATGTTCTGATGCAGGCGTGCGGCAGGGGCAATCGGTTGGCGTTCGAGGCGATGTATCACGCGACATCGGCAAAACTGTTCGGCATCTGCCTGCACTATGCCGGCAATCGGGCCGAGGCCGAAGAGGTGCTTCAGGAGGTGTACATCATGGCGTGGCTGAAGGCCTCTCGCTTCGATCCGCAACTCGCCAGCGCCATGACCTGGCTTGGGACGATGGCGCGCAACAAGGCGATTGACCGGCGCAGGGCCCATCGCCCTCACGACCCACTTGAAACCATTCCGGAATCGTCCACCCACGACGCAATCCCGGAGGCCCTTGAGCGCGAACAACAAGGCAGTCAACTGGACCGCTGTCTAGACACCCTCGAAGAAGCCCAGCAACGCTACATTCGCGTCGCGTTCTTTGAGGGCTGCTCTTACGCCGAGCTGGCCGAGCGCCACGGCATTGCGCTGGGAACAATGAAAAGCTGGATTCGTCGCGGGCTGCTTCGACTGCGCTTGTGCCTTGGCCTATGAACGAGCATCCCGTGCCCCCTGACGAAACCCCGGACTTGCTGATCGCGGAGTACGTGCTTGGCGTGCTCGGCCGCGAAGGGCGTGAGCGGGTGGAGGCGATGATTGCGCTGGACCCGCGCCATGAGCGCACAATGGCGAAATGGCAGGCGCATTTCGCCGAGTGGCTCAGCCAGTTGCCGGCATCCAGTCCTCCCATTGGCGCCTGGCGCGCGATTGAGCAGCAGCTGTTTGGGAGTGCCAGTCGTCCGCCGTCACGGGCGTCGGGCTGGTGGAACAACCTCGGGCTCTGGCGTTGGACGACAGCCGCGCTGGCTGCCGGGTTGCTGGCATCGGTACTGACCCTTCAGCAACCTGTCTCCGGACCTCAACCCACACCGGGCCCGGCACTGCTGGCGCGTCTGGATCAGAGCGACGGCAATACGCTGTTTGCCGCCGCGATCAACCCCGACCGGCGAGGCGTGCTATTCGTCAGCACGGGCCACGCCGACTGGCCTGGCAAAAGTGCTGAGGCCTGGGTAATCGCCTCCGATGGCAAGCCTCGGTCGCTGGGCGTGCTGCCGGCCAATGCCTCCGCGACATTGAGCGTGCCGCCGCAACTGGCAGACCTGCTCGCCAGTGGCGCGGTGCTCGCCGTCACCCTGGAGCCGTTGAACGGGTCACCGAGCGGGCTGCCAACCGGACCGGTCGTCGCCCAGGGAAAAATATCTTCACTGTGATGCATCCGTTTTGGCACCGGCTTCGTATCTCTCTCACCTTCATCCGAAGGACCTGAAAATCTGGGAGAACTACCATGTTGACCCTTGCCAAACGCGTTGCCGCTGCCTCCTTTGCCGCTCTCTGCCTCGCTGCATCGCCCGTCTTTGCTGCCGACACCGTCATGGTCGGTGGCGCCGCCATGTACCCGAGCAAGACCATCGTCGAAAATGCGGTCAACTCCAAGGACCACACGACCCTGGTGACGGCGGTCAAAGCTGCAGGTCTTGTAGACACCCTCAACAGCAAAGGCCCGTTCACCGTCTTCGCCCCCACCAATGAAGCCTTTGCCAAACTGCCCGCAGGCGCGGTGGAGACGCTGGTCAAACCTGAGAACAAAGCGGACCTGACCAAAATTCTGACGTACCACGTTGTCGCCGGTACCCACACCGCCAAACAATTGATGGCGGACGCCAAAATGAACGGCGGCAAGGTGGTGCTGAAAACCGTACAAGGCGAATCCCTCACCGTCATGCCCCATGACGGCAAGCTGTGGGTGATGGACGCCAAAGGCGGGAAAAGCGCGGTCAGCATCGCTGACGTGATGCAGTCCAACGGCGTCATTCACGTGGTCGACTCGGTGCTGATGCCGTAGCCGCTGAACTGATCGTTGCAGTACCCGGCGGACTCTCGTTCCGTCCGCCGGGTCCATGGTCTGGCCTTGCGACGGGCGCCATGTTGATCGACTCAATGCCCTTTTGCTCATTCCTCCGTACTCCCGCTGATCCCCGCGCAGATTTTTTTTCAAATCCCTGCATCCAGTTCGTTCTCCCCCGGGTAGTACAAGAAGTAGCGATGGCTGCTGACCTGTTTATCTAATGGAGAGATGGCATGAACGCTAAAAAATTACTGGGTTCGTTCGGTGTTTCATTGGCAGCCACTTGCCTGCTGGCCACGGCGCCGGCGGCGTACGCACAGATGGCGTTGCCGGACGCGGTGAAGGTTCCGGACGGTCACAAGATTGCGATGGAGACGGTGGGCGTGGGCGAGATCACCTATGAGTGCCGCGACAAGCCCAACGCTGCCGGCCAGACCGAATGGACGTTTGTCGGTCCGAAAGCGGTGTTGAATGATCGCAGCGGCAAGCAGGTCGGCACGTACTTCGGGCCACCGGCGACCTGGCAGGCCGCTGACGGTTCGAAGATCACCGGTACGCAACTCGCCGTGGCCCCCGCCGGCACTGGCGACATTCCGTATCAGTTGGTGAAAGCCAACCCTGCAGAAGGCAAGGGCGCGATGAGCAAGGTCAGTTACATCCAGCGAGTGGCGACCAAAGGCGGTGTCGCGCCGAAGATGGAGTGCTCGATGGCGACCAAGGGCAAGCAAGAAATCGTGAAATACCAGGCGGACTATATTTTCTGGGCTGCCAAGTAGACCAACGTCCCACGTCATGCAGCGTCGCTGGCGCACAAAGTCATCTACGCTGCACCGACGCAACCCCGGCCCCTGGGTCGGGGTATTTCTTTTCGTTGGCGGTTGAGCATTTTGTCCTTACCTGAAGACTGTTTTGACTACGAAGCCTGTCTGGCGGCCTGCGCCCGAGGTGAGCAGCAGGCCTTGCACAAGCTCTACACGCAAGAAAGCGCACGCCTGCTCGGCATCGCCAAGCGGATCGTCCGCAGCGACGCGCTGGCCGAGGACATCGTGCACGACGCCTTCCTCAAAATCTGGACCCGCGCCGGCAGTTTCGACCCGGCGCGAGGCACGGCCCGTGGCTGGATCTTCAGCGTGACCCGGCACCTGGCGCTGAACTTCATGCGTGATAACGCGCACATCATTCAGGTCAGCGAGCAGAGCGAAAGCGCGTTGCTGGCGGACGCCGCATTGGACGTCACAACCGATGTCGACACCTTTGAATACCGCTCCCGCTCAGGGCGCGTCTATGGATGCCTTGAACAATTGGAACCGGCGCGTCGCAACTGCATTCTTCATGCGTACGTCGACGGCTATTCGCACTCGGAGATCTCGCAGAAAGTGGGCGCGCCGCTGGGCACGGTGAAAGCCTGGATCAAACGCAGTCTGGTGGCATTGCGGGAGTGCATGGGATGACAGGTTATCCGTCGAAAGACAGCGCCAATGAGCTGGACGCACTGGCCAGCGAGTACGTGTTAGGCACACTGCCGGCCGAGCAACGACTCGACGTCCAGAGCCGCCTCGCCACGGACACCGATTTGCGCGCAGCGGTGGACGCGTGGGAAGGGCGCCTGCTGGCCTTGACTGAGCTGGCCGAACCGCAAAGCCCAAGCCCACGACTGTGGGATCGAATCGCGCGCAGCGTCAGCAGCCACGACCGCCGAGCCCCCGACGTAGCGCCTCCCGTGAAACCGCATTCATGGTGGGGTCTTCTGCCGGTGTGGCGCGGACTTGCCGGCGCCGGTCTTTTTGCCACGCTGCTGCTGGCCACAATGCTGGTGACCCGGACAGCACCGGTAAACCCCACGACCTACCTCGTCGTCCTCGTCGCCCCACAGAATCAGGCCCCCGGCTGGGTGATTCAGGCCAGCAACCCGGAAGAAATCCAGCTGATACCGCTCGGCGCCACCCCAGTCCCCGCCGACAAAGCCCTCCAGTTCTGGACAAAAGCCGACGGCTGGCAGGGCCCCGTGTCCCTGGGCCTGGTCAAACCCGGCCAGACCCTTTCCGTCCCCGTAAGCAAACTGCCGCCCCTGCAACCCAACCAACTCTTCGAACTCACCCTCGAAAACCCCAACGGCTCCCCGACCGGCAAGCCCACCGGGCCGATTCAATTCATCGGGCGGGCCGTGAAAGTGATCTAGCGTTTGGCGGGGACAAGCGCTTGGCGGGGACAGATTAATTTACGGTGAAGCGCTGTAAAGAAATCAGTCCCCTCGAGCCGCCCCAGTCCCCTCGAGCCGCCCTCAAGGCGATCAGCCGTGGGTGCGGGACGCCAGGCTTGCGGTGTCCCACCTGACGCCTTTCCGGCTAAAGCCGGTCCCACAAAAAGCAGCGCGTGCATTCAGTGAAATTGGTGGTGGTCACACAGGCCTATTCCCGGCTAAAACCGGTCCTACCAAGCGTAAGCGCGCTTCTGATCTTCATGCACAAAAAGTCCAGACACCACCCATCGCGACTTGGGTGCAGGCTGAACGCAGGTCTCGCGGAGTAGGCCGAGCCGCATGGATGCGGCGAGAGCCGCCCCCCCGCCATGGATGGCGGATGGCGGCGGGCCCACGGAGCGGGACCGGAGTGAAGGAACCCCGACGACGGAGGGGCCCAACCAGGAGCAAGCACCTTTGGTTACTTGGGGTGCTTTTCCAAGTAACTCGCCGAAGGCGAAATGTCTGCCGTTAGGCAGATGCCTTTGATCTTGACTCATCCGGCACCCGACGGAAATCGCGGATCTGAATACTGGCACTCTGATATTTTCAACCCACTGTCAAATGTTGGACCCCTTCTTGCAATAACCCCGATACAACGCTTCGGCGTCAAAAGATTGATTTAACGCGCAGGTGCCCATCGGTGGAACGCTCACAACTCATCTCCCACGCCAGAACCGGATTGATCGGCCTGGGCCGTGGACAACTTGGCGTACCGCTACTGCTCCTCGTCATGCTCGCCATGATGATGCTGCCCATGCCGCCGTTCCTCCTGGACGTCTTCTTCACCTTCAACATCGCCCTGTCCATCGTCGTCCTGCTCGTCTGTATCTACGCCCTGCGGCCCCTCGACTTCTCCGTATTCCCGACCATCCTCCTCGTCGCCACCCTGCTGCGACTGGCCCTCAACGTCGCCTCCACCCGCGTCGTCATGCTCCACGGCCAGGACGGCCACGCCGCCGCCGGTAAAGTCATTCAGGCGTTTGGTGAAGTCGTCATCGGCGGCAACTACGTCGTCGGTATCGTCGTCTTCGCCATCCTCATGATCATCAACTTCGTCGTCGTCACCAAAGGTGCCGGGCGCATCTCCGAAGTGAGCGCGCGCTTCACCCTCGACGCCATGCCCGGCAAACAGATGGCCATCGACGCCGACCTCAACGCCGGCCTCATCGACCAGCCCGAAGCCAAACGCCGTCGCCTCGAAGTCGCCCAGGAAGCCGAGTTCTACGGCTCCATGGACGGTGCCAGCAAATTCGTCCGCGGTGACGCCATCGCCGGCCTGCTCATCCTCTTCATCAACCTCATCGGCGGCATGCTGGTGGGCATCCTGCAACACGGCATGACCTTCGGCGACGCCGGCAAGGTCTACGCGCTGCTGACCATCGGTGACGGTTTGGTGGCGCAATTGCCATCACTGCTGCTGTCCACTGCGGCCGCGATCATGGTGACCCGTGCGTCCGGTTCGGAAGAAATGGGCAAGCTGGTGGGCCGCCAGATGTTCGCCTCCCACAAGGCACTCGCTGTGTCCGCCGGGATCATGATCGTCATGGGCCTGGTCCCGGGCATGCCGCACTTCTCCTTCATCAGCCTCGGCCTGGTCGCCGCCGGCGGCGCCTACCTGCTGTGGAAGAAAGAGAACCAGGTCAAGCTCGCGGCGGTGCAGGAGGTCAAGCGTCAACAAGAGCTGCTGCCATCGCCGACCCGTGCGCAGGAATCCAAGGAGCTGGGCTGGGACGACGTCACCCCGATCGACATGATCGGCCTGGAAGTCGGTTACCGCCTGATTCCGCTGGTGGACCGCAACCAGGGTGGTCAATTGCTGGCGCGGATCAAGGGCGTACGCAAGAAGCTCTCCCAGGAGCTGGGCTTCCTCATGCCGACCGTGCACATTCGCGACAACCTCGACCTGGCGCCCAGCGCCTATCGCCTGACGCTCATGGGCGTGACCCTGGCCGAAGCCGAGATCTACCCCGACCGCGAACTGGCCATCAACCCCGGCCAGGTATTTGGCAGCCTCAACGGCATCACTGCCAAAGACCCGGCGTTTGGACTGGAGGCCGTGTGGATCGAAATCAGCCAGCGCGCCCAGGCGCAATCCCTCGGTTACACCGTGGTGGACGCCAGTACCGTGGTGGCGACCCACTTGAACCAGATTCTCTACAAGCACTCTCATGAACTGATCGGCCACGAGGAAGTCCAGCAATTGATGACCCTGCTGGCCAAGGGATCGCCAAAACTGGCGGAAGAGCTGGTCCCGGGTGTGCTGTCGCTGTCGGCCCTGCTGAAGGTGCTGCAGGCGCTGCTCGCCGAACAGGTACCGGTTCGCGACATCCGCTCCATCGCCGAGGCCATCGCCAACAACGCTGCGCGTAGTCAAGATACCGCCGCGCTGGTGGCTGCAGTACGGGTCGGATTGTCCCGCGCAATCGTCCAAAGCATTGTCGGCATTGAGCCGGAGCTGCCTGTGATCACCCTTGAACCAAGGTTGGAACAGATATTGCTAAATAGTCTGCAGAAGGCAGGTCAGGGTCAGGAAGAAGGCGTTCTCCTCGAACCGAGCATGGCTGAGAAACTTCAGCGCTCGTTGATCGAAGCGGCGCAGCGTCAGGAGATGCAGGGGCAGCCGGTTATTTTGTTGGTCGCAGGTCCGGTTCGCGCCATGTTGTCTCGCTTTGGACGGTTGGCTGTACCGAATATGCATGTTTTGGCTTACCAGGAAATTCCTGACAATAAGCAAGTCACCATCGTAGCGACTGTCGGGCCTAACGGCTGAGGTAGTGAGTCATGCAAGTTAAGCGTTTTTTCGCCGCCGATATGCGACAAGCCATGAAACTGGTTCGCGATGAGCTGGGCGCTGAAGCCGCCATCATCGGGAACCGGCGGATCGCCGGCGGCGTGGAACTGACCGCGGCCCTGGACTACAAGTTGTCTGCGCTGGCCCCCCGTGTGCCGAACATCGAACTCGAAGAAGAGCTGCGCAAGACTCAGTCGCGCATCGTCACCGCCCAGGCGGAGCTGACCCACCGCAGCGAGCTGGACACTGTCGCCAATCGCCAGTTGTTCGTCGGTCTGGCGATGGATGACAGCAAGCAGATCGAACCGACCCTGGAAGAACCGTTTCGCCCGTCGGTCCACGCCGCTGTTGCCGCCGAGCGTGCCGAACGCAACGCCGAGCCTGCCGTCGGCGACCGTGCCTACGAAGCGATGCGCTCCGAATTGAACGGCCTGCGCGAACTGCTGGAAGTCCAGCTGGGCTCGCTGGCCTGGAACCAGCTGCAAGGCAGCCGTCCGCAGCAGGCCAACCTGTGGCGCCGTCTGCAACGCGTTGGTCTCTCCGGCCCACTGTCTCGCGATCTCTTGGCGATGGTCCCGGAATCCGGTGATCAGGCTCACACCTGGCGCATGCTGCTGGCCCATCTGGCCCGCATGATTGCCACGCCGGACATCGAGCCACTGGAGGAGGGCGGTGTGATTGCCATGGTCGGCCCTGCCGGCATGGGTAAAACCACCACGCTGGCTAAACTGGCGGCCCGATATGTGTTGAAATACGGCGCGCAAAATATCGCGCTGGTGAGCATGGACAGTTTCCGCATTGGCGCTCAGGAACAGCTTAAAACCCTGGGCCGGATCCTCAATGTACCGGTCACCCACGTCGACCCGGGCCAGTCCCTGGCACAGGCGCTGGAGCCGCTGTTGCGCAAGCGCGTGGTGTTGATCGACACCGCCGGCCTGCAAGCCAGCGATCCGGCACTGCGTCTGCAACTGGAAACCCTCGCCGGCCGTGGCATCAAGGCGCGCAACTACCTGGTGCTGGCAACAACCAGCCAGAAGCAGGTGTTGTCAGCGGCTTATCACAGTTACAAACGTTGCGGCCTGGCCGGGTGCATCCTGACCAAGCTCGACGAAACGGCCAGCCTCGGCGAAGTGCTCAGCCTGGCCGTGACACACGAACTGCCTGTGGCCTATCTCACGGATGGCCCACGGATACCGGATGATCTGCATTTGCCGCGTCGGCACCAATTGGTGAGCCGGGCTGTGAGTGT
The DNA here is from genome assembly GCF_053903055.1 of Pseudomonas sp. AK106. NCBI lineage: Bacteria > Pseudomonadati > Pseudomonadota > Gammaproteobacteria > Pseudomonadales > Pseudomonadaceae > Pseudomonas > Pseudomonas sp. AK106. The sequence continues at coordinate 1,878,691 of NZ_CP096426.1, forward strand.
GCAGATGCAGGAAGAGCCTAGCGAGGAAGCGATGGCGGATATGTTTGCGGATCTTTATCACAGCACCGGCAAGCGTGCGGGCTAGGTAGAGAAATGACAGTGGAATTTTCCTGCATCGATGGTCTGCCAGGCATTGTTCAGGCACTGAACGTGCAGCCCGACATGTGGCTTAGGTCTAAGCAAGACAAGGTAAACAATTAACATGGGCAGCATGCATCCCGTACAGGTTATCGCGGTGACCGGTGGCAAAGGTGGCGTAGGCAAGACCAACGTTTCAGTGAATCTTTCACTGGCGCTGGCCGAGCTGGGACGTCGCGTCATGCTGCTGGACGCCGATCTGGGTCTGGCCAACGTCGACGTATTGTTGGGTCTGACCCCCAAGCGCACCCTGGCTGACGTCATCGAAGGGCGGTGCGAGCTGCGCGATGTCCTGCTGCAGGGCCCGGGCGGCGTACGCATCGTGCCGGCGGCATCGGGCACCCAGAGCATGGTCCACCTGACCCCGGCGCAGCATGCCGGGCTGATTCAGGCTTTCAGTGACATCGGCGACAACCTCGATGTGCTGGTCATTGATACGGCCGCCGGCATCGGCGAGTCGGTCGTGAGCTTTGTCCGCGCCGCCCAGGAAGTGCTGCTGGTGGTGTGCGACGAGCCCACGTCGATCACCGACGCCTACGCCCTGATCAAACTGCTCAACCGCGATTACGGCATGAACCGCTTCCGCGTCCTGGCCAACATGGCCCAGAGCCCGCAGGAAGGGCGCAACCTCTTCGCCAAGCTGACGAAAGTCACCGACCGTTTTCTCGACGTGGCCCTGCAGTATGTAGGCGCCGTGCCGTACGACGAATGCGTACGCAAGGCCGTGCAGAAACAGCGCGCCGTGTACGAAGCGTTTCCGCGTTCCAAATGTGCCCTGGCGTTCAAGGCCATCGCGCAGAAAGTCGACACCTGGCCGCTGCCGGCGAACCCGCGCGGTCACCTGGAATTTTTCGTAGAACGCCTCGTGCATCACACCAGCGCAGGGCCCGTCTCATGACAGCAAGTGGCTATCGCATGTACAGCAAATCGTCCAAAGACTCCCAGTATGAGCTGATCGAGCGTTATGCACCGCTGGTCAAACGAATCGCCTACCACTTGCTGGCGCGTCTGCCGGCCAGTGTGCAGGTCGAGGATTTGATTCAGGCGGGCATGATTGGCTTGCTTGAAGTCTCGACCAAATACGACTCCACCAAAGGGGCCAGTTTCGAGACGTACGCGGGTATTCGTATCCGTGGCGCGATGCTCGACGAAGTGCGCAAGGGGGACTGGGCACCGCGCTCGGTCCACCGCAACACGCGCATGGTCAGCGACGCGATTCGTGCAATCGAAGCAAAAACCGGCCGTGACGCTAAAGATCACGAGGTTGCTGCCGAACTTGAATTGAGTCTCGACGATTACTACGGGATTTTGAACGATACCCTGGGCAGCCGCCTGTTCAGTTTCGACGACCTGTTGCAGGACGGCGAACACGAAGGGCTGCACGAGGACGGCGCGAGCCAGTCCCTCGAACCGTCGCGGGATCTGGAAGACGAGCGCTTCCAGGCCGCGCTGGCCGAGGCGATCGCCAACTTGCCCGAACGTGAACGCCTGGTCTTGTCGCTGTACTACGACGAAGAGCTGAACCTCAAGGAAATCGGTGAGGTCCTGGGGGTCAGCGAATCGCGTGTCAGCCAGCTGCACAGTCAATGCGCGGCGCGGTTGCGCGGTCGTCTTGGCGAGTGGCGCGCACGTTCGTGAATCAGGCGCAGGCCATGAGGCCTGCGTGTTTTGCTTGTAAGACCGGCTGTGCAAGACGTGAGCGGGAAGCAAAAGAGACACGGCAGGAGTCGGTCGAACCGGGTCGTAGATGATCCGGTTTCGCTGCGCTCGTTCCGGTCGATTGAAATCCCTTTTTCATGTTCGGCACAGCCGGTATTGATTGGACGCGCGTTCAGGTGCTGAACGCGTTAAAGACTGCTTGGAGGTCGAATTGGACAAGAACATGAAAATCCTCATCGTTGATGACTTCTCAACGATGCGGCGGATCATAAAAAACCTGTTGCGTGACCTTGGGTTCACCAACACGGCCGAAGCAGATGACGGACTCACCGCATTGCCCATGCTGCAAAGCGGCGCTTTTGACTTCCTCGTCACTGACTGGAACATGCCGGGCATGTCCGGCATCGACCTGTTGCGTCAGGTGCGTGCCGACGAGCGTCTGCGCAGTCTGCCGGTGCTGATGGTGACTGCCGAAGCCAAGCGCGAGCAGATCATCGAAGCCGCTCAGGCCGGTGTGAACGGCTACGTGGTGAAGCCGTTCACCGCGCAAGTGCTCAAAGAAAAAATCGAAAAAATATTTGAGCGCGTCAATAGCTGATGTCCGCTGCGAGGGCGCTATGGATTCCAAAGATTCGACAATGGGTGACTTTGAGTCAACCCTGAAGAAACACGCACAAGAGCTGGTCGCGAGCCTTGAAAAAGGCAAGTTCGGCGACGCCGTGCAACTGATCCATGAGCTTAACCAGACCCGCGACCGCGGCCTGTATCAGGAAGTCGGCAAACTGACGCGCGAGCTGCACAGCGCGATCGTCAACTTCCAGATCGACCCGAACATGCCCCAGGCCGAGGAGGTCTCCCAGATCACCGACGCCACCGAGCGGCTGTCGTACGTGGTCAGGCTGACCGAAAACGCGGCCAACCGGACCATGGACCTGGTGGAGCAGAGCACGCCGTTGATGCACGGGCTCAGTGACGACGCCAAGGCGTTGAGCGCCGATTGGGGACGCTTCATGCGCCGCGAAATCAGCGCCGAAGAGTTCCGTGATCTGGCCCGCCGCGTCGATGTGTTCCTGACCCGCAGCGAGAAAGAGACCACCGAAGTCTCCGCGCACCTGAACGACATTCTGCTCGCTCAGGATTACCAGGACCTCACCGGTCAGGTGATCAAGCGCGTGACCACGCTGGTCACCGAAGTCGAGCGCAATCTGCTCAAGCTGGTGCTCATGGCGAGCCAGGTGGACCGCTTCGCGGGCATCGAGCACGACCAGGAAATGTTCCGTCAGCAAAAAGAACAAGAAAAACTTCACTCCAAGGGTGAAGGTCCGCAGATTCATGCCGATAAACGTGAAGACGTTGTATCCGGACAGGATGATGTTGACGATCTGCTATCCAGCCTCGGATTCTGATTCGGTCATTCTGTCTCGGTCTTCAGGTTTTCTGTGAAAGTGGCTGCTGGACCCGCGCGCCAATGCTTCGACGAAAGCAATGCGCGCAGGCCGTCAGTGCAGCCTCCGGATCGGTTTGACGGTTAATTTTAGGAGCACCCCCCAATGAGCTTCGGCGCCGATGAAGAAATCCTTCAGGATTTTCTGGTAGAGGCCGGCGAGATTCTCGAGCTGTTGTCAGAGCAGTTGGTCGAGCTGGAAAGCCGGCCGGACGATGCGGACCTGCTCAATGCAATTTTTCGCGGTTTTCACACTGTAAAAGGGGGCGCCGGCTTCCTCCAGCTCAACGAGCTGGTTGAATGCTGTCATATCGCCGAGAACGTGTTCGACATCCTGCGCAAGGGTGAACGCCGCGTCGACTCGGAGCTCATGGACGTGGTCCTTGAAGCACTCGACACCGTCAACAGCATGTTCGGTCAAGTGCGCGAGCGCTCCAGCGTTACCCCCGCCACACCTGAATTGCTGGCCGCGCTGGCTCGCCTGGCCGAGCCTGCTTCGCAAGAGGAAGTGGCTGCAGCCCCGGTGGTCGAAGAGCCGGTGGCTGAAGCGCCGTCCGAAGACATCACCGACCTTGAATTCGAACAGCTTCTGGATTCGCTGAACGCCGTCAAGGCGCAAGCGGCGGGCGGTCCTGCACCGGTTGCCTCTGCCCCTGCGGCAGCCGCACCTGCCGCAGCGGCTCCCGCTACACCGGCGGGCGCTGCGGCCAGCGATGAAATCACCGACGCTGAATTCGAATCACTCCTCGATCAGTTGCATGGCAAAGGCCAGTTCGCCGTCGATGCCGTGCAACCGCCGGCGGCCGTGACGCCGTCTGCCGCACCGGCCAGTGACGAAATCACTGACGACGAATTTGAGTCGCTGCTGGATCAGTTGCATGGCAAAGGCTCGTTCTCGCCGGATGCCGTTGGTACTGCTGCTCCTGACGCCGCGGCTCATGCTGCTCCTGCTGCCGCTGCGCCTGCCGCGCCGGTTGCACCTGCGGCCCCGTCGAAAGCGGCGGCCTCGGACGAAATCACCGACAACGAATTCGAAGACCTGCTGGACCAGTTGCACGGCAAAGGCAAGTTCGAACCTGCGGTGGCCGCCGCGGCACCGGCTGCGCCTGCTGCACCGGTCAACAAGCCTGAGCCCGTGGCCAAAGCCGAACCCGCCAAACCGACGCCTGCTGCGGCGGCACCGGCCAAAGCGACGCCTGCCTCTGCGCCTGCTCCGGCGCGTGCTGCTGCTCCGGCGGCCAGCGAAAAACCGCCGGCTGAAGCCGAAACCACCGTGCGCGTCGACACCGCGCGGCTGGACGAAATCATGAACATGGTCGGTGAACTGGTGCTGGTGCGTAACCGCCTGGTGCGCCTGGGCGCCAACAGCGCCGATGAAGCCATGTCCAAGGCCGTGTCCAATCTGGACGTGGTGACTGCTGACCTGCAGACCGCGGTCATGAAGACCCGCATGCAGCCGATCAAGAAAGTGTTCGGTCGCTTCCCGCGACTGGTTCGCGATCTGGCGCGTCAGTTGAAGAAAGAAATCAGCCTTGAACTGGTGGGTGAAGAAACCGACCTGGACAAAAACCTCGTCGAAGCCCTGGCCGACCCGCTGGTCCACTTGGTGCGCAACGCGGTCGACCACGGTATCGAGTCGCCTGAAGAGCGCGAGGCGTCGGGCAAGGCCCGGAACGGTCGTGTGATTCTCTCGGCCGAACAGGAAGGCGATCACATCCTGCTGTCGATTTCCGATGACGGCAAAGGCATGGACCCTGCGGTCCTGCGTGCGATCGCGGTCAAGCGTGGCGTGATGGACAAGGACGCAGCGGATCGCCTCAGCGACACCGACTGCTACAACCTGATCTTCGCACCGGGCTTCTCGACCAAGACCGAGATTTCCGATGTGTCCGGGCGTGGCGTGGGCATGGACGTGGTGAAAACCAAGATCTCCCAGCTCAACGGCTCGATCAACATCCATTCGACCAAGGGCTTGGGCTCGAAGATCGTCATCAAGGTCCCGCTGACCCTGGCGATCATGCCGACGCTGATGGTCATGCTGGGCAATCAGGCCTTCGCGTTCCCGCTGGTCAACGTCAACGAGATCTTCCACCTGGACCTGTCGACCACCAACGTCGTCGACGGTCAGGAGGTGGTCATCGTCCGCGACAAGGCGCTGCCACTGTTCTACCTCAAGCGCTGGCTGGTCAGTTCGGCGGCTCACGAGGAGCAGCGCGAAGGTCACGTGGTGATCCTGTCGGTCGGCACGCAACGCATCGGCTTCGTGGTGGATCAGTTGGTCGGCCAGGAAGAAGTGGTCATCAAGCCGCTGGGCAAGATGCTGCAAGGTACGCCGGGCATGTCGGGCGCCACCATCACCGGTGACGGTCGCATCGCACTGATTCTCGATGTCCCGAGCATGCTCAAGCGCTACGCGGCACGACGGATTGGTTAGGCAGGATCGGCTTAAGCAGGCGGCTTTCGATGTTCTGTAGGACCGGCTTCAGCCGGGAAGAGGGCAGGGTGAACACCCTCGATTTTGTGGTGTGAAACCCGACGCCTTCTCAGTAGGACCGGCTTTAGCCGGGAAAGGGCCGGTATGGACACCATGGATTTTGCGGTGTGACATCTCACGCTTTCCCGGCTAAAGCCGGTCCTACAAATAGACCCGGTCCTGTTTTAAGCGCGAAAACCGGTCTCACTGGCCTGTCCCGTATCGCCAATGTGACCCAAGCTACGTGATTCAGGGCGCGCCGACCCTCAGGGGTGGCGCGCGCTCTTTGGAGTGTTTATGGCAGTCAAGGTTCTCGTCGTGGACGACTCGGGTTTTTTCCGACGTCGTGTTTCGGAAATTCTCTCTTCAGATCCCACGATTCAGGTGGTCGGTACCGCCACCAATGGCAAGGAAGCCATTGAACAAGCCCTGGCCCTCAAGCCCGACGTGATCACCATGGACTACGAAATGCCGATGATGGATGGCATTACCGCGGTCCGTCACATCATGCAGCGCTGCCCGACCCCGGTGTTGATGTTCTCCTCCCTGACCCACGAAGGCGCCCGAGTCACCCTCGATGCGCTGGACGCTGGCGCCGTGGATTTCCTGCCGAAAAACTTCGAAGACATCTCGCGCAACCCAGAGAAGGTCAAACAGATGCTGTGCGAGAAAGTACACAGCATTTCCCGCAGCAACCGTCGTTTCGGTGGTTACACCAGCACGCCTGCCGCAGCGCCGGCAGCGGCACCTTCCGCCTCAACGCCGGCACCGCGCAGCACGTCTGCCGCACCGAGCCCGTCACGTTCGGCGCCAGCCCCTGCGCCTCTGCGTACAGCCGCGCCAGCGCCGCAGCATCATGCACCGGCGTCCCATCACCACGCGCCGACGTCGGCTGCGCCCAAGCGCAAAGCCTACAAACTGGTCGCGATCGGCACGTCCACCGGTGGCCCGGTCGCCTTGCAGCGGGTGCTGACCCAACTGCCGGCCAATTTCCCGGCGCCCATCGTGCTGATCCAGCACATGCCGGCCGCGTTCACCAAAGCCTTCGCCGAGCGCCTCGACAAGCTCTGCCGCATCAGCGTCAAGGAAGCCGAGGACGGCGACCTCCTGCGTCCCGGTCTGGCACTGCTGGCCCCGGGTGGCAAACAGATGATGGTCGACGGTCGCGGCGCGGTGAAAATCCTGCCGGGCGACGAGCGCCTGAACTACAAGCCGTGCGTCGACATCACCTTCGGCTCGGCGGCGAAATCCTACAGTGACAAAGTCCTCGCCGTCGTCCTCACCGGGATGGGCGCTGACGGCCGTGAAGGCGCGCGTCTGCTCAAGCAGAGCGGCAGCCAGATCTGGGCGCAGGACGAAGCCAGCTGCGTGATTTACGGCATGCCCATGGCGATCGTCAAAGCCGAACTGGCCGACGCCGTTTACAGCCTCGACGACATCGGGCGCCACCTGGTGGAGGCCTGCAGCTGATGGATGTCTTGACGCTCATAGGGATCATCCTGGCGTTCGTCGCGATCATTGGCGGCAACTTCCTGGAAGGCGGGCATCTGGGCGCCTTGCTCAACGGCCCGGCCGCGCTGATCGTGCTTGGCGGTACGCTGGCGGCCTGCCTGGTGCAGACGCCCATGAGCGCGTTCAAGCGGGCGATGCAGATCTTCATCTGGATTCTGTTTCCGCCACGCATCGACCTGGCCGGCGGCATTGATCGCGTCGTGTCCTGGAGTCTCACTGCGCGCAAAGAGGGCCTGCTGGGCCTCGAAGCCGTGGCGGACTCGGAGCCCGATGCCTATTCACGCAAAGGCCTGCAACTGCTGGTCGACGGCGCTGAACCGGCGGCCATTCGCGGCATTCTGGAAGTGGACTTCATCACCCAGGAAAGCCGCGACATTCAGGCCGCGAAGGTCTACGAAAGCATGGGCGGCTATGCGCCCACGATAGGCATCATCGGCGCCGTCATGGGCCTGATCCATGTGATGGGCAACCTGGCCGACCCCAATCAACTGGGCAGCGGTATCGCTGTCGCGTTTATTGCCACCATTTATGGCGTAGCGTCTGCCAACCTGTTTCTTCTGCCGGTGGCGAACAAGCTCAAGGCCGTGGCGATCCGCCAGTCGCGCTACCGCGAAATGCTCCTCGAAGGCCTGCTCTCGATTGCCGAAGGCGAGAACCCGCGCTCGATCGAACTGAAGCTGCAAGGCTTCATGGAGTGATGGACTGATGGCCCGCCGACGTCGCCACGAAGAGCACGAAAATCACGAACGCTGGCTGGTGTCCTACGCGGACTTCATCACCTTGCTGTTCGCTTTTTTCGTGGTCATGTATTCCATCTCGTCGCTGAACGAAGGCAAATACAAGGTGCTCTCCGAGGCGCTGGTCGGGGTCTTCAATGAGCCTGAGCGCAGTGTCAGGCCGATCCCCATTGGCGAGCAGAAACCGCAGACCGTACGACCCGCCGACCCGCTGGTTCAGGACAGCGACCAGACCGACGCCGCCCTGGGTCAGGCTGCGGACGACCCGCTGAAATCGATTGCCGATGACGTCAACGCGGCGTTCGGTGACCTGATCGCTTCCAAGCAGATGACCGTGCGTGGCAATGAGCTGTGGATCGAGATCGAGCTCAACTCCAGTCTGCTGTTCGGCAGCGGCGACGCGATGCCGAGCAACCAGGCGTTCGACCTGATCGACAAGGTCGCGAAAATCATCAAGCCGTTCGACAACCCCGTACACGTCGAAGGCTTCACCGATAACCAGCCGATCAACACCGGGCAGTTCCCGACCAACTGGGAGCTGTCGTCGGCGCGTTCATCGAGCATCGTGCGCATGCTGGCCATGGACGGGATCAACCCGGCGCGGCTGGCCTCGGTCGGTTACGGCGAATTTCAGCCGCTGACCTCCAACGCCACCGCTGACGGCCGCGCGCGCAACCGCCGCGTGGTGCTGGTGATCTCGCGCAACCTGGACGTGCGCCGCAGCCTCACGGGCTCGGGCACCACGGCCAATGCAAAACCGGATGCTGCGCTGCGCCGTGCTGGCACACAAACTGCACCGGTCCCGGCCAAGCCGCCGCAAGGCGTCAAATCTTCGTCATCTGCCCCTTAAACCCGGTCGTCGCTTTGGTCGGGGGGAAAACGAGTACATGAGAGTCTGGGCAGTAGCCAATCAGAAAGGCGGGGTCGGCAAGACCACCACCTCCATCGCTTTAGCCGGCTTGCTGGCAGAGGCGGGCAAGCGCGTGGTCGTGGTGGATCTCGATCCCCATGGCTCGATGACCAGCTATTTCGGGCAAGATCCCGATACGCTGGAACACAGCAGCTTCGACCTGTTCCTCAACAAGGGCGTGGTGCCTGAAGGGTTGCCTGGCCAGCTGCTGCTGCCGACCAGTGACAAACGTATTTCCCTGCTGCCGTCGAGCACCGCGCTGGCCACCCTTGAGCGCCAGTCGCCGGGGCAGAGCGGCCTGGGGCTGGTGATTGCCAAGAGTCTGGCGCAGCTGTGGCAGGACTTCGATTACGCGATCATCGACAGCCCGCCGTTGCTCGGCGTGTTGATGGTCAACGCCCTGGCGGCGAGCCAGCAACTGGCGATCCCGGTGCAGACTGAATTCCTGGCGGTGAAGGGCCTGGAGCGGATGGTCAATACGCTGGCGATGATTAATCGTTCGCGCAAGGTGCCGCTGCCGTACACCATCGTCCCGACGCTGTTCGACCGCCGCACCCAGGCGTCGATGAGCACCCTCAAGCTGCTGCGTGACAGTTATCCGGACCACGTCTGGAATGCGTTCATTCCGGTCGACACGCGGTTGCGCGATGCCAGCCGCGCCGGCGTGACGCCTTCGCAGTTCGACAACAAGAGCCGTGGCGTGCTGGCCTACCGCGCGTTGCTCAAACACATGCTCACCGAACAGCTTGTCGGGCAGGTGGCCTGAGTGTCCGCTGATCATTATTTGTCGAGCGGCGCGTCTGCACGCTCAAGTCCATCGGCTATGCAGCCGATATCTGTTTCAGGCGGCAATCGCATCACTACTTTTCGGGCTCCCGTATGAACCGCCCCCTGGACATCGCTACACGACCACAACTGGCGCTGCAGAACTACCTTGACGCGTTGCTGTTTGACGCGACCGAGGAGTTGCAGGTCGTCGAGTCCGTCGATGAATTTCAAGCGGCCGTGCTCGAAGAGCAGGCCCATGACGCACGCATGCGTTCCGCGGTAGCGGCGGCTGTGGCTGCCGCGTTGCCCCCTGGGCTGCCGGCGTCCCAGCCAGCTCCGATGAGCCGGCCTGCGCCGGTGTCGCTGGCCTATACGGCTCAGCCTGAACCGGCCGCCGCGCGGGTGATGGAACGGCCAGTGGTGATGCCACCGGTGATTCTGCCGCCGGTCATCATGCCGGAGGTCGAGCCTGCGGTTGAGAGCCCGGCCCTTGAGGCCCGGGTGGTGGAAGAACCACCAGTGGCCCTGGTCGAGCCGGTGGTTGACGTGCATCTGTCTGCCCAGCGCACACCGACGCCTCCGCCCACCGGCGATGAGCGCCCGGCCTGGGCTGCCGAGCCGTTCGAATGCCTGCTGTTCGACGTCGCCGGTCTGACCCTCGCGGTGCCGCTGGTGTGTCTGGGTTCGATTTACCCACTGGCGGGCCATGATCTGACGCCGCTGTTCGGCCAGCCGGACTGGTTCCTCGGGATCCTGCCCAGCCAGGCGGGCAACCTGAAGGTATTGGACACCGCGCGCTGGATCATGCCGGACCGGTACCGCGACGATTTCCGTCAGGGCCTGCAATACGTGATCTCGGTTCAGGGCTATGAATGGGGGCTGGCCGTGCACCAGGTCAGCCGCTCGTTGCGCCTGGACCCCAATGAAATCAAATGGCGCACCCACCGTGGTCAGCGGCCCTGGCTTGCCGGGACGGTGATCGAGCACATGTGTGCGCTGCTGGACGTTTCCGAGCTGGCCGAGCTGATCGCCAGTGGCGCGGTCAAGCACATGCACACGCGCAAATAGCATCAGTCATCACGCACATCACATAAACACAGGCCGGCGTACGAATCGTCGACCGCACGGCACAACACGCAAGGGGTTAGGGGTATGAAGAAGTCGTCAGCACAGGGTTCCGAAGATCCGATTCTGCAATGGGTCACCTTCCGCCTGGACAATGAGTCGTATGGCATCAACGTGATGCAGGTTCAGGAAGTGCTGCGCTACACCGAGATCGCACCGGTCCCGGGCGCGCCAAGCTACGTGCTGGGGATCATCAACCTGCGCGGCAACGTCGTCACTGTCATCGACACCCGTCAGCGCTTTGGTCTGCCGCCGGTTGAAGTCAGCGACAACACGCGTATCGTGATCATCGAGGCCGACAAGCAAGTGGTCGGGATCCTGGTCGATAGCGTGGCTGAAGTGGTTTACCTGCGTCAGTCGGAAGTCGAAACCGCGCCGAACGTGGGCAACGACGAATCCGCCAAATTCATCCAGGGCGTGTGCAACAAGAACGGCGAACTGCTGATCCTCGTGGAACTGGACAAGATGATGTCCGAGGAAGAGTGGTCCGAGCTGGAGAACATCTGATTGATTCTTGATGTAGCGGTCATTTTTCTGGCGGTGTTGTGGGTCGCGAGCGTCGCGATGTTCATGGCCCACACCAAACGCTTGCGCACGCTGGCCGTGCAGCAGCTGGAAGCGGATTCGCTGCGTGATCAGCGCATCCGTGAGCTGGCCCGGCGCCTGGAAAATTACCAGGGTGGCACGGTGAAAATGGGTGAGGAACTGCACGAGTTGCGTTCCACCATCGCCCTGCTGCCGGACAAGATCACTGCCCTCGAGCAGCGCGATCCTTCCACGCTGTCCTTCGCCCAGGCCGCCCGCCTGGTCGGGATGGGCGCCAGCATCGACGAGCTCACCCAATCCTGCGGCCTGACCCAGGCCGAAGCGCAGCTGATGACCAAGATGCATGGCGGCAATCGGGGCGCCTGAATGGCGGGAATCGCGAATTCCGGATGATGCGACTGATGTCTTCCCGGCTGAAGCCGGTCCTGCCGGGTACGCGTTTTTTAGTGGGACCGGCTTTAGCCGGGAAGGCGTCCGTTAAGGCGCCGTGCATATTTCACCGAGGGGTGATATCCCGCTCCACCGGCCCTGCATTCGGGTCAAAGCCCACCGGAAACTTGCCTTTCAAGTGCCAGGCAAACGCGATGATTTCCGCGATGGTCAGGTACAGCTCCTGAGGAATGCTGTCGCCCAGTTCCAGGCGGGCGAGCATTTTCACCAGTTCGGCGTTTTCGTAGATCGGCACCTTGTACTCCCTGGCAATCGCCAGAATGGCTTCCGCCAGGGTGTCGTCGCCCTTGGCCGTCAGCGTCGGGGCCTGGTGGCCGTCGTAGCTGAGGGCAATGGCCTGACGCGGTGTCTGTTCGGGTCTGCTCATCAGGCGTTCTCGTCGATCCAGCGTTGTTCGAGCACGGCGCGTGGCCCCTGGGGCGGTACGCCGCGATTGCATTCCAGTTCCTTGACGTTCAGACCGCATGCCACCAGGCGCGCACGCAGATTGCCCAGCTCGCTGGAAATCAACTCGGCGCTGCCTTCGCGTTCAGCCCATAACTGGCTGGCGATGCTGCCGGCAATCAGTTGCGCCTGCACGTGCAACGGGCCGAGAGGCTCCAGATCAAACGCCAACTCCAGCCGCCAGAGTTTTTCTCGCTCCCTGGCTTCCTGCGCCGGCGTATCGGCATGCTCATCGCGCTCGGGCGTCTCCTCGCGCTGAACCTTGACCTGCAACGGCACGATGTCGTGGGCGTTGCGCATCGGGATCTCCAGCTGCCAGGTGGTCACCTGGGTGCCGTCGGCATGGGTCCGGGTTTGCTTCAGGCCACCCAACTGATGGCTCTGCAGCCGCGATATCGCCCCCGCCGCCAGTTTCAACAGCATCTCCAGATCGTCTTTGCTTTCCGGATGGCCGAGGGTGCGCGGTGGTAATGGGAAGTTGATCGTTTCGCTCGGCGGCGCCACCAGCCCCAAGGTGCCGAAGGCGCTGCGCAACACGCTGGGCATCGCCCGCGCCAGGGTGTTGCCGGCGGCGGCAGCGCTGTAACTGACGCTGTCCGGCAGGCCCGGCAGAATTTGCGTGATCAGGCGCAGCAGGTTGGCTTTCATGTCCGGCACCAGCGTCGGGTTCTGCCCGGCCAGCAAACGCGGTTCCATGAACAGGCCGCTGGCATTCAGCGCCTGGGCCACGCCCTTGGCAGTGGTCATCTGCGGGACGTCCGGCAGATCGGCCAACAGTTGCTCGATGCTGGCCCGCAGTGACGGCGAAAGGTTGTCGCCATCGGCCGGTGGCGGCAGGTTCTGCAGGGCGGTGATCAGGCCCTGCAGCGAGCCCTGCCGGCTTTGTTGTGTCGACAACTGCTGCGCCAGGGCCAGTTCATCCAGACGATTGGGCAGGGCGACGAAATTCAGCGCCTGACTGTTCTGCACCTGGGCGCTGAGCAGACTGCCGACCCGCAACGGCTGCGGGCTGTCGACGGTCAGGCTGGTGCCGGCCAGGGCCGTGTTGAGCAGGATGACGATGGAGCGGTAATTCGCCGGCTGCGCCCCGCCCGACGATTGCCCGGGGGATTGCCCCGCCAACTGCGCGACATTCTGCGCCGCCACCTGAGTGGTCAGCACTTTGCCTTGCAGCAGCGTGCCAGCGGGCAGTTGCCGCGTGTCGATGCTGGTCAGGCTGTTGGTGGCGGCTTTCTGCAGGTCCTGCACGCTGATGGTCAGGGTGTCGGCCGAGCCCTGGGCGACGTTGACGCTGGTGCCCGGCGTCAGCGGCAGCGAACTGCTGACGGGCAGGGTGGTTTGCCGGCCGTTGTCCATGGTCAGTTTGAGCAAGAGCTGAAAGTCCTGCCCCAGTTGCTTGAGGCTCACCACTTCAGCGCTGGCCACCTGACCTGAGGACAACAGCCCTTCGCGCGGCTCCATCAGCTTGAGCACTTCGCCCGCCGGCACACCTGCGCGCAGCAAGGCCGTGGCCACGTTTACTGGAGAAAGATTGGGTATATCGCCTGTCATCAGATCCCGACTCGGTGAATTTGCGCTCTGGGTGGCGGGCCCGGGTATGTATAATCCGGCACCGACTGCGTCGGCGGTCCACCGTTAAGCTGCACCAGTATAACGGCCGTCATGATCCCGACTTGAACCGCCGTGCCGCTGCTACCGAAAAGAAGGTCCCGATGCCGATCCCCGTTCTTGAAGCCGTGGCGCTGACTTGCGAGCGTGACTGGCGCCTGCTGTTCGAGCATCTCGAATTGCGGCTGAGCGCGGGCGACATGGTGCAGATCAGCGGCCCCAACGGCAGCGGCAAGACCAGCCTGCTGCGCCTGTTGTGCGGACTGATGCAGCCCACCGCCGGCGATGTGCTCCTCGACGGCAAGCCCCTTGCCAGCCAGCGTAGCGAACTGACCCGCCACCTGCTGTGGATCGGCCACGCCGCCGGCATCAAAGACGTGCTCACACCCCTGGAGAACCTCGCCTGGCTCTGCGCACTGCACACCCCCGTGGCGGCCGCCGAGATCTGGCGCGCCCTCGAAGCGGTCGGCCTGCGCGGGTTTGAAGACGTGCCGTGCCATACCTTGTCGGCCGGCCAGCGCCGTCGGGTGGCACTGGCCCGCCTGTATTTGCCGGGCCCCGGCCTGTGGATGCTTGACGAGCCCTTCACGGCGCTGGACAAGCAGGGTGTCGCCCAACTGGAAGCGCACCTGGCCGCTCACTGTGAAAAGGGCGGCGCCGTGGTCCTGACCACTCACCACACGCTGAGTCGCACCCCCTCTGGTTATCGCGAGCTGGACCTGGGGCAGTGGGCGGCATGAGTCACGTGTTCACCCTGTTGATCGCCCGCGAAGCGCGCCTGCTGTTTCGGCGCCCGGCCGAACTGCTCAACCCGCTGGTGTTCTTCGCCATCGTCATCGCCCTGTTTCCCCTGGCCGTCGGCCCTGACACGCAACTGCTGCAGCGGCTGTCGCCGGGGTTGGTGTGGGTGGCCGCGCTGTTGTCCGTGCTGCTGTCACTGGACGGCCTGTTCCGCAGTGATTTCGAAGACGGCTCCCTCGAACAATGGGTGCTGTCGTCGCAACCGCTGGCGCTGCTGGTGCTGGCGAAGGTGCTGGCGCACTGGGCGTTTTCCGGGCTGGCACTGGTTCTGCTGTCCCCGCTGCTGGCACTGATGCTCGGCCTGCCCACCGCGTGTTTGCCGGTGTTGCTGCTGTCGCTGTTGCTGGGCACACCGGTGTTGAGCCTGCTTGGCGCGGTGGGCGCGGCCTTGACGGTAGGGCTCAAGCGCGGCGGTCTGCTGTTGGCGCTGTTGATTCTGCCGCTGTACATCCCGGTGCTGATTCTCGGCAGCGGCGCCTTGCAGGCTGCCCTTGAGGGCATGCCCGCGACCGGTTATCTGCTTTGGCTTGGCAGCCTCACCGCACTGGCGGTAACCCTGACGCCCTTTGCAATTGCCGCTGGTTTGAAGATCAGCGTTGGCGAATAATCGCACCCTGACCGAGCGGACAGTTTTTCCGTCGGCAGGTCACGGACGCTTCAGCCATAAGAAGCGCCTTGCCCTGACAGCAACTCGTGCTGAGACGCACCGTTATAAAGAGCACCGTGATGAAAAGGCAGCGTGATGAACACAAGCGCCAAGGCTAAAGGCGGCATGAGTTGGGCCTGGTTCCACAAACTCGGTTCGCCCAAATGGTTTTACGGCATCAGCGGCCGTCTGCTGCCGTGGCTGAGCATCGCTGCGGCGCTGTTGATCGGCATTGGCGTGGTCTGGGGCCTGGCGTTCGCGCCCCCGGACTATCAGCAAGGCAACAGTTTTCGCATTATCTATATCCACGTGCCGGCAGCGATGCTGGCCCAGTCCTGCTACGTGATGATGGCGGTGTGCGGCGTGGTCGGGCTGGTCTGGAAGATGAAAATGGCCGACGTCGCCCTGCAATGCGCGGCGCCCATCGGTGCGTGGATGACTGCCCTGGCGCTGGTGACCGGCGCGATCTGGGGCAAGCCGACGTGGGGGTCGTGGTGGGTCTGGGACGCGCGGCTGACGTCGATGCTGATTCTGCTGTTTCTGTATTTCGGCCTGATCGCGCTGGGCAACGCGATCACCAACCGCGACAGCGCCGCCAAAGCCTGCGCCGTGCTGGCGATTGTCGGCGTGATCAACATCCCGATCATCAAATACTCGGTGGAGTGGTGGAGCACCCTGCACCAGGGCGCGACCTTCAGCCTGACGGAAAAGCCCGCCATGCCCGCTGAAATGTGGCTGCCCCTGCTGTTCACCGTGCTGGGGTTTTACTGCTTCTTCGGGGCGGTGCTGCTGATGCGCATGCGCCTGGACGTGCTCAAGCGCGAGGCCCGCGCCGGTTGGGTCAAAGAGGCCGTAGCGAAGCACCTTGGCCACACCACGTCCCCTCGCCACGGAGCCGAACGATGAGCTTCGAGTCTTTCAGTGATTTTCTCGCCATGGGCAAGCACGGGCTGTATGTCTGGTCGGCCTATGGCATCTGTTTCACCGTGCTGGCGATCAATGTCCTGGCACCGGTTTTCGCGCGTCGGCGTTACCTGCAACAAGAGGCGCGCCGTCTGCGCCGGGAGAGCATTACGTGAATCCGCTGCGAAAAAAGCGCCTGTTGATCATCCTGGCGATCCTCGCCGGGGTCGGCATCGCGGTCAGCCTTGCACTCAGCGCGCTGAAGGAAAACATCAACCTGTTCTACACCCCGACTCAGATCGCCAGCGGCGAAGCGCCCCGTGACACGCGGATTCGCGCCGGCGGCATGGTGGTCCAGGGCTCGCTGCAGCGCTCGCCGGATTCCCTGGACGTGACGTTTGCCGTCACCGATTTCAACAAGTCGGTGCCCATCACCTATCGCGGCATCCTGCCGGACCTGTTCCGTGAAGGGCAGGGGATCGTCGCCCTCGGCAAGCTCAATGCCGACGGCGTGGTTGTCGCCGATGAAGTGCTGGCCAAACACGACGAGAAATACATGCCGCCGGAAGTCGCGAAAGCGCTGAAAGACAGCGGCCAGCCCGCACCCGCCGCCACGCCCGCCGCTCTCCCGGACAAACAGGGGTAAACGATGATTCCCGAACTCGGCCACTTGGCCATGATTTTGGCCCTGTGCTTCGCCATCGTGCAGGCCGTCGTGCCGCTGATGGGCGCCTGGCGCGGCGACCGCCTGTGGATGAGCCTCGCCCAGCCCGCCGCATGGGGGCAGTTTGCCTTTCTGGTGTTTGCCTTTGGCTGCCTGACCCACGCGTTCATGGTTGATGACTTTTCCGTGGCCTACGTCGCCGAAAACTCCAACAGCGCGCTGCCCTGGTACTACAAGTTCAGCGCCGTGTGGGGGGCGCACGAAGGCTCGTTGCTGCTCTGGGCGCTGATCCTCGGTGGCTGGACCTTCGCCGTGTCGATCTTTTCCCGGCAATTGCCCCAGGTCATGCTCGCCCGTGTCCTGGCCGTGATGGGCATGATCAGCGTCGGCTTTCTGCTGTTTCTGATCCTCACCTCCAACCCGTTCAGCCGCATCCTGCCGCAGATTCCCCAGGACGGGCGCGACCTCAACCCGTTGCTGCAAGACATTGGCCTGATCGTTCACCCGCCGATGCTGTACATGGGTTATGTCGGTTTTTCCGTGGCGTTTGCCTTCGCCATCGCCGCGTTGCTTGGCGGTCGTCTTGATGCAGCGTGGGCGCGGTGGTCGCGGCCGTGGACCATCGTCGCCTGGGCCTTCCTCGGCGTTGGCATCACCCTGGGTTCGTGGTGGGCCTATTACGAATTGGGCTGGGGCGGCTGGTGGTTCTGGGACCCGGTGGAAAACGCCTCGTTCATGCCATGGCTGGTGGGCACGGCGCTGATTCACTCCCTGGCGGTCACCGAAAAGCGCGGCGTGTTCAAAAGCTGGACCGTGCTCCTGGCCATTGCGGCGTTTTCGTTGAGCCTGCTGGGCACCTTCCTGGTGCGCTCCGGCGTGCTGACGTCGGTCCATGCCTTCGCCTCCGACCCGGCCCGTGGCGTGTTCATCCTGATCTTTCTGCTGATGGTGGTCGGCGGCTCACTGACCCTGTTCGCTCTCCGCGCGCCAGTGGTGAAGAGCCACGTCGGTTTTGGCCTGTGGTCGCGGGAAACTTTGCTGCTGGGCAATAACCTGGTGCTGGTGGTGGCCGCGTCGATGATTCTGCTCGGCACCCTGTACCCGCTGGTGCTGGATGCGCTGAGCGGGGCGAAGATGTCGGTCGGCCCGCCGTATTTCAACGCGTTGTTCGTGCCGCTGATGGGCTTGCTCATGGCGGTGATGGCGGTGGGCGTGCTGGTGCGATGGAAGGACACGCCGGTCAAATGGCTTATGGGCATGCTCGCGCCGGTGTTGGTGGGCAGCGCGGTGCTGGCGGTGATCGCCGGGTTTGCCATGGCCGACTTCCACTGGGCGGTGCTTGCCACCTGTTTGCTCGCGGCCTGGGTGCTGCTGGCCGGCGTGCGCGACCTGTTCGACAAGACGCGGCACAAAGGCCTGCTCAAAGGCATGCGTTCGCTGACCCGCAGTTACTGGGGCATGCAAGTGGCGCACCTCGGCATCGCGGTGCTGGCGCTGGGCGTGGTGCTGTCCAGCCAGAACAGCGCGGAACGTGACCTGCGCATGGCCCCCGGAGAATCGGTGGACCTGGGCGGCTACACGTTTGTGTTCGAGGGCGCTCAGCATTATCAGGGCCCGAATTTCACCTCCGATCGCGGTACCCTTCGCGTGCTGGAAGACGGCAAGGAAATCACCGTGCTGCACCCGGAAAAAACGCCTGTACACCGTGCAGCGTTCGATGATGACCGAGGCCGGTATCGACGCCGGTTTCACCCGCGATCTGTACGTGGCGCTGGGCGAACCGCTGGAAAACGGCGCGTGGGCGGTGCGTGTCCACGTCAAGCCGTTCGTGCGCTGGATCTGGTTTGGCGGGTTGATCACCGCGCTGGGCGGGGTGCTGGCGGCGCTGGATAAACGATATCGCGTCAAAGTCCGCGCGAAAGTGCGCGACGCACTGGGCATGACGGGAGCGGCGGTATGAAACGCTGGATGTTGCTGGCGCCGCTGGTGTTGTTCCTCGGCATGGCGGGGTTGCTGTACCGGGGTTTGTATCTGGATCCATCGGAACTGCCGTCGGCGCTGATCGGCAAACCCTTCCCTGAGTTCAGCCTGCCCGCGGTGCAGGACGGCAAGCCGCTGACCCGCGCCGACCTGCTTGGCAAACCGGCACTGGTTAACGTCTGGGGCACCTGGTGCGTGGCCTGCCGCGTCGAGCACCCGGTGCTGACCAAGCTGGCGCAACAGGGCGTGGTGATCTACGGCGTCAACTACAAGGACGTTAATGCCGAGGCGCAGAAGTGGCTCAAGGCGTTTCACGACCCGTATCAGCTGAACATCAACGATGAGGCCGGCAGCCTGGGGTTGAATCTGGGTGTGTATGGCGCGCCGGAGACCTTTTTGATCGATGCCAAGGGTGTCATTCGCTACAAGCATGTCGGCGTGATCGACGAGACGGTCTGGCGCGAGAAGCTGGCGGGCCAGTATCAGGCGCTGGTGGATGAGGGTAAGCCATGATCAGGCGCGATGATGTGCCGGCTGGTCGGGCCTCTTCGCGAGCAAGCTCGCTCCCACAGGGGTTCGGCGGTGTGTCTGCTGGCTTGCTCCTCAAGGGAGTGCGGCGATGGGCTGCTGCTGCGGTGTTGGCGCTCGGTTTTGCAGGTGTTGCTCAGGCGGCGATTGATGCCTACACCTTCAAGGACGACGCCGAGCGTGCCCGCTATACCGAGCTGACTCGCGAGCTGCGCTGCCCGAAATGCCAGAATCAGGACATCGCCGATTCCAATGCGCCCATCGCCGCAGACCTGCGCAAAGAGATCTACCGCATGCTCGGCGAAGGCCGGAGCAATCAGCAGATCATCGATTTCATGGTCGATCGCTATGGCGAGTTCGTGCGCTACAAGCCCGAGCTCAATGCCCACACCTGGCTCCTCTGGTTCGGCCCGGCCGGGCTGCTGGCGGTTGGCGCGGTGTTGATTGGTGTGATCGTCGTGCGCCGCCGTCGCTCAGGCCGCGAAGACGCCGATGTGCTTTCCGACGAGGAGCGTCAGCGCCTCGCCCACTTGCTGGATAAAAACCGCGAATGATCGATTTCTGGATGGCCGCCGGCCTGCTGTTGCTGGTGGCCCTGAGTTTTCTGCTGATCCCGGTGGTGCGCGGCCGCCGCGTACAAACTGAAGAAGATCGCACCGCCCTCAACGTCGCCTTGTATCAGGAGCGCATCGCCGAGCTGCAAGCGCAGCAGGAGGAGGGCGTGCTCTCGGTGGCGCAACTGGACGGCGTTCGTGCCGAGGCTGCCCGTGAATTGCTCGCCGACACCGAAGGCGTGGAGGGCGAGCGGGTTTCGCGCCTGGGCAAGCCGCTGCCGCTGCTCGCCGCGATTCTGGTCCCGGTATTGGCGTTGGGCCTGTATCTGCATTTCGGCGCATCGGACAAGGTCGAGCTGACCCGAGAGTTCTCCCAGCCGCCGGGTTCGCTGGCGCAGATGACCGAGCGGCTGGAGCGTGCGGTCAAGGCGCAGCCGGATTCCGCCGAGAGCGCGTACTTCCTTGCGCGGACCTACATGGCCCAGGATCGCCCGGCCGATGCCGCGCGGATGTTCGAGCGCGCGGCCAAGCTGGCCGGCCGTCAGCCCGAACTGCTGGGGCAATGGGCCCAGGCGCTGTATTTCGCTGGCAACAAGGCCTGGAGCCCGCAGATTCAGGGGATTGCCGAAGAAGCGCTGAAGCTCAATCCCAAGGAAGTCACCAGCCTGGGCTTGATGGGCATCAACGCGTTTGAAAGCCAGCAGTTTGATCAGGCAGTCAGTTACTGGACGCGTTTGCTGGCCGTGTTGCCGCCGGACGATCCCTCCCGTGGGGCGCTGGAAGGCGGGATCAAACGTGCCAAAGACAAGCTCGTGCAAAGCGGCGGCAAGCTGGAAGACACCCAGCCGTTGGCGGTGCAGGCCGCACGCATGAAGGTGCGTGTCACGCTGTCTGCGGCGTTGAAAGCCAAGGTCCAGCCGGGCGACACGGTGTTTGTGTTCGCCCGCGCGGTGTCAGGCCCGCCGGCGCCGCTGGCGGTCAAGCGCGTGACCGTGGCCGACTTGCCGGTGGAGGTCGAGCTGAGCGACGCCGACGCGATGATGCCGCAGCTGAAACTGTCGAACTTCGCCGAAGTCCAACTCGTGGCCCGGGTGTCCCGCGCCGGTCAACCCACGGCGGGCGAATGGATCGGCCGCAGCCAGCCGTTGCCGAGCAATGTGACGGCGCTGCAGACCCTGACCATCGACAGCCCTGATCAGTAACCTCCGTTAACGCAGCGAGTAGAGAGCCCTTATGTATCGCGTCGCCCGTTTTGCCTTGTTGAGTCTGGTGGTGGGATTGACCGCAGCCTGTTCGGTGCAGCATCCAGGGCCGCAGAGTTCCGAACCGATCCCGACCGTTCCTGGTCCGTCGCCAACGCCGCAGCCCGGCACCCCGCGCACTGCGCCGCAGACACCGCCGTCGACGCCGATCCCTGCGCCCGGCCCGAAAACGTCTTCGCACTTCGCGCCGCCGCCGGGTGGTAACAGCCACTGGGATGCGCGTCTGGGTGTGCATGTGCTGGATAACGTGCCGAACACGTTCTATCGCCAGCGCACGTACTACCGCTGGAATGATGGCTGGACCTGGTCGACTTCGCCAAGTGGCCCGTGGCAAGAGACCGATGCCAGCGGTGTGCCGCCTGGGTTGAGTAAGCAGTTCGGGAATTGAGTCTTGCTGCGACAAGATTAAGAGCGTCTGCCTGGGGGCAGACTGTTTCGCCTTCGGCGAGTTACTTGGAAAAGCACCCCAAGTAACCAAGGGTGCTTGCTCCTGGTTGGGCTCCTCCTTCGTCGGAGTACCCTCACTCCGACGACGCTCCGTGGGCCCGCGCCGAACGGACATCCATGTCCTGACGGCGCTCTCGCCGCATCCATGCGGCTCGGCCCACTGCGCGTCGTCTGCGCTCGGCCTGCACCAAAGTCGCGTTTGGCGGTGTTTGAGCCTTTTGCGTATGAAGATCAAAAGCAGATCAAAAGCTTCCTGGCTGAAGCCGCTCCTACGGACGTGCGAGGTCTGTTAGTGGGACCGGCTTCAGCCGGGAAGAGGCCGGGTTGCTCACCATCAATTCTGATTGTTCCCACGCTCTGCGTGGTAACGCCGCCCCGGACGCTCCGCGTCCCTCAGACGACCCGCATTTAGGCCTGGAGAGGTGACGCGGAGCGTCACGGGATGCATTCCCACGCGGAGCGGGGGAACGATCAAAGATCACCGGAACACCGCGCACTCGTAGGACCGGCTTCAGCCGGGAAGCCCTTGATCTGTTTTTGATCTTGATCTTCAAACACCTAACGCCCAGACGACACCCATCGCGACTTGGGTGCAGGCTGAACGCAGGTTTTGCGCAGTGGGCCGAGCCGCATGGATGCGGCGAGAGCGCCGTCAGGACATGGATGTCCGTTCGGCGCGGGCCCACGGAGCAAGACCGGAGTGAAGGAACCCCGAGGAACGAGGGGCCCAACCAGGAGCAAAAGCCCTTGGTTACTTGGGGCTTTATCAAGTAACTCGCCGAAGGCGAAACGGTCTGCCCCTAGGCAGACGCTCTTGATCTTGGCGTACTAAGCCGGGGGCCTTACTTGGCCGGGTAGATCTGATCAAACACCCCACCGTCATTGAAGTGGGTCTTCTGCACGGTGCGCCAGTCGCCGAAGGTTTTTTCCACTGACAGGAAATCCACTTTCGGGAAGCGGTCGGTGTATTTGGCCAGCACTGCCGGGTCCCGTGGGCGCAGGTAATTGTTGGCCGCGATTTCCTGGCCTTCTGGCGACCACAGGTACTTCAGGTATTCCTCGGCCACCGCGCGGGTGCCTTTCTTGTCGACCA
The DNA here is from genome assembly GCF_053903055.1 of Pseudomonas sp. AK106. Classification (NCBI taxonomy): domain Bacteria; kingdom Pseudomonadati; phylum Pseudomonadota; class Gammaproteobacteria; order Pseudomonadales; family Pseudomonadaceae; genus Pseudomonas; species Pseudomonas sp. AK106. Next base: position 1,901,383 of record NZ_CP096426.1, read on the forward strand.
CCTTGTCCACCACGCTCACAGGCGGCTCAGCTTCAGCGGAGACGCTCGGGTAGACCACTTCGAACTGATCGCGACCAAATTCGCGGGCGATCATCTCCGCTTCGTTTTCGAAGGTCACCAGCACGTCGCCGATGTGGTTGGTCATGAACGTGGTGGTCGCGCCACGGCCACCGGTGTCGAGGACGGGCACATGGCTGAACAACTCGCCGACGAACTTCTTGGCCGCCGTTTCATCGCCACCCTTCTTCAGCGTATAGCCCCACGCCGACAGGTAGGTGTAGCGGCCGTTGCCGGAGGTTTTCGGGTTGGGCACCACGACTTCAACGCCCTCCTTGACCAGGTCCGGCCAGTCCTTCAACGCCTTCGGGTTGCCCTTGCGCACGATGAACACCGTGGCCGAGGTAAACGGCGCGCTGTTGTTCGGGAGGCGAGTGACCCAGTCCTTGGGCACGAGCTCGCCGTTATCGGCCAGCGCGTTGATGTCAGTGGCCATGTTCATGGTGATGACATCGGCCGGCAGGCCGTCGATCACCGAACGCGCCTGTTTGCTCGACCCGCCAAAGGACATCTGAATCGTCGGGGTCTCTTGGTGCTCTGCATTCCAGTGCTTCTGGAACGCGGCGTTGTAGTCCTTGTAGAAATCGCGCATCACGTCATACGACACGTTGAGCAGCGATGGCGCGGCGGCCTGTGCAGCGCTGCCCAGCGCCAGTCCTGCGGCGAGCAGGGAAGCGGCGAAGATCTTTTTCACTGTGGATTCCTTGTGGCGTTGAGCATGAGGCGTTTATCGATTCGCTCTTGAAAGAGCCGTTGTTAGAACCAGACGAGAGGGCCAATGGCTGGCGACTATAACCAAAGTCGCCAGCCCCCCAATAGATCAAAAACTCATGTGCTTATGTCGGGTTCTGCATTGGCCGGTCCAGCGATCGCGCCGAGCTTGGGGAACAGCGCATTGCCGCAGCGCGAACAGAACGCCGCGTTAGGCTCATGGGCGTTCTTGGCGCAGACCGGGCAGTCGTGCTGCAGCTGATCGCCGCGCATGGCATTGGCCAGTTCGGCGGTGAAAATCCCGGTCGGCACGGCGATGATCGAGTAACCGGTGATCATCACCAGCGACGAGAGGATCTGCCCGATCGGTGTTCTCGGCACGATGTCGCCAAAGCCCACCGTGGTCAGGGTGACGATCGCCCAGTAGATGCCCTTGGGAATGCTGGTAAAGCCGTGCTCCGGGCCTTCGACGACGTACATCAAGGTGCCGAACACCGTCACCAGCGTCGACACGGTGGCGAGAAACACGATGATCTTCTGTTTGCTGCCACGCAGGGCGGCGAGCAGGTAGTTGGCTTGTTTCAGATACGGGCTGAGCTTGAGCACCCGGAAGATCCGCAGCATGCGCACCACGCGCACGATCAGCAGGTACTGCGCGTCGCTGTAATAGATCGCCAGAATGCCCGGCACGATCGCCAGCAGGTCGATCAGGCCGTAGAAGCTGAACGCGTATTTGAGGGGTTTGGGCGAGCAGTACAGGCGCACCAGGTACTCGACCGCGAAGATGAAGGTGAAGGTCCACTCGACCCAGGCCAATGGCGCGGCGTAATTGCGGTGCACGGCCTCGATGCTGTCGATGATCGCCACGAGCAAGCTGCAGAGGATGAGCACCAGCAGAATCTTGTCGAAGCGTCGGCCGGGTTTGGTGTCACTTTGAAAAACGATGATGCGTAGCTGTTCGCGCCAGCTGATGTTGCTGTCCATGGGGTCGTTCCGCGTGCAAGGTCGGCAGAGCGTGGGACAAAGCGCTCAGGAGCGCAACCTGTGAGGCGCCGCACCGCACATCTGATGGCGTCAAAACGGGCCTCTTCCCGGCTAAAGCCAGTCCTACGCAGAGCATTGCGTACATCCGATGGCACTGGCTAGTACGACCCCTGTAGGACCGGCTTTAGCCGGGAAGGCGTCAGTCGCTTAAACCCGAAACTGCTTCAACAACCCATTCAACTGCTCACTCAACCCCTTGAGCTGGTTGCTCGCCGCGCTGGACTGTTCCGCCGCCACCGCCGTGCTCTGGGAGAGTTGTGCGGCCTGGGTGACGTTCTGGTTGATGTCTTCCACCACGTGGGATTGCTCAAGGGTGGCGCTGGCGATCGAGGCGTTGAGGCCGTTGAGGTTGCGCAGTGCCTGGCTGATCGACGTCAGGCTCTGGCCGGCCAGGTTGGCCTGTTCGATGGTCAGCTGCGACGAACGACTGCTGTCAGCGATCACTTTCACTGCAGCGTCCGAATGGGCTTGCAGGCGCTCGATCATCGCCTGGATTTCCGCCGTTGATTTCTGCGTGCGCTGGGCCAGCAGGCGGACTTCGTCTGCGACCACGGCGAAGCCTCGGCCCTGATCACCGGCGCGTGCGGCTTCGATGGCGGCGTTCAGCGCCAGCAGGTTGGTCTGCTCGGCGATCGAACTGATCACCTCCAGCACCCCGCCGATCTGCGTGCTTTCGCTGGCCAGCGTGCGAATCACTTCCACAGCCTGATCGATGGTGCCGGACAGGTGCCCGATCTGCTTCAGGCTGCTGTCGATGTTGGCCTGACCCTGCTGCGCCTGGGACTCGGCGTTGCGCATCTCGCTGGCGGCGTGCTCGGCATTCTTCGCCACGTCCTGTACGCCGTACGTGACCTCATTGACCGCCGTCGCCACCTGCTCCATCTGCAACGACTGCTGCTGGCTGCGCTCCTGGGCCTGGATGGCATTGCTGCCCAGCTCACTGGATGCCTGGCCGAGACCGACCGCAGACGACTGCAGCTCGCTGACCACCCGCCGCAGTTTGGCGGTGAACGCATTGAAGTGCCGGGCCAGTTGCGTGACTTCGTCGTTGCCCTGGGTTTCCAGGGTGCGGGTCAGGTCGCTTTCGCCGCTGGCGATATTGGCCATCGCTTCGACCGTGGCCTTGAGCGGGCCGGCGATGCTGCGTGCGATCAGAATCAACAGCAGCGCCATGACCAGAAAAATGCCGGCACTGATCGACAGTGCCTTGACCACCTGCTTGTAGAACTCGCCCTGCACGTCATCGATGTAAACGCCTGAGCCGATGATCCAGCCCCACGGCGCGAACAGCGAGATGTAGGAGGTCTTGCCGACTGCGTCAGTGGCGCCGGGCTTGGGCCAGCGATAGTTGACCATGCCCGCGCCTTTGGCCTTGGCCAGGGTGACCATCTCGTTGAAGACCTGGAAACCGTCCGGGTCTTTGATGCCGGACAGGTCCTGGCCCACCAGCTTGGGATTGGCCGGGTGCATGATCATCACCGGGCGCAGGTCATTGATCCAGAAGTAGTCGGTCTGGTTATAGCGCAGCCCGCGAACGGCATCCATGGCCTGCTGCTGCGCCTGCTCGCGGGTCAGGGTGCCGGCGGTTTCCAGGCCATGGTAGTAATCAAGCAGGCCACTGGCGGTCTGCACCACGTGCATGGTCTTGACGGTTTTGGCTTCGTACAGATCGTCATGGATCTGCTTGAGCATCGCCGCTGCCAGCGTAAACAACATCACCACCGCGACGATGAGAATCAACCACAGGCGCCGGCTGATGGAAAGATTGCGCATGTTCATGATCGTCACTCCGTTTCTTTGTTCTTTTTATGGGGCTGGCGTCCTGGGCAGCGCGCCAGTCAAACCGGTTGCGGCACACCGGATCGATGACCGTCAAACGACAGACAGAGGACGCGGTGTCATTAAGCGTCTCGGCTTGTTTGTGACAAACGTGAGAGCGGTGCAGGGATATATCTGCAATGGTAGTTATCAAAGCCAAATAAGCTGTAAGAAATGCCTTCGCCTGGCGTCAGATCCGATACAGGTATAGCGAAAGGCTTACACGAGCTGAGGAACTTGGCTCTAGGTTGAAACACTTCGGCGCGGTACATTGGATCCATCAACTGCAGCAACGGACCGCTGCAGGATCAAGGATGATCGACCGTTGCCAGGCATTGGCGGCCAACAGGAAGTTGGACGGTGTTGCACAAACCCGCTTCGGCGGGTTTTTTATTGCCCGCGATTTGGCGAACGCCCTTTTGTACCCATTCATTTACCGAATCTGTACAGCGTTTCGACCAAATGTTGCTTCCCGATGGAATTTCCTGCGCTCGCGCCGCTCACAGTACGGACTACACCCGAGTCCAGGACAGGGCCGGCCGGGCAGGCATGGGAAATAATTATTGTGGATGTGGCGCAAATGGCAGCAGACGTACCGAACAAGAGACTCATTCTGGTGGTTGAGGACGAGCAAATCATTCGCGAGTTTGTTTGCGAAATCCTCGAGGACGAAGATTTTATGACCTATGCGCTGGAGACTGCCGACGAGGCTGCGACGTACCTCGAGAGCAACTCCGACGACGTGGCGCTCCTTCTCACCGATATCCTCATGCCGGGTCAGTTGAACGGTGCCGATCTGGCGAACCTGTCGGGCAACAAGTATCCGCACATCCCGATCCTGATCATGTCAGGTCACGAGACCCCCGAGAGTTCTGGCGTCGTGCACCCGGTCGTGTTCATTCGCAAGCCATGGAGTTTCGGCCAGCTTTTACAAGGCGTTAACAAGGCCTTGGGCTACGACAAGCACGAAAGCCTGTGACCCTCAGCGGTCCGGCTCACACCCTTTGAGCACCAGCCGGATGATGGTCTGGGCGGCCGCTTCGTAATCAGCGTCGTCCAGGGTCGCTTTGCCCGTCACTGTTGAGATCTGCCAGTCGAAATCGGCGTAGGTCTGGGTCGCCGCCCAGATGCTGAACATCAGATGATGGGGGTCGACAGGTGCGATCAGGCCGTCATCGATCCAGCCCTGGATGCACTCGATATTATGCCTGGCCTGACCATTCAACTGGTCAACCTGCTCGGGCGTCAGATGTGGCGCGCCGTGCATGATCTCGCTGGCGAACACTTTGGAAGCGAAAGGCAGGTCGCGGGAGATGCGGATCTTCGAGCGGATGTAGCTTGTCAGCACTTCAGCCGGCACCCCCTCACGATTGAATGGCGTCGACGCCTGCATGATCGGCTCGATGATGCTTTCGAGCACCTCTCGGTACAGGTTGTCCTTCGATTTGAAGTAGTAATAGACGTTGGGCTTGGGCACACCCGCCTTGGCGGCGATGTCGCTGGTCTTGCTGGCAGCGAATCCTTTATCGGCAAATTCTTCACTGGCTGCGCGCAGGATCAGTTCTTTGTTGCGCTCGCGGATGCTGCTCATAAACCGGTATGTCCTTGCCTGCTCGGCGGTGGCGAATGTTAGCACCGGCCTCGCAGCAGGCTCAACATTGCCACTGCTGTGCAACTACAACCCCTTTGTCCACCGGCTTTGTCACTGGCGCGACGGCGTGCCGGTGGTATTGTGTGGCGGGTTGCATCGGGAGCAGTAGCAGAAGGGCAGTAACAGAACGGGCGCCTTATCAAGGCTGAACGCGTATTCGGTGGCGAGGTGTCGGCAGCATGAACAGCCCATTGTTTTCCAGCGTCGTTGCGTATGCCCAGCATTGCGAGCGACAGCTGGTGGAAATCCTGCACCGCCGGCCAACGCTCGACCGGCAGCAGGTCATGACCTGGGTCGACGAGCAGAGTCATGCGATGAAGGACCGTGATCCCCTCGACCTGTTGCGCTCACTCAACGCGAGGGTGCGAGCGGGCAAGCCGCTGCCGTGGGAAGGGCACTCCTGAGGGGGTGCTGTCAGCAGGGCTCGAGCGGCCGAAAGTGGCGGATCAGAGACCTTTGGTGTCTGATCCGCTGCGCCTCAGGTCGACAAGGATCTTGCCGGTCGACCATCGATCGGCAGCAGATCAACGCTTCGTTAGAAGAATACTTTTACCAGCAAACTGGCGGTGTTCTGATCGGTGTCGAAAGAGCGCGTGTCGTTGATGCCGTACTTGTTGCTCCAGTAGTCGTACTCGACGCCCACATACAACTGCCGGTCCGGAAGATTGAGCGCCTTGCCCAGGTCGTATTTGATCTGCGGGTTGAAGTGCAGGTTGGAGTGGTAATCGCCTTTGCTGTTGGACTGTTTGTTGTCCACGACCCAGTCCATGAAACCGTCGATGAGAATGTCGGACTTGCCCACCGGGATCGTGTAGGACCAGACCGGGGTAATCTGCCAGGCACCGTAACCGGCGCGGTGGCCGTCGGTGTAACGCTTGTAGAAGTTCAGCTGGAAGTAATCAAAGCCAGGCACTTTCAAGTCAAAACCCGGGCCGATCAGGTACGACTCGACATCCCCTTCGCCAAACTCGTACGTCGTCGCCAACAACACGTCAGTGATCGGCCCCAGCTGAAACTTCTGATCGAAGATCTTGCCCATGGACAGGCGAGGGGAGATCTCCCCGTACGTCGAGGCGTTGCCCAGGCTGCCGTCTTTTTTGCCGTTGTAGTTGATGTAATCGAGGAAGACGAAGTTATCGCCGTATTTCCAGCCATCGGCATGTTCGTAGGTGAACGTCTGCTGGTTCTCAGGGTTCACGGCGAAGTTCTTGCCGTAGAGATAAGTCAGGCTGTTGCTCTGCCACTGCAGCAGATCACCCGACATGGCCGGCGCCGCGGCAAGCAGGCTGCTGGCGGCCATCAGGCTGGAAAGCGTGCGGTTCATGTAAATACTCCCTTGGATTGACGTCGTGGTTTTTTGCGAACTGACGCTCTGTTATGGCGCCTTGGTTTTAATCTACTAAGTTGTCTGTTTGGTCAGCTTCGAGTTGATAGCAAGAGCTGAGCCAACACCTTGAAAAAAGACGAAAAAGCCCCGCCGGCTGTTTAAAGAACAGTCGATGGGTCGTTTTATCGATGCCGTTTGGAAGAGGCACGGGCTGATCGGAGAGTTGTCCGGCCAGTCAGGTCAGTTGCGGTGTTGTTATTGGAGTGAATTCGAGCGGCGGCGGAGGATACTGACTCGCGCAGCGGTGCTCAAGTGCTCTGTCACAGCGCACTCTCGTCGAAAACAGGGCAACCCCTCAGTGTGGATGCAGCGGCCCGGCCATCACCGCACGATCGGCACCGCCGAGCACGTTAAACAGCAGGTTCAATAGCACGGCACTCAGCGTCGCCATGGCGATGCCGCTGTGGGTAATCGGGCCCATCCACTGCGGCAGCTGGCTGAAGAACTCCGGCCGCACCACCGGGATCAGGCCCATGCCGATGCTCACCGCGACCAGCAGTTGGTTGCGCCGATCGGAGATGTCCGCTTCCTGGAGGATCTTGATCCCGGTGGCGGCGACCATGCCGAACATCGCGATGGCCGCGCCGCCCAGTACGGCAGGCGGAATCGAGGCGACCAGATAGGCCGCTTTCGGCAGCAGGCTGAGCACGATGAGAAACCCGCCCGCGACAATGGTCACCGAGCGGCAGCGTACGCCGGTCATCTGCACCAGGCCGATGTTCTGCGCAAACGAGGAGTGGGTGAAGGTGTTGAGAAAGCCCGCAAGAAAAGAGGCGGCCGCATCGCACAGCAGGCCCCGGCGCAGCATGCCGGGCGTGACGTCGCGGTCGGTGATCTTGCCCAGGGCGAGGAACATCCCCGTGGATTCGACAAAGATGATCACCACCACCAGGCACATCGACAGGATCGGCGCGAGGCTGAATTGCGGCATGCCGAAGTGCAGGGGCGTGACCACTTTCAGCCATTCGGCCTGACCCAGTCCACTGAGGTCGACCATGCCGATGAAGCCGGAGAGGATGTAGCCCAGGCCCATGCCGATCAGCACCGAGATGTTCACCCAGAACCCGCGCATGAATCGGTTGATCAGCAGGATGGTCAACAACACCAGCGCAGCGACGCCGAGGTACACCGGGGCGCCGAAGCTCACCGCCTTGCTGCCGCCGCCGGCCCAGTTGACCGCCACCGGGAACAACGACAGGCCGATGGAGGTGATCACCGTGCCGGTCACCAGCGGCGGGAAGAAGCGCACGATTTTCGACATGAACGGTGCGATCAGCATGCCGAAGAAGCCCGCCGCGATGGTCGCGCCGAAGATCCCCGGCAGGCCGACGCCGCTCATCCCGGCCATCGCCACCATGCTGCCGACAGCGGCGAAACTGGCGCCCATCATGATCGGCATGCGGATGCCGAGCGGACCGATGCCGAGCGATTGCACCAACGTGGCAATGCCGGCGACCAGCAGGTCAGCGTTGATCAGAAAGGCGATGTCTTCCCGGGAAAGCCCGGCGGCCTGGCCGATGATCAGCGGCACTGCAACGGCACCGCCGTACATCAACAGGACGTGTTGCAGGCCCACCAGAATCAGTTGCAGCAAGGGCAGGGGCTGTCGTGGCGGCGCGGCAGGGATGCGCGCGTGAGTTGACTCGGACATGCAACACCTCATTTGTTCTTATTTTGGGGTTGAAGCTTTGAATCGGTGAAGGCGACAAGCTTCAAGCGGCAAGCCTCAAGCTAAAGCCGATCGCGTACTGCTTCTGACTTGTGGCTTGCCGCTTGAAGCTTGCAGCTGCTTAGTTCGTCTGCGCCCCCTTATCAATCCATTGACCCAGCAGGTCACGTTCCTGTTGGGTCATCTGGGTGATGTTGCCCAGCGGCATGATCTGCGCGGTCACGGCCTGGGCCTGGATGCGCGGGGCGAGTTGCTGGATCTGTTGCGGCGTGTCGAACATGATTCCGGCCGGCGCGCTGCTGAACAGCGGGCTGGTGGGTTTGGCGGAGTGGCAGACGGTGCAGCGTTCCTGAATCACGCTGTGGACTTTCTCGAAATCCACACCGCCGCTGCTGGCCTGCGCGGGTTTCGCGGCAGCGGGGGCAGTGGCAGCGGGCGCAGGCGCAGTTGCAGTTTCAGGCGCAGCGGCGACAGGCGCTGGCGCGACCTCGGGCTTCGGCTCGTCGGCGCGATGACCGCCGATGGCCGTGCCCGGCAGCGGCTGGTACTGGATGTTCGCCGCCACGTCCGGGCTGCGAAATGTTTGCGCCGGGCCGGTGACGTACGCCAGACACATCATCCCCAACGCGCCGACCGGGAGGGCCCAGGCATATTTGTGGCTGTTGTGGCGGGTGTTGAAAAAGTGACGGACCAGCACCGCACACACCGCGATCCCGGCCAGGATCAGCCAGTTGTACTGACTGCCGTAGGTGCTCGGGAAGTGGTTGCTGATCATGATGAACAGCACCGGCAGGGTGAAGTAGTTGTTGTGCCGTGAACGCAGCAGGCCTTTGGCGGGCAGCGACGGATCCGGCGTGCGGTTCTCGGCGATGGCGGCGACCAGCGCGCGCTGGGCCGGCATGATAATGCGCAGCACGTTGCCGACCATGATCGTGCCGATGATCGCACCCGTGTGCAGGTAAGCTGCTCGCCCGCTGAACACCTGGCTGAAGCCGAAGCAGGCCGCGATGACCAGCACGAACAGCACCAGGCCCAGCAGGACAGGGCGCTTGCCCAGCGGCGAATCGCAGAGGATGTCGTAGATCGTCCAGCTGGCGATCAATGAGCCGACGCCGATGGCGATGCCTGCGCCGCCGCTCAGCGTGCTGCCGGGTGCCAGCAGGTAAAGGGTGGGGTTGGCATAGAACATGATGCACAGCAGCGCAACGCCCGACATCCAGGTCCAGTAGGCTTCCCATTTGAACCAGTGCAGGTCGTCCGGCATGGTCGGCGGGGCCAGTTTGTACTTTTCCAGGTGATAGATACCGCCGCCGTGAATCGCCCAGAGGTCGCCCGACAGACCGTCACGGGGGTTGGCACGGTTGAGGTTGTTCTCCAGCCAGACGAAATAAAAGGACGCGCCGATCCAGGCGATCCCGACGATCATGTGAATCCAGCGCACGCCCAGATTCAGCCATTCCATCAGATGTGCAGCCACAGTCTTACCCTTTGCCTGCCACCCCTTGGCGGGTGGTCAGACCCTTCTTATAGTTGGGGATCGAGAACCATCTTCTGACTCTCTTCGAAGAAATGCTCATCGCAGTTATTGCCGTTGCCACTGCGATCAACCACCAGGAAGTCATCCCGCTTTTCGATCGTCAGCACCGGGTGGTGCCAGACGCCGCGATGGTAATTAACACCCTGCCTGCCATTGGTGATGAAGGCGCGGGTCAACTCGGGTTCGGGTGCATCGCCAAGTGGCGCGACCACGACCAGAAAAGGATGGCCGAGCAGCGGAATAAAGGCCTGGCTGCCCAGCGGATGGCGCTCCAGCATGCTGATGGTCAACGGCATGTCCAGCGCCTCGGCGCGGAAGATGCTGATGATCGCCTTGTCGTCCGGCGTGGCCGTTTCAACCTCGGCCAGACGGTGAAAGCGCATGGTCGAGCCGTTATTGATCATGAAATGATCGCTGCCGTCGGTTTCGATGACATCGCCAAACGGGGCGAAGGCTGCCTTGGTCAACGGCTCGATGATCAGTGTGCGCATGCGGGGTCTTCTTTCTCGTTATTCGTAAATGAAAACACTGTGGTCTTTGGTCTACGCAATCTTTTGTAGGAGCGTGGCTTGTCCCGCGATCTGGCGCGAAGCGTCAGCAAGACCGGCGCACGCGGTGTATCAGACAGAGCGCAGTTGCCGCTATTGCGACGACTTCGTCGCCGATCGCGGGACAAGCCACGCTCCCACAGGGTCAGGTGTTATCTCGCCACCTTGCCCAGCACCCGCAACCGGCTCACACCGCCATCCGGGAACACGTTCAGGCGGATATGGGTAATCGGTCCCAGCGCCCTGATCTGCTCGACGAACGTGTGTTCGGCGTGCATTTCCAGCTTCTGGCTCGGCAGCAGTTCGCGCCAGAACAGGCTCTGGGTTTCGATCTGGCTGTCGGTGCCGCCTTTGACGAACGCCGCCTGAATCGAGCAGCTGTCCGGGTAGTTGCCTTTGAAGTGCAGGGTGTCGACGACGATCTGCTCGACCTCACCGGCATGCCCCAGCGCCACGATCACCCAGTCATTGCCCGGGGTGCGGCGCCGTGCGGTTTCCCAACCGTCGCCCATGTTCACGCCACGGCCCGGGTTGAGGATGTTGCTCATGCGCCCGAAATGCTCGTCGGAACAGGCCAGGGCACGGCCGCCATTCAGCGCCGCGACCAGGTCGATCTGCTCGTTGTCGCCCACTGCCGACCAGTCCCGATGGGGCACGCCGTACACCCGCAGACGCGCCACGCCGCCGTCCGGGTAGATATTGAAACGCAAGTGGCTGTAGGCCTTGGCGTCCGCGATATCGTGGTAGTGGTGGCTGTCGCCCTTGAGCTCCACGGCCGGCAGCACTTCGGTCCACACGGTGTGCTCGTCCGGCTCGCCCGACGCCAGGAAGCACGCTTCCAGGGAGGCCGATGGCGGGTAGTTACCGGTGAAGAACGACGTGTCGATGTCCACGCCTTTGATCGAACCGGCGACGCCCAGGCGGATCACCGCACTGTCGTAACCTTCGAAGCGCTTGCGGCGCGACTCCCAGCCGTCCATCCACTTGCCGTTGTCGTCGAACACGCCTTCTTTCCAGACCGCAGGGGTCGGCTGGAACAGGCGGTTGGCGTCGGCGAACCAGTCATCGGTGACGGACAGGATCTTCGTCCCCAGGCGCGCATCGGCCAGGTTGACGAACTTCTCGAAGGGTGCGGCGTAAGCTTTCATTCTTTTTGTCTGCCTTTGATAAGGGGCGTGGGAACGGTCGGTCAGAGGGCTTGCAGGCGGAACATCGCGATCTTGTTGATCTCGGCGAGGGCGCAGGCAAACTCGGCGTCTGCCGTGTTGTGAATGCGCGTCTCGAAGGCCGCGAGGATCTGATGCCGGTTGCTGCCTTTCACCGCCATGATGAAGGGGAACGCAAACGTCGCTTTGTAGGCGTCGTTCAGCTCGGTGAAGCGCTGAAACTCTTCGGCCGTGCATTGGTGGATACCGGCGCCAGCCTGTTCAGAGGTACTGGCTTCGGTCAGTTGGCCTTGCACGGCGGCTTTGCCGGCAAGGTCCGGGTGAGCGTTGATCAGCGCCAGTTGCGCCGCATGATCAGCACTCAACAGGATGTCGCTCATGCGTGCATGCAGCGTCTCGATATCATCGAGTTCGTGCAGATGGCCCCGGTCATAGGCCTGTTCGGCGACCCAGGGCGAGTGTTCGTAGATGTCGGCGAAGGTCTGGACGAAGGCTTCGCGGCTGAAGGAAGAGGGCGTCAGGGTCTGAAAACGGCTCATTCGGCAGCTCCGTTGAAGGGGTGAACCTGGTGCCAGTGCCGCGCGATCTCCACGCGACGGGCGAACCAGACCTGCTCGTGGCCTTTGACGTACTTAAGAAAACGCTGCAGCGCGGCCAGCCGGGCCGGGCGGCCAATCAAGCGGCAGTGCAAGCCGATCGAAAGCATTTTCGGCGCTTCGACCCCTTCGGCGTAGAGCACGTCGAAAGCGTCTTTCAGATAATCGAAGAAGTCATCGCCCTTGTTGAAACCCTGCACCTGGGTGAAGCGCATGTCGTTGGTGTCCAGGGTGTAGGGGATCACCAGATGCGGCTTGCCGGTGGAGTTATTCGGCTCCCAGTAGGGCAGGTCGTCGTCGTAGGTGTCGCAGTCGTAGAGAAAGCCGCCTTCTTCCATCACCAGCCGCCGGGTGTTCGGGCCGGTGCGCCCGGTGTACCACCCCAGCGGACGCTCGCCGGTGAGTTCGGTGAGGATGCGGATGGCTTCGAGCATGTGCTCGCGTTCCTGGGCCTCGTCCATGTTCTGATAGTCGATCCAGCGATAGCCGTGGCTGCAGATCTCATGGCCGGCGTCGACCATGGCGCGGATCACGTCCGGGTGACGCTGGGCGGCCATGGCCACCGCGAAAATGGTCAGCGGGATGTCGAATTGCCTGAACAGCTTGAGCACGCGCCACACGCCGGCGCGGCTGCCGTATTCGTAAAGCGATTCCATGCTCATGTTGCGCTGGCCCTGCAGCGGTTGCGCGGCGACCATCTCAGAGAGGAACGCCTCGGATTCCTTGTCGCCATGCAGAATGTTGCGCTCGCCGCCTTCCTCGTAATTGAGCACGAACGACAGCGCGATACGGGCGTTGCCTGGCCAGTGGGGATGGGGCGGGTTACTGCCGTAACCGATCAGGTCGCGTGGGTAGTCGGCGCTCACTGCGAGATTCCTTCTGTGCGTGTTGTCTGTTGCTGTGGCTGTCTGACATTGCAAGAACGATGCAGTGGACTGCCGTTGCGGTGAAAAGATTGTATACAACCTTGTCCGCATTTTGTAAGCCTGTTTTTTCTTTTCTTACGAAGGCTGGTGCTGCAAGAAACCTGCCTTATTGGTCAGGATCTTTACAAAAACTCTAATAATTTCCTGACTCGGCTCTGAAATACGGGTTATCCAGACGCGACAAGCAAAACGGGCTATGGAACGATATCTATTGTGTACAATTTAAGCTCAAAGTGTCTTAATTGTTCATCACCCGCACCCGCTGAGCCCTCAATTGGTGCGCGTGCCTGATTTTCCACTTCTCAAGCGAGGCCCCGACAAGCATGGGACGACTGACCACACACGTATTGGACGCCGCTCACGGCTGCCCCGGCAGCTCCATTCACATCGTGCTTTACCGGGTTGAAGGCGAACGGCTGGAGAAAGTCGCCGACGCCGTCACTAACGCCGACGGTCGATGCGACGCGCCATTGTTGCAGGGCGATGATTACCGTTCAGGCGTCTACCAGTTGCAATTCCACGCAGGTGATTACTACCGCGCCAAAGGCGTTCAACTGCCCGACCCCGCGTTTCTTGATGTGGTCGTGCTGCGCTTCGGCATTGATGCGGCGCAGGACCACTATCACGTGCCACTGCTGATCTCGCCTTATAGTTATTCGACCTATCGCGGGAGCTAGGGCCGCCGCGCCTCGGATCATCGCCATGCCTATTGAGGAGACAATGCTGCATGACCACTCTTAAAATCACCGCAGGCGGGTATCAGTTTCTCGCCGAAACTCACCCCGATGCCCCGGAAACTGTCTCGGCGTTTCTCGCATTGCTGCCGTATCGTCAGAAGCTGATTCACGTGCGTTGGAGTGGCGAGGGATGCTGGGTGCCATTGGGTGAGTATCAACTTCTGAAGGGCGAGGAGCCCATCGGCTTCGAGAATCACACCAGTCATCCTTCCGTGGGTGACATTCTTTTCTACCCCGGCCCCTACAGCGAAACCGAGATTCTCGTGGCCTACGGCTCTTGCTGCTTTGCCAGCAAAATGGGGCAACTGGCGGGCAATCACTTTCTGACCATCGTGCAAGGCAAGGAAAACTTGCGCGCCCTGGGCGTTAAGACGTTATGGGAAGGGGCTCAAGAGATCGTATTCGAGCGGGCGTGAAGTTCGCGCTCGCAAAGGCGGCTGGATCTATTCCCGGCGCGCTATGAATGAAGAGGGCGGCCGGGTTCGGACCGCTCTTCTCATGCCCGGCAATACCGTTGCCGCCGTTGTAAATCGGGTCAGCCTGGTGCGCGGCGTGCGTCGCTGCACCGACGTCGGGCGATAAGCTGACCTCGAATTTTGCGCGTGTCCGTTAGGCGATATACGCCGTCCCTTTAGCGATAGACAAGCCTGCGCATGGCGCGTACGTTCTTTTCCATTCATTACTTAGTTGGACTTATATATACATTGAATTTCGGATAAATAGCCGGAAGGCGGAGGCGCGGACGAAAGGTTTTGACCGGCGTAAGTTTGGTTTTTAATAGGCGGATAAGTTGAGACGATTTAATTAGCTGGCATGCCGTTTGCTCTTTGCTTTGACTCGATAAACCCACCTTCGAGCCTAATGCCATGAGCAGTGATCAATACATTATTGAAGGCGCACGTACGCCTGTTGCGACCGCCCGTTGGTATCAACTTTTCATCGGTGTTGTGTGCATGATGGCGATTTCCAGTCCGCAATATGTCTGGACGCTGTTTACCGGCCCGCTGACCAATAAACTTGGTGTTTCGCTGGCGCAAGTGCAAATCACCTTTTCCCTGTTGATTATTTTGCAGACATTCTTTTCCCCCGTGCAGGGCTATCTGGTCGATCGTTTTGGCATTCGCCTGCTGGTCGGTCTGGGTTGCACGTTGTCCGGCCTTAGTTGGGTGCTGGCCAGTCAGGCTTCTTCTCTGAGCATGCTGTACTTGAGTTATGGCGTGGTGGGTGGCCTGGGTACCGGGATTGTCTACGTGGGAATTGTCGGTCTGATGGTGCGCTGGTTCCCGGACCGTCGCGGTTTTGCGGCAGGCGCTGTGGCGGCAGGCTATGGAATGGGCGCAATGCTCACCACGTTTCCTATCAGCAACAGTCTGCAAAGTGCTGGCATGGAACAGACCATGATGACGTTCGGCCTGGTGCTGGGGGTGGTCGGGCTTGCCGCGTCGCGGTTTTTGCGTCAACCACCGGCACTGTTGCGTGATGCGGCGGTGGCGCAAACGCCCCAGACCGTTTCTGATGTCGCGCCCCGCGAGATGCTCAAGACTCCCGTCTTCTGGCTGATGTTTGCCATGTTCACCATGATGTCCACGTCCGGTCTGATGGTGACTTCGCAGATGGCCAGCTTCGCCAAGGATTTCGGCATGACCACCGTCATGGTGATGGGCATGGCGGCCTTGCCACTGGCCCTGACCATCGACCGGGTCTGCAATGGCCTGACCCGGCCATTGTTCGGCTGGATTTCCGACCGTTTCGGCCGTGAAAACACCATGGCGTTCGCGTTCCTGTTTGAAGGTGTAGCCATGACGCTGTGGTTGCTGACCAGTGATAATCCGGTCCTGTTCGTGCTGTTGTCGGGTGTCGTGTTCTTGGGCTGGGGCGAAATCTTCTCGCTGTTTCCTTCGACCCTGACCGACACCTTCGGCACCCGCCACGCCACCACCAACTACGGTTTTCTGTACATGGCGCAGGGGATTGGTGCGGTGTTTGGCGGTCCGGTTGCAGCGCTGCTGCACCAGTACACAAGTAGCTGGTACCCGGTATTCGCAGTGGCCATCAGCTTTGACATCGTCACCGCTCTGCTGGCCTTCTTCGTGCTCAAACGCATGCGTATGAACTGGCTTGCCGCACACGCTCTGTAATTTTTACAACAAGGAATCTGCGCATGTTGAACACCACACTGGCCGCTCGGGGCATTGCCGTTGCACCTCACAGCCTCGCTGCCCAATCGGCGCTGGCAGTATTGCGCGAGGGCGGTAACGCGATCGAGGCCATGGTCGCGGCAGCCGCCACGATCGCCGTTGTGTACCCACACATGAACAGCCTGGGCGGCGACGGTTTCTGGCTCATCATGCCTGCTCAGGGCGAGCCGGTGGCGATTGACGCCAGCGGTCCGGCTGGCAGTCTGGCCACCCTGAGCCGCTACGAAGGCATGAGCAAGATCCCGACCCGTGGCGTCGATGCGGCGCTGACCGTGGCGGGAACCGTAGGCGGCTGGCAGGAGGCCTTGGCCGTTTCGGCGCAACGGGGTGGCCATACTCCTTTGCCGCGCCTGCTCGAAGACGCGATCCACTATGCACGGTCTGGAATCCCCACCACCGTCTCGCAACACGTCGCCACTTCTGCCAAGCAGGCTGAGCTGCAGCATGTGCCGGGTTTTGCAGAGACATTTTTGCCGAACGGCGCAGCACCGCAAGCTGGCAGTCTGTTCCGGCAACCGCGTCTGGCGGACACGCTGCAAGCCTTGGCCGACGACGGTCTCGACAGTTTCTATCGCGGGGCGCTTGCTGATTCCATCGCCCATGATCTGGAGGCACTGGGCGCGCCGGTGACCCGCGCCGATCTGGCCGGCTACCGGGCCAGGCGTGTGCGCCCCCTTGAGCTGACCCACAGCGCAGGCACGGTTTACAACCTGACGCCCCCTAGTCAGGGGCTGGTTTCGCAGCTGATCCTGGGGATTTCCGATCACGCAGGTCTAGCCTCACATGCCGCGGACGAGGCAGACCATATTCATACCCTGGTGGAGGCGACCAAGCTCGCATTCGCGCTGCGCGATGGTCACATAACGGACCCCGAGCACATGACTATCGACCCACAGAGCTGCCTGGCGCCGGACAATCTGCAAGCGCTGGCCGCGCGCATTGATCCGCAGCAAGCCGCGCCCTGGGGTGAAGGCAAGGGGCCGGGTGACACGATCTGGATGGGTGTGATCGATAACGACGGGCTGGCGGTTTCGTTCATTCAGAGCATTTACCACGAATTCGGCAGCGGCGTGGTGTTGCAGGGCTCAGGCCTGAACTGGCAGAACCGCGGCGCCTCGTTCAGTCTCGATCCTGAGCACCTGTTGGTCTTGAAGCCGGGCAAGAAGCCGTTCCACACGCTCAACCCTGCGGCGGCCCGCTTGAAGGATGGCCGCGCCATGGTCTACGGCACCATGGGTGGAGACGGTCAGCCGCAGACGCAGGCGGCGGTGTTCAGCCGCTACGCGGTGTTTGGTCAGCCATTGCAGCAGGCGGTGACGGCGCCGCGCTGGTTACTGGGGCGGACCTGGGGTGATACGTCGGACACCCTGAAACTGGAGTCGCGTTTCCCGGCGTCCGTTGTCGATGAACTCAAGCGCCGTGGCCACGAGGTCGAGTTGCTTGCGGCCTTCACTGAAACCATGGGGCATGCCGGGGCTGCGGTGCGGCAGGTCAATGGCAGTTTTGAAGGCGCTTTCGACCCGCGTGGCAATGGCGCCGCCGCCGGCTATTGATTTACAGAAACACAAACTTGGCGATGAAGATCGCGCACAGCGCCCACAGGCTGACCGAAATCTCCCTGTGTTTGCCGGTGCCGGCCTTGAGCACTACGTAAGTGATGAAGCCCAGCGCGATGCCGTCGGCGACTGAGAACGTCAGCGGCATCATGATCGCCGTGACGATCGCGGGGATGCTGTCGGTGGCTTCGTCCCAGTCGATGTGCGCCATGCCGCCCATCATCAGCATCGCCACGTAAATCAATGCCCCTGCCGTCGCGTAGGCGGGAATCATGCCAGCCAGCGGGGCGAAGAACATCGCCGCCACGAACAGCACGCCCACGGTCACGGCGGTCAGCCCCGTCCGCCCCCCGGCCGCCACGCCCGAGGCGCTCTCCACGTAGCTGGTCACTGGCGGCACACCGACCATTGCGCCGAACACGCTGGAGGCGCTGTCTGCCTTCAAGGCCCGTGAGAGGTTCTCGATGCGACCGTCTTCGCGGACCAGACCGGCGCGCTGTGCCACACCCATGAGCGTGCCGGCCGTGTCGAACATGTGCACGAACAGAAACGCCAGCACTACGCTGATCATGCTGACGTTGAACACGCCCGCCAGGTCCATGGCCATCCAGGTCGGCGCCAGGCTCGGCGGGGTGGAGAAGATGCCGTTGTAATGCACCAGCCCCAGGCCCCAGCCGGCCAGCGTCACCGCGATGATGCTGATGAGGATCGCGCCGAAGACCCGGTGGTAACTGAGCACGGCAATCATCAGAAAGCAGATGGCGGCGAGCAGCGGACCGGGTTCGCGCAACGAGCCGAGCCTGATCAGCGTCGCCGGGCTGTCGACCACGATGCCGGCGGTCTTCAGGCCGATCAGCCCGAGAAACAGGCCGACCCCGGCGCCCATGGCGTAGCGCAGGCTGACCGGGATGCTGTTGAGCAGCCATTCGCGGATCCGCGACAGCGTCAGGAACATGAAGATCACGCCCGAGACGAACACCGCGCCCAAGGCCGTTTCCCAGCTGTAACCCATGGTGCCGACCACGGTGTAGGTGAAGAACGCGTTCAGGCCCATCCCCGGCGCCAGGCCCACCGGCCAGTTGGCGTACAGCCCCATCAGCAGGCAGCCCAGCGCCGCGGCGATGCAGGTCGCGACGAACGCCGCGCCATGATCGATGCCGGCGTCGGCCATGATGTTGGGGTTGACGAAGATGATGTAGGCCATGGTGATGAAGGTCGTGAGCCCCGCCAGCAGCTCGGTCCGGACGGTCGTGCCGTGCAGGCTCAGTTTGAAGAGGCGTTCAAGCAGGCCTTTGCGCGGCAGCGTGAGATCCAGCGGCGTGGCTTCGGTTTTGCGACTTTCCACAGTGAAATCCTCGGGACGTTTTTGTTGTTATGACAAAGCCGGTTGCGGGCTCCGGGAGGCGGTGGACCTGTCAGGCCGATTTGTTGACTGAAAGGTCAGAAACAAGCACGAGGGATTATGCTTTTGTATACAAATAATGCAAATAATGTTTTCGATATTGTTCGGGATATTTGGCGGATTGTGTGCATAACGCCCCGTCGTTTCGGGGCCTGTGCAGACGTTGCCGGCTGTGTACAATGCGCCATTACTTTTACTGTGACTTTGCCGGGATATCTGCTATTGGTTGCTCCAACAGTGGTCGTACCCGCCCTGATCACGGCAAGGCCCCGCGCCGGATTCTGTTACCACGAGTGCCCATGAACGATCAGCTGCAACCCCTCAAGAAACACTCACGCACGGCCAAATCCGGCCGTACCGGCACCCAGGACGACATCGTCTACGCGCACATTTTCGAGGCGATTCTCGAACAGCGCCTGGCGCCCGGCACCAAACTGAGTGAAGAAGCCCTGGGTGAAATCTTCGGCGTCAGCCGCACCATCATTCGTCGCGCACTCTCGCGACTGGCCCACGAGGGGGTGGTGTTGTTGCGCCCTAACCGTGGGGCGGTGGTGGCCAGCCCGAGCGTCGATGAGGCACGACAGGTGTTCTTTGCCCGGCGTCTGGTGGAGAAGGCGATCACGGAACTGGCGGTCGAGCACGCCACGGCGGAACAGCTCAGCGAGCTGCGCCAGATGGTCAGCGACGAGCGCGACAGTTTTTCCAAAGGGGATCGCGGGGCGGGGATTCGTCTGTCGGGGGAATTCCATCTGAAGCTGGCGGAAGCGGCGAAAAACGCTCCGCTCATCAGCTTCCAGCGAAGTCTGGTCTCGCAGACCTCGCTGATCATCGCGCAGTACGAAAGCGGCAACCGCTCGCACTGCTCATACGATGAACACACCCAACTGATCGACGCCATCGAAGCCCGCGACGCGACCCTGGCGGTGAACCTGATGATGCACCACATGGATCACATCGACAGCAAGCTCAACCTCGACGAAGACAGCGCCTCCGACGACCTCCACGCCGTGTTCTCCCACCTGATGCTGCCGAAGAAAAAAGCAGGGCGCAGCACCGCAGTCTGAATGTGACAGTGACCGGGGTGGCGCTCCACCTTGCTCACGAATGCGGTGGGTCAGCCTCATCCAGGCTGACTGACAAAACGCCTTCGCGAGCAAGCTCACTCCTACAGTTTCCAGCTGTCATCCAAATCCGCGTCGAGCGCAGATCTCCTGTAGGAGCAATCGGAGGTTACGACGGTCGCGAAGCGTCGGGCCTGCGAAATCAACGTCGGCTGACACACTGCATTCGCGGGCTAGCGCTCCTACCGTTTGCGGAATCGCCTCAACGCCTATGCACCAACGCCCCCGCCGAATACGTTTCGCTCACGGTCCGGTCATCCCCCAGGGTCATCAGCACAAACAACCGCTCTTCGATGCTGGTCGCCTGACTCATGCGGTAGGCCAGCAGCGGCGTGGCGTTGTAGTCCAGTACCACGAAGTCCGCTTCACTGCCCGGCTGCAGATTGCCGATCTTGTCGTCAAGCCGCAGCGCCCGTGCGCCGCCCAGTGTCGCCAGGTACAGCGATTTGAACGGGCTCAGTTTGGCGCCTTGCAGCTGCATGACTTTGTACGCCTCGTTCAGCGTGTGCAGCAGCGAGAAGCTCGTCCCGGCGCCGACGTCTGTCCCGAGTCCTACATTGACCTTGTGCTTTTCCGCCATCGGCAAGTTGAACAGCCCACTGCCGAGGAACAGGTTGGAGGTCGGGCAGAAGGCAATGGCTGACCCGGTTTCTGCCAGGCGTTCACACTCTTGGTCGCACAGGTGCACGCCATGGGCGAACATCGAGCGCTCGCCGAGCAGGTTGAAATGGTCGTACACGTCCAGGTAGTTCTTGCGCTCCGGGAACAGCGCCTTGACCCACTCGACTTCCTTCAGGTTTTCACTGATGTGGGTCTGCATGTACAGGTCGGGGTATTCGGTCAGCAACTGGCCGGCCAGGGTCAATTGCTCGGGCGTGCTGGTCGGGGCGAAGCGCGGGGTGACGGCGTAATGCAGACGGCCCTTGCCATGCCAGCGCTCGATCAGCGCCTTGCTGTCGACGTAGCTGGATTCAGCGGTGTCCACCAGATAATCCGGCGCGTTGCGGTCCATCATCACCTTGCCGGCGATCAGGCGCAGATTGAGCTTCTCGGCGGCACTGAACAGCGCCTCCACCGACTCCTTGTGACGACTGCCGAACACCAGAGCCGTGGTGGTGCCGTTGCGCAGCAGTTCCTTGAGAAAGATGTCAGCCACCTGCGCCGAATGCTCGGGGTCTTCGAACTGCTTCTCGCAGGGAAAGACGTAGGTGTTCAGCCAGTCGAGTAACTGCTCGCCGTAGGACCCGACCATGCCGGTCTGCGGCAAATGGATATGGGTGTCGATGAAACCGGCGGTGATCAGCTCGTCCTGATAGCTGACGATTTCGACGTCGCCGGCGAGGGTCTTCAACAGGTCTTCGGCATTGCCGAGGGCGATGATCTTGCCGTTGTCGACCACCATCAGGCCGTCTTCGAAATATTCGTACGACGCTTCCACCGCTACGTCGGCAGGGTCGGCGATGCTGTGAATGATGGCGGCGCGGTAGGCTTTTTGGGCGGTGCGGATGTCAGGGGTCATGTCAGTTGATCATTCTTCCGGGATTCATTAGGCCTGGCTGCGGCGGGACACCGGCAGCAGCTTGGCGACAGGTTCGGCGGTGGTGCTTTGCTCGCCGAAATGAGCGTTGTAGGTGGCGATCACTTCGCCGGCGATGGACACGGCGATTTCCATGGGCAGCTTGCCTTTGACCTCGGTCAGGCCCATCGGGCACCGCATCCGCTGCAGCACTGCGGGCTCAAAACCACGATCCCGCAGGCGATGCTCGAACTTCACGCGCTTGGTTTTCGAGCCGATCAGGCCGAAATAGCTGAAGTCGCCACGCTTGAGAATCGCAGCGGCGAGTTCCAGGTCCAGCTGATGATTGTGGGTCATGACGATGCAATAGCTGCCAGCGGGGAGGTTATCCACTTCTTCGGTGACGTCCTCGCAGAGGATCTGCGTCACGCCTTCTGGCAGGTGCGCGGGAAATTCGGCCTCGCGGGAATCGATCCAGCGCACGCGGCAGGGCAGGCTGGCCAGCAGCGGCACCAGCGCCCGACCGACGTGGCCGGCGCCGAAAACGGCAATGTGCGCCTGGGGCTGGCCCATGGGTTCGAACAGCAACACGTTAACCCCGCCGCAGCACTGACCCAGGCTGGCGCCAAGGCTGAAGCGCTCCAGGCGGGTGTGCTGGCTGCCGCTGGCGAGCATCTCCCGGGCAA
This sequence comes from Pseudomonas sp. AK106, assembly GCF_053903055.1. Lineage (NCBI taxonomy): Bacteria > Pseudomonadati > Pseudomonadota > Gammaproteobacteria > Pseudomonadales > Pseudomonadaceae > Pseudomonas > Pseudomonas sp. AK106. The sequence goes on from NZ_CP096426.1 coordinate 1,923,709, forward strand.
TTTCCATGGCCTTGTATTCCAGGTGACCGCCGCCGATGGTGTCGAAGATCCGCCCGGCGCTGACGACCATTTTCGAGCCGGCATTGCGCGGCGTCGAGCCCCGCTCCTCGATGATGGTCACCAGCACGCAGGCCTCGCCCTGCTGCTGCAAATCGGCGAGGGCGCTGATCCAGTTATTCATGTGATTTCTCCTGATCGGCGGGTTGGCAGATCAAACATCGTCATTGCCCGTGCTGGCCTCATCGCGAGCAAGCTCACTCCTACAGGCTCGCATTTGGACTGTAGGAACGACCGGGGTGGCGCTCCACCTTGCTCGCGAAGGCGTTGGCTCAAGCCACCACTGTTCAAACTGGCGAACCCGCCAGCTCATGGGCGACACCTTCCGCTTCCGGCGCCGCAGCCCGCAACGCCCGCATCTGCTCACACCCCCACAACACCCGTTCCGGGGTCGCCGGCGCGTCGATCTTCGGTTGATGCCGGTAATCGCCCAGGCTCGCCACCGCGTCCTTGATCGCGCACCACGCGGCGATGCCCAGCATGAACGGCGGCTCGCCCACGGCTTTGGAATGGAACACCGTGTCTTCGGGGTTCTTGCGGTTTTCCACCAGCTTCACCCGCAGGTCCGCCGGCATGTCGGCCACGGCCGGAATCTTGTAGCCCGCCGGGCCATTGGTCATCAGCTTGCCCTTGTCGTTCCAGACCAGTTCCTCGGTGGTCAGCCAGCCCATCCCTTGAATGTAGCCGCCCTCGACCTGGCCGATGTCGATGGCCGGGTTCAGCGAGGCGCCGACGTCGTGAAGAATGTCCGTGCGCAGCATTTTGTATTCGCCGGTCAGGGTGTCGACCAGCACCTCAGTGCAGGCCGCGCCGAAAGCAAAGTAATAGAAGGGCCGGCCGCGCGCCTGGCTGCGGTCGTAGAAAATCTTCGGCGTCTTGTAATAGCCCGTGCTCGACAGCGACACCTGGCCCATCCACGCCTGCTGCGCCAGCGTGTCGAAGCTGATGACCTGCTCGCCGACGCGCACATGACCGTTGCGAAACTCGACCCGCGACTCATCGCACTGGTAATGCCTGGCTGCGAATTCCACCAGCCGCTGCTTGAGGATTTCCGCAGCGTTCTGCGCCGCCTTGCCGTTCAAGTCAGCGCCGCTGGAGGCGGCCGTCGGCGACGTGTTCGGCACCTTGTCGGTATTCGTCGCGGTGATCTGCACACGGTCGATGTCGACCTGAAACACCTCGGCCACCACCTGCGCCACCTTGACGTTCAGACCCTGGCCCATCTCGGTGCCGCCGTGATTGAGGTGGATGCTGCCGTCGGTGTAAATGTGGATCAGCGCGCCGGCCTGGTTGAGAAAGCTGGCAGTGAAGGAAATGCCGAATTTCACCGGAATCAGGGCCAGGCCTTTCTTCAGAATCGGGCTGTGGGCGTTGTAGGCCGTGATCGCTTTACGTCGCTCGGCGTAGTCACTGCTTTCTTCCAGTTCGGCAGTCATTTCTTCGAGCATGTTGTGCTCGACTGTCTGGTAGTAATGGGTGACGTTGCGCTCGGTCTTGCCGTAATAGTTGGCCTTGCGCACCGCCAGCGGGTCCTTGCCCAGATGCCGGGCGATGACGTCCATGACTTCCTCGATGGCGACCATCCCCTGGGGGCCGCCGAAGCCACGATAAGCGGTATTCGACGCGGTGTTGGTCTTGCAGCGATGGCCGTTGATCGTGGCGTCGCCCAGGTAATACGAATTGTCGGCGTGAAACATCGCGCGGTCGACGATGGACGCCGACAGGTCCGGCGAATAACCGCAGTTGCCCGCCAGTTCAAGCTGAATCCCGTGCAAGCGTCCGTCGTCGTCGAACCCCACGTCGTACTCGACGTAAAACGGGTGCCGCTTGCCGGTCATCATCATGTCTTCCACGCGGGGCAGGCGCATCTTGGTCGGCTGACCGGTCAGGCGCGCAACCACCGCACACAGGCACGCGGGGCTCGCGGCCTGGGTTTCCTTGCCGCCGAAGCCGCCGCCCATACGGCGCATGTCGACGACGATCTTATTCATCGGCACGTCCAGCACTTCGGCGACGAGCTTTTGCACCTCGGTCGGGTTCTGCGTCGAGCAATAGACGATCATGCCGCCGTCTTCCGTGGGCATCACCGACGAAATCTGCGTCTCCAGGTAGAAGTGCTCCTGACCGCCGATGTGCAGCGTGCCCTGAATCCGGTGGGTGGCGGACGCCAGCGCCGTCGACGAATCACCGCGCTGGTGGGTGTGGCTGTCGAGCACGAAGTGCTTGTTGCGGTAGGCCTGGACGACGTCGAGCACCGGCTCCAAGTCTTCGTATTCGATGATCGCGGCCATGGCCGCCTTGCGTGCGGTTTCCAGATCCCGGGCGGCCACGGCAATGACCGGCTGACCGACGAACTCGACCGTGTCGATGGCCAGCAACGGATCGCCGGGCAGCAGCGGACCGATGTCCTTGAGGCCGGGAATGTCTTCATGGGTGATGGCGATGCGCACGCCGTCGAAGGCGTAGCAGGGCGACACGTCGACGCGGACGATGCGCGCGTGGGCACGGTCGGACAGCCGTGCATACACGTGCAGCTGATTGGGGAATTCGAGGCGGTCGTCGATGTAGATCGCTTCGCCGGAGACGTGCTTGTCGGCGCTGTCGTGCTTGACGCTGCGGCCCACGCCGGTGGTCAGGTCCTGTTGGAACAGGGCGACCATTTCTTCCTGGGACTTGGCTGAATGATGGTTAGACATAAGCTGTCACCCGCGTCTGGATGTGGGGCGTTTGCACTTCGATGAAGTACTTACGCAGCAGGTTCTGTGCGCTGAGCAGGCGGTATTCCTTGCTCGCGCGGAAATCCGTCAGCGGCGTGAAATCTTCGGCCAGTGCGGCGCAGGCACGCTCGATGGTGGCCGACGTCCACGGCTGGCCGATCAGTGCCTTTTCGCAATGGGCGGCGCGTTTGGGGATCGCCGCCATGCCGCCAAACGCCGCGCGGGCGTCGACGATGGCACCGTTCTCGACGTGCACGCGGAACGCTGCGCAGACCGCCGAGATGTCGTCGTCCAGCCGCTTGGAAACCTTGTACGCGCGAAACGTCTGTCGGGCGTTGGCGCGGGGCACGATGATGCGCTCGATGAACTCGCTTTCCTGACGTACCGTCACCCGGTAATCGATGAAGTAATCCTCCAGCGCCAGGGTGCGGGTCTGCTCGCCTTTGCGCAGCACGATCTTCGCGCCCAGGGCGATGAGCAGGGGCGGCGAGTCGCCAATCGGGGACGCGTTGCCGATGTTGCCGCCGAGGGTGCCCTGATTGCGGATCTGCAGCGATGCAAAACGGTGCAGCAATTCACCGAAGTCCGGGTACTCGCGGCTCAGTGCTTCGTAGCAATCGGTGAGCGCCGTGGCCGCGCCGATCTCGATGCGGTCTTCGAAATGCTCGATCTTCTTCATCGCCGCGACGTTGCCGACGTAGATCATCACCGGCAGCGGGCGATGGAATTGCGTCACTTCAAGGGCCAGGTCGGTGCCGCCGGCCAAGAGCCGGGCCTGGGGATTGGCCTCGTAGAGTTCGGCCAGATCCGCCACGGTCAGCGGCACCAGGCAGCGCTTGTCGCCGCTGTTCAGCTCGCCGGTTTGCGTCGGCGCAATGGCCTTGAGGCGGGCGATGGTCTGAGCTTTCAGGGCATCGAACTGGTCAGCCTGCGGTTGGCTGCAGCTTTGCTCGGCCGCCGCGAGGATCGGTCGATAGCCGGTGCAACGGCATAGGTTTCCGGCCAAGGCTTCGTGGGCCTGGGCGTGCCTGGTGTCGGAGGAGGCGGATTCGGCGCTGTTCTTTTGCAGCGCGAACAGCGACATGACAAAGCCCGGCGTGCAGAAACCGCACTGGGAGCCGTGGCAGTCGACCATCGCCTGCTGAACGCTATGCAAGCGTCCCTGATGCTTGAGGTCTTCAACGCTGATCAGTTGCTTGCCGTGCAGCGAGGCCACGAAGGTCAGACAGGAATTGAGGCTGCGATAACTCAGTTGCTCCCGGCCCGCCGCATCGGTGGTCAGCTCGCCAACGACCACGGTGCACGCGCCGCAATCGCCGCTGGCGCAGCCTTCTTTGGTGCCGGACTTGTGCAGATGCTCGCGCAGATAGTTGAGCACCGTCACATTGGGGTCCAGAGCCTGTTCGGTTTTCAGCTCTTGGTTCAGGAGAAACTGGATCACGGGTCGCGCCTCGTTCTTGTCATTTAAAAGCACTGGTCACAGCTGCCGGCGGAGGGGTCATCGAACATGTCGATGAATCTATCAGCTCTGACTATCGGGTCAATTAATTTCTGACTCAAAGGTCAAGAAATTCATTATTTCGAAATATGGCCGATAACTCAGGTGAACATGATGTTTAAAGACTGGGTGCACGTGAGCAGAACATATCCGTGTTTCTGCTTAATTCGTGCCAGTTTCCACAGTATGGCCCTGCGCCACAGACCTGCAGTGCGATACACTCCGCCGCTTGTTTGCGACCCAAGAAGTTGAAGGTAAGAAATGACGTTCAAGGCACCTGACAGCCTCGCCGAGCAGATCGCTCACCACCTTGCCGAGCGCATCATCCGCGGCGAGCTCAAGCCAGGGGAGCGGATTCAGGAGCAGAAGGTCACGGCCGCGCTGAACGTGAGCCGGGGCTCGGTGCGAGAGGCGTTGCTGATTCTCGAACGCCGCCACCTGATCGTGATCCTGCCCCGTCGTGGCGCGCAGGTGTCGGTCCTGACCCCGCACAACATCACCAGCCTCTGCGCCTTGATGAGCGAGATGTATATCCTGCTCGGTCTGGCCGTGGCGCGCAGCTGGAAGGAGCCGGTCGATCTGGCGCCGTTCCAGCAGATTCAGCAGCGGCTCATGGCCAGTTGCGAGCGCCAGGACGTGAAAGGCTTCGTCGAAGAGAGCTTCAACGTGATGCGCGCGGCCTATCCGTTCGCCAACAACCCGTACCTGGAAGAGACCGTCGAGAACCTGCAGCCCTCCATGAGCCGCTTCTATTTCCTCGCCCTGGATCAACGCGAGGCGGAAATGAGCGAATACCTGACTCTGTTCGGCCAGTTGCTCGAAGCGGTGGTGGCGCGGGATCTGGCGCGCATCCGCGACGTGCTGACCTGCTACGCCGAGCGCAGCTGCCAATCGGTTTTGTCTGCCCTGGCGGCCAGCTGATTCATGCGCCTCAAGTGCATCAGGCTGGCCGGGTTCAAATCGTTCGTCGACCCGACGACGGTGAACTTCCCCAGCAACATGGCGGCCGTGGTCGGTCCCAATGGATGCGGCAAATCCAACATCATCGACGCGGTGCGCTGGGTCATGGGCGAAAGCTCGGCCAAGAACCTGCGCGGCGAGTCGATGACCGATGTCATCTTCAACGGCTCCACCAGCCGCAAGCCGGTGAGCCAGGCGAGCATCGAGCTGGTTTTCGATAACTCCGACGGCACCCTGGTGGGCGAATACGCCAGCTACGCGGAAATCTCCATTCGCCGCAAAGTGACCCGCGACAGCCAGAACAGCTATTACCTCAACGGCACCAAATGCCGTCGCCGCGACATCACCGACATCTTCCTCGGTACCGGCCTGGGCCCGCGCAGCTACTCGATCATCGAGCAGGGCATGATCTCCAAGCTGATCGAAGCCAAGCCCGAAGACCTGCGCAATTTCATCGAAGAAGCCGCCGGCATCTCCAAGTACAAGGAGCGCCGCCGCGACACCGAAAACCGCATTCGCCGCACCCACGAAAACCTCGCGCGCCTGACCGATTTGCGCGAAGAACTGGGTCGTCAGCTGGAGCGCCTGCAGCGTCAGGCCCAGGCGGCCGAGAAGTATCAGGAATACAAAGCCGAAGAGCGTCAGCTCAAGGCGCAACTGTCGGCGTTGCGCTGGCAGGCGCTGAATGAGCAAGTGGCCCAGCGCGAATCGGTGATTGGCAATCAGGAGGTCGGCTTCGAGTCGTTGGTCGCTGACCAGCGCAGCGCCGACGCCGCCATCGAGCGCCTGCGCGACGGTCATCACGACCTGTCCGAGCGATTCAATATCGTGCAGGGGCGCTTCTATTCCGTGGGCGGCGACATTGCCCGGGTAGAGCAGAGCATCCAGCACGGTCAGCAACGCTTGCGTCAGTTGCAGGACGACCTGCGCGAAGCCGAGCGCGCGCGCCTGGAAACCGAATCCCACCTGGGCCACGACCGCACACTGCTGGCGACCCTTGGCGAAGAGCTGGAAATGCTCGAGCCGGAGCAGGAAATCACCCTCGCCGCCGCCGAAGAATCCGCCGCCGCGCTGGAAGACGCCGAGACCGCCATGCACGGCTGGCAGGAGCAGTGGGACGCTTTCAATCTCACGTCCGCCGAACCCCGGCGGCAGGCGGAAGTGCAGCAGTCGCGCATTCAGCAGCTGGAAACCAGCCTGGAGCGCCTGGCCGAGCGTCAACGGCGTTTGGGTGAAGAGCGCCAATTGCTCGCGGCTGACCCCGAAGACGCCGCGATTCTCGAACTCAGCGAAGACCTCGCCGCGCGGGAAATGGCTTTCGAAGAACTGACCGCTGAAGAAGAACACCTGATCGAGCGCCTTGAGCAACTGCGCGTCGATCTACAACAGGCCACCCAGGCGCAGCAACAGGCCCAGGGCGATCTGCAACGCTTGAACGGCCGGCTTGCGTCGCTGGAAGCGCTGCAACAGGCGGCACTCGATCCCGGCACCGGCACAGCCGAATGGCTGCGCGATCATCAGCTCAGCGAGCGTCCGCGGCTGGCCGAAGGGCTGCGGGTCGAGGCGGGCTGGGAAATGGCCGTGGAAACCGTGTTGGGCGCCGACCTGAATGCGGTGCTGGTGGATGATTTCGCCGGTCTCGATCTGGCCGGATTCAGTCAGGGCGACCTGCGCCTGGTGAGTCCCGGCGCTGATGTCACGCGCATACCTGGCAGTTTGCTGGACAAAGTCGATACGCAGGTCGATCTGGCCCACTGGCTGGGCCAAGTCAAACCCGTGGAAACCCTCGACGATGCCTTGGCGCTTCGCGGCCAACTGGGCGCCGGTGAAAGCCTGATCAGCCGCGACGGCTATTGGGTCGGTAGGGACTTTCTCCGCGTGCGCCGCGCCAGCGAGGCCGAAAGCGGCGTGCTGGCGCGGGGTCAGGAATTGCAGCGCCTTGAAGCCGAGCGCGACGAACGTGAGGCGACCCTGGCCGCGCTAGATGAACAATTGCTAACTCAGCGCGAGCAGCAACGCACCCAGGAAGACAACCGCGAGCAATTGCGCCGTCGCTTGCAGGACGAAGCCCGTCAGCAGAGCGAGCTCAAGGCGCAGTTGTCCGCTGCCAAAGCCAAGGTCGAGCAACTGACACTGCGCCGCACGCGGCTCGATGAAGAATTGACCGAGCTCGCCGAACAGCGGGCCATGGAGCAGGAAACCCTCGGCGAATCCCGCCTGCAACTGCAGGACGCCCTCGACAGCATGGCGCTGGACACCGAACAGCGCGAGCTGCTGCTGGCCCAGCGCGACAGCCTGCGCGAGCGCCTGGACCGGGTGCGTCAGGAAGCCCGCCAGCATAAGGATCACGCCAACCAGCTGGCTGTGCGCCTGGGTTCGCTGCGCGCGCAGCATGATTCCACCCGTCAGGCCCTGGAGCGTCTGGAGATGCAGTCCGAGCGCCTGACCGAGAAGCGCGAGCAACTGAGCCTGAATCTGGAGGAGGGCGCCGCGCCGCTGGAAGAACTGCGCATGAAGCTCGAAGAGCTGCTGGAAAAGCGCATGGTGGTCGACGAGGAGATGCGAACCGCCAAGAACGCCCTGGAAGACGCCGACCGCGAACTGCGGGAAGCCGAGAAACGTCGCAACCAGGCCGAGCAGCAATCGGCGCTGTTGCGTGGGCAACTGGAGCAACAGCGCCTGGAATGGCAGACCCTGACCGTGAGGCGCAAGGCGCTTCAGGAGCAACTGCACGAAGACGGCTACGACCTGGACGGCGTGTTGGCGACCCTGACCGCCGACGCCAACGAGAAGGCCGCCGAAGAAGAGCTGGAACGCATCGCCGCGCGGATTCAGCGTCTTGGCGCCATCAACCTCGCTGCCATCGACGAGTATCAGCAGCAGTCCGAACGCAAACGCTATCTGGACGCCCAGGACGCCGATCTGGTCGAAGCGCTGGACACGCTGGAAAGCGTCATTCGTAAAATCGACAAGGAAACCCGCAACCGTTTCAAAGAGACCTTTGATCAGATAAATAGCGGAATTCAGGCACTTTTTCCAAAAGTTTTCGGTGGCGGCAGCGCTTACTTGGAACTGACGGGCGAAGATTTACTCGATACAGGGGTGACGATCATGGCGCGTCCTCCCGGCAAGAAAAACAGCACGATCCATTTGCTGTCCGGGGGTGAGAAAGCCCTGACCGCGCTGGCGCTGGTTTTTGCCATCTTCAAACTCAACCCGGCGCCGTTCTGCATGCTCGACGAAGTCGATGCGCCGTTGGACGACGCCAACGTGGGGCGCTACGCCCGGTTGGTCAAAGAGATGTCCCAGACGGTGCAGTTCATCTACATCACTCATAACAAGATCGCCATGGAAATGGCTGACCAGTTGATGGGCGTCACCATGCACGAACCGGGTTGTTCAAGGCTGGTGGCGGTGGACGTAGAGGAGGCGATGGCGCTGGTGGAGTCATAGCAGGATGCGCAGTTGATCGCGTGGCGATCATGAAGATTTGCAGGGAAAAGTGGCGCACGGACGTCCAGTACAGGAACCACCGCCGCAGCGTGACAGATGCTTGTGACCTGCCAGATGTAACAGACGGTGTAAAGTTGCCTTTGGTCGTGCTAGCTTAATGTCCACTTTTCCATTTCGCGTGGGTAAAAGGCCATTCAGAACATAGAGTTGGCTCCACGTTTTAAAGGGGTTTGCGCCCTTAATTTTCAGAATTTCATTAGAGGCACGGGACTACATGGAAATCGGTCTGCGAGAGTGGCTGATCGTCATCGGCATTATTGTCATTGCCGGTATTCTGTTTGACGGCTGGCGCCGTATGCGCGGCGGCAAGGGCAAATTGAAATTCAGGCTGGACCGCAACTTATCCAACCTGCCGGACGACGACGAACCAACGTCCGCCGAAGTGCTGGGCCCTGCGCGCGTCCTCGACACCCATAAAGAACCGAAACTCGACGAGCATGACCTGCCGACGATGAGTGCAGCGCCCCGGGAGCGCGCCGAACGTGAACCGCGACGGGGCAAGCGCAAGGACGAGCCGCATCAGGGCGACCTTAACCTGAGCGCCGGTCCTGACCTGTTCAGTGCCCGCGACGACGACTTCCCGGACGACAAGCCGAACCAGCGCATCACCGAAGACAAGGACCTGCCACCGGTGGAAGAAGTGCTGGTGATCAGCGTGATCTCCCGGGACGAAAGCGGCTTCAAAGGTCCGGCGCTGTTGCAGAACATTCTGGAAAGCGGCCTGCGCTTTGGCGAAATGGACATTTTCCACCGTCACGAAAGCATGGCCGGCAACGGCGAGGTGCTGTTCTCGATGGCCAATGCGGTCAAGCCGGGCGTGTTCGATCTGGACGATATCGACCATTTCAGCACCCGCGCCGTCAGCTTCTTCCTGGGTCTGCCAGGGCCGCGTCATCCGAAGCAGGCCTTCGATGTCATGGTCGCCGCCGCTCGCAAGCTGGCCCACGAGCTCAACGGTGAATTGAAAGATGACCAGCGCAGCGTCATGACCGCGCAAACCATCGAGCATTACCGTCAGCGCATCGTCGAGTTCGAACGCCGCGCCCTGACCCAGCGCCGTTGATTGGCGCTCCCACAGATTCAAGCATCACCAATTGAGCAGCTTCGGCTGCTCTTTTGCATTTCGAGATTATTTTTATGAAAGCCGCCGAAACCCGCATCCTTGAACTGCGCGCTGAGCTGGATCAGCACAATTACCGCTATCACGTGCTCGACGAGCCAAGCATCCCGGACGTCGAGTACGACCGGCTGTTCCACGAGCTGAAGGCGCTGGAGGCGGAGAACCCGCATCTGGTGACCCCTGACTCGCCGACCCAGCGGGTGGGCAGTGCGGCACTGTCGGCGTTCACCCAGGTGCGCCACGAAATCCCCATGCTGAGCCTCGGCAACGCCTTCGAAGAAACCGACATGCTCGAGTTCGATCGTCGGGTCAACGAAGGGCTGGACCTGCCGGCTGCTTCGAAGAAGGTGGAATACAGCTGCGAGCCGAAACTCGACGGCCTGGCGGTCAGCCTGCTGTACCAGAACGGCGCGCTGGTGCGTGGTGCCACCCGCGGCGACGGCACCACCGGCGAAGACATCAGCGTCAATGTGCGCACCGTGCGCAACATCCCGCTGAAGCTGCACGGCAAGGGCTGGCCGGACACCCTCGAAGTGCGCGGCGAAGTGTTCATGTCCAAGGCCGGCTTCGAGCGTCTGAACGCCAGTCAGCTTGAAGTGGGTGGCAAGACCTTCGCCAACCCGCGCAACGCGGCGGCCGGCAGCCTGCGCCAGCTGGATTCGAAAATCACCGCCAACCGCCCGCTGGAATTTTGCTGCTACGGCATCGGCCAGGTGTCCCACGACATCGCCGACACCCACACCGGCAACCTCCAGCAACTGAAAGAGTGGGGCATGCCGATCAGCCGCGAGATGAAAATCGCCCACGGCATCGAAGACTGCCTGACGTACTACCACGACATCGGCGAGAAACGTCTCACGCTCCCGTACGAAATCGACGGCGTGGTGTTCAAGGTGAACAGCATTGCCGCCCAGCGCGAGCTGGGTTTCCGCGCCCGCGAACCGCGCTGGGCGATTGCCCACAAATTCCCGGCCATGGAAGAACTCACCGAGCTGCTCGACGTGGAATTCCAGGTCGGCCGCACCGGCGCCGTCACGCCGGTCGCCCGTTTGAAGCCGGTGAAAGTCGCCGGTGTGACGGTCGCCAACGCGACGCTGCACAACATGGACGAAGTGGCGCGTCTGGGCCTGATGATCGGCGACACGGTGATCATCCGCCGCGCCGGGGACGTGATTCCCCAGGTGGTGCAGGTGGTGCAGGAGCGCCGCCCGACAGACGCGCGCGCCGTCGAGATCCCGCAGACCTGCCCGGTGTGTGGCTCCCAGGTCGAGCGCACGCAACTGATCAAGCGCAGCAAGGGCAAGGAAACCATCAGCGAAGGCGCGGTTTACCGTTGCGTCGGCCGTCTGGCCTGTGGCGCGCAGCTCAAGCAGGCGATCATCCATTACGTGTCCCGTCGGGCTATGGACATCGAAGGCCTGGGCGACAAGACCATCGAGCAGCTGGTGGATGAGAAGCTCATCGGTTCGCCCGCTGACCTGTACAAACTTAAGTACGAGCAGATCATCGATCTGGAGGGTTTTGCCGAAATCTCCAGCAAGAAGCTGCTCAAGGCCATCGACGACAGCAAGCAGCCGACGCTGGCGCGCTTCATCTATGCGCTGGGCATTCCAGACGTGGGTGAGGAGACGGCCAAGGTATTGGCGCGCTCGCTGGGTTCGCTGGATCGGGTGATTGTGGCGCTGCCGGAGGTGCTGACGTACCTGCCGGACGTGGGTCTGGAAGTCGCCCATGAGATTCACAGTTTCTTCGAGGACGAGCACAACCAGAACGTGATCGGGGCCTTGCTCGGCGAATGCCAGATGGAGCTTCAGGACACGGGCGACTTGGGCGCTGAGTTCGCAGCCAGTGCGACCTTGGGCGGGATGCTGGACAAGCTGAATATTCCGTCGGTAGGGCCGGGTGCGGCGCAGAAACTGGCGGACAAGTTCGGCACCCTTGAGGCGGTGGTTTCGGCAGACTGGCTGGATATGCGGCAGACACTGCCGGAGAAGCAGGCGCAGGCGGTGCGGGCGTTTTTCGATGTCCCGGAGCATGCGCAGCGGGCGTTGGCGATCGAGCAGCAGCTGAAGGATTTCGGCATGCACTGGCAGAGCGAGAAAAAGGTGGTGGAGGGTTTGCCGCTGGCCGGGCAGACGTGGGTCTTGACCGGTTCGCTGGAGTTGATGAGCCGGGATGTGGCGAAGGAGAAGCTGGAGGGGCTGGGGGCGAAGGTGTCCGGTTCGGTCTCGGCGAAGACCCACACGGTGGTGGCCGGGCCGGGGGCGGGGTCGAAGTTGACCAAGGCCAACGAGCTGGGGCTTAAGGTGCTCGACGAAGAGGCGTTTGTGAGGTTTCTAAAGCAACATGGCGTTGAGGTCGGCTAGATCAATATCGAGATCAAGGTCCTTAAGATCAAGAGCGTCTGCCTGGGGGCAGACTGTTTTGCCTTCGGCGAGTTACTTGATAAAGCCCCAAGTAACCAAGGGCTTGTGCTCCTGGTTGGGCCCCTCGTTCCTCGGGGTTCCCTCACTCCGGTCTCGCTCCGTGGGCCCGCGCCGAACGGACATCCATGTCCTGACGGCGCTCTCGCCGCATCCCTGCGGCTCGGCCCACTGCGCGAGACCTGCGTTCAGCCTGCACCCAAGTCGCGTTCTGCAGTGTTTGGGCTTTTTGTGTACGAAGATCAAAAGCGCTTTCAAAGCAGATCAAGGGCTTCCCGGCTAAAGCCGGTCCTACGGTCGAGGTCTGCCGCGACTCTCGCAGAATGCACGCGCTGCCTTTAGTGGGACCGGCTTCAGCCGGGAAGAGGCCGGTTGAGTCACCATCAATTTCGCAGTTCGGCAACTGATCGTTCCCACGCTCCGCGTGGGCATGCATCCCAAGACGCTCCGCGTCATGCAGGGACGCGGAGCGTCCGAGGCGGCGTTACCACGCGGAGCGTGGGAACGATCAACGATCAGCAGAAACAACGCGCACCCGTAGGACCGGCTTCAGCCGGGAAGCCTTTGATCTGCACTTGATCTTGATCTTCATACACAGCCAGCCCAGACACCGCCAATCGCGACTTGGGTGCAGGCCGAACGCAGACGACGCGGAGTGGGCCGAGCGGCATGGATGCCGCGAGAGCGCCGTCAGGACATGGATGTCCGTTCGGCGCGGGCCCACGGAGCGTCGTCGGAGTGAGGGAACCCCGAGGAACGAAGGGCCAAACCAGGAGCAGGCACCCTTGGTTACTTGGGGATGGTGCGACTTTCGACTTTTCCAAGTAACTCGCCGAAGGCGAAATGCCCGCCGTTAGGCGGGTCCCCGGATCTGGACCTGAGTGAAGTAGTCCCGCCGATAAGCGGGACCCAAGAGTAAGAAAATCCCACGGAACCCCCGCCACCCTTGACGATCTAGTGCTTGCAGCCCCATCAGGATATCGCCATGTTCCAGTTCTTCGAGCAACTCAGCACACGGATCGCGGCGCCGTTCGCCGGTGAGAACAAACGCAACAGCAAAGTCTGGCAATGCCATTGCGGACAGTCGGTGTTTTTCCGCAACAGCCAGTGCCTGGCCTGCTCGGCGGCGTTGGGTTATCTCCCCGAGCAAAGCAAGATTGCCGCGCTGGAACCGGGCCCCGAGGCGCAGACCTGGCGTCTCACCGACGAGCCCCAGGCCGGGCTCTACCGCCGTTGCGCCAACCTCGACACGGCAGCCGCCTGCAATTGGATGTTTCCGGCGCTGAACGCCGGCGACTTCTGCATCGCTTGCAGCCTCAATAAGACCATCCCCGACCTGTCCGTGCCGGAAAACCCTGAGCGCTGGGGCAAGATCGAGACCGCCAAGCGCCGGCTGGTTGCACAGTTGATCACCCTCGGCCTTCACGTCGTCCCCAAAAGCGTCGACGAAGAACGCGGCCTGGCCTTCGAATTCCTCGGCGTCGACCTGGAAGGCAACCTGCCCACCACCGGCCATGCCAGTGGCTTGATCACCCTTAACGTCGAAGAAGCCGACGACGCCATTCGTGAGAAGGTTCGCGTGCAGATGCACGAACCCTACCGCACGCTACTCGGGCATTTCCGTCACGAAGTGGGGCATTACTACTGGGATCGCCTGATCGCCGACACCTACTGGCAGGACGGTTTCCGCAACCTGTTTGGCGACGACCGCGCCAGCTACGCCGACGCCCTTGACCATCACTACCAGCATGGCGCGCCGGCCGACTGGCAGCAGAGCTTTGTCAGCGCCTACGCGACCATGCACCCGTGGGAAGACTGGGCCGAAACCTGGGCGCATTACCTGCACATGATGGACGCTGTCGACACCGCGCTGAGCCTGGGCATGAGTGCCCGTGACATGGATCTCGACTACCAGCCGTTCCCGCTGGAAACCCTGTACGACCCTCAGCATCCGGGCGGTCCGGCGTTTCTCTCGTTCGTCAATGCGTGGATCGAGCTGGCGGGCATGCTCAACGAATTGTCCCGCGCCATGGGTCAGGCGGATTTCTATCCGTTCGTGTTGCCTCCGGCGGTCATCACCAAGCTGCATTTCATCCATCTGGTCATACAGGGTGCTGGCGGTAAGGCTGATGAGGTGCTGCAGGTGCAGTGATTCACTCAGGTGAGTGAGGGCTAAAAAGCACGGGTACGAAGCGGTGAAAGGACTTCGCCGCTTGTCCGCGATGCCTGCAACGGGGAAAAAGGGGTGCTATTTTCCCGGTACATATCGTTTTGACACTACTGGCAAGGCGATTGGCAAAGCGGTCTTAAAGGGACTTCAGTTATGGCCACTGGTGCTCCATTTCCCCAAAACGAGCGTTCCCGGGTTTCGCGCATTACCCACATGGGTTTAATCGATGCGACGGCGGACGACGTGCTCGACCACATCATTTTGATGGTGACCCACTATTTCGAGGTCCCCATTGCCCTTGTTTCCATCGTCAGCGAGCACCGCCAATGGTTTCGCGCGCGGGCAGGCCTGGACGAGCGCGAGACGCCCCGCGAAATCGCCTTCTGCGCATACACCATCCTCAGCCCCGAAATCTTTCAGGTCCCTGACGCGATGCTCGATCCGCGCTTCAGCGACAATCCGCTGGTGACTGGCGAGCCTCACATCCGCTTCTACGCCGGCGTGCCGCTGGTGACCGCCGACGGCCTGGCCCTGGGCACGCTGTGCATCATCGACAGCACGCCTCGGCCGCCACTCGACCCGCGTGACGTGGCGATGCTGGAGATGTATGGCCAGCTGGTCATGAAGCGGCTCAACAACCTGCGCCATGCCAGCTACGTCGATCAGCCCACCGGTCTGTTCAACCGTCTGCGCCTGCAAGAAGACCTCGCCGCTTTGGCGGATCGGCGCAAATATGCGCTGGTTGCGCTGGACATGGTCGCGCCAGCGTTTCTCGACAGCATCGTCAAAGCGCTGGGCTACAGCTTCGCCCAGGAACTGGTGCGCTGCATGATCGAAAACTGCCGCAGCCAGTTGCCTGACGACACCGCGTTGTACAAGGTCAGCCCCACGCGCATCGCGCTGATCACCCGCAACGCCCGGCCGGAGCAGGCCGAGCTGCTGTTTCGGCAGTTGCTCGAGCATTTTCGGCGGCCGCTGATCTGCCGCAACATCCCCATTCAAATGGACGTCGGCATCGGCGTGCTGCCGTTGGGGCTGGACCGCTGTGATGAGCACGACTGGATTCGGCTGGTGGTCAGCGCGGCGGACGAAGCCCGCGGCAAGTCGACGGGCTGGCGCTGGTACGAGCCGCACCTGGACTTTGCCCAGCAACGGGCCTTTCTGCTGCTGGCGGCGCTGGCCGAAGCCGTGCGCAGCCCGGATCAACTGTCGCTGGTGTATCAGCCAAGGCTTGAAGTGGCCACCGGCCGTATCGTGACCGTCGAAGCACTGTTGCGCTGGCAGCACCCGGTGCTGGGCCCGATCAGCCCGGCGGAATTCATCCCGTTGGCGGAAAAGACCGCCCTGATTCGCTCGCTCAGCCTTTGGGTGTTGAGAAAGGCCGTTGCCCAGGCGGCGCTCTGGCAGGCGCAGGGCTATGCCTTCAAAGTGGCGATGAACGTCTCGGCAATCGATCTGGCCAACGCGTCGTTCAGCGATGCGCTGTTCGAGCAATTGACGGTCAGCGGTCTCGACCCGAGTGGCTTCGAGCTCGAATTCACCGAAAGCGCCCTGTGCGACAACCCTGAAGTCACCCGGCTGCAGCTGGAGCGCTTGCGCGCATTGAACATCGACATCGCCATCGATGACTTCGGCACCGGCTACAGCAACTGGACCTACCTGCGGCAATTGCCCGCCACCACGGTCAAGCTGGACAAATCGCTGGTGGAAAACATCGACAGCAATGACAAGGATCGCGGCCTGGTGGAAGCCATCGTTGATCTGGCGATGCGCCTGGGCTATCGCGTCGTTGCAGAAGGCGCCGAAACCGAAGGCGTCTACGAAATCCTCTGCGAGCTGGGTTGCCACGAAGTGCAGGGCTTCCTGGTCGCGCGGCCCATGACCGTCACCGCGCTCGAGCACTGGATGAACGTCGAGTGCTGCAGCAAAGTCTGGCAGTTGCGATCACTGGCCCATTGAGTGATTACAGTGCGAGCAGCATCAGCCGCTCGACACTGACGTGGTCCGGATCGCGCTCGGGCAACGCCTGCCAACCCAGCGCCAGGTACAACTGGCGCGCCGGTTGATTGCCGGCCTCCACCGCCAGCATCAACTGTGCAGTGTCTGGCCATAAATCCCGCGCCAACGCTGGCAGCGCGCGCAGGCATTGCTTGCCAAGACCACGGCCTTGAAAGCGTTCATCGACCATCAACGCGTGCAGCGTGGTGGTCACCTTCGCGTGCTCACGCGCCCACTCCGGCAACAGCGACCTGCGCTTGAGCACGAAAAAGCCCCGGGGGATGTCGTCCACCAGCAGTACGAAGCCCTGCCGGTCGGCGACGGGACGTGCGGTCAGCGTGTGCAGACCGCCATGAATGTCGCCGACGTGGCGGGTCTGCGCGGGGAGCAGCTCGATCTCCAGCAACTGGCGCTGTTGTATGGGGGAGAGGGATTCATGGCGGGTGAGCGCGAAATGCATCGGTGGTTCCTGTGTCTTGCGCCCTGGCGGGGCCGGGCAGGGGCCAGCCACTTGCGTGCGGGAGGTGAAAAAGGCAGGCGCCATTGTGCCGCATTCAGCGCCTCAGCCGCTGCATCGCGCAGGCGGCGAGGGGCTCACGGCACTCAAAATCTTAATCTGAAACAAGAGGTTGTAACTTCTCGCGAGACCGGTACAATGGCGCGGCTCGCCACTGGCGAGCGTCGTTATGGTGACCCCATCGGTCCCCCCGCAACGATTACCCGTGAACCTGGTCAGAGCCGGAAGGCAGCAGCCACAGCGGGAACATTGTGTGCCGGGGTGTGGCTGGTGGGGTTGCCTCCATAACGAATCCCTACCTAGTGTCCCCGTTTACCTCCCTGCTTATGACATCCAACTGCATCGCGCGTTATGCGACCGTCCGCGGTATTGGTTATTGCGCCCTCTCATATTTCTATTTTTCTTTCATCTTGTTTTGGGTGAGCGCAAAACGGCTTAAGTCCGACTTGCTCAAAGGCTGCTAGATTTTCTATCTAAATGAATTGAAGTGATGCGGGCTTAAGCGTTTTAGCTTGTTTTGCATTGTGCTTTAGCCCTTACTCGATCGTGCTCCATAGGATTGCGGTAGCGTACGTGCAAGACCTTTCTGGTTCTGAGAATTTCGCCCTCATTTCGAATTGCCGGTATGGAAAGTTGCTACTACTCTGATTGTCCCGGGCAAGGAGCGAAATATGGAATTTCTAGCGAGAGTCAACGCGTTATCGGCCAAAATCCAGCAGCAATCTGCAGCGATTCAGACTGAGGAAGCCACGAAGACTGCCTTCGTGATGCCTTTCATTAATTCGGTGCTTGGATACGATGTATTTGATCCGCTTGAAGTGGTTCCAGAGTACATCTGCGACGTTGGTACGAAGAAGGGAGAGAAAATCGATTACGCCATTATGAAAAACGGTGAGGTTCAAATCCTGATCGAATGCAAAAAAATCGGTGAACCCCTTCATATCAATCATGCCAGTCAGCTGTTCCGCTATTTTCACGTCACCAGTGCGCGAATTTCCATACTCACCAATGGGCGGGTCTATCGGTTTTATACCGACCTCGATGCGCCGAATAAAATGGACGACAAGCCTTTTCTTGAGCTGGATCTGCTTGATCTGGACGAACACGCGTTGCCAGAGTTGGAGAAGCTCACCAAGTCCGCTTTCGACGTCGACTCCATTATCAGCGCGGCAGGGGAGTTGAAGTACGTCGGCCAGATAAAAAGGGAGATAGCCGCCCAGTTCACCAAACCTGACGACGAGTTTGTGAAGTTCTTCGCTGCCCGCGTTTATGAAGGGATCATCACGCAAAAAGTTCGTGAACAATTCGCAGTGTTAACTCGCAAGGCTGCCGCACAGTTCTTGGGTGATCAAGTCAATGACCGGCTTAAGTCCGCCATCAGTGGTCCGATCCAGCCGACTTTTGCTATGGCGCCAGTAGATAGCAATCCACCAAGCGAATCGGTGGAAGAGACTGATGACGATCGTGTGCAAACCACGCTTGAAGAGCTGGAAGGCTTCCATGTCGTGAAAGCAATCGTCAGGTCGGTGGTTGACGCGAAACGTATTGTGCATCGTGATACACAAAGCTACTTCGGCATCCTGCTCGACGACAACAATCGGAAACCCATATGTCGGCTGCATTTCAACCGGAGCCAAAAGTACATAGGTATTTTTGATCGTGAGAAAAATGAAACCCGACATGCAATAGCTTCGGTCGACGATATATATAGCTTCTCCGACCAGTTGAAGAGTGTCATTTCACACTACAGCTGATTTTGTACGCTCAGTACATGCTGCCTCCGCTGGCAATCGCATAGGTGCGTTGCCAGTGCAGACGGTCGGAGGAGGAGGAGGAGGAGGAGGAGGAGGAGGAGGAGGAGGAGGAGGAGGAGGAGGAGGAGGAGGAGGAGGCGCCAGGGCAGAGGTGACTTTATATACCGCTTTTAAGCTCAGCATTAAGCGCCTATTAAGCAAGCGTCGACATGCGCCCGATACGGGTTCAGTTGCCTGTCATGTGGATCTGGCTTCTAACTCTGTGCATGGACGAAAACAGCTAGGCTGCCATGGCGCACTCCATCGGCCGTGAAAACTTTGAAGGCTGCGTCGACCATCCCATCATTAACCAACGCTGAACCATAGTGTTAGGCCACATGCGGTTCATCGCCGTATGCGCCGCCTAGAATGGAGTCCATCGCGAAGAAACCCACAGGCCCATCACGCTGACTGGCCGGGCATCCTCCGCACGCCACCCCTCCGCTCAGGAATAACAATAATGACAACCGCCACCCCATTACCCCTCCACCCAACAGCCCCCATCCAACTCGTACTTTTCGACCTGCTCACCGCTTTGCTGGACTCCTGGACCCTGTGGAATTCAGTCGCCGGTTCCGAGGAGCTGGGCCGGACCTGGCGCATGGCCTATCTGAAGGCGACCTACGGCTGCGGCCGCTATCGCCCCTATGACACGCTGGTCAAGGAGGCGGCGATGGAAGTCGGCTTGGGCAAGCATGCCGCCGCAGAACTCGATCGGCGCTTCGGAGAGTTGCAGCCCTGGCCGGAAGCCCAGTCGGTCCTCGAATCCCTGAAGCCTCATTACAAGCTGGGTATCGTCACCAACTGCTCGGAGCGCCTGGGCCGGATCGCGGCGGACGTGCTGGGTATCCCGTTCGACGTGGTCATTACCTCGGAGAAAGCCGGCTTTTATAAGCCCGACCCCGCGCCTTATCGTCTGGCGCTGGACACCGTGGGTGTCGATGCCAGCCATGCCGTGTTCGTCGCGGGTTCGGCGTACGATCTGTTCGGCACGGCCAAGGTGGGACTGCCGACGATTTGGCATAACCGTCTTGGCCTGTCTGCGCCCGAAGGTGCGCCGGCGCCTCTGATCATGCGGCCGACGCTGGAAACCCTGGCTGCGGATCTGGCAGAGATGCCGTCAGCGAGGTAAGCCAGTCGCCCCGGCAGATTCAAATAAATCTGCCCTCCATTTGGACCAATACGATAGTCTTCGCACCATTGTTGATACGGACACCTGACTGGAACGCGATTGATGGCCCCTGATGACTATCTGGTAATGAGCAGCGCGGAGTGGGCGGGGCTGCGCGCCAGTACGCCATTGACGTTGTCCGAAGAGGACCTCGCCGCATTGCGGGGCGTGAACGAGGACATCTCGCTGGAGGATGTTGCCAACATCTACCTGCCGTTATCGCGCCTGATCAATCTGCACGTCAGTGCCGCGCGCAATCTCGACAGCATCAAGGACACCTTTCTCGGACGCCCTGCCAAGCGACAGACCTATGTCGTCGCGGTGGCAGGCAGCGTCGCGGTCGGCAAGAGCACCTTCGCCCGGGTGTTGCAGGCGCTGATGGCGCGCTGGCCGGATCATCCCCGGGTCGATCTGATCACCACCGACGGCTTTTTGCACCCCAATGCCCGGCTTGTCGCCGACGGCATCATGCACCGCAAGGGCTTTCCGGAAAGCTACGATCGCAAGCGCATGGTCAAGTTTCTCTCGGACCTGAAGGCCGGCACGCCGGAAATCACCGCCCCGGTCTATTCCCACATCAGCTACGACATCGTCCCGGACCAGTTCTTCAAGGTCAGCCAGCCCGACATCCTGATTTTTGAAGGGTTGAACGTGTTGCAGACCGCGGGCAATGACGGGCAGAAGCCCGGCAGCATCGTCTCTGACTTCTTCGATTTTTCAATCTATCTGGACGCCGAAGAGGGCGACATCGAGCGCTGGTACGTCGAGCGCTTTCTGATGCTGCAACGCACCGCGTTTCGTGCGCGAGGCGCCTACTTCCGCGAACTGGCCGATCTGCCGCCGGAGAAATCCCCGGACGCGGCGCGCAAGATCTGGCACGACATCAACCGGCCCAATCTGCTGGAAAACATCCTGCCGACCCGTGAGCGCGCCAGTCTCGTGGTGCGTAAGGCGTCGGACCATTCGGTGAAGGAATTGTGGCTACGCTGATGGGTAAATCAATCGCGGGCGTGTCGGCGTTATTCGCGCTCTGTGTGAGCGCTGGCGCTCTGGCGGACGGCAACAAGTTGTTGCTCGAATGCCAGGACGGGATCAACAGCATGAGCGGCGGTGTGGCGCAGAACGGCGTCGGTGTCGGCCATTGCGTCGGGGTGTTGCAAGGGACGATGGACACCCTGGATCTGTTCCACGAAGCGGGCGGATTGCCCCGGCTGGTGTGCGTGCCCGAAGGTGGCATTCCGATGATCCAGTCGATGCGCATTATTGTGCAGTCGTTGCAGGCGCACCCCGAGAGCCTGCATCTGAATGAATCAGTGTTGGTGGTCGCGGCGTTGAAAAACGCGTTTCCCTGCCAGTAACCCTCGAGTTCTCAGCTAGCCTGTTGCTTGATCCAGAAGTGATTCTACGGGTCGACCTGCGCCGCCGCGTCTGCGACGGCCATCAGCAAGGATGCCGACGATGCGTGTCAATGCACTGATTGTGCTGCTGCTCACCGGACTCGTGGCCGCCACTTACGGTTTCGGAATCTATCTTTTTGCCCAACTGGTGCCGGATATGCGCGCCAGCCTGGGCTTCGATATCGCTTACGTCGGCACCATCACCGCGGCGGGGCAGGCGGGGTTTCTCGCCAGCGCCCTTTTGGCGGCCTGGCTGACGCCTCGTGTTGGCGGCGGCTGGATGATCTTCGGATCGGGCGCGGTGTGCGCCCTGGCCTTGCTGCTCATGCCCCTGGCGCAGAATGTGGTGCTGATCGGTCTGCTGCTGACGGTGCTGGCCGGCACGGCGGCAACGGTGTTCGTGCCGATGGTCGACGTGATCGCGCGCGCCGTGCCCTATCAATACCGCGGCATGGCCATGGGGCTGGTGTCGAGCGGCACCAGTTATGGCGTGTTCATCAACAGCCTGCTGGTGCCGTTGTATGCGCCCCAGGGCGAGTGGCGCACGGTGTGGTGGATCGTCGGGCTGATCACGGTCGTGCTGGTCGTCGGCGTGTTGCTGGTGTTCAAACGCGCGCGGCTCTTTCTGCGCAACGATGAGAGCGCCAGTGAGGGCGGGCCAGGCAAAGGCGTGCTGCGTGAGGCGCTGCAGGGCTGGGTATACAAGGTCTGGTCGATGAATTTTCTGATTGGTTTCTCGACCTTTCCGTTTCAGAACTACCTGTCGTCCTACTTGCGCACGGAGCTGCATTTCGGCGTCGAATACACCGCGCAGATCTGGGCCAGCATCGGTTTCGTCGGCATGTTCAGCGGCCTGGCGCTCGGCGCGTTGTCGGACCGCATCGGCCTGCGTGGGGCGATGCTGATGGTGTACGTCTGCGTGGCAACGGCAGCGGTGATTCTGGTCATCACGCCGACCGGCTACTGGCCGATGGTGGCGGGCATTGTGTTTGCCGTGGCGTTCTACCCGATCTTCGGACTGATACCGGCGTACGTGTCGAAGATGGCAAGGGGCGCGGCGCTGGCCGTGACCATCTTCGGCATCGCCAACATCATGCAGGGCGTCGGCGGCATGCTCGGCAATTACTGCGCCGGGCTGCTGGCGAGCATGAGTGGTTCGTTCGTCGCCGTGTACAGCGTGATCGCGGGGGTCGCGGTGGTGCTGGCGGTGTTGACCGCCTGCTTGCCGAACGAGCGCGGCGGTCGGCAGGCGGCTTGATTACCCATAAGATCAGCCCACCTGCCCGCGATGGTTGCGCGCCTGTCTACACCGGAAACTGCAGCGCGTTGCTCAGGTCACCCATCGGTGCCTGACCCCGTGCGGCCATGGCGTTGTCGCGCTCGGTCAATCCGTCCAGCTTCTCCAGACCATGCACCCGTGTAATCAGACGCAGGATCGAGGCGGTGTCATACACCGTGTGGTCGACCGTGCCTTTGCGCGCGAAGGGTGAGATGACGATCGCCGGCACCCGCGTGCCCGGTCCCCAGCGGTCGCCCTTGGGCGGCGCGACGTGGTCCCACCAGCCGCCGTTTTCATCGACCGTGATCACAATCACCATGTTCTTCCACTGCGGGCTGTTGCGCAGCACCTTGATCGTACGGTCGATGTGTCGGTCGCCGGCCGCCACGTCGGCGTAACCGGCGTGCATGTTGAGGTTGCCCTGGGGTTTGTAGAAGGTCACTGCGGGCAGCTTGCCCGCCTCGGCGTCGGCCAGGAATTTATTGGTGCTCGACTCATCCCCCAGTCCGCCGTCACGCAGACGCTTGTGGCGCTCGCCCGGGTTCTCCGGGCCCTGCTGCTTGAAGTAGTTGAACGGCTGATGGTGGTACTGGAAATTCGGGATTTTCGGGATGCCGGTCGAGTCCTTGTATTCATCCAGCGTCACCTGCCAAGCGCCGGCGTACCAGGCCCAGTCGACGTTCTTTTTCGACAGCTTGTCGCCGATGTGTTCATGGGTTTGCGGCACCAGGACGTTGGCCAGCCCCGGCTGCGAATAGTCCGGTTTCTCCTTGTCCCGCAGCCAGGTCGGCCAGTAGGGCGGGGCCATGGTGTTGACGCCGTAACCGTCCGGCGTCAGCGCGCTCGGGCCGAATTGTGGCGGTCCGGTCATGGCGCTGGCCGGTGACTTCTCCAGGGGTTTGAGCCGATAATCCAGCGGGTCGCTGCTTTCCAGCACGGCGATCTGCGATTTGGCCGGGGAGTTCGCCGCGTCCGGGTAGAACGGCGCTCGGGCCGAGATCAGGTACTGGTGGTTGAGGAACGAACCGCCGAAAGCGCCCTGGAAGAAGTTGTCGCAGAGCACGAATTCTTTGGCGACGTCCCACAGGCGCAGGGAATATTGGGTCTGGGCGTAATAGCCCATGGTCAGGCCGCCGGAATCCGCCCAAGCGACGAAGGCGTCGTTCTTGCCGCCATTGATCTGCATCTGGTTCTGGTAAAACACGTGCCACAAGTCCCGGGTGACGACGCTGAGTGGCAGGTCCTCGCCGCTCGGGCCTTTGAGGGGGAAGGGCGCGTTGGGCAGGTTTTCCTGATACTGCACGCCTGTGGCGTAGGTCACGCCGTCAACGCTTTGCGGGCCGATCTGGCAGACGCCACCCCAGCACTGTGGCAGGGTGTCGAGGACTTTGCCGTCGCGGTCGCGCTGGCGGTAGTGGTCGGCTTTCACGGCGGAAAGCGGACGCTCGACGCCGGGGAAGTTGGCGAACAGGTTATTGAAGCTGCGGTTCTCGCCGTAGATGACCACGATGGTCTTGACGTTGTCCTGCAGCGCTTTGTCCAGCGCCGAGCCGGTCAGCAGGGCGTCCGTTGCAGGCTTGCCTTCAACGCCTGATTCGGCAGCGCCCACCACGCCACTCAGGGTCGCGCCTGCGCCCAGCACCGCCACGCCACCGAGGAAGCGTCGGCGGCTGTCATCCACCTGTGGCCGGGGGACTGAAGCCTGTGCTGGATCTTCCGGTTTCTTGCTCATGGCGGGCGCTCGCAGGTCGAGTTGTTACAACATGTGTCGCCGGAGCCTAGCGAGGGAATATGACGGGATTGCTACAGCGGTGGGTGACATCAAAGTTGTGGTGTGCCCCATGACGCCTTCCCGGCTAAAGCCGGTCCTACAATGCACGCGATCTACTTAGTGGGACCGGCTTTAGCCGGGAAGAGGCCAGTGTGTACGCCATCAGTCTTGCGGTGTGACGCATGACGCCTTCCCGGCTAAAGCCGGTCCTACACGGACGAGGCCAGTGGGAACGCCATCAGTCTTGCGGTGTGTCACATGACGCTTTCCCGGCTAAAGCCAGTCCTACAATCGCGCCAGCCCCACAATCGAAAGTCGCCGCCAGTCCCACGATCGGAAAACGTCGCAGGCTCAATAGGGATCGGCCGGATTCCCCGAATGCACCTGATACCGCTCGACAATCCGCTCGATCTCCCCGGACATCTTCATCCTCAGCAGCGTGCGCATGATGCGTTGCGCCGGCACGCTCGGGTCGTTGCGGGCGACGCAGCCCACCGGCTGCTCATCGATGACCCACACGGCCCTGAGTTTCTCGTCGGCTTTCCGGTCGCGGTTGTACCAATCCAGCGACCACTGGGTGTCCACGGCGTATCGGTAGCGGTGGGCCGAGAGCTTTTGCAGAACCTGCTCCTGCAACCTCGCGTCTTCGCGGATCAGATCGCGGGTGGCGAACAGCGGGTCCAGCACCGGGTAGGCGTAGCCCAGCACCGTACCGATGTGATCGCCGAGAATCGCGCTCAGCTCAAAGGGGGCGGTGTCGTAGGCGCTGCCCACCAGCACGTTGCGCTGGGTCAGCAGCGGCAGGCTCCAGGTGTAGTCCCCCGACATGTCCGGCAACCAGGATTGCGCGGCGTAACAGCGCACATCGACTTCACCGCGCTCGGTGGCCGCCTGCACACGCAGCCGCGGGTACACACGGTACTGGGCGGTCTGGCCGATCTGGCGGGCCAGGCTTTCCATGATGTCGAACAGAATCCCGGCCTCTGGTCCGTCGGGGCCCACCTGCATCAGCGGCATCGACCAACTGTCGGCCACGGCGAAGCGCAACGGCGGACCGTCTGCGAGCGCCGACGCGCTCCATAACCCCAAGGCACTCGAAAGTCCCAAGCCACTCACCCACACTCGCATCCGGATCCCTCGAAGTAACAGTGCGACGTTTCAAGCCTGCTGTGTCTTCGGAATCCAGGTGTGGGACCTTGTGAGGGAACCGTCTCGCGGAGCCGTCTTGCGGAGCCAGGCCAGCCATAATAAAGCGATAAGCGTCGGACACCAGATGCAATTTTGCCCCTGCTCCGCTAGCATTGGCGGTCTTCCGCAACCCAGTCGCGACGGTTTTCAATGAGTTATCAGGTTCTTGCACGTAAATGGCGTCCGCGCTCGTTCCGCGAAATGGTCGGCCAGACCCATGTGCTCAAGGCCTTGATCAACGCGCTGGACAGCCAGCGCCTGCACCACGCCTATTTATTCACGGGCACGCGCGGGGTCGGCAAGACCACCATCGCGCGGATTATCGCCAAGTGCCTGAACTGTGAAACCGGCATCACGTCAACGCCGTGTGGCGAATGTTCGGTGTGCCGCGAGATCGACGAGGGCCGTTTTGTCGACCTGATCGAGATCGACGCCGCCAGCCGCACCAAGGTCGAAGACACCCGCGAGCTGCTCGACAACGTGCAATACGCGCCCAGTCGCGGTCGCTTCAAGGTCTACCTGATCGACGAAGTGCACATGCTCTCCAGCCACTCGTTCAACGCCTTGCTCAAGACGCTGGAAGAGCCGCCGCCCTACGTCAAGTTCATCCTCGCCACCACCGACCCGCAGAAGTTGCCGGCGACCATTCTGTCCCGCTGCCTGCAGTTCTCCCTGAAAAACATGACGCCTGAGCGTGTGGTTGAACACTTGACCCACGTCCTTGGCGTCGAAAACGTTCCGTTCGAAGACGACGCGCTGTGGCTGCTGGGTCGCGCGGCCGATGGCTCGATGCGTGACGCCATGAGCCTTACCGACCAGGCGATCGCCTTCGGCGAAGGCAAAGTGTTGGCGTCCGACGTGCGCGCCATGCTCGGCACGCTGGATCACGGCCAGGTGTTCGACGTGCTGGCCGCGTTGATCGAGGGGGATGCCCGTTCGTTGCTTGAAGCCGTGCGGCATCTGGCCGAACAGGGGCCGGACTGGAGCGGCGTGCTCTCGGAGATTCTGAACGTATTGCACCGGGTCGCCATCGCCCAGGCGCTGCCTGAAGGGGTCGATAACGGCCACGGCGATCGCGATCGCGTGCTGGGCCTGGCCCAGGCGTTGCCCGCCGAAGACGTGCAGTTCTACTACCAGATGGGCCTGATCGGTCGCCGCGATCTGCCGCTGGCGCCGGATCCACGGGGCGGTTTCGAGATGGTGCTGCTGCGCATGCTGGCGTTCCGGCCCGCAGACGCCGACAACGCGCCGACGCAGCCGTTAAAGTCAGTGGGGATCAACCCGGCCACGGTTGATTCCCGGACAGCGGTGGCGAGTTCAGCATCCGCAGCATCCCGACCCCAGACTGTCCCGGCGCCTGTCATCGACACGCCGGCGCCTGTCGCCTTGCCCGAGCCTGTGGCGGCAAAAGCGGAGGCAGAGATCGATCTGCCGTGGAACGAGCCAAACGCCGCGGTGCCAGCCACTGCCGCCGAGCCCGAGAACGAGACCAAGTCTGAGCCTGAGTCTGAGCCTGAGCCTGAGCCTGAACCCGAGGACGAGCCGTCCCCACAGCCCGCGTCCGTGGCCGAGAGGCCCGAGGCCGTCCTCGACACCGTCGCCGAGCAGCCGGACCTGACGCCAATGCCGGCACCGGCCCCCGCGAGCCCTGTGCCGGACGCGCCCGAACTCGCATCGTCAGAACAGCTGCAAGCCGCTGCCGAGGCGGTGACACCGCAAATGATCGAGCACGTGCCCGATGCCGCACCTTACGTGCCGGCGCCGATGGAGCGCGACGACGAGCCGCCGCCCGATGACGACTACATCGAGCCGGACATCGACATCGACCCTGCGTCGTTCGCTTATCTCGATGACCTGGCCCACGAAGCCGTCGAAGCGGTGGAGAAGGAGCCCGAACTGTTGCCGGCGTCCAAGCCTGCCACCGGTCTTGCGGCAGACTGGCTTGAGCTGTTCCCGAAACTGCCGATTTCCGGCATGACCGGCAGCATCGCCGCCAACTGCACGCTGATTTCGGTGGAGGGCGACAACTGGCTGCTGCACCTTGATCCGGCCCACAGTGCGCTGTTCAACTCGACGCAGCAGCGCCGTCTGAACGACGCGCTGAACCAATACCATGAACGCACCCTCAACCTGAGTATCGAACTGATCAAGCCCGAGCAGGAAACCCCGGCTCAGGCAGCGGCGCGTCGGCGTGCCGATCGGCAGAAGCAGGCCGAGGCGGCGATCCACAGCGATCCGTTCATTCAGCAGATGATGCAGCAGTTCGGTGCGTCGATTCGCGATGACACCATTGTTCCGGTGGATGCGCCGACCCAGGCGTAAGTCCACGCCCGATGATTCCCGGGGGCGCTAAGCTGATAGGGCGCCCCTAATTGTTCAATGACTTTCTATCCGATGACTTCCGAGGAGTAACTCCCATGATGAAAGGTGGCATGGCAGGCCTGATGAAGCAGGCTCAGCAAATGCAGGAAAAAATGGCCAAGATGCAGGAAGAACTGGCCAACGCTGAAGTGACAGGCCAGTCTGGCGCCGGTCTGGTCAGCGTGGTCATGACCGGGCGTCACGACGTCAAGCGCGTCAGCCTGGACGACAGCCTGATGCAGGAAGAGAAGGAAATTCTGGAAGACCTGATCGCTGCGGCCGTCAACGACGCTGTGCGCAAGATCGAAGCGGCCAGCCAGGAAAAGACCGCTAGCATGACCGCCGGCATGCAGCTGCCGCCGGGCATGAAAATGCCGTTCTGATCGGACGGCGGTTGCGACATCAAGATGCCAGGCCCTCGTGCCTGGCATTTTCGTTTGGGCACGGCGGCAAGCCGTCAGCACGAAGCGCGCCATAGGGAGCCCACATCCGACCGAACCCGTCCGGCTGCCCACGGTCTGCTTTCTATACCCTTGCAACCCTTCATCATGGAGCCCATTTCGATGACCCAAGAATTGATCCTCAACCAACGTGTCGTCCTGGCGTCCCGTCCCCAAGGCGCGCCGACCCCGGAAAACTTCCGACTCGAGCGCGAGGCACTCCCTGACTTGCAAGACGGCCAGGTGCAGCTGCGCACGCTCTATCTGTCCCTCGACCCCTACATGCGCGGTCGCATGAGCGACGCGCCGTCCTACGCGGCACCGGTGGAAATCGACGCGGTGATGGAGGGCGGCGCGGTCAGCGTGGTCGAGCAGTCGCGCAATCCGGCATTCAAGGAAGGCGATCTGGTCGTGGGTCAGACCGGCTGGCAGACCCACAGCATTTCTGATGGCAGCAATCTGTTGATGGCGCCGAAGGACCTGCCCAGCCCGTCAATGGCGGTCGGCGTGCTCGGTATGCCGGGCATCACCGGTTACATGGGCTTGATGGACATCGGCAATCCGAAAGCGGGCGAAACCCTGGTCGTCGCGGCGGCTTCGGGGGCAGTCGGTTCGGTGGTGGGTCAAGTGGCCAAGCTCAATGGCCTGCGGGTGGTGGGCGTTGCCGGTGGCGAAGACAAGTGCCGTTACGTGGTCGATGAGCTGGGTTTTGACGCTTGCATCGATCACCGCAGCGAGGACTTCGCCGAGCAGCTGAAGGCGGCCGTTCCGGACGGCATCGACATCTATTTCGAACTGGTCGGCGGCAAGGTGCTGGAGAAGGTCATACCGCTGCTCAATGAGCGTGCGCGGGTGCCGTTGTGCGGGCTGATCGCCCATTACAACGCCCAGAGTGAGCCAGAGGGGC
This sequence comes from Pseudomonas sp. AK106, assembly GCF_053903055.1. Taxonomy (NCBI): domain Bacteria; kingdom Pseudomonadati; phylum Pseudomonadota; class Gammaproteobacteria; order Pseudomonadales; family Pseudomonadaceae; genus Pseudomonas; species Pseudomonas sp. AK106. The sequence continues at coordinate 1,952,989 of NZ_CP096426.1, forward strand.
CGAATCGGCTGCCGCTGTTGATGCGCACGCTGCTGACCAAGCGTGCGAAGATTCAGGGCTTCATCGTCTACGAAGAGTATTACGATCGTCTGGACGAATTCATGCAGGCCATGATTCCGCTGGTGAAGGACGGCAAGGTGAAATTCCGCGAAGACGTAGTGGAGGGCCTGGAGAATGCCCCGGACGCATTCATTGGCCTGCTCGACGGCAAGAACTTCGGCAAGCTGGTGGTCAAGGTCTCATGACCCTGATTTGACGGTAATCGGAGGCGCGGGTATAAACCGCGTCTCGTGTTTTTGTCGGACGTTTCTCCAATGAGCTTCAGCCCCCTGATTCGCCAGTTGATCGACTCCCTGCGCATCCTGCCCGGCGTCGGTCAGAAAACCGCCCAGCGCATGGCGTTGCAGCTGCTGGAGCGTGATCGCAGTGGTGGCTCGCGTCTGTCCCAGGCGTTGAGTCAGGCGATGGAAGGCGTTGGGCACTGCAAACAATGCCGCACCCTCACCGAAGAAGAACTCTGCCCGCAATGCTCGGACGTCCGGCGCGACGACACGCTGCTCTGCGTGGTGGAGGGCCCGATGGACGTTTATGCGGTGGAACAGACCGGTTACCGCGGGCGCTACTTCGTGCTCAAGGGGCATCTGTCGCCGCTGGACGGTCTGGGGCCTGAAGCCATTGGCATTCCGCAGCTGGTGGCACGGATCGAAGAGCAGGGCTCGTTCACCGAAGTCATCCTCGCCACGAACCCCACGGTCGAAGGCGAAGCGACGGCGCACTACATCGCCCAACTGCTGACCAACAAAGGCCTGGTCACCTCGCGCATTGCCCACGGCGTGCCGCTGGGTGGCGAGCTGGAACTGGTCGACGGCGGCACGCTCGCGCACTCGTTTGCAGGGCGCAAGCCGATTCAGTTGTAACGAGTCTCTCCGTCTTCAATGCGCTGAGTACCTGTCGGAGTGAACTCGGGTGTAGGACCGGCTTTAGCCGGGAAGGCGGCAGGTGTCACACCCCGAATCCAGGGTGCCCTCACTGGCCTGTTCCCGGCTAAAGCCTGTCCTACAGACATCCGGCGAACCGATCGACTTTGATCGTGGCCTTACTTCTCCGTCAACGCAAACTGGGTCAGGCAGAACGTCGGGATTTCCATGTCGCGCAGGCGTTGTGAGCCGCCCAGCTCCGGCAAATCAATAATCGCAGCGGCTTCGTGGACCTTGGCGCCCATGCGGCGGATCAGGTTGGCGGCGGCGACCAGGGTACCGCCGGTGGCGATCAGGTCATCGAACATCACCACTGAATCCCCGTCGCACAAGCTGTCGGCGTGGACTTCCAGCAGCGCTTCGCCGTATTCGGTCTGATAGGCCTCGGCCAGCACATCGGCCGGCAACTTCCCTTGCTTGCGAAACAGCACCAGCGGTTTGTTCAGTTCGTAGGCGACGATCGAACCGATGAGAAACCCGCGCGCGTCCATGGCGCCGACGTGGGTGAACTCGGCGTCGATGTAACGCTGGATGAAGCTGTCGATGACCAGGCGCAGGGCCTTGGGTGACTGGAACAGCGGGGTGATGTCACGGAAAATCACGCCGGGTTTGGGGAAGTCCACCACAGGGCGGATGAGGGATTTGATGCTGACTTCGTCGAAAATCATAAGGATCTCGGGCAGGACATGACTCAAAAGACGCCAGTCTAAGCCCGCCCGGACCATCATGCATCAGCTTTCCAGCGATCCCCCGGCCAGCGCGCAGAGCTGAATCGGGTCAAGGATGTGGATTTCCTTGCCCTCGGCGGCGATCAACTCGTTTTGCTGAAAGCGGGTGAACACCCGGGACACGGTTTCCACCGCCAGACCCAGGTAGTTGCCGATCTCGTTGCGCGACATGCTCAGGCGAAACTGGTTGGCGGAGAAACCCCGGGCGCGGAAGCGGGCGGAGAGGTTGACCAGAAACGTGGCGATGCGCTCGTCGGCGGTTTTCTTCGAGAGCAGCAGCATCATTTGTTGGTCATCGCGGATTTCCCGGCTCATCACCCGCATCAACTGGCGACGCAATTGCGGCAGTTGCACCGACAATTCGTCCAGCCGTTCGAAGGGGATTTCGCACACCGACGTGGTCTCCAGGGCCTGCGCCGTGACGGGATACGCCTCGGCGTCCATGCCCGACAGCCCGACCAGTTCGCTGGGCAGGTGAAAACCGGTGAGTTGTTCTTCGCCGCTGTCGCTGAGGCTGAAGGTTTTCAACGCGCCGGAACGGACGGCGTAGACGGAAGCGAAGGTGTCGCCCTGACGAAACAGAACATCGCCTTTCTTCAAGGGGCGGCCGCGTTTGACGATTTCGTCCAGTGCGTCCATGTCTTCCATGTTCAATGAAAGCGGAAGGCACAACGGGGCCAGGCTGCAATCCTTGCAATGAGCCTGGGTGTGAGCACGCAGTTTGACTGGCTCAGACATCGGGTAATTCCTTGTGAAGAAACACACATAAGTCGTAAGGGTAACTCAGGGTCAGCCCTGCGACTACCACGCGCCTTCCTTGGCCCGAAATCATTCCTCCGCGCCAGGCGGAACATTCCTATATCACCTGGGCCTATATCACGCGGGCCTATATCACCTGGGAATAGCGCTGACGGTACTGCGTGCCCAAATACGCATCGAACACCATGCAGATCGAGCGCACCAGCAGGCGTCCTGCCGGCGTGACGGTGATGCCGGTCGGGTCAAGCAGAATCAGCCCGTCCGTGGACATGGTCAGCAATTGCGGCCACTGCTCGCGGAAATATTCCCGAAAGTGGATGGCAAATGCGTTTTCGACGGTGGCGAAATCCAGGCGGAAATGACAGATCAGCTGGCTGATGATGGTGCGCCGCAGCTGATCGTCTTCGTTGCAGAGCAGACCGCGTTTGGTTGCCAGTTGGTCGCTGGCCAGCAGGGTCTGGTACTCGGTGAGGTCGACGGTGTTCTGTGCATACAGCTCGCCGATCTGGCTGATTGCCGAGACACCGAGGCCGATCAGGTCGCAGTGGCCATGGGTGGTGTAGCCCTGAAAATTGCGCTGCAACGTGCCCTCTTCCTGAGCGATGGCGAGGTCGTCATCGGGCAGCGCAAAGTGGTCCATGCCGATGTAGCGATAGCCTGCACGCGTCAGCTGCTCGATGGTGCGCTGGAGCATCTCCAGCTTCTGTTCCGGGCTGGGCAACTGAGCGGTGTCGATGCGCCGTTGGGGCATGAAGCGCTCGGGCAGGTGGGCGTAGTTGAACACCGACAGCCGGTCGGGCTGCAGGGCGATGACTTGCTCGACGGTGTGGGCAAAACCCTCTGGTGTCTGCAGCGGCAGGCCATAGATGAGGTCGATGTTCACCGAACGAAACTGCAGGGTGCGCGCAGCTTCGACGATGGCGCGGGTTTCTTCCAGGCTTTGCAGGCGGTTGATTGCCCGCTGCACCAGCGGATCAAGGTCCTGGACGCCGAGGCTGACGCGGTTGAAGCCCAGCTCGCGCAACAGGCCCATGGTCGACCAGTCCGCCTCGCGCGGATCGATTTCGATGCCGTAGTCACCGGAGTGGTCATCCAGCAGGGTGAAGTGCTGGCGCAAATGGGCCATCAGCTGGCGCAGTTCAAGGTGACTGAGAAAGGTCGGCGTGCCGCCGCCGAAGTGCAATTGCTCCACCACCTGACGGTAATCGACGTGGGCGGCGATCAGGCTGATCTCGCGTTCGAGCCGCTGCAGATAGACCTGGGAGCGACCGCGGTCCTTGGTGATGACTTTGTTGCAGGCGCAGTAGTAGCAAATGTTGGCGCAGAACGGGATGTGCACGTACAGCGACAACGGTCGCGACGCCTTGCGGCTGTCTCGCAGCCCATGTAGCAGCTCGAAGGCGCCAACTTGCGTATGAAATTGCACGGCGGTGGGGTAGGACGTGTAACGCGGCCCTGCCAGATCGTAGCGACGGATGAGTTCAGAATCCCAACGAAGGTCGTCGAGCATGGGGGCGTTCCCGATAAGGATGGCGGTGCGGGAAGTGTAGGGAAGCCGCCGCTGAGGGCATTGATCTGGGTCAACGGATGGGGGCTGGGTTACTCGTGGCCCATGCCTGCATGATCCATGGCGGGATTCATCTCATGATTCATCGTGTGATGCGTGTGACCCATGAGCCACTGTTGATGGGGGCCGGGGAGTGTCCACAGGCCGAACAGAATCACCAGCACTCCGCCAGCCACGCGCACGCTGCGCCGACGGAGCAGGGCGGTGATGCGCTCGGCGGCCAGGCCCGTGGCGAGCAGCACCGGCCAGGTGCCGACGCCGAATGCGAACATCAATATCGCGCTGTGCAGCGCATCGCCCTGGCTCGCCGACCACAGCAGCGTGCTGTAAACCAGCCCGCATGGCAGCCAGCCCCACACCGCGCCCAGCAGTAAAGCCCGGGGCGTCGTCGACACCGGCATCAAGCGGCGGGTCAGCGGTTGCAGGTAGCGCCAGACCCCGCGTCCCAGCCCTTCGATGCGGGTCAGGCCGCTCCACCATCCGGCCAGGTACAGGCCCATGGTGATCATCAGCAACCCCGCGATCACCCGCAACAGCATCGCCCCCGGGCTGTTGGCGACGGCCCAGCCGAGCATGCCGATCAGCAATCCTGCGCAGGCGTAGCTGAAAACACGCCCGACGTTGTAGGCCACCAGCAGGCGCAGGCGTCTTCCGCGTTGCTCCGGGGGGATGGCAAAGGTGAGCGCGCCCATCAGACCGCCGCACATGCCCAGGCAATGACCGCCGCCGAGCAGGCCCAGCACGAGGGCGGAGAGGAGTTGGGGGAGGAGGTCATGCATGGGCGCTATCCGAAAGCTTTCCGGTGAGCGTTAGTACGCCATCGCGAGCAAGCTCACTCCTACAGGAGAACGCATACCCCTGTAGGAGTGAGCTTGCTCGCGATGGCTTACTCAAACGCGCTGCATAAACCAACTGACTCACTGGGTCAGATCCCCTTTATGGTCCGCTCTGCCTTTCCCCGACGCCTCATCCACCCCAGCCTTGTGCCCTGGATCCTGATCGTCGAACAGAATGCTGTGGGCCGGGCCGTCGAGGTCGTCGTACTGACCGCTGTCCACTGCCCAGAAAAAGACGTAGATCGCCACCACCACAATCAGCAGCGCCGCCGGAATCATGATGTAGAGCGCAGGCATCGGGCCTCCGAATCGGGGCATGGGTTCATGGGGTCACCGTCTGACGGGCAGCCATGGATTCTGCAGAAAGCGGCTTCATCCGCGTCAGACGTAACGCATTCACCACCACCACCAGCGAACTCACCGACATTCCCGCCGCCGCCCACAACGGCGTCACCCAGCCCAGCGCCGCGAAGGGCAGCACCAGCCCGTTGTACAACCCGGCCCACGCCAGGTTTTCCAGAATGACCCGCCGCGTGCGCCGAGCGAGGCCAAACGCATCGACCAACACGTGCAGACGATTCGACAGCAGCACCGCATCGGCGCTGGTCTTGGCCAGATCGGTGGCCGAGCCCATGGCGATGCTGATGTCGGCCGCCGCCAGCATCGGCACATCATTGACCCCGTCGCCGATCACCAGAAGGGTCCGGCCCTCGGCGCGCAGCCCTTGCAGAATGGCGAGTTTGTCATCCGGCCGCAGGCTGCCCCGGGCGTCATCGATCTGCAACAGAGTCGCGACAATGGACACCATGGGCGAACTGTCGCCGGACAACAACAACGTCTGCCAGCCGCGCTGTTTGCACGCGGTGACCAGCCTTGCCGCGTCGTCCCGCAGCCGATCATCCAGCACCAGCCAGGCGAGGGCTTGGGTGTCATCCCCCAGCAGCAACCACTGACCGGGCTCCTCCGGCATGGAGGGCACGGCGACGCCACTCAAGGCGCAGACAAACCCGGGCTGACCGATGCGCAAGAGGCGCCCGTTGACCTCGCCTTCCAGGCCCAGGCCCGGCGTCGCGACCACCCGTTCAGCGGTCAGCGGCGTTTTGCCGAACGCCCGGGCAATCGGGTGTTCAGACCGACTTTCCAGCGCCGCTGCCAGGCTCAAACAGTCGTCACTGCTCAGGGCGCCAAGGCTGCGAACCGCCCTCAACGTCAGGCGCCCTTCGGTCAGCGTGCCGGTCTTGTCGAAGATCACCGTGTCGATCCGGTTCAGCCCCTCCAGCACATGGCCTCGGGTCAGCAGCAGCCCGAGCCTGTGCAGCGTGCCGGTGGCGGCGGTCAGCGCGGTCGGGGTCGCCAGCGACAAGGCGCACGGGCAAGTGGCGACCAGCATCGCCAGCACGATCCAGAATGCGCGGCCGGCATCGAGCTGCCACCAGACCACACCGACACACGCCGCCAGCACCAGCGAAATCAGCAAAAACCACTGCGCCGCGCGGTCCGCCATCTGCGCCAGGGGCGGCTTCTCCGATTGTGCGCATTCCAGCAGTCGGACGACGGCGGAGAGCCGGGTGTCATCGCCCAACGCGAGCACTTCCACGGTGAGCACGCTTTCACTATTGGCGGTGCCGGCGGTGACGGCGTCTCCCACCTGGCGCGGCTGAGGCAGGTACTCCCCGGTGAGCAGCGATTCGTCGATGCTCGAGCAACCCGCGATGATTCGGCCGTCCGCCGGCAACATCGCGCCGGGGTGTACCAGCACGTGATCGTGCAGGCGCAGTTGATCAGTCAAGACGCGCTCGGTCTGACCGTCCGCGTTCAACCGCAGACAGGACGCCGGCAGCAGATTGACCAGTTGCTCGGTCGCTAAGCGGGTGCGCTCCCGGGCGCGGCGTTCGAGGTAGCGGCCGCTAAGCAGGAACAACGCGAACATGCCGACGGCGTCGAAATACAATTCGCCAACGCCGGTGACCGCTGTCCAGAGGCCCGCCAGATACGCCGCGCCAATCGCCAGCGACACCGAAACGTCCATGGTCAGATGGCGGGCGCGCAGGTCGCGCAACGCCCCTTTGAAGAACGGCGCGCAGCTGCAGAACACGATGGGCGTCGTCAGAAACATCGCCACCCAGCGCAGGATTGTGTGCATTTCCGGGCTGAGGTCGATGTTGAATTCGGGCCAGGTCGCCATGGTCGCCATCATCGCCTGAAACCACAGCAGCCCGGCGACGCCCAGTTGACGCAGGCTGCGACGGTTTTCCAGGGCCAGGCGCTCGGTGGCTGCATCCGCCTGATAAGGGTGGGCGGCGTAACCGATGCCCCGCAGCTCGGACAGGACCTCGCTCAAAGGCAATGGCTGGTCATGCCAGCGCAGGTGCAAGCGGTGACTGGACAGGTTCAGCCGCGCTTCGACCACGGCGGGCAACCTGCGCAGATGCCGCTCGATCAGCCAGCCGCACGCCGCGCAGGTGATGCCTTCGATCATCAGCGTCGTTTCAGCCACATTGCTGGCGACATCGCCAGAGGGGGTGTCATGGCGGACAAAGGCCGCTTGCACGTCGGGACGATCAAAGAGGGCTTGCTCGTCGGCTGACGGCGAGGGCAACACCTGCGGGTTGACCGACGCTTCGCTGCGATGCAGGTAGTAGCTTTCCAGGCCGCCGGCAACGATGGCGTGGGCCACGGCCTGACAGCCGGGGCAGCAGAATTCCCGCGCCTCACCCAGCACCGAGGCCACGAAGCGCCCGCGCGGCGGGACCGGTAGCGTGCAGTGGTAGCAAGGCCGCAGGGTAATTCCCTCAGTCGCTTTCACGTCAATGCCCGCCAGCGCCCTGAAGCGGCTCGTCGCCCAGGGTCAGTGATTGCCCGGGAACGATCCGTTCTTCCTCGAACAGGCGCCAGGTCCGGGCGTTCTCCACCCCCAGCAATTCGACGAAACGCCGGCCTTCGACCCTGTCGGCCAGCTGCCCGACATAGCGCCCCGGCTGCGACGGCGTGCGCGCCAGCACCACTTTGCGGTCTTTGTCCGGCTGGGTCGGGGAGATCAGGTTCAGGACCAGGGTTTCCGGCTGGCTGGTGCCGCTCAGTTGCACATCCACTTCGCCGGTGAGCTCGTCGAGAGCCACGCGGGCGTGCAGGTTCAGGGACTGACCCAGCAACTCGCGATCGAGTGAGCGATTGATGCCTTTGCCGGCCTCGTAATAGTTGTCGGTGACCAGGTTGTCCGGGTGGGTGACGGCGATGGTGACCATGGCCAGGGTCAACGCCACCGAGCAGGCCAGAATGCCGATGATGATCCACGGCCATAGATGCCGGTGCCAGGGACGTGCTGCGGTGACTGGGGTCATTTCCGACCTCTCTCAGCGAATGGGCGGGCCGAGGAAACGGCTCTTGGCGTGGACTTCAGTGTCGCTCTGCTCAACGTCCCTGAGGACGAAACTGACGTCGTTGCTGCTCGACGGCAGTTGCTCGGGCGCGACCGACAGCTCCACCGGCAGGCTGATGATCTCGCCCGCCGGCACCTTTATCTCACGACGGCCTTGCAGCTTCAGGTCCGGCAATCCTGTGGCGTCGAGCACATAGGTGTGGTCGAGCTGGTCCTTGTTCATGACTTTCAGGCTGTAGACGTTTTCGATCCGGCCCTCGGCGTTTTCCCGATACAGCATGCGGTCCTTGCTCACATCAAAACCCACCAGCGAACGCATCAAAAACGCACTGGTCAGCACGCCGGTCATCACCACCAGCACGACGGCGTAGCCGATCAACCGGGGCCGCAGTGTATGGGTTACCTGACCGGAAAGGTTGTGTTCGGTGGTGTAACTGATCAAGCCGCGCGGGTAGTCCATCTTCTCCATGATCGAGTCGCAGGCATCGATGCACGCCGCGCAACCGATGCATTCGATCTGCAAGCCGTCGCGGATGTCGATGCCGGTAGGGCAGACCTGCACGCACATCGTGCAATCGATGCAGTCGCCGAGGCCTTCAGCCTTGTAATCCGTTTCCTTCTTGCGCGCACCCCGTGCCTCGCCGCGCCGTGGGTCGTAGGAAACGATCAGGGTGTCCTTGTCGAACATCACGCTCTGAAAGCGCGCGTACGGGCACATATGAATGCACACCTGTTCCCGCAGCCAGCCGGCGTTGGCGTAGGTGGCCAGGGTGAAGAAACCGACCCAGAAATACGACCAGCCATCGGCCTGGCCGGTGAAGAAATCCAGCAGCAGTTGGCGGATGGGCGAGAAGTAGCCGACGAAAGTCAGACCGGTGACCAACCCGATCAGCAGCCAGAGGCTGTGCTTGGCGAACTTGCGCGCGAACTTGTTGGCGTCCATGGGCGCCTTGTCGAGTTTGATGCGCTGATGGCGGTCGCCTTCGGTGACCTTTTCGCACCACATGAACACCCACGTCCACACGCTTTGCGGGCAGGTGTAACCGCACCAGACGCGCCCGGCGAACACGGTAATGAAGAACAGCCCGAACGCGCTGACGATCAGGATGCCCGAGAGCAGAATGAAATCCTGCGGCCAGAACGTCGCGCCGAAGATGTAGAACTTGCGCTCCGGCAGGTTCCACCACACCGCCTGATGCGCGCCCCAGTTGAGCCAGACCGTGCCGAAATACAGCAGGAACAACACCGCGCCGCCACCCATGCGCAGCGTGCGGAACACCCCGGTGAACGCGCGGGTGTAGATCTTCTCCCGCGAGGCATACAGGTCAACGGTGTCGCCGTCCTTTTCAGTCGGCGGCGTGACGTTGTGCAGCGGAATCTGATTGCTCATGGCAGCGTCCTACGCCCTTCGGGCCGAATCATCAGCGTGTGCGACGGCGATATCCTTCACTCGGGCTTTGCCGCCGGTTCTTCCCCGTGGGAAAGGCTGTAAACGTACGCCGCCAGCAAGTGCACCCGGTCGTTGCCCTGCAACAACGCCTGGGCTGGCATTTGCCCCTGGCGGCCATACTGGATGGTCTGTTGCAGCTGCGCAAAGCTGGCGCCGTAGATGAACGCGCCGGGGTGGGCCAGGTCCGGGGCACCCAGTGCGGCAACGCCTCTGCCCTCCGGCCCGTGGCAGGCAACGCAAGTAGTGGCATAGATTTTCAAGCCTGCCACCGGATCGGCTTTCGCATCAGCCGGCAGTGTACGCCCGTTCAGTTGGGTCAAAACGTAAGCCGACACGTCGCGCACGCCTTGATCGCCGATCACCGCCCCCCACGCCGGCATCACCGCATGACGGCCGTTGAGGATGGAGGTTTTGATGCTCTGCGCATCACCGCCCCAGCGCCAGTCGGCGTCGGCCAGGTTGGGGAAGCCGTAGGCACCCTTGGCGTCGGAGCCGTGGCAGACCGAACAATTCGACGCGAACAGCCGTCCACCCATCTTCAGTGCTTGTGGGTCCTTGGCCACGTCTTCAATGGGCATCGCTGCGAATCTGGCGTAGATCGGCCCGTAGCGCGCCTCCGAGCGGACCATTTCCTTTTCCCATTCGTGCACGCCGGTCCAGCCGGTGGCGCCGTCGGAAAACGGGATTTTCTTGTCGTTGTCGGCGTAGTCATAGCCCGGCAACAGGCCCTTCCAGTTGCCCAGGCCTGGGTAAAACGCGAGATAACCCAAGGCGAAGATGATCGTGCCGATGAACAGCCAGAACCACCACTTGGGCAGCGGGTTGTCGTACTCCTCGATGCCGTCGAAGGCGTGGCCGACGGTTTCATCGGTGGTGTCGGCGCGCTGGCCCTTGCGCGTCGCGATCAGCAGCCAGCCCATCGCGAAGATCGTGCCCAGGGTCAGCACCGTGACGTAAAGGCTCCAGAAGGTGCTCATGGTTTTGGGCTCCTTTCGGCTTTCGAGTGTGCTTGCGCTTTGCGCTGGTCCTGCGCCTGCCTGACCTGCGCAATCGCCTCGGGGTCATCGGCAAACGGCAGCAGCGTTGCATCGTCGAATTCCGCTTTGCGCCGCGGGCTGAACACCCACAACGCCAGACCGATGAAGGCGACCATCACCACAACGGTGCCCAGGCCTCGAATCGTTCCCATGTCCATGGCGATCACCGTTTGCTCTTGATGAGGGTGCCCAGGCCCTGGAGGTAGGCCACCAGCGCATCCATTTCGGTCTTGCCCTTCACCGCGTCGGCTGCACCTGCGATGTCGGCATCGGTGTACGGCACGCCCAGGCTGCGCAGCACTTCCATCTTCTTGCCGGTCAGCTGGCCGTCGATTTTGGTGTCCGCCAGGAAGGGGTAGGCCGGCATGATCGACTCCGGCACCAGGTCCCGCGGGTTGTTTAAATGAGCGCGGTGCCAGTCATCCGAGTAGCGACCGCCGACCCGGGCCAGGTCCGGCCCGGTGCGTTTGGAGCCCCACAGAAACGGGTGATCCCAGACGCTCTCACCGGCCACCGAGTAATGCCCGTAGCGCTCGGTTTCGGCGCGGAACGGCCGGATCATCTGCGAATGGCAACCCACGCAGCCGTTGGCGATGTAGACGTCGCGGCCTTCGAGCTCCAGCGCCGGGCGCGGCTTCATGCCTTCGACGGGCAGGGTGGTGACGTCCTGAAAGAACAGCGGGACGATCTGCGTCAGCCCGCCGATCGCCACCGCGATGACCATGAAGATCGACAACAGGCCGATGTTCTTTTCCAGTGCTTCGTGCTTGATCATCAGTGGGCCCCCACGACAGCAATCTGCGCGGCGGCTTCGGCTTCTTCCGTGTTCGCTGCGCGAATGGTGCGGAACACGTTGTAGGCCATGAACAGCATGCCGCTGGCGAAAATCGCGCCGCCCAAGGCGCGGACGATGTACCCCGGATGACTGGCCTGCAGGGCCTCGACGAACGAGTAGGTCAGGGTGCCGTCATCGTTGATCGCCCGCCACATCAGCCCCTGGGTGATGCCGTTGACCCACATCGCGGCGATGTAGAGGACGGTGCCGACAGTGGCGAGCCAGAAGTGCGTGTTGATCAGCGCGACGCTGTGCATCTGCGCACGGCCATAGAGTTTCGGGATCATGTGGTAGACGGCGCCGATGGTGATCATCGCCACCCAGCCCAGCGCGCCCGAGTGAACGTGGCCGATGGTCCAGTCGGTGTAGTGAGAAAGCGCATTGACGGTCTTGATCGCCATCATCGGCCCCTCGAACGTCGACATCCCGTAGAACGCCAGCGACAGCACGAGGAAGCGCAGAATCGGGTCGGTGCGCAACTTATGCCATGCGCCCGAGAGGGTCATCATGCCGTTGATCATGCCGCCCCAGCTCGGCACGAGCAGGATGACCGACATCACCATTCCCAGCGATTGCGCCCAGTCGGGCAGGGCGGTGTAGTGCAGATGGTGCGGGCCGGCCCAGATGTACAGGGTGATCAGCGCCCAGAAATGCACGATGGACAGGCGATAGGAATAGATCGGGCGTTCGGCCTGTTTCGGCACGAAGTAATACATCATCCCGAGAAAGCCGGTGGTGAGGAAAAAGCCGACGGCGTTGTGCCCGTACCACCACTGGATCATGGCATCGGTGGCGCCGGCATAGGCGGAATAGGATTTAAAGAGGCTCACCGGCAGCGAGATGTGGTTGACGATGTGCAGCATCGCCGTGACCACAATGAACGCGCCATAGAACCAGTTGGCGACATAAATGTGTTTGGTTTTGCGTTTGACGATGGTGCCGAAGAACACCGCGCCGTAGGCGATCCAGACAACCGTCAGCAGGATCGCAATCGGCCATTCGAGCTCGGCGTATTCCTTGGTGGTGGTGTAACCCATCGGCAGGCTGACGATGGCGCCCATGATCACCGCCTGCCAGCCCCAGAAATGAAAAGCCGCCAGTCCGTCGGAAATCAGCCGCGTCTGACAGGTTCGCTGGACCACGTAATAAGAGGTGCCGAACAGCGCACAGCCGCCGAACGCGAAGATCACCAGGTTGGTGTGCAGGGGGCGCAGTCGACCGAATGTGGTCCACGGCAAACCGAAATTCAGGTCAGGCCACACCAGCTGGGAGGCGATGAAGACGCCCAGGCCCATGCCGATGATGCCCCAGACCACCGTCATGATGGCGAACTGGCGGACGACCTTGTAGTTATAAGCAGTCGGACTGGGTGCTGTGCTCATGTCAGGTTCCACGGTGTGTATTTTATTAGTGTGGTAACAGCCGCACCTTCGATCGCGCGTCACCCGTCACGCAGTGGCGTGGCTGGGGATCGAGGAAGCGATAGACGCGGTGCACGCAGACGCCCGGTCGCCGAGGCGTGGGAGGGTTCTGGCTGAGTGGCCTGGGGGAAGGAAGACAGGTCGAGCTGGATCGCGCGCGTGAGTGGGAGGGATTGGATACAACCCTGCGGGTGAAAACAGCGCTGAAGCTGCTTGTCTGCAAGAGGGTTGCGTTGCCGGGCACAATCTTGTCGCTGGGCCTGTGGCTAGCTGTCGCCGGTCCACTGTGCGGACACAGCTTAGACGCGAATGATCGCGGAGGGAAGGCTTTGGCGCCGCACCTGCGACACTTGGCCGCGCTCGAGGGGAAGTTGCCGCGCCCTGGCCGGGACGCGGCGATCAACCATTTCCGGAGATAGCTGAAACGGTTCTCTGCCTGCTGTTCCTGTGCGTCGAGAGAGCGTTTATACAACGAAGTTGTATACAAAAAGCCGCTGACATTGGCACTTTGTTCTGCCCAGAAATAATTGGCCCGAGCTGGCAGAAAGGCCGGCGATCGTCACGGGTGATCGTCCGGAGCGGACAAAAAGCATATTCCGTCGATGAAACCGCCCGGTTGTGTGCAGGTTGGGGCGCTCAGGATTCGGTGCTCGTTGCCGAAGTGCCGCGCCAGAATAACGCCTGGGAGCTGAACCCTTGCTGTCGGCACAGGGCAATCGGCGCGCAGGGTCATGGTACGCCGACGTTGCTGCATAATGGCGGCCGTGGTGCCCGCCTCAGTCGGTGGGTGATCAATGTTTTGAAAGAAGAGAGCGGCATGAGCAAACAACAGGCGGCGAAGCGAACGGCCGATCATTGCGCGCAACTGGCGCATGAGCACGGCTGGGTCTGGAATGCGCCGACCGGCCCGGCGGCGGACGCGCCATCGACGCTGATTCTCGCCCACGGCGCGGGCGCCCCGATGGACAGCGACTTCATGAACGACATCGCCACGCGTCTGGCGGCCTTGGGTGTTGGCGTGCTGCGCTTTGAATTCCCCTACATGGCCCAGCGCCGAATCGACGGGCGCAGACGACCTCCCAATCCTCAGCCGAAATTGCTGGAGTGCTGGCACGGGGTGTACGCCGCGGTGCGTGGGGGAGTGAGCGGGCGAGTGGCGATCGGTGGCAAATCCATGGGCGGACGCATGGCCAGTGTTATTGCTGACGACGTGGAAGCCGATGGGTTGTTCTGTCTGGGCTACCCGTTCTACGGGGCAGGTAAACCCGAGAAGCCGCGGGTCGCGCACCTGGCGGAACTGAAGACGCCGACGCTGATCATTCAGGGCGAACGGGATGCGCTGGGCAATCGAGAGGCAGTTGAAGCGTACGAGCTGTCGAAGGCCATTGACGTGCACTGGGTGCCGACGGCCAACCATGACCTCAAACCGTTGAAATCATCCGGCCTCAGTGTCGAGGCGTGCAAGCAGGAAATCGCTGAGCTTATGGCGCGTCGGCTGATCGGATAGCGGGATGCTCCTCAGCGTTTAGGTCACAGACCAGGTCGAACCGGCCGTCGGTCACGTGGAAGTCCTTGGTCGGGACCGCAAACTCGAAGTTGCCGTGCAGTGCGCCGGATGCGGCATCGCAGCCCAGCAGCGTCAGGTTGCCTTGCTGCAGATCACGCGAGTGATAAATCTTCGCCATCCGCGTGGGGGTCAGGTGATAGATAACGGTGATCTGATCGTTGCGCAGCAGGTTGTGGTTGCCGGGCTGCACCGTTTCGTCGATGAACAGGCCGATCATGGTGCGGTGCCGACGAACCGTGCCGGTGGCGAGGATCTTCCAGATTCGGCACGTGGTCGGATCCGACCGGCCCGGGCGCAGGCACGCCATGGCACTCAGGCTATGGGTGATGAAAGGGTGGCCGTTGACAGTTGCGATGAACGTGCCGCGCGCCGCCGCTGCCTGCGGTCGTTGAAGGGGTGGTTTTGCCGGCATTTTTCCGAGATTTCCGTGAATGGGTTTTAGGGGCTGGGTGGGCACCGCACACTTATAAGACGCCGTCGGGTGGCGACGACGTCTTTGAAAGGGGGTGCTGCTTATTTCGTTGAGGCCAGGTGGTGAAGCTCGCAGGCTCGCGCGAATTACAGATTAGCGAACTGGCGAATCAGCGAACTGCAACGCCCAGGCTGCCATTGATGTGCAGCAGTTTGAAATCCTTGCCGGTGTTGAGGTTCTTCACGTAGTACCACTTCGCACCGAACACGTTCTTGGCAACGGTGGAGGACCAATAGTTGCCGTTGCCCATCGGCCAGCGGTTGCCATAGGCGTTATAGATCTCGATCAGCTCATGGATGCTCGGGATGCGCCCGCCGATGCGGTTCGCGGCGTTGGAGATTTGAGTCAGGTTGCCGGAGCCGATGCCGTGGCATTCGATGACGCCGGTGACGGTTACGTCGTAACTCTGCTGTTCGCCTGCTGAATCGGTGACGGTGATGGTTGCCACGCCGTTACCGCGCACCGATGTCCAGCCGGACGCTGCTACGACGGCCACCTTCGCATCGCTGGTCGAATAGGTATAAGGAGGGCTACCGCCGCTGGCGATGCGATGGACCGTAGTACCACTCGGGAATGCCGGCAGCAAATCCGGATAAGCGGGCAGCAGGTAGACCTTACCGGCCAGGGTCACCGGAGACGTGTCAAACATCATGCCCTCGCGCACCTGAAGTTGCAGGGGCTCGGACTCCATGTCGACGCCATTGCGCGTCACAATGTAGTTGAGGGTCGCGGTGCTGCCGATGCTCATCTCGATCAACATTTTGGGCACGCCAAAGACCAGTTCCGTCATGCTGCCGACATTCATCATCATGGTCTCGAACGTGCGTGCGCCGACCCAGCGCACTCGCACCAGATCCCTAGGGTCCATCCCGCGATAACTGACACGCACCATCGCGTCCCAGCCGGTAATCAGTGAAGGACGCAGAACGCCGTCTGGCCCGACCGTGTCGACCGTTGGCGCGGGCAGTTCCAGCGCAGCACTCATGATCTTCAGCGCAAGTTTGGCCGATTCCTGCACGATGCCGCTGCCGCGCGTCACGGTGTATGACACCTCGACGTTTTGCCCGTCATTGACCGCGACGACGCTGTTAGGGAACACCAGCGCCAGGGCCTGCCCGGCTTCAGCGGCCGAAATGATGTTCTCTTGCCGATCGTTGCCCTTCGGACCGTTCCAGTGAGCAATGACCGTTTCGCCTTCGCGCAGATCAGCCGTGGCATCGATCACCAATGTGGCGCCATTCACCGCATCGGCCGGGTCCAGGATCTGATTATTGGCTTCGCGGATGACCGGTGCCGGTAGCGGTTGGCGCATCCCCAGGTCGAGCTGGATCATCACCGGATCGGAGACCATCGACACGTTGCCCGCGCGGTCGGTGACGGTATAGGTGACCGCGGACGTCTGGCAGTCCGCCTGTTCCATGAACGGACGCGTGAAGTCCACCATCACCCGGTTCAGGCCCATGTCGTTGGCATCAACGACGGCCATCGGCCCCTCCAGCGGACCCCAATAGGTGCGGATTTCGTCGCCAGCGGCCATGCCGCTGTACCCTGCAATCTTGCCCGGGAGGATATTGTTGAGGGCTTCCAGCTCGGAGGAGGTCAGGCCGTTCTGGATGACGTCGGGGAAGATGATGGGGGCGAGTTGTGGTGCGCCTGGGGCGGTTCGGTCGATTTGGATGGGGGTTGTGCCGGAGAAGTTCTCAAAGTCAGTATTCGGGTTATAGACGCGATATGAGACTTGATGCGAGCCCTCGGTCAACAGCGCTACAGGCACCTCTAGAGTAAGAATGTCCCCTGGCTTGTTGGCCCCAACGATAGGTTTCTGGGGTGGAATTTTATTGCCATCGAAGACTAACTCATATGTATGGCCAGGCACCGCAGCTGCCCAGACTGGAAAGTTTACGTTGAGAGGCGAGTCCAGGCGCTCGATCGGTATCAGACCATCGTCAATAGCCGCAGGTACCTGTGGCAAGTCAAGGGGGATGGGCGCGCGGGGTTCATTAATGTTCTGATTACTCATATTTTATTCCCTAATTGGTGTTAAGAGGGCAAGGCAGCTCGCGCTGCCCTGCGGTGATTAATAGTTAGTCGAATCGGATGGTGCAGGTTGTTTCGATTGCTTCTCTCATATCAACTGGCACTCGCGTTAGTTTAGATGTAACAGCGCTTTGATTGCTGCCAGGGGCTGGTTCGACCCGCACGTAGGCTTCGCAATACCCAGCGCAGATGGTTCTTAACGTATTGAATGGAACATGAAAACTATAGCCGTTCACAATGTCAATATCGTCCAGTTCCCTCGTCGCCGTGAAGGTCGCTGCTTCGACAGGGTTGTTGCTTTCGTCAAATCCTCGGAAAGTGAAAAAAAGTTTCTGATTCTCCGCAATGTTTGCGTAGGGAGCGATATGCCCATCTGTTCCATTCGCCGCAACGGTAAGCGAGATAAGCCCCGCTGCGGTAAGTTTGAATGCAGGACCTTCGATGCCTTCAGTGCCGCCCGGCAGTTCCTCCTTTGAGCGAACAGTGATCGGCTGCGTGGTAGACATTACGGCGTTGGGGTTACCAGCGCGAACAACGGCATATCGAACCGGAATCTCAGCGCCGGTACCCTGTGCCCTCATAATTGAGTTCGCAACAGGGATAATCAAGTCTCGTCCTGCCGCGATATCTTCTTCTTTGATCTGATACCACTGCAGTCTTGACTGCTCACCCCAAAATAGATTGATATCGTCATTGATCCGGAACTGCGGATCCCATTTGACAATTGCGCGCGCATTGAGCTCGTAGTCATCTTCATCAATGAAGTTATCAGTTTTGTCAGGGTTGTTCAGGCTCGTTCCCTGGACAACTGGGGCAATTGCTGGCTCTGCAATCGGAAGGGTCAGAAACACTTCAACTTCAGTGCTCAGCGATGAGCCGGTGAGCTGGTTCTGTCGAGCGACCTCATAACTAATTGCGATGTCTCCAACGGGTGTAAGTGCAATTGTTTCGTAGGGTACACGGACGGATAAGACAATGTCCTCACCCTCACTCTCTGGTGGAAGTTGTACCGGCAGCATGGGTTTTTCCGCACCCCAAAATAGGGTGATTTGATCAAAGGCTTGAGCCCCTGGGTAGCGGGGAATATCAACCCTCACGCCAGCTCGCGCTTCACTATATTCAATGACATCACCAATGGTTGGATCAGGAATAGGCGCCGGGTAGTTTTCAGGCAGTTGTTCCAGTAGCAGCAAAATATCTACAGGGATGGAAGATTTTGATCTGTTTCCCGCCCGATCTATGACCTCGTACGTTACTGCTTGGGCGCCGGGGGGAATGGCCCGTAAGAAGTCACCCGAAAAGCGCAATACCACCTTGTTTAAACCCATGTCGTCTTCGTTCACAACTGCTGTGGGTCCGTCCACGCCTGCCCACATACTCCGTATCAGGTCGTGCTTGGCCATTCCCGTGTATCCCGCTACATGAGCGTCGACTTGGTCCCCCAGTTGGGCAAGCTCTGCAGCGGTCAGTCCATTCTGAACTTCCACCGGGAAGTGGATGGCTGAAAGCTCTGGTTTGCCTGGCTCGGTTTTATCAATCACTACCGGGAAAGGGTCCGAGAAATTCTCATATTCTGTCGCAGGGTTGAATACTCGATACCCTGCGGTGTGCTCACCCTCAATGAGTAACGTCACTGCGATTTCGAGTGTAAGGGGGTTGCCCGGGACGTCTGTATCCTCGATGACTTTTTCAGGGCCCGTGGGTTCGCCATCCCACACGAGCTGATATGTAAATCCTGGCCGTGCGGCTTCCCAGACTTTCAGATCCAGAATCAGGTTGCCGCCTAACTCACTTACGGGAATCAAACCAAAATTATCTTGATCGTGGAATGCAACGGCGATGTCGGGAGCATCCAACGGAATAGGTGCCCGCTCTTGTCGAGGATTAATGATGATTGGCGATTGTGGGGAGGTGTTCATAAGATTCCTTTTAGTTTCTAGATGTATAAACAGTGCGACTCTGTCTTTTATGAATGTTGGACTGGGTATCAACCAGTTCGCTATTTAACTAATAGAAATGTGGATCGAAGGTCAACGCGTTTTTTTTGATCTTCTGTAGGGCTGGGGGTCGTTGTAGGACGTTTGTACGTCATCGGAAACACAGGTCATGCATCGGATCGATGACGTCGACCAATGCAGGTCGGCCCACGCCCTATTTGTGTGTAGTCCCGGTACTTCATAAGTTTGGGAAATTTCCTACTTCAAAAAAAATCCAAATTATTTCATTGAAGATTTATTGCCTCGCAGAATCTAGGCCTCATGTAATGGAGGTCCTATGCTGTCACTCATAAATATCACGCCTGTAACGTTTCAACGGAATGTGCTGGCCTTATCGGTGGGCTTTTTTTCCCCACTCTTGCTCGCTAAATCTACCTTGGACTTTACTGTCGGCCTCTCAGCGGGGAGTGATGTAGAATTGAGTCGGACCAAAACTGAGCTCGTTGATGGAAAAAAAATACTGGTGCATGAGGTCGACGGAGTACCTCATACCCTTGATGGTGTTTCCAATGCTGGAAATTTCAGAGTGATCAACGGCGGCGAGTTGAATTTAGTAAACGGTTCGACCATCGACTGGGTCGAGATCCAAAACTCTACTTTGAATGTCAGTCGCAGCTTTGTGCGTGATGGGATCGGCGTCCACTCTGGAGAAGTCCTGATCCAGGATTCAGATGTAAGTAACGCCGATGGTATCGGGATACGTCTGTACCTCACAGGTTCTGATCTCGTATCACCATCAGTTGTGACTCTCAAAAGCAGTAGCGTTACTGGCGTAGGTTTTGGAGCCGCCGTGGGGACGACGGGTGAGATTCGTTTGGCAAACTCCTTGGTAACAGGGATCGGCACACTTAGCGATCAAGAGGGTAATGCAGGGTTGAAGCTCGCAGGTGGAATCGCGCGGATCAGCGAAGGAAGCCATGTATCAGGAAGCGAATCAGGGATCCGCATAATTAATGGCTCTCACGGTCTCAGCGAGCAAGATAATCGGGTGCAAATCGATGGCTCCACTGTTTCGGCAACTGTGGGCTCTGCTATCAAGGTAACGAAGAGTTCTATCTTTGAAACAGAGACGACGATTGGCCAAATAATTATTACCGATAATGCTGTACTGCAGGCGGGCAATGGTCGCCTTGTCGACGTGGATCAGGAAAGTACCGCCAACGTAAAAGTGATCAACAGCACCCTCTCCGGTGATTTCGTCGCCGACGACACCAGCACCCTCAACGTGGTGCTGCGCAATCACGGGCAGTTGAACGGGAATATCGTCAATGGCGATTCCGTGACCATCGATTCCAGTGGTCGCTGGCAGCTTGCGGCGGATAACAGCGTTAATTCGCTCGCGCTGGACGGCGGCAGCGTTGGCTTCACCGGAGACGGCTTTCATTCGCTTTCGCTGGGCAAGCTGTCCGGCTCCGGGCTGTTCGATATGCGTATCAACCTCGACGACGGCACCGGCGACCTGCTCAGCGTGAATGGGGAGGCGTCGGGCAAGCATCGACTGCGTATCCAGAACACCGGCACTGAAGCCGTCCCCGCCGAGTTCGACCCGCTTCGGGTGGTTCACACCGAAGGCGGGGATGCCGAGTTCGGGCTGGTGGGCGGTCGGGCAGATCTTGGGGTGTATTCCTACGAGCTCGAACGCCAGGGCACTGACTGGTTTATCGTCGGCTCCGGCAAGGAGATCAGCCCTTCCACGAAAAGTGCGCTGGCGTTGTTCAATACCGCACCGACGGTATGGAACAGCGAGTTGACGACGTTGCGCAGTCGCATGGGGGAGGTGCGCGGCCAAGGGCAGGGCGGCGGCTGGATGCGTACCTATGGCAGTCGTTTCAATGCGGCGCTGGATTCCGGCGTTGATTACAGTCAGAAGCAGCAGGGTCTGTCGTTCGGTGCGGATGCGCCCGTGCCCGTGAGCAACGGTCAGCTGTTGCTCGGTTTGATGGGGGGATACAGCAAGTCGGATCTGGACATCGGCCGAGGCACGTCGGGTCAGGTCGACAGCTACTACGTCGGCGCGTATGGCACGTGGTTGTCGGAGGGCGGTTATTACCTGGACGGCGTGGTGAAACTGAACCAGTTCCATAACGAGTCCAAGGTGGCGATGAGCGATGGCACCAAAGCCAAAGGCGATTACAGCAGCAAGGCATTGGGTGGATCGCTGGAAGTCGGCAAGCATATAAAGCTGGGCGATGAGTATTTCGTCGAGCCGTTCGCGCAGGTATCCAGCGTCTGGATCGATGGCAGCAGCTACGCGCTGGACAACGGCATGCAGGCCAGAACCAACCAGACGCAGTCGATGCTGGGCAAGGTCGGCACTACCGTGGGGCGCAGCTTCAGGCTGAAAGACGGCGGCATTGTTAAACCGTACGCGCGAGTGGCGATGGCCCACGAGTTCTCCCGCAGTAATGACGTCAGCGTGAACGGTCAGCGTTTTGACAACGACTTGTTCGGCTCCCGCGCGGAATTGGGTGCAGGTGTTTCGGTGTCGCTGTCCGAGCGACTCCAGGTGCACGCTGATTTCGATTACATGAAGGGTGAGCATGTTGAGCAGCCTTGGGGTGCGAACGTGGGGGTGCGTCTGGCGTTCTGACATTCGCGTCAGTTGATTGAAACGCGGTTCCAAAGCCCCGGCTGCAGCGATGCAGTCGGGGCTTTTTTACGTGGGCTCAGGGTTTGGGCTGCATCCGGCGCCGTCGCGGTGGACGGCCAAGGGGCGAGCCTTTGCCGCGTCGCTTCCTCAGGCGGGGCAGGTTGACGGTGAGCGTTTCCGAAATGCCCACGAGCCTGGCGCGCCGCACCACTTCGTAGCGCACCTCGACGCACCCGCTCTCGTAGTCCGCGAGGGTTTCATTGTTGAGGTACTGAACCAGGCGAGGGCCTTTGCGACCTTCTACCTTGCCGACGGTGGTGTAGAACGTGTTGTGGCCCCAGCGCAGCTTCAGGTGATCCCCAAACCACAGTTTCGGAGAGCGCGGGATGTTGATGTAGATGCCCACGTTCAACTGGGCGTCGGTCGGGCCTTCGGGGTCGGCACCGGTGATGAAAGGCGCTTCGAATACAGGCGCCGGAGGTGGGTCCTTCATTTCGTGATGCCAGGGAAATCCCGGGGCGTTTTGAAGCTGGCCGGCGTAGACCATCGCCTGTTCAGCCGCACTCTTGGCCACGGGCGGCACCGCCTGCAGATCTTCGTAGAGCGGGATTGAACTCTTGCCGGGTGGTTTGCGTTTGGTCCTGCGGGTATTTTTCGGGTTTGGTACTGTTAATTTTTTATTGTTATCTGGCTCGATCGGTTGTGAGTGGGGTGACGGCTGGATATCCGTTTCATCTTCCATTGGAACTCCTTGATCAGATCGCTAGTGCGAGGATTACAGGATTGTGTGTTGTGCGCTTGCTTGTAGGACTGCGGCGCTGCACATGCCTATGATCGATTCGAAAAATAGTACTGTCAAACAAGCGAAGTGCATGGGATTGCATGGCTTCTTTGAAAAAAATTCGCGGTTGAATAGATCTTTAATGTGTGAGTCCGGCCGTTTTCAGGGGGTTTTTGAGCGATTTAAATAATTATATATCGCGCGTAGTCTATAAAATTTTGGTAGTCCATCAGACACTTCCTACGGAGATGTAGGTTCTGTGGAATCGAGATGCCCAAAAATAATTTAAATTATTTTCTTGGGGCGAATTTGTTGACAAAACCTCCACGCATTAGCGTGGAGGTGGTTACTTTTGGTATTCAGATGAATGGCGCGAACACCGGTTACAATTTAATTGAAACCAGGGTCGGGAGGCTGGTGATGGAGACGTTGCCCGCCCGGTCGGTGACGAAGTACTCGACCGACACCGTTTCGGCTGCATGGGCTTGCAGGTGTTCGCGGCTGAACGCGATTTCGACAGGTCTGAGGGTGAGCTCATCCGCCTCGACCTTATGGGACGGGCCTGCAACGCCGTTGAGTAATGTCTGGATGACATCGCCGGGTGCCATGCCGGCGTAGCTTGGCAGGAGGCCAATGAGTTGATCACCGAGGGTGGCGGTGGGAAAGATAAGGGGGGCGAGGAGGGTGGCGCCGGGTTTTGTGCGGTCTATTTTGAGTGCTGCGACGGGAGATTCGCGAGTTACTCCATTAATATTATTTGTGACTTGATAACTGAGGGAATAACTGCCGCTTCGACACAACAAGCTGTGACTTAGCTGAAGCTGCATTATATCGCCAGGCTTTTGGTCGCCCACTACAACCGGCGTGTCAATGAGATCCCCGTCAAGTCTCAATTGCACACGATAGCCTGGACGTGCACCCTCCCAAATCATGACCTCGACGGGAACGTCTCGAGTTAAATCTCCGGTTTGTAAAAGTCCGTCGATAGGATCTGCTGTGGTTGCAAACGGGGCGCTGAGAGGAAATTGCTCATTCATAAAGAACTCCATCAAGCACAGCTCTCCGCTTCGATCCGCAGAAAGCGTGCACATAAGATTAAATTATCCAGATCAACAAATACCCCACCAATGGTGGTAACTATCTATCGTCTTTCAATAATCAACTAATAGAGTTCTACAAATCCTGTCAACACCCAACCCCCCGCTACAAACCAAAAAGCGCACTCCCAAATGATTTTCAGAAATGTCCTACTTAAACCCCGATACAAACAAAAAGGCCCCGGCAGGCAATCTGCCGGGGCCTTCGTTTAACCCGTCAATCACTCAGCGGTTAAAGCGTTCCACCAATGAGTATTGCGTGTTGGCTGTGTGGGTCAGTTCCGCACTGAGCGCGGCTGAGCGACGGGCTTCGTCGGAGGTTTGGTCGGCCAGATGCGCGATGGTGCTGATGTTGCGGCTGACCTCTTCTGCGACCGAGCTTTGCTCCTCAGTGGCAGCGGCGATCTGCGTGGTCATGTCGGTGATGTTGGCCACTGCGTCGCTGATGCCCACCAGCGCCCTGTCGGCTTCCATGACCTGCTCGACACCTTCT
This sequence comes from Pseudomonas sp. AK106, assembly GCF_053903055.1. Lineage (NCBI taxonomy): Bacteria > Pseudomonadati > Pseudomonadota > Gammaproteobacteria > Pseudomonadales > Pseudomonadaceae > Pseudomonas > Pseudomonas sp. AK106. The sequence goes on from NZ_CP096426.1 coordinate 1,977,012, forward strand.
TCAGCCTGGCGCCGGCCTGTGTCCATGGTCTGCACCGCATTGGTGGCCGTCTGTTGCAGCTTGGCGATGAGGGCGTGGATCTGGCCGGTGGATTCGGTGGTGCGTTGGGCGAGTTGTCGGACTTCATCGGCGACGACGGCAAAGCCACGACCCATTTCGCCCGCACGAGCGGCTTCGATGGCGGCGTTGAGGGCCAGCAGGTTGGTCTGATCGGCGATGCCTTTGATGACATCGACGACGCCACCGATTTCGTTGCTGTCCTTGGCCAGCTGAGTCACGGTCAGGCCGGTTTCGCCCACCGACGTGGACAAGCGCTGGATGGCTTCGCGGGTGTCACTGGCGATCTCGCGGCCGCGACGGGTCAGCTCGTTGGCCTGCTGTGTGGCGTCAGCGGTGCGCTGCACGTGATTGGCGACTTCCTGGGTGGTCGCAGCCATCTGGTTGACGGCGGTGGCGACCTGTTCGGTTTCGACGCGCTGACGTTCCAGGCCGGAGGAGCTGGCCTGGGCCAGGGTGTCGGACTGACGCGCCTGAGCGTTGAGGTGTTCGGCGGTGTCCTGCAGGCGGGTGAGGCACGTCTTGAGACGCGCTTCCTGGCTGAGGATCGACATTTCCAGCCGCGCCTGTGCGCCGCGACTGTCGGTGTACATCTGCGCGATCAGCGGGTCTGACGTGGTTTGCTCGGCCAGGCGCAGCAGGCGCTTGAGGCCACGCTGTTGCCAGCTCAGCCCCAGCAGGCCAAGGGGGACCGACAGCGCGGCGGCGAGCAGGAAGCCCCAATGGGAATTCAGCCACACACCAATCAAAAAGCTCACTTGGCTGACCAGAATGAATGGCAGCCAGTCCTGCAACATCGGCAGCCATTTGTCGCGGCTTGGCACGGCACTTTTGCCGCTGTTAAGGCGTTTGTAGAGTGCTTCGGCGCGGCGCACCTGTTCAGCGGTTGGCTTGATGCGCACGGACTCGAAGCCCACCACCTGCTTGTTCTCGAAGACCGGCGTGACGTAAGCGTTGACCCAATAGTGGTCGCCGTTCTTGCAGCGATTCTTGACGATCCCCATCCACGGCAGGCCCTGCTTGAGCGTGGCCCACATGTGTTCGAAGACCGCCGCCGGCACGTCCGGATGACGCACGGTGTTGTGGGGCGACTTGATCAGTTCATCTTGAGAAAAACCGCTTATTTCAATGAAGGCGTCGTTGCAATAGGTGATGACGCCGCGCGCATCGGTGGTAGAGATCAACCGTTGCTGCGCCGGGAAGGTCCGTTCGCGTTGAGTGATGGGCTGGTTATTTCGCATGAGCTATTCGATCCAGGAAGGCTGTGAAGGGTTATCGGCCCGATGCGAAAAAATATTAAGCTTTTGTGAACTGCGTCATAGGTCGGGTGTCGTGGAGGCGTTTACCGGTCGAACATCGGGTAGGTGAACACGCTGAAATGCAGCAGGTTCAGGCCGAAGTGGGTGAGCACGGCAGCGGGCAGACCGCCCAGTCGATAGGCAACGCCATAACCCACGCCCGCGATGCCCGCCACAAGCGCCCATTCCCACCCGGCACCGATGTGCGCGAGGCCGAACAGCGCAGATGCCGCCCCGATTGCGAGGGCGTCGTGGCAGGGGAAGTGTTGCAGCCATCTTTTCAAACTGCCCTGCAGGTAACCGCGAAACAGCAGTTCCTCGGTCAGCGCGACCAGCAGCAGGTTGTTCAGCGCCCAGATGCCCGTTTGCTCGGGCCACTTGGGCGACCAGCCGACGAGGCCCATCAACATCGCGGTTGATAAACACGCGGCGGCGGTGACGGGCAGCGCGATGCTGGTGACGCCCAGCCAGCGTTTGGGACTCAACGCGATAAACACCCAGGGGCAGGCGATGGCGATCCAGAAGCCGATGAGAGGCTTGTCGAGGTTCAGGTACATCGAATACGGCGCGGCCTCGGGGCTGAGGCGCACGCCGGCAATCGCTCTGGCGCTGAGGAAACCGGGCAACCAGTGACTGGCCAGCCCCGCTGCAATGGCGATGAACAGGGCGTGACCGAATAGGCGCACGGCGCGGTGCTGGAAATGGCTGACGCAGATGCCGGCCATGATCAGCAGTCCGAACGTGATAACCACGGGCACGCTGAGCTGGCCGTAGAGCAGCGCCAGGCAGTAGCCGAGAGAGAGCAGAAAGAGGGAAGTCCAGCGTTGCACCGACATGGAGTCGACCTTGAGTGTCGGAATAGGCTGGCGATTTTAACGTTGATTAAACACGGGTGTATGTCGGATCAAACGTGGAGTTGGTCCGATTATTTCGGGGATGCAGGGCGGAGGTTGTGTAGGGCGTTTCTGATAACGACGGATTTGGTTTGGACACTGGCAATTTGCGGTGAGGCAGACGACGCCTTCCCGGCTAAAGCCAGTCCCAAATGTAGGACCGGCTTCAGCCGGGAAGGGGCCCGGACAAGCGCCATCATTCTTTAGTCAGGCATCGCCTCAGGACGCAATCAATTGCCGCAGCACGTAATGCAGAATCCCGCCCGCCTTGAAGTATTCCACTTCATTCAGGGTATCGATCCGGCACAGCACGTCGATGTTGTCCTGCTGACCATCCTCGCGGGTGATCTGCACCGCCAGGCCCATGCCTGGTTGCAGCGTGGCACCGGTCAGCCCGGTGATGTTCAGCACTTCCTTGCCGGTCAGGCCCAGGGTTTTACGGCTTTCGCCCGCCCTGAACTGCAGCGGCAGGACGCCCATGCCGACCAGGTTTGAACGGTGGATACGCTCGAAACTCTCGGCAATCACCGCTTTGACGCCCAGCAGATTCGTGCCTTTCGCCGCCCAGTCGCGACTGGAGCCCGTGCCGTATTCCTGACCGGCAATGACCACCAGCGGCGTGCCTTCTTCCTGGTAACGCATGGCCGCGTCATAGATCGGCAGCTTCTCGTCGGTGGGCACGTGCAGCGTGTAGCCGCCTTCTTCGCCGCCGAGCATTTCGTTGCGAATGCGGATGTTGGCGAAGGTGCCGCGCATCATCACTTCATGGTTGCCGCGCCGCGAGCCGTAGGAGTTGAAGTCCTTGTACTCCACGCCCTTGCTGCGCAGGTAGCGCCCGGCCGGGCTGTCCAGTTTGATGTTGCCGGCGGGCGAGATGTGGTCAGTGGTCACCGAATCCCCCAGCACCGCCAGCACGCGAGCCTGCTGCACGTCGGCGATGACCGGCAATGGCCCGGCGACCTCCTCGAAGAAAGGCGGGTGCTGAATGTAGGTCGAGTCCGGCTGCCAGACATAGGTCGCCGCCTCGGGCACCTCAATCGCCTGCCACTGCTCGTCGCCGGCGAAGACCTCCGCGTATTCCTTGTGAAACATGCCGGTGCTGACGTTCATGACCGCGTCGGCGATCTCCTGCTGGGTCGGCCAGATATCACGGAGGTAAACCGGCTGGCCGTCGCTGCCTTCGCCCAGGGGTTCGCTGCTCAGGTCGGTGCGCACGGTGCCGGCCAAGGCGTAAGCGACCACCAGCGGCGGTGAGGCCAGCCAGTTGGTTTTTACCAGCGGGTGCACGCGGCCTTCAAAGTTTCGGTTGCCTGACAGCACTGACGCGACGGTCAGGTCCGACTGCTGAATGGCTTTTTCGATCGGGTCAGGAAGCGGCCCGGAGTTACCAATGCAGGTAGTGCAGCCGTAGCCCACCAGGTCGAAGCCCAACTTATCGAGGTACTCGGTCAGGCCGGCGGCGTTGTAGTAATCGGTCACGACCTTCGAGCCGGGCGCCAGCGAACTCTTCACCCACGGTTTGCGCTGCAGGCCTTTCTCCACGGCCTTTTTCGCCAGCAGACCGGCCGCCATCATCACGCTCGGGTTGGACGTGTTGGTGCAGGAGGTGATGGCAGCGATAACCACTGCACCGTTTTTCAGGCGATAGGTCTGGCCGTTGTATTCATACTCAGCCTCGCCCACCTGGGCGGCGTTGCCCACCGCGACACCGCCGCCGCCTTCGCTTTCCAGTCGGCCTTCTTCGTGTTTGCTCGGGCTGACTGCCAGGCCCAGGAAGTCACTGAAGGCCTTGGACACATCGGGAAGGGCGACGCGGTCTTGCGGACGTTTAGGCCCTGCGAGGCTCGCGACCACCGAGCCCATGTCCAGCTCCAGCGCATCGGTGAACGCCGGTTCCTGACCGGGCAAACGCCACAGGCCCTGGGCCTTGCAGTAGGCCTCGACCAATTGCACCGTTTCGTCCGGACGGCCCGACAGGCGCAGGTAATCCAGGGTGACGTCGTCGACCGGGAAAAAGCCGCAGGTCGCGCCGTATTCCGGGGCCATGTTGGCAATGGTGGCCCGGTCCGCCAGCGGCAAGTCCGCCAGGCCATCGCCATAGAATTCGACGAACTTACCAACTACGCCTTTCTTGCGCAGCATTTGCGTCACGGTCAGCACCAGGTCGGTGGCGGTGATGCCTTCGCGCAGTTTGCCGCTGAGCTTGAAGCCGATGACTTCCGGAATCAGCATCGACACGGGTTGGCCGAGCATGGCCGCTTCCGCCTCGATGCCGCCGACGCCCCAGCCAAGTACGCCGAGGCCGTTGATCATTGTGGTGTGGGAATCGGTACCGACCAGCGTGTCCGGAAAGGCGTAGGTGCGGCCGTCTTCTTCCTTGGTCCACACGGTGCGGCCAAGGTATTCCAGGTTGACCTGATGGCAGATCCCGGTGCCCGGCGGCACTACGCTGAAATTATCGAACGCGTTCTGGCCCCAGCGCAGAAACGCGTAACGCTCGCCGTTGCGCTGCATCTCGATGTCGACGTTCTCGCCGAAGGCCTTGTCGTCGCCGAAGCGGTCGACCATGACCGAGTGATCGATGACCAGATCCACTGGCGACAACGGATTGATGCGCTGGGGATCGCCACCGGCCTTGGCCACGGCGGCGCGCATGGCGGCCAGGTCAACCACGGCCGGCACGCCGGTGAAATCCTGCATCAGCACGCGCGCGGGGCGGTACTGGATTTCCCGGTGGGATTTGCGCTCGGTCAGCCAGTCGGCGAGGGCCTTGAGGTCGTCGCCGGTCACCGTGTGGTTGTCTTCCCAGCGCAGCAGGTTTTCCAGCAGCACCTTGAGCGACATCGGCAGTTTATCGAGATTGCCCAGCGTGCGCGCGGCATCCGGGAGGCTGAAGTAGTGGTAGGTCTTGTTGCTGACTTCGAGGGTTTTGAGGCTTTTCAGGCTATCGAGGGAGGGCATGACTGACTCCTTGACGGTCCGCGCAGCACGCGCGGACGGGCGATCGACGGTAAGACAGGGCTTGCAGCAGCGCTCTGGTTGGCGGCTTTAAATGATCGTTGAGTAGTACTGGACCCACCGGCTGAGCCAGTGGTTCCTGATTCGGCTATCATGCGCCGCTTTCGAGTCATTGAGGTTAATCCTCATGTACAGCTTGCGCCGCGACTCGATTCGTGGCGCGCGAGGAGACCGTCCCGTGAACACCCTTTTCATGCATTGCCGCCCCGGCTTCGAAAGCGAGGTCTGCTCGGAACTCAGCGAGCACGCCGCTCGCCTTGAGGTGTCCGGCTACGCCAAGGCCAAGACCGACGCCGCCTTTGCCGAATTCATCTGCACCGAGGCCGATGGCGCGGAGCGGCTGATGAACAGCCTGAAGTTCTGCGAGCTGATTTTCCCCCGGCAGTGGGCCCGTGGCGTGTTTGTCCAGCTGCCGGAAACCGACCGCATCAGCGTGATCCTCGAACACATGGCCGGCTTTGCGCCGTGCGGCAGCCTGTGGCTGGAAGTGGTCGACACCAACGACGGCAAGGAGCTTTCGACGTTCTGCCGCAAGTTCGAGGCGCCATTGCGCAAGGCGCTTGAGAAGGCCGGCAAACTGGTCGACAACCCGAGCCTGCCGCGTTTGCTGCTGACGTTCAAAAGCGGGCGCGAAGTGTTCCTTGGGCTGGCCGACGCGAACAACTCGGCGATGTGGCCCATGGGCATTCCGCGCCTGAAATTCCCCCGGGAAGCGCCCAGCCGCTCGACCCTCAAGCTGGAAGAGGCCTGGCACCACTTCATCCCCCGGGATCAGTGGGACGAGCGCCTGTCGGGCGACATGACCGGCGTCGACCTGGGCGCGGCGCCCGGGGGCTGGACCTACCAACTGGTGCGGCGCGGCATGCTGGTCACCGCCATTGATAACGGTCCGATGGCCGAAAGCCTGATGGACACCGGGCTGGTGCAGCACCTGATGGCCGACGGCTTTACCTTCAAGCCCCGTCAGCCGGTGGACTGGATGGTCTGCGACATCGTCGAAAAGCCCGCACGCAACGCCGCGCTGCTGGAAACCTGGCTGGGCGAGGGTTTGTGCCGCGAGGCGGTGGTCAACCTCAAGTTGCCGATGAAGCAGCGTTACGCCGAAGTGCGACGCTTGCTGGAGCGCATCGAAGACGGCTTCAAGGCGCGCGGCGTCAAGGTCGCCATCGGCTGCAAGCAGCTGTACCACGACCGCGAAGAAGTGACCTGCCACCTGCGGCGGCTGGACATGAAACGCAAGGGCTGACGTCGGTTTGAATCCGGTGCCACGCTGTCCATAATCAGCCATGCGCGCCCGCGGGGCGAAGAGAAGGGGGAAGCAATGAGCGCTGAACACAATGGACCTGACGCCGACATCCTCATCGTCGGCGGTGGCCTCAGCGGCACCATGCTCGCGGTGCAGCTGCTGCGCCTGCCGGGGCAACGGCGCATCGTCATCGCCGAGTCACGCAGCGAGTTGGGCCGGGGTGAGGCCTACAGCGCCACCGAGCCGGGCCACACGCTGAACGGCAACGCCGCACGCATGAGCGTCGACCCGGACGACGTCGACGATCTCACCCGCTGGCTGACCGACTACATTGCTGCCGGAGGCTGGCCGGAGTCTGACCAGCAGCACGTGCCGGTGGCCGAGCTGTTTCCGCCCCGCGGGATTTTCGGTCTGTACGTTCAGCAGCGTCTGGCCGAGGCACGGGTGGTCGGCGAGCGCTATGGTTCCACCGTCGAGCACGTGCGCGGCGAAGTGACCGACCTGCAGACTGACGCAGCCGGCGTGCGCCTGACCCTCGCCAGCGGCGAACACCTGACTGGCCGATTCGGCGTATTGGCAACGGGCATGTTCGCCGCCGCGCGCACGCCTCAGCGCGATTCAAACGCCCTCAACGCCGCTGCCGTCGATCCATGGGATGTCGATGCCATGGGCCAGCTCGACCCCCAGGGCCGGGTGCTGATCATCGGCTCGGGCCTGACCATGGTCGACGCCGTGGTGTCCCTTGAGCAAGCCGGTCACCGTGGGCCCATTGACGTGTTTTCCCGCCACGGCCTGCTGCCCCACGTTCGCCGCCAACCGTCGACATGGCCGGACTTTCTCGCCGCCGACCTGAACATACGCAGCACCCGGCAACTGGTCAGGGCCTTGCGCGAGCAGTGCGCGCAAGCGGCGGAGCAGGGCATCGACTGGCAGGCGCCGCTCGACACTGTGCGCGTGCATATTCCACGGCTGTGGAGTCAGGCCTCTGACCTGCAGCGCCGCCAATTCGTACGCCACGTCCGGCCGTGGTGGGAAAGCCATCATCACCGCTCGCCGCCGCCCAGTGCGAAGTTGCTGGAGCGGCTGATCGGCGAAGGGCGCCTGCACATCCACGCCGCCTCGTTGCTCAGGGTGGAGGGCGCCGAGGCCGGGCAGATTTCCATCAGCGTTCGCTATCGCGGGCAGGACATGGCCACGACGGAGAGTGGCGCAGCGCTGATCAACTCGACCGGCATTCAATACGACTGGCGCCGGGTTGACCGGGCCTTGCCGCGCAATCTGCTGGCCCGTGGCCTGATTCAGCCGGGGCCGTTGGCGCTTGGCATTGCCGCCGACGCGGGTGGTGCGGTCATGGACGCCGAAGGACGGATTTCGGCGCGGCTCTACGCCATGGGCCCGCCCTTGCGCGGGCTGTGGTGGGAAAGCACCGCGGTGACCGACGTGGCGTTGCAGGCCAGGCTGCTGGCGGCGCGACTGGCGGCGGTGTGCAACGTGCCAAGCTGAATAACCAGGAGATTGCGTCCCCCACGACGCAATTATCTGTCACTGGTCGACCAGACTCTTGCCGATACCCGGGTCAGTCCGCAACACCTTCAATCCTGATCCAGCAGGCGCGGCCCGGCGCCTTGCTCGCTCAAGCTGTCACCGAAGTTACGCAGCGGGCAGGCCTCCATCGACAGGCAGCCGCAACCGATGCAGCCACTGAGCTGGTCGCGCAGGGCGGTGAGACGGTTGATGCGTTCATCCAGATCGGCTTTCCAGCGCTCGGACAGCCGCGTCCAGTCGTCAAGGCTGGGCGGGCGGTCCTGGGGCAGGGTTTGCAGCGCGGTCTGAATGGTCGCCAGCGGAATGCCCAGGCGCTGGGCAGTTTTGATCAACGCCACCCGACGCAGCACATCCCGGGGGTAGCGCCGCTGATTGCCGGCGTTGCGCTGGCTGCTGATCAGGCCTTTGGCCTCGTAAAAGCGCAGCGCGGTGATGGCCACGCCGCTGCGGGCGGACAACTGGCCGACGGTGAGTTCGCGGGCGATGGGCGGGATGTCCTGGGTGAGCATGCAATCTTCCTGTGTGCCGAACGACGCTTGACCTCCAGTTAACTGGAGGTTTTATCCTGCGCAGCATCGCTTGGCCGGACCGGCTTGGCAAGTGGGGCCCCGGCGCAAGAAACGTATGGGGCCATGCCGGTTTGCGCAGCATCCTGTTCAGCAACAACCGTCATCCGTGGAGAACGTTCATGACACCAGCAGCCGCTCATCTCCCTTTTAGTCAGTTCGTCGAGTTCGCCGTCGACCCCCGCCATCAGGCCGGGCTGGTCGGGGCGCTCAACGAGCGTTTCGAGCGATTCACCTGCACCTACCCAGGTTTTGTCCGCGCCAGCGTGCAGGTCAGTGAAGACCGCCAGCGGGTGCTGAGCCACGTGCAATGGCTGTCGAAGACCGACTGCGAGCGCGCGTTCGAAAATGCCGAGCAGGGCGAAGGGGATTTGTGGGAGTTGATTCGTCAACACCGGGCGACGTCGATGATCTTCAACGCTTACGAAGTGGCGGGGGAAATCGTAGGACCGCGTCAGGGATGAGCGCAGTCCCAACGGTTGCATCGCTGTAGGCTCACACCGACAAGTGCAGCATCCGTTCACCCTGGGTCTGCTCGCCGGGGCGGCGCTTGTTGACGGCCAGTTCACCGATCTTGATCAGCCGCGCACGCACTACGTTGCGGCTCAACCCCAGCAACTGCGCGGTGTGCACCTGGTTGCAGTGGCTGAAGCGATAGGCCGCGCGCAACAAGGCGTCTTCGACCTTTTCGTGCAGCGCGCCGGCCTGCTCCTCGAACAGCCGCTGGAACGCCCTGGCCAGCAGCGCTTCGGTTGAATTGTCGACGATGGGGGCAGAATCTTCCTGACGCTCAAGGCGCAGGTTCGACAGGCGCAGATCGCTGGACTGAATCACGCCGTTGCGGCAGATCAGCAGGGTGTGGTGAATGACGTTTTCCAGCTCGCGAATATTCCCCGGCCAGCCGTAGGTCCGCAACTTGTGCTCGGCATCGGCGCTGATCTGGATCGGGCCGCAGCCCAGACGCTGGCTGTAGACGTCAATGAAGTGCCGGCTCAGCGGCATGATGTCGCCCGGCCGTTCGCGCAGGGTGCTCAGCTCCAGATTGACGACGTTGAGGCGATAGAACAGGTCTTCGCGAAAGTGCCCGGCGTTGATCGCGCGTTCCAGCTGCACGTTGGTCGCGGCCAGCACCCGCACGTTGATCGGCGTGCTCTTGCGCGAGCCCAGCCGCACCACTTCGCGCTCCTGCAGGACACGCAGCAGCTTGACCTGAATGGCCAGGGGCAGATCGCCGATTTCGTCGAGAAACAGCGTGCCGCCGTTGGCTTCTTCAAACCAGCCGGCCTTGGCGGTGAGGGCACCGGTGAACGCGCCTTTTTCCTGGCCGAACAGCTCCGCTTCCACCAGTGATTCCGAAAACGCGCCGCAGTTGACCGCCACGAACGGCTGGTGACGACGGCTGCTCAAGTTGTGAATGTGACGCGCCACCAGCTCTTTGCCGGTGCCGGTTTCGCCGATGATCAGCACGCTGGCATCGCTGGGCGCGACTTGTTCGATATGGGCCAGCAGCGCCTGGGATCTCGGGTCTTCGAACACCTGCGCGGTGGCACGAATCGAAGTCGCCAGGGCCGGCGAGGGCGGTAGGGTCAATAGCTGCATGGGGGTCACTTGTGGTTGGAACGGTAAGCTGGCTGTCATGAAGGACTCCTTGTCGCGATGGCCGTTGTCGCGATGGCAGATCAACCGTTTCCCACGCGCTGCGCGGTTGCGCAGCAAACGGGTGTTTCCAGGGGGTCGGCGAAACTTACTTCTGCGGTGGCAAGTCGTTGGCAATCATCTCGCCGAACGGGCCGGTGAGGTTGGTGATGCCGCGGCCTGCCAGGCTGCGATACGGCTCGGGCAACAGCGGGAACACCAGCTCGGCGAAGCGATAGGCTTCTTCCAGATGGGGGTAGCCGGAGAAGATGAAGCTTTCGATGCCCAGGTCCGCGTATTCCTTGATCCGCTCGGCGACTTCCTGCGGATTACCCACCAGCGCCGTGCCCGCACCGCCCCGTACCAGGCCGACGCCGGCCCACAGGTTGGGGGCGATTTCCAGGTTGTCGCGACGGCCGTCGTGCAATGCGGCCATGCGGCGCTGGCCTTCTGAGTCGAAACGGGAAAAAGATTTCTGTGCGGCGGCGATGGTGTCGTCGCTGATGTGCTCGATCAGGGTGTCGGCGGCTTTCCAGGCTTCTTCGCTGGTCTCGCGGACGATCACGTGCAGACGGATGCCGAACTTGACGGTACGGCCGTTGCGCGCAGCGCGTTCACGCACGTCCGCCAGCTTCTCGGCGACGGCGGCAGGGGGTTCGCCCCAAGTCAGATACACATCGACCTGCTCGGCGGCCAGTTCGTGGGCTGCCTCGGAGGAACCACCAAAATACAGCGGCGGATAGGGCTTCTGGATCGGCGGATACAGGGCTTTGGCGTTCTGCACTCTCAGGTGCTTGCCTTCGAAGTCCACGGCTTCGCCCTGCAACACGCGGCGCCAGATCTTCAGGAATTCGTCGGTGACTTCGTAACGTTCGCTGTGATCGAGGAAGCTGCCATCGCCACGGTTCTCATCAGGGTCTCCGCCGGTTACGACGTTGATCAGCAGGCGTCCGCCGGACAAGCGATCCAGGGTCGCGGCCATGCGCGCGGAAACGGTCGGAGAAATGATCCCCGGACGAATCGCCACCAGGTAACGCAGACGCTCGGTCAACGGCACGAGGGCCGATGCGATCACCCAGGAGTCTTCGCAGGAACGGCCGGTCGGAATCAGCACGCCGTGGTAACCGAGATCATCGGCGGCCTGGGCGACCTGCTTCAGGTAATTGAGCGTGACCGGGCGCGCGCCCTTGGTCGTGCCCAAGTAATGGCCGTCGCCGTGTGTCGGTAGAAACCAGAAAACATCCATGAGAAATCCTTCGAGCGGAATCGGTGGGCTTGTGACAAGTGCACCCGTTATAAAGGCTCCGATTTATTCCGTAAAAGAACTGAATTCCATATTTTTATAACCGTTAGTGATATGCCCTGTTTCTTGCTTATCAAGAGGGAAAAGAATGCTTGAGTGGCGAATAAACCTGCAGGAGCGCGCTTTGTGGGACTGGCTTTAGCCGGGAGGGCGGCGGGCGTCACGCCGCAGGATTGAGGGTGTCGACACAGGCCTCTTCCCGACTGAAGCCGGTCCCACTGAAAAGCACCGCGCAAAAAAAACAGGCGCCGAAGCGCCTGAAAGAGAGTACGGGAGACTCTTCGAAATCAGAAAATCTGGGTGAACAGCCAGTACAGGCTGCCCGACAACAGGATCGCGGCAGGCAGGGTCAGCACCCATGCCATCGCCAGATTGCGCAGGGTGCGCATCTGCAGGCCGGAGCCGTTGGCGACCATGGCGCCGGCCACCCCGGAGGACAGAACGTGGGTGGTCGACACCGGCAATCCATACATGTCCGCTGCACCAATGGTCAGCATCGCGACGACTTCCGCCGATGCGCCCTGGGCGTAGGTCAGGTGAGTCTTGCCGATTTTCTCACCGACGGTGATCACGATGCGTTTCCAGCCCACCATGGTGCCCAGGCCCAGCGCGATCGCTACCGCCACCTTGACCCACAGCGGAATGAAGCGCGTCGCGGTATCAATCTGCTGTTTGAACGTATCGACCTTGGCCTGGGTGTCCCCGTCGAAGTTGCCGACCTTGTTTTTGTCCATCAGGCGGATGGCTTCGGAGGTCAGGTACATGTCGTTCCGCACGTTGGCGGTGGCCTCGGCCGGCACCTTGGCCAGTGACCCGTAACTGGCGACCTGATCGCCGATCTTGCCGGCCATGACGGCCAGCGCCGGGACCAGTTCAGGGGTCGCCTGCTTGTCGCGGATGTAAACGGAAAGTGTCTGTCTGGAATCGGCCGGCGCGGGCAGGGGCGCCGCTTTGCTCAGGGCCTGTTGGGTGACTTGGGCGACCGCCGCGAACTGCACCGACTGGTCGGACGGCATGGCGCGGTTCAACGCGTAGGCCATCGGCAGCGTGCCCACCAGAATCAGCATGATCAGGCCCATGCCTTTCTGACCGTCGTTTGAGCCGTGGGCGAATGAGACGCCGGTGCAGGTCAGGATCAGCAGGCCGCGAATCCAGAGCGGTGGCGGCTTGTTGCCTTCCGGCGCTTTGTACAGCGCGCGGTTCTTCACGAACATGCGCAGCGCCATCAGCAACAGCGCGGCGCAGGTGAAGCCCACCAGCGGTGAGAGCAGCAGGGAATAACCGACTTTGGTCGCCTGAGACCAGTCCACGCCGCTGGTGCCGTCGCGGCCGTGCATCAAGGCGTTGGCGATACCGACGCCGATGATCGAGCCGATGAGTGTGTGGGAGGAGGAGGCCGGCAGACCCAGCCACCAGGTGCCGAGGTTCCACAGGATCGCCGCGATCAGCAGGGCGAAGATCATCGCGTATCCCGCCGATGAGCCGACTTGCAGGATCAGCTCGACCGGGAGCAGGGCAATGATGCCGAACGCCACCGCGCCGCTGGAAAACAGCACACCCAGGAAGTTGAACGTTCCCGACCAGACCACGGCGAAGTTCGGCGGCAGGGAGTGGGTGTAGATGACGGTGGCGACGGCGTTGGCGGTGTCGTGGAAACCGTTGACGAACTCAAAGCCGAGCGCGATGACCAGCGCCACGCCGAGCAGAATGAACGGCGTCCAGGTCAGCACGACGGTACCCAGATCGTCCATGTCCTGCTTGAGGCTGTAGCCGGTGTAAAACAGGCCCAATACCAGTACGACGCAGAAAATCACCATCGTCAGCACGCCAGGCTTGCGCCCGAATTGGGCACTCAGTCCGGGCCCCTGTTGCAGAGGGCGTTGAGCCAGTGAGGGGGTTGCCATGGGTCGCGATCCTGTTGAGGTGGGATGGTGACCATGATCATTACAAAATGTGACAGAGATGCGACACGGGTCACGTTTTGGCTGGATTTCCTGGGGTTAGGGACCAGTGGGCGCGCCAATAATGCTGCCGTCAATAATCCCGACTCTTGCGAAACGCCCACCGTCCCGCAATAAACGTAAAGGTTGCCACCAGCGCGACCAGCACCCAGAACCCGTGGGGATCGCTGGCCAGGGGGATGCCGCCGACGTTCATGCCGAAGAAACCCGCGACGATGTTGATCGGCAGCGCTAGCACGGTCACGACGGTGAGGGTGAACAGCGTGCGGCTGCTTTGTTCGTTGAGGTTGGCGGCGATTTCTTCCTGCAGCAGTTTGATCCGTTCGCCCAGGGCGGTGAGGTCGCTGATCACCAGCGCCGACTCTTCGGTGGATTGCCGCAGTTCTTGCAGGTCGTCTTCCAGCAGCCATTGCGGCGGTCGATGCAGCAGGCGCATCAGCGAGCCGGGCTCCAGCGCCAGCAGCCGCTGCAGGCGCACCAGCACCCGACGCATGGCGCCCAGTTCCGAGCGGTTGTTGCTCAGGCGTTGGGAGAGGAGTTGGTCTTCGATCTTGTCGACGCTGAGGCTGGTCTTGCGCATGAACTGACTCAGCACGTCGCTCTGATCGCGCAGCAGGTGGGCGAGCAGTTCAAGGGGGGAGCGGAAGGTTTCGCCTTGTTTGACCGAGGAGCGCAGCCGGTCTACCGAGCGCAGCGGCTGATGGCGTGCGGAAATCATCAGGTTGCTGCGCACGCACACCCACAATGTGGCGATGTCGGTGGAGATGCGGTTGAAGTCGAAGACCACGTCGTTGACCACCGCGAGCAGGGCGGAGTCGACGTGTTCGATGCGCGTGGAGCGTGAGCCTTCGTGCAGCGCTTCGAGGAATTCGTCAGGCAGGTCGAGGTGGGTTTTCAGCCAGCGTTCGCAACTGGCGTGGGTCAGGTTCAGGTGCAGCCAGACGAACTCGTCGGGCTCGGTCGGGTGGCGGAGGCACTCCAGCGCGGACGTCGAATCCAGCTCACGGCCGGGTTCCTCGGGACGGAAGCGGAACCCGTACAGCAAGCCAAACAGATCCGAGTCCTGGTGATGGGCAATGCGTTGATTCATGAAGGCTCGCAGACGGGAAGTGCCCCGCAGGGCACGAGATCGAAAGCGGCATCATCGCAAGGGGTTTTGACAGTTTTGTGACGGTTTATGTCCGGCAGCGATCTTGTTCAGACCATTGACAGCCGCGTCTTGCGCAAGGGCGCCGGCCATGAGGTATCAATCAGCAATTCATCCTCGATGGACAGCTCGATATCAACCGCCGCAGCGTTCAATTCCAGATGATGGGGAGTGACGGCCTTGGGAATGGCGATCACGCCGTCCTGACGCAGTACCCACGCCAGGCTGATCTGCGCCGGGGTGGCGTCGTGGCGCTCGGCTACTTCGAGGATGGCAGGGTTCATCAGCAAGTTGCCGGCCTGGCCGATCGGGCAGTACGCCATCAGCGGCATCCGGGCGGTTTGCATCCAAGGCAGCAAGTCGTATTCGATGCCGCGCTCTTCCGGGTTGTACAGCACCTGGTTGGTGGCGCACCCGCCGCCGAGGCCCAACGCGTCGAGCTCAAGCAGGTCTGACACGTCGAAATTGGACACGCCCCAACGGCCGATCTTGCCCTCTTCACGCAGACGCTCGAAGGCTTCAACGGTTTCTTCCAGCGGATACTGACCGGGCCAGTGCAGCAAATACAGATCGATATAGTCGGTGTTCATGCGTTTGAGGCTGCGCTCGCACGCCGCCGGAATGCCCGCGCGGCTGGCGTTGTGCGGGTAGACCTTGCTCACCAGCACGACCTCGTCGCGGCGCCCGGCGATGGCCTGGCCGACGACTTTCTCGGCGCCGCCTTCGCCGTACATCTCGGCGGTGTCGATCAGTGTCAGACCGAGGTCGATGCCCAGTTGCAGCGCCGAGACTTCCGCCTCGAACTGATGGCGGTCCTCACCCATGTGCCAGGTGCCCTGACCGATAACGGGGACGGTTTTGTCTGCCAGTTCAAGCGTGCGCATCGGGGGTGCCTCCGGGCGGATAGGATTGAATGATTAAGAGTCAGGCAGTACCGGCCGGCAGGGGTTCAATTTCAAGCGAATGCGCAGTACGTGAGCGGGACTGCGTGTCTATTGTAGGACCGGTTTCCGCCGGGAAGAGGCCTGCGTGAACGACATCAGTTTTGCGGCGTGACAGATGACGCCTTCCCGGCTAAAGCCAGTCCTACAACGAACGCGGTCAGTCAGTGGGACCTGCTAGCCCAGTAGGACCGGCTTCAGCCGGGAAGAGGCCTGCGTGAACGACATCAGTTTCGCGGCGTGACCACCGACGCCTTCCCGGCTAAAGCCGGTCCCACAACGAACGCGATCAGTCAGTGGGACCTGGTAGCCCAGTAGGACCGGCTTCAGCCGGGAAGAGGCCAGTGTGAACGACATCAGTTTTGCGGTGTGACGACCGACACCTTCCCGGCTAAAGCCAGTCCTACAGTGAACGCGGTCAGTCAGTGGGACCTGCTAGCCCAGCAGGCCCGGCTTCAGCCGGGAAGAGGCCGGTGTAGGCGACAACAATCTCGCGGTGTGACACATGACGCCTTCCCGGCTAAAGCCAGTCCTACAACGAACGCGATCAGTCATTGGGACCTGCTAGCCCAGTAGGACCGGCTTCAGCCGGGAAGAGGCCGGTGTAGGCGACAACAATCTCGCGGTGTGACACATGACGCCTTCCCGGCTAAAGCCGGTCCCACAACACACGCGGTCAGTCAGTGGGACCTGCTAGCCCAGTAGGACCGGATTCAGCCGGGAAAAGGCCGGTGTAGGCGACAACAATCTCGCGGTGTGACACATGACGCCTTCCCGGCTAAAGCCGGTCCCACAAAAAGCAGTCCGTGCCAACCCGCGAGAACTCACTGATGCCCGTTCTCCCAACCCCCGCCCAGCGCCAGGAACAGGTCGATCTGTCCCATTGCCACTTGGGTATTCGCCGCCGCCAGTTGCGCGGTGACGTCGGTGTAGGTGCGGGTGGCTTGCAGGTCGGCGAGGAAGGATTCGCGGCCGGCCAGGAAGAACCGATGGGTCTGGTCCGCAGCCTGGCGCGCCGACTCCTCGGTTTCAACCAACGCATCGCGGCGTTCCAGCAGCGCGGTGTATTGCGACAGCCCGGTCTGGGCTTCGCGGATCGCGTTCAGCACCACGCCATCAAAACGCGCCAGCGCCACCTGATTCGACGCTTCGGCGATGTGAATTCGCGCCCGGGCGCCATTGGACGGGATGGTCCAATTGATCACCCCGCCAAAGCCCCAGCGATTGGTCGACGGATCGCCCAGTTCATCGAGAATCCCCACAGTGCCTACGGTCGCGCCGATGCTGATGTCCGGATACAACTCGCCGGTCGCCACACCAATGGCCGCGGTCGACATCGCCAGGCGGCGTTCTGCCTGACGGACATCGGGGCGACGCTTGAGCAGCGCGGCGCCATCGCCCACCGGCATGACTTGAGCGATGTGCGGCAGCTCGGCGCATTCCGCCACTCCTTGCGGCAACTGGTTCAGCGGCCGGGCGAGGAGCATCGACAACCGATACAACGCCGACTTCTGCGCCGCTTCATAACGCGGTAAGTCAGCACGCAGCGAGCGGAACTGGGTTTGCGAGCGCGTCACCTGGGTTTCATCGCCACGGCCGGCATCGCGCAGGCGTTGGGTCAGGCTCAGGCCCTGCTTCTGCAGGTCCAGGGAGTGCAGGGCGATGTTGCGTTCTTCGTTGGCGGCGCACACTTGGGTGTACGCGCGGACCACATCGGCCACCAACGTGATGCGTGCCGTGTCGGCCGCCGCCTGGGTCGCGTCAGCGTTGGCCTGGGCCGCTTCGATCCCGCGCTGCAGCACGCCGAACAGGTCGAACTGATACGAAGTGGTCAGGCCGACATCGCCGACGTTCGCCACCGGTACTTTCTCCGGCTGCAGATAGGCCTGGCCGGACTCCTGCAAGCGCTGCGCACCGGCTTTGGCCGTGCCGCTCCAGCCGCCGGCCGCATCGGCTTCGTTCATCTGAAAGCGCGCCCGTTGCAGGTTCGCCGCCGCGACGCGCAAATCGGTGCTCGACACCAGCGCCTGACCCACCAGTTCATCAAGCTTCGGATCGTGATACAGCCGCCACCAGTCAGCCGGCACCGGCGCCGACACCACATTGGTCGACGAACCGGCCAGCTCGCCGTGCAGATCGGGGCGATTGACGGCGGCTTTCTCGGGCAGCGTGTAATCCGGGCCGACCACGGTGCAAGCCGACAGCAGCAAGCCCAGGCCCACGGTCAGCAGGCGTGCGCGGTGTTTCATTTGGGCGCTCCTGGCTGGACGGTTTGATCATTTCCCTGAGTATCTGCGCGGGCGTCATCGATGATCGATACCGTCGCCGTGCGCCCGGCAATCATGCGGAAATCCGCCGGCACTTCATCAAAGGCAATGCGCACCGGAATCCGCTGGGCCAGACGCACCCAGCTGAACGCCGGATTGACGTTGGGCAGCAGGTTCGAGCCGCTGCTGCGGTCGCGGTCTTCGATGGCGGCGACGATGCTCACCACATGGCCGCGCAGGCGGGCGTTGTCGCCGATCACGCGGATGTCTACGCCGGAGCCGATGTGAATCCCGTCCAGTTTGGTTTCTTCAAAGTAGCCGTCGATGTGGAAGGAGTTGCTGTCCACCACCGACAACACCGGGCGCCCGGCGCTGACGAATTCGCGGTCGCGGGGCGCACGGTCGTTGAGGTAGCCGTCCACCGGGCTGCGGATCACCGAGCGGTCCAGGTTCAGTTGCGCCGAATCGACCGCCACTTGGGCTTCGTTCAGAGCCGACAACGCGCGGGCTTCCCTGGACTGGCTTTCTTCCAATTGCTCGCGGGCCACCAGATTGCCGAGGCTGCGGTTACGCCGGTTTTCGCGCTGGGCCTGTTCCCAGGTTTCCTTGCGCTCGGCCACGGTCGCCTGGGCCTGGCGCAAGGCGAGACGGAAGCGGTCCTGGTCGATGGTGAACAGCAACTGGCCTTTCTTGACCAGTTGGTTGTCACTCACCGCGACCTTCTCGATCAGCCCCGAAACGTCCGGCGCGATCTGGATCACGTCGGCGCGGATGTGCCCGTCGCGGGTCCAGGGCGCGTACATGTAATACATCACCATGCGCCACACGACGATCGCGGCGAGGGTGACAACCAGCAGGGTCAGGACCACGCGGCCCAGCGTCAGTAGAGGTTTTTTCATTTCATCAGGTATCGACTTAGGGTATCCACGACGCCGAGCAACAGAGCGTATAGACCGACGTTGAACAAAGCCCGGTGCCAGACCAGGCGGTAGAAGCGGGCGCGCGTCAACACGGCGTGCACCACCAGAAAAATCAGGTAAGCGATGCCCATCAGCACCAGAAAGGTCGGCAGGAAGATCCCGCTGATGTCCACATCACCGATCATAAGGGCGCTCCATCGATGCCATAGGGCGGTTGTTCTTCCTGCTCGGCGAGCACATCGACGATCTCCACACCCGGCAGCAGCGCCAGGCGCAAGCCACTGAGGGCGTGCAGCAGATTCAGCCGCGCGTCGTCATCATCTTCGCCGTTGAACGCCAGCGCGCGGCGGGCGCGGTCCATGGTCATCAACAGACCTTTAGGGGCGGGCAAACGCTCCCGGGCTTTCAGGCAGGCGCGGAAATGCGCACCGACTTCGGTCGCGACCTGGCGCAGCAATTGGCGCGGCGCCGGGTCGACCCGCGGCATGTAGGCCAGCAAGTCCAGCATGTTCAGGGCAACCCGCGCTTCGCGCAGTGCAGTGGTGGAATCCTGCGCGGTGATCGCCAGGCGCGGCAGGTGCTGCATCAGCCGGTCCAGCATGCGCACGCCCATGTGCCGGTGCTCGGCCAGGGTGGCGTCTTCGCTGAGGGAGACGATGTCGCGCCAGCTGAAGCGGGTCAGGCGCCTGGCCGCCACTTCGGTGCCGAACGGCCTGACGATCAGCGTCCAGACGAAGGCGAATGCCAGACCCGCCGGCCCGGCCAGGTTGGAATTGACGAAGTTGACGAAGTCGGCGTCGTAGGCGCTCTGGATGCTGATGAAGGACGAAGTGTTGACGATGGTCAGCAGCGTGCCGAGGTAGAACTTCGGCTGAACGGTCAGGGTGCCGACGCAGATGAACGGCACTGAAAACGCCAGCACCAGCATCGGGAAGTCGTGCAGGTTGGGCAGCACCACGAACAGATAGAGGCTGGCGAAGATCACCGACATCATGGTCCAGAAGAAGAAGCGGTAGATCTGCGGCGCCGGGTCGTCCATCGCCGCGAAGAAGCTGCACGACACCGCCGCCAGCGCCACCGCGCTCGCGCCATCCTGCCAGCCCAGCAAGATCCACAGCACCGACGCGACGATGATGGCGCTGACCGAGGTCGCCACCGAATACAGCATCATCCCGCGATCGAGAAACGGCGACAGTCGCCCCAGCCGCCAATGGCGATACACCGCGCGCCACGCCGAGTGGTCATCGGTCTCGATGGCGTGCTGCAGGCTGCGGCAGTCCTGCCACAGGTCAATCCACTCGCGCAGGCGATAAAGCGCGTTCGACAGCAGCAGGTGCCGGCGATCGTCAATCTGCGCAGGGGTGGGTTGCAGGCGATCAAGCTCGGTGTGCAGGGCTTTCCAATACGTGATCGGCGCACCTTCTGCGGTCTGCTCGACCCAGTCGCGGCACTCGATCAACAGTGGGGCGAGGTCGGCGACGTGCTCGGGCGAACGCCGCTCCAGCGCCCAGAGTGCATCGTCCAGGGCGTCGATGACCGGCAGCAGATGAATCATCCGTCCGCGCAGTTCCTTGGCGTTGCGCACGGTCTGGCGATGGGCGCCTTCGTGGGGCAACTGGCCGATCATCAGCTCCAGGCTGTTGAAGGTCCCGACCATGGCCGTGCGCAGGCCGCCGACGGCTTCCGGCGTGGCGCTGCGCGAGAGGAACAGGTCGCTGTAGGTCGAGGCGTCCTTGAACCACTTGCCCATGGCGTCGACGAGCACCGGCGCCAGCCGACGCGGCCAGAACATCGCGCCGACCACCGCGGCGCAGACGATACCGAGGAAGATTTCCTCGGTGCGCGAGACGGCGATGTCGAACACCGCCTGGGGGTTGTCGACCACGGGGAAGGAAATCAGCGGCATGGTGTAACCCGCCAGCATCAGCGCGTAGCTGTTGGCGGTGCGCAAGTGCAGGGACAAGAAGAGCAGGGTGCCGGTCCACAGTGCGATGACCACGGCCAGCAAAAACGGCGTCTGCACGAACATCGGCACCAGCACCACCGACGCTGCGGCGCCGAGCAGCGTGCCGGCGGCGCGGTACAGCGCCTTGGAACTGGTCGGCGCCACGAACGGGCTGGAAACGATGTACACCGTTGCCATCGCCCAATAGGGGCGGGGCAGTTCCATCATCAGCGCGATGTACAGCGCCAGCATCGACGCCGCGAACGTGCGCACGCCGTAGAACCAGTCGCGACCCGGCGGTACGCCGTCGAAAAAGCCGTTGAACCTGCCGCTCAAGATGACGACTCCGGCGCCATTGGCGTGGCTTGGGCGATGGCGTTGAACACCCGTAACGTCGCCTCCAGGTCGGCGGGATCGACGTTGCTGAAGATGTCGCGGCGCAGGCGGATCAGCTCCTCCTCGATGGCGTTGGCCAACGCCCGGCCCTGATCGGTCAGGCTCAAGGCTTTGGCGCGGCGGTCGGTGGGGTCTTCGGTGCGCTGCACCAGTCCGGCCTTGCACAGCTGATCGAGCAGGCGCACCAGTGAGGGGCTTTCCAGCCCGCAGGCCTGGGCCACCGTCACCTGACGCACGCCTTCACCCAGGCGCGCGATCATCAGCAACGGGCCGGCGCAGGCTTCGGTGACGCCAACGTTGATCAGCGTGGTCTGGCAGACACGACGCCACTGCCGGGAGGCCGCGACGACGCCGCCGGTGATGCGCATTTGCAGGGTGTCAGGGTTCATGAAGAGGCCATTGGAACGGTACGGGGTTTGGTTAGGGCCTGAATGATTAGGCGCTGCATTATTAGGTTGCTAACTAATAATATCTTGTAACACTGTGGGGTCGTCAAATGGAATCTGTCCTGGGGCGCCGGGCGGATTGTCGCAGGACGGTCTGGCCGGATGTCTGACAGAGAGTATGGGGCGCGCCAGATGGCTCTGATCGCTGGGTAGGAAGGCGGGACGACCCGAAGCAGGAATTTTCCGATACCGTCTGTCGGCTGGATCCTCGCTGGCTGAACTAATTTTCTGAGCGTCGTCTAAGCGCTCCTCCAAAAAAATGGCGCCAAATTATTAGCCCTTCTCCCCGGTTTCCGCTGGTTGGGCAAAACATGAGGGCAATGAGCCACTTTGCCTCAATAGTGGCACTGTGCTTTTTTTGGGAGCTGCTTCTGCAGGTTCGGCGGTTTCTTGACTCCGGGGGCGACTAAAGATCAAACGGTTCAGCCGATAGCAAAGATGACGGGAACGGCAGTGACAGGCCTGTTCCAGACACCTTCTTTGCTGTGCGCCTCGCGCACCATGAGTGCACCCATGATTGATCTCGCCATCTGGAATCTTTCTATACCGGTCGGTATCGCAGCCGCCACCATCGACACGCCGAAACTCGTCGGCGGTTACCAGGATGGTTACTTCCGTTCAGGGGACACGCTGTTCTTCTGGGCGCCGGTTACAGGGTCAAGGACTGACAATGCCAAATTTCCCCGCACGGAGCTGCGTGAAACCTACGCCAACGGTGCGGTTCACAACTGGACCTACTCTGACGCGGACAACTTCCTGCGTGCCGCGCTCACCGTGGACCAAGTGCCTTCTTCGGGCAAAATCGTCATCGGTCAGATCCACGCCTTTGGCAGTACCGAGCCGCTGCTCAAGCTCGAATACCAGTACAAGGAAAAAACCAAGACCGGCAACCTCGTGGTGAAGTATCGCGCGACGCCGACGTCCGAGCCCGAAGTCATTCAAGTGGCAACCGGCGTGCTGCTCAAGCAACGCTTCACTTACACCATCCACCTCACCCAGGCCGGCAACCTGACCGTCAATGCCTACGACATGCAGTGGGGCGCCAAGCTGGACCTGACCTGGAAAGGCAAGCCGCTGTATTTCAAGGCGGGCGTGTACACCCAGGACAACGCTGGCTATGCCACCGAAGGCGGGGCGGCGACGTTCTACAAACTGCAGGCCACCCACGACAAGAAGGCGTGAGGGCTACAGCAGCTAGGCTCCGGGCTGGCGCGGGAACATCAGTGCGAAACAGATCCGCCCCGGCGCAGGCTGATTGACCGACACTTCGCCGCCATGCAACTGCATGATCGCGGCCACGATCGCCAGGCCGAGTCCGTTGGAATCGGAGCTCTGGTGCCGTGAGGCGTCGCCGCGATAGAAGCGGTCAAACAGTTTGCCCAGGGTGGCGCCGTCCAGCGTCGGGCCCTGGTTCTCTACTTCGATGCGGCACTGCCTGCCGTTCTCAACCACTCGGCTCTCGATTACGCGAATGTCAATCACACTGCCTTCGTCGGCGTAGCGAATCGCGTTGGCCACCAGATTGCTCAGGGCCCTTCGCAGCAGCAGCGGATCGGCCTCGATCCGAGCGTCGCCTTCGGTGTGCAGGGCGATGTCCCGTTCTTCCGCCAACCCTTCGAAATAGCCCGCGACCCGTTGCATTTCATCCGCCAGGTCCAGCGTCTGGCGATTGAGCGCGGCCTGGGCTTCATCGGCGCGCGCCAGGAACAGGATGCTTTCGACCATTCGCGAGATGCGTTCCAGCTCCTCCAGGTTCGAGGCCAGCAACGCCTGGTACTCATCCTCGGTGCGCGGTTGCCGCAGGGCCACCTGGCAATGCCCCATCAACGAACCCACCGGCGTGCGGATTTCATGGGCCAGGTCGGCGGAAAACTGCGTCAGCCGCTGATAGCCATCGGCAAGCCGGTCGAGCATCGCGTTATACGCCTCGCCCAGTTGCTGCAGCTCTACCGGTGTGTCGCGGTTGTCCATGCGGCTGTCCAATTGCGCCGGGGTGATGGCTGCGGCATGGCTGGCCATTCTGCGCAACGGCCGCAGACCCCGTCGCAGCAACACATATCCGAGCAACGCCGTCAGCACAAACGCGAGCGAAACGGCGAGCAGGATGCGGTTACGGAAGCCCGCCAGGGTGGCCATCTCCTTGACCGCAATGTGCGCGGCCGTCAGGTGCACAACCTTGCCGCCGGACACCGCTTCGACCGTCGCCGCGCGCATCGGCACGCCGGACTCCAGCAGGCCGCTGCGCATGTCGGCCACGCCCAGCGGCATGTTGGCCGGCACCACCGGCATTGGCGGCAGCGGCGCATGCAGCGGATTGACCATGATCACCGCAGGCTTGCCCGGCTCGGCGATGATGAAAATGTCGTCTTCGCTGTCGAGCATGTTCTCGAACAGCTGCGGGCTGCTTTGCAGCGTGGTCAGGGTCAGGTCGTATTGCAGCAGTTTGCGAAAGTGATCCAGGCGCGCCAGCACCGCATGGTCACTGCGGGTCATCACCGCGCCCTTCATGGTCTCGTAGAGGTACATGCCGGCGCTGGCGACGGCGAGCATGGCCACCACCGAAAACGCCAGGGTCGCGCGCAGGGTCAGGGATGGCTGGCGTCGGGCTCGCATGGCCGTACCTCGCAGACGTAACCGATGCCGCGCACGGTGTGGATGAGTTTGATCGGGTAGGGCGTGTCGACCTTGCTGCGCAGGCGCTTGATCGCCACGTCGACGACGTTGGTGTCGCTGTCGAAATTCATGTCCCAGACTTCCGAAGCGATCTGCGCCCTCGACAGCACGTCGCCCTCGCGGCGCAGAAACAGATGCAGCAGCGCGAATTCCTTGTTGGTCAGGGTGATGACCTGTTGCTGGCGCGTGACCCGACGGCGCAGCAGGTCCAGTTCAAGATCGGCGAGGTGGAAATGATCGGCCTCGCGCACCACCCCTCGCCGCAGGATGGTGCGTATGCGCAGGAGCAGTTCGGTAAACGAGAACGGCTTGACCAGGTAATCGTCGGCGCCTAGTTCGAGGCCGCGGATGCGGTCCTGCAACTGATCGCGGGCGGTGAGAAACAGCACCGGCACGTCCTGCTTCGCCCGCAGGATTTCAATGATCTGCCAGCCGTCGATGCCCGGCAGCATGACGTCCAGCACCAGCAGGTCGTAGCTGTGCTCCAGGGCCATGTGCAGGCCGTCGGTGCCGTGCTGGGTCCAGTCGACTTTGTAACCGGACTCGGTGAGGCCCTTCTTCAGGTACTCGCCAGTCTTGGTGTCGTCTTCGATAAGCAGAATGTGCATCGTCGGTCAGGCTCGCTTCACGTCATTGGCAGCGTCGCCGGCGTGGGCTGTCAGGTGGGTGATCAGATTGGACAGAAGCGGCGCGAAGGGCTGCAGGCCGCGCCGGATGTGGAGTGTAACCAACGGATGGCGCGCGGTCGGTTACATTTTTGTCATTGATTGCGCCCTGGCGGACACGCTCAACGCTGGTGTGCTTGAATGACAAAAATGTAATCGGGCGGTCATTGTCGGGTGCCGGTTGCGGGTACAGGATGGCCGTCATGCAACACACATGACCCTCAGCTTCACCTTTCCCCAACTGCCTGAAGGAATCCACCGATGAAGATGAAGACAGCCCTGACCACCACGTTCGGCATGCTGATGCTCAGCGCCGCCGTCATGGCATCCGCCGCCGGCATGGCCGCCGGTGACATGCCGGTGGTCAAGCCACTGCGCGGGACGGTCGACAGCGTCGACAGCAACACCCTGAATTTCACCACCCGTTCCGGCGCCCATCAGAGCATTGGCCTGACCGACAAGACCGGCATCCGTCTGGTCTCCAAGACCGACATCGCGTCGATCAAAGCGGACAGCTTCATCGGCTCCGCCGCCACCCCACAGCCCGACGGCACGCTGAAGGCCCTGGAAGTGACGGTGTTCGAACCGAGCCTGAAAGGCAGCGGTGAAGGCCACTACGGTTGGGAAAACGCTGACGGCACCACCGGCACCATGACCAATGGCACCGTCGGCAAGCTGAGCGGCAAGGCCAACGGCCGTACCCTGAGCGTCGGCTACAAAGGCGGCGAGAAGCAGCTGGTCGTGCCGGAAGACGTGCCCATTGCCTACGTGCAGTCGGGCAAGGTCGATGAGCTGGTCAAGGGCGCAAAAATCGTCGTGTTCCCGGGCGAAGATGGCAAGACCGCACGCGGTGTCGCGGTCGGCAAAGACGGCTTCCAGCCGCCGATGTAAGCGGGTTGCGGCGTCTCACGGCGCCGCTTTCACCGAATCCGTGATGAGTCTCGCACCATGAAAAAAACCAGAATTCATCCATGGCCCATCCGCCTGACGCACTGGATCAATGCCTTCGGCATGGTCTGCATGTTCATGAGCGGGTGGGGCATTTACAACGCATCGCCGCTGTTCAGCTTCACGTTCCCCCGGGATTTCACCCTGGGCGGCTGGCTGGGCGGCGCGCTGGCGTGGCACTTCGCAGTGATGTGGCTGTTGGTGATCAACGGCTTGATCTACGTGCTGTACGGCCTGTTCACCCGGCATTTCAAGCGCGACTTCCTGCCGGTCACCCCCAAGGCCGTCAAGCGCGACATGCTCGATGCCCTGCGTTTTCGACTCAAGCACGAGAAGGGCGTCTACAACGCCGTGCAGCGCCTGATGTATTGGCTGGTGCTGGCCGCCGGCGTGTTGATCGTGCTGACGGGGCTGGCGATCTGGAAGCCCATTCAGTTGCAGGAATTGACTGCCGTGTTCGGCGGCTACGACTTCGCCCGGTACGTGCATTTTGCGGCGATGGCGTTCATTGGCGCGTTCGTGGTGGTGCATCTGGCGTTGGTGCTGATGGTGCCGAAAACCCTGATGCCGATGATCACCGGCGGTACGCGTGGGATTGAGAGCGGGAAGGTCGAGCATGATTGAGCCTAAGAAACGCGCCATTGCGCGCATCAAACTGGAGCCGGCCCAGCAGATCCAGCTGGAGAGCCTGCAGCGTCGGCATTTCCTGAAAGGCGGCCTGACCGTGGGCGCGATGGCGATGCTCACCGGTTGCAACCTGCAGGACGGCGATCAGGTGGATAAGGTGCTGTGGAGCATGTCGCGCTGGAACGATCGGGTTCAGGCTTGGTTGTTCAGCGGGCAGAAGCTGGCGCCGACGTTCACCAAGGATCAGGTTCGTAATCCGTTCCCGTTCAATGCGTTTTACAGCGAGGACGATATTCCGGAGCTGGACACGGCGGACTGGAAGCTGGGTGTGTCGGGGCTGGTGAGGGACAAGGCGCCGTGGACGCTGGAGGGTTTGCGCAAGTTGCCTCAGCGCAGTGATATCACGCGGTTGATTTGCGTTGAGGGCTGGAGCGCGATCGGGCAGTGGGGCGGTGTGCCGTTGCGCACGTTCCTGGAGCATGTGGGGGCGGACACGACGGCGAAGTTTGTCGGGTTCAAGTGCGCGGATCGGTATTACTCGAGTCTGGATATGCCGACGGCGTTGCATCCGCAGACGCTGCTGGCGCTGGATTTCGCCGAGGTGGCGCTACCGCCGGAGTATGGTTATCCGTTGCGGGTGAGGGTGCCGACGAAGCTGGGGTTCAAGAATCCGAAGCATATCGTTGAGATTGTGGTGAGCAATGAGAATCCCGGTGGGTATTGGGAAGATCAGGGGTACAACTGGTTCAGCGGGATCTAGCCTGGCTTGAGATCTTTGAAGCAAGATCAAGATCAAGATCAAGATCAAGATCAAGATCACGAGCGTCTGCCTGGGGGCAGACTGTTTCGCCTTCGGCGAGTTACTTGGAAAAGCACCCCAAGTAACCAAGGGTGCCTGCTCCTGGTTTGGCCCGACTTCGTCGGGTTCCCTCACTCCGACGACGCTCCGTGGGCCCGCGCCGAACGGACATCCATGTCCTGACGGCGCTCTCGCGGCATCCATGCCGCTCGGCCCACTGCGCGTCGTCTGCGTTTGGCCTGCACCCAAGTCGCGTTCTGCGGTGTCTGGGCTTTTTGCGTATGAAGATCAAAAGCAGATCAAAAGCGGATCAAGGGCGGATTGCGGTCTGAGGATACTGGGGACTTGTGGGAGCGAGCTTGCTCGCGAAGGCATTGGTACAGCCGCCAAATAATTGGTGTTTGAAATGCAGCATTCGCGAGCAAGCTCGCTCCCACAGGAAGGGGGTGCGGTCAGCAAAATTGTTGGCGCCTGGGCTGGCCTCTTCCCGGCTAAAGCCGGTCCCACTGAAAGCACCGCGTTCACCCTGCTGATCGTGCCCACGCTCTGCGTGGGTATGCATCTGAGGACGCTCCGCGTCCATTCCCGGCTAAAGCCAGTCCTACAAACACCGCGGTCATCGTAGGACCGGCTTTAGCCGGGAAGCCCTTGATCTGCTTTTGATCTTCATACGCAGAAGGCTCAAACACCGCCAACCGCGACTTGGGTGCAGGCTGAACGCAGGTCTTGCGGAGTGGGCCGAGCCGCATGGATGCGGCGAGAGCGCCGTCAGGGCATGGATGCCCGTTCGGCGCGGGCGCACGGAGCGAGGCCGGAGTGAAGGAACCCGACGAAGTCGGGCCCAACCGGGAGCAAAGCGTTTTTGGTTACTTTTGGGGCGCTTTTGCCAAAAGTGACCCGCCGTAAGGGCGGAACCATAACTTCAGCAAACACAAATAATGGATAGAGCTCCAATCCAACAAACGGCGCACCCATAAAAAAGCCCGCCTGCCGATCTCTCGGCAAGCGGGCTCTTCATTACCTGAGGAATCAGTTCAAACCCAATTTCCCGCGCATCTGCGACAGATCTTCAGCCAGCGTATTGACCGGACCTGCCAGCGCCTTGCGGTCCTGCTCCTTCACCTTATCGTACGTCTCGTAGCCACCGTCCTTGGTCTTGTACTTCGCCAGGATCTTGTCCACGGTCGCAAAGTTCTTCTCCACCTTCGCCACGAACGCCTTGTCCGACTGCTCCAGCTGCGGCTTGAACAGATCGACGATCTTCTTCGACCCGTCAACGTTGCCCTGGAAATCATACAGATCAGTGTGGCTGTAACGATCTTCCTCGCCCGACAGCTTCGTCGCCGCCACTTCTTCCATCAGCGCAGCCGCACCGCCTACCACCTTCTCCGGCGGGAACGTCATGTCCGCGATACGCGACTGCAGCTCTTTCACGTCAGCCAGCAGCTTGTCCGCGAACACGCCCTGATCCTTGGTCGAATTCTGCGAGAACAACGCATATTCCAGACGGTGGAAACCGGTGAAATCGTCGGCCTTCACGCCGTTTTCGTGATCGTCCTCGCGGGAGTCGATCGACGCGTCCAGGTCGCTGAACAGCTCGGCAATCGGCTCGATTGACTCATAGGACAGACGCGTGGTCGGGAACAGCTTCTTCGCCGTTGCCAGGTCGCCTTTCTTGATCGCGTCGGTGAACTTCTGGGTGTCGGCAGCCAGGGTGTCGACGTTTTCAGTCACGTAGATTTTGTAGTCCGAAACCGGCGTGACCAGGTCCAGCGGCGCGGTGGCAGCGAACGCGGACATCGATGTCTGCAATACGCCAAAGGTAAGCAACAACGCGAGAGGCGACTTTTTCATAGGGCTCTTCCTGTGAGGTAAAGGGTGTCAGGCAGTTTTTGTTGTCTGGGCAAAGGCGGCCAGCAGCGACCGGCCGATGAAATCGTTGTTGTCGACCACGCCCGGCAGGGTGAAGAAATAACCGCCGCCGATCGGCTTGAGGTACTCCTCCAGCGGCTCGCCGTTGAGGCGTGTCTGCACGGTAATAAAGCCTTTCTCCAGATCCGCCTGATAGCAGATGAACAGCAGGCCCATGTCGAGCTGACCGTTCTTGTTCACGCCGTTCGAGTAGTTGAACGGGCGACGCAGGATCAGGTTGCGCTGGGTCTCCGCCGTGCGCGGGTTCGCCAGGCGGATGTGTGAGTCCAGCTTGGTGATCTTGCCTGCCGGATCATTGTGGTAATTCGGGACGTCGGCTTCGGTCTTGCCGTCCATCGGCGCGCCGGTGGTTTTGACCCGGCCGAAGATGGCTTCCTGTTCCTGCAGCGGGGTACGGTCCCAGCGCTCGACGAAGTTGCGGATGATGCGCACCGCCTGATAGCTGCCATTGGCGGCCCAGGCCGGTTCGTCGCTGCCCGGTTGCACCCAGACCAGCTCGTTCATGGTCTTCTGGTTGTTCGAATCCGGGTTGGCCGAGCCGTCGCGGAAACCCAGGAAGTTGCGCGCGCTTTCCGGGGCCTGGCCCGGTTTCAGCGGGGCCTGGGCAGGCACGGTGCCTTCCTGTTTCCAGCGCACCAGCAGCAGGTCCGGCAGGTTTTTCACGATGTCGCGCAGGGCGTGAATGTTGCTGTCCGGGGCGTTCGAGCAGAACTGAATGCTCAAGTCGCCGTGGCAGCACTCGGCCTCCAGCGCGTCGTTGGGGAAACCAACCATGCGCTGCAAACGCTTGGGCTTGACGGGTTCGAGACCAAAGCGGTCGTCGAACAGCGAGTCACCCACTGACACGGTGATGGTCAGGTTGTCCGGCGTGACCACCGGGCCGAGGATGCCGGAATCGAGCGGTGGCAGTTTCGGGTCGACCTGAGGCACGGCCCCGCCGGTCATGAGAAACGTGATCCGCTCATTCAAGGTGCGGAACATGCGCTCAAGGTCTTCGCGGTCCTGGGCCAGCACGTCGAAGGAGACCATCATCCCGGCGGCAGGGCGCGGGTTGACGATGCCGCTTTGATGCTGACCGTGGAACGCGTTGTGGTCCTGGGTCTTTTCGCTTTTCGGTGCTTCGGTGACCTGCGCCGGCGCGGTGGCGGCGAACGCATTGCCGGTCAGGCTGGCACCGGCCACCGCTGCGCCTGCAGCGCCAAGGCCCAGCAGGACGCGGCGACGGTCAGTAGAGATCGGCGCGTTTTTTGAATCGGAGTCTTTCATGTGAATGCTGTCTTCGCTCTGGTTTCAAGGCCAGGCGGGCGCGTGGGGCGCCCGCCCGGGCACGCTCACAGGCCTGAGAGGCCGAGGGCCGGATCGATTCCATCGAGTGCGTCGGCCAGTGCCTTGGCCTTGTCTGCTATTTGTTTTCGTTGTTCGGTGCTGACCTGGTCGTACGGTTTGAAGCCGTCGGCGGTCTTGAGCATCAGCAGCTGGTCATCCAGTGCGGTGCTCGCGGTGTCGATCTTTTTCAGCACGTCGCCGGACGTCTTGGTCAGCAGCGGACGCAGCAGGTCGATGACCTTGCGCGTGCCTTCCAGGTTGGCGGCAAAGCCGTTCACGTCGAGGTGGCTGTAGCGTTCTTCTTCGCCGTTGTTGCGGACCTCGGCGATGCTGCGCATGTTGCGCACGACCATGCTCGCCAGTTGCTCCGGGGCGATGCTCTGGGCCAACAGTTGCTGTTTCAGGCTGGCGATGTCGGCTTGCAGCTTCTGCACGACCGGCGTCAGGCCATCGACGGATTTCTGCGAGAACAGGCCGAATTCGAGGCGGTGGAAGCCGCCGAAGCCTGGATCCTGTTCGCGTTTCTCGTAGTAGTCGGCGCGGGCGTTGATCGCGTTGTCCAGCTCGGACAGGCGCTGGGCTGCAGGGGCGATACGCTGATAGGCGGCACGGGCCGGCGCGTAGGCTTTTTGCGCCTGGGCCAGATCGCCGCTGTCGATGGCTTGTTGCAGATCGTTCGTTGCGCGGATCAGCGCGCTGCTCTGGGTGCTCAAGTAGACGCGGTATTCGGACAGCGGGCCGATGAAGGCGACCATCGACGGCCGCGCTTTGGCGGCGGCGTCCGACTCAGCGGTTGGCGTCACGTGCAGGGTGCCGCGCGGGTTGCTCAGCAAGCCGCAGGTAATCGCGTAGTCGCCTGGCTGCAGGTTGGCGTTGATGATCTGGCTCAGGCCCGGAACGATGTTTTCACGTTCTTCCACCACCAGCACGCCGTCGAGGATTTCCCACTCCACGGCGCGATCCGAGGCGTTGACGATGCGGAAGGCGTTCTTGCCGGCCGGCACGGTGATCGAGTTCGGCTCGCAGCTCTTCGCGTTGATGGTCACGACGGTTTCATTGCCGCTGTTGGCGATGCGCTTTTTCTGCGCGGCCTGGGAGGCGAAGTAGAACATGGCGCCCGCGGCGATCATCAGAATCACCGAGCCTGCAACGGCGAACTGCAGGGCGCGTGGGGGCTTGGCTTTCTTCGGAGGAAGGCCGTTGGCAGTGGAGTTCATGAGTGCCCTTATTTGTTCGTAACTGAATTCGTAACTGAAGAAGTGTGGCCGTGTTCATGGGCCGGGCGGGTAGGCAGACTCACCACCCGCGCCTGAGGCTTGAAGAACAGGAACAGCGCAAAGAACAGGTACGCCAGGTACGCCACCAGCACGCTGACGGTCGGCGCATCTTGATAACCGAACATGCCGGCCAGCACCGAACCGGTCGGGCCGTCCATCGGCAGGATCGCGCTGATGTCGAAGACCACGTCCTGGAAGTGGTTCCAGACACCGGCTTCGTGCAGCGAGCGCACGGAGTTGGCGAGAATGCCCGCCGCGACGACGAGGATGAACAGGCCGGTGTAGCGGAAGAACTTGCTCAGGTTCAGGCGCATGCTGCCTTTGTAGATGCCGACGCCGATGCACACCGCGATGATCAGGCCGAACAGCGCACCCAGCGGGCCGGACATGCCTTCGCTCTGCTGGAACACGGCGAGCAGGAAGAACACGGTTTCGAGGCTTTCGCGGGCGACGGCGAAGAACACCATGCCGATCAGCGCGTAGGTCTGGTTTCTCGACCCGGCCAACGCGGCGTCCAGGGACTGGTGCAGGTCATGTTTGACCGAGCGGGCGACTTTGCGCATCCACACGACCATTGAACTGAGGATCACCACAGCTACGAGTCCGACAATGCCTTCGAACAGTTCCTGCTGCTTTTGCGGGAATTCAGCACTGACCATTTCCAGGCCACCGCCGACGAACAGCGCCAGGGCGACGGCCAGAAACACGCCGATCCACACCGCGGGCATCCACTCGCCACGGCCGGTCTGTCTCAGGTAACTGGCAATGATGCCAACGATAAGCGCGGCTTCAATCCCTTCGCGCAGCATGATCAAAAAAGGAACGAGCATTTATCACCGGTGCAGATCTGATAGGGTGTGCGACGTGAATGCGTCATGTAGCCATTCGCATTCAGCCATTGTGTAACATAATGATACTCATTATTGAATGGGTGTACTGGTTTTTTTGCAAAACCCTGCTTGTTGTGCAGGTGTTCAGGTGGGGTTCAGGTGGTGGGCGAGCGGCAGGCTGCAAGAGGTGGTGGCGTTCACAGGGCGGCTTTCATTGTTTCGACGAATCGCTGCGCGGCGGGGCTCAGGCTCACCCCCGCTCGGGTAATCAGTCCTATCTCCCGACACACCCCAGGATGCTCAATGCGGACCTGCACCAAATCGCCGCGGCCTTCGTCGGCGGATTCCGGCAGCAGCGTCATCCCCAGGCCCTGCCGCACCAGCGCCATGACCGTCGACATGTAGTTCGCTTCCAGCCCAGGCGTCAGCACAAGCCCTTCTTCGGCAAATAACTGTTCCACCCGCTCGCGCACGCTGCTGTCGCGGCCGGTGAGGATGATCGGCTGCCCAGCAAGCGCCTGCAGGGTGACCGAGCGCTCCCGTGCCAGCGGATGATCTGCGGGCACGAACAGGCTCAGCCGGTCCACCATCACCACGTCGAACGCCAGGCCGTGACCCATGCGGGCCCGCACCCCCAGCCCGAAATCCACTTCGCCCTCGCGCACCAGCGCATCGATCCGTTGCGCCACCACATCACGCAGGCGCACTTCGACACCGGGAAACTGCTCGCGGAAGGCCTTCAGCAGCGGCGGCAGCGTGCCGGAACACATCGAGGGCAGGGCAGCGATGGTCACCACGCCCCGGCGCAGTGCCGCCAGATCCCGCGAGCCACCGACGATGTTGTCCAGGTCCAGCAGCAGTTTCTCCATGGGCCCGCGATTGTTCTGGCCGGCAGCGGTCAGGCTGACCTGGCGCGGGCTGCGCTCCAGCAAGGCGACGCCGAGCCATTCTTCCAGCTGCTGGATCTGCACGGTCAGCGCGGACGGCGACAGGTTCAGCTCCAGCGCCGCTTTGGCAAAGCTGCCGGTATGGGCAACCGTGAGAAAGGCGCGGATGTGCTGGATCGAGTTCTTCATGGCGTTGTTTTCCACGGTTTCGTCACGGCAGTTGATTCGGTTTTTCCGAACGCAGGGCGCCGAACATTTCAATTTACAAAGCTTACCCCCGTTTCGATACTCGATGAAAACAACAACAGCTCGTCCCGCCGCCCGCCGGTCAGGGATGACGAAGGATCACACCATGCTCGCCACCCTCGGTGTCATTACCATCCTCTGCCTGCTCGCCGCCGTCATGAGCAAGCGCCTCTCGCCCCTGGTCGCCCTGATTGCTTTGCCCATCATCGCCGCGCTGATCGGCGGATTCGGGCTGCAAACCAGCGGCTTCATCATCACCGGCATCAAGAACGTCGCCCCGGTGGTCGGCATGTTCGTCTTCGCCATTCTGTTCTTCGGGGTGATGACCGACGCCGGCATGCTCGACCCGATCATCGACCGCATCCTGCGCACGGTGGGCACGCGTCCTACGCGGATTGTCGTTGGCACCGCACTGCTGGCGTTGCTGGTGCACCTCGACGGTTCCGGCGCGGTGACCTTTCTGGTGACGATCCCGGCGATGCTGCCGCTGTACACGCGGCTGGGCATCGACCGGCGGATTCTGGCCTGCGTCGCGGCGATGGCGGCGGGGGTGAATTTCCTGCCGTGGACCGGCCCAGTGCTGCGCTCGTCGGCGGCACTGCACGTGCCGGTGTCCGAGCTGTTCCAGCCGCTGATTCCGGTGCAGATCGTCGGCCTGGCGTTTGTCTTCTTCTGCGCCTGGATGCTCGGGCGTCGTGAGGAAAAGCGCCTGGGGCTGGGCCGTTTTCAAACCACCGCCGAGCACATCGATGTGGTGCCGCAGCGGGTGCTGACCGAGCAGGAAGCGGTGCTGCGCCGGCCGCGTCTGTTCTGGCTCAACCTGCTGCTGACCATCGTGGTGATGGCAGTGATGATTTCCGGCTGGGTCGATCCGGTGGTGATGTTCATGGTCGGCACGGTGCTGGCGCTGTGCATCAACTACCCCAACGTCGACGCCCAGCGCGTGCGCATCGATGCCCACGCAAAAACGGCCCTGACCATGGCCAGCATTCTTCTGGCGGCGGGGGTGTTCACCGGGATCATGCAGGGCACCGGCATGCTCAAGGCCATGGCCGAAGTGGCGGTGGCGCAGATTCCGGCCGGCCATGGCAAATTGATTCCGATGGTGGTGGGCTTCCTGTCCATGCCGCTGAGCCTGCTGTTCGATCCCGATTCCTTCTATTTCGGGGTGATGCCGGTGATCGCCGAAGTCGGCCGCTCCCTCGGCGTCGACCCGCTGCAAGTGGCCCAGGCGTCGCTGCTGGGCGTGCACACCACCGGCTTCCCGGTCAGCCCGCTGACACCGGCGACCTTCCTGCTGGTCGGCCTGTGCAAGGTCGAGCTGGCTGACCACCAGCGCTTCACCATTCCGTTTCTGTTTGCCGCATCGGTGCTGATGACCCTGACCGCACTGCTGCTGGGAGTGTTTTAAATGAAGACATTACGTATCGGCTCCGGGGCCGGTTATTCCGGTGACCGTATCGAGCCTGCGGTCGAGCTGGCCGAGAAGGGCGAACTGGATTATCTGGTTTTCGAGTGCCTGGCCGAGCGCACCATTGCCCTGGCGCAACAGGCGCGGCTCAGCGATCCCGAAGCCGGTTTTGACCCGCTGCTGAGCGAGCGCATGCGTCGCGTGCTGCCATTTGTAGGCCGAGGACGCGAGGCCGGGCAGCGCCGGCTGCGGCTGATCAGCAACATGGGCGCGGCAAATCCGTTGGCGGCGGCGCAGGAAGTGCGGCGCATCGCGGTTGAGCTGGGTTTGCACGGGCTGAAGGTCGCGGCGGTGACGGGGGATGACGTGCTCGCTGTGCTCAATGCGAGCCCTGAACAGGTACTGGATAACGGCGCGACGATTGCTTCATTGGGTGATCGGTTGATCTCGGCGAATGCGTACCTGGGCGCCGAGGGAATTGTCGAGGCGCTGAGGGCCGATGCCGATGTGGTGATTACGGGTCGTGTGGCGGACCCTTCATTGTTTCTCGCGCCGCAGCTCTTTGAGTTCGGCTGGGCAGCAGACGACTGGACGCGGCTGGGACGCGGCACCTTGATCGGCCATCTGCTGGAGTGCGCCGGGCAGATCACCGGCGGCTACTTCGCTGATCCAGGTGTGAAAGAGGTGCCGAATCTGGCGCGCCTCGGGTTTCCCCTGGCGGAAGTCGACGCCGAGGGCAGGGCGGTGATCAGCAAGGTCGCGGGCTCCGGCGGGCGCATCGACACCGCCACCTGCACCGAGCAGATGATGTATGAAGTCCACGACCCGGCGGCGTACCTGACCCCGGACGTGACGGCGGATTTTTCCGGTGTGTCGTTCCATCCAGTTGCCACCAACGAAGTGCGGGCTGAAGGCGCCGACGGCCGTGCGCGACCCGAGACGCTGAAGGTGTCGGTGGGCTATCTCGATGGCTGGATCGGCGAAGGGCAGATTTCCTACGGCGGCCCCGGCGCGCTGGCCCGTGCGCAACTGGGGCGGGACGTGGTGCTGGAGCGTTTGCAGCTGACCGGCGTGGTCTTTGAGGACGTGCGCGCCGAACTGATCGGCGTGGACGCGTTGCACGGTGCGGCGCTGGGTTCGCGGGCAGCGGCCGAGCCATGGGAAGTGCGCCTGCGAGTCGCCGCTCGCTGTGCAGACAAAGCCGAGGCCGTGCGCATCGGCAATGAAGTGGAAACCCTCTACACCAACGGGCCGTATGGCGGCGGCGGCGCGACCAAGGGCGTGCGGCAAGTAGTGGCAGTGGCGTCGCTGCTCTTGCCGCGGGATGCCGTCAAGGCGCAGGTTCATCTGGAGGACGCATCGTGAGTGCCGTGAAATTGCGCGACCTGGCCCATTCCCGGACCGGCGACAAGGGCGATACCTCGAATATTTCGGTCATCGCGTTCAACGCGGAAGACTATCCGCGGTTGCTGCAGGCGCTGACGGTCGAGCGGGTGGCTGCGCATTTCGCCGAGCTACTGGGGGACGATGCCTCTCGGGTGCTTCGGTATGAACTGCCGAAGGTGCATGCCCTGAACTTTGTGCTGCCGGGCATTTTGAAGGGCGGCGTCACACGATCCCTGGCCCTCGATGCCCACGGCAAGGCGCTGGGGGCGGCGTTGCTGGACATCGACGTGTGAGGCTGCGAGTTTTGCGGTGCAGCGGCCGACGCCTTCCCGGCTAAAGCCGGTCCTACGCGGGCGCGGTGTGCCAATGGTGCCGGCGCCAACCGCAATTTTTGTAGGACCGGCTTTAGCCGGGAACAGGCCATCGATCACGGCGCATTCGCCGGATGGACCCACAATCCGATCGTTCCCATGCTCCGCGTGGTAACGCCGCCCCGGACGCTCTGCGTCCAATCCCGGCCGAAGCTGGTTGTGCTGACTGCACGCGGTGCTATCAGTGGGACCGGCTTTAGCCGGGAATGCGTCAGCCGTCACACTGCAGAATGTTCAGCGCTCACACCAGCTTCTTCCCGGCTGAAGCCGGTCCCACCAGGGATGGTCATCGTCACCACCCTCTAAATATCCGTGATCTTCACCGCCCCCGTCGCTATCCGCGCGGGCAGTTTCAATTGCGCGCACAACCCACCCCCTTCGCGGTTGGTCAGGCTCAACGTGCCCCCTAACGCGATCGTCAATTGCTGCGCAATCGCCAGGCCCAGGCCGGTACCGCCGGTGTCGCGGTTGCGTGAGCTTTCCACGCGGTAAAACGGTTTCAGCACTTCCGATAATTCCCCTTCGGCTATGCCCGGCCCGCGGTCGAGCACGTGCAGCGACAGGCTCTGGTCGGCGTGGGCAATGACCTGAATCTCCGCCGCCCCGCCAAACTTCAACGCGTTGTCAGTCAGGTTGACCAGCACCCGGCGCAGGGCGTGGGGGCGGGTGTCGATGACGGCGCCGGTTTTGGCACAAAACTCGAATCTCTCGAAAAGCTTGTTAAACTGCGGAGCATTATGCAGGGCTAGGATCTCTGCATGGAGCAATTGCCGCATGCACCCGGGGTGATGACTATGGTATCGGTGCGGCTTGAGGCATTCGACGTCTCCGGCTAAATGGTTTTCTAGCTTAGGCGTAGGCTTTCGGTAAATTCAAACCCGCATTGGAGGCAACTACCACTCTTTGCAAAGGACTGAGGTAATAAATGGATCTTCTAAAAAACGTTCCAAGTTGGGATGACGTGGAGCGAAACCTCGATCATAGATTCAACGAGATAAATCAGAGCATCGATCATGGTTTGCAAAGCGCAAACGATAGCTGGGACGGATTCACTCGTCGTATCGGCAGTGCCGCTACGACGGCTTACGGCTACGCGGGCGGCAGCCACATTGACTCTTTACGGCTCGCAGTGGCCATGTCCTACCCAATTGTTCATGCTGACCTGACGCGAAAGTGGGCATCGATCGAAATTGAAAAGATTCTTCCGGTCTTAATGCAGTTAATTCGAGAAGTCGTAATGATTGTGGGTGGGAGCGTCGCGGTCGGGACCCTTGCAGGCGGCATTGCAGGGTCTGTGGCGTTTGGTGCAGGTGCGGCGCCCGGAGCCATGATTGGTGGGAGCATTGGCTTGCAGGTGGGCAACCTAATCCTGATGGCTCTTGGCTTGGCAGCCATAAGTGAATACTTTTGCCGAGGACTGATGCCTTGCGTAATCGCCTTGTACGAAGGCGTAACTATGGCGTGGTGCGCCGAGGATGGTTTAACGCCAGCGGGGTTAGATCCTACAGGTGGTTCCGCAGCCATGATAGACGAACGCCTTGGTCGTGCAGCGCGGCAGCTCGCAAGTGGTCAGGAACAACTGGTGTTGCTTCTCTTCACGGCTATCGTCAGTTACCTCAATCGCGGGCGGATAGTGGGTGGTGTGCTCAACACCATGGAAACCGTCGCCACACGAAGTGCAAGCTTGCGGGCCGGAATGCCTAACAGAGAGCTGGCGGCTTGGCTTGAGCGAAATCAGCAAAAGATGCTTTCCAATCCCGAGTTGCGTGTCGATGAGACGAATCCTTCAGCGAAAGTGGCAGAGCCGGATATCGAGCCATCAAAGAACATTGCGCCTGGCAAGTATGCGAAAAGAACAGATATTGAGTTTCGCTCCGCAGCTGAAGTGAACTCGACGTATCCTGAAGGTTGGTCGCCACCTTATAGACCTGGCACCCGAGTGACAGAATTTACATCCACTGTTGATGACGTCTATGTAAGGGTACATGGAGAGACGAATATGGCGCGCTCGTGGATGATGAAATCAGAGGCCATAAAAGGGCTTACAGCAGCGGAAATAAAGTCTAAATTCGCGCTTCCTGAGCTCCCCACCTTCATGTCAGAAGTATCTGTTCCAGCCGGAACCCGGATCAGGACCGGAGTGGTGAATCCAGTTTTTGGTGGGATGGGTAACGCCACGCAGTACGAGCTGCTTCAACGACTGCCCACCTCCGCGTTTAAAAACACCATAAGGCTTGGCCAATGAATAACATTGCATTTGAGATAGTCCACGGAAAACTTACCATCGGCAACCGAACATTCAATCTTCCGCATCCCGTAGAAGAGGCACTTGCTTATCATGATCTAATCATCGTTCGCGTCGAACCTCCAGCCGGTGTCATTTTCAACAGAAATGTTTATGGGATTAGCCATGAGGGCGAAGTTCTCTGGCAGATAGAAGAAAGCCCCCATGGAACTCAAGAAGACAAGCCGTATGTGAATATCAACATAGGCCAGAACCACGATCTTATTGCGGGCAACTGGAATGGAGTGAGTTATTCCGTGAACCCTGAGAATGGAAAAATCACGGTTGTATCTTTCGACAAATAGTTAGTCGGGCATAATGCGCATCCTTGATTCCCGTAATTCCCATGCTCCGCGTGGTAACGCCGCCCCGGACGCTCTGCGTCCAATCCCGGCTGAAGCCGGTCGTGCTGACTGCACGCGGTGCTTTCAGTGGGACCGGCTTTAGCCGGGAATGCGTCAGCCGTCACACTGCAGAATGTTCAGCGCTCACACCAGCCTCTTCCCGGCTGAAGCCGGTCCCACCAGGGATGGTCATCGTCACCACCCTCTAAATATCCGTGATCTTCACCGCCCCCGTCGCTATCCGCGCGGGCAGTTTCAATTGCGCGCACAACCCACCCCCTTCGCGGTTGGTCAGGCTCAACGTGCCCCCTAACGCGATCGTCAATTGCTGTGCAATCGCCAGGCCCAGGCCGGTACCGCCGGTGTCGCGGTTGCGTGAGCTTTCCACGCGGTAAAACGGTTTCAGCACTTCCGATAATTCCCCTTCGGCTATGCCCGGCCCGCGGTCGAGCACGTGCAGCGACAGGCTCTGGTCGGCGTGGGCAATGACCTGAATCTCCGCCGCCCCGCCAAACTTCAACGCGTTGTCAGTCAGGTTGACCAGCACCCGGCGCAGGGCGTGGGGGCGGGTGTCGATGACGGCGCCGGTTTTGCCGTGCAACTGCACGTCGCGGCCGACGTCCTGGTAGTCAAACACCAGGCTGTCGAGGAATGAATCCATGTCCACACGCCGCGCCGTCTCGGTGGATGTGTCCATGCTGCGCGCATACGCCACGCCTTCCTGCACCAGGTGCTGCATCTCGCTCAGGTCGCTCCAGAGCTTGTCTTTCTCGACGCCATCGTCCATGAACTCGGCGCGCAGTTTCATCCGGGTGATCGGCGTTTGCAGGTCGTGGGAGATTG
This sequence comes from Pseudomonas sp. AK106, assembly GCF_053903055.1. Classification (NCBI taxonomy): domain Bacteria; kingdom Pseudomonadati; phylum Pseudomonadota; class Gammaproteobacteria; order Pseudomonadales; family Pseudomonadaceae; genus Pseudomonas; species Pseudomonas sp. AK106. The sequence continues at coordinate 2,017,445 of NZ_CP096426.1, forward strand.
CCGCCAGCAGTTGCATGCGCTCCTTCACGTAGGTCGAAATCCGTTGCTGCATGGTGTTGAACGCCACGGCGGCGAAGGCCACTTCGGTCGGGCCGCTTTCATCCAGGCGAATGCCTTCGCCGTTCGGGTCCAGGTTATCGACAGCGTGGGACAGGCGCGTCAGCGGGCGAATGGCCGTGCGCACGGCCAGCCAGGTGCAGGCAAACAGCAGCACCAGTTGGCCGATCAACAGCAGCGGCAGCCAGGGTGACAGCGGCGTGATGCGCGGGTGCATGTCAATTGTCAGCGGGCTGCCGTCTTTCAGCGTCAGGTGCGCTTGATAGTGCAGTCGGGTGTCGGGAATGTCCGTGAACGTCAGCGCGTAATCACGGCCGAGGCTGCGCTGCATGGAATGCACGGACATCGGCGCTGTGCTCATATTCATCGGCGCGCCGGTCTCTCCGGCACCCAGGATGTAGCGACAATTGGGGCTCTCGAACCGTGGCAACCAGGCCTGACGCTCATCGGCGGGCAAGCGTTCCAGAACGGCCACGGCGGTGCTCAGGTCCCGTTCCAGATTGCCCAGCATCAGCGTCATTGCGCTTTGGTAGCGCTCATAAAATTGCAGGCCGAACGACAGCCCGTGGGCCAGCACCAGGCTGATCAGGAAAATCAGCGAAAGCCGTGACGCCAGGGTCCGCGGCCATCCGAAGCTCAGCTTCATGGGCTATCCCCGAGAATTTCCACGGCGTAGGTAAAGACGTAACCCTCGTTGCGCACGGTCTTGATGTAGGCCGGGTCGCGGGCGTCGTCGGCCAGGCGCTGACGCAAACGGCTGACCAGCAAGTCGATGGAGCGGTCGAACAGATCGGCGTCGCGGCCCTGGGTCAGGTTCAGCAGTTGATCGCGACTCAACACACGCTGAGGGTGATCGAGGAAGGTGCGCAGCAGGCGGTATTCCGCGCCGCTGAGGGTGACCACTGTGCCCTGGGCGTCGAGCAAGTGGCGGGCGGTGGTGTCCAGCTGCCATTTGCCGAAGGCCAGCAAACGACCGGCTTCGGTGACGATCAGGTTCGGCGGCAGCATGCGGGTGCGGCGCAGCACGGCGTTGATCCGCGCCAGCAGTTCCCGGGCGGCGAAGGGTTTCACCAGGTAGTCGTCGGCGCCCATTTCCAGGCCGATGATGCGGTCGGTTTCGTCGCTGCGGGCGGTGAGCATCAGCACGGGTGTGGTTTTGTGCTTGCCGGTGCGCAGCTCGCGGCAGAGCTGCAGGCCGTCGTCGCCGGGCATCATGATGTCGAGCACGATCAGGTCGACGGGCGTCGACTCCAGAAACGCGCGCATCTGCCTGCCGTCCGCCACCACCGTGGTGCGCAGGCCGTTCTTCTTCAGGTAGTTGCCGACCAGCTCCCGAATCTCGCGATCGTCATCGACAATCAGAATGTGATCGACGTGCTCCATTGCCGCTGCTCCCGCGTTCATTGATGTGTGGCGCATCTTAACCAGTCGCGCGTGACTTGCCTGCGGGCGTTTGTATTCCACTGTATCTGGCGCTGCCGGGCATACATGCGCATGCAAAAGGCGGGTTTTCGGCGCGAATGTATCGCTGTGTATCTGCAGCGGGCTCTGACACGTGAGGATGATTTTTCGGCCGTTCGCGACACAAGCGAGATACCTGCGGGGCGTTCAATGGGACCCATCGAGACGACAGACGCACACCGCCTCGAACCCCTAACCGAATGACCCCATTGAATACCGGAGCACATCATGAACTGGAAGAACCTCAGCATCGCCACCCTGTTTGCCGCCCTGAGCCTCAGCGCTCTCACCGCACAAGCCCAGCCCGTTGCTCAAGCGCACACTTATATGTACGGCGATCACCTGGACATCGCCAAGGCCCTGTCCACCGAAGTCGATTCGACGCCGGTATGCGGCGTGGTCAATGCCCACCTGCGCTACCTCGATTCCCAAGGACAGCAGCAGACCCTGAACTACGAAACCGTTGCCCAGAACTGCCCGCGGGACAACTGAGGCTGGCCGGTAAAGGCGACACGCAAGTGGGCGGTGATCGGGCGGCAGGAGTAAGCTGTGCTCCTTTTTGACTGCCCGCGCCCACGCGCCGCCCAGGACCTGACGCCCGCAATGAGATCACCCGCTGCCTTCGCGCCCCCGCCGTCGTTGTTTTTGCCCCTGACCGAAGAGGTGTGCAAGGGCCTGGCCGCTGGCGAATCGCTGGACGATTTCCTGAGTGAGGCGGGCCGGCCGCAACTCGCCGCGCTGATGCTGCTGCTCAATCTGAAGGCGCTGGTCGCGCAAAACACCGCCGTCGAACAGCTCGAACGCATGCTCGATGATGTCCTGCGCGCGGCCGCTTCCGTTGAAGAAGCGGGCGGTCGTTTTGCCGATCTGGTGCGCGGCAGGTTCACAGTCGACCATTTGGCCGCAGGGCTCTCGGTGCTTGAAGTCGCCGGCGTCAGTCTGCTCGAAGACGCTGACATCGAGCAGCAGGATTACCTCGACGGGGAAGGGCAGTGGGACTTCGGCTTTGGCCTGCGCCATCGCGCCAAACTCGAACCCCTGACCCGCGAGGTCGTGATGCCGTCCGGCGATGTCCTGCGCCTGAGCGATCAGCAGAGCCGGATCTTCGACGAGTTCAAGGTCTGCAACGAAGAGTCGTTCCATCTGCAGGCCTACGCCGGGGTGGGCAAGACGTATCTGCTGGCGAAGTTCTTCGAGGTCCTGGTCCCGGAAAAGACCCTGCTCATGGCGACCTTTCCGGGCCAGGTGAGCGCGCTTCAGGCGCGGGTGCATCAGGCCAATCCCGACGCGCGGATCAACGCGTGCACGTTTGGCCACATGGCCAACCTGCTGCTCAATCGCGACTTGACCGCGCGCGGCTGGCGCAACACCGACATTCAGCGGACCGGCGCCAGTTCACTGGTCGATGACCGGCAAGTGGCGCAGTGGCTGAACCTGCAAGCCGTGGGCAAGCTGCAGCCCCGTGACGTGGCCCGGGTCTGTCGCGCCACCGTGCACAGTTTCAGCCTCTCGCCGCTGGCGAATATCGAAGCGCGGCACTTGCCGTCGCTGGGGCACGCAGCGAGTCAGGCGGACATCGCCCTGCTGCTGGAATACAGCCGCCTGCTCTGGCGCGAAACGGTCAGGCCGTCGGCGCCGCACATTCGTCTGCCAATCCGCAACAGCCACCGGATCAAGTTCCTGGCGCTGACCAGTGAAGTGATCCCTGAGAACTACAGCCACATCATCATCGACGAAAGCCACGAACTGACGGCGCCGATGGTGCAGATCCTTGATCGCAGTCCCCAGGCGGTCATTACGTTGGGCGACGAATTCCAGCAGCTCAGCGGCAAGACCCCGCGCCACGGCGGCTTCATTCGCCAGCGTTTCATGACCCAGTCGATCCGCGCTGGCAAGCAAATGGCCGACGTGCTCAACCCGATGATTCAGTTGCACCCCAGCGACATCAAGGAAGGCTTCGTGGGCCGCGCACCGCACCCGACGCGGGTCATTGGCCACGGCGTCATGCCGATTCCGGAAAAACCCACGACGATTCTGGTCGCCAACGAATGGGGCTTGTTTGCCTGGTTCAAGCGCCTGACCGAAGCCGGCGCGCGCTTTCAAATGCCGCCGCGCACCCTTGAAAATCTCACGCTGTTCGTCAAAGGCCTGGACCTGCTCTACCGTGAAGACCTGCGCCCGCAACACCGGCTGATCTTCCGCTTCGCCTACTGGGACGCGCTGGCCTCGGCCATGGGCGGCAGCCATGAATTCAAGGCGATGCACGAGTGGCTCGGCCAGGGCAACCGGCTGCAGGACTTCATCGACACCACCCAAAGGTTCTGCAACGACCCGGCCGCCATTCTCAAACTGGCGAAAGTCGAAGACGTGAAGAATCAGGAATTCGACTCTGTGTTGCTCTCCCGCGACCTCATGCGCCCACCGCGTGAAGGCTCGACGCATTCACTGGCCAGCGTGTGTTCACTGCTCTACACCGCCAGCTCCCGCGCCCGGCACGAACTCCTGCTGCCGGGGAACATGAATGACTGGTTGCAGGATTTGGGGCGTAAGTAGAGCGCGCTTCTGATCCAGACGCCGCGCTGCCCGCTGGAACTGATTTACCTGTGGGAGCCGAGCTTGCTCGCGAAGGCTTCCTGTCAGTCACCAGAGAAAGTGGCTGAATGTTTGGGCCCTTTCATGAGCAAGGTGGAGCGCCACCCCGGTCACTCCCACATGACCGGTGCTGTCTGGAAAAACAAGGAAAGCCGGCCGTCGGCGTTTCAAACCCGGCAATCACCCCCCCGCCACTGCTTCGGACTCACCCCAAACCATCGTTTGAACGCCCGAGAGAACGCGCTGGTTTCCGAGTAGCCGAGCAGCGAGGCGAGTTGGGTGATGCTGAGGTTCTGCTGTTTCAGGTGGTTCAGTGCCAGCTCCTGACGGATCTGGTCGACCAGTTGCGTGAAGCTGATGCCGTGTTCGCGCAGTTTGCGCTGCAGGGTCCATTCGGACAGGCCGAGGGTGAGGGCGATCTCGTCCAGCGCCGGCTCGCCCAAGTGCAGGGTGGCTAGGAGGGTCTGGCGGGCGCGGTCGAGGAGCGTGGCCTCGTGGCCGTTGCTTGTGCCACTGCCGGTATCGCCCAGTTGACGGATCGCGTCCTTGATCAGCATCAGCAAGACTGGGTCGCTGCCGGGCATGGCCTTGCCCACGACATCGCCCTTGGGAATCAGCAGTGAATTGCAGCGCTGCCCGAAACACACGTCCGCGCGGAAGACGTCGCGGTGTTCGTGCCAGCCTTGGGGTTTGGCGTGTTCGAAGGCGACCTGCCGAGGTGCCCAGTCCGGGCCGAGCACGTGGCGCACCAGGTTCAGCGCCATGCCCATGGTCAGTTCGGCGTCCTGGCGGCGTTCGGCGATCGCGCCATGGCGCACCTGATAGTCGAAACGGTAGCACTCGCCTTGATCGACCAGTTCGATCAGGGTGCTGTGTTGATGGAAGGGGAAGGCGGCGGAAAAGTTGATCAGCGCGTCTTCCAGCGTCGCCGAGCACAGGCCGATGTAGCCCAGCAGACCCAGCGCCTGTGGACGGAATTGCTGGCCGTAACGCAGGCCGAAATTGTCGCAGCCGGTCTGGTTGGCGGCTTCTTCCAGCACTTTGCAGTAGTTGGTCAGTGGCAGGCTCAGGGTCGGGTGCAGCAGTTGCTCGGGGTCGATGCCGGAGCGGCCGAACACCCGGTCCAGATCACCGCCGTGCTGCACGATAAAACCATCGAGCCCGTTGGCCGCAGCGGACAGCACGCCGCGATTGCTGGCGGCGGGCGTGTTCGATGCGGCGGCGGGGACGAGGGTCTGGAGCATGGGGGTGAAGGCTCTGACGGTGGGTGTGCAGACCCTGCAAGCAAATGTCATACCTTGTATCAGCCGCATGCGTGATCGTGCTGCAGTCACCGACTTCGTGGGAGTGACCGGGGTGGCGCTCCACCTTGCTCGCGAAGACTGCATTCCAGCTGCTGCATACTCGGCGAATGTACCGACCTCATCGCGAGCAAGCTCACTCCTACATGGGTATCGGTGCTACCTGGCGACTCATCCGGCGACCAGGGATCTGGGAACTCCGGTGCCATGCTGGCCAAGCAACACAGGCCAAGCGTGACCCCCAATAAAGCACCGGGCCATTTTCGCGCGCCAGCGTGGCGCACCCCCGGCAGATACCCCCAAAACTTGACCGCAGACGACAAACCGCGCGCCGTACGGTCAAGCCTTCGCCCGTCAGCTGTGACTATGCTCGATGTCAGACAAATACCGTCGCCTGGCTACCGGGGTACACGCTCATGACTGCTTCACAACTCAAACCCACCTTGGGAACCCTGCATTTGTGGGGGCTGGCCGTTGGCCTGGTGATTTCCGGCGAATACTTCGGCTGGAGCTACGGCTGGGGCACTGCCGGGACGCTGGGCTTTCTGGTGACCACGCTGATGGTCGCGGTGATGTACACCTGTTTCATCTTCAGTTTCACCGAGCTGACCACTGCGATTCCCAATGCGGGCGGCCCGTTTGCCTACAGCCTGCGTGCCTTCGGCGTCACCGGCGGGATGATCGCGGGGCTTGCGACACTGATCGAATTCGTCTTCGCCCCGCCGGCCATCGCCATGGCCATTGGCGCCTACCTCAACGTGCAGTACCCGTCCCTGGACCCAAGGGTGGCGGCCATCGGCGCGTATTTCGTGTTCATGACCCTGAACATCCTGGGCGTGAGCATCGCCGCGACCTTCGAGCTGGTGGTCACCATCCTGGCGGTGGCCGAACTGCTGGTGTTCATGGGCGTTGTCGCGCCGGGCTTCAGCTTCAGCAACTTCGTGCTGGGCGGCTGGGCCGGTTCCGACACCTTCAGCCTGCCGGCCATCAGCGGCATGTTCGCGGCGATCCCGTTTGCCATCTGGTTCTTCCTCGCCATCGAAGGCGCGGCCATGGCGGCAGAAGAAGCCAAAGACCCCAAACGCACCATTCCGCGTGCCTACGTGGCGGGTATTCTGACCCTGGTGGTGCTGGCGATCGGCGTGATGATCTTCGCCGGCGGCGTCGGCGACTGGCGTACGCTGGCCAACATCAATGACCCGCTGCCACAGGCGATGAAAGCGGTAGTCGGCGGTAACTCCAACTGGATGCACATGCTGGTGTGGATCGGCCTGTTCGGTCTGGTGGCGAGTTTCCACGGCATCATCCTCGGTTACTCGCGGCAGTTCTTCGCCCTGGCACGGGCGGGCTTTTTGCCGCCGAGCCTGGCAAAACTGTCGCGCTTCCAGACCCCACACCGCGCCATCCTCGCGGGCGGCGTGATCGGCATCATCGCAATCCTCAGTGACGGCGTGATCAACCTGCAGGGCATGACACTGACCGCGGCGATGATCACCATGTCGGTGTTTGGCGCTATCGTGATGTACATCATCAGCATGCTCAGCCTGTTCAAGCTGCGCCGCAGCGAACCGAACCTCGAGCGCAGCTTCCGCGCGCCGGGCTATCCGATCGTGCCGGGCATCGCGCTGGTACTGGCGGTGGTGTGCCTCGTCGCCATGGTCTGGTTCAACCTGCTGATCTGCGCCATATTCATCTGCCTGATGGCCGTGGGCGCGCTGTTCTGCAAAATGGTGCGCGGGCGCAGTGCGTCGGTCGCGGTCACCGGTTAATCACGCGGTTCGAATGAAGAGGTGTGCATGAGCTTTTCCCACAGCATCGGTGGCATGGTCTGGCGCTTCGACAGCCTGCGGGAACTCATGGCCAAGGCCAGCCCCGCGCGCTCCGGCGACTTCCTGGCCGAAGTGGCCGCCAGCAGTGATGCCGAACGCGCGGCGGCGCAAATGGCCCTGGCCGACGTGCCGCTCAAGCGGTTCCTCACCGAAGCGCTGATTCCCTACGAAGAGGATGAAGTCACCCGCTTGGTCGTCGACAGCCATGACCGCGCGGCTTTCGCCCCGGTCAGCCACCTCACGGTCGGCGGCTTTCGCGACTGGCTGCTGGGGGACGACGCCACCGAAGCCAGCCTCAAGGCCCTGGCGCCGGGGTTGACCCCGGAGATGGCAGCAGCGGTGTCGAAGATCATGCGCGTGCAGGATCTGGTGCTGGTGTCACAGAAGATTCGTGTCGTCACCCGCTTTCGCAACACCGTCGGCCTGCGCGGGCGCATGTCCACCCGGCTGCAACCCAATCACCCCACCGATGACCCGGCCGGCATCGCCGCCAGCGTGCTCGACGGTCTGCTGTACGGCAACGGCGACGCCATGATCGGCATCAACCCGGCCACCGACAGCGTCAGCGCCATCAGCGAACTGCTGAAAATGCTCGACGGCGTCATTCGTCATTACGAGATTCCCACCCAGTCCTGCGTGCTGACCCACGTCACGTCCTCGGTCGCCGCTATCGAAAAAGGTGTGCCGCTGGACCTGGTGTTTCAGTCCATCGCCGGCACTGAAGCGGCCAACAGCGGTTTCGGCATCAGCCTGGAAATCCTTCGCGAGGGCTACGAAGCTGGGCTGAGCCTGAAGCGCGGGCCTCTGGGCGACAACCTGATGTACTTCGAAACCGGGCAGGGCAGCGCCTTGTCGGCCAACGCTCACCACGGCGTCGATCAACAGACTTGCGAGGCCCGCGCCTACGCCGTCGCGCGGCATTTCAACCCGTTTCTGGTCAACACCGTGGTCGGCTTCATCGGCCCGGAATACCTCTACAACGGCAAGCAGATCATTCGCGCCGGGCTTGAAGATCATTTCTGCGGCAAGCTGCTCGGCGTGCCCATGGGTTGCGACATCTGCTACACCAACCACGCCGAAGCCGATCAGGATGACATGGACGTGCTGCTGACCTTGCTCGGCGTCGCGGGAATCAATTTCATCATGGGCATTCCGGGGTCCGACGACGTGATGCTCAACTACCAGACCACCTCGTTTCACGACGCTTTGTATGCACGTAAGACTATCGGTCTGCGCCCGGCGCCGGAGTTCGAAGAATGGCTGACGCGCATGGACATCCTGCGCCAGGATGACGGCGGCGTGCGGCTGGGGCAGGGCGTGCCGCCGCTGTTTCGCAAGGCGCTGGCGCAACTTAATTAGTCGCTGATCAGCAGTTCAGACAAGGGCATGAGCCATGAGCGATGACAAGAAATCACCCGCACACGCCGATGCCTGGCAGCAGTTGCGCTCGCTGACCTCGGCGCGAATCGCCCTCGGGCATGCCGGTACCAGCCTGCCCACAGCGGCGCAGCTGGATTTCCAGTTCGCCCACGCCCAGGCCCGCGATGCCGTGCATCTGGCGTTCGATCACGGGGCGCTGGCTGAGCAATTGGCGGGTCGGTCCCGGGAAACGCTGACCGTGCAAAGCTCCGCCACCGACCGCCATATGTACCTGCAACGGCCTGATCTGGGGCGGCGCTTGTCCGAGGCGTCGGCTGAGCAACTGAAGGATTACGCGGCTGCGCATCCTGAAGGATTTGATTTGGCGCTGGTGGTCGCAGACGGCTTGTCTGCGCTGGCGGTGCAACGTCACAGCCCGGCGATGCTGGAGCGCATCGATGAAATGGCGGCAGCGCAAGGCTGGCGCCTGGCGCCGGTGGTGCTGGTGGAACAGGGCCGGGTCGCCGTTGCCGATGAAATCGGCGCACTGCTCAAGGCGCGCATGGTGGTGATCCTGATCGGCGAACGGCCAGGCCTCAGCTCACCGGACAGCCTCGGTCTGTACTTCACCTACGCACCGCGCGTGGGCCTGAACGACGCTGCGCGCAACTGCATTTCCAATGTGCGCCTTGAGGGGATGAGTTACGCGATGGCGGCGCACAAGTTGCTGTACCTGATGCGCGAAGCCTGGCGCCGGCAATTGTCCGGCGTGAGCCTGAAGGACGACGCGCAAGTGCCGGTTTTGGAAACGGGCGAGGGCAGCCGGCCGGGGAATTTTTTGTTGGGTGGGTGAATGTCTCAGGCACTGCGGGGTCTTGTGGGACCGGCTTCAGCCGGGAAGAGGCCAGTGCATTCGCTGAATCTCCACCGGCAGAGACACCGCTTTCCCGGCTAAAGCCGGTCCTACGAAATGCGCGCGCGGTGTCAGTAGGACCGGCTTCAGCCGGGAATAGGCCAGTGCATCCGCTGAATCTACACCGGCAGAGACACCGCTTTCCCGGCTAAAGCCGGTCCTACGAAATGCGCACGCGGTGTCAGTAGGACCGGCTTCAGCCGGGAATAGGCCAGTGCATCCGCTGCATCTGCACCGGCAGAGACACCGCTTTCCCGGCTAAAGCTGGTCCTACGAAATGTGTAGTGGTCAACTAATTCCGGACACCTCGATAGGTTGTTTCAAGGCCACCGTCCGTTCGTAAACGGTCGGTGGCAGATACCCCAGTTTTGAGTGCAGCCGCTCGTTGTTGTAATACCCAACGATATATTGAGTGATGTCGCGTACCGCTTCGCCATGGTTGGCGTAATTGCGCCGCCATACCCGCTCCATTTTCAGGCTCAGGAAGAAGCGCTCCATCACCGCATTGTCCCAGCAGTTGCCCTTACGGCTCATGCTTTGCTGCATCCCGTGCCTGGCCAGCAGCGATCTGTAGATTGCGCTCGCATATTGGCTGCCGCGATCGGAGTGAGCGATCAGGCCAGGCGGCGGTTGACGCTGCGCGACGGCCATCTGCATCGCGCTGCACACCAGCTCTGCAGGCATGTTTGGGGCCATCGCCCAACCCACGATCTTGCGCGAGAACAAGTCCAGCACCACGGCCAGATAGAGCCAGCCGCTGCGCGTTCCTATGTAGGTAATGTCGGCGACCCAGGCGGTATTCACAGCCTGCGGTTCAAACTGACGGTTCAACACATTTTCAGCGATTGGCAGGTCATGCTTGCTGTCGGTCGTATGCACAAACTTAGGTTTCCACGCCGAGCGCAAACCATGGGCTCGCATCAGGCGGCGGACTTTATAGCGGCCTATTTCCATGCCCTTGGCCCGCAGAGCCTTGGTTAAAGAGCGGCTGCCGGAGCAGCCGTCGCTCACGGCAAACGATGCCTTGAGCTGCGCGACAATGGGACAACTGAGCCGAACAGGTGCTTGTGCACGCTTACGGGCCTCGTAAAAACCTGATCGACTGACGTTCAGCAGACGACAGACATGCGCCACCGGATAAGCCTTCTGTTGCAGTTGCCGAACAAGCCGATACGTCACTTCAGTTCGCGGGCAAAGAAGGCGGTAGCCTTTTTTAGGATGTCGTTGTCCATCTTGAGCTGCCGGTTTTCCTGCTCCAGCTGCCGAATGCGCTGTTGCTCAGCCGTCAGCGGGTTTCCTATCCCGGCCTGGCCCAACTGCTCGGCGTCGTATTGGCGGATCCACCGTCGTACGGCCGTCTCACCGAGATTCTGGTCCTGGCAAACCTGCGGAACGGTCAGCCCCTGATCCCTGACCATCTTTACGACTTCCAGTTTGTAGCTGTCATCAAACCTGTTGCGTTTTCTGGTCATGTAGAACTCCTCGATAAATGTATTTTCCACTTATCGAGGTGTCCGGGGAAATTAGACCACTGCAATGCACGCGAGGTGTCAGTAGGACCGGCTTCAGCCGGGAAGAGGCCATCACATTCGCTGCATCTGCACCGGCAGAGACACCGCTTTCCCGGCTAAAGCCGGTCCTACGAACATGCGCGCGCGGTGTCAGTGGGACCGGCTTCAGCCGGGAAGGCGCCAGTGCATCCGCTGAATCTGCACCGGCAGAGACACCGCTTTCCCGGCTAAAGCCGGTCCTACGAAATGCACGCGCGGTGTCAGTAGGACCGGCTTTAGCCGGGAAGGCGCCAGTGCATCCGCTGAATCTCCACCGGCAGAGACACCGCTTTCCCGGCTAAAGCCGGTCCTACTTTAGGTCACAGCCAGTTTGACTGGATGCACGCGGTGCTTTTAGTAGGACCGGCTTCAGCCGGGAAGAGGCCATTGCATCCGCTGCATCTCCAGCGGCAGATACGCCAGCTTCACGCCCCTTCCCACATTCATTTGCTAGGCTGCTCTCACCACTTCCGAGAGCGCCGCTTTATGCCCACTGCCCATTCCGACACTGCCTGCACGCATTTCCTGCGTGAATTCTGGCTGGCCCTCGGTGGCGAGCCTCGCTATCTCGATCATCTTCAGATCAGCGGCGAAGGCGCGCTGGTCTCGGCATTTCCGGTCACCGATTTCGCCACCGCCGCCATCGCTGCCGCCCATCTGGCGGTGGGCGAACTGATCGATCAGGCCCACGGCACCGCGCCCGCGATCACGGTCGACCGGCGCCTGGCCTCATTCTGGTTCGCCACGTCTCTGCAGCCCCAAGGCTGGTCGCTGCCGGCGCAGTGGGACGCGATGGCGGGGGATTACCCCGCGGCGGATGGCTGGATTCGATTGCACACCAACGCCCCGCACCATCGTCAGGCCGCGCTTGCCGTGCTGAACACCGCCCCAGAGCGCGATGCGGTGAGTCAGGCGGTGCTGCGCTGGAAGGCCAGTGAGCTGGAAAGCGCGGTAGTGGGCAACCAGGGTTGTGCCGCCGCGATGGGCAGTGCGCTTGCCTGGCGCGAACATCCCCAGGGCCGTGCCGTCGCTGCCGAACCCTTGCTGCATCGCACCGAAGCGCAAGTGGGACCGGGTGGGCCGCATCAGTCCAAACCTGCGCGACCTGAATGTATCGCCCCACGCGAACGCCCCTTGCGCGGCATCCGCGTGCTCGACCTCACGCGCATTCTGGCGGGCCCGGTGGCGACGCGGTTTCTCGCCGGTTTCGGCGCTGAGGTCTTGCGCATCGATCCCCCTGGCTGGGACGAGCCTGGCACAGTGCCCGAAGTGGTGCTGGGCAAACGCTGCGCGCGGCTGGACCTGCGCGACCCTGCCGATCGCGCAGTGCTGGAGGGCCTGATCAGCGAAGCGGACGTGATGGTTCACGGCTACCGCGCCGATGCCCTCGCGCGGCTGGGCCTTGATGCTGAACGCCGTCGGGCGCTCAATCCCGGTCTGGTGGATGTCTCGCTGAACGCCTACGGCTGGACCGGCCCATGGCGGGAGCGACGGGGTTTCGACAGCCTGGTGCAGATGAGTTGCGGCATCGCCGACGCCGGCATGGTCGCCGCGGGAGGTGACCGGCCCGTGCCGCTGCCGGTGCAGGCACTGGATCACGCCACGGGGTATTTGATGGCGGCGGCAGCGGTGCGCGGCCTGACCGAGCGACGTATCACCGGACAAGGCGTGCAAGTGCAGGCATCCCTGGCGCGCACCGCGTTATCGCTGATGTCGTTCGTCCCAACCGAGGCCCAGCCTGCAGCGCTGCCGCCGTTGAATCCGAGGGATTATTCCGACGCCATCGAGCACACCGCCTGGGGGCCGGCACTGCGCCTCAAACCCGCCGGGCAGATCGACGGCACGCCGACCCACTGGGATTTACCGGCGTGCGCACTGGGCAGCGTCGATGCCAGATGGCAATGACCCACGCGGCTTAACGGCACCTCAGCCACCCGCAATCATCAAATCCAGGTTCTGCACCGCCGCCCCGGCCGCGCCCTTGCCCAGGTTGTCGAACACGGCGGCCAGCAACACGTGGCCCTCGTTTTCAAACACCATCAGCCGCAGGTTATCCGTGTCGTTGAGCTGGCGCGGATCAATCCCGCTCAGCGCGCGCGATTGCTCCATCGGCATCACCTCGACGTACCCGCTGCCTTGATAATGCTCAGCCAGCGCAGCATGCAGCGTCTTGCCGGTCACGGCGTGGGGCAGCAAGCGCGTTTGCAGCGCGACGGTCAGCACGATGCCCTGACGAAACGCGCCATACGCCGGAATGAACACCGGCCGCTCGCTCAGCCCGCTGTACTGCTGGATTTCCGGGACGTGCTTATGCGCCAGGCTCAGGCCGTAAATCTGAAACGGGATCGCCTGGGCAGCGTCCGGCCCTTCGAATTCATCGACCCCGGCGCGGCCCTTGCCTGAATAGCCTGACACCGCATGGATGCTGATCGGGTAGTCGCGCGGCAGTAGACCCGCCTCCAGCAACGGACGCAACAGACCGATCGCCCCGGTGGGGTAGCAGCCCGGATTGCTGACGCGGCGGGCGGTGGCGATGCGTTGTTTCTGCGCGTGACTCATCTGCGCGAAACCGTAGACCCAGTCGGGGTGGGTGCGGTGCGCAGAGCTGGCGTCGATGACCCGCACCTCCGGATTCGTAACGCTCGCCGCCGCATCCCGGGCGGCCTCGTCGGGCAGGCACAGCACGGCAATGTCGCACGCGTTGATCGCGGCGGCGCGGCTTTCCGGATTCTTGCGATGCTCGGCTGGAAGGGTGACCACGTGCAGCTCAGTGCGGCCTTGCAAGCGCTGGTGAATCTGCAGGCCGGTGGTGCCTTGGTCGCCGTCGATGAACACAATGGGGGTGGACATGAGGTTGAAGTTCCGCTGAAGGTCGTCAATGACTGACATCTTCAAGCCCTATCGTTGATAGCGAAAGTTGAATTTGATGACGGTACACTTCATCTTTTCTGAAGGAAGGATGGGCCAGTGCGGGAAATCAGTCTGGATCGTTTGCGCACCCTGGTGGCCATCGCCGACCACGGCTCGTTTGCCGAAGCGGCGCGGGTGCTGAATCTCGCGCCGCCGACGGTCAGTCTGCACATTGCCGATCTTGAGCAACGGGTGGGCGGCGTGTTGCTCTCGCGCACCCGTGGGCGGGTTCAGCCTTCGGCCATCGGCGATACGCTGATCGAGCGCGCGCGGCGTCTATTGGCCGACGCCGAACAGGCGCTGGAAGACGTCGAGCGTCAGGTCAAAGGGCTGGCCGGGCGGGTTCGACTGGGGGCGTCCACCGGCGTTATCGCGCAATTGCTGCCCCAGGCGCTGGAAACCCTGGAGCAGTTGCACCCCGGCATCGACGTGCAGGTCGCGGTGCTGACGTCGCAGCAGACCCTGCAAAAACTCGCGGACGGCAGCCTGGACATTGGCGTGATTGCGTTGCCCCAGGCGCCGGTCAAGGGCCTGTCGATACAGTCGTGGCGGCGCGACCCGGTGATGGCGTTTCTGCCGGCGCGCTGGGATTGCCCGCCGGTCATCACGCCGAGCTGGCTTGCCGGTCAGCCGCTGATTCTCAACGACGCCACCACCCGGCTGTCCCGTCAGGTGGCGGAGTGGTTTGCCGGCGAGGGGCCGCAGCCGACGCCGCGCATTCAGCTCAATTACAACGACGCCATCAAGAGTCTGGTGGGGGCGGGCTATGGCGCGACGTTGCTGCCCCATGAGGCGTCCACGCCGCCGCCGGAAAGCCGCATTGTCATGCGTCCGTTGCAGCCGGCGTTGTGGCGGGAGTTGGGCATTGCGCATCGTGCGGGAAGCGTCGAGCGCTCGACCCGCAATGTGCTGGCGGTGTTGCAGGAGTTGGAAGCGTTGTAGCTCAACGGGCGGTAAAAACAGACATGTAGCCGACCGGCGCCTGACCCTCTCAGGCGCCCGGTCGGCCCAGACGTTGAAGTCACGCCATCAGAATTTGAACGCCTGGCGTCCGATCAGCAGCCACTGGCCTTTCTGTTTCTGCCAGACCTGAAAGTTTTCGATCTCGGTCGGGACGACCTTGCCACTGTTCACGGCTTCAGCGGAGAAATGGTTGCGCACCAAGGCAGTGTCGCCGTTCATTTTGATTGTCTGGTTTTTCATTTCCAGGGTGTTGAAGCCGCTGCGACCGGTTTCGATGTCGGCAATGAATTCATCCTTGTTCTGCACCTTGCCGCTGGAGTGTCCGTAGGTGACGTTGTCCGAAGTCAGCGCGCCCAGGGTGGCAATGTCTTTGTGCAGCATCGCCTGAGTCATGTTGTCGACGGCCTTGGCGACGGCTTCTTCATCGGCAGAAGGGGCGGCGGCCACGAAGCCTGAAAACAGGCACAAGAAGCCGAGGGTCAGTTTGAGTCGGGTCATGAGTGCATCCTTTTTTATTGTTGATGGAAGCGGCATGCAGCGGCCATTTCTGAAGAAAGGTCGCTTTGTACGTCGTCGTACAACTGCGCCGCTCAGGCTAGCCCACATCGAGCCTGTTGGAAAGGGAGCGTTTGAAAGTGGGGTGCCGTCACGTCGCGGCGTGATACAGGCTGGCGAAATACTGCTTTACTGAGGGCTCGCTGCGGCACGTTCAGGCGCTCGGTTCTAGGCCTGTGCCCGTTGGACAATCGATGAGGATGCGCACAGATGACCCGTCTCACCGCCAAAGACTTCGCCCCGGAATTGCTTGAGCTCTACGACTATTACGTTCACGGCAAGATCAACCGCCGGGAGTTTCTCGATCGCGCGGCCGTGTTCGCTGTGGGCGGGCTTGCGGCGACGACCATTCTGGCGTCGCTGAGCCCCAATTACGCGCTCGCCGAGCAGGTCGAATTCACCGATCCTGACATCATTGCTGAATACATTTCCTACCCGTCGCCCAAAGGTCACGGCCAGGTGCGTGGGTATCTGGTGCGGCCGGCAAAAGCCGACGGCAAGGTCGCGTCGGTGCTGGTGGTGCATGAGAATCGCGGCCTGAATCCTTACATCGAGGACGTCGCCCGGCGGGTGGCGAAAGCCGGTTTCATCGCGTTGGCGCCTGACGGTTTGTCATCGGTCGGCGGCTATCCGGGCAATGACGACAAGGGCCGCGAGCTCCAGCAGAAGGTTGATCCCGAGAAGCTGATGAACGATTTCTTTGCCGGCATCGAATGGCTGATGGCCCATCACGCGTCCACCGGGAAAGTCGGGATTACCGGGTTTTGTTACGGCGGCGGTGTTTCAAATGCTGCTGCCGTGGCTTATCCGGAGCTGGCGGCGGCGGTGCCGTTTTATGGCCGGCAGCCCAAGGCTGAAGACGTCAGCCGGATCAAGGCGCCGCTGTTGTTGCATTACGCGGAGCTGGACAAGCCGATCACTGATGGTTGGCCGGCGTATGAGGCGGCGTTGAAGGCGGCGGGGAAGACGTATGAGGCGCATATTTATAAAGGCGCCAACCACGGGTTTCATAACGATTCGACACCGCGTTATGACGACGCTGCGGCAACATTGGCGTGGAACCGGACGTTGGATTG
This sequence comes from Pseudomonas sp. AK106, assembly GCF_053903055.1. Taxonomy (NCBI): domain Bacteria; kingdom Pseudomonadati; phylum Pseudomonadota; class Gammaproteobacteria; order Pseudomonadales; family Pseudomonadaceae; genus Pseudomonas; species Pseudomonas sp. AK106. Next base: position 2,034,011 of record NZ_CP096426.1, read on the forward strand.
GTTCAGGAAATACCTGGCCTGACGGTGAAGGGGACTCGGTGAAGGGGACTGATTTATTTACAGCGCTTCATCGTAAATTAATCTGTCCCCGGGATACGCGGTGCGGCTGCAATGGTCGGCCTAACGGCCTCCGGTTTCGCCTTCGGCGAGTTACTTGGAAAAGCACCCCAAGTAACCAAGGGTGCTTGCTCCTGGTTTGGCTCCTCCTGCGTCGGAGTCCCCTCACTCCGGTCTCGCTCCGTGGGCCCGCCGCCATCCGCCATCCATGGCGGGGGGCGGCTCTCGCGGCATCCATGCCGCTCGGCCCACTCCGCAAGACCTGCGTTCAGCCTGCACCCAAGTCGCGATTGGCGGTGTCTGGACTTGCTTCGTAGGAAGATCAAAAGCAGATCAAAAGCTTCCCGGCTGAAGCCGGTCCTACTGGATGCACGCGATGCTTTTTGTAGGACTGGCTTTAGCCGGGAAGAGGCCAGCGTGTTCGCATCACTTTTTGGTGTGACGCCGGATGCCCTCCCGGCTGAAGCCGGTCCCACTATGTGATCGTGGCGTGCGAGGCGGCACCAAAACCCTGCACGGTGTGCTTTTTTGAGGCGTGCGCTGGCGCTTCCAACGATACGAAATAGCCTTACACCCAAGCAATCCGGACCTTCCACCCCAGTGGCCCGGCTTTTGCTTTCGTTGAATCCAAACTTGGATACAAGATGGATACCCCCCATGCATGACCTCCAACACCCTCATTTCGGCTGGACGATCAACGAGTGGCTGATGGCCTACCAGACTAGGCAGTTGTCGCCTGACGTGCTGCTGTCGTTCGCCAGCGCCTACCCGCAAACCGACACCGCCTGGATCGCCCGGGCCAGTCAGGCGCAGATCAGCGAGCAGCTTGAAGCCCTCGCCGAGCGTCTTGCTGCAGTCAACGGCGACATCACTCAGCTGCCGCTGTACGGCGTGCCGTTCGCGATCAAGGACAATATTGACGCCGCCGGGTGGCCGACGACGGCGGCGTGCCCGGAGTTTGCCTACACCGCAAGCAAGGACGCGACGGTGCTGGCCCGACTGCGCGCCGCCGGGGCGATTTTGATGGGCAAGACCAACCTCGACCAATTCGCCACCGGCCTGGTCGGCACCCGCTCGCCTTACGGCGCCGTGCCCAACAGCGTCAACCCGGATTACGTCAGCGGCGGCTCCAGCTCGGGCTCGGCGTCGGTGGTGGCGCGGGGGCTGGTGGCATTTTCGTTGGGCACCGACACCGCAGGCTCGGGTCGGGTGCCCGCCGGGTTCAACAACATCGTCGGCCTGAAACCGACCAAGGGCCGCTTGCCCAACACCGGGCTGGTGCCGGCGTGCAAGACGGTGGACTGCGTCTCCATCTTCGCGCTGACCGTAGACGACGCGCAGAAAGTCGCCGGCCTGGCGGAAGGCTTTGATGGCGATGACGCCTATTCCCGCCACAACCCGGGCACGGCGCCGGTGGGCTTTCGCGCGGCGATGAAGCTGGCCGTGCCGGACACCCTGGAGTTCTTCGGCGATACGCACAATCAGGCGGTGTTCGAACAGGCGCTGCACCGATTGAGCGACATGGGCGCCGAGATCACCCGCATCGACTTCGCCCCGTTCAAGGCCCTGGCCGAGCAGCTGTATTACGGCCCGTGGGTGGCCGAACGCACAGTCGCCTTGACCGCGATGCTGGAAACCAACCCCAACGCCATCAACCCGGTGGTGCGTGGCATCGTCGAAAGCGGCCTGGGGTACAGCGCCTGTGACGCCTACCGCGCCGAATACCTGCGGGCCACGCTGAGCCGGCAGATCAACGACGCGCTGGTCGGGTTCGACGCCTTGGTCGTGCCCACGTCCGCGACCCTGCGCACCCAGGCGGAAATGGCCGCCGAACCGGTGCTGTACAACTCGCAGTTCGGCTTCTATACCAACTTCACCAACCTGGCGGACCTCTCGGCCCTGGCATTGCCTGCCGGTCTACGCGCCGATGGCTTGCCCTCCGGTATCACCCTGATTGCGCCGGCCTGGCACGACACTGCGCTCGCCCGGTTTGGCCAGCGCTGGCAGGAAAACGTCGGCTTGCCACTGGGCGCCACAGGTCGCTCACTTCCTTCGCCCACGGCATCGCCAGCGACTGCGCCGCGGGGCAGCGTGCGGGTTGCCGTGGTGGGCGCGCACCTGACCGGCATGCCGCTCAACGCGCAGCTGACCCGTCGGGACGCCGTGCTCGTCGAACAGACGCTCACGGCAGGCGACTACCGGCTCTACGCCTTGCCCGGCACTGTGCCGCCCAAACCGGGGCTGGTGAAATCCGCAAACGGTGCATCGATCATCGTGGAACTGTGGGACATCCCGCTGGCGCGCTTTGGCGAGTTCGTGGCCGAGATCCCTGCGCCGCTGGGCATCGGCACCCTGACGCTGAAGGACGGTCGCAGCGTCAAGGGCTTCATCTGCGAACCCTGGGCGATTGACGGCGCGCTGGACATCACCTCGTTCGGTGGCTGGCGCGCGTACATCGGCAGCCTGAAAAAAGCCTGACCCAACGCCTGACGCGGCCCCGAAACACCGTCGCGTCAGGCGCAAAGATCACCCGACGGAGCACCCCGGCCATCATCCCTTCACAGACACCCAAACGTCGCCCGGACAACATGGCCGAGCGGATCTATCAGCAGCTCAAGGACGACATCTTCGAGTTTCGCCTGCTGCCCGGGGATCGCTTTAGCGAAGGCGAGGTGGCCGAGCGCGTGCAAGCCAGCCGCACGCCGGTGCGACAGGCGCTGTATCGGCTGGAGCGCGAGGGGTATCTGGAGGTGTATTTCCGCAGCGGTTGGCGGGTGAGGGCGTTCGATTTCAATTATTTCGAAGAGCTATACGACGTGCGCATCGTGCTGGAGTGCGCGGCACTGGCGCGTCTTGAAGCGCTGGATCTGGAGCAACACCCGGTCATCGATGAACTGAAACACACCTGGCTCGTCACCCCCTACGAACGCCTGCAAGACGCCCAGCAGGTCTCAGCGCTGGACGAGCGTTTCCATTGCGCGCTGCTGGAGGCGGCAGGCAACACCGAGATGGCGCGCCTGCACCTGGAGATCACCGAGAAGGTCCGCATCATTCGCCGCCTGGATTTCACCCAGGCGGCGCGCATTGAGGCGACCTACGACGAGCATGGGCAGATTCTCGGCGCCGTGCTCAGTCGCCAGACCGCGCAGGCCCAGCAGTTGCTCACGCGGCACATCGAAATCAGCAAGCAGGAAGTGCGCAAGATCACCCTGCACCGGCTCCACGTCGCCCGGCCATGAGCTGACGTCTGCCCCTCACATCAACGGCAAACAAAAAAGCACTCAGCGCGGATTGCGCCGCTCTGCCACTTCGGCCAACACCGCCAGGTCCATCTCGCCTCGGCCGTGGTCGATGGCATCCTGCAAGTGGGCGCGGATCATCTCGGCGCTCGGCATCTGCACTGAAACCTGGCTGGCGGCGGCCAGGACCAGATCCACGTCTTTAAGGCCCAGCACTGCCTTGAATGCCGCCGGCTCGTACGTGCGTTCGCCGATCAGCGCGCCGTACCCGGCGTAGACCGGCCCGGGAAAGATCGTCCCCGACGCCAGCTCCACCAGATCAGCGGATTTCAGACCGTGGCGAGTGACCAGCACGGCCGCTTCACTCATCGCCTCGATGGCCGAGACCAGCATGAAATTCATGGCCAGTTTCATCGCGTTGGCGCTGGAAGGTTTGTCGCCCATCCGCCAGGTCTTGCTGCCGATCAGGTCGAACAACGGCTGCACCCGGTCGATGGCCTGGGCAGCGCCGGCAGCCATGATATTCAGCTTCGCTGCGGCGGCCATGTTCGGCCGGCCCATCACCGGCGCGGCGATGTAGTCGATGCCCTGTGCGGCGTGCAGCTCGGCCAGCTCGTCGGCGAAGGTCACGGAAATGGTCGCCATGTTGATGTGGATCAGCGGGCCCTTGAGCTGCTTGAGCAGACCGGCATCCAGCAGCACCGCGCGCAGGGCCTTGTCGTCAGCAAGCATGCTGAACACCACGTCGACGGCGAACGCCTGGGCAGGCTCGGTTACTGCCGTGGCACCTTGCTCGACCAGTGGCTGCGCGGCCTCGGGGGAACGGTTCCAGACCAGCAGCTCATGACCGCCTTTCAACAGATTGCCAGCCACGGCCTGACCCATATTGCCGAGGCCCAAAAAGCCGATTTTCATGGGGATGCGCTCCAGTAGAAGGTGGGGTGTGCGGCGCACACTCGTATCACCCACCTTGAGACAGTTGTCTTGGCGAAAACGACGCTATGGGTGACAAACGGCTGCATTGGCCCAGCATTCCAACGCATGGAGGTCACGCGCCGTTGGGTGGCCTGAAGATCGTCAGGGCTACAGGCGCCGCAAGTCAGTGCCAGGCCCTATCGATTCAGCGCGGGACGACCATCGCTTTTCCGGGAGGCGCTAATCGTATTTTCCGGTCTTGTGGGTCTGGGCAAGAATGAAGTCCACCAAGTTGGAAAATCCCTTGTGTTCTTTACGCGCAGGGAGGTAGAGCAGGTGGACCTGCAGCGGCGTTGGGCGATGATCGCGTAGCACTTCCACCAAACGGCCGGTGGAAAAATCATTGATCACTGATAGTTCGGGCTGCAGTATCAGACCTGCGCCGCCCAGTGCGGCCTGACGCAGAGCATGACTGTCGTTGGAAGCAAAGCATCCATCTCCCGTCCAGCAGTAGCCGTCAGCGTTGTGTAACGGCCATTGAATACAGCCATAGACAGACAAGTGTCCAAGACACGAGTGGCGCTCGAGGTCGCGGGGGGACTGCGGCGTGCCCCGCTGCAACAAGTAGTCCGGCGCTCCGCAGATCACCATTTGGTAGGGCGGAAGCCGGCGTGCGACCAGCTCTGAATCGGGCAGCGCCCCTACCCGAACGACTAAGTCAAATTGGTCATCGATCAGGTTCACATAAGCGTTGCTCAGAATGAGTTCGATTTTCACGGCGGGATAGAGGCGTAGATAGCGGGTAACCAACGGAGCAATCCATGTGGCTCCCACGCTGTGTGGCGCGCTGATGCGGATCATGCCTCGCGGATTCGCGTGCATGGATTCAATGGTGTTTTCGGCCAGTTTAATCTGGTTGAGTACCCCGCGAGCTGTCTCGCAATACACCTTGCCCGCCTGGGTCAAGCGTTGGCTGCGAGTGCTTCGTTCCAGCAATCGCATGCCGAGTAACTCCTCCAGCTGCCGTACGTGCTTTCCCACCATAACCGCAGACAAACCCAGGCGGCGAGCAGCGGCACTGAAGTTGCCTGCGTCTACCACCTCAAGCAGCACCTGCATCGACTGCAATTTATTCATATTCCTAACCACTGGTTACAGATGCTCAAACGCTACAGCGCTTTTTCGTTCTTAACCAGCGCTCTAATCTTCGGTGCGTCGCCATTGTTGCCGATGAAGACCCAGGCACTTTAGCGGCCTGGAACCGAATGCTGACTCATGGCTAGCCTTAGAAGTGTCGTGCGCAAAAAAAGGAATGGACCTGTGAAAATCGTTATTGCTGGAGTGACTGGTTGGGTCGGGCAAGCTATTTTTCGTAAAGCAATCAAAACGCCTGGCGTCGAGGTAGTCGCAGGCGTCTCTCGCAGCCGTGCCGGTGAAGACATGGGTACTGCTCTCGGCTTACCCGCCACCGGTATTGCCATTGTAGGTACGCTCGATGAAGCGTTGAACCTGCCATCGGATGTGGTCATCGACTACACGAATACCGAAGGTGTTCGTACTCACGCGCCCGCTGTCATCAGAGCGGGAAGAGCGCTTGTGATCGGGACCAGTGGCCTCGACGAAATCGAGCTCCAGGCGTTGGATGCTTTGGCCCGGCAGCACGGTGTTGGTGTGGTCGCTGCGGGCAACTTTTCCATCAGCGGCACGCTGTTGAAACGCTTCGCGCTCGAAGCGGCGCGCTATCTGGCTGACGTAGAAGTTGTCGAGTACGCCAGCGCGCGTAAACAAGACGTCCCTACGGGCACCGGTCGGGAGCTCGCAGAAGCACTTTCCGCACTGCGCCAGGCGCCCACCACGATCCCGCTCGAAAAATTGCAAGGCTTGGTAGGGGGCAGGGGGGTGCCAATCGGTTCTGGCAGTCATGCAGTCCAATTGCACAGCGTCTATTTGCCTTCCTATGTTCTCGCAGTCGAAAGCATCCATGCGACAGAAAGCGAGCGACTGGTCATCCGCCACGAGGCTGGCTCCAGTGCCCAGCCTTATGTCGCCGGCACGCTGCTTGCCGCGCGCGCTGCGCTGACGTTAAAAGGTTTGCTGCGGGGGCTGGAGTCGCTGATTTGATGGGCAACCACGAGCCAGCTGTTGCTTTGATTTGTCGCGATAGCGTGATGAGCGATGCGCAGGACCGGCCAATTCATGAAGCCTCTCGCGCCTCGCCGCGTATCACCAGATCAATGCCCACCCCCGAGACCACCATGCCTAAGGCCATCAGCCACGACAGCGGTTCGTCGAACAGGGCCCAGGCCAGCAGCAGCGTCAGTGGCGGACTGAGGTAAAGCACACTGGCGACTCGCGTCGGCGTGGCCCGGCGCAGGCACATCCAGTAAAGGCCGTAGCCGCCGACCGTCGACACCGACGTCCACAGCACACTCATCGCGAAACCTGCGTTGGGCACGGGCGCGAGACTTCCGTGCAGTCCGGCAACGAGGGCAAACACGAAGGTCGAGACGAAGCACTGCAACCACAGGTTGGGCATCAGGCCCAGCGCCTGCGGGTCTGGGGAGTGTTTTTGCCACAGCGTGGCGACCGCCAGTGACAGCATGCCCAGCACGGGCAGGGCGTAGGCCCATGGGGGTGCGCTGCCCCAGGCCAGCGCGTCGTGGGTCGCCAGCATCACGCCCGCCAGACCGATCAGCAATCCGATCCATACGCCGCGGGTCAATCGCTGGCGGAGCACCACGGCCGCCAGCACAGCCATGCCGATTGGCAGCAGATCGGCGAACAGCGCTGCCAGCCCGGCGGGCACACCCAGGGCAATGCCTTCGGTCACACCGAACAGATAACCGGCCATGGCCAGCAGGCCGATGCCGGCGTTTTTCAGCAGCACCGCAGGCGGTGTCTGGCGCAGCTGTCGGGCGACGAAGGGCAACAGAATCAGCGTAACCAGAAGGCAGCGCCAGAACACCACCAGGGAGGCCGGCGCGTAATCGATGGAGAAGCGCGCGCCAATGAAGCCCGAACTCCAGATGATCACCAGCCCGGCTTCGAGCAGCGGCAAGGGAATCGCCCGGCGTGGGGACGGAAGGGCAAGGCTCGCGTTGGTCAGTTCGTTTGAAGTGTTCATGGACCCAACGTACCCATCCGCCGTAATCTAATAAATCAAAATAAACGACAGCAGTGCTTCGGGATCAGTGAACCATGAGTGCCATTCTGGATATCGAACAGGTCCGCACCTTTCACGCCGTGGCGCGCATTGGCAAGTTCAGCGCGGCGGCGGAACAGCTGCACAAAAGCCCGGCCGCGGTCAGCGTGCACGTGCAGCGGCTGGAAGCGGTGGCGGGGGGGCGGCTGCTCAATCGCGACAATCAGTCGGTGTCGCTGACGCCCCTGGGCAAGCGTTTTCTGACCTCCACCGCCGCGCTGCTGAGCACCCACGATCAAGTGCTGGCCGAGCTGCAGGGCACGCAGCTGGCGGGGCGCATCACCCTCGGCGTGCCGGATGAATACGCCACGCACCTGATTCGCGACGTGCTGCCGATTTTCACCGCCGCCTGGCCGAACATCGTTCTGGAGCTGAAGACCGCGCCCAGCTTCATCTTGCGCGATCAGGTGCGGCGGGGTCGGCTTCAGGTGGCGGTCATCGCCCAGCCGGAAGGCCAGTTGGCCGCGGGCGATCAGTTGCTGGTGCCGACCACGCCGGTGTGGGTCGGCGCCGCGCATCAATCGGGGGATTTACCAACCCCGTTGCCGCTGGCCGTGCATGCCGCGCAATGCTCGTACCGGCAAGCGATGGTCGAGTCGCTCAAGCGCGCCGGCCACCCCATGCGCATCGTGCTCGAGAGCTCGTCCAATCAGGCGGTCAAGGCTTGTGTCGAAGCAGGACTGGGCATCAGCGTGATCGACCGCGCCCGGGTCACCGACGGCATGCGCATCCTCGATGGCCTGCCGCCGATCGCCGACCACGACATCATCGTCGTGCGCTCGTCAGCTTCCCACGGGGATGACGCGGTGGACCTTCTGCGTCGAGCGATCGGGCAGTATTTCCGGCTGTGACGGCGGTGGTCAGTCTTCCGAGCGCTCGCAGAAACGCAGACGGTTGCCGAACGGGTCGGCGATGTCCATGACCTTGCCCCAGTCGAGGTCCTGAATGCCGGGGCGGGAATAGCCGTAGTTTTTCGCCAGCAGTTCGCGCTGCAATTCGTCGATGTCGCTGACCGGCACAAAGATCGTCGAGCCCGGCGTCGCGTCGCCATGGTGCTCGGTCAGGTGGATGACCAGTTGGTCGCGACGGGCCTGGGCGTACAGCGGCAGGCCGGGTTCAAAGCGGTGCTCCCACTCCAGGCTGAAGCCGAGAAAATCCACGTAGAACTCTTTCGCCTTGGCTTCGGAAAAAATACGAATCAGCGGTATCGCCGGGGACATCTGCACAGGGTTCACTCCTTGATAATCTGAGCGGGCGATTCTAGCCCAGACTTCAGAAGGGCGGTGCTCACACAGGCCTTTTCCCGGCTGAAGCCGGTCCCACTGACGGACTGCGTGCACCTGTAGGGCTGGCTTTAGCCGGGAAGGCGTCGGATGCCACGCTGCAAAAATTGATGGCGTTCACACAGGCCTCTTCCCGGCTAAAGCCTGTCCCACTGACGGACGGCGTGCACCTGTAGGACTGGCTTTAGCCGGGAAGGCGTCGGATGCCACGCTGCAAAAATTAAGGGCGTTCATACAGGCCTCTTCCCGGCTGAAGCCGGTCCCACTGACGGACTGCGTGCACCTGTAGGACTGGCTTTAGCCGGGAAAGCGTCGGATGCCACACTGCAAAAATTGAGGGCGTTCACACAGGCCTCTTCCCGGCTGAAGCCGGTCCCACTGACGGACTGCGTGCACCTGTAGGACTGGCTTTAGCCGGGAAGGCGTCGGATGCAACGCTGCAAAAATTGAGAGTGTTCACACAGGCCTCTTCCCGGCTGAAGCCGGTCCCACTGATACAGCGCGTGCACCGGGTAGGACTGACCGGAAATGGGTGCAGCAGAAACAAAAACGGCGCCGTGCTGAAGATCAGCCACGGCGCGCTTCGGAGAAGCGGGGGGGTGAAGCGGATTAGCTGCGCAGGTCTTTCTTGATTTCGTCTTCGTCCTTGTGAGGCGCCGCAGTCGGCAGCTCGGGAGGATAGAACTCGCCTTTGAGATTCAGTGCGGCAATGCGTACCTTGAGCTTCTCGATCACGAGGTCGATGTCCTGTTGGTCATCGAGATCGTCCACACGCAGCCACAGGTGCGGTAGATTTTCAAAGTAAACGCCGTCGATTTCCACATCGGAGGTCATCTCGCGATCCTGGCGCCACAGGCACTTGCGGTGAACCGTCGCCGGGTCCTGTGGCCAGGTTTCCGACGTGGTCAGCCAGACCTCGTGGTAATCCTGCAGATCGATTTCTTCAACTTTGTCCAGTGGGATAAACGTATTCACATATCACCTGTCAGCCAAGGGGACCGGGCGAGGTCGTTGCGCTGCAGACTGCCCCAGATCCCATACCGTTTGAAAAAGCGCATACCACTATGGCCGCCATTTGGCGGACGAGTTCAACGCCCGCGCGCTATTGCCGCACGGCCAGGCCGTCAACGCAGTGACGTTAATGCAGCGCCGGTTCGCGACTGAACGCATCAACCGCGCGCACCAGCCCCTTGGCCGCCAGCGCCACCAGCTCTCCGCCTTTTTCCGGCGTGGCCAACGCAGGGTCTGAGCCCATCCGGCCATCGGGGAAGCGCGCTCGAAAATCCTTTGCTTCGCGGATCGGACCGGTCGGGGCAATCTGCGGCGAGTAGTCCGCCGACTTGATCGACTCCGGATAGGCCCACTGGGTCACCGCGATCTCGGACGGCGTCGCGTGGGAGCCGTGGCCCACCGGAAACTGCCGATGGGCGAGTTCGCCGACGCCCTCCAGGTCCCACCAGTTGGTCAGCTTCAGGGCGAAACCGGCAGAGCGCCCGGCGAAACTGGCTTCTGCGTACAGCTCGGAAAACGCCGCCTCGATCGACGCGACGTTGCCGCCGTGGCCGTTGAGGAAGAGGATTTTTTCAAAGCCGTGACCCGCCAGCGAGCGCGCCCAGTCACCGATGGCGGCGATGAACGTCGAGGGGCGCAGCGAGATCGTCCCGGGAAAGCCCAGATGGTGCTGCGCCATGCCAATGTTGAAGGTCGGCGCGATCAGGATATCGGCGCTCTTCTGCGCTTCGTGGGCGATGATCTGCGGGCACATCCAGTCAGTGCCGAGCAGGCCGGTGGGACCGTGTTGTTCGTTCGAACCGATGGGCACGACAATTGTGCGGCTGCGCTTGAGAAACTGTTCGATCTCGATCCATGTGGACTGGTGCAGAAGCATGTCAGGTGCTCTCCTCAGGAAAGTGGGCTTCAGAAAAGGGGGCTTCAGAAAAGTGGGTCATAGCGAAAATCAGTGTGCCCGCGACGCTGTGGCGCGGGGGTGCCGACATCACCTGTCGGCGCTCAAGCGGGTTGCGTGTAAGGAAAGCGCGCAATGAAACAGGTGCCCAACTGAGCCGATGAGCTCACGGTCAAAGTACCGTGATGAGCGCTGGCGATCTGCGACGCGATGTACAGCCCAAGACCGAGGCCTTCGCCGCGCCCGCCCGCTTCGGACCGGGTGAACGGCTCGAACAGCAGCGGCATCAGCCGTGGCGAAATGGGCGCGCCGTGGTTCATGACGGAGATGATGACCTGATCAGATTCCTGCCAGATGTGCAGGTCAATCGGCGAGGCGAGTGAGCCATGGGTCACCGCGTTGCCCAGCAGATTGGACAACAACTGGCTGATGCGCAGCGGGTCGCAGTAGACGCTCCCGTTGAGGTCGATGGCTTCGTTGAACGTTGCCTGCGGGTGCGACGCGCGGATCTCGTCCACCGTCGCTTTCAATACCTCGGGAAGATCATCCGTGGCCTGGCACTTCACCGGAATTCCTCCGCCCATGCGGCCCCTGGCGAAGTCCAGCACGTTCTCGATCAGCGCGCCCATGCGGATCGAGCTCTGCCGTATGGCAGCGACCAGCCCCTGCGAGCGCTTGTCCTCGGTTTTGGTCGCCAGCAGGTCGGCGCTCATGCGAATCGCACTCAACGGTGTACGCAGGTCGTGCCCCAGCACCGCCATGAATTGCTCCCGCAACCGTCCGTTTTCGTTGGCGTCGTTCAGCTCGGCGCGGGCGCTGTCCAGGTGGCCCTGAGTGTCCAGACTCATCGCAATCAACTGCGCGAAGAGGGTCAGTGTCTTGACGATGGCAGGATCGCTCAGATCGGCAGGCACTGAGTCGATGGCGCACAGCGTCCCGAAGAAGCGGTCGTCGGGCAGGATGATGGGGATCGAAATGTAGCTTTCCAGCCCATAGGTGAGCGGCGTGTGATGGGTGGCGAAGTGCGGGTCGGCGCTGGCATGGCCGAACACCACTGGCTGGTGATGCTGCCTGATCTCGTGGCAGATGGTTGATTCCAGCACCAGCTCGCCGCCCGGTTTGAGGCCGAAATTGATCGAGTCATCGACGGCGCAGGCCACCCAGTGGCTTTCCGTGACCCTGGCGATCGCCGCGAATCGCATGCCTGTCATGTGCTTGACCATGCTCAGAATGACGGGCACGGCGGGGATCGCATGGATCGCCTCAACATCCAAAGCAAACTCTGGGCGGGTCATCGGATCTGGCTCTGGGGGTTATAGGCATGAAGCGTATCTAAAATCGGCCAACATGGCTAACCCCTCGGTCTCCGCACGGGAGATGCCGGCGCAGATTATTGAACCCTCACGCCCCTGCCGGGGTCGTTTTATTGATGCCCTGAGGGCAAATGTCATTTGCGTCCCGTGAGCTGTTTGCTGTCGGTCGACGTGGCGATACTTGTCAGCCTTATGTCATGTCTCTCGAAGCCTGCGCTTCTCCAAGCTGCCTGTTTGTCAGCGCTTTGATTTCTCAAAACAATGGGCCCATGGATGGCCGCCGCGAGGTTGAACGATGATTGCGATGCACCGATTTGCACTGCTGATGACCACTGCTGCGATGCTCAGTGCCTGTGGCGAAACCGCCAAGCTGCCGTTCCAGGCTGGCGTAGGCGCGCAGCCGCAACTGCCCGAGCCCAATAGCACACTGATTCCGACCGTCAAGGTGTCCAAGGCCGTCGGCTGGAAGGGCACCGACACGCCCAAGGCCGCCGAGGGCTTCACCGTCAGCGCACTCGCCGAAAACCTCGATCACCCGCGCTGGCTGTACAGCCTGCCCAACGGCGACGTCCTGGTCGCCGAAAGCAACAAGCCGCCGAAGCCTGAAGGCGCGACGGACGGCGGCCCGGGGGTGATGGCATGGATCAAGCGCACGGCTACCGGGATCGTCATGAGCCGGGTCGGCGCCGAAGCCGAGAGCGCCAACCGCATCAGCATCCTGCGCGATGCAGACGGCGATGGCCGGGCCGAAATGAAGAAGGTGTTCATCAGCGGCCTGACGTCGCCATTCGGCATGGTGCTGGTGGGCAACGAGCTGTTCATCGCCAACGCTGACGCCGTGGTCAAGGTCCCGTACAACGACGGCCAGACTGAAAGCACCGCCACGCCGGTGAAAGTCACTGACCTGCCGGCGGGCATCAATCACCACTGGACCAAGAACATCATCGCCAACCGCGAAGGCACCAAGCTGTACGTCACCGTTGGCTCGAACAGCAACGTGGCCGAAAACGGTCTGGAAGCCGAAGAGGGACGTGCGGCGGTCTGGGAAGTGGACGTCAAGACCGGGCAGAAACGCCTGTTCGCCAGCGGTCTGCGCAACCCCAACGGGCTGGCGTGGAAGCCGGGCAGCAACGAGCTGTGGACAGTGGTCAACGAACGTGACGAAATCGGCAGCGACCTGGTGCCGGATTACCTGACCTCGGTCAAAGACGGCGCGTTCTACGGCTGGCCGTGGAGCTACTACGGCAATCACGTCGACAGCCGTTTGCAGCCGCCGCGCCCGGACATGGTCGCCAAGGCCATCGCCCCGGATTACGCCCTCGGCACCCACGTCGCGCCGCTGGGCCTGACCTGGTCCGACCCGCGCGGCATGCCGGCCAAATTTGCTGACGGCGTCTTTGTCGGCGAGCACGGCTCGTGGAACCGCAATCCGCAGGCCGGCTACAAAGTCGTGTTCGTCGGCTTCAAGGATGGCCGACCTGCGGGCCTGCCGGTGGACGTCCTGACCGGCTTCCTCAACGCCGATGGCGACGCACAAGGCCGTCCGGTCGGCGTGATCCTCGACAAGCAGGGCGCATTGCTGGTCGCGGACGATGTGGGCAACAAGGTCTGGCGCGTCAGTCAGGCCAAGTGATGGCTTAGCAATGAACGGGAATGCCGGTGATGATCACCGGCATTTTTCGTTTTGGGGATGGTTAAAAAACGTTGGGTGAGGCCTGCACTGTTCAGCCGTCCTGAGAGACCTGCTGCTAGCGTGAAAACCGCCGCGCGCCGGCAACGCACGCGATAACCCCGACGGTCACTCCCAGCATGCCCACGCTGACCTGTTCATGCAGAAGGGTTGCGGCCAGCGTCAGACCAAAAAAGGGCTGCAGCAACTGCAGCTGTCCCACCGCCGCGATGCCACCCTGGGCGAGACCGCGATACCAGAACACGAAGCCGATCAGCATGCTGAACAGCGACACGTAGCCCAGACTCAGCCACGCCGGTGCGCTGATGGTGGCCAGGACTGGCGGCGCGCTGAACAGGGTCAGCATCAGCATCAGCATCAGCATCAGCGGCAACGCCAGCACCAGCGCCCAGCAGATGACCTGCCAGCCGCCGAGCGTCCGGGACAGCGTGGCACCTTCGGCGTAACCCAGGCCGCAGACGACAATCGCCAGCAGCATCAGCAGATCCCCCGCCGGCGACGCCGACAACCCTTGGGCACAGGCGAACCCCACTACCAGCGCACTGCCCAGCAACGAGAACACCCAGAACACCGGACGCGGACGCTCGCCGCCACGCAACACCGCGAACACAGCCGTCGCCAACGGCAACAGGCCGACAAACACGATGGAGTGCGCCGACGTGACGTATTGCAACGCCAGCGCGGTGAGCAGCGGGAAGCCGACCACCACGCCGCTGGCAACGATGAATAGCGGCATCAGTTGGTTGCGCTGCGGGCGCTTCTCTCGCAACACCAGCAGCAGACAGACCGCGACCAAGCCGGCAATCGACGCTCTGGCGACAGTCAGAAACAGCGGCGCGAACTCCAGCACGGCGATGCGCGTGGCCGGCAACGAACCGCTGAAAATGATCACGCCCATCAGGCCATTCAGCCATCCGGCAGTGGAGTGCTTTGTCGCCAGGGGCTGGACCATTGAAGAGATTTCCATGGGGTTCGGACTCCTGAGGTGCAGGCGTGAGGACGCCATTGCTGATTGAGGTTGAATTGCCAACGGGTCAATTGCCGTCAAGGCAGCGTAAGGGGCAGAATCAGTGCAATCAAAGAATTGTCATGGATACAGCGTCTATGCCCCGCGCCCGCTACAAAACCCTTGTGGACCGATTTGCTGCGCAGATTGCGGCCGGTGAACTGGCGCCCGGGACGCGCCTGCCGACCCATCGTCAGTTGGCGGCGGCTGAAGGCCTGGCGCTGGTCACGGCGTCGCGGGTCTACGCCGAGCTGGAAGCCATGGGACTGGTGAGCGGCGAAACCGGGCGCGGCACCTTTGTCCGGGAAATCGCCCTGCCGCTCAGCCATGGCGTCGATCAACAGACCAGCACGCCCGGCGTCCTCGACCTCAATTTCAACTACCCGACGCTGCCGGGCCAGGCGGATCTGCTGCGCAACGGCCTTCGCCAACTGGCGTTGTCGGGTGATCTGGAGGCGCTGCTGCGCTATCAGCCCCACGCTGGCCGAAGCCATGAGCGCGCGTGCATGGCGCGGCACCTTGCTGCCCGGGGATTAGCCGTCGAGGCCGACGAGGTGGTGATCGTCAGTGGCGCGCAGCATGGCCTGTCGGTCATTGCGATGGCGTTGCTCAAACCGGGCGATGTGGTGGCGGTGGATGCGTTGACCTATTCGGGGTTCAAAGTGGTGGCCGACGCCCTCCGGCTGGAATTGCTCGCGATCCCCCATACCGATCACGGCCCCGATCTGAACGCCTTGGAAACACTCTGCCAGCGAAGGCGGATCAAGGCCGTCTACACGATGCCGACCCTGCACAACCCCATGGGCTGGGTGATGGACCTGCCGTGGCGCGAACACTTGGTGCGCATCGCTCGGCACCATGGGGTGCTGTTGATCGAAGACGCAGCGTATGCGTTCCTGGCCGAGGACCCGCCCGCACCGTTGAAGGCCCTGGCACCGGAGCTGACCGTCTACGTCTCGGGTTTCTCGAAAAACATCGCGACCGGGCTGCGGGTGGGTTACGTGGTTGCGCCGCTGCCCTGGGTTTCGGCGATGGAGCGTGCGATCCGGGCGACGGTCTGGAATACCCCAGGGGTGATGACGTCGCTGGTCTGCGGCTGGATTGGAGACGGCACCGTCGCGCGTCTGGAGGCGGAAAAACGCCTGGATGCGCGGACCCGACAGACGCTCGCCCGGGCGCTGTTAATCGGGTTGAACGTCATCAGTCACCCGGCGTCCTATTTTTTGTGGGTACAACTGCCTGAGGACGCCAGGGCCGACCAGGTGGCCATGGAGTTGCTGGCGAACAAGGTGGCGGTTTCGACTGCCGAACCCTTCGCCACCTCCAGCGTCGTCCCCCACGGAATTCGCTTGGCGTTGGGTTCTGTGGATCTTGAGGCGTTGCGGGTTGCGTTGCAGGCAGTGCGTCGGGCAGTCGGCCGCTACGTGTATTGAACAGTGCGAAAGGTGAGGGCGGCAGCGGGCTTTGTTGAGGCATCGGTAACGGTGTTTCTCAAAGCGCCTACCATTCTTGAAATCGATAGTGAACATCACGGTAGGCGAGTTCTCTTTTTCCCGGAAGGGAGGAGGATGGCCCCATACCGAACTGGCTCTAAAAGGACACCACGCGATGAAAATCTCAACCCTGCTGACCCTCGTCGCCGTGCTGTCCAGCGGATTCGTCGCTACCGGTTCTGCTGTTGCGGCAGGCACTGTTTCGGCGGCGGATGCCGAGGCGTGCCATTTGCTGCCGGTGGTTGAAAGCCGTGTGGCATTGCAGTCTTCCCAACGCGTGGGTGTGCTCTACAGCGAAAACACCGTTGGCACCCTCGAATACCTTGAGCGTTATCACGCGGTGGCGCTGAAGGGCGTCAAGAATGGCGGTCTGGATTCGCGCATTCGCGAGGCGTTCGTCAACAGCTCCGATCCAAAGCTGGCGATGGACTGGCTGAAAGGTTCGTTGCAGAAGCAGTTTGCTTCAGTGACCGTGTACGACAACCTTGACGCGCTGATGCAGGCGCGGCCTGACGTGGTGGTGATGCTCGACACCTACAGCCGCTTGGTATCCCAGCGTAACTCTCAGGTCGAAGCGCGCTTCATTGCCACGTTCTATGATTCGAACCTGCAGTACATCGGCAAGGCTGAAGGCTTGGGCGCCCAGGAGCTGAGCTCGGTGTGGGTCCACGGCAAGGCCGCCCCGGAAATCGCCGCGCAGATCAACCAGCAGCGCGACCTGCAGGTCAATGCCCTGAAGCAGTTTGATGTGTCCCTCAAAGCGCTGGTGACCACCGGGAAGACGGCGGAAGTGGCGAGTAATTGATCGCTGCCTACCAGCCTAACGCGGTTTGATAGTGGGACCGGCTTTAGCCGGGAAGAGGCCGGTTTGATCACCCTCAATTTCGCAATGTGCAGTCCGACGCTTTCCCGGCTAAAGCCGGTCCTACAGACTGCACGCGGTCCCACTGGGTGAATCCGGCCTGAGCCTTTCCCCTGACGCAACAAAAAACCGCTGCGCCCCTCCTGAAGGCGTCAGCGGTTTTTTTTGTGAGGGCGGTTACTTGCTGTCAGGCAGTGCGTAGGCAATCACGTAATCACCGCGATCCTTCGACTGACGGGCGCCGCCGGCGGTGATGACGATGTACTGCTTGCCGGTCTTAGGCGACTCATACGTCATCGGGCCGCCCTGGCTGCCCACGGGCAAGCGGGCTTTCCAGGCTTCTTCGCCGTTGGCGCTGTTGAACGCGCGCAGGTAGTAGTCCTGGGTGCCGGCGATGAACACCAGACCGCCCTGGGTCGACAGCGTGCCCCCCAGCGTCGGCATGCCGATCGGCAAAGGCAGGTGCATTTTGATGCCCATCGGGCCGGTGTCCTGAACGGTGCCGACCGGCACTTGCCAGGCGATCTTTTGAGTCTTCATGTCGATGGCGGTCAACGTGCCGAACGGCGGCGCCTGGCACGGGATGCCCGCCACCGACAGGAAGCGGTTCTTGTTAACGGCGTACGGCGTGCCCTTCAGCGGGACGGCGCCCATGCCGGTATTCAACGCCTCACCGCCCGACGCCGCGATGGCGTCCTTCAGCTGCGGCACCATCTGAATCCACAGGCCCAGGCGCATGTCATTGACGAAGATGAAGCCGTGAACCGGATCGGTCGACAGGCTGCCCCAGTTCATCCCGCCCAGTGATCCCGGGAAACTCAGCGAAATGTCAGTGCCCGGCGCGGTGAACAGGCCGTCGTAGCGCATCTTCTTGAACGAGATCCGGCACAGCAACTGGTCGAACGGTGTGGCGCCCCACATGTCCGATTCGGTCAGCGTCTGCGCACCGATCTGCGGCATGCCCACGGATTTTGGCTGGGTCGGCGAATACGGTTCGTTGGGGATATTCGACGCCTTGACCGGGACTTCCTTGACCTCGGTCAGCGGCTGGCCGGTGTGGCGATCGAGGACGAAAATCTGCCCGGCCTTGGTGCCAATGACCAGCGCCGGCACCTTGCTGCCGTCAGGCTTGGCGAAGTCGATCAGGCTCGGCTGCATCGGCAGGTCGAAATCCCACAGGTCGTTATGGACCGTCTGATACACCCACTTCTGCACGCCGGTGGTGGCGTCCAGTGCCAGCACCGAGGCGCCATAGGTGTGGTCAAGCTCGGTGCGTTTCACGCCATAAATGTCGGTGGACGAACTGCCCATCGGCAGGAACAGCGTGTTCATGGCCGGGTCGTAGGACATCGGTGCCCAGCTGTTCGGCGTGCTGCGCACATAGGTTTTGTCGGCGGCAGGCGCCTGTTTGTCTTCGGGATTGCCCGGATCGAACGCCCAGCGCATCTGCCCGGTGACCACGTCAAAGCCGCGGATCACGCCGCCCGGCATATCGGCCTGCACGTTGTCGGCCACGCGACCGCCAACCACCACCGTGGTCCCGGCCATCAGCGGCGCCGATGACAGTTGATAGTAGGAATCGGGCACGTTGCCCAGACCGGCTTTGAGGTCGACCTGGCCATTGTTGCCGAAGCCCTGGCAGAACTCGCCGGTGTCGGCGTCCACGGCAATCAGGCGCGCGTCGATGGTGTTGGTGAGCAGACGACGCTGGCAGTTGGCGCCAGCCGGCACAGCGACCGCCGCCGCAGGCGTGCTGCCATCGGTGGGTGGCGCAATGGCGGCGCTGGCATCGAAATAAGCCAGCCCGCGGCAGCGTTGCCACACGGCGGACTTGGCGTTGATGTCGTTCTTCCACAGCTGCTTGCCGGTGTCGGCGTCCAGCGCGATGACGTTGTTGTGCGGCGTGCAGATAAACACCTTGTCGCCGACCTGCAACGGGGTCATCTGGTCTTCGGCACCATTGCCGTCGCTGATGGCGACGTCGCCGGTGTGGTAGGTCCAGGCTGGCACCAGCTTGCTGACGTTGTCGCGGTTGATCTGGTCCAGCGCGGCGAAGCGGCTGCCGCCTTCATCGTTGCCGTAGTGCGCCCAGTCTTTTTGCGCGTGGGCAGGATCGACTTTGGTCAGCCCCGGGCCAGTCCCCGTAGGCGACACTGACGCATGGGGCTGAAACATGCCCCAGGATCCGGCGACGATCGTCAGCGCCAGCACGCCGCCAACGACATAACCACCGCGACCGGCTGCGTGGCCATTGGCCTTGCGCAGGGAAGGGTAGATCAGCGCGACCAGCAGGCTCAACACGCCGAGGGCAAACAGCCGGGAAACCAGCGGCCAGAACACCAACCCGGCGTCCACCAGCGCCCAGATCAGCGTCAGCAGCATCACCGCTGCAAACAGCCACGCGCCTGACAGGCGACGTCGGAACAGCAGGACGGCCGAGACAATCAGGCCCAGGCCGGCCATCAGGAAATACGCACTGCCGCCCAGCGTGACGAGGTAGCCGCCGCCCGCTGCGAAGAGTAATCCGAAAACCAGCACGCCCAGCGCAACGACCCGAATGGGCCAGCGGCTGGCGGCTGCCGAAGAAGGTGAGTGATTCATGAGGCATTCCTGCTGACGCGAAGAAGGGCCGGGGACGACCGATCAAGTGATTTGAGGGCAAGGGTTCACAGCGTGATGGCTGCCAGGCGTATCGCTTACGGCATATCCGTCGTGTAATTAACCGGTTAGTTAATTGCGGCGACGATAGCAAAAAAACGCATTGCCTGCGTCAATTTGTCTCTGTCAGAGGGGCTCGCGCGGAGCGCCTTCAGGCGCTGAACCTGTCAGCGCTGCTGATCCATGAACGCTCGCAGACGCTGTTGCAGGCGGTCCACAGCGTTGTCCATCGAGAGAAACGCGTCGACCGCCATCACTTGCCAGCGCTGGCCTTCATCGCCGAACACCACCTGATCGAATAAACCCTCGGCCACTTCAGCGACGAAGAACCAGGTGTCGAGCCCGTCGACGCCCTGACCCGGGTAGACCTGCTTGTGAGTGAAGGTAGCGGGGTCGAGGACGATGCCGAATTCCTCCATCGTCTCCCGTACGGCGCATTCTTCCGGCGTCTCCTGGCCCTCACGCCCGCCGCCGGGCAGGTCCCACAGGTTCGGCCAGGGGATCTCGGGTTTGTCATCGCGTTGATAGGTGAGCAGCGTGCCATTGCACAGCATCGCGACTTTTGCGCCGGAGAAAGAAGGATGTACGGACATGATTGCGCCTTGATGAAGTCAGTGCGGATAACACTAGCAGTGTCGGCCTGAAACATGCAGCCAACGGCAACCACACACTGCAGTCATCGAGTGAAACCGGCTTCAGCCGGGAAAGCGTCAGTCGTCGCACTGCAAAATTGACGGTGTTCACGCTGGCCTCTTCCCGGCTGAAGCCGGTCCTGCTAAGCATCGCGTGCATCCATGGGTACTAACATTCATGCGAACCACCCACACCGGGAGAAACGATGAACAACCAGACACTGAAGGACGCTTACACCGGCTATATCGACTGCCTCAATCGCCAGGATTGGGCTGCCTTGGGCGATTTCGTCGGCGAGGACGTGCAGTACAACGGCGAGCGCGTAGGCCTGGCCGGCTACCGGCAGATGCTGGAACGGGATTTTCGCGCCATCCCTGACCTGCGTTTTGTCATCGATCTGCTGATCGCAGAGCCACCGCACATCGCCGCAAGGCTGACGTTCGATTGCACGCCGGTGGGCGAGCTGTTCGATGTGCCGGTGAACGGGAGGAGGGTGCAGTTTACGGAGAACGTGTTCTACACGTTTGCGGCGGGGCGTATCGTCAACGTCGAGTCGGTGATCGACAAGGCGGCGGTGGCGGCGCAGGTGCTGAAGAGCTGAACCGCCGAATGGCCCGGCAGCACGGCTGACTCACAGGAGAGCCAGCCGCGCTGCCGCTCCATCAATGCAACGCGCTGGCGCGATTTTTAGCGACGTCTTCGGCTTTGATCTCGCCGTCGCTCTGACCGAACCGACGCAGCACGAAGGTGCTCACGGCGGCCAGTTCAGCGTCGCTGTAACTGCGGGCGAAATCAGGCATGCGCTGATCGACCCGTGCCGCCGTTGGCGTGTGACCTTCCAGCAACGTCGCCATCACGTTCCGGCCTTTGGGGTCGTTGGCGGTTTTCAAGCCCGCCAACCCGCCTGCCGGGGACTGCCGGCCACTGCCGTCGATCTGGTGGCAGGCCACGCAGGTGTCGTTGAACAGCTTCTGACCAAGACCCTTTTGCAGTGCGGCATCGTTCATCACCATGCTTGGGCGGGGGATGCCTTCGCTTCGTGCCGGCGTGCTCTTGAGGTACACCGCGATTGCTTTCAGGTCCGCCGGATCGAGGTAGCGCAGGCTGTGCTCGACGGCGTCACCCATTGGGCCGCCCGCGCCGCCGAAACCGGCCGCGTAGCCCTTCGACAGATAGCTGACGATGGCGTCTTCCGGCCAGGCGCCGATGCCGTATTTGGCGTCGGAGCTGATGTTGTAGGCCATCCAGTTGCCCAGTTCAGCACCTGCCAAAGAATTGCCGGAGCTCATCGCCTGGAAGAGGTTGCGTGGGGTGTGGCACTCGCCGCAGTGGCCTGGGCCCTGCACCAGGTACGCGCCGCGATTCCATTCAGGCGATTGCTTGCTGTCCGGGACGAAGCGTTCGTTGCCGGCGAACATCGCGTTCCAGAACATCATTCCCCAGCGCTGATTGAACGGGAACGAAATCTTGTTCTCTGGCGGCATCTGCTTCACAGGCTCAAGGCTGAACAGGTAGCCCTTGATCGCCAGGATGTCTTCCCGGGACATCAGCGTGTACGAGGTATAAGGGAAGGCCGGGTAGTAATGCTTGCCGTCCTTGCCCACGCCTTTCTGCAGGGCGTCGACGAACTCGTCGTCGGTCCAGTTGCCGATACCGGTCTCTTTGTCCGGGGTGATGTTGGGCGAATACAGGCTGCCAAACGGCAACTTGAATTCCAGCCCGCCGGCGTACGGCTTGCCGCCCGGCACGACGTGGCAGGCCACGCAATCAGCGGCGCGGGTCAGGTATTCGCCCTTGCTCATCGCCGGGGTGTCGCTCGCGTAAACGGTGCTGGCCAGCAAACCGGCCACAAGTCCGAGCGCAGTGTTGAAAACGTTCATGACGCGCTCCTTAAACAGTGAAATAGCCAGAACGGCTCAACGGCAAACGACGCTCACGCACACCGGTCGCGGCGTACACGGCGTTAACCAGCGCGGCCGCAGCGGGCACTGCGCCGGTTTCACCGACACCGCCAGGGGTCTCGACGCTCTCGACGATGTGCACCTCCACCGGCGGCGCGTCGCTCATGCGGATCTGCCGGTACTCGTGGAAGTTGGTCTGCTGCACTTGACCCTTCTCGACAAGGATTTCGTTGAACAGCGCGGCCGACAGACCGAACAGCGTGCCGCCTTCCATCTGCGACGCCACGGAGGTCGGGTTGGTGGCAAAGCCGCAGTCGATGACCGTCACCAGCCGTTTGATGCGCAGGCCTTTTTCACCTTCCTTCTCCAGCTCGACGATGGTGGCGACGAAGCTGCCGAACACCGCCGTCACCGCCACGCCACGGCCCGAACCGGCAGGCAGTGGCTTGTCCCACTCCACCAGTTGCGCGGCCTTGGTCAGCACCGCTTGAGCGCGGGGTTGCGACTGCATCAGCGCCAGGCGGTATTTCACCGGATCGACCTTGGCGTTATGGGCCAACTCGTCGATGAAGCACTCGATGGCGTAGGTGCTGCGCAACGGTCCGACGCCACGCCACCACGAAACCGGAATCACCTCGGGGTCGTGACGGATGTAGCGCACCTGCAGGTTGGGCAGGGTGTAGATCGGGTCCTTCGCCACTTCGACGGCATCGCCATCGACGCCGTCAGCCGGCAATGCGCCGATGTAGGCGGCGACCACCGAAGCACCGGCGATGCGATGCTCCCAGCCCACCGGGCGCAGGTCTTTGTCCAGCGCCGCATTGAGGCGATCGACGTAGTGCGGACGATAACGGTCGTGGGTCATGTCCTCTTCGCGGCTCCAGATCAGCTTGATCGGGTAGCTCAGCTGGCGCGCGATGTCCACGGCCTGGAAGATGAAGTCAGACTCCAGACGACGGCCGAAACCACCGCCGATCAACTGGTTGTGGATCACCACCTTTTCCACCGGCATGCCGCAGACTTTGGCGGCGCCTGCCTGGGCCATCCCCGGCGCCTGGCAGCCGACCCACAACTCGCACGCGTCGGCGCGCACATGGGCGACGCAGGTCATCGGCTCCAGCGGCGAGTGGGACAGGAAGGGTTGCTCGTAGATCGCTTCGAAGCGGCTGGAAGCGTTTTTCAGCGCGCCGGCGATGTCACCGGACTGATGCGCGAACACGCCGTCGCCGGCGCTCGCGTCGAACAGCGATTTGTCCAGCTGGGCGGAATCCAGACCGGCGTGGGGGCCGAGGTCCCAGTCGATGTCCAGCGCTTTGAGCGCTTGCTGGCAGGACCAGAAATTGCTCGCCGTTACCGCCACCGCGTTGTCCAGGCGTACGATATCGCGCACGCCGGGAACCTTGCGCGCAGCGTCTTCATTCTTCACGCCGCGCAGTTTGCCGCCGTGAACCGGGCAGGTGAGGGTGGAGGCAATCAGCATCCCCGGCACTTGCAGGTCGATGGTGAATTTCGCCGTGCCGTTGACCTTGTTCGGCGTATCCAGTCGCTGGACCGGTTTGCCCAGCAGTTTGAATTCGCTGACGGCTTTGAGCGGGATGTCGGTTGGCAGCGGTAACTTCGCCGCGGCATCCACCAGCTCGCCGTAACCGGCACTTTGACCGTTCGGGCCGATGACCCAGCCGTTCTCGGCATGGCACTGGCTCGGCGCGACTTTCCAGCGCATCGCCGCGGCCTGGATCAGCACGATGCGCGCGCTGGCGCCGGCCTTGCGCAGGGGCTCCCAACTGTAGCGGGTGGAGGTCGAACCGCCGGTGGCCTGGAAGCTCAACAGCGCGTCGGTGTACAGCGCTGCATTGGGCGGGGCCTCGGTGATGGTGATCTGGCTCAACGGCACTTCGAGCTCTTCGGCGACCATCATGGCGATGCCGGTCTGCACGCCCTGGCCCATTTCGATCTTCGGCGAAATCAGCGTGACGGCGCCGCTGTGATCAATGCGCACGAAAGCGCCATAGCCTTGCTCGGCGTTGTCGCCCAGGCCCGCGCCCTTGACCAGGTCGGCGGCGAAGCTGCGGGTGACGGTCGCCGGCAGGTAAGTGCCAATGACCAGCCCGCCCAGCAGCGCGCTGCCTTTGAGCAATCCACGACGCGAGAGCATCGCGGCAGATGATTGTGATTCGGACATGATGACTTCCTTCAGGCCTGGCTGACGCTTTTGATGGCGGCGCGAATGCGGGTGTAGGTGGCGCAGCGGCAAAGGTTGCCCGACATGGCGTTGACGATCTGCTCGTCGTTGGCTTTGGGGTGTTCCTGCAACAGCGCGACGGCCGACATGATCTGCCCCGGCTGGCAGTAGCCGCATTGCACGACTTCATGGTCCAGCCAGGCTTTCTGTACCGCCTGACCCACAGCCTGCTCGCCGACGGCTTCGATGGTCGTGACCTTGCGGCCCGCCACGGCGCTGACCGGCAGCACGCACGAGCGCATGGCCTGGCCGTCCAGGTGCACGGTGCACACGCCGCACTGGGCGATGCCGCAGCCGTACTTGGTGCCGGTCAGGCCCATCACGTCGCGCAGGACCCACAACAATGGCATGTCGTCGGCGACATCCAGGTCGTGCTCCTGGCCGTTAATCATCAACTTCTGCATTGCAACCTCAGAAGGTCATCACGGTTGACGCATTGCGTCACGAGCAGGGTCGTGAGGCGGCATCAAGGCTTCGGTTTGTTTTAAAAATAGCGCCGTGCCAGTGGCCAGCGCTTTATAGAGGTCTGCCCGGACATCTTGGTGTCAGACGAGTCAGGGGGATGAATGGTAGTACGTTCATCATTGGAAATGTTTGAATGCGCGGAAAAATATTTCCCAGGCGCCGTTAAATGACCCGCGACAACATGACGCGCTCCGGGAAAGTGCAGCGCCAGGATCTGCCGCACTCTAAAGGGTGTTGGCGAAGCGGACATCAGTGGCGCATAAAGTTGTGGGTAACGGAATATGCAAAGGACTATTACGGGAATTGAACTAATAACTATGCGCATCGATGGCGGTGATGGGCTTTATCAATTTTAAGTATTTATCATCGGCGCGGATCACGAACAGAATGGCCCCAGAAGCAAACGACAAGCGCTTTGCTTAATTACGACTGAATGCACTTCTGGAGAATGACCATGAAAGTATTAACCTTCGCCGCCCTGTCCCTTGTCAGTGTGTTCGCCGCTGCCGGCGAACGCCCGGCCACCCACCAGCAGCCCTCGACCCAGGTTGAACAATACAACCGTCACAAAGGCATCGACGTCGCTAAAGTGATCAGCATCAAAAACGCTCAGGACCCACAGAAAGTTGATGGCCCCGTGCAATCCACCATGGTGTATGTTGACCACGCCGGCGTGACCCACAGCCTTGACTACACCATCATGGGCTACGGTCGTCAAAATGGTTAATCGCCAGTGCCCTGGCGGCTTCAATTACAAACGCTATAAAAGAAACGCTGCATTGAATGCAGCGTTTTTTTTTTGCGTGATTATTGAGCTGGAACGTTCCGTTGTATCGTTCGCCAGGAACGTGTTCCAGCCGCTTATTTATTTAAAGGCTCATTACGCGTTGGCGCCGATGAGGGTTACCCACGTCGCTGGATGAAGTCCAGAAATGCTCTCAGTGGTGATGGCACATAGCGCCGGCCGGGGTAATACAGAAACGGCCCGCTGAAACGCGGCCACCAGGGTTCGAGTACCGGTTCCAGTGCGCCGCTGTCGAGATGGGGGCGCAACCAGTCTTCGAACAACGAAACGATGCCCAGGCCGTCGATGGCGGTTTGCACGGAGAGGTCCACTGCGCCGCCAATTCGCACGGTGAGTGGGCCGGTCGGGTCGACACGAACTTCTTCCCCGTCACGCTCGTATTCCCACAGTGGAATAGAACCGCTGGGGAATTTGCCGCGCAGGCAACTGTGGTTCAACAGATCACGCGGATGCTCGGGCCGGCCCCGGGCGTCGAGGTACGCCGGCGAGGCCGCCGTCGCGAAACGCTGAACGCGCGGGCCGATGGGCACGGCGATCATGTCCTGTTCCAGGCGGTCGTCGTAGCGGATGCCCGCGTCGCAGCCGGCGGCGAGCATGTCGACGAAGCTTTCCTCGGTGATCACTTCCATGCGGATGTCCGGGTGCGCTTGCAGAAACGGGGTGATGATCTCCGGGAGTATCAGGCGGGCGGCGCTGACCGGCACGTTAAGCCGCAGGGTGCCGGAAGGGCGGTCGCGGAAATCGTTGACCACGTCCAGCGCCGATTCGACTTCCCCGAGCGCCGGGACAATCCGTTCCATCAGACGCGCGCCGGCTTCCGTGGGCACGACGCTGCGCGTGGTGCGGTTGAGCAAGCGCACGCCCAGCCTCGATTCCATGCGTCGAACCGCGTCGCTGAGGCTGGATGCCGACTTGCCACTCAGCCGTGCGCCTTCCCGAAAACCGCCCGCGTTGACCACGGTCACGAAGGCCAGCAAATCCTGAATGTCTGTTGCCATTGTCCGCTCACTCGTACAACCCGTGCCGATTGCACCTGATTATCAGCGCATCGGTCAACGCCTATAGTCGTCCTACATTCTTGATCACGAGGCGTTACCCATGAGCCAGGCCAGCAAGGCAGGACAGTTTTCATTCGGCGGTCGCACCGTCAACCGCATGGGCTACGGTGCCATGCAACTGGCCGGGCCGGGCGTTTACGGACCGCCGAAAGACCACGCGGCTGCAATCGACGTGTTACGTGAAGCGCTGGCGGCCGGGGTCAACCATATCGACACTGCCGACTTCTATGGCCCTCACGTCACTAACCGCCTGATCCGCGAAGCCCTGCATCCTTATAGCGACGAGTTGCTGATCGTCACCAAGGTCGGCGCGTCGCGAGGCACCAACGCCTCATGGAACGCTGCCAACAGCCCGTCGGAGTTGGTAAGCGCGGTGCACGACAATCTGCGCAATCTCGGCGTGGATGCGTTGCACGTGGTGAACTTCAGGGCGTGGGGCACCGGGCATTCCCCGGACGAGCAGTCGATTGCAGAGCAGTTCGGTGCGTTGGCCGAGTTGCAGCGTCAGGGGCTGATTCAGCACCTGGGCCTGAGCAACGTCAGCGCGAAACAGGTCACTGAAGCGCAGAGCATTGCCGAGGTGGTCTGCGTGCAAAACCACTACAACCTGGCCCACCGGGATGACGAGCAGTTGATCGCCGAACTCGGCAAGCAGGGCATCGCCTACGTGCCGTTCTTCCCGCTGGGCGGGTTCACACCCTTGCAGTCGCAGACGCTGTCGGACGTCGCCACACGCCTCGACACCTCGCCGATGTGCGTGGCCCTGGCGTGGCTGCTGCAGCGTGCGCCCAACCTGCTGCTGATTCCGGGCACCTCGTCGGTGGCGCATCTTCACGAAAATCTAAGCGCCACCGAGCTGGTCATTCCGCCAGACATGCTCGCCGAACTCGACGGCCAGGGCGCCTGATTCATTATTGTCAGTAGGACCGGCTTTGGCCGGGAAGAGGCCGGTGTGAACACCCTCAATTTTGCGGTGTGAACACCCTCAATTTTGCGCTGTGACGACCGACGCCTTCCCGGCTGAAGCCGGTCCTACATCAAGCATCCGCGGTGCATCTGGATGGATGCGGTGTCCTCGTGGGACCGGCTTTAGCCGGGAAGAGGCCGGTGTGAACACCCTCAATTTTGAGGGGTGACGACCGACGCCTTCCCGGCTGAAGCCGGTCCTACATCCAGCATACGCGGTGTATCTGGATGAATGCGGTGTCCTCGTGGGACTGGCTTTGGCCGGGAAGAGGCCGGTGTGAACACCCTCGATTTTGCGGTGTGAACACCCTCAATTTTGCGGCGTGACGACTGACGCCTTCCCGGCTGAAGCCGGTCCTACATCCAGCATACGCGGTGTATCTGGATGAATGCGGTGTCCTCGTGGGACTGGCTTTGGCCGGGAAGAGGCCGGTGTGAACACCCTCAATTTTGCAGCGTGACGACCGACGCCTTCCCGGCTGAAGCCGGTCCTACATCCAGCATACGCGGTGTATCTGGATGAATGCGGTGGCCTCGTGGGACCGGCTTTAGCTGGGAAGAGGCCGGTGTGAACACCCTCAATTTTGCAGCGTGACGACCGACGCCTTCCCGGCTGAAGCCGGTCCTACATCCAGCATACGCGGTGCATCTGGATGGATGCGATGTCCTCGTGGGACTGGCTTTAGCCGGGAAGAGGCCGGTGTGAACACCCTCAATTTTGCAGCGTGACGACCAACGCCTTCCCGGCTGAAGCCGGTCCTACCCAGAGCACGCGGTGCATCTGGATGGATGCGGTGTCCTCGTGGGACTGGCTTTAGCCGGGAAGAGGCCGGTGTGAACGCCCTCAGATTTGCAGCGTGACGACCGACGCCTTCCCGGCTGAAGCCGGTCCTACATCCAGCATACGCGGTGCATCTGGATGAATGCGGTGTCCTCGTGGGACCGGCTTTAGCCGGGAAGAGGCCGGTGTGAACACCCTCGATTTTGCGGTGTGAACGCCCTCAGATTTGCAGCGTGACGACCAACGCCTTCCCGGCTGAAGCCGGTCCTACATCGAGCATACGCGGTGCCTCTGGCTGGATGCGGTGTCCTCGTGGGACCGGCTTTAGCCGGGAAGAGGCCGGTGTGAACGCCCTCAGATTTGCAGCGTGACGACCGACACTTTCCCGGCTGAAGCCGGTCCTACATCCAGCCTACGCGGTGCATCTGGATGGATGCGGTGTCCTCGTGGGACCGGCTTTAGCCGGGAAGAGGCCGGTGTGAATGCCCTCAGATTTGCAGCGTGACGACCGACGACTTCCCGGCTGAAGCCGGTCCTACATCCAGCATACGCGGTGCATCTGGATGAATGCGGTGTCTTCGTAGGACTGGCTTTAGCCGGGAAGAGGCCGGTGTGAACGCCCTCAATTTTGCAGCGTGACGACCGACGCTTTCCCGGCTGAAGCCGGTCCTGCAAAGAGCACGCGGTGCTCGCAGGGGACCGGTTCAACAGCCACTCACCGCCTGGATCTTCGTCAATCCAGGTCCGACGCATCATGCCGTTCCGGCACTTGGGTGGCTTCATCGCCCCAGGTCCGGTTGACCCGCATTCCGCGAATGACCGCTGGCCGTTGTGCAATGGTTTCGGCCCAGCGCTGCACGTGGGTGTATTCGTGAGCAGCAAGGAATTCGGCGGCGCCGTACACGGTGTTGCGCACCACTTGTCCGTACCACGACCACACGGCGATGTCGGCGATGGTGTAGCTATCACCGGCCAGGTAAACGCTTTCGCTGAGGCGGCGATCAAGCACGTCCAACTGACGCTTGGCCTCCATGGTGAAGCGGTCGATCGCGTATTCGAACTTCTCCGGCGCGTACACATAGAAATGCCCGAAGCCGCCACCCAGATACGGCGCAGCGCCCATTTGCCAGAACAGCCAGTTCAGGGTTTCGGTGCGGCCGGCCAGGTCCTTGGGCAGCAACTCGCCAAATTTCTCCGCCAGATACAGCAGGATCGAACCGGACTCGAACACGCGGAGGCCCGGCTCGACGCTGCGATCCAGCAGCGCAGGGATTTTCGAATTGGGGTTGATGTCGACGAAGCCGCTGCCGAACTGATCCCCTTCATTGATTCGGATCAGCCAGGCGTCGTATTCGGCGCCGCTGTGGCCAAGGGCGAGCAGCTCTTCCAGCAGGATCGTCACCTTGACGCCGTTGGGCGTGGCCAGTGAATACAGCTGCAGCGGGTGTTTGCCGACCGGCAGGACCTTTTCATGGGTCGGCCCTGCAGTCGGGCGGTTGATGCTGGCGAACTGGCCGCCGGAGGGCGCTTCGTGCTTCCACACGGTAGGCGGGACGTAGGGTGCCTTGCTCATTGAATACATCTCCTGAGGGTCAGTTTTGGCGTGACGGATCGAGGCGGAAAGCCCCGACCCACACGGTGATTAACGGGCGGAAGACAGCGGCGGCGTGCGCGGTGGAATCTGGCGCTTGCTGCCGATGGATTCGAAGGCCGAAGCGATGCGCAGCAGGGCTGAATCGTCGTAAGCCCGGCCGGCAAAGGTCAGGCCCACGGGCATGCCAATGTCGGCCATCACGCCCATCGGCACGGTGACGGTGGGCACGCCGAGGTGGCGGATCGCGAGGTTGCCGTTAGCGACCCAGACGCCGTTGCTCCAAGCGATGTCGGCGGAGGCCGGGTTGACGTCGGCATCGGCCGGCGCCACGTCGGCCACGGTCGGAAACAGCACCGCATCCAGCCCAAGCTTCTGCATCCAGTCTTCGAGGTCAATGCGCCGGGTGTGTTCCAGTCCGCGCAAGCCATCGGCCAGTGTGTCGATCTGCTCCCACGGCGTGATGCCGCGCTCGGCCATCTTCACGTACTCGTCCATGCCCGCGGCAAGATCGCCCTCGCGGTTGGGCAGGGTGCCAGGGTCATGGGGGAAGATCAGCGGGCCGTTGACGTCGGCCAGGCGGTTCAGCTTCGGGTCGCCGTTGGCTTGCAGGAAATCATCGAAGGCCCAGGCAGTGAGGTCCCACAGTTCGTGGTGCAGAAATGCCTTCGAGACGATGCCGCGGTTGTACACCGTCGGCGCGCCGGGACGATCGCCTTCGCAATTGGAGACCAGCGGGAAGTCCACCTCGATCACTTCAGCGCCCTGGGCTGCGAGTGCCTGGCGCGCCTGTTCCCAGAGGTCGATCACCGACGCGCGGGTGATGATGCGCTGGCCGGTGGGGCCGCCGATGCCTGGTGCTTCGGACGTCCCGGCTTCGGGGTCGGCATTGATGTACATGCGCGGCACGCCGAAGCGTTTTCCGGCCAGGGTTTGCGGGCTGGCGGCGAGCTCGGCGTAGGACGCCGGGCGCACGGTGTCGACCGAGGGAATCGGCACCCACGGCTGCAAGCGCCACAGGTCGCCGCGGGTGTCCGGGTCTTCGGCGACCACCACGTCCAGTACTTCAAGCAGGTCGGCCATGGTTCGGGCGAAGGGCACGACCACGTCCATGGTCGGCGTCAGGGGCCAGTTGCCGCGTACCGAAATCACCCCGCGAGACGGCGTGTAGGCGCACAAACCGTTGTTCGACGCAGGGCCACGGCCGCTCGACCAGGTTTCTTCGGCGAGCCCGAACGCCGCGAAACTCGCCGCCGTTGCAGTGCCGGCGCCGTTGGACGATCCGGATGCAAACGGTGCCGTCAGGAAGCCCGCGTTGTAGGGGCTTTCGGCGCGGCCATACACGCCACGCTGCATGCCGCCATTGGCCATCGGCGGCATGTTGGTCTTGCCCAGACAAATCGCGCCAGCGCCACGCAGTCGCTCGATGGTGAAGGCGTCGCGGTGGGCGACCAGTTCGGCAAACGCCGGGCTGCCCGACGCGGCCGTGAGGCGTTTGACCAGATAACTGTCTTTGGCGGTGTAGGGAATACCGTCGAGAGGCCCGAGGGTTTCGCCTCGCGCGCGACGGTCGTCGGACGCCTGGGCCTCGTCGAGGGCCTGGGAATTGCGCACGACCACGGCGTTGAGCGCGGTGTCGGCGCCGTCGTAGGCGTCGATTCTGGCGAGGTAGGCCTGGACCAGCTCGACGGCGGTGGTCTGGCCGGCTTCAAGGGCCGCGCGCAGTTGCGCGATGGAGACTTCGGTGACTTCGATCATGGCTGTAACGGCCATGAGCCGGGGAGTGGAGGGCAAGGTGTCAGAATAAACGTTGGCATATCGCTTCCCGTTGCGCGGCAGGGCCGGGCTGGTTTGAAACCGACTGAGGCGTGGCTGTGCAACGCAGGCTCAAGTCGGCAGGCGTATTCGTGAGACGCACATTATGCCTACGCCATGTGTTTGTCGCGAGGCTTGCGCTGGGGCGCTTCACCCGGGCCTTGCAGGAAGTTCGGCGGTCGCCGGACACGCGCTATGGCGAAAGGCTTACACGTCATCGGGCAATGTCTCCCTGTACACCGAACCGCGACAAGCGCAATCTAAACACATCAACGGAGGCGCTGGATGTGCTTCTCAGGTCATGGATGATCCACCATTTGCCGGGACGGCTGCTGACAGGATGTTGGAATGGTGTTGATAGAAAAGAACCCGCTCAGGCGGGTTTTTTATTGCCCTGGATAAAGTGGGCGGCGCTCTCAAGGCAAATTGCGCGGGGCGCCTGGGCCGACTTCTGTGGTTAACTCCTGCGCATCATTTTCGTGGCAGGCCTTGCAATGACTCCCCATCACGGCGCGCACCGGCAAGTCATCGGCATGTGGTTGATGGCGGGCGTGGCGCTGACGTTCGCCAGTCATGACGCGATTTCCAAGACGCTGATCTATTCCCTGCCGGTGATCTTCGTCGCGTGGGCCCGCTACCTCGTTCACTCGACCCTGGTGACCACCGTGCTGCTGCGCAACGGCGGCGCTAAAGTCTTCCACACCCGACGGCCCTGGCTGCACCTGCTGCGGGCGGTGGTGTTGCTCGCCGACAGCCTGTCTTTCCTGTTCGGCCTGACCCACGTCCCCATTGCCGAGTCTACGGCGCTGGTGTTCCTCGCACCGGCATTCGTTACGATCCTGTCGCCACTGATCTTCGGCATCAAGGCGGATCGCTGGCAGTGGGGTTCGGTGGTGCTTGGCTTCATTGGCGTGCTGGTGATCATCAACCCGGCCAGCGATGCCTTCTCCCTGTGGATGCTGTTCCCCCTGGCCACCGCGCTGTTCTTCGCGCTCTATCAACTGCTCACGCAACTGGCGGGGGAGACGGACAGCCCGTCGGTGTGCAGCTTTTACGTCGGCGTTTTTTGCACCCTGATCCTCAGCGCAATTGTGCCGTTCTACTGGGCCGATCCCGATTGGCTGCAGCTGGGCTTGTTGCTCGTGCTCGGCGGTCTGGGTTTGTGCGCGCATTTTCTGATGGCCAAGTCCTATCGCTATGCGTCCTCGTCGGTGCTTGCACCGCTGGGTTACCTGCAAATCATCTTCGCAGTGGCTTACGGGATTCTGCTGTTCGGCAACTACCCGGGCACCGCCTCGATGTTTGGCATCGGGCTGGTCTTCCTCAGCGGCCTGATGGTTTACGCCAGACGCCAACCCGTGGCGCCTGCGAGCCAGCTCTGATCAGGTATCAAGAGGGCGTCAGGCGTTTTCATTGCCGGGACGGGTGAAGGAAAAGCGGTGGATATCGACCCGCAGCTGCCAGCCCTGATTCGCCCAATAGGTTGCCGCCGCCGGGTTGGTCTTGAGCACGTCGATGTGGCATTTGTGAATGCCTTCCGCCTCCAGGCTGACCAGGCAGCGCTCGACCAGTGCCTGCGCGATCCCCTGCCGCCGATACTCAGGCAGCACCAGCAAATGCTGCAAATACCCGCGCCGACCGTCATGGCCCGACATGACACAGCCGCAGATGCGCGAATCTTCCTCTGCGACGAAGCTCAATCCGGGGTTGCGCAGCAGATAGCGCTCGGTGGACTCGCGGGAGTCGGCGTCACGCAAGGAGATACCCGGCGTGTCACGCATGAGTTGGGTGATGGCGTCGTAATCGTCCAGGGTCATGGGGCGGATGATGGGCATGGCTGGCGCCTGAAGTGGAGAGAGGGCAGGGAGCGTAGCAGCGCGATTGGTGGGGTGTCATGTCAGCCGCAGGGTGACGCGGAGCGTCACAGGATGCATTCCCACGCGGAGCACGGGAACGATCGGACATCTTGTGACGCTCATCCCGGCCTCTTCCCGGCTGAAGCCGGTCCCACTAACAGCAGCGGGTGCATTCAGTGAAAGCGGTGGAGACCCCCGACCGTAGGACCGGCTTTAGCCGGGAAGCTTTTGATCTGCTCTTGATCTTGATCTTCCTACACAGCCAGCCCAGACACCGTCAATCGCGACTTGGGTGCAGGCCGAACGCAGACGACGGGGAGTGGGCCGAGCCGCATGGATGCCGCGAGCGCGCCGCCAGGACATGGATGTCCGTTCGGCGCGGGCCCACGGAGCGTCGTCGGAGTGAGGGAACCCGACGAAGTCGGGCCAAACCGAAAGCAGGCACTTTTGGTTACTTTTAGGGCTTTTTAAAAGTAACTCGCCGAAGGCGAAACGATCTGCCGTTAGGCAGATGCTCTTGATCTTGACGTGAGTGCGGACTCATCTGATCTGTATTTATAAGCCGTACCTGAATCTGTACTGAAACAGCGTCAGCCCTCAAAATCACTCCAACCCCGGCCGACCGATCGAGCCCGACCGGACGCTATCACCCGGCTCGAATCCATTGTACCCCCTGCTCACATTGGAGACCCCATGGCCAAGCTCGCCATCTTCCTGTTCGGCTTTCTCGCCCTGACCCTCATGATCGGTGCCCTGGCAACCATCTCGCCCACCTGATTGAGCCACTGGATCTGCCCACACCCGATCCTCCCCGCTGCACCCCACCCTAACGGCAGACCGACCTCTGCCGTTTTTGCGTACCCAGCAAAAACGCACTACGCCGCCATTCATCCGCCAACCCCCATTCCCTCCCTTGACGGCCATTTGCAACGCGACAATACTCAGCGCAGATTCATATAGATGACTAAATAACTACAACAGCGAAGCGCCTCCATGAACCGACTCTCCAGCGATGTCCGCTTGCCGCTTTACCAACGCCTGCGCGACCAGCTCGCCGAACAGATCGCCAACAACCGCTGGCGTCCGGGCGAGGCCATCCCCACCGAAGCTGCGCTGTCCAGCGAGTACTGCCTGTCCACCGGGACCGTGCGCAAAGCCATCGACATGCTGGTCAACGAAAACATCCTCGAGCGCCAACAGGGCCGGGGCACCTTCATTCGCCGGCCACAGTTCCAGTCCTCGCTGTTCCGGTTCTTCCGCTTTCAAAGCGTTTCCGGCGAACGCCAGATGCCCGAAAGCCGCATCCTCTCCATCGAAGCCGTCACCGCGCCCTCGGCCGTTTCCCAGGCCCTCGGTCTGCCGCTGGATGCGCCGGTGATTCGCCTGATCCGCCTGCGGCTGCTCGACGCTCAGCCCGTGCTCGCCGAAGAAATCTGGCTGCCCCAGGTGCAATTTCAGACCCTGCTGGAAATCGACCTCAGCCGCCAGGGCCCGCTGCTCTATCCGATCTACGAAGAGCAATGCGGCCAGGTGGTGGCCTACGCCGAAGAAACCCTGACCGCCGAAGCCATCAACGAGACCCACGCCCGTTTGCTGCAGGTGCCGGTCAACAGCCCGGTGGTGGTGATCGAGCGTCTGGCGCGCAACTACGCCGGCGAGCCGCTGGAATGGCGCCGTTCACGCGGCCATGCCAGCCACTTCCGCTACCGCGTCGACATCCGCTGAGCCGCGCCGTCGATAAGCGAAATCTGCACTCAAGCCCGTCACTCAGAACGGGCCCGACAACATCTGCCGCATCACCCTCATAAGGACAAAAACCATGTTCAACTGGTATCGCCACGTCACCCGTCGGGAGCGCAAAACGTTCTGGGCCTGCTTCGGCGGGTGGTCGCTGGACGCCCTGGAAGTCCAGATGTTCGGCCTGGCGATCCCGGCGCTGATCGCCGCCTTCGCGTTGACCAAGGGTGACGCCGGCCTGATCAGTGGCGTGACGCTGATCACCTCGGCCCTCGGCGGCTGGGTCGGTGGCACGCTGTCCGACCGCTACGGCCGGGTGCGCACGCTGCAGTGGATGATCCTCTGGTTCTCGTTCTTCACCTTTCTGTCGGCGTTCGTGACCGGCTTCAGCTCGCTGCTGATCGTCAAGGCGTTGCAGGGCTTCGGCATCGGTGGCGAGTGGGCCGCAGGCGCCGTATTGATGGCCGAGACCATCGATCCGAAATACCGCGGCAAGGTCATGGGCACCGTGCAGAGCGCCTGGGCGGTGGGCTGGGGCCTGGCCGTCGGCGTGTTTACCCTGATCTATTCTTTTGTGCCTCAGGACATGGCCTGGCGGGTGATGTTTCTGGTCGGCCTGCTGCCGTCGCTGCTGATCATCTGGGTGCGGCGAAACGTCGAGGAGCCGGACAGCTTCCAGCGCCTGCAAAAAGACAACGCCATCCCCCAGAGCTTTTTCACGTCACTGGCCGGCATCTTCCGCCCGGAACTGATCCGCGTGACGCTGCTGGGCGGATTGCTCGGCCTCGGCGCCCACGGCGGATACCACGCGGTGATGACCTGGCTGCCGACGTTCCTGAAAACCGAACGCAACCTCTCGGTGCTCAACTCCGGCGGCTACCTGGCGGTGATCATCGTGGCGTTCTGGTGCGGCTGCATCGCCAGCGGCTTTCTCATCGACCGCATCGGCCGTCGTCTGAACATCGTGCTGTTCGCCCTGTGCTGCGTGATCACCGTGCAGTGCTACGTATTCCTCCCGCTGACCAACACGCAGATGCTGTTCCTGGGTTTCCCGCTGGGCTTCTTTGCCGCCGGCATCCCGGCCAGCCTCGGCGCGCTGTTCAACGAGCTTTATCCGGCTGACGTGCGCGGGGCAGGAGTGGGCTTCTGCTACAACTTCGGCCGCGTGCTGTCATCGGTCTTCCCGTTTCTGGTGGGCCACATGAGCGAATCGATGTCGCTGGGTTCGGCCATCGGCATCGACGCCGGGATCGCCTATGGCGTCGCCGTGATTGCCGCGTTGTGCCTGCCGGAAACCCGCGGTCGCAGCCTGGAAGCCAGCCCCATGGCCGGCGCCGCCGCAGAGACACGCAGCGAAACCGCCCGCGCCTGAGTTTTCCTTCCGCGCGCCGCCTGTTGCGTCGCGCACCTTTTGACAGATGAGATCCATGTCCGACCTTTTTTCCGCGCTTCCTCCGTCCATCCTTGGTATCGACGGTCACGCACACATATTCAGCAGGAAGCTGGACCTGGCATCGGCACGACGCTATTCACCCGACTACGACGCCACGCTGGCGATGTACCGACATCAACTTGATCAGCACGGCCTCAGCCATGGCGTGCTGGTGCAACCGAGTTTTCTCGGCACCGATAACCGCTACTTGCTCGACGCCCTTCAGCAGGCGCCGGGTCAACTGCGCGGTGTGGTGGTGGTCGAGCGTGACATCAGCCGCGCCGCGTTGGACGAGATGGATAGGCTGGGCGTCGTCGGCGTGCGTCTGAACCTGATGGGCAAGGCGCTGCCGGACTTTTCCGAGCCGCAGTGGCAGGTGTTTTTCGGGCACATCGCAGCCTTCGGCTGGCACGTTGAAGTGCACCGCCACGTCGCCGATATGCCGGCGCTGCTGGCCGGGCTGATGCCCTTCGGGATGAAGATCGTGATCGACCACTTCGGCCGGCCTGATGCCCGACTGGGCCTCGAACAGCCCGGCTTTCGCCAGATGCTGGAGATGGGCCGCAGCGGTCAACTGTGGATGAAGGTGTCGGGCATTTACCGGCTGGAAGGCAGCGCCCGGGAAAACCTCGATTTCGCCCGTGCCGCGCTGCCGTTATTGATCGATGCGTTCGGCAGGCAGCGGCTGGTCTGGGGCAGTGACTGGCCGCACACTCAGCATGAACACGCGGTGAGCTATGGCTCGGTGGTCGAGCAGTTGCAGGCCCTGGGCTGCACCGCCCAATTGATGCGCTCGCTGCTGATCGAGGCACCCCGGGTGCTGTTTGATTTCGCGCTGATCCAAGCCTGATCCAGATAAATCAGGCGGTATATCAACGTGATCAAGGCCGGCTGATGTGCGGCCGGTCGGGATCATCCCCCGGGCTGTGGATACTGATCCGTCTCGCCTTGGCCCCTTGGGGTTCGACGCGCAGAAGGAAGACGATCAGCAAACCATTCTTGAACGTCGCACCCTGTACCTCGATGTGATCGGCCAGATGGAAGACCAGCCGGAACGGGCCGTGGGCGATGCCTTGATGCAGGTAGGTCACGCCGCCGTCGGTGTGCGCCTCACCCCCGCAAACCGTGAGGACGTTTCTTTCCAGGGTCAGGTCAAGGTCGGCAGCGGCGAGCCCGGCCGTGGCGATCACGATTCGGTAATGATCGGTGCCGTATCGTTCGACGTTGTGAGGGGGGCCGCTGGCGTTGATTTCGCTGTGCAGGGCAGATTCGAAAAAATCATTGAAGCGATCAAAGCCCACTGATTGCCGGAACAGCGGGGCCAGTGAAGCGGTGGTGGCCATGCCAAAATCTCCTGGATGTTGCCACGGTGATCAAAACGCCGGTCGACGCCGGCTCTGCACCTGATGCTGCAATCTGCACGTGATGCTCCACGTACAGTTAGGCCCAAGCGCCGGAAAATACAAGCATCCGGGTTA
Source organism: Pseudomonas sp. AK106 (assembly GCF_053903055.1). Taxonomy (NCBI): domain Bacteria; kingdom Pseudomonadati; phylum Pseudomonadota; class Gammaproteobacteria; order Pseudomonadales; family Pseudomonadaceae; genus Pseudomonas; species Pseudomonas sp. AK106. Next base: position 2,072,395 of record NZ_CP096426.1, read on the forward strand.
AATACTCCGCTAACAGAATCACTCTATGGTCGCCAAAACATTTGCCTATTAGACGATTGGCCCGAGTCGGCTAGTCTTGTGCGAGTGCTAGCGTTAGCCGTCTCGCAGATGGCTGAAAAGTAAAAAGTAAACAAGAAGGTGATTAGACCATGTCGACTGAATCGAAATGCCCGTTCAACCACGCAGCCGGAGGCGGGACGACAAACCGTGACTGGTGGCCGAACCAGCTGAATCTCAAGATTCTTCATCAGCACTCCTCCTTGACTGACCCGATGGGCGAGGGCTTCGACTACGCCAAAGCATTCAAGAGCCTCGATTTTGCCGCGGTCAAACGCGACCTCCTTGAGGTCATGACGCAATCCCAGGACTGGTGGCCTGCCGACTTCGGGCATTACGGTCCACTGTTCGTTCGCATGGCCTGGCACAGTGCCGGGACCTATCGCACCGGTGACGGCCGTGGTGGTGCAGGGGCCGGGCAGCAGCGGTTTGCGCCGCTCAACAGCTGGCCGGACAACGTCAACCTCGACAAGGCACGCCGCCTGATCTGGCCAGTGAAGCAAAAATACGGCAGCAAGATTTCCTGGGCCGACCTGATCGTGCTCACCGGTAACGTGGCGCTGGAATCCATGGGCTTCAAGACCTTCGGTTATTCCGGCGGGCGCGCCGATGTCTGGGAACCGGACGAGGACGTGTATTGGGGCGCCGAAACCACCTGGCTCGGCGGTGAAGACCGTTACGGCGCGCACAAAGACATGCAACAGCCGGGCGAGGGCACGCTGGTTGCCGAGCCGGAGCATCACAGCGAAGAACAGACCCGCACCGCCAACGGTGAGCGCAATCTCGAAAACCCGCTGGCGGCCGTGCAGATGGGCCTGATCTACGTGAACCCTGAAGGCCCGGAAGGCGTGCCGGACCCTGCCGCATCGGCGCGGGATATTCGCGAGACCTTCGGCCGCATGGCCATGAACGATGAGGAAACCGTTGCCTTGATCGCGGGTGGCCACGCCTTCGGCAAGACCCACGGTGCCGGGCCGGCGGACAACGTCGGGGCAGAGCCGGAAGCCGCAGGCCTTGAAGAACAGGGCCTGGGCTGGCGTAACAGTTTCGGCTCCGGCAAGGCCGGCGACACCATCACCAGTGGTCTGGAAGTGACCTGGACCTCGACCCCGACCCGTTGGAGCAACGAATACCTGGAAAACCTGTTTGGCTTCGAGTGGGAGCTGACCAAGAGCCCGGCCGGCGCCCATCAGTGGCGGCCGAAGAATGGCGAGGGCGCGGGCAGGATTCCTCATGCCCATGACCCGTCCAAGCGCCAGGAACCGCGCATGCTGACGTCCGACCTGGCCCTGCGCGTGGACCCTGCCTACGAGCTGATCTCCCGTCGCTTCCTGGAAAACCCCGACCAGTTGGCCGACGCGTTCGCCCGCGCCTGGTTCAAGTTGACCCACCGTGACATGGGGCCACTGGCCCGTTACCTCGGCCCGGAAATGCCAGGCGAAGAACTGCTCTGGCAGGACCCGATTCCGGAGGTCAACCACCCGCTGGTGGACGCCAGCGACATTGCCGCACTGAAGGAAAAAATCATCGCGTCCGGGCTGTCGGTTTCGCAACTGGTCGGCACTGCCTGGGCGGCGGCGTCCACCTTCCGTGGCTCCGACAAACGTGGTGGCGCCAACGGCGGCCGTCTCCGTCTTGCCCCGCAGAAAGACTGGGCGGTCAACCAGCCGGCCAATCTGGTGGTCGTGCTGGAAGCACTGGAGCGTGTCCGCGATGAGTTCAACAGCGCCCAGTCCAGCGGCAAGCAGATTTCGCTGGCTGATCTGATCGTTCTCGGCGGCAGCGTCGGTATCGAACAGGCGGCGAAAAATGCCGGTCATCACGTCACCGTGCAGTTCACCCCTGGGCGTGCGGATGCTTCGCAAGAGCAGACAGACGTCGAGTCCTTTGGCTTCCTCGAGCCCATCGCCGATGGTTTCCGCAATTACCTCAAGGGCCATTACCGCGTTTCGGCGGAAAAACTGCTGGTGGACAAGGCCCAATTGCTGAACCTGACGGCACCGCAGATGACCGTCCTGCTCGGCGGCCTGCGCGTGCTGGACATCAATGCCGGCCACAGCCAGCACGGTGTCCTGACCGAAAGGCCAGGTGTCCTCACCAACGACTTCTTCAAGCATCTGTTGGACATGGGGGTGGAGTGGAAGGGCGTGTCGGGTGGCGACCAGCTGTTCGAAGCCCGCGACCGCAACACCGGCGCCGTCAAATGGACCGGCACCCGCGTCGACCTGGTGTTCAGTTCACACGCCCAGTTGCGGGCCGTGGCTGAGGTGTACGCCAGTGAGGACGGGCAACAGAAGTTCGTCGAGGACTTCGTCGCTGCGTGGACCAAAGTGATGGAGCTGGACCGCTTTGATCTTGCCTGAGGTGCGTGCTTCATAGCCCTCGACCTGTAAGACCCAACGCCTCCCTTGTGGAGGCGTTGTTGTTTGCGCGGCCGGGTGCATCCGCGTTGGATGAACAGGACATAGCGTGAAATACACCCTCACAGGCATGGCTCATGAAGCGGCTACCGTGGTTTGTGCATCCACAGTCGAGGTAGTCAGCATGGTCACGAAAGCGCGTTCGCACAGCTTGCGCATAGGGCGGTATTCCGAAATGGGGAGGATCTATCTGGTTACCTCCCGGGTTGACCGTATGAGAGATGATTTTAGTGATTGGCGGGTGGGTCGGCTGCTCGTAAAGGAAATGAGAGAGGTGCACGAGTGCGGATTTGAAAAAAACGCTGGCGTGGGTTGTGATGCCTGACCATTTTCACTGGTTAGTGAAGCTTCATCATGGCTCTCTTGCGGGCATTGTTCAGCGAATCAAGTCGAAGACCGCCATTGCGGTGAACAGGGTCACCGGCAATCAGGGGCGACTGTGGCAGCCTGGATATCACGATGCAGCCGCACGCCATAAGGATGATCTGATTCACTTCGCCCGCTATATCGTGGCCAATCCTCTCCGGGCAGGGTTAGTCAGCCGGGTCGGAGATTATCCACTATGGGACTCCTTTGGGTTGCCAGGTTCAGGGGTGGAGTTCGGAGAGTCCGGGAGTGAGTTTCTTAAGCTTTTATTAGGAATCAACAATGATCTGCCTGAGTCATTGCCCATCAATGAGTCTTCGTGAACAAGGTGGACCTCCACCGCGATCACTCCCACAGGTCCCCCGAACTGGCCGAAATATCGAGCCGAACCACCATCCCGTGGGAGTCGAGCTTGCTCGCGAAGACTTACTTTCAGCCGCCAGAGAAAGTGGTTGAATGCCCCGGCCCCTTCGTGAGCAAGCTCACTCCCACAGGTCCCCGAACTGGCCGAAATGTCGAGCCGAACCACCATCCCGTGGGAGTCGAGCTTGCTCGCGAAGGCTCACTTTCAGCCGCCAGAGAAAGTGGTTGAATGCCCCGGCCCCTTCGTGAGCAAGCTCACTCCCACAGGTCCCCCGAACTGGCCGAAATATCGAGCCGAACCACCATCCCGTGGGAGTCGAGCTTGCTCGCGAAGACTTACTTTCAGCCGGCAGAGAATGTGGCTGAATGCCTCGGCCTCTTCGTGAACAGGATCGAGCGCCACCCCGGTCACTCCCACGTGTCCCGGGATCTTTCAGCGGGAAGATCAGCGCCGGCGCCGACAAACTCACCCGCTTTTCCACCCCCCACCCAACGCCGCCATCAGCCCGACACTGGCCTGCAATCTGCTGGTCTCAACCACCTGCAACCGCCGTTGTGCCTGAAGCGCCGCAGTTTGCGCGGTCACTACATCCAGGTAACTCGCGGCCCCGGCTTGATAGCTGCTCATCGCCATCTGTTCGACGCTTTGTGCGGCGTCGACGGCGGCGTGCTGGTCTTCGGATTCACGCTGCAGATCGCGCAGCTGACCCAGATTGTCTTCCACCTCGCACACCGCCTTGAGCACCTGGCTGTGGTAGTGCGCGGCGGCTTCTTCGAATTCGGCCTTGGCTTGCCGCTCGTTCGCGCTGCGGCGGCCGCCGTCGAAAATCGGCAGGTTGACCAGCGGCCCCAGCGCCCAGTAACGATTGGCTGCCGCCAGCAGATTGCCGCTGCCCTGGGTTTGCCCGCCGAGCAGGCCCGTCAGGCTGAAGTCCGGGTACCACGCCGCTTTCGCCACGCCGATGTTGGCGTTGGCGGCGAACACCCGGCGCTCTGCGGCGGCGACGTCGGGGCGTTGTTGCAGCAGGCTGCCGGGCAAAGTGTGGGGGATGCCGGGCAGTTTCAGCGGTTGCGCGTTCTGGGCCAGATGAACATCTCCGGGCATCGCGCCCACCAGTTCGGCGATGGCGTGTTCGCTGAGGTCGCGCTGGGCGTTGACGTCATCGAGCTGCGCCCGGGCCTCGGCGAGCTGGCTTTGCGCACGGGTCAGGTCCAGTGCCGACGCGATCTTCCCCTCGTAGCGATCGCGGGTCAGTTGCAGGGCCTGGGTGTAATCGTCCAGCGAGGTCTGCAGGATGCGGCTTTGCGCGTCCAGCCCGCGCACCTGCACATACAGCGTCGCCAACTGGCGTTGCAGGCTCAGGCGCGCAACCGCCAGATCGTCCGCCGAGGCTTGGGCCTGGGCGTCGCCGGCCGCCACCTGGTTGCGGATTTTGCCCCACAGGTCCGGGTCGAAATTGAGGCTGAACCCGGCGGTGTCGCTGTTGTAGATCGAGGGCTGTGTGCCGCTGCGCAGTGGTCGTCGATCCGACTGCCGTTGGCGAATCGGGTTCAGACTGGCGTTAACCTGAGGCATCAGCCCCGCGTGCAACTGAGCCGCATACGCCAGCGCGGCGTCGTAGTGCGCCAGCGCGGCCGTCAAATCCGGGTTGGCATTGAGCAGCCGTTGTTGCAGGTCATTCAGTTGCGCGTCCTCGAACGCTTCCCACCACTGGGCTTGCACCGTATCGGCAGGCTGCGCCGGATGCCAGGGCCCGGCGTCCTCGGCGAAATGCGCGGGCAGTTGAACCGCCGGCGCCTGATAAACCGGTGCGAGCGAACAGCCCTGCAGCGTCACGGCGACGGCCAGCGCCAGCGCTTCAAGCCTTGTACGCATGGTTACCTCCGGCGTCCGCCAGTTGCACGGCATCGTTCTCCCGCAGCGCATCGGGCGGGTTATCGATGACGTGATCGGCCGGCTTGAGGCCTTGATCGATGATCAGCCGGTCCCCCAGATCCATCGCGATGTGGATGTCGCGCAGGTGCACATGGCCGGTGCGGTCGAGGGTGGCAACCTGGGTGCCTTTGGCGCGGAAGATCAGCGCGCTGGCCGGAATGCTCAGCCCGCCGCTGGCGTTGTTTACCGGCAGCGTGGCGTCGGCGTAGTCGCCGGGCATCAGCGCGCCGTCCGGGTTGTCGGCGATGAACTGGGCCAGCAGGGTGCCGGAGCGCGGATCCACCGCCGTGGAATCCCCCAGCAATGTCGCCCTGTAGGTCTGACCAGGATGCTCGGGCACGCTTAGCTGAACCTGCATGCCGGGGCGGACCACGCTGGCGTAGTTCTGCGGGATCGGCACATACAGCCGCAGGCGATGGGTGTCGGCGAGGCTGAACAGCGGGCGGGCGCCGCCGTCATCGGCTTTGATCAACTGACCGATGTCGGTGTTGCGCGTGGTGACAGTGCCACTGAATGGCGCGCGAATGGTCTTGTAATCCTCAAGCGCCACGATCCTTTGATAGTCGGCGTTTGCCGCTTGCACATCGGCATTGGCGGCGACGGCGGTGGAGACTTTTTCATCCACTTCCTGTTGCGACACCGAATGGGTGGTCAGCAGGTGCTGCCAGCGTGCCGCCGTGGTCTGGGCGATGCGCGCGCTGGCGTGTTGCTGGGCCAGACGCGCCCGGGCCTGAGCCAGTTGCTGGTCGAGTTCGGGGCTGTCGATGTGGGCCAGTACCTGACCGGCCTGCACATGGCTGCCGATGTCGGCGTCCCAGTCTTTCAGGTAACCGCTGACCCGCGCGTTGATCGCCGCATTGCTCCAGGCCTCGAGGCGCGCGGGCAGGCGCAGGGTGTTGCCTTGGTCGCTTTGGGTCGGCACGACAACGCTGACAACGGGCACCGATTGCCGCTCGGTCCAGGCGTCGACGGCGTGTGCCTCGCGGGTGCGTGCGGCGAGGCCATTGGCGACCAGCAGCGCCGCCAAAGTCAGGCCGCCAATGCCGAGCAACATCAGGCGTTTGCGCGAAGGGGCGTGTTCAGACGACATGGGATGTTTCTCCATCAAGGGCATTCGCAGGCAAGGGTGTTGAGTGGCGGTGGACGAGGCTGAAGACCACCGGCACGAACAGCAGGGTGGCAGTGGTGGCGAGGATCAGGCCGCCGATCACCGCACGGCCGAGCGGCGCGTTCTGTTCCTGGGAAATCGCCAGCGGCAGCATGCCGATGATCATCGCCAGCGCGGTCATGCACACCGGGCGGAAGCGCGTGTAGCCAGCCTCCATCGCGGCGAGCAGGGCATCGCCGTGTTCGGCAAGGCGCTCGCGGCAGAAACTCACCACCAGAATCGAGTTGGCGGTGGCCACGCCCATGCAGAGGATCGCCCCGGTTAGCGCCGGTACCGACAGCGACGTGCCGCTGAGGAACAGCATCCAGACGATGCCGGCCAGCGCGGCGGGGAGGGCGGTGATGATCACGAACGGATCGATCCACGATTGAAAGTTGACCACGATGAGCAAGTAGATCAGCACTACCGCGCCGAGCAGGCCCAGGCTCAAACCGCTGAACGCTTCATGCAACGCATCGATCTGTCCGTGCAGGCTGACCGTCGCGCCGTTGGGCCGCAGGTGCGCGGTCTCGTCGATGACCTTCTGGATGTCCGCCGCCACGCCGCCGAGGTCGCGGCCCTGCACGTTGGCGAACAGGTCCAGGGTCGGCTGAATGTTGTAGTGGGTGACCACCGCCGGGCTGTCGGCGCGGCTGATCGTCGCCAGGCCGCCGAGAATCTGCGACTGCCCGTTGCTGCCGGTAATCGGCAGGGCTTCGAGGCTCGGCAGGCTGTCGAGACGGTACTGCGGTGTCGCCGCGACCACCGAATACGAGACGCCGTTTTTCGGGTTCAGCCAGTACGTCGGCGCCACCTGGGAGGTCCCGGCCAGGGAAGCGCCGAGGCTGGTGGTGACGTCTTTTTCGGTGATCCCCAGTTGCTTGGCCCGCAGTCGATCGACGTTCACCTGCAACGACGGGTAACCGGTGGATTGCTGAATGCGCAGGTCGGCGATGCCCGGCACATGCTGCAAACGGCGCTGCAGTTCCAGTGCGTAGGCGCGGTTGGCGTCGCCGTTGGGGCCGGAGATTTTCAGGTCCAGCGGAGCCGGGGCGCCGAAGTTGAGGATCTGGCTGCTGATGTCGGCGGGCATGAAGGCGAACTGGCTGCCGGGAAAGCTTTGCGGCAGGGCTTCGCGCAGGCGTTTGACGTAATCGGCGGTTGGCGCGTGATCGGCCTTGAGGGTGACCTGAATGTCGCCATCCTGCGGTCCGATGGTGCCGCTGCTGCTGTAGGCCATGTCGATGCCGCTCAGGGGGATGCCGATGTTGTCGATCACCGTGTCCAGTTCGTCGGCCGGGATGATCTCGCGGATGCGCTGCTCGATGCGGTCGAAGGCCGCCGCGCTTTCCTCGATGCGGGTGCCCAGCGGCAGGCGTACATGCATCGACAGCGCCCCGGCGTCGGTGGCCGGGAAGAAGTCTTCGCCCAGGCTGGGCAGCAGCGCAAAACTGGCGAGCACGCAGGCGAGAAAGCCGATGAGGAATGACTTGTGCCGCTTCAGCGCCAGGCCCAGCAGGCCGTGGTAGGTGTCGCGAATCGCTGAGAAACGTGCCTCGAAACCCTGCTGAAACTTCAACGCGCCGCGCAGGATCAGGTTGCGTTGTCGGCCATGCTGATCGCCTTCGTGGTGATTGATGAACGGGTCTTCCGGGTGATGGCCCGGGCCGGTTTCCAGCACGTGGGGTTTGAGCAGAAACATCGCCAGGGTCGGCACCAGGGTGCGCGACAGCAGGAACGAGCTGGCCATGGCGAAGATCACCGCCAGCGCCATCGGTCGGAACAGGAAGCCGGCGATCCCTTGCAGCATGAACATCGGCACGAAGACGATGCAGATGCACAGCAGCGACACGAAGGCGGGGCCGACGATCTGTCGCGCGCCGTCCATGATCGCGTCCTTCACCGCCTTGCCCTGCTCCAGGTGCCAGTTGATGTTCTCGATGGTCACCGTTGCGTCGTCCACCAGAATCCCCACCGCCAGCGCCAAGCCGCCGAGGGTCATCACGTTCAGGGTTTGTCCGGTCACGGAAAGCAGCGCGATCGCCGAGAGCACCGCCAGGGGAATCGACGCGGCGATGATCAGCGTCGAGCGCCAGCTGCCGAGGAACAGCAGGATCATAACGCTGGTCAGCAAGGCGGCGATGATGCCTTCCCGGGCCACACTCCCCACCGACGCTTTGACGAACACCGAGGCGTCGCCCAGCAGCGAGGTTTTCAGGGCGGGCGGCAGGGTCTCGTTGATCAGCGGCAGCATGTTGCGGATGTTGTCGACGATGGACAGGGTCGAGATGTTGCCGTTCTTCAGTGCCGGCATCAGCACGGCGCGGCGGCCATCAATGCGCACGATGTTGGTCTGCGGCGGCGAACCGTCGCGCACGTGGGCCACCTGGCCGATGGTGATCAGCGCGCCGTCGACGGTCTTGATCGGCAGGTCATTGAGTTCGTCGATGGCCTTGGGGCTGTTGTTGAGCAGCACAGTGTATTCGTCGCTGCCCATCTTCGCCGTGCCCACCGGGATGATCTGGTTGCCGGCGGCCAGTGCGTTGCCGACGTCTTGCGCGGACAGGCCTTTGGCGGCCAGCGCCTGCGGGTCGAGGTCCAGGGTGATCTGCCGCTGCTTGCCGCCCATGGGCGTCGGCATCGCCAGCCCCGGCACGGCGCTGAGGGGCAGGCGGACGCTGTTCTGCACCAGGTCGCGAATCTTCGCTTCCGACAGCGTTGGGCTGGAAAAGGCCATCTGCAGGATCGGCACGGTCGAGGCGCTGTAGTTGAGGATCAGCGGCGGCGTGATGCCCGCCGGCATTTGCTTGAGCACGGTCTGTGAGACCGCGGTCACTTGCGCGTTGGCGGTGCGGATATCCACGCCCGGCTGGAAGAAAATCTTGACGATGCCCATGCCGGGCAGCGACTGCGACTCGATGTGTTCGATGTCGTTGACCGTCGTGCTCAGCGAGCGCTCATAGGTGTAGATCACCCGACCGGCCATGGCGTCCGGCGACAGACCGGCGTATTGCCAGACCACCGCGACCACCGGAATGCCGATGTCCGGAAACACATCGGTGGGCGTTTTAAGGGCCGCCATCGGCCCGACGATGCAGATGAAAATCGCCAACACGATAAACGTGTACGGCTTTAGCAATGCAGTCCTGACCAGCCCGAGCATGCCGTAAACCTCCCATTTCGAATGGGCGCAGTGTTGGTGGACGTACCTAACACGCGGCTTTCAGCCAGATGAACAAAACGTTAGTGCGGTGAGCAGGTTGCTTTCATGCTGGATTCATTTGTTGTTCATCCGCGGCCCACGCACCCTGCGCCCCTCGAAATTCCACCCTTCACATCAGGGATTTTTTCAACTGCCGAGGTCGTGTCATGAAAGCCAAATCGTTATTGCTGGTTCCTATGTTCAGTCTGGTCGCGTTGCTCTCCGCCTGCGCCGGTCCCATGCCAAAAGCCGACCCGAGCGAGGCGTGGATCAGCTTGCAGGAACAGCCCGCCGACGTGCTGATGGCCGAGGACCTGGACGGCAAGCGGCTGAATGACGGCCGCTTCTTCGAAGTCAAACCCGGCGCCCATACCCTCGACGTCAACCTGATCGTCGAACGCAGCGGCGACAACGGAGAGATGAACTGCCAGACCGGTATCCAATTCAGCCAGTTCCAGGCGGGCGAGCATTACAAACTGGTGGAGTCCAGCCTGGGCGAGGAATACCGGGTGAAACTTGAAGATGCGAAAGGGAAATCCCTGGGGCACAGCGTGGATTTCACCTGTATGCCGGGGTGATGGGGAAGACGGCGCGTCATCCGAATCCACATCTGTGAATGCTCGCCAGCGCATCCTGTTTCGTTTTGTGACGTCGGATAGGCGCAGTCGAAGCGCCCGTGAATACTGCGCGGCGCTGGACTGTCGTGACTTCATAAAAGGATGGGTGACTGTGGATACGGATGATCGACGGATATCAGAAGAGGCTGTTGTTTTTGCCAAGGCGAACCGGAAGGAGATTGCAAAGAGGCTGACGGATCCTTCGATATACCTTTCGGAGGATTCGCCTGTATCGGTGTTTATGGCGGGCTCACCCGGGGCTGGTAAAACCGAAGCATCCCTGGAGTTTCTCGGCCGATTCGGCGGATCAGTGCTGCGGATCGACCCGGATACCTATCGCGCCGAATTGCCCGGCTACACGGGAAGTAATTCTTCTCTGTTTCAACGAGCGGTTTCTGATTTGGTGTCTGCCGTTCACGATGAGGCGTTGCGGCTGCAGCAATCGTTTCTGCTGGACGGCACGGCATCGAATTTCGACACGGTTTCACTCAACATCCGGCGCTCGCTCAAGCAGGGTCGGTTCGTGTTGGTGCTCTATGTCTATCAAAACCCCGAGAGAGCCTGGGAGTTCGTTCAGGCGCGCGAGAAAGTGGAGGGCCGGAACATCCCTATGCAGGGGTTCGTGGATCAATACTTTGCGGCTCGGGAGGTGGTGAACCGTTTGAAATACGAGTTTGGCCATGCAGTGACCGTGGATGTTTTTATCAAGAATCATGATGGTTCTACCAAGTCTTACCGGCAGAACATCCAGCAAATTGACACCCACATACCCGAAACCTATGATCGGGCATCGCTTGAACGCAGGCTGAATTCCAGGAGGTACGAATAATGGCTACTCCACAAAAACTCAAAACAGTGAAGTCGACGCCGTTTTCCGACTTCGTCCGCAACGCCACCTTCGAGGAGAAGGAGCGGGTTTATCTGGATGTCATGGAGAAAGCCTGGGCGCGGCAGGAAAAGATCATCGAGCAAGCCCGGAAAATGTAACCCCGCCCCCCAATTAACAAAGCCGCCCTCGAGGCGGCTTTGTCGTTTTGCTTGCAGCTTGCAGCCCCAGTCTTTTTACCCCAACGCCAACACCCGTCGGCATTCCAGCACCAGGCTCGCGCCGCCGGACGGGCTGCTGCCGATGCGCAGTTTGAAGCCGTGGAGGTTGACGATGGCGGCGACGATGGACAATCCCAAGCCAAAGCCGCTTTGCTGATTGCCGTTTTCGCTGCGATAGAAGCGCTTGAACACCGCTTCGCGTTCGGCGTCGGGGATGCCGGGGCCGGTGTCCTGGACTTCGATGAACGTGGTGTCACCTTCGGCGCGGGCGATGAGCAGGACTTGGCCGCCCGGCGGGGTGAATTTGATCGAGTTGCTCAGCAGGTTCGACAACGCCTCGAACAGCAACGCCCGATCCCCCACCATCGGCGGCAGGTGCTCGGCGACTTTCAGCTGCAACGAGACACGGCCTTCTTCGGCCAGCGGCAGGTAGAAATCGTGCAGCTCCTGCAACAACGGCTGCGGGTCCAGCTGACCGAAAGCCGAACGCCGCTGGTGATCCTCCAGTTCGGAAATCCGCAGCAATCCGCGAAAGCGCGCCATCAGCGTGTCGGCGTCGGCGATCACCTGGGCCATCTGCTCGCCCAGCGCCGAGTCTTCCGGCGACTGCTGCTGAATCCGGTACAGCTGCGCGCGCAGGCGGGTGAGCGGGGTGCGCAGGTCGTGGGCGATGTTGTCGCAGACGCCCTTGACCTCGTTCATCAGGCGCTCGATGCGGTCGAGCATGGCGTTGACGATGTCGGCGAGCATGTCCAGTTCGTCGCGTCGGTCAGACACCGGCAGGCGGCGGGCCAGGTCGCCGGTGACGATCGCTTCGGCGCTGGCCTGGATTGCCCTGATGCGCTGGAGCGGCCGGCGTCCCAGCAGGTGCCAGCCGGCGATGCCCGGAATGATCGTCAGCGAAATTCCCCACAGCAGCGCGCGCAGGATCAGCGTGGTCACAGCGAACAGCGAACCGTTGTCGCGCACCAGAATCAGCCAGCGATCATCCAGCGTATGGATTGCCACGGCGTCGCAGCCCGAGCTGGGCAGGTCCGGGTCGTCGGAATCGATGCAGGTGTTCAGTTCCTGGATTTCGCCGGTCAGCTTGAGGCCGTCGGGAATGCTCTGGATCGGGCCGCTGATGGGCTTCATGTTCTTGTCGAACAGGCCGTAGGCGTCGACCGAGCGCATGTCGAATTTGTCGCTGGTGCGCAACGCATCGTCCAGCTGCGCGCCTTCAAAGCGCGAGAACAACTGCTGACGCTGCATCAGCGAATGGCGAGCGAGGGTGTTGAGGTAACTGGTGACTTCCCAGTACAGCACCCCCATGAGGATGCTGCTCCAGGCCACAAACAGGAAACTGTACAGCGCCAGCAGCCGGCTGCTGGAGGAGCGCCAGCCCTTAGACGGGTTCGGCAATGACATAACCTGAGCCTCGAACGGTACGTATCAGCGGCGTCAGGGTAGGGGGATCGATTTTCTTGCGCAAGCGACCGATGTGCACGTCGATCAGGTTGGTGCCCGGGTCGAAGTGATAACCCCAGACTTCTTCGAAAATCATCATGCGGGTGATGATCTGCCCGCTGTTGCGCATCAGGAATTCCAGCAGCTTGTATTCGGTCGGCAGCAGGTTAAGGGGCTGCCCGGCGCGGCTGGCTTCGCGGGTGATGAGATTGAGTTCGAGGTCGGCGACCTTGAGCATGGTCTCGGCCTGGGTCACCGGATTACTGCGGCGCAGCAGGACTTCCACGCGCGCGGCCATTTCATCGGAGGCGAAGGGTTTGGACAGGTAATCATCGCCACCGGCCCGCAGCCCTCGCACCCGCTCATCGACGTCCGACAGCGCGCTGATCATCAGAATGGGCGTGGCAATGCCCAGGGCGCGCATGGTGGTGACAATCGCCAGGCCGTCGACTTCCGGCAGCATGCGGTCGAGGGTGATCAGGTCGTAATCGCCGCTGACCGCACGGACGAGGCCCTCGCGACCGTTGTCGACCCAGTCCACTTGCAGGCCGTGGCTGCTCAGTTCGGCAACGATTTCCTTCGCGGTGACGGCATCGTCTTCGATTGTCAGAATTCGCGTCATGTGAGGTCAGGGCCACGTGAGAGGACAGAAGCCTGCATTTTGCCTTTAAACGTAGTCGGGATTTCTTAAAAATAATTTAAGAAGGGCATGAGGGACTTTTTGGTGCTAGCCGAGGGGAGGGGCACGCTGGAGAATTCTGATCGTGCTGTCGATTAGTGGGAGTGAGCTTGCTCGCGAATGCATTCCGTCATGCGACCATGTTTTGTCTGGTCGGACGCTTCGCGAGCAAGGTGGAGCGCCACCCCGGTCACTCCTACAGTTGCCTTACGCGCCTTTGCGATCCGATTCTGCTTTGGGCTGACCCAGCTCTTGCTTCAGCTTTTCGTCCAGCGCTTTCTTTTTGCCTTTCTTGTCCGGCGTTTCGCCTTCGCTGCGGATCTGCGCATGGCTGATCAAGGCGAAAATGAAGCTGCCGCCGATGATGTTACCGGCCAGTGTCGGGCCGGCGAAGATCATCCAGAAATCCTTCCACGGCAGTTCGCCGGCGAACACCAGATAAGACACCTCAGCCGAGCCAACGACGATGTGGGTGAAATCCCCCAGCGCCATCAGGTAGGTGATCATCACGATGATGCCGATCTTCGCGCTTTCCATGGACGGGATCATCCATACCATGGTGGCGATCATCCAGCCGGAAATGATGCCTTTGGAGAACATTTGCCAGGTGTCGTTCTCCATCACCTTGCGGCCGATTTCGAGGAAGGCCTGATCGGTCTTGGTGTCGAAGATCGGCAGATGCAGCATGACGTAGGCCACCAGCAACGTGCCGCACAGGTTGCCCACCAGCACCACGGTCCACAGCCGCAACAGACGCACGACATTGTTCAGCGTCGGTTTGCTCATCACTGGCAACACGGCAGTCAGGGTGTTTTCGGTGAACAGTTGCTGACGAGCAAGAATCACCGCCAGAAACCCTGCGCTGTAGCCGAGGCTGGCAATGACTTTGAAACCTTCGGCATCGGGCAGTCGCGAGTTCAACAACCCCATCGCCATCAGGGACAGGCCCATGGTCAGCCCGGCCGCGAGGGCCGACCAGAACAGCGCAGCGACGTTGCGCTCCAGCTCCTGATCGCCCTGCATGCGGATGGTTTCGTGAAGGACGGCGGCCCGGGGAGGCTGATTTTCGTCGATGTCGCGTTCTTCTTCCGGCGTCAGGCCGGGGGTCTTGCCGTCTGGTTCGTGTTCCATGGCGATCCTTTGGGTGTCAGTGCACGTTGAAACGTGTTCTTTGGGAGAGTGCTCGGTTCAAGAGTGCTCGGGAGGCGACGGTTCGCTTGCACATGCTTGCTGCGCGGCGCTGCTGCTTGAGACACAATCCGTTACCCGTCGTTCGCCAACGGCGGCAGCCTTTTCATTGATGTGGGAGAACCTCTTTTGACCCTTCTCATTCGCGACGCCACCCGTGCCGACGCCGCCGTCATTCTGGGCTTCATCACCGAGCTTGCGATCTACGAAAAAGCCGAGCACGAGGTCAAGGCCAGTGTCGCCGACATCGAGCGCAGTCTGTTCGACGAAGCCTCTCCGGCCAAGGCGCTGATCTGTCTGCTGGATGGCCAGCCCATCGGTTTCGCCGTGTACTTCCTGAGCTACTCCACCTGGCTGGGTCGCAAGGGCCTGTACCTTGAGGATCTGTACGTGTCGGCCGCGCAGCGGGGTGTCGGCGCGGGCAAGAAGCTGCTGCGCCATCTGGCCCGGATCGCCCACGACAGCGGCTGCGGCCGTCTGGAATGGAGCGTGCTGGACTGGAACCAGCCGGCGATCGACTTCTATAAATCGATCGGCGCCGAGCCCCAGGACGAGTGGGTGCGCTACCGGATGGAGGGGGAAGGGTTGAAGCGCTTTGCGATGTGGGAGGGTTAAAAACTGCCACAGGTCCTACGAACTGGCCGAAATATTGAGTTAGTCCACCATCCTGTGGGAGTCGAGCTTGCTCGCGAAGGCTTACTTTCAGCCGCCAGAGTAAGTGGGTAAATGTCTCGACCTCTTCGTGATCAAGCTCACTCCCATAGGTCCTAGGAACTGGCCGAAATATTGAGTCAGTCCACCATCCTGTGGGAGTCGAGCTTGCTCGCGAAGACTTACTTTCAGCCGCCGGAGTAAGTGGCTGAATGTCCCGGCCTCTTCGTGAGCAAGCTCACTCCCACAGGTCCTAGGAACTGGCCGAAATATTGAGTCAGTCCACCATCCTGTGGGAGTCGAGCTTGCGCGCGAAGACTTACTTTCAGTCCACAGAGAAAGTGGCTGAATGACCCGGCCTCTTCGTGAGCAAGCTCACTCCCACAGGTCCTAGGAACGGGCCGAAATATTGAGTCAGTCCACCATCCTGTGGGAGTCGAGCCTGCTCGCGAAGACTTACTTTCAGCCCACAGAGTAAGTGGCTAAATGTCCCGGCCTCTTCGTGAGCAAAGTGGAGCGCCACCCCGGTCACGCTCCCAGTGTCGGCAATGTATTCAGTCAGTCAGTCAGCTCTGCACTGTCGATCCGGTTGACGCCCGCGAGGGCCATGTCTTTCCAGGCCTGGTCCAGCGAGCCGTTCAGGTCGATGGCCTTGCACGCATCGGCGATCACCCAGGTGTTGAAACCCGCCGTCCTGGCGTCCAGCGCGGTCCAGGCCACGCAGAAATCCAGGGCGAGGCCGACCACGAACACGCTGTCGATGCCACGCTCGCTCAGGTAGCCGGCCAGCCCGGTGCGCGTGGTGCGGTCGGCTTCGACAAACGCGGAATAGCTGTCGATGCCGGCGTTGCAGCCCTTGCGCAGGATCAACTGTGCGTGGGTGATGTCCAGGTCGGCGTGCAACCGGGCACCGTGGCTGCCTTGCACGCAGTGATCGGGCCACAGCGTTTGCGCGCCGTAGGGCAGGGTGATGCTGTCAAACGGCGCGCGCCCGGCGTGGCTCGACGCAAACGACACATGCCCGCGCGGGTGCCAGTCCTGGGCCATGACCACGTTGCGAAACTGCGCGCCGAGGCGGTTGATCAACGGCACCAGTGCATCGCCTTCGGCCACGGCCAGCGCGCCGCCGGGCATGAAGTCATATTGCATGTCGATCACCAGCAACGCGGCGCGTGGGTCGGAGGGCAATCGGAAAAGCGGCGTGGTCATCATCTGAGTCCTTGATGCAGTGAGTCTTGGGGCAATGAGTCGGTTCGCGGTCAGGCCAACACGCGGATCGGCGCGCCGGCGTGCCAGGCCTGAATGCCCTCGATCATCTGGCTGAAAAACATCCGGTAGTTGTTCTCGGTCACGTAGCCCACGTGGGGTGTGGCCAGGACGTTGGGCAACGTGCGAAACGGGTGATCGGCGGGCAGCGGCTCGACGCTGTAAACGTCCAGGGCGGCGCCGGCGATTTTATTCTGTTTGAGCACCTCGATCAGCGCGTCCTCGTCGACGATCGGCCCGCGGGCGGTGTTCACCAGATACGCCGTCGGCTTCATGCGGTTTAGCGAATCGGCATCGACCAGCCCGCGGCTGCGCTCGCTGAGCACCAGGTTCACCGAGACCACGTCCGCTTGC
Organism: Pseudomonas sp. AK106; assembly: GCF_053903055.1. NCBI lineage: Bacteria > Pseudomonadati > Pseudomonadota > Gammaproteobacteria > Pseudomonadales > Pseudomonadaceae > Pseudomonas > Pseudomonas sp. AK106. The sequence goes on from NZ_CP096426.1 coordinate 2,089,134, forward strand.
TCGAACAGTTCCTGCTTGCTGACGTAGGTCACGCCGTGCTCGGCGGCCCGTTCAGCGGTGAGGTTCTCGCTCCAGGCGATCACCTTCATGTCGAAAGCCTTGCCGTAGCGGGCGATTTTCTGGCCGATGCTGCCCAGCCCGACGATGCCCAAGGTCCTGCCGTACAAGTCGCTGCCGATGCCGATCTGCCAGTCGCCCGCGCGCAGGGAATTGGCTTCGTCGACCAGGTTGCGGGTCACGCCCATGATCAGCGCCCAGGTCAGTTCAGGCGCCGCGTACTTATAGCTGTCGGTGCCGACCACGGTGATGCCCAGGCGCGCGGCGGCCTTGAGGTCCAGCGCCGCGTTGCGCATGCCGCCGGTCACCAGCAGTTTAAGGTTCGGCAGCTGACTGAGCAGGGCGTCATCGAAAACCGTGCGCTCGCGCATCACGCAGAGGATCTGAAAGTCCTTGAGGCGGGCGACCATGGCGTCGGTATCCGCCGGGTAGTCATGGAGAAAACTGACCTCGCCGATCCGCTGCAATACGGTCCAGTCCACAACGTGTTCGGCGACCGATTGCCAGTCGTCGAGTACGGCAATCTTCAGCCCGGAATCCTGAGTCATTGAGCGAGGCCTCGTTCAGCAGCGATGTTGGATTTGTGGCGGTCACAGTACGCCTGCGCGGGGCGGTCTGGAAGTCCGTGTGTGGGAGTGAGCTTGCTCGTGAAGGTGCCGGTACCTGCGCTGAATGTCAGTTAAACAACCCCGCCGCGATGTTGATCGAGAACCCCAGAATCGAGGTGTTGAACACGAACCCGATCAGCGACTGCGCCAGCACCACTTTGCGCAGGCCGCGCGTGGCGACGCCGACGTCGGAGGTCTGCACCGCAACGCACAAGGTGAAGGAGAAATACAGAAAGTCCCAGTAGTCCGGGTTCTCTTCGCCATCGGCAAAGCGCAACGCCGGCTTGTCGCCGTTCCAGGTGTAGAACACTCGGGCGTAGTGCAGGCTGAAGACCACGCCGATCAGCAGCCAGGAGCCGAGGATGGTGAAGCCGGTGAAGGCGTAATGCAGCGCTTTATCGGCGTCCTTCATGTCCTGAATGCCGGCCAGCTCGAGGATGATCGCCGCCAGGCTGGCAATGGCCGCCACGCAGACGACGAACAGCACCACGCCGGCGTTTTCGTCCTCGATTTCGGCCACCCGGCGCACGTCTTCCGCGCTGGATTTGAAGGTGCGGCGCATGATCATCGCCATGTACAGCCAGCCGGCGACGTTCCAGCCGATCAGGCATTTGCTGATCACTGAAATGTCGGGGGCGACGAACGCGCTGGCGATACCGGCAGCGACGCCCACAAGGGTGGCGATGGTCAGGCGGGGGTGGGTCTTGGCAAGGCGGGACATAGAGGAATTCACGGCAGTGAGATGCGCGAACAGTAGCACGCGGCCGCTACAGCAGATGATGAAGAAAAACGGCGCGCAAGGGGTTACGCGCCGGTCGCCATTTGGCAGTTTAGGTGAATCTGTTAACCGGCCCGTCCAGTGGGAGGTTGACCGGTTGAAATCACTGAATCAGCGAACCAGACAAGGCTGCTTGTTGTTGAATGTCCAGTTGGGCACCAGAAACTGCATCGCCACGCTGTCATCCCGCGCGCCGAGGCCCATGCCTTTGTACAGCTCGTGGGCCTTGGCCACCTGGTCCATGTCGATCTCGACCCCCAGCCCGGGCTTCTTCGGCACCTGAACGTTGCCGCCGATGATCTGCAGCGGCGCCTTGGTCAGGCGCTGGCCGTCCTGCCAGATCCAGTGGGTGTCGATGGCGGTGATGTTGCCCGGCGCAGCGGCGGCCGCGTGGGTGAACATCGCCAAGGAGATATCGAAGTGGTTGTTGGAGTGCGAGCCCCAGGTCAGGCCCCATTCGTTGCACATCTGCGCGACGCGCACCGAACCCTGCATGGTCCAGAAGTGCGGGTCGGCGAGCGGGATGTCTACTGATTGAAGCTGGATGGCATGGCCCATTTCGCGCCAGTCGGTGGCGATCATGTTGGTGGCGGTACGCAGGCCGGTGGCGCGACGGAATTCAGCCATCACTTCCCGGCCCGAGTAACCGTTCTCTGCGCCACAGGGGTCTTCGGCGTAGGCCAGCACCTTGTGCTGATCGCGGCACAGACGCACCGCTTCTTTCAGTGACCAGGCGCCGTTCGGGTCGAGGGTGATGCGCGCTTTCGGAAAACGTTCGGCCAGCGCCGTCACCGCTTCGATTTCCGCATCGCCGCTGAGCACGCCGCCCTTGAGCTTGAAGTCCTCGAAACCGTAATGCGCATAAGCCGCCTCGGCCAGACGCACGACGGCTTCCGGGGTCAGGGCTTCTTCGTGGCGGACGCGAAACCACTCGTTGTCCGCGTCGGCTTCGGTGCGATAGGGCAGGTTGGTTTTCGTCTGGTCACCGACGTAGAACAGGTAACCGAGCATCTTCACTTCGTCACGCTGCTGGCCCTCGCCGAGCAGCGCCGCGACCGGCACCTCAAGGTGCTGACCGAGCAGATCCAGCACTGCAGCTTCAATGCCGGTGACCGCGTGGATGGTGATGCGCAGGTCGAAGGTCTGCAGGCCGCGACCGCCGGCATCGCGCTCGGCGAAGTTGCGGCGCACGTCGTTGAGGATCTTCTGGTAGTTGCCGATGCTGCTGCCGACCACCAGGGACCGGGCGTCTTCGAGGGTCTGGCGGATTTTCTCGCCGCCGGGGATTTCACCCACGCCGGTGTGGCCGGCGTTGTCCTTGAGGATGACAATGTTGCGGGTGAAATACGGACCGTGGGCGCCGCTGAGGTTGAGCAGCATGTCGTCGTGGCCGGCCACCGGAATGACCTGCATGTCGGTGATGACGGGGGTGCTGCCGGAATGCTGTGTGTTCATGTCTAAATCCTTGTGAGTACCCAGCGCGGCGGGGGCGCTGTCTTTACGGTCTTCATTGCTCAGAGCTCAGGGCCCAAGCGCTTGGCTCAAGTGTGGCTGGGTGTGACGTCGACCTTGGCCACCGGCACCGCGCCGGGCTTGGGCGTCGTGCGCACGGTAAACACCAGAATGGCGGCGATGATCGAGGTGACGGTCAGGCCATAAAGGCCGCCCTGGATCGAACCGGTCTGCTGTTCAAGGATGCCGAAGGTGGTCGGCGCAACGAAGCCGCCGAGGTTGCCCACCGAGTTGATCAACGCGATGACGCCGGCGGCGATCCGTGCATCCAGATAGCCCTGGGGGATCGGCCAGAACAGCGACGATGCCGATTTGAAGCCCATCGCGGCGAAGCAGATGGCGACGAAGGCGAACACCGGACCGCCCGTGGTCGACATGAACATTCCGGCCGCCGCGATCAACAGGGCAACGGCGACCCAAGCCTGCTGGTGTTTCCACTTGGCCGACAGCGAGGCAAAACCGTACATGCAGACGATGGCGATGAACCATGGGATCGAGTTGAACAGACCGACCTGGAAGTCGGTGAGATCGCCCATCTTCTTGATGATGCTCGGCAGCCAGAACGTCGCCGCGTAGATCGTCAGCTGGATGAAGAAGTACATCAGGCAGAACAGGATGATCTGCGGGTCTTTGAGCAGCTTGCCAATGGACAGCTTGACCGGGTTGGCCGCTTCGCGAGCTTTCTGTTCAGCGTCGATGGTGTTGACCAGGGCGTCTTTCTCGGCCTCGGTCAGCCATTTCGCGTCGTGGGGTTTGGAGTCGAGCCAGAACCAGACGAAGAAGCACAGGCCGACGGAGAACATGCCTTCGATGAAGTACATCCACTGCCAGCCGTGGAAGCCCAGCGCGTCGATCTGCAGCAGCAGGCCGGAGAGCGGGCCGGAGATCACCGACGCAAAGGCCGAGCCGCTGAGGAAGATGGCGATGGCCTTGCCACGCTCGACGCCGGGCAACCAGCGCGTGAAGTAGTAGATCACGCCCGGGAAGAACCCGGCTTCGGCCACGCCCAGCAAGAAGCGCAGGATGTAGAAGTGGGTTTCGGTCTGGATGAACGCCATGCACGCCGCGACGATGCCCCAGGTCAGCATGATGCGGGTCAGCCAGATGCGCGCGCCGACTTTCTGCAGGAGGATGTTGGAGGGGACTTCAAACATCGCATACGCGATGAAGAACAGGCCGGCACCGAAGCCGTAGGCGGCCGCGCCGATACCCAGGTCATGTTCCATGTGACTACGCACGAAGCCGATGTTGACCCGGTCGATGTAGTTGACGATGAACATGATGACGAACAGCGGCAGGATGTGTCGTTTGACTTTCGAGACCGCCGATTGCAGGACGGAATCGGTGGCGTCATCCGCCCGTGATGAGGATGTGTTCACTCTGGTAACTCCCACTGATTATTTTTATGCGGGTAATTAAGCAAGTTGTGTGTGACAAGGTGTGTAGGCCCTGTTGCCAGTCATCATACAAGTAATGATCGCCTTGGCAACCGTATTTGCGGGGCTTGCGGGAAGTATTTCGTCGGGCTAGTCTCGCTTGTCTGACAAGTTGGATGAGTGGGTATGGGGTGCTGAGTGGCTGTGTTTCCAAGGGCCCCGGTCGTTTCGCCCTGGGTTTCCAGCGAGTGGTTTGATACGAGTGACGAGCCTGGGGTGTCAGGAAAATACAAGTGGACGGCAGGCGTTGCCAGCCGTCGTTATTTCAATACTTATAGGACGACCTTTTTTGAACAGCACCGGACCCTTGCCACCCAAGCGACGCCAACACAGCCTGGCGACGGACCTGGTCACCGACCTGAGTCAGCGGATTTTGATGGGCACCATTGCGCCCGGCGCGAAACTGCCGTCCGAGAGCGAGATTGTCCGCGAGCACGGCGTAAGCCGCACGGTGGTGCGTGAGGCGATTTCCAAATTGCAGGCGTCCGGGCTGGTCGAGACCCATCAGGGCAAAGGCACCTACGTGCTGGCGCGTTCGGAGCAGAGCGGGCTGCACCTGAAGGTGGAGACGGCGTTCAGTGTGCGGCACATCATAGAGCTGCGCATGGGCCTGGAAACCCAGGCCGTCGCCCTGGCCGCGCAACGCCGGAGTCAGGCCCAGCTGACGGCGATGCGCGCCGCGCTGGATGATTATCAGGACCTGCTGGCCAAGGAGGACAGCTGCGTCGAAGCGGACCGGCGCTTTCATCTGCTGATCGCCGAAGCGACCGGCAATCCTTATTTCGTGGAGATCCTGCAGAACCTCGGCATCGCCGTCATACCCCGCAGCCGCATTGCCACCAGCGAGCGGGCCGGCGCGAGCCTCACCCACAGTGCGTATCTGGCCAACCTCGAACACGAAGCCATCCTCGCCGCCATCCGCCGCCAGGACCCCGACGCCGCCCGCGCCGCGATGTGGACGCACCTGAGCAACAGCCGAGAACGGCTGGCGCCGGTTGAGTGAAGGTCTTTATCGCTCGAAATGTGTGGCGCTCACACCGGCCTCTTCCCGGCTAAAGCCGGTCCCACTGTTTGAATGCGGTCGTCCTGTAGGACTGGCTTTAGCCGGAAAAGCGTCGGGCGTCACACCGCAAAATTCGTGGCGCTCACACCGGCCTCTTCCCGGCTAAAGCCGGTCCCACTGTTTGAACGCGGTCGTCCTGTAGGACTGGCTTTAGCCGGGAAAGCGTCGGGCGTCACACCGCAAAATTCGTGGCGCTCACACCGGCCTCTTCCCGGCTGAAGCCGGTCCCACTGTTTGAACGCGGTCAAACAGTGGGACTGGCTTTAGCCGGGAAAGCGTCGGGCGTCACACCGCGAAATTCGTGGCGCCCACACTGGCCTCTTCCCGGCTGAAGCCGGTCCCACTATGTGAACGCGGTCGTCCTGTAGGACTGGCTTTAGCCGGGAAAGCGTCGGGCGTCACACCGCGAAATTCGTGGCGTTCACACCGGCCTCTTCCCGGCTGAAGCCGGTCCCACTGTTTGAACGCGGTCATCCTGTAGGACTGGCTTTAGCCGGGAATGCGTCGGGCGTCACACCGCAAAATTCGTGTCGCTCACACCGGCCTCTTCCCGGCTGAAGCCGGTCCCACTATGTGAACGCGGTCATCCTGTGGGACTGGCTTTAGCCGGGAATGCGTCGGGCGTCACACCGCAAAATTCGTGGCGCCCACACCAGCCTCTTCCCGGCTAAAGCCGGTCCCACTATGTGAACGCGGTCATCCTGTGGGACTGGCTTTAGCCGGGAAAGCGTCGGGCGTCACACCGCAAAATTCGTGGCGCTCACACCGGCCTCTTCCCGGCTGAAGCCGGTCCCACTGTTTGAACGCGGTCATCCTGTAGGACTGGCTTTAGCCGGGAAAGCGTCGGGCGTCACACCGCAAAATTCGTGGCGCTCACACCGGCCTTTTCCCGGCTGAAGCCGGTCCTACGAAGCGTGCGCGGTCCCACTATGGGTACGCCAGCACCTCCATCATCACCCCCGACTGCCACTCGAAATACGGATTGAACGTCAGCCGCGCGAAGACCTTGCCTGGCTCTCGATAGCCCCAATCGGAATACCACACCGGCTCGCCATTCAGGCACTTTTGCATGTCGGCGGATGACTGGCCGTTCCAGCAGATCCGCTGAGTGCCATTTACCCCATACAGCGGATTTGCCGGGGAAAACATCAGCCCCATGTGCGAGAACCGGGCGATGCGGTATTCGGGCAGGAAGTCGTTGCGGACCACTACCTTCGGGTTTTTCTGCCCCGGTGCCGGTTCGTTGCCGTACCAGATCAGTCGGCTCAAGGGGTGGATGAAGCGCGCGTTGAAGGTGTCCAGCACGTAACCGGTGTCCAGCACCGAATCGTGCTCGGTGATGGCGACGAAGACCGGCTTGTCGTAGGCCCCTTTGTCGAGATGCTTCTGCGCCAGCAGCGCGCTGCGATAGAACTGGGCGAACCCGTTGGTGGGCACGTTCAGGTAGCGGACCGGCGTCTGCATCGGGCGCACGCCATCATCCGGCTTCGCCAGCCACGGGCGAAACCAGCCGATGTATTGAGTAACCCAGGCGTAGGTGTTGGCAGGTTTGAAGGCCGGAGAGAACAGCACCAGGCCAGCGATATTCGGGTGCTCGTAGGCGTAATCCAGCACCAGATTCGCCCCGGTCGAAAACCCGCCCAGATACACCGTCGGCACCTCCCGCTCAAGAAGCTGCGTCTGCTCGCGCACCACCTGCTGCCACTGCTTGAGCGTCACCCCCAGCATGTCCGCCGGCTTGCTGCCATGCCCCGGCAGCAAAACCGTGCGCACCAGAAACCCCTGCGCGGCGAGCGCCTCGCCGACGTCATTGAACGACCAGGGCGAGTCGCCCAAGCCATGGACCAACAGAATCCCCCGTGTGGCTGGCGCTTTGGGTCGCCATTCCCGAGGCGCATTCCATTCGATCTCGGCAGGGTGATCGGTCGTCTGAAAGGTGCGGTTCTCCTGCATCCAGTCAATGGTCTGCTGGCGATACTCGGCAAAACTCGCCTGCCCCAAAGGCGGCTCGCTGGAGGCGCAGGCCTGAAGGGTCATGGCGCAGAGGAGGAGGGTGACACGGTGCAGCTTTTTGATGGCAGTTCTCAACATAAATAGGCATTACTCGATAGGGCCATAAAGGTACGGTCGCACTCTGCCACGGCCTCTCGCTGTTGGATATCGATGCACTCAGGACTGGCGCGAGAAGTCTTGGAAAAATTCAGGCAGACTCCCCACCACCCACAAAAACAAGACCTGATGTGTATGAACCCTCATTCCCTTTGCTGTGCAGCCACCCCTCATGTTCGCCCTTGACCACGCCCTCGCCCAGGACATCGTCGACCGGGCGATGGCGATTTTGCCGTGCAACGTCAATGTCATGGATTACCTGGGCATCATCATTGGCAGCGGCGAGGCGGAGCGGTTGTACACCCGGCATGAGGGGGCGCAACTGGTCCTCGCCAACCGCCGCGTGGTGGAGATCGATTCGCACACGGCGCGGCAGCTCGACGGCGTGCGCCCGGGGGTGAATCTGCCGTTGATGCTGGATCAGAAACTGATCGGCGTGCTCGGTATCACCGGCGAGCCGGATGAGGTGCGGGTCTACGCGGAACTGGTGAAGATGACCGCCGAGATGCTCATGGAGCATCGACGTCAGCAGGCTGATCAGCAGTGGCGGCATCAGCGCAGTGAAGACTTGCTGTCGCGGTTGTTGCTCGGCGACAGCGCTGCCCACTTGGTCGCCGAAGCTGAACAGTTGGGTCTGCAGCCGCAGTTGCCGCGCCAGGCCGTGTTGCTCGAACTGCCTGAAGACGCGACCTATGCCGCTGCGATGAGTGCGTGGCTGTCGGGGCGCTACGCCAACAGCTGGTGCCTGCCGTGCGAGCCGGGTCTGATTTATTGGTGCCGCGCGCTGGGCAAGGACCGTGACGACGCCTTGTTGCTGGAGCTGTTCGACGAGCAGGGCTGGCCCGTTCAGCGCATGGCGACCGTCGAGCCATCGTCAGACCTCCCCTCCCTGCGCGCCGCGTGCACCGCCGCCCGCGACCTGCTCGAATACGCACGCCACCTGCGGCCGGCCGTCAAACTCCTGCGTCTGGGCAGCCATCGCGTCGCGCTGCTGTTTTGGCGCAACCGCCACGACTGGTTGGCCGAAGGCATCGCCGAGCCGATCCAGCGCCTGCTCGACAACCCGCAATTGCTCGACACCCTGCGCGCCTGGTTCGATTACAGCGGCGAAAGCCAGGCCTGCGCCGACGCGCTGGGCATCCATCGCAACAGCCTGCGTTACCGGCTTGAGAAAATCACCGAACTGACCGGTTGTGATCCCTACCGGACCGAAGATCTCTTGCGCCTGTACCTCGGCGCGCAGATGGTGGCCAGGTGAGGGACTTTTGGGGGGCGGGGACAGATTGATTTACGGTGAAGCGCTGTAAATAAATCAGTCCCCTAAGCTGGCAGGCGCGCAGATGGTGGTCAGGTAAGAGGCTTTCGCGGCTTTGTTCGTATGAACAACCGAGAGAGACACCTGTTGTGCATGCGTAAGGCGGTAAAGTCGCCCCACGGTGCGAAGATCGGCCCTCAGACAAGGAGAACAATATGAAAATCGTCATCGCCCCGGACTCGTTCAAAGACAGCCTCAGCGCCCAGAGTGTCGCCCAAGCCATTGCCCGCGGGCTGAGGGATGTCTGGCCAGACGCAGAACTGGTCGAGTGCCCGATGGCCGATGGCGGGGAGGGCACCATCGAAGCGGTCTTGGCGGCGTGCGACGGTGAATGGATGAGCAATCAGGTCAGCGGACCGCTGACTCAATCGGTGCAGGCACAGTGGGGGTGGCTGGCCGAAACGCGCACGGCGATCATCGAAATGGCCATGGCCAGCGGTTTGCAACTGCTGAGCCTGGACCAGCGCGACGCAACCACCACCAGCACATTCGGCACCGGCGAGCTGATCAAGGCCGCTCTGGATGCCGGCGCCGAGCGGGTGATTCTGGCCATCGGCGGCAGCGCGACCAATGATGCCGGCACTGGCATGCTCTCGGCGCTGGGCGCGCGCTTTCTTGATCACGACGACCAGGCCCTACCGGCCGGTGGTCTGGCCCTGGCGCAACTGGCGCGAATCGACCTGACCGGGCTCGACCCGCGCTTGAACAGCGTGCAGTTCGAAGTCGCCGCCGACGTCAACAATCCCCTCTGCGGCATGCAAGGCGCCTCGCACATATTCGGCCCGCAGAAGGGCGCGTCGCCCGAACAGGTGCTGGCGCTGGACGCAGCGCTGGGGCATTTCGCCGAGCACTCGGCTCAGGCGCTGGGCCGCGACGAGAGCGAATATCCGGGAAGCGGCGCAGCAGGCGGCATGGGCTTCGCGGCCAAGGCCTATTTGAACGCGTCGTTCCGCCCCGGTGTGGAGGTGGTGGCCGACCTGACCGGGCTGGCCGAGGCGCTGGAGGGTGCAGACCTGGTGATCACTGGCGAAGGCCGTTTCGACGCCCAGACCTTGCGCGGCAAAACGCCGTTCGGCGTCGCGCGGGTAGCGCAGCGCCACAACGTGCCGGTCATTGTGCTGGCCGGGACACTGGGCGAGGGCTACGCCGACCTCTATGCCCACGGCATCAGCGCCGCGTTCGCGGTGACCAGCGGGCCGATGACGCTGGAATTCGCCTGCGCCAACGCGGCGACGTTGCTCCAAGACCGCGCGCGGGATATCGCCCGGGTGTGGGCCCTCGCTGCCCGTTGACGCTGGCCTGATCGGTTCCGTCGATCAGGCGGTTTTCAGGTGCATCAGCGGAATCGGTTTGCGCATCAACGTGCCCACCAGCACCGCCGCGAACAGCGCGATCAGACCTGCCACCCACAGCACCGAGCCGAAGCCCGAGACGAAGGCATCCCGGGCCAGCGGCTCAATCATGCCCCGCGCGCCGGCATCCATGGTTTGCAGCGCGGCGTGCATGTCGCCGGCCACCACCCGTGAGGCGATGTGCTCGGCCTGATCGAGAAGACGGGGCGCGACAGTCGCCAGTGAGTCTTTCAGCGAACCGAGGGTGTGGCTGGCGAGCAGCGCGCCGTAGACGCCGATCGCCAGCATGATCGCGCTGAAACGCATGGTCGTGCTCATCCCCGACGCCATGCCGGTGCGTTCCCGTGGCACGCAGGCCATGATGTTTTTCTGCGTGTCGCCATTGAGCAAGCCCGCGCCCGCACCGGTCACCGCCATCGCCGCCGCGAACGCCGGGTAGCCGCCAATCCCTGTAGCCCAGGCACACAGCAGGTTGCCGATGCCGACGAGGGTCAGGCCCAGCGCCATCATGGCGGCCGGCGACAGGTGCCGTGACAGCGTCGGCCCGAAGCGCGGCAGCAGCAACATGGTGATCGCGAAGGGCAGCATGCCCAGTCCCGAGCCGATGGCGCTAAAGCCCAGGCCGTTCTGCAGGTAAAACGGCAGCAACGTCATCATCACCTGGGCGCAGCCGGCGTATGCGAACATCCCGAGCAGGGCGCCGATGAAGCGCGGGTAGTTGAACAGCTGCAAATCGACCATCGGCCGCCGTTGCAGGCGCTCGGCGATGACGAACAGCACGAGGAGCACGGCCCCCGCTGCCAGACGGATGGACGTGAGCGGGTGGTCCCAGCCGATTCGGTTGGCTTCGATCAGGCCCCAGATCAGGCTCAGCAGGCTGGCGCTGAAAAACAGGCTGCCCCACGGATCGAGACGCGCCGACTGCTCGTTGCGCGACTCCTCGATGTTACGCAACACCATCAGCAGCAAGCCCAACCCCACCGGCAGGTTCAGGTAGAAAATCCAGCGCCAGCCAATCAGGTCGGCGATCAGCCCGCCCACCGTGGGCGCGGCGGTCATGGCCACGCCCATGCAGGCGCCCCAGAACGCCCAGGCTTTGGCGCGCTCGGCTTCATCGTGGAAAACGTGGCCGATGGTCGCCAGCGCCGAGGTCAGCAGCAGCGCCGCGCCGACGCCCTTGATCGCCCGGGCGATGTCGAGGAACAGAATGTCCGGCGCCGCGCCGCAGCCCAGCGAGGCCAGAATGAACAGCACCAGCCCGGTGATCAGCATGCGCTTGCGGCCAAAGCGATCGGCCAGACTGCCCGCCGGCAGCAGCAGCGCGGCGAAGGCCAGCATGTAGGCGCTGACGACCCACTCGATGTCGGCGAACCCGGCATTCAGGTCCCGCGCGATGCTCGGCAGGGTCACGGCGACAATATTGGTGTCGAGCACGATCAGCGCGCACACGCCGGAGGCCGTGAGCAGGGTCATGCGGGGGCTGGGTCGAGACATGGGCGGGCGCTCCGAAAGCTGTTAGGTGCGGACTAACGCGGGTGGTGAAGAAGTGGGGCGGGGTGGTGCTTCGCCGCAACAGAGTAAGCGGATATGCCCTATGCTCTGTTACCCGCGCCTCGCGTTTTCATTACCTGCCAGGTAACGCTCCATGGAAATCCGCCATTTTCGCTACTTTCTGGCGGTCGCCCGCCATCGGCATTTCACCCGCGCGGCCGAGCAGTTGGGCATCGCGCCGCCGACGCTGACGCGTCAGATTCAGGACTTGGAAAATGCCTTGGGCACCCGACTGTTTCTGCGGGAACAGCGGGAGGTGAGGCTGACGGAGGCCGGGCGCGCGCTGCAGATCGAGGCGGAGCTTGCGGTGCGGCAGTTTGAGACCGCGCAGTACAACGTCCAGCGCGCCGGCCGTGGCGAGGCCGGCAGGATCGAGTTGGGCTACGTCGCCTCAGCGGTGTTTTCCGGGGTGTTGCAGCAACACGTCAGTCAGTTTCGGCAGCGCTATGGGGCGGTTGAATTCAGCATCAACGAGCACCTGATGCCGACGCTGCCGCGGCTGATCGAGGAGGGGCGGCTGGACGTGGGTTTTATCCGTTCTCCCATGCAGCTGCCGGATGCCTTGAGCGCCGTGGAGTTGCTGACGGAGGGTTTCGCCCTGGCGCTGCCGGACAGTTCGTGGCTGGGCAAGTTGAAGGTCATCACTGCGGTGAATCTGCAGAACGAGACGTTCATTCTCCCCGAGCAGATTTCCGGCACGCTGGAGGTGGCGGCCCACGGCGGTTTTGCGCCGACGCTGGGTCCGCAGCCGGGAGGGCTGGTGTCGGTGATTGCGTTGGTGAGTCTGGGGCAGGGGGTGGCGGTGGTGCCGGAGTCGGTGGTTGATCATATTCGTTTGCCGAATGTGGTGTATCGGCGGATTGAGGATTGTCAGCCGAGCTCGTCGTTGTCGCTGATCCACCGACGCCACGAGAAGGCGCCGGCGGTGATGAGGTTTATTGAGTACGTCAAGGGCGGCAAGGGCGCGGGGGCGCTGTAAAAAAGATCAAGGGCGTCGGCCTAACGGCCTCGGTTTCGCCTTCGGCGAGTTACTTGGAAAAGCACCCCAAGTAACCAAGGGTGCTTGCTCCTGGTTGGGCCCCTCCTGCGTCGGGGTTCCTTCACTCCGGTCTCGCTCCGTGGGCCCGCGCCGAACGGACATCCATGTCCTGACGGCGCTCTCGCCGCATCCCTGCGGCTCGGCCCACTGCGCGAGACCTGCGTTCAGCCTGCACCCAAGTCGCGATTAGCGGTGTTTGAGCCTTTTTTGTATGAAGATCAAGATCAAAGGCGCGTTTAAGCAGATCAAAAGCTTCCCGGCTGAAGCCGGTCCTACGGGAGCGCGCGGTCTGTGGTGGGACCGGCTTCAGCCGGGAAGCTGTTGATCTGCTTTTGATCTTGATCTTCAAACACATGATGCCCAGACGACACCAATCGCGACTTTGGTGCAGGCCGAACGCAGACGACGCGCAGTGGGCCGAGCGGCATGGATGCCGCGAGAGCGCCGTCAGGACATGGATGTCCGTTCGGCGCGGGCCCACGGAGCGTCGTCGGAGTGAGGGAACCCGACGAAGTCGGGCCCAACCGAGAGCAGGCACTTTTGGTTACTTTTAGTGCTTTTTAAAAGTAACTCGCCGAAGGCGAAACAGTCTGCCCCCAGGCAGACGCCCTTGATCTTGATCTAATGAGGCTACGCCTAAGCTTTCGCAGCCTCAGGCACCCGCCCATACACATCGGTAAACCGGACAATATCGTCTTCCCCCAGATACTCCCCGCTCTGCACCTCGATCATCACCAGATCAATCACCCCCGGATTGACCAAACGATGGGTGTGGCCGGGCTGAATGAACGTCGACTCATTGGTGTCGAGCATGAACTCCTTCTCGCCATTCGTAACGCGCGCCATGCCACTGACCACAATCCAGTGCTCACTGCGGTGGTGATGCATCTGCAGCGACAAAGACGCCTGCGGTTTCACCACGATGCGCTTGATCTTGAAGCGCTTGCCCTCCTCAAGCACCGTATAAGTCCCCCACGGCCGGGTAACGGTGTTGTGCAACAGATACGCCGGATGACCCTGACGCTTGAGCTCCTGAGCGATGATCTTGACCTCCTGACTGCGATCGGCGTCGGCGATCAACAAAGCATCCGGCGTGTCGATGATGATCAGGTTGTCCAGACCCACCGCACCCACCAGGCGCTTTTTCGAGTCGATGTAGCAGTTGGTCACGTCGTGCAGCACCACCTGGCCGTTGCACTGGTTGCCGTTTTCATCCGCCGGGGCCAGCTCGCGAATGGCGCGCCACGAACCGATATCGCTCCAGCCCATCTCGCAGGGCACCACCGCAACCTTCTGCGAACGCTCCATCAACGCGTAATCGATGGAAATGTCCGGTGCCTGGGCGAAGGTCGTGCTGTCCAGTTCGATCTGCAGCTCGTTGCGGCCCTCCTTGGTGTTGCACTGCGACAGGCAATGGCGCACGGCGGCCAGCACTTCCGGCGCGTGAGTGTCCATTTCGTTCAGCAGCACATCGACGCGCATGCAGAACATCCCGGCGTTCCACAAATGCAGACCGCCTGCGAGATAGTTCTGGGCAGTGACGGCGTCGGGTTTCTCGACGAAGCGCGCGACCTGGTAGGCCTCGCCACCGAGGGCCTGGCCTTTCTCGATGTAACCAAAACCGGTCTCTGCGCGGGAGGGAATCAGCCCGAACGTCACCAGCCAGCCTTCGTCGGCCAGTTTGCGTGCGCTTTGCACGGCCGTCTCGAAGGCGGCGACGTCACTGATGAGTTGGTCAGCCGGCAGGATCAGCAGCTGCGCGTCGTCGCCGTAGCGCGCCTGAACGTGCAGCGCCGCCGCAGCGATGGCAGGGGCAGTGTTGCGGCCGAACGGCTCGAGCAGAAACTCGAGCGCCAATTGGTGCTTGTTCAGCAGCCGATAGTCATCGACAGTGCGGAAATACACATCCCGATTGGTGACGGTGAGAACGCTTCCAACGCCGTCCAGCTGGCTGGCGCGGTTGAACGTCTTCTGCAGCAGGCTTTCGCCGTCCGGCAGGCGTATGAAGGGTTTGGGCATCGCCTCCCGTGAAACAGGCCACAGCCGGGTGCCGGCGCCGCCAGCAATAATGCAGGGAATCAGTTGCATGTCGTTTCTCGCCTTTTCGATCCGTGAATCAATGACTCGGCGGCATGCCAGGCCAATCGGTTAAAAGTCAATTTACTGACTTTTAATTCAGGGCCGGTCAAATTAGCCAATTATTTGTCGATTAAGCGCTTTCCTCCGATGCATTTCAAGGGTCTGTAACGCAGAATTAACGCCTCTCGTCCCTTATTTGCGGGGCACTGACCGTAAGGGCTGTGGCAGTGGCAGCATCGGGGCGCAGGGCAGAGGAGGAGCAGCCTTGTCTAAGTCCCTGCCGCGCAAGGCTTTTTGCCATCACTGGGCTCTCGACCTGCCATTTCACGGCTGTCCGGAGGTATTTAAAACGTCTCTCATCCGGGACACTGGCTCAAAAGATTTTTCCCCCACGGGCTTTTTTTGCAGCGGGCGCGGTCAACACATCACGCATCAATTCGTACAGGTAGAAGGAAGGGATATGACAGCGCGCAGGGCATTACTGATTCTTCACGGCAAGCAGGCGCTCAACGAGGATGTCCGCGAGGCGGTGGAGCGCAAGCGCAAACATGGCTGGGAACTGGACGTGCGCGTGACCTGGGAAGCGGGGGATGCCCAGCGCCTGGTACGTGAGGGGCTGGAGGCCGGTCATCGGCACATCATCGCCGGTGGCGGCGATGGCACGCTGCGGGACGTGGCGGAGGCGCTGGCGCTGTCTGAAGTCGACGCCAGCCTGGTGATCATGCCGCTGGGCACCGCCAACGACTTCGCCCGTTCGGCGGGCGTGCCGCTGGAACCCGATCAGGCCCTCGACCTGCTGGACGTACCGGCGCGCCCGGTCGACATGGGGGCCGTGGGCGGGCAAATGTTCCTCAACATGGCCACCGGCGGGTTTGGCAGCCAGGTCACCGCCAACACCTCCGAAGACCTGAAAAAGATCCTCGGCGGTGCGGCCTATCTGTTCACCGGCCTCACACGCTTCAGTGAGTTGAAAGCCGCCTACGGCGAATTCAACGGCCCGGACTTTCACTGGAAGGGCGAGATGCTGGCGCTGGGGATCGGCAACGGTCGTCAGGCGGGCGGTGGCCATCCGTTGTGCCCGGAAGCCCTGGCCGATGACGGGCTGCTGGACATCAGCATTCTGCCAGCGCCCCAGGAGGTGGTGAGCACCCTGAAGAGCCTGCTCGAAGGCGGTCTGGGCCTCGACAACATGTTCGTTCGGGCGCGGCTGCCGTGGGTGGAGCTCAAGTCGGCGCAGGGGCTGAATATCAACCTCGACGGCGAACCCCTGAGCGGCGAAGCAAACCGTTTCGAGGCGCGAGCGGGTGCGTTGCGCGTTCACCTGCCGTCGCATTCGCCGCTGCTGGGGCAGACGCGACAGCTGGCCTGAGCCTTGGAATGTCGGATGAGCCGCGCCCGCGTGCTCATCCGGCGCCGTCAGTCATCCAGGCTGATGATTCGCTCCCTCACACAGAACAGCACCAGCCCGGGCACGTCATAGATGTGCAGCCGCTTCATGATTTGCGCGCGATGGGTTTCCACCGTTTTGACGCTCAGGCCGAGGCCGGCAGCGATCTCGCGGGTGGAGGTACCCCGCACGACCAGCCGCAGGATTTCCAGCTGCCGCGCGGTGAGGTTGTGGTTCTCGGCGGGTTCGGCAGGCGCGATTTGGCTGCTGACCAGCGCCTGGCTGATGACCGTGTGAGCGATGGCCGGGCTCAGGTAGCGTTCGCCATCGCGCAGGGCGTTCAGCGCGTGCTCGATCTCGCTGGCGGTCGCATCCTTGAGAAGATAGCCGTGGGCGCCGCTGGCCAGCGCGCCCATGATCAGGCACGGCTCGGTGTGCATCGACAGAATCAGCACCCTGCTGTGCGGAAGCGTCCGGCGCAGGCGTTGCAGGGCCTCCAGACCGTCGCTGTCGCCCATGGAGATGTCGAGCAAAATGATGTCGGGTTTCAGCTGCAGGCTCATTTCCAGCAACTGATGGCCGTCGCTGGCCTCACCAATGACTGCGTAACCCGGAATGTCTGACACCAGCGCGCGAACACCGGCGCGGATCAGCGCGTGATCATCCACCAGCAGTACGTTGCAGACCCTCACGGCTTGCTGCCATTGGCGCGTCCGCGAACACGCGGCGCCCACGGAAACAACGCCTGAATGGAGGTGCCTTGTCCGGGCTCGCTTGCGACGCTCAATTCACCGCCCAACAGGCTCGCGCGCTCCGCCATGCCGGCCATACCGCGCTGTCCCTGTCCAGCGGGGCTCAGCGCCGGGGCGAACCCGAGGCCATCATCGCGAATGCTCACCGACAACCCTTCCGGACGACGCTGCAGTTGCACGCGCAGGTTTTTTGCCTGGGCGTGGCGCAGCATGTTGGTGACGGCCTCCTGGGTAATCCGGAAGGCCGCCACGGCGATTTCTTCGGGAATACCGTCCAGGCGCTGCTGGCATTCCAGGCTCCACTGCACGGACGTGGCCGAAAGCGTGCGCAGCAAATGCGCGCGCAGGCTGGCTTCCAGTCCCAGGCTGGTCAACTGGCGGGGGTTGAGGATGGCGGACACGTCGCGAACCTTCGCCAGGGTTTCATCGAGGGTGTTGATGAGCGTTGTGCACTGCGCGTGCAATGCCTGCGGAGCGCGGCGCTGAAGCCAGTCACTCTGCATTTTTGCCGCCGTGAGCATCTGGCCGATGTCATCGTGCAGCTCGCGGCTCAGACGATGCCGCTCGGTTTCCTGAACCTGCAGCATGTGCTCGGCCAGTTCCCTGGGCTGAAACTGAATGGTCCGGTTCGGGCGGGTCAGGCTGTAGCAGAGGCCGGCAAACGCCAGCCCGTTGATAAGCGCCAACCCCAGCGGCAGCGCGCCGCTCGCCAGATACGCGACCACATTGCAGCCCGTGGTCGCCAGGCCGAGCAAGGCTGCCCAGCGAATCATGCTGCCGGGGTTCATCCGATGAACGCCACGTAATTTCCTGCTGCCATGCATAGCGAATGAAGCCATCGATAATGGATGTCTACACCTGACGGATCTGTCAGGCCATTTGAACGAGCACTGCGAACAACCCAATGCTGAACTTCCTGTGTAGGGGTATAGCGCGTCCAGACGACTGTTCGAATGGACCGAAAAAGTGCTGCTTCAAGCGTCCCTTCGAGCGCGCCGATAGTACCTTAATTGTCGGTTTTATTGAGGGCTGAGGTTGAGCACTGATTGACACCCATCACAACGCCGAGGGTCCGTTCAGCCAGCCTTTCAAGTGCGGGACGGGCGTGCGATGGGTGCTATCAGCAGCAATTCATGGCGCTTCACGGTGATCGGCACGCTCGGGTGCGAGCCCGTCGTACTTCCCGCCACTGACCGTCCAGCCCGGGTTAACGGCGACGTTGAGCGCCCGCGTGCCGGCCCCGCACTGGCAGGCGAATGCGTCCAGCAAATCGCGCTGCTCGCAGTCGTCAAGCGCCAGCGATCCAGTCTGGGGGTCGATGAGCTCAAGCTGCCAGGCCATCAGCTCGAAGCAGCATTTTAGCGTGTGCAATGCCTTTGGCTGCAATTGCCCGGCAGCGTGGGCGAAGTAAAGGAGATAACGCAACTGGCGGGCGAAACCACAGACGGTTTCAACACCATGGGTGTCTGCCTCGCCGGCAATGTGTTGCAGTGTGGTGAGCAGGCATTCCATCGCGTCACGATCATCGCTGATCAATTCCAGATGGCTGAGGCATTCATCGGCGCGGCACATGAGTGTCTGGGTATCGCTGAGAAACTCTGCATGCAACTGCTGCCATTCATTGCCGTTCAGCATGTGCAATCTCCACTCTTCTCAAATGGCGACGTCAGGTCGCGTGGGGCGAGTGGTCCAAAGTTAATGTTGAAGGCACTGGAAAGTCTGTAGGGCGTTTCTGATTGTTGCGAATGGTCGGGCAGGGCGGGGTAATCGGCATGAGCGCGTCGGACGATCATCTGCCCACAGGGCTCGCGAGGACGGTCCGTTGCAAGGCGGCCGGCCACTGAGGGGGATACTTCCGCGAGCGCAACCGCATGCCTGACTCCATTCATTTACGAGAAGGGCGTCACAGTAATGGCTATTGGGAAGGCCGAATATCGGGTTCGCCCCGATTGCCCTTAAGGGTTACCCCTACTCGCGGTGTCGCTCTGCAGCAGGTCGTCATCGGGCCGCGCGTCTGAAAGCCACGCCGTTCGCCGGTCTGCCAGCGCTCGGGTCTGTCGACGGGTCTTTTGTGATGTTAATGTGACATCAATTGCGCGATGCGCATTCTATTCCGATTAAGATCTGTCATGGGGCTGCCGATAAAGGGTAGGCGGACTTACTTGAACCCTGCTCCAGGAGCAACAGATGGCTGGCATTCTCGACACAGTAGACCAACGTACACAGCTGGTAGGTGAGAACCGCCTGGAAATCCTCATGTTCCGCCTGGCTGGCCGGCAGTTGTTCGCGATCAACGTATTCAAGGTTCAGGAAGTCCTGCAACTGCCCAAGCTGACGCTGATGCCCCAGCGTCATCCGTTCGTGTGCGGCGTGGTCAACCTGCGCGGCCAGACCCTGCCGGTCATCGACCTGTCCCAGGCCATCGGCATGCGCCCGTTGGTGCCGGGCCCTTCGAGCACGATCATCGTGACCGAATACAACCGCTCGGTTCAGGCCTTTCTGGTGGGCGGCGTCGACCGCATCGTCAACATGAACTGGGAGGCGATCCTGCCACCACCGACCAGCGCCGGGCGTCAGCACTACCTGACCGCCATCAGCAAGGTCGATGACCAGTTGGTGGAGATCATCGACGTGGAGAAAGTCCTCGCCGAGATCGTGCCGTACAGCGCCAAGGTCTCCCGCGACAAGCTGGAAGATCCGGTCCTCACCCGCGCCATTGGCCGCGAAGTGCTGCTGGTGGACGACTCCAACGTGGCGCTCTCGCAGTTGCGTGACACTTTGGGTCAGCTCGGCGTGAAAATGCACGTCGCCCGTGACGGGTTGAAAGCCCTGAACATGCTCAAGGGCTGGGCGGACACCGGCGAAGTGATGACCGACAAGCTGCTTATGGTGTTTACCGACGCCGAGATGCCGGAAATGGACGGCTACCGCCTGACCACGGAAATCCGCAACGACCCCCGCCTGCGCGGCCTCTATGTGGTGCTGCATACCTCGCTGTCCGGCAGCTTCAACGAGTCCATGGTCAAGAAGGTCGGCTGCGATAACTTCCTCTCCAAATTCCAGCCGGACAAGCTGGTCGATGTGGTCCGCGAGCGGCTCATGCTCGACAACTGATCCGGTTCTGTTTCAAGCCCCTTGCTGTATGGAGGGGCTTTTTTGCATCTGTACCGCTTGGTTTTCCGGCGTCTCGTATAGAGTGGTGGCTTTCCGCTCTGGCATAAGGACGCGTACATGTTTCACCTCAGCGCACTGTATCGGTACCCCCTCAAATCCTGCATGGCCGAGCCGTTGCAGCAGGCCAGTTTCGATGAGTTGGGCATGAGTGGTGATCGCCGCTGGATGCTGGTGGATGAGGCCACCGGGCGCTTTTACAGCCAGCGTGTGCTGCCGCAGATGTCGCAGCTGTCGGTGCTGTGGCAGGGCGATGGCGTGACGTTGTCGGCCCCCGGTCTGGGCAGTCTGGATGTGCCGGTGCCAGCCGATGAAGAGGCCAATCTGCGCGGCATCACGATCTGGCGCGATAGTTTTCGTGTGCCGGACGCGGGCGAAGACGCGGCGCGTTGGGTCAGTGCCCTGGTGGGCAAGCCGACACGGCTGGTGCATGTGCCGAAGGCCCGCGCTCGCGGGTTGCCTTCCGGTTACGGGGCGATCGAAGACAAGGTCGGGTTTGCTGACGGTTTCCCGCTGTTGTTGATCGGCCAGTCCTCGCTGGATGATTTATCGCAGAAGGTCGGCCGCCCGCTGGAGATGCTGCGGTTTCGCCCGAATCTGGTTGTCACTGGCTCCGAGGCGTTTGCGGAGGATGGCTGGAAGCGGATTCGAATTGGCGGCGTTGAATTGCGGGTGTTAAAGCCCTGCTCGCGCTGCATTCTGACGACGATAGATCCGGCAACCGGCGAACGTAGCGCCGACCGCGAACCGATGACGACGCTGAAGACGTATCGGGAGCGGGAGGGTCAGATCTGGTTTGGGCAGAACCTGGTGAGTAATGGACCGGGGCAGGTCGAGGTGGGGATGGAGGTTGAGGTGCTGGAGTAGTTGAGCGCTTGCTCTTACGCTTTCCCGGATAAAGCCGGTCCTACAAAATGCACTCGATTCGCACTGTAGGACCGGCTTTAGCCGGGAAGAGGCCGGCAGTCACGCCGCGAATCTCCGCCGTGCAGCCCGATGTCTTCCCGGCTAAAGCCGGTCCTACGACCGCGCGGCCTTACAAATCATCAAAGAACCGCTCATGCCAGTCCACCAGCGGCTGCGGCGAGTTGAGCTTCTGGCCGTAGATCACCGCGTAAGACAGCACGTTCTGCACGTACTGACGGGTCTCGTCGAACGGAATGCTCTCGACCCAGACGTCGAAGGCCAGGTGGTTGGCGCCCCTCAACCACTGACGGACACGTCCCGGCCCCGCGTTATACGCCGCCGAAGCCAGCACCCGGTTGCCGTTGAACTGCGCATGGACCTGGCTCAGGTACGCGGCGCCGAGCTGGATGTTCTTGTCCGGATCGAGCACCTGCGCCGGCGAGGCCAGCGGAATGCTGAATTTGCGTGCGGTCTCTTTGGCGGTCGCAGGCATCAGTTGCATCAAGCCTGCGGCACCGACGCCGGAGCGGGCGTCATCCATGAACGCGCTTTCCTGTCGCGTGATCGCAAATACCCAGCTTGAATGCAGCCCGCGAACCTGCGCTTCACGCACCAGGGTGTCGCGGTGGGCCATCGGGAAGCGAATGTCGAGGTCGTCCCAGTACTGCGCCTGGCTGATGGTGCGAATCGCCGGGAAGTACCAGTGCATGTCGTACGCCAGTTTGGCCTGGGCAACCATTTCGTCACGGCTGAAGCGACGGGTAACGTGGTACCACTCGCGGCGACCGTCGACGATCTGCCCGCGATCGTAGAACTCCAGCGCGCGGCGCACACCCGGGGTGTTGCGCACCTTGGTCATCAGCGCCTGACTCATCGCCAACGGCTTGTTATTAAGCATGTACGGCGTCTGGGTGCGGTCGGCGGCGAGGAAACCGTAGAAATCACGCTCCTTTGCGACCGCCTTGTACAGCCCCGGCAGCAGTGGGCTGTTGGGCTGGGCCAGCTCCAGGGAGCGGGCCTGCCAGTAACGCCAGCGGTTGGTGGTCGCCAGGTCCTGGGGCAGGCGACGGGTCAGCTCGTATGCATCGCTCCAGCGGCCCAGTCGCAGCAACAGACGCAAGCGCCATTCGGTGACGGTGTTGTCGCGCAGGTCCGGATCGTACTTGGTCATGACCTCAAGGGCGCGACCGTCGTAACTGCGGGCCAGGGTCAGGCCGATCTCCTTGGCGATCTGCACCTGTTCTTCGTGGGAGAAATGCAGCACCGGCGCGTAACTGTCGAGCAGCTCCATCGCCCGCTGCGGGTCCTGCTTGGCGAGGCGACGCAGGCCCAGCCCGACCACATCGGACATGGCCTCGTCGGCCGGCATGAACTGGCCTTGGTTGTTGACCATTTCCGGCTTCTGCGCCACGGCGATCAGCAAACGGCCTTGGGGCGCGAGGGTGGTCATGCTGTTGACCAGTTGATTGGCCAGCGCGTAGTTGCGCCCCTGGGCGGCGAGCTTGGCACGCTGCCAGCGTTTCTGCTCGGTCAGCTGCCCTTCGACCGCCCACTGGGTGAAGAACGTGTCGCAGGCTGCCGGCAGCGTCTTGCCCGTCATCCAGGTCTTCTCGGCGTTGGCATAGCCTTCCGAGCGCTGGTTATGGCTGAGCTGATAGGAGCCGTACAGGCAGTCGAGTTCGACGAAATTCAGCTTGGGGTCGTAATACTTGACGAAGGGCTGCCAGTCACCGCGCGAGGCCAGCAGTCGCAGCCAGCGCAGCTTCATGTAGTTGGCTTGAGGCAGGTCGCCATGCTCGGCGAAGAACTTTTCGACTTCCTCGTCGCTCGCGCTGTTCAGGCGTGCGGTGAGTTCGTCGTAGGCCAGATACGGCTCGAGGGGGTAATCCGCCAGCGCGGCGGCATAGGTGCGATAAGGGCCGCTGTCGCCCTTGGCCAAAGCGCGTTTGGCTTCATCGTAATACTGACGCTGGGTGGTGAGATCGACCGCTTGGACGGACTGGGCAGCGGTGGCCGACAGAAGCAGGCAGGACAAAAGGCTGAAGAAACGACTGCGCATGAGACTTCCGTTCAGATGCATCGTGAAAAGTGCGGCTAGCTTAGCCTGTTGCCCGCGCGGGTTGAAGCGCTGCCTCGCCCGTCGTGATGGATGGAAACAAACCCGGCCTGCAATCGGCCGGCCACCGGGTCCGGACGACGTCCTGTCATCGATTAGCCGCCCCTCTGCCGGGTTATCTCAGGTAGAATGCGCGCCCGGTTTTTGGAGAAGCTCATGACCCTGCTCAAATTCAGCGATGTGTCCCTTGCGTTCGGCGCCATGCCGTTGTTGGACAAGGTGTCCTGGCAGATCGCCCGTGGTGAGCGGGTCTGCATCATTGGCCGCAACGGCACGGGCAAGTCCAGCATGTTGAAGCTCGTCAAAGGCATTCAGATGCCCGACGACGGCAATGTCTGGCGCGCCCCCGGCCTGAAGATCGGCGAGCTCCCGCAGGAGTTGCCGGTCGCTGACGGCCGTACCGTGTTTGACGTGGTGGCCGAAGGCCTGGACGGCGTGGGCGAGCTGCTCGCTCAGTACCACCACCTGAGCCAGAACATCGTCACTGCCGAAGACCTCGACAAGCTGATGCACGTGCAGTCGGACCTCGAAGCCCGTGACGGCTGGCGCCTGCAGCAGTTGGTGGACAGCACCCTCAGCCGTCTGCAACTGCCGGCCGACAAGACCCTCGCCGAACTGTCCGGTGGCTGGCGTCGTCGCGTGTTGCTGGCCCAGGCGCTGGTGTCCGAGCCTGATCTGCTGATGCTCGACGAACCGACCAACCACCTCGACATCGGCGCGATTGCCTGGCTCGAAGAAGCCTTGAAGGAATTCCAGGGCGCGGTGTTGTTCATCACCCACGACCGGTCCTTCCTGCAGAACCTCGCGACCCGCATTCTGGAGCTCGACCGCGGCGGCCTGATCGACTGGGACGGCGACTACGCCAGCTTCCTGGTGCACAAGGAAGCCATGCTCGCGGCGGAAGAAACCGCCAACGCGCTGTTCGACAAGCGTCTGGCCCAGGAAGAAGTGTGGATTCGCCAGGGCATCAAGGCCCGTCGTACCCGTAACGAAGGCCGCGTACGCGCCCTGAAGGCATTGCGCGTCGAGCGCAGCGACCGCCGCGAACGCACCGGCAAAGCCAACATTCAGCTCGACACGGCAGACAAATCCGGCAAGCAGGTGATGGTGCTCGACAACGTCAGCTTCGCTCACCCGGGCGGCCCGATGCTGATCAAGGACTTCTCCATGGTCCTGCAGCGCGAAGACCGTATCGGTCTGCTCGGCGCCAACGGCACCGGCAAGACCACGCTGCTCAAGCTGATGCTCGACAACCTCCAGCCCACCAGTGGCAAGGTGGAAGTCGGCACCCGTCTGGACGTCGCCTACTTCGACCAGTTGCGTCACCAGCTCGATCTGGAAAAGACCGTGATCGATAACGTCGCCGAAGGGCGCGACTTCATTGACATCGACGGCCAGAGCCGTCACGTCCTCAGCTACCTGGGCGATTTCCTGTTCAGCCCGCAGCGGGCGCGGACGCCAGTCAAGGCATTGTCGGGCGGTGAGCGGGCGCGTCTGCTGCTTGCCAAACTGTTCAGCAAACCGGCCAACTTGCTGGTCCTCGACGAACCGACCAACGACCTGGACGTCGAGACCCTCGAGCTCCTTGAGGAAGTGCTGCTGACCTTCAAGGGCACCGTGCTGATGGTCAGCCACGACCGGGCATTCCTCGATAACGTCGTCACCAGCACCCTGGTGTTCGAAGGCGAGGGCAAGGTCCGCGAGTTCGTTGGCGGCTATCAGGACTGGATTCGTCAGGGCGGCTCACCGCGTCTGCTGGGCGTCACCGACAGCAAGTCCGGCAAGTCCGAGCTGGCCACTGCCGTGGTTCAGGCAGCACCCGTCGCGGCGGCCGAAATGCCCGTCGCGAAAAAGAAGCTCAGCTATAAGCTGCAACGCGAGCTGGAAGCGCTGCCCGCGCAGATCGACGCTGTTGAAGCGCAAATGGCTGCGCTCACTGCCGAGATGGCCGAGGCCGGTTTCTATCAGCGTCCTTCAGAGCAAACCACTGCCGTGATGGCGCAGCTGGAAAGCCTCCAAGGCGAACTGGACGGGCTGCTTGAGCGTTGGGCCGAGCTGGACGAGTGATCGGTCACCTGCGGCCCTAAAAAAGCCCGGTCCTTTTTCAAGGACCGGGCTTTTGTTTGCGGGCCTGAATCAGTCGACGCGCTTGACCAGTCGCACAGCCAGTACGTCGCACGGTGCGCCGTGCAGCACGTCATTGGCGGTGGAACCGAGCAGCAGCGACAGACCGTGTCGGCCGTGGCTGCCTACAACGATCAGGTCGACCTGGTGCTCCTTCGCCAGGTTGTGGATTTCCTGACGCGGCTGGCCATAGGTGAGATGGCTGTCGCCGGTTTTGACGTTAGGGTATTTGCGTTTCAGCGCTTCCAGCTTTTCCTTGGCCTGATCGAACTGCTGTTGTTGCAGCTGCGACAGGTCCATGGGGACATCGCCACCGAAGGCCATGGCCATGGGTTCGACGATGTGGACCAGCGAAAGCTTCGAGCCGCCGTCCAGCGCCAGTGCCATGGCTTTTTTGATGACCGGATCGCACTCTTCAGTGAGGTCCACGGCTACCAGGATATGTTCATAGGACATGGGGTTTTCCTTCTGAGGTTTGCGATGGTTTTGATTATGGCTCTTTTCACGCGCCTCTGGCACGCCGATGTGGTACGCCCGCCGCTTGCCGCCGCGGGGGGCGTACAAATATGACGGTGTGGATCGTTCTGTCAATCATTGCGGTGGTTTTAAGTCCGATGGTCTGGCTGCGCCCGTCGCGCTCCCAGAGCGGCAGAATGGCCATGCGCATGCAGGCGCGTCGAATGGGGCTGGCCATGCAGTTGATCCCCCAGGAGTGGCCGCACTGGTTGCCGACCGAGCCGCCGAGCCCGTGCCCGCAGTATCACCGGCCTCGTACCGCACGTGCGCCCGATGTCTGGGTGTACTGGCAGATGGAACCGGGCGTGTGGCTTAACCAGTGGCGCGAGCCGTGTGAAGATCCGCGGCTGCTTGAGCAGTTCAAGACGCTGCCGGCAGACGTCTACAAGGTGGAAGCGGGCAAGCAGCTGATTGCCCTGTACTGGGCCGAACGTGGCGAACCCGATGTGTTGCAGCACATTGCAGCGGTGCTGAAGGCCTTGGCGTAATCCGCCCCCGATGCCCGAATCACGGGCATTAAAAAGCCCGATAACAACATCGGGCCGGGGTTGGCCAGGCAGGCCGTAATTCCTGTGCGGTGCGGTGCAATGCCGCGACCGGGGTCACATATCGCTTGGTGGCGACGCTTAAATGACCCGTCTTGATTCGCAGTGCGCTGAATGTAGACCTTAATGGTGCATTTGTCTGCTGCCGTGCTGCTTTTTATTCCCTCCGTGCCAAGCTTCTCCACGCGCCAGCGCTTGATCAGCGGCTGCCGTCACTGAAGCAATCATTACCTTGAATGGGCCCGTATCAGGCGCGCTTTTTACCTGCGATTTGCCTGTTTTGCCCGCTGTGTGCTGAATTGACAATTGCTGGAATATGGCAGAAGGTAGCCACACCCAAATCAAACGGGCGTATGAATTGAGCGTTTGCCGTAGGAATGCTCTGACAGACGCTCGAATCGCGTCGACGGGGTGACTGGCGTTTGGTGTTTCGCCTCGACGGCAACGTCGTGCATAGCGCCGGATCTCAGCGTCTGATGCGTATTGTTCAGCTTCCATATCGTGGAGATCAGTTGATGATTTACGAAGGTAAAGCCATCACGGTTAAGGCTCTTGAAAGTGGCATCGTCGAACTGCAGTTCGACCTCAAGGGTGAGTCCGTCAACAAGTTCAATCGTCTCACCCTCAACGACCTCAGTCAGGCCATCGAAGCCATCAAGGCCGACAGCTCGATCAAGGGCGTCATCGTCACCAGCGGCAAGGACGTGTTCATCGTCGGCGCCGACATCACCGAATTCGTCGATAACTTCAAGCTGCCGGACGCTGAACTCGTCGCCGGCAACCTCGAAGCCAACAAGATTTTCAGCGCCTTCGAAGACCTCAACGTACCGACCCTCGCGGCCATCAACGGCATCGCGCTGGGCGGCGGTCTGGAGATGTGCCTGGCCGCAGACTTCCGCGTCATGTCCGCCACCGCCAAGGTCGGCTTGCCAGAAGTCAAACTCGGCATCTACCCGGGCTTCGGCGGTACAGTCCGTTTGCCACGTCTGATCGGTGTCGATAACGCCGTCGAGTGGATCGCGTCCGGCAAAGACAACAGCGCCGAAGACGCACTGAAAGTGGGCGCCGTCGATGCAGTGGTCGCCCCGGGCAAACTGCAGGAAGCTGCTCTGGACCTGATCAAACGCGCCATCTCCGGCGAGTTCGACTTCAAGGCCAAGCGTCAGCCGAAGCTGGACAAGCTCAAGCTCAACGCCATTGAGCAAATGATGGCCTTCGAAACCGCCAAGGGTTTCGTGGCAGGCCAGGCCGGCCCGAACTACCCGGCTCCGGTCGAAGCGATCAAGACCATCCAGAAAGCCGCCAATTTCGGTCGCGACAAAGCGCTGGAAGTGGAAGCGGCCGGTTTCGTGAAGATGGCCAAGACCTCGGCCGCCGCGAGCCTGATCGGCCTGTTCCTGAACGATCAGGAGCTGAAAAAGAAAGCCAAGGTCTACGACGAAGTGGCCAAGGACGTGAAGCAGGCCGCCGTACTGGGCGCCGGCATCATGGGCGGCGGCATCGCCTATCAGTCGGCGGTCAAAGGCACGCCGATCCTGATGAAGGACATCCGTGAAGAAGCCATCGCACTGGGCCTGGGCGAAGCATCGAAGCTACTGGGCAAGCGCGTCGAAAAAGGCCGTCTGACCTCCGCGAAGATGGCCGAAGCGCTCAACGCGATTCGTCCTACGCTGTCCTACGGCGATTTCGGCACCGTCGACCTCGTCGTCGAAGCCGTGGTCGAGAATCCGAAGGTCAAGCAAGCCGTGCTGGCCGAAGTGGAAGGGCAGGTGGGTGAAGACACCATTCTCGCTTCCAACACCTCGACGATCTCCATCAGCTTGCTGGCCAAGGCCCTAAAGCGTCCGGAAAACTTCGTCGGCATGCACTTCTTCAACCCGGTGCACATGATGCCGCTGGTCGAAGTCATCCGTGGCGAGAAGTCCAGCGAAGTCGCCGTGGCGACCACCGTGGCCTACGCCAAGAAAATGGGCAAGAACCCGATCGTGGTCAACGACTGCCCGGGCTTTTTGGTCAATCGCATCCTGTTCCCGTACTTCGGCGGTTTCGCCAAGCTGGTCAGCGCCGGTGTCGACTTCGTGCGCATCGACAAGGTCATGGAAAAATTCGGCTGGCCAATGGGCCCGGCGTACCTGATGGACGTGGTCGGCATCGACACCGGCCACCACGGTCGCGACGTCATGGCTGAAGGTTTCCCGGACCGCATGAAGGACGATCGCCGCACCGCTGTCGACGCCTTGTACGACGCCAATCGCCTGGGCCAGAAGAATGGCAAGGGCTTCTACGTCTACGAGACCGACAAGCAGGGCAAACCGAAGAAAGTGGTCGACGCTTCCGTGCTGGAAGTGCTCAAGCCAGTGATCTACGAGCAGCGTGAAGTCAGCGACGAAGACATCATCAACTGGATGATGATCCCGCTCTGCCTTGAAACCGTGCGTTGCCTGGAAGACGGCATCGTCGACACAGCGGCCGAGGCCGACATGGGCCTGATCTACGGCATCGGCTTCCCTCCGTTCCGCGGTGGCGCGCTGCGCTACATCGACTCGATCGGTGTTGCTGAATTCGTCGCCCTGGCTGACCAATACGCTGATCTGGGCGCTCTGTACCACCCCACTGCGAAGCTGCGTGAAATGGCCAAGACCGGCCAGCGCTTCTTCGGCTAAGTGCCCAACGAACAGGTGAAGATATGAGCTTGAATCCGAGAGACGTCGTGATTGTCGACTTCGGTCGCACACCGATGGGCCGCTCCAAGGGTGGCATGCACCGCAATACCCGCGCCGAAGACATGTCGGCGCACCTGATCAGCAAATTGCTGGAACGCAACAACAAGGTTGACCCGGCGGAAGTCGAGGACGTGATCTGGGGCTGCGTCAACCAGACCCTGGAGCAGGGCTGGAACATCGCGCGCATGGCGTCGCTGATGACCCAGATTCCGCACACCTCCGCAGCACAGACGGTCAGCCGCCTGTGCGGTTCCTCCATGAGCGCGCTGCACACGGCGGCTCAGGCGATCATGAGCAACAACGGTGACGTCTTCGTCATCGGCGGTGTCGAGCACATGGGCCACGTCGGCATGATGCACGGTGTCGACCCGAACCCGCACATGTCGCTGTACGCCGCCAAAGCCTCGGGCATGATGGGCCTGACCGCCGAAATGCTGGGCAAGATGCACGGCATCACCCGTGAGGCGCAGGATGCGTTCGGTGTGCGTTCCCACAGGCTGGCGCAGAAGGCCACGCTGGAAGGGAAATTCAAGGACGAAATCATCCCGATGCAGGGCTACGACGAGAACGGTTTCCTGAAGATGTTCGACTACGACGAGACCATTCGTCCGGAGACGACGCTGGAAAGTCTGGCGGCCCTCAAGCCTGCGTTCAACCCGAAAGGCGGTACGGTCACGGCCGGCACCTCGTCACAAATCACCGACGGTGCGTCGTGCATGATCGTGATGTCCGGCCAGCGCGCCATGGACCTCGGCATCCAGCCCCTGGCGGTGATCCGCTCGATGGCAGTGGCCGGTGTCGACCCTGCAATCATGGGCTACGGACCGGTTCCGGCAACGCAGAAAGCGCTCAAGCGCGCCGGGCTGAGCATCGCCGATATCGACTACTTCGAGCTTAACGAAGCGTTCGCTGCGCAGGCCCTGCCGGTGCTGAAAGATCTGAAAGTGCTCGACAAGATGGACGAGAAGGTTAACCTGCACGGCGGCGCCATCGCCTTGGGTCACCCGTTCGGTTGCTCGGGGGCGCGGATTTCCGGCACTTTGCTCAACGTGATGAAGCAGAATGGCGGCACCCTGGGTGTTGCCACCATGTGCATCGGTCTGGGTCAGGGCATCACCACCGTATTCGAACGCGTCTAAACGGTGTCAGTGTGCGAGCCGGGGCCTGGTGCCCCGGCTTTTGTTTTTTTCCGGAAATGTATTTTCGCCATTTTTTTTCTTGTCACACCCGAGGTTCCCCGCATGCCGCTACAGCCAGGTCTCTACCGTCACTACAAAGGCCCTGAATACCGTGTTATCGGTGTCGCGCGGCATTCGGAGACCGAAGAAGAAGTGGTGTGCTATCAGGCGCTGTACGGCGAATACGGCCTGTGGGTACGCCCTTTGAGCATGTTTCTGCAGTCAGTTGAGGTTGACGGCGAGCAAGTGCCGCGCTTTGCTTTGGTCCAGGCCGAACCGGATCTTTTTCCCCGGCCCTGAGGCGGGACCTCGCAGCAGCCATTGCTTGACCTCACCTTTCAGCCACTATATATAGCGGGGCCTCGACGGCTCTGACGTCTTTTTTCTCGCATTAGGAATTTTCCGATCCATGGGCAAATCGCTGGTCATTGTGGAATCCCCGGCTAAGGCCAAGACCATCAACAAGTACCTGGGCAACCAGTACGTGGTGAAGTCGAGTATCGGCCATATCCGAGACCTGCCCACCAGCGGTTCGGCTAGCGCCTCCAAAGAGCCTGCTGCCAAGCGCGGCAAGGCCGTGGCCGAAGCGCCCGTCCTGTCGCCCAAGGAAAAGGCCAAGCGCCAGCTCGTGGCGCGCATGGGTGTCGATCCGGATCACGGCTGGAAGGCCAAGTACGAAATCCTTCCCGGCAAAGAGAAGGTGATCGACGAATTGCGCCGCCTGGCCAAAGACGCCGACACCATCTATCTCGCGACGGACTTGGACCGCGAAGGGGAAGCCATTGCCTGGCACCTGCGCGAAGCCATTGGCGGCGACGATTCGCGCTACAAGCGTGTGGTCTTCAACGAGATCACCAAAAAAGCCATTCAGGAAGCCTTCTCGAAGCCGGGCGAGCTCGATATCGACCGCGTGAATGCGCAGCAGGCACGCCGTTTCCTCGACCGCGTCGTCGGTTACATGGTGTCGCCGCTGCTGTGGCAGAAGATCGCTCGCGGTCTGTCGGCCGGCCGTGTGCAGTCCGTGGCAGTGAAACTGGTGGTGGAGCGCGAGCGTGAAATCCGTGCGTTCAACCCGGAAGAGTACTGGGAGATCCACGCAGACCTCGGCACCGCCAAGGGCGCCAACGTTCGCTTCGAAGTCGCTCGCGAGAAAGGCGAAGCCTTCAAGCCGTTGAACGAAGCGACCGCCATGGCGGCGCTGGAGAAGCTCAAGGCCTCGGCCTACAGCATCAGCAAGCGTGAGGACAAACCGACCAGCAGCAAGCCGTCGGCGCCCTTCATCACGTCCACGCTGCAACAGGCTGCGAGCAACCGCCTGGGCTACGGCGTTAAGAAAACCATGATGATGGCCCAGCGTCTATACGAAGCCGGTTACATCACCTACATGCGTACGGACTCGACCAACCTGTCGGCTGACGCTGTGGCCATGGCCCGCACCTACATCGAAACCGAGTTCGGCAAGAAGTACCTGCCGGAATCGCCGATCGTCTACAGCAGCAAGGAAGGCGCGCAAGAGGCTCACGAAGCGATTCGTCCCTCCGACGTCAACACGCACCCGAGCAAGCTGACCGGCATGGAGCGCGACGCCGAGCGTCTGTACGAGCTGATCTGGCGCCAGTTCGTGGCCTGCCAGATGCCGCCTGCGCAATACCTGTCGACCACTGTCAGCGTCGCGGCCGGCGATTTCGAGCTCCGCGCCAAGGGCCGCATCCTGAAGTTCGACGGCTACACCCGCGTGCTGCCGCAAATGAGCAAGCCGGGCGATGATGACGTACTGCCGGACATGGCCCAGGGCGACAAGCTGAAGCTGATCAAGCTCGACCCGAGCCAGCATTTCACCAAGCCGCCTGCGCGTTACTCGGAAGCGAGCCTGGTCAAGGAAATGGAAAAACGCGGCATCGGTCGTCCATCGACCTATGCGGCGATCATTTCGACGATTCAGGACCGTGGTTACGTGGCCCTGCACAACCGTCGTTTCTACTCGGAAAAGATGGGCGATATCGTCACCGAGCGTTTGTCCGAAAGCTTCTCGAACCTGATGGACTACGGCTTCACCGCCGGCATGGAAGAAAACCTCGACGACGTGGCCCACGGGCAGCGCGACTGGAAGAACGTCCTCGACGAGTTCTACGGTGACTTCAAGAAGAAACTCGAAGTGGCCGAAGCACCCGACAGCGGCATGCGCGCCAATCAGCCGGTGATGACTGACATCCCGTGCAAGGTCTGCGGCCGCCCGATGCAGATTCGTACCGCGTCCACCGGCGTGTTCCTCGGTTGCTCGGGCTACAGCCTGCCGCCGAAAGAGCGCTGCAAGGCCACGGTTAACCTGACGCCGGGCGACGAAATCGCCGACGACGATGAGGGTGAGTCCGAATCTCGCGTACTGCGTGGCAAGCATCGCTGCCCGATCTGCAGCACCGCGATGGATGCGTACCTGCTAGATGAGAAGCACAAGCTGCACATCTGCGGCAACAACCCGGATTGCTCGGGTTACGAGATCGAAGAGGGCACGTACCGCATCAAGGGCTACGAGGGCCCGAGCGTCGAGTGCGACAAGTGCGGCGGCGAAATGCAGCTCAAGACCGGCCGTTTCGGCAAGTTCTTCGGCTGCACCAACTGCAAGAACACCCGCAAGCTGCTGAAAAGCGGTGAAGCCGCACCGCCGAAGATGGACCCGGTGAAGATGCCGGAGCTCAAGTGCGACAAGGTCGACGACACCTACATCCTGCGCGACGGTGCTTCCGGGTTGTTCCTGGCGGCCAGCCAGTTCCCGAAAAACCGCGAGACCCGTGCACCCCTGGTCATGGAAATTGCGCCGCACAAGGATGAGATCGATCCGAAGTATCACTTCTTGTGCGAAGCGCCGAAGAAGGACCCCGATGGCCGTCCGGCGGTGATCCGCTACAGCCGCAAATCCAAGGAGCAGTACGTGCAGACCGAAGTGGAGGGCAAGCCTACTGGCTGGCGTGCTTTTTACGACGGCGGCAAGTGGAAGGTCGAGGACAAGCGTTGATCGTTTGATCTCGATCCGACTGGTCAGCCCCGACGCTTTGCGTTAAAAGAATCCCTCGGCGTGCTCTTGCGCTCCGAGGGATTTTTTTGTCTGCGGTTGACCGGCCGCAGGCACGTTGCGAATCACTCATCTCTACAGAGGCCGCTGTCATGGCTCACGAACTCTATACCCGCACCAATCAGAAGATTTTCTTTGCAGGTCTCGCCCTGGAAGCGATGGCCAAGGCCAGAGATAGTCGCGCCATGAACGCCCAGGGGCTTGAGCAGGCCGAGCGTGAGTCCGCGATCTTTCATTTGTATGGTGCGTTGCTGGGGCTGTGCCATGAAATCGCCGGCTATTACCGGCTGCCGCAGGCCAGTACGCCGCGTGCAGAGGACCTGCTGTCACCGAAGGTACTGGAAGCCATCGCCATTCCGGAAATGGGCGAATTGGTCGAGCTCGCCCACAACCGCGAAACGTGGCTGGCGCAGTTGCTGGCTTCGTACCGTGCGCTGTTTATGCCGCCCAGCGCGCCGCGAAAGCCGAAAGGCGATGTCACGCAGCCTTTGATCATTTCAGTGGGCGCCGAAGAAGAGCCTGAGCAGCCATTGACGCGGGAAGAGATGGAGAGCTGGCGTCAGCAGATCAAAAGCCTGGCCATCCGGTTCAGAGAAGGCCTGAGCGAGTGCTGATACGGAGTGATCGATGGGCTAGGGGCTGAGTCGTCTGGCTGTTACAATGCCGGCCTTTCGTGGAGAACTGCTCTGATGCCAACTTCGTTTCTGGAAATTGTTGAACTGCCTGACGGCCGCATCGAACTGCGCCGCGCTGAAGACGAAGGGTCCCTCGTCACGCTGAATTTCTCCGAAGACGCCAAGGCGTTTTTGCAGGGTCAACACGTTGAAGTCGCCAAGGCGATGCTCAGCGTGGGTGTGCAGATGGCAGGTCGGCTGGCCGAAGGTGAGTTGACCAAGGATGAAGACGGACCGCGCGTCCTGCATTGATCCTCGGAATCTGCCGGTCGCTCACACGCTATCCCGCTTCTCGATCCTCAAGAAGCGCCTACATGCTCTAAATACCCTGAATAGTGCTGCCGACGTGATCAGCCCAGCCGAATGTTGAGGCTCTGCGCGTCGCCGATACGTGCTGCGCTCGCCAGTTGCTGGCGCGCATTGCCCGAGATCGGATTGATCCAGCTGACCACCGTATGGCTGCGGCCCAAGCGCAGGACTTCACGGGTCAGTTCCAGCGCACTCTGGGTTCCTCGCGGGTGCATCAGAATAATACGTTCCCGATTCAAACCGGCGTCACGCAGCCAAGCCTGGGTCACACTGGCAGGCGGTGCCACCAGCGTCAGCCAGCGATCATTGGTGTCCTGGCTCAGCTCACGCAGAATCGGCGCCAGCAAGTTGAGGCAGTTCCCGGCAGCGCCGCGCAAAGACAGTTCACTGAAGACTTCCGGCTCGTTGCTCCAGGGCGACTCGGCAATCTCTGCCAGCGTCGGGACCTGCAGCAGCGGGACGTCGAGCATGGGCAGGCCGGGCGCCATGAATGCTTCGAACAGTGGCAGTTGTGCATGTTGTTGCGGTGTCTGTGGGAGCTGCATCTACGTTCTCCTTATCGACGTATCACGCCGACGCTCAAGCCTTCAATGACAAGATCCTGATCTTTGAGATTCACTTCGATCGGTGCGAAGTCGGCGTTCTCGGCCAGCAGCCAGACCTTGTTGCCCTCACGCTTGAAGCGTTTGACCGTGACTTCGTCGCCGATTCGCGCCACTACGATCTGGCCGTTGCGCGCTTCGCGGGTGGTGTGGACGGCCAGCAGGTCGCCGTCGAGAATGCCGACGTCTTTCATGCTCATCCCGTGTACCCGCAGCAGGTAATCTGCACTCGGGTGAAAGAAGGCCGGGTTGATGGCGAGGGATTCTTCGATGTGTTGCTGGGCCAGGATCGGCGCACCCGCTGCGACGCGGCCAATGATCGGCAGGCCGCTGTCATCGGGTTTGGCTTCGAAGCCGGGAATGCGAATACCGCGGGAAGCGCCCGGGGTCATTTCGATGGCGCCTTTGCGCGCGAGTGCTTTCAAGTGCTCTTCGGCAGCGTTGGGCGATTTGAAGCCCAGCTCCTGAGCGATCTCGGCGCGGGTCGGCGGGTAGCCGTTGTCTTCCAGGCAGCGCTTGATGAAGTCCAGAATCTCGGCTTGGCGTGACGTCAGTTTGATCATGTGCATCGCTCTGGCTTTTTATACAGTGACTGGGATTATATACAGTGCTTGGGTCTTGGCAATGATCCTTTTCGCGACGTCTGTAATCGCCCCGTGCCATGAATGGCTGCAGGCCCCGGTTTGTATGGTTAAATGCCCGTGACTGACTGGACGGAAAGCGACGCTCAGGGTTGACAGTGCCGTGTATGAAACGTATGTTTCAAACACGTGTTTGTCAGGCGTTGAACCATGGCTCAGTCGGAAACAGTTGAACGAATTCTCGATGCAGCGGAGCAGCTGTTTGCCGAGAAGGGTTTTGCCGAAACCTCGTTGCGGCTCATCACCAGCAAGGCGTCAGTCAATCTGGCAGCGGTGAACTACCACTTCGGTTCAAAGAAGGCCCTGATCCAGGCGGTATTCTCCCGCTTCCTCGGGCCGTTCTGCGTCAGTCTCGACCGCGAGCTGGAACGCCGTCAGGCCAAGCCTGAACACAAACCCACCCTTGAAGAGTTGCTGGAAATCCTCGTCGAACAAGCGCTGGTGGTTCAGCCGCGCAGCAACAACGACCTGTCCATCTTCATGCGCCTGCTGGGCCTCGCGTTCAGTCAGAGCCAGGGCCACTTGCGCCGTTACCTCGAAGACATGTACGGCAAGGTGTTCCGTCGTTACATGCTACTGGTCAATGAAGCCGCACCGCGCATTCCCCCCATCGAGCTGTTCTGGCGGGTCCACTTCATGCTGGGCGCTGCCGCGTTCAGCATGTCCGGTATCAAAGCACTGCGGGCCATCGCCGAGACCGATTTCGGCGTCAACACGTCCATCGAGCAGGTCATGCGCCTCATGGTGCCGTTTCTGGCGGCCGGCATGCGCGCCGAATCGGGCGTCACCGACAACGCCATGCTTACCGCGCAACTGCGCCCCCGGACCAAAACCCCGACACCGGTGCCTGCCAAGGTCTGAGGCCCGTCACCGGCTGGCAGTGGCGGAATTTGCATCACATCCTTCGATCCCTCACCATGCCGGCCTGAGCATTGGTAGTTGAAGGATCTTCCTATGAGTTCTGGCCTGCAAGGCTCCCTGATGGTGGATGTCGCCGGTACCTGGCTGACCTCCGAAGACCGTCAGTTTCTGCGTCAGCCCGAAGTGGGCGGCCTGATCATTTTCGCGCGCAACATCGAAAGTCCACGGCAGGTCCGTGAACTCTGCGCGTCCATTCGTGCCATTCGTCCCGAATTGCTGCTCGCTGTCGATCAAGAGGGCGGACGGGTGCAGCGCTTGCGCCAGGGGTTTGTGCGACTGCCGCCGATGCGCGCCATTGCGGCTCATCCGGATGCCGACAGCCTCGCCGAGCATTGCGGCTGGCTGATGGCAACCGAAGTGCTGGCGGTGGGGCTGGACCTCAGCTTTGCGCCGGTGCTGGATCTGGACTATCAACGCAGTGCGGTGGTCGGCACCCGGTCATTCGAAGGCGACCCCGAGCGGGCTGCCATGCTGGCGGGCGCTTTTATCCGTGGCATGAACGCGGCGGGCATGGCCGCCACGGGCAAGCATTTTCCCGGGCATGGCTGGGCCGAGGCTGACTCTCACGTGGCCATCCCCCATGACGAGCGCAGTCTGGAAACCATCCGCGCCAATGACCTGGTGCCCTTTCAGCGCTTGAGCAAACACCTGGCCGCAGTCATGCCTGCCCACGTGATCTATCCCCAGGTCGATTCGCAACCGGCGGGCTTTTCCCGCCGCTGGCTGCAGGACATCCTGCGTGGCGAGTTGGGCTTCGATGGCGTGATCTTCAGCGATGACCTGTCGATGGCCGGCGCCCATGTTGTCGGTGATGCTGCCAGCCGCATCGAGGCAGCGCTTGGCGCAGGCTGTGACATGGGATTGGTCTGCAACGACCGGGCGGCGGCTGAGCTCGCGTTGAGCGCGGCGCAGCGCATGAAAGTCTCGCCTCCTGCGGCGCGACTTGACCGGATGCGCGGCCAGGGCATGGCGTCCACCGAATACCGGCAGCACCCCAGCTGGCTGGCGGCGCTGAGTGCCCTGCGCGCTGCTCAACTGATCGAATAAGGAATCCCCATGACTGTTTACGCAATTATCGGCGGCACCGGCCTGACCCAGCTTGACGGGCTGACGATTCGTCAGTCCCTGTCAGTGAATACCCCGTACGGCACGCCGTCGGGCGATATCCATCTGGGCGAATACGCCGGCCGCGAGGTGATGTTTCTGGCGCGTCACGGGCACCCGCACCGCTTTCCGCCGCACAAGGTCAACTACCGCGCCAACATCTGGGCCCTGAAGCAGGCCGGGGCCGAGGCGATTCTGGCAGTCAATGCTGTCGGCGGGATTCATCCCGACATGGGCACCGGCCATTTCTGCGTGCCCCATGATCTGGTGGACTACACCAGCGGTCGCGAACATACGTTCTTTGCCGATGACCTGGAGCACGTGACCCACATCGATTTCAGCTTTCCCTACAGCGCGCCACTGCGGGCTCGACTGATTGCAGCACTGGCCGCTGAAGGGTGCGCCCATAGCGACTTCGGCGTGTACGCCTGCACCCAGGGCCCGCGCCTGGAATCCGTGGCCGAGATCGCGCGTCTGGAGCGTGACGGCTGCGACATCGTTGGCATGACCGGCATGCCGGAAGCGGCCCTGGCCCGTGAGCTCGAACTGGAATACGCCTGCCTGGCGCTGGTGGTGAATCCGGCCGCCGGCAAGTCGGCAGCGGTCATTACGATGGCGGAAATCGAGCAGGCGCTGCACGACGGGATTGGCAAGGTCAAGGCCACACTGGCAAGGGTACTCAGCGCCGCTTGAAGCAGGCTGTCGTCGGGATGGACAGGATTTTTTTTAGAAAGCTGGCTAGGCTGGAGAGGGCAATAAAGTCAACGCCATTTCGTTGAAAAAGTTGTCCACGGAAAGCGTGAATATCTCTGTGGATAAGTTTCTGTAAGCCTGTAGTTGCAAGGCTTTAGCTGCAATGGTCGTTTAATGATCAGGTTTGCTAATGGCGTCGATGGGGCGAGTTAATCGTCAGAATTCTCTTCGGATCAGGCCTGGACTCAGCGGGTTAACGCGGGGGAGGGATGGGGCGACGGTATGCCCGGCAGGACGAAGACGATGACGCCCTGCCAAGGCAGATTCCCGTAGGGGGCAATCAGGTGGTTCAGCGAACAGGTTAGCGGGTAAGAAGTCCTGATCAGCTGATCAGGACTCGGCCCACTCAACATCGGTCAAACCCAGTTGCTCGGCTTTTGGCTTGGTCACTTTAGGGACTCGGTCCGAGCGGTATTTTGGAATCTGACCGAACCCGGCATCCACCGAGGCCCAGTGCCAGGCCGATGCGTTGTCCATGGCTTCGGCGCTGATGTAAAAGCTTTTGTAACTGCCGTGCAGCAGATAATCGATTCTGAAATGCTTGTACTGTGCCACGCTTGCAAACCTCCCTATCAGTCACTCTCTTTGTAACTGAGTCGTCACCGCCGGGAAAATTCACTCGAAATTACCGTTCTAAGCCAAACGGTTAGCTTTAGTACAGAACGGTGAGCGAACCGTCGGCCACCCTCACAAATGGATGGCAAACCCCCGGTGTTGAGCGGTTTCAGCGGCGCCATGGCGGCATGAAGCAGGACGCGATGCGGCAGGGACGACGATGATAGTCGTCCTGCCGCACCGTTTTTACACTCAAATGGTTACTTGTTCAGGAATTTGAACACAGTGGTCTGAGTGTAAGACTTGCCCGGGTCCAGGCGAGTGGAAGGGAAGGCTGGCTGATTGGGCGAGTCCGGGTAGTGCTGGGTTTCCAGGGTGAATGCGCCCCAGTGCGGATAGATCTTGCCGCCTTTGCCTTTGACGGTGCCGTCGAGGAAGTTGCCCGTGTATAGCTGAACGCCGGGCTCGGTGGTGAAGAGCTGCAAACGGCGACCGGACTTCGGATCGACCACGTCCGCTGCCAGATTCGACAGCTTGCCCTTGGTGTCGAGCACCCAGTTGTGGTCGTAGCCGCCCTGCGTGGCTTCGGCGAACTTGAGCTGCACGTTGTCTTCACGGATGCGCTTGCCGAAGGCGACAGGCTTGAGGAAGTCCAGCGGTGTGCCCGCCACAGGCGCCAGCTCACCCGTCGGGATCAGCGTCTCGTTCACCGGCGTATAGCGTGCTGCGTGCACCACGGCCACCTGGTCGAGGATGTCACCGTTGCCAGCGCCGGCCAGGTTGAAGTAGCTGTGGTTGGTAAGGTTGAGCACGGTCGGCTTGTCAGTTGTGGCGTGGTACTGAATGCGCAACTCGTTCTTGTCGTTCAGGCTGTAGGTGACTTCGGTTTTCAATGTCCCGGGGAAACCCATCTCGCCATCGACGGAGACATAGGTCAGCTTGACCCCGACCGAGCCTTTGTCCTTGACCTCTTCTGCCTTCCAGATCTGCTTGTCGAAGCCTTTCGGGCCGCCATGCAGGGAATTGGTCTTGTCGTTCAGCGGCACCTGATAGCTCTTGCCATCCAGGGAGAACTTGCCGCCGGCCAGGCGATTGCCGAAGCGGCCGATGGTGGCGCCGAAAAACGCGGTGCCGTTGACGTAGCCGTCCACGTCATCGAAGCCCAGGACCACGTCCTCAGCCTTGCCGTGCTTGTCCGGTACCAGCAGCGACTGCAGCGTGCCGCCGTAAGTGATCACGGTCGCCTGCATGCCCTGGCTGTTGCGCAGGGTGTATTTCTCGACCGGGGTGCCATCGGCGAGTTTGCCGAACGCACCGTGTTCGGTGGTCAGTCCGGCGGCGTGCACTTGCAGGGCGGCGGCCATCAGCGACAGGCCTAGGGCAGGTATGAGCGTCTTTCTCATTGCGTTGATCCTTTCTTCTTATGGGAGGTAGTTATGAGCATGTTGCTGTGGACGTTGTCGCGGGTCCCGCTCAGGGCAGCACCCTTGTTGCGCGGGATGCTGCAGCCCGTCGCCACCGAAGAAGGCGCAGCGACGGCTGATTGGTCATACTATTTGAGCCGGTCGGCCCTGATATTTCGAGTTATAGATCAAAAGCACTCGCTTTAAAAATAAATTGTAATACTATTTGGCGAAAGGCCGTGTCGGTTACGACCCGGGAAGGTCTAGCCCAGGATTGCCCGTCTGTACAGGCGTTTGACTCCTAATCGTATGATCATTAGCCTCGATTTGCGGGACACAACGCAGACAGGGGCGGATCAATGAGCAGCAGTTTTCACGCGTCGACGGTAGACCGTCTGGGAGCCTGGATTGCTCAAGGCAATGTAACGCCGGGCCAGTCGCTGAAGGTTGAGGCGGCATTGGGTGAAGAATTCGGGGTCAGCCGTACGGTGATTCGCGAAGCCATCAAAACACTGGTGGCCAAAGGGTTGCTGGAGGTCGGGCCCAAAGTGGGTACCCGGGTCATGCCGGTACGCAGCTGGAATCTGTTCGACCCACAAGTGGTGGGCTGGTTGGCGGCCAAAGGCCTGCCCCAGAGTTTTGTGCTGGACCTGCTGGATTTGAGGCGCGCCATAGAACCGATGGCGGTGCGTTGGGCCTGTGAAAGGGCGACACCGGAGCAGATTGCCGGGATTCACGCGGCCTATGCGCGGCTTGCGGCCAGCGTTGCGGACCCGAGTGATTACAACGCTGCGGACCAACGTTTCCATGAAGCGGTGCTGGCGGCCAGTCATAACCAGTTCATCGAGCAGATGTTACCGGCACTGGGCGCCTTGCTGGCGATCTCGTTCGAAGTGTCGTCGGGGGTGCCCGGAGAGCTCGGCAGGACCTTGCCGCTGCATAAGGATCTGGCGGATGCCATCGCCAACCGGGATTCGGCGCGGGGTGTCTGGGCTTGCATGAGCCTGATTGAAAACGCGGGTGAAGTGATTGCGCGTTCACGGGAACAACCGCTGGCGCGCGAGTCTTGAACAGGCCAGTTTGACGTTCGACAGGTGAGCTTTTTGAGTGGCTCACGGACCTACAATAATAAGCAGGAAATTGTTCATGAAGTGGCTGCCGGTCTGTGACCAGCGTTTCAAATTGGCCGAAGGGCCGTTCTGGGATCATGCCCAGCAGGCGTTGTACTGGGTCGATATCGCCGGCTTCCGTGCGTTGCGCCTGCATGCAGGCACGCTGTCCCACTGGCAATTCAGCGAGCCGGTTTCGGCCTTCATCCCCACCACGCAAGGTGATGCACTGGTCACCCTCGCCAGCGGCGTCCATCGTCTCGACCTTGATTCCCCGTTCCATCAGCCCGTTGTTTCTCTGCTGTGCGCAGCCGACCCGGTGCCGGGCAACCGTGCCAATGAAGCCCGTTGCGACCGGCACGGCAGACTGTGGCTGGGGACGATGCAGAACAACCTGGACGAGCAGGGCGGCGACTTGCCTATCGAGCGTCGCTCGGGCGGGCTTTACCGCGTCGACGGCGATGGCTCGGTCGCTCCTTTGGTCCAGGGTCAGGGCATCGTCAACACCCTGGTCTGGCCGGAAAACGGTTCAGCGGTGCTGACCGCCGACACCCTGGACGGCGTGATCTATCGCTACCCGATCAACGATGATCATTCCCTCGGTGAGCGGGAAGTCTGGGCCCATGAGCATGCTCGCGGCGCACCCGATGGCTCGGCGATGGACGAAGACGGGTTTGTCTGGAACGCCCGCTGGGATGGCGGTTGCCTGATCCGCTTTGCCCCCGATGGCAGCGTTGACCGGATCGTCGAGCTGCCGGTCAGTCACCCGACCAGCTGCGTGTTCGGCGGGCCCGACATGACCACTTTATTTGTGACCAGCGCGCGGCCTGCGGAGGGCGCACTGGAGTTGGACGGGTCTGTGATTCAGATGGAAATCGGCGTCAAGGGCATGGCCTCACACCGGTTCGCGGGATGATCCAAACCCTGTGCTCAAGGGGTGTGACACTCGGTTACATAGGCTTCATTGATAATATGATATGACTGTTTTCAGTCGAGCGGCCTGCACTGTTTCCAGCTGTATGCCGCCCCGACACTCACTGCTGAACGCTGTAGCTAGTCAATAAAAATAAGGAGTTAGCTATGTTGAGTCGCCACGGGATTCGTTCCCTGTGCTGTGCTGCTGTTGCCACCGCCATTCTGGGCATGAGCGCCGGTGCATCCGCCGCCGACGCCGAAAAGGTCAAGATTGGTTTTCTGGTCAAGCAGGCTGAAGAGCCCTGGTTCCAGACCGAATGGCAGTTCGCCGAAAAGGCCGGTAAAGAACACGGTTTCGAAGTCATCAAAATCGCCGTTCCCGACGGTGAAAAAACACTCTCTGCCATCGACAGCCTCGCCGCCAACGGCGCCAAAGGGTTTGTCATCTGCCCGCCTGATGTTTCCCTCGGCCCGTCCATCGTCGCCAAAGCCAAGGCCAACGGCTTGAAAGTCATGGCCGTCGATGACCGTTTCGTCGATGCCAAAGGCAAGTTCATGGAAGACGTGCCGTACCTGGGCATGGCCGCGTTCGAAGTCGGCCAGAAACAGGGCGCCGCCATGGCCGACGAAGCGAAGAATCGCAAGTGGGACTGGAAAGAAACCTACGCGATCATCAACACCTACAACGAGCTGGACACCGGCAAGAAACGCACCGACGGTTCGGTGGATGCGTTGAAGAAAGCCGGTCTGCCTGAGGATCACATCCTCTTCGCACCACAGAAGACCCTCGATGTGCCGGGCAGCATGGATTCCACCGGCGCTGCCCTGCCCAAGCTTCCAAGCGGGGCGAAAAACCTCATTGTCGGCGGCATGAACGACAACACCGTTCTGGGTGGCGTGCGCGCCACGGCGGGCGCTGGCTTCAAACCAGCCAACGTGATCGGCATCGGCATCAACGGCACTGACGCCATCGATGAACTGAAGAAGAAGGAAAGCGGCTTCTACGGGTCGATGCTGCCAAGCCCTGACAAAGAGGGCTATAACACTGCGCTGATGGTGTACGAGTGGGTCACCACCGGCAAAGAACCGCCTAAATACACCGCCATGGATGACGTGACCCTGATTCATCGCGGCAACTTCAAGGACGTGCTGACCCCGCTCGGTTTGTACAAGTAAGCGCGGCAGTCGAGTCGGGACGCCTGGCAATCAGGCGGATATCTGCGAGGCCTCGCTCCACCCGACAAGGGTGGGGCGGGGTGGAGGTGGTTCATGCAACAGGCATCGGTTCAGCAACAGATCCAGCACGGCGGCAGCCTGCGCTTCAACGGGATCGGTAAAACCTTCCCCGGCGTGAAGGCGCTGTCGGACATCAATTTCGAAGCTCGGCCAAGCAGCGTTCACGCGCTGATGGGCGAGAACGGCGCGGGTAAATCGACGCTGCTGAAGATTCTCGGCGGCTCGTACCAGCCCAACAGCGGCGATCTGCAGATCGGCGATCAGCACCTGGCGTTTAAATCCACTGCCGACAGCATCGCGGCCGGCGTGGCGGTGATTCATCAGGAACTGCATCTGGTCCCGGAAATGTCGGTGGCGGAAAACCTGCTGCTTGGTCACATGCCCAATCGCTGGGGCATGATCAACCGTCGGGCGATGGTCCGCCGCGCGCGGGAACTGCTCAAAGGCCTGGCCGACGAGATCGACCCGAACACGCGCCTGGGTGATCTGTCCCTGGGTCAACGGCAACTGGTGGAAATCGCCAAGGCCATGTCGCGCAATGCCCACGTCATCGCGTTCGACGAACCCACCAGCAGCCTGTCGGCGCGGGAGATCGATCGTCTGATGGCGATCATCACCCGGCTGCGTGATGAAGGCCGGGTCATTCTTTACGTTTCCCACCGCATGGAAGAAATCTTCCGCGTCTGCGACGCCGTCACCGTGTTCAAAGACGGCCGCTTCGTGCGCACCTTCGAGGACATGGCCGATCTGGACCATGACCGCCTGGTGACCTGCATGGTCGGGCGCGATATTCAGG
Source organism: Pseudomonas sp. AK106 (assembly GCF_053903055.1). Taxonomy (NCBI): domain Bacteria; kingdom Pseudomonadati; phylum Pseudomonadota; class Gammaproteobacteria; order Pseudomonadales; family Pseudomonadaceae; genus Pseudomonas; species Pseudomonas sp. AK106. The sequence goes on from NZ_CP096426.1 coordinate 2,133,539, forward strand.
ACATCTATAACTATCGGCCGCGTCAGCACCAGGGGCCGAGCCTGCGGGTGACCGGCCTGATGGGTCCGGGCTTGCAGGAGCCCGCCAGTTTTGCCGTGGAGAAGGGCGAGATTCTCGGCTTTTTCGGCCTGGTCGGTGCCGGTCGGACCGAGATGTTTCGCATGCTGTCGGGGCTGACGCGCAGTCAGGCCGGGACCTTGAAACTGGAAGGCAAGCCGCTGAACCTGCGTTCACCCCGTGACGCCATCGACGCCGGCATTCTGCTTTGCCCGGAAGACCGCAAGAAAGAAGGCATCGTGCCGCTCTCCAGTGTCGCCGAGAACATCAACATCGGCGCGCGGCCTCGGCACCTCAGCCTGGGTTGCCTGATCCAGGGGCGCTGGGAGCGTGACAACGCCCGGCACCAGATCAAATCAATGAACGTCAAGACGCCTTCGCCCGAGCAGCAGATGTTGTTCCTGTCGGGTGGCAATCAGCAGAAGGCCATTCTGGGCCGCTGGCTGTCGATGCCAATGAAGGTGCTGCTGCTGGACGAGCCCACCCGCGGCATCGACATCGGCGCGAAATCCGAGATCTATCAGATCATCCATAACCTGGCTGCCGATGGCATCGCGGTCATCGTGGTCTCCAGCGACCTGATGGAGGTGATGGGCATTTCCGATCGCATTCTGGTCATGAGTGAAGGCGCCATCACCGGCGAATTGTCCCGGGAAGAGGCTAATGAACAGCGTCTTCTGCAACTGGCATTGCCGCGTACGCGCGGTTGAACCTGGCTATCAAAACTGGCTATGAAAAATAAGAACGAGGTGCGTATGTCTACCGAATCCAGCCTGACGGCTCCCCGCCAAGGCATGAACTTGCGTCGATTCGTCGACGACTGGGCCATGCTCATGGCCGCCCTGGGCATTTTTGTGCTCTGTGCGCTGCTGATCGACAACTTCATGTCGCCGCTGAACATGCGCGGCCTGGGCCTGGCGATCTCCACGGTCGGCATCGCCGCCTGCACCATGCTCTACTGCCTGGCGTCCGGGCATTTCGACCTGTCGGTCGGTTCGGTGCTGGCATGCTCCGGGGTCATTGCCGGGATCGTCATTCGCGACACCGACAGCGTGTTTCTCGGCGTATCGGCTGCTCTGGCCATGGGTTTGCTGGTCGGGCTGATCAACGGCATCGTCATCGCGAAGTTGCGCATCAATGCGTTGATCACCACCCTGGCGACCATGCAGATCGTGCGGGGGCTGGCCTATATCTTCTCCAACGGTAAAGCCGTGGGCGTGGGCGACGAGGCCTTCTTCGTGTTCGGTAACGGTCAGCTGTTCGGTGTGCCGGTGCCGATTCTGATCACCATCGTCTGCTTTATATTCTTCGGCTGGCTGCTGAACTACACCACCTACGGCCGCAATACCCTGGCCATCGGCGGCAACCAGGAAGCGGCGTTGCTCGCAGGCGTCCACGTCGACCGGACCAAGATCATCATCTTCGCCGTGCACGGTTTGATTGGTGCGCTGGCCGGTGTGGTGCTGGCCTCGCGCATGACCTCAGGTCAGCCAATGATCGGCCAGGGTTTCGAGCTGACGGTGATTTCCGCGTGCGTACTGGGCGGGGTTTCCCTCAGTGGCGGCATCGGCATGATTCGCCATGTCATCGCCGGGGTGCTGATTCTGGCGATTATCGAGAACGCCATGAACCTGAAGAACATCGACACCTTCTACCAATACGTGATTCGCGGCACGATCCTGCTGCTGGCGGTGATCATCGACCGGTTGAAGCGTCGCTGATTCGGAGTTTTCAGGCGTGCGCTGCGTAGGAAGAGGCCCTCCCCACACAGCGCAAGCCTGCTACGAACCCGCCTTACACCAGCTTCGAGGTCTCGAAGATCAACTTCATCGTCGCCTGGGCCAGCGACTGCGCTTCAACCCGTATCGTCTCCAGCTGCACTTTGGCCTCGTTGAACCGGGCGTCGTGATTGCGCACCTCAATGAGTTGCGTCAGTTGCAACGAGGCGTCGATGAGGCCATAGAGGTTACGGTGCAGTTGGTGGGTGACTTTGGTCAGATGGGGATAGACGTCCGGCTTCCCCTCAGGATCAATCACAGCCGCCATATTCATGACGTCCCCAGAAGATCGGTTGCCGCTCAGGACATAGTTGAGGTCGACACCGGCTTGCGCAATGCGAAGCAGATAATCGGCCTTGGGTGATCGAGTGCCGTTCTCGTAATTGCCCTGAGCGTTCGTCTCGACGCCACCAATCGCTCCCAATGCGCTCTGTGACAGCTTCAGTCTGTTGCGTTCCTGCCTGAGTCGCAGGCCTATGCCGTTCATGCGATCAACTCCATTTGACGATCCCTGACGTTAAGCAGCTGATTGCGAATTCATGAATCGACTCGGCGCGAGAATGAGCAGATCAACGCAAACGGGTGCGGCTGATGAGGTTTAACCAACTCATACCGGGCCAGACAATACAACCATCTGGTTGGAATGTGGATCCAAACATACCGGTTTGTAGGATTATTCTCAAACAGTTGTACGATAACTGCCCGAATGAAGTGCTTTTATGTGGACTGTTCGGCGTTCTGAGCGGGGGGGGGGGCGAGGGAGCGAAGGGCGGTAAACAGCCGGGGCCTCTGCAGCCCCGGCGTCGATGCTCTCAGGAAGGGCAGTGGGCGTCGGGTTGACGCGCCCATTGCGTGGCGGTGCGGGCGATGGTGTCGGCCAGCGTTGACACGGCTTTCTGGTGCGCGATGACCAGATTTTCCATGCCGATGCCCGCCGGTTGCCTGATGACGCTGCTGCAGGTGAGGGTTTGCCGCTGGGTACCGGGCTCGGCCCCGATGCCTCGCAGGCTCAGGTTCCAGACGACATCGATCAGCGCATATTGATCCAGCACCGATTCAAAGCGACGTACGTCGGTCCGGACCGACAGCACCGGCTGATCACGTTGTTTGGGCAAGCCCGCCAAGTCCCGTGAGCCGAAGCGGCGCTCCAGTTGCCCGGTCAGGGCGTCATGGAACTCATCGCCCAATGGGGCGCCCCAACGCTCATTCTCCAAAATCGCCAGGCTGCCGTTGCCCTGGCGGATGACCAGCGGCGGCTGATCGACCTGAACCGCCATGAGCACCGCCTGCATTTCAAACTGGAACGGCGTCTGACCCACACTTGCAGGCGTCGGAGTGGCCGGCGCGATCAGCGTGTAATAGTGGGTCGGCGTGGAGGAGCAGGCCGTCACACCCAGCACACAGGTCAGGGCGAGGAATGAGTTACGCAAGGTCATTGAGCAGGCTCCGGAGCAATTTCACGGGAAGAGGATGATCCTTTGTACGAGCCGGGCGCCGCATCGCCGGTACGACCGCGAATCAGCGATTCAGGGTGACGGCTGAGGAAATCGGTCAACACACGGACCGAGCGCGCCGTGCGCTGGACTTCGTCCATGGCCTGACCCAGTTGCTGACGCGCAGGCGAGTCATCCGACAACGCTTCGTTGGCCGTACCCAGGGTTTTCTGCGCTTGCTGCAACGCGCCGCGCATCTGCGGCAACACATCGCTGTTGACCTGCTTCATGGTTTTCTGAAGTTCGATCAGGCTGCCGTTGAGATTCTTCGCCAGGTCGTCGAGGGGGATCTTGCCCAGTTTGTCGACGAACGCCTGCAACTGCTCCTGCAGTTTGTCGAAGCTGCCGGGCACCGTCGGGATCTCCAGCGGCCGCGCCTTGGCGTTGTAGGAAATCTTCGCCGCCTTGGGATCGAAATCCATCGCGACGTACAGCTGGCCGGTCAACAGGTTGCCGGTACGCACTTGCGCCCGCAGCCCGCGTTCGACGAACTTCCCGAGAATCCTTGAGGTCTGCTCTTCGTCATCGCCAGCGCCTGCCTGCTCTTTGAGCTTGTCATTGGCCGCACCGAGGCGCTGGGGATAAATGACTGCACCGACGATGCCGGGGAATGTGCCCGTGGCAGCGTCATAGTCGAGGTCCACCGACACCACACGGCCGATATTGACGCCGAGGAAATCCACCGGCGCATTGACCACCAGGCCGCGCAGCGACTGGTTGAAGCGCATGCGGATGTATTTGGGTTCGCCATCGGGCGGGGCCAGTGCCGTGGTCTGGTCTTCGAACAGTTTGAATTCGGCGTTGCCGTCGGCTGGCTTGGCGTCGGGGCTGTATTTGGGTTCGCGGAAGGCGATACCGCCGGAGAGGATCGACGCCATGGACTGGGTCGACACTTTCAGGCCCGAGGCGCCGAGGGTCACGTCCACGCCGCTGGCGTTCCAGAAGCGCGAGTCGGTGAGCACGAACTGATCATTGGGCGCGCCGACGAAGATTTCGACGTCGACGCCCTTGCCGTCCTTCGCCAGTTCGTAGGCCACGACCTGGCCCACCTGGATGCGGCGGAAGTACACCGGCGAGCCGATGTCCAGCGAGCCGAGGTCGTCGGTGTGCAGAATGAAGCGTTTGCCTTTCTCACCGAAGGTCACGGCGGGCGGGGTTTCCAGACCGGTGAAGTCCTTTTTGGTTTCTTCCGAGCTGCCCGCGTCGGCGCCGATGAAAGCCCCCGACAACAGCGTGTCGACACCGGTGACGCCGTGGGCACCAATGCGCGGACGCACCACCCAGTACTGCGTATCGGCGCGGGTGAACGGCGCGGCCGACTGGTTCAGGTCGATGCTCGCCAGCACGTGGGTGCGGTCATCGCTGAGTTCGATGTCGGTGACGATGCCGATGACCACGTTCTTGTACTTGACCTGGGTCTTCTTGGCTTCCAGGCCCTCTGCCGTGAGAAAGCTCACCACCACTTTGGGGCCGACGTTGAGGAAGTCATGAACCACCATCGACAGGCCGATCAGGGCCGCGACGATCGGCACCAGCCAGACCAGCGAAACGCGCATCTTGCGCGCTTTGACTTGCGGTCGAGTCGGCGGGGAGGGGGGTAGGGTGTTATCGGACATCTTCAACCTCTGCGTCCCAGATTAGCCGGGGATCGAACGTCATGGCGGCAAGCATGGTCATCACCACCACCAAACCAAAAAACAGAATGCCAAGGCGCGGCTCGATGGTGCTGAGCCCGCGAAACTGAACCAGGGCTGCCACCAGCGCGACCACCAGCACATCAAGCATGGACCAGTAGCCGATCAACTCAATGAAACGAAACAGCCGCGAACGTTCGCGCATCGCCCAGGTGCTGCGGCGCTGGCAGGTCACCAGCATCAGCCCCAGTACTAGAAACTTGATACAGGGCACGACCACGCTGGCGATGAAAATCAGAATGGCGATGTCCCACGAGCCGCTTTCGGCGAACTCGATCACCCCGCTCATGATGGTGTTCTCGCTGCTGCTGCCCAGCATCGTCGTGTACATCACCGGCAACAGATTGGCCGGGATATAGAAGATCAGACCGGCAATCAGAAAGGCCCAGGTGCGCGTCAGGCTGTTGGGCTTGCGCCGATGCACGGGCGAGTTGCAGCGCGGGCATTCATGGGCCTCTTCCGCGCAGACGTAACTGCACACGTGGCACAGGGTGATCTTGTACTCCCGAGCGTAGGGAATGCCGTTCATTCAGGTTGGACTCCCAGTTCATCCCACAGGCGGCGGATGTCCTTGCCGGCGATCAGCAGGATCAGCACCATCAGCATCGCCATTGCCCACAGGCCGACGCCTGCGTGCACATCGAGCATGCCCGCCAGTTTGACGATGGCCACCAGAATCCCCAGCAGGCACACCTCCAACATGCTCCAGGGCCGCAGGTGTTCGAGGGTGCGCATGCACATTTTGAAGCCGGGGGCGATTTCGCCGCGATGGGCATGGGCCAGCACCCAGAACAACAAGGCGATCTGCAGTGCCGGGGCAAGAATGATGGCCAGCCCGGCCACCAGCGCAATCAACGTGATCTGCCCCTGGGCCAGCGCCTGAACCGAACCCCACAGCGTTACCTCGTTGTGCAGGCCCTGCATGCTGATGGTGATGACCGGGAATACGTTGGCGAAGATGAACAGAATGCAGGCCGCAATGCTCAGGGCAAGCAGTTGCTCGAGGGTCAGCCGATGGCTGCGACGCAGGATCGCGGCGCAGCGCAGGCAATAGGCTGCCTCGCCCTTGTTCAGGGGCATGGACTCATAGACCGAGTCGCAGTGCTCGCAAATGATCCACTGATCACCGTGGCCATGGGGCTCGGCGATCATTGGCGCGGTCGGCTGCTCGGGGGCATGAGCCTGGCGGTGAGAAATGTCAGTCATCGGCGTGGGCGTCGCGGAATTCATGGGCGTGTTCGCGATAGATCGGCTGTTGTCGATTGCGCGCCTGTGGGGCGGGCGGGCAGCCATGCCCGGTCGGTGAGGCGCAGGCTGGCATTATCGGAAATGAACGTCATCAAGGTGCGCCTGCGAAAAGACTTGAGAGATTGACCACAGTGCCATCATCGCGTTCGGTTATTTGTGGGCCCGGCAGCAATCTTCCAGGGGCTCGGTCACCGGTGAGGGTTGAAGACCCGTTCAGGGCGGTCGCCGAGCAGTGTACCGGCTGGACGTTAAACTCGCACTCGCCTGCGGTGGTAGACTCCCGCCACTTCAAACGAGGAGCGACAGACGTGCGCAAGATGGCAATGATGGTGGCGGTGTTGATGCTGGCGGGTTGTGATGGCGGCAAGCCCGCAACGCCCGCCCAGGTTCCGAGCACTGATTCGACCGCGGAAGCGCCGACGCCGGCTTCGCCGCAATGGACCATTCGTGTCCATTTGAAAGAAGCGCTGAGCGACATGACCTATTGGCTGGTCGAGCACCATTACCCGTCTTATGTGGTGAAGGTCGATGGCAGGGAAGTGGTGATGATCGGGCCGTTCGAGTCTCAGGCAGACGCCGAGAAGGCCAAGACAGAGATCGATGCCGCGATGGTCAAAGGCCACCGCCTGTCACAGCTGGAAGTGATCTCGCCTCGATCTTGAGGATGTAAAGCCGGTGGCATCAGGCGATGCCACCGGCCAAAGCGAGTCTGGCTACAGAATCAAACGTCGCTCATCAACGACGGCCCAGCAGCAGACCCACCACCAGACCGAAGCCTGCCGAGATCGCCACGGTCTGCCATGGGTGACCGCCGATGTAGTTTTCGGTGGCATCAACGGCTGGCTTGGCGCGTTCGCGCACGCTGCCCACCGATTCCATGGCCTGCTTGAGCTTCTGGCTCAATTGGGCGCGCACGGTGTCGGCTTCTTCGCCAACCAGCGAGGCGCTGTCCTTGAGCAGTTTGTCGGACTCTTCAATGAGGGCGGCCAGTTCGCTGAACGCTTGATCCTTGATCTGTTCGACAGCGGCGTTCTGAGCAGCAGTTTTACGAGCCATGGCAAATTTCCTTTCAGTGGTTATAGCAGTGTGCAATGGAGTTTTGAGCGCCCCAAAAGTTGCAGCCCAATTCTGCCAGCGACCAAAAAGTACAACGAATGGGGTCGGGATTCACCGTCCGCGGGTGTAAGATGCTGACGTTTTTCGAGCCGGCCACCGGCTCCGTTTATGCGTTTCGTTTTGCACATCGAGGTACATACCATGAGCTACAACCTGGCCAACAAAACCCTTCCGGAACGCGCCGCCATCGAGGACGAAAAGTCTCGCCTGTTCGATCTGTGGCAGAGCAATCTGGGCAAGGCCAAGGCTGACGCCGCCCGGCTGATGGGCGAGCGGGCCAAGCGCAAGGGCAAATGGTCGGAGTGGGTGCGCGGCGAACTCGACGCCATGTCGCCGCCGGAGTACGCCAACATGGTGCGCGCCGAGGTCAATCGTCAGGTGGCAGCGGCGCGGGGCTGAGGCATTCGATCCCGCCCATTGTAGGACCGGCTTTAGCCGGGAAGAGGCCGGTCCTGGCGACGTTACTTTTGCCTGATTTTTGCGGTGTCGTGCCTCACGCCTTCCCGGCTAAAGCCGGTCCCACTAAAAGCGTAAAGCCGGTCACGCAGTCCGCCATCACCAACTGCCGCTGGCCGGTTTCGGCAGGCTCAGCGTGCCGCTGTCCTCAAAGCGCATCGTGCCGAACAGCCCGCCAGCCAGCTTGCCGTGCAGTTCGTAGGGCAGGTTGTCGAGGCCCTGCTGATCGGCGAGGCCCACCGCCTGGCGCAAGGCGGCAAAGGCTGAAACGGTGACCGGGACCGTCAGCACGCCTTCGGAGAACCGCCCGATCGTACCTTTCTGATCGCTGACGCCAGACGCCAGCAAGCGACCGTTGACGTCCAGATTCAGCGCCACGCCGTCGTACTGGATGTCGGTGTCATTGGGGTTCTGCAGGCGCAGCTTCACGGCGAAGCGAATTTCCAGATCCTGGCCGGGCAGGGGATCGATGCCCACCACGTTGATGTTCAGCGGGTCGCGGTTGGGAAACAGCGCGCAGGCACTCAGTGCCAGAACCATGGCCAGGCCGGCGAGGAGGGTGCGGATCGGGCGTAGCGGCATCGGTGACTCCCGTGGCAGGCAGCTGGGGCGCAACACGCCCCTTCAAACGTCCTGACGATTCAACTGTGCGACCTCGCGGGCCCCAAGAGGTTCTCCGGCAGGTTCTGCGCCAAGGTCTGCGCGAGAGCCGGGGGGCGGGTCCTGCAGCACCTTCAAGGTCGCGGCTTCCGGGTCGAACTCAGTCAGCTCCGGCTCCTGGTACTCCTCCGGCAGGAAGATATTGAGGATGATCGCGCAGAACGCGCCGACGGTGATGGGCGATTCGAAAATGTTGTGCAGCGCCTTGGGCAGCTCGCGCAAGACTTCCGGCACGGCAGCGACGCCCAGGCCCATGCCCAGGGAAATCGCCACGATCAGCATATTGCGCCGATGCAGGCCGGCCTCCGACAGGATCTTGATCCCCGCCACCGCGACCGTGCCGAACATGATCAGGGTCGCGCCACCCAGCACCGGCTTCGGCATCAGTTGCAGCACGGCGCCGATGATCGGAAACAGGCCCAGGAGCACCAGAATCCCGGCGATGAAAAACGCCACATAGCGGCTTGCCACACCGGTCAGCTGAATAACCCCGTTGTTCTGCGCGAAGGTCACCATGGGCAGGCTGTTGAAGGTCGCGGCCAGCGCCGAATTCAGGCCGTCCGCCAGCAGCCCTGATTTGATCCGGCGGATGTACACCGGTCCGCTCACCGGCTGCCGGGAAATCATCGAATTGGCGGTGAGGTCCCCGGCGGCCTCCAGCGGCGACACGAGAAAGATCACCGCGATCGGGATGAACGCCAGCAGGTCGAAGGAAAACCCGTATTTGAACGGCACTGGAAGGCTCATCACCGGCACCTGAGGCATCTGCGCGAAATCCACCCGACCCATAAGCCAGGCGACCGCGAAGCCCAAGGTCAGGGCGATGATGATCGCGCTCAGGCGCAGTAACGGAATATTGAACCGGTTGAGCACCACGATGGTGATCAGCACCAGACCGGCCAGGCCCATGTTCGCCGCTGAGCCCAGGTCGCTGGCGCCGAAGCCGCCGGCCATGTCAGTCATGGCCACCTTCAATAACGACAGGCCCATCAAGGTAATGATCGTGCCGGTGACCACCGGGGTGATCAGCTTGCGCAACTTGCCGATGAACTGGCTGAGGACCACCTCGACGAACGCGGCGCAAAAGCACACGCCGAAGATCGTCGAGAGAATTTCGTCGGTGCCGCCGCCGCGGCTCTTGACCATAAACCCGGCGCTGAGAATCACGCTGAGGAAGGAGAAGCTGGTGCCCTGCAGGCACAGCAGCCCCGAGCCGATCGGGCCGAAGCGTTTGGCCTGAACAAAGGTGCCCAGCCCGGAGACGAACAGCGCCATGCTGATCAGGTAGGGCACTTCGCTGTCGAGCCCGAGCACGCCGCCAACGATGAGGGTGGGGGTGATGATGCCGACGAAACTGGCCAGCACGTGCTGCAACGCCGCGAAGATCGCGGCGGTGAAATGCGGCCGGTCTTCAAGCCCGTAGATGAGGTCGGAGGGTGCAGGCATGGCGGTCGATCGCAGGGGAAAAGGGCGCGCAGGATGCCAGAAAACGCTACGCAGGTCTGCGGGCAGCGTCGGGTTGTTCGCAGGCGAATCCTCACGGCGCTGAACCATCTTTTGCCGTGAGCCTCCATAGTATTGACCGCCAGTGCCCACCGTCATTAGCCTGTCGGTTTATTCCGCAGTATCTCTGGACAAGGAGGTTTTTACTGAGGCGTCACGATGATCGAGAGCACGGCACAGCAGTTTCCGTTGAGTGAGTCGCAAATCGCATTGATAGCCCGGGCGCTGGCTGACAGCCGCCGCTTCCGGATACTGGTTCAGATTGGCAACAGCGAACAGGCGCTGCCCTGCGCCGAGGTGCTGAAGGTCAATCCGGTCAGCGCCGCTACCGTTTCCCACCACACCAAAGAGCTCGAGCGCGCCGGCCTCATCGCCACCCTGCGCGAGGGCAAATACGCCAGCTTCATGATTCAGCGAGAGGTCCTCCACGCCTACGCCCAGCAGTTGATGCAGATCTAGCGTGTGCCGCTTGGTACCGATCGAATGTCAGCGCCCGCACTGGCCCCTTCCCGGCTAAAGCCGCTCCTACGATGGCATCGCATGCATCCAGCAGGATTGGCATTGACTGTAGGACCGGCTTCAGCCGGGAAGGCGCCAGTACCGGCGGCCTCAATGTTGAGTCCAGCCGGGGACAGATTCATTTACGATGAAGCGCTGTAAATAAATCAGTCCCCTTTGCCACGTACGCCCAGCAGTTGATGCAGATCTAGCGTGTGCCGCTTGGTACCGATCGAATGTCAGCGCCCGCACTGGCCCCTTCCCGGCTAAAGCCGGTCCTACGATGGCATCGCATGCATCCAGCAGGATTGGCATTGACTGTAGGACCGGCTTCAGCCGGGAAGGCGCCAGTACCGGCGGCCTCAATGTTGAGTCCAGCCGGGGACAGATTCATCTACGATGAAGCGCTGTAAATAAATCAGTCCCCTTTGCCCCTGGTCCCCTTTGCCCTGCTTTGCCACTCGCTCTGTCACTCTCTGCCACCGAGCCGGCCGCGATCCTGTGGGAGCGAGCTTGCTCGCGAAGGCTTGCTCTCACCCACCGAAAAAAGTAGCTGACTGCTCCGGCCCCTTCCTGAGCAAGCTCGGTCCCACAGGTTCGGTGGCGTGCCGAAGATATCGGGCAACACCCCGCTGAACTCCCACGTCCCCCGCGAACTCTGAACCCACAGATCACTTCCGATCCACGGGGACGAGTCATGGCGATCAGCGGCGTGCAGGCAGGAGCGGCAGACAGCAAAGGGGAGGTGTTCGAAACGGATCTCCCGGCCCGGCTCGATCGTCTGCCGTGGGGGCGCTTTCACACGTTGCTGGTCTTCGCGCTGGGCATCACCTGGCTGCTCGACGGGCTCGAAGTGACGCTGGCGGGCTCGGTGTCCGGGGCGTTGAAAGACAGCCCCGTCCTGCACCTGACCAACGCTGACATCGGTCTGGCCGGCGGCGCCTACATCTGCGGCGCGGTGCTGGGGGCGTTGTTCTTTGGCTGGCTGACCGACCGTCTGGGCCGGCGCAAGCTGTTCTTCATCACCCTCGCGCTGTACATCACCGCCACCGCCGCCACGGCGTTTTCCTTCAGCCTATGGAGTTTCCTGCTGTTCCGCTTTCTCACCGGGATGGGCATCGGCGGCGAGTACACGGCGATCAACTCGACCATCCAGGAATTCACGCCCGCACGGTTTCGCGGCTGGGTCGACCTGACCATCAACGGCACCTTCTGGATCGGCGCGGCCTTGGGCGCGGTCGGCTCTATTGTGCTGCTGGACGCCCCGTGGGTCGGCGCGGACATGGGCTGGCGCCTGTGTTTCGGCATCGGCGCGGTGCTCGGCCTGATCATTCTGCTGATGCGCCTGTGGCTGCCGGAAAGCCCGCGCTGGTTGCTGATCCATGGCCAGGGCGAGGAGGCGAGGGTGATCGTGGAAGGCATCGAAGAACGCCTGCGTCGCCAGGGCCATGACCTGTCAGCGCCAACGGGCCCGCCCCTGCGTCTGCATGCACGGGACCACACGCCGCTGAAAGAGATTTTCCATACGCTGTTCAACACCTACCGCCGCCGCGCCCTGGTGGGCCTGACGTTGCTGACCGCCCAGGCGTTCTTCTACAACGCGATTTTCTTCACCTACGCGCTGGTGCTCACCGAGTTCTACCAAGTGCCTTCGGCCTCGATCGGCTGGTACGTGCTGCCGCTGGCGTTGGGCAATTTCTGCGGGCCCTTGCTGCTGGGCCGGCTGTTCGATGTGGTCGGTCGGCGGGTGATGATCAGCCTGACCTACGCCGTGTCCGGGGTCCTGCTGACCATTAGCGGCTATCTGTTCCAGCAGGGCGTTCTGGATGTCACGCAGCAGGCCATCGCCTGGATGATCATTTTCTTCTTTGCCTCGGCAGCGGCCAGTTCGGCGTATCTCACCGTCGCCGAAACCTTTCCGCTGGAAATCCGCGCGCTGGCCATCGCCGTGTTTTACGCGTTCGGCACGGCGCTGGGCGGCATCGTCGGCCCAATGCTGTTTGGTGAGCTGATCGACACCCATGAGCGGGCCCCGGTGTTTTTCGGCTACCTGATTGGCGCCGCGCTGATGGTGCTGGCCGCCGTGGTGCAGGCGATCTGGGGCGTGGCCTCCGAGGGTAAATCCCTCGAAGAAGTGGCGCGGCCGTTGTCCCAGGCCCACGACTGACCCCAGCAGCCTGTCAGCGATTGGTCAGTTTTGTTCAATCGCCCGCTCGTGCGCCCTTTGTACACTCAACCCACAGTCAATAAGGTGGGAGACGTGCAATGAACCTGATGATGTCCATGGCGGCGTTCGCGCTGGCGGCGTCGATATCGCCGGGCCCGGTGAATGTCGTGGCGCTCAGCTCGGGCGCGCAGTTCGGCTTGATCCCCAGCTTGCGCCACGTGCTCGGCGCGACGGTGGGGTTCGTCGTGCTGCTGATGTTCACCGGGTTCGGCCTGCATGAAGTGCTGCAGCGCTACCCGATGCTGACCGACATCATTCGCTGGGCCGGGGTGGCGTTTCTGCTCTATCTGGCGTGGAAGCTGGCGATGGACGACGGCCGCCTCGACGTCACCAGACCGACCCGCGAGCCGTCGTTTTTCCATGGCGCGGCGATGCAGTGGCTGAACCCGAAAGCGTGGCTGGCGGCGGTGGCGGGGATGGGCGCATTCGTGGCCGATGGCGAAGCGCGACTGATCGGTCTGTTTGCGCTGATTTACTTCGTCGTGTGCTACCTGTCGGTGGGCTGCTGGGCCTACGCCGGTGCCTTTCTCGGTCCGTATCTGCGCAGTCCTCGGCGCATTCGCGTGTTCAACCGCAGCATGGCGGCGCTGTTGGCAGGCTGCGCGGTGTCGCTGTTTTACGTCTGAACCCTCCCTTGCGAGCAGCAACCGCTGATCAGGGCTTGTACTGCCCCGGCGTTGCCGCCAGATGCTTTTTGAACGCCCGCTGAAAGTGCGCCTGATCGGCAAAGCCGCTCTGCTGCGCGATGTCGGCGATGGGCTCGCCGCTGCGCAATTGCGCCTGGCCGTGCTGGATGCGCCGGTTGACCAGCCAGGCGTGCGGGGTCATGTGGTAATGCTGCTCGAACGCACGAATCAGGTAGGCCTCCGACAGATTCGCCACCGCGCACAAGTCCTCCAGCCGGATCGGCTGCAGATAATGCGCATCAATGTAACGCGCCGCACGTTCGACCTTGGGATTGGCCCGTTTGGGCGTCAATGTCGAGCCGCCCAGGCGCTGTTCGACCAGGGTGAAAAACCTCACAGCGGCCTCCTGTTTTGCCAGCGTGTCCAGCTGCGCATCCACCAGCCGCCGGTGCAGCTCCAGCAGCCCGTTGAACAACAGCGGGTCACGACAATGGGTGGCCGGATATCCTCGAAACACGCCGCCGTTGCTGACCCCGCAATCGCGCTGAAGCGCCCCCAGCCACTGGGCGTTGACGTACAGCATCAGGTAGGACCACGGCTGATCGTCGATGGGGTTGCAGGCGTGGACCTCGCCGGGGTTCATCACCACAACGGTGCCGGTGGTGATGGTCTGGGTGGTTTTCTCGTGCAGATAGGTGCTTTGCCCGGCGGTGATTGCGCCGATGGAAAACACGTCGTGGGCGTGACGGGAATAGCAGACCTTGCGGCCGTCATCAATGGACCGCGCCTCGATGAAAGGCAACTGAGCGTCCCGCCAGAACACCGGTTGATCAAGACGTTTCAACGGGTTCTGGCAGGTCATTTCAACTCATCCCTTGTCGCGTTTGCAGCTGTGAAAGAGGTCCAGCGCCGGCTGGTATTCGGTGGTGGTGACGCCGAGCAAGCCTAGCACCGAATGAAACAGGTAGTCATGGCTCAAGTCCGGCTGGTCTTGCTTGGCGGCCAGGCAGCTGCGATCGACGCTGGCGTCTTCCAGGGTCGAGTGGCCGAACCACATCACCATCGGCACGTGGGTCTGGGCCGTCGGAGCGATGGCGTAGGGCGCGGCGTGCAGGTAGATGCCGTTTTCACCGAGTGACTCACCGTGGTCCGAGACATAGATCATCGACGCATCGACCTTGTCCTGATTGCGCTTGAGCAACTCGATGGTCTGCGACAGGAAATGGTCGGTGTAAAGAATGGTGTTGTCGTAGACGTTTTTCAGCTCGTCGGACGTGCAACTGCCCAGCTGATTGGTGTGGCAAACGGGGGTGAAGCGCTCAAGGCTTTTGGGGTAGCGGTCGTAGTATTCCGGACCGTGGCTGCCATCGGAGTGGAGGACGATGATGGCGTTGCCCTGAAGCGAGTCGATGTAGTCCTGCAAACCCACCAGCAGCGATTCGTCGAGGCAGTTCTGGCCGTCGCAGAACGGGCTCGGCTGGTTTTTCGGAATGTCACTGTGGGGCACCCGCAGGCAGGTGCCCTTGCAATCGCTGTTGTTGTCCAGCCACAGCACCTTCAGGCCGGCGCGCTGAAGCATGTCCAGCAGACCCTCGTAGGTCTTGCCCTTCTTGTCGCTGTAATCGGTGCGCGGAAACTTCGAAAACAGGCACGGCACTGACACGGCAGTGGAGGTGCCGCACGAGGCCACGTGGGTGAAATTGAGAATGTCCTGCTGCTTCAGTTCCGGGTTGGTTTCCCGCCCGTAACCGTTGAGGGAGAAGTGGTCGGCCCGGGCCGTTTCGCCGACGACGAAGATCATCAGGCTTTTTTTCGGCCGCTGTTGCGCTTGCGGGCTGAGGGCGGCGTCGGCGCCGACGGTCTGGATGTTCAGGGTCTCTTTGATGGCCACGGTCTGCTTGGTCAGCTTGCCGATGGCGTAGAGGTAGTTGGTCGGATTGATGAAGTGGGTGAGCTTGTCTTCATCGCGAAAGATCGGCGCGTAGGTCGAGTAGAAGGGCCCGACGGCGGCAGCGATCACCAGCACACAGCCAACGCACACCAGCACCTTGTTGACCAGCCCGGGCAGCACGGGGCGATAGGTCACCGGCAGCCACCAGATCAGTGCAATCGGCAGCACGCCCAGCAGGCCCAGGTAGAAAAGCAGCGTGCCGCTCAACAGGGCCTCGGCCTCGCCAGGATTGGTTTCGAGCACGTTCTGCATCATCGTCGTGTCGATGCTGATGCCGTAGGTGTTCATGAAATAGGCGGCGGCGGCCGAGCACAGCGCGACCAGGCTGAGCACCGGTTTGAGCGTCGGGCGGAAGGAGAAGGGCGTCAGCAGCAGGGTGATCGCGGCCCACAACAGGAAGGCAAACGAGGCATAGAACGCGATGGCTTTGACGCCTTGCAGCTGCGCCAGATCAACCAGTGCGCGCCAAGTCGCCAGGTTGTAAAACACCACCAGACACAGGGAAAACAGCATCACCAGACGGGTGGACGTGACCGGTTTGACCATCGAATTCAGTTCCGTATAAGGGGCCGCGCAGTGCCGGGTGTGCGGGTTCACCAGGCCGCTCCATCCGGGGTGCCGAGACGTCCGCAGCGCGAGTCGATGGCTGCTGGAAGGGGGAGGCGGGGACAGATCGCGCGGAGTTTTCCAAAACGATTGTGAAGGCTTTGTGAAATGTCCGAGGCAGCGGCTTTCGGGGCCTGAATACAGGTTGCCCAGGCGGTAATGCGCTCGCGGTGGCCTGCAACTACTGCCCCGCGATCACCTTGTCGACCGTGCCTTCCTGCTTGAGCCGGGCAAATGCAGCGGCGATTCGCTGGACCGTTTCGTCCGGCGTGCTGGCGCTGAGGGCCACGTACAGACCTTTGGACAGTTCGTCGAGTGTGTAGACGCTTTCAAGGTCCTCGAACGCGATCTGCAGATCGGCACACTGCTCCCGCGCTTCGCGCTCGGGCATGGGAATCAGCTCGACCTGGCCGCTGATCAGTTTGCGCAGGTTGTCCAGATTATTGGGCGAGACCACCATCCTGTTGAAACCCTTGCCCTCCAGGTACTGCTGCCGCGAATCGTCACGCACGACCCCGACGGTGTAGTGGCTGGCGTCCTCCAGGGCGTTGACGACCACATCCCGGCGCTCGCGGAGTTTGTAAAACGACGGTGTGACGTGTTCCAGCTCGCCGACCCACTTGAACAGCGCCTCACGTGCGCTGTTGCGAATCATCGGGTAGATCAGCACGTTCGCTTCGAGCCGGGCGATGTCATAGGCCCGCGCCCAGGGATAGAGCGCCATGTGGTAGTCGCTGATGCCCGCCTTGGCGAGGGTCATCTCGACCACTTCACTGGCGACCCCGACCACCTTGTCGCCCTCAAGTGCGCTGTACGAGGAGTCTTCGGTGACCACTTGCAGCGTCGTGGCGCTGGCGTTCAGGCCCACGAACAGCATCAGGAAAGCGGCCAGAACGCTGCGCTGACAATGATTATTTCCCATGGCATCCCTCTCGGTTCAGATCACACAGCGGTCCCGGCCCTGGCTTTTCGCCCGGTACAGCGCCCGGTCGGCACTCTGCAGCAGTTGATCGAAGTGCTCCATGATCGCCGGATCGAGCTCGGCCACGCCGATGCTCAGGGTCACGAAAGGCGAGACCGGTGAAGCGCTGTGCACCAGTTGTTGCCGGGCCAGCAGGCCGCGCAGGCGATCGGCCGAGGCCAGCGCCTGTTGATCATCCTGGCCCGGCAGCAGCACGGCGAATTCTTCACCGCCGAGCCGCGCCACCAGTTCGCCGGAACGCGAGAACAGCGCGCTCATGGCCAGCGCCACATCGCGCAGGCATTGATCGCCCCTGGCATGGCCGTAGGTGTCGTTGTAACGCTTGAAGAAATCGATGTCGCACATCAGCACCGAAAGCGGGTGGCGATGACGCAAGGCGCGATTGAATTCCAGCTCCTTGAGCTCGTCGAAATGGCGGCGGTTGGCAAGGCCCGTGAGCGGGTCGAAGCGGGTCAGGGCTTCCAGTCGCGTGTTCGCGGCCTTGAGCTGTGCGGTGCGCTGCTCGACCAGTTCGGCGAGTTGGTCGCGGCTGGCGGCCAGGGCGATTTCGTCATGGGCCTGACGCTCCAGGTGCGCGGCCAGTTTGTCCTGCAGGTCATTGACGCCCGCTTCGAGGAGGTCGAGTTCGTCACCCCCCTTGCCGCAACGGTCCAGGGTCAGATGCGTCTTCAGGTTGAGGGGCGTCAGGTGTTCGAGGTGCCGGGCAATGCGCCGCACGTGCAGGGTCACCGAGCGGTTGAACATGCCCATGATCAGCCCGGCGAGCGCCAGAGACTGGATGATCTGGGTGACCATGATGACCGCGACTTCTTTCCACAGGCGTTTCCACAGCAGGCTTTCGTCGCCTTCGATGGTCAGCTCGCCGACCACTTCGCGGGCGCCGGGGTAGGGCGCGATGGTCAACTGCCGATGCAGCGTCGGGGCGCGGATCGAGCCGGTGTGGCCGGGGTGCTGGCGCTCCAGAATTTCCGGGGCGCGGCCGGGCCGCAGGATTTTCAGCTGGACCCGGCCCACCGGCGCCGCCGTGGCCACGCTGTCGATCTGGGTTTGCAGCGCCTGATCATCCATTTCCCATACAGCTTTGGACAGCGTGCCCTGGAACACCTGATCGATCAGGGTCAGCTCGGCGTTCATGTTCGCCAGGTTGGTGTTCCAGGCGAACCAGGTGCGCACCAGCACCGTCGCCGCCGTGAACAGCACGCAGAACGCCAGCGTCGCCAGCACCAGACGCCGCGCCAGCGAACCGGTGCGCTGTCCGCTGCGCGGGGGCGGGTGTGGTGCGCCGGGTGGATCGGAAGGCGTTTCGCTCTGCATGCTCACTGCCACTTGCGCACGATGGCGTCGTAGGTGCCATTGGCGCGAAGGGTGTCGAGGCCTTTCTGAAACAGCTGCACCGTGGCGTCGGGCGTTCCGGCGCTGAACGCCATGTTGAACCCGCCGGCTTCCTCCAGCTCTTTAATGCGCAGGGATTGCACCAGGGTCCGCGCGGGGTCATCGCCGACCTGCCGGGCCAGGTAGTAAGCGTTGAGCTCGTCGGAAATCCACAGGTCGACGTGGCCGGTCTGCAGTTTCTGGTAATTGAATTCGTAGCGGTTGCTCGATTGCAGCTGATGACCGATCTCGAATCTGCGCGCCATCAGGTACTGCTCGCCAACGTCTTCATTGACGGTTGCGGTCTGCCAGCCCCGGGCGTCGTCCAGGCTCAGCAGCGTGAAGGGATGGCGGGCGGACGAATACAGAAACCAGCGCGACGCGGCAATGGTCCCGACCCACTTGAACAACCGCTCGCGCTCGGCGGTGCGGGTGATGGAGTAGATCAGCACGTTGGGGTTGTGCAGCGCCAGATCGTAAGCCCGCGCCCAGGGCATGGACTGAATGGGGGCCTGCACATTGACCTCCTTCAGCACCGCCCGAACCACCTCGGTGCTCATACCGGTGAGCACCCCATCGCGGGTCATGTTGTAGGGCGCAAGCTCTTCGGTCACGACATGGATCTCGACCCGAGGCGCATTCGAGTTAATCGATTCAGCCCCCGACGCGCCAGACCCCACGCACAGCAACAGCGCCACACAGAGTGCGCTGCCCAGTGTGTGAATGAGCGAATGGAGTGTCATCGATAACTACCTCATGGGGTGCAAAAGCGACAGATTCCGGACCGTGAACACACCGGCGCAACCGTCACCGACTGCCTTGCACACCGGAATATCGGCTGAATAATCCGCCACTTGAGACGGCATCCTGCCGTTCATCCTAACAGGGCAGGCGGTGGCGGTCGGTTTAGTTGCTTCGCCCTACCGGCGGTGGTCGGCCCAGGCCGGTTTTGGCCACGGGGAGTCGGGGACAGATTAATTTACGGTGAAGCGCTGTAAATAAATCAGTCCCCTTGGCAGTCCCGTCCCCTTGGCAGTCCCGCGCCAACCCCCGATTCCCATTGCCCTGAACGGCCTCTTCCCGGCTGAAGCCGGTCCTACCAGGGCGTCGCGTGCGTAGGACCGGCTTCAGCCGGGAAGCTTTTGATCTGCCTTTGATCTGCTTTTGATCTTCGTACACAAAAGGTCCAGTCACCGCCAAACGCGACTTGGGTGCAGGCCGAACGCAGACGACGCGGAGTGGGCCGAGCCGCATGGATGCGGCGAGAGCGCCGTCAGGACATGGATGTCCGTTCGGCGCGGGCCCACGGAGCGTCGTCGGAGTGAGGGAACCCTGAGGAACGAAGGGCCCAACCGAGAGCAAGCACCCTTGGTTACTTGGGGTGCTTTTCCAAGTAACTCGCCGAAGGCGAAACAATCTGCCCCCAGGCAGATGCTTTTGAATGACTGTGGCGTTCTGCCACACCGGAGTAAACGCGCTTCCTTGACCTGGATCAAAGGTGCACCAAGGCCCTGTAGGAAAAATACCCCGCACCCCGACGAGTCCTCAACATGCCCGGCCCCTTCGACTTCCTCAAACACCCCCTGGCCAAAGACATCAGTCTGATCCTCCTGATCAAACTCGTCCTGCTCATGGGCATCCGCAGCGTCTGGTTCGACGCCCCGGTCGAAGTCAAGGACGACGGCGTGCAAGCCGGCGTGCACCTGCTGAGCACCCCACCCGCACCCTCTGAGAAAAACCCAAAATGATATCGGAATCAGTCGTCGACCTCTCCCGGCTGCAGTTCGCGATGACCGCGCTGTACCACTTCCTGTTCGTCCCGCTGACCCTCGGCATGACCTTCCTGCTCGCCATCATGGAATCGGTCTACGTCATGACCGGCAAGCCGATCTACAAAGACATGACCCAGTTCTGGGGCAAACTGTTCGGCATCAACTTCGCCCTCGGCGTCACCACCGGCCTGACCATGGAATTCCAGTTCGGCACCAACTGGGCCTACTACAGCCACTACGTCGGCGACATCTTCGGCGCGCCACTGGCCATCGAAGGCATGATGGCGTTCTTCCTCGAATCGACCTTCATCGGCCTGTTCTTCTTCGGCTGGGACCGCCTGACCCGCGTCCAGCACCTGAGCGTCACCTGGCTGGTGGCGATCGGCTCCAACCTGTCGGCGCTGTGGATCCTCATCGCCAACGGCTGGATGCAGAACCCGGTCGGCGCCGAGTTCAACTTCACCACCATGCGCATGGAACTCACCAGCTTCAGCGACCTGCTGTTCAACCCCGTCGCCCAGGTCAAATTCGTCCACACCGTGGCCTCCGGCTACGTCACCGGCGCGATCTTCGTCCTGGCGATTTCCAGCTGGTATTTGCTCAAGGGCCGCGACATCGCCTTCGCCCGGCGTTCGTTCGCCATCGCCTCGGCATTCGGCCTGGCTTCGATCCTGTCGGTGATCGTGCTGGGTGACGAATCCGGCTACGAAATCGGCGACGTACAGAAGACCAAGCTGGCCGCCATCGAGGCCGAATGGGACACCGAACCGGCTCCGGCGGCGTTCACCTTGTTCGGCCTGCCCAACCAGGCCGAGCAGCGCACTGATTACGCCGTCAAGATTCCCTACGTGATGGGCATCATCGCCACCCGCTCGGTGGATAAACAGGTCACCGGCATCAAGGACCTGGTCCGCGAACACGAAGGCCGCATCCGTAACGGCATGACTGCCTACGACTTGCTCGGCCAGCTGCGCGGCGGCGACAAGAGTGAGCAGACCCTCGACGCCTTCAATGGGGTGAAGAAAGACCTCGGCTACGGCCTGTTGCTGAAGAAATACACCGACAAGGTCGTCGACGCCAACGAGCAGCAGATCAAGCAGGCCGCGCTGGATTCGATCCCCCAGGTGGCGTCGATCTTCTGGACCTTCCGCGTGATGGTGCTCAGCGGGATGCTCATGCTGCTGCTGTTCGCCTGTGCCTTCTGGGCCTCGGCGCGCAAGAACGAGACCCGCAAGCGCTGGCTGCTCAAGTGGGCGGTGTTCAGCCTGCCGCTGCCGTGGATTGCCACCCAGACCGGCTGGTGGGTCGCCGAGCACGGTCGTCAGCCCTGGTCCATCGGTGAAGTGCTGCCCGTGCACCTCTCGGCCTCGACCCTGTCGGCGGCGGATGTGATCGGTTCGATTGTGGCGCTGGTCGGCTTCTACACCGTCCTGCTGATCATCGAGATGTACCTGATGATCAAGTTCGCCCGACTCGGCCCGAGCAGCCTGCACACCGGTCGCTACCACTTCGAGCAAGGCGCGCAGGGCAACGCTGCTGACGCCAGACAACCGGCCCTGGCCTGAGGAATTCCCGATGTTCGATTACGAGACACTGAAAATGATCTGGTGGGTGCTGGTCGGCGTGCTGCTGATCGGCTTCGCCCTCACCGATGGCTTCGACTTGGGCGCAGCGATGCTGATGCCCTACGTCGGGCGCAGCGACACCGAGCGGCGTGTGGTCATCAACACCATCGCCCCGCACTGGGATGGCAATCAGGTCTGGCTGATCACCGCCGGCGGCGCGCTGTTCGCGGCCTGGCCCCTGGTGTACGCGGCTGCGTTCTCGGGCTTGTACTGGGCGCTGCTGCTGGTGCTGTTTGCGCTGTTCGTGCGCCCGGTGGGTTTCGACTACCGCAGCAAACTGGAAAACACCCGCTGGCGGCAGAGCTGGGACTGGGGCCTGTTCGTCGGTGGCGTGGTGCCGTCGCTGGTCTTCGGCGTGGCGTTCGGCAACCTGTTGCTGGGCGTGCCGTTCCAGTTCGACGAGACATTGCGCTCCAGTTATCACGGCAACTTCTGGCAACTGCTGAGCCCGTTCGGCTTGCTGGCCGGGGTGGTCAGCCTGAGCATGCTCGGCCTGCACGGCGGCAGCTGGCTGATGATGCGCACCGAAGGCGCCATTGCCCGACGCTCCCGGCGTGCGGCCCAGTGGCTGTCGCTGTTGTTTTTGCTGTCGTTCATCGGCGCCGGCGCGTGGCTGTTGCTGGGCGGCATTCAGGGCCTGGCGATCACCTCGGCGTTCGATGCGGGCGCTGCGCTCAACCCGCTGGCGAAAACCGTGACGGCCAGCAACCACGGCTGGATGGCGAATTATCAGCAGCACCCGCTGACGGTGATCGCGCCGCTGCTGGGCATTTTCGGTGGCTTGCTGGCCTTGCTCGGCGCCAGTGCGGGGCAGGGCAGAACGGCGTTCCTCGGCAGCAGCCTGGCGATCGTCGGCGCGTTGTGCACGGCAGGCTTTGCGCTGTTCCCGTTCGTCATGCCGTCGAGCCTGGACCCGGCGTCGAGCCTGACCGTGTGGGACGCCGTGTCCAGCCATAAAACCCTGATGATCATGCTGATCGCGGCGGCGATCTTCGTGCCGTTGATCCTCTGCTACACGCTGTGGTGCTACGCCAAAATGTGGGGCAAGGTCACCACCGCGCACATCGATCGCAACCCCCACGGCCTGTACTGACCCGCGTTTTAGAGGAGAGACAATCATGTGGTATTTCGCCTGGATTCTCGGCGTGTTGCTGGCCTGCAGCTTCGGCATCATCAACGCGCTGTGGCTGGAGTCATCCGACGCCGACGCGCTGGAGAGCGGCCGTGACCGCTGAAGCGCTGAACGCGCCCTTCAGGCACGCCGTCGGCCGGACATTGTCCGTCTTGATGGCCGTGCCCCTGAGCCTGGTGCTGCTGATTCACCCCGCGTCGATGCTTGACGCCAACGGCCATTATTCCCACGGCCTGCTGATGCTGATCATGTGGGGCGTGGCCGGAGGGTTCGTCCACGGCGTCGGTTTCGAGCCGCGGGCGTTGGCCTGGCGGGTGATGTTTCACCCGCTGCTGGCCTGGGCGCTGATGGCCGTGGGTTATGGAATGTGGCTGACGGCACGGCAGTGGCTGTGAGCCCTTTGTGAGGTAGAAGTAACCTCGGCCGTTTCCCCCGGCCGGCTGTGCGCGATCAACGGGGCAATTGCGCGCAGCAGGCCGGGGATGTTTCTGAATGGCGCCTATAGAGGGTGGTCAGCCCCGCGCGCCGGCACAGCAACACGATGTCGTCCTCAGCATTTCACCCAGTGAAACAGTGGATTGCCTATTCTGGTGATTCCCCAATCCGGCGGTCGGGCCCACTATCGGTTTCACCAGCGCGACACAACCACGGCGGCACCGCCGCCCCGCGCTGAGTCGAACCTTGCTCAGGAGCCCATCCATGACCGCCATCACGCTCTATCACTTCCCGCTGTCCGGCCATTCTCATCGCGCCGAGTTGATGTTGTCGCTGCTGGGGCTTGCACCGAACATTCAGTTCGTCGACCTGGCCAAGGGCGAGCAGCGGAACCCGGAATTCCTCGCTATCAACGCTTTCGGCCAAGTGCCGGTGATTGACGACAACGGGGTCATCGTCGCCGATTCCACGGCGATCCTGGTGTACCTGGCGAAGAAGTACGACCCCTCGGGCCGCTGGCTGCCGAATGATCCCGAGGGCGCGGCGCAGGTGCAGCGCTGGTTGTCTGCCGCCTCCGGCGCGATTTATCTGGGCCCGGCGCGGGCGCGTCTGATCACCGTGTTCGGTGCCGGTTTCGATCCCCAGGACACGATACAGCGGGCCCACGAGACGCTCTTGGTCATCGATCAGCACCTGAGTGGCCGCGATTTTCTCGCCACCGATCACGCCACCATCGCCGATGTCGCCGCCTACAGCTACATCGCCCACGCGCCGGAGGGCAACGTCTCGCTGGACGACTACGGCAACGTGCAGGCATGGCTCGCGCGCATCGAGAAGCTGCCGGGCTTCACGCCCATGCCGCGCACGGCAGCAGGCCTGGTCAAGTAACCCTCCGTGATGCCAGGGAGTTCGCGCCATGAACGAGATTCGCACTGAAACGGCATCGCCATGGCATTCCGGCGAGCGCGCTCTGCAGGCCAAAGTCGGCGTTGCAGAGCGCATGGAAACCTTGGGCAAGCGCGTCATTCGTGACTACATGCCCGATCAGCACCGTGAGTTTTACGAGCACCTGCCGTACCTGATCATTGGCGCCGTGGACCCTGAAGGCTGGCCGTGGGCAACCCTGCTGGACGCCCAGTCAGGGTTTATCCAATCCCCCGATGCCAGGCGTCTGGACATCAGCCGACGCCTCGATGCCGAAGACCCGGCCGGCGCCGGATTCGCGCCGGGGGCGGCGGTGGGCATGCTCGGTATCGACCTGCACACCCGCCGTCGCAACCGCCTCAACGGGCACATCAGTAAGGTGTGGGAAAACGGTTTTTCCGTGAGCGTCGAGCACTCGTATGGCAATTGTCCGCAGTACATTCAGCTGCGGGCATTGAAGCAGGTGCCGCTCAAAGCTGTGGCGGAGCGTCCCCCTGGGCAGCGATTGACCGCGCTGGATGACGCCGCCATCGCGACCATTCGTGGTGCTGACACGTTCTTCGTCGCCAGCTATGTCGACCTTGAAGGCGCGCAGCCCCATCGATCGGTGGACGTGTCCCACCGTGGCGGCCAGACCGGGTTCGTGCGGGTGGACGGCGATGTGCTGACCATTCCGGACTTCGCCGGCAACCTGTTTTTCAACACGCTGGGCAACTTCCAGCTCAATCCCAAGGCCGGTCTGCTGTTCGTTGATTTCCAGACCGGCGAGCTGTTGCAAGTGGCAGGCACTGTCACGTTGGTGCTCGAAGGGCCGGAAATCGCGGCGTTCCAGGGCGCCGAACGGCTCTGGCAGGTGCGTGTGGAACAGGTGGTGCGTCGGCCGGCGGCGTTGCGCTCACGCTGGGCCTTTCAGGGGTGGTCGCCAAACAGCCTGATGACCGGCAACTGGCAGCAAACCGCCGCCCGTTTGCAGGCCGATGCCCTGCGCGATCAATGGCGGCCCCTGCGGGTGACGCGGATCGAGGACGAAAGCGACGGCATCCGTTCGTTCTATTTCGAGCCTGCCGACGGCGCAGGGTTGCCCGCGTTCAAGGCCGGTCAGCACCTGCCGCTGCGCCTGGCGCTTGAAGGCCATACGCCGCCGGTAATTCGCACCTACAGCCTGTCCAGCGCGCCGTCCGACGGATTTTTCCGCATCAGCGTCAAGCGCGACGGGCTCGCCTCGGCGTACCTGCATGATCAGGTGAAGGTCGGCGATCTGCTTGAGGCGCGGGCACCCCAGGGCCGTTTCGTGGTGGACCCGCAAGAGCGCCGGCCGTTGGTGCTGCTGGGTGCGGGCATTGGCGTCACGCCCATGCTGTCGATGCTGCGAGAAGTCATGTACGAAGGCAAACGGGTGCGGGGAGGGCGGGCGACCTGGTTCATCCAGAGTGCCCGTCGTCTGGTCGACCTGGCGTTTCGCGAAGAAGTGGACACACTCATTGCGAAGGCCGGCGATCAGTTGACCGTGATCCGCGTGCTGAGCCAGCCGGAAACGTCGGCGCGTGTGGGTGAAGATTTTCACCTGACCGGCCGCATCGACCTCGGTCTGCTCAAGGCACTGCTGCCGTTCGACGATTTCGATTTCTATGTGTGCGGGCCGGCCGCGTTTACCCAGGAAATCTACAACGGCCTGCGCGGGATGCACATTCGCGACGAGCGCATCCATGCCGAGACCTTCGGCCCGTCCGCCCTCAAGCGCAGCGGCGATTCCCAAGCGATCGCCTTAGCAACCGCCCGCTGCCACCGAAGCGGTGCCGGTGATGTTCGAACGTTCTGCCAAGGAAGCGCGCTGGCAGCCCGGTGGTGGTAGCTTGCTGGAACTGGCCGAGAGCCGCGGGCTGAACCCGGAATTCAGCTGTCGCGGCGGATCCTGTGGCACCTGCAAGACCCGGCTCGTCAGTGGCCAGGTGCATTACCCGGTTCCGCCCGCTGAAAGGCCGGTGGCGGACCACGTGCTGATCTGTTGCGCAGTCCCGGCTTCAGGGCCGTTGGTGCTCGATCTGTAACCACCCATGCGTGTGCGGGAGAGACGGCGATGAACCCATGGCCAGCGATCGAGAACGATGAAACCCCGATGCCCTATCAGGCCACCGAGCAGGAGATTTCCTGGTTGTTGCCGCAGTCGCTGGTGTCCCTGGCCGGCGAGCTTGCAGAAAACCACGAGCCCATCGACAACCCGGCGACCCTGCGGCTGTTCATGTGGGTGCGGTCGGTGTCGGGATTCGACCGGCCGCGATAATGGCAACGGTAGGGCAAACAGGACGTTTGCGCTGCCAACGGTTGAAATGAAGCCGCGTCTGGTCGGATGATGTGCGCCGGTTTGCTCACCGTTCGCAGCGGCTCACCGGCGACTCATCCCATCGGGGTGAGTGCCATGATCCGTGCGGCGCTCGTTGCCCTTCACAAGGACGTTCATCTTGATCACCCGCAGAACCCTCATCGGCGCGTCGTTGCTGGCCGTGCCCACGTTGTTGAGCCTTTCCTCACTGGCTGCCGAGCGTCGCGCCGGGCCGTCTTCCGACCTGGCCATTGCGCAGCAACTTGCCGAACTCGAACGTCGCCACGGCGGCCGCCTGGGTGTCGCCATTCTGGACACCTCCAGCCAGCGCCTGATCATCCATCGCGGCGATGAACGCTTTGCCCTGTGCAGCACCTTCAAATGCCTGGCCGCCGCCTGCGTGCTGGCGCGGGTCGACCAAAAGCACGAAGACCTGTCGCGGCGCATCGTCTATTCCGCCGAGCAACTGGTGGCGTATTCGCCGACCACCGAGCTGCATGCGGGCGGGCAGGGGCTGAGCGTGGGTTCGCTGTGCGAGGCGGCGATGACGCTGAGCGACAACACCGCGGCCAACCTGCTGCTCGACAGCGTGGGCGGTCCCGAAGGGTTGACCGCCTGGTTGCGGTCAATGGGGGACACGCAGACCCGCCTCGACCGCCGTGAGCCCGAACTGAATGAAAACCGGCCGGACGACCTGCGCGACACCACCACCCCCGTCGCCATGTTGCAGACACTGAACACGCTGGTGCTGGGTGAAAAGCTGACGCCGGCCTCGCGGGATCAGCTGACGGCGTGGCTGGTGAACAACCAGACCGGGGACAAGAAGCTGCGCGCCGGGGTCCCTGTCAGTTGGCGTGTGGGCGATAAAACCGGCTCCGGGGCCAACAATGCCAGCAACGACGTCGCCGTCATCTGGCCCGGCGAGCGGGGTCCCATGCTGGTCACGGCCTATTACACCGGTTCCAAGGCCAACGGTGATCAGATCAACGCGCTGATGGCGGACATCGGGCGACTTGCCGCAGCGATGTAAAGGCTGGCTTTCGAAGGGATTGGGACAGGCCGAAAAATCTCGATACACATTGCTTCGATGAATCGGCCGTGCGCAGCCTACCGGTCGTCTCTGCCCACGCCCGATGACGGCGCTGGGCTGGTCTTAGGCCGGTCCTGCTGCGGCCGATGTCGCGCTCAATGGCCGAAAAACGCCTTTCTCTCACGCCGACATATGGCGCATTGATATTAAATTCCCTCCGCTAGACAACTTCAGCCTCGGCCAGCAAAACCGGGCGCTTCAGATTTACACGCTGTAAGAAATGGCTGACAGATGCCTCCGTTTTTGCGCGCGGTCTCAAGACTGTCATCAAACAGAAATGTTTCCGGTTTTAAATCTGCCTCGGGTCTTCAACTGTGACCACACACACAAAATTCTCTTGTTGAGGTATTGCCGTGATTCTGCTGACTAAAAAACGCCTGTCGCTTCTGATGGCTTCGATGTGCCTGTCGGGTATGGCACACGCCGTTGATGTGACTGGCGCTGGTTCGAGTTTCGTATTCCCGGTTATCTCCCAGTGGTCGCAGGACTACAGCAAAACTGCTGACAATCGCGTCAACTACCAGTCGATCGGTTCGGGTGGCGGTATCGCCCAGATCAAGGCTGCCACCGTTGACTTCGGCGCGTCCGACGCCCCGATGTCCGCGGAGGACCTCAAGGCCGGCGGTCTGGGTCAATTCCCAAGCGTGATCGGCGGTATCGTTCCGGTCGTCAACCTCGAAGGCGTGAAAGCCAACGACGTGAAATTGAGCGGGCAGGTCCTCGCCGACATCTTCCAGGGCAAAATCACCAAGTGGAACGACCCTGAGATCGTCAAACTGAACGGAGGCGTGAAACTGCCTGAAACCAACATCACCGTGGTTCACCGTTCGGACGGCTCGGGCACTTCCTTCAACTTCACCAGCTACCTGACCAAAGTCAGCGACGCATGGAAATCCGGTCCAGGCACCGGCTCCGCCGTTCAATGGCCAGTGGGCGTGGGCGGCAAGGGCAACGAAGGTGTGGCGGCTTACGTAAAACAGATCAAGGGCTCGATCGGTTACGTTGAATACTCCTACGCCACCAAGAGCGATATCGCTTTCACCCAACTGCAAAACTCGGCTGGCGAGTTCATCAAGCCTGACGCCAAAGCCTTTGCCGCAGCGGCCGACACCGCCGACTGGGCCAACGCCAAAGACTTCAACCTGATCATGACCAACGCGCCGGGCAAGACGGCATGGCCGATCACCGCGACCACCTGGATCATCATGTACAAGCAACCGAAGAACGCCGAGAAAAGCGCGGCTGCTTTCGACTTCTTCAAATGGTCCCTGGAAAAAGGTCAGAGCGCCGCTGAAAAACTGGAATACGTACCTCTGCCTGCATCGCTGGTCAGCAAGATCGAAGACTACTGGAAAACCGAGTTCACCAAGTAACTCGACGTAATCCGGCTTACCCCTGCCACCGAGCGCTCGATGGCAGGGTTTCCTTGCGAGTGGACCTACCATGACTGATAACACCCAATACATGTCCGCTGTGATTCCGGATGCAATATCCGAGAGCGAAAAACGCGCGGCCCGCGATCACCGACACGACGCCTGGTTTCGGCGCACGATGCTGGGAGCGGCTCTGTTGGTGCTGCTGTTGCTGGCGAGTATCGCCGGCTCCACACTCTGGGGCGGTGCCCTGGCATTCAAGACGTTTGGCTTCGAATTTCTTACCAGTACCGAATGGGACGTGGTCAACGGCAAGTTCGGCGCGTTGGTACCGATCTACGGCACGCTGGTCACCTCCTTTCTCGCCCTGCTGATCGCCGTTCCGGTGAGCTTCGGCATCGCGGTTTTTCTGACTGAAGTCGCACCGCCCTGGTTGCGCATGCCCATCGCTTCGGCGGTGGAGCTGCTGGCGGGCATTCCTTCGATCATCTACGGCATGTGGGGCCTGTTCGTGTTCGGCCCGTTCATGGCCCAGTACATGGCCCCGTGGATCAACGACAACCTTGGCGCGCTGCCGCTGATCGGCCCGGTGTTTCAAGGCCCGCCCCTGGGCATCGGCATGCTCACCGCCGGCATCGTGCTGGCGATCATGATTATCCCGTTCATCACCTCGGTCATGACCGAAGTGTTCCGCAGCGTGCCCATCGCCCTTAAAGAGTCGGCTTACGCCCTGGGCGGCACGACGTGGGAAGTGGTCTGGGACATCGTCCTGCCTTACACCCGCTCGGCGGTGGTCGGCGGTGTGTTCCTGGGTCTGGGCCGTGCGCTCGGTGAAACCATGGCGGTGACCTTCGTATTGGGTAACGCGCACCAGTTCTCCGCATCGCTGATGATGCCGAGCAGCTCGATTGCTTCGGTGATTGCCAACGAGTTCAGCGAGGCCTACACCGACCTGCACCGTTCTGCACTGATCGCCTTGGGCTTCCTGCTGTTCGTGGTTACCTTCATCGTGCTGGCGATCGCCCGTCTGATGCTCTCTCGTCTGTCGCGCAAGGAGGGTCTATGAGTAAGGCCGATAACGAAAACCTGTACCGCTCACGCGCCATCAAGAACAGGATCGCGATGGTCCTGAGTTGCGCCGCGACGGCTTTCGGCCTATTGTGGCTGGTGTGGATTCTGCTGACCACGATCGTCAACGGATTCGAAGCGCTGAACCTGCGGCTGTTCACTGAAATGACCCCGCCACCGGGCTCGTCCGGCGGTCTGGCCAACGCCTTCTACGGCAGCATCCTGATGTCCGGCATCGGCCTGCTGATCGGCACGCCGATTGGTTTGATGGCCGGTATCTGGCTGGCAGAGTTTGCCCGCAACACCAAGCTGGGCAACGCGGTGCGCTTCATCAACGACATTCTGTTGTCGGCGCCGTCGATCGTGCTCGGTCTGTTCGTGTACACCGCGGTGATCCTGCCCCTCAGCGCCGTGACCAACCACCAGGTGGGTTTCTCCGCCATCGCCGGCGCTCTGGCCCTGGCTCTGCTGGTGATCCCGGTGGTGGTGCGCACCACCGACGAAATGCTTCAGCTGCAACCGTCGACCATGCGCGAAGCCGCGTTGGCGCTGGGTGTGCCGCAATGGAAGCTGACGCTGCAGATCGTCCTGCGTGCCGCCAAGGCCGGCGTGGTGACCGGCATTCTGCTGGCGCTGGCGCGCATCACCGGCGAAACCGCGCCGTTGCTGTTCACCGCCTTCGGCAACCAGTTCTGGAGCAGTGACCTGCTCAAACCGATCGCAAGCGTGCCTGTGGTGATCTTCCAGTACGCGATGAGTCCGTTCGATGACTGGCACTCCCTGGCCTGGGCCGGCGCCTTGATTATGACCATGTTTGTGCTGGTACTGAGCCTCAGTTCCCGTCTTCTCCTTTTGCGCAATAGGGCGTCCTGATGAACAACCTTTCCCTCGCCGACGAAAAAACCAAAATCCAGGTACGCGGTCTCGATTTCTACTACGGCACTCAGCGTTCGCTGAAGTCGGTCGACATGATCATCCCGGAGAAGCGCATCACCGCGATCATCGGCCCGTCCGGCTGCGGCAAGTCCACGCTGCTGCGCGTGTTCAACCGCATTTACTCGATGTACCCGAAGCAGGAAGCCAAAGGCGAAGTGATGCTCAACGGTGAGAATATTCTCGCCCCGGGCTACTCGATGAACCGCCTGCGCAGCAATGTCGGGATGGTGTTCCAGAAGCCGGTGCCGTTCCCGATGTCGATCTACGACAACATCGCCTACGCGGTGCGCCACCACGAGAAACTGTCTCGTCGCGAGATGGAAGAGCGCGTCGAGCAGGCCCTGCGCGGCGCGGCGTTGTGGGATGAAGTGAAAGACAAGCTCAAGCAGAGCGCCCAGAGCCTGTCCGGTGGTCAGCAACAGCGCCTGTGCATCGCCCGCACCATCGCGCTGCGCCCGCAAGTGCTGCTGCTGGACGAACCGACTTCAGCCCTCGACCCGATCTCCACCGGTCGCATCGAACAGCTGATCACCGAGCTCAAAGAGCAGTTCACCGTGATCATCGTCACCCACAACATGCAACAGGCCGCGCGCTGCTCGGACTACACCGCGTTCATGTTCATGGGCGAACTGATCGAACACGGCGACACCGACACCATCTTCACCAAGCCATCCAAGACCCAGACCGAGGATTACATCACCGGTCGTTTTGGCTGATTGAGGGTATTGCTGGCGCTGTAAAAGGTTTTAGTGGGACCGGCTTTAGCCGGGAAGAGAAAGGTGTGAACGCCATCATTTTGTGCTGTCACCGCTGACGCTTTCCCGGCTGAAGCCGGTCCCACTAAGTCACGCGCGCATCGTAGGACTGGCTTTAGCCGGGAAGGCGTCGGCCGCTACACCGGAAATTTGGTGGTGTATTAACCGGCGTCTTCCCGGCTGAAGCCGGTCCTACAGTTGATCGCGGGGTGTTTTGTGGGACCGGCTTTAGCCGGGAAGGGGTCAGGGGCTACCGCGCAGAGCTGGTAGCGCTTGAATCCCCCATGAACGCCTCCAGCCGCCTGCGCAGCCATCGTTCGGCGGGGTCGGTGTCCATGACGCTGAGCCAGACCATCGACAGCTCTAGATTCGGCGTCACGAACGGCAGCGGCTCACCGCGCAGACCGGTCCGGGCCATGGCACGGGTCAGGTGATCCGGCAAGTTGCACAGCAGATCCGTCCCCTCCATCAACGCCGGCAACGTGCTGTATTGCGGCACCGACAACACGGCGGTGCGCTTGCGCCCGATCGCCGCCAGCCACTCATCCGCAAAGCTTGAAATGTTCGCCACGTGGGAAACCACGACGTGGGGCCGGGTGCAGTATTCATCCAGGGTGATCGGCTCGGGCGAAGAATCGGCCCGCACCACCATCGGCCGCATGATGCGCAGCATTTTTCGCTTGGCATTGGCCGGCAGTTCACGGGTCAGGCAGACGCCAACGGTGATGTCGCCGGACATGAGCAGCTCCGAAACATTCCAGAAATTGACCTGCTTGATCACCAGCACGATGCCCGGCGCTTCTTCACGGATCGCGCGCAGCATCGGCGGCAGCAGGCTGTATTCGACGTCATCGGACAGCCCGATGCGGAAGGTCATGTCGCTGCTGGCCGGATCGAATTCCCGCGTGAGGCTCAGGGCCACGGACATCGCGTCCAGCGCCGGCGACAGGTGACTGATGATCTCGTTGGCCCGCGCCGTGGGTTCCATGCGGTGCCCGACGCGAATGAACAAGGGATCGTTGAACAGCGCACGCAGGCGGTTGAGGGCAGCGCTGATGGTGGGTTGGCCGAGGAACAGCTTCTCGGCGGCGCGGGTCACGTTACGCTCTTGCATCAAGGTTTCGAACACCACCATCAGGTTGATGTCGGCCTTGCGCAGCTCATTGCGATTCATACATCGTCCCCGTTACCCGACATTCTTCACCCTGCTGTAGAGGTCTGCGACAGATGGACGCAGTTTATGGAGCGCGGTCGTTCGGCGTCCAGCCTTCTTGGCTGAAGCCAGTCCTACAGGTGTATGCGTACGCCCAGTAGGACCAGCTGGACCGCGAATTGTAGGACCGGCTTCAGCCGGGAAGAGGCCAGTGTGTGCGCACTGGATTTTGCGGCATGGCTGCTGATGCCTTCCCGGCTGAAGCCGTTCCTACTGAAAGCACACATACACCTGTAGGACTGGCTTCAGCCGGGAAGAGGCCAGCGTGCGCATCCTCGATTTTGCGGCGTGACCGTCGAGGCTCTGTCTGCCAATACCGGCCGCTCCTGGGTTTTCGCCACGGGCGTACTCATCCCGATGAACTTCAGCAGAACCCCATGAGTCAGCATTAAAACGCTCACCATGAGGCTCCACATTCCATGCAGATTTCCTTGAAAGGCCAGGTCGCCCTTGTCACTGGCGCCAGTTCCGGACTGGGTGCTGGCGCGGCCAGAGGGCTCGCAGCGTCAGGCGCGGCAGTGGTCGTCAACTACCACTCGCAGCCCGAACCCGCGCAGAAGCTTGCGCAAGAAATCATCGACGCCGGCGGCCAGGCCATCGCCATAGGCGCCGACGTGTCCAACGAGCAGGACGTGGAGAAACTGTTCGCCGAGACCCTCAAGGCGTTCGGCCGCCTGGACATCCTCGTCGCCAATTCCGGGCTGCAGAAGGATGCCGCCTTCGCCGACCTGACCCTCGAAGACTGGAACACCGTCATCAACGTTAACCTCACGGGCCAGTTCCTCTGCGCCCGCGCTGCGGTGCGGCAGTTCGCCAAACAGGACATCCGCCCCGAGGTGTCCCGCGCCCGGGGCAAGATCATCCACATGAGTTCGGTGCATCAGGTCATCCCCTGGGCCGGCCACGTCAACTACGCCGCCTCTAAGGGCGGCGTCGATCTGTTGATGCGCAGCATTGCGCAAGAGGTCGGCGAGCAGCGCATCCGCGTCAACAGCGTTGCGCCTGGGGCGATTCGCACGGCCATCAACACCAAGGCCACCAGTGGCGACGCCGAGAAGAAACTGCTGGAGCTGATCCCCTACGGTCGCGTGGGCGAGGCCGATGATGTCGCCAATGCCGTTGTCTGGCTGGCGTCGGATGCGTCCGACTATGTGCATGGCACGACGCTGTTCATCGACGGTGGCATGAGCCTCTATCCGGAGTTCCGCAACAATGGCTGAACACTCTCCGATCCCCGATGAACAAGAGCCCCAGAACGCCATCGAAAACCACGGCATCATCGGCGACATGCGCAGCGCCGCGCTGGTGGCCGACACCGGCAGCATCGACTTCTGCTGCTGGCCCGATTTCGACAGCCCGAGTATTTTCACCGCGCTGCTGGACACCCCTGACGCAGGGATTTTCCAGCTGGCGCCGATCTTGCCGGATGCCCGTCGCCAGCAGCTGTATCTGCCGCAAACCAACGTGCTGATGACACGCTGGATCGCCAAGGACGCGGTCGTCGAGGTCACTGACCTGATGCCCATTGCGTCCGAAGTCGACAGCCTGCCGCGCCTGATCCGCCGCATTCATGTTCGTCATGGCCAGGCCGCGGTACGCATGCTCTGCCGGGTGCGCCATGACTACAGCCGGGCTGACACCACCGCGCAGATGGACGGTGAGGACATTCGTTTTGAGGCCGAAGGCCAGCCTGCCATGCGTCTGGCGGCGACCACCGGATTGATGCTCGAAGGCCAGGCCGCAGTGGCAGAGTTCGAGATGAAGCAGGGCGATGTGGTCGAGTTCATGCTCGGCGGTGCCGACGATCCGCTGGTCAAAGCGACCAATTGCGATTGCGATCTGAAAAACACCGTCAACTACTGGCAGCACTGGAGCCGGCACTCCAACTACCGCGGTCGCTGGCGTGAAATGGTCAACCGCTCGGCCCTGGCGCTCAAGCTGCTGACCTCGCGCAAGCATGGCGGTATCGTCGCTGCGGCGACCTTCGGCCTGCCGGAAGAAGAGGGCGGCGAGCGCAACTGGGATTACCGCTACACCTGGATCCGCGACGCGTCGTTCACCGTCTACGCCTTCATGCGCCTGGGGTATACCGAGGAGGCCAACGCTTTCATGCACTGGGTCCGCGACCGCATGGGCGATTGCTGCGAGGACGCCAACAAGCTCGGCATTCTCTACGCACTGGACGGCCGCGAAGAATTGCCCGAAGAGGAACTGGATCACCTCAGCGGCTACGGCGGTGCATCTCCGGTACGCATCGGCAACGAGGCCTACAAGCAAACGCAACTGGACATCTACGGCGAGCTGCTTGACGCGGTGTACCTGGCCAACAAATACGGTGAGGCCATTTCCCACGAGGGCTGGAAGCACGTTACCCGGCTGGTGAACGAGTTGTGCGAAACCTGGAACAGCAAGGACGTCGGGATCTGGGAGATGCGTGGCGACGACCAGCATTTCCTGCATTCGCGGCTGATGTGCTGGGTCGCCCTGGACCGCGCGCTTCGCCTGTCGCTGAAACGTTCCCTGCCGGCACCCTTCGATCGCTGGGACAAGGCGCGCCAGGCCATCCATGACGACATCTGGGACAACTTCTGGGACGCCGACCTGGGCCATTTCGTCCAGCACAAGGGCAGCAAAAACCTCGACGCGTCGATGCTGCTGATGCCGCTGGTGCGCTTCGTCGGTGCCAGCGATCCCAAGTGGCTGAAAACCCTGGAGGCTATCGAACGGACGCTGGTGCGCGACGGCATGGTGTTCCGCTATCGCAATGACGATGACCACCAGGATGGCCTTGAAGGTGAGGAAGGCGCGTTCGTGGCCTGTTCGTTCTGGTACGTCGAGTGCCTGGCCCGCGCCGGGCGGGTGGAGCAGGCGCATCTTGAGTTTGAACAACTGCTGCGCTACGCCAACCCGCTGGGTCTGTATGCCGAGGAGTTCGACGCCCACGGCCACCATCTTGGCAACACGCCGCAAGCCCTCAGCCACCTCGCGCTGATCAGTGCGGCGAGTTTTCTGGACCGCAAACTCGAAGGCAGCCAGACCCTCTGGCAGCCCTGACTTCTGGAACTAAAGGAGAAAATCGATGGCTCATGCATTCAAGGTCGGTGACCACGTGCGCTGGAATTCCGAAGTCGGGCACGTCGTCGGCAAAGTGACCAAGGTGCATACCAAGGAGGTGGAGTTCATGGGCCGTCATCGCCATGCCTCACCCGATGCGCCGCAGTACGAGGTCAAGAGTGACAAGACCGGCCACCTGGCGATGCACAAGGAGGACGCGCTGGAAAAGGCGTGAGCTTCGCTTCTTCGCTGTCAAGGGGATCCGGATACGAAAACGCAGCGATGATGGTCATCATCGCTGCGTTTTTTTGTGGCGGTGATCGGTGCCGTTACGGAATCAGGCGCTGTGCCCGCAACGTATCGAACACGTCAAAGAACGCCTGGTCGCTGGCTTGAAACGCGTTAAAGCCCAGGGCTCGGCTTTTCGACATGTCGGTCACCACTTCGATCGGGCGGCCGAGGTCGGCATCGGTGTGCCATGGCGAAATGAGGCGCGTGATGTCGGCTTCTTTCAGACCGTGAGTGCGGACCAGTTCGTCCCATGCGGCCTGATCGTTTGCCATCTGCTCTTCCAGTGGGGAAACCTTCTCCGGGAATTCGGCAGGGTGCACGCCGAAGTATTCGGCGATCTGCCCCCACATCCACTTCCAGCGAAACACGTCGCCGTTGGTGATGTTGAACGCCTGGTCCGCCGCAGCGGGCGTGGTCGCCGCCCACAGTTGCTGCTTGGCCAGTTGCCGGGCGTCGGTCATGTCGGTGAGGCTGTCCCACTGCATGCGGGAGCCGGGGAACACGAACGGGCGCCCGGTCGCTTTGCAGATCGACGCATACACCGCGAGGGTGGTCGCCATGTTCATCGCATTGCCCACCGCGACGCCGGTGACGGTGTGCGGACGGTGCACGCTCCAGGTGAAACCGTCGCGCTTGGCGGCGGCGAAGACTTCATCTTCCTGGGCGTAATAGAAATTCTCGATGTCCAGCCGGCCCTGGGATTCGCGGAACGGCGTCTGCGGCAGGGTGCCTTTGCCGTAAGCTTCGAACGGGCCGAGGTAATGCTTCAAACCGGTGACCAGCGCGACATGTTTGACGCTCTTCGCCGGGCTCAGGGCGTCCAGCACGTTGCGCACCATGGCCGCGTTGACGCGAATGTTTTCGGCTTCGGTCGCCTGACGCGACCAAGTGGTAAGGAAGACGTGGCTCGGTTTGAGGTCCGCGAGGGCCTGCTTGACCGATGCCGGGTCTTGCAGATCCGCTGCGACGGGGATCACGCCCGGCGTTTGCGAGGGACGGCGGGAAAGGGCGGCCACCTGCCAACCGTTATCGAGCAACAGTTGAGTGGTTGCGCTGCCGACGATGCCGCTGGCGCCGACGACCAAGGCCGTTTGAGTCATGGGGGTCTCCTGATTGATCGAGTGGAACGGGCTTCATAATCATGCAGCCCTCAGGTTTCAGAACGGCAGCGGCGTCGATAGGTTCACCGCGATTGGCCGGGTGCGACCTCACACCGCGCTTGATCACCCGACCAGTCGCGCCGCGCCATACATGCCAATGGCAAAGATTATGTGCCCGACCACGTTTTGCAGCCGCGCCACGGTCGGCTGCGGTGCCTTGTTGCAGGCGACCCCGACACCCATGCCGGGCTGCAGGATGAACCAGCCGGCGCCGACGGTGACCAGCCCGACGATCAGGGCCGGGAGGAAGGTCGGCCCATGCGCCCATTGCACGCCCCAGATGAATAACAGCGCGGCGGCGAACAGCACACCGACGGTGTAATGCATGAACCAGCCAATCGCCAGTTCATTGGGGACGGGAGGGGAAGTACCGATGCCATTGCGGTGCGCGAACTGTCCCTTGGGCATCCCGGCAAACCAGCGCCCGACGAGGTGCCAGGGCGGGGTCGGCAAACCCAGCACCGCTTTCAGCAACAACGCCCAGAGATCCAGCAGCGCAGTGCCGCCCATGCCGATGAGAATTGCCAGGTAAATGAATTCGAACATGTCCGTCCCTGCGTCGATGGGCGAGTGATGGGCGGACACGTTAGCAGTTTTGACAGAGAAAGCGCGCCGGTTGACTGCACGCGACGCTTTGGTGGGACCGGCTTCAACCGGGAAGAGGCCTGCGTGAACACCGCTGAATTTGCGGTGTGACAGCGGCCGCCTTCCCGGCTAAAGCCGGTCCCACATTCAGGTTCGCAGCCAGTCCCATTGACTGCACGCGACGCCTTGGTATGACCGGCTTCAGCCGAGAAGAGGCCTGCATGAACACCGTGAGATTTGCAGTGCGACATCCGACGCCTTCCCGGCTAAAGCCGGTCCCACATTCAGGTTCGCAGCCAGTCCCATTGACTGCACGCAATTCCCCTAGTGGGACCGGCTTCAGCCGGGAAGAGGCCTGCATGAACACCGTGAGATCTGCAGTGTGACATCCGAGGCCTTCCCGGCTAAAGCCGGTCCCACATTCAGGTTCGCAGCCAGTCCCATTGACTGCACGCAATGCCCTTAGTGGGACCGGCTTCAGCCGGGAAGAGGCCCGCATGAACACCGCTGGGTTTGCGGTGTGACAGCGGCCGCCTTCCCGGCTAAAGCCGGTCCCACATTCAGGTTCGCAGCCAGTCCCATTGACTGCACGCAACTCCCTTGGTGGGACCGGCTTCAACCGGGAAGAGGCCTGCATGAACACCGTGAGATTTGCAGTGTGACATCCGACGCTTTCCCGGCTAATACCGGTTCCACATTAACGGCCGCTCAAGCGCTTACCAGCGGTCATTGCCCCGACCGTGGTCAAAACCTCTGCGGTAACCGCCGTCGTAGTAGCCACGGGGCGGCGGTGGCGCGAAGCGACGATATTCGACTCGCTCACGCACTGGCACATAGACAACCTGCTGGTACTGCGGCTGATAACGCGGCGCGTAGCGCGGTTGCGGGCGGTAATCCTGATAGCGATCGTGTCGGTCGTGGCTGGACTGACTGATCACCGCGGCCAGTACGGCACCCACGGCGGCTCCGGCGATGACGGGCACAATCACGTTGCGTTCGCTGGCGGACGCCGCACCGGCGCTGGCGAGCAGACCGGACAGGATCAGGGCTTGGGTCATCTTGGACATCATGGTGTCTCCTTTGGCGAAAGAGTGGGTTCGCCATGGACGTATGAAACACCGGATCCGTGTAAACCCACGTCTAGGATCGGTAAAGGTTGCGTAAACCCGGGTCGAGCTCGAAACGACCCGTGGCGCAGGCCTGGGCCTCTGGTTTTGCCTCCCGACGCATACCATCCCTGCGCGGAACCCGCAAAAACAACGACCGCCGATCAGCCAGCGGCCTTGCGGGCGAAACCTCCGGCGACAAGTTGAATCAACTGGTTACGTATGTGAGGGTGAGGGGAAGTAAGATGGTGACCGACGATCTCGTCCGGTGGAACAGCCACTGGCGGCTAAATGACCACACTGTGTTGTGCAGGACCTGCAAGGCCCGGCAGAGCGAAGCAGAACGGGAAGCGACGTTTGTGCATTTGCCGACGTGCGGCTATGCCCGCGAATCCGCGCACCCCTGGGATGAGCTCGACGCCAGTTGCGGACTGCAGACCTCTCACTGAACCTCACCGCGCCGCAACGGCTCTGAACATCAGGCTTGGGGCCTGGCCGGGTACGTCATCCAGCTCGCCGCAGCGTTGCATGCCGATTTTCTCCAGCACGCGGATCGATGCAGCGTGGGTCGGCCGCACGTAACCCAGCACCTCATCCAGCCTCAGCGTCGAGAATCCGTGTTCCAGCGCGGCCAGGCCCATCTCCGTGGCAAACCCCCGTCCCCACGCCTCAACGGCAAATCGATAGCCCAGATTGACCCGCTGCTCGCCCATAAAATCATGTAGCCCGATGCCGCCGAAGCCGATGATGTGTTCGGGCGCATCCTTGCGCGCAATCGCCCACCAGCCGAAGCCGTGCGCCTGCCAGTGCTCGATCCAGCGTCCCAGCATGGCGGCTGCCTGGGCCTCATCAGTCATGGGCCCCGAAGGGTTGAACAACTGGGTCCGCGGATCGGTGTAGATGGCGAACAGGCGGGCAAGATCTTCAGGGTCAGGGTCAGGGGCGCGGTAGATCAGATGAGGGCTGCTCATGGGCATGGCCGGTGTTCCTTCGGTGAGCCTTCACTGTGTGGGCAGCGGATCGCTGCCGTTGACACTCTGATCTACCAGCTGAATGCGGTTGCGTCCACCCCGTTTCGATTCATACAAGGCCGCATCGCTGCGCTCGATCAACGCCGCCAGGTTGGGCGGCGGTTGGCTGAACAGGCTGGCGCCGATGCTCAACGTCACGGGCTGGGGCGTGGAAAAGGTTGCCGAGGCCGTCGCGTGAAAGGCCTCACGCAGCGTGCTCCCTACGGCCAGCAAGTGCTCGCTGGACGTGTCACTGAGCAACACCACGAATTCGTCACCGCCCAAGCGCGCTGCCAGCGACCCCTGGGGCAAGGCCGCACGGATGATGTCGCTGAGCGCGACCAGCAGCCGGTCGCCGGCGCTGTGGCCGTAGAGGTCGTTGACAAGTTTGAAATTGTCGACGTCCATCAGCAGCAACGCTGCCGGCCGAGCCTGCGAGACACTTTCCAGCAGACGCTGCCCGCGCATTTCCAGCGCGCGGCGGTTGTACAGCGCCGTCAGCGGATCCCGCGCCGCCAGCCGGGCCATGCGTTTTTCCCGGCGATGACGCTCCGAGCCGGTCATCGACAGGGCGATCAGCATCACCGCCATCGTCCCTTCGACCAGCGAAATCTGGATGATCTCGCCACGAAAGGCCGCCAGATCGATCAGCGTGCCAGGCACCACCGCTGTGACCGCCTTGGAAAAATAGAACAGGCCGTGGACCAGCAGCACATAGCGCAACTGCACCGCGCCGACGCTCAGGGACTTGCCGTGGGGGCGCAGCAGCCCGCTGGCCTTGACCATGAGCAGCGAGATCAACAGCGAGTTGGCGGCCAGCATCACCTTTGACCACCACGGCTGGTCCGGCAGCAGCAACAGCCCGAGCCACAGGACGAAGATCAGGTACCAGGCCTTGGACAGCCGGGCTTCGGTAAACCGCGCAACGCCCAGCAGGAAGAGCCAGTGGGCGGTGACCAGCAAGCCGTTGGCGAACCAGATGCCAATCACCAGAATGCCGCTGCTGCGCAGCAATGCCAGGGTGGAGCCCACCGAAATGGTGGCGAATCCTGCGCTCCAGAACAGCAACGAAGGCCCCCGCACCGTCTGCCATTCCACGGCCAGGTACAGCGCTGCCGCCGCAGCGAGGGCGATGGTGATCGTCAGCAGGGTGGTCGGGTCGAGCGCCATAAGCAGCCTGGTGGGTAAGGAGGGTGGTGGTTGGGCGAATGTCAGCCCTGGCAGGCTTTTTTTCGCAGGCCGATGTGTATCGGCCACCTCGACAAAACTTTAACGCCGGCGCCGTTCCGCTAGAATGGCGCAGACCCGGCCGTCGTTGATCAAGGAAGTCTCCTTGGGGAGCGAACGGGTGCAACCATCGGCACCCCGGGCAGGACGCAAAAGCGAGGCGGCATTGATCGAGCGGCGAGAATTCAGCGGGGGCATGAAGGGCAAGAATCTTCGCTACGTGGATGAGAACAAGCCTGCCCCCTCGGCCCAGACCCGAACCGGCTTCCTGCTGCTCGAACACTTCTCGTTGCCGGCTTTCACCCAGGCTCTGGACACATTCGTCACGGCCAACCTTCTGCGCCCCGAACTGTTCACCTCGCAGACATTCGGCTTGCACGAGGGCGAAGTGATCAGTGATCTGGGGCTCGTCATTCGGCCCGACGCGCGGCTCGACGTCTCGGCGCTGAAGGACCTCGACCTGCTGGTGGTCTGTGGCGGTTATCGCACCGGGCTAAAGGCCGATGAGCGACTGTCTCACCTGCTGACCACGGCTGCCGAGCATGGCATTACCCTCGCCGGGCTGTGGAATGGCGCCTGGTTCCTTGGCGCAGCGGGCCTGCTCGACGGCTACCGGTGCGCGATTCACCCCGAGCACCGCGCCGCCCTGGCGGAGATCTGCAAAGTCAGTGAGGTGACCAGCGAAGCCTTCGTCATCGACCGCGATCGCCTCACCGCCGCCAGCCCTGCTGGGGCGTTTCACATGGCGCTGGAATGGATCAAGACCCTGCACGACAAGGCCCTGATCGAAGGCATCGAGGACATTCTGTCTTTCGAGGAGTCGCGCTATCGGCGGATCAAGCCAAGCCGGCACATGACAGTCAGCGCACCGCTCAAGGAAGTGGTCAAGTTGATGGACGCCAACCTGGAAGAACCCTTGGAGCTTGAGCAACTGGCGGTGTACGCCGGGCGTTCGCGGCGACAGATCGAGCGGCTCTTTCAGGAGCAGTTGGGCACCACCCCGCAACGCTATTACCTGGAATTGCGCATCACCGAGGCCCGGCGCCTGCTGCAGCACACCGAGTTGACCCAGGTGGAGGTGCTGGTGGCCTGCGGGTTTGTCTCGCCGAGCCATTTCAGCAAATGCTACAGCGCCTACTTCGGCTATCGGTCCTCCAAAGAAAAGCGTCTGGTCAAATGAGCGCCGCCTTGATTTACCCGCCCGCCAGCCCAACCCTGTAGGCTTCGTTCTGACAAGGACAGGCAGGCACAGACCAGCACTGCCGGACCCAGGCCTGGCCGCACAGAGACAGCGTCAATGAGTGAAATCAGCACCAAAATAATCACCGTCGAGGGCCATGCCGCCCTCAAGAAAGAGCTCGACTACCTCTGGCGCGAGCACCGCCCTGACATCACGCAAAAGGTGGCGTGGGCCGCTTCCCTGGGGGATCGCAGCGAGAACGCCGATTATCAGTACAACAAGAAGCTGCTGCGCGAGATCGACCGGCGGGTGCGCTACCTGCGCAAACGTCTGGAAGACATGCGCGTGGTTGCCTATTCGCCGGAGCAGGAAGGCCGGGTGTTCTTCGGCGCGTGGGTCGAGGTCGAGGACGAGGAGGGCGAGAGCAAGCGTTTCCGCATCGTCGGTTATGACGAGATCTACGGCCGTATGGACTACATCTCCATCGATTCGCCCATGGCCCGGGCGCTGCTGAAGAAACAAGTCGACGACGAAGTCTCGGTGCCGGTTCCGTCCGGCAGCAAGCAATGGTGGATCACTAAAATCGAATACCTGAACTAGCCGCAGCGTTGCGCTGGCCGGTCTGGCTTCTCGAGCAGACGGTGGCGGGGCATTGCCGACCACCGTCAGATCCTGCTCCTAACCCTCGCGCAGCACTTGCAGGGGACTGGCGTTCAGCGCGCGCCGTGTGCCGAACACGCCTGCGCCGCCGACCAGCAAGGCGCCGATCAGTGGCAGCACCAGCAGCCAGACGTGGGGATGCCACTGCAGGTTGAAGGCATAGCGGTAGAGGGCAAAGCTCACCAGTTCACAGCCAATCGCCGCCAGCACACCGCTGACCGCCCCGAGCAGACCGAACTCGATGCGCCGGGCCTTGATCAGCAACGCGCGGTTGGCGCCCAGCGCCCGCAGCAGAGCGCCCTGTCGAATCCGCTCATCGAGCGTCGCCTGCAAGCCGGAGAACAACACCGCCATCCCCGCCGCCAGCACGAACAGCAGCACGTACTGCACCGCCATCGTCACCTGATCGAGAATGCTGCGCAGCTGCTCCAGCAACGCTTCCACCTGCAGGATCGTCACGGCCGGGAAGGCCCGGGACAGCTCGACGATTTGCTGATCATTGCCCGGCGCCAGATAGAAACTGGTCAGGTACGTGGCCGGCACGTCCTTGAGGGTGCCGGGCTGGAAGATCATGAAGAAGTTGGGCTGAAAGGTGTCCCAGTTGATGTCGCGCAGGCTGGTGACCTTGACCTCGCGGGTCAGACCGCCGATCACGAAACTGAGGGTGTCGCCCAGTTTCATGTTCAGGCTGTTGGCCAGTTTGGTTTCCACCGACACGCCGGGGACCACGCCCTCCGCAGGCGGCTGATCGCTTGCCCACCATTGCCCGGCGGTGATGCTGTTGCCTTCCGGCAGCGTTGCCGCCCACGTCAGGTTGAGGTCGCGCTGGGTGGCGTTTTCGCCACGGGAGTCCTTGGTGACGAACTTGCTCACCGGCTCGCCATTGATGGTCATCAGGCGCCCTGGAATCATCGGGTACAGCGGCGCGCTGTGGGTCGACAGACGCCCCATGCGTTCAGCGAAATTATCCTTGTCGTTGGGCAGGATATTCAGCGCGAAGTAGTTCGGCGCATCCTTGGGCAGCTGGTTCTGCCAGGTGTCGAGCAGCTCGCCGCGCAGCAGCGCAATCAGTCCCATCGACAGCAGAATCAGCCCGAACGCCAGGGACTGGCCGGCGGCGGCCATGGGGTGGCGCAACAGCTGACCCAGACCCAGGCGCCACGGCAGCGAGGCCCCGGCCAGCAAGCGGCGCAGGCTTTTCAGGGCCAGCAGCAATACACCGCCGAGCACCAGCGCCGCGATCAGACCGCCGCCGAGCAGGGCGAACGTCAGCACCAGGTCCAGACTCAAGCGCCACATGATCAGGCCCAGCGCGAACAGCGCCGCGCCATAGACCAGCCACGTGCTGGCCGGGATCGGCAGCATGTCCCGACGCAATACCCGCAGCGGTGGCACGCGACCCAACGCTGCCAGCGGCGGCAGTGCAAAGCCGGCCAGGGCGACGAGCCCGGTGCCGATACCGGCGACTGCCGGCAGCCAGCCACCCGGCGGCACGGCGGCGGGCAGCAGGCTCTCCAGCAGATGAAACAGGCCCAGTTGGGCAAACCAGCCGAGCAGGGCGCCTGCCGCACTGGCCGCAACGCCGAGCATCGCCAGCTGCAAACCGAACAGCACCAGTGCTTCATTGCGCGACAGGCCCAGGCAACGCAGCAGCGCACTGGCATCGAAACGCCGCGCCGCGAAACGCGCCGCCGACAAGGCCACCGCCACGCCGGCCAGCAGCACCGCGACCAGGCTGGCC
This sequence comes from Pseudomonas sp. AK106, assembly GCF_053903055.1. NCBI lineage: Bacteria > Pseudomonadati > Pseudomonadota > Gammaproteobacteria > Pseudomonadales > Pseudomonadaceae > Pseudomonas > Pseudomonas sp. AK106. The sequence continues at coordinate 2,178,462 of NZ_CP096426.1, forward strand.
ATGTTCAGGTAACGCTCGGCCTTGCCCAGCGCGCCGCCGATCTGTTGATTGCCATCACGGGCGTCGTCGATTTTCTGATTCGGCGCCAACCCGGGTTCGACGGCCTTGCGGTAAGCCGCGAGGTCCTGGGGCGTGCCGCGCCACAGATCCCGATAACTGACGCGGCTGCCGGGCTGCACGACCTTGGTGGCCTCAAGGTCGGCCATGTTGATCATCACCCGGGGCGTCAGGCTGTAGAAGTTACCGGCGCGGTCGGGCTCGTAGGTCAGCACCCGGGTCAGCTTCAAGGTCTTGGAACCGACGTCGATGCTGTCGCCCACTTTCAAGTTGAGCGCCACCAGGATCCGCGCTTCCGCCCAGGCTTCGCCGGCTTGGGGCTCACCACCAACGGTTTCCGCTTCGTAGGGGGCAGGCGCGCTTTTCAGCTCGCCGCGCAACGGGTACGCCCCATCGACGGCCTTGACGCTGGCCAGCTGGATGCCGTTATCGGTGGCCACCACGCTGGAGAAAATCACGATCTGCGAGTGATCCAGCTTCAGCGCGTTGCCGGCATCGATCTGCGCAGGTGCCGCCGGCGTGGAGCCGCCGAGGATCAGGTCAGCACCGAGAAACTCCGTCGCGCGCAGCAGCATGGCGCTGTTGAGGCGTGCGCCGAAATAGCCGATGGCGGTGCTGGCGGCAACTGCCACCACCAGTGCGAAGAACAGCACGCGCAGCTCGCCGGCGCGGGCATCGCGCATGAGCTGGCGCGCCGCGAGGCTGAGCAGGCGTGAGAAAGGCAGGCGTGCCATCAAGGCTCCATTGGGGCGACCAGTCGGCCACCCTCCAGACGGATCAGGCGCCGGCAACGGTGGGCCAGGCGCTCATCGTGGGTGACCAGCACCAGCGTTGTGTTGCGCTCCTGATTCAGCTCGAACAGCAGATCGCTGATGCGCTCGCCGGTGTGGCTGTCCAGGTTGCCGGTGGGCTCATCGGCGAACAGCACGTCGGGGTCGGCTGCAAACGCACGGGCGATGGCGACCCGTTGCTGCTCGCCGCCCGACAGTTGCCGTGGTGTGTGGGTCAGGCGCTGACCCAGGCCGACCCGCTTCAGCAGATGCCGGGCCTGATCGCGGGCGTCTTTGCGGCCCTCAAGCTCCATGGGCAGCATGACGTTTTCCAGCGCGTTCAGGCTGTCGAGCAACTGGAAGGACTGGAAGACAAAGCCCACGTGTTCGGCGCGAACCCGGGCGCGCTGATCTTCATCCAGCTCGCTGAGGTTGCGACCGGAGAGGACGACGGAACCGGCGCTGGGCAGGTCGAGACCGGCCAGCAGGCCGAGGAGGGTGGATTTGCCCGAGCCCGACGCGCCGACGATGGCCAGCGTGTCGCCCTTGTTTAGTTCCAGGGAGAGTTCGTGCAGGATGGTCAAGTCACCTTCGGTGCTTGGGACCACTTTGCTGAGGTTCCGAGCACTGAGAATACTTTCGCTCATGGAGAATCCGATGCGTGCGTGGTTTTTAAGTGCTGGCCTGGGTTTGCTGCTGGTATCACAGGGCGCGATGGCAGGCACGGTGCTGATCGTTGGCGATAGTATCAGCGCGGCTTTCGGCCTGGATACCCGGTTGGGTTGGGTCAGTCTGCTGGAACAGCGTCTGGCGAAGGAAGGCTTCAAGGAAAAAGTGGTCAATGCGTCGGTCAGCGGCGACACCAGCGCAGGAGGCCAGGCGCGGCTGCCGTCGCTGCTTGCCGAGCACAAACCGGATCTGGTGATCCTCGAACTGGGCGGTAATGACGGCCTGCGCGGGCAACCGCCGGCGCAATTGCAACAAAACCTTACCGACATGGTTGAGCAGTCCAAGGCGGCGGGGGCCAAGGTGCTCTTGCTGGGCATGAAAATCCCACCGAACTATGGTGAGCGCTACACGACAGCATTCGCCGCTGTGTACCCGAAAGTCGCCCAAGAGACCAACGTGTCTTTGGTGCCGTTCATGCTGGAAGGGGTTGGCGGCCGGCCTGACATGACCCAGCAAGACGGCATTCACCCCAATGTTCCGGCTCAGCCGTACTTGCTGGATAACGTCTGGCCGGTCCTTAAACCCTTGCTTTAGTCGCGGCTGCAGACATCAGGCATTCGGCGATGGGGTCAAACATCGAGTGCGAGGGACCGCTCATTGCCAGCACGAAGGTTTGCGCCTATGGTGGCCCAAACCTATACAGGACCCAAAGGATGTACAAGAAAGAGCAGTGGCCACTCACGCTGTACTTCGACGGTGACTGCCCGCTTTGCGCGCGGGAGATCAAACTCCTGCGTTCCCACGCTTGCGCGAACGCGGAGGCAGGCGCAGACGCAACAACCGCGCGACTGCTGTTCGTCGACATGAGCGAAGAGGGCTTTGATGCACCGGCTCTTGGATTCACCCATGAGCAGATGCAGTCTGTTTTGCATGCCCGTTTCGACGATGGCACCTGGGTCACGGGCCTGGATGCGACGCTCTGGAGCTGGCGTGCAGCCGGGCTTGGTGCCTGGGCTGCGCCACTGTCATGGCGGCCGTTGAGACCCCTGTTGAACCTCGGTTATCGGTTGTTCTGCCGCTTTCGTCCCCAGCTGGCGTGGTTACCTCATCCGGATGGCAACCGCCGATGCCGCGACGGCAGTTGTACGGTTTCCAGACCCTCAGACCAAAACCGCTGATTTAAAGGCCTGCAGGCCTTTTCCGGACGGGGTCTTTCGGCTAATGTGGCGCCCCCGCTCTGGAGCCCTCAATGCCGCGCCGTCCTGCCTGGTCCCTTTATGCCTATCAACTGATCGAGCCTGACGAACAGCTCGACCTGTTCGCGTGCCAGGAAATCCTTGTGCATCTGGTCGCTCGCCAGCTCGAACTGGCAGGCTCCGCCGACCGCACGTTGTGCGGCACCTTGTTGCCGGCGCAGCCGCGCTGGTCGGAAGTGCAGCAGACGGTTTATCAGGACGAGCGCCTGTGCCCGCTGTGCCGGGCGATCATCGACGCGCAACGGCGCGGCTGGCACCCGATCTGGCCGGAACTGGAAGCCGGCGTTTAAGGCCACGCGAACACTCCCGGACGCGCAGGGGTGCGTGTACAATCGCGCACAATCAAGCCTTCCGTTTACCAAGGATTCTCCGGATGTTGTCGCGCATTCCAGCTTTCGCCCGCTGTCTGTCGCTCGCTGCGCTGTGCGCGGCCGGCCCCGTCTCCGCCCTGGAGTTTCCGTTGCCGCCGCCCGGTGAGGACATCATCGGCCAGGTGCAGACCGTGACCGCCAAGTACGAAGACACTTTCGCCGACCTGGCCACGCGCTACGACCTGGGTTACCTGGAAATGATCGCCGCCAACCCGGGCGTCGATGCCTGGCTGCCGGGCGCAGGCACCCAGGTGGTGCTGCCGACGCGTTTCATCCTGCCGCCGGGTCCGCGGGAAGGCATCGTCATCAACCTCGCCGAGTACCGTTTGTACTACTACCCGAAAGGCCGGAACGTGGTGTACACCTTCCCGCTGGGTATCGGTCGCGAAGGCTGGGGTTCGCCGGTCTCCACCACCAAGGTCACCGCCAAAACACCGAATCCGACCTGGACGCCGCCTGCGTCGGTCAAGGCCGAGCACGCCGCCGACGGCGATATCCTGCCCAACGTGGTCCCGGCCGGGCCGGACAACCCCCTGGGCCCGTTCAAATTCGGCCTCGGGCTGCCGGGCTACCTGATCCATGGCTCGAACAAGAAGTTCGGCATCGGCATGCGCACCAGTCACGGCTGCTTCCGCATGTACAACAACAACGTGCTGGAAATGGCGGACATGGTCCCGGTGGGCACCACCGTGCGCATCATGAGCGAGCCGTACAAGTTCGGCGTCAGCGGCGGCAAGGTCTACCTCGAAGCGCACACGCCGCTGGACGAAAGCGGCAAGCCGTCGGTGGTCGACAAGCACACCGCCGTGATCAACGCACTGCTCAAGCGCGAAGACCTGGCCAACAGCCTGCGGATCAATTGGGATGAAGTGCGGGACGTAGTGGCTGCCGAAGACGGCATGCCGGTCGAGATTGCCGTGCCGACCACGGCGGCCCCCGTGGTGGGCGAAGCGCCAATGACGCTGCAGTAACGCTGCGACGTCAAACGCCGGGCAATAAAAAAAGCCGACCCGTTAAGGGGTCGGCTTATCAATAATCCCGAGGGATTATTACTTGCGGCTAGCCTTGTCCAACATACGCAGAGCGCGCTCGTTGGCTTCGTCAGCAGTTTGCTGAGCTTTTTGAGCAGCAGCCATAGCTTCATCAGCCTTGCGGTAGGCTTCATCGGCACGGGCTTGCGAACGAGCGGCTGCGTCTTCAGTTGCAGTCAGACGAGCTTCGGTTTCTTTGGATGCGCTGCTGCAACCGGTAGCCAGAACTGCGGCCAGGGCCAGAGCAGAGAATTTCAGAACGTTGTTCATCGTGTTCCCCTTAAAGGACTTCTATCAAATTAGTCATCTCTCGAGAGTGAGAAAACGACCGGCGTACATCTTACTCATTGTTTGTAGTAAGTAAACGGACCGCGCGCAACATCTGCAGAAAATTCTTGGGTTTGAACGGGTTCCGTCGAACTCCTCACGCTTTTTCTTCGCACGCAGAAAGCCCCAGGGCGCAGGTGTCAGTCAGGTGACTCCGGCCCAGGCGATTTCCCACTACCATCCACGTATCGGCGACCATTTTTATATAGTCGATTATCGTGGCAGGCGCACCCTTGAGAGCCGTTTAAATGGCCCTGAAGTGACTTGAGTCCGGGCATGGCGTCTCAATGGACATTCGTCGTCGATAACAGGTTCCATGGGGCATGCAGTCAGATGCGCGGCAACGCAATTAACAGTTGATTCACTTGAGCGCATTCGCTCGGGGCGCCTATATTCGCCTGTGCTCAAATTGTTTGAGAACAGCGATGCTCTTCGCGGTGTCCAAACGGCACAGGGTGGCGCAGTCAGCTCTATTGCAGAAGGACCTATTGCAGAAGCCAATAGTGGTCGTACTGCCTGTAGAGGTTCCTTCGCCGGGAAAATGTCGATAAGGTAAGGGTCCAATTCCAAGACCCGCGAGGAGTAGTGATGAGCGAGGCGTTGTCCATCCACCATGACGAGACCGGTCACCAGTTCGAAGTCAATATCGACGGCTACCGTGCCTATCTGACGTACATGGACCTGGGTAAAGAGACCCTGGATATCTACCGTACGTTCGTTCCCAACGAATTGCGCGGACGTGGGATAGCGGCAGCCTTGACCAAGGTGGCCCTCGACTATGCCGACCGGATCGGCTACACCGTGATTCCTTCGTGCTCCTATGTGGAGCGTTACATGGAGCGCAACCAGCGGCAGGCTGCGAAGATCTGACCGAACCGCGCTTCACACAGTAAAACGCCGAGCATGTGCTCGGCGTTGTCGTTTCTGCAGTACGGTCAGTCGCGTTTGCGCGTTGGCAGTACGTCCTTGAGCTTGGCGTGCATGCTGCGCAGGGTTTTCTCGGTGCTGTCCCAATCGATGCAGGCATCGGTGATGGACACGCCGTATTGCAGGTCGGCGAGGTCTTTGGGAATGGCCTGGCAGCCCCAGTTCAGGTGGCTCTCGACCATAAGTCCGATGATCGACTGGTTGCCTTCGAGAATCTGGTTGGCAACGTTTTCCATCACCAGCGGTTGCAACGCCGGGTCCTTGTTGGAGTTGGCGTGGCTGCAATCAACCATGATGTTCGGCTTGATCTTCGCCTTGTTCAGCGCCTGTTCGCACAGGGCAACGCTGACCGAATCGTAGTTGGGCTTGCCGTTGCCGCCGCGCAATACCACGTGACCGTAGGCGTTGCCTTTGGTGGTGACGATGGACACGCCGCCTTCCTGGTTGATACCGAGGAAGCGATGGGGGCTGGACACCGATTGCAGGGCGTTGATGGCCACGGTCAGACCGCCGTCGGTGCCGTTCTTGAAGCCGACTGCCGAAGACAGGCCCGAGGCCATTTCCCGGTGAGTCTGGGACTCGGTGGTGCGCGCGCCGATGGCCGACCAACTGATCAGGTCCTGCAGGTACTGAGGCGAAATCGGGTCGAGGGCTTCGGTCGCGGTCGGCAGGCCTTTTTCGGCCAGGTCGCGCAGCAACTGACGGCCGATGTGCAAGCCATCCTGAATCTTGAAGGAGTCGTCCAGATACGGGTCGTTGATCAGGCCTTTCCAGCCGACAGTGGTGCGTGGCTTCTCGAAATAGACGCGCATGACCAGATACAGAGTGTCGGACACCTCGGCCGCCAGCGCTTTCAGGCGATCGGCGTATTCGTGGGCGGCCTTGAGGTCGTGGATCGAGCAGGGCCCGATCACGATGAACAGGCGGTGATCCTTGCCATCGAGGATGTTGCGGATGACTTCGCGGCCCTGGCTGACAGTGGCCTGGGCGGCGGCGGTCAGCGGGATTTCGCGTTTCAGCTGATCCGGGGTGATCAGTGTCTCGTTGGAGGCAACGTTGAGGTCGTCAATCGGTAAATCAGCCATCGTGTTACTCATCAGGTCACGGATGCTGGCCGCCAGCGTCCCCGTGCGGCGGAGCCGAGCATGATTGAGCGCAACGGGGGAGCCGAACCTTAGCGCGTTAGCCGGTGGTTCGACAATGGGTAAACGTGGCTTTCGTCCAACGGTTGCGGCATTGTCTGACCTGTTTCGGACTGAGGAATGGCACGATGGATATTCCCGACGAAAGCCGACTCGACTGATACCCCGCTATTCCCGGCTAAAGCGCGTCCTGCGAAAGGCGGCGAAGGCCTTCAGTCACCCGAACATCATTCAGAGGAGAAGCGCGTGGATCAACTGCAACTGACGGACTTCGACCTCGACCAGCAACTTCTCAATCTGCCCGGCGTCTCACTGCTGATTTTCACCAGCCTGGGCTGCTCCAGTTGCCGCTGGGCCCGGCATCATTTGCCCGAGCAATCGTTGCCGCTGGATCGGCTGTGCTGGATCGATGCCGAAGAAAACGGCGGCGCGGTGGAGCGCTACGGCGTGTTTCATCTGCCGACGATGTTTGTGATACGCGACGGCGCCTTCTTCGGGGCCCTTCGCACGCAGATGTCAGCCGACGCTATTGTCACGGGCCTGGCACACGCGCTGGCGACGCCGCCAGACGAATTACCCTGAAGCGGAGTTTCCATGAGCGAAAGAGCAGCGAGCGAAAGTGCAGCGAGCGAAAGCGCAGTCAAACCCCGGATCGGCATCATCGGCACCGGTGCGATCGGCGGCTTCTATGGTGTGATGCTGGCCCGGGCCGGCTTCGATGTGCACTTTCTGCTGCGCAGCGAATTCGAGGCCGTCGCCCGCAACGGCCTGCACGTGGACAGTCAGGTGCACGGCCCGTTGGTGCTGGAAAATGTCCAGGCCTACGCCTCAGCGGCCGACATGCCGCCCTGCGACTGGCTGCTGGTCGCCGCCAAGACCACCGGCAACGGCGGGGTGGCCAACGCTATCGTCCAAGCCTCGGCGCCAGACGCCAAGGTGTTGCTGCTGCAAAACGGGTTGGGCGTTGAGGACCAATTGCGCGAAGAGCTGCCCGATTCCCTTCATCTATTGGGCGGCCTGTGTTTTGTCTGCGTGCATCGCACAGGGCCGGGGCAGATCACCCATCAGGCCTTTGGTGCCGTGAACATCGGCTACCACAGCGGGCCGGCCGATTTGGCAACGCGCGGGCACTGGGTCGAGCAGAGCGCTTCGCTGTTTCACCAGGCGGGCATTGACTCCGTGGCGATGGACAACCTCGACAAAGCACGCTGGCAGAAACTGGTGTGGAACGTGCCCTACAACGGGCTTTCCGTGCTGCTCAACGCCAGCACCACGCCGCTGATGGCTGACGCCGACAGTCGCGCGCTGATCCAGGGCTTGATGGCGGAAGTGGTGCAGGGCGCCGAAGCGTGCGGGCACGTGCTGCCGGAGGGCTACGCCGAGCAATTGCTCAAGGTCACTGGCCAGATGCCGGATTACCGGCCGAGCATGTACCACGACTTCACCGAAAAACGCCCGCTGGAACTTGACGCCATCTACGCCCGGCCCCTTGCGGCTGCGCTGGCCGCCGGCTGCGACATGCCCAAGGTGCGCGCCCTGTATCACGCGCTGGCGTTTATTGATCGCGGCAATCGTTGACGGCCAATGCCGTGCGCTTGCCCACCTCCCGCTTTAAGGAAAACTGATGAGCACTCAGCTGAACGTAAAAACCCCGGGGAGCAAGCTGGTGCTGGCGATTTCCTCGCGGGCGCTGTTTGATTTGCGGGAAAGCCATGACGTTTATATGGCCAGCGGCGTCGCTGCCTATCGCCAGTACCAGATCGACCACGAGGACGAAATCCTTGAGCCCGGTGATGCGTTCCGGCTGGTGGAAAAACTGCTCAGCCTGAACGCCAGCCTGAACCAGTCCCGGGTGGAAGTGGTGCTGGTCTCGCGCAACAGTGCCGACACCGGCTTGCGCGTATTCAATTCGATTCAGCATTACGGCCTCGACATTTCCCGCGCGGCGTTCGTCGGCGGGCGCAGTCCGTTTCCGTATCTGGCCGCTTTCGGCAGTCATCTGTTCCTGTCCACCCACGCCGAAGACGTGCGCAGCGCGCTGGACGCCGGCTTCGCCGCCGCGACCATTCTCTCTGGTGGCGCCCGTCGCGCGGCCAGTGCCGAGCTGCGCATCGCCTTCGACGGTGACGCCGTGCTGTTTTCCGATGAGTCCGAGCGCGTGTATCAGTCCGGAGGGCTTGAGGCGTTTCAGGCCAATGAGCGCGAAGCGGCGCGACGGCCCTTGCCCGGCGGGCCGTTCAAACCCTTTCTCGCGGCATTGAACGCCCTGCAGCGCGAATTCCCCGAAGAGTCCTGCCCGATTCGCACGGCGCTGGTCACCGCGCGCTCGGCGCCGGCTCACGAGCGGGTCATCCGCACACTGCGCGAGTGGGACATTCGTCTGGATGAGTCGCTGTTCCTCGGCGGCCTGGACAAATCGGCGTTTCTGGAAGCTTTCGCGGCGGACGTGTTCTTCGACGATCAGCCGGGCCACTGTGAGCGCGCGCGGGAAGTGGTGGCGACCGGGCATGTGCCCCACGGCATCAGCAACGAGCTAAAACCTTGAGGCGTTAGACCGAAAAGCAGCAGTCGGGCCGCCTGAGTGCGCGGCGCGCTGCTACGCTGATTAAGTCTTCACTTCAAAGGCTGTCCGGGGGTCCCATGATCCGCTCGATGCTCTACGCCACGGACCTCGGTGCTTATGCGCCGTATACCCTGCAGCACGCGCTGGTGCTGGCACGGACCTTCGATGCCGAGCTGCACGTTGTGCATGTGGTGGAGCCCATGGGCCTGTTTGCCGAGTCCGTGTTGCAGAGTTATCTTGCCGCCGACGTGCTCAAAGAGCTGCACAGTGAGGGCGTCAACACGGTGATCGATGGCATTGAGGCGCGGGTCATGGACAGCTTTCGTGAAGAACTGGGGGAGGGGCATGAGGACCTTGCCCTGATTCGCAGCGTTCGCGTGGTCCAAGGCGATCCATCCAATGTGATACTCGATCAGGCGCGCCTGCTCAGCGTCGACCTGCTTGTGGTGGGCAGTCGCAGCCACGGCGGGGAGGGGGATACGCCGATTGGCCGGACGGCGGCGCGAGTCCTGCAACTGTCCGACGTGCCGGTGTACATGGTGCCGATGCTGCACAGGCACACACCGAGGTGATCGCATTCCGGGAATGTGCCAAGGGCGTCAAAAGCTGCGTGCCATTACCGGATAAAAGTGATAAAAAGTTCTAGCTTTGCCTTCCTGACCAATAATCCAGTTATATACCGTCGCTGATGCCCGTGGCGTCTTCCGGCTTTGAGGGATACATATGAAGCTTCAACAACTGCGCTACATCTGGGAAGTGGCGCACCACGACCTCAACGTTTCAGCGACCGCGCAAAGCCTCTACACCTCGCAGCCGGGCATCAGCAAGCAGATCCGCCTGCTGGAAGACGAGTTGGGCGTCGAGGTCTTCGCCCGCAGCGGCAAGCACCTGACCCGCGTCACCCCGGCAGGCGAGCGCATTATCACGACCGCCGGCGAGATCCTGCGCAAAGTCGAAAGCATCAAGCAGATTGCCCAGGAATTCTCCAACGAGAAAAAGGGCACGCTGTCCATCGCCACCACCCACACCCAGGCGCGTTACGCGTTGCCGCCGGTGATCAGCAATTTCATCAAGCAGTACCCGGACGTCGCGCTGCACATGCATCAGGGCTCACCGATGCAGATCGCCGAAATGGCCGCCGACGGCACGGTCGATTTCGCCATCGCCACGGAAGCGCTGGAGTTGTTCGGCGATCTGGTGATGATGCCGTGCTATACCTGGAACCGCTGCGTGGTCGTGCCCCAGGGCCACCCGCTGACCAAAGTGCCGAAGCTGACCCTGGAAATTCTCGCCGAATACCCCATCGTGACGTACGTGTTCGGGTTCACCGGCCGCTCCAAGCTGGACGAAGCATTCAGCCACCGTGGGCTGACGCCGAAAGTGGTATTCACCGCCGCCGACGCTGACGTGATCAAGACGTACGTAAGATTGGGATTAGGCGTCGGCATCGTCGCGAAAATGGCCGTCGACCCCAAGCTGGACAGCGATCTGGTGGTGCTCGACGCCAGCGAATTGTTCGAAGCCAGCGTAACCAAGATCGGTTTCCGCCGCGGCACCTTTCTGCGCGGTTTCATGTGCGACTTCATCGAGAAGTTCGCCCCGCACCTGACCCGCGAGGTCATGGCCAAAGCCATTCAGTGCCACAATAAGCAGGAACTGGAAGAGCTGTTTGCCGGGGTTGAACTGCCCGAGCACTGAGAGGCGGCGTGCGCAAAACCTGTAGGAGTGAGCTTGCTCGCGATGCGTCGGGTCAGACGCTGAATGGCGCGTGCCAGACCGTCATCGCGAGCAAGCTCACTCCTACAAGGTTGCGATCTGCTCTCAGGACTTCGCGATCATATTTCCCGCATGCAGCCCGCATTCCTTCTGTGTCGCTTCTTCCCACCACCAGCGGCCTTCGCGTTCGTGCTGATTCGGCAGGACCGGGCGCGTGCAGGGTTCGCAGCCGATGCTGATGAACCCGCGCTCGTGCAGGCTGTTGAACGGCAGTTCGAGCATGCGGATGTAATTCCACACGTCAGCGCTGCTCATCTGGGCCAGCGGGTTGAATTTGTACAGCGTGCGTTCCGGGGTCGAGAACGCGCTGTCGATTTCCACCACCGCCACGTTGTTGCGCGTGCTCGGGCTCTGGTCGCGACGCTGACCGGTGGCCCAGGAGGTAACGCCGGACAGCTTGCGGCGCAACGGCTCGATCTTGCGGATCCCGCAGCACTCGCCATGGCCGTCGCGGTAGAAGCTGAACAAGCCCTTTTCCTTGACCATCGGCTCGAGCTTTTCGCGGTCCGGGCTGACGATGTCGATGTCGATTTTGTACTGCTCGCGGACCTGATCGATGAAGCGATAGGTCTCCGGGTGCAGCCGGCCGGTGTCCAGGCTGAACACTTTGACGTTCTTGTTGATTTTCCAGGCCATGTCCACCAGCACCACGTCTTCCGCGCCACTGAAGGAAATCCACAGGTCGTCGCCGAAGTGCTGGAAGGCAAACTTGAGGATGTCGGACGGGGATTTGCTGGCGAAGGTGGCGGCGATGTCGTCGACGTCGAAAGGGTGGTTCATCTGGGCGGCTTCCTGATCAGGGCTGGCGCTTAAGCGCTCGTAATGGCGCAGATGGTAACAAAAAACGTCGGGCCGTTTGGCTGAAAGCGAGGAGAGCACGGGTGCTTTGGCGGGCGGCAAACCTGTCGGGTTGCCACCCCGGTCACTCCCACAGGGTTGCATTCCCCGCCATACATCACCTAAAGGCTGCCACCCGAAACGGACAGGTTCACCGTCCCGATCACATCCCCTCCAGCGTCTCCATCAGCACCCGCACCTTGGTGAAGGTCTCCTGATATTCCGCCTCCCACTGCGAATCAGCGACGATCCCACCGCCGCCCCAACACGCAACCTGGCCGTCTTTTGCCAGCAGACTGCGGATGGCGATGGAGCTGTCCATGCTGCCGCGCACGTCCAGGTACATCAACGAGCCGCAATACAAGGCCCGACGGTTGGGCTCCAGTTCGTCGATGATCTGCATCGCGCGGATCTTCGGCGCGCCGGTGATCGAGCCGCCGGGAAAGCTGCCGCCAATCAGGTCCAGCGCGTCTTTGTCATCGGCCAGTTCGCCGGTGACGGCGCTGACCAGGTGATGCACGTTGGGATAGCTCTCGAGACTGAACAGCTCCGGCACCTTCACTGAACCGATCCGGCAGGTTCGCCCCAGATCGTTGCGCAGCAGGTCGACGATCATCAGGTTCTCGGCGCGGTCTTTGTCGCTGGCGAGCAATTCCTGAGCAAACGCGGCGTCCTCAACGGCATCTCGCCCTCTCGGCCGCGTGCCTTTGATCGGCCGGGTCTCGACCTGACGCTGACTGACTTTGACGAACCGCTCCGGCGACAGGCTCAACACCGCATCCCCCTCTGGCAGGGCCAGATACCCGGCGAACGGCGTGGGGCAGGCCACCCGCAGTGCTTGATACGCCGCCCACGGATCACCGAGGTACTGCGCACGAAAGCGCTGGGCGAAATTGACCTGATAGCAGTCGCCGGCCTGAATGTAGGCGTGAATCCGCTCGATGGCCTGCCGGTACTGCTCGGCATTGATGTCCGGCGCGAAGGGCGCTGTCAGCGTGAACGATGGTGCCGGTTGCGCCACGGGTTGCTCGAACAGCGCGATCAGACGCTGGCGTTCGGCGTGATCAAGGGCGGGGTGAAAGACCAGCTGGCTGGTGTGGTCGTGGTGATCGCTGATCAGCGCCCAGGCGTAGAGGCCCAACCGCGCGGCGGGCAGCTGCAGGTCATCGGTAGCCTGATCGGGCAGGGGCTCGAACAGACGGCCGAAGTCATACGCCAGGTAACCGATCAACCCACCGGCGAATGGCAGCGCGCAGTGCTCGGGCAGATCAGCTTCACCGAGCCGGGCCAGTGATTCACGCAGGCGCTGGAGAAAGCCCGGACCGGATTCGTCCGCCACCGGCTGCAGGGTTTCCAGCGGCCAGGCGCTGATCAGATCGAAGCGGCCACGGTCCGCAGTCGGGCGACCGCTGTCCAGCAGCACGGCGCCCGGGGCACCGCGCACGTGGGCGAAGTAACCGCTGGGGTCGGCGTAATAGGGCAGTGGGTGTACAGAGCAAGTTGGCATGCGAGGCGTGGATCAGTCAGTGCGCGAGGACGGCGATTGTAGTCTTCCCCAAGGGCGAGTCCTAGGGGGAAGGCGCAGTCGCTGGCGGCTCACCGTGCAAAATTCGTTGGGCCTCCTCCGGCGTCAGCGGGTAATCGAAAAAGCGCCGGTAGAAGTCCGTCGTCTGTGCCGCCATGTCCACGTCCGGGAACAAAGCGGGATGCAACTGCTGCGCCGCCCACGCCACCTGAAGCGCGACTTCGGTGCCGTACCGATCCCACGGGAACACCCCTGCCGGGTTGCGCAGGACGCGCCCGTTGCGCACGGCCTCAAGCTGGTTCAGCAGTTGCGGTTGCGCTGCTTGGTCCAGCCGGCCTGCGTTCGCCGCGAGAATGACGACATCCGGCTGCCAGGCCAGCAACTGCTCAGCCGACACGATCTGCAGATTGCCCTTGAGTCCGGTCGCGGCATTGCGGGCTCCGGCGAGCTTGATCCAGTCGTCGATCAGCGTGTCGGCGCCGTCCACTTTCAGCGGATTGACCGAGGCGATGTGCAGCACTTTGGGCCGCTGCTCCGCCGGGATACCCGCGACCACGCGATTGACTGCTGCCAATTGCTGATCCAGAAACCTGTTGTAAGCAATGGCCCGAACGCCGGGTTCTGTGCCGCCAAGGGCTTGAGCGGTGTTGAGCATCGAGCGTTTCAACCCGGCCAGGTCGGTGTAGCCCATCTGCATGACCGGCAGGCCCAGCTGTCGATAGGCGATGGCCTGACGGTCGCCGAGGGCGGTAAACACCAGATCGACGTGCTCGGCGAGCAAGGTTTCGGCATTGAACGCCGTGCCTTCGATGGCCGTGGCCTGGTTCAGCGTTGGCAGGATCTTGAACATCCACGGTTGGCTTTCGGGATGGTTGACCGTCGCAACGATGCGCGAGCCGGCCCCGAGCGTCATCAGCAGCACGTGATGGGCGTACCAGGCGTCAGCGATACGCGCGGGTTCGCAGGGAAGGCTGACACGTTGGCCGCTATCGTCCTGCACCTGTCCGGGTTTCAGCAGACTGGCCTGAATGTTCTGCCCAGCGTCACCCAGATCAGCGAAGGCGCAGGCACTCAGGCCGGCGAGCAGCACACCGCTCAGCAAGCCTTTTAGCAAATGGCGCATGCCGCCCTGCCGCCGCCTCACAGGTCCACCTGAATCGACGCCTGCACCATGCGCGGCGCGGCCGGGGTTGCGCTGGCTTGCCCGGCACCGGTGTAGCCGTTCAGCCCGCCGGGGACGATGTTGGTCCAGTAGCGTTCGTTGGCCAGGTTGGTGACTTCGAGGCGGTAGACCGTGTCGCGTTTCATCAACCGGGTGCTGTAGCTGGCGCCGGCGTCGAAGGTCTTGTAGCTGCCCACCCAGTGATCGTTGCTGTCATCGGTGGGGCGCGCGCTGGCATAACGGGCGTTGAGGTTGACGGTGAGGCCCGGCACCTGATCGATGCGGTATTCGGTCAGCAGACTGGCCGTCATCCGCGACAGCCCGACGATGCGCGTGTCTTCCGTGCTGTCGTTGCCGGTGGACAGCAGCTTCGGGTCCAGCCAGGTGATGCCGCCGAACAGCTTGAGATTTTGAGTCAAATCACCGTCGGCGAGGAATTCTAGCCCGCGATTGCGCTGATCACCCGCCACGGCATAGACGTTATCAGGCTGGGTGTAGGCGAAGGGGCGTTTGATCTGAAATGCTGCCAGCGACAGGTTGACCCCGCGCGCGACCCATTTGCCGCCCAGCTCCCACATGCGGCTGCGGTACGGCGACAGGATCGCCCCGGCGTTGCTGCTGCCGGCCGCCGCACTGTCACCCTGTTGCAGGCTGTCGGCGTAAGTCAGGTACAGCGTCAGGTCGTCCACCGGCTTGTACATCACGCTGGTCGCCGTGCTGATGCCCGAGTCTTGGGATGACGTGTGGACGCCTGCTTGAGAATAATTATCGGCGGTCAAGCGGCTCTGGCTGCCGCTGAGCATCAGGCTCCATTTCGGCGTGAAGGTCAGGGTGTCGCCCAGTACGAAGGAACGCTGGCGGGCGTTGGCCGAGTGGTAGCGATCGGTGAAGTCGGGGAAGTCAGGCTCGTCGAAGTCGACCGGATTGCTTAATGAGGCGCTGCCCAAGGTCTTCGTGCCGCCGTTCACGGGGTTGTAGTTGTCCCAGTCGAAACCGGTGACACCGACGGTCAGGTCGTGGCGAATGCCGGCGGTGTAGACGCTGCCGTTGAGGTTGGCCAGATAGCTGTTGATGGTGAAGCGGCTGGCGGTCGCGCTTGCCACCGAGCTGCGATAGGTGCCGGCATTGTTGATCAGCGTGTTGGTGACCGCGGTGGACTCGCGGTCGGCGATCTGCCGCAGCGCGCCGATGTCGAGTTTCCAGTTGCCGTCGAAGTCATGCTTGAAATGCGCGCTGGCGGTGTCCGTGGTGTTGTTGTCGCCGGAATAATTTTGCCCGAGGTTGCTGCGGGTCGGGTCCGGCGCGTGAGGCAGCGTCACGCCCGAGGCGACGGCGAACTTGCCGGGCAGGCCCTTGGATAGATAGTTGTAGTGGCTGACGTTGGTCTCGATGACGCTGTCGTCACTGATCTGGAAATCCGTGGCGAGGCTGACCAGCTGCCGGCGCAACGTGCTGCCCGGGGCATAACTGTGGCCTTGTTCGTCGGCCACGTTCAGGCGGTATTTGATGTTGCCGTCCGGGTCGAACGGGCCGCTCAGGTCAGCGGCCTTGAGCCAGGTCAGCCCGGTGCCCACGCCGACGGTCACCCGATTGCGGGTGAAATCGGTCGGGCGTTTCGACAGCAGGTTGAAGGTGCCGGCCGGGTTCGCCGGGCCATACAGCGACCCCGACAGCCCGCTCAGCACTTCGACGCCGCCCAGTTGCTCGGCCGGGTAATCGGTGGTCGACACCACATTGAGGCCGTCCAGCCGGCTGTTCTGCACCACGCTGCCCTGTAGACCCCGGGTCTGCGGCCGGGCGCCGTCGGCCTGCACGGAGGGCATGTAGCGGATGATGTCCTTGAAGCTTTTGAGCTGCTGGCTGTCGATCAGGTCCGACGACAGCACGCTGATGGAGTAGGGCGTGTCCAGCAGCCTGCGCTCACCCATTGGGCCGAGGGTCGCCGACTTCTCCCGCGCCTGATCGGCAATCGACTGTTCGGCACTGATGTCCAGCGGCGCGAGGGTCATTTCTTGGGCCAGGGTGACCTGGGCGAAGCCGCCGAACAAGAGTGGCGCGAAGGCCAGGCGCGTGGAAAGGGATCGGGTCATGCAAACACTCAGCAAGGAATGAAAAAGCGGTGGCCGCTGCTGTCGATCTGCTCGACGGCGACCTGGTAAAGACGCGCCATGAGGGCGCTGTCGATGACGTCGTGGGGGGCGCCGTCGGCGATGAGTCGGCCGTCGTGCAGGACCAGGACGCGATTGGCCGAGGCAAGAGCGTGTTCAGGGCGATGGGTGCTGGACAAAATGCTGATGCCTTGGGCGGCGAGGCGCTTGAGCAAGGCCAGCAGGCGCAGCTGATGGCCGTAGTCGAGGCCGGTGACCGGCTCATCAAGAATGATAGTATTGGCGCGCTGGACCATGGCCCGGGCGATCAGCACCAACTGACGCTCGCCGCCGGACAGCTCGGTGTACGGCCGTTCACTTAACTGAAGGATGCCCAGGTCGGTCAGGGCCTGCTGCACAGAGGTCTTGTCGTCGCGGCTCGGTGCATGGCCCAGGCCCACGCTGGGCAATCGCCCCTGCCCAACGATGTGGGCGACGCTGAACGGAAAGCTCGGCACATGGCTCTGGGGTACGTAGGCGATTTGCCGGGCGACGGCGCGGCGCTTCATCGAGCGCATCGGTTGGCCGTCGAGCAGCACCTCGCCGGCGTGGGGTGTCAGCAACCCCAGCAGCAGTTTCATCAAGGTGCTTTTTCCGGCGCCGTTGGCCCCCAGGAGGGCGATGTTGTCGCCAGCAGCGATGTCCAGCGAGACGTTATCGAGGATCACGCGGTCGCCGATTCGATAGCTCAGTTGACGGGCCTGCAAGCGCTTCATAGCCAACCCTTGCGCACGCGATGCAGCACCAGCACAAAGGCGATCGCGCCGAACAGTTCGGTGATGATGCCGAGGGGGATCTCTCCCGCCGACACGCTGCGAGCGACGCCGTCGGCCGCCAGCAGGAAGATCCCGCCCAGGCAGGCGCTGAGGGGCAGCAAGCGCGCATTGCCGGGGCCGACCAGCAGCCGCGCCAGATGCGGAATCAACAAGCCGATCCAGCCGACCATCCCCGCCAGACTCACAGTGAGTGCGCAGATCAGCGTGGTCAGCACGATCAGGCCGCCACGGATCTGCTCTACCGGCACGCCCAGGCTCAGGGCCTCGTCATCACTCAGGGACAGCGCATCGATGGCGCGGCCCGTCAGGCACAACAGCACAATCGCCACGGCCAGAATCGGGCCGATGATCCACAGTGCTTGAGCATCCACGGCGCTGAGGCTGCCGAGCAGCCAATAGACGATGCTCGGCAATTGATCCACCGGATCGGCCATGTATTGGGCGATGGACAGCAGCGAGGTGAAGAGGGCGTTCGCGACAATGCCGCCGAGCACCAGCAGCAAGATCGACGGGGTGTGGAACATGTGCGCGATGCCCAGACCGACCGGCACGGCGATCAGCCCGGTCATGCAGGCGACCAGCGCAATGGCCAAAGGCGGCAGGTGCCAGATGATCCCCAGCGCAGCGCCGAACGCACAACCGCTCAACACCCCCAGCAAACCCGGCGACACCAGCGGATTGCGGAACACGCCCTGATACGCCGCGCCCGAGACGGAAAGCCCGGCGCCCACTAGAACCGCTGCGATAACCCGAGGCAGGCGCGCCTCGATGATCAGGCTGTGAAGCAGGTCATAGCGCTGGGCGGGCATGTCGCTAAGGCCGAGCATCGTTGCGATGAACGTGCTGAGTTCGTGGATTGAGATGTGATAGCGACCCAATAACAGCGCGCAGGCTGCCGTCACGATCAATGCCAAGAGGCTGAGCAACAGAGGGGAATACAGCTTGGGAGGGGACATCTGTTGCTCATTGTTTCGGTATGTAAAAAACTATACAGCGATGGGCGAATGTTCTCTAGGGACGGGATGCCGCATGGGGTGAATCTTCATTTGGCAGGAGGTTGTGGGCGGGAATATTGGGCTGAATTTTGCGGTGTGCCGCCTGACGCCTTCCCGGCTAAAGCCGGTCCTACGAATGTGTGCGGTGCCTAGTAGGACCGGCTTCAGCCGGGAAGGGGCCGGTGTGATCCCCCATCAGTTTATCGGCGAACACCGACCACCCTGATCAATCGACATAACTCAAACGTGCCCAAACAACCCCTGGGCAAACTTGACCCGCTCTTCCGGGCTCTCCTGAACACCGTCCGCCGCCAGCTCTTCAAGCCGCTTTTCAACCGCCACGGTCCGGTGAGTCAGCCCGCAGTCATTGGCAATCTGGATGTTCAGCCCCGGCCGCGCATTCAGCTCCAGAATCAGCGGCCCGCGATCCTGGTCCAGCACCATGTCGACGCCGATATAACCCAGGCCGCACAGCTCGTAGCACTCTGCCGCGAGCTTCATGAAACCGTCCCAGTTCGGCAGTTGCACGCCATCCACCGCATTGGTGGTGTCGGGGTGCTTGCTGATGATGTTGTTCAGCCAAGTGCCGCGCAGCGTCAGGCCGGTCGCCAGATCGACGCCGACACCGATGGCGCCCTGGTGCAGGTTGGCCTTGCCGCCGGACTGCCGGGTGGGCAGGCGCAGCATCGCCATCACCGGGTAACCCATCAGCACGATCACGCGGATGTCCGGGACGCCCTCGTAACTGATGCTCTTGAAAATCTGGTCTGGCGTAACCCGGTATTCGATCAGCGCGCGATCGCGATGGCCGCCCAGGGAATACAGCCCGGTGAGAATGCTGGAAATCTGATGCTCGATTTCGTCGTGGCTGATGATGCGCCCGGAAATCGTGCGGAAACGCTCTTCGAATCGGTCGGCGATGACCAGAATGCCGTCGCCGCCTGCACCCTTGGCCGGCTTGATGACGAAATCGCTGCGCCCGCCGATGATCGTGTCGAGCTTGTCGATTTCCTTCTCGGTGGAAATGATCCCGTACATCTCGGGCACGTGAATGCCCGCCGCGATCGCCCGCTCCTTGGTGATGATCTTGTCATCGACGATGGGGTAGAGGCTGCGCTTGTTGTACTTGAGCACGTAGTCGGCGTTACGCCGGTTGATGCCCATGATCCCCTTGGCTTCCAGCGCCTTCCAGGTTTTCCACCAGCCGATCATTTATGGGTTTCCCGCTCGGCGTCTTCCTTGAGGAAGGCCTTGAAGCGGACCAGTTCGGTCAGCCGATAACCGCGATAACGCCCCATCGCCAGCATGAAACCCACCAGGATCAGCAGGATGGCCGGGAAGGTGAACACGAAGTAGATGAACTCCGGGATGCTCATGATGATGTGCGCCAGGGAAGCCGCGAACAGCGTGCCAATGGCGACCTTCATCGCATGGCCGCCGCCGCGTTCTTCCCAGGTGATCGACAGGCGTTCGATGGTCATGGTCAGAATCACCATCGGGAACAGCGCGACCGACAACCCGCGCTCAAGGCCCAGCTTGTGACTGAACAGGCTGATGGCGGCAATCAGCACCACGACGAAGGTCAGCACCACCGACAGCCTCGGCAGCATTTGCAGCTTCAGGTGTTCGAGGTACGAGCGCAGGGACAGGCCCAGCGCCGTGATGATGGTGAACAGCACGATGCCAAAGCCCAGCTGGGTCTCGCGGAACGCCAGCGCGATCAGCACCGGGGTGAAGGTCCCCAGCGTCTGCAGGCCTACGAGGTTGCGCAGGATCAGGATCACCAGCACGCCGATCGGGATCATCACCATGATCATGAAGGTCTGCTGGGTTTGCAGCGGCAGGCTGTACAGCGAGTATTCGAGGAAGTCGGCGTCGGTGCTTTCATCGGTCAGCTTGGCCAGACGAATCGCGTTCATCTCGCTGTTGTTCAGGCTGAAACTCACGGTGGCTTTTTTGCCACCCTCCACGGAGATCAGGTTGTCGTTGCCGATCCACCACAGCAGGCGGTCCTGGGGCAGGCCCGCTTCACCGGTTTCCGGATTGAAATACAGCCAGTCCTTGCCATTGAAGCTGCGCAGCCACAGTTCGGGTGACTGCGGCTGATCGGCGACCAGGCGAATGGTATGGGCTTTCTCCACCGGCACGTGGGCAATGGACAGCAGGGTTTCAGTGATCCGCGCCTTGTTCTGCACCGACGTGTCGCCGGCCAGCAGCAGCTTGACGTTGTCGTCGCTCAGATTGTTGACACGCTTGATGGCTTCGCTGACGAAGGTTTCGACGTCGGCGGAATGTTGCCGGATCGGCGCAAGCAGCGCGTCGGCGGCGATTTTTTCCGGGCCTTCCACAACGATGCTGTCGCGGAAGATCGGCCCTTTGATCTTGGCTTTCTCGCCGCTGTAGCGCTTGGTCAACACCAGCCGGTAGTACAACGTCTGATTGCCGTTGGCCCGGCGCGCGGACCAGGTGACCTTGCGGTTGCCGTCGGCACGATTGACGTTCACGCCGTAGTTGTTGGAGATGAAGCTTTCATTGAGGCTGATGTAATCCCGGGACAGTGGTGGCACGTACATCTGCACCTTGACCGTGTCCTTGGGGTTGGCGACGAACTCGACCTTGGCGTCGATGTTCCACAGATCGTCGGTTTCGTCTTCGGTCACCGGAATGCCGAGCACCAATATCTGGTAAGCCGTGATCGCGATGCCCAGCGTGACGAGGGTCGCGATCAGGATTTTCAGATGGAGGGTAAGAGAGCGCATGTCGTTACTCTGCGGTTTGAGCATCGGTGACGCAGGCAGGCTTGCCGGCTGCGTATTTCAGGCTTGGATCAACCAGCGCATCGAAGTGCTTGAGGGCTTCGGAGCCAATCAAAAGCGGGTATTGGAATGCGCTGCGGTCGGTCAAGTTCACTTCTATGGTGCGCAGCGCCCCGCCCATGCAGACATCCAGGCTGATGACCGGGCGGGCGGTGTACTTCTTGTCGTCATCGGCGTCGATGTCGCCGGCGCGGCGCTTGATCTTGCTGACCCGGGCCAGGGGACGTTCGATGGGGTGTTCGTGGGCATCGTCGATGGCCAGGTAAAAACGCACCCAGGATTCGCCATTGCGCTTGAAGCGTTTGATGTCTCGAGCGCTCAGGGAGGCGGTTTTGGCGCCGGTGTCCAGTTTGGCGGCAACCTGCAGGTCGATGTCGGCAAGCTCCGCGTATTCGTTCAGGCCATAGACGGTCTTTTCAGCGGCTAAGGCCAGACTGGGGAGAAAAAACCCGGGCAGAAATAGGCCCGGCAGGTACAGGGATAAGAGGAAGAGAAGAGGGTGGCGGCTCATAAGTCCAGGCGCGATGAAAAGTGAAAGAGCTGCTTTGACGCCGAAATCGGGTTTTGGTTTGACCAAGGGTGCCGATCCTGCGAAAGCCGCTTGCTGCCCCTTGGGGGCTGGAGCGGCCTGCATTCTAGCATGAAGCTTTTGTGGCGCGACCGAGGGGCGGCGCGGACAGGTGCCGTCAGACACTTCGCCAGAACGTGTCGCCATTAGACGATTGTCGACAATCAACCATTTAGCTTTGACGTAATAGCCGTGTTTCGCTAGATTTACTGGCATTCACTCTTCAGGTGTCAACAATGTCGGATGCCGCAGACATTCTCCCTGCTTCGCCGGTCGATGCCGAGACGCTGTCCGAGAACGTCTTTCGCCGCATACAGGCGGCCATCGTCAAGGGCGACATCGCCCCCGGCAGCAAGATCTCCGAGCCCGAGCTGGCGCGCACCTACGGCATCAGCCGTGGGCCATTGCGCGAGGCCATCCACCGGCTGGAAGGCCAGCGCCTGTTGGTGCGCGTTCCCCACGTCGGCGCTCGCGTGGTTTCCCTGAGCCATGCCGAGCTGGTCGAGCTCTATGAAATCCGCGAATCCCTTGAAGGCATGGCCTGTCGCCTCGCCGCCGAGCGCATGACCGTTGAAAAGGTCGACGAACTGCGCCGCGTGCTGGAAACCCATGAGCGTGACAGCGCCTTTCAGGCCGGCGTCGGCTATTACCAGCAGGAAGGCGACTTCGACTTTCATTACCGGATCATTCAGGGCGCGCGTAACAGCACGCTGACCCAGATGCTCTGCGATGACCTCTACCAACTGGTGCGCATGTACCGCATCCAGTTCTCGACGACGCCCAATCGTCCGCGCCAGGCGTTCGCCGAGCACCACCGTATTCTCGATGCCATCGCCGAACGTGACGGTGAGCTGGCCGAGCTGTTGATGCGCCGACACATTGCCGCGTCCAAACGCAATATTGAGCAGCGCTTTCACGCTGCCACTGCCCGAGGTGAACAATGACCACAAGCACCACTCCCGGCCAACGCTTCCGTGACGCTGTCGCCAGTGAACATCCGCTGCAAGTGGTCGGCACGATCAACGCCAACCATGCGCTGCTGGCGCAACGGGCCGGCTTCAAGGCGATTTACCTGTCCGGCGGCGGTGTGGCGGCGGGTTCGCTGGGGGTGCCGGACCTCGGCATTACCGGCCTGGACGACGTCCTCACCGACGTGCGCCGCATCACCGACGTCTGCGACCTGCCGCTGCTGGTGGACGTCGACACCGGTTTCGGTGCCTCGGCGTTCAACGTGGCGCGCACGGTCAAGTCGATGATCAAGTTCGGCGCGGCGGCGATGCACATCGAAGACCAGGTCGGCGCCAAGCGCTGCGGTCACCGGCCCGGCAAGGAAATCGTCTCGCAGCAGGAGATGGTCGATCGCATCAAGGCGGCGGTGGATGCGCGAACCGACGACAGTTTCGTGATCATGGCGCGCACCGATGCGCTGGCGGTGGAAGGGCTGGAATCGGCACTGGACCGCGCCGCAGCGTGCATCGAAGCGGGTGCGGACATGGTCTTCCCGGAAGCGATCACCGAGCTTGAGATGTACAAGCTGTTTGCCTCCCGGGTGAAGGCGCCCATCCTCGCCAACATCACCGAATTCGGCTCGACGCCGCTGTTCACCACCGACGAGCTGAAGTCCGCTGAAGTGGCGTTGGTGCTCTACCCGCTGTCGGCGTTCCGGGCAATGAACAAAGCAGCGGAAAACGTCTACACGGCGATTCGTCGCGACGGCACCCAGAAGAACGTCATCGACACCATGCAAACGCGGATGGAGTTGTACGAGCGCATTGACTACCACGCGTTCGAGCAGAAGCTTGATGCGCTGTTTGCGCAGAAGAAATCGTAGAAAAGCCGCAAACGAATTGCCGATTCCCACACAACTACAAGACTGGAGACAGCAATGGCTGAAGCAAAAGTATTGAGCGGCGCAGGCCTGCGAGGCCAGGTGGCCGGGCAGACCGCGTTGTCCACCGTCGGCCAGGCCGGCGCCGGATTGACCTACCGCGGCTACGACGTGCGTGAACTCGCCGCCGACGCCCGATTCGAAGAAGTCGCGTACCTGCTGCTGCACGGCGATCTGCCGACCCAGGCGCAACTCGACGGCTACCTGAAGAAACTCCAGGGCCTGCGCGACCTGCCCCAGGCGCTGAAAGAAGTGCTGGAGCGCATTCCCGCCGACACCCACCCCATGGACGTGATGCGCACCGGCTGCTCGATGCTCGGCAATCTCAAGCCCGAAGCCAGCTTCGCCCAGCAGCTCGATTCCACCGACCGGCTGCTGGCCGCGTTCCCGGCGATCATGTGCTACTGGTACCGCTTCAGCCACGAGGGCAAGCGCATCGACTGCGTCACTGACGAGGTGTCGATCGCCGGGCACTTCCTGAAGCTGCTGCTGGACAAGGCGCCGAGCGAACTGCACCGCAAGGTCATGGACGTGTCGCTGATTCTCTACGCCGAGCACGAATTCAACGCCTCAACCTTTACCGCGCGAGTTTGCGCATCGACCCTGTCCGACCTGTTTTCCTGCATCACCGCGGCCATCGGCACCCTGCGCGGGCCTTTGCACGGCGGCGCCAATGAAGCGGCGATGGAGATGATTCAGAAATTCGCCTCCGCCGAAGAAGCGACGAAGGGCACTTTGGCGATGCTCGAACGCAAGGACAAGATCATGGGCTTCGGCCACGCGATCTATAAGGACAACGACCCGCGTAACGAGGTGATCAAGGGCTGGTCGAAAAAGCTCGCGGAGGAGGTGGGCGACACGGTGCTCTTTCCGGTTTCCGAAGCCATCGACAAGACCATGTGGGAGCAAAAGAAGCTGTTCCCCAACGCTGACTTCTACCACGCCTCGGCGTACCACTTCATGGGCATCCCGACCCAGCTGTTCACCCCGATCTTCGTCTGCTCGCGCCTGACCGGATGGGCCTCTCACGTGTTCGAACAGCGCGCCAACAACCGCATCATCCGACCGAGCGCCGAATACATCGGCGTCGAACAGCGCAAATTCGTGCCTATCGAACAGCGCTGATGGGCAAAGGAGAGTTCCACGGGGCTCTCCACCCGTAACTTTTCCGTGATCGAGTCCTTACGATGAACACTGAATACCGCAAATCGCTGCCCGGCACTGCGCTGGATTATTTCGACGCCCAGGCGGCGGTCGATGCGATCAAGCCCGGCGCCTACGCCACGCTGCCGTACACCTCCCGCGTGCTCGCCGAAAACCTGGTGCGCCGTTGCCATCCGACGACGCTGACGGCCTCGCTCACACAACTGATCGAACGCAAGCGCGACCTCGATTTCCCATGGTTTCCCGCGCGCGTGGTCTGCCACGACATCCTCGGCCAGACCGCGCTGGTTGACCTGGCCGGCTTGCGCGACGCCATCGCCGACATGGGAGGCGACCCCGCGCAGGTCAATCCCGTGGTGCCCGTGCAGTTGATCGTCGACCACTCGCTGGCGGTCGAATGCGGGGGCTACGACCCGGATGCCTTCAGCAAGAACCGGGCGATTGAAGACCGTCGCAACGAAGACCGTTTCCACTTCATCAACTGGACCAAGCAGGCCTTCAAGAACGTCGAAGTGATCCCGCCGGGCAACGGCATCATGCATCAGATCAATCTGGAGCGGATGTCACCGGTGATCCAGACGCTGAACGGCGTCGCCTTCCCGGACACGCTGGTCGGCACCGACAGCCACACCCCTCACGTTGATGCGCTGGGCGTCATCGCCATCGGCGTCGGCGGCCTGGAAGCCGAGAACGTCATGCTCGGCCGCGCCTCGTGGATGCGCCTGCCGGACATCATCGGCGTCGAACTGTCGGGCCGTCCGCAGCCAGGCATTACCGCCACCGACGTGGTGCTGGCGCTCACCGAATACCTGCGTCAGCAAAAGGTCGTCGGCGCGTACCTGGAGTTCTACGGCGAGGGCGCCCGCGCGCTGACCCTCGGCGACCGCGCGACCATCTCGAACATGGCCCCCGAATACGGCGCCACCGCCGCCATGTTCAGCATCGATCAACAGACCATTGACTACCTCAGGCTGACCGGCCGCGAAGACCAGCAAGTGCAGCTGGTCGAGACCTTCGCCCGCCACACCGGGCTCTGGGCCGACAGCCTGGTCACGGCCGAGTATGAGCGCGTGCTGCGTTTCGACCTGTCCAGCGTGGTGCGCAACATAGCCGGGCCGTCCAACCCCCATGCACGTGTAGCGACGGCCGATCTGGCCGCCAAAGGCATTGCGGCGCCGTGGCAGGAAACCCCGGGCGAAATGCCCGACGGCGCGGTGATCATCGCCGCCATCACCAGTTGCACCAACACCAGCAACCCGCGCAACGTCATCGCTGCAGGCCTGCTGGCGCGCAACGCCAATCGCCTGGGACTGACCCGCAAACCCTGGGTCAAGTCGTCCCTCGCGCCCGGATCGAAAACCGTCGCGTTGTATCTCGACGAAGCGGGGCTGACCGGCGAGCTGGAGCAGTTGGGTTTCGGCATCGTCGCGTTCGCCTGCACCACCTGCAACGGCATGTCCGGCGCGCTGGATCCCGTGATCCAGCAGGAAATCATCGACCGCGACCTGTACGCCACGGCGGTGTTGTCGGGCAACCGCAACTTCGACGGGCGCATTCACCCTTACGCCAAGCAGGCGTTTCTCGCCTCGCCGCCGCTGGTGGTGGCCTACGCCATCGCCGGAACAATCCGCTTCGATATCGAGAAAGACGTGCTGGGCCTCGGCCCCAACGGCGAAGAAATCCACCTGAAAGACCTCTGGCCGAGCGACGCCGAGATCGACCAGGTGGTGAAGGCCTCGGTCAAGCCGGAGCAGTTCCGTCAGGTGTACATCCCGATGTTCGCCATCCACGAAGACACCGGCCCGAAAGTCGCGCCGTTGTACGACTGGCGCCCGATGAGCACCTACATTCGTCGCCCGCCGTATTGGGAAGGCGCCCTGGCCGGCGAACGAACCCTCAGGGGCATGCGTCCGCTGGCGGTGCTGCCGGACAACATCACCACCGATCATCTGTCGCCCTCCAACGCGATCATGCTCGACAGCGCCGCTGGCGAATACCTGGAGAAAATGGGCCTGCCGGAAGAGGACTTCAACTCCTACGCCACCCATCGCGGCGATCACCTGACGGCCCAGCGCGCCACGTTCGCCAACCCCAAGCTGTTCAATGAAATGGTGGTGGAAAACGGCAAGGTCAAGCAGGGTTCCTACGCGCGGATCGAGCCGGAAGGCCAGGTCACGCGGATGTGGGAGGCCATCGAAACTTACATGGCGCGCAAGCAGCCGCTGATCATCATTGCCGGCGCCGATTACGGTCAGGGTTCGTCCCGGGACTGGGCCGCCAAGGGCGTGCGTCTGGCGGGCGTTGAAGTCATCGTCGCTGAGGGCTTCGAGCGTATCCATCGCACCAATCTGGTGGGCATGGGCGTGCTGCCGCTGGAGTTCAAGCCGGGCACCAATCGCCTGACCCTGGGTATCGACGGCAGTGAAACCTTCGACGTGATCGGCGCGCGTACGCCGGGCGCAACGCTGACGCTGATCATCCAGCGCAAGAATGGCGAGCGTGTGGAGGTGCCGGTGATCTGCCGCCTCGACACGGGTGAAGAGGTGTTGATCTACGAAGCCGGGGGCGTGCTGCAACGCTTCGCCCAGGACTTCCTCGAATCTTCGGCCGTCGCCTGAGCTGGCGCGCGCTCTGCTCTCTATACGCGCGCTCTGCTCTCTATATAAGAAAGAATCAGAAGGAACAGTTCCATGGCTTCCACCGCACAGATCAAGATTCCCGCGACGTATATGCGCGGCGGCACCAGCAAGGGCGTGTTTTTCCTCCGGGACGACCTGCCTGAAGCCGCGCAAACCCCCGGCGCGGCCCGTGATGCCTTGCTGTTGCGGGTGATCGGCAGCCCCGACCCCTACGCCAAGCAGATCGATGGCATGGGCGGCGCGACGTCGAGCACCAGCAAAACGGTGATCCTGTCAAAGAGCGAGAAAGCCGATCACGACGTCGATTACCTGTTTGGTCAAGTGGCCATCGATAAGCCCTTCGTCGACTGGAGCGGCAATTGCGGCAATCTGTCAGCGGCAGTCGGCCCGTTCGCAATCAGCAACGGTCTGGTTGACCCGGCGCGCATTCCCCGGAACGGCGTGGCGGTGGTGCGCATCTGGCAGGCCAACATCGGCAAAACCATCATCGCCCACGTGCCGATGACCGACGGCGCGGTGCAGGAAACCGGCGATTTCGAGCTCGACGGCGTGACCTTTCCGGCGGCGGAAGTGCAGCTGGCATTCATGGACCCTGCCGCAGACGAGGAGGGCGCAGGCGGCTCGATGTTCCCCACCGGCCATCTGGTGGACGAGCTTGAAGTGCCGGGTGTGGGAACCTTCAAGGCGACGATGATCAATGCCGGCATCCCGACGATTTTCGTCAACGCCCGGGACATCGGCTACACCGGCAGCGAATTGCAAGACGCAATAAACAGCGATCCGAAGGCCCTGAGCATGTTCGAAACGATCCGGGCCTATGGCGCCTTGCGCATGGGGCTGATCGGCACGGTCGAGGAGGCAGCGACGCGTCAGCACACGCCCAAAGTAGCGTTCGTGGCCGCGCCTGCGGACTACCTGTCTTCCAGCGGCAAACGGGTCACCACCGCAGACACCGATCTGTTGGTGCGCGCCATGTCCATGGGCAAGCTGCACCACGCGATGATGGGCACCGCAGCAGTGGCCATCGGCACGGCAGCCGCGATTCCCGGAACGCTGGTCAATCTGGCAGCGGGCGGCGGCGAGCGCAGTGCAGTGCGCTTCGGCCATCCTTCCGGAACCCTGCGTGTCGGCGCTGAAGCCGTGTTGGTCGACGGCGACTGGCAAGTCAAAAAAGCCATCATGAGCCGCAGCGCGCGGGTCTTGATGGAAGGATGGGTGCGAGTGCCGGGCAACAGCTTCTGACCGGAGCGCATGGCCTGCTCCGGCCAACTTGCAGCTTGCAGCTTCAAACTTGCCGCTGCGCAGCTACTTAAACCGCCGCTCCACGCCTTTCTCCACCAGCACCTTCGCCGAGATTTCCTCCACCGAAAAATGCGTGGAATTGATGTGCGGGATGTTTTCGCGGCGGAACAGGCCCTCGACTTCGCGCACTTCGAACTCGCACTGGGCGTAGCTGGCGTAGCGGCTGTTGGGCTTGCGTTCGTGGCGGATCGCGGTCAGGCGGTCGGGGTCGATGGTCAGGCCAAACAGCTTGTCCCGGTGCAGTTTCAGCGCAGGGGGCAGCTGCAGGCGCTCCATGTCGTCTTCGGTCAGCGGGTAATTGGCCGCACGGATGCCGAATTGCATGGCCATGTACAGGCAGGTCGGGGTTTTGCCGCAGCGCGACACCCCCACCAGGATGATGTCGGCCTTGTCGTAGTAATGGGTTCTGGCGCCGTCGTCGTTGTCCAGCGCAAAGTTCACTGCCTCGATCCGCTCCATGTAGTTGGAGTTGTGCCCGATCGAGTGGGATTTCCCCACCGAGTACGAAGAGTGTGAACTAAGCTCCAGCTCCAGCGGGGCGAGGAAGGTCGAGAAGATGTCGATCATGAAGCCGTCTGAGGTCGCGAGAATCTCGCGGATGTCCTGATTGACGATGGTGTCGAAAATGATCGGACGGGCTTCGTCCTTCTCGGCGGCCTTGTTGATTTGCTGCACCATGGCCCGCGCCTTCTCGACGCTGTCGATATAGGGCCGCGTGAACTTGTTGAATGTAATGTTTTCAAATTGCGCTAGCAGACTCTGGCCAAGGGTTTCGGCGGTGATGCCGGTGCCATCGGAGATGAAAAAAGCGGATCGTTTCATTTGCGCCCCGGGGCCTTAAGCTGAAGACAATTTGTGGATATGATAGGCCGGCTTGCGGGCCATGACTGGCCGCATTCTACCTGTTTTCAATCGCCGCGATTCCCGCACCAAAAGCGTTCCCAACAATAACCGGTTAGTGGAGAGATCACCTTGGTAGAGTACGTAGTTTCCCTCGATAAGCTCGGCAAACATGATGTTGAGCACGTGGGGGGCAAGAACGCATCCCTCGGCGAGATGATCAGCAACCTGGCGGGCGCAGGCGTGTCCGTTCCCGGTGGCTTTGCCACTACCGCTCAGGCCTACCGTGATTTCCTCGAGCAGAGTGGCCTGAACGATCAGATCCATCAGGCCCTCGACGCTCTGGACGTTGACGACGTCAACGAGCTGGCCAGAACCGGCGCGAAAATCCGTCAGTGGATCATGGAGGCTGAATTCCCCGAGCAGCTTAACGCCGAAATCCGTACCGCTTTCGCCGCGCTGTCGGCGGGCAACCCGGACATCGCCGTTGCCGTGCGCTCCTCCGCCACCGCAGAAGATTTGCCGGACGCCTCCTTCGCCGGTCAGCAGGAAACCTTCCTGAACATCCGTGGGGTGGAAAACGTGATCCGCGCGGCCAAAGAAGTCTTCGCGTCGCTGTTCAACGACCGCGCCATTTCCTACCGCGTGCATCAGGGTTTCGACCACAAGCTGGTGGCGCTGTCCGCTGGCGTGCAGCGCATGGTGCGTTCTGAAACCGGCACCGCAGGCGTCATGTTCACCCTGGACACCGAATCCGGTTTCCGCGGTGTCGTCTTCATCACCGGTGCCTACGGCCTGGGCGAGACCGTCGTTCAGGGCGCGGTCAACCCGGACGAATTCTACGTTCACAAAAACACCCTTGAAGCCGGTCGCCCGGCGATCCTGCGCCGCAACCTGGGTAGCAAGGCGATCAAGATGATCTACGGCGAAGAAGCCAAGGCCGGCAAGTCGGTCAAGACCATCGAAGTCGACCTGGCCGATCGCGCGCGTTTCTGCCTCAGCGACGAGGAAGTCAGCAACCTGGCACGCCAGGCGATGATCATCGAAAAACACTATCAGTGCCCGATGGACATTGAGTGGGCCAAAGACGGCGACGACGGCAAGCTGTACATCGTGCAGGCGCGTCCCGAGACCGTGAAAAGCCGCAGCTCGTCCAATGTCATGGAACGCTATCTGCTGAAAGAGAAGGGCACCGTTCTGGTGGAAGGCCGCGCCATCGGCCAGCGCATCGGCGCCGGCAAGGTGCGGATCATCAAGGACGTGTCCGAGATGGACAAGGTCCAGCCCGGCGACGTACTGGTCTCCGACATGACCGACCCGGACTGGGAACCGGTGATGAAGCGCGCCAGCGCCATCGTCACCAATCGCGGCGGGCGCACCTGCCACGCCGCGATCATCGCCCGCGAGCTGGGCATTCCGGCAGTAGTGGGTTGCGGCAACGCCACCGAGCTGTTGCAAGAAGGTCAGGGCGTCACCGTGTCCTGCGCCGAGGGCGACACCGGTTACATCTTCGAGGGCGAGCTGGGCTTCGACATCAAGCAGAACTCCGTCGACGCCATGCCTGACCTGCCGTTCAAAATCATGATGAACGTCGGCAACCCCGATCGCGCCTTTGATTTCGCCCAGTTGCCCAACGCCGGCATCGGCCTGGCGCGTCTGGAATTCATCATCAATCGCATGATCGGCGTGCACCCCAAGGCGCTGCTGAACTACGCCAACCTGCCTCAGGACATCAAGGAAAGCGTCGACAAACGCATCGCCGGTTACGACGATCCGGTCGGTTTCTACGTCGAGAAGCTGGTGGAAGGCATCAGCACCCTGGCGGCGGCGTTCTCGCCGAAGAAAGTCATCGTGCGCCTCTCGGACTTCAAGTCCAACGAATACGCGAACCTCATCGGCGGCAAGCTTTACGAGCCGGAAGAAGAAAACCCGATGCTGGGCTTCCGTGGCGCGTCCCGTTACATCAGCGAAAACTTCCGCGACTGTTTCGAGCTGGAGTGCCGTGCCCTCAAGCGTGTGCGCAACGAGATGGGCCTGACCAACGTCGAAATCATGGTGCCGTTCGTGCGCACCCTGGGCGAAGCGAGTCAGGTCATCGATCTGCTCGCCGAAAACGGTCTGGCCCGTGGCGAGAACGGTCTGCGCGTGATCATGATGTGCGAGCTGCCGTCCAACGCCCTGATGGCCGATGAATTCCTCGAATTCTTCGACGGCTTCTCCATCGGCTCCAACGACCTGACCCAGCTGACCCTGGGGCTGGACCGTGACTCCGGGATCATCGCGCACCTGTTTGACGAGCGTAATCCTGCGGTCAAGAAGCTGCTGTCCTACGCCATTCAGGCTTGTAACAAGGCCGGTAAGTACATCGGCATTTGCGGCCAGGGCCCGTCCGATCACCCGGATCTCGCGCGCTGGTTGATGGAGCAGGGCATCGAAAGCGTGTCCCTCAATCCTGATTCCGTACTGGAGACCTGGTTCTTCCTGTCCGAAGAGGACGCTCCAACCTGATACAGATCGAGTAAGATGCCGGCCCGTTTCCATGGGCCGGTTTCCCGAGAGGGCGGTTTTTAACGAATCCGCCCTTTTTTGTGGGTGATTTTCAGCGCGCTGGTAGCGTCAACTTGCTGTCTCGCCCAACCGCCGTTCCCCCTCCACCAAGAGCATCCAGCAAAAGCACCATGCAAAGCAGCAGTCATCTCTTCCCCGTGGCCCTGATCAGTGCCGAGCGTCGTGGCGACCTGACCGAGGACGTCTACCGTTTGAAGCCCGGCAACAGCCCGGATTTCACCGTCGAAATCGCCGTCACCCGGCTGGGTCTTGTGTCCGCCCCGGATGCCCGAGGCGTGCCGGTGGTCCTGCTGCACGGCAGCTTTTCCAATCGACGCTTCTGGTACTCCCCCAAAGGCATCGGACTGGGCGCTTATCTGGCCCGTGCCGGGTTCGATGTGTGGATTCCGGAAATGCGCGGGCATGGCCTGTCGGCGCGTAACAGCGCGTATAAATCCAACGGCGTCGCTGACTATGCGCGCTTTGACTTGCCGGCCATCGCCGGGTTCGTGCGCGAGCAGACTGGCGAGGCGCCCCACTGGATCGGCCATTCCCTGGGCGGCACGACCCTCGCTGCGGCTTTGGGCGGGCACTACCTGACGACGGACGACGCCGCGTCGGTGGCGTTGTTCGGCAGTCAGGTCACCCGCAGCCACTGGCCGCTCAAAGTGCCGCCGCTGCAATGGGTCGCACGGCTGCTGCTCAAGCGCTTCGAGCACGTTTCGGGCCCGCGTTTCAAGCGTGGCCCGGAAGACGAACCCATGGGCGTCCTTCTGGAGAACATGCGCTGGCGCGGCCTGTTCGGCAGCTTCGGCCACAAGAAGGATGACTGGTGGGTCGGGCTGCAACAGGTCACGGTCCCACTGCTGTGCGTGGCTGGCGCTGGCGATCATCAGGACCCGGAATGGGCCTGCCGCGAGCTCTTCGATCGCTTCGGCAGCGACGACAAGACGTTTCTCGTCCTGGGCCGCGAACAGGGCTTCAGCGAAGACTTCGGCCACGTGCCGATGCTGGTCAGCAAAGCCGCGCAAACCCAGGTGTGGCCGCGCGTGGCGGACTGGCTGAATCGCCATGTTCCGGTGGCAAAGGCTGAATCAACGCTGAACATGATGGCAACTCCGTCATAGTCGCGGTTTCACCCATTCCTTGGGCGCTGACTTGGCGCTAAGCTGCACCCATTTTCGACACCGGGGCCGAACGGCAGGTGGCGACGCGTTGGTCAGATTTTTCTGTGCGCCATGAGGTGCTATATAAGGATGCAATGCGCGGGGAGCGTCGGTCGTTCAAACAGACCGTCTATTCTCGTAGCCGTCTATCCTAGTGGCTGTCTACCCTCATCACAGAGCTTTCCTGACAGGAGTTACCCATGCACTACATCACCCCGGACTTGTGCGACGCCTACCCTGAGCTGATTCAGGTGGTAGAGCCGATGTTCAGCAATTTTGGTGGCCGTGATTCATTTGGTGGCGAGATCGTCACGCTCAAGTGCTTCGAAGACAATTCGAAGGTGCGTGAGCAGGCTGACCAGCCTGGGCACGGCAAAGTCCTGGTCGTGGACGGTGGTGGCTCTCTGCGCTGCGCACTGCTCGGCGACATGATCGCGGAGAAGGCGGCGAAAAACGGCTGGGAGGGCATGGTGATTTTCGGCTGCGTGCGTGACGTCGACGTCCTCGCGCAGACCGATCTGGGTGTGCAGGCATTGGCCAGTCACCCGCTCAAGACTGAAAAGCGCGGCCTGGGTGATCTGAACACGGTGGTGAGCTTCGGCGGTGTGACCTTCAAGCCGGGCGAATTCATCTATGCCGACAACAACGGCATCATCGTCTCGCCCAGCGCACTGAAAATGCCGGACTGATTATTCTTTACGCGGTTAGCGATTCACTCAGCAAGGACACGAATGTTCGACGAAACAAACGCGCAGTGGGGGCTGGTTCATGCCCTCGTGTTGGACGGAAAGGGCGGGGCGCGTTCAATCCCCCGCACTGCACTGGATGGCCTTCAATTGGAGCCCCACGAAAGTGTGTGGCTCCACTGGGACCGCAGCCATCCGCAGACCCAGACGTGGTTGCGCAAGACCAGCGGTCTCAGCGAGTTTGTCTGTGACCTGATGCTGGAAGAGAACACCCGGCCACGGCTGCTGGCCTTGCCGGACGACGAATTGCTGTTGTTTCTGCGCGGGATCAACCTGAACCCTGGCGCCGAGCCCGAAGACATGGTGTCGGTGCGTATTTTTGCCGCCGCCCAGCGCGTTATCTCGTTGCGCCTTCGTTCGCTGCGGGCAACCGACGAACTGATCGCGTCATTGGATGAAGGCAAGGGCCCGAAAACAGCCTCGGAATTGCTGTTGTATCTGGCTCAGTTCCTCACCGACAAGGTTCAAGCGGTGGTGGGCGAGCTCACAGAACTGGTCGATGACATGGAAGAGCGCATAGATGCCGACGAACGGTATCTGCCCGAGCACGGCAACATGGTGCACATCCGTCGGCGAGCGGCGGGGCTGCGACGGTTCCTGGCGCCGCAACGGGAGATCTACGCCCAGATGACGCGCAGCAAGATGCCGTGGTTTGTGGAGGATGACGCCGATTACTGGAACGAGTTGAACAACAGCCTGACACGCTATCTCGAAGAGCTGGAACTGACCAAAGAGCGCGTGGGGCTTGTGCTTGAGGCCGAAGACAGACGCCGCAACGAGCGCATGAACAGGACCGTCTATCGGTTTGGAGTCATCACCGGCATCTTCCTGCCGATGAGCTTCCTGACCGGTTTGTTGGGTATCAACGTGGGAGGCATCCCGGGATCGGAAAACCCCTACGGATTTATGTACGCCTGCCTGTTGATGCTGGCCGTCGCGGTGGGGCAAATGTGGTTGTTCAAGCGATTGCGGTGGGTGTGAGTGTAAAAAAACGGAAGGCGCACACGAGTGTCGTGTGACTCCAGCAGAATTGGCTGCGTCTTTCAGTGATATTGCGTGAGGTGCCTATGCACGACCCGTTTGAAGAATCACTGCGCGACATGCTCAACGCTTCGTCCAGCAGCCGGGACGATGATGCCGTTCTGGGCCGAGTGTTGAAGACCGCCAACCGTCAGGTCGGCGCCGGTGATCTGTTCAGTCTTCTGGGTCGTTGCACGCAGGCTTTGATGATTGCCGTGAATAACGGCTCCGCCCACGTTTCACCCGTTTCCCGCCGCAAGGCGAAAGGTACCGGTACTGCGTTTGCCGGGACCCGTGTACAAGACAAGGCTGATTGAATATGGAATTGGATCTCTGGACGCAGAGCCTGGTTACTGCAATGACTGCGTTGTGGACCAAAGTCGCGAACTTCATCCCGAATCTGTTCGGCGCGCTGGTCGTGGTGCTTCTGGGTTTCGTGGTGGCAAAGCTGCTCGATACCCTGCTTTCCAAGTTGTTGGCCAAGCTCGGTCTGGATCGCCTGATGGGCGGCACCGGGTTGACCAAGCTGATCAGCCGCGCGGGTATTCAGGTCCCGATATCGACGCTGATCGGCAAGATCGTTTACTGGTTCGTGCTCTTGATTTTCCTGGTGTCGGCGGCAGAATCGCTGGGGCTGGAGCGGGTTTCCGCGACGCTGGACATGCTGGCGCTGTACCTGCCGAAGGTGTTCGGCGCTGCGCTGGTGCTGCTGGTCGGGGTCTTGCTCGCGCAGTTAGTCAACGGTATTGTTCGCGGCGCTGCGGAAGGCGTAGGCCTGGATTACTCGGCTGGCCTGGGGCGAATCGCCCAGTGGCTGGTGATCATCATCAGTATTTCGGTGGCGATCAGTCAGCTGGAGGTCAAGACCGACCTGCTGAACCATGTGATCGTTATCGGATTGATTACCGTTGGTCTGGCCGTTGCGCTGGCCATGGGGCTGGGAAGTCGCGAGATCGCGAGCCAGATCCTGGCAGGAATTTATGTACGTGAGTTGTACCAGGTAGGGCAACAAGTGCGCGTTGGAGAGGTCGAAGGGCAGATCGAAGAAATTGGCACGGTGAAGACCACCCTGCTGACCGAGGAAGGCGAGTTGGTATCGATGTCCAACCGGGTCCTACTCGAGCAGCGAGTGAGCAGCCGTTGAGCCGGCGAATCTGCTAATGTATGCCGCCGCAAAACCCGGGCGATTCCCGGGCGCGGCGGACATCTACCCGACTGTCGGCACGACTTGTTTTGAATAACGTTCAAACGCCCTCTCTGCGCTACGACCCACGCGAGCTCTCCGATGAGGAGCTGGTTGCGCGTTCGCACGCCGAGCTGTTTCATGTGACGCGTGCCTACGAAGAGCTGATGCGTCGTTACCAGCGGACACTTTTTAACGTCTGCGCACGGTATCTGGGGAACGATCGCGATGCTGATGATGTCTGTCAGGAAGTGATGCTTAAGGTGTTGTATGGCTTGAAAAACTTCGAGGGTAAATCGAAGTTCAAAACCTGGCTCTACAGCATCACGTACAACGAATGCATCACGCAGTACAGGAAGGAGCGGCGAAAGCGTCGGTTACTGGACGCTTTGAGTCTTGACCCCCTCGAGGAAGCGTCGGAAGAAAAGACGCCGAAACCAGAAGAAAAGGGCGGGCTTGATCGTTGGCTTGTGCATGTGAACCCGATCGACAGGGAAATTCTGGTGCTACGATTTGTCGCAGAGCTGGAATTTCAGGAGATCGCAGACATCATGCACATGGGCCTGAGTGCCACGAAAATGCGTTACAAACGGGCACTTGATAAATTACGTGAGAAATTTGCAGGCGTTACCGAAACTTAACTCGGTGCAAATATCTCTAACGAGCAGGCAAGTTCTGATAGACTTGCCGACGAGTTGTCTCTCGCTAAGGGGGACTGCTTTACAATCACCAGATGGGGATTTAACGGATGAAACTGAAAAACACCTTGGGCTTGGCCATTGGTACTATTGTTGCCGCAACTTCGTTCGGCGCTCTGGCTCAAGGCCAAGGCGCAGTCGAAATCGAAGGCTTCGCCAAGAAAGAACAGTTCGACAGCGCTCGTAACTTCAAAAACGACGGCAACCTGTTCGGCGGTTCTGTTGGCTACTTCCTGACCGACGACGTTGAATTGCGTCTGGGCTATGACGAAGTGCACAACGTCCGTAGCGACAATGGTCAGAACATCAAGGGCGCGAACACCGCTCTGGACGCTCTGTACCACTTCAACAACCCGGGCGACATGCTGCGTCCATACGTTTCGGCTGGTTTCTCCGATCAGAGCATCGATCAGAACGGCAGCAACGGTCGTAACCGCTCCACCTTCGCCAACATCGGCGGCGGTGCCAAGCTGTACTTCACTGACAACTTCTATGCCCGTGCTGGCGTTGAAGCTCAGTACAACATCGACCAAGGCGACACCGAGTGGGCGCCAAGCGTCGGTATCGGTGTGAACTTTGGCGGCGGTTCGAAGAAAGTTGAAGCAGCACCAGCTCCAGTAGCTGAAGTGTGCTCCGACAGCGACAACGACGGCGTCTGCGACAACGTTGACAAGTGCCCGGACACCCCGGCAAACGTGACTGTTGACGCTAACGGCTGCCCAGCTGTTGCTGAAGTCGTACGTGTTGAGCTGGACGTTAAATTCGACTTCAACAAGTCGGTTGTGAAGCCAAACAGCTACGGCGACATCAAGAACCTGGCTGACTTCATGAAGCAGTACCCACAGACCACCACCACTGTTGAAGGTCACACTGACTCCGTCGGTCCTGACGCTTACAACCAGAAGCTGTCCGAGCGTCGTGCAAACGCCGTTAAGCAAGTTCTGGTTAACCAGTACGGTGTTGGCGCTAACCGCGTAAACTCGGTTGGCTACGGCGAATCCCGCCCAGTTGCTGACAACGCAACTGACGCTGGCCGCGCTGTAAACCGTCGCGTAGAAGCACAAGTAGAAGCCCAAGCTAAGTAATTAGCCTCGCTTCACGAAAAACCCGGCTCAGGCCGGGTTTTTCTTTGCCTGCGATTTAACCCCGCAGTCCCCCCTGATTCGCTGTCCGGCCGTCTAAGCAAAGAGACTGGGGTCACACTGGATCCCTCTAAGCGGATCCACTTAAACGACTAAATCCGCACTAGCGTTTGACCAGCAACACCCACAAAACCAGATTGATCAGCAGCGACAACAAGGCCACTGCGCGCCAGACCTTAAGGGGCTCACGCTCCAGCAGTGGTGTCGTACGTGTATTCAGCGGCGAAAGCTCTCCCTGTTGAAAGTGCACGAGCCAGTGCTCTGCGGTCTCGAAGCGCTTCTGCGGATCAGCTTGCAGGGCGCGCTGCAGATGCTGATCCAGCCACTCGGGGACATCCGGTCGGTAACGGCTGACGGGCAGCGGATTACCGAAGCGGCGGCGCTGAAAAGGCTCGATCTCGCCGTAGGGGTAGTGGCCGGTCAGCAGGAAGTACAGCGTGACGCCGGCGGCATACAGATCAAAGTCTGGGCTTGGCTCTGCGCCGTCGAAGGCTTCAGGGGCCATAAAGCTGGGGGTGCCGGGTACATCGCCGCTTTGATCCACTGATAGGCCCGGGCTGTAGGCAAGCCCGAAATCCAGAATGCGTAAACCTCCCGCCTGCTCGTGCAGCAGATTCTCAGGCTTGATGTCTCGATGGATGATGTTGCGCCGGTGCAGCAGACCGACGGCAGCGATCAGTTCCCGGGCCAGACTCAGCCACGGCGACAGCGCCATTGGCCCTTCCTGATCGAAGATTTCAGCCAGGGTCTGGCCGGAGTACTCACGCATCACGTAGTACAGATGCTGGCGCTGGCCGAGGGGGTGCAGGGCTGGAAAGAAGCGACCCGCGACGCGACGCAAGAACCACTCCTCCAGCAGCAAAGCCTCCGCCGCGCCGGCCTCGTCAAAGCGAGAAGGCGGCAGCGTCTTCAATAACCAATGTTGCTGCTGGCTGTCGCGTACGCGATACACAAGGGACTGTCGCGAGTGGGTCAAACGTGTCTCGACTTGCCAACCTTCAAACATCTGGCCTGCCTTGAGAAGGGGCGGGACAGGCCATTGCTGAAGTTGCAGCAGCGTTTCGCCCAGGCTGTCGGAGCCCAACTGATCGACCTGAATCAGCAACGCGCTCGCGTTATCGGCGCTGCCAGACAGGTGCGCGGCGTTGATCAGCGTTCGGACTGCCGTATCCAGATCGGCCTGTTCGTTGAGAATCGAGGCGATTCGTTCATCGCCCAACGTTGCCCACACGCCGTCGCTCACCAGCAGCAGGCGCTCGCCCTGGCGCAGTTCGCCGTCGAGGTAATCCATGACCACGTATTGATCCAGACCCAGCGCGCGTTTCAGCACGTGTTGCATGTCCGGCTGTTCCCAGACGTGGTCCTGGCTGATGCGCTGGAGCTGCCCTGTGTGCCAGCGGTACACGCGACAGTCGCCGACGTGGGCGAGGGTGAAGCGGCGCCCGCGCAGGACCAGCGCACTCAGCGTGGTCAATAAGCCGTTGGCCAGCAGCCAGCGATTGTGCGCCAGCAGCAGGCGGTCGAGGGCCTGGGCGATGCCCCAGGTTTCCGGGGTTGCGTAGTAATCCATGGCCAGCGCCTGCAGCGTGGCCCGGGACGCCAGTCCGCCGTCGGCACATTGACTGACGCCGTCGGCGAGGGCGAACAGGTAACCCTTGCTGGCCGCCAGCGTCGGAGCAGGAGTCACCACGCGAATGGCGTCCTGATTCTCCGCCCGCGGCCCGGTCGCGCTGAATTCGGCAACGCGCAGCTGCAAGCCGCTCGTGGTGGACGCGACCGGCGTCAGCGGCTGATTGACGCTCACGATCTAAACGCGGGCAGCGGTGACAGCGGCCGAACCCCAGGTGGTTCTCCAACGACGCTTGACGTTCATCAGGCCGAACCAGGCGAGCACACCCAGGAATGCAAACAGCCACAGGCCCAGTTGGTACTCGCCGGTGTTCTGCTTGATGGCGCCAAGCCCGGCGGCGAGCAGGAAGCCACCGATGCCGCCGGCCATGCCGATCAGGCCGGTCATGACGCCGATCTCTTTGCGAAAGCGTTGCGGCACGAGCTGGAACACCGCGCCGTTGCCGGCACCAAGGCCGAGCATGGCCGCGACGAAGAGTGCCAGCGCTGCCCACGAGCTGGGCAGGTTGAAACCGACGGCGGCGATGCAGATCGCCGCGACGGCGTACATGCCGGACAGCGTTCGAATGCCGCCAAAGCGATCGGCGAGTGCGCCGCCCAGTGGGCGCATCATGCTGCCGCCGAAGACGCAGGCGGCGGTGTAGTAACCCGCGGTCACCGGGCTCAGGCCGTATTGATCGTTGAAATAGCCGGGCAGGGCACTGGCCAGGCCGATGAAGCCGCCAAAAGTCACGCTGTAGAAGAACATGAACCACCAGCTGTCGCGGTCGCCCAGGGCTTTGAAATAGTCAGCCATGGATTTGGCTTTCGGGCGTTCCGGAGCGTTTTTTGCCATCAGCGAGAACGCGATGAGGGTCAGCAGCAGCGGCGCCACGGCAAAGCCGAACACGTTGTTCCAGCCGAAGCTGGCGGCGAGCACCGGTGCGATCAGTGCCGCGAACACGGTACCGGAGTTGCCGGCGCCGGCGATGCCCATCGCTTTGCCCTGATGCTGCGGCGGGTACCACTGCGAAGCCAGCGGCAGCGCCACGGCGAACGACGCGCCCGCCATGCCGAGGAACACACCGAGCAGCAGCGCCTGCTCATAGCTGTGAATGCCCAGTTGCCAGGCGCAGAGCAGCGCGGCGATGACGATCACCTGGCCGATGATTCCGGCGGTTTTCGGCGATAACTGATCGGCCAGCATGCCCATGATGAAGCGCAGCACGGCACCCGCGAGAATCGGCGTCGCCACCATCAGGCCGCGTTGCTGGGTGGTCAGGTGCAGGTCGGCGGCAATCTGC
The DNA here is from genome assembly GCF_053903055.1 of Pseudomonas sp. AK106. Taxonomy (NCBI): domain Bacteria; kingdom Pseudomonadati; phylum Pseudomonadota; class Gammaproteobacteria; order Pseudomonadales; family Pseudomonadaceae; genus Pseudomonas; species Pseudomonas sp. AK106. The sequence continues at coordinate 2,219,424 of NZ_CP096426.1, forward strand.
ACGGCCATCGGGCCAAGCAGGTACCAGACCATGAAGCTCAGGTCGAAATACAGAAACGCTGCGAACAATGTCGGTTTGTGGCCGGCTTTCCAGAAACTCGTGTTCATCTAACACCTCATCTGCAGGGATTCGTGTTCGGTGGAGGTGTTGCTCGCACCGCTACGGGTCAGGTCATGCAGGCGAAGCACCAGACCGGCACTCCACCCGCCTCGACGTGTTCAAGGCAAAAACGAAAAAACGCCGCAGCCCTGTGCGCTTGCGCGAAGGGGTGCGACGTCTTTGTCGTGAGTGGGCAACCGCCGTTGGCTACCTGTGAGGTGTGACTAGCAATACATGGGCCAAAGGTGCGCCGGTATGCAGGCGGAATGAAATCAGCGCGCGCGGTTCGGACATGGAAGGGCTCAGCCCAACAGTTCGCTCATGGCAATGATCTGCTCCGCCACCTGAATCAGTTTCTGCTGCCGGCTCATGGCCTGGCGTCGCATCAGGGTGTAGGCCTCTTCCTCGTTGCACTGCTTCATCTTCATCAACAGGCCTTTCGCCGTCTCGATGCGCTTGCGTTCGGCCAATTGCTGATCGCGGGCGTGCAGTTGCGCGCGCAGGTCCTGGTCGCTTTCGAAGCGGGCCATGGCGACGTCCAGAATCGGCTGCAGGCGTTGCGCGTGAATGCCTTCGACGATGTAGGCGCTGACCCCGGACTTGATCGCCTGGCGCATCACGCCGGGGTCGTGCTCGTCGGTGAACATCACGATCGGGCGCGGCAGATCCCGGGTCACCAGCACCACTTGCTCCAGCACATCACGCCCCGGTGATTCGGTGTCGATGAGGATCACGTCCGGTCGCACGGCCTGAACCCGTGCGGGGAGGTCGATGATCAGCCCGGATTCATCGATGACCTCGAAACCGGCTTCAGTCAGCGCCGCTTTCAGGCGACCGACTTTTTTGGGGGTGTCATTGATCAGCAGGATTCGCAGCATGGTGGCGTCTCCTCAGCGATCGGCATGAGCGAGGGCGGCATCGGCCAGCGCGTGCAGCTTGAAGCTGCGGGCATAACACGCCGGGTCGCTGCCGTCCCACATCTTGCCGTCGATCAACTGGCTGCTGCGCATGGGCGAGGGCGGCACGGCGATGCCCAGTGCCTCGGCGGCCTCGCGGTACAGGCCAAGCTGTTGGACGGTGCGGGCGACGCCGAGGTAATCCGGGTCTTCGCGCAGCAAGCCCCAGCGGCGAAACTGGGTCATGAACCACATGCCGTCAGACAGCCACGGCATGTTGACCCGGCCTTCATCATGGAAGCGGATGGCATGGTGGTCGTGCCACCGGTTGCCGAGCCCGTCGTCGTACTCGCCCAGTAGCCGCGATTCGATAGCGCCGACGGGTGCATTGACGTACTCGGGGGCGCCGAGCAACTGCGCGGTGCTTCGGCGGTTGTCAGCGCTTTCTTCGATGAAGCGACTGGCTTCAAGCACGGCCATCACCAGGGCGCGCGCCGTGTTGGGGTATTGCTCGACGAATTCCAGGCTGCACCCCAGCACCTTTTCCGGGTGATCCGGCCAGATGGCCTGGGACGTCGCCAGGGTGAAGCCCAGGTTCTGCTGAACGGCGCTGGCACCCCACGGCTCGCCGACACAAAAGCCGTCGATGCGACCGGCCTGCAGGTGCTCGACCATCTGCGGCGGCGGCACCACCACGCTGTCGACGTCGCGCAGTGGGTGAATGCCCTGGCTCGCGAGCCAGTAATACAGCCACAGGGCGTGGTTGCCGGTGGGGAAGGTTTGGGCGAACGTGAGTTTTGGGTCGCTTTGGTGCGTGCGTCGATCGAGTGCATCAGGAGTGGTCACACCTGCGTCCTGCAGCGCCCTCGACAGGTTGATGCTCTGACCGTTCTGGTTCAGCCCCATCAGTACTGCCATGTGCTTCGCCGGCCCGGCCAGCCCCAGTTGCACGGCGTAGACCAGCCCGTAAAGGCTGTGAGCGGCATGCAGTTCGCCGCTGACCAGTTTGTCGCGCAGGTTGGCCCACGATGACTGCCGGTGCAAATTGATGTGCAGGCCATAGGGCTGGGCGAAGCCCTGGGTCGCGGCGACGATGAGCGAGGCGCTGTCGGTGAGCGCCATGAAGCCGAGGTCGACGCTGGCCAATTCCGGTGCATCGCTGCCGTTGACCCAGGCCAGCGAGGGGGTAAGCGTGTCATTCATGAGTGCCATTCCGCGTGGAGGCCGACGCGCCTTTCAACGCTGCCGGTCGTCCAAAAAAAACGCCGCCTCGCCCCGATTGAAACCGGGGCGACAGCGACGTCATTGTCCTGTGTCTCGCTCCGCCATTGGATCGAGTCGATGCAGGACTTAAAGCAAGCGATATGCCAGCGGCGAACAGGTCAGTCAGCAAAGTTCGCGACATGCCTCGCGCTTCGCCTGCACCGGCGTTTATAATCCGCCGCTGATCCCAGCCGCAATCGAGCCGCCCCCGCCCATGTATAACCTGGCCCGCCAGTTACTGTTCAAACTCTCCCCCGAAGCTTCCCACGATCTGTCCATCGACCTGATCGGAGCGGGCGGGCGTCTGGGGCTCAACGGCCTGTTCAACAAGGCGCCGATGCAGCTGCCGGTGACCGTCATGGGCCTGCGCTTCCCCAACCCGGTCGGATTGGCGGCGGGGCTGGACAAGAACGGCGCGGCCATCGACGGCTTCTCGCAGCTGGGCTTCGGTTTCGTCGAGGTCGGCACTGTCACGCCGCGCCCGCAACCGGGCAACCCGAAGCCGCGCATTTTCCGTCTGCCCCACGCCGAAGCCATCATCAACCGCATGGGCTTCAACAACCTGGGCGTCGACAATCTGGTCAGCCGGGTGCAGGCCGCGCAGTACAACGGCGTACTGGGCATCAACATCGGCAAGAACGCCGATACGCCGGTGGAGCGCGCCGTGGATGATTACCTCATCTGCCTGGACAAAGTGTACGCCCACGCCAGTTACGTCACCGTCAACGTCAGCTCGCCCAATACGCCGGGCCTGCGCAGCCTGCAGTTCGGCGATTCGCTCAAGCAACTGCTCGAAGCCCTGCGGGTGCGTCAGGAAGCGCTGACGCTGATCCACGGCAAACGCGTGCCGCTCGCCATCAAGATTGCCCCGGACATGAGCGACGAAGAGACCGTGCTGGTTGCCGGTGCGCTGCTGGAGTCGGGCATGGACGCGGTGATCGCGACCAACACCACCCTCAGCCGTCAGGGCGTCGAAGGGTTGCCCCATGGCGACGAGGCAGGCGGCCTGTCGGGCGCGCCGGTGCGCGAGCAGAGCACGCACATCGTCAAGGTGCTGGCCGGTGAGCTGGGCGGGCGCTTGCCGATCATTGCCGCCGGTGGCATTACCGAAGGCAGGCACGCGGCCGATAAGATCGCGGCAGGGGCGAGTCTGGTGCAGATTTATTCAGGCTTTATCTACAAGGGGCCGGCGTTGATTCGCCAGTCGGTGGACGCGATCGCGTCGATGTCCCGCTGATCATCCAGACGAAAAGAGGGGTTCCGACTGGAACCCCTCTTGGGCCTTGGCCCGCCGCCCGGGTGGGGCGTGCGTGGTAATGGTGAAGCGATCAAGAATGTCGAAAAAGCTTTAGGTCAGGCTGTAACGTGAGGGTTGCGTCAGCCGACCGCGTGAAGTTCGTTGAGTCTGTGAATGCCCGCAGTGCCGGTCATACCGTCCCAGTTGTCGCCGCGTCCTTCTCGCCAGCCATTGATCCAGGCTTGACGCACTGACGGTAGAGTAAATGGGCAAAGCTCACGGGATTTACCGGATACGCCATATTGGTATCCGCGCGAAAATGCTCTTTCCATCGGATCACGCTTAAGTCTTCTCATAGGGTATTGCCCTCGTTTGTTGACTGTAATGTCCCTGGAGACCTCAGGCTGAGGTCCGGCAGAAAATCTTCTGCCGTTAGCGGCCCGCTGCCGGCGTCGCGGGCTTGATGCCATCGCCGTTGCGGCGATGACCTTGGGTGATTTCTAACCAATGAAAGATGCGCTGTGAATGATCGTTTTGTCATAAGAACGTAACCATTCAGGCATTACGACCATAAGCAATCACTCGTTTGACCAGTGTTTTTTGCGGGGGCCCCTTCTAAACGGGGCTTTCAGGTCGCAGTGCAAGTGTTTCGCAATTGAGAGTACTGGCGGTTTACGGTCAGAGGAAAAACGACGAAGGGTCAGCGATGTGACTTTTTATTGCAGCCGCTGTCGTGCTGAATAGTGTTTTTTTAGCATCAAAACGTCGGCGCTCAAGTGCTGGCGGACCGTCGCACTCGAAATGTATCGGTGCGAGGGACAGGCACAAACTGTGTGCCGCGCAGGCGTCCTCCTTGAAAGGCGTTTGTTGGAATCGGGTCGGACAATGCGTTGTCCGGCCGCTATAGCCTTAGGCTCTGGAATACTCATGTCGGACCGTTACGAACTTTTCCTCACCTGCCCAAAAGGCCTCGAAGGCTTGCTGGCCGAGGAAGCCACCGCCCTCGGTCTCGAGGAAACCCGCGAACACACTTCCGCCATCCGCGGCACCGCCGACATGGAAACTGCCTACCGGCTGTGCCTGTGGTCGCGGCTTGCCAACCGGGTGCTGCTGGTGCTCAAGCGTTTCCCGATGAAGGACGCCGAGGACCTCTACCACGGCGTGCACGACATCGAGTGGGCTGACCATCTGGAAGCGGAAGGCACGCTGGCCGTGGAGTTCAGCGGTCACGGTTCGGGCATCGACAACACCCATTTTGGTGCCTTGAAGGTCAAGGACGGCATCGTAGACCGCCTGCGCACGGCAGACGGCGTACGCCCGTCGGTCGACAAGCTCAACCCGGACCTGCGCGTGCACCTGCGTCTGGACCGGGGCGAAGCGATTCTGTCCCTGGACCTGTCCGGCCACAGCCTGCACCAGCGCGGCTATCGTCTGCAGCAGGGCGCCGCGCCGCTCAAGGAAAACCTCGCGGCCGCGATCCTGATCCGTTCGGGCTGGCCGCGCATTGCCGCTGAAGGCGGCGCGCTGGCTGACCCGATGTGCGGCGTGGGTACCTTCCTGGTCGAAGCGGCGATGATTGCCGCCGACATCGCGCCCAACCTCAAGCGCGAGCGCTGGGGTTTCTCCGCCTGGCTCGGCCATGTGCCGGCGATCTGGCGCAAGCTGCATGACGAAGCGCAGGCACGTGCGCAAGCTGGCCTGGCCAAGCCGCCGCTGTGGATTCGTGGTTACGAAGCCGATCCGCGCCTGATTCAGCCAGGCCGCAACAACGTCGAGCGCGCCGGCCTGAGCGAGTGGATCAAGATCTACCAGGGCGAAGTGGCGACGTTCGAGCCGCGTCCCGACCAGAACCAGACCGGTCTGGTGATCTGCAACCCGCCGTACGGCGAGCGTCTTGGCGACGAGGCGAGCCTGTTGTACCTCTATCAGAACCTCGGCGAGCGCCTGCGTCAGGCCTGCCTGAACTGGGAAGCGGCGGTGTTCACCGGCGCGCCCGATCTGGGCAAGCGCATGGGCATTCGCAGCCACAAGCAATACGCGTTCTGGAACGGCGCACTGCCGTGCAAGCTGTTGTTGATCAAAGTGCTGCCGGATCAGTTCGTCACCGGCGAGCGTCGCACCCCGGAGCAGCGTCAGGCCGAGCGTGAGCAAGCCGCTTACGATCAGGCGCCGGACGAACCCCAAGAGCGCCAGTACAACAAGAATGGCAACCCGATCAAGCCGACGCCGGCCCCTGCGCCGGTCATCGAGCAACCGCGCCTGAGCGAGGGCGGGCAGATGTTCGCCAATCGCTTGCAGAAGAACGTCAAGGCGCTGGGCAAGTGGGTCAAGCGCGAAGGCATCGATTGCTACCGCGTCTACGATGCGGACATGCCCGAGTACGCCATGGCCATCGACCTGTACCACGACTGGGTCCACGTTCAGGAATATGTCGCGCCGAAGTCCATCGACCCGGAAAAGGCTTCGATCCGCATGTTCGACGCCCTGGCGGCCATTCCCCAGGCGCTCGGCATCGACAAGAGCCGCGTGGTAGTCAAGCGCCGCGAACGGCAGAGCGGCACCAAGCAGTACGAACGCCAGAGCGCCCAAGGCAAATTCAATGAGGTCAACGAAGGCGGCGTGAAGCTCCTGGTCAACCTCACCGATTACCTGGACACCGGCCTGTTCCTCGATCACCGGCCGATGCGCATGCGCATTCAGCGCGAAGCGGCGGGCAAGCGTTTCCTCAACCTTTACTGCTACACCGCGACCGCCAGCGTGCACGCGGCCAAGGGCGGAGCGCGCAGCACCACCAGCGTCGACCTGTCGAAAACCTATCTGGACTGGGCGCGTCGCAACCTGTCGCTGAACGGTTTCTCGGACAAGAACCGTCTGGAGCAGGGCGACGTGATGGTGTGGCTGGAGGCCAGTCGCGATGAGTACGACCTGATCTTCATCGACCCGCCGACCTTCTCCAACTCCAAGCGCATGGAAGGCGTGTTCGACGTGCAGCGCGATCAGGTTCAACTGATCGACCTGGCGATGGCGCGCCTGGCGCCGGGCGGCGTGCTGTATTTCTCCAATAACTTCCGCAAATTCCAGCTCGAAGAGACGCTGGTCGAGCGTTATGCGGTGGAAGAAATCACCCAGCACACGGTCGACCCGGACTTTGCACGCAACGGCAAAATTCACCGCGCCTGGAAAATCACCGCGCGTTGAGGCAAATCGCCAGGCTGACGTGTCGGAATACCCGGCGGGTCAGCCTGCGTTATCCGAGCCCTTTCGCCTTGCGTGTCCCGCGCAAGGCACCCCCTTCATGATCAGCGCTGCACCGCGACGCATTTGATTTCCACCAGCAGGCCAGGCTTTGCGAGGTCGCTGACGCCCAGGCATGTCCATGCACAGGTGCCCCGAGGGAAGACGCTGTCCTTGACCGCCCTGAATACGGGCATATGGCGGTGCAGATCGATGTGGTAGGTGGTCAGATCGACGACGTCCTCGAAGGTGCATCCTCCAGCGGCCAATACACGCCGCAGGTTTTCCCACGCTGCCAGGAATTGCTGCTCCGGGTCTTCGATCACGGCCAGCTCATGGGTTCGACCGACCTGGCCGGCACAGTAGAGGGTTTTGCCGACCTTGACGGCAGGGGCATAGCCTGCGCGTTCGGCGAGCAGGCGCATTTCATCCGGGACGATGAGTTGACGGTCGGTCATGGGAGGCTGCCTGGAAGTCGGTCGGAGCCGCACGCTATCTCAGGTGCCGGACGTCCGTCCAGTGAGTGGCCTTTGGGTTTTCGAGCGGCGATGGGGTGTACAGAATGTCTTAGGGGTGAAAACGTTCCGCGCCTTCTTGCTCGGTCGTTCCGGATAAATCACACTCTGAACGAGAGGTAATGAGCATCAGTACAGGATGAGTCCATTTTTTGAGGCAAGGGAATGCGTAAATCCAGAGTCATCATCATAGCCACCCTGTCAGGGCTGATAGGGGCAGTTCTTCCTATGATCACGATGGCTTACATTTCCTGGGAAAGGGCGCTGGCCAAAGAAAGGACTCATTTGGCGACTTACTCCGAGCGAGCGCTCAAAAACATTAGCTTGTCATTGCAACAAGGGCTCAATGTTATAGCGCAGATGGAGAACTGGGCTGGGGTGCCGTGTTCTCCAGAGCATATTTCGTTAATGCGAAAAGCGACCGTGAACACCCGTGCGGTCGAAGAAATTGATTATCTGGAGCGAGGGTCGCTTGCCTGCACATCATGGGGGGGCACGTCGATACTGTCTGAATCGACGACGTCGACTTATACCGATGCGAGAGGCTATAAAATCAATGTTCGCCTGATCCCGAGTGACCAGGGGATCCAGCCGATCACGATCATGCATCGTGGCGCCTACCGCGTCCTTATAAATGCGGGAAGGCTCAGCGACATCATTCTGGATGATCGAATGCAACTCGGTGTTTTCTACCAAGGCCAATTGGTGAATATTTCTCAGGGAGCGGATGAGAAGACGATTTCCCAACTCGTATCAAACCGAGATCGCAAAAGTAAAGACTATCTCTATGCTGTTTCCACTCAAGACGACTGGTCCGCCCTTGTGGCTGAGCCGATAAAAAGCGTCGACACCAGCTTTTATAGCGAGTTGGCCTGGATGCTGCCCATAGGCCTTGGGATCGGCTTGATTGTCGTATTGTCAGTCATCCGGATCATGCGAATCAGACTCTCGCCGATGGCCGAGATGCAGATCGCAATCGCCCAGCGGGAGTTCACTGTTCACTATCAACCGATTATTGATCTTGAAACAGAAGCATGTATTGGGGCCGAGGCGTTGGTTCGGTGGCTGAGACCAGACGGCACGGTTGTGGCCCCTGATCAGTTCATTCCGCTGGCTGAAGAAACAGGGCTGATTTTGCCTATCACTGACCAAGTCATCCAAGGCGTCGTCAGAGACATGGCGCAACTTCTACGAGATAACCGCCGTCTTCATGTGGCCATCAACATCTGTGCAGATGATCTAAAATCCGGGCGTTTTCTTGACACGCTTGATCAGGCACTGAAAGGCTCGATGATTAACAACAGTCAAATATGGATAGAGGCCACTGAGCGAGGCTTCATCGATGTTGAATCGGCCGTTACGACACTAAAAAAAGCGCGGGCGCTGGGCTTCAAGATTGCAATCGATGACTTTGGTACGGGCTACTCCAGTTTGCAATATCTTGAGCGCCTTCCTGTCAATGTGCTCAAGATTGATAAATCCTTCGTGGACGCCATCGATAAATCTTCAGCGTCCAGTTCGGTGGTGACGCATATTATTGCAATGGCTAAAACGCTGGGTCTGGAAATTGTTGCCGAGGGCATCGAGAGCCCCCATCAGGCAGATTACCTGCGACTGTATAAGGTGGATTACGCCCAGGGCTGGTTATATTCGAAAGCATTGCCCTCTCAGGATTTTCTAAACTTTGTTAATACCCAGAAAAACCGCTAGGGAGTCTCCGCGATGTCAGACGGGTCGAGGAGCTGTGCAGCGTGAAGAATACACTGCGCGTGCCTGACCGCTTGCCGCCGCGGCAACGTCAGTTGATCGAAGCATTCGTCACTCCCTCGCTGTCTGAAAAAAACGAGTTCCTATGACAAACCTCGTGATATGTGCTGCTCAATACTGCTCGGTCGCCGGTGACATCAACGTCAACATCGACCGGCATCTTCACACCATGCGCCGCGCGGTCGAGCATGGCGTTCAGTTTCTGCTGTTCCCCGAGTTGTCCTTGACCGGCTACGAGCCGTTCCTCGCGCGCGAACTCGCTCAGACACCTGACGCCGAGTGTTTGCAACCGCTGCGAGAGCTCGCGGCGCAGTCAGGGATGACCACCGTGGTGGGGCTGCCACTGCGTCAACCCGGCAGCGAAATCATCCTGATTGGCGCACTGGTGATGGCCGCCGATGGATCGCAGTCGGTCTACACCAAGCAGCATCTTCATCCGGGAGAAGAGGCGGTTTTCAGTGGCGGGGAGGGCGGTGCGCTGGTGGATATGGGCGCCGAGCGCATTGCGCTGTCGGTCTGTGCGGATTTTACCCACGCCACCCACGCCCAGGCAGCGGCGCAAGTTGGCGCCAGTCTGTACGCCAGCAGCGTCTTGATCAGCGAAGAAGGCTATGCGCGAGACGCTGAATTGCTGCAGAGCTATGCCTGTGCGCATTCGATGGGCGTGTTGATGGCCAACCATGGCGGGCCGTCGGGAGGCTGGGCCTGCGCGGGACGCAGCGCATTTTGGTCACCCGGAGGTGAGCGGGTGGTAAGCGCGACGGGTACGGGCGACTGCCTGGTGATTGCCCGTCGGCATGAAGGCGTGTGGGAGGGCGAGGTTGTCGAGCGACCGACTCTGTCTTGAATCAGTTCTGCTGACGAGCCAGCGTCGGGCAATTACAAGTAGCAGGGCACCTCGGCGGTGCCCGCTGCGCTGAGTTTCTGCTCAACAGGGATCAATGCACCGCCCACGAACGGGGCGCCGGGGTGTGGCTGAATTTGGAGATGCCTTTGACCCAGAACCGTCGATGGGCCGTCTGGTCCGGCGGCAGCAACGGCTGGCTCGACCATTGATGATGACGTTTGGCTTCGTCGCGATACGCTTTCCACTCCATGGCCTCGGCGGTGTCCTGCGCGGCGCGTTCGTCATCGAACCAGCCCAAAACAGATACTTCACCTTGATCGCGGCCATGCTCTACCAGCAGAAAAATGTTTGTGTACATGCTTTTGCCTTTCACTGATCGGGTCCAACCCGCTATTGGGGCTCTACAAATAGCGTATCGACAGCGACGGCGGAAAATTTAGGCCCGTGTTTCTCCCCGGGTTTTGCAATGAAAAGTCAGACGCTTTCCCGGCTAAAGCAGTCCTGCGCAATGCCGCAATTCCATCGTAGGACCGGCTTCAGCCGGGAAGAGGCCGGGTGGTCCACCCTTGATGACATTTGGGCAGTGGCGTGAGGAGGTCGGCCTTTTCCGGGAACGAGAAACGAAAAAAGGGCCGAATCTTATTCGGCCCTTCATCGTATTCAGTGCTGCCTCGGCGCTAAGCTCGCTCAGAGGCACACGGTCAGCACAGCGATTTACTTGCTGCCGCTGGAACCGCTCGCGCCACCACCGGTACCGCCGCCGCTGCCGCCCATGCCGCTGCCATTGGTCATGCCGCCGCCGTCAGCGTCACCACGGTTGGTGCCGTTGGTGCTGCCCATGCCTTTGGTGCCAGGGGTCGACGTGCCCGGGGAGCTGCCGTCGTTGTTTTGACCGCTGGTAGAAGTGCTTGGCTTCGGACCGTTCTTGTCGATCGGATCGGTTGGGCCGGTGGAACCAGCGAACGCGGAGCCAGTAGCAACAGCCATCAGGCCAGCGAGTGTCAGGGCAGTCAATTTAGTCTTGATCATGATGTGAATCCCTTTGTTGTCATGGATACCTATTGGTCAACCCGCCAACGCAAGAGGTGCATTCGATCCGACGGACGGTCATCCGCCTCTCAGTGGATTCACGAGCACGTTTGGGCTGCTTTGCCCGTCCGCTTTTTTCGCGCGCAATTCGTACCCCACCGCCAACGTCTGCAGATCAAAGCGATCCGAGATGCTCGAGCAGTAACTGGTCCGCGCCAGGAAGGCACCCGGGCCATTCAAGTACGACTCGATGTTTTGTGCGCCTTCGCACAGCGCCACGGTTCGTCCTTTGAGCAGGCCGCTGGCTTGCGCCGAACGCAATGCGCCGTTGGGCGTCCAGTCCGCAACAATCAGCGCGCCTGGGGGAGCTGATTGTTCGTAACTGTGCACGAACGCCTCCGCCGAACGATCGCGCAGGTATGGCGCCATGAAGTAATGGATATCGTCACGGAAAGGCAGCGCTTCCTTGTGGGTGGGCAGCGCAACGACACCGCTGGCGTAAATCGCGTACACCGCCAGAAGGGTCACCGGGCCGCTGAGGGGCAGGGCATAGGCGACAACGGCGGCATTGTGCCGCGCCAGCCACGCCTGCACATGGATCACGCCGATGATGCTCAACAGCACCGCGCCCGGCAGAAAAAACGTGAAGCGGTCGGTGACGTTGTATGACACGGCGAAGAGGAAGTTCAGCACCGCCGCGCACCACAGCAGCCGCAGCCGCCGGCTTTTCGGGAACAGCACCAGCGCCACCAGTTGCGGGCCGAGCAGGGACAGCATCAGCAGCACCACCGAGTTCTTCTCGTGCCACATGTCGTCGAAGCGAAACAGCGAACCCTGCCAGCTCTGTTCCGTGGTCTTGTCGGGGATGCCAATCAGGTAACGGTGGCCGATGTCGATCAGGCTCAAGCCGTTTTGCAGCTCCTGCAAAATACCGGGGATCGCCACCGCAAAGCCCAGCACAAACCCCGGGATCGTCAACAGCACCCGCGCCCTGTGCTGCCAGACCAGCTGCACGTAGAGCGGGAACAGCACGATGAACGTCAGTTGGTGAATGGCGGCGGCGAGGCCGGTGAGGATGCCGATGACGAACAGCGCGGTGAGCAGGCCCAAGCGCGATTTATCGCGAAAATGCACCATGTAGGCCAGGGTTACCAGCAGCGTGTGCAGCAGATAAACCTCGGCTTTGGTCGAGACCCAGAACACGCAATGGCACAACACCGCCGCGGCAATCGCCAGCAAGGCCTGCTGCGATGTCGCGCCGACGCCTCTGGCCAGACGAAAGATCGCCCAGCCCAGCGGGATCAGCAGCATCGAGTTCATGAAACTCAGCACCAGCGGGCCGAAGTGAGCGAACAGCGCCGTGGTCACGAACAGGTACAACGGGTGATCCAGCGGGCCGAGGGTGTCGCTGAAATAGCGACCCTGCGAGGCGTCGGCGATGAAGATGCCGTTGTCCATCCATTGAATCGGGCCGCTGGAGGCCAGAAAGCTCCAGACCACGGCGGCCACCGCCAGCAACAGGGGAATGCCGAATAACGCTCGATAACGTACTGCTGCCACCATGACTTGCACTCCTGTCCCTTTAATCCCGTCGAAAAGCGTTATTGAACCGGTTGAGCCTGAGGCGTTGCAGCCTCGCTTTTGAGCCTGATCAGCATCACCGCGCCGATGGCCACGGCGAACCACAGCGTGGCCAGACGAATCAGCACGGTGGCGGCCACGGCGTCGGCGCTGTCCATGCCTTTCCAGACCAGCAGGCCGACCATCACCGCCTCCGCGCCGCCCAGTCCACCAGGCATGAAACTCACTGCGCCGGCCAGCATTGCGAGGGCGTAGACAAACACCGCGAACGTCAGCGGGATATCCGCGCCCATCCATTTCAGAATCCAGTCGAACGCCAGGGCTTCGGCGCTCCAGGCGACCACGCTCAATGCGGTCAGCCCGAGCATCAGGCGCAGGCGATGGCATTGCTGCGCATGCACCAGCACTTGCAGCAGATGGCGCAGCAGCCCGAGCACCTTGCCGCCACCCACTGGCACCTTGTCGGTGATCCGCTCAAGCAGGCGACGTTGCGACAGCACCACCAGCCCGACCGCCACCAGCGCCACGCCGACCACGATCATCGGCCATGCCTGGGGGTACAGCGACAGGCCGAACAGGGTCAGCAAGACCACCGCGAACAGGTCCGACAGCCGCTCGCTGAAAAACGCCGCGAAACTCTGCGGGTAGGGCACGGCCCAGCGTTTCAGCAGCACGCCGCGCAACGCTTCTCCGGCCTTGCCTGGCGTGGTGGTCAGGGCAAAGCCGGCCAGATAAATGTTCAGGCTCGGCCGCCACGGCATGGGATGGCCGAGCACTTTCAGGTAGGTCTGCCAACGCACAAAGCGCAGGCCGTAGTTGACCGATGACATGAGCAGCGCGATGACAATGCCCACCAGCCCGACCTCGCTCACCGCAGCGCCCACTGCCTGCCAGCCGCCCCACAGCGAAAAGCCGAGATAGCCCAACGCCGAGCCGACCACCGACAGCACCACCGCGCGGTAGCGCCAGCCGGACAGGTGCGAAGTCTCGGGCACCGCTTCGCTCACAGGTTCAGCCTCTTGAACACCGGCTGCGGGATCGAACGAATGACCAGCATGATCAGCGCCCAGAAACCCGGTGCGTAGAGCGTCGGCACCTTGTTGGCGATGCCTTTGACGATGCGCTGGGCGACCTGCGCCGGTTGTGCCAGCAGGGCCGCCGGCAACGACAGCCCCTGGGTCATCGGCGTGTCGACAAAGCCCGGTTTGATGGTGGTGACGTGCACGCCGACTTTGAACAGCCGCGCCTGCAAGCCTTCGCAGTAGGTCGACACCGCCGCCTTGGCGCTGCCGTAGAGGTAATTGGAAGGGCGACCCCGGTCAGCCGCTACCGAAGAAATGATCGCCAGACTGCCGCAGCGCTGGGTTTCGAACTGCATCGCCAGCACCGTGAGCAGGGCGATCACCGAGGTGCAGTTGTTGGCGAATTCCTTCAGCGCCAGGTGCACGTCGCGCTCACAGGCCTTCTGATCGGGCAGCGTGCCGTGGGCGATCAGGGCGATGTCGATCTGTCCCAGCGCAGTCAGGCAGCGGCCCATCATCAGCGGATGCGCCTCGATGTCGTTGGCGTCCATCTCGTGCAGCGTGACGTGGGTCGCTCCGCGCGCCTTGAGGTCGGCGGCGGTCTGCTGCAGCTTCTCGACGTTGCGCGCCACCAGGAAAAAATCGCTGCCTTCCGTGGCCCACAACCGTGCGCACGCGCTGGCGATGGCGGAGGTGGCGCCGATGATCAGGACTTTCTTCACTGCAGTTTTCATAGGATCACACGGCTCCAGAAACGGGACATCAAAGAGGGATCGCGCAGCGCTTCCAACTGCTCCCAGGCGGGGTAGGCCCGCCGGAAATCGGCACCGCTCATGTGGGCGTCCTTGGCCGGGTACAAGCGCCCGCCGGCGGCGCGAACGATGTCGTCCAGACGCGGGAACAGCACCTTTTCCAGTGCCTCGCTCTGGGCAAAATCCAGGGCCAGGGAAGTGCCTTCAAGGGGGAACGACAGCAGCCCCGGCGAGGCTATATCGCCACAGCGCTTGAGCACGGCAAGGAACGACCCCTGGCCAGCCTTGGCAATGGTGCGCAGCAGTTCGCCCATGGCCGCTTCGGCATTCGCCGCAGGCACGACGCACTGGTATTGCTGAAACCCCCGGCGGCCATAAATCCGGTTCCAGTGCAGGATCCGGTCGAGGGGGTAGAAGAACGGTTCGTAGGCGCTGCGGCCCTGCTTGCGCTGGCGGGTGTGCAGGCGCCAGTACAGGCTGTTGAAGGCGCTGAGGGAGACTGTGTTGATCAGCGACACCGGCGGCGTCAGCGGCACGCTGAGTTTCTTGCGCTGACCGACGTCAAGGGAGCCGTACTGCGCGTGGCCACCGACGATGAACACACCGCGTCCGGTCTCTGCACCCTTGGCCAGGCAGTCGACCCAGGCGACGCTGTATTCGTGGCGCGCGTCCAGCTCGGCCGACAGCGCAAAAAACTCGGCCAGATTGGCGAAGCGCACCGTGGTGGTGTCGATCTGGCTGGCGCGGATCGGCATCAACTGGATCTGCGCCCATTGAATGACCCCGGTCAGGCCGAGCCCGCCGATGCTCGCGCCGAACAGGGCTGGTTGATCTTCAGGCGAGCAGACCACCTCCGGCTCGCCGTGGCGCAACAGGCCGAAGCTCAGCAGGTAGCGGCCAAAGGTGCCGCGCACATGATGGTTTTTGCCGTGAACGTCATTGGCGATGGCGCCGCCGAGGGTGGCGAACTGGGTCCCGGGCGTCACTGGCAAAAACCAGCCTTGGGGGATGGCCACGGCCAGCACTTCCGCCAGGGTGATGCCGGCCTCGGCCTTGATCACGCCGGTGCTCCAGTCGGCCTCGATCAGCCGGTCCAGCGAGCGCATGTGCAGCACCTCATCGCTGGCCGCCAGGCAACTGTCGCCGTAACTGCGGCCGTTGCCGTAGGGCAGGCTGCTGCGGTGGGCGCCGATCACGCGGTCCATCTGCGCAGGCAATTCGTCGAGCCACACACAGCCATGACCGCGTTGCGGACGACGGGGGAAACGTCCCCAGGAATACAACGGCGTGCTCATGCGGCGATCCAGAACATCATCAGAAACGCCGCGCCGATCAGCTGACTGGTGCGGTCGCGGATGGCGAACACCACCGGGTCTTCGTTCATCTGCCCGCGATGGGTCAGCATCCACACCCGCGTCACCCAGAACAGCAGCAGCGGGCAGGCCAGCCAGATGATGTGCGGGGTGACGTACAGCTCAGTGGTTTTCGCGTCCTGGATGTACAGCGCCAGGACCATCACCGCGAGGTAACCCGACGAGGCTCCCAGTGAGGCGATCATGTCCAGGTCGCCGGGGTGGTAACCGCGGCCCCTCGCCAACGTATTGATCTCCCGGGCGCGGGCATCGCGCAGCTCGGCGTAACGCTTGACCATGGCCAGGCTGAGGAAAATGAACATCGAGAACGCGAGGATCCAGAACGTCAGAGTGAGGCTGAACGCCGCGACGCCGGCGATGATTCGCGCGGTGTAGAGCATCGCCAGGGCGATCACGTCCCAGGCCATCAGGCGTTTGAGTCTCAGCGAGTAGGTCAGGGTCAGGCCGTAGTAGGCGGCCATCACCGCTGAAAACTGCCACGGCAACAGCAGCATCGCGGCGCCGAAGGCCATCGCCAGCAGCGCCGGCACCATCACCAGGCCGGTCTTGATCGACAGGCGGCCACTGGCGAACGGTCGGTTGCATTTGCTTTTGTGATGGCGGTCGTCGCACAGGTCCAGCAGGTCATTGAGGATGTAGACGCTGGAGGCGCACAGGCCGAAACAAAGGAACGCGATGACGCCGTCGCGCATCAACTCGAACTGCGCCAAGCGATGGGACGCCAACAGCGGCACGAAGATCAGCGCGTTTTTCAACCACTGGTGCAAGCGCAGGGCCTTGCGCCAGTCCCGCAGGCCCGGCGAGTTGCTGCGGATAGTCGGCTCGACGCTGACTTGTGCTTTTACTTGGGCTTCCACGCCTCTGTCGGGATTGACCACATAGGCCTGGCGGGACACATCCCATATGGGCAAGTCATCTTTCGAGTTGCCGATGTAATCGAATCCGCCCTCGCCGAAGTGCGCAACTAACAGGTCACGTTTGTTGTGGCCGGACAAGTTGCGGTGGGTATTGGACGCCAGCACCAGATCGAATAATTGCAAGTGTTCGGCGATTCGCTCGGCGAGGCTTACATGACTCGCCGTGGCCAGTACCACCATGCGGCCGGTGTCTCGTTCGCGCTGGATCATTTCGATGATCTGCGGATCGTAAGGCAGCACGGAGACGTCTATTTCGGTGCTCAGCGCCAGGCCTTCTTTCAGCGCGGCTTTGCCTTTGAACAGCCAGCCCAGCATTTTCAGGGTTTTCAGCGGCTGGCCGCGAATGAACGCCATGGCCGTCTCCATGAGCAAATCCGAGCGCAATAACGTGCCGTCGAGATCAACTACCAAGGGAGGGTAAGTTTCAAGAACTCGTCCCTGAATTCTGGCCATAGTGAGTGCTCCTGTGGGGTCGGCTGACTATAAACAAAATCGGATGTTCACAACTTCATTTAAATTAAAGGGCCCCGGGCGTGACGTCGGCGAGGTGGCGTCAGAATTAAGTAGCGAGTTTTTGAGAAAAGTGAGCGCGGCAGTTTTTCATTTATTACACAAGCGCTGCCGGAGAATTGGCGACCAACTAATGACTTCTCGGCAATGACGGTTTAGTGCCGTGTTTAATACGGCGATTCACGGCTATGTGTGTGTAGCGTGCTTCCTGCAGACCGGCGGGAGCTGCGTTGGCGACGGCGCTGTCGTTTCGACTGGCATCGCAGTCATAATGACTCGCCACTGCCCCCTTCCCATGCCGTTGCCGGGAGTTCTCATGACCCATCCTTTGCTGCTGGCGCTCACTCCGCTGGTCGCCGACCTGTCCCGGGACCTGCCGGACGATGAGCGCTACCGACGCCTGCTGCGGTCACTGCGCCAGCTATTCCCGTGTGACGCCGTGGCGTTGCTCAAGCTGGAGGATGAGGCGCTGGTGCCTTTGTCGGTCGAGGGACTGAGTCCGGATACCCTGGGGCGACGGTTCCGGCTGGGGGAGCACCCGCGGCTGGACATCATTCTGCAAAACCGCGAACCGACCCGCTTCTCCACCGACTGCGATCTGCCGGACCCTTACGACGGGCTGGTTGAAGGCGTGCACGGCGACCTGGAAGTGCACGATTGCCTCGGTTGTCCACTGTACGTGCAGAACACGCTGTGGGGGGTGATGACCCTGGATTCCCTGGATCCTGCACGCTTTGGCCAGGCCGATCTGGGCAATCTCCAGGCGTTTGCCAGCCTGGCGGCGGCAACGGTGATGGCCAGCGAACGGATCAGCCAACTGGCCCGTGGCTTTGAGGATCAGCGCCGGTTGGCCGAGGTGTACAAACGTGCCGCAGGCGGACGCGGGCCTCGGGAGCTGATCGGGCAAAGCCCGGTGCACAAGCGTTTGCAGCAGGAAATCCAGCTGGTGGGCAACAGCCCGCTGACGGTGCTGATCACGGGCGAAACCGGCGTCGGCAAGGAATTGGTCGCGGAGGCCATTCACCTTCAGTCGCCGCGGGCGGCGAGGCCACTGATCAGCCTTAACTGCGCCGCGCTGCCCGAACTGTTGGTGGAGAGCGAGCTGTTCGGCCATGTGAAAGGCGCGTTCTCCGGAGCGGTCAGCGGACGCAGCGGCAAGTTCGAGCTGGCCCATGGCGGTTCGTTGTTCCTCGACGAGGTCGGCGAGCTGCCGCTGCCGGTGCAGTCGAAGTTGCTGCGGGTGTTGCAGAGCGGCCAGTTGCAGCGCGTCGGGTCCGATCAGGAGCATCGCGTGGACGTGCGCATCATCGCCGCGACCAACCGTGATCTGGCAGAAGAAGTGCGCGCCGGGCGCTTCCGTGCGGATCTCTATCACCGCCTGAGCGTTTACCCGTTGGTGGTGCCGCCGTTGCGCGAACGGGGGCGCGATGTGTTGTTGCTGGCGGGGTATTTCCTCGAGGAGAACCGGGCGCGGATGGGGCTGCGCAGTTTGCGCATGAGCCCGGAAGCGCAGGCGGCGCTGTTGGCGTATGCATGGCCGGGGAACGTGCGGGAGCTGGAGCATCTGATCAGTCGCGCGGTGCTCAAGGCGCTGTCGGTGCAGGGTCAGCGGCCGCGGATTTTGACGATCGAGGCGGATGTGTTGGGGCTTGAGGAGGTGCGGGTGGTTGCGCCTGCTTCGTTGGACGTATCCGTCGGCACGGCGGTGATTCGGCCGGGGGAGGGGTTGAAGGGGGCGGTGGACGGGTTTCAGAAGCGGTTGATCGGCGAGGCGCTGGAGCGGCATCAGGGCAAATGGGCGGATGTGGCGCGGGAGCTGG
The DNA here is from genome assembly GCF_053903055.1 of Pseudomonas sp. AK106. Classification (NCBI taxonomy): domain Bacteria; kingdom Pseudomonadati; phylum Pseudomonadota; class Gammaproteobacteria; order Pseudomonadales; family Pseudomonadaceae; genus Pseudomonas; species Pseudomonas sp. AK106. The sequence goes on from NZ_CP096426.1 coordinate 2,238,286, forward strand.
ACGTTGATCGGGCGAATTTGAGTCGGCTGGCCAGGCGATTGGGGATTCGGTAGGTTTTTTCAGATCAAGATACTTCAGGTCAAGAGCGTCTGCCTGGGGGCAGACTGTTTCGCCTTCGGCGAGTTACTTGGAAAAGCACCCCCCTCTCGGTTTTAAAGAGCAGCCAAGGGTGCTTGCTCCTGGTTGGGCCCTTCCTTCGTCAGGGTTCCCTCACTCCGGTCTTGCTCCGTGGGCCCGCGCCGAACGGACATCCATGTCCTGACGGCGCTCTCGCCGCATCCATGCGGCTCGGCCCACTGCGCAAGACCTGCGTTCAGCCTGCACCCAAGTCGCGATTGGCGGTGACTGAACTTCTTGTGTTTGAAGATCAAGATCAAGATCAAGATCAAAGGCAGAGGCAGAGGCAGATCAAAAGCTTCCCGGCTAAAGCCGGTCCCACTGACTGTACCCAGCTCACACTGTAGGAGCCGGCTTGCTGGCGAATGTATTCTGTCAGTCGATGTCTTCATACCTGACCCACCGCGCTCGCCAGCAAGCCGGCTCCTACAGAAAAAATGCGTTCTATTTCTGATCGTTCCCACGCTCCGCGTGGTAACGCCGCCCCGGACGCTCTGCGTCCCGCAGACGACGCACATTTAGGCCGGACAAGTGACGCAGAGCGTCACGGGATGCATTCCCACGCGGAGCGGGGGAACGATCGGCTGACACACCGCGCGCTGTTAGTAGGACCGGCTTCAGCCGGGAAGCCTTTGATCTGCTTGTGATCTGCTTTTGATCTTCATACGCAAAAAGTCCGGTCACCGCCAATCGCGACTTGGGTGCAGGCTGAACGCAGGTCTCGCGGAGTGGGCCGAGCCGCATGGATGCGGCGAGAGCTGCCCCCCGCCATGGATGGCGGATGGCAGCGGGCCCACGGAGCGGGACCGGAGTGAAGGAACCCGACGAAGTCGGGCCCAACCAGGAGCAAGCACCCTTGGTTACTTGGGGTGCTTTTCCAAGTAACTCGCCGAAGGCGAAACGTCTGCCCTTAGGCAGACGCTCTTGATCTTGGCTGCTGTAAAAAGGACTCCGCTACTAATGAGCAATATCTTCGAGCGCCAGATTCCGCGTCTTCGGCCCAAACCCCCCGATCGTGATGATCACAATCAACATACTCATCACAATGAACGTCAGCACCCCCGGCGTGCCGAAATGGTCCAGAAACAACCCGATCAACAAACTGCTGAACACCGTCGACAGACGACTGAACGAATAACAAAACCCCACCGCCCGGGCGCGGATATTGGTCGGGAACAACTCGCTCTGGTACGAGTGATAACTGAAACTCAGCCACGCATTGCAAAACGTAATCATGACCCCGCAAAAAATCAGCCCCACGGCCGTCGTCTGCTGCGCGAACAGCGTGCCGAAAATCATCGAGCCCAGCGCCGAGCCGACAATTTGCCACTTATTCTCGAAACGATTGGCGAACTTCACAAACAACAACGGCCCAAGGGGATAGGCGAGGGTGATCACGAAGGCATACGCCAAACTGTGGGTCACGCTCACGCCTTGACCCGACAGCAACGCAGGCAGCCAGTTACCGAAACCGAAAAAGCCGATCGCCTGAAACACATGAAAGACAATCAGCATCAGCGCGCGGCGGCGGTACGGCGGTTGCCAGATGTCAGCGAAACGGCCTTTGCCTTCGACCGCTACATTGTGGGTTTCAGGTTCGTCCAGCGCCTGACCGTGATCCTTCACGCAGCGGGCTTCGAGGTCGTCCATGATCTTTTCGGCCTCGCTGAAGCGGCCGTGTTGCGCCAGCCAGCGCGGTGATTCCGGCAGGCGCGAGCGCAGCCACCAGATGAACAGCGCAAACAGTGCACTGGCCAACACCACCCAGCGCCAGCCCGCGATACCGAACGGGTCTTGGGGCACCAGCCACCAGGACATCAATGCCACCGACGGCACCGACAGGAACTGCACGAAAAACGCGAAGGCAAACGCCGAGCTGCGCATGCGCTTGGGCACCAGTTCCGAGAGGTACGCGTCGATGGTCACCAGCTCGATGCCCAGGCCGATGCCCACCAGAAAGCGCATGCAGATGATGCCCAGTGCCGAGGTCTGAATGCCCATCAGCACCGTGGCGACGGTGTACCAGATCAACGCGAAGGTGAAGATCGCGCGGCGGCCGTAGCGGTCGGCGATCGGGCTCAGCAGGCTGGCACCGAGGAACAGTCCCAGAAAGGTGGCCGAGGCGAACGCCGCCTGATCGGAAAAGCCGAACACGCCCTGGGCCCCTGTGGCGAACAGCCCGTCGCGAATCAGACCGGGGCTGATATAGGCGGTCTGAAACAAATCGTAGAGCTCGAAGAAACCGCCAATGGACAACAGCGCCACCAGCTTCCAGATCGTGGCGACGGCGGGCAGTCGGTCGATGCGCGCGGAAATCCGCGCAGCACGTATCGGGTCGACGCCGTCACGGGTCGAATGGGCGTTGTCAGGGCTATCGGGCACGGCATGCATTATTGTTTTTTCCGGATCGGTGAGACGCAGCATGTTAGTGCCCCAGAGATTCAAGACAAAACATTTCTGCACGTTTAAGCTCCGGGACTGACTGCCACCACGTTTCGGATTCCTGTGAAGTACAAACTCCCGACCACGGCCACCGCGCCATTCTGCCCGTCGGCGACCACCGACAGCGTCGCCATTCCCGCCAATGCGTCTTTCCTGCGCAAGCTGATGCTGTTCGTCGGCCCCGGCCTGTTGATTTCCATCGGCTACATGGACCCCGGCAACTGGGCCACCGCCATCGAGGCCGGCTCGCGCTTCGGTTATTCGCTGTTGTTCGTGGTGGTGCTGGCCAGTCTGTCGGGCATGGTGCTGCAGAATCTGTGTTCGCGCCTGGGCATCGCCACCGGCCGCGATCTGGCGCAGCTGTCGTCCGAGCACTACAGCCGCCGGGTCGGCATGGGCCAGTGGGTTCTCGCCGAGCTGTCGATCCTTGCGACCGATCTGGCGGAAGTGCTGGGTGCTGCGCTGGCGTTTCACTTGCTGCTGGGGGTGTCGATCACCACGGGCGTGGCGCTGACGGCGTTTGATACGGTCATCGTGCTGGCCTTGCAGGGGGCCAATTTCCGGCGTCTCGAAGCCATCGTGCTGGGGCTGATCGCGACCATCGCGACGTGTTTCTTTATCGAACTGGTGCTGATCAAACCGTTCTGGCCGGACGTCGTCGCAGGGCTCAAGCCGTCGTGGGAGATGCTGAGTAATCAGGAACCGCTGTACATCGCCATCGGCATTCTCGGTGCGACCGTGATGCCCCATAACCTGTACCTGCATTCATCGGTGGTGCAGACCCGGGTCAACGGCACGTCGGTGGAAAGCAAGGCCAGCGCCATTCGTTACGCCCGGGTCGACACCATCGCCTCCCTGAGCCTGGCGCTGGTGATCAACGCGGCCATTCTGATTCTGGCGGCTGCCGCGTTCCACGGCACCGGCCACACCGACATCGTGGAAATCCAGGACGCCTACCATCTGCTGGATCCGCTGGTGGGCGGCGCGGTCGCCAGCGTGCTGTTCGGCGTCGCGCTGCTGGCGGCAGGGCAGAGCTCAACGTTCACCGGCACCATCGCCGGCCAAGTGGTGCTGGAAGGGTTTCTCAAGGCGAAGATCCCGTGCTGGCAACGCCGTCTGGCCACCCGTGGCCTGGCGCTGATTCCGGCGTTCATTGGAGTGATCTGGTTCGGCGACGGCGCGGTGGGCAAGATGCTGGTGCTCAGCCAGGTCGTCCTCAGCCTGCAATTGCCCTTCGCGCTGTGGCCGCTGATCCGCTTCACCAGCGACAAACAATTGATGGGCCCGTTCGCCAACAGTCGCCTGACCAAAACCCTGGCCTGGGGGCTGTTCGGATTGATCTCGGGCGCGAACCTGACCCTCATGTATTTCTGGGTGGTCTGACAGACAGAGGTCAGGGCATCGCCCCGGCCTCAACTCAGCAATATCCCCCGCGCCATGCCCGTGGCGGCGATGACGATGATGACCATCAGCAACGCCTCCATGTGGCTGATTCGGGCGAAACGGCGCGACAGGGAAGTATCAACGGGCTGGTTCTTTTTGAATGCGATGCGCCATTTGATCAGCGCGAACATCGGCACCACTTCCAGCGCGAGCATGGCCACGAACGCCGCCATTTTCAGGTGAAACAGTGGCTGATGCAGGTAATAGTACGAGCCTTTTTCCAGCCCGCCGAACGCCCGAAATGCCCCGGTGACCAGCAGAACCCCTGCTGAGACGCCCCAGATATTGTCGACCACGAACACATCCCTGAACGATCTCGGATCGTCCGTGCGCAGTCGCCGCAACGCCCGTCCCCTCGCCAGCACCGCCGCTATCGCAAAACCGAACGCCAGCAGGTGCACCGCAGCCAGTACCCATTTGATGAGCATGTTTGAACTCCCCCGAGCGATGTGCGAAGCAAGCGTCACCTGCACAAGCGTAGCGGGTCGTTGGCGTTACGCCTTGACCGATCAAGTGGGACAAGAAAAATAATCCGTCGTGGGCGCCGTCGCTCATTTCTGCAGGTGGCGTCGTTTTTCCAGGCGTGGCTTGCGACGCGGATGAACGAAATCAAAGTAAAACGCCGAAAGTCCAAATACCGCTATCACCGAAACAATCACCAGACCGATCACCGAGTTATCCATCACGCCTATTCCACCCATCGCCAAAAGGCCGAGCGCCTATTCATTCCGTTTGCAGGTGCAACTGCAATCAATACGACGGGATCTTTACGCGAACGACGTCTTGACTGACGCCGTTTATATAGGCGCCTGCCCTTGGGAATAAAGAACAACCGCTGCGCGAAGTTTGTCGGCACCAAAACAACTCATGCCGGCGAACTCTTTATGACTGACCGGCATGTATTGGCAGTCCATGGCCTGACGCTGTTGGCTGTGATCAATGTCGGGGTCGTGCAAGTAAACGAAATCGTCATCGCACCCCGTGACCAGCACCCAGTGCGGTGCCTTGGAACGGGTCAACCGATAGCTGCTGATCAGCACCAGCGCCAGACCGTGGTCCTGTTGCAGTTGCCAGAGATTGAGCGGCGCACTGCCCAGTTGACGAACTGCGCTTTCAGCCAGCTCGCGGCTGAATTCCTCATGCACCAGGCGCATGACTTCGCGCTTTTCTTCGCTGCGCACACCGGCGAGAAACAACGGCCCGCGCACCGACACCTGCAGGCCGACCTCGAATCCACGGCGCAACGCCGCCAGCGCCAGACCCTGGGGGCTGCAACCGCCATGGCCGGAGGTCATGAACACCGTGGTCGCCTCGCGCCAGATCTGCAGTTCCTCGTGACGTTGCATGGCGCGCGGCGGTTGCAGGGCTTTCATGGCCATCAGCAGGCACGCCGGACCGCAGCTGAAGTCCAGCGTTTGCGGGTAATAGGGCACGTGGCGAGTGACGCCGGTGGCGTGTTCGCGGATGCGTTTTTCGTAGCGCAATGCCGGGGCGTGGTCTTCGTAGTAGTCGTCGATGCGGTCGAACAGCCGATAGCCGTTGCGCTCGTAAAGACGAATCGCCGGGGCGTTGTCCGGCCGGACTTCGAGCCGCAAATAGGCACACTCACGCTCAAGGGCATGCTGTTCAGCCTGGGCCAACAGGTGCTGCCCGAGGCCCTGACCCCGGGCATCGTCGCTGATCGCCAGGGAATAAAGCCGGCCCAGAGAAGTGCCGCGATGAAACAGCACCAGCGCATAACCGGCCAGGCGTTGTTCTGGATGATCACCCAGCGCCACGATCAATCGCGCGTTGGCCCGCGTGACCATCCAGTGAAAGCTGCGCGCATTCAGGCGGTCGGATTCAAAGCACTGGTTTTCCAGCACCAGCAGTTCGTCCACATCGGCCGGCTGGGCGAGGCGATATATAAAGTTCATGTCAGGCACCGTAAAGAGTGAGTAACGAAACGGGACATTTCTACAAAGCCATGTTTTATAGAAAGGACTGTTTCCCGAAGGATCAACTCATGAATGCGGTGCCGGTGAAGACCGACGAAGTATCAGCACAACCTCAGCGTTCGGCAACTTTAAATGTCAATCCGCTGAAACCTGTTTCAACCCGAAGCCAACTGTTGATTGTGGTGGAGCGGCTCGAAGACTGGTCGTCTTACTTGCCCAGCGAACACTTGATCAGCGCCCAGGACTATCTTGAAAACCCGCCTCAGAACAATGCCGGTCAGCGGGTGCAGGTGATTAACCTGTGCCGCAGTTATCGCTACCTCGGCCACGGCTATTACTGCTCGCTGCTGGCCGAAGCCCGGGGTCACCACGTGATTCCATCGGTGAAAACCATCAGCGAGCTGACCCGCAAATCCCTCTACGGCCTGGCGCTGGATGACCTCGACAAGCGCCTCGAACACGCGCTGCGTGACCATCCGTACGACGAAACCGAAGGCTTCACCCTGAGCCTGTATTTCGGTCAGACCGATCTCGCGCCGTTGCAGGATATGGCCCGTCAGCTGTTCGAGGCGTTTCCGGCGCCGATCCTGCTGGTGGAGTTTCGCAAGCGCGACAACTGGCACATCGTCGGCATCAAGACCGGCGCCTTGACCCGCCTGCGCGATCATCAGCAGGACCAGTTCGCCCAGTCCCTGGACAGTTTCAGCCGCAAGATCTGGCGCCAGCCGCGGTCACGTCGTACCTATCGCTACGACCTGGCGATTCTGCACGACCCGCAGGAAGCGCTGCCGCCGTCCAATCCCAAGGCGCTGGACAACTTCATCCGCGTCGGCCAGCAACTGGGCGTGGACGTCGAGCTGATCGAGAAGAAGGACTACTCACGGCTGGCCGAATACGACGCGCTGCTGATCCGCGAGACCACCAGCGTCGACAACCACACCTACCGCTTCGCCAAGAAGGCCGAGAGCGAAGGGCTGGTGGTGATGGATGACCCGGCGTCAATCCTGCGCTGCACCAACAAGGTCTACCTGACCGACCTGCTCAAGAGCCACAAGCTGGGCATGCCGGCCACGGAAATCCTCTACAAGGAGCGACCGGATGATTTGGAGCACGTCGCGGCACGACTGGGCTTTCCGCTGGTGCTTAAAATCCCCGACGGCTGTTTTTCCAAGGGCGTGATCAAAGTGCAGGACGCGAAGCAGTTGCAGGATGCGGCGCGGGAGCTGTTCGAGCACTCGGTGCTGCTGCTGGCCCAGGAATACCTCTACACCGAGTACGACTGGCGCATTGGCGTGCTCAATCGCAAGCCAGTGTTCGCCTGTCAGTACTTCATGTCCAAGGGGCACTGGCAGATTTACAACCACAAGGCCATCGACGCGGAGATCAACGGCGAGTGCCGCACCCTGGCCGTTCATGATGCGCCGCGCGCCGTGGTGGAGCTGGCGGTGAAGACTGCCAACCTGATCGGCGATGGGCTGTATGGCGTCGACTTGAAGCAATCCGGCGACCGCGTGGTGGTGATCGAAGTCAACGACAACCCCAACCTCGACGCCGGCATCGAAGACGCCTGGCTGCAGGACGACTTGTACGCGCTGGTGCTGGAGGAGTTCATTCGCCGGCTCGACATCAAACGTCGCGGTCTGGCGGGTTAGGGCGGTGGTCAAGGGTCACCGCCTTGAGGCGGGCCGGTTACGGGAATGCGCCGAAGCCGATGCGAGTGTGCTGTGGTTCAGCGATCCGGACGCAGCGGAAAAGACCCTGCTGCTGGAGCGCTTCAATCTGGACGACCACGCCCTGGCCTCGGCGCTCGACCCCGACGAGGTGTCGCGCATCGAATTTCACCCGGACGCGCTGTTCATGATCTGGAAGCGCCCGGAAAACTACTCGGGCAAGGACACCTTTTCCTTCGACGTGTCGTCGTTCGGTGTGCTGCTCAGCCCCCATCATATGGTCCTGATCTGCGCCGACAACAAGCAGATCAGCGACCTGGGACTGCAGCGGCCCATGCACACGTTGCTCGACGTGCTGCTGGAGGTGCTGTTCCACAACATCCATCATTATCTGGGTCACCTCAAGGTGATCAAGATGATCGCACGGGAACTGCAACAGCAGTTCAATGCCTCGATGGACAGCCGCCACCTGGTGCAGATGTTCAACCTGAGCGAAAGCCTGGTCTATTACATCAACGCCATCGACAGCAACGGCTCGGTGCTGACGCGCCTGCGCAATCATGCGCACAAACATCAGTTTTCCGGCGACAGCCTGGCGCTGATCGAAGACATGATCATCGAGAACGAGCAGTGCCATAAACAGGCGAACATCTATTCCACGGTGTTCGCCAGCCTGATGGACGCGCGGGGCAATCTGGTCAACAACAACACCAATAACCTGCTGCGCAAGCTGACGTTGATCAACGTGGTGTTCTTGCCATTGAATCTGGTGGCGGGGATTGGCGGGATGTCGGAATTCAGCATGATGACCACGCCCGTCCCGTGGTGGCTCAGTTACCCGGCATTGCTGGTCGGGATGGCCGGGCTGGGCGTGGGGATGGTGGTGATACTCAAGCGCATGGCGCGGGCGAGTCAGTGATCAGTGGGAGCCCGGCGGGTTCCCACTGAACGTGGCGGGAGGTGTTATTCCGACGCCTGCAAACCTTTCTGCCTCAGCACCTGGTTCTTCTCCTTCTTGTACTGCAGGGCGACTTCCGGCGCCGGACCGCTTTTGCCGGTCTCCATCCACAAGCGCATGCGGCTGGCATCGGCGAAGTGGGTGTATTTGCCGAAGGCATCGAGAATCACCACCGACACAGGACGATTGGCCATGCTGGTCAACAGCACCAGGCAGTGGCCGGCCTGGTTGGTGAAGCCGGTCTTGGTCAGCTTGATGTCCCAGTTGGATTTACGCACCAGGTGGTCAGTGTTGCTGAAGCCGAGGATGTAATTCGGCTTGCGGAAGGTCACGGTTTTCTCAGGCGTGGTGCTCAGCTCGCGCAGCATCGGGTAATTTCGTGCGGCGAGGGCCAGCTTGGTCAGGTCCCGCGCGGTGGAAACGTTGTAGACCGACAGGCCGGTGGGCTCCATGTACACGGTGTGGTTCATGCCGAGCGCCTTGGCCTTGGCATTCATCGCCCGGATGAAGGCCGGGTAGCCGCCCGGGTAGCTGTGGGCCAGGCTCGCTGCGGCGCGGTTTTCCGACGACATCAGGGTGATCAGCATCATGTCGTGGCGGTTCAGCTCACTGCCCAGCTTGACCCGGGAGAACACGCCTTTCATTTCGGCGGTCTGGGAGATGTCGACCTTGATCATCTCGTCCATGGGCAGCTTGGCGTCGAGGGTCACCATCGCGGTCATCAGCTTGGTCACGGAGGCGATCGGCACGACGATGTCGGGGTTGCTCGCGTACAGCACCTGACCCGTCTGCAGGTCGGTAATCATGGCGCTGCCTGAAGCCAGATGCAGATTGGCCGGATCGCGATTGAAGGTCGGTGATTCTTTGGCCAGCGTGACGGTGGAAAGTGCGCAGCCTGTAAGTGCAAATAATAGGCCGATGACGGTTGGGCGAATTTTCAAGAGCAACGCTCACTTAATGATGGAAATAGCGTGGAACGTCGGACTTTCTTCAAGGACGACAACACGTTCGGCGCATTTTAGGAGCAAGTTTCTGAAGTTGTCGATGGCCTGGCGCGGGGTTTCGTTAATAAACCGCTGTTGTATAGCTCAGGTTCAGGTGGCGGATCCAAAAAGCCTGTATTTAAAAGGGTCGGATTGCTGTTTATGGCGCGCCAGACGGTCATGGCCGTGCATCAAAACCGGATTGGCTCGCAAAAAAAAGCCCGCGTCATTAAAGAGGCGGGCTAAAGGGGTGTGCGGAGCAACGCACGATTCGCAGGGATAAGGGAACAGGGCTTCAGCTGTTGAGCGGGGGGTGTTCAAGCTGCTGCGACAGCGCTTGCGCGGCCGGCAGTGAAGGCAAAGGGCCGCTGACGGGTTCGCCATCGTGCATCAAGTACCAGCACGCCAGCAGACCGCGCTCACGAAGCTGGGCGGGTACTGCGCTGCCGACAACCGACATGATTTGTACCTTGGTCATAGGGGCCTCCATCAATCTATGGCGCCACTGTACGGCGCGACAGGTTGATCCAGAAATCAACGCGCTCGATAGTCGTCATTGATGAGCGGGTAGGGGCGGTGATGGAACGGGTCTCTAAACCGCACTTGCGTCCGGTATAAAACGCCCGGACACAAAAACCCCGCCGGAGGGGCGGGGTCAGTGTTACGTGAGGCTGGGGCTGCTAACGCCACAGCCCTCGGGCCAGGAGCAAACCGCTGTTACCAGCGACCGCCACCGTGGTAGTAGCCCGGTGGTGGGCCGTAATAACGTGGCGGGCCGTAGTAACGCGGGGCGTAGACGACCGGGCGTTCAACGACATAAGCCGGCTGGTAGTAAACCGGCGGCGGTGGCGGTGGCGCGTAATAAACCGGCGCCGGGGCCGAGTAGTACACAGGAGCGGGCGACGCATAAACCGGACCGGACGCCACTGCCGCGCCGACGACACCGCCGACGACCGCGCCGATCACGGCTGCTCCACCCCAGCCCGGGCCGCCGCCATGGGCTTCAGCCTGGCCTGCCAGGGCGAGGGCGCCTAACAACAGGGCAACTTTGGGGATCTGACGAATCATGACTGTTCCTCGGTGTTCAGTCCCGTTGTCGCGAGCCTGCGTTACGCTCAGGCACTGCCACGGGATAACTTCTCAGACAACGGCTCAGGAAATATCTGCGAGGCCGTTGCGTAAATTTTGTGTAAGGTATTCGACAACTTTAATAACAACAGCTGTGCCCATTCCGGCGAAGCGTTGCAATTCTACGCCTTTCCCCAGGCGTCTTCTAATACCACTCGGGAGATTTCATGTTGGTCACTGCCAGTAAGGAAACGCGGTTGTGCATGTCACTGGCCGGACGTCCGGGCAACTTCGGCGTGCGCTTCCATAACCACCTCTATCAACAGTTGGGCTTGAACTTCTATTACAAGGCTTTCTCGCCGACCGACCTGTCCGCCGCCATCGCCGGCATGCGTTCATTGGGCATTCGCGGGTGCGGCGTGTCGATGCCTTTCAAAGAAGCGTCTCTTGAGCTGGTCGATGAACTGGACGCGTCCGCCGCCGCCATTCAATCCATCAACACCATCGTTAATACCGATGGCCGTTTGAAAGCGTACAACACCGATTACATTGCCATCGCCCAACTGGTGGACACCCATGAAGTGCCGCGCACGCGATTTGCGCTGCGTGGCAGTGGCGGCATGGCCAAGGCCGTCGCCTGCGCCCTGCGCGACGCCGGTTTCACCGACGGGCTGATCGTGGCGCGCAACGAGCAGGCGGGCAGGGCGCTCGCGCAGACGTGCGGCTTTGCGTGGCAAGCCGAACTGGGCAGTGAACGCCCGCCGCTGCTGGTGAACGTCACCCCGCTGGGTATGGCCGGTGATCAGGCCGAGGCGCTGGCTTTTGAGGTGTCCGCCCTCGAACACGCCGACACAGCATTTGACGTCGTCGCCACGCCGGCGCGCACGCCGTTCATCGTCGAGGCCGAGCGGCTCGGCAAACGCCTGATCACCGGCGACCAGGTCGCGGCAATCCAGGCCCTGGAGCAGTTCATTCTTTACACCGGTGTGACGCCAACCCAGGAGCAGTATCACGCAGCGGCGGCGTTCGCGCGGGGCTAGCGCGCTTACCCCTCCAGCAACGCCAGCCGTTCTTCCAGGGCGGCGATGCGGGCTTCGAGGGCCTCGACCCGCTCGGCCAGCGCCGAACTGCCCGGGCTGGCTGAACTGTTGCGCTCGGTCGGGTGTGCCCGGGCGGCGAGGATTGTCTCCCTGTCAGCCGGATCGCCCAGTGCGTGCAGGTAGCGGTCTTCGCGCTGGCCTGCCTGTTTCGGGATCAATACCGCCAGCCCACGGCCTATGAGCCGGTCAAGCTGATGCACCACCGCGTCGGCGTCTTCGAAGTCGTGCATGCGGTTGCTGCGGGTCAGCAGCTCGTTGACGGTTTGCGGGCCACGCAGCAACAGCAGGCCGGTGAGGATGAGTTGCGCCGGCACCAGCTCCAGCGTCTTGTCGACGCGCTGTTCCCAGCGGTCCGCCCGGCTGCCCATGACCAGGCGCGTCAGTTGCAGGCTTTCCAGCGCGCGCAGGCTTTGGCCGACCTGGCCGGGCGTCAGGTTCATCACCGGCTCGCGACTGGTCTTCTGGTTACAGGCCAGCACCAGGGCGTTGAGGGTCAAGGGGTAAGTCTCGGGATGGCTGGCCTGCTTCTCGATCAGACAGCCCAGAATGCGCACTTCGGTGCTGCTCAGCTGCATCGCATCCGAGGCTTCAACGGTGTTTTCGGAATCCAGCTCGTCAGACATGACCCATTCCCCAAGCGTTGAAAAGGCTATGAGGGTAGGGGCTGGATGAGGTAAAAGACAAGCCGCGTTCGCGTCCGCCTCCGTGCGACTCATTTCCCAGGAACTGCCATGACCCTTTCTCTTTACGCCGCTTCGATTCCTGTCTTCAAGCAAATGCTCACCGCCCTCGGTGCCGTGCTGGCCAAAGGCGAAGCCCACGCCACTGCAAAAAACATTCAGCCGGATGCCCTGCTGCAGGCGCGTCTGTTCCCTGACATGTTCCCACTGGTGCGTCAGGTGCAAATCGCCGTTGACTTCGCCAAGGGCGCCGGCGCACGACTGGCAGGCCTTGAGCCGCCGAAGTACGAAGACACCGAAACCACCTTTGCCGACCTGCAAGCGCTGCTGACCAAAGTGCTGGCGTTCCTCGACACGATCAAGGCCGAACAGGTCGATGGCAACGAAGCGCGCGAAATCGTGCTGCGCCCGGGCACCGAAAAAGAAAAGCGTCTGGACACCCAGACCTACCTGCTGCATTACTCGCTGCCGCAGTTCTTCTTCCACGTCACCACCGCTTATGACCTGCTGCGCCACAACGGCGTGGAAGTCGGCAAGCGCGACTACATGGGCGCTTACTGATCGGTCAGATTGCCTGACGCGATCACAGCCTGATTGAATCGCTGCCCGGCGCTAACCGGGCAGCGACACGTGTTTCGTCCGGCGTCTGCCAGCCAGACGCACGGCTCTGATACCCTCCGCATCCTGATTCACGCCACATCCGATCGACCGCTCCGCAAGGACTGGTCGTTTTGTCGTTCTGGAGATTTCATGTTCTTCCCCATCTACCTGCTGTCGGCCGCCGGCTTTACCGTGCTGACCACAGAGTTCGTCATCGTCGGTCTGCTGCCCGCGATCGCCCGCGACCTGGCCGTCACCATCCCCCAGGCCGGCTTGCTGGTCACGCTGTTCGCCTTTACGGTGGCCTGCTTCGGGCCGTTCCTGACCGCGTATTTCTCCCGCTTCGAGCGCAAGCGCCTGTTCATTTCGGTGCTGATCATGTTTGGCGTCTCAAACGTTGTTGCAGCGCTGGCCCCCAACATCTGGGTGATGGCCGCCGCGCGGCTGATCCCGGCCCTCGGGCTGCCGGTGTTCTGGGCCCTGGCCAGCGAAACCGCCGTGGACATCGTCGGACCGAAGCATGCCGGCCGCGCGATTGCCAAGATCGGCTTCGGCATCGTCTGCGCCACGGTGTTCGGCATCCCCGTCGGCACCTTGATCTCGGACGCCATCGGCTGGCGCAGCGCCTTCGCCGTCCTCGCGGTGATGGCGTTCGCCAAGGCGTTGCTGCTATTCATTTACCTGCCCCGCAGCGTGCACAAGGATCAGGCCTCCTTCCGCAGCCAGTTCCGGATTCTGCGCAGTCCTTTGATGCAAGGCCACGTGCTGCTGTCGGTGCTGGTTTTCAGCGGCATGTTCACCGCGTACACCTACCTGGCGGACATGCTCGAGCGACTCGCCGGGTTCAACGGCACCGTGGTCGGCTGGTGCCTGATGGGCTTCGGCGCGGTGGGCTTGCTGGGTAATTCCCTGGGCGGGCGCCTGGTGGACCGCCATCCGCTGATCGCCAGCCTGACCTTCTGCACTTTCATGATCGGCGGTATGGTCATGGTGGTGCCGAGCATGCACTCGCTGCCTGCGCTGGCCCTGGCGCTGGCCGTGTGGGGCGCGACCCAGGCGGCGCTGTTTCTGGTCAGCCATGTGCGGCTGATGAAAGCCGCGCCACAGGCCCCGGCCTTCGCCGCCTCGTTGAACATCGCGGGGGCCAATCTGGGCATCGGCATTGGCGCGATCATCGGCGGACGGGTGATCGATCACCTGGGCCTTGGCAGCCTGGGCTTCGCGGCGGCCGGCATCATCCTGCTGTCGATTCTGCTGGCCTTGCTGCTGATGACAGTCCGCCCAAACCCGGCGACCTGCGACGCCTAGTCCGGGAACAACTGGCGGCGTGCGCCTTCAGTGATCGCCACAATGCCGGGATGCTTGACCTTGCGCTCCACCGAGATCGCGTAGAACGACTCGGTCACGGCGTCGGTGTGACCGATCAGCTCGACGTCATATTGCTCGATCACCTCATCGGCGATCACGCTCGGCGCAATGAAAATCCCGCTGCCGGACTTGCCGAAGGCTTTCATCAGGGCGCTGTCGTCGAACTCGCCGACGATCTTCGGCTGGATATTCTGCTCGGCGAACCAGCGCATCAGCCGGCTGCGCACCACCGTTTGCTGGCCCGGAACCAGCAGCGGCGCGCCTTGCATGCCGTGGGGGAAGTGCTTGCCGTACAGGGCGGCGAGGGCGCGGGTGGCGAAAAAACTCACGCCGCATTCGCCGAGCTTCTGGCTATAGCCTTTAATGTCCAGATGAGAAGGCATGGGGCTGTCGGAAATGACCAGGTCCAGGCGCTGAATCGCGAGGTCCGCCAGCAGGCGTTCGAGCTGGTCTTCCCGGCAACTGATGCGCACGAGTTCGTTGAGCGCCATGCTCGGCGCGATGAGACGATAGACGATGGACTTGGGCACGACATCGGCGACGCCGACGCGAAAGAGGATTTGCTGCTCGTCGGGCTGGGCGCTCAGAACGGCTTCGAGTTCCCCACCCAGCTGGAACATCTGTTCGGCATAGGGCAGGGCAACGCGACCGGTTTCGGTCAGCTCCAGTTGACGGCCCACGCGATTGAACAGCTCGACGCCGTAGGTCTGCTCCAGCAGGCTGATCTGCCCGCTGATGGTCTGGGGCGTGAGGTTCAATTGCTCGCAGGCGCGGACAATACTGCCGGTCTTGGCCACGACCCAGAAATAGTGCAGCTGTCGGTAATTGAGCATGGGCGTCGTCACTTCGGAAAAACCGAAGTATACGCCTGAAAAATACGAATTTTGCTGAAGTGTTTCCGTCCCTAGAATGCTGCCCTATCCCCTGAACTGATCCTGGACACTCGCTATATGGAATATCTTCTGGAACTGGCTGCAAGCCCAACGGCATGGATCGCTCTGGCGACACTGGTCGTCATGGAAATCGTGCTCGGTATCGACAACCTCATTTTTATCTCGATTCTCACCAACAAGCTGCCGGTTCATCAGCGTACCAAGGCGCGCCGGATCGGTATCAGCATGGCGTTGATCCTGCGTCTGGGCCTGCTGACCACTGTGGCCTGGATTGTCCAGCTGACCGCGCCAGTGGTCGAAGTGTTCGGGCAGACCTTCTCCTGGAAGGACATGATCCTCATCGCCGGTGGCCTGTTCCTGGTCTGGAAGGCAACCACCGAGATCCACCACAGCGTCGACATAAAGAGCGAAGCCGAAAAAGCCGCTTCCAGCGCCGTCACGCTGGGCATGGCTGCCGCGATCGGTCAGATCCTGATGCTTGACCTGGTGTTTTCCATCGACAGTATCGTCACCGCCGTTGGCATGACCGAGCACTTGCCGATCATGGTGATCGCCGTGATCGCCGCCGTGGTTGTGATGCTGGTGGCGTCGGAGCCCCTCGCCAAGTTCATCAACGACAACCCGACCGTGGTCATGCTGGCGCTGGGCTTCCTGATCATGATCGGCATGACGCTGATCGCCGAAGGCTTCGGCGCCCACGTTCCGAAAGGCTACGTGTACACCGCGATGGCGTTCTCGGCCCTGATTGAAGTGCTGAACATGCTGGTTCGTCGGTCCCGCCAGCGCCGCCTGGACGCTGAGGCGCAGGGCCAGAAGTTCTGACGCCTGGACGGCTCCGCCTGGCTATCGAGGGCGGGGCCGTAAAAAGCAGGTCAATAAAAAACGGTCGGGAATGGATTGCCATTACCGACCGTTTTCGTTTGTCCTTTCCGCATTCACGTCGTCACATCGTCAGTGCGCCGTGACAGGACGGATTTTGCGTTGTGCACGCTCTACGGATTTCGCGGCTTCGGTTTCCCGATAATGCGGATGATGGCGACGCGAGATGCGCATCACCCCCCACAACATGGCAGCCGCAACGGCCAGCCAGGCAGCGATCAACATCACAATGGTCATTCCGAGGCTCATGGCTTCCTCCGGCTCTTCTCTTCGTCTCTTAGTTACCGACAGTCTAGTCTCGCTGTTGTTGCCAAAAATTGACCGGTGGTAGGAATTGCATGACCGATTCGTTCTATCCACTCGCGTTGACAGCGCTTCGGGCTATACCACAATCGGTGGCGGCTCTATCATCCGCGTTCCGGCCGGATCTCGGGATCCGTTGCCATCAGTCAAGTGAGTGAAGAACGTGCGGGCATTGACGCGATTGGATAGCGTTGCAAGTCGACGCAAATGGCTGGCGCTTGCCGCCGTGCTGGTCTTGGCAGGCTGCTCGAACGCCCACAACTGGAAGCCCGGCTACCCGCCGATGTACAAGGCACTGCCCGACCGAGTGGAAATCAACGCGGTGCCGTCGTTCCGGGGCAAGGATTACCAGAGCGGACCGTTCGCGCTGGCCAGCATGCTGACCGTGCATGGCGTCCAGACCACGCCGGGCCTGCTGGAAAAGCCGCTGAAACTGCCGGGCGCCGAAGACAAGCTCGACCGCAGCATGCTGAATCTGGCCCGCGAATACGGCTTTGTGGTGTATCCCGTCGACCATGGTCTCCCGGACCTGCTGGCCCAGGTGTCGGCGGGGTATCCAGTCATGGTGCGGTTTTCGGACGGCTCCCTGTTGTGGAAAGAGCAGCGCTACGGGGTGCTGGTCGGGTTCGATCAGAACAAGCGCACGGTGCTGATCTATACCGGGCCAGGGCGGGTGACGACGAGCTTCGATTCGTTTACCTCGGACTGGAACGACGCCGGCAACTGGGCCGTGCTGATCCAGAGCCCGCGTCAGGTGCCAGTGCCGGTCGACCGTGACCGCTGGCTGAAAGCCGCCAATGATCTGGCCCAGGCCGGGCAAGAACAGGCGGCGGGCGAGGCGGTCAAGGCGCTGAACAATCCGGCGGCCCGTTAACGGTTGGCCGTTCATCACCTCTGATTCAGAACCCCAGCTTGTCCCGCAGGCTGTAATACCAGGCACCCAATGCCGTCAGCGGCGTGCGCAAGAGTTGCCCGCCCGGGAACGGGTAGTGGGGCAGGCCGGCGAAGGCGTCGAATCGTTCCGCCTGGCCGCGCAGGGCTTCGGCCAGCACTTTGCCGGCCAGATGGGTGTAGGTCACGCCGTGGCCGCTGCATCCCTGGGAGTAATAGATGTTGTCCCCCAGCCGGCCCACCTGGGGCAACCGCGACAAGGTCAGCAGGAAGTTTCCGGTCCAGGCGTAATCGATCTTCACGTCCTTCAGTTGCGGAAAGGCTTTGAGCATCTTCGGCCGGATGATGGCTTCGATGTTGGCCGGATCGCGCGCGCCGTACACCACGCCGCCGCCGAAGATCAGACGCTTGTCGCCAGACAGCCGGTAGTAATCGAGCAGGTAGTTGCAGTCCTCGACGCAGTAATCCTGAGGCAGCAACGTGCTTGCCAGTTGCTCGCTCAGCGGCTCGGTGGTGATGACCTGTGTGCCGCAGGGCATCGACTTGGCGGCCAGTTCCGGGACCAGATTGCCCAGATAGGCATTGCCCGCGACGATGACGAACTTCGCCCGAACCTTGCCCTCGGCGGTGTGCACCACCGGGCTGGCGCCGCGATCGATGCGCGTTGCCGCCGACTGTTCGTAAATGACCCCGCCCAGTGACTCGACCGCCGCCGCTTCGCCCAGCGCCAGGTTCAGCGGGTGGATGTGACCGCCGCTCAGGTCGAGCATGCCGCCGATGTACTGGTCGCACGCCACCACTTCACGGATGCGACGCTGGTCCATCAGCTCCAGCTGCGTATGGCCGTAGCGTTCCCAGAGGCGTTTTTGTGATTCCAGATGGCCCATCTGCTTGGGCGTGATCGCCGCGAAGACACCGCCGTCTTTGAGGTCGCACTGGATCTGGTATTTGGCGATGCGGTCGCGGATGATCTGCGCGCCCTCGAAGGCCATGTGGCCGAGCAGTTGCGCTTCCTTCGGTCCGACAGACTTTTCGATGGTGTCGATATCACGGCTGTAACTGTTGACGATTTGCCCGCCATTACGCCCCGAGGCGCCGAAGCCGACCTTGGCGGCTTCCAGCACAGTGACGTTGAAGCCGTGTTCCAGGAGAAATAGCGCGCTCGAAAGGCCGGTGTAGCCTGCGCCGATGATGACCACGTCGGTTTCGACGTCCCCTTGCAGCCGTGGCCGCACCGGAACGGGGTTGGCGGAAGCGGCGTAGTAGGAATGTGGGTATGGCGTGTTCGTCATCCTGTAACCCCTGTTTTATATTTTTTACGAATGGGCGGATCGTACCTGAGATGAAATTGGGCGGCCAGCCACCGCCGCAGCTTTGCGGTGTTGACGAGACGCTGGCAAGGCAATAGCCATTGAGGCACAGGCGCACCCACTCGGACCTATTGGAGTGTGCCGGCGCAAATAGCTCGGACATTCATAGGCTTAGGGCTGAATCGAAGTTGACAGCGATGCGAATCTCGGTAGAATGCCGCCCCACAGCAGGCACGTAGCTCAGTTGGTTAGAGCACCACCTTGACATGGTGGGGGTCGTTGGTTCGAGTCCAATCGCGCCTACCAAACAAATCCGCTCTGCTGGGCGGTCGAGAGGGGAATCCGAAAGGGTTCCCTTTTTTGTTGCCTTGAGAAAACGTTCACAATCTATAGGCATCGTTCACACTCTGCAATGAGAACGGTGATACCTCCCTCAGATTCCGTTCACACCCTCGTTCACACTGCATTCACACAGGCGTTCACACGACATATTGTGAATAACCCTGCTTAACCTATTGATCTGTAAGGCTAGAACACTATCTTGTCTAGGTGGTGCTCATTGCTCGTGCCTCACAATGGCAGGCTTCTAACCAACTGAGCTACGTGCCTGACACTGTCTAGAACGCCTATGGCATTGACGCTAACAACCAAGCGTTGAGGGTGTGGATTTTAATGAACAGGTAGGCATTCTTTGCGCGTGGAGCGCGAGTTCGCGGGAGGGGGAGGCAGGGGGTTAGGGGTAAGCTCCTTATAATGCATTGCGCCTAGAAAATTTCTGGTAGAAATTCAGCGGTTGAGCAGTCAGTCTGTCCGCTATCGCCAAAGCCTCCTTCAAAAAGCTGATTGCTTCAGAGTAGTCCTCTACAGCCCCAACCGATCCCAAGGTACCGGACGCTTTCAAGTCTAGGATCAGAGATTCGATAAGGTTGTAAAAGCTAACAATTTGTAGGCACTTGGTTTTATCGATGATGCCTATATGTTGGAGGTTCGCTTTATAGATTTTGTTGTAGTCGTCTGACACTGCAACTTCAAACGTTGCTGTGGCGTTACTATTAGGATTGTCGTGATGTCTGTCAGTGCTCGCGATCTGATTGTTAATTTCCAATAGTTCGATGCGCGTTTTCTCCAGTTGTTCTAGGTAACCCCTTCTCCTAATCATGGCGGCCGCATTAGCTACTTCCGCAAGTATTGCCTTCTCTACAGCTAGTCGAGTGGATCGTCTTTTGATTAATGCGCCAACGCTTGTTGGGACAGAAGCAATTAACCCGCCTGCAATGGCTGAAAGAACTGGTATCCATGGATTTGGTATTGGAGTAAGTTCTTTAAGTTGTTTCAATATTAATATGTACTGCTGTAAGTCTTGGGGGTTGGGATTGTCCATGAGGTGCCTCGTTGGGTTGGCGAGCAGCCTACATGATAGCCGGTTCTGCGTAGAATGTCTTTCCGGTAAGAATACTGGTGGTTAATAAGCGGACGGCAGCTGCTGTGACTATACCCTTATTTTGCGAGTAAAATGTGGTGGTGACATACTCAGGGCAATACCACTTGACTGTTTAAATAAATAATTCTATTGCTTCTGCTCTACCAAGCGCAATCTAGTGAAGTCATCTTCCCATTCCTTGGCTACCTTAGCATCAATAGCTAAGTGACGCTCTACATCTGCCTTAGGAGGTCTACCTACAGGTCTGATAACGCCAGTGAGCTTAAGCATTTCCTTCACTGCTGATACGTTACCATTGATAAGTTCCTGTTTCAGTATCTCAACTGATTTATCAAACCAGTAGAGTCGGTGTTCTTCCTTCCATCCTTCTGATTCTGCATGAGCGTTTAGTAACGACAGGCTCACACCTAACTTCTTAGCTAAGTCAGAATGAGAGAACGCTTCAATGTATGCTTTCTTTTCATTGTTATTAATAATGTCCATGTTGTCTCTTTGATTAATTTAATTATAGTAGTGGGCTTCCAGCAGGGGTCACTGCGTGACAGCAGAAGCAAGAGCAACGCCACGTAGTGGCATACGCAATAAAGAAAGATCAATAGCAGGTTACTGGTATGTGCTCCGCTTCTGATTCTCTCTTTACATGCGTGCTCTTTGTCGGCTATGCCGACGTTGCTTTTGCTTTTATGTAGTCATCTATAGTTGGTGCTATATAGAATTGTGCAATTTCTCTTAAGGGGCTTTAAGGAGAAGTGCACAAAATAATGCTGACGTTGCACAGTTTAAGCAGCCCGCTTTAGCTTGGCTGTCCATCGTCTGATCTGGTGGTAAGGAACGTTAAGCGTCTCCGCTATGATCTTACGATCAGTGCCTTTCTCGATGAACATAGAGATAGCCTCAGCCTCAAGTAGCGCTTTAGCTTTCTTTTTCTCTGACTGTTCTTTCTCCCAAGGAGTCATGAGTAATTCAGTGTTGATAACAGCCAACCTTCCAAGTAAACCTTGTAGGTAATTCGCCATATCTATATTCTGTACGAACAGTAGAACTGGTTCCATGTTGTCTCTGTCTCTCAGAGAGGTACGAGCAATGGCCTGTAGTGTGCTCTCATAAAAGCGTTCAAACTCAATGGCCTTTCTAATGTCTGGTACTGGTACGCCTAGCATATCACTCAAGCTATGAAAGCTCAGTGCGTCATCAGGACTTACATTGCCATGTTGTAGGCAGATAGCGATGCGTCTATCTTGATAACCATTGATGCCTCTACTGTCAATCGGTAGCGTAGTTACATTACCTTTGAAGTTATACTTAACCCATTCGTGCATAAAGGCTAGGCTTTCTTTATCTCCAATCATCGCAGTGACACAGCGTAACCAGTCAGCTAGTTGTACTCCATCGTCCCAAGACTCAGCAGCCTTACCGTTCCTTTGCATCATGCTCTGGGTCTTAGAGTATTTGCCTGTAAGGAATGGGTGTAGCTCAACACGCTTACCATAGCCATCAAACTCAGGTGTGAATATAGATGGTTCAAACTGCCAGCCTTGGTAGGTGGCATGAATACCTAGTAAGGTGTCTCTTACATTGTTGGCGAGTATGTGAACACTATTAGCATATGAGAACGCCGGTAGGAAGTCTCTATAGCTTACGATACGTACTAGGCGCTTACCCTTGGCAGATAGGGCTTCTACCTCTACGCTGCATTTGGGTTCTGTCAGAGCCTTCAATACATCAATGGCAGTATTGCTCAGGGCGCTGCTGTCTTTAGATTTAATCATGCCTTCAATCAGCGAGGTATACTCAGGTTTGAGTGATGCCTTTTTGTTGGGGCTGATATCTAGATAGTTCGCAATACTCCCAAGGTAGCTACCACTGTCAAACAGATGAGCCTTACAGTCAGAGACGCTAGGCACCTCATCCACGACCAGCTCCCAACCATCAAGGAGTTTAGGGTTTACCCTACGTAGCGCTTCGTGCGTGACCATGATCAAGGGACAGGTGTTTTGTGCTAGCACCTTCTCTAGGTGGACAGTCACATGATCCACAGTGTCAGAGGTGATGACTACTGGCGAGATCCCAGTCCGTACACTGATGTCTAGGGCTAGCTCCTTGATAAGCGCGTTCGTGGGCATTGCATAAATAATCTTACTATCGAGGATGAGTTGAGGGATGGTCTCAATAAACTTGGTAGACTTACCACTACCTGGGAGTGCTTCCGCAATGTATAGAGTCTTATTAAGCATAAGGGATGGTCACCGCATCATCAATGTATTTCAGTTCTGTCCTAGACAAATAACCACAAGCTTGTAGAGACATACGATGCTTAAGGGACAGGGCGTAGATAGCTTTGTTATTACCCTTAGCTGCTATCATTTCCTTAGCTACGCCCCTCTTAACTCTAGTGGGGATGAGCCACAATTTTGAGTTGTTAATATTTGGGACGTTAATCCAGTCATCATCAGTGTTCATAACTTAACCTTTCCAAAAGGGATAGCTAAAGAGAGTTAAAGTGATTGCGCTAACAGCATGACTAGCACGCACCCTAAAGTGAGCAGCGCTAACAGAATAGTAAGAAGGGCTAGCGTGGATAGCACTAATCTTATGGCTGCTTTCAATCTTTGAGTTGAGGAAGGGTCTTGTTGACTTCCAGACTATCAATGATCTTATGTAGGGTGAGGGCGGTAGTAAAGGAACCTTGAAGAACGCTATCCTCTGGAACATTCAAACAAATGAATGCGCCCCGTTGTTGTTGCTGATAGCGGACGCCTTTGTAAGTCTTAGGGTCACCTACTAGCTTGAGATTCTTAGCGATAGCCCAACGCTCTGTAGCTTCAGAAGCCGCTTTACGTTGCTCTAGATACTGACGCTCACCATCAGAAATATAGTTTGAACCCATTAGTTGTTTTCCTTGATGTTAAAGTTCTTGTAAATATCGGCCTTGATAGCTCGCATTGCTTCCACTTGATTCTTTACAGTGGCATTAGCACCGTTAAGAATGCTTTTCTTCATGCCAGTAAAGTTACCAGTCTCGTCATAAGTGTTGTTGCTAGGCTTCTGCTGAAAGCTGTTAACGTTAGAGCGCTCAATAGCGTATTGGGCATCAATGCCTTCACGGATATAGCTATCGTTCTGGTATAGCTCGGCAATCGTCTCTTGTTTAAGCTTTTTCATCATGGCTACAGCGTCACTGGTGTTGTGTAACGCTCGTGTTGGCTTAGCGTTATCAGCCACAGTCCAGCCGTTTGCCTCTACCATCTGCTTAACTTGTTCAACAGAGCGACCGCTCTCTGATGCAATGGCGATTATATCGTTAGGGGTAATTGTTCTCATGATGCTTCCTTGGTTTAGTATGGGATGACTCGATATTGATAGGGTGAGGAATGGCTAGGGCCTGACTTACGACGTTCAACCATTCCTGTTTTGATTAGGTGCTTGATTACGAATTCAACTGATCTGCGGGGGAGGGCAGTAGCATGTGAGAACTCAGCGCCTGAGATAGTTGCCCAGCCATCTTCGTTAGCTCGATTGACCATCATCAGGTATACGAGTTTCCTAGAGAGGGTGTTTAAGAATTGATGTTGCAGAGAGACAATGTCTTCTAGCGTAATGTTCATTAATATGCCTATATGGGTTTGGTTTTTATGTGTTGCGTTTAGGTTCCTTACTTCTTACTTCCTCCCCCTATATCCCCCAGCTACGTTATTCACAATACATCAGACATAGTGTAGTTAGGTGCCATGAATCGGTGTATGGACTAGGCAGGGCTGCAGTATGTTAGGCTTGCAAGAATAGAGCTTGTATCGTGTAGCCTGTATCTTGACCCGTTTTATATTCGGGGGGTCTTGTAATATACTATAGTCATTACGTTGGGAAACGACTACAAAACAACTCGTATAATATTTTCTAAGGTTAATGCTGTGTTGGTCTGTACTCCATTACTCACTTAGCATAATGACTATGACGCTCTATAAGGCTGTATGGGAGGCGCCACATTGAGAAGGTGTGAGCTAGGGAAGACTGCATATTAACGCCTCCCAGCGAGCTTACAGGCGCTTAGTCAAGCAGATGTAATACATCCTTGGCATTGAGGTGTGAGTATCGGGCCACTGACCTAGTATCCCTATGTCCCGATACAATCATTATCTGAGCGTTGTTGAATCCTTTCTTAGCCACGTTAGTGATACGTGTGTGTCTTAACTGATGCAGCCTAACGCTAGGGTCTAAGTTCGTAGCAATGCGGGCTCGCCTGACCGCCTGTGAGACGCTATGGGGCGTTACAGTGAACAGGCGTCCCTTGGGTATACGATCAGCTACAGAGCGTCTCTGAGCCTCTTTGCAGAGTTCAATAGCACGTAGGGTAAGGGGAACTGAACGTGTTCCGTTCTTACCGTCAATGACATCGACAATGCGTTGCTCTAGGTGCAGGCAGTTAACTGTGAGCTTCAGTATCTCAGAACGTCTCATAGCGGTTTCATAGGCTAGCTCTGCAATGAGCGCCATGGTAGGTGATAGCTGATTGAGTATCAGGCGTAACTCTCCCTGACTCACCACCTTGTCACTAGACCTACCTGGCTTAGGAAGTGATATCTCATTCACAGGGTTAGGGATGTCGATTAGCAATCCACGCTTAGCGTATTTGAAGAACCGAGACAGGAACGCTAGCTGATGCCTACAGGTTGCAGGCTTAACGCTCTGTAAGCGCATCAGTTTGAAATCGTTTATCAGTTTGGGGGTGATGTCATGAATGGGTTGAGGGAAGGCGTTAGCCAGTTGCTCAACGATCTGAATGGCATGGTCATAGCTACCCTTGCCTTTGAGGTGGGCATCACAGTAGGTCATCCCCAGAGTGAAGATGGTGTGATGTTTGTGTTCCTTGATGACAGCTTCAAGCTTGTCAGCCCATGCCTGAGCTTCCACCTGAGTGGAGAATGTCTTTGACTGGGGAGGTTTCCCCTTGAGTCTTACCTGTGCGTTCCAGTTGCCTGAGGGAAGGGAGCGGATGTTAGCCATGGTGACGCCTCATGATGTGAATGGGCGTTCTCTCAAGGCCACAGCCCATATGGGCTAGGTCATCTGGTTCCTCTCCTTGACATGGTGGGGGTCGTTGGTTCGAGTCCAATCGCGCCTACCAAACAAATCCGCTCTGCTGGGCGGTGACAAAAAAGGGTGGCCCGAGAGGGTCACCCTTTTTTTGTGCTCGAATCCGAATGACGTCAGGCGTGCGGTCCTTTATGGCTGACCGGTCACTCGCCCTTGGCGCGGGTAATGCGGCCCGCCCTGATCTCGTCCACATAGGCGCGCAGCCGGTCAGCATCCTTGTACTGCTGATTCATCAAGTGCAGCACGGCGACTACGTCCACATCGTTGACACGTTCGGCCAACCGGCTGATTTCGCCAGCGGTGCTTTCCAGATTGGCCGCGATGCCGCTCAGGTCACGCTTGAGTTCCAGCGCTGATTTTTTCATGCCCACGGTGCCGCTCTCCACTGTTGATGACCGCCGGGCCCGCGCCTCTGATTCAGCCGCGGCGGCGACGCACTATATCAAAGCACGATGGCCTTCCACGACCACCAGGCACGAAAAGGGCGCTGTTCAAGCGCCCTTGGATGCCTCGTGTCACGGCTCATGCGTGGGTGATGCTTCAGCCGCCCGCGCCGCCCGCGCTCGACGAACCCGAGCCCTTGCTGCCGCCGCCCGTCGTGGTATCGCCACCGGGCAAATCCGCATCGTCTTTGTTGCCGGTGCCATTGCTCATTGACGTGCCGCCACCAATACTGATGCCCTTCTTGTTTTGCGCGTCCACATCAGCACCCTGGCGAGCCGGGTCGCTGCCTTGTACGCGCGGATCGATGCCCGTCTGCGAAGGCGGCGGACCCATGTCCGGCGATGTGGCGCCAGCCAGCGCGGCAAGGGAGGTGCAGGACAACGCGCAGCCCAGCGTGAATGCAGCAAGTGATCTGTTCATCAGGTGATCTCCGTGTCTTGGTTCCTTGTGCTCATTTGGCATCTGAACCTTGTCCGAAGTGCCATCACGGCGACAGGCGGCATGTTGGTGGGGGCGTCATTGGCGGGATGCGCTCATTCGATCTAGCCGGGTGGCGAAGATCAGCCTGTGTGTCAGGGGATTGACCTCCGGGTCTGGCTGATCGACAGGGGCCGTGTCAGGTCAATCCGTCCGTGTCGATGTGCCGGGGAAATAATTTGCATATTCATAGGCTTACTGGGCGAAAAAGACGTTGACAGCTATTTGAATATCCGTAGAATGCCGACCCACAGCAGGCACGTAGCTCAGTTGGTTAGAGCACCACCTTGACATGGTGGGGGTCGTTGGTTCGAGTCCAATCGCGCCTACCAAACAAATCCGCTCTGCTGGGCGGTAACAGAAAAGGGCGAATCGAAAGATTCGCCCTTTTTTATTGCCTGAAACTTTTATGTCATGCCTGCCTTGCCTGATTCAGCCATAGCCCCTATGGCCGGACGTTTCGACCCGATTTCATCCTCACGAACCATGCTGGGCCGTGAAAAAATCCGTTTTTTTTCCCGCTACCGTCTGGACCTTTTCCCATGATGCGCGATCATCAGTGCATGGAAATCCAGAGGAGGTGTGTATGTTTAGCCGGTCGTTGACCCTTGCCGTTTTGTTCGCCCTGTCGAGCCCCTTGCTGGCTGCCGACGGTGATGGCCCACTGTCTCAGGAGCGCGGCAAGAACCGTCCATTGATCGTCATCGCATCGAGTTCGGTGGACCCGACGCTGGTGAGTCTGAAAAAAAGTCTGGATGAGAGCGCCAACAAGGAGGGTTTCGCCAAGCGTGACATGGTCCTTTACACCATCATTAACATGGTCGGTCAGCGTGGCGGCAAGGACCTCGATGCCCAGACCACCATGGCGCTGGTTCGCGAGCTCAAGCTTGGCGCGCAGACAGACAAGCAGGCGCAGGTGATTCTGGTGGGCAAGGACGGCGAGAAGAAAATGATCCACAACGGCCGCATCGATCCCAAGGAGATTTTCAGCACCATCGACCAGATGCCGATGGCTGAGAAAGAGGCGGCCGCCGCTGCGGCTCCTGCGCCGGTCGCCGAGCCGAAGGCCGCAACGCCGTCGGGCAAGCCGGCCAAGCCTGGCAAGGCCGCGCCCGCTGCACCGCCTGCCGGGCTGGATGATTAACCGCTCAGACGCCATACCCATGGGGCTCGCTTGGCGTTGCTGGTAACATCGCTCCTTTTTCACCGAAAGGGACGTTTGATGAGTGGGACTGGCATGAAACATTGGGCGGGCGCTGTGGCATTGATCATGCTGTCTGGCTGCATGAGCTTGAATCAGACGCGCTCGGCAGGGCCGGCGCAGGTTTACACCAGTCAGAAGCCTGCGGTTGCCGTTGCCGAGTGCATCAAGGTCACCTGGGCCAATGTCCAGCTGTTCGGTGATGTAGCGGACGTGTTCATGGCCAAAGGGGATCCTGGCGCGTTCACGGTCTACACCACCGAAGGCGAGTATTTCGCTGATGTGGCGGGCAAGGCGGGCATGACCAACGTCAACTTCTACGCCAAGCCGGGCGCCAAAGTGGTTGAGCAGCGTGGCGCGGTGCTCGCAACCTGCCTCTGAATCGAGCCTGCATTCACTGACCTGCGCGTGCTGACCGGTTCTATCATGTCCCGGCGTCGCGCAGGCTTTGAGCAACACAGACGATTCACCCTGGCCGCTTTACCTCGGCTTTTGACATCGCCTGCTTCACATCGGCGGAGTCACGCCATTTTCCCCGGCAGAAATCGACAGCGCGGTCAGCGTGTTGGCCGCGCCTTTCTGCGCTTGCAGCACCACCTTCACGCCGGGCTTGAGCAAGCTGCGATCGCCGGGCACCAGGTTGACGATCGGCACGTCGTCAGGGATGACGATCTTCTTTTGCCCGCCCTTGTAGTTCACCGTGATGGTGCGTCCGGTGCTGGCGACCAGATCGCCAACCGATCCGTTGGTCATGGTGCTGTCCGGCGTCAGGTCAAAAGCCCGATGGCCATCTCCCGTGCCCGCCATGGCTGGCGGAAACACATGCACCTCGAGCGCCTTTAGCGAACCGTCCGGCAACGGCACCGCCGCGGAGCCGATGTAGCTGCCCGGTTTGATTTCCGACACTTGCGCCAGGGTCACGCCACGAATCTGTGTATCAGGGGTCAACGCAACCTGCAGGTCCTCTCCGCGATTGCTGTGGATTTTCAGCGAATCGCCTTCGACCGCAGTGATGGCGCCGCGCACGCGGGTGGGTTTGCCGTCTTCGGCATGGGCGGGCAGCGCTGCCGACAGCAGTGCGCCGAGCAATCCGGACAGGAGAAGGGAGTGGCGGAGGGGCTGGGTTCTGGGCGTCTTCATTGGCAGCGCGAATCCTGTGATGGGCTGAGCACTGAGCATAGCGGTAGTGCCCGTCCAAGTGCATGACATTGGCGTCAGCAAGCGGAGCCTGGCAGCGGCGCATCCGGTGGACCTGCGCAAGCAGATGCTCGGTTTGCCGGAGTTGGCGTAGGGCGGGGGGGCAGGAAGGTTGCGGCCAGGCTGTGCGTCGGTCGTCGAACGACTTCGCACAGCACGGCGCGGGGGATTACTGCTGAAGGGAAATCGACGTGCTCGCGAGTTTCGGCTGGTTGTACAGGCTGACCAGCACTTCATCCAGCACCGAAGACGCACCCCACGGACGGGGGTCGTTCAGGATTGCCACGACGACCCAGGTGTTACCGTTGCTGTCGCGGCTGAATCCGGAGATCGCCCGAACGGTGTTCAATGTGCCGGTCTTGATGTGGGCTTCACCGCGCAGGGCCGTGCGTTTCAGGCGTTTACGCATGGTGCCGTCCATCCCTGCCAGCGGCAGCGAGCTCATGAATTCGGCTTGAAACGGGCTGTTCCACGCTGCCTGGAGCATCTGCGCCATTTCCCGCGCGCTGACCCGTTCGGCGCGGGACAGGCCTGAACCGTTCTCCATCACCAGGTGCGTTGCGATGATGCCTTTCTTGGCCAGCCACTGGCGCACCACACGCTGCGCGGCCTTGGCATCGTCACCGTCGGCTTCGTTGCGGAACTCAGCGCCCAGACTGAGGAACAGCTGCTGGGCCATGGTGTTGTTACTGAATTTGTTGATGTCGCGGATGATCTCCGCCAGATCCGGCGAGAACGCCCTGGCCAGCAGCTTGGCGCTGCCGGGCGTCACGTCCAGACGGTCCTTGCCGAGAATGGTCCCGCCCAGTTCCTGCCAGATGGCACGCACGGCGCCCGCGGTATAGGTCGGGTGGTCGAGCAGCGACAGATACGTCTGGGAATTGCAGCCGTCGCCCAATTGGCCGGATACCGTTACGGTGATCCCGCCATCGGCTTCCGGTACCGGGTTGTACAGCACGTCGCCAGTGCATTTGCTGGAGGACAGCGCCTTGACCTGATTGTTGATGTGGATGGCGGCGATGGGCGGCTCCACCGAGACCAGAATCTTGCCACCGTCGTTGCGGGTGACGAAACGCAAGGCCTTGAGGTTGACCATCAAGGAGTCGGGACGCACCAGGAACGGCTTGTTCTTGTCGTTGCCATCGTCGTCGAACACTGGCAGCTGCGGTTGCACGAAATGGCTGCGATCCAGGACCAGATCACCGGTCACTTGCTGCACGCCGTTGGCCCGCAAATCGCGCATCAGCAGCCACAGGCGTTCCATGTTCAGCTTGGGATCTCCGCCGCCCTTGAGGTACAGGTTGCCGCGCAGAACGCCATTGCTGAGGGTGCCGTCGGTGTAGAACTCGGTTTTCCACTGATGGGTCGGGCCGAGCATTTCCAGCGCGGCGTAAGTCGTCACCAGCTTCATGGTCGAGGCCGGATTGACCGACACATCGGCGTTGAAAACAGTCGGGGTGCCGGGTCCGCTGACCGGTAGCATCACCAGCGACAGCGCATCGTTCTGCAGCTTGCTGGCTTTGAGTGCTTCTTGGACCTTGGGAGGCAGGGCGGTGTTGATGGGAGCGGCGGCGATGGAGAATGAGAGGGGCAAAAGCAGGGTGGCGATAAACAGCGGACGCAAAGACTTGATCATTCAATAAACCCTACTGCAGCAAACACGGAGATGAAGAGGGGGTGAATTCCCTCGCACTGTGAACGAACCGCCAGAAAATGCCCGATAGCAGGGCGTGACACTGGCGTTTCGGTAAAGCGGCATTATGCCCCAAGCTTTCGTGACTTGCGCCGGGGTACAGCCGTCAAACCGCGCTATTTTTTGCGCTTGCCCATTTAAAGTCACGTTAAACCGTGAATTTCTCTGCCTGTGTCTGGCTGGGCTTTGCACCTGGCAGTGCGAGGGCGATAGCTGGACACGTTTTCTGGCGCGTGAATGCTTGAATCCCGGACACAAAAAAGCCATCCCGAGGGATGGCTTTTTCAGTATCAGCTCGGCGGGAAGGCCCGACCGCTAATCAGACAGCCGCGTTGATCGGCTTTTCCGGGTACCAGGCGTCCTGCAGAGGGCTGACTTCAACTTCAGTCAGCTCGCTGCGGCCTTTGAGCCAGGCTTCGACAGCTGCGCGCTGTTCTTCGCTGACCGAACCACGGTTGGCCAGGCAGACCAGGCCAAAGTCGTCGCCGCCGACATAGTCCAGACCGTTAGCGTCCATGGCTTCTGTCAGGAAAGCGTCGAGGAAAGCATCAATGGCTTCGTCATCCAGGTCCTCTTTGAAGCCCAGCTTCAGTTCGAAGCCCAATTCCTGGAACTCGTCGACACAGAGTTTTTTGCGCAGACGACGGGAGCGGTTAGTGGCCATGAAGCGTTCCTCTTAAGTAATTTCGGGGCGCAGTCTATCAGCTTCGTCCTGATGGCGCCTGCTTGATGCTGATCAGGGATTTTCGGACTCCTGACCGTGCCTGGGGTTGGGGAGGGGCTCGCGCCGAGAGCTTTGGGATGACTCTTAGTCATGATGCGCAAAAAGTTGCGCACTCGTTTGTTGGAAGTGGGGTGATTGGTGGGTTGGAGGCCGCGTCGTTCGTGGTGTGCAGGCGAGTGCGCAATAAGTTGCACAGGGGTGCGCAACTTCTTGCGCACTTGTTCTTTGTTTTCGGGTTGAGCGTTCGCTTAAACCTACCGTTTTTTCTCTTAAGCTGTTGATTTTGTTTGGCTAATTTATAGCTGGCATAGCCCTTGATATCTCCGTCGCCCCCGGATCGGCATTCACGCCTTTTCGGATGGTTTTTGAGCACGGAGAGCATCCTTGGCAACCCCCTTAAATCTGCCCGTTTGTGGTGAGAAACGCGAACCTGAAGTGGCGGTTGTGCCGCTTGATCAGATCCAGCTTGAGGACGTCGGGGCTGGCGCGGCCAATGTCGATGCCTGGCTGCAGGACATCAGCGGCGGGGTTGTTTCGCTTGGGCGGATCAAGAGCGCTGCCGGTTTTCTACCGGTGGTGGGCAACGTCATGGCGCTGGTCGATGCGCTGAATGACATCGTTCGGCTGGCGACGAGTGAGACGCGCGATCCGCTGGATTGGGTGAGTCTGGGCATCAATCTGATTGGCGTCTTGCCGATTCCGCCGACCATGGCGGCAGCGCGAATGAGCCTGCGGCCGACGCTGTTTCTGGTGCGTCAGGAGATGCGGCAGGCGGGCAAGTTGGTGCTTGGGGATTCGCTGATTGAGGTGCTGATTGGGCATCTCAATGCGGACATCGTTGGGACGCTTGATGACTTCGTGACCCAGGCGCAGGGCAAGCTTCCCGGGATTCTCGACGCTGCGGGGAAACTGGGCGAAGGCGTGTTGAACGAGATCGCCAAGGGCCTGGAGAGCGTGATCAACGGCGATCTCGATGCCGAGGGCACGCTGCTTGAGGCGGTGGAGCTGATCAGCGAGGGGCGCCAGCAGTGGGACTACGATCCCAAAGGCGCGATTTCCAATATCTTCATCGCGGTTGCCGACGTTTACATCGCTGCCGGCCAACACGTCGTCAACGGCACCGTCGAACATCTTGTGCCTGAGGTGCTGAAAGACCCGGTACGCAGGCAGGCCAAAGCGCTGCGTGCCATGGGCTCCGAGCTTCGGACCCAGATTAATGGTCTGGCGGATCCTGGGGTCCAGAACTCGATTGGGGCGTTGCTGCAGACTTTGGCGGGTGCAGTGGTCTCCTGGCGGGCGCGCAACGGGCATGGGCAGTCTTTCAACATCAAGCCGGGGATGGTTAATCAGGCCAAGCGCCGGGCCGGCGAAGGCAAGCTCGAAGTTGTTCAGCACGAGAGGCCTGCCAAGGGTCGGCCCAACGAACAGAAGAATTGCGCCTGCGCGTCGACGATCAAGAGCATCAGCTTTGCGATGGGTTCGGAGTCGGTCAGTCATACCGATTTCAGCCTGCCGGGGCCGTTTCCGATTGAGTGGACGCGGACTTATTGCTCCAGTCTGGATGCCTTCGATCATGACGTAATCGGTGCACGGTGGATTACGCCGTTTACCACGCGGTTTGATTGTGTGGGTGATCGTCTGGTCTTCCACGATGCCGACGGTCGCAGCCATGAATTCCCTCTGCCCAAGGTCAAGCTGTTTCATTTCAACGCCATTGAAAATCTAACCGTTATTCGACTCGGCAAGGATCGGCTGTTGCTGATGCGAGGGCTTGAGCACAGGGAAACCTATGTTCGACGGGGTGGTCGTTTTGTTCTGATCAACAAGGTTTTGCCCAACGACGCTGGGGTGATGCTGCATTACGAGCATCGGCACGGTGGGGGATTGGTGCTTTCCGAGTTGGTGACTTACTCGGAGAAAGATGTAAACAAAGTCCATCTTCGCCTTGGCACTCTGATTGATGATCAAGGGCGTCTGACGGGCCTTTGGGAAATACGTGATGGCGAAGTCAAACGTCAACTGTGCGCGTATCAATACGACGTTTCTGGCGATCTCACTTTAGCGCAGGACGAAAACGGTTCGGCCTGGCACTACCAGTATCAAAACCACCTGATTACTCGTTATACCGACCGCACCAATCGCGGTTTGAACTTGCAATGGCAAGGCACGGGGGCCGACGCCAAGGCCATTCGTGAATGGGCCGATGACGGCAGCTTTGATACTCGGCTGACGTGGGATGAAAACATCCGTCTGACCTACGTCACGGATGCTTTGGGCCACGAAACCCGGCACTACTACGACAGCCTTGGCTACACCTATCGCATTTGCCATGCGGACGGGCGTTCGGAATGGTTCTTCCGTGATGCTGCGAAAAACATCATTCGCCACGTCCACACCGACGGCAGCACCGATCGTTATCGCTACGACAAGCTAAGCAATCTGACGGAGCACACTCGCGCTGATCACAGCGTGATGAACTACGCCTACGACGATAAAAGCCATCTGATCAAGATCAGCGATGGCGAGGGTGGACTGTGGAAGCGGGACTACGACCTTCGTGGAAATCTGATCGAGGCGATCGACCCGCTAGAGAACGTTACCGAATACGCCTACAACTCGTTCGGGCTTCCAACGGCGATAAAGGATGCCTACGGGAATACCAAATCGTTGGCCTACAACGACGCGGGTCAGCTCGTTAAGTACGCCGACTGCTCGGGCAAGGTGAGTAGCTGGGAGTACAACGAACGCGGCCAGATGGTTCGCTTTACCGACCCCGCTGGCTACAGCACGACGTATGAGTACAAAGCCGGCCAGTTGGTGTTGATCAAGCATCCGGACAAAACCGAAGAACGTTTTAGCCGCGATGCCGAAGGTCGTTTGCTGGCTCATTCTGATGGTCTCGAACGCTGCACCACCTGGCGCTATAACGCTGCCGGCTTTATCGCTGAACGCGTCGATGCCGCCGAACAAACCCTGCGCTACCGCTGGGACAAGCTCGGCCGGTTAATCGCGCTGGAAAACGAAAACGAACGCAGCGCGCATTTTCACTACGACCCGGTCGGGAGGCTGCTGGAAGAACGCGGCTTCGACAATCGCTCGACTCGCTATCAGTACGACCCCGACACGGGGCGGCTCGCTCAGACCATCAACGGCCAGCGCTCCATTGCCTTGACCTTCGACCCCATGGGCCGCCTGACCGAACGCCGGGCCACGCTGGGAGAGAAATCCCAAAGCGAAACCTTTGCCTACGATGGCAACGGCCATCTGGTCATGGCGACCAACGCCATCAGCAAGCTGCAATGGTTTCACGATCCGGCTGGGAATCTGCTGCGCGAGCACCAGCATTACTCAAATCTGGATAAACCACTGGTTGCCGTGTGGCAGAACGAGTACGACGCGCTCAATAACCGCGTCGCGACCACGCGTCCCGACGGCCATCGCGTCAGCTGGCTGACTTATGGCAGCGGCCATCTGCTGGGCCTCAAGCTCGATGAGCACGAACTCCTCAGTTACGAGCGTGACGACCTGCATCGCGAAGTCGCCCGCCACCAGGGCAACCAACTCCTGCAAACCCAAAGCTGGGACCCGGCGGGACGCCTCCAAGAACAACTGCTAGGACGAGCAGACGACAAATCCACGCTCATAAAACGCGTCTACACCTACGACACTGCCGGCCAACTTACCGACATCAACGACAGCCGCCGTGGGGAGTTGAGCTACCGATACGATCCCGTCAGCCGACTAATCAATGCCACCAGCCGCCTGGGCGTGGAAACCTTCGCTTTCGACCCGGCCAGCAACCTGCTAAACGACAGCGACGCGCCAGTCCGCCGACCTTTAGATCCCGAGCCAGTCCGCCACAAGCTGATCGACAACCTGCTGCGCGACTACGCCGGCAACCACTACGAATACGACGAACGCGGCAACCAGACGGAGCGCTGGACCAACGGCCTGCGCAGCGAGCTGCACTGGGATCTCTTCGATCGCCTCGCGCATTTCCGAGATTCGCGCCTGGCTGTCGACTTCGGCTATGACCCCCTTGGACGGCGCCTTTACAAACTCTCAAAGGCCCACTACCGACCGCGCCCGGAAGCCGGCACCGGCTGGAACGAAAACGAACACGCGCGAAAAGAGCGCGAACTCGGCTGCGGCTTCACCCTGTACGGCTGGGACGGCGACAACCTGGCGTGGGAAAGCAGTCCTCCGCCATACGCCGGTGCCCTGGGCCGAACCGTCCACTACATCCACGAGCCCGGCACTTTCGTCCCGGTGGCCCAGGCCATCCGCCACGAAACGATTCGTCTCGTCAGCCAGCCGACCTATCAGGGCCGCTACAACTTCAAAGAAGACCCGCTCTGGAACTACAAGCCGGTCGCACTGCCCATCGACGCCCTCGCTTGGTACCAATGCGACCACCTCGGCACGCCCCAGGAAATCACCGACCAAAACGGCAACACCGCCTGGAGCGCCCAGTACAAGGCGTGGGGCGAAGCAACCGAACAGCGCTCGGAGTTCGCCCAACAAGTCGGCCTGACCAACCCGATCCGCTTCCAGGGGCAATACCACGACCACGAGACCGGCCTGCACTACAACCGGCATCGATACTATGATCCAAGGGTCGGGCGATTTATCAGCAAGGACCCGATTGGCTACAGTGGTGGGCTAAACCTCTATTACTACGTGCCGAACCCGACGGGTTGGATCGACCCACTCGGTTTGCAAAAAGTTGTCGCAACGAATAGCCGTAGGGCTGCGATGAAAAAGGCTCAGCAACATGCTCAGGTACCGCGGTTAGGTAGAGGTGGGCAGGCGATCCCAATGAAAGATCTCAACCTAAGTAGCCATGGAGTGAATTGCAACTGTATGAAAAGTCGCGGGATCACTACGCTAGGGCGCAGGGGTGAAGGTGGGGTACCAGAAGTGTTCGATCATCCAGATGGGCATCCTGACTTGGTCGGAGATGATCAACCAGCTCACCATGAAATGCCACATGTTCACGCCACAAATACAAAGGGTGCGGTAATAGTGTTCACCTACCCGGCAGGACGTACAGGAATCTGATATGAAATACTACAAGATCTTATGCTTTAAAGCCGAATTTGCTGAGTTTAAGAATCATGCTAACGATTTTATAAGCGAAATGTCCGCGGATGATACTGACGAGTTCGCATTGGTGATGGCTACGAATCTGCAAGGAGGGGTTGGCTTCGGAGCCACGGCCCAAGGTAAATCAGCTATAAAAGCGCTTGTATCCAAATGCTATTCAGTCGATATAAATCATTTGAGTATAAAAATACCATTGGCGGAAGACGTCGAAGGAATGCCTCGGCTCCTGTTCCGAGATAAGGGCGGCAAATTTGAAAGGCTGGTTCAAGAACATCTGCAGTATGACAAAGATCTGAGGAAATACAACGTGATCTCGAGGCATAGGCCCACAACAATGCCTAAAAGTTCGATGCTTGCTAGTATTATTGAGGAGCAATATTTATCAATAATCGGAAAAGAGCTGTATGAAGCTCTACATGAAAGTTGCCACTATATACTACGATCGTTGGTGTCTGGAGAGCATGGTCGCGATGCATTCTTTGCATTCTCAAAGGACTTGGACTTCTTTTTTAGAGAGTTTGAGGGAATAGTCGGCGACGATGCCGAGATTCGTTTCGTGAACAATGTACGCGAGCTGATCTATTACTGATGTATAAGATTAAAGAGGTTAAAGGGGACGGATTCCTTTAACTCAGGTTTTCAAGAGGGACTATCGACTGGCTGAACGGTCATGGATGGAGTATTCCGAAAAAATGAATTTGACGAAGCTATTCCGTAAAATAATCAGCAAAGAACCCTATAACGATTTAAGCGTTTTTTTCTCCGAATTCGAAAGTTTCGAAGAAATGCCATTGATCTCTAGGTATCACCGGCTAAAGGTCTTAAAGAAAAGTATAGGGAGCGACAAGAGTTCGGAATTTTTGATCAGCCTGGCATTTTTTCTTATTGGCTCAATTAGAGCGCTTTCAGCAACTAAAGATAGAGAGGATATATTTTTTGCAGTAAGTTTTCCTGACTTTGATCTGTTCGCAGAATAGGGCGTACTGATGCCGCACATCTTCGTATTTCCGGAGGCAGGTTCAACTGGATTTTTAGAAAAGATAAAAGCCAAACAGAAGCGTGAGGACTCACAAGAGAGGGGTGAAGTTAAAGAACATTTTTCAAGATGCAATCTCGAGGCGATTTTTGATTTCTATGAAAGTAAATTCTATGACTCGGCTAGCGGCGAAGACATAACAAGGATCTACGCAGTTCCAAAAAAGAGTGAAGCCTAAAGCGGTTAGCCGCTTCTACCTAGTCGGGGGTTAAAGGGGACGGAGACCTTTTGAACCTTTAACCCCTTCCGCTATCGGGGACAGATTAATTTACGGTGAAGCGCTGTAAATAAATCAGTCCCCTTATAATCGTCCCCTTACGATCAAATTCGCTTCTGATCCAGTTTCCTCACCAAAACGTCGCCGCCGGCGCAGTCAACTTCCCGGCAATCACTGCGATCGCCTTCTCCACATCACCCACCTCGGTATACCGCCCCAGGCTTAACCGCAAGCTGCTCCCGGCCTGGGCTTTACTCAGCCCCAACGCCAGCAACACGTGAGAAACGCTGCTGCTCGCGGAGTTACACGCCGAGGTCGAAGAAACCGCCAGTTCGCTCGCCAGGCTGGCAACGTTAAACCCCGGGCTGTCGATGCAGACGTTGAGCGTATGGGGAA
The DNA here is from genome assembly GCF_053903055.1 of Pseudomonas sp. AK106. Taxonomy (NCBI): domain Bacteria; kingdom Pseudomonadati; phylum Pseudomonadota; class Gammaproteobacteria; order Pseudomonadales; family Pseudomonadaceae; genus Pseudomonas; species Pseudomonas sp. AK106. Next base: position 2,275,951 of record NZ_CP096426.1, read on the forward strand.
CGCGTTGGTGGGGATCGCCGTTGAGGCTTACGCCGCTCAGGCCGAGCAGGCCTTTGCGCAACTGCGCGGACAACGCAGCGATGCGCGCGACTTCTTCGTCCATTTCGGCGCTGGCCAGTGCGTACGCCGCGCCCATGCCGACGATCTGGTGGGTGGCGAGGGTGCCGGAGCGGTAACCCTGTTCGTGGCCGCCGCCGTGCATCTGTGCTTCGAGCAGCGATCGCGCGCGGTCGCCGACATAGAGTGCGCCGATGCCTTTCGGGCCGTAGGTTTTGTGCGCGGAGAAGGACATCAGGTCCGCCGGCAATGCGCTCAGGTCGATCGCCAGTTTGCCAGCGCCCTGGGCGGCGTCGACGTGGAAGAGGGCCCCGTGTTCACGCACGATTTGGCCGATGGCCGAGATATCGGTGACGGTGCCCAGTTCGTTGTTGACCAGCATCAGCGACACCAACAGCGTGTCATCTCGCAGTGCGTGGCGCACGGCGTCGGGGTGAATCAGGCCGCGGCTGTCGGGTTCGAGCCAGGTCACCGGGCAACCGGCTTGCTCAAGCTGGCGAACGGTGTCGATGACGGCTTTGTGTTCGATGGTGCTGGTGATGAGGTGACGGCGGGCGCCATTGTTGAGGTTGAGCGCGATGCCCTTGATCGCCAGGTTGTTGGACTCTGTCGCGCCTGAGGTCCAGACCAGGTCATCGGCACTGCAACCCACCAGTTCTGCAACCTGACGGCGCGCCAACTCCACGGACTGCCGGGCCTGATTGCCGTAGGCGTGGGAGCTGGAGGCCGGGTTGCCGAAGGTACCTTCGCGGCCGAGGCAGGTGACCATGGCCTGGATGACGCGGTCATCGACCGGGGTGGTGGCGGCGTAATCGAAATAGCAAGGGAGTGTTTTCATGGGGAGTTCTGCGCTGTCCGTCGTGCCGAAAATACTACTAGCGTCAGGGTGAAAAAAAATTGATTCCTCAACGGAGATTTGCCCTCGGATTAGAATGAATTTCCATCAAAGGCTCATTAAAAGGAATATCATTTTATGAACTGGCCTTTCTGGCCTATCCTTATCGCTTCCCGGCATATGAATTCACCGAGGCCACCGCGCGTTCCATGGACAAATTCGACCAGGCCATCCTGAGCATTCTGCAAAACGACTGCACCCGCCCGATTGCAGAAATCGCCGACAGCGTCGGCCTCGGCAGCACCGCATGCTGGCGTCGCGTACAAAAGCTCGAAGAGCAGGGCATGATTCGCGGGCGAGTCGCGCTGCTTGACCCGGCGCAGTTGAACGTCGCGGTAACGGTGTTCGCCGCCATTCGAACCAATCAGCACAACGCCCAGTGGCTGGGTCGTTTCCATGATCTGATCGCCACGCTGCCCGAAGTGGTGGAGTGCTATCGCATGGCCGGCGACACCGACTACATGCTGCGGATCGTGGTGCCGGACATCGCTGGCTACGATGCCGTTTACAAAAAGCTGATCCAGTTGTCGGGCATCACTGACATGAGTTCCAGCTTCGCCATGGAGCAGATCAAGTCCACGACACAGCTGCCGTTGAGCTACACGCTGTAAACCCGCATCAGCACGCTTCATTCAAATCCTGCGCAAAAAAAACAGCCCTCCGAAGAGGGCTGCTTTTTTATGCGTCGAAGAAAGTCGTCCGACGAATCAGACGCGGGCTTTGTCGATCCATTCCATGGACGTGCGCCAGATGCAGATCCCCAGGAAGTACGCCGACATGGCCAACCACACGAACAGGGCCACCGATCCGTTGTACGGATGATTCATCACCAGCAGGAAGCTGCAGAAGAACCACACGGCAGTGACTGCGATGTTGAGGGGCATGAAGCGGCGGACGCGGAACGGGTGCAGGAACTTCATGCGTGTCACCGTCAGCAGCGCCAGGCAGATCACCGTGATGAAAGTCAGCCACGGCGCCGGGGAAAGGATGTAGACGCACAGGGCGACCACGTTCCAGGCGGCGGGGAAGCCCTGAAAGTAGTTGTCCTTGCTTTTCATTTCGACGTTGCAGAAACAGAACAGCGACGACACCAGGATGATCGAGGTGGTCAGCAGCAGGGTGTATTCCGGCAGCGGGATGTAGCGGTAGATGAACAGGGCGGGAATGAACACGTAGGTCAGGTAATCGATCACCAGGTCGAGCACCGAGCCGTCGAAGTGCGGCAAAACCGACTGCACGTTCAGCTTGCGCGCCAGGGAGCCGTCTACGCCATCGACGATCAGGGCGAAGCCCAGCCAGAGCAGGCACGCCTTGGGTTGGTTGTCGAACAGAGCAATGGTCGCGAGAAAGGCGAGCACCACGCCCGTGGCGGTAAAACCATGGGCGCCCCAGGCCTTGAGCCAGGCGATGCGTTGAATCGGAATCATGGACGGTCCTTCTGGAAATAAGCGGGTTCGGTCGGGTACAACAACGGTCGACGGAACCAGAGGTGCATCTATCGACCGGGGATCGGTCGATAAGGTTCATACGTAACCCCTACACGGTAGCAGGCGGCGCAGGCTTTCGTTACTCAAATGTGACGCCGTGCCGTGGAGCGCAGGGGTGCAGGTGTCATTGGTCGGCTGACAAACAAAAAAGGCAATATGCTGGCCCCGGTGGGCGCCGTACCTCGTCAGAATCCACGCCTGATCAGTCACTTAGGCAAGGAATCGCATGTCATTTATCAAGACTCTACTGACCTTCTGCGTGCTCATAACGGTGACTTCCCAGGCCTTCGCGCGCAGTCCAAACAAGAACGAACGCGACCTCTGCACCTGGGGCGCGGGGATGGCCGGTACCGCTCAACAATACAAACTGTCCGGCCTGACGCTGTACGGCGCCCGCAAGAAGATGCAGGCCCAGCATTTCGCCCAGCAGTGGATGCGCATAAGTGCCCTGGGCATTACCGAGCAGACTTACGACAGCCCTTCGAGGCTGCGGCCGGAAAGCGTCAAACAGGTGTATTACGAAGGCTGCATCAAGCACGAAGTCGCACGGCGCTGACTGACCGCGCTGCAGCCCTGGAGGTGCAGCGCGAGCAATCAACGCGATAGCAGGATCAGTGCGCCCCGCGCGGGATGGTCTTCAGCAGATCAGCCGGGCTGATATGCCCCACCACCTGCACGCCGCTGCCCGGCTGGGGCAGGCCCAGAATATGGCCTTTGATCTTTCCGATCACGTGCATCTCGCACGGCTTGCAATCGAACTTCAACGTCAGCACCTCATCGCCATGGACCAGTTGCATCGGCGCGACCTTGGTGCGCACGCCGGTCACGCCCTTGGCCTGCTTGGGGCACAGGTTGAAGGAGAAGCGCAGGCAGTGTTTGGTAATCATCACCGGCACTTCGCCTTTCTCTTCATGGGCCTCGTACGCGGCGTCGATCAACTGCACGCCGTGACGGTGATAGAAGTGCCGCGCCTTCTCGTTGTAAACGTTGGCCAGGAACGACAGGTGCGCCTCGGGGTAAACCGGCGGCGGCGACGTTTCCGGCTTGCGGGCACCGCGCGGGTGCGCCTGGATGCGAGCGGCGGTCAAGGTCTCGATGACTTCACGGCGCAACGCTTTGAGTTGCGAGTTCGGAATGAAGAACGCTTGCGGCGCGTCCAGCTCGATGGCAGTCGCGTGGTATTCGGTGGTGCCGAGCTGGCCGAGCAGATCGTGGAGCTGCTCCAGCGCCTGCTCCGGTTTATTGGCGACGCCAAACGGGCCGTTCAGCTCGACGCGAGCGCTGATGCCTTCCTCGCTGGTGGCGACCAGTTCCAGACGCTCTTCACGCAGGCGCGCCACCCATGACAGGCCGATGCGGCGTTCGGCCGAGGTCTTCTGCAAAGCCTGTTGCCAGTTGTGATCGAGGTTGCGACTGAGCGGATGGTTGGGCCGCAGTTGCAAACCTTTTGGCATCTCGTTCGGCTCGACGCGGTAGCGGTAGCGCTTCTCGCCGTCTTCTTCGAACTCACCTTTTGGCTCGGCGATGTTGGCGCGGAAACCCACCACTTCGCGCTTGACCAGCACATTGAGGCCGTCACCGTTGGACAGCGGCTCATGGGTCACCACCTGCAAGTCACGCTTGCCGACTTTCTCGACCACGCCGACCAGCAGGCCGGTGAAGGTCGGCGAATCGAACGCGCCGATGTCGACCTTGCGGTCGGTGACGAAATAGTCGGTGCTGCCCCGGTGGAAAGTCTTGTCCGGGTCCGGCAGGAAGAAGTGCGCGGTGCGGCCGCTGGAGGCGCGGGCCAGGTCCGGACGGTCTTCGAGGATCTCGTCCAGACGCTGACGGTAGTAGGCCGTGATGTTCTTCACATAGCCCATGTCCTTGTAGCGGCCTTCTATCTTGAACGAACGCACGCCGGCATCCACCAGTGCGCGCAGGTTGGCGCTCTGGTTGTTGTCTTTCATCGACAGCAGGTGCTTTTCGTAGGCAACCACGCGGCCCTGATCGTCTTTCAGCGTGTAGGGCAGACGGCAGGCCTGGGAGCAGTCGCCACGGTTGGCACTGCGCCCGGTGTGTGCGTGGGAAATATTGCACTGACCGGAGAAAGCTACGCACAGCGCGCCGTGAATGAAGAATTCGATGGCGGCATCGGTTTCGTCGGCGATGGCGCGGATTTCCTGGAGGTTCAGCTCACGGGCCAGCACCAGCTGCGAGAAGCCGGCCTGATCGAGAAAGCGTGCCCGCTCCATGGTGCGGATGTCGGTCTGGGTGCTGGCGTGCAGCTCGATGGGCGGAATGTCCAGCTCCATCACGCCGAGGTCCTGCACGATCAGCGCGTCGACGCCAGCGTCGTAGAGCTGATGGATCAGCTTGCGCGCCGGTTCAAGTTCGTTGTCGTGAAGGATGGTGTTGATGGTGGTGAAGACGCGGGCGTGGTAACGGCGGGCGAACTCGACCAGTTGGGCGATTTCGCTGACGTCGTTGGCCGCGTTGTGGCGCGCGCCGAAGCTCGGGCCGCCAATGTAGATCGCGTCAGCGCCATGCAGAATGGCCTCGCGGGCAATGGCCACGTCGCGGGCAGGGCTGAGCAATTCCAGGTGATGTTTGGGCAGAGACATATTTTTTTAGTCGGCACGGTCACGGTCAAGGCGCGCATTGTAGCGGCGAAACGCCTGACCGGCACCCGTCTGCTGCCCGATGGCGCCCGCCCGTGGGGTGGGGGCGCCGGAAACCCGCGTGATCAGGCCTTGGCGGCCATCGCCGTGACTTCCACGCGCATGCCTTCGACGGCCAACGCGGCGACGCCCACTGCGGCGCGCACAGGCCAGGGTTTGGCGAAAAAGCGTGTGTAGACTTCGTTGAATGCGGCGCGATCGGCCATGTCGGTGAGGTAGATGGTCAGGTGGAGCACGCGGTCCATGGAACTGCCGGCCCGCTCCAGTGCCCCTTTCAACGCCTGCAACGTGCATTCGCTCTGCTCGACGATACCGCCCAGTTCCAGGCTGCCGTCGGCGCGCGTTGGGATCTGCGTGGAAACCAGCAGACCGCCGAAACCGGCGACGTCCGAGGAGATGGAATCGGCGTCAGGATCCGGCGTGAAGGTGATGTCGTGGTTGGCCATGGGCGTTCTCTTCTACGAATGTGTGGATGACCGGCCAGGAATGGCCGACGGCCATGATGTCCGACTCGGAAGGGAAAAGGGAGGCTTGACAGCGTTGTGGCCGGCCGAGTGAGCAGGGGTCCGATCAGAAAATTCGTGCCAATGCGCCTGGGGCTGTCCACAAAAAGCGAGCCGCCGTCACGTTATCTCTGACGTGAAGGCGGCTCCGGGGGGGTTGTCAAATCGGCGGATTCAACGTCATTGAAACTAGCAGTGAGGTTAACCGTTAGCTAGCTATCATTTCGCAATACAGTGTTTCCGTTGCGGGAACAATCAACCCCGGCGCTGGAACATCTGGCAAATCGTCGAGCAGGGCCGCTGCAAAAAAACTCCGAACTCGTCCCCGGTCGTTCAGTCCACTTTTAACGCTGACCGTTTGGGTTGGAACATTTCAAGGAGAGCCCCATGACTGATTACCCGAAACCGCCGTTCAAGCCTCAACAGCAGCCTGTTCCTGGCGATCAGAGCCGAATGGACCCCTACCCGGACTGCGGCGAGACCCGCTACAAGGGCTCGGGCCGCATGAGCAACAAGATTGCGCTGATCACCGGCGGCGACAGCGGCATTGGCCGTGCAGTCGCTATCGCCTACGCCCGTGAAGGCGCTGACGTGGCGATTTCGTACCTCGATGAACACGAAGATGCCAAGGAAACCGCACGCTGGGTGGAGGAGGCGGGCCGTCAGTGCCTGCTGCTGCCGGGCGATCTGGCCGAGAAGGCGCAGTGCCTGGCCATCGTCGATGAAACGGTGAGGAAGTTCGGCCGCATCGACGTGCTGGTCAATAACGCCGCGTTCCAGATGTCCCACGCATCTCTTGAGGAAATCTCCGACGAGGAATGGGTGAAAACCTTCGATATCAACGTCACCGCGATGTTTCGCATCTGCAAGGCGGCGGTGCCCCACATGACTGCGGGCAGTTCGATCATCAACACCAGTTCGGTCAATTCCGATTCGCCGAAGCCGACGCTGCTGCCTTATGCGGCCACCAAGGGCGCCATCGCCAACTTCACCGCTGGCCTGGCGCAGTTGCTCGGTGAGCGCGGCATTCGCGTGAACAGCGTCGCGCCCGGCCCGATCTGGACGCCGCTGATTGTGTCGACCATGACCGACGAAGACGTGAAAAGCTTCGGCGAGGAGACGCCACTTGGCCGTCCGGGTCAGCCGGTGGAGGTCGCACCGATCTACGTACTGCTGGGCTCCGACGAAGGCAGTTACATTTCGGGCACACGTTATGGGGTGACCGGCGGCAAGCCGATCCTGTAACTGATCATGGATGGACTGCTGCGTCGCGCCCAGGACTCGCGCCTGCTCGCCGCGCAGCAGAGGAGGCAGCCCTCGCAGCGCTTCAGCCCTTGCGGCGTACCCTGGACGTGGGGGCTCTGGCTATGCCCCGTGGCCCGGCGATGCCCCAGATGGCAACGCCGATCACTGGGGAAATGAAGATCAGCACCACCCAGCCGATTTTGGTCCAGGGCGATTCGGGACCGCGCCAGACATTGGCGATGGCCCACACGTCGATCAGAAGGATGATGACCACCAGGGCGGCCGAGAACAGCGTGTCCATTTCATTGTCCTCGTTCCGCGCGGGATTACATGGCGGGGATGCCGGTAACCGTTGCAGTACCCGTTTCAGTTTCGGTCACGGATGCAGCCAAAGGGATGTCCGGGCTGCCGGGGGTCAGGATGACCTTGCGGCAGTCTTCCTGTTTCTTGTCGAAAATCTTGTAGCCTTCAGCGGCCTGCTCCAGAGACATGCGGTGGCTGATGATCGCTTCGGGCGCGAGACGGCCGGCTTCAATGTGTTCCAGCAATTCCGGCAGGTAGCGCTGCACGTGGGTCTGGCCCATTTTGAAGGTCAGGCCCTTGTCGAACGCATCGCCGAACAGGAAGCCGTGGATGAAACCGGCGTACACACCCGGCACGCTGACCACGCCGCCACGGCGCACGGCAGCAATGCACTGGCGCAGCGCCTTACCGCTGCTGCCTTCGATTTTCAGGTTGGTCAGAATGGTTTCGGTGGTGCTGCCTTTGGCTTCGAAACCCACCGCATCGACCACGCCGTCCACACCGCGCATGCCCTTGGTCTGACGAATGATGGTATCGGCCGGGTCGTCGTCTTCATCGAAGTTGATCGGGATCACGCCGTAGGTGGCTTGGGCGTACGCCAGTCGGTAAGCGTGATGGTCCACCATGAAGATCTGATCGGCGCCGAGCATCCGGGCCACGGCCGCAGCCATCAACCCCACAGGACCCGCGCCGTAGATGGCGATGCTCGAACCCTGGCCGATGCCGGTGTTCAGGACCGCCTGGTAACCGGTGGGCAGGATGTCGGAGAGGAACAGCACCTTTTCGTCCGACAGCGTGCCAGGGACCTTGAACGGTCCGGTGTTGGCTTTCGGCACGCGCACGTATTCGGCCTGGCCGCCAGGGATGCCGCCGTACAAGTGGCTGAAGCCGAACAGCGCAGCCCCCGGTGGAATGGCCTTCTTGTTGATGATCGCGCCGCGACCGGTGTTGGTGGTTTCGCAGGCGGCGTACAGGTCCATGTTGCAGAAGAAGCATTCGCCGCAGGCAATGACGAAGGGAATGACAACCCGGTCGCCGCGCTGCACGGCGGTCACGGCTGAACCGGTGTCTTCGACGATGCCCATGAATTCGTGGCCGAAGATATCGCCGTGTTCGACGGTGGGGATTTTGCCGCGGTAGAGGTGCAGGTCGGAGCCGCAGATTGCGGTGGCGGTCACGCGCAGGATGATGTCGTCAGCCTGTTCGATGACCGGATCGGGGACGGTATCGACTTTCACGTCATGGGCGCCGTGGTAGGTGAGTGCTCTCATTGTGGTTTTTCTCCGCGATTAATTAGGGGCAACTAAGTAGCGGAGCAGGCGGCGAGGGGTTTAGTTCAGGACTTTGCAGCGGTGGGGGATTAGCGGTGCGTTTGGTGCTGGTAGGACCGGCTTCAGCCGGGAAGAGGCCTGTGTAGACACCATCATCTTTGCAGTGTGGCTGCCGACCCTTTCCCGGCTAAAGCCGGTCCTACTCTGTCATCGCGGTGCTTCTGTGCGACCGGCTTCAGCCGGGAAGGGGCCTGTGTAGACACCATCATCTTTGCAGTGTGGCTGCCGACCCTTTCCCGGCTAAAGCCGGTCCTACTACGTCATCGCGGTTCTACAGGAAGCCCGCGTCGCGGATGGGTTATTTAAGCCCAACCCGTTTGCGCATGTCGGGGGTGATGGTCTGGCGTGTTTTGCCCAGGTCCGCCCACGGGTCGCTGTCCAGTTCGGCGAGACGTTCGTGGACGGTGTTGATGTCCCAGGCGTTGGCGCCTTTGATCTCCAGCAGTTCTTCGCGATAGATCGGTACCGACACCGGCAGGCCCTCCCGGGTGCGCACCGAGTACGCGCAAATCGTGGTGGCGCCGAGGCCGTTGCGCAGGTAGTCGATGAAGATCTTGCCAATGCGGTTCTTCGGCCCGGCCACCGCCGAAAACCGCTCCGGCAGCAGCCTGGCGATGTGCTTGACGATGGCATGACTGAAATCCTTCACGGCGTCCCAGTCCGCTTTCGGCGTCAGCGGCACGACCACATGAATCCCCTTGCCGCCGCTGGTTTTCAGGAACGATTTGAGCCCCAGTTCATCCAGCACAGCCAAGGTCAGTTGCGTGGCTTCCACCATGGTTTTCCAGGGCAGCGCCGGATCGGGGTCGAGGTCAAGTATGAAGCGGTCCGGCCGCTCAAGGTTCTTGGCGACGGCGTTCCACGTGTGCAGCTCCATGGCACTCATCTGCACCGCACCGATCAGTGCTTCGATGTTGTTGATCAGCATCACCGGATGGCCGGTGTATTCCTTGCCCATGGTCTCGATGCCGGGGATGGCGAGGCGGTCGGCGTTTTTCTGAAAGAACAGCTCGCCGCCGATGCCCTCCGGTGCCCGCACCAGCGCCACCGGGCGTTGGGCCAGTTGCGGCAGCAGCCATTCGGAAATGCGGATGTAGTAATCGGCGAGGTCGCGCTTGGTCGCGCCGCTGGTGGGATCGATCACTCGCTCGGGGTGGGTCAGGCGAATCTTGCCTGTTCGGGTGTCGGCGGCGTCGGACTCATGCGGACCTTCTTCGGCGTTGACAGGCTTGGATGCCTTCGCGCGCTTACGCGGGGTCGCAGGTTTTGGCGTGTCTTCCGACCGTGCTTCTGGCACGTCTGACGCCTGCCCGGGCTTCGACGTTTGATCGGTTGATGGCGCCGGCGCCGGTAGCTCCTCGGTGATCGACTCCGCAGGCTTGTCGGTGCGCAGGCCATGGAAAACAGCGTGCCGGACCGATCCGTCTTTGGTGATCTCGGCAAACGCCACTTCGGCCAGCAGCACTGGTTTGAGCCAGTGCACGCCCTTGGCTTCAAAGCCGGTGGGCGGATTGACCACCGCAGCCTTCTTGCCGTGGAGCGGCGCCAGTTGGTCGTAGATCGTGCCCAATGTCGCTTCATTGAAACCGGTTCCGACCTTGCCGGCGTACCTCAGTTCGCCACTGTCGGCATCGTGCAAACCCAAGAGCAATGCGCCGAATTTGCTGCGCGCGCCCTTGGGATCGGTGTAGCCCACGACGACGAATTCCTGGCGGCGCTTGCACTTGAGCTTGATCCAGTCACCGCTGCGGCGCGACAGGTAAGGGCTGCCGGCGCGCTTGCCGATCAGGCCTTCCATTTTCATCTGGCAGGCGCTGTTGAGCAGGACTTCCGGCACTTCGGCGAAGTCTTCGGAATACCTGAGCACCTCGTCGTCGGTCCGCTCTAGCACCTTGGACAGCGCGGCGCGACGCTGTTCCAGCGGCACTTCGCGCAGGTCCATGCCGTTGAGAAAGGGCATGTCGAACAGGTAATAAATAATGTTGCCGCTACGACCGGCCTCGAAGGCGTTCTGCAGGGCCTGGAAGTCGGGCACGCCTTCGTCGTTGGCGACGACCATCTCGCCGTCGAGCCAGGCTGATTCAAGGCCCAGTCCGGCGATGGCGTCGGCCTGGTGCGGCAGTTTGTGCGTCCAGTCATGGCCATTGCGGGTGAACAGCTGCACGTTGCCCTCGGCGACTCGCGCCATGACCCGGTAGCCATCGAACTTGATCTCGTAGCGCCAGTCGCCCTCCGGCGCGGACTCAACCAGCGTCGCCAGTTCGGGCTTGATGAGATCCGGGATATCACCAGGTTCGGCGCCGACCAGTTGCGCCTTGGCGGATTTCTTCCGGGGGGCGGGGACTTTCTCTACCGCTTTGGGCTTGTCAGGCTTGGGCGCTGCCGACTTTGACGTTGCTGCCGTTTTGCTCCCGCGTTTTTTGGGGATCAGGGTGCGCTCGCTGAGCACGCTGTCGGGCAGTTCCCTGACCACGTCGTAATCGCTTTCCGGGCGGGCAAATTCGTCCTGATGCTTGATCAGGAACCACTGCTCCTGCTTGCCGGGAATGTGCGTCTTGACCAGGTTCCACACGCCGCCGAGCTTCTCGCCCTGCAGTTCAAATTTGAGTTTGCCCTTGGCGTAGGCCTCGGCAGGGTCGGTGAGGGGTGTCCACACGCCGCGGTCCCAGACGATGACGTCGCCGGCACCGTAATGCCCTTCGGGGATGCTGCCCTCGAAGGTGGCGTATTCGACCGGGTGATCTTCAACGTGCACCGCCAGGCGCTTGGCTCCCGGGTCCAGCGAGGGGCCCTTGGGCACGGCCCAGCTTTTCAGCGTGCCATCGATTTCGAGGCGGAAGTCGTAATGCAGGCGGGAGGCGTCATGCTTCTGGATGCAGAACTGCAGGGCATGGGCTGCTTTTTTGCTCGAAGCGCGTTTTTTCTTCGCGCTGCCTGACGGCTCGGGCGTCGCGTCGAAATCGCGCTTGCGGTTGTATTCGTCCAGTCCGGCACTCATGGAAATCCCTCAGCCTGCAGCCTGTGTCTGTTAAACGCAGAGTTCGCGGCGCGGGCGGAGTTCCGGTATCGGTTCGATCCTCTACTGACACCCGCAACAATGGGGGTGCCTGAACGGGCCAATTCCCGGCTGAAGCCGGTCCCACAGGTGCAGCGCGGCTCAACAGCCGGACTGGCTCTAGCCGGGAAGGCGTCAAGTGGCACACCGTACAATATCCGCGCCTGAACGGGCCAGTTCCCGGCTGAAGCCGTTCCTACGCGTGCAGCGCGGTCTGATAGTAGGACCGGCTTTAGCCGGGAAGGCGTCAAGTGGCACACCGTACAATATCGGCGCCTGAACGGGCCAATTCCCGGCTGAAGCCGGTCCTACGTGTGTAGCGCGGCTCAACAGCGGGACTGGCTTTAGCCGGGAAGGCGTCAAGTGGCACACCGCACAATATCGGCGCCTGAACGGGCCATTTCCCGGCTGAAGCCGATTCTACGGGTGCAGCGCGGCCCGATAGTAGGACCGGCTTTAGCCGGGAAGGCATCAAGTGGCACACCGCAAAATATCGGCGTCTGAACGGGCCAGTTCCCGGCTGAAGCCGGTCCTACGCGTGCAGCGCGGTCTGATAGTCGGACCGGCTTTAGCCGGGAAGGCGTCAACTGGCACACCGTACAATATCCGCGCCTGAACGGGCCAATTCCCGGCTGAAGCCGGTCCTACGGGTGCAGCGCGGCCCGATAGTGGGACTGGCTTTAGCCGGGAAGGCGTCGGCCAAGACACTGCAAAATCGACGGCCTGGCGCAGAGCGTAGACGCGCTATACAGCCCCACGCTGCTCCGTCGCTTCCGCCAGCATCGCCAGGGTCTGTTCCATGTCCACGATAGACGCTTCCAGCGTAGCAAAGCATTGGGCGATGCTCTGTTTATCGTCCACCGTCTGGTGGCCGGTCAGCTCGGTGACTTCGGCCAGTTCAAGCCGGAACAGTTCGTTAACGCTGCCGCGAAGTTCGTCCAGTTGATTGAGGACAACAGCCATTTGATTGCGGGTCGCATTGCTCATGTCGGGCCTCACGTTATAGGGGGGCAGGCGCGGATTGCTTGATCACACACTGACAGACATGAAAAAGGCAGGGTGTCTAAACCCTGCCTCCTTCAACTAAAGATTCGAATCAGCCCGTGACAGGCTTCCTCCGAATTATTTAGCAGCGTCACCGCCGTGTGCTTTGGCCAAGGCCTTGGCGTGGGTCAGGTGCTCTTCCAGCTTTGGCAACGTAGCGGTCGCGAACGCTTTCAGATCAGCGTCTTTGCCTTCAGCGGCTTCTTTCTTGAACAGCTCGATGGTTTGTTCATGGGCGACAACCTGGTTGTTCGCATACGCCTGATCAAACGACTTCGAACTGCGCAGCTCAAGAATCATCGCTTTGGCTTTGTCCATGAGCATGGCGTTATCAGACACTTCCAGCTTCTTGGTGTCAGCAATGCCTTTCAATTTGGTATTGGCGGCCGTGTGATCTTTGACCATCATTTCCGCGAAGGCTTTCACATCAGCGGAAGTGCCTTTCTCCAGTGCGAGTTTACCGGCTTCAACTTCTGCCACACCTTTGGCGGATGCATCTTCCACGAAGTCGTCGTTGTCTTGGGCTGCAAAAGCGCCTTGGCTACCGATAGCCATCAACAATGCGAGTGCGGAAGTCTGAATAAGATTTGCCATAGTGAAGTTCCTCTTCTGTCCTTGACGTGGCTTGAGTGCCAGCAACTAATCCGACGCACTGATCACATTAATCGTTCAGAGAATTTCATAACCAGCTGCTGTCAGGTCGCCTGTGGAACGCCTTAAACCGTCCGCAACTCTGTGTCAGAGCGATTCAAACCAGTTCCGATAAGGCGTATTCACAGCCTTGAAGCGATTGAAGTCCGCCGCACCGTCCGACCACCAGACCGGACCGCGCTCGCCCAGTGCAATCTTCGCCGCATTGACCGAAGCGCGAGCCCCCTGGAGCGCGGTAGCGTCATCGGCCCGTTTGGCGGCTTTGACGGCCTGCCGCGCCTTCATCAGCGCATTGACCCACTGCTGGCGCTCTTCTTCGCCGAGGGCCGGGTTGCTGCAGCGCCACAGTTGGCCCTTGACGACGAAATAGCGACCGTCCGGCGTCGTTGGGTATTTCACTGAATCCGCGTGACCGTCAGCACCACGGCAGCGATGCGGTCAGCGTCCTGGTACGTGTCGGTTTCCAGCTCTTCACCGAACACGTCAGGGTCCATCTCGCGATAGGACCAGGCGAGATCAGGACGATCAACGAGTGCGCGCGCCTGTTCGAGGAACAGATCAACGCCGTCGACCGAGGGCGCGCCGGTGTACAGCAATACGCTGCCGCCCGGCGCCAGTCGCTCAATGGCTTGCGCCAGGATGCGCACGGACAGCTCGGAGCCCAGTTGTTCGCCACCGTGGCGGTAAGCGCGTTCCTGGGTGTCCTTCATGTACGGCGGGTTGGCGACGATCAAGTCGAACTCCCCGGTGGTGCCCGCCAGGATGTCGCTGTGGTAAGCGACCACGTTGTCGGCCTGGGCCAGCGACGCGTTCACGGCAGTGAACCGCAGGGCAGTGGGGTTAATGTCAACCGCCAGCACACTCGCATCCCGTCGGGCACGGCCGATGAGGATCGCGCCGACGCCACTGCCACAGCCGATGTCGACGGCAGTACGAATCGGGTGGGTCGAGGTGCGCAGGTGTTCTTCAATGGCCTGGGCAAAGCGATAGGTGTCGGGGCCGAAGAACACCGAATCGTGAGCCACGGTGGGGAAGGCGGAGTGGACGAACAGCAAGTCATCAAGGCTCGACCAACGCACTTCACTGACCCACATGCCGGCGTGGGCCCGCAGCACACCCGCGGCAAGCAGTGCTTCGAGTTCGGCTTCGTCCAGCAACCCGCTTACGAACGGGCGGCTCCAGCCGAAGACGTCGCGCAGGCTGCGGGCCTCGCGGTTCTGTTCACGGGCGTTGACCCGTTGATGGGTCAGCGGCGTGACCGTGGTGAAACGATAGCCGCCGTCCTGCAGACGATGTCCCAGTTGGAGCAGCGCGAGGTCGTGGCTTGCGTCGGTCATTTCCGGCATGTCCGGCGCAGACTGATCAAGGTTCGGTTCAAGCAGTGTCTGCTGGTTCATTGCGTCAGGCTTCCTTGCGCCAGCTGGCGAGCATAGATTCGAGTGGCCGCCAGACCTTCAGGCGTTGAATGGGAATCGGGGGCGATCAACTGGACCAGTCGCTCGAGCGGCAGGGACGGGGTATTGCGCGGCTGGCTGATGTCGGCCGCGGCCACCGGGCGACGGCGAAAGCGCGCGCGAAACGGATTGCTCTGCTCGGAGGCCTGCCAGTCACCGGCGATCCAGTCTTTGAGCAGCTGCATCTCATAGCCGCTGAACACACCGAACATCACGGCGCCGGGACCGTCGATCAGTTGCCAGAAGCGGCTGTCCTGCGGGTCTTGATTGCGCTTGATCCAGCCACGGTCCTCCAGCGCACTCAGCAGCTGGCGACTCTGGCCAGGGGTGGCGAGCCAGTCGTTGATGGTCCGGCCTTCAAGGCGGCAGTAATCGGAATGCATGTGCTGGCCGAAGGTGCTTTTGGTCTCCAGCATCGAGACCACTTCTTCTTCCAGATCGAAGGCGCGGACGATGTCGGTCGAACCAATGCCCAGATCGTTGAGCAGGTAGCCTGCGCGCAGACGCTGGAAGAACTCATCCTTGCTGTCGTCGTTCGGCAACAGATCCAGCACGGCCTGCACCGCCTTATGGGCGTGGCCGGAGCTGGCGTTGTCGATGGTCACGTGCAAGGTGAAATAATACGGGTCGATACCCAGTTCACTCAGCTCGAAGGCAGTAATCAGCAGGTGCAGCGGCAGTTGTTCGTAGCCCAGGTTATAGCCCAACACTTCCGGCAGGAATTCGTCGCTCAAATGGCCGAGCCCCAGTTGAATGGCGCCTTGCAGATAGAGCGCATCATCCAGTGGCGCGATGGGCGCGCAATCGTGTTCGGTGAGCAAATTGCGGTACAGCACGACGTGATTCAGCGCAGGCTCGCCGTCGCCCAGCTCTTCAAGGTAGGTGCGGATCAAGCCGTGATAGCGCCAGTCGTTGGCATGCTTCACCGTGCCGTACAGCCAGGCGCCATCTACCAGCTTGCTCGGCGCAACACTTTGCAGAAAGAACAGCGCGTGAGCTTTGTTGGTGAAGAACTTCCTGGGCCCGCCGGCGCGGCGTTCCTCGAGATAGACGCCATACTGCTCGGCCACGGAATGGCTGTTACTGGCCACCCATGCCGACAGATCGTTGAGGTCAGCAGGCAGGTTTGACGGCAGCGTATTCGCCTTCTCCAGTTGCTCCTGGAGGAAGTCGCGAACGTTGTCCCGCTCGCTGTCCACCTGTCCGCGCAGCAGACGGGCGTACAGCGAATGGTGGGCGCCGTTGGATAGGTGCGCCGTGGCAGAACGCTCGGACAGTAGCTGTAAAGAGGTCATGGGTAGCCTGCTGACTTTTCTTGATATGTAGGTCAGAGGGAGGCAGTTCGCGAAAATTCCATCGAGTTGCAGGGCAGTCGATGATCGACAGCTGTCGGAGATGAATGGCGCTTATTTCGATTCAATCGACGCCGCGTGGCCTGAAAATCGTACAGCGTGACCCGACCGCCGGGAGGGTAGCCGCCACAACAAGCCGGCTCCTACTGGGTTTGCGTCTGCCGCTGATGCCTAAAATGGATCGTTGTAACCGTCTGCTTTTAGTGGGAGCGGCTTCAGCCGGGAATAGGCCATTGAGTCCGCAGCGGATCTTGCGTTTACGCATCTGACGTCTTCCCGGCTAAAGCCAGTCCTACAGGGGATATGCGGTCGCGCTGTCCGGGACTCAGTCGGTCACATTGGAGGCACGCGATGCTTTTGGTGGGAGCGGCTTCAGCCGGGAAGAGGCCATTGAGTACGCAGCGGATCTTGCGTTGAGGCACCTGACGCCTTCCCGGCTAAAGCCAGTCCTACGGGGGGTATGCGGTCGCGCCGTCCGAGGTTCAGTCAGTCACATCGCATGCACGCGATGCTTTCAGTGGGACCGGCTTCAGCCGGGAATAGGCCATTGAGTACGCAGCGGATCTTGCGTTGAGGCACCTGACGCCTTCCCGGCTAAAGCCGGTCCTACGAGGGATATGCGGTCGCGCCGTCCGGGTTTCAGTCAGTCACATTGGAGGTACGCGATGCTTTTAGTGGGACGGGCTTCAGCCGGGAAGAGGCCATTGAGTCCGCAGCGAATTTTGCGTTGAGGCATCTGACGTCTTCCCGGCTAAAGCCGGTCCTACGAGGGATATGCGGTCGCGCCGTCCGGGTTTCAGTCAGTCACATTGGAGGTACGCGATGCTTTTGGTGGGAGCGGCTTCAGCCGGGAATAGGCCATTGAGTACGCAGCGGATCTTGCGTTGGGGCATCTGACGTCTTCCCGGCTAAAGCCAGTCCTATGAGGGATATGCGGTCGCGCCGTCCGGGTTTCAGTCGGTCACATTGGAGGCACGCGATGCTTTTAGTGGGACCGGCTTCAGCCGGGAATAGGCCATTGAGTCCGCAACGGATTTTGCGGTGAGGCATCTGACGTCTTCCCGGCTAAAGCCGGTCCTAAGAGGGATATGCGGTCGCGCCGTCCGGATTTCAGTCAGTCACATCGCATGCACGCGATGCTTTTAGTGGGACCGGCTTCAGCCGGGAAGAGGCCATTGAGTACGCAGCGGATCTTGCGGTGAGGCATCTGACGTCTTCCCGGCTAAAGCCGGTCCTACGAGGGATATGCGGTCGCGCTGTCCGGGACTCAGTCAGCCACATTGGAGGCACGCGATGCTTTTAGTGGGACCGGCTTCAGCCGGGAAGGAGCCGGTAGGTGAGCGATCCTTAAAAAAAACGGCCTCCATTGCGGAGGCCGTTTTTGTGTTACGCGATCAATCAGGCAACGAGGTCAGTGACGTGCAGCTCCTTGACGCCGACCAACTGGATTTCGAAATCCGGGGCCGCGTCGGCGTTGATGCTGCCGTAGAGAATCCCGTCAGCGAAGCGGATTTGCCCGGTCGCGTCGTTGCTGTCAAAGGCGTTGCTGCCGATGAAAGTAAACGCGTCGATCCCCGGGGTCTGCGGATTGGCGTCCAGGGCGCTGAAGTCGAGCAGGTCGCCTTCGGCGCTCTTGAAGCCATTGATCACGTCGCGCAACGCCCCGACGCCCATGTCGGCGATGGAGTCGAACACGTAGGTGTCCGACCCGGTGCCGCCGGTGAGCGTGTCAGTGCCAGCGCCGCCGATCAAACGGTCATTGCCCGAGCCGCCGATCAGCGTGTCGTTGCCGGCACCGCCGTTGAGCACGTTGGCGCCGCTGTTGCCGGTCAGGTTGTCGTCGAAGGCGCTGCCGATCAGGTTTTCGACGCTCTTCAGCGTGTCGAGGCCTGAGCCGCCGGTGTTCTGCTGCGCCGAGGTCGACAGGGTGGCGGTGATGCCGGCCTGCGCGCCGTAGTAGGACACCGTGTCGTTGCCGCCGCGCCCGTCCAGCACGTTATCGCCGCTGCCGGCGAACAGCACGTTGTCCAGGGCGTTACCGATGCCGTTCGCCGCGTCAATGCTGTCGATGTACAGGTTTTCGACGTTATTGCCCAAGGTGAACGTCGCCAGGGTGCTGTGCACACTGTCGACGCCGCCGGAGACGCGATCGGCGTTGCTTTCGATCACGCTGTCGCCGCTGTCGTCGACGTAGTACGTGTCGTTGCCGTTGCCGCCGCTCATGCTGTCGGCACCGCCTGCGCCGTCGATCACGTTGGCTGCCGCGTTGCCGGTGATGAAGTTGCGCAGCTCGTTGCCGTTGCCGTCGATGGCCGAAACGCCGGTGAGCACCAGGTTTTCCAGATTCGCGCCGAGGGTCCAGCTGACCGACGCCTGCACGGTGTCGATCTGCGACGGCGAGTCGCTGCTTTCGGTGATGCTGTCGAAGGCGTTGTCGACGATGTAAATGTCATTGCCGTCGCCGCCCGTCATGCTGTCGGCGCCAAGGTCGCCGTCCAGCGTGTCATTGCCGGCCGAGCCCACCAGGGTGTCGTCCTGGTCGGTGCCGAAGATCAGGCCGCCTTCGTTCTGCGCGCCGTCGAAGATGGCCTGCACGCTGTTGTTGTCGCTCGGGTCGCCTTTGAAGCCCAGGTCGTCGGCGATGTAGTCGGCCAGACGCTGACCGACGATCTCGGCAGACTCTTCGTGCAAGTGCCAGACGTCATCGGGATAGACCAGCGGGTCGACCTCGTGGCGCAGGGGCAGATCGGTGTAGTCCACCGCAATCTTCACGTCGTCACGCTGGGCGGCAATCGCTTCCTGGGTGGCACGGACATAGCCGACGCCCTCGACGATGCCGGCGATCTTCTCTTCCGAGAAACCGCGGGCGCGGGCCGCGTCCTGGTCGTAGTGGCCGGTTTCCATCATGTAGACGTTGAAGTTGCCGAACTGCGCGTGCAGGTAATCGAACACCGACAAAGTCGCGGCCTTGTACGCCGCCGCGGCGGCCTCTTTGTCCGAGGCGCGGGCGATTTCCTGCGCTGCTTCTTCGCCCTGGCCCCAGATGATGCCCATGGTCACGTTGTCGACCGCTTTCAGCTCGGTGAGCTGGTCGTTCAACAGGGCCGCGGCGCGCAACAAGGCAGGGCCCGGCTGGTCGGTGTCGGTCAGCCACCAGCACAGTTTCAGTTCGTCGGCGCTGAGGGTCGACATGCCGTTGACGGTGCTGCCGCCCACCGCGATGTCGATGCCATTGCCGTCGGCGTCGTTGAACTGGCTGCGCACGTCGTAGGTGGTGTACTTGCTCAGGCCGTCGACCAGCATGGTGGTGCCGGACTGGCTGTCGTCTTCGGTCATGCGCAGCAGACGTGCGTTGGACTGGCCCAGGGTCGGCAGGAACAGGATGTCCTGGTCGGCCCGGGAGCCGAACACGAAATCGTCCGCCGTGAGGGTGTTCACGTAGTTGCCGCTCAAGGCGATCTCGAAGCGGTGACCGTCGGCGTCAGGGACGCTGGATTTGATGTAGGTCTTGTCGCCGGCTGCGTTCAGGCTCAGGTACAGCGTGCCGTTGCTGCCGTCGCCCAGGCCGAGGAAGCCCAGGGCGGAGACGTCGATCTTGTCCACGCCGTGGGTGAAATCGTAAACCGTGTCGGTGGCGGTGACGCCGCCGGTGTTGTAGTCGCGGTAGCTGTCCTGGACGCTGGTGTAGCGGAAGGTGTCGGCACCGTCGCCGCCGTACAGCGAGTCGCGACCTGCACCGCCGTCGATGATGTCCGGTCCTGCGCCGGCGCGAATGGTGTCGTTGCCGCCCAGCCCGAGGATCAGGTCGGCGCCTGCGGTGCCGGCGATCGCTTCGCCATTGTCGGTGCCGGTGATGGTGCTGGCCGGCGCATCGGCCACGGCGAGGGCAAAGCTGTCACTGACGGACGCGCCCGACGGATCAGTCGCCTTGATCAGCAGGGTGTAGTTGCCTGAGGCAGTGCTGGTGGGCGTGCCGCTGAAGGTCAGGCGGGTGCTGTCGAAGCTGAGCCAGTCCGGGAGGGCGCTGCCATCGGCCAGGGTCGCGGTGTAGGTCAGCGTGTCGTTGTTGCCGTCGGAGAAGCTGTTGCTGGTGACCGCGTAGGTGAACGGCGAATTTTCCGTCGCGTTCTGGTCCAGCAGCGGAATCACCACCACCGGCGCCACGTTGACGGGCACGTTCTGGCTGGCGAAGACAAAGTGACTGGCGTTAAGGCTGCTGGCCAGATTACCCGCCAGGGACAGTTCGAAACGGTTGCCGCTGGCGTCCGCGACGTTGTCTTTCACGTAGGTGCGGTTGGTGCTGGCGTTGTAGGTCACCTGCAGCGTGCCGTTGAGGCCGTTGCCCAGGCCGCTGTAGCCCAGGGCCGAGACGTCGATTCTATCGGCGGCGGCATCGAAATCGAGGATCTGGTCGCTGGCGCTGGTGGTCGCCGTGCGGTAACTGTCCTGGGTCGACGTGAAGCGGAACACGTCCGCGCCCGCGCCGCCGGTGAGTTTGTCGGCACCGGCGCCACCGATGAGCACGTCGTTGCCGTCGCCACCATTCAGGGTGTCGTTGCCCGCGCCGCCGAAGAGCTGATCGTTGCCGGTGGTGCCGGTCAGCGTGTCGTTGCCCGGCGTGCCGTTGATCTCGCCCGGCGTGACTGGCACGTCCTGCACGGCGAGGGTGAAGCTGTCGCTGACCGTGGCGTTGCTGGCGTCGCTCGCGGTGATCTTGATCGCGTAGGTGCCCGACGCGGTGTTGCCCGGCGTGCCGCTGAAGGTGCGGGTCACGGCGTCGAAGGTCAGCCAGGCGGGCAGGGCGGTGCCGTCGGCCAGGGTGGCGGTGTAGCTGAGGTTGTCGTTGTCCGGATCGGTGAAGCTGGTGCCCGGCACGACGTAGCTGAACGGCGTGTTCTCGGTGGCGTTCTGATCCAGCAGCGGGTTGGCCACCACGGGGGCCTGATTCACCGTCGGTGCGGTGGCGAACACGAAGTTGGCGCTGGTCAGTTTGTCGAGGTAGTTGCCCACCAGCGCGACTTCGAAGCGGTTGCCTTCGGCGTCGGCGTTCAGCGATTTGATGTAGGTCTTGTCGCCGGCGTCGTTGAGCACCGCGTAGACGGTGTTGTTCATGCCGTCGGCAAGGCCCGTGAAGCCCAGCTTGGAGAGGTCGATCTTGTCGGCGGTAACGTCGAAATCAGTGATTACGTCGCCCAGATTCGCGCCGCCGGCGTTGTAGTTGCGGTAGCTGTCGGTGCGGCTGGAGAACACGAAGGTGTCAGCACCGGCGCCACCACTGAGGGTGTCTTGCCCGGCGCCGCCGTCGAGACGATCGTCACCGCCGCCGCCCGCCAGGCTGTCATTGCCGGCGAGGCCCAACAGTGTGTCGGCCCCGTCAGTGCCCTGCAGCGAATCGTTGGCCTCGGTGCCGGTGAGGGTGCGATTGAAGATGAAGTTGTCGGCGGTCAGCGCGCTGACCAGGTTGCCGGCCAGGATCAGTTCGAAGCGATTGCCACTGGCGTCGGCGTCGTAGTCCTTGATGTAGGTGCGGTCGTTGCTGGCGCTGTAACTCACCTGCAGGGTGCCGCCACGGCCATTGCCCAGCCCGGTGAATCCCAGGCCGGCGAGGTCGATCTTGTCCTGGGTCGGATCGAAGTCGGTGATGGTGTCGTCGAAGCTGGTGGTCGCGGTGCGGTAGCTGTCGGATTCGCTGGTGAAGCGGAAGATGTCCGCGCCTGCGCCGCCGGTGAGCTTGTCGACCCCGGCACCGCCGATGAGGATGTCGCTGCCGCCACCGCCGTTGACGGTGTCATTGCCTGCGCCGGCGTAGAAGATCTCGTTGGCGTCGCTGCCCAGCAGGGTGTCGTTGCCGTCGGTGCCTTGCACGGCCACAACGGGCACGGTCGCGCTGACGTAGCTGCCATCGCCGTACAGCAGGGTGTCGCCCTTGGTGGTGTGGCTGATGGTGTTGCCGATGATAGCGTTGCGGTCGGTGCCGTCTTCGTTGCGCTCGGCCACGCCATAGGTGGACAGCGCGCTGCCGGTGATGGTGTTGCCCTGAACGGTGTTGTCGCTGCCGTTGAAATACTTGCCGGAAACGCCGTTGCTGTCGTCGTAGGACTGAATGATGATTTCCGGTACGCCGCCGCCCAGCGAGTTGTTGCTCAAGGTGTTGTTGATCACGTCGACGTTGCTGCTGCCGTAGATGCGCACGCCGGCGCTGGCGTTGTCGTGGATGTCGACACCGGTCATGGTGACTTCGCTGGAGAGCTTGATCAGCACGCCTTCGGCACCGTTGTTATAGACCTCACCGCCGGTGATGGTGATGTTGTTCGGCGAAGGGATGTTCTCGCTGCCGCGCTGCACGACGATGCCGCCACCGCCGTTGCCATAGGCGACGTTGTTGCTGAGGGTGAAGTCGTGGCTGCTGGTGACCACGTTGAAGCCGTGACGATCGTTGTCGTAGGCGATGTTGTTTTCGAAGGTGCTGTCGCTCAGGAAGTCAGCGACGAAGCCGTCCAGACCGTTGCCATGGGACACGCTGTTCTTGATGACCATGTTCACGGTCTGTTCGTGGGGGTCGAAGCCGTAACCGGAACAGTCCTTGATCTCCACGCCGTCGAGGGTGACGTTGGAGTCGTAGCCTTCCTTGCCGGGAATGAAACCGTTGAACCAGCCATCGATCTTGCCGGTGGTGTTGTCGCGGTTGCCGTCGATGGTGAGGTTGCTCAGCCCGAAGTCGTGGGTTTCTTCGCCGTAGGCGGAGCGGATAACGCCGGTGATTTTCGTGTCGGAGCCGTCCGCGACCTTGATGTTCGAGACGCCCATGCCGTCGCCGTACATGTAGACGTTGCTCTTGAGCATGAGGCAGCCGTCAGACGGTTCCTCACCGCCCGACACGATGTAGGTCCCGGGGGGTACATAGACTTGTCCTCCGCCAGCCGCCGCAGCTGCATCAATCGCTTGTTGGATGGCCGCGGTGTCGTCAGAGACGCCATCTCCTTTGGCGCCAAAATTTTGGACGTTATAAATCATGTACTTATCTCCGGTCACAGGCTGAGGTCACGCTGCGTGCCAATTTCCAATCGGCACTGCAGCAGGTATGACCTAACTGAACGGAAAAGTTGTCGCCGTATGTCGGGAAACCGTCGTTTTGTGACGGCCGGCACATTTGGGCGGTTTTACGCGTCACCTAATTGACGTTTTGGGGGCTGTGCTTTTTTGGCACTTGTGGGGCGGGGGGGTGCTGCGAACGATGGGTATCGTTGGGTAGGAATGCAGGTCAATTGGTAGGACCGGCTTTAGCCGGGAAGAGGCCTGCGTGTACACCATCAATTTTGCGGTGTGGCATCTAACGCTTTCCCGGCTAAAGCCGGTCCTACAGGGGGTTGGCGGTCATTCAGGGGGATCGCGGTCGATTGAAAGGAACGCGGTCGATTGGTAGAGCTCGTTAGGCCACTTCGGCCGGGGCGCAACGCAGGCAGTCGCGGCCTTCACCCTTGGCGACATAGAGGGCCTTGTCGGCCATGGCGATGAGCACTTCGGCGCTGGTCTGGGGTGCGTTGGCGATGGCGACGCCCAGACTGATGGTGACTCTGGCGCCATCGCCCAGCACCGGGTGTGGCACATTCAGCGCGGCGACCGCCGAGCGCAGGTTTTCCGCCAGCGCCCTGGCCTGGGCCGGGTGGGCGTGGGTCATGAGCACGAGGATTTCCTCGCCGCCGAAGCGGAAGGTCAGGGCGTTGGCTTTCTGCGCTGTGCGCTGAATCACGCCACTGAGCAGCCGCAGGCAGGTGTCGCCCTGCATATGCCCATAATTATCGTTGTAGGATTTGAAGTGATCGATGTCCAGCAGGATCACCGCGACGTTCATGGGCGTCTGCGTCGCACGGCTCCACAACGAGGCCAGCACCTCGCCCTGAAAGCGCCGGTTGAACAATTGCGTCAGTGAATCGATGCGCGCCAGTTCCACCAACTGCGCTCGCAGCAACTGCCCGCGCAACGCAAACAGATAACTCAACCGGCTGCCGTGTTCCAGAAACCACGACGCCATCATCAGCAACGCCGCGGTGGAGAAGAACAACAGCGCATTGGCCTGCCAGATCTGGAAGTCAGCGAAGTCAGCCAGGTAGGTTGTTACCAGCTGGATGACCAGCATGCACGCCATGGCCACCGCTGCGCAGCGCACCGGCACCTGCTGGATCACCGTGCAATACACCATGATCAGCAGCATCCCCAGTTGATAGTGCAGGCGGAACGGACTTTCGCTGTAGATCATCGCAATGAGCGGCATCACCGAACACGTCACGGTGCCGATGGCTGCCGTCGCTTCCACGATGCGCCGGGTGCTGGCACGCCGCGCGATGACCAGCAGAATCATAAAGATCGGCGTCATCAGGCAGACACGGCCCAGCGCCACGTAGGTAAACATATCGTTCAGGCTCAGCCAGTCGCTGACCATGAACAGGTTGTAGATGAGGATGCCGCCAATGCCCACGGCGGACAGAAACTGGCGGCGTTGCTCAAGCGTTTCGGCCTCGTAACGACGCTCCAGCTCGGTGCTGAAACGCAGGCTGCGAAAGCGCGACGCGATGGTGCGATCGACCTCGGCAAGAAGTTGCGCGTCATGGGGGCCAGGTCGATCGAGGACAAAGGAAAGCATGTTGCACCAAAGGGCTGGGTTACCGGACTAAGACATCACTGGTGATGTCTTAGTGCCATCATTTCGTCGGAGCGCTGATTTCGCAAGGGCTGACCGATCAAGCGTCAGGTGTGCGACGAACAGCGCTGCGCCTTGCCTCAGATACGGAAACTGCCCACCAGCTGCGTCAAGCGCGCCGACTGACGTTCCAGGTCGGAACAGGCGCGTAGCGTGGCTTGCAGGTTTTCCACGCCTTCCTGGTTCAGCGTGTTGATCTCGGTGATGTCGACGTTGATCGCTTCGACCACCGAGGTCTGTTCCTCGGTGGCGGTGGCGACCGACTGGTTCATCGCGTCGATCTCGCCGATCCGCACCGTCACGCTTTCCAGGCTGGTGCCGGCCTGGTTGGCGATGCTCACGCTTTCGTGGCTCTCGCGCTGGCTGTCATTCATGATTGCCACCGCTTCACGGGCGCCGTGTTGCAGCTCCTCGATCATTTTCTGCACCTGACTGGCCGACTCCTGGGTGCGATGCGCCAGGCTGCGGACCTCGTCAGCCACCACGGCAAACCCGCGCCCGGCTTCCCCGGCGCGCGCGGCTTCGATGGCAGCGTTGAGCGCCAGCAGGTTGGTTTGCTGGGAGATGCCGGTGATGACTTCGAGGATCTGCCCGATGTTGGCGGTCTTGGTGTTGAGCTGTTCGATCTGCTCGCTGGCGCCGCTGATGCGCGTCGACAACCGGTTCATCGCCTCAATGTTCTGACCGACCACGGCCTGACCGTTGGACGCCATGTTGCGGGCGTCGCTGGAATGGCCCGAGGCCATGGCGGCGTTCTGCGCGATTTCCTGCGCGGCAGCGCCCAGTTCGTTGATGGCCGCCGCTACACTGCTGGTGCGGTTGGCCTGCTGGTCGGAGTTGAGCATCGAGGAGTTCGACGCGCTCACCACCCGCAACGCGACTTCGTTGAGCTGCACGGTGGAGGAGGCCACTTCGCGCATCGAGTCATGGATCCGCTCCACGAACAGGTTGAAGCCGTTGCCCAGGTAGCCGAATTCGTCCTGGCTGAGGACCTCCAGACGTTTGGTCAGATCGCCTTCGCCCGCGGCGATGTCGTGCATGGCGCGGCCCATGGTGTTCAATGGACGCATCAGCACGCTGAGCAGCACGCCCAGCAGCAGAATGATCAGCACCACGGCGATGATCGTGGCGATGATCGCCGAGTTACGGAAATCGCCCAGTGCGGCGTAGGCCTGAGCCTTGTCCACCGAGATGCCGACGTACCAGTTGACCGACGGCAGACCATTGACGTGGACGAAGGTGAGGATTTCCGTCTTGCCGTCGTGCTCGCTTTCGCTGATGTCCTGGGACAGGCGCGGTGTGTCGTTCGGGTACACCTCGGCCAGGGTCTTCATGACCAGCGAGGTGTCCGGATGCACGAGGATGCGGCCGTTGGCGTCGACCAGAAAGGCATGGCCGTCGTTTTGCAGGCGCAGCGCGCTGATCATCTTCACCAGCACTTCCAGGCTCAGGTCGCCGCCCGCGACGCCGTCCACGCCGGAGGGGCCTTTGACCGGCGTGGCAATCGTCACGATCAGGCCTTTGGTGACCGCGTCCAGGTACGGCTCGGTCAGGGTGGTCTTGCCGGCCTTCAGCGCGTCGGTGTACCAGGGGCGGGTACGCGGATCGTAATCGCCGGGCATGTCGTCGGGCGGTTGCGTCACGAACGAGCCATCGGCCTTGCCCAGATAGATGCTCATGAACGTCGAGATCAGCGTCGGCTGGCCCAGCAGGCGATTGAACACGTCGGGCGACGGCGACACCGCGGCGCCCTCGGCAACGTTTTCCACCAGCAGGATGCGTCCCGACATCCAGTTCTGGATGTTACCGGCCGTACTCTCGCCCGTCTGATTCAGACTTTCCCTTAACTGATCCCGAATGGCCGTCCGTTGCAGATAATCGTTGTAGAGGGTGAACAAGGTAAATGCGGCGATCACCACCAGCGAGGCCGCCAGTAGAATCTTGTGACTGAATTTCAGGGATTTTGTCATGCCGTAGAGCCTTCAAGCGATTGCAGGGAAAGGATTGCAGTCTGTCTGCCGGTCTATCGGCGAGCGGCGCCATAGATGAATGGCTTGCGGGTTAAAACAGGCCTCTGCCTCGCTGGAATCTGACAATCGGTCGTGTGATACCGATGGCGTGTCATGAAAGGGTGGTAGGCGAAAGGTGTGTAAAGCGAGGAGGCAGGCAAGGGGACCTGGGCAGAGACCCAAAATATAGGGCTGCAAAAGCAGCCCTCTGGCGTCCGCCCGGCGTTGGCTCAAGGGCCAGGCACGCCCCTTGCCGCTTGCCGCTGGAACCTCAGCCCCATGGAGCTTCAGCCCTCAAAGCGCCTGACTGTAAACCAGCGCGTAGGACTCGATCCCGTCATTGGGCTCTTTGATCCCCGCGTTCGAATAGTGCGTCACGCGTACACCCACGCGCTGGGCGTCGCCGAACTTCAGGCCGGCGCCGAGGCGGTCTTCAAAGTTGAACGCCGAGCCAAACGTCTGATCGCCCGCGGACGCGCCGGTAAACAGCGAAACGCCCACGCCCGCTTCGATAAACGGTTTGACCGGGCCGCCGCCGAACTCATAAACGAACACCGGGGCAAACGACGCCGAATGGCGCGCGCCGGCCTGTTTGCCCGCTTCCCAGTAGGTGTAGCCCAGATCCCAATAGCCGGTCAGTTTGCCGGTGGAGCTTTCCAGCCATGCCTTGTCCCAGTCGAAACCCAGAGCAACGCGGCCGGTCAAGCCACCCTGGCTGGTGGCACCCAGTGCCCCGGAGATTTGCGTGGCATCAGCATGGGTGGCGAAAGAGGACAGACAAAGGGCTGCGAGCAGTAGCTTTTTCATGGTGGAGGTAGCCAAGAAGGTCAGTGGAACCGGGGGGGATAAATCGCCCGAGCGGATGTAGGGCATAATGCCACTACTAAAGTTCCATTGGCACTGCGAAAAATTGCTTTGCCGTTTGGCGTTTTTGCACGCCCAGCTGCCTTACCCCACTGCCGAGCCTTTGGACATTTCAACGCTGCCGTTGAATAGAAGGCGTGATTGATCGAAATAGTTGAGGCTCAGCAGAAGAGATATCCGCTTTCGCAGCGGTCGATCACGGTCAACAATCCGTTCCTATCATTCCCGTCCAAGGATCGACCATGAGCCTCTCGCCATTTCACCTCGCTATTCCTGTTTACGACCTCGCCGCCGCGCGGCACTTCTACGGCGACGTTTTCGGTCTTTCCGAAGGCCGCTCCAGCGAGCAGTGGGTCGATTTCGATTTCTATGGCCATCAATTGGTCATCCATGAGCACCCGAAAACCACTTCCCAGGAATCCGTGCATTCCAACGCCGTGGACGGTCACGACGTGCCGGTTCCGCATTTCGGCATCATCCTGCACTGGGCGGAATGGGAAGCACTGGCGGAGCGGCTGCGCGCCCGCGAAACCCGGTTTGTGATCGAGCCCTATATCCGTTTTCAGGGCCAGGTCGGCGAGCAGGCGACCATGTTTCTGTTCGACCCGTGCGGCAACGCCCTGGAATTCAAGGCCTTCAAAGACATGAGTCAACTCTTCGCCAAATAGCCGTCTGCAGATGGCCCTCAGCGCGCCGGCTGATTCAGCGTGTCGATGACGCAACGGCGAAACAGGTCCAGCAGTGGCGTGTGCCGCTGCAGGTATTTGCTCACCAGCACGATCTCGCGGAAGAAGGTCATCTCGCCCAGATCAATGATCCGCACGTCCTGCGCATGCTCCAGCCACAACCCGGCCATGGGCACCAGCGCTACGCCGAGCCCGGCGCGGACCATTTTGACGATGGCGTCCAGCTCGTCGAGCTCCAGGGTTTGCCGCACCTCGAGCTTGCGCTCGCGCAGAAACTGCGTCACCCGGCGCCCGCCGAACGAGCGTTGATCGTAGCGAATGAAGGGGTGGTCGCTGAGAATCTGCCGTGGGTCGTCGCCTTGCATGTTCGCCGGCGTGATCAGCACGAACGGCTCCTTGGCGATGACTTCCGCGTGCAGCTCCTTGGGCAGCGCGAACGGCGGTTTGATCATGATCGCCAGGTCGAGCTCGCCGGCGTCCACCTGGCTGAGCAGGTTCAGTGACACCCCCGGCACCAGACTGGCTTCGATAAAAGGCGCCTTGCTGCGCAGTGCCACCAGGGCTTGGGGCAAGATGCCGGTCTGTGCGGTGCTGATGGCGCCGATGCGCAGCGCGCCACGAAAATCGTTGGCGCTGTCGGGGCTGCCCATGCGCCCGAACAACTGCAGCATTTCTTCAGCCAGTGCGACGGCGCGCTGCCCGGCAGCGTTGAGGGTGGCGGCGCGGCCGGTGCGGTCGAACAGGGTCACGCCGAGGGTGTCTTCGAGGTTTTTGATCTGCGCACTCACCGCCGATTGCGTCAGCCCGACCTCACGTCCGGCCGCCGCAAAGGTGCCTCGCCGCGCGACGCAGACAAAGGTTTTCAACTCTCTGATCATCGTCAGGTCCTGGGATGGGGATTCAAATCGGGCAGGGCGCATGGGCAGCCGGCCGGCAGCGGATAGTAACCAGTGCCGTCGGCAAATAAAAATGCCGCCTCAAGGGGCGGCATTCTGTATCGCGTGACGCTTGCGGTAGCGTTCAAGCCAGTGCGCGTAAGGCGCAGGCAGGGTCCACGACGCTTTGTCGACGCCCAGCTCTTTGGCGGCGAAATACGCCCAATGCGGGTCCGCCAGGTGCGCACGGCCGATCGAGACCAGGTCCAACTGACCATTCTGCACGGCGGCCTGGGCCAGTTTTGGATCGCCAAAACCCCATGCCGACGTCACCGGGATATCGGCTTCGCGGCGCACACGTTCGGCGATCGGGCCCATAAAGGCCGGGCCCCACGGGATGTTGGTTTCCGGGATGGTGAAACCGACACTGACGCTCAGCAGGTCGAGACCGCCGGCCTTGAAGCGGCGCGCCAGTTCGATGGATTCGCTGAGGGTCTGCTCGTCACGGCCGTCGTACTCGATCACACCGAAGCGCGCGGTCAGGGGCAGGTTTTCCGGCCAGACTTCACGGACGGCAGCGAGGGTTTCCAGCAGGAAGCGGCTGCGGTTGTCGAAGCTGCCACCGTAGGCGTCAGTGCGCTGGTTGGAGTGTTCGGAGAAGAAGCTCTGGCCCAGGTAACCGTGGGCGAAGTGCAGTTCGATCCACTCGAAGCCTGCATCACGGGCGCGGCGCGCGGCGTCGACGAAGTCCTGCTTGACCCGGGCGATGTCGTCGAGGGTCATTTCCTGCGGGACTTTCGGCAGGTTGGCGCCGAAAGCGATAGCCGAGGGCGCGATGGTCTGCCAGCCACGGGTGTCATCGGCGGCCATGTGGTCGTCGCCTTCCCATGGACGGTTGGCACTGGCCTTGCGACCGGCGTGGGCGATCTGGATGCCGGGGATGGAACCGGCGGCCTTGATCGCTTGCACGGCAGGGATGAATGCCTGGGCGTGCTCATCGCTCCAAATACCGGCGCAGCCCGGGGTGATGCGGCCTTCAGGGGAGACGGCTGTGGCTTCGACGACCACCAGACCGGCACCGCCGCGGGCCATGCTCGCGAGGTGAACGTGATGCCAGTCGTTGATGACGCCGTTGTCTGCCACGTACTGGCACATTGGAGGAATGGCGATGCGGTTACGCAGGGTTACGTCCTTCAGCGTGAAGGGTTCGAACAATGCCGACATGGAAATACTCCTGATGATTGAATTCGCTTGTTCGATAGTATTCGAAATATGGCGAAGGATGAAACCCCCCGCTATGATGGGCGGCATGCGCGCCTTCAAACATCCGTTACCGACCGAACTCACACTTGAGCGTTTGCTTTACGCATTAAGTGACCCCGTGCGCCTCGAAATCGTTCGCTGTCTTTCCTCGGTGTCCGAGGCCACCTGTGGCGAACTCGACGGCGGGCGGCCCAAGTCCAGCATGTCCCATCACTTCCGCGTGCTGCGGGATGCAGGCCTGGTGCACACCCGCAATATCGGCACCACCCACATGAATTCCCTGCGCACTGACGAGCTGGATGCACGGTTTCCGGGATTGTTGCAAAGCATCCTGGCTCAGGATTGAGCGCGGTGGTTTTCAGATGTACGGCGGGGAGGTTGACCTGAAACAAAAATGGCCCGATCACAGGATCGGACCATTTTTTTCTTGCGCTATACGCGACGCTTAGACAGCGCCGACGATCTTCGCAGCCGGTTGGGTACGACGACCCATTGCACCAGCGCCTGCCGCGACAAGGGCCGACACCACGAGGGTGATCAGCAGGATCCAGGCGGCGCGGGAAATGTTTTTCGCCGCCACGTCAGCCGCTTCACGGGCTTTCTGTTCTGCCTGAGCTTTCAGCTCCTGGTACTTGGCGTACGCCTGACGGTAGCTGGCCTGGGCCTGATCAACGATCTGGTTGGCTTCGGCGTCGGTCTTGTTGCCGCGGGCCTTGATCAGGTTGACGAACGCCTGGCGGTCAGCCGCATCCCACGCCTGGTCGCCCTTGGCTTTCAGGCGGTCCAGCAAACCGCTCAGTTGCTGGTCGGCCTGTTGTGGGGCTTCAGCACTGCGCTGGGCGGTGTTTTTAGCGTCTTCCTGGGTCGTGGCGACGTCTTGCTTGACCTTGTTCGGGTCCAGTTCAGGCTTGCCGGTCTGGCGCATGGCCTGTTCGATTTCACCCTGGATATCGTCCAGATTGAAGTCGATGCCCTGGGCCCGCAGTTGCTCCTGAATCTTGCCGCCCACAGCCGGGGCCACTTGTGCGATGCCGCTGCCCACTGCCGACAGGCCGCTGCCTGCCAGGTTCAGACCGCCCCGCACGACGCCGGTCACGGCGCTGGACACCAGGTAAACGCTGATCAGCGAAACACTGGCCCAGACCAGAATGCCGTGGAAGGCGCCTTCGCGATGGGCCAACCGGCCAGCGGCCCAGCCACCGATGAACAGGGAAATGACCATACTGACACCCAGCCAGATGCCAGTGCCTTTGCCCATGCCCGCCAGCGGGTCGGCTTCCTGCAGCGGATCAATGCTGGCGCTGCCTATGGCGGTGCCCAGCAGACTGAGCATCAGCGAGACCACCAGTGCGAGTACCACACCGGCCAGAATGGCGCCCCAGGAAATACGTTTGAGCAAGGGAGCAACAGCGGTGCCCCGGTAGACAGGATCATCGTAGCCAGCGGGCGTTACTCGGTCATCGCGAATCATAGTGGCAGTTCCTTTGGTCATTGGCAGAACGCAAGAGTCCTTGCGCGTAATTCAATGACACTCGGGCTTTTTAATTAGTTTTATGCAGGCGAAAAATAAAATGCTGGCAAAATGCCTAAACTTTAAAAATGCCGGAAATTCAAAGGCCTGCAAGCAGACTAAATTGGAATTAGTGCTATTCAGAATCGCGATATCGCGTCACCCCGCACACTGTCCTTAGCAACCGCCCATGCCACCGCACTTATTTTTTCCGAGACATCCTGATGAATACCCTCACCGCCGATGACCGCACGCAGGTCACTCGGGAAGCCACCGTTGAATACTGGAAACACATCATCCCGATCGTGCAGATCGCTTTCGCGCTCCACGTGCTCCTGCTCGGTCTGTTCCTGATTGTGGATCTGCCCGTGATGTGGGTCACCAATGCAGTGAGCGTCGCGGCGTACATCGCCTGTCTGCTGGCGATCAAACGTCGCCTGTATCGATGCGCCGGCATGCTGATCTGCCTCGAAATCATCGCCCATGCGGCCATCGCCACCTGGGTTCTGGGCTGGGACAGCAACTTCCATCTGTACGTCTTCTGCATCGTGCCGATCATCGCCTTCGGCTTTCATTCCTCGCCGGCACGCCGCGGCTGTCTGAGCGCTGCCGTGCTTATTGTCACGGTGGGCGGGTACCTCATGCGCAACAAAGTGCCGGTGATCAGCGTCAGCGAACACGCCCAGGACCTGTTCGGCGCCGCCAACGCATTGACCGCTACAGCGTTGTTGCTTCACGCCACGGCGCTGTCGGTGCGTTTCAACCTGTCCATGCACATGAACCTCTATCACTCCGCCCACCGCGACAGCCTGACCAACCTCTACACCCGGCGGCGAGTGCTGCAGCGCTTGCGTCAGTTGGGCGGGGGCCGCCGCGAGATACCCACGGCGCTGGTGCTGATCGACATCGATCATTTCAAGCAGATCAACGACCAGCACGGTCACGACCTGGGCGATGTGGTGCTGCAACAGGTGGCCGACGTCATCGCCCGGTGCGTGCGCACCACCGACATCGCCGCGCGCTGGGGCGGCGAGGAGTTTCTGGTGTTGATGCCCAACACCACCTTCGAGGATGCGCGGCTGATCGCCGAGCGGATACTGACGCACATTCGCGAGGAGGCCGGGGAGATCAGACAGATGAGCCTGACCCTCAGCGCGACCCTTGCGGTGGCCATCTTGAAAGACGGCGAGACGTTCCGGGATGCGCTGAACCGGGCTGATCAGCGTTTGTATGAGGGCAAGCAGGAGGGGCGTAATCGGGTGATGCGGGCGGAGTGAGTGCGGTGTTGCCTCTGACGCCTTCCCGGCTGAAGCCGGTTCTACGAATGCACGCGGTGTGGCGGCTGCTTTTGATTTCAGTGGGACTGGCTTCAGCCGGGAAGAGGCCGGTGCGTACGCTAACAATTCTGCGGTGTTGCCTCTGACGCTTTCCCGGCTGAAGCCGGTCCCACCAATGCACGCGGTGTGGCGACTGCTTTTGGTTTCAGTGGGACTGGCTTCAGCCGGGAAGGGGCCGGTGCGTCCGCTAATCTGAGGTGTTGCCTCTGACGCCTTCCCGGCTAAAGCCGGTCCTACGAATGCGCGCGGTGTGGCGGCTGCTTTTGAGTTCAGTGGGACTGGCTTGAGCCGGGAAGGGGCCGGTTCGTGCGCTAACAATTCTGCGGTGCAGTGGTCTAATTTCCCCGGACACCTCGATAAGTGGAAAATACATTTATCGAGGAGTTCTACATGACCAGAAAACGCAACAGGTTTGATGACAGCTACAAACTGGAAGTCGTAAAGATGGTCAGGGATCAGGGGCTGACCGTTCCGCAGGTTTGCCAGGACCAGAATCTCGGTGAGACGGCCGTACGACGGTGGATCCGCCAATACGACGCCGAGCAGTTGGGCCAGGCCGGGATAGGAAACCCGCTGACGGCTGAGCAACAGCGCATTCGGCAGCTGGAGCAGGAAAACCGGCAGCTCAAGATGGACAACGACATCCTAAAAAAGGCTACCGCCTTCTTTGCCCGCGAACTGAAGTGACGTATCGGCTTGTTCGGCAACTGCAACAGAAGGCTTATCCGGTGGCGCATGTCTGTCGTCTGCTGAACGTCAGTCGATCAGGTTTTTACGAGGCCCGTAAGCGTGCACAAGCACCTGTTCGGCTCAGTTGTCCCATTGTCGCGCAGCTCAAGGCATCGTTTGCCGTGAGCGACGGCTGCTCCGGCAGCCGCTCTTTAACCAAGGCTCTGCGGGCCAAGGGCATGGAAATAGGCCGCTATAAAGTCCGCCGCCTGATGCGAGCCCATGGTTTGCGCTCGGCGTGGAAACCTAAGTTTGTGCATACGACCGACAGCAAGCATGACCTGCCAATCGCTGAAAATGTGTTGAACCGTCAGTTTGAACCGCAGGCTGTGAATACCGCCTGGGTCGCCGACATTACCTACATAGGAACGCGCAGCGGCTGGCTCTATCTGGCCGTGGTGCTGGACTTGTTCTCGCGCAAGATCGTGGGTTGGGCGATGGCCCCAAACATGCCTGCAGAGCTGGTGTGCAGCGCGATGCAGATGGCCGTCGCGCAGCGTCAACCGCCGCCTGGCCTGATCGCTCACTCCGATCGCGGCAGCCAATATGCGAGCGCAATCTACAGATCGCTGCTGGCCAGGCACGGGATGCAGCAAAGCATGAGCCGTAAGGGCAACTGCTGGGACAATGCGGTGATGGAGCGCTTCTTCCTGAGCCTGAAAATGGAGCGGGTATGGCGGCGCAATTACGCCAACCATGGCGAAGCGGTACGCGACATCACTCAATATATCGTTGGGTATTACAACAACGAGCGGCTGCACTCAAAACTGGGGTATCTGCCACCGACCGTTTACGAACGGACGGTGGCCTTGAAACAACCTATCGAGGTGTCCGGAATTAGTTGACCACTACAGCGGTGTTACACCTGACGCTTTCCCGGCTGAAGCCGGTCCTACGAATGCGCGCGGTGTGGCGGCTGTTTTTGAGTTCAGTGGGACTGGCTTCAGCCGGGAAGGGGCCGGTGCGTCCGCTAACAATTCTGCGGTGCTGTCTCTGACGCCTTCCCGGCTAAAGCCGGTCCTACGAATGCGCGGGGTGTGGCGGCTGCTTTTGATTTCAGTGGGACCGGCTTCAGCCGGGAAGGGGCCGGTGCGTGCGCCATCAATTCTGCGATGGTTGCCTCTGACGCCCTCCCGGCTAAAGCCGGTCCTACGAATGCGCGGGGTGTGGCGGCTGCTTTTGATTTCAGTGGGACCGGCTTCAGCCGGGAAGGGGCCGGTGCGTGCGCCATCAATTCTGCGATGGTTGCCTCTGACGCGTTCCCGGCTAAAGCCGGTCCTACGAATGCGCGGGGTGTGGCGGCTGCTTTTGATTTCAGTGGGACTGGCTTCAGCCGGGAAGAGGTCGGTGCGTACGCTAACAATTCTGAGTTGTTGCCTCTGACGCCTTCCCGGCTGAAGCCGGTCCTACGAATGCGCGCGGTGTTGCGGCTGCTTTTGATTTCAGTGGGACCGGCTTCAGCCGGGAAAAGGCCAGTGCGTGCGGCATCAATTCTGCGGTATTGCCTCTGACGCTTTCCCGGCTAAAGCCGGTCCTACTCCGCGCATGCCCGCTCTTCATCAACTGAGTCGGGTCAAGTATTCCGGGACCGGCTGCTCAGGCAGCACGGACAGGACTTTCAGCCGCTGCAGCATCCGTTGGCTGGCGCGGTTGAGGTGTTCCTTGAGGTTCAGCGCGGCGGCATCGAAGGCGCCGTGCAGCAGCAATTCCAGGATCAGACGGTGTTCGGCCAGCATCGCGTCGTCAGGGCCGATACCCAATTGGCTATAGAAAATCCGGCTGATGATCATCGGGCTCTGGCCCTGGCGGATCAACGTCGCGATCTTGCGGTTGGTGATGCCGGCCAGGCAGTGGTGATGCAGGTCCTCCTCCAATCGCTCGATGTCCGCCAGGCTGCACTGCGGGTTATTCTGCGCCGCTTCGACCCGCGCAAGCATGGCGACCAGGTCGTCGCGGCTCAGTCCCGGTGCGGTCTGGCGCAACGCTTCAGGCTCCAGGCAGGCGCGCAGCTCGTAGTCTTCGGTCACCTCCCGAGCCGTAAGCGGCCCGGCCAGCCATTGGGAGTAGGGTTCTTTCTCTACCAGCCCCCGATCACGCAGACGCATCAGCGCCTCGCGCACCACGGCCCGGCTCACGCCATAGTGTTCGGCGGCAATCTGCTCGTCGAGCCGGTAATGACCGAACGCGATACAGGTCGACAGCGCCGCGCCGATTTCCTCGTAAATACGTTCCCCCAGCGGGCGGGTGTCGACCAGTTCTTCACTGCTGTCCAGACCCAATTGGTGGTGGGTCAGGGCCAGTCGTAGCGGCTCCACGTGGGTGCCGTCGGGATTGACCAGATAACCGCGTCCGTTGAATCGGCTGATCAGGCCTTCTTCATGGAGCAGGTCCAGCGCCCGGCGCACCGGCACCCGGCTGGTGCCGAACAGCTCTGCCAGCGGCGCTTCGAGCAGCACCAATCCTTCAGCCACGTCACCGTTGACGATGGCATCGCGCAGGACCTGCCGGATCGTGGCGTAGCGGGACGGGGTGCGGGAATCCTCGACGGACATCGATTTCATACACTTCTCGAGAGGCGGGCGGCGATTCTCGCACAAGACAGGTTGTCACTGCGGGTCACGTCAGAACGCACAGTATTGGAGCCGTTGTTACTTTTTTGCACTAAAACGTACCTTTTCGTAAATATCCATTATTTAGGCCGCTCATCACCTCACGCTCGTAAACCCGCACCTTCGGTCAGCTTCAAAAGCCTGGCAACGTATCTAGCGCGGCCGTCCTGGCCCGAAGGCTTGTCCATCGGGTCGCTCCAGATATCAGCGTACGCCCACTCTGGCACGCTTTCTGCCTTTGATAAATGTACATTTTCCTAATATGTACATTAAAGGTAGATGAAATGTCCGACGCTCGCCTCCCGGATCCGTTACTCGCCGACGCACTGGCCATGGCACAAGATTTCGCCAGTGGCCGAAGCGACCCGGTGCAGGCCCTGGACGCGGTACTGAACCAGGCCGCTGCAGTCGATGACGTGTTTATTTCCTTCTCCACCCACCGGGCGCGTCGCGAAGCTCAAGCCTCGGCGGCGCGCTGGAAGGCCGGGCAACCCGCCAGCGTGCTGGACGGTGTGCCCATCGCCTGGAAAGACCTGTTTGACGTGGCCGGCAGCCCGACCACTGCAGGCGCGGCGGTGCGCCGTGATGTCGCGCCGGCGCTGCTGGACGCGCAGACCGTCGGCCTGCTGTCACGGGCCGGGATGGTCAGCGTCGGTAAGACCAACCTCAGTGAATTCGCCTACTCGGGCCTGGGTCTGAACCCCCATTTCGGCACGCCGCACAATCCGCTCGGGCATGACCAGCCGCGTATTCCGGGCGGCTCCTCGTCCGGCTCGGCGGTGGCGGTGGCGGCGGGCATCGTCCCGGTCGCCATGGGCACTGACACGGCCGGATCAATCCGCATCCCGGCCGCCTTCAACGGCCTGGTGGGCGTTCGCAGCAGTTGCCGGCGCTACAGCCGCGACGGCGTCTTTCCGCTCGCGCACAGCCTCGACAGCCTTGGCCCGCTGACACGCAGCGTGCGCGATGCGATCGCCATTGACGACATCCTGCGGGGTCGCACGAAACCGACCTCTTTGCTGCCACGCCCGCTGGCCGGCCAGCGGTTTTGGGTCGATCAGGCTGTCCTTGAGGATGATCGCATCGAGCCCGCGGTACGTGACAATTTGCTGCGCGGTGTGAGTGCGGTGCAGGCCCAGGGCGCATTGATTGAGGTGCGTCCGTCGCCTGCCTTTCAGACCACGCTTGATCTGATCCAGCAGCAAGGCTGGCTCGGCGCGGCAGAAGCGTTCGCCCTGCATCAGGCCTTGCTCGACAGCGACGCGGCCGCGCAACTCGACCCTCGCGTACGACGCCGTCTTGAAGCGGCGCGGGCGTTCCCGGCCAGCCACTTGATCAACCTCTACAACGCCCGCGAGCGCCTTCAGCAACAGATGAGCGACGAACTCGATGGCGCCTTTCTGATCACCCCGAGCGTGGCCCATGTGGCGCCGCCGCTTGCGCCATTGCTCAGCGACGATGACCTGTTCATCCGCACCAATCTGGCCACGTTGCGCCTGACCATGCCGGGCAGTTTGCTGGACATGCCGGGCGTGTCGCTGCCCAGCGGCTGCGACGCGCTCGGCCTGCCTACGGGCCTGTTGATCAGCGCGCCGTGTGGCGAAGATTCACGTTTATTACGCGCAGCGCTGGCCGTTGAGGCCGCGTTGCGCACGTCCCGAAACGAAGGATCCGATAACTCCGCTGGAGAACGATGATGGCTAAAGAAATTCTGTGCGCCTTCGGTGTCGACGTCGACGCCGTGGCAGGCTGGTTGGGTTCCTACGGTGGCGAAGATTCGCCTGACGATATTTCCCGTGGCCTGTTCGCGGGTGAGGTGGGTGCGCCGCGGCTGCTCAAACTGTTCGAGCGCTACGGCCTGCGCACCACCTGGTTCGTCCCCGGTCACTCGATGGAGACGTTTCCCGAGCAGATGAAGGCCGTGTTCGACGCCGGTCACGAGATCGGTGTGCACGGCTACAGCCACGAAAACCCCATCGCCATGACCCCCGAGCAGGAAGAAATCGTGCTCGACAAGTCCATCGAGCTGATCACCCAAATGACCGGCAAACGCCCGACCGGCTACGTCGCACCCTGGTGGGAGTTCAGCAAGGTCACCAACGAGTTGCTGCTCAAGAAGGGCATCAAGTACGACCACAGTCTGATGCACAACGACTTCCATCCGTACTACGTCCGCGTGGGCGACAGCTGGACCAAGATCGATTACACCCAGCACCCCGACACCTGGATGAAACCGCTGGTGCGCGGTCAGGAAACCGACCTGGTGGAGATTCCGGCCAACTGGTACCTCGATGACCTGCCGCCGATGATGTTCATCAAAAAGGCGCCCAACAGCCACGGCTTCGTCAACCCGCGCCATCTGGAAGAGATGTGGCGCGATCAGTTCGACTGGGTCTACCGCGAGCACGAGCACGCCGTGTTCACCATGACCATCCACCCGGACGTCTCCGGTCGTCCGCAAGTGCTGCTCATGCTGGAGCGTCTGATCGAGCACATCCAGAGCCATGCCGGCGTCAAGTTTGTCACGTTCGACGAAATCGCCGATGACTTCGTCCGCCGTAACCCTCGCCACAGCTGATTGGCCCTTCATTCCGAGGCGTGACCCATGTCCATCTACAACAAGCTTGATCTGACCGGCTGGAAACCCCAGCAACTGACTTCCGAGCAAGTGCGCTACGCCACCTGGATCGCTTTTTTCGCGTGGGTCTTTGCGGTGTACGACTTCATCCTGTTCGGCACCTTGCTGCCGGAAATCGGTCGGCACTTTCAGTGGGGCGAAGCGGAACAGGCGCAAATCGCCACCTGGGCTGCGGTCGGCACGGCAGTCATCGCCCTGGCCATCGGGCCGTTGGTGGACCGCCTCGGTCGACGCATGGGCATCATTTTCACGGTCACCGGTTCCGCGATCTGCTCGGCGCTGACGGCACTGGGCGGGTCATGGGGCAAGTCGCCGCTGATCCTGATCCGCTCCCTGAGCGGGCTGGGGTACGCCGAAGAAACCGTTAACGCCACGTACCTCAGCGAAATCTATGCGGCCTCCGAGGACCCGCGCCTGGCCAAACGCCGTGGCTTCATCTACAGCCTGGTGCAGGGCGGCTGGCCGGTCGGCGCATTGATTGCCGCCGGCCTGACCGCGGTGCTGCTGCCTATTATCGGCTGGCAGGGCTGCTTCGTCTTCGCCGCGATCCCGGCGCTGGTGATCGCGTTCATGGCGCGCAAGCTCAAGGAGAGCCCACAGTTCCAGATACACCAGCGCATCACCCAACTGCGCAAGGCCGGCGACGCTGAGCAGGCCAGGCAAGTGGCGATGACCTACGGCGTGGACTACGAAGAGCATCGCACGGCTGGCATCGGTGCAGCGTTTCGGGGCACCTCGCGGCGCGCCACGCTGGTGATCGGCGCAGCGATCCTGCTCAACTGGGCGGCCATTCAAGTGTTCAGCGTGTTGGGCACTTCCGTGATCGTCAGCGTGCACCACATCTCCTTCGAGAACTCGCTGATCATCCTGGTGCTGTCGAACCTGGTGGGTTACTGCGGTTACCTGAGCCACGGTTGGATGGGCGACAAGATCGGCCGGCGCAACGTCATCGGCCTGGGCTGGATGCTCGGTGGTCTGTCGTTCACCGGCATGCTCTTCGGCCCCAGCAACATGCCCACGGTGGTCGGCCTGTACAGCCTCGGGCTGTTCTTCCTGATCGGTCCGTATTCTGCAGCCCTGTTTTTCATCAGCGAAAGCTTCCCGACCAGCATCCGCGCCACCGGTGGCGCGATCATCCACGCGATGGGCCCGGTTGGCGCGGTGGTCGCAGGGTTCGGCGCGACCACGGTGCTGAGTGCCGGCGGCGACTGGCAGACATCGGCGCTGTATTTCGGTGCCGTACCGTGCTTTCTGTCCGGTGTACTGATGTTCGCCGCCCGCCATGTGCGCCCCGAATCCGTCCAATAGCAACCGTCCAATAAGGAGCTGAACATGACTCGCACCGTAGCGTTGATTACCGGGGCCGCCAGCGGGATCGGCCAGGCCCTGGCGGTGGCGTTCGCGCACAAGGGCGTTGCCGTGGTGGGCGGCTATTACCCGGCCGACCCCCATGACCCCGAGATCACGGCGCGGCTGGTCGCCGACGCCGGCGGCGAATGCCTGATGGCGGAGCTGGACGTGACCCGGACGGCCTCGGTTGACGCCCTGGCCGAGCAGGCGATCAGCCGCTTCGGCCGGATTGATTACGCGGTCGCCAATGCCGGCCTGCTGCGCCGCGCACCGTTGCTGGAGATGACCGACGAGCGCTGGAACGAGATGCTCGATGTCGACCTCACCGGCGTGATGCGCACCTTCCGCGCGGCGGCCCGGCACATGGGCGAGGGCGGCTCCATGGTGGCGATTTCGTCGATTGCCGGGGGCGTCTATGGCTGGCAGGACCACTCGCACTACGCCGCGGCCAAAGCCGGTGTGCCAGGGTTGTGCCGCTCGCTGGCGGTGGAGCTGGCGCCCCGGGGGATTCGCTGCAACGCCGTGATCCCCGGGTTGATCGAGACACCGCAATCGCTGGACAGCAAAAACTCACTCGGACCGGAAGGCCTCGCCAAGGCGGCCCGTGCCATCCCGCTGGGCCGTGTCGGCCGGGCCGATGAAGTCGCCTCGCTGGTGCGCTTCCTGTGCAGCGACGAGTCCAGCTATCTCACCGGACAAAGCATCGTCATCGATGGCGGCCTGACCGTGCGTTGGCCGGAGTAGGGCGTAGCGCCGATCCGCTATTGATTGCGCCACAAGCCGCAGACTGAAAGAGGAAGCACCATGCAACTGGTCAATAAACGCGCGGTGATTACCGGCGCAGGCAGCGGCATCGGCGCCGCCATCGCCCGGGCGTATGCCGAGCAGGGCGCGCGGCTGGTCCTGGCCGATCGCGACGCCGTCACCCTGGCGAACACCGCCCAGCACTGCCGCGAGTTGGGCGTCGAGGTGGTCGAAAGCGTCGCCGATGTCGGCACCGTCGAGGGCGCGCAGGCCGGCGTCGACGCCTGCGTTCAGCACTTTGGCGGCATCGATATTCTGGTCAACAACGCCGGCATGCTCACCCAGGCCCGCTGTGTCGACCTGACCCTGGACATGTGGAATGACATGCTGCGGGTCGACCTGACCAGCGTGTTCATCGCCAGTCAGCGCGCCTTGCCGCACATGCTGGCGCAGCGCTGGGGACGCATCATCAACGTCGCGTCGCAGTTGGGCATCAAGGGCGGCGCCGAGCTGACCCATTACGCTGCGGCCAAGGCCGGGGTGATCGGCTTCAGCAAATCCCTCGCCCTGGAAGTGGCCAAGGACAACGTGCTGGTCAACGCCATCGCGCCTGGCCCGATCGAAACGCCGCTGGTGGCCGGGATCAGCAGCGCCTGGAAAACCGCCAAGGCCGCCGAGCTGCCCCTGGGGCGCTTTGGCCTGGCGGAAGAAGTGGCGCCGGTCGCCGTGCTGCTGGCCAGCGAGCCCGGCGGCAATCTGTTCGTCGGCCAGACCCTGGGGCCGAACTCCGGCGATGTGATGCCCTGATGTCCAGGCGAGAAGAACAGAGCAGCCGCGAATAGCTCATCACCAAATAAAGCAGGAGCGAATGACCATGTGTGGACTCTGCGGCTTGCTGGGCGAAGACGTGCACTGGAGCGACCCCCTCGGCGACGAATTGCCCCGTCGCCGCGAACGCCTGCGCCGGATCGCCGCGATCAACAAGGTGGTGGCGCCGTTTCGTCTGAAGGTCGAGGACTTTCAGGGCGTCTCCTACCTGCTGCTCGGCGCCACCGGCAAGCAGGAACTGGCCAGCGGTCTCGACCAACTGTGGCAACGGGCCGAGCAGTTGATCGGCCGCCCGCTGGATCCACTGGATGAACGACTGCTGGACCACCTGGAGCAGCACCCATGAGCATCGCCCTGAACGTCATCACCGGTTTTCTCGGCAGCGGCAAGACCACCTTGCTCAAGCGCCTGCTGCAGGGCGAAACCCTCGGCGACACGGCACTGTTGATCAATGAATTCGGCGATGTCGGCATCGATCACCTGCTGGTGGAAGAGGTCGCGCCGGACACCGTCCTGCTGCCCAGCGGCTGCGTCTGTTGCTCCATTCGCGGCGAATTGCGCGATGCCCTGACCGACTTGCTCCAGCGCCGGGCAAAAGGTGAAGTGCCCGCGTTCCGACGCATCCTGCTGGAAACCACGGGCCTGGCCGATCCGGCGCCCATTCTCGCCACCATCAACAATGACCCGCACCTGCGCGGGCGGGTGCACATCGGTCTGGTGGTGACGGTGGTCGATGCCAGCCATGCCGCGCTGCAGGAACGCCTGCACCCGGAATGGATGGCCCAAGTCGCCGCCGCCGACCGACTGCTGATCAGCAAGACCGACCTCGCCGATGACGATGCGCTGCGAGCGCTGCAGCGGCGTTTGCAGTCGATCAACCCCGCGCCGGTGCTGACCACGGATGCCATTCAGAGCGGCGATCAGCTGCTGCTCGGTGACGGGCTGCACAGCAGTGAGCCCGCGCAGGAAGTCGCGCGCTGGCACCTGATGGCCGTGCGCTCGACACCCGCCCGCCATGGCGAAGCGCAGGTCTGCTGCCTGACCTTCGAACGTCCGTTGGACTGGGTCGCTTTCGGGGTCTGGCTGTCCATGCTGCTAAGATGCCACGGCGAACGAATCCTGCGCGTCAAAGGACTGCTTAACGTGAACAACAGCCATGCCCCCGTCGTCATTCATGGTGTGCAGCATTGCCTGCATGCGCCGGTGCACCTGCCGCGATGGCCCGGCGACGACCGTCGTTCGCGATTGGTGTTTATCGTGCGCGGGCTGGACACCGCGCTGCTGCGCCGCTCCTTCGAGGCGTTCACCGACCGCCTGGCGCCGGCACCCCGGGAAGCGCTGGCATGACGGTGACGCTGCGGGTCTTGGGCACTTCGGTGACGCTGCTTGAATCCCTGCGGGTTCGCGCCGAAGAGGACCTGGGCATCAAGCTGGTGTATCAGGTGCATGACGTGCAGACCGCCCAGCGCATCGCGGTCATGCAGCCCGACAGCTATGACCTCTATGACCAGTGGTTCCACAACGTGGATTTCGTCTGGCCCGCCCGCGCCATCCAGCCCATCGACACCCGCCGTGTCGCTTTGTGGCACGAGATCAATGACTTGCCCAAGCGCGGCAGGCTGTCAGCCAGTGACCGGCTCGGCAGCGGCAGCGTGCCCAGCGAGCGGTTGTTCGTGCAGCACGACGGCAGCCTCGGCAGCGCGGTAAGTGAGCGGATCAGCATGTTGCCACTGACCCACAACGCCGACAGTTTCGCCTATCGACCCGAGCGCCTTCCCGCCGGTTTCAGTTCGGCGGACGAGAGCTGGGGCTGGCTGGTTGATCCGGCGTGGTGCGGGCGGGTGGCGCTGCAAAGCGACGCGGCCATTGGCGCGCTGGACGCTGCACTGGCGGTGCAAGGCGCGGGGCTGGCGCAGTTCAGTGACATCGGCAACCTGAGCATCGAAGAGATCGACGTGCTGGCCGACATCCTCGTGCGCAAGCAGGGGCAGGGCATGTTCGGCGCGTTCTGGTCTGACGATGAAGAAGCGGCGGAGCTGATGTTGCACCCGACGATCGACATCCAGAGCCTATGGTCGCCGACCCTGGTGCGCTTGCATCGCGCCGGCGTGAAATACCGTGTCGCCGTCCCGCGTGAGGGCTATCGCGGCTGGTTCGGCGGGTTGTC
This sequence comes from Pseudomonas sp. AK106, assembly GCF_053903055.1. Lineage (NCBI taxonomy): Bacteria > Pseudomonadati > Pseudomonadota > Gammaproteobacteria > Pseudomonadales > Pseudomonadaceae > Pseudomonas > Pseudomonas sp. AK106. The sequence continues at coordinate 2,320,298 of NZ_CP096426.1, forward strand.
CCTGTCGCGCCATGCCAAGGGCGCGGTACTCGATGCGGCCTACGCGTACCTCAACTGGTGGCCGTCCGGCTGGCCCGGCGCAGTCATGGCCCGCCAGGGTTATTACATCGGCAACCCGGCGCGCAGCCGCGAACACCTGAGTGCCGCCGAGTGGGATTACTGGTACGCCGGGCTGCCCGCCCGGGAACAGCTGATGGGCAGCGACGGCTTGCCGCTGATCGACATCGGCGAAGTGCGCGATGGCGGCTCTTACGAGCAGCGCATGGGCCACATTGCGGTGTGGAATGCCGTGATGGATGAACACAACTACCTGGTGCGCCGCTGGGGGGACATCTCCCGGGCCGGCAGCAAAGGCACGCGCAAGCAGTGAAGCCCTGGCGCGGGCCGTAAGCCGGGGCGTCGCGGACCGCTGCGCTGGCGTCCCTGCAAAATGCCCGGCTGGCTGATTAGCCGATAAACACGTTCACAACCATCGATTACTCATGGACTATAGGCGCCATTTGGCGGCCTCTACAGGAGGCCTGCGCTCGTAGCTTCAGGATCCCGTGAATGAACATCAAGATTGAAGCGCTGATCGCCCGCAAGATCGGCTTCGCCTCCCACCAGAATGCCGTTCCCCTCGTGCGCGAATTGAGCCTCTGGAACCAGGAAGAAACCACCCTTGAAAACCTGGTACTGACCTTAAGCACTGACCCGGACTTCGTTGAAAGCCGAAGCTGGAATATTGACCGCATCCATCCCGGTGATCGCCTCAGCGTCTCTGATCGCGACATCAAGCTGAACGCCGGTTACCTGTCCGGCCTGACGGAAAGCCTGAACGCCGACGTGATCATGCGCGTGTCCCAGGGCGAGACGGTGCTCGTCGAGCAGCGCTTCCCCACCGAAGTGCTCGCCCGCACCGAATGGGGCGGGTTGAGCGCGATGCCGGAGTTGCTCGCCGCGTTCTGCATGCCCAACGACCCCGCAGTGGACCGGGTGCTCAAAGCCGCCTCGCAGGTCTTGCGCCGTGCCGGCAAGAAAGACGGCATCGACGGCTACGAAAGCAAATCCCGCACCCGCACCTGGGAGCTGGCCTCCGCCATCTGGTCGGGGGTGTGCAGCTTCCAACTAAGCTATGCGCTGCCGCCCGCCAGTTTTGAGCAGCAGGGCCAGAAAATCCGACCGCCGAGTGTGGTGCTGGAAAACGGCGTGGCGACGTGCCTGGATACCGCACTGTTGTTCGCGGCCGCGCTGGAGCAGGCCGGGTTGAATGCGTTGCTGGTCATGACCAAGGGGCACGCGTTCGCCGGTGTCTGGTTGCAGCCGCAGGAATTTTCCCAGTTGCTGACCGATGAAGCGTCGGCCGTGCGCAAGCGTCTCGATTTGAAAGAAATGCTGGTGTTCGAGACGACCCTGGCGACCCAGGCGCCGGCGCCGAGTTTTTCCCGTGCGGTGGCTGCCGCCGAACGGGAGCTCGACGATGAGCCGTTCATCATGGCCGTGGATGTGCACCGCGCCCGGATGCAGAAGATTCGCCCGATGGCGCTGGTGTCAGCTGTCCCGGTCGATGGGGCCGACGATGCACCGCCTGTGTTTGAGGGGCTGGAGGAAGCGCCGTCGCTGCCGGGGTTCGATGTCGAGATCAATGAAGACGCCTCGGGCCCGGCCGGGAAACTGACGCTGTGGCAACGCAAACTGCTCGACCTGACCACGCGCAATCGTCTGCTGCATTTGCCGGACAGCGCCAAAGGCGTGCGTCTGCTGTGCCCCGACCCTGCGGCCCTCGAAGACCTGCTCTCCAGCGGTCAGCGCATCCGCGTGGTGGCCGTCCCAGACCTGAAAAGCGGCGGCCGCGATGAGGCCCTGTATGAACAGCAGAACAACGAAAGCCTGGTGGACGAAGTGGCCCGTCAGGCACTGGCGCGCGGCGAAGTCCTGGCCAGTCTGGAGAAGGTCAAGCTGGAAGCCACGCTGATCGACCTGTTCCGCAAGGCCCGCAGCGATCTGGAGGAAGGCGGGGCCAACACGCTGTTCCTGGCCATCGGCTTCCTGAAGTGGAAGAAAAGCGCCGACGACCCGAAAACCTATTCCGCGCCGCTGATTCTGTTGCCGGTCAAACTCGAGCGTAAAAGCGCCTTGTCCGGCGTCACCCTGAGCCTGCTCGACGAAGAGCCGCGTTTCAACCTGACCTTGCTTGAGCTGCTGCGCCACGACTTCGAGTTGATCATTCCCGGGCTGGACGGTGAGCTGCCCAGCGACGGGAGCGGCATTGATGTGGCCGGCATCTGGAACAGCGTGCGCCGGGCCGTGCGCGATATTCCCGGATTCGAGGTGAGCACCGAACTGGTGATGGGCACCTTCTCGTTCGCCAAATACCTGATGTGGAAAGACCTGAACGCCAACGCGGCGCAGCTGCTGCAAAGCCCTCTGGTCAAGCATCTGCTGGACCCCGACACGGCGGGAGAAGGCTTTTCCGGTTCGGCCGAATTCCCCCGGCCCGAGCGTCTGGATGCGACCGTTACGCCGGCGCAGCTGTTCGCACCCTTGCCGGCCGATTCGTCGCAAGTGGCAGCGGTGGTGGCATCGGCCAACACCCGTAGCTTTGTCATGGACGGTCCGCCCGGCACCGGTAAATCCCAGACCATTGCCAACATGATCGCCCACAACCTGGCCCTCGGCCGGCGGGTGCTGTTCGTGGCGGAGAAACGCGCGGCCCTTGACGTAGTGTTTAGGCGCCTGGCGGAAAAGGGCCTCGGCGAGTTCTGTCTGGAGCTGCATTCCAGCAAGGCGTCGAAGGTTGAAGTGCTCAAGCAGCTGGACCGCGCCTGGGACGTGAGTGAAGCGTTGAGCGCCGAGGAATGGGAGCGTGAAGCCGCGCGGTTGCAGGCCCTGCGCTCACGGCTCAATCAGCTGGTCGACGTGCTGCACCGACGCTGGGATAACGGCCTGACCCTGCACCAGTCCATCGGCCGGGTGGTTCGCGACCACAGCCCGCAGACGCCAAGGCTGGCCTGGGAAACGGGCACGGAACACGATGGGGCCGAGTACGCCGGGTTGCTGGATCTCGCCCGTCGCCTGGGACTCAATGGCAGTGCCGCCCGCGACCTGTCAGGTAAGTTTGGCGCCCTGGCGCAGACCCAATGGTCGAACGCATGGCAGGCACAGATTGCCGGTGCCGCACGGGAAGTGCCCCTGTCGCTCGATGAATTGAACGCCGCCAGTGAGCGGCTGCTGGCACTGACCCACGTGCCGTTGCCGGTGGCTGAAGTGGCTCAGGTCCAGCAGCTGCATGATCTTGTCGCCCTGATCCTTGAATCCCATGGCCTGAACCTGTCGTTTGCCTTTGCACCCGACGCTGCCGCGCGTATCGAAGCCGCCCGGCGCAGTTGCCAGTTGCTCGAGAGCTATCGGGAGCTTGAAGAGACCCTGTCACTGGATTACGCCGATGAAGCGTGCCGCCGTGTGCCGGTCGCGCAACTGCGCAGCGGGTGGCATGAGGCCGAGGGCAAGTTCTGGTTCCTGGGAACGCTGGCCCAGAAAAAGGTGGCGAAGAAACTCGCCTCTCTCGGTGGCGCGGCGGGCCTGCCGGACACCGTCGGCGACCTCGCTATTTTTGAACGCCTGCACGCCCAGCTGCTGGAAATGGACGCGTTGGCCAGCGACATGCAATCGATCCCTGGCTGGCAAGGGCTGAAGAGCGACCCGGTGCGCACGCTGCAGGCCGTGACCCTGGCCGAGGGGTTGCGCAGCAGGCTGATCGGGATGGCCGACTCCCCCGAACACCTGGTTGCCCTGCGCGGCGCCGTGGCGCGTCTGGTAATCGACGCGAACGACATGCTGGCGCCGAATGGTCAACTCGCTACCGCGGTATCGACCTTGCAGCAGGGGTTGTCCCGCGTTGAGGTGGCCGTGCGTTTGTTCGCCGCGCTGGCGTGCACAAGCACTCAAACGTCCCTGAGCGTGGCGACACTTCGGGCGATGTCACTTGCCATCCAGCAGCAGGAAGAGCAGCTCAAGGCGTGGTGCGACTGGTGCCGGGTGCGCGAACAGGCGGCCGAGGCCGGCCTGGCCAATCTTGCCAAGGAACTGGAAGTCGGCAGTCTGTTGCCGTCTACCACCGAGGAGACCTTCGTCACGGCCTATGCCCATTGGTTCGCCACCCAGGGCATCGACGGCGAACCGTTGCTGCGCAATTTCGTCGCGGCCGAGCACATGAGTGACATCAGCGCCTTCGTGCGCCTGGACGACGAGCTGGCGAAACTGACCGTGCGCTACATCCGCGCCAAACTCTGCGGATTGATTCCGTCCAAGAACGACATTCCCAAAAGCAGCGGCTTTGCCATTCTCAAACACGAGCTGCAGAAGTCGCGCCGGCACAAACCGGTCCGGCAGCTGGCGATCGAGATGGGCGATGCGCTGAATTGCCTGGCCCCTTGCATGCTCATGAGCCCGTTGTCGATCGCGCAGTTCCTGCCCGCCGATCAGCCGCCGTTCGACCTGGTGATCTTCGACGAGGCGTCGCAAATCGCGCCGTGGGACGCCATCGGTTCGATTGCCCGGGGCAAGCAGGTGATCATCGCCGGTGACCCCCGGCAGATGCCGCCCACTAACTTCTTCAACCGTGGCCCGAACGCCGGTGACGACGACACCGCCGAAGACATGGAAAGCATCCTCGACGAATGCCTGGGGGCAGGGGTGCCGAGCCACAGTCTGAGCTGGCACTACCGCAGTCGCCATGAAAGCCTGATTGCCTTCTCCAATCACCGTTATTACGACAGCAACCTGATCACCTTCCCGGCCGCGGAAACCCGCGCCAGTGCGGTCGAGTGGCGCAAGGTCGAGGGCGTCTACGCGAAAGGCAAAGGGCGTTACAACCAGGCCGAAGCCCAGGCCATCGTCGATGAAACCGTCAAGCGCCTCACCGACCCTGCGTTTGTGGCGGCGGGGTATTCCATCGGCATCATCACCCTCAACTCCGATCAGCAGAAGCTGATCAACGACCTGCTGGACGCGGCCCGCAAGCAACACCCGCAGATCGAGCCGTTCTTCCAAGACACCCAGACCGAGCCGGTGGTGGTCAAGAACCTCGAAACGGTCCAGGGCGACGAGCGTGACCTGATCATGCTCGGCATTGGTTATGGCCCCACCGAACCCGGTGCGCCGGTGATGTCGATGAACTTCGGGCCGCTCAACAAGGACGGCGGCTGGCGCCGGCTCAACGTTGCCATCACCCGGTCCCGGCGGGAAATGCTGGTGTTCACCTCGTTCGATCCGTCGATGATCGACCTCAATCGGACCAACGCGCGGGCCGTGCGGGATTTGAAGCACTTCATCGAGTTCGCTCAACGTGGGCCGAAAGCGCTGGCCGAGGCGATACAAGGCTCGGTCGGCGGCTATGACTCGCCGTTCGAGGAGGCGGTCGCCCAAGGGCTGCGGCGTCTGGGCTGGCAGGTCGTACCGCAGATCGGCGTGTCACGTTTCCGCATCGATCTGGGCATCGTTCACCCCGATCGTCCGGGCGACTACCTGGCGGGTGTTGAGTGCGACGGTGCCACCTATCACAGCGCGGCCACTGCCCGGGACCGGGACAAAGTGCGCGGAGCCATTCTCACCGGACTGGGCTGGAACCTGCTGCGGCTGTGGTCCACCGACTGGTGGGTGGATAAACACGGGGCGTTGCAAAAACTGCACGTCGCGCTGAACGATCTATTGGATCAATCACGACGGGACAGCGCGGCCGAACGGGTTGATGAAGCCGTCGCTGCGCCGGCAGTGGCTGATAAGGACCCCGTTTAAGGCGCCTGATCAGCCAATGCCGGCGTGAGGATCAGATCGGCGTGTTCATCAGTTCGCGCACGCGAGCGGCCAGTGTTTCAATGGCGAAGGGCTTGGTCAGCACATGCATGCCAGGCTCAAGCTGGTTGGCGCCGATGGCCGCGCTTTCCGCGTAGCCGGTGATGAACAGCGTTTTGAGTCCCGGACGGAGTTCGCGCGCGGCGTCGGCCATCTGGCGTCCGTTCATCCCGCCGGGCAAGCCCACATCGGTGACGAGCATGTCGACGCGCACGTCCGAGCGAAGCAGCGTCAGTCCGCTGGCACTGTCCGCCGCCTCCATGACGGAATAGCCCAGCTCGCCCAGCACCTCTGTCACCAGCATGCGCACCGTGGGTTCATCGTCCACAACCAGAATCGTCTCGCCAACGCCAGCCGTCTGGGTGGCGGCATTCGGGATGTGCGCTTCATGGGCGCCGGGATTTCCGTGGTGGCGGGGCAGGTAGATGCACAGCGTGGTGCCTTGCCCGACCACAGAGGCGATACGAACCTGCCCCGCGGATTGCTTGGCGAAACCGTAAATCATCGAGAGGCCCAGGCCCGTGCCCTGGCCGATGGGTTTGGTGGTGAAGAAAGGGTCGAATGCTTTCGCCACGACGTTGGCCGGCATGCCGGTTCCGGTGTCGGTGACGCTGAGGGTCAGGTATTCGCCCTCGGAGACCTCCAGCAGCGGCGCATCGGCGGAGCCCACGACCTGCCAGCGGGTTTCGATGGTGATGCTGCCACCGTCCTGCATGGCATCCCGCGAGTTGATGCAAAGATTCAGCAGCGCATTTTCCAGCTGGCTCGCGTCGACCAAGGCCACGCAGCTGTCCGGCGAGCCAACGGTCTGCACGGTGATGCTGGGGCCCACGGTGCGCTGAATCAGCTCGGTCATGCCTTCGACGAGGCTGTTGATCTCGGTAGGGCGCGGATCGAGTGTTTGCCGGCGGGAAAACGCCAGCAGTCGGTGGGTCAGGGCGGCAGCCCGTTTGGTGGCGCCTTGCGCCGTCGTCAGGTACCGGTCGACATCCGTCAGACGACCCTGGGCAAACCTTGCGCTCAACAATTCCAGCGAGCCGGAGATGCCCGCGAGCAAGTTGTTGAAGTCATGGGCAAGCCCGCCCGTGAGTTGACCCACTGCTTCCATTTTCTGCGACTGACGAAGTTTCTCTTCGGCCTGCATCAAGGCTGCGGTGCGTTCAGCCACGCGCTGTTCAAGGGTGTCGTTGAGGGTGCGCAGGGCAGCGATCGCCAGGTCGCGCTGGGCTTCCACCGAACGCCGCTCTTCCACATCGATCAAGACGCCCGGAAAACTGAGGGGGAGACAGTCCTCGCTGAAGTTGACGCGCCCGTTGGCCTCGATCCAGTAGTATTTGCCGTCCGCCCGACGCACCCGGTATTGATGGGCGTAGGCACCGCCGCGACCCAGCGCTTCGTTGATCGCTGTCATGAGCCCCGCCCGGTCTTCGGGATGGACGGTTGCCACCACCTGCTCCAGGCTAAGCCCTTCGTGGCCCAGCATCGGATCGAGTCCAAAGGCCCGGGCGAAGGCTTCGTCCACGGTGAAACTGTCGTTGGGCAGGTCCCAGTGCCACGTGCCGAAAATCGCCCCGGCCTCAAGCGCCAGCTGCACGCGCTCGACGTTGGCGCGGGCGATGGCTTCGCTCTGGCGCAAACGTTCCTCGGCATCCCGCCGCCCCGTCACGTCATTGAAGATGATCGCGATCTGACATTCGGCGGGATCGCCGACGGGCACGGCGCGCACGTCAAACCAGCGCTGAAAGGCTTTGGCATAGCTTTCGAAGGTGGCCGGTACACGGGTCTTGGCCACCCGCCCATAGGTGTCGAACCAGAATTGCTCCAGATCCGGGGCAAATTCTCTGACCCATTTGCCCCGCAGGTTGACGCCAGCCTCACGTTCAAATGCCGGGTTGGCTTCAACAAAGCGATAGTCGACCGGGTAGTCATTGGCATCGAACTTGACCTGAACGATGGCGAAGGCGGCATCGACCGTCTCCAGAATGGTCCTGAACCGTTCCTCGCTCTGACGCAGGGCCGCTTCGGTGTCGCGGATGGGCGTGAGGTCGAGCATTGCGCCGATCATGCGCACCGCCTGGCCTTGAGCATCCCGGATGACGTGCCCGCGGTCGAGGACCTGGGCGTACGTGCCGTCCACCCTTCGAAACCGGTACTCTTCGCTCCAGCCTGTCAGCCTGCCGTCTATCACGTCGTGGATCGAGGTGACGATGCGCTGCCTGTCATCGGCGTGAATCTGTGCCATCCACCAGCGCCGGTCATGGCGATGGTGGCGAGCGGATGCCCGTAGACCCGTTCCAGGGCGTCGTTCCACAGGACGTGGTTGTCTTTCAGGTCCCAGTCCCAGATGGCATCGTTGGTGGCCTTTACCGCGAGGCGGTAGCGGGTCTGAGCCTCTTCGATCGCTTGCTCGGCCACGCCGTCGACTGCGGGCTCAACCGCAGTGTCGATCGAGCCCGCCATCGCATTCTGTCGAATGCCGGTGCACAGACTTTCCAGCCTGAGGGCTTCACTTTTCTTCAATGCCGAACGCAACTGCATGACTTCAGCCTCAAGGGCTTCCCGGGTCAAATGCTTCAAGTGTCCACCTGTAAACGTAACGTTATGACCTGAGACCGAGGGGCGCCATCGGCCCTCCGGGACTGCATCAGCCGGTTGATCCAGCAGTATCGGCGGCCAGCGTTTTACGCTGCATGCTGGCAGAATGCAATTCGGCTTCAGAAAGGACTCGCGCAGAAAGCCAAAGGTTCCAGCCACAGGGTTGATTTGCCAGACCCGACGGGGCGTCTGTTCCGTTGGTTTTGGCGGTGTTGATCGAGCCTGCGGCGATGGGCTGCTCAATGCCCTTGACCTTGCCGCAGTGGAAAGGTCTAGCGTGACCGCTTCGTCTCAACCCTCATCCAGGATGCTTCGTCATGAAAAAGATTGCCGCCGTTGTCAGCGTGATTGCTCTGCTTGCCGTAACCGCCGTCAGGGCCGATCAGGCGGAGGACGTCAAACAGATGCATGAGGCCTACCAGCAATCGATGGGCGCCATGAAAGACGACATGCATCACGGGATGATGAGCGACGACCCTGACGTTGCCTTCGCGGCGGGCATGCTGCCTCACCACGAAGGCGCAGTGGAGATGGCGAAGATCGAGCTCAAATACGGCAAGGATCCGGAGATGCTGGAACTGGCCCGCAAGATTGTGGCGGCGCAGGCGGCGGAAATTGCGCAGATGAAGGCCTGGCTGAAAGCGCATCCGGCCAAGTAAAGCGGCAAAACCCTGCGCCCCTGATCAGGGGCGCTGATGTCCGCCCATGCGGCGTGGCAGGACAACGCAGGCGCTGCTGCGTGCGCATCAATTCGTGATGTTCGCGTCGATTTTCTTGCCCATGCTGATGCGCGGTTCGGTTGAGTAACCCACAGACTCATAGAACGCCTGGACGCTGGCATTGGTGCTGACGATCTGCAGGTTGATTTTCATGCACCCCCGCAATGTCAGGGCGTGCTCGGCATGACGAACCAACTGCACGCCCACGCCTTTTCTGCGATGTGAGGGGTGCACCGCCACCGCATACAGCCATCCGCGGTGCCCGTCGTACCCGGCCAGAACAGTACCCACCACCTCATTGTCCGTCAGGGCGACAAAGAACAGACCGTCCGCAACCGCCAGCTTTTTGTCGATGGCGAGGCCGGGCGTGTTATGGGCGGTTTCGTAGCCGAATACAGCGTTCCAGAGTTCGATCACGGCCTGGCGATGCAGCGCGTCGGAGTAGTTGGTAATGGCAACCATGGTCAGGCTCCTTATTCAGCGGTAGTGGGCGAAGGGATTTTCTGCGCTGGCACTCGCGACTTATCGTCCCGAGACCAGTGCCAGCCGACAGGCCAGCCCCAAAAAAACCGCACCCAGCACCTGATTCAGCCGCTTGGCGATACGGACATTGGTCGCCAGCTTGTGCCCGATCCGACTGGCCAGGAGGATGACTGCGCCGTTCACCAGTAAACCGATGACATTCAAAACCGTGGCGAATATCAGCATCTGCACGACCAGCGAGGCTTTCGTTGGATCAACGAACTGCGGAAATAACGCCAAGACGAACAGTGCCATTTTCGGGTTGAGCAGATTGGTCACCAATCCCTGCCGGAAAATACTCAGAAGCGGCGTGGGCGCAAGGTCGGCATCAGCATGCAGCGGCGACGGGGCGCTGAACGCTTTCCAGGCGAGAAAAACCAGATAGGCAGCCCCCGCGAACCGCACCGCGTCGTAAGCGGCGGGCACATTGATCAACAATTGCGACAGCCCGAGTGCGGCAGCCAGCGCGTGACAGTAGGTGCCCACCTGAATGCCCGCCAGTGAAACGAAACCTGATGCTCTGCCCTGGCTCATGCTCCGCGATGCAATCAACAGCATGTCCGGGCCCGGTGTCAGCGTGAGCGCCAAGCAGGCGCCAGCGAAAAGCAGTAATACCGAGAGATCAATCATCACGTCCCTTCCCGAGGTCATGTAAACGGCTAGTGCAGGCACGCATGTTACCGGACGGTGGCGCTTCTCTGGAGGGCTTTGCGGGATGACGTCATTCAGTGGCGCCACGACCCATGGGGTAATTCAATTTGCCGTTCAGCCTTGGCCAGCGCGGCCTTCAGCGCCTCCTTGCGTAACGGAATGCAGTAAGCGGGCTTGGCCCGTTCGAATCGCCAGCTTTCATCAAGGTTGCCGGCGTCGACCGCGTCAAATCCCACCTCGTCCAGCAGCTGTATGCCCAGCGCCTTCGCCCCAGGGTCATCGGCGGCCACCGGCAAGGCACGTCGGTCGTGCGCTTTCACTGGGCGAGCATCGCGCATCAGGTCATCGGCCAGGATCGCGTTGAACACCTTCACCACATGGGCGCGACGCAGATGCTCGGCGAGCAGCCGGCTGGTGGTGGTTTCGAACCTGTCCAGCGCCGGGATAGGGCCATCCTGGTCGGGATAGTAGTTGTTGGCATCCAGCACCGTTTTACCCGCAAGCCATTCGGCGGGCAGGGTGGGGTAGTGCTTGAAGGGAATCGCCACGAGAACAACATCGCCAAAGCGTGTCGCATCTTGGATGGTGCCAATTTGAGCCTGCGGGATCTCGGTGGCCACATTTTCCAGGGTTTCAGGCCCGCGCGAATTGCTGATCATGACTTCATGGCCAGCCGTGATGAACAACTGCGCCACTGCGCGCCCGATGAAGCCCGCCCCGATGATGCCGATGCGCATGTGATAACTCCGATGATGTGCTGGAAGCGGCCATGATGATTGCGAACCAGCGGCAGATAAATAATCATCAGGCACATAGTCTCGCTACCAGGAGTGTTGAATCATGGACCGTCTCAGCAGCATGGAAGCCTTCGTCACGGCGGCGGAGTACGGGTCTTACGCCAAAGCGGCCGAGCGAATGGGGCTGTCGCCGCAGATGGTCGCCAAACATGTCGCTGCGCTAGAGCATCGGCTCGGCGCGCGGTTGCTGAACCGCACCACTCGACGCCAGAGCCTGACCGAACTGGGCCAGGCGTATCTGGAACGTTGCAAGCACATCCTCAGTGAGGCGAAAGCGGCGGATTCCCTTGGGGAGATGATGAATGACACCCCGCGCGGCAAGCTGAAAATCAGCGCGCCCATCACCTTCGGCTCCTCTCGCCTGATGCCCTTCGTCACGACATTCCTGCGGCTGCACCCCGAGATTGAAATCGATCTGCAATTGACCGATCGCTTCGTTGATCTGGTGGAGGAGGGGTTTGACATCGCATTCAGGATCGGCCCGGTGGAGGTGTCCAGCCTGACCGCCCGGCCGTTGGCGCCTTACCAACTGGTGGCCTGCGCGGCGCCTGGCTATCTGGCAGAACGCGGTGTGCCGCAACGTCCGCAAGACCTGAGCCAGCATGAGTGCCTAGGGTACGCCTGGTGGTCGCAGCCGACTGACCGCGAATGGGTGTTCTGCTACGGCTCGACGGTGGAGCGGGTTCAGGTGGCGAGTCGATTGAGGGTCAACGAAAGCCGCGCGCTGCTCTCGGCCGCGCTGGACGGTTTCGGCATCGTGCTCGGCCCGCTGATATTCCTGGAGCCCGCTTTGCGCAGTGGCGAGCTGGTGCGAGTATTGCCTGACTATGAGGCGCCGAGCCGGCCTCTGCATATGCTGTACACCGGGAGCCGGCAGCGAACGGCCAAGCTGCGCCGGTTTATTGATGCGGCACTGCTGCGGTTCGGTTGAGCGCTTCGTGCAGGTGGGCGCCGCGCTTGGTTCGAGGACGCAGCTATTCCGTTTAGTGCCCCCCGGACGACGCTGGCACCTGTTTCTCCCTCTGGCTGGCTTGTCCTGAATGCCAGACCGGCCAGACCTGTGCAACAACAAACAGCACCTCGAAAACCGTAAACCCGAGAATCAGAAAACTCGCTCCCTGAGCGACTGCATAAAGCTGCCAGGCCGCAAACAGCGCCCTTGCCAGTGCGTCGTATAACCCGACGCGACGGCTCGGTTGCGCGAGGCGCCACAACGACCAGACCACCACCACGCTGCCAAGCAGGTTGGCGAACAGCATCCCGCTGACGTCCAGCACAGGCACGGGCCGCTCCAGTGCCAGAGCGGCCGAAAGCGCGGCAAAGGCGCTGAACACCCATGTTGCAGTCCATGGCGTCATGAAGCCTGCCGTCATTATCAAGTCGTAAACGGCGCTGCCTCTGACAAGGTGCCTGTTGGTCTTTGCGTTGATCATGATCATCCCTCAGAGTTGAGCCCGCAGGCTAAAGCCTGGTCTTAGGTCCAGAGTCAACGTGAGCATTGAACGTTATGAAAATAGGTGAAGTGGCACTGCACGCTGGCGTGTCTGTGGACGCGTTGCGGTTTTATGAGGAGAAAGGCCTGATCAAGCCCCGGCGCGGTGCCAATGGCTATCGGCATTATCCGCAGGAGACCCTGCAGCTGGTGGGGTACATCAAGCTGGCGCAGCAGCTGGGGTTTTCGCTGAAGGAAATCGGCGAAAACCTGCCGTTGCTGTGGAACAGCGAGCAGGTCTCCAGCGACCTGCTCGCTCGATTATTCAGCGAGAAAATCGCGTTGCTGGACGAGCGCATCGGGCAGATGCACGCGCTGCGCAATCTGTTGGCCGAGCGGGCCGGGCAGGTCTGTCCGCTGTTGGGCAATGGCGCCGCTGACTCGCCCTGAAGGGCGCATCACCTGGCAATGCCCGGCCGTCCGTAACGCCGCCTTCAGTCGCACAGCGCCTGGCTGCGACGCATCGCTATCGGCCGCACCAGGCTCAGCAATCCTGCCAGGGCCATGGCCGCACCGACCCAGAGCGGCGAGCGCAAGCCCAGGCCTGCGTCGATCGTTACACCGCCCGCCCAGCTACCGAACGCCAGTCCGGCGGTGATGACCGAGGTGTGCATGATGTTCACCAGCGCGCCGGGCTCGGCCGCTTTCATGACGCGCGCCACCATCGCAGGATTCAGTGCCACACCGGTCAGTCCGAGGGCAAGGAAGCACATCAGGTTGAGCCACAGATGATCCCCGGCCAGGGCGAAGCCCGATAACGCCAGCACCATGATTGCCAAGCCCCAGCCGACGATCGCCATCATGTAGCGGTCCGCCAGCCGGCCCACCACCCAGTTCCCCAGCACGTTCGCGACGCCGTACAGCGCCAGCAGCGGTGCGACGAATTTCGGCGCGACGCCGACTTCCTGAATCAAAATGGGCGTGCAATAGCTGAAGGCGGCAAACGTAGCGCCGATGATCAACCCGCTGGTGACGTACGCCGCCCAGAGGGGCGGGTTCTTCATGTCGGCGACTTGTTGGCGCAGTGGCGGTTCGCTGCCGTTGGCGCTCGCCGGCAGGCGCTTGCTCGCCAGCACCGTGCACAGCATCGCCAGCACCACCACCAGCCAGGCGCTCGCACGCCAGCCAAAGTGTTGCTCGACCCATGTAGTCAGCGGCACGCCTACGACGGGCGACAGCATCAGCCCGGCAAGGACCACCGACACCGCCCGACCGCGACGTTCCGGCGTCACGAGGCCTGCGCACACCGTCATGCACAAACCGATGCAGACGGCACTGGAGATGCCCATGACCACGCGAGCAGCAGCGAGCACCAGATAACTTTGCGCGGCCGCTGCGACTGCGCCGGCGACCACATAACAGACGAGCAGCGCGATCAAAGAGCGTTTGTTGCTGACGCCTTTTGACAGCAGCAGGACGGTCACAAGCGGGCCGCCGATCGCCATGCCCAAGGCGTAAAAGGCGATCAGGTTGCCGACCTGGGCGAGACTGACCGAGAACGCATCGGCCAGTGCCGGCATCATGCCGGCGACCATGAACTCGGCCGTCACCAGCGAGAAAATCGTCAGGCCCAGAAGGTAGACGGTGGAAGGGAGTTTGCTGCGGCTGGACATGGGGTTCCCGAGGGGTAAAGAAGGCCGGCTACCCTAGGGATTGAGACGGGGCAGGTCAACAGGCAATCAAGTCACTGTCCCTAGAAAATTGGGGCTGTTGCATCATCCCGAGGTCCGCGCTTGCATCGCCAGCCATTCGTCCCGCGTCAATTCCCAGAACATGGAAGCAATTGCTGTATCAGGCAACCCCCTGGCTCCAAACCGAGCCCGTCGTGCATCCGGTTGAGACCGGTACATCGCTCTAGGGCACCTGCCAGTGAGGCTGCGCAAGCTGGTGAGGCGGATCTGAACCTCCGTGATCCGATCGAACTCCTGCGAATCAGCCCCGGTCAGAGCATGACGGATGCACCACCTATCTCCACTCCGTTAGCGGCACTCGTTTGCCAGAGGACTTGATCATGCTCGGAAAGAAATACCTCCCTCATCTGCTGTTCACCGCCGTATGCGCCGTCAGCAGCTTTTCGTACGCTGCCGAACAGCCAAGCGTGACGATGGATCGACCGGGCGCAGGGGTCAAGGAAATCAAGGAAGGCGATAATGCCCCTGACCAGTACCAACGTCCGAGTCTGGCCGTTAAAGACTGGCGCGCACGCCACCTGACTGCACCGGACAAGAACCAGCAGTGGGTGGAAATCAAGGACAAATATGCCCTGATCGACATCCCTACCGGAACGATCAAACAGATGGTGCCGAAGGCCAAAGGGCACAAGTAACGCCATTGGCTGAGACCTCATCTTCAGCCAACCAATGATGCGTGACGTCTGACGCCTTCCCGGCTAAAGCCGGTCCTACAGTGGGCTCACCGCTAGCCTGACTAGATGTGTGTGGTCTAGCAGGACCGGCTTCAGCCGGGAAGAGGCTTGTCGGCGGCCCTTAAGGGCAAATCCCCATCCAGATAAAATTCATCCAGTTGTGGCGGTGATATGCGGGTACCGGACAGCATGCCGTGAACCTGTCCACGGTGGTGAATCTGATGCTGGAATAAGTGCAGCAGCAAGCGATCCACCCGTTCAGGAATAACGCCTGTCGCCTGCAACACGCGCGCGTCAACCTGGTACTGCCGGGGCGCGCACCGGGGACCGACTTCGGCAAAAACGCACAGCCCCGCATGCAGGGCAGCATTCCGGACGCGTATGCCGATCTGGCTCAACGCGTGTTTAGCGAGTGGTCGCGATCGACACTGGTGACCGAGGCCCAGGATGTCGCCGAAGCCATCTGGGGGGCGGCGAACGACCCTGCTTCGCCGATGCGCATCGCGGCGGGCGCGGATGCGGTGGCCTTGATGGGGGAGGCGGACTGACGAGCCGCTGTTATCGCGGATCGTGCTGCCCATCCGACGAAAGCCCCTTCAAGGGAACTAACAATCAGGAACTCCACCGGTCCAAGCTGTTCCCCGAGCCGGTTGCGACAACCGGCTCACAGGTCGTCAGTTTTCCAGGCAGGAGCAGCGCATGAGCATCACCCCCACTTTTGATATCCGCAATTATGGCGCCAAGGGCGATGCCACTACTGACGATACCGTCGCCATCCAGAAGGCAATTGATGCCGCAAGCGCCGCGGGTGGGGGCAAGGTTTACATTCCTGGCGGCACCTGGCGGGTGTCGGACAGCGACGGTTCGGGCAACGCGCTCGCGCTGAAAAGCAACGTCACCCTCACCGGTGAGGGTGCCGGTGACAGCGTGCTCCAGTTGGCCGATGGCACCGGTTCGAACACCACGTCTCTGCTGGGCGTGGTGGCAGGCAGCACCGTGCGAGACGCCACCGTCAGCAATCTTACGCTGGATGGCAATCAGGCCAACGGCGGTGGGCAGGTCAGTGGCTGGTCCCAGTCGGGGGCCAACAGTACCAACCTGCTGATCGACGGCGTCACCGCGACGAACTTCAGCGGCAGTGGCTTCGACCTGACCGGCGCGTCGGTGCATCTGACAGTGCGCAACAGCACGGCCACCGACAACGCCTCCGACGGGTTTGCAGTGGGAGGTTCGCTGCCCGCACTGACCTTTCAGGACAACCGCGCGCTGGATAACGGCGCCAACGGCATCAATGTCGGCCTGGGCGGCGTAGCGGTTTCGCTGACCGACAACCAAGCGTCCGGCAACGCTGGCGACGGGATTTACGTCCATGAAGAAAGTGGCGTCGACACCGGCTTTTTCAGCGTCATCGGTGGCGACGTCTCCGGCAACGGCGGCGATGGCGTGCACATGCGCGGCATCGAATACGGCGGCGTGTATCGCCTCGACATCCACGGCAACGGCGGCTCGGGTGTCAATCTGCAAGGCACGACCCACATCGAGGTGTCCAACAACGTCATCCACACCAATGCGCAAGGCAATGACGTGCCGGAAGTGGCCATCCGCAACCTGGGCAGCGATAACGGCACGCAGAATTTCGTCTACGACAACCTGATCACCGGCGGCAACGGATCGACCTGGGGCGTGGCCGAGGTGCCGTCGGACGTGGCGAGCGTCGAAGGCAGCGTGATCTTCGGCAACGTCATCAACGGCACTCAAGCCGGCGACATCAGCGCGGCGGGCAACGCAAGCCAGGTCTACAACAACAGCGATGTGCTGATCGTGCGCGGCAGTGCGGGCGCCGACACGCTGATCGGCAGCCGCTCGGACGAACTCATCAGTGGCGGGGCAGGGCGCGATCGCATCGATGGCGGCGCCGGTGATGATGTCATTCAGGGCGGTGCAGGCGCGGACCGCCTCAGCGGCGGAACGGGCAGCGACGTGTTTCGCTTTACCTCGGTCAGCGACAGTTACCGCACGGCCACCACGTCATTCACCGATCGCATCACCGATTTCAACGACACCAGCGACCGTCTCGACCTGACCCTGCTGGGATTGTCCGGCCTGGGCAATGGTCACGACGGCACGCTGAAAGCGACCTATAACGCTGGCACCAACATCACCTACCTCGCCAGCCTGGACGCCGATGCCGCCGGCAACCGTTTTCAACTGGCACTGGACGGCAACCACCTGAGCTCCCTGAGCGCGGCGAACTTCTTTTCGTCGATCACCGGCACGGCCAATGACGACAAGCTGCTGGGGACCGCTGCCGACGACGTGCTGCTCGGCGGTGCAGGGCGCGATACGTTGTCCGGTGACGGCGGCGCGGATCGTCTGATCGGCGGCAGCGGCGGCGACACGCTGACCGGTGGCGCAGGCGCAGATACCTTCGTCTACACCCGCGTCAGCGACAGCCTGCGCAACGATGCCAGCGGCAGCTACGCGCAACGCGACCTGATCACGGATTTCAACAGCAACGGCCATGATCGCCTGGATCTCACCGCCTTGAATTACAAAGGCCTGGGCAACGGCTACGACGGCACGCTGAAAGTGGTGCTGAACCTCGCCGGCGATCAAACGGCATTGAAGTCGCTGGAGCCGGACGCCGACGGCAACCGCTTCGAAATCCTGCTCAGCGGCAATCACCTCTATGACCTGACCGCCAGCAACGTGCTGTTCGCCAACCCCGATGACACGCGCACCGATTCGTCCCAGCCGCTGACCTCGGTGAACGCCACCGGCACGGCAGGCGCCGATACGCTGTATGGCGACTGGGGCAACGACACCTTGTTTGGCCTGGCGGGCGACGACGTGCTGGCCGGCAGCGTCGGCGATGATTTACTGGTTGGCGGTGCCGGCAGCGACAAGCTCACCGGCGGATCGGGCGAGGACACCTTCCGCTTTGATCACATCAGCGACAGCTACGTCGGGGCGGCGGACCTGATCACTGATTTCACCACTGGCCACGACACGCTGGATGTTTCGGCGCTGGGCTTCACCGGCCTGGGCGACGGGCGTAACGACACTCTGCAGGTCAGTTACAACGCCAACAGCGACCGCACCTACGTTCGCAGCAACGAAGCGGACAGCGCTGGCCAGAAATTCCAGGTCACCCTGGCGGGGGATTACAGCCACAGTCTGAAGGCCGAGGACTTTGCCTTCAGCGCCGCCGTTAATGCGGCTGAGATCAAGGTGGTGGGCGTGGCGGCGCCGATGGACCATGTGGTGCTGTCCGACGCCTGATCGCCTTCAATGCATGCGGTCTCTCAGGCTGCACGCGATCTCATTGCAGGACCGGCATTAGCCGGGAAGAAGTCAGTCCGCACACCCTCACATTTGCGGTGTGACACCTGACGCCTTCCCGGCCAAAGCCGGTCCTACAGTGGGTTGAGCCAGTCCGACTTCCGCCTGGCAGTCAGTCCTGCCTCACCCAATGACTCCAATCTGTCACATCCTCGCCCCTGAACTGCCACATTGACACCGTAATGTCCTCGCCAATGAGATCGATCTCAAGCGAGTGATCATGAGTGACCTGAAAGACGTCGCACGGGTGGCCGGGGTTTCCAGAGCGACCGCCGCCCGCTGTTTCGCCTCCCCCGAAGTGGTACGCCCGACAACCCGTGACCAAGTATTCGCCGCCGCGCGAGAACTGGGTTTTCGGCCCAATCTGCTCGGCCGTCAGTTGCGCCTTCAAACCACCCAGCTCATTGGCGTCGTCGTGCCGAGCCTGCTCAACCCGGTGTTCGCCGAACAGTTTCAAGCCATGGAGCGCGCCGCGCGGTTGCGGGGCTACAACCTGCTGCTGGCGACCACCGACTACAGCGCCGAGCGGGAAAGCGCGGTGGTTGAAGAGCTGCTGCGCCAACGGGTCGACGGCCTGGTCTTGACGGTCACCGACGTCCACAGCAACCGCGTGCTGCAAAGCCTCAGCACCGAAGACACGCCCTTTGTTCTCGCCTATCACCAGCCCGGCAGCACCGAATACAGCGCCGTCTCGGTGGACAACCGTGCCGGCATGGCCCTGGCCACGCGCTATCTGCTGGAGGCCGGTCATCGACGCATCGGCATGGTCGCGGGGCCGACGCTGCAGTCCGACCGGGCGCGGCAGCGCTACGCCGGCTACTGCGACGCAATGGCTGAACACGGCCTGGCCGCCATGCCCATCATCGAAATGCCCAGCCACACCCAGGCCGACTTCAGCGCGCTTGCGCCATTGTTGCTCGGCCCTGACGCGCCGACTGCGCTGGTCTGCTCCAACGATTTGCTGGCGATCAGCCTGATCGCCGAACTGCGCCGCCACGGGTGGGCAGTGCCGCAGCAACTGTCGATCATCGGTTTCGACGGCATCGACATCGGCACTCAGATGCACCCGACCCTGTGCAGCGTGGTCCAGCCCATCGCTGCGCTGGCGACCACCGTCATCGATCAATTGCTGGCGCAGATTGCCGGCGCCGCCCCGACTTCCCATTGCCTGCCGTGCCACATCCGGCCTGGCGAAAGTACTCAACCCTACAATCAGCCCTACGAGGAGACGCTCCATGATCCGCTTCAGTAAAACCCTGGCGGCACTGCTGCTGTGTGGCGTGGCCAGCCTGACCCAGGCCGCCGAAACCGCGATTTGCTACAACTGCCCGCCAGAGTGGGCGGACTGGGGCACCCAGCTCAAGGCGATCGCCGACAGCACCGGCGTGCAAGTGCCGCTGGACAACAAGAACTCCGGCCAATCCCTGGCGCAACTGGTGGCCGAGAAAGCCGCGCCGGTGGCGGACGTCGTGTATTACGGCGTGACCTTCGGTTTGCAGGCGCAGAAGGCTGGCGTCGTCGGCACCTACAAACCCAAAGGCTGGGAGCAGATTCCCGAAGGCCTGAAAGACCCGGAAGGCCACTGGTTCGCGATCCACTCCGGCACCCTCGGCATCATGGTCAACGTCGATGCACTGGGCGGCTTGCCGGTCCCGCAGAGTTGGGCTGATCTGCTCAAACCCGAATACAAAGGCATGGTCGGTTACCTTGATCCGTCCAGCGCCTTCGTCGGTTACGTGTCGGCCGTGGCGATCAATCAGGCCATGGGCGGCACCCTGGATAACTTCGCGCCGGCCATCGACTATTTCCAGAAACTGGCGAAGAACGCACCGATCGTGCCCAAGCAAACCGCCTACGCCCGAGTGCTTTCAGGCGAGCTGCCGATCCTGGTGGATTACGATTTCAACGCCTACCGCGCCCGCTACAAGGACAAGGCCAATGTCGCCTTCGTCATCCCCAAGGAAGGCAGCATCAGCGTGCCCTACGTGATGAGCCTGGTCGCCAATGCCCCCCATCAGGCCAACGCCGAGAAGGTGCTGGATTTCGTGCTCTCCGAGCAGGGCCAGGCGCTGTGGGCCAAAGCGTATCTGCGCCCTGTTCGTGCGATGAAAATGCCGGCCGACGTGGCCGCGCAATTCCTGCCTGACAGCGATTACGCCCGCGCCGGTGTGGTGGATTACCAGCACATGGCCGACGTGCAGGAAGCCTTTTCGGCGCGTTACCTGAGCGAGGTCAAGTAAGTGAGCGGCACGGTGTTGAAGGCGCAGAACGTGGCCGCGGGTGGGTTGTTGAAACGGCGTTTGCGCCCGACGGCCGCTTGGGCCCTCGCACCCGCCGCGGCAGTACTGGCGGCGTTCTGGCTGCTGCCATTGGCGCACCTGATAGTGCTCGGCGGACAGCAACGGGACGGCGCCGGTAGCGGTTACTGGCAAGTGCTCAGCAGCCCGCAGTATCTGGGCAGCCTGGCGCAAACCTGTGTGCTGGCTGCTGTGGTAACCCTCGCCGCGCTGCTGGTCGGCGGCATCACCGGCGTGTTTCTCGCCCGTCAGCGTTTTTTCGGTCGCACCACACTGGTGGCGCTGCTGACCTTTCCGCTGGCGTTTCCTGGGGTGGTGGTGGGCTTTCTGGTGATTCTGCTGGCAGGGCGGCAGGGGCTGTTCGCCATGCTCGGCCTGAAACTGGCGGGCGAGCGCTGGGTGTTCGCCTATTCCCTGGCGGGGCTGTTCCTCGGCTACCTGTATTTCTCGATTCCCCGAGTGATCCTCACGATCATGGCCGCCTGCGAAAGCCTCGACCGCAGCCTGGAGGAGGCCGCCCACTCCCTCGGCGCCGGGCACTGGCGGGTGGTGTGTGACGTGATCATTCCAGGGCTCGCGCCAGCGCTGGTGTCCTGTGGGGCGATCTGTTTTGCCACCTCCATGGGCGCGTTCGGCACGGCCTTCACCCTCGGCACCCAACTGAACGTCACTCCTGTGGCGATCTACAACGTGTTCACCAACTACGCCAACTTCACCGTCGCTGCAGCGCTGTCGGTGGTCTTGGGCGCGCTGACCTGGGCGGTGTTGCTGCTCGCGCGGCGCATGGTCAAGCAATCGAGGACGGTCCTGTGAAGCGCTCTTCGCTGTTCATCGCGCAACTGCTGTTCACGCTGCTGGTCTGCGCCTTCATGTTGGTGCCGGTGCTGATGTCCTTGGTGGCCGGGCTCACCCGCAATTACTTTCAGGGCGTGTCCAGCGGACTGACCTTCGACTGGCTCGCGCAAGTCTGGCAGGCCTATTCGCCGACGGTGTGGCTGTCCCTGCAACTGGCAGTGGCGTGTGCGGTGTGCGTCTGCGTGATCGGCGTCCCGGCGGCCTATGCGCTGGTGCGGATGAACAACCGCTTCAGTCGCGCCTTCGAGGAATTGATGGTCCTGCCGGTCGCCATGCCCGGCCTGGCCAGCGCCCTGGCCCTGCTGCTGACCTACGGCCAGTTCGGCAGTTTTCGCAGCAGTTGGCTGTTCATCCTCGTCGGCCATGTGCTGTTCACGTTGCCGTTTCTGGTGCGGCCAGTGATGGCGGTGATGCAGCGTCAGCACCTGCCGACGCTGGAGGAGGCCGCCGCCAGTCTCGGTGCCGGGCCGTTGCGACGGTTTTTCAGCGTGGTGGTGCCCAACTGCCGGGCGGGGATTCTCGCCGGCGTGCTGATGGTGGTGACGCTGTCCCTGGGCGAATTCAACCTGACGTGGATGCTGCACACGCCGATGACCAAAACCCTGCCGGTGGGTCTGGCGGACAGTTACGCCTCGGCGCGGCTGGAAGTCGCCAGCGCCTACACCCTCATATTTCTGTTGATGATCGTGCCGCTGCTGGTGGCGTTGCAGGCCATCAGCGCGCGCCTTTCCCGTGGAGAGCAAAGATGACTGGAACCACGCTGCGCCTGATCGGCTGCCGCAAGGCTTTCGCCGACGGCACCGTTGCCGTTCACGACCTCAACCTGACCATCGAGGCGGGGGAGACCCTGGCGATCCTCGGCCCGTCCGGTTGCGGTAAAACCACCACCCTGCGGATGATCGCCGGGCTGGAGCGGCCGGACGTTGGCCAGGTGTTCTTCGGTGATCAAGACGTCACCCGTCTGCCCATCGAGCGTCGCGACGTCGGCATGGTCTTTCAGAATTACGCGCTGTTCCCCAACCTCACCGTGGAAGGCAACATCGCTTATGGCCTGAAGGTGCGCGGTATGGCCGTCGCCGAGCGCACCAAGCGCTGCGCCGAACTGCTGGAACTGGTCGGCCTGCAGGAACACGCCAGGCGCGGCATTCATGAGCTGTCGGGCGGACAGCGTCAGCGGGTGGCACTGGCCCGTGCATTGGCGCCACGGCCGAAAGTCCTGCTGCTCGACGAGCCCCTGGCCGCACTGGACGCGCAACTGCGTGAGCGCTTGCGCAGCGAACTCGATCAGCTGTTGCGCAGCCTCGGCATCACCTCAGTGTTCGTCACCCACGATCAGGGCGAAGCCATGGCCCTGGGCGATCAGATTCTGGTCATGCAGCAAGGGCGCATCGCCCAGCTCGGCACGCCGCGCGAAATCTATCAGCAGCCGGCCAATCCTTTCGTGGCCGGTTTCGTCGGCAACCTCAATGCCTTTTCGGTGGCAGGCCGTACCGTCAACGGCCTGAAAGTCAGCGGCGGCGAGCTGCCCTGGGCTGAGGCGAGTGAGCCATCCACGGTGTATTGCCGGCCTGAGCATCTGCGGGTGGTGACGCGCGAAGGGCACCTGCACGGGCGTTTGCTGGGACAGTTTTTTCAGGGCGCGCAAAGCCGTTTGCTGATTGAGGTCGGCGCCGCGCAACCGCTGCTGGTCGACAGCGCCGACAGCGTTATTCATGCGCCGGGCGATCTCATTGCCCTGGCCATCGAGCCGCAGGCGCTGTTCGCCCTGCACCCGTGATCCTTGTTTAAGTGAGTTGAATGTGAACGCCCCGTTTCTCATCGCGCAGATCAGCGATCTGCACCTTAAAGCCGGCAACAAGCTGACCTATGGCGTGGTTGACACCCTCGGCGCCTTGCGTCGCGCGGTCGATCATCTGAACGCCAGCACGCCGCGGCCGGACATCGTGGTGATCAGTGGCGACCTGGTGGACTTCGGTCGGCCGGATGAATACACCGTCCTGCACCCCGAGCTGGCGCGCCTGAGCATGCCGTATTACCTGGTGCCCGGTAATCACGACGTCCGCGAGCACCTGCTGGCCGAATTTGCCGATCATGTTTACCTGCCGCTCTGTCCCCAGTCGCCCCTGGATTGGGTCGTCGAAGAGCACCCGGTGCGTCTGATCGGACTGGACTCGACGATCCCCGGTGCCCACGGCGGCCAAGTGCTGGACAGCCAGATGGCCTGGCTGGATGACGTGCTCGGTCGGCGCCCGGAGGTGCCGACCCTGGTGATCATGCACCACCCGCCGTTTGTCACCGGTATCGGCCACATGGAGCGCGAGGCGTTCATCAATGGGGCGGCGCTTGAGCAGGTCATCACACGGCACCCGCAAGTCGAACGGGTGCTGTGCGGTCATTTGCATCGGCCGATGCAACGGCGCTTCGGCGGCAGCATCAGCTGCACCTGCCCGGGCACCTCGCACCAGATCGTGCTCGATCTGCGCGACGACGCCCCGGCGCATTTCAACCTCGAGCCGGCGGGCTACCTGCTGCATCGCTGGGAAGCGGAGCAGGGCCTGGTGACCCACAACGGCGTGTTCGGTGATTACCCGGGGCCGTACCCGTTTTACGACGCTCAGGGGTTGATCGATTAGGCACGCCCCATCTCGGTGGACTGTCCTTACGCTTTGGCCTGGCGGCGCCCGAATGTTCTGCGGGCGCTGATGGTTGGCGTACGACTGAAGTGGGTTACCTATAATCAGTCTATAGTCGTTCTATAATCGCCTATAAACGTAGATTTCACCCATATCTATAATTGGTCTATAGTCACTCTATAATTGCCTATAGAGCTGTGCAGAGATCTACAAATGCCTGAAATCCTCTACCACCGTCCCGAGCTGGCCGCCCGGCTCTCCAAGCTGATCATGCAGGTGTCGGTGGGCAGTTCCGCCAGCTCCGGCGTCTTCCTGGCAGCGCCACGGCGTACCGGCAAATCCACCTTCGCACGTGAAGACCTGCGGCCTGCGCTGGAAAAAGCGGGGGCGATTGTGTTGTATGCCGACCTCTGGCAAGACCTCACCAAAGACCCAGGTCTGGTCATCGTGGAAGCGATCCGCGAAGCGGTAGGTCGCAGCGACGGTTTCATCACACGGCTGGCCAAGGCGTCCGGCGTGGAGAAGGTCGTTGTCGGCGGCTTGAACTTCAGCGTGGATAAAATCGGGCTTGGCAGGGACATCGACCTCACCACGGCGCTGGTGGCGCTCTCCGACGAATCAAAGAAGCTCATCGTGCTGATGATCGATGAAGCGCAACACGCGATCACTACCGAGGCGGGTGTGGCGGCGCTGTTCGCACTCAAGGCGGCGAGGGACGAACTCAACAGCTCCCGGCACCACGGCCTGCGAATCGTTTGCACCGGCTCGAACCGGGACAAGCTGGCCATGCTGTGCAACAGCAAGGATCAGGCGTTCTTCGGCGCGTCGATGGTGCCTTTCCCGACGCTCGATCAGAACTACATCGACTGGCTGTGCGCCAATATCGACCTGCCATCTCCGCTCGATCCGGCAGAAGTGTTCCAGCTGTTCAAAGAAAGTGGCTATCGGCCCGAATTGCTTGGCGCAGCAGCTGATGCTATTCGCTTCGACTTTTTCATCGACCCTGAAAATGTACCTGAGCGTTTTGCCGAGCTGGTCCGGGCGCAGGCGGATGAGCTGAACGCGAACCTCAAGAAGGTGATCCACAGCCTGACCCCGATCCAGTCGGCCGTCATTCGCGTCATGGGCAGCATGGGCGATAACTTCGCCCCGTTCGAGGCGCCCACCATGGCGTTGTACGCCACAGCGATGAAGCAGTCAGGCGTTGCCGAAAGTGCCACCAGGGTTGAGGTGCCGGGGGTGCAACAAGCGCTCATTGCCTTGCAGGAAAAGAACCTGGTCTGGAAGGCTTCCCGGGGCGTTTACGCGGTGGATGAGCACGTGATCGTTGATCTGCTCCGTGCCGACGGGCTGCTTGACGGCTTGTAGCGTCGCGGCAGCCCGCAACCGTCACCTCTTAAGGGCTATGGCCTCTTGGACAAGGCACTCAAGGGCAAACTGCTCGGTGTAGGTCATCTGAATCGGGGTGGTCTCGCCCTTGACGGTCCTTTCGCCATCCAAGATGTAGCGGATGCGCTTGTCAGTCACACCGATACGCTTTGCGATCCACGAAGGTGTTTGGCCAATTCGCGAGATCAGCTTGTCAGCGTATTCGGTGGAGGGGTTATAGAGTTCTGCGTTGGGTGTCATGTGAAGTCCAGGTAGAAGTCGGGCGGGGTGCCCGAGGAGATTGCCACACAGTGTGTCAACAACTGGAGAGTGTGGCGACCTCAATATCACGGGTTTACGCAACATCAGGCTCGGCAAATCTTATGTCCAGCGTACGTGACGACTTGATCATCGCAGCGCACTCATCCCTCGGTACGGGTCTGCTGAAAAGATAACCCTGTATCTGATCGCAGCCATGTTTCACCAGCAGCTCCAGTTGCTCGAATGTTTCGACCCCTTCGGCAATGACCTTCAAGTCCAGCTCATGCGCCAATACGATGACCGCTCGGGTAATCGCCTCGTCTTCATGATTGCTCATGATGTCTTTAATGAACATTCTGTCTATTTTGAGGATGTCGATAGGGAATCGCTTCAAGTAGGCCAGGCTGGAATAACCCGTTCCGAAATCGTCGACCGAAAGGCCTATCCCGTATGACTTGATGTCTCGAAGTATTTCAACCGCCGACTCGGGTTCAATCATCAACACCGACTCAGTGAGCTCGAACTCTAAAAGAGTAGGGTTGATACCGTATTCTTCCAGGATATGTTTGACGATGTTGGCAAGGCCTTTTACCTGAAGCTGCCTGGCGGACAGGTTGATGGCGATGGGTACCAGTCTGATATGACTGTCTTCCCAGCTTTTCAACGTCTCACAGACTTTCCGGATGACCCATTCGCCCACCGGAATGATCAGGCCGGTCTCCTCAAGCATGGGAATGAAATCAGCGGGAGACACCAGGCCGAGCGAGGGATGATTCCACCTTAACAAAGCCTCCAGGCCACTGATGCTGCCATCTGCGAGGCTGACCTTTGGCTGGAAATGCAGAATAAATTCATCGCGTTCCAGCGCACCCCGTAAGAGTGTTTCAGTTTGCAAGCGTTTAACGGCACTTTCGTTCATCTCGGCGTTATAAAACTTGAAATTATTACGCCCACTTTTTTTCGCATGGTACATGGCGGTATCCGCATTCTTGAGGATGACGCCGGCGTCATCTCCGTCAAACGGATAATTGGCGATGCCCACGCTTGCTGAAACAAATATGTCCTGGCCGCGAAGGTTGAACGGCTTCTCCATTGCGTCAACAACATGGGCCGCCAGCGATTTGATGAAACTTGCCGAGTAGACAGGGTGTGTGACCACAATCGAGAACTCATCCCCGCCCAGTCGCGCAACCATGCTGTTCTCATCGATGTACTCTTCCAGACGTCGACTCGCCTGGATAAGCAACTCATCGCCCACGGAATGCCCCATGGTGTCGTTCACGGTTTTGAATCTGTCGAGATCGATAAAGATGACGCTTATTGCAGATGGCGCGGAGGCTGTGCGGCTGATTGCAGCGTGCAGGTAATTATTGAGAAACCAGCGATTGGGCAAGGTGGTGAGCGAATCATTCTCGGCAAGATGGGTGAGTTTTTTCTTCGCGTCATCCCTTTCAAGCGCGGCTGCCAACAGGTTTGCCAATGTCTGGATGTAGCTAACATCTTCACGGGTAAACACGTAGTCAGTGGTGGCATACACCCCAAGAACGCCCTTGAAAACGTCCCTGCACGATATATCAACTTCCAGGGTGCTTCTGATGCCATGGGTTTCCACTGTGTCATCAGTCAACAGCTTGTAGGTGTCATCAGCTCCATCGGAAATGATGGCTAGCTCAGTCGAAGCGCCCATGCGGCTGGACACTTGACTCGCGTAGCTGCGGCGGATGTCATCGTGGGTCAGGCCAATCTCAGCGCTGAGGATCACCCCGTGACTCACTTGGTCAACGACTGATAGCGCTGCCTTGCTCATTTTCAAACCTTGCGCCGCCGTTAGCGCGGCCAGTTGACCCAGGGCTCTGACGTTTTCCTCGGTCAATGCCTGCTGGCCAAACAAGGCGATCAGGTTTTGCCTTCTGGAGTTATCCAGAATGGCGACCTCAAACTCTTTTCGGTCGGTGATATCGATGTCGATGCAGATATATTTTTCAACGCCGCCCCTGTCATCGAGGATCGGGATGATGGTGCGTTGATGCCATTTATCTGTCCCGGCACGACCTGAAAGCCTGACCTCACCGTTCCACACTTCACGTTCAGGTGTCCATTGCCACGGCTGAGTGGCGCAATACATGCCGTTCCAGACTTCATCGATCGTCAACGCCAGAAGCTCAGCGCGAGAACGCTGGGCGCTGGACACGAATCGTTCGTTAACATAGGTAATACGGCCGGAGGGTGAAAATTCGCAAACGATCGAAACCTCATCCAGGGCATTCTTATGCTGCACCAATGTGTTCATCAACGATTCAATGCGCTGACCAAAGTGGTTGCGCATACTGGCTGCCGTACGGTTTACCGCCTTTATGGCCTCCTGTATTTCCACGGGCGCATCGGCCACCAACATCGCTTCTGCTGCCACCGCACCTGAAGCGATTTCCGCTTCATAAGAGTGAAGTTTGTCCAGGTGTGCGAGCGACCGTTTGATCATGAACCCCATCAACAGCAAACTGGTCAGCAGAAAAAGCACTGCCAGTACGGTCGCCTGCACCACCAACGTACACAGTTCAGCCGCTATTTTCTCGGCATTGAAAGACAGGCGCATCACGCCATAATCTTTGCCCCCGATCGTTATCGGACGGTTGACATCGAATAACCGTGCAGCCACCTCGGATTCTATCCACGCAGGGGCTCTTCCAGCAGGCGCCTTGGGTGCCTGCAGACGAATGACGCCACCTGACAGGTCAATAAACATGGCCGACTTGAACGGTGAGCGAGACAGGGTTTTTTCGAGGGTCCTTTTGATGGTGTCGTAATCGCCGATGATGACACTTTCTTCAACGGCCTGTGCCGCCACCTCTATCAGCATGTTAGCGCTGTCTTGTATCTCTTCAATGTGCTGGAGCATCTGGTTTTTATAAAAAAGACCCAGCCCGGTTGTCAGAAATACTACGATCAAAAAGGACAGCATCGCCAATATGCGCGACGTCAGTGATCTGGGCATCAGGCTTTTAAAGAAATTCATTAACAGCCTCTCCCGCTAGGTGTGAGATTGATTACTTATGGTTTGCTGGAGCGCTGTTATAAAAATCACGATAGGACGCATAATCCGCTTCCGTCGCAGGAATAAACTTGATCGGTTCAGGTGCATGGACGAGCTCAGTCGCGTCATGAAGAATTTTGCTGCCTTCACTATCATATTGCATATTAAAAAATGCATCGGCGACCGCCGTCAGTTCTTTTTGAGACACTCTGGGGGAGGCCATGAGGGCTAAATCGTTGAACAAGGACGAGTTCCACAGTACGCGGAACGACTTGCCTTCTCTTTCGGTGTAGCCGCTGACCAGCTGTGAATTAACCCCCATTGCCTGGGCCTTGCCACTGATCAGCTGGCTGAACGCACCATCCATGTTTCCTGCAAACACCGTAGACGTATTTATCCCTTTCTTTACCAATTCGGCGCTGGTGACTTTATAAGCGATGAACGCTTCGGGTCCCGGGTACACGACTTCCTGGCCTTCCAGTTCAGCAAGGCTATGGATGGGGGAATCGGCAGGTACCACGATTTGCCCTTCCAGGGGAGGGGCGTCACGGCGACCAAACACCTTCCAACCCATTTTGTCGCGCTCTGGACTGAAAAGATGGTTGGTAAAAGCGAAATCAACTTCTTGTGCGAGCACATAACTGGTGGTGTCGGAGGAGGTACGCCCTAATTTCAGGGTCAGGTTCACGCCGCTTTTGTCGGACACGTACCGAATGATCGGGTTCCAGAAACTGGCTGAGAGATTAAGGTTGTATTGATTGACCGGCGAAAAATTGTAGACTTTAACGTCTTCGGCACTCGCCACATTTGACAACCCAAAAGACAGCGCAATAATAAAAGCTTTGCAGGTTAGGCGTAACGTCACGTGTTCACTCCAGCAGTAGACTAGCTTCTGACCCAACGGTGATTAAAGTTAAATCAAACTCATCAATCCAATATAATCGGCCGGGCGCGGGGGATCTTAAGCACCCTTTGCTTAAATAATTAGTTAAGTCTATTGGATCCACTAATCCGCCCGCATTGGTCCCTGTGATAAGGCCGTTACCCCATACTCGTTTGGATGAGGGAGGTGATTGGAGGAAGAGCCGTTATTCCGACAGTGGATGCATTCCTGATGGTGACGCGTCTGGCCCGCCCGGGCATTCGTCTTGGTAGAAGCAAGGCGACCTGAGTGGGTCAAAGAGTTAGTGTGCGGGTCAGTTACCGCTCAACCACTCGCGCTTCCGAGGGTGGCTGGCCGTCTATACCCGCCGCTTTACCCACTGGCAGAAAACGCGGCAATACGATCATGTGCGGTACTGCAAAGGCCGTTAATACAGCGAACAGCGCGCGGATTCCGGTGCCTTCCTGCAGCAGGAAGACAAGACCTCCAACCAAGATGAACAGAGCAGCGCCCAGGCATATTGGCCAAGTGAGGCGCAGGTAGGCAGACAGGTGAGGCGCGCCCAACAGACGCTGGCGAACCTGGGTCTGAGGCGCGGCGTGCAAGCTATAAAATCCAACAGCGAAGCCGACAAGGGGTGGTAACAGCACCACGGCAAACAGCGTGGCCGCTAACCACAGGCTGCGTTGGCGCCAGGAGGCCAGCAGCAATACCGGTAGCGCGATGACGCCGCTTGTGGCGAGCAACCACGTCAGCCGTTCCGCCAGTCCATGGGGTTCGCCCGAGCCGATGGTTAACGCGAGCAACCGGGCGACCTCTGTGCCATGCACCACTGCCGGACCGCCAATGATGAAGAGCCCCAACGCCAGCGATGTCAGCCGCTCGTGGAACAATTCATCTTCATGGAAAAAATGCCAGGCCGACAGCAGCAGAAACAACAGGAGTGCCGTCGCACTTGCCAGCTGCCAGCAGAGTAGACAGCCAAGGGCTGTCGCCAGGTAGGAAAAGAGGAAAGCGGGGCGTCGTGCCGTTGCCACCAGATGCATATCGCTTACCCCGTGGAGAAGCCCCAGGCCCAACCCTACCGCCAGCGCAAACGTCATCTGCGTCGCTGCCCCGGCCAGGCTGGCAATCACGGCGGTCGACAGCATGACTAGCCAGCCCGTCCTGTTCACTCTCAGGCGCCTGACTTCGCCAGAGCGGCGTGCAACTTGCGCTCGGAGGTGAAGGCGTACACGACCTTGGCCAGAACATCGAGTACCAGGAAGATCCAGATGGTTGCGGCATCGCTTACCATCCATATCCCCTCTGGCCCGATGGCGAAAACAACCGGGTAGATCAACCAGAGCACAGTGAGAAAACCGATATTTTTACGGTACGCCGCGCCAATGGCCGGATGCTGCCCGGCGATATTCGCCAGTGGCTTCCACAGCAGATAAAGCACACCGACAAAAGCCGCGCACGACCAGGCAAAAAATACCCATTTCAAAGTGCCGTAAGGCGCCAGCGAGGCGATCAGACCGGCCACTATCATCATCACATCCAGGGTCACGATAGACGCCACGAAGCCGGCTTGGCCTTCCTGCTCACGGGCGCCCAGATACGCCGAACTGACGACCCCGGCCAGCAGCAGAGGCGTGGTTAAGGCCCAGTCGACGTAGCGAGCGAGATAGGTAACGCTGTCGGCCGGTTTGATCAGGTTACCCACGCCCAGGTACATGCAGAGGTAGGCCGTTGCCGCAATGAACGGGACGGCGGAGTGGACCAGTGTGTGGCCGCGCAGTGGGCCGCTGTGAGCGCCTTTGGCATAGATGGCCAACGAGGCAAGCGACATGATGACGAAGCCCAGGAGCAGAGGTATTGGGGTCATTGGGGTGTCCAGATAGTCTATGAGATCCGCTTGGCGACGCCATCTCCCAATCAGAGA
Organism: Pseudomonas sp. AK106; assembly: GCF_053903055.1. Taxonomy (NCBI): domain Bacteria; kingdom Pseudomonadati; phylum Pseudomonadota; class Gammaproteobacteria; order Pseudomonadales; family Pseudomonadaceae; genus Pseudomonas; species Pseudomonas sp. AK106. Next base: position 2,351,868 of record NZ_CP096426.1, read on the forward strand.
AGGTTTTGCCGAGCGCTGCAGTCAGATAGAGAAGTCACGGACTAAAATGGTTCAAGATGTTTCTCGGGTGCTCAAACATTCGGCTGAATGTGCCTTCACCGTTAACACTCACCGCCATGCTCGGCTTTCTGCTCCTTGCGAAACTGCTTCAAACGCCCACTCGCTCTTTGCACCGCCGCCATTTTTTCAGGCCGCTTCATGCGTTTCCACTTTCTGATGTCGTCCTTCGTCCGGCCACAACTCACACACAGATCACCCCTGAGCTGGCACACCGCGATGCATGGGTTTTCAATTTCTTTGGCCATCGTCAGTCACCCTTGACCAAGTCGCTTTTGCCAGTTGCCCTCATGAGCGCGCTGGCATTCCTCTTCGGAGTCAAGGCGAACATTGCGATCGGAGAGTTTCAGGTCGATGCAGGCTTCATTCAACGCAATGGCCGTCAGCTCAAAAATGCGCGCCTTCGCTTCAAGCTGAGCGTGCTGTTTGTCCGCCCGCGTTTCGAACACCCAGATCACCTTCAGGGTGTCAGCCAGCGCATTCAGGTCAGCCGTGTGGGTCAACCAGGTGAAGCCTTTGATCTCACTTTTTGCTGTCTCGCACGCTTCGGTCAGCGTGGCGATTAACCGGCGTTCGATTCGCGCCAGTTCACGTTTGCCGGGTGGCATGGCAATTTCCTCTGGGGCAGGGCAGAAGCGCTCAATCAGGCCGGTCGAAATTCGACCGTCAGGTGCCTGATTTCATGGACCGGCTGGAGACGTTCACGGATGGTGTCGGCGTTCGCAGTGGCGGCGCCAAGGACGCTGACGATGGCCGCATGGGCTTGGGGGCCGACCCGCCAGACGTGCAAGTCGGTGATGGTGGCGTCTCCCGGTTCTTCAACCAACTGGCGGATCTCCTCGGCAACGTGTGCGTCAGTCTGATCGAGCAATACGCCTGCGGTGACGCCCATCAAAGTCCAGGCCCACCGCGCGATAACGAGGGCGCCAACGATGCCCATGGCCGGGTCCAGCCATACCCAGCCCAGATAACGACCGGCGAGCAATGCAGCGATGGCCAGCACCGAGGTCAGCGCGTCCGCGAGGACGTGGACATAGGCCGATTTCAAATTGTTGTCGTTGCCATGAGGGGCATGGGGATGGCCGTGATGATCATGCTGATGGTCATGATCGTGCTCATGATCGTGTCCATGGCTGTGCCCGTGGCCCAGCAGCAGGGCGCTGACGATGTTGACGATCAACCCGGCAATCGCGATGAGGGTAGCGGTGCCAAACTGAACATCGGTGGGCTGCAAGAGGCGCATGACGGATTCAACGCCGATCCCCAGGGAAACCATGCCGAGAATAAGTGCCGACGCGAAGCCGCCCAGATCCCCTACCTTTCCTGTGCCGAAACTGAAGCGCTGGCTGGAAGCGTTGCGTTTGGCGTAAGCATAGGCGGCCGCGGCGATGCCCAATGCACCGGCATGCGTCGCCATGTGAAAACCATCGGCCAGCAGCGCCATCGAACCGGTGACATACCCGGCGGTGATTTCACCGACCATCATCACCACCGTCAGCGCCACCACCCACAGCGTACGCCTGGCGTTCTCATCGTGCGCCGAGCCCAGGAAGACGTGGTCGTGCAGGTAATTGATGTTCGGACTTTGCATAAGCGAGCGCCGGGATGTGTTCACTTGGAATAACGACGAATGGCTTCAAGCAGCTCTTCGACACCTTGGTTGCGCTCGGCTTCGCTGAGACCCGGATCTGCCACGTGTGCGCGCGCGTGGTCTTCAATGATCTCCTCCATCAGGCCGTTGATGGCCCCGCGAGTGGCGGCGACAAGGTGCAGCGTCTTGGCGCAGTCGAGGTCCGACTCCAACGCCCGTTCGACGGCCTGGAGTTGTCCGGCGATGCGTTTGACACGCTTGAGAAGATCGTTTTTGTTGGCTGCGACATGACCCATCGGATACACCCCTGGCTAGACGGGATGCAGCATAGGGGTACCCCCTATACCTATGCAAGGGTTGACTCGCGCACGGATCAACGATGGATCACTCCCGGTATGCACGCCGGACATAGCGCCGCACATCGTCCAGGGCAGGCACGACCGCCAGCATGCCGAGGACCAGCGAAAGCGGTACGGTCGCGGTGTACCCCACGTGTTTGAACCCGTACGCACCCACCACACCGCCGGTGAAAAAGCTCAATGCCAGAGCAGTCAACAGTTTCAGCCGCCCGCGGTTCGCGACCACTCGCGGTTGCCCGGGCGGTGTAGCGCCGTTCCAGTAGACGAGCTTGCCGAGTTCAATACCGATGTCGGTGACGATGCCGGTGATGTGCGTGGTTCTGATTTCAGCCTTGGAAACCTTGGTGATCAAGGCGTTTTGCAGGCCCATGATGAAACACAGCAGCATGACCGTGAGGGACACGACCAATCCGTCCACGGCCGCCAGCCCGGGGCCCAGAAAGCCGAAGCAGAGTAGTAAAAACGCCTCGAACAACAGGGGCAGGGCGAACGCGCTGTGCAGGCGTCTGCGGCGGGAATAATTGACCATGATGGCCGAACAGGCGGCGCCTGCCATGAAAGACAAGAGGGCGCTGCCCCCGCGCAGCAGCAGGTCGTACGCACCCAGCACCGCGTTATCGGCCATGGACGAAACGATGCCGGTCATGTGCGAGGTGTACTGCTGAACCGCCAGAAAGCCCCCGGCGTTGATGGCGCCGGCCACAAAGGCCAAGACAAACCCGAGGTGGCGGTTAGCGTCCGGTGTGCGTCTTCGGCCGGTCAGGCTGCGGATGTATCTGATCGCCATCAAAGGGTCCCGTGGCTGCTGAAGTTCCTGACGCCGTTTTCATCCGATCCGTGCAATCACCGCCTTGAGCCTACAAGACCCTGATGATGAACTGATCACTCACGTCGTCGGGTATAGCTCAGCAAGCGGTCGGACTCGGCCTTCACCACTGAATAGCATTCGCAGCTCAACCGTTCCAGTCGCGGGCGGTCAAGGACCTTGATCTGGCCCCGAGTGTATTCGATCACGCCTTGGCGCTGCAGCTTGCCCGCCGCTTCGGTCACGCCTTCTCTGCGCACACCGAGCATGTTGGCCATCAGTTCCTGGGTCATGGTCAGCTGATTGCCTTGCAGTCGATCCAGCGACAACAGCAACCAGCGGCACAATTGCTGGTCGATCGAATGGTGGCGATTGCACAAACCGGTCTGTGACATTTGCGCAATCAGGGCCTGGGTGTAGCGCAGCATGAGCAGCAACAGCTCGCCGTGACGATCGAATTCTTCCTTGAGTTTATGGCCGGGCAGGCGGAAGGCGCCTCCGGCACTCTGCACCACCGCGCGGCTGGACGTGCTCTCGCCACCCATGAACACGGCAATGCCGACAAGCCCTTCGTTGCCGACCACGGCGATCTCTGCGGAGGCGCCGCTCTCGGTAACCTGCAGCAGGGACACGATCGAATCGGTGGGAAAGTACACCTGACGCAAAATGTCCCCGGGCTCATACAGCACCTCACCCAATACCAATTGCACCCACTCCATGTGCGGCGCCAGACGCACAAGTTCTTCATCGGCCAGCGCAGCAAGCAGGTGGTTGTCGACGGGCTGCGGCGCGGTGTACATGGTGGAGCTCCAGGAGTGGGGACGACCAACGGAGAGTACTCCAGTGCAGCGCCGGCGCTGGAGGTCAATCATCGGCCGCTTTCGCGTAATCCACCGGCTTGGGGGCTGCCGGCTGCGAACCGCCGCACTGGATGCGAACCCAGCGCTCCACGCCATCGTCCACCAGCGTCAGTGTCATTCCGTCCACCGGCGTGCCATCCAGCGTCATCGAGCTGCCGGCCGTCTCGCCACGGACCACCTCGAAGTGGTACTGCGTCCCTGCAAAGCGGTAACTCAGGTTGAACCCCGGCCAGTCCTCCGGCATCAACGGCTTCAGCTGCAGCAGGTTGCCGCTGCGCTGAAGCCCCAGCAGTGACTCGACGCCCAACCGGTACATCCAGCCAGCGGAGCCGGTGTACCACGTCCAGCCGCCGCGCCCCGCATGGGGTGCAGTGCCGTAGACATCGGCCGCCATCACATAGGGTTCGACTTTATACGTGTCGATCCTGGCGCTGTTGAGGGGGTCGGCCGGGTTGATCATGTGCAGCAATTGCCAGGCCTTGGCCGTGTCGCCCAAGTGCGCGAACGCCATCGCCGCCCAGACCGCCGCATGGGTGTACTGCCCACCGTTTTCGCGCACGCCCGGCACATAACCCTTGATGTAGCCCGGGTCTTGCAGACCCTTGTCGAACGGCGGATCGAGCAGCAGGACCGCACGGATATCCGGCTTGACCAGGTACTGATCCACCGCTTGCATCGCCCGTTGCTGCCGGGCGGGTGATCCGGCGCCGGACAACACCGACCAACTCTGGGCGATGGAGTCCAGCCGACACTCATCGTTGACTGATGAGCCCAGAGGTTGCCCGTCGTCAAACCAGCCGCGGCGATACCACGCGCCATCCCAGGCAGACGCTTCCAGGTTGTCGCGCAGCTGTTTCGCCTGTTCACCGCAACGTGCAGCGAATTCGCTGTCGCCGTGGCGTTCGGCGACCCGCGCAAAGCGCTCAAGCACATGGCACCCGAAGAAGCCCAGCCAGACGCTTTCACCCCGGCCGAGATAGCCCACGCGGTTCATGCCGTCGTTCCAGTCGCCACTGCCCATCAGCGGCAGACCGTGTTCGCCACGGCTCAGGCTGTGCTCGATGGCGCGGACACAGTGCCGATACAGCGGCTCCTGCAAGGGAGAGAGACCGGGCAGGTCGTAATAGGATTCTTCCCCCGGCCCCAGCGCGCGCCCTTCGAGGTAGCCGGCGGGTTCGTCCAGCACGGACAGATCACCGGTGACCTCGACGTAGCGGCTGGTGGCGGCGACGAGCCACAGGAAATCGTCGGAGCAGGCCGTGCGCACGCCTCGATTGAGGGGAGGGTGCCACCAGTGCTGAACATCGCCCTCGGCGTATTGATGATTGGCGCACAGCAACAGATGCGTCCGCGCAGCCGCCGGATCGGCATGAATCATCGCCATGCTGTCTTGCAACTGATCGCGAAAGCCGATGGCGCCACCCGACTGGTAATAACCGCTGCGGGCGAGAAACCGGCAGGCGATCACCTGGTACATCAACCAGCCGTTGAGCATCACGTCCAGGGCCGGTACCGGGGTCTTCACCTGAACCACCGAGAGCACCGAACGCCAGTGGTCTTTGACTTTCTGCAACTGCTCCGCCGCCATCTGCACGCCTTTGTAGCGTTGCGCCAACTGGGTGGCTGCCTGGGGATTTTTCTCCGCACCCAGGCGCAAAATGACTTCGGTGCCTTGCCCGTGTGCTAGCGCCAACGTCACTTGTATCGCAGCGCACGGGTCCAGACCGCCACCGGTTTTTCCCGACAGCCCCTTGTGCCGCATCGCGGCGGGCGACCGCAGGCTGCCGCAACGTCCGATGAATTCGGTACGGTCCGCCGTGACACTGTGATCGACGGTGTCGGTGTCGAAAAACGCCACGCGCTCGCTGAATTCCACCGACCAGGCGTTGCGCGCAAACAGTGCGCCGCTGGCAGGATCCGAATGGGTGACCACGTGCATGGCTGATTTGCTGCGCAGATCGCCCAGCACCCACTCCACATAGCCGGTCACCGTCAGGTTGCGCTCACGCCCCGAGACATTGCGCAGCACCAGCCTGGAGAACTTGATCGGTGCATCCAGCGCCACGTAAACCCAGAGCTCGCTGTGGATGCCGTCTTCCTCGTGCTCGAACACGGTGTAACCAAAGCCGTGGCGGGTTCGGTAAGCGCCAGTGCCCGAAGCGGGTTGCGGGGTGGCCGACCAGAAGTGGCCGGTGTCTTCATCGCGCAGGTAAATGACCTCGCCGACGGGGTCGCTCACCGGGTCGTTGTGCCAGGGAGTCAAACGGTATTCGTGGGCATTTTCAGCCCAGGTGTAAGCACTGCCGGACTCCGAGACCACCGTGCCCATCTGGGCATTGGCAATCACGTTGGCCCAAGGAGCTGGCGTGGGATGGGAGGCCGGGGCGTTGATGATGTACTCGTCGCCGTCCTGGCTGAACGCACCGTAAGCGTTGCTCAGTGGCAGCGAAACGGGCAACGGCGCAAGGGCCTTTAATGGCGCTGGCACATGAACCACGGTAGCGACAAACGGCGCGTGCACCCGCACCACGCGGCGGCGGTGAACCTGTTCGGCCAGGGTGCCCAGGCCTTCGGAAAACACCAGCCGCGCGGCCGACAGGATCAGCGTGCGGTCTTCGTTGGACATCTGCTGCGCCATACGCACGAATATGCCGCCCGGCCGATCCACCAGCGTGGCTTCGCTGCCGGACGTGACCAGTCCCATGATCGCGTCCTGCAGTTGCTGGCGATAACCCACCTGATCTTCGTTCCAGATGAGGAGGTCCGTCAGCAGGCCTTTCTGACGCCAGTAGGCGTGGGCCTGAATCATCTTCTGGACCAGCTCGATGTTCTCAAGGCTTCTGACCTGCAACAGCACGATGGGAAGGTCGCCTGAAATCGACTGCCCCCACAGGCCCTGCTGATTGCGCAGGTTGGCCGTCAGCACGGTGCTGTCGGCGCGCAAGCCTGCGTTGGCGTAAATCAGGGAAGAGGCCATCTGTTCAAACAAACGGGCGTCGGCGGGGGAAACGTTGAGCTGACGCAGCAGCACCTGGCTGTGGGTCCATGACAAATCGAAGACCCGGTCCGCCAAGTGTCGGTCCCGGTACTTGTTGATCAGCGAGAGGCAGTCTTCGCGGCTGTCCGCCACGCCCGTGACCAGATCGATGGTGCCTTGCTGCCCGGGCTGCAGGGTAATCCGGCAACGGATGGCGACAATCGGGTCCAGGACCGGGCCGGCGCTGCCTGACAGTTGCTCGCAGTCCGGGTCCAGCGCGGCCGGCGACTGGGTGCTGCGGCCTCGGCCAATGAAGCGTGCGCGGTCGGTCTCGTAGGAGATGGCCTGGATATCAACGCCATGGGCCGCCAGCAGGTGGCACATCCACGGCGTGTGTTCATCGCTGGCCCGCGGGCGACGGCTGCAGACGATGGCTTGCAGCGGCAGCAGCAATTCGGTCTGCACGAATAACTTGCTGAACGCCGGGTGCATGGCGTCCGTTTCCGGTGACGCCAGCACCACTTCCGCGTAGGTGGTGATCTCCAGCGTCTTCGCAGACTCCCCGCGGTTGGTCACGTGCAGGCGCCGCAGTTCGATGTTGTCTTCAGGGGAGACGACGATTTCCATGTGGGTGTCGAAACCCAGTTCCCGGGTGCGAAACTCGGCGCGGGCATCGCTGAAAATAGCCTCGTGGCTCTCGGCCCGGTGCAAGGTCGGCTGAAAGGCACTGGACCAGACGGCGCCCGTGGCAACGTCTCTCAAGTAACAGAACATGCCCCAGTTGTCCCGGGTCGCATCTTCATGCCAGCGGGTGGCGGCCATGTTGTCGAGGCGGCTGTACCCGCCGCCGGCGCTGCTGAGCATGACGTGGTACCGGCCGTTGGAGAGCAATTGCACTGCCGGGCGCTTATGCCCCGGGTTGGCAAACACCCTCAGGTCGTTCTCTTGCCCGGCGCCGGTATCACTGGCGGCGGGCTGCTGGGCGGTTTGCAGGTAAGGCGCGGCCACTTTCGGCACCCGCTCTTGCAACAGCAGCAGGGCCGATTGCAGGGTAGGGTCCGACTCAAACCGCCGTTGCATCGGCTGGTTGAGCAGCACGCTGGTCAAGGCCAGCAGGCTCATCCCCTGATGATGCGCCATGAAGGACTGCACCCAAGCGTAACGCTGGCCTCGCGGCAGACGCGCTTCAGTGTAATCGACCGCCTCGTAGAATCCGTAGCGCCCGCAGGCGCCTTTGCGGGCCAGACGCTGCAGGTTTTTGCAGGCCGCGTCGGCGTCCACCATCAAGGCCAGGACGCTGGCGTAAGGCGCGACAACCACGTCGTCGCCCAGGCCGCGCTTGAGGCCGAGGGCCTGAACGCCGAACGCCCGGTACTGATAATTAAAGTGCGCATCCAGTGTGTAATAGCCCGATTCCGACACCCCCCACGGGATGCCCAGACGTTTGCCGTGTTCGATTTGCACGGCCACCGCCGCTCGGCAGGTCTGGTCAAGCAGGCTGCCGTCGTAGTTAGGCATGACCAGCATGGGCATCAGGTATTCGAACATCGAGCCGGACCAGGACATCAAGGTCGGTACGCCAGCGGAGTCGCCGAGCAGTCGCCCGAGGGTGAACCACGCCCGTTGGGGAATCTGCCCCTGTGCGATCACCACGAAGTTGGTCAGGCGCACTTCTGACGCCAGCAAGTCGTAATAACCGGTGTCCAGACGACGCTCGTCGGCGTTGTAGCCGATCACGAACAAGTCGCGCTTGTTGTCATAGAGCAGGGAGAAGTCCATCTGCGCCAGATCGCTCGTCAGCAGAATCAGGCGATCGATCCGGGCGATCGCGTCGAGGGCCGTTCTGCGCACTGCTGCTATGCGCGGGTGATCCTCCGCAGCCCAGTCAGCTTCGTCCAGCCGGGACAGCGCCCGCAGTGTGCGGCGACGGGGTTGGCGGCCGGCCAAAGGCGGCGGCAGTCGATAACGTTCGAGGGCCGCGAGCCAGTCATCACACTGCGCGAGCAAGGCGTTTTGCCAATACACGCTGTCTTCGCTGCCACCGGCTGCCATGGCTGCAACCCGGGCACGGACGGTCTGTAACGCCGTCAACAGCGCACCGGTGTCATCGGCTCCGGCGGGCTCGTCGAGCAGGGGGTAGAGCGCGGTCAACGTGCCAGCGGTGTCCGTCGTTTCAAGCAGCGTGTCCAGCGTGATGCGCAGGCCCTTGAGCATGGCGGCATCGAACATCGCAGCGTCGGGCAGCTGGATCAAGCCGGCGCGCAGGGTCAGCAGGTGCCCGGCCAGGTTGCCGCTGTCAACGGTGGAGATGTACTGAGGGCGCAGGGGCTTGAGTGTCTGCGTGTCATACCAGTTGTAGAAATGTCGTTGGTACCGCTCCAGGCTGTCCATGGTGTCCAGCGATGCGGACAAGCGCTGCAGCAGTCGGTCGGTGCTGAGGTAACCGAAGTCGTGGGCGGCCAGATGCGCGAGCAGCGCCATGCCCATGTTGGTCGGCGAGGTCCGGTGGGCGATTACCGATTTCGGCTCCTCCTGAACATTGTCAGGGGGCAGCCAGTTGTCCTGGGGCCCGACGAAGTCATCGAAGAACGCCCACGTCCGCCGCGAGAGCACCTGCAGGAAGCGCAGTGCGTCCACCGAGGGCTCGAACACGGCATTTTCCGGCATCGCGCTCAGGCGCCAGGCGATCCAGGGGCCGGCAGCCCAGGCGAGCAGGAACGGCATGGCAATCAGCAGAGCCAGCGGGTCATTCATCAAACCGGCCAACCCGCAGAGGGCGAGGGCAGGGCCTGCCCACATTTCGCGGTAGAGCCCCGGCAGCGGGTTCTGCGTGTTGCGCTCCACTTCCCGGGAGGGTTGCCACTGCAATAACAGGCGACGGCTGAACAGGATGCGCCAGAGCGAACGGGCAATGGCGCCCACGCTGTAATACATCTCGAACGGCAACCATGCGACGGTGGCAGCGATCTGGGCGAGGTCCTGCCCCAGACTCCTGCACAGCGCGGCCAGGTATTGCCGGTAAGGCACGTTCAACGGCGGTTGCAACCCGTCGGTCAGGGTCCTGAGCAACGGTTGCATGACCAACAAGCCGACCACCGCCAAGGTCCAGGCCAGCGGTTCACTGCTGGCGAACCAGCCCCAGGCCAGCATCAGCAACACTGCCGCCGGCTCAAGGCTGCGGCGCAGATTGTCAAGAATCTTCCAGCGGGCCATGACATCGAGACGGTTGCGTGCCCATTGGCCGCGGGTATTCAGGGTCCAGGGCAGAATCCAGGGGATCAGCTGCCAGTCGCCGCGAATCCAGCGATGGCGTCGCTTGACGTCCACGCTGTAGCGAGACGGGTATTGCTCGTACAACTGCACATCGCTGAGCAGGCCCGACCGGGCGTAGCAGCCCTCGATCAAATCGTGACTGAGGACCTGGTTGTCCGGCAGACAGCCCTCCAGCGCACTGGTGAACGCGTCGACATCGTAGATGCCCTTGCCGATGAACGAGCCTTGTTTGAACAGGTCCTGGTAAATGTCCGAGACCGCCCGGGTGTAGGGATCAACGCCGCCGCCACTGCCAAACAGGCGCGAATAGATCGAGCGGGGGGTGCTGGTCAGGCTGATGCCGACCTGGGGTTGCAACAGCGCGTACCCGGAAATGACACGCTCACGTCGCGCGTCGAACACCGGGCGGTTCAGCGGGTGCATCATGGCGGCCACGCACTGGCGGGCAACCTCTCCCGGCAGGAGCGTGTCGGTATCCAGGGTCAGCACATAACGCACCGCGCCAAGGGCAGAGGTGTCGCCCACGATGGTGGTAAAACGGTTCTCGTCCGCACCCCGCAGCCAGGCGTTGAGGTCAGTCAGCTTGCCGCGTTTGCGCTCGTGGCCCATCCAGGCGCGTTCACTGGCGTTCCAGCGGCGCGGGCGGTGAAACAGGAAGAACCGCGCGGGCAGTTCGTCCGCGTACTTGCCGTTGAGTCGGTTGATCGCCGCCGCAGCATAGTCGAGCAGGTCTGCATCCGCTGCCTGCACTTCGGCCGGCGCATCGAGAAAGTCGGTCAGCAGCGCGAAGAAAAGATTGCTGTCGCGATTGGCGAGGAACCTGACTTCCAGGCCTTCCACCAGGTCGTCGACGTCCGCGCGCGAACCGATCAGCGTCGGAATGGCGACCAGCGTGCGCGCTTCATCGGGAATCCCGTTGGCGTAATCCATCTTCGGCAGCATGGCGGGCAGCAGACTGAAGGTGACCAGCCAGTTGATGAGGCTGAAGGCCAGGCGACTGGTCATGACCAGGCAGGGCACTGCCAGTGCGATGAGCGCGAGATCAGGCAGCCCGTCCCGGTGTGCCGAAGACAGCAGCGGCAGCGCAAAAATAATGGTCAGGGCACCGGCAGGTGCCAGGTAAAACGTCAGCGGTGAGCTTTGCAGCAGGCGTTTCCAGCGTTCGTGAAAGGGCACACGGGCGCCCAGCTTTTGCTCGAGCACCCCAATGCCGGGGCCGACCAGGAAATACCCGATATGGCGGGCGAGATCGTCTCCGGCTGACGCGTCCCGGTGTTCTCGGGACAGCGCCACAACGGTCTGCGCGACGGACATTTCAGTGCGTCCACTGCGCCTGGCCAGCCGTTCGATGACGTGGCGATAGCTGTCGCGGGTGGCGAAGTCCATGCGCGGATAGACCTCGGCCGGGTCCTGTTGAAGGGTCTGCTCGACATGGCTCATCCCTTCGACGAATTCACGCCAGGGGGTCGCTGACAGCAGGCGCAGGCTGGCGATGCTGTTGCTGATGGACATCTGATCCGCCGACTGCTGCTGCGCATCGAATTGCACCTGCCGCTCGATGCTCGAACCGGTCTCGGCGAGCAACTGCTCGATCCAGTTGAGCGGCAGCGCCAGGGCAGCGCTTTGACCCTGCAACCGACGGGCGAACTCGGCAACGAAAGCAGCGGTCGTGGGCGGGGACGAATGGGCCATGTCAGCGACAGTCAGCACCACGCTTTTCACGTCGTGCTCGGACACCTCGATGAGCCGCTCGGCCCAGTCATCCGCCAGATTGCGATCGTCCCAGTTGGCCATGACCCGGGAGGCCACCCGCCGCAGGTTTTCGATCAACGCCAGGCGCAGCATGATCGGGATGGCCCACAACTCGCCCAGCGCCAACGGCATGACCGTCTGGTACGACACCACGAAGCGCGTAAGGCTCAGTTCGTCAAAGCGGCCATCACCGTGGGAAATGGTCTCCAGGGCAATGTCGTACACCCTCGGCAAACCGCTGGAGGGCCCATTGCTCAGGCGCGGCAACTCACGGCTGTAACCTTGGGGCAGGTGCGACCTGGCTGTGCGGATGTGATCTTCAATCAGGAAAAAATTATCGAGCAGCCACTCGGCGGCGGGGGTGATCCGGCGGTCGGAGGCCTGGGCCTCAGTCAACGCGCTGCAGCTTTCCTTGAGCAATGCCTCGTTGTCATCCAGCCTGCCCAGCAGGAAGTCCCGCGTGGTCACTGCACCGAGCTGATGCTGAGTGGCCAGGTCTATGCCGTGGCTGGCCATCTGGTCGGCGTTGAAGAGTTCGGCGCGCAGCAGTCGCTCGTAGGCGAACGCCAGCTTCGGGTGGGCCCCGGCGCGACCCGCCAGCCTGACCCGTGAGATCGCCTGTTTGGTGCGTGTCCATGTGCTCGTCATTAGTTTCCCTGAAATGACTTGCACTCCGGCGGACGCAGCGTTTTGGGCGGTGTGCGCAGCGGAGCGCCGGCACTGATGTGCCCTGGTGAACGATGCGTTCAGACCACGACAGTGTGAGTACGCTTTCTCAGGGCTGTCTGTTCGCTGGCGCACATAGCGTCGCGCGCAAGCCTTTCCCGGCGCGGTTCTCCATGATGATTTCCCCGCCCAGGCGCCGCGCAATGGTTTGCACGATGGTCAGGCCCAAGCCGACGCCCTGATCATTGCCGCGGCTGTAAAAGCGTTCGAACAGGCGCTCCCGCTCGGCTTCGTCGATGCCAGGCCCCTCGTCGGCGACGCTGAGCCGGAAAGCGCCATCGCCGAAGCCCAGGGTCACACTCACCTGACCCCCTGCAGGCGAGAAATTGACGGCATTGGTCAACAGGTTTTGCAGCGCGATGTCGATGGCAGCGAAATCGGTCGTCACCTCACGGGACGGCTCAGCGCATTCGAACACCAGTTCCAGCCCTCGGCTCAATACCCACGGCGTCATCTGCACCAGGCTGTCGCGTACGGCAGCGACCGCGTCAGCGCTGCGCGTCGGTACGGGGCCCGCGCCGGGCTCCAGTCGTGCGATGGTCAGCAGCTGATTGACCAGGCGTGTCGTCCGATCAACGCCCACGATCAGGTAGCTCAGGGACTCATTGCGCTGCGCGTCGTCGCGCGCTTCGAGGACGTTCTGTGCATGCACCCGCAGCACCGCCAGCGGCGTGCGCATTTCATGGGCGGCGTCGGCGATGAAGCGTCGTTCACGGCTCAGCACCTCCTGAATCTGTCCGAGCAATCGGTTCAGGGCCGCTTGCATGGGTTCCAGCTCGCTGGGCAGGGGCGCCAGTTGCAAGGGTTCGAGAGAGCCCGGATGACGACCGCGCAGGGTGGCGGCCAGATCGGCCAGCGGCTTGAGGCCCCAGCCAATGGCCAGCCAGATCGCGCCCATCAGCAGCAGGCTGCCGATCAGATTGGGGATAACCGTGTGGCGAACGATGCGGTTGACCAGGTCCGAGCGCACGTCGTCGCGCTCGCCAACCCAGATCACCAGGTCGTGTTGCTCGTCCCTGAGCACGAAGGTGCGCCATTCATGTTTGCCCAGATCATTGATGTCGCTGAAGCCGGTGTATTGAGGCGCATGGGTCAGGGTCGGTGCGCTGGGGGTGTGCACCAGCAACCGGCCTTGAAGGTCCCAGACCTGAAAGGCGATTTTGCTCTCGTAGGGGTGGCCGTCGACTCGCGGTTCGGCCTGAGCCAGGGCCTGATTGAACGCCTGGTACAACTGCGCATGCTCCTGCCGCGCCAGGGGCATGCGCATCACGCCCTGCAGCAACCGGGCGTTGGTGGCGAGCTGGGCATCGTAGACTTCGGCGATTTCGTGGTTGCTGTCATGGAGGTTGACCAGGGTCAGGATCAGCAGGCCGATCAGCACCAGTCCAAGGATCAGGGTCAGCGTGCGGCGGCGGATCGACGTCACGGGCGATCCTCCACCAAGTAGCCGACGCCGCGTACGGTGCGGATCAGCTCGCTGGAAAACTTCTTGCGCAGGTGATGGATGTGCACTTCGAGGGTGTTGCTCTCTGCTTCTTCGTTCCAGCCGTACAGCAACTGCATCAAGCGTTCGCGGGTCATCACCCGGCCCGGTGGCGAGAGCAGTTCGTACAACAGCTGGTATTCCTTGGGGGTGAGGGCGACGGGATCATTTTTGTAACTGACTTGCTGGGTGGTCGGGTCCAGGCGGATGCCCGCGTGCTCGATCGTGACCCGCGCGCGCCCGGCACTGCGCCGCAACAGCGCCCGCAGGCGGGCCTTGAGTTCGGACAGGTCAAAGGGCTTTATCAGGTAATCGTCGGCCCCTGCGTCGAGGCCGGCAATGCGGTCTTCGGTGGCGTCCCGTGCGGTCAGGATCAGCACCGGCAGCGCCGAGCCACTTTCACGCAGGCGCCTCAGCACCGCCAGGCCGTCCAGCCTGGGCAATCCGAGATCGAGAATGGCCAGATCGAAGACCTCGCTCAACAAGGCATGGAGGGCGCTGGCGCCATCTTTCACCCAGTCCACCGTGTAGCCTTCGCGACTCAACGCCTGATGAATGCCCTCGCCGAGGGCGACATCGTCTTCAACCAGCAGCAAACGCATGAATGCTCCGTCATTTCAGTTTCTTGTTTATGTCCACCAGCAATAGCTGGATATCTTTACGGCGTCCACTGTCCGCCACTTCCCGGCCAGGTCGAGGGGCGGCGAGCAAGGCTTTCTCCAGCGCGTCCTTCGCCTGGGCATAGTGACCCTGGCGGTAGAGATGATCGCCCCAGAAGTACAGCGGATCGATGCCGTCGGGATTGAGCTTGAGCGCCTGCTCCAGGAGTGCTTGGGCCTTATCCGGGGCGCCGAACCCGATGGGCCACCCGGGCACTCGATCGTACAGCGCAGCCAGGCTGGCGTAGGCGGAGCCTTGCAAGGCATTGGGGTCCAGCGTCATGGCTTTCTCGAGGTCGGCTTTGGCCGTTTTGACTTTGCTCAGGGCACCCAGTCCGCCCTGGGCACCGGCCCAACTGCTGGTGACAATGCCCGACCATATCCAGGCCTCGGCGACGGCGGGACGCTGCTGGGTGAAAGCGGCGGACGTGGCGGCCAACTGTTCAAATGCCGCGACGCGCTGGTCTTCCGGCAACTGGTATTGAATCCGTGCCCACTCCTGCTGAATCCCGGTCAGGCGTTGCTTGTCCGGTGCATCCAGTGCCCATACCGGTAGGGCGAGGGTGGCGAGCAGTACGACGAGTAGACGTTTCATGGCTTGGTGCTCTTTTCGTGAGTGGCGCTGCTGAAGCGGCGAATGAGGGGCAGGTGTTTGCGCAGCCCGCGGTCCACCACGGCAGGCAGCAGACTGTTGAGGCGTACGAAGAACTGTTCAGGCCAGCCCATGTAAAGCTCGCGCTGATTGCCGACAATGGCGCGAACAACCGCGGCGGCGACTGTCTGCGGATCGTCCTCGGTGGTTTTCAGGGCGGAGTTGAGGGCGCGCGCTGCGGGACTGTTCATCGTTGTGCGGGTAGCGCGGGGCGCGACGTACAGCACGCCGACCCGCGTATCCGCCAGCTCACGGCGCAGCGCTTCGGAGAACCCCCGCAGCGCAAACTTGCTCGCGCAATACGTGGCGTAACCGGCATAGCCGATCGAGCCATAGGTGGAGCCGACGTTCACCACCATGGCGCGGCTGGCCTGGCGCAGCAGCGGCAACAGCAGGCCGGTGAGCTGGATTGGCGCGTTCAGGTTGATGTCGAGCATCGAATCGATCTCGTGCCCTGGCAGCTGTTCCAGCATGGCGAAATGATTGATGCCGGCGGCGTTGACCAGCAGGTTCACCCCGTTCATCGCTTGCGCCGTCATCAACACGTGCTGACGACCTTCGGCGGTGGTCAGATCGGCCTTCACCCAGTGCAGTAGATGCGGGTACTGCTGTTGCAACGGCAACAGCGGCTCCTGATGGCGGCAGACGGCGAGTACTTCGGCGCCATGGCTGCACAGCGCCTGAGCAATGGCCATGCCGATGCCGCCGCTGGCGCCGGTCAGCACCACGCGCGCTTCAGACAGCCGCATGGTCGAGCTCCTTCAACGGTTCGGCATGGGCGAGGGGTAACTGACGAAACATGTCGGTGTACAGGCCGTAGACCACTTTCGAGGCCTTGATCACGGCCGCCTGATCCTCCGGATCGTCAAGGCGGTCCATCAGCGTGCGATAGGTTTCCATGTGGCCGACATCGAGGCTGCCATGGGAACTCAGGTAACTGAACGCAGTGGCCGGCAGTGCCAGGCGCTGCTGAATGCTGCCGGCGGCATGGGTCGCCAGGGCGATGCTGGTGCCTTCCAGCACGTTGACCATGCCGAACAGTCCCACCGGGTTGCCCCGGGCGATGAGGTCGTAGAGGTAGGCGACCATGAGCTCGATGGGCAGACCGGGCGTACCCTCGCGCACGGCATCGGCATCGGCATCGCCACCGCAGGCGCGCAGGTCGTTGAGGATCCACTGCTCGTGGCCGTATTCGTCCTCGATGTACTCGCACACCGCGCCCCGCAGCCATTCCAGCCGGGAAGGCAGCCGCGCGCCACAGGCCATCATCAATGGCACGGTATGCCGCACGTGGTAGTAGGCCTGGGTCAGGAAGGCGCGATAGCTCTCCAGCGAGACTTCACCGTGCAGCGCCTGATGAATGACGGGCAGGTTGAACAGGGTCTCGCGCTCGGTGCGGGTGGCGTCTTGCAGCGTTTGGAAAAAACTCATGATTGAAGATCCTTTGCTCGCGTGGGCTCGGTGAAAAGATGTCGGTAGTTCGCCAGAATGGCGTCGCGCCGGGGTCGGCCGTTGGCGGTGGCCATGCCATTGGCAGCGGTGAAGGGCTGATCGAGACGGGTCCAGCTGTGGACGCGTGCGTAGTCCGGCAGTGCCTGGTTGGCCTGCTCGACAGCCTGTTTGATCTGCAGGTCGGTGGTGTCGGGGCGCAGCGGCCACACCAACGCATGATTGCGTGACAGGGCTTCGCCGTAGACGAAGGCTTGAGCGATCAGGCCGCGCTGGGTCAGCTCCGCCTCGACCCACTCGGGGTTTATGTTGCGACCGTAGCTGGTCACGAACTGATGCTTCTTGCGGCCGTGAAGGTAGAGGTAACCGTTGGCGTCAAACTCACCAAGATCACCGCTCGGCCACCACTCCGGTATGGGTTCTGCCTCGCCGAGATAGCCCAGCATCCGCGACCCGCGAATCAGGACCTCACCGTCTTCGGCCAGGCGTATCTGCACATGGGGCAGGGGTCTGCCAACGCTGCCGGGATGGTGGGCGTCCGGGCGGTTGAGGGCCACGACCGACGCGCACTCCGACAGGCCGTAGCCTTCGTACACTGGAATGCCAAGGGCTTCGGCGCGCAGCAACAGTTCGTGGGTGACTTTGGCGCCGCCCACCGCGATGAAACGCAGCGCTGCCGGGTTGAACGCGCGCATTTCGCAAGCGCTGACCAGCAGCAACAACAGCTGCGGGACGAGGATCATGCTGTGGGGCTGGCGCACCGCCAAAGTAGACAGCAGACGCGGCAATTCCACACCGCTGGCCCCTTGAATGCCCAGGGTTCGCTGGCTTGGCAGGCTCAGCATCGCCCCGGCGTAGAGCGCGGCATAGCAGCCCACGTTTTCCAGCAGAATGGCCAGAGGCAAGAGTGAAAGGTGGTGGGCGGGCTGGCGAGACTCGCTGGCGCGCTGCACCTCCATGGCCACCGTCAGCACGCTGGTGGCGTCCAGGCAGACGCCTTTGGGGGTGCCGGTCGTGCCAGAGGTAAACGTGAGCTTTGCCGTGCCCTCGGGCAGGGGCGACGGCTGACGGTTCGTGCGCAGCCAGAACCCCTCCTCATGACGGAATGCCGAGGAGGCGAGTTCACTGGCGTACTCGTCGTCGGCAATGACCACGTCAGCCTGGCTCTGCTCCAGGCAATGACGGCGCTGGGCTGCGCTGAAGAATGGCGGCAGCGTCACACAGGCCAGTCCTGCGAACAGAATCGCCAGGTCCCAGATCAACAGGTCCGGGCCATTCTCAAGGGCAAGGGCCACGACTCTGGCGTCGAGGTCCTTGAGCCTCTCCTGGCGCAGATTGATTTCGGCGTCCAGCTCGGCATAACTCAGTTTCAGGTCGTCGCCCCACAGCGCACACGCATCGGGCTGCCCGACGGCGAGATCAGCGATGCGTTGGCGGAATCTGCTCAGTTCAGGCGACATGGCAGCTGTCCTCCAGGGTCAGGGGCAACCCGAAGCGTTCAAACACGCCGCTGCTGCTCAAGTGCAGGAACCCGGAGCGGATGTCGCCGACGTGCACGCTGGGTTGAGAGTCGTAGTAATTGCCCCAGGCGTGCCGGTCTTCACCCAAGCGCAGAGGGTCGGCGAGGCACAGCGTGAGGGGACGCAGGCCGAGGCGATTGAAGCTGTTCACCAGTCCGGCGTTGCCGGTGAAGGCCACCCATTCCAGGCCGCTCATGGCGAGCAGCCAGGTCACGGCGATGATGCTCAGCCGCGCGCTGCCCAGGTTGCTGGCGGCGAGGTTGCCCACTTCGACGATGCCCTGACGGTCCACCGGCCGGCCGGCACGGGCTTCGATCATCTGCTCGACGGGCTGGTCGAGATAGTGCTCCAGGAACAGCGGCCCGGAGGTCGCCACACGCACGCCGGCCACGGCACACAGCGTGCCGGTGTTGTCGTGGAGTCCGAACAACTCCGGCATGAAGCTACGGATCTCGGCGTTGTGCGCCTGGCGGAAGCGATGCTGGATGAACGTCTCGTAGGCGTCGCGCAGTGGCTCCTGAGACAGCGCACGATTGAGCGAGAGCGCCGGTGATTGCGCCGCGCCGAATTCCATAGGCAGGAAATCCAGAGGCAGCGCGCTGGACGGCATTGAGTTCGGTGGTAATCGGTTATTCCAGTCCAGACCCTGCATGGGTGTGGCTCCTCCCCAGTGGTGATGGGGTGGAGTATCGGGGTCGATTCTTAACGAAGTCTGAAGGTGAGAAATTTGCCTGGCCTGGCTTTCCTGCTGATCTTTGCGACGTCTTCAGACTGCCTTAAGGCAGGGGCCTCAAGGTTCGCGGCATCAAGAAACATCCCCCCACTCAGCGAGCGTCCCGGCATGGTCCGCGACAAGACCCTGGGCCGCATGCTGCCGTGGTCGGCTGAAAAGCGTTAAGCGGTCACCGCTTTTATCACTCCACCGCCACCCAGTGATCCGCCGCCACCGCCGAAAACCGTTGCACCGGCGCGACAAAATCCGCTGCCTTGATCGGGTCAGGCCGTTCCAGCTCTTTGAGCAGGCTCTTGAAATCCCGGCGCCGGCCGACTTCCGGTACCGGCACTGCGGCGAGCAGGCGGCGGGTATAAGGATGCTGCGGATTGTGCAGCACCTGGTCGCGGGCGCCGATTTCGACGATGCGGCCGCCGTACATCACCGCCACGCGGTGGCAGATGCGTTCGACCACGGCCATGTCGTGGGAAATGAACAGGTAGCTCAGCCCATGCTCGGCGCGCAGCCGTTCCAGCAGCGCCAGCACTTGCGCCTGAACCGACACGTCCAGCGCCGACACCGATTCGTCCGCGATGATGACTTTGGGATTGAGTGCCAACGCCCGGGCGATGCAGATGCGCTGGCGTTGCCCACCGGAAAACTGATGGGGATAGCGTTGAAGGGCGTCCCGTGGCAGATCGACCTGCTGCAGCAATTGCGCCACACGCTCGCGCCGCCGGGGTTCGGGCATCTTGTCGTGAATCAGCAGCGGCTCGCCCACCAGATCGAAGACGGTCTTGCGCGGATTGAGCGCAGCGTACGGGTCCTGAAACACCATCTGCACGTCGCGGCGCACCCGCTGCAATG
The DNA here is from genome assembly GCF_053903055.1 of Pseudomonas sp. AK106. Taxonomy (NCBI): domain Bacteria; kingdom Pseudomonadati; phylum Pseudomonadota; class Gammaproteobacteria; order Pseudomonadales; family Pseudomonadaceae; genus Pseudomonas; species Pseudomonas sp. AK106. The sequence continues at coordinate 2,371,610 of NZ_CP096426.1, forward strand.
CGTCACCCTGCAAACCGTTGAGTTCCTGCCCCAGCAATTTCACGCTGCCCTGATAGCTGAGCATGTTCATCAAGGCCTTGCCGGTGGTGGACTTGCCGCAGCCGCTTTCGCCCACCAGCCCCAGTGTTTCGCCCTGACGCAGCTCGAAACTCACGCCCTCGACCGCGTGCACCGTGCGCGGGGTTTCGAACCAGCCGTGGCGCAAAGGGAAGCGCACGCTGAGGTCCTGAACCGCGAGCACTACCGGCTGTTCCGTCATGACATCAGACGGCGGCGCACTGCCCAGCACCGGCACGGCGGCCAGCAATTTACGCGTGTAGGTCGCTTGCGCGTCGGTGAAAACCTGATGCAGGGAGCCGCGCTCTTCCATGCGGCCCTGATTCATCACCACCACTTCATCGGCCATCTCGGCGACCACGCCCATGTCGTGGGTAATGAGCAGAAGGCTGGTCGCGAACTGCTGCTGCAACTCGCGCATCAGTTCAAGAATCTGCGCCTGAATGGTCACATCCAGTGCGGTGGTCGGCTCGTCGGCGATGAGGATTTCCGGTTGGCAGAGCATTGCCATGGCGATCATCACCCGCTGGCGCATGCCGCCGGATAACTCGTGGGGGTACTGGGTCAGGCGCTTGTCGACCTGGGGCATGCGTACGGCGTCAAGCATGGCCCGGCAGCGCTGGTGAATCTCACTGCGACTCAACGCCTCATGCCGGCGCAGGGTTTCCGCCAGTTGCTGGCCGACGGTCAGCAGCGGGTTCAACGACGTCATCGGCTCCTGAAAAATCATGCCGATGCGCTTGCCACGCAGGCGTTGCAGGTCCCGTTCCGGCAGGCTCAGCAGGTCGCGGTTGTCGAACAGGATCGCGCCACCGGGAACACTGGCCGCCTTGGGCAGCAGGCCCATGATCGCCAGGGACGACAGCGATTTGCCACTGCCCGATTCACCGGCGATACAAAGAGTGCGGCGCGGGTACAGGGCGAAACTCAACTCATCGACCACTCGCCGCCGTGACACGCCGCCACCGACGTCGATGCTCAGCCGCTCCACCGACAGACTCGGCTGATCGTCTGGCTTCACTGGAACACCACTTTCGGAAAGTAGAACGACACCACCCAGTTCGGCAGGTCGACGATTTCGCTGATGCGCAGATCGCCGCACACCGAGCACAGCATGTACGCCTGTTCCGCCGGCATGCGGTGCTCGCGGCACAACCAGTCGATGGTGTTGGCCACGGCCTGGCGGGCGGCCTGCATCAGGTCCGGGCCGATGCCGGTGAAGGCTTCGTAGCCGGCGCTGTCCAGGTGGCTGGTCACCGGTCCCGGCGTGCTGAAACGCGGCGTGGCCAAGGGCGTTTGCTTGATCAGGTCGAGCGTGACCACCACGTCCATGGCGCTCTCGATGGCGGTGCCGCAGACCTCGCCATCGCCTTGGGCCGCGTGGGTATCACCGATGGAAAACAACGCGCCGGCGACTTCCACCGGGAGGTACAAGATGCTCCCTGCCGCCAGGTCGCGGATGTCCAGATTGCCGCCGACCCGACGCGGCGGCACGATGGAATGCAGCCCGGCCTCGGCCGGTGCAACGCCGACGGTGCCGGCGAACGGCTTGAGCGGCACCTTGGCGAAATCACCAAAGGCGGCGGGGGCGAGGGTCTGCGTGTCGTAGTGCCAGAGCGCCAACGCCGGCGCCTGGAACTGGTCGGCGAGCAGGCCGAAGCCGGGGATGTTGGCGGTCCAGCCGAAGCCACCGGGCTTGAAGCTGTCCAGGGTGATTTTCAGGATGTCGCCAGGCTCGGCACCCTCGACGTAGATCGGACCGGTGACCGGGTTGATCTGGTCGAAGGGCATGACGCTGACGTCCGCGGCCTGGGACTGCGCGGTGAAATAGCCGTTGGACGAATCCCGGCAGTTCATTTGCAAGGTGGTGCCGGGCGCGACGCGCTCGACCGGGGTAAAGCGGTGGTCCCAGCCGAAGTGGCTGTTGACACTGTGAATGGTCTTGACCAGGCAGTTCTGGCACATGGGTGCGGTCCTCGTGGCTAAGGGGTCAGGCGCAATGGCCTGTTCCAGCGGGATTACTGGGGACAGGCCAAGGGAAATCACTTCACCCAGATGGAGTCATAGTTGACCGGCACGTGGACCGGATCAACGTACAGCGCGTCGTCGCCGCCCATGCGCTTGGAACGCACGGTGAAGCGTTGCTCGTTGAAGATCGGCACCCACGGCGCGTCGGCCATGGCGTCGGTGAAGATCTTCTTCCACGCCTCGGTGCGTTCGGCCTGTTGTTCCGGACGGGCCATGGCATCGGCTTTGGCGGCGCGTTCATCCAGCGCCTTGTTGCAGTACAACGACCAGTTCCAGCCGCCTTCGACCGCGCCGGTGCAACCGAGAATCGGGCCGTAGAAGTTCGACGGATCCGGGAAGTCGGCGATCCAGGCCATGCCGCCTGACCACACCATCGGCGCCTGATCCTTGGAGCTGCCGGCGGCAATCACGTTGGCCTGGGCCAGGGACTTGATCTGCACGCGGATGCCGACCTTGGCCAGGTCTTGCTGGATCGCCTGGGCGATGCGCGGCTGCGGGTCGGTGTTCATCACGTACAACTCGGTGTCGAAACCTTTGGCGGGACCAGCGTCGGCCAGCAGTTTTTTTGCGCCTTCGACGTCGTAGGGCAGGCCCTTGTACTGGGTGTCATAACCCGGCATCGCCGGCGGCAGCGGCTGGTTGGCCGGCACCGCGCGACCGTTGATGATGCGCACGATGCGTTCCTTGCTGATGGCCATGTTAATCGCCTGGCGCACCTTGAGGTTGTCGAACGGCGGCAGGGTGGTTTTCAGCGTCACGTAGCCGGTCTGCAACTGGTTGCCGGTGACCAGCAACTGCCTGGACGCCGGGTCGTTCTTGAACTGCAGGAATTGCGCGGGCGGCACGCCGTCGCCGGCAATGTCCACTTCGCCCTTGTTCAGGCGCAGCAGCGCGACGGTAGGGTCTTGGCCGATCTCGAAGGTGATCTTGTCGACATAGGGCAGGCCCTTCTGGAAGTAATTAGGGTTCTTCACCAGTTCCAGTTTCTGCCCCAGTTTCCACTCGGCCAGGCTGAACGCGCCGCTGCCCACCGGGTGCTTGCCGAAGTCGGCGCCCCATTGCTCGACCGCTTCTTTGGGCACCACCGAGGCGAAGTTGATCGCCATGATGTGCAGGAAGGTGGCGTTCGGTGCGCTCAGCGTGATGGTCAGGTGCAGGTCGTCGACCACCTTGATGCCGCTGAGGGTCGTGCTTTTGCCGCCGGTCACGTCGTCGTAACCGACAATGGAGCTGAAGAAACCGGCGCCCGGGCTCTGGGTTTTCGGGTTGACGGTGCGCTCAAGGGAATACTTGACGTCATTGGCGACCAGCTCACGGCCGTTCTGGAATTTCACGCCCTTGACCAGGGTGAAGCTGTACACCAGCCCGTCCGGAGAAATGCTGTAGTCCTCGGCCAGGCTTTTCACCAGTTCGGTGGTGCCGGGCTTGTAGTCCATCAGTCGGCCGAACAGGCTTTTGATCATCGACCAGTTCTGCCAGTCGTAGCCGATGGCCGGGTCCAGGGTCGCCACATCGTTCTGGTAGGTCACCACCACATCGCCGCCGCTTTTCGGCGTGTCGGCCCACAGTGGCGTAGTAAACAGCGTGGCCGCCACGGCCAGGGTCAGCGCGTTGATTTTCATTGTTGTGCCCCGTTGTGTTGATGGATTCAGTGCTGCTTGATATCGATGCGCGGGTCCACCAGCGGGATCACCAGATCCGCCAGCAGGTTGCCCAGCACGATGGCCACCGCCGACAGCGTGGTGACGCCGACGATGACCGGGATGTCGACTTGCTGGATCGACTGCCAGGCGAGCTGACCGATGCCCGGCCAGCCGAACACCGACTCGACCACCACCAGCCCGCCCATGAACACGCCGATGTCGATGCCAATCATCGGGATCACCGGCACGATCGCGTTGGGCAGCACGTGCACGAACACGATCCGCGCCCGGCTCAGGCCCTTGGCCCGTGCGGTGCGGATGAAGTCCTGATGCAGCACTTCGATCATCGAAGAGCGGACCATGCGTGAATACCAGCCACTGCCGAGCAGCCCGAGTGTCAGCGCCGGCAACATCAAATGGCTGGCGCCGCCATAGCCCCCCAGCGGGAACCAGCCCAGTTGCACGGCGAAGAAGTACAGAAACAGCATGGCGGCGATGAACTGCGGGGCCGACACACCAACAAAGGAAAACGCCATGAGCAGCTTGTCGGCGAAGCTGTCGCGCTTGAGCGCCGCGAGCATGCCCAGGCTGATGCCGATCAACAGCTCGAAACCGATCCCGGCTGCCATGAGTTCCAGAGACGGGCGCAGTCGCGCGCCGATCAGTTCGCTGACGGCGGTGCGCTGGATGTACGAGCGGCCAAGGTCGCCGTGGAGCAGGTTGCCGAGATAACTCAGGTATTGCTGATAGAAGGGCAGGTCCAGGCCCAGTTGCGCCCGAATCGCCGCGACCACTTCAGGCGTGGCGCTGCGCCCGGCGATTTGCCGCGCAGGGTCGGCAGGCAGCAGGAACAGCAACAGGTAGGTGATGAAGGTCACGCCGAGCAGAATCAGTAGCGCATAACCGACCCGGCGGCAAATGAACGGCAGCATCAGCGACGCCCCTTGAGTGTGGGGTCGAGTTCGTCGCGCAGGGCGTCGCCGACCAGGTTGAACGCCAGGGACAGCAGGATGATCGCGGCGCCGGGAATGAACACCAGCCACGGGGCCGAGGTGAAGTACGTCTGGCTCTCGAAAATGATGTTGCCCCAGCTCGGCGTCGGTGGCTGCACGCCCACGCCCAGGTACGACAAGGTGGCTTCCAGCAAAACGGTGGTGGAAATCCCCAGCGTCGCCCACACCAGAATGGTTGGCAGCAGATGGGGCAACAGGTGCGAGAACAGAATGCGCAGGGAACTGGCGCCGAGGGTGCGCTCCACGGCAACGAAGTCCCGCGCACTGAGCGCCACGGTTTCGGCGTAGATGACCCGGGCGATCTGCACCCAGTTGACCATCGCAATGACCATGGCCACGATCCACACGCTGGGCTGGAAAATCGCCGACAGGGCAATCGCCAGCAGCAGCGCAGGGAAGGCCATCATCAAGTCGGTCAGGCGCATCAACACGCTGCCGAGCCAGCCGCGCACAAAGCCTGCGGTCAGGCCCACCAGCGTACCGATCAGCACCGCCAGCCCGTTGGCCAGCACACCGATGAACAGCGAGGTGCGCGCGCCGAAGATCAACCGCGACAGCAGGTCACGGCCAAGCAGGTCGGTGCCCATCCAGTACGGCGTGGCCGGGGCCATCGGTGCGCCTTCCATCGTCAGCCCCTCGACGAATTGCTCGTCCGGGTCGAAGGGGCTTAGCCACGGGGCCAGCGCCGCGAGCAGCACCACGGTGACGATAAACAACAGCGAAACCGCCACGGCCGGCCGACGCAGCAGGGCTTTGAGGGTGTTCATGCGCGGTCCTCGTCCCGCGCCGCGAGCAGTTCCACACACAGTGCTTCGATCGGACGATTGAGCTGCATCGACAGACTGCGCAAGCGCTCGTACGCCGTCGCCTCGTTGATGCGCTGGGTCACCATCAAGCGCGCCAGGGCCTGGGCCATGAGCGGACGCAGCGCCAGGCGCTGTTGCAGCTCGTTGAGTTGTTCGGCATCGGCGCGCTGACGGTCGCGCAATCCCACCGCCATCATCAACGTGGTGTAGACCGAGCCCTGGCTGATGGGCTTGTTCAGCAACGCCGTCGCGCCGAGCTGCAGTGCCCGCTGGATTTGCGACAGGGTTTCGTGAGCCGTCAGCGCGACGATGGGAATGCTGGCCGCGTTCAGGGCCTGAACGGCGAGTGGGCTGGCGAAATGTTCTATCTCAAGGATCGCCGCGAAACAGCCCCGGGTGTCACAGGGCGCGTCGTGCTCGAGCACCTGCGAGTGAATCCCCAGGCGTTGCAGGCTTTTGCCCAGATTGCCCTGACTGCGTTCATCGCAGTCGATCAGCAGCAAGTGGCCCTGGTCGAAAGCAGGAAAGGCGCGTGTGTTCATTTGACGATCCTCAAGCGCGGCGCCGGGATGGCGTGTCGGTCGACCCCATCGTCGTGTACATCCGTAACAGTGAGATAGGGGTCGGCGGCGATCGCATGAGGCGCCGACTGCACCACATGAAAGCGCCCATCGCGCAGTTCAGCGATATGACTGGCCAGCGCGCTGTGATGATTGCGCGCCGACAGGCTGACGGTGCCCAGCACGCTGGCGACCGGGTGCCCGTAAAGGTGCTCGCAAATCGCTTTGGGCGATGCATCTTCGCTGGCGTGCAAGGCGTCGGCGAACACCCTCAGCGCCGTGTAGGCGCTGGTGTAGTAATGCGAACAGGTGCGCGGACCATGACGCTGCTGCCCCTCGCAAAACGCCGGATTCAGGGTTTCGAAAAACGGCCCGCACGACAGCAGCCGCAGCGCCTGCATCGGGCCCACCCCATCCAGCTCCGCTTCGGTGAGGTTGCAGCTGAGCACCGGCAGGCGCAGGCCTTGGCGCTCGCAGGCCCGATCCAGTTGTTGCAAAAAGGCGTAGGAAGACTCGCCCACCAGGTTGTTCAGCACGAACGCCGGCGGGTCCTGAATCAGCCCTTCGATCAGCGTGTCGAAGCCAGTCGCGCCCAGGTGCCAGTACTTTTCGCCGAGCACTTCAGCGCCGTTGGCTTCCAGCACTTCCCGGGCAATGCGGTTGCTTTCCCAGCCCCAGACGTAGTTGGAGCCGAGCAGAAACGCCCGCCGACCAAACTGGCTCAAGGCGTAGCGCAGCAGCGGCAGCAGCGTCTGGTTAGGGCATCCGCCGAGGTACAAGACGTTTTCGCTGCTTTCGTAACCTTCGTAGGGGCTCGAATACCAGAGCAGCGCGCCGTGCTGGTCCAGGTCCGGGATGATTTCCTTGCGGCTCGCCGACAGCGTGGTGCCGAAAATGTGCCGGACCCCCGCACTCAGCAACTGCGCGATGCCGCGGCGGTAGCCCGCCGGGTCGCCTTGGGGGTCGATGCAGATCGCCTCCAGTCGCACGCTGCGCCGGGTGTCGGCGTTGACTTCGGCGAGCGCGTCCTGCAACCCGAGCAAGGCACTGCGGCCCATGCGCCGGTAGGTGCCTTCGGTCGAGAGCAGAAAGCCAACCTGAACGGTGGGGCGCAGGTCGGGAGTCAAAAGGTTCGGCATGAACAGCCTCCATAAAAAAAGCCCGATCAACCCGGTGGGGGTCGATCAGGCTTCGATACCTGGCGCATTCGAGGCGCGTATGTGGACGAGACTTAAGGATCGGGGTCCGGCTTGCCGTTTGCGTTGAGCATGAAATAAGCGTGCCAAGTGAAAACCTCCGACGTTACGAGCCTCATCGTCGATTGCCTCCCTGGGAATGCTCCGCCGTGGGGCGCTCGCTGCTAAAGAGCCTCAAAGGGGAGCAGGGCGGATGCGGCGCATCGCGCGAAGCTTTCCCGGCTAAAGCCGGTCCTACACCCGAGTTCACACTCAGTCTCATCAAGGGCACGCGTCGCTTTGGTAGGACCGGCTTCAGCCGGGAAGAGGGCAGTCTGAGCGCCATCAACCTTGCGCTGTGGCACCTGACGCTTTCCCGGCTAAAGCCGGTCCTACCTCTGCGTCTACACTCGATTTCACTGACTGCACGGGGTGCTTTAGTGGGACCGGCTTCAGCCGGGAAGAGGCCAGTCTGAACGCCATCAACCTTGCGGTGCGACACCTGATGCTTTCCCGGCTAAAGCCGGTCCTGCATCACTGTAGGCACTCGATTTCACTGATTGCACGGGGTGCTTTAGTGGGACCGGCTTCAGCCGGGAAGAGGCCAGTCTGAACGCCATCAACCTTGCGGTGCGACACCTGATGCTTTCCCGGCTAAAGCCGGTCCTGCACCTGGTTTTTCACCCACTGTCGCTGACTGAGCGCACTGGTTCAATATCGATGACTGATGAGCGTCCGGCCTTCTTCGGCAGGCACCACTTTAACGCTGGCGGCCTTCCCGAAAAGCAGGCTCCGGCGCGGTCATGGGCTTGGCGGTTTCGCGCCAGAAGAACTTGAAAGTGGCCTGAGCGTTGGTGACTGCCGCCTTGAGTTCGTCGCTCTCGCCTTTCACGCTGTAGATGATCTGCCCGGTCATGAGTAAGTCGTTCCCTCTGTCGATATGAATAATGTTCTACCATGAGCCGTCATTCATGGTGTGAGCCGCTGCGTTCACGCCCGCGAGGCCCGATGAAATGAGAGACCTGCCACCCACCGCCACCTTGCGCGCCTTCGAAGTCGCCACCCGTCACGGGACGTTTACCTCCGCCTCCGAGGAGCTGCACGTTACCCAAAGTGCCGTGAGTCACCAATTAAAAAATCTGGAAGACATCTGGGGCGTGCAGCTGTTTCAGCGTGGCAAGACGTTGAGCCTGACGCCGGCCGGTGCAGCGCTGGCGCCCATCGTGCGGACTTTTTTCATGAACCTGGAGGCGACGCTTGCGGACCTCCGGGAAGAGAACGGTCGGGTCAGGCTCAAGGTCAGCACGACCTATTCCTACGCGCTGAAATGGCTGTTGCCGCGCCTGCCCAATCTGTCCCAGCTGCACCCGGAAATCCTCGTCACGCTGGACAGCACAGACACCGCGATCAACTTTGCCAGCGGCGAGGCCGACGTGGCGATCCGCCTGGGCGGCGGCAACTACCCCGCGCTGCACTCGGAATTCATGTTCAGGGAGCACATCTTTCCGGTGGCGAGCCCCGACTTGCTCAAGCGCTTCGGCATGCCCCGGGAGCCGGCCGAGCTGTTGCGCTATCCGCTTTTGGCCCGGGACGGTTCCGACCTGGTGCCCAAATGGGAGGTGTGGTTTCAGAACATCGGCCTGGGCGTCACCTCGCTGAAGGAGAGCGTGCGTTTTCCCGACACCAACATGACCGTGGAGGCGGCCTTGTTAGGGCAGGGCATCGCTCTTGTTCGAAGTGGCCACGTGGAGAAAGAGCTGCGCGAGGGCAGTTTGATCAGGTTGTTCGACGTGCCGTTTCCCTCGCCGGTGGCCTATTACTTCGTTTGCCCGAAGGGGGTCGAAACGCAGCCCCATGTGGCAAGTTTTCGCGACTGGGTGATCAGGGAGTCGACCGCAGCCGGGCTTAGTTATGGCTGAGGCATGAGCAATTGCTCATGATTCGATGAGCAGACTTCGCTTCCGTTTTGTGGGTCAGCCTGACTAAGATCCGCCCCATGCCGACTCATATCATTCTGTTAATCCTCTTCGCCGCTCTGCTGCACGCCAGCTGGAACGCGTTGCTGCGCGGCGGCAATGACAAGCTCTGGTCAATGACCATCATGTGCGTGGCGGTGGCCATCGTCAGCCTGGCCGGGGCACTGTTCATGGACGCCCCGGCGCCGGAGAGCTGGCCTTACGCGGTGCTCTCTGCGCTGCTGCATGTCGGCTATAACCTGTTTCTGGTGCGCACCTACCGCAGCGGCGACCTCGGGCAAACCTACCCGATCTCCCGGGGCTCATCGCCGGTGCTGATTACGCTGTGTGCGTCGCTATTTGCGGGGGAGGTGGTCGAGACCGGCGCGATGATCGGCATTGCGCTGGTGTCAGCGGGGATTATTTCTCTGGCGTTCAAAGGCCGGAAACTGGACACGGCCAGCCTTCCGTATGCGTTGGGCACCGGCTGTTTCATTGCGGCCTATAGCGTGACGGACGGCATCGGCGGGCGTCTGTCCGGCGCGCCGATGGCGTACACCGTGTGGATGTGCGCCCTGTGGGGTGTCCTGATGCCGATCACTTACATCGGTCTGCGGGGCGCACGCAGTCTGCTGACGGTCCGGCCCGGTTTGGTCGCCTCGTTGGGCGGAGGCGTGGTGTCGCTGCTTGCTTACGGCATCGTCATTTATGCGATGACTCTTGCGCCGATGGGGGCCGTGTCGGCACTGCGCGAAACCAGCGTGCTGTTTGCCGCATTGCTCGGGTATCTGTTTTTGGGCGAGTCGCTGACCGTACGCAAGATCCTCGCGTGCGTAGTCATTGCGGCCGGCACGATCATTATTGGCTGAGCCGTGCAGGCTCACTTGCGCAGCTTCGGTTTCACCGCCTTCAACCGCGCAATGGCCAGGTTGTGCAGGTATTGGCGTACGGCGTCGTGGTGCTCGACGCTCACGTGATAGCTGTCCAGCAGTCCCAACAAATACCCCTCGGCCATGGCGTGATATCGCGACACGCTCTCCCGAGTGTCACTGGTGTTGAGCCTGGCAATCAGCTCGTCGATCCGGGCGCGGTGCTCCTCTGAGAACCAGTCCTGCTGAGGGGCAGAGCCCGTATCGTCGGTCAGGGGCGTGTGCAGATTCATGGGGCCTCCAGGCGAGCACATCGGTCGCGGGCTGACAGGGCGCGGGACGGATGTGCAGCCGATCCCGCGAACATGGGGTTGGACAGCGCATCTGCCGCAAAATCCGCTAGCCCGCGCCGCGAAGGCTCGGAAATGCCGGCCAGTCTTACCGGCCGGGATTTTGAGGATCAGCCGGACTCAGCCAGCCACCGGCGAGCGCCAGTCATCGGAGCCCGACGTGCCGCAGACTTCGTGGGTCCAAGTGATCTTGCGGTAGGTAAACTCCACGTCTTCCAGATGAGTGAAGTGGGCGTTCGACGGGTCTTGGCAGTTGTGCATGTAGTCTTTGATGTCGACGATAATCGCGTCCTCGAGTTTAGTGGTGTAGTAATGCTCCTGTGTGCCTGCCGCCGAGGTGCGATACCACTGGATAGTGATCTCGGTCAGGCGTTCGCCCGACGTCAAGGCTGCCAGCAACAGCGGCGAAGACTTGTCGAACACCTTGGTGATCTTGACCGGCTTGTGAACACGCTGACCGGTCGGCTGACCCGACTGCGGGTCGCGGGGGATGATCATTTCATGTTGAAACCCTTGCACCATGACCTGATCTTCGTGACCTTCCTGAAACGTGTTGCCGACCGAGTCTGCGGTGAAAGCGCCCGCGGTGATCAGGCCCTGCTTGGTGCCTGTGATGGACATGTACGCTGGTGTTGCCATGAAGATGCTCCTTGCCTCATAAATTAAAGTGCCCAACAGCCAGTTCGCCTGGTGGACAGTGGTGTTAGTTCAAGCTTCGTGCCATGTAAGAACTCATCCCTGTAAAACATGGGTTTGATGGGGGTTAAACGGTTCTTTGCCGGTGAAGGGGAAAGTTTTCTGCCGTGATGTGCGCAAGAAGTTGCACAGCGCTGCGCAACTTCTTGCGCATTTGGCTACAGAGGTCGGGATATAAGGGCTGCAAGTTATCGGTCAGCGATTTTTCGTTCAGGCAGTGCGCAACTTCTTGCGCATGGAGGCCCAGTGATAGTGCTTGTCGCGAGTGAGTGCAGGCAGCTGAGTAAGAATAATCGAGCCAGGCATGGGGGCTGCATGATCTCCAGGCTCCGATTCTGACCTCTGAACCCTATGTTTTCCGCCGTTCGATCATCGATAAAAAAAGATATATGAAAGAAGTCTCTCTGAATACCCGGTATTCAAAGAAACCTCCTACAAGGCTAGTGGAAATATCGCGTTTATAGAAAGCTTGATAGTGTAATTACCGCTGAGTACTATTCGCGGCCTCTGAAGGGTAGACGTTTTGTTACATGTCGGTTGCCCACTTCGCTCGTATTTTAATTTTGTCAGGCTCGCCGATTTAAGTGTCTGTCGTTGGCGCGTTTTTACGCTGAAGATCTCGAATGTCTTATTCAAGTCCACTGTCTGAACATTATCTTGAAGTTGCCCAAACCTGCATATCCACTGTGAGCTTCGCGGGTGAAGACATTCGTTTTTCAAACGAATACGAGGCGTTGGAAAACGAGGTTAATAAAGCTCAGTCCATGCATGAAACGGCCCAGATCGACTGGCTGAACGTGCGTGAACAAAGTGAAAACCTGCTTCGCACCCAATCCAAAGATTTGCGCGTCGGGGCTTGGCTGACGTGGGCCCTGTATCAGCGTGAATCTTTCCAGGGGCTGTTGGCAGGACTTGGGCTTCTTCACCATCTTTGCGTGCACCACTGGGATGAAGTTCATCCCGTCAAGGCCCGCACCCGTTCCGCAGCCATCGGTTGGCTGCTCCCCCGTCTTGAGCAAGTGCTGTTTGATGACGTCGCTATCAAAGAGCAGTCGCCGCTGTTCAGTCGCCTCGTCGAGATGCTCGAAGACCTTGATGCGGTGTTCACACAGCACATGGGCGACGATGCACCGTTGCTCTTGCCGGTGTCCCGGCGTTTGAAAAACATGGCCCGGCACACGGTTCACAACCTGCCTGACGCCAGGATTGCCGGAGGCGCTGATGCGCCAGTCAAGCCGTCTGCCACTCCGCCGCTCCCCTCAACTGCGCTGATCGACAGCGAGAAAGACGCGCAAAAGTCCCTGCGGTTTCAGCAGGATAGCGGGCGCTCATTGTGTGCCTGGTGGCTCAAGCAGAAAGCCAGCGATCTGCGTGCATTGCGTTTGAACCGGACATTGCTGTGGTTGCCGATCGAGGCATTGCCGGAGCGCAACTCAGAGCACATCACCGCGCTGCGCGGGCTCCCGGCAGACAAGCTCAAATGTTATCGAGACCGATACGATCAGGGCAGCTACGCCGATCTGATTATCGAGCTGGAGGCGAGTCTGGCAAAGGCGCCGTTCTGGTTCGATGGCCAGCGAATGGTCTGGGAGTGCCTGCACGCGCTGAAAGCCGAGGTGGCAATGCGTGAGGTAGAAATCCAGTTCGCGCTGTTGATTCAGCGGCTCCCCGGGGTCATCGAGCTTCGTTTCCACGACGGCACCCCGTTTGCGGACCCTGCGACTCGCGCCTGGATTGGCGCCAGCGTCACACCTCGCCTGCAGGCTGCCAGCGCGCCTCGCAGCGTCGACACCACAGTTAACCAGCCGGTCTGGGAAGACGCCCTGGAGTGCGCGGTCTCGGTGCTGCGCGATGACGGCATCAGGGCCGCTGTCCAGCGCCTGAAGCAGGGCCTGCACAGCGCCCGGGGCGAGCGTGCACGATTTTTCTGGCAATTCGCCCTGGCCCGGTTGTGCTTCACCGCCAGGAAATACGAACTCGCCAAGACCCAGCTCGAAACCCTCGACCAAACCCTGCAGGACTCAGGCATCAATGCCTGGGAGCCTGATCTTGCGCTGCAGGTGCTGCATCTCTTGCACAGCTGTTTCGAATTGCTGCCTCAGGGTCATGGCGCCCGGGAACGCAAGGAAGAGGTTTATCGCAGGCTGTGCCACCTCGACCTCGAAGTCGTACTTGAATAGGCCCCAGGGCCCTAATTACCAGGAGAACGGCCATGGCCAAAGAAGGATCGGTAGCCCCCAAAGAACGTATCAACGTCACGTTCAAGCCCGCCACGGGGGGTGCGCAGGAAGAGATCGAGCTGCCTTTGAAGCTGCTCGCAATCGGTGATTACACCTTGCGAAAAGACGAGCGAAAAGTCGAAGAGCGCAAGCCCATCAGTATCGACAAGATGACCTTTGACGAGGTGCTGGCGAAGCAGGCCCTGAGCCTCACGCTGAGCGTGCCCAACCGTCTCCAAGCGGAGGAAGGGAATGAGGAGTTGGCGGTGCAACTGCACGTCAAGTCGATGAAGGACTTCAATCCGGCCTCGCTGGTCGACCAAGTGCCGGAACTGAAAAAACTCATGGAACTGCGCGACGCTTTGGTGGCGCTCAAAGGACCGCTGGGGAACGCGCCCGCTTTTCGCAAAGCCATTGAAGGGGTACTCGCCAACGACGAGTCCCGCGGTCGCGTGCTGGGCGAGCTGGGTTTGAACGCCGCCGCCCAGGACACCTGAGTCCATCTGCCAAGGAGCCAACATCATGAGTACTACACCAGCGCAGAAGCAGGGCAAAGAACCCGGCGAGTTCAGCATTCTCGACAGCATCATTGCCGAAACCCGCCTGCCTCGGGATGAGGATGCCTATGGCATCGCCAAGCGCGGCGTGTCGGCGTTTATCGAGGAACTGCTCAAACCCCAAAATGCGGGTGAGCCGGTCAAGAAGGCAATGGTTGACCGCATGATTGCCGAGATCGACGCCAAGCTGGGGCGTCAGATGGACGAGATTTTGCACCACCCGGACTTCCAGTCTCTGGAGTCGTCCTGGCGTGGTTTGCAGTTGCTGGTCGAGCGGACCGACTTTCGCGAGAACATCAAGATTGAAATCCTCAACGTGTCCAAAGAGGACTTGCTGGAAGATTTCGAAGATTCCCCCGAGGTCATGCAAGCCGGTCTCTACAAGCATATCTACACCGCCGAGTACGGTCAGTTCGGTGGGCAGCCTGTGGGAGCGATCATCGCCAACTACTTCATGTCCCCCAGCGCCCCGGACGTGAAGCTGATGCAGTACGTTTCCAGCGTGGCCTGCATGTCCCACGCGCCATTTATCGCCGCCGCCGGCCCCAGGTTCTTTGGCCTGGAAAGCTTCACCGGCCTGCCAGACCTGAAAGATCTGAAGGATCATTTCGAGGGCCCGCAGTTCGCCAAATGGCAGAGCTTCCGTCAGTCGGAAGACGCCCGCTACGTGGGCCTGACGGTGCCGCGCTTCCTGCTGCGCAACCCGTACGACCCGCAGGAGAATCCGGTCAAGTCGTTCGTCTACAAGGAAACCGTTGCCAACAGCCATGAGCACTACCTGTGGGGCAACACGGCGTACGCCTTCGGTACGAAGCTGACGGACAGCTTCGCGAAATTCCGCTGGTGCCCGAACATCATCGGTCCGCAGAGCGGTGGCGCAGTCGAAGACTTACCGCTGCACCACTTCGAAAGCATGGGTGAAATCGAAACCAAGATCCCGACCGAAGTACTGGTCAGCGATCGGCGTGAATACGAGTTGGCGGAGGAGGGCTTTATCTCCCTGACCATGCGCAAGGGCTCGGACAACGCGGCGTTCTTCTCCGCCAGCTCGGTTCAAAAACCCAAGTTTTTCGGCACCAGCGCGGAGGGCAAGTCGGCGGAGCTGAACTACAAACTCGGCACCCAGCTGCCGTACATGATGATCGTCAACCGTCTTGCTCACTATCTGAAAGTCCTGCAACGCGAGCAGCTGGGGTCCTGGAAAGAACGCACTGACCTCGAACTGGAACTGAACAAGTGGATTCGCCAGTACGTTGCCGACCAGGAGAATCCGAGCGCTGAAGTCCGTGGTCGGCGTCCCCTGCGTGCCGCGCAGATCATCGTCAGTGACGTGGAGGGTGAACCCGGCTGGTATCGGGTCAGCCTGAACGTGCGCCCGCATTTCAAATACATGGGTGCCGATTTCACCCTGTCGCTGGTGGGCAAGCTGGACAAAGAGTGAAAGGGGTCGACGCATGACTGGCTACGGCAGCCTTTTTGAACGCCTGGGTGGCGACGCCGACAAGCGCGTTGGCTGGAGCCGCGAAGACGCTGCGACGGCATCGGTGGCTGCCCATCTGGCCAAGATGCTCAGCACCCGTGCGGGCAGCGTTCAGACGCTTATCGACTACGGGCTGCCGGATCTCAACGACATGCGTTTGAGCCTTCATGACGCGTTGACCAACGCGCGGCTCGCTATTGAGGTTTTCATCGAAACCTACGAGCCACGCTTGAGCAGCGTCCAGGTCATCGCGCTGCCCCACGAAAACGATCAGCTTCGGCTCGCCTTTCGTATCGAGGGGCTGCTGGAGGTTGAGGGTTTCAAGCGTCAGGTCACTTTCGCCGCCCGCCTGGAGGGCGGCGGTCAGGTACAGGTCAACCACAGAAAAGCCTGATGTCAGGACACGCTGCATGTGACTGCACCCGATGACGGAAGGCACCAGCAGGCGGTTTTCCGCAACGACCACCCTTGAACCAAACAGCTGCGCTCGAAGGTAACACCATGTCCTTTAACCACTACTACCAAAGCGAGCTCACCGCGCTTCGCCAGCTAGGTCGTCTGTTTGCCGAGCGCAGCCCGGCGTTGGCGCCTTTTCTGGGGCAGGCCGGACGGGATCCTGACGTAGAGCGGCTGCTGGAAGGCTTCGCGTTCCTGACCGGACGGCTGCGACAGAAGCTCGATGACGAGCTGCCCGAGCTCAGTCATTCGCTGATGCAACTGCTGTGGCCCAACTACATGCAGCCGCTGCCTGCCTTCAGCATTCTGCAATTTGACCCGCTGAAGCTGGCAGGGCCTGCGCTGAGGGTGGAGCGGGATACGCCGGTGGACAGCGTGCCGATCGATGGCGTGCAGTGTCGCTTCCGCACCTGCTACCCGACCGATGTCCAGGCGCTCGATCTGGTCGCACTGACGTACTCGGTCAAGGGCGAGGGCTCACTGTTGAGTTTGCGGCTGGAGATCAGCGGCGAAGGCCATTTTGGTGAGTTGCAATTGAGCCGTTTGCGCCTGCATTTTGCCGGCGAGCGTTACATCAGCCAGATGCTTTATCTGAGCCTTCTGCGCAATCTCGAGAGGA
Organism: Pseudomonas sp. AK106; assembly: GCF_053903055.1. NCBI lineage: Bacteria > Pseudomonadati > Pseudomonadota > Gammaproteobacteria > Pseudomonadales > Pseudomonadaceae > Pseudomonas > Pseudomonas sp. AK106. The sequence continues at coordinate 2,388,093 of NZ_CP096426.1, forward strand.
TCGAGCTGGTGCCGTTGGACGGGGACGGCAAGCCCATCCAGGGCGTCAACGGCCTGCCCATGTCATTCAGCATCCCTGGCGACCGTATCCAGCCCGTGGGATTTGCCGAAGACGAAGCGCTGATCCCGTATCCGCTGAATACCTTCCGCGGTTACCGCTATCTGCAGGAGTACTTCGCTTTCCAGGACAAGTTTTTGTTTGTGGACGTGAATGGTCTGGACCTGCTCGCTGCATTGCCGGAAGAAACGCTCAAACGCCTACGCGGGCTTGAATTGCGTTTCGACATTCGCAAGAGCGGTGTGCAGCGCCTGCGACCGACGCTGGACAACGTCAAGCTCCATTGCACGCCCATCGTGAACCTGTTCAAACATGACGCCACGCCGATCCGCCTCGAGGGCAAACAGGACGAGTACCTGCTGATGCCGGCGCTCTATAGCCCGGAAAATTGCGGCGTGTTTTCGGTCGAATCGGTGATCGGCTGGAAGCCCGGTGGCTTGGGTTACGAAACCTACGTGCCTTTCGAGTCCTTTGAGCATGACCCCAGTTTCGATGTGCCGAACCGCCGTCCGCACTACAGCATTCGCCAGCGTTCATCGTCGCTGCACGATGGGCTCGACACCTACCTGAGCTTCGGCATCCGTCACACCGAAGCCTCTGAAACACTGTCGATCGAGATGACGTGCACCCATCAGAACCTGCCGCGCAAGCTCAAGCTGGGTGACATTTGCATCGCCTGCGAACAGACACCGGAAGGTCTGACCTTCCGCAATATCACCCCGGCCACGCCCAGTTATGCGCCGCCGCTGAACCGCGACTTCCTGTGGAAGCTGATCAGCAACATGTCGCTTAACTACCTGTCCCTGGCGGACGTCAATGCCTTGAAGGTGATCCTCGAAACCTACGACTTGCCGCGCTATTACGACCCGCACGCAGAAAAGGTCAGTAAGCGCCTGCTGGGCGGGCTCAAGTCGATCCGGCACCAGCATGTCGACCGGCTGCACAAAGGGCTGCCGGTACGCGGGTTGCGCACCGAGCTAACCATCGACCCGCACGGCTATATCGGCGAGGGCGACGTGTTCGTGTTCGCCTCCGTTCTTAATGAGTTTTTTGCGCTTTACGCCAGCCTCAATTCGTATCACGAGCTGCGCGTGAAAAGCACACAGGGAGAGGTGTACCAATGGACACCCCGTATGGGCCTGCAGCCCCTGCTTTGAGCGGGCTGACCCAAGGCATACGCGAATATTCGCTGTTTCAGGCCGTCTTGCTGGTCATCGACCGGCTGCGCATGGCGCACCCGCATTTGAGCGATGACGACCTGTATGACCAGCTGGAATTCCAAGCCAACCCGAGCCTCGGTTTTCCGGGCAGTGATGTGGACCGCGTGGAGTTTTTTGAAGCGTCCGGGCTGATGCGTGCACGCCTGCGCTTCAACCTGCCGGGACTTGTAGGGTCCGGATCGCCTTTGCCTGCGTTCTATAGCGAGCAGGCATTGGGCGACAGCGAGGAAGGGAACCCGACCCGCCAGTTCCTGGACCTGTTTCACCACCGCCTGCATCGGCTGATGCTGCCGATCTGGAAGAAATACCGCTACCGCGCCTGTTTTGAAAGCGGCGCGATCGATCCGTTTTCATCGCAGTTGTTCGCGCTCATCGGACTGGGCAGCGAGGAGATTCGACAGGCGCGGGAGCTGAACTGGAAGCGACTGCTGCCCTACCTGGGTTTGCTCAGCCTGCGCGCGCATTCGGCAGCGCTGATCGAGGCGGTGCTGCGGTACTACTTCAAACACGCAGCACTGACGATTGAACAATGCATGGAGCGTCGCGTGGACATTCTCCAAGAGCAGCGCAACAGCCTTGGCCGAGCCAACAGCCAGCTCGGCGAGGACCTGGTGCTTGGCGAACACGTCCGCGACCGCAGTGGCAAATTCCGCATTCATGTTCGAGAGCTTGGCTGGCAGCGTTTCCACGAGTTCCTGCCCATCGGCGCGGGTTACCAACCGCTGTGCGCATTGGTGCGATTCACGCTGCGTGACCCGCTTGATTACGACGTTCGCCTGGCGCTGCGTCAGGAAGAAATTCGCGAACTGCGCCTGGCCGGACAGAACGCGTGTCGCCTGGGATGGACCAGTTGGCTGGGCCGCGACCGCGCGGACGGCGTGGTCACCCTGGGCAGCCAATCATTAAGGACAGCCGAACGATGAGTAACATCAACCTGCAACAACTTATTCAGGCGCTCGACGCCGAAAGCCGTCGCGACCTGGAGCACGCCGCCGAGCGCTGCGTGGGACGCGGCGGTAGCAAGGTGCTTGTCGAGGACCTGTTGCTGTGCTTGCTGGAGCGCCCACAGGGCCTGCTGTCCCGCGCGCTGCAGGATGCCGGTGTGGACGCGGGTGAACTTGGCGCCGCGTTGCAGATGCGGATGGAACACAGTGCGTCCCGCAGCCCGGTATTTGCCCCGGAACTGGTGCAGTGGCTGCAGGATGCGCTGCTGGTCGCCAACCTTGAATTGGGCCAGACCCAGGTTGAACAAGGGGCGCTGATCCTTGCGTTACTGCGCAACCCCATGCGTTACGCGGGCAGCCGCTATCAGGCATTGCTCGCCCGACTGAGTATCGAGCGCTTGAAAGCATTCGCCTTGTCACAGAAGGCCCATTCCGACGCCGGCAACCGCGATGGGGTCGGCGAGTCACTGCTGACCCGCTTTACCCATAACCTCACCCAACAGGCCCGAGACGGCAGGCTCGACCCGGTGCTGTGCCGTGACGACGCCATTCGGCAAATGGTGGATATTCTCGCCCGTCGGCGGAAAAACAACCCGATCGTGGTGGGTGATGCCGGTGTCGGCAAGACGGCGATCGTTGAAGGGCTGGCGTCGCGTATCGTCGCCGGGGAAGTGCCGCAGGCAATAAAGGACGTTGAGCTGCTGTCGCTGGACATGGGGCTGTTGCAGGCCGGCGCCAGCGTCAAAGGGGAGTTCGAACGTCGCCTCAAGGGCGTGATCGACGAGGTCAAGGCGTCGCCCAAACCGATCATATTGTTTATCGACGAGGCCCATACCCTGATCGGGGCCGGGGGGGAGGCGGGTGGCTCCGATGCGGCCAACCTGCTCAAGCCGGCCCTGGCGCGTGGCGAACTGCGCACCATCGCTGCGACGACCTGGACCGAATACAAAAAATACATCGAGAAAGACCCGGCGCTGGCCCGCCGCTTCCAGCCGGTGCGGTTGCACGAACCGACCATCAATGAAGCAGTGACCATCCTGCGTGGCCTTGCTCACGTTTACGAGCGGAGCCACGGCATCTATCTGCGGGACGACGCAGTGGTCGCCGCCGCTGAGTTGTCTGCCCGCTATCTCGCCGGCCGCCAGTTGCCGGACAAGGCCGTCGATGTGCTCGACACGGCGTGCGCACGCGTTCGCATCAGCTTCGCCGCCGCCCCCCAACGTCTTGAGCGTCTGCGCAATGAACTGGCTGAAGGCAGCCGCCAGCGTCAGGCGCTGCGTCGTGACGCCGAAGCCGGTTTGCTCATTGATCATCCGGCACTGGATGCACTGGAAAACCGTTTGCGCGCTGCGGATGAAGAACGCCTTGCGCTCGAGTCACTCTGGCTTGAACAGAAGGGATTGGCCGAGCGCCTGCTGGAGCTGCGTCAGCGAATGGCGCAGGCGGTTGATGTCGATGAACCGCACACTGTCGAAGACCTGCAAGCCGCACGCGATGAGATTCACCTCGCCCTGACTCAGGCCCAGGCCCGGGAGCGGCTGGTGAGCTTCGAAGTCTGCCCGCGGCTTGTCGCCGAAGTGATCAGTGCCTGGACCGGCGTGCCCTTGGCGCAATTGGCGCGGGAGCACAATGCCAAAATAGCCAGCTTTTCAAGGGACTTGAGCGCCCGTATTCGCGGTCAGGAGCACGCGGTGCACGCCCTTGATCGTTCGATGCGGGCCACCGCAGCCGGTCTTAACAAACCCGACGCACCCGTGGGCGTGTTCCTGTTGGTCGGGCCGAGCGGTGTGGGCAAGACTGAAACCGCGCTGGCGCTCGCTGACTTGCTGTACGGCGGCGAGCGGTTCATCACCACCATCAACATGTCCGAGTTCCAGGAGAAGCACACCGTCTCGCGTCTGATTGGTGCGCCGCCGGGGTACGTGGGTTACGGCGAGGGCGGCATGCTCACCGAAGCGGTGCGGCAGAGACCGTATTCCGTGGTCCTGCTCGATGAAGTCGAAAAAGCCGATCCGGACGTGTTGAATCTGTTCTATCAGATCTTTGACAAGGGCGTGGCCAACGACGGGGAAGGGCGGGAGATCAATTTCCGCAACACGCTGATCCTGATGACCTCGAACTTGGGAAGCGACCTCATCAGTGACCTCTGTGCCGACGGCGCGCGTCCCGCTGCGCAGGTGCTTGAGGACACTGTCCGTCCGGTGCTCGCGAGTCACTTCAAGCCGGCGCTGCTGGCCCGCATGCGCGTCGTCCCCTATTACCCCGTGAGCGGGTCAGTGCTGCGCGAATTGATCGAGGTCAAACTGGGACGCCTGGGCGAGCGTCTGAATCGCCGTCAGCTGGCGTTCACCTTTTCCGAGGCGCTGGTCGATCATCTGGTGGAGCGCTGCAGCCAAAGTGACAGCGGCGCACGTCTGATCGACCACTTGCTGGAGCTTCACGTACTGCCCCAGGTGGCTGACCGGTTGCTCGATGCGATGGCGGCAGGTCAACGTCTCACGTCCGTGCACGCAACCGTCGATCACGAAGCCGCCGTGACCTGCGAGTTTGCCTGAGGTGGGCGCGATGTTCATTCAGGTCCCGCAGCCGCTGGCCTACGCCGAAGCGTTGCTGGAGCAATTCGCCCGGCTCGCCTGCGCCAGCGACGATGCGGCGCTGCTGGGCGGTTTCGCGCTGGGGCTCGCCGAGTTGAGCGGGTGCGAGCTGACACAGCTTTATCTGCTGGACGCGGGTCATACGGGTCTGGGGATGACCGCCGAGTGCCTTGAGGGCAGCTTGCAACCCCGCGAGGGACAAAACCTGCCCGCCGATTACAACGATGAGCAGCTGCTGCAGTTTGCGCTGTGCCAAAACCGCGTTGTGTGCCTTGCCGATTTGCCGGGCAGCCTGCATGAAACCAGGTTCCTGCCGACCAGAGCCGTGCCCTGGCAGTCGCTGCTGTGTGTGCCCATCGTCAGTGATAAGCAGAAGGTGGAAGGCTTGCTCGTCTGCGCGAGCACTCGACACCTCGAGCTGCACGCTTTTGCCGACTCCCTCGGCCGACTGGGCACGTTCGTGCTGCGCCAATTGCACCTTCTTCAGCGCTTGAAACGCCGTACCGATGACTTACGACCCGTGCCCGTCAGTGTGCCCAGCATCAGCGCCTATGGATTGATCGGCAAAAGCGCGCCCCTGCGCCAGACCTGTTCGATGATCAGTAAAGTCCTGCACAGCCCGTATACCGTTTTGCTGTGCGGAGAAACGGGCACGGGCAAGGAGGTGGTGGCACGTGCCATCCACGACCATGGTCCGCGTCGCTCTCAGGCTTTTATTGTGCAGAACTGCGCGGCACTGCCCGAAAGCCTGCTGGAAAGCGAGCTGTTCGGCTACAGCAAAGGGGCGTTCACCGGTGCCCTGCGTAATCGCGCCGGGCTGTTCGACGCTGCCAACGGCGGGACCCTGTTGCTCGATGAGGTCGGCGACATGCCATTGTCGCTGCAGGCCAAGCTGCTGCGGGTGCTGCAGGAGGGCGAGATACGCCCGCTGGGCTGCAACGATACGCACAAGATAGACGTGCGCATCCTTGCAGCGACCCACCGGGATTTATCGGTCATGGTCAGGGAAGGCACGTTTCGCGAAGACCTCTACTACCGTCTCTCGCAATTCCCCATCGAGTTGCCCGCCCTGCGTCAGCGCGGCGATGACATCGTCGATCTCGCCCGACATTTTGCCGACAAGGCTTGCGCATTTCTGCAACGGGATGCACTGCGCTGGTCGGACGCCGCGCTCGATTATCTTTCTGGCTATGCCTTCCCTGGCAACGTTCGCGAACTCAAGGGGCTGGTTGAACGCGCCGTTCTGCTGTGTGAAGGCGACGAATTGCTCGCCGAGCATTTCACCCTCCGCGCGCAGGCCGCCCCTGATGATGCCCGCCTGAATCTGCGCGAACGTCTTGAGCAGGTCGAACGCGGCTTGCTGCTCGATTGCCTGCGTAAAAACGCGGGGAACCAGACCCTGTCCGCCCGCGAGCTTGGCCTGCCCAGGCGCACGCTGCTGTACCGCCTTGGCCGCCTCAATATCAATCTGGGTGAAGTCAATGCGTAGACCCGAACCATTTCTTTCCCACTTGCTTTCCCTCGCGCCGACCGTTGGCGCCTGGTGCTCACCCCTGGAGACCCTCTGATGTTTGCTCATCACCGGAACGCTGTTCTGCTCACCCTTGTTCTCCTCTGTGGCCTCTCGGGTTGCAGCGGGAATTACACGTTCAACGACAACAGCTATCGCCCGCTGGGTGATCCGCAGGCGGCCAACCGCAATTACTGACCGCCAGGAGAATCACCATGGAACTGGTTTTCGAGATGCTCAGCGCCCGGCAGTTTGTGCCTGCAGAGCAGTGCCAAAAAACCTTCAGGCAGGCGGGCGGCGTGATCGGACGGGGCGAGGACTGCGACTGGGTCATTCCTGACCGCAATCGGCACGTGTCCCACCACCACATCCTGATCAGCTACCGCGATGGCCGCTTTTATCTCACCGACACCAGCAGCAATGGCGTGCTGAGCGGGGAGAGCAGGACAAGGCTGCCCAAGGGACAGGCCGTGCTCATCGAGCATGGGAGTCTGTATGTGCTGGGCGATTTCGAACTGCGTGCCCGGCTCACACGGGACCCGGCCTCATTCGACGGTGACGTGGGTCGTATTTATGCGGCCGGCAGCATCATCCCGGACGACTCGTTTCTGGACCTCGACCCGCTGAATGCGCTCGATCGGCAGGAGCGCGTCCACTCAGACATCGACGAACTCATTTCGCCAGGTGGCGCCATCAAGGACGGTCAACAGCGTGCGGACTATGCCCGGGTGGACATGGAAAGCCTGCGCGTGCCAGAGCTGGTCGAAGATCCCGCGGCACAGCCACCACCGGCGCCTGCAGTGAGTGAAGTCGAGCGCCAGACCGATGACTTCTGGACCCGGTTTGCCGAAGCGCTGGGCATCGAATTCGACGACTTTGATCAGGATGCCCGGGAAATGCTGGCGCTCAATGCCGGCCGTTTGCTCAGGCAATGCATTGGCGGTCTGCAGCAGAACCTGCACACCCGCAGCGAGCTGAAAAACGAGTTGCGCCTGTCCCAGACAACCGTGCAGGGCGCTCAGCGGAATCCGCTGAAGTCGGCGGTTGATGCTGAAGAAGCACTGTCGGCGTTGTTGCGCCCTGGCAAGCCCGGGCAACTGCCTGCCGAGCTGGCAATAAACCGGGCATTCCATGACGTGCAGGCGCACCAGGTGGCCTTGCTGGCCGCCAGTCGCGCAGCAGCCCGCGCCACGCTGGAACATTTTTCACCCGAGCAACTCGCCCTGCGATTCGAGCGCGATAACCCGCCACTGCTCGTGACCTCCGGCAGTCGCTGGAGAGCCTTCGGCCGCTACCACCAGGCGTTGCGCCAGGACAATGACTGGAGTGAACGCTTGCTGGCGCGGGACTTCGCCCAAGCCTATGAAGAGCAAATTCGTCTGATTTCCACCCTCCACACAGATCATCAGGGATGAAGCGCATGTTTCGCCGTTCAACTGTCTTCCTACGTACGCTGACTGCGTTGATTGCTCTGCTCATGCTGGCAGGTTGCTCGACGCTGTCGCCGTATTCACACCTGACCAAACTCAACCTCAGGCTCACGGCCAGCGATCAGCTGAATCCCGATCTGAACGGCCGGCCGTCACCCGTTGTGGTCCGGCTGTACGAGCTTGAGCATGCAGTGGCCTTCGAGAACGCTGACTTTTTCAGCCTGTATGAGCGGGCCAAAGAGTCCTTGGCGCCGGACCTGGTCGCCACCGAGGAGCTTGAGCTGCGCCCGGGCGAAACGGTCGAGCTCAAGCTCAGTGTGCACAAGGGCAGTCGCTACGTCGGCGTTGTGGCGGCGTACCGCGACCTGTCACAAGCGTCGTGGCGCTCCACGCTTTACCTCGCGCCGCAAGCCGCCACCGACGTCGATCTGACCCTCGATGAAAACGGCATTCGGCCTTCCCATGAAACGCTCGCCGAGGCGGTTGACCAGCCATGAATACTCACAAAGTCATCTGGCAGGAGGGCATGCTGCTGCGTCCGCAGCACTTCCAGCACAACGACCGGTACTACGACCACCAGTTGAAAGTCCGCACTCGCTTGATGGGTGGCTATGCCTGGGGATTCTTGACGCTGGAGATCGACCTGCAGTTTCTCAACATGGGCAAACTGGTCATCAGCCAGGCGTCGGGCATTCTCCCTGACGGCAGTGTGTTCGAGTTGGGCGGCAACACCCAGTCGTTGGCCCTCGACATACCGCCCAATACCGGCAACACGCCTGTTTACCTGGCGTTGCCGTTGATCACCGGCAATCACGTGGAGGCGCGGCGTCCGGAGCAGTCCGATGTGCTGGCGCGTTACACCGCGTACGAAGCGCAAGTCGCCGATTCCAATGCAGGTGATGACGCGGCGTGTCAGGTCAGCTGCGGTCGGCCCGACTTCAGATTGCTGCTGGGCGAACAGCAGAGCGACCACGCGTACGTCAAGCTGAAGATCTGCGATGTGCTCGACACCACCCCTGACGGTGTGGTCAGCCTCGCCCCGGATTTCGTTCCGACCTACCTTCAGTCCCATGCCTCCAGCTATCTGCTGTCGTGCCTGAAGGAAGTCATCAGCATGCTCAGTCACCGGGGCGACAGCATCGCCGAGCGCATCCGCGCCAGCGGCACGGTCGCCGGCGCCGAAGTGGGCGACTTCATGATGCTTCAGCTGATCAATCGCGCCGAACTGCTGCTGCGTCACTACCTGGGTCTGGAGCACGTGCATCCGGAAGCACTCTACCGCGTGTTGTTGACCCTGCTGGGCGATCTGGCGACCTTCTCGAGCGACAGCAAGCGGCCGCGTCTGGACAGTCGCTATCGGCACAGCGATCAAGGGGAAAGCTTCCGCAAATTGATGGAAGCGCTTCGGCAGATGCTGTCGATGGTGCTGGAGCAGCACGCGATCGAACTGGTGCTGCAGCCGCGTCAATACGGCATCACGGTATCGCCGCTGCACGATCGCACGCTGCTGGGTTCGGCCTCCTTTGTGTTGGCGGCGAGTGCCCATTGCGACTCCGAGGAACTGCGCCACCGTCTGCCGGCGCATTTCAAGGTTGCACCGGTGGAGCGTATCCGCCAGTTGGTGAACCTGCACCTGCCCGGCATCAAGCTCACCCCGTTGCCGGTGGCGCCACGGCAAATTGCGTTTCATTCGAACAAAACCTACTTCCTCCTCGAACTCAGCTCCGAAGACCTGGCGCAGCTGGAGCGCTCCGGCGGTTTCGCGTTCCATGTGTCCGGTGAGTTCGCCGAGCTGGAGCTTAAATTCTGGGCCATCAGGAACTGACCGTCATGATCAGGGATAACGATTACCGCCAGGACCACAAAACCGTGCTGGTCAGCCGACAGGGTCATGGCCCCGCATCGGCGCCGATCACGGATTCCACGCCGCCGCCTCGCTTCGAGCAACTGGAAGAACGCATGATTTACGCCGCGCACCTGCGTCCGGCGCAGACGTTCAATGTCGGCGTGAACCCGCTCGTGGCCGCTGCATCGGAGCTGTTGTCCGAGGTGGTACGGCTCAAGCGCGGGGACCTCCCGCAAGACATGGGCGCGCTCCATGAGCATCTGACCCGCGTGATGAAGTCCTTTGAAGCGCGCGCGCTGCACAACGGCGCCGAGACCAGTCAGGTCGCGGGTGCCCGTTATGTGCTCTGCACAGCGCTGGATGAGGCCGTGGTCACGAGTGGCTGGGGCAACGAAAGCGAGTGGTCGCAGATGAGCCTGCTGAGCAGGTTTCACCAGGAAACCTTCGGCGGCGAAAAATTCTTCCAGTTGCTGGATCGACTCTCGAAGAACCCGGTGAAGCATCTGCCGATGCTGGAGCTGATGTACCTCTGCCTGTCGCTGGGCTTCGAGGGCCGCTACCGGGTGCAGACCCGTGGCGTGCAGGAACTCGAGAACATCCGCGACGCGGTCTACCGGCAAATTCGTCAGCTGCGCGGTGATGCGCCTCGCGAGCTATCGCCCCATTGGGAAGGCCTGAGCAACCAGCGCCGCAACCTGGTGCGCATCGTGCCCAGCGGGATGGTCGTGGGCTTCACCCTGGTCTGTCTGATTGTGATGTATTCGGGCTTTGCCTGGGTGCTCGGCGAGCACCGGAACGCCGTCCTGCAACCTTATCAGCCGTTTGATCAGCCTGCCGTTCAGCCGCAATCGCAGCCGCAGCCGTAAACAGAGACGTGTAATGAAAAACCTTTTCAAGAAAACCGGCGCGCTTTTGCGTCAGACGTGGGTGTGGACGCTCCTGCTGCTACTGCTCGTGGCGCTCACGGTCTGGTTCGTCGGGCCGGCCCTCGCGGTTGACGATCGAAAGTTCTGGGAGAGTTCAACCTCTCGGCTGTTGACCATCAGTTCGCTGTGCCTGCTCTGGGGCCTTGCCATGGTCTATGTCAGCTGGCGTGCCGGAGAGCGCAAGCAAGCGGTGGAGGACAGTGAGGACGGTCAGGCGCGCATGCAGCGCGACGATCAGATCGACGAGGAGCAGGCTGAACTGACGACGCGGTTCAAGGACGCGCTGAAAACACTGAAGACCTCAGACCTGTATCGCGGCCGCAGTGATCACTGGCGCACCGAGCTGCCGTGGTACCTCCTGATCGGCCCCGAGGGCGCCGGCAAGACCAGCCTGCTGGACTCTTCAGGGCTCGAGTTTCCGCTCGACAAGGCCGAGCGCACACTCGCCCGTGATCCTCGAGGCACTCGCCACTGTGACTGGTATTTTGCCAACAATGCCGTGCTCGTCGACACCGCTGGCCGTTACCTGACCCAACCCGGCACTGATATCGACCGCAGCGCCTGGTGCACGCTGCTTGACCTGCTGCGCCGATATCGCCGCAACCGCCCTCTGAACGGCGTACTCGTCACACTCCCTGTCGACACGCTGCTCCACGACAGCGACCCTGAACTCGAAATCCTCGCACGGCAGGTGCGTACGCGTTTGCAGGAGGTGCATCAGAAGCTGCACGCCGAGGTGCCGGTCTACCTCGTGCTGAGCAAGGCCGACAGTCTTCCGGGGTTCGACGCGTTTTTCGATCAATTGACCCGCGAGGAAAGTGATCAGGTCCTCGGTACGACCTTCCGAAAAGGGCAGAGCGGCACTGACGCCGAGGTGTTGCGCGATGAATTCGGCGAACTGCTGGTTCGGCTCAACAGTCAGGTGATCACCCGCATCCATCAAGAGCGCGATCCCTCGCGCCGTGGCGGCATTCTCGACTTCCCCCATCAACTCAGTCGAATCGGCGAGCGCGTGTGCGTGTTTGTGGAACTGGCCTTCACTGGCAATCGCTATCAGTCAGCCAGCCAGTTGCGGGGCTTCTACCTCACCAGCGCGCCCGGCTTTGAGCAGGACATGCACGCGCCTGCGGTCGGCAGGGGTGTGAGTCCGGGGATCAGCACGGGATCGCTGCCGACTCTGGGCAGCAGGCGCTCGCGTTTCATCAACCATCTGCTCAGCAGGGTGATCTTCCCGGAGGCGGACCTTGCCGGCCTGGACACCCGCGAGCGCAGCCGTATCCATTGGGCCCAGCGTGCACTATATGCAGGGGCGCTGGCGTCACTCGCGCTGTTTGGCAGCCTCTGGGCCGTGAGTTTTTCCAGCAACTATGAACGGCTCGACAGTGTGAGTGCCCTGGCTCGAACCTGGGCCGAACAGCGGTCGGCGCACACGGTCCAGACTGACCTTGTCGCAGTGCTCAAAGTGCTGGACACCCGTTACGCGGCGACCCAGGTTTTCCCAGGCAAAGGGGACGTCGGTTACCAGGCGCGTGGCGGCCTTTATCAAGGCGAAGCGGTCAATCCGGTTGTGGAAGGCGCTTACGAGCGCGAGCTGGAGCGTCTGCTGCTGCCTCAGGTTGCGATGATGCTGGAGGGGCAGATTGCCGCCAACCTTGAGAATCGTGAGGGCCTGCTCAAAAGCCTGCGTGCCTATTTGATGCTCGGCATGAAAGACCGGCGTGATGCGACGTGGCTCAGGGAGCGGGTCGCCGCTGATGGGTCCGAGCTGTACCCCGGCAATGTCGCGGTGCAAGACGGTCTGAACAGCCACTTCGAACGGTTGCTGAAGCTGCCTTTCGTCCATGCCCTCAATGATCAACGCGTGTCGCAGGCACGGCAGGTCCTGCGCGGAGAGTCCCTGGCGAACGTTGTCTACCGGATCCTGCGCGAGCAGGCCGGTACCTTGCCGGATTACAGTTTCGACCAGCACCTCGGGCCGCAGGCGGCGCTGTTCGTCGGCGCCGATTATGTGATTCCGGGGTTCTACACCCGACAGGGCTACGAGCAGTACTTCTCGGTGCACGGCTCCCGGGTGGTGGCCGATATCCTGCGGGACAACTGGGTGCTGGGTGAAGGCGCCGGCCTCAGTGACATGGACATGCGGCGTCTGATGGTGGAGCTTGAACAGCTCTATTTCCGCGATTACGCCGATTACTGGGGCGAAGCGGTCAGCGCGGTCGAGCTGCCCGGGCCCTACGATTTCGCCGACAGTGCAGAGCAACTGGCGGGCCTGACGTCGGCCCATTCGCCAGTGATCAACCTGCTCAGGGAAGTCCGCGAAAACACACGCTTCACCCCGGTTGCCGAGGCCCTGACAGACGCCATCGATGTTGCCACGCAGGTGGCGGACAAAGGGGGCAAAGCCGGCAAACTGGCGGTGGCTGCGTCCAGCAAGGGTTCTGAAGCCTTGAGTGCCTCCGTCCCGGATACCGCGCGCAAATCCCTGCAAACGCGCTTTGATCCGTTGCACCGCTTGCTCGACGACAAGGACGGGCCGACGGCTGATCTGGTGCCCGTTCTGGCAGTGCTCAACGAGCTGCAAATGCAGATGGCCAGTCTGGGCAGGGCCAGCTCGCCGGAGCAGGCGGCATTCGACATGGCCAAGTCACGCATGGGCGGGCAGCGTGATGCGCTGGGCACCTTGCGTGCGGCATCCAGTCGGCTGCCGCGTCCGGTGGGCGCGTGGTTCAGCACCTTGGCCGAGGACTCATGGCGGCTGGTGCTTCGCGACGCCTATCAACACGTGAACCAGCACTACCAGAGTGAGGTGTACAGCTTTTACGCCAAGGCGATCAGCAAGCGTTATCCGTTCAACGCCAACAGTGCCAGCGATGTCGCACTCGGTGATTTTCGCGAGTTCTTCAAGGTACAGGGCGTCGCAGACCGCTTCTTCGACGGTTTTCTGCGGCCGTTCGTGAGTGGCGAGAAGGGCAGTTACCGTCTGCGCAGTATCGACGGGCAAAGCCTGCCGATCTCCCGTGCGTATCTCGATCAGTTGGGCGCGGCCCGGGTCATCCGGCAGGGGTTCTTTGCGGACAACCCGGCCGAGCCACAGCTGCAGTTCAAACTTGAGCCCCATACCCTGGACTCTTCTGTCAGCCGTTCCGAATTCAAGCTGGGCGACAAGACCCTCGAATACCGCCATGGCCCGATTGTCCCGGTGTCATTTCAGTGGCCCACCGATGCCCAGGCCGGTCGAACCAGCCTGGTGCTCGACAGAATGGTGGGCCGCCCATTGGGTATCGAAGAAAGCTCGGGACCGTGGTCATTGTTCCGGTTGCTGGATTCGATGCAGCGGGAGGAACTCAGCGGTCGAGACGTCCTGGTATTGAAGGCCGACGTAGGGGGGCTGCGTGCCAGCTACCTGCTGACCAGCCAGCGCTCGCCAAACCCGTTCGACATGGCCGTGCTGCGCAGCTTCCGCATGCCGGCACAACTCTGATGGCGGCCGCCGGCCATTGGCGCAGCGCTGCCCGGACCCACGCCGGCAAGGTCCGGGAACGTAACGAAGATGCGTTTCTGGAGTGTCCCGAGCAGGGGCTGTGGGTGGTCGCCGATGGCATGGGCGGCCACCAAGGGGGCGACATCGCCAGCCAGATGATCGTCGCCAGTCTGGCGGAGCTGCCGCTGCACGGAAACTTCGATGACAGGCTTATCGGCGTCAGACAGTGCCTGCACTGGCTGAACCGGCGGCTGGGTCAGGAGCTGACCGTTAATGCAGGCCGACAGGACAGCATCATTGGCAGCACGGTGGTCGCACTGCTCGTGGAGGAAAACCGGGCGGCCTGCGTCTGGGCCGGGGACAGCCGCTGCTATCTGTGGCGCGGTCAGCGGCTGTATCAGCTGTCCCGGGACCATTCGCTGCAACAGCAACTGATCGATGAACGACAGATGAATGCTCGACAGGCCCGGGCCCACCCTGGCGGGCACGCCTTGACCCGAGCGGTGGGCGCTGCCGAACAACTGACACTTGAGGTGCTGGAGCTTGAGGTGTTTGCCGGCGATGCGTTCTTGCTGTGCAGCGACGGTTTGTATCAGGGCTTGAGCAGCGATGCATTGGGCCACGCGTTGAGTCTGGCTCTGCCGGCAATGGCACTCAAGCGCCTGTTCGACGACGCGCTGCGGGGTGCCGCCCGAGATAACCTGACGGCTGTGGTGATCCGCGGATGACCGATCCTCTGCAAACAGATCCCGATGGGCAGGCGCTCGTTGATCCCCCCGGGGATGACCCGCCCAGCGATCTCACCTACTACGCCTTCGCTCAGTCGAAAAATCGTGAACCCGCTCGCCTGTCGGCCCCATCGGCCTTCAGCACAATGCCCGACGTTCTCGCAGGCCGTTACTGCATTGAGCGACTGCTTGGCGCCGGCGGCATGGGAGCCGTCTACCGCGCCCGCGATTTGCTCGCCGAGCAGTACGGCGATCCCGACCCGTATGTCGCGCTCAAGGTCCTCAACCAGGACTTCGCCGAATCGCCAGACGCCAGCGCCGTGCTCTACAGCGAGTTTTGCCTGACCCGCTACCTGCGGCATGACAACGTGCTGCGTGTGCACGGATTTCACGTCGACACCGCCTGCGAGCGCGCCTTCATCACGATGGAACTGATGCGAGGTCTGACGCTGGACCAACTTCTTTGCGAGCGGCCTCTGGGGCTGCCGTGGCAAGAACTGCGGCAGATCGTGCTGCCGTTGCTGGACGCCCTGGCTTACGCCCACGGCTGCGGTGTTATTCACGGGGATGTGAAACCGAGCAACGTCATGCTCAGCGAGAACGGCGTGCGCCTGTTCGACTTCGGCCTTGGCAGGGCCGAGGAGGGCGTACTGCCCGGCCTGCCACACCTGAGCCGCGAGCGCTTCAACGCCTGGACTCCGGGCTACGCCGCACCTGAACTGCTTGAACACCGGCAGCTGTCGGCAAGCGCTGACATCTACGCGGTGGCGTGTGTGATCTACGAGCTGGCAAGCGGCAAACATCCCTTTCGCCACCTGCCCTCGACCCAGGCACGGGATGAACACCTCCACGTCGGCTTGCAGGCGCCAGCCCGTCTACCAAAACGTTGCTGGCCTGCCTTGCGAACCGCCCTCGCTTTTGACACCGGGGCCCGCGCGATAACGGCCGGGCAAATGCGTGACGCTTTCACCGGTTCCCCGTCCTGGCCGTGGTACAGGAAGATCCGCCCATCCTGGTGACGCCATCACGTGCGCGGTGCGAGATCCAACGCCTTCCCGGCTAAAGCCGGTCCCACTAACAGCGCACGCGATGTGTCGGAGGGCGCGCGCCCTCATATTGTGGGACCGGCTTCAGCCGGGAGTGGGCTGGTTTGAACGCTCTCAATTTCGCGGTGTGGCGCCCGACGCCTTCCCGGCCAAAGCCGGTCCCACTAACAGCGCACGCGGTGTGTCAGGGGGGACGCGCTCGTACTGTGGGACCGGCTTCAGCCGGGAAGGGGCCGGTTTGAACGCTCTCAATTTCGCGGTGTGGCACCCGATGCCTTCGCGGCTAAAGCCGGTCCTGTGAAAAACGTGTGGTGTTGTTGCGGTCACTGGGGAATCAAATCCGCCCGAGCTTTTCCAGCGCCGCATCCGCCAGGAATGAAGATCGGCTTTTGACATTGTGGTCGCGGACGTAACGGTCGATACGCTGTATGACAAACCCCGGCAAGGTGACATTGACCTTCTCGGTCTTGCCCAGATAAGGAGTAATGTCGATCTCGACCATACCCCAGCCCATGTTTGCGTAGTCGTCATGATCGTGATGCGCCCTGGCCGACGACGGCATAGGCACGGGATGGCCGTCGGCGACCAACTCTTCAAGACAGATTTGGGCGACTTCGACCGCAGCGTTGTAAGCGTCTTCAAACGTGTCGCCAGCCGTCACCGCGCCGGGAATGTCCGGAATCTGTATGCCGACAGCCGTCGTTTCGTCGCCCCATTCAATGGCGATTGGATATTGCATGGTGTGCTCCTGCGCTAGGCTCAATTGGGTGCCAGAGGTGATAGGCATGCCCGCCTCCTGATGCTTTTTATCGTCCCGATGGGAAGGTCCTTCTTCGGGTGCGGGACCGGAATGGTGTCACGGCTGCACGGATGCGTGTAAATGTGATGGCTGCCTCTGATTCGGGCCAAGGTCCAGCCTGCTGCCTCCAACTCTGCGATCAATTCCCTGCTTTTCACCAACAGCTCCCTTTGAAGTGTGGGGGCCATGGTGAAAGTCGGTCGATGTTAAATCAAGGTCGAAGATGTATCTAGAGTTATGAATTTTAGAAAACGATATTCCCGGACAATGCCACGACCAAGGAGGCAGATTTAGGCGACGCACTTCTCCACTGATCAGGTAAAAACCCGCCGAGAACGCCGATATAGAGCCCTTTCCACAAAAAAAGCAGATTATTTTCATGAATAAATCGCAACCCCTGACCGCCCGGTCCTTCTGCCCCTCAGGCAATACAACCGGGCACGTTGTCGCACCCAGGCCCCTGTCATGCGGTTGAGCTTAATCGTTTCATCTGTCATAAAAGAGGGGCTACGGGCTCGAAAATCTAGAAAAACATAGATTAATGGGTCGACGATAGCGGCTTTCACGTCCGACCCCCGCGCGCTACCCATAAGCCAGTTTTGCTCGCTGCCCGAAGCGGAAATCTGTGCACCCCACCTGCCTTCCAACCTCATCGAGGCCATTCATTCGGCGCGCCCAAGCGTCATGCATCAAAAAAGGAACGGAAAATTGAGCGATCAATCCACTCCGAACACTCCACTCTCACGATTCTGCGACAAAGTGGGTATTCCCTATCCTATGTTCTGGGGCTTTGTCGGCCTGCTGATCTTCATGATCGGCGATGGCGTAGAACTCGGCTACCTCTCGCCCTTCCTCAGTGATCGCGGCATGCCCGATGACGAAATCGCCATGATCTTCACCACCTACGGCATCACGGTCGGCATTTCATCGTGGCTCGCCGGTGCGCTTTCCAACCTGTGGGGTCCGAAACGGGTGATGTTCCTGGGGCTGATCATCTGGAGCGTGTTTGAAGTGCTCTTCCTGATATACGGTCTGCAGGAGTTGAGCTACTCGATGATTCTGCTGACCTACGGTCTGCGCGGCTTCGGTTATCCGCTGTTCGCTTACGGCTTCCTGGTCTGGATCGCCGCTTCCACGCCATCCCGCAAAATGGGCATGGCCGTGGGTTGGTTCTGGGTCGCTTACGCTGCAGGCTTGCCGATGCTCGGCTCTCTGGTGGCGAGCGCCGCGATCCCGCTGATCGGCGCGCTGCAAACCTTCTGGTTGTCCTTTGCCCTGGTGGTCATCGGCGGTGCGATTGGTTTGATCGGGATGCGCGAAGCCCACGGCATGCGTCGACTCGCCCCCGAGGGTGAGCGGCCGATGGTGTCGATGGCCAAGAACATCACCATCATGTGGACGCGTCCGAAAGTGTCACTGGCCGCCCTTGTCCGGGTGATCAACACCTCGTCGATGTTCGGTTTTCTGGTGGTCATGCCCGGCTTCTTCATGCACACCGTGGGCTTCACCCTGGAAGAGTGGCTACGCCTGCTGACCATCGTCTTTGTGTTCAACATCATCGGCAATCTGAGCTCCAGCGTGATCAGCACGAAGATCGGCTATCGCAACACGATCCTGTGGTTTGGCGCGGTGGGCAGCACGATCAGCACGCCGTTGTTCTTCTTCATGCCACAAGCGTTTCCCCACGACTTCCTGATCGCTTCCATCTTCGGTGCGTTCTACGGCCTGACGTTGGCGTGTTTTGTGCCGCTGTCGGCGCTTGCACCAGCGTTGGCGCCTAATAACAAGGCCGCTGCGTTGTCGGTGCTGAGCTTGGGTGCGGGTGCGTCGACATGGGTAGGCCCGGCGGTGGTCGCGATTTTCAATGAGAGTTACGGCATTGAAGGCGTGGTCTGGGCATTCTGCGGCTTATACGCGCTGAGCGCCGTGATGACCGCATTCCTGAAAGATCCGGAGCCTGTGCATGACCCGATCCTGATCAAGATCAAGCGCCGCATCAAAGTGTTCGCGCCGCGTCTGGATTATCGGTGGGCCCATGCGGAAGACCCGAACAAAGAGGTGAGCTGATTCCGGTGGGCGCGCCGCGCGTCAGTCATGAAGGGCTCGACTGACGCGCCGCGCACCTCAGCGCGGCAGACGAATCAATCGACGACTGCCGGCGGCTGCTCCTTGCCCAGGCCGTCATTAATCAACACCATGCTCTGCGGTGCAGACAGCGCAATGCCCATCTCCCGCAAGCGGCCCAGCACGGTAAACAACAGATCGCTACGCGCACCGCCCACCGAACGCGGGCTGTTGACGAAACCGCTCGCGCTGATGATCAGGCCCGTGTTGGTCAGGTCTTTGAAGGTGACCGACGGCGCTGGCGTATCGAGTATGGCTTCGTGCTCGGTGAAAGCCTGCAACAGCAATTCGCGGATCTGCAAGACATCCGTTTCCAGCGGCAGCGTCAGGGAAATCCCGACCACGCCCAACGCATTGCCCATGGTCACGTTGCGCACGTTCTGGGTAATGAACTGTGAGTTCGGCACAATCACCGTGGAGCGGTCGGACATCTGAATTTCGGTGGCACGCACGTTGATCCGGCGGATATCGCCCTCGACCCCCGCCAGGCTCACCCAGTCTCCGACCTTGACTGGCCGCTCGGTCAGCAGAATCAAGCCCGAGATGAAGTTCTGCACGATGGCCTGCAGACCAAAACCGATCCCCACCGACAGCGCACTCACGACCCACGTCAGGTTCGTCAGGCTGATGTGCAGGGTGGACATCACCACCGCAATCACCAGCACAAAGCCGATATAGCCGATCAGGGTCACCAGGGAGGCCTGCATGCCGGCGTCCATGTTGGTTTCCGGCAGCAGGCGTTCGCCGAACCAGTCCTTGAGCACGCGCACGCCAAACAGGCCGGCGACCAGGCAGCCCAGTGCCATGAGAATGTCGCTTGGGACGATGTTCAGGGCGCCCAGGGATTTGTCGGTGACTTCCATGCGGGTGAAGCTTTCGAGCAGCTCTCCGGGACTTGAGCCCGACGGCAGGAAGGCCAGCAGCACCGCGGCCAGCAACAGCAAACTCCGGCCAACGCCCGCCAGAACGGTGCTCGCCTGGGCCTGATGGCGAGGGGACAGGCCAAGTGCCGAACCCAGCGCCATGCCGCCGGGTTGCTTGGGCGACAGCAGGGTTTCGCAGACGTCGCCGAAAAACGCCACCAGCAGGTAGGCGGTTGACGCCACCACGCTCATCCACAACAGCTTGACGGCGAGGAAGTAGGCCAGGGTCAGGTAGCCGCTCAGCAGCGCCAGCAGGCTCAAGCCGACCCAGACGGCGACCACGAAGGGAATCAACCCGGCGAGGCCGCCCGGACGTTCGATGGCACACCGGCGACGGGTGCGGCGGTAGCGCACCAGGCCGAAGAAAAACACCAGCGAAACGGCCAGTGCGGTCAGGCCGTTGACCGCCACGGTCAGCGCGAGGCTGCTGGCAATGACACTGTTGATGCGTTCCTGGGTGCCGATGATCATCAACGCCAGGGCCAGCACGGCCGGGAAACGGCCCATGGCGGTGGCGATTTCGTCAGGAATGTTGGGCAGGCGCCACGAGGGGTGCGGCAGCATCAACAACGCGCGGCCCAGGCCGACGATGAAGGCGCAGAAGGTGATCAGCGTTTGCAGTTGGTCGAGCAGGTTGACCACGTCGTTGCTGAGCACCGCATTACTGACGATGCCCCACCGCAGCAAGGACGTAGCGGCGGTGATGGTCACCACTGTCGACAGCCCGACGGCCAGTGCCAGGGCGCTGCGGCGCAGACGGCCTTCGGGCAGCCAGCGCACCATCAGGCGGATCAGCAGGCTCTCCAGCAGGCGGCGCACCACCACCCAGATCAACAGCGCGCCAATCACCACGCTGGCAAACAGCAGGCGGTTGCCGGGCGCCAGGGCGCTGGTGAAGACGCTGCGGACGTCGTCCAGCAGGCCGTTCATGCGCCTCAGATCGTCATCGGTCGGGCGAATCAGGGTCGACCAGAATGCCGAACTGAGGGGGCTTGCCGTGCGGGTGCTGATCTGCGAATCGAACAGGCTGCGGCGCAGGCTGAAGATCTGTGTGGCGAGGTCCCGTGCCGACTGACTCAAAGTATTGGTCTGCCGCTCGTCACTGACCAGCGCGTTTTTCTGGGCGGTCAAGGTCTTGCGCTGGCTGGTCAGGGTGGGCGCTTCGTCCGGTTGCACCGGGCCGAGGATGTTCAGCTGATCGTTGAGGTGCTCAATGTCGACCGCCTGCTTGGCGATCAGGTCATCGGCTTGCTTCTGCACCTGCAGCGCGGCCTGACGCAGGCTCGAAAGCAAATCGTCATTGGCGCTGACGGTGACTTTTTGCCGGATCTGGTCGAGCTGCTCGCTCAGGTCATCCAGGCTCGGGGCCTCGGCTTCCGGCGTCGCATTGGCTTGGCTGGCGGGCTGTGTTGTGGCTTGCGGCGCGACCTGCGCCGCCGCAGCTTGTGCGAAAGCTGGCACGGTGATGCACAGCAGCAGCGCGAGCACCCCGGCGTAGAAACGGTTCAACGTGGCGTGTTGCATTCGGGTTCCTTTGGGGCGTTAACCGGTTTTACGATCTGATCGTCTGGCGCAGGTCTTGAACGGCAGGCAGGGGCTCTCGACACGTTCGTGCGCGCGGGGGCGGATCATAGCAAGTATTGGGTCAGGACGGCTCGGCCCACTGCGCGAGACCTGCGTTCGGCCTGCACCCACGTCGCGTTTGGCGGTGTCTGGGATTTTTGCGTAGGAAAATCAAAAGCAGATCAAAAGCTTCCCGGCTAAAGCCGGTCCCACAGACAGAGCCGGTCCCACTGGATTCACCCGCGGCTGTTAGTGGGACCGGCTTCAGCCGGGAAGTGGCCCTTTCAAGTACCACGGCTAACCGATACCCACCGCCCCTTCAGGTCATGTGATATTCACACTGTGCGGTACATGATCGTGTGCGTTGTATCAACAAGGCCCGCCGATTGGGCCTCATCAATCAAGAGGTAGCAGGATGCCGACACATAACGCTCAGGTGAATCTCGCCCATCGCCCCCGTCTTGCTGATCTTCAGCCCATCACGGCCGGCCCGTCATCCCATGCCACCGCGCTGCGATCAAGCCCTCAGGGGCGGGTCACGCCGGCGTCGCAACTGGAAGGCCGATCAGGCTACAGCGATGAATTTCTCGGGGAGTTCGTGGTGCCGTGGCCAACGGTATCCATGCCTGACGATGTCTACCCCCTGGGAAACCCGGGCAATCGTCTGGATTACACCCACTTCTCCATCAGCATGTCGCGCAGCCGGCGCATCGCGCTGTACGTCGGCGTGAACATCGAGGGGGGCAGCAGCGTCGAGATCGTGCGGAGTCAGGACGCCTGGGCCTACGACGGCCGGCTGCCGGTCGAGGCGCAGATTGGCGACGATCTGTACCGCGACAACCTGCTGGATCGCGGCCATCTGGTTCGCAGGCAGGACCCCAACTGGGGCGCCGAGGCGCAGACCGCCAATCAGGACACCTTCCATTTCACCAACTGCTCGCCGCAGATGTCTGCCTTCAACCAGAAAACCTGGCTGGAGCTCGAAGACTTCATCCTGGAAAACACCCGCCGCTGGAAGGAGCGCGCCACGGTTTTCACCGGACCGGTCCTGCGCAGTGACGACCCGCTGTACCGGGGCGTGCAAATTCCCAGAGCCTTCTGGAAAGTCGTCGCGTTCCTCGGCGATGACGGCACACCTTCGGCCAGCGCGTACCTGATCGACCAGACCCGCGAGCTGGGCAAGCTGGAACTGGTCTTTGGTGCACTGAGGACCTATCGACGCAGCGTCGTGCAGATCGAGCAATTGACTGGCATCAGCTTCGGTGAGCTGGCGCGATATGACGGGTTTTCCAATGAAGAGCAGCTCACCGGCACCCGCATCGAGGCACTGATCCAGCGGCCGGAGGACATTCGGCTCTAGGTTGATGCTGCGGCTTTACTGGCCACAGGGCCTCGGGCCTTTGCGCCGAGGCCTTTCGGCGCAAAGGCCAGCCGGGCGACCTGGCGCGGCGCCCGGCTCTCAGGCGCCTTGGGTCAACAGCGTGCCGGGCATGTTCTGTTGCACATACAGGATCAGACCCACCATGAAGAGGCAGAACAGCCACTGCAGCACACTGATCCCGGCGATCCGGTAGATCGCCTGCAAGGGCCGGCGCCAGCGGTATTGGCGATCCACCGGCGCCGCGCGTCCAGGTTGCAGTTTGCCGATCAGGCCGGTGACCACAAAGGTGACCACGCCCAGCAGTCCCAGCCATTTCCAGAGAATGAAGGCCACGGCCAGCATGGGTACGCTGTTGCGGATCACCAGATGCCGCCGATCCCGCGTCAGTTGGTGGCGTGCGCACCAGGCGCTGACGCTTTGATCAAGGTCGTAGAAGGATTCCGTGAAGGTGACCCAATGCTCAAGCAACCATTTGCCCATATACGCGCTGAGCGCCCCAAGCAATATCAGGATCGGCGACATGATCACCATGACCGGGAGCTCGGCGGGGTGCAGGCCATTCATGCCGAGGGCGAGGGTAATTGTCATGGCGGCGCAGGCCCGCTTCATGACGTGCTGAGGACGTTCGTGCCCTACCAGTGCTTTCCAGAACCACGGATTGTGGTCCGGGAACCGCTTTGGCCAGTCGGGAAACCGCGTGATGAACGCCTCGGATAATTGTTCGCAAGCCTGCCAGTCAGCCTCGGTGAATGTCGCGGCGCGCGCCTGAAGGCGTTCCGCAGACGAACCGGTCAGGAACAGCGCAGCCGCATTGGCAGAGGGGGCCGGATGCTGCTCGCCCAGACGCGCCAGCGCCCGCAGTTCGCCGAGCCATTTCTTCTCTTCATTGCGGGTGAGCAGGGTGTGCCATTGCTCATCGACGACGGGAACAACCGCTGATTCGGTGTCCCAGCCGAACAGCTGCCGGACCCTTTCAAACAACCCCGGCGACCAGTTTCCGTGGTTGAAAAACAGGTCCAGCACCTGCACGTGAAGCGTCTGACGGCGGGCTAAATCGCCCAGCCAGCCTTGTCGACAGTGGTGCTCGAGGCAGTCAATGAAGCGGGTTTCCTCGCCGGCGGCCATGTACTGCTCCAGCCTGTGGTACAGCCCCAGGGAGAGCAAATGGCCCAGCCGCTCCTGATCGGATTGCCGAGGACGAACCTGCTGCCAGGGGGTCAGCCACTGGCGGGTTTCCAGGCCCCATCGCAAGAGGTTCGGGCTGGCGTCTGGCGCTTGCACGCAACGCACGAACAGCAAGGCTTCGACGGTCGCTTCGATGCCTTTTGCGACGGCTTCAGTCCAGCAGTGGTCAACGGCATCGTCGTCGAAATGTTCGAGCAGCTCGGCGGCCTGCTCCTGAGCGGAACGCACCACTGGCCGAGTGACCGGCGCAGGCCTTTGCACCAGAGGCGCTGCCGAAGCCTGTACAAACGAAGCGTCACCACCAACGCCATCGTCGCCCTCGCGGGCCAGCTGCAACGCGCGTTCGTAGGCTTCACGCAGTTGCTGAAACGCGATGGGGTCTTCGTCCGGGCGTGTGACCTTCAGCAGTCTGGCGTACTGGCGTTTGACGCTGCGCTCATCGGAGCGGGCAGGGAGGTCGAGAATTGTCCAGCAATCGAACGTCGCGTCCATGGGTCAGTGCCACCCGCCGCGTTCCAGCTGTTTGAGCCGCTCGTTCAGCTCCGTGCGCGTCTGCCGGATGAGGCGTTCGTCCTGACTGTCGAGGGCACGCTGGAACACGCTTGCCCAGTCACCGATCAGTTCGCGGCGGTCGCCCAGGCTCTCCTGGTAAAGATGCTCCAGGCGCGCAACCAGCAGCGTGTTGACCTGCTGATCGCGCGGATGAATCTTGAGCGCGGCCAGGGCTTGCAGGCGCTCGGCGATTTCTTCAGGGCTGAGCACGCCGGGGTTGTTTTCGATGACCAGTGCGAACGCCTCGCCCGTGCTGGGGAGGGTGACCTGACATTCGAGAATGCCGTTGTTGTCGTACGTAAAGCGCACGTCGAGACTGACGTTGCCTTCATTGTGCGGGGGGAGGGGAATCGCCAGTTCGCCCAGGGGAATGTTGTCGCGCACCAGGCGACTTTCGCCCTGGAAGATGCTCACCGTCACGCCGGTTTGCCCCGCTTCGGCGGAGTAAACGGTCTTGACCCGGCTGACCGGTACCGTGGTGTTGCGCTCGATGATCGGCAAATAGTGCCCATGCTCTCGGTGCCGGCCGACCCGTTCTGCGACCTCGATACCCAGGGTGTAGGAGCAGACGTCGGTCAGCACCACTTCTTCAAGGGCGGCATTCCGGGATTTCAGCGCCGCCTGAATCGCCGCGCCGTGGGCCACGGCTTCATCCGGGTTGAGCTGGATGGAGGGGAAGCGCCCGAACATGCCCGCCGCCAGTTTGCGCACCAGCGGCATACGCGTGGTACCGCCGACCAACAGGATTTCGTCCAGATCGCCGACCAGCAGCCTGGCATCGCGCATCGCGCGTTCCACCGGATTGCGCAGCCGTTCGAGCAACGGCGCATACAGCGCGGCCATGTCCTCCTGGGTGAAGGTCTGCTGCCACTGCCGGCCGTCCACGCGCAGCACGAACGCGTCACTGCGCGCCCGGCCCAGGGCAATGCGCAGGCGTTGGGCTTCGCGGTGCAGCGCGTGAGCGATCGATTCGGGGGCGGGAAAGCCTGGCTGGTCGGCTTGGGTGCGAACGAAAGCCTCGGCCAGCAGCCGGTCGAAATCTTCGCCACCGAGGAAGTTGTCACCGGCACTGGCGCGCACTTCCATCACCCCCTCGAACAGCTCGAGGATCGACACGTCAAACGTGCCGCCCCCCAGGTCGAACACCAGAAACGAGCATTCGTTTCCGTGTTGCGGCAGTCCGAATGCCAGCGCGGCAGCGGTGGGTTCGTTGATCAGCTTGTCGACCTTGAGGCCGGCCAGCTCCCCTGCGATTCGCGTGGCTTTGCGCTGGGCGTCGCTGAAGTAGGCCGGGACGCTGATGACCGCCTCGACAACGGTTTCGCCATAGGCACGCGCGACGTCTTCCTTGAGGCTGCGGAGCACCAGCGCGGAAAGCTCTTCGGGACGAAAGGCGTGATCGCCCAGGTTGATCGTGTGGGCGCTGCCCATGTGGCGTTTGAACAGCGCAGTGGTCACGCAAGGGTGGGTGTGCAGGCGTTCGCGAGCGGCTTGCCCGACCAGAATCCGACCCTCATCGTCCAGTCCGACCACGGACGGGGTGAGCACCTCGCCCAGGGCGTTCGGCACCAGTAGGCTGGCATCGTCTTTCCAGACCGCAACCAGGCTGTTGGTCGTGCCAAGGTCAATCCCGACAATCATGGGCGAAACCCTGTGTGCGTTTTATCGTTCATAAGCGGTGTCTTCCCTGAGCCTGGAGGTTGGGTGCGCAGATTTGAGAATGATCGGCGGGAGGGGTTCAAGCCTCCCTGCGCCTTGTGTGCGCCTTCACTGCGCGGACGGCGTAACATGCCGCAAAATTACAAAATAATGGGATCCAAAGGGAATTTATTTCTCCTTAAGCTATCTAGCATGACGGTTACAGACGGTTTCATTTGCGCCAGCCTCGTTCATCCGGCGCCAGTCAACCCACCGCCAAGCCACCTCGGACGGCGCTGATCCATATTTTCTGACAGGGACGCACACTCGCCATGCAAACAGCCTCCACTGCGGCATCCGCCACTGGCGAGCGCGTCGCCAGCTTCAGCTACGGCAAAGGCTTTCTGGTTTTTCTACTGATTTTCGGCGTGGTCCTGCTGGGCCTGGCCGGGTTTGTTCTGTACCTGGGCACGATCCTGCCCCACAGCACTGCCGGCCCTGTCGAACTGAACACTTCCCGTGGCACCCCCCTGAACGTCTCCAGCCCCGCCATGATGATTTATGCCACCAGCGCTTTCCTGGCCGTGCTCGGGCTGATCGTACTGGGGCTTTATGGGTGGCAGAACAAGCAGCGCCAGACGCGTTATGAGCTGTATGAACACGGCGTTGCGCACACGACCCGGGGCGCCCGCACCTACGTGCCGTTCGCCGAGATTCAGGACCTTTACCTGTTCAGTTCGGGGCAGGTGGCCTACACCGGGTTGATCACCAATCTGGCGTTCCGTCGCACTGCCACCGAACCCTTCCACCGGGTGCTGCCCTCGTTGAAGGGCTTCTACACCTTCATGGAAACCTTCCGCGAGCTGTACCTCAACGCGCGTCAGCCCGTGGTCCTCGATACCCTGCACGCCGGTGGCAGCGTTACCTTCAACTGCCTCAACGGCGCCCAGGTCTGGCGCAAGCGCATGGGCGGCGATTTCCTCAACGTCGACACCCAGCCGATCGTGGTCTCCCGCGACGCCGTGCTGATTCAGAACAGCGTGGTGCCGATGTCCGCGCTGCGCAGCATGGATCACAGCCGCTGGAACGAGACCATCGAGATTCGGGATGCGGCGGGCAAGGTCGTGCTGTCGACCCTGGCGACCGGCATCCTCAGCCATGATCTGTTTCTCAGCACCCTTGGGCTGCTCATGGAAACACCGGCGAATGATCGGCCAGCCACTGCGCCGACGTTTGCCTGAGCGCTGCTCAACCGACCGCGTCTTCGCTCACGGCTGTTCAGGGGTTGCCCCGGGCCTCTAAGCGTCGACATTCACAGCCTTCGGCAGGCCCCTCTGCCGCGGGCGTATCACTTCTGGAGATTCTCCGACCATGACCGTCTCACTCACCCGCCACTGGTTACTCGCCCTCGCACTGCCTCTGCTACTGACCGCCTGTGGCAGCAGCGAACCTGACCAGCGTGCCGCGTTCAAGCAGTTCCTGCAGACCCGGATCATCGACAAGCCCGGCGTGCACGTGCCCAAGCTGACCCCGGATGAATCGAAATCGTTCGGCGATTACAGCCAGCACTATGCCGTGATCACCGACTTCAACAGCGGGATGGACGCGAGCATCAAACCCCTCAACGGCTTCGTGCAGAAAGGCGCGTTCCGTTCATTGAGCGACGTGATCGAGCGCCGTGACGATATCAAGACTGCGCAAACCGGCTTGAATGACCTGGTCGTGCAGCTCAAGCAAGAGTTGGCAAAAGCCGATGCCGCCCATGCCCAGCTCAAGCAGCCTGACGATCTGAAGACGGTGTATGACAGCGCCTATGACCGCACCGTGACCCTACCGGCCAACACGCTCCTGACCGTGATGCCGCAAGTCAACGGCACCATTGATTCGGGCCTGAAAGTGGCTGACTACGTCGACGCCCACAAAGCGCAGATCCAGATCAATGGCTCCGTGGTTCAAGTGACGGACCCCAAGGTGCAGACTGAGTTGAACACGTTGCTGCAGGACCTGAATGCCAAAGCCAGGGTGGTTCAGGAAGCGCAGGTGCGCATGCAAACGGTGTTGCTGGGTCGCTGATCCAGACGCCGATGGCTGCGTGGCTCACCGCGTTGAGCCACAGCGTCGAAGGCGTCGCTTTTGACACGCACGCAACGGTCATCTGACCGTTGCTCAAGGAAGCAGGCGCGCGCCAGGGAGGGCACTCGGCGGCGCAGAAGAGGGCCGTCCGATGGACATCAAAAAGCTTAAGCTGATTGCCGTACTGGTTTTATTTCCCCTTGGGTTGAATCTGGTTGGGGTCTGGGAGCTGCAACGCAGCACCGACGACCACGCCGAATACGCGGCCTACCAGGCCGACCTTGCCGAATTTCGTCCAGAGCTCCAGGCCATCGCCGACAACAGCGGCTCGCGACCCGTTATGGTCGATGTGGGCGACGGCGAGAAAATGGAAGTGAAAATGGCGCTGTCCCGCGTCACTGAGATGCAGGACGAGCTGGACACCTTGCTGCCGTTGACCAATGTCATGGCGTGGGTGGCAAAGGGCACCATTACCCTCGGTTTACTGGCGGCTCTGGTGGGCGGGCTCGGCTTGCTCGCCCTTAACTGGGCAGGCCGGCGCGCCATGCATTCGCGGGAGCAACTGCTGCACAGCTTCACCCGTGTGACCAAACTGCTGCCCTACGTTCTGGTCGGCCACGTGGTGGTGATGGGGGCAGCGATTGCCGCCATCGTCGCGTTCGAGGCGCTGGGCGCGTGGCACGCCGGGCGGCTGTCGGCCGGCGAAATGAAGTTCATGTTCTTCGGCATGGTGCTCGTCGCAGGCTGCCTGTATTCCATCTGGCAGATGGGCACGCAACTGCGCGTCATGCTCAACATGTTCCAGCCCACGCCGATGGACGTGATGGGCGAGGCGGTCACCGTCGAGCAGGCGCCGGTGCTCTGGGCTTACGTGAAGGATCTGGCCCTGACACTG
Source organism: Pseudomonas sp. AK106 (assembly GCF_053903055.1). Classification (NCBI taxonomy): domain Bacteria; kingdom Pseudomonadati; phylum Pseudomonadota; class Gammaproteobacteria; order Pseudomonadales; family Pseudomonadaceae; genus Pseudomonas; species Pseudomonas sp. AK106. The sequence goes on from NZ_CP096426.1 coordinate 2,417,008, forward strand.
GGCGCACTGCCGCCCGATCACATCGTGCTGGGCATGGCCGCCGGCTTTTACGTCACCTCCGGCGACATCGCCCTCGCGCCGGCCAACACCACCTTGACGGGCCGCACCCTGCATGTGCCGCTGGCCTATCTCGGCATCCTGGATGAAGCCGAAACCACCGCGGTCATCGGCCACGAGCTGGGGCATTTCGCAGGCGCGGATACCGAGTTCAGTATGCGTTTCGTGCCGATCTACCACGGCATCGAGCGCAGCCTGGTGGTGATCGGGCAGACCCTGGTCGACAGTGAATGGCTGCAGCGCGCGACCCTGCACCCGGCGTTCATGCTGGGCGCCTACTTCATGGAAAGTTTCGACCACGCGGTGATGCACTGGAGCCGTGTGCGTGAGCTGGAAGCCGACGCCGCCGGTGCGCAGCTGGCGGGCAATCTGGCGGCCGCGTCGGCGCTGGTGCGCATTTCCGCCATCGACCCGATGCTGCAAGAGCGCCTGGTCGCCCACATCACCCAGGCAACCCGGCCGACGTCCGAGCACGTGCCGGTCAGTGATCTGCCGACCACGGTTCTGCGCGAAATCGCGGCCTTGCCCCTGACCTTGCCGGAAGAGGAAATGGCCACGCAGCTGCCGCATCCGTCAGACACCCATCCTTCGAATGGCGAGCGCGTGGCGTCTCTCAAGGTGTCGATCGACGATGCCGTGCGCAGTGGCACGCGGCCGCTGGATGCAACGCAAGCCTGTGCGGCGATGGATCGCTACTTCGCCCAGCCCGACGTGTTGCGCGCTCGCCTGACGGACGATTATCTGAGCCATCACGTCCAGCAGGACGCCGTCCTCGTCGAGACATTGCGCACCCACGCCGGCAACGTCACCGGGGACGTTGCGCTGCACGAAGGCGCGCGCTTGCGGGGGCAAATCCTGATCGGGTTCAGTGGCCTGCTGGCCGTGGCGGGGCTGATCCTGCTGCTGGCACCGATGCTGTTTCCAGGCGCCGCGGGACGTGATCCGCAGCCATTTTTCGTCGGTGCCGGCATCGCTCTGTTCATCATGCTGTGCATGTTGCCCTTTGGCGTGCGCCTGTTCAGACGTGCGCATAAAACCGCGCTGCTGCTGACGCCGGATCACTTCGTGTTCGCCAACCTCAAGGCGCCGCTGCCGATTCGCGACATCGCCGACTTCAACCTGCAGGTGGGGAATGTCGTCATGCTGACGATCCTGCTCGAAGACAACGCACCCCTGCCGGAGCTGACCTCCCGGTCGTTCTTCGCACCGGATGTGGCGCTGAACAAGAAGAAACGGTGGCTGATGTTGCCGATGAGCAAATTCTGCCGCGATGACAAAAAGCTCAAGCTCCCCGAGCTGGCCGAACTGATCGGGAACTACGTCAACGCCGGCGCCGCGCGGCATTTGCTGCAGCAGCGGTTTGAGCAGGAAGAGGAATCGAAGGCTGGGTAGATCAGGCCAGGTTGGAGCGAAATTCGGATACACCGGGATTTTGAATAGTAGGACCGGCTTTAGCCGGGAAGAGGCCGGTTTGACTACTGCACATGTCGCGGTGTGAAGCCTGACGCCTTCCCGGCTAAAGCCGTTCCTACGAAACGCACGCGACCCGGGGATCTGCTTTAGTCGCGCAGACTTCGATCCGATACCTGCGCTGAACGGGGAAAGACTGAGGACGGGATTCCCCACCGCCCGTCACCTATCCCGTCAGATGACCCAGCTTTCACACAGCATGCCCATACTGCTCCCGTCTCTTCATTCGAAACGGAGCATGTTATGACACTGCAATTCAATGTCCGGGATTTTGGCGCAGTCGGTGATGGGCATACGTCCGACACCGCGGCCATTCAAGCCGCCATCGATGCGGCGGCGAAAGCCGGCGGCGGCGATGTGTATATTCCTGCCGGCACCTGGACCCTGACCCCGGGCGGAAAGCCTGCCGACGGCGCGCTGATGCTAAAAAGCAATGTGTTCATCAAGGGCGAGGGCATGGGCGTCACGGTGCTCAAGCTGGCCGATGGCACCGATCAGGCTGTCACCGGCATCATCCGCTCGGCGAGCGGCGAGGCAACCCACGATTTCGGCGTCAGCAACCTCACCCTCGACGGCAACCGCGATGCCACCAGCGGCAAGGTGGATGGCTGGTACAACGGCTTTCTGCCGGGCCAGCCGGGTCAGGACTCCAATGTCACGCTGTCCGGCGTCGAGATCCGCGATTGCTCGGGCTACGGCTTCGACCCCCACGAGCGCACGGCGAACATGCTCATCGAAAACAGCGTGTCCCACGGCAATGGGCTGGACGGGTTCGTCGCCGACTACCTGATCGACAGCACGTTTCGCAACAACCTGGCCTACGACAATGACCGTCACGGTTTCAACATCGTCACCACCACCCACGATCTGGCGTTGCTGAACAACGTCTCCCACGACAATGGCGGGGGCGGCATCGTCGTCCAGCGCGGCAGCGAAAACATCCCCTCGCCGTATCACATCACCATCGAAGGTGGCGAGGTGTACGGCAATGCGGCTGAAGGCGTGTTGGTGAAACTGTCCAACGGCGTTGATATCAGCGGCGTGGACATTCACCACAACGGTACCTCCGGCGTGCGTGTCTACGGCAGCACGGACGTTGAGGTTCGCGGCAATCTGATTCACGAGAACGCACAGAAAGCCGGCATTCCTGAAGTGCTGATCCAGCCGTTCGACGACCGCGGCGGCGTCTCCGGGAAGCTTCATCCTTCTGACCACAACACCTTCGCGGGCAACATCATCACCGGCGGCGACAAAAGCACCTTCGGGGTGGCAGAGGAGAGCGGGCAGTCCGGCAGCAACTCGGTGTACGGCAACACCTTCGCGCACCTGCAGGACACCGTATCGCTGCAGGGCGCGGGTGACCACGTCGGGACCAACCCCGTGCTGAATGCCATCGACGGCGGCAATGGCGGCGATGCCATCGTCGGAACCGCGAAGGCCGACTCGATCAACGGCAGGGACGGGGCAGACACTCTGAGTGGCGGATCCGGCGCGGACCTGCTCTGGGGCGGCGCTGGCCATGACCGGTTGCTGGGCGGCAGCGGCAACGACACCCTGATCGGCGGCGCCGATGCCGACGTGCTGTTTGGCGGCGCAGGCTCGGACCTGTTCCGGTTTGCCTCGGTGTCCGACAGCTACAGAACGGCGACTGCCAGCCATGCAGACCGCATCGGCGACTTCGATGCCGCCCATGACATCATCGATGTCTCGGGCTTGGGCTTCACCGGATTCGGCGACGGCCACGACGGCACCCTGAAGTTCACCACCAACGCCGAGCACACCCGGGTCTACCTGAAAGACCTGGACGCCGATGTGCAGGGGCATCGCTTCGAACTGATTCTGGACGGTGATTTCAAGGCCGCTCTCCCGTCAAAATCCATGGTATTTGCCGACGCCCCGACGTCGCTGGCCAGTACATCAGCCCCAGCGGATGCCGTGTCGGTGGAGCTGGTAGGTGTGGCTCAGGATCATCCGGAGACTGCCCTCGTGTGACGTAACGGCAGGCCCGTCTTGCCCCTGCGCGCTGGCACGGGGAGTGGACCGAGGTAGGCCCGCGCCGTGAGGTCATACTCACGGCGTGGTCCCATACAACTCCCGCCTCCATTTCCGCCCCCACCTTTGCATCCTGCCAGCCTTCCGGCTAAAGTCGGCCTCCGGGCGTCTGCTGCGCCTGCGGTCCGCGCGAAGGGGTTTCCCAAGGCAAGCGTTGCACACTCATTCATTCCAGCTCCCGGCTTGTCGGCGGACCGAGCCCCAAAGGAGTTGGCATGCCTGCCACACATGCGTCCCGTCAACACGGTCTGCTCGATGTACCTGCGCTGCGTAAGCACGCAAAACGTCTTCTCAAAGCCCTGAACACCCACGAAGCGGATGACGCCCGGGCGCAATTGCGCGCGATGGGCCTGCCGGGCCCGGCCTATCGGCTCGCCGACACCCAATGGCTGGTGGCCCGGGAGGCAGGGTTCGCCAGTTGGCCCAAATTGATCGCCCATGCCGATGCCGTCGGATTTGCCGCCCGCCATCCGGATTTTGCGGCGACGGGTGAAGCACAGGTTCAGCACTGGCGCTGCGGCAACGACATCGAGCGCAGCCTGCGCGTTGCCGGCTTCGCAGGTGCGTTCCAGATGTTCGACGACCCGATGGTCATGGGACCGGTACTGGCGCTGCCTAACGACGACTATTGGGCGGTGAGGGCACTCTTTGCCCAGCAGGCCTTCGGCTTGTCGGCCCGTGATGCTCAGCAACGGCAGGCGACTCAGCGCGGGGCTTTGGCACGCCTGAATGCCGACAGTGAACTGGTCCTGTGGTGCGAAGCCGATGCCTACGATCAGCTGTTTCTGGTTCGGCTGCTGGCGAGTTTGCCCAGCATGCCGCGCAGGCTGGAGCTGATCGAGATCAACCGCGTGCCCGGCGTCGAGCGATTCATTGGTATCGGGCAACTGGACCCGGACGTGCTCGCCTGGCTTTGGCCCCAGCGGCGCGCCATCGGTGAAGACGCGCTGGCACTGGCCCGGCAGGTATGGGCCGCCTACACCGCAGCGGACCCGACTCGCTGGGCCGAGCTTGCGGCACAGCACCATTGCGCGCTGCCGCTGCTCGGTCCCGCGCTGGCAAGACAACTGCAGGAGCTGCCCGGCGCAGAGGATGGCTTGAGCCTGACCCAGCGGCTGACCCTGCGCATTCTCGCGGAGAAAGGCGAGATGCCGGCGGGGAAGGTGTTCGGTCATTTGATGCTGACCTATGAGCCGCTGCCGTATCTGGGCGACATGATGTTCAACGCGCTGCTGAGACCGCTCATCGACGCACCGCACCCGCTGCTGCACGAACAATCGGGCAGCGAATGGCCCAAGCGACTCGTCCGGCTGACGGCCCTGGGTGAGCGCGTCGTGCGCGGGGAAGTGAACTGGCTTGATCTTGAGCCCGCAGAGCGGTGGGTCGGCGGTGTGCAGATTATTGCGGACCGCTTGCCCTGGGTGGTCAGCCCCGAAGGGCGGGTGTGGCGTCGCTGACTAGGCCAGAGGCGTCAGCGCCTTCTCCATGATGATCGTCCGCTCTTCGCCGTGGTATTCATCCCGAACGGTCGAGTAGCCCAGGGACTGGTAGAAGCCCTCGGCCGTGATGGAGGAGGGCACGCGTAACCGACGGATGCCGTGGGAGTGGGCGGTTGATTCAACAGCCGCCATCAACGCGCGGCCGGCGCCCTGGCCCTGGTGTGTCGGGGCGACGAACACGCTGCGAACCGTGGCTTGATCGAGGCTCGCCGTGGCAATAACTTCTTCGTCGAGGGTCGCCACGTACACCTGCCGCTGCACCAGCAAGCGCAGGATCGCCGACGGGGAAAAACTCAGCGTCACCTGGGCGATCACGGCGGCGGAATAATCCTGGCTATTGGACTCGCCTAAGGCGGCCACGATGACGCGGCTGATCGCGGTGGCGTCATTATCCGTTGCCTTGCGGATATGGCAGTTCATGTGGCTGTGGTCCTTGTGTCCGCGCGCGGTTATCTGAATACCGGGTGAGCAGCACACACCGATAATCCCCTTTCATTTACTGGTCGTTTTCATCTTGTGGCCGTTGTTGCGCCTGCTGATCAAGCAGCATTTGTGTGACCTGCTCAATGTAGTCGAACACCTCAGGCTGGACCGAGTATTGGTACTGCTTGCGACGGTTGTTGGAAACTTTCCCGTTATTCGTCAGGCACATCATCACGAGGTTGGCCAAGTCGCTGCCGCGCACGTCGTAGACCTCATTTACCGTCCGCACGACCCTGTCATAGTTTTCAAGAAAGATTGTCTCTTCCCGAAGTTCCACTTCTAACGCACGCTTCGCCATTTCCAGAGTGAAACGTACCGCTGAAGTGGCATCCCAGAAGCGATAGATCGAGGGATCACCCGTGAATTCGAACGAGTATTGACACTGATCAATCCTCCGGACGTCCCAGAACTCACGCGCCGGGCGAGAGAACGACTGCAACGTCTCCAGATACAGGCGCTCCTCGCGTTTCATGGCCACAGATACCGGCAGCAGCAAACCATTCTACAGCGCGCCGGCGCGGCACAGAGTGTGGTGGATCAAAAAGCGGGAAAGGCGACCATTGCCGTATTCATAGCGCAATTCCTTGATTCACGACGATCCCATGCAGTTTTTCTTCAGTGCACCCAGAAAATCTTCAGTTCGACCAATTATCCTGATTTTTTCTTAACTTGATACATCCCGTCTTACTCCTAGGACCGCGCGACCACCCCCGTAGCCCTGAGAATCCTGCCGGCATCCCGGGCGGGAGGGAGCCCGAACACCCGGGCGTAATCACGACTGAACTGGGTGGCGCTCTCGTAGCCGACCTCGACGGCGGCCGCCATGACGCTCATGGCATTGGCGACCATCAGCGTTCTGGCCTGCAACAGGCGAACCCGCTTCTGGTACTGCAAAGGGCTCAGGTGAGTGACCGCCTTGAAATGCCGATGGAACGCCGAGACGCTCATCGAAGCGCGCTCGGCCAGGCGCTCCACGCCCAAGGGTTGAGCGAAGTCACGCCGAATCCACTGAATGGCCATGTTGACCCGCGCCATGGCGCTGTCCGGCACGGCAATTTCGCGCAACATCCAGCCAAGGGGGCCCTGGAGCACGCGGAAAATAATTTCCCGTTCATAGACCGGGGCGAGGGCGGCGATCGCTTCGGGGTCGCCCATCAGTCGCAGCATTCGCACCCAGGCATCCATCAGTTCATCGGTCATCAATGCGACGGAAAACCCCGAATCCTGCTCCGCGCGGCTGGCAGGTTTGGGCAGGTCGGCGAACAGCGTTGCCAGCACCGCCGGGTCCAGCGTCAGGCTGACTGCCAGATAAGGGTCGCCTGCTGGGGCCGGGTGCACCGAACCCACCGCAGGCAGATCGATGGACATCACGAAGTAGGTCGCCGGGTCGTAGCTGAGGGTCAGGTCCCCCACGGTCATGCTTTTGCTGCCCTGCAGGATCACGTTGATCATCGGGTCATAGACCGCCGCGAGCAGGTGCTCGGGGATTTTGCCCTGAACCATGGCCACCCGGGGTATGCCCGTTTCGGTGCGACGGTTTTCAGCCCCGGCGGCGAGGGATCTGAGTTCATTCAGTTGTTTTTCCATGGGCAGCATGCTGAGGGCTGAGCGTCATGCCGCGCAAGGGAAAAGCAGAAACGGGCAGGTTCCGAGCAGGAACGGACACGTCCTCGGTCTCTGTGATGAGTACTGTGTAGCCACGTTTGAATCACAGAGGAACACGACATGGGCGTTATCGTTATCACAGGCGGCAGCCGCGGGATCGGCGCCAGTGCGGCCGAACACGCGGCGAAACGGGGTATGGGTGTCATCCTGACGTACAACGCCAACCCTCAGGCAGCGGCTTTGGTCGTCGAGCGCATTGCACAGGCCGGTGGGAAGGCCGTTGCGCTGGAAGTCGACGTGTCCGACGTCGGCAGCTTCGAGGCGTTTCGCGAATCCGTGGTCACGGCACTTCGCGAAACCTGGGCGACCGCCACGTTGAGTGGCCTGGTCAACAACGCCGGCTATGGCCTGTTCAACCCCTTGGCAACGGTCAGCGAAGCGCAGTTCGACGGTCTGTTCAATGTGCACCTCAAAGGCCCGTTTTTTCTGACTCAGGCGCTGCTGCCGTTACTCGCGGACAACGCCAGCATCGTCAATCTCACCAGCGCCACGACACGAGTGGCCACGGCCGGCGTTGCTCCCTACGCCGCGTTCAAGGGTGGCCTTGAAGTGCTGACCCGCTACATGGCCAAAGAATTTGCCGACCGGCGAATACGCGCCAATGCGGTATCACCGGGCGCCATCCGCACAGAGCTGGGCGGCGGCCTCAACAATGCGTTCGAAGCGATGCTGGCGGCGCAGACCGCGCTCGGCAGAGTGGGCGAGCCGGAAGACGTCGGCCGAGTGATTGCCATGTTGCTGTCCGACGAAAGCGGCTGGATCAATGCCCAGACCCTTGAAGTCGCCGGCGGCTACAACATCTGACCACGGGAGGGTTTTTAGAATGCTGGATCATATTTTTCTGTCAGTGAGCAACATCCCACGTTCCGTTCGCTTCTACGAGCATGTGCTAAGGCCTCTCGGGATCACGGCTCGGCTGGACTACGACGGCAAGGACGGCCCGCCGGGTCATCCGGACCTCAAAGGCTTCGGCGCCAACGGTCGGGTGTTTTTCTGGCTGCGCGAGGGAGTAGTCGAAGGACGTGCTGTCCATGTCGGCTTCGTCGCCAACAGCAAGGCCGAAGTGGACGCCGCTTACGCCACCGCCATGGATCACGGAGCCGTGGACAACGGCGCGCCGGGGCCACGCTTGCACTACGACCCTGATTACTACGCCGCCAATGTGCTGGACCCGGACGGCTACAGCCTGGAATTCGTCTGCAAAAAATGGCAGCACGGCCAATGAGCCCGCTGCTGATCTACGGCGCCACGGGTTACACCGGGCGCATGGCAGCAGAACGCGCCAAAGCCCAGGGGCTGGTGTTCGAAATCGCCTGGCGCAATCGTCATCAACTCGAGGCACTCGCTGCGCAGCTGGGCGTGCCCTATCGGGTGTTCGATGCCGACGGGAATGCTGCCGCTTCGTTGTCGGGGATCTCTGTGCTGCTCAACTTTGCCGGTCCGTTTGCGCACACCGCCGAGCCTTTGATGCGCGCCTGCATCCACGCCGGCGTTGACTATCTGGACATCACCGCCGAAATCAACGTGTACCGATTGGCCGAACGATTGGGCGCTGAAGCCTTTGCACAGGGCGTCATGTTGCTGCCGGGCGTGGGCTGGGACGTGGTGCCTACCGACGCGCTGGCACTGCATGTCGCCAGGCGCGTTGATCAACCGCGTTCGCTGCGCATCGCGCTGCAAGTGCCGGGGTCGATGTCTCGGGGCTCGGCCAAGAGCGTCAGCGAAATCATCGGCGCCGGTGTGCTCGCCAGGGTGGCGGGTGAACTTGTCGCGACACCTGATGCCCCGCCGCGTCAGTTTGATTTCGGCCAGGGACCGCTGCTCTGTGTGCCGCTCTCGTTCGGGGATCTCGTGACCGCGTGGCATGCAACCGCCATTCCCGACATCAGGATGTATGTCCACCTCTCGGGCGAAGCGTTTCCAGAGGGCGACCTCTCACTGCTTCCCGATGGCCCCGACGCTGCGGCGCGTGATGCCCATAGGGCTCGCGCGGCGGTTGAGATCACCGGGGCAGATGGCTCGATCGCGCGGTCGGTCATCGAAACCGTGAACGGCTACACCTACACACCACTCGCTGCGGTTGAAGCTGCCCGCCGTGTGTTGGGCGGTGAGCGGCGGCGGGGGTTCACAGCCCCGTCGCAGGTGTTCGGCGGCGGGTTTGCGCTGAGCATCGCGGGCACGGTCATCACCGACCTGCCAGCCAGGTAGTTCCGGTCAGGGGGCTGCCGGTGGGGCAGTGGTCTCGCCGGTTGGGGCGAGGGGCGACTTGAACCGCGCGGCGTCCCGCAGGGGAGGCAGGCCGAACAGCCGGGCGTATTCGCGATTGAATTGCGAAGCGCTTTCGTAGCCGACCTTGTAAGCGATGGACGTGGCGTCCAGGGTGTCGAACAGCAATAACCAGCGAGCCCGTAACAGGCGCAGGCGTTTTTGATACTGAATGGGTGTCATGGCTGTGACCGACTTGAAATGCCGATAAAAGGCAGCAACGCTCATCTCGGACATCAGTGCGAGAGGCTCGACGCGGAAAGGCTCGGTGTAATGCTCGCGAATCCACTGCGTCACACGGCGGATCTGTGTCATCCGGCCATCCGGGCGCGCCATGTCACGAAGGATGCCGCCCAGTGGCCCCTGCAACGCACGATACAAAATCTCGCGTTCGATCATCGGGGCGAGGACTCCAGCGTCATGGGGACGATCGACCAGCCGCATCATCCGCACCCAAGCGTCCAGCATCTCATCCGACGCGCACACGGCCTGAAAGCACGCGCTTTGTGCTGCCCCTGGTGCCGTGTTCACCTCCATCAGCAGCGTCGCAATCACATCCAGATCAAGGGTCAGGCTGACCGCCAGATAGGGTTGATCGGCCGCTGCGGCGTGAATCTGGCCCGTGGCGGGCACGTCGACCGGCACCAGAAAATAATGGCCTGCGGTGTAGCGAAAAACCTCATGGCCTATCGACAGGCTTTTTGTGCCCTGGAGTACCAGATGCAGCATCGGCTGGTAGACCTGATCTGCGCAGGCCTCGGCGCAGACCATTGCGACGCGGGGCAGACCGGTGTCCGTCCAGGTGTTTTGGGCGCTCATCACGATGCGGCGCAGTTCTGCGATTGGATTTTCCATACCCCACCGTGGGCTACACCGCGGTGCCTGGCAAGCCATTTGAGAAGATCAGGCAAGGATGTGCGAACAACCTGCAAACGCTAGCCCGGTGGTTGGCCGAATACTGGGGGCACGCGGCTCGTTCCAGGTCCGGAGCTCACGACCGGTGCTCACGACCGGTGCTCACCACGGACAGTAACGACGCTCAACAACACCTCATTTCAAAAGGTCACGGTATGAAACTCAACGGAAAAATCGCGGTAGTCACGGGTGCCTCGAAAGGTATCGGCGCCGGAATCGCCAAGGCGCTGGCCGCCCAGGGCGCAACGGTCATCATCAACTATGCCTCCAGCAGGGCCGACGCCGAGGCGGTGGTCACTCACATCACCGCCCAGGGCGGCTCCGCCGTCGCCGTGCAAGCGGACATGAGTCAGGGGGCTGAGGTCACGCGCCTGTTCGACACGGTTCGCGAGCAGTACGGGACGCTGGATGTGCTGGTCAATAACGCAGGGGTGGCGGTGTTCCAGATGATTGACGACCTCACCGAGGAAGCCTTCCACACACAATTCAACCTGAACGTCCTCGGCTACCTGCTTGCGGTGCGAGAAGCAGTCAAGCTGATGGCGCCTGGGGCAAGCATCATCAACATCAGCTCGATTCTGAGCACCGACCCCTACCTGGCCTCCAGTGTCTACTCGGCCACCAAGGGCGCGGTCGACACCTTGAGCTTTGCGCTGGCCAGGGAACTGGGGCCGCGGGGCATCCGGGTCAATTCGATCCTGCCGGGCCACACCAACACACCCGCAACGGCCGGCCACTTTGCGGGCGAGCTGGGAGAGAAAATACTGGCGGGCACACCTCTGGGGCGTTTTGGAGAGCCAGAGGACATTGCCCCTCTGGCCGTGTTTCTGGCTTCCGGCGATTCCCATTGGGTCACCGGCGAATCCATCAGGGCATCCGGCGGGGTGCGCGGCGTGGGATATTGAACCATTGGCTTGACGGCTGAAGCGCACGGTTCATGTGCGCTCATATCGTCGTTTACGCCGCCGACAAATGCTCGTAAAGAATCGTCGCGCCGACCAGCATCAGCACAATGCCGCCGATGATTTCAGCGCGTTTGCCCACCACCGTGCCCAGCACGCGGCCCAGCATCACGCCGAGGGTGACCATGACCGTTGTCGCGACACCGATGGCGGCGGCGGCCACCAGGATATTCACGTTGACGAACGCCAGGCCAACGCCCACGGCCAGCGCATCGATGCTGGTGGCGAAGGCCGTCACGGCCAATATCAGGAAGGAGTGCTGGTTGGGCTTTTCTTCTTCGGCTTCTTCGTGCTTGAGGCCGTTGTAGATCATGTGCACGCCGAGCACCAAGAGGAGCGTGAAGGCAATCCAGTGATCCCAGTTCTCGACATAAGACGTGGCCGCCTGGCCGATCAGCCAGCCGATCAAGGGCGTAATGCCTTCAATCACACCGAAGATAATGCCGGTGCGCAGCGCTTCTATCAAACGAGGCTTGTGCAGGCTCGCGCCTTTACCGATGGCCGCTGCGAAAGCGTCCGTGGACATGGCCAAAGCAAGAAGGATGAGGGAAATCGGGTTCACGGTTATGTTCCAGTCGGGCTGTGAGTCAACGACGCAACCACACGCCCGACTTTAGGCATGGATGCATCGTTGGTCTCGCCAACCCGAAGGTGTTCGTGCCACGGCAGGCCGCCGAGAATGTTGACACGAACGCTCTGTGACAATGAGTCCAGAGCAGGCTACTCCCCAACAAGGGCCGCCACTATACCGCGTGAATGTAAAAAAAATGTCGGCACGTGACGTTCAGTTCAGCGAATCATCAGACGGCTTGAACCGCTTCCGACGTCGCAATACAGCCCAGGATTCTCAGATACAGACTGACCGTCGTACCCGCTCCCGGAGCCGTTTCGATGCGCGCGTCACCGCCCGACTTGATCGCAAAATCCTTTGCCTGCGCCAACCCCAGCCCCGTGCCCTGGCCGGTCGCCTTGGTCGTGAAAAGAGGCTCGAACACGCGGCCTGCTATTTCAGGGGCCATGCCGGGACCGTTGTCCCGTACGCTCACGACCAGGTAGTCGCCCTGTTGCAGCGATAAATCATCCTCCACATGCACCCAGCGCGTGGACAGATGCACCTGACCGCTACCCTTCAGGGCATCACGTGCATTGGCCAGCAGGTTCATGACGACCGCATGGAGTTGAGCTTCCAGACAGAGAACGCCCCAGCCCCATTCGGCGAGATCGAACGTGAGGTCGATGGTTTCGCTCATCGAATGACGCATCAGCGACTGCGCACCGTGAAGGCGAGCGGTCACATCGATGCAGATCAGTTCAGGCCCGTCACCGCGCACGCTGGTCATCAAATAGCCGATCAACTGCCGACCTTGCTCAACGGCTTGCAGTCCGGTTTCGGCGAAGCGCTCCACGTCCACTGGCCGTCGGGAGCGCAGGCGGATCAATTGAAACGCAGCGCTCACGCTCTGCAGCAAATTATTGAAGTCATGGGCGATGCTCGCCGTCAGCATTCCCAGAGATGAAATGCCCCTCGCGTTATCCAGCAGCGGGGTGACTTCGTTCTGGTTCTGCTCGGCGTGTTTGAATTGGTCCTGAAGTTGCGTCAGTTGCTTCGCCCGTTGCGTGCCCAGCCAGCGGGCCTCGAGCAAGGCAGCGGCCTGCCGGGCCAGTGCCTGCAAGGCAAGGGAATGGCGTTCGCTCAGTTGCCGGGGTTGTGTGTCGATCACGCAGACAGTGCCCAGCGCCGCGCCGCTGTCCGTGACAATGGGCGCACCGGCGTAGAAACGAATATAGGGAGGACCGAGCACCAGCGGGCTGGAAGCGAAGCGAGGGTCAACGGCCGCATCTTCGACGACCAGCACCTGCGCGGGGTCCAGGATCGCGTGGCCGCAGAACGCCAGATCCCGGTGGGTTTCCTGCACCTCAAGGCCGATGCAGGCTTTGAACCACTGACGATCCCGATCGACCAGCGACACCAGCGCAATGGGCGCGTCGCACAAAGTGGTCGCCAATAGAACGATGTCGTCGAATGCCTTCTCGTTGGCACTGTCCAGCACGTCCAGGTGTTCGAGCGAGAGGACACGCTCTTCCTCGTTGAAAGGAAAGGGGGCGGGATGGTGGGCCATCGATAAACCGGTGCTGGAAAAAGTAGTCCGGCATCATGCGCTGTGCCCCGTGCTACCGCAAGGGCGGAGGCCTGTTGATGCCGAACTGGGGAAAGAAAACGACCCGCTGTCTGCTGTGCAACTCGTCGAGGCCTCGAAAGCGATCGACGCCTACGGCGCGCTGTTGGACGAGTCAGCCAAGGCGGCACCGATGCGGATATTGAGGTCCTATAACGAGTTGGTCGATGCAGGTCACCGGCTCTAAGCGTTGAAAGAGGGGAACGCGCATCAGCCGTTCCCCTCGATGCACCCAGCCTGTCAGCCGAGGGCAACCTCGCTGGTCATGCCCACCAGGGTCACTTCCTCGGCCTGCGCAAAGATCATTTCAGTATTGCCCAAGTCCTGGGTCCAGTCGCCGGTGAGGGCGATTTCGAACCGATGGCCCTGAGCGTCCGCTTCCACATCCTTCAGGTAGGTGCGGTCCAGATCGTGGTTATAGACCATCTTCAGCGTCGTCCCGGTGCCGTCTCCGAAACCCGTGTAGCCCAATGCCGACACGTCGATTTTGTCGTTGTTGTTGGCGAACCGGTCAATCAGGTCCACGAAGCTCTGGGTGTCGGTGCGGTAGCTGTCAGTGGCTGCCGTGTAACGGAACACGTCAGCGTCATTGATGCCGTTGCGGCCGTAGACCGAAAGGTTCGGGTCGTCGCCGCCGCTCAACAGGTCGGCACCCGCGCCACCGATAATCACATCCGAGCCTCTGCCACCATCGATGCGGTCGTTACCGGCCAGGCCGTAGATGACCTCCGACATGGCGCTCCCCGTGATCACGTCCCTTCCAGCCGTTCCTTCGACGGTGGGGGCGGTGAACACCAGATTGGTGCTGTTCAATTGCCCTGTCAGGTTGCCTTCGAACGCCAGTTCAAAGCGCTGCCCGTCAGCGTTGGCATCGAAACTTTTCAGGTAGGTGCGGGTGCCCTCAGCGTTGGCCTGGATGGCCAGCGTGCCATTGTGACCGTCGCCAATGCCGGTGAAGCCCAATGCAATCAGGTCTACGCGGTCCTGGGAAGCGTCGAAGTCCAGAATCCGGTCACTGCCGGTTTCCGTAGCGGTACGGTAGCTGTCGCTGATCTGGCTGAAGCGGAAAACGTCTGCGCCGGTCCCGCCTGCCAGCACGTCACGGCCACCCCCGCCTTGCAGCAGATCGTCACCGCCCAGACCGCGGATGATCTCGGCCGTGTCGTTGCCAAGCAGGTGATTGGCCTCGCTGGAGCCATCCACATGGAATTGACCGTCCTGGCTGCCGAAGGTGGTGTCCAGGCTGCCATCGGCGTTCAGTCGAGTGATGACGTCGCCTGCGATCAGGATTTTGCCATCGGGCTGAACAACCACAGAGTGGGCATAGTTCTTCTCGCCTTGAGGCACCCGAATCGTGAGTTTGCCATCGTCGCTAAAGGAAGTGTCGAAGGAACCATCGGCATTCAGCCGCAGTACGTTGAAGGCGGTGTTGTCATTGCTCTCGCCGGCAATGATGATCTTGCCATCGGCTTGCACGGTTATCGCAGAACGGTAGTCCAGCCCCAGCGCGGTATCGAAGTACACCACGCCGTCCACGCCAAACGCGTTATCGAGGTTGCCGTCGGCTGCAAGTCGCTGAACGGCATAAACCGGATCGCCCGGGTCGTGGGGTCCGTCGGAGCCCACGTACAGCCAACTGCCGAGCAATACGCTGCCGTCGGGCTGCACAACAGTGGCGATATTGCCGGTGCCGTAACGTCCGGCAGGGTTGAGGATAAGCGCGCCTTCGGTACCGAAATCCTCCGCTGGAGCCCCGCTGCTGTCCAGCTTGAACACCACTGCTTGCGAGCTGCCGCGAGCGCTGACGTACACCGAACCGTCGGCTGTGGCGTAAATCGCCATTCCATCGGTGCTGATCGGTACATCAAGTGCTGCGGCGCCGCCTTTGCCGAACGTGGTGTCCGGAGTGCCATCCACGTTGAAGCGTTCGACTTTCAAACCGCCAGGCCCGGGCTGCGCCGACAGGACTTTGCCGTCGGCCTGGACCGCCATCACGTAGTAAGCCTCGTCTTCCGGATCCAGGCTGGCGGGCACGAGGGCAATCCCGTCCTGGCCGAAACTGTTGTCCAGGCTGCCGTCGCTGTTGAGGCGCACCGACGTGAAGCTGCCTCGCGTGCCGTAGCTTTCATCGCCGGGCGAGCCCGGATAACCAATGGCGGTCTGGAAGCTTTCGCCGCCGACGATGATCTTGCCGTCAGGCTGGAGAATGACGCTCCAGGTTTGATCGCCCCCCGTGGAGGGGTCCACCTGCACGGTCCCCGGGCCGGTTCTTACGGTGTAATCGATGGTGGGCTTGCGGTCGGTTGAAGCCATGACATTGTCCTTTTGACATGGAACTTGATGGGAATAACGCTCTCGAGTTGACCGTGTGGGCGTCAATAAATGCGATCGAGGCTGCCTGTCGGCGACAAAAACCGTCAGGGCTGCGCTAGAGCCGGTGGCCCAACGGCTCTGGGCTTCGCTCGGTCAACGTCTCGATCGCATCACGCGATGTGCCGCTCACCCCATTCACATTGCTTAAATATTGCTGTGACACAGTTTCATGTCGCTTGATCAAGCATCCGACAGCGTCAGACAGCCATCCCGGTGATCACGGGTGGTGGGCTGGCTCTGTAAAAAGGACTCATGAAATGAATGTCACGGTCTCATGCGCAGGATACGCAGCACTCACCCAGGCTCGGTGCCGCCGCTGGGCGATAGCGCAATGACGGTTCTGATCACAGGGGTGGCTGGTTTTATCGGCTTTCACATGGCCAGAAAACTGTGCCGCCAGGGCGTTCACGTGGTGGGCATCGACAACCTCAACGATTACTACAGCGTTGACCTCAAGCGTGCCCGGCTCGCACAGCTTGAACACCTCCCAGGCTTTCACTTTCAGCAAATCGACATCATCGACCAAGGCGCATTGCGTGGCCTTTTCAGCGCGTACGGCTTCAGCGAGGTGATTCATCTTGCGGCGCAGGCGGGGGTTCGCTATTCCATCGACAACCCGGCCGTGTACGCCGATGCCAACCTGGTCGGGTTTCTCAATGTCCTTGAAGCCTGCCGGGCCTACCCGGTAAAGCACCTCGTTTATGCGTCGAGCAGCTCGGTGTACGGCGCCAACACCAAGATGCCGTTCGCGGTGGGAGACGCGGTTGAGCAGCCCGTTTCCCTGTATGCCGCGACCAAGCGCGCCAACGAGCTCATGGCCTACAGCTATTCCCATCTGTACCGGATTCCGGCGACAGGCCTGCGGTTTTTCACCGTGTACGGTCCCTGGGGGCGGCCGGACATGGCGCTGTTCAAATTCACCCGAGCCATCCTCAAAGGCGAGCCCATCGATATTTATAACGACGGCGAGATGGCGCGGGATTTCACCTACATCGACGACATCACGGAGTCGATGAGCCGGCTGCTGCCCAGACCGCCGCCGCTCGTGGACGGGATCGCCCCGTGTCAGCTGTTCAACATCGGGCGAGGCGCGCCGGTGAAGCTTCTGGACTTCATTCACTGCCTGGAGTCGGCGCTGGGGATTCAGGCCAAGCGCAACTATTTGCCGCTTCAGCCGGGGGACGTGCTGCAGACCTGGGCCGATGTGTCCGGCCTGGAGAAATGGATCGACTTCAGCCCCCAGGTAGGTGTGGAGCAGGGCGTCGCCGAATTCGTGCGCTGGTATCGCGATTTCTACCCCGGCAAACAGGGCCAACCGGCCAGACAGTCACAACCGGCCAGACAATCAAAACAAGCGACGCGGTGGGCGTGATGAGTGAATCGGTGTTCGTGTCGGTGTTGATCCCGGCAAAAAATGAGGCGCAGAACCTGCCTTCATTGCTCAATGAAGTACGCGCCGCGCTGGCCGGGGAGCGCTATGAGGTGTGGGTGGTCGACGACGGCAGCACCGACGACACGCTGCGTGTGCTGCAGCAGATCAAGGCCGACGGCTACGAGCCTTTGCGAATCCTGCACAACGGCGTTTCCCTCGGCCAGAGCACGTCGATCTGGCATGCCGCCCACGCCGCGCGCGGTGAATGGCTGGCGACGCTGGACGGCGACGGCCAGAACGACCCTGCCGATTTGCCCGGCATGCTGGCGCTGGTGCGCGATGCAGGGCAGGGCAATGACCAGAACCCACTTGAGCCACTGACCTTGGTGGCCGGGCACCGCGTCAACCGGCGAGACACTGCGAGCAAGCGCTGGGCGTCCCGTTTCGCCAATGCCTTGCGCAGCCGGCTGCTCAAGGACGCCACGCCGGACACAGGCTGCGGGCTGAAGCTGATCCATCGAGAGGCGTTTCTGCGACTGCCTTATTTCGATCACATGCACCGCTTCATCCCCGCGTTGATCCAGCGCCATCATGGCCGAATGATCGTTCATCCGGTTCACCACCGGCACCGACAGGCCGGCGTTTCCAACTACGGCAATCTGGACCGGGCGCTGGTCGGCATCCTCGACCTGTTCGGCGTCTGGTGGCTGGTGCGCCGCACGCGACTCAATACCCGGCCCGAGGAGATGAACGGATGAATTTCACCCGCGAAGCGCTTTGGCTCACGGTGGGCTTTCTCGGCCAGGCGGTCTTCACCGGCCGTTTCGTCTTGCAGTGGCTGTACAGCGAAATCAAGAAACGCAGCGTGATTCCG
This sequence comes from Pseudomonas sp. AK106, assembly GCF_053903055.1. Lineage (NCBI taxonomy): Bacteria > Pseudomonadati > Pseudomonadota > Gammaproteobacteria > Pseudomonadales > Pseudomonadaceae > Pseudomonas > Pseudomonas sp. AK106. The sequence goes on from NZ_CP096426.1 coordinate 2,435,172, forward strand.
GTGGGCTTCTGGTACCTGAGCATGCTTGGCAGCGCATTGCTGCTGATCTACGCCATCTACCGGGAAGACCCGGTGTTCATCATCGGCCAGTCATTTGGCTTCGTGGTTTACCTGCGCAACCTGCAGCTGATTGCCAAACACAAAGATCTGAAGGAATAGCCGGTGGGCCGTGTTCATTCTCCCGCGTGGCAATGCCTGGCACTCGTGGTGCTGTCGCTGCTGCTGGTCGGCGCCGGCTTTGGCATCAGGCAGCCACTGAATGTCGACGAAGAACGTTTTCTGGGCGTCGCACTGGAAATGCTGCACAGCGGCAGTTGGCTGATTCCCCATCGGGCCGGCGAAATCTATGGCGACAAGCCGCCGTTGTTCATGTGGACGGTGGCGTTCTTCACCTGGCTGACCGGTTCGCCGTCGCTGGCACTCTTCATCCCGGGCCTGCTCTCGGCGGCCACCGCCACGGCGGTGTTGTACGACTTGGGCCGGCGCCTCTGGTGCCGCAGGGTGGGGCGCATTGCCGCGCTACTGTTTCTGGCGACTTACCAGACCTACAGCATCCTGCGCACCGGCCAGATCGACAGCTTCCTGTGCCTGTGGGTCGCGCTGGGCTTCTACGGCATGGTTCGGCACCTTCTGCTGGGGCCGGCGTGGGGCTGGTTCTACCTGGGGTGTCTGGCGATGGGCCTGGGGATCATCAGCAAGGGGGTCGGTTTTCTGCCGGCGCTGATGCTGGTCCCCTACGGCTACGCCGTGCGCAAGCGATGGCCGGGTGTGGCCGTCATGCCGGGGCAGGGGCTTCGCTGGGCGACCGGTTTTCTGCTGGTGCTGGCCGGGTGTGCGGTCTGGGTTGTCCCGCTGCTTGCCACGGTCTGGCTCAAGGGTGGCGCTGACGAAGTGGCGTACCTGAAGGAGATCCTGTTTCACCAGACCGGTGGCCGCTACGCGTCGGCGTGGGATCACCGCGAACCGTTCTGGTATTTCCTGACCGTCATCCCGCAGTACTGGCTGCCGTTGGTGCTGGCGTTGCCGTGGCTGGTGCCCGCCTGGCGTCGCCAACTGCAAAAGCACGACGCGCGGATACTACTCTTGCTGGGCTGGGTGGTCCTGGTGGTGCTGTTTTTCTGCCTGAGCACCGGCAAGCGCAAAATCTACATCTTCCCGGCGTTACCCGGCCTGGTGCTGGCCGCAGCGCCGCTGATTCCGTGGCTGCTGCGACGCTGGTTTGGCGATCGCCCGAAAGCCCGCGCCGTGTTTGGCGTGGCGGTGGTGACCTGGTTTTGCCTGTGGTTCGGCCGTGGCTTCGTGGAGCCGTTTACCGACGGACCCAATCCTCATAAGGCCCTCATGGTGGAAGCGGCCCGGCTGACCGACGGCGCCGAACTGGTATTGGTCGGCTGGCGGGAAGGGCATTGGCTGTTCGCGCGCCAGCCGGTGGTGCATTTCGGGTTTGCCGATCAATCCGCCGTCGGGCACGCCGCGCTCTGGTTGCGCACCCATCCATCCGCCTTTGCCCTGGTGCCCGCCGCCGAGCTTGAGCGCTGTTTTGTAGCGGCCAAGGCTCGCCAGTTGGGATCAACGTCGAGGGCCGAGTGGTTGATCGTCGGGCCCGACGCGGATGATGGTCGCTGCCGGCCGCCGGCGCCTGTTCGCGCTTATCGCTTCTCCTGGGGTTCTGACGCGTTGTAGGCCCGTTGCGCGCACGGTCCTTTCGTTAGACGCGGCAGCTCTGTCTCCACGAATCATTCACCGCTGCTGAAAACACCCTTTGAGATCCTCGATCAGCCCCGGCCCGGTCGGCACCCAGTCCAACCGTTCGCGGGTTTTGTTGCTATGGCTCGCCATGTCTCGCCCGACAAAGCTCGACAGCCAGCCGAACCTTGCCATCGCCTCGTCCGCCGGCACCGACGCAACGGGCAGGCCAAGGCCTTCGCCCAGGGTTTGGGCAATGAGGCGGAATGGGATGTGGCTTTCGGCGGTTGCATGATAGCGAGCGCCGGGCTGGTATTTTTCCAGCGCGAGACGATACAGCTGGGCAGTGTCTGAAATGTGCGCGGCGGACCAGTGATTCAGACCTTCATCGACGTAAGCCGAGACGCCTGTCTGCCGCGCGTGTCTGATGAGTTCGGTGGCCAGGCCCTGTTTGGCCGTGTCGTGGATTTGCGACAGGCGCATCACCACGACGTTGAGGCCGCGTTGTAAAAGCGCCTCTGCGGCCAGTTCCGAGGCGGCCCGGGGGTTGGGATGCTCGGGATTGAAATGATCCTCATCGGCAGGCTCGCCCGGTGCCGACGAGCCCATCGGCGTCGCCGAAGTGATCAGCAGCGGGCGTTGCGAGCCGTTCAGCGCCTCGCCCAGCGCGGCAATGGCACAGGCGTCTTTCTGGCAGTTGTCAATGAAGTGGGCGAAGTCGTGATCGAACGCGGTGTGAATGACCGCGTCGCACAGATCAGCGCCCCGTCTGAGGCTGGCGAGGTCTTCAAGGGTGCTGCGACAGGGTTCGGCACCGATGGCCCGCAATGCGTCGGCGCCGGCCTGGGAACGCGTCATCCCCATCACCTGATGACCTGCGGTGAGTAATTCCCGAGCAACCCGGGAACCGATAAAACCTGTGGAGCCGGTAAGAAATACGCGCATTGCTGAAAACTCCTTTTGCTGAAGCCGGCAGGATGCGCGTAACGTTTATCCGCTTAAAAGACGTGACGTTATCAGGGTATACGAACTAACAGGATCATCATGGCCAACCCGTCTGTTCATTTGCTGGGCACGTATCTGAAGGATTGCCGGGCGCGTCTGGATCCGGCCAGTTTCGGTTTTTCCGGCCGACGACGTACACCGGGTTTGCGCCGGGAAGAAGTCGCGCAGCGCGCCAATATCAGCGCGACCTGGTACACGTGGCTGGAGCAGGGGCGGGGCGGTGCACCCTCGGCCCAAGTGCTGAACCGGATTGCCGAAAGTCTGTTGATGACCGCACCCGAGCGCGAGCACGTGTTCATGCTCGCCTTCGGCCATCCGCCGGAAGTGGTCTACAGCGCGCCTGACGGGGTGACGCCGCGCCTGCAACGCGTCCTCGATACCCTGGCGTTCAGCCCCGCGTTTATCAAGACGGCGACGTGGGACGTGCTGGCTTGGAACACCGCAGCGGCGGCGGTCTTCACCGACTACAGCCTGCTGCCGGTTGGGCAGCGGAACATCTTGCGCCTGATGTTCTGCAACCCGCGCGCCCAGGCCCGGCAGGCAGACTGGAACGCTGTCGCGCGTTTCATCGTCGCGGCGTTTCGGGCGGACGCGACCCGCGCCGGTGCTGCTTCCGAGGTCACCCAGTTGGCTGAAGAACTGTGCACCCTGAGCCCCGAGTTTGCGGCGCTGTGGCAGGACAACGACGTGAGGCTTCAGGGCGAAGGCACCAAGCGCCTGCGCCACGATCCCCACGGAGTCATTGAGCTGGAATACTCCAATTTTGCGGTGGACGGACGACTGGACCTGTCGATGATCGTGTATAGCCCGGTCACCGCCGCCGATGCCGATCGTGTACGGGCGGTGATCGAAGACGCTGCCCGGCTAAAGCCGGCGTTTTCCGTGGCACCGGCTTTAGCCGGGAAGGCGTCGGCAATCACGCTGCAAAATTGATGGCGTACGCACTGGCCTCTTCCCGGCTGAAGCCGGTCCTACTGACACCGCGCGCTTTCCGTGGGACCGGCTTTAGCCGGGAAAGCGTCGGCAGTCGCACTGCAAAATTGATGGCGTACGCACTGGCCTCTTCCCGGCTGAAGCCGGTCCCACTGACACCGCGCGCTTTCCGTGGGACCGGCTTTAGCCGGGAAAGCGTCGGCAGTCGCACTGCAAAATTGATGGCGTACGCACTGGCCTCTTCCCGGCTGAAGCCGGTGCCACTGACACCGCGCGCCCCCGTGGGACCGGCTTTAGCCGGGAAGGCGTCGGCAATCACGCTGCAAAATTGAGGGCGTCGCCGCTGGCCTCTTCCCGGCTGAAGCCGGTCTACAAGGGGAAGGCGTCGGCAGTGGCGCTGCAAACTGAGGGCGTTCAAACCGGCTCGGAAGGGCTGGCCGCTCCAGGCGCGGGTTCGGTCGTGGAATCTGAACCGGCTTCAGCATTGGCCTCCGCCGCCAGCTTCAACCGGTCGGCCTTGCTGATGTATATGTCTTTGTTCTTCGGCGCCAGTTTGGCACTTGCCTTTTTTGCGTTGGCTTTGAGTATCTGGTTGAGTTTCTTGCGACGGTTCATGCCTGTTTACCCGGTGTGCAGATGCTGGACGGTGAAAAGGCAGGCAGTGAATCAGATCGCCGGTCAATCTGCCACACGCGTCTGGCACTATTGCCCCGAACGTGCATGAAACGTCACAGCATGCTGAACCTGTCCAGCCACGAAGAAATTGCAGAGAGCCCACAATGGACCTTGAAGACAGCTCATGCCTGACCACCGTACAGGCACTGGAAGCGGTGTATGGCCCGATCGCACCGCCGTCCCTGGTCAAGGAAGTCGACCACATCCACCCGGTTTACCGGCCGTTCATCGAAGCGGCGTCCTTCGTGATCCTCGCCTCGTCGGGTGCAGGCGGCCTGGATGCTTCGCCGCGGGGCGATCAGCCGGGCTTCGTACACATCGAAGACAGCAAAACGCTGTATCTGCCGGACCGGCGCGGCAACAACCGCATCGACACCCTGCGCAACATCGTCGAAGACCCGCGCGTCGCACTGCTGTTTATCGTCCCGGGCGTCGGCGAAACCCTGCGCGTCAACGGCACGGCGCAGATCTCCATCTCGCCGGAGCTGCTCGAGCGTTTTGCCGTGGACGGGAAGCCGCCGAAATCGGTGCTGCGCATCACCGTCACCAGCGTCTATTTCCAGTGCAGCCGAGCGGTGATCAGGGCAGGGCTGTGGGATGCCTCAAAGCAGGTGCCGCGCAGCGCGTTGCCGACGGCGGGGCAGATTCTCAAAGAGGTGTCCCAGGCGGCCATCGACGGTGATGCGTATGACAAGGCGCTGCCGGGCCGGATCGCCGACACGCTTTACTAAGTCATTCCGTCGAGCCCGGGGCGAGCCGCGCGACCTGCCCCGGGATAGCTCGTCGACAGGTTCCGCTTTACCATTGATGCCCGTCTACGATCAAAGCGACGACATGCCGTGAACATCCACTTCGACCTCAATGACCTCCAGGCTTTTCGCGCGGTGGTTGAAAAGCAGGGCTTTCGCCGGGCGGCCGAGTCCATCCGCATCACCCAGTCGGCGCTGAGCCGTCGCATCGAAAAGCTTGAGTCCGCCCTGGGGGTCAAACTGTTTGAGCGGACCACGCGAAAGGTCTCGCTGACCAACGTCGGGCGGGCGTTCTTGCCACAGGTCGAACGGCTACTGGATGACCTGGACCTGGCCCTGCTCAGCATCGGCGATGGCGGCGCCAACCGCAGGGGCACCCTGACCGTGGCCTGCGTGCCGTCTGCGGCGTACTACTTCCTGCCCCATGCGATCCGCAGCTTTCACGCGCAATACCCGCTGATCAACATCAGACTGATCGACGTGTCGGCCAATGAAGTGAGCGCGGCGGTGGCGTCCGGCGAAGCCGATTTCGGGGTGAGTTTCACCGGCAACCTGGCGCCGGAAATCGAGTTCAGTGCGCTGCTCGAAGAGCACTACGTCGTTGCCTGCCGCCGCGACCATCCGCTGGCCACCCTCGACACCGTCGCCTGGGCTCAGGCGTGTGAGCACGAGTGCATAACGCTGGATAAATCTTCGGGCAATCGCCTGGTGCTGGATCGCGCGCTTTCCGGATTGCAGCCGGGCAGGAACAGCGTTTGCGAAGCGCGGCATGTGACCACGGTGCTGGGGCTGGTCGAGGCGGGGCTGGGCATTGCGGTCGTGCCGTCCATTGCCATGCCAATCTCCGCCCACCCGATTCTGGCGAAAGTGAGGCTGGTGGAGCCGGAGGTGGTCAGGCAGATGGGGGTGCTAAAACGCCGCGGACGCACATTGACGCCCGCGGCACTGGAGCTGGAGCAGCGAATTCGCGCGCTGCCCGGGACGTTACCGCGGGACTGAGTCCAGGCCGGTTTCGCGGATGCTGGCCTGCGCGTCGGGGGACGACAGGAACTTGAGCAGTGCCTTCGCTTCAACGGGGTGATCGGCATTTTTCGGAATGCCGGCGGCATAGCGGGTCACCGACTGCACGTCTTCCGGAATCTTGCCGACGAAGGTTACGCCCGGGATCGGCAGCAATTCGGCGACCTGCTGGAAGCCGAGCTGGTAGTCACCCTTGGCCACAACGGAGGCCACCGGAATGCGCTCGATCATCTTGCTTTTGGGCGCCATCTGCGGCTGAACGCCGAGCTTCATGAAGAGCTCTTTCTCGATGTAGACGCCGCTTGCGCTGTCTGAATAAGCCACTGACTTGGCCGCCAGCAAGGTCTGTTTCAGCTCGGCATCGGTGCCGATGGCCGGTTTGTCGGCGCCGGCCTTCACCACCATGCCGATGCGCGAGTCCGCCAGTTCCACACGCGAGGCGGCGTCGACCTTGCCCTGTTTGATCAAGTCATCCAGGGCGTAGCCCACCATGATCACCACATCCGCGTGCTCGCCGCGACTCAACCGGTTGGGGATGGCTTCCGCCGCTTTACCCATCGACGGGCCAAGCACCGTTTTAAGCGTGTTGCCGCTGTGCTCGGCGTACTCCGGCCCGAGGTGCTGATAGGCCGCAGTAAAGCCGCCCGAGGTCATGACGGTCAGCTCTTCGGCGTGCGCAAGATTGCCGTAGGCGCAGCTGGTCAGCGCCATAACGCAGAGGGGTTTAAGTAAAGAATTCATGACAGGGTCCTTCAAGCAGTGGCGAGTGACTGAGTGGCGAGACGGCGGTACAGCACCAGCGTCGCGGTAAAAGCGCACAGGGCGGCGAAGATCATCCAGTAAGCCGGCGCTGCCTTATCACCGGTCAGGTGAATGAGCCAGGTCGAAACCGCCGGCGTGAAGCCACCGAAGATCGCTGTCGCCAGGCTGTAGGCGAGGGAGAAACCCGCGACGCGCACCTCGACGGGCATCATTTCGGTGAGCGCCGGAATCATCGCGCCGTTGTAAATACCGTAGAGAAACGAGAACCACAGCAGCACTTCGAGCATGTGGGCAAAGGTCGGCGCCTGGGCCAGGAATGACAGCGCCGGATACGCCGTGACCAGCGTCAGCAATGACATCGCCAGCAGCAGCGGCTTGCGTCCCAGTCGGTCACTCAGGGCGCCGCCGATGGGCAGCCAGAAGAAGTTCGAGACCCCCACCAGCAGCGTCACAATCAGCGCATCACTGGTGCTGAGCTGCAGCACCGAGCGGCCGAAGGTCGGTGCGTACACGGTGATCATGTAAAAGGCGGTGGTCGTCATTGCCACCATCAGCATGCCGAGTATCACCACACTGGCGTTGCCGAGGAGGGTTGCGAACACCTCCTTCATCGTCGGGCGGTGTTTGCGCGTGGTGAATTCTGCGGTTTCTTCAAGGCTGCGGCGCAGCAGGAAAATGAACGGAATGATCAGGCAGCCGACGGCAAACGGAATGCGCCAGCCCCACGCCGACAGTTCGGCCGGGGCAAGCCATTGATTGAGCCCGTAACCCAGGGCGGCGGCGACGACGATGGCCACCTGCTGACTGGCCGATTGCCAACTGGCGTAGAAACCCTTGCGCCCCGGCGTTGCCATTTCGGCGAGGTAGACGGACACGCCGCCCATCTCTGCGCCGGCGGAGAATCCCTGCAGCAGCCGTCCGAGCAAGACCAGCGCCGGTGCCCAGAGGCCGATCGTGGCATAACCCGGCACCAGGACAATCAGCAACGTGCCGCTGGCCATGATCGCCAGCGTCACGATCAGACCGCGACGGCGGCCGACATCATCGATGTACGCGCCCAGCAGCACGGCGCCCAGGGGTCGCATCAGGAAGCCTGCACCGAACACAGCGAAGGTCATCATCAACGAGGCGAATTCGTTGCTGGCGGGGAAGAAGGCGGAGGCGATCTGGGTGGCGTAGAAGCCGAAGAGGAAGAAGTCGAACTGTTCAAGAAAGTTTCCGGAGGTGACCCGGAAGACCATTCCTGCCCTGAACTTCCCGGAGGAGGTCTGGCTTGGCGGCTGATGCATGTTGTTCTCCAGCGTTTTTTTTGAGTTTGTAAGCGCTTGTAACTGGAGATTCTGTGGCAATTTTCAGACGACGATAATCGTTATTTTTTCATCCTTTGATGCATGGATCAGATCAATGGAAAGGCGGTGGCGTTTCCCGACAGGCCATGGAAACGTCGGCAGCCGTGAGCCACGGCCGCCGACAGGAACCGCTAGCTGGCTTGGGTGCCTTTCAGCATCAGTTCTTTAACATCGGGCTGAACCTGATTCACCGCGCCCAGATACTCGATCAACTCGGCTGCCCGACTGCCGCGCAATCCGGCGGTGGTCAGGGACTTGTCGCGCACGTAGGTGTAGAGCCCGGAGACGGCGAACGTCTTGAGCTGGGCGATGTGCTTCGACTGTTCAGGCAGGGTGTTCTGGAACACGTCGCTCTGGAAGAAACGACGACGCGCCAGTGGCGAGGTGAACGCGATTTCCAGCACGGCCAATTCGGCGCGCGCCGGGTTGGCGAAGTGCGCGACGTTGGGCGCAGGTGGGTGCTGGCCATCGTTCTCGAAGGGGTCGCACAGGTGCAGACAAACCTTGACCACGTCGTCGGCCGCCGCCAGCAGCGGCCCCAGGTCTGACTTCAGGTACGCGTGCAGCTGCGCCAGGGTCTCCCGCGGGCTGAAATGGATGTGAATCCGGTCAAAGGTGTCGGTGCCGTTGAACCGCTCATCCGCCAGCGCGTTGGTCAGGGTCAGCGAGCCTTCAGGCAGGGCGTAGGCCAGGGTTTCGTCGAACATGTTCTGCTCGTCCGAGAACAGGATCGGGCTGGCCTCCTGAAACAGCTTCTGGTCAGCGGCGGACTCGAAACCGATCTCCACGCCACCGTCCAGTTCGTAATCCTGGATCTCGCTGATGCCATCGGCGAGGGGCCACAGGTGCGCATCCTGCTGCCGGGAAAAGTGGTGCTGGATGTACAAGCCAAGGCCCGGAAGCCGCGAGCACAGCGGGCCGTGGACGTCACGCCAGTAATGAGCGAATACGTCGTGGGGCACGCGCGCTCGGCGTTTGACGGTCGTGTAGCTGTTGATCTCGATCATGGGGCACCTGTCAGTCGGGAAATGTTCAGTCGTAGTGATCGGATGCAGGTGCCGCCGCAGGGTTCAACGCGTTTTACCGGACGTCATCGCTCGCCGCTTGGGTGACGCGAATGTCCGTCAGCCCGAGCTGGCTGGCCTGTTCGATGATTTCATCCGGTTCTGCATCGGCATTGGGCATGATCAGGCTGTTTTCGCTGTCGCCGAAATGCAGCTCAAGCAGGTGCATCGCGGCGTCGGACGCTGACAACGCTGGCTGATTCAGCTCGAAGCGATGGGTGCGGGGTTGGTCTTTGAAGCGATAGTCAACTGAGAAAACGGGCATGGAAGGCTCCCTAAATGAAACAGGCTGATGGGTTATTTACCGTTTTGTCTGTGCCGGACGTACATCACCGCCGTGCCACTGGACGCGGGTCTGGCCTGCAGCTCGAAGGCTTGCGGGTAGCCCTTGATCAGGTCGCTGAGCTTTCTGTACCCATGGGTGCGCGGGTCGAATTCCGGTCGCAGCTTGGTGATGTTGGTGCCCAGGGCGCCGAGCTGCACCCAGCCGTCTTCGTCGGCAATGTCGTCGAGGATTTTCGCGATGAAACTGATGGGCGCTTTGGGACGCTTCTGGGTGTCCGCGGCTGCGGGTTTTGCCACTTCAGCCTGCGTGTGCGAGTCGAGGGTCTGCTCTGTGCTGGCGGCAGCGATCACCTCTTCGCGGAGCAGTTCGATGTAGATGAATTTGTCGCAGGCCGCCACGAACGGCCGGGGCGTTTTCTCTTCTCCGAAGCCAATCACGGTCAGGCCTTCTTCGCGCAGTCGCGAGGCCAGGCGGGTGAAGTCGCTGTCGCTGGAGACCAGGCAAAAGCCGTCGAAGCGCCGCGTGTACAGCAGGTCCATGGCGTCGATGATCAGCGAGCTGTCGGTGGCGTTCTTGCCTTTGGTGTACGCGAATTGCTGGATGGGCTGGATCGAGTGATCCAGCAGGACCTTCTTCCAGCCGCCGAGCTGTGGCCCGGTCCAGTCGCCGTAGATGCGCTTGACGCTGGCAACGCCATATTTGGCGATTTCTTCGAACAGACCTTCGACGATGGCGGCGGGGGCGTTGTCCGCATCAATGAGAACGGCGAGGTGCTTTTGTGCGTGGCTGGAGGGGTGCGTGGCCATGGATCTTCCTTGGCAGGGGAAAGCCACACCATACCGCCAAATCCTCACTGCCAACAGGCAACGAATTCCGTCTTCTGCGGCTCGGTTCTTTCATTCAGCCAGGCGCAGGCAGCATCGGCTTATTCCGGCACGGGCGTGGGCAAGTCTGCGCCGCTGTGCCAGGCGTGGAGGTTGGCCATGACCAGATCGGACATCGCCTGCCGGGTGTCCCAGGTGGCGCTGGCCATGTGCGGGGTGAGTAAGGTGTTATCCAAATTCAGAAGCGCAGCGATGGGGTGCGGCTCGTCTTCGTAGACGTCCAGCGCCGCGCCGGCCAGACGACCCTCGGCGAGGACCCGGGCGAGGGCGGTTTCATCGACCACGCTGCCACGGCCGACGTTGATCAGATAGCCCTTGGGGCCCAGCGCATCCAGCACCTTGGCGTCCACCAGATGATGGGTGCTGGCGCCGCCGCCGACCGCGACGACGAGAAAATCCACCGCAGCGGCCAGTTCGAGGGCTGAGGGGTAGTACGTGAACCCGACGTCCTGAGGCCGCCGCGCGGTGTAGGCGATCGACATATCGAAGCCTTGGGCGCGGCGAGCGATGGCGGCGCCAATGCGACCGAGGCCAATGATGCCCAGGCGCGCCCGGCTGACCTTGCGGCTGAAGGCGATGGGGCCATTTGCCCAGGCGCCCGAGCGGGTGAAACGGTCGGCCACCCGCAGGTTGCGGGCGATGCCCAGCATCAAGGCCATGGCGAAATCGGCGACGTCTTCGGTGAGCACGTCGGGGGTGTGGGTGACGCGGATGCCACGCTCCCGCGCTGCCGCCACATCGACGCCGTCGTAGCCCACGCCAAACACAACGATGACTTCCAGCGCAGGGAGGCTGTCGATCAACTGACGGCTGACTGTAGATTCGCCATTGGCGGCCATGGCGCGGATGTCGGCGGTCGATTCGCCGACGCCGGTGCCGTTTTGATCGGCGTCCACCACGTCGTAGGTCGCGTTCAGCGCGTCATCGAGCATGGCCGGCAAGCGGGCGATTTTAAGGAGCCTTGGCTTCATTTAAACCTCTTGGGACAGGAGCAGCAGCGGGGGGAGTTGCGCGGGCGGTGACAGGTGCAGCACGGGGCGAACGGGCCAGGAACAGTCCCAGCACACCGCCCGCCAACAAGGCTGCGGAGACCAGCAGCAGGGCGTAGTCGTAGCTTTGCGTGGCGTCCTTGATCCAGCCCATGACGGGCGGCAGGCCAAGGCCGGCGATGTTGGCGATGGAGTTGATCAGCGCGATGGACGCCGCGGCCGCAGCGCCCGACAGGTATTCGGTGGTGGTCGCCCAGAACACCGGCGTCGCCGCCCAGTTCAGACCGACGGCCACCACCAGCAAGCCATACGCCAGCCACGGGTTGCTGGTCCACACTGCCAGCGCTAGCAGCACCCCGGCGGCCATCAACGGCAGCGCAAGATGCCAGCCGCGTTCGCCTTTGCGGTCGGAATGGGTGCCATTGAAGTACATGAACACGCAGGCGAACAGGAAGGGCAGCGCCGACATCACGCTGACGGTGAAAGACTCCTGGCCGGACACCGATTTGACGATCAGCGGCAGGAACAGCGTGATGCCGATGGTGCCGAACGCCTGCAACAGCCAGAACAGGCTCAGCAGCCAGACCTGACGGCTGCGGAATGCGGTCTGCCAGGCGGCGTGGTGGGAGATCGGCGAGTTCGCTTGCTCGGCCGCGATGGTGCGGCTCAGCCAGTCTTTCTGATCGGCGTGCAGCCAGTGGGTGGTCTGCGGCGAGTCCGGCAGGTAGCGCAGCACGACAATCCCGAGGATCACCGCCGGCAGGCCCTCCAGCAGAAACAGCCAGCGCCAGCCGCTGACGCCGAAATACCCGTCCAGGTGCAGAAACGCGCCCGACAGCGGCAGGCCGATCACCGACGCCAGCGCGGCGCCAATGTAGAAGAACGACATGGCTTTGGCCCGATCGGTCTTCGGGTACCACTGCGACAGGTAGTAAATGATCCCCGGCGTGAAACCGGCCTCCGCGGCGCCCAGCAACAGGCGCATGCCGTACAGCTGATTGGCGCTCTGCACAAACGCCATGCCCGCCGCGACGATGCCCCAGGTGATCATGATCCGCGCAATCCAGCGCCGCGCGCCGACCCGCGTGAGGATGACGCTGCTGGGGACTTCAAGAAGGATGTACGTCAGAAAGAACAGGCCTACGCCGATGCCATACATGCGAGCGGTCAGGCCCAGCTCGGCATTCATCTGCAACGCGGCGACGGAAATGTTCGACTTGTCGATGTACGCGACCATGTACAGCAGCATCAGGAAGGGGATCAACTTGAGGTTGAGGCGCTTCATGGTGCTGGCGTGCAGGCCCGAATCCAGAGATGGCGTGGGCATGGGACTTCCTGTTGTTTTTATAGTGGCTATGAGGAGCGAAGAGGTTTCACCATAGACGACATATTCTGAGATCTCAATATGTGATTGTCTGTCCCATATAGTGGAACTTTTCCGAGTGAGACTGACTAGAGCTCTAGAGCCATGCGCAAGAGGTGTGGGGGTGAGCTTACTCACGAAGGGGCCGGGACATTTGGCGACTTTCTCTGCGGACTGAAGACAGCCTTCGCGAGCAAGCTCGCTCCTACGGGATCGCGGAACGGCCTGAGATTCGAGCCATGCGCAAGACATGTGGGAGTGAGCTTGCTCACGAAGACGGCATTTCAGCCGCTGAAGAGTTAGCGGTCGTTGAGGGCGTTCTGGCTCAAGAAACGGCCGGGATGATCCGCGGCAGGCAAGCGACAGGCGTCATAACGGCCAAACAGTTTGTAGCGGTTCAGCGCGATCTTGTCGTACAGCCAGTCCCGCAAAACCCTTGGGAAAACCCGCGCGATGAGCAGCCAGTGCCATCGGGCGGGGAGGTGGGCGAGGATCTTGAACATTGCGTCCGAGCGGACGTAAAAACGGTCATTCTCCACCAGCACGATGGTGTTGAACTGATCCTGGGGCAACCCCGCCCATTTCAGCAGCGCCTGACCCTCGGGCGACTGCACCGCCGCGAGCGTCAGCCGCTGCTCGTGGTCCTGGCTGATGATGAAGGTCGCCCAGCCATTGCACAGCTTACAGGTGCCGTCGAACAGCACGACGGCCCGGCCGGTGGCAAGCCCGGAATTGCCGTTGGGCTTCACGCGAAGCCCGTGACAGCGTGGGGAACGTAGGGCGCTTCAAGGCGTTTGACTTCCTCGTCGCTGAGCATCAGGTCCAATGCCGCGATCGCATCGTCCAGATGGTGCGGCTTGGAGGCGCCGACGATCGGTGCCGACACGCCACGCTGGGCCAACACCCACGCCAACGCGACTTGCGCCATGGGCACGCCGCGCTCGCTGGCAATCTGCTCGACCACATCGATGACGCGGCCATCTTCGGCTTCCGTTGCCTCGTAAAACGACTGGCCGGATATGTCGGTCTTGGTGCGTTCAGTCTGCTGGCCGTGGGGCCGGGTGAGCCTGCCGCGGGCCATCGGGCTCCACGGCATCAGGCCGACGCCCTGATCCAGGCACAGCGGAATCATCTCGCGCTGTTCTTCGCGATACACCAGATTCAGGTAGTTCTGCATCGACACAAAGCGGCTCCAGCCATGGGCCGTCGCCACCTGCTGAGCCTTGGCGAACTGCCAGGCGAACATCGACGACGCGCCGATGTAACGCGCCTTGCCGGCCCGCACCACGTCATTCAGCGCTTCCATGGTTTCTTCGATGGGGGTGTGATAATCCCAGCGATGAATCTGGTACAGGTCGACGTAGTCGGTGCCCAGCCGCGTCAGGCTGGCGTCGATGTTGGCCATGATGGCTTTCCTCGACAGTCCCTGTTCGTTGGGCCGCTTGGAGCCTTCCCACATGTTGGCTGGAAAAAACACCTTGGTCGCGATGACGGTTTCTTCGCGACGGGTGAATTCTTTCAACAGCTTGCCGACGATGACTTCCGAGGTGCCTGCCGAATAGCTGTTGGCCGTGTCGAAGAAGTTGATGCCTTGCTCGACCGCGTGCTTGATGATCGGCCGGCTGGCGTTCTCATCCAGCGTCCACGGGTGCGTGCCGGCGTCTGGCTCGCCAAACGTCATGCACCCCAGGCACAGCCTCGACACGTCCAGTCCCGTGGAACCCAGCTTCACAAACTTCATGCTTTACCTCCGAAATCGTCTGATGCCGCAAACAGGCGGCTCAGTGGTGCGATTCCGTCGGTGCCATTAAGTTCTGAATTGCATCACCAGACCGTTCAGGCCGACCGCCAGTTGCGACAGCTCGTTGCTCGCCGCCGAGGTCTGATGGGCGCCGGCAGACGTCTGCAGCGACAGGTCGCGGATGCTGGTCAGGTTGCGATCGACTTCCCGCGCGACCTGGGCCTGTTGTTCCGTGGCCGTGGCGATACTGACGTTGCGCTCATTGATCAACACGATGGCGGTTTTGATGTCGGCAAGGGCACGACCGGCGGCACCGGCGACGTCCAGGCTGACCCGGGCGCGCTCGCTGCTCTGACCCATGGCGGTGACCGCCTTGTGGGTGCCGCCCTGAATCGAGTCGATCATCTTTTCGATCTCGGCGGTGGATTGCTGGGTGCGGTGCGCCAGGGCGCGGACTTCATCCGCTACCACCGCGAAACCACGTCCTGCTTCGCCGGCACGGGCGGCTTCGATGGCCGCGTTGAGGGCGAGCAGGTTGGTCTGATCGGCGATGCCGCGAATCACGTCCAGCACGCCGCTGATGTTCTGCACCTGGCCGGCCAGCCCATTGATCTCGTCCGCGGTGCTGCCGACCGAGTCGTGCAGCGCGTTGATCGCCGAAATGGTTTCGTTGACCCGCAGGCGGCCCTGTTCCGCCGAGTCGCTGGAATCCCGCGCGGCTGTCGAGGCCAGGGAGGCGTTGTGGGCGACTTCTTCCACCGCCGCGCTCATCTGATTGATGGCCGTGGCGGCCTGATTGATTTCGTCGTTCTGACGCTGAACCCCGCGCAGGGATTCTTCGGTCACCGCGGTCATTTCTTCCGAGGTCGACGCCAGCTGATTGGACGAGTGGCCCAGCTCCGAAAGCGTGTGGCGCAGGTTCTGCTGCATCACCGACAGTGCTTGCAGCAGGCGGCCCGGCTCGTCGGAACCGTCCACTTGAATCGGCTTGCTCAGGTCATTGGCAGCGATGTTTTCCGCGACGGCCAGGGCTTTGGCGATCGGCGCGACCAGGCTGCGGGTGAACAGTGCCGCCAGGGCAAGGGTGGCGACCAGCGCGACCACGATGGCGGCGATGATGACCTCGCGGGCCTGGGCGTAACTTTCATTTGCCGCGACATTTGAGTCCTGCATTTTCTGGTTGCCGAGGTCGGCGATGGTCGCGATGTCCTTGGCGAGGGCGTCTGCCGCGCGGGTCTGTTCACCGGACGGCTCGGTCAGCGAGGCGACAACGTCATCACGCTTCTGCGCCACGGCGTCGAGAAAGCGCGCGTGCACGGCGAGGTAGGCCTGCATGTCGCGCTCCATCTGCGCGTAGGCACTCAAACCACGCTCACTGATCAAGAGGGTTTTCAGGCGTTTGGTATCGCGCTCGAGGTCAGCGCGGCCCTGGCTGACGCGTTTCATGGCCGAGTCGGTGCTGGCGGCGCTCTGCGCAGCGCGCAGGCTGGTGTTGCCGAGGCGGATGGTCAGCAGATCATTTTTGATATCGGCGATGGCGAGGAGGGTGGGGAGTACGTTGTCCTGCAGTGCGTCCCGGGCATCTTTGAGCTTGGACGATTGCATCAGTGAGAACAGTCCGACGGCGGAGATCAACACGGCGAAAAAGCCGAAGCAGATCAGGGAGCGGGGAGCGATGTTGAGGCGTCTGAGGTTCATGTCGGGGCTGTCCATAAAAATAGAAATCACCGGTATATCGACCTGAATCGGTTCAGCTTGATAGTGGATTACCCACTGACACACTGCGGATCCCTGGTAGGACCGGCTTTAGCCGGGAAGGCGTCGGACGTCACACTGCAAAATGCATGGCGAACGTGCTGGCCACTTCCCGGCTAAAGCCAGTCCCACTGACCTACCACGGATCCCTGGTAGGACCGGCTTTACCCGGGAAGGCGTCGGACGTCACACCGCAAAATGGATGGCGAACGTGCTGGCCTCTTCCCGGCTAAAGCCGGTCCCACTGACATACCACGGATCCCTGGTAGGACCGGCTTCAGCCGGGAAGGCGTCGGATGTCACACCGCAAAATGGTTGGCGAACGTGCTGGCCTCTTCCCGGCTAAAGCCAGTCCCACTGACCTACTACGGATCCCTGGTAGGACCGGCTTTAGCCGGGAAGGCGTCGGACGTCACACTGCAAAATGCATGGCGAACGTGCTGGCCACTTCCCGGCTAAAGCCAGTCCCACTGACATACCACGGATCCCTGGTAGGACCGGCTTTACCCGGGAAGGCGTCGGACGTCACACCGCAAAATGGATGGCGAACGTGCTGGCCACTTCCCGGCTAAAGCCAGTCCCACTGACACACCACGGATCCTTGGTAGGACCGGCTTTAGCCGGGAAGGCGTCGGACGTCACACCGCAAAATGGATGGCGAACGTGCTGGCCACTTCCCGGCTGAAGCCAGTCCCACTGACACACCACGGATCCCTGGTAGGACCGGCTTTAGCCGGAAAGGCGTCGGACGTCACACCGCAAAATGGATGGCGAACACGCTGGCCTCTTCCCGGCTAAAGCCAGTCCCACTGACATACCACGGATCCCCGGTAGGACTGGCTTCAGCCGGGAAAGCGTCGGACGTCACACCGCAAAATGGATGGCGAACACGCTGGCCTCTTCCCGGCTAAAGCCAGTCCCACTGACACACCACGGATCCCTGGTAGGACTGGTTTTAGCCGCGAAGGCGTCGGACGTCACACCGCAAAATGGATGGCGAACGTGCTGGCCACTTCCCGGCTAAAGCCAGTCCCACAGACGACGCGCGCATCCAGCAGCACCGGCTTCAGCCATGCCCGCTCGCCAACCCGTGTATTCTTTCGGCCGGACCTTGATCGAGTACGTCCCATGCTCCACAAAAACCTCATCCGTCGTCTCGACCTGATCACCCTGAAGCTGTTCGTGGCGGTGTACGAAGAAGGCACGCTGACCCGGGCGGCGGCGCGCGAGGCGATTGCCGTGTCGGCCGCCAGCAAGCGGCTGATGGAGCTGGAAGAAGTGCTCGGCATCGGCCTGTTCCTGCGCAATGCCAAAGGCATGCTGTTGACGGCCGCCGGCGAGACGATGCTGCACCACGCCCGGCGCATGCTCTCCGATCTGGAAAAAATGGGCCTTGAACTCGACGAGCACCTCCAGGGCATGCGCGGTTATGTGCGCATGCTGGCCAACCTCTCGGCCATCATTCAGTTCTTGCCGGAAGACCTGCACGCCTTTGTCGCCAGCCATGAGCTGGTCAAAGTCGATCTTGAAGAGCGGCCCAGCAACGGCGTCGTGCAGGGACTGGTCGACGGTGTCGCGGACATCGGCATCTGCTCTGAAGACACCGATGTTCAGGGGCTCCACAGCGCACCCTATCGCCGCGACGAACTGGTCGTTGTGATGCGTGACGATCACCCGCTCGCCGGGCTGCAGCAGGTGGCTTTCGAAGACACCCTCGGCAGCGACTACATCGGTCTGCACGCCGCCAGCTCCATCAACATGCGCACCCAGAACGCTGCGCGCGCCCACGGCCGACCGCTGCGGGTGCGCATTCATGTGCCGGGCTTCGACGCCATGTGCCGGATGGTCCAGGCCGACATGGGCATCGGCGTGCTGCCGCGCAAGGCGTTCGACCTGCTCGGCCCGTCCCTGGACCTCAAGGCCGTGGGCCTGAGCGATGCCTGGGCCCGGCGCACACTGATTCTGGTGGTCCGCGACACCGCGGCGCTGTCACCGGTCAGCCAGTTGCTGTTCGAGCACCTGCACAGCCACGACCGCTAAGCCTTCGCGTTTCGCGAACGGTCGTTGCCAACTGACGGTTGGATTTGCTGAGCCGCGTTCCTCTAGTCTGGGCGACAAATTCCAAGAAAGACTCGAGGTAATCCGCTATGACAGGCCCCCTTCAAGGCGTGCGCGTCATTGAAATCGGCACGCTGATCGCTGCTCCCTTCGCCGCCCGCCTGCTGGGCGAGTTCGGTGCCGAAGTGATCAAAATCGAATCCATGGGGCAGGGCGATCCGCTTCGTAAATGGCGAAAGCTGCACGAAGGCACCTCGCTGTGGTGGTACCTGCAGTCGCGCAACAAGAAATCCCTTTCGCTGAACCTCAAAGCCCCCGAAGGCATCGACATCGTCAAGCGGCTGGCTGAAAGCGCGGACGTGTTGATCGAAAACCTGCGGCCCGGCGCGCTGGAAAAACTGGGGCTGGGCTGGGACGTGCTCCACGCGTTGAACCCCAAACTCACCCTCGTGCGCATTTCCGGCTACGGTCAGTCCGGGCCGTACCGCGATCGCCCCGGCTTCGGCGCCATCGGCGAAGCCATGGGCGGCATCCGCTACACCACCGGCACCCCCGGCTCGCCACCGGCGCGGGTCGGGGTCAGCCTGGGCGATTCGCTGGCCTCGATGCACGCGGTGATGGGCGCGCTGATGTCGCTGTTGCGGGTCAAGACCGGCCAGGGCGACGGCCAGGTGGTCGATGTGTCCCTGGCCGAAAGCGTGTTCAACGTCATGGAAAGCCTGGTGCCGGAATACGACATGCTCGGCCACGTCCGTGAACGCAGTGGCGGCGCGCTGCCGGGCATTGCACCGTCCAACACCTACCCGACCGCCGACGGCGCCTACGTGGTCATCGCCGGCAACAGCGATCCGATCTTCAAACGCCTGATGCACACCATTGGCCGCGCCGATCTGGCCGAGGCCCCCGAGTTCGCCCACAACGACGGCCGCGCCGCCCAGAGCGACAGGCTCGATGGGGCGATCAGCGCGTGGTCGTCGGCCTTGCCCATTGACGCGGTGCTCAAGGCGCTGGAGCAGGCCGAAGTGCCGGCGGGGCGGATCTATAACGTCGCGGACATCGTCGCCGACCCGCATTACCAGGCGCGCGGGATGATTCTCGACGCCGATCTGCCCGGCGGGGCCACGGTGAAGATGCCAGGCATCGTGCCGAAACTCTCGGAAACCCCAGGCTCGGTGAACTGGCAAGGCCCCGCACTCGGGCAGCACACCGACAGCGTGCTCGGCGAGCTGGGCATCAGCGCCGCCGACATTGCCCAGCTCAAGCACAGCGGGGTGGTGCAATGATCACCGACTTCTCCCAGCGCCTGATCGTGCAGGAAGTGTCGCCGCGCGACGGTTTGCAGATCGAGCCGACGTGGGTGGACACCGCTGACAAGATCGCCTTGATCGACCAACTTTCTCTCGCCGGTTTCAGCCGCATCGAAGCCGGTTCTTTTGTTTCCCCCAAAGCCATTCCTGCCTTGCGTGACGGGGATGAGGTGTTCCGTGGCATCCGGCGCGAGCCCGGCGTGACCTACGTCGCCTTGATTCCCAACCTGCGCGGTGCCCAGCGGGCCCTCGACGCAGGTGCCGATGAGCTGAATCTGGTGATGTCCGCCAGCCAGACCCACAACCGCGCGAACATGCGCATGGGCTGCGAACAGTCCCTGGCGGCCTTCGCCGACGTGGTCTCGCTGGCGTCGGGCACAGGCCTGAGCCTGAACGGCTCCATCGCCACCACGTTCGGTTGCCCGTTCGAGGGCCGCATCGATGAAGACCGGGTGCTGGAAATTGTCGATGCCTATCTGGCATTGGGCATGCACGGCATCTCCCTGGCCGACACCACCGGCATGGCCAACCCCCGTCAGGTGTTTGCGCTGGTGCAGCGGGTGCTGAGCCGTGTCCCGGCATCGGCGCTCACGCTGCATTTTCACAACACTCGCGGGCTGGGGCTGAGCAATGTGCTGGCGGCTTACGAAGCGGGGGCGCGGCGGTTTGATGCATCGCTGGGGGGGCTCGGTGGCTGCCCGTTTGCACCGGGCGCCTCGGGCAATATCTGCACCGAGGACCTGGTGAATCTGTGCGATGAAATGGGCATCGAGACGGGCATCGACCTGGCGCATCTGCTCACGCTGTCCCGCCGTTTACCGGCCCTGTTGGGCCATGAAATGCCGGGGCAGGTGGCCAAGGCCGGACGCAACCGTGATCTGCACCCGGCGCCGGAAGACTTGCCCGGCTAACGCGCCACCCGTCCCGGTTTCCCCGACAAACGCGCACGCTCCGCTGCGTGCGCGTCCAGACAACAAAAACAATAGGGCTCTCTCAGAGAGTCGATCTGGAGTATCGCAATGACCGTCTCTGTTCTGACCCCGAACAGCAGCCTCGCCGAGGTTGTGAGCGCCGAAAAGGCATTGATCCGCAAAGTCGCGTGGCGCCTGATGCCGTTGATCATGGTCTGCTACCTGTTCGCGTTTTTTGATCGCATCAACATCAGCTTCGCCAAGTTCCAGTTGCAAACCGATTTGAGCCTGAGCGACACCGCGTACGGGCTGGGTGCGAGCCTGTTCGTGATCGGCTACGTGCTGTTCGAAGTGCCGAGCAACATCATGCTTTACAAGGTCGGGGCGCGGCGCTGGATTGCCCGCATCATGATGTCGTGGGGCATCGCCACGGCGCTGATGGTCTTCGTCACCGCCGAATGGCAGTTCTATGTGCTGCGTTTCATCATCGGCGCCATGGAAGCGGGTTTCGCACCGGGGGTGCTGTTTTACCTGACGCTGTGGTTCCCGCAGACCTACCGGGGCCGCATCACGTCAATTCTGTTCCTGGCCTCGGCGTTCGCGGGGCTGCTGGGCGCACCGGTCTCGGGGCTGGTGCTCGGTCATATGGACGGCGTGATGCAGTTGCGCGGCTGGCACTGGCTGTTCCTGCTCGGCGGGCTGCCGTGTATTGCCCTGGGGTTTGCGGTGCTGAAGCTGCTCAAGGACCGTGTCGCGGACGCGCACTGGCTGACCGACGCCGAGAAAACGTATCTGTCGAGCCGCATCGCCCGGCATGAGCCGAACAAGCATGGCGGCTCGCTGCTGACCGCGCTGAAAATGCCGGGCTTCCTCATGCTCGGGCTGATTTATTTCCTGATTCAGGTGGCGTCCTATGGCCTGAACTTCTGGGCGCCGCAGCTGATTCGCAGCGCGGGCGTCGAAAGCCCGGTGATCATCGGGCTGCTCACGGCCATCCCGTACATCTTCGGCGCCATCAGCATGATCGTGGTCGGACGCCTGTCGGACGCCAGCGGTGAACGCCGCAAATTCGTCTGCGGGCTGATGGTGCTTGGGGCCATCGGCTTCTTTAGCGCCGGTTTCTTTGCCCAGCACACCAGCCTGTTGATCGTCTCCCTGGCCATGCTCGGCGGCGGGATTGTCGCCGCCATTCCGGCCTTCTGGACCCTGCCGCCCAAGCTGTTGGCGGGCGCAGGTGCCGGCGCGGCGGGCGGCATTGCGCTGATCAACACCCTCGGGCAGTTTGGCGGCATCGTCAGCCCGGTGATGGTCGGCGGGATCAAAGACCTCACCGGCACGACAACGCCTGCGCTCTACGTCATCGGCGTCAGCAGCCTGATCGCGGCGGGCCTGTTAATGTGGGCATTGCCGCAGAAGCTGAGAACGCTGGACAAGAACGACCACTGAGGTCCGCGCCCCAGGACTGCCTGACGGTCGACTTCATTAGCCCACGGAGCGCACGCAATGATTGATCACCTCGACCATCTGGTTCTGACCACTGTGGACGTGGAGGCCTGCAAGGATTTCTACGTTCGCGTCATGGGCATGCAGCTGGAAACCTTCGGCAGCGGCCGCCTGGCGTTCCGCTTTGGCAACCAGAAGATCAACGTTCACGAGCGCGGTCACGAGTTCGAGCCCAAGGCCCACCTGCCGGTGCCCGGCGCGCTGGACCTGTGCTTCATCGCCAGCCAGCGCCTCGACGCGGTGATTGCGCAGTTGCAGGCCGAGGCGTGGCCCATCGTCGAAGGGCCGGTTCAGCGCACCGGCGCGACAGGGCCGATTCGGTCGGTTTACGTGCGTGATCCCGATCTCAACTTGATCGAGATTTCCGAATTGATGGGCTGACAGTGTTCCAGTCGCTGAAGATCTGGCGGATGTACCGGCGACTTCACCTTGCACACGGAAATGAATTCAGATTTCCCGCTGCTGATCGACGTACAAGGATTTGTAGCGCGCCATGGCTTCCGAGAGCCGCTGATTCAGGTAGTCATTGGTATGCCCAAGCGCCGCCAGGATCTGCGCAGATTCCTCATGATAAGACGCGCGCTTTTCCAGAGACCACGTCGATGGCGCGGATTGGAGATTAGTGATCCGGTCGCACAACTTGATCGCCGCCGCTTCCAGGGAATGCGCGGCGATTGCCTGGAAATAGCGCTCATCCGTGAAAGGCACGATCAGGTTCTTGCTCAGGCACGCGACGGTCGATGCGACAGCGGCACCGAACACCTCAGCCAGTGCCTCCTCCGAGGCCGCGGTGTCCTCGATCACGTCGTGCAGCAGCGCGGCGGCCATCGCGATGGCCAGATCACCGATGTCACTTTCCCGGTCTGCGAAAATCAGTTCGTTCGCGACCATCGCCACATGGGTGGTATACGGCAGATTTGATCCTTTCATCATCTGACCCACGTGGGCGCGGGAGGCGAACAGCCAGGCTTTGTTGTAGAGGTGCTGCAGGTCGGTGGACGACAATCGTTTTACTCCTGGAGTGAGTGTTTGCTAGTTCATCCAGCGGAGCGGCAACCGTCAGCCGCAGTCCGGCAAGATCCCGGTGCAGACCTTTCCGTCAGCCGACGAGCAATTTGCCCGCCGCAATTAAAAGCCTACACCAGCAAGCGATATCGAGGTTTTTAGATTCACCACCTCCCACCCGTACGCCCGCGAGACTTTCCACGGGCCAATCCGCTAATACCCTGCCCGTAGGCCCGGTAGTCGAAACCCCGAATCCCGCGTCCACGTAAATCAACGCTGTAAAATCTACCCCTCAAACTGGTTATAAACCTTGGCAATCACCTTCCAGTCGCGATTGATCTTGATCAACGTCAGGTAGTCGTTGTAATCCGCGCCAATCGCGTCCTTTTCCATGTCCACCCGCACAACAGCCGTAGTCGGCGTAATCGCCAGCACATCCAGCCGCGTCGTGATGTCAGCCGCCTTGCCGTTGCTCTCGACAAAGTCATACAAGTTGCTGATCGGCCCGCCCAGCAATTGGCCGTTGGTGAAACCGTACATCACCGCCTCTTCATGAAAGGCCTGCTTGATCGTCGCAACACTGCCTTCGCGCAGCCCTTCAACGTAGCGGCTGGCGGTGGTGATGACGGCGTTGTAGTCGTGGGTGGCAACGGCTTTGATGTTCTTGCTCATGTTTGTTACTCCAGGGTTTAGGTTCGATAGGGCAAAGCGTCGAGCAGCAACAGCCGCGCAATCACCAGTCCTGTCGGGTGGGTGAAATGATCAGGTCGTTGACGGTGACGTTGGCTGGCTGATTCAGCGCGTAGATGACGGCGCGGCTGATGTCTTCCGACGCGATGGCGATTTCGTTGAGCGCTTGTGCTGCTTTGCGGCCGGCGGGGTCGGTGACTTTGTCGGCCCAGCCGGTGTTGATCACGCCGGGGCTGACGGTGTTGACGCGGATGCCATGGTGCACGCCCAGTTCCTTGCGCATGGATTCGGTCATGGCCTGCACGAAGAATTTGGTCGCGCTGTAGACGCCGGCGCCGGGGCCGACTTGGTGGCCGGCCACCGAATCCATGTTGAGGATCTGCCCGGATTTCTGGTCGAGCATGAAGGGCAGGGCGGCGGCGATGGTGTTCAGGTAGCCCTTGATGTTGACGTCGATCATGGCGTTCCAGTTTTGGGTCACGAGATCGACCCAATGGGAGAAAAGCATCAGGCCGGCGTTGTTGACGAGGATGTCGACCGAGCCGTAGGTGTCTTTGGCGAACTGCGTCAGGGCGCGGGTCTGTTCAGCGTCGGTCACGTCGGTGACAAAACTGGACGCCTCGTAACCAAGCGGTGCGGGTTACAAGAGCGGTTAGTAAGTGCCCAGCGGCCAGTCGGTGTAGCCCTTGGCGCCGCCGCCGTAGTAGCTCTCGCGCGGGGCGATGGTCAGTTCGGCGCCGTGGCGCAGACGCGCGACCAGGTCCGGGTTGGAGATGAACAGGCGGCCAAACGCGACGGCGTCGATCTTGCCTTGGGCGCGGCGCTCGACGGCCATGTCCAGGTCGTAGTTGTTGTTGCCAATGAACGGCCCGTTGAACTGGGCACTCAGCGCATCCATGTCGACGCCTTCCGGCGCTTCACGGGAGGTGGCGGTCGCGCCTTCGACAAAGTGCAGATACGCCAGATTGAAGCGGTTCAATTGCTGAATCAGGTAACCGTGCAACGCCATGACGTTGCTGTCCGGCGGCGTGTTGCCTGCATCCGGCGTGACCGGCGACAGGCGAATCCCGACGCGGTCGTTGCCCCAGATATCAACGATCGCCTGGGTGACTTCCAGCGTCAGTCGCGCGCGGTTTTCAATCGAGCCGCCATATTGATCGGTGCGCTGATTCGTGGAGTCGCGCAGGAACTGGTCGAGCAGGTAGCTGTTCGCCGAGTGGACTTCGACACCGTCAAACCCTGCGCGCTTGGCGTTCTCGGCCGCGTGCTTGTACTGCTCGATGATGCCGGGGATTTCGTCGGTTTCCAGCGCGCGGGGCATCGACACCGGGACGAAGCCGTTGGCCGTGTAGGTGTTGCCTTCAGCCTGAATGGCGGACGGCGCGACCGGGGCTTCGCCGTTGGGCTGCAGGTCGACGCTGGAGAACCGGCCCACATGCCAGAGCTGGCTGACGATCTTGCCGCCGGCCGCGTGCACGGCGTCGGTGACTGTGCGCCAGCCGGCGACCTGCGCGTCGCTCCAGATCCCGGGCGTCGCTGCATAGCCGCGTCCCTGGGCCGAGATGTTGGTGGCTTCGGTCACGATCATTCCGGCGGTGGCGCGCTGGGCGTAATAGGTGGCGTGGAGTTCACCGGGCACGCCGTCTTCTTCATAGCGGCTGCGGGTGACGGGGGCCATGACGATGCGGTTGGCCATTTCGATGGCGCCCATTTGCACGGGGGAAAACAAGTCGGTGCTGTTACTGAGATTGCTCATTGAGAATTACCCTTGGGCACGCCCGCCGCGCTCACCACTTCTGCCAGGCCGACGGCGGTGTAGCCCTTGTGGGTCATCAGCGACTTGGCGACGTCGATGATGTGTTGGCGCATTTCCAGGTTGAGTTTCTTCATAATGCGCAGCACCTTAAAAAAAACTGACCGGTCGTCTACAAAGTGACCAGTGTCCGCGATGAACGGCACTCATGTCAGGCGCATCCCCATCTCAAACGCCCGCGTCTCGAACCCGAGAACTTCATACAACCGCCGCGCATGGGTATTAAAGCCCCACACCGACAGGCGAATGTCCTTCGCGCCGCGCTCCTGCGCCCACCCTTGCACTCGCTCAATAAGCCCACGCCCCAGGCCTTTGCCCCAGAAAACCTGGGCCACGCATACCGAGCCGATCCGCGCGAACGCCATCGGCTGCAGCAATGGCCCACCCGCTGAAAACATCCCCGCGCTGACAAACCCCGCCGCCCGAACCCCGACAAACGCCAGGAAAATAACCTGCTCCGGATTGTTCAGAAAGCTCATCCAGTGAGGGGCATCGCGCAGGTAATCCCGGGTTTCAGCCGCGTAGATATCGGGGCGCTCAGCGTGGTGAATGGCGTTGAGTAGCTGCCCCAGTTCGCAGATCACTGCCACGTCCTCAACCGTCGCCTCTCGGTAGCTGATCACTTCGTCCATCGCACCTTCATCCTTGTTTAATCGTGAGATCGGCTGTTGTACCCGTCGCCCATCAACTCCACAACCCAGTCGATGAACACCCGCAGCTTGATGCTGATGTGCCGGTTGGGCGGGAAGGCCACGTACATCGGCATCGACTCCAGCTGCCAGTCTTTGAACAGCGACACTAATTCACCACTGCGCACTGACGGCTCGGCCATGTACTCCGGCAGCCAGAGGGCACCCATGCCGGCAAGGCCTGCCGCGAGGTACGCATTGCCGTCGTCCACCGTGAGCAGGTAGCGGCTTTGCACCTGAACCCTTTCGCCGTCCCGTTGCAGCACCATCGGGAACAGCTGCCCGGTGCGCGCCCAGCGATAACCGACGATGCGGTGTTGCGAGTCCTCGAGCTCACGGGGGTGATCCGGGGTGCCCGCGCGCTGCAGATACGCCGGCGACGCGTAGACGCCCAGCCTAAGGTCGGTGATGTGCCGGGCCATGAGCGATTGGTCGGTCAGCTCGCCGCCGCGCACCACGCAGTCGACGTTCTCGCCAATGAGGTCGATCATCCGGTCGCTCACGCCGAGGTCGATCTGGATGTCGGGGTAGCGGGCGTTGAAGTCCGGCAGCGCCGGGATCAGCACCATGCGCGCGAACGGACTGGGCACGTCCACACGCAAACGCCCTCGTGGCGCAGCGGAGGCAGCGGACAGACCGGTTTCGGCGTCGTCCAGATCCGCCAGCACGCGCAGCGCACGTTCGTAGAACACCGCGCCGTCCGCCGTGACGTTGACCTTGCGCGTGGTGCGGTTGAGCAGTTTGACCCGCAACCGCGCTTCGAGCTGCTGCACCAGTTGCGTCACCGTGGTCTTGCTCATGTGCAACGTGCCGGCGGCCTTGGTGAAGCTGCCGGTTTCCACGACTCGGACGAACGCCTGCATTGCGTCGAAACGGTCCATCGCGCCACCTGATTGTTTGGGGAATGCAAACAGTCTTGATTAAGGCTGCTGGTTTATCCAGCGAATCCGCCGCCCTACAGTCTGCCCACCGAAACGACGGAGCCTCCCGCTCCGCTGAAGGAGAAAGCCCATGACTGTTCGTGACGTTGTATTCCCCCCTGGCCGCCAAGCGCTGTACGAGCGCAATCGCTACTCGCCGGCAATCAAATCCGCCGGCTTGCTCTTTGTCTCCGGGCAGGTCGGCAGCCGCGAAGATGGCTCGCCCGAACCCGATCTGCGCGCCCAGGTCCGCCTGGCCTTCACTCACCTCAATGCCATTCTCAACGCCGCCGGCTGCACCTTCGATGACGTGATTGACGTCACCGTGTTCATGGTCGATCCGCAGTCGACCTTCGAAACCGCCTGGGAAGTGGTGCCGGAGTTCTGGGGCGAGGCGCCGCATCCGACCATTACAGCCGTGGGCGTGACCTGGCTGTATGGCTTCGATTTCGAGATCAAGGTGATCGCCAAGCTGCCTTAGTACCCGACGCTCAATCCGCCGGCCATGCCTCACCGCAGTTGAAATCCTCGCCACCGCCCGACAGACTCACGCCCCGTTTCGGCAGGTCGTGCCGGGGCGTAGCGAGAAGGGGCGGCAAGGTTGAACGAACACACATTGTCCAGGCGCCTGGAGCGCGTAGCTGCGCTGGTGCCTGCCGGCGCGCGACTGGCCGACATCGGCTCCGATCACGCCTACCTGCCGGTGGCGTTGATGCGCCGTGGCCTCATTACGATGGCTGTGGCGGGGGAGGTGGCGAC
This sequence comes from Pseudomonas sp. AK106, assembly GCF_053903055.1. NCBI lineage: Bacteria > Pseudomonadati > Pseudomonadota > Gammaproteobacteria > Pseudomonadales > Pseudomonadaceae > Pseudomonas > Pseudomonas sp. AK106. The sequence continues at coordinate 2,463,088 of NZ_CP096426.1, forward strand.
GACGCCGTTCAGCGCCGCACAACGGACGGTGCGCGAGAACGGTTTCGAGGCGCACATTCGCGTGCGTCTGGCTGACGGCCTTGCAGCGATTGAAGCGGACGACGGCATCACTGCGATCAGCCTCTGCGGCATGGGGGGCGAGACGATTCGAGACATTTTTGAGGCCGGCAAAGCGCGGCTCAACGGAAGTGAGCGGCTGATTCTGCAACCCAACGGCGGCGAGCCTGAGCTGCGCCAGTGGCTGATGGACAACGGTTATCGCATCGTCCACGAGGACGTGCTGCGGGAGAACCGCTTCGACTACGAAATCATCGTCGCCGAACCCAGCGGACCGGTGGTCTACAGCCCTGAAGCCCTATACTTCGGCCCGCTGTTGATGCTCGAACGCAGCCCGGCGTTCATCGACAAATGGCAGCGGCGGCTGCGTAACAAGCAACGCAGCCTGGTCAGCTTGCAGCGGGCGCGGCAGGGAGTCTCGGAACACACGTTGCACGACACCGCGCAGCAAGTGCGCTGGATCACCGAATTGCTCGGCTGACCCTGCGCAGTCCCAGCCCCTTGGTTTCAAAGACCCGGACGCAAGGCCCGGGATCTGAAACCTCGCATCAAAGCTCCTTCTTCATGTGCTTTTCGATCTGCTCCAGGGACTTGCCCTTGGTTTCCGGCAGGCACAGGAAGACGAAGATCAGCGAGCCGATGTTGATCGCCGCAAACACGAAGAAGGTCGGGTTGCCGATCGTGTCCACCGCGATCGGGAAGAGGAACGCGACCGTGGCGTTGAACAGCCACTGCATCGACACTGCGGTGCCAGTCAGCAGCCCGCGCACCTGCATCGGGAACAGCTCGGACATCAGCAGCCAGTAGACCGGCGAGATGCACATCTGCATGAACAGCAGGAACACCAGAATGCACGCCAGCGCGGCATAGCTCTGGGTCAGGTTCTGCGGCATGAACATCAACACGCAACCCAGTGCCGCCTGCATCATGATCACGATGACCAGACCGGTCATCAGCAAGTGCCGACGCCCGTAACGGCCGATGGCCCAGATCCCCAGCAGCGTGGCGATGACCGACACGATGCCGTTGCCGATGGTCGCGGTCAGTGCAGCGTTGGTGCCCATGCCGGTGTGTTTGAGGATGATCGGCGTGTAATACATGAACGCGTTGACGCCGGTGAACTGCGCGGTAAAGCCCAGCCCGACACCGATCAGCAACAGCTTCAACACCCACGGCTGACGCAGCAGATCGCGAGCGGCGACGCGCTTGTGGGCTTCTTTTTCCTGAGCTTTCATTTCCTCGACTTCGCGCTTGGCGGCGTCTTTGGTGTCACGCAGTTGTTCGAGCACGTCTTGCGCTTCATCGAAGCGGCCTTTGGAGGCCAGCCAGCGCGGCGACGGCGGCACGAAGAACGTACCGATCAGCAGCAACACGCCCGGGACCATCGCGATGGCCAGCATGTAGCGCCAGATACCGGGGGTGTGCAGCAACGCCGCGAGCACGGCGCTGAGCACGTAGGCCAGCAACTGGCCGCTGACGATCATCAGCTCGTTGCGGCTGACCAGTCGGGCGCGACGGGAAGGCCCTGCGATCTCGGCGATGAACACCGGCACCGTCGCCGAGCCCCCGCCAACCGCGATACCCAGCAGAAAACGCGCGGCGACCATGAACGGCACCGAGGGCGCCGTGGCCGTGCCGAGTGCACCGACGATGAACAACAGCGACAGCATGCGCAGGGTCACGCGTCGGCCAAAACGGTCGGAGAGGTAGCCGCTGGCCAGTGAGCCGAAGGCGGCGCCGACGATCAGCGATGCAGTGATCAGCCCTTCGCTGACCGGGTTCAGGCCAAGACCGCCCTGATCGAGGGGCAAGGTCATGAAGGGCAGAGCGCCCGCGATGATGCCCGTGTCGTAACCGAAAGCGAGTGCGCCCATGGTGGCGACAAGGACCGAGATGAAAATCAGACGACGCGGCGACGTGCGCTGCTCGTCTGGTTGGCCTATGGCGGCGGATGGGGTGCTGGAAGACATGGAAACCTAAACCTCTCGTGGAACGGGCCTTATGCCGGTTCGCTGACGTCGTGGTTAGGGGCATGCCGGCCCTGTGAGTTCCATGGGTCGGTGTAAAAAAGCTGACTGATCAGTCATCCACCCCGCGGCCGTCGCGCTCCGCAGGGGGCGAGGCGGGTGACGCCATGAGTATGTCGCTGACCTTCCGCGTGAAGCTGTCCATGCCGAAAGGCTTGAGCAGCACGGCCATTCCGGCTTCGAGCTGGTCACCGCCCACCGCCGAATTTTCCGCGTAGCCGGTGACAAACAGCACATTCAGCGAAGGCAGCAGCGCACGGGCGGTATCGGCGACCTGCCGGCCATTCATGCCGCCGGGCAGCCCGACATCGGTCACCAGCAGATCGATCGAGGTCATCGACCGCAGCATCTGCAAGCCCGACGGTCCGTCCATGGCTTCGGTGACGGCATAACCGCGCTCGCGCAGGGCGTCGCACATCAGCATCCGCACGTGGGGTTCGTCGTCAATCACTAGAACGGATTCGCCACTGCTGCGGTTCTGGGGTGCGCTGCGGGCTTGGGCCAAATGGCTGTCTCCCAGGTAACGCGGCAAATACAGCGAAACCGTCGTGCCTGCGCCGTGGGTGGAACGCGCCTGAATCGTCCCGCCGGACTGGTGCACGAAGCCGTGAATCATTGACAGCCCCAGGCCCGTGCCCTGGCCGATGGGTTTGGTGGTGAAGAACGGGTCGAAAATCCGATCGAGAATCTCCGGGGCGATCCCCATGCCGGTGTCGCTGACACTGATTTCCACGAAGTCGCCTTCGGGCAGCTGCGCGGCCACTCCCGCGGCGCTGTCTGAGGAGACGTTGCGGGTCTGCACCGTGAGTTCGCCGCCTTCCGGCATGGCGTCGCGGGCGTTGAGTGTGAGGTTGACCAGCGCGCTTTCCAGCTGCGGCGCGTCGATCTTGCTCAGCCACAGGTCACCGCTGGCGATCGTCCGCGTGCCGATGGAGGGGCCGAGGGTCGAAGAGATCAGCTGACCCATCCCCGCCACCAGGCGGTTGACGTCGGTCGGCTTGGGGTCGAGTGTCTGGCGACGGGAAAACGCCAGCAGCCGCTGGGTGAGCTGGGCGGCGCGATTGGCCGAGTCATGGGCCGCGCTGACGTAGCGGTCCAGGCCGTCCACCCGGCCGTTGGAGATGCGCCGCTCGATCATTTCCAGGCTGCCGAGGATCCCGGCGAGCAAGTTATTGAAGTCGTGGGCGATGCCGCCGGTGAGCTGGCCCACGGCTTCCATCTTCTGCGCCTGGCGCAGGGCCGAGTGGGCTTCAGACAATTCCCGGGTACGGGCCAGCACCCGCTGTTCGAGGGTTTCGTTGGCGCTGTGCACCTGCTGGAACAGCGTCGCGTTATCGATGGCGATGGCGGCCTGAGCGGCGAGCGCCGACATCAGTGCTTCGTGACGCGCGCTGAACTGCGCCGGCTCCGAGTGGCCGTAGAACAGTCCGCCGAGCACCTCCCCCGAGCGCGACACCACCGAGACTGCCAGGTAGCTGCGCACCGGCGCATGGCCGGCCGGCAAGCCGAAATGCGGCGTGATGCCGCCATAGCGTGGGTCCGGCAAAATGTCGTCGGAGCGCATCACGCCCTCGGTGAGGAACGCCGGCGCGAACACCGGGCTCGCCCGCGGGCCTGGCAACCGGGCCAATTCCGTGGGCGGCGCGCCAGACAGCGTAAAGAGATCGAAGTGATCGCCCGCAACGTTGTGAAAGTAGCCGCCGATGTGTGCGCCGGTCATCTCTCGTCCGGCATCGGTCACGGTCTGTACCAGTCGTTTTAGGTCCAGGTCGAGGGCCAGCTCGGCGTTCACCCGATTCAGTGTCTCCAGCGTGCGGGTTTCCTCGCGCAGTGCCGCTTCACTGGCCTCAAGCGCCGCCCGGGAGATATGCGCCTCGGTGACGTCGTGGCCTTCGCAGAAAATACCCGTCACCTGGCCGGCATCATCGAGCAGCGGCTCATAGATAAAATCCAGGTAGCGCACTTCGCACGGGGCGTCCGGGTGACTGAGCTGGATCGGGGTGTGTTGCTGAACCAGGCGCTCGCCGGTGCGGTAGACCCCGTCGAGCCACTCATAAAAGCCCTGGCCTGCGAGCTCCGGGAATGCCTCGTAGATGGTTTTGCCGACGTAATCGCGCTCGCCGAACAGCCGCGTGTAGGACTGGTTGACGAATTCGAAGCGGTGCTCGGGGCCATGGAGCACCGTGATGAAGCCGGGCGCCTGCTCGAACATCTTGCGTTGACGGACGAGTTGGTCCGTACGGCGACGCTCGGCGAGAATCCGGTCAGTGACCTCGTGGCCCTGATTGAGGATGCCCGCGATGCGCCCGTTTTCCCCGCGGATCGGCGTGAAACTGTAGTTCCACCACGTCTCCACCAGGCTCCCGCCACGCTCCATCATCAACCGCTGGTCGAACGCCGAAAAGCCCTCGGCATCCCGGACGGCGGCTTCGAGCTGCGGCCCGACGACGTCCCAGATAATCGGCCAGACCTCCCGCGCCGGGTGGCCCAGTACCGCCGGGTGACGATCCGCCGGGATCGGTGCCCAGGCGTCGTTGTACAGCAGGCAGAAGTCTTTGCCCCAATAGATCGCGGTCGGGAAGCTGGAGTGCAGGCAGATGCTGATGGCCGAGCGCAGAGACTGCGGCCACGCTGCCGGATCCCCCAGTGACGTCGACGCCCAGTCGAAATCCCGGATCAATCGCCCCATCTCACCCCCGCCCAGCAGGAAATCCAGCGGGCCAATTTGTACGTTGTCCGACTTCATGGGCGACATCTCGACACAGTGGTTCAGAGAAAGGGATGGACTGGGGGCGCGGGAAGATATTTCCGCTTCTGGATGAACGGCATTGACGCGCGACGCTGTGACCCGGCATACGTAGAGTATGGCACAGCGCTATCAGGGACAGGCCGGGCGTCAGTGTGACATTAATGCAGGCGCCTGTCTGGCTTGTCGACCCGTCGGGGCGACTCATCGGCGAGGCCTGGCGGCCTATCCGCCATTGCCCGGCCGGCCGGCAGCGGGCATCATCCGCGTCCATTTGCCACATGAGGGATCCCGTGTCCGACATCGCGCAGCACCCCCGCCCCCAGGGCCGACTGCTCGTCGGCCTTGGCGCGTCCGCGGGCGGTCTGGAAGTGCTGCAGCGCTTCCTGAGCCTGATGCCGAGCGATTCGGGCATGAGCTTTCTGGTGATCCAGCACCTTGCACCGACCACGCCCAGCCTGCTCACCGAAATCCTCGCCCGCTCGACTGGCATGAGGGTCGTCGAGGCCAGCCATGGCGCGCCGCTCGACGCCGACACCGTGTATGTGATCCCGCCGCACTATGGCTTGAGCGTGACGGCCGACGCGCTGGTCCTGACCCGCTACGAGGGCGAGCGCGGTCACCCTCTGCCCATCGACGCCTGCTTCGCCTCAATGGCCGAGCACCATGGGACGAGGGCGGTCGGCGTGATTCTGTCCGGTACCGGTGCGGACGGCACCGCCGGCTGCCGGGCGATCCTCGATCACGGCGGCAGAACCCTGGTGCAGTGGCCGGAGGAGGCGACCTACAGCGGCATGCCCGACAGCGCGATCCAGGCGGGCAACGCCAGTCATGTGATGAGCGTCGAGCAAATGCCCGGCGTACTGACCGGCGGCACGGATCCGGACGGCCCGGCACCGTCGACGATGCAGGGCGACGCCATCGAGCAGATTCTGCTGCACCTGCGCACCATGACCGGCCACGACTTCACCCAGTACAAGAAGAGCACCATCGCGCGGCGCATCGAGCGACGGCTGCAGATCATGAACCTCGCCAGTCAGGTCGACTACCTGAGGCTGCTGCAGGGCTCGGCGGAGGAATGCAAGTCGCTGTTCAGCGAATTGCTGATCAACGTCACCCAGTTCTTTCGTGACCCGGCCGCGTTCACGGTCATGCAGCGGCAGATCCTCCAGCCGATGATCGACGCCAAGGCTGGCGATGAGCCGCTGCGGGTGTGGATTGCCGGTTGCGCCACGGGTGAAGAGGCCTACTCGGTGGCCATCGTTCTGTACGAGCTCCTGCATCCGCAGGGTCAGGCTGCCGGGGTGGCGCCGGGGATTCAGGTGTTCGCCACCGACCTGGACGCCGATGCCATCAGCATCGCCCGCGCCGGGTTCTACCCGCTTTCCGTCGCCCGTGACGTCGGCGCCGAGCGCCTGGAGCGCTATTTCAGTCGCGTCGAAGGCGGTTACCGGGTGAAGAAGGAAATCCGCGAGATGATCGTGTTCGCGGTGCAGAACGTGATCAAGGATCCGCCCTTCACCCGTATCGATCTGCTGTGCTGCCGCAACCTGATGATCTACCTGGGGCATGCGCTGCAGAACCGCCTGATCCCGACCTTTCATTACGCGCTCAAGCCTGACGGCGTGCTGTTTCTCTCGCCTTCCGAGAGCATCGGCGGGCATGCCACACTGTTCACGCCGTTGCAGCGCAAATGGAAGTTCTACCGGGCCGTGAAGACCCGAACCCCTAAATCCATGCCGATGGACAGCACGCTGTCGTGGCTGCCCAGCCCCATCAGCCGACCCCCGGACCGCCCCGCGACCATGACCAAGGAAACCAACATTGCCGAACTGACCCGTCGGGCGCTGCTGCAGGACTTTGGCCCTGCCTCGGTGGTCACTGATCTGACCGGCAACATTCTGTATGTCCACGGCGACACCGGCCGCTACCTGCGCCCTGCGCCGGGGCAACCCAGCCTCAACGTCGTCGAAATGGCCCGCGAAGGCCTGCAGCTGGACCTGCGCAGTGCGGTGCAGCGTGCCGCCCTCAGCGCCGAGCCGACTGCCACCCGGCCGCTGCCGGTCAGCGGTGACGGCGCGACGCGCTGGGTCAGTCTCAGCGTGCGCCGGATGGGCAACACGGCTCAGGGCGAGCAGTTGCTCCTGATCACGTTCCAGGAACCGGCCAGCGGCGCGGACATTCCGCCCGACGCGGTACCGGATACCGCCGCACATCTGGCGCCCGAGCGGGTCAGGCTGCTGGAGCACGACCTGGCGTACACACGGGAGAACCTGCAGGCGACCATTGATGAGTTGCAGCACCTGAACGAGGAACTGGGCGCGGCCAACGAAGAGATGCAATCGACCAACGAAGAATTGCAGTCGTCCAACGAGGAGCTGGAAACCTCCCGTGAAGAGCTGCAATCGGTCAACGAGGAGCTGGTCACGGTCAATGCCGAGCTGCAAACGAAGATCGAACAGCTCGGCGACATGCAAAATGACATGAAGAACCTCCTCGACAGCATCAATATCGGGACTATATTTCTTGACACAAAGCTGATCATTCGCCGCTTCACGCGCGACGCCGTGAAGATCTACCGCCTGATCCCCAAGGATGTGGGGCGGCCACTGGCCGATATCTCTTCGTACATTCACTCCATGGACCTGCTGGTCCCCGCACAGGAGGTGCTCGACATGTTGATCCCGCAAGAGATCGAACTGTGCACTGTGTCGGGCAACTGGTTCCTGGCGCGGCTGGCACCGTACCGCACGCTGGACAACGTCATTGACGGCGTGGTCATGACCTTTCACGACATCAACAGCCGCATCGCCAACCAGAAGGCCGTGCAGGCGGCGCGCGAGTTGGCCGAAGCCATCGTCGACACGGTCATCGAGCCGCTGCTGGTGCTGGACGAAAACTTGTGCGTTGTGTCCGCCAGTCGCTCCTATTACCGCACGTTCCCGACCACTGTGCCCTTGACCACCGGTCGCACACTTTTTGAACTCAACAATCGCCTGTGGGACATCCCGGCGCTGCGGCAAAAGCTCGGCACCCTGCTGGAAAACGACACCAGCTTCGATGGCTTCGTCGTGGAGCATGAACTGACCGATGCAGGCCCGCGAGCGATCACCCTGAATGCCCGTCGGGTGGTGGGAGATGCCACGCGGCCGCACCTGATTCTTCTGGCGATGCAGCCTGACACTTCACACGCCTGAGGTGCGGGACGACCATGAAACCCCCGCCTTTCGAGCCCCATATCGTTCATCCGGCGAACCCTCCCGACATCCCGGACCCGGACGACAACGCCCGGCTGCTGCATGACCTGCAATTGCACCAGGCCGAGTTGCAGATGCAGAACGAGGAACTGCGCGTTGCCCAGTCCGCCCTCGAGGCCTCCCGCGACCTCTACCTGGATTTGTACGAAAACGCGCCGGTGGGTTACCTCACGCTGACGCGCCAAGGGGTCATTGAAGCCGTCAACCGCACCGGCGAGACGCTGCTGACCTACCCGCGCCACCGCCTGTTGCAACGGCGCTTTGCCGGCCGCGTCGTCAGCCGGGACCGCGACCACTGGCAGCAGGTATTCGCCCGAGTCTGTCGCACAGGGCAAGCGGAGGAGTGCGATCTCAGCCTGGAGCGCACCGACGGCACGCACTGGCAGGCCCGGCTGAACTGCGTGCGCCACGGCGGCGAGACGAGCGGCATCCGCGTGACCCTGACCGACCTCACCGCGCGCCGGCAGATCGAACATCGCCTCAACCTCGCTGCCAGCGTATTCACCCACGCGCGCGAGGGCATCATGATCACTGACCCGACCGGCGCGATCATCGAGGTCAACGACGCGTTCACCACCATCACCGGCTATGAACGCGATGAGTCGACGGGCAAGAACCCGCGCTTTCTTGCCTCCGGCATGACCCCGCGTGCCGAGTACGTCAGCCTCTGGCGCAGCCTGCTGACCGAGCATTACTGGCAGGGCGACTTGTGGAACCGCCGGCGCGACGGCTCGGCCTATGCCGCGCGACAGACCATTACCGCCATCGTCGACGCCCATGGCGTTACCCAGCATTACGTCTCGCTGTTCACCGACGTCACCGAACTGCACAGCTACCAGCGGCAGCTGGAATACGTGGCCCACTACGACCCGCTGACCCACTTGCCCAACCGCGTTCTGCTCGCCTCGCGCATGCAACAGGCGATGGCCGATGCCTTGGGCAACGGCACCCGGCTGGCATTGGGTTACCTGGACCTGGACGGCTTCAAGGCGATAAATGACCTGCACGGCCATGACGTGGGGGACCGGGTACTGTCCAGCGTGTCCCGGCGCATGCAGAACGTCCTGAACGAGGCCTGCACGCTGGCGCGTCTGGGGGGAGACGAATTTGTGGCGCTGATCGTCGATCTTGACCAGCTCTGCGACAGCGCGCCGATCCTTGAACGTCTGCTCACGGCCGCCAGCGAGGTGGTGCAGGTGGGCGCGCTGAACCTGACGCTGTCGGCGAGCATCGGCGTCAGTTACTACCCGCAGGATAACGAGATCAGCGCCGATCAACTGCTGCGCCAGGCCGATCAGGCGATGTACCAGGCGAAACTCGAGGGCAAGAACCGTTTCCACGTGTTCGATGCGCAGCATGACCAGGAGATGCGTGGGCACAACGCGCGTCTGGACCGTATCGATCAGGCCATTCGCGAGGGGGAACTGCGCCTGTATTTTCAGCCCAAGGTCAACCTGCGCACGGGCGCGGTCGTCGGTGCGGAAGCCCTGCTGCGCTGGGAGCATCCGGAGCGCGGACTGCTGTTGCCGGGCAGTTTTCTGCCGCTGATCGAAAGCAGCTCACTGGCGGAGGTGGTGGGTGAGTGGGTGCTCGAAAGTGCCTTGAGCCAGATCGAGCGCTGGCAACGGGAAGGGCTGCATCTGGCGGTGAGTATCAACGTCGGGGCACGGCAACTTCAGCACCCTGATTTTGTGGCGAACCTGACCGAGCGACTCGCAGCACACCCTGATGTCGGGCCGGAAATGCTGATGATCGAGATCCTCGAAACCAGCGCGCTGGAAGACGTCGAAGGCGTCTCGCGCACGTTGCGTGCGTGCGAGCAACTGGGCGTGCGCTTTGCCTTGGACGATTTCGGCACAGGGTATTCGTCCCTCAGCTACTTGAAGCGCTTGCCGGTGGCGCAACTGAAGATCGATCAGACGTTCATTCACGGCATGCTCGACGCCCCCGGCGATATCTCGATCCTGCAGGCGATACTGGGGCTGGCCAGCGCGTTCGGTCGCGAAGTCATCGCCGAGGGCGTCAACAGCCCTGCCCAGGCGTCACGCCTGTTGCAGCTCGGTTGTGAGATCGGTCAGGGTTTCGGCATCGCCGAGCCAATGCCGGCGACGTTGATTCGCGGCTGGATCGACGCCTGGATGGCTGACCCGCTCATGCCACATTTACAGATCGGTGACTCCGTTGGGCCCGGACACCGACCGCTTCCGTAGCGCGGTACTGGCCTCCTCGACGGGCCCAGGGGCAAGCTGTCGCCAGCCGTAGAAGGCGAGGGCAGTGAGCAGCGCACCGATCCACACGATCACCCCGGCCCAGAACGTGTGCGACATGAAATGCCAGCCTTGCAGGACGCGCGTGGTGCCGTAGATCGCCCCCAGAATCATTGAGGCATACAGGATCGCGCGGGCGTGGCGCCATTGATACCGGCGCGCGACGAAGTACAGCGCGACCATGGTGAAGCCGCCGGAGGCATGCCCACCCGGCCAGCAGCGACCGGCGCCGGCTTCATGGAACAGGCTGAAATTCTCGAACCACTCCTTCTTCTCCATCGTCCCGCCGTACAGCGTCGTTTCGACCGGGCAGTAGATGCTGGTGTGGCTTTTGAAGAAGTGGATCATGCCGGTGGTCACGGCGAACGAGACAACGATGAACAGGAAGTCACGCCGGTGGCGGGCGGTGAAGCGCAGCAGCGGGGCGATGCGCAACCTCTCCAGCGACCTGATAAGCCGGTCGTGTCGCCCCGGTTTCAACAGCGGCCAGAGAAATGACAGGAGCGAGCCGATGATCGCGGCTTCCCCCGTGAGGTCGGGAATGATCCGCGGCCAGCGGTGGGTCAGGTTTTCAAACAGGCGATTGTGGCCAAACGGGAATTCGTGGTTCGGGTCATACAGCCAGTTGCTGATGACCTCGTCCAGCGAAGTCAGGTCGAAGACCACGAATATCGCCAGGGCAATGGCGATCGGTAAACCCAGGTTCCAGGCATAAAATCGTGATCGTTGGTTTCGCACGCTGAGTGTCCCGATAATTGGGGTTCATAACTTCGCCGGGAAATAAGTCGGCGCTGACGGAAGTTACGGGTGACCGGGTCAGCTCGCGGTGAAGACGATGTGAAAACGGCGTTGATAGATACGGCGTGCTGAGGGTTTTACTCACAAGATGACGCCGTGGGTATGAAACGTCGTACCCCATGATCGTTTAGTCGCGTGTCTTGTTCTCCTGTTGAAAGTGGTCACGCTTGATCATCACTGTATTTTTCACGAGCCCTTAACCAAATAACCATGCATCGCTGTTTACGCTTGTTGCCATTCAATGCCGCAGATTTCCATCTGCCATGGACTGAACAGTCGGAGCAACACGATGCGCGAACACGTCAATGTATCGCCCGCACTGATAGCGGGTAAGTTACTCAACAGCGCCAGTAAATTCCGTGTACTGCTGACCGCCTCGGGCATCGTCGTGTCGCTGCTGCTGTTAACGGGGTATACCTGTTGGCCCCGTTCGCCGATTGACCTCGTCAGGGGGCAAAACATGAGCAGGGCGGGTCTTTACGAGGGCTGGAAGAAAGGCGAAGTGGTGGTGCTGGTGCGCCACGGCGAGCGCTGCGATCGGTCGGATAATGAGTGCCTGGGTCCAAAGGACGGCATCACCCGCAACGGCAGCCAAGTGTCTGCCCAGGTGGGACGTTCGCTCGGTCAGTTGGGGTTAGCGCAGACCGATATCCTCGCCAGCCCGTCCACACGCACGGCGCAGACCGCCCAATCCCTGTTTGGCCATCCGGTGGCGTCCCAGGACTGGTTGGTTGATTGCGAGAACATGAACCTCGGCCGGGTCATGGCGCACAAGGCGATCAACCGGAATCTGGTCCTGGTGACCCACAGCGAATGCATCGGTCAGCTGGAAAGTCAGCAGGGTTATCCCAGTGCCGAAACCAGCGAATACGACGGGGCGGTATTTATCTCGTTGGACAAGCGCAACAGGCCAGTGATCAGGGGCATTATCAATCCGCAAGACTGGAAGCAACTGGAGAGGGAGGGGGTGACTGAAACAACATAAGGTATTGAGTGGCTTACTTGCACAGTTGATAACCGACGCCATACACCGTATGAACCAACGGATAGGCAAAACCGTCATCGACAACTTTTCTGATTTGATGGACGCGGGTGCCGAGGCCGGTGCTCTTGTCAGTACCTTGTTCGCCCCAGAGCATTTTGGCGATCTCTTCCTTGCTGACAATAGCGGGACTTCTTAGCATCAGCAGCGCCAGGATATCGATGTTGGTCGGGTTAAGTTTCAAGTGTTTGTCGGCGCGGAAGGCCCTGTATTTTCCGGTGTCCAGCACCAGATCTTCAACAACCAGCATAGTAATGATTCCACCCTCGCGACAGTGACGGGATAGTAGGGCGGCGATTGTCAAAAATTGGTTTGAGGGGTGTGAAGAACTCGTGGGGCTGGCGCCGGGCCCTTATTGTGGGACAGGCTGCAGCCGGGAAGGCGTCAGGCGTCACACTGCGGATCTTGTGGCGCACAAAAAGGCCTCTTCCCGGCTGAAGCCGGTCCTACTAAAAGCATCGCGTGCATTCCGCGGGGCTGGCGCCGGGCCCTTACTGTGCAGACCGTGTGAAAACCAGCTACTCAGCAGCTAACCAAAAAAAATGCCCCGATCAACTCGGGGCATTTTCCATTTATACAGAGAAGAAAAAGACCTTCCTCAGGCCAGTAACTCCATCATTCGGCGCACACCCAGCACGTTGATCGCTCTTTTCAGGTTGTAGGCGTTCACCGCCAGCGCCATTTCCGTTCGCGCACCTTTGAGCTGGCGAAGCAGGAACCGGCCATTGCCGTAAATCCATTGTTTGAGGTTGCCAAACGGGTGCTCAACGATGCTTCGTCGAGCCTCGACGATTTCCGGGTGGGCCTGCATTCGCAGCGCCATTCGCTCAAATGCATCTTCATAGGCATGACGTGTGATCGAGCGGTATTTGGTCTTGGTGCATTGGTTTTTAAGGGCGCAGGATCCACAAGCGCCAGCGCTGGCGCGGTAGAAACGCTTTCCCTTGTTCAACTGAACCAGCGTCAGCAAATGGCCGGTCGGGCATTGATAACGATCATTTTCACGATCATAGGTGAAGTCTTCCCGACGGAAAAACGAGGGCTCTTCGACCTTGCTGTTGATGGTTCGATTGATCGGTACATACGCTGTGATGCCCGCGTCGTCGCAGGCTTGGAAGTGCTTGCCGCTGGAGTATCCAGCATCAGCCGTGACGGTCAGATTCGGCTGTTCCAGCACTTCCTGAGTCGCTTTTGCCATCGGCTCCAGTTGCTTTCGATCGTCGCTATCCTGAGTGACTTCGTGGTGCACGATCAGGCTGTTTTCAGCGTCGACTGCGGTCTGCACGTTGTAGGCAACGGCCATGCCCTGCGGGGCTCGCATCATCCGCGCATCGCTTTCGGTGCTGATGAATTGCGTAATTTGCAGCTCGTCCATCAGTGCCTGGCAGGTCAGGTTGTCGTCCCGCTTGGCGGTCAGTTTTGCCAGTACCGTTTTAACAGCGCTTCGATCCACCACCTCTTCATTTTCGTCGCGATCCGCGCTGTCCAGATCCTCCAGATATTTCGCTATCCGGCGATCAAGTTTTTCCTGATCGCGCTTGAGGTGCTTGGTGCTGATGTGACGACGGGCCGAGGCTACGGCCTTGAATTTGCTGCCATCAATAGCAACCAGATCACCTTTTACCAGGCCTGCCGAACGGCAGAACTGAACAAACGCGCGGCACGTTGCGGAGAACGCAGTGGCGTTATCTTTGCGGAAGTCGGCGATGGTTTTGAAGTCCGGCGCGAGGCGGTTGAGCAGCCACATGACTTCGATGTTGCGTTGGCACTCAGCCTCAAGCCGGCGCGAAGACCGTATGCGCTGGAAGTAGCCGTAGATGTAGAGTTTGAGCAGGTCGGCGGGGTTGTAGGGCGGACGTCCGTTGCCCTTGGGAATAGCTTTATCGAACCCCAGAACCCTGAGATCCAGGCGCGAAACATAGGCATCAATGACTCGGACAAGATGGTCTTCGGGAATGACCTCATCTATTGAAACCGGAAACAGGCTGGTCTGGTTGCGCGATTCGCCCTGGATGTACGCCATAAGAAAATGCCCCGCATCTTTCGATGCGGGGCATTTTCTTAGATCTGAGGCAGGTTGGCTAGGTTTTCACACAGTCTGTGTGGGACCGGCTTTAGCCGGGAAGGGGTCGGCTGCTACACCATCGAACCACCCGCCACACTTTTGTACGGCATCCACTGCTTTTGCGGGATCGGCAGCTCGCAGGATTCCCCGCGCCCGATCGGGAAGTAGTGAAACCCGCTCTGGGCCAGGCGTTCGGTGTCGTACAGGTTGCGGCCGTCGAAGATCACCGGCGCGGCGAGGCGTTGCTGGATCAACTCGAAATCCGGGGCCTTGAACTGCTGACACTCGGTGCAAACGATCAACGCATCGGCATCGTTCAGCGTGGATTCCGGCGTGCCCATCAAAATCAGATCCCTGCGGTGGCCGTAAATCCGTTGCGTCTCTTGCATGGCCTCGGGGTCGAACGCGCGCACGGTGGCGCCGGCGTCCCACAACGCTTCCATCAGCACCCGGCTCGGCGCGTCGCGCATGTCGTCGGTGTTCGGCTTGAACGCCAGGCCCCATAGCGCGAACGTCTTGCCGCGCAGATCCCCTTCGTAAAAGGCGTTCACCCGCTCGAACAGCTTGTTCTTCTGCCGCTCGTTGATGGCCTCGACCACCGCCAGCAGGTCGTTGGAGCAATGGGCTTCCCGGGCGCTGTGGATCAGCGCGCGAATGTCCTTGCCGAAGCACGAGCCGCCGTAACCGCAGCCGGGGTAGATGAAGTCGTAGCCGATCCGCGAATCCGCGCCGATGCCCAGCCTCACTGACTCAACGTCGGCGCCCAGGTGCTCGGCCAGTTCGGCGATCTGGTTGATGAAGCTGATCTTGGTCGCCAGCATGCAATTGGCCGCGTACTTGGTCAGCTCGGCGCTGCGCAGGTCCATGAACATGATCCGGTCATGGTTGCGGTTGAACGGCGCGTACAGCTCGCGCATGACTTTGCGCACGGCATCGCTGTCGCAGCCGATGACGATGCGGTCCGGGCGCCGGCAGTCGTTGACCGCCGAACCCTCTTTGAGAAACTCCGGATTGGAGACGATATCGAACTGCAGCAAGCGACCGGCCTGGCGCAGCGCCTT
This sequence comes from Pseudomonas sp. AK106, assembly GCF_053903055.1. Lineage (NCBI taxonomy): Bacteria > Pseudomonadati > Pseudomonadota > Gammaproteobacteria > Pseudomonadales > Pseudomonadaceae > Pseudomonas > Pseudomonas sp. AK106. Next base: position 2,478,408 of record NZ_CP096426.1, read on the forward strand.
GTCGATATGACCGCGCAACGCGTCGCCACTGCCCACCGGCACCGTTGACTTCTCGACGATGATCAGCGGCTCCGAGCGGTACGTCGCGATGGCATCACCGACGGCGAAAAAACCCGTCAGGTCTGCCGAGCCGTCATCGCGGGACGGCGTGCCGACGGCGATAAACAGCACCTCGGCGTGCTCGACCGCGCGTTGCGCGTCGGTGGTGAACTGCAGGCGTTTGTTCTCCAGGTTCTCGCGCACCAGGCCGGCCAGCCCCGGTTCGAAAATATGCACCTGACCCTGCCGCAACTGCTCGACCTTGGCTTGGTCGATGTCCATGCAGACCACGTCGTGGCCCACTTCAGCAAGCACGGTGGCTTGCACCAGCCCGACATACCCGCTACCGAAAACGCTGATTCTCATGAAGAAAAGCCCTGTGGAGGAGTGCTGGAAATGCGCCGAAGGTTGATGGTCAGCACGCCCATCACGATCAGGATGACGCCCAAAGTTTTCGATACCGTGAACGTCTCATGGAAAAATGGCAGCGCCGCGGCGAGGGCATACACCAGCCCGTAGCTGACGCTGAGCAGGGAATAGGCGCGACTCAGCGGAAGGTCGCGCAGCGCCAGCAGCCAGGCGAGCATCGACAGCCCATAGGCAATGATCGCGGCGCCGATCACCAGCACGGCGAAAGGGCTCAGTTGTGTCAGCCCGCGCAAACCCGGCCAGGCATCAGGGGAGGGCAGACGGCTCATGCCCCAGCGCATGCCCAGCTGCGCCGAACTCACCAGCGCCACGCTGCCCATCGCCCACGCGGTCGCCCCGCGCTGCCTGCCCGATTGGCAAAGACTTGACCGGCTCATGCCTGACGCCCCAGCAGCACGACGCCCGCCAGAATCAACGCGACGCCCAACCAGTGCACGGCGTCGATGGATTCCTTGAAAACGAACCGGCTGGCGAGGGTGATCAGCACCACATTCAGCCCCAGCATCGGGTAAGCGATGCCGACTTCCAGGCGTTGCAACACCAGCAGCCAGCCGACGAGGCCCAGTCCCAGACAGCCCACGGCCAGCCACAACCAGAACGAGCGCGCGGCCGCGAGCACGCCGGGGAACGTGCCGCCCCAGCGCTCCACCGCGCACTTCTGCGCGACCTGGCCCAGGCAGGTCAGCCCGCAGGTGCCCAACAACAGCAGCCAGGTCATGGCGCTGACTTCCCGTAAATGAGGATGATCAGATTGCCTTCGTCATAGCGCTCGGCGTCCTTGGGCAGCAGTTCGAGCTCGCGCAGCTCCTCATCGCTTCTGCCACGCATGACCACCCCGACCTGACCCTCGCGGCGGGCCTGGGTCATCCACTCAGCAATCCCCTTAAGGGTGACTTCGCGCCCTGTGACGTCGGGATAGCCCAGCCCGTAATCCAGTTCGTTCCAGGTGTTGAAAAACGACACGTCGGTTCTGTTAAGCCGCCACGCCAGTGCTGACGCAGCGCCCAGATCATTGCTCAGTAAGTGCGTGCTCGCTGCCAGTTGCGCTTGATGGGCAAGCACAAACTGGTCAGGCGTCTTGTTATGCACCACGTCATAGGGAAGGGCCGCGGGCAGCAACGCCACCAGCAGCCAGCTGCCCAGCGCCGGTGCGGCCCAATACTTCATCGGGCGCAGGCCTTGCAGCGCATTGCTCGCGCACCAGCCGATCAACACGATGATCGCCAACAGCAGGTTCAGCGGTTCGTGGACGTACACCGGCTGTTGGAGTTGCAGCCAGAGCAGCACGCCCAACCCGATCAAGCCGGCGGCCGCGTTCAGCCAGCCGTTGACGCGCAACGCGGTGAGTTGACCTTGCTTGAGGCGTTCGATCAGCCCATCCGCCATCAACAGCGCCACCGGCAGCAGGCACGGCAGAATGTACGTCGGCAGCTTGCCGTTGCTGACGCTGAGAAACGCCAGCGGCACCAGCAGCCACAGCAGCAGAAAGCCGATGTCGGGTCGACGCCTGCGCTGCCAGGCCTGGCGGAATGTGACCGGCAGCAACGCAGCCCACGGCAGGCACGACACCACCAGCAGTGGCAGGTAAAACCACCAGGGTTCGGCGTGCTGGGCATCGGCTCCGGCAAAGCGTCGCACATGCTCATGCCAGAAGAAGAATCGCCAGAAGTCCGGTTCCTCAACATGCACCGTGAGCACCCACGGCAGGCTCACGACGATGGCGATCAACACCGCCAGCGGCCCATAGCGAAGCAGCTCGCCGAGGCGCCGCTGCCAGAGCATGTAGGGCAGGGTGATCATCACCGGCAGCGCCCAGGCCAGAAAACCCTTGGTCATGAAGCCGATGCTGCAGGCCAGACCGATCAACGTCCAGGCGCCGAGTCGCGCACGCCCGCTGCGGTGAACGGCGCACCAGAACCCGACCAGCGTCAGGTTGGACCACAGGGTGAACTGAGGATCGAGGTTGGCATAACCAGCTTGCCCGGCAATAAAGGCGAAACTCATGAACAGCAGCGCACTGGCGAAACTCTTGCGCGGGTCGTTCCACATCCGCGCGGCAAGCCAGTAAGCGAGCATCACGCTCAAACCACTGCTCAGCGCTGAGGCGATGCACACGCCAAACAGGTTTTCACCAAAGATGGCTTGCCCCACGGCGATCAGCCAATAGCCCGCAGCGGGTTTCTCGAAATAGCGCAGGCCCATGAAATGTGGCGCGGCCCAGTGACCGCTGTGGAGCATTTCCTGACTGATCTGGGCGTAGCGGGTTTCATCGGGAATCCACAACCCGTGGGACCCCAGCGGCAGCAGATAGAACGCGGCGAAGGCCAGGACCAGCAGGGCGATGTTGCGATGTTCGGCTTTGATCATCGCTGCACCCCCAGCCAGCCTTCGCGACCGCGCAACGCCCCGCGGACCAATTGGCCCGCGGGCAAGTGATCCAGTCTGTCCGGCAACAGCGCGCCAAGGGGCTGAAAGTCGACGCCATGGTTTTTCGCCTCGCTCAACAGCGCGCGAAAAGCCGGGGCCATGACGATGCCTTCGACCTCGGCGTGGACGGTGTAGACGTTCAGCTTCCAGGCCGCAAACCGCCCGAGGATGTCGTCGTTGAAGGCCTGGGCGTCGAGTTGCGGCGAAATCAGTTCGTCGTAAGTCGGCAGGTCCACCGGAATCTGCGGTGTGCCCGGCGCGCCATCGGCCAGAAACGGACGGAATATCGAGGTGCCCCGACAGTCGCTGTTGTAGCGAAAACCGAATGCCTCTTTCGCCTGCACCACCCGCTCGTCGGCACGCCAGCCGGCGGCGGCGGAGCAGGTCACCGGGTGGCCGAGAATATCGCTGAGAACGTCAACGCCGCGCTGGATCTGATCACTCAGCTCGGCCTCGCTCCAGCGCCCGGCATTGGCCTGCCAGCCGTGGTGATCCCAGGCGTGCAAGCCCACTTCATGACCGGCGTCCCGGGCCCGGCGCATCAGCGGCCCGAGATCGCGGCCGATGGGTTTGCCGGGCCACGCGGTGCCTGCCAGCAGAATGTCCCAGCCGTACAGACTGGCCGCCCGGGAGCGCAGCATTTTCCAGAGGAACTGCGGCCGCGCGAGACGCCACAGATGGCGCCCCATGTTGTCCGGGCCGACGCTGAAGAAAAACGTCGCCTTGACCTGCGCTTCGTCGAGCAGGTCCAGCAGTCGCGGCACGCCGTCGCGGGTGCCTCGCCAGGTGTCGACGTCGATGCGCAGACCGGCCTTCATCAGCTGCGTGCGCCGGTGCTGACAGTCGGTTCGGCCTTCTCGGCCATGGCTTCCCGGAGGAAGAAGTCCAGGGTCTTGCCGATGGTTTCGCTCAGTTCGATGGTCGGTGTCCAGGCGATCAGCCGCTGGGCGTTGTCGATGCTCGGCTTGCGGTGGCTGACGTCCTGATAGCCCTTGCCGTAGAACGACTGGCTCTCGACCTCACGGAAACCGGCGAAGGGCGGGAAGTTGTCGCGCAACGGGTGGGCCTCGAACTGACGCAGCAACTCGGCGCCCAGCTGACGAATGCTGGCTTCGTTGTCGGGGTTGCCGATGTTGATGATCTGGCCGTTGCAGAGCCCGCCCTTGTTTTCGATGATCCGCGCCAGGGCTTCGATGCCGTCGACGACGTCGGTGAAACAGCGCTTTTGCGCGCCGCCGTCCACCAGCCGGATCGGCGTGCCCTCGACCAGGTGCAGAATCAGCTGGGTAATGGCCCGAGAGCTGCCGATGCGCGCGGAGTCCAGGCGGTCCAGCCGTGGCCCCATCCAGTTGAACGGGCGAAACAGGGTGAACTGCAAACCTTTCTGCCCGTAGGCCCAGATCACCCTGTCGAGCAACTGCTTGGACACCGAGTAGATCCAGCGCTGCTTGTTGATCGGGCCGACCACCAGATTCGAGGTGTCCTCGTCAAAGCTGGCGTCCTGGCACATGCCATACACCTCCGAGGTCGACGGGAAGATCACGCGCTTGTTGTACTTGACGCAGTAGCGGACGATTTTCAGGTTCTCTTCAAAGTCCAGCTCGAACACCCGCAGCGGGTTGCGCGTGTATTCGATGGGCGTCGCGATGGCCACCAGCGGCAGCACCACGTCGCACTTCTTGATGTGGTACTCGATCCACTCGGAGTGGATGCTGATGTCGCCTTCGATGAAGTGGAAATTCGGCCTGGTCCGCAGGCGTTCGATGGCATCCGAGCCGATGTCCATGCCATAGATTTCATAGCGGTCGTCTTGCAGCAAACGTTCGGACAAGTGATTGCCGATGAAGCCGTTGACCCCGAGGATCAGCACGCGGGTGCGTCGGACCGGGCGGCGAGGGTCCATGCCCTGCAAGCGCGAGCCCTCCACCAGACCGAACTCACGGGCCAGTTGCGCGCCGCTCAGGTACAGGCCGTTGTCGCCGCGCTGGCCGGCGCTGATCACCAGCGAACCTTCGCCGCAGGCAATGCGCAACGGCTCGCAACCGAGCACCGTGCCGGGGGCTTCGCCGGTATAAGCGGTCTCTGCGCGGGCGGCCCAGACAATCAGTTTGTGCTCACCCACCGGGCAGAACGCGCCGGGGTAGGGCTGAGTCACCGCGCGAACCAGATTGCCCAGCCGGGTGGCCGGCAGCGACCAGTCGATCAGACCGTCGGCAGCGCTGCGCCGGCCGTAACAGGTGGCGGCGGATTCATCCTGGGGTGTGCCCGGCAACCGTCCCTGAGCGAGCAACGGCAGGGTGTCCGAGAGCAGGTCTGCGGCGGTTTCACGTAACTTGCCGTGCAGGGTCAGGGCCGTTTCAGCCGGACTGATCGAGATCCGCTGCTGGGCGACGATGGGGCCTGCGTCGGCGCGCTTGACCATCTGGTGCAAAGTCACGCCCGTCTCGCTTTCGCCGTTCACCAGCACCCAGTTGGCCGGCGCCCGGCCACGGTATTTGGGCAGCAGTGAGCCGTGCAGGTTGAACGCGCCGTCTTTCGCGCAGGCCAGCAACGGTTCGCCGAGCAGCTGGCGGTAGTAGAAGGAGAAGATGAAATCGGGTTCGAGCCGGGCGATGCGCTCAACCCACAGCGGGTGATTGGGGTCTTCCGGCGCGTACACGGCGATCCCGTGCAGCGCGCACAGCTGCGCCACCGAGCCGAAGAAGGTGGTTTCCTTGGGGTCATCGGCGTGGGTGAACACCGCTGCGATGTCATACCCGGCGGCGAGCAGGGCCTGCAGGCCAACGCAGCCAATATCGTGGTAAGCAAAAACAACCGCTTTCTTGTTCATGGTGCGACCTTGTGGGCATCAGCAGAGGGGGAGGAGTTGACCGGGTAGGCGCTGGAAACAGCGGTGCGGCGCACGACCTTTTCAATGAAGAAACGCGGCCGTGCGCGCACGTCGCTGTACATGCGTCCGAGGTATTCACCGAGCAGGCCCATGCCGATGAACTGCCCGCCGGTGAACACGAACAGCACCGCAAACAGGACAAAGGTGCCGTGCCCGGCCCAGGGCGCGCCGAAGATCAGCCGCAGAACAACCAGCGCCAGGGCGAACAGCACGCCGAGTATCGCCATGCCAAAACCCACGATGCTCAGCAGCCGCAGGGGCGTGGTGGTCATGCAGGTGATGAGGTCGAACATCAAGTTGATCAGGCGCATGGGGCTGTATTTGGAATCGCCGTGCTCGCGCTCGGCATGCTCGACCAGAATCTCGGTCGTGTGCCGGGCAAAGCTGTTGGCCAGAATCGGGATGAAGGTGCTGCGCTCCCGGCAGGCGAGCATGGCGTCGACGATGCTGCGCCGGTACGCGCGGAGCATGCAGCCGTAGTCGTTCATCGCCACGCCAGTGGAGCGCTGCACGGCGAGGTTGATGAGTTTCGACGGCCAGCGCCGCCAGGCGGAATCCTGCCGATGGTTGCGCACCGTGCCGACCACGTCGTAACCCTGTTCGGCGAGGCGCACCAGGCGCGGAATCTCTTCCGGCGGGTTCTGCAGGTCAGCGTCCAGGGTGATGACCACGTCGCCCTTGCACTGCTCGAAGCCGGCCATGATCGCCGCGTGCTGGCCGTAATTGCGGTTGAGAATGACCGCCACGACGGGGCTGCCTGGTCGCTCGGCGGCCTGTTGAAGCAGCTCGGCCGAGGCGTCGCGGCTGCCGTCGTCCACCAGCACGATTTCGAAAGCGTGACCGATCAGGGCGCAGGCGGCCTCGGTGCGGCGCAGTAATTCGGGCAGGCTTCGTTCCTCGTTGTAGACCGGGATGACGATGGACACATAACGGACGGGATAGGCTTTCAAGGGCGCGCTTCCACGATGGATTCAATGGCCCCGACGACCCGCTCGACATCGTCGCGGGTCATGTCCGGGAACAGCGGGATCGAACACAGCCGCGACGAATTCCACTCGGTGTTCGGCAGGTGCACGTTCGGGAAACGCTGTCGGTAATAGCGGTGCAGGTGCGTGGCGATGAAGTGAATGCCGGTGCCGATGCGCTGCTCTTGCAGGGCCTTCATGAATCCGTCGCGGTCCAGGCCGCAGCGCTCGGGGTCGATGCGCAGGATGAACAGGTGCCAGGCGTGCTGTTGCGGGTAGGCGGGCTGCGCCAGTGGCATGACCGGGCTGCTTGCCAGGCGGTCCAGGTAGTGGCTGGCCAGCCGGCGGCGTTGCTCGTTGATGTGATCCAGCCGGTGCAATTGCACGAGGGCGATGCTGGCGTTGATGTCCGCCAGGTTGTATTTGAAGCCCGGCTCGATGACTTCAGCCTGGGGTTTGCGGCCCAGGGTCAGGCGGTCGTAGGCATCGACGCCGAGGCCGTGGAATTTCAGCTGGCGCACGCGATCGGCCAGCACGGCATCGTCGGTGACGACCATCGCGCCCTCTGCGCAGGTCATGTTTTTGATGGCATGGAAGGAAAAGATCGCCGTGCCGCGGCTGCCTACCGGCATGCCCTTGTAGCCCGTGCCCGCCGCGTGGGCGGCGTCTTCGATGACCGCGATGCCGTGGCGGTCAGCCAGGGCGTAAATCGGGTCGAGGTCGCAGGCGGCGCCGGCGTAATGCACCGGCACAATGGCTTTGGTGCGCGGGGTGATGGCCTGTTCGATCAAATCGGCGTCGGTCATCAGCGTGTCCCGGTCAACGTCGACAAACACCGGGGTGGCGCCCAGCAGGCAGATCATGTTGGCCGTCGAGACCCAGGTCTGCGAAGGCGTGATCACTTCATCGCCGGGGCCGACGCCCAGGGCGAGCAAGGCGATGTGCATGGCGCCTGTTGCGGAGGAAACAGCGATGGCATGCCGGGCAACGACCCGCTCGGCGAACTGCGCTTCGAGCTGCTGGCATTCGGGGCCCGTGGTGATCCAGCCGGAGCGCAGCACGCGGGTTACGGCCGCTACTTCTTCATCGCCGATACTGGGGCGGGAAAAAGGAAGAAAAGCCTCATTCATAATGAGAACGTCCCACTGAAGTTCAAGTTTTGAACACACCCGTCCGCTGGCGCTAACATGCACCGCCTGGGAAGTTATTTAAAACACGTGCAGGTATTCATAACGGTGCCGTTGCGGGCATCGTGTCATTTATGTAACTGAGTCATCAGATGATGAGATCTGATTACGTTGTTCCGGTATCACCTGATCTGGAGGTTAATCTCACACGCATGAAAATAACGTTCGTGACACGTAACATTTCCGTGTGTTCGTCAGGCAGTGATATCCAATGGATACGGGGCTATCAGCTGGATATGACGGTTGTTCGAGTATTGCCGTGGTTAGAAGCGTGATGTTTAAACATCTGACTGTTATTTCGTGCTCAGACAGCTTGGGTTCAGCATGCCGGCAGTTATCGGTAGTGGGTTATAAATAGCCGAGCTGCGGATCTGCTTTAATTCCTCCGTTAAACTTGTTTGACAGGCTGGGTGGCCGTTTTCATAAGTTAGCGCCCGGATACTTAATCGGAGCTGAACATGAAGCATGCTTTGGCGAGGCTGCAGCTCACCCCACTGGATGCACGTGATGCTTTTAGCGGGACCGGCTTCAGCCGGGAAGAGGCCATCGCATTCACCCTCACTTTTGCAGTGCGATATCCGACGCCTTCCCGGCTAAAGCCGGTCCCACAACGGTGTTCCGCAGCCGGTCCCCTCGGCGCATGGAATCTGTAATGGAACTGACCGGACACACGCAATGCTGTTGGTAGGACCGGCTTCAGCCGGGAAGAGGCCATCGCATTCAACCTCAGTTCCGCATTGCGCCATCCGACGCCTTCCCGGCTAAAGCCGGTCCCACAATGGTGTTCCGCAGCCAGTCCCCTCGGCGCATGGAATCTGTAATGGAACTGAATGGACACACGCAATGCTGTTCGTAGGACCGGCTTCAGCCGGGAAGAGGCCACCGCATTCACCCTCAGTTCCGCAGTGCGATATCCGACGCCTTCCCGGCTAAAGCCGGTCCCACAACGGTGTTCCGCAGCCGGTCCCCTCGGCGCATCGAATCTGTAATGGAACTGACTGGACACACGCAATGCTGTTGGTAGGACCGGCTTCAGCCGGGAAGAGGCCATCGCATTCAACCTCAGTTCCGCATTGCGCCATCCGACGCCTTCCCGGCTAAAGCCGGTCCCACAACGGTGTTCCGCAGCCGGTCCCCTCGGCGCATCGAATCTGTAATGGAACTGACTGGACACACGCAATGCTGTTCGTAGGACCGGCTTCAGCCGGGAAGAGGCCATCGCATTCACCCTCAGTTCCGCAGTGCGCCATCCGACGCCTTCCCGGCTAAAGCCGCCCCTGCAGTCGAGGTCACAACCCGCCCCACGGTCGTGATCATCGCCGGTCCCGCAATCCGGTCTGGAGTCAGCCCCACAGTCAGTGCTACAACCCGTCTCACCCAACGATGCATCACTTTCATCCATCCAAGAGCACACACCCATGATGGACAGTCTCAGCGGCATCACGGCGTTCATCACCGTGGCCGAAACCCGCAGCTTCACCGAAGCGGGGCGTCTGCTGGAAATCTCGTCGTCCGCCGTGGGCAAGAGCGTGGCGCGCATGGAGGAGCGCCTCGGCGTGCGGCTGTTCCATCGCAGCACCCGCAGCGTCACTCTGACCACCGAAGGCGAGCTGTTTCTCGATCGCTGCAAGCGCATCGTCAGCGAGGTCGAAGCGGCCGAACTGGAACTGCATGAGCTGTCCGCCACCCCACGCGGCAAAGTGCGCATCAGCGTGCCGATTCAGAACATACTGATCATGCCGGTGCTGGCCGGGTTCATGCGCGCCTACCCGGACATCGAGCTGGAAGTGGACATGTCCGACCGTATGGTGGACGTGATCGAGGAAGGTTTCGATGCCGTGATCCGCACCGGTGCGCCCCAGGACTCGCGGCTGACCGCGCGCAAGCTCGGCGGCTTCCAGTTGCAACTGGTGGCATCGCCCGCGTACCTGAAGCGCTGCGGTGAGCCGGCGCACCCCGACGAGCTGATTCACCACACCTGCCTGCTGCACAAGTTTCCGGCCACCGGGATGATCGAGCGCTGGCCGTTGCGCGTCGGCGACACGCACATTCAGCCGAACCTTTCGCGGGCATTGACCTGCACGACGACGGACCCGCTGGCGCATCTGGCGATCGATGGCGTCGGGATTGCCTGCCTGCCGGATTTTTCCATCCGCGCGCCGCTGGCCGACGGCAGGCTGAAGGTGGTGCTCGGGGATTACACCGACCACACCGGCAACCTGTGGATGCTCTGGCCTGCGTCGAAGCAGACCGCCCCTCGGCTGCGGGTGTTGATCGACTATTTCAAGGACAACATTCTCAAGGGCTGACTCAGCGCTGCAACGCTTGAGCGATAGGCGCCCGGGCGACACCGAAGCTGAGCATCACCGCCAGGCCCAGCAGCCCCAAACCCGCGCCCAGCCACAGCGCCGCCGACACGCCCTGGTGATCGACCATCAGCCCGCCGAACAGCGAGCCCGAGGCGATCGCCACCTGAAACATGGTCACCAGCATCGCCGAACTGGCTTCCGGCAACTGCGGCGAGGTCAGTTGCATCCAGCTGCTGACGCCCAGCGGAATCGCGCCATAGGCCACCCCCCACACCAGCACCGCCAGTATCACGCCGACGCCTTGCAAATGCGGCAACGCCAGTTGCGCCAGCACCATCAGCACAATCACGGCGCCCAGCGACGCGCGCAAATGCGTGGTTAGGGTCCCGGCCATGGCGAAGTTCGCCAGCATGCCCACCAGCCCGAAACCCAGCAGCACCCCAGTAATCGCGTTGGGCGAGAACCCGGCGTACTGGCCGAGAAACGGCGCGACGTAGGTGTAGCCGGTGAAGTGCGCGGCGACCACCGTTCCGAGCAAAAGCATGCTGCGCCGCGCTGTGCCCCGGGACAGAAATGCCCGCAGCGCACGGGCTTTGAGTCCTTCGCTGGAAGGCAGCGAGGGCAGGGTGATGGCCTGCGCTGCCAGAGCGATCAGGCCCAATCCGGCGGTGACGACGAAGGACATGCGCCATGAAAAGACCGTGCTGACGAAAGTCCCGAAGGGCACCCCGAACACCGTCGCCAGGGTGATACCGGCGAAGATCAGCGCCGTGGCTTTAGCCGCCCTCGACTCGCTGACCAGACGCCCGGCCGCCGCAATCGCCACGGCCCAGAAGCCGCCGAGGGAAATCCCTAATAGCCCGCGACCCAGCAGCATGATCGGCAGCGACGGTGACACCGCGCAGATCAGGTTCGACAGCACCAGTAGCAGGCTGAGCAACAGCAACAGATGCCGGCGGTTCATGCGTCCGGCACCCAGGATGATCGCTGGCGCGGAGATCGCCGCGATGATGCCCGGTACGGTGACCATCAGCCCCGCCACCCCATCGGTGACGTCAAGGCTTTCGGCGATCTGCGGCAGAACGCCCACCGGCAGGTATTCGGCAGTGACAAAGGCAAACGCGCCCAAGGCCACGGAATACACCGACAGCCACTCGCGCCAGGAGGGGGACGCCGAGGACATGGGCGTCACGTGGGTCGAAACAACGGGCAAGTCGTGCATGGGGAAAGCTCCACCGTAATGAGTGGAGCCATGCTAGGGAGCGAGGGCGCGAGGAAAAACAGGCTGGGGTTCCGATCACTGTGGATCGATGACTCCGCAATCAGTCAATCTGCGGCAGCTCTGAACCGCCTGATCCCGCAGAGGCTCAGGCCTGGGCCATGCCGGGCACGTCCATGTTGATCCGGCGCCAGGCGGCTTCGGCAAAGCTGTACGCCGAAAACGCGATCAGGCCCAGCGCCATGACCATCAGCACCACGCCACCGGCCGGCAGGTTTTGCAGCGCGTTGAGCGCATCTTTCAGCCCGGGCGGGTGCATCGCCTGATAGCTCGAGCCGCTGATGGCCAGCAGCACGCCGATTTCGACAAACGCCACGCCGCGCGCGATCAGGCCGAAGCGGGACACCGGGGTCACGTATTTCATGACTTCATCGTCGGCCTCGAAATACTTCTCGAAGGACGCTTTCCAGCCCTTGAAGAAATGCGCAATGCCGACGCCGAACGGCACCAGCGCAACCAGGTAGACGACCAGATTGGAGTGTTTCCACGACAGCAGGTAAGCCAGCAGGTCTTCGGTTTGACCTCCGCCACCACCGCCGGAGCTGCGCAGGCCGTCGATCAACAGGCCCAGGGCAAAGAACGCCAGCGCACCGTTGACCAGACCGCCGGCGAGCAGGCCGCCGCGAATGACCAGGCCCTTGAACTCCCTGCCGTGATGGTCGACGTCGCGAGTGGCTTGCAACACCCGCCAGGCCGCGAATGCCAGCAGACCGGCCACCACCAGCCCGACCAGAAAGTGACCGAAGGGCTGGCTGAACAAGGCTTCGAGGCTGCTGTGGCTGTCCTTGGGGCGTGACGAATCGCGGGCGGCGAGCAAGGCGAAAATGCCGATGATCAGGTACATAACGCCGCGTGCGGCATATCCCGCTCGTGCGAGCAGGACAAGGGTGTGATGCGGGGACATCGAAGGTTCTCCGGGAAAGCGATTGATCAGCAGACCCGAGACGGCACGAGGGGTTCGATCGGGTTTAGCGGGAGGGCCCTGCGATTGCTGTTAGTGGGACCGGCTTCAGCCGGGAAGAGGCCGGTATGAACACCCTCAAATTGGCGGTGTGGCTGCTGATGCCTTCCCGGCTAAAGCCGGTCCCACACAGACCGTGTGAAAACCAGCTACTCAGCAGCTAACCAAAAAAAATGCCCCGATCAACTCGGGGCATTTTCCATTTATACAGAGAAGAAAAAGACCTTCCTCAGGCCAGTAACTCCATCATTCGGCGCACACCCAGCACGTTGATCGCTCTTTTCAGGTTGTAGGCGTTCACCGCCAGCGCCATTTCCGTTCGCGCACCTTTGAGCTGGCGAAGCAGGAACCGGCCATTGCCGTAAATCCATTGTTTGAGGTTGCCAAACGGGTGCTCAACGATGCTTCGTCGAGCCTCGACGATTTCCGGGTGGGCCTGCATTCGCAGCGCCATTCGCTCAAATGCATCTTCATAGGCATGACGTGTGATCGAGCGGTATTTGGTCTTGGTGCATTGGTTTTTAAGGGCGCAGGATCCACAAGCGCCAGCGCTGGCGCGGTAGAAACGCTTTCCCTTGTTCAACTGAACCAGCGTCAGCAAATGGCCTGTCGGGCATTGATAACGATCATTTTCCCGATCATAGGTGAAGTCTTCCCGACGGAAAAACGAGGGCTCTTCGACCTTGCTGTTGATGGTTCGATTGATCGGTACATACGCTGTGATGCCCGCGTCGTCGCAGGCTTGGAAGTGCTTGCCGCTGGAGTATCCAGCATCAGCCGTGACGGTCAGATTCGGCTGTTCCAGCACTTCCTGAGTCGCTTTTGCCATCGGCTCCAGTTGCTTGCGATCGTCGCTATCCTGAGTGACTTCGTGGTGCACGATCAGGCTGTTTTCAGCGTCGACTGCGGTCTGCACGTTGTAGGCAACGGCCATGCCCTGCGGGGCTCGCATCATCCGCGCATCGCTTTCGGTGCTGATGAATTGCGTGATTTGCAGCTCGTCCATCAGTGCCTGGCAGGTCAGGTTGTCGTCCCGCTTGGCGGTCAGTTTTGCCAGCACCGTTTTAACAGCGCTTCGATCCACAACCTCTTCATTTTCGTCGCGATCCGCGCTATCCAAATCCTCCAGATATTTCGCTATCCGGCGATCAAGTTTTTCCTGATCGCGCTTGAGGTGCTTGGTGCTGATGTGACGACGGGCCGAGGCTACGGCCTTGAATTTGCTGCCATCAATAGCAACCAGATCACCTTTTACCAGGCCTGCCGAACGGCAGAACTGAACAAACGCGCGGCACGTTGCGGAGAACGCAGTGGCGTTATCTTTGCGGAAGTCGGCGATGGTTTTGAAGTCCGGCGCGAGGCGGTTGAGCAGCCACATGACTTCGATGTTGCGTTGGCACTCAGCCTCAAGCCGGCGCGAAGACCGTATGCGCTGGAAGTAGCCGTAGATGTAGAGTTTGAGCAGGTCGGCGGGGTTGTAGGGCGGACGTCCGTTGCCCTTGGGAATAGCTTTATCGAACCCCAGAACCCTGAGATCCAGGCGCGAAACATAGGCATCAATGACTCGGACAAGATGGTCTTCGGGAATGACCTCATCTATTGAAACCGGAAACAGGCTGGTCTGGTTGCGCGATTCGCCCTGGATGTACGCCATAAGAAAATGCCCCGCATCTTTCGATGCGGGGCATTTTCTTAGATCTGAGGCAGGTTGGCTAGGTTTTCACACAGTCTGCACAGGTCCGCGTCACGGCCAGTTTTCATTAGATGCACGCGATGCTTTAGTAGGACCGGCTTCAGCCGGGAAGAGGGCGGTGTGAACACCCTCAAATTGGCGTTGTGGCTGCTGATGCCTTCCCGGCTGAAGCCGGTCCCACAAGTCTGCGTCAATGCCAAGCCTCACTAGAGAGCCGCGTGCAGTCAGTCGAATTCGGTCAACCCGCCGTAGATTGAATGCGCTGACGAATCCAGGCGCGGCTATGCTCCAGCACACGGTCTGCCATCAGGGTGGGAAAGTGGATGAAGCCATGGGGCGCTTCCGGCAGCAGGTGCACTTCGACCCCTGCGGTCTTGCCCCAGCGATCCGCCAGTTGCAGGGTGTCATCGCGCAGCGGGTCCAACTCGCCGACCCACATCAACGCGGGCGGGAAACCGGAGAAATCCCCATACAATGGCGATAGCGGCGGCGCCTGACGCTGGGCGTCGCTGATGTCGGGCGTGAGCATGCGCAGGGCCTCGACCATTCCCGGGCCGTCCAGCACCAGCGTGTCCGGGCCTGCCGTGCGCACGCTCGGCGTACCGCTCAGGTCGTACACGCCGTAGTAGAGCAGGGCACCGCACACGCGCTTGAACAACTCGGGCCAGGCCTGGAGCTGCAGCAGCGTCGTCCCGGCCAGATGCCCGCCCGCCGATTCGCCGACGACGATCACCGGCAGCCCGGCGAATTCCGGGCAGCCATCACCCAGCAACCAGCGCGCGGCGACGAGGCAATCCTCCATCAGCCCTTCCACCGGCGTTGAGCCAGCGAGCCGATAGTCAACCGAGACCACCGCCACTTCGCACGCCCGCACCATCGCCATATTGAGGTCGTCATTCATCTGCGCATTGCCGATGACCCAGCCGCCACCATGAATGTCCAGCACCACACCTTTGGCCTTGCCCCTGGGCCGAATGATCCGCACCGGCACGCGATGACCGTCGACACTCGCCGTGGTGGTTTCAGCGTGCAAGCCATGGCGGGCCAGCTTGGCCGCGCCATTGAGCTGGCCAACGCGCAACAGTGATTGGATCAGAAGGGGCGTGAAGCGATTGCGGATACGAAACCGCGGCAGCCAGGCCAGCTTCTTGTTGAACCGCCGCGCCTGCGCCAGTTCGTCGTCGTGAAAATGCAAACCGTCGTTGCTGTCCAATTGCGTGCGCTCTCTCGGGCTCAAACCCGCCAGTCATGGGTACTGTGTTGGTCTTCGCCCGAGGCCGAGAGTTTCACGTGCGTGACCACAACAGTTTGACGCCGGCCGTAGCATAAACCGCGGCAAGGGTGCCTTCGATCCAGCGCCGCGCCCTGCGATAGGCGCGGATCATCGGCGTGGTCGAAAAGACAATAGCGTAGCCACAGAAGATGGTAACGCTGAGCACCGCGCAACCGGCGAGGATGACGGCGACGGTCTGCGGCGTTGCATGCGCGCCCAACCCCAGCGTCATCGTCGCCACCCAGCCCAGCAGCGCCTTCGGGTTGGTCAGGTGCATGAGCAGGCCACGCTGGTAAAGGCGCGCGCCCGAAACATCCGGCGTAGCCGCGATTGCGCGTTCGACCTGTTCACTCGACGTCATGGCGGAACGCGCCGCTTTGAAAGCGAGAAACAGCAAGTAGGCGCCGCCAAGGATTTTCAGCAGCGTCAGCGCATTGGCGTATTGCGTGAGTACGGCGGAAACGCCGGTGGCCGCCATCGCACCCCAGAAAAACGACCCGCTGATCACGCCTGCCGCCAGCACCAGCGCAGCGCGCCGCCCCCGGTGCATGGCCACCGCCATAATGCGCATGTTGCTCGGCCCCGGACTCGCCGCGCCGACGATGTAGGCGGCGTACACCAGCAGAAGGTGATGGAGATCGAAGGGCATGGGCCTTGGTCCTTTAAGGTCGCGGTGAGCGGGTCGTTTGAAAACCTGTTTTACCACGGCCCCCTGGATTGCCAAGCGCGCAATGACTTAGGTTGATCGTGCCCACGCTCTGCGTGGGTATGCCTCCCATGACGCTCCGCGTCATCCCGCCCCCAGACCTTAAACAGCCTACAGCGAAAGGACGCGGAGCGTCCGGGGCGGCATTCCCACGCGGAGCGCGGGAACGATCAAAACTACCGGGTGCTCATCGGCGGCGTCGGCTTGATCAACTGCAGTTGCTGACGATAATCATCGGTCACTTGCCGCGCCTGGCTGTTGCTGGTGATGACCCGTGGGGTGATCAGCACGACCAGCTCGGTGCGTTTCTTGCTCTTGACGGTGTTGCCGAACAGCCAGCGCAGGCCGGGGATGCTGCCCAGGTACGGCACGGCAGACACGGTGTCGGCGTTGTCCTGTTTGATCAGGCCGCCAAGCAACACGGTCTGACCACTCTGCACCGCCACCTGGGTCGACACCGAACGCGTCGAGATCCGTGGGTTGCCGTTGGCGTCAGTGGCCGTGTCGTTGGCGTCGCTGACCTGCTGCTGAATGTCCATGTACACCAGACCGCCCGGATTGATGCGCGGCACGACGTCGAGGATGACCCCGGTCTGCACGTATTCAACGCTGCTCAGGGTGGCGGTGGTGGTCGAGGTGTTGACCGTGGTCTGGCTGATCGGGATGTTGTCACCGACCTGAATCTGCGCCTGCTGGTTGTTCATCACCACCAGCGAAGGCGCCGACAGCACTTGCGTGCGGCCACTCTGTTCCAGCGCGTGAAGGGCGATCTGCAGGTTGTTGCTGACGAAGGAATAGAACAGCGAATCGGTGGCACCGAGCCCGGCACCCCCGCCGCCCAGAGCGCCCTGACTGCCGGCGGTGTTCGCGACAGTAGTGCTGGCGGAATTGCCGGCCAGACGACCGAGGTACCACTGCACGCCGAGGTCCAGCTCGCCGGTCAGGTTCACTTCCAGAATCCGCGTCTCGATCTGCACCTGCATCGGCGCGTTGTCCAGTCGCTTGATGGCCGACTCGATCTCGGCCCACTGGGCCGGACGCGTGCGGATCAGCAACTGGTTACTGCTCTGCTGCGCGGTGATGCGCGTGCTGTCGTCCAGGCGCTTGCTGGCGCCCGAGCCACTCGAGGCGGCGTCCGAACTGTCGCTCTGTCCGCTGCTGTCGGCGCTGTCCTCGGAGGTTTCGCCGTCCTGCTCTTCTTCACCTTGCTGAGTGCCGTTCTGCAAACCGCCATTGGCGCCACCCATGCCCGAGCCCAGGCCACCGCCCATCCCGGAGCTGCCATTCAGGCCCTGACCACTGCCGCTCAATCCGCCGCTGCTGCCGGTGCCACTGCCGTTGAGCGAGGACAGCGAACGGGTGCGCAGCCCCGGCGCGACCTTGGCCGCGCTGTCGTCCTTGATCTGGCCGTTGCCGTAAATCTGCCGCAGGTATTTGGCCAGGTCCGTGGCTTTCATGTTGCGCACGTCGTAGACGTACATCTGCGGCTCGTTGCCGCCGCCTTCGTCGATGGTGTGAATCCAGTCGCCGACTTCGCTCAGGTAACGCGGCTGGGAAGAAATCGCCACCACCGAGTTGGTCCGCTCGATGGGCAGAAACTTGACCATGCCGGCCAACGGCATGCCGCTGTCCGGGCCGAACATCTTCTGCAGCTCTGGCATCAGTTCGCTGACGCTGGCGCGCTGCAAGCCATACACGGCGATGGACATGCCCTTGAGCCAGTCGACGTCGAAGGTGTCGATGGTGTCCTGATAGTTGGCCAGTTCATCCGGCGTACCGGCGAGGCTCAAGACGTTGCGCGCGGGGTCGACCAGCAAGAACGCGTTGTCACGGGCGAAGGGTTTGAGCAGCTTCTGCATCTCGGTGGCCGAGATAAAGTGCAGCGGGAACAACCGCGCCGACAGCCCGGTAGCCGGGCGCGCCACCGGCATCTCCGGCACCAGCTTGCCGGCCACGGCCTGGTTGGCCGGGAGGATCACGTAACGGTCGCCCTGGCGGATCATCGCGTTGTCGGTCCACGACAGCAGCGTTTCGAGAATCGACAGCGCCTGCTGCTTGTTCACCGGTTGCGAGGTGGAGAAGCTGACGTCGCCTTTCACTCCCTGATTGATGCTGTAGTTCTCGTGCAGCAAATCCCCCAGCACGGTGTTGATCACCGCTTCGATGGGCTGATTGGCGAAGTTGAAGGTGATATCACCAGCCGCCGCCGACGCGCCTCTTCCACCCGCGCCACTCTGGGCCGGACCGGCACCGCGCACGAAGGTCTGGTTGCCACGAATGATCTGCTGGCGCGCGGGCGCAGGCCTGGCGCCAGGATTGTTCGGACTCGGCGCTTCGACCGGATCGCTGACCGGGCCTCGCTGCGAGCCGGTGCCATTGAGTGCTTCCTGCATCAGGGCCGGATCGTTTTCAAAACGTTCCGGGGTGGACGCGCATCCAGCCAGGGCCACGGCGGTGGCCAGGCACAACAACGGGCTGCGCAGACGGGAAAACTCAGGGGTGCGATTGTTCATGGTGTGGGTACGTTTGGAAGAGTAATAGGGGGGACTTTCGACGGCGGCGGAAGGCGCAGCAGGGGCAGTCGCAGTTCGCGGGTCTGGCCCTGATGGCTGAAAGTGGCGTGTTGCGGCGTGACCGAATCCAGGGTCCAGCCATTGTCCAGCGTGCTGCCGACGGCCAGCTTGAGGCGGCGCTTCTGCGGCAGTTGCAGCAGCACCCACTGTGAAGCGCCATCGATGATCACGCCGCTCAGGCTGATGCCGTCCAGGGACGAGGCCCGGGATTTGCCGGTAACCAGATCAGGCTTGCGGTCCGGGCTGAACATCGACTGCTGCCAGGTCAGCGTGAGCGCCTGAGCCGGCAGCGAGGGCAACGCCGCGGGCCCGGCGGTTGGTGCCGCTTCACGGGCTTCGCCGGCCGGCAACCAGTCGATCTCCTGACCGGCGCCCATGCTCAGGCTGACGGCAACGGCGGCGAGGGCGACCGTGACAGCGCCGAGCGCGAGGGTAAGGGAGTCGAACTTCATGCGTCAGGCTCCTCGGACGGTGTCAGTGGTTGGGGTTGATCATCCAGATCGGCCTGCTCGGCGGGATCAGGCTGCTGCCGGGCGTCGGTCTCTGGCTCGGCGGCGGGGGCTTTGGACGGCAGCGCCTTGTGCGGCGCGGCCTGTTGCAGATACCCGCGCAACAGCATATGCACCTGCAAGCGGCCGGCGCCGCCACTGGCCGGTGCCGAGGTGGCCCGGCGAATGCTCAGGTTGTCGATGAACAGAAACGGCTGGCCGTATTCCAGCTCGTGGAGCAAACCCACCAGCGGCTCCATGGCGCAGTCGAGGGTCAGGCTGACTTTGACCTGACGATAGGGCTCGGCACTGTCGCGCTCGGGGGTGATCGGCATGCGTTGGGTTACCTGGCAGCCGGGGCCCTGATCGGCGTGGGCCTTGACCAGATCGAGGCTGCGTTGCATCAGGTCGGCGGCCACGGCGCTGGGGTCTTCGCCGGGCAACAGACTGCTGCGGCTCGACGGGTCGCGGCGGGCGGCCTGCAACTGCTGCTCAAGGCTGCCGCGTTGAGCGAGTGCGCCGGCATAGCGTTGCTCTTGATGGCGCAGGGTCTCGGCCTGTTCCTGCAGGTCGCTCAACGGATCAAGAAACCAGCTCTGCACCAGCAGCCACCAGCCCGCCCACAGCACCAGGGCCAGGGCGATCAGCGCGGCACCGCGACGTTCGCGCGGGGTCAGTTCACGGCGCATCGGCGGCCTCCTTGGGCAGCTGGGCGCGCAGGGAAAAGCGCTCTTTGCCGGTCTGCGCATCGGGCTGAATGATCCCCTGGAACTGCGCGTCGGTCAGGGTGCGGCAGTCTTTCATGCGGCTGATGAGGGCACTGGCCTTGGCGCTCTGGCCGGTGATCGACACGCTGCCGCCGTCGGAAATCTCCAACTGCTCGACCCACGTGTCAGCGCCCAGGCAACCGGTGAGGTCGGCGAGCACGCTGGAGGTGGTGGGTTGCGCGGCCTTTTGCTGGGCCAGATAGCGCGCGGCGCCTTGGGTGTTGATCAGTTCGCGGCGCAGGTTCTGTACGGCTTGCACCTGGCTGCGTTGCTCGTCGACGTGCTGTTGCATCGCTTCGACTTGCACCGTACGCGCATCCAGCCAGAGCACCATGCAGGTCAGCAGCAAGGCGCCACAGACCACGGCAAGGAAGCGCGGCAGGCGTGCGGAACCTGCGGTCGCTGGCTTCAGCTCGGCCGGCAGCAGATCGACATTCAGCCGTTCGCCCTTGGCGTTGCGCGCATCCACGGCATAGAGCGACAGGCCACGGTCCTTGCAGCTGTCGATGATCGGCTGCAAACGCTCGCGCAGCACCGCCACCAGCAGCACCTGCGCCAGGGTTTTGCCTTTGCTGGTGACGCGGGCGACGTAATGCATCTGCTCGCGGGGGTAGGGCGTGTACTTGTCCAGCTCGAAGCCGACCACGCTGTGCAGATCCCGCAGCGCCGCCAGCGGCAGTTGCAACGGTTGCGCCAGCACCATGCCGGCGGGGAGCATCAGGATCAGCCGCTCCCCGCTCTCGTGGGCAATGTGCTCGGGCAGGGGCCAGTCGATCAGCCGCTCCCGCACCTGGGGCATCAGCCGCGCGCGGACGCTGGCGGGCAGCATCGCCTGCAACTCGTCCAGCCACGCCTGCCACAGGTGCTGCGCCGGGCTGTCACGCCACTGACTGCGCACCCGGGCCTGCAAGGGCGCCAGTTGCTGTAAAAGTGATTGCTTCATTCTTGCCAACGCAGAACGCGATACGGTCGCGCTCCCTCCTTCGATGGGTTCAATAACAACGTGACGTTGAGCGTCGTGGTGTAACCGCCGGGCAATGTCGCCTGGCTTCGAATACTGATGACCGGTCCTGCGTCTTCGGTTGCGGGCCCGGCCTGGGGCAGCCCCAGCGCTTGCCGCAGCCAGGGCGACGTCATGCGCGGATCCGGCGCGCTCAGGCCGCTCCATAACGTGACGTGCGGGCTGGCGCACTGGTACAGCGGCTGGCCGATGCCCGGCAGTTCGCGCACTTCTTCGACCATCCGCAGCGGCGCCCGGCCACCGCCACGACGCTGTTCCAGGCCCTGCGCCACTTGCCGCGCCAGGTCCGGATTCGCGCCGCACGCCACCAGCAGGCGGGTAAAGGATTCCGCCGGTGCCGCGTTGAGGTCGAGCTTGCCGGTCTCGCTGCCCAGGCTCACCGCCAGCGCGGCGTCATCGAAGCGCAATTCATGGGGCTGGTTGTCGGCTTTCCAGTGCCGCACCGGGTCGCGGTCCAGCTGCGCCAGCACCGCCATGCCGATGCCGGCTTCAGCGGCGAGCACCCCTTGGGTGTGCTGGCGTTGCCACAGGGCCTGGCGGTTCTGCAAATGCACCCAGCCGAGCAAACCGGCCAGCAGGGTACTGAGCAACGCCAGCACCCACAACACCAGCAGCAATGCGACGCCTTTTTGCCGACGTTCATTCATAACGTGTGCGCCTCGCCGGACAGGTCCAGGCGCAGGTTGATGCTCTGTAATGGCCACGGCACGGGGCCGCCCAGTTGCGCGTCGATGCGCACGCTGATCGGCAGGCGCCCCGGCCAAGGCCAGTGATCCAGCCATGCAGTCGATTCACCGGTGGGCGACACGCCGCGATAACTCAGTTGCAGCGAGCGCACGTCGTGCAACAGCACTTGGGGCTCTTCGGCCGGCAGCAAGGCCTGGCCGCGCAACCGCTCCAGACTGATCTGCAGACGCTGACCGGCTGCCAGCGTCACGCTGTGCCGGTACAAACCGCCGCCCAATGTGGCGGGCAGCGGCCCATAAAAGCTCATGGCCTGGGCATCGCCCTCGAACACCGGCGCCTGGCCGGGCTCGGACCCGCCGGCCGCCAGTGGCAGCGCCTGGCCGATGGCGTGGCGCAGAAAATTCTGGGTCGACCGTATTTCATCGAGCCGCGTGCTGTAGCGCTCGGCCTTGCTCATGGCGCGATTGGCCCCGGTGATCGCCGCGCCGATCATGGTCAGCAGCACGCCGAGCAGGCTCAATACGACCAAGACTTCGAGCAGGGTAAAACCCCGAGCGCTGCGTTTCATTGAGCGGCACCCGAGTCTGAGCTGCGCACTTGCAGGCTGCTGTAATGGGCGCGCCGCGCGCCGTCGCTCACCTCAAGGTCCAGGCGCCAGGCCGTCGCCGGTGCATTGCTGCGGGGCAGTGCGCTGACATCCATCTGCCAGGTCACGCCGCTCCACTTGCCCTCCGTGCGACCCGGCTGCAAGCGGCCGGCGCTGGCCTCATCAATCAGCGAACGCGCGGCCAGACTCAGCCGGTCGCTGCGTTGCGCCTGCTGCAAGGCCCGCGCGCTCTGCCCGAACGCCACCACCAGCACGCTGCTGCACACTGCCAGCACCGCCAGGGCAGCAAGCATCTCCAGCAATGTGAAACCGCGCTGACGCGTCAATTGAGCGTGCGCAACTGAACGTTGCCGGTCAGCCAGTTGATGTCGACGCGCCAGTGTTTGTCGCCCCGGGCCAGCAGCAGATGGCCGCCGCTGGAACCGCCGTCGGGGTAGAACTCGAACGCCGGGCCCAGGCCGTCGGCGGTCTGCAATTGCACGCGCATGTCGTCGGGCAGTTGCACCGGCTTCAGGTGCGGGCCCTGAAGGCGCCCGTGGCGCAGGTCAAAGCGTGTCTGCGCCGGTTGCCCGCTGACGATCGCCTGCACCCGCGCCGCGCGCAGGGATTGCACCACTTCGCTCAACGCCCGACGCTCACCAGCCGCGTGCAAACCCCGACCCACGCCAAAGCTCACCAGGCCGACGCTGATGCCGATCAGAACGATCACCACCAGCAATTCGAACAGGGTGAAGCCGCGGGCGCGGGGCAGGGCGCGCATGTTATTCCCAGTTACCGATGTCGGCCTTGTAGCCGTCACCGCCAGGCTGGCCGTCCTGACCAAAGAAGATCAGGTCAAAGCTGCCGTGCTCGCCCGGGTAGCGGTAGCCGAACGCGTGGCCGAACGGATCTTTCAGGTCCGAAGGCTTGGCGTACGGGCCGGCCCAGCCAGTGGCGTTGGCCGGCTTGGTCACCAGTTGCTGCAGATTGGCCGGCGGCGTGCCGACGTCCAGGCCGTAGCTTTCGACCTTCATGCCGAGGCTGGCGAGTTGCGCCTTGCCTGCGCCGTACTTGCCCTTGTCGACGTTGCCGCCGACCTGACGCACGACGATGGTGGCGACAATGCCCAGCAGCACGATCACGGCGAGCATTTCCAGCAGGGTGAAACCGCCCTGGCGACGGCCTTGGGCAGCGTTGAATCGGGACATGTGTATTTCCTCAAATGTTACTGGTAAGGCTCATCAGCGGCAGCATGATGGCGAGCATGATCACCGCCACCATCACCGCCATGACAACGGTCAGGCTCGGCACCAGCGCCGCGAGCAGACGGTCGATGCCGCGCTTGGCTTCGACGTCGAACACGTCGGCAACCTTGAGCAGCATGCCGTCGAGGTTGCCGGCCTGTTCACCGACTTCAATCATCTGCAGGGCCAGTTCCGGCAGCAGCGGTTGCTCGCCGAATGCCTGGGCCAGCGTGCCGCCACCCTTGACCCACTCGGTGGCCTGCTCGACCTGGGCGCGCAAGGCGTAGTTGCCGCACACCTGACGGACGATGGTCATCGCCTGCAACAGCGCGACGCCGTTGCTCAGCAGCGTGCCGAGGGTGCGCGCCAGACGCGCGGCTTCGATCCGCTGCAACAGCGGGCCGATGACTTTTATAAACAGCAGGCGTCGGTCATGACGCTGGCGCCTTTGCGGATCGCGGCGCAGCACGGCAACGGTCCAGATCAGGCCGACGATCGCACCGAGCAGCAGCAACCCGTAAGCGCTGAGGAATTCCCCCAGCCACAGGATCGCCTGGGTTATGAAGGGAATCGGCACGCCCAAGTCACGAAAGATCGGCACGAACTGCGGCACCACGTAGGCCAGCAGCAGGGCCAGCGAACCGAGCACGCCGACCACCAGAAAGATCGGGTAGATCAGCGCATTGATGACTTCGCCGCGCAGCATCTGGCTGCGCTCCAGGTACTCGCTGAGTTGACGCAGGGTGTTTTCCAGAGAGCCGCCGGCTTCACCTGCGCGGACCATGCTGATGTACAGGCTGGAAAACTGGCCGTGCTCTTCTTCCAGCGCCTGGCTCAAGGGTTTACCGGCCTTGACCTGTTCGCGAATGCGTTCGAGCAGCGCTTGACGCTTGGGCTCGTGGGTTTGCTTGAGGAGGATGGTCAGGGCGCGTTCCAGCGGCTGGCCGGCGCCGAGCAGGGTCGCCAGTTGCTGAGTGAAACTCACCAGCGCCGCGCCGTTCATGGCGCCCCGGCGCATGGCCGCACGCAGGCCGCTATTGGTACTGGCCTCAAGGCTGAGCAGCAACAGCCCGCGCTTGTGCAGGACGGCTGTTGCCGCGGTCTGATCGGCGGCTTCGAGGGTGCCGTGTTGGGCGACGCCGTCGGCATCCAGGGCGCGGTATTTGAAATGGGCCATGGTCAGTCGCCACGCGTAACGCGCAGCACCTCTTCAAGGGAGGTCACGCCGGCCACCGCCTGGCGCAGGCCTTCTTCATACAGGGTGCGCAGGCCACCACGGCGGGCCGCCTGTTCCAGGGTCGAGGCATCGGCCTGACGCATCAGCAGGCCGCGCAGTTCTTCGTTCATCACCAGCAATTCGGTAATGGCGCTGCGGCCGTGGTAACCGCCGCCGGGCAATTCGCTGGCGGGGCGATACAGGGTGATGGGACGCTGATCGGTGAAGCGGTCCAGGCCGTGCTCGGCGACCAGTTCCGGCGGTGCTTCGAAGGCGATGCGCGTGAGCGGATCGAGCCTGCGCACCAGCCGCTGGGCCAGAATGCCTTTCACGGTGGAGGCGATCAGGTAGCTTTCGACGCCCATGTCCAGCAGCCGCGTGATACTCGCCGCCGCACTGTTGGTGTGCAGGGTCGAGAGCACCAGGTGACCGGTCAGGGACGACTGGATGGCGATGCGGCAGGTTTCCAGGTCACGCATCTCGCCGATCATGATCACGTCCGGGTCTTGCCGGACGATGGAGCGCAGGGCGCCGGCGAAGTCCAGGCCGATGGCCGGCTTGACCTGAATCTGGTTGATGCCCTCGAGCTGATACTCGACCGGGTCTTCCACGGTGATGATCTTGCGCTCGGCCGTGTTGAGCCGTGACAGCGCGGTGTACAGCGTGGTGGTCTTGCCGGAACCGGTGGGGCCGGTGACCAGCAGGATGCCGTGGGGGTTTTCCAGCACGTCGAGGAAGTTCTGCAGGCGCTCGCCGTCCATGCCCAGGCTGGGGAAGTCGAAGCTGACGGTCTGCCGATCCAGCAGACGCATCACCACCGACTCGCCGAAACTGGTGGGCACCGTGCTCACCCGCAAATCCAGCTCTTTACCCTGGATGCGCAGCATGATGCGGCCGTCCTGGGGAAGGCGCCGCTCGGCAATGTCCAGCCGCGCCATGATCTTCAGTCGCGAAATAATGGCAGCTGAAGAACTGGAGGGCGGTGCTTCCGCTTCGTGGAGGACGCCGTCGATGCGGTAGCGCACTTTCAACTGGCTCTCGAAGGGCTCGATATGAATGTCGGAAGCGCGTTGCTCGACGGCCCGCTGCAGGATCAGGTTGACCAGCCGAATCACCGGCGCCTCGGACGCGAGGTCCTTGAGGTGCTCGATGTCTTCTTTGGCGCCGTCGTGTTCGTCGAGGGTTTCGATCAGCGAGCCCATGGCCGAACGGCCCTGGCCGTAATAACGCTCGATCAGCCCGTCGACCTCGCTGCCAGCGCCGACAGACACGTACACCGGCGCCTGGCAGGCGTAGGCCACGGCGTCCAGCCCATAGGCATTGCCCGGGTTGGCGGCCAGCACGTGCACGCCATCGGCGTGGGCGCCGATGGGCAGCAGGCGATAGTGGCGCAGAAAGCGTTCGCTCAACTCTGGCAACGGCTCGCCGGACAGCGTCACGTTTTCCGCCAGCAGCAGCGGCGCCTGCAGCGTTGAGGCCCACGCCTTGGCCAAGTCCAGTTCGGACACCAGCCCCAAGCGGGTCAGCAATTCGGTCAGCGAACTGCCTTCCGATTCCTGGGCCAGTCGCTGTGCCCGTTCCAGATCACCTGTCTTGAGCCCGGCATTGGCCAACAGCCAGGCACACAGCGCTTCGGCCGAGTGCGCGGTGAGTTGCTGGCTATTGATAGGGGACAGAGGAATGGACACAGCACCGGTTCAAATAAGAGAGGCCTCTGACGAGACCTCGGGGGGATCAATTACATAACGTGCATAACAGTATGCTGCTTAACAGCAACTGAACGGCAGTGCGTTAGTTTGTCGCAGATGAAGTGTTAGCGGACGGACGGCCACGCTTGTTTTCATCAGCCTGATTCTGTTTGGTGGCTTTTTTCACGGCTTTTGCATCTTGCGTCTGGGTCATGACGGTAGAATCTGCTGCGCCGGAGATAGTTTCCTGAGTGTCGGAATCAGCGGCCATAGTTGCAGTTGCGAACGACAGGGTCAGTGCGGCGATGGCGCCCAGTACTGGCAGTTTCATGTGTTGTTTCTCCAATGTTTGTCATGTGTTTGAAATGATCGAAACGCTGGCTCGCAGCGCAGGTTCATCACTCGCTCGGGGAGCGAACCCCAGTATTTACGGGGTTTCAGGGGGTGAGCGGTGAAAATTGCTAAACCTACAGACCTGTAGGTTTAGCAAGAGTTCAGGTGATGTATCAAAAAATGTCGAGTTTGTTCGAGATTGATTATTTTGTTTGACATCAATTGAAAACAATTGCCTTAATTTAAACGTCTCGGGCAATGCTCGTGCAGTTGGGTGGCTCATCGCCATTAACATAAGTTACAGAAGATCATATTGCCCTTACTCATCGTCCTGTTATAACGCCACTTTCCATTCGCCGATGTTCTTTCGAGAAATATCGGTATAGGCAGCGTATTGCCTGAAAACAAAGGCTTGTGGCGTGTCAACTGCGACAAATGAGCGCGGGTGGTACTTGGAGAGCGTCCCCTATGCGAAACCGTAAAACTTTCGGTGCCCACTCGGCACTGGCTTTGTTGAGTCTGGCCATCTGCCACGCCAACGCAGCCGACACCACCACCCAAGAGCAACTCGCTGCCAAGGAACTGCGCGCGGACAAAGCCGCAGAAAAAACCCTGGCGAAGATGACTCAGGAAGAAAAGCTGGCCTACATCGGCGGCATCGGCGGCTGGGACGTCAAACCGCTCAGCCAGTACGGCGTTCCACAGATCCACGGCGCTGACGGCGGCGCAGGCATCCGTTACACCAGCGAAGGCAACGATCCGGGCGTGGTTTATCCGTCCGGCCCGAACCTGGCGTCCACCTTCAACCCGCGCCGCGCCATCGATTTCGGCCGCGCCCTGGGCTACGACACCGCCAGCGGCGGCTACCAGTTCGTCACCGGCCCGGGCATGAACCTGTACCGCATGCCGTGGAGCGGCCGTGCCTTCGAATACCTCTCCGGTGAAGACCCGTTCCTCGGCGCCAGCCTGGGTCCTGCGGTGATCAACGGTATCCAGCAGCGTCGCGTCTGGGCGGAAGCCAAGCACTACGCCGGTAACGACCAGGAAACCAACCGTTTCATCCTGAATCAGGTCATGCCTGAGCGCGTCCTGCGCGAGATGACCCTGCCGCCGTTCGAATCCGCCACCAAGAACAGCACCGTGGCGATGATGATGTGCTCGTTCCAGAAAGTGAACGGCGAGTACGCATGCGAGAACAAGCACCTGATCGCCGACATCCTGAAAAAGGAATGGGGCTTCAAGGGTCTGGTACAGAGTGACTACAACGCCGTCGTCCACGGTCTGCCAGCGGCACAAGCCGGCACCGACCTGGACATGATGGGCGGCCAGATGAACAGCAAGGTGCTCAAGCCTTACCTGGACAGTGGCGAGCTGGACATGGCGACCATCGACGACAAGGTCCGCCGCATCCTGAAGAACATCTACCTGTACCAGTTCGACAAGTTCGCACCGCTGACCACGCACAACATGAACAGCGCTACCAGCAACAAGGTCGCCCTGAACATCGCTCGCGAAGGTATCGTGCTGCTGAAAAACCAGGGCGACGTGCTGCCGCTGGACAAGAACAAGGTCAAGCGCATCGCCGTCGTTGGCGACCTGGCCAAGTACGCGCCGCCGACCGGTTTCGGCAGTGCTCACGTTGACGCCACCCGTTACATCAGCGAGCTGAGCGGTCTGCGCCAGATCGCACCGGGTGCTCAGGTGGAGTTCCTCGACAGCCTGTCCCTTGACCCGACAGCGATGCACTGGACCACTACCGACAGCAAAGGCAACAGCGTTGCGGGCATGAAGACCGAGTACTTCAACAACGCCACCTGGTCCGGCGATCCTTCGGCCACCCAGATCGACACCTACGTCAACCTGGACTGGTCCACCGACAGCGTGCCGAGCAACGGCGACACCGCCAACACCTCGATTCGCTGGAGCGGTCAGGTCACCCCGACCATCAGCGGCGACCAGGTCTTCAAAATCCGTGCCGACGGCGCTGTGCGTCTGTGGGTCAACGGCGAGAAGGTCATCGACAACGGCGACGGTGAGAACATCACCAACAAGAGCATTCCGCCGACCATCCCTGTTTCCGGCAAGATCAAGCTGGAAGCCGGCAAGGCCTACGACGTGAAGCTTGAGTACTCGCGCCGTGACGGCTACCTGTCGACCATGGGCGGCCTGGTGGGCGTGCAGATGTCGACCGCTTCGCTGACCGCACCTTCCGACCTGTCGCAATACGACGCGGTCGTGGTTGCCGTCGGTAACAGCGCTGAATACGAAGGTGAAGGTTTCGACCACAGCTTCGATCTGCCTGAATACCAGAACGAACTGATCCAGAACATCGCCAAGGCCAACCCGAACACCGTGGTGACCATGCACGGCGGTACCGCGCTGAAAATGAGCGACTGGATCGACCAGGTTCCGGCTGCGTTGCACGCGTTCTACCCAGGTCAGAACGGTGGTCAGGCCCTGGCCGAGATCCTGTTCGGCAAGGTCAACCCGTCGGGCAAGCTGCCGATCAGTATCGAGCGCAACATCGAAGACAATCCGCTGTATAAGGATTTCCCGGCCTTCGATAACACACGCACCAAGGTCAAGGAAATCACCTACGCCCACGACCTGACCATGCTCGGCTATCGTGGCTACGACAAGACCAACACCAAACCGCTGTTCGCGTTCGGTCACGGCCTGTCGTACACCCAGTTCACCTACAACAACATCTCGGTCACCCCGGGCGTCGCAGTGGGCAACACGCCAATCAAGGTCTCGTTCGACCTGACCAACAGCGGCAAGCGTGCCGGTTCCGAAGTCGCCGAGCTGTACGTCGGCCAGCAGAACCCGACCGTCGAGCGCGCCGTCAAAGAGCTGAAAGGCTACAAGAAGGTCTTCCTGCAGCCGGGCGAAACCCGTCACGTCACCATCGAACTCAACGATCGTTCGCTGGCGTACTTCGACGAGGCAAGCAAGCAGTGGGTGATCGATGCCGACACCTTCAACATCAGCCTAGGCGCGGCCTCGGACGACATCCGTCTGAACGCCAAGCTGGTCAACTCGTTCCGCCAGGAACTGTCGACCACCACCAGCAACCCGCTGCCACGTTCGGCGCTGAACTCGGTCAAAGTGACCCTGCCAGCGGTGAAGACCGGCGGTGTGCTTGATCAGGCCGAAGGCACCGACGCAGCCGATGGCAACAGCGACTACGACGGCAACACCGAGTACTGAGTGATCACAACGGGAAAGGGCTGAAACACTGGCCGGTGTCGGGATCTGATCCCGGTGCTGGCTGAGGCCTGAACCCGCGTGGCAACTTGAGCTCGAGTGACAGAGAGTGAGGCGATCCGGCCAGCCCGGATCGCCTCATTTTTTTTAGGCGCGGATAGCGCGCTCGACCTGGGCCATGTAACTGTCGAAACGCTGCACCAGATCCACTTTGTCCGGGAAGCGCAGCCACTGCAGCTGCAACCCGTCCATCATCGCCAGTATCTGGTGGATGAGCGCATCCAGGTCCACATCCCCACGCACCTCGCCGGTGGCCACCAGATGGTCGAGCCGTGCCCGCATGCGCCCGTGAATCGTCACGTAGCGAGACTGAAACCACTCCCACCCCGGATGACTCTCCACCAGGCTTTCGGCATTGAGCATGCTGAACGCGCGAATCACGCCGGGCGCCGTCGCGCTGGAACGGTTGATCTGCCGCAGGCCGCTGACGAAGCCCTGCAGCGTCGGCTCGCTGTGCAGGCTGCTGATCACCTTGTGGTTGACCTCGTCGCGGCGCGCGAGCACGCCCATCAGCAAGGCGACCTTGTTCGGAAAGTGGTGCAGCACGCCCGCCACCGAGATGCCGGCGATGTCGGCGATGCGGGCAATGGAGGAACCGGTGTAGCCCTCCAGTGAAAACAGTTGCAGCGCGGCGTCGAGAAGTTCTTCGCGGCGCTTTTCACCCTTGGGTGCGCGACGGGTGCGGGGGAGTGTGTCTGACGTATTTCCTGTCATCGGGTTTACCTGGCGTCTCCATGATTTGCAGGTGTCTGGGCGATTCAGCAGGCCTTTCCCGTCGCCGGATTGCGAGGCGCAAAAGGCAAAACGGGCGCGGCACGTCGTCGCGGCGGCTGAAACGGCACGCTCTGTTTAAGGGCGCGACCGGATTTTGGCAAGCGAAAACTGATATTCAGGACTGTCGGCGAGCGCGCACCACCGTTCGGGTGAGGCCCTTCCAGAAAGTGGGAACTCCCGTCGCGCGTGCCTCTCCTTTGAAGTAACTGACCCACAAGGAGGATCCACTGTGAACGAACAAGCCAATCCCGGAATCGCCTATCTGATCGAATGTGCCCAGGAGACGACGATCGATTCGCGGCTGTTTGCCATTTACGAAGCCCTGGCCGAAGCGGGCGGGCTCGTTCCCCAGGAATACTTGATCAAGGTGGCACGCGAGACCACGGCCGGCCCCAAGCAGCAATTGTTGATCAGGCTGATCGGCCGAGCCAGTCGCGCACAGGTCCACTGATCAGGCGGGGCACCCCGTGTGGGCCCACTGACGCCGATTGAACCCTTTCACGACTCGGAGCGCTTGCCCCGCCGGCAGCGCTCCGAGCAGTAACGCACCTCATCCCAGCAGCGCGCCCATTTTTTCCGCCAGGTGAACGGCAGTCCGCAGACCACGCAGGTTTTCACGGGCAGCTCGCTCTTCTTCAAATCGCCTCTCCGGCGTCGAGTTTGCCCAGCAGCGACTCGCCCCTTTGCCACAGCGCGTCCTGCTTCGCCTCAGTCATCCGATCAAGATTTTTGTAGACCATGCCCATGCGTTGATTGGCACGCAGCAGGTTGCTGTGGCGCATCACGAAATGCCAGTACAGCGAATTGAACGGGCAAGCGTCTTCCGTGGTGCTTTCCTTGACCTTGTAGGCGCAGGTGCCGCAGTAGTCGGACATGCGCTTGATGTACTGGCCGCTGGCGCAATAGGGCTTTGAACCGAGGTAGCCGCCATCGGCGTGCATGACCATGCCGAGGGTGTTGGGCAGCTCCACCCATTCAAAGGCGTCCATGTAGATCGCCAGGTACCACTCGCAGATTTGCGTCGGCGCGATGCCGGCCAGCAAGGCGAAGTTGCCCGTGACCATCAACCGCTGAATGTGATGGGCGTAGGCGTGTTCAAGACTCTGGCCGATGGCCTGGCTCATGCAGTTCATTTTGGTCTGGCCGGTCCAGTAGAACTCTGGCAGCGCGCGGGTGTTGCCGAATGCGTTGCCCTCGGCGTAGTCCGGCATCTTCAGCCAGTAGACGCCGCGCACGTATTCCCGCCAGCCGATCAGTTGGCGGATGAACCCCTCGGCGGCGTTCAGCGCGACGCCGCCCGACCAGTACGCCGACTCCACGTCGCTGCACAGCTGGCGCAGGTCGAGCAAGCCGATGTTCAGCGCCGCGCTGATGCGCGCGTGGAAGAGGAAGGGCTCGTCGATGGCCATGGCGTCCTGATAGTCGCCAAACGCCGCCAGCCCGTAATCGAGGAAGTACTGCCACAGGGCTTGGGCGTCGGCGTGGGTTACCGGGTAGTCGAAATTGTCCAGCGAGCCGTAGTGGCCGGAGAACCGTTCACCCACCAGTTCCAGCACGTCGCGGGTGATGGCGTCCGGGGCGAAACGCGCGGGATAGGGCGCGGCGACCTTCTTCGGCAGCGCCTTGCGGTTTTCGGCGTCGAAGTTCCAGGCACCGCCCACCGGCGTGCCGTCGCTGTTGAGCAGCAGCCGCTGCTTGCGGCGCATTTCGCGGTAGAAGAACTCCATGCGCAGCTGAACCTTGCCGCTGGCCCATTGGGCGAACGCTTCGCGTGAGCACAGAAAGCGCGTGTCGCTGTGCCAGACCAGCGGCAGGCCGCATGCTCTGACCGAGTGCTCCAGACGCCAGTCACCGCACTCGGTGACGTGGACTTCCTCGGCCTGCAACGACGCGTGCCAGCGCTGCAATTCGGTCGGCACGGAGCCTGTGTTCAGCGCATCGTCCAGCGTCACGTACTGGACGATGATGCCGCGCTCCTGCAGCGCCTGGGCGAAATGGCGCATGGCGCTGAAGATCAGGGCGATTTTCTGCGGGTGATGGGGGACATGGGTGGCTTCTTCCATGACCTCGACCATCAGCACGGCATCGCGTGCGGGGTCCAGTTCGTCGAGGGAAGCCAGGTCGAACGACAACTGGTCGCCGAGGACCAGACACAGACGGCGGACAGGCATCATGGGCAGGTCTCGGGTGACAAGGACGGTTTGCCGGGCATCGGCTTTGCCTGGGTGTGAGCGGCAGGGGGCGAGTGAAGGTCGGGCAAGGGATTCCTGAATGGCGGCAAGTGATGGCAGGGAAGGGAGTGAAGCGCCGAGCAGAGCGTTCTGCCCGGCGCGCAGTCAGGGGTCCAGGCGGTCAGGGGGCTATCCGGACACGTGGCGCCTGACGCACTGCATCAGGCCTTGCAACGGACCGGACTCCACCGGCGCGGGGACGCAGACCGTGCGCTCCCGGTCGCCTTCGCTGATGGTCAGCGTGTAATGCTGCATGCCGCGCAACGCACGGGCCGGGCGCCAACCTTCCGGCAACGCGAAGAACTCGGACGCGTCGACCAACTGCCGCAGCTCTCGCTGATCGGGTTCGGGCAGGGCGTCCACTTCGATGGTGTTGGGCTTGTTCAGCCCGGGAAAAAAGGCGACCCCGCCGCTTTCGCTGAATGAGATACGCATGTGGGTGGTTCCTCGTCATGGCGGATCATTGCGCGTTAATGCCCACAGCCGCCCAGCCTTCTTGTACCGCGATTTGGGCCGCTTCGCCTACACCGTACAGCCGGCCGGCAACGTCATGGGTGATCCGCGCAAACCGCACGAAGCCGGCATTGGGGCGCAGACGTGAATCGCGCAGCGCGTCATACCAGATGCGCCCGGCCTTTTCCCAGGCATGACCGCCGATGCGCGTAGCCACTTGATAGAACGCGTGGTTGGGAATGCCCGAGTTGATGTGCACGCCACCGTTGTCGTCGTAGGTGTGGACGAAGTCGTCCATGTGGCCGGGTTGCGGGTCCTTGCCCAGCACGGCGTCATCGAAGGCGGTGCCGGGGGCTTTCATCGAGCGCAGGGCGCTGCCGGTGATCTGGTCGGTGAACAGCCCTTCACCGATCAGCCAGCTGGCTTGTTTGGCGGTTTGTTTCAGGGCGTACTGCTTGATCAGCGAGCCGAATACGTCAGACATGGACTCGTTCAGCGCGCCGGCCTGGTTGAAGTAGACGAGCCCGGCTTCGTCTTCGGCGACGCCGTGGGCCAGTTCGTGGCCGATCACGTCGAGGGCGATGGTGAAGCGGTTGAACAGTGACTGATCGCCGTCGCCGAAGACCATCTGGGCGGAGTTCCAGAAGGCGTTGTTGTAGCCTTTGCCGAAGTGCACGGTGGCGTCGAGGGCCATGCCGGCATCGTCGATGGAGTTGCGGTCGAACACGTCGAAGAAGAAGTCGAAGGTGGCGCCGAGGCCGTCGTAGGCTTCGTCGACGGCAATGTCGCCGCTGGTGGGTTGGCCTTCGCCGCGTACGAGGGTGCCGGGCAGGGTTTCGCCGCCGTCGGCGGTGTAGATCGAACGGCGTTTGCCGGTGAGGGGGGCTGCGGCCAGGTGCACGAGGCGTCGGTCGGGTTGTGCGCTGAGGCGCAGGGAGCGAAAGGTGTTGTCTTTGGCCCGCGTGCGCAGGGCCGCTTCGCGCTGGGCTTTGTTGCCGTTGCGGGCTATCTGGTCGAGCAGGTAGGGCGGGATGAGGCAAAGAATGGGGTTACGCGTGTGGTTCCTGCACATGGGCAATGCTCCTGAGT
This sequence comes from Pseudomonas sp. AK106, assembly GCF_053903055.1. NCBI lineage: Bacteria > Pseudomonadati > Pseudomonadota > Gammaproteobacteria > Pseudomonadales > Pseudomonadaceae > Pseudomonas > Pseudomonas sp. AK106. Next base: position 2,512,983 of record NZ_CP096426.1, read on the forward strand.
GACATCGTTCAGTTGAGCGAGGCGTCGCGGTCTCGCTTTAATCGACAAGCCAGGGGGATCGTGCGTTCCCCAACGTCAAAGGCGTCTGCCTGGGGGCAGACTGTTTCGCCTTCGGCGAGTTACTTGGAAAAGCACCCCAAGTAACCAAGGGTGCTTGCTCCTGGTTTGGCCCTTCCTTCGTCAGGGTTCCTTCACTTCGGTCTCGCTCCGTGGGCCCGCTGCCATCCGCCATCCATGGCGGGGGGCAGCTCTCGCCGCATCCATGCGGCTCGGCCCACTCCACGAGACCTGCGTTCAGCCTGCACCCAAGTCGCGATTGGCGGTGACTGGACTTTTTGCGTATGAAGATCAAAGGCGCCTCTAAAGCAGATCAAAAGCTTCCCGGCTAAAGCCGGTCCTACAGTCGGCGCCCATCCCTCTGGGTGTATGCGATTGCTTAGTAGGACCGGCTTTAGCCGGGAAGAGGCCAGCTCAGGCGCCGACATGATCGTTCCCACGCTCCGCGTGGTAACGCAGCCCAGGACGCTCCGCGTCCCGAAGACGACGCTCATTCAGGCCGGGGGAGGTGACGCGGAGCGTCACAGGATGCATTCCCACGCGGAGCATGGGAACGATCACGCGAGAGCACGCGGTCCAATCGTAGGACCGGCTTCAGCCGGGAAGCCTTTGATCTGCTTTTGATCTTCTCCGCGGTAGTTCAAGCACCGCAAAACGCGACTTTGGTGCAGGCTGAACGGAGGTCTCGTGGAGTGGGTCGAGCCGCATGGATGCGGCGAGAGCGCCGTCAGGACATGGATGTCCGTTCGGCGCGGGCCCACGGAGCGAGACCGGAGTGAAGGAACCCTGACGAAGGAAGGGCCCAACCGAGAGCAAGCACCCTTGGTTACTTGGGGTGCTTTTCCAAGTAACTCGCCGAAGGCGAAACAGTCTGCCCCCAGGCAGACGCCCTTGATCTTCTCTCAGCCGCACCGCGCACTCCGGGGACAGATTAATTTACGGTGAAGCGCTGTAAATAAATCAGTCCCCTCCAAACCGATGCCGCGCCGGGTTCTTCAGCCACAGTTGCAGTTCGGCCTCGGCCTGTTCCAGCGCGGTGCGGTTGAGCAGGCGGCGGAGCAGGGCGACGTTGACGGCGCGGGCGCGGAGGTTGAAGGCGGTGCTGCGCTCACCCGCCGCATCGGGCTGATAGACGCCGAGCTTTTCGTACAGCTGCTGCAGCCGGTTCTGCACGCTGCGCAGCGACAGGTTGCGGCGGGTGGCGATGGTGCGGTCGGTCAGGCCGAGGGCGATGTCTTGCAGCACCTCGTATTCGCCATCACTCAGCCCGGACAACTGATCGTGGGCCTTGAGCTGCACGCCGCGAATCTCGCGGTCGATCACGCACTGCTGCTCGATGAACAATCCCCGCAACGCCAGACGCAAGCGTTCTTCCGAAGCGGTCTTGAGGATGTAACCGTAGGCCGCCCCCTGGGGCACGATTCGGGCGATCCCGCGCACGTAGGCCTCGTCGGAGTAATTCGACCAGAACAGAATCGACGTGTCCGGCTGCTGCCGCCAAATGGTCTTGGCCGCTTCGACGCCGGTGCGGCAGGGCATCTGCAGGTCCATCACCACCGCGTCCACCGGGCTCTGACTAAACATTTGCTCGCCGATCCGGCCGTCTTCGGCCTCCAGCAAGCGCGTGCATTCCGGCAGGGCCACTTCGATCACTTCGCGCAGGAACGCCCGGTGCACCGGGTCGTCTTCAATCAGCAGGACTTGCATGGCGTCTCCGTTAAAAACGCAGGCGCGCAAACAGCTGCCGCCTCATCAACGATGGCGAGATTAGCCAGCGGCAGGCACACCCTTACCCGGGTGCCTCGCCCGTCGGGCCCGCGTTCGATAAACAACTGCGCCGCCATCAGTTGCGCGCGCACCTGCATGTTCTGAATGCCGCCGCTGTTGAAACCATTGCCCACGTCCAACCCAAGGCCGTCATCGTCAATCGTCAGTTGCAACAGACCGCCTGTGTGGCTGATGTGGATGACGATACTGTCCGGCATCGCGTGCCTGATCGCGTTGTTCACCGCTTCCTGAATGATGCGGAACACCGCGACTTTCACCGACTCGGGCAGGCGGTCGCCCATGCCGTCGGTGCTGTCCTTCAGGCGCGTTTCGATGCTCAGGCCGCTGTCGCGCACGCTGCGCCGCAACAGGTCTTCAACGCCTTCTTCAAAGCCGAACAGCTGCAGCACCGTCGGCTTGACCGCATCAATGAGCTGTCGCAGCTCCTGCATGCTGTCCTTGAGGGCCCGGGCAATCCCGCGCAAGTCCTCGCCCGGCACGCTGGGCAGGGTCTGCAGGCGGGCGATGCGCCGGTGCAGTCGGGTCATGTCGGCGAGGGTCTGGTCATGCAAGTCCATGCCCACCCGCTGCCGTTCGCGCTCCAGCTCCTCGGTCAGACGCAGCGCGCCCTGGCGCAGACCTTCCTCCCGCGCACGCACTTGGGCTTCGGCAATTGCCAGTTGCTTGGCCTGTTCGGTCTGGCGCAGGGCGTACACGTAGGAGGCCAGGAGATCGGCGACGTGCTGGGTGTGGCGCACGTCGTCCAGGGTGTAGAAATGCTCGGTGTGTTTCGAGCAGCTCAGCGCGCCGATGATTTCGCCCCGCGCGCGCAGAGGCACGTGCAAGCGGCTGCGCAAGCGGGCGTCGAAAATCGGGTGGTTGACGGCGCCGGGGAAGGCGAAGCGTGCGTCGCTCATGGCGTCGTGGGTCAACAGAAACGCCTGCTCGCCCAACAGCACGGCGCGGATCGGGCTGGTGTGCACCGGCATCGGCTGGGCGACATCGCCCCATAGCGTGTGCACGCCGCTTTCATAGGTGATGTGCTCGCGGCCGTTGAGCACGAACAGGCACACGTCGAGGTGGTCGTGGGGCAGAATCGGGCTGATTTCCCGGGAGACGGCGTCGATCATCGACTGGAAATCCAGCTGGCCGGCGAGGGCGCGGGAAATACCGAGAAAATGATGCAGTACGTCTTCGGCCAGGGTGTGCGGTCGCTGTGCCATGGGCTCCAACCTGTTTTTATTGTCTGGATAGAACACTTTTTGTAAACGAACAGGGATGCAGTCCGGGCATTATGGCCCCTGTGCAGCAAAAAGAACGCTGGATCCTGCAGGTCGCTTGCGGGATCCCGCATCAGGTCTGCACGATTGACCACTGACGCTCTTCACCGGCCAGTGCAGACTCGCCGCGTACTGTTCGTAATAAGGTGCGACCGACGCCGTCGGCCACCCTGCAGCCCCCATAAAAATAACAAGGGTTCAACTATGAAAAGTCGTCGTCATCCGCTACGCCGTTCATTGCTGTGTGCCGCACTGGCTGTGGCGCCCCTGATGGCTCTGCCCGTCGCCTCCCACGCCGATACGGCCGACAAGAAGATCGCGCTCTCCAACAACTACGCCGGCAACTCCTGGCGCCAACTGATGCTCGCCAGCTGGCAGCAGACCACCGACAAAGCCGTCAAGGATGGCCTGATCGCGTCGGCTGACAGTTTCACCACTGCGGAAAACCAGGCCACCGAGCAGGCCGCGCAAATCCAGAACCTGATCCTTCAGGGTTACGACGCCATCGTCATCAATGCCTCGTCGCCAACCGCCCTCAACGGCGCGGTGAAGCAGGCCTGTGACGCTGGGATCATTGTCGTGTCCTTCGACGGCACCGTTTCCGAACCCTGCGCGTACCGCATCTCCATGGACTTCAAGCAGACCGGCATCGAGCAGATGGACTACCTCGCCGGGCGCTTCCCCCAGGGCGCCAATGTGCTGGAAGTGCGCGGGCTGGCCGGCGTGTCGGTGGACGAGCGCATTCACTCCGGCATCACCGCCGGCGCGCAGAAACACCCGAACCTGAAAGTGGTCGGCGAGGTGAACGGCAACTGGTCACCGACCGTGGCGCAGAAAGCCGTTTCCGGCGTGCTGCCCAGCCTGCCGAAAGTCGACGCCGTGGTGACCCAGGGCGGCGAAGGCGTCGGCATTGCCCAGGCGTTTGTCGCGGCAGGCCGTCCGTTGCCGGCGATCATCTTCGGCAACCGCGAAGAAGAGCTGAGCTGGTGGAAAAAGCAAAGCGACGCCCAGGGCTATCAGAGCTTCTCCATCAGCAGCGGACCGAGTATTTCCAGCCTGGCGTTCTATGTCGCGCAGCAGTTGCTCGACGGCAAGCAGATGCCCCATGACCTGTTGTCGCCTGCGGTCACCGTCACCCAGCAGACCCTCGACGCCAGCCTAAAGGACCTGCCCAAGGGCGGGATCGTCAGCGAGACCTACAGCGTCGACGACGTCGCCAGGCTCAAGCCCGCCGCGTCCCAGTGAGCTTTCCCCTGTGAGCCTGTCCATGTAAGCAAAGCAGGCCGCGCTGCCTGCGGCCCGCCAAGGAATTCCGACCATGAACGCAAATGGACCTGTGCGGGTGGCCTTCGCGGGCGCCGGCAAATCGTTCGGCGCCGTGCGCGCCCTGAGTGACGTCGACCTGAGCGTGCGCGCCGGCGAATGCCTGGGCCTGATCGGCCATAACGGCGCGGGCAAGTCGACCCTGATGCAAGTGCTCGCCGGTACCCTGGCCGCCGACTGCGGCCAACTGTTGATCGACGGCCGCGACCTGCGCGAAGGCTATTCGGTGCAAGTGGCGCGGCAGCACGGCATTCGCTGCGTGTTTCAGGAGCTGTCGCTGTGCCCGAACCTCAACGTGGCTGAGAACACCCGGCTGATGTCACCGGCCCTGCGCGGCTTCGGCTGGCGGCGTCGGGCCGGCGCGCTGATCGAAGCGATGCTGGAGCAGATTTTCCCCGGCCACGGCATTGAAGCCGATGACATCGTCGCTGACCTGTCCATCGGCAAGCGGCAGATGGTGGAAATCGCCCGGGCGTTCATCAATGTCGATGAGCGCCTGGATCTGATCATCCTCGACGAACCCACCTCATCCCTCGACGCCCGTGTCGCCGAACAGCTGTTGCGCCATGTGCGGCGGTTCGTCGAGGACGGCGGCAGCATCGTGCTGATCAGCCACATCCTCGGCGAAATGCTCGGCACCTGTGACCGCATCGCGGTGATGCGTGACGGCAGAATCGTCGAAACCCGTGCGGCCCGAGACTTCACCCATGATTCGCTGGTGGAAGTCATGGGCGGCACGGCCCGCGAACAGCAGCACGCAACACAGGCTTTCGCCTCCCGACGTGAGCAGGGTAGCCCGCGGGTGCAACAGCGCCCGGCGCGTCAGGCCGATGGCCGCTCGGTGCAGGCGTTTGCCGGCGAGATCGTCGGGCTGTCCGGGCTGGCCGGGCACGGCCAGAGCCAGTTACTGACCCAGGTGCTGCGCGACTGCGTCAAGCACGGTACCGGCGCCAGTTTCGTCGCCGGCGACCGCCAGACCGACGGCGTGTTTGCGCTGTGGTCCATCGGCGGAAACATCACCATCGGCTCACTCAACCAGCTCAAGCGCGGCGTGCTGCTGAACCCTGACGCCGAGCAAGCGATGGCCGATGACTGGATGAAGCGCATGGGCATCCGCACCCCTGACATGCGCAATCCGATCCTGTCGCTGTCCGGCGGTAACCAGCAAAAGGCGTTGTTTGCCCGGGCACTGGCGTCCGACAGCCAGATCATCCTGATGGACGACCCCATGCGCGGCGTCGACGTCGGCACCAAGCGCGAGGTGTATTCGATTCTGATAGAGGAGGCGGCCCGCGGCCGCACGTTCATTTGGTACACCACCGAGCTGGAAGAGCTGACCTATTGCGATCACGTGTATGTCTTCCGCGACGGCCAGGCCGTGCTCGACATGCCGCGCAGTGAATTGAGCGAGGAGCGCATCCTGCGCAGCTCCTTCGCCGAGGAAACCCCATGAATGCCCCGTTGAATTCCGTTGCCCGCACCCCCGTCGCGACGCGCAACAACGCCGCGCGCCGTGCCCGCATGCTCCGCGCCGCCTTGCCGGCGGTGTCGCTGGTGGTGTTGCTGGCGACCATCTTCATCATGCAGCCCCGTGCCATGAGCTACATGGGCCTGAACCTGATGCTCAACCTGGCCGTGCCGATCGCCCTGGCGACCATCGCGCAGATGCTGATCATCAGCGTCAACGACCTCGATCTCTCGATGGGCAGTTTCATCAGCTTCGTCGCCTGCGTGGCGGTGACACTGCTTGATCAGCACCCGTTCCTCGGCTGGCTGGCGCTGGCCGGGTGCGTGGGCGTGTATGCGCTGCTCGGCGCCTTGATTCACAGCCGCAACCTGCCGTCGATTGTCGTCACCCTGGGCATGTCGTTCATCTGGGTCGGCGGCGCGATTCTGCTGCTGCCGTCGCCCGGCGGCACGGCACCGCAATGGCTGCAGGCGCTGGTGCGGATCAAGCCGCCGCTGATTCCGCTGGCGATCATCGTCTGCATTGTGCTCGGGCTGGCGATGCACTTTTTCCTGATGCGCTCCACGGTCGGCGTGGTGCTGCGCGGCGCCGGCGGCAATCCGCTGGCGATCGCCAAGGCCGGCTGGTCGCTGCTTCGCATCAAAGTGGCGATGTACGCCATGGCCGGCAGCTTCGGCGTGCTCTCGGGGCTGTTTCTGGTGGGGCTGACCACCTCGGCCGACGCCAACGTCGCGCTGCGTTACACCCTGTTGTCCATCGCCGGGGTGATCCTCGGCGGCGGCGAGTTCGTCGGCGGCCGCGTGTCGCCCATGGGCGCGGTGCTCGGTGCGCTGACCCTGGTGCTGGCCGGTTCGCTGCTGTCGTTCATCCGCATCTCGCCTGACTGGCAGATCGGCGCCCAGGGCGCGATTCTGATTTTCGTGCTGGCGCTGCGTGCGGCGGTCAATCGTCTGGAGGTACGTCCGCTATGAGCACTTCATCCCTTGCAGCGCAGCGCGGCAAGCCGTGGCTCTGGTCATTTCTCGCGGCGTTATTGATCTGGGTGGCGACCCTGGTGTTCACCGGCGGGCAGGGCGCAGGCGCTTTGCTGTCTGGCGCGCTGGCGTTCTCGACGTTCTTCGCAATTGTCGGCATCGGCCAGATGTTCGTCATCAGCACCGGGCCGGGCAACATCGACCTGTCGATCCCGGCCAACATCGCCCTCAGCGGCGCGCTGGGCATGAAACTGATGGACGGCCAGGACGCGAACATCTGGCTGGGCGTGATCGGCGTGCTGGGCATCGGCGTGCTGGTGGGTTGCGGCAATTTCGCGCTGATCCGCCTGCTGCGCATTCCGCCGATCATCGCGACCCTGTCGGCGAGTTTCATCCTGCAATCTCTGGCCATTGCCTATGGCCGCAGCGTGCGGGTGCCGCCGCCGGAAGGGTTCTACACCTTCGCCACGGGCCGCGTGTTCGGCGTGCCGTATCTCGCCATTGTGGTGATCGCCGTGGCGGTGCTCATGGGGTACGTGCTGACCCGCACCCGCTACGGCCGTTCGGTGCTGGCCATCGGGCAGAACGCCCGCGCCGCCGAACTGGCGGGGATTCGGGTCGGCCGCATGCGCTTTGCCACCTACGTGCTCTGCGCGGTGTTCGGCAGCTTGTGCGGCCTGACCCTGGCCGGGTTTTCCGGGGGCGCGTCGCTGGGCATGGGCGAGGAATACCTGCTGGCGTCCATCGCCGTGGTGGTGATCGGAGGGACCTCGGTGGCCGGCGGGTTTTCCAACGTGCCGGGCATCTGGGGCGCGTCGCTGTTTCTCTACCTGCTGGTGAGCATGCTCAACACCTTCGGCGCCAGTGCCGGGGTGCGGCTGATCCTCACCGGCCTGATCATCATTGCGGTGATTACCGCTGTCAGCGGACGCAAAAATGCCCGCGCCTGAATTAAGGATCGACCCCGTGTCCGACGACCTCTACGAATGCCATGACAAGCGTTTCCATCGCCTGATTCTGCCCAACACCCAGCTCGAACGCCTGTACGACCAATGCCGCTGGGCCGAAGGGCCGGTGTGGTTCAACGACGGCGGGTACTTGCTGTGGAGCGACATTCCCAACCAGCGCATGCTGCGCTGGACCCCGGAGCAGGGGGTGTCGACCTTCCGCACGCCGTCGAATTTTGCCAACGGCAACACCCGCGACCTGCTGGGCCGGCTGATTACCTGCGAGCACGGCACCCGCAGCGTCACCCGCACCGAACCGGACGGGTCGATCACGGTGCTGGCCGAGCGATTCGAAGGTAAGCGTCTGAACTCGCCGAATGACGTGGTGGTGCATCGCGATGGCGCGGTGTGGTTCACCGATCCCAGCTACGGCATCCTCACCGATTACGAGGGCTATCAGGCCGAAGAAGAGCAGCCGGGCCGCCATGTGTATCGCATCGACCCGGACAGCGGCGAGATCGCCTGCATGGCCAATGATTTCGTGCAGCCCAACGGCCTGGCCTTCTCCCCGGACGGGCAGACCCTGTACATCGCCGATTCCGGTCGCTCCCATGACCCCGATGGCCCCCACCACATCCGCGCGTTCGAGGTGATCAATGGGCGGGAGCTGGGGCAGTCGAGGGTTTTTGCGGTGATTGAGCCGGGCGTGCCGGACGGCATGCGCGTGGATGTGCAGGGCAATGTCTGGACCAGTGCCGGCGACGGCGTTCAGTGCTTCGCCGCCGACGGCACCTTGCTGGGCAAGATTCGCCTGCCGGAGAAGGTCGCCAACCTGACCTTCGGCGGCCCGCGGCGCAACCGCCTGTTCATCACCGCCAATACGTCGTTGTATTCGGTGTACGTAGCGGTGGCGGGGGCTCAGGTGCCTTGAGCGATGACAGGTCAAGGCGCGCGGGATTTACGCCGCGCGCCCTGTTCTCAGAGCTTGAAACGGCCGACCACGGTGCGCAGTTCGCCGGCCAGCAGCGACAGTTCGTCCGCCGTTACCGCGTTGTCCTCGATGCCTTCCATCAACACGAAGGTGCCGTTGCGGATCTCGGTGACGTTGCGGTTGATGTCTTCGGACACGGCGTGCTGCTGCACGGCAGCGCTGGCAATCTGGGTGTTCATGCCGACGATCGACTCGACGCCTTCGTTGATCGCGTTCAGGCTCGAGGACGTCTGATCGGCCGAGCTCAGGCAATCCTGCGCCCGGTCCTTGCCCGCTTTCATCTGGTCAACGGCCGCGTTGGTCGCCAGTTGCAGCTGCTGGATGATCCGCTGGATTTCCGCGGTGGAGTTCTGAGTGCGTGAAGCCAGGGTTCTCACTTCATCCGCGACCACAGCAAAGCCACGGCCCTGCTCACCGGCGCGGGCGGCTTCGATGGCGGCATTGAGGGCAAGCAGGTTGGTCTGGTCGGCGATGTTGCGGATCACTTCAATGACCCCGCCGATCTCCTGGCTGTGCAGCGCGAGGGCCGCGACCTTTTGCGCGCTGAGGTCGACTTCGCCGGCCAGTGCTTCGATGGTCTGGCGGGTCTGCTGCATGACGCCCAGGCCTTTGCCGGATGCCTGGCTGGCCTGTTCCGCTGCACGCGCCGCGCCTTCGGTGTTCTGGGCGACGTCGGCGACACTGGCGGTCATTTCGTTGATGGCGGTGGCAACCTGCTCGGTTTCGCCTTGCTGGGCGTTCATCGACACTTTGGCGCGGTCGATGGATGCACTCAGGCGGGTCGCGGCGTCGGATACCGAGCGCGAACTGCGCTCGACCTGGGCGAGGGATTCACCAAACGCCTGGACCATGTGATTCAAGCCGGTGCCGATGTCGGCCATTTCGTCTTTGCCCGCCACGTTGACACGGGCGGTGAGGTCGCCCTGGGCGATACGACGGGTGGCGCTCAACATGGCTTCCATGGCTTGGCGCATCGCGCTATAGATACCGCTGAACGCATAAATCAGCAGCAGACCGGCGATGGCGAACATCGCCAGCATGGCGGTGCGTTCGGCCGACTTGTCGTGAACCCGTTGTTCCAGCACCGCCGACAGCGCTGCCTGCAAGGCGTCCTGCGCCTTATACAGCTCGGCCACCACGGCGTTGCCTTTGGTCGGCAGGCCCTGCATCCCGGTGATGGTGTTCTGTGGTGAGGTGATCAAGGTTTGCAGGTCACTGCGAAAGCTGTCCAGGCTGGACAGCCCGCTGCTGACGGGGGACTGGATGCGATCGGCGAGGGCTGTTTCCTTACGGCGCAGCAGGTTGAGGCTCTGCAGCAGCTCCTGGCGAATCTGGGTTTCTTGCTTGAGCAGCGATTTGATCGTGCCACGGGTGGCGTCGGTCAGCGGTTGCCCTTCATGCAGACCACTGGCCAGACCGCGCAACTGGCCGACGACGTTGATCTGGCGTGGCAGTCGCAGGGTGCTCTGATCGATCAGGAACAGCGAGGCGTAGTCTTCGTCCAGCACCATCCCGGAGGTGGCGGAGATGAAGTAGATGAAGTTCAGCGTCTGGGTCATCTGATCGCTCCATGCATCGAACAGGGTCGCTTGATCGGCACCGGCTTTAGTCTGGCTGATCAGCCCTTCTGCGCCGGAGCGCAGGCGCTGCACGCGGTCGGCTGTTTCCAGCTCGACGGTGAACTGGCGGTCCGTGGCTTCCAGCTTGGTGTAGGCATCCAGGAGTTTGGTCTGATTGGCGGCGAGGTCAGCCTGGGCTGTCTCATCCCCGCTGAGCAGGCGGTTGGTCAATGCCCGCTGCAGCATCGACAGGCGCAGTACGGGGGTGACGTCCATCAGGTAACGCTGGCCGACTTCTTCGGAGTGGATGTTATCAATGCTGGCGTTGAGCTGATGCAGCAGGCGCGCGCCCAACAGCCCCAGTGGGAGCAAAACGATGATGGCGAGCAGTGCGAATTTGGCAGGAAAGCGCAGTCGGTTGGTCAGGTACACGGCAGGGGAAAGAATATTCATACTGTTCTCAAAGCCCCGAAGCGGGGCGATTGGGTTGTTGTCGGTGAGAACGGTCCTTTTTCTCGGGTCGGAGTGCGGTGACGACGTCTCTGGGAGGAGAAGGCGCTATGGCTGATTGCGCCTCGCTCCAGTCCATCTGTCGGCCGGTATGGTATTAACTTTATAAAAACTTATACAACAATATATATTTGTACAGCTTTGGAACTGAACCGATTAAGTGATGTCTTTGTGATATCAGTCTTTCTCAGCTCAGCCGAACTCTGTTTTGCCCCTGATCGTCGGTCATTGACCACCCGTCATGATCCTGAGCGGGCAATGATGGCCATGAGATATCATCTAACCCGTATTTTTAGAACGGAGGGCGCACGCCATGAACTGTTCGCTGGAAATTGAGCAGAAGCGCCTGTCCGCGGTTCACGCTTTGCAATGGCTCGAAACCGCTCACAGCGAGGATTTCGACCGCCTGTGCCGCTTGGCTGCCGCGCACTTTCGCGTGCCGACGGTGCTGGTGTCCCTGGTGGAAAAAGATCGGCAGTGGTTTCCGGGCCGTGTGGGGTTTGACGCGAGTCAGACGCCCATAGAGCAGTCATTCTGCCGCTACACCATCCAGAACGCCGAAGTCATGGTGGTCAATGACGCTCGCCTGGATCCGCGCTTTGTCGACAACGCGCTGGTCACCCAGCCTGATGGCATCCGTTTCTACGCCGGTGCCCCGTTGTGTAATCACCACGGTGATGTGCTCGGCAGCTTTTGCCTGATCGACACTGTCCCTCGCACGCTTCAGCCCGACGAAGTGGCTGTCCTCGAAGATTTTGCGCAACTGGTCATGGGCCAGGTCGAACAATGCCAGGCGATGCGCTACCGCCACCCGGTCAGCCGCCTGCCGAATTTGCAGCAGTTCTTGCTGGACACCCAGGACGTTGCGGTCACCGGGAGTCAGGTGCGGCTGATGGTGGTGATCCGCACCCAGCCGATGGCGAGCGCTGCGGATGTCAGCGTGAACAGCAACCTGGATGCGCAACAGACGCGCCGCGATATGGCCAACTGCCTGCGTCGCCGTCTGGATGGGATTGCTGAGCTGTATCACGTCAGCGACCTGGATTTCTGCCTGCAGATGAGCTGCGAGCGCTCTCGCCGGGATGACCTGGTTCGCATGCTGTTGGCGGTGATCACCGAGCCTTTCACCCATCAGCAGGTGGCCGTGGGGCTGGCGTGCTGTGACGATGGTCAGAACTCCGCCGCTGCGCTCATGGGCAAAGCGACCCACGCGGCGGGCAGGGCCGTCTATCGGCAGGTGCCGTGGGCGGCGTATGACGAGGCGGAGGATTGCGCCCAGCGTCGCGCCTTGACCCTGCTCAATGAACTCGCCGACGCGCTGGTCAGTGGCGACATCTTTCTGGAGTACCAGCCACGTTTCAGCTTGCAGGATGGCCGCCTGCTCAGCGTCGAGGCGCTGATTCGCTGGACCCATCCGATGCTCGGCAAGATCGGGCCGGATGAGTTCATTCCGTTGATCGAGGGCGCCGGCAGGATCAGCACCGTGACCCGCTGGGTCATCGACCGGGCGCTGACCGACCTCAGCGGCTGGATCGACGATGAAGTGCGGCTGTCGCTCAACCTGTCGCCGCTGGACTTCTCCGACCTGGACATCGCCCTGACGTTGCAGAGCGCCTGCGAAAAACACGGCGTTGCACCCGCACGGTTGGAAGTCGAGATCACCGAAGGCGAGTGGATTCGTGCCGACAAACGCGTCATCGCGCAGCTCACCCGCATTCGCGAGCTGGGCGTTGACGTGGCCATCGACGATTTCGGCGCGGGCTACAGCAACTTTGCCTATCTGCACGAGATCCCGGCCAATATCCTCAAGCTGGACAAATCCCTGGTGACGGACCTGGAGAGCAACCCGCGCAACCGCATCATCGCCCGGTCCGTGCTGCACCTGGCCAGTGAACTGGGTTATCGCACCGTCGCGGAAGGCGTCGAAACCTTTCGCTGCATGAGCCTGGTCCGTGATTTCGGCTGCGAAGAAGCCCAGGGCTATTTCCTGAGCCGGCCGCTGAAGCTGCAACAGCTTAAGCAGCAGTGCCAGAACATTGCGCTGACGTTTACCCCTGAACCGTCGAACGCGCAGATTTATGCGGATCTGGGTGATACGGATCAGGTGATAGAAGCGGCGTGACGCCGGCCGGGTTTCCATTGCAGGACCGGCTCCAGCCGGGAAGAGGCCAGCGTGAACACCCACAATTTTGCGTTGTGACGCCTGACGCCTTCCCGGCTAAAGCCGGTCCTACGGTCGAGGTCGCAGCCACACTCACTGCATGCATGGGTTTTAGTGGGTGCTGCTTCAGCCAATCTTGCCGGATGCACGCGCTGCTTTTAGTAGGACCGGCTTCAGCCGGGAAGAGGCCGGCGTGAACACCCACAATTTTGCGGTGTGACGCCTGACGCCTTCCCGGCTAAAGCCGGTCCTACGGTCGCGGTCGCAGCCACCCTCACAGCATGCATGGGTTTTAGTGGGTGCTGCTTCAGCCAATCTCGCTGGACGGATGCGATTCTTCTAGTAGGACCGGTTTTAGCCGGGAAGAGGCCAGCGTGAACATCCTCAATTTTGCGGTGTGACGCCTGACGCCTTCCCGGCTAAAGCCGGTCCTACGGTCGAGGTCGCAGCCAATCATGCTGGATGCACGCGATGCTTTTAGTAGGACCGGCTTTAGCCGGGAAGAGGCCAGCGTGAACACCCTCATTTCTGCAGTGTGACGCATGACGCCTTCCCGGCTAAAGCCTGTCCTACGGTCGAGGTCGCAGCCACCTCACAGCATGCATGGGTTTTAGTGGGTGCTGCTTCAGCCAATCTCGCTGGACGCACGCGCTGCTTTTAGTGGGACCGGCTTCAGCCGGGAAGAGGCCAGCGTGAACAACCACAATTTTGCGGTGTGACGCCTCATGCTTTCCCGGCTAAAGCCAGCCCTACGGTCGCGGTCGCAGCCACCCTCACTGCATGCACGCGATGCTTTTAGTGGGACCGGCTTCAGCCGGGAAGAGGCCAGCGTGAACACCCTCAATTTTGCGGCGTGACGCCTGACGCCTTCCCGGCTAAAGCCGGTCCTACGGTCGGCGTCAACGCCAGTCCTGTCCCTATCAAGGCCGGTCCCACTGATCGAGCGTGATTACTCGCCCGTTACCGGCGTTGGCTGGATGATTTCGACCCAGTAGCCATCCGGGTCCTTGATGAAGGCCAGGCTTTTCATGCGGCCGTCGGTCAGGCGTTTCTGGAAGTCCACGCCCAGTTCTTCGAAGCGCGCACAGGCGGCGTGTATGTCCGGCACCGAGATGCAGATATGACCGAAGCCGCGCGGGTCGGTGTTGCCGTTGTGATAGGAAAACTCAGGGTCTTTCTCGGTGCCGTGGTTGTGGGTCAGCTCGAGGACACCGGGAATGCCTTTCATCCAGACGTTACGCTCGGCGTCGTCCTGCGGGATCTGTGCTTTGTCGACCAGCGCCAAGAAGTACAGGCTGAATTCGGCTTCCGCGAAGTGGCGCTTTTCCACCAGGCTGAAGCCCAGCACGCGGGTATAGAAGTCCAGGGAAGCGGTGGCGTCCTTGACCCGCAACATGGTGTGGTTGAACACGAATTGTGCGGTCGAGGCGTCCGGGGTGGCCGTGACGCCGGGGAAAGTGTTCAGGTCGTGCAGACTCATGGTTGTCTCCGGGTTAACGCTAAAATGTTGCGTAATGATACGGGCTCATGGCTGACGCGCCAAACCGAAGGCGCATAAAACGCGGCTTCCGGCTTGTAGACACTGCATGACCAGCCCACACTTTGCGGCTCGACCTTCAGGTACCGCCCATGCATCTCTTATTGCGCTCATGCGCCCGCGTTGCTTTCTGTTTCGTGCTGATGATTCCGGGCGTCGCGTCTTCAGCTGACGCCATGATCATCTGGCCCGAAGGCTGGGACGTTGAAGCCTTGCCCCAGCCGCCGGCGAGCGAAGGCCAGCCCGCCGTGCAACTACGACAGCGTGCGGTCAAAAACGATCAGAACGGTGATCCGGCCATGGTCGTGGAGCTGACCCAGACGCAGCTGCAGCCCGGCCATTCGGTCAACGTACAGGGCGTGCTGCTGGCCATGCGCAAGGCGGTTCAGGTCAATTTTGCCCGCGGCGGTTTTCAGAGTGTCTGCACGCGGATGAAGGACAGCACGCTGAGCGACATTCCAGCCATGGAAACCACGTGCACCATCACCCAGAACGGCAATCACGTCATGACCCAGACGCTGGTGGCGGCGGCCAATCCCGAGTTGGCGTGGTCGTTGTCGTATGCCGGCTCGGCGGAAGGCTACGCGGCCCATAAAGAGGAGGTGTTGCAGATCAGGAATGGTCTGCGGCTGGGAGCGGCGCCGTAGATCAAGGCGGGGTCTGGACAAATCGCGGGCATAAAGAAGCCCGCCGAAGCGGGCATTGGGGCGCTAATCCTTTAGCAGCCTCTATCCTCTACAAACCGGTGTGAAAAAAATGTGAAGCTCACAAGCCATTCAGCTGCAGAGGGAAAATTCATCTGTGGCTGCATGAAGGCTCATGGCCAGCTTTAACACTCACTCAGTGCTGTTTGACGGGATTAATAACGCTTAAGAGACTCAACGGTTGAGCATGCTATAAGCCTGCCGAGTATTGAAAGCGATATATGCCATTAATACGAATCTGTTCAGCTAATTGTCAGGTTCAATATTCAACACCCGTCCCACACTCGCACGCATTATTTAAAATACGCAGGGCGCGGGTCGCGATCATTTGCGTTTAAAGCACTTGTTTCATGTCCTTTTCCCTGCACTTGCAGAGAAGCCCCGCGGGCAGAGCTTCCTCTCGATGTTGCAGATCAATCTTGCAGGCCTGTGTTCTAGGGAGCAGGGGATTAGCGGCCGCGCAACCAGGAGTCAACGGATTCAGCGCCGTATTGTAATTTCCAGTTTTTCAAACCGCGATGGTTGCCGCCCTTGGTCTCGATGACTTCGCCGGTGTGGGGATTCTGATAGACCTTGACCACCCGCGGACGACGCCGTTTCGGGGCCGCTGGCGTGGCATTGGACGCGCCCGTGTGAGGGTCGAGGATGGCGATGATGTCCCGCAAGGTCTTGTCGTACGTGCTCATCAGGGCCTGGAGCTGCTGCTCGAACTCGATTTCCTTCTTCAATCCGACGTCGTTCTTCAGATACTCCAGCTGGGCCAGCTGCTCCTGAAGGGCTTTTTCTGCTGCGCGAAATTCGGCAAGTCTGGACAAAATGATACTCCGGCAATTAATGGCTGTTGTCAGCTCAATGCAAGCAACAATGCAAGCAGCACGACGCGCATCTGGGTCTGCTGCTTTAGTTTTCACCACTTTCTACCGTGTCCCTGGCATCAGGATCAGCCGTCGACATTAACTTCATGGGAATGAACGTTGGTCTCGCGACGGGGTAGTTCAGTTGTGGCGCGAGTAAATAATGCACGTTTTTTACGCGTTGTAAAATAGCGGATGACTGATTGTTAAGTGAAACATCCGGGCGACCATAAGCGGGTCTGACAAAAAAACAATAATGGGCGCTAAACGTTGTAAGTAATTTCTTATACTTTAGCGCCAATGGAAACTGTGCCATCTCAAACGCGGCGGCAAACAGCCGCGTACCTGCACAGAGCAAACCACGTCAGCCAGTGAGGCGTCAGACTACGCCGGCCCGCCCCAGCGTTGAATGATCTGCTCGGCCAGGTCGCCCAACTCGGGGGCCATCAGGTCGGGAAGCGGCATTTCATCTATCAGGAGCGGTGCGTTGTACGGCCGGGTCAGCAGGGCGCCGAGGCACCCTGCCGCCTGGGCGCCCGCCGTGTCCCAAAAATGACACGCCACCACAAGCAGGTCCGCCAGTTCGACATTCAGCTCCCGGGAAACCATCTGGTAGGTTTGCGCAGCAGGCTTGAATTTTTTAACGGTCTCTACGCTGAAACTGCGCTCGAAGAATGTCGCTAACCCGGCGCGCTCAAGGGCCGAAGGGGATGCACCGCTGGCCGAGTTACTCAGCGTCACCAGCCGAAAGCCGGCGTCACGCAAGCCGTTGAGTGCCGGCAGCACATCAGGGTGTGCTGGCATGTTACCCATCCGTGCCTGGAAGTCATCGATATCACTGGCGGCCAGGTCGACCTGATGGACAGACGCGAGCATGCGCAGCGTGCCTGCGGCCAGTTTGCCAAACGGGGTGTAAAGGCCGCACAAGGTCATCGTTTGCGAATAGAGGATCAGGTTGGCGAACCACTCGCGCAACAGGGCTCGATCACCGAACACCCGCTCAAACAGAGGCTCAAGGGTGGTGATGTCGAGTAAGGTTTCGTTCACGTCGAAAACGATGATCGGCGTTGGTTTCTGCACTGCCATGATGGGGACTCTCTTCTGAGTAGTGCACGCTGCTGCAAGCACGCGTTCGTCGCTTGAAGCCCTGACGTGCCGGATCACGGACAAGGTTAACCCGATCAAGCCGGCGCGACGCACTCATCAATATGAATCGTTTCCTGGATGGGATGGACAGCGTACTTCCGCCTGTCGGGGGCGCGTAATGAGGTGCTAAAGCCCCTGCTGCAGGGCAGGATCATCGGCGTTGAGCTGCTCCAGTTCAGCCAGCAGCACCTGCACTTTCTGTAGCTGCCCGGCCTCCGTCCAGTAACGAATCAGCAGAATCCTCGCGCGGCGATCGGCGGGTGCGCGCTGCAGAATGTCTTCCAGCTGCCGCTGCGCCGCTTCGAGCTGATCAAGATCGTGAAGCGCCACGGCGAGGTCATAACGGTAACCGGTGTTATCCGGTTCCAGCTCAATGGCCCGGGTCAGCGGAAGCAGCGCGTACTCATTCTGTTTATGCCGCAGCAGCCATTGGCCGAGTGCGTGTTGCGCCAGGGCCGACTGGGGCTGTTTTTCCAGCCACTGGGCGAGCAACTGGCGTGAACGATCGGCCTGACCCTGACGGTCGAGCACCTGCACCAGTGCCAGCCCCGCCTCCAGGTTGTCCGGTTCCAGCTTTGCGGCCAGTTCCAGCGCCTCGATCGCCTTTTGCGGGGTGCCGTTGTTGAGGTACAGCTGGGCGAGCGCGAGCTGACGTTGCCCGCTTGGCGGTTCGGCGCTCAGTGCCTGCTCATACTGTTGAGCGGCTTCCTGCAGCGCGCCGTAATACAGGCCCAGCTCATCCGGGCTCAGCGGTAGCAAGGCGCGCACCGCGCTGAAGCGCACCTGATCATCGGCATCGTCCAGCAGGGGGCCGATCAGCGTGGTGCGTTGATCTTCCGGCAGCATGGCGGTCACCGTCTGAATGGCCGCCTGTTGAACCAGCGCAGCGGGGCGCTTGAGATCGCCGCGCAGAATTTTCATCGCCTGGGTGCTGGGGTAATTCACCAGTTCGGCGAGCAGGCCGGCGCGGCGAATGTCCGACAGGTCGGTGCGGGTGAATTGCTGATACAGCACGCGCGCGGCGCCGGGCTTGCCGCCGTGGGCCTGCTCCAGTGCTTCGGCATAGCTGTGATTGACCTGGGGGGCGGCCGGCGGCGCGTGCCAGTTTCGCACCAGCATCGCCATGGCGATGATCAGCAGCAACAGCGCCAGCGCAATTGCCACCTGCCAGCGACGTCGAGCCTTGAGCTGGGCAGGTGTGCGCCGGGAAGACGACTCAGACATATCGGTTTCCGTGTGTGCGTGTGCAGCAGCTTCGGGGAGAGACCGCCGAGTGTCAAACCCTGTGGGGAAGGGTGCCGTCCTCGCGCGCTCGTGCGGTGTTTATCCACGGTCCAGAAAAAAGCCCCGAACCTGGTGGGTCCGGGGCCTTCGAGAGCAGCAGATCAGCGCTGCAGATCTGCTGCCGGTTGAGCGAGCCCGCCGTTCATCCCGTGACCTCAGGCGTTCGGCTGCCAGCCACCGCCGAGAGCCTTGTAGATGGCCACGATGCCGCGATACAGATCGATTTCGGCCAGGGCCTGGCTGTCTTCGGCGGCCAGACGCTCACGTTCGGCGTCCAGCAGCACGAGGAAATCAGCGGTGCCTTCCCGGTACTGGATGTTCGCCAGATTGGCCGCCGATCGGCTGGCTTCACTCTGCCGCACCAGCGACACCAGACGCTGCTGACGCTTGTCGTAGTCGCTGAACGCGTTTTCGGTTTCTTCCAGGGCCAGCAGCACTTGCTGCTCGTAATTGGCCAGCGCGCCTTCGGCATCGGCATTGGCGCCGCGAATCCGCGCCCTCACGCTGCCCAAGTCAAACGCCGCCCAGGTGATGCTTGGGCCAAGGCCCCACGCTTGTGCTGCGCCGGAACCAATCTGCGAACCGCGGCTGGCCGTGAATCCAAGGAAACCGCTGAGGCTGACCCGTGGGAACAGGTCGGCGGTCTGCACGCCAATCCGCGCGGTTTGCGCCGCCAGTTGCCGCTCGGCGCTGCGCACGTCCGGGCGGTTTTCCAGCAGCTTGGTCGGATCACCGATCGGCAGCGCCTTGGAGATCGCGGGCAGTTTGGCCGGGGCCAGCGTGACGGTCATGGCGTCCGGCCGTTCGCCGAGGAGAGTGGCGATGCGGTTGCGTTCGCGCACCTGTTCCGCCTGAAGCTGCGGAATGGTCGCTTCCACTGCCGCCAGACGCGCGTCGGAACGCACCACGTCGAGCTCGTTGCCCACGCCTTCGTCACGCAGTTGGGCAGTCACCCGGCGGGATTCCTGCTGGTTTTTCAGGTTGTCCCGGGCGATGTTCTCGCGCAGTTGGGCGCCACGCAGTTGGCCGTAGGCGTCGACCAGCTCGGCAATCATCGTCACCTGCAGCTGGTAGAGGTTTGCTTCGGCAGCCTGTTGGTCGGCATCGCTGGCTTCCAGCTCGCGCTGGATACGGCCGAACAGGTCCAGTTCCCAGGCCATGTCCAGGCCCAGGTCGTAACGTTCCTGATTGATGCGCTGTTCAGTCTGCCCGGGCACCTGACCGCGGCCGATCTGGCTGCTCGCGCGGCTGGTCACCACCGGCATGGCGTCGTTGCTGATGTCGTCCCGAATCGCACGGGACGCCTTCAGGCGGGCGAAGGCGACGCGTAACTCGCGGTTGCCCTGCAGCGATTCGGCGACCAGCTTGTTCAGCGTCGGGTCGTCGAACTGCTGCCACCAGATGGTCTCGATGTGGCTGCGGTCATAGGCCCGCTGGGTGGCGGCCTGGATGTTGGCCGCCGCGGTTTCCGGCTTCTTGTAGTCCGGGCCGACGGCGCAGGCCGCCAGCGCCATCACCAACAGGCTCGGCAGGAAGAGTTTTGCAGCCTTCATCAATGAGCCTCCGGGGCGGTGGTCTGAATGCGTTGTGCCTTGGCCGCCTTGCGCGCCTCTTTGCGTCCAACGTAGTTACGGATCAGTACATAGAAGACCGGCGTCAACAGCAGACCGAAGAAGGTCACACCGAGCATCCCGGAGAACACCGCCACGCCCATGGCATGACGCATCTCGGCACCGGCGCCGCTGGACAGCACCAGCGGCACCACACCCATGATGAACGCGAAGGAGGTCATCAGGATCGGCCGCAGACGCAGGCGGCAGGCTTCAAGCACAGCTTCCAGCGGGGTCTTGCCCTTGTCCTGCTCATCCTTGGCGAACTCGACGATCAGAATCGCGTTCTTGCACGCCAGGCCCACCAGTACGATCAGGCCGATCTGGGTGAAGATGTTGTTGTCGCTCCCGGCGATGATCACACCGGCAATGGCCGACAGCAGGGTCATCGGTACGATCAGGATCACCGCCAGCGGCAGGCTCCAGCTTTCATACAGTGCGGCCAGTACCAGGAACGCCAGCAGCACGCAGAGCGGGAAGACCAGCAACGCGGTGTTGCCCGACAGGATCTGTTGGTAGGTCAGGTCGGTCCACTCGTAGGTCATGCCGTTGGGCAGTTCTTCCTTGAGCAGTTTTTCCATCGCCACCTGCGCCTGACCCGAGCTGAAACCCGGACCCGCCGCGCCGTTGATCTCGGCAGTGATGAAGCCGTTGTAGTGCATGACGCGGTCCGGGCCCGAGGTGTTGGTGACTTTCAGCAGTGTCGCCAACGGGATCATTTCGCCACGGTTGTTGCGCACTTTCAGTTGACCGATCTGTTCAGCGTCCTGACGGAACTGCTGCTCAGCCTGCACGTTGACCTGATAGGTCCGGCCGAAACGGTTGAAGTCGTTGGCGTACAGCGAGCCCAGGTAGACCTGCAGGGTGTCGAAGATGTCGCTGATCGGCACGCCGAGGGTCTTGGCCTTCTCGCGGTCGATGGCGGCATCGACCTGGGGCACGTTCACCGTGTAGCTGGTGAACAGCGCCGCCAGTTCCGGCACGCTGCGGCTCTTGCCGATGATGTTCATCGTCTCTTTGTACAGCTCGTCGTAACCCAGGTTGCCGCGGTCTTCGATCTGCAGACGGAAACCGCCGATCGTGCCCAGGCCTTGTACCGGCGGCGGCGGGAAGATCGCCATGTAGGCTTCCTGAATCCCCGCATATTTGCCGTTGAGGGCGCCGGCGATGGCACCGGCCGACTGGTCGGCTGCCGTGCGATCTTCGAACGGTTTGAGCGTGACGAACACGATGCCGGAGTTCGGGCTGTTGGTGAAACCGTTGATGGACAAGCCCGGGAAGGCCACGGCGCTTTCAACGCCCGGTTGCTTCAGCGCGATGTCGGACATGCGCTTGATCACGTCTTCGGTGCGGTCCAGGCTCGCGGCGTCCGGCAATTGCGCGAACGCCACCAGGTACTGTTTATCCTGCGCCGGCACGAAACCGGTTGGCGTGGTGGAGAAACCCAGCCAGGTCATGACGATCAGGCCGGCGTACACCACCAGCGCCACACCGCTGACGCGGATCACCCGACCCACCGTGCTCACATAACCGTTACTGGCCTTGACGAAGAATCGGTTAAATGGCCGGAACAGCCAGGCGCCGAACAGCTTGTCGAGGAAGCGCGAGAAGCCATCCTTCGGTGCATCGTGAGCGCGCAGCAGCACGGCCGCCAGGGCAGGTGACAGGGTCAGGGAGTTAAAGGCCGAGATCACCGTCGAGATGGCAATCGTCAGCGCAAACTGTTTATAGAATTGCCCGGTCAGCCCGGAGATGAACGCCGCCGGAATGAACACCGCACACAGCACCAGGGCCGTGGCGATGATCGGGCCGGTCACTTCACGCATGGCGATCTGTGTGGCCTCCATCGGTTCATGACCCAGCTCGATGTTCCGCTCGACGTTCTCCACGACCACGATGGCGTCGTCCACGACGATACCGATCGCCAGTACCAGCCCGAACAGCGACAGCGCGTTGAGGGAGAAGCCGAACAGGTGCATGACCGCGAAGGTACCGATCAGCGACACCGGTACGGCGGCCAGCGGGATGATCGAAGCGCGCCAGGTCTGCAGGAACAGAATCACCACGAGTACGACGAGGATCAGCGCTTCGAAGAGCGTGTGAACCACCGCCTCGATGGAGCCGCGCACGAAGATCGTCGGGTCATAGACGATGCTGTAGTCCATGCCTTCCGGGAAGTTTTTCTTCAGCTGTTCCATCTCGCCGCGCACTTCGTTGGAAATGTCGATGGCGTTGGAGCCCGGGCGCTGGAAGATCGGGATCGCCACCGCCGGCTGGTTGTTCAGCAACGAGCGCAAGGCGTACTGGCTGGAACCCAGTTCGACGCGAGCGATATCTTTGACCCGGGTGATTTCGCCGTTGTCGCCGGCGCGCACGATGATGTTCTCGAACTCTTCTTCAGAGACCAGACGGCCCTGGGTGTTGATCGACATCTGGAAGCTGGTGGCGCTCGGGGAGGGCGGTGCGCCCAGTTGACCGGCGGCCACCTGGCGGTTCTGCTCGCGAATGGCGTTGACCACGTCGGTCGCCGTGATGTTGCGCGAAGCGGTTTTGTTCGGGTCGAGCCAGACACGCAGCGAGTAGTCGCCCATGCCGAACAGCTGCACGTCGCCGACACCGTTCAGGCGCGCCAGCTCGTCCTTGATGTTGAGGACCGCGTAGTTGGACAGGTACAGCATGTCGTAACGCTGATCCGGCGAGGTCAGGTGGACCACCATCGTCAGGTCAGGCGAGGCCTTGTCGACCGTAATACCGATGCGTGTCACTTCTTCCGGCAGCTTCGGCTCGGTCCGGGTGACCCGGTTCTGCACCTGCACTTGCGCGGTGTCGAGGTTGGTCCCCAGCGCAAAGGTGATGGTCAGGGTCAGCTTGCCGTCGGCCGTGGCCTGGGAGGACATGTAGAGCATGTTCTCGACGCCGGTGATCGCCTGTTCCAGTGGCGCGGCGACGGTTTCGCCGATCACTTTCGGGTTGGCGCCGGGGAAGTTGGCGCGCACGACAACGGTCGGCGGCACGACTTCCGGGTATTCACTGATCGGCAGCTGGAACAGCGAGATCGCGCCGGCGATCAGGATCAGCAGCGAGAGCACCGCCGCGAAGATCGGCCGCGTGATAAAGAACTTGGAGAAATTCATCGTGTGTGTTCCTTAACCGCGTGGCGTGGCGGAAGCAGCGACCTTGGCGTCCAACTTGGGCTGGGCCTTGGGTGCGTTGCTGGCTTCGAGCGCCTGGCGTTGTTGTTGCAGTGCGGTGAGTGTTTCGTCGCTGGCCATCGGCGTGTCCTGGGGGTCAACCGGTGAACCCGGACGCACGCGCTGCAGGCCGGTGACGACGATGCGGTCGTCTTTGCTCAGACCGCTGCGCACGATGCGCAAGCCTTCAAGCTTCGGCCCCAGATCAACGCTGCGGTAGATCGCCTTGTTGTCCTTGTCGACCACCAGCACGAATTTCTTGCCCAGGTCGGTGCCGACCGCTTCGTCCTTGATCAGCATGGCCGAATAGGTGCCGCTGCCAACTAGCTTCAGGCGTGCGTACAGGCCCGGGGTGTATTCGCCCTTGCTGTTGTCGAACACGGCCCGGCCACGGATGGTGCCGGTGCGCGGATTGACCTGGTTGTCGACGAAGTTCATCTGACCCAGGTGCGGGTTTTCCGCTTCGTTGGACAGTCCCATGTACACCGGCGTCGTTGCGCCGCGCTTGCCGTCGCGGGCCAGCTGGTTGTATTTGAGGAACACGCGCTCGTCGGCGTCGAAGTAGGCGTAGACCTTGTCGGTCGAGACCAGGCTGGTGAGGATGGTCTGATCGGCGGTCACGATGTTGCCGGCGGTGATTTCCGCACGGCTGACGCGGCCGGTGATGGGTGCCGTAACGCGGGTAAAACTCAGGTTCAGGCGCGCCAGATCAAGCTGTGCCTGGATGGCGGCAACGGCGGCTTTGGATTCCTGGGCGGTGGTGGTGCGTGAGTCGGCGAGTTCGGCGGAGATCGCATTATTAGTGCGCAGGCGTTCGCCGCGTTGGGCTTCATTGGTGCTGCGCTGGGCAGCGGCCTTGGACTGCTGCAGTTGCGCTTCCAGACGATGCACTTCCGCTTCGAACGGGCGGGGGTCGATCTGGAACAGCAGGTCGCCTTTCTTCACCAACGCGCCATCAGTGAAGGCAACCGAATCGATCTGGCCGGAAACACGCGGACGAACCTGAACGGTCTCCGGCGATTCCAGGCGGGCGGTGACTTCGTCCCACTCGTTGACCGGTTGCTCGATCACCTTGGCCACGTTGACTTTCGCCGCCGCCGGCGCAACCGTCGCTTCAGGCGTCCGGCCGCACGCGCTGATGACCACAAGGGTCAACGCGGCGAGGGGATAGCGCAAAGGAGTTAAAGACTGAAGCATGGGAGAATCCGCCGATGTTATTGAGATGGGCGGATAATGTTCTCGGGGGTGTTATTGCACGAATCGAATGACACGAAGGTAACTATCAGTGGTAATGATGTTCGGCGTCATAAAAGGTCTGCAATTGATAGGCTGCACCGCCCCGAAGCGTTTTCTATACCTCCATTATTTGAAGGCTTATGGCGTTGATCCACCCTAAGCCCCAATGAAATTCCAAGCCGGTCGCACGGGATGCACAGTGCTTTTAGTGGGACCCGCTTCAGCCGGGAAGAGGCCGGCATCAACACCACACATTTGCAGCCTGACCACTGATGCATTCCCGGCTAAAGCCGGCCCTACTGAATGCACGCGGGCTCTGAGCGGGACTGCGTTTGCTATCGCTGCTCACATGAGGCTTGGTAACGTTGCAAAAACCGCAATGGTGAGTTGAGTTTTCTGGTGATTCACGACGGTCACTGCCGGCAATAGGCTTCAGCATGAATCCACTCATGCAGGTCTCCCAATGACTACCATCGATCCGGCCACCTCGTCGAACATCAAGCCTGGCATCAGTCGCCGCGGCATCTTGCAAGCGTCCGCGATGGGAGCAGCGTCCGCGGCCGCTGCTTCATTCGTGGGCGCTGCATCCGCCAGCTCACTCCCATCCGCTCAGCAGGGCAGCATTGAGGTCGATGATGCATTCGATGTCAGGTTCCACACGCAAAAGGTCGGCGACGTCGAGGTGTTCTACCGCGAAGTCGGTGCCAAAGACGCTCCTGTGCTTTTGCTGCTCCACGGCTTCCCGAGCGCAAGCCACATGTTCCGCACCTTGATGCCATTGCTGGCCAGCCAGTACCGCCTGATCGCGCCGGATTTGCCCGGTTTCGGCAACACCCAAGCCCCGCCGCGGGGCCAGTTCGATTACACCTTCGACAACCTCTACAAGGTGGTCGAAGGGTTCACCGAGGCGCTGGGGCTGACTCAATACGCGCTGTATCTGTTCGACTACGGGGCGCCCACCGGCCTGCGCCTCGCCGCCGCCAACCCGGAAAAGGTGACGGCCATCATCAGCCAGAACGGTAACGCCTACCTTGAAGGCTTCAGCGATCAGTGGGATCCGTGGCAAGCCTATTGGCGTGATCCTTCGGCGGCCAACCGCGAAGCCTGTCGCCCGTCGCTGTCGCCGAAGACCATTCGTGATTGGCAATACGGCACCGGTGCCGATCCCGAGAAGCTCTCGCCCGACGGCTACAACCTGGACATTTTTTACATGGCCCGGCCCGGCGCGGAGGACATCCAGCTGGACCTGATTCTCGACTACCGCACCAACGTCGCCGCCTATCCCGCGTTCCAGGCGTATCTGCGCACGCACCAACCGCCGTTGCTCGCCGTATGGGGCGAGCACGACCCGGCCTTCATCCCGCCGGGTGCGCTGGCGTTTCGCAAGGACATCCCCAACGCCGAGGTCCATCTTCTGGACGCCGGACACTTTGCGCTGGAGACCCATGCGGCCGAGATAGCGCAGTACATTCGGGATTTCCTGGCGCGCAAGCTGAAGGCGTGAGAACGCCCGTGTCTCGGCGTCATCTAGCGGTGATGCGCTGAGGCGCTAGTTCGGGCCTTTTAATAAAAGAGCATGGACTCGGCATAGCGCACTGATTAGAATCATTCGCATTTGGCGCATCCATCGCTCAAGGCTCCTGTCATGATTGACACAGCGACGCTCCCTCCGCAGACCCTGCATTCCCTGTACCGCGACCATCACGGCTGGCTTGAAAACTGGCTGCGCAAGCGAATGGGCAATGCCTGGGATGCGGCGGACCTGAGTCAGGACACCTTTTTACGGGTGTTGTCCAGCTCGCAACAGATCGCCGATATGCGGGAACCACGGGCATTTTTGCTGACCGTGGGCAAGCGCCTGCTCAGCAATTTCTACACGCGGCGCAGTCTTGAGCAGGCCTATCTGGAGGCGTTGGCCCGGTTGCCTGAGGACAGCGTGCCGTCCCCCGAACAGCGTTGGCTGCTGCTGGAAACCCTGCAAGCACTCGACGAGTTGCTGGACGGTCTGCCGGCGGCGGTACGCCGGGCATTTCTCTGGAGTCAGCTCGAAGGCCTGGGCTACCGCGACATTGCGCAGCGCCTTGAAGTGTCGGAGCGCACCGTCAAACGCTACATGGCGCAAGCCTATGAGCACTGCCTGCTGGTGGATTGGTGATTCGGTCGTCACCTTCGAACGAAGAGCGCGAGGTGATTCGCAGCGCTGCACGATGGCTGGCGCTGCTCGAATCCGGCAGTGCCAGTGAAGAAGATCACCTCATGCTGCAGCACTGGCGCGACAGTGCGGTCGACAACGAGCGCGCCTGGCAAAAGGCTCAGCAACTGCGACAGCGTTTTTCGGCCTTGCCGGCCAATCTGGCAATGGCGACGCTGGACCGTCCCGACCCGGCTCGACGTGCCGCGCTGAAAAGGGCATTGGGGGTTGTCGCACTGGCTCCGGCGGTATGGCTGCTGGCACGTCAGTTACCGCTGGAGGTCTGGCGCGCCGACCTGCACACCGCTATTGGAGAACACCAGCGACTGACACTGGCCGATGGCAGTGTCCTGCAGCTGAACACCGACAGCGCCGTCAACGTCGATCTCGGTGCCCGGCAGATCACGCTGATACGCGGAGAAATCGCACTCAACGTGCCGGGTAGCGCGCCGTTGTCCATCGACGGTCCCTACGGTCGTGTCAGGGTCAGTCAGGGTGAGGTCTGCGTGCGTCTTGACCCGAACGGCTGCCGGGTCTCGGTGGTCCGCGGCTCGGTGCAGGTCCATCCGTTGCAAGGCCCTGCGCTGGTTTTGCAGGCGCAACAGCAGATCAGCCTCCGCACAGACGGCGCAGGGCCAGTCACCGCGTTCGACGCCATGCTGCCCGGCTGGCGAGACGGCGTGCTGACTGCGCAGAATCAGCCGTTGGGCGATTTTCTGCGAGAGCTCGGTCGATACCGCCCCGGCCTGCTGCGTTGGGAGCCCGAGCTTGAAGCATTACGGGTAACCGGCAGTTTCAAGCTCGATAACACCGACCGGGTTCTGTCGCTGCTGGCAGCCAGTCTGCCGGTAGACATTCATATGCGTACTCGCTACTGGGTCACCCTGGCCCCCCGAAAAACCGCCCCCCAAAGAAATAGTGCGTGAAGCCTGTCCCTTTTTTTCGTCCCGCCGGTCATTCCAGGTAGTGAAAAAAAATGACGAGAGCTTCCCTTTATGTCCGCAGTGTCTCCCCACCGTTTGCGCCCGCTGTTGCATTTCAGTCTGTTGCTGACCCTGAATTCCAGTCCTCTGTTCATCTCTACCAGCTGGGCCGACACCGCGAACAGGCGCGCCTACGAAGTGCCTGCTGGCACGCTGAGTGCCGCGCTCACCCGGTTTGCCGGACAGGCCGGCGTCAACCTGTCGGTAGACCCTGCGCTGGTGAACGGACGTAACAGCGCCGGGCTGTCGGGCGACTTCGCAGTCGAAGAAGGCTTCACGCGACTGTTGCAGGGCACTGGCCTGCAACTGGTGTCCGTCGGCGATCAGGCGTACACGCTGATTCCTGCCGTTCAAAGCACGAGCCTGCAACTGGCGCCGACGTCGATTGTCGGCGACGTAGGCTCCACAGACGGTCAGGAATATGCAGGCGGTCAGGTGGCGCGCAAAGGCTCGCAAGGCATGCTCGGCTCGCGGGATTTCATGGAAACGCCGTTCAGCATGACCACCTACACCCAGGAGGCGGTGAAAAACCAGCAGGCCCGCACGTTGGGCGACCTGATTGCCAGTGACCCGTCGGTGCGCTCCACCAACCCGGCGGGCGGACGGTACGAACAGTTCACCATTCGTGGTCTCAGCCTGTTCAACAGTGACGTTTCCTACAACGGTCTTTACGGCATCCTGCCCACCTACACCATCGACATGGAGATGGCCGAGCGGGTCGACATCCTTAAAGGCCCCAGCCAGATGCTCAACGGCATCTCGCCCCGTGGCAGCGTCGGCGGGGGCATCAACGTGGTGCCGAAACGGGCAACCGACAAACCTATCACCGAATTCACTACCCGCTATGCCTCCAAGGGACAAGTCGGCACCGCTGTGGACGTGGCTCGCCGGTTCGGTGAGGACGACAGGTTCGGCATCCGCTTCAACGGCGTGAAGCAATCTGGCGATACCGAGTGGGACCACCAGAGCGTCGACCGCGAGATGGCGGTGCTGGGGCTGGACTTCCGGGGCGAGCGCTTGCGCCTGTCGACCGATATCGGTCACACCGAACGTGACACCGACGCACCCCAGGAGCGCGTGCAGGTCGGTGCCAACGCCAAAGTGCCCAACGTCGGCGATGTGCGCGACAACTATGCGCAGGCCTGGAGCAAGGCGCGCACCCGTGACACCTTCGGGGCGGTGAATGCCGAGTACGACGTCAATGATTCGGTCATGCTCTACGGCGGCGTCGGTGCGCGCAAAAGCAACCATGAGTTCCTGCGCCATGCGGTGTCGGTGACCAACAATGCGGGTGACTTCAGCGTGCAGCCCCGCGACTTTACCCGTGACGAAAATGTCCGGACGGCCAACGCCGGGGTGCGCAACTGGTTCCACACCGGTCCGGCCAGCCACGAGGTCAATCTGGCTGCCAGCTATTTCTACATGGACTTCGAGAACGGCGGCGCGCGCTATGCGTCCTCGCCCAGCAACCTGTACGACCCGGTCGAGACGCCGACTCCCGTCAACCCGACTCGATCCGACGCCAAGGTCTATACCGAAAACCGTTTCAGCGGCCTGGCCTTGACCGACACACTGGGTTTTTTCGATGACCGCCTGCTGCTGACACTCGGTGCCCGCTGGCAGCGGGTCAAGGTTGATGACTGGACTGACAACGTCAAGGGTGACACCGCCTACGACGAGGAGAAGGTCTCGCCTTCAGGTGGCATTCTGTACAAGGTGACTGATGACTTGTCGGTGTACGCCAACTACATGGAAGGCCTGAGCCAGGGCAAAATCGCGCCGTCTACCTCGATTAATGAGGACGAGATATTCCCGCCGTTCGTCAGTCGTCAGGTCGAAGTCGGTGCCAAGTATGACCTGGGATCGTATGCGTTCACCGCCAGTGTGTTCCGTATCAAGCAGCCGGCTTACGAGACCAACGCCACGTCGCGGGTCTTCGGCCCCAATGGCAAGCGTCAGAATGACGGTGTCGAGCTGACGATGTTCGGCGAACCCCTCAAGGGCTTCCGCCTGCTGGGCGGGGTGATGAACATCGACAGCGAACTCACCCACACCGTCAACGGTCAGTTCGACGGCAACCGGGCACCTGCCACGCCCGAATACAACGTCAACCTGAGTGCCGAGTGGGACGTGCCGCAGGTCAAGGGCCTGACCCTGACCGGACGGGGGATTTACACCAGTTCGCAGTATCTGGACCAGGCCAACAACAAAAGCATCGATTCGTCCGAGCGGTTCGATGTAGGTGCGCGTTATGCCTTCAAAGTCGACCAGAAGGACATCACGCTGCGCGCCAATGTCGAAAACGTCATGGACAAGCGTTACTGGGCCTCCGCCGGCGCCTCGGATGACAGCGAGCCCGGCTTGACACTGGCGACCCCCAGGACCTACCTGCTGTCCGCGACCATCGGTTTTTGAATGCAGTTGACTGCCCCGATCAACGCTGGACGATGACGAGGCTCGCGCCATGCCTCGCCATCAACTGTTCGAAGCACCGAAATGGCATCGGAAACAGCCGACCCTGACCCGCTCTAAGCCGCAAATGCTGCCCGGCTGAAGCCGGTCCTGCGGAACGGCACGAAACCAAGTAAAGCCGGGCCGCTGCAGCGGATCAGCGGATCAGCGGATCTGCTTGCCCACGTTAAAACGCAGCAACATCAGCGCTGCGTCGCACGCGTCACCGGCGAAGCGATGCTCGCCAAAGGCCTGGGCATTTACCGTCGCACCATCGAGCAGCATCAACAAGTAGGTGGCCAGGGTCTTGGCGGTCTCGGGCGTGTGGTACCGAGCCATTTCGTTCTCGACCAGCCCAAGCAACTGGCGCTTGTAATCGAGGGCAATCCCACGAATGTCCGAATGTTCCGGAAACTCCGCCACGGCACGGCCGAACAGGCAGCCGGCGAAGCTGGTCGAGCAGAACCACTGGCCCCGCCAGTCGAAGATCGAAATGATTTTCTCGTCCAGGCTGGGCTTATCATCCATACGCGCCTTGAGCTGCCCGATCAGATACTCGGAACGCTGCCTCAACACAGTTTTGACCAAGTCTTCCTTGCCGTTGAAGTTGCGATACATCGTCATCCTTGCGACGCCGGAAGCCTCGATGATCCAGTCAACGCCCACGGGGTGAAAACCGTACTGCGAAAATAGGGCAGTGGCAGTGTCCACGACATGCTGCTTCTTCGATACAGACAACTCAGAACTCCAGAGTCGGGAAAGTGTGAGGGGCGAAAGCCGTAACATTTTGATGTAGACCATTCTATATCAGTGACTGTTCGACGCTCCGCCCCCGGATTTCAAATTATCAGGTGAACGTCACCGTGTCCCCGCCGTCAACGGCCAATACTGTGCCGCTGATCATCGGGTTGCTGGCCAGAAGAAGCGCCGCCGAAGCGATGTCCTCAGGCTGCGCAATACGCTTGACGGGGAGAGACTGACTGCGCTGGCGCATTTTTTGTACCAGTGCCTCGGGATGCATGCCCGTGTCCACAAACCCTGGCGACAGCACATTCACCCGAACCGGCGACAGCTCGCTGGCCAGTCCGCGTGCGAAACCCTCGACACAGGCGTTAACTGCGCTGATCAGGGCGGTCTGAGGACCGGCACGCTGGGCGAACCGGCCCGAGACCAACGTCAGGGACCCGCCGTCTTCGAACTGGGCAAGTCGGGCAATGTGGTAGGCCGCCCAGAATTTGCTGTCGAAGATCCGTTGCGCGTCTTCCAGAGCAACCGTTCGCAGAGGGCCGAACGTCAGCGATGCGGCCGTGACCACTATGTGATTCCAGCGGGTGGAGCTGGCGAAGAAATGCTCCAGTTCTGAACGCTGCGTGATATCGAGCTGGGCGACGGCAACGTCCGGGCCGATGTCCCGCGCCGCCTGATCCAGGCCCGCCAGGCTGCGCGCGGCGAGGGTCACGGTCGCACCTTGCCGGTGGAACAATTTGGCGATGGCAAAACCGATACCGGCGGAACCACCGATGACCAGAACCCGGGTGTTGTGCTCAAACGTGGTCATGATGACCCTCCTTCTGCTGCGATGGCTCGGTGTGCGGGTAATCGAAAATCAGCATCTCGGTCAGTGCGCGTAATCTGGGGCGAAAGGCGGCGTGCAAAGGGTGTTCTCGCCAGCCAGGGAGTACCGAGTCGTCGGTAAACGTCAGGATGAAACCCTGATCGAAGCCCAGTGAGCGGTCACCGCTATCGAAAATGACTTCGACCGATACCAGGCCCGGGACACGTCCGGGGAAACCGTGCAGTTCTTGCAGCAACGCTGACAAGGCGGCGGGGTCCTGGGTTTTCAACAACACGATGCGCTTAAGCATGGGCGTTCTCCCATTCGATCAGGTTGCTCAGCCGGGGGCCGCTCTCGAAATCACACACCACCGTGTCGCCGTGGCTGAGCTGGATACCTGCGTCGGCGCTGTTGCGATCTGCGCCCATATAGAGATAGATCAGCGTGCCCGGCAGGCGCAGTGGAGGGTGCTGCCACAAGGTCTCGAAGAGGTCACTCGCCTGATAGCACAGGCACGACAGCCCCGTACTGAAACGCTGCTCCCAGTGCAGGTCGCCCGCCCGATAGATGGATGTTCGGCCCTGGACCAGCTGTGGCAGTGGCTGCTGGAAGAATTGGTGAGAAATGGCACTGGGCTGGAGCTTGGCGTACGCCAGATAGTTGCGCCTGGACTTGGCAAGTGCGATGTCGGTCAGGTCGTTGCCAAAGGTGTAGCCGATGTAGTCCGGCTGTCCGTTCTCCGCCACCAGAAACAGCGCCACGACTTCGGCTTCTTCACACGCCGACAGCGCACCGGGACTCATGCGCAGTACGTCGCCACTGCGTTTGAGGGTGTTGGCAAAGCCCTTGATAAAGAAAGCCGGCCGCTCGTCCTGCGCCGGTTGCTCCGCGACTTTGCTCTGGTGGGTAAGGCCGAAGCCGCACACCATCCCTTGGCGCGGGTCCGGAGGCAGCAGACATGGGAGCAACTCGAAGCCTGACAGGTCTTCCACTGTCAACGGCTGGATGGCGCGGGCGCGCAGGTATTCCAGCGGTCCGCCGGGATGCTGGCCCGCTGGCGTGTCTCGAAGAAGATGGTACAAGCTGTTGAGTGGATACAGCGTGTACTGCCCGCTGGTGGAGGGACTGGTCACGTAACGCTGCCCGTCCCGTTCGCATTCGAAGATGATCGACATTGGAAGCTCCTAAAGCGTCTTGATTTCAAGCAGGGCGGGTTTGCCGTGAGTTTCCATATAGGCCAGGCACTCCACGATCTTTTCCTGGATGGCCTCCGGAGTGTCGGCACTGCCCGGGCAATACAGGTCAAAAGTTTTGGCCAGCGCGACGAAATCCACCTCGTTGTCATGGAAACTGGTACCCAGGCCGGAGAGGTCACTGGGTCGCTGACGCAAATCGGCGATGCGTTCAGCGTGCTGTTTGGAGTTGAGGTAGAGGCGGTTGTTGATGACCAGTACCAGCAGCGGAATGTCATAGGCTGACAGGGTCCATAACGCGCTGGGTGTATAGAGCAGGTCGCCATCCGATTGCAGGTTGACGCACAGATTGCCGCTGCCTTTATGGGCGAGGGCTGCGCCAATAGCGGCGCCCAGCCCATAACCCAGGCCGGCCCCGCCGCTCATGCCGATGTAGGCCGCACTGCGCTCGATGGGCCAGAGTTGGCGAACCAGCGTGTCGATGGTCACGCTGCCGGTATTGGTCAGCACCCAGGGGTGGTGGCCGATGGCTTCATGAATGGCGACCAGCGCCTGGGCAATTGTCAGTCCGTCGGCGGGCTGATTGACCTGTGCCAGCAGCGCCTGACCACGTGCCTGCTTGTGTGCAGTGATGCGCTGGATGCGTTCGGCAGCCCCGGTCTGCCCGGGAGATTCAGCCACAGCCTGGGCAATGCGCGTGATCGACGCGGCGACGTTGGCATGCAGCGACAGGTCTGCACTGATCAGTTTCTGGCTGTCGGCCACCCAACTGCTGATCAGCAGGGAGTGGGTGCCCAGGGTCGCGATGTACAGCCCGGGGTGCGGCGCCACGCCAGAATTGGCCAGCAGGCCATAGAGGTCCTGGACTTCCAGCGCCAGCAGAAAATCGCACCCGTGCATGACCTCGGCGTCGTGGTCCTGGAACACCAGCGGATGGGTATTGGGCACGTTGTAGCGGCCATTGCGCGTAATGATCGCTGCACCCACGGCGGTGGCGATCCCCAGCAACTGCTCGGCCTGATCATCGGTCAGTCCGGCGTAATCAATGGCAATGACAGGGCGTTGCGCGGCCGTCAGCCGGTCGATCAATTCGGCCAGTTGCTGACCGTCCAACGCCGGTAAGCGCTCCTTGCGCACCGGGCCTGCGGGTAGAGAAAACCCGTCCGCCAGAGTCTCCTCCTGAACCGCGCTGTCGATGGCGATATAGCAGGGGGCATAGGGTTCGGCGGCACAGAGTTTCAGCGCGCGCTGGACCGATTCGAGGGTGGCGACCTGAGAAATCGGCATGTCCGTCCACTTGGTGTAGCCCGAGAGCAGTTTATCGATGCCTTGAGAGGTGTGTATCCAGTCGATCCAGGGACGACGCAGCGCAGCGTCGAGCGGGCCATTGCCGCCCAGAACCAGCAGCGGAACCCGGTCGCACCAGGCATTGAAAATGGCCATGCTCGCGTGCTGTAAACCAATGTTGGCATGCACCAGCACCACCATGTGCTTGCCGCTGGCCTTGTAATATCCGTGGGCCATTGCCACGGAGATTTCCTCGTGGCAGCACATCAGGATGGCCGGGACTGCGGGGTCCGGGTGATGCACAAGGGAGTCATGAATGCCGCGAAACGAGGCGCCGGGGTTGAAGCAAACGTACTCAATGTCCTGACTGATCAGCAGGTCGACAAGCAAATCGGAAAAATACTTCATCGCGCACGCTCCATGTGAAGGGGATTGTTGAGAGGTGAGGCATCATCGGTTGCACAGTGAAAGGGCAATACGTGCGGGGTCAGCGCGCAACCGAGGCCATGTTGCGTGGGTACGGGCAAGTGAATGGCGTTTTGCTGTCGATCAATCACCGGCATGGGCTCCATCATGGTGACGTCAAAGAACCGGTCATGCTGGCCTGCCTCCACACCCAGGAACCCGTCGTAAACCGACAGCAGAGCACGATGCGCGGCGATCAACGGCCCCACCTCGGCAACCTGAACGCCCAGGTAAACCGGGAGGCCCCAGCGAAAACATTGCTCGATCATCTTCGCCGTGGCGAGTAAGCCGCCGCATTTGGCGATGCGCAGGTTCACCGCATCCAGCGCCTCGCATTGCCAGGCCCGCTCAAGGGTGGAGGGTGAGGTGACCGATTCGTCGAGCATGATCGCAACGTTATGCGTGAGGCGGGCCCGCCGGTATTCCTCCAGGCTGCCCTGGGGCAGCGGCTCCTCGAATAGCGCCACATCCAGTTCACGAAACTGCGCAGCGCTGCTGTGCAACTGTTCCGGCGACCAGCTCATGTTCGGGTCGACATATAACGCCAGCGTCGGCTCCAGCGTGCTGATGGCTTCCAGGCGTTGACGATTGGCGTGCGGGTCGCTGGCGAGCTTGAGCTTGAGCGAGTGCCGGGGTTTGCGTTGCTCGAGGAATGCCTGAACCGGCTGTGACAGGTCGAGCACTTGGGTGATGTTGACCGCGGCGGGCAGGGTGCGGTGCGCCGGGGCGTCTGGCCCGATGACGCGCTGCAGGTATGCGGACAACGGCAGTTGCGCCTGTCGGGCCAGGCTATCCAGCGCTGCCATTTCCACCAGACACCGTGTGTTGTTGCCCACGCCGCCCTCGGGTAAGGACGATAGGCCCTGCTCATAAAGCGTGCGCCCGCGATCAACCGGGTCCTCGCTGGCCAATGCTCGCGCCAGAGTGTCGAAGTCAATGCTGCGCAGCTCACCGAGTACTGACTCGCAAGTTTCGCCCGTCACGTAACGGCGCGGTGCGCACTCGCCGATCCCGGTGTAGGGGCCACGTGCCCAGCGCAGTAGAACGCTATCGGAGGTTTGCCGTCGGTGAGCGCCGTGAATGAACGGGCTGGCCATGGGCTGGCGGACAAGGAAGACCTCAGGCCGCGTCATAAGCAAGGCGTCCGTTGGCTTTGACGAAGTCGGCGGTGAACTGCACGATCTGACCCATGGCAGCGGTGAAGAACAGATAGTGCTTGTCCTGGTTGACCAGCAAGGTTGAGCCGTTGGTGCACAGGCGCTGGAAATGCCGTACAGAGGCGTTCACATTCACCAGAGGGTCTTTGTCGCCGCAAATGAACAGGCTGGGTGCATCAATCGGCTGGGCATCGGCAGCCAGATAAATCTTCTCCAGTGCCAGCAGTTTTTTGCGTTCGCGATGCTGCAGGTGAGTGGTGGCCAGGGTGTCGTTGCGGATGAACTCGATCAGGTGCGGGTTGGCCGTGAAGTCTTCGGCATTCAGGCCCGCGTGCCACAGGCTCTGCCTGTCGTCCAGGTCGATGTCCGCGCGCTCATGCTCGCTCAGGCGGTCATGCATCTTGCCCAGCCATGCCGAGCAGATGACGAGGTTGTCGTAGGGGAGCTCGCCGTAAGCGCAGCTCGCAATGGCTGCCAGCACCGACCCGCCCAGGCAATGCCCGAAGAGCGATAACGGAATATCGTCGGGCACTTCGCGGCGAATGTGATCAATGGCTGCCCGCGCGTCCTCGTGCAGCGTGCGAACGTCCGGGAACTGATGTTTCTGCCCGCTGCTGATGCCGCAGCCTTCTCGGTCCAGTGCATAGAACGCAATGCCCAGATTGGCAAACGCGTTGCCCACCGACCACAGCCAGCCGGCGTGGCTTTGCAGCCCATGGAAATACAGGATGGCACCCTGCGGCCGTTGAGGACGCCACGCGTGCAAGGCGATCCTGCGCCCTGCCTGCGCCATGTAATGAACTTCTCGGGCGATGATGTGCTGAAAAAGATGCATGTTCATGAATGCCTCTCAAGGTCAGAAATGCTGGATGCCCAGCAGGGACAGGTCCGGTTGGAACGGCTTGTACTTGATCTGAAGCGTTTTCCGGGCTGCCTTCTGCTGCTCGATGGCCATGGAGATGGCATTGCCAGGAACGGTGATGACCTTGATTTGCCCCAGCCGCTTGCTGGTGCGTTTGGACTCATACTCGATGTTGATCGCCTGCAGATGGCGGTCCAGTAATTGGCTCAGAGTCTCCGACTCGCCGCAGAGCGAGCCTGCTGCCTCGATGGCGACGGCGTAGTAGGGCGTTTCGCGCCAGACCGGGGCGCATAAATACAGCCCGGCATTGGGGATCCCGCACATCTGTACGGCTTCATGCAATTGGGTTTCGGTGATTTTCTCGCCGGTGAAGGAATGCATGACACCGTTGCGCCGGCTGAAACTGATGCGGGGCACGCCATGGTAGTAACCATGCACGCGATAGATATCCCCGGTGTACAACCGGACCATTCCGTTGGCCTGCCACATCACCAGGTGGTATTCGTCCCCTTCCTTTAACTGGTCGAGCGCAACGGTTTCCGGCTGTAGGCGGTCGCGGATCAGCGCGTCCATGTCGACTGAAGCGGGGATGAACTCGAAGAAAGCCTGATCGACCGCCAGCGGCTGGCTGTCCTGATCGTCGTCTACTGGCAGGGTCACCACGCCTTCGGTCCCGCATGACATGAAGGGCAGCACCTTCGCCTGACCCATGATCCGCTCCAACTGCGGTTTGTAGAGCTTGGCCGAGGCGGCCGTCCAGCAACTGAAGCGCTCGAGGCCGGGCCACACATCGGTCAGCGAAACGCTGTCAGATGCCAGCACTTGTTCCAGCCTGCGAGCCGCCACAGGGTCGGCCGGGCGCAGATGGCTGCCGGTACACGCGCCGTTATGCACGTCGCGCAGCAGGCGCTCGCGGTTTTCCAGCAGGCAGTGGTGCAAGGAGAGCAGGGTGCTGGGGTTGATGGAGGTGAGCAGCCTTACATCCTGGCCCAGCGTCCATAAAAGCCGCGCATACATCTTCTGCTCATGGCTGGCATCCAGCGTCGGGCTGAACCAGGGGGCGTCGTACCAGGGAGGGTTCCAGTCCCCGCTGCCGACCTGCGGATGTCGGTTGCTGATGGCTTGGTAGGGCAGCCCCTCGACGTATTCGGTACTCGGATCGCGAACGGTCTGCGTATCCATCGTGGCCCACGGATTGGCGTGCAGGGCGGGGTAGTCGTCGGCGAAGAACCCCCACATCGCCTGGATGGCGGGTACCCGGTATTGATGGATCCAATGCAGCGTATAGGGAATGCGCTTCGAATCGCCGGTGGTTCCGCTGGTTTTGAGCCACCGCACCACCGGGCTGCAACTGAGTATTCCGCCTTTTTGCTGGCCTTCTCGTATCAGGATTTCCTTGAACCCGTCATAGGTCATGACCGGAATATTGGTGCGAGTGATCCTGCCGTTGGAGTGACTTACCTGAAAGCCGTTCTCTTTCCAGAACAGCGACTTGTGGCACACATGAACGACGTCCTCCAGCACGTGCTCTTGTGCTCTGAGAGGGTTGTCGAGCCTTTCCAGATAGTTCGCCCGTGCCTGAGCGCATTCCGCTTTGAAGCCTGGCACCCTGCGCTGCCACCGGTCGATCCAAGAGTCCATCTTGCCCATGCGTTCGTCCTCGATCTCGTGGATGGAAAGAGAGACTGATATGTCTCTGTTGACAGTATTTAGCGGTTCGAATTTTATGTGTCAAGGTGTTTCCAGTTATTGGATCCAGTGAATTGGTTCTGAAAGGCGTTCGTGGCCAGCATCTCGAA
The DNA here is from genome assembly GCF_053903055.1 of Pseudomonas sp. AK106. Lineage (NCBI taxonomy): Bacteria > Pseudomonadati > Pseudomonadota > Gammaproteobacteria > Pseudomonadales > Pseudomonadaceae > Pseudomonas > Pseudomonas sp. AK106. Next base: position 2,551,525 of record NZ_CP096426.1, read on the forward strand.
ACGTGTGTAAGTCACTGAAAAAATGGCTAATAAAAGTAGGATGGGTAGCATCACGTCCGCCTGTTCCCGATCATCAAAACAAAATAAATTGCAACAAAGTGTTGACGGGAGGGCGCGAATTTGAAAATTATGTAGAACGACTAGTATCACAAGGAGGGCGATTCCATGGTTTCCAAGATCACGCTGGGCACGCAGGGTTTACGCGTAGGCCGTATAGGATTGGGCTGCATGGGAATGAGCCAGTGGTATGGCGCGACGGATGACACCGAGTCGGTGCGCACACTGCACCGTGCGCTGGAACTGGGAGTGGACTTCTTCGATTCCGCCGAAGCCTATGGGCCTTTCACCAATGAGCGGCTGTTGCAACGCGCGTTTGCCGGGCGGCGAGAGGAGGTGGTAATCGCGACGAAGTTCGGTTTCCGCATCGTCGACGACCAGATCGTCGGTGTGGACAGCTCAACGCGCAATCTGCAAAAAGTCGTCGATGAGTCGCTCCAGCGGCTGGGCACGGATTACATCGACGTGCTGTATCAGCATCGGCTAGACCCATCGATACCGATTGAGGACGTGGTGGGCGCGATGGGGCGGTTTGTCGAGCAGGGCAAGGTGAAATACCTGGGCCTTTGCGAAGTGGGCAAGCGCACCATCGAGCGTGCCCATGCGACTCATCCGATCTCGGTGATTCAGGGTGAATACTCGCTCTGGGAGCGCAACGTCGAGGAGGAGATCCTGCCGCTGCTGGAAAACCTGGGCATTGGCTACGTAGCGTTTTGCCCCTTGGGCCGTGGCTTTTTGACCGGCAAAGCTGCCAGCGCTACACATTACGATGCCAGCGATTTCCGTCAGCAGGACCCGCGTTTTCGAGAAGAGAATTTCGCCGCCAATACCTTTCTGACCGATTCGATTCAGGCGCTGGCTGGGTCTTGGTCGATGACCCCCGCGCAGCTCGCGCTCGCCTGGCTGCTGACTCGTAGCCCGCACATGGCGGTAATCCCCGGCACCAAGCGCGTCAGTTACCTGGAGGAAAACGTTGCCGCCGATGCCGTCGAGCTGACCGGCGAGCAATTGCAGGCGGTGGAGACATTGCTGGGGCAGTGGGCTGTCGCCGGTGCGCGATATGAACAGCGAATGATGCAGTTCATCGACCGATAGGCACTGCCAGGGAGGCCGGGTATGCAACCGTATCGCTTGCTGGATGAAACCGAACAGCGTTTTCATCAGAACTTTTTGCACCGCAATGGCAACACCCAAGTGACCTCATTGCTGACGGTGCCCGGTTGTGTCAGCGCTGTGCAAGCACGCAAGGCGTTTGCACAACTGATCGCCGACTACCCGTTTCTGCGCCAGAAAATCGTCCCCATCAGCAGTCAACGATATGGCTTCGTGCAGGTTGAAGACCACGTGCACGCAACATTCTGTGCAACGCAACCACCGTTGTGCGCCGACGCATTGCTCAAGCTTGAGCTGAACTGTTTGCTGGGCGACCAGGAGGGCTGGCGCGCATTGGTCGTTCCTGATCCTGCGGTCACCAGGACGCATATTCTCCTGACACGTAACCATGCCATTTCGGATGGCTACAGCACCGCCAGGCTGGTCAACAGCCTGACCCTCTATCTCGGCTCGACGCCGTCCGGCGCCGATGACTTGCAGCCGGGCGCTTTTCATCTGCGCCTGCATCATTGGCGTGAGTCCCCCATTGAGACGGGCAAGGCCAGCTACGCCGATTTCCTGCGCTTGCAGGTCAGTGCTGACGCCGCGCAGCGCATCGGCCAACTGCGCGAGACATCGGGTTTCACGAGCAATGCTATCTGGGGTGGGGTATTTGCCTACAGCTACCTGCGGCACACCGGCGTGCCCGCGCTGGATTTGTTTACGGCGTATTCCCTGCGTGATCCGAGCGGCCACGCCGAGCCTTTGAGCAAGGCCTGCCTGATCGACGTGCGCAAGGCTACGTTCAGCGCCGAACCCCTCGATTTGATGGGGTGCATCGAGCGCTACGGGTGGGTGGTTAGCCAGGACAAGGCTCAGCTCCGTGCAAAGGTGGCGACCCCGGTGCGCCACGTCGACGTAGCAGACAATCCGACGCGGCCAGCGCTGGCATTCACTAACACCGGGCTGCTGGACCGCTTTCTGACGCCCCCGACCGGCCGCGTCCTGGGGTTCTCCACCCTCGTCAACCGTTCCGGCGGCAACTATGAGTTCGTCCTGCACCTGGGCAGGTTCAACGGCACGTGGCACGCAGCGCTTGCCTTCAGTTCCCTGAAGGTCCATCGCGCGGCGGCATGCGCCTTCAAATCGCAGATCGAGGCGGCGCTTTGCGCATTGCCCGCGGCATTCAATCTTCCATGAGGCGTTGACATGAATAACTCCGGCAATAAAAAACTCACGCTGCTCGCCACGTGCCTGGGCTTCGTCGTGGTGCTGCTCGATGTGAGCGTGGTGAACGTGGCGCTGGAAAGCTTCAAGACCGAGTTCGCCACGGATGTACTGCAACTGCAGTGGATCGTGAACGCTTACACCTTGCTGTTCGCCTCGTTTCTGCTCACGGGCGGCGCACTCGGTGATCGGTTTGGCCACAAAAAAGTGTTTTTGTCGGGGTATGCGGTGTTCACCCTGGCCTCACTGGGCTGTGGCGTGGCGAACACGTTACCTATGCTGATAGGTTTCCGCGCGCTGCAAGGCATCGGTGCCGCATTGCTGGTGCCGACGTCGCTGGCGCTGGTACGTCTGGCCTACGACGTCCCCGCCGAGCGCAGCAAAGCAATTGCGCTCTGGGCCGGTGTTGCAGGGATCGCCCTGGCCGCCGGGCCGGTGGTGGGCGGTCTGCTGATCGGCATGTTCGGCTGGCGCAGCATCTTTTTCATCAACCTGCCCATCGGACTGATCGGGATTGTGTTGTGCCTGGCCAACGCGCCCACTATTGCCGCCAACCACAAAGGCGGGTTCGACCTCTGGGGACAACTGCTGGCGCTGTTCACTCTCGCTAACCTGACGTACGCGGTGATCGAACTGGGCCGGGCGCGCGGTGTTGACGAGCGCGTTATCGTTCACGCCCTGTGCTTTGTGGCCGGGGTGATCGGGTTTATCTGGGTGGAGTCGCGCTCGGCACGTCCCATGGTGCCGCTTTCGGTCTTCAGCAATCCCGCATTCAGCCTGGCCTCGATCCTGGGGGTGATTGTGAACTTCGTGTTCTACGGGTTGATTTTCGTTTTCAGTATTTTTCTGCAGCAGGTCAACCACTACACGGTGATCAACACCGGTCTGGCCTTCCTTCCGATGACAGGCGTGCTGTTTTTCGGCAATCAGCTCGCAGCCCGGTGGCTGCCCAAATTGGGTGAACGGCGCCTGCTCGCGCTGGGCCTGGCCATTGCATTGCTGGGGGTCGTCTCTTTGTTGCCCTTCGTAGGGGGCGCGCCCTACGCGGATATCGCGTTGCAGATGTTCATTATCGGCTTCGGCATATCGCTGACGGTTCCCACGCTCACCGCGACGGCCGTCAACCACGTCAGCGGTGACAAATCCGGAGTTGCCTCGGCCCTCGTCAACGCCTCGCGCCAGGTCGGTGGTCTGGTGGGCGTGGCGGTCTTCAGTCTGATGATCAACGTGGCCGACGCCTCACAGTTCGGCCACGGATTCGCCCAGGTTATCGCCTTGTCCTCGCTGCTGTTGGCGACGGGCTGGGTGTTGACGCTCCTGTTGCTGCGCAAGCAACCATTGGCCGTGCAATCGGCGACCTGAAGCAGTGCTCGATAACCCCTGAAAGCTATGGAGAGTGAACATGCAAGCAGTCATGAATACTGAGTCAAATCCAGGCTATGCGCCGGTCCAGCTAAGCGCCCAGCAAGTTCTGGATTTCCGGGCGAATGGATGGATGAAGCTTGAAAACGTGATCTCGGCTGAAACGGTGCAGATGCTGCTGACGGAAGCCAAGACAAGGATGGGTGAGGTTGCACGCACCGTTGACCGCAACGACCCGGGCAAGCAGATCGAGAATGCCTACCGCTGGTATGCGCGCTGGGATGAAGTATCAAGCACCTGTCCGCAGATCAAGGCCCTCAGTCATTCCCCTCAGTTGGCCAGCATTGCGTCACAGCTGGTGGGGGAGGAGGTGCGTTTCTATTCGGATCACGTATTCGCCAAGAACCCTGAATCGGAAGCGGGGGGCGATACCCCCTGGCACCAGGACTTTCCTCATCACCCGCTGGACCGCCAGGGCGCGTTGAACATCTGGATCGCGCTGGTCGATCTCACCCCTGAGATGGGCACCATGCAGTTTCTCAACCGCAGCCATCGGGCGGGGATGCTCGGCCGGTACTTCAACCGCAGCGACGATGTGACGCTGATCGACGAGCATCCGTGGGTGCTGGATGAATTTGAAATGTCGCCGCCCATCTCCCTTAAAGCGGGTGATGCCACGGTGCATGACATGAACGTCATTCACGCCGCCCCCGCCAACAGCTCGAACACGCCGCGCTGGGTGTATTCGACCCTCTGGCTGCCTGTTTCGGCGCGCTACACCGGGGCGTCCAATCACCGAACCGACCCCCTCGGACTGACGCTCGACATGCCCATGGAACATCCTAAGTTCCCCGTCATTCCAACCCGCTGAAACGCACCTCGCCGGCCGGCAATTGCCGGTCGGCGTTCGGTTGCACTTGAGGAGCTGAACATGCCACAGGTTTATCTGGAATATTCCGCGGGAATTGGCGAGGACGTCGATTTCAAGGGTGCCTGCCAACGGCTTCATAATGCCCTCGTCGAGGCATCCGGCCTGCGGCTGGACTTGGTCAAGACGCGCCTCATTCGATACGACGGCTACTTCATCGGCAATTGCGATGAGCGCCAGGAGTTCATACACCTGAACGTCTCGACGGTGTCCGGCAAGGCCGGAGATGATGAAAAACGGCATGCGATCAGCAGTGCGCTGCTCGCCGTACTCGCCGACGTCTTCGAGCCGTTGATGCAGCAGCACAAGGTTGATCTGTCCGTACAGATCACTGAAGTACCGGCCAGTGGTTACGTGCGCAAGCGATCAGCGACGCTGGCGCCGTGATCCGGTGCGCGTAAGCAGCCATTCAGTGGTGTGTGGAAGTTGCCGTCGGCGCACTGAGCCCGCGCATCAGCGTGTCAGGCGGTTTACGCCCCATCAAGACGCATCCTTTATGCGGGAGATTTCAAGCTCAAACCAGTTTTTTTCCAAATCGCCAGTGGCTGCCAGGAAGGAAGACTCTTGACGTTGATCAGGAAGGGGGGGGGATCGAAAAAACCGCTACCCCTTGGCACTTCCAGTTTTAGGCGATAAATCGGCATCGATTCAAAAAAGTTGTGAAGCTGCAAATGCTGTTGGCCCTTCCCTTTTTGCCAAGTTAGTGAACGCCTGAAAGGAGTTTCCATATTTAAAAGAGGACCGTGCTGCCCCTGATTGTCGAGCCAATCTGCATCGATAAGATCAAATGCAAGCAGCAGATGTTTTACGATTCATCGGCCTCAATATGATCAAGTCGGGCATAGTCCCGCTGCAGATTATGCTCTCTAGGGTGCTCGTTACGAGGGAAGGGGGCATGATAAAGGGGCTCATCGGAGGACTGGAGCGAAGAGTACCGAATCAACGTCAACATTTGCGCCTCTGCACGTCTAATATTTTCACATGACTGGATAGCTACCATGAGCTGTTCTACCTGTTTCCCCCGTTCCAGCTGAGTTGTTTACTACGCGCCTAGAGACTATCCGGATCCCCAAAAAACATCTGAATCCGCGACCGCAACCATCTCTCCCCCGGGTCATTGTCCTGCGACCCGCGCCAGGCCATGTGCAGCTCGAACGTCCGCGACTCGATCGGCAACTCTTCCGAGCGCACACCCCCTGCAGCCGTCAACACGGTGGCCGCGTAGTCCGGCACAGTCGCTACAATGTCGGTCCCGGCAATCAGCGTGGCCAGTCCGTTGAACTGCGGAACCGCCAGCACGACGTGGCGTTTGCGGCCGATTTTTTCCAGGTGTTCGTCGATGAAACCGCCCAGGTCGCCGGCAAACGACACCAGTGCGTGGGGGCGGGCGCAGAAGTCGTCCAGGGTGATCGGCCCTGGCATGGTGTCGGCGCGCAGCAGTTTGGGTTTGCTGCGGCGCAGCACTTTGCGCTTGGCGTTGGCGGGGAGGTCGTCGGTGTAGCTGACGCCGATGGAGATTTCGCCGGAGGACAGCAGTGCGGGCATCAGGATGTAGTTGGTGCGACGCACCACCAGCACGATGCCCGGGGCCTCCGAGCGCAGGCGCTTGAGCAGTGAGGGGAGTAGGGCGAACTCGACTTCATCGGACAGGCCGATGCGGAACACGGCGGTGCTGGTGGCCGGGTCGAAGTCGGCGGCGCGGCTGACGGCAGTGGAAATGGAGTCCAGGGCAGGGGACAGCAGGCCAAAGATCTCGATGGCCCGCGCGGTGGGTTCCATGCTGCGGCCGGTGCGCACGAACAGCGGATCGTCGAACAGCCCGCGCAACCGCGACAACGCCGCACTGATCGCCGGCTGACCGAGGAACAGCTTCTCGGCCGCGCGGGTGACGCTGCGTTCATGCATCAGTGTTTCGAAAACGATGAGCAGATTGAGGTCGACGCGACGCAGGTCGTTGCGATTCATGACGGGGGTCTCGGGGACATTGGGTCGATACAGGTTCAAAACAGCAGCGGCGGCCCAGACGCACGCCACGTGTTCAACTCAGGCAGGGATATTACGGGTAAATACCGGTTGTCTGCATCGTTGAATTTTCCGGCGTGTCTGGAAATGCGCTTCGTGCGCTGCCGCCGATAGGCGCCGATGAAACCTTGACGGGCAGAAACACACCAATCCCTATGTACTGGCCCTTTGTAATCTGCGTCGATGCAGCCAGCGTGGCGCCCGGCATTCATCGATATTGGGCGACCGGGTTGCAATGTCGCGGTGAGCACCCAACAATGTGCGCCCTGCAGGCCCGGGACGGCTGCTACAGATTCGGCGACCGCTTGCCCCATCAGAATCGACAGCAGGCATGTTGACTATTAATAGCCACTGATAGTGTTACCGGCGGCGTCCGGATAGAGTTCAGGGCATCAAGGTTCATAAGGCGAGGTTCGAAATGTCCCGCACGATCCGTTTTCATCAGTTCGGTCCGGCCGAGGTGCTCAAAGTAGAAGAGCTGCCGGTCGCGTTGCCTGCACCCGGTGAGGTGCAAGTGCGCGTCCAGGCGATCGGCGTCACCTGGTACGACGTGCTGTGGCGACAAAATCTGGCTTCATCCCAGGCTCGCCTGCCGGCCGGTCTGGGTTCCGAAATGGCGGGCGTCATTACTGCCATCGGCGATGGCGTGACCGACCTGAAAGTGGGCGACAAGGTGGCCAGCTTCCCTTCGGCTGACGTCAATGTGTACCCGGTCTATGGCGAGCTGATCCTGTTGCCGCGCACTTCCGTGACCCATTACCCGGACGTGCTGACGCCTAATCAGGCGGCCGTCCACTACACGCCGATGCTGGTGGCATACTTTGCGTTCGTTGAACTGGCACGGGCCAAACCCGGGCAAACGGCGCTGGTGACCGATGCCAGCCATTGCGCGGGGCCTGCGTTCCTGCAGCTGGGCAAGGCGCTCGGCGTCAAGGTGATCGCGGCGACCAAGACCGACGCGTGCCGCGAATACCTGCTGAAAATGGGCGCGGACAAGGTGATCGTCACCGAAGAAGAGGATTTGCTTCTGACGATCAACCGCTACACCGACAACCGCGGCGTGGACATTGTCCTCGACGGTCTGGGTGGTCCGCAGATGTCGATCCTGGGTGATGTGCTGGCGCCACGTGGCAGCCTGATTCTCTATGGCCTGCAAGGCGGCAACCAGACGCCGTTCCCGGCGTGTGCAGCGTTTCAGAAGAACATTCAGTTCTTTGTGCACTGCGTGGGCAACTTCACCGGCAAGCCGGAGTTGGGCATCAAGCAGGACGAAGAGGCGATCAAGCGGGCGTTGCGCGACATCAACCAGATGACGGCGGATGGCATGCTGGTGCCGCAGATCACCAAAGTGTTTCCCTTCGATCAACTGGTCGAAGCCCACCGTTTGATGGACGGTTGCCCGGTAGGCGGTCGTGTGGTGGTTGAGGTTGATCCATCCTGAGCGCAGACCATCGCGCTCATTGAATGCTCGACGCTTTTGATCCAGCGTCGGGATTGAGGTGCCGGAGACCGATTTGAAGGTATCCGCCCTGTCAGTCACGGGTCATGTTGTATCACTTAAGCCTTCCCGAATCTTCTGGAAGGCTTTTTGTTTATGGAGTGTTTAATATATTGATCAACGCGCGTCATGCGTGGCGTCGGCAAGTCTTTTAAATGCAGTCGAATCAATACATTGCCCGTTTTACTAAACACAGTTTTAAACAGCCCTGTATAATTCCGATTCGGATTTGCCGAAAGGAGAACATTCACGTGTCGGCAGTGACTGGCTTGTAATTGTTCTGTAGGCGTCGATAATAGTTTCAATAATTAAATGCTCAAGGAACGAGTCGATGCCTATTGACCTGCCGCCCTCTGCTTTGCCTGGTAATCGGTCCGCCGCGGCCATAACGGTTGGGCCAGCCTCCTGCAGGGGTATCAAGCTTCTTATGGCCAACAGTGTCGCCAGGCTGATCAGTCGGGTAGTGAAACCATGAGTTCAATGCACGAACAAGCCATGAACTATGTCTATCAGCAAGTGCTGCAGCGGCTGTCGGGTTATTTGAATCGCAACGAACGAACAGCGCTGCAGTTGTTGATCCAGCGTTTGATTGTTGCCGCAGGCGGAATTGACAGGATTGGCGGCTATAAAGTGTTGGTGGCATTTAGCGGCGGCAAAGACAGCGCCTATACCGTGGCCATGTTGCGTGCTGCGCAACTGACCATCGCCGCACGCGGGCCGGCAACGTTCAGGCTGCGGGTGGCCAACATGCGTCATGCGGGCATTACCTCGGCGGTAATGGGCAACATCGACCGCTGCTATTCGGCGCTGTTTCTGCACGACGACCCTAGGGTCGAGCTGCTGGTGATCGATCATCAGTACGTGCAGATCTTCGAGCCCGATTTGCCCTTTTCCACGGCGGGTCGTGAACAGAATCGCTCCGACCTGCTGCTGGGCGGCCACCTGACCGCTGGCGATGCGCGAACCACCTTCTGCAACAGCTGTTATCTGGGCATGGCGGATTTCATGGTCCGCGCTGCCAGCTGGGGGGACGGCGTCCACGCGGTAATCAGCGGCGACTCGCTCAAGGAGCAAAAACAGTACGCGACCTGGATCATGCGTCTGGCGCGCCATGGCGGTCGAAAAGTCGACCCCTGGCACACCTTGGGTTTCAGCGGAGCATTGAGCGTCATCGACAGGGTCGGGCGCGCCTATTACGAGGAGCTGTATGGCGAGTCGGCAGACGGGACGGGCTACGGCCGGCCACCGGTATACCCGCACCGCAACATCGCCCCGACGTTGCTGACTGCCGCGGACCTCATCGGCTTTCGCACGGAGGAACACTGGGGGCTGCTCACTGACTTTCTGGGTTTCCGCTTTGATGACCTGGCGTTCAGCTTCAGCGAATCGGACTGCGCCAACCCGCTGCTGATGGCCCACCTGCGCGGGCTAAAGGCCGAATTCATTGAGGGGAGGGCGTACAGCGAGGGCATCGCCGAGTACCTGCAGCTGGCGGGTGCCATGATGCGCCGCAAACGCATGCCCGCTCGATTGATCGCCCAGGCGCTGGCCGCCTACGACAGCCCGGAAAAAATCGACGACCGCCGTCAGCTGGCCGGAGGCTACGGTCAGGAGGCATTTGGCCTGGGCGAGACACAGTGGGTGTGCCTGCTGTTCTCACCCTTCGTCGACGCCGGCGCCCGGCTCGAGGATTTCCTGCGTCGCTATCACCCCGGCATGCTGGTAGGGCTCAGCGATCTGCACAAGACCCTCGCCGGTGAGATCGTCCCGGACCTGGTGCCGCACTGGCTGGTGGAAGTCAGCGGCCTCAGTCTGAAGGGGCTGCAATCGCTGTACGCCAAGCGCCACGTGGACTTCAACGACGACCACTCGATCATCGCCCGGGTACGCGCCAGCGACCCTGACAAACGCCGGGTGGCGACGGTCGATCCGCACACCGGCGCCCGGACCACGGAACTGATTTCGGGGCGCTGAAGGCTGCTCCGTGAACTGATGCGAAGTGATGCGACGAGCCTCGGGCGGTCGACGGGGTTCTTTCTCAATGACCCTGCGCCTGACGCATGGATGGGGTGTTCGATGAATCACAACAAGACCGACTTTGCCTACCAGAGGGTGTACCGCTACCTGCTCAGGCTGACCAACGAAATGTCGTCCGGGCCGGCTGTACGTCTGCCTTCGTTGCGACTGCTGGCGCGAAGGCTGCGCGTTTCGATTTCCACGGTGCAGAACGCCTACAGCCTGCTCGAAAAGGAAGGACGAATCTGTTCAGTGCCCAAGTCCGGCTATTTCGCGCTGCCCAATCCCTGTAACGATATGCCGCTGGAAGGCGGTGACGTGTTCACGCGTTTCCATGCCAGCGCCCGGCGCCCGGACATGTTCGTCTTCGGCGCCGATGAGCCGACGCTGTTGGTGTCCCTTCACGGCGCGCTGCTGAGCGTTGAGCGCGACCTCATGCGTCACTACCCTTGCCAGCCCGACCCGCGTTTTCAGCCCTTCGGCGATGTCGAGCTGCGCACGGCCCTGGCGGGCCACTACACCTCTTCCACCGAGCATTGCTGGCACCCGGACAACGTGTTCATCGGGCCGGACAAGACCGGCGTGCTGAAGACGGTCATTGAAGCGTTGCAACTGCGTGATTGTGCCGTGCTGGTGGAGTCGCCGTGCGGCTGGAGCATTCTGCGCACACTGCAGGCGTACGGGATTCGGGTGATTGAAGTCTGCACCGACGCGCAAGGGGGCATCGACGTCGATGCGCTGGGTGCGCTGATCCAGCAGGAAGGCGTGAAGATGGCGATTGTGTCGTCGCGGATGGACCCGGTTCGCGGGCAATTGATGCCTTTCGCCCAGCGTGCGCGGATGGCGGAGGTGTTGAACCTGCAGGGATTGTGGGTGCTGGAGAACGATACCCATGGCGGCTTGTGTTTCGAGGAGGGTCGTTCGCCGTTTCGGGATTTGATTGATCCGCAGCGGCTGCTGATGCTGGGGGCGTTCGACAAGATGATCGGACTCGAGGCGCCGTTCGGGTATCTGTTGAGTCGGCATTCGCGGGCGCTGTTGCATCAGCAGTGGGTGTTGCGTTCGTTCCGTTTGCCGCCGGTTCGGCAGAAGGCGATTGCGCGGTTGTACGCGTCGGGGCAGCTGGATCGACACATGGGTGAGTTGCGGGGTTGTCTTGAGCGGCGGGTTGGTGAGTTGGCGAGTGGGGTGGAGCAGTATCTGGGGGATGAGGTGGCGTTTGTGCGTCCTCGGGGTGGGGCGTCGATCTGGCTGGAGAGTGTGCATCGGGTGGATACAGCGCGGGTGTTCAATCGGTTGCTGGAGCAGCGGATCGTGGTGGCGCCGGGGGAGTTGTTCAGTGTGCGGGGGTTGCATCAGCAGTGTGTGCGGGTCAGCGCGACGGTGGATTGGGATCAGAATATTGAGTCGATGCTGGTGATTATTCGTAATGCGCTGGTGCAAGAGCGGATGGGATAGGTCCCTTTCAGATCAAGATCAAGATCAAGATCAAGATCAAGATCAAGATCAAGATCAAGATCAAGATCAAGATCAAGATCAAGATCTAGATCAAGATCAAGGTCTTTAAGATCAAGAGCGTCTGCCTGGGGGCAGACTGTTTCGCCTTCGGCGAGTTACTTGGAAAAGCACCCCAAGTAACCAAGGGTGCTTGCTCTCGGTTTGGCCCGACTTCGTCGGGTTCCTTCACTCCGGTCTCGCTCCGTGGGCCCGCTGCCATCCGCCATCCATGGCGGGGGGCAGCTCTCGCGGCATCCATGCCGCTCGGCCCACTCCGCGAGACCTGCGTTCAGCCTGCACCAAAGTCGCGTTTGGTGTCGTTAGGGCGTTTTGCGTATGAAGATCAAGATCAAAAGCGCTGCGCAGATCAAGAGCTTCCCGGCTGAAGCCGGTCCTACGGTCGAGGTCGCCGCAAATCCCACTGTACGCATGCGATGCCTTTGTAGGACTGGCTTTAGCCGGGAAGAGGCCGGTTCATACGCCATCAATGTTGGCCCTGAAACCGGCTTGGTTGATCGTTCCCACGCTCTGCGTGGGAATGTATCCCCTGGCGCTCTGCGCTGAAATCTGTCCGCCAATCCATTTCCGTTTGCCTCGACCGCATTGAGCTGTTATCTGTACGTCCGTCCAGTGTTCCGATCGACGGCCAGCCTTTTCAGTGACTTCCATTTCCAGCATTTCCCCCGATACCCGCGCAGTTTCTGTCGAGCCTGTGGCGGTGGCGGCTGTCGATCCGGAATCGGGGTATCGGGTCGCGGTGCGGGAGTTGTGTGAGTTTACGGCGAAGGCGGGGGATCTGGATTTGCGGTTTACGCCGTCGCCCACGGCGCAGGAGGGGATTGCCGGGCATCGGACGGTGGCGGCGCGGCGTGGGCCGCAGTATCAAACCGAAGTGGCGTTGAGCGGGGTGTTTCATGAGCTGAAGATTCGGGGCAGGGCGGATGGTTACGACGCTGCGCTGAACCAGCTTGAGGAGATCAAGACCTATCGCGGCGACCTGAGCAGCATGCCCGCGAACCATCGGCAGCTGCACTGGGCCCAGGCGAAGGTGTACGGCTGGCTGCTTTCCCAGCAACTGCAGTTGGCCGAGGTCAATCTGGCGCTGGTGTACTTCAACATCATCAGTGAGCAGGAAACCCTCATTCAGCAGCGTTTCACGGCGGCCGAGTTGCAGGCATTTTTCGAAGCTCAGGCAGGCATCTTTCTGCAGTGGGCGCGGCAGGAGCTGGCCCACCGCGATGCCCGCGACCATGGGCTCAGCGTTCTGAAGTTTCCCCACGCAGATTTCCGTACCGGGCAGCGGGCGTTGGCCGAGTCGGTGTACAAGGCGGTGAGCACCGGGCGCTGTTTGATGGCCCAGGCGCCCACCGGCATTGGCAAGACCATCGGCACGGTGTTTCCGATGCTCAAGGCCGCGCCGACGCGCAAGCTGGACAAGGTGTTTTTCCTGACCGCCAAGACCCCGGGCCGCAAGCTGGCGCTGGATGCGCTGAGCGTGATTGGGCGAAGTGCCCCGGAGCTGAACCTCCGCGTGCTGGAAATGGTCGCGCGGGACAAGGCCTGCGAATACCCGGACAAGGCGTGCAACGGGGATTCATGCCCCCTCGCCAAAGGTTTTTACGACCGACTGCCGGCGGCGCGGAGCGAGGCGATGATCAAGCCGTGGCTCGATCAGGCAGGCGTGCGTGAGGTCGCGCTGGGCCATCAGGTTTGCCCGTATTACCTGAGCCAGGAACTGGCGCGCTGGTCGGACGTGGTGATCGCCGACTACAACTACTATTTTGACCTCAGCGGCATGCTGTTCGGGCTCAGTCAGTTCAATCAGTGGCGGGTCGCGGTGCTGGTGGACGAGGCCCACAACATGGTGGAGCGGACGCGGTCGATGTACAGCGCGACCCTCGATCAGCACAGCATGAATCAGGTGCGGCAGAGCGCGCCGGAGCCGGTGAAAAAAGCCCTGCAGCGGCTCAATCGTGACTGGAACGCCCTGCACAAAGAGCAAGTCGCGCCGTACCAGGCCTACGCCGCCACACCGGCCAAGTTTCTGAACAGCCTCAATCTGTGCATCACGGCGTTCGGCGACTACTTCAACGAGCACCCCCACGCGGCCAACAGCGAGTTGCAGAGCTTCTATTTCGAGGCGATCCAGTTCGGTCGTATTGCCGAGCTGTTCGACGAGCACTTCCTGTTCGACATCAGCAAGCGTGAGCTGGGCAGCAAATCGCTGTCGCGCCTGTGCCTGCGCAACGTTGTGCCGGCCGGTTTCGTGCGTCCGCGCCTGACCGCTGCGATCAGCGCGGTGCTGTTCTCCGCGACCCTCAATCCACGGCATTTCTACCGTGACTTGCTGGGCCTGCCCGACACCACGGCGTGGGTCGACGTCGAGTCGCCGTTTCAGCGCTCGCAGCTGGACGTGGAAATCGTCAGCCGCATTTCCACCCGCTACACCCATCGGCAGGCCTCGCTGGCGCCCATCGTCGAGCTGATGGCGCGGCAGTTCGAGGCGCGGCCGGGCAATTATCTGGCGTTCTTCAGCAGCTTCGATTACCTCCAGCAAGTCGCCGAGCTGATGGAACGCAGCCACCCTGATGTGCCGGTGTGGAAACAGTCTCGGGGCATGGCCGAGGCGGAACGGCAGGCGTTTCTCGAGCGCTTTACGCCGGCCAGTCAGGGCATCGGTTTTGCGGTGCTGGGCGGCGCGTTCGGCGAGGGCATCGACCTGCCGGGGGCGCGGTTGATCGGCGCGTTCATTGCCACCTTGGGCCTGGCGCAGATCAACCCGGTCAACGAGCAACTCAAGCAGCGGATGAGTCTGTTGTTTGGCGCCGGTTACGACTACACCTATCTCTACCCCGGCATGCAGAAAGTGGTACAGGCCGCCGGCCGGGTGATTCGGGGTCTGGACGATCGCGGCGTGGTGGTGCTGATCGACGATCGCTTCGCCGAGCGCAAGATTCAGCAGCTGTTGCCGGCGTGGTGGCAACTCTGATCAGCGTCTGTTAATTGTCTCAGGACGTTACGGATCAATAGCCGAGCGCCACGGTCCAACTGCCAGTAAACTGCCGCGCTAATGGCGTTTCAGGCGGCGGTTAAGGTTGTTTCCCGGCTCGTCGGGACCTTTTCTTTTTGTCATTTCCCTATTTTTCATCCACGGAGGTTTCGCATGAGTATCAGTCCATTCGCGGGCAAATTGGCGCCTGCAGAATTGCTGGTCGATCTTCCTCGTCTGGTGACGGCCTATTACACCGGCCAGCCCGATGGGTCGGTGGCGACCCAGCGTGTTGCCTTCGGTACCTCCGGGCACCGCGGCAGCTCTTTCGAATTGAGCTTCAACGAGTGGCACGTGCTGGCCATCAGTCAGGCGATCTGCCTGTACCGTCAGGCCAACGGCATCGATGGCCCACTGTTCCTCGGCGCCGACACCCATGCCCTGTCGACCCCGGCGGCCGCTTCGGCGTTGGAAGTGCTGGCGGCCAACGGCGTCAACGTGATGATTTCCGAGGGCGACGAATACACCCCGACGCCGGCGATTTCCCACGCCATCATCTGCTACAACCGCGGGCGCACGACCGGTCTGGCCGACGGCATCGTCATCACCCCTTCGCACAACCCGCCGGAAAGCGGCGGCTTCAAGTACAACCCCACCAACGGCGGCCCGGCTGACTCGCACATCACCAAGTGGATCGAGAACAAAGCCAACGAATTGCTGGCCGAGCGCATCGTCAACGTCCAGCGCATCACCCACGAAAAAGCCCTGCGCGCCGACACCACCCATCGCCACGACTACATCAACACCTACGTGGCGGACCTGAAAAACGTCATCGACATGGACGCCATTCGTGGCGCCAACCTGCACCTGGGCGTTGATCCGCTGGGTGGCGCGGGCGTGCGTTATTGGTCGGCGATCGGTGAGCATTACGGCCTGAATCTGGACGTGGTGAACAAATTCGTTGATCCGACCTTCCGCTTCATGAGCGTGGACTGGGATGGCAAGATCCGCATGGACCCGTCGTCCAATTTCGCCATGCAGAGCCTGATCGGCCTGAAAGATCGCTTCCAGGTGGCCTTCGCCTGCGACCCGGACCATGACCGCCACGGCATCGTGACGCCGACCGGTGGCTTGCTGGCGCCGAACAATTACCTGGCGGTGTCCATCGATTACCTGTTCCAGAACCGTCCCGATTGGCGCGCAGACGCGGCCGTCGGCAAGACCGTGGTCAGCAGCGGGATGATTGATCGCGTGACCCAGCGTCTGGGCCGCCGCCTGTATGAAGTGCCGGTGGGCTTCAAGTTCTTCGCCGAAGGTTTGTACGAGGGTTCGCTGGGCTTTGGCGGTGAAGAAAGCGCCGGTGCGTCGTTCCTGCGCCGCGACGGGACGGTCTGGACGACGGACAAGGATGGTTTGATTCCGGCATTGCTGGCCGCGGAAATCCGCGCGCGCAAAGGGCGCGATCCGAGCGAGATGTACAAGGCGTTGACCGATGAGTTGGGCGAGCCGGTCTCGACCCGCTTTGAGGCGAAGGCGAACTTCGAGCAGAAGGCGCTGTTGAGCAAGCTGTCGCCGGAGCAGGTGACATCGACGGAGCTGGCGGGGGAGAAGATCGAAAGCATCCTGAGTAAGGCGCCGGGCAATGATCAGGCGATCGGTGGCCTGAAGGTCATTACCGAGAATGGCTGGTTTGCTGCGCGGCCGTCGGGGACTGAGGATATTTACAAGATCTATGCCGAGAGCTTCAAGGGCGAGGATCACCTCAAGCGTCTGGTGGCTGAGGCGCAAGTGCTCGTTGACGGCGCTATAGCGCCTTGAAAGTGTGTAGGGGACTGATTTATTTCCAGCGCTCCACCGTAAATTAATCTGTCCCCGGTTAAACCTGCGCTGTGGCGTACGAAGATCAAGAGCGTCTGCCTAAGGGCAGACGTTTCGCCTTCGGCGAGTTACTTGATAAAGCCCCAAGTAACCAAGGGCTAGTGCTCCCGGTTGGGCTCCTCCTTCGTCGGAGTTCCCTCACTCCGACGACGCTCCGTGGGCCCGCGCCGAACGGACATCCATTTCCTAGCGGCGCTCTCGCGGCATCCATGCCGCTCGGCCCCCTCCACGTCGTCTGCGTTCGGCCTGCACCCAAGTCACGATTTGTGGTGTTTGAGCCATCGCCTAAGAAGATCAAATCAAGATCAAGTACAGATCAAAAGCTTCCCGGCTAAAGCCGGTCCTACAGTCCGCGCCAATTCCATCGATTGCACGCGTTGCTTTGTTGATCGTGCCCACGCTCCGCGTGGGCATGCATCTCGGGACGCTCCGCGTCCATTCCCGGCTAAAGCCGGTCCCACTGAATAAACGCGGTGTCCTGTAGGACCGGCTTCAGCCGGGAAGCTTTTGACCTGCATCTGCCCTTGATCTGCTCTTGATCTTCTTACACAAAAATCCCAAACACCGCCAATCGCGACTTGGGTGCAGGCTGAACGCAGGTTTCGTGGAGTGGGCCGAGCCGCATGGATGCGGCGAGAGCGCCGTCAGGACATGGATGTCCGTTCGGCGCGGGCCCACGGAGCGAGACCGGAGTGAAGGAACCCCGAGGAACGAGGGGCCCAACCAGGAGCAAGCACCCTTGGTTACTTGGGGTGCTTTTCCAAGTAACTCGCCGAAGGCGAAACGTCTGCCCCCAGGCAGACGCTCTTGACTTACCGCTTTTAAGGATCAGGCAACATCCACGAGGACGATTTCGCTGTCTTCGAGGGCCGTCACCCGCAACACACGCTCATCCTCAACCGCCACACCATCTCGCGCTTCGGCATGAAGGCCGTTGACCTCAATAACACCCGTCGCAGGCACCAGATAAGCCCGGCGGCCAGCATCCAGCACATACTCAGCCGACTCCCCGGCCTTCAGATTCGCCGCCACCAACCGGGCATTGGCCCGAATCCGCAGCTCGATATCATCATCCGCCTTGCCGCTCGCCAGCGTCACAAAACCTTCGCGGTCGCCTTTCGGGAATGGCTTGGCGCCCCAGGACGGCGGAGCACCGACCTCGTCCGGCATGATCCAGATCTGGAAAATCCGCGTCTCCTTCGACTCCAGATTGTATTCACTGTGCGCCACACCCGTCCCGGCGCTCATCACCTGCACATCACCCGCCTCGGTACGGCCACGGTTGCCCAGGCTGTCCTCGTGAGTAATGGCGCCCTCACGCACATACGTGATGATCTCCATGTCCCGGTGCGGGTGACGCGGGAAGCCCGTGCCGGCTTCGATCACATCATCGTTCCACACCCGCAGCTGGCCCCAGTTCATGCGGCTCTCGTCGTAGTAACTGGCGAACGAAAAATGGTGATGGGCGTTCAGCCAGCCGTGGTCGGCGCCGCCAAGGGATTTGAAAGGTCGAAGTTGCAGCATGATCACTTCCTCCGTAGCAGGGCCGGGCCTGTGGCAGGGCGCCGCTGGTGATGACTTGTCAGTCGATGGGGCCATGATCTATCAGCTAATCATCGATAAAAAGCGTAAGTTCTGCATGAATGCAATCGGTTAATTAGATATTTAGCCGTTCCTACACGCTATAAACCCGTTGCCCTTTATCGGCTAACTCCCTGACGGCAAAGCATTTCACTGGTTCTGAAAGACGAATGGGGCGACCATAGGCGCCCTGTCGATAACCCGATACCCGGAGCCCGCGTGCCGCACGATTTTTCCGCCGAGCTACCCAACGAGCCCAACTCACTGCCGCCTGACCTCAACACCCCCGAACGCCTGCCGTTCTTCAAACGGCTCATGGCCCGCCTGATGGGCGGCGGCCTGTCGCGCATGCAGGCGCAGCACGTGCCGTCGTGGCACCAGGGCCACGCCGATGGCTACCTCAACGGCCATGCCGAGGGCATGAACGAGGGTTACGCCGAGGGGCATCTGGATGGCATCGAAGAAGGCCGGCAGGTGCTGGTGATTCGCGACACCCGGCCCCTTGAGCACCGCGGTCCGCGGGTTGACGATCACCTGTTCGACGACTGGCGCCTGCCACTGACCAACGAGTTGAAAAAGCGCATCAAGGCTGACGTCGCCGAGAAGCTGCCCGCTCACGCGCAACCGACCGCCGCCCAGTGGAAGATGATTTTCAGCGACACGCCGTCGACCTACGTGATTGCCGGTGCCGGGGCGGGCAAATCGACCTCGCTGGTGTTGCGCGTGCTGCTGCTCAATCACTACCTGGGCTTCGAGCTGGACGCCATGACCGTGGTCACCTTTACCCGCGAGTCGCGCAAGGATTTCATCCACAAACTCATCGAGATCATGGCGCTGTGGGGCCATGACCTGAGCCTGCGTCAGGCCCGCGAGGTGGTGCGCACGTTCCATTCGCGCATCCTGCCGCTGGTGCGCAGCCTGCCGGGTTTCGAGCAGTTGCAGGCCTTCGAGAACCTCAGCAGCCAGTCCGGCCAGCTCTTCGACGACAGCGCCGACAGCAACCCATTCGACCTGCGCATTAATGACGCCCAGCGCCAGCAGTTGAACCTGTGTTACCGCGATCTGTACGCCGCCAATTCACGCTTTCGTGACGTCATGGCGCCCCTGTACCGGCAGTCCCTGCAACTCAAGGAGCTGGACCGCGATCACCCGGACGTGCAGAAGCGCATCACCGTGATGGGCCTGTCGTCCAAGCGCGACGAGGAACTGTGCGACGTCATCGAAGACCTGTGGATTCGCGCTGGCGCCTGGCCGATCCAGGGCGTCGAGCCGATGCGCCAGACCGTCGAAGTCAGCGGCCTGACCTTCCACGTCCACGGGTATGCCGCCGAGCTGGATGCCTGGATCGTCCTCGGTTTCGACCCCAGCGAAGACCAGCACTTGCGCCGCCCGGACGCCAAGCTGCCGGTGTGGGCCGAGTGGGTGATCAAGCGCACGCTGTTTCAGGCGTTTTGCCGCAAGCCGGTCATCTGGCTGGAAAACTACCAGGCCTCGCGGGGCATGATGCAGTCGTTGTCCGGCGCGGCCGTGGCGGGGCCGGGCTTCGATTACAAGGTCAAAGGCGAGCTGAGCGCGGCGCCGCTGCTGGACTGTTTTGTCGCCGCTGCCAGCTTCATCGAGAACCTCGGGCTGGACGTCCCGGACGCCGTGGCGCAGATGAGCTTCTCGGATCAGGACCCCGACCGGTTTTTCTTCGAAGCACTCAGCCTGTTCTGGAAGGCCTTCGAGAATCACCTGCTGGATCAATCGCCGCCGGTAATGACCTACAACCGGATGTTCTCGCTGTTCGGTGAAAACTCGCCCGAAAACCTCAAGCTGGTCAGTGACGCGGGGCTGCGACCGCTGTCGCATTTGATGATCGATGAGTTCCAGGACGTCTCGCCGCAGATCGTCTCGTGGATCCGCGCCAGCCTGCGCGAGATCCGCAGTCGTGGTCCGGCGCTGCATGTCGGGCGTGGCGCCCAGCGTTCATCGCTGCTGTGCGTGGGCGATGACTGGCAATCGATCTACGGCTGGCGCGGCAGTTCGCCGAAATTTTTTATGGAGTTTGCCAAGGAGTTTTCCTCCCCCGCGACCACCAAGGTCATGCTCAGCGACAACTTCCGCAGCCACCAGCACATTATCGACGCCGCCGAACACATCGTACGCGCCGCGCCGGCCATCAGCGGCAAGAAGGCCCGCGCCAGCGGCGCCGAGCAGGCGCTGCTGCCGGTGACCGTACTGGACCGCGACGATGACCGGCTGCTCGCCAGCCTGACGGAACATTACAATGCCGGCGACTCGGTGCTGCTGCTGTACCGCAAAGGCAGTGAACGCAGCCGCTTGCCGGAAGCCTTGCAGGCCCTCGCCGATGCCGATTACCGGTTGCCACCCCAGGAACGTCGCCTGAAGCAACTGACCTACCACAGCGCCAAGGGCCTGCAGGCCGACGCCGTGTTTCTGCTCGGCGATTGTCAGCATCTGACGCAGTCGCCGTACAAGAATCAGGTCTATCAGCTGGCGGGTCTGGGCCGGGAAGGGGATCTGGAAGCGTTCGACAACGCGCAGAAAGATGAAGTGTTGCGTCTGGCCTATGTCGCCATCACCCGCGCGGTTCGTCACTGCTACTGGTTTATCGACGCCGCAGGTAACGACGATGCAAACATCCCGCGCGCGTCGGCGCGGGTTGCAGGGGACAAGCCGTTTTTCGATGATCGCCGAGGCGCTGCTTCACTCAGCACTTCGTTGAGCACGTCACTCGGCACTTCAGTCGAATAGAGCATGACGCCCAGGCCTTCAGGCCCGATTGAGGTACAGCGAGCGTCTCGGAATGAAGGTTTCGATCTCCAGTTCGATGGCCTCGATGATGCGCTCGACATCCGTCGCATTCATCACGGTGGCGCAGGGGATCGCGGCGATGGCGATCACCGTCTCGCCGCTGGCCCGGTCGAACAGGCGGGCCACCATACTGCCGGGTGCATCCATGTTGGCTTCGAAGCCCACCGGATGAAAATGCCAGCGCATCAGCTGGCAGGCGTTCGGGAACGTGACTTTGTTCATGGACCCACCTCGTTCTATCGAGCACTTCACAAGCTCCGCAGGGTAGGAAAACGGCAGGTCTGTCCAGGCTTCGGTAGCGATCGACACGTCGCTTGGCCAAGCCCGGCACCCAGACCAAGGGTCAGGTAAAGGTAGCACCGCGTTTAGACCGTGTCGGTAAATAAATCCCGGCCGATGGGGAATTTCATCTTTAGTTGATCTTTGTCATGTGACGTTTATAGCCAGGCGCATGTTTAAACAAAGGCTGAATCGTTATAGCTATCTAAAAACTCTCGTACAAAGTTGGCTACCATAAATATATCTCTCTAAACGTTTAAAGCCTTCGCATGAAAGTTAAGGGGCTGCCGATAACAGGACGAGTGACAATAAAAGACGCCATGCAGTATCAGCCTTCCAGAGAGATCATCCATGTCGATAAGAAACATGAACATTGCGCCTCGCGCATTCCTGGGATTCGCTTTCATTGCCGCGCTGGTCATTGGCTTGAGCGTTTTCTCGGTCCACCGGATGGCGCAGATTCGCCAGGCCACCATTGACATGGAGTCCAACCAACTGCCGAGTATCGGCCATTTAACCGGGATGCTGGAGAACAGCCTGCGCTTGCGCATCACCTCGTTTCGCACGCTGGTCAACCGGGAACCGGCGTCGCTGCGTGAAACCGATGCACGGATCGCTGAACTGATCGGTAAGTTGCAGGCTGCCAAAAAAGCCTACGCCGCACTGCCGGCCGAGGCGGATGAGCTGGCGCTTTACAACCAGTTTGAAGCGACGCTGGCGACGTTCCTTGGCATTCAGGCCAACGTGCTGGATTTGTCCCATCAAGACAAGGTTGATGACATGCGCGCGTTGATCAACACCCGCATGAAGGAAGCCACTGATCTCATGGGTGCGCAGATCAACCAGTTGATCGCCATGAACACGAAGAGCGCCACGGAAGCGGGAGAGATTTCCAGACAGGAATATGAAAGCGCCAACCTGAGCATGATTGCGGTGTCAGCGGTCGCCGTCCTGCTCACCATCCTGTTGGCGTGGGTGCTCACCCGAAGTATCGTCAACCCGATGAGCCGAGCGGTTCGTGCCGCAGAAGAAATTTCATCGGGCGATCTGACCCGGTCCATCGAAGTCGACGGCAAGGACGAAGCGACCCTGCTGTTGCGCGCCCTGGCAACGATGCAGCGCAATCTGCGCCAGACCATCGAGCTGATTTCCGGCTCGTCCACGCAACTGGCCTCGGCGGCCGAGGAACTGAGCGCGGTGACAGAAGAGTCCTCGCGCGGTTTGCAACAGCAGAACAACGAGATCGAGCAGGCGGCAACGGCGGTCAACGAGATGACGGCCGCCGTCGAGGAGGTCGCGCGCAACGCGGTGTCGACGTCCGAAGCGTCACAGCAGTCCAACCAGACTGCGCGTCAGGGCCGTGAACGGGTCATCGAGACGGTTA
This sequence comes from Pseudomonas sp. AK106, assembly GCF_053903055.1. Classification (NCBI taxonomy): domain Bacteria; kingdom Pseudomonadati; phylum Pseudomonadota; class Gammaproteobacteria; order Pseudomonadales; family Pseudomonadaceae; genus Pseudomonas; species Pseudomonas sp. AK106. Next base: position 2,574,152 of record NZ_CP096426.1, read on the forward strand.
GGTCAATTCAGGACATGGCCCAGCAGATCCAGGCCACTTCCGGGCTGGTCGAAGGCCTGGCTGCCCAGGGGCGTGACATCGGCAAGGTGCTGGACGTGATTCGCTCGATTGCCGAGCAGACCAACCTGCTGGCCCTCAACGCGGCCATCGAGGCCGCGCGTGCAGGGGAGGCGGGTCGCGGGTTTGCCGTGGTCGCCGACGAAGTCCGCGCGCTGGCCCACCGCACCGCGCAATCGACCACGGAAATCGAACAGATGGTCGCCGGCATTCAGACCCGCACCGGCGACGCTGTGCAATCCATGTCGCGCAACACCGAGAGCACCCACACCACGCTCAGCCTGGCCAGTTCGGCGGGTGATGCACTGGAACTGATCACCGAAGCCATTGCCCAGATCAACGAACGCAACCTGGTGATCGCCAGCGCATCGGAAGAGCAGGCGCAGGTGTCCAGGGAAGTCGACCGCAATCTGGTCAACATCCGCGACCTCGCCGCGCAGACGGCGGCCGGCGCGAACCAGACCAGCGCGGCCAGCCATGAACTGTCACGACTGGCGGTGGACCTGAAAGCAATGGTGGCGAAGTTTGTGGTCTAAGCGGCTGATTTGGTGAGGGTCACAGGTCTCAAGGACTGGCGGAATCGAGTGGGAGCGAGCTTGCTCGACGGGCTGAGTTCGCGAGCATTACCTGATCCCACCGGGTAGATGTCAGCCATGCCACGCAGCAGGATTGACCAGATCCTTCGGTCGCTCGCCTGCCAGGGCCGCCAGCAGGTTGTCCACGGCACAGCGGGCCATGGCCTCGCGGGTTTCGTGGGTCGCCGAGCCCATGTGGGGGGTTGCCACCACGTTGTCCATCCTCAGTAGCGGCGAGTCCGGGCTCACGGGCTCCTGTTCAAAGACGTCCAGACCTGCCGCGCGGATCTGGCCGTTGTGCAGCGCGGCAATCAGCGCCGGCTCCTCCACCACTTTGCCCCGGGCGATGTTGATGAAGATCGTCTCCGGGCGCATCTGCGCAAATTGTTCCGTGCCAATCAGTCCCTCGGTTTCAGCGGTCAGCGGCACGGTCAGGCAGACAAAATCAGCTTCGCGCAACAGGTCCTCCAGGCTGCGATAGCGGGCCTCAAAGCGCGCTTCCACCGCCGGCTTCGGTGAGTGGCTGTGATAGATCACCGGCATCGCGAAACCGAAATGACCCCGTTGCGCGACCGCTTCGCCAATCCGGCCCATACCGATGATCCCCAACGTCTTGCCATGCACATCGGAACCAAAATGCTTCGGCCCGATGTTCTGCTTCCACTGGCCATCGCGAACCATATTCGTCAGCTCCACCACCCGACGGGCCGTGGCCATGATCAGCGCGAAACCGGTGTCGGCGGTGGTTTCGGTCAGCACATCCGGCGTGTTGGTGAGCAGAATGCCGCGCCGGGTCAGGTACTCGATATCGTAATTGTCGACGCCCACCGAGACGCTGGACACCGCCTTGAGCTTCGGCGCCAGGTCCAGCAGCTCGGCATCCAGCCTCACGCTCGCGCCCAGCAGGGCATCGGCGCGGGGCAGGGCGTCGCGCAGGCGGGCCAGGCCGTCGCTGGATTTCGGATCGTCGATCAGCGTGACCTCGGCCTGGGCTTGCAGGCGCTCCATCAAAGGCGCCGAGAGTTTTTTGTACAGCACAACATGGTGAGTCATCGAAGGGCTCCGGATCAGGAATGGGCAGGCGCGGGACCAACGCCGGGCTTGTCGCTCAGCGGGCGGGGCTTGCTGTCCGGCTTGAGCAGCAGCGTCAGCACCACCGACACCAGCAGCGCGCCGCTCATGAACAGGTACGACGCGCTCAAGGTGCCGGTGACGCCGTTGAGGTAGCCGACGAGGTAGGAACCGGCGAAGGAACCCAGCGCGCCGAGGCTGTTGATCAAGGCCATGGCGCCGCCCGCGACGTTGGCCGGGAGGATTTCCGGGACGATGGCGAAGAACGGACCGTAGGGCGCGTACATGCAGGCACCGGCAATGACCAGCAGCGAGTACGACCACCAGAAATGCTCGGTGCCCAGCGCATACGAGCCGTAGAACGCAACGGCGGCCAGCAGCAGCGGCGGCCAGACAAACGCTTTGCGCTTCTGGGTTTTATCGGACGCCCACGACACCAGCACCATGCCGATCACCGCCGCCAGATACGGCAAGGCAGAAAGCCAGCCGGCTTCAACCATGTCCATCTGCATGCCTTTCTTGATGATCGTCGGCAGCCACAGCACGAAGCCATAAACGCCGATGCTCCAGCAGAAATACTGCGCGGCCAGCAGCAGCACGCGTGGCGAGCGGAAGGCTTCGGCGTAGTTTTTTACTGGCTTGATGCCGACCTGTTCGGCGTCGAGGCGCGCTTGCAGTTCGGTCTTTTCTTCAGCGGTCAGCCACTTGGCCTGGGCCGGACGCTCGTCCACCAGACGCCACCAGATAAACGCCCAGATCACCGCCGGCAGGCCTTCAACGATGAACATCCAGCGCCAGCTGAAGTGCGCCACCAGATAGCCGGACACCACCGACATCCACAGCATCGTCACCGGGTTGCCGAGAATCAGCACGGTATTGGCCCGCGAGCGTTCGGCCTTCGTGAACCAGTAGCAGAGGTACACCAGCATCGCCGGCATGACGGCCGCTTCGACCACACCGAGCATGAAGCGGATGCCGATCAGCATGTAAGCGTTGGAGACGATGCCGGTCAGGGTGGCCAGGCCGCCCCACAGAATCAGGCTGACGAAGATGAGTTTCTTGACGCTTTTTTTCTGGGCATAGATGGCGCCGGGCACCTGGAAGAAGAAGTAGCCGAGGAAAAACAACGCACCCAACAGGGACGACATGCCCGGGGTGATATTCAGGTCTTCGGCCATCCCCGAAGCAGCGGCGAAGCCATAGTTGGCGCGGTCCAGGTACGCCAGGCTGTAGGTGATGAAGACGATGGGCATGATCAATAGCCAGCGACGTTTGAGGCCGGCGTGTTTCACGGATTCGAGCAGCTTGTCCATTTCAGGCTCCCTGAGCATGTTGTTTTTGTCGCAGCAGGTGATGGAGGTTCGGTGTGTGTAAACGCGAGGTTCAGGCGCTCTGTCGTCGCGCGCCTGCCGAGACGTTGGCGGCATCGAGGGCGGCGCGGGTAGGCAGGCCTTCCATGTCGCCACGGCTTTGCACGGCCTGGCTGCCGACCCAGTTGCCCCGGGCAGTGGCCTGTTCGAAGCCGAGGTTTTCCAGCAGCGCGCTGATCACGCCGACGGCAAAACCGTCGCCTGCGCCCACGGTGTCGACCACCTTTGGCACCGGCACGCCGGGCAGGAACGCCTCATTGAGTTGGGTTCGGTAATACGCACCCTTGGCGCCGAGTTTGATGATCACCGCCTCGACGCCCATGTCCAGGTAGAAACGGGCGATGTCCGCCGGTGTGTCGAAACCGGTGAGCAATTCACCCTCGGCCAGCCCCGGCATGACCCAGTGGGCGTGGCTGGCAAGGTGGTTGACTTCGCGGATCATCGTCGCCTGGCTCGACCACAGCGAAGGCCGCAGATTGGGGTCGAACGACACGCTGCGGCCGGCCTCGCGCATTTGCGTCATCAGCACGTGGGAAAGCTCCCGACAGGTGTCGGACAGCGCCGCCGGGATGCCCGTGGCGTGCAGATGCCGGGCCTTGAGCAGCTCGGGGACGATGTCGTTGACCGACAAATGGCTGGCCGCCGAGCCGCGACGGAAGTACTCGACCACAGGGTCGGCGCCTTCCAGCTCCAGGGATTTGAACTGAAAGCCGGTGGAGTGCGCGGCGTCCACGGTAACGTGGCCGCAATCGACGCCTTCCTGTTGCAGGCTGTCGGTGACGAAGCGGCCCATGGAATCGTTGCCGACCCGGCTTAGCCACGCCACTTTGAAGCCCAGTCGGGACAGCCCGATCGCCACATTGCTGTCGGCGCCGGCGATGCGTTTCTCGAAGTGGCGAACCTGCGCCAAGTCACCGGTTTGCTCGGCCACCAGCATGGTCATGGTCTCACCGAACGAGAGAATATCGATCTCAGACATGGCTCAGCGCCTCCGTTTCCTTCGGGTTGGAGTGAGTGGGCTGCGATAGGCCAAGGCGCCCGAGCAGGGCAACCTGTTCGCGGGTCACTTGCAGCAGGTCATCGCCTTGCAGCGGGTATTCGACGGCGCGGGGCAGGTTTACCGGCATGTACTGGATGAGCTGTTCCCACGCTTGCAGATCGGCCGGCGCTGGCGGTACGGCGATGAGCTTGTCTGCCCCGTTCCGGGTGATTGCCTTGCAGTGCAGGTACTCGACGTAACGCCCCAGCTGCTGTGCGGCGTCGCGGGCGGACTGTTCCTGCCAGCGCCAGTTGCCGATGTCGAAGGTCATGCCGATGGGCATTTGCAGCGCGGTGATCTGCGCGAAGAACCGAACGAAGGGCTCGATGCGGCCGCCTTGCTCGGTCTGATCGTTTTCCACCAGCAAGTGAACGTCATAGGGTGCAAGACGATCGGCCAGCGCAGCGACGTCGCAGTGCTCGCCAAAATGCCCCAGCGATACTTTGAGCCAGAACGCACCGCACGCCGTGGCGCGTTCGAGGGTCGGGATGAGTTCTTGGTTCGGCTGACTGTCGCCTTCGAGCCACAACTCAAGGGGAGCGGAGTACAGGCATTCCAGGCCTTGAGTCTGGATGGCGCGGGCGAGGGCAGGGAGGTCTTGGTCGTCGACGCTGGGGCTGAACAGCTCTTCCCGCAGCTCGATGCGCGTGACGCCAGCGTTGACCAGCAACGGGATGAAACTGGCCTGGCCTTGGCCGCGTACATGATCGGCACCGAAGGCGCCGAGGCTGATGGCAACGGATGGTAGGGTCATTATTATTGTCCTCTGAAACCGGTTACATTTTTGTTCGAACGAGCGAACCGAGTAAAAGTTCGCGTCGGCGTGCAGGGGTTGACCTGCGGTATCTGTTTGGGTCGGTCAGGTCTGTCGTCGGGTCGAGCCGCGGGCGATCAACTGTGCAGGGAAGTCGTACAGCCGCACCGGCTCCTGGTCGCCACGCAGTCGGTTCAGCAGGCACTCGAAGGCGGTAATGCCCATTTCGTGGGTGGGCTGCGCCAGGGAGGTGATGCCGCTGCCGACGAGTGGGTACCAGTCCAGCTCGTCGAGGGCGATCAGGCCGATGTCGTTGAACAGGTGGCAGCCCAGCTCATGCAGTTGACGGGTGGTGATCAGGGTAGCGACGCCGTTGGCAGTGAACAGGGCCTTGGGGCCGGGGCCTTGCTGCGCGAGGAAGTCGCGCAACCGGTCGCGCAGTGGTTCGCCGGTTTCGCAGACCTGGCCACGCATGCCGGCGCGCTGAGTGATTTGGTGTTTGAAGGCGTCGACCCGCTCGATCCGCGAACTGGTGCCGTCCTGGGGTTCGGTGACCATGAGTACGTCGCGGTATCCGGCTTCATGCAGATGATCCAGCGCTTGCCGGACTGCCGCGACGTTGTCGAGGCCGACGAGATCGCTGCGCAGTTCATCGACTTTGCGGTCCACCAGCACCATCGGCAGTTCGCGGTGCAGTTCGCGCAGTTCGTCGAGGTGATGGCCGAGGGTGTTCACGATCAGGCCTTCGATGTTGTAGGAGCGCAGTGCCGCGAGGTGCAGGCGTTCCTGTTCGTCGTCGCGGTCGGTGTTGCAGACGACGAGGCTGTAGCCGTGCTTGCGGCAGGCGGTTTCGACGCCGTGCATGACGGCGATGGAGTAGGGGTTGCGGATGTCGGCGACGAGCATGCCGATCAGGCGGGTGCGGCCGCGTTTGAGGCCGCGGGCCATTTGGTTGGGGCGATAGCCGAGGGTGTCGATGGCCTGTTCGATGCGTTTGGCGATGGCGTCGGACAGCAGTTGGCGGTCATCGCCGATGAAGCGCGAGACGCTGGCCTTGGAGACGCCGGCGAGGTCGGCGACGTCGTTCATGGTGACGCGGGTGCGCGTCGGGGTGGAGATGCTGTTCACGGCCTGGACCTTATTGGATTTATCAGCAGGCTTATGGGGAGAGCTCTTTGGCTCTGAAACCGGTTTCAGGAGACACCAGATTCGGGGTTGGCGTCAATACGCTGTTAAAGGCATCTGCCTAACGGCAGATATTTCGTCTTTGGTGTTTTTTAGATCAAGAGCGTCTGCCTGGGGGCAGACTTTTCGCCTTCGGCGAGTTACTTGGAAAAGCACCCCAAGTAACCAAGGGTGCCTGCTCTCGGTTTGGCCCTTCGTTCCTCAGGGTTCCTTCACTCCGGTCTCGCTCCGTGGGCCCGCGCCGAACGGACATCCATGTCCTGACGGCGCTCTCGCCGCATCCATGCGGCTCGGCCCACTCCACGAGACCTCCGTTCAGCCTGCACCCAAGTCGCGATTCGCGGTGTCTGGGCATTTTGTGTACGAAGATCAAAAGCACATCAAAAGCAGATCAAGGGCTTCCCGGCTGAAGCCGGTCCTACCGTTGGAGGCGATTCCACAGGTTGTATGCGGTGCCTTTAGTGGGACCGGCTTTAGCCGGGAATGGACGCAGAGCGTCCTGGGATGCATACCCGCGCGGAGCGTGGGCACGTTCATTGCGCGAGAGTATGCGGTCCAAACGTAGGACCGGCTTCAGCCGGGAAGCTGTTGATCTTGATCTTCAACCGAGATAGTTCAGGCACCGCATAACGCGACTTTGGTGCAGGCTGAACGGAGGTCTCGTGGAGTGGGCCTAGCCGCATGGATGCGGCGAGAGCTGCCCCCCGCCATGGATGGCGGATGGCAGCGGGCCCACGGAGCGAGACCGGAGTGAAGGAACCCTGAGGAACGAAGGGCCCAACCGAGAGCAAGCACCCTTGGTTACTTGGGGTGCTTTTCCAAGTAACTCGCCGAAGGCGAAACCGAGGCCGTTAGGCCGACGCTTTAGATTTTGATCTTGATCTCAACCTGTAAAAGCATCCCGCCAGGCGAGGAACCGCCGCTCCAGCATCGCCAGCACCCCATCGGTCAGCTTGCCCAACACCGCCAACACAATGATCGCCGCCAGCACAATATCGGGCCGTGACGTCTCGCGCCCGTCACTCAGTAAATAACCCAACCCTTTCGTCGCGGCGATCAATTCCGCCGCCACCAGAAACATCCACGCCAGACTCAACCCCGAACGCAAACCGGTGAACAAACCGGGCAGCGCGGCGGGCAAAAACACATGCACGATCATCTGCCGCCGACTGAAGCGATACATCCTCCCCACCTCCACCAGCTTGCGATCAATATTGCGAATGGCCGCAACGCCGTTCAGGTACACCGGGAAAAACGCCCCAATGGCAATCAACACAATCTTGGAGGTCTCACCAATCCCCAGCCACAACAGCAACAGTGGCACCCAAGCCAGGCTCGGGATGGAGCGCAGGCCGGCGAACGTCGGCTCCAGATACGCTTCCGCCTCGCGGCTGAGTCCGACCCACGCCGCAAACACCAGCCCCAGCCCCGCGCCGATCGCGAACCCCGACAGCACCCGCGTCAGGCTGGCGCCGATGTGTTTCCACAGCGCGCCGTCGGCCAGATCAGTCAGGGTCGTTGCAATCTCGCTGGGGGCCGGCATCTGGTAGGACTGCACCCAGCCCACCCGTACGGCGACTTCCAGCAAGAGCAAAATAGCCACCGGCACGGCAAGGCCCTTCAAGCGGGTCCGCCAATTCCCATGGGCTTGCCGCACAACCGGTGGCGCGTCAGATGCCTCGTCCTTCAACGCCTGAGCCCTGGGGCTGACGCTGTTTCCGATACTGCTGCCACTGGCTTGGCTGCCCCGCGTGTTGCTCATGGCTGGACGTCGATCGCGTTGCCGAAACTAGGGTCGATCAATTGGTCGATGATCTGGTCGACGTTCGTGCCTTTGCGCACCAGCGCTTCGGACACCAGAATCGGCGCGGCGGCCTTCGACGCGGTGACGTCCTTGTCGGTCAGCAGGGGGCTGCCGAGGTCAGTGCGGGTCAATTGCAGTTTGGCGACATCCAGCGGCAGGCCTGACTCGGTGGCGAGCAATTGCGCCAGCTCGTCCGGATGTTTCAGCGACCACTCCCGGGCTTTTTCGTACGCGCCAAGGACGGTTTTGATCGCTTCCGGGTGCTCCTTCGCATAGCGCTCGGTCACGCTGACGACGCCAAAGCTGTTGAAGTCCTTGTTGCGGTACAGCAAGCGCGAGCCGGCCTGAATTTCGCTTGCCGCCATGTGCGGATCGAGCCCCGCCCAGGCATCGACGTCGCCTTTCTCCAGCGCAATGCGGCCATCCGGGTGCTGCAGATGCAAGAGTTCGACGTCGTCCTTGGTCAGCTTCGCCTGCTGCAAGGCGCGCAGGGTGAACAGGTAAGGGTCGGTGCCTTTGGTGGCGGCAATTTTCTTGCCTTTCAGGTCGGCAACGCTCTGCAGCGTCGAGTCCTTGCGCACCACCAGGGCGGTCCATTCGGCGCGGCTGTAGACATAAACCGATTTGATCGGGCTGCCATTGGCCCGCGCCAGTACCGCTGAAAGACTGGCGGAGGAAGCGAAGTCGACGCCACCGCTGTTGAGGTATTCCAGCGAGCGGTTGCTGCCCTGGCTGAACACCCAGCTGACGTTGCTCTGTGGCAGCGCCTTTTCCAGCCAGCCAAAATGCTTGAGCACCAGACTGACCGGCGAGTAGTAGGCGTAATCGAGATGCACCTCGGCAGGTGGCGCCTCGGCAGCCTGGGCCTGCGGCAGTAGCGTCAGGGCAAGAGCAACGGCGAGCAGTTTGAAAAAAGTCGGCAGACGGGAAAATGGGGTCATGGGTAAGTGTCCAATCAAGGGGCGGAAGCTGCGCACGGCTGCTTATGACGAAATCAGCAGTCGGAGCGAATCGGTCTGCTTGATTGGAATATTGCAGGCTTTGTGCCATTGGCCAGAGGCCGCCTTTTTGCCGTATTTGCGGGGTAGAACAGAGGCAGCGGGGTTTCTGAAACAACAGTCTGTTGATTGACTGTTGCTGGGCGAACAAAGGTAATTGGCACCTCCGCGGAGGTCGCTGTACTGCTCAGCGCGGTGGTCCGCAGCGGCTACACACCGTTGACTCAAAACAACGCCATTTGACCGTTCGGCGATTAATTCGGGAAATCAGGTGGTTGCGTGCAACCTCTTGAGCATTTACTCATCTGATGGGCATTCGTTATACGGAAACATTCGCTCGCCATACTGCGCCGAGCCACACGCTGACAAGGACGTTGCATCGGGCGTCACGCCCATCACGAACCATCAGAATTCCATGCCGATATGAGCCTTTCAACGCCTCCTCTGTTGTCCCGCGCAATGCAGCGCATGACCTATTTTCTGTTGCCGACCCTGCTGATCGCGTCCGCCATTTTCTGGTTCGCCGCCGGTAAAGGCGTGCACGCCGAGTCCAAGAACGGCACTCAGACGCTGGTGTTTCTACGCCACGCCGAGAAGCCCGAAACCGGCCTGGGTCAGCTCAATTGTCAGGGTCTTAATCGCGCTATCGACCTGTCCACAGTGCTGCCGAACACCTTCGGCAAGGCCGACTTCATCTTCGCGGCGAACCCCAGCCGTCATGTAGAAGAAGGCGAACATGATCATTCCTACAGTTACCTTCGCCCGCTCATGACCGTTGGCCCCAGCGCGATCAAGCTGGGCCTGCCGGTGAACATCGACTTCGCTGCCAACGACACCGGTGATCTGGCCGATGAGTTGATGCGCGACAAATACCACGACGCCACTATCTACACGGCTTGGTCCCACGGTTACCTGCCGGAGCTGATCAACAAAGTCGCCGAGGAGGCATCGGGCGAGAAACTCAAACTGGTCGACGACTGGGTGGCCGAGGACTTCGATTCCGTGCTGGTCCTGACGCTCAAGTGGAACGACGGCAAAGCCACGCTGCAGTACGAAAACTACAAGCAGAACCTCAACGGCGGCGCAGTGGGCTGCCCGAGCTGACGGGAATGCATGGGATCCCCTCGTAGGACGCGATCCGTTGTAGGACCGGCTTCAGCCGGGAAGAGGCCAGTGTGATCACCCTCATTTTGCAGTGTGACGCCTGATGGTTTCCCGGCTAAAGCCGGTCCTACGGTTAGAACGCGATGCCACTGTAGGACCGGCTTCAGCCGGGAAGAGGCCGGTGTACTCACCCTCAATTCTGCAGTGTGGCGCCTGACGTTTTCCCGGCTAAAGCCGGTCCTACGGTTAGAAGGCGATGCCATTGTGGGACCGGCTTCAGCCGGGAAGAGGCCGGTGTACTCACCCTCAATTCTGCAGTGTGACGCCTGACGCTTTCCCGGCTGAAGCCGGTCCTACGGTTAGAACGCGATGCCATTGTGGGACCGGCTTCAGCCGGGAAGAGGCCGGTGTACCCACTCTCAATTCTGCGGTGTGACACCTGACATGTTACCGGCTGAAGCCGGTCCTACAGTCGGGGCGCGATCCGGTCCTGGGGTCGACACCGCCTGATGTGTTCGAGCCCAAAAAATTTGTACGCCTTCATCGATTACGCTAGCGTCAGCCGACCTGACTGCCGGCGATTCCCCATGCTTCGACCTCTCCAGCCCCACGCCTCGCGCCTGATCCCCTTCAACCCGCCGTTCGACTGGCAGCGCATGCTCGATTTCTTTGCGGCGCGGATGACGGCGGGCGTGGAGGCGGTGGTCGATGGGGTGTACATGCGCACGATCGACTTCAAGGGCAGCCAAGGTGCCTTGTCGGTCGCACTGGCGCCGGACGGGCAGCAATTGCTGGCGACCGTCCATGGCGAGGTCAGCCAGCACATTGATGAGCTGATCGTGCCGGTTTCGCACATGTTCGATCTGTACGCCGAACCGCCCATCATCGACCAGGCTCTCTCGCAAGACCCGTGGCTGGCCTCGCTGGTGCAGCGTCGCCCGGGGCTGCGCGTGCCGGGGGCGTTTTCCGGGTTCGAGCTGGCGGTGCGCACGATTGTCGGGCAGCAGGTCAGCGTCAAGGGTGCGACGACGATTATCGGTCGCCTCGTGCAGCGCGCCGGGGTTCAGGTCCACGATGGGCTGCATGAACAATTGGCCTGGCGCTTCCCGACGCCTGAGGCCCTGGCGCAGGCCAACCTGGACAAGATCGGCATGCCCGGCAAGCGCGTCGAGACCCTGCAGCGTCTCGCGGCGGCGGTGGCCAGTGGCGAGCTGTCCCTTGACGTTCGTCATGGCGTCATTGGCGATTTACGGCGACAGTTGCTGGCCATGCCCGGCATCGGCCCCTGGACCGTGGAATACATCGCCATGCGCGCCTGGCGTGACCCGGACGCCTGGCCTGCCGCCGATCTGGTGCTGATGAATCTGATGACCCTGCAGGAGCCGACCCTGCTGCGCCTGCCGCAGCACAAGGCGCGGGCCGAAGCCTGGAAACCCTGGCGCGCCTACGCCGCGATTCACATCTGGAATTCCGCGGCAGACGCGGCGGGCAAGCAGAAGGGCGGCTGACCTGTGAGTTCGAGCGCAAGAAGCGGGTGGTTCGAACCGGGCGCGCGAGTAGTATGTCGGCATTCGACCCGGCGCCCGGACGGTCTGGGTCATGCCGGATGATCACGGATCATGTCGGGTCATTGCGGATGACCAAGGCGCACCACGATCCAGTGCGAAATCCTCAACACGCGCAATACCGCAAGCCAGGCCACAAGTCAGAGCAGGAGCCAGACGATGATTTTCACCTACCGCTTCATCGATTCCCCGGTCGGTCAGTTGAAGTTGATCGCCAAGGGCCCGCGTCTGGCCGCCGTGCTCTGGGAAAACGACCGCCCCAACCGCGTGCTGCTCGGGCCGATGAGCGAAGATGCCGGCAGCGATATGCTGGACCGGACCGAGCGCCAGCTCGGCGAATACTTTGCCGGTCGCCGACAGCGCTTCGACCTTGAGCTCGAATTCCATGGCACCGCATTTCAGCAGAAAGTCTGGCAGGCCTTGTTGAATATTCCTTTCCGCGAAACCCGCAGTTATCTCGACATTGCCGTGCAGATCGGCAACCCCGCCGCCGTGCGCGCCGTCGGTGCCGCCAATGGCAAGAACCCGATTTCCATCATCGCCCCGTGCCACCGGGTGATCGGCAGTTCCGGCGCGCTCACCGGTTTTGCCGGTGGCCTCTACGCCAAGCACCTGCTCCTGACGCTTGAGGGGTATCAGCCCGCGTCGCGTGGCAAGGGCATTACGGCGGCGGCTTTGACCCAGGCGTCACTGTTCTAGACTGGCCCCCACACACACGCACACCCTGTCAGTAAAAACCCGCACAGAAACCGAATCAATGGAGATGATCATGCCCGGTTCCGCTCAGACGTTTCGCTCACTGCACCACCAGTCCACCGTTTTGCGCCTGCCCAATGCCTGGGATGCCGGCAGCGCTCGGCTGTTCGAAAGCCTCGGCGCCACCGCCATCGCGACCACCAGCGCCGGGGTCGCCTGGGCCCAGGGCTATGCCGATGGCCGTGTGTTTCCGGTGGACATCGCGGTAACCGTCGCGGCCAGCATCGCGCGGCTGATCAACGTGCCGCTGTCGGTGGACATGGAAAACGGCTACTCGGACGACCCGCAAACCGTGGCGGAAAACGTCAAGCGGGTGCTGGACGTCGGCGCGATCGGCATCAATATCGAGGACGCTTCCGACGCGCCGGTGCTGCTGGCCCGCAAGATCGAGGCGATCAAAAGCATGGCGGCCCGCAACGGGCTGGACGTCTTTATCAACGCCCGCACCGACGTTTACCTGGCGAGTCTGGTCGCTGAAGAGTTGCGTCTGGAGGAAACACTGAAGCGCGGCCAGCTTTACAGGGAAGCGGGTGCAGACGGCCTGTTCGTGGCGGCATTGGTGGATGTCGAGCACATCAAGACCGTCGTTGCAGGCATCGACCTGCCCATCAATCTGTTGGCGCGACAGGGCCTGCCCGCCGCCGACGCGCTGGCCCAGCTGGGCGTGCACCGTTTGAGCGCCGGGTCCACCATCACGCAGACCTTATGGGGACAGGCCGAGCAACTGGCGCGGGGCTTTCTGCAGGAAGGGCGATCGGAAGCGGTCACCGAAGGCAGCCTGACCTACCCGCAGATCCAGGCGTTGTTTGAGCGCTAGATAGCACCCATCGCAATAAATGAAATAAGGGGTGGCGATTCTGTGGATTCGCCGCTCTGTTACAAAAATTGCCAAGGGATCGACAGGAGGCGCTGGTCAGGATTAGTCGAAAAGAGTACAAATGTGCTCCATGACGACCCTATCCCCCAAACGCGCTGCCATCCTCACGTTCATACGAGATCGCATCGCCCAGAATGGCCAGCCTCCCAGCCTGGCTGAAATTTCCGAAGCCTTCGGTTTTGCTTCCCGCAGTGTCGCGCGCAAGCACATCGTGGCCCTGACCGACGCCGGCTTGATCGAAGTCGTCGCCAATCAGGCCCGCGGCATCCGCCTGCTGGACACTGGGCCACGGCCGCAGATGCTCGACATTCCCCTACTCGGTCGGGTGGCCGCCGGCGCGCCCATCGGGCCCGACCTCGACAATCACGACACCTTCACGCTCGACAGCCGCACCTTCATGCGCGTCCCGGATTACCTGTTGCGGGTGAGCGGGGACTCAATGATCGACGACGGCATCTTCGACGGTGATCTGGTGGGCATCCTGCAAAGCGCCGAGGCCCGCGACGGTCAGATCATCGTCGCCCGGCTGGACGGCGAAGTGACCATCAAGCGCCTTGAGCGCGGCGATGATCAGCTTCGCTTGCTGCCGCGCAACCCGGCATATCAACCGATCATCGTGCGGCCCGACCAGGACTTCGCCATCGAAGGCGTGTTCTGTGGCCTGGTGCGCCGGGAATGATGGGCGCGGTGGTCAGCCTCGACGCGCTGCTGGACGAGCGACGCGTCTGGAAGGGGCGTCAGCACGTTGCCTCGGTTGCCGCCCAGCCTACCGGCCATGCCGCCCTCGATGCTGCGTTGCCCATGGGAGGCTGGCCGCCTGCAGCAATGACTGAAGTGCTGGTGGCGGCCAACGGCAGCGGCGAGTTGCGTCTGATGTGGCCGACCCTGGCGCGACTGGCGGACAGCGGCGAGCGCATCGTGCTGGTTGCGCCTCCTTTTTTGCCCTATGCCCAGGCGTGGCAGATGGCGGGCATCGACCTGAAGCAGTTGTCGATCATCCACGCCAACGAGCGCGATGCCCTGTGGGCGGTGGAGCAATGCCTGCGTTCGGGCAGTTGCGGCGCGGTGCTGTGCTGGCCGACCAAGGTCGACGACCGTGCCTTGCGTCGTTTGCAGGTGGCCGCCGAAACCGGTGAAACCCTGGCCTTTGCCTGCCGTGGGCATGAGGCGGCAGCCAATCCGTCTCCGGCCGCGCTGCGCATTGCCATCGACCCGCGCCCCAGTCAGTTGCGGGTGCTCAAGTGTCGCGGCGGGCTGGCGCCTTCTTCCCCCGTTCCGTTCATCGCTGACGCTTGAGGTTGCCATGCTCTGGGCTTGTGTCCTCCTGCCGCAGCTGGCGCTGGACGGCGTCATGCGCCGTCGCGAAAACCCTGAAGAACCGCTGGCTCTGATCAGCGGCACGGCCCAGCGCCGGGTGCTGCAGACGGTCAACCCGGCCGCCCGCGCGATGGGCTTGCGTGCCGGCCAGTCTCTGACCGCAGCCCACGCCATGACCCGGGAATTCGCCACCGTCGAATACGACCCGGACGAAACCGAGCGCTGGCACCGTTTGCTGGCGGCCTGGGCCTACCGTTTCAGTTCCCATGTCAGCCTCAAGTACCCGCGCGTGCTGTTGATGGAGGTGGAATCCAGCTTCGGCCTGTTCGGTCCGTGGCCGGTGTTCGAGGCGCGACTGCGTCAGGAGCTGACCGAGCTGGGCTTCACCCATCGCATCGTCGCGGCGCCCAATCCGCTGGCGGCCCGCATGCTCGCCAACGCCCATGACGGTCTGGCCGTGACCGATGCCGACACGCTGCAGGAGGTGCTGGCACAGATGCCGGTCAACCGCATCGGCCTGCCAACCGAAGTCGCCACTGCACTGGCGCGCATGGGCCTGCATCGCGTGCGCCAGGTTCATGGCTTGCCCCGTGACACCCTGGCCCGGCGTTTTCCGGCGGCCGTGCTGCAACACCTCGATACGCTGTTCGGGCGCAGGCCCATGGGGCTGGAGTGTTATGTGCCGCCTGACCGTTTCGATACCCGCATCGAGCTCAACTTCGACGTCGAATCCCATCAGGCGCTGCTGTTCCCGCTCAAGCGCATGATTGCCGATCTGGCGGTTTTTCTGGCCGGACGCGACAGCGGCGTGCAACGTTTTGTGATTCATCTGGAACACGTGCCAAGCGTGGGTAGCGTTGCGCCGGACACGCAAATTCCCGTCGGCCTGCTCAGCGCCGAGCGCGAAGCCAACATGCTGTTCGAGCTGGCACGGGGTCGTCTGGAACAAATTGAAGTGCCGTCTCCGGTCCGCGCGTTGCGATTGCAGGCCAAGGACCTGCCGGCGTTCGTGCCGACCCACCGCGAGCTGTTCGACGACCGTCCGCAGCAGACCATGCCCTGGGAGCAGCTTCGCGAGCGCCTGCGCGCACGGCTTGGGGACGAAGCGGTCGCCGGTCTGGGCTTTCAAGCCGACCATCGCCCCGAGTGCGCTTCGTCGCCCGCGTGCCCGGGCAAACCGCCGGCGCTGCTCCACAAAGTACCGCGCCCCGGCTGGCTATTGCCGGAGCCCGAGTTACTGACCGAGCCCGGCCTGCGTGTGCTGGCGGGGCCGGAGCGCATCGAGTCGGGCTGGTGGGACGGCGGCGATGTACGCCGCGACTACTACCTGGTTGAAACCCGTAACGGCCAGCGTGGCTGGGCGTACCGCAGCGTCGGCGACATCAGTCTGTTGCTGCACGGCTGGTTCGCATGAGCGGGGGATACGCCGAGCTGCATTGCCTGTCGAATTTCAGCTTTCAGCGCGGGGCGTCGAGTGCTAAGGAGCTGTTCGAGCGGGCAAAGCTGCATGGGTATCAAGCGCTGGCGATCACCGATGAATGCACCCTGGCGGGCATCGTGCGTGGGTGGCAGGCCGCAAAGGAATGTGAGCTGCCACTGATCATCGGCAGCGAAATCACCATCGAGAACGGGCCGAAAATCGTCTTGCTGGTGGAGAATCTCGCCGGCTACCAGGCCTTGTGTCGCTTGATCACCCAAGGGCGGCGCCGCAGCAAGAAGGGCGAATACCGGCTGCTGCACGCGGACTTTCAGCAGCCGGTCCCAGGGCTTCTGGCGCTGTGGCTGCCGGATCTTGATCAGGACATCCCGACCCGACGGGAGCAAGGCGAATGGCTGCGGGGGATCTTTCAGCAGAATCTGTGGCTGAGCGTCGAACTGCATTGCGGTCCGGATGACCGAAAGCGCCTCAACACCTTGCTCGGTATGGCGCGTGCCATGGCGATTCCTGCCGTCGCCAGTGGAGACGTGCACATGCACGCCCGCGGTCGTCGGGCGTTGCAGGACACCATGAGCGCCGTCCGCCATCACACCACCGTGGCCGAAGCGGGGCATCGGCTGTTTGCCAACGGCGAGCGGCATCTGCGGCCGCTCTCGGTATTGAGCGAGGTTTACCCGGCGAGCCTGCTGATTGAAACCTTGAACATCGCCCGGCGTTGCACCTTCGACCTCAGTGAATTGCGCTACGAATACCCCCATGAGCTGGTGCCGCCTGACCAGTCCCCCAGCAGCTGGTTGCGGCACCTGACCGAGCAGGGCGCCAGTCGGCGCTGGCCTCAGGGCGTGCCGGAGGTCGCCCGCAGCAACATCGAAAAAGAGCTGAAGGTCATCGCGGCCAAGCGGTACGAGAGTTACTTCCTCACGGTGCACGACATCGTCAGCTTCGCCCGCGGTCAGCACATCCTCTGCCAGGGCCGTGGCTCGGCGGCTAACTCCACAGTGTGTTTCGCCCTGGGCATCACCGAGCTGGACCCGTCAAAAAGCAACCTGCTGTTCGAGCGTTTCATCTCGGAAGAGCGAGACGAGCCCCCGGACATCGACGTCGATTTCGAGCATGAACGGCGCGAGGAAGTGCTGCAATACGTGTTCCGTCGATACGGCCGGGGCAGAGCGGCGCTCACCGCCGTTGCCAGTACCTACCACGGTGCGGGGGCCGTCCGGGATGTGGCGCGGGTCCTCGGTTTGCCGCCCGACCAGATCAATGCGTTGGCCGATTGTTTCAGCCGCTGGAGCGACAACATGCCGCCCGCCGAACGGCTCCGGGAATGCGGTTTCGAGCCTGACAGCCCGATTCTGCGACGTGTGCTGACGTTGACCGGCGAACTGATCGGCTTCCCCCGGCATCTGTCCCAGCACCCCGGCGGTTTTGTGATTTCCGAGCATCCGCTGGAAACCCTGGTGCCCGTGGAAAACGCCGCCATGGTGGACCGCACCATCATTCAGTGGGACAAGGATGACCTCGATCTGGTGGGCCTGCTCAAGGTCGATATTCTGGCCTTGGGCATGCTCAGCGCACTGCGCCGGACCTTCGACCTGGTCAGGGGTTATCGCGGTTACGACCTGACCCTCGCGACCATCCCCGCCGAGGACAAACCGACCTACGACATGATCACCCGCGCCGACACCATCGGCGTGTTCCAGATCGAGTCCCGGGCGCAGATGTCCATGCTCCCGCGCCTGAAGCCCAACACTTTCTATGACCTGGTGATTGAGGTGGCCATCGTCCGGCCCGGGCCCATTCAGGGCGGCATGGTGCATCCGTACTTGCGCCGCAAGAACGGCGAAGAGGCCGTGACGTACCCGTCCGAAGAACTGAAAGCGGTGTTCGAGCGCACGTTGGGTGTGCCGCTGTTTCAAGAGCAGGTCATGCAACTGGCGATCGTCGCCGCGGATTACTCGCCCGGCGAGGCGGACCAACTGCGCCGTTCCATGGCGGCCTGGAAACGCCATGGCGGTCTCGAGCCCCATCGCATTCGCCTCAGCGAGCGCATGAAGGAAAAGGGCTACCCCGACGAGTTCATCCAGCGGATTTTCGAGCAGATCAAGGGCTTCGGCAGTTACGGCTTCCCGGAATCCCACGCCGCCAGCTTCGCCTTGCTGACCTACGCCAGTTGCTGGCTGAAATGCCACGAGCCGGCGGCCTTTACCTGCGCGCTGATCAACAGCTGGCCCATGGGCTTTTACAGCCCGGATCAACTGCTGCAGGACGCACGGCGCCACCAGATCGACGTGCACCCGGTGGACGTGCGGTACAGCGACTGGGACTGTTCACTCGAGCCTGTGGCCGGCCGGGAATACAACCAGAACCTGGCGATCCGCATGGGTCTGCGCATGATCCGCGGCTTTCGCGAGGAGGACGCCAAGCGTATTGAACAGGCGCGCGGCGTACGTGCTTTCAAGGACGTGGCCGACCTGTGCATCCGCGCCGAGCTGGACAATCGCGCCCGTGCTGCGCTGGCCGATTCCGGTGCGCTGCGGGGGCTGGTGGGGCATCGGCACCGGGCGCGCTGGGAGATCGCCGGCGTCGAGATGCAGCGTCCGTTGTTCGGCGACGACTGTTTTGGCGAAGAGGCCCAGGTCGCGCTGCCGCTGCCCAGTGTCGCCCAGGACCTTGCTGCCGATTACGACACCCTCGGCACCACACTCGGCCCGCACCCGCTGGCCCTGCTGCGCCATAAGCTGGCGGCGAAGCGTTTTCGCAGTTCAAAGGATTTGCTGGATGAAGAACACGGCCGCAGCTTCAGCGTCGCCGGGCTTGTCGTCGGTCGACAACGGCCCGGCACCGCCAGCGGCGTGACCTTCGTGACCCTGGAAGACGAACACGGCATGATCAACGTGGTGGTCTGGCGTGATCTGGCCGAGCGTCAACGCAAGGTGCTGGTAGGGTCGCAGTTGATGCAGGTGTTCGGCAAGTTCGAATTCCAGAAGGGCGTACGCCACGTCATCGCCCAGCGATTGTTCGACCTCACGCCGATGCTCACCGGGCTCGACGTGCGCAGTCGCGATTTCAAATGATCCGCCGGGCGTTCATCATGCCCGCACCCAAGTACGGGCGATGGGCACCGCAGGATTCACATGTCCACTTTCACCGCTCGCCCGGTCTTGATCGACTCGATGGCGCAGTTGGCCAGATGCAGCGCTCTCAAGCCATCCCGGGCGTTGGTCGGCAGGGTCTGGTTGCCGCGCACCGCGTCAATGAACTGGTTCAGCTCGATGCGGTAGGAAGCGGCGTAGCGCTCGAGGAAGAAGTTCTCCAGCGGCTCGCGCACTTCGGTCTGCGTGGCGCTGTAGCTGCGCACGGTGCTCGGGCGATGGTTGTCGTTGAGGATCATGCCCTTGGAGCCGAACACTTCCAGGCGCTGGTCATAGCCGTACACGGCCTCGCGGCAGCAGTTGATGTGGCACTGTTTACCGGAGGCGGTGCGCAGCAGCACCATCACGCTGTCGTAGTCGTCGATCTGCGCCAGTGCGGGTTCCACGAGGCGGCTGGCGATGGCGATGACTTCGATGGGTTCTTCGCCGAGCAACGTCCGTGCGGTGTCGAAATCATGGATGGTCATGTCACGGAAGATGCCGCCGGAGTGGGTCAGGTACTCCACCGGCGCCAGCCCTGGATCGCGGCTGGTGATCACCACCTGGCGGACCTCACCGACGTCCCCACGGGCAATGGCTTTGCGCATCTGCAGGGTGTCCGGGTCAAAACGGCGGTTGAACCCAAGCATCACCTTGCCGTTCAGGCGCTCGATCTCTTCCACCGCGCGGGCGGCTTTGGCGAAATCCAGGTCAATGGGTTTCTCGCACAGCACCGGTTTGCCCAGTTTCACCGCCCGCAGCATCAGGTCGATGTGGGTGTCGGTCGGCGTGCCGATGACAATCGCGTCCACATCGTCCCGGGCAATGGCGTCGGCGCAATCGTAGGCCGCGGCGCAACCCAGCTTGCCGGCCAGGGCGTCGACGCCTTCGCGCCATGGGTCAGCGATCAGCACCAGTTTCACGTCGGGATTGGCGGCCACGTTGGCCGCGTGGATGTTGGCGATACGGCCTGCGCCGAGGACAGCAATGCCTAGCATGGGTGGATCTCCGGGATTGTTGTTATGGGGTGATCGGCGTAACGGGTGCGGCTGCACATCAGTGCATCAGGTTGAACGGCGTGACGACCTGCACGTGGGACACGGGAATCGGCACCGCCTTCCACAGGCGATGGAACTGCAGGATGTGCAGAAACGCATTGCGGGCATCTACGTGCAGGTTGTGATCGATGATCGCGGCAATCTTTTCTTCCGCCAGCAGTTGCCGGTTTTCCTGATCGAGGTCGTGGCCGATGAACACCTCCAGGGGGCGGTCCAGTGCGGCGAAGGCTTCGACGATGGCGCGGTTACCGCCGCCAACGCTGTAAATGGCTTTGATCGACGGATTGTCCTGCAGCGCCCGGGTCACTTTTTCAAAGGTCGGCTCATGCACGCCGAACCCTCCGGTGACGTCAACGACGCGCAGATGGGCGGCACGGCTGCGCAGCCAGGTGCGAAAACCCATCTCGCGCTCTTCCTCGCCACGAAACAGCTCGCTGCTGATCACCACGGCCACGTCTTGCGCCTCGTCGGCCAGCCAGCGCGACATCAGATACGCCGCCGTTTGCCCGGCCGTGCGATTGTCCATGCCGATGTAACCGATGCGCTCACTCTGGGGCAGGTCGGAAACAAACGTCACCACCGGCACACCCGCCCCCGTCGCCTGATTCACCGCTTCGTTGATCGGCAACTCGTCCGCGGCCTTGATGATCAGGCCCTGACTGCCTTTGCCGACGCAACGCAGAATCAGGTCGTGCATCTGCTGCGGGCCGATGGCCTGATGGAGGTGAAAGCGCGGAAAGATACGAAACGGCGCCAGACTGCCGAGCTGGGCGAGAACCGCCTCTTGTACGGCATCGCTGAAACGCTTGGGCGTGTGCAGGATGACGTCGATATGAAAGGTGCGGCCCACCGCAGGCCCGGACTTTTCCTGGGCTTCGAGCTCTTCGAGGGCTTGATGGATGCGGCGGTGGGTCTGGTAATGCACGCTGCCGCGCTGATGCAGCACGCGATCGACCGTCGCCTTGCTCACGCCGGCTTGAGTCGCGATCTGCTTGATGGAAAAACGTCTGGCGCGGTCGAGCATGTGAATCCCCTGAAGCCTCTCGATGAGGTCTTGTTGAGGTCGATTCGGGGCCTCGGTGAGGCTGTCGCAATGCTAATCGCAGTTCTATTGCTTGTACAGATGGAAATTAAATTCCAAATAAGCGTTGTGGTTTTGCGTGTTCAACGACTCAACGCGTTTGGCACGGGCTGTGCTGTGACCAGTGTGTCCGACCCCCATCATTCGCCAGGAGCACCCATGTTCAAAGACTATCCCGCTGCTTATCAGGTCAGCAAAGGCTCGGCGCTGCAAGTCGACACGGCGTTTTATCAACGCATCCGCGAGGCGCAGGACAGTCGCACCTTGGTCGAGCAGTTCGAAGTGCCGATCCGCACCGGGCGAGCGTGGAAGGTCAAGGCCGGTCAGGTGTTCCGCGTTACCACCCCGGTGGGCCCGCAAGTGGGCGACTTCAACGTCTGGAGCGCCGATGATCCCCGCGAGCGCCTGTGGGCGGCGCGCACCCGGCAATTGCAGGGCGCCCATGTCACGACCCACGACCGGTTGTGGTCGAACCTGCCGTTCCTGCGGCCGATGATCACCATCACCGACGACAGCCTCGCCAGTTACGGCATCGACGAGCACGGCGGTCGGCTGCATGACCTGCTCGGCACCCGCTGCGATCCCTACGTGAACAAGATGCTCACCGGCGAAGACTTTCACCACCACTGCCATTCGAATCTGACTCGCGCCGTGTTGCCCCATGGCCTGACCGAATTCGACGTGCACGACGTGCTGAATATCTTCCAGTGCACCGGCTTGAATCACGACGACCTGTACTTCATGAAAGCCTGCCCGGCCAAACAGGGGGATTACCTGGAATTCTTCGCCGAAATCGACCTGCTCTGTGCGCTGTCGACGTGTCCCGGCGGCGACCTTTCCCTGCCGATGTGGGGCCCGGATGCCCAGGACCCGCTGACCGTTTGCCGGCCGCTGGGTGTAGAAATCTACGACATTGATGCGGCGTTGCTGCAAGGCTGGGAGCAGCCAAAACGAGCGGCCTACAACGGCTTGCACGGGTTGAAGATCGACAAGGCGGACTGGGAGGAGTAAGGCCGCGCTGAGTCTGGTATTTCTAATACCAGGTCCTCACCGCATTCACGCATCCCGAAACAAGTCGTGGGCGTCCAGCAGGCGCCAGGCGATTTCGGGATTCTTTTCCAGGCCGCGGCGGATGGCGGCAGGAATGGCGGCGCGGGTTTTGCGGCACATGCCGGGCAGTTCGGCGATGTCGATGACCATGCCACGCATGCTGCGCACTTCATTGAAGCCGGGGCCGATGTCCAGGCGGATGCCCAACTGGTCGAACATCCGCGTTTGCAGGCGCTGCAGATCTTCCAGCGTGGCGATATTTTCCAGACGCTCAAGCAGACGTTTCTCTTCCTGACGGGTCAGGCGAAGGATGCGCACGTCCGCGCCCTCCAGATCCAACAGTCGGTCGCGGTCGCATTTACAGGCGCCGGGCGGGCAGGGCGAGCGGATCGGCAATGGGGAAGTCATGGGCTCCGATCATAACCATGGGCTGTTGGGATTTACAGCCGTAGCGCTGGTGATCGCGCTGAAAACTCAAATGGCTGATTTGGTAAGGCCAATACCTAAATAGATTAATTGGTCTTGCCAATGGTCAGGCGGCTGTGTCATTTTTTCCTGCAGCGCCGCGCTTGTCATGGCTGCAGCCACTGCACTTGCGGCCCGCGCTTCCAGAATCCATCCGCCACCTCACAACAACAAGATCACTGCCCGGTAACCTGCGGCTCTGGCCGTTTCAGCGATGCCGGCGTGTCTGGTCTGGAGAGAGAAAATGCTCACCGTCGTCTGCGAAAAACCCGGTTCCCTGCTGGCCCTTGACCGTCCGAAACCCGAACGGGCACCCGGCGAGACGCTGGTCCGCATCAAGCGGGTCGGGGTCTGTGGCACAGATCTGCATATCTTCAACGGCAACCAGCCGTTCCTCGAATACCCCCGGGTCATGGGCCACGAATTTTCCGGCATCGTCGAGCAAAGCGAGGCGGGCAGCGGGCTTGAGCCGGGCGACGTGGTCTATGTAATGCCGTACCTATCCTGTGGCGACTGCATTGCCTGCCGCCAGGGTAAGACCAATTGCTGCGTGCGCATTCAAGTGCTGGGCGTCCATCGCGACGGCGCATTCACCGAATACCTGAGCCTGCCCCACAACTTCGTGCTCAAGGCGGACGGGGTCACGCTGGATCAGGCGGCCATGATCGAGTTTCTGTCCATTGGCGCCCATGCGGTGCGTCGCTCCGACGTGCAAGCCGGCCAGCGCGCGCTGGTGGTCGGCACCGGCCCGATTGGCATGGCGGTTGCAATTTTCTCACGTCTGCGGGGCGCGAAAGTCACGGTGCTCGACACCCGCGAGGACCGCCTGACGTTCTGCAAGCAGCACCTGCAGATTGACTCGGCCGTGCTGATCGGCGAAGACGACAAGCAGCAACTTGAGCAACTGACCCAGGGAGAATTCTTCGATGTGGTCTACGACGCCACCGGCAACGCCAAGGCCATGGAGCGCGGTTTCGAATTCATCGCCCACGGCGGCAAATACGTGCTGGTGTCCATCGTCCGCGACACCATCAGCTTCTCCGACCCTGAATTTCACAAGCGCGAAGCGACGCTCATGGGCAGTCGCAACGCCACCGTCGAAGACTTCCGCTACGTCGAGCAATGTCTGCGCGACGGCTTGATCCCGGACGCCGCGCTCAATACCCACCGCATGGCCCTGAGCGAAGTGACCGAGCGCTTCACCACGCTGCTCGACCCTGCGCAGCGGGTCGTCAAAGCCATCGTCGAATGCTAGGAGGCGCGGGCATGCAGGCAACCCCGTTCACCCCCATCCTGCAGTTCGGCACCAGCCGTTTTCTCCAGGCCCATGCCGATCTGTTCATTTCCCAGGCCCTGGAGAAGGGCGAAGCGCTGGGCAGAATCACCGTCGTGCAAACCACTGGCAGCGCCGACAGCGCGCAGCGGGTGCAGGCGCTGGCCGGTGGCACGGGTTATCCGGTGCGCATTCAGGGCGCAGAAAACGGTCGCACGGTGAACGAGGAGTTTTGGTCCACTTCCATTGCCGGCGCGCTGCAAGCCGGCCCTGACTGGCCGGTGATTCGTCAGGCGATTCGGCACGACGTGCAGGTGGTGATCTCCAACACTGGCGACAAAGGTTATGTGCTGGAGGCGGCGGACACGGCGTCTTGCCTGGCCGCTGAGGCGCCGACGCCCCGGAGTTTTCCGGCGAAACTGCTGGTGTTGCTCCATGACCGCTGGCTGGAGAATCCTGATGCGCCGCTGTCGCTGTTTCCCTGTGAGCTGGTGTCACGCAATGGCGATGTGCTGCGCGACCTGATCATTCAACTGGCGGTGGAGTGGGGCATCGACGCCGGGTTTGCGCACTACCTGCGCGACACCTGCCGCTGGGCGAATTCCCTGGTGGATCGCATCGTCTCGCAGCCCATCCAGCCGGTGGGCGCCATTGCCGAGCCGTACGCGATCTGGGCGATTGAGCGTCA
The DNA here is from genome assembly GCF_053903055.1 of Pseudomonas sp. AK106. Lineage (NCBI taxonomy): Bacteria > Pseudomonadati > Pseudomonadota > Gammaproteobacteria > Pseudomonadales > Pseudomonadaceae > Pseudomonas > Pseudomonas sp. AK106. Next base: position 2,598,808 of record NZ_CP096426.1, read on the forward strand.
GCCTGGGCTGGTGGTGCCGTGTAGGCATCCTTGTGTGGTGGTGACGGATGAGCTGGAGCAGTACGAGCAGCTCAAGCTGTTCATGCTGAATTTGGGGCACACCTGGCTGGCCGAACGTTGGTCGAAAGATGGCCGGCCTGAGGGCGAGACGGTGTTTGAGGCCATGAACGACCCGCTGCTGCGCGGGAGCCTGGAGGATCTGTGGGAGCGGGAGGTGCTGCCCGTGTTTGCGGCGAAGGGCAAAGGGGATCAGGCGCACAACTATCTGGCCAGCGTCCGCGACCGTTTTCTCAACCCGTTCCTGCAGCACCGGATTGCCGACATCGCGCAAAACCACGAAGAGAAGAAACGCCGCAGGTTCTGGCCGGTGGTTGAAATGGGACGGGGGATTGTGGGATTGGAGCAGCCGCTGCTCAAGGGCGCGTTGGCCGATTGATTTCCGCCTGACACACCAAGATTCCATAGTGGGACCGGCTTCAGCCGGGAAGGCGTCAATTAGCACACCGCAAAATCGAGGGTGAACGCACTGGCCTCTTCCCGGCTGAAGCCGGTCACACTAAAAGATCGCGTGCATCCAGTGATGACCGCGTCCATGGTCCCGCCACAAGGCGCCCCGACGCCTGTGATATCCTCCGGCGCATCCTGATGGAACGTGATTGATGACCGCGCCAAGCCCCGCACCCGAACGCCGCCTGTACCAGATTACCGCCGACCGATTGCGCGAGCACATTCGCAAGCATGGCATCGCCCCTGGCGCGCGCCTGCCTCCCGAGCGCGATCTGGCGCAGTTGCTCGGCGTCTCCCGGCCATCCCTTCGCGAAGCCCTGATCGCCCTGGAAATCGAAGGCAGCGTCGAAATCCGCATGGGTTCCGGTATCTACGTCTGTGAGCACCTGCTCGGGGTCAAAGGCAAAACCCGCACGCTGGGCGAGAGCCCGTCCGAGCTGATGCAGGCCAGAGCACTGATCGAAGGTGAGAGCGTGATGCTGGCCTGTCTGCACGGCAGCAAGGCTGATTTTCGCTACCTGCAGGGTTGCATCGAGAAGATGCGCGAGGGGGCGCTCAAAGGCGTGCCGGCGCTGGACGACGACCGCAAGTTCCACCAGCGGCTGGCGAAAATGAGCGGCAACTCGACCCTGGTGCGCATCATCACCTCATTGTTCGAAGAGCGGTACAGCCCGCTGACCGCCCATGTCAGCGAACACTCCGAAACCACCGAAACCTGGGCCATGGCCGTGGCCGAACACGAAGCCATTCTGCACGCCGTCCAGACCCGCGACCTGATTGGCGCCCAGACCGCCATGCGCGAACACCTGCGCCGCTCCGAAGCGCGCTGGCTCGATGGCATGGATGCGGAGCTGCGTTAACAGGCGCCCGCCGCAAGGCGGTGCTGTTCAAAAATCCTCAGCCTCACGCCATCGTTTTGCGGATCCCTTCCCACAAGCCATTCAGGTACACCGCACCCAGCGCCCGGTCGTACAGGCCGTAGCCCGGCTTGCCGGTTTCGCCCCAGATCATCCGTCCGTGGTCGGGGCGGTAATAGCCCTCGAAGCCGGTCTCGACGTAAGCCTTGACGATCTCGGCCATGTCCAGCGAGCCGTCTTCCGAGCGGTGTGCGGTCTCAAAAAAATCACCGGCTTCGTTGACCTTCACATTGCGCAGATGGGCGAAGTGAATGCGACCCTGACCGCCGAATTCTCGCACCAGCGAGGGGATGTCATTGCCCAGATCGGCGCCGAGGGAGCCTGAACACAGGGTCAACCCGTTAGCCGGGTCATCGACCATGGCCAAAATGTGCGCGAGGTCTTCGCGATTCTTCACCACCCGCGGCATGCCGAACATCGAGCGCGGCGGGTCGTCCGGGTGCAGGGCCATCTTGATGCCGGCGTCTTTTGCAACCGGGATGATGCGCTCCAGAAAGTACGCGAGCCGTTCGCGCAGGGTGGCTTCGTCGACCTGGGCGTATTCGTTGATCAACTCGCGCAGGACCTCCGGCTCATAGCTGACGTCCCAGCCGGGCAGGCTGATGCCGTTGTCCAGGTTCGCCTGCTCGATCACCGCCACGTCGAACGCCAGGGTGGTCGAACCGTCGGGCAGCTCCATGGCCAGGGTCGAGCGGGTCCAGTCGAACACCGGCATGAAGTTGTAGCAAACCACCTTGATCCCGCAGGCCGCCAGGTTGCGCAGGGTCTGGCCGTAGTTGTCGATCAACTGATCGCGGGAAGGTAGGCCACGCTTTATGTCTTCGTGGACCGGCACGCTCTCGATGACCTCCAGCTCCAGGCCGTGGGCATTCACCGTGGCTTTAAGGGCGGCGATCTTGTCCAGCGGCCAGACCTCGCCCACCGGGATGTCGTAGATCGCCGAGACCACGCCGGTCATGCCGGGGATCTGGCGGATGTAGGGCAGGGTGACGGGATCGCTGTCGCCGTACCAACGGAAGGTCATCTTCATTGCGCAGTCCTTGTTGTTATGGGGGGCAGTCCGCTCAAGACCGCCAGTGCGTCGCCGCCAGCGGCCCGAGGTGGCTTGCGCAGCAGAATAGATTGGTCAGGCCAAATTATGCAAATTCCGACCGTCCAGCCATAAAGCCGCAAATAAATCGCCGTTTTGATTTCCCTAACCCGATTTGCGGGTCTAGTATCCGCTGCATTCGGATATTTGGTCAGGCCAATTCCGCGGTTCTCGACGGGTGCTTTATCCCTCGTTGAGCAGCGTGTGAATCAAGGCCAGGGCGCTATGCGAAGCTCAAACGACGTCTTACTCATAAAAATAATTAGGAGGACTCGCCATGCAGAAAGGGCGCTGGTTGGTAATTTTTCTGTGCTTCCTCGCGGTGGCCATCAACTACATCGACAGGGCCAACCTCGCGGTTGCCGCCCCTTACATCCAGAAAGAACTCGCCTTGGGCTCAGGGCAAATGGGCCTGCTGCTCAGCGGCTTCTTCTGGACCTACGCACTCATGCAAATGCCGTTTGGCTGGTTCGTCGACAAGGTCGGCGCGCGCATCGCGCTGCCCCTCGCGGTGGCCTGGTGGTCGCTGTTCACGGCGGCCACGGCGGCGGCGAGCAGCCTGGCGTCGATGTTCGGTTGCCGGCTGATGCTCGGCGTGGGCGAGGCGGGGGCGTATCCGTCCTGCGCGAAAATCGTCAGCCAGTGGTTCGACGTCAAGGAGCGCGGCTTTGCCACCAGCATCTTCGACAGCGGTTCGCGGGTCGGCTCGGCGCTGTCGATCCCGCTGGTGGCGCTGATCATCGAGCTGTGGGGCTGGCGCGCGTCGTTCATCATCACCGGCGCGGTGGGCCTGATCTGGGTCGTGGGCTGGTTTCTGATCTACAAAGAGCCCCAAGCCGTTGCGGCCATCGAGCAGCATGAGGCAGGCAAGGCGGCAACCCTCGCCGCGCGGCCGAAAGTGAAATGGGCGTCGCTGTTTCGCCACCGCACCCTGTGGGGGATGATGCTGGGCTTCTTCTGCCTGAACTTCGTGATCTATTTCTTCATCACCTGGTTCCCGACCTACCTGGTCACCGAGCGCGGTTTCTCGCTGAAATCCCTCGGTACGCTGGGCACCATCCCGGCGGTGGCGTCCATCGTCGGTGGCTGGATCGGCGGACTGACGTCCGACGCGCTGTACCGCCGGGGCTGGAGCCTGACCGCCGCGCGCAAGACTTGCATCGTCGGCGGCATGCTGATGTCGTCAAGCATTTCGCTGTCGGTGTTCGTTGACAGCACCTGGGCGATGCTCGGCTTTTTCAGTCTGGCCTATGCCAGCCTGGCGTTCGCCGGCGCGAGCATCTGGTGCCTGCCGGCTGATGTGGCGCCGTCGCCTGCCCACGTAGCGTCGATCGGCGGCATCCAGAACTTCGCGTCGAACACCGCCGGGATCTTCATCACCACCTTCACCGGCTTCATGCTGGTGATCGGCAACGGCTCGTTCACCGCGCCGCTGATGACCGCCGGGGCGTTTGCCCTGTTGGGGGCGTTCAGCTATTTGTTCATCGTCGGCAAGATCGAGCCGTTTTCCACGACGCCGGAGGATGCCGCGCCGCTGGACGCGTCGGCGGTCGCCCAGCGCACCTGAATGTTGAAACAGATGCGGGCACCACTTCTGCGGGGTGCCCACTGACGCTTTCCCGGCTAAAGCCGGTCCCACAAGTCGGCGTTCTAGCCGGTCCTACTGCGCGGTGCGCCCTTCGGCTTTCACCGCGGCGCGAATCGCTTCCAGCAGCATCTGACACGCCGGGTTGTCGTTGTCCGAGCGCCACACCAGATGCAGCTCGCTCTGCACCCCTTCACCCAGATCGATGTCGCGAAACGTCACGCCCTTGAACACCACGTTGGCGGCGCAGCGCGGCACCAGCGCCAGGCCCATGCCGGCATTCACCAGCGCCAGAATGGTCAGCGACGAACCCAGCCACTGCACGTACTCGGGCGCCACTTGCGCCGAGCGAAACATGCCGGTGAGCAGTTCGTTGAACGGCGGGTAGGCCGAGTGCGAGTACATGAGGAAGGGCTGGGCGTCGAGGTCCTGCACGCTGATGTTCCGGGCGTTCGCCAGCGGATGACTGCTGGGCACCGCCAGCACGAACGGCTCGCGGACCAGGCATTCGGTCTCGTAACCGGGCTGCAGCAGCGGCGCCCGCACGATGCCCAGGTCGATGCGCCGGGCGCGCAGGGCTTCGTGTTGCTGGTACGTGTTGAGTTCAGTCAGGGAGATTTTCACGTGGGGCTGGTTCTGCCGGGCTTCGGCGATGACCCGTGGCAGAAACTCGTACACCGCGCTGCCGACGAAGCTGATAGTGACCGAGCCGATGTCGCCTTCGGCAAAGCGCCGCGCCGCGATGGCCGCCTGATGCGCCCGCTCCAGCAGCGTCTGCGCTTCGATGAAAAACGCCCGGCCCGCCGCGGTCAACGCGACGCTGCGGGTGTTGCGGTTGAACAGCTGAACCCCCAGCGAATGCTCTAGCAACTGGATCTGCCGACTGAGGGGCGGCTGGGTCATGTTCAGCCGCTCGGCCGCCCGGCGGAAGTTGAGTTCGGTGGCGACGGTGGTGAAGCAGCGCAGCTGGGCGAGCTCGAACATTGATCTAATCCAGGTATCAATCAACAGTCAATCTAGATTAGACGGGAACAATGCCTCGGTCCATGATCGGTTCATTCCACGCTATCCCACAAAAAATACAAAGACCGGGAGTCGCACCTTGAACCGCACCGTTCCCACCCCTGCACCCCTCAGCAGCGCCGATTCCATCGTGCTGGCCCGTGCGGCCACGAAGGTGAAGCGTCATGTGTTGCCGTTGTTCGTGATCATGTTCATCGTCAACTACATCGACCGGGTCAACATCGGCTTCGTCCGCAGCCACATGGAAACCGACCTGGGCATCGGCGCCGCCGCCTACGGGCTCGGCGCCGGTCTGTTTTTCGTCGGCTACGCGCTGTTTGAAGTCCCGTCGAACATGCTGCTGCAACGGTTCGGCGCCCGCGCCTGGCTGACGCGCATCATGTTCACCTGGGGCGCTGCGGCAATGGCCATGGCCTTCGTCCGTGGCGAAACCAGTTTCTACGTGTTGCGCTTCATCCTCGGCGCGGCGGAAGCGGGGTTCTTTCCCGGCATCATTTATTACTTCACCCAATGGCTGCCTTCCAGCGAACGCGGCAAGGCCATGGCCATCTTTCTCAGCGGCTCGGCCATTGCGTCGGTGATTTCCGGGCCGGTGTCCGGTGCATTGCTCGGCGTCAGCGGTCTGAACCTGCACGGCTGGCAGTGGATGTTCATCATCGAAGGCTTTGCTTCCATCGCCTTGTGCGGCTTCGTCTGGTTCTGGCTGCAGTCCCATATCCGCGACGCCAAGTGGCTGAGCGAAGAAGAGAAGGGCGCACTGATCAGCGCCATCGACGCCGAACAGCGCGCCCGGGAAGCGGCACAAGTGATCAAACCGTCGATCTTCAAGCTGCTCGCCGATCGGCAGATCATGCTGTTTTGCTTCATCTACTTTTCCGTGGCCCTGACCATCTACGGCGCGACCTTCTGGCTGCCGAGCATGATCAAGAAGATGGGCAGCCTCAGCGATTTCGAAGTCGGCCTGTTCAACTCGATTCCGTGGATCATCTCGATCGTCGCCATGTATGGCTTCGCGGCGCTGGCCGCACGCTTCAAGCATCAACAGGCGTGGGTCGCGGTCACCTTGGTGATTGCCGCGTGCGGGATGTTCATGTCCACCGTCGGCGGGCCGATTTTCGCCTTCGTCGCCATCTGCTTTGCGGCCATCGGTTTCAAGGCGGCGTCGGCGCTGTTCTGGCCCATTCCCCAAGGCTATCTGGACGCGCGCATCGCTGCGGCCGTGATCGCGCTGATCAATTCCATCGGCAACCTCGGCGGCTTCGTGGCGCCCACCGCGTTCGGCTTTCTGGAGCAGAAAACCGGCTCTATTCAAGGCGGCATGTACGGCCTGGCACTGACCTCGCTGGTAGCGGCCGTGGTGATCTTCTTCGCCCGTACCACGCCGAAGGGCGACCCATACCGCCCAAAGCTGGAAGACGCTGCGCCACGGCCTGCAGCCAGCGCGCTCAGCCCCCATTCAAGTCTTAAACCCTAGCCTCGAACCCTGATTGACCGGGAGAAGTCATTTGAAAATCACACGCGTCAGCGTCACCCCGATTGCCTTCCGCGATCCGCCGTTGCTCAACGCCAGCGGCATCCACGAGCCCTTCGCCCTGCGCTCGATCATCGAAGTCGAAACCGACAACGGCTACCTCGGCCTCGGCGAAAGCTACGGCGATGCGCCGGCCCTGGCGATCCAGCAGCAGTTGCAAAGCCAGTTGGTCGGCATGGACCCGTTCAACCTCAACCACTTGCGGGCGGTGGTCAACGCTACGGTGGCGGCTAACAAACCTGCTTCAATGGCGGGTGCCGAGCTGGCGCCGGGTTCTCACGCCAGCAAAGCGGTGAGCAATGCCTATTCGGCGTTCGAAGTGGCGTTTCTCGATGTGCAGGCACGTTCCATGAATCTGCCGCTGGTTGACCTGCTGGGCGGTGCCGTTCGCGACCGCGTGCCGTTCAGCGCGTACCTGTTCTTCAAATACGCCCAACACGCCGACTCGCCCTACGCGCCGGACAGCTGGGGAGAAGCGCTGAGCGAAGAACAGATCGTCGCCCAGGCGCGGCGGATGATCGACGCCTACGGTTTCAAAAGCATCAAACTGAAAGCCGGCGTGCTGGACCCGGAACACGAAGTGGCGTGCATCAAGGCGCTGAAAAAGGCATTCCCGGGCTATCCGCTGCGCATCGACCCCAACGGTAACTGGTCCCTGGACACCTCGATCCGCATGGCCGAACTGCTCGGCGACGACCTGCAATACTACGAAGACCCGACCCCCGGGCTGGACGGCATGGCCGAACTGCATAAACGTACCGGCCTGCCGCTGGCGACCAACATGGTCGTCACCGACTTCGACGAATTCCGCCGCAGCGTCGCGCTGAACAGCGTGCAGATCGTCCTCGCCGACCACCATTACTGGGGCGGCCTGCGCGACACCCAGGCGCTGGCAAAAATGTGCGACACCTTCGGCCTCGGCGTCTCCATGCACTCCAACTCCCACCTGGGTATCAGCCTCATGGCCATGACCCACGTCGCCGCCGCCGTCCCCAACCTCGACTTCGCCTGCGACACCCACTACCCGTGGCAAGAACCGGACGAAGAAGTCATCAAAGGCGGCAAACTCCCCATCATCGACGGCTGCGTCCACCTCACCCGCGAGCCCGGGTTGGGACTGGAGCTGGACTACGACCAGCTGGGCAAACTCAACGACCAATACCTAACGTGCGGCATTCGCCAGCGGGACGATGTCCGGCAGATGCAGAAATACAAACCGGAGTGGAAGGCGGTGAAGCCACGGTATTGAGGTTGGAGGGAGTCAGTACCAGGGCGGGTCGCAAGCGAGACCAAACACAGACAGACCGGGGACAGATTAATTTACGGTAAAGCGTTGTAAATAAATCAGTCCCCTTTGGAAAAACCCGAAGATCCTCCAGTGCCGGATGTATCCCCACGCAGAGCGTGGGAACGATCAGCGTTGGGCAGCGAAATTTCCGTTGCCGTCACCGGCCTCTTCCCGGCTAAAGCCGGTCCCACTAACAGACCGCACGCGCCCGTAGCAGCGGCTTCAGCCGGGAAGCCCTCGATCTGCTCTTGATCTGCTTTTGATCTGCTTGTGATCTTCGTGCACAAAAAGCCCAGTCACCGCCAATCGCGACTTGGGTGCAGGCTGAACGCAGGTCTCGCGGAGTGGGCCGAGCCGCATGGATGCGGCGAGAGCGCCGTCAGGGCATGGATGCCCGTTCGGCGCGGGCCCACGGAGCGAGACCGGAGTGAGGGAACCCTGAGGAACGAAGGGCCCAACCAGGAGCAAGCACCCTTGGTTACTTGGGGTGCTTTTCCAAGTAACTCGCCGAAGGCGAAAACGAGGCCGTTAGGCCGACGCCGTTGATCCTGGCGCCCTCAGCCTCAACACGTGTGCCCCATCAAACGGATCAACCAACCAATGCCCCCGCACCCCAAAAACCTCACCCAACAGCTCCGGCGACAACACATCAAACGGCGAACCCAGCGCCACCAAACGCCCCCCGTCCATCACCGCCAGACGATCACACCCCAACGCCTGATTCAAATCATGCAACGCCACCACCGTCGTCACCGGCAACTGCTGAACCAACCGCAAAATCGACAACTGCTGCTGAATATCCAAATGATTCGTCGGCTCATCCAGCAACAACACCTGCGGCCGCTGCGCCAGCGCCCGCGCAATATGCCCGCGCTGCTGCTCCCCGCCCGACAACGTATGCCACGCCCGATGCGCCAGATGCTGCACACTCACATCCGCCAACGCCTGCGCCACAATCCGGTCATCAACCTCACCCCACGGCGCCAGCGCTGACAGCCACGGCGTACGGCCCAGCTCAACCGCCTGCAACAGACTGATCGAATCCCCCGTCTGCGCATGCTGCTCCACCACCGCCACCTGCCGCGCAATGTCTCGCCGGCTCAACGCCGACAAGCGCTGACCACCCAGGCGAACGTCGCCCTGGGACGGCGTTTGAATCCCCGCCAGCAACTTCAGCAGCGTCGACTTCCCCGAGCCATTCGGCCCGACGACCCCCAGGTTTTCCCCCGGCCGAATCGCCAGGCTCACCCCGCTGAGCAGTGGCGCGCCCTTGACCGAGTAACTCAGGTCGCTGCCTTCGAGCATGGCGCCGGACACCTCCTGGCGGGCGTTCATCGAGGACGATTCCCGCGGACCAGAATCATGGCAAACACCGGCGCGCCCACCAGCGCCGTGATGACCCCGATCGGCAACACCTGACCCTTGATCAAGGTGCGCGACAGCACATCGGCGGCAATCATGAACAGCGCGCCGATCAGGGCGCTCAAGGGCAGCAACCGGGCATGGCGCACACCCGCCACCAGGCGCACCGCATGGGGAATCACCAGACCGACGAAGCCGATGGAGCCGACAATCGACACCATCACCGCCGTCATCAGTGCGGCGGTGAGGATCAGCACCGCCTGCACCCGGCGCACCGGAATGCCCAGGGACGCGGCCGAATCGCTGCCAAACGTGAACGCATCCAGCGCGCGCCGATGCCACAGGCACACCAGCAAACCGAGGACCACGACCGGCACCGACAGCGCCACCGACGACCAGCGCACGCCGCTGAGATTGCCCAGCAGCCAGAACATGATCCCGCGGGCCTGCTCGGCATTGGCCGACTTGGTGATCAGGAAGGACGTCAGGGCGTTGAACAGCTGGGACCCGGCAATGCCCGCCAGGATGATCTGGCCCGCAGCGGTCTGGCCCCGAGAGGAGCGGGCGAGCAGGGCGACCAGCGCAAAGGCGGCAATCGCCCCGGCAAAGGCGCCGGTGGACAGGGAGATCGTCCCGGCACCGATGCCGATGATCGCCACCAAGACCGCGCCGGTTGAAGCACCGGCAGAAATGCCCAGCAAGTAGGGATCGGCCAGGGGGTTGCGCAGCAGCGATTGCAAAACCACGCCCGACACCGCCAGCCCTGCGCCGCAGGTGGCGGCAACGATGGCCCGGGTCAGCCGGTAATTCCAGACAATGCCCTCATCGATCGGGTCCAGAGGAAAACCCGCGGCCCACAGCTTGTTCGCCAGCACCTGAATGATCACCGGCAGGCTGATCGACGTCTCGCCGATCGCCACGCCCGCGAGCACCGCCAACGCCAGTAATGCGATGGCCCAAGCGCCATGCCCGAAGATGCGGACGACGCTCGACCGGAGCATGCCGACAGACGTCATGGCGCGAGAGTGGCCCCGGCCAGCTGTTCGATACCGTCAAACAGCCGCACGCTGGACTCCATGGCGCTGGCGTCCATGATCACGATGCGATTGTTTTTCACTGCATCCATATTGCGGGTGACCGGATCAGAGCGGAGGAAGGCCAGCTTCTTCTCGTGATCGTCAGCCGGGAAGCGGCGGCGGTCCATGCGCGCGATGACCAGCACGGTCGGGTTGGCCTTGGCGATGGTTTCCCAGCCCACGGTCGGCCATTCCTCATCGGAGTCGATGACGTTGCGCATGCCGAGGGTGTCGAGCATGAAGTTGGGAATGCCCTTGCGCCCGGCCACGTACGGATCGACGTTGATGTCAGGGCTGGAAAACCAGAACACCGCCGAGACGGGTGGGTTGGCATGGGCTTTTGCCTGCGCCACAGCTTTGGCCAGCCGCCCCTGATAATCCGCGATCAGGTGCTCGCCACGGTCTTGCACATCGAAGATCTGCGCCAGCTGACCGAGGCTTTTGTACAGCGTTTCGATGCGGAAGGCTTCGAGGCGCGTGCCGTCGGCGCCGACCCGGTTGTTCTTGCCCTCGCAATCGGAGGGCAGGATGTAGGTAGGAATGCCTAAATCGCGAAACTGCTCGCGGGTGCCGACCGCGCCCTGTGGGCCGACCATCCACTCAAACTGCACCGGGACGAAATCCGGGCGTTTGCCGATCACCGATTCGAAGCTCGGCGCATTGTCGGCCAGGCGCTCGATGCCGTCGTTGAGGGCTTGGTACTGGGGCAGGACGGGGTTGAACCACAGTGACGTGCCCACGACCTTCGGGCCCAGGCCAAGGGCATAGAGCATTTCGGTGGCGGCCTGGCCGATGGTCACGGTTTTCTGCGGCGCGTGGTTGAACGTCAGCGCTTCGCCACAGTTGTCCACGGTCAAGGGGTAGGCCGTCGACGCCGCGAGCGCGGCGGTGGGCAAGGTCAGCGTGACGAACAGGGCGGCGAGGCGGCGCAGCGGCATGAACAGCGATCTCCAGAAAGCCTGATTGCTTGGCGAAGCAGGCGCTGGAAAGTCCATCCCGGCAGGCGCCCTGAAAGTGGGGGCGCGCACAGCGTGCGCGAAACGACGCACGAACGGGAGTCCTTCCCCGGACACCCCGCCGGTGAATGAATATGCTGGCCGGCAGGTCTCCTGACTGGCGCTTCATTGCCATGCTTCGGCCTTCCCGGGGTGACCCAGTGGCAAACAGGAAGCAGGGCTCGGCGCCTACAGTTGCGGGGACAGTTCCGTTTAAGCGCGATGACGCGCCCGGGATTCCCTATTAATTCCGAGTGGAAACCGGCGGCGGGGATACTAAACGATTCGGCGGGTGGAGGCGAATGCAGCGGTGGTGTGCCGGAGATGTATTGGCACCTCGCAGTAACTGGACGGACGCAACACCTGTGGGAGTGAGCTTGCTCACGAAGAGGCGGTACATTCACTTGATCTTCAACGGCTGGAATGCCGTCTTCGCGAGCAAGCTCGCTCCCACAAGGTATGTGTTTGCAGCGCCATCGGCGTGAGCTCAACACCACCGGCTTAGAGCTTAAACGGCCAACCGACGATCTTCTTCGGCCGTGGCGTGGCGTAGGTCCGCACTTTGGAGGTCTTCAATCCCAGACGCACCAGCGATTCCGCCAGTGCCACCGCTGCGGTGACCCCATCCACCACCGGCACGCCCGCGCGTTCGCGGATGAGTTGATCCAGCCCGGCCATGCCGCCACAGCCCAGGCAGATCACCTCGGCCTTGTCCCGTTTCACCGCTTCGATGGCCTGCTCGACGATGGCCTCGACCGCACGCTCCGGCGATTCCTCCAGCTCCAGCACGCTCATGCCGCTGGCCCGCACCGAGGCGCAGCGCTCGTACACCCCGGCCAGCTTCAGGCGGTCTTCGATCAGCGGCACGGTGCGGTCCAGCGTGGTGACTACCGCGTATTTGTGCCCCAGCAGCATCGCCAGGCTGGCCGCCGCTTCGGTGATGTCCACCACCGGCACGTCGAGCAGCTCCTGCAAACCTTCGCGGCCATGCTCGCCATAACCGGCCTGAATCACCGCGTCATAAGGCCCTTCGTAGGACATGACCCGGTCCATCACTGCGATGGCCGCCAGGTAACTTTCAAAATTGCCTTCCACCGACTCGGCGCCGAAGCGTGGGGTCAGACCAATGATCTCGGTGCCGGGCGAGGCCACGCTGCGGGCCTGCTCGGCGATGGTCTCGGTCATGGATGCGGTGGTGTTGACGTTGACGATCAGAATTCGCATGGACAGATCTCGCGCAGGGAACAAAGCCGGGCGTCTGGCCCGGCGTCATTGGCCACGATATCAGTCTTTGCCGGGGACCGGCGCCTGCAGGGCAATGAAGCCCTGATCGCGCATGGCTTGCCAGAAACCATCCGGCACCTGTGCGTTGAGCGCAGTAACGTCTTCGATGATCCGCGACGGCCGGCTCGCGCCCGGAATCACCGCCGCCACCAGGGGGTTGGCGAGAACGAACTGCAGCGCTGCGGACTTGATGTCGACCTGATACTGCCGAGCGATTTCCTGAATGTGCGCGACCTTGTCGAGCATCGCCTGGGACGCTTCCTGGTACTCGAAATGCTTGCCGCCCACCAGCACGCCGGAGCTGTAAGGCCCGCCGACGACGAACTCGGCGTTGTGCTGGCGGGCCTTGTCGAACAGCCTTTGCAGCGGCTGGTCATGGTCGAGCAGCGAATAACGGCCGGCGAGCAGGAAGCCGTCGGGCTGGGCTTCTTCCAGATCCAGGGTCAGTTCGCACGGCTCGACGCGGTTGACGCCCAGGCCCCAGGCCTTGATCACCCCTTCCTCGCGCAGGCGGGTGAGGGCGCGGAAAGCGCCGGTGCGAGCGATGTTGAAATGCTCGATCCAGGCATCGCCATGGGCGTCCTGGGCGACGTCGTGGACAAACACGATATCCAGTCGGTCAGTGTTCAGCCGTTTCAGGCTCGCTTCAATGGAACGCAACGTGGCGTCGGCGGAGTAGTCGGTGACAATCTTGTTTTTCAGGCCTTCGGCGAACGGACCACTGCGCGTTTCGGTGTCGATCTCATCGGAAATCAGCCGGCCGACTTTGGTGCTCAAGGTGTACTGGTCGCGGGGGATGCCCGCCAGTGCCTTGCCCACACGCTGCTCGGACAGGCCGGCGCCGTAGATGGGTGCGGTGTCGAAATAGCGGATGCCCTGGTCCCAGGCGGATTGAACGGTGGCTGCCGCTTCGTCTTCGTCAATGGTGCGAAACATATTGCCCAAGGGCGCGGAGCCAAAGCCGAGGCGGCCGATGATCTTGTCGTGCAGACTCATGGGGATTTTTTCCTGTGCGGTGAGGCGTGTCTGGATGCGCGGCTCATGACGCCGTCTTCGCCCGATAAGGAACAGCGCGACGAAGGCGGCGAGGCTTGTTTACTGACTGCTGATTGCCATAGGTGTTCTTGATAGTGTCGACCGGTCTTGTTGCACCTGAGGCGCCTGCTAAGCTCCACGCATTGAATAGAGTCTTCAGCAAACCTACCGAAACGAGGAAACTGCCATGCAATCTCACTCCCCCGATGCTGCACCGCTTGCACCGCACCCTGGGCATCAGCCCGATGAGCCGGAAACGGAACTCGATGCCGATATGGATCCGGGTAACGAAGACCCGGGTTCCCAGTTTGATCGCGACGCCACGGTTCCCCTGATTGATCCGGATAAATAAGGAAGCAACTCATTACAGATGCACTTCGACCGCCAGCGGCAGGTGATCGGACAAATGCGTCCACGGCCGCGTGCCGAGGATTTTCGGATGGTGGCTGGTGGCGTTGCGCAAATAGATACGGTCAAGGCGCAGCATCGGGAAGCGCGCCGGATAGGTCTTCGCCAACCGCCCCTGACTGCGCTCGAAGGCTTCGTGGAGGTAGCCGCAGCGCTGCAGGCGCTTGTTGCCCTGCAGCTGCCAGTCGTTGAAATCGCCGGCGATGACCACCGGGGCGTCCTCGGGCAGGGAGTCAAGCAGGTCGCAGAGCAGGTTCAGCTGCAATTGCCGATGGCTCTCCAACAGGCTGAGGTGCACACAAATCGCATGGACTTCCGCATGCCCCGGCACCTGCAGCACGCAATGCAAGAGGCCGCGGCGCTCCGGCCCGGTGATGGAAATGTCCAGATTGCGGTAATGGAGGATCGGGTATTTGGACAGCAGCGCGTTGCCGTGGTGACCGTCGGGGTAGACCGCGTTGCGGCCATAGGCGAAGTCCGTCCACATGCTGTCGGCGAGAAATTCGTAGTGCGGCGTGTCGGGCCAGTCTTCGTACTTGGCGGCATGGCGGTCATGGCCGCCGAGGACTTCCTGGAGAAACACCAGATCGGCACCGGTGCTGCGCACGGCCTCACGCAATTCCGGCAGGATGAAACGCCGGTTCAGTGCAGTGAAGCCCTTGTGGGTGTTCACGGTCAGCACGCGCAGTTTGTGGACTTCGCGCAACGTGGCCGGGTCCGGAGGGGTAGCGTTCGAGCCAGAGGGGTCGTGGGTCACGCCCTCACTCCTGTTCGGGGGATGTGCTATTCCGACCGGGGCGCGAGGCGGCAGTTCAGCTTTTAGGTGGGACCGGCTCTAGCCGGGGGATTTCAACAGACATTTAGTGGCATGATCGCCGGCCGCTTCCCTCTGTAGGACCGGCTTTAGCCGGGATGCCTTGATCCAGTGGGACCGGCTTCAGCCGGGAAGCTTTTACACCGCCCGGGCGCTACACCCGCGTATCGACCGGCGTCCTGCGCGACAGCACCACCGCCAGTGCCAATGCCGCCACCGACAACAACGCCGCGAAGAAAAAAATCCAGCCATAGCCCATGCCCAGCGCCACGGCACCCATCAGCGGTCCGGCAATGGCCAGCGCGAGGTCGAAGAACACCGCGTAAGCGCTGAGCCCGGCACCGCGACTGCTGTTGGGCACCTGCTTGATGGCTTCCACGCCCAGAGCAGGATAGACCAGCGACAGACCAAAACCGGTCAGCCCTGCGCCGATCAGGGCGAAGGTGGTGTCGGGTGCCAGCCAGAGCAGCAACAGACCCAGGGTTTCCACGGTGATGCAGACGATCGCCGAGCGAAAGCCGCCAAAGCGGTTGATCGCGTTGATGAACAGCAAACGCGCGACGATGAAACAGATGCCGAACACCGTCAGGCACCAGGCCGCGCCTTCCCAGCCACGGGCCACGTAAAACAACGTGATGAACGTCGTCAGCGTGCCGTAGCCGATGGAGGACAGGGTCAGGCTCAGGCCAAACGGCGCCACCCGACCGAACACCGAGAAGAACGGCAGGCGCTCGCCGCGCACCACCGGGATCGCCGTTTTGTTGCGGATCAACAGCAACGCCCCGGCCGCCAGGACGAACAGCACCAACCCCAGGCTGGCAAAGCCCAGCGCTCCGACCATCACCACGCCAAGGGGAGCGCCAATGGCGATGGCGCCGTATGACGCAATGCCATTCCAGGAAATCGAGCGGGCGGTGTGCTCCGAACCGACCTGGCCGATGCACCAGCTGATGGTGCCCACGCCGATCAAGCCCTGGGACGCGCCGAGAAACAGGCGGGCGATGATCAGGATTGTCAGGCTGACGTCTGCGAAACGCTCCAGGAGGATCGCCGCCAGGGTCAGCACGCCGCTCAACGCGATGCCGGACAGCCCGTAAACGATGGCGCGCTTGGTGCCGATGGTGTCGCAGATACGCCCGGCCACCGGGCGACTCAACAGCGTCGCCAGGTACTGCGCACCGATCACCAGCCCCGCGACCACCGCGCTGAAACCCAGCTGGTTGTGCACGTAACCGGGCATCACCGCGATGGGCAGACCGATGCACAGGAAGGCAATGAAGGTGTAGACGACGATGGAGATGATTTGCAGGGTGATCGCCATCGAACTGGCGTCGCTGGCAGGCGTGTTGACAGGCGAAACAGGCGGCTGGGCGGCAGACATGGGGACTCTTCGCTGGAGCGGTGGGAGTGCCGCATCATCGCCCGTGGGGTCGGGAAATGAAAGCTGGCTAACGGTTTTTATCCGGGGTCAGACGGCGGCCGGACTTGCCCGTTCCCGGCTAAAGCCGGTCCTACGAGTGTTCGCATTTGCCTTCGTAGGACCGGCTTTAGCCGGGAACGCGTCGGAGGTCACACCGCAGGATTGGCGGCGCCTGGCCTGGCGTCTTCCCGGCCAACGCCGGTCCCACTGTCACAAAAAAGCCCCGTCACGGTGGACGGGGCTCCTTGGTGTCAGCTTCACTCTGTCAGCGGATTGCCCTGATCAGAACGCGACGCCCTGGCTGCGCAGGTAATCGTCGTAGGTGCCGCTGAAGTCGGTCACGCCACTTGGGCTCAACTCGATGATGCGGGTGGCCAGGGACGATACGAACTCGCGGTCGTGGCTGACGAAGATCAGCGTTCCCGGGTAGTTCTCCAGCGCCAGGTTCAGCGCCTCGATCGACTCCATGTCCAGGTGGTTGGTCGGCTCGTCCATGATCAGCACGTTCGGCTTCTGCAGGATCAGCTTGCCGAACAGCATGCGGCCTTGCTCACCACCGGAGATCACCTTGACCGACTTGAGGATCTCGTCGTTAGAGAACAGCATCCGGCCCAGGGTGCCACGAATGACTTGTTCACCTTGAGTCCATTGGCCCATCCAGTCGAAGAGGGTGACATCGTCTTCGAAGTCGTGGGCGTGGTCCTGGGCGTAGTAACCCAGCTCTGCGGCATCGGTCCACTTGATCGTGCCGGCATCCGGGGTCAGTTCATTGACCAAGGTGCGCAGCAGGGTGGTTTTACCGATCCCGTTCGGGCCGATGATCGCAACGCGCTCGCCGGCTTCAACCTGGAAGCTGAAGTTCTTGAACAGTGGCTTGCCGTCGAAGCCTTTGGCCATTTGGTCAATGATGACCGCCTGACGGTGCAGCTTCTTGTTCTGATCAAAGCGGATGAACGGGCTGACGCGACTCGAAGGCTTGACCTCGGCCAGCTGGATCTTGTCGATCGCCTTGGCACGGGAGGTGGCCTGCTTGGCTTTCGAGGCGTTGGCCGAGAAGCGGCTGACGAACGACTGCAGCTCGGAAATCTGGGCTTTCTTCTTGGCGTTGTCCGACAGCAACTGCTCGCGGGACTGGGTCGCCACGGTCATGTATTCGTCGTAGTTGCCCGGGAACAGGCGCAGCTCGCCGTAATCCAGGTCAGCCATGTGGGTGCACACGCTGTTGAGGAAGTGACGGTCGTGAGAAATGATGATCATCAGGCTGGAGCGCTGGGTCAGGATGTTTTCCAGCCAGCGAATCGTGTTGATGTCCAGGTGGTTGGTCGGTTCGTCGAGCAACAGCACTTCGGGGTCGGAGAACAGCGCCTGGGCCAGCAATACGCGCAGCTTCCAGCCAGGGGAGACCTCGCTCATCGGGCCGAAGTGCTGCTCGATGCCGATGCCCAGACCGAGCAACAGCTCGCCGGCGCGGGATTCGGCGGTGTAGCCGTCCATTTCAGCAAATTCGGTTTCCAGCTCGGCCACGGCCATGCCGTCTTCTTCGGTCATTTCCGGCAGCGAATAGATGCGATCGCGCTCGGCCTTGACCTTCCACAGCTCTTCGTGACCCATGATCACGGTGTCGATGACAGAGAAGTCTTCGTAGGCGAACTGGTCCTGACGCAATTTACCCAGGCGCACGTTCGGCTCGAGCATCACCTGGCCGCCGGACGGCTCCAGATCGCCGCCGAGGATCTTCATGAAGGTGGACTTGCCACAGCCATTGGCGCCGATGAGGCCATAGCGGTTGCCACCGCCGAATTTGACCGAAACGTTCTCGAACAGCGGCTTGGCGCCAAACTGCATGGTGATGTTAGCTGTGGAAATCAATTGCTTATCCTGGATTGTTTACAAGGGGCTGATTGGCGATGGCCTTCGACGCCTGGTGGCGATTGCTCGTGATCCAACCAGCAGCCTGCACGTCACCGATGACGGCGACATGACCTGATGAAGATGGGTGAACGGGAGCAGCGTCCGATACGGGTTCAGCGGGTGACCGACCTGCATCGACCACGCTTGCTGTGCGCCGGAGGACGCACAGGTCTGGGGCGCGCGCCGCGACCCCGTGAAAGGCTCAAGCGGCGCATGCGAATTCAAGGCGCGGCAGTGTAACACCGTCTTGGTTATCCACCTACCGCCGCTCGCCGGTGAGGATCACCGGATCAGGCGTGCTCGACCTGCGTCCTTACTTTGTTCACCGTGCTGTAATGGGAGAACACGATGCAGCCGATCAGCCGGGAGAACAGGCCCAGGGTTTCGACGAGGTCCGGGCTTTCGAAGGTGCTGGCTTTGGAATCGAGCAGGCACAAGGCGCCGAACAGCTGGCCGTCGGGCAGGCTGATCGGCACGCCGATGTAGCTCTCGATGGCGTATTGCTTGACCACCGGGCGACCCGCATAGCGCTCGCTCTGGCTGATGCTGGGGATGATCAGCGCTTTCGGGTTTGCGATCAATTCGTTGCACAGCGTGGTTTCCAGCTCCAGCACTTCGCCTTCCTGGATGCCGATGTGAATCTCGTCATAAACCGCGCAGGCGACCCACTCGGAGTCGGTGAACTTGGCAATACCGGCAAAGCGCATGCCGGTCAGCCGCGTCACGAGCCTGAGGATATTCGTCGTCGCTTCAACCTCGGCGATCGCCGAACGCTCTGCGATGGTCAGCAAATCCGGGCAGAGCAGGGAATCCAAAGCCATTGTCGGCTCCATGTCAACGTGGGGTGGCATACCCGGATGGGGCCACATATGTGGCGCAGATTAGCATTTTGTAGGGCAAGCGTATCTCCCGCTCGGCGCGCTGCGACCATTTGTCATGGGGGACCCCGAGTTAAAGGCGGGTGCGGCCGCTGTCAGAGCTGGTGGTTGAACCGCTGGACGGCACCCACCACCTGACGCGCGCCTTCCTGGATCTCAACGATCACGCTGCCGGCCTGGTTGGCCAGCGACAGGCCTTGCTCCGCCTGGGCGCGGGTGCTGCCCATGTCCTTGACCACATCATCCACCAGTTTCTGGTTCTGCTGCACCACCGCGACAATCTCTTCGGTCGCCGTGCTGGTGCGTCCGGCCAGCTGACGCACTTCATCGGCCACCACGGCGAACCCCCGGCCCTGTTCGCCGGCACGGGCGGCTTCGATGGCGGCGTTGAGGGCGAGCAAGTTGGTCTGTTGGGCGATGCCGCCGATGGTTTGCACGATGGTGCTGATCAGCAACGACTGCTTGCCCAGCGCTTCCATGCCATGGGAGGCAGAGAGCATCTGGTCGGCGATGCCGTTCATGGTTTCCACGGTGTTGTTGATCACCGCTGCCCCGCGCTGCGCCGAGACGTCGGTGCGCTGGGAGATCTCGAAGGCCGTGCCGGCCGCGACGCTGATTTCGGCTTCGCGACGTACCTGATCGGTAATGACAGTGGCGAATTTCACCACCTTGTAAAGCTTGCCCTGGGTGTCGTGGACCGGGTTGTAGGTCGCTTCCAGCCACACGTCCTCGCCACGGCTGTTGATGCGTTTGAACCGGTCGGCCACGAAGTCGCCGTTGTTCAGGCGTTTCCAGAACGCTTTGTAGTCTTCGGTGGCGGCGAATTTCGGGTCACAGAACAGGCTGTGGTGCTTGCCGAGAATCTGATCCTGGCTGTAGCCCATTTCCTGGAGGAAGGACTGGTTAGCCTTCAGCACGTGACCGCCGAGGTCGAATTCGATGACCGCTGTCGAGCGCAGCAGGGCGTTGATGAACGACTCGTTTTCCCGGGCCTTGTTGACTTCGGCGGTGACGTTGGTGGCCAGACATTTGAGGGCGGCCACACGGCCCTGATCATCCTTCAGCGGCGACCACGTGGCGTGAATCCAGATCAGCGAACCGCCTTTGCTGATGAAGCGGTAGTCGTCAGTGACCGCAGTGCCGTTGACGGCCGCTAATTTGAAGTCGCGGAAGCACGGCATGGTTGCGACGTAGGTCGGAATGAACGCCGCCATGGGCTGGCCAACCAGCTCGTCATGGGAGTAACCGATGGCTGCGCAGAATTTGCTGTTTGCGTCCGTGATGCGCAGGTCGGCATCCACGGTCAGCGACAGCATTTGCTGCATGAGGGCGTCGTGAAAATTTTTCAGCGCGACCAGCTCCGAGCTCAGAGTGGACATTTGCTTTTTGATTCTGGAATTAAACATCTGCCGCTCCTTGGATATGCTCACTTAACTGTCGGCGTTCGGATGCCGAAATTAAGCCCGGTCGTCAGAATGTTTATAGATCAGGCAGGGAGAAAAGGAGGGGGGCGGGAGGAATTTTGGGCAAGAAAAAGCCCGCGATGGGGGGTGCGGGCTTAAAGTCAGTCTTGGAGGAGCAAGTGAAGAGTATCGCCCCCGATGTGAAAAACCTGTGAACGCCTCTCAACAACACTTAATAAATGGCGTTGGTCAGAAAAGCCTTCACGATGGACTTCGCCGCTGGGCTGACTTTCTGGTCGCCCAGCTCTTTGCTGGTGAACCACTTGCAGTCGGCAATTTCGTTGTGGGGGGCAGGGGTGGCGATCATCGTCACCGACACTTCGAACACGTGATGCAACACGGCACCGCCCTTATAGCGAGTGATGTACGCCAGGTCTTCCAGGATCAGACCGGTCTCTTCACGTAATTCGCGCGCAGCGGCCTGCGCAGGCGATTCATCAGCTTCGACTTTGCCGCCGGGAAGGTTCCACCGGGCGTTGGATTTGCGCACGTAAAGGATCTGGTTGTCCCTGCGGCAGATGACTGTGGCTCGCTGTTTCATTGGGGGTTCCTCCACCGTACAACCCGTAAAAGTGCCGCCGTCCCTGGGTATTCACGCGGCTGTCATAAAAGCTTCATAAAGACGTTTGAAGCAGTAACGGTGCCAATGTTCCCTTCATCCTCCTGAATCGGCCGGTATTCAGAAAACCATAGCTCGATTGAGGGGTGTGTCGGGATAACCAGCCAGACGGTGTCTTGTTCAGCCTGATGGGCGGGGTGCCAACATGAACCAAAATGCCACTACTTAACCAACGCGCTGGTTGGGTTCTGTGGCGGGCGGATCGTGCCCTTGGCGCGATGAACGGTCTTGGCACGCAAACCGTGATGGGCGTTATTGGCGCGGAGTGCACGCCGATGGGGCCCACTGCGCACTGTGTGGGGTGATCCGTAGCGCGGAGTCTGGTCAGCCCGCGTGGCGTTTCGACCTCCACGCACCTGGATTTCAACCCATGTGATTGAAAACACCGGTGATTCTCGCCGCTTCTTTTACCGCCTGACTCTGTGGCACACTTTCTGCTGTCTATTCCGTTGTGGCAAACAAGGTTCCGCTATAGCGGAATAAATACAACCGGCGGAGTTTCTCTCATGCGGCGCGGATCCCTTTCTTTGAAAGCTTTTGCATTGGCCCTGATAACGGCAGCAACGTTGGCAACGACGGCATATGCCGCCGACAGCAAGCTGGACAACGTCCTGCAGCGCGGCCATCTCATCGTGGGTACCGGGAGCACCAATGCCCCTTGGCACTTTCAGGGTGCGGACGGCAAGTTGCAGGGTTTTGATATCGACATCGCGCGCATCGTCGCCAAGGGCTTGTTTAATGATCCGAGCAAGGTCGAGTTTGTCGTGCAGTCCTCCGACGCGCGAATCCCGAACCTGCTGACGGATAAAGTCGACATGAGCTGCCAGTTCATCACGGTGACTGCCAGCCGCGCCCAGCAGGTGGCGTTCACGCTGCCTTATTACCGCGAAGGCGTGGCGCTGCTGCTGCCGACCAACAGCAAGTACAAGGAAATCGACGACCTGAAAGGCGCGGGTGATGGCGTCACCGTTGCCGTGCTGCAGAACGTCTACGCCGAAGAGCTGGTGCATCAGGCGCTGCCCAAGGCGAAGGTCGACCAGTACGACAGCGTCGACCTGATGTACCAGGCCATCAACTCCGGTCGCGCCGATGCGGCGGCCACCGATCAGTCGTCGGTGAAATACCTGATGGTGCAGAACCCCGGTCGCTATCGTTCGCCCGCGTTCGCCTGGAGCCCGCAAACCTACGCGTGCGCCGTCAAACGTGGCGATCAGGACTGGCTGAACTTCGTCAACACCGCCCTGCATGAAGCCATGACCGGTGTTGAATTCCCGATGTACGCCGAGTCGTTCAAGAAGTGGTTCGGCGTGGACCTGCCGACCCCGGCGATCGGTTTCCCGATGGAATACAAATAACCCGCGCCGCTCGCGTCGCCCACTGAAGGGGGCGGGGACGGCCGTGATGCCGTCCCGCCCCAGGTACTGCTGACCATGAATTATCAGCTGAATTTTGCAGCGGTCTGGCGGGATTTCCCCAGTCTGCTGGCAGGGCTGGGGCTCGGCCTGGAACTGGCCCTGATTTCCATCGCCATCGGTTGCGTCATCGGCATGCTGGCAGCATTCGCGATGCTGTCCCGCTACCGCGCCCTGCGGATCGTCGCGTCGATTTACGTGACCGTGGTGCGCAACACGCCGATTCTGGTGCTGATCCTGTTGATTTACTTTGCCATGCCCAGCCTGGGCATTCGTCTGGACAAGATCCCGTCGTTCATCGTCACCCTGTCGCTGTATGCCGGGGCGTATCTGACCGAAGTCTTCCGCGCTGGCCTGCTGAGCATCCACAAGGGCCAGCGCGAAGCGGGGCTGGCGATCGGCCTCGGCGAATGGCAGGTGCGCGCGTACATCGTCGTGCCGGTGATGTTGCGCAACGTGCTGCCGGCGCTGTCGAACAACTTCATTTCGCTGTTCAAGGACACGTCGCTGGCCGCTGCCATCGCGGTGCCGGAACTGACCTATTACGCGCGCAAGATCAACGTCGAAAGCTACCGGGTGATTGAAACCTGGCTGGTGACCACGGCGCTGTACGTCGCCGCCTGTTACCTCATTGCCATGCTGCTGCGTTACCTCGAGCAGCGTCTGGCGATTCGCCGCTAGGAGGCCCGGACCATGTACGAACAACCCAGTTGGTTGCATGAATTGTGGGTCGCGCGGGAAGCGCTGTGGGCCGGGTTTCTCACCAGTGTCCAGTGCGCGGGCCTGGCGATCGTGTTCGGGACGGTGATCGGCGTATTTGCCGGGCTGATCCTGACCTACGGCAAATGGTGGGCGCGCCTCCCGTTTCGCGCCTACGTGGATCTGATTCGCGGCACGCCCGTGTTTGTGCTGGTGCTGGCCTGCTTTTACATGGCGCCAGCGTTGGGCTGGCAGATCGGCGCGTTTCAGGCCGGTGCGCTGGGGTTGACGCTGTTTTGCGGCTCCCACGTCGCCGAGATCGTGCGCGGTGCCTTGCAGGCCATCCCGCGCGGGCAGCTGGAAGCCGGCAAGGCCATCGGCCTGACGTTTCCCCAGTCCCTCAGCTATGTGTTGCTGCCCCAGGCATTGCGGCAGATCTTGCCGACCTGGGTCAATTCGTCGACGGAGATCGTCAAGGCCTCGACCCTGCTCTCGGTGATCGGCGTGGCCGAGCTGCTGCTCAGCACCCAGCAGGTCATCGCGCGCAATTTCATGACCCTTGAGTTTTACCTGTTCGCGGGGTTTCTCTTCTTTGTCATCAACTACGCCATCGAGCTTCTCGGGCGGCAAATCGAAAAACGGGTGGCCTTGCCATGACACAGACTCACACCGCGACTGCCGCCCCGGCTCTGTTGAGCATCGAAGGGCTGCACAAATCCTATGGCCCGGTCGAAGTGCTCAAGGGCGTTGACCTGAAAATGAACAAAGGCAATGTGGTCACGCTGATCGGCTCCAGCGGCTCGGGCAAAACCACGTTGCTGCGTTGCGTCAATCTGCTGGAAGAGTTTCAGGGCGGGCACATTCGTCTCGAAGGTCAGGACATCGGCTACAGCGACGTCAGTGGCAAGCGCGTGCGCCACCCGGAAAAGCTCATCGCCCGGCACCGCGCGATGACCGGGATGGCGTTTCAGCAGTTCAACCTGTTTCCGCACCTGACCGCGCTGCAGAACGTCACCCTCGGCTTGCTCAAAGTGAAGAAGCTGCCCAAGGACCAAGCCATCGCCCTGGCCGAAAAGTGGCTGGACCGCGTTGGCCTGCTGGAGCGGCGCAATCACTTTCCCGGCCAGCTCTCCGGCGGTCAGCAGCAGCGCGTGGCGATTGCCCGGGCCATTGCGATGAACCCGAGCCTGATGCTGTTCGATGAAGTCACCTCAGCGCTGGACCCGGAGCTGGTGGGCGAGGTGCTCAGCGTGATCAAGGGCCTGGCCGAAGAGGGCATGACCATGCTGCTGGTGACCCACGAGATGCGCTTCGCCTACGAGGTGTCCGATCAGATCGTGTTCATGAATCAGGGCCGCATCGAAGAGCAGGGCCCGCCCAAGACATTATTCGAACAACCCAAGTCAGCGCGTCTGGCTGAATTCCTCAAGAACATTCGTTTTTAAGACGCTCACTCAAAGGAGATTTTCATGAGCATTACTCGTTACGGCGCCGGCAGTACCGCAGGTGGCGGCCAGCCACGTCCATTCGCCCGCGCCGTCGAAGCCGATGGCTGGCTGCATGTGTCGGGTCAGGTGCCGGCCGAAAACGGTGAGATCGTCAACGGCGGGATCGTCGAGCAAACCCACAAGACCCTGCAGAACCTGGTGGCGATCCTGACCGAGGCCGGTTACGGCCTGGAAGACGTGGTGCGTGTCGGCGTGTGGCTGGAAGACCCGCGTGATTTCTGGAGCTTCAACAAGGTCTTCGGCGAGTACTTCTCCCCGGAACACGCCCCGGCCCGCGCCTGTGTACAGGCCAACATGATGGTCGACTGCAAGGTCGAGATCGATTGCATTGCCTATAAACAGAAGTGAGGCGAGCTGTGAGCGGCAAGCTACAAGCTGCAAGTCGATACAGCGGTGATCCAACGGTTGGCGCCTTTAGCTTGAAGCTTGCAGCTCAACTGCCTACCCCATTTCAATGGCTGAAGGCGCTTTTTGCATCCGCGCCGTTTAGCTTGGAGTTGCTCTTATGACCGAAGACATCAAACGCCGGGCCCGTGGTTTAGACCGAGCGTTCGATATTCTCGATTTCCTCAAGGAAACCGGTACGCCGATGCGGCCCAACGAGATCGCCAGCGGCATCGGCAGCCCGAAATCGACGGTGTACGAATTGGTCAGTTCGCTGCTAGAACGACGCGTCCTCGAGACCGTCGGCAAGGACGGCCACGTCTACCTGGGGCGGCAGTTGTATTTCCTCGGGCAGGCGCATCTGCGCCATTTCGATTTCACCCGCGAGGCCGAGGTCAGCCTGGGTGAAATCGTCGAGCAGACCCGGGAAACCGCGCAGATGTGCCTGCTCAACGGCCGCAAATACACCGTCGCGCTGATGAAGGAGGGCGCGCGGCATTTTCGTATTTCCTCCGACATCGGTGAGGACGCGCCGATCCCGTGGACCGCCTCGGGACGCCTGCTGCTCGGGCACCTCACGGATCAGGCGATCATCGACCTGATCGACGACGAGGACTTCATCCTCCCGGACGGCACGCGCCTGCCGGTCGAGACGTTTCTGGCCGAGATCCGCAAGGCCCACGACGACGGCTTCTTTTCCTTCGACAGCATCGCCGACACCTTCACCCATTGCTTCGCCGCACCCGTGCGGGACAGACAGGGCATCTGCATCGCGACCCTGTGCATCGTCGCCCCGCGGGCCGACGCCACGGCCCACTACGATCATTACCGGCGCGTGTTGATCGACAGCGCCAACGGCCTGGCCCGGCGCGTCATCGAATAGCGTCGCCGCACACACGAACAAAAAATTCAGGAGAACATATGAGCATTGCCGCGATTGAAAAAGGCGCCACGCAACCCGGCGACCACCTGGTGCGGGACGTCAGCCTGCCCGCGCTGGTCATCCACGACACGGCGCTGGAGCACAACCTGCGCTGGATGCAGAAGTTCGTCAGCGACAGTGGCGCTGAACTGGCGCCCCACGGCAAGACCAGCATGGTGCCGGCGCTGTTTCTGCGGCAGTTGCAGCACGGCGCCTGGGGCATGACCCTCGCCACGGCGGTGCAGACCCGCGCGGCCTATGCCCACGGCGTGCGTCGGGTGCTGATGGCTAACCAGTTGGTCGGCGCGCCGAACATGGCGCTCATCGCCGAGATGCTCACGGACGGGATGTTCGACTTTCATTGCATGGTCGACCACCCGGACAACGTCAAGGCGCTGGGCGAGTTCTTCGCCGCCAAGGGCCTGACCCTCAATGTGATGATCGAGTACGGCGTGGTCGGTGGGCGTTGCGGCTGCCGCAGCGAAGCCGAGGTCATGGCCCTGGCCGACGCCATTGCGGCGCAACCGGCGCTGAAGCTGACCGGCATCGAGGGCTACGAAGGCGTGATCCATGGCGACGAGGCGGTGAGCGGCATTCGCGCGTTCGCCACATCGCTGGTGCGGCTGGCCGTGACCCTGCAGGACAAGGGCGCGTTTGCCCTCGATCGCCCGATCGTCACAGCCTCGGGTTCGGCCTGGTACGACCTGATCGCCGAGGAATTCGACAAGCAACAGGTGCGCGAGCGTTTCCTCAGCGTGCTGCGCCCCGGCAGTTACGTGGTCCACGACCACGGCATCTACAAAGACGCGCAGTGCTGCGTGCTCGACCGACGCCACGACCTCAGCGAAGGCTTACGGCCGGCGATGGAAGTCTGGGCCCATGTGCAGTCGATGCCTGAGCCGGGTTTTGCGGTGATTGCCATGGGCAAGCGCGACGTGGCGTTCGACGCCGGCATGCCCAGCCCGATCAAGCGCTATGCGCCAGGGGCGGTACCGGCGACTGGCGAGGACGTCAGCGCCTGCACCGTCACGGCGGTGATGGATCAGCATGCGTTCATGACCGTCGCGCCGGGCTGCGAGTTAAAGGTCGGCGATATCGTTTCGTTTGGCACCTCGCACCCGTGCCTGACCTTCGACAAATGGCGCACGGGGTGCCTGGTCGGCGATGACCTGCGCGTCATCGAATCCTTTGATACCTGCTTCTGACAGGAGTCTGCAATGAGTGAAATGGTCAGTCACAGCTACCCGCGCGTCGCCCTGATCGGCGAATGCATGATCGAGTTGCAACAGCACGCCAACGGCACGCTCAAGCAGAGCTTCGGCGGCGACACGCTGAATACGGCGGTGTACCTGTCGCGGCTGCTGGGTTCGGCGGCGCAGGTGGATTACGTCACGGCGCTGGGCGATGACAGTTTCAGCGACGCCATGTGCCAGGTCTGGACGGAGGAGGGCATTGGCCTGAGTCGGGTACAGCGTCTGCCGGGGCGTTTGCCGGGTCTGTATTGCATTCAGACCGACGCCAACGGCGAGCGGCGTTTCCTGTACTGGCGCAACGAGGCGGCGGTGCGCGAATGCTTCACCACGCCGGCGGCGGAGCCGGTGCTGGCCGCGCTGCCGGATTACGACGTGCTGTATTTCAGCGGCATCACCCTGGCCGTGCTCGGTGAAACAGGCAGGGCGCGGCTACTGTCGACCCTTGGCGAGGCCCGGGACCGGGGCGCGCGGGTGGTGTTCGACAACAACTATCGGCCGCGCTTGTGGCGCAGTGTCGAGCAAGCGCGGCAGGCGTATCGCGCGGTCATGCACGAAGTGGATCTGGCCCTGCTGACCGAGGAGGACGAGCAGGCGCTGTTCGATTACGCCGACGGCGAGGAAATTTTGCAGACCTACCGCGACCTGGGTGTCAGCGAAGTGGTGGTCAAGCGCGGGGCGCAGAGCTGTCTCGTGAGCGTCGACGACCGGCGTTATGAAGTGCCTGCGCACGCCGTGCAGAAAGTCATCGACACAACGGCGGCGGGGGATTCCTTCAGCGCGGCCTATCTGGCTCGGCGTTTGCGCGGCGGCGGTCCGAAAGATGCGGCCAACGCCGGGCATCAGTTGGCGAGCCTGGTGATTCAGCACCCGGGGGCGTTGATCCCGCGCAGTGTGATGCCGATTTGAGGCAGGGCCGAGAACCCTGCGTAGGGCCGCGCACACCCTGTAGGCCGGCTTCAGCCGGGAAGGGGCCAGGCGACACACCGCAAAATCGAGAGTGCTCAATCCGGCCTGTTCCCGGCTAAAGCCAGTCCTACTAAGGTAAGGGGCCAGAACGACCGCTACACATTCCGGCCCCAACCCTCAATCCCGATAAAACACCTGCACCAGGTGATACCCGAATTTGCTTTTGACCGGACCATGCACGGTCCGCAACGGTTTTTTGAAAATCACCTGGTCAATCGCGCCGACCATCTGGCCCGGTCGCACTTCACCCAGATCCCCGCCGCGCTTGCCGCTGGGGCACGTCGAATACTTCTTCGCCAGCACGTCAAACGCCTCGCCCTTGGCAATGCGCTGTTTCAGTTGCTCGGCTTCTTCAGCGGTCTTGACCAGAATGTGGCGGGCGTGGGCTTTCATGATGGTCCGGAGGTCTCGATAAAAAAGCCGCGCATTATGCCTTTGCTGCGCGATTTCGGGTAATTTCCCACACCTTGACCGGACGAACGTGCGGCTCGGCGCTGAGACAGGCCTGACCCGGCTGTTCACACGGCCCCGACCCGGCTGTTCAAGTGCCTTGCCCCGGCCAGCAAACAGCCCGAACGTTAAAACCGGTCGAAGGTCCACAACCTGTAGGCCTGCAGTCTCCTCAAACCTCATGTGCGGTGTTGCCTTATGGATTTTCCGGCGTTGTTGAAGGTGCTTGCCACCCAGGATGGATCGGACCTTTACCTGTCCACGGGCGCGCCCCCCTGCGCCAAGTTCAATGGCGTGCTCAAGCCGCTGGGCACCGAAGCGTTCAAGCCCGGTGACGTCGCGGTGATTGCCAACGGCATCATGGACGCCGAACAGCGCGTGGATTTCGAACGCGACCTGGAAATGAACCTGGCGTTTTCCCTGTCCGGTGTGGGGCGATTCCGAATCAACATCTTCAAGCAGCGCAACGAAGTGTCAATCGTGGCGCGCAACATCAAGCTCGACATCCCCAAATTCGAAGACCTGCACCTGCCGCCGGTCCTGCTCGATGTGATCATGGAAAAGCACGGCCTGGTGCTGTTCGTCGGCGCCACCGGTTCGGGTAAATCGACCTCGCTGGCCGCACTGATCGACCACCGCAACCGTCACGCCAGCGGCCACATCATCACCATCGAAGACCCGGTGGAGTTCATCCACAAACACAAGCGCTCGATCATCAATCAGCGGGAAGTGGGCGTCGACACGCGCAGCTTCCATGCGGCGTTGAAGAACACCCTGCGTCAGGCGCCGGACGTGATTCTGATCGGCGAGATCCGCGACCGCGAGACCATGGAGCACGCCCTGGCGTTTGCCGACACCGGCCACCTGGCGATTTCGACGCTGCACGCCAACAACGCCAACCAGGCGCTGGACCGCATCATCAACTTCTTCCCTGAAGAACGCCGTCCCCAGCTGTTGCATGACTTGGGCAACAACCTCAAGGCGTTCGTCTCCCAGCGGTTGGTCAAGACCACTGACGGCAAGCGCCGTGCGGCAGTGGAGGTGATGCTGGGCACGCCGACGATTCGCGACCTGATCCACCGCAACGAGTTGACCGAGCTTAAGGGCATCATGGAGAAGTCCACCAACCTCGGCATGCAGACCTTCGACAACGCGCTGTATGACCTGGCGGTGGAAGGCGCAATCACTGAAGACGAAGCCCTGAAGAACGCGGACTCGGCCAACAACGTGCGCCTGCGGTTGAAACTGCACAGCGAGGACGGGCCATCGACCATCGCCAGCGCCCCCCGTGCGCCCCAGCCTGCCGCGCAGGTGAATGTGAAGGATTGGGGGCTGGTGGACGAGCGGGACGAGCCGGGGAATTGAGGTTTCCTCAGTGATGATTGTGCGGTGTCATCACTGACGCTTTCCCTTGTAGGACCGGCTTCAGCCGGGAAGAGGCCGGTATGAACACCACACATTTGAGGTGTAGCGACCGACGTCTTCCCGGCTAAAGCCGGTCCTACAGGGCTTGCCGCCCTTATCGCGCCAGCCACCCGCCATCGATATTCCACGCCGCGCCACGCACCTGCGCCCCGGCTTCGCTGCACAGAAACAACGTCAGTTCCCCCAACTGCGAAGGCGTCACGAATTCCAGCGATGGCTGCTTTTCCGCCAGCAGGTCATGCTTCGCCTGTTCCAGGTCACCGGTCACGGCAGCGCGATCATCGATCTGCTTCTGCACCAGCGGCGTCAGCACCCAGCCCGGGCAGATGGCGTTGCAGGTGACATTGCTTGCCGCGGTTTCCAGCCCGACCACCTTGGTCAAGCCAATCACGCCGTGCTTGGCCGCCACATACGCCGCCTTGCCCGTCGAACCCACAAGGCCATGCACCGAGGCAATGTTCACGATCCGACCCCAACCCTTGGCACGCATGCCCGGCAGGCACAACCGCGTGCTGTGAAACACCGACGACAGGTTGATGGCGATAATCTTGTCCCAGCTCTCGACGGGGAAATCCTCCACCGCGTCGACGTGCTGAATGCCCGCGTTGTTGACCAGAATGTCGACGCCGCCGAATTCGCGCTCGGCGTAGGCAATCATGTCGGCGATCTGCGCGACATCGCTGACGTCCGCCGGGTGGTGGCCGACCTTACCGCCGTACTGCTTGACCTGCTCGATCACCGCCGACGCATCGCCGAAGCCGTTGAGCACCAGATGTGCGCCGGCCTTGGCCAGCGTCAGCGCGATGCCCAGGCCGATGCCGCTGGTAGAGCCGGTGACCAGTGCGGTTTTGCCTTGCAGACTCATGTTCAATTCCTCATACGATGCCGGTTGCATAGAAAACGCCGATCACCACGAACACTGCCAGCGTCTTGATAATCGTGATGCCGAAGATGTCCCTGTAGGCCTCGCGGTGGGTCAGGCCGGTGACCGCCAGCAGGGTGATGACCGCGCCGTTGTGCGGCAGGGTGTCCATGCCGCCGCTGGCCATGGCCGCGACGCGGTGCAACACCTCCAGCGGAATGTTCGCCGCATGGGCCGCCGTGATAAAGCTATCGGACATCGCCGCCAGGGCAATGCTCATGCCCCCGGACGCCGACCCGGTGATCCCGGCCAGCAGCGTCACGGTAATCGCTTCGTTGACCAGCGGATTGGGAATAATCTTCAGTCCGTCGGCCAGCACGAGGAATCCGGGCAACGAAGCAATCACAGCGCCAAAACCGTATTCCGACGCCGTGTTCATCGCCGCCAGGAGTGCGCCACTGACTGCACCCTTGCTGCCCTCGGCCAGCTTGGATTTCACCGTCCTGAAGGCGAACAGCAGCACAAACACAATGCCCACCAGCAACGCCGCTTCCACGGCCCAGATCGCGGTGATCTTGGCGATGTCGGTCTGCACTGGTGTGGCCATGCCCGGCAGCGCCAGGGTGTGGGTCTTGCCGTACGACTGGGGAATCCACTGGGTGAACAGCAGGTTCATGACCCCCACCAGCAACAGCGGCGCCAGTGCGATCCACGGGTTTGGCAGCGCGATATCGGCCGGTGTGTCCGGCTCATTGCGCAGCTCAGTGCCGTAGCCTTCACCAGCACGCTGGGCCCGGTTGCGCTGGCGCTGCAGAAACAGCATGCCGACGCTGAACACGAACGCCGTGCCGATCAGCCCCAGCCAAGGCGCCGCCCACGCCGTGGTGTTGAAGAAGGTCGAGGGGATGATGTTCTGGATTTGCGGCGTGCCGGGCAGGGCGTCCATGGTGAACGAAAACGCACCCAGGGCGATGGTCGCCGGAATCAGCCGTTTGGGAATGTTGCTCTGGCGGAACATCTCGGCGGCGAACGGGTACACCGCAAACACCACGACGAACAGCGACACGCCGCCGTAGGTCAGCAGCGCGCAGACCAGCACGATCACCAGCATCGCCTGGCGGGTGCCGAGCATGCGAATGGCAGCCGCCACGATGGAGCGCGAAAAGCCCGACAGCTCGATGAGCTTGCCGAACACGGCACCGAGCAGAAACACCGGAAAGTAGAGTTTGACGAAGCCGACCATCTTGTCCATGAACACGCCGGTGAAGGCGGGGGCCACGGCTGACGGCTCGGTGAGCAGTACGGCGCCGAGGGCCGCGATGGGGGCAAAGAGGATGACGCTGTAACCCCGGTAGGCAGCCAGCATCAGCAGCGTAAGCGCCGCTAAAGCGATGATCACACTCATCGAGTGTCTCCTGTTGTTTTTGTTTTGGGTGCGGCGAGGCCGCGCAACAGGAGGTATAGCTACATTCATGCCATCGCGCTAAGCCCCTGATTATTATGAGGTTTAGCTGAAATGGGTGATGGCGGGGGGCCTGTGCGTCCCGATAATGGGACGGTTAAGGCCGGAACGGGGACCGCCAAAGCGATCGTGTCGGGGTGGCAGCCGCTCTGGTGCGGGAGCCGTGCCCGTTATCCCGGAAGATAGACAGCCAGTCTCTTTATTGAGACTCGGCGATGCCCAGCGCGGCCATCTTCTTGTACAGCGTCGAACGGCCCAACCCTAGCTGCCGTGCCGCGAGCACCACGTCCCCCGCGCACTGGGCCAGCTTTGCCTGAATCAGCTCCCGGTCGAAATGCTGGCGCGCCTCGCTGTAGGTCTGGTCATTGGACGCGGACCACGCTGCCACCGGTGGGCTGGCGACCGGCACCAGCGTACCGATGGCGGCGCGAATGTCACCGGGGCTGAGCTGCAGATCGTCGCTGAGCAGCGCAGCACGTTCGAGCACGTTGCGCAGCTCGCGGATATTGCCTGGCCAGGCGTGCTGCGCGAGGGCCACCAAGGCCGCGGGGGCCAGTTCGTGATGGCTGTGAAGGTCCTCAAGAATCGCCTCGGCCAGCGCTGGGATGTCATCCAGACGTTCGCGCAACGGTGGCACTTTTATGGGCAGTACGCTCAGCCGATAATACAGGTCGGCGCGAAACTCGCCGCGCTTGATTGCCGCTTCAAGGTCGGTGGAGGTCGCGGCGATCACGCGCACATCGCTTTTGATCATCGCGTTGGAGCCCACCGGCTCGTATTCTTTCTCCTGCAGCACCCGCAGTAACTTGCTTTGCAATGGCAGGGGCATGTCGCCGATTTCGTCGAGAAACAGCGTGCCGCCCTCGGCCAGGTGCAATTTGCCGTGGCGCCCCTTGCGATCGGCGCCGGTAAACGCGCCCGGGGCCGTGCCGAAGAATTCCGCCTCCAGCAACGCCTCGGGAATCGCAGCGCTGTTGATGCTGATGAAGGGTTTGTGCGCCCGTGGCGAACTGTTGTGCACGGCGTGGGCCAGAAGCTCCTTGCCGGTACCGGTCTCACCAAGCAGCAACACCGGGGAATCGGTACTGGCACTGCGACGGGCGCGGCGTTTGACTTCCAGGCTGGCGGCGCTGGTGCCGATAAAGTGGGTAAAGGTGTATTTAGCTTGCCGGGCGCGCAGCAGCGAGCGGGTCGAGGCAAGCTCCTGCTGCATGCTCGAATAGCGCTTGAGCAGCGGCGACAGGGCCTGTAGCTCATCGAACAGTGCGAAGCCGATGGCGCCGATCACCGCGCCGCCGTCGTCATGGATCGGCAGGCGCATGACCACCAGCGGGTCCTTCGCCGTGTCCATCATGTCCAGCAGAATCGGTTGGCCGTTGCTCGCCACCTGACGCAGCAGGCTGCCGGGAATCACCTGTTCACAGGGCTGACCCACCGCGCGGCTGGGGTCTTCGAGGCCAAAACGGCGGGCGTAGCGCTCGTTGATCCAGACGATGCGGGCGTCGCGGTCGACGATGACCGTGCCCTCGCTGGACTGCTCGATGATCTCAAACAGCGAGCGGATCGCCAGCCGCCGAACGCGCCGGTAATCCTTCAGGCTTTCGTTGTCGTTCATGTGCGGTTCCATCCATCCTGTTCCTCGGCATCTGGCCGCACAGACTACTGTTTGGGGCGAGCTTCAATTGAAACCGGGGTGGGCCGCCGCCAGCAATTCCCGGGTGTAAGGGTGCTGCGGCGCATCGAACACGTCGTGGCTCGCGCCGCGCTCGACCACTTTGCCGTCCTTGACCACGATCAGGTCATGGGCCAGCGCCTTGACCACGGCCAGGTCGTGGCTGATAAACAGATAGGTCAGGCCATGCCGCTCCTGCAATTGCCGCAACAACGCGACGACCTGCTTCTGCACCGTGCGGTCCAGCGCAGACGTCGGTTCGTCGAGCAGTATCAGGGCAGGTTTGAGCACCAGGGCGCGGGCAATGGCGATCCGCTGCCGCTGCCCACCGGAAAACTCGTGGGGGTAACGGTGCCGGCTCGACGGGTCGATGCCGACTTCCTCCAGCGCGCGAATCACTTCAGCCTCACAGCTGGCCTGGTCCAGGTCGCTGTGAACTTCCAGGCCCTCGCTGATGATCTGTGCCACCGACATGCGCGGGCTGAGGCTGCCGTAAGGGTCCTGGAAAACCACCTGCATCTGCTTGCGCCATGGGCGCATCTGCTTTTGATTCAGGCTGTCCAGCGCGTGACCCTTGAAGCGGATACTGCCACGGGACTCGAGCAAGCGCAGGATGGCCTGACCGAGTGTCGACTTGCCCGAGCCGGATTCGCCAACGATCCCTAAGGTTTTGCCGCGCTCGATGCTGAGGCTGATGTCATCGACCGCTTTCAGGTATTCGTGGTGCCGGTTGAAAATCCCGCCGCCGAGGGAGAACCAGACGCGCAGGTTATCGACCTCCAGCACCTTCTCGCGGGTGTCCCGGGGTAACGGCTCGCCTGCCGGTTCGGCGTCCAGCAGCAAGCGGCTGTAGGCATGTTGCGGGTTTTTGAACAGCGACTGGCAGTTGGACTGCTCGACGATTTCCCCGGCGCGCATCACGCACACCCGCTGGGCGATGCTGTGGACCAGATTCAGGTCGTGGCTGATCAGCAACAGCGACATGTTCAGCCGTTGCTGGAGCTGTTTGAGCAGCAGCAGGATCTTGCGCTGCACCGTCACATCCAGCGCCGTGGTGGGCTCATCGGCAATCAGCAGTTCCGGCTCGCAGGCCAGCGCCATGGCGATCATCACACGCTGGCGCTGGCCGCCGGACAACTCGTGGGGATAGGCCTTCAGGCGCTTTTTCGGGTGCTGAATGCCGACCAGCTCCAGCAGCTCGATGATCCGCGCCTGGGCCGCCTTGCCTGCCATGCCCTTGTGCAGCAACAAGGTCTCGCCGATCTGCCGGGACACCGTCTGCAGAGGGTTCAGCGAGGTCATTGGCTCCTGAAAGATCATCGCGATCTGATTGCCGCGCAGCTCGCGCATGACGTTGCCATCGGCGCCGAGCAACTCTTTGCCGCGGTAACGAATGCTGCCGGTGCTCAGCGTGCCGGCCTGGGGCAGCAGTTGCAGGATCGAATGGGCGGTCACCGATTTGCCCGAGCCCGACTCGCCGACCAGTGCCAGGCACTCGCCGGCCGGGATGTCCAGGCTCAGGTGTTTGACCACGGTGTGCCCGTTGAACGACACCGAAAGGTCGCGGATTTCGATCAGGTTTTCGGACATCTCAGGACCTCGGGTCGAAGGCATCCCGCAGGGCCTCGCCAATAAACACCAGCAGCGACAGTATCAGCGCCAGTGTGAAAAATGCCGTGAAACCGAGCCATGGCGCTTGCAGGTTCTGTTTGCCTTGGGCAATCAGCTCGCCCAGTGACGCGCTGCCGGCGGGCATGCCGAAGCCGAGGAAGTCGAGCGCGGTCAGTGTGGAAATCGCCCCGGTGAGGATGAACGGCAGATAGCTCAGGGTGGCGTTCATCGCGTTGGGCAGAATGTGCCGCAGGATCACCTTGCGATCACTCAGCCCCAGCGCCCGCGCCGCTTTGACGTATTCCAGATTGCGCCCGCGCAGGAATTCGGCGCGCACCACGTCTACCAGCGCCAGCCATGAAAACAGCGCCATGATCCCCAGCAGCCACCAGAAGTTTGGCTCGACGAAGCCCGACAGGATGATCAGCAGGTACAGCACCGGGAGGCCAGACCAGACTTCCAGCAGGCGCTGTCCGATCAAATCCACCCAGCCGCCGTAATAGCCCTGTAACGCGCCGGCTGCGATGCCGATCAGCGCGCTGATGAACGTCAACGCCAGGGCAAACAGAATCGATACCCGCGCGCCGAAAATGACCCGGGCCAGCACGTCCCGGGCCTGATCGTCGGTGCCCAGCCAGTTGATCGAAGAGGGCGGGCTCGGCGCCGGTTTGTTCAGGTCATAGTTGGGTGTGTCATCGCTGAACGGAATCGGCGGAAACAGCATCCAGCCATCGCCCTTGCTGATCAACTGGCGCACGTAGTCGCTGCGGTAGTCCGGCTGAAAGGGCAGTTGGCCGCCGAATTCCTGCTCGGTGTGGCGCTTGAAGGCGGGGAAGTACAGCTCGTGCTGATAACTCAGCACCAGGGGTTTGTCGTTGGCAATCAGCTCGCCGCACAGGCTGAGCACGAACAGCCCGCAAAACAGCCACAGCGACCACCAGCCCCGGCGGTTATTGCGAAAGCGCTCGAAGCGACGGCGTGCCACCGGAGACAGTCTGCGCATCACGCATTCCTCGCGCTGAAGTCGATCCGGGGGTCGACCAGGGTGTAGCAGATGTCCCCGACCAGCTTTATCAGCAACCCGAACAGCGTGAAGATGAACAGCGAACCGAACACCACCGGGTAGTCCCGCGACACCGCGGCTTCGTAACTCATGCGGCCGAGGCCATCGAGGGAGAAGATCACTTCGATCATCAACGAACCGGCAAAGAACACACTGATAAACGCCTGGGGAATGCCCGCCACGATCAGCAACATGGCGTTGCGGAACACGTGGCCGTAGAGGACCCGTCGCTCACTCAGCCCCTTGGCCCGGGCGGTCACCACGTACTGGCGGGTGACTTCGTTCAGGAAGGAGTTTTTGGTCAGAATGGTCAGCGTTGCAAAACCGCCAATGACCAGCGACGTGACCGGCAACACCAAGTGCCAGAAGTAGTCGGCGATCTTGCCCAGAGTGCTCAGTTGATCAAAGTTCTCGGACACCAGCCCGCGGACCGGGAACCAGCTCAGCGACGTGCCGCCGGCAAACAGCACCACCAGCAGCATGGCGAACAGAAAGGCCGGCATCGCGTAACCGATGATGATGGCCGTGCTGCTCCAGATATCAAAGTGACTGCCGTGCTTGACCGCCTTGCGGATGCCCAGGGGGATCGACACCAGGTAGGTGATCAGCGTCGCCCACAGCCCCAGCGAGATGGAGACGGGCATCTTTTGCAGGATCAGGTCCGTGACCTTGGCGCCGCGAAAGAAGCTGTTGCCGAAATCCAGTTGCGCGTAGTTCTTCAGCATCAGCCACAGGCGCTCATGCAGAGGCTTGTCAAAACCGTACTGGTGCTCGATTTCCTTGATCAGCTTGGGGTCGAGCCCGCGACTGGCCCGGGACTGCCCGGCGTTCATGGTTTCGGTGTGGCCTGCGCCGATGGTGCCGCCCGCGACGCCTTGCAGCTTGGCGATGGCTTGCTCGACGGGCCCGCCGGGCGCTGCCTGCACGATGAAGAAGTTGACCAGCAGAATGCACAGCAGCGTCGGAATGATCAGCAGCAGGCGCCTCATCAGGTAGCCGAGCATTACTTGACCTCCGAGGGAATGGCCGAAGCGCCCCGTTGCTGGGCGAACTGTTCGTTGGTCAGTGCCTGGGGGCTGACTTCCCACCAGGTATCGATGGCTTCGCTGTTGCTGGCCTGCACCTTGGGAATGCCGAAACGGTTCCACCACACCGTGGACGAGCCGGGCGGGTAATAGTTTGGAATCCAGTAGAAGCCCCACTGCAGCACCCGGTCCAGGGCATGGGCGTAATCGATCATCGCCGGCTTGCTGTCGGCTTTTGCCAGGCCCTCGATCAGGGTGTCAACGGCCGGGTCGCGCAAGACCATGTAGTTGCTGGACCCCGGATCGTTGGCGACCTTCGAGCCGAAGTTGTTGTACAGCTCCATGCCCGGGGAGGTCGAGACGCCGTAGCCGGTGACGATCATGTCGTAATCCCGGGCCATGACCCGGTTCAGGTACTGCGCCGAATCGATGCGGCGGATTTCGAAGTCGATGCCGATCTGCGCCAGATTGCGCTTATACGGCAGCAGGATTTTCTCGAAGCCGCTCTGGCCGTTGAGAAAGGTAAAACTCAACGGTTGGCCCTGGGCGTTGACCAGCTTGTCACCCTGGGGCATCCAGCCTGCTTCTTCAAGCAACGCCAGGGCTTGCAGCTGTTTGTCGCGAATGAAGCCGCTGCCATCGGTTTTCGGGGTCTGGAACACCGTGGTGAAGACTTCCGGCGGCACCTGACCGCGCAACGGCTCGAGGATCTTCAGCTCGGACGCGGTGGGCAACGCCGTCGCCGCCAGATCACTGTTGGAGAAGTAGCTGTTCTGACGCACATAAACGTTGCGCATCATCTGCTTGTTGGTCCACTCGAAGTCCCACAGCATCGCCAGCGCCTGACGCACGCGGCGATCCTGAAATTTCGGACGGTCCAGATTGAAGATGAAACCCTGAGAGCTCTGCACCGCGCCCTTGGCCAGGTGCGCCCGCTGCAAGCGGCCTTCGGTCAACGCCGGGCTGTCGTAGCCGATGGAGTAACCCGTGGCGGAATATTCGCGGTTGTAGTCATAACCGCCACCGCGCAGCACTTGGCGGGCGACGTCGGTGTCGCCGAAATACTCGACGCTGAAGTGATCGAAGTTGTACAGGCCGCGATTGACCGGCAGGTCCTTGCCCCACCAGTCCGGGTTGCGTTCGAAGGTGATGCTGCGCCCGGGGTCGACCTTGCCGATGCGATACGGGCCGCTGCCCACCGGAATCTCGAAGCCGCCGCCGTTGGCGAAGTCGCGGTCTTTCCACCAATGCTCGGGAAACACCGGCAGCGAGGCCAGATCCAGGGGCAAAGTGCGGCTCTCACTGCTTTTGAAATCAAAGCGGATCTGCGTCGGCGACTCGACTTCGACGCCTTTGACGTCTTGAAACTCGGTGCGGTACGACAGGCTGCCCTGGGTCATCAGCAGGTTGTAGGTGAAGCGCACGTCTTCGGCGGTGATGGCCGAGCCGTCGGAAAATTTGGCCTTGGGGCTCAGGTAGAAACGCAATGACAGGCCGTCGGGGGCGCGTTCCATTTTCTCTGCGATCAGGCCATAAACGGTGTAGGGCTCGTCCAGCGACCTGACCGCCAGGGGCGAGTACAGCAAGCCGTTGACCTGGGCCACGCCGGTGCCTTTGTCGAGGTACGGCATGATGTGATCGAACTGACCGATTTCCTGAGCCGAGCGGCGCATGCTTCCGCCTTTGGGGGCGTCGGCATTCACGTAATCGAAATGCCCGAAGTTCGCCGGGTAACGCGGCGCCTCGCCGTAAACGGTCAATGCGTGTTGAGGGGCGGCGGATAAAACCTGAAAACCAGAAACGAGGACGAGTGTTGCGACCATCAGCGATGACAAAACAAAACGCATTGCACGAATCCTGACTGACATCGGCGAGCAATATCTGGGTTGAAGGTCATGACGGCGCGGGGTGGCCGGTCCGGTTTTTTATTGATTGCCCCGCAGGCAAGGTACCGCAAAGCCGGCGTCTTTGTAACCGGACAATGCATTGCGGTGCGGGCATCGGATAAACAAACGGCCCGCTTTCAAGGGCGGGCCGTTGGTGCAGCAGCGCGGAGGATCAGTCCTGGCGGCTGGTCACTTCCAGCAGGTGATAACCGAACTGGGTTTTCACCGGGCCCTGAACAACGTTCAGCGGCGCGCTGAACACCACGGTGTCGAATTCCTTGACCATTTGACCCGGGCCGAAGGAGCCGAGGTCGCCGCCTTGACGGCTGGACGGGCAGCTGGAATTGGATTTTGCGACTTCAGCAAAATCAGCGCCGCCTTCGATCTGCGTTTTGAGTTCGTTGCACTTGTCTTCGCTGGAAACGAGGATGTGGCGGGCAGTGGCTTTGGCCATTTTGGGTGACTCCTTTAAAAAAAAGAAACGAAGCGTACCGGAATAAGGGCCTCGTTTCCCGAGAAAGTTCAGGCGCCTTTGACGGCCCGTGACAGACGACATCGCCGGTCAAAGCCCCTTGCGGAACAGCAGAGCGGCGTGATCCACGTACAGCTTCACCGGGTCCACCTGCTTGCGGACCAGACCGGCACTCTGGTTGATCGAATCCACGTGGTCCATCGGATAGTCGGAGCGGATCACCTTGCCCAGGTGAGAGCTGAAGCGGCCGACCAGGCCGTCATTGGACGCAGCCTCCTTTTCGAACAGCAGTGCATAACTGCGCAGCGCCAGGTGCAGCGGGTCCAGGGCATTGCGGCCCTCGGAAAACAGCGAGCCATCGATGCACCCGCTCCACGAGTAATAATGAACGCCGTTGACCCGTTCGGCGCCTTCGCCGCCCCATGTTGCGGGCAGTCCCTGGGAATACGTGCGGTTAAAGGCCGCGACGCCCTCGGTCGTCAGCGCATCCAGTGCCTGAACCGGATCCTGTGGAAGGTCCGAGTTACCACTCAGCAGCGCCAGGAAGTGGGCAAAACCTGCGGTCAGCCGCGACGCCACCGCTTCAGGCATCTGTCCGGGCGTCAGCGCCCGACGTACCCGGTCGGCCACCTCCGATCCGTGATTGGGGCCGCTCACGGAAGTGACCGACGCCACGATATCCGAACGCATCGCAGCGGCATAGCGGGAGGTCAGCGCGCCCTGGCTGTGCCCGATCAGGTTGACCTTCAGGTAACCGGTGCGGCGCAGGAAGCGTTCGATCTGATCAATCAACTGCTCCCCGCGAATTTCGTTGTCGTGGACGCCGGACAGCGCCGGCACGTGGACCCTGCATCCGGCTTGCTCGAGCGCCTGGGGGATGGCGTGGAACATTTCGACCTTGCCGATCCGGTCAAAGCCAAACAGCCCGTGGACCAGCAAGATGGGGTATTTGGTGGTGACTTCCTTGTACATGTCGATCATTCCTTCGATATAAAAGAAGGATTGAGCTTAACCAGCGAAGGTCATGGGCGGAGGGCGCAGCGGAGTATGGCCATGCGCCGGTTAGTGCAGGTCGTGGCGAGCGTTTCATCGCTCCAGACCTTGTGTCCCGCAGAGGCTGGAAAAGACGCGGGCGTTACGGTGCAAATACGCCGAAGGCGCGGGGCGCTTTCCCACGAGGGGCGTCTTCGCTGCCACGGGCCGCAGTTGACGGCGACGACGCTTCTGCGGGAAGCCGGACGCATGGCTGCGACCGGCTTCCCGTTTGCAAATGTTACCTGTAGCGCAGTTTGTTCACGCCATCGCGCAGCAGGCGTTCCGTTGACTCCCAGCCCAGGCACGCGTCCGTCACCGACACGCCGTATTTGAGGGGAGCACTCAACGGCTGGCAGCCTTCGAACAGGTGACTCTCCAGCATCATGCCGATCAGTGTCCGGTCACCGGCCAGCCGTTGCTGCAGTACGTCGTTGAAAACGGCGGGCTGACGCAGCGGATCCTTGCCGCTGTTGGCGTGACTGCAATCGACCATGATGCGCGCGGCCATGCGGTGCTTCGCCAGGCTGGCATTCACCGCTGCAACGCTGGCGGCGTCATAGTTGGGCCCTCCGTGGCCGCCGCGCAGCACGATGTGGGTGTCGGGATTGCCCGACGTCTCAATAATCGCCGGGTGGCCCTGAGGGTCCATACCGAAATGCCGGTGGGCGTGGGCCGCCGAGCGAATGGCGTCGCAGGCCACGGAGATGCCGCCGTCGGTACCGTTCTTGAAACCCGTGGGCACGCCGAGGCCGCTGGCCA
The DNA here is from genome assembly GCF_053903055.1 of Pseudomonas sp. AK106. Taxonomy (NCBI): domain Bacteria; kingdom Pseudomonadati; phylum Pseudomonadota; class Gammaproteobacteria; order Pseudomonadales; family Pseudomonadaceae; genus Pseudomonas; species Pseudomonas sp. AK106. The sequence continues at coordinate 2,640,880 of NZ_CP096426.1, forward strand.
TCTCCCGATGGATCTGCGATTCGGTGGTTCTTGCGCCAATGGCGACCCAGCTCAACACATCATCGAAGTAACTCGCCGCCATCGGCTGCAGCAACTCCGTGGCGATCGGCAAGCCGAGCCGGACCATCTCACGCATCAACTGCCGCGACAGGGCAAGGCCCTCGGCCATGTTGTCACTGCCGTCCAGCGCGGGATCGTACGCCAGGCCTTTCCAGCCGACGGTAGTGCGCGGCTTCTCGACGTAGGCGCGCATCACCAGCAGCATCTGGTCGCTGACTTCGGCGGCGAGATGCGCCAGGCGTTCGGCGTATTCCACAGCGGCGTGGGGATCGTGGATCGAGCACGGGCCGACAACGACCAGCAGGCGCGAATCTTCACCGTTGAGAATGGCGCGAATCGACTGGCGGTGGGCGGCGACCTGGGCGGTCAGGGCAGCGTCCAGCGGCAGCTGATGTTTCAGCTGGAGGGGCGTGGGCAAGCGTGTCGGGGCAGGGCGGCTGTCATTCAGAGTGACGACGCCGGAGGGCAAGTCGATGAGGGTGTTGCTGACGACGGGCGAATTCATGTGCTGGCTTCCTGGTCGGCGGGTTTGCCCGCGCGGACCTACTGGGGTGTTCGACAATTGGCCGGGTTGGCTGTGAGCAGGGCGATGCCACCTGTCAGTGACCGATCGGAGGCGGCAGGCTGTCCCGAACGGAGGTTGCTAAATCGCCAGGCGAAGTCGGTGTCGTGGCGGTAATAGTGGTGGTTCATGTGCAGCTCCTTGAATCAATCAGTCAGAAATGTGTGGCCCAGAAAAACAAAACCCCCGGTCGGGAAGCCGACCGGGGGTGAGAGTTATCTCTGGTGGGCGTCCCGAAGTTCAGGGCGCCGTTTGGGTATCAGGCGCGCCAGTGGCTAAACCAATACCCATAAAAATAAGATGCAGGAGCGGCAGACGCGTTCGCATTCCAGGCAGCCGCACGCTCAGCCTGACGTGAACTGTCGGCGGCGCTGAACAACTGTAAGGAAAGGGAACGCAACATGGTCTGACTCCGTGGAATGCCGCCGAGCTTACTTCAGACCGATCGGGTTCTTCAATTGGAAATTACAATCGGGCTGATTGGGGACAACTTGCTTTTAAGCAACCCACAACACGGCCAAAAAAATGAATCAGTCTTCGGGTGCTTCCGACGATCCGGCGGTCGGTATCACGCCGATCTTCATTCCCAGCAGCACCGCGACTCTGTGGGACTCGCCCCGGCGTCCCTTCTTTCGCCCGGACAACACTTGATAGGTCGTCGCCGGGTCCACGTTGTGCTCCCTGGCAAACTCTTGAACCGATTTGCCTTGCTGTTCCAGCCAAGCCTTGGCTTGTGCGGCGGTACGGATTCCGGGCATAGTTCAAAACCGTTCAAGTTCGTTCAAATTATTTCGATTCTATCACTCAAAAGAGTGATGTCAACAAGGCTATGCATCCAAATGAGTGGAATAGGTGCCCGAATTAGGGAAGAGCGCGAGCGCTTGGGGCTTTCACAACGCGCATTCGGTGAGATCGGTGGCGTGGAAGCCAACGCGCAGGGCAAGTACGAAAACGGTGAACGCACCCCCAAGGCCGATTATCTCGCCCGCGTCGCCCCTCGCGGTGTCGACGTGTTGTACGTGCTGACAGGTTCCCGCACTCCGGTGCCCATTGTCGGCCTGAGCGAGAACGAAGAATGGATGGTGGGGAGTTACCGCAGCCTGGGAAAGGAGGAACAGGATGCCATCTGCCGGTTAACCACGACCCTGGCGGAATATCAGAGCAGTTACGCCCCGGACAGGAAGTTATAAGGCAATCCGGGCGATGCAACGGTCGGGCGTTTGAAGATTTTTATCAAGTTTTGCGGTCGATGATGATAGCGTGTGAACCTCTTTGTAGATCATCTGGTACACATGCACTCGCAGTGCTCCAGAGCAGGTCGCTTACTTTCTTTTCGCTAACGTGGCGGGTCGTCGCCACGCATTGTTCGGTGAGGTGTCTGCTTGATTAGGGTGCTGGTTGTCGATGACCATGATCTGGTTCGGACAGGTATCACGCGCATGTTGGCCGACATCGAAGGCTTGCAGGTGGTGGGACAGGCCGAGTCCGGCGAAGAGTCGTTGCAGAAGGCCCGCGAGCTGAAACCCGACGTCGTGCTGATGGACGTCAAGATGCCTGGCATCGGCGGGCTGGAAGCCACGCGCAAACTCATCCGCAGCCATCCCGATATGAAGGTGGTGGCGGTCACGGTGTGCGAAGAAGACCCGTTCCCTACGCGCCTGCTGCAAGCGGGCGCGGCGGGATACATGACCAAAGGCGCCGGTCTGACCGAGATGGTTCAGGCCATTCGCCTGGTGTTCGCCGGGCAGCGCTACATCAGCCCGCAGATCGCCCAGCAACTGGCGCTCAAATCCTTCCAGCCCCAGACCAGCAATTCGCCGTTCGACCTGTTGTCCGAGCGGGAAATCCAGATTGCCCTTATGATTGTCGGCTGCCAGAAAGTGCAGACGATTTCCGACAAGCTTTGCCTGTCCCCCAAAACCGTGAATACCTACCGGTACCGCATATTCGAGAAGCTGTCGATTAGCAGTGACGTGGAGCTGGCCCTGCTGGCCGTCCGTCATGGCATGGTCGACGCCAGCGCATAAATGACCCAACCGTTTGATCCCAGTGCTTTTCTGTCCACCTGCAGTGGCCGCCCCGGCGTCTATCGGATGTTCGATATCGACGGCAAGCTGCTGTACGTCGGCAAGGCCAAGAATTTAAAGAAGCGCCTCGCCAGCTATTTCCGCAAGACCGGCCATGCACCGAAAACCGGTGCGCTGGTCGCGCGGATCGCTCAGGTTGAAACCACCATCACCGCCAATGAAACCGAGGCGCTGCTGCTGGAGCAAACCCTGATCAAGGAGTCGCGTCCGCCGTACAACATCCTGTTGCGCGACGACAAGTCCTACCCGTATGTGCACCTGTCCGACGGCGAATTTCCCCGGCTGAGCATTCATCGCGGCGCCAAGAAGGCCAAGGGCCGCTATTTCGGGCCTTACCCCAGCGCCGGTGCGATCCGCGAAAGCCTGAGCATCCTGCAGAAGACCTTCCACGTTCGTCAGTGCGAAGACAGCTTCTACAAAAACCGCACTCGGCCTTGCCTGCAGTATCAGATCAAGCGCTGCAAGGCGCCCTGTGTGAACCTGGTCGAGCCGCAGATCTACAACGAGGATGTGCGTCACTCGGTGATGTTCCTCGAGGGGCGCAGCAATGCCCTCACTGACGAGCTCAACGCGCTGATGGAAAAGTCGGCGATGAACCTCGATTTCGAGCACGCCGCCGAGTTGCGTGATCAGATCGGCCTGCTGCGCCGCGTGCAGGACCAGCAGAGCATGGACGGCGGCACTGGCGACGTCGACGTCGTGGCGGCGTTCGTCAATCCGGGCGGCGCGTGCGTGCACTTGATCAGCGTGCGTGGCGGGCGGGTATTGGGCAGCAAGAATTTCTTCCCCCAGGTCGGGATCGAGGAGGAGGTGGGCGAAGTCATGTCAGCCTTCCTGGCCCAATACTTTTTGGGCGGGGGCGAGCGCGAACTGCCGGGGGAGGTCATCGTTAACGTGGTCAGCGAGGATTTCCCCGCGCTGATCGACGCGATCGATGCTTCACGCGGCCGCGAAATCATCATAAGCCATCGGGTGCGTGGCACCCGTGCGCGCTGGCAGCAACTGGCCGTGACCAATGCCGAGCAGGCACTGATGGCGCGGCTCGCCAACCGTCAGCACGTTACCGCGCGCTTTGAAGCGCTGGCGCAAGTGCTCAAGCTCGATGAGCCGCCGCAGCGACTGGAATGCTATGACATCAGCCATTCCAGTGGCGAAGCGACGGTGGCGTCGTGCGTGGTGTTCGGTCCCGAGGGCCCGATCAAGTCCGATTACCGCCGCTACAACATCGAAGGCATCACGGCGGGGGACGACTACGCCGCGATGCACCAGGCGCTGACACGTCGCTTCAGCCGAATCAAGGACGGCGAGGGTAAATTGCCGGACATCTTGCTGGTGGACGGGGGCAAGGGCCAGTTGAGCATGGCCCGCGACGTGATGAACGAGTTGGCGATCCCCGACCTGATTTTGCTGGGCGTCGCCAAGGGCGCTACGCGCAAGGCCGGTTTTGAGACGTTGTACTTGAACGATGCGGCCCATGAGTTCACCCTCAAGGGCGACTCTCCGGCGCTGCACCTGATCCAGCAGATCCGCGACGAAGCCCACCGGTTTGCCATCACCGGGCACCGTGCGCGACGCGGTAAAACCCGTCGAACGTCAACCCTGGAAGGGGTGGCAGGGGTGGGCCCGACCCGGCGCCGCGACCTGCTCAAGCACTTCGGCGGCCTTCAGGAATTGTCCCGTGCCAGCATCGAAGAAATCGCCAAGGCGCCGGGAATCAGCAAAAAGCTCGCAGAGTCGATTTATGCAAACCTGCACAGCGAGTAGAATGCTCGCTCACCTCGTAGCCAGTTGTGCCGATGAATATCCCTAATCTGATCACCGTATTACGTGTCCTGCTGATTCCGATCTTCATTCTGTTGTTCTATCTGCCGTACCACTGGAGCTACATGGCCGCCAGTTCGGTGTTCGCCCTGGCAGCCGCGACCGACTGGCTGGACGGATATCTGGCAAGACGCCTGGAGCAAAGCACACCGTTCGGGGCCTTTCTCGACCCGGTGGCTGACAAACTGATGGTGGCCGTTGCGCTGGTGTTGCTGGTGCAGGCCCACGCCAACCTCTGGCTGACCTTGCCGGCCGCCGTAATCATCGGTCGAGAGATCGTTATCTCGGCGCTGCGCGAGTGGATGGCGGAGCTGGGGGCACGAGCCCAAGTCGCCGTCTCGAACCTGGGCAAATGGAAAACCGCTGCGCAGATGCTCGCGCTGGTCATCCTGCTGGCCAACCCCCCCGCGTTTACCTTCTGGGTGGTGTTGGGTTATGTGCTGCTGATGATCGCGGCGGGCCTTACGCTGTGGTCGATGGTGCAATACCTTCGCGCCGCATGGCCGCATCTGCGCACGACCACAGATGAAAAATAAGTATTTTTAAATCAAGGGGTTGACGGGGTCATTTGAGTGTATAGAATGGCGCCCACACAAAGCGGGAATAGCTCAGTTGGTAGAGCACGACCTTGCCAAGGTCGGGGTCGCGAGTTCGAGTCTCGTTTCCCGCTCCAGTTTGTATGCGTTTAGCGGTAGTGGTTGGATCGTTGAGCGTTTGAGGCCGAGTAGCAAAATGGTTATGCCGCGGATTGCAAATCCGCTTACGCCGGTTCGATTCCGACCTCGGCCTCCACTATTAAAGCCCGTAAGATCAACGTCTTACGGGCTTTTTTGTGGGGGGCATTTAATGAATCACTTCCGCAATTCTGGCTATCGCTTCCGCAACACGCGATGAAGCGAGAGCTCAGATACCAAGCCACTCATCTCTGTCACCGGTTCATCTGAGCCTGGGCAGGTTTGCGCGCCGTCAGATAACACCGCACGCCATCCGATCACCGCCGCCGCCCAATGGCATTGGCATATCCGAATGGTTGTCGCCGCCCACATGGATCATGAGCGCGTGGCCTTTGATGTCGGCAATGTTCTTCAGGCGTGGTGCGAGCACAGGGTAATTGGCCACTCCATCGGCGTTGACGTAGACCGCTGGCAGGTCACCTAAGTGGCCTTCGCCATAGGGCCCCAGATGCTTGCCAGTTTTCGCTGGGTCGAAGTGGCCGCCTGCTGCGAGTGCCGCGACTTTTTTGCCGTCTTTCATGCCCGAATCGCAACTCGCCTTTTCGTGAACATGCAAACCGTGAATCCCGGCGGGTAAAGATTTCAGATCTGGGGTGAACACCAGCCCGTAAGCGGTCTCGCTGATGGTCACGTTGCCAACGGGCTGTGGGGCGCCATCAGCGCTCACCAGGTTCATGGGGACATCAAGCGACGCCGCTTGAGCGCTCACCGTAAATGCCCCAATCAGGGCCAGCCACAAAGCGGATTTCATAGACACCTCATTCAGTTTGTCAAAAGAAGGGCAAGACAGCTGCGACAGCGTTTCACCCTTCGCAGGGAGAGAGCATAGACAAGGTATCGAGGTTGCGACGGTAAACAAACGTAACCAATTGAATCCGAAAGCTTTGAACTTGCCTCAAGGGCTGCGGGTGTATATATTCCCCACTCTTGTCAGCTGGCCTCGCGATACGACGCGCGAAGGTCAAGGATGATATGTGCTACCGCCCTGATGGTGAAATTGGTAGACACACCGGACTTAAAATCCGTCGTCCGAAAGGATGTGCCGGTTCGACTCCGGCTCGGGGCACCATATTCGATTCTCATGCCCTCTCAGGCATGCTCAAAAGACCCCGCTAGCCCAGGCTACGCGGGGTTTTTTGTTATTAAGCTACCGCAACTCTTCTCACGCCTGCTCAGCATTTTTAGTACATTTACCAGCACATTCTCAATTCGATTAATCTGGTGATGTACTAATCCCCCTCACTGACACGGCTGTCCGGCAGGCAAAGCCCCGCGACAAGGATTACACCCTCACTGACTCGGCCGGGCTGTCGCTCTTCGTTGCTGCCAAGGGCGCTAAGTCGTGGCATTTCAGGTTCTCCTGGCACGGCCGCCAACCGCGCATATCCCTCGGCACTTACCCTGAAGTCAGCCTCAAGCAAGCACGCGAACGCCGGGATCAGGCCCGCTCGCTCATAGCAAAAGGAGTAGACCCGCGATCGGCCCGGCGTGAAGAAAAGCTGACCGCCAGCAACGGTGCGGTAAAAACCTTCGAAGTTGTCGCTGAAGAATGGCATGCCTTCAAGTCACCGCGCATGACGGCGGCCCGCAAGGGCGGTGCGACCCAATCGCGCATGTACCTGGACAAAGACCTCATTCCATCACTAGGCAAGTTGCCAATATCAGACATCCGTCGCAGCGATGTGCTGTCGACCATGCGAAGAGTCGAGGCCCGGGGCGCGTTGAATGTCGCGAGGAAGTGCCGCTCATGGCTGAATGAGATCTTCCGGTTCGCGATCGCTTCCGGCTACATAGAGCACAACCCTGCGTCCGACCTGGACATCGTCGCGGTGAAGGAGCCGCCCGAGAAGCACAACCCGATGCTTCGGCTGGCTGAGCTTCCCGAGTTTCTCAATGCGCTGCGGACATTCACCGGCGCCGAGTACACGCGCAGCGCGGTTAGGATATTGTTGTTGACCGGCGTTCGCACTGGCGAGCTTCGCTTCGCCACCCGCGATCAGTTCGACCTCGACGGCGGTCTGTGGACGATTCCGCCGACAGGCGTGAAGCAGTTGCAGAAGTTGATACGAGGTAAGGATGGGGCGAAAGTGCCGCCATATCTCGTGCCGCTGTCGCGGCAGGCGGTGGAGGAGATACGTAACGTCATGGAAATGACCGGCGCCTACACACTGCTACTGCCGGGCCGAAGTGACCCGGCAAAGCCGATAAGCGACGGAACGGTCAACATGGCGTTGAAGCGTATGGGATATGAGGGCCGACTGACCGGGCACGGGATCCGCGCGACGATTTCGACTGCCCTGAACGAGATGGGGTACAACGAGGATTGGATCGAGGCCCAGCTGTCGCACGCCGGATCAAGCAAGATCCGGAAGACGTACAACCATGCCGAGTACGTGGAACAGCGGCGGGAGATGATGCAGAACTGGGCTGACTACCTGGACAAGGTCGAGGCCATTTAAGGCACGCGCTTGCGCGCCTCAGCCTTGCTCGCCGCCCACTGCTCGACCTCTGAGCGTATCCAGGCAACAGCCTGTTCGCCGACCTTTGCCTGGCGGGGGAATCTCCCGCCGACGGCCATGCGATAAATGGTTGCGGTGCTAAGCCCGGTGATGCGCCGCACTTCTGGCAAGCGGATGTACTCGATAGGCTCGGCTTTTTGAGCTGTGTTCATGTTGGCTACTCCGTCCGGGGTTTATGTGGGGTTGAGTGGATGAATCAGTCGGATCTAAATACTTCATTCGTTACGGCCCTCCAGTCCTGAATATTTGCTACTGGATCTCGTCCGAACCAGCGTTCGGCTTCTCTCGCTAGGTTCTCGCGGGCCTCGGCCCATCCGCCGCCTAGGCGAAGCGCTTTCACACGGACTTGATCACCGAGGGAATTGCATTTCCTCAGGTTGGTTGATGCACTTATGAGCATGCAGGTATCTCCCGCCCGCTTTACTGCAGCAGGCGTCTGTTAGGTTTTATGGAAGATGAGTTGGGAGGCGAAGACTTAGGCGATGGACCGCCGTGGGATACAGCGCTAAATGGCGCTGTGGTTAAATCGCTTTTTAAGCCGCTTGTTTTACAAGGAGAGTAAATGATAGGAAGCAGTCATTTCGAAGCGTGGTTCGAGGCGAACACGACAGCGATTGAGATCCTCGATCAGTGGGAAGTACTCGACGCAAACGAGTTGTCACCCATTGTCGGAAAGCTGAGACGTCAGCTCGATGGTTTCTTGGAAGCTTTCCCTGGCGAATGGCCTAGAAAGGAACGGTTGTTGGCCCACGTTGGGGCGTTGGCTCAAAACCTCTCCGCTGGCCATAAAGCAAAGTGTCGCTCTGACGTTCGCGACCTTCTCCTCGCAGACCTCCCCGAGCTTTTCAAGTACCTGCTGACGAAGGCTGGTCCTTTGTAAGGCTGTGACTGATGAGGTAGGACGCAGCGACGCGTACTACGCTGCGACTGACATCTGCTCGCGAATTTTCCAAGGATCATTCGCCCGAGCGAGCGCAGCCATCGGCGGAGGACTGACGCTGTTGCCGCACATATGGACCTGCTCGGTCTTCGTGAACCATTTGCCGTCTGCGCCGTGGGTGATGATGTAGTCCGCTGGAAAGCCCTGCGCCCGGTACAGCTCAGCCGGTTGCAGCATCCGCAGCCTGATGTCGACGATCACGTACGGGATGCCCTTCACCATCACGGTGACCAGGCCGAGGCGATCCTTTGTGGTGATCGTCGGAGTAGGCTGGTGGCAGCTGCTCATGTTCTCCGTGCCGTAGTAACTGATCAGGAATGCAGCAACACGCAACGCGCCTTCTTCATGCTCTGGAGACAACTCAAAGCTGACCAGCGAACTCTTGCCACCCCCGCCGGCGGTGATGGTTGGCGCCGGTTCGGCCAGGTGCTGTCCAACGCTTGCGCCAAACTGGCGCTCCATGAAAGCGGTGACGAGCCCGTGATGAGTCCCGCCGGCGCTGACCGTGTGGAGTGGATCGGCGGCGGCCCGGGCGTCGCAGTTGCCGCGCAGGTGCAGAAGATGCGCCGTGGCGAGCATCTGGTGTTGCCCTGTCGTGAGCGTCGGTACCGGGCCCTCGATATCTGACGGGGCGTGGCCGGTCGTGTTGGTAACCAGGGTTGCCGTCACCAGCTGCTGTTGGCTGCCAGTGTTCGTTACTGTGGTTACCGGGTCCTCAAGACTTTTCGCGACAGTGGTGTTGAATCCGCCGTTCATCTGCGCCATGAACGCGGTGGCGATGCCCATGGCGTGCGCGGCGCCGGCAGGACGCTGGTAGTTGCCGCCGCTAGTGATGGTTGGCAGCGGTTCGTCCAGCGATTTGCCCTCGTCGTTGAATCTGAACTTCACCAGGTGCGCCGCAGCGAGTGCGTGCTTTACGCCTCCAGCGACGACGGTCCCCAGCGGCTGATCCAATCCCGGCACGCGCGGTTGCTGGCCCGCGCGCTCCCCGTAGCCGGTCTGAACCAGCGTAGGACTGATCAATGTCAGTTCGCCGCGCTTGGCGCAGGTCACAGTCGGCAGCGGCTCAAGTGGATCGTTGATACGGTCACTGCCCTGATGCGTGGCCGGTGCGATGATTGGGCTCACCACCGAGAACGCCCCGCCTTTCGGGTAAGACGTCACGGTGCGCAGCGGCTCGTTCAGCGACTGTACCGTCTCAGTCGACCAGTTCGCGATCGGCACAATAAACGGGGCAGGGTGGTCGATGACGAACTTCCTCATGCCCTTGGCGATTCGGCGTTTGGTGGCGTCGGCCAGCTCATCCTTGCGGCCGAAAATGCTCTTACCCAAATCGCTGAAGTCGATGCACTCGGCGGCGGTGCGATACTTCAGCTGGCCCTTGCCGGGCTTCTTCGCGTGGGTCGGCTCCGGCCACACGATTGGCTGTCCGTCGCAGCGAGCGATCATGAACAGGCGTTCCCGGCTGGTGGGCGCGCCGAAGTCGCACGCCTTGATCACTCGCCACTCGACCACGTAACCGTGCTGCTCCAGCAGCTCCACAAAACGTTTCCAGGTGCTGCCTTTGCGCTTTGGGTTTGGGACGAGGAACTGCTGGTCCACCGGAACGATCTCGCTGGGCGCGGCAACCACCTTCACCAGGACTTCTTTGCCCTTTTTGTTCACGCCTGGCACCAGTTTGATGATGCGGCCGGTCGCTTTGTCGCGCTTGGCGATCAGCGGACCCCACTGCAAAATCTGCTTCACGTTTTCCAGGCTGATGACTCGAGGCTTCTTCTTGCCTGCCCACTTCAGCCCGATCCACGAAAGGTTGCGGATCTCGCGCTTGCGCGGCTGTCCGCCGGCGGCCTGGCTGTGGTGGGTGCAATCCGGTGACATGTGAAACCAGCCGACCGCCTTTCCGTCGCACTCGGCGTCCGGATTTCCGTCGAACACGTCGGTGGTGAAATGCCTGGCGCCCGGGTGGTTGATAGTGTGCATGCTGATCGCTTTAGCGCTGTGATTCTTCGCCACGCTGACCTTGCGACCGAGGCCCATTTCCAGGCCCGTACCGGCGCCGCCACCGCCGCAGAAAAAGTCTACGACGAGCTCATCGTCTTGCGGGTCGAAGCCGAGGCCGTACTGCGTTTTGAAATCGAAGGTGTGGCTTTTCTGAATTGCAGACATGCGTAGTCCTCAACGGTATATTGCGTTCGAGTTTTTTGGAGATAGGGATATGGGTCTGTTCAGTTTGGCGCAGGAGCTTCTCTACCCTATATATGGGGCGATGCAGAAGTTGAGCAGCGGCAATGGCGTAAGATGCGTCAATGACTCCAAAGGTCGAGTTACGCTTTATTCAAAGATGCTCGCATCAGGCAATCTTGCGGAGCTCGCCTTTGACATTCAGTCGATGGCAGCAAGAGCTGCCACGACAGGCGCGGCCGCAAGGGCGCTGGTGGATGAGATGAGAACTGCCACTGGACAACCGGTGAACATTGACCCTAACAATAAGTGGCCCAGGGTTGGCTTCTCAAAAATCGCTCACGTCGCTGTTGTGGCGGAGCAACTTTCGGCTTTTTTCAACTCTTCAAGTAATCACCCGCGAACAATGGATATTGGTCGGTCAATGCAGGTATCTTCCGGCGTATATTTTATAGATGCTGGGCAAGCGGAAATTCGTCCAATCTTTCAGAAAAATCGGGATACTGGTCAGGGTTCATACCGCGTCTATCCAGACGGTGGTAATAATAAAAACAACGATTTGAAAATAGTTAGTCACGAAGATGTTGCTCATCATGCCAAGTCAGGTAGTTCCATCAGGTGCTTGCTCCCGAGCGGCGCTAGTAGCAATCGCTCTCTGAATTCCAAAGATGTGACTGGCCTGGTAATTGATGGGGCATACATACCGTCGACACTGCCGGCTGGGCGTTCGGCCAGGGACCGCGGCTTGCCAGTGGAGGAGCTTCGGAAGGTGACCGCTGACTACATTTGGAAAGCTGTCCAAGGTTTACTTGCGGGTGGTCAGGCCGAAGATTTTGGAGCGTCTGTTGACTACGATCTTCTGGTTGACGACGGAGTAAGACTGGCTCCAAAGCAAGTGTTCGGTCTTGCCGCATCGGCTGCCCTCGGATTTAGCGTGAAGCCATTGCACTTCACCGCGGGCGCCAACACCGTTTGTTTTCAGCTCCTCGAAGACGCCGGCTACAGAATCGTCCCTAAAGACAGCGATCCGGTGCCGATTGATGTGCCCGCGGAGCAAGAGCAGCGAGAGTGGGCGGAAGGCTCCCCTAGATTAGTAAGCCATTTTCGCCGAGAGCGTGCAGCGGGGTTGGCCAAAGCAAAAAAGGCAGAGTTCCGAAAACAGCACGGCCGGCTATTTTGCGAAGGCTGTAAGTTCGAGCCATTCGAGACCTACGGGGTTTATGCGGATGCTTGTATCGAGGTTCACCACAATGCCTTCCACATTGCCGACATGAACCCTGGCCAAAAGACCACGCTAGACCATTTGCAGTGCCTTTGCGCTAACTGCCATCGCGTACTGCATCGACAACTTGCTGTAACGGCAGATCGGGTGACGTGACGCGATAGGCGTCCTCAGCCAACTCGCAGAAGAACGAGCAGGAAGGGATCTTCTCGTTCCGCCGCACCGGGCCGTCGCCCAGGTCTCTCAGCGAGTAACGGTCGTTGGTGGTGCGGTTCCTGTGGAGGTATGAGCCTGGGCCCAGCAGATCCTGCACCTGGCAGAGCGATTCGAACTGTTCTGGGAAGTCTTCACGGATGGCTCGGAAATATCCTTCTCCGCCTTTTACACAGCCGACGCAGTTGGCATTGTCGTAGCCAAGTCGGTACATGAAGGGCAGCTCGATGCCAGCTCGTTCGACCATCGCCTTGCAGTCTTCCTTGCCCAGCCCGCGATCAATCAGCGGCGCTATCACAGCGCGATCAGGGTTGCGCTCTCGGAAGGTGTCCAGTCGATTCTGCTCCTCTGCGGTATAGCCGAACACCATGAGGTCACCTGGCTGTTTCCACGCGTCCAGCAGCCGGCGCTTGAGCAATTTGGTGCAGGGCGCTCCAAATTGATTTTTCACATAACGCTCGCGCCGGAAGACTTCGATGATGTCGGCCCCGTATTTCGAATCACGTAGCACGGTTATGGGCCGTCCGAACCAGGCTTCACAGTTAGCAAGAAATCGCCGGTTGTCTTCGTGCTCGTTGGATAGGAACGCGTTGATGATCTGCACGTCATGCGTGCTGCCGTAGTCGGCCAGTGTCAGCTTGGTTGCCACCGCCGAGGCGGCGCCGCAGCTGAACTGGCAGACGATGCGTGGTTTGTCTGATGGCATGGCTGATCCTCGCCAGTGGGGTGATTCGTGAGAGTGTGAGGGAGTGGGGAGTTGGTCCCGAGGGTGTCTTGCTCGGTTGTGATAGGGTGCAGCGATTTCTGTGGCGATTCCGCGTAAGTGCGGTGATAAGCTAAATGGCGATAACTAAAGCTACGAGTCGATGACGATGACGATGAAAGCAAAAGTGAACGTGAGCGTGAACGTGAGCGTGAAAATCATCTCAACTTTACGCTGGCTCAAAGTAGAAGCTGAACCGGGTATATATGAAATGATGCCCGGAATTTCTATAGTTAATGAGCCTGCAATTGTAAACGGTTGGCTGGATGTCTCTTTCAAACATTTTGCGGGCCAGATTGAGTACCAACATCTTCGTGATTCTGATCACTTGGTCGTATGCAGGCCGGAGGACACTCCGATTTGGAGCCGGTATGATCACAGCGAGCCTCTGCTTCTGGCATGGCTGGTCTGGGTTGGATGGCTTATTGAAGATTCGTGGTTAGTTAAAGATAACGCAATCGGATGCGAACTCGCGCATTGCAATCTAAAAAATGACGGTAAAGTTTTTTGGACCAGTAATGGACTGTACTCCACGCTGTCTAAAGCCAATGGTGAAGCCCTAGTGCCGACGACGTTTGACGCATCTGAACTTTTGATGTGGAACAACGTGAGTTCAGAACTAAGGGGGCACCTTCATGCTAAAGGGTTCAGCATTAAGCAGTCGCCAGTGTCAAAGGCTAGTTCGCGCTTTGATAGGTTCCTTAGTTTTATGACTTCTTCGCGAAAGATCGCCTATCCTTCGTTGAAGATTGCCCAAGTTTGCAGTGCACTGGAAAGCCTCTTTTCTACTAGCACTGGTGAGTTGACACATCGGCTTTCAGAGCGGGTGGCGCACTTTCTAGGAGGATCAGCGGAGGCTATGGAGGGGCGCTATCAATTCATGAAAAAGGCCTATGCGATACGTTCTCAGGTTACGCATGGATCTCATATAAGGCAGTCAGATATTGAAGCATCGCCAGAGATAAGCGAGGGGCTAATGAATATCTGCCGCGAGATTGTATTTTTAGTCCTTCGTGTTCCGACTAAACAGGCAGTTGTGTACGGCTCTAATGAGTTTATTGAGAATTATTTTCGGAAAGAGTTATTTCGTTGCGCGTAAGGTTGATGGTTGGAAGACTCATTAGCTTGCTAGTAAAAGTCGCCTACGCTTACCGCTCCACAGGAAGGGATACGGTCATGAGTGAAGACAGGGAAAGGGATCTGCGGATGGCGCTGAAGGCGGTGCCGGTCGCGGCGCAGGAATGCTGGGTTGATATAGACGAGCTCACGGAATTGGCTATTCAGTCGATGTACGGCGAGCAGTTCTACAACCCAGCGGACGTGGCTTAGGCGACAGTGCCGATCGAGGCACCGGGCGATGCGCTGCCGGTGATCCACTGATCAGGCGCGGCGCACCTTGAAATAGCACATCGCACTGGCATCCACGCAGGATTCTTCCAGCTCACGGTAGGCCAGGTATTTCGCTTGGCTGCGAGTTGCCGCCCAGACCTCTGTCAGATGGCCGCGCGCCCTGGGGCTCCAGTCCAGCTCATCCCAGTCGAACGCGAAGGGCAACACCTCCCATTTTTTGAGTGGCAGCTTCTCGGACATGTCGCCGTACTGGACTTCCCAAGTGGGATGGTAGTTGCGTATTCGCTTCTTCGGGTCGCTGTCCAGCACCACGCCGATGTAGTTGCCTCTGTCGGCGAGGATGATTCCCGGCTCACCGTTGGCGATGACACGGCGCCCGACGTCTGCCGGCACGTTGTAGTGCTGGCGCACGTCCGCGCAGTTGTGGCTCATATCGATGCTCCATGCGAAAGCCCTCCGAAAGTCCGGTGGCGAATAGGTTGGTGGTGGTTTATAAGTGGTGACCGGCATGTGGCCGGATCATGTAGGTTATAAAGATGCAGGCCCCGACAGACAATCTCTACAAATTTATGGCCATTGCAGGCCTGATATGTTCTATATTTTTTTATTTTGACTATAACAAACGCTACGATTCGCTCATGGAGACTATTAACATTCGTAGAATGGAAGCTACAGAAATTGCCGCCAAAATAGAAATAATAAAAAAGAAGCAAGATCGTCTAGACGAAAAAACGGCCCAGGCACAAAAGAATAATTCTGACCTAGAGACTTGGAAAGGAATCCGTGATGGGTGGGAAGCTAATCAGCCGCTCTTTGACGAAATAGACATGTTACAGGCTAAAAGCGTGCAAAATATAGAGTTTGTTAAGGAGACTAGAGATGAACTTTCTTCGCTGCTGAAACTGTACAGAACACTCGGATTCGCTTCCATGTTTCTGTGCGTTGTAGGCATGTTCTTGTGGTACACGAAAACTCAGAAATTTCTAGACATTAAAGAGCGAACTATTACGCCCTAGCTGTTTGCAACAGCGCCGCTGGCGTTTTTAAGGTCAATGGTATCGCCGCATCGCCGGAATTTACCTGTGCTATCAATGGACAGAACCCGCGCCAAGACTTATATGGCGCGGGCCTATCTTTAGGAAGAAAAGCTGCCGAGCGCGAGTTTCGCCGCCGAGCCAATCTTGTCTTCCAGCACTGACTTAAACTCTTGAGCAATGGCCTCGCGCTGCACCTCCTCACCAACCCAGCGCAGTTTCAGCACCGGCACCGATCCGCTGGTAATCACAGAAATGCGCAGCGTGATCTGCTGCTCGGTCAACCCCTCAAACGGCACGACGTGGAACTGCAGAGCCGCCGGCAGCGTTTCTTTGCTGCGTGCCTCGATCTGGTCCATCGCACTCCGGCTGGCGCTGGTGTCGCCGACCGTTGTCTCCGACTCGCTTGTGGCCTTGATGGTGATCGTGCGTACCGCCGCAATGGCTTTGGCGATCGGGATCGCGGTGCCTGCATCATCGACCGGCGTTAGGTGCTGGTGCCAGTCCTCGATCCAGTCGCTCAGGTCCTTCTGCGCAAGACGGTTACCCGGAATTTGCTGCGCGGCGGTGTACCCGGCGGTTGCCTTGAGCTTCAGCACCGCGCGGTCATCGGCATGGCCAGGTGCTGATGTGGTGCCGAGGTTGAACAACAGAACGCAGCTCATCTCTTCCTGATGGATGAAACCGCGAGCTCCAGCCTCGGCGCGGTCGGTGACATACGCGCTGAAGTCCGCCAGCGAGTGAGTGGCGTAGGTGCCTCGGAACCGGCTGCGGCCGGCCTGGTATTTCTCCAGATCCACAACGTTGGTGCCTTCCGGCAGCAATGCAGTGGGCGTATCAGTAGGCAGTGCCTTGCCGGTGGCTTCCAGCGCGGTGTCGGTGATGAGTTGTATCGCTTCTTTGCTCAGGGACATTTCACAGGTCTCGTATGGGGGAAGGGGGTGTTAGGTGCGGGGCTTGATGGGTGCTTCGTTACGACTGAACAGCTGATCGTGCTTTTCCTGGAACAGCGAAATCTTGCCGCCGGTGCCGACATGCATCGGTGTGTCGAGGCTGGTGTTCTCGCTACGGGTGCCGCGCTTGATCGGCACTTTGTAGTCGAGCTTGTGTTTGATCTTCACCATCTGGCCTTCGCCGATCTGGCTGAAGTAGAGGGTGATGACGACCTTTCCGGCCTTGCCGTGGTCAACTACGCCGGCGGCTACCTCTGACAGGGCGTGACCGATCTGGCTGGCGAACGCGCCGCCGTTGAGTTTTTCGAGGAATTCGGCGGTATCGGTTGGAGTGGACGTGCGTGCTACTCCGATTGGGCGCGAAGCCCGCTTGGTGGGAGTTGATGTTGGGATGCTTTTTTGTTGCGCTGCGGGGTCTTGAAAACTCGTCTCACGCCGCTTTCACCCGACTCCAGGTGAAGCCATCCGCGGTGAGCGTTTGGTCATGCGGCGTTCTGTAAGTCGGCGGCGCGCGGTGGGCGCTCTGGATAGCGCGACCGGTTTCCCCTGGCTGGGAGCAGATGAAGCGGGGTTGGCACTGACTCATACCACCCGCGCCCTCCGCTGAAGCCGACCACGCTCCGCCGCCTGGGCATGTTCGGTGCGCCAGCACACGCTCAGCTTGCCACCGAACTAAAAGGCTGCCAGGTCGAGAAACGCGCCCTGCTGGACGAGGAGCTGCATGGCGGGTTGAGCGATGTTCATAATGGTCCTTGCCCCTCCGTCCCCAGATGCGTTGTTCTCCCATGGCGACAGCGCTAAGCCCAAGCGGGTCGTTCATCGGCGGTCTATCGCGCTGCTTTCCGCACTGCCGGCACGAGCATACGCACGCGTGTCCCTTATCGGGAGCTCCGCTTTTCACAATACCGATCCTCCCTTCAGTTGAAACTCCCATCTCGCGGACCGATTAAAGACTGTTGGAATAAGTACAGAACGCTTCGCGTTTAGAATCGCATCTCTAAAGTTAGTATGCGACGAAAGCCTAAATATTCGTTTAGATTAAAATAACTTACGCAAACAACTCGATTGAATCCGTTGTAAGTTGGATCCTATATATCTTTAAAAGTGGTGATTTATTGCTTGTAGTATTGTCGTTGCTCGCCGCATAGTGTCAATGCGCCACATTCTTGGCCGTGCAGCACAATATTGAAAGTCAAAGGGGTTTCTGCATGTTAGCTTCCTTGTCGGTAAATGCAAAGTTAGTACTGGGTTTTGGCGCGATGGTGCTAATTATCTTTCTGATTTCTGCGTTATCCGTTATTAGTTTAAATGAGTCGAACCTGCGCTTCTCAAACTATGTCGAAGGGTTGAATAAGCGCATGGGGCTGATGAATGGTTTGCTGCTTTCCGCGCAGCAGCGCGCTATTTCAGCCCGCAACCTTGTGCTGGTCATTTCCGACACTGATCGACAGTCTGAAGCGGACATCTTGAATGCCGAGCATCAGAAGGTGAAAAGTCTGCTCTCAGCATTGGTCGCTGGCGTCAGCGCGTTGCCAGCCTCCGCCGATAACGATAATGCCCGTAAGTTGGTTGCCGAGATTGAGGGGATCGAGAAAGTCTATGGTCCTGTTGCCCTGGAGATTACCCGGCTTGCCATGAGTGGTGATCGCAGTACCGCAATTACTATGATGAACAATGAATGCCTGCCGCTTTTGAAAAAGCTGGTGGCCAGCGTCACTGATTACAAACGCTTTAATACAAAGATTGCACTGGCCAGCGTTGATGAATCGCAGGTCGAATATAGAAGCAATCAACAGTTCTTGATGTTTATATGCGCATTGGCCATTGCCGTAGGGGTCGCGCTAACCGTTCTTATCGTTCGGGGACTGTCACGCGCCCTGGGTGCAGAGCCCATCCTCTTGTCAACCATCGCTCAGCGCGTTGCAAGTGGTGACCTGCGCCCGATTCCCGGAGCAGAAACCTCAGTGGCCGGTAGCGTGCTCTCTTCCCTGAGTGAGATGCAGTCCCGTCTGAGCCTGCTTATAAGCCAGGTCAACACGTCATCGGCGGTGATCTCTGCTGCTGCAGTGGACCTTTCCGCTGCGACAGAGCAGACCCGCATCGGGGTAGGCAATCAGAGAGTCGAAATCGACCAGGTCGCCACCGCCATCCACGAAATGGTAGCCACGACCCTTGAAGTTGCGCGCAACTCGGAAGAGGCAGCCCATGCGGCACTCAGCGCTAATGCTCAGGCGAAAACCGGCGGCACTATGGCAAAAGACGCAATAGCCCAAATGAAACGTCTGGCTACGGAGGTGTCAAAGTCTTCCGCCGCCATGGCACAACTAAAAAAAGAGAGCTTAAATATAGGTGGGGTGTTGCAAGTCATAACGTCCGTTGCAGATCAAACCAACTTGTTGGCGCTGAATGCTGCTATCGAAGCGGCAAGGGCGGGCGATGCGGGTCGAGGATTTGCGGTGGTGGCGGATGAAGTGAGAACACTTGCCAAACGGACACAGGGCGCAACCCTGGAAATTGGCGCGCTGACCACCAATCTGCAAAAAATAGCCGAAGAGGCTGCCGGGATGATGGAAGTCTGCCGTGGTTTGACGGAGGAAACTGTCATACAGGTTTCAAACACGGGGCATTCAGTTGAAACCATTGTGGAGATGATTGATAACATCCAGCAGATGGTCAGGCAGATCGCAACCGCCGGTGAGGAGCAAAGCTGTGTCGCTGAGGAGATTAACCGCAGTGTGACGTCGGTTCGTAATATTGCAGATGATTCAGCTTTATCTTGCGAGAGAACGGCCAGTTCGAGTAATAACCTGGCAGAGCTGGGGGTCGTACTCCAGCGGCAAGTAGGCCACTTTAAGGTCTGACAAGATACTTAATACGGTGTCTGTCGGGTTGAAGGATGCACGAACTCAATGGCGCTACTACGTGGCACTGGTACAAATAGCCCGGAGTGTATGAGCGCCAGCGAGAGGCACTTGGGGCAGCCCCAAGTGCCTGTTTCGTTTCAGCGCTGTAACCGAACTTCCTCAGCCCCGCAACACCTTGCGCAAAAACGGTGCCGTCCGGCTCTCTTCCACGTCGGCAACCTGCTCAGGCGTCCCACACGCCACAACATTGCCACCCTTGTCCCCAGCGCCCGGGCCGATGTCGATCACCCAGTCACTCTGCGCCACCACGCGCATTTCATGCTCAACCACCACCACGCTGTGCCCCGCATCCACCAACGCATTCAACTGCGTCAGCAGGCGATCCACATCGGTGGGGTGCAGGCCCGTGGTCGGCTCATCGAGCACATACAAGGTGGCGCCGCGTTGACTGCGCTGTAGCTCCGTCGCCAGTTTGATGCGCTGAGCCTCACCGCCGGACAACTCAGTCGCAGGCTGACCCAGACGCAAATAGCCCAGACCAATATCACGCAGCACCGTCAGCGAGCGGACAACCCCCGGCTGATCGGCGAATACATCCACCGCCTGTTCAACCGTCAGCTGCAACACGTCGGCGATACTCAACCCATTCCACTTGATCGCCAAGGTGTCCTGGTTGTAGCGCGCACCATGGCAGGTCGGGCAGGGCGCGTAGACGCTGGGCATGAACAGCAATTCAACGCTGACAAACCCTTCGCCCTCGCACACCGCGCAGCGGCCTTTGGCGACGTTGAACGAGAACTGTCCGGCGTCGTAGCCGGCCTTCTGCGCGTCGGGCGTCGCGGCGAACAGCTTGCGCACGTTGTCGAACAGGCCGGTATAGGTCGCCAGGTTGGAACGCGGGGTGCGGCCGATGGGTTTCTGGTCAACCTGCACCAGCCGCTTGATCGCGCTCATTCCGCCCGCAATGTGCCCGCCGGTGGGTTGCGGCGCATCGTCTTCCAGGCTGGATTCTTCCGCCTCGGCCTCCGCAACAGGGCGTCCCAATTCGGCGCCCACCAGCTCCAGCAATGCCTGGCTGACGAGGCTGGATTTGCCCGAACCGGAGATGCCGGTCACCGAGGTGAAGCAGCCCAGCGGAAATTCAGCGCTCAGTGAATTGAGGTTGTTGCGGGTAATGCCTTCCAGGCGCAGCCAGTCGGTCGGCTGTCTTCTTGCCGAACTCAGCGCGGAATGCTCGGCGAACAGATGACGGCCCGTTTGCGAGGATTCGATCTCGGCCAAACCTGCGGGAGGGCCGCTGTACAGCACGTGCCCGCCATGCTCGCCGGCAGCAGGGCCGACGTCGATCAGCCAGTCGGCGCGGCGCATGGTTTCCAGGTCATGCTCGACGACGAACAGCGAGTTGCCGGAAGCCTTCAGCTGCTGCAACGCCGTGAACAGCGCTTCGCTGTCCGCCGGGTGCAAGCCGGCAGAAGGCTCGTCCAGCACGTAGATCACGCCGAACAGTTGCGAGCCCAATTGCGTCGCCAGGCGCAGGCGCTGCAGTTCACCGGATGACAGCGACGGCGTGCTGCGATCCAGCGCCAGGTAGCCGAGCCCCAGTTCGGTGAGGGTGCTGACCCGCGCCAGCAAGTCCTGGGCGATGCGTTGGGCGGCGAGGCGCTTCTCGACAGACAGGTTCGGTGTCGCGCGCACATCGGGGGCTGCGTCGTGGGCCGAACCGCCTGCAGTGACCCGCTTCTTTTTCGCCTTGGCCATCTGCTCGCGATCCAGCACAGCGCTGCCGCGATCTTCATTTTCAAAAACGCCCGCAGCCACTGGACGCAAGACTTCAGCCAGCCGCAGCAGCGGCATCTGCGCCAATTCGCCGATATCGAGGCCGGCAAACGTCACCGACAGGGCCTCGCGCTTCAGGCGTTTGCCATCGCACAACGGGCAGGGGCTGCCGCGCATGAAACGCGACACGCGTTTTTTCATCAACGCGCTCTGGGTGGTGGCAAAGGTGTGCTGCACGTAGCGGCGGGCACCGGTGAAGGTGCCCTGATAACTGGGTTCGAGTTTGCGCTTGATCGCCAGACGGGTTTCTTCCGGGGTCAGCCCTCCGTAGACCGGCACGTTAGGCTGCTCATCAGTGAACAGAATCCAGTCGCGATCCTTTTTCGGCAGGTCGCGCCACGGGGTGTCGACGTCGTAACCCAGGGTGACGAGGATGTCCCGCTGGTTCTGGCCGCCCCATGCCAGGGGCCATGCCGCGATCGCGCGTTGGCGGATGGTCAAAGAGTCGTCCGGGACCATCAGTTCTTCAGGAATCTCATAGACCCGGCCCAGGCCGTGACACTCGGGGCAGGCGCCCTGGGGCAGGTTGGGCGAAAAGTCTTCGGCATAGAGCATCGGTTGCCCCGGCGGATAGGTGCCGGCGCGGGAATAGAGCATGCGGATCAGGCTGGACAGAGTGGTCACGCTGCCGACCGATGAGCGCGTACTCGGCGTCCCTCGTTGCTGCTGCAGCGCGACGGCCGGGGGCAGGCCCTCAATGGAGTCAACGTCGGGCACGCCCACCTGATCGATGAGGCGTCGGGCGTAGGGCGCGACGGATTCGAAATAGCGGCGTTGGGCTTCGGCGTAGAGGGTGGAGAAGGCCAGCGATGATTTGCCTGACCCCGACACGCCGGTGAACACCACCAGTGCGTCGCGGGGGATGTCGACGTCCACGTCCTTGAGGTTGTGCTCTCGGGCGCCGCGAACCCGGACGAATCCGGGGCGGTCGGCGTCGACGGTGAAGGAAGAAGGGCGGGCGTCGTCTGGCAGGTGCGGCGGTGTGGTCATGGGTGAGGCCTTTGAATCCTGGAAAGCGGGAGCGGTTTACTCGGCGAGGGGCACTTTGGGGGTGTGCCCGGCGTCGTCGTGATCACCGCCGGTCAGCGGCTCGTCTTCACGCACGTCGTCGGTGCGCTCGCGGTCATCGGCGACGTCAGCCGGGCGTGCGTCCGGGTCGTTGAGTTTTTCGCCGGGGATATGCGCGCTGTGGGTGGTCATGCTGTTTCTCCTGTCAGTTCTTCGGATGCTTCACGAATGACCTCGGCGGCCTGCAGGCCCTGGAGGAAGCCGGCCAGCGCCACTTCCTCCAGACGCAGGCCCTTGCGCTGGCGGATGCGCGGCAGCTTGGACAGTTCGCCCATCGCGAAGGCTTCCAGCACGGCCGGGTGGATGTAGCACTTGCGGCAGACCGCTGGGGTATTGCCCAGCAGCCGCGCGACCTCCTTGACCATGGACACGACGTGTTTCTTCGCGTCTGCCTCCGGCTCCCAGTGCAGCTTGCGCAGGGTCGCCAGTGCCATCGCGCTGCCGGCCCAGGTGCGGTAGTCCTTGGCTGTGAAATCGGCGCCGGTGAGGGTGTGCAAGTACTGGTTGATGTCGTGGGAGGACACGGTATGCCGCTGGCCGTCGTCATCCAGGTACTGGAACAGGTTCTGGCCGGGCAATTCCATGCAGCGCTTGATGATGTTCGCCAAGCGCCGGTCAGTGACGCTGAGCCGGTGCTCGACGCCGCTCTTGCCACGAAACTCGAAGTAGATCTTGCTGCCCTTCACGTCGACGTGTTTGTTGCGCAGCGTGGTCAGGCCGTAGGAGCGGTTGTCCCGGGCGTACTGGCTGTTGCCGATGCGGATCAGCGTCTGGTCGAGCAACGACAGCACCGCCGCCATGACCTTCTCGCGGCCCATGCCGGGTTTGGCCAGCTGCGTTTCCAGCTGCTTGCGCACCTTGGGCAACGCCTGGCCGAAGGCAATCATCCGCGAGTATTTGTTCTCGTCACGAATCTCGCGCCAGCGCGGGTGGTAGCGGTACTGCTTGCGTCCGCGAGCGTCACGGCCTGTCGCTTGCAGATGGCCCTGGCGGTCGGCACAGATCCACACGTCGGTGTACGCCGGTGGGATCACCAGCGCGTTGATGCGTTTGATCACGTTCTCGTCGCGGATGCGCTGGCCGTCGGTGTCGAAGTAGGCGAACTTGCCGCGCAGAATCTTGCGGGTAAATCCGGGCTGGCTGTCGTCGACGTAATGCAGATCTTTGGGCAGGTCTTCGCTGTGGATTGTGTCCGGCATGAAAGGCAGTCCTGAATGCGGGTCTTTTTGCATTGACCGTTGCGCTGCGCAGTCGTGCCGACTAATTGCATACCTGATGAATGGGACGGGTGATTGCTCGCCTACGCCAGCAGCGCGACTGATTTGATCTGCGCCCACAGTCGTTGCCCAGGCGCCAGCTGCAGCTGATCCCTGGAGTAGCGGGTGATCCGCGCCAGCAGCGGCGAGCCGTCGGCATCGAGGCGGACCAGCACATGGGCGGTGTTGTCGGCGGCGATCTCTTCGATGACGGTCACCGGCAGGCGATTGAGGATGCTGCTTTGAGCGTCGGGTTGCAGGCTCAGGCTCACGTCCCGCGCCTGCACCTTGAGGCGCAGGGGTTTGCCGGGCAGCAACGCGGAATGGGCGACGCGGATACTCAGTTCGCTCCGCGGCAAACGGACGGTGATGAGTTGATAGGCCGCATCGTACGCCTGCACGCTTCCCTCGATCACCACGCCCGCGTCGTCGCCCATCGCCAGCGGCAGATCCAGCCGCGCCAGTGTTTCGCCGATGGGGCCGCTGGCCAGCGCTTTCCCATCGCTGAGCAGCACCAGATGATCAGCCAGACGCGCCACTTCATCCTGAGCGTGACTCACGTAAATCACCGGAATATCCAGCTCGTCGTGGAGGCGCTCTAGGTACGGCAGGATTTCGCTTTTGCGTTGCGCATCCAGCGCCGCCAGGGGTTCGTCCATCAGCAGCAGGCGCGGGCTGGTCAGCAACGCGCGGGCGATCCCGACCCGTTGACGCTCGCCGCCGGACAGCCTATCGGGCGCGCGCTGGAGCAAATGATCGATGCCCAGCAGCGAGGTCGCCTGCTGCAACGTAATACGCCTGTCGCGCTCGGGGATGCGCTTGAGGCCAAAGCGCAGATTGCCCTCGACGTCGAGGTGCGGAAAAAGGCTGGCTTCCTGAAACACGTAGCCCAATGGACGTTTGTGCGGGGGCAGAAAGATGTTGTTGGCGCTGTCCTGCCAGACCTCGCCGTTGACGCGGATATAGCCGTCGGCCGCCTTTTCCAGCCCGGCGATGCAACGCAGGCAGGTGGTTTTGCCGGAGCCGGAATGGCCATACAGCGCCGAGACGCCGCGACCGGGCAAGTGGAGGTCGACGTCGAGAACGAACTCGGCGTAATTCACCTGCAGCCGCACTTCAATCTTCGCACTCATGCGCCGCTCCACGCCGACCGGGCCTTGCCGCTGGAATACAGCGCCAGCAACACCACAAAGGAAAACACCAGCATCGCCCCGGCCAGCCAATGGGCCTGGGCGTACTCCATCGCTTCGACGTGGTTGTAGATCTGCGTGGACACGACCCGGGTTCTTTCCGGGATGTTGCCGCCAATCATCAGGACCACGCCAAACTCACCCACGGTGTGGGCGAAACCCAGAATCGCCCCGGTGATAAAGCCGGGGCGCGCCAGCGGCAGAATCACTGAGAAGAACGTGTCCCAAGGACCGGCGCGCAGCGTGGCCGCCACTTCAAGGGGGCGAGGACCGATGGCGACGAAGGCGTTCTGCAAGGGCTGCACCACGAACGGCAGGGAATACAGCACCGAGCCGATCACCAACCCGCTGAAACTGAAGGTTAACGTGCCGAGCCCCAGGCTCTGGGTCAGCTCCCCGACCGCGCCGTTCGGCCCGAGCAACAGCAGCAGATAAAAGCCGATCACCGTGGGTGGCAGCACCAGAGGCAGGGCCACGATCGCGCCGATGGGGCCTTTCAGCCAAGAGCGGGTGCGCGACAACCACAGCGCGATGGGCGTGCCGACGATCAGCAGAATCACAGTGGTCAGGGACGCCAGTTTCAGCGTCAGCCAGATGGCCGCGAGGTCTGCACTGCCCAGCAGCATTTACAGCTGGTACCCGTAGGATTTGATGATGGCGGCGGCTTTCGGGCCTTTGAGGTAGTCCATCAGCGCCTGGGCGGCGGCGTTGTCTTTGCCCTTGTTGAGGATCACCGCGTCCTGCTTGATCGGCTCATGCAAATTGGCCGGCACGATCCACGCCGAGCCACCGGTCAGCTTGCCGTCCTTGAACACCTGGGAGAGGGCGACGAAACCCAGCTGGGCGTTGCCAGTCTGCACGAACTGATAGGCCTGGGCGATGCTCTGGCCTTCGACGACCTTGCTTTTGGTTGCGTCGGTCAGGCCCAGTTTGTCGAGTGTCTGGGTGGCGGCGAGGCCGTAGGGTGCGGCTTTCGGATTGGCAATGGACAGGTGTTCGAATTTGCCGTCCTTGAGCACTTGACCCTTGTCGTCCACATAGCCGTCTTTGGCCGACCACAGCGCCAAGGTGCCCACCGCGTAGGTAAAGCGCGAGCCTTTCACGGTCTCGTTTTCGCTCTCAAGTTTGGCGGGCGTGGCGTCATCGGCGGCGAGAAACACTTCGAACGGCGCGCCATTTTTGATCTGGGTGTAGAACTGGCCGGTCGCGCCGAAAGAAGCGACCAACTTGTGACCGGTGTCTTTTTCGAAGTCCTGGGCGATGGCCTGGATCGGCGCCGTGAAGTTGGCGGCAACGGCCACTTGGACCTCATCGGCGAACGCTGTGCCCGATGACAGCGCGGCACAGGCGATGACCAGGGCGGTGACGGTGAAGCGGTTTGAAACTGCGCGCATGGACAGGCTCCGGGCTAGCAAACGGAATGAGGAGGAACGCCAACCGGACGCCGGTCAAACGCTATGCAGCGAAATATATAGCGAGTCTCCTCCGCGCGGAAGCGGGATCGTGCCGTGCTCCGTTTTAAATCGACGTCTATATCATCGGCTCAGCGCCCGGCCAGCCGCTCAAGGGCGCCGATGGCCAGCGTCCGGGTGAGTTCTTCTGCGGACAGCGAGTGCTTGATGCCCACCGCCTGACCCGCCCAAAGATTCATGAAGCCGTCGTCGCCACGGGCTTCGGCTTTGCTGCGCAGGGGCATCAGTGCGCCGCCCGCGGTGGGGAAGGCCGGCGCGGCAGCGGCCATGGGTCCGATATCTTTCATGATGCGGTTGACGATGCCCCGGGCCGGGCGACCGGTGAAAATGTTGGTGATGGCGGTCTGGCTGTCCCGGGCGCGGCTCAATGCCGCCTGATGCAGCGCCGAGGCCTTGGCTTCCGGGGTGAACAGGTAGGCGGTGCCCACTAGCACGGCGGAGGCGCCGAGCATGAACGCGGCGGCGATCCCGCGACTGTCGGCAATGCCGCCGGCCGCGATGACCGGAATCGTCACGGCATCGACGATCTGTGGCACCAGCGCCATCGTGCCGACCTGGGTGTGCAACTGATCGGTGAGGAACATCCCGCGATGGCCGCCGGCCTCGTAGCCCATGGCGATAATCGCGTCGCAACCCCGTGCCTCGAGCCACACGGCTTCTTCCACGGTGGTCGCCGAGGAGAGCACCTTCGCACCGGTGGCCTTAACCCGCGCCAGCAAGGCGAGATCGGGCAGGCCGAAATGGAAGCTGACCACCTCAGGTTTCAATTCCTCCACCAGCGCGCAAGCGGCCTCGTCGAAGGGTGCCCGGTTGGACGTGGGCGTTGGCGCATCGAAGTCGGCGCCCAGTTCGTCGTAGTAGGGCTTGAGCAGGTGTTTCCAGTCTGCATCGGCCTGCGGGTCGGCGGGCGGGGCCGAGTGGCAGAAGAAATTCAGGTTGAGCGGCGCATGGGTACCCGCGCGTATCCGCGCGACTTCCTCTCTAATCTGCGCGCGGGTGAGCATGGCGCAGGGCAGCGAGGGCAGGCCTCCGGCTTTGCCCACCGCGACGGCCATCGCCGAGCCGGATGCACCGGCCATGGGCGCTTGCAGGATGGGCAGTTCGATGTCCAGCAGTTTGAGCAGGCGGGTGTCGGGCCAGGCGATCATCGGCAGAGTCTCCGTAGCGAAAAGGCCGCTGAACAGCGGCGCATGCAAAGTTGCGGTTGATTTAATAGACGCTCGGTCTAATATGCAACCCCATGAACGACATCATTGCAAAACCCAGACGCCCCGGCCGTCCACCGAAAGTGACACGCCCCGATGACTTCGACACCCGCGAGGCGCTGATCCGTTGCGGCGTTGAGGTACTGACCGAGCAGGGCTTCATGGCCACGGGCATCGACGGCATCCTCAAGCGGGTCGGTGTGCCCAAAGGCTCTTTCTATCATTACTTCGCCAGCAAAGAGGTGTTCGGCCTCGCAGTGCTCGACAGCTACGCCGGCTACTTCGCCCGGCGCCTGGACCGCTGGCTGCTGGATGAATCGCTCTCGCCGCTCGAACGGCTGGCCGGCTTCGTTCAGGCATCGAAGGTCAATATCGCCCGCCACGATTTTCGGCGGGGCTGCCTTGTGGGCAACATGGGCCAGGAAGTGAGCGTTCTGCCAGCGGGCTTCCGTGAGGCGCTGGAGAAGGTTTTCCTCGACTGGCAGGCGCGCCTGACAGGGTGCTTCAAAGCGGCGATCGCGGCTGGGGAACTGCCGGCGCGCACCGACTGTTCAGAGCTGGCGGCGTATTTCTGGATCGGCTGGGAGGGCGCCGTGTTACGCGCTCGACTGGTGCAGAACGAGCAGCCGCTCAATACCTTCATCATCGGATTTCTGCGCGGGTTGCCGCGCTGATGTCTTCAGGTCTGGTTATAGACGAGCGGTCTAAATAGGAGTGTGCGGCATGTTCAAAGGCATCCTGATCAATAAAGACGACAACGGCTACCGCGCCGAGCTGACGGACATCGACGACAGTCAGTTGCCTGAAGGCGACGTCACCGTGCGCGTCAGTCACAGCACGCTGAATTACAAAGACGGCCTGGCGATCACCGGCAAAGGGCCGATCGTGCGGCAGTTTCCGATGGTGCCCGGGGTGGACCTGGCCGGCACGGTCGAGGACAGCAGCGACCCGGACTTCAAGCCGGGCGATCAGGTGCTGCTCAATGGCTGGGGCGTCGGCGAAGGGCACTGGGGCGGGCTGGCGCAGAGGGCGCGCTTGCAGGGCAAATGGCTGATCCCGCTGCCAAGCGGCTTCACGCCGGCACAGGCCATGGCCATCGGCACGGCGGGCTATACGGCGATGCTGGCGATCATGGCGCTGGAGAAAAACGGCGTCACGCCGGACAAGGGCGATGTGCTGGTGACTGGCGCCAACGGGGGTGTCGGCAGTTTCGCCATCGCGCTGCTGGCAAAACTCGGCTATCGCGTCGTGGCTTCTACCGGCCGCTTGAGTGAGAGCGATTACCTGACCTCTCTCGGCGCCGCAGAAATCATCGACCGCGCCACCCTTGCCGAGCCCGGCCGCCCGTTGGCCAAGGAGCGCTGGGCCGGGGCGATCGATTCGGTGGGCAGCCACACCCTCGCCAACATCTGCGCCAGCACCCGCTATTGGGGCACGGTGGCGACCTGCGGTCTGGCCCAAGGGATGGACTTTCCGGCGTCGGTGGCGCCCTTCATTCTGCGCGGCGTGACCCTCGCAGGCATCGACAGCGTCATGCGCCCGCGCCAGGACCGCATTGACGCCTGGGCGCGTCTGGCCCGGGATCTTGATGTGTCGCTGCTGCCGCTGATCAGCCGCGAGATCGGCTTGGGTGAGGTGATTGAGGCCGCGCACCGGCTCATGGACGGTCAGGTGCGCGGGCGCATCGTGGTCGATACCCAGCGCTGATCAGCCGCAGGTGAAGGGGCGCACCTCGAGCACCCTGACCTGCGCCATGGCGGGGTGCCGAGGATTGAGCAGCAGGTTGCGCGTGTGGGTGATGGTCGCGGACGGCACGATCAACCCGAGTTGCTCCCGCCGCTCCAGCCAGGCGCTGCCGAAATCCATGCTGGGGCGGTCCGCCGGCGTGACGTCCCAACCGGGCGGCAGCTGGGCGAGGGCAGGCTGCCAATACAGCCCCGGGTCATCCGGCAACTGCAAGTGAACGAGCTGAAAGCCCGGCTGCGGCAGGCTCGCACATTGAATGAGCGTGTCCAGGGCGCAGCCTGACGCGCTCAGCGCCAGGTAAACGGTCGGCTGGTCGGCGTGATTCCAGCGCCCGCCGAACTGCGCGGCGCCCAGGCCGGACAGATCGTTCGCGGCACTGTCCTTGCTGATCCTCCAGGCCTGCATCAGACGACCCCGCCATGCTGCAGTGCGCTGAGCACGCGGCGTGCCTGGCGCGCGCCGATCTCGGTTTCGCAGAGGGCGATGGGTGTCTGGCCGTTGAGTGCGCGGTTGGAGGCAACCATCCAGCGGCGGGCGGTGTTCTGGTCTTCGAAGAGTTCGGCGGCGTGGGTGGCGAGGGCGGCAACCCGATCGAGGCGCTCGGAGCCGACGATGTCCAGCGGCCGTTGCTGACGCTGGCGGCGTTCCAGGGTCGAGACCGAGGTCGCCAGCAAGGCTTCGAGCTGACTGTTGCTGAGGCGGAAGGCATTGCGCAGCACCTTGACCCAGCCGGGCGGGAAGCCCGAGCGGATGTAGTCAAGTCGTTCGGTTTCGTTGCGTGCATTGAGCTGGTCGGCGATCAACCAGAATGAGGGGGCGTTGTCGGTTATCGCTGCTTGAAGAGTCGAAGGCACGTCCATGCTCCTTGTGAGATCCGGTGCAGGGACCTTACGCCGCTGTCAGGGTTTCTCAAGCGAGAAGCTGTTACCGGCGTTTGCATGCCCGGCTTCAGTGGTAGGACCGGCTTTAGCCGGGAAGCTTCTAGCGGATGGCGTACAGCGCATTCCGACACCTGACTCTACTCTTGACGACTTTTAATGACTCACTATGATTAACTTTGAATCACTCTTTAGTCAGGACCCTCCCATCATGGCAAACCCCGCAAAGACCCGATCGGTGACGGCTCACGTTCCTGAGGCGTTGGCACAGAAAGTCGATTTGATGGCAGAGCGTCTGGAGCGCTCCAAAAACTGGATCGTCAAACAGGCTCTTTCCGCCTGGATAGATCAGGAAGAAGAGCGGAGTCGCCTGACTCGCGAGGCATTGGCTGACGTTGATGCTGGCCGGGTAATTGATCACCAAGCCGTTCAGGCCTGGGCTGATAGCCTTGGCACCGACACGCCGTTGCCGGTCCCGCGCTGATGGAATTGAAGTGGACAAGCAAAGCGCTTTCCGACATTGCCCGACTGTATGAGTTTCTTGCAGCGGTCAATCAGCCAGCCGCCGCACGAACCGTGCAGCAACTCACGACAGCACCGACTACGTTACTCGCCAACCCACGCATAGGCGAACGCTTGGAAGAATTTGAGCCGAGGGATGTGCGCAGAATCCAGATCGGCTGTTACGAGATGCGCTACGAGATAGCGAATTCCACAATCTATTTGCTGCGTCTGTGGCACACCCGCGAGGATCGATAGCATTACGAAAGCAGCGAAACTGACGTTTGAGCTGGGCTGAAACCGATCAAAACAGCTCAGCGTGAATACTGTGATTCCTTTTGTTGACCCTCACGAGTGAGCAACGCCTGCTTGCGCTCCACTCCCCAACGATAGCCCGACAACGCGCCATCACTGCGCACCACACGATGGCAGGGAATCGCCACGGCAATGCGGTTTGCCCCGCAGGCCAGGGCGACCGCGCGGCTGGCGGTCGGCGCGCCGATCCGTTGGGCGATCTGCGCGTAGCTGGCGGTCGTGCCCGGCGGGATCTGCGCCAGGGCCTGCCAGACCCGCTGCTGAAAAGCGGTGCCTTGCAAATCCAGCGGCAGGTTCAGGCCCAGCTTCGGCGCTTCGATAAACCCCACCACCTCCGCCATCAGCCGCTCGAACTCCGCGTCGCCGCCGATCAGCGTGGCGCTGTGGAACTGATCCTGCAGGTCTTGCACCAGTCGATTGGGGTCATCGCCGAGCAGAATGGCGCACACGCCCTTGGCGCTCTGAGCCACCAGAATCGCACCGAGAAAGCACTCGCCGACGGCAAAACGGATCTCCAGCGCCGCGCCGCCCTTGCGGTAGTCGGTGGGGCTCATGCCCAGCAGTCCGGCGCTGGCCTCGTAGAAACGGCTGTTGGAATTGAAACCGGCATCGTACAGGGCGTCGGTGATACGCCCGCTGTCGGTCAGTTTGTGGCGTACCTTGTCGGCGCGGTGGGCGTTGGCGTAGCCCTTGGGTGTCAGGCCGGTGACGGCTTTGAAGACGCGGTGGAAATGCCAGGGGCTCATGGACGCGTGGGCAGCGAGCTCGGCGAGGGTCGGCAACAACTCCGCGTCGGCGATCAGACGACAGGCGCCAGCGACCACGGCGGCGTGCTGCTCAGCCAGGCCGGTGCGGTCGGCGGCGGCGCGCTTGCTGGGGCGAAACCCGGCGGCTTCGGCCTCGGTGGCACTGTCAAAGAACACCACGTTTTCCGGGCGTGGCAAGCGTGCGCTGCTGCTCGGGCGGCAGTACACCCCCGTAGTACGCACACCGTAGACGAACTGCCCGTCGGCGCTGACGTCCCGGGACACCACGGCGTTCCAGCGCGGGTCGAGCTCGACGGGTTGGGTGGACGGATTACTCGGCTGGGGGCTCATTTCGGCGGCTCTCTGACGGTTCACTGGACTGTACGTTAGCCGCAGTGATGGAAGGCGACACTCCGAGTCTTGCGTTCAAACTTTTGCCTTCAGGCCAACCTGTTCAATCAGCCCAGCATCGGCGGCAAGGTGCCCAGCAATGAGACCGCCGCCAGCGCACCCGCGCCAAACAGGCCTTCCAGCAATACGCTCAGCCGCAGGCGCGCCACCGGCAAATCAGCGGCCTGGGCCAACTGCCGATTCAGCGCTGCCAGCACCAGCATCCCCGCAACCATCGTGACTTTAACGGCCAGCACCAGGCCGAACCCGGCAAACGCCGGTTCAGGCCAGAGCCCGCCGCTGAGGGCACGAACGTTGATCAGGCCCGTGGCGATGATCACCGCCACCAGCCCGTAGCCGATGCCGCTGAAACGCCGCAACACCAAGGCCATATCGACACCACCATCAGCCCTCAGCAGCAGGGCCAGCATCAACAGACCGCCGAGCCAGGTGCCGACGCCGAGCAGGTGCAGCATTTGGTTGAGGATCAGCAGCTGGCCTTTCAGACCGTCGAACATGGCGCCGTGACCCACCGGCGCCAGGGTTAGCAGCAACAGCGTGTTGAGGACCAGCAGCGCGCCCGGGTTCACCCGGCGATTGAGGCTGACAACCAGCACGTTCAGCAGCAGATGAACGACCCACACATGACCGAACCAGGTATTGCCCAGCACCAGCCCGACGGTGGACGGATTGATCGCGCCGCTCCAGTCGCTGCTCAGGTAAGCAGCCGTCAGCATCAACCAGGCCATCGCGCTCACCAGCGCGATGGCCGCGAGCCAGCCGAGCAGTCGACTCAGGCGAGGTTCCGCCCGGCTGGCCTCAAAAGGCAGCAAATGCCGGCCAAACAACAGGCTGCGGAACGCGCCGACCCCGAACAGCAACAGCACTGCGCCGAAGTGGATGAACCGGCACAGGATCAGTCCTTCGTGCATGGGGTTATGGCGTCACCTGAAAGCGGTAGGTGCCTTCGCTCTTGTGGGTGTCCACCGACACGGCGTGCCATTCCACCTTGTATTTGCCCGGGACCATCGGCACGGCGGGGGTCACGATCAGCACTTTCTGGTTATTGGGATCGGTTTCGACGTTACGCGTCTGGATGATTTCAGTCGGCGTATCAGGGGCGTCCAGGCTGATGACCACTTTGGTGAATGTGGCTTCGACGCCTTCGGAGAAGACCAGGCGCAGCTCTTTGGGCGCGCTCACTTCGCTGTCGGCAGCGGGCTGCTGGCTTTCAAGATGGGCGTGGGCGAAGGCTGCAGTGGAGGTCAGACAGGCCAGCAGGGACAGGCAGGAGAGGGCGTGTTTGAAACGTTGGGCAGACATCGGCGGGACCTTTGCTTGGTGGCAGTTGCAGCGAATGGATGACGGAATCGACGACGGTCGACTCGGGATGATCGGATCGCTACTAGACCAGAAACTGCAGAAGGACTCCAGCGATTAAGCCGGGTGCGCCGTCAGGATCGAGACGCCGTAGGGGGGCAGGCAGGGGAGCCGAGTGATGCAGTGATCATGCAGCAAAGGGCTGCGCCGCCTGCGCGACGCAGCCCTGGGCGGTCAGACCTTGAAGAAGCTCACGCGGTCGGTGAGCACGTCGGCCAGGGTCGACAGCTCGCGGCTGGAGCGGGCCACCTGATTGGAGCCGACGGCGGTTTCCAGCGCCGCATCGTGGATGCGGTTGATGTTGACGCTGACGTCGTCGGCCACCGCCTGTTGCTGCGCGGCGGCGCTGGCGATCTGCGCGTTCATGTCGTTGAGCGCTCCGACTTCGTGGCGGATCCTGACCAGCGCGGTTTGCGCTTCGTGGGTCTGCTCGACCGTGCGCTGGGCCATCTCGCGGCTTTCGCGCATCAGGTCGGCGGTCTTCACCGCCCCGTTTTGCAATTGGCCGACCATGTCGCGGATTTCCTGGGTCGATTCCTGGGTGCGGTTGGCCAGGGAGCGAACCTCGTCGGCGACCACTGCAAACCCGCGGCCTGCCTCACCGGCGCGGGCGGCCTCGATGGCAGCGTTAAGCGCCAGCAGGTTGGTGCGTTCGGCGATAGAGTTGATCACCGCCACCACGTTCTCGATGGCGCGGCTGTCGCTGGACACCTGGCCGACCGAGTCAGCGGCGCTTTCCAGCTTGCGCGCCAGTTGGTCCATTGCCTGGGCGGTGCCTTCGACCACGCGCTTGCCGTTCTCGACTTCGTCATCGGCGGTCTGGGTAGCATTGGCGGCCTGATTGGCGTAGCTCGCCACTTCTTTTACGGTGGTCGCCATCTGATTGACTGCAGCGGCCATATGCTGGGTTTCGCTGGCCTGGAGGCGCATCTGCTCGCTGTTGCTGTCGGAACTGGACAGCAGCTGTGCGGAAGAGTGGGTCAACGCCGCCGCAGCCGAACGCACTTCGGTGATGGTGGCCGACAGGTGCACATTGGTCGCCTTGAGCGCGCCCATGACGCTGTCGGGGTAGGCCGTTTCGATCTTGTCGGTCAGCTCGCCGGCCGCCAGACGACGGATCGAAGCCGCCACTTGATGGGGTTCTGCGCCCAGGGTCGATTTGAGGCTGCGGATGATCAGCAGCGAGGCAATGATGCCCAACACCACGGCGATGCCGGTCGCCAGCAACATCAGCGAAGCGAATTGCGAGGCGGTGGCCCGTACCGAAGTGATGTGTTCACTGATAGCCGCTTCTTCGAGGTCAATCAGTGCGTTGATGCGGGCGAGCCAGTCCTCGTAGGCGCCGGATACTTGCTCCATCAGCAGCGTCTGGGCCTGGTCGATTTCACCTTGCTGGCGCAGCTTCAGCAGTTTTTCAGTGGCGCTCAGGGAGGTGCGTTCGGCCGCTTTGATGTTGGCCAGCAGCTCTTGCTCACGGGGCGACGCGCCTTTGGTCTGGTAGATGCGGTCCATGGGCGCCGCGGAGGCCTGATAAAGGCCGTCGAGGCGCTCGATGTCACGCAAATGCGTGGCCAGCCCGGCGTCGTTGCGCACCAGCACGGCGTCGCGCAGGGCAATGGCGCGGTCATGGACGCTGCCCCGGAAATTGATCGCGTAGCGCTGTTTGATGGTGGCGTCCTCACTGACGTCGGTCAGTGCGGATTCCATTAGCCGGACCCGGTTAACGCCAACCAGCGTGACCAGAATCATCAGCGCGAGAACAAGCCCGAAGCCCAATCCCAGGCGCTTGGCGATCGAAAGATTTTTGAACATAAAAGGCACCTGAAATGGGGGGCGTTAATGATATTGGAACGCCATTACTTGGTGCGCTTTATATCGGACTTTCTACGACGTTGCCTAGAGAATTTACCTATCGAATCAATAGTGTCCGTTGGTACTTTCAGAGGGAATTTTTCGACCGCTTCATGTTCCCGGCGAATTGTTTGAACGCTCGACCCGCCAGGAATAAAAAAAGCCACCGCACTGGCGTGAGGTGGCTAAAAGTCTTACCAAAGGAATGATGAAGCGGAGCATGATTCGATTGCCTGACGCTGCGGAGTCATCCGGCAATCGAGTCGTGTTCTTCATCGCCGACGACGGTAACATCCGTTCAAAGTTTTCGACTATTACGAAGGTTGATAGTGACTATCAAGACGGGTTGGGAACCCCGCCGGTTGGATAGTGCTACAAGATTTTCGACCTTCAAGTGCGTGTTTTACCGTGTGTAGAATGTGCGTCGACAATAATCAATGTGCTCCTTTGGCTGGAACAGCCGTCCAGTCACTGGCATATGTGTTTCGTTTCCATCTGCCGCAACGCCCGCTCCAGCGCTGAACCGTATGAATTTCAAACAGCGACCCGCATCCAGGCGGCGCCCGCGCTGGGCTTTAATCGAGACAGGGGACAACAATGACTTTCGTAAAATGGAATCTGATGACGCTGGCGGTTTCGCTGGGTGTCAGTCAATTGGCAACGGCAGCGGTTGTCAGTGATCAATCGGAGGCCAAGGGCTTCGTCGACGACAGCAGTCTGACTGTTCATCTCAAGAACTACTATTTCAATCGGGACAACAAGAACGGCAAGGACGACAGCAAGGACTGGACCCAGGGCGTGCTGGGTAATTTCAGTTCCGGCTTCACCCAGGGCACCGTTGGTTTTGGCGTTGACGCCTACGGTTATTGGGGCCTGAAGCTCGATGGCGGTGGCGGGACCACCGGCACCGGCAACCTGCCCGTGGACAGCCACGGCAATCCGCAGGATGAATTCGGCACCGCCGGCGGTGCGCTGAAGATGCGCATCTCGAAGACCGAATTGCGCTACGGCAACCTGCAGCCCGAGGCGCCGGTGTTTGCCGCAGGGGGGTCACGCCTGTTCCCGCAGACCGCGACCGGTTTTAACCTGCTGAGCAGTGATATCGCCAATCTGGACCTCGATGCCGGTCATTTCACCAGCAGCAACGGCCCGGTCACGACCAACAATGATCACGGCATCTGGGCGGCGTATGCCAACGTTGAAGCCAGCAGCATTGATTACGCGGGCGGTAAATATGCGCTCAGCGATAATCTTTCGGTCAGCCTTTACGGTTCGGACCTCAAGGACGTCTGGCATCAGTACTACGCCAATGCCAACTACACCTTGCCGATCTCTGATCAGCAGTCGTTGAACGTCGATTTCAATATCTACCGCACCAACGACAGCGGTGCCGCCAAGGCGGGGGATATCAACAACACGACCTGGTCGCTGGCGGCTGCTTATTCATTCCTGACCGCTCATACCGTGACGCTGGCGTATCAGAAAGTGCATGGCGACACACCATTCGATTATGTGGCCTTTGGTAATAACGGCGGGGGCGACACTGGCGATTCGATCCTGTTGGCCAACTCGGTGCAGTACTCCGACTTCAACGGGCCGGGTGAAAAGTCCTGGCAGGCGCGCTACGACCTGAACATGGCAAGTTACGGTGCGCCGGGTTTGAGCTTCATGGTTCGTTATATCCACGGTGATGACATCGATGGGTCCCACATTCCGTCGAACAGCACGTACACCGGTTATGGCGATGACGGCGACCACCACGAAACCAACCTGGAGGCGAAGTATGTCGTGCAGTCCGGCCCGGCCAAGGACTTGTCCTTGCGCATGCGTCAGGCCTGGCACACCGCCAACGGCGACCAGCCCGATGGCGACGTGAAGGAATTTCGTTTGATTGCGGATTATCCGATCAATATTTTCTGATCGCTTTGCAGGATGATTTAGAAGCTCCGTTGTAGAAGAAAGCCAGGCTGTCCGAGAGGAGGCCTGGCTTTTTTTATTGACGTGTTTGCCGCGCCGGATGTGTGAGCAGGGCGGGCCTCTTCCCGGCTAAAGCCGGTCCTACGCAGACCGTGTGAAAACCAGCTACTCAGCAGCTAACCAAAAAAAATGCCCCGATCAACTCGGGGCATTTTCCATTTATACAGAGAAGAAAAAGACCTTCCTCAGGCCAGTAACTCCATCATTCGGCGCACACCCAGCACGTTGATCGCTCTTTTCAGGTTGTAGGCGTTCACCGCCAGCGCCATTTCCGTTCGCGCACCTTTGAGCTGGCGAAGCAGGAACCGGCCATTGCCGTAAATCCATTGTTTGAGGTTGCCAAACGGGTGCTCAACGATGCTTCGTCGAGCCTCGACGATTTCCGGGTGGGCCTGCATTCGCAGCGCCATTCGCTCAAATGCATCTTCATAGGCATGACGTGTGATCGAGCGGTATTTGGTCTTGGTGCATTGGTTTTTAAGGGCGCAGGATCCACAAGCGCCAGCGCTGGCGCGGTAGAAACGCTTTCCCTTGTTCAACTGAACCAGCGTCAGCAAATGGCCGGTCGGGCATTGATAACGATCATTTTCACGATCATAGGTGAAGTCTTCCCGACGGAAAAACGAGGGCTCTTCGACCTTGCTGTTGATGGTTCGATTGATCGGTACATACGCTGTGATGCCCGCGTCGTCGCAGGCTTGGAAGTGCTTGCCGCTGGAGTATCCAGCATCAGCCGTGACGGTCAGATTCGGCTGTTCCAGCACTTCCTGAGTCGCTTTTGCCATCGGCTCCAGTTGCTTTCGATCGTCGCTATCCTGAGTGACTTCGTGGTGCACGATCAGGCTGTTTTCAGCGTCGACTGCGGTCTGCACGTTGTAGGCAACGGCCATGCCCTGCGGGGCTCGCATCATCCGCGCATCGCTTTCGGTGCTGATGAATTGCGTAATTTGCAGCTCGTCCATCAGTGCCTGGCAGGTCAGGTTGTCGTCCCGCTTGGCGGTCAGTTTTGCCAGTACCGTTTTAACAGCGCTTCGATCCACCACCTCTTCATTTTCGTCGCGATCCGCGCTGTCCAGATCCTCCAGATATTTCGCTATCCGGCGATCAAGTTTTTCCTGATCGCGCTTGAGGTGCTTGGTGCTGATGTGACGACGGGCCGAGGCTACGGCCTTGAATTTGCTGCCATCAATAGCAACCAGATCACCTTTTACCAGGCCTGCCGAACGGCAGAACTGAACAAACGCGCGGCACGTTGCGGAGAACGCAGTGGCGTTATCTTTGCGGAAGTCGGCGATGGTTTTGAAGTCCGGCGCGAGGCGGTTGAGCAGCCACATGACTTCGATGTTGCGTTGGCACTCAGCCTCAAGCCGGCGCGAAGACCGTATGCGCTGGAAGTAGCCGTAGATGTAGAGTTTGAGCAGGTCGGCGGGGTTGTAGGGCGGACGTCCGTTGCCCTTGGGAATAGCTTTATCGAACCCCAGAACCCTGAGATCCAGGCGCGAAACATAGGCATCAATGACTCGGACAAGATGGTCTTCGGGAATGACCTCATCTATTGAAACCGGAAACAGGCTGGTCTGGTTGCGCGATTCGCCCTGGATGTACGCCATAAGAAAATGCCCCGCATCTTTCGATGCGGGGCATTTTCTTAGATCTGAGGCAGGTTGGCTAGGTTTTCACACAGTCTGTACGAGAATCAGCGGCGTGTGCGTCGTAGGACCGGCTTTAGCCGGGAAGGGGCCGGTATGGCCAACACACCCCTCGATGCCAGTCAGTCAGGCCTGTGATCCCCGCGAATCGAAAAATTCGCCATGTGCTCCAGGCCCTTGATCAGCCCCGAGTGATCCCAGCCACTCCCACCCAGCGCCGCGCAGGTGCTGAACACTTGCTGGGCATTGGCAGTGTTGGGCAGGTTCAGCCCCAATTCCCGCGCGCCTTCCAGGGCCAGGTTCAGATCCTTCTGATGCAACGCAATCCTGAAACCCGGGTTGAACGTGCCTTTGATCATCCGCTCGCCATGGACTTCCAGAATCTTCGACGAGGCAAAGCCCCCCATCAATGCGTCGCGCACCTTGGCCGGATCAGCGCCGTTTTTCGACGCAAACAGCAGGGCTTCAGCCACCGCCTGAATGTTCAGCGCGACGATGATCTGGTTGGCGACCTTGGCGGTCTGACCGTCACCGTTGCCACCGACCAGGGTGATGTTCTTGCCCATGGCCTGAAACAGGGGCAGGGCGCGTTCGAAGGTCGCCTGCTCGCCGCCGACCATGATACTCAGCGTGGCCGCCCTGGCGCCGACTTCGCCGCCGGACACCGGCGCGTCGAGGTACTGCGCGCCGGTGGCGTTGATTTTCTCGGCAAACGCTTTGGTCGCCGAAGGTGAGATCGAACTCATGTCGATGACCACCTTGCCGGCTCCGGTGCCTTCGCTCAGACCGTTTTCGCCGAACAGCACGTCATTCACCTGCGGCGTGTCCGGCAGCATGACGATGACGAACTCCGCCTCTTGCGCCACTTCCCGCGGGTTGGCCAGCACCGTGGCGCCGCCGTCCACCAGTGACGCGGGCGGGGCACTGAAATGCCGGGAAAGGATCAGTTGATGACCTGCTTTCTGCAGGTTTTCTGCCATGGGCAGGCCCATGATGCCGGTGCCGATGAATCCGATGTTAGCCATAGAAGGTGCCTCTGGTTGTTGTTGGGGAGCAAGCGGCAAGCGGCAAGCTTCAAGCCGCAAGCTAGAAGCCTGACTGCGTTCGTCCGGCTGGCAATGCGTGAAGCTTGAAGCTTGCCGCTGACTTCAGATCAAATTATGGGTTTTCAGCCACCCAAGCCCCGCTTCGGTGGTGGTCAGCGGCGTGTATTCACAGCCGATCCAGCCGCGATAGCCGAGCCGGTCCAGGTGCTTGAACAGAAAGCCGTAGTTGATTTCGCCGGTGCCCGGTTCATGCCGGCCCGGGTTGTCCGCCAGTTGCACGTGGCGGATCGCCGGCAGGTGGTTTTCGAGGGTGCGGGCCAGGTCGCCCTCCATGATTTGCATGTGGTAGATGTCGTATTGCAGCGACAGATTGCGGCTGCCGACCTTCTCGCGAATCGCCAGGGCCTGGGCGGTGGTGTTCAGGTAGAACCCCGGGATGTCCAGGGTGTTGATCATTTCCATGACCAGATCGATGCCCTGGGCTTGCAGGCGGTCGGCGGCGTACTTGAGGTTGTCGACGAAAGTCTTCTCGATCAGCCCGTCGTCGAAACCCTGGGGCTTGATCCCCGCCAGGCAGTTGATCTGGGTGTTGCCGAGGACCTTGGCGTAGGCGATCGCCAGCTCAACGCCGGCGTAAAACTCCTCGACCCGATCGGGGTGACAGGCGATGCCGCGCTCACCCTTGCCCCAGTCCCCGGCCGGCAGGTTGAACAGCACTTGGGTGAGTCGGTTGCGGTCCAGCTCGGCCTTGATCTGCGCAGAGCTGAAGTCATAGGGAAACAGGTACTCGACACCCCTGAAACCGGCGTCGGCGGCGGCTTCGAAGCGGTGCAGAAACTCAAGTTCGGTGAACAGCATCGACAGGTTGGCGCATAAACGTGGCATGACGTACTCCTTCTTGTGCTGGGCTCTGTTTCTTGAATAACCGGGTGCGATCAATCCAGCAGGCTGATGGCGGTAGGGGCGTCGGCGCGGGTTTCGGCCAGGGACTCGAATTCGTTGATAGCGTTGATCTCGGTGCCCATCGCAATGTTGGTGACCCTCTCGAGAATGATCTCCACCACCACCGGCACGCGGTGCTGCCGCATCAGCCTCGTGGCCTCGGCGAAGGCGGCCTGCAGGTGCGCCGGGTCAAGCACGCGGATCGCCTTGCAGCCCAGGCCTTCGGCAACCGCAACATGATCGACGCCATAGCCTTCCAGCTCAGGCGCGTTGATGTTGTCGAACGCCAGCTGAACGCAGTAGTCGATGTCGAAGTTGCGCTGGGCCTGACGAATGAGGCCCAGGTAGGAGTTGTTCACCACCACATGGATGTACGGCAGCTTGAACTGCGCACCGACGGCCAGTTCTTCGATCATGAACTGGAAGTCGTAGTCCCCTGACAGCGCGACAACCTGGCGATTCGGGTCAGCCTTGACCACGCCCAGCGCCGCCGGAAGGGTCCAGCCCAGGGGGCCGGCTTGTCCGCAATTGATCCAGTGACGCGGCTTGTAGACGTGGAGGAATTGCGCGCCGGCAATCTGCGACAGGCCGATGGTGCTGATGTAGCAGGTGTCCTTGCCGAAGTACTGATTCATCTCCTCGTACACGCGCTGGGGCTTGACCGGGATGTTCTCGTAATGGGTCTTGCGCTGCAGCGTGCGCTTGCGTTCCTGGCAGCTGGCGAGCCAGTGGCTGCGGTCCTTCAGTTTGCCGGCGGTGTGCCACTCGCGCGCCACTTCGATGAACATCGCCAGCGCTGCGCCGGCGTCGGAAACGATGCCCAGATCCGGCGTCAGCACGCGGCCGATCTGCGTCGGCTCGATGTCAACGTGGATGAAGGTACGCCCTTCGCTGTACACCGAGACGGTGCCGGTGTGGCGGTTGGCCCAGCGGTTGCCGATGCCCAGGACGAGATCGGACGCCAGCATTGTCGCGTTGCCATAGCGGTGGGAGGTCTGCAGCCCGACCATGCCGGCCATCTGCGGATGATCGTCGGGGATCGTGCCCCAGCCCATCAGCGTCGGGATCACCGGAATGCCGGTCAGCTCGGCGAATTCCACCAGCGCGTCTGACGCATCGGCGTGGATAATGCCGCCACCGGCGACGATCAGCGGACGCTCCGACGCGTTGAGCATCGCCAGGGCTTTTTCGATC
Organism: Pseudomonas sp. AK106; assembly: GCF_053903055.1. Classification (NCBI taxonomy): domain Bacteria; kingdom Pseudomonadati; phylum Pseudomonadota; class Gammaproteobacteria; order Pseudomonadales; family Pseudomonadaceae; genus Pseudomonas; species Pseudomonas sp. AK106. Next base: position 2,682,825 of record NZ_CP096426.1, read on the forward strand.
TGCTTGCGGCTGGCCTGGGGTTTGACCACCGGCAGCGGTTCGTAAGCGTCGATGTCGAATTCGATCTCGGCCATCTGCACGTCGAAGGGCAGGTCGATCAATACCGGGCCGGGCCGGCCGCTGCGCATCAACTGGAAGGCTTTCTGGAACACATACGGCACCTGGCCGGGTTCCATGACGGTGGTTGCCCATTTGGCCACCGGGGCTGCGATGCTGGCGATGTCCACGGCCTGGAAGTCTTCCTTGTGCATCCGTGCACGGGGTGCCTGGCCGGTGATGCAGAGAATCGGAATCGAGTCGGCGGAGGCTGAATAGAGACCGGTGATCATGTCGGTGCCGGCCGGGCCCGACGTACCGATGCACACGCCGATATTGCCGGCGATGGCACGGGTGTAACCCTCGGCCATGTGCGAAGCGCCTTCGACGTGGCGCGCCAGCACGTGGTCAATGCTGCCGAGTTTCTTGAAGGCGGCGTACAGCGGGTTGATCGCGGCGCCGGGAATTCCGAAGGCGGTGTCGACGCCTTCGCGCCGCATCACCAGAACGGCGGCTTCGATGGCTCTCATGACGGTCATTTGTTAGTCTCCCGAACTCGATAGTTTTTGTACGTAAACAGCCTGATTTGAATCCGATGTTTTGTGAATGGCTGTTTTTATCCCTTCTATCGGTATCTGGAGTATCGAATGGATCGCTACACGGAATTGCGCAGCTACGTCCTGGTGGCCACCCGTGGCAGTTTCGCCGCCGCTGCGCTGGTGGAGGGCGTGACGCCGGTGATCATGGGCCGGCGGCTGAGTGCGCTGGAGGATCGGCTGGGCGTGAAGCTGATTCATCGCTCGACCCGGGGCCTGACCCTGACCGATGCGGGCGAGTCGTACCTGGAGAACGCCAAGCTGGTGCTCCAATCATTCGAGGAACTGGACGCCAGCATCAGCGAGAACGAAAGCAGCGTGCGCGGGCATCTGGTGGTCTCGGCACCGGCAGGGTTTGGCCGCCAGCACGTCGCGCCCCATGCGCCGGAATTTCAGGCGCGGTTTCCGGATTTGCAGCTGTCCTTCAACCTGACTGACAACGTGGTGGATCTGGTGCGTGAGGGTTATGACATGAGCATCCGCATCGGCGAGGTGCTCGACCCCAACTACGTCGCCATCAAGCTGTACGCCAACAAACGCGTGGTCTGTGGCTCACCGGCCTATTTCGCGGAGCACGGATTCCCCCGGGTGCTTGAGGACCTGGCGCAGCACAATTGCCTGTCGTTCAACCTGCAGGGCGGGCAGCATCGCGGCTGGACCTTCCAGCGCGAGGGCAGGCCGGTGGCGATCAAGGTCGCGGGCAATCTGTACTGCAACGATGGCGAGCTGTTGTATGACTGGGCCAAGCGCGGGCTGGGCCTGAGCTGGCGCTCGACGTGGGAGATTCAGAACGCAGTGGAGAGCGGCGCGCTGGTCACCGTGCTGGATGAATTCGCCTTGCCCAGTTACGACATCCAGGGCGTTTACCCGCAGCAGCATTACCTGCCGGCGAAAGTGCGGTTTTTCATCGCGTTTCTGAAAGAGGTGTACAACCGACCGGGGTATTGGCGGCAGGGGTGAGCCGTCATTCCCCTGGCACCTCAATCAAACGCTTCCCGGCTAAAGCCGGTCCTACAACTCCGCGCCCGACGCAACGAGGTGCCGTAACGCAAATTTCTGGTAGGACCGGCTTCCGCCGGGAAGGGGCCGTAACCGGCGCTAAAGACAGGTTGAATGCACAGACGTCTTCCCGGCTGAAGCCGGTCCTACAACTCCGCGCCCGACGCAACGAGGTGCCGTAACGCAAATTTCTGGTAGGACCGGCTTCAGCCGGGAAGGGGCCGTAACTAGCGCTAAAGATAGGTTGAATGCACAGACGTCTTCCCGGCTAAAGCCGGTCCTACAACTCCGCGCCCGACGCAACGAGGTGCCGTAACGCAAATTTCTGGTAGGACCGGCTTCAGCCGGGAAGGGGCGGTAACTGGCGCTAAAGATAGGTTGAATGCACAGACGTCTTCCCGGCTGAAGCCGGTCCTGCCATTGGCGACCCAGGAACCTAAATCAACTCCACCGACACCACCGGCAGCCCGCGAATCTCGCCCACCGCCAGACCCGGCCCGCGGGTCTTGTACATCCCGGTATAGGAACCGGTCGTGATCACCATCTCCGGCGTCACGCTCAGCCCGTTCTGCGTGTAGTGATTGACCAGCCACGGCAGCAAGCGCCGAGGGTCACCGGCCGGATTCGCCCCGTCCCCCGGCACGATGTCTTCGTCGCCATAGGTAAAGCTCAGCGCAGGCTCGACAAACGGGAAGCTGGCATCGTAATCAACAAATTCGCCAACAATCAGCGCGCCGTGGTTGAGCAGGTCGCCCAACGCCAGCAGCGGTTCGATCTTCGGCCAGGCGTCAAAGCGGCTCGACACCACTTCAATGGTCGCGCCCATCGTCTGGATGCTGCCCAGCACTTCGTCATCCGAATACGCCTCATCGCGAGGAGCGAATTCGCGACCCAGCCGAAAGGCGATCTCCAGTTCCAGAATCGGCGACGGATAGTCGATGCACTCCACCTGGCTGCCGCTGGCAAAAATACCGTCGTCCGGCAGCAGCGCGCCATTGATAGGCCCGGTCGGCGATTTGGCGCCGACCTTCCAGCCGCCCACTGAGGTCTCGCGCAGGCGCAGAATCTCGCGTTGCAGCGCGTAGGCACCGGCCACGTCGGCGGGCACGTACTCCGGGCGGATGTCGGTGATTTTCTGACCGGCGCCCATGGCGTCGACGATCAATTGGGCAATGTTCGCTGGGTGAGACGATGGATTCACGCGGATCTTCCTTCAGACAATTGATGGAAAGCGCCCCGATTCCGTTGCCGGTCAGGCGAGGGACGGCGGAGCCAGCGTGACTACTCTAACCCTATTTCGGCCGGTGGGCCGAGGCTGGGCTGCGGACCTGTGCCCGCACTCAAACTCGCCCGGCGCTGTACGCCAGGTCCGCGCGCAGACGCTGAACGCAGAAATCAACGAACGAGCGCACTTTGGATGAGCCTCTTCGGCCTTCGACGTAGACCACGTAAACCGGCATCGGCGTGACCTCGAAGTCTTCGAGCACGGCGCGCAACGTGCCCGCCTGCAGGTGTCGGCGAATCTGGTAGGACGGCACCTGAGTCAGGCCCCAGCCATCAAGGGCGGCATGAGTGGACGCCGTGAACGAGGTCATTGCCAACCGCGATTGCACCTTCACGTCCTGGTGCTGGCCGTCGATGCGGAAGGTCCACGCGGGGCTGCGGCCGGTAATCATCACGGAAACGGTTTCGCGCTCGATGAGCTCGTGGGGATGCCGGGGAGTGCCATGGGCCTTGAGGTAAGCGGGGGAGGCGCAGACCATGCGCCGGACGCTGCCGACCTGAATGGCGGTCATCGACGAGTCGGGTAACTCGCCGATGCGCACCGAGACGTCGATGCCTTCTTCCAGCTGCCCGGCGATTCGGTCCATTAACAGGCCGCGGATCTGCACCTGGGGATGCTGGTTCAGGTACTCGGTCATGACCGGCGTGACGTGCAGGTCGCCGAACACTTGCGGCGCGGTAACGGTCAGCAACCCACGCGGCGTCCCATGGATGCCGGCGGCGGCGCTCTCGGCCTCCTGCAGATCGGCCAGCAAGCGCCGGCAATCGTCGGCGAAACGCACGCCGGCTTCGGTCAGGCGCAGCTGCCGGGTGGTGCGCACGATCAGCAAGGTGCCGAGCCGTGCTTCCAGCTGCGCGACGGCCCGGGTGACGGTGGCCGTGGACACGTTCAGGTTGCGCGACACCGCCGCGAAGCTGGGGCCTTCGGCAACGGCGGCGAAAAGGGTCATTTCCTGAATGCGGTCCACTGAGCGTCCGTTCCGAGTCAACGAGAGCGGCAGTCTGCGGCAAATCCGGGCAAGCGGAAAGGCCTGATCCAGACGGTCAGAAAAACACCCGGGCGGTCATGTTTGCTTGGTGCTCCGGCGACGCCTTCTATATTCTTGCTGACGCTGGACGCCTCGAACGAAAGCCGGCGCTCGACACGGCAAGGGACAGACCCGCATTCACGCACGGCCAAAGGAACGCAGATGAGCACCACCAGCACGCCGCTCTCCGGCGTCAACCAGCCATTGAAGGGCATCGCACTGATTCTGTTTGCGACCTTTCTGTTTTCCAGTCATGACACGCTGTCCAAATACCTCTCCGGCATCTACCCGATCATGATGGTGGTCTGGGTGCGCTATGTGGTGCACACCGGGCTGATGGCGTGCATTTTCATGCCCTCGGCGGGCCTGCGCGTGCTACGTACCAAGCGCCCGGGGCTGCAGGCGTTGCGCGCGGTGTGCCTGCTGGGCACAAGCTTGTTGTTCACCAGTGGCCTGATGTTCATCCCGATCGCCGAAGCGACGGCGGTCAACTTTCTCGCGCCGCTGCTGGTGACGGCCTTGTCGGTGCCGCTGCTCAAAGAGACGGTCAGTCGCGGTCAATGGATCGCGGTGCTGGTGGGTTTCAGCGGGGTACTGGTGATCGTGCACCCCGGCGGCGAGCTGTTTCGGCCGGCGGTGTTACTGCCGCTGGGCTCGGCGTTCTGCTTCGCCTGCTACCAGTTGCTGACCCGTCTGGTCGCGGCCCACGACAGCCCGACCACCAGCAACTTCTTCGCCGGTCTGTTCAACAGCCTGTTGATGAGCGCCATCGTGCCGTTCTTCTGGCAGTCACCGGAGTGGAAGCACATTCCGTTCATGCTGGCGCTGGGCACCTGCGGCATGGTTGCGCACCTGATGCTGACCCAGGCCTTCCGCTTCGCTGCACCGGCCATGCTGGCGCCGTTCGGGTACTGTCAGATCGTCTTCGCCGGCTTGTGGGGCTACATCGTGTTCAACCATTCGCCATCCCTTGTCGCCCAGGCCGGCATCGCGATCATCTGCCTCAGCGGCCTGGCGGCGGCGTGGCAGCAGCGCAAGAAGGGCGGTTGACGACGGCGGGTTCATGACCTGCGCGGCGCCATGAAATACATCCAGATCAACGCAATGAAGTACATCACCGGGATCAGGGTGAACAGCACGCTGTAGTTATTGTGCGTCGCGGTGAGGACCGCGCCGACGATTTGCGTCATGAACATGCCGCCGATGGCCGCGCACATGCCGCCGAAGCCGAACACCGTGCTGATCATGTGCCGGGGCGTGTAATCCATGACCAGGCTCCAGATGTTCGCCGTCCAGGCCTGATGCGCACCCACCGCCAGGGCGATCGCCGTGACGGCCACCCACAGACCGCTGGCGTTGGCGGCGAACACCACGCCAATGATCGTCAGCGCGAACACCAGCATCGACAGAAAGCGTGCGGTCATCGGCCGCATGCCCCGGCCGATCAGCCACGAAGACAGGATCCCGCCCCCGACACTGCCGAAGTCGGCGGTCAGCCAGATCAGCATCAGCGGGATGCCCATCTGCGTCACGCTGATGCCGAGGTTGTATTGCTGATTCAGAAACGGCGGCAGCCAGTACAGGTAAAACCAGAACACCGGCGCGGTGAGGGCGTAGGCGAGGGCAAAGGCCCACGTGCCGCGCATTTTCAGGATGCGCGAGAGCGGTACCTTTTCCCCTTCAGGCTCCGTTTCAGGGTCGGCATCGCTGTCGATGTAGGCTCGCTCGCTGGCACGTACCGTCGGATGGTCGTGGGGATTGAAATACGTCAGCCGCCAGGTGATGACCCAGACCAGCCCCAGCGAGCCCATGCAGATAAACGCCGCCTGCCAGCCCCACACGGTCAGGATGAGCGGCAACAAGGCAGGCGTGACCATCGCGCCGACGTTGGTGCCGGCGTTGAAAATGCCGGTGGCCACGGCGCGTTCTCCAGCCGGGAACCACACACGGGTGACCTTGACGCAGGCCGGGTAATTGGCGGCTTCGGTCAGGCCCAGAATAAACCGGCAGACCATGAAGCCCGCCGCTGATGTCGCCAGACCGTGGGCGCCCGTGGCGAGACTCCACAGCAGCACCGCGAGGAAGAACGCGCGCTTGACGCCGACCCGATCAATGAAACGCCCCTGCAGCAGAAAACCGATGGCGTAACCGACCTGAAACCAGAAGTTGATGTTGGCGTAATCCATCGCCGTCCAGCTCATCTGCTCCGCCAGAATCGGCTGCATGACGCCCAGTGCCGCGCGGTCGATGTAGTTCAGGGTGGTGGCGAAGAACACCAGTGCCAGCATGCCCCAACGGGTTTTGCCGACGGCCAGGGCGCCGCGAATCTTGTCGTTCATGCCGGCATGGGGCGGCGCAGGGCGGGAGGCGACCGGGGCAGGCGAAGCAGAAGGGGAACGCATAAGCATCAAGCCTGTTTTGAAATTGTTATGGTGGTGTCCGCGCGGCCAGGGCAGTGGCCCTGCAAAGCGTCATACAACTAACCGTATGGTTCATTTCATTTGATGTCGTGTCCAACGGCGCGAATAATCCCACGAACGCCCGACAGGTTCGAGCCTCATCGACGCCAGGTGGCCATGTGATTATTCAGGAGATTCCCCCCGCATGCAGCGCTCGATCGCCACTGTTTCCTTGAGCGGCACCCTGCCGGAAAAGCTCGAAGCCATTGCTGCAGCAGGTTTCGATGGCGTAGAAATCTTTGAAAACGACTTGCTCAATCACAACGGCAGCCCGCGTCAGGTGCGGCAGCTGTGCGCAGATCTGGGCATCGCTATCACCCTGTTTCAACCGTTCAGTGACTTCGAAGGCTGTCGCCGCGAGCACCTGCAGCGCAACCTCGACCGCGCCGAACGCAAATTCGACCTGATGCAGGCACTCGGCACTGACCTGGTGCTGGTCTGCAGCAACACCGCCAGCGACTCACTGGGCGAGCGAAACGTACTGCTCGATGACCTTGGGTTGATCGCCGAGCGGGCAGGTGCGCGTCAACTGCGGGTGGGCTATGAGGGCCTGGCATGGGGACGTCACGTCAACACCTGGCAGCAGGTCTGGGATCTGGTCCGGCAGGTCGACCATCCGGCCCTCGGTGTGCTGCTCGACAGTTTTCACACGCTGTCGCTCAAGGGAGATCCGAGCGGGATTGCGCAGATTCCCGGCGACAAGATCTTCTTCGTGCAAATGGCCGACGCGCCGCTGCTGAACATGGGCGTGCTGGAGTGGAGTCGGCATTTCCGGTGTTTCCCGGGGCAGGGCGAATTCGATTGCGCGGGTTTCCTCGCGGCGGTCCTGCGCAGCGGTTACACCGGCCCGCTGTCGCTGGAGATTTTCAATGACGTGTTTCGCGCCGCACCCACTCGGGCCAACGCCGCCGATGGCCTGCGTTCGTTGCTGCACCTGGAGGAGCAAACCCGCGCGCTGCTGGAGCAGCAGTCTCAACCCGCTGCACCGTCATTGTTGTTCCATCCGCCGGCGCCCAGCGCCTGCAACGGCGTGGCGTTTATCGAGTTCGCCGTGGACGATGCCCAGGGTGCACGGCTGGGCAGCTGGCTGCATGGCCTGGGGTTAGGCACCTTGGGTCAGCACCGCAGCAAAGCCGTGACCCTGCTGGGGCAGGGCGATATCAAGATCCTGTTGAACGCCGAGCGCCTCTCCTCACCTCCGATGCCTTCCGCTGCGGCTTCTTTCGCTGCCCCTTCTTTCATGAACTCCGCCCTCGAAACTCCCGGCGCGTCGCTGCGCGCCATGGCGTTGCGGGTGAACGACAGCGCTGCTGCGCTGGAGCGGGCGAGTCAGCTCAGTGCCGATACCCATGACGGCCCGGTGGGCCCTGATGGTCGAGCGGTCCCGGCAGTGCGCGCGCCGGACGGCAGCCTGATGTATCTGATTGAGGCCGCCGCACCGGGGCAATCGAGCTGGGACAGCGACTTTACCCTGAGCCCGCAACCCTTCACGCCAAGCGGTTTGCAGCGCATCGATCACGTTGCCATGGCCTTGCCTGCCGACAGGCTCGACAGCGCGGTGCTGTTCTACAAAGCCGTGCTGGATTTCGAGGCCGATGCCGATGCCGATGCGCTGCTGCCCGACCCTTACGGGCTGGTGAAAACCCGGGCGCTGCGCAGCCGTTGCGGCACCGTGCGCCTGTCGCTGAACACCCCGGATCATGGCGACACGGCCATCGCCCGCGGGTTGGCGAGCCACGGCGGCGCAGGCGTTGATCACGTCGCCTTTGCCTGCGACGACATCTTTGTCCAGGTCGCCCGCGCCGAAGCGGCAGGCGTGCAGTGGCTGGATATTCCCCAGAACTACTACGACGACCTGGGAGCGCGCTTCGGTTTCGACGACGGGTTCCTCGACAAACTGGCGCAGCACCACGTGCTGTATGACCGTGACGCCGACGGTGGCGAGCTGTTTCACGCCTATACTCAAGCGTTCGACGAGCGTTTTTTCTTTGAAATCCTCCAGCGCAGCAACGGCTATGCGGGTAATGGCGAGGCAAACGCCGCGGTACGCCTGGCGGCGGTGGCCCGGGCCCGCAGCGGCTCGGCACGGGCGTGATCGCCCATGGCGCTTCGTGACGAGCCGCTTCCGTAACGCACCGGTGCGGCCCATAATCCCGCGATTCCACCGTGGTCGTGAGCCCCGCATGAAAACCGTTGACGACAGCCTCGCCGAAGCGCGCCCAGATGAACGCGCTCAGTCGCCGCGCAAGTCCCGCAAGAACAATCCGGAAAAAACCCGTGACGGCATCCTTCAGGCGGCCGTCGCCGAGTTCGTCGCCCAGGGCCTCTCCGGCGCACGCGTCGATGCGATTGCCGAGCGCACGCAAACCTCCAAGCGGATGATCTATTACTACTTCAACAGCAAAGAGCAGCTGTACACCGAGGTGCTGGAGAAACTTTACGGCGACATCCGCACCACGGAAAGCAGCCTTGACCTGGACGTGCTCGCACCGGAAGCAGCGATCAGGCGGCTGGTGGAATTCACCTTCGATCACCACGACCGCAACGTCGATTTCGTGCGCATCGTCTGCATCGAAAACATCCACAACGGCGCCAACGTCAAACAGTCCGCGACCATCCGCGAGCTGAGCCGGAATGTCTTGCAGGCGCTGGACGAAACCTTGCGGCGCGGTGAGCAGGCCGGCGTTTTCCGGCCAGGCGTACAGGCCGTGGACCTGCACATGCTGATGAGCTCGTTCTGTTTCTACCGCGTGTCCAACCGTCACACGTTTGCCGAGATTTTCCAGATCGACCTGGAGGACGAAGGGGTCAAGGCGCGGCAGAAAGCGATGATCTGTGATTCGGTGATGCGTTACCTGCTGCCGTGACGGGCGAGTTCAACGCCACGCCGGCCTGAAGACCCGAACGATGCCGCGACGCCAGTCTGCGCTGATCGCCACTGGCCAAAACCACCACGCGTTCTGCGCGCTTTGACTATTGCCCATCCACGCGGCAGAGCGGAGTATTTCGCCCCTCCAACAATAAAAGTGTAAGGACGACACAATCATGCAGATCGACGGCAAGGTATTCCTGGTCAGTGGCGGCGCGTCCGGGCTGGGTGCGGCCAGCGCACAGATGCTCATCGACGCCGGGGCCAGCGTGATGCTGGTGGACGTCAACGCCGAGGCGCTCGCGGCGCACGTGGAAAAACTGGGCGGCAAGGCCCGGGCCAGCGTCAGCGACATCACCCGGGAGAGCGACGTTCAGGCCGCAGTGGATGCGGCGCTCAGTGCGTTTGGCCAGATCAATGGCGTCATCAACTGCGCCGGCATCGTCGGCGCCGAGAAAATCCTTGGCAAAGAAGGCCCCCACGGCCTCGACAGTTTCAGCCGGGTGATCAACGTCAACCTCATCGGCAGCTTCAACCTGCTGCGCCTCGCTGCCGTGGCCATCGCCGAAAGCACGGCCGACGCCGGCGGCGAGCGTGGCGTCATCATCAACACCGCATCGGTCGCCGCCTATGACGGCCAGATCGGCCAGGCGGCGTATGCGGCCTCCAAGGGCGCCATTGTCAGCCTGACCCTGCCCGCCGCCCGTGAACTGGCGCGTTACGGCATCCGCGTCATGACCATCGCCCCGGGCATTTTCGAAACGCCGATGATGGCCGGCATGACCCCCCAGGTGCGCGAGAGCCTGTCCGCCGGCGTGCCATTCCCGCCACGCCTGGGCAAGCCCGAGGAATACGCCGCGCTGGCACGCCACATCATCGAAAACAGCATGCTCAACGGCGAGGTGATCCGTCTGGACGGCGCCTTGCGCATGGCGGCTCGCTAATCGAGGAAATTCCATCATGTCTTTGAACAAACGTCAGACGTTGAACGACGACCCTGTGGTAATCGTGAGTGCTGCGCGCACGCCCATGGGCGCCTTTCAGGGTGATCTCAAAAGCCTGACTGCGCCGCAATTGGGCGCCGCTGCAATCCGCGCCGCGGTTGAGCGCGCGGGCATTGATGCAGCGCAGGTCGACGAAGTGCTGTTCGGTTGTGTGTTGCCGGCCGGGCTGGGCCAGGCGCCTGCGCGTCAGGCGGCATTGGGCGCCGGGCTCAGCGACGCCACGACCTGCACCACCTTGAACAAGATGTGCGGGTCGGGCATGCAGGCGGCCATCCTCGGCCACGACATGCTGCTGGCCGGCAGTGCCGATGTGGTCATCGCCGGTGGCATGGAGAGCATGTCCAACGCGCCGTATTTGCTGGAGAAGGCCCGCAGCGGTTACCGCATGGGCCACGGCCAGATCATCGACCACATGTTTCTCGACGGCCTTGAAGATGCCTACGACCGTGGTCGACTGATGGGCACCTTCGCCGAGGAGTGCGCCGGGCTGGAAAATTTCAGTCGGGAGGCCCAGGACGGTTTTGCGGTCGCCTCGCTGACCCGGGCGCAGGAAGCCATGACGCGCGGCGGGTTCGACGCTGAAATCGTCCCGGTGGAGGTCACGGTGGGCAAGGAGCGCAAAACCATTCGCCAGGACGAGCAGCCACCCAAAGCGAAGCTGGACAAGATCCCGCTGCTCAAACCGGCGTTCCGCGAAGGCGGCACCGTGACAGCAGCCAACTCAAGCTCGATCTCCGACGGCGCTGCAGCCCTGACCCTGATGCGCCAGTCCGAAGCACAACGACGTGGGATCACGCCGTTGGCGGTCATCCATGGCCACGCCGCTTATGCCAATGAGCCGGGGTTATTTCCGACCGCACCGGTAGGCGCCATCGACAAGCTGATGAGCAAGACCGGCTGGTCCCTGGCAGACGTGGACCTGTTCGAGATCAACGAAGCGTTCGCGGTCGTCGCGCTTGTCACCATGGCCCGCCTGGAACTGCCCCATCACAAGGTCAACGTGCATGGCGGCGCCTGCGCATTGGGCCATCCCATTGGCGCATCAGGGGCGAGAATTCTGGTGACGTTGCTGTCGGCGTTGAAGCAGCGGGGTCTTAAGCGAGGGGTCGCAGCCATTTGCATCGGCGGCGGCGAAGCGACCGCGATGGCCGTTGAGCTTATTCTTTAATATCAAAGTCTTGTACTGCACTTCGCATCTTAAATCTACGATAGCCGCTGACTGTCTTCCGCGATAACAAAAGGTCGATAAAACAATGAATTACATGACTATCTTCAAAGAGGTTCGAGGTAGGGTTGCACTCTTGACCCTCAATCGCCCAGAGGCGCTTAACGCCTTGAATGCGCAGCTCATCAGCGAACTCAACCACGCCCTCGACGAGCTGGAGGGCGATCACGGCATCGGCTGCATTGTTCTGACCGGCTCGGCAAAAGCGTTTGCCGCCGGGGCTGATATCAAGGAGATGGCCGAGCTGAAATACCCGCAGATCTATCTGGATGACCTGTTTAGCGACAGCGATCGGGTGGCCAATCGCCGCAAACCGATCATCGCCGCCGTCTCGGGGTTTGCCCTCGGTGGGGGCTGCGAACTGGCGCTGATGTGCGACTTCATTCTGGCGGCCGACAACGCGCGCTTCGGTCAGCCGGAAATCAAGCTGGGCGTACTGCCCGGCATGGGCGGCACCCAGCGTCTGACCCGGGCGGTGGGCAAGGCCAAGGCCATGGAAATGTGCCTGACCGGGCGCCTGATCGACGCCGTCGAAGCGGAGCGGGCCGGGTTGGTGGCGCGGATCGTGCCGCAGGACCAACTGCTGGATGAGGCAATGAACGTCGCGGCCGGTATCGCGGCGAAGTCGCTGCCGGCAGCCATGATGGTCAAGGAAAGCGTGAACCGCGCCTTTGAGGTCAGCCTGGCCGAAGGGATTCGTTTCGAACGCCGGGTGTTCCATGCGGCGTTTGCCAGCGAGGACCAGAAGGAAGGCATGGCGGCGTTCATCGAGAAGCGCGAGCCGGTGTTCAAGCATCGCTGATCCAGGTCAGGGCGCCGGCGCGTCTCAGGGGTGTCTTCTGGCGCCAGCGTGTATAAAATGCGCCGGTCGCCGCGGTTCACCCCCCGGCCTGTCATTATCGATCACCCTATTTTCAGCGTTTATCGTCATGGGCCCGGCGTGCAAGACACGTCGGATCCGAGCGATTCATCGCCACCGGAACAAGAGAGCAATCATGGGCGCACAGTGGAAGGTCAAACACAAAGAAGCGGCAGCCAACGCCAAGGGGCGTATTTTCGGCAAGCTGTCCAAGGAAATCATGATTGCCGCGCGCTCCGGCCCTGACCCCGACATGAACGCGCGCCTGCGACTGGTGGTCGAGCAGGCCAAGAAAGCCTCCATGCCCCGCGAGACCCTGGAACGCGCCATCAAGAAAGGCGCCGGTTTGCTCGGCGAGCACGTGCACTTCGAAAAATTGACCTACGAAGGCTTCGCCCCGCACAAAGTCCCGGTCATCGTCGAGTGCCTGACTGACAACATCAACCGTACCGTGTCCGAGATCCGCGTGCTGTTCCGCAAGGGCCAGCTGGGTGCCGAGGGTTCGATCACCTGGGATTTCGACCACCTGGGCATGATTGACGCCGTCGCCGCCAAAGACGATGCAGACGCCGACGAAGCCGCCATCGAAGCCGGTGCTCAAGACGTTGAACAGGGCGACGAAGGCGTTGCAACGTTTTACACCGACACCACCGACCTCGACGCCGTGTGCAAGGCGCTGCCTGAGTTCGGCTTCACCGTCGAGTCCGCCAAGATCGGCTACCGCCCGAAAAACCCGGTTGAAGGCCTGAGCGAAGAGCAGATGGCCGAGGTCGAAGCCTTCCTCGAAGCGATCGACAGCCACGATGACGTGCAAAACGTCTACGTGGGTTTGGCAGGCTAACGCTGGCTGGGCCAACTGGCTGGCTGGGCCAACTGACTGAACTCGGTCCCACTGAATGATCCCGAACACATGGTAGGACCGGCTTTAGCCGGGAAGGCGTCGGTGGGCATACCGCTAAATCGACGGTGTCCATGCTGGTCTCTTCCCGGCTGAAACCGGTCCTACTGAATCATCGCGAGCACATCGTAGGACCGGCTTTAGCCGGGAAGGCGTCGGTGGGCGTACCGCTAAATCGACGGTGTCCATGCTGGCCTCTTCCCGGCTGAAGCCGGTCCTACAGTTGTGCGGCGTCCTCTGGATTGAGTCCCGCTGACACACCGCAGGCTTAGTGGGACCGGCTTTAGCCGGGAATGCGTCAGAGGCCGCACTGCAAAACGCCAGCGTTCAACACTGCTGCACAATCTCGGCAAATCCGGGCCGCTGCATCACATCCGCCTGCACGCAACGCCGCTCCAGCTCTCGCAGCTGGGCAGTCTGCGCATCGCTCTCTGCGCAACCGTCCAGCAATTCGCCCAGCAATATCCCGAACGCCCGCACTTCAACGCGTTCCAGCCTTTGTCCCGTTTCTTCATCCGGATAGAACGCCGCTGCGCCGAAATCCCCCAGGAGGCTGTCCCCACCCTCGTTCCAGAGGATGTTGTGGGCGTACAGATCGCCGTGGTTGATGCCGTGGGCATGCAAATGTGCGCACGCTGCGGCGATCCCGGCGGCCATGCGCTTTACGGTCGAAACGCTCAGCCGGGTGCCGCCATAGGTGTCACGGGTGCAGGATTCCAGGGTCGGAGGACGCGCTAGGGTCACGAATGACGGCGAAATCAGCTCCATCACCAGACCGCGAGCGCCCTGCGGGTGATCCTGAATCTGCCCGAGCACGGGAATCAGGTGAGCATGCCGCCCGGCTGCAATGCAAGCCTGCATCTCGTTCAACGGCGAGCCGTCGCTGGTGACATCACCTTTGTACAGCTTCACGGCAACGTCCAGCGCCGACGCGTCGGCATCCGCGCGCCACTGCGCCTGTTGAATCACCCCTGAAGCGCCTTCGCCCAGCACCTGTTGCAGCGCCAGTTGCGGCCACGGAATCTGCCGGATCGGCTCTTCGGTATGGATGTCGTTCAGCGGGTTGCCGGCAAACGCCAACCAGGCCAGCGCGGGCATTTCCAGCAGCCAGCGCGGCAGTTCATGGAAATCGTTGACCGCGATCCGTACCAGCTCCAGGCGCTGACAGCGGGCCAGTGATGCCGGCAATTGCCGCAGCCGGTTACCCGCGAGCATCAGCTTCTGCAGCTGCGCACAGTCGCCGATGGCTTCAGGCAGAGTCTCGATGCGGTTGTCGGTCAGCACCAGCGAGCGCAGCGAGGGCGGCAATGCGATGGCCGGGACATCAGCGATCTTGCAGGCCTTGAAACCGACGAAGAACAGCTGCTCGCACTGGCCCAGGCATTCCGGCAGGCGGGTAAACGGGTTGTTGGAGCAGAACAGGATTTTCAGGCGCTTGAGCCGGTGCAGGTCGGCGGGCAATTCGGTCAGCCGGTTGCCGCTGAGGTCCAGCACTTCCAGTGAATCGGCGAGGCTGAAAATCTCCTCAGGGAATTCGCCGAGGTCTGCGCTGAGATTGAGCCGCGTGATGCCTGCCAGTTTGCCGGCACGCAGGTCTGCAAGGGTGTGCATGGGGGGAAGGGCGCCTGTGGTCAATGGGCGCCCATGATACCCAGTCGTCGCGCCCTGTGCTCGCTTGGCCGCAAGCACCATGGGCAGAGGCTCAGCTCAGGCAGCGATCCAGCAACTGGTGCATGCGCTCAAGGGACGGCGCCGATTCGGCGTACAGAATGCGGTAGACCATGGGCGCGACAACGGCATCCACCAGTTCATCAGCCGAAGGACTCTGTTCGCCGCGGTCCCGGGCGCGGTCGATGATGATCTGCAGCTGATCGCGAACCATGTTCAGGCACTTGCCCGAGCACAGGGTCGCGCTGCTGGAGACCACGTCGCGCATCATCTCGCGGCCGGGCGCCGAGTTGGTCTCTTCGAGGTAGACCTCGACCCAGGTGCGCAGGTCATCGCGCAGGTTGCCGCAATCCACCGGCTCGTCGGGGCGCAGACGCTCGACAGCGGCATCGGCCAGCAGTGAGGTCAAGTCGCCCCAGCGCCGGTAGATGGTGGACGGCGTGACACCGGCACGGGCTGCAATCATGGGCACGCTGAGGGCTGAACGCTCCTGCTCCTGGAGCAGATCGCGAACGGCTGCGTGAATCGATGTCTGCACCCGGGCACTGCGGCCGCCGGTGCGAATGCCTTCTTTGATAGCCATGCTGCGGACCCTAACACAAAGTATTTGCTTTAAGCAGACGCTGCTCGCACACTCCTAACGCTAATTAATAGCTTTTGTGGCGTGCTTTTTCGGGAGAGTGTACTCGTGTCTGATTCTTTGCAGAACCCGCAAGTCGATGGTCGGGGGCGGAGCCACTTGGGTTTTCTGGCTTTCGTGCTGCTGTGTTTCTTCGCCGCGTCCAGCGCGCCCACGCCGCTTTACCACCTCTATCAACAGGCGTGGGGCTTCTCATCGGTATTGTTGACGGTGATTTTCGCCGTTTACGCCATGAGCCTGCTGGCGACGCTGCTGGTGTTCGGCTCGCTGTCGGATTACCTCGGCCGACGCCCGGTGATATTCATCGGGCTGCTGCTGGAGATCGTCGCGATGCTGCTGTTCATCGCCGCCACCGACGTCAGTTGGCTGATCGTTGCGCGGGTGCTGCAGGGCGTGGCGACCGGCATTGCCACCAGCGCGTTGGGCGCCGCGATGCTCGACAGCGATGCGCAGCAGGGGCCGTTGCTCAACAGCATCACACCGATGTTCGGCATGGCACTGGGGGCGCTCGGCACCAGTGCGTTGGTGCAGTACGCGCCGCTGCCCATGGGCCTGGCCTATGGCTTGCTCCTCGCGGCGTTCGCGGGTCAGGCGGTGTATCTGTTGCGGGTCGCTGAAACGGTGACCCCGCAGCCGGGCGTGCTGAAAACCCTGCGACCGCGGCTCGCCGTACCTGCACAGGCCAGGGGGACATTGCTGCTGGTGCTGCCGGCGGACATCGCCGCCTGGGCGCTGGGCGGATTTTTCCTGTCCCTCGCACCGTCGCTGCTGACTGCTGCGACCGGCTCGACCTCAGTGCTCAACGGCGGCTTTGCCGTGGCAGCGCTGACCATCAGTGGTGCGATTTCGATTCATAACCTGCGTTTGCGCGCGCCCCGGCTGGCCTTGTTGGTGGGCTGCAGTTTTCTGGCAATCGGGGTTTCAGTGATTCTGGCGGCGGTGAATCTGGGCTGGTTGTGGCTGTTCTTCACCGGCGCGGTGGTGGCGGGGATCGGCTTCGGTGCGAGTTTTCTCGGCGCCCTGAGGCTGTTGCTGCCCCTGGCCCAAGCCCACGAACGGGGCGCATTGATGGCGGCCTTTCTGGCTTTGAGTTATCTGGCGTTCTGCATTCCGGCGCTGCTGGCCGGCGTGTCGATCAAGACGGCGGGCTTGGTGACCACCACCAATGTCTACGGCGGGGTCGTAGTCTTGCTGGCGGTGTCGGCGCTGGCCGGTCTGCTGATTCAGCAGGCCGGCCGGGCCAGGGCCGCCTGAGCCGTGTTACCGGTTATGACGCAGAATCGAAAAATTCAGCGCCGAAGCGACGGTCAGCCAGACCAGGTACGGGAACAGGATCAGCCCGGTGATGAGGTCCAGCTGGATCCCCAGCACGACCATGGCGGCTACCACCAGCCACAGCAGCGAAATGATGATCAGGCCCGCCATGATGCGGTGGGCGCCGAAGAACACCGGCGTCCACAGGGTATTCAAGGCAATCTGAGCGGCCCATAACGCCAGCACGGTTTCGCTGCCGGGGATCAGGGTCAGGCGATAACCGGCCCAGGCCAGCAGCAGATAAATCGTCGTCCAGGCCACCGGAAACAGCCAGTTGGGCGGGGTGAAGCGTGGCTTTTGCAGCGATTCATACCAGCTGCCCGGTTTGAAAATGATGCCGGTGCTGGCCGCCGCGGCGCAAGCGATGAGGAAGATGTAAAACGTCATGGGGGGTCCTTTGCTGAAAGCATTCGAAGTGCGGGCCGTGGGGCCGTCTCGGCATTGGATGCTTATGCGCCGGAAAAATCCGGCGCGCGTGCAGATCAGTCTTGACCCAATTGGCTGAGGCGTTCTTGCACGGCGTCGTCGAAGATCATGTACAGCGTTTCTACATCGGCCGGGCGAAGACGTCGGCTGGTCTCCAGGCTGAGGATGAAACTGATTTCCATGGAGGCCTCGCGTTCGAGGTCTTCCTTGGTGGTGGCGGCATTCAACGCGCGCACCAGATCGTCAATCGCACCCTGGATGGGTTTGGGAAGCCGAAGTGCAGCGATTCGCTCTTGGGGCATTGCTCAGTCCTGGGGTGGCGGGTTGTGCGGCGAACCGAAAGGCATAAAGCCCTGGCGCCTGGGATCGGGGCGTATTGTGGCCGAGTTACGGCGCAGATCCCACCAGCGGAAACAAAATAGTGAAATGGCAGCCCTTGCCGTAATCGCTTTTAACGGACTGCCCCATGTTTGTATCGCTCAAGTTACAAAAGCCCGCGCCGACACCCTGTTCAAGAAGTCTATTACTCACTTGAACAGGGAAGTGCCATGTCAGCGATTGCTTCGGTCACCTCATCCGCCCAGTTGATGCCAGTGGTCAAACCGGCGGCCACCGTCGCGCTGAATGACAACGCCGCTGCTGCCACCACCAGCGCCACGCCGTCGTCCGTCGTCATGCTCGGCCAGGACGACAAGGTCAGCGCCCCGTTGGTCTACAACGTCCGTGGCCTGATGCCTGATGCCAACGTACCGCCCGCCTGGGAGTACACCCGGCAGGACAAGGTCTCGCTGGCGATGATGGGCAATTTCAGCACTTCCGCCACAGCCGGTCGCTTCCAGGGCCTGGGCGCGACGCTGCTCAGTCAATTGGCGCAGACCGGCCAGAACATTTCCCAATCGGTGCTGCGCTCGACGACCGGCAAAGCATTGGAGCCTGCAGAGCTCGCTGCCGCCCAGGACCGCCTGCACAGTCATCCGGCCAACAGCATCAGCCTGACGCTGAAAACCGCCAGCGGTAAAACCATCGAGCTGAGCCTTTCCAGTCAGGACGACGGTCTGGCGGTGCAGGCCCAGGTGAGCGGGGGCGACCTCAGCGACGACGAGCTCAACGCGCTGAATGCCATGGCGGACGGTTTTCAGTCGGCCATCGACGGCCTGACGGCCAAACCGCCGACCCTGAAGCTCGACGCCTTGACCCATTTCGATTCGAAGGCCTTTGCCTCCGTTGATTTGAAAACCAGTTTGAAACTCGAAGACGGCAGCGCCCAGACCCTTGAACTGCACGCCGATGCCGACCAGCGTTCGGTGCGCATGAGTGGCGCGCTGGGGAATCTTGAGCTGTCGGTGGATCTGAAAAACGCGGCCATTCGGGGTGACAGTGCTCAGCAGGCGAAAGCGCTGGACGGCTATGTCAGCCAGATCGAGTCGGCGCGCAAACGCGGTGACGGCGACGCGCAGCTGCTGTCGATGTTCGAGGACGCGTTCAAAACGCTGCACTCCAATTACCCTGACACCCGCGTGTCTACAGCGCCGCAGACGGTCAATTCGATCGAACTGACCGACACCGACCACGGCCTGTTGACCGGCCTCGGCGACTTCAGCGCCTCGGTCAGCGAGAAGAGCGTCGAAGGCAACCCGGCACGCCCCGGCGAACTGGACACCTTCGCCTACACCCTGTCGCAGACGACCCAGTCCAAAGGACGCGACCAGATGAACCGGACCATCGTCCAGGACCAGCAATTTCAGCTCACCGCCAGTTATCACAAGCCCCTGCCAGGCGGGCAGAAGCTGTCGTTGAGCACCGATCCCGCGAGCCAGAACTACCTGTATTACCAGGTCAGCGATCAGGCCAGCAGCAAAGCCAGCATTGGCTATAAAAAAGGCGAACTGGTCGATGCGACGCTGAGCCAGTCGGCCAGCCAGTCGACGCGCATTGCCAAGTACGTGATGGGCCGCCTGGAAAAAGACACTCACACGCCGATCTCCACCTCCAAGACCCAGAATTTCCTCAGCGTGCTGCAGCAGGCTTTGCAACAGGACAAAGAGGCGAAGCAGGGCCGTGGCACGTCGACCCTGAAAGACACCCTGGCCGGGATTCATGCCAAGGTCCTGTTGCAGAGTGATCCGTCGAAGCTGAACGGCTGATAGCGGTACACCCTCGGTTTCGCAGCGCGCCATCCGGCGCTTTCCCGGCTGAAGCCGGTCCTGCAGTCGAGTTCGCACCCATTTCACTGAGCGCACGCGATGTCTTGGCAAACCGGGTTCAGCGGGGAAGAGGCCGGCATGAACACCCGCAATATTGCAGTATGACTACCGAGGTCGTTCCACTACAGCCGGTCCTGCATTTTGATGCCGTTGATCACTAGAGGGGATGCCGAGATAAAGGAGAGTCGGGGAATATACCTCTAGCCGCATTAGCCAGTGTGCGCTGAGCACCGTTCAGAATTCAAATTCCGCATATATAGTGATTGGTGCAGCATCTGTCGCGGGGCTGGCGGATCCTTTTGTAGCGTTTCTGCCTCGGTGACCAGTCGCTATAGTCGCTATAGTCGCGGTTCAGTCGGTTCAGATCGCCCCGCCTGACCAAGAGGTTCTGCTGCACATGGCGTATATGAGTTGCAGGCGCTGAACCTGGGAATCGTGACGGGGACGTTCCTTGTCTGCGGGCAATTGATCCTTGCAGATGTGTCGACTTACCGCTTGATCCTGTCTGGCCCCCCCAGCAATAACCTTCAAATCTTTTACTGTGTTGACATTTAGAAACGACCGTGAAATTATCAGTCGTCAGGTAGGATCCTGCTCATTGCAGGCAATAAAATATAAATGCACAAAGGATTGTCATGTTTTATACCGCCGCTATGAGTGCGTGTACTTTTCCGCTCCATTTTCATTCAGATCACTCCTCGCCTCATCTTTTTCCGCTCAACACGGTTAAAACGATATTTATCATTATGCCCTCGGCATCTGCCAATTCCTCGTCGGCTGATGATCGCTCGATACAATCAAAAAAACCTACCACATAATTTTCATATTGTGCGCGTACCTGTAGTCGTTCGTTATCGTCGCCGATACGCGCAGGCGTTATTTGCCAATATGAATCTGTATCGACGCATCAATTAACTGCGCGCCGTTAACGGGCGTAACCACTATTCCTTGCACGCTCGACCCTTCTGGGGCGAGCGATCTATTGAAGGTATATATGAAGAATATCGTGATGATCGGCGGGCATGATGAAACCTTTATGCACTATGGTGGCTTAGGTTTTGATTTCACCGTCTTGCAACTGGCTGACTCCGTGGGTCCCAACCTCAAGGCACTGACCGATAAGATTCACCTTGTCAGTGATTTCTCCGAAGCCACCGTGCTCGAAAAAATGGATGAAATCTTAACGACTCAACCCGTTGATTTTATTTTTTCATTTACCGAAGACGGTTTGCTGCCGGCGGCACGCGCCAGCCAGCGTTATGCGATTGCAGGCATGGATTTCGACACATGCGAAACGTGCATCGATAAGGCCTTGATGCGCACCAGACTTGAAAATACCGAATTCGCTGTCAATAGTGAAACCTGCCGAACACGCGCCGACGTCGAACGTTTTTTCAGCCGCCACGCAGGCGCAATCGTCCTGAAAGACCCGAAAGGTTCCGGGAGCGAAAACGTCTTCATCGTTAAAGACCCAGTGTCTCTACGGCGTACGCTAGAAGAACTGCCTCAAGAAAATTTTGTCATGCTGGCGGAAGAGTTTCTGAAAGGTCGGGAAGTGAGCGTCGAAACGCTGACCATCGATTCGCAACACCGTGTCCTGGCGGTCACCAACAAACAGCTGTACCAAACATCCCTTGCAGAAGAGCAGCACATTATCTCGCCAGACAATCTCGACGGCGACACGTTCAAGCAACTGAGTCGTTATTGTGAGCGCTTATTAACGGCTATCAACCATACACACGGTCCTTGCCATATTGAGGTCACCATCGCGGATGGGCATTTTCATCTGATAGAGATCAATAATCGAGTGGGTGGCGATTACATTGGGCTGCTGGTTGAACTCACGACAGGCGTTGACCTGTTCAGGGAAACATTGCAGTTCCACAGCCGTGCCGTAGAAAAAAGCAGTTTAGAACAATCGGTACATTACGAATTCGCTGGCTCTCATCTTTTTTACGAGCCGCTGGATACAGATCTTCTCAAGGACTGCTTGCGGGAAGTGGATATTATCAGGCTGGTCATGGGCGAGGCCAATCCACCGCTGGTTAGGCCACACACCAATGATGACAAAGTCGGACTGGTGGTTATCGCCAGCCATGACCGAAAAAAGTTTTACACCGCTATCGACCGTCTGAATCAACTAAGTTTTGCACGCTAACTATTAACAAATGGAGCAGCAGATATGGAAGTCATTTCCCGCAACGATATCGAAACCCTCAACAGCGTTATGGTGAATGGCACCTCTCACGATTTGGGCGTTGTAAAGATACTCTCCCAGCATCCTGCGCTTGCTGAGTTCATTCCGTCCCAAAGTGAGCTGGCTATTAGTTGGGTTCGGCTCGAGAAGGATCAGGAACTGTCGGTTCATCAACATCCCGAAGCGAGCCTGATTCTAATTTGTGACGGTACCGGGATGACCCTGGGGGCGACCGAACGCGGTATAGAAGCTGGTGATATGGTGTTGGTGCGGCCACATTCATTGCATGGTTTCAAAGGCACTCTAGAGGGTTTCTGGGCGCTGTCCATCCAATTTAATGGCAAGGCCCTGTACGAAGACACCACACGACCGAACGTCGTCTTCAAACCTCAGGAAAAAGATACTGCGAAGCCCGCCGATGCGCTGATGCGCGATAACGAGGTTTATCTGGAACGCTTTAAGATCAGCCGACTGTTGTCGCTGGTCAATTCGCCTTTGATCGATCAACCCGACGTGCGCGAAAAACTTCTCGATTGCCTGCAGACCTGGTCAGACATGTTTCAAGACCTGCTGCATATCCGAGTGGCGATGACCCGTGATCCTGCGCACAAGAAAATCGCCATTGAACATTTGGTGGAAGAACTAGGGCATAACAACAACCTGCGCAATCAGCGTGATACCCACCATTCGCCGGTATCGGATGCCGCCTTTCATTCCATCATGGAATGGTTCAGGCATCAGATGCTCTACAAAAGCGACATGGTCAAGACGCTGTTGATGCATGTAGTGCTGGAAGGCAGCGGTGAGATATTTCATAGCGAGGCCGCTAGGGTATTCGCCAGCATGCCTCACTTCCAGGAACACGGTGAAGATGATGGGAGCCACGTCAGCATGGGCGTGGAACTGTTGAACCAGGCGTCGCCAACGGAAATAGAAGAGCTGCGTGAAACCCTGAGCGAGGGTTGGAACATGATCATCCTGCTGTGCGATCGATTCGCCGATATCGCCTGTTCGGATCACCTGATGCGCGCAACACCTACCGCTCTTCAACCAGTGCCGGTATATAGCTGATCCTCATGAAGATTGCAGAAATCCTGAAGACGATCCTGTGGTTTCGGACACCTGAGCCTGAACTAAATCGAGGTGCACATTCCGTTCACGCTCACCGCTGGCAACGCTGGTGCAAGGCGGTCATACATGACGCGCGGGGAAGCAGAAAAGGACGGCTGCATACCAGGATTTTTGCAGCCCTCAAACGGGAAGTGATGTTGGCACTGTTGGCGATCGGGGTGCATACCGCGGCGGCGTTTGGCGCCGCAATCACCCTCAAATCACTGCTGACGCAACTCATGCAGAGTGACTCGCCGGCTCTTTCGAACATCACGCAGGGCGCCACCTGCCTGGCGCTGACTTACTGCGCCTGGCTGGCACTCAACCACACATTCTTTCTGGCTGAGCTGGTCGGTGTCGGCAGCCGTTCTTATGTGGAACAACGGATTTTAGTAAAAAGGACTGCCGCACAGAACGACGCTTTCCCACTCAGCCTTACTACGTTGTTTGATCGTGAAGCGGCACGTGTCGAATCATCATGGTCAGGATTGGTGACGATCATCCTCGCGCTCGCAACGGTCATCTTCACGTCCACGTTTTTCTTTTTTGCCTTGGGTGTCAGTGCAGTGGCCGCGTTGGCCGTGATTGCCGGCAGTTCACTGACCGTTTTCTGGATTGCCCAGCGATTGAGCATGACCTATGAACAGCTGTCGTTGAACTCCACTCAGCGCATAGAAATAGGGGCATTCGCAACAAAAAATCGGCGCCAGGTCTGGCTGAAAAACTGGAATGCCGACCTCATTCGGGACTATGCCGCCAAACGAAACCTTGAAGAAGCCTCGCTAAAACATGCTGCCCGTCTGGTGGCAGGGATTAGCCTGATCTCGACAATGACGCCTATCGCCGCGCTGTTGAGCTCGGCACTGTTGCAACTGGTCTACCTGGGCCACGTCGATGCGCCAGGGGTGCTTGCGGCCATCGCACTGATCGGTGGACTAAGATCGGTCGCCAATATCATCCCGGACATTGTGCAAAGCATCTCTCAAGGGTTTGTCGGTCACAGGCATATAGAGCAGTACCTTGATGGCAGTGAGCCCGGTACACCCCCTCCCGAAATGCCAACCATGCCTTCCACCACGGCGAAACATATCGCTATCGTCGGTGCCGCAGGCAGTGGCAAGACGTCTGTGCTGAGGAGATATGCGCAACGTTTTCCAGAGGTTTCCGGCCAGGCAATCTTCATTCCGGACGAGCCGTGGATATTTGGCGGAGGTCTTGGCGAAAACTTGAGCCTGTATCGCCGGGACTTATCAGACGAAGAAGTACGAAACGCCATCGCCTTTGCACGCTTGCCCGAGCAGTTTTACCTCGATTACCTCAATGAACGGAGCCATGGCAGGAATACCCATTGGGACGTTTCGAGAGGTCAGGGGAAACGCATCGAACTGGTCCGAGCTTTGGTGGCACATCCAGACTGGATCTACATTGATCAGCCAACCTCAGGGCTAGACGAAGCGCTAGCTGCGGGATTGTTGAGTTCACTGCTGCAAGGCCCGTGGCGCGACACCAATGTGATGTTCGTCACGGACAAACCCGAAGAGAAATACGCCGCCGAGGAAGTCTGGACTGTCTCTGACGGCATGATCACGGGCGTGCAAATCCCTCATGGGGCCCCGTGCTCTCGACTTGCCGCCGCATCGACTGAAATTCCTGTTTCTGTCTGTTCGGCGACGCAGGCAAATAGCTCGACGGCAAACGACCCGACAGAGCAGCCTCACGTCAGCTCCACGTCAATGATGAGCAGCCTTATTGGTTTTGGTATCGGGATCACTACGCTGATTGCCTTCACCTTGCTGGCGCTCAAGGAAGTGTTGACCATTGCCGGCGACTACCTTATCGCCAGCGGTCATCTGAGCACTCACCTGCAGGCATCGTTGATCGGACTGTCCGGCGTTTTAGTTGCGAGTGCATTACTGTCAATTTTCGGTGCGTTAATGACGGTCAGGAAAGGTATTGAGGCGGCGTCAGCACAATGCATCCGCTACTTTTCTCATCTTATGAACCCTAGCCTGGATGAGTGCCTGAGCCAGGAAATCAATCGTGACAGCCAAAACAAGTTGACATGGGACCAGCGGCGCGTCGATGAAGTGTTGCCCGTCCTGTTACTGGAAACCATCAGCGCAGCAACCTTGCTT
Organism: Pseudomonas sp. AK106; assembly: GCF_053903055.1. Lineage (NCBI taxonomy): Bacteria > Pseudomonadati > Pseudomonadota > Gammaproteobacteria > Pseudomonadales > Pseudomonadaceae > Pseudomonas > Pseudomonas sp. AK106. The sequence continues at coordinate 2,707,776 of NZ_CP096426.1, forward strand.
TTCATTACCACGGGCTACGTCGTCCTCAACAGCATCTACGTACTGTTCCCGTTGACGCTAATCGGCCTTTGTTACTGGCGGGGGGCAAGACGCTCCGGCGAGTTGCTGGAAAGGTCAAATATCCGGGAAATCGACGCGACCTCCGTGTTGTTTTCACGCGTTCAAGCGCTGAACTGGGATGGCGGCCGATTTGAAAGCAGCATGAGCAACTCAAGTATTCTCGCCTGGTTGAGCGCCAGCCTGTCCGCTCGGGCATTCGCTTCCTTGGACAACGCCGCAACGCGGCGCTGGTACAGCTACAAACTGGACCTGATGGGTTTTTTTTTCCTGTCCGGTATCGTGGTTGCAACGATTTACTTTCACACCACCGGCACAACCACCATTGCTAACGTGCTGGCAGTGAGTCTCTCCTACAGCCTGATTGCGATTTTTGCCCGCTTGGGCAGATGTGCGGTGGAACTGCGGCAAGTCCTCGACAGTGCCGATCGCCTGGTGGTTGGCGCCTTCCCGGCGACAGCGCCAAAACGCCAACAGGCTGGTAAAAAAGCGCCACTGGTGTCGTTTTCAAACGTCACTTTTATTAACCCGCGCAGCGGAACAACGGTGCTCGAACAATTCGACCAGGTATTTCAGAAGCATGATGTGGTTGTGATCACGGGGGCGAGCGGCGTTGGTAAGTCAACCTTTGCCAATCTTGTGGTGGGCAGCTTGCTGCCAAGTCTGGGGGAGGTCTCTACACTGGGTGGCACTGATGGGTATCTGGCACGACAACATACCGAAGAGGTGCAGTTACTGACATCCAGTCCGATATTCAAACCGGGATTGTTGGTCGAACACTTCAATAGCCCGTCACGTGAAGCGCTCGATCAGAGAGTGGCGTATCTTGGACTTTCGGATATTATCGAGCGCTTGCCGGATGGTTTCAATCAACAGGTTCCCTGGAGTGGTGAAATACATCTGAGCAAGTCGGAACTTCAGCGACTCGCGCTGCTTGACCTGACTATCAATACCCCGACCATTGCCATTCTCGACGAGGCGACATCGGAGCTAAGCAATACCGAAGAACTGCAACTCATCAAGAAAGTGATTACTGCGCTGCCGCAAACCTTATTTTTCATCATCACGCACAACCCTGAACTTTCCATGCTGGGAAACAAGAACTTCAATTTCAACCATGAAAAGCGCATGGTTGAAAACATAGCATAAGCACATCCCCACAAGCCGTTAGATAAGGATCGTTACTATGGAGCTGCACGCGCAGCGGGATGCATTTTGTATCAGTTATGGCGTCTCTCACCCACAACTGCCCTTGAGCGAGATTGCCCACTGGGAAGCAACGCTTAAAGGGACGGCGGATCAGCATAGCGCCCTGCATCAGGAACAGGCCTATGTGGCGCCCGGTTTTTTTTACCTGCCGGTCACCGCGCAGCCAGAGCCGGAGTTCTTGAACCGATTGATACAAGACGCACATACCGCCGACTGGCTATTGGTACCCTCCTTGGAAAAGACCGGCAGATCGCTGCGCCAGCAATACGAAACAGACATCATTCCGGTGCCCTTCATGCAAGTCGCGTATCTGCGCGTTGAGGGGAAACTTGACGATTGCCTGCTCGCGACTATGGGCAGAAAGTCGTATAAAGAAATGGTACGCCTGACCCGGAGGGCTGAGGAATTTTGCCATACGCAAGTGTATCGCCTTAGCGAGTTGCTTGAAGACAGCAACGTACTGAAGGTTTTTTCAACGCTGCAGTCGTTCAACGTGGAAAAATATCAGCACGTCAGGAATTTATACTCCCTCGAGGCGATGCAGGCGTTGGCACGCTCGACAGAAGGTTCAAAATACTACATAAAAATAAACTACGAAAAAGTGAGCAATGTGCCTGTCTATGGCTCCCTAAGCTACGCGGATGAGCGATCCAATGTTTTTTCCCAATTGGTGCAAGGTCAAAATCGAAGCCATGTGCCGCAGGGGATTAACTTGTATGTCAGCGATTACTACCAGCTGTACCGAGTGGCTGACGAATTGGGATATAAAATCAGTTGTCTGGGTCGCGGCGCCATTGATATAAAAAAACGTATGGGTTCCAACCGGGTGGTCAACCTGGAAAACTGGCTAATCCCCATCAGAACAAGTCAGCAAAAAAAAATGCATGATTTTTCAACCAAGAGAGACAGCTAACAAGGAGTTATTATGTCTTTTTTCGATATAGGTCGGCAGCTCGATAGCGAACATGTCATAGAGAATGGCATCACGATACTGGATTATCCAACGTCGAACTTTGACCTGTCCGGCACACTTCAGCAGACGCTGGTCGATGTCTACAATCTCAGGAATGATTTTTTGCTGAACAAGATTCATGAATGCCTTAGTCGGGAACAAATCGTTCAGCACCTGGAGGACTCCGGCCATTGGCATGACCCACTACAAACACTGGGTGCGCCCATGATCGAAGCGTACTATAAATTTGTTAATTGGCTTAGCCAACACCTGGGTTTCGATTTCGTGTTCGAACATAACCCGTTAGTTCGGTACCACATCCCCGGAAAACTGGATGATCGTTACAGGCTTCCGGACGGTGAATTATTCACCCACCACTCGGACACCCTGTTGGGTGACTACTTCCAGCAAATCAACATGTGGTTGCCATTTTGCGACGTCAAGAATACCGCGGCACTCAGCGTTTGCTCCAAGCACGCCAGCATCCGCACCCTGAAATCTTTCGCCCAAACGCAGGAATACAGCTACGACGAATATAAGGACAGCCGGGTCGCTTTTTTCGATTATGCAAAGCAACGGCCACAATTGATCTCAGCTCTTCAGACGGACGCAATGCCAGTCAACCTTCGTTATGGCCAGTGTCTGATGTTCGATCCTCGGGTATTACACGGGACCGCAGAGAACACTGAGAACATGACGCGCGTGAGCATGGACTTCAGGATTCTCCCCGTTGACGACTACGAGTCCATCCTCAGAGAACTTGAGCTTCAAGGTGGACGTCCGAACAGTTACGAAGGCGAAGGCTTGGTCAAGGGCGAGTTCTACAACGCACTGACTGCACGTGAAGTCGTCACTCACTGAATCCCCGCGCTGCCATAAAGACTACGTTAATCATCAACGAGGGAATGGACCATGACTACGGCGATCGCGTGGCTGGACGGCCAATACTTCCAGGCGGATCAGATGACTTTTTCGCCCGACACTCACTCGCTTTCTTATGCCTCATCGGTGTACGAGGGCATGCGCAGTTACGGCGCAGACATTTTCAAATGCGAGGAACATCTGCAACGACTGCAACAGTCGGCGCAGTTGTTTAAACACGAGTTGCGCTACAGTAACGCCACGCTGACCGACGTTTGCAATGAACTTCTGGTGCGCAACGAACTTGTAGACGCTTATATCAAAATCGTCGTGTTCTATGACAACGCCGACGTGAGCTTCATGGGGCGTGGCTGTCGCACCAAAGTGGTGATATTTGTCCTGCCATTCGCCCCCAAGTCCGCCACCACACCTTACCGTCTGACGATTGCCAATTGGCGCCGAGCTCCCGCTCACTGTCACCCCTATCAGGCGAAGAACTCGTCCACGTATGCGCTCAGCTTCTTGAGCTTTCGTGACAAAAGTGACGCATTCGACGATGTGCTGTTCCTTTCGACGACTGACACCGTCTGCGAGTCGAGTGGATCCAACATCTTTTTTGTGAAGGGAAACCAACTCATTACGCCAACCACCGAAATGGCCTTGGCAGGTATTACCCGTCGCGTCATCATCGAAGAACTGTCTCCCGCACTGGGTTTGCAGGTTGTGCAACGCGATATCTCCTGCTCGGAACTGGGCCACTTTGACAGCGCCTTTCTATGTGGCACCGCCATGGAAATCAACGAGGTTAGCCAAATTGATGACGTCGTTTATGAAAAGAGCACATGCGTCGCATGGCTGGTCGCTGAATACAAAAAAAACGTGCTGCGCGCCTCGTGCTAACCGGCTGGGGGAGCCTATTCAACCTTTTCTATCGGGCGCCAAATATCGAGGACTTACACGTATGCTCGAATTCAGGGGTCTCCCTCAAGAGAAATATTTTCGCCCTGCCCCTCAATAAAGCCACGTTCAGGTGGGTAGCGCACTTGGGTCGAAACCGGTATCGCTGGCGATTGACTCAGTACCAGCGTGGGCGTTTGATCACCGTGTCATCGGCAATTAGGTGATGCTGTTAAATGCTTGATTCAGCTACTTCGAGTGTAATGTTCTCGAACTATTCCACCCATTAGCCTGTGGGGCCATTGCCCCGAGCGCTCGCTATATCTTGCTCAAAATATCCTTCCCGTTTGTGATCCAACGGTAGCGCGTCCCTTGCTCATTTTGTAGGACCAGGATCGAGGTAATAGAGCTTTCCGGTACGCGGACCGAACTGAAACCGCCGTCACACCGGTATACCGAGGTACTGAGAAAAAAGGCGCTGGCGTCGATAGATGCCAAGAACTTGCCTATAAACAATGGAGAGCAATGAGGCGCTCGTCCTACACCATCCGCTGTCCCCAGAGGCTAGAAGCCCGGAGTGTTATCGATGATTGACCGTGAGCCACCGTATCCCCGTAAGCCCCCGCTGAGTAATCCCGAAAAACTGGCGCGTCTGGCCGGCATTGGCCTGATCGTGCTGATCGCCGCCGGCGCGTTTGCCTACGTCAATGGCAGCCTCGACCCACAGCGACTGACACCGGCGCGGGTGGTTGACGTCTTCGAACGCAACAACGGTGTGCATCCCGGTTACCGTCGCAACCACCCGAAAGGCATCTGCGTCGCCGGCGTGTTCGAGAGCAACGGCGCCGCTGCCAGCCTCTCCAAAGCCGAAGTCTTCGCCAGCGGGCGCACCCCGGTGATCGGCCGCCTGGCCGTGCCCACGGGCAATCCGTATTCCCCCGACAGCGCCGCGCCATTGCGCAGTTTCGCCTTGCAGTTCACCCAGCCCAACGGCCAGCAATGGCGCACGGGCATGAACAGCATGCCGGTGTTCCCGGTCGGCACGCCTGAGGCCTTCATCGATCTGCAAATCGCCACCGGACCTGACCCCAAGACCGGCAAGCCCGACCCGGCGAAACCCCCGGCGTTCTTCGCCGCGCACCCGGAAGCCCAGCCGTTTCTGGCGTGGGTCAAGACCGCCAAGCCGTCGGCCAGTTTCGTCACCGAGACCTACAACAGCGTCAACGCCTTCGTGCTGGTGAACGCCGATGGCAAGCGTCAGCCGGTGCGCTGGAGTCTGGTGCCGGAGGCGACCGATGCGGCACCGGCGCCGGATACCAAGGAGTACCTGGACAAGGACCTCAACGAAAGACTGGCGAGCGGGCCACAACGCTGGAAGCTGGTGCTGACCCTGGCCAACCCCCAGGACCCGACCAACGACGCATCCAAAGCCTGGTCCGGCGAGCACAAGACAGTGGAAGCCGGGACCTTGGTGGTCAACGCCGACAGCTCGCAGTTGAACGGCGACTGCCGCGACATCAATTACGACCCGCTGATTTTGCCCAGTGGCATCGAAGGCTCGGATGACCCGTTGCTCGCCGCGCGATCGGCGGCCTACGCCGCGTCCTACATGCGCCGCACCAGTGAAGTCGATCAGTTGAAAGCCGAACCCGCCCTGGAGAAACAGCCATGAGCACGCCCGTCAAGCATTTCGCCCCACTGGCGCGCCTGCTGCACTGGGTGATGGCGCTGATGGTCATCGCCATGCTGTTCATCGGCGCCGGCATGGTCGCGTCGGTGTCCGAGCGCCATGAATGGCTGCTGAACCTGCATAAGCCTTTGGGCATTGCGATTCTGCTGCTGGTCATCGTCAGGATCATTGTGCGTGTGACCACGGTGACGCCGCCGTTACCGGCTGACTTGCCGGCCGTGCAGGCGCTGGCGGCGAAGCTGTCGCATTACGTGCTGTATGCGCTGATGCTGGCGATGCCGCTGATTGGCTGGGCGATGATTTCCGCCGCCGGGGATCCGGTCATGCTCGGCAGTTCAGTACGGCTGCCGTCCATCGTTGCCGCCAACCCGGACACCTTCGCGCTGCTGCGCAAGGCCCACGCCTACCTGGCGTACCTGTTCTTCCTGACGATTCTCGCGCATCTGGCTGCCGCACTGTTTCACGGCTGGGTGAGGAGGGATGAGGTGCTGGACAGCATGCTGAGGGGGAAATCGCGGGATTGATGCCTGTCGTCACCGCGATTGACGCCATCGCCAGCAGGCGCGAACCCGCTGGCGATGGCGTTTCTGGACCGTAATAAAAGTCAGCTCACGCCTCAGCGCAGCACTGACACCATCTGCCCCAGCGTGGTCAGCACATCGCGGGCGAGCTGTTTCGAGCGCTGGCCCGACCAGCCGGTGATGACATCCGGTGCGTCATCGTTGTCTTTGAACGGCATTTCCAGCGTCAGCGACAGGCACTTGTAACGCTCACCGACGCTGTTGCACGCCAGGTTCATGTTGGCCTGGCCCGGCGCCGATTTCGGATAGCCGTATTTGCTCTGGAAGTCCCGGGTCAAGCCGCCCAACCGGGCGCGGAAATCCGCTTCCAATCGGGCTTGCTGGTCGGTGTACCCCGGATTGCCTTCGCAGGCGGCGGTGAAGACATAGGGAATTTCTTCATCGCCGTGGACGTCGAGGAACATGTCCACGCCGTATTTTTCCATCTGGGTTTTGACGAAGCACACTTCCGGGCTGAGCTCGGGGGTCGTGTCCTGCCAGGCGCGGTTGAGGTCCTTGCCTTGAGCGTTGGTGCGCAGATGGCCGTGGAATGAGCCGTCCGGGTTCATGTGCGGCACCAGGTACAGGTTCGCCGACGCCAGCAACGCCTGCAGTTCAGGGTCGTCTTCCTGCAGCCGGTCGATAATGCCTTCCATGAACCACTCGGCCATGTGCTCGCCGGGGTGCTGTTGCGCAATGATCCAGATGTTGCGCTTGCCCGCCGCGCCGTCGCCCTTGCGCAGCAGCGGGATGTCCCGGCCTTCGACGCTCTTGCCGGTGGCCAGCAGCTCGGTGCCGGCCTTGTCCAGCGCTTCATTCACCAGCCAGTCGTGGCGCTCGCGGCTGTAGGGTTCGAAGTAGGCAAACCACACCTGGGATTCGCTGGGCGTCAGCTCGAAGTTCAGCGCACGGCCGTCGAACTGGCTCGGCACGCGGAACCAGGTTTTCTGATCGTAGGAGGCGACCGCGTTATAGCCGGTCCAGGCGCCGTTGTAGCTCGACTCGCCAGCATTGGTCAGGCTGAAACCGTGGGGCTCGCCGATCTGCAGGCCGTCGACCTTGAAATGGAACCACTGGAAGTGCGCGCTCTTGGTGTCAGGGCGAATCGCCAGTTGCACCGCTTTCGGGTTGCTGGCGTCGAGCACGACGATGTTGCCGCTGTCGAAATCGGCGGAGATATTAAGGGCGGTTTGAGTCACGGGAGCGTCCTGATTGCATGATCTGCCATTACGGGGCCATCGGGAGGTAATGCAGGCCGCGCCTGATTCCCTCACTGGGCTGTTATGACAATTACTTTACACGCAACCAGCGGGGGCACGGCGACAGAATCGTTCGCCAAAGGGTCGGAGCCTGACTCAGCTGTACGCCTCGGCAGTCACCAGCAGACCGCACAGCAGCACCGTCATCAGCAACCAGCCGACATAGGCGCGGGGTTTGCGCCGATGCCAGCCACTGGCGCCCAGAATCGCAGCGGGTGCATGAAGCGTGCGCCAGAACTGCTCACTGTTTTGAAAGGCTGCCAGGTGTCGGGGATCGGCGTCGAGCCAGTGACGGAATTCGATGCGCTGACTGGCGGTGGCCTGGGGGCTTTGCAGGTGCACGTACCAGCGCAGGGCCTGAAGCAAAATGGCTCGGGCCGGGTCATGTTCGGCGGATTCGCTGACACAACGTTCGAGCGCTGCGGTCATGCAGCGTTCGACGGCGGTGGCGTCGATATCAAGCAGTTGGGCGATGTCGGTGTAGGAAAAGTCGTCGAGGCGGCTCAGCAGAAACACCTGCTGAACCCTGCGCGGCAACCGCTGAAGACGGCGTCGGTACAGGTCGGTTTCAGCCCTCGCGCCCAGGGCAGGCGGCACGGTGGAGGCGGTCATCAACGAATCGAACGGCTGAGTCATGGCGTATTGCTCACTGTTTGAATAGCGGCGGTCGCGGAAAACAACGGGAGTGCGTTCGGATCTTTAACGGGTGTTTTTTACTGAATGTGTCAGTTTTTGACAGCGGCAACGGTGCATTGCTCGCTCCATTTGCTATGATGCGCGCCATCGAAAAGACAGATCACTGTCGAACCCTCTTCATTAGCCTGAAGACGCAACACCCGACCGAACCCAGACCCGAAAAGGGCATAAAAAAAAGACCCGGCTATAAGCCGGGTCAAAAACCGTGATTAGCCTGATGAGGAGATAATCCGGAAGCCGACCTAAGGCTTCTGGGTTACCAGCCAGTCTCGCGACTGGTTGCGCTCAATAATAATCATTCCCATTTGAGAGTCAATGCTTTTTTCGCGCCCCGGTGAAAAGAGTTTTTCTGCGTGGGCGCTCGTTGCCTGCGCCTCAGTCAATCGGCAGCTCAGTCGATCGGCAGTTCTGTCGTACGCTTCACCACACTCATCGCGATGTTCGAATGCGCTTCCTGCACATGGGGGCTTTGCAGCAGGTGGTCGCGCAGAAAACGCTCGTAGCTGGCGATGTCCTGCACCACCACCTTGAGCAGGAAATCCATGTCGCCGGCCATCGTGTAGCACTCCAGCACCTCTCGAAACCCGGTGATCGCCTCCTCGAACTCCGTCAGGTACTTGCGCCCGTGCCCGGACAGCTTGACGTCGACGAACACGGTCATGGTCAGCCCGAGTTTGGCCGGGTTGAGCAGGGCGACTTTACGCTCGATGATGCCTTCTTCTTCCAGACGATTGATGCGCCGCCAGCAGGGCGATTGCGAGAGTTCGACGCGCTCGGCGATCTCGGCGGCGGACAGATTGGCGTCGTGCTGCAACAGACGGAGGATCTTGCGATCGATGGGGCTGAGCTTGACCTGCATGAATTGACCCTTTTTTATTCTTGAACGGGAACGGGCATGCACGATATGAGCAGATTCGCGTCGATTTAGGAAGAAAAAGCCTCTGCCGCGCAGGCAGTATTTTGTCTGTGACCGTCGGGCTGAACCGTCCTGACGGCGAGGCGCTGGCAAGGCTGCACACGCCACTGGCGCCGCATTCAAAACGCACTAATAAAAACAAAGGAGTGCCTGAATGTCCCTGGCTGATATTCGTCTGGACGATAAGTACCGACTCGCAACCGGCAATCTGTACCTGACCGGAACCCAGGCGCTGACCCGCCTGCCGATGCTGCAGAAGCAGCGCGATGAAGCCCGCGGGCTCAACACCGCCGGGTTTATCTCGGGCTATCGCGGCTCGCCGTTGGGCAACCTCGACAAGAGCCTCTGGGACGCCAAGGATTATCTCCAGCAGAACGCCATTCATTTCCAGCCGGGCGTCAACGAAGAGCTCGCCGCGACGGCGGTCTGGGGCAGTCAGCAAGTCAATCTGTTCCCCCACGGCAAGTACGATGGCGTCTTCGCCCTCTGGTACGGCAAGGGCCCGGGCGTTGACCGCTGCGGCGACGTGTTCAAGCACGGCAACTCGGCCGGCGTCGCCGAAAAGGGTGGCGTGCTGATCCTCGCTGGCGACGACCATGGCTGCAAATCGTCGACCATCGCGCACCAGAGTGAACACGCGTTCATCGCCTCGATGATCCCGGTGCTCAACCCCAGCAACGTCCAGGAAATCCTCGACTACGGCATCATCGGCTGGGAGCTGTCGCGCTACAGCGGTTGCTGGGTGGCGATGAAAACCATCGCCGAAAACGTCGATTCGTCGGCCGTGGTCGAAGTCGATCCGCTGCGCATCCAGACCCAGATTCCCGAAGACTTCCAGATTCCCGAAGGCGGCCTGCACATTCGCTGGCCCGACTCGCCGCTGGCTCAAGAGGCGCGGCTCAATACCTACAAAATCTACGCCGCCCGTGCGTTCGCCCGTGCCAACCACCTCAACAAAGTGGTCATTGATTCGCCGCAGCCGCGGCTGGGCATCATCACCACCGGCAAGTCGTACCTCGACGTACGTCAGGCCCTGGAAGAGCTGGGCATCGACGAAGACCTCTGCGCCTCGGTGGGGATTCGCGTGCTCAAGGTCGGCATGAGCTGGCCGCTGGAACCGGTGTCAGTGCACGGCTTCGCGGAAGGGCTGGACGAAATCCTGGTGGTCGAGGAAAAACGCAGCGTGATCGAGGATCAGCTCACCGGTCAGCTGTACAACTGGCCGGTGGATCAGCGCCCTCGCGTGGTCGGTGAGTTCGATGAAGAAGGCCGCTCGCTGTTGCCCAACCTGGCTGAACTGACGCCGGCAATGATCGCCCGCGTCATCGCCAAACGCCTTGCGCCGATCTACAGCAGCCCGAAAATCGAGGCACGCCTGCAGTTTCTGGCCGACAAGGAAAAAGCCCTCGCCGCGCCGCTGTTCAACACCCAGCGCACCCCGCATTTCTGCTCCGGCTGCCCCCACAACACCTCGACCCGCGTACCCGTGGGCAGTCGCGCCCTGGCCGGTATCGGCTGCCATTACATGACCATCTGGATGGACCGGGAAACCGAGACGTTCACCCAGATGGGCGGTGAGGGCGTGACCTGGATAGGCCAGGCGCCTTTCACTGAAACGCCCCACGTGTTCCAGAACCTTGGCGACGGCACGTACTTCCACTCCGGGCACCTGGCGCTGCGGGCGGCCGTCGCGTCGAAGGTCAATATCACCTACAAGATTCTCTATAACGACGCCGTCGCCATGACCGGTGGCCAGCCCATCGATGGCGTGTTGCGGGTGGATCAGCTCAGCCGGCAGGTGTTCAACGAAGGCGTTCAGCGCATTGCGCTGGTCTCGGATGAGCCGGAGAAATACCCGAGCCGCGAGCAGTTTGCACCGATCACCACCTTCCACCACCGCAGCGACCTGGACGCCGTGCAGCGCGAACTGCGTGAGTTCAAGGGCGTGTCGGTGATCATCTACGACCAGACCTGCGCCACGGAAAAACGCCGTCGCCGCAAACGCGGCACGATGGTCGATCTGGACAAACGCGCCATTATCAACCCGGCCGTGTGCGAAGGCTGTGGCGATTGCGGCGTCAAATCGGGTTGCCTGTCGGTGCTGCCGAAGGAAACACCGGAAGGGCGCAAGCGCGAAATCGATCAGAGCGCGTGCAACAAGGATTTCAGCTGCGTCGAGGGCTTTTGCCCCAGCTTCGTGACGGTGCACGGCGGCAAACTGCGCAAGCCACAGTTGCCCAAGCAGGCCCAGGCCTTCGCGGAGCTGCCGCAGCCGACGCTGCCGAGCCTCGCTCAGCCATACAACATTCTGCTGCCGGGTGTGGGCGGAACGGGCGTGACCACTGTCGGCGCGATGCTGGGTTACGCGGCCAATCTGGAAGGCAAGGGCTGCAGCGTCCTCGACCAGGCCGGCCTGGCGCAGAAGTTTGGGCCGGTGGTCAGTCACATTCGCATCGCCGCGCGGCAGGAAGATCTGTTCGCCGTGCGCATTGCCGCTGGTGAGGCGCATCTGCTGCTGGGTTGTGACCTGCTGGTGGCGTCGGGCCCTGATGCCATCGCCAAGCTCAACAGCGCGAAAAGCCATGCGGTGATCAATAGCCAGCAGACGCCAACGGCTGAATTCACCCGCAATCCCGACGCTGAATTTCCGGCCGAAGCGATGATGCAGACCATCCGCGAAGCCGTCGGCGCTGATAAAACGCATTTCGTGCAAGCGACGGATCTGGCGACCAAACTGATGGGTGACAGTATCGCCAGCAACCTCTTCATGCTGGGCTATGCCTTCCAGCTGGGACTGATTCCGTTGACCTCTGCAGCCATCGAAAAGGCCATCGAGCTTAACGGCGTGGCGGTCAATCTGAACCAGCAAGCGTTCCTGTGGGGGCGTCGTGCCGCGTTTGACCTCCCGGCGGTGCAAGCGGCCGCCAATCCGCAGACCCAGCCAACGCCGGACCCTGAGCACCTGACCCTGGAGGAGCGTGTCACGCGCAATGTTCACGGTTTGATCGCCTATCAGAATGGTGCGCTCAGCGAGCGGTACCTGACGCTGGTGAACCGTGTGCGGGAGGCCGAAGCGCGGCTGTTCCCGGGCCAGCCGCCTGCGTTGACCGAGGCGGTGGCGTTTAACTACTTCAAGCTGCTGGCCTACAAGGACGAGTACGAAGTGGCGCGGCTGTACAGCAACGGCGATTTCACCCGTCAGCTGCAAGCGCAGTTCGAAGGCGATTACCGCATCGAGTTTCATCTGGCGCCGTCTTGGCTCGCCAAGCGTGACCCGAACAACGGCGTGCCGCGCAAACGCAGTTTCGGGCCGTGGATGCTGAAGGCGTTCGACGTGCTGGCTCGCTTCAAATTCTTGCGTGGCACGGTGCTCGATCCGTTCGGCCGCAGCATCGAGCGTCGACAGGAGCGCGAGTTGATTGATGCTTATGTGGGCGACATCGAGCTGATCCTTGGCCACCTGAGTGCCGGCAATCGGCACACCGCGCTGAATCTGGCGCGCCTGCCGGAGCGGATTCGCGGTTATGGTCACGTCAAGGAAAGCGCGATGAAAGCGGCGGCACTGCAGGCGGCACGGATGCGCCAGAGCCTGGTCAGTGGTGAGGTTGAAGTGCTGAAGTTGTATGAAGTAGCGGCGTAAAGACACGGAGGAGGCCTGTAGTGGTCAACTAATTCCGGACACCTCGATAGGTTGTTTCAAGGCCACCGTCCGTTCGTAAACGGTCGGTGGCAGATACCCCAGTTTTGAGTGCAGCCGCTCGTTGTTGTAATAACCAACGATATATTGAGTGATGTCGCGTACCGCTTCGCCATGGTTGGCGTAATTGCGCCGCCATACCCGCTCCATTTTCAGGCTCAGGAAGAAGCGTTCCATCACCGCATTGTCCCAGCAGTTGCCCTTACGGCTCATGCTTTGCTGCATGCCGTGCCTGGCCAGCAGCGATCTGTAGATTGCGCTCGCATATTGGCTGCCGCGATCGGAGTGAGCGATCAGGCCAGGCGGCGGTTGACGCTGCGCGACGGCCATCTGCATCGCGCTGCACACCAGCTCTGCAGGCATGTTTGGGGCCATCGCCCAACCCACGATCTTGCGCGAGAACAAGTCCAGCACCACGGCCAGATAGAGCCAGCCGCTGCGCGTTCCTATGTAGGTAATGTCGGCGACCCAGGCGGTATTCACAGCCTGCGGTTCAAACTGACGGTTCAACACATTTTCAGCGATTGGCAGGTCATGCTTGCTGTCGGTCGTATGCACAAACTTAGGTTTCCACGCCGAGCGCAAACCATGGGCTCGCATCAGGCGGCGGACTTTATAGCGGCCTATTTCCATGCCCTTGGCCCGCAGAGCCTTGGTTAAAGAGCGGCTGCCGGAGCAGCCGTCGCTCACGGCAAACGATGCCTTGAGCTGCGCGACAATGGGACAACTGAGCCGAACAGGTGCTTGTGCACGCTTACGGGCCTCGTAAAAACCTGATCGACTGACGTTCAGCAGACGACAGACATGCGCCACCGGATAAGCCTTCTGTTGCAGTTGCCGAACAAGCCGATACGTCACTTCAGTTCGCGGGCAAAGAAGGCGGTAGCCTTTTTTAGGATGTCGTTGTCCATCTTGAGCTGCCGGTTTTCCTGCTCCAGCTGCCGAATGCGCTGTTGCTCAGCCGTCAGCGGGTTTCCTATCCCGGCCTGGCCCAACTGCTCGGCGTCGTATTGGCGGATCCACCGTCGTACGGCCGTCTCACCGAGATTCTGGTCCTGGCAAACCTGCGGAACGGTCAGCCCCTGATCCCTGACCATCTTTACGACTTCCAGTTTGTAGCTGTCATCAAACCTGTTGCGTTTTCTGGTCATGTAGAACTCCTCGATAAATGTATTTTCCACTTATCGAGGTGTCCGGGGAAATTAGACCACTGCAGCCGGTCAGGCCTCCTCTCATCGAACTGGATGCATCGCTTAGGACCGGCTTTAGCCGGGAAGAGGCCGGTATTGACACGCTCGATTTCGCGGCGTGACGACCGACGCTTTCCCGGCTGAAGCCGGTCCTACAATTCGAGTTCGCACCCGATCTCACTGACGCATTGTTTTAGTAGGACCGGCTTTAGCCGGGAAGGGGCCATTGTGAACGCCATCGATTTTGCGGTGCGCCACCTGACGTCTTCCCGGCTAAAGCCGGTCCTACATTCGAGTTCACGCTCGATCTCATTGCATGCCACGCGATGCGTGGGTGAAACCCACACAATCTCACTGGCTGCACGCGGTGCAATAGTAGGACCGGCTTTAGCCGGGAAGAGGCCGGAATTGCCACGCTCGATTTCGCGGCGTGACGACCGACGCTTTCCCGGCTGAAGCCGGTCCTACATTCGAGTTCACGCTCGATCTCATTGCATGCCACGCTATGCGTGGGTGAAACCCACACAATCTCACTGGCTGCACGCGGTGCAACAGTAGGACCGGCTTTAGCCGGGAAGAGGCCATTGTGAACGCCATCGATTTTGCGGTGCGCCACCTGACGTCTCCCCGGCTGAAGCCGGTCCTACATTCGAGTTCACGCCCGATCCCACCGGGGTTTTGACATTTATTCAGCGGCCAACTCCACCAGCACTGTCCCTTCCTTGACCATCTCACCTTCGCTGCAATACAGCGCTGTCACGGTGCCGGCGGTGTTCGCGCGGATGCTGTGTTCCATTTTCATCGCTTCCAGGACCACAAGCGGAGTGCCGACCTGCACCTGTTCGCCCACGCCGACCAACACCCGAACGATGCTGCCGTTCATGGGGGCGGTGAGGCCGCCGTGGTGGCCGTGGTTTGAATCCACGTCGGCAATCGGGTCAACCGGGCGGATCCCATGCACATCGCCCTGCCATTGCAGGTAAAGCGTGTCAGCCCGGCGGATCGCAAGGGTCTGCCGGCGCACGCCGTCCTGCTCGATCAGCAAATGCTCGCCGTTCAGCCGAACGCCCTGCTGGGAGTCACTTCGCAACACCATGCTTCGAGACTCTGCGCCACACGCCAGGTGCAACGTCACTTCGCTTGGGCCGCCCAGGCGCAGCCCGGTGCGGGCCGACCAGGGCGAATGGGCGTCGTCGGCTCTGACCGTCACTGGCGCGGTGCTCAGGTATGCCTGCGCCGCCACCTGCCAGAATTCCTCTGTCAAACCCTCGGCCGCTGGCAGCAGATCCTCTTGATAGCGAGGGATAAAGCCGGTGTCCAGTTCCGCGTCGGCGAAGGCCGGGTGGGCGATGATGCGGCGCAAAAACCCGAGGTTGGTACGCAAACCGCCGATGGCAAATTCGTCGAGCATCGCCAGCAATCGCAAGCGCGCTTGTTCACGGGTCTGGCCCCAGGCGATCAGTTTGCCGAGCATCGGGTCATAGAAGGGCGAGACCTCGTCGCCTTCTGCCACGCCGCTGTCGACGCGACGCCCCGGCCCCGCAGATGATTCGCGATACAGCGTCAGCGTCCCGGTGGCGGGCAAAAAGTCGTTGGCCGGATCTTCCGCATACAGCCGCACCTCAATCGCGTGGCCGTTCAGCGGCACTTCGGCCTGGGTGATCGGCAGCGGCTCACCCTGGGCCACGCGAATCTGCCAGGCCACCAGGTCCAGCCCGGTAATTGCCTCGGTCACCGGGTGCTCGACCTGCAGGCGCGTGTTCATTTCCATGAAGAAGAAATCGCCCCGGGCGTCCAGCAGAAACTCCACCGTGCCGGCGCCGACGTAGCCGATCGCCTGTGCCGCGCGCACCGCCGCTTCGCCCATCGCCTGACGCATGTGCGGTGTCAGGCCCGGCGCCGGGGCTTCTTCGACGACCTTCTGGTGACGGCGCTGAATCGAGCAGTCGCGCTCGTTGAGGTACAGGCAGTGGCCGTGCTGGTCGGCAAAGACCTGAATCTCCACATGGCGCGGCTTGAGCACGTACTTTTCGACGAGCATGCGCGAGTCGCCGAACGACGACTGCGCCTCACGTTGCGCGGACGCCAGCGCTTCGGCCAGATCCTCGTCGCGCTCGACCACCTTCATGCCCTTGCCGCCACCGCCGGCGGTGGCCTTGAGCAGCACCGGGTAACCGATCCGGGCGGCGGCTTCGCGGAAGGTCGCGGCGTCCTGAGCATCGCCGTGATAGCCGGGCACCAGTGGCACGCCAGCGGTTTCCATCAGCGACTTGGCCGCTGATTTGCTGCCCATGGCGTCAATGGCCGAGGCGGGCGGGCCAAGGAAAATCAGGCCGGCCTGTTCCACCGCGCGGGCAAAACCTGCGTTTTCCGAGAGAAACCCATAACCGGGATGGATGGCCTGGGCGCCGCTGGCTTTGGCTGCTTCGATCAGCTTGTCGATTTGCAGATAGCTTTCGCTGGGCTTGCTGCCCCCGAGGTTCACCGCGATGTCCGCCTCACGGACGTGCCGCGCGTTGCTGTCGGTGGCGCTGTGGACGGCGACGGTGGTCAGGCCCATGGCCTTGGCCGTGCGCATGACGCGGCAGGCGATTTCGCCACGGTTGGCGATCAGCACCGAATTCAGTGGTTGCATGTGCGGGACGCTCATCAGTGCGACTCTCCTTGTGGGGGCCGCGGGCCTTGCAGCGGTTGGGATAGCGTGCGCGGCTCGCCGCGCCAGGCCGGTTCGCGCTTTTGCAGAAACGCGCGCAGACCTTCCTGGCCTTCGGCGCTGACGCGAATGCGGGCAATGGCGTTCTCGCAATAGCGGCGCAGGGCAGGGGTCAGCTCACCGTCGGCGACTTCGCGCAGCAGGTCTTTGCTGACGCGCATGGCCTGGGGGCTGTTGAGCATCAGGTTGGCGATCCAGTGTTCCAGGTGCTGTTCCAGCTCGGCAGCGGGGTAACACTCGGCCAACAGGCCGATCTGCCGCGCCCGGGTGCCGTCGAAACGTTCGGCGGTCAGCGCGTAGCGTCGCGCGTGACGTTCGCCAATCGCCTGCACCACGAACGGGCTGATCACCGCCGGAGCAAGGCCGATCTTCACTTCCGAGAGGCAGAACTGCGCGTCATCGGCGCCGATGGCCATGTCGCAGCAACTGATCAGGCCCAGTGCGCCGCCATAGGCCGCGCCTTGCACGACGGCGAGGGTCGGCGCCTTGAACTTGGCGAGGTTGTACATCAACTCGCCCAGTTCGCGGGCGTCGCCCAGGTTGGTGTTGTAGTCGAGGTTGGCGGACTCCTGCATCCAGGCCAGATCGGCACCGGCGCTGAAGTGTCGGCCGCGTCCGCGCACCAGCAGAAACCGCAGGCTGTCGTCCCGCTGCAGCTGATCCAGGGCAATGATCAGTTCGCGAATCATCTGCGCGTTGAAGGCGTTGTTTTTCTCCGGCCGGTTGAGCCAGAGCGTGGCGAACCCGCGTGGGTCGAGGGCGATGTCGAGGGTGGCGAAATCATTCATGGGGCGATTCTCTCGGGTCACATCCGGAACACGCCGAAGCGGGTCGGTTCGATGGCGGCGTTGAGCGAGGCGCTGATGGCCAGGCCGAGAATGTCGCGGGTCTGGGCGGGGTCAATGACACCGTCGTCCCACAGCCGGGCGCTGGAATACCAGGGATGGCCCTGATGCTCGTACTGATCGAGGATCGGCTGGCGCAACGCCGCTTCCTCCTCGGCGCTGAACGTCTGGCCGCTGCGTTCGGCCTGTTCACGCTTGACCTGCACCAGCACGCCTGCGGCCTGTTCGCCGCCCATGACGCCGATCCGCGCGTTGGGCCACATCCACAGAAAGCGCGGGTCATAAGCGCGGCCGCACATGCCGTAGTTGCCCGCGCCAAAACTGCCGCCGATGATCACCGTAAACTTCGGCACGTTCGCGCACGCCACGGCAGTCACCAACTTGGCGCCGTGCTTGGCGATGCCCCCGGCTTCGTACTTCTGGCCGACCATGAAGCCGGTGATGTTCTGCAGAAACAACAGCGGAATGCCGCGCTGGCAGGCCAGTTCGATGAAGTGCGCGCCTTTCTGCGCGGCTTCAGCGAAGAGAATGCCGTTGTTGGCGAGGATGGCGATCGGGTAGCCGTGCAGATGGGCGAAGCCGCACACCAGCGTGGTGCCGAACAGCGCCTTGAATTCATCGAACACCGAACCGTCCACCAGCCGCGCGATGACTTCGCGCACGTCGAACGGCTGCTTGGCGTCTGCCGGGATCACGCCGTACAGCTCGTCATCCCCATATAACGGCGCCTGGGGTTGGCGGGTCTGCAACTGGCCGAGCTTGCGCCAGTTCAGGTTGGCCACGCAGCGCCGGGCCAGCGCCAAGGCGTGGTCATCGCTGTCGGCGTAGTGATCGGCCACCCCGGAGACCTTGCAGTGCACATCGGCCCCGCCAAGGTCTTCGGCGCTGACCACTTCGCCTGTGGCGGCTTTCACCAGCGGCGGCCCGGCGAGAAAGATGGTCGCTTGTTCGCGGACCATGATGGTTTCGTCGGCCATGGCCGGCACATAGGCGCCGCCGGCGGTGCAGGAACCCATGACCACGGCGATCTGGGCGATGCCCTCGGCGCTCAGGTTGGCCTGATTGAAGAAGATCCTGCCGAAGTGCTCGCGATCGGGGAACACCTCGTCCTGGCGGGGCAGGTTGGCGCCGCCGGAGTCCACCAGGTAAATGCACGGCAAGCGATTCTGTTGGGCGATGGTCTGGGCGCGCAGGTGTTTTTTCACGGTCAGCGGGTAGTAGGTGCCGCCTTTCACCGTGGCGTCGTTGGCGATGATCATGCATTCGACGCCTTCGACCCGACCGATCCCGGCGATCAGCCCAGCAGCCGGGACGTCTTCGCCGTACACGTCATGGGCGGCGAGCTGGCTGAGTTCGAGGAAGGGCGAGCCGAGATCCAGCAGGCGGTTGATCCGCTCCCGGGGCAGCAGTTTGCCCCGGGAGGTGTGGCGTTCCTGCGCCTTGGCACCGCCGCCGCGCTGAACGTGGTCGAGCAGGTTGTGCAGAGCGTCGAGCTGCTTGCGCATGGCCTCGCTGTTGGCGGCGAATTCCGGCGAACGCGGGTTGATCTGGGTGTGCAGAGTGGTCATGGGGCCTCCGGCGCTGTCAGCGGGTTTCGTTGAACAGCTCACGCCCGATCAGCATGCGGCGGATTTCGCTGGTCCCGGCGCCGATCTCGTAGAGCTTGGCGTCGCGCAGCAGTCGTCCGGCGGGGAATTCGTTGATGTAGCCGTTGCCGCCGAGAATCTGGATGGTGTCCAGGGCAAATTGCGTGGCGCGCTCGGCGGCGTAGAGGATCACCCCGGCGGCGTCCTTGCGCGTGGTCTCGCCGCGCTCGCAGGCCTGGGCCACCGCATACAGGTAGGCGCGGCTGGCGTTGAGCTGGGTGTACATGTCGGCGACCTTGCCCTGGATCAGCTGGAACTCGCCGATGCTCTGGCCGAATTGTTTGCGGTCGTGAATGTAAGGCAGGACGACGTCCATGCACGCCTGCATGATCCCGACCGGCCCGCCCGAGAGCACGACTCGTTCGTAATCCAGGCCGCTCATCAGCACCTTCACGCCGCCGTTGAGCGCGCCGAGCAGGTTTTCTTCCGGCACTTCGACGTCATCGAAGAACAGCTCGCAGGTATTGGAGCCGCGCATGCCGAGCTTGTCGAATTTGTTGCCTCGGGAGAAGCCGTGCCAGTCGCGTTCGACGATGAACGCGCTGATGCCGTGGGCGCCTTTTTCCAGGTCGGTCTTGGCGTAGATCACGTAAGTGTTGGCGTCAGGGCCGTTGGTGATCCAGGTCTTGCTGCCGTTGAGCACGAAGCGGTCGCCCCGACGGTCGGCGCGCAGCTTCATCGAGACCACGTCGGAGCCGGCGTTGGGTTCGCTCATCGCCAGGGCGCCCACGTGCTCGCCGCTGATCAGCTTGGGCAGGTAGCGGGCTTTCTGTTCGGGGGTGCCGTTGCGGTTGATCTGGTTGACGCAGAGATTGGAATGCGCGCCGTAGGACAGTGCCGCTGAGGCAGAACCCCGGCTGATTTCTTCCATGGCGATGACATGGGCCAGGTAGCCCAGGCCTGCGCCGCCGTACTGCTCATCGACGGTGATGCCCAGCAGGCCCATGTCGCCGAACTTGCGCCACATGTCGGCGGGAAAGAGGTTGTCTTTGTCGATCTGTGCGGCACGCGGGGCAAGCTCGGCGGCCACGAAGGCGCGCACCTGGTCGCGCAGCATGTCGAGGGTTTCGCCGAGGCCGAAATTGAGCGTGGGGTAATTCATGGACTGCATCCCGTGTTGTTATTGGAGGGCTGACAGGGGGAAAAGAAACTGCGTCACCTTTACGTTAACGTAAGCCTGCAGTCGTGGTGATGTCAACGACGATGAAGTGCTATCGCTGGGGATAATCGGGAGGGGAGGTTTACGAATGACGAATAGCACGAAGGGGAGCCTGGGCTCCCCTTCAAGTTCGATTGCATGCTCGTTTTTATTAGTAAGTGGCCTGTTGTTGTTTTTGGCAGCCAGCTTCTTTTGCTTTTCTGAGCGACCCCCAAGCGGGGCCAAGAGCAAACGTATTTTTTTGAGCGCTGATCCGCTTCGATCTTTTGATCCGACTCGTCTGGTAGCTGCCTGAACGCAGTTTTATTGTTCTCAGTCCGGTCGTGAGGCCAAGGCCTCAAGTAGAGCGATCCACTCCAAAAAAATCAGTTAGCTGCGTCTCTGTCCGTGTTGTTCTTGTTATGTCAGAGCCGATACGTCTTGTTTTTATTGGGTCATTGCATTTGTTATTTTTGTTGTACGTAAGACATAGCAGAAGCCATGCCAACTTTTCAGAGTTCCCGGTTTGCGGGGCTTTGCGGATTTCACCGGCCTTGATTCACTGCTGAATCTGTCGCCAGGTGTTTCCGTGTTACCCGTTTCCCTGAACACGATGGCGGGCAGGGTAACACTGTGTGACAAGTTGTCGCACATCAGGCCGACAGGCGTGCCTTCGCCACCCGTGACCCATTTGCCCGACCGAGGGTGTCGCTGATGCGCTGACCGGCTGCAATCAGCTTGTCCAGATCGATACCCGTCTCAATGCCGAGGCCGCTCAGCAGGTAAACCACGTCCTCGCTGGCCACGTTGCCGGTCGCGCCTTTGGCGTAGGGGCACCCGCCGAGGCCGGCCACGGAGCTGTCGAACACGTGAATGCCTTCCAGCAGGCTGGCGTAGAGGTTGGCCAACGCCTGGCCGTAGGTGTCGTGGAAATGCCCGGCCAGCTTGCCCCGGGGGATTTGTCCGGCGACCACGTCGAACAGCGTGCGGGTGGCGCCCGGCGTGCCGGTGCCGATGGTGTCGCCCAGGGAGACCTCGTAGCAGCCCATGGCGAACAGCTCGTTGGCGACTGACGCCACTTGCTTCGGTGAAATGTCACCTTCATAGGGGCAACCCAGTACGCACGACACGTAGCCGCGAACGCTGATGCCGTGCAGGCGCGCGGCTTCCATGATCGGCACAAACCGGTCCAGGCTCTCGCTGATCGAGCAGTTGATGTTGCGCTGGGAGAACGATTCCGAGGCGGCGGCGAATACCGCGACCTCTTTCACGCCCGCTGCCAGCGCGTCTTCGAATCCGCGCAAGTTGGGTGCCAGCGCGGCGTAGGTCACGCCTTCCTTCGGCTGGATGCCGGCGAACAGTTCAGCGGAGCCGGCCATCTGCGGCACCCATTTCGGCGACACGAAACTGCCCGCTTCGATATAGCTGACGCCCGCATCGGCGAGGTCGTGCACCAGTTGCAGCTTGTCGCTGACGCTGACCGGGCGGGATTCGTTCTGCAGGCCATCCCGAGGGCCGACTTCAACCAGACGCACACGTTGAGGGAGAGACATAGCGGCATCGTTCCTGAAAGATTTGGCTTTAGGTTGTTGTTCTATGGGACTGAATCAGCTGGATATTTCCAGTGCGGCCTTGCAGCGTTCTTCTGCTGTGTCGAGTTCTAGTTGCATTTGTTGAATGTCCAGAAGCTGCTGATCCAGCTGCGCGCGACGCTCGGCGATTTTTTCCAGCATGGTGCTCAATTGTTTGTGGTTGCCGCCGTCGGGGTCGTACAGACCGATGAGGTCGCGGCATTCGGCGAGAGAGAAGCCGATGCGCTTGCCGCGCAGAATGAGTTTGAGGGTGACCTTGTCACGGGCCGAATACACCCGCTCCATCCCCCGGCGTTCGGGGCTGAGCATGCCTTGTTCTTCGTAGAAGCGGATGGTGCGGGTGGTGATGTCCAGCTCGCGGGCGAGGTCGGAAATGCTGTAGGTGGTGGCGGTCATGGCAGTGCTCGATACGGAAGGCCTGGGCGTAACGTAAGTGGGGCTTTACGTTAACGTCAAGGGCGTTATCAAACACTGGACAGCTTTTGCCAATCGTAGGACGGCGTTTTGAATGTAGGACCGGCTTCAGCCGGGAAAGGGCCAGCAGCCACACCGCACAATGGATGGTGTCCGCAGGGGCCTCTTCCCGGCTAAAGCCGGTCCTACGTTGACCGCAGGCGCCGCTGAACCTTCACTTCACTGCTTCAAGGGTCTTGCCCAACTTGCGCTCCTGCGCAGTCACCAATTGGCAGAGTTCGATGATCTGCTCACGCATCCAGCGGTTGGCGGGGTCCTGATCGGTGCTTTCGTGCCAGTACAGGTGGGTTTCCACGGTCGGCACGTCGTTGACCGGCAGGTGCACGAAATGCAGGTCATTGCGCCGGGCGAAGCGCTCGGGAACGGTCATCACCATGTCGGTTTGCTGCAACACCTGCGAGGCCATCAGGTAATGCTGCGAACGCAACGCCACCTTACGCTTGATACCCATTTTTCCGAGCGCCAGATCCACATAACCCAAGCCACTGCGCCGGCTGGAAATATGAATGTGCGCGACGCCGAGGTAGTCATCCAGGCTGATGGCCTCCTTGTTCGCCAGCGGGTGGCCACGGCGCATGGCGCACACGTAGCGGTCTTCCATCAACTTGACGTGGCGCACCTGGGGGTCGGTATTCAACGGCGCATCTACGGCGAAATCCAGTCGGCCCGCCGCGAGTTCCTTGGTCGTCTCCCGGCGCTTGGACAGAAAGCTTTCGATGGTTACGGCGGGCGCCAGGCGCCGCAGCCGTTGGAACAGTGCCGGCAGAATCACCGCTTCGGTGAGGTCGGTCATGCTGATGCGGTAATTCTTGTTGGCCTGCAGCGGATTGAAAATCCGGCTCTCCTGCACCGACACCCGCAGCAGCGACAGGGCGTTGCGCACCGGGCCGATGATGTTCTGCGCCATCGGGGTGGGCACCATGCCCTGGGCGGTGCGCACGAACAGTGGATCGTTGAAGGTTTCGCGAAGGCGCGACAGGGCGTTGGACACCGCAGGCTGGGTGATGCCGACGATCTGACCGGCGCGGGTCAGATTGGCTTCGGTGTAGATGGCGTCAAACACAATAAAGAGATTGAGATCGACCTTGCTCAGGTTCATTGCTGTGCGCCTCGTGCAGTTCTTGTTGTTTGGAATGCGCCGAATCATATATCGGTTATGAATGTTTATACACGCCGAGAATAGGTTAGATAAATGGGGGGCGCTGATCTAGCATCGGCTCACGACCTGACAACACCTCATAGAAGGCAGCCGCCCCATGGATTTCGCTTACTCCCCCAAGGTTCAGGCACTGCGCGAGCGCGTGACGGCCTTCATGGACACTCACGTGTACCCGGCCGAGCCCGTGTTCGAGCGCCAAGTGGCCGAAGGCGACCGCTGGCAGCCGACGGCGATCATGGAGGCGCTCAAGGCGAAGGCAAAGGCCGAGGGGCTGTGGAACCTGTTCCTGCCGGAATCCGAATGCGGGGCAGGGCTGTCGAATCTCGAGTACGCGCCGCTGGCGGAGATCATGGGCCGCTCGCTGCTCGGCCCGGAGCCGTTCAACTGTTCGGCGCCGGACACCGGCAACATGGAGGTGCTGGTGCGCTACGCCAGTGAGGCGCAGAAGGAACGGTGGCTGGAACCTTTGCTGCGCGGCGAGATTCGCTCGGCGTTTGCGATGACCGAACCCGACGTGGCGTCCTCGGATGCCACCAACATGGCCGCGACCGCAGTGCGTGATGGCGATGAGTGGGTCATCAACGGCCGCAAATGGTGGACCTCCGGCGCCTGCGACCCGCGCTGCAAGATCATGGTGTTCATGGGCCTGAGCAACCCGGACGGCCCGCGTCATCAGCAGCATTCGATGATCCTGGTGCCGACTGACACGCCAGGGGTAAAAATCCTGCGGCCGCTGCCGGTGTTCGGCTACGACGATGCGCCCCACGGTCACGCCGAAGTGCTGTTCGAAAACGTGCGCGTGCCGTACGAAAACGTCCTGCTGGGTGAAGGACGTGGTTTCGAGATCGCCCAGGGTCGCCTTGGCCCGGGCAGAATTCACCATTGCATGCGCTCGGTCGGGATGGCGGAGCGCGCGCTGGAACTGATGTGCAAACGCTCGGTGCAGCGCACTGCGTTTGGCCGGCCGCTGGCGCGACTGGGGGGCAATATCGACAAGATCGCCGACTCGCGCATGGAAATCGACATGGCCCGGCTGCTGACCCTGAAAGCGGCCTACATGATGGACACCGTAGGCAACAAGGTGGCGAAGAGCGAGATCGCGCAGATCAAAGTGGTCGCGCCGAACGTCGCTCTGCGGGTGATCGACAGGGCGATCCAGATGCATGGCGGTGCGGGGGTGTCCGGCGATTTCCCGCTGGCCTACATGTACGCCATGCAGCGCACCCTGCGCCTGGCCGACGGCCCGGACGAAGTCCACCGCGCGGCGATCGGCAAATTCGAGATTGGCAAGTACGTGCCCAAGGAGATGATGCGCAGCGAACATCGGTGACCGACCACGACGTCGCCAGTAAGCCGTACAGTGCTGGCGGGCTTGAACCGCATCACTCCACCCACACCTCCACCCGGCGGTTCTTGATCCGGCCTTCATCGCCGTCATTGGTCGCCACCGGCATTTCGTCGCCGAAGCCGCGCACTTCACGCAGCACCACCTGATGTTTCAGCAACTCCCGGCGCACTGCCATCGCGCGCAGTCTGGACAGCAACTGCGCTCGCGCCGGGTCGCTCTTGGCATCGCCAAATCCCACCAGCGTGACCTTCTGATCCAGCTTGTCATGGGCCTTCAGGTAGTAGACCACGCGCTTGAGATCAAGCATGGCCTTGGTGTCGAGGGTCGCGCTGCCCTGGGCGAAACGGAAATTCACCGACAGCCGCTCGGCCTCCCGCGCCAGATTTTGATACGCCAGCGGCATCTGCGTCGTCGCCCGCACTTTTACCGCCTGCACCGTCTGCGCCACAAACCCGTTTTGCGCCACGATGGACTGTCCCTGCGGACTCTGGGCGAACCGCACCAGCGCCTTGGCCCAGCGCTGCTTCGCCTCAGGCGGCAGGTAGAAATACAGACGGCGTGACAGCGGATAGTCTTCGGTGGCGATCAGGCTGACCGTGGGCAGCATCGGTTTGGACTCGCCATCGATGATCGCCACGGCCTTGGCCTGCCGGACGTAGGGCAGGCCGATGAAACCGATGCCCTGGCGGTCCTGGCTGACCTGATCGGACAATTCCTCGCTGGACTCGAACCGCCGGGACTCCTTCGACAACGTCTTGCCGGACTTGGCCAGCACCAGCTCGTTGAAGGTGTCGAAGGTGCCCGACTGCTGATCCCGCGCATATAAATGAATGGCCCCGGCAGTGCCGCCCAATTGCTCCCAGTCGCGGACCTCCCCGGCAAAGATTTTCGCCAGTTGCACTGTGCTCAGCTCTCGCAGCGGGTTGCCGGGATGGAGAATCACCGCAACGCCGTCGATGGCGATGACCTGCTCGGCCTGATGGCTGCGCAAGTCGCCCAAGGCTGACAGCTCCATGGCTTCGCTGTTTTTGATGGGGCGGGAGGAGGCTGCTACATCTGCCAAGCCGTCCTTCAGGGCCACGAAACCTGTGCTCGATCCGTGTGCCGCAATGTCGATGCTGACATTCTGGCCGGACGGCAACTGGGCGGTGATACGCCGCTCGTTGGGGTGCGCGCCCGCTTGTTCCTGAATGGACTGTGCGCCTTGCTGCGCCAGCAGGCCTTTGACCAGCGCCGGCCCCAGTTGCGCGCCAATCGTGTTCGAGCCCTGAATGCGCAAGGCCGGCGAGCCGTCACTGGGCGCGGGCAGGGCAGCGGCGTGTGTATTTACCGAAAAAGCGAAGAGTGAAGCGAGCAAAATGAAAACACGGGTGCGCAGCATGTGCGGCATCTTTATAGGAGTGGAGGTGGCCGGAGAATAAGACAGGCCAATGACGCGCAGATGACAGCCCGCGGCTTATAGCGCCTCGGACGATGAAGCCGCGGGCAGGGCGCCGCGCGGCTCACCTGTGATGGCTCGATTATTCCAGCTCAAGCCAGATCGGCGCGTGGTCGGAAGGCTTGTCCATCGACCGCAAATGGTAGTCCACGCCCGCCGCCTTGATGCGCGGTTGCAGGCCATGGGACGTGAGGATCAGGTCGATGCGCAGGCCACGCTTGGGCTCGTCTTCAAAGCCGCGGCTGCGATAGTCGAACCAGCTGAACTGATCGACCACTTCCGGGTACAAGTGACGGAAGCTGTCCACCAGGCCCCAGTTCTTCAGCTTGCCGAGCCACTCGCGCTCTTCCGGAAGGAAGCTGCACTTGCCGGTTTTCAACCAGCGCTTGGCGTTGTCGGCGCCAATGCCGATGTCGCTGTCCTCCGGGGAGATGTTGACGTCGCCCATCACCACCAGCGGCTGGTCGTTGCTGAATTTCGTTTCCAGCAGGTTCTGCAGATCTGCATAGAAGCGCAGCTTGGCCGGGAACTTGGTCGGGTGATCACGGCTTTCGCCTTGTGGGAAATAGCCGTTCATGACCGTGACCGGATTGCCGTTGCGATCAGCGAATGCGCCCCAGATGAAACGGCGCTGGGCCTCTTCGTCGTCGTTGTCGAAGCCCTTGTGGATCGACAGCGGCGGCTGACGAGAGAGCAGGGCGACGCCGTAGTGACCTTTCTGACCGTGGAAGTGCACGTGGTAACCCAGCGCTTCGATATCGGCCTGGGGAAACTGCTCGTCGGAGACCTTGGTTTCCTGCAGGCCAATGACGTCGGGCTGATGTTTCTCGATCAACGCCGCCAGTTGATGCGGTCGGGCGCGAAGGCCGTTGATATTAAAAGACACAATTTTCATGGGCGGCGCTCCTGGCAGCTCCTTACAAATACAAACGGCGATGCTAGCCGACCTGCCCGGCCGCGGCCAGCGTCAGAGTCGCTGTGTGCGATGGCGGTTGCGCTGTGCGCATTTCTGATCGGCGGCCACGTCGCGGGAACTGCGCTGGCGGGCGGCGACTCGAAGCCTTGAAGTCAAGCACCCGAGCGGCCGCCCCGGGGCTCATCAAAAGGACGCACACCATGCCTGAACTGCCTAGCGAAACGGCGGAGATCCGTCAGCTCGACAGCGGCTACTCCCGCGAAACCCGCGCGCTGCTGTACCTCGCCTACCGCCAAGAGCCGAGTTTTGCTTATCTCTTCGAATCCGGCCGCTCCGGCTACGACCATCGGGTCAAGGCGACCATTCGTGCGCTGGTCAAACAGCACTATCTGCAGGACCTGCCGGCGTTGGGGCTGTTCGTGGCGGACCGCCTGGTCGGCGTTGTCCTGATTGCGCCTCCGCAGCGGCGGCTGGGCATCACCGAAAGCTGGGCCTGGCGCATTCGCATGTTGATGACCACCGGCCTGCGCTGCACCCAGCGCTATCTGGAGTACTACCACGCCGTGCTGGCCTGCGTGCCTTCGGAAGCGGTGCATGTCCTGCCGTTGTTCGGCGTCCATCCCGACTTCCAGGGGCGGCACTACGGCGAGCGGTTGCTCCTGGCGTTGCATGACTGGTGTGCCCAGGACAGAAATTCCCAGGGCATCGTCCTCGACACCGGCAATGGCGATTATCTGGAGTTCTATAACCGACAGGGTTATGAGGAAATCGGTGAGGTGGCAGTAGGACCTGTCCGCGAACACATCTTTTTCCACCCAAATCCGCAGGTTTCATTGGGTTCTGTGGCCTGAGCCGCGCACGCTTCTCCATTTCCGCGGGTTCCAGCAGCCCGCGTCGCTCGTGTAGCATTCGCGCCTATGAAGTTTCCCCATCGATACACCAGTGGCTTTCTCCTGATGTTGTCCAGTTGCGCGGCGTTTGCCGATGCGCAGCTGGAAGTCCGGGTCAAGCCGTCCAATGCCGCGCTCAAGTCCAACATCGAAGGGTATGTGGGCAGCCTCGGCGAGCGCGACGAGCCAGCGCTCGAACGCTTCAGCGTCGGGGCCGTCGAGCAGGCGCAAAAAGCCGCTCAGGCCCTTGGCTATTATCAGGCGCAGATTGACAGCGAAGTCCGCCACGTCGACAACAACCTGCAACTGCTGTTGAAGGTTCAGGCCGGCGAGCCTGTGCACCTGCGCAACGTTTCCATCCGCGTGACCGGGCAGGCGACCCAGCTTAAAAGCTTCCGGGTGCCGAAGGGTGACGCCCTGAAGCCCGGCGCGGTGCTCAACCATGGTGTCTACGAGGACGCCAAGCACCTGATCGAAACCCAGGCGGCGCGCTACGGCTTTTTCAAGGGCCGGTTCGTGACCCAGCGCCTTTCCGTCGACCCGCGCGCCGGTGTCGCCGACATCGAACTGGTCTACGACAGCGGGCCGCGTTTCTCCCTTGGCAAAGTGACCTTCAGCGGCGACGCGCCATTCGATGAAGACTTGCTGCGGCGCATGGTGCCGTTCAAACAAGACACGCCCTACGACTCCGAACTGATCGCCGAACTCAACCAGGCCATGCAGTCGAGCGGCTATTTCGAAGGCGTTCGGGTCAACGCATCGCCCACCGATGCCCAGGCCCAGGTCATTCCGGTCGACGTGCAGTTGCAGACCCGCAAGCCGCGGACCATGGGGCTGGGCGTCGGCTATTCGACCGACGTCGGCCCACGGGTAAAGGCCAACTGGACGCGCCACTGGGTCAATCCCCAGGGCCACAGTTATGGCGCCGAGGCGGAAATCTCCGCCCCTCGGCAGAACGTCGGCCTGTTCTACGACATCCCGCTGGACCCGCCCCTGACCGACAAATTGCGTTTTGCCGGTGGCTATCAATATGAAGAAATCGCCGACACCGACAGCCTCAGCAAACTGCTGACCGTCGGGCCCGAATGGCACAGCAAACTGCCCAGCGGCTGGGAGCGCGTGATATCGCTGAAGTGGCAACGCGAAGAATACCGGCTGGGCAACGACGAAGGTCTCAGCACCTTGCTCATGCCCGGCGTCAGCTATTCGTACCTGCGCAGCGACAACCGCATCGACCCGCACAACGGCTACCGGCTGCGGTTCGACACCCAGGTCGCCAAGGAAGGGCTGGGTTCTGACGCCAACCTGCTGCACGGCACGGTGATGCTCAAAGGGCTGACCACCGTGGCGCAGAACCACCGCTTCCTCGGGCGTGTGCAGGTTGGCGGCAGCGCCAGCAACGGCTACAAGTCGATCCCGCCATCCCTGCGCTTTTTTGCCGGTGGCGACCAGAGCGTGCGCGGCTATGACTACCAATCGCTGTCCCCGGAGAACTCCGACGGTGACAAGATCGGCGGCCGTTACATGATCGCCGGAAGCGCCGAGTACCAATACTCGATCGCCGAAAAATGGCGGGTGGCGGCGTTCGTCGATCAGGGCAACTCGTTCAATTCACTGGACCTGCCGAGCCTGAAAACCGGCGTCGGCATTGGCGTGCGCTGGGTGTCGCCGGTGGGGCCGCTGCGCCTCGACCTCGCCCACGCGCTGGATGAAGACGGCGGTATTCGTCTGCACTTCTCGATGGGACCTGAACTGTGACGAAGCTGGCTTTGTTGAAACGCACCGCGGCAATCACGGCGATTACGCTGCTGTCGCTGATCATTTTGATGGTGCTGACGGCCACCATCCTCCTCGGTACGCAAAGCGGCAGCCGTTGGGCCCTCGGGTGGGTGCCGGGCCTGACGGTCGAAGGGTTTTCCGGTCGTCTGGGCGGCGCGTGGCAGGCGGATCACCTGGTCTGGCAGCAAGGCCAGAGCAAGGTCGAAGTCGACGCACCGGTTTTCGACTGGTCACCCGCGTGCCTCGCGCGCATGACGCTGTGCATCGACAACCTGCAGACGGGCGACATCAGGCTGCAGTTTCCGCCCTCCAGCGACGAGGCAGCCAGCGGCCCGATCACGCTGCCGGACCTCAAGCTGCCGCTGGCCCTGCAACTGGGGCGCGTGCAGATCGGCAGTCTTCATCTGGACGGCACCGAACAGGTTCGCGACGTGCGGCTGGCGGCGCACTGGACCGCTGAAGGGTTGAAGATCGATTGGCTGCACGCCGGTCGTGATGACATCGCCCTTGACCTGTCGGGCCTGCTCAAACCCGAGGGTAACTGGCCGTTGACCGCCGAAGGACAGCTGAAGCTACCCGACGTCAGTGGTCAGCCGTTGTCACTGGCGCTGAACATTCAAGGGGACCTGCTCAAGACTTTGACCCTCAACGCGCAGAGCAAGGGCTACATCGACGCCACGCTCGTCGGGCAGTTGCAACCGCTGG
This sequence comes from Pseudomonas sp. AK106, assembly GCF_053903055.1. Lineage (NCBI taxonomy): Bacteria > Pseudomonadati > Pseudomonadota > Gammaproteobacteria > Pseudomonadales > Pseudomonadaceae > Pseudomonas > Pseudomonas sp. AK106. The sequence continues at coordinate 2,738,403 of NZ_CP096426.1, forward strand.
TGGAGAACCTGCCGGCGGACATCGCCATCACCAGCGACAACTTCAAGCCCAGCGCTGATCTGCCGGACACGTTGCAGCTCGATCATCTGATGCTCAACGCCAAGGGCGATCTTGTTCAAGGCTACGCCATCACCGGCAACGCCAGCCTTCCGGCGGAAAAAGGCCCGGTGGCGCTGGCATTACAAGGCCGGGTCGACGCCAAGGGCGCGGACATTGCGGCGCTCGATCTGACCGCCAGCGACAACCAGCGCCTCAAGGCGAGCGGCAAGCTGGACTGGCAACAGGGCCTGCGCGCCGATGCGAAAATCGACTGGCTCGACTTTCCCTGGCATCGCCTGTACCCGTTGATCGACGAGCCCCAGGTCAGCGTGCATACGTTCACCGGGGAAGTGTCCTACACCGACGGCAAATACCTCGGCCATTTCGCCGGCGACTTCAAGGGCCCGGCGGGTCCATTCACGTTGCAGAGCCCCTTCAGCGGCGATCTGCAGGAGATCTTCCTGCCTCAACTTGAGCTGGCAGCCGGGCAGGGCAAGGCCAGCGGTCACCTGAATCTGCAATTTGCCGACGGCATCGCCTGGGACACGGCACTGGATCTCAGCGCCATCGATCCCGCTTACTGGGTCGCGGAATTGCCGGGCTCCCTGGCGGGTCCGCTGCGCAGCAAGGGTTCAATGCGCAACGAGCAACTCACGCTGAACGCCGATCTGGACCTGAAGGGGCGCCTGCGCGGTCAGCCCGCGGTGCTGCAGGCCAAGGCCGATGGCGCCGACAACAAATGGAACCTCAACGCCCTGGACATCCGCCTGGGCGACAACCGGATTCAGGGCACAGGAAGCCTTCAGCAGAAAATCGCCGGCCAGCTGGACATCAACCTGGCGCGACTGGGTCAGCTATGGCCTGGCCTGCAAGGCCAGATGAAAGGGCGCCTCGACGTCGCCGGTACGGTACAGGCGCCCCAGGGGCAACTGGCCTTGCAAGGCACGCAACTGGCGTTCCAGGCGAACACGCTGCAGAGCTTGACCTTGGCCGCCAGGCTCGACAGCGCCCAGCGCGCCACCCTCGACCTGAAGACCTCCGGCATTCAGGCCGGCGACACGGCGCTGGGCGCGCTGACGGTTAATGGCCAGGGCGACATCAAGCGTCAGCAAGTCAAACTCGATCTCAAAGGGCCGCTGCTCAAACTGGCCCTGGCGCTGGATGGCAATCTGGACAAAGGTAATTGGCGCGGGCGTCTTGCCAGCGGCGACATCCAGAGCGGCGGGCAGGACTGGAAGCTGCAACAGCCGGCCAAGCTGGAGCGCCTGGCCGACGGCAAGGTCAACTTCGGTGCCCATTGCTGGGTGTCGGGGCCTGCGAGCCTGTGCGGCGAAGATCAGCGCCTGATGCCCGAACCGCGCCTGCGCTACCACCTCAAGCGCTTCCCGCTGGAAAGCCTGGCGCAGTGGCTGCCCAAGGATTTCGCCTGGAAGGGCGCGTTGAATGCCGACATCCAGCTGGACGTTCCCGCTGCCGGCCCCAATGGCCAGGTGGTCATCGACGCCAGTGGCGGGACGCTGCGGGTCAAGGACAAGAACCAGTGGCTGGACTTCCCCTACGACACGCTGAAGCTGACCAGCAGCCTGACCCCGAAGAAAGTCGACACCAGCTTCGATTTTCGTGGCGGCAAGCTCGGTGAACTGCTGGCGCGGCTGAGCATCGATCCGATCGCCAGGAACAAGCCCGTGACCGGCGACTTCACCCTCAGCGGCCTGGACGTGTCGGTCGCAAGGCCGTTTGTGCCCATGGTGGAAAAGCTCAACGGCAAGCTCAACGGCAGCGGGCGGATCTCGGGCGGCCTGCTGGCGCCTCAGGTCAACGGCAACGTGACGCTCAACGACGCCGAAGTCTCGGGTCCCGAATTGCCGGTGAGTCTTGAAAAGCTCAATGTGCAGGCCCTGATTGCCGGCGAGCGCGTTGATCTGACCGGCAACTGGCGCAGCGGCACGACGGGTCAAGGCAGCATTGGCGGGCATGTGGCCTGGGCCAATGCGCTGGATGTCGACGTTGACCTGAAGGGCACGCACCTGCCGATCACCGTTGAACCGTACGCAAAGCTGGAAGCGGCGCCGGACCTGAAGATTACCCTGCAGGGCGACAGGCTCGCGGTATCCGGCAAGGTGCTGATCCCGAAAGGCGAGATCACGGTGCGCCAGCTGCCGCCTTCAACGGTGAAAGTCTCTGATGACACCGTGATCGTGGGCCAGCAGACCGAACAGGGCAAAACCCCCTTGGCCATCGCCATGGATGTGAACGTCGAAGTGGGCCAGGAGACCTTGAGTTTCAGCGGCTTCGGTTTGACTGCGAATCTGGTCGGCCACGTGCACATCGGCGACAACATGGACACCCGCGGCGAGCTGAACCTCAACGAAGGCCGCTACCGCGCTTACGGCCAGCGCCTGACCATTCGCAAGGCGCGCCTGCTGTTCGCAGGACCGGTCGACCAGCCGTATCTGGACATCGAAGCCATCCGCCAGACCGACGACGTGATCGCCGGCATTCGCCTGAGCGGCAGCGCCGAACAGCCGACCACCACGGTGTTCTCCGAACCGGCCATGAGTCAGGAGCAGGCGCTCTCGTATCTGGTGCTGGGCCGTCCGCTGAGCACCAACGGCGAAGACAGCAACATGGTCGCCCAGGCGGCGCTGGCATTGGGCCTGGCGGGCGGTTCGTCGACGGCGGGCAAGCTGGCGTCCGGGCTGGGGATTCAGGATTTCGATCTGGACACCTCGGGCAGCGGCGACAAAACGGCGGTGGTCGCCAGCGGCAAGATCACCGACAAGCTCAGCCTGCGTTACGGCGTGGGGGTGTTCGAGCCGGCCAACACCCTGACCTTGCGCTACCTGCTGAGCAAGAAGGTGTACCTGGAGGTCGCGGGCGGTGTGGCGAGTTCGCTGGACATCTTCTACAAGCGGGACTTCTGACAACCCGGCGAAACGGGGCGGGACAGGGCCTGCTGGCGGCGGAGTGTCGCCGCTAACAGGCCGGGGTTCATCGAAGACGCAGCGATGATTGGAGAGCGTTACCCGCTTACCCGTTGACCAGCTTCATCGCCGCATCGGGATAACGGCCGCCTGCGACAGCGTTAACCGGGAACAGGTCTTTCAGCGCCTGCAACTCTGCTGCGCTGAGGGTCACGTCCAGCGCAGCGACGTTCTCTTCCAGGTATTTGCGCTGCTTGGTGCCGGGAATCGGAATGACGTCATTGCCCTGGGCGAGGACCCAGGCCAACGCCAGCTGGCCGGCGGTAATGCCTTTTTCTGCCGCCAGTTGTTCCACCTTCTTCACCAGCAGCAGGTTTTTGGCGAAGTTCTCGCCCTGGAACCTCGGACTGCTGCGGCGATAGTCATCGGCGGCGAAGTCGTCCGGGCTCTTCAGTGCGCCGGTCAGAAAACCGCGCCCCAACGGGCTGTACGGCACAAACGCAATGCCCAGCCGGCGGCACGTGTCGAGCGCGCCGTTTTCTTCCGGCTCGCGGCTCCACAGTGAATATTCGGTCTGCAGGGCGGCAATGGGATGAACCTTGTGCGCGCGTTCGAGGGTGCTTGCCGACGCCTCGCTCAAGCCGAGAAAGCGCACCTTGCCTGCCTTGACCAGCTCGGCCATGGCGCCAACGGACTCTTCGATCGCCACGCCGGGATCAATGCGGTGCTGGTAATACAGATCCAGGGTGTCGATTTTCAGACGCTGCAACGTGTCATCGATCGCGGCGCGGATGTATTCGGGACTGCCATTGACCCCGCGCGCGCCGGCGTCGCCTGGCGTACGCACGATGCCGAACTTGCTGGCGATGAACGCCTGATCCCGCTTGCCAGCCAGCGCCTTGCCCAGCAGTTCCTCATTGGTGTGGGGGCCGTACATATCGGCGGTGTCCAGCAGGGTGACGCCCCTCTCCAGCGCCCGGTGCAGGGTGGCGATGGCTTCGTCGGCGTTGCCGCCCGTCGTATAGAAGTCGGTCATGCCCATGCAGCCCAGGCCCAGGGCCGAGACCTGCGGGCCGTTTTTGCCAAGTTGACGCGTTTGCATGATGGATGCCTTGTCGATCAAGAGGACCACCATTCTTGCGCCTCGACAGCGTCGGGATAAACCGGCTAAAAGTGCTTTCACTATTGGTAATTTCTAAACAATCTCTCAGCGGAACCGTGACAAGCCATGGATAAATTCAACGCGATGCGGGCCTTCACGCGCATTGTCGAGCTGGGCGGTTTCGCCAGGGCCGCCGACAGCCTGCACATGCCCCGGGCGTCGGTGACCATTCTGATCAAGCAGCTGGAGGCACAGTTGGGCGTGCAGTTGTTGATGCGCACCACGCGGCAGGTGACGCCGACGCCGGACGGTCAGGCCTATTACCACCGCTGCGTCAGCGTGCTGAACGAGCTTGAAGCGGCCGAATCGTTGTTCTCTTCGGTGGCCCGGGACCCGGAAGGCGTGCTGCGAGTCGACATGCCGTCGGGCATCGGCCGACTGATCATCATGCCGCTGCTGCCAGAGTTCACCGAGCGTTATCCCCGGCTGGCAATGGAAGTGGGCATGAACGATCGTCCCGTGGACCTTATCCGGGAGGGCTACGACTGCGTGATACGTGGCGGGGAGCCCCTCGATCAGTCGCTGGTGGCGCGACCGCTCGCTCACATGCGCCAGGTGGTGTGCGCCAGTCCCGGGTATCTGCAGCGCAGGGGCACGCCGCTCTCCCTGGCCGATCTGCAGCACCACCAGATCATCGAATACTTCTCTTCCACCACCCACAAACGCTATGGGCTTGAGTTCGTCATTGATGGCCGAGTTCAGGCGCCCGACCTGCCCAAGGCCCTGGCGACCAACAGCGCCGATGGCTACCTCGCGGCGTGCAGAGCAGGGTACGGACTGGTGCAGACGCCGTACTACCACGTCGCCGAATCGTTGCGCCGCGGCGAGCTGATCGAAGTGCTGGGCGATGTCGAACAACCGCTGTTGCCCCTGACCGCGCTGTACCCGGCACACCGGCAGACGTCGCGGCGGGTGAGGGTATTCGTCGACTGGGTAGTGGACGTCTGCGCCCGCCCGGGGCTGATGGACAAACCGGTAATGCACCCCGTTTCCTGACAATAAAATCGTTTCTGGCGGTAGGTTGCCACGCTTTTTCATGGTTAACTTCCGCCCTTGAATGCCACTCAAACAAGGACTCAGCTCATGCCACAAGTGACTCGTAGAGGCTCTCCGGTACAGATCAGCGGCGAACTGCCGACCGTCGGCAGCAAGGCGCCGGCCTTCAAACTGGTGGCGGCCGATCTGTCCGACGCAACCCTGGAAACCTTCGCCGGCAAGCGCAAGGTGCTGAACATCTTCCCGAGCGTCGACACCCCGACCTGCGCCACCTCCATCCGCACGTTCAATGCCCAGGCCAACGAGCTGAACAACGCCGTTGTGCTGTGCATCTCCGCCGACCTGCCGTTTGCCCAGGCGCGTTTCTGCGGCGCCGAAGGTCTGGAAAACGTGAAGAACCTGTCGACCATGCGCGGCGCGCAGTTCATGCAGGACTATGGCGTTGCCATCGCCGACGGGCCGATGGTGGGGCTGACCACCCGTGCTGTCGTGGTGCTGGACGAAAACGACACGGTGCTGCACAGCGAACTGGTACCGGAGATCGGCCAGGAGCCGAACTACGACGCGGCGCTGGCCGTATTGAAGTAAGCTGGCAAGCGGCGTATTGCCATCAGTCGACGGCATTACCCGGCAACATCCAGGCGGCCTGACACCCTCAGGCCGTTTTTTATGGGTACGTCAGCACCTTATTCCGAGTAAGCACTAGGTAAATTGCCGGTAAAGCCCCTTTGCCTTGCCGGACTCTATGCTTATTGTTCAGCCTCCCGAAGACGCTCACGCGCACACTGGTTGATTTATCCATGCAATTGTCTGGCCCCCGTAATTCCCGTCGCTGGCTGATAAGCCTGTTGGTTCTGTTGATCGTCGCTGGCCTGTGCTGGCGCTTCTGGCCGGGATCCGCGTCGCAACCGAACGCCACGGCGCAGAAAGGCGATCAGGCCCAGGCCAGCGCAAGCCGCAGCGGCGGCAACGGCAAGGCGGTGGCCAAGCGTCCCGGGTTCGGCGGCTCCACCGCCCCGGTACCGGTGCGGGTCGCAGTCGCGAACACCGGCGACTTCCCCATTTACTACAAAGCCCTTGGCACTGTGACCGCGCTGAACACGATCAACGTGCGCAGCCGCGTGGCAGGCGAATTGATGAAGATCAATTTCCAGGAAGGCCAGCAGGTCAAGGCCGGCGATTTGCTGGCGGTGATCGACCCGCGCAGCTACCAGATCGCGCTGCAACAGGCTGAAGGCACGCTGATGCAGAACCAGGCGCTGCTCAAGAATGCTCAACTCGACGTACAGCGTTATCGGGGCCTGTACAAAGAAGACAGCATCGCCAAGCAAACCCTGGACACCGCCGAATCCCTGGTCGGCCAGTACCAGGGGACGATCAAGACCAATCAGGCAGCCGTGGGCGACGCGAAGCTCAACCTGGAGTTCTCGCAGATCCGGGCGCCGATCTCGGGCCGCATCGGCCTGCGCCAGCTGGACGTCGGCAATCTGGTCGCTGCCAACGACACCACCGCCCTGGCGGTGATCACCCAGACCAAACCGATCACTGTCAACTTCACGCTTCCGGAAAAAGACCTCGCCGAGGTGCTGAGCCGTTACCGCAGCGGCGGCAAGTTGCCGGTCGAGGCGTGGGACCGTGGCGACCTGAAGCTCCAGGCCACCGGCGTGCTCGCCAGCATCGATAACCAGATCGACATCACCACCGGCACGTTGAAGTTCAAGGCGCGGTTTGATAACGACAACGAAGCGCTGTTCCCCAATCAGTTCGTGAACGCACGCCTGCTGGCCAATACCCTGAAAAACGTGGTGCTGGTGCCGTCGGCCGCGGTGCAGTTCGGCGTTAACGGCACCTTCGTGTACGTGATGGACGGCGACAAGACCGTGCGCATTCGCGCCCTCAAGACCGGGCCAAGCGACGAGAACGCCACGGTGATTACCGAAGGTCTGGCGGCCGGCGACCGTGTGGTGCTCGAAGGCACCGACCGCCTGAAAGACGGCAGTGCGGTGGACGTGGTCAACGACAGCAAGGACGTGCCGGCCTCGCCGGGTCAGCAGTTGCAGGGCAAGCCCTCGAAGGAGCCCGGTGAGTCAGCGGGTACCGAGACCGCGAAGAAAGGCAACGTATGAACCTGTCACGCCTGTTCATCCTCAGGCCGGTCGCCACCACGCTGAGCATGCTCGCCATCGTGCTGGCCGGTCTGATCGCGTACACGCTGCTGCCGGTGTCGGCGCTGCCGCAGGTGGATTACCCGACCATTCGGGTGATGACGCTGTACCCCGGCGCGAGTCCGCAAGTGATGACCAGTGCCGTGACCGCGCCCCTTGAGCGCCAGTTCGGGCAGATGCCGGGCCTGACCCAGATGGCCTCGACCAGTTCCGGCGGGGCCTCGGTCATCACCCTGCGTTTCAGCCTCGACATCAACATGGACGTCGCCGAGCAGGAGGTGCAGGCGGCTATCAACGGCGCGACCAACCTGCTGCCGAGCGACCTGCCGGCGCCCCCGACGTATAACAAGGTCAACCCGGCCGACACGCCGGTGCTGACCCTGGCCATTACGTCGAAAACCATGCTGCTGCCCAAACTCAATGATCTGGTCGACACGCGCATGGCGCAGAAGATCGCGCAGATCAGCGGGGTGGGCATGGTCACCATCGCCGGCGGCCAGCGTCAGGCGGTGCGGATCAAGGTCAACGCCGACGCACTGGCGGCCAACGGCCTGAACCTCGCGGACGTCCGGACGCTGGTCAGCGCCTCCAACGTCAACACGCCCAAGGGTAATTTCGACGGCCCGACGCGGGTGTCGATGCTCGACGCCAATGACCAGCTCAAATCCCCCGAGGAATACGCCAACCTGATTCTGGCGTACAACAACGGCGGCCCGCTGCGACTCAAGGACGTCGCCGAGATCGTCGACGGCGCCGAAAACGATCGCCTTGCCGCGTGGGCCAATGAGAACCAGGCCGTGCTGCTGAACATCCAGCGTCAGCCAGGCGCCAACGTGATCGACGTGGTCGACCGGATCAAGGCGCTGCTGCCCAGCATCACCGAGAATCTGCCCGCCGGGCTTGACGTCACCGTGCTCACCGACCGCACCCAGACCATTCGCGCGTCGGTCAGCGACGTGCAGCACGAGTTGATGATTTCCATCGTGCTGGTGGTGCTGGTGACCTTCCTGTTTCTGCGGCGCTTCAGCGCGACGATCATTCCCTCGGTGGCCGTGCCGCTGTCGCTGATCGGCACCTTCGGCGTGATGTACCTGGCCGGCTTTTCGGTCAACAACCTGACGTTGATGGCGATGACCATTGCCACCGGTTTCGTGGTCGATGACGCCATCGTCATGCTGGAGAATATTTCCCGGCACCTGGAGGAGGGCGAGACGCCGTTGCAGGCGGCGCTCAAGGGCGCCCGGCAGATTGGTTTCACGCTGATCTCGCTGACCATCTCACTGATTGCCGTGCTTATTCCGCTGCTGTTCATGGCCGATGTGGTCGGGCGGCTGTTCCGCGAGTTCGCCATCACCCTGGCCGTGGCGATCCTGATTTCCCTCGTCGTGTCCCTGACGCTGACGCCGATGATGTGCGCGCGCTTGCTCAAGCGTGAGCCGAAAGAAGAAGAGCAGGGCCGTTTTTACCGGGCCAGCGGCGCGTGGATCGACTGGCTGGTGGCCGCCTACGGGCGCAAGTTGCAGTGGGTGCTCAAGCATCAGCCGCTGACCCTGCTGGTCGCCATCGCCACCCTTGGAATCACGGTATTGCTGTATCTGGCCGTGCCCAAGGGCTTCTTTCCGGTGCAGGACACCGGTGTGATTCAGGGCATTTCCGAAGCGCCCCAGTCGGTGTCGTTCGCCTCCATGAGCCAGCGCCAGCAGGCCCTGGCGAAAATCATCCTGAAGGACCCTGCGGTCGCCAGTCTGTCGTCGTACATCGGCGTCGACGGTGACAATGCGACCCTCAACAGCGGTCGGATGCTGATCAACCTCAAACCCCATAGCGAGCGGGATGTGACGGCGTCCGAAGTGATCCAGCGCCTGCAGCCCGAAGTCGATCAGCTGTCGGACATCCGCCTGTTCATGCAGCCGGTGCAGGACCTCACCATCGAGGACCGGGTCAGCCGCACCCAGTACCAGTTCAGCATGTCCTCGCCGGACGCCGACCTGCTCAATCTGTGGAGCGGCAAACTGGTGGAGGCGCTGGCTCAGCGGCCGGAGTTGACCGATGTCGCCAGCGACTTGCAGGACAAGGGTCTGCAGGTGTTTCTCAACATCGACCGCGATGCCGCCAGTCGGCTGGGCGTGACCGTCGCCAACATCACCGACGCGCTGTATGACGCCTTCGGCCAGCGGCAGATTTCCACCATCTACACCCAGGCCAGCCAGTACCGGGTGGTGTTGCAGGCCGACTCGCGCAGTGAGCTGGGGCCCGAGGCGCTGGAACAGATTCACGTCAAGACCACCGACGGCGGGCAGGTCAAGCTGTCGAGCCTGGCCCGGGTCGAACAACGTCAGGCGCAGTTGGCGATTGCCCACATCGGCCAGTTTCCGGCGGTGATGATGTCGTTCAACCTGGCGCCGGGCGTCGCGCTGGGCAAGGCCGTGGAAGTCATCGAGCAGGTGCAGAAAGACATCGGCATGCCGATCGGCGTGCAGACGGAATTCCAGGGCGCAGCCGAAGCCTTCCAGGCCTCGCTGTCCAGCACGCTGCTGCTGGTGCTGGCGGCGGTGATCACCATGTACATCGTGCTGGGCGTGCTCTATGAGAGCTACATCCACCCGATCACCATTCTGTCCACCCTGCCGTCGGCGGCCATCGGTGCGCTGCTGGCGCTGATCCTCAGCGGCAATGACCTGGGCATGATCGCCATCATCGGCATCATCCTGCTGATCGGCATCGTCAAGAAGAACGCGATCATGATGATCGACTTCGCCCTCGACGCCGAACGCAACCGCGGCATCGACCCGGAGACCGCGATCTACGAAGCGGCCCTGCTGCGTTTCCGCCCGATTCTGATGACCACCCTGGCGGCACTGTTCGGTGCGATCCCGCTGATGTTCGCCTCAGGCTCCGGGGCCGAGCTGCGCCAGCCCCTGGGTCTGGTGATGGTCGGCGGCTTGCTGGTCAGCCAGGTCCTGACGCTGTTCACCACGCCGGTCATCTATTTGTACTTTGATCGGTTGGGGCGCCGGTTCCAGCGCAACGAGAAAACCGAGGTGGCGGTATGACCGGCCAGCTGCAAGCCTCAAGCTTCAAGCTGCAAGCTAGAAGCAGCCATGCGCAGGCCGGGGCTTTTGCCTTCCCTTGCAGCTTGAAGCTTGCCGCTTGGAGCTCCCGCCCATGAATCTGTCCGGGCCCTTCATCAAACGCCCCGTAGCGACCATGCTCTTGAGCCTGGCAATCATGCTGCTGGGCGGGATGAGCTTCGGTCTGCTGCCGGTGTCGCCGCTGCCGAACATGGATTTTCCGGTGATCGTGGTCAGCGCTTCGTTGCCCGGCGCCAGCCCGGAAATCATGGCGTCGAGCGTGGCGACGCCGCTGGAGCGCTCCCTCGGGGTGATCGCCGGGGTCAATACCATGAGCAGCCGATCGAGTCAGGGCTCGACGCGGATCATTCTGCAGTTCGACATGGACCGCGACATCAACGGTGCTGCCCGGGAAGTCCAGGCGGCCATCAATGCGTCGCGCAGCCTGCTGCCCAGCGGGATGCGCAGCATGCCGACCTACAAGAAGGTCAACCCGTCCCAGGCGCCGATCATGGTGCTGTCGCTTACCTCCGACGTGCTGGAGAAGGGCGAGCTGTACGACATGGCGTCGACGATCCTTTCCCAGAGCCTGTCCCAGGTGAACGGCGTCGGCGAAGTGCAGATCGGCGGCAGCTCGCTGCCCGCCGTGCGCGTGGAGCTGGAGCCCAAGCTGCTGTCCCAGTACGGCGTGTCGCTGGACGAAGTGCGCACGACCATTTCCAATTCCAATGTGCGCCGCCCGAAAGGCTCGGTGGAGAACAGCGAGCACAACTGGCAGGTGCAGGCCAATGACCAGCTGGAGAAGGCCAAGGATTACGAATCGCTGATCATCCATTACGCCAATGGCGCGGCGTTGCGGCTCAAAGATGTGGCCAAGGTCAAGGATTCGGTGGAAGACCGCTACAACAGCGGCTTCTTCAATGACAAGGCCGCCGTGCTGCTGGTGATCAACCGCCAGGCCGGCGCCAACATCATCGAAACCGTGGCGGCGATCAAGGCGCAGTTGCCAGCGTTGCAGGCCGTGCTGCCCGCCAGCGTCAAGCTCGACCTGGCCATGGACCGCTCGCCGGTGATCAAGGCCACCCTGCACGAAGCCGAAATGACCCTGCTGATCGCCGTGGTGCTGGTGATTCTGGTGGTGTTCCTGTTTCTCGGGAATTTCCGTGCCTCGCTGATTCCGACCCTGGCCGTGCCGGTGTCGCTGGTGGGCACCTTCGCGATCATGTACCTGTACGGGTTCTCGCTGAACAACCTGTCGCTGATGGCGCTGATTCTCGCCACCGGCCTGGTGGTCGACGATGCCATCGTGGTGCTGGAGAACATTTCCCGGCACATCGACGACGGCGTACCCCCCATGGAGGCGGCTTATCTCGGCGCCAAGGAAGTCGGCTTCACGCTGCTGTCGATGAACGTGTCGCTGGTGGCGGTGTTCATCTCGATCCTGTTCATGGGCGGGCTGGTGGAGAGCCTGTTCCGCGAGTTCTCCATCACCTTGTCGGTGTCCATCGTCGTTTCCCTGGTGGTTTCGCTGACCCTGACGCCGATGCTGTGCGCCCGCTGGCTCAAGCCCCATGTGCCGGGCTCGGAAAACCGCCTGCAGCGCTGGAGTCAGCGCGTCAACGACCGCATGGTTGCCGGTTATGACCGCAGCCTGCGCTGGGTGCTCCGCCATCGGCGCCTGACCCTGCTGACGCTGCTGCTGACCATCGTCGGCAACATCGCCCTGTACGTCGTGGTGCCCAAGACCTTCCTGCCGCAGCAGGACACCGGCCAATTGATGGGGTTTGTACGGGGGGATGACGGCCTGTCGTTTTCCGTGATGCAGCCGAAGATGGACACGTTTCGCTCGGCGATCCTCAAGGACCCGGCCGTGGAGAGCGTCGCGGGCTTCATTGGCGGCAACGGCGGCACCGGCAACGCGTTCATCATCGTGCGCCTGAAGCCGATCAAGGAACGCAACATCGGCGCCATGGAAGTGGTCGAGCGGCTGCGCAAGGAAATGCCGCTGGTGCCGGGCGGGCGCCTGTTCCTCCAGCCGGATCAGGACCTGCAACTGGGCGGCGGCCGCGAGCAGACCACCTCGCAATACCAGTACATCCTGCAAAGTGGCGACTTGGAAACCCTGCGCCTGTGGTATCCGAAGGTCGTCGCGGCACTGAAGTCGCTCAAGGAGCTGACTGCCATCGACGCTAACGATGGCGGCGGCACCCAGCAGGTGACGCTGATCGTCGACCGCGATGCGGCCAAGCGCCTGGGCATCGACATGAACATGGTCACCACCGTGTTGAACAACGCCTACAGCCAGCGTCAGGTGTCGACCATCTATGACCCCCTGAACCAGTATCAGGTGGTCATGGAGGTCAACCCGAAATACGCCCTCGACCCAACCACCCTGGAGCAGGTCCAGGTGATCACTGCCGACGGCGCGCGGGTACCGCTGTCGACCATTGCCCGTTACGAGCGCAGCCTGGAAGACGACCGGGTCAGCCACGACGGTCAGTTCGCCTCGGAAAACATCTCCTTTGACCTGTCCGACGGCGTCACCCTCGACCAGGCCAACGCCGCCATTGAACGCGCCGTCGCGGCGGTGGGCCTGCCCGAGGACGTGATCGCCAAGATGGCCGGGACCTCCGACGCTTTCGCCGCCACCCAGAAGAGCCAGCCGTGGATGATCCTTGGCGCGCTGGTGGCGGTGTACCTGGTGCTGGGCATTCTCTACGAAAGCTACATCCACCCACTGACCATACTGTCGACGCTGCCCTCGGCGGGGGTCGGCGCGCTGTTGAGCATCTACCTCACCGGCGGGCAATTCAGCCTGATCTCGCTGTTGGGGCTGTTCCTGCTGATCGGCGTGGTGAAAAAGAACGCGATTCTGATGATCGACCTCGCCTTGCAGCTTGAACGCCAGGGCGGCATGACCCCGGTGGAATCCATTCGCAACGCCTGCCTGCAGCGCCTGCGACCGATCCTGATGACCACGCTGGCGGCGATTCTCGGCGCCGTGCCGTTGCTGCTGAGCAGCGCCGAAGGGGCGGAAATGCGTCGCCCACTGGGCCTGACCATCATCGGCGGCCTGATCCTCAGCCAGATCCTCACGCTGTACACCACGCCCGTGGTTTACCTTTATCTCGACCGTCTGCGCCATCGTTTCAACCAATGGCGCGGTGTGCAGACGGATGCTGCCCTAGACACTCCGCTATGAACGACTCGATGAAAGCGCCTGGCCCACAGCGGACGTTGCCGTTTCACAGGACCTTCGGCGTTGCCTTGTGTGCGCTGCTGCTCAGTGCCTGCGCCGTCGGCCCGGATTACAAGACACCGGACATGCCGACCCCGGCGCACTTCAAGCAGGCCGAAGGCTGGACCCAGGCCAACCCGAGCGATGCGATGGCGCGCGGCGCGTGGTGGGAAATCTACGGCGACGCCCAGCTCAACGCGCTGGTGGAAACACTCAATACGTCCAACCAGACCGTGGCGCAGTACGAGGCGCAGTACCGGCAGGCCGCCGCGTTGGTGCGCAGTGCGCGGGGCGCGTTTTTCCCGACGCTGGACCTGACCACCAGCAAGAACCGCTCGAGCCAGGGCACCGGCAGCAGCAGTTCCAGCCTGAGCAGTTCCAGCAGCGGCATTCGCGACACCTACAACGCGCAACTGGGCGTGAGCTGGGAGGCCGACGTGTGGGGCAAGTTGCGCCGCGGGCTGGAAGCCGACAAGGCCAGCGCCCAGGCCAGCCTCGCCGACCTGGCGTCGATGCGCCTGAGCCTGCAATCGCAGCTGGTGCAGAACTACCTGCAACTGCGGGTGATCGATGAGCAGAAGCGTTTGCTCGAAGCGACCGTCGACGCCTACCAGCGCTCGCTGACCATGACCCAGAACCAGTACCGCGCCGGGATTTCCGGCCGCGATGCCACGGCCCAGGCGCAGACGCAACTCAAGAGCACCCAGGCCGACCTGATCGACCTGCAATGGCAGCGCGCGCAGTTCGAAAACGCGATTGCCGTGCTGATGGGGCAGGCGCCGGCGGACTTCAGCCTCGCGGCGACCACCTCAATTCCGGCGGTGCCGCAGATTCCGGCGCAGCTGCCGTCGCAATTGCTCGAACGCCGCCCGGACATCGCCGCAGCCGAGCGATCGGTGATGACCGCCAACGCCAATATCGGCGTGGCCAAGGCCGCGTATTACCCGGACCTGACCCTGAGCATGAGCGGCGGCTACAGCAGCAGCACCGTCAGCAACTGGATTTCCCTGCCCAACCGCTTCTGGTCGGTCGGCCCGCAATTGGCGATGACCCTCTTCGACGGTGGCCAGCGTGCGGCCGAAGTGGACCGCACCGAGGCGGTCTACGACCAGACCGTCGCCCAGTACCGCCAGACCGTGCTCGACGGCTTCAAGGAAGTCGAAGACTACATGGCCCAGTTGCGCGTTTATGAGCAGGAATCCGGGGTGCGCGACGAGGCGCTGCAATCGGCGCGCGACTCCCTGCGCCTGACCAACAACCAGTACAAGGCAGGGCTGATCGGCTACCTGGACGTGGTCAACGTGCAGACCACCGCACTGAGCAACGAACGCAGTGTGCTGAATGTGCTGGAAAGCCGGTTGGTTGCCAGCGCCCAATTGATCGCGGCATTGGGCGGCGGTTGGGACGCTGCCACCGGGCTGAAAGCGGGCGCCGAAGTCTCCGACCGCTGATGTGAATTAAATAGCGATGTGCCACCTTCGCAACGGAGTGACGGGACTTTCACAGGAATTTCGGTACAATCGCGGCCGAATTGATCAGGGCTGAAAGGCCGCACTCCGTTGAGCCAAGAGCCAGCCATGTTGATCGGCCATTACACCAATTCGCTGGTTCTGATTTCAGTCCTCGTAGCGATTCTCGCGTCTTACACGACCCTTGATCTGGCCGGGCGCATTGCGTCGGCCCGCGGTCGGGCGAGGATGCTGTGGGTGTGCGGCGGCGCGCTCTCCATGGGCATCGGCATCTGGTCGATGCACTTCATCGGCATGCTTGCGTTCACGCTGCCCATCGAGCTGGCGTACGACATACCGCTGACACTGCTCTCGTTGCTGATGACCATTTTCTCCTCGGGTTTTGCCTTGTGGCTGGTCAGTCACGACCGCGTCCCGTTGTCGAATATGCTGTTCGGCGCACTGGTCATGGGCCTGGGCAGCTGCGCCATGCATTACACCGGCATGGCGGCGATGCGCATGCAGCCGGGCATAGACTACGACCCCACCTTGTTCGGGTTGTCGTTGGTCATTGCCGTCACCGCGTCCGCCGTCGCGCTGAGCATCGCCGTGCGGCTGCGCAAGGAAACCCCTTACGTTCGCCTGGCACGCGGGGGCGCGGCGGTGGTCATGGGGTTTGCGATCCTGGGCATGCACTACACCGCCATGACCGCCGCCAACTTTCCACAGGGCAGTTTCTGCGGCGCGCTTTCCAATGGCCTGCGCACCGACGGTCTGGACAAGGTGGTCCTGGTCACCAGTCTGGCGGTGCTGGGCATCACCTTGCTGACGTCGGTGCTGGACGCGCGCATGGCGGCGCGTACCGCCCAACTGTCACTGTCGTTGAAAGAGGCCAACCGCGAGCTCACGCAACTGGCCCTGCACGACAACCTGACCGGGCTCCCCAACCGCATGTTGCTGGCCGATCGTATCGATCAGGCCATGCGCAAGGTCGATGCCCAGGGCGGCATGTTCGCCCTGATGTTTCTGGATCTGGATGGCTTCAAACCGGTGAACGATGCGTTCGGCCATCACGTCGGCGACCAGCTCTTGCGGGCCGTGGCCTTCCGATTGCGCGAGAACTTCCATCGCCATGACACCCTGGCGCGCATCGGCGGCGATGAATTCGTGTTGCTGGTCGAACTCGACGATGGCGAAGAGGCGGTCAGCGTGGCGTCGCGTCAGGTCTCGCTGGTGAACCAGCCGTTCAGCGTGCAGGAACACGATCTGCAGGTGACAGTGAGCATCGGCATCAGCCTGTACCCGGGGAACGGCCGAACCCAGCAGGAATTGCTGATGAACGCCGACGCCGCGATGTACCACGCCAAGAACGCCGGCAAGAACGGCTACAGCTTCTTCGACGCGTCGATGAACACCAATGCGCGCAACAAGCTGCAGTTGCAGCAGGACCTGCGCCTTGCGCTGCGTGACGGGCAATTCTGCCTGCATTACCAGCCCAAGTTCAGCACAAGCTCCCACCGGCCGGTCGGTGCCGAAGCACTGTTGCGCTGGAACCATCCGCAGCTCGGGCTGCTGATGCCGGATACCTTCATCGGTCTGGCGGAAAAAACCGGCTTGATCATTCCGGTCGGCGAATGGGTAATGAGCGAGGCGTGCCGGCAGATGAAGTGCTGGTACGACGCCGGCAACACTGACTGGCGCGTTGCCGTGAACCTGTCGGCATTGCAATTCAGCCATGTCGGGCTGATCGAAGCCGTCGCGGATGCATTGACGACCCACGGGCTGCCGCCCAACTGCCTGACCCTGGAAATCACCGAAACCACCGCCATGAGCGATGCCGACGCGAGCATGACCGTGCTGCGCAAGCTCTCTGACATGGACGTGGACCTGTCCATCGACGACTTCGGCACCGGCTACTCCAGCCTGATGTACCTCAAACGCCTGCCGGCCAACGAATTGAAAATCGACCGCGGTTTCGTGCGCGACCTGGAGCCCGACAGCGACGATGCGGCCATCGTGTCGGCGATCGTTGCGCTGGGTCAGGCGCTGAACCTGCGCATCGTTGCCGAAGGGGTCGAGACCGCCAGCCAACAGAGTTTCCTGACGCGGCTGGGCTGCGACGCGTTGCAGGGCAACCTGCTGGGTTCTCCATTGCCGGCCGAGGGTTTCATGGCTGACATTGAAGCTGCCCGGCGTCGTGTCCGCGAAATCACCGAGTGAGTGTTAACACCCACCCCACCTCCACGCATTGATCGACTGGGAACGTTTATGGATAAAAATCTCCTCATCACCGGCGGCTCCCGGGGTATCGGGGCCGCCACGGCGGTGCTGGCCGCAGCGCAGGGATATCGCGTGTGCATCAACTATCTGTCCGATCACGCTTCGGCCGAGCGGTTGTGCGGGCAGATTCGCGAGGCGGGCGGGCATGCCATTGCGGTACAGGCGGACGTCAGCAACGAGGATGAGATCATTCGTCTTTTTGCCCGGATCGATGCCGACATGGGCCGAATCACTGCGCTGGTCAACAACGCCGGCACGGTGGGCGAGGCTTCGCGGCTGGACACGATGTCCGAGTTTCGTCTGCTGAAGATCATGATGAGCAACGTAGTCGGGCCCATGCTCTGCAGCAAGCACGCGCTGCTGCGCATGTTGCCCCGTCATGGCGGGCGCGGCGGCAGCATCGTCAATGTCTCGTCCGTGGCGGCACGGCTCGGATCACCCGGTGAATACGTCGACTACGCGGCGTCCAAGGGCGCCCTGGACACCTTCACCGTCGGGCTGGCCAAGGAAGTGGCGGGCGAGGGGGTGCGGGTCAACGCCGTGCGCCCCGGTTACATCTTCACCGAATTCCACGCCCTGAGCGGCGACCCTCACCGCGTCAGCAAGCTGGAACCGACCATCCCCATGGGCCGTGGCGGACTGGCCGATGAAGTGGCGGAAGCGATTCTGTGGCTGCTGTCGGACAAGGCGTCCTATTCGACGGGGTCGTTCATTGACCTGGGCGGCGGTCGGTAGTCACCGCTGAATGTGCCGCCGTCTTCCCGGCTGAAGCCGGTCCTACATCCGCGTTCACAGTCAATTCCGCTGACTGCACGGGGTCCCTTGTAGGACCGGCTTTAGCCGGGAAGGGGCCAGTCCTGGCACTTAAGATTTGCAGCGCTGCCCCTTCGCCCGGCACTTTTTAACCCATCATCGAGCGAATGATCTTCCCCAGTGTCTCCATCGCCTGCTCGGGCGCTTCACCCCACGGGCTGCCGTAGTTCAGGCGGATGAAGGGCTGGAAGCGCCGCGTTGGCGAAAACATCGGGCCGGGGGCGATGCTGATGCCCTGAGCGAGGGCGGCCTGGAACACTTTCAGCGAATCGATCTGTTCCGGCAGCTCCACCCACAGGAAGTACCCGCCGGTGGGCTGGCTGACGCGGGTCTGCGCGGGGAAATACCGGGCGATGGCGCCGAGCATGGCACGCTGCTGATCTTCCAGGCTGTGGCGCAACTTGCGCAGGTGCCGGTCGTAGCCGCCGTGTTGCAGGTAATCAGCAATGGCCGCCTGGGCCGGCATCGAGGCGCACAGCGAGGTCATGATCTTCAGCCGCTCGACCTTCTGCGCATAACGCCCGGCAGCGACCCAGCCCACCCGATACCCGGGCGCCAGGCTCTTGGCGAACGAGCCGCAATGCAAGACCAGGCCTTCGGTGTCGAACGCCTTCGCCGGTTTCGGCGCGTGCTGGCCGTAATACAGCTCGGCGTACACGTCATCCTCGATCAGCGGCACCTCATGCTTGCGCAGCAGCTGCACCAGCTCCCGTTTGCGCGCCTCAGGCACCGTCGCGCCGGTGGGGTTCTGGAAGCTGGTCATGCTCCAGCAGGCCTTGATTGGGTAACGCTCGAGCGCCTGCTCAAGCACCGCCAGGTCAATACCCTGTTGCGGGTGCACCGGGATTTCCACCGCCTTGAGCTTCAGCCGTTCGAGCACCTGCAGGCAGGCGTAGAACGCCGGTGCCTCGATGGCCACCAGATCACCGGGCTCGGTCACCGCTTGCAGGCATAGGTTCAGGGCTTCAAGGGCGCCGTTGGTGATCAGCAGCTCGTCCATGGGCAGCATCTGCCCGGCGACCATGTAACGCAGGGCGATCTGCCGGCGCAGGGCTGGATTGCCGGGCGAGAGGTCGCTGACGACCATGCGCGGGTCCATGTCGCGGGTGGCACTGGCGAGGGAGCGGGCCAGGCGCTGCAACGGGAACAGCGCGGCGCTGGGGAAGGCGGAGCCGAATGGCACGGTGTTCGGGTCCTTGATCGATTCCAGCACCGAGAACACCAGTTCGCTGACGTCGACTTCGGTGGATTCGCTCAGCTGTGGCGCGGGGCGCGCATCCTGCTCGATGGCGTTGTCACTCAGGCCTTGCAGGCGAATGCTGTCGTTGACGAAGTAGCCGGAGCGCGGCCGCGCCCGGATCAGGCCTCGACGTTCCAGCAAGTAGTAGGCCTGGAACACCGTCGACGGACTGATGCCGTGGGTTTGGCTGGCGTAGCGCACCGACGGCACACGCTGCCCCGCAGCAAGCACCCCGGTGCGGATCAGCTCGGCAATGTCATCGGCAAACTTTTCATAACGCTTCATGGCGGGGCTCGTGCTGAGGGGCGTCTGGGACGCAGCCGCCAGTGGGTGGCCGGCGGGAAGGGCGGGTGACCCGGTGCAGGCGGAATATGCGCGTCGTCTGCGAATTAGTACAGATGCAGATATGCACCCGAGAACCGGATCAGGGGTGAGGGTCGTCGGGCTCCTCCCGCACTCTCGGCCCCTGCTGCGGTCCATACGGCACTGACGCTGAATGAGGGGAATGCACTGATGAATGCCTGGTGGGAAGAAGTGGTGGAAACACTGCAGGCCGAGTTCTCTGACATCACCGATGCCGGGCAGATCACCCGCGTGACCATACGCCTGGTGATTGCGGCGCTGCTGGGCGGGATTCTGGGCTTCGAGCGGGAACACAAAGGCAAGGCGGCCGGGGTTCGAACTCACATGCTGGTGTGCATGGGCGCTGCGCTGTTTGTGCTGGTGCCGCGTATGGCCGGTGCCGACGACGCTGCACTCAGCCGGGTGGTGCAGGGCATTGTGGCGGGGATCGGCTTTCTCGGCGCCGGGACCATCCTCAAGGGCGATGCGCTCAACGCGACGCAAGTGAAGGGCCTGACTACGGCAGCCGGTCTGTGGATGACGGCGGCGATCGGTATCGCGGCGGGAATGGGCAGGGAGATGACGGCGGTGCTGAGTACTGTGCTTGCGTTGGGCATTTTCAGTCTGATGCCGCGAATTGTGAGGCGCTTTGAATCGCCGGAAGAGCGCGCCAGGGACCCGGCTCGCAGCACAGGTGGGGAAGCGCAGGAGCCGTGAGCCTGGGGTCATTCGGCAACATCGGTGGTGGGGCTGCTGACGCGTTCCCGGCTGAAGCCGGTCCTACGGAAAACATGCGCAGTCGGTGCTACGGAAAACATGCGCAGCCGGTCCTACGGAAAACACGCGCAGTAGGACCGGCTTCAGCCGGGAAGAGGCCAGTCGGCGCACCCTCAAAATCGCAGCTGGCCCGCTAAAAGCTTCCCGGCTAAAGCCGGTCCCACAAAACGTGTTGCGTCAGCAGGGACCGGCTTCTCCGGAGAGGGCATTCAATCACTCAGGGAACTTCTCATCCAGAATCGCCGGCGGCTCGCTGCTCGGCGGGTCACCGGCCGGCGGTTCGATCACCGGGGGCATAAGCGGGGAAGGCGGCTCTTCCGGCTTGGGCACCGGCAGCTCGGGGTCATCGATGTTCGGATCGGGCGTTTCTGCGGGAACGGGAATGCTCATGGTGTTACCTTCCTTTGGTTATCGAGGCATGCGTGAGGTTATCGAGGCAAGCGTGTCGAGCGGCTGTTCATCAACGCCGCAGCACTCCCAGGTTACGACCGCTCCCCGTTGCCAATGATTCACTGCAACCGTTGCGCTGCTGCCTTCCCGGTGCTGAGCAAAACCAGTCCGCGTGCCGTGCGCTGAGTTGATCAACCGTCACGCAAGCTCTTTGAACTTTTGCCCGAGGCTGGCGTTCGGAACCTATGCTGCCACGTCCGGATGCGTTGATCCCGTGGCTCTCTCTTATGTTATGGACAAAGACGCTGAAGCAATGGGCGCCCCACAGCGGGCGTCCCTGGGCGTGAGGAGTGATGCTCGATGAATGATACTGCTGATCAGCCGTACGGCCCGGATTCCCTGGCCAACGATGTTCTCCACTCTATCCACCCTATCCCCCTGACCCAAGCCTTGCAGCTTCCGCGGATCGTGATCGAGGACACCCAACCGGTGATCGATAACGGTCAGCTGGCTGCCAAGGCCGTTGTCGGTCAGCCGGTCACGGTCACCAGCAAAATCTACGCGGACGGCCACGACAAGATGGCCGTACGTATCGTCTACCGGGCCGCTGACGATGAACAATGGCAGTCCGTGCCCATGCGCGAGCTGGGCAACGACAGCTGGATTGGCGAATTCACCCCGCCGACCTTCACCCGCTATATCTACCGCCTCGAAGCCTGGATCGATCAGTTCGGCAGCTACCGCTACGAGCTGGAAAAGAAGTACGCCGCCGGCGTGACGATCGACCTGGAGCTGGAAGAAGGGCGCCTGCACCTGGTGCACGCCGCCGAGCGCAGCACCCTGGAATTGCGCGGTCAGCTCGACAGCCTGATCAAGCGCCTGGGCGAGGCCACCGAAAACGAGGCCAAGGTCGCACTGCTGCTGAACAGCGAAACTGCCGCCGTCATGGCCAAGGCGGACAACCACGCGTTCCTCAGTCGGAGCCTGGAATTCCCGCTGGACGTCGAGCGTGAGCTGGCCCAGTTCGCCAGCTGGTACGAGCTGTTTCCGCGTTCGATCACCGATGACAAAAAGCGCCATGGCACCTTCAAGGACGTTCACACGCGCCTGCCGATGATCCGCGACATGGGCTTCGACGTGCTGTACTTCCCGCCGATCCACCCGATCGGCCGCGCGCACCGCAAAGGCCCGAACAACTCCCTCACCGCAGGCCCGGATGATGTGGGCAGCCCTTACGCCATCGGCAGCGCTGAAGGCGGGCATGACGCCATTCACCCGCAACTGGGCACCCGTGAAGACTTCCGCGAGCTGGTCGCCGCCGCAGCTGAGCATGGCCTTGAAATCGCCCTCGATTTCGCCATCCAGTGCTCCCAGGATCACCTGTGGCTCAAGGAGCACCCGGGCTGGTTCTCCTGGCGTCCGGACGGCACCATCCGCTATGCGGAAAACCCGCCGAAGAAATACCAGGACATCGTCAACGTCGATTTCTATGCGCCGGACGCCATTCCAGGCCTGTGGACCGAGTTGCGTGACGTGATCCTCGGCTGGGTCAAAGAGGGCGTGAAGATCTTCCGCGTCGACAACCCGCACACCAAACCGCTGCCGTTCTGGCAGTGGATGATTGCCGACGTGCGCAGCCAGCACCCGGAAGTCATGTTCCTCGCCGAAGCCTTCACCAAGCCGGCGATGATGGCGCGCCTGGGCAAGGTCGGTTATTCCCAGAGCTACACCTATTTCACCTGGCGCAATAACAAGGCCGAACTGAGCGAGTATTTCACCCAGCTCAACGAGTCGCCGTGGCGTGAATGCTACCGGCCGAACTTCTTCGTCAACACGCCGGACATCAATCCGCCGTTCCTGCACGATTCAGGGCGCCCCGGTTTCCTGATCCGCGCGGCGCTGGCGACCATGGGTTCGGGCCTGTGGGGCATGTACTCGGGCTTCGAACTGTGTGAATCGGCGCCGGTACCGGGCAAAGAGGAATACCTGGATTCCGAGAAGTACGAGATCCGTCCCCGGGACTTCACCGCGCCTGGCAACATCATTGCCGAGATCGCCCAGCTCAACCGCATCCGTCGCCAGAACCCGGCGCTGCAGACGCACTTGGGCCTGAAGATCTACACCGCGTACAACGACAACATCCTGTACTTCGGCAAGCGCACGGCGGATGGCAGCAACTTCATTCTGGTGGCCGTGAACCTTGACCCGCGCAACGCGCAGGAAGCGCATTTCGAACTGCCGCTGTGGGAAATGGGCCTGTCGGATGACGCCGCGACGTTGGGGGAAGATTTGATGACCGGGCATTCCTGGACCTGGTACGGCAAGACCCAGTTCATGCGTCTGGACCCGTCTTACCAGCCGTTCGGCATCTGGCGCATCAAAGCCACAAACCAATAATTCAAAGGATGTGGTCATGGCAAAGAAACCCCGCAACGCTGCCTTTATCGAAGACCCGCTCTGGTACAAGGATGCGGTGATTTACCAGGTCCACGTTAAGTCGTTTTTCGATTCCAACGACGATGGCATCGGTGACTTCCCGGGGCTGATTGCCAAGCTCGATTACATTGCCGAGCTGGGCGTCAACACCATCTGGCTGCTGCCGTTCTACCCGTCGCCCCGCCGCGACGATGGCTATGACATCTCCGAATACCGGGGTGTGCACAGCGACTACGGCACCATGGCCGATGCCAAGAAATTCATCGCCGAGGCGCACAACCGCGGCCTGCGGGTGATCACCGAACTGGTCATCAACCACACCTCGGACCAGCACGCGTGGTTCCAGCGCGCGCGGCATGCCAAGAAAGGCTCCAAGGCCCGGGATTTCTACGTCTGGTCCGATGACCCGCAGAAATACGACGGCACCCGGATCATCTTTCTCGATACCGAGAAGTCCAACTGGACCTGGGACCCGGTCGCCGAGCAGTACTTCTGGCACCGTTTCTATTCCCACCAGCCGGACTTGAACTTCGACAATCCGCAGGTGATGAAGGCGGTCATCGAGGTCATGCGCTACTGGCTGGACATGGGCATCGACGGCCTGCGCCTGGACGCAATTCCGTATCTGATCGAGCGCGACGGCACCAACAACGAGAACCTGCCGGAGACCCACCAGGTCCTCAAGCAGATTCGCGCTGAAATCGATGCCAACTACCCCGATCGCATGCTGCTGGCCGAAGCAAACCAGTGGCCTGAAGACACCCAGCTGTATTTCGGAGATCGCAAGGGCAAGGACGGCGACGAATGCCACATGGCGTTTCACTTTCCGCTGATGCCGCGCATGTACATGGCGGTGGCCCAGGAAGACCGTTTTCCGATTACCGACATCCTGCGCCAGACCCCGGAAATCCCGGAAAACTGCCAGTGGGCGATCTTCCTGCGTAACCACGATGAACTGACGCTGGAGATGGTCACCGACCGCGAGCGTGATTACCTGTGGAATTACTACGCTTCGGACCGTCGCGCGCGGATCAACCTGGGCATCCGTCGTCGCCTGGCGCCGTTGCTGGAACGTGACCGCCGCCGCGTTGAACTGCTCAACAGCATGCTGCTGTCCATGCCCGGCACGCCGACCCTGTATTACGGCGACGAAATCGGCATGGGCGACAACATTTACCTCGGCGACCGCGACGGTGTGCGCACGCCGATGCAGTGGTCGATCGACCGCAACGGCGGCTTTTCCCGCGCCAACCCGGCGAGCCTGGTGCTGCCGCCGATCATGGACCCGCTGTACGGTTATCAGTCGGTCAACGTCGAGGCGCAGGACCATGACCCGCACTCGTTGCTTAACTGGACCCGCCGCATGCTTGCCGTGCGTCGTCAGCAGAAAGCCTTCGGCCGCGGCACCCTGAAGATGCTCTCGCCGAGCAACCGCCGCATCTTGGCCTACACCCGCGAGTACACCGGCCCGGACGGCAAGACTGAAATCATCCTGTGTGTCGCCAACGTTTCGGCCGCCTCCCAGGCCGCCGAGCTGGAACTGGCCCCGTACGCCGGGACCGTTCCGGTCGAGATGCTTGGCGGCAGCGCCTTTCCACCTATTGGCCAGCTCAATTACCTGCTGACGTTGCCTCCCTATGGCTTCTACTGGTTCTTGCTGGCCGCGGAGAATCAAATGCCCAGTTGGCACGTTGAACCGGCCCAGAGCATGCCGGACTTCCCGACCCTGGTGCTCAAGCAGCGCCTGGAAGAACTGCTCGAAGAACCCCTGCGCCAGACCATGGAGCAGCAGTCACTGTCGGTCTATCTGCCGAAACGCCGCTGGTTCGCTGGCAAAGGTACGGCCATCGACAACATCCACATCGCCTACGCCGTGCGCTTCGGCACCACGGTGCGTCCGGTGTTGCTGAGCGAAATCGAAGTCACTTCCGGCGGCGAAACGGTGCGCTACCAGTTGCCGTTCGGCCTGTTGCCGGAAGACGACATCAGCAGCGCCTTGCCGCAACAGCTGGCCCTGTCCCGCGTACGTCGCGGCCGTCAGGTCGGTTTGATTACCGATGCCTTCACCCTTGAGCCGTTCATTCGCAGCGTCATCCGCGGCATGCAGGAAAACACCGTGCTGGCGACGCCGGATGGCGAGCTGCAATTCCAGAGCACCTCGCAACTGGCACCGCTGGGCCTGAATGAAGACGCAGAAGTGCGTTACCTCTCGGCCGAGCAGTCCAACAGCTCGGTGGTGGTCGGCAAGAAGCTGGTGCTGAAAATGATTCGCCGTGTCGCGGCCGGTACTCACCCTGAGCTGGAAATGGGCGCGTACCTCACCGAAGCCGGTTACCCGCACATCTCGCCGCTGTTGGGTGCGGTGGTGCGCGTGGACGGGCAGGGCGAGAAGAACCTGCTGATGATCGCCCAAGGTTACCTGAGCAATCAGGGCGATGCGTGGGAATGGACGCAGAACAACCTCGAACGCGCGGTGCGTGATCACATGGCCCATGGGCAATCGGCGCTGGAGCAGCAAGCCAACGCGCTGATCGAGCTGAAAGACTTCGCCGGCTTGCTGGGTCAGCGTCTGGGCGAGATGCACGTGATCCTCGGTGCGCCGACGGACAACCCCGACTTCAAGACCGAAGTGACCAGCGTCAAGGACAGCGAGGCCTCGGCGAAGAGCGTTTCGGCGCAGATCGAGCGTGCCTTGCAGCTGCTTGAACAGCACCGTGACTCTCTGGAAGCCCAGGATCAGCAGCTCATCACCGAACTGCTGGGCAAGCGCAAAGCGCTGCTGGCTCAGGTCAAAACCCTGGCGAAGCAGTCGGTCGGCGGGTTGAGAATGCGTGTCCATGGCGACCTGCACCTCGGCCAGATGCTGGTGGTGAAGGGCGATGCTTACCTGATCGACTTCGAAGGCGAGCCGGCGCGCCCCCTGCAGGAGCGTCGGGCCAAATACAGCCCGTTCAAAGATGTCAGCGGCGTGCTGCGTTCGTTCGACTACGCTGCGGCGATGGCCATGCGCAACGCGCAGAGTGCCGACACCTCGGTGCAGGCCGACACCGCCCGCCAGCAAGTGGCCGAGACGTATTTGCTGCAGGCGCGGGAAGCCTTCCTGGAGGGCTACCGCAAGGCCACCGTCGAGGTGGGTCACGACTGGAAAGATGCCAAAGGTGAGGCGGCCGCGCTGGCGCTGTTCACCCTGGAAAAAGCCGCTTATGAAGTGGCCTACGAGGCCGAGAATCGGCCGACTTGGTTGTCGGTTCCGCTTCAAGGCTTGCGCGGGCTTCTAGACCTGTCTGATGGAGAATGAAAATGAGTGCCTCTGACCAATTCGGTAATGGCAACCACGCAGCATTGCCAAGCGCCGTTGACATGGACGCGTTGATCCGTGCGGAGCACCGCGACCCGTTTTCGATGCTGGGCCCCCACAGCGATGGCGCTGAAGGCCAGGTGATCCGCGCCTATCTGCCCAATGCGCTGGCGGTGCGCGTGCTCGCTCGCGATGGCGAACGTGACCTTGGCGAACTGAGCATGACCGACAAGCCGGGCTTCTTTGCCGGGCACTTTGCGGTGCGTGAACCCTATCTGCTCAAAATTTCCTGGGCAACCGGTGAGCAAATCACCGAAGACCCGTATAGCTTCGGCGAGCAGCTGGGCGAGATGGATTTGTACCTGTTCGCCGAGGGTAACCACCGTGACCTGAGCAGCGCGCTGGGCGCACAGGTGAAGAACGTCGACGGCTTGGACGGTGTGCGTTTCTCGGTGTGGGCACCGAACGCCCGCCGCGTCTCGGTGGTGGGTGACTTCAATAGCTGGGATGGCCGTCGTCATCCGATGCGCCTGCGTCACCCGACCGGGGTGTGGGAAATCTTCATTCCGCGCATTGGCCCGGGCGAGGCCTATAAGTACGAGATCCTCGGCCAGCACGGCGTCTTGCCGCTGAAAGCCGACCCGATGGCCCTGGCGACCCAGCTGCCGCCGGCCACGGCGTCGAAAGTCGCTGCGCCGCTCGCCTTCGAATGGCAGGACAGCGACTGGATGCAGTCGCGGGGCGAGAAGCATGACATCCACCAGCCACTGTCGATCTACGAGCTGCACGCAGGGTCGTGGAAGTGGCACCACGGTGGCGATGATGAGCCCGATCGCCCTTACAACTGGCGCGAGCTGGCCGAGCATCTGATTCCTTACATCAAGGAAACGGGCTTCACCCACATCGAACTGATGCCGATCATGGAACACCCCTTCGGCGGGTCGTGGGGCTATCAGGTGTTGTCGCAATTCGCCCCAAGTGCGCGTTACGGCAAACCGGAGGATTTCGCCGCATTCGTTGACGCGTGCCACCGCAACGACATCGGCGTGATTCTTGACTGGGTGCCTGCGCACTTCCCGACCGATGCACACGGTCTGGCCCAATTCGACGGCACTGCGCTGTACGAATACGCCAACCCCCATGAAGGCTTCCATCAGGACTGGAACACGCTGATCTACAACCTGGGTCGCACCGAAGTCCACGGTTTCATGATCGCGTCCGGGCTGCACTGGCTGAAGAACTTCCACGTCGATGCGTTGCGCGTGGATGCGGTGGCGTCGATGCTGTATCGCGACTATTCCCGCAACGCCGGGGAGTGGGTGCCGAACCGTTACGGCGGCCGCGAGAACCTGGAAGCCATCGACTTCTTGCGTCACCTCAATGACGTGGTCGCGATCGAAGCGCCAGGGGCGCTGGTCATCGCCGAGGAATCCACCTCGTGGCCTGGCGTTTCCCAGCCGACCCAACAGGGCGGGCTGGGTTTCTCCTACAAGTGGAACATGGGCT
The DNA here is from genome assembly GCF_053903055.1 of Pseudomonas sp. AK106. Lineage (NCBI taxonomy): Bacteria > Pseudomonadati > Pseudomonadota > Gammaproteobacteria > Pseudomonadales > Pseudomonadaceae > Pseudomonas > Pseudomonas sp. AK106. Next base: position 2,766,528 of record NZ_CP096426.1, read on the forward strand.
GGATGCACGACACGCTCAAGTACGTCGAGCAGGACCCGATCAATCGCCAGCATTACCATGATCGTCTGAGCTTCGGTCTGGTCTATGCCTGGTCCGAGCGTTTCGTGCTCCCGATTTCCCACGACGAAGTGGTCCACGGCAAGCATTCGCTGATCGACAAGATGCCCGGCGACCGCTGGCAGAAATTCGCCAACCTGCGCGCGTACCTGTCGTTCATGTGGACCCACCCGGGCAAGAAGCTGCTGTTCATGGGCTGCGAGTTCGGCCAGTGGCGCGAGTGGAACCACGACACCGAGCTGGACTGGCATTTCCTGCAGTACGCCGAGCACAAGGGTGTGCACACGCTGGTCAGCGACCTCAACCGTTTGTATCGGACCGAAAAGGCACTGTACGAGCAAGACTGCCAGCCCCAGGGTTTCCAGTGGGTCATCGGTGACGATGCCGGCAACAGCGTCTATGCCTACCTGCGCTGGAGCAAGGAGGGCGAGCCGTTGCTGGTGGTCGCCAACCTGACGCCTGTGCCGCGTGAGGCCTATCGCGTCGGTGTTCCGTTCAGCGGCAAGTGGGCCGAGCTGTTCAACAGCGACGCGGGGATCTATGCCGGTTCCAACTTCGGCAACGGCGGCGGCGTGCGCACCGACGAGATCAAGAGTCATGGCCAGGCGTTCTCGCTGTCCCTGAACCTGCCGCCGTTGGGTGTGGTGATCCTCAAGCCGACCGTGGAGCAGCTGCACCACGAGGTCTGATACCTCCTGCTCTGGCGTTGTGCGCGCGTAGCCGCGGTGCACTCGCCGAGTAGTCTCTCAGCGGAAAACCTGTGGGAGCGAGCTTGCTCGCGAATAGCTTTCCATCAGTCGACATCGTCGCCTGATGAAGCATTCGCCAGCGGACCCGCTCCCACAGTTGTATCAGTCACTTCGACAAGCGTTGTGGGACCTTTCCCGGACGAATGTCATCCCTCCCCAGTGAACCTGACCTCTTTTCAACGGTCTGTTGACCACTGCGCGCGCAGTACGCCCGGGTCACGGCCTTCGGCGTCCGGCTGAATTTCGCCCGCGCCAGATGCCTTTTCCAGCCGTTGCAGCGCGTTGTTCGTCGCTGTCCGATCAGGCGTGATTCCCTTGCATGCGGCCCGCCCATCGGCCTTCTTTTCAATTTGTCGAAGATTATCCATGCCTATTTCTGCCTCCGATGCCTCCCTTCGCTTTACCCCCGTGTCGGGCGTTCGACGCCGTTTGCTCAACGCCGGCCTGCTGACTACCGTCTTAACCGCGAGCTGTGCCAGCCCCTTCGCACTGGCCGAAACCACGAGCAAGGATCGCTGGGTCAGCGATACCCTCAGCACCTACGTGCGCAGCGGCCCCACCGATGGCTACCGCATCGTCGGCACGCTGAAATCCGGCCAGAAGGTCGAGCTGATCAACACCCAGGGCGATTACAGCCAAGTGCGTGGCAGCGCCGGCGACAACGTGTGGATTCCCACCGCTGACCTGCAGGAAGTGCCCGGTCAGGCCGAGCGCTTGCCGCAATTGACCCAGAAGGCCGCTGACCTCAGCGCGCAACTCAAGACCATCGACGATGACTGGAAGACCAAGGTTCAGGGCATGCAGGAAACCCTGGAATCGCGCAAGAAGCTGGTCGACGAGCTCGAAGCCCGGACCAAGGACCTGAACGCGCAGTTGGCCAGCGCCCAGTCGGATTTGCGCACCACCCAGGCAAAGCTGGGTGACGAGAACAATCAGGTGCTGATGCGCTACATGGTGTACGGCGGCAGCATTGCCGGCGCCGGCTTGCTGCTGGGCCTGATCCTGCCGTCCCTGACCAAGGGCCGCAAGCGCAACGATCGCTGGTTCTGAAGCAAACCCAGTTCTGCCGTCCGCCTAAACACGGACCGAGCCCGGCATTCTCCATGCCGGGTTTTTAACCCTCACTGGCAACTTTCCCCCCATGCGCTAGTTTAGTGCGGGGCGCCTTCTGCCCGCCGCTGTTCCTCCCTCACAAGAAAAAGAGAAACCGCCCATGAAGTTCGAACCCTTTGCCCAGCCTCTCGTTGCGACGGCGCTTATCCTTGGTCTGTCCTGCGCTCACGCCGCCTCCGTGGCCCCGGCCGCCGCTGAAAACGGCATGGTCGTTACCGCCCAGCACCTGGCGACCCATGTCGGTGTCGACGTGCTCAAGTCCGGTGGCAATGCAGTGGATGCGGCCGTTGCCGTGGGCTACGCGCTGGCCGTGGTCTATCCGGCCGCCGGCAACTTGGGCGGCGGTGGTTTCATGACGATCCAGCTGGCAGACGGGCGGAAGACCTTCCTCGACTTCCGCGAAAAAGCGCCCCTGGCGGCCACCGCCAACATGTACCTGGACAAGGACGGCAACGTCGTGCCGGACCTGAGTGCCAAGGGGCACCTGGCCGTCGGCGTGCCCGGCACGGTGTCCGGGATGGAAATGGCGCTCAGCAAATACGGCACCCAAAAACGCGCCGAAGTCATTGCGCCGGCGATCAAACTCGCTGAAAGCGGTTTCGTCCTGGAGCAAGGCGATGTCGACCTGCTCGGCACCGCCACCGACGAGTTCAAGGCAGATGCGAAGGACCTGGGCACGATCTTTCTGAACAAGGGCCAGCCGCTGCAAGTGGGTGACACCCTGGTGCAGAAAGACCTGGCCAAAACCCTCAAGGAAATCTCCGCCAAAGGCCGCGACGGCTTCTACAAAGGCTGGGTGGCCAAGGCGATCGTCGATTCGAGCCAGGCAGGGAAGGGCATCATCACCCAGGCGGATCTTGACAAATACGCAACCCGAGAGCTGGCGCCGATCGAGTGTGATTACCGCGGCTACCACGTGGTCTCGGCGCCGCCGCCGAGTTCCGGCGGGGTAGTGATTTGCGAGATCATGAACATCCTCGAAGGCTACCCGATGCAGGAACTGGGCTATCACTCCGCCCAGGGGCTGCATTACCAGATCGAGGCCATGCGTCACGCCTACGTCGACCGCAACAGCTACCTGGGCGATCCGGATTTCGTCAAAAACCCGATCAGCCATCTGCTCGACCGCGACTACGCGGCCAAGCTGCGCGCCGCCATCGAACCGCAGAAAGCCGGGATCTCCCAGAATATCAAACCCGGCGTCGCGCCCCACGAAGGCAACAACACCACGCACTATTCCATCGTCGACAAATGGGGCAACGCCGTATCCGTCACCTACACCCTCAACGACTGGTTCGGCGCTGGCGTGATGGCGAGCAGCACCGGCGTGATCCTCAACGACGAGATGGACGACTTCACCTCCAAGGTCGGCGTGCCGAACATGTACGGCCTGATTCAGGGCGAAGCCAACGCCATCGCACCGGGCAAGTCGCCGTTGTCATCGATGAGTCCGACCATCGTCACCAAGGACGGCAAGACGGTAATGGTCGTCGGCACGCCTGGCGGTAGCCGCATCATCACCGCGACCTTGCTGACCATGCTCAACGTTATCGACTACGGCATGAATATTCAGGAAGCGGTCGATGCGCCACGCTTCCACCAGCAGTGGATGCCGGAAACCACCAACCTGGAAGCCTTCGCCGTCAGCCCTGACACACGGAAGATCCTGGAAAGCTGGGGTCACACGTTTGCCGGTCCCCAGGACGCCAACCACCTGGCCGCGATCCTCGTTGGCGCACCTTCGCTGGGCGGCAAGCCGGTGGGCAATAACCGGTTTTACGGGGCCAACGATCCGCGTCGTAGCACGGGGTTGTCCTTGGGCTATTGATTCACCAGGGAGCGGACTTCATCGGACGGGGCAGGGTGCTCTTGTCCGGTGACGGGAGGGTTTAGCGCATCCCAAGCCAGCCCCTGCGCGTGATTCAGGTTGCGCACAGGGCGCTCTGAAGTGTTATGTTATAACCCGGTTTTCAGGTCGATCACGGGCCTGTCGGTTATCGCGCTTCGAGAGTCCACCGCGTATGCAAACCCTGTCTGTCCCTCTGCAATCTCCCGCCACGCCCATCGCCCATCCCGGCCGCCTGCAATCGATCGATGCCCTGCGTGGGCTGATCATCATCTTCATGCTGCTGGATCACGTGCGCGAGACCTTCTTTCTGCACCATCAGGTCAGCGACCCGATGGATGTCGCTCACACCAGCGTTGACCTGTTCATCAGCCGCACCCTCGCGCATTTCTGCGCGCCGCTGTTCGTGTTTCTGACGGGGCTTTCCGCCTGGCTGTACGGCGAACGGCATGCGGGCAAGGGCGCGGTGGCGGGCTTTCTGTTCAAGCGCGGGCTGGTGCTGATCGCGCTGGAACTGACGCTGGTGAATTTCGCCTGGACGTTCCAGTTTCCGCCGACGGTGATCTATTTACAGGTCATCTGGGCGATTGGCCTGAGCATGATCGCGCTGTCAGCGATGGTCGCATTGCCGCGCGGCGTATTGGCGGCGCTGGGGCTGGCAATCATCGCCGGGCACAACCTGCTGGACAGCGTGCATTTTGCCACGGGCTCGGCTTTGCACATCCCGTGGGCGATTCTCCATGACCGCGGCTGGATCGAGGTCGGCGACAGTTTGCGCCTGCGCACCTCGTACCCGCTGCTGCCGTGGATCGGCGTGATCGCCGTGGGTTACGCCGCCGGGCCGTGGTTTGGGCGAGGCGCGAATGGGGAAAAGCGCGAGATCAACCTGATTGCCTGGGGTTTTGGCGCGTTGACGCTGTTTCTCGCGTTGCGCGGCATCAACGGCTATGGCGAGAAGCCGTGGGTGGAGGGTGACACCACCACGCAGACGCTGATGAGCGTCCTCAACGTCACCAAGTACCCGCCGTCGTTGCTGTTTATCAGTCTGACCCTGGGCGTCGGCTTGCTGGTGCTGGCCTGGCTTGAGCGTCAACAGGGGCGGGCATGGCTGCGACCGCTGGTGACCTTTGGCGCGGCGCCGATGTTTTTCTACCTGCTCCACTTGTACGTGCTGAAGCTGCTGTATGTCGGCGCGGTGGCGATCTGGGGCACCACCCAAGGCCAGTACTTCGGCTTCACCTCGGTACTGGGCCTGTGGGGTTGCGCTGCGGTGCTGACCGTTGTGCTATGGCCGGCGGTCAGCTGGTTCGCGGCGCTCAAGGCGCGACGTCGGGACATCGCCTGGCTGAAGTATTTCTGAGCAAGGCCATGTAGGACCGGCTTTAGCCGGGAAGGCGTCAGGCGTCGCGCAGGCTGCGTTCCATGCGCGCCAGGCCTTCTTCCAGCATCGCTCGCGGGCAGCCGAAGTTCAGGCGCACGAACTGGCCGCAGTCGTCGCCGAATTCCAGCCCGTCGCTGAGCGCGACTTTGGCGTGTTCGAGGAAGAACTGCTGTGGATTTTTTAGTCCCAGGCCCGAGCAATCCAGCCACGCCAGATACGTGCTATGGGGCAAATGCATCGTGATCCCCGGAAAACGGGTGTTGATCGCCTCGGCGAGGTAATCACGGTTGTCCTGCAGATACGCCACTACCTGTGCCAGCCACGAGCCGCCCTCGCGATAGGCCACTTCAGTCGCCTCCAGGCCCAGGGCGTTCACGCTGTCGACCAGCCCCAGCCGCCCGGCATTGAAACGCTGGCGAAGTTCGGCGTTCTGCACCACGGCGAACGCGGTTTTCAGACCGGCAATGTTCCACGCTTTGCTCGCCGACATCAGCGTCACGCTGCGCGCCGCGATCTCCGGGCTCAGGGAAGCGATCGGCGTGTGCTGACGGCCGTCGAACAGCAGGTCGGCGTGGATTTCATCGGAAATGATCAGCGCATCCCGTCGTACGCAGGCTTCGCCGATGGCGAGCAGTTCGTCGCGTTCGAAGACCTTGCCCAGCGGGTTGTGCGGATTGCTCAGCAACAGCGCGCCATGGTCAGGCAGGGCGCGTTCCAGCGCCGCAATGTCGGTGGGGTATTCGCCCTGGGCGTTGGCACGGAAGGGCAGATCGATGCGCGGCAGCTTCCAGTTGGCCGGCGCGTGCAGAAGCGGCGAGTAGTTGGGCGTCTGCACCAGCACCGCGCTGGCCGGCGAGACCAGCGCGTGGAGCGCCATGTTCACGCCGGGCTCGACCCCGGGCAGAAACACCAGGTCCTGCGCGTCGATCTCCCAGCCGTAACGCTCGGCGAGATGCTTGACCAGGGTCTCACGCAGCGCCTGCTGGGGCACGGAATAGCCCAGCAGCGGATGCTCCAGACGGCTCTTCAGCGCCTGCACAATGGGCGCGGCCACCGGGAAATCCATGTCCGCCACCCACATCGGCAGCACGTCTTCAGGGTACTGGCTCCACTTTTTGCTGCCGGTGTTCAAGCGCTGAAAAACGTTATTCAGATCCATGTGCTGGCCTGTCCTGCTCGAAAAAAAGAGGGGATTGTGCCAGAGATTGGCGGGGGGGCTTGCTGTCGATTTACGGATTGTAGGATTAGTCCGTAAATGCCGCTGGAACCGTCTCCTTCGTGTCTCGCCCTCTGGAGTCACACTTTGAAATGCCTCATCTTCGCCGGCCTCAGCCCTCTCTCATGGACGAGTTGATCAGATCTTTACGCGCTGCTCAGGGGGGATTTTTCCTGCCAGGGACGCTCATTCATGCTCACCGTGTTGCCGCCTTTCTTCGACCACAGTCGCCATAAGCTTGTTGTTCATCGTCTGCCCATTGAACTCGATGTTCTTGCCTTCGAGGGCGAGGAACAGCTGAGTCAGCCGTTTCGTTACCGGGTGGAATTCACTTCCGCTGAGCCGGACATCGGCGCTGAGCGGATGCTGGGGCAGGATGCGCAGTTCAGTCTGCATGCTGCGGCGCATACGGTGCCGATGGCGATTCGTGGTTTGCCGGTGCCTCCGGTTAAACTGTTGCGAACTTTGCATGGGGTTGTGACGGGGTTTAAACGGCTCTCTGGTTCGGCTGACGAGGCGCGTTATGAAGTGACGCTTGAGCCGCGCCTTGCGTTGCTGAGGCGTGGGCGGCAGTTCCGGATTTATCAGCATCAATCGGTGCCGCAGATTGTCGAGAGCATTCTGCGTACTCGCCATGACTTTGAGGGGCAGGATTTTCTGTTCACGCTGGTGCGGGAATATCCCAAGCGCGAGCAGGTGATGCAGTACGGCGAGAGCGATCTGGCGTTTATTTCACGCTTATTAGCCGAGGTGGGGATCTGGTTCCGCTTCACTAACGATGAGCGATTGGGGATTGCGGTCGTTGAGTTTCATGATGACCAGCGGCATTACGTTCGGCCGCGTGTGAGCTTGCCGTTTCGGCCGCGGTCGGGGTTGGGCAGCAGTGGTCAGGACGGGGTTTGGGGGCTGCAGGTCAGTCATGAGGTGGTGGAGAAGAACGTACACTTTCGGGCTTATCACCATCGGGATGCGAACGCATGGCTCGATGGGGATGTTGATCAGACGCGTGGGGATTCCACCACTTACGGTGAGGCGTATCACTATGCCGAGCCGTATCGCGTATTGGGCGACAAGCTGGATCAGGATGAGGATCTGCTGGGTGAAAGCGGGTTTTTCTATGGGCGGTTGCGGCATGAGCGGTATCTGAATAATCAGACTCGCTTAAGTGGCGTGAGCAGCAGCGCTACGTTGGGATTGGCGGAGGTGCTGGCGATTTCCGGTGGTGCGCCGCAGGCATTTGAGCCGGGTGCTGTGATCACGCGATTGCATTTGCGTGCAGCGCGGGATCGCAGTTTCGAGCTGAGCTTCGAGGCGATTCCTTATTCTGAGAGCGTTTGCTTTCGGCCGCCGTTGCTGGCCAAGCCTAAGATAGCCGGCACTGTTCCGGCCCGTGTCACCAGCTCGCTGGCCAACGATCCATACAGCCACATTGACCGCGAAGGCCGTTACAAGGTCAGCTTTCTGTTTGACCGCGACAGCTGGAAGCTGGGTCAAGAAAGCCTTTGGCTGAGGCTGGCCCGCCCCTATGCCGGGGATACCCACGGCCTGCACTTGCCGCTGATCTGCGGGACCGAAGTGGCGATTGCCTTTGAGCAAGGCGACCCTGATCGGCCTTACATCGCCCATGCCCTGCACGACAGTCGCCATCCCGACCATGTGACGCTGCTGCGCAGCGATTACAAACGCAATGTCCTGCGCACGCCAGCCAATAACAAGCTGCGCATGGAAGATGATCGCGGCAACGAGCACATCAAACTCAGCACCGAACACAGCGGCAAGAGCCAGCTAAACCTTGGGCATCTGGTCGACAACGAGAAGGATAAGCGCGGCGAAGGGTTCGAGTTGCGAACGGACCGTTGGGGCGCGATTCGGGCGGGGCGCGGGCTGTTTATCGGTGCGGATGAACAGACCAAAGCCCACGGTCAGCAGCTCGACATGGACGCGGCGATCGACCAGCTTGAAACCGCGCTTTCCTTGGCCCGCACCATGGCCCAGGCCGCGCGAAGTGCGGGTGCTATCGCCGCAGACACCCGCAGCCACTCGCAACTAAACGACGCGCTGACTCACCTCAGCGAGCCCGGGCTTCTGCTGCACGCACCGGCCGGCATCGGCATGGTCAGCCCCGAAGCGATCTGCGTTTCCTCCGGTCGCGAAAGCGTCGCCATCACCTCATCACGCTCAACCGACCTCAGCGCCGGACGCAACATCACCGGCACCGCCGAAGGTGCGATCAGCCTGTGTGCCGTCACCAAGGGTCTGCAAGTAAAAGCGGTTCAGGGCGACGTCAAGCTTCACGCCCAAAGTGCCGCACTGCACGCGCTCGCCCAAGACGACATCAAGATTGAAAGCCTGGCCGGCCGGATCGAAATCAGCGCGCCGAAGGAACTCGTCCTCAGTTGCGGCGGCGCATTCATCCGTATCAAGGATGGCGAGATCGAGCTGGGCGCGCCGGGGAATATCTATCACCGTGCCGTTTACGTGCTAAAGGGCGGTGCCACCACGCTGACCACCCCGGTGACGCCAATACCTTATGGCTATGGGGCGGGGTACACCCTGGTCGACGCGCAACAGGCCGCTGCCCGTTTCGTCCGTTACCGGATCACCACGCAGAACGGCGAAGTGTTCAACGGCGTGACCGACAAGGACGGCAAGACCATGCCCGTCCACACGATTTTGCCTGGAAACATCGCGATCGACTTTCCTCAGCCTGAAGAATGGCTGACACCGCGTCCCACGCCTGAGCTTGAGGAGGAAGAAGAGGAAGAGGAAACCACCGAAGGCATCACCCTGCGCATCGGGCTGTTCTTTGACGGGACCGGTAATAACCAGAGCAATGCGGCGGCGACTGAACGGTGCCGACGGCAGGACTTGGACAGCTTTAGCGCTGAAGAGCTTGAGAGCATTGCAGCGACGTGCAAGCAGTATGGGTTTGGGGAGTTTGACGGGAGTGCGTTTAACAGCGCGCCGAACAACAGTTACGGGAATGCGCCGAGCAATGTGGCGTATTTGTATGACTTGTATCCGGATAACAGCACCACGCCGCTTAATAAAGACCAAAAGATCGCCTACCTATCCGTCTACATGGAAGGCATCGGCACACGTAGTGGCGGCAAAGATGACAGACTGATCGGCCAAGGACTCGGGCAGGGTGAAACTGGGGTGGTGGCGCGGGTGAGACAAGCACCCGACTCAATCAGGCAGCGCCTGCGTGCATTCATTACCAAAAATCCTAGTGTGGCGATAAGCAAAGTCGAATTTGACGTCTTTGGTTTCAGCCGTGGAGCTGCTGCTGCACGACATTGCGCAAACGAAGTCCTTAAACCCGGACGCGGGATATTCAGCGAGATGTTCGCAAGGGGGAGGGGCGGTCTGCTGAAAAGCTTTGATAACGCCGCTGATGTTTGCATCAATCTGATTGGCCTGTTCGATACGGTTGCGGCCATCTCAGACCCTCTAAATGGGGACTTCAGTCCTGGCAACGACCTGAATCAGGGCGTCAATCTCTATCTGCCACCCGACTGCGCGCGGCAGGTCATTCACCTTCAAGCGCTCGACGAGTACCGCGCCGACTTTTCTCTTAATAACGTCCACCACACGCACCTCCAAATCGGACTGCCGGGCGCGCATTCGGATGTCGGCGGGGGCTATCTCCCACGAGCACGAGAAAAGTTGTGGATGACGCAGCCCTGCAAGGCCAGCGTTCCGTCGGGTCAAAGAGTTGAGTCCCATGCCGGTTGGGCCCGTGCGGAGGCGGACGCCAAGGTATTGCGCGAATCAGGCGTGGCTCGCGATGGCTACGTTGCGGTGAAAGCCTGGCCTGCAGCAACTAACTCTCGCGGCAAAGCTGCGTCGGCCATGGAGTACTACTGGATAACCGTACTGCTCGAACGCCCTGTACATGGCGAACTGAGCTTGATTGCACTGCGTGTTATGCGTGAACTGGGGATACGTCACGGCGTTCCCTTCAAGGGTCTGGAAGCGCGGCCTGAACTCGCAGTGCCAGAGGAGCTTATGCCTATCGCTAAGCGAATCTTGCAGCAGGTAATGACGGACCGGCTCGTACGCCTGGAACCTGCGCAAGAGGCATTGCTACGATCGCGTTACATCCACATATCAGCGCACTGGACCCCTGAAGGTCCCTTCTTACTTAGCAAACCGGCACCGCTGAATCGTAGGAACGTGCACCTCAATCGTCCGCAAGAAGGTTATCCCGAATGAGGCGCTTGGCGTATGCACTGGGATTGCTAATCAGCCTGAGTGCCTGTGCAGCGAACTCTCCACTTCCAGCGAGGCCCGAGCTGCCGTATCCGGCGTGGTACGTAGGGTTGGCAGCGCCCCAAAATATGGAGGTGTGGGTGGAGACGGTTGATGTGCTGGATCAGCGCGGCCTTGCTTTTTTTCGCGTGCACGGTGGCGTCGCCAGCTACACGGGTCAGCCGGATGGCTGGCACGAAGGAGGAGGCAAGTCCAAGCCCATCAATAACGTCGATTTACCAGATCAAATTTTTCTGCGCTGGCAATCCTTAGTTGAACCACAAACCTATAAAGTTTTGATCAAAATACCCCAATGGGTACGCGATGAAATGATCAAGCCACAGCGGGAGTTTTGTAGCTGGGATCAGGAAGTTGTCACTCTATATCGGGACACCATAAGCCTGGGCATGGCGCCCGGAGGCATCGCAAAGGTCTGGGTCGGATCGGGGTGTTTAGAGCATAAGGAGGTCGGCCGCTTTCAGGCTGAAATCGAACCGCTCGGACCCTATCGTGGGGCGAGCAAGGGCAAGTACATCCCACTCGAACCTGAAAACAAAGCCTACATCGACCAGCACGGCATTCCCTATGGCAGCTGGTAATGCTGCTGCGGCCCCGCACCCATCGCGCCACCGCACAAATGAACGTCTCAGAATCCAGTGCGGCGCTCACTCCGATGTCGGCGGGGGCTATCTCCCACGAGCACGAGAAAAGTTGTGGATGACGCAGCCCTGCAAGGCCAGCGTTCCGACCGGTCAAAAGGTTGAATTCCATGCCGCGTGGACCCGTGCAGAGGCGGACGCCAACGTATTGCGCGAATCAGGCGTGGCTCGCGATGGCTACGTTGCCGTGAAGGCCTGGCCTGCAGCAACTAACCCTCGCGGCAAAGCTGAGCCGGTCATGCAGGACTACTGGATAACCGTGCTGCTCGAACGCCCCGTGCATGGCGAACTGAGCCTGATTGCATTGCGTGTCATGCGTGAGCTGGGGATACGTCACGGCGTTCCATTCAAGGGTCTGGAGGAGCGGCCTGAACTCGCAATGCCGGATGAGCTCATGCCTATCGCGAATCGAATCTTGCAGCAGATAATGATGGACCGGCTCGTACGCCTTGAGCCGGCTCAAGAGGCGTTGCTGCGAGCGCGTTACATCCACATGTCCGCGCACTGGACCCCTGAGGGTCCCTTTCTATTCAGCAAGCCGGCGCCGCTGAATCGCAGGAACGTGCACCTCAATAGTCCGCAAGAAGGTTATCCGGAATGAGGTGCCTGGGTTTTGCAGTCGGATTCCTACTCAGCTTGAGTGCCTGTGCCACGGGTGGCTCAGTACCCCCACCTGTCAAGCTGCCATATCCGGCGTGGTATATCGGCTTCGCCGCGCCCAAACACATGGAAGTGTGGGTTGAAAGCGTCGATGTGCTCGATCAGCGGGGATACGTTTTTTTTAACGTACATGCCGGAGTCGCCGGTTACACGCGAAAGCCCGAGGGCTGGCACAAGGGCACATCTGGCGGAAAACCCATCAACAACGTTGACTTACCAGACCAACTTCTTCTGCGCTGGCAGTCACTAGTGGAGCCTCAGGCTTACAAAATCAGCATCCGGATACCGCAGTGGGTACGCGATGAGATGGTGACGCCACAGCGCGTGTATTGCCGCAGTTCAAAAGAATGGATGAACGACTACCGTTTCGCGATTACGTTGGGAATGGCTCCGGGAGGTATCGTCAAAGTGTGGGTCGGTGGGCCATGCCTGAGCTTCAAAGAAGTTGGCCGCTACCAAGCCGAAGTCGAGCCGCTCGGCCCGTACCGTGGCGCAAGCAAGGGCAAGTACATCGATCTCGAACCTGAGAACAAAGCCTACGTCGACCAACACGGCATTCCGTATGGAAGTTGGTAATTTCAACTGCCAAAGTTCGATGTGCGCCGATTTCCAGTTGAGTCGTGCGGGCCGTCAAATGGCACAACAATTCTGTTGCCTGATACAGCGCGTTCGCCAGCAAACAAGCTCCTACACCCGAAGGCACTTCCGAGGAGTGAGCAGTTCCCAGCCGCTTATAAGCACTCATCGTAAACAGATAGTGACTCAATCAAACTAACCGAGAGACTTCACAACTATGAAAGACATCATCCGCCTAGGCGACCTCACCACTCACGGCGGCGTGGTGCTTGAAGCCTTCCCGCAGACTAACCTCAACGGCAAGCCCATCGCTGGGGTAGGGCACAACGTCAGCTGCCCGTTATGCAAGGGAATTTTCCCCATCGCCGAAGGCAGCAGCACGTACGCCGTGGATGGAGTCCCGGTTGCGCTGGACGGCATGAAGACCGCCTGTGGTGCGGCCCTGATCGCCAGTGGACCGAGAGCCGCCGTTATCAGCTGATAATCCACCTGCGCGACCCGCTCCATGTCCCCACGAAAAATCTTCATGGTCATCGACGGTGCAATGCCGTCCATCCAACTCCTGACAACTCTCCATTCAGATCGCTTAGGGTCGCGAAATTCAATTCGTTCCGCTGTCGTTTAAATAACAGACCACCTGTCGGGACACGCCCACCGTTATTAAACTTTAAGCGCCACACCATTGGTCGGGCCTATTTTCGCTTTCCTGAATTACACCACCCCCGATCTCTCTTTATATCTGTGCGTTCTGCTTAGTTGACCGATCGCCGTACTAAAAAAGCTGAACTTGTCGTTAAACATCCTGATATCAAAATAGCCTGAGAAGGGAGTAACACTATGTTCCTGCACAATAAACGTCTCCAATACACGGTTCGCGTCGCCGAGCCTAACCCGGGTCTGGCCAATCTGCTTCTGGAGCAGTTCGGTGGCGCCCAGGGCGAGCTGGCCGCGGCCACTCGTTACTTCACTCAAGCATTGGCCGAAGAAGATCCAGGTCGCAAGGACCTGTTGCTGGACATCGCCACCGAGGAATTGAGCCACCTTGAGATCATTGGCTCGATCATCGTGATGCTCAACAAAGGCGCCAAAGGCAAACTGGCCGAAGGCGTGCAAGCCGAAGGCGAGCTGTACCGTGACATCAACGGTGCCGGCAATGATTCGCACATCACCAGCCTGCTGTACGGCGGTGGTGCTCCGCTGGTCAACTCCGCGGGCGTGCCATGGACAGCCGCCTACATCGATACCATCGGTGAACCGACGGCGGACTTCCGTTCGAACATCGCCGCCGAAGCACGGGCGAAGATCGTCTACGAACGCCTGATGAACGTGACCACCGATCCAGGCATCAAGGACGCCCTGGGCTTCCTGATGACCCGTGAAATCGCGCATCAGATTTCCTTCGAGAAAGCGTTGCATTCGATTCAGCCGAACTTCCCCCAAGGCAAGCTGCCAGGCATGCCAGAGTTCTCCCGGACTTACTTCAGCATGTCCAACGGCGAGCCGAACGTGCGTGGGCCGTGGAACAGCGACGCTGATTTCGAATACGTCGAGAATCCAAAGCCGGCAGTCGATGGGGGCGACGGTACCGCTTCTGTCACGTTGAGCGAGGACGATTCGGTGACGCTGACCATGATGAAAGAGCGGCTGAAGTCCGATCTGGAAGCCGACCCTATGACCGGTGCTGACCTCGGGTCGGGCCTGGCTCAGGGCAAAGCCGAGTAAACCGAGACGGGCTGGGCCGGTACGTAGCGGCCCCGCCCGACAGTGTCATCAATGCCAGGTACAGCATGGAGGTCTCTGATGAACAAGCCATTGGAAGATTCAACCCTCAACGAACCCAGCGAGTTGTTCAACGACAACGCCAAGCTCGACTTCACGTCATGTGTAACCCGTTTTGAAGCAGAAGCGGCAACGCTGGGGCGCGGGTTCAGAACGGCGTTGTTTGTTCAGCAATTCAAGGCGGGACTGCTGCCCAAATCCGTCAAAGGGGTTGAGAGACTTCATTAACGCTCGGGGTTTCTGTGGGTGGTTTCGCAGAACCATCCGCTGGCTGGACGGTTCCATCTCGCTATAACTCCATCGATTTTGCCCGCGAAAGCGGGCTTTTTTTTGTCGCTGCCGAGGGGACCGAATGGGATACCTGCTCAGCAACTGCACGCCGCGCAATCCGCAACGTTGCGACGGGCTGGACTGATCCGCGATTACACGCCACTGTATTGGCCTTCGCGCGTGAGCAATGCGTATTTTCAGGCCTGATGCACATCAGGAGAGGGAGCAGATTTGAATCAGCTAAAACGCCTTGAAAGCGGGATCAAGGGCTTCGACGCAGTGCTCAAAGGAGGCCTTGTTGCGGGCGCGTCATACATCATTCAAGGACGGCCGGGGTCGGGCAAGACGATTCTCGCCAACCAGGTGGGGTTCAACCACGTCCGCCAAAACGGCCGCGTGCTGTTCGCAACGTTGCTCGCCGAACCCCACGACCGGCTGTTTCATTTCCTCTCGACCCTGAGCTTCTTTGATCGCGGCGCGGTAGGCCAGAGTATCCAGTTCGTCAGCGCGTTCGACACCCTCGAGAACGATGGGCTGCACGAAGTGGTCAAGTTGCTGCGCCGCGAGATCAGCCGCCAGCATTCCAGCCTGCTGATACTGGACGGGCTGCTCAACGCGCGCTCCAGGGCAGAAACGCCGCTGGACACCAAGCAGTTCATCTCCGAGCTGCAGGGGCATGCCGCATTCGCCGGTTGCACGGTGCTGTTCCTCACCAGTTCGCAACTCGACGATGGCAGTCCCGAGCACACCATGGTCGACGGCGTGATCGAGATGGGCGAAGACATGGTCGGCTCGCGCACGGTGCGGCGGATCAAGATGCGCAAGACCCGGGGCAGTGGCGCGATCCCTGGTGCCCATGAATTCGAGATCAACGAGCAGGGCATTTCCATTTACCCGCGCCTGGAATGCATGCTCACCCGCACCGGCGCCATGCCCGAACATCCCCATTCCCTACTGAGCAGCGGCATCGACGGGCTGGACGCCCACATCGGTGGCGGTCTGGTCCGCTCTTCGGTGACCCTGATCATGGGCCCTTCTGGCGCGGGAAAGACGTCCCTGGGCATTCAGTTTCTGGGCGGCTGCTCGGCACAGGAGCCCGGGCTGTACTTCGGCTTTCACGAGTCGCCGCAGCGGGCCATGAGCAAAGCGCGTTCTCTCGGAAAGGACTTCGCCGCGCTGGAAGCGTCGGGGGCGCTGCACATCGTCTGGACGCCGGCCTCTTCGGGTCTGATTGATCGGGTCTGTTACGACTTGCTCGACCGGGTAGAGCGGCTGCAGATCAAGCGTGTGTTCATCGACAGCCTGAATGCCCTGAGCCGCACGGCCGCCGATCAGAGTCGTGTGCTGGACGTTCTGGACACCTTGCTCAGCGAACTTCGCGGCCGGGGCGTTACGGTGATGGCGGCATGGGAAGCCCATCGGTTGTTCGACGAGCGTGCAAACCTCCCGACACCGGATGTCTCCGGCGTGGTGGATAACCTGCTGCTCGTCCAATTCGTGCAGCATCGGACTGAACTTCAGCGGCAGGTTTCTATTCTGAAGATCAGAGACAATGCCTACGATCCCTCGCCACTTGAAGTCGTGATGAGCAACGCTGGAATCACCATGAAGAAGGTCTGAGATATGCGATTCGCAACGTGGGGGTGGCCAGAGCCGTTGAGTTGCCTGACCAGGCGCCAGACCCTCGCGACGTCGTGGGAAGTGACCCTCTGATGCCGACCATTCTGATCATCGACGACGAATACCTGATTGCCGACATCCTCAGCTTTGCGCTGGAGGACGAAGGCTTTCATACGGTCGTCGCCGGCAGCGGAAGCAAAGCGCTGGCCATTCTTGACCGCGAGCGCCCCGACCTGATCATCACCGATTTCATGATGCCGGGCATGACCGGTCTGGAACTTGCCCAGACAATCAAGTCCCGTCAAGTGCACATGGCGACGCCGATCATGCTCATGAGTGGCGCGCAGGCCTATATGGGGACCGAGCGGCCGGATTTGTTTGATGAGGTGATTGAAAAGCCCTTCGACATCGATCAGGTCATCGGCAAGATCCACGCTCTGTTTCAAGCCCGCCTGTAAGCCCGTTCATAAGTTGGCCTCCCTCGATCGTTATTACCGTTGAACGAATCGGATCAGGGCAGGGTCGATACTGATAACGCTTACAAGATGGGCAGCGCAATGAATACCTGGTACAGCAAATCGTTGGGTGAAGGCACCGTTGTCTACCGCCGCCTGCGCGTGTTAAACGAACTTCGCCATCAGATTTGTCCCGATGCGTCGTGCCCTTATTCGCTGTACATGGACGCCGTGACCGCGGAAACCATCGTTTTGTTTGAGCACGACCAGATGGTGCTGGCCACTGCCTTTGGTGCACTTCCTTGTGGGCAGCCTCACATCAACGGGGTCCGCCTGATCAACCTTGAATACAGCCCGCTGCCTGTCACGCTGCAAAGTGCACAAATCTTCAGCACCCCACGTACCCACACACAACACTCGGTTCCACGCTGATTATCGTGCGTAATGACCATGCCTTTGAATGTTCAAACTGATCATCAATGTGAGCAGGTTCCAGTGTGAACAGCTCGGTTGATTGTCGGTGTTGCCCGCAGGAGAATCATAATGGCCGTGGCCGTCGTCAGACTGGAAGGTGAAGACATCCCACTTGAACACCGGCAGTCCGGTGCAACCGCCGTCTTCCGCGTCAAGGATGAGGGGGGCGCCGAACTGTACTTTGAAGATGAAGTTGAAGCGGCCAAGTCAGCCGTCGAGCTAAGCAATGCCGAGCAGTCCTGAGTCGGTAGTGGCTCAGTTTATATGCACTCAATGATCGTCCAAGAGGCTCAATATTGCATCGGTAAACTCTGCCGGTGCTTCTTGCGGCACATTGTGGCCCACTCCCTCTATCACCTGCCGCCGCACTTGCCCTGCAAATCCCCGCACCGCCGCAACGCCCTCACGTTTTGAAGAGACGCCATCGTCTGCCCCAGCGAGGATCACCGCCGGAACGCTGATCGGTGGCGTTTGCGCGAGCTTCTCTTGAATAAAGGCATAGGCGGGATCGCCCGGCACCAATCCGTACCGATGACGGTAGGAATGCACCACGACCTCGACAAAGTCCGGGTTTTCAAACGACTGAGCGGTGTCAGTGAACGTGGATTCGGAGAATCCCCATGTCGGTGACCAGAGCGTCCACAGCAAACGGCAGAACTCCGTTCGATTGGCCGCAAGGCCTGCCCGTCCGCGCTCGCCGTGAAGGTAATACTGGTACCACAGGCGCCGTTCCGTTTCGGGGGAGGCGGGTGTGTTTGCAGCAGCGATGTCCTGAATGTTGTAGCCGGGGTCGCAACTGACCAGTCCCGTTACCCGTTCCGGCCACAGCGCAGCGACCACACATGCGGCGCGTCCGCCCCAGTCGTAACCGGCGAGAATGGCGTGAGGAATGTTCAGCGCGTTCATGAGTGCCAGGAGGTCGGCGCCCAGTGCCGCCTGCTCGCCCGAGCGGGGTGTGGCGGCATCGACAAATCGGGTGGGACCGTATCCCCTCAGATAAGGCACGATGCAGCGGCAGCCAGCCTGAACCAGTCGCGCCGACACCTCGTCATAGGAGTGGATGTCATAGGGGAATCCGTGGAGCACTATCACGACAGGCCCGTCGCTGGGGCCCACGTCGCGGTATGAAACATTCAGCACGCCGGCAACGATGTTCTTCACGGGATGGCTCCGACAGACAGGTAGTAGCGAAGCCCTGAGGACATGCCGGGCTGAAATAAGGGAGGATCTATCTGATGAGCGTGTGCGACGGCGAAGCGTAAATCAATACGGGAGCAGCGTTTGAATCACCGATGCAGCGCCGTGGGCGCATGCATCGGGAGATCGGCAATGGGGCAGTGGTCAGTGAGCCAGCTCCCTAGACAGGCCGATCAGGAAACCCAGGATTCGACCGTGTCGGAACCGTGTTCGGCTTTCCATTCTTTCAAGGTTTTGTGGTTGCCACCTTTGGTTTCAACGACTTCACCGGTGTGCGGGTTTTTATACACTTTAACGGCGCGGGCTTTGCGAGTGGTTTTCTCGGGGGCGCTGGCGTTCTTGCCCTGTTTGGATCCGGTCGGGTGATCCAGAATCGAAATAATATCTTTAAGGCTCTTATTGTATTCGCCGAGCAGCGTACGCAATTTGCCTTCGAATTCGATTTCCTGTTCCAGGCCTTTATCGCCTTTCATGGCCTCGAGGGCAGCGAGCTGATCGGCAAGGTGACGTTCGAGTTGGCGGTATTCAGCAAGTTTAGACATTGGAACTCCATGTTTCGGTTTGTTGATACTGACGTGCGGCGTTAGCACTGGCGAACATTGGAGCGCACGGTGATTACTGGTGTAACCGTGGACACTGTAGTGCGAGTGGGTGCATGGATGCCAGTACTAACAGCAAACTTTTCTGCCTTGACTGCAAGGTTGCCAGTTCACGCGCTGTGGTGAGGTTTAAAACATGCACGCCTGTCAGCTGTTGTCGAGCGCTGCAGGCTGCAACGCTGTGTTCAAAGCGGGTTTCAATGCCAGGCCGCCAAACGAGGTGGTCGGGTCTACATAACGCAGCGCTGATTTAATGTCTTTCCAGCCGACGTAATTCATCAGGCTTTTAATATCCCAGCCGTTGCCTGACGCCCACGTTGCAAATCCTCGGCGCATCGAGTGACTGCTGTAGAGGTCGTCGGGCAGCCCGGCGTCTTTAAAGATGCGCCGCAACATCGGCACCAGGCTGTGGGCGTTGATGGCGTCCATGGACAGGTTGCCCCAGCGGTCTATCCGGCGGAACACCGGCCCCTGGGTCAGCCCGGCCACGGTGATCCAGTTGATGTACGCATTGACCGGGCAGAGGGTCTTCAGCGCCGGGGTGCGAAAGGTGGTGCCCTCATGCTGGCGGTCGCCTTTGGTGTACGGCAGATAAAAGCTGATGCCTTCGCCGGCCTGGGCCTGGGTGTTGCCGATGTCCAGCCGGGCCAGTTCGTCGCCGCGAAACCCTCGCCAGAAGCCGATCAGCACCAGCGCGATGGAGCGACGATGACGCATCAGTGTCTTGTGGTCGCCCCGTGCCCAGGCGGCGTTCGCCTCATTCTCCAGCCATGCCACCGCTTGCTCGAGGTGACGCAACAGCAACGGCGCCGCCTGTTTGGCCTGCGCCGGGTGGACGACGCGAATGCCCTTGAGCAGTTGCCGCACGGTGGGTGTTTTGGTCGGGTCCGGAAACCCCTGGGTGACGTGCCACTGGGCCAGCGCCGCCAGCCGCTGCTTCAGCGTACTGATGGCGTGCTTGTCAGCGTACTCGGCGAGGTAGCGCACGATGCCGTCGCCTGTGGTGGGCAAGTAACCGCCCCAGACCACTTCGAAATGCTCGATCGCGGCGCGATAGCTCCGCCGCGTATTGGCGCGGGTGCCTGCTGACAGGTATCGATCTGCCTTTTCCATACGTCCCTCGGCGGCGTGACACGGGCGCTTTGCTGGCTGGGATCGCCTTTCACCCGTCTGAAAAGCGATAAAGCACTATTATCGGCTGCTGGCAGAAACATTTCCACACAAGGTTTTAGCTGCTAATGTAGCCTGTAATAACGTGTTACGTAACACGGTACGAAATAGTAGGAGTGGACATGGCACGCGGAGGCATTAACAAGGCGGTGGTAGAACGCGCACGACAGGCGTTGCTGAGCAAGGGCGCCTACCCCAGCATCGACGCGGTACGGGTGGAACTGGGTAACACCGGGTCGAAAACCACGATTGCGCGGTACTTGAAGGAACTGGACGCCCAGGCGCCGGCCGAGGTGTCGTCGCGGGAGCGCATGAGTGAGGAGCTGAAGGCGCTGGTTGAAAGGCTGCTTGATCGGCTGACGGAGGAGGGCGCGCAGGTCGTTGCCCAGGCGCAGGCGGCGTTCGATCAACAACGATCAGCATGGGAAGCCCGGCTGGAAGCCCTTGAGCTGGAGCTGAAGTCAGCCCGGCACCAGTGCGAATCGCAACACGCCGCGCTGACCGAACAGGGCGCCCAGTTGCACACCACCCACTCCTCCTGGCAGTCGGAACTGACGCGCAACGCCGGTCTGAGCCAGCAGTGCCAGGACCTTGAAAGGCGCGTGCAGGACAAGGACGTGCAAATTCAGTCCCTCGAAGAAAAGCACGTGCACGCCCGCGCCGCGCTGGAGCATTACCGCGAGGCCATCAAGGAGCAGCGCGAGCAGGATCAGCGTCGCCACGAAGCGCAGCTTCAGCAGATCCAGCTGGAGCAGCGAAAGCTTCAGGAGACGCTGGTGGTCAAGCAGGATGAATCCACGCGCCTGAATCGCGACAACGAGCGTTTGCTCGGCGAGATGCGTCAACAGGCCCGGGCGTTGTCCGATCAGCAAGACCAGGCGCAGCGCCTCACCACAGAACTTCGCAGCGCGCAGATGGCCACCGCCAAAGCCGACGGCGCCCGTGAGCAGCTTCAAGAGCAACTGATGGCTATAAAAGCGGACAGTAAATCCCTGGCGAAAGCGGTGTCACAGGCCAACGAGCAACTGGCACAGGCCAATCAGCGTGTGGCTGTGTTGAGCGAAGACAACGAAAGCCTGCGCGCTGAGGTGCAGCTCATTATTGCCACGGCGCCGCCGATACAGACCTAAGCGACCCACCGGTCTTCAGCTTGCGGAAAGCCATGTCACACCAGCCCATCCCCAATGTCATCAAACCCGCCAGCCCCTCGACCGTCGCCCTGGCGCGGGGTTCGTTGTTCAAGTTCGTGTTCCTGCTGGCAGGCGTCTTTCTGCTGGCCGCCTATCTGTTGGCCTTCCTCGCCCATGACCTCGATCACAACGAGGAGATCGAAAGCGCGTTCTACACCGAGAAGGCAATGCGCTCTCTTCAAAAATCGCTGTCCGTCACGGTCAGGGACTACGCCTACTGGGGCGATGCCTACCGCTACCTGCATTTGCAGGTGGACACGGAATGGGCGTTCGTCCGCCAGAACATCGGACCTACGCTGTACAGCGATTTCGGGTTTAAGGGTTTGTTCGTCATCAATGACGCCGGTCGTACGGTGTATGCGGTGATCGCAGGACAGATGCAAAAGGTCGATGCCGATCCGTGGCTGGGACAGGCCAAGGACCGGCTGCTGGCCAAGGCTAGGGAAGGGGCCGAGACAGGCACGCCGGTCACCGCCTTCGTCGACCTGAACGGCACACCCGCGCTGGTTGCCGCAGCCGCTATCACCCCTGGCACCGACCCGGGTGTGACCGCCGATGGCCGGGCGCCTTCGGTGCTGATCTTCGTCGACGTGCTGGACGACGCCAAGCTGGCCGTTCTGGGCAAGGAATACGGCGTAGACGGCCTGCACATTGCAACGCCCGACGAGCTCAACCAAGTCTCGATCTTTCCACTGGGCGAAGGCGGTACTGCCGGCGCCCTGCACTGGACGCCCCCCAAGCCAGGCCTGCGCCTGCTGACCCTCGGCCTGCCGCTGATCGGTCTGGCCGCCGCGCTGGTGTGCCTGATGACCTGGGCTATCCTGCGTCGCGCCACCGCCGCCGCGCGCTCCCTGGATGACAGCTACGCGTCCCTGCAAAAAAGTGAAAGCGCATTGGCCACCAGTGAAGCGCGCTTTCGTGACGTGGTGGAAGCCAGCTCGGACTGGGTCTGGGAAATCGACAGCGCAGGGCGGTTCACTTACCTTTCGGACCGCTTTGAAATCGTGACCGGACTGAACCGCGCCCAGTGGGTCGGCGCCTTGATGGACGATCTGCTGCAAACCGAGCTCGGCCAGGTGTCGCAGTGGCTGGCGATCCCCAACCGTCGCCCCGACATCACCATTCAGTGCCGCTACCTGGAGACCTGCGGGCGCGAGCGCATCAGCCGCTTGTCAGCGCGGTCGATGGCGGTCGGCGGATTCCGCGGTACGGCCACCGATGTCACCGAAGAAGTGGAAGCCCGTCGGCGCATTGAGTTTCTCTCCCAGCATGACGCCCTGACCGGGCTGCCCAATCGGGTCCGCTTGCAGGAGTTTCTGGACGGCAAGCTGAAAGCGTTGCCGACCCTCGATCAGCCACTGGTGATGCTGAGCATTGACCTGGACCGCTTCAAACCGGTCAATGACCTGCTCGGCCACGCCGCCGGCGACCGCGTGCTCAACGACGTGTCCAGTCGGCTGTCCGATTGCGTGCGCCACGGCGATCTGGTCGCGCGGGTGGGCGGCGACGAATTCGTGCTGATCCTCAGCGACCCCCAGACCCAGGACGAAGTCGAGGCGTTGTGCCGACGGCTGATCGAGTCGATCGAACGCCCGGTGCAGATCGACGACCAGGAAATATTCGTCAGCGCCAGCATCGGCGTCGCCATGGCGCCCACCGATGCGCGCGAGGCCGCCGAGCTGCTGCGGTACGCCGACATTGCGCTGTACGAGGCCAAGGCCAGCGGTCGCGGCACCTGGCGGTTTTACGCAGGCGACATGAACGCGAAGATCATCGAGCGCCGTCGGCTGGAGAGTGACCTGCGCTATGCCATCAAACACGATGAACTGCGCCTGCATTTCCAGCCGCGCTTCCGTATTTCCGACGGGGAAATGGTCGGCGCCGAAGCGCTGGTGCGTTGGCAGCATCCCCAGCGCGGCCTGATTCCCCCGGACACCTTCATCCCCATCGCCGAGGAAAGCGGGCTGATCATCCCCCTCGGCGACTGGGTCATGGCCCAGGCCTGCAGTGAAGCCGCGGGCTGGCCGAAGCACCTGTTCATTTCCATCAACCTGTCGCCGGCCGAATTCAAGCGCGGCAACCTGCCGGCGCGCATTCAGGCCGCCCTCAAGGCCACCGGGATCGAGCCGTCGCGGGTCGAACTGGAGATCACCGAAGGGGTGATGATCGATGACGCCGTCGGGGCGCTCGATGTCATGCAAACGCTCAAGCAGCTGGGGGTGCGCATCGCCATGGACGACTTCGGCACAGGGTATTCGTCGTTGAGTTACTTGCGCACCTTCCCCTTCGACGGGCTGAAGATCGACCGCAGCTTCCTGACCCGCCTCAGCGAAAGCGAGGGCGATCGCTCCATCGTGCAGGCCATCGTCGGGTTGGGCCGGGCGCTGTCACTCACGGTTACGGCCGAGGGCATCGAAACCGCCGAGGATCTGCAATTGCTCAAGTCAGTGCAGTGCGAGGAGGGGCAGGGCTATTTCCTCAGTCTCCCGCTGACCACCTCGGACTTTCACGCGCTGCTGGCGGCGAGAAATACGGCGGCGCTGGGCACAAACGTATAAAGTGCGCGCGCTGTCCCGGCAGCGCCTTCCATCCATCACACCCGTTGCCGCATCTGGCCACTGTTTAGTTCTGGAGTGTTCATGACTCACCCGCGCGCTGTTTTCACCGAAGGCTCGGTGGCCCGGCACGTGCTGGTGATGTCGAGCACCAGCGCCTTGAGCCTGCTCGCGGTGTTCCTGGTGGACATCTTCACGCTGCTCTACGTCTCGATGCTTCACGACCCGTTGCTGCTCGCCGCGACGGGGGTGGCGAAGGTGTTGATCTTCCTCAACAGTGCCGTGTCCAGCGGGCTGATCATTGCCGCCGCAACGGTGCTGTCGGAGCGGATCGGCCATCGCGCCGCGAAGGCGTCATCGCGTCTGGTCACCCACTTGATGGTGATGGTGGTGATCGCGTCGGGCGCAGCGGCGGCGTTGCAACTGGCGCTGCTAGTACCGCTCACCCATTGGCTCGGCGCGGACGCCAGCACCTACGAAGCCGCGCGAATTTTCATCTGGCTGACCCTGCCGTTCAGCGTGTTGCAGTCGGCCATGCAGATGTCGGCGCAAATCCTGCGAACCGCCGGCGACAGCCGCCGCGCCCTGTGGGTCGTATTGTCAGGTGCGGCGACCCTGGCGCTGGCTGACCCCTTGTTCATTTTCGGCTTTGGCCTCGGGCTCGAAGGCGCGGGGATTTCCTATGCGCTGTCGGCGCTGGTGTCCCTGGGACTGGGCATTTACTGGCTGCGGGCGCGGCTGGGGATGCCGTTTACCCTCCGCTGGCGCCTGCTGCGCCTGCACACGCGCAAGGTCATGCAGGTCGGCTTGCCCGCCATGGTCGGCAACCTGGCGACGCCCGTGGGCCTCACCTATCTGGTCTCGTCGATCGGCGCCTATGGCACGTCGGCGCTGGCGGCCATGGCGGTGATGGACCGCGTGATGCAGTTTGCCTACTGCGTGTTCTTCTCCCTGCCCAGCGCGCTGGCGCCGGTGCTGGGGCAGAACATCGGCGCCCATCGCGATGCTCGCGTCGCCTCAGCCATCGTGTTCAGCCGCAGGCTGGTGATCGTCTATGGCCTGCTGGTCTGGGCCGTGCTGCTGCTGGTGGCCACTCCGCTGGCTGACACCTACGAACTCGAAGGCGCCGGGCGGGCGATCTTTTTAGCGTTCTGCCACATCGGCGGCGGGCTGTGGGCGCTGATCGGGCTGGATTTCGTCGCCATCGCGATGTTTGTGACCCTGGGCCGGCCGTGGCTGGTGGCGCTGTTCGCCTGGCTGCGGGCAACGCTGGGGACCGTGCCGTTCGTGCTGGGCGGGATTCACCTGTTCGGTGCGGCCGGTGCGTTCCCGGCCATGCTCACCGGTAACGCATTGATTGCCGTGACTTCGATTACAATCGCGTCCCTGACGGCCAGGCGGTTTTTTCAGCGCCGGGGCGCCGCGCAGGCCGTGGCGTGAGCAGGCAGTTGCCGTGCTCGGTCGGGCTTTATTTGAATCTGCGAGACAAGGGCTTATGACAGACGACGAATCAGGGAATGACTCGCCCGAGATGGCCTCGCCGAAGCGGCGGCGTGCACCCAAGGGTGAAATGCGTCGTGCCGCCTTGCTCGACGCGGCGACGCTGATCTTCGCCCGCAATGGTTATTCCAGTGCGTCGATGAAAGATGTCGCGCAGCTCGCCGGCATCACCACCGTCGGCCTGCTGCATCACTTTCCGAACAAGGAGGCGCTGCTCAATGCGCTGCTGGAGCGGCGAGATCAGCGAGTGGTGTCGCGGTTCAGTGAACTGACCATGGAGATGACGCTGGAGGGGTTCATCAAATTCGTGCGGATGAGCATGGGTTTCAGCGTCCAGGACGCTGCCGAGTGTCAGGCGGCGATGGTGCTCAATACGGAAAGCCTGTCAGAGGCGCATCCGGCCTTCGACTGGTACAAGACGCGCTTTCACATCACCCACGAGCATGCGCGCGGGCATCTGCAGGCGTTGATCGAGGCGGGGGAGGTGCGGCCGGACATCGACGTGAAGGCACTCGCTCAGGAGATCTTCTCGGTCATGGACGGTGTGCAGATTCAGTGGCTCAGGGCCCCGGAAGATGTGGACGTGATGGCGGTGTTCGAGGGCTACCTGCGCCGTTTGAAAGCCGACCTTCAAGCCCGTCCCTGAGCTTGAAGTGACTGTTTAAACCCCGACCGGAAACCCGACCGGGTTACCCACTCAGTAGGTTTGCGACGCGCTGACCTGCACTGCCTTGCGCAGTGGCAGCGGCAGCGGGTTGCTGTCTCGGGTGGTCAGGTGTTCCGGGAACAGCGTGATCAAGGTGCGATCCAGCGGCAGGTCTTCGGAATCAGGCCCTACGAGGATCTTGAACTTGCCGGCGTCCACATCCCAGCTGTCGGTCTTCTCGACGTAGTACGCCAGGGAGCGCGAATCGATCGGGATACTCACGGTCTTGCTTTCACCCGGTTGCAGGTAAACCTTGGTGAAGCCCTTCAGCTCTTTCTCGGGACGGTCGACCGCCGGGTTGTTCGGGTGAACGTACAGCTGCGCCACTTCGAAGCCCGCTTTGTCACCGGTGTTGGTCACTTTGAAGGTGACATCGACCGTGCTGCCCGGCGCCATGACGTTGGTCGACAGCTTCAGGTCGCTGTAACCAAACGTGGTGTAGGACAGGCCGTAACCGAACGGATACAGCGGCTTGGCGTGCTTCTTGTCATAACCGCGATAACCCATGTACAGGCCTTCGCTGTAGGTCATTTCGGTCAGCGCGTTGTCGCCACGGTAGGCAGCCGGATCCGGGTACGACGCGTAGCTCGGGTTGTCCTCGATCTTCTTGTCGATGGTGATCGGCAGCTTGCCCGACGGGTTGACCTTGCCGAACAGAATCTCGGCCAGGGCCTGGCCGCCTTGCTGACCCGGGAACCAGGCTTGCAGCGATGCGCCGACCTTGCTCGCCCACGGCTGCATGTCCGCCGAACCGCCGCCGTGCATGACCACGATGGTGTTGGGGTTGGCCTTGGTGACGAAGCTGATCAGCTCTGCTTGCTGGTCAGGCAGTTCGAAACCGTGGTCGGAGCCTTCGCCTTCGTGCTCGTAGTTGGAGCCTGTTGCAATAACGACCGCGTCGTACTTGGACAGGTCCTTCGGCGGACGCAGCGCGGCCCAGCTCATCTGCACGCCGGTCACGCCACCCAGCGCAGGGATGAAGTTGCCCTGAATGCGTTGGTACTCAAGCTTCACCGAGTACGACTTGCCGGCCACCAGCGCGGCGGTTTTGCCTGACGTTGTCAGCGCGTTGACCACGTCGCCGGAGTACGGCGCGCCGTCGCTCTGCAGGACCAGCTCGTCGTTGACCCACAATTTGTACGGGCCGTCCGCACGCACCTTGAACACCTGGGCGCCGGAAACGCTCGGCTTGATGGTGGCGGTGTAGCGTGCCGAGAATGCGCCTGGGGTCGGGCTGAAACCGGACACCGCGGTGGTGCCGGCGTTGGTTTCGTTGGTGCCGGTGGTCCAGTTGAGGTTCACGCCAGGTTCGACGCGGGTCACGGCCGGGCTGCCGGAGAAGCTGGTGTTGGCGAAGTATTCCGCCTTCACGCCGGCATTGTTGACGTTATTGCTGCCCACCGCGGGCTGAAACCAGGCCGAGGCTTTGGGGTTCAGGCTCAGCTCGGGCAGGTAGGTGACGTTGGCGCTGCTGGATGCCAGTTGCTGCAGGCCGCTCAGCTCGGTGACGTAGCTGTTGGGCGGCGAGTTCGCGGTGCCGAACGGCGAGGCCGGCGCCTGATAGGCCCAGTCACCGATGACCGCGATCTTGGCGTCTCGGGCCAGCGGCAGCAGCGGTTTGCCCGCTGCGGTGTTCTCGTTGCGCAGGAGCACGATCGACTCACGCGCCGTGTTCAGCGAAGCGCGCTGGCCGTACTCGGGGTGGTCCAGGGTCTTGGCGGTGTTGAGGTTTTCCTGGAAGTCATAGCTGACGATGGCGCGCAGGTTGCGTTTGACCTTGTCGTCGATGACGTTCTGGCTCAGCTGGCCGCTCCAGACATAGGGCATCAGGTTGGCTTCAGTGAATTGCAGGCCCGACGGCATGTCGATGTCGGTGCCGGCCCATGCGCCTTTGAACGCGTCATGGATCGCGTTGAAGTCACTGATCACGGTGCCCTGATAGCCCCATTCACCCTTGAGCACTTCAGTAATCAGGTGATGGTTTTCGCAGGCGTAATCGCCATTGATCTTGTTGAAGCCGCACATGATCGAGGCGACATTGGCGTTCTTCACCATCGACTCAAAGCCCGGCAGATACAGCTCACGCAGGGTGCGCTCGTCCACCACGACATTCAGCGCCTGACGGTTGGCTTCCTGTTCGTTGGCCAGGTAGTGCTTGCCGCTCGCCTGAATGCCCTGTGCCTGAATGCCGTTGACCACGGCCGGCGCCAGTACGGCGCCGATGAACGGGTCTTCGCCGCTGGCGTATTCCGCCGAGCGCCCGTTGTACGGCGTGCGGTACAGGTTAACGCCCGGGGAGAGCATTTGCTGACCACCGGAGATCCGCGTCTCGTAGGCGATTGCCAGGCCGAATTCCTTGGCGCGGTTGATGCTCCAGGTCGCCGCGAGAGCGGACTGTGACGGGTACTGCGCGCCGAATGTGGCGTTGTTGACGTGCACGCCCATGGAGGAGTCGTAGGCCACGGTGCCCTTGATGCCCCATTTGAGCAAAGACGGGATCATGTGGCCGTCGTTGACGCGGGTGAAGTTGATCTTCTCGGACTGGCTCATGTTGTCAAGGATCGAACTGACTCGGGCTTCGACGGCGTTGCCGGTGGCCGGCGTGACATCCGCCAGGGCCAGGTTGGCTTGCAGCACGCCAAGGGACAACAGGCTCAAGGCCAGGGTGTGTTTGAAAGCTGACATCGGGAATGCGCTCACGGGTTGCTGACGGTGGCCGGACGGCGGGGTGCGTGGTTCGGTCATGGCTTCTGCACCAGTACCGGCGCGTCACCGGTGTCGACCGGCGCATCGAGCACGGCGGACGAAGTCTGGGTAGCTGGCACGGCAACCTTGTCAACGCCGGAAAGCTGGTCGCGCTGTTTCTCAACTTGGGCGCGAATTGTTTCTGCAGAAGTTGCGTTTTGAGTGGACGTGGAGTCCGCCGCAACAGCAGCAAAACTGCAGGCGCCGAAAAGCACGACGCTGCACACAGACAGCATGGTTCTATTCATCGATTGTTTCTCGATTGATGGGGTGTGGAAATTAAATGAACGCGCAAACCCGCCCTGTGAGAACAGGACGAACGTTAAGTCTGCGGAATCTACTGATTAGTTCAGCGTTTGCAAGATTAATTTTTAATTAGACGAGCGGTGATCGAAAAGGGGCTTTCAGGAAGGTTTCCGAAGGCGGTGCAGTGATGAGCTGAAGACAGATAATCTTGATTCACGGCAATAAAACGCCCCTTTAAACGAATTAAAGAGATGATTAATGCCAATAACAGAGCAAAACCATAGCGTGAATTGCTGCATCGAAAACCTAATTGCTATTAGGTTTAGGTTGCTGGTAAGCTCTCTCCGCGCTGAGGAATCCTCGACCATTCAGACGACTGCATAGCCGCCTTAGTTGCGGATACATATTCGTCATCTTTGGCGGTTAATAGCACTTATGTGTCGCTCATTATGTGAGTGACTGCGCCCAAAGTTTAATTTGAACTGATCAGGAGTCTCTGGAGAAATACTGGCGACCGCTGAACCGTGAGCGATGTAAAAGTGCGCCTCTCTCATGAGTTAATAAGCACGCCAGTGCCGTCGTCCCTTTACACCCGCAACCACCCCTAACGCTAAAAGCCCTGCGTCAGACATTCGGAAAGGGGGCACAAAGTTTTTGTGGCGCAGGGTGTGGGCGCTAGTATGGTCGGGAACGCTTGCGAACGGGCGGCTCGGACCTCCCGCTTTCGCCCACTTCCCACTCGGGAGCCATCACCGGCCCCAACACGGAAAACCAACAATGATCTTGAGAGTGACTGGGGCGGTGATGGCGATTTTCGCCATTGCCCTGCTGTACATGGGTGCGCAACTGGTGGCCGCCGGCGGCTCGGCGGCGTACTCGATGATCGCCCTCGCGGTATTGGCCTCGGCGGTGCTGCTGATCCTGAAAAAGCAGTCGGCGCTGACGGTGTATGCGCTGCTGATGTGGGCGATTCTGATCTGGATCGTCTACGAGGTCGGCTTCGACAAATGGCAGTGGATTCCGCGCGGCGACCTGTTCGCGCTGCTGGGTCTGTGGCTGGCGCTGCCGTGGGTGGTGCGCCCGCTGTACAAGGCGCAGAACCCGGGCGATACCCGCCGCTTCCATCCGTTTCTGGGCGGCACCGTCGGCGTGATGATGCTGATCGTGCTGGCGGTGATGTTCTACGACCCTTACCCGGTGGCCGGCAAGATCGAAACCCCGCTGGCGACCCGCAGCACGGGTGAAGCCGGTAATGACTGGGTGGCCTATGGCGGCACCAACAGCGGTCAGCGTTTCTCCAGCCTTGACCAGATCAATGCCGGCAACGTGAAGAAACTGACCGTGGCGTGGGAATACCACACCGGCGATCTGCGCGATGCCGCCAAAGACGCCGGCGAGTACACCTTCGAAGCCACGCCGTTGAAGGTCAACAACCGGGTGTACGTCTGCACGGCGCACAACGAAGTGCACGCGCTGAACCCCGAAACCGGCAAGCCGGACTGGAAGTGGGCGCCGGAGAAAAACCGTTCGTACCTGCAGCAGCATCAGACCTGCCGTGGCGTCAGTTACTACGCGCCGGCCGCAACCGGTGTAGCCACCCCATCGAGCCAGTGCGCCAAGCGCATCATCACGGCCACTGCGGACGCAAAACTGGTGGCCCTGGACGCTGACACCGGCACGCTGTGCAGCGATTTCGGCGACAACGGGGTGATCGATCTCAGCACCAATATGGGCGAGATCCGTCCCCATGCGCTGATGCAGACCGCTGCGCCGCTGATCGCCGGTGATCTGGTCATCGTCGGTGGTT
Organism: Pseudomonas sp. AK106; assembly: GCF_053903055.1. Classification (NCBI taxonomy): domain Bacteria; kingdom Pseudomonadati; phylum Pseudomonadota; class Gammaproteobacteria; order Pseudomonadales; family Pseudomonadaceae; genus Pseudomonas; species Pseudomonas sp. AK106. Next base: position 2,797,352 of record NZ_CP096426.1, read on the forward strand.
CGGTGATGGACAACGGCTACAACGATGGCAACCCGTCGGGTGTGATCCGCGCCTACAACGCTGTGACCGGCACGCTGGTGTGGAACTTCGACCCGGCCAACCCAGACTTGACCCAGCCCATTGCCGCCGAACAGACCTACCCGCAGGACACACCCGTGGCGTGGGGCACGTTGAGCGCCGACATGAAAAACGGCTTGGTGTTCGTGCCGTTCGGCAATGCCTCGCCAGACGAGCTGGGCATCAACCGCGACCCGAACAGCAACACGGAAAAATTCCGTGACACGCTGGTGGCGCTGGACCTGAACACCGGTGCGTTCAAGTGGAAATTCCAGTCCTCGAACAACGACCTGTGGGACCGCGATAACCCGTCGCAGCCGACCCTGATGGACGTGGGCAAAGAGGGCATCCAGCAACCGGCGCTGCTGTTGCCAACCAAAGTGGGCAATATTTTCGTGCTCAACCGCCTGACCGGGGAACCGATTGTCCCGGTCGATCAGGTCAATGTGTCGACCCAGGGCGGCGTGCCGGGCGAGCATTTCGCGCCGACCCAGCCGGTGTCGAAGATCAACTTCATCCCGGAACCCCTGAGCGAGAAATCGATGTGGGGCCTGACGCCCTTCGATCAGATGGCCTGCCGCACGACCTACAACACGCTGCGCTACGACGGCAACCCGTGGACGCCGAGCACCGAGCAGGGTTCGTTGATTTTCCCCGGCAACATCGGGGCGTTCAACTGGGGCTCGGTGGCGGTGGATCCGGATCGCCAGATTCTGATCGCCGCACCAGTACGCCTGGCCTACACCTATCACCTGATCAAGCGCACCCCGGAAACCGCCGAGAAGCGGCTGTTCACCCAGGACGGTACGCCGTACTGGAACGAGAACTTCAACGGCGACTACGCGATTCGGATCAAGCAGTTCGCTTCGGCGCTGGGGGTGCCGTGCATTGCGCCGCCGTGGGGCCGCATGGTCGGGGTGGACCTGACCACCGGCAAAACCGCGTGGATGCGCCGCACCGGCACCACCCAGAACCTCAAAACCAGCTTCCTGCCGGGCCGCTTCCCGATCGGCTTCCCGATGGGCATGGTCGCCCACGGCGGTCCGCTGGTGACGGCGGGGGGCGTGGTGTTCCATGGCGCCACGGCGGACAACTTCATCCGCGCGTACGACATCAACACCGGTGACGTGCTCTGGGAGAAGGAGCTGCCGGCGGGCGGTCAGGCGACGCCTTCGACCTACATGGGCAGCGACGGCAAGCAGTACGTCGTCATCTCCGCCGGCGGGCACGGCTCGCTCGGCACCACGTTGGGCGACAGCGTGATCGCGTTCCGTCTGGATTGATTGATTGACGTGTGGAAAAGGCCGTGACGCCGTTGTGCGTCACGGCCTTTTTTGTGATGGCATCCCGCACATTCGAGGGTGCTCACACCGGCGTCTTCCCGGCTGAAGCCGGTCCCACTATCGGTATGCGGTCACCCTGTAGGACTGGCTTTAGCCGGGAAGGCGGCGGATGTCACACCGCTGAATATGTGCCGCTCACATTGGCCTTTTCCCGGCTGAAGCCGGTCCTACTAGGGGTATGCGGTCCTACCATGCTGCATATGTCGCATCACCGAGCAGTGGCGCTCGCGCCATGCAGCCGCATTCAGCCCTAAAAAACGATGTCCCGGTAGAACGCTTTCAGCGTGTCAACGAACTCTTCGGACAATTTCGTCCGCACTTGGGCCGGTGCCCACATGACGTAGGTGGGGAAGAGGATCTGCGGCACAAACGGGCGGATGACGATATCGCGGTGGCGATAATCCCGGGCCACCAGCGGGTGGGCGAGGGTGATGCCCATGCCCAGCGCCACCATCTCGCAATTGATGGCGCTGTACTGCGCCTCCACGGTCATAACCCGCTCCACGCCGGCCTGCTCGAACAGACCGTCCACCAGCGCCCGGGTGCCGTCGCCGTGGCACAGCGACACAAAGGTCTCTCCCTCCAGATCGGTGAAGGTGATCTGCGTTCGGCTTGCCAAGGGATGGGACGCCGGCAACACGCACACCGCTGCCACTTCGCTGAGCAACTCGATCTGCTGACTGTCGACATCGCCGGGGTGCACCACAATCCCCACATCACAGAACTGCGACTTTACCCACTGCTCGACGGTGGGCGAGGAGTTCACGTGCAGAGACACCGTCAGCTCCGGTCGCGTCTCGGTAAACGCCTTGAGCACCCGGGGCATCATGCTCATGCCGGTGGAAGGTACTGCCGCCACCCGCAAGCGGCCCGTGCCCAGATTGCGGATGTTCTTCGCCGACAACTTGAGGCTGTCCAGCCCGACGTAGGCGCGCTCGACTTCCTGAAAGAAGGCCTGACCCTCCTGAGTCGGCATCAGCCTGACGCCGGCGCGCTTGAACAGGGTCAACCCGGTGCTGAGTTCCAGTTGGGCAATCAGCCGGCTGATGTTGGGCTGCGAGGTAAACAGCACCTCGGCGGCAGCGGTCATGGAACCCAGGCGCATGACGCTGCGGAAGGCTTCGATCTGTCTCAGGTTCATGTCGCGCTCCATATCAAATATGAATAACTAAGGCCTATATCCGTATTTGACCATATGGACGCCCCGTCGCAATACTCGAACCAGCCACCCATAGCGCACATGAAGATGCGCCACCCCGCGATGGATTCGCCGGGACCATGCACGCTGCATGCATGGCTTCGGTTCACACCGAAGCGACTGACGCATTGTTCGATCTGCCCCCATGCACTTCGGAGATAGTCTGTGAATAGCCTCGACCTTTCCTCAGCAGCACGACCGTTTCGTCCCTTCCACCGCAGTGCCATGGCCGTTGCCCTGACGCTTGCCGCCGTTGGCAGCACACCCGTCTTCGCCGAGACCACGCTGTACGTGGCCGGCGTCGGCGGCTCCACCGAGCAGATGTACAAGAACCGCGTCATTCCCGCCTTCGAAAAACAACACAACGTCAAAGTCGTCTACGTCGCCGGCAACTCCACGGAAACCCTGGCCAAGCTCCAGGCGCAGAAAGGTCGTCAGCAGATCAACGTCGCGATGATGGACGACGGCCCGATGTACCAGGCGTTGCAGATGGGCCTGTGCGAAAAGCTCAGCGATGCGCCGATCTACAAGGACCTCTATCCGCTGGCACGGCTGAGCCCTGAAGCCACGGGGATCGGCGTGGTGGCCACCGGCATCGGCTACAACGAAGAGGCGTTCAAGAAGCGCGGCTGGGCGGCACCGGATTCCTGGGAAAACCTCACTGACCCACGCTTCAAACAATTGCTCGGCATGCCGCCGGTGACCAACACCTATGGCCTGCACACGCTGGTGGAAATGGCCCGGCTGAGGGGCGGCGGCGAGAAAAACATCGACCCCGGCTTCAAGGCGCTGAAGGACGAAATCGGTCCTAACGTGCTCGCTTGGGTGTCGGCGCCGGGCGAGATGGACGGGATGATGCAGAACGGCGACATCGTCATGGCGGTGTACGGCAGCGGTCGGGCCGTGGCGTTGCAGGGCACCGGCTTTCCGCTCAAATTCATCTACCCGAAGGAAGGCGGCATCGCCTTGCAGGTCGCCGCGTGCAGCGTGACCCCCAACGCGCAATCCGAACTCGCCCAGGCGTTCATTCAGTACGTGCTGTCCCCTGAAGTGCAGGAAATCCAGGCGCGGGAGAACGGCTTCGCGCCGGTGAACCAGACCGTCAAGCTGCCGGATGATGTCGCCGCGCGCATGCCGTACGGGCCGGAGAAGGTCAACGCGCTGATCAAGGTCGATTGGGAAACCATCAACCAGCAGCGCAGCGAGTGGACCACGCGCTGGAACCGCACCGTCGAGCGCTAGCGTCACCGATTGCTCTCGCTGATCGACAGTCGCTGATCGACGTACACGCCGATCTTCCCCAGCACCCTTCTGGAGACGCAGGTCCGCCTGCGTGGCACGCCCATGGCATTTCTCACCCTCGAAGGCATCGTCAAGACCTACGGCACGTTCAGGGCCATTGACGGTTTGAACCTGGAAGTCCGGCACGGCGAGTTCATCGCCTTGCTCGGCCCGTCCGGGTGCGGCAAGACCACCACCCTGCAATCCATCGCCGGATTCGTGCAGCCCACGGAAGGTCGTATCGTTCTGGACGGCCGCGACATTACCCACGTGCGCCCCGAACAGCGCGGGCTGGGCATCGTCTTTCAGAGCTATGCGCTGTTTCCGCACATGACCGTGGCGCAGAACATCAGCTTCGGCCTGGAGATGCGCGGCGTGCCCAGGGCCGAGCGCGGCAAGCGCGTCGATGAAGCGCTGGATCTGGTACGCCTCGCCGGCCTCGGTGAGCGTTATCCGAAAGCCTTGTCAGGCGGGCAGCGCCAGCGGGTGGCGATCGCCCGCGCATTGGCGATCCGCCCGAACCTGCTGTTGCTCGACGAGCCGATGTCCAACCTCGACGCCAAGCTGCGCGAAGAGATGCACATCGAACTGCGGGCGATTCAGCGCGAGCTGGGCATCACCACCATCCTGGTCACCCACGATCAGGTCGAAGCCATGACCATGAGCGACCGCATCGCGGTGATGCAGAAGGGCCGCATCGTGCAGATCGACACGCCGTTCGAAGCCTACGAGCGGCCGCATTCGCCCTTTGCTTCAGCGTTTCTCGGCAAAACCAACGCCTTCGCTGGCGCGGTGCAATTGCGTAACGACCGCTGCTGCCACGTGCAGGTCCACGACACGCTGATGCACGTGCCCCACGAAGACCGCACGCTGGGCAATGACGTCAACGTCTACATCCGTCCGGAAAAAATCCGTTTGGTGGCGCTGGGCAGCGGACGGTTTTCCGGGCGCGTCAGGCTGCGGGTGTTTCTCGGCAACCTGTGGTTGATGGCGGTGGAAAGCCGCCTGGGGCTGGTGCACATGACCCTGCCCAACCTCGGCAAACCGCCGCCGGAGGAGGGCAGCGAGGTCGGGCTGGACTGGTCCGACGACGACCTGCGCCTGCTGGACCGGGAGGTCGCCCATGGCCAGGTATGACGCCGAACGGGTAGGCGTGGCGCCGTGGCTGCTGAGCGGCCCGGCATTGCTGGTGTTCATCGCGCTGTTGCTGGCGCCCTTGTTGCTGACCGCCGTGCTGTCGTTGAACCTGTTCAGCGACACTGACGGCGTGGTGCCGAGCTACAGCCTTGGCAATTACCTGGAGGTGTTCAAGGACGACTACTTCCACGAGATATTCCTGCGCACCGGTGGCATGGCCCTCGCAGTCACGGTGTTGTGTGTGCTGCTGGGTATTCCGGAAACCATCATCATTGCGCGCATGGCGCCGCGCTGGCGTTCGCTGTTCCTGCTGGTGGTGCTGGGTCCGCTGCTGATTTCCGTGGTGGTGCGGACCCTGGGCTGGGCGATTCTGCTGGGCAACAACGGCCTGATCAACGATGCCCTGCAAGCCGTGGGCATCACCGACCAACCGGTGAAAATGCTGTTTACCCAGGTGGGCGTGGTCATCGCCCTGACCCACGTGCTGGTGCCGTTCATGGTCATTGCCGTCTGGGCCACACTGCAACGGCTGGACCTTCAAGTGGAGTGGGCGGGCCTTTCCCTTGGCGCGTCGCGGTTGACGGTGTTCCGCCGGATCATCCTGCCGCAGATCATGCCCGGCGTGCTGTCCGGCTCGATCATCGTCTTTGCCCTGGCTGCCTCGGCCTTCGCCACCCCGGCGATCATCGGCGGGCGGCGCCTGAAAGTGGTGGCGACGGCGGCGTACGACGAGTTCCTCGGCACCCTCAACTGGCCCCTCGGTGCGGCCATCGCGATGCTTCTGCTGCTGGCGAATCTGATCATCATTCTGGGTTGCAGCAAACTGGCCGAGCGCCGGTTCAAGCAAGTCTTCGAGTAGCCGACCATGCACAAGAACGGATTTTTCTCGCTGCTGTTCCATGCCCTGTTCGTCACATTCATCGTCGCGCCGCTGGTGGTGGTGATGGCCATGGCGTTCACCAGCAAGGGCTACCTGTCGTTGCCCACCGACGGCCTGTCGCTGCGCTGGTTCCGGGCGCTGGCGGACAATCAGGAAATGCTGGATGCCTTTGCCTTGTCGATCAAACTCGGCCTGGCGTCGGCGACCATTGCCGCGCTGCTGGCGATTCCGGCGGCACTGGCCATCAGCCGTTATGACTTTCCTGGCCGGGGCGCGGTCACCGGCTTTTTGCTGTCGCCGCTGATGATTCCGTCGGTGGTCCTCGGCATCGCGTTCCTGCGCTTCTTTTCCCTGGCGCAGATCGGCGGCTCGTTCTGGGCGCTGACCCTGACCCACGTGATTGTCGTGCTGCCCTATGCGTTGCGCCTGACGCTGGCCTCGACCATCGGCCTTGAGCGGGACATCGAGCACGCCGCGCTGTCACTCGGTGCCAGTCGCTGGACAGCGTTCTACCGGGTGGTGCTGCCGCGGATTCGCACCGGCGTGGTCGGCGGCTGGATGCTCGCGTTCATCCAGAGCTTCGACGAACTGACCATGACCGTGTTCGTCGCCACCCCCGGCACCACCACGCTGCCGGTGGCGATGTACAACCAGATTTCCCAGACCATCGACCCGCTGATCACGGCGGTTTCAACGGTGCTGATCGTCGGCACGTTGCTGCTGATGCTGATATTGGACCGAATGGTCGGATTGGACCGGGTGTTGATTGGAGAAGGCAAATGAGCCAGGGCACACAGAGGGACATTCAGTCGGACGTGATCGTCATCGGTGGCGGGTTGGTGGGGACGGCAGTCGCTTACGGCCTGGCCCGCAGCGGCGCTGACACCGTGGTGCTGGACCAGGGCGACGATGCGTTTCGCGCCTCGCGGGGCAATTTCGGCCTGGTCTGGGTCCAGGGCAAGGGCCACGACCTGCCGGACTATTCGCGCTGGACGCAGTCGTCGGCGACCCGCTGGCCGGACTTCGCACGGGCGCTGATGGCCGACAGCGGCGTGGACGTGCAGCTCCACCAGCCCGGTGGCTTCCATATGTGCTTCAGCGACGAAGAACTGATCGAGCGGCAATCGCGCCTGCAAACCCTGAAGGACGCCCTCGGCGATTACCCGTTCCAGATGCTCGACGCCGCTGACCTCAAAGCGCGCCTGCCGTTGATCGGCCGCTCCGTGGTGGGCGCCAGCTACACGCCCCAGGACGGTCACGTTAATCCGCTGAAACTGCTGCGCGCGCTGCACACCTCGGCCCAGGCCAAAGGCGCGCGGTTTCACGGCGGCATTCAGGTGGATCGCATCGACAGCGCGACAGGTGAGTTTTGCGTCACCGCCGGCACTCAACGCTTCATCGCGCCACGGGTGGTACTCGCTGCCGGCCTGGGCAATCCGGGGCTGGCCCGGCAGGTGGGCCTGCATGCGCCGGTGGCGCCGAATCGCGGCCAAGTGCTGGTCAGCGAGCGGGTGCGGCCGTTTCTCGATCACCCGACGGTCCATGTTCGGCAGACCGACGAAGGCACCGTTCAGCTGGGCGATTCGATGGAGGAGGTGGGCTACGACGACAGCACCTCCACCCAGGTGCTGGAAGCCATTGCCCGGCGTGGCGTGGCGACCTTTCCGCTGCTGCGGGAGGTGCGGCTGATTCGTGCCTGGGCCGCGCTGCGGGTCCTGAGCCCCGACGGCTTCCCCATCTATCAGCAATCGGCCAGCCACCCGGGCGCCTTCGTGGTCACCTGCCACAGTGGCGTGACCCTGGCCGCCGCCCATGCCCTGCGCATCGCGCCGTGGGTGATGGGCGGTGCGATGCCCGACGAGCTCGGCGTATTTGCCGGCGAGCGTTTCCTGACTGACAAGGTGTTTTCCCATGCGCACTGATTCGCTGTTTCAACCGGTCACGAGTGAAGTCAGGTCGACACGGACTGTCAGCCTCAGCTTCAACGACCAATCCTTTGAAGTGCCGGCGGGCATCAGCGTGGCGGCGGCGCTGCTGATGTCTGGCATCAACCGCTTTCGCGCGACGCCGGTGAGCGAATCGCCCCGGGCGCCGTATTGCATGATGGGCGTGTGCTTCGAGTGTCTGGTGGACATCGACGGCGTACCCAATCGCCAGAGCTGCCTGATCGAAGTGGCGGACGGCATGCGCATCCGTTCCCAGGAAGGCGCTCGCGACCTGATTTTCCAACCCGGCGATGTGCACACCGCCAGTGTGCAGACCGCCAGCGTGCAGACCGTCGAGGCGCAGTCATGAATGATCATTTTGGCGGTGTCGTGGAAGCCGTGGACGTGGTCGTCGTGGGCGCAGGTGCCGCCGGCATGGCAGGCGCGGTGGCCTTGGCCGGGTTCGGCCTGCAGGTGGTGTTACTGGACGAGCAGGGCAGTCCGGGCGGGCAGATTTATCGCGGCATCACCCTCGCGCCCCTGTCGCGGCGGGACCTTCTTGGCGCGGACTACGCCCATGGCAACGTGCTCGCCCAGGCCCTGGCGTCTTCGTCCGTGCGCTATGAACACGGCGCGGCGGTTTGGCAGGTGACCCGGGATCATCAGGTCAGCTACCTGCGCGACGGGCGTCTGCGCACCCTGCAGGCCAAGGCTGTGTTGCTCGCCACTGGCGCCATGGAACGGCCGTTTCCGATCCCGGGCTGGACCTTGCCCGGCGTCATGAGCGCGGGGGCCGCGCAGATTCTGCTGAAAAGCGCAGGCCTGGCCCCGACCGAGCCGGTGGTCCTGGCCGGCTGCGGCCCGCTGCTGTATCTGCTGGGCTGGCAATACCTGCGCGCCGGCGTGCCGATCAAGGCCTTGGTCGACACCACGCGCCCCGAAGATTACTGGCGGGCCCGGCGTCATCTGTTCGCGGCGTTGCGCGCCTGGCCGTATTTGCGCAAGGGCCTGGAGTTGATGCGCAGCCTGCGCAGCGCCCGCATCGCGCACCACACCGGCGCCGAGCATCTGGCGATAGAAGGGGACCAAGCCGCCACCGCGCTGACCTTCACCGTCGGCGGCAAGGCTCAGCGTATTGCGGCGCGCTGCGTGCTGCTGCATCAGGGCGTGGTCCCGAACATTCAATTCAGTCAGTCGTTGCGCGCACGCCATCACTGGGACGTCGACCAGCTGTGCTTCAGCCCGGTGATCGACCCGTGGGGTGAGCTGGACGTGCCGGGGATGTTCGTCGCCGGTGACGGCGCCGGCATTGGCGGTGCCCAGGCTGCGGCGCTGCAGGGGGAGCTGGCGGCGCTGGGCATCGGGCAACGGCTGGGGACGTTCGATGCCGTTCAGCGTGATCAACGCGCCGCGCCGCTGCGTGAAAAGCTGGCGTTGAACCTGCGCATTCGGCCGTTTCTCGATGCGCTCTATCAGCCGAAGGAAGCGAACCGCATTCCCGCCGATGAAGTCATCGTGTGCCGCTGCGAGGAAGTCACCGCGGGGGACCTGCGCAAGTTCGTCGCCCTGGGCTGCGCCGGCCCCAATCAGGCCAAATCCTTCGGCCGCTGCGGCATGGGCCCTTGTCAGGGGCGGATGTGCGGCTTGACGGTGACCGAAGTGATCGCCAAGGCCCGCGGCGTGTCGGCGGCGGAAGTCGGCTACTACCGCATTCGCCCGCCGATCAAGCCCATCACCCTGGGGGAACTGGCCGGTGAGTGAGGCGCGGGCAAGGCACAGCGACGTGCTGGTGATAGGCGGCGGCATTCATGGCCTGAGCACCGCACTGCATCTGGCCCAGCGCGGCGTTGAGGTCACGGTGCTGGAGGCTGATTACTGCGGCCGTCATGCCTCCGGGGTCAACGCGGGCGGGGTTCGAACCCTGGGCCGTCACGAGGCGGAAATTCCGCTGGCGCTGTCGTCCCGCGAACTCTGGCGCGACCTTGTCCAGACGCTGGGCGATGACGGCGGTTTCGTCCCCAGCGGCCAACTCAAACTCGCGGAAACCGCTGCAGAACTCCACGAATGCCGACAGCGCGTCGAACATCTGCAGCGCCTCGGCTTCACCCACGAAGTGCTGATCGACGCTCAACAGGTGTTCGAGATCATTCCGACTGTCGCCCGGCATGTGGTCGGCGGCATCTGGGTCAAGGACGACGGCTACGCCATTCCCTACAAGACGGTGACGAGCTTTCGGCTGGCGGCCGAAAAGCTCGGCGTGAAAGTGCTTGAAACGACGCCGGCGCAGCGCATCGAGCAACGGGGCAGTGGATGGCAGGTCACCACGCCCGCCGGGGTGTTCAGCGCTGGGCATCTGGTCATCACCGCCGGTGCCTGGGCGCGGGAGCTGGCAGAACAGGTCGGCGAATCGGTGCCGGCTCATCCCGAGGGCCTGATGCTGATGGTGACCCACCGCGTCGCGCCGTTTTGCGCGCCGGTGCTGGGCGCAACGGGTCGCTCGCTGTCATTCAAGCAGTTCGCCAACGGCACCGTGGTGATTGGCGGCAAGCTGATTGGCAGCGTGGATTTCCCGGCGCGCCACGGCGAAGTGGATCTGGCGCGTCTGGGCATCAGCGCGAGGACCGTCACCGACCTGTTTCCCCACCTCAAGCACTTGGGCGTCAATCGGGTCTGGGCCGGCGTCGAAGCGTTTACCGCTGATGACTTGCCGGTGATAGGGGCCAGCCGCAAGGCCAGTCACCTCAGCTATTCGTTCGGATTCTGCGGCAGCGGTTTCCAGATGGGGCCCGGCACCGGCAAGCGCCTGGCCCAGCAGATCCTTGGCGAGCATTCGGACATTTCGCTGGAGGCATTCGACATAGGACGCTTTGATAGCGCCCGCTTTGATAAGACCCGCCTTAATGACGCCCACATCCCGATCAACGTACCGTCAGTGGCCCGTTGATCCCGTACACCCTACCGACCCATCAGGAGTTCACATGCTGGAAATCAACCGTATCGAAACCAACCAACGCATGAGCCGCGTCGTGCAGTGCAACGGCTTTACCTTTCTCGGCGGCCAGACCGCGACGGATCGCACCCTCGACATCAAAGGGCAGACCGCGCAAGTGCTGGAGAAGATCGACAACTACCTGGCCAAGGCCGGTCTGGACAAGACGCGGATTCTCACCGCGCAGGTCTGGCTGTCGGACATTGCGGCGAATTTTGCCGGCATGAATGAAGTCTGGGACGCCTGGGCACCGGAAGGGCACGCACCCGCGCGGGCCACCGTGGAATCACGTCTGGCCGCGCCGGATTTGCTGGTGGAAATCACCGTGGTGGCCGCGGGCTGAATGAGCTGCTGCAGGAATGAACTGCGCCGGGCCGGGTTTATCCCGACCCGGCGTTGCCGCTCAAGGGCGGACAGACGCTTCGGCGGAGTTGGTCACGAGGTGGTTTTTGGTGGTGCGACGCTGCTGCGTGATCAGCACCTGAGGCACCGAAGAACAGTGGTATTTGATGCCTTTCCTCGTCGGCATCAGCGCGACGCTCTCCATGCATTCTGCGCGGGTCGAATACGCCGTCGGCTGGTTCTCGTCCACACATCCTTCCGCACCGGAACACATACTCATTACAACCACAAAGATGCTCTTCATTGCTCTCATTCCTTTTTGGCAAATCACGGCGCGGGACAGCGGGTGTGAGCGATTCTGAGGGGAGGTGATGGCAGAAGGCAATGCGGTGAAAGTGCGTTTCGTCGGGAATATGACGGTTTTGGGTTTTCAAGGGATTAGAGGGTAAATTTGCAGTCGGTAAATTGACGTCACGTTTTTTAAAGCGGGCCGGTTTACTTAAGTCTGGCGTCACTTAAGCGCGCTGGCAGGGGCTTTTGAAACCTTCTTAGAGACCGCAATCGGGCTCGCTTAACAACGCGCAACCAGTTCCAGCGTGCCTGATAGCTCTGCGCCTATTTGCGAAACAACTCCAGCAGCAGGAATATTCAAAGGGTCTGATTTATTTGATCTTGAACACCACCGGCGGCGTTGGCATCCCTCACAGGAGTAAATTAGCCTGCTTGAACAGCAGATCCTATGGGGAGTCTCAAATGCTCATCGTCTTCAGTGGTCTGCCCGGTACCGGTAAGACGACCCTCGCCAAGGGTCTGGCCGCAACGCTGGGTGCTGTTTATGTGCGTATCGATACGATTGAACAAGCCCTTCGTGATTCGCCGGATTTTGCGCGGGATGTGGGCCGCACGGGGTATCTGATTGCCTACGGGTTGGCGGCCAGCAACCTTGATTTGGGCGGCACGGTGGTTGTCGATTGTGTGAATCCCGTGCTTGAAAGCCGAAGAGAATGGAGCGCCATATCCTCTCGATCCGGTGCTCCATTGGTGAATCTTCAGGTCATCTGTTCCGACAGGATGGAGCATCGACGCAGGGTGGAGACCAGGCAGGTCGATATCCCGGGGCTGACACCTCCTACCTGGCAATCCGTGCTGAATCATGAGTATGAATCTTGGGACACAGAACCCTTCACCGTAGATACCGCGCTCAATTCCCCGGCGCAGGCATTGGCGGCGATTGCCGATTACTTGAAACGGTCTGATTTATTCACCCCTGAGCAGGGCTAACGGCGCCGTGGTGGCGTTGAACACCTTCGCAGTGTTGTGCGTTTCAGGAGAGGGGTGATCAGCCTGAATTCATGAGCATCGCTCACTGCTGTTTGTCACAGGGCCCTGTAGTACATCGCTGCCGCGTGAATTAGGTTGATGAGGACATCTCATTTACCCAGGAGCTCGCCCATGCACACAGTCGCAGCAATCACCACGCTGGGGATGATGCTGATGCTCGCCAAGGTTCAGGCGGACGACAGCACGCCCGCCATGACCGTCGTCCCGAACGGCTCCCAATCCTCGATTCTCGGGAGCCCGGCGATGTTCGTCGGCACGGTGCGCATCGATCCCTTGGTATCCGCCCATGAGCCGTCCCGGGTCACGGCGGCCTATGTCACGTTCGAGCCGGGGGCGCGTTCCGCCTGGCACACGCATCCGTTGGGGCAAACGCTGGTGGTGACCGCAGGCACGGGCTGGGTGCAGCAACAAGGCGGGGAGAAACAGGTGATTCGTCCGGGAGACGTGATCTGGACGCCGCCCGGCGTCAAGCATTGGCACGGGGCCACGGCCCGCACGGGCATGACCCACATGGCGATCCAGGAATCCCTCAATGGCCAGAATGTGGAGTGGATGGAGCCCGTTTCCAATGCCCAGTACGAGGCCTCCCGATGATCCTTGCCCGACACGCGTTGACTGCTGAGTGACCCTCAGCGCAGTAATGAGCCAAGCTCGTCTAAAGCGGCCGGTCAACCCGGATATACTCCGCGCAACGCACGCATTCGGGTTGATCGACCCGTTCATTGCCGGTCCGATTCACACCTAGCGTAGGTAGATGATGCAGCTCACCCGTGCCAACCTCGCCGATTTCATGTACTTCCTGGCCGTCGCCCGGCATTTGAGTTTCAGCCGTGCGGGATTGGAAGTCGGCATCAGCCCGTCGGCCCTCAGCCATGCCATCAAGGCGCTGGAAGCCAGGCTTGGCGTGCGCTTGCTGAACCGGACCACCCGCAATGTCACGTTGACCGCTGCCGGTCAGGAGTTGCTGGCGTCGATTCGTGAGCCCATCGACCGCATCGACCAGGCGATGGAGGTGCTTAACCGTTACCGGGACGAGCCCACGGGGAGGATCAGGCTGAATGTGTTCAGCGACGCCGCCCTGTTGCTGCTGGCGCCCGTACTGCCGCTGTTCGGTGAGCGTTACCCCGACATCGAAGTGGATATTTCGATCTCCAACAGCATGGTCGATGTCGTGGAGGGGGGCTTTGACGCCGGCATGCGCTTTGGCGCGACCGTGCCGGAAGGGATGATTGCCCATCGGCTGTCGCCGGATGTGCGCTGGCTGGTCGCCGGCACGCCCGACTATCTGCGCAAGTGGGGCACTCCCGTTCACCCTGAAGACCTGAAGCAGCATCGCTGCCTCAAGTTCAAGGTCGGCACCGGCAAACTTTACGACTGGGAATTCGAGAAAGAAGGCGTGCAGCTGGCGGTCCCGGTGTTCGGTGGCGTGATTCTCGACGAGACCCGAATCGCGATTGCATTGGCCTGTGAAGGGAGCGGACTGATTTACGCCGCTGAACCGATCCTCGCACCTTATGTGAAGAGCGGTTCCCTTAAGCTCGTCCTTGAGGATTGGGCGTGCGTGAGCCCGGGGTTCCACATCTACTACTCCAGCTATCGCCAGCAACCGCTGGGGCTGCGTCTGCTGATCGACATGATCCGGGATATCGCGCCGCTGGGGTGATCCGCAACGGCTCAAACCGGGACGCCTGACGCTTTCCCGGCTAAAGCCGGTCCCACAGAGTGCTCCGCTTCCCGTCATTAGTGAGCATTGCTCATCACCGCATCACACGTACCCCCGATAGGCGAGGGCGGAGCGCGCCTGTACCGTGACGCCACTCAATCCATCAAAACCGGCGTCTGTTGCACATCACCCTGGCGTGAGGCGACTGCACGGGCCGGACACGTGTCGAGGGTATGAATGCGTACTGCTGAGCTACAAAGAGCCGAGCCTGAAATTGCCAGGCCAGATCGAGGTGTGTGGAGCGCCGTGGGTGCGATGGCCATGTGCGTGGCCATGCTCATTTCATCCGAATTCATGCCGGTCAGCCTGCTGACACCGATTGCCTCGGACCTCGGCGCGACCCAAGGGATGGCCGGCCAGGCGATCTCCATTTCGGGACTGTTTGCCGTCGTCACCAGCCTGTTCATGTCGGTCATCGCCGGGCGCATTGATCGTCGGTACGTGTTGATCGGCTTGACCAGCCTGATGCTGGCCTCGCTGATCCTGATTGCCGAGGCGCCGAGCTTCCTGATCCTGATGATTGCGCGCGCCGTGCTGGGGATTGCCATCGGCGGGTTCTGGGCACTGTCCACGGCGACCGTCATGCGGCTCGTGCCATCCGACACCGTGCCCAAAGCCCTCGGCATCATTTTCACCGGCAATGCCATCGCCACGGCATTTGCGGCACCCATCGGCAGCTACCTGGGCGGCATCATCGGGTGGAGAGGCGTGTTCTGGGGACTGGTTCCGCTGGTGCTGATCAACCTGCTGTGGCAGTGGATCAGCCTTCCGTCCATGCCGCCCAAGTCGGCGGGCTCGGTCCGTCAATTGTTCGCGCTGCTGCGTCGTCGCCACGTGGCGTTCGGCATGATGGCGGTGATGTTGACCTTCGCCGGTGCGTTCTCGGCCTTCACCTACTTTCGGCCGTTCCTTGAAACCTACACGCACGCGACCACCCCGCAGCTGTCGCTCTTCCTGCTGGGGCTCGGTGTAGCGGGTTTTGCCGGCACCTATGCGGGGACGGCGCTGGTGAGTGACCGGATGTATGCGCTGTTGCGCTGGCTGCCATGGCTGCTGGCGGCGGTGACGCTGTTGATGCTGCTGTTCGGCCACCTGAAGCCCGGCGTCGCCGTGGCGATGATCTGCTGGGGCGGGCTGAACGCCGCCATTCCGGTGGCGTGGTCCACCTGGCTCAGCAAAAGCGTCAGTGATGACCCGGAGAGCGGAGGCGGCTTGCTGGTTGCGGCGATCCAGCTGTCGATCATGGTCGGTGGCGCCCTGGGTGGCCTGCTGCTGGATCACCTCTCTATTGCCGCGACGTTCATGGGCGCCGCCGCATTGCTGGTGCTCGGTGCGTTGATCGTCGGGAACGGCAGTCGCTTGCGCGGCTGAATCCGGCTTCGAAGCCCAGCCCTGACCGCAGCACAACACACCTTCACAGACAGGCACATCATGCGCATGGAAAACAGAACAGCCCGGCTCTTCAGACAGGGCGTTGGCGGGGTATTGGCCATTTTGGGTGTCGCCATCACTCTAGGAGGTGCGGTATTGCTCAGTGACGGCGGATCTGCCTGGTACGGGGTGGCAGGCATCGTCTGGGTTATCTGCGCCATCGGCGTGTTCCGGCGCGACCCTCGCGTTATCCCGCTTTACGGAATGATGTTAGCCGCGACGGTGGCATGGAGTGTCTGGGAGGTCGGGTTCGAGGGCTGGCAGTTACTGCCACGGCTCGGACTGCCTGTGCTGCTGGCCGTTCTGCTGGTGGCCAGCACCGTGGGGCTTCGAGCTCCGCGCCGATCGGCATGGCTCGGCTCGCTGGCGGTGTTGACGTTGAGCGTTGCGGTGGGCGCGGTGCTGCATGGCCAGTCGGGCGAGGGCTCTGATCCGCTGCTGCGTGCAGGCGTATCGAACAGTTATCCCCCGGCAAACGGCATGACTGAGGCGGCCGCTCGACAGGATTGGCCCGCTTTCGGCAATGATCAGGGCGGCACACGTTTCAGCCCGCTGACGCAGATCACGCCCGACAACGTCCAGCAATTGCAAGTCGCCTGGGAAGCTGAGACAGGGCCTATGGGGCCGGGACCGGAGGGTGGCCTTGAAGTCGTGCCGATCATGGTCGGCGACACGCTTTATGCCTGTAACGATCAGAATCGCGTCACCGCCCTCGACGCGGAAACCGGCAAAGAGCGCTGGCATCAGGACATTTCAGGCGGCACGGCGGCATCCGGCAAACCCTGCCGAGGCGTCGCCTTCTACCAGGTGCCCAATGCCGAGGGGCCCTGCGCCCAACGGATCATCGCGCCCAATCAGATGCCCGGGCTGGTGGCCCTTGATGCCCGCACAGGCGAGTTCTGCGAGCAATTCGGCGACAAGGGCTTCGTCGACCTGCGAGAGGGCATCAAGGCCTATCCGCACGGTCTGTATTACGTCAGCTCGGCGCCGCAGATCATTCGCGGCAAGGTGGTCGTCGGCGGCGGTATTCCGGACGGTCAGTACTGGGGCGGCCCGTCCGGGGTCATCCGCGCCTTCGACGCCGCGACCGGCCAACTGGCCTGGGCCTATGACTCCGAGCAGCCTGATCGTGCCGGTGCTCCGCCCAGTGGCGAGGTTTACTCACCTTCCTCACCCAACAGCTGGGCACCCATCAGCGCCGATGAAACCCTCGGCCTGGTCTATCTGCCCATGGGCAATGCAACCCCTGACAACTTCGGCGGTTTGCGCCGGCCGGGGGACGACGAGGTCTCCAGCTCGGTCATTGCGCTGGACGCTGAAACCGGTCGGTTGCGCTGGCATTTCCAGACCACCCATCACGACATCTGGGATTACGACGTGCCGGCTCAGCCGACGCTGGTGGATCTGCCCGTCGACGGCGCCATCCGCCATGCGCTGATTCAGGCGACCAAGCGCGGCGAGGTCTTCGTCCTGGATCGGGAGACGGGCAAACCGATTGCGCCCGTTCAAGAGCAGGCAGTGCCTCAGGGCGGAATCGCGGAGGGCGAGCGGCTGTCGGCGACTCAGCCTGCGTCGATCGGCTTGCCCGCGTTTCGCCAGCCGACGCTGCAGGAACGTGACATGTGGGGCATCACCCCATTGGACCAGATGCTGTGCCGCATTCAGTTTCGCCAGTCACGCTACGAGGGGCACCTGACGCCGATTACCTTTGGCAAGCCCGTGCTGATCGCGCCGGGTTCGGCCGGAGGGATCAATTGGGGCGGTGTGTCGGTGGACCTCGACCATGGCGTGATGGTCGTCAACTGGCTGCGGATGGTGGACCGCGTCGAACTGGTCAGCCGGGAGGAGGCGGTTGAACGCAAGTTCAGGCTGTCGGACGGTCAGAGCCCGGGGGGTGATGCGCAGCGGCCCATGCTCAACACGCCTTATGGCGCTTACGGCACAACCTTCTTATCGGTGCTTGGCACTCCCTGCAACGCGCCGCCATGGGGCCTGATTTCGGCGGTGGATCTGGCCAGCGGTAAACTGCTCTGGTCCAGACCGCTGGGGACGGCAAGAGACACCGGCCCGCTGGGGATCCCGTCGATGTTGCCCGTGACGGTGGGGACGCCAATGACCGGCGGCTCGGTCAGCACCCGCAGTGGTCTGATCTTCATTGCGGCGACCGCCGAGCGCACGATTCGGGCACTGGACGTGCACAGCGGTGAAGAACTCTGGTCGGCGCGTTTGCCAGGGGGCGGCAATGCCAGTCCCGTGACTTATATCGGTCCCCACAGCGGCAGGCAGTTCGTGGTCATTGCGGCAGGGGGCAAGAAAGCGCTCAAAACGCGCTTGAACAACAAGATCGTGGCGTTCGCGTTGCCGGCGCCCAAACCCTGAAACGCCAGCGTGGCATCCACACATTTGCTGGATGCCACGCTCGTTTCAGTTCCCAATGCCTGCAGGGCCAATGGGCTCATTAAAGGCAAGGCACCTTGCCGGCTTGAGCCACCGCAACGCCTCGACTGTCCACCAGCGACACCTTGACCTCTGCGTCCGCTCGGCTCTGTACCAGCGTATAGCGTTCATCGGCTGCAAACCCGTCGTAATCAAGTGTCGCCGTGCAACGACGATGACTGTTCTGATACCCGATCATCACAATCCCCAGTTCCATCGAATGCCTGCCCGGCGAAACAATGAAGTGATTCAAACTGTTGGCCTGATTTCCGTCGAGACGTCTCGCGATCATGTCGTCTCCTGCGTGGGCCTCTATATTGATGACGGACTCTCCAGGTTCAGGGCGTGTTGTTCCAGTGGCACAGCCGGCTATGACCGCGACAGACACTAAGGTTGTCGCAAAAGTACGTAATTTCATGGGATGCCCGTTCATTAATTGGTTAATGTCTTTAAATATTTAACGCGCACCACGCTTCGCCCGCGGCGCTCGACATGACGACAGGCGCCGTCACTCAAGAATCGCAACGTGAGTGCTTTCGTTATAAAAATGATGTCCACCAACGGGCCGTCAAAAAGCGCAGCCCTTTGAGAAAAAACGTCTGACGTTATTGTTTTGAAAAAGCGATGCGTACTGCATCGCTGCCAAAGACGCGGGCCAGTTCGGCGGCATTGTCGATGCGGCCCAAACGAGTGTAGGAATAGGGCGATGAGAAAGTAGAGTAGAACGCGACCAGCGTGCGTGGTCCGTACAGCATCAGATCGCCGCTGTGGATCGTGCCGGGGCGAATCGTACTTGTTGGCAGCGATGTCGGCAGTTCGGCGTGCTTCTCGTTATTGTTCAGGTCAGGCATGTCGATGGAGAGTGGGAGCAGGGCGGCAAATGCCCGCGCCGCTGGTGTATCCGCCAGGGTGATCGCGAAGCGCGTGTCGCGAACCGTCATCCAGATACGGGATTCTGGAAGCTGCGCGGTGGCTGACGTGGCCGCGGGGGCAGGGCCCACGGGGGTCGCAGGCGAGGCATTGCTTTCGCTCAAGGCTGTCAGGCCCAACAGAAGTCCGAAGGCCCGCGTCAGTCCCCTTACGCCCCCGACATGAGCTTGGGTGAATAGGGCGAATCGTTTGTCGCGCATCCTGTGGGCACCTTATGCAGTGGGGTGATTCGGAAAATGTTAATCAGCCGTGATGGAGTAAGTGGTCAGCGATCTCATTGCTTTCGCGTCCAATCCCCATCGGATACCTGCTGTCACAACACTCTACGTCGGGGTATTGGCCTGAACCATACGGCTCTCCAGAATGCTTTTATGAACAAACTTCACCAATGCCGGAAAGTTGCAGGGCAGAGCGCGCCAGTTGCCCGGGGAAGCGCGTTTCAATCTCCAGACACTTATATAAGTCTTAATCAGGATGTTGACGACGGTTGATCTTTGCCGAGCCCTCATCCCATCATTCTGCCAATGCGATAGCAGGGGGTTCGGACACTTTGCGCATCGTGCCGCAACAAAAAGGTTTACGATTTGGCACGTTTGAATGACTCTCAATCGGGTCATCGTGGCCGGCGGTTACAGGCAGCGCAGGCATCTTCAGCGTCACGCGACAGTCATAAACCAGACGGAAGGCAGAGGGGGTGACTCAAGTTGTGACGCACTGGGCAGATAACCGTGATGTCAGTTACATACGCAAGTTTGTTCAAGGATCGAACCCATGACCCAGCGTCAATCCATTCGCATTGCCCTTTCCGCTCAGCCGCGTTTTCTCTGGTTCGCTTTCATTCCGGTCGTGCCCGCCGTTGCATGGGTACTCAGTCAGTCAACCTCTCTCCCTAACCTGATCGCGTGCGCGGCGCTGGTCCTCGTCGGCTTCGGCGCGGGGGCCTGGAGTGCTGCTTCCCGGCGTGACGTGGTGCTGCGCGCCACTGCCCGGGCTCAAGCGGATCAGTCAGCGGCAGACGCCGCGAGCCACAGCATTAACTCGCGGGTACAACTCGATGAGGTGCTGCTGGGCGCCATGCCGATTTGGGCCCGGCAGGTGGAGAGCTCACGGCATCAGACCGAAGAAGCGATTGTGAATCTGACCAATCGATTCATCGGGATTGCCGCACGATTGCAGGAAACAGTTCAGGCGTCCCAGCGCGCTGCCGGCGAACTCGACGGGCAAACCGCAGACGGGGCGCTTGAAGTGCTGTCCCTCAGCGAAAGCGATTTGAGCCAGGTGATCAACTCGCTCAAGGCCGCTCAAACCAGCCGCGACCAAACCCTGGCCCAGGTGCGCGGCCTCACTGCGTATACCGGCGAACTGCGCACCATGGCCGCCGACGTAGCGGCCATTGCCGCGCAGACCAACCTGCTGGCGCTGAACGCGGCCATTGAAGCGGCCCGTGCCGGTGAAGCCGGTCGCGGCTTTGCCGTGGTGGCCGACGCGGTGCGCAGCCTGTCGAGCAAATCCAGTGAAACCGGCCAGCAGATGTCGGCCAAGGTCGACATCATCAATAACGGCATCACCCAATTGGTGCACGCCGCCTCCAGCAGCGCCGATCAGGACAGCCAATCGGTGGCCGCGTCAGAAAACAGCATTCAAGTCGTGCTCGAACGCTTCCATAACATCACCGGCCGCCTGGCCGAATCCGCGGACCTGCTCAAGCAGGAAAGCCGCGGCATTGGTGATGAGATGACGGAGGTGCTGGTCGACCTGCAATTCCAGGACCGTGTGAGCCAGATCCTCAGCCACGTGCGGGACAACATGGAAGATTTGCATGGCCACCTGCGGCAGGCAAACGAGGCCCCGGACCAGGCAACGTCCATCGACGCCCGCCAGTGGCTGGCGCGAATGGACGCTACCTACGCCACCGACGAGCAGCGGCGCACCCATCGTGGCGAGACGCCTGTGCAGCAGAACTCTCAAGACATCACCTTCTTTTAGGAGCTCATCATGGCGAAGAATGTATTAGTGGTCGACGACTCCAGCAGCGTGCGGCAAGTGGTAGGCATTGCCTTGAAAAGCGCCGGTTATGACGTGATCGAGGCGTGTGACGGCAAGGATGCGCTGGGCAAGCTCACCGGGCAGAAAGTGCACCTGATCATCAGCGACGTGAACATGCCCAACATGGACGGCATCACCTTCGTCAAGGAGGTCAAGAAACTGGCCAGCTACAAGTTCACCCCGATCATCATGCTGACCACCGAGTCCCAGGAGTCGAAGAAGGCCGAGGGGCAGGCGGCGGGTGCCAAGGCGTGGGTGGTCAAGCCGTTCCAGCCCGCACAGATGCTGGCAGCGGTGTCGAAACTGATCCTGCCCTGAATCCTTGCGCGAGGGAGGCTGCGATGCCGATCACCATCGAAACACTCGACGACAGCACCTGCGTCAGCATTGACGGCGAGCTGACGATCTACACCGTCGCTGAGCTGGCGGGCGAGCTGTTGCCCCGGATGAGCGGCGCGCCACGCCTGATGCTGGACCTCTCGCAGGTCACCGAAATGGATGGCGCGGGGCTGCAGTTGCTCGCGGTCATCCAGCGTGAAGCCGACAGCGCTGGCACAGCGTTGAGCGTCACCGGCCAGAGCGTGGCGGTCACGCAGGCCCTTGAGCTGTGTCGCAAAGCCGCTTCATAGCCAGTCCAGCGACGCGTGCCCCAATCGCGTTCATTGCACGTTCATTGATAGACAAGGAAGGTCCAGGTGAGCATCAATCTCGACCAGGCATTGCAGACATTCATCGTCGAAGCCCACGAACTGTTGCAGGTCATGGAGCAATCCCTCCTGCAACTGGAAACCGAGCCCGCCGACCAGGATGCCATCGGCGCGATTTTTCGTGCCGCCCACACCATCAAGGGGTCCGCCGGCCTGTTCGGCCTGAACCCGGTCGTCAGCTTCACGCACATTGTCGAGGACGTACTCGACCGACTGCGCGACGGCAGTGTGGCAGTCGACTCCCGGCTGATCGCGGTGCTGCTCAAGTGCGGCGACCATATGCTGGAGCTGATCAACGTCGTCGCCAGTCGTGGCGAGACGCTCCAGCCGGCAGCCCTGGAGCGTGAAGCGGCGTTGCGCGAGGCGTTGAGCACCTATCAGGCGTCGCACCATACCCCCGACACCGGCGCGCAACACACAGAAGCCGGCGCTGCTGACCGTGCAGGCGCGCCGGCCGAGGTGCTCTGGCATATCTCCCTGCGCTTCGGTGTGCACGTATTTCGCAATGGCATGGACCCGCTCTCGTTCCTGCGCTACCTGGAAACCCTGGGTCAGATAGCCCAGGTCACGACCCTCACTGACAGCATTCCGGCACTGGACAGCTGGGACCCGGAAAGCTGCTACCTGGGTTTCGAGATCGATTTGCGCTCGACGGCCAGCCACGCCACCCTCAATGAAGTCTTCGACTTCGTGCGGGACGACTGTGACGTGCGCATCGATGCCATCGACGAAGCGCCCCACAGCGCTGTGGCCATCGGCAGCGAGCTGGTTGCTCAGGCCGAGCAGGGCCCACTGACCGCTTCGGTGCAGCGTCTGCCGGCGGCCAGTGAGCCGAAAACCCGGGACGGCAACTACGTGCGCGTCAACGCGGACAAGCTGGACGAACTGATCAACCTGGTCGGCGAACTGGTGATAGCGAGCGCCGGCGCCAGCTTGTTGGCCCGTTCCTGCAACAACGACCCGCTGCAGGAAGCGACGTCGACGGTGTCGGGACTGGTGGAGGAGATCCTCGACGGCGCACTGCACCTGCGCATGATTCCCATCGGCGACACGTTTAACCGCTTCCGCCGCGTGGTGCGGGACATCAGCCAGGAGCTGGGCAAGGACATCGAGCTGACCATTAGCGGTGCAGAAACCGAACTGGACAAGACCGTCGTCGAGAAAATCGGCGACCCGTTGATGCACCTGCTGCGCAACGCCATGGACCACGGCATCGAAAGCGCCGATGCGCGGCGCGCTGCAGGCAAGGCGGGGAAGGGTCATCTGAGCCTCAACGCCTACCACGACTCGGGCAGCATCGTCATCGAAATCGCCGACGACGGCAACGGACTCAACCGCGAACGGATCCTGGAGAAGGCTCAAGAGCGCGGCCTGGTGGCGAGCGGTGCGGTGCTCTCCGATCAGGAGATCTACAACCTGATCTTCGAACCGGGTTTCTCTACCGCTGAGGCGGTGACCAACCTGTCGGGCCGTGGCGTCGGCATGGACGTGGTCAAGCGCAACATCACGCTGCTGCGCGGCACCGTTGATCTGGACAGTCGTCCGGGCCAGGGCACCGTGGTGCGCATTCGTTTGCCGCTGACCCTGGCGATCATCAACGGGTTTCTGGTCGGCATCGATGCCTCCACCTACGTGATTCCGCTGGACATGGTTCAGGAATGCATCGAACTGGACGAACACCAGCGACAGTCAAGCCGTGACAAGGGCTACCTGGACCTGCGTGGCGAGGTGTTGCCGCTGGTGGACCTGCGCGAGCATTTCAGCCACGAAGGCAGCGCCGGCCGACGCCAGAATGTGGTGGTGGTGCGCTATGCCGAGCACAAGGCCGGGCTGGTCGTCGACGACCTGCTGGGTGAGTTCCAGACCGTGATCAAACCGTTGGGCAAGTTGTTTGGCGCACTGCGCGGCATCAGCGGCTCCACCATATTGGGCAGTGGCGCGGTGGCCCTGATCCTCGACGTACCGGCATTGCTCAATCAAATCGTACAACTGGAAGCCCGCACGACCCAGGCGCCTTATTCGCCAACCGTCGTCGCCCGCTGACGTATTTGCAACACCCTGGAGGTTCCACGATGAAATGGTTCTACGATCTTAAAATTTCCACCAAGCTGATCAGCTCATTCCTGGTGGTTCTGGCCCTCACTGCGGCGATGGGCGTCTTCGCCATCCACCAGCTAGGAGCCGTGAACCAGGCTGCTCAGGACATCCGTGGCAACTGGATGCCCTCCATGCGCGCAGCGGCCGGCATGCGTTTTTTTGCCGCCAACTATCGCTTGAAAGAAAACCGCCACATCAGCACCGATGTCGCTGAAGAGAAGGCCCAGGCCGAGCGGGAAGCCACCGAGGCCCGCCAGCAGTTCGAAACCCGCATGGGCACCTATGAGAACTTGCTGTCGAACGACGAAGATCGTCAGCTTCTGGCAGCGGCGAAAAGCGCATGGGCTTCCTACCTGACCAGCAGCAATCAGGTGCTCGATCTCTCCCGGCAGAACCAAGAGGACCAGGCCCGCAGCCTGCTCAGGGGTGAGTCGAAGGTGCGTTTCGAAGACTTGACCAACCGCTTGCAGAAAATGGTCGAGCTCAACGACGCTGGCGCAACGGCGGCCGGTGACAAAGGATCGGCGCTGTACGAAAGCGCCCGCCTGGCGATCATCGCGGCGCTGGTCGCTGCCCTGTTGATCGGCCTGGGCCTGGCCGTGTTCATCGCGCGGATCATTTCGCGTCCGCTGAGACAAGCCGCCAGCGCCGCCGAGCAATTGGCCGAAGGCAACCTGAGTGCACCTATCGCACCGGGCACGAAAGATGAAACCGGCATGGTGCTCAACGCCATGCGCAACATGGTCGGCAAGCTGGGACACATCATCGGCGAGGTGCGCAACGCCGCTGACAACCTGGCCAGCGCCTCCGAGCAGGTCAGCGCCACCGCGCAATCGATGAGCCAGGCCACCAGTGAACAGGCCGCCAGCGTCGAGGAAACCAGTGCCTCGATCGAGCAGATGAGCGCCAGCATCAACCAGAACACCGAGAACGCCAAAGTCACCGATGGCATGGCCAGCAAAGCCGCCAAGGAAGCCACCGAGGGCGGCGACTCGGTCCAGCAAACCGTCGTGGCGATGAAGAAAATCGCCCAGCGCATCAGCATCATTGATGACATCGCTTACCAGACCAACCTGCTGGCCCTCAACGCCGCCATCGAGGCCGCTCGGGCCGGTGAGCATGGCAAGGGGTTCGCGGTGGTCGCAGCCGAAGTGCGCAAACTGGCCGAACGCAGCCAGGTCGCCGCCCAGGAAATCGGCGAGTTGTCTTCCAGCAGCGTGGACATGGCGGAGAAGGCCGGCAAGTTGCTCGGCGAAATGGTGCCGTCCATCAACAAGACCAGCGATCTGGTGCAGGAAATCAGCGCGGCGTCCGAAGAGCAGGCCGCCGGTGTCGCGCAGATCAACACGGCGATGACCCAGCTCAACCAGGTGACCCAGCAGAATGCGTCGAGCAGCGAGGAGCTGGCCGCCACCGCCGAAGAAATGAGCAGCCAGGCCGAACAGCTGCAACAGGCCATGAGCTTCTTCGTGCTGGATTCAACCCCGCGGCCCGTCACTCAAGGCAGCAGCGCGGACAACGCCGGCAGCAAGCCAGGCCATCAGCCGCCACGGGTGAAACCGCAGCCGCCGCGCAAAGCGTTCGCGTACAGCATAGCCAGTGCCCCGGACGAATCGGAATTCACCCGCTTCTGATCACAAGCATCGATGCGGGACTACAGGGAGAACGACATGGGCGCAGTGACGACCACTCGGCAGACCGCAGTTGCGGTGGATGAGGACGCGCAATACCTGACCTTCATGCTCGGCGGCGAGATGTTTGCCATCGGCATTCTGGGGATCAAGGAAATTATCGAATACGGCAGCCTGACCGTGGTGCCCATGATGCCCGCGTTTGTGCGCGGGGTGATCAATCTGCGCGGCGCGGTGGTGCCGGTGGTCGACCTCTCGGCGCGTTTTGGGCGGGCCAACTCGGCGATCACCCGGCGCTCCTGCGTCATCATCATTGAGGCGAGCACCGAGGAGGGGCAGGCGCAGGACATCGGTTTGCTGGTCGACACCGTGTCTGCGGTGCAAGAGATTCCGTCCTCACAGATCGAGCCGCCGCCCAGCTTCGGCGCGCGGATTCGGTCCGATTTCATCAGCGGCATGGCCAAGGTCGATGGCAAGTTCGTGATCGTGCTGGACGTGGACAACGTGCTGTCCATCGACGAGATGTCCAGCCTTGCCGAAGCCGGTCAGGCGCCGGCCCTTGATCTCGACCCGCGTTGAGGCCCGAACCTATGCCAGACAACGCGACCATCGATGATCGTGAGTTCGGTCAGTTCCAGAGCTGGCTGTACCGCGCGGCCGGCATCAACCTGTCACCCGCCAAGAAAGCACTCGTGGCAGGGCGCCTGTTCAAGCGCCTCAAGCATTACGAGCTGCAGAGCTATGGCGAGTACTTCAAGCTGATCATGAAGGACGAGCGCAAGGGCGAGCTGCAGGTCGCCCTGGATTTGCTGACCACCAACGAGACCTATTTCTTTCGCGAGCCCAAGCACTTCGACTTCCTGCGCCAGCAGGTGCTGCCCAAGGCTGCGCCGGGCAAGGTGTTTCGGGTATGGAGCGCGGCCAGTTCCTCGGGCGAAGAACCCTATAGCCTGGCGATGACCCTCGCCGAGGGCCTTGGAACCACGCCCTGGGAAGTCGTTGGCTCGGACATCAGTACCCAAGTGCTGGCCAAAGCGCGCAGCGGCCATTACGCCATGGGTCGCGCCGAGACGTTGCCCCAGCCGCTGCTGGTCAAATACTGCCTGAAGGGCATCGGGCGCCAGGAGGGCACCTTTCTGATCGACAAGGCGTTGCGCAACCGCGTCAACTTTGTCCAGGTCAACCTCAACGAATCGCTGCCCGCCCTGGGTGAGTTCGAGGTGATCTTCCTGCGCAACGTGATGATTTATTTCGACCAGCCGACCAAGACCCAGGTCGTCGCACGCATGCTGCCGCTCCTTAAGCCAGGCGGCTACTTGATCATCAGTCACTCGGAAAGCCTCAACGGTGTAAACGACACCTTGAAGCTGGTGGCGCCGTCGATTTATCGCAAGCCATGAAAATGCCCGTCGGCGCGGCCGAAGTGGTGTTGGCCCCGGGACAGGTCAGTTTCGCGACGCGTCCGACGCGCTTGCGCACACTGCTCGGTTCCTGCGTGGCGATCACGTTCTGGCACCCGCAGCGGCTGATCGGCGGCATGTGCCACTTCATGCTGCCAGGACGCCTGCGTCACGATCAGCCGCTGGACGGCCGATATGGCGATGAGGCAATGGAATTGCTGCTTCGACACGTCCTTATCAACGGCACTCAGGTGCAGGATTACCAGGTCAAGCTGTTCGGCGGCGGCAGGATGTTTCCCGACCACCCGCGCGACCTGCGCACGGAGGACGTGGCCAGCCTGAATATTCGCGCGGCGCTGGTCCTGGCCGAGCGCTACCACCTGCACTTGACGGCTCAGGACATGGGCAGCACCGGTCACCGCACGATCATGTTCGACGTGTGGAACGGCAACGTCTGGGTTCGGCACCAACCAATGGGAACACTTCAACACGATGCCTACCAAAAAAATCAGCGTACTGCTGGTCGATGACTCGGCCGTGGTGCGCCAGGTGCTGATGGCCATTCTCAGCGACACACCCGATATCCACGTCATGGGCGCGGCGTCTGACCCGATTTTCGCCATGGACAAGCTCGCCCGGGAATGGCCCGACGTGATCGTGCTGGACGTGGAAATGCCACGGATGGACGGGATCACCTTTCTCAAGAAAATCATGAGCGAGCGGCCGACGCCGGTCGTCATCTGTTCCTCACTGACCCAGAAAGGCGCCGAAACCTCCTTGCAGGCCCTGTCGGCAGGCGCTGTGGAAATCATCACCAAACCCACGACCGGATTGAAGAATTTTCTGCTCGAATCGGCGGCCGAGCTGGTGGCCGCGATACGCGCTGCCGCCAACTCCAATGTCAGAAACCTGGGAAAGCGCAGTGCCAGCCCGGTTCCGCTTGCTCCGGCGGGCAAGCTCACTGCCGACGCCATCCTCCCGGCCGCCACTGGCCACGCCACTGGCCACGCCATGGCACAGACCACTGAACGCATCGTCGCGATCGGCACTTCCACGGGCGGAACCCAGGCGCTGGAAGCAGTGCTCAAGGCATTGCCAAGGGTGTGCCCGGGCATTGTGATCGTGCAGCACATGCCCGAGAAGTTCACCGCCTCCTTTGCCGAGCGCCTCAACAGCATCTGTGCGATCGAGGTACGCGAGGCGCGCAACAACGACCGCATCCTGCCCGGACTGGCCCTGATCGCCCCCGGTGGCAAGCACCTGATGGTCACCCGCAGTGGTGCTTACTATCACGCCCAGGTGATCGACGGACCCCAGGTCAACCGGCATCGGCCGTCTGTGGATGTGCTGTTTCGGTCGGTGGCCAAGTTCGCCGGCAAGAACGCCACCGGGATTATCATGACCGGCATGGGCGACGACGGCGCGCGCGGCCTCAAGGAGATGCTCGACGCCGGCGCCGCCACCGTGGCCC
Organism: Pseudomonas sp. AK106; assembly: GCF_053903055.1. NCBI lineage: Bacteria > Pseudomonadati > Pseudomonadota > Gammaproteobacteria > Pseudomonadales > Pseudomonadaceae > Pseudomonas > Pseudomonas sp. AK106. Next base: position 2,825,717 of record NZ_CP096426.1, read on the forward strand.
AGGATGAGGCGAGCTGCGTGGTCTTCGGCATGCCCAAAGAGGCCATCAAGCTCAACGCCGCCCAGCGGATCATGCCGCTGGAGCATATTCATCAGGCGATCCTGAACGGTTAGCCTGACCGCTGACCTTCAGAATCTGTCCAGGGAATACCCGATCACGAACGCTCTTTCATGGGCAGACGCTTGACCGAGTAAGCCCGTTTTTCATCCTCGGAGTTGTAGTAGACGTTCTGTGTCGTGCTGAGGCTGTTGTGACGCAGATCGACCTGCAGATCCTTCATGTCGCGGTGCGGCGCATCGAAGGTCGCCGAGGTGTGCCGCAGCCAGTGCAAGGACGCCGCGCGCAGGCGACCGACGTCTTCGTCCGGCCAGTGCTCGGCCTGCATACGCTGCAGCGCGCGATCAAACACCTCCTGCAGCAACACGCGGATATGCCGGTCCGACAAACCGGCGCGACCGCGTTGGGTGGCAATCAGCGGCGTGCTTTCACGGAAGCCGGGCAGGGGGGACAGACCTTGGTGCAGTCGCCAGCGCTTGAGGTAGTTCTCGACGTAGTCGTCCCGCACGCTGATCTTGCCGGCTTTATTGCCTTTGCCCACCACGTGGTACCACCAGTTGCCGGCGCTGTCCTTGCGCAGATCGCCCATGGTCGGTTTCCAGTTGTCACGGCCCACCAGATCGGACACCCGCAGGTACATGGCGAAAATCGTCGCCACGATAAACAGCGTGCGCTCGAACCTGGCGTCCTCCGCGGCCATGAGCTCAGCGGTCTCCAGCACGAAATCCCACTGCAGCGAGGTCAGGATGCGCGTGTCCTGGTTGTCGGTGTTGCGCTCCTTGTATTTGCTCTTTTGCTTCACCGCGCGAAACGGATTCTGTTCGCAGAAACCCTCATCAATCGCGTGCTGAAAAAAGCTGCCACACACCGCGAAGATCTGCGCGATAGAGCCTTGGGCCAGCCGGTAAGTGTCCTGAAGGGCGGGCCGGTTTTCTTCCTCGGCGCGCTTGCGTTCTTCCTTGGCGACGGTCTGGCTGAATGGCCGCCAATCGGGGTTGAGCACGTAGGTGTCCGTCGCGGTTTTCTTGCGCGCACCCAGGCGAGTGAAGCGGGATTTCACCACCGGACCGACCCAGGCGGGGTCAGGCGCCAGGCAGAACTCCATGAAGCTTTCGGCCTGGGTGCGGCGCATGGCGAGGAGGGGCGTTCTGGATTTGAGCATCGTCCAGAGCAGCAGTCGTTCGACGTGAGTGCGGTAGGAATTGAACGTGGACTCGTTGCCGGCGTAGGACTTGAGGAAGCTGCGCACGGCGCGGTAGCCTTCGATGGCCTGGGTTTCTGCGGGGAACTGCTCGAGATAATCCCGGATCGCCGGAAGCTCTTCCTTTAAGGAGCTGAAATTAAGCTCGCCGAACTTCGCGTAGGTTTCGAACAGCGGATGAGGTGACGAGGGCGCGGGCATTTGAATTCGCTGACTGGGAATGCGGAAGATGGCGGCATAATCCAGCAGGATGGGTGCAGATGCAATATCCGGGTCTGACAGTTATCGGATATTGCATTTGTGGGTTGGGGTGTGTTAGCGGGGTTGCCTTGAGCGACTTGGCTTATTGGGGCTGATTTACGCCTTCTTAGCGCAATCTGGTGGTGTATTCGTATGGTGGTCGGTGGTTTTGCGCTTTTTGGGTGAGTTTTGGGCTCCAAGAGTGGTGATTTCGCGGGCTGATCAGGCGCTACTGCGGGCGCATTGCTGCTCTGAAGGCCTTGTTTTATGGGCTTTCGAGGCGGGTCAGGCGTTTGCGGACCTTTACGATCCCCGTTGTTGAGCTGGCCGATACGCAGTTTGGCTGACTGTCCACAAGGCTTGCACGGGTATCGGATCGGCACGGGTTAATCTGGGGGTCGAGTTCGAAGCTTGGCATTAAGCAGTCGCTGTTCACACTGCGGGTGGTCAGGCAGATGTCGGTGGACTGCGTCGTCATAGGTTTTGCGACGTCTTGGGCGCTGCGCCTGTGGTGCTTGATCGGCGGCGCTTGTTGCTGGTGCCGGCCAGATGCTGACGTGCGCTCGGTGTGAAGCCTGACGGCGATTGGGTTGCTTGATGTCTGTGTGATTGATCCGCTGAACGCTGCAGTGGGTTGGGCGCTGCGTTGGGGTTAAGCGGTGATCGCGATTGTTGAATCGTCGGGCTTACGTGAACGGCAAGCTATCAGCCGTGGGTGGCGAGCGGTAACTGATGATGCGTGGTTAACGTCGAGGGTGAGCACGGAGAATCGCCACGCTCGATTCTCTGACACCACGCCCAGCGGCGTAATGTCTTGTTACGCATAATGTATATTATGTTAAAGACAGGACGTTCCGTAAGCGTTGCATTTTCACCCAATGGCTAACCCTAGCAATGTTTCTGATGCTTGCTCCTTGCTTGGCTTTTTTTAGATCACTGACTACGATCAGTCGATGCCTTGTCTCAGACTACGATCACCTCATACACCCAAAGCGCTTGGGGGCTGGGTCCTAACAGATGCCTTAGGAATGCCGAGATATTGGCCCACCGTGTGGGCTGACGTTCTTCGCGCAGGACTTGAGGACAGCACGCGTTGCCGCCATCTTTACGCGATAGATCGCTTGTACCTGCATTTCGAGCGTCAGTACGGATCTGATCTGCTTGATGCCCTACTGACTGATTGTCAATTTGACGAAATCGAGTCGGGTCTTACGGGGTTTCTCTCGTCCCTTAGGAATCAAGCCACCTTTGACGGCGTGGACAACTCCTCAACGTGGGCGTCCGCATTTAACTTCATGCTGGACGTAATCCGGCATGTCGGAGCGTGGACCGATGAGATACGTAATACTTTAGCGGTAAGAGTTCTCAGGCTTGAGCGACTCTACGCACAGTTAGCACCGTGCAAACCACGACCTCCCGCTCCAATAAGGGCGCTGCCGTCTATTGTGATCGATGATCTTTATCGGGTATTTAATCCTCTATCAAATGAAAACCCATTTCGCACAGAACAGTTACGGTGGCGTAATTACATGATTTTCTTGCTAGCAGCAACAATGGGCCTACGAAGGTCTGAAATAGCAATTTTGCCGTTGGATGCTATTAAGTCGGACTTCGACGCTGCTACAGGTAAGGAGCGCTACTGGCTTAATGTCGACGAGAGCCCTTATGAGCAAGAGGACTCTCGCTTTGATGCTCCTAGCCTTAAAAACTCCCAATCCAGGCGACAGTTACCTATTTCTCAGGACGTTTTGATTGCCAATGACAACTTGAGCATGGGTTATAGACGTACACGGACTCACAGCTACTTATTTGGATCTCAAAAGGGAAAACCCATTTCTTTGCGGTCCATCCAACGTATTTTTGAGGTTGCCTCAGAGCATCTGTCCGCGACAGCGAAAAAGGCTCTGGTGAATCGAGCAAGTCAATGCATTACAGTGCATGATCTTCGTCATACATGTGCTGTTTATCGGCTAACTAAGTTTATGGAGTCGGGGATTGATCTCGACACGGCAACAAATAAATTGCGCGTATTTTTTGGCTGGTCTGCGACATCAGCCATGCCAAGACACTACGCACGAGCCTATTTTGAATCGGAGTCTGCGGATGTTTGGACAGATAGCTACGATACATTTGTTAGTGCACTCCGTGAAATTGAGGGAGGTCGCTAATGGATAGCCGCAGCGAGGGCTACCCTCAGCAGTATCAGCTGTTGTTGGATGATTCGCTCCCTGTACTACCAAGCGTTGTCCGCTATTACGATGACTTTGAGGATAAATATAACACCATCAGTAATCTGAGCCAGGATGAGTGGAAGACAGAATTCGATGGTAAAAAACTCACTGTGAAATTTACAAAGATTCCTCAGAGTGTAAGGCTAGCATTCAAGCATATTGCAATCGATATGTTGGGGCGTCTGGATGTCAAATCAGCAATTATGTTTCTAGAAAACATTCTTCGCACCCCTGACCATGCAATAGTAGCTATCCACGAGCCACCACAAAAATTTCGTGATTATTGGATTTCCAGTGTGCCTGAATGGAAATACTTGAATGCTCTTGCGACAAGAACGGCCGTTCATTCGATGTGCAGATTAAATTTAGGCGGTTGGACGCTAGATTTGCGTGATTATGTAAGCCTGCTTCCTTCTCCTAAGATGGACTCATATAAAACCGTTCGCATGCAGGAGTGTTTTCTTCCGCTTGATCACCAATCTTTGATAATTGAGTATTTGGATGAAATAGCAGCTCGGAGGGATTCAAGCTTGAATTTAGAGGCTGCGCTAGTCCTTAGAGATGCATGTTTACTAATTTTAAGTCATCAGTTCGGTCTTCGGCCGGGGCAAATTGCCCGCATTCAAACTGCTGACGTACGATCGTATAATCTCAAAACACTCCACATTTCTGTACCTCTTGGAAAGCAACGGGGTACAGAAAAAAAACGTCTTATCACTCGCAGAATAAAAACCGACTGGGTGAAAATTTTTAACTCTTACATTGATGCAAGCTCATACCTATTTGTAAACAACGACTACCCCAATCATTTATTTTTTCGTATGCCTCCTATAGATGTCTCCTTAGCTATTGCGGGCCTGACAGAGAAGATAACTGGGCAACGTTGGAGTGCGACAGATCTGCGACACAGCGCCGCTCAACGACTTGTCGACTCCGGTGTATCCCACATTTCCTTGTCCGAATTTATGGGGCATGCAACAACATTGACCGCCAACGTCTATTTTGATGCGTCCCCTACTCAGGCGCAGCGGGTCAACCAGGCGCTTGCCCTTTCTAACATCTACTCCAATGTAGCGGAGGTTGCGAGGACTAGGACGATAGACAAGACCGCCCTCCTCGGCCTTCCTCCAGATCAGCAGATTGGAGGAGTTCCACACGGCATACCTATTGCCGGTATTGGTGGCTGTTCCGCAGGACAATCTCTGTGTACTAAGAACCCAATTTTAAGTTGCTACACTTGCCGAAAATTTTTGCCGTTATCTGATCCCAAAATCCATGAATCCGTAGTTGAGAGCTTGCGACCAGTTGTTACTGCCTTTGCTACTGCCTCCCGCTATAACGACGAGAGCCCTGCTTACACTCAGTTACGTCGAATGTTTCAAGCAGCATTAAAAGTAGCGGAGGAAGTTCGCCTAATGCAGATTGATGATGAGGCTAAGCCAGCATGAATGATTTTTATCTTAGATTCATCGAGAACGGTAAATCATTGGCAGAATTGCGGGGGCTGCTTTGGTACCTGCCAGTCGATGATGTGGGAAAGGTATCAAAGGCAGCACGCTGGGACCTAGCTACGCTTTGCGGCCTTGTAACACCACCTTACTTCTGGCACTCATCGCTTGGTTACGACGTCAATGCCCTGGACATTCTCAATGTCCTGCGCGAACAACAGAATCTGCCGGGCCTTGCTGCTCAGCCCCTACCAGAACACTGGCGTGACTTATATCAAGCTACCTTGTTGAATGAGCTGCTTGTAAAGCGTAACAAGCCAGGACATGCGCTGCTGAATGTCGGGCGCCCTCTTCGGATCATCGCCACATGCGCTGATTCAGAAGCACCATGGGACTTAACCCCGGCTACGATACAGCGCGCATATAACGTCGCCCTAGATATCGGCTCCTCGGGAAAAATAGCCGCTAATATTTCCATGGTCGTTCGAACCTTGATCGATGGTCTGCATATCGCTGATCGCTCGCCACTCTCCAAACACTGCTTCGCCTATCCAAATCAGTCCTTCTCAGAGGATAAAGTGGCAGAACTCAAGCGTGGCAATAATACGTACCGTCAAACGAACAACCTGAGGGCGCAGCTTTCCGATCGAAAAGGAGCAGCGAAACTACCAAGTGACAAAGCTTTCTGGGAGCTTGTTCGTATTGTCTTTACCGAACAACCCAAGACTTTTGTCGACGCTATTCGTTTCAACCAAATCAAAGTCGCCATAGCCTGCGGTTTTCGCGTTGGTGAGAACACATTACTTCCACTAGATTGGGCACGCTGGCATGAGTATTTGGCAACTGATGGCTCCCCGGCGGGAGCGAAGGGGGGGATTTCTCGTTCTCTGTCAGTTCGGAATTTTGCCGAAAAACAGGATGAGGATGTGGGCGCAGAGGGCATCGTACTTGTCGAAAATACTCAACACACTCCTTCTATCTTCGAAGATCTGATTTCTGAAGCCCTTGGAGAAGTAGAAAGACTTACAACGCCTCTACGCGAACGTCTACGGCTTCAGATCACCTCGGGACGGCTAATGCCAGAGCTAGCATCGGATGCTTTAGCGCCGGCGTGGGACATCTACAGTCGAGTGACGGGATCTCTTGAATTCACTTCTCTGCCAATGCCTGAGGATTTAGTCGAAAAATACCGCAAAACGTTTGACTCCAAATATTTAGATGAAATCCGCAAATGGCAAATTGACCGCGTTGACACTCATGGATTGTCCAATAATTGTTTGAAGTACTTCAACAAATGGCCTATCGCTCCTCGGCGCGCCGATGGCTCTCTTTTTGTCGGTACGGTTGACTGGAGTAAAGCTCATTTTAGAGTAAGCGAGGTGGAAGTTCTGATCCAGAATTCCATGGCCTCAAAACTGCCTGATATTAAAGCTTTTTTACTCCGCGACGGTGGGCGCCTGTATCCCACAGAACTAATGTTCCTTATGCCCATCCGAGCACATATCGAATTGCGAAATGGTGGACTACTTGATATCAATCGATATTTTGCGGTTGGTCGTGCATCTAACCAAGATCTTCAGTTTCATCTTGGCGGAGGCGCTAATAATATATTTTCTCGCTATGGTCAGACGGAAGCGGATCGCGCGCTAAGTCTGAATACACATTCACTCCGCCATCTTCAAAATGCTGAACTTTTTCGACTTGGCGTGGCTGACACAATCATCACCAAACGCTTCAATAGGCACAGTGTTGCCCAGAGCTATGTGTATGACCATCGTAGCTTAGCGGAGGACCTAGCCAATATTGATCTGCCATCCGGCGCAGAGGATATGGCTCCTAGAGCTCAAGAAACCCTGAAAATGATCATGGCCAAGAAAATTAGGGGGCCGATTATCGACGAGTTCCAGAAGATTCAGAAAGATCTTGGCGACGACGAAGCTTTTCGCTATTTATCTGCGGAGGCAGACGGCTTACACGCAACACCTTTTGGGTTCTGCGTGAACAGTTTTACGGTTGCCCCCTGCCCTAAACATCTAGAATGCTACGACTGTCGGCATCTGACTCGCTCGCCAATATCCGAGGAAAATCAGAATCTGCAACAGCTGAAGCAGAGAATGATCGATGTCGTTACCGTTATTGAGACAAGTCCGCCTCAAGCACGAAATGTTGGCTGGCAGAACCAGCTAAAACATGCACAGTCGCGTCTTGAAAGCCTAGAAAAAATACTTGTTACTGCTCCCGGCGAGCGGCCATTTCCAGATGGTGAAGATCTATACAACCCCGTTGAGAGCAAACGAGGGTCAACCATCTTGGATGAACCCAAGATTTGGAGTCCCACATGAAAGACCAGAGGCTGGACGCAATCCTCCAAAGAATGCTCAACGACAACATTGACATCAGTGCGCGCTCTGTAATTCGGGAAACGGACTGCCCCTTCAAGCACGCTAGCGATGTGACTCGTCAACCCGAACGTAAAGCGTTACTGGACCGGTACAAAACGCGTCAGCGCGAATTGCGTAACTTAATGGAAAAGACAGACAAACAATCCCGTACCCACCTACAAGCAAAGGTGGCACGTCTAACGCAAGAAAATGATGTGCTGAAAGGCGAGCGGGATCTACTTGTAGCATCCCACAAAGCAATGCTTCTAGCTGTTGGTGAGATGGGCGGTATGACTGCATGGCGCAAATTTTTCCCTGTATGGGAAGAAACCCGGGAGCAACTCAGACAATTGCAAGCGTTACCCAATGCTGAATTGTTTTCCACTCCCAGCCACGGTAAACCAGAAAAACTGGCTGTCTAATGTCAGGGGAACACGATTCAATCACCCCCATACTCAGCTGAAACGCGTTTGGTGTGGTTGAAACTTCCCCGCCTTAAATGGGTTCCGTCAGGGTTAGCTACCCTGCCCTTCCTTTAGACATACTGTTGCCGCTGATCGAAAACATCGAGGGCTGAAGCGTCAAGGAGGCTCGGAATGCACTTGGTCTAATCGTTCCTCCAGGCTAAATGTTTTGGCTTCGAAGGCTGTCAAATATTCCGATTTCACTCCAGCTCCGCGCGGACTTGGCTAAATAGCTCATTCAGCTCTGAGGCAGAGTCTTTTTGAAGGTAGCAGGCTATTACGAGTGTCACCGGATGTACTCCTATTGTTGAGGCTAGCTCATCAATTTTCTCGAGTGTGACCCCCTTCAGCCCTCTCTCTAGAGAGCTAAGGAAGGTGCGGCTGCTGACAATTGAGAAGTCCTCTTGAGTAAGTCCCTTGCTGACGCGAAGGCTTCTCAGTGCAATACCAAAAGCTTTCTTCAGTTCCATTTTTTCATCGCTCGCAAATGGAACGATGAAGCCTTTTCGAACACTATAGGGCTACAATCTATAGTGTTCATTTGGAGGATTTTTATGTTCAGAACCTATCGACACACCGCAATCCCGCTCAACACAAGACTGGAGCCCGGCCTTCAGTTATGGCCCTACGTGGAACAGATTCTCCACCTCCCTTGGTTTTATGTGACGGTGGTGCGGAGCCAGGGTGATTCGATTTCTAAGGAAATGCTGATGATTTCTGATGTTCCCACCCTGGAAAGCCTCCACCTGAGTTTGAGCTCGGGACTGGTAGAAGAAATTTTGCTGGTGTCACCGGCCACCATGAACGGTCAGAGCAGGTGGTTAATGGAGCCATTGCTGGAAATTAACTACGTTGAGAGTTCCGAGTTTCGCCGTCGTCACTACATCTACGTAGTTGCAGATGGAAAGAGTTATACAAACGACTGTGATCCAGGCCTTGAGGCAGAGCAGCAGAATAAAAATAGACGAGTGATCTCATTCGTTAGTTGACGATGTCCTCGTCTGTCTTGGGCCGTAATCTTGTAGCGGCGGTTGCCAGGACCCGGGCGATAGACGAGACCGCCCTCCTCGGCCTTCCTCCAGATCAGCAGATCGGAGGAGTTCCACACGGCCACTACTAGTTGCGTAATTGCATGGACTTGACTACCAATTTGCATTGCCACTGACCAGTCAATTGCATCAGATCTGACCAATCGTTTGCGTTCGACTAGACCAGCACACGCCGTAGTGACGACCGGCAGAGAACGAACCAATGCGACCAGTCGCACGACGAGGCTTCTGACCGAAAACGGATCTCAGCCGCGCGCTAGCTGTCGAGGAATTCAAGCGACGAGCTTCAGCAGATTTGCCTACGTCGAGCAGCGTTTCCTGGTAGGGAACATCTCCGGCTGCATTGCGAATCGCTTGCCGCCACTGTGAAGCCACCCGCTGATCAGCCACTTGCTCAGTGACTCCAAATTGCTCGCCAAGCTTTTTCAGATCCATCATTTTCAGATTCAGCAGGCTTGCGAGTGCTTTGTCTGCGGGGTGCTGACAGCGAATGGCCGTACCGTCATGTTTGCCGGTGCTGGCCTTGAAGGTTTTGACAACTTCAAAGGCGCCTTCCCCGTTTAGCAGGAACTCCTGCGACAATGAGGTCTGAGCATTCTCATCAAGCACCAGGGCTTCCGGAAGGTCGTCGAACTCGCAGGCAATCTCGAATTTGTCATGCCTCTCCGTCAGACTAAAACAGTTCATATCGCTCTTGTCAGGCTTGATATCTGCGCTATCGAAGAAGATGGCCAGAGCCTCAAGGATAGTCGATTTCCCATAGTCGTTTCGGCCCACGATGCCGGTCATTGCGGAATCGATCGGAATGATGGTGGTGGTGCGATATCCGGCGCGTCACCCTATGGATACGACTTGGACCACCCAGGTTGTTCATCCACGATGTCGTTTGCTGAGCATGGATTATTTTGACTAGGCTAGAAATTTGGTGCGCATTCTTGCTAAGCCAAATCCTAAAGATCAGAGATCTAGAGCCGTGATTCACCCAGGAGGTTGCATTGCGATGCGAACCTCCTCTGAACAAAGCGTGATTCATGAAAATCAAGCCAAAAAACCATGCATCATGTAACAGCCCTATCCAACACGGGAGAAACTATACACATTTTTTACCCGCTGCGCTAAATAACCTCCCACGGAAGATGCGGTTATCAACTCCTGGTAGACATGTTCAGGCACATCGTAATATTCGTATACCGCCCCATCCAAGAACTCCACTTCGAGAATTTGTGATGACTCGTTATGTCCAACAGAGGCGATATTTGAAGAGCTAACAGATACACGTTCCATGATTTCTCCTATTGGGCATTATCTTGGTTTCTCCATGCCCGAACAAGCTTGGAGTAATCTTCGTCACCGCGTGCAGCGTTCCACTTTTCGCCGATTTTAGGGTCTCCGCTATTAGGATATTTATCATCTGGTAAAACATTGAATCTGCACCGGGTAGGGAGTTGTGCTGCTTCTCCCACAATAATAGCCTCCCCAGTTCTAAGGATGGGTAGTGAGTCAACAATCCCGGCTAAGCCATCTGACATAGCTGCTTTTACTATCCCACGATCCGTCGAGTTGTTTATACGCAGCGATATAATTGTTCCGCACTGAGATAAAATAGTTTCATCTATCTCGGATGGACGCTGACTAACAATCATTGCGCCGACCCCAAACTTGCGACCTTCTTTAGCAATCCGCTGTACCATTTCTTTTGCGTGCCCACTCTCTGATTTCCCAAGATAACGGTGGGCTTCTTCAAGGACGATAAGAAGGGGTCGCTCACGCATCCCCTCAGTGACATTTTTCCCCCAAATAGCTGACTCAAAAATAATATCGAGAACTGCCCCCAAAAGAAGCGTCAACCGTGCCGAGGGCATACCGGACAAGTCAAATATCGTTATAGGCTTATCATGCCCAAGCCAATCCTCCAGAAGCCCATCTAGATCTTTCTTGATCTTGCCCTCTTTGTCTGGATTCCAATCGCCTGGCTCTAGCAAGAACGAGTATTGCGTATCAAGCAGCCTTGATTTCATCAAATCAAGCTGCCTCTTCATTGCCCCAGTTCCGCCCTTCTTCGGTAGTGATGTGCCAGCCCCTGGAGGGAGAAATTTAGGGGCGATCAAATCATCAAAAGCCCCCTCTCCGCCAGGAGAGTATGCTGGCGTAGTCATGGCGGCATCACTGTAATTAACACCGTCTTCATAACAAAGCTCATACCATATCTTCTTTAATCTATAAGGAAGCGGCGTATTACTTGTTATTTTATCAGCATCTATATTTGGTATATCATTCTCAATGATGCCAAACCTCTTTTCATCAACGGTTTTGTCCATGAAAAGTGTTCGCTGAGAATCGTTTGGATTATTGCAAAGAAAATCAATAAGCTTTTCTGGTGAGATACACCAGAACGGTATGTACAACTGATTTTCGCCCGAGGGCATGATTGAAAAGGTCTTGGCGACATCGCTAAGTGCTGGACCATATTCACCATGAATATCTATCAGCAAAACCCTCGCAGATGGTAAGGGTGACTCATCAGGCTTGATCACCATCGATCGAAGGATGCTTGCCGTGCTGGTTGACTTCCCAGATCCAGTAGACCCCAAAATTGCAGAATGGCGAGCGACAAGCTTATCCAGATCCAAGCTTATTTCAATTCCTTCCGAACTAGATAGGCGGCCAACTTGGAAGTGACTATTCAAGTTCTTTCTGAAAATTAATTTCAGGTCGCTCTCGACGACAAAATGGACATGATCGCCGATGCTTGGGTACTCGCTTATGCCGCGATCAAAATTTCCGCCGATGGATTCTCCCACTAGCTCCACTTTGATCCATTTTCTCTCCGAAGACATTTTGGAATCGGTGTCGACAGTTGAGGTTTCGCTAGATTCGGAAATAACTCCGTATAGGTGGTTATATCCCAAAGGAATTTTCACGAAGCTTCCGACTTGCCCGATTCGATAATTGCGTCCTTCCAAAACGACAATTCCAGACTCCACTGAGGCAGCGAGTTCAACGGCCACCGAAGAGCTTGAGACGGTGCTTACAAGGCCCAGAAACGTTGGTTGGATAATTGTCATATTATCTCCTCTTGCACTTCCTGTGGTACAGGAGGAACTGCGTCTTGAGATATATCGCTACCTGCAGTTGCCAGAAAACGAGCTAGCCGTAGGAAATCTCCAAGCAAAAATTTATTGTCTTTATAGTATTCTGCTCGAATCTCATGCCAATTTTTGGTTGGAGGGGTACCGATTTTCCACTTTGCTTCTACTCCATTAATCACAGCGCCATCGCTACAAAAAACACTTATTCCCGGGCATTTTAGCGCCAACTCCTTGGCGGCCCTTTCATCTGCCAGGCAGTTGAACTGAAAGGCAAATAATGCGGCGGTGGGGTTCGCCATTAGGCACTCAAGCAGCCGCGATGAAATGTGGGCATCAGCAAAAGAAAATCCGGTGCTTAAAATTAATGTATCTGGTTCAAGGATGAAGTTCTTCAAACGATCAAAAAGAGAAGAAAATGGGGCTGCTTGCGTTTGATCGTACTTTATGTGCGATGGATAAACCATATTGGCGTTTTTAGAGTTTGGTACGCGTACAACCTCTCCATTAGCATTTGACTCCCAGCCAATGGAGCCATGAAGCTTCCAAAGCCTTACCCAACGCGGGGGAAGATCATTTTTTGAAATGCTTGAAGGATCAAAAAAAGCGCTCTTGGAACCGCTGAACCCATCAAAATAGGGTGTTCGAGCCCGCTCCAAGGCATTTTCAATTAAAAGATCATAATTTGTTGTAAAGATTTCAATCGCATACTTTCTATTAATGCCGTTAATCCACGATACAAGTTCAGAGTATGGGTTTGCGCCCAATGGTAAGTCCTGCGCAACCACTTCCCGAATCGAATTGCATATTGCTTCTGATAAACCGGAGAAATCATTTTCCGTAAAATCAAAGAGCTTACCATCGCCAATAACCTCTGCAAGCATTCTGACACGTGACAGCACCTTCTCTAGGTTTGAGTCCGGAAATGAGGATTTTATTTGATCGTAAACTCCCCGTTGACTTTCCGAAAGTTCATCTAACACAATCTTCTCAAGGCCGGCGATATTTGGTATCAACGGCTTCCAAGTGCCTGCCTTACCTATGTTGATGCTAACGGGTGCCCCTGCACCGAGCAGTATTCCTATTCTCTTTCTTCCATTTGTAGCAAGCTGGCGAAATCCAAACATGTGCTGGTCGGGGTTGTGCGAGGTATTTTCCATTTTTTTACCTAATATATTAATTCAACGACCCTAGTTGATTGAATATATACTATTTTCCTGGGTTTGCTACATTGCTTTCAAGATCGGAAAATTTCCCAGCCATAGTTGGGTTGCCGCGGGTAAGTTTTTTTATCGTAACATCCTGTGCCTTATCGTTCGCTAAACGAAGGTTTCGGTCGGTACCTAGCAATGCCTCCTTCGTCTTTTGGAGATGGTCGATTGACTTATCAATTTCACTAATTGCCGTTTGAAATCGCTTTGAGGCAAGGTCAAAGTTTTTTGCGAATGCTGACTTAAATCCCTCAAGCTCAGATTCAAAGTTTGTGATGTCGATGTTTTGCGCCTTCATAAGCGCAAGCTCAGATTTGTATTTTAGGGAGTTCATAGCCGCGTTTCGCAGCAGCGTTATGATTGGAATGAAAAATTGAGGCCTGACGATGTACGTTTTTGGAAAGCGGTGAAAAACATCAACGATTCCAGTGTTGTACAGCTCGCTCTCAGGTTCCAGAAGGGATACCAATACAGCGTACTCGCACCCTTTCTCAACGCGATCTTTATCAAGCTCTTTTAAGAAATCTTCATTCTTGTTTTTAGTTGCAGTTCGATCGTTCTCATTTTTCATTTCGAACATAATGGAAACGATTTCTGTTCCTGCCTCGTCCGAATCGCGAAATATATAGTCCCCTTTACTTCCGGTTCGTGCATCATTGTCTTTTTCGAAGTATGCCCTTGGAAAGGCTGTAGCTCGAATACGATTGAACTCTGTTTCGCAGTGCTGCTCGAGGGTTTCACCAACCATCTTTGTCGATAGGCGCGCTTTCATATCTCGGAGACGCTCGATAGTGTCGTCACGATCTTTGATCTGCGTTTCGTATTTGTCCTTGAGCGATTTTTCTGCAAGTTGCTTTTCTAGTTCTGCTTTTTCGAGACCACTTTGCAGCTTATCTCGCTCTTTCTCGACAGAGCTAATGGCCTCAGTAATCGCAAGCCTTTTGCCGATCTCTATAGACTCGAGCTTAGATTTCAACTCCTGAATTTCAGAGTCTTTGGTCGCTGCGCTCTTCTGCAATTCATTTAGAAGCTTCGCTTCAGCCAACTTTGAGGCAGATTCTTTTTCGCGGCGTGTCTGCTCAAGCTCGTAAGCAAGCGTGTCACGCTCTTTCTCTACAACGCTTAGCGCCTCACTGACGGCGAGTTTTCGCGCGACCTCTTCAGTATCAATCTTGGACCGCAGTTCTTGAATTTCTGCATCCTTGGTTGTCGCTGACCTCTGCATTTCGGTAGCGGCCTTGGCGATCGCTAGCTCAACGGCATTCCGCTTATCTTGCTCAGCCAGTTCAAGTCGTTCATGCAACTGCTTCTCGAAATCGGCATCTCGAACCTGTTTCAGGATATCTGCGTATCCAGCCTCATCAATTTTGAACGCCTTTGCACAATGCGGACAGATAATCTCATGCATGTTTTCGCCTCCGTGCAGTTTCCTGAGTTTTCCTGGCGCCTACGGCTCGGCTTCCAGCTTCAGGCCTGCGCGCTTCGCTTGCGTGCGTGTCTGCATACCAGAACGGCCGTTGCTGGGTCCCCTGACTCCATCACTTTCCTCGCGACTGTAGCACATGGCCGCGTGCCATCAAGTCGCGCCACGCCATTTTCCCGCTGCGTCTGTGAGTCGAGATCAGCGTTTCCCACCACCCAGGCTAGGAACGCACCAAGGTTCTGTTCCGCTATCTGCCGACCATGAGCCATCAGGTGTTCTTCTCTGACGAGTCGCCTTTCACGCATGCGTGCTCAGTGCAATTCAAGCAATCTCGATGCTTTTGGTAGGGCAGCATCGAATAACCATCTGGGTCGATTGCTGCATGTGGCGAAGTGCTGCAATTGGCCGATTGGAGCCGCTCCTCAACTCCTGGTGCAGCGGGACGTTCCGGCCTCCTTAACCTGCTCTGCCAACCACTGCTCAACCCCGTGGGTCATGGCCTGCCAAGTCTGTGGGCCTGCGGGAATCAGGTATTCGATCCGCAGCGAAGCCACGGTGATGTCCAGGTGCATACCGAAGGTGGTGAGGGTGGACAGGAAGGTCGGTCGTGCCCCATACGGCTGCGCACGCGGGTCAGTACTACTGGCGCCAGCGCTGCGGTGGTCGGCAGCCCGTCGGGCGTCAGCAGACGCTATGCGTTGATGCAATCTACGCAGTCAAATAAGATGGTGTCACAGGCTCATTTTTCTGGTGTGCGAGCCGATCTCTGAATATTTGAGCTATCTAAATTGAATTATAAAGACAGACTGTTAGAAGCCATCACGTACACTCGGAGCTTAAGGCTACATATCGACAATTCAGCATTGTCATTGGATGTTGAATTGGCAGATAACATTAAGCAGAAAATTTTCCAGCTCTGTGGAGACGCTTTATATCAAGCCGGATTGCAAAGATCCTCTCACTTGGCGGGTAAATGCGCTCCTATTCATCTAATGCTCAAGGAACGTCTGAAAGCTGATCTTGGTATTGAAAGCCTGATCACGATTGGCGATAGATTTTGGGATGACTATGTCTATTGTGAAATGACTAAAGAGTCGGTCGAGAACGAACTCACCTGCACCAACATCTTTGAGCCCATCAAGGCCCACGTTTGGTTGACTCTTTCCGACGGGACAATCCTAGACTGTACTGCCGAAGCTCATGCAGACATACTTTTTGGTCGAGGTGAACACCCAGCTCACAAATGCATAATGATTGTTTCGCCCAACAAGGCAGAAGATGCTAAAACCGGTTACCACCGCCCGGTAATGGTGGGCTCCGAATTCTTAGAAAAAACGGGGATGGTTCAAATGGTGCTCGATTAGAACCAACACGTTTGTCTAAATCGGTCCTGATTGCGTAGAGACCTGATGACGGCTTTTGGCCGATTGCTGCCTGTCACCACCGACTGCAATCGGCCAAAAGCGGTCAGTGGAAAACGGCAACTACCAGAATTTTCCTATAATCCACTGACAGGTAGTTCACCCGAAGGATTCAGCAGGTACAAATGTGGCCATTAGTATGCAACGGGGGCCACCACGGGGATTTTGGGAAATAGATCTCAGCGGCCTGTCGCGGCTTTTTTGCATGAGGGCAGTATGTACATATCCGGGAGGAAGGATGGAGCATACGGAAAGTCTTCCCTGGGTGCTTGTCGGTACCCCCGGAACGCACCCAAACCCGCACAGCCACTTTCTTCTTATCAAGGTGATCATACGCTGAAAAATTGCTTTCTGAGCCATGGTGGGGGGCAGTCGCAATCACGCTGCGTGACGCATCTTTAGGCCATCGCAACCAGCTCACAGAATAGTTTTTTCCACTCCCTAACGGCGAGCCGCCCGTAAACAAGATGCTCCATTCCCACCAAAATTTATCGATATTCGGGGAGAGGAATACTAGGCATTCCTCATTAACCGGGGTGAGGCGAACCAAAAATGAAAGCCCAATCGGCGGGGGTGGCGGGTTAGCAAGCTCAACCGCATTGAGAGGAATGAGAAACCCCGCATCCCCCCCACCAGCTCGGTTCGTTTTCGCAAACTCTCCAAAATCAAACCAGCGCACAGAGACGCCGTGATGCGTGGCCTGCACAGCTATCCGGCGAATTCGCTCCGCAGTGTCGATCAAACCCAACCAGACAGTAGCGACCGTTTTCCTGACCTTCCTCTTAGCGACCCGGTACCTTATTCGACTGCGACCACTCCGGAACGCTCTGACTGCCCGCACCTCAGCGTCCTCGTCCAGTGGCAG
Organism: Pseudomonas sp. AK106; assembly: GCF_053903055.1. Classification (NCBI taxonomy): domain Bacteria; kingdom Pseudomonadati; phylum Pseudomonadota; class Gammaproteobacteria; order Pseudomonadales; family Pseudomonadaceae; genus Pseudomonas; species Pseudomonas sp. AK106. The sequence goes on from NZ_CP096426.1 coordinate 2,842,794, forward strand.
TTCAGCATTCCACTGCCCAGTCGCCCCCTGCTCACGAGTCGATTTGAAGGGCTCGTTGTGGTCATCTCTGTCGGCCGGAGGTTCAGCTTTTCTGTATTCATTTCTCCGGCGACTAACGTACGAGTGCATCTGCTCCTCGAACTCTTCCGAGTCGGCGTCCAAAGTACGGGCATTTATTTCACGATCCAAGGTTAGGATCAAATCATCCACAACCTCCACCGGGGCTGTTAACAGTGTAGGCAGTGACTCCGCCCACGCTCCTGGTAACCAAAACTCTCCTACTGTTATCGCCGAACGATCCAGCAGATCGACCAGCCCACCAGCATGGTCGTAGTCAGCATGAGTGCAAACTACAATATCCAGGTGGCTCACACCGTACTTGGCCAATTCTCCTGCAAGAAGCACGCTACTCTTCCCGCCATCGACAAGAATTACGCGTCCAGAACGGCGTAGTAAGAATGCATCACCAAAAACCGGCAGAGCTACGAGCTGGTCCATCAATTCTCCAAAATCTTCCACTGAAATTAAAAGATGCTGATACACGGTCACACCTACAGCTACAGCTACAGCTACAGCTACAGCGTACGTACAGCCGCATCTGAATGCCGAAACTGTTTGGGCAAAAGAGCTAGAGCGCTACCAGCTCGGCGATCTTCGCCGCGACCACCGTCATTGAATTTTCCGCAGTGTCCAGACCGCTTCGGGAGGCGAGCAAGGGACTTACATTGCGGAGAGCTTCATACGTCGTGTTGTGCACAATGGGAACGAGCTGGTTACCCGCAAGAAGTGCCGAAAGCTCTTTGTCGGCGACACTCTCTTTGGGAAGGCGCGCCAACAACGCGGGAGTGACCAGCACTAGCCCGATTCGCGAATTCGCTAAGCCCTTGTCGATTGCGCGCATCATTGGAATACCGAGGCCTAGGTCCCTCTCGCTGAACCAAACTTTGACACCAGCCGCCACGAGCAACTCGTGCAGCTCTTTCGCTGGCCCATGCCGATCGTCCCACGCGTGGCACAGGAAGACGTCACGAAGGTCAGGTTGCTCCGCTGCTCGCGTCTCAACGGTTTCTCGAATTGGAGTGAGGGACTGCACTTGGGCTGGTGTGTACGATACGGATGAACCCGCTCTCGACCAGCGCGGCTTTGAACTGCTGTGGGAGCCGCCACCACCGCCACCACTGTTGCCATAGCTACCTCCACTGCCGGCCGACGAGGAGTAGGACGAGCCATAACCCTCATAGCGGGAGCCACTGCGGGAACTGGTGCGATATCGGCATGCAGGGCAGGCAGCGGCGGCGGCTGCTGAGTTATGTCCACGTACTGGTGCTGTGCATCTAGACATGTCGTAATCCTTTCATATAGGGAGCGACTAGCCCTCAGAGCACAAAGCGTGCCCAGGGCTCTGTTAAGCGACTAAATCAATTGGTCGCTTTTGGGCGAATGACGATGCGGAACGGTTGGCCGTTAGCACGTCGAATCACCTTCCCCGATTTGGTCGTGATGGTCATACGGTAGATGACCTCACCTTCCCCCTCGGGTTTTTCGAACATCTCAAGCTGGGACATAAAATGTCTCCTCTGAGGTGGCTCGAACACAGAACTCGCTCCCTTGCGAAGGGAGCCTATAGGGGCTACCATCCACAAGCTTTTTCCACAAAGCGCGAGAGACATCTGGAGCCGATTCAGACGTCTTTTCCCTAAGGCCGGTCAAGTTCGTACCTTGACCGGCCTTTCTGTTTCTGGCGTTCTGACATTCCATCCAAGCCTACTCTTTGAAACGCCTAAGGTGCTATGGATAGAGATGTACTGCGACCATATTCAAAGGCTAACATAATCATTTTGATTACGTCAAATGCTCATGTATTATCATGAGCTATTAGATATGTCCGACCAGATATCGGGTTGTTCAGCAAGGCAGGTAAGACGGCAAGAAGGCAAGACGGAGAACAAATGATTGATTTGAACGACTACAGCCAAGCGCAACGCGAGCGCCTGGTGTACATAGACTTCCGCCTGTACTTCACAGGGGCCGTTTCACGAACTGATCTCATGGATCGTTTTGGGGTAGGCGCGGCAGCTGCCACCCGTGACTTTGCACAGTATCGGGAGATTGCTCCTGAGAATACTGAGCTGGACACTGTGACCAAGCATTACGTGATACGCGAGACGTTCTCGCCTCTAATCGCGCACTCGCCTGAGCGCGTGCTCACGGCGCTTTCCCAAGGGTACGGATACGGTCTGGATGGAGAGAAGCCGCTCATCCTAAACGAATCCGTTTCGCTGCTTAGCAAGCCGAAGGTGGAAGTTCTGGCGCCGATCTCGCGCGCGATCAGCCTCAACCAGGTGGTAAAAATCAGCTATACCTCAGGGTCGGGCGAGTCTGAGCGGGAAATTGTGCCGTTCGCGGTCAGCTGCGATGGCTTGCGCTGGCACGTCCGAGCGTATGATCGGAAACGCCGGAAATTTGTAGACTTCGTTTTGGCTCGAATCGGTACTGCTCATACTCAGTGGGGGGTTAAACCCAAGAACGAAGAAGACCAAAAGCACGATGATCAGTGGAATCGAATGCTGGATCTCCCCCTCGTGCCGCACCCTGATAAGAATTATGCGCAGATTGTGATGCTCGACTACGAGATGCCTGGCGGTGTGCTCAGGCTTCGAGTGCGCGCTGCGATGGCTGGGTACGTCCTACAGCAGTACCACGTGGACTGCTCACCTGACCACAGCATTGAAGACAAAGCATACCGTCTATGGCTCAGTGATCCCTTGGTTCTCTATGGGGTAGAAAGCTCAATGTTCGCACCGGGATACAAAAGCCCAAATGGTGACCTAGGCGGGAGCGATAAAGTTGAAGCCAGTTAAACGAGCTGCGCTTTATGTAAAGTCGCGGCCAGGTATTTACACTCTCTTAGGCAGCGTTTTCTTCGGGCTTACTGTCATCTCAGCGATCTTTTGGTGGTATGGCTCTGATGCAGAGCCGACGACCTTCCTGCTGAGTATGATTTCAACAGTGTTCTTTGCGCTTCCATCAGTCGCTGAGTTTTTCTACCCGAACAGAAAATTGGTCAGGGACATGATGCATCAAGAAATCTTGGACTTCATTACGACCACCAATCCGGCCAAGGACTGGGTAGCTTTCACCCGTAAGTGGATGTCCGAACGCTTCCTGAAAGAAGACCCAAGGCTCCGCGTTCGAATCACCTACGATGATGAAGGCACTCAATGCGAAGATTTCTTCGAACCTTGGGCTAACCAATGGCTTCATCCCAAAGCAACGGGCTATTGGTGCGACATCTACTATGACCACAACCTTATCGAGCGGCTGATTCTAGTGGCTGTTGACCAAGGAAATTGCCTCTTGCCGACTCCTGAGGGGGAAGCGCGAGTGGTAGACGACCTCGACTTCACATGCGGCAAGCTATTCGATGTCCTCGGCAACTTCGATGATTATTTCCACAAGGCAAAATTTGTCAGGGCCGCGAAGTCTCTTAACCGCGGCAAGTGAGGTCTCTCAGGTCTCCCTAATCGGCTCCTCCAAGGTTAAATAGTCATATCTATCGCCCAGATGGAAACTCACCTCTATCTGCTGGCATTGACGGGTAACCGTCCGGGCAACACACCTTCCTGACACCGTCGCTTGAGGCGATGGTGTCCACCCAAATATAGGTGGACACCATTTTTAGCCTTTTTAAGCGGACGCCCATGCCACAAGAACGCCGTTCCTATTCCAAGTCCTTCAAGGCCCAGGTCATTGCTGAGTGCGCCCAACCTGACACTTCAATTGCCAATGTCGCCTTGACCCACAACCTCAATGCAAACCTCGTCCATAAATGGATTCGGGTGCATGCACAGAAAAACCTGACACTTCAAACCGCCTTCATCCCGGTCAAGACATCGCCGCCGGTGCCGATGCATCAGGCCCTTCCTGCCACGATCCGAATCGAAGTGCCGCATTCAAAAGGCGTAGTCGTGGTGAGTTGGCCGGCAGAAAATGCAGCGGCGTGTTCTGCTTTCCTGCGAGACCTGCTGCGATGATCCGCATCGACTCCATCTGGCTTGCCACCGAGCCCATGGACATGCGCGCAGGCACTGAAACTGCGCTGGCGCGGGTCGTGGCGGTGTTCGGTGCGGCGAAGCCGCACTGTGCTTATCTGTTTGCCAACCGTCGTGCCAATCGCATGAAAGTGCTGGTGCATGATGGCTTGGGGATTTGGCTTGCTGCCCGGCGCTTGAATCAAGGACGTTTTTTTTGGTCGGGCGTGCGGCACGGCTCTGAAGTCGAGTTGGATGCAGAGCAACTTCAAGCCTTGGTGCTCGGCTTGCCTTGGCAACGCGTCGGTTCCGGAGCAGCCATCACGGTGCTCTAATTCGCCTGCCATGGCCTGCTTGCCAGCGCAATTGGCCCATCAGTCTATCGCCGCCACTAGCCCTCTCTGGCAAAATCGGCGGCATGACTTCGCATCCGAATCTCGATCAATTAAACCCTGAAGAACTGCGTGCCTTGGCGGCGCAGTTGATCCAGCGCGTCGAGACGATGGACAAGCAAATCACTCATCACAAATCGGTCAACGAGAAGCTGGCCCACGAGATCGCGCTGCTCAAACGCTTCAAGTTTGCCAAGCGCAGCGAGCAGTTGAGCCCGGATCAAGCCAGCCTGCTCGACGACTTGATCGATACGGATATCACCGCTATCGAAGCCGAGTTTGAGGCGCTGCAACCGGCACCTGTCGAAGCCAAAGTGCGCCAGCAACCCAAGCGCGCACCGCTGCCACCGCAGTTTCCTCGCACACTGATCCATCACGAACCGGACAACAGCCACTGCCAGTGCGGCTGCGCACTCAAGCGCATCGGCGAAGACGCCAGCGAAAAGCTCGACTACACGCCCGGCGTGTTCACAGTCGAACGCCACATCCGTGGAAAGTGGGCCTGCGAACAGTGCGAAACACTGATCCAGGCGCCGGTACCGGCGCACGTCATCGACAAAGGCGTCCCGACCGCAGGCCTGCTGGCCCACATCATGCTGGCCAAGTTTGCCGACCATCTGCCGCTGTATCGCCAAGAGAAAATCTTCGGCCGCGCCGGGCTGCCCATCGCCCGTTCGACCTTGGCGCAGTGGGTGGGCAACTGCGGCGTGCAATTACAGCCGCTGGTTGATGCGCTGCGCGAAGCCGTGCTGACGCACGACGTCGTTCACGCCGACGAGACGCCGGTACAAATGCTGACGCCTGGTGCGAAAAAAACTCATCGCGCTTACGTCTGGGCCTATGCCACCAGTCAGTTCTCCAACCTGGCGGCGGTCGTTTACGACTTCAGCCCGAGCCGCGCTGGCGAACATGCCCGAGCCTTCTTGGGCAGTTGGAACGGCAAGCTGGTCTGCGATGACTTTGCCGGCTACAAGGCAGGCTTTGAACTGGGCGTTACGGAGATCGGCTGCATGGCCCATGCCCGCCGGAAGTTCTTCGACTTGCACGTGACCAACAAGAGCCAGGTCGCCGAAAAAGCGCTGAACTACATCGCGGCCTTGTACGAAGCTGAACGAGAAGTCCGAGAGCTGGAGCCGGGTGATCGGCAGCGAATACGGCAGGAAAAAGCAGCGCCAATCGCCGACGCACTTCATACCTGGATGATCGCCCAAAGACAGCTTGTGCCTGAGGGTTCGGCCATCGCCAAGGCGCTGGATTACAGTCTCAAACGCTGGATAGCGCTGACGCGCTATCTCGATGACGGTGCCGTGCCCATCGATAATAACTGGTGCGAGAATCAAATCCGGCCGTGGGCTCTTGGGCGTTCGAACTGGCTGTTCGCGGGATCGTTACGCAGCGGTAAACGTGCAGCGGCGATCATGAGTTTGATCCAGTCGGCGCGACTCAACGGCCATGATCCGTATGCTTATTTGAAGGACATCCTCACGCGCCTGCCGACGCAGCGGGCAAGTGAGATTGCGGAGCTACTACCGCATAGGTGGCGACCGGTTTAGTTGCGCAAGACGGGATGCCCGGACGCACCTCCAACTGGTGCCATTACCGGTCTACTCAGCCTTTATGCTGGTTATCCATGCATTCCTCCCTACAGCTTCGCCCGGTTCAGCCGATAGTTTTCGTACCAAGAGAAGCGCGGCAATTCGATCCTGTAACAAAGGAGAGTAAGCGGCTTTTGAGGAAGATCTCTTGGAATGCTTTCATTACCTCATAACCATAAATGAGAGATGGGCACTTTTTAACGCCTAAGAAAGCACTCACAGACCTTGAGTGATCGAGAACCCGATGAATTTATTAGCGCCTGCCCTGTTCGTTACCAACCGTGTTCGATTCCCCATGAAATTCGCAATTTTGGGATTTATTGTCCTGATTCCTCTGCTCCTGCTAGGCACCCGGGCGATGCTTTCACTGAACACGAGCATCACGGGCATCAAGCATGAACAGGTGGGTCAACAATACTTGTTGGACGTCACCCCTATCCTGCGTCTAACCATGATTCAGAGGGCGCTGACACACGGCATGCTCAGCGGTGACACCAACGCAGTAGCCAATGCAGCACGCAATGCTGAAAAGCTTAACGATGCCTATGCGACTCTTGCTGCGCAGGACGCAAAATTTAGCACCCAACTGGCAACGACAGACCGAGTTCAGACGTTGCGTACCGCTAGTGTGCAGCTGGTTGAACGCGCCAAAGCAGGCGAAGCACCTTTGGTGATCTTTTCCGCGTGGAACGACCAGTTAACCGACCTAATGAATTTCGTTTACTACATTACGGCCACTTCCGGCATGATTTTGGACGAAGACGCAGGTTCGTTGTACCTCATCGATCTGAGCTCTATACGTCTGCCTCGGCAAATAAATCTGGTCGGACAGATTCGCGGTCTGGCCAGCGGTTTTAGCGCTGACCGTCCTCTGGACGACACCACTCGTATTTTTGCCCAGACTTTGTTGAAACAGGAGCTGCTAATGCGTCAAGAGTTGCAGCAGAGCCTTTCCCTGCTTCGCCGAGAAGAGCCGAAATTATCTGGTGTAGTTCAGCCGTCTGTAACAACAGCCATTACCGACCTGGAAAATCTGCGTAAAGACCTGGTGGACTACCTTGATCCGAGCAAGCGCTCAAACGTGAATGCCAACACCTTGGGCGAGCGTGGAAACGCCGTGGTTGCTCAGTTTTACAAAGCTCAGGATCAGATGCAGGAATCGCTGCGAATTCGAATTGATGAGCGTCTGAATACACTGAGTAATGAGCGTACTTTCGGCACTGAGCTATTTATCGCCATTGCGATACTGCTGCTCTATGCGTTCGTCGGCATCTACAAGGCTCTGCGGATTGGGGTTGATGAGCTCCTAGCTGTGACGGCACGTATTGCTCAAGGCGATCTGAGCGCGCGCGTCCGAATCAACAGCCACGATGAAATCGGTGATGTAGGCGAGGGACTTAACCGCATGGTAACGGCCTTCTCTGGCTCACTGAGCCAGGTGGAGCGTAGCTCGCATTCAGTCTCAGATGCGGCAAAGCGACTAGAGATCTCCATAGGCCAAGCCAAAGCCTCAATGAACTCACAACAGGCTGAAACCGAGCAGGTTGCTACTGCCATCAACGAAATGACCGCGAGCGTTGCCGACGTGGCCCAGAATACCGAGGGCGCAGCACGTGCCGCTGAATCTGCAAGCAGTGCGTCTAACGACGGCTTGAAAGTTATGATTGAAACAAGTGCCGCTATTGAGGCGTTGGCCAGCGAAGTGGAGCTCAGTGCAAGCAAAGTCGAAGCGTTAGCGACACACAGCAAAGAAATCGGTGGTGTCATCGAGGTCATCAGTACCATCGCGGATCAGACTAACCTGCTGGCCCTCAACGCGGCCATCGAGGCGGCGCGAGCTGGCGAGCAAGGCCGTGGTTTCGCGGTCGTGGCTGACGAAGTGCGGACTCTGGCCTCGCGCACACAAAACTCCACAGAAGAAATTCGACGGATCATCCAACAGTTGCAAGGCGCTACTGATGCCGCTGTTCAACAGATGAAAGCTGGGCAAACCCGAGCTAGGGAATGCATTCAGGCAGCGAGCCAAGCGTCTGGCAGCCTGAACCAGATCAATGAAGCAGTAGACGGAATTGTGGGCATGAACACTCAGATTGCAAGTGCGGCGGTGCAGCAACATTCGGTCTCAGAGGATATCAATCGCAACGTCATCGGCATTCGAAACAGCAGCTTAATCGTCATGGAAGGCGTAGAGGACAACGCCGTAACGGCTGACGAGCTTTCATTGCTCGCTAATGAACTTCGCGGCGTAGTCGGCAAGTTTAAGTTATCCAGCAACGCTTGAAAGGAATCTCAAGCGTTTCAATTGTTGATAGCACGAGAAAGTGCTTATCGGGTCTGACTGGGGTGATGATGCCCGGCAGTCCCTGATCGACATTGAGGGCTGAGCTTCATCGTTGCGCAATCTCGTAAAACATTAGAGCCAGCTACGCTAGATGACTTGCCCGGACGGTTACATTGACGGGCCGGTATTGGCCGATTCTGTTGAAAAAGTCGGCCATGGTTTGCGCATCGGAAAAGTACGCGCCCGAGATTGAAATCTTTACTTTTGGCAGAGGCTTCCGGACTCGGATTTCACGTAGCAGCGTGCAAAAAAGGCGTTTTCACCAGTCAATGGTCAGGCAGTTTGGGCAGATCGACTTTTTCAACAGAATCGGCCGTTTTCTGCCTGTCGCGACGGGCCGAAAACGGCTAATAGCGATCATTTGGAAGAGATGCTATGAGATGTGATTTTCGCTCCATGATCGCAGGTCGGTAGCTATTTTTATCGGATCGCCGGCTGCATTGGATCGCCCGACGTGTAACAAATTATTTGCAACAGGGGGCTGACTTAGACGAGCAACATAGCTTTTTCATTGCAGGCGAAGAATTCAATTCACAAGCCTAGTAAATCCTGGCGCTTAAGGCTTAAGCTGAAACGCAACACCCAGCGAAACGGCCTACTCTGTTAAATTATGAAACACTTTACCTCATGCATCCGCGCAGCCGCCTATTGACAGCTGGCCTTTAACATCGGCCTCACCCTTGTCATACCAACGTGCTCATAAGCAAAATGTCGATCAGCTCATAACGTCTTTCGCAAGGACCGGGCACGTATTCACGGATGGAGCATGAATCATGTCACTGCACAGCGCTGCCACAGCGCCATTGCCAAAAGCTAAATACAGTCTTGGCCGCGTCTTTAAATCGTTTCGACGCGACTTCGCCCGCTTGGTTACTCTCTCATGACGCTCACAGCCTGGATCACGGTCTTCCAATGGGGCTTGGGGATTGTCGGTGCACTTGTGCTGGTCCCTAACACCGCAATGCCGCCAGCATCAAAGAACGTGGACCACCCATCAAGATTCTGGCGAGTGTTCTTCAGGGTCATGGCCGTCTTGGCGAGCAACCTTTTCTCGTGGTTCGTTACATGTATCTTGATAATCCAGGTGTTCGGAGATCTCGATACCGGTGACATGCCCGAGGGCATCCGCGCCCTGCTGACGCTGATCCTTCCGATGCCCTTGCTCTTGGTTTTCTATTGGCTGATCGTCAAAGCGGCGCGCAAGGCCGAACGCGATCGATCCAGGCCTTCACACTAGCTTTCGCTAACTGGCTTGATCGAACGGGCAAGGGAATAATTTGCTTATTGCTGCCGGGGGTAACACTCAGCGCGCTCAAAAGAGGCAGCGAATCAACAGAAGGTACCTGACCTCGCCTCCTTCAAGCTGCTGGTAGACAGTCCTTAAGGAGGCGGGGAAATGTAAACTCAAGCGGGACGCCCCAGGCGGAGCTTCCCTTGCTCCTCACTCAGCGGCGGAAGAAACGGTCCAGAATCAGCAACGCAATTCCACCAATGGCAACTGCAGCGACTGGTTTCTCTTTAACAAACGCAGAGATGCTGTCCATCGCATCGCCATAGGCCTGGGTCAACTGACCAGAAGCCTGGCGACCGGTACCCTCCGCCTCCAGCTTCGAATCACCAAACAGTTTCCCAACTGCGCTCTGTGCTTTGCCGGCAACCTGTTCTACAACGCCTTCTACCTGTTCGCTCTTCATGATTCACCAAACCTTCGTGTGTGAGTGACCCAGGATCAGCCTGGGATTGGGCAACGTGCGCAGAATTAGGGGACGGGCGCAGTGATTAGTTCAGCGAGGATGAGCCGATGGATTCCTCGCGAATTAGGTTTTGCATCATGATCGAGGCGCCGCCTTCGGGACGGTGCTACTGACTGCTGATTTCGCAACCATTTAGAACCTCAGTGGGCCACGACAGTCTGTCCCTACACACCTTTACACCTCATAGGGAACTTCATGATCATCGTTCACCATCTCAATAATTCCCGCTCGCAGCGCATCCTCTGGCTACTCGAAGAGCTCGCCCTGCCCTACGAAATCAAGCACTACCAAAGAGACGCCAAGACCAACCTGGCGCCCCCTGAACTGAAAGCCATTAACCCGCTGGGCAAGTCACCGGTTATTCAGGACGGACCTCATGTGCTGATCGAGTCCGGTGCTATCGTCGATTATCTGATCCGCCGGCACGGCGATGGCCGCTTGCAGCCTGACCCGGCTACCGCGACCTACGACGAATACGTGCAATGGCTGCATTTCGCAGAAGGGTCGGCCATGCTGCCGCTGATGCTCAGCCTTTATGTCGGGCGTCTTGGGGACGCTGGCAAGCCGCTGCAGCCGCGAATTGAATCTGAACTGGCTAACTATCTAGGTTATCTGGAGACCGCGTTGAAACTTACCCCGTATTTGTTGGGTGAAGAAATCAGCGGCGCGGATATCCAAATGAGCTTTATTGGCGAGTTTGCAAAATCCCAATGCATGCTGAACAACTACCCTAGCCTAGCCGCCTGGATCGACCGGTTCCAGGCGCGGCCGGCCTATATCAATGCGATCAAAAAAGGCGGTGATTACAAGTTCGCGGGCTGAGTGGTAAACACGCAGGCTTGGTAGGTCCTGCCCTGAAAAGCGTCTCCAAGCCTCCACTGATCACGTCAGCGCGATTCCCGGCTTTCAAACGCTTATGGTTGCCGCGCTTGGTTTCTACGACCTCACCTGCAGACACTAACAACCTGCTCATCTCGAGAATTAATCATATGTTCCAGACGGCCTTGCTGTGCCATCACATGGACTATAGCGACACATTCGCATCGTGGCTGCATGAACAGTTCGCGTATGAGTTCGCTGCACAGGCGCTCCATGATTGGCAGCGAGAATTCAAAGATGGCCAGAATGACGGGAACTGGCGAACTGTGATCGCTCTGGAAAATGGTCAGCTCCTCGGAGGGGCCGCCCTGGCCAAGCACGATTCGCCTGATTACCCAGAACTCGGGCCGTGGCTTGCGTGTGTCCTTGTTGCTCCGTCGGCAAGGCGGCGTGGCTTGGCCGAACAACTCATTACAGAGGTCTGCTCTAACGCGAAAGAAGTCGGACATCAGAAACTTTATTTGCACACACATGACCGACGTGACTATTACGCAAAGCGAGGATGGGAGTATCTAGAGTCATTTCAAGCTTGGGGCAAAGAGCATTCGCTGATGCAGCGCCGGCTTTAGGCCTACCCTGTACCGCACAGATGACACCGCTCAGCTTGCAAGCTGTTGCGACCGACCAAACGCCATCCTTCCAGGCTGATGCTTTATGGATGGCAAGCCTACTCATCCCTTGTTGAATCCAAACCCACCCCCGTCATCTCCTCAATCAGCAACACCATCGACGCCGTGTACTCCACATTCGATCGAGTCACGATTTCATAAGGCTCGCTGGTGGACTGAATCGTCAGCGGCAGTTTGACCAACATGCCGTGGTCCAGCGCCATCTGCGCGACGTCGTTCGGCATCACCGCCACCAGATTCGGATCCTTCAGCAACAACGACAACGTCGTAAACGTCGACGAGGTTTCGATCGCATAAAGCGGAAAGCTCAACCCCACCTGGCGAAACTCGCGCTCCAGCGTCAAGCGCATGGGCATGTTGACCGGGAACACCACCCAGCGGCTGTCCATCAAGTCGTCCAGTTGCAGCGTCGGCGCATGGGCCAGGCGATGCGCAGGATTGGCCACCACCACCAGCGGTTCCTGTGCGCGGAAGCGGGTTTGATACGCGCCCGGACGTGGGCTCACGCTGGTTCGGCAGATCGCGACATCCACCCTTCCCTGATCCAGCAAGCTCAACAACCGCGAACTGGTGTCTTCGACGATGGAGATCGACAACTCCGGCTGTTTGTCGCGCAGTCGCGCCAGGCTGTCCACTAGCGTCGGCACGGCGCCCATGATGGTGCCGATGGCCAGGCGCCCGCCTTGTCCTTTGAGGATGCCGACCATTTCTTCGCGAAGGTGCTCAAGGTCGGTGTGAATCAGGCGGGCATAACGAATCACACAGCGGCCAAGATCGTTGGCCTCCAGACCCTTGCTGGTGCGCTCGAAGAGGCTTGAACCGAAAACAGTCTCGATTTCCTGCAATGCCTTGGTGGCGCCCGGTTGCGACAACGCCATGATCTCGGATGCCTTGCGCACCGAGCCATGCTCGTCGAGCGCTATCAATAGCCGCAGCTGCTTGAGTCGCAGACGAGACACCATGGATGAGAGGGACGGCAGCATGGGTATACCTAAAGGTTATCGCTTGGGTCGTAACTCTCATTAGGCAGCAGCAGGCTGGAAATTTAAAGTGACCTCAACGATAACAACACGTCGAGGCCTCACCATGCGTTTAATCCAGTTTGAAGATGCCACGGGTCAGCGCCGTGTCGGCGTGGTCGAGGGCGACTCGATTCAGGTGGTCAACGGTACAGCCAGCACCCGCACCCTTGCCCTCGCCGCCATTGCCAATGGCCACAGCCTGCAGCAGGAAGTACGGAGCGTGGGCACGGTACTGAGTGCCGACAGTTATACCCATCTGCTGGACACCGGCCGCGTCCTGCCGCCACTGGACCATGAAGACCCCGCTCACTGCCTGATCAGCGGCACCGGCCTGACTCACCTGGGCAGTGCTTCGACCCGCGACAAGATGCACCAGAAAAACGTCGACAGTCAGGATGCGCTGACGGACACCGCGCGGATGTTCCAGTGGGGGATCGACGGCGGCCGTCCGGTGGCCGGCACCGTGGGCGCTCAGCCAGAGTGGTTCTACAAGGGCGACGGCTCGATTGTGGTACGCCCGAACCAGGCGTTCCAGTCGCCGGACTTCGCCGAAGATGCAGGCGAAGAACCCGAGCTGACCGGCCTCTACGTCATCGGCCATGACGGCGCGCCCTACCGCCTGGGCTTCGCCTTGGGCAACGAGTTCTCCGACCATGTCATGGAACGGCGCAATTACCTGTATCTGGCCCACTCCAAGCTGCGCAATTGCGCCTACGGGCCAGAGCTGCGCGTCGGTGAATTGCCACGGCACCTGGCCGGCACCAGCCGGATCTGGCGCGACGGCAACCTGTTATGGGAGAAAGAGTTTCTCAGCGGCGAGGACAACATGTGCCACAGCCTGGAGAACCTGGAGTATCACCACTTCAAGTACACCCAGTTCCTGCGCCCGGGCGATGTGCATGTGCACTTCTTCGGCACCGCCACCCTTTCGGTTGCAGACAACGTCAAAACTCAGCCGGGTGATCGGTTCGAGATCAGCATGGAGGAGTTCGGAAAACCCCTGTGCAACTCCTTCGAAGTCGTCGACTCAGCGTTCAATGTTGGAGAAACAAGATCGCTCTGACGGGTGAGGCCCTGCACCGGGCCCTTAGCAACGGATGCATTTCATAATAAACATAAGAGTGAGATGAACATGACCACTGGCAATGTACAGGTCGTCACGCCTGCTGCTTCCACGAGTGCCGCGAGCGCCCGCCCCACCACGGTGCGGTGGAGGATCTTCCTGCTCCTGCTGCTGCTCTCCGCCATCAACTACATCGACCGGGCGTCCTTGTCCGTTGCGCTGCCGCTGATCTCGGCTGACTTCAACATGACGCCGGCGCTGGAAGGTTTGATGCTCAGCGCGTTCTTCTGGTCGTATGCGCTCATGCAGATCCCTGGCGGCATGCTGCTCGACCGTTTTCAGACCCGTAACATTGTCGGCATTGCCACCATTGGTTGGGGCCTGTTTCAGGCCTTGGCGGGCGGCGCGCACAACTGGATCACGCTGCTCATCACGCGCATCGGCCTGGGTGTCGCAGAGTCACCGATCATGCCGGCCGGGGCCAAGCTCAACGGTGCCTGGCTCACGCCCAATGAACGCGGACGCGGTGCGACCCTCGTCGATGGCGGCGCACCGCTGGGCACTGCATTGGGCGCCATCCTCATTGCGGGATTGATCACCTGGTTTGACTCCTGGCGGATCGCCTTCGTCATCGCCGGCGTGGGCACCATGGTCGTAGGCGTCTGGGCGTGGTGGTACATCAGAAACCACCCCAGTGAACACCCCAAGGTCAATGCGGCAGAGCTGGCGTACATCACTGACGCCAATGAGGCCGCCAGAAAAGCCACGGGCGGGCGCAAGGCGATCCTCAAGGAATTGCTCAAGAGCCGTTCCGTGCTGGCCATGTTCGCGGGCTTCGCTTGCTACAACAGTGTGTTTTACGGCCTGCTGACCTGGATGCCGAGCTACTTGCACCAGGCCCATAACCTGGACATAAAGGCCATGGGCGGCGCGACCTTTCTGATCTTCATGTGCGGGTTCATCGGCGAATTGTTTGGCGGCTGGGTGGCCGACAAATGGAAAGCGGCCGGCGGCCAGCCCAACACCGTCATGCGCAGCATGTTCGCAGGCTCCGCGGCCATTGCCGCCATTTGCATTCTCGCTGTGGCTTATACCCGTGACGCCGTCGTTGTTATCTCGCTGCTGTGTGTCGCGCTGTTTTTCATTCGCTGGTGCGGCATGTACTGGTGCCTGCCCGCGATCCTCGGCGGCCAGTCCAAAGCCGGTGTGTTGGGCGGCAGCATGAACTTCTGCGGGAACATGGTCGGTGTGATTGTGCCCATCCTGATTGGCCTGATCGTGCAGTACACCGGCTCGTACTTCCTGGCGCTGATTTTCTTCGTCGTCATGGCGTCCGGTTTGATGCTGTTCTCCAGCCTGATTGATTACCGCGAGCGTGGATTGGCCTGACCTGCCCTGCTCTCCCCATTCCCATTGCGCTCACTGAATAACCGAGGCAATCGTCATGCAGCTCATAACAACAACAGGCAGCGAAACCGCTGCCCATGCCGTGATCAGACTCAACGCGTTGGACGATGTGTTGATCGCACGGCAACCGCTGGTCAAAGGTCTGGTGCTTAAAGCCGAAGGTATCGAGGTGCTTGAGCCTGTGCCTTCCGGTCACAAAGTCGCGGCCCGTCATATCGACGTGGGCCAACCCGTGCGCCGCTACGGTCAGATCATCGGCTTCGCCAGCCAGCCCATCGAAGCGGGGCAGCACGTGCATGTCCACAACGTCGCCATGGGGGATTTCTCTCGGGACTACGCGTTCGGTGTCGACGCCAAAGGCAGTCCTGCCCCCACCGCAGAGACGTTCATGGGCATCGTGCGCGCCGATGGCCGCGTGGCGACCCGCAATTACATCGGCATTCTGACGTCGGTCAATTGCTCGGCCACGGTGGCGCGGGCGATTGCCGACTACTTTCGCCGCGACATTCACCCTGAGGCGCTGATTGAATACCCCAATGTCGACGGTGTCGTTGCCCTCACCCACGGCGTGGGCTGCGCCGTCGATCCGGGGGGTGAGGCGCTGGCCATGTTGCGCAGGACCCTGGGGGGCTATGCCGTTCACCCGAACTTTGCCTCGGTCCTGATGATCGGCCTGGGTTGCGAGACCAATCAGATCCCCGATCTGCTGGTGGCCCAGGGCCTGACCAGCAGCCATTCGCTGCGCACCTTCACCATCCAGGGCACGGGCGGCACGTCGAAAACCATTGCCAGCGGCATCGCGCAAGTGAAGTCCCTGCTGGCAGAGGCAAACCACGTCAAACGCGAACCCGTCAGCGCCAAACACCTGATCATCGGCCTGCAATGCGGTGGATCCGACGGTTATTCGGGCATCACGGCCAACCCTGCATTGGGCAATGCAGTCGATCGTCTGGTGGCGGCCGGCGGCACCGCGATTCTGTCGGAAACGCCGGAGGTCTACGGCGCCGAGCACTTGCTGACCCGCCGCGCCGTCAGCCAGAACGTCGGTGAGAAACTCATCGCCCGTATCCACTGGTGGGAAGCCTATTGCAAGCGTATGGATGCCGAGCTCAACAACAATCCTTCCGCGGGCAACAAGGCCGGAGGCTTGACCACTATTCTGGAGAAATCTCTGGGTGCCGTCGCCAAGGCAGGCTCCACCGATCTGGTGGATGTCTACGAATACGCTGAAACCGTCAGGGCACACGGCCTGGTGTTCATGGACACCCCGGGCTACGACCCGATCTCCGCCACCGGCCAGGTCGCGGGCGGGGCCAACCTGATTGCCTTTACTACGGGGCGCGGTTCGGCGTATGGCTGTGCGCCCTCGCCGTCCATCAAGCTCGCCACCAACACCCGCCTGTGGGAGACCCAGGAAGAAGACATGGACGTCAACTGCGGCGGGATTGCCGACGGCACCATGACCATCGAGGAACGCGGCGAATACATCTTCCGCATGATGCTGCGCATCGCCTCGGGTGACAAAAGTAAAAGCGAACAGCATGGCTACGGCCAGAACGAGTTCGTGCCGTGGCAGATCGGTGCGATCACCTAAGACCTTTCATTCACTCCAGCACTCCGGCTTCCGTCGTCCGGCACGATGGGGAGCCGCTTGGCTCAGCGGGAGTCCCGACATTTACTCAATCAATCAGGAGCCCTGACATGACTCAGATTCTCGGTCTGAACTACATCGGTGGACAGCGACTCGGCGCCGGCAGTGTGCAGTTGCAAAGCTTCGATGCGACCACAGACGAGGCACTCCCAGGTCATTTCATCCAGGCGACGCAAGACGAAGTCGACGCGGCAGCCAAGGCGGCCGCTAGTGCCTATCCGATTTACCGCAATTTGCCCGCCTCGTGCCGCGCCGAATTTCTCGACACCATCGCCGACGAGCTGGATGCCTTGGGCGACGATTTTGTCAGCACTGTCTGCCGTGAGACGGCGTTGCCTGCCGGGCGTATCCAGGGCGAGCGTGGTCGCACCAGCGGGCAAATGCGCCTGTTCGCCAACGTGCTGCGGCGCGGTGACTTTTACGGGGCACGCATTGATCGCGCCTTGCCGGATCGTAAACCCCTGCCCCGCCCCGATTTGCGTCAGTTCCGGATCGCCGTGGGTCCGGTGGCCGTGTTCGGTGCGAGCAACTTCCCGCTGGCGTTTTCCACTGCCGGTGGCGATACCGTCTCTGCCTTGGCGGCGGGCTGCCCGGTGGTGTTCAAAGCCCACAGCGGCCACATGGCCACCGCCGAATGGGTGGCGGACGCGATCATGCGTGCCGCGTCGCGCACCGGTATGCCCGACGGTGTGTTCAACATGATCTATGGCGGGGGCGTCGGCGAGTGGCTGGTCAATCATCCAGCGATTCAAGCCGTGGGGTTCACCGGTTCTCTCAAAGGCGGCAACGCCTTGTGCAAGATGGCGGCGGAGCGTCCCCAGCCGATTCCGGTATTCGCCGAGATGTCGAGCATCAACCCGGTGATCATTCTCCCCCAGGCCCTTAAGGTGCGTGGCGACACCCTCGCCAACGAGCTCGCTGCCTCGGTGACCCTGGGTTGCGGGCAGTTTTGCACCAACCCCGGGCTGATCATCGGCGTGCAGTCGGCCGATTTCACGGCGTTCCTGGAGCGCTTCACTGCACAGATGAACGATCAACCGGCGCAGACCATGCTCAATGTCGGCGCCCTCGCCAGCTACAGCAAGGGGCTGCAACATTTGCTCGCGCACCCGGGCGTGCAGCATCTGGCGGGACGTCCGCAACAGGGTAAACAAGCCCAACCGCAGTTGTTCAAAGCCGACGTCAGCTTGCTGCTCAAGGGTGACGAACTGCTCCAGGAAGAGGTATTCGGGCCGGCCACGATCGTTATTGAAGTTGCCGACCAGGCGCAACTGGCCGCAGCACTCAATGGCCTGCGCGGGCAGTTGACGGCCACCGTCCTCGGCGAAGCCGATGAGCTGCTGGAATACCGCTGGCTGACCGAGTTTTTACAGGAAAAAGTCGGCCGGATTCTGTTGAATGGCTATCCGACGGGGGTGGAAGTCACCGAGACCATGGTGCATGGCGGCCCTTACCCGGCGACGTCGGACGCGCGCGGGACGTCGGTGGGGACATTGGCCATTGACCGCTTCCTGCGCCCGGTGTGCTTCCAGAATTACCCCGATGCTCTGCTGCCCCCTGCGCTGCAAGACGCTAACCCATTGGGCATTCAGCGGCTGGTGGATGGGCGACATACGAATGGGGCGCTTTGACGGGTAGGTCGACGGAGCCCTATTAAAACCGCCCGATTCGGGCGGTATTTGTCAGCGGTTCATCTGAACTGATTGCCAGGCGGCAGATCCGCGCCTTAGCGCTCACCGACAACCTCCTGAGATTGCGCGCTTTCACGGGCTTCAACCCACACGAACCCACCGTTCGTCAGCACCTTTTCGCCCTTCCACCGATAAGCACACAGCTTGGTTCCCTTGGTCCCTTTACCGATGCTGTAGTCAAGGCAAGCCATGTGCGGGTTCAGGATGGTGGGGCGGCCCGTTTGCCAGTAATGGCCGATGAACAGAGGCGCGGCCTGGTCATAAACAAGCAGGTTTTTCTCGGGAATCGGATCTTCGGGAAGCTGATGAACCAAGCTACTTTTGAGCATGCCGGCCGAGCGGTATGTTTTTGCTGATTCATCCCACCAGCGGGTACGGGTGCGAACCCTCTCGGTGCCATCAGCGTCGCAGTAGCTCAAGCCGAACGGAAGATCGATTTCCGTGCCCTTCAGCAAAGTTTCGATAATGAGGTGAGGCTCACTGTCCTTGCGACTCATGGGGGCCCATGACTCAGGAAGAATGGCATTGTTTGCGTCCAGATAGGGCTTGGACCGTTCAATGAGCGTTGCATGCCAGCAGGCGTGAATGGCCCTGAACTCAGGTGTCTCCACATACACTGGCAGGGTCTTGAACCACGCGATCAGGTCATGGTGCAGCGCGCTGTTTTCCCCGACCTGGTCTAAAAAAGCGCGGTGTTGATGGCGATTCTTTTCAGTATGTTCGCGCAGGAATTCACCCGCATGTTCCGGGTCAGGGGTTGCCCAGGCGCAGGCGTTGTATTCGTGATTTCCAAGAACGATCCGGGCGTGTCCGCTTTCTACCATCCGCCTTGCGATCTCCAGCGTTTCCACTTGTCGAGGACCTCGGTCGATCAGGTCACCCATGAAGAACGCCTTGCGCGTTGGATGGCTGTAAATACCCGCGCGCCGGGTGTAACCCATCAGCACCAACAGCGCTTCGAGACGTTCGCTCTGACCGTGGATGTCGCCTATAAAATCGTACATATAGCCTCCTCGATTGATCGTTTGCGTTGTTCCACTGGAATGAGCATGTGCCCCCGGCTTCATTATCGAGCAGGCCCTTTCCCCTCCGCTAACGTGCACATTCGAACGTCGTCAGCTGTGACTCTGATCCGATAGCAATCCGCTGGCCCAAGCGTCTCGCCACTCGCAGATTGAACCGCCATCCTCATCACCGGCTGACCGGTTGCGTTGTCCATCAGCACTGAGCGGGTTTCATGGGGTGCAAACTGAAAACGTTCGCCCCACTGACGCAGGCTGACCACGATCGGAAATAGTTCACGTCCTTTTTCGGTGAGGACGTATTCCTTGTAGGCGCTGCCATCGGACGCCGGGCAAATCTCAAACACCCCGACCTCGACCAACGCCTTCAAGCGCGCAGCCAGAATATTCTTGGCCACGCCCAGGCTCTTTTGAAACTCGCTGAATCGACGAATATCGTCGAACGCGTCGCGGACGATGAGCAACGACCATCGGTCACCGATGACCTCCGATGCTCTGGCAACCGGGCACTCGTGACGGTGTGAGTAATCGTGGTCGAGCATTTTTAACCTTCCGAGCCGTGAGTCAGGTGGAGCCCTGCGCAACACCTGAAAAATCTGGTTGCAAACTAAAACAGGATTAAGCCAGAATCCAAGCAGGTTGCAGATTGCAACCAGTCTACCGGCAAGGAGCGGGTTATGACAGAGGGTACTGATTCGAGACTGGGACGACTGTCCCCATCTTGTCCACCGCCATCCAGGCCGCACAGAAGTCCGGACGTCATCCCCCAAGAACCGGCGCTGTCGCCGTGGCTGACGCTTTTGTTATCGGTCACCTGTGCGCTGGCGGTTGCCAATGTTTATTTCGCCCAGCCCCTGCTCGACGCCATGGCCTACAGTCTGACCGTTGACGCAGGACTGATCGGCGGCGTCGTCACGGCGACTCAGGCCGGTTATGCACTGGGTTTGCTGCTCATCGTCCCATTGGGTGATCGGGTCAACCGCAAAAGCCTGGTGCTGGGTCAGACAGCCATATCGGCCATCGCGCTTGCAGCAGTCGGCGCGGCGCCGTCGTGGCTGGCGCTACTGGGGGCCTTGATCGTCGTGGGTTTGATGGCCGTGGTGGTTCAGGTGCTGGTCGCCTATGCCGCCGTCCTTGCCGCGCCGTCACAACGGGGGCAGATCGTTGGCACGGTCACCAGCGGCATTGTGCTGGGGATTCTTATGGCGCGTTTTGCCTCAGGCCTCGTTGCGGACCTGGCGGGCTGGCGTGCGGTGTATTTCGTGTCCTCGGGCTTGATGCTCACGCTCTGCGCAGTGCTGTGGCAAGGCTTGCCTGACTCCCCATCGCCCCGCGGCTCAGGCACCTACCTGAACTTGATCGGGTCGGTTTTCAAGCTGATGATCAGTGAGCCGGTGTTGAGGATACGTGGGGTGCTGGCGCTGCTCATCTTCGCGGCGTTTTCTGTGTTGTGGACGGCGATGGTGCTGCCCTTGAGCGCCCCGCCGCTCTCGCTTTCGCACACGCTCATTGGCCTGTTCGGTCTGGCCGGAGTGGCAGGTGCGCTGGCCGCCAGACGAGCAGGACGCTGGGCCGATCAGGGGCTGGGGCAACGAGTCACCGGCGTTGCGCTGGGCGTGCTGACGTTTTCCTGGTTACCCATCAGCTTTGCGCAGACGTCACTGCTGGCCTTCGTCTGCGGCGTGATCCTGCTCGACTTCGCCGTCCAGGCAGTCCATGTCACCAGTCAGAACCTGATCTTCGCGGCGCGCCCCGATGCTCAAAGTCGAGTGGTCGGGGCGTACATGTGTTTCTACTCGATAGGCAGCGCATCAGGCGCGGTGGCTGCAACCCAGGCTTATGCGCGCTGGGGATGGTCTGCCGTGAGCCTGCTGGGCGCCTGCATCAGCGCCGCTGCGCTGATTGTGTGGTTTGTGACCCGTACCTCAAGCGCTTTGAGCCACAGAAACAGTGTGATCTGACGCTTCCAGCTCCCGTACCAGCGGCAGTACGTGTTCACCGAAATACGCCACTTCCTCCTGAAAGTGCAGAAAGGCAGAGAGCACCAGGTCCACGCCCACGGCTTTCAACGCCACAATGCGCTCGGCAATCTGTTTCGGCGTCCCAATCAGATTCGTTTTAAACCCGTCGTTGTATTGGACCAGGTCTTCAAACGTGGATTTGGCCCAATTGCCCTCGCCTTCAGGGCTGGCCTTGCCGGCCTGTTTTGCCGCATCGCCGAACCCATTCACCGCTTCAGGATTAGCCTGATCGATGATTTCCTGAAGCACCGCGCGCGCTTGCTCTTCGGTTTCGCGAGCGATGATGAAAGCGTTCACGCCGATCTTGACCGAATGCCCGTTGGCCGCTGCCTTCGCGCGAATATCATCCACCTGCGCCTTGATGCCTTCTACCGTGTTGCCATTGGTGAAGTACCAGTCGGAGACGCGTGCAGCCATGTCGCGGGCGGCGCGGGAGCTGCCGCCCTGAAAGATTTCAGGATGGGGCTGCTGAATGGGTTTCGGACGCAGCGTGTAATTGTGGAAGCGATAGAAATCGCCTTTGAAGGTGAAATTGTCGGTTGTCCAGATGCCTTTCAACGCCTGGATGAACTCCTCCGAACGACGGTAGCGCTCGTCATGCTCGAGCCATGGCTCACCAATGGCTTGGAATTCACCCTTGAACCAGCCACTGACAATGTTGATCGCCACACGGCCGGCCGTGAGTTGATCGATCGTCGCCAGTTGTTTGGCAACGACGGCGGGCGTCCAGGGCCCGGGGAGGATGGCGGCGATCACCTTGAGTTTCTCGGTCGCCGCCAACAACGCATGGCTGAACGCAACGGACTCATGCTGGTTGTCGGCGCCGTAGCCGGCTGTGAAACGGATTTGCGTGAGCCCGTACTCAAAGCCCGACTTTTCAGCAATCTGCGCCAGCTTGCGGTTGTACTCGATGCCCCAGTCGGTGCGCTGCTCGATTTTACTGACGATCAAACCGCCGCTGACGTTAGGTACCCAGTAAGCGAATTTAATTGCGTTCTGACTCATCTGCCTATCTCCAAATAGAGCAAGGGAGCCGCCCGGCGTGGTCGCCAAGTACGGTGTGTCTAC
Source organism: Pseudomonas sp. AK106 (assembly GCF_053903055.1). NCBI lineage: Bacteria > Pseudomonadati > Pseudomonadota > Gammaproteobacteria > Pseudomonadales > Pseudomonadaceae > Pseudomonas > Pseudomonas sp. AK106. Next base: position 2,865,360 of record NZ_CP096426.1, read on the forward strand.
CTGCCTGGTGAGGAAATAGCAGCAACTGTGCCAGCTGTTTATACCCAGCCTTTTCAATACGTTACGACCGGCCCATATCTTTATTCGACGTTTGGCAAACAACGTTTTGCTGAACAGGTGTTTCCAGGCAAACAGTTGTCTTTACCGCACGCCGTGAAAAGGTGTCGCGGGGCAGCCAGCGAAACAGCACAACTGTTGATGCATCAACTGCAGCGTCTGTGGATTCAACGGATTAACCGCGATGACTCGGCTATTTATGTTTCGGCATGGTGCATGCACATCGGATGTATTTAACGCCGTTACCACCGAGCGGCTTTCATCATCACGGGAGTTCCCCATGCCTGACACGCCAAACAATCCGCTTTCTCTGGGCACCGACTACGAAGCACTCGCCAATCGTTTTCGGCCGTTGTTCCAGCACATTGCAGCGGGCACCGTTGAGCGAGAAAACGCTCGTACTCTCCCATACCAGCCCATCAAGTGGCTCAAACAGGCCGGGTTCGGTGCTGTGCGCGTGCCGAGGGAATATGGCGGCGCCGGCGCTTCTGTTGAGCAGCTGTTCCAGTTGCTGATCGAACTGGCCGAAGCCGACTCCAACATTCCGCAGTCCCTGCGCGGCCATTTTGCCTTCGTCGAAGATCAACTGAATTCGCCCCCGACGGCCGAACGCGACGCATGGTTTCGGCGCTTCGTTGAAGGCGATTTAGTGGGTAACGCCTGGACAGAAACAGGCGATGTAAAGCTCGGTGAAGTCATCACCAAAGCGACTCCGGACGGAGCGCAGTTTCGTTTAAGCGGCAAAAAATACTACAGCACCGGCAGTCTGTTTTCTGACTGGATCGATGTGTACGCGCAGCGTTCCGACACTGGGGCGGACGTGATTGCGGTCGTGAATGCCCGTCATGCCGGCGTACAACAAAGTGATGATTGGGACGGTTTTGGACAACGCACTACCGGCAGCGGGACCACAGTGTTCAATAACGTGCCGATTCCCGCTGCACACATCATCCCCTTTGAAAACCGTTTCAACTATCAAACCGCGTTCTACCAACTGGTGTTGCTCGCCGTATTGGCGGGCACAGGTCGGGCGATAGAACGCGACATTACCCAGCAGATCCGTGAGCGCACACGGGTTTACAGCCACGGCAATGCCAGCCGCGTGAGCGCCGATGTTCAGATCCAACAAGTGGTCGGTCAGATTTCCGCGCAGGTCTACGCTGCACAGGCAACAACCCTTCGCTCTGCAAGGCCGTTGCAGCAGGCCTACGAGGCTCGCTTTTCGGGGAATGCCGAGGCGGCACGAGCGGCGAACATTGCAGCGGAAATCGAAACGGCAAAAGCACAGGTCATCGTCCCTGACCTGATTCTGCGAGCCGCTACCGACCTGTTCAATGCGCTTGGCGCCTCAGGCATCAGCGTCAATAAAGCCCTGGATCGACACTGGCGTAATGCGCGGACCGTCGCGTCCCATTACCCGCTTATTTACAAGGCCAAGATCGTCGGTGACTGGAGTATCAACGGCACCGAGCCACCCTATGTCTGGCAAATCGGTCAGGGAGAGCCCAAGGCCAGTTGAAAGGGTTGTTCCCAGCCAGGGATTTCGATCCCTGGCCTTAAATCTGGCAAGCCCGTTGCGGTGCCTCATCGTGGCAGGCGCCGTTTTGCGGGTCGTCCAGCGGATCAAAAGTCATCCTGCACCTCTCCCCCGTTGATCTTGAACGCTCGGGTTTGCAGATAGACGCTTCGGATGAAGTTGTACTTGTCGCCGGTGATGAGCTTTTCAGACTTCAGGTATTGAGCCCGTCCGTCGATGATGCTCGCGCCATAAAGGCTATTACGCGTTGGGACGTCGCCGATGTAGCGAATCGGGTTGGCGTAGGCATCGGGGAGGATCGCCGGTGCATCGCGCAGTGTGCTCGGCCCCAGCAACGGCAGCACCAGGTACGGGCCGCTCGCGACACCCCAGCGACCGAGGGTTTGGCCAAAGTCCTCGTCACTGCGAGGCAAGCCCATCGGCGTTGCAACGTCGATCAAGCCCGCCAGGCCAATCGTGCTGTTGAACAAAAATCGACTCGTATCAACGCCGGCGCTGTGAAACCGGGCTTGCAGCAGATTGTTGGCCAGATTTTTCACCTCACCCAGATTGTTCAACACGTTGTGAATCCCGTCCCGGACAAGGTGGGGGGTGACGAATTGGTACGCTTGAGCCAGGGGTTTGAGCGCATACGTGTCCAGCGTGTCGTTGAACGAAAACACAGGCCGGTTGAAACCTTCCCATGGGTCCGTTTCCGGATCCGCATGGCAAAGCGGTGAAACGGTGATCAGGCAGGCGCAGGTGAGCCCTTGAAGGCGACGGCTGAGTGCGGAACGAAAAGCGCACATATTTATTCCCCAGTGAGTGAAGTAACCCGATTTGTGGTGCGCACGCCGTTCCATCGCTGCGGTTGTTGTGTGTGTGCACGTGGCAGCGGCGTTTCGCCGTCACCCTCAGTACCAGCCGCCCCCCAGCACTTTGTACAAGGTGATGCGGTTGCTCTGCTCGGTCAGGCGCAGCGTGATCAGGTCTTGCTGGGCGCTGTAGAGCGAGCGTTGTGCATCCAGGGCTTCGAGGTAGCTTTTCGAGCCACCGCGATACAGCGCATCCGAGAGTTCGAAGCTTTTGCGGCTGGCGTCGGTCAGCGCCTGTTGCGCGGCGATACGGCGATCCAGGGTACTGCGCACGGCCAGCGCGTCAGCCACTTCACGGAACGCGGTCTGCAGGGTTTGCTGATAGGTCTGCACCTGAATGTCACGTTCGACCTTGGCCGAATCCAGGGTCGCGCGGTGACTTCCCCCGTTGAAAATGGGCACGCTGATGCTCGGCGCAAAGGTCCAGGCCCCGCTGCCGGCTTTGAACAGGCCGGCCAGCGCAGCGCTGGATGAGCCGGCGCTGGCGGTCAGGGTGATGCTGGGGTAGAACGCCGCACGGGCCGCGCCAATGTCGATGTTGGCGGACCTGAGCGTGTGCTCCGCCGACAACACATCCGGGCGTTGTTGCAACAGGCTGGAGGGCAAGCCCGGCGGAATGTCCACCAACACCGCCGCCGACTCCATGTGCGTACCCGGCAGGAGCGCGTCAGGCACATCACTGCCCACCAGCAGGCGCAAGGCGTTGCGGTCCTGCAGAATCTCGCTCTCATAGAAGGCCACATCGCCCCGTGCCGTTTCGACCGTGGTCTGGGCCTGTGCCACGGCCAACTCCGCAGACCCGCCCAAGGCATAGCTGCGCTGGGTCAGGTCGTAGGTGGCCAACTGGCTGGTGAGGGTTTCCCGGGCCAACAGCAACCGTTCGTTGTCGGCGGCCAATGTCAGCCAGGCCGTGGCGACCTCGGCCACCAGGCTGATTTGCGTGCTGCGCCGGGTCTCCGTCAGCGCCAGGTAGTCTTCCAGCGCTTCGTCACGCAGGTTGCGGACCCGGCCAAACACGTCCAGCTCATAACTGCTCAGCCCCAGTTCGGCGCTGTAATCGTGGGTGGTGACCGCTGAGCCGGAATTGGACAGCCCACCCGGCGTGCGGCTGTGGGTGCCGCTGACGCTTGCGTCAATGGCAGGAAACAGGTCCGCGCGCTTGATGCGGTATTGCGCCCGGGCCTTTTCGACGTTCAGGCTGGCCAGGCGCAAGTCGCGATTATTGGCCAGCGCCAGGCTCTGCACCTGTGCCAGGCGACGGTCAGTGAAAAACTGCTGCCATTTGATGTCTGCGCTCACCTGCCCTTTTGGCAGGCTGGCGGCTGGCAGCCATTGCTCGGAGACGGGCGCTTCAGGCCGCTCATACTGCGGCGCCAGATTCACGCAGCCGCCCAGGGCCAGGGCGGCCAGCAGAGGCCAGTGTGATTTGATCATGCATCACCTGTCGGGGCAGATTGGTTAGCGTTGCGTACGCGGCCAAAACGGCGGCGAATCAGCAAAAAGAACAGCGGTACAAAGAAGATGCCCAACGCCGTGGCGCTGAACATGCCGCCCAGCACGCCCGTGCCGATGGCCTGACGCCCGGCGGAGCCTGCGCCGGTACTCAAGGCCAGTGGCAACACGCCGAACATGAACGCCAGGGACGTCATCAGGATCGGCCGCAGGCGTTGCCGCACCGCGATCAGCGTGGCGTCGATGACGCTGTTGCCCTGCTCTTGCAGGTGCTTGGCGAACTCAACGATGAGGATCGCGTTTTTCGCGGCCAGCCCCACGGTGGTCAAGAGACCCACCTGGAAATACACGTCGTTGCTCAACCCGGCGACGCGGGTCGCCAGCACTGCACCGATCACCCCCAGGGGCACCACCAGAATCACCGAAAACGGCACCGACCAGCTCTCGTACAGCGCGGCCAGGCACAGGAACACAAACAACACCGATATCCCGTAGAGCAGCGGTGCCTGGGAGCCGGACAGCCGCAGTTGATAGGACTGCCCGGTCCACTCGTAGCCGATGCCTTGGGGCAATTGCCCGACGATGGCTTGCACCGCGTTCATCGCGTCCCCGGAACTGACCCCTGGCGCGGGATCGCCGACGATTTCCAGGGACGCATTACCGTTGTAGCGCTCCAGCAACGGCGAGCCGTAACTCCACGCGCTGCTGGCAAACGATGAGAACGGCACCATGTCGCCGTTGCTGTTGCGGACAAACCAATGATCAAGGTCCGCCGCCTGCATGCGTGAGGAGGCCTGCCCCTGCACATAGACTTTTTTCACTCGGCCCTGGTTGAGAAAGTCGTTCACATACGTACCGCCCAAGGCCGTCGACAAGGTGGCGTTGATGTCGCTGGTGCTCAGGCTCATGGCGCCAGCCTTGCGGTCGTCGATGCTGATCTTCAGCTGCGGCGCATCGTCCAGGCCATTGCTGCGAACCCCCTGCAGGCGCGGGTCCTTTCGGGCCAGTTCAAGCAACTTTTCCCGAGCCGCCACTAACGCATCATGGCCGAGACCGCCAAGGTCCTTGAGTTGCAGGTCGAAGCCCGAGCTCTGGCCCAGGCCGCGCACCGTTGGAGGCTGCATGACGAATGCGTCGGCATCACCGATGCTGGACAGCGCCATGGTCGCCCGCTGGGCAATCGAGGCCGCATCCTGGCCTGAGCTGCCACGCTCGGCCCAGTCCTTGAGGCGGATAAAGGCCCGCGCGGTATTCTGGCTGTTACCGCCCATGCCCAGCCCGCTGATGCTGATCATCGATTCGACTTCGGGCTGTTTGAGAATGTAGTCCTCGAACTGCTTGATCACGCTTTGCGTACGGCTGTCCGTCGCGCCTACCGGCAACTGGATCTGTGCCAGCAGAATTCCCTGGTCTTCGTCCGGCAGGAACGAGGTGGCCAGATTCATATAGCCCACCGCCATGACCACCAGCACCAGCCCATAGAGAAGCAAGCTGCGCCCCCACCGCCGCAACACCACACCGACCCAGCGCTCATAACCGGCACTGGCCCGTTCAAAGGTGCGGTTGAACCAGCCGAAGAACCCGCGCTGAGCACCCGGCGTCTTACCGTCGTGCGCTTTGAGCAGCGAAGCGCACAACGCGGGGGTCAGGGTCATGGCCACCAACACCGAGAGAACCATGGCCGAGACGATCGTCACGGAAAACTGCCGATAGATAATCCCGGTGGAGCCGCCGAAAAACGCCATGGGGATGAACACCGCACTCAGCACCAGGGTAATGCCGACCAGTGCACTGCTGATTTCACTCATCGATTGTCGCGTGGCGGCCATGGGCGACATCCCCTCGCCCATCAACCGCTCGACGTTTTCCACCACCACGATGGCGTCGTCCACCAGCAAGCCGATCGCCAGGACCATGGCGAACATGGTCAGGGTGTTGATCGAGTAGCCGAACAGCGACAACACGCCGAACGTGCCCAACAGCACCACCGGCACGGTAATCGCCGGTATCAGCGTGGCGCGCAGGTTCTGCAGGAACAGAAACATGATCAACACCACCAGCACGATCGCCTCGCCCAGGGCCTTGACCACCTCCTCGATGGACAGGCTCACAAAGGGCGTGGTGTCGTAGGCAATCACGTTCTTCAACTGCATTTCTGTGGGGTAGAACGGCTCCATTTCCTGAAGCTTGGCCTTGACCGCGTCGCCGACGCTCAGCGCGTTGGCGCCTGCCGCCAGTTGCACGCCCATGGCCGCAGCGGGCTTGCCGTTGAGCGCCGTACTGATGTCGTAGCTTTCACTGCCCAACTCCAGGGTCGCGACGTCGCCCAGCAGGACCACGGCCCCATCGCTGTCGGACTTGACCACCACGTTGCGAAACTCGTCGACGGTTTGCAGTTTGCTGCGGGCGCTGATGGTGGCGTTCAACTGCTGCCCCTTGACGGCCGGCAAGGCACCGAGCTGGCCGGCAGAGACTTCGGTGTTCTGCGCCTCCAGGGCACTGCTGACGTCCGAAGGCATCAGCGCGTATTTTTCCAGCAGCGCAGGGTCCAGCCAGATACGCATGGCGTAGCCTGATCCCAGCGTCTGCACGTCGCCGACACCGTCTATCCGGCTGATCGAGTCCAGCAAGGTGGTGGAGATGTAATCACCGATCTGGGTGCCCGTGACACTGGGGTCGGCCGACGCTAGCGCGACAATCATCAAAAAGTCCGAGCCGCCCTTGGTCACCGTCAGCCCTTCGCTTTGCACCGTTTGCGGCAGTCTTGATTCGGCTTGTTGCAGCTTGTTCTGCACCTGCATCTGGGCGACATCCGGGTCGGTGCCGGCGGTAAAGGTCAAACTGATGCTGGCGCTGCCAGCCGAACTGCTGGTGGCCGACATGTAGGTCAGGTTATCCAGCCCCTTCATTTGCTGCTCGATGACCTGGGTCACCGAGTCTTCCACGGTTTTGGCCGAGGCCCCGGTGTACGTGGCGGAAATCTTGACGGTCGGCGGCGCGATATCCGGGTATTGCTCAAGGGGCAACTGGCTGATGGACAGGCCGCCGCCGAGCATGATCACGATGGCGATGACCCAGGCGAAAATCGGTCGATCAATGAAAAAGTGCGCCACGTTCAACCCTCCTTCACGGGGGTGGACGGTGTGGCTGCCTGATCACTCGCGTCCTGCACCTGGACGGCGGCACCGGCACGCACTTTTTGTCCGCCTTCGACGATCAATTGATCACCCGCCTTCAAGCCGCCCGTGACCCACCACTGATTACCGACGGCCCGATCGATGGTCAGCTCGCACTGTTGCACCTTGCCGTCCACCACCAGCAATGCCGTGGTCAGGCCGCTGGCGCTGCGGTTCACGGCTTTTTGCGGCACCAGAATGGCCTGGTCATTGCGCGCCTGCTCCAGCACCCCGCGGACATACATGCCCGGCAACAGCAGATGATCCGGGTTGGCGAATTCAGCCCGAAGGGTGACGGTGCCCGTGCCCTCGTTGACACTGACGCCGCTGACCTTGAGCCGCCCCTCGTGGGTGTAGGTGCTGCCATCGTCGAGTGTCAGGCTGATGCGTGCCTCGCCCTCGCCAGTGGACTGTAAGGCGCCGCTGGCCAGGTCACGCTTGAGCCGCAGCAGTTCGGTGGTCGACTGAGTCACATCCACATAGATCGGATCGAGTTGCTGCACCGTGGTCAATGCGCTGTCCTGATTGGCCACCACCAACGCCCCCGGGGTCACGGTGGAGGTTTCAATCCGGCCGCTGAACGGCGAGGTGATACGGGTGTAAGCCAGATTAATCCGGGCGGTCTGGACTTCGGCCTCGGCGACTTTTACGTCGGCGGCCGCCGTCAGCAAGGTCGCCTGAGCGTCTTCGTTGTCTTGCTGGCTGATGGCGTTGATTTTGACCAGCCCGGCGTTGCGCCTGGCCGTGGCCTGGGCTGAGTTGAGCGTGGCCCGGTACTTGGCCAGACTTGCCTGAGCCTGGGCCAGCGCGGCGGTATAGGTTGCCGGATCCAGTTGGTACAGCGGTTGTCCGGCCTTCACATCCGCGCCCTCGACAAACAGACGCCGCTGGACGATGCCACCGACCTGCGGACGAATCTGCGCCACCATGAAGGCCTGGGTGCGCCCCGCCAGCTCGGTGGTCAGCACCTGGCTCTGGGGTTGGATGGTGATCACCGAGACTTTCGGGATCACCGCTTCAGGGGCAGGTTCGCCGCCGGAGCAACCGCCCAGGATAACCAGAATGATCAGGGCCAGGAGAACCGCGGCGGTTACCAGGAATTTGGCGAGTATTTTCGTCGACATAGCTGCCTCTGCAAGACGGAATGGCTTGAGTCGGCGCCATCGTGCAAGGCAAATGTGCAGGAAAATTGAAGATTGCCCGGCCGGCTTGAATCTTTCTTTCGTGAGGGCCTAAATGCCCCATCCCTTCTTACCGGCCGCCCTCCATGAAGTTGAGCATCTCCACCAAGTTGTTTGTCGCCGTACTGGCCGGCGTGCTGCTGGTCATCCTGAGCATGGGCCTGGCGGCGAGCTGGAGTTTCGGGCGGGGCTTTCTGGGCTATCTCAATGAGCAGGCGCTGGACCGCATGGCGCCGGTGTTACCGCGCCTGGCCAGTGCCTACGCCCGTGAGGGGAACTGGGAATTCCTGCGCAACCAGCCGGACCGCTGGTTTGACATCATGCGGCCGGAACTCGGCGAGGATCCGTCGAAGAACGACTTGCGCACACCCCTGGCCTCGGACCTGACGGGCGCGCTGTTTCGCATCGCGTTGCTGGATCAACACAAAAAACGCGTGAACGGCTACCCGGACATCGGAAACGACGCCCTGTTACGCCCCATTGTGGTGGCGGATGAAACCGTCGGCTGGCTGGCCGTTACCCCGTTCCAGAGCGTGACGGAAGCCGGCGGCGAACGGTTCCAGCAATACCAGTTGCGCACCAGCCTGGTCATGGGGGCCTTTTCGCTGCTGCTGGCGATGCTGATTGCCTGGTGGATCGCGCGCACGTTGCTGGAGCCGGTCAAGCGGGTGGCCGCTGCCACGCATCGCCTGGCCAGCGGCGATTACAGCGGGCGGGTGGCGGTGGCGTCCAATGACGAGGTTGGCCAACTGGCCCGTGACTTCAATCAGCTCGCCTACACCCTGGAACGCAACGAACAGATGCGCCGCGAGTTCATGGCGGATGTGTCCCACGAGTTGCGCACCCCGCTGTCGGTATTGCGGGGTGAGCTGGAGGCCATCGAAGATGGCGTACGCACCCTCAACCAGGGGTCGATGAAGTCATTGCAGGGTGAGGTCAGCATGCTCAGCAAACTGGTGGACGACTTATACGAGCTGTCCCTAGCGGATGTCGGCGCGCTGACCTACCGAAAACAGCCCTGCGCACTCGATCAACTGTTGCAGGACAGCGTGTCGATGTTTCAGGAGCGCTTGAACGCCCGGCACTTGCGCGTTGAACTGGACCTGCCGTCCCAGCCCCTGGAACTGTCGGCCGATGCCAATCGCCTGCAGCAACTGTTTTCCAACCTGCTGGAAAACACCGTGCGCTACACCGACCCGAACGGGCTGATCCACATCCGGGCCGTCCTTGATCGCGACAACGTATGCATCGAATTCCTCGACTCCGGTCCCGGGGTGTCGGACGAGCAACTGCCACGCCTGTTCGAACGTTTCTATCGGGGCGAATCGTCCCGCGCCCGGGCCAGTGGCGGGGCCGGCCTGGGGCTGGCGATCTGTCACAGCATCGCCCTCGCCCACGGCGGCAGCCTCAGCGCCGCTCACTCGCCCCTCGGTGGGCTTTGGCTGACCCTGCATCTGCCACGGAACATCTGAACCATGACCGACGACTGCCCGATCCTGATCGTTGAAGACGAACCGAAGCTGGCCGCATTGCTGCAGGATTATCTGATCGCCGCGGGCTACCCGACTCGATGCCTGGATAACGGCTTGCAAGTGGTGCCGACCGTGCGCGCCCAGACACCGCGCTTGATTCTGCTCGACCTGATGCTGCCCGGGCGCGACGGTATGCAGGTCTGCCAGGACCTGCGCGGTTTCAGCGCCGTGCCGATCATCATGATCACCGCTCGCGTCGAAGAAGTGGACCGCCTCCGGGGCCTTGACCTGGGCGCGGACGACTATATCTGCAAGCCTTTCAGCCCCCGCGAGGTGGTGGCCCGGGTCAAAGCCATCCTGCGCCGCGGCCCGCAACTGCTGACCGGCGCTGCGCCGCGGCTGATCATTGATGACGCACAACACCGCGCGTCACTCAATGGTGTCGAGCTGGACCTGACACGCCTTGAACTGCGGTTGCTCAGCACGTTTGCGCGTTCGGCCGGCCGGGTCTTTTCCCGGGATCAACTGCTCGACAAGCTCTACTCCGACCACCGCGTAGTGACTGACCGTACGGTGGACAGCCATATACGCAACCTGCGGCGCAAGCTGGAGCAGGCCTGCCCTGGTGAGACGCCCATTGAATCGTTGTATGGCGTGGGCTACCGGTTTCAGCTCACTGATGCGTGAAGCGTCAGCGAGGCAAATGCCCCTGGCTTACCCCGCGAGGCGCTGGGTCTGCACCTCAGTCCCGGTCATCTCCAACCCTCTGACGATGTTGCTCAGATTGATCAGCGTCATCCAGCGGACCTGATCACCCTTGCCGATACTCACCAGGCTGCGCATGCGGTCATTGACTGAACCCCGGATGCTTGCGCCGTGCTCCCAACCCTCGGGGTGCTCGGAGGCCGGATGGGTGAAGGTTTCGATGGAGTCGGTCCGGTTGACCACCAGCCCGAAGCTATGACGTTCGCCCTTGACCAGCAGCACCCGCTCCAGCGTATTGCCGGGAGGTGTTGTGCCTTCAATCAAGCTGCTCAGGCAAACCAGCGGGATCTGCTCGCCCCGCAAATTGAAACTGCCCAGCAGATGCGTCTCTTCTTGCGCAAACCGCACGAAGTGCTCGGGCATGTCGAGGATTTCCAGCACTTGATCAAGGGGCACCACGAACGGCTGGGCCGCCTGGAACACCAGGCAGGTCTGGTTCATCTGCATGAGACGAGAACCCGGCGCGTCCTGGCTGGACGGGCTGGTCTGATAGATCCTGGCGAAACTGAGCGTCTCCTTGCGCTCGAGCAACTCGCGGTACTCAAGCAACAACGCCTGCTCTCCGTTCTCCAGCCCGACAACGCCGGCAAACAGGCCCGGCTCCCGTAACCCATAGCGGGGCAACGGCAGGATTTCGTGAGCACGCTTGCGCACAATCGAAATCATCCGGTCGTACACCAGCCCGATGCGATAGCCTTCTCGCGAAGTCAGCACCAGCAACTGGTTCTGGTTCTGGTTCTGGGCCGCCTGCGCCGTCGCCGGGGAATCAATGCCCAGTACCCGGTTCAGGCTCAAGGCAGGCACATCAATGCCACGGCGGTTGACGACGCCCAGGCAATAATCCCCACCCAATTTGCTTGGCAGCATGTCCGGGCGGTCCACCAGCTCGGTAATCGCCCTCGCGTCCAGCGCATAGCGCTTTCCTTCGCACTCAAACAACAGCAAGTGATGCAGCTCCCGGGACGGATCCTGAACCTCCACCGTGTCGCAGACGTCCCTGGACTGCGCAGTCAACACCTGGGGCAAACCGCACAGCGCGTCCAGGTCGAGCCGGTAAATCATTCGCTCATTTTCCACCAGCACGAGTTCTGGCAGCAGCACGACCGCGGTGCCCTCGCCGCCGAGACGGCACAGGTTTCGCACTTCGACTTTCATCACGTCACTGACGCCGCTGACCGCAATGCCCAGGCGCCGGCCTTGATGGTTGACGATGGCAACCATCTCCAACGGATCATGGCAGGAGACGTCATGCGCACCCAGCAACGACCGCAGCTCAATCAGTGGCAGGGCCTTGCCGCGCAGGCTGAACATGCCAAGCAAGGCGCCGCCCTGCAGCGGATGAGGCTGCAGCCGCGCGGGCCAGTTGATCACCTGCTCCAGTGCCTGGGCGTCAATCGCGACTTCCAGCCCGCCCAGCCTGACTACCCCAAACGCAAGGGCCTCGCTCATAGGCTTTCAACCTGGACCGGGGCGCTCAAGCCCTTGCCCAACCCGGTCGCCAGCTTGATACGGTTGAGCTCGCCGATCAGTTCCGATACCCGCTCAGCCAGGTGATGCTGTTCCTGCGTGGCGGCACCGATGGTACTCATCGCACCATTGGTCTTTTCGACCCCGGCCACGATCCGCTCGAACGCACTGCCCGCGCTGCGGGAGATCTCGCTGCCGGAATTGATGCGGCGAACCGTCTCCTGGATCAATTTGTTGATTTTGGTGGTGGCGTGGGAAGACTTTTCAGCCAGCTTGCGCACCTCATCGGCCACCACTGAAAAGCCCAGACCGTGCTCACCCGCCCGTGCCGCCTCAATCGCGGCGTTGAACGCCAGCATGTTGGTCTGACCGGCGATGGTACTGATCACCTCAATGATTTCCTGGATGTCCTCAGCCGATTTGCCGATGGTGTCCATCGCTGCGGACGCCTCGTTGAGGGTCTGGGAACCACGCTGAGCTTCATCCTGGGTAATGCGTGCCTGATCGTTGGCGTCGCCGGTGGTTTTGACCACCTCGGCAATGGCGTCCATCAGACGGGTGACTGACTCATCCATGGCCTGGGTCTTGGCTTCAATGGCTTCTTCCAGCTCGACCTGAGCGGTAATGTCGGTGGCGAACTTGACCACCTTGTAGGGTTGCCCCGTCGCGTTGAACACCGGGTTATAGGTCGCTTGAATCCAGATTTTCTGGCCGTACTTGCTGATGCGCATGAAGCGCCCGGTGAAGAATTTGCCGCTGCTGAGTGCGCCCCAGAATTCCCGGTAAGGCGTGGTTTTGACGTACTCGGGTTCACAAAACAGCGAATGGTGGCGGTTCTTCAATTCCTCCATCCGGTACCCCACCAGATCCAGAAAGTTAGCGTTGGCCGAGAGGATATTGCCGCTCAGGTCGAACTCGATCACGCCCTGGGCGCGGTTAATGGCGTTGACCTTGCCTTCGTGCTCCATCGTGCGAAGTTTGGTCTCGGTCACATCGGTGGCGAACTTGACGATCTTGTAGGTCTGGCCCTGGGCATCGAGAATCGGATTATAGGACGCTTGAATCCAGACATCCCGACCGTCTTTGCTCAGGCGCTTGTACTCGTTGGAGTCGTACTCGCCTTTGCCCAGCTTCTCCCAAAATTCGCGGTACACCAGAGAAGCTGCGTATTCCGGCTCACAAAACATGCGGTGGTGCTGGCCCACGACTTCATCCAGCGTGTAGCCCATGGCCGAGAGAAACTTGCTGTTGGCGGTCAATACATAGCCCTCAGGGGAGAACTCGATCAACGCCTGGGAGCGCTCGATCGCCTCGATTTTGCCTTCCCACTCGGCATTGCGATTGCGCACTTCAGTGACGTCGCTGGCGAATTTGACGATCTTGAATGGCTTGCCGTTATTGTCCATCACTGGATTGTAAGTGGCCTGCAGCCAGATCTGGCGCCCGTCCTTGGCCTGACGCTGGTACTGGCCGGCGTCAAATTTGCCGGTGCCCAGCTTCTCCCAGAACATCAGGTATTCCTTGCTGGTCGCATAGTCGGGCATGCAAAACAGCCGGTGATGGCGCCCGCGAATTTCATCGAGGTCGTAGCCCATGCAGTCGAGAAAATTCTGGTTGGCGTACAGCACATTGCCCTGCAGATCGAATTCGATGACGGCTTGGGAGCGGTCAATCGCGCTCAGCAGAGAATTCAGGTCGGCGCCGGTTTGGGCGAGTTCTGCAGTGGCATTGGATTTATTGTTCATGGCGCAGGTCCGCTAGCTAAATGATGTTGAGTGGGCGGGGCTCCTTCCCTGAAAAGCGTTAGGCGACCGCTGTTTTTTATCCGCGAAACGCCTCGGACAGAGGCGCGCTCAGGCCGGACTTACGGGTGCTCGCCTTGGATTAAACGTTTCAGATATTCGATCGGCAGCGGATGCCATGAACTTTAGCGAGGGTTGTACATTTATTTAATGCTGTATAGGTTTGAACCTTCGTCGCGGAAGACAAGACCGTCCCAAAGACGGAGCGTTTAGCTGTCCAGCGCGTGGTAGTGTCTTCGCTGCAACCACGCATGGAGCGATATTTTCCATCGAGCCCGCCTACGATGATGTCATAGTGAAATCGCGGAGTGGCCACCCCTTGGTCACTTCCTCATTTCGCGCAGATTGTTTGCCACAGGGTCCTGTTGAACTTCGTCGCCACGCCGATACCGAAAGTGCTAACCGGCGCCAGGTGCACACGCTCTACTGCGCGGCTGCTACTGGTTCCCGATCTCTACGCGTGTCGAATGTCCACCTGGTACATCGTCCCTCTTTCAGGTAATGCATATGGCCGGCAAGGCTCATCTCGGTTTGAAGAATCATGAAGTGTTGGGTCATTTCCTGGACGCGGCTTCCCACCTGACCGGGGCGACCGGCGCCATCCTGATCGTGCGAGACCAAGAGCAGTGGCGCACCGTGGCGACCTACGGCACGGCACCGGAGGTGCGCGCAGACGAAATCACCGGTGGATGGCTGAAGATGGTGTTGTCCTACGGCGACGTCGTCGACGTTGGCGAGGCCATGCCCGCTGATGCCGCGCTGCCTGCCGGCCTGGATCGCGTGGTCAACGAGTCGCTGGTCTGCGTCGCCATTCGCGATGGCAACGCCGCCCTGACCGGCGCGGTCTTGATGACGATCCCCCTTCCCCACAAACGTCTCAGCGCCGCGCACATCTATGGCGTGCAGACCCATGCGGCCGATCTCTACGACTCCCTCAAGTTGACCCCGACACAGGCGGTCGGCGGATCAGCGGTCATCGAGCGCCTGCGCTTGCTGGAGTCGGTGGTGGTCAACGCGAAGGACGCCATCCTGATCACCGAAGCCGAACCCATCGATCTGCCCGGCCCGCGCATCGTGTATTGCAATCCGGCGTTCCTCACCACCACCGGGTTCAGCCTGGAAGAAGTCATGGGGAAGACGCCCCGGATTCTGCAGTGCGCCGAGACTGACCGCGCCACGCTTCAGCAGATCAGGGACGCGCTGCAGCGCTGGGATCCCGTCGAGGTCGAGCTGATCAACACCCGTCGTGACGGCACCAAGTTCTGGGTGCAGCTCAGTATCGTACCGGTCGCCAACGAGAAAGGCTGGTTCACCCATTGGGTTTCCGTGCAGCGCGACATCACAGAACGTAAAGACGCAGAGCAGAATTTTCGCCAGGCCCAGCTTGATCGTGAGGAGCGCGTGGCGCTCGAGTCACGGCTGATCGAGCGGGAGCGCATTCAGGACGAACTGTCCTACGCAGCGTTCCACGACGAGTTGACGAGGCTCAAGAACCGCGGCTATTTCATGGCCCGCATCCATTCGGCCTTGAGCAAGGGGAACGCCGATCAACCCGGCGCGGCCACGGTGGTGTACCTGGATCTGGACCGATTCAAATACGTCAACGACGGTATGGGGCATCATGCGGGCGACATCTTGCTCAAGAGCGTTGCAGAACGCCTGAGCGAGTGCATTGATCCCTCGGCGGTGATCGCCCGCATCGGTGGCGACGAGTTCGCGATCCTGCTGACCGACGAAGGCCATCAGGAACAGGCCATCGAGACGGCCAAGCGCGTGACCCACGCCCTGAGCCTGCCGACCGCCATCGACGGGCAACAGCTCTTTATCTCCTGCAGCATTGGCATTGCGACGCTGGACGTTCAGCACACCACCGCCGAAGACCTGATCCGTGACGCGGACGTGGCCATGTACGCCGCCAAAAAGAAAGGCCGTGGCAGCTGGGCCGTCTTCGACCTTTCGATGCGCCAGGCCTCGATTGACCTGCTGGTGATGCAGAATGCGCTCAAGCACGCGATAACCCGGGACGAGTTCTATCTGGTCTACCAGCCGATCTTCTCCATCACCACTGAAACGATTGTGGGCGTTGAAGCATTGGTCAGGTGGCGCCACCCGACCCTGGGGATTGTCGCCCCTGATGTGTTCATCAGCGTCGCCGAAGACATTGGCGTCATTTGCAATCTGGGTCAGTGGGTCATGCGCAACGCCTGTCGCGAGGTCAAGAAGTGGGCTGCCGCCACCGGTTCGGGCGGCATCAAGCTGAACGTCAACGTGTCAGGGGTCGAGCTCAACCGCAAAGACTTCGCCCTTCAGGTCGCCGAGATCATCGCAGAGACCGGGTTCGATGCCCGTGCCTTGCAGATCGAGATCACCGAGTCAGTGTTCCTGCATGAACCGGAGATGGTCGCCAAGACCCTCGAAGACCTTCGCGCCCAGGGTATCCGGATTGCGCTGGACGATTTCGGCACCGGCTACAGCTCCCTGGGCTACATCGACCGCTACCCCATTGACGCCATCAAGATCGATCGGTCATTCGTCACGCGCATGATGAAACATGAGCGCAGCGTCGCCATCGTCAAAAGTATCCTGTCCCTGGGCGAGGCGCTGGACCTGGCAATTGTTGCCGAGGGCGTCGAAACCCTCGGCCAACTCGATCAGCTCAGGGAGCTGGACTGCCCTTATGCTCAGGGTTTTCTGCTCAGCCCACCGGTGCTTCCCGAGGAAGTTCTGGCATTGCTGGTTGCGAGCAGGCGATGACTGGGCGCCGGCGCTGACCTCCTGAGTGCCCGCAGTCTGTCTGCGCAGGACCGGTTTCAGCCGCACAATCGCTCAGGCTTCTCACACGGTGTCGTCGACCACACCGCCGTCGACCCGCAGCAGGGTTTCAACGCCAGGTGGGGAGACCGAGCTCACCCTGTTGGACCTGCCACGGCTTGCATAGACGCCGTGATGTTTTTGGCCATCGACTGGCCACAAACCCCGTCACAGAGCCTTTTGCCAGCATTTACCGTTCGTCACTCCCGGCCAATCTCTTTGAACGACAGGCCGGCACGGTCGTACTAAATCTGGCGCATATATGTCCCTATCTGCACCTCATTCTTCTGGAGAACCCATGAAAGCCATTATTTACAACGGTCCTTACGACGTCAGCGTTCAGAACGTTCCCGATGCCAAAATCGAAAAAGCGACCGATGTCCTGGTCCGCATTACCACGACCAACATTTGTGGGTCCGACCTGCACATGTACGAAGGCCGCACCAGCTTCGAGACGGGCCGGATTCTGGGTCACGAGAACCTGGGTGAAGTCATCGAAGTGGGCGCTGCGGTCGATCGCGTGAAAGTGGGCGATATGGTCTGCCTGCCGTTCAACATCGGCTGTGGGTTCTGCGAAAACTGCGAGCGTGGTCTCACCGGCTACTGCCTGACCGTCAACCCCGGCAGTGCTGGGGGCGCGTATGGTTTTGCCGAGATGGGGCCTTACGAGGGCGGCCAGGCCGAACTGCTGCGCGTGCCGTATGGCGACTTCAACTGCCTGGTGCTGCCTGAAGATGCCAAGGAGAAAGAAGACGACTACGTCATGCTGTCGGACATCCTGCCTACCGGCTGGCACGCGACTGAATTGTCCGGCCTGCTGCCAGGTGAGAGCATCGCCATTTACGGCGCAGGCCCGGTCGGGCTGATGGCGGCCCATGCCGCGATGATCAAAGGTGCCTCACAAGTCTTTGTGGTCGACAACCACCCAGACCGTCTCGCCCTGGCAGCCAAACTGGGCGCCACGCCGATCAACACGGCACAGACCCAGGCGGTTGAGCAGATCATGAACCTGACCAACGGCAAAGGCACGGACCGTGGCTGCGAATGCGTGGGTTATCAGTGCTGCGACAAGCACGGTCATGAAGCCAATCACGAAACCATGAACAACCTGGTGGCCTCCACCAAGCCCACCGGCGGTATCGGTGTCGTGGGTGTCTTCGTGCCGCAGGACCCGAACGCTGCGAGCGATCTGGCGAAGGAAGGCAAAATGGCCTTCGACTTCGGCTCCTTCTGGTTCAAGGGTCAGCAGATCCGTACCGGCCAGGCCAACGTCAAGGCGTACAACCGTCGCCTCGCCGAGCTGATTCACCACGACCGTGCCAAGCCGTCGCAGATCATCTCCCATAGCCTGAAGCTGTCCGAAGGTCCGGACGCCTACAAGCACTTTGATCAGCGCGACGACGGCTGGACCAAAGTGGTGCTCAAGCCTTCGGCGTAACGCTGCAGGGTAATAGGTCGACGTCACGCGTTGACAGGCGATCGGGACCGGAGGGGATTTTCTCCTTCGGTCCCGAACTGCGTTTACAGGCCCGGAACGTGCCGTATGTGAGGCATTTAGCCCGGTTCCTTCCACGGCAAAGCAAATCACAGCACCTCGCGTATCTCGGCGACCACCAGCATCGTCGCGTCTTCGATCCGCCCTTCGTTTCGACACAAAACCCAGCCGTTATCAGAGACCGCCCGCTCAAACGCCTCAGTGCAAGCCGCGTGCTCCTCCAGCCTGTGAATCACCGTGCTGCTCAACCCACGCCGTCGTGCGGCTGCCCTCGCCCATGAAACCTCGGCCGCCGTCACGACCCCGACGTGCAAATCCGGCACCTGCACCTCCTGGTCGATGTTCAACTGCAGGATGTCCGCAAACGGCACGGTCCGGCGAAACGCGGCATCGGACGGGTACCAGCGGTCGATCAGGATGATGCTGTCAGGTGGCTGTCTGGTCAGCACGTGCCGTGAAATCCAGCCACGGCTGGCGGCCAGACGCTTGCACACCTCCCACTCCAGATCCCGGTCCGGCCCTCTGACCAGTTGGTTAACCAGGGCCATGGTTTCACGCCGGTGAGGGTCACTTTTGCTTTCGCTCAGCCGGATCACTTTGTGCTTATCAGCCCTCAGTGATTGGGTGATGGCTTCCAGCAGAGTGGTTTTACCGACACCCTTTGGCCCATCCAGCGAAACGAACAGCGGACGATTCATCCTTCAAACAGCAAGGGCTTCGTCAATGGCCGCGGTCAGCCGTGGATCATCTGCGGTCACATCCGGCGCAAAGCGGCCAATCACCTTGCCGTCTCGCCCGATCAGGAATTTCTCGAAATTCCACAGCACGTCGGTGCCCGCGCCGCTTTCGATGCCGTAGCCCTTGAGGCGTTCTCGGAACGGTCCGTCGCCGGTGGCAGCGGGCTGGGCGGCGGTCAGTTCGCGGTAGAGCGGGTGGGTGTCGTCGCCGGCGACCGAGATTTTCGAGAACAGCGGGAAGTGCACGTCATAGGTGGTCGAGCAAAACGACTGGATGTCACTTTCGCTGCCCGGCTCCTGCTCTTTGAAGTTATTGGCCGGAAAGCCCAGCACTTCAAGTCCGGCTTCCTTCTTGCCCTGGTAAAGGCTTTCAAGCCCTTCGTATTGCGGCGTCAGCCCGCATTTGGAGGCCACGTTCACCACCAGCAGCACTTTGCCCTTGTACTGGCCCAGATTGGCTGGCGTGCCATCGATTTGCTTGAGGGGAATGTCGTACAGAGAATCGGTCATGGGTGGCTCCTGTTTGTTGGTTTGACGTGTCTGGGGCCAACCCTCATCGGTCGGCCTTCAGGGACACCTTAAAGCATGCGGCCGATGATTCGGTCATGTTTTGCGAGGCGTTGGCCGATCGTCTGCCCACTCTGAAAGAGCCAGGTCCTGCAGTTCAAGCGTTCTCATCCAGGCCAGGCTGGCCGCTAGCCGCTGTCCGCTACCGGGCTCTTTTTCGCCGCAGCGCGCGCTCTGAAGGCGCTGACCTTGGCAATTGTCCCGCACGCCCTGCCCTCCGCGCCGCCCTTGGTCATCCCACACCAGCGTTTACTGACGTTGCGAGTGTTGTCATAGAAAGCCCAACGGCAATCGCCACAGGTCTTGAGTCGAGACCATGTCCCTGATGAAAGGGCATTGGCGACCGCCGCCAATAGGTGGGCGCTGCAGCTGTCGTCGGCCGGCATCACCACTATCTGCGGCACGCCCTTCACCGACTTGACCTGCACTGACAGAGCAACGCGCGAGAACCAGGCGTTAAGCAAATGCCCCCCGTCATCCAGACCCTCGCAGGACTTGCGCAGGTCCGAGCGCAACGTCAGCAGTCTGTCCAGCGCATCGCTGGCGGCCGGGGGACGAAGCGAAAGCTCGTCGCGCCATCGCTCGGCGTTATGGCATAGCTGCGGCAGTTCGTCCGTCTCCACACGCGTCTGGTTGGGAATCAACCAGGTATTGATGAAGCGCCGAACGCATTCGAGATCGCCCGGTGCTGCTTGATTCTGAGTCTGCATGCCCGCTCCTGTTGCAAAGACCGTCGATGTAAGTAACCATCAAACTATCATTGATGGTTACGAGTCCTCAATATGATCAAGGAAGACCCAGCCGAACAACCGTCCTGGCCCCCGGATATCCGCAGATTGCTGTGGATGCAGGGGCTGATGAACGCCTCCCATTTCATGACGATACCGCTGCTGGCGCTGTACATGTCAGCCAACCTCCATTTCGGCGCAGCTGCACTGGCGTCGGTGATGTCCGCCAATCTGCTGTGCGCACAAGTGCTGCCACTTGCCGCGGGCGCGATCGCTGATCGGTTCGGCTCGCACTGGGTCATTACCCTGGGCCTGCTGCTGAGGGGCTTGGGATTTCTAGGGTTCAGCGCGTTCGATGGAGTGAGCGCATGGATTGGCTGTGCGGTGATCGCAGGTTCCGGTGTCGCCTGCTACGAGGGTGGCGTTTATGGGGTGTTCGGCCGGCAACCCAGAGAATGCCACTCGGCCCTCTTCGCTTCCAACAACCAGATGTTGAACGCCGGAGCGGCGGTGGGGCCCATTATCGGTGGGCTTGCCGGCCTGGCTGACATCCGCGTGGCCTTCGGCATCAGCGCAGTAGTGTTCATCAGTCTCAGCGCCGTTGCCTGCCGGTCAACGTATGGATCATCAGTGAGGTTGAGCAGGCAGCCCGTCCTTAAAAGCCTGAAAACTGCGACTACAGACGGCGGGCTGTGGCGATTGATCGTTGTTTCATTGCCATGGTTTTTCCTGTTCCCGCAGCTCTACGTCGCATTCCCGATGTACGCGGGGCAATTAGCCGGCCCCCATGCAGCTTCCGCCATTTACGTCGTAAACGGGGTCGTCGGTCTGGCGTTCATCCTTTTGGCGAAGCGCTGGCTGACGAAAGTGAATCCGGCATCACTGACAACCTGGGCGTATCTGGGAGCGGCAGTCACGTTCGCCAGTGTCGCCATGCTGCGCGGCATCGAATGGTTTCTGCTGTTTATCGTGGCCTACACCGTTGTCGAGACCATCCTGTTGCCCACGCTTGAAAGCATGACCGCATCGCTGGCACCGGATGGCAGCCAGGGAACGTTCTTTGGCCTGATGAGTGCGATAGGGGCACTCAGCGGCACCGGGGGTTATTACGTGGGAAGCTGGCTCATATTGAACCGAAGCCCAGTCGAGACCTGGTTAGCGCTCGGAAGCGTAGGGCTCGCAGGCGTTCTCGCCTCCTTGCTGCTACTGCACAGATCGGGGCCCAGAGCGTCTGTCGGCTGATCAGCTATTCAGGAACTCTGCGATCAACGGTATGAACCTATGTGAGAAGATGGCAGTCTGACATCACGATTATCCTTCCGGCCCAGTGAGGCCTGACATGAATGACCTGCACCGCCGCAACCCCTGTCGCCTGCCAGTACTGCTGCTGATCACGCTGTCCACAGTGATCGGACTTTCCATTGTGTGGGAATTCGAGCTCGAAGCCTGGGTGATGCACTGGCTCGCCCTGCCCTATGACGCCGACTTTGAAGATGCCGAAAGATGGCTATTCGTCCTGACCGTCACGGGGTTTTCTCTGATTTCACTGGTCATCCCGACCATTCTGCTCAGACGCCTGATCGCCAACGCCCAGTCGAGCTACCGTCGACTCAAGGAGGCGCAGGCGCAGACTGAAAGCCTGGCCACCTACGACTCGCTGAGCGGGCTGATCAACCGTCGCATCTTCATGGACATGGTGAGAAATCAGCTCGGTTTGAAGCGGCCCGCGGCGGTCATGCTCATCGATCTGGACCACTTCAAGGCGGTCAATGATCAGCATGGTCACGCCGCCGGCGACATTGTGCTGGTGGAAATCGCGCGCAGGCTCGAAGCCATCGCCGACGATAACGGCGGCGTGGCGGTGCGATTGGGCGGCGATGAGTTCTGCCTGCTGTTTCTCACGTTCAAACACCAGTCCGAGCTGTGCCAGATCGCCGAGGCGGCTGTGTCCCGGCTCGGCGCGCCATTGTCCGGCGCCGTCGAACCTTCGGCGTTGGGCGCCACCATTGGCATTGCACGGTCGTGGACAGACGCGCAGGACGCTTCGGCATTGCTGCACTGTGCCGACACCGCAATGTACCGGGGTAAAGAAGACGGGCGTTCGACCTATAACTTTTATGACAGCCAATATGAAAAACAGCGCCGGGCCCAGGCCGATCTGGAACTGGCACTGAGACGGGCGGTGGAAGCAGACGAAATCGTGCCGTACTTTCAACCGATCGTCGCGCTCCCTTCTCAAGAGGTAGTGGGCTTTGAAGTTCTCGCGCGCTGGCTCAAGCCCGACGGCGGCACCGCCCCACCTTCCGACTTCATTCCGGTGCTTGAACGCCTGGGACTGATCCCGTCCATGACGCACTCGTTGATCAAGCAAGCCTGTCGCGCGGCCAATCGTTGGGATGACCGCTTGCGCTTATCAATGAACGTCAGCGCCGGCATGGTGACCGACGCGCTGTTTCCCGATCAGTTGCTGGAGCAGCTTCGGCAAGAGCAGTTTGCGTTTCATCGCTTCGAAGTCGAAATCACCGAGGAGGCCCTGGTCGGCAACCTGGACGTGGCGCGGCAGAACCTGAGCAAATTGCACGACCACGGCGTTACCGTAGCGCTCGATGACTTCGGGATTGGTTATTCAAGCCTGTATCACCTGACCCGCCTGTCCATCGACAAGATCAAAATAGACCGGTCGTTCTTTGAGCCCGGGCAGACCGATCACCTGCCGATGGTCGAAGCGATTCTGGGCATGGCGCGCAGCCTCAAAATGCAAGTCACGGCTGAAGGCGTCGAGGAGTTTCACCTGCCTCACCTGCCGTCGTGGCTCGCCAACAGCGGATGCAACTACGCCCAGGGCTATCTGTACGGCCGTCCGAAGCCGGCTTCCAGCCTGTTCTGCTACACCCATTCGTCGTTTGCGCAGCAAGCCGGCTGAAAGTTCGCGGGCACATGCGCTGGCAATCTCCTCTTGCGCGCGGTTTCCCGGTCATGGTGGGTCGGCCATTGCCGATCAGCTATTTCGCGTCAGGTATTTCAGCTCGGTGATCGCGGTTTGAAATGCACTGAACGCTGAAGCCGGCACTGACTCCAAACCTTGCCCCGACACTCACGGCTAACGTGTTGCGTCGGCGGGCATTCGAATCATCTGCCAGATCAAGGAATTCCCATGACCGATCCACGTAACGTCGCCCACGACAAGAAAGTGCAGCAAGAGAAGAAGAACCACGGCGAAGAAGTCGCGCCGGATGCCGTGCACGCGCCGCAGCCAGGCATGAAGCCGGCGCTCAAGCACGACGATGATGCGACCGAGCACGACGAACAGGCGTGAGTCAGGCACTGGCCTGAGTGTGAGATCACCGGGGGGCGGCGCTGACTGACCGTCAGCTGCCGCCCTATCGGCGCCCAGCCATCGTTTGGACGTGGCATGGGTTCATCTCAACACGGTAAAGATCGCCTACGACGCCTTGAACGTGTTCAAGCTGAATAAAGCCGCCGCCGTGGCTCTTCGGTAATCCGATGGCGTCTGCTTCATCTCGTAGCGGAAGTGTCGATTGAAGTTCGACAGGTTGATGTAACCCACCTCAAAACAGACATCGGCGATGGACATCTCGGTCTGCAGCAGCAGCCGACAGGCCTTCTGAATGCGCAGTTTGCGCATCAGGTCGATGAACCCATGCCCCGTGGCGCGCTTGAAAAACCGTGAAAATCCCGGTTCGCTCATGTGCAACCGCTCGGCGATCACCGACAGCCTGATATCCCCCGTGAGCTCCCGCTGCAGGTAGTCGAACGCCCGGTGTACACGCTCGGCGCTTTTGGCATCCAGTGTCGGCGCATAACACGCACTCGCCAACGTACGGGCTTCTCTGTCAGACGCTCCGCTCAGCGTATTGAGCAGCTCAAGAAACAGCAGCAAGCGCTGTAACCCGTTCGCCGAGCCTATGCGCTCGAGCAGGTCGGCGGCCCGCAGGGCGGTCTCGCCGGTAAATTCCAGCCCGCGACGGGCGCGGTCGAACAATCCCTGCAATTCACCCAGCTCAGGCATCGACTCGCGCAGTGCCAGCAACGTCGCGCCGTCAAACTGAAGCACGACGTCCCGGCCTTGCAGGTGCTCCCCCGGCGCAAGATCGCCCATCCAGTCATGGGGTAAATCGGGGCCAATGAGCGCCACATGGCCGGGGCCGAAGGCGCCGATGTAATCGCCCGCCACCAGTTTGCCGCTGCCTTTGCGGATCAGATGAATCTCGTACTCGGGATGGTGATTCCAGCGCGCGAGCGCATAGGGATAGTCGTGCTCATACCAGCGAAAACTCTGCTGGGGCGCCGGCAGGATGATTTCCAGCTCGGCAGGCAACTGCTCGAATAAGGCGGTTCGGCTCGCAGGCATGGTCTGCCCCTTTTTTGTCGTTGTTGGCGCACGCATCGACGCACCATACGCCCATTGCATCGCCCTGCTCCACCTCGGCTGTCACTGCGCGCTGATACTTTTTTAGCCCGGCGCACGGCTGGGCTGTGCGGTTAAAAAAGCATCAGCGGCACATCCTCAGCGTGTTTGTTGCAGGCCGTCCAAGCTGCTGTAATCGACACGCCACTGCCCCGAGGTGACACGTCAGATTGATCGGCAGGGCTCAAAACAACAATAACGATTCCGCGCTGCCAGCGCGGACTGGAGATCACCATGAAGATCACCCATCACGCGCTGCTGCTGTCTGCCGGTCTGTCACTGGCGGGCATCAGTCAGGCTGCCGAAACGATCACCATCGCTACGGTAAATAACAACGACATGATCCGCATGCAGCGGCTGTCCAAGGTATTCGAAGAGCAGCACCCCGACATCAAGCTCAACTGGGTGGTGCTTGAAGAAAACGTCCTGCGCCAGCGGCTGACCACCGACATCGCCACCCAGGGCGGTCAGTTTGATGTGCTGACCATTGGCACCTATGAGACGCCGTTGTGGGGCGCAAAAGGCTGGCTTGAACCGATGAAGGACCTGCCGGCCAGCTACGACCTCGAAGACATCATCCCGTCCGTGCGCCAGGGCCTGTCGGTCAAGGACACCCTGTATGCGTTGCCCTTCTATGGCGAGAGCACGGTGACCTACTACCGCACCGACCTGTTCAAGCAAGCCGGGCTGAGCATGCCCGAGCACCCGACCTGGACCCAGCTCGGTGAGTTTGCCGCCAAGCTGCACCACCCGGACCAGGGTCAGTACGGCATGTGCCTGCGGGGCAAGGCCGGCTGGGGCGAGAACATGGCCTTGCTGACGACCATGGCCAACGCCTTTGGCGCCCGCTGGTTCGACGAGCAATGGCGACCCGAGCTGACCAGCCCCGAGTGGACGGCCGCTGCCAACTTCTACGTCAACACCCTTAAAAACTATGGGCCACCGGGTGTTTCCAGCAACGGTTTCAACGAAACCCTCGCGTTGTTCAACAGCGGCAAGTGCGCGATCTGGGTCGATGCCAGCGTGGCAGGCTCGTTCACCACCGACAAAGAACAAAGCCGGGTGGTGGACAGCGTGGGTTTCGCCCCGGCGCCCGTTGAAGTGACCGACAAGGGGTCCTCCTGGTTGTACGCCTGGTCCCTGGCAATCCCGGCGACCTCCAAACACAAGGACGCCGCCAAGACCTTCACCACCTGGGCCACGTCCAAGGAATACATCCAGCTGGTGGCCCAGAAGGATGGCATCACCAACGTGCCGCCTGGCACCCGCACCTCCACCTACAGCGACGCCTATCTCAAGGCCGCGCCGTTCGCCAGGGTGACACTGGAAATGATGAAACACGCCGATCCGGCGCACCCCTCGGCCAAGCCGGTGCCCTATGTCGGCATCCAGTACGTGACCATCCCGGAATTCCAGGCCATCGGCACGTCGGTGGGCAAACTCTTCTCGGCCGCACTCACCGGTCAGACCTCCGTCGAGCAGGCACTGGCGGCCGCGCAGTCGACGACGGAGCGGGAAATGAAGCGCGCCGGTTACCCGAAGCAATAACCCCCCCGCCGACGGAAGTCGGCCGGACCTCACCCCATGACGGATGACTCTTTCAATGAAACGACTCGAAGGTAAAAGCGCCCTGATCACAGGCGCGGCCCGGGGTATCGGCCGGGCCTACGCGGAGGCCTATATTCGCGAAGGCGCGACAGTGGCCATCGCCGACATCAATCTGCAGCGCGCGACCCAGACCGCCACCGAACTGGGCGCCAGCGCCTACGCGGTGAAGATGGACGTTACGGATCAATCGTCCATCGACGCGGCCATTGCGGCCGTCGTCGCCACCACCGGCAAGCTGGATATCCTGATTAACAACGCCGCACTGTTTGATCTGGCACCGATCACCGACATCACCCGCGAGAGCTACGAGCGGCTGTTCTCGATCAATGTCGCCGGCACGTTGTTCACCCTTCAAGCGGCGGCGAAGCAGATGATTGCTCAGGGTCATGGCGGCAAGATCATCAACATGGCGAGCCAGGCCGGGCGTCGCGGCGAGGCACTGGTGGGCGTCTACTGCGCGACCAAGGCCGCCGTCATCAGCCTGACCCAATCCGCCGGGTTGAACCTGATCAAGCACAGGATCAACGTCAATGCGATCGCACCGGGGGTCGTCGACGGCGAGCATTGGGATGGTGTGGATGCGTTGTTCGCCAAACACGAGAACCGGCCGTTGGGCGAGAAGAAAAGGCTCGTCGGCGAGGAAGTGCCCTACGGCCGCATGGGCACCGCCGAAGACCTCACCGGCATGGCGATCTTTCTCGCGTCAGCGGAAAGCGATTATGTCGTCGCCCAGACCTACAACGTCGATGGCGGCAACTGGATGAGTTGAGCCCGAGGCGTGACCTGCAGGACATCGGGGCGTTTTTTTGCATAGGGCCCTACGCGACCCCTGGCATTGAGGTGCGGAAACGTGCCTCTTCCCGGCTGAAGCCGATCCCACTGACTGATCGCATACATCCAGTTATGATTCACCGATCAACGAACAGGGATGCAGGTCACATGGACATCAATGAATCAGAAGCGCCCTCCACCGCCCATTGCCTCGCCGTGGATCCAGACGTGCAATTCGAATGCGTCGGGTGTGGCGCGTGCTGCCGTGGCCGTTTCGTACCTTTGACCCTGGCCGAAGCCGTGACCTGGCTCAAACGCGGCCACCCTGTAGGGGTCTTGCTGGAGGCGTTCGACGATTCTCTCTGGCCCGTCGATTCGCCCGAGTATGCCTACAACGCCGGGCGGTCTGCGCCGGTCATTGGCGGTTCGGGCACGCTGCGGGTGACGGTGATTCTGGCCGCCAATGCGATCCCTGAATGCCCGAACCTGCAAAGAGACGGTCTCTGCTCGGTGTACCTGGAGCGCCCGATGGTGTGCCGGATCTACCCGACGGAGATCAGCCCTTTCATTGAGCTGAAACCTCAAGCCAAGGACTGCCCGCCGGAAAGCTGGCAGCAGGGCAGCCTCTTGGCATCGGATCAGGGGCTGGCGATGCTGGTCCAGCAATCGCGCCAGACCGACCGCGATGATGCCCGGCGTAAAGTGGCGGTGTGCGAAAGCCTCGGCCTGACCGTCGCCGGCTGGAAAGGCAACGGTCTGGTGATTCACCAGCCCTCGGTCGAAACGCTGCTCGCCGCCTGCGAAAGCGCTGAGGTCGATGCCAACCCCACGGATCAACCCTGGCAGATCAAGGCGGAAGACCCGCCGTTGAGGGCGTATCTCAACGCTCAGTCCGTGCCCATGGCCGACTCACCCAGCGACAATTACATCTTCCACGCGATCCCCCGCTGACCGGCGCCTGCTGAATCGCTTGCCGCTTACCGCTTCAGGCAATTACCCGCGCATACACCGACCGGTCCACATTCCCGCCGGACAGAATAACCCCGACCGTTTTCCCTGCCATGGCCCGGCGTTCCTGAATGAGCGCCGCCAGTGCAGCGGCCCCTGCGCCTTCGGCGAGGTTGTGGGTGTCGGTGTAGTACACGCGCATGGCCTCGGCAATCTCGTCTTCGCTGACGGCGACAATGCGCTCCGCCCCTGCGCTGTAAATGGCGAATGCCGCCGGAACGGGTCGGCGCACGGCGAGGCCGTCGGCAAAGGTATTCGCCGACGGGGTTTGCAATATGGTGCCTTCCTCGAACGACCACTTGGCGGCCGCCGCCTCGGTGGACACCACGCCGACCACCCGGGTTTTCAGGCCCAATGCGTCGCGGGCGGCAATCACCCCGCAAATCCCTGACCCACACCCGACAGGCACGTAAACCGTGTGCAGATCCGGCGCTCCCAGGAACAATTCCAGCCCATACGTGGCCACGCCCTTGAGCAGCTCGATGTGGAAAGGCGGGACCAAATAGTGCCCATGCACGTCCGCCAGCCGCGCGGCTTCCTCCCGCGCTTCGTCGAAATCCCGGCCGCATTCGATCACGTTGGCGCCGAGCGCGCGCATGGCGTTGTTCTTTTCCGGGGAGTTGCCTTCCGGCACCACGATCAACGCACTCAAGCCCAGCGCAGTGGCGGCCAGCGCCAGGCTCTGACCGTGATTGCCCCGCGTCGCCGTGACGATGCCCCTGACGCTCGGGTAGGTACGCTTGAGCCAGTGCATGAAGGTAATCCCGCCGCGCACTTTGAAGGCGCCGGTGGGCGTGTGGTTTTCGTGTTTGACCCACACCGTGCTGTTCAGCCGCTCAGCCAGTAACGGCCAGGCATATTGAGCGGTCGGCGGCATGACCTCGTACACCTGGCGAGCGGCCTGTTCGATATCATTGCGGGTCAGTCCGTGCATGGGGCGACTACTCCTCAAAATCGTGTCCTCCAAAAGGTGGCCCAGTCTAGGCAGACCCACGCCGCGCCGGCTTTCAGAAAACTGACCTGACTTTTGCCGAATCACTTGATTACTATCAAGGCCATGAACCCGACAAAACTCACCCCTGCCCCGCTCCCGTCTGAACCGGTTCGCCGTGTCGAGGCAGGCCCGTGGATGATCGAATTGCTCCCTGCCGCCGCTTATGCCACGCGCTATGTGGCGACCCAGGCGGTGGTCGGCTTTGCCTTCGAAAGTCAGCGCGGCCTGCACGCCATCGGCAGCGACCGGGTGCAGCCCTTCGACGCGGTGCCCAATGGATTGGCGTTCGTGCCTGCCGGTTGCGACGTGTTGTCGGCGTCGCCCACGGGCGGTGAATACCTGCGGCTGCAGCGCACGGACGGGCTGGCGCTGGCGGGCGACCACGTCTTCAATAACCGCATTGACCCCCAGGCGATCGCCCTCGCCATGCAGATGCGCGCAGCGCTGTTGCAGACGTCGGCGGCGGACGATTGGGAGGGCTGGGCGCTGGCCCTGGCCGACCGGATCGACGACAAAAGCGCTGTCGACGCGCCGCTGCAAGGGTCGATAAACGCCAGCCGGATGCGCAGACTCGATGAGTTCATCGACGCCGGTCTCGACGGCCCGCTGGGGGTCCAGGCGATGGCGCAGGTGCTGGGGTTGTCCGAGGGCTATTTCATGCGGGCCTTCAAGCACACCACCGGCAAAAGCCCCCACAGTTATCTGATCGACCGACGCCTCGCCAAGGCCAGAGCCCTGATGCGTGACTCAACGGCGAGACTGGCGGAGATCGCCCACGGCTGTGGCTTCAGCTCCCAGGCGCATATGGCGACGGCCTTTCGCCAGCGCATGGGCATCAGCCCGGCGAAGCTGCGCAGTCAGTTGTCGCCGTGACCGACCTCGCGTTCACCAACCGTGCCGCTGCAGCACCGCGTGGATGACGGGATGTCGATCAATGACCTCGAGGGCGGCGTAAAACTCGGGCCGCGACCTTCCCAGATGCTCCCGCGCCCCACTCCAGTGGCTGACCACGCAGGCGAGGACCTCAACGGCGCCGGGCGCATGGGGATGCCAGGCAACCGGGTTGTCAAACACATCGCTGAACACCTCCCACTGACTGTGCAGCTTGCGCGTCGCCCCCGCGACCAAGCGGTCTAAAAGGTCAGGCTCGCCGTCCGGCAGCCACCGTTCCGGGTAGTCGATCAGGCCGATCGACGAATAGCAGTTGGTGGTGAGGTACGCCAGGGCCCGGAGTTGCTGGGCACGTTCGTGGACGTCGTGAGACAAGAGGCCGGACAGCGGAAAGGCCAGGCCCAGGTGGGTGAGGATGGCCGCGCTCTCCGTCAGCACGCCGCCGCCGGGGATGACCAGCGTCGGCACCTGCATCAACGGGTTCAGGCGTTTGAGCTCATCGCGCCCAGCGCCGGCCGCCTCGTAACTGGCGCCCACCAGGCGGTAATCAGCGCCGCACAGGGTCAGCGCCATCTCGATGGCGGCCGAGCCGGATCTGTCGGCCCCGAATAATGTGAACATGCTGTCTCCGGTTTTCATCAGGCGTTATTGCCGTGGCGTCGTTGCCACTCATCGACCACATCGCCCAGGGTCTTGGCGCTGTCGTTGCGTATCCAGGCCATGAAGTCACGGTCGAACTTGAAGGCCGGCCCGCACTGCGCGGTCATGAAACGACGCACGTTCTGGGTGTTTCGGTAATCGTGAGTGACCGGGGTGTCTCGGGAAAGCGATTCGCTGTGCCAGTCAAATGCCATGGGGCTCAATCCAGGTGAGGGGGTCGCGCACAGTCTAGTCGGCAAACACGCGCTGTCGCGCTTCACCGGTCGCGGGATCCATTCCACATTAGTTTCAACTATCCCCCCCTCCTACAGTCACACAGTCATTCCCGCCCATTGACTGATGATGTTTCCGCATGAGTTTCATTCTTTGCATGACCGTCTTCGGTGTCCTGCTGATGCTGCTGGCACTGACTTCTTCCTATCTGCGCTGGCTGCCGGTCACGACGTCGGCGGTGTGCCTGGCGTTTGGCGCCGCGATCGGGCCCTGGGGCCTGGACATCGCGCAGCTCGACATTCGCGATGCGCGCCACTGGCTGGAACGGCTGACTGAAATCGCCGTGTTGTTCTCGCTGTTCAATACCGGTATCAAGCTGCGCCTGCCCCTGCACCGCAGCGGCTGGTATTCGGCGTACCTGCTGGCAGGGCCAGTGATGCTGGCGACCATTGCCGGCGTCAGCCTGGTCGCCCATTACCTGTTCGGCCTGTCATGGCCCATCTCCTTGCTGCTCGGTGCCATGCTCTCGCCCACCGACCCGGTGCTGGCCGGTCTGGTGCAGGTCAACAACGCCCAGGACCTGGATCGGGTGCGCTTCGGCCTGTCCGGTGAGGCCGGGCTCAACGACGGCACTGCGTTCCCCTTCGTGATTTTCGCCCTGATGTTCATCACCCACGGTTTTTCGGATTTCGACTGGACCCAGGGCTGGCTGCTGAAAAACATCGTCTGGGGCGTACCTGTCGGGCTGATGCTGGGTTACGGCTTGGGCCGTGGCGTCGGTCATCTGATGATCTACCTGCGCATCAAGAACGCCGACAGCACCCTGTCGCCCAACGACTTCCTCGCCCTGGCGCTGATTGCCATTGCCTACGTCAGCGCCGAAGGCCTCGGCGCCTATGGATTCCTGGCGGTGTTCGCGGCGGGCATTGGCGTGCGTCACGCCGAGTCCAACGCCACCCAGTCGGAGGTGCCGTCGGAACACGTGGCCATCCCGATGATAGGGCACACCCACAGCGATCCGGAGTCGGCAATCATGGGCGATCGCGATTCGCTGTCCGACAGTCAGCTCGCCGCCGGCGTGATGATGGGCGACATGATGGTCTTCGGCAGCCTGGTGGAGCGCGCGATGGAGGTGCTGCTGATCACCCTTCTCGGCGCCGCCCTCGCCAGTTACTGGGACTGGCGCGCGGTCGGGCTGGGGCTGGCGCTGTTCTGCGTGATCCGGCCGTTGAGCGTCTGGCTGTTGATCAGTGGCAAACTGCTGACCCGCCCGCAAAAAGCCCTGGTGGGCTGGTTCGGCATTCGCGGCATCGGCACGCTGTACTACCTCTGCTATGCGCTGACCCACGGTCTGCCGGCCGAGTCAGTCCACACCACCATCAGCCTGACATTGTCCGTGGTGGCGCTGAGCATTCTGCTGCATGGCATCAGCATTCAGCCTCTGCTGGAGCGCTACGAGCGCAGCATCACCCGGGCCGTCAAAGACTGACCTCAAGACCGCGTCAGCTTCCCTTTATGGAAGCGGCTGCACGATCAAAAGCCCCATGATAGACAGCGTCGATGAGCCTATCGGAACAAGCGATTGGACGCTCAAGGGTGCGATCGGTAGCGTGCTCACTAATTGATCAGGTCTTTTGAGCGTTCTCTGCAATGCGGTTTAACGTCGCAGCAGCGCCCAACAGGGATCGGCGCCGTGTCGGCTGACACCCCCGCGCACCAAGACTGGATGCTTGAACCCCTTTTTCGTTTTCGCGCCGCCGGCGGGTTCAGCCGCGGTGCGGTCCATTGCTTGTGAGCGTGAAAGCCTATGTCCATCAATACACCGCAGCAGATCGCCGAGATCACCATTGAAGCCGGCGTGAAAAAGTCCCATATGCCGACCGCGGCGATTCTGGTGCTGGGCTTTCTCGCCGGCGCGTTCATCGCCCTGGGCTTTTTGCTGGACATCCATGTCAGCACGATGATCCCGGCGCCCTGGGCGTCACTGGGCAATCTGATGGGCGCTGCGGTGTTCCCGATCGGGCTGATTCTGGTGATACTGGCCGGTGGTGAGTTGCTGACCGGCAACATGATGAGCCTGCCCACTGCCATGTTCGCCGGGCGCATTCCGCTGTCGGCGGTGGCGCGCAACTGGGCGCTGGTGACCCTGGCCAACCTGCTGGGCGCGCTGTTCGTCGCGTACTTCTTCGGCCATGTGCTGGGGCTGACCGAAGGCGCGTATCTGGCCAAAACCCTGGCCATCGCCAAGGCCAAGGCCAGCGCGGATTTTGCCCAGGCGTTTATTTCCGGCATCGGTTGCAACTGGCTGGTGTGTCTGGCGGTCTGGTTGTCGTATGCCAGTAAAGACGTGACCGGCAAGATCCTCGGTATGTGGTTCCCGATCATGGCCTTCGTCGCCATCGGCTTCCAGCACGTGGTCGCCAACATGTTCGTGATTCCGGCAGCGATCTTTGCCGACACATTGAGCTGGACCGAATTCGTTGAAAACTTCGTTGCGGTGTTCCTGGGCAATGCCGTGGGGGGTGCAATTTTCGTCGGGCTCGCGTATTACGTGTCCTATTCGAAAGCCATTCAGGCTTCGGCAACCGGCGTCACTGCTGCGTCCATCGAGCAGCAGACCGGTAGCCAGATTTAACGCTGCAGCCGCGCGCCTCATTTCCCGAGGCGCGCACCCTGTTTCTGCCACGCGTCACGTTGTCGAGAGTAATCAATGTCAGATCGAGTCCTGATGGACAGCTATTCACGCAAGGTCGATTACGTCCGCATGTCGGTGACGGATCGCTGCGATTTCCGCTGCGTGTATTGCATGGCCGAGGACATGACGTTCCTCCCCCGTCAGCAGATTCTCTCCCTCGAAGAAATCCATCAACTGGCCGAGCGCTTCGTCGCGCTGGGCACAAAGAAGATTCGTCTGACCGGCGGTGAGCCACTGGTGCGCTCCGGCATCGTTGGGCTGGTTCGCAGCATCGCCGCCCTGCCCGGCCTGCGCGAACTGTGCATGACCACCAACGGCTCGCAGCTCGACAAACTCGCCGTGCCGCTGTTCGAAGCCGGCCTCAAGCGCCTCAACATCAGCCTCGACAGCCTCGACCCGGCGCGCTTCAAGGAACTGACCCGCACCGGTGATCTGAGCAAGGTCATTGCCGGGATCGACGCCGCCAACGCGGCCGGTTTCGAGCGCACCAAGCTCAACTGCGTGGTGATGCAGGGCCGCAACGACCACGAGATCAATGATCTGGTGGCCTTCGCCATTGATCGTGGCGTCGACATCACGTTTATCGAAGAGATGCCCCTCGGGACCATCAGCGAGCACAGCCGCGCCGAGTCGTTCTACTCCAGCGAGCAGGTGCGCGAACGCATCGCCGAGCGCTACACCCTGGTGCATTCCACCGAGTCCACGTCCGGGCCTTCGCGCTACTGGCGGGTAGCTGAAGCGCCGCACATCCGCATCGGCTTCATCTCGCCCCACAGCCATAACTTCTGCGCGACCTGCAACCGGGTTCGGGTCACGGTGGAAGGACGTCTGTTGCTGTGCCTGGGTAACGAGCATTCCGCCGACCTGAAAGCCGTGCTCCGGGCCAATCCGGGTCAGCCGGACAAGCTCGAAAAAGCCATCGTCAACGCCATGCAGTTGAAGCCGTGGAAGCACAACTTCGAGCTCAACGATGACGTCCAGGTGGTGCGCTTCATGAACATGACCGGCGGCTGAAGCCGGTCCTACGGCACGCGGTTTTTTTAGTGGGACCGGCTTCAGCTGGTCCTACAGGCACGCGGTGTCTTTAGTAGGACCGGCTTCAGCCGGGAAGAGGTCGGCTTGACCACCCTCGATTTCTTGCCAACACAACCCATGTGGGAGTGAGCTTGCTCACGAAGACGGCGTTTCAGACGCCGAAGATTTAATCGTGCTCACGCCCCGCCTGGACAGCGCGCAAAGTGCCTTACCCCTCCCGGCCACCGCGGCTCAGTGCACCCAGGCGACCGGAGATCGACTGCATGCCTTTGCCCAGTTCGCGCAGGGTGCCAGCGTCCCGCGCGCCTTGTTCGCTGGAGACGTGGATGCGCACTGCCAGTTCGTTGATTTCGTGGGTGACATGGCTCTGCTCCTGGGCGGCCACCGCGATCTGATGGGCGCGCTGGACGATGTCGTCGAAGCTGAAGACGGTGGTGCCCAGTGTGGCGGCGACACTGACCGCCTGCTGCACCGACTCACGGGTGCGCGCGGCGCCGTTCTGCATCGTCGAAACCGCCGCACTGGAGGCCTGGCGCAGTTGCGAGATCATCTCCTGAATCTCGTTCGCCGAGGCCTGGGTTCGCCCGGCGAGGGTGCGCACCTCATCAGCCACCACCGCAAAACCACGCCCCTGCTCCCCTGCCCGCGCCGCTTCAATGGCGGCGTTCAGGGCCAGCAGGTTGGTCTGCTGGGAGATCGACTTGATCACCTCCAGCACACTGCCCACGCGCTCGATGTCATCGCCCAGCTGGGTAATGGCGCCCGCCGCCCCGGCAATGTCCGTCGCCAGGACTTCGATGGACTGACTGTTGCTGTTGACCTGATCCTGGCTCTTCTGCGCATCGCCCAGGGAACGGCGGGCGGTGTCGGAGCAGTCTGTGGTGTTCTGGGCGACTTCGTTGGCACTGGCCGACATCTCGGTGATTGCGGTCGCCAGCAAGGTGTTGTCCTGACGCTGGGATTCGGCCCGCTCGGCGACGCCTTGGGACAACTGCGCCAGCTCGTTGGCCTGACGCTCCAGGGACACCGATTCCTCGGCGATGCGGTGCAGCATGTCCCGCAGCGAACCCGCGTATCGGTTGACCGCCTCACGCAGCGCGCCGATCTCGTCGGCGCGCAAAATCGCCAATTGCGTATCGGTCTGACCGCCCTGGCCCAGACTTGAGATCTGTGCAGTGGTTTCCTCCAGTTGCGCCAGCAGCCCCTTGCCTGCCAGCCAGGCCAGACCCAGCAGTACGCCAAGCAGCGGCAAGAGGAATAACAGAATCTGTCCGGTGAGTCGGTTGGCCAGGCCCACGACCCGGGCTTCCGGGGTCACCAGGCCAATGCGCCAGCCGGTGCCGGCCATAGTCGCCAAGGTGACGTAGGCCGGGCCGTTGAGCCGACCGTCGTGTTCAAGCCTCTGGGTCGAGAGCGCCGAAGTGTTGCTCGCAAGCTGATCAGCCACCGGCTTGAACCAGGGTTGTTCCTGGCTCAATCCGCTAATGGTCAACAGGCCCTTGGTGCCCTTCGCATCAGGGAAATACAGCACGTTCCCTGAAGGATCGACCGCGAAGGCGTAGCCGTCGGTGACGCCGCCTTTCTCTTTGAGGAAGGCCGCCAGACCGTCAAGCTTGAGGTCGATGGTCGCGACGCCAGCGAACGCGCCCTGGGCCCGATAAGGGACGCTGCACGTGGTCATGGCCACGCCGCTGACCGGGTCCTGATAAGCATCGGACCAGACGCAACGCCCTGCCGGTGAAGACTTGGCCCCGGTGTACCAGGTTTCAGCCTGATAAGGCGGCGTCTTGGCCTGGTTGTATTCGTCGGAAAAGTCCAGTCGATTGCCTGCGTCCCGTGCCCAGAAAAAACTGCGACGCTCGGTGCCCGCCGCAAAGGCGTTGGGCTCCGGCCACACGCCGCCACCGGCGATGGCCGAATCCCCCTGGCTGTCGATCAAGCCGGGAAAACTGCTCATGTACAGGGTTTCTTCATGGGGCAGCGTCTCCGCCAGCAACGCCATGGCAGCCGCGGTGCCCTCGATGCGGCTCAACGGCAGCGCCAACTGACGGGTGATGGCGCTGGCTGACTGCTCCGCCGACTCGGTGCCGGCGGCCACCAGCTGGGGTTTGCCGCCCAGGGTCATGACCGCGAAAATCGCCACGGCCGTCAGAATCAGCAATGTCAGGATCCCCAAGGTCATTCGTCCAGCGATGCGGCGAGGAATCAACGACATGGTCAAGCTCCGAAGAAAATGTAGGGCTACATTTGCAACGGCCGTGACAGGCAAAAGTTGAAGCCGGACAGGCGTTTAAGCGACCTGGGCGACAGGAGGTCATAGGATGACTCGCCAACCGTCAACCCCGCGCCCCGGTCAGACCTCCATGGCGTCCCGCGCCACCCGAACATGGTCGGGCAGTTCAGCGGCATGCTCCATCAGCCACGCATCCAGCGTATGCCCGACATGGGTCAGCACCGCTTGCGCGGGCTTGAGCGCTTCAATGATCTGCAGCGCCACATTCACATCATTGTGGTTGCGGGGCGTTTGCGCCTGGGGCGGCATGGAGCAGTCGAGGATCAGCACGTCGAGCGCCTCGCGCTGCAAAAAGGCCTGGGTGTCATGGGGCAAGCCGACGGTGTCGGTGAGGTAGGCGATGCACCTTCCCCCGCCTTCCAGCAGATAACCCAGCGTCGGTTTGGAGTGCAGCAGTGGCAATACGGTGACTTGCAGTTCGCCCAGGGCGCGGCTTTCGAAGGGCATGAAGGGCTGGCTAAAGTCGAGAATGCCGGGGTGCTTGTACAGGTCCGACAGCCCTTCCGGGTCCACCGGGCCGTGCACCGGGATCACCAGGCCCTGACCCCAGCGCAGGTGCAGCAGACCTTGAGCGTGGTCGGCGTGGTAGTGGGTTTGCAGGATGCCGCTGAGGCTGCGCGGCGGGAAGCGCTCGGTGAGGTCGGGCAAGCCACTGTCGATCAGCCAGCGTTGCTCGCCCAGCTCCACCAGCGCGCAACACGGGCGTCGGCGCAGGCGTTGGTCGGCGTGGGCGGCGCGACAGGCTGCGCATTCGCAACCGTAGACCGGCACTTGCCGCGCATCCCCCGTGCCCAGCAGGGTCAGGCGCATGCGGGAGTGCGCTCCAGTCGCTGCAACAGTCGGGCAACCGTTTGCTCCAGCGCGCCGGAGTTGTCGAGCACGATCAACGATGGGTCGCTCTCCTGCACCTCGTCAGCAAATTGCGCGTTGCGCGCCAGCCGGGTTTCGATGTCATCAGCCGATTCCCGCGCCCGACTGAGCAAGCGCTCCCGCAATACCGATTGATCCACTGTCAGCAGCACCACCCACAGCGACGGATAACGCAACCGCGCCTGGGGCAGGTGCCCGCGCGAACCGTTGACCAGCACATCGTGCCCCTCGGCGAGCCATTGATCGATCTCTTTCGGAATGCCGTAATGCAGGCCGTTGGCGAACCAGTCGAGTGCAAACGCGCCCTCGGCCTGCAGCGCCTCGAAGCGCTCGACGCTGACGGCCTGGGCCGCTTCGCCCCTGGCTTCCGCCGACCGGGTGATGACCCGCCGAACGATCCGGCAGTCCCGCGCGGCCAATGCCTCGCGGGCCGCGTCCAGCAGGCTGTCCTTGCCCGAACCCGACGGCCCGATGAGATAGATCAACCTGCCTGCCATCAGAACACCCTCTTCGCTTGTCGCCAGACTTGTTGAATGATTGGCAGTGTGCCCAAAGCCCGGGCGTGGATCAGGTCGGCGCGCAGGCCGACGCGGATTTCGCCGCGATCCTGCAAGCCCGCCGAACGGGCCGGCGCCAGGCTGACCGTGGTCACCGCCCGTGCCAGTCCCGCACCTGTCGACTCATCCGCTGCATCCAACTGAGCGCCCAACGTGAACGCCGCCTGCAACAGGCTGGCCGGATAGTAATCGCTGGAGAGAATATCCAGTAGCCCTTCTTCGGCCAATGTCGCCGCCGCGATGTTGCCCGAGTGCGAACCGCCGCGAACGATGTTCGGCGCGCCCATCAACACGCTCATGCCCAGACGCCGGCAGCCCTGCGCCGCTTCAAGGGTGGTCGGGAACTCGGCGATGCTCATGCCGTAGGCCGCCGACTCCTCGACATGGGCCAGGGTGGCGTCGTCGTGACTGGCGACCGAAAGACCCCGCGCCAGGCAGATGTCGACGATGGCCCGGCGATAACGGTCGCTGTAGGTCTTCGAGTTGGCGACCTGCTCGACGATGAAGGCGTCCATCTGCTCGCTGCTCAGGTGGTATTTGCCCATGTAGTACTCACGGTACTTGGATTCCAGAGCGAACTGGCGCTGGCCCGGCGAATGGTCCATCACCGACACCAGCTGCACCAGCGGCTGCTCGACCAGGTCGCGGAACACGCTCAGGGTGTCGGGGTGGCAGACTTCACAGCGCAGGTGCAGGCGGTGCTCGGCGCGGGTCATGTCGGCAGCGTTTGCCGCGGCGATCGCCTCGATCATGCCCGGCAGTTGCTGCATGCGCTTGCCCTTGGGATTGACGTCGCCGATGGACAGCGCGTCGAACACCGTGGTGATACCCGCCGCGATGATTTGCGCATCGTGGCTCATCACCGCCGAGGCCGACGGCCAGTCCACACCGGGGCGCGGGCTGAGGTGTTTTTCCAGGTTGTCGGTGTGCAGCTCGACCAGCCCGGGCAGCAGGTAATCGCCATTGAGGTTCTGTGCCTGGGGCAACTGGCTGATGCTGTCATCGACTTCGCTGATCAACCCGTCACGCAGCACCACGGTGCCGGTGAAAACGCGCTCGGCGGTAACGATCTTGGCGTGGGTCAGGATCTGTTCGTTCAGCATTGTTCGGTCTCCTTCACGCTCGACGCCATCGACGCCTGCGGGTCAAGGTCGGGCGGGGTCATGTCCAGATGACGGTCGGACACCGCTTCCCGGGCCAGTCGGTCGTGGAAGATGCCGATCACCGCAGCGCCGGCGCCCTTCGCTTCATTGATCAGTTCGAGGACCACCTGACGATTGCCGTCGTCCAGCGACGCGGTCGGCTCGTCCAGCAGCATCACCGGCCACGGCACCATGAAGCCACGGGCGATGTTGACGCGTTGTTGTTCGCCGCCGGAAAACGTACCCGGTGCCAATTGCCACAGCCGCTGGGGAATGTTCAGCCGGGCCAGCAGATGCTCGGCGCGGGCCTCGGCGTCTTCGCGTGTCCAGCCGCGGGCCAGCGCCGGTTCCATGACCACGTCCACAGTGGCGACGCGGGGAATCACCCGCAGAAACTGGCTGACGTAGCCGAGGGTGTGCTGGCGCACTTGCAGCACCTCCCGGGGCGCAGTGCCCACCAGTTCCAGCCATTCGCCCTGATGCTGCACGCGAATGCTCCCGCCGGCCGGCAAGTAGTTGCCGTACAGGGTGCGCAGCAAGGTGCTTTTGCCCGCGCCGGAATGGCCGTGCAGCACCAGGCATTCGCCGCCGCCGACGGAGAAATTCAGGCCGCGCAGCACGTTGAGTACGACGCCGTTCTGCTGGTGCAGGGTGAAGGTTTTCGAGAGGTCACGGACCTCGATCAGAGCGTTCATTCAAGGCATCCCGAAAGTCGGATCATGGCTGCAGCACCGAAGACACCAGCAGCTGAGAATACGGATGTTGCGGGTCATCGAGGATCTGATCGGTCAGGCCGGTTTCCACCACGTGGGAACGGCGCATGACCATCAGTCGATCGGCGAGCAGGCGGGCGACGGCGAGGTCGTGGGTGACGATCACCACCGCCAGGTCCAGCTCGCGCACCAGCCCGCGCATCAGGTCGAGCAGACGCGCCTGCACCGACACGTCGAGGCCGCCGGTGGGCTCATCCATGAACACCAGCCGCGGGCCGGACACCAGATTTCGGGCGATCTGCAAACGCTGCTGCATGCCGCCGGAAAAGGTTCGCGGCAGGTCGTCGATGCGCGCCGGATCGATCTCCACCTGATTGAGCCAGTCCAGGCCCGCCGCCCGCAGCGCCTGATAATTGCGCACGCCCTGGGCCATCAGCCGCTCGCCGATATTGGCCCCGGCCGACACCGCCATGCGCAGGCCGTCGCGAGGGTTCTGCTCAACAAAGCCCCACTCGGTGCGCAGCAAAGTGCGGCGCTCGGCCTCGCTGGCGCTGTACAGGTCCAGCCATTGGCCCGCATTTTTATGGGTGTCGGCGAGGCGGTAATCGATGACCCCGCTGTCGGGCGGGCAGCGGCCGCTGAGCAACGACAGCAGCGTTGACTTGCCCGAGCCGGACTCGCCGACAATGCCCAGCACCTCACCCGGATAAAGCTCGAAGCTGACGTCCTGGCAGCCTTTCTCCGGGCCATACAACTTGGTCAGGCCGCGCACTTTCAGCAGCGGCTGGGTGCGATCGCTGACGGCATCGCGGTCGATCTGTTGAGCAGCATTCATTGCGCGGCCCTCCCCTGACTGACCCGCTGCGCGCAGTAGTCGGTGTCGGAGCAGACGAAACTCTGGGTGCCCTGATCGTCGAGGATCAGCTCGTCGAGGAACGACTCGTGGCTGCCGCAGATGGCGCAGTTGTGCGCCCATTTCTGCACCTCGAAGGGGTGATCCTCGAAGTCCAGGCTGGTGACGCGAGTGAACGGCGGTACCGCATACAGACGCTTTTCGCGACCGGCGCCGAACAGCATCAATGCCGGGCTCATGTCGAGTTTCGGGTTGTCGAATTTGGGGATCGGCGACGGGTCCATGACGTAGCGTTCATCGACGGTCACCGGGTAGGCGTAGGCCGTGGCGATGTGGCCGAAGGTGGCGATGTCTTCGTAGAGCTTGACGTGCATGACGCCGTAATCATTCAGCGCGTGCATGGTGCGGGTCTCGGTTTCCGACGGTTCGATGAAGCGCAGCGGCTCCGGAATCGGCACCTGATAGACCATGATCTGGTCGGCGTGCAGCGGCGTTTCCGGGATGCGGTGGCGGGTCTGGATGATCGTCGCTTCGGGGGTGCGCTCGGTGGTGGCGACACCGGCGGTGCGGGCAAAGAACCGGCGAATCGACACGGCGTTGGTGGTGTCGTCGGCGCCCTGATCGATGACTTTAAGCACGTCTTCGGCGCCGAGGATCGCGGCGGTCAGTTGCATGCCGCCGGTGCCCCAGCCATAGGGCAGCGGCATTTCGCGACCACCGAAGGGCACTTGGTAACCGGGAATCGCCACGGCCTTGAGCAGGCCGCGACGGATCATGCGTTTGGTCTGTTCATCCAGATAGGCAAAGTTGTATGCCTCGTCTCGCGGGGCCTGTGGACGGGGCTGCGTGGCGGCGTTCATTGAGCCGACTCCTTGGAGGGCGTGCGCAGTTTGCGGATCAGCTCCAGTTCGGACTGGAAGTCCACGTAGTGCGGCAGTTTCAGGTGCGAGACGAAACCGGCGGCCTCGACGTTGTCGCAGTGGGCGAGCACGAACTCTTCCTGCTGGGCCGGCGAGACGATTTCCTCGCTGTATTCCCCTGCGCGCAACGAGCGGTCCACCAGCGCCATGCCCATGGCTTTGCGCTCGGCATGCCCGAAGGCCAGGCCATAGCCGCGCGTGAATTGCGGCAGCTCGGTGGCGGAACCGACGAACTGGTTGACCATTTCGCACTCGGTCACCTCAATGGCGCCAATGGAAATCGGAAAGCCCAGCTCTTCCGGCTCGATCCACACCTCCACTTCACCGACGCGAATCTCGCCGGCAAACGGGTGATTGCGGCCGTAGCCCCGCTGGGTCGAATAGCCCAGCGCCAAGAGAAAGCCTTCATCGCCACGGGCCAGAGCCTGCAAGCGTTCGGCGCGACTGGCCGGGTACTCCAGCGGCTCGCGGGTGATGTCGGCGACCGGTGCGCCGGTGTCCTGTTCTTCCTTGATCAGGCCTTCTTTGGCCAGCAATCCCAGCACGCGGGGACAGTCCTGAACGGCTGCATCGGCCTGGGCCTCGGGGCCGGGAAATTCGCCTTCGGCCAGCAAGGTGAAATCCAGCAAACGGTGGGTGTAATCGAAGGTCGGGCCCAGTAGTTGCCCGCCGGGGACGTCCTTGAACGTGGCCGACAGACGCCGGTTGAGCTGCATGGCCGAGGTGTCGATGGGCAGACTGGCGCTGAAGCGGGTCAGCGTGGTGCGGTAGGCGCGCAGCAGGAAGATCGCTTCGACCAGATCGCCGGCCGACTGCTTGATCGCCAGCGCGGCGAGTTCGGCGTCGTACAGCGAGCCTTCGGTCATCACCCGGGCGACGGCGAGCGGCAGTTGCTGACGGATTTGTTCCACGCCCAGTTCGGCGACGGACGTGTCGCCCCGGCGTCGTTTCGCCAGCAGTTTGTGGGCATTGTCGATGGCCTGTTCGCCACCCTTGACGGCAACGTACATCAGACGGCTCCTGTCGACGGTTGAGGGCTGGACGGTTGCAGAGTGGACGGCTGCGGCTTGAACAGCACTTGGGTGCTGCGCGGGAGGCCGAGCAATTCGCTGCCGGCGACGAAGAACACGTCGATCCCGCGGGGGAAGTCATTGCGCGCTTCGCGCTCCTGCCAGAACGCCTCCTGCAACGGCAGGCTGACGTGGTTTTTTGCTTTCGATCCCCGGCCCGCGCCAGGCCAGTTGCGTGCCTCCCTGCAGACTCGGCAACTGGACCAGCAGCGTGCAGGACTGGTCGGGATAGCGATCGTTGCCCAGGTCGAAACCGCTGAGGTCGTGCAACTGGCTGTCGTCGAGCAGCGCGAAGCGGGCGTTCTGCCGGTCGCTGACGATGG
This sequence comes from Pseudomonas sp. AK106, assembly GCF_053903055.1. Lineage (NCBI taxonomy): Bacteria > Pseudomonadati > Pseudomonadota > Gammaproteobacteria > Pseudomonadales > Pseudomonadaceae > Pseudomonas > Pseudomonas sp. AK106. The sequence continues at coordinate 2,908,506 of NZ_CP096426.1, forward strand.
GGCAGCCACAATGGAAGGTCAGGTTGGCGCGGATGGCCTGGGTGTCGAACTTCGGCGCGAGCCACAGCGGCGTGTCGATGTCCAGCAAGGCCAGGCACAGGGCGTGACTGGCCGCGGCGAGGCCTTCAAGGTGCGGCGGGGTTTGCGTAGCGAGCAGGCTTTGCGCGACACCGGGGCCGGCCAGGGCCTTGAGCGCGGCGCGAAAACTGCGCTGGGCATCCAGCACCGGATCGGTGAATGTCGGCTGCAACAGCGAGGCGGGCAAGGATTGAGTGGCGAGAGAGGTGCTCATCAGTTTTCTCCTCTGACCAGGGTGAAGAAGTCCACTTTGGTCGCGGCGGTTTCGGCTTGTTGTTGGGCCCGGCGCAGGTCCTGCGCACGGGCCAGCGGGTCGATCAGGTCGCTGATCCAGTGGGCCTGTTGCGCGCCCTGCAAATGGGCGTCGGCCAGGGCGGCGAGCTCGGCGTGGGCCTTGTCGCGCCCCGCCAGGTAGCTGAAGCCGGTGCGGCCATCGGCCAGGCGCACCACACAGCGGGTCACGGTCATCTCGCCGACGTTGAACGGCGCGCCGCTGCCGCCCATGCGGCCCCGCACCAGGGTCATGCCGATTTCCGGCGCGCGGATCAGTTGGTAGTCGGCGTCACGCAGGGCGGCTTCGTGGGCCTGCAGTTCGGCGCGGCGGCTGCGCGACAGCACGCCGATCCAGTGCTGGCGAGCGGCATGGTCGGGTGCCGGGGCGTCGGCCGGGTTGGAGGAAACGGGTGTGGCAGTCATCGAGGGCATCTCCATCAGGTGACGATCTGATACTGGAAGCGGTCGGAGCGGCTGGTGGAATGGGCAATCTCCACCGGGTTTCCGTGCGCATCGTGGGAAAGGGTCAGCACCGTCAGCGCCGGCAAGTGGCGCGGCATCAGCAGCACACTGGCCTCTTCGCGACTGGGCAGGCGCGCGCCGATCAGGCTGAAGGTCCGGGTCAACGGCAACTGTCGTTCGGTGAGGAACTGGCGCACCGAGCCGCTGACGTAGTCGGCGATCAACGACGCGCGGGTGGCGCAGTAACGGTGGCGAATCAGGCAGACCGGCTGGCCGTCGAGGCGGCGCAGGGTTTGCAGTTCGATCAGCGGCGCGTGGGGTTCGAGGCCCAGATGCGCGGCCTCCTCCATCGTCGCCGTGCAGTGCCGGCGTTGCAGCAGCACCGCTTCGACGCCGTGGCCAAGCGCGGCGAGGGATTCGCTGTAGGCACTGCCGGCGGCGACCGGGTACACCAGCGGACGGCCCAGCACTTGGGTGCCTTTGCCCTGTCGGCGCAGCAGGCTGCCTTCGCGCACCAGTTCGTCGATGGCCCGGCGCACGGTGTGGCGGTTGACCTCGAAGCGCGCGGCCAGCTGGACTTCGGCGGGCAGGTATTCGCCGGCGGTGTAGCGGTCGAGTTCACTGCGCAGGGTCTGCGCCAGTTCGCGGTATCTGGGTTCACGCTGCAGGGGTTCACGGGTCATGGATTCACGGGGCAATGAGCCGCGGTTCATCGTGTCGGTTTGTCTAGACAACTGCATGGCTAAAAAAAGGGTTCGCACCCTCTCCTGTCGTGGTCGTTAGATGAACTGCTTGCGCAGGCGCTGGGAGAAAATGTCGATGACGCTCACCACCACGATGATCACCAGCAGCACCGAGCAGGTCTGGGTGAACTGGAAGGCGCGGATGTTTTCCCAGAGGATCACGCCGATCCCGCCGGCACCGACCATCCCCACCACCGTCGCCGAGCGCACGTTGGATTCGAAGCGGTACAGCGCGTAGGAAATCCACAGCGGCATGACTTGGGGGATGACCCCGAAGATCACTTCCTGCAAGGCACTGGCGCCGGTGGCACGAACGCCTTCAACGGGACCGGGATCGATCGCTTCCACCGCTTCGGCGAACAGCTTGGCGAGCACGCCGGTGGTGCTGATCCACAACGCCAGGACACCGGCAAACGGGCCCAGGCCGACAGCGACCACGAAGAGCATGGCGAAGACCATTTCGTTGATCGAGCGGAAGGCATCCATGACCCGGCGCAATGGCTGGTGAATCCACCACGGCGTGATGTTGTCGGCGCAGAGAATGCCCAGCGGTACCGAGCAGACGATCGCCAGCAGCGTGCCCCAGAGGGCGATCTGCACCGTGACGATCATTTCCTTGAGGTACGCGCGCCATTCGTGGAAGTCAGGCGGGAAGAAGTCGGCGGCGAAGGTCGCCATGTTGCCGGAGTCGCGGTACAGCGCCAGCGGGTTCATTTCCGCGCCGTGCCAGGCCCAGGCCATCATCGCCAGGAACAGGCCCCAGCCCAGGTATTGCGGCCAGCTGCGCTTGCCGGCGGCTTCGATGTAAGCAGCGTGAGTGGTCATAAAAAGTCCGGTTGCGAACGGATGAAGCGTCATGACTGGCGCGCCGTGCCTGCACGGGGTTGGTCCCCACAGGCAGGCGCGCCCCGTGCATCAACCCGCCTTGGCGGTGCCTTGTTTTTCCAGCTCGGAAATACGGTCCTGCAGCTTGGTCAGCCCGGCGTCGATGTCTTTCAGGCGGGTGGCCTTCTCTTCGGCGCTGAGGGTGGTGCTGGCCGTGGTTTCGGTCTTCTGCTTGAACAGCTCGAGCTGGCGGATGGTCAGCAACTGGTCGTCCGAGGACTTGAGGAACTTGCCCATCTGCATGTTCTTCAGCACGGCCTTTTCTTCGTCGGTGTCGCCGTAGTTGGCGAAGAAATCGCGGATCTTGTTCTTGTCCGCGTCCGACAGGCCCTTGCGCCAGACCATCGGGTCGGCGGGGATCAGCGGCGATTTCCAGATGACCTTGAGCATGGCGGCCTTGTCCGGCTGGGTGACTGCCAGACGGTCCCAGCTCTCGGTGTTGAAGGTGGCGACGTCCAGTTGCCCTTTGGCTACGCTGAGGGCGTTGACTTCATGGCTGGAGTTCAGCGTGCGTTTGAAGGCGGTGGCAGCGTCTACGTGGTTCTGCGCGAAGACGTAGTAGCCCGGCACAAGATAGCCCGAGGTGGAGTTCGGGTCACCGTTGCCGAAGGTCAGTTCCTTGGCGTGCTTGAGCATGTCCTCGACCGAATTGATCGGGCTGTCCTTGCGCGCAATGATCACGCTCCAGTACCCGGGCGCACCGTTGGCAGCAGCGGTCTGGGCAAAGATCTCGCCGCCGGAACGGTCCACCGCTTCCATGGCCGCCTTGTTGCCGAGCCAGGCCACATCGACCTTGTTGAAGCGCATGCCCTGGATCAGGCCGGCGTAGTCGGAGGCGAAGGTGGCGTTGACTTTAAGCCCGGTCTTTTTCGTCATGTCGTCGAGGAACGGCTGCCAGACGCTCTTCAGGTTCTGCGACGACTCAGTGGACATGATGCCGAAGTTGATGACGTTGTCATCAGCCTGCGCAGTGCCCATCAGGCAACCGGCGACGACAGCGGCAGACGCGAAGACGCGCCCGATACGGTTCAACATGGGGAACTCCCGGAGCTGGGTTGGTTGTTGGGGTGTTGTCTGGTTTATGTGGTTTGTCAGTGCCGCAACTGAATCAGGCGCGGGCCATCAGCAGTTGGGGCGGTCGTTCGGTGTTCCGCGCGCTGCCGTCGAACATCAGGCTGGTGTCAGCGTCGGCGCCGTACAGGTCGTTGAGAAACTGGCTGTTGAGCTCGGCGCCGTTGCCGTCGAAGTGAATGCGCCCGCCCTTGAGTGCCACGGCACGCGGGCAATAGCGCACGGCGTAATCCACCTGATGCAGGGTGACAACGACGGTCTTGCCGTCCCGGCGATTGATGTCGGCGAGGATTTCCATGACCTTGCGCGCGGACTCGGGGTCGAGGGAGGCAATGGGTTCGTCGGCAAGAATCACTTCGGCCTGCTGGGTCAGCGCGCGGGCAATGGCCACCCGCTGCTGCTGGCCGCCGGACAGGGTCGAGGCCCGCTGCGGCGCCAGATCGGCAAGGCCGACGCGGTCAAGGTTGGCCATGGCCCGGGCTTTCTCCTCGGCGTTGAACAGGCCGAGGCTTCCACGCCAGCGCGGCATGCGACCCAGGCAGCCGAGCAGGACGTTGTCGAGTACGCTGAGGCGATTGACCAGATTGAATTGCTGAAAGATGTAGCCGATATCCGCGCGCAGGCGACGCACCTTGCCGTTGAGCCGTCCCGAGGCCTGCACTTCACGACCCAGCACCTGGACGCTGCCGCCATTGCTGCGGTCGCAACAGGCCAGCCCGGCCAGGTGACGCAACAGCGTGGATTTACCGGACCCGGACGCGCCGATCAGCGCGACCATCTCCCCGTGTTGTATAGACAATGCAAGGTCAACCAAAGCGGTCTTTCGGGCGAAGGTCTTGTTGAGGCGGTCGACGTGGATGGCTGCGGTCATGGGCTTCTCTGGTTTTGTGATTCCAGCGTCCTGCCGGGAGTGAATGATCAGCCGCACGACCGTCCATGGCCGCGTTCGGTGCGAGTGACATTAGGGGCAGCCTGTGGCAGTTCCATGAACCGACGATGACTGTGGGATTGCACTTCGGAGACGGTTTGAGGGGAGATATTTCGCGGGACTTGTGGACAGGTCGACGTGCAACGGCGGTCTAGCCGCCGTGCGGGCTAGACAAGTTGGACGGATGCGAAAGGCGGGATGGGGGTGTTAAAAGCAAGCCTGAAACAAATAATTCGTGCCGTTGGTCCGTTGGCACACCGCGATGCCGCGGGGGCACTGGCTTTAGCCGGGAAGGCGTCAGATGTCACGCGGCGGAATTTAGGGTGTGCAGACCGACCTCTTCCCGGCTGAAGCCGGTCCCACTATGGAAATGCATTTCGACCGTAGAACTGGTTTTAGCTGGGAAGGCGTCGGATGGCGCGCTGCAGAATTGAGGGTTTGGAGACTGGTCTCTTCCCGGCTGAAGCCGGTCCCACAAGATCACCGCATCCCGTCAGTGAGGCCTGTGACGCGGAGCGTCAGGGAATGCATTCCCACGCGGAGCGTAGGGAACGATCCAATGTTGGCGTCTGAGCTAACCTCTTCCCGGCTAAAGCCGATCCTACTACGCGTGCTTTGATCTGCTTTTGATCTTGAAACACAAATAGTTCAGACAACGCCCATCGCGACTTGGGTGCAGGCTGAACGTAGACGACGCGTAGTGGGCCGAGCCGCAGGGATGCGGCGAGAGCGCCGTCAGGACATGGATGTCCGTTCGGCGCGGGCCCACGGAGCGTCGTCGGAGTGAGGGTATTCCGACGAAGGAGGAACCAAGCCAGGAGCAAGCACCCTTGGTTACTTGGGGTGCTTTTCCAAGTAACTCGCCGAAGGCGAAACAGAGGCCCTTAGGCCGACGCTCTTGATCTTGATCTTGATCTTGATCTAGATCTTGATCTTGCGTCTAGATCCTGAAGGTCCCCACCAAATGCTGCAGCCGCGCCGTCTGATGCTCCAAGTGCGCACAAGCATCAAGAGTGGACTTCAGATTATCGACCCCCTCCTGATTCAGCGTATTGATCTCGGTAATGTCCACGTTGATCGCCTCAACCACCGCCGTCTGCTCCTCGGTCGCCGTCGCCACCGACTGATTCATCCCATCGATCTCACTGATCCGGCGGGTCACGCTATTGAGCCGTTCGCCCGCCTGATTGGCGATCGTCACACTGTTCTCGCTCTGGCGCTGACTCTCGGTCATGTTGATCACCGCGTCCCGCGCGCCCACCTGCAATTCCTCAATCATCCCCTGCACCTGCTGCGCCGAATCCTGGGTGCGGTGCGCCAGGTTCCTCACCTCGTCCGCCACCACCGCAAAACCACGACCCGCTTCCCCTGCCCGCGCCGCTTCGATGGCGGCGTTGAGCGCCAGCAAGTTGGTCTGCTGAGAGATACCGGTGATCACTTCCAGAATCTGCCCGATGTTCGCGGTCTTGTTGTTCAGCGTCTCGATGTTGGCACACGACTCGCTGATCTTCTCGGACAGCTGGTTCATCGCCTTGATCGTCTGACTGACAACGCCCTGGCCTTCGCTGGCCAGTTGCGTGGCGTCGCTGGAATGCTGCGACGCCAGCGCGGCGTTCTGGGCGATTTCCTGGGCGGCGGCGCCGAGCTGATTGATCGCCGCGGCCACACTGCTGGTGCGGCTGGTCTGCTGATCGGAATTGCCCATCGACGAGTTCGAGGCCCCGACCACGCGCGCCGCGACTTCCCCCAGTTGCCCGGCGGTCGACGCCACTTCGCGGATCGAGCTGTGAATACGCTCCACGAAACGGTTGAACGACTGCGCCAGCGCGCCGAACTCATCCTGGGACACGATGGCCAGACGCATGGTCAGGTCACCCTCGCCGTCGGCAATGTCCTGCATCGCCCGGCCCATCTGGTGCAACGGCTGCATCAGTACGCGGATCAACAGCCCCAGCAGCACCATGATGATCGCCACGGCAATGACCATGGCGAGAATCGCGGACGAGCGGAATTCGCTGAGCATCGAGTAGGCCGCGTCGCGGTCCAGCACCAACGCCACGTACCAGTTAGCCGACGAGAGCCCTTCCACCTTGGTGAACGAGATGATCTGCGCCTTGCCGCCGGACTCGATTTCCGCCACGCCCGGCGCGATGGTCGGTGCGCCGTTCGGGTAGGCCTCGCTGACATTCTTCAGGATCAGCTTGGTGTCCGGGTGGATCAGAATCTTGCCGTCAGCACTGACGATGTACGCATAACCATGGCCGCCGAAGTTCAGCGAGTTGATGGTCTTGCTGATGGCGTCCAGGGAAATGTCCGCGCCCGCGACGCCGATCATCTGCCATTGCTGGCGCACCGGCGTGGCCAGTGTCACCACCAGCTTGCCCGACGACGCGGCGATGTACGGCTCAGTCACGATGATGCCCTGCGCCGCATCGGCCGCCTTGTACCAGCCACGGGCACGGGGGTCATAGTCGGCCGGGCGGTTGCCCGTGGGCACGGAAAACATCACGCCGTCCTTGCTGCCGAAATAACTGAGCTGGAAGTTGTCCGGGTAAACCGGCAGACCGATCGCCCGTTGCAGGCTGGTCACCGCCGGACCGTCAACCGCGATCTGCTGGGCCATGGAGTTGAGCAACTGCGTGCGGCTGTCGAGCCAGGTTTGAATGTTTTGCGTGGTCAGGCTGCCCATCTGTTGAAGTTCGGAGGCGACGCTGTTCTTCAGGGTTTCGCGCTGGCGAAAGTCGTTCACCAGAATGAAACACGAGAAGGCAACTACCACGATGAGTGCAGCGGCCAGCAGGATCTTTTTGCTGAAACCCAGACGTTTGATCATATGCGTGTGTCCATAACCAGAGATGACAGCGACGAGAGTGCGATGCCGATAGGTGCGCTGCGCTTTGCACGAGGGCTGCAAGAACGAGAAGGCACGGCCTGAACATGTTTCGGCTGGGAAGACGGGGAATTTAGGGCCGGTGAGTAATGAAGATCGGGAGTGGTTATTTGAGGGGTTAATCGATTCAGCTTCTATCCAAACGCGGGGCGTTTACGGGTTGGCTGGATCCAAAGATTGAGGGTGTGCAGCCTGGCGCCCTCCCGGCTGAAGCCGGTCCTGCACAAGCACCTCATCCCGTCAGTGAGACCTGTGACGCGCGGGGACACGGGGACACGGGGACACGGGGACAGATTAATTTACGGTGAAGCGCTGTAAATAAATCAGTCCCCATTAATCCCTGTAAATAAATCAGTCCCCATTAATCAAGTCCCCATTAATCAATACCGCAGAATTGGCAGCGCTCAAGCCGGCCTCTTCCCGGCTAAAGCCGGTCCCACAAGGAGACCGGGTGCAGCCAGTGGGATTGGCTCTGACTGTACAGACCGTGTGAAAACCAGCTACTCAGCAGCTAACCAAAAAAAATGCCCCGATCAACTCGGGGCATTTTCCATTTATACAGAGAAGAAAAAGACCTTCCTCAGGCCAGTAACTCCATCATTCGGCGCACACCCAGCACGTTGATCGCTCTTTTCAGGTTGTAGGCGTTCACCGCCAGCGCCATTTCCGTTCGCGCACCTTTGAGCTGGCGAAGCAGGAACCGGCCATTGCCGTAAATCCATTGTTTGAGGTTGCCAAACGGGTGCTCAACGATGCTTCGTCGAGCCTCGACGATTTCCGGGTGGGCCTGCATTCGCAGCGCCATTCGCTCAAATGCATCTTCATAGGCATGACGTGTGATCGAGCGGTATTTGGTCTTGGTGCATTGGTTTTTAAGGGCGCAGGATCCACAAGCGCCAGCGCTGGCGCGGTAGAAACGCTTTCCCTTGTTCAACTGAACCAGCGTCAGCAAATGGCCTGTCGGGCATTGATAACGATCATTTTCCCGATCATAGGTGAAGTCTTCCCGACGGAAAAACGAGGGCTCTTCGACCTTGCTGTTGATGGTTCGATTGATCGGTACATACGCTGTGATGCCCGCGTCGTCGCAGGCTTGGAAGTGCTTGCCGCTGGAGTATCCAGCATCAGCCGTGACGGTCAGATTCGGCTGTTCCAGCACTTCCTGAGTCGCTTTTGCCATCGGCTCCAGTTGCTTGCGATCGTCGCTATCCTGAGTGACTTCGTGGTGCACGATCAGGCTGTTTTCAGCGTCGACTGCGGTCTGCACGTTGTAGGCAACGGCCATGCCCTGCGGGGCTCGCATCATCCGCGCATCGCTTTCGGTGCTGATGAATTGCGTGATTTGCAGCTCGTCCATCAGTGCCTGGCAGGTCAGGTTGTCGTCCCGCTTGGCGGTCAGTTTTGCCAGCACCGTTTTAACAGCGCTTCGATCCACAACCTCTTCATTTTCGTCGCGATCCGCGCTATCCAAATCCTCCAGATATTTCGCTATCCGGCGATCAAGTTTTTCCTGATCGCGCTTGAGGTGCTTGGTGCTGATGTGACGACGGGCCGAGGCTACGGCCTTGAATTTGCTGCCATCAATAGCAACCAGATCACCTTTTACCAGGCCTGCCGAACGGCAGAACTGAACAAACGCGCGGCACGTTGCGGAGAACGCAGTGGCGTTATCTTTGCGGAAGTCGGCGATGGTTTTGAAGTCCGGCGCGAGGCGGTTGAGCAGCCACATGACTTCGATGTTGCGTTGGCACTCAGCCTCAAGCCGGCGCGAAGACCGTATGCGCTGGAAGTAGCCGTAGATGTAGAGTTTGAGCAGGTCGGCGGGGTTGTAGGGCGGACGTCCGTTGCCCTTGGGAATAGCTTTATCGAACCCCAGAACCCTGAGATCCAGGCGCGAAACATAGGCGTCAATGACTCGGACAAGATGGTCTTCGGGAATGACTTCGTCGATGGAAACCGGAAACAGGCTGGTCTGGTTTCGAGATTCGCCCTGGATGTACGCCATAAGAAAATGCCCCGCATCTTTCGATGCGGGGCATTTTCTTAGATCTGAGGCAGGTTGGCTAGGTTTTCACACAGTCTGTGTAGGACCGGCTTCAGCCGGGAAGCTCTTGATCTGCTTTTGATCTTCGTATCCCGGGGATCACACCCGCTCGGTCATTGCCGCCATGGCCACGGAGGTGGCGGCGGTGCGGGTTTCGACGCCCAGTTTGATGTAGATGTGTTCCAGGTGTTTGTTCACCGTTCGCGGACTCAGTTGCAGGATGTCGGCGATGTCTTTGTTGGTTTTGCCGAAGGACACCCAGCGCAGCACTTCGATTTCCCGGTCGGTGAGCTGGAAGCGACGGGACAGTTTGCCGTAGGCGGATTTGTCTTCGAACGTCACCGGCTGCGACGCCGTGCGGGCGGTGTGCAGGATGCGCGCGGTGCGCAAATGCGACGCGACCCGGGCCAGCATTTCAGCGCACTCGATCGGCTTGGTGACGTAGTCGATAGCGCCTGCCTCGAAACCCTGGACCACGTGCTCGCTGTCGGTCAGCGCGGTCATGAACAGCACGGGGATGTTGGCGGTGTCCGGTTGCGCCTTGATCAGGCGGCAAGTGTCGAAGCCGTTCAGGCCGGGCATCATCGCGTCCAGCAGAATCAGGTCCGGACGCCGACGCTGGATGCGAGTCAACGCGCTGTGCCCGTCCAGCGCCACCAGCACCATGTACCCCGCCTCGTCCAGGGCATCGGACAGCAGCGCCAGGTTATCGGGTACGTCATCGACGATCAGGATGACGCCGTTTTCAGCGGCTCGGGTCATGGCGTCCATTAAGGGCCTCCTTCAATTGAAGACTGAGTTCATCCAAGCGAAAACCTGACGCCAGGGTTCGCAGGCGGGTGACAAAGCCGGTGCTGTGGGTGTTCTCGCGCTCGATGGCGTCGAGTTTTTGTTGGATGCCGCGGATATAGCCCAGGCCGCACAGCTCATACAGCTCTTCCAGATCTTCGCGCGACGGCAACACCACCGGCGTTTGCACGAGCAACGGGGCGCTGCGCAAACGCCGCTGCCAGGTCAGTTGCAGATGGTGCTGAATCCGGTCCAGCAGTTGCGGCAAATGCAGGGGTTTGGCCAGGTAGTCATTGCACACCTGCAGGCTGCGTTCCTTGTCATCGGCGAAGGCATTGGCATTGGCCGACAGCACGATGATCGGCGCCAGGGACAGCGCGTTGCGGCGGATCATACGGCTGGTCGCCCAACCGTCCATGTCCGGCATGGACAGGTCCATCAGGATCAGGTCCGGGTGCAACAGCGACACCTGCCTGACCGCCTCTTGCCCGTTGGCCGCCTGAGCCACCTCAAAACCCAGGGGCATGAGCATGCCGCTGATGACCTTGCGGTGCTCGATGTGATCGTCCACCACCAGAATCAGCCGGCGCGGACCGTCGTAACCGATGACGTCGTGGTTGACGTCGATGATCGCCTTGGGCACCCGCACTTCGGACAGGAACAGCCGCACCTGAAACCGCGTGCCTTCCTCCGGTTGACTGCTGACGAACAAGGCGCCGCCCATCAGCGCCGTGAGCATCCGCGTGATGGTCAGCCCCAGGCCCACGCCGTTGTCCTGGCGTACCAGCCCGCCCCGTTCGAACGGCTGAAAAATCCGTTCGATCTGATCCGGCGCGATGCCGATTCCGGTGTCGATGATGTCGAAGGTCGCGGTCTCGCGCCGGTAACTGACCCGCAGGCAGACTTCCCCGCTGTCAGTGAAGTTGATCGCGTTGCCCAGCAGGTTGATCAGAATCTGCCGCACCCGCTTCTCGTCACCGCGCACCACTTCCGGCATGCGCCCGATCAGCTCCAGGCGAAAGTGCAGGCCTTTTTCCCGGGCCGGGCTGGCGAACATTTTCTCAAGGTCGTCGAGAAACTCCTGGAACAGGATTTCCGTCGGCTCCAGTCGCAGCTTGCCGGCTTCGATCTTGGCCACGTCCAGCAGGCCGTCGATCAGCGACAACAAATGCGAACTGCTGCGCATGATGGTCGCCAGGGAATCCAGATGTTTGCTCGGGGTGGCGCTGTCCCGTTGCAGGATCTGGGTGAAACCCAGAATGCTGTTGAGCGGTGTGCGCAGTTCGTGGGAAAGCCCGGTGACATAGCGGCTCTTGGCGGCGTTGGCGGCCTCCGAGGCTTCCTTGGCTTCCTGCAACGCCTGATCGGTTTTGTGGTGCGCCTCGATTTCCTGCATCAGCAACGCGGTCTGCCGCTCGGATTCTTCCAGGGCCACGCGCCGGCTCTCCCGGGTCAGCACCACCCACCAGGCCAGTACGCCGGCGAACACGCAAAAGGTCAGGAACGCCTTGAGAAACGCCAGCATCAGGGTGTGATGCACTTGCGGCGATTGATCGATCAAGCCGTGTGAGACCTGGCTGTAAATCATCGTCAGCGCCCCGGTCAGGGTCAGCACCAACACGGTGAGCAGGCCCAGGTAGTGCGCCAGCCGGGTGTGCAGGTATTGGCGTGGCAAGCGGGGCAGCAGGCGGGCGATCAGGTCCTCGAACTGCGTCGACAGCCGCGAGCGGGTTTTGCATTGATCGCCGCAGCGGGCGTCCAGGGAACAGCACAACGAGCAGATGGGCGAACCGTAGGCCGGGCACCAGGCCATGTCCGGGGTTTCGAAACGGTTGCTGCACACGCCACAGCGCAGGCTGGTCTGGCGGCCGAGGGGGAACAGCAAACCGGGGTCGCTGTCCCGGGAGATGTAGTAACGGCCTTGGGTCAGCCAGGCGATCAACGGCGCCGCGATCAGGGCGCTGGTCAGGGAAATCAGCGGCGGCGCAGCCCGGGCCACCTCCCCCAGCGCACCGAAATGGGCGCACATCGACAGCAGTGACGCAATAAACATCGCGCCGACGCCCACCGGGTTGATGTCGTACAGGTGCGCGCGCTTGAATTCGATGTGCTTGGGCGAGAGGCCGAGGGGTTTGTTGATCACCAGATCGGCCACCAGCGCGCCGATCCAGGCGATGGCGACGTTGGCATACAGGCCGAGCACTTCCTCGATGGCGTCGAACACGCCCAGCTCCATGAGGATCAAGGCGATAGCGACGTTGAACACCAGCCAGACCACCCGGCCCGGATGGCTGTGGGTGACCCGGGCGAAGAAGTTTGACCAGGCCAGAGACCCGGCATAGGCGTTGGTCATGTTGATCTTGATCTGGGAAATGATCACGAACAGCACCATGGCCGCCAGCGCCCATTCCGGGGAGGCAAACACGTAGTTGAACGCCACCAGGTACATCTGCGTCGGCTCGGCCGCGCGTTCGATCGGCACTTGGTGTTGCAGGGCGAGAAAGGCAAGAAAGGCGCCGGCCATGATTTTCAGGCCGCCGGGGATGACCCAGCCGGGCCCGGCCATCAGCAGCGCGGCCCACCAGCGCTTGCGGTTGCGGCGGGTTTTTTCCGGCAAAAAGCGCAGGTAGTCCACCTGCTCGCCGATCTGGGTCACCAGGGACAACGCCACGCTGAACGCGGCGCCGAACAGCAGCAGATTGAACGTGCCGCCCTCGCCCTCCCGGCCGGCAAAGGTGGTGAGGTCGGCCAGCGCGTCGGGGTTTTTCCAGATCACGAACACGTACGGCACGATCAGCAACGTCAGCCACAAGGGTTGCGACCACATTTGCAGGCGGCTGATCAGGGTGATGCCGTAGGCCACCAGCGGGATGACGATGATTGAGCAGATCACGTACGCCAGCGCCAGCGGAATGTGGGTGTACAGCTCCAGCGCCAGGGCCATGATCGCCGCTTCCAGGGCGAAAAACAGGAAGGTGAAACTGGCGTAGATCAACGAGGTGATGGTCGAGCCGATGTAGCCGAAGCCGGCGCCTCGCGTCAGCAGGTCCATGTCCACGCCATAGCGCGCGGCGTAGTAGCTGATGGGCAGCCCGGTGAGGAAGATCACCACCGTCATGGCGATGATGGCCCATAAGGTGTTGGTGAAGCCGTAGCTCATGACCAGCGCGCCGCCGATGGCTTCCAGCGCCAGGAACGACACGGCCCCGACAGCGGTGTTGGCGATGCGGAATTCCGACCATTTGCGAAAGGACTTGGGCGTGAAACGCAACGCGTAGTCTTCCATGGTCTCGTCGGCGACCAGACGATTGTAATCGCGGCGCACCTTGATGATGCGTTGAGAGCCGGAGGGGCGCACTGAGTGGTTCCTGATGAGAAAGAGCGAATTCGCCACTCACCGTCCTTGCTGGCGCGAAACTGAGACCTGTGTTTAAACAGCAACTTCTGTGCCGCGGGCGCAATTATGCCTCGGTCCGGCGTTCCCGCCCCTACGTCAAATGACGTACGCGCATACGTCACGCTGCGTATACCCCGATTCCCGCGCCCGCCTCATCCTTGCTCGCAGCTCGCGAAGGCCCCTCACCCGGCGCCGCGAATCACCAGCACAGGAGCGGGAACATGGATTCACGACTGACAGGCCCCACGCGCTTTTTCCCCCGACGCCTCGCATTGGGGGCGGCCGCCCTTTCGCTGATCGCCGCCAGCGTGTTCAGCCAGATGACCCTGGCCGACGACGCCAACAGCACCGGTCTGGCGGTCACGCCGACCGAAGTGACCGTCGGCCAGCTGCACTCGGCCACCGGCACCATGGCGATCTCCGAAACCGGTTCGATCCAGGCCGAACGCCTGGCCATCGACCAGATCAACGCGTCGGGCGGCATCCTCGGTCGCCAGATCAAGATCGTTCAGGAAGACGGCGCGTCCGACTGGCCGACCTTCGCCGAGAAAGCCCGCAAGCTGCTGGTCAACGACAAGGTGGCCACGGTGTTCGGCTGCTGGACCTCGGCGTCGCGTAAAGCGGTGTTGCCGGTGTTCGAGAAAGAAAACGGCCTGTTGTACTACCCGACCTTCTACGAAGGGCTGGAACAGTCGAAAAACGTGATTTACACCGGGCAAGAAGCCACCCAGCAGATCCTGGCCAGCCTGGACTGGATCGCCAAGACCAAAGGGGCCAAGACTTTTTACCTGATCGGTTCGGATTACATCTGGCCGCGCACCTCAATGAAGATCGCCCGCAAGCACATCGAAAACGTGCTCCACGGCACGGTCGTCGGCGAAGACTACTACCCGCTGGGCAATACCCAGTTCGGCTCGCTGATCAACAAAGTCAAATTGAAGAAACCCGACGTGGTCTTCGCCGCGGTCGTGGGCGGCTCCAACGTGGCGTTCTACAAGCAGCTCAAAGCCGCAGGCGTCGATTCCACCAAGCAGACGCTGTTGACCCTGTCGGTCACCGAAGACGAACTGCTGGGCATTGGCGGCGAGAACATGAAGGGCTTCTTCGCGTCGATGAAGTATTTCCAGAGCCTGGATAACCCCAACAACAAGGCGTTCGTTGAGGCGTTCAAGGCCAAGTACGGCAAGGATTCGGTGATGGGCGACGTGACCCAGGCCGCCTACCTCGGTCCGTGGTTATGGAAAGCGGCGGTCGAGAAAGCCGGCAGCTTCGACGTCGACAAAGTGGTGGCTGCCTCCCCCGGCATCGAGCTGAACACCGCGCCTGAAGGCTACGTGAAGATTCACGAAAACCATCACCTGTGGAGCAAGACCCGCATCGGTGAAGTCCAGGCTGACGGCCAGTTCAAAGTGGTTTACGAGTCGGAGCTGATCGAGCCGAATCCGTTTCCGAAGGGCTATCAGTAGGCCGCTGCGCGGTAGCTGTAAGCGGTTAGCTGCAAGCGGCAAGTGGAAGCGGTGTGCGTTGCAGTTGCTCTCGCTTTTACTTGCCGCTTGAAGCTTACAGCTTACAGCTGGTCCCGACCCCCAATCCTAAACCCACACAGCTTCCCGAGGAGGGACCACCATGGAATGGCTATCGGAATTTGGTGCCATCGCGGCCATGCAGGGGTTCAACGGGCTTTCCGTGTTCTGCGTGCTGTTGTTGATGGCCCTGGGGCTGGCGATCATCTTTGGTCAGATGGGCGTGATCAACATGGCCCACGGTGAATTCCTCACCATCGGCGCCTACACGACTTATCTGCTGTCGACCCTGGTGCAGACCTGGTGCCCGTGGATGCAGCCGTACTATTTCTTCTTTGCCATCGCGTTGTCGTTCGTGGTGGCCGGTGCCGTGGGCTGGGTGGTGGAGTGGGTGATGATCAGTCGCCTTTACCATCGACCGCTCGACACCCTGCTGGCGACTTGGGGCCTGTCCCTGGTCATGCAGCAAGCCTTCCGCTCCATCTTCGGCGCCCGTGAAGTCAGCGCCAACCCGCCCGAATGGCTGATGGGCGCGGTCAACCTCACCGACGCCATCGAGATCCCGCGCAACGGCCTGTTCGTCATGGGCCTAACCGTGCTGATGACGGGCGGGATTTTTCTGATGCTGTACCGCACCCGCTGGGGGCTGCACGTCCGCGCCACGGTGCAGAACCGGATCATGAGCCGGGCGGTGGGCATCAACACCCGCAAGGTTGACCGCATGACTTTCGCCCTGGGCTGCGGCGTTGCCGGGGTAGCGGGCGCAGCGTTCACCACCATCGGTTCCACCGGCCCCACCGCAGGTTCCCTGTACATCGTCGACACCTTTCTGGTGGTGGTGTTCGGCGGCGCGGCCAGCCTGTTCGGCACCATTGCCTCGGCGTTCGCCATTGCCCAGACCCAGTCCCTGTCGGAGTTCTTCATGAGTGGCTCGATGGCCAAAGTCCTGACCCTGTCCGCCGTGATCCTGATCCTGTTGATGCGCCCCCAGGGGTTGTTTGCCAGCAAGGTCCGTAAATAAGTGTGCGCCAGAGAGGTAGCCCCATGAACGCGCTAAACAAAATGCTCGGCGGACGCCAGGGCGTAATCGGCCTGCTGATCCTTGCGGCCCTGATTCTGGTGGTCTTCCCCCTGACCCTGGACGCCTTTCGCCTGAACATGGTCGGCAAATACCTGACCTACGCGTTCGTCGCCGTGGGCCTGGTGTTGTGCTGGGGGTACGGCGGCATTCTCAGCCTGGGCCAAGGGGTGTTCTTCGGCCTGGGCGGGTATTGCATGGCGATGTTCCTCAAGCTCGAAGCCTCAGATCCGGAAAGCACCAAGATCCAGTCCACGCCCGGGATTCCGGACTTCATGGACTGGAACCAGATCACCGAATTGCCCGGGCTGTGGGCGCCGTTTCACAGCTTCACGTTCACCTTGATCGCGATCATCGTGTTGCCGGTGCTCCTGGCTTTGATCATTGGCGTCGCGCTGTTCAGACGCCGGGTGGGCGATGTGTATTTTTCCATCGTCACCCAGGCCATCGCGTTGATCCTCACGGTGCTGATCATCGGCCAGCAAGGCTTGACCGGCGGGATCAACGGCATCACAGACCTCAAGACACTGCTGGGCTGGGACATCCGCAGCGACAGCGCCAGGCTGCTGTTGTACTTCGTCAATGCAGGGCTGCTGTTCGCCTGCATCCTGTTTGGCAAGTTCATCCTCGCCTCCAAGCTGGGCCGGCTGCTGATGGCCATGCGCGACAAGGAAGAGCGGGTACGGTTTTCCGGTTACGACGTGGCGGCGTTCAAGGTTTTCGTGTACTGCGTCGCGGCGTGTTTCTCGGCCATCGGCGGGGCGATGTTCGCCTTGCAGGTGGGGTTCATGTCGCCCTCGTTCGTGGGCATCGTGCCGTCCATCGAGATGGTGATTTTCGCCGCCGTGGGCGGGCGCATGTCGCTGCTGGGCGCGGTGTACGGCTCGCTGCTGGTCAACTACGGCAAGACCTACTTCTCCGAGTCGTTCCCCGAATTGTGGCTGTACCTCATGGGCGGGCTGTTCATCGCCGTGGTCATGTATTTCCCCAACGGCCTGGCCGGTTTGTGGGAAAGCCACGGGCGCAAATGGTTGTCGGGCGTGACGCGCAAGCCGGCACTGGTGATTGCCTCCCCTGCCCCGGTCATCACGCCAACCCCCGCCCCCGCTGACAAGCAAGCTGCCAGCCCGATGGAGATTCAGCCATGACCCGCGCCACAGGCTTTCAGATGAACAAACCGGTCCTGGCCATTGAAGGGCTGACCGTTTCGTTCGACGGCTTCAAGGCGGTGGACGACCTCAACCTGTACATCGACCGCAACGAAGTGCGGGTGGTCATCGGCCCCAACGGCGCGGGTAAGACCACGGTCCTCGACCTGATCTGCGGCAAGACCCGGGCCACGGGCGGCAGCATCCAGTTCAAGGACCGCGAGCTGACCAAAATGAACGAGTACGACATCGTCCGCGCAGGGGTCGGGCGCAAATTCCAGACGCCGTCGATCTACGACAACCTGAGCGTGTTCGAGAACCTGGAGATGTCGTTTCCGGCGGGCCGGTCAGTGTTCGGCGCGCTGTTTTTCAAGCGCACTCAGGAGGTGCTGGACCGGGTCAATCAAGTGGCCGCCGAGATCTTCCTCGGTGACTGGCTGCAGCAGCAGGCGGGCCTGTTATCCCACGGCCAGAAGCAGTGGCTGGAGATTGGCATGTTGCTGATGCAGGACCCGGAACTGCTGATGCTCGACGAGCCGGTGGCGGGCATGAGTGTCAGCGAGCGGGCGCAAACCGCCGACCTGTTGAATCGCATCAGCCAGGGCCGCTCGGTGCTGGTGATCGAGCACGACATGGAGTTCGTCAAGAGCATCGCGCACAAGGTCACGGTGCTGCATCAAGGCAAGGTGCTGGCCGAAGGCAGCATGGAGTCGGTGCAGAACAACCCGAAAGTCATCGAAGTTTATCTGGGCCATTAAGGAGCGCAGCATGTTCAACATTCAGCAGCTGGCGTGTGGCTATGGCCAGAGTCAGGTCCTCCACGACCTGAGCCTCTCGGTGCAGAAACAGGAAATAGTCGCGGTGATGGGCCGCAACGGCATGGGCAAGACGACCCTGTTCAAAAGCCTGATGGGCATCCTGCCGCAATGGAGCGGCCAGGTTCAGCTGGACGGCGTGGACGTGTCCGCCATGGAAACCCATAACCGTGTCACCGAGGGCATGGCCTACGTGCCCCAGGGCCGGATGATTTTTCCGTCGATGAGCGTGCTGGAAAACATTCAGACCGGCCTCCCCGCCTCAGCGGGCGGCCAGGTGCCGGAAGACCTGTACGCGCTGTTCCCGGTGCTGTTCGACATGCGCAGCCGACGCGGCGGCAACCTGTCCGGCGGCCAGCAACAGCAGCTGGCCATCGCCCGGGCCCTGGCGACCAATCCCAAGGTGTTATTGCTCGACGAGCCCACCGAAGGCATCCAGCCGTCGATCATCAAGGACATCGCCCGCACCCTCAAAGAGATCCGCACCCTCCGCAACCTGACGATCATCGTCTCCGAGCAGGTGCTGTCGTTCACCCTGGAAATCGCCGACCGGTTGCTGGTGATCGAGAAAGGCCGCTTCGTCATCGAAGAAACCCGGGGCAACGTCGATGAAGCGACGATCAGTCGGTATTTGTCGGTGTAGCAAGGCCCGGAGATATGCAGCGTCAGATCGGACGTAATCGCGAGCAAGCTCACTCCTACAGTTGGGGTGCGCTCTTGTAGGAGTGAGCTTGCTCGCGATGGCGTCAGCGTGGACCTCCACGCCCTATTTGATTGACCCGAAACCCAAGGAGAACCCCCCATGACCGATACCTTGATCAAAGTCGACCTCAACCAGCCTGTCACCGAAAACGAGCAGATCCACAACCGCTGGCACCCGGACATCCCGATGGCTTGCTGGGTCAAGCCGGGGGATGATTTCATCCTCGAAACCTACGACTGGACCGCTGGCGCGATCAAGAACAACGACGATGCCAGCGACGTCCGCGACGTCGACCTGACCACCGTGCATTACCTCTCCGGGCCGGTGGGTGTGCACGGCGCCCAGCCCGGCGACCTGCTGGTGGTGGAGCTGCTGGACATCGGCGCGCGAGCCGATTCGCAATGGGGCTTCAACGGCTTTTTTTCCAAGCAGAACGGCGGCGGCTTCCTCACCGAGCATTTCCCCCTGGCGCAGAAATCCATCTGGGATTTCAAAGGCATGATGACCAGCTCCCGGCACATTCCCAGCGTCGAGTTCGCAGGTTTGATTCACCCCGGCCTGATCGGCTGCCTGCCGGACCACAAGATGCTCGCCGAGTGGAACCGACGTGAGCAGGAACTGATCGACACCGACCCTGACCGCGTCCCGGCACTGGCCTGTCCGCCCTGCGCCAGCACGGCGCACCTGGGCAAACTCAAAGGCCCGGCCCGGGACCTCGCCGCCGCCACTGGCGCCCGCACCGTGCCGCCCCGTGAGCACGGTGGCAACTGCGACATCAAGGATTTGTCCCGAGGCTCGAAAGTGTTCTTCCCGGTCTACGTGGACGGCGCGGGTTTGTCCGTGGGCGACTTGCACTTCAGCCAGGGCGACGGCGAAATCACCTTCTGCGGCGCCATCGAAATGGCCGGCTGGGTGCACATGCGCGTCGAGCTGATCAAGGACGGCATGGCCAAGTACGGGATCAAAAACCCGGTCTTCAAGCCAAGTCCTATCGTGCCGAACTACAACAACTACCTGATCTTCGAAGGCATCTCGGTCGACGAAGCCGGCCAGCAGCACTACCTGGACGTCAACGTCGCCTACCGCCAGGCGTGCCTGAACGCGATCAACTACATGACCAAGTTCGGTTACTCCCCGGCCCAGGGTTACTCGCTGTTGGGCTCGGCACCGGTGCAGGGTCACATCAGCGGCGTGGTCGACATCCCCAACGCGTGCGCGACGTTGTGGCTGCCGACCGAGATCTTCAAATTCGACATCAACCCCAACGCCAACGGCCCGACAAAATTCATCGACGGCACCGTGGACTTGCCGATCGCGCAGGATAAGTAACGCTGGGCTGACGCCTGACCTGCAGTCGCGAAGGAATTCGCGCCTGCAGAACCCACGCCGACTAAAGGATTTGAGCCATGCCCATGTACGAATACGACTGCCCTGAATGCGGGGATTTCACATCGCTGCGACCCATGGCCGAGAGCGCGCTGCCGTGCGAGTGCCCGGCGTGCGGCGCATCGAGCCTGCGGGTGATTCTCTCCGCGCCGGGGCTGAGCACGATGCCCGGCAACACCCGCAGCGCCATCGCCCGCAACGAGCAAAGCGCCCACGCGCCAAAAACCATGGACCAATACAAAGAGAGCCGGGGGCACCCCAGCGGCTGCAGTTGCTGCGGCCCGACGAAACGGCTCGAACCCACCAAAGCCAATCCCCACGCCCTGAAAGGCAAGCCAGCGGGCCGACCGTGGATGATCAGCCATTGATCTTTAGGGTGTTTATAGGGGACTGATTTATTTATCGCGCTTCTTTGATAAATCAATCTGTCCCCGATGGCATAAGCGAGCCGGGAGACAGATTAATTTACGGTGAAGCGCTGTAAATAAATCAGTCCCCTCCCCAAATCCCCTCCCCACTGCTGAAAGGCAAGCCAGCGGGCCGACCGTGGATGAACAGCCATTGATCTTTAGGGTGTTTATAGGGGACGGTGTTTATAGGGGACTTGTTTATAGGGGACTGATTTATTTATCGCGCTTCTTTTGTTTATAGGGGACTGATTTATTTATCGCGCTCCTTTGATAAATCAATCTGTCCCCGATGGAATAAGCTAACCGGGAGACAGATTAATTTACGGTGAAGCGCTGTAAATAAATCAGTCCCCTTCCCAGTCAGTCGCTCCCCAGTCGAGTTCCCTCCTCACTTACGACTCGAGATGACAGCGCACGGACGCCTCACCGCCTTTTGCCGGTAGTAACGCCTGGGGCTTTTCGCAGCCGTGGGTGGCTTTCGGGCAGCGATCCCGGAAAAAACACCCCGTCGGCAACGTTCGATTGCCCGGCAGCTCGGTCGGCGCCGACACTTGCCCATCGTCCACCGCCACCCCCAGCCTCGGCACTGCCTCCAGCAACAGCTGCGTATACGGATGACGCGGCCGCTCAAGCACCTCCGCCGCCGTCCCCAACTCCACAATCTGCCCCAGGTACATCACCGCCACCCGGTCGGCCATGTGCCGCACCACCGAGACGTTGTGGGAGATCAGGATGTAGGTCAGGTCGCGGCTGCGCTGCAGCTCGGCCAGCAGATTGAGAATCTGCGCCTGCACCGAAATGTCCAGTGCCGAGGTCGGCTCGTCCAGCACGATGATGTCCGGGTTCGACGACAAGGCGCGGGCAATCGCAATCCGCTGACGCTGCCCTCCGGAAAACTGGTGGGGAAAGCGATCAAGGTATTCCGTGCGAATGCCCACCTGAGCCGCCACCTTCGCGGCAATGCCACGCATCTCGTGGC
Source organism: Pseudomonas sp. AK106 (assembly GCF_053903055.1). NCBI lineage: Bacteria > Pseudomonadati > Pseudomonadota > Gammaproteobacteria > Pseudomonadales > Pseudomonadaceae > Pseudomonas > Pseudomonas sp. AK106. The sequence goes on from NZ_CP096426.1 coordinate 2,930,108, forward strand.
GCGGCGCCGAACGCTGGACGAACAACGGCTCGGTGATCACTTTCCACACCGGCATCCTGGGGTCGAGGGACGACTGCGGGTCCTGAAACACGATCTGCACGTTGCTGCTGCGCTCCTTGTCGCTGTTGTAGATCCAGTCGAGGCGCCCGGATGTTGGCTTGATCAAGCCCATCAACAACTGCGCCAGGGTGCTTTTGCCGCAGCCAGACTCTCCCACTACACCGAGAGTCTCGCCGGAGCGGACCTGCAGATCGATGCCGTTCAGGGCATGGGCCTGGGCCTTGGGTCGGCCAAGCCAGTCCTTGCCCATCGGGTAATGCACGCGCACGTCTTGCAGGCCGAGGATGGTCGGGCTTGCGCCGGGCAAGGTCTGCAGCGCTGAACGGTTCATGGCCGCGACTCCTGTGGGGTGGCGTGTGAAGGCGCGCTCAACCAGCAGGCGCTCTTGCGGTCTGCGGCGGCGTCGATGGTCTGCATTGGCGGGCGCTGCAGGCATTGGGCCGTGGCATGGGCGCAGCGATCCAGGAACGTGCAGCCTTCCGGCAACGCCGACAGATTGGGCACCTGCCCGGGAATGGTCATCAGGTCCTGGCCCGGCTCGACCTGCTCCGGCAACCCGCTGAACAGGCCCTGGGTGTACGGGTGTCGCGGGTCGGCCATCACCTGCGCGGTGACGCCCTGCTCCACCACCGCGCCGGTGTACATCACGTAAACCCGGTCGCAGAACTGCGACACCAGCGCCATGTCGTGGGTGATCAGCAGAATCGCCGTGCCCCGCGCCCGGGCCTTTTCCCGCAGCAGCAACAGCACTTGCCGCTGCACCGTGACGTCCAGCGCGGTGGTCGGTTCGTCGGCGATCAGCAATTGCGGGTCGCAGGAAAACGCCAGGGCGATCATCACCCGCTGACGCATGCCGCCGGAGAGCTCGAAGGGGTAGCTGTTCATCACCTGCTCGGGGTCGGCGATGTGCATGTCCCGCAGCAACGCGATGGCTTTGGCCTTGGCGTCGGCCTTGCTCAGGCGCTGGTGATGGATGATCACGTCGAGCATCTGCTGGCCGATGCGGCGGGTCGGATTGAGGGCGGTCATGGGCTCCTGAAAGATCATCGCGGCGTCGCGGCCACGGACACTCAGCAGGTCCTTCTCTTTGGCGGTGAGCATGTCGCGGCCGAGAATACTCAGGCTGCCGCCTTTCACGTCGTAAGAACGCTCCGGCAGCAAACGCAGGCTGAGCATCGCGGTGACCGACTTGCCCGAGCCGGACTCGCCAATGACCCCGACGATCTCACCGGGATTGACGTGCAGCGAGACGCCGTTGAGCGCTTTGACGGTGCTCTTGTACGCCGGGAATTCGATGCGCAGGTCGTCGATGACCAGCACCGGGGCCTGCTCGGCCAGAGGTTGTTGAGCGGAAGCCTGCATGGTCATTTCCCCTGCTGCCGTGGGTCGAGCAAGTCACGCACGCCGTCGCCCAAAAGGTTGAAACCGGTGGCGGTGATCAGAATCGCCACGCCGGGAAAGGTCGAGTACCACCATTGATCGAGGATGTAGTTGCGCCCGGTCGCGACCATCGCGCCCCACTCCGCCGTCGGCTGTTGCGCGCCGAGGCCGATGAAGCCCAGGGCCGAGGCCATGAGGATGGCGCTGCCGATGTCCAGGCTCAGCTGCACCAGCAACGGCGGCATGGCGTTGCGCGCCACGTGCCAGATGACCATGTGCCAGCGCCCGGCGCCGAAGGTTTCGGCGGCTTTGACGTAGCCCATCTGCCGAATGCTCAGGGCCTGCCCCCGGGCCAGGCGCACGTAGAACGGAATCCGCACCAGTGTGATCGCCAGCATGGCATTAAACAGGCTCGGGCCCAGCGCGGCGGCCAGGGCCATGATCAGCACCAGCGAAGGCACCGAGAGCATGATGTCCATCAGGCGCATGATCAGGCCGTCAAAGCGCCCGCCAATGATCCCGGACATGCAACCCAGCAAGCCGCCGGCAAAGCACGACGCGAAGGCCACGAACAGGCCAACGCCGACGGATTGCCGACTGCCGTACAGCACCCGGCTGAACAGGTCGCGGCCCACTTCGTCGGTGCCGAACCAGTGGGCGGCGGACGGCGCGGCCAGGCGCTGGGTCAGGTTCAGGGCATTGGGATCATGGGACGCGAGCCACGGCGCGAAGGCCATCACCAACAGCACCATCACGGTGATCAGCAGCCCGGCCATAGTCAGCGGACTGCGGCGGATCTGGTGGGCCAGATACGCCCATTTGTCCTGCCAGCGCGACGCGGCCGGCAATGGCGCCACGGCGGGCGCGGTGATCGGGGTAGTCATATCAGTTGACCTCGCCAATGCGCGGATCGATCAGGCGGTACAGCAGATCGATCGCCATGTTCAGCAGCACATAAATGAAAGAAACCATGATCGCGAAACCCATCACCGCCGGGAAATCCAGCGACTGGATCGACTTGACCACGTAAGCGCCCATGCCCGGCCAGGCGAACACGGTTTCGGTGAGCACCGCGCCGTAGAGCAGATCGCCCAGGGTCAGGCCCAGTACAGTGACCGAGGGAATCAGCGCGTTGGGCAAGGCGTGACGCAGAATTACCGCCCATTTCGACAGGCCGTAGGCACGCGCGGTACGGATGTAGTCTTCGCCGAGCTGGTCGAGCATCGCCGAACGGATCTGCCGCGCCACCACGCCGAGGTTGACGAAGCCGAGGGTGATGGTCGGCAGAATCAGGTGCTGCAGGGCGTTGAAGAACAGCCCGGTGTCGCCCGCCAGCAGCGAATCGATCAGGTAAAAACCGGTGACGGTTCGGGGCGGGTCCAGCCCTTCATCCAGACGCCCGCTGCCGGGCAGCCAGTTCAGGTGGCCGTAGAACAGCACGATCAGGCCCAGCCCGAGCCAGAACGCCGGGGTCGAAATCCCGGTCACCGCCAGGGTGCGCGCGACCTGATCGATAAAGCGGTTGTGGTACACCGCCGAGAGCACACCCAACGGCACGCCCACCAGAATCGACAAGGTCAGCGCCGCCAGCGCGAGTTCCAGGGTTGCCGGAAAAAACGCCTGCAAGTCTTCCAGCACCGGGCGATGGGTGCGAATCGACGTGCCCAGGTCGCCGTGCAGCAGGTCGAGCATGTAGCGGCCGTATTGTTGATACAGCGGCAGGTCCAGCCCCAACTGGTGGCGGATGTTGTCGACGATGGCGTCGGTGGCGCGGTCGCCAGCGATCAGTCGCGCGGGGTCGCCCGGAATCAGGTGCGAGATGGAAAAGGTAATCAGGGAAACGCCCAACACCACCAGCAGCAGGCCGCCCAGGCGTTTGCGCAGCATATTCAGGAAGGCCATGGGGCACCTCGGTCACGCAGTGGATCAATAACGCGAAACAGCTCGCGGACACAGCGCTGCTTCACAGGCCCCTGCCTCACTTGCAGGGCCCTGTGAGTCACAGCGATTGACGGGATGCAGCGCTTACTTGGTGATCGTGCCGACGTTGAACACCTGTTCCAGCATCGGGTTGAACACGTAGCCCTTGACCTTTTCGCTCATCGGCAAGGTGTAGGCCTTCTGGTAGAGGTAGGCGTAGACGCTGTCGTTGAGCACGATCTTCTGCGCCTGCTGGTACAGCTCGGTACGCTTGGCCATGTCGTTGGTGGTCGCCGATTCGCGGATGAGTTTGTCCACGGCCGGGTTGTCATAGAACGAACGGTTGCCGGCCAGGCCTTTCAGCTTCGAGTCGAAGAAGAAGTTCATGAACATGTAGGGGTCGGCGAAGTCCGGGCTCCACGAACCGATGGCGATGTCGAAGTCCCCGGTGCCCAGGCGCTCGCGCATGCTGGCGTTGGCGAGCTTCTCCAGCTTGAGGTTCACGCCCAGGGGTTGCAGGCCGGCTTGAAGGGTCAGGCCGATGGGCTCCCAGTTCGGGTCTTTGTCGGAGTACATGAATGTCAGGTTGCTGACCTTGGGTGACACTTTCGCCAGGTCCGCCTTGGCCTTGTCCATGTCCTGCTTGAACGCTGGCAGCTTCTCGTCATACGCCCACATGCCCTGGGGAATCGGGCCATTGAGCGGCTTGGCCTTGCCTTTCAGGATGCCGTTGACGATGCCGTCGTAGTCCAGGGATTCGACAATCGCGCGCCGCGCATCGGGGTTGTTCATCGGCGCTTTCTGGGTGTTGAGGTACAGCAGCGTCACCCGCAGCGACGGGTAGTCGCCGACGACAATGCCGGATTTCTTCGCCAGCGCTTCGAGCTGGTCTTCGGGCATGTCTTCGATGATGTCCAGGTCGCCGTGTTCCAGCTGCAGCCGACGCACCGAGGCCTCGCTGATGATCTTCACCACAACTTTCTTCAGGGTCGGTTTGGGGCCGGCGTAGTAGCTGTTCTGCTCCATGGTCAGGGCCTGGCCTTTCTGCCAGTTGACCAGCTTGAACGCACCGGAACCTGCGGTGTGGTTCGACAGGTAGGCGTCGGCGCCTTCGGCTTTCTTCGCCACGTCCGGGTTGATGATCGCCGCGCCGTTGTGGGCCAGCGTCGAGAGGAACGGCGCGTACGGTGCTTTCAGGGTGAAGCGCACGGTCAGCGGATCAACCACCGACACCGCCATGTCATCGGGAAACGCACCGGACGGGCCTTGCTTGAGCTTCATCACCCGGTCGAAGGAGAACTTCACCGCTTCTGCGTTGACCTCGGCGCCGTCATCGAATGTGTTGCCGGGCTTGAGCTTGAATTCCCAGGTCAGGTTGTCCGCCGAGGTGGTCCAGCTGCTGGCCAGCTCCCCCGCCACTTCGGTGCTGCCCTTGCCGTTTTCGACCTTGTAGGTGACCAGCCGCTGGTACGCCGGGTAGGTCACGGTCCAGTCGTTGTTGTCGATGGTCACGGCCGGGTCGAGGGTTTGCGGGTCGGACGGTTTGCCGATCATCAGGGTGTCCTGGGGCACGGCTGCGGTGGCCGACTGCCAGGCGCCGAGGCCCATGGCGGTGCAAAGGAGTGCCATCGCCAGGGTGCGAGGGGTGAAGATTGATTTCATGCCGGTTCCTTGATCGTCGATGTAGGGAAGTTCGTCAGGGTTGTTATTGAAGCTATACCGGGCAGTTAAAGCTCACAGGCCTCAGGCCTGGGAAATGGCACGCCCTGCTCTTGCGAGGTCGGGTGGCGCCAGATTCAGCCGGGATTCGTGGTCGTCCCGGTCGTGTGTTCGTGTGTCTTGTTTTATATCTTGTCGTGCTTTGCGTGCTGCGTGGTCAGTCAGCGGGCTGGATCGAGCCGTCGTCGATCAGCGGATAGTCCTCGGCGTCGGGCAGTTCGTAATGCCACCACTCGCTGTCGATGTAGGTGAATCCTGCGGCCAGCATGATCCCCAGCAGGAGCAGACGATTGCGCTGAACGTTGGCGGGCAGATCAGCGAAAAACTGATGGGACTGCTCGCGCATGTCATCGAAACCGGTGCCCATGTCGAGGGCCTGCCCGCTGGCGTCGATCAGGGTCAGGTCCACCGCCACGCCACGGGTGTGGTGGGAACCCAGCGTAGGGTCACGGACGTATTCCGGATTGGGCAGCGCCTGCCAGAGCAGGTACTGCGCGTAAGCCGGGCGATAAGCATCGAAGAGGCGCAGGCGCAAACCGGCCTGGCGCGCCAGGGTGCTGGCCTTGCGCAGACAACGCTCGGCGTCGCGGTGCAACAGGCAGCGCGGGTCCTGGTAAATCTGCTTGCCGGCGAGGTTGTCGACGCCGGCGTAGATCAAGTCGACCTCGACCTGCAGCGCGTGGGCGTCGACTTCGACGAGGGGGCTATTCACGTAACGACACTCCAGATCAGCTTCTTCATTCATCATGTATTGAGGGGGTAGAGCTTCCCGGCTGAAGCCGGTCCTACTAAAAGCGAGTCATGCAGCGGGCCCGGCTGCCTCCCGTAGGACCGGCTTCAGCCGGGAAGCTGTTGCCCTTGTGAAGCCGGCTTCAGTCGGGAAGCTTTGGCTATTCAAACTGGCCAAACAGTTGTTGCAGCTCACGATTCTTCGCCAGCCTCTGGTCGAGGCGATCGCCATAGCGCTCGGCCACCGCCGACACCATCAAATTGAACAGGCACGTCAGCGGCGCCAGGGAATCCCAGAATTGCCCCACGTCGGCGTCGAGCTGCAGCAGGTCGCTCGGGTAATCCCGCGCCCACGGGCAGTGAAAATCGGTGATGAAGGCCAGCCCGACGTTCTGCTGATGGGCCACCTCGCAGAAGGTCCGGGTGACGGCGGAATAGGTGCGGAAGTCGGCGATCACGGCGTAGGGATTTTCGAATTGGGAATTCAGCGATTCGGCATAGGTGCCGGACAAACCGTCGACGTAATACACCTTGGGCCGGATGTACTCCAGGTGACTGAAAAACGCGTTGAGGATGCCGCGGGTGGTCTGAATGCCGACGATGAACACCGCGTCGGCGCTGTGCAGCCGTTCAACGATGCGGGCGAAGGTTTCGCCACGGGCCAGGGCATAGACCCGCTGGATCGCTTCCAGCTCACGGTTCATCGAACGTTCCAGTGCATCACCCTGGGTGTTTTCTTCACGAAACGCGCCGAGCCGATCAGTGATCACCCACGGGCTGGCACTGTCGCCGCGCAGGCTCTGTTTGACGTCGTCAATGTTGCGGTAGCCCAGGGAGCGCAGGAACCGCCCCACCGAAATACCGGTGGTGCCGGTCTGCTGGGCGATGCTGTCAGCGGTCTCGAACGGCAGCTTTTGCGGATTGGCCAACAGGTAGCCGGCGATGCGCTTGCCGGTGGGCGTCAGGTCGCTGAACCGCTGTTCCAAGGTATCGAGGAAGGGACGCTTTTCCATGGGAATTCCGCTGATGGAGCCGGGTTGCATGGACCGGGATAATGTTATCCGGCGGTCATTTTGCAGCAGGATGTTAGCAAATTAACATCCTGTCTCACGGCCTTACAACGATTTTTTCAAGAGATTTCAGGCGGGGGATTTTGGTGATTCAGGGTGGTGCGGACGAGAGAGGAAATGCCCTTTTTGTGGGCGATATTCACTGATACAGGATGACCTTACGGGAGCGGAAGGGTCTGCGGAAAGACCACTTCAAGCGAAACATCTGCAGACTCGAGCCCCAAACTTGACCACCGGCTCCGACGGAAACCGCGCAGGGCGAATAGCTCGCCGATCCACGGAGACCGTCGTAAGCAACAGCGCGTTTTTACCGTCCTCCTCTGGACGACTTTTCATCGTTGAATATCAGACTATCAGCCAGATGTGGCAGCGATTCCCCTGTTGGATCAGTGTGAACACTGAAGCCTTGCAACGGAATCGCTGCACTCATGACCCGAGAATCCGGGCAAATGATTCTCTTGCTGTGTTCAACTTGAAAGCTGCAACCAGCAGATCCGTTCCGTTTTGAACCGCGTACAGCCTCAACACCGTCAGTTCCGGAAACTCGACTGAGCCATTTGATTCAAAACCAGTATCGATCGAGCCATTGGTTGTTACCCTGTACAGACGAGGCAGTAGAGTGCCCCCGTTGTCGGATTTAGCAACGAGATAACGCCCTTCACGGTCAACTTGCATGGTCGTAAATCCAGCCACAGAATCCACTACAAGCTGATTTCCATTATTGAATGTACTGTCCGCAGTGCCATCTTCGGCCAGTCTCATCAGCGCAATCTTGTCGTCGTCCTGTTCAGGAAACGTGAGGAGCACCGTACTTTTTCCGTCATCTGAGACATTAAGCTGCAGCAATCTATGCCGAACGCCCTGGCCATCAATGATGGCTCTTCCGCCGGAACCGAAGGTCGGGTCAAGTGTGCCATCGGGCATGAACCTGACCACCACACCCTGAACTTGACCGCCTGAAGTGGTCTCCCCAATGGCAGTGAGTCTTCCCTGAGCATCTACGCCATAGTCACTCCAGTTGCTACCTATGGCTTTCGTGTCCACCTTAAGAAAGCCGCTGCCGTGAAACCCCGTATCCGGTAATCCGCTCGACGTTATTTTGACAAGGTAGCTCGCCGATACAAAGTCAGGTCGGTCGTCATAGCTTGGAATCCTCGACAGGAAGAAGCTACCGCCCGCCCCTTTTCTTTCGCTCCGTCGAAAGGTAGCAAAGCGAGGATTTATCTCATTTGAGGGGTCACCAGCTGTAAATAGCTGGCGGTTGTCAAAGATGGCTGTGCCATTACCGGTACTGCCGAAGGTTTGGTCCAGTTCCCCTGTTGAAGTGAGCCGCAGTGCCGCAGAGGAAGTGTAATAACCGTGATCGATGGAGATGGCTATGGCGTCCCCCAGACAGGTAATCGACCCATCCGAATCAAAGATCATGCCGTCAATGACGATGAACGCGGATTCGGCGGTTCCAACCAGCAACGATGGTATGTCCAGCCTCCCGCCATGGAAGGATGTATCCAGAGAACCATCAGCGTTGTAGCGAGAGATCCAGCTTTTCCTCTCTACAGTTTGTTCCCCTTGGTCGATATTCTTTTTAAGTAGATTCCCTTGACCGACCACGTAAAATCGTTGACCGGCATCCGGATTTGGGTCGATGAATACTGCCAAAGGGACTGCCCCGCTAAAAACGAAATAGGGGTCCAGTTCTCCACCCGCCCGAGAGGCTAGAGGGTTTTCACTGCCTGCTTCCCCGAAAAACCTGAAGAGCAAAACTTCGGTGGGAAGCGTGTTCGGATCCTGAGCAACCGCGAGTATATCCGTACCACTTTGAATCCCCAGCTTGCGGAACCCAGTAAGATTGTCATAAGTTCTGGAGCCGTTAATACCAAACTCGCTGTCCAGAGTCCCATCAGGCATTATCCGCGTCATGCGTGCGTGCTGCTCCGATACCGCATCCTGTCCAGCCACGATGATTCGTTCTTGTTTATCCAACTCCATGAACACAAACGCATCTGAAATGCCGCCCATCTCACTCAACAAAAGCGCTTCACCACCATTGAAACTTGCGTCCTCCTTCCCGTTTTTGTCCAGCTTCATGACACCAAATTCCACGCGTCCCTGCGATTGTAGGTAATCCACAGCAAGCAAGAGGATGACTTCGCCGCCATCCAGGACCTTGGATTCTTTAATATAAACATTGGCGCCTTCGATCTTGATGATCTGCTCACCGCTATTGCCGAAGCCGGAATCGAGTTTACCGTCCGAGGTATATCGAGCCAGGACCCCCTCTGTCGCATTGGCACCCCGACCCCTGCCAGCAAGCGTGATGCTCCCATTACTATCAATTCCATAGTCTAACCATTGCAGCGCGCGTTCTGGACTTGCCGCAGGTATCGTCAAGACGCCGTTTGGTCCAAACGAGGTCACGGGTTCGCCGTTCTCGCCAATTTTTACCAGGTGGTAGGATTCAACCTGGGTGTTGTAGTTGAAAAGACGGCAACAGAAAAGTATGTCTCCACCTGACTGTACAGTCCGCCGGATAGAGCCGAATCCATGGGAAACAGCTTGAATATGTGGCGCCCGCGAGTCGTCAGGGTGAGATGAACCAACACCGTCGCTAGCCCCTTCTCTAGACAAGTCAACCTCGTACATCATCCGCCCCTGCTTCCCGAAACTCTCATCTATAGCGGCTGAGGTGCCTAAGGTGGTAATACGAATTGCCGCAGGTTGGAGATATCTAGCGGATCCGGTATTAACTTCCGCAATACCAACACAGGTGATTTTGCCGCTGTTATTAAAAACCATCCCCTGAACATCCATGACGGCTCTCAAGCTGTCATCGACGAAGGGAAGGGCCAAGTTTCCAAACGCGGGATCAACAGCGCCCGTCGGCAACCGGCCAATGATCACACTTGGGTTGGTGGAACCCGTCCCGTAGGTGATGACATAAATCCTTTGATCAGTGTCCGTCGTTGGATCCGTGATAAACGGATCACGAACATATCTGACATAGCCACTGCCGCCGAATTGTAGATCCTGATCCCCGGCAACATGCGCGGCGTTGGCAGGAGAGGTCCTTCCGTTGCGACTGTCATTACCCATGACGTTTCATCCTTTGAATGTGTTTGCGGTTTCCAGAGCCTAGCGCCTGATCCGATCACGTTCATACAGGATGAAATCCACCTGATTTATTGCGAATTAGAAAATCCCTTTAAACACATTAGCTTGGAAATTAATAGTGTGATTCGCAATTAAGCTTACTTCCAAAAAATCTATAGGCTTATAAATAACCGAAATAAGGATCACCGTACTATTCCCTTTTATCCTGCAACGTACCACTGCTCGCAACAATCCCGCCGGCTGACCTACAGGCGCTGTGCATTGCACACAGCGCCCACTCGACCCGCAGGTGCTTAGCGCAAATTGGTCTTCGCCAACTCCAGCCCCACGTCGGCGTCGAGCTGCAGCAGGTCGCTCGGGAAATCCCGCGCCCACGGGCAGTGAAAATCGGTGATGAAGGCCAGTCCGACGGTCTGCTGATGGGCGACTTCGCAGAAGGTCCGCGTAACAGCGGAATAGGTGCGGAAGTCGGCAATCACGGCGTAGGGATTTTCGAATTGCGAGTTCAGCGATTCGGCATAGGTGCCGGACAAACCGTCGACGTAATACACCTTGGGCCGGATGTACTCCAGGTGACTGAAGAACGCGTTGAGGATGCCGCGGGTGGTCTGGATGCCGACGATGAACACCGCGTCGGCGCTGTGCAGCCGTTCAACGATGCGGGCGAAGGTTTCGCCACGGGCCAGGGCATAGACCCGCTGGATCGCTTCCAGCTCACGGTTCATCGAACGTTCCAGTGCATCACCCTGGGTGTTTTCTTCACGAAACGCGCCGAGCCGATCAGTGATCACCCAAGGACTGGCGGTGTCGCCGCGCAGGCTCTGTTTGACGTCGTCAATGTTGCGGTAGCCCAGGGAGCGCAGGAACCGCCCCACCGAAATACCGGTGGTGCCGGTCTGCTGGGCGATGCTGTCAGCGGTCTCGAACGGCAGCTTCTGCGGGTTGGCCAACAGGTAGCCGGCGATGCGCTTGCCGGTGGGCGTCAGGTCGCTGAATCGCTGTTCAAGGGTGTCGATGAACGTGGTTTTCAGCATGGGTTAGCAGCCTGAATCGAATGAAGCGGAGTGCTGGAAAATGTTATTGATCGAGCAGTTCGCTACAGGATGTTACAAACATAACATCGGTTTTCGAGAGGCCACAACTATTATTTCAAGAAGATTTCAACCGCAGAAAAACCTGGCTCAGGGTGGTGCGGGCACGCGCATAAATGCCCTTTTACCGGGCAAAAATGGTTGGACGATTGGGTGAATGGAGAGAGGCAATTTATACGCAGGGAGGGCGTTCAAAAGGTCCGTTGTTCAATCTGCGCGTACTCGTCCGCTCCAGCAGAATCATGGCTGAAAGTGGTTGCTCACTCTCACTGTCATTACTGGAACGGACGTGCGCAGAATCTGCTTCAGGCCATGTCTTCTCCGAAGATTCTGACGAGCTCCGCCGTATTGATATCGACCTCGTCCGTGTCGTTTGTACGCAGGAGGATGTCTACGCCATTCTGGATTGCCATTCCGTCCACGCCGAGAAGCGTCGGGTATCCCTGAGATCCGTTCGCGCCAAAGCTTGCATCAAATTGTCCTGCGGAAGTCAACCTGATTACTCGCAGCACGGTGGGATCGATTACGCTCCTGCCAGCAACGACCGTGCGCCCCTTCACGTCCACGGCAAGGTTCGCCAGCGGCACCACCACATCGGTAAGAACGACCGGCATGCCCTGATTGAAATCAGGATCGCTGGAGCCATCCTTCAATAATCTGGCCACGGCGGCACACTGCCGTGGCTCGCCGAGGGAGAGTAACAACGTGGTACTTCCGTCGTCGGGTGATACGTGGATTTGAGTGATGTAGGAGTCCACCGTCGCGACAGAGTAGACAAGGATCCCGCCAGTTCCATAGCCCCCATCCAACTTCCCATCGGAGCCGTATCGGCTTAAAACGCCGTTCCCGTAGCCATGTTCGGCGCCGACGAGCGTCATATCCCCGGCATTATCGATTCCGTAATCAGTCCAGGTTGGAGCGTCAACACCGGCGGGTGGAGAAATAACCAGCACGCCGTCGTCCCCATAACTCTTATCAGGACTCCCATCCGAGTTGACTTTGACCACAACGTACATTGCCTTTTTTGAAATACCAGCGATCAGGGGGCAGCTGAATAAAAATCCCCCTTGGGCTTGCCTGGTCGCCCGATAAGAGCGATAGGCCGGAGAGCGACGATCCCAGGCCGGGTTTTCAATTGGGTCTTGAACGAACGGGTAAATCTTGACCCCGCCTTCGCCAAAAGATTTGTCAGGCTCTCCCGACGCCTCAAGGCGGATGGCAGCGGGAAAATAGTTAAAGCTGGAAGCTCTGGCAGACACTGTTTCCCACGTCACACCCACACACGTTATGGTGTCAACGCCAGCGTCGTTCTTACCGAAGATCAGTCCCTGAACATCAAGGACCGCTCGTTTCGCTTCATCTACCGATGGCAGCGGCCATTGCCAAGTAGCTCGTCCAGAGCCAGTCGTATCGGTGTCTAACGCGCCATCCGCTGTATACCGGGAAATGGTACTTGCCGTAGTCCCTAGCACGCCCCCAAATCCAGTCGCATAAAATTTCTGATCAGCGCTCAGGGTTGGATCCGGTGCGAACGTACGGGCCACGTCTATTAAATATCCGGCGCCGGCGAAGTGTGTGTCAAGATCGCCCGCTTGGTGAGCGCGACTGGCTTGATTTGTGCGAGGGTTGCTCATGATATTCATCCTTGATTGCGTAAACGGAGAAACTCAAGAGTAATGAGCGTGAACACTATTTTCAAGCACGCGGCTAGTCGTCCATGATATTCATCACGGCGTTAATTCTGCAGAATTAACAGCAGGTTAGTGGCGGGAAATAGAATTGGAAATTAGGTCAATTTCCAATTGTTCTAACAGGCAAGGTGCTAACAGTCTAAAAGCCGGCCACCTTAAGCCAATTCGCGATAGCGGCCAGTGCTGGTAAACACTTCAGTCCCGCTTTGCCATGACGTGACCCGAATGAAAGGGCTGATTCGTTAGGTGGCAGAATCAATAGGCTCCAAAAAATCTGTGGAGTTATATCGAATAACTATAAAAACGACGTACTGACTGGATTAAACCTGACCCCGTGCTGCAACGAACATTTACCTGTGTTGCAAAAGAGGCGCTGCGCATTGCACGCAGCGCCTGTCGTTGCTAGGAGTCAGTGCAGATTGATCTTGATCAGCTCCAGCAGTGACTGCACTGGGAGATGCAGAAATGGGCCTCCTGGGCATATTTCACGAGCTTGGATCTTCAGACGCCTCGCCGAACAATTTGGCGATTTCTCTAAATCCGGGTATCGCAGGGTCATCGGTTGTCGCGAGTATGTCTGCACCACTGATGATGACAACTTTTTGAAAGGGTTTGAGTGTGGAGTAGTCCTTAGAGCCTCCCTCACCAAATTCATCGTCCAGAATGCCGCTGGGGGTGATTCGGACGGCACACGCGACCTGTGGCGTCATTGCGCTTTCTCCGGCCACGATAACCCGCCCTTTACTGTCCACCGCCAGACAAGGCTTGTTCGCTGTCAGGCTGGTCACTTTAAAGGGGGCGCCTTCGTTGAAGGTTTTATCGGCCTCCCCGTTATTCAACAGCCTTATAACGGCGGCATAGGGCTCGGGTGCAGACACCAGGGTCAGCACTGTAGCCTCCCCTGTTACAGAGACACAGACGTGAGTCAGTTGACAGGCGAAGGGCTCGGCACGGATGATTATTTTCCCCGCCTCCCCGTAACTTGAGTCTGACGCCCCCTCGGACGTATACCTCATTACAACGCCGGCGTCCTGTGCAGCCGTAACGCCGACTAACGTGATGCCGCCATCTGCCTGCATTGCATAATCATTCCACTGCAGTGCATCCTGATCAGACGCGGCGCTGATTATTTGCACACCGTTATCGCCGAATCCCTCACATGGCTCTCCCGTATGTTTTATCTTGACCAAAACATACGTATATTTCCCGGAGTCTATTTTTAACAAACCACAGCAAAATAAAACATGCGCGTCATCCCTCACAGTGCTCACGTAAGTACTGAAGGGAGAGGATGGAAGATGAGGCCAGCCAAGGTCCTGATCGGGCAGTGGTCCATCAGCTGGTTTTCGGAATACATACATCATGCCCCCATTTTTGCCAAATATCGGGTCAATGACCGGGTTCTTCTCCCAGTAGTCGACAACACGTACGGCAGCCGGGTAGTAATAGACACCGGAGCCCTCGCCGGTGACGACTGCCCTAGCAACCCCAACGCCTGTGACCGTCTCGACTCCGCCCCTGTTTCTACTGAAGATCAGACCTTGTATATCAATCACACCTTGCCTGGCCTCATCAAGCAGCGGTAAATCAATTGCCCGGAAATTCTGGTCAGTGAATCCGGTTGGAAAATAACGGCGAATTTCGGAGGGTGCCACTCCGAAAGGCTGAATTGTTGTGGTGGCGTAAAATTTTTGAATTGAGCCTGCCATGAGATCGACTGCAAACGTTGTAGGCATCGATCTAAGCACCCCAAGTCCACCATTAATCTCCATGTCCCGATCCCCGGCAGCGTGCGCATCGGCGCTTGCTGAGATTTGTTCTTCGCGCATGATCATTGTCCCTAATGGCTCAATTGATTTAACAATAACTCAGCCTTCAGCCTATTCGGCATTTACCCTTTATTCAACGGCATAACGCCATGGAGGCAATCGCGCAGGAGGACATTAAATAACAAGAAAAACAGTCATTTGCAGAGGACAAAACCATTCGCTATCAAATCAATTTCCAAACAATCTAAACCACCACCATGTCGGAAGGGTTCGGTCTTCCCGGCGAGATGCTTTTCGCTCCCACACAGTGCGAATGGGTTAATTTATTATCCTGCTTATAAATCAAAGGGGCTGTGCATTGCACACAGCCCTTGACAACCTATCAGCGCAAATTGGTCTTCGCCAGTTCCAGCACCATGTCGGCCTTGCCGTTCATCACGGCCTTGAGCATGAACAGGCTGAAGCCTTTCGCCTGGGCCAGCTTGATCTTTGGCGGCATGCCCAGTTCCTGTTTAGCGGTCACGACATCCACCACCACAGGCCCCGGATGTTCAAAGGCTTTCTTCAGCGCGGCCGGCAAGTCTGCCGAGTCCTCCACGCGAATCCCCAGAATCCCTGCGCCGATCGCGATGTTGGCAAAATTGGTGCTGTCGAAATCGGTGTCATGGGGCACATAGCCGCCCGCCTGCATTTCCATCGCCACGAAGCCCAGCGAGCTGTTGTTGAACACCACCAGCTTGATCGGCAGGTTCAGTTGGCGGATCGACAGCAGGTCGCCCATCAGCATCGACAAGCCGCCGTCGCCGCACAGCGCCACCACTTGCCGCTGCGGAAATGCCGCTTTCGCACCCAATGCCTGGGGCATCGCGTTGGCCATGGAGCCGTGGTTGAAGGAACCCAGCAGAGAGCGCTTGCCGTTCATGGTCAGGTAGCGCGCGGCCCACAGCGTCGGCGTGCCGACATCGACGGTGAAGATCGCGTCCGGGTCGGCGTAGGCGTCAACCAGGCGTGTGAGGTATTGCGGGTGAATCGGCTCGCCGTGGCCCGACGGCGTGGCCAGTTCGTCGAGTTCTTCGCGGGACTTGGCGTAGTGATCCAGTGCCTTGTCGAGGAACTTGCGGTCCGTGTGGGCCTTGAGGCGGGGCAACACGGCATCGAGGGTTTCACCGATGTCCCCCGCCAGACCGAGGGCGACCGGCACGCGACGACCAATGGCGGTCGGGTCGATGTCGATCTGAATGACCTTGGCTTTTTCCGGGTAGAAATTGCGGTACGGCAAGCTGCTGCCGAGGATCACCAGCGTGTCGCAGGCCATCATCGCGTGGTAGCCGGAGCTGAAGCCGATCAAGCCGGTCATGCCCACGTCGAAGGGGTTGGCGTATTCAATGTACTGCTTGCCGCGCAGGGCGTGAACCACTGGCGCGGAGAGCTTCTCGGCCAGCGCAACCACCTGATCGTGGGCCTCGGCACAGCCGGCGCCGGCGAGAATGGTCACGGCTTTGGACGTGTCCAGCATGTCCACCAGGCGTTGCAGATCAGCTTCTGCCGGGATGACCCGCGCAGGCGCGTGATCGACCCACACGGGTTTGATGTCCGGGGCCGCGCTCAGGGCGACGTCGCCGGAGATGACAATCACCGCCACGCCGCGCTGGCTGATGGCCGCGCGCATGGCCCGCTCCAGCACCCGCGGGAACTGCTCGGGGGTGCTGACGGTTTCAACGAAGTGGCTGCACTCCTTGAACAGGTCGGTGGGGTGGGTTTCCTGGAAGTAATTCAGGCCGATCTCGGAGGACGGAATCTGCGCCGCAATGGCGAGGACCGGCACACCGCTGCGGTGGCAGTCATACAGGCCGTTGATCAAGTGCAGGTTGCCCGGGCCGCAACTGCCCGCACACACCGCCAGCTTGCCGGTGGACGCTGCTTCCGCCCCTGCCGCGAAGGCCGCGACTTCTTCGTGACGGGTGTGCATCCACTTGATCTTGCCCAGGCGCTGGAGGCTGTCGGTCAGGCCGTTCAGGCTGTCGCCGCTGACGCCCCAGATCTTCGAGACGCCGGCTGCGGCGAGGGTTTGGGCGAGGTAGTCGGCGATGGTTCTGCTGGACATGGGGCAAGTTCCTTGTCGAGTCGTATGAGCGCGCGAGGCCGGAACAGACCTCACGCGTGGTCTCAAATCGACCTGTCACGCCGGGCACAGTTCAGTGCATCTTGGGGAAACGCCCCCGCGCGCAAGCGCCGGTTCTCACACCGGCGGCGGGGCCGCCGCTTTGCTCGGCGCGGCGATCTGCACTTTCGGATTGACCGGCGTTGCGCTTGGCGTGGCGTATTGCTGCTTCAGGTGGCCGTCCGGATCCAGCAGCCAGGCATCCAGAATTTCCCGCACCACGGGACCGGCCACACGACCGCCCGCCTCGCCGTTCTCGATCATCACCGCCACGACAATCTTCGGATTGGCGGCCGGCGCAAAACCGACGAACAACGCGTTGTCCCGGTGCCGCTCCAGGGTCTTGTTGCGGTTGTAGCGTTCGCCCTGCTTGATCGCCACCACTTGCGCGGTACCGCTTTTGCCGGCGATGCGGTATTGCGCCCCTTGCGCCGCCACACGGGCAATGCCGCGCGGGTCGTGCATGACCGCTTGCATGCCATTGTTGACCTGATCCCACTCGTGGGGATCACGCAGGACGATGTTCGGCATCGGGTGCTCGTCCACCGGCGGCGAACCGCCGATTTCCCTGGCCAGGTGCGGACGGTGCCACACGCCTTTGCTGGCGATAAGCGTGGTCGCCTGGGCCAGCTGCAGCGGCGTCACCTGCATGTAGCCCTGGCCGATGCCGAGGATCACGGTTTCGCCCGGGAACCAGGCCTGACGCCGGGTGATGCGCTTCCATTCTTTGGAGGGCATGAGGCCCGCCGACTCTTCGAACATGTCGAGGGAGACCTTCTGGCCGATGCCGAACATGGTCAGGTAATCGTGCATGCGGTCGATGCCCAGCTTGTGCGCCAGGTCGTAAAAATAGGTGTCGTTGGAGCGCATGATTGCCGCGTTCAAATCCACCCAGCCATCGCCGCTGTGGTTCCAGTTGCGGTATTTGTGATCGAAGTCCGGCAGCTGGAAGTAACCCGGATCGAAGACCCGGGTCGATGGCGTGATGACCCCGCTGTCCAGGCCGGCGATCGCTACTTCCGGTTTGATCGTCGAACCCGGGGCGTACAGGCCTCGCAGCACGCGGTTGAACAGCGGCCGGTCGACCGAATCCCGCAGCGCCGAATACTCCTTGAAGCTGATCCCGGTGACGAACAGGTTCGGGTCGAAACTCGGCTTGCTGACCATCGCCAGCACTTCGCCGGTGGCCGGATCAATCGCCACCACCGAGCCGCGACGATCCCCCAGCGCGTGTTCCGCCGCCTCCTGCAGCTTGATGTCCAGGCTCAGGGTGATGTTTTTGCCGGCCACTGGATCGGTGTGCTTGAGCACGCGCAACACCCGACCCTGGGCGTTGGTTTCCACTTCTTCGTAGCCGACATGGCCGTGCAGCTCGCTTTCGTAGAAGCGCTCGACGCCGGTCTTGCCGATGGACTGGGTGCCCCGGTACTCCACCTGATCGAGCTGGGTCGCCTCTTTCTCGTTGATCCGCCCGACGTAGCCGATGGAGTGCGCGAAATGCTCCGCCAGAGGGTAGTGGCGAACGAACTGCGCCTCGACGTCCAGCCCCGGCAAGCGGAACTGATTGACCGCCAACAGGGCGATCTGCTCTTCGGTGAGCTCATAGAGCAGCGTCACCGGCACAAAGCGGTGCGGCGAGTTCTTCATCGCCTTGTCGAAGATGATCCGGTCCTCGTCGGGCAGGTTGAGGATCTGCATCAGTTCGTCGATCACCGCATGCCAGTCCCCTGCGCGCTCGCGGGTCATGGTCAGGTTGAAGCTGGGGCGGTTGTCGGCGAGGATCACGCCGTTACGGTCGAAGATCAGCCCGCGCTCCGGCGGAATCGGCAGCACGTGGACGCGGTTGTTTTCGGAGATGGTCGAGTGGTAGGCGAATTCGGTGACTTGCAGGAAGTACATGCGGCACACCAGCGCCACGCTGAGCATGGCCACGAAAACGGCGCAGGCGATCAAGCGTTTGTTGACCAGCCGGGTTTCCTTCTCGTGGTCTTTTAAAGGTATTGGATCGGGCATTTCTGCAGCTACTCGGTGAATATATAAACGGCACAGTCAGCAACCCGCAGGGACAGGCGGGACGCAAATGGCGTGCACGATACCAAGAAGTGGCCCTGGCAAAGGACTTGGCTTGATGAAGATTCTGTCAGGTTGGTGCCGACGTCAGCCCTGAACGGCTGTACCCGTGGGCTGCTTCGGCGGGAGGACACGCCCCCCTGATCTGACCCATTGTTACCCGATTGCAGATCGACTGTTACGCAATCGGTAAGAGTCATTTACCGATTTCATCAGCCGCAACACGGCGTAACACATCTATCATGGCAGCTGGCGTGAAAAGATGCGGATCAGTTACGGCATTTCCCCGCTTAGCGTGCGCCATTCGCGCGCAGGCGTGCCAGAGACCCAATGTCACACCCCGCCAAGAGCCACTTGCCGTGCACATCGTATGCGCGGCAATACCCGTGATAAAGAACGCAGAACACAGCCCCGGCACGGACCATTCCCCAATGGCCTGTGGGGGCGTGGTTTTGCAGGAGCCCTGAATGACAGAACAATCCAAAGGCCTCACCCGCCGCCAGTTGCTGAAAGGTTCAGCCACGACGCTGGCGGTCGGTGCAGCTGCCACGGCCCAGGCCGCCACCGTCGTCGGTGTGCCCCAGTGGGTGCCCTTCGACCACAACGGGCCGATGCACTACGACACCCCCGGCTGGCAATTCTTCACCGACGCCGAAGCCCTCGCGGTGGAAGCCATTGTCGCCCGACTGATCCCCGCCGATGACCTCAGCGTCAGCGGCAAGGACGCCGGTTGCGCGGTGTTCATCGACCGCCAACTGGCCGGCGAGTACGGCACCTTCAGCCGTCTGTACATGCGGGGCCCCTTCGTTCAGGGCACGCCGATGCAGGGTGACCAGTCGGAACTGGTGCCGCGCCAGCGCTACCGTCTCGGCCTCGCCGGCCTGGAAGGCTACTGCCAGAAGCAGTTTCAGAAAAGCTTCAGCGCGCTGACGGCCGAACAGCAGGACAAGGTCCTGACCGGTCTGGACAAGGCCGAGATCACGCTGGACGGCATCGACGCCAAATTGTTCTTCCAGCAGGTGCTCGGCAACACCATGGAAGGCTTCTTCGCCGACCCGGTCTACGGCGGCAACCGCGACATGGTGTCGTGGAAAATGATCGGCTTCCCCGGTGCCCGCTACGACTACCGCGAGTACATCGGCCTGCACAACCAGAAGCTCAATCTGGTGCCGCTCTCCATCATCGGCAGTTCCGCCTGGACCAAGAAGGGTTAATTCGACATGGCCAAAAAACTACCTTCCACGGACGTCGTGGTAGTCGGGCTCGGCTGGGCCGGATCCATCATCGCCAATGAACTGGCCGATGAAAACCTGAAGATCATCGGCTTCGAACGCGGCCCATGGCGCGATACCGCGGCGGACTTCAACGTTGCCTCGGCGGCGGATGAACTGCGCTACAACCGCCGCCAGGACCTGATGGTGAGGACCCGGCAAAACACCACGACCATTCGTAACAGCGTGACCGAGACAGCGCTACCCATGCGCAGCTGGGGCTCGTTTCACCCGGGCAACGGCACCGGCGGCGCCGGCAATCACTGGGCCGGCATCAGCTTTCGTTTCCAGCCCCACGAATTCCGGCTGCACAGCCACCTGAGCGAGCGTTACGGCAAAGAGTTGTCGCCTGAACTGACCCTGCAGGATTGGGGCACTGACTGGGACGAAATGGAGCCCTTCTACGCCAAGTTCGATCGCCTGGCGGGCATCTCCGGCAAGGCCGGCAACATCAAAGGTGTAATCCAGGAAGGCGGCAATACTTTCGAAGGGCCGCGCTCCGAGGAATACCCGAACCCGCCGACGGCACAGACCTACGCGCCGACGCTGTTCGCCGAAGCCGCGAGAAACCTCGGCTACAAGCCGTTTCCAGTGCCGTCCGCCTTGCAATCACGGCCCTATGTGAACTCCCTCGGCGTGGCCATGGGCGCCTGCACGTTCTGCGGTTTCTGCACCAACTACGGCTGCGCCAACTACTCCAAGGCCAGCGCCATCACTACCGTGCTGCCGGTCCTGGTGCGCAAGCCGAACTTTACCGCAATGACCAACTGTGAAGTGCTGCGCGTGACCATGGACAGCAGCGGCAAACGCGCCACCGGCATCGTCTACATGGATGCCAACGGCGAAGAGTGGGAGCAGCCTGCCGAACTGGTAGTGATCAGCGCCTTCATCTTCGAAAACGTGCGCCTGATGCTGCTCTCCGGCGTCGGCCAGCCCTACGACCCGGTGACCAACACCGGCACCACGGGCCGCAACTACGCCTACCAGACCGCCAACAGCGTGCGCATGTTCTTCGATGACAAGAACTTCAACCCGTTTATCGGTGGCGGCGCCATCGGCATGGGCATCGACGAATTCAACAACGACAACTTCGACCACTCGGGTCTGGGCTTCGTCGGCGGCGGCAGCACCCGCGTGACCCCGATCGGCGCCGCGCCCATCGACTCGCGCCCTCTCCCGCCCGGCACCCCGGCCTGGGGTTCGGAATGGAAGAAAGCCACGGTGAAGAACTACGCCGCGACCATGTCCATCGGCTGTGAAGCGAGCAGCTACGCAACGCGAACCAACTACCTGTCGCTGGACCCGACCTACAAAGATCCGCTGGGTCGCCCGCTGCTGCGCATCACCTTCGACTTCCCAGAGAACGACCGGAAGATGGCTGCGTACGTCACCGGCAAGGTCGGCGAGATCGCCAAGAGCATGAACCCGCGGCAGATGGTGCCCAGCTCCCAGCAAGGGCACTGGAACAGCGCGCCGTATCAGTCGTCGCACATCGTTGGCGGTTTCATCATGGGCGCCGACCCGAAGAACAGCTCGGTGAACAAACACCTGCAAGTGTGGGGCGTGCCGAACCTGTTCGTGGTCGGCTCCTCCGCTTTCCCGCAGAACCCGGGCTACAACCCGACCGGCACCGTCGCGGCGCTGGCTTTCAAAGCGGCGGATGCCATCCGCACCCGCTACCTCAAGCGTCCAGGGGAGATGATCAGCGTATGAAAACTCTTCTGACGGTCTGCGCAGGCGTTATCGGCCTGTCTGTTTCCCTGGCCCATGCCGCAACCGGCGCCGATTCCTACAACATCGTGGAAAAGGGCCGCTACCTGACCACTCTGGGCGACTGCACGGCGTGCCACACCATCCCGGGCAAGCCGCTGTTTTCCGGCGGCGTGATCCTTGATACGCCGTTTGGCAAGCTGGCCGGCGCCAACATCACCCCGGACCCGGCCACCGGCATCGGCCGCTGGAGTTTCGAGGATTTCCAGAACGCCATGTCCAAGGGCCACGGGCTGGACGGTAAGCGCTTGTATGGCGCCATGCCGTTCACCGCGTACACCAAGGTGCTGCGTGAGGACAACCTGGCGATCTTCGCGTACCTGAAGACGGTGGATCCGGTGGAGAACAAGGTGGAAACCAACCAGTTGCCCTTCCCCTTCAACGTGCGCACCAGCCTGATCGGCTGGAACCTGATCAACTTCAAGGAAGGCGAATTCAAGGCCGATCCGCAGAAGTCCGAGCAGTGGAACCGCGGCGCTTATCTTGTGGAAGGCCTTGGGCACTGCGGCACGTGCCATACGCCAAAGAACCTGATTGGCGGTGACAAGAACGCTCAGTTCCTCACCGGCGCCAATCTGCAGAACTGGGTCGCGCCGAACATTACGTCCACTGGCCACGATGGCATTGGTGCGTGGAGCGAGGCGGACATCGTCAAGTACCTGAAGACCGGTGCGAACCGTTTCGACATTGCGTCCGGGCCGATGGCCGAGGAAGTCGAGCATTCTTCGCAACACTGGAAGGATGAGGATTTGCTGGCGGTGGCGGTGTATTTGAAGGATGGCGCCAAGCCGGTCGAGGCCGCCACGCCGGTTTCGGCAAGCGATGCGGCGATGGTGGCGGGCAAGGCGATTTATGCGGATCGCTGTTCGGCGTGTCATACGCCGACGGGTGAAGGCGCGGCCAATCTGTTCCCGAAACTGGCGATGGCGCCGTTGGTGAACAGCGACGATCCGTCGTCGTTGATTCGTGTGGTGCTGGCGGGCAGTCGTGCGGGTGCGACGGATGCTGCGCCGACGGCTCCGGCGATGCCGGCGTTTGGCTGGAATCTGTCGGATGAGAATGTCGCGGATGTGCTGACGTATGTGCGTAATACGTGGGGCAATGCGGCGCCGGCGGTGTCCGGTTCGGATGTGAAGGATGTGCGGGAGGGGTTGAGGGCGAAGTAGGTTTTTCGCGTGCGTTACGTTGGAGATCAAGATCAAGATCAAGGGCGTCTGCCTAGGGGCAGACGTTTCGCCTTCGGCGAGTTACTTGGAAAAGCACCCCAAGTAACCAAGGGTGCTTGCTCCTAGTTTGGCCCCTCGTACCTCGGGGTTCCTTCACTCCGGTCTCGCTCCGTGGGCCCGCCGCCATCCGCCATCCATGGCGGGGGGCGGCTCTCGCCGCATCCATGCGGCTCGGCCCACTCCACGAGACCTCCGTTCAGCCTGCACCCAAGTCGCGATAGGTGTCGTCTGGACTTTTTGGGTACGAAGATCAAAAGCAGATCAAGTGCAGCTCCGCTGCTTCCCGGCTGAACCCAATTCCACGGTCGAGGTTGCTGCCATTCTCACTGAATGCACGCGCTGCTTTTGTAGGACTGGCTTTAGCCGGGAAGAGGCCGGTTTGGGCGCCATCACTCTTGCGGCTCAACGCTTAGATCGTTCCCCCGCTCCGCGTGGGAATGCAACCCTTGACGCTCCGCGTCCATTCCCGGCTAAAGCTGGTCCCACTGACTGCATACGTTGCTTTTAGTGGGACCGGCTTTAGCCGGGAATGGGCAGGTCGGGGCACCGATATTTTTTGGCGGCGAGCTGAATACACCTCCCATCATTAACTTGTACGATGTCTTATCCTTAGGTATTACTAGATCCCCGTAAAAAAATAATAGAACGGAGATCGCTACATGGACTCATCCCTGTCCGCCTTGCCCGAACACGCTGAAACCGCTGAACGCTCAAGCGGCAACACGCGCCGCAGCTTCCTGAAAAAATCCCTCGCCGTTTCCGCCACACTAGCCGCCGTCGGCAGCGCCGCTCTACCCCGCCTAGGGTCTGCTGCAGAACCCCTGAGCCAGCGTTACCCGGACCCGCTCATTCACATTCTCGACGACAGCTTTCTCGACCTGCGCGTCTTCAACGCCAGCGTGGAAAAACTCGCCACCGGCATGCGTTGGGCCGAAGGCCCGGTCTGGGTCGGCGATGGTCGCTATCTGCTGGTCAGCGACATCCCCAACAACCGCATCATGCGCTGGGATGAAATTACCGACACCTTCACGGTGTACCGCGAGCATTCCAACTTCTCCAACGGCATGTGCCGCGATCGCCAGGGCCGTCTCATCGTCTGCGAAGGTTCCACCACCACCAGCGAAGGTCGGCGCATCACCCGCACAGAATACAACGGCACGGTCACCGTGCTGGCTGACAGCTTCGACGGCAAACCTTTCAACTCCCCCAACGACATCACCTGCAAAAGCGACGGCTCGATCTGGTTCAGCGACCCGCCCTTCCAGACCAGCAACAACTACGAAGGCCACAAAATCACCCCGCCCCAGCCCCACGCCGTCTACCGCATCGACGGTGAGAGCAAGAAAGTCACACGAGTGGTCGACGACCTCGCCGGTCCCAACGGCCTGTGCTTCTCCCCTGACGAAAAAACCCTGTACGTCGTCGAAGGCCGCGCCAAACCCAACCGCCTGATTTGGGCCATCGCGATCAAGGACGACGGCACACTGGGCGAACGGCGCAAACATATCGAAGGCCTGGACTACGCCGCCATCGACGGTATCAAGTGCGACGAAGCGGGAAACCTGTGGTGCGGCTGGGGTGGGAATGGCGACCCGAAGGCCGACCTGGAAAAACTCGACGGCGTGCGGGTGTTCAATCCCCAGGGCAAGGCTATTGGGCACATTTCGTTGCCAGAACGCTGCCCGAACCTGTGCTTCGGCGGACGCGAAGGGAATCGGCTGTTTATGGCGAGCAGTCACTCGATTTATTCGCTGTTTGTGAATACGCGCGGGACTGGGTTTGCGGTGTAAGGCTATTTAACTTGCTGCATCGACGGCCGAGCGGCCGTCGACTTGGGTTGGGCTCTTGTTAAAAGGTACGTCCTCTTTAAACCGCAAAGTAGATTTCCGATGTATCCAAAACGCTGACAAAGAAAGCAAACCGATGTTTAAACGCATTAGAGAGTAATGGAGCTGCTGCCATATCTTTCAAATGGTTTGCGCCTCAAAGGGTCAAAGGGGGTCGCCCCTCTCACTTTAGACATAGTCATCGGTTGATAAATATTTCAATGTCGTCAAGAGCATCCTGAGCTCTACCAGACAAGGTCCTGTGCTTTAGCTTTTCAAGTAGGACCGGCATGACTAAAGATTTGTCGATTACTTAGAAAGTTAAAGGGGTCCGTCCCCTTTAGCCGTCCCCTTTAGCCCCATTATCGAGGCAGACTAGCTCAGCGCAACCTCTAAGCAATGCCCTGGCTGCCGAGCGGAAATGGAGCTATAGGATTGGGTATCGTTTCAACTTAATACTTAAAAACGTTTGCCCCTATTTAGTGTTGTGTCAAGCACCGGCAGAAGTATCTAATCAGCAACGGTTGCAGGCCGGGTGCTACCCTCCTCAGATACATGTAGTAAAGGTAAAGTGGAGTAAGGTCTCCTGAATCGCCCTCTAGCCAACGATCTTCCGTTCCAAAGCAGACAAGTACACATCGTGCTAGGTGCGAGAGGTCAGCATCCGGTCCGCACTGTTGCTCGTCGAGCTCCCATAATTCTCCTCTTAGCTTTTCGAAGAGTACGTTATTGCGATCCATTTCTTCATTAGCAACCGCTTCTTTTAAGTGCGGCACTAGGTTTGGCAGTCTTTCACCAAAAATTTTTCTCAAGGTCCCGTTCTCGAAGAGTTCAAGCAAAAATGCTGCAAAATGGCGTCTAACCTTATTATATGAATATCCGCTTCTAATCAGATCCTGCTCTAAAGCTTTTATAACCAGAGGTTCTTGATCGTTAATCATTTTGATACCCGGTCTTTTATACCTAAGATCTTCATTACCACTGAGCATGACCGACAACCTGGTAGAGGTTTTCCGTCGTTCCTGAGGGTTGTTGAGGTAGCGCCCCGGAGTAAGTTTTTTAGTTGTGCAACAGACTTCACGCCATGTCGATGCGCAAAACTCAAAGGGGTCCGTCCCCTTTTGGCCTACCCATCTTGCAAGTGCGGTTTTTCTGAGAGTTAAAGTGAGAACTCAAGGGGTCCGTGCGCTTCAACTCCTCTGTACTGCTGGAGTATGCTTAAGACGAAAGGCCTCGTGTATTAGAACTTCATCATCTTGCGCCCCACCTTCTAAGCATCTGTATTGTTTGGTGCCAATTGCAGCCCTCAGCAACTCGTATAAATTCGGGGAACGAAAGCCTACTTCGAGCCAGAGTGAGTTAGCGTCCTCTAGCGTTAGTCTCACATCATAAGCTGCTTCACTTTTCACACTCAGTTCTTTTAAGTAAATACATTCGCCAGTCGCACCAATATATGCCGTACTGGTTTTCACCGAGTCAAGGACATGGCGAGCTGAAAGCGAGTCCTCGAATACTAATCTGAATTCATAGCTCATAATCCGTGCGGTCTCCCCCGGACAATAAGTAAATCTTTAGGGTACCGAATACCAATATGGTACTAGTTCAAGGGGTCCGTCTCCCTTAACTAAATGGGGTCGCCCCTCTCACTTTAGACATTGTCATCGGTTGATAAATATTTCAATGTCGTCAAGAGCATCCTGAGCTCTACCAGCCAAGGTCGTGTGATTAAGCTTTTCAAGTAGCACCGGCATGACTAAAGATTTGTCGATTACTTTGTGCATGCGGGCAACATGACCTATGCATGTCAGTGCCAGTCCTCTGACGCCCTCGTCGCGATGATTCTTTATTGCTTCTATGCACTTGAGCTGAATCCATTGCGGATCATCAATGTTAAAACACAGATACATAAGAGCATCCGTAGTTACCGCCGCATCTTCCGACCGCAACATAACATCGAGCTCCTCTTGGCTATATGGGGGGGTGGTTGCGCTCATTTTTTGATCTTCCCTTTGCCTGTTACCATGCCAGCTTTTCTGAATGCCGATTGTTGTTCGTTGTGCAAATCGCACCAACAACGTACGTGCCCATGAAATTCTTCGTCTCCATTTGGGTAAGTTTCGGTCCTATCCAGCACGACGAACTCCTTATTCTCTACATCTACCCCGACTCGTCTATGGGATGTTTCTTTAACTTGAACTGAGTTATCCAGCGCTACTTGGCCGTTAGTTGGCGCACGGCTTTTAACTGCATTGTCTGAGGTTCCGTGATAAGGAGCATTCTTGAATATCCGAGCTAATCCTAGAGGATCGATCCAAGCCGTAGGATTCGGCACGTACTGGTATAGGTTTAGCCCACCACTGTAGCCAATCGGATCCTTGCTGATAAAGCGCCCGACCCTTGGATCATAGTACCGATGCCGGTTGTAGTGCAGGCCAGTTTCGTGGTCGTGATACTGGCCTTGGAATCTGATTGGGTTGGTCAGACCGATCTGTTGGGCGAACTCCGAACGGTTTTCCTGTGCTTCGCCCCACGCTTTGTATTGCGCGCTCCAGGCGGTGTTGCCGTTTTGGTCGGTGATTTCCTGCGGGGTGCCGAGGTGGTCGCACTGGTACCAGGCCAACGCATCGATCGGTAGCGCGACGGGTTTGTAGTTCCAGAGCGGGTCTTCTTTGAAGTTGTAGCGGCCTTCGTAGGTCGGCTGGCTGACGAGGCGGATGGTTTCGTGGCGGATGGCTTGGGCCACCGGGACGAAAGTGCCGGGCTCGTGGATGTAATGCACTGTCCGGCCGAGGGCGCCAGCGTATGGCGGTGGGCTGCTTTCCCAGGCCAGGTTGTCGCCGTCCCAGCCGTACAGGGTGAAGCCGCAGCCGAGTTCGCGTTCTTTGCGGGCGTGTTCGTTTTCGTTCCAGCCGGTTCCGGCTTCCGGGCGCGGTCGGTAGTGGGCTTTGGAGAACTTGTAGAGGCGCCGTCCCAGAGGGTCGTAGCCGAAGTCGACAGTCAGGCGCGAATCTCGGAAGTGCACCAGACGATCAAATAGATCCCAGTGAAGCTCGCTGCGCAGGCCGTTGGTCCAGCGCTCAGTCTGGTTGCCGCGCTCGTCGTATTCGTAGTGGCTGCCGGCGTAGTCGCGCAGCAGGTTGTCGATCAGCTTGTGGCGGACTGGCTCGGGATCTAAAGGTCGGCGGACTGGCGCGTCGCTGTCGTTGAGCAGGTTGCTGGCCGGGTCGAAAGCGAAGGTTTCCACGCCCAGGCGGCTGGTGGCATTGATTAGTCGGCTGACGGGATCGTATCGGTAGCTCAACTCCCCACGGCGGCTGTCGTCGATGTCGGTGAGTTGGCCGGCGGCGTCGTAGGTGTACGCGCGTTTGATGAGTGTGGCTTTGTCGTCGGGACGTCCTAGCAGTTGCTCTTGCAGGCGTCCCGCCGGGTCCCAGCTTTGGGTTTGCAGGAGTTGGTTGCCCTGGTGGCGGGCGACTTCGCGATGCAGATCATCGCGCTCGTAACTGAGGAGTTCGTGCTCGTCCAGTTTCAGCCCCAGCAGATGACCGCTGCCATAGGTCAGCCAACTGACGCGATGGCCGTCAGGACGGATAGTCGCAACGCGGTTATTGAGCTCGTCGTACTCGTGCTGCCAGACGGCAACCAGTGGTTTATCCAGATTCGAGTAATGCTGATGCTCTCGCAGCAGGTTGCCGGCCGGATCGTGAAACCATTGCAACTTGCTGATGGCGTTGGTCGCCATGATCAGATGGCCATTGCCGTCGTAGGCGAAGGTTTCGCTTTGGGATTTCTCTCCAAGCGTGGCACGGCGTTCAGTCAGGCGGCCCATCGGGTCGAAGGTCAGTGCGATGGTGCGCTGGTCGTTGATGGTCCCCGCAAGCCGTCCTGTTTCCGGATCGTACTGATAGCGAGTCGAGCGCCCGTCGAAACCGCGCTCTTCCACAAGCCGGCCGACGGGATCGTAGTGAAAATGCGCGCGGCGTTCGTTTTCGTTTTCCAGCGCCACCAGCCGGCCAAGCTTGTCCCAGCGGTAACGCAGGGTTTGCTCGGCGGCGTCGACGCGTTCGGCGATGAATCCCGCAGCGGTGTAACGCCAGGTGGTGCAGCGTTCGAGACCATCAGAATGAGCCAGCAAACGACCTTCGGCGTCGCGGCTGAAACGTTCTTCGGTCTTGTCAGGGTGCTTGACCAGGACCAACTGACCTAATTTGTACTCGTACGTCGTGCTATGCCCGGCCGGGTCGGTGAAGCGGATCATCTGGCCGCGTTCGTCGTACTCCCAAGCGCTTACCTTCCCGGAGCAGTCGGTGTACTTAACGAGTTGTCCGGCGTCGTTGTAGGCCAACGCCTTTGTATTGCCGTTGGCGTCTTTGATCGCCGTAGGAAGGCCGAATGTGTTGTAGGCGTATTCAGTGACGTTCTCTAGGGGATCAATCGCCTCGATCAGGTTCCCGCGAAGGTCGTAATCCCGTTTCCAAAGCCCGCCTTCGCCATCGCTGATCTTGATCAGGTGGCTTTTATCGTCGTACGCGTAATTCATCACGCTGTGATCAGCGCGGGTGTGCTCCGTCAGGTTGCTCAGCTTGTCGTAGCGATAACGATCCGTGCTGCCGTCGGTGTGGACGTGGCGGATGATGTTTTTTGCAGCATCACGGAAGAACCACTCCGAACGCCCGTCCGCGTGGCAAATGCGATAGGTGTAGCCGAGGCTGTCGTAGAAATGCCGGGTTTCGTGACCGAGCGCATCGGTTACGTAGGTGAGACGAATGTTTTCATCCCACGCCAACCGAGTATCAAAACTGCCGTCGTCAGCCCATTCGCGCACGGCTTTCGCGTCGGGGCCCGTGCCTTGCGACTGCAGATTCAAACCACGATTGGTGCGGTCGGTGTAGCGGGTAATCAGGTGGTTATGATACTGGTAGCGCCAGGCAGCGCCGTTCTCGTCCTGGGCCATAACAAGGTCACCAAAATCATCGTACTGATAAGCGCACAGTTGCCGTTTGACGTCGCCGTTACGAACTTCCCAAAGCCCCGTCAACCGTCCCTGATCATCAATCAACGTGCCGATTCGCAAGTGGACTTTACGGGCGTCCTTTTCCCGATAAGTCACCAATTCAGAGAGCACCGAATGCCCATCATGCCGATGCTCGTGATGCAGCATCACCCCGGCACCATTGGGCAGCACCTTGTTGATCAAAACAAAACGCAGACCCCGCCTGATGTAGGTTTCCCTGTGTTCCAGGCCGCGCATCAGCACTAACCGATCTTTGCTGAGGCGAATAACGGTCAGGTTTTCAATGGCGTTGAAGTGGAACAGCTTGACCTTGGGCAGAGGGAATTCATGGCTGCGGCCATCGGCATCATGAAACACCAAGCCCTCATCCACACAATCAAAGCGCGTGGTAAACGGCGTAATCCACCGCGCACCAATAACGTCCTGATCGTAGGCATCCAGACTCGAGCAGTAGGTGCGCGTCCACTCAATCGGAAACGGCCCCGGCAGACTGAAATCGGTATGACTGACCGACTCTGAGCCCATCGAAAAGCTGATGCTCTTGATGGTCGCCGCACAGGCACAATTCTTCAGCTCGTTAGGCCGCCCCTTGGCAGGCGTCTCCCGCTGAACCTTCTCAAGTTTGCCTTCGCCGGCCCGGCGCTTGGCCTGATTAACCACCCCCGGCTTGATGTTAAAGGCCTGGCCATGCCCATTGCGCGACCGCCAACTGACGACCGCATCACCCAGCGTCAGCAGCAACGAACCAATGGAATTCTGAACTCCAGGATCAGCCAGACCAGTAATCTGGGTCCGAAGCTCCGGCGCCATGGCGCGCAACAATTTGGCCTGTCTGACCACCTCTTTTTTAACGGCTTCAGGCAACAGATGTTCAACGGCGCCGTTGACAGCACCCTTGCCCGCAGCAACGCAAACCTCCGCAGCCGCCGCAAAAATATTGCCAATCGCCGCCTGAGGATCGTAGGCCCAGAGATCCCCAGCGGCCTGAACTAACTGCTCCGCCTCAAGCAAATCGGCCTTGGCGTTTAGCCCCGGGTTAACCAACTTTTCAAGACCAGAAGCGATCTCAAAAAGCACCCCTTCGCCCAGCTTCCCCGCGTCATCGAGAATGCCAGCAAGTTTGGCCTGCGCCTGCGTCACAAAATCATCAAGCGTCCCAACGATGTCGGCGTTGAGGTGCCCAATCAGCACCTCAACCAGCGAGTCTCCAAGCACCAACTTGCCCGCCTGACGCATCTCCTGACGCACCAGAAACAACGTCGGCCGCAAGCTCATGCGCGCCGCCGCCATGGTCGGCGGCGTCGGCAGCACGCCAATCAAATTGATGCCCAAACTGACCCAATCCAGCGGATCACGCTTCTCGCTCGTCGCGAGCCGAACGATGTCATTCAGCGCATCGACCAGCGCCATGACGTTGCCCACCACAGGCAGAAAGCCCGCAGCGCTCTTGATCCTCTCAAGCGAAACCACCCCGCCGCTGATCTCCTGCAGCCAGGCATCGACATTGGCCGCGCCAGCCCCAACGTCCTCAAGCTGAATCAGATCAAGCGGAACGATCGCCACCTGACCATCGCGCTCCCCAATGCCCGTACTCATGACAACTTCTCGCCGGCCAGCAGGCCCGACACTTCAAGCAAGTCCTCATCCACCGTCGGCACTGGCAGGCTCGGAAGCTTCCCGCTTTTGATCACCCCGCTCAGAAGGCCTGAAGCGATCGGCAGAGCCGCGGTCGCAAGCGGCGGCAAGCCCAATCCCGCCGCCCCGGCGTCAACTGCAGCCTTCATGACGTGCGCAACATCCCAATTCTTGGTCGGCAGCCCTTCACTAACCGCCGCGTCTAACGGCGCCGGAACCTCGCCCGCACTCGGCGGCATGACCGGCCATTCGGGCGTGCCGATAAAACTGCCGTCTGCCCAGGTGTCGGCCGGGTCCTTGCCGAAGGCCACCCTTCCAGGCCCGGGTGCAGCGCCGGGAACCGCCGCGAAACCCTTGGCATCAAGCGAGCCTTTGAGCCGCTGGCCCAGAGCATCGATCACCTCGAAGCCGCCACCCTGAATGCCTTGCTGACCCGCGTACTGGTTGAACAGCTGAAGGTCACCCTCGCCCGGCTTCGGTGGCTCGGGGAACACGCCGGCGAGGTTTTTCGCCGATGTGTAGGCAAAGTTGGCGGCGTGGGCGGTGTACGGGCCGGTGGTGACGTGGGTGATGCCGGCGGCATTGTAAGTGGTGGCGCTGCCGCCGCCCTGAATCACCAGCTCGGTTTTGGCGGTGAGGGTGATGCGCTCGGCGTTGGCGGTGATGTTGAGTTTGGCCAGCAGGTTGATGCTGTCCTTCAGGGCGCGCACGTCGATGTCACCGGAGGCGGCCACCAGACGCCAGCCGAGGCTTTGCACGAACAGGCGCATGCCCTGGCTGGCGCTGGCCAGCAGGCGTTTACCCACGGAAAAGCTGGTGTGTCCCGTGCTGCTCAGCGCCAGGTGTTCGCCGGTGGCGATGTGGCTTGAACGCGGCGTGGTCAGGGCGATGCCGGCCGGGCTGGCGAGAACCAGATGGGGTTCGGTGAACTCCGGAAACTCATTGGCGCTCTTGTTCGCCGGACCGCTGCCGAGCACGCCCTGGTGCTGGGCGTGCAGGGCTTTGGCGACGTCATCCTGGTCGCCGGGTTCCTGGGCCTGGACCGCCTTGGCTTGCAGCGCGAAGCCGTCCTGCTGATCGGCGGCAGTGGCCAGGCGTTCTGCGGTTTCCGGCAAGTCCTTGTGGTGCCTGGATTCGTTGGGACGCGGCTCGGTGGTGATCAACAAGCCCGCAGCGGCCCGGACCGCACCATGGCGGTCGGTGCGCAGCTCGAAACCTTCGCCTCTGGGCTGGCCGCCAGCGGGCCGTGGATGGGTCAGGTAGCCGAGGTTGATGGCACTGGCGCCGTGATCGCTGCGCAGGGCAATGCTGATCTCGCTGGTGGTGTCGTCGATGCGCAATTCGTTGGCGCGGCTGCCCTTGTATTCCTTGCTCTTGACCGTGGCCACGGTCTTGAAATCGGGCAGCTTGTACGGCGGCAAGTGAGCGCCGTGGTACAGACAACCGGTGATGAGGGGCTGGTCGGGGTCGCCTTCGAGGAAGGTGATCAGGACCTCCATGCCGACCCGCGGCAGGTTGATCGCGCCGAAGTTCTGGCTGGCCCAGTTCGAGGCCACGCGCATCCAGCAGCTGGTTTTGTCGTTGTGCTGGCCTTCGCGGTCCCAGAAAAACTGCACCTTCACCCGGCCGTGCTGATCGCAGTAAATCTCTTCACCTTCGGGGCCGGTGACAACCGCGCTTTGGGTGCCCAGCACCTTCGGTTTCGGGTGCTCCAGCGGCGGCCGGTAGTGCACGTCCCAGGGCGTCGCGCTGAAACGGTTGCGGTAGCCCTGATGGAAGTCACTTTTCAGGTCGGTGACGTCGCTGGTGATGACTTCTTCCAGCACCTGCGGCTGTTTGCCCTCGTGGAATATCTCGGTGAGCAGCCACAGGTCATTCCACAACGGATTGGCGTGCCCGGTCAGGGCAAGAAAATGGCCGCTGACCAGGCGTGGCTGATCGCTGCTGCCCTCAGCCACCCGATAGTCGCTGCGGTGGCGCTCCAGGGCGCGATGGGCCAGATGGCGGCCACGTTCGCGATCGGCGAAGCGGCCGGGGTAGTCGTAATCTTCGAGGTCCGGGATGGCCGCACTTTTGGCGCTGCTTTCCAGCTGGAACTTCGGTTTGGTGAAGTCGTAGTCACGCCGCGTGGTGCGGCTGGTGCGGGTGTTCATGCGCAGACCGAAGCGCTTGATCACCTGGGCGTCGGCGACCAGTCCGGTGTCCTGCTGGTAGAGCACCGGCGCCAGTTTCGGGAATACCGTCTGGTCATCGCCGAACACCAGCAGATGGCCCTTGGCGCTGTGCTGAAAATGAAAGTGAATCCCTTCCTCTTCGCACAGGCGCTGGATGAAATGCAGGTCAGATTCGTCGTACTGCACGCAGTAGACGCGTTCGGGATAGGTCGCACCGAGCTGAAACCGGTAATCGATGGAGAGAATGCCGTGCTCTTCCAGCACCTGGCTGATGATCTGCTGCACCGTCATCTGCTGGAAAATGCGCTGGTTGATCCGGTGCGCCAGGTAAGCCAACTGTGGTCGCAGGGAAATCCGGTAGCGGGTCAGCCGCTTGCCGGCATCACCCTGGGCGATGCTGTACGCCAGTCCGTGAATCCCGGTGCCGTCGTCGGCCAATTGCAGAAACGTCTGCCCGTGCAGCAGGCTTTCAAGATCGAGCGCGGCCTTTTCGCTGACCAGCTCCAGCTCGAATTCGAACGGTTGGTTGAGGCGCTCCCGGCCGGTGAAAGACAGCACTTGAAACAGTGAGTCCTGCCCATTGAGGGTCAGGCTGAATGGGGCTTGGTTGGCCGGTGCGAACATCCCTTGTTCCTTGTGCGCTGAGGCGGCAGACGTTGATGCAAAGGAGGCGATCAGCGGCTGCGAATGCGTGGAAGGACAGCGAGCCGCCAGGGGTCGGCGGTGCTCTCCGCGGTCTGGGAATCGCGATCAATCAGGGTTGTTCGCGTAACCAGAGGACGACGGAGATATCAAGGGCCGTGCCAGAAGGAGCGCGGCCCTTATGCCACAAGGGTTTGCGGGGGATTTTTGCGGGCTTGGGGTGACGTCGGGTTAACCGTCCAGGGGAATGTGCGCAAGAAGTTGCGCACCCCTGCGCAACTTCTTGCGCATTCCTCTGCACGCGACAAACGACGCCCCATGCAGGGCGCTAAGCAGGCAGTCAGGGGCGGCCCACTGCGCAACTTCTTGCGCATGATGGCGATGGGGAATGACCGGGAAGTTCAAGGTGCGGCAGGGTGTTGGTAGATGCGGCAGAGATCGGCAACATTGCGTCGCCGATCCCCGTGGCGCCAGATCAGTACTCGGCGTCGGCGTCCACCGTATGGGTATTGAACGCAGGCCGTGTTCCGCCCACTCGCGCAAGGAAATACAGCGCCACCCCCACCAGCATCAGTGCCCCGGCGCGCAGCCAGGTTTCGGCGCTTTGCTGGGTCAGCAAAATCAGGCATGACACGATCGCCAGAACCGGCACCCAGGTCGGCACGCGGAAGTGGTCAGCCTCGACGGTGTCCTTGCGCAGGACCAGCACGGCCAGGTTGGTACTGATGAACACGAACAACAGCAGCAGGACCACAGTTTCCGCCAGTGTTGCCAGCGAGCCGGTCAGGGTGAGGATGATCGCGACCACTGTCGTCGCGACGATGGCCACCCACGGCGTCCGCCGCTCAGGCAGCACGTTCGACAGCGCGTTGGGCAGCAGGCCCTGGCGCGACATGCCATATGCCAGGCGGCTGGACATAATCATGGTCAACAACGCGCCGTTGGCCACGGCCACCAGCGCAATAAAGGCGAACAGCCGCGGAGGAATGCCGAGGTTCGACGCTTTGACCACTTCCAGCAACGGTGCCGAGGAATGCACCAACTGCTCGATAGGCATGACGGTGGCGGCCGCGATGCCGACGCCCATGTAGATCGCGCCGGCGATCAGCAGCGCACCGAACAACGCGCGAGGGTAGACCGTGCGCACGTTGCGCACCTCCTCCGCCAGATTGGCCGAGGTCTCGAAGCCCACGAACGAATAAAACGCCAGCAACGCCGCGCCGAGCACCGCAAACGCCGGGTTGACGCCCTCCTTGAATTGCACGGCGCGGGACAAATCACCGTCGCCGGAGCGGAAGAACCAGACCGCCGCGATGATCACCAACAGCAGGCCCGAGACTTCGATCACCGTCATCACCAGGTTGGCGGACAACGATTCTTTAATGCCGCGGGCGTTGAGCAAAGCGATGACCACCAGGAAGATCAACGCCACGATATGGGGTGGCAGGTCGATGAAGGGCGCCATGTAATCGCCAGCGAACGCCAGAGACAACCCTGCGGCGCTGGTCACGCCCGCTGCCAGCATGCAGAAGCCCACCAGAAACGAGATCAAGGGCGATTTGAACGCCTTGCCGGCAAACACGGCTGAAGCACCGGCGTGAGGGTATTTGGTGACCAGTTCGGCGTAAGAGCCTGCGGTGAGCATGGCGAAGCACAGGGCGATGAGCAGCGGCACCCAGATCGCCCCGCCCACTTCACCGGCGATGGTCCCGGCCAGGGCGTACACCCCGGCGCCCAGCACGTCGCCGAGGATGAACAGCAAGAGCATCGGCCCGGTAATCGCGCGTTTCAGTGCTGGGCTCGGTTGTGGCGGCTGCGATGTCATGGGCTGGCTCCGGCGGTGTGGCGGGGTTCGGGATTTGAGTCTAAGGCTGACCCGATTGGACGCCGGAAGTTTTGGCTGTGGAAATGTCGGAACGATCAGCGGTGATCTTAAAGCGGTGAAAGATTCAGACCCCTCATCTCTTCCCGACTAACGCCGGTCATGCACGGGAATTTTCCACAGAGGACCGGCTATTAGCCTGGAACAGGCAGGCAAGTTTCAACGGGATCTAACAAGGTTCAAGGGGCGGCTTTAGTTAGATCGCACGCCCTTCAATCAACACGTAGCCCATGGGGAAAACGTCTGAATCAAGCCGACTTCCAGCTCACCGCATCGATGCCCAATCGCTCGGCCTTGGGCTTGGAGAGTTTGATGGCTCTGTCACTCCGGTATTTGGGGATGTCGGCCACTCCAGCGTCCACTGCAGCCCAGTGCCACGCCTCAGCGTTATCCATTTGCCTGGCGCACACGTAGAACCATCGTGGCTTGCCATGGAAAAAGTATTCAATGCGGTAGTGTTGGGTATGTTGCATGGTCTTGATCTCGTTCACAGGGTCGATTTCGTTGTTTGGTTTCCATCTGGGTGGACGACTGACTCACCGCGCAGGGTGGAGCTGCAGACCAGGGATCAGCCTGTGGCAGCTTCTTCTAAGGGGATGACCGCATTGAAAGTCTCCATTATCGAGGCCTCAGGCTTTCAAGGGCGGCTGCAGGCCGCGTTATAACCGGGACGCTAAGAACATTGATTCAATGCATGCCAATGAAACAGGCCATACAATGGCCCGTTAAAAAGTTGACCGTAGTTGGCTGAAGGATGTTCATCGTGAATTTGAAATTTCGAGACGAGCGGTTTAATGGCTGTTTCAACGCGTTAGTTGATCTAGCGCACCCACCAAAAAGATGTATTAAGTGCGCCGGCGGACGCTAATCATTCATTCGAATAGTTTCGGATATCAGCAATTAACGGCAGGCCGTCGGAGTCACCTGCGGCAATACGCTCGGCCTGGTCACGTCCCCTGACAAGCCCTTGCTCGACGGTCCACCCGGACGCCGGAAGACTCTCCAGATGTTCCACCACCCTTTCGCCATCAGCGGCATAAACGCAAACCAGAACGTCAAGGGTGTCGCCATTGGCCCGCGCCCGGACCTCCAGCTGACAGCCGTTCTCCGCCGCTTCGGTATAGTTCTCATCACTCGCTGGTGATTGCGTCCACTCGTTATAAACATCGCCGCGCGCAAACATGAACGTGTCCCTTTTCCTGATCGTTATAGAAGATGGCCAATAGCATTGACTGGGGCGGCAGCGAATGATTCAGCGACCCCGTCAGATCGGCGCGCCATGTTGATACGGGCCCTGTCGTCGCTTCGTGAGTCGCGCCGTTCGTCAGCCGAGCCCTGGTCAGGCTGAACCCATCCACGCGGACATCCGTTCCAATGGGTAGGCCGTAGCAACGCAACTCGCCCCGTAGCAAGTTGCCTCCCCCTACGCCCCACTCTTCGACGCACGCCCCGGCAGCCAAGAGCCCACGGTGATAAAACGCCCGGGTGGCAGGCACCACGCTGTTACAGAATCTCACCGCGCCGCCGATAGCCCGGGACAGTCATAACGTTTTGCAGCGCTGCAAGTTGTGGGGTGGTCGTTCTTTTGAAATTGCGCGCGTTGGGTCCCTATTTATGAAATTCCCGTCTTTAGATCGATTGAAAGCGCTGGTCTGCGTCCAGCGAGACAATACGCGACTGATGGAAGCGCAATACATCGCGCTGTCCAGGCAGCTGCCGATGATGTACGTCATTCTGCTGATCAACACCCTGGCCCTGGCCGCCACCCATTACGGCGTCGCGCCGCTGTGGCTGACGGTGTACATCCCGCTGTTGCTGACCCTGGTGGGTACCGTACGCGCGGTCCTCTGGTGGCAGAGCCGCAGTCAGACCCTGACCACCGAGCAGATCTTCAAGAAACTGACCCGCACCAATCAGGTCACGGTGGTCATTGCGTTCGGCTTCACGATCTGGGCGCTGTTGCTGTTTCCCTACGGTGACACCTACACCAAGTCCCATGTGGCCTTCTATATGGCGATCACGGTGATCGTCTGCATCTTCTGCCTGATGCACCTGCCCTCCTCGGCGATGATGACCACGGCGGTGGTCAACATCGCCTTCGTGGCGTTTTTTGCCAATGCCGGCAACGCTACCTACACCGCCATGGCCGCCAACGTGTTCCTCGTCTCGCTGGCGATGATCGTGGTGCTGCAGAACCACTACGGCGAGTTCACTCGGCTGGTGAACATGCAGATCCGCACGGAAAAGCTCAGCGACGACAATCAACGGCTGGCCAACGAAGACAGCCTGACCGGCCTGCCCAACCGACGGCAGTTTTTCACCTTGCTCGATCGTGCGCTCAAACAGGCGCGGCACGGCGACACGCGGCTGGCGGTGGGGATGATCGATCTGGACGGTTTCAAGCCGATCAACGACTCTTATGGCCACGGCATAGGCGACAAGCTGTTGCGTCAGGTCGGCCAGCGATTGCGGGCGTTTGCCAGCGAGCAACTGCACGTGGCCCGACTGGGCGGCGATGAGTTCGGGCTCATCATCGTCAGGGCCGGTGACGAAAGTGAGTTGATCAAACAGGGTGAGTCGCTGTGCCGCGCCATGCGTCAGCCCTTCGTGATCGGCGATATTCACGTCAGCATCAGCGCCTCCATGGGTCTGGTGGTGTTTCCGGACCTTGCGAGCAACTCGACCGAGGCGTATGAATTCGCCGATTACGCGCTCTATACCAGCAAGCGCGAAACACCTGGCGAGCTGTGCATTTTCTCGCCGAGTCAGCATCAGCGCCTCAAGCGCGACATGCTGACCGAGCAGGGCCTGCGCCAGGCCAATGTTGCGGAAGAATTCACCCTGGTGTTTCAGCCGATCGTCGACATCCGCACCTCCAAAACGGTGGCGTTCGAAGCGCTGGCCCGGTGGGTGAGTCCAAAGCTGGGCAGCGTCGCGCCGGGGCACTTCATCGGCGTGGCCGAGCGAATTGGCCTGATCAACCGACTGACGCCGCCGCTGCTTGAAAAAGCGCTGCACGCGGCGCAGTTATGGCCCGCAGATGTCCGGCTGGCGTTCAACCTGTCGGCCCACGATTGCTCGTCGATGGACGCTGTCGAACAGTTGATCAAGGTGATCCGCCAGAGCGGATTCGACGCCTCGCGGCTGGACCTGGAAATCACTGAAACCGCCGTCATCAAAGACCTCGTTCAGGCACAACGGGCGATCAATGCCTTTCGTGAACTGGGTTGCGGCATTTCCCTGGACGACTTCGGCACCGGCTACTCAAGCCTGAGCCAGCTCCACGCCTTGCCGCTGACCAAGCTGAAGATCGATCGCTCGTTCATCACCGACATTCACCAGAACGCCGCCAGTTTCAAGATCGTCAAATCATTGCTGGCCCTGAGTCAGGACATGGAATTGCAGTGCGTCAGTGAAGGTGTTGAAACCGAGGCGGAGCTGGAGGCGTTGCGGACCCTCGGCTGCACGCTGGTTCAGGGCTACCTGTTCTCCAGGCCGATGCCCCTTGAGCAGACGCTGGAGTGGATCGGCTCAACGCCGAGCATGCCCGTGGCGGCGGTTGTTCTGTGAAATCGGCCTGGGAGGGCAACAGCGGCGCTCATCGCTGCTGACAGGAGGGCACCGGGCGTTGCCGATCAGGCGCTTTGCTGGACTTTCATCATGGCCAAGCCAATGAAGCGGCGTGAGTCTTCCTGGAAGTCCCGCACCTGGGCGGCAAATTGCTCTTCGCGGGTGTCAACGTGGCGCGTGCTGAAAGAGGTGGCGACGTCGGCGATGACCTGGGTCGTGTCGTTGAGGGTCTGGTGCAGCGTGCCCAGAATGCCCACCGCATTGCGATTTGAAATGATCACTTCGCGGTTATTGCTGGGGAGCGTTCTGCCTGAAGACGTCTGATCCTCGGCATCCAGTCTGTCCGCAGTGCCCAGCAGGGTGTTGCCGGAGAACAGATAATGCATGTCGACGCCAGCATCACAGACGCGCTGAAGGTAATCGGCCTTGGGTGAGCGATGGCCACTTTCGTAGTGACCCTGGGCGTTGGGTTCGACGCCGCCAATTCTGGCGAACGCGATTTGCGTCAGCCCCAACCGTTTGCGTTCTTTTCTCAAACGCGATCCAAGCTTTTCCATGAGCAAACTCCTGCTGAATTCACGCCACGCGAGGGAGCGGTGGGTGCAATGGGGGGCTGGAGTGCGAGCTTCCTGAATGAGCGAAATAGCCTCGTACGGTGTTAACTCACCACCTTACAGCCTTTGCAACATCAGCGAACAAGTATTTGGCCGGCACCTCGATCATCGGGTACCGAGACTGAGCCTGCCCCCCTGCCCGCCGTCGT
Organism: Pseudomonas sp. AK106; assembly: GCF_053903055.1. Lineage (NCBI taxonomy): Bacteria > Pseudomonadati > Pseudomonadota > Gammaproteobacteria > Pseudomonadales > Pseudomonadaceae > Pseudomonas > Pseudomonas sp. AK106. Next base: position 2,970,652 of record NZ_CP096426.1, read on the forward strand.
GAAATATAAAACGCAGCACGTCCTTCAGCGTTTGCACATTCAGGTGAATATGCGCAACGAGATCCACCCAGTCCCGACAGCCACAGTGGCGCTTCAACTAATCGACTGTAACGCGCAAACGTTTTCCACTCGTACGAGCACATTTGCGCAAACCCGCCGACGATCGGTAGATCGACATCTAACTACAAATTTCTGCCGAAGGGTCAATGGCTTACGTCATATCCACTTCGTCATATCGTTAAACGTCAAAGTATTTTCCATTGATCTCGAATAGATCCGATCTAAATTATTGGCAAACAGCGTCACGCCTAACAAGAAACAAAGCTGCGCCTGACTCGATGAATCAGGTGGCTGGTATGACACGCCATTACCCGCGTTGTTGTAGTGCTAAAAGCGAAGAAAAGGACTGTCAGAATGGACAATATTGTTGTAGCCAATAAAGCAACCTCCGAACTTACTGCCAACACGTGGGGCGATCTTTCACTCAATTCACCCTCCGTTGTTCAAATGCCCGTTCCACCCAGCCAAGTCGCTTCGGTCTCCCGAAATGGGCAAGACCTGGTGGTTAATTTGAAGAATGGCGAACAGGTCAAAGTTGCCAACTTCTTCAGTACCGCGCCGGAAGGCCCCACCAGCGACATGGTGTTTCAGGGCGAAGACGGCACCCTGTGGCAGGCGCAGTACGACACTCAGTCCTTCACCGGCTTTACCTTCGACGAAGTCAGCTCTCTGGATGAGCTCATCGCCGGAGCCGGCGTGGTGGGGGGCACGACCCCCACCTTTGCGATTGCCGGGCTGGGTCTGTTGGGCGCGGGCGGTGCGGCGGCGGCAGCGGGCGGGGTCGCAGGTGGCGGTGGTGGTGGCGGCGGTGGAAATGCCGCTGACACGTCAGCTCCCGTGGCCCCGAGCAATCTGCTGGTCAGTGCAGACGGGACGTCCCTGACCGGCATCAGTGAAGCCGGCGCGACCGTTCGGGTTCGCAACAACGCTGGCACCTTGCTCGGCAGCGGTACCGCGGCGGCAGACGGAACATTCAGCCTGTCGCTCAACCCACCGCAAACCGACGGCCAATCACTGACCGTTGATGCGGTCGACGCGGCTGGAAACGTCTCCCCGCCGGCTCAAGCGCTGGCGCCGGACATCGATATCGCCCCGCCTGGCGACACCACGCCACCCGATGCGCCGGCCAACCTTGCCGTCAGCGCTGATGGCACGCGCATTACCGGTTCCGGCGAAGTCGGCGCGACCATTCAGGTGCGCGCGGCCGACGGCACCCTGCTGGGCAGCGGCATCGTTGCGGCAGACGGCACTTTTAACCTCGGGCTCAACCCCGCGCAAACCGACGGCCAGTCGCTGACCGTGAGTGCGGTCGACGCCGCCGGCAACGTCTCCCCGACGGCTCAGGCGCTGGCGCCGGACATCGATATCACCCCGCCTGGCGACACCACGCCACCCGATGCGCCGGCCAACCTTACCGTCAGCGCTGATGGCACGCGCATTACCGGTTCCGGCGAAGTCGGCGCGACCATTCAGGTGCGCGCCGCCGACGGGACCCTGCTGGGCAGCGGCGTCGTTGCGGCAGACGGCACTTTCAGCCTCGGGCTCAACCCACCGCAAACCGACGGCCAGTCGCTGACCGTGAATGCGGTCGACGCCGCCGGCAACGTCTCCCCGCCGGCTCAAGCGCTGGCGCCGGACATCGATATCACCCCGCCCGGCGACACCACGCCACCCGATGCGCCGGTCAACCTCGCCATTAGCGCCGATGGCGCGCGCATCACAGGCTCCGGCGAAGTCGGCGCCACCATTCAGGTGCGCGCCGCCGACGGCACCCTGCTGGGCAGCGGCGTCGTTGCGGCAGACGGCACTTTCAGCCTCGGGCTCAGCCCCGCGCAAACCGATGGCCAGTCGCTGACCGTGAATGCGGTCGACGCCGCCGGCAACGTCTCCCCGACGGCTCAGGCGCTGGCGCCGGACATCGACGTCACGCCCCCCAGCGGGGACGTGACGCCGCCGGATGCGCCGACCGGCATCGCGATCAGCGGCAATGGCTTGATCGTCAGTGGCCGTGGCGAAGTCGGCAGTATCGCCAGCGTCATCGATGCAATCGGCAACGTGCTCGGCACGGCCGTCGTGGGCACTGACGGGTTGTTCAACATCACCCTGAACGCGTCACAAATCGCCGGTCAGTTGCTGCAGCTCACCCTGACCGATGCCGCCGGCAACATCTCCGCCAACGTGGCACTGCAAGCACCGGACACCACCGCGCCGGTGACGCCTTCGAATTTCGTCCTGTCGGCTGACGGCCTGATCCTTACAGGTGTTGCCGAAGCGGGCGCTCGAATCCTTGTGCGCACTGCGTCGGGGGCAGTCATTGGCGTCGCCCGCGCCGGTCTCGACGGCACCTTCAGCGTGACCCTCGACATCGCGCAACTCAATGGCGAAAGACTCAACGTCAGCGCCACGGACTCGGCGGGCAACTCCGCCTCCGCCGAGCTGACCGTCGCCGACACCACGCCACCCGCCCAGGTCACCGATGTGGTGATCAGCGCGGACGGCACGCAGGTCTCGGGTAAAGGAGAAGCCGGTGCGACAGTGACCTTCGTGGCCAACGGCACGCCAATCGCCACGGTGGTCGTCGGCGCCAATGGCACCTTCGCCACCACCCTGACTCCACCGGTCAACCCCGGCGATCTGGTGCAAGTCATCCAGACCGACAGCGCAGGGCTGCCGTCCACCGTGCTGGCGGTCACGGCGCCCGACGCCATCGGCCCGACCACGCCTTCCGGTCTGGTCATCAGTGGTGACGGCACCCAGCTGACCGGCACCGCGAGCGCCGGTTCGGTGGTCCAGGTGCGCGATGCCGACGGCGTGCTGCTCGGCAGTGCGACCGTGGGCGCCAATGGCAGCTTCACCGTGGTGCTCAACCCGGGCCTGGCCAACGGCGAAGTGCTCGACGTGGTCGCGGTCGACGGTCAGGGCGAAAGCTCGGTCACCGTTCCCGTCACCGCGCCCGACGTCACCGGTCCTTCCGCTGCCACCGATCTCAGCGTCGCCAATAACGGCCTGACCCTGACCGGCCGTGGCGAACCCGGTGCGACCGTTTCGGTACGGGACGTCCTTGGCATTGTCATCGGCACCGGCGTGACGTCCGCAACCGGCAACTTCACCGTCACGCTCGCTTCTCCTCAAACCAATGGCCAGGCACTGCAGGTGGTGCTGAGCGACGCTGCCGGAAATCCGTCCCTTGCCACCCCCGTCAGCGCACCAGACCTCGACGGCCCGCTGCAACCCGCTGCGATCAGCATCGACGCCAGCGGCACAACGCTGACCGGCACCGGCGAGGCCGGGGCAACGATCACGGTCACCACCCTCAACGGTACGGTGCTCGGCACGGCGATCGCTGCCGCCGACGGTCGCTTCAGCGTGACGCTGAACAGCCCGCAGAACAACGGCCAGACCCTGCTGATCGGCGCCAGTGACGGCACCGGCAACCTGGCACCGTCGGTAAGCTTCATCACCCCCGACACCCAGGCGCCTGCGTCGCTGACCGGCGTTGTCCTCGACGGCACGGGTCTGGTCCTCACCGGTACCGGTGAAGCCGGCGCAAGCCTCACGGTGCGAGATGCGGCCGGCAACGTCATTGGCAGCGGCCAGGCCGGCCCCGACGGCAGCTTCTCCCTGACCCTGACGACCGCTCAAACCGACGGTCAGTTGTTGCAAGTCACCCAGATCGACGCTGCAGGCAACCAGTCGGTAGCCGCTCCGGTCACGGCGCCCGACGTCATCGCACCGGGAGCTGTGACCAACCTCAATCTGTCGGCCAACGGTTTGATCGTCACCGGTAACGGCCAGAGCGGCGCCACCGTCACCGTCAAGGATGACCTCGGCGCAACGCTGGGCAGCGCGGTGGTCGGCAGTGACGGGCGCTTTGAAGTGACGCTTTCCAGCGCGCAGATCAACAATCAGCCCCTGAGCGTCACGCAAGTCGACGGCTCGGCCCTGGCCTCTCCCGCCACGCCATTGCTGGCGGCGGACATCCAGGCCCCCGACGCCCCCACCGGCCTCATTCTTGGCACCGATGGCCTGACGCTCAGCGGCCAGGGCGAGCCCGGCGCCACCGTCAACGTGCTCGACGTCAATGGCAACGTGCTGGGCACCGCCACGGCCGACCCGCTGAACGGCCGCTTCGACGTCCTCCTCAACGCGATCCAGGCCGACGGCCAGGTGCTGCTGGTCAAGCAGACCGACGCCGCCGGCAACATCTCCCCCGCCTCCTCGCTCAACGCGCCAGACACCACTGCGCCGGGCGCGCCCGCCGGGATTACCATCAGCAACGACGGCCTGACCGTTTCCGGAACAGGCGTTGCGGGCGATACCGTTCAAGTGCGGGATGTCAGCGGGACCCTGCTGGGCTCGGCCATCGTGGGAACCAACGGCATTTTCGCGGTGACCCTGAGCCCGCCGCAGCTGGACGGTCAGGTGTTGAGCGTGACCCAGACCGACGCCAGCACCCTGCCCTCGCTGGCCGGTTCCGTCACGGCACCCGACCTCACCGCGCCGCCCGTGCCAAGCGGCCTGACGCTGGATGCCGCCGGGCTTTTGACCGGCACCACCGTGCCCGGTGGCTCGGTGAGAATTCTCGATGCCGCTGGCGTTGAGATCGGCACTGCCGTTGCCGGGGCGGACGGGATTTTCATCTTTAACGTTGCGCCGATCCTGAGCAACGGCGAGACGGTGCAAGTGGTCGCCACCGACGGTGCCAACGATTCGCTGGCGACCCCGGTGCTCGCACCGGACACCACACCACCGGTCGATGTGACGAATCTGGCGATCAGTCCGGACGGCGCGAACGTTTCCGGGGTCGGCGAACCCGGCACCACCGTCACCGTTCGCGGGCCGGGCAATGTCGTGCTCGGCACCGGCACGGTTGGCCAGGACGGTACGTTTGTTATCGGCCTTATTCCGCCTGCTGCAAACAACACCAACGTCGACGTCATCAGCACCGACGCCATCGGCAACGCCTCCAACGCGGTCACCCTCCCAGGGCCGGACGGCACCCAGCTGGCGACCCCCAGCGATATGGCGATCAGCAGCGACGGCTTCATTCTCACCGGCGCCGCAACTCCAGGCAGCACGGTGAACATCCTCGACAGCAACGGCGTCAGCCTGGGCAGCGGCAGGGTCAACAGCTTTGGCCGCTTTAGCATCCTGATGCGTTTCGCTCAATTGAACGCGCAGAGTTTGCACGTCGTCTCGACCGATGACGCAGGCCACACCTCGGTCACCGCGCTGGTGGTCGCCAATGACCTCACGGCACCCGACGCGCCGGCAGGTCTGACCATCAATGGCGATGGCAGCGCCGTCACCGGGCGCGGTGAAGCCGGCGCGACGGTGACCATTACAAACAGTGGCGGCGCCGTGCTGGGCGCCGGCACGGTTGCGCCCAATGGCACGTTCGTCATCGCACTGACGCCGCCCCAACTGGACGCCCAGCCGCTCACCGCCACGCAAACCGACCTGGCGGGCAACGTGTCGCAATCGGGCAGCATCATTGCGCCGGACCTGAAGGCGCCCGATGCCGCCACCGGTGTGACCATCAACAACGTCGGCACCGTGGTCAACGGCCTTGGTGAAGCCGGCGCGACCGTGACCATTCGTGATGCCGCCGGCAACGTTCTCGCCACCGGCATCGTCAACCAGAGCGGCCAGTTCCAGGTCACGCTGCCGAACGCCGTGACCACCGGTGAACCGCTGTCCGTCACCCTGACTGACGTGGCGGGCAACGTATCGGGCGTCGCAAGCCTGACCACGGTGGACACCACCCCGCCGGCGCTGCTGCAGAACCTGCTGATCAGCGCCAACGGCAGCACACTGACCGGCACCGGTGAGGCCGGTGCGACTGTTAGAGTCCTCGACATCACCGGCACGTTGCTTGGCACCGCCCTTGTGGCCAGTGACGGCACCTTTACCGTGACCCTCGCCCCTGCGCCGACTAACGGTCAGGCCTTGGACATCAGCCAGACCGACCCGAGCGGCAATGTCTCGCCGTCGATCAACCTCACAGCGCCGGACATCAGCCCGCCCGCCGCCCTCACCCAAGTGGCGGTGAACGCCGACGGCCTGACCGTGACCGGCCGGGGCGAACCTGGCGCGACGGTATCGGTGCGCACGGCTGGCGGTGCCCTGTTGGGCACGGCGCTGGTGGCCGCGAATGGCGCGTTCAGCGTCACCCTGACGACCGCGCAGCTCAATGCCGAAGTGCTGACCGTCACCCAGGAAGACCCGCCCGGCAACGTCTCGACGGCGGTCAACGTGACGTCCGTCGACCTCACGGCACCGGACAGTCCGACCGCTCTGCTGCTGAGCGGCAGCGGCGCGCAACTGGCAGGTAACGCCGAAGCCGGCAGCACCGTCACCGTGCGCGACGCGGCCGGCAACGTGCTGGGTTCAGGCGTCGCCGGCGCCAATGGTGTGTTCCAGGTCACCCTGTCCAGCCCCCAACTCAACGGCCAGAGCCTCAGTGTCACGGCCACTGATGCGGCCGGCAATGTCTCGGTGGCAGCGCCTTACCAAGCCGCCGACACCGTCGCGCCCGCCGCCGTCAGCAACCTCGCGGTCAGCGCCGATGGCCTGACCCTGGGCGGTATCGGCGAGCCCGGTGCGACAGTGGTGGTGCGCGATGCCAACGGCAACGCGCTGGGCACCGCCACCGTAGCCGCCAATGGCAGCTTCACCCTCGGCCTGACCCCGGCGGCAGTGGCCGGCGGCACGTTGACCGTGGTCCAGACCGACGCCGCCGGCAATGCTTCCGACGCCAGCACGGTGGTTGCGCCCGGCAATCTCGCCGAACCGGCGCCGGTGAATCTGGCCCTCAGCGCAGACGGCCTGACCCTGACCGGTACCGCCAACGCCGGCAGCACTGTCAGCATCCGCACCGCCTCGGGTGTGCTGCTGGGCACGGCGCTGGTCAACGGCGACGGCACGTTCAGCGCGCCCCTCAATGCCGCGCAGCTCAACGGTGAATCGCTTGCGGCCATCGCCACGTCCAGCGACGGCATCAACTCGCTGGCCACCGGTTACCTGGCGGCGGATGTCACCGCGCCCGGGCAGCTCACCGAGCTGATCCTCAACGCCAACGGCGTCACCCTGACCGGCCACGGCGAAGCGGGCGCAACGGTGACGGTGCTCGGCGCTGGCGGGGTCATCCTGGGTACCGGGCAAGTGGGCCTCGACGGCAACTTCTCGCTGACGCTGAACCCGCCGCAGATTGCCGGCCAGTCCCTGAGCATCAGCCAGACCGACCTCGCCGGTAATGAATCGGCCAGCCTCGCGCTGACCGCCAGAGACCTGATCGCCCCGAATGCGCCGCTCGCCCTGTCGGTGACGGCAGACGGCGCGATGCTCTCGGGCACCGGTGAGCCTGGCGCCACGGTCAATGTGTTCAACGCCAGCGGCGCGCTGGTCGGTTCCGGCAGCGTGCGCATTGATGGCACCTTCCAGCTCGCCCTCACCACCCCGCAAGCCAACGGCGAACTGCTGGCGGTGACCCTGACTGACGCGGCCGGGAATATTTCCCTGCCTGCCAGCCTGACCTCGGTCGATACCACTGCGCCGCTGGCCCTGACCCAGCTGAGCATTTCCAGCGATGGCGCAACGCTGACCGGCCGCGGTGAAGCCGGGGCAATTGTCACAGTGACCAACGAGCTCGGCACCGTGCTCGGCACGGCAACGGTGGGCAGCACTGGGGCCTTTACCCTGGTGCTGGTCCCGGCGCTGTCCAACGCCGAAGTGCTGACGCTGGTGCAACGCGATGCCGTCGGCAACGTGTCACCCCAAGCCAGCCTGACCACCCCGGACTTCACCCCGCCCGACCCGCTGGACAACGTGCGCATCAACGCCGCCGGTGCGGTGGTCACCGGGACCGGTGAAGCCGGCGCCACCGTCACCGTCCGCGACGCCGGCGGCACGCTGCTCGGCACCGCCCTGGTTCTGGCCGACGGCACGTTCAGCGTCACCCTCACCACCCCGCAGATCAACAGCCAGGTGCTGAGCGTTCAGCAGGCCGACCCACCCGGGAATGTCAGCGTGCCAGCGACGGTCACCGCGCCGGATTTGACCCCGCCAGCCGTCGCCACCGATCTGCAGTTCAATGCTTCCGGCAGCGTGCTCAGTGGGAGCGGAGAAGTCGGTGCGGGGGTGCGCATCACCTTGGCAGATGGCACGCTGGTCGGCACCGGCACCGTGGGCGTCGATGGCACGTTCCTGATCAACCTGTCACAGACGCAAAACGCCGGTCAGCCGGTGTTTGTCGTGCTCACCGACGCCACCAACAATGCGTCGGCTGCGGGCTCCCTGGCTTCACCCGACCTGACGCCGCCCGCACCCGTCACCAACGTGCAAATCGATGACACCGGCGCAGTGGTCAGCGGCCGCGGTGAGGCAGGCGCCAGCCTGTTGATCACCGATGGGGCAGGCAACCTCGTCGGCACCGGCGTGGTGGGTGTCGATGGCAATTTCGCGGTCTCGCTATCGGTGCCGCAAATCAACGGCGAACTGCTGTCGATCGTGCAACGTGATGCTGCGGGCAATCCGTCCGTTGGCGCGCCCGTTACCGCGCCCGACAATACCCCGCCCGCGCTGCCGGTCCTGGCGCCGCTGAGTGGCGACGGCCTGATCCTGACCGGCACCGGTGAAGCAGGCGCCACGGTCAAAGTGACCAGTGCCACCGGCGCCAGCCTCGGCACCACCACGGTGTTGGCCGACGGCTCGTTCAGCGTCACGCTGTCATCTGCCCAGCTCAACGGCGAGACGCTCAACGTCACCCAGACCGATGCGGCCAACAACGTGTCCGGCACGGTGGTTTACCGGGCCGACGACGTCACCGACCCGCTCGCCGTGACCAACCTCTCCGTCAGCCAGGACGGCCTGACCCTAAGCGGTCGCGGGGAACCCGGGGCCACGGTCACGGTGTCGGTGGCGGACACGCCGTTGCCCGGCACCGCCATCGTGCGCGCGGACGGCACGTTCAGTTTTGCGCTGGCGCCCGCGCAGCTTGATGGCCAGTCGCTGTCGGTGGTGCAGGTCGATGCAGCACTTAACGATTCGACGCCGGTGGCGGTCACCGCACCGGACATCACGCCGCCAGTGATTCCGACGTTCATCTCGCTGACCGGCAATGGCACGATTCTGCAAGGAACTGCCGAAGCCAACAGCACGGTGACCGTAAGGTCCGCCGACGGCACGTTGCTGGGCTCCACGCGGACCGACGCCGGGGGACGTTACGAAGTCGGGCTGAATCCTGCGCAGGCCAACGGGCAAGTCATTTCCGTGACTGCAACGGACGCGGCCAACAACGCTTCCGCGCCGCTGGTTTACACAGTGCCGGACACTCAGGCGCCTGATCCTGTCAGCAACCTGACCATCAGCGCCGATTACCTGCTGTTGGCAGGCCGCGGTGAAGCGGGCGCGATCGTGACCGTCAAAGACTCCCTCGGCGTCACGCTCGGCACCGGGCAAGTGGCGGCCAACGGCACCTTCGTGATCACGCTGGCCCCTGGCGTCACGGCCAACAACGTGCTCACGGTCGGTCAGGTGGACGCCAGCAACAATGTGTCCGGGACGCTCAACCTCACCGTGCCCGTGACCCCGCCACCGAATGCGCCGACCAATCTGCAGGTCAGCGCCGACGGTCTGAGCCTGACCGGCAGCGCCGCAACGGGCACCACCATCACGGTGTACAGCGCAACAGGCGCCGTGCTCGGGACGGCGGCCACCAATGCTGGCGGTACGTTCACGGTGACCCTCAACACCGCACAAACCAACGGCGAAAGCCTTGGCGTGACGGCGAGTACCGGAGCAGGTGGCGCTTCTTTGCCGGCTGCGGTGGTGGCGGCTGACACAACGCCACCGGCTGCGCTCAGCGACCTCGCGGTCAGCGCCACCGGTACGCTGGTGACGGGACGTGGCGAAGCCGGGGCGACGGTGAACGTTACCACCGCCGCGGGCGTTACGCTCGGCACCGCCGTGGTCAATGCCGGCGGTACGTTTGGCGTCTTGTTGAACCCGGCGCAAGCCAACGGTCAGGTGCTCAACGCGTATCAGACCGACAGCGTGGGTTTGCAGTCCGGCATATTGCCGGTCACCGCCCCCGACATCACCGCGCCGAATGCACCGACGGTGTTGGCCCTCAATGCCGCCGGCACTGTGCTCAGCGGGATTGGCGAAGCCGGCGCGACGGTCACGGTGCGCAGTAGCTTCGGCGTCGTTCTGGGCACCGCAACGGTGGCAGTGGACGGCACGTTCAGCGCCAACCTCTCGGCGGCCCAGCTCAACGGTCAGTTGCTGTCGGTAAGCCAGCGTGATGTCGCCGGCAACGTCTCGTTGCTCGCCAACCTCAGTGCTGTCGACACCACGCCACCCGCTGCGCTGACCAACGTCGCCCTGAATGGCGCGGGCCTGCAAGTCAGCGGTAACGGCGAGGCAGGCGCGACCGTACGGGTCACCAATGCGGCCGGCGCAGTGCTCGGCAGCGCAGTGGTCAATGCCGCGGGCGGGTTTGTCGTCTTGCTCTCCACAGCCCAGTTGAACGGTCAGGTGCTGAGCGTCCAGCAAGCGGACGTGACGGGCAACGCCTCGGCCGTGGCGACGGTCACCGCTGCGGATATTCAGGCGCCTAATCCCCCTTCTGCCCTGGTGCTGGCCGCCAACGGACTGACCCTCAGCGGCAGCGGTGAAGTGGGCGCGAGGGTCAACGTGGTCAATGCCGGCGGCACGCTGCTGGGCACAACCACGGTCGGCGCGGGCGGAACGTTCAGCCTCACCCTCAACGCCGCGCAACTAGACGGCCAGGCGCTGACGGTGCGTCAGGTGGACGTCGCCGGTAACGTGTCGGCCGCCGGCAGCCTGGTGGCACCTGATACCACGGCCCCCGTCGCACCGACGGCGGTGAGCATCAACGCCAGCGGCTCGGTGGTCACGGGCACCGGCGTCGCGGGGTCGACCGTGACCGTGCGCAACGCACTCGGGGTTGTGCTTGGCAGCGCGACAGTCGCCGCCAACGGCAGCTTCTCGGTGGCGCTGAACACCGCGCAGATCAACAATCAAGTGCTGAGCATCACCCAGGCCGATGCCGCGGGTAACGTGTCGCTTTCGGCGAGCGCCATTGCGCCTGACCTGACACCCCCCGCTGCACCCGCTGCGCTGCTGGTCAGCGTCGATGGCCTGACCGTCAGCGGCACGGGCGAAGTCGGTTCGACGGTACAAATCAAATCCACCGGCGGCGCGGTGCTCGGGACGGGCACCGTCGGGGCCACGGGAATCTTCAGCGTCACCCTCGCCCCCGCGCAAATCAACGGCGAAACCCTGCTGGTCAGCCTCACTGACATCAAGGGCAACCTGTCGGTGGTGGCCAACGTCACCGCGCCGGACATCGACGTCAACACGCCGGTGATCGCCAGCGATAACCTGGCCACCGCCACCGTCAGCCTCGTGCCGGTGAAGACCACGCAGAACGTTGCGGACTCCTTCACCACCTTGTTGGCCGGTTTCTCCAAGGCGTTCGTGTTTACGGTCAACAGCGGCACCAGCCTCGACCCGACCCTGACGTTGACCACCGGTAGTGCCGTGTCCTTGCTCGACGGCGTGGTCTATACGCTGCAGGTGAAGAACGCCAGCGGCAACTGGGTGACCCTGGACGTCAATGGCAACGGCGGCCTGCTCGATCTGGTGGCGCTGACCGGCCAGGGCGTGCGGGTGAACATCGGCGATCTGCTGGGCGGCGATTACCGGCTGGTCGTGTCGAGCACCGGGATTGGCGTGGTGACCAACGTCACCACGCAGCTGCAGCTGGACGTCACCAGCCTGACCCAGTTCAACGGGGTGGCCGGTGCCCCCGTGATCGGCAACGTCATCACCAACCCTGGCATTGATGGCCAGGCAGACGTGACCGGCCCGGACAACGGCGCTGTGTTGCAGGTGCTGAAAAACGGCAGCTACGTCACCGCCAGCGCGGGCACCACAGTGCAAGGCCTGTACGGCACGTTGACCATCGACGCCAGCGGCAACTACAGCTACCGGCCCGACGGCGCGGTCACCAGCGTCGGCAAAGTGGATGTCTTCAGCTATCAGCTGGTGCACCCCAATGGCCTCAGCGACACCGCCAATCTGTACGTGCGCATCGACAGCCCACAGGCCACCGAGGTGTGGAGCGATACCAGCCTGGCCAGCCCGGCCCTGGTGGTCGATGCCACCAACGACATCGCAGTCAGTGACATCACGCTGGTCAACAAGGAGGTCATCACTACCACGGCGCTGGGCCCGTTCATCGTGCCTGTGCTGGGCGGCAGTGGTTCATGGACCACCAGCGTGGCGGCCGGTGCGATCAGTGACCTGACGGTAGTGGTCAACTCCTCCAACCTGCTCAGCCTGCTCGGGTCCCTGACCCTGGGCCTGTACAAGCTCAACACCGCCACCGGCCAGTACGTGCTGGTCAAGAACTACAGTGGTGCTTCGCTCGCCAATCTGGGCGGCGGCAATTACGCCGCGCGCTTCGATGACCAGGGACCTGGCAGCTATCAGGTCAAACTCGCCGCCGGGGGCGTCGGTGTCGCCAGTACGGTCAACATCAGCCTGACCAACGACGCCACCTACACCAATCAGTTCGTGGTGGGCAGCTACACCCCGGTGGCGGGCAATCTGCTCACCGACACAGCCGGCGGCGGCGCTGATGTGCTGGGCTCGGCGTACACCGTGCTCAACGTGCTGGCGGCCGGCAGTTACGTGACGCCGGGCTACAACGGCACCACCATTGTCGGCACCTACGGTTCGCTGCTGGTGCAGGCCGACGGGCGCTACACCTACACCCTGACGCCGGGCCAGACCGATGCGGTCATCGGCCGTGAGGAGGTCTTTACCTACCAACTCAAGCACCCCAACGGCACCACCGACACGGCGACGCTGACCATTGATCTGGAACAGGCCGGTGCCGTCGCCACTACCTCGTTTGCCGCGCTGTCCACCGTAGCGAGCGGCGATGATCACAGCGCCACGGCCATCGCCACCACCGGTGCCGCGCTGATCCAGGGCACCGCCGGCAATGACACGCTGGACGGGTCCCATGGTGGGGCGGTCACCCTGCAGGGCGGCGCCGGCAACGACACGCTGATCATCGCCGACCAGCATTTCGCCTCGGTCGATGGCGGCACGGGCACCGATACCCTGCTGTGGGCCGGGGGCGACGCGACCATCAACCTGGGCGATCTGCAGAGCCGGATCCACAACATCGAGGTGCTGGACCTGAACCACACCAGTGCCGTCGCGCTGACCATCAGCCTGGCGGACCTGGTGTCCATTACCTCGGCCGACAGCAGCACATTGATCATCAAGGGAGGCAGCGGAGACAGCGTGCACATGACCAACACCTGGGTCGCCGGCGGCGCGCAACAGGCCGATGGCGTCGATTACACCCAGTACACGCCGCAAGAAGATCCAACCCATCATCTGTGGGTGCAGAACGGTATTCACGTCGTCTGATCAGCCCGCCCTCTGGCGCTGCCGGAGGCGGGGTTCAACCGGCCGATCAATGCGCTCGGCCGGTTGATTCAACAAAAGGGAAGCTCTGTATTCGTACAGTAAGGAAGCCATGTGGAGCGCGTTCGCAAGCAGAAATGGACGGCGGTCGTCCTGACCGTCGGCCTGTGTCACCCGATTTTTTCCGTTGCGCTGGCAGAGGATCAAATCGATCCCGGCCTGCGCAGCATCAGCCCTTCCCGCCTGCAGGCGAAGCCCGCGGATCAGCGGAGCAAGGGCGATGGTCGTGAAGGCAGTCACAAAAGCAATGCCAAAGGCAGTTCCGGGCCCGGAGCGGTCGGGGTCAAGGAAGACAGTCAGACCCTGGGCCTCGAACAGGCCGTCCGGCTCGCCGTTGACTGGCACCCCAGCATCAGCGAAGCGATCGGCACCTTGTATCAACAGGCCGAGGGCATCAACGTGGCCGAAGCCGGTTACTACCCGCAGATCTCCGGCGGGATAAAAGGCGGCTACACCAGCGGCTATGGCAGCGACGACGGCAGCCAGTCGGTGAGCATCTCCCTCAAACAGATGCTCTACGATTTCGGCAAGGTCTCGAACGCAGTCGAGGCGGCCCGTGCCAAGGCCGCCCGCAGTCAGGCGAGCATTCTGCTGGCGATCGATCAGGTCAGCCGCGACACCGCGTTTGCCTACATCGAAGTCCAGCGCTATCAGCGTCTGGTGGACATCGCCCGGGAGCAAATTCGCGGCATCGGCGATATCGTCGAGCTGGCCAGGCAGCGCAGCGACATGGGCGCGAGCACCCGTTCCGACGTGGTTCAGGCGCAGTCCCGCGCCGAGGGCGGCATGGCGACGCTGCAAGAGTACAAAGCGTTGTATGCACGCTGGCAGTCGACGCTGACCAACCTGCTCGGTCGGCAGACCCCGCCCCAGGTCAGCAGCACCTTCAGCGCCTCGATGACCGACGCCTGCACCGCCCCCATCAGCACAGACGCCCTCCCCGCCGTGCTGCAAGCCGCCGCCCAGCGCACCCAGGCCCAGGCCGAACTGGCCCAGGCCAAGGCGGAAGCCTACCCGACGCTGTCACTGCAGCCCTCGGTCAACCAGTTTCTGGACGATCATTACGACGACCAGAACTCGACGATCAATCGCACCCAGGCGGGGATCTTTCTCAACCTGGAAGTGCCGATCTATCAGGGTGGCGCCACCAGCGCCCGCAGCCGCGCCGCCAACTACGCCCTGACCGCCGCTGACTCCGCCGAGGACGCCGCACGCCTACAGGCGCGGCAAGGGCTGGGCGAGGCGCAGGCGCAGACGTCCGGCCTGACGCGCCGGCTCAGCTCGCTGAAATCCCGGCAGACCAGCATCACCGAAGCCCGCGAGTTGTACGGCCGGCAGTACCTGGAACTGGGCACCCGGCCGCTGCTCGACCTGCTCAACGCCGAGCAGGAAATCCACCAGTCGCGCTTCGACCTGGCCAACACCCAGGCTGACCTGCGCCGTCTGCAGATCGATTGCCTGTACAACAGCGGTGCGCTGCGCCGCGCGTTCGGCATCGATCACAGCACCATCCAGCACGTGGAGATCCTGCCATGACCGAGACCGTCGTCATTCCTGAAGCCCCCGCGGCAGGCCCTGATCGTCCGGACTACGCGCCGTGGCTGGAGGCCATCCTCACCGTCGCCCGGCATTACCGCCTCGACGTGTCACCGGAAAGCATCCGCCTGGCCTCGGCCAATAGCGAGGGCCGTGTCGAAGAAGTGGTTCGTTACATGGCGCGTCAGGCGGGCTTGAGCGTCAAGTTCGCCCGTTACGACCGCAAAAGCCTGTCCCGCTGGCGCACGCCGCTGCTGGTGCAACTGCGCGACGGCCAGGTCGGCGTGATCGAAAGCGTCAGCGAGCAAGGCGAACTGGGCATCGCCTACAGCGGCGACCAGGGCCTGCAGAGCCGCATCGACCCGGCCGTCCTCGCCGAGCACGCCCTGCGCACGGTGGTCCTGCGGCCGATTCAGCCCCTCAGCGACGTGCGCACCGACGACTACATCAAGCCCTACGACGAGCATTGGTTCCGGCGCATCGTCCTCAGCGACCTGCGCCCCTACCGCCAGGTCATGCTGGCGTCGCTGGTCGCCAACCTGCTGGGCATGGCGGGCGTGCTGTTTTCCATGCAGGTCTACGACCGGGTGATTCCGGCCGAATCCCTGCCGACCCTGTACGTGCTGTTTGGCGGCGTGATGCTGGCGCTGGTGTTCGACTTCGTCATGCGCATCATGCGTCTGCGCATCACCGACGTGATGGGCAAGCGCGCGGATCTGCGGGTCTCGGACCTGATCTTCGGCCACGCCCTGCGCTTGCGTAACTCGGCGCGGCCGAAATCCACCGGCTCGTTCATTTCGCAGCTGCGCGAGCTGGAGCAGATCCGCGACCTGATCACCTCCAGCACTGCGACGGCGCTGGCGGACATGCCGTTTTTCTTTCTGTTTTTGCTGGTGTTCTACCTGATCGGCGGGCCACTGGTGTTGATCCCGTTGGTCGCGCTGGTGGCGATGGTGCTGCCCGGCGTCCTCGCCCAACGCAAGCTGGCGCGGCTGGCCAATGCCTCGATGCGCGAAGCCGCACTGCGCAACGCCATGCTGGTGGAAACCGTGCAGGGCATGGACGACATCAAGGCGCTGCAGGCCGAGCAACGTTTCCAGCAGCAGTGGAATCACTACAACGCCGCGTCGGCCGACAGCAGCCTGAAACTGCGCTCGCTGACCAACAGCCTGGTGGCCTGGACCCAGAACGTGCAGGGCGCGGTGTTTGCCGTGGTCATCGTGTTCGGCGCGCCCATGGTGATTGCCGGCGACCTCACCACCGGCAGCCTGGTGGCCGCCTCGATGCTGGCCTCGCGGATGATGGCGCCAATGGCGCAGCTGACCCACGTGCTCACCCGCTGGCAGCAGGCGAAGGTCGCGCTGCAAGGGCTCAACCGGCTGATGCAGATGCCGGTCGATCACCCCGAAGGCAGTCAGCGCGTGCATGTGCCCGCCATTCGTGGCGACTACGTGTTGCGTCAGGCCGGCTTCAAGCATAGCGAAGAGGCCGCGCCTGCCCTGAGCGGCATCAACCTGAACATTCGGCCGGGCGAGCGCGTCGCCATTCTCGGGCGCAATGGCGCAGGCAAGTCCACGCTGCTGCAGGCGCTGGCAGGCTCAATGGATTTGTCCAGTGGCGAAACCACCCTGGACGGCATTGCGCTGGCCCACCTTGATCCGGCCGACCTGCGCCGGGACGTCGGCCTGATGTCCCAGCAGGCGCGGCTGTTTCACGGCACGCTGCGGGACAACCTCACCCTCGGCGCCGGCCAGGCCAGCGATCAGGAAATCATCGCTGCCCTGTCGGTGACCGGCGCGCTGGAATTTGTCCGGCAGTTGCCCAAAGGCATGGACCACCTGATTCTTGAAGGCGGCCTGGGGTTGTCCGGCGGTCAGCGTCAGAGCCTGCTGCTCTCACGCCTGTTGATTCGTCAGCCCCAGGTGCTGCTGCTGGACGAACCCACCGCCTCGCTGGACGACATCACAGAACGCCAGCTGCTGGAAAAACTCTCGACCTGGTGTCAGGGCCGCACCCTGATCGTCGCCACCCACCGGGTCAGCCTGCTGCAACTGGTGGAACGGATCATCGTGCTGGACAACGGCCGCATCGTCATCGATGACCACCGCGACGCCGCCCTCACCCGACTCAGACAGCCGCAAGGAGCGCAGGCATGAACGCATTGACCACGGAGCAAACCCCACGGCTTGGCGATCAAGTCACCTACCTCGACGGCCAGGATGAACGCAGCATCACCGGGAGCGTGCGGGTGATCTGGACGTGCGCGCTGATGCTCGCGTGTTTCCTTGCCTGGGCGGCCTGGTTTCAGGTGGTGGAAGTGTCCACCGGCACCGGCAAGGTGGTGCCCAGTTCCAGGGAGCAGCTGATTCAGTCCATGGAGGGCGGGATCATCAAGGAGCTGAACGTCAGCGAAGGCACGCTGGTGGAGCGCGGCCAGGTGCTGGCGCAGCTCGATGCGGTGAAGAGTGAGTCGAACGTCGGCGAGAGCGAGGCGAAGTACCGGGCGGCGCTGGCCAGCGTCAACCGGCTGCAGGCCGAAGTCAGCGAGAAGCCGCTGACGTTCGATGCGTCGCTGGACAAGTACCCGGAGCTGCGTCGCGCCGAAACCGACTTGTTCAACGCCCGGCGCAGGGGCCTCGGCGAAACCCTTACCGGCATCGAGAGCTCGCTGAAGCTGGTGCGCAGCGAACTGGCGATCACCGAGAATCTGGCGAAAATCGGAGCGTCGAGTCGGGTCGAAGTGCTGCGCCTGAACCGCCAGCGCTCCGAGCTTGAGCTCAAGGCCACCGAGGCGCGTTCCGAATACATGGTGCATGCCCGCGAAGACCTGGCCAAAGCGAATGCCGAGGCGCAGATGCTGTCAGCGGTGATCCGCGGCCGCAGCGACTCGCTGTCTCGCCTGACCTTGCGCTCGCCGGTGCGCGGCATCGTCAAGGACATCGAAGTCAGCACCATCGGCGGGGTCGTGCCGCCCAACGGACAGCTGATGCAGATCGTCCCGCTGGATGAGCAACTGTTGATCGAAACGCGCATCTCGCCCCGGGACATCGCGTTCATCCACCCCGAGCAGCAGGCCAAGGTGAAAATCACGGCCTATGACTATTCGATTTACGGCAGCCTCGACGGCAAGGTTGTGACCATCTCGCCGGACACGATTCAGGATGAGGTGAAGCCGGAAATCTTCTACTACCGCGTGTACATCCGCACGGACTCGGACGTACTGCGCAACAAGGCGGGCAAGAGCTTTGCCATCGTCCCCGGGATGATCGCCACGGTGGACATCCGCACCGGTGAAAAAACCGTGCTGGATTACCTCATCAAACCCCTCAACCGCGCCCGCGAAGCGTTGCGTGAGCGTTGATCAGTTGACCGCGAGGTGGGTCGGCGCTGGCGTGGCCGGCTTGGCCTGAGCCATGTAACGGGTCCACTCACGGTTGATTTCGTTGTACGGCATGAAAATACTGATCCGTGGCTGGTTGGCCAGGTCCGGGCGCTTGATCTTGGCCAGGTCGCTGGAGGTCAGCAATGCCACGGTGATCCCCACCACCTTGCCGTCTGCCGCGAACACCGGGCCGCCCGACATGCCCTTGGCCACCGGGCCATCATGGGTGCCGTACATTACGTTGCCTTCTTTGGCGTCCAGGCGAATCATCGCCGGCAGCGCGCGGCCTGTGCCTTTCACCGACATGTAGGCGGAGTTGTAGCCCACTGAGGTGAGTTCTTCACCCGGCTGGTACGAGCGCCACATCGGAACGGAATCGGCCTTGTGCTTGAAGAACTGTACGTCGCCTTGCCCCTGGAATACCGCGCCGGAGATGTAAGGGATGTGCTTGACGGTGACGGCGTAATCTTCATTCCACTGGATCGCGGTGCCCATCAACAGATAGGGCAGCGGCGCACCGGAATGGACGACGAAGGCTTGGTCAAAGACAGGATCCTGGGTGAAAGCGGTGGGCATTCCGTTGCACCCGCTGATCAGCACCGAGGCTGCAACAAGTGACTTGAAGGGGCGCATTTTTTTCCGTGGGCATGAGTTGAAGGCGCAGCAAATATGTCATTGAGCCATCACTTAATCAATAGGCTGAGACTACCGCCTGTCTTGTTCTGATGCATTTAATTCATTGGATCCAACCTGTTTGACTTTATCGGTCGATAGAGCCGCTCGATTAATCACTCATTTGAATAAACTTCAAAAAACCAGGGATTTCTCTGAATTAATTGTGTCAGGGTCCTATCTGATGCAGATCGGCCTGCCACTATTACGACAGCACACCACCTCTTTCGAGTGTATGCGCTGCCGTGGGTCGCAATGCCGATCGCCACAACGTCGCAACGTCACACTTCTAGCTGCCGGGACTTTTATGAGATCACGCAAGAAAACCGTCAACCCGATCGGGTTGCAAGACATCACTATTGTCGACGATGCCAAGATGCGGAAGGCCATCACCGCCGCCGCGCTGGGTAACGCAATGGAATGGTTCGACTTCGGCGTCTACGGCTTCGTGGCCTACGCACTGGGCAAGATCTTCTTCCCCGGCGCCGACCCCAGCGTGCAGATGATCGCGGCCCTCGCGACCTTTTCCGTGCCCTTCCTGATTCGCCCCATCGGCGGCGTGTTTTTCGGCGCCATCGGTGACAAGTACGGGCGACAGAAAGTCCTCGCCGCGACCATCGTCATCATGTCCTTGAGTACCTTTGCCATCGGACTGATTCCCTCGTATGAATCGATTGGCATCTGGGCGCCGATCCTTTTGCTGCTGGCGAAGATGGCCCAGGGCTTTTCGGTCGGAGGCGAATACACCGGCGCCTCGATCTTCGTCGCTGAATACGCGCCGGACCGCAAACGGGGGTTCCTTGGCAGCTGGCTGGATTTCGGTTCGATCGCCGGTTTTGTGCTGGGTGCCGGCGTGGTGGTGCTCATCTCGTCCGTGGTCGGCGAGGAGAAGTTCCTCGAATGGGGCTGGCGTCTGCCGTTCTTCCTCGCCCTGCCCCTGGGCATGATCGGCCTCTACCTGCGTAACGCGCTGGAAGAAACCCCGGCGTTCCAGCAGCACGTTGAAAAGCTCGAACAGGGTGACCGCGAAGGCCTGGCACACGGCCCGAAAGTCTCGTTCAAGGAAGTCGCGACCAAGCATTGGCGCAGCCTGCTGACCTGCATCGGCGTGGTCGCGGCGACCAACGTCACGTACTACATGCTGCTCACGTACATGCCGAGCTACCTGTCCCACAACCTGCATTACAGCGAAAACCGCGGCGTCCTGATCATCGTGGCGATCATGGTCGGCATGCTGTTCGTGCAGCCGCTGATCGGTTTCCTCAGCGACAAGATCGGCCGTCGCCCCTTCATCATCGCTGGCAGCATCGCGCTGCTGGTGCTGTCGATTCCGGCGTTCAAGCTGATCAACAGCGGCCAGTTGGGCCTGATCTTCGCCGGTCTGCTATTGATCGCGGTGATCCTCAACTTTTTCATCGGTGTCATGGCGTCGACGCTGCCGGCGATGTTCCCCACCCACATCCGCTACAGCGCGCTGGCCAGTGCCTTCAACGTCTCGGTGCTGATTGCCGGCCTGACCCCGACCGTGGTCGCCTGGCTGGTTGAAACCACCCAGGACCTGTACATGCCGGCGTACTACCTGATGGTGGTGGCGGTAGTGGGCCTGATCACCGGCCTGACCATGAAAGAGACCGCGAACAAGCCTTTGCGTGGCGCCGCGCCGGCGGCGTCGGACCTCAACGAAGCCCGTGAGCTGCTGCAGGAGCATCACGACAACATTGAGCAGAAGATTGAAGACATCGACACGCAGATTGCCGAGTTGCAAGCCAAGCGCGAGACGCTGGTTCAGCAGCACCCGCGTATAGATTGATTCTGGTGGGACCGGCTTCAGCCGGGAAGAGGCCGGTTTGTACACCATCAGTGTTGTGGTGTAGCACACGACCCCTTCCTGGCCAAAGCCAGTCCCACGACCCCTGCCGTTCGCGGTCATTTGAAGGATTTGTCGGAACCGCTGCGCCCCTCTCCCGGTCAGGTCTTGCATGAGCATTCAACCGCTGCTGTGCAGACACAGACAGCCGGACAGAGAACTGAAAGGCAGCCTTCCCCATGACCGACATCCTCGACCACCTGCCCCCCGTACTGCGACCGCAAAGCGAGCGCATCCTGGCTGATATCCATGCGTCGGGCTCGACCATCGACGCGGTCAAGAACGGCGCTCAGGCCAACGGCTTCGTGCTCGGGCTGCGGTGCTGCGGCGGCATTGACGCGCAGCAGGCCGACGCGCTTTCCGAGTTCTACGACAAGGTCGTGGAATGCCGGTTGAAGCGGCTGACACTCGGGTTGTCCTGAACCGCTTTTATGCCCCGGCCTGAACGCCGGGCGCTTCCCCTTTTATTTTTAGTCATTGTCAGCGGATGACCTGTTGACCAACGGAGCCTCACCATGCGATCCAATACCTCCTTCCTTTTCGACCTCGACGGCACCTTGACCGATAGCGTTTATCAGAACGTCACGGCATGGAAGGAAGCCCTTGATTCAGAGAACATTCCACTGGCGATGTGGCGCATCCACCGCAAGATCGGTATGAGCGGCGGCTTGATGCTGAAGATGCTGTCCCGTGAAACCGGGATGGAGATCACTGAGGCGCAGGCTGAGCGGTTGAGTGAAAGGCACGCTGAGGCGTACGAGAGAACCCAGGATCAGATCATTGCGCTGCCGGGGGCCGTGGAGTTGTTGAAGACGCTGGACGATGAGGGTTTTCCCTGGTGCATCGCGACCAGTGGGGAGATGTCGACGGCGCGGATCAATCTGAAGGCGTTGGGGCTGGAGCCGGAGCAGATCAATCTGATCACGCGGGATGATGTGAAGAATGGCAAGCCGGACCCGGATTTGTTTGTGACGGCGGCGAAGAAGATTGAGGCGAGGATCGAGGATTGTCTGGTGGTGGGTGATGCGATCTGGGATATGTTGGCGGCGCGGCGGTGCAAGGCGACGGGGATCGGGCTGTTGTCGGGCGGGTATGACGTGAGCGAGCTGGAGCGCGCCGGGGCGTTGCGGGTGTATGAGGATCCGCTGGCGTTGCTGAACCACCTCGATGAGATCGCTACGCGCGAGTAGCCAAATCAAGAGCGTCTGCCTAACGGCAGACATTTCGCCTTCGGCGAGTTACTTGGAAAAGCACCCCAAGTAACCAAGGGTGCTTGCTCCTGGTTGGGTTCCTCCTTCGTCGGAATACCTTCACCCAAGTCGCGATTGGCGGTGACTGGGCCTTTTGTGTACGAAGATCAAGATCAAAGTCAGATCAACAGCTTCCCGGCTAAAGCCGGTCCCACTGACTGAACGCATCGCTTTTAGTGGGACCGGCTTTAGCCGGGAAGAGGCCAGTGAGTGCACCATAGCGCATAGGGGACTGATTTATTTACAGCGCTTCACCGTAAATTAATCTGTCCCCGGGACAACGCTAACGTCTTTTACCTCCACTGATCGCTCCGCGTCCGCGTCTGTACTCGATCCGGGATAAGGCGAGGGGTTTTATTCGCCAGCCTTATAAACCGGATAGTCGATATAGCCCACTTCAGTCCCGCCATACAGGGTGGCCGGGTTGACGGGGTTGAGGGGCCAGCCGTTGGCGATGCGTGCGGGCAGGTCGGGGTTGGCGATGAAGGGGCGGCCGAAGGCGATGAGGTCGGCGAGGCCGGCGTCGATCAGGCGGTTGCCGCGTTCGGCGGTGTAGCGGCCGGCGTACATGATGCGTCCGCTGAAGGCGTCGCGGATGGCTTTGCGGAAGGTCTCCGGCAGTTCAGGGGCGTTGTCCCAGTCGGCTTCGGCGATGGAGACGTAGGCGACGCCGGCGTTTTCCAGAACCTTGACGGCTTCGACGTAGGTGTGATGCGGATCGCTTTCCACCAGGCCGATGTAGACGCGTTCTTCGTCGGTGCTGGCGAACAGCGGTGAGAAGCGCACGCCCAGACGATCCCCGCTAACGGCTTCGGCGACGGCAGTGACGATCTCGCGCAGGAAGCGCAGGCGGTTCTCCAGCGAGCCGCCGTATTCGTCGTCGCGGTGGTTGGCGTGCTCGGAGATGAACTGGTTGACCAGGTAACCGTTCGCCGCGTGGATTTCCACGCCGTCAAAACCCGCTTCGATCGCGTTTTTTGCCGCCTGGGCGTACAGCTTCACCAACTCGCGGATTTCTTCCACGGTCAGTGCGCGAGGCGTCGGCGGCACCACCAGTTGCCCTGCGCCCGGCGCGGTTTCGATGAACGCCTTGGCGTTGGCCGCCGGAATAGCCGATGGGGCAACCGGCGCTTCGCCGTTGGGCTGCAACGCGTGGTCGGACACGCGCCCCACATGCCAGAGCTGGGCGAAGATGACGCCCTCTTCCGCGTGCACCGCGTCGGTCACTTTTCGCCAGCCTTCGACCTGCTCGGCGGTATACATGCCCGGGGTCCATGCATAGCCTTGGCCGCGCGGCTCGATCTGGGTGCCTTCGGTGATCATGAAACCGGCGGACGCACGCTGCTGGTAGTACGTCGCCATCAGGTCCGAGGCGATATCGCCCGGTTGCAGGCTTCTCTGGCGGGTCAAGGGCGGGAAGGCAATGCGGTTTTTCAGCACGTGCCGACCGAGGTTGACGTGAGTGAGCAAGGGTTGCGTAGCCATGGGTGAAACTCCGTTCAAGGCGTTCAAAGGTGTGACCAGAATGAATGGCGTAGACCAGTCGTCTAGTGGATGGCCGGGAGTCTAAAGCGCACCCGCAGAGCCGGCAATGTCAGATCCGCAATGATTCCGGACATTGATTACGGACTGGCGGACTCGCAGAATCTTGCGCTTTGCGTATCCGCGGTGGGACCGGCGCTGACATCGACCGTAGGACCGGCTTCAGCCGGGAAAGCGTCAGAAGCCACACCGCAAAATCGAGGCTGCTCGCACCGGCCCCTTCCCGGCTCAAGCCAGTCCCACTAAAAACACCGCGCGCATTCAGTGGGACGATCGCCCGCGCTGAACAGGCAGCACGTCAACCAACGCCCATCATTCACATCCTTCCGCACAATCCCCTAGAATGCCGCCTGGTTTCAGGCTCGTGCCCCCTGCGCTGGCAGTGGCGGTAACAGAAAGGCGATCAAGGCATGCGCGACATTTCCAGGCAAAGAACAGTGGCAGTGGTGCTGTTCACCGACGTGCTCATGCTCGACGTGACCGGCCCCATGGACGTCTTTTCGATTTCCAATCGACTGCTGGCACCGGAAGAACAGTACCGATTGATCACGGTGGCCGAGCGACCGCTGCTCATCCGCAGCTCCTGCGGGCTCAAGGTCCAGGCGGATGTGGCGCTGGACGATCTGCCGGCCGACATCGATCTGCTGCTGGTCCCCGGCGGGCCGGGCGCGTACGGCGTCGGCCATCCTCAGCTCACCGCCTGGCTACCCGCCGCCGTCCAGGGCGCCCGGCGTTTCGGGGCGATCTGCACCGGTGCGTTTCTGCTGGGGGACGCTGGCCTGCTGGACGGCTATCGCTGCACCACCCACTGGAACTACGTCGAGCGACTCGCCCGGCGGTTCCCCGCCACCCGGGTCGAAACCGAGCAAATCTACGTCGTCGACCGCAACCTGATCACCTCCGGTGGGATTACCGCCGGGATCGACATGGCCTTGGCCATCGTCGCCGAAGACCACGGCAAGGAGATCGCCCTCGAAGTCGCCAAAGTGCTGCTGGTGGTGATGAAGCGTCAGGGCGGGCAAACGCCCTACGGCCCGCTGCTGGCGGCGGTGCCCCGGGATGACAGCGCGATCGCCCGGGTGCAGGCCTACGTCGTCGATCACATCAATGAGGCGTACACCGTGCAGCGCATGGCCGACCTGGCAGCGATGAGTCCGCGCAATTTCGCCCGGGCGTTCCAGCGCGAAGCCAGCCTGACGCCCATGCAATTCCTGCTCAACGCGCGCATCGATCATTCACGCAAACTGCTCGAAGGCAGTGACCTGCCGCTCAAGGTGGTGGCCAGTCGCTGCGGCTTCGGCAGCGCGCGGCACATGCGCAAGGCATTCAATGAGCGCATCGGCGTGACGCCCGGCCAATACCGTCAGCAGTTCGGCGGCGAGTGAACGAGTGCGCGTCTCCATCCTCTGATCTTCAAGGGCGGCCGTTGCGCCGCCCACTCGCCAACAAGCTCGCAGACACGCACACTGCGGCGCTTGTCTGACACACACCGCTCAACAGCTGGAAGGACTTGCCCATGACCACCCACACCGAAACCGCGCTGCTTGCCGGAGGCTGCTTCTGGGGCATGCAGGACTTGCTGCGCCGCTACCCCGGCGTCGTCTCGACCCGCGTCGGCTACTCCGGTGGCGACGTCGACCACGCCACCTATCGCAACCACGGCACCCACGCCGAAGCCATTGAAATCGTCTTCGATCCCGAACAGATTTCCTACCGCCAGATCCTGGAATTCTTCTTCCAGATTCATGACCCGTCGACCCCGAACCGCCAGGGCAATGACCGGGGCGTGAGCTATCGCTCGGCGATTTTCTACCTCAACGACCAGCAAAAAGCCGTGGCGCTGGACACCGTGGCCGATGTCGATGCGTCGGGCCTGTGGCCGGGCAAAGTCGTCACCGAAATCGCCCCGGCCGGGCCGTTCTGGGAAGCCGAGCCGGAGCATCAGGACTACCTGGAGCGCATTCCCAACGGCTACACCTGCCACTTTATTCGCGCTGGCTGGAAACTGCCGCACCGCGAAACCTCAACCACGGCCTGATCGACACGGACTGTTCCCCCGGACCGCCTTGCCAGAGCGGTCCAAGGGGGATACGGTTGCCGTGGCACGGGCCGAATCCATCGGACCCAAGTGCATAAACTAATAACTAAACGATATTTATCTAATCTTTTTTAGACTCTTATGATTCGCGGCTTCCGCTTTCCTGCCCCCACTGACGCCACGAGTCCGCCATGCCCTTCCCTCGCACAATCGCTGGAAAATCCCTGTCATTGTCAGCCGCACTCGGCTCCGCCCTGCTGCTGAATGCCGTGGTTTCGTTCTCCGCCGTCGCCGACCTGCTGGAAAAGGGCCGCACTCAGGGCCTGACCGCCGGCATCGCCAACGAGCAGCCCTATGCCTACGTGGGCACCGACGGGAACATCGTCGGCGCCAACGTCGAGATCCTCCGGGCCATTCTCGAACCGCTGGGCATCAGCAAGGTTGAACTGCCCATCACCGAGTTCGGCTCGCTGGTGCCGGGCCTCGCGGCAGGTCGTTTCGATCTGATCGGTGCCGGCCTGTTCATCAACCCGGCACGCTGCAAAGTGATTGGCTATTCCAACCCGGTCACCCGCTCCGGTGGCGCGTTTCTGGTCAAGGCTGGCAACCCGCTGAAGCTGCACAGCCTCAAGGACGTCGCGGCCAACGGCAAGGCGCGGCTGGCGACCCAGCCCGGCAGCAATCAGGTGCAGGAAGCCAAGGACAGCGGCATCAGCAATGGCAACGTGGTGCTCTTCGACAAAGACACCGAAGCCCTCGCCGCGCTGCAGGCCGATCGCGTCGACGTGGTGTACTTCCCCGATGCCGAAATCATCGGCCTGCTGAAAAAAGCCGACGGCACGCCGGTTGAACGGGCGCTGCCGTTCGAGCAGATCCCGGACGCCGATGGCAAACCGACCTGGAATTACCACGCCTACGGCCTGCCGAAAAACGATCCGGCGTTCACCCAGGCGTTCAACGAGCAACTGGCGAAACTGCGCGCGTCCGGTGACCTGCTGAAGATCCTGCAGAAGTACGGCTACACCGAAAACGAACTGCCACCCGCCGACGTCACCGCCGAGCAACGCTGCAATCGCTGATGCTGATCCCGGTGCCGATGCCGATGCCGGCGCTGATGCCGGCGCCATTGTAGGACCGGCTTCAGCCGGGAAGACGTCGGTGGGCGCACCGCAAAATGGTGGGCGCCAGCACGGGCCTCTTCCCGGCTAAAGCCAGTCCTACTGTGGGATCGAGTGCATTCAGTGGGACCGGCTTCAGCCGGGAAGGCGTCGGTGAGCACACTGGAAATCGAGGGTGCCGCCACGGCCCTGTTCCCGGCTGAAGCCGGTCCTACAGACCGCACGCATCCAGTAGGACCGGCTTCAGCCGGGAAGCTTCTCGATCTTTCACCCGCGACATGACGGCCCCAGCCCATACGAGTACGGCCCATGCTTTTTGATGCTTCCACCCTGGACACCGCGCGCTTCATCGCTCGCCAGTTGGCCAACGGCGCACTGGTCACCCTGGAAATCACCTTCTTCGCCCAAGTCGTTGTGGTGGTGATGTCGTTTGTCATCGCGCTGATGCGCCTGTCCCCATGGCGCGCGCTGCGCTGGATCGCGACGGTCTACGTCGAAATCCTGCGGGGCATCTCCGCCCTGGTGCTGCTGTTCTACCTGTTCTTCATCCTGCCGCTGTTTGGCATCACCCTGGCGCCGATGACCACCGGCATTCTAGGCCTGGGCCTGACCTTCTCCGCCTATGGTTCGGAAATCGTCCGCTCGGCCCTGAGCAATGTCGCCCGGGGCCAGCGGGACGCGATCAAAGCCCTGGACTTCGACGCGATCACGGCGTTTCGCCGAATCATCCTGCCCCAGGCCCTGCCCTTCATGCTGCCGCCCATGGGCAATCAACTGGTCGAGCTGCTGAAGACCACGTCGCTGGTGTCACTGATCACCCTCAGCGACCTGACGTTTTCCGGCGGTCAGTTGATCACCACCCTGGGCCAGCAGACGCTGATCTGGAGCATCGTGCTGGTGTGTTATTTCGTCATGGCCTGGCCGCTCAGTTGGCTGGTCAAGCGCTATGAGCGGCGGGTCACCCACTGGCGTCGCGGGGTGGCCCCATGAACTTCGATTACGCCTTCGCCTGGTCCATCGTCCCCGATCTGTTTCAGGGGCTGCTGGTGACGCTGCAAGTGGTGATCCTGGGGTTTCTGCTGGCGGTGCTGCTCGGTCTGCTGCTGGCCATCGCCCAGCGCTCGAACAACGCGCTGGTGCAACGGCTGAGCGCCGGCTACCTGAGTTTTTTTCGGCACACACCGCTAATGGTGCAGCTCTACGTGCTGTTCTTCGCCCTGCCCCTGGCCGGCCTGACCCTGCCGGCGATTTCCACCGGGGTGATCGGGCTCGGCCTGTATTACGCGGCCTACATTGCCGAAGCCTTTCGCGGGGCCATCGAAGGCGTGCCGGCCGGACAATGGGAAGCGGCCAAGGCCCTGGATTTCGACGGCGCCACCACGTGGCGGCGGATCGTATTGCCCCAGGCCCTCAAACCGATGCTGCCAGTGCTGGGCAATTACCTGATCGGCATGTTCAAGGAAACCCCGCTGCTGGCGGTGATCACGATTCCCGAGCTGTTCCAGGCGGCCAAGCAGATCGCCGGCATGACGTACCGCTACAACGAGCCCTACACGGTGATGGCGCTGATGTTCCTGGCGATCAGCGTGCCGACCTCCCTGTTGTTCAAATATTTCGAGAGGCGCAGCCATGTCTGATCTCGCACACGCTCTGCCCGGCGCATCGCCGCAGATCATCCTCAAGCAAGTGGTGAAAAACTTTGGCGCGACCCGGGTCATCGATCACCTCGACCTGAGCATCCCCGCCGGTCAGAAAGTCGCCCTGATCGGCCCCAGCGGTTCGGGCAAATCCACGGTGCTGCGCCTGATCAAGGGCCTGGAGGCCTATCAGCACGGCAGTATCGAGGTGGCCGGCTCGCCGGTGCCGGCCAAATCCGGCGGCTGGCACTGGCCGGGTGCGAAGAAGCCGCCGGTGGTGCATCGGGTGGGCATGGTCTTTCAGCAGTTCAACCTGTTTCCGCACCTGACCGTGCAACAGAACGTCACCGAAGCCCCGCTTCAGGTGCTCAAGCTGAGCCGCGAAGAGGCTCTGGAGCGCGCCCATCAATACCTCGGGCTGGTCGGCTTGAGCCACAAGGCCGATGCCTATCCCGCGCAGCTGTCCGGCGGCCAGCAACAGCGCGTGGCCATTGCCCGGGCGCTGGCCATGCGGCCCCAAGTGATGCTGTTCGACGAGGTCACCTCTGCGCTGGACCCCGAGCTGGTCGGTGAAGTGCTGGCGGTAATTCGCGCCATCGCCCACGAGCAGCAGATGACCATGCTGCTGGTGACCCACGAAATGAAGTTCGCCCAGGACATCGCTGACCGCGTGCTGTTCATGGAGGGCGGGCGCATCGTCGCCGATGGCTCGCCGACCGAGGTGCTGGTCGACCCGGACAACGAGCGCACGCGGCGCTTCCTTAATCTGGTGGAGCAGCGTTGAGCGGCTCCGGCCCCGCCTGGCACGCGGCCGAAAAAAACCCGAACTCGGCGACCGTCGACACATCCAACCCTCATACCCCACAGCGAGGATGAACCCATGAGCAACGACACCCCGGTCGACCCACGCAACGTCACCCAGCCGGACGCGCCAACCCTGGACAGCGCTGGCAAACCCGTCAACGTGGTACAGCGAGACCTCAATGACCCTGACAACGACACCCGCGCGGTGGACGAAATCATCACCCCGACCTCCATTCGGGAAAAGGAACAGGACGCCGAGGAGCTGAACAAAAAGTCAGCTGAGATCGAACGCAAGGTCGCTGACGGACGTTGATTCACCCAGGGCGGCGTCATGGCCGCCCTGCCTTCCCGAGTTTCAATCCACGCCCGGCATCACCTGCCGCGCCGTAGAATTTTTGCGTCCACACCGGCCTCTTCCCGGTTAAAGCCAGTCCCACAAAAAGCATCCCAAGCGTCCAGTGAGACTTGCTCCCGGACTTCGCCAGCAGCCATGACCTCGACCGTGGGTCCGGCTTTAGCCGGGAATGCGCCGGCAGCCGCGCCGCAAAATTGCTGGCGTCCACATCGGCCTCTTCCCGGCTGAAGCCAGTCCTACGTGCCCAGCAGCGACCGTACCGCTTCCAGCACTGCGCTGATTTCGAACGGCTTGTCGAACACTTTACTGAACAGGTCTGGCCGGGCGATGCCCAGATGCGACTGCGCACCGCTCATGAGCACAATCGGGATCTGCCCCAGGCTCTGATTCACGCGCACCGCTTCCGCCAGCTCGATGCCGTTCATCCCGGGCATCATGTAATCCGTAATGATCAGCTGCGGGCGCTCGCGTTCGAGAATGCCGAGGGCCTTCAGTCCGCTGCCGGCGGTGACCGTCAGGTAGCCTTCGTCTTCCAGCGCGAAGCTGAGGATGTCAGCGATGAGGTATTCATCGTCGACGATCAGAATCGTGGTCATGCAGCCCTCCGCGCCAATGAGCGATCATCGGCTCGATGACGACTTCTACGCCGTTGCATTGCCTGAATCGTCGAGGGCATGGAACGCAGCCTTTTTCACAGTCAGACCCTGCTCGCCGATCAAGACGTCCAGCAGGGCCGGGTCGTAGGGGTTATCGCGGATTTTGAGGATCGACAGTTGCCGGGTCAGCCCCGCCGTCGATTGCGCGAAGCGGATCAGCATGAGGTTGTCGACGATGCCCGACATGTCAGGGGCCGGTGCGTCGATCTTGCCACCGATCAGGCCGCGGATTTCCCAGCTCGAGACCACCGTGACGCCACGGGCGCGAAGCTCGCTCATCAGGGCGCTGAAGAGGTCGAGAATCCGCGATTGGTCGCACGACGCTCGGGCCATGCCGCCGAGACTGTCGAGGAACACGCGCTTGATGCCGTGCTGCTCGACGATCCGCAGCAGGTCGAGGGCGAGTTTGTCGATCAACTCGGCGGTCGGTGATTTCCAGGCGATGTGCAGCGCACCGGCGCGTTCCAGCGCTTCAAAGTCCAGCCCGAGCGCCGCCGCCTTCACCCGAAGGCGCTGTGGCGACTCGTAGAAGCCGAACAGCAGCCCCGGTTCATCGGGCGTCGAGCGCGCGAGAAAGTTAAGGCCGAACGTGGTCTTGCCTGTGCCCGACGGGCCGAGGAGCAAGGTCACCGACGATTCCACCAGGCCACCGCCGATCAGCGGGTCCAGCGTGTCAATACCGCTGGCGATGACACTGAATTCAGCACTGTCGCGCAGCGCCGAGTGGGTGATGGTGCTTTCAAGGCGCGGGTAGACGACCAGCCCGTTTTCGGTGATTTCGCATTCGTGGGCGCCGGGGATGGCGCCACTGCCACGGGTCTTGCGCGCCTTGATACGGCGCACGGACCGGTTGCCGACCAGCTCTTCGCCCATTTCCAGCACGCCGTCGACCATGGTGTGTTCGGGGCTGCCGTCGTCCAGCTGTGAGCTGGTCAGGAAGAACACCGTGCACCCGGCGAAAGCGGCGTGGCCCTGCAGTTCGGAGATGAAGCGTTTGGTGTTGAGGGTGGATTCGGCTTTGGAGCGGGCATTGAGCAGCCCGTCGAGGATCATCACCGTGGACTTCTGGCGGACGATCTCCCGGCGCAGCAGCTTGACGACTTCATCAAGGCCGTCGTTTTCCATGGTGTCGAACGCGCTGACGAACTGGATCTGGTCGCCGACCCGGTCTTTGTCGAAGAAGCTCATGGTGGAGAGGAACTGAAACAGCCGTTCGTGGGGCTCGGCAAGCAGGGTCGCGAACAGCACGCGGCCGCCATTGCGGATGTGATTGAAACCGATCTGGTTGGCCAGAATGGTTTTTCCGGAGCCCGGTCGACCCTGAATGATGTACGAGGACCCGGCAACGAAGCCGCCCATTAGCAGCTCATCAAGCCCTTCAATTCCGCTCTGAAGGCGTTTTAGCTGATTCAAATTTGCTTCCTCCGCCACGGTATTGGCGTGGTGAATATTGCGAGTTAGGTGCGCGAATAATCGCGCATTCTTCCGTTTTTGAAGAAGCTTTCCAAGCACAATCATCAATTCTAATGACAGATGCACACGCATTTGCTGACAGACGCAGCGATTACCCCATCCGAACGAATGATAATCACTCGGCCGGATCGGCCCCGGTTTCGGGGGTGCACCCATCGGTCTCGGCCTGGGACTGCTCGCTGCGCCGCTCGGGATCGTCGGGTTTGATGGGGGCAGACAGGGGGTATTCAGGGGTGTCATCCGTACCTACCGCGGGATCGTCGGCAGGCATGCAAATGAGTGATGGGCTGGAAGGATGCATGGTCGCGGGTCCATAAGGGAGGCAACCCTTGGAGCGCACTGTCGAGCCCTCGTGCGGTGCACCGGACCAGTGGCGTGCGCGGTGTCGCCTGCGCCCTGTGGACCGGGCGCGGTTGGATTGGTCTGACCTCGACTGAAGGACCGACTGCAGGACCGGCTTCAGCCGGGAAAGCGCCGGATTAATCGCTGATGTCGGCGCTGGGGCTTGTGGCCACCAACATCTCATGGGTCGGCTTCAGCGACACGGTAAAACAGCATCCCCCGTCATCACGGCTGGTCAGGTTGACTGTCCAGTGCTGGTTGGCGCAGATGCGCTGGACCAGCGACAACCCCAGGCCCAGCCCCTCCCCGCGCTGTTCGTCGCCGCGCACGAAGGGCTGGAACATGGCCTGCTGTTTTTCCAGCGGAATGCCGATGCCGCTGTCCTCGACGCTGAACCCGTCGCTGCGCAGGGTCAACTGGATGAATCCCTGATCGGTGTAGTGCCAGGCGTTGCGCAAGAGATTGCCCATCACCGAGCGCAGCAAGGGCGCGTTGTAGGCCTCGTCGTCGCCGTCCAGGCGCTGATAGCTGAAGCGCAAACCTTTGGCTTCGATGGGCGTGCGCCAGGTGTCAGCCAGCTCGTCGGCGATCAGCACGAGAGACGACCGCTGGCCATGAGGCGTGTTCTTGCCTTCAGTACGAGCCAGCAACAGAAAGGTTTCGACCAGTTGGTTCATACCGGCCGTGGCCTTGCCGATGCGCTTGACCTGCGTGCGGGAACGGTCGTCCAGCGCCGGGTATTCCATCAGCAGTTCGCAGGACGTCGCCAGCACCATGAGCGGCGTGCGCAGCTCATGGCTGACGTCGCTGGTGAACAGCTTTTCGCGACTCAGCGCGGCCCGCAGCCGGCCCAAGGTTTCGTCGAAGGATCGGGCCAGTGCGCCGACTTCGTCATTGGCGTAATCGCTGGCGAGCACCGGCGCCAGTTCCAGCAACTGATCGCGATGGCGCACCTGACCGGCCAGGCGCGACACCGGCGTGATCACCCGGGACGCCAGCAGCCGCCCCAGCAACACCGCCAACAGCACGCTGAGGACGAAGCCGACCAGCACGACCCCGAACAGAATTCGTTCACGTTTCTGGAATTTGCGCTGATCCCGCAACAACACGTAATGGCGCCCGTTCACTTCCGAGACCATGGCGTAATAGGCTTTCTTGCCGCGAAAGAACTCCTGAAATCCCAGGGGCAGGCCCTTGAGGTCATCGCTCATGGCAAGGTCGCCAACGCCCTCTTCAGCGTAGAACAATTCGTCTTTTTCAGGCCGGTGGCGCCAGTCGTTGATGCTGTCCACCGCCAGCAGACGGTGCATGTTGCCCTTCAGGCTCATGATCGACAGGCGCTTTTCGACCACGTGCACGGTGGCAATGATACCGGCGGCGAATACCCCGGCGACCAGGGTGCTCATCAAGGCGAATACGATGACAATCCGTTGCTTGAGGCTGTGTTTGATGTCCATGAAGGTCCGTGCATGGCGGTACTCGAATCCGGGGCGTCGCCCCTCCTGCGGCGATTATCGGGTGCGGGATGTCATGGTTTTGTCAAATGCCGCGCTCCGCCCGGCTGGCGCCGGTCCCGCTGGACATCAGAGGCCGCATCAGCAACATCCCGACCGCGCACCCGCCCATCAGCAGGCAGGTGGCGATGAAGACCACCGGCATCCCGAAATGCCCGCCCAGGTACCCCCCGGTCAGCGGCCCCAGCACCTGGCCGATGTACTGGCAAGACGTAGAATAGCCCAGCATGCGGCCGGCCACGGCGTCGGGCACCGAATGGCGGATGATCGCCGCAATGCACGGCAACAGGCCGCCCAGGGCAATGCCCATGAGAAAACGCAGCAGCACCAATTGCCAGGCATGGCTGACGAACGCCTGGGGGATGAGCAACAGAGCGGCCGCCGTCAGGCAGCCGATGACCACTTTCCAGTGGCCGATGCGGTCGGCCAGCTTGCCGATGCGGGACGCCGACAACACGCTGGCCAGGGCGGTGGCCGACATCACCAGCCCGGCCATCAGCGTGACGTTTTCGCTGTGCAACTGGGTCAGGTACACGGTGATGATCGGCTCGATGGACATGATCGAAAACATCACCAGACAGGCCACGACCAGCATGGTCAGCACCGGCCTTTTGTCCGCGATGACGTCCCACGCCCGCACAGCCGGCGCCTTCGCCGCACCCGCCTGACGTTGGGGCCGAGGCGCTTCCTTCATCAGAAACAGCGTCGCAAGGAAGGTCAGAAAGATCACGCCCCCGGCCAGGAAGAACGTGTGACGGATGCCGATCAGCGGCGGCAACAGTCCGCCAATCAACGGCCCGGCGAGGTTACCGGCCATGATCCCCGAAGAGAGCATCCCCAGTGCCCAGCCGGTGCGCGCCCTGGGCGTCTGCGTCGCCACCAGAATGGTCGCGCCGGAGGCATAGCCGCCGAGCAACCCTGCCAGCAAACGCAGCCCGACCAACTGGTAAATGTTCTCCGCCAGCCCAATCAGCGACATCGCCACCGCCATGCCCAGGCTGGCGCGAATCAGCATGAGCTTGCGCCCGTAGCGGTCGCCCAGCCGCCCCCACAGCGGTGCCGTCAGCGCCGCAGACAGAAAGGTCGCGCCAAACGCCACCCCCGACCACTGCACGATGGCGGCCTGATCGCTGACGCCCAAATGTTCGACATACAGCGGCAGAAACGGCAGCAGCAGCGTCATGGCGACGATGGTGGTGAACGCGCCGAATACACAAACGGCCAGATTGCGCTTCCAGTGCTCTTCGACGATGGATGGCAGGGGCTCAGCCTGGGATTGGGGGTGTGCGGTCATGATGGCTCTATCGTGAACGGAACACGCTCACGGTAGAGGGCTGACAGGCATAAATAAAATTCATGTTTTTCATGCGGGGGATTCCAGTCAGGAATAACCCCCGGCCACTGGGGCGCTCGCGTCCGGGTCAGGACGCCATGGACGCGCGCGGCACCGTGAAGCGGAATTCGCTGCCGACGCCCTCTTCACTGGCGGCGGTCAGTTCGCCGCCGTGGGCCCTGACGATGCCCTGGGAGATGTAGAGCCCCAGGCCCGTGCCGCTCGGATTGCCTTCACGCCTGCGCCAATAGCGCTCGAACACGTGGGGCAACTGATCGCCACGAATGCCATCTCCGCTGTCCGCCACGGCGAACACCACATTGTCGCCCGCGGCTGACGCCGTCACCTTCACACTGCCGGACTTGGGCGTGAATTTGATGGCATTGCCCACCAGGTTGGAGAGCACCTGAAACATGCGCTCCGGGTCAGCGAAAATCGTCAGGTCGGGATCAGCGTCGAACGTCAGGTCGATGAATTTGTTCAGCGCCAGTGGCGTGAGCAGTGACCAGGCGTCTTCGAACAACTGACTGACTTCCAGCCGCTCGGCGTCGATGAAGTAGCGGCCGGCTTCGATCTTTGAGGTATCGAGCAAATCCTCCAGCAGGTTGGTCATTCGCGTGGACGCGCGCTGCAGGATGTCGATGGCCGAGTTGAGCCGTTTGGTAGACGCCGTGGCGTCGGCGTTGATCACCCGCTGCATCATGGCGCACTGCATGACGATGACGGTCAGCGGGCTGCGCAGGTCGTGGGACACCACGGCCACCAGCTCATCGCGGGCACGCACGGCCTCTTTTTCGCGCAGCACCTGCCGTGACAGGTCCGCCTCCAGCGCCGAGCGACGCAGGTCGGACACCGCGTAGACCTCGCCGGCGCTCCAGGCCCTGGCCTTGCCCTCGACCTGCTGTTCCCACAGGGCAAAGGATTCCCGTGGCTGCAGGCGGTCATTGACGACCCGTTTGGCCTCCTTTGGGTTACCGCTCCACTCCACGCTGCCCCTGACCTCTGCGCGAAACCACAGCACCGCGTTGGCCACCGGCTTGGGCAAGCTGAACGCCAGCAGTCCGCTGGCCACGTCTGGATAGCCTTGCGCGTCGGGGAACACGGCGCCGAGGCTGGACGTCTCGAACACCGCTCCGGGCCGTTTCTGCAGCCATTGCTGTAACGCGCTCACTTGCTCGGTGCTCGGGCACTGGCCGATCAAGTGCACCTGACCGTCGATGATCACCGCCACACCATTGGCGTCGACCAGTGTCAGCAGCGCCTGGGAATGTTCAAGCAGCCCGTTGTAGACGTCGGCCGCGGACTCGTTCATCGCCCTGGACAGCCGGTCCAGCATGTGATGTTTGGCCAGTCGCTGGCGCTGAGTGTGCTGATCTTCCAGCAGGCTGATCTGCATCGACAGCACTTGTCCGATGGTCTGGCAGGCTGAGCGCAGGGTGTGGGGAACCTGCAGCGGCTCGCGATTGCCGCAACTGATCAGGCCCCAGAGGCGTTCATCCTTGAGCAGGGAGATGCTCATCGATGAGCGCACGCCCATGTTATGCATGTACTGACAATGGATCGGCGAAACGCTGCGCAGCACCGCGTGGCTCATGTCCAGCGGTTCGCCGGTATCCGGGCGCAGGGCCGGGACCATAGGCGCCGGCACATACGCGGCGTCGGGGATGATGCGCAGCCAGTTCAGGCGATACAGCTCGCGGGCCTGTTGCGGAATGTCAGTGGCGGGGAAAAACAGCCCCAGGTAGGCGTCCAGTTCGGCCGTTGCCGACTCGGCAATGACCTGCCCGTGGCCCTCCTCTTCAAAGCGATAGATCATCACCCGGTCGTAGCCGGTCAGTGCGCGGATTTCCGCGACGCTGATGGCGTACAGATCGTCCAGCGATTTGGCCGATTGCAGGCGACGCAAGGTGCGCGTGAGGCGCGGGCCCAAGTGCTGCATCGATGCCTGGGTGGCGACGGGCTCCACCTCCAGAAACAGCAGGCCGTCATGGCGATGCAACAGGCCATCGAATGCCTGCCCGGCAAACTGCATCGGCAACGGATCGAGGCTGTGCAGATCCGCGTCCCGAACGGCGTCGCGCAAGGCGTCGGCCTGCGCCTCGCCCAGCCAGCGTGCCAGCGAGTCGCCGGCCTGCACGTCGCCGGGGATGCCCAGCATCTGCCAGGCATTGGCACTGGCCTGTTGCACGGACCAATCGGTTTCGAGCAGCGTCAGCAGAGCGCCGTGGGGCTGAATGGCGCCCGGGATGCGAATCGGTTCGTTGGCGCAGGTGTCCAGCAGGTCGTCCATGGTCTGCATGTTGTTAAGCATTGTTCAGCACTCCCGCTCGCTCCAGCCAGGTTTGAAAGGATTCAAAGGTGAGGCGGGCCGATTGCACCACCTCGGTGTTGTACAGCGGGGTGTCGAACTCGGCCAGTTGTTTCAGGAAAGCTTTCCACAGATGACCGGTGTTGCGGCCGTAGACGTCCAGAAACTCGCCGCCGCTGTCGGCGTCCACGCCCAGTCTGTCGGCGATGATGCGGCGCAACACCTGCCCCCCCAGGGTCGCCCCTTCCATGACGTACATCACGCCGAGTAACTGCGCGACGCTGTCGATGGCGGGCAGCTCGGTGCACAGCGGCAGAGCCTCAATCTGCAGGTCGTTCAGGCCAAGGGCGTGCAGATCCTTGATCAGCGCCGGGATTTTCTGCCGCGCAGGATCAACGGCCTGGGGCGCCAGAAAACGCTCAATCGACTGTTGCAGGGGCAGATGAAAACCGTAATAGGCAGCGATGATCCGTTTGTAGGTGTCGAGATCAAGCTGTGGGTGGGTCAGTGGCAATCGGGCTTCGAGTGCCGTGTGCTGGACAGCGGTCGCCGTTCGCAATTGCTGAAGGACGCTGGCAACGGGGGCCGGGACGCAAGGGTCGCGCAACGCAGGGGTGATTTCAACCAAGGGCGAAAGTGTCCGGTCTGAGCGGACGTGCCTGAACATGCGGCAGCCGCGGTGTTGAGGCAGATGATGCGCGCACACTAATGGAGTCAGTGCCCGGCTGTAAATATGGCCGACGGGTAAATGCCAAGGTTCAGCCGGGCGGTACATTCCGTGCGCGACCGACCCCGCGGAAAGTGTGAGGTCAACGCACCTCAATAGCCTGCGGCCAGAACGATGAGACAGCCGAACAGCGCGGCAGCGAGCCATCCGATACGGAGCGCTCGAAGCTGCTGGAGGGGCGGATTGGGGGGCGTGGCCTTCCTCCGCGTGCCTGGCCGGTTGCGCTGCGTGGAGCCGGGCACTGCGCGCTGCACTGGGGAGTCCGCTGAGGTGGGCAGCGTTGAAGCTCGCGCTGTTTGCTGCCCGACAACGCCAAGGGCTTGGGCATCGCGCTCCAGACGTGACACCCGCTGTCCGATCTGCTCGTGCAACCGATCCAGCGCGATGAGGGATTGCGGATGTTGCTGAACCAGCGTCTGGCGCAGCGACCCAAGCCGCGTGTTCAGCAGGTTAAGGCCTGCCCGATCGCAAGGGTTGATCTCCAGTTCCCGCAGCACCGCTTGCCACGAGCCGAACACTCCGCCGAGGATTTCCGCCCGCGCCGATACCCCTCGGGGCCAGGGTTTGGCGTCTGCCCGCAGAAGGCTCTCCAGCACCGCCACGCCTTCGAACATCCCGTCCACTCCGGCCAGGTGACTGCGCGCCAGGGCATAAGCCGCCGCCGTTTGCAGGTCCGCGCCATGGCTGGCAAACAAGGCCAGGCAGCACTGTTCGATGGATTGCCAGTCCACATCAGGGCAGGCCGGATGACCCATTCGGGCCATTTCAATGCACAACCTCCGGTAGTCCGGCAATTCCCGCGGATCGCCGCCGGCCTTGATCTCCATGGCGAAGCCCTGGGTCATCGCGCGCGCTGTCAGCCTCACGGGAGGGCCCGCACATCATGGCGCTTGAGATGACGCACCACCGCCCTTCCTTCCGGGCTCAACGTCGTGCCGAACGTCGCGGTGCGCTCGCCCTCCAGCGTCGCGTCGAGGGCGTAGACCAGATGGCCAGGTTCGGTCTGCGGCAACAGCTCAATGTGCAGCGACAGCAGGCGCGGCTCGTATTTGAGCAGGGTGTCGGCGATGGTCCGCATCAGTCCATGGGCGGCAGACGGCAAGCCTTCGAGCACGGTGCCCATGTCCGGCAGGCCGTAATCGGGCAGGTGCGCGAGGGTGCCCGCGCGGCTGTTGAGAATGCGCTGCAGGTTGTCCAGCACCGAGAGCACGTACTGGTCGTCCTCCGCCACCCGGGCCAGATCGAGTTCACCGGTGAAATTCTGCAGCAGGGTTTCGTAGAGCGACGGGTTGAGCTCGGTCATGGCTCAACCCTCGGCCAGGGGGCGCAGCGTCAGCCGGCTTTCCCCCAGTTCGATAACCCGTGGCCGGTCCGGGTCGAGGTCGTCGCGGTTGAGCAGCATGCGCCAGTCGTTGGCCTGTGAATCGGGCTCGCGGAACAACCCGACGACGGCGACCACCCCGGCGTTTTCGTCCAGCGGCACATCCAGCTGCGCACCCTCCCCCGGCTTGATCACCAGTGAGCGCTGATCCAGCAGGTCAGCGCCGAGCAGGCGGTCGGCGTCCCGCAGCAGGTCGTCGTAGGTGGCTTTGCTTGCCGATTTGCCGTCGCGCAGCTGGTACACCCGCACCATCACCGGCACCGACAAGGCGCGCATGTCCGTGCCGTCGGTGTTCAGGGCCTGGCGGCCGTCGAAGTCCAGACGCAGTGTTCTGACCTGTTTGTAGAAGATCGCCCGGGTCATGGACGCGGTGGAGTCCGACACGCTCTGCGTGACCCCGCAGCCGCTGACGAGGAGCCCGAAGGCGCAGAGGTTCAACGCTCTAAAAATCATAGGCGACATGGGTGGTTTCTCTTTCCTGAGGGTTGAGGTGGAGCCCCTGATAACGGCCCAAATGGATAGTGATCGTGTCGTTTTCCCCGGCAGCGCGGCCCTTCAACTCGAGCCCTGCAGTCATGCCCAGCAGCACGCCGCGTCCGCTCAGCGCTGACACCGGCAGGCACTCAATCGGCAGCGACAAGCGCAACCGCGCCGTACAGCGCCAGCCCAGATACACCTGCAGCAGCACCCGCAGGTCGCTGTGCAAGCCGCCGCCGGGCAGCCATTCCCGCGCCTCGTCGTGGTCGGCGGTGAACAGTGTCAGCAACAGTTCGCTGTTGACGTCGCGACCGACGCTGCCCAGCGGCGTGCCCTGGGACAGGTTCACCGGCCGTGCGGAGGACAGGCTGGCCGGCGTGGCGAGGGCGATGTTTCGCGGCCAGTGCGGCGCGATCGACACCCGGGTGTGAGACGCCAGTAAATGCACCAGCGCCGAAATGCCTTCGGCGTTGCGGGTCGGCAAACGCATCACCCCGAGCAGCGCCAGAAAGCGCGACAGCGGCGTGGCGATACGTTTTGCCGTGCCGGGGATGCCCAGCCCGATCAGCCCGAACAGGCATTGCGAGGTCGGGTCGGCACCCGCGGGCGCAAATGAGGCCGGGTACGAGTACTTGCGCCAGATCCGGTAAAACTGGGTGAAGACCCGATGGTTGAAGATGTCGAGAAACCCCTCCAGCGCCTCGTGGCCTTCCCGCTTTTGCGCGATGTCGTCGAGGTAGCGCGTCGGCAGCGGTGAATCCACGCCATAGAGGCCGAGCAAGCGGGTGCGCACGGTCGCGGGCAGTGGCTGATCCTCAGACGACCACTCCACGGCTTTGAGCTCACTGGCCGGAAAGCCCATGCCGGGGTCAGGCCGGAAACGCACCAGATCATCCTTCGGGTTTTCCGTGCTGCCCAACGACGGCTGGCCGGGCGCAGCGCTTTCCAGCAACTGGCAGAAACGGTAGACGCTCGCCTCTGCCACCCGCCCCTGCACGGCATCGAGCCATTCGACGAGTCTTAACCGGGAATCCGCTGGCTGTGGTTTTCGCTCCATCGCAGGCTCCTCCCGGTCGGTTGCAGGATCAGGGTGATCTGGGTGAACAGGTGGATGTCGGCGTACAGCGCGAAGAACCGGTTGAGCATTTCGCCGAACAGGCAGATGTCGCCCTCGCCGGCAAAACCGTTGGCGTCGAGGGTGACTTCGATGTCCACCCCGCGCAGGAGGAAGCCTTTTTCGAAGCGCTGAATGAGGTGGTGACGGACGTCAACGATGGCCTCCAGACGCCGGCGATTGAGCTCGCTGCCGGTCCAGTCGTAAAGCGCCAGGGTGCCGCGCAGCACTTCGGCGCTGTCGAGCATCGGCAGGAAGTTCGAGCCCAGGTGGCTCAATACTCGCCAGTGAAAACGGTCGCGACTCGGCGGGTAGCACGGCAGGGTCGGCGCACACAGATTGCGCACCCGCAGGCCTGCCTGGGTGGCGTGCAACGGCGTGTCGAGGATCGTGCTTTGCAGCGCTTTTCGCGGCAACTGGCCGTTGGTGCCAGTGAGCCGCAGGGACAGACACGCGCGCTCGGCGAGCCGATCGACGTCGGCGCCCTCTCCTCCCAGTATCAGCCACGTGTCATGCAGCCCGTTCGCTGCGCGCTTGAGGCGGGTGTGGAAATAGCGCTCGGGCGCCTCGTCGCGGAGCATGCCGCCCTTGTGCCGGAAGCTGGAAAACGGCACGTAGGCCTCCCGCCCGGAACCCCGGGACGCTGTCACCCGGTCGACCGAATAGATCTCGGTGTGGCCGTCCTGCAGACGCATCGGCCGCAATAGATAGTCGGTCTGCAAAGGGTCCAGGGACAGCGGGTCAGCTTCCAGCGCAAACAGGTTGATCACCGGCACGGCGTGCAGGCGAATCTGTTCCGCGCTCAGGGCAAGCCCGTGGGGCCACGCCTGATTCAGCACGACCTCGAGCTCGAACCACGGCGCGTCCGGCGCGATGCTCATGTTCTCGAGCCCGTGCAAGGTGACGAACATGAATTTCTCGCGAAAACTGAAGTACTCCAGCAGCAACTGATAGCCGCTGAAGGCGCTGTCGCCCTTGGGCCAGAGCCGGTCGTCATCGCTGAAGCCCTTGGGCGCAAAGCGCCCCTGCAGCGGTTGACGTTGGGCGTCCCCGGGCTGACGCACGTAGAGGGCCTGGGTGCCCAGGGTCAGCGCGTGGTGCAGCGCGTTGGCCACCGCCGGCGTGGCGTTGAGGTACAGCGGGATGCGGCGCAAGTCCAGTTGGCTCCAGTTGCTCAGGGCACCGCAGGAAAAACGCAGGCGGATCAGCGAGCGGCCGTCCGGCTCCTGGGCCAGGCGCACCGAATCCAGCGCCAGCGGACGCAGGGTCACCGCTTGGGTGGTGGTGTAACTGCAGCGCGTGCGCTGAGGGCCGATGGGTTGCGACTGAATTTCAAAGCCCGTCGCGACCTCCTCGCTCTGCTTCATCTGGTGCACGTCGGGCTGCAACTCGACGATCGACAGCGAGGGGATCGTGCGCAGGTAATGGGGCCACAGCAGGCTGACCAGGCCTTCGGTCAGCTCCGGCAAGTCGTCGTCGAGCTTCTCCCGCAGGCGCCCCATCAGAAACGCGAAGCCTTCGAACAGCCGTTCGACGTAGGGATCGTGGGCGCCGGGCTTGTCCAGATTCAACGAGGCGGCGCGGTCGGGAAACGCCTGGGCGAACTCCTTGCCGGCCTCGCGCAGGTAGCGCATTTCGGCATCGAAATAGCGCAGGGTCAGATTGTCCGTGTTCAAAGGAACCTCCTGGTTGAAAGTGTCAGCCGCACAGCACTGCCGCGCGGACCGGGTCCATGGCCACCAGAGCCGCCAGCAGCGGCTCCATGCGTTTACTCAGCGCGTTTTTGTCGGCGTCGCTGCGCTGGGCTTTGAGGCGCAACAACTCGAGCAGCCGCGCCTTGACTTCGAACACCCGCGCCGGCTCCCACTGGGCCAGGACATGGCGCTGGGCCGTGGCGTCCAGTTCGCCGAGCAGGTGCAATGCCAGCTCGCTTTTGCCGTACTGCTCGGCGACCCGCGCCATCAGCAGGCGCAGCAGCCAGCGCTGCCGGCCGCTGTGAATGTCGGGGCGCGTGTCGAGCCAGGCCAGCGCCACCTCGACGCCGTCGCGGTCGGCCTGGGCCAGCGCCTCGCTTTCGAGGGCCAGAATGTCGGCGTCGTCTGGGTTGGACGCGGCCGGCGCGGGCAACCAGGCAGCAGCGCCCTGGGTGCTGACGTGCTGTTCGATCCACTCGCGGGTGGTCTCATCGGCAAAGGCCGAGCCGTCGTCCCAGCACAACGTTTCGAGGCCCGGCAGGCGTTCGAGGAGCAGGCCCAGGTCCTCCTTGACGATGCGTGCCCAGCCCTCGAATGGCGCAGGTTGCCGGCTCAGCGCCTGATACAGAAACCACTGCAGGTCGAGCCAGAAATGGTTTACGCCCTCGGCGAACATGCGCTCCACCTGATCGAGCAACTCGTTCCAGCTCTGTTGCAGGTACAGCCGTTTGAGCTGCGCGCGGTATTCGCCCCGGGGCGGTGCCAATCGTGTTCGGCCACTCGCGTCGTGGGGCGGCGACTGGTGCACGGTGTCCCAGCGCAGGCTTTTCATCAGCCGATGGGCCGCCAGCCAGCCCTGGGGTTGTTCGCGCAGATAGCTGGCCAGCGTGCGGCCGTTGTCCAGCAGATCACGGCCAGAGCGGATGGTATTTGGCGCGGGGCCGACGCCATGGGGGGCGGCGTGTTGGGTGGCCTGAGGATTCGCAGCGTCATGGCTGGCGCTGAACTGCGGCACCACGGCGTCGAGTCCGCCGGCCTGGGCCAGCCGTGCCGACAGCGCCGCGTACAGCGCGCCCAGTTCCGGGCGTTGTTGCGCAGGCCAGCCTTGCAGCACCTGGTCCAGCCACGCGAGCGCGGCGACTGTGCGTTCGGCCTCGGCTTTCGCAACTTCCGGGTACAGCGTCAGGCTGTCCAGCACCTTGGCGCTCGCCAGCCACTCCAGCGCCACCTTGCGACTGTTGGGACGCGCCGGCAGCACGTCGGCGCTGTAGCGTTCGATAATTGCGGCCAGCAGGTTCAGGCTTTCCGCCAGCCCGGACTCGCCGTCCCGCTGCAGGCGCGCCCACAGGTAATAGGTGAGCACGCGCAGGTCCTTGCACGTGACTTTGAGCAGCTTCTCCGCCAGCGAGACGACCCGATCGGCGTCCGCTCCGGAAAGTTTGTT
Organism: Pseudomonas sp. AK106; assembly: GCF_053903055.1. Lineage (NCBI taxonomy): Bacteria > Pseudomonadati > Pseudomonadota > Gammaproteobacteria > Pseudomonadales > Pseudomonadaceae > Pseudomonas > Pseudomonas sp. AK106. The sequence continues at coordinate 3,014,906 of NZ_CP096426.1, forward strand.
GACCTCCTCGCGCATGCTCTGGAAATCATCGTCATAGCCCGGGTCCTGACCCACGGCGGACTCGGCACTGATCGGTGCCAGCCACGCTGTCCAGTGCTCAGCCTGGGCCTTGGCGAGGCCCACCGCGTCACGCTCACCCAGCGTCGTGGCGATCAACGTTTGCAGGCTCATTCGATCACCTCGGCGCGCGATGACGTGGGTGCGCTGGCGATCCCGTTGAGGAAGATCTGTCGCGGCAGTTTGAAATTGCGCAACGCCAGCAGGCTCATCGGCCCCGCGCCCAGCTCGGTGCGCATGTGCCAGGTCAGGTCCAGGCCATCCGGCGCCGGCACCGTGATGCGGTAGCGGCTGTCACTGTCGTCCAGTGCGTTGACGGTGGCGGTGTCCAGCAAACGGATCAGCCCCCAGGCGCCCTGAAAGTCGCCATACAAACGCTCGCCGCTGCGCACGCTGGTCCAGGTCAGGCTGGCGCCGGGGTAATCGCTGCTGCCGGGCCAGGCAAATCGCTGCCAACTCTCTTTCTGATTGAAGTACTGATGCCGCGCGCCGTTGAGCACGAAGGTGGTCTGCACCACGTCGCGCACCGCCTTGCCCTGCAAGCTCGAAGCTGATGCCCATGCCGCCGTCGGTGTAGAGCACGTCGGCCAGGTGGCTGAGCTGATTGACGGCCGCGAGAAATTTCGGGTTGATCAGCAGGCCCTGGCCGTGGGCCGGGTCCACCCCCCAGCGACCGCCGTCCTTGCGCAACACCCCGGTCAGTTCCCGCTGGAGGAACTGCTCGATACGCCCCGAATCCGCCCGAATCATTTTGCCCAGCATCGGCAACGAGGCGTCGCTGCCGGTGGCGGCAAAGGGGTAGCGACCGAGGAACGCCTGGTCCCATTCATCCACAACGCCTTGCTGCCATTGCCGGTTGAGGGCCACCGTTGATGGCTCAAGCACCTTGCGCCAGGCCTGATCCAGCGGCTGGACAAACAGCGCGTGGGCCACGCCGTCCCACTCCTCGCCGAGACTGGCCGCGAGCAGCTCGCCGTAGGCGCGGGTGTCGGTGAGGTCGATGTTCTTGCCCTGGAACACCGTCTGCGCCATGGCCTGGGTCATCCCCTGGGGATCGGCGGCGTGACTGACCTGCTGCAACTTCAGGCGCACCCGGGTCACGCGGGTCAGGAACGCTTGCAGGCTGAGGTCGTCATCGCCGCCCTTGCCTTCCGGGTCCTTGCCCAACAACCCCAGCAGCGGGCCGAAGGTCGGATCCAGCGGCCCGGCCGGCGTGTCGAGCTGCTGGCTGATGGCAGACACCCGGGTCGAGCGGTCGCTGCCCATCAGCTTCTGCGCCGACTGCACCAGCGAGTCCTTGAGCCCCTGACTGCGATTGCCGGCCTGCCCCTGCCAGGCCAGGGTGTTCATGAAGGCAATCAACGGTGACTGACGGACGTCGCTCATCAGCGTCAGTTGGTCGATGACGTCGGCCAGGCTGTCGGCCCGTCGCCACTGCACACTGTTGAGAAACTCAAGCCAGGCACCGGAGTAATCATGGAAATAGCGCTCGGTCAGGCGCGCTCTGAGCTGCTCGGGCGAGGTGTCGGCAACGGCGCTGCTTTCCCGATCGCTGAGCACCCAGTCGATCTGCTCGCGGCGGGCTTCGACGATGTCATCGATCGCCTGACGCACCTGCCCGTCCCACGCCTGCCGGGTGAACACGCCCGGCACACTGGCCTCGGTGAAAAACAGCGGCCACGCCTCCTTGTCATCGACCATCTGCTCAAATCCGAGATCGGGAGCCTGGGTCGCGGCGGCCTCCAGCACCTGCCGATAAAGGCTGGCTTCGCCATTGCGCTGGCCCAGTTGCACTAGCAACACCTGCCGCGCCTGGGCCACCAGTGCGTTATCTGGCTCGATGCGCCACTGCGGATTGGCCGCCAACTGTTCGGCGTAAAACTGCCACAGCGTGGGCGACAGCCCTTTCCACAACCCCGGCGCCACGCCCATTCGGGTTGGCTCGGCATGGCCCAGTGCGGTCACCAGAAACGCCGCATCCACTTTCTCCGGCCGGGCCATCATCAGGTAGGCCTTGAGCTGTACGTAAGCGTTGTGGGCGCCTTTCGCCCGCCGCGAACTGTCGGCGGGCGACGCCACCAGCGATGCCAGTTGGCGCTTCAGATTCTCCGCCGCCGGGTCGCGCATCAGCCGGTTGTTGGCCTCCACATAGCGCGGCCACATCGCCGCGAGCAGTGCATCGTTCTGGCTCAGCCCGAAGCGCTGGTACCACGGCCCGCCACGACGGGCTCGGTCCTTCAGCCTGCCCATTTCGAGGATCAGCGCGTTGAGGGCGAGCAACGGCTCATCGCCGTTGCCCGAAGGCTGCACGGCCGCGAGGGACGACTGAATGTCGATGATCTGGGCGCGGTGGGTGGAGAACGACAGCAGCAGGCCTGCTGCCCAGATCAGCGCGGTGCCCAAGGCCAGTGCGTAGCTGATGCGCGTGACGGGCCATCCTAGCCGGCGGGTTTGGCGTGACTGGTTTTGGAGTACGCCCCCCCACGCTGGATCGGGCAGCCACAAATGGTCAGCGGTGTGGGTGGGTTGCGCCGGCAAGCTGAACCAAAGCCCGCGCAATGGCACTCCACGCGCAAACTTGCCCAGCAACGGCGTCAGCGCCTGACGCCAGCGGGCGATGCCCTCCACTTTCAGCTGTTGGGACAAGCGCAAGAGAAAGTCGTGGTCCGCGCTTTCTTCCATCTGGTCCAGGCCGTGTTTGCGCAGCGGCTCATCCAGACGGGCAAGAGACGTTTCCAGCTGCGACCCGGTGACGCGCGCGGCCAGCAACGATCCAACCGGCTCACGCGGACGGGTGTGCTGCGGCCATTGGCTCGCGCAGACCTCCCACAGGTGCAGCGGCAACTGCCAGCCCAGGGTTCGCGCCAGTTGCTGCAAACCGGCGACGCCACTGCCCATGGTCGCGGCGTTGGCGCTTTGCTGCTTATCAAGGGCCCAGACCACGCCGTCCAGACAGCGCCGCTGGGTTACCGCGTGCCAGCGGGTGGCGGTTTTGCAGAGCTGGGATTGCGGGCTGCCGCCCCAGAGCAGCACGGTGTTCTGGCCTTCGAGCCACTGGGCATCGGCAAGACCTGGGGCGATGGCTTCGATCTGTTCGGGCTCGCCGACGACCAGAATGAAGCGGGTGCGGGTGCGCTGGAAGGCGCTGTACTGGTGGTCGAGGTGCTCCTGGAGTTCCGCGACGCCCGGGAGTTTCTTGGTTTCCGGGTTGGATGACGACTCCTCCGGTGGGAATACGCCGTCGCCCTTCTGCCGCTCGACGCTGCGGCGGGCCTTCATCAGCGCCAGCGCACGAGGAAGGGTCTGCACCAACAGCGCGATCACCATCAGCAACAGGAACACCGTGATTTGCTGATGTCTCTCCGTCAGTCCGACCGTTGCGCCATAGGTGTAAACAAGCCAGCCCAGCGCCGCTGCGAAGGCGACAAGCCATACCGCGCCACCCGCGCGACGCCAGCCATTGCCGATCATGGATTTCATGCGATGTCTCCCGGTGTGACGGTGTTGATCCAGCGGCCTTTGTCTTCGCTGCTCAGTAACAACAAGGGTTGCTTCGCGAGCCTGGTCATCTCGATGCCGAGGGCTGCCAGCAGCCAAGGACCGCAGGGGCCCGGCACGCCATTTAAGGCTTCCAGAATCCAGCGGTGGTCCACCGACAGCGCTGCACCCTCTCGCGCGGCTGACGCCAGTAATAGGGTGGTTTCCGGGTGCCAGTCGGCGCCGTCGGCCAAAACGCCTGTTGCATCGCGAGCTTTGGCCTGAATCTGGAGGAAAGTGGTGAAGTCGGTTTCCAGGGAATCGACGTCGAGGGGCATCGGGCGCAACAGGCGCGCGGCGATGGGCAGCTTGTGGGCTTTGGCGACCGCGTCGGCGCACAGCAGGATCGCGGCGAGTCCGTCGGAGTAAGCCTCTTTACCGTGGGCCTGGACGACGAGGATGAGGTCGACGGCGTCGCGTGGGGTTTTAAGTGTTTCTTCCATCCAGGCGAAGGAAAACTGGGTTGTTACGTGGACGCCGGTGAGGGTGGATGACGGGGTGAGATCGGACAGGTGCTGCTGGCAGGCGTCGGCCAATGCTGGATGCTCATCCTGTGGCGCATCGGTCAGGACAGTGACCCTGAGACTTTTACTCGGTGGCAGCGGCGCCAGTATTGTCGACAGCGAACCCATCAATTGGGCAAGACCTGCCATGGCCCGGCCCTTTTGGCCCTTCGGCAGGCCAACGATGCGGCGGGCTTTGCCTGAGTGTGGGACAGGCGTATGGGGCAGTTCCATGATCGCCACCGCAGACAAATGCTCGGGCAAAAGAACAAGCCCACCCATGACTGCCATGTAACGCTGACCCCATTCCGCCCAGACGACCTGTGCCAGCCGGGACCGCTCCTGCAGCAGCCTGTACTCATCCAGAGCGCCACCGTAAGCGTGCACCCGCGCCGCCAGCGCGAGAATCGCCACCACCAACGGCGAGGCGGTGAGCGCCCATACGTTTAACGCCTGCAATTCAGGCACCACGACGTAGAGCAGGAACATCAGCACAGCCGCTGCCCCCGCTAAAACCACGATCAGCAGCCAGCGAACCGGTGAAGGCGGTTTGGGTGCGAGCCCTGCTTGCACGTATTCACGTTGCCACGCCATCTTCAATCCACCGCCCAGTCAGGTGCGCTGGAAATGACCTGGCAACCGCACATCGAGTGGCAACCATCGACCACCAGCGCACGGCCATCCTCTAAACAGTCGGCACAACCCTCAATAATGGGATTAACGCCATGTCCGGGTATGGGACACATGACCCTATCCCCCACCAGAGCGACTGCTTTGCCCTGGGTGATATGAGTAGACGATGCGGAAATTACCGCTCCTCCGTGGGTGGTCTTGTCACCCAACAATACGAATCCTTGTGACATTGAAAGATCCTTTGTTAACGAATTGATGAAGCCGTGTATTTATTCCGCGCGAGCGCATCCCTGGGCGAGCTCATGGGTTGCGCGTGCGTGTCATACGTGCCGGGTTTTAACGGTGCGGGCCTGTACTCACCGACTTGATGACCGATATAAAGATCAGGAGTGACACGTTAAGTTATTACTTGTCCTCATCGTCTGGCTTCAGCCTTTAAACGAATGGCCTCAAGCGTGGGAAAATCTGGCGTATCGCTGTCATCTGGGCCCGAAGTCCCGTCTGGATAAATAAAGGCAGGGTGAATTCCGATGCCTTTGAACTCTGGCTGTTTTGATGTCACGACATACTTGGCGTGAAGCACTGCCTCAGCGTTTATGTTTCGCACTTGGGGAGCCAGGTAAGTCTGGTAAGGCACCGCTTCACCCACCAGGTTAAGCCTCTTGACGTAATCCTTCTTTAGGACATCTTTTAACCATGGGTAGTAATTATTTTTTATATCAAGATGGGTGCCCACCACATTTTTAACCCCTTCAGACGGAAAATCCGGATTGTTATGCTGAAACACGACCAGGACATCACCTCCCGTTCCCACTACCGCACCTTCGCCAATGCGCTCAGGCCATTGAGGACGTACCCCAAACTTCACGTAAGCCACGCGCCACCTACACATCCCGCCACCGTCAACAGCGAAATCGGCGTCATAGAAATCGCCCGCCCCGCGCCGTTTGAACGCTACACGCTGCTCCCTGATACTGCCGAATACATCAGGCCCCTCATAAACGTTTTCGCAGATCGTCGACAGATAACCCACGGCCATGGGCGGCGGGACTAACCCTTCCGATACTTTAATTTTCATCGTGACTTTATGCCCCTCCGTGTCGGGATGGAGTTCATAGTCAAGTGCGCAACCACTGAGCGATGCCAATAACGTAATGCCCATGAGTAAAGCCCAGATGCTTAATGCTTTCCGAGTGGTTTTATCGCCCTGGAGGCATTCCCCGCCACTGAGTAACGTCATTGTTTCGCCTCCGTCTTCAAGCGAATTTCCTGCATTTTCTTAAAGTCTGGCTCAAGTTCCCGATTGGATTCTTCCGTTCCGTCGGGGTAGCGAAATGTTGTAGTTACGATTTCGTCAGCGACGCGTTTCTTCGGGGAAGTCGACGTCACGACAAGATCTGAATGCAGCACCGGTTCATAATAGATGTTTCTTGCGTCCCGAGCCCTGTAGGTACGATAACTTTCATACTCTCTGGCCAGATTTACGCTCTTATCGTAGTAACCGAGTTCATAGGCTTCCCTTACCCATGGATAGTAATCCTTTACGATTGTCAGGTCCGGCCCTTCGATAAACTGATCAACCGTATTAAAGGGTGCGTGCTGCCCGTCAAACTTAACTATAACTGTCCCACCATAATAAGCCGTTACTTTTTTTGCAAAACGATTAGGAATACGATACACGACCCCAAACTCGATGCTATCTAGTTGCCATTCACATTCACCGCCGCCATCAACGAATACCTCCGCCTCGTACAGATCTGTTTCTCCCCGCCTCGTGAACTTCAAATTTTTAAAGTTTGATCCTGGAAACTGCATACGGCTCACAGTGGGCAAGTCGACGAACATTCGGCATCTGGCCGATTCGTACTTGGCAACCAAAGTTTTGGGCTCAAGCTCTGCAGGCACTTTTATAACAATTTTTACCTTTTCGCTGTCGGGCGGTGGCGTTAGAACGTCGTAGTCTTTTACGCAACCGCTTAAGAGAGCGAGCAGCGCAAGGCATAAGAGTGTAGTTTTTGCGTATAGCGTCGCGTTACTCATATAAGGCTCCTTAAAAACGGGTGCAGCACACCGAGCGACTTCATTTTTTTGCCTCCGCCGCCAAACGAATTTTTTGCATTTTTTCAAAGTTAGGCCTAGCTCGCCAATCAGGCTCTACCGTACCATCGGGGTAGTGAAATTTTATGAAGTCTCCGATCACGTGCTTCTTTGGAGACACGGATGTCACTACCACATCTGAATGTAGTACCGGCTCAAAATATATGTTCCGTGCCTCGCGAGCTTCGTAAGTAAGATAACCTCCACCTTCGCTAGACAGATTCGCGCTCTTGGCATAACCATCGATGAAGTTTTCGCTGACCCATGGATAGTAGTCCTTCACTATCTTCAGGTCCGGCCCAACGACCACCCTAACTCCGCCAACACTTACTGGCGCATTTTTTTCATCGAATTTTATTATAACCGTGCCACCAATGCCGGACGTTACACCTTCCCCAAAACCACTTGGAATACGGTATTTGATGCCAAATATGACATTACTAAGACGCCACTTGCAGCGACCACCTCCATCGATGAACAACTTCGTCTCATAAAACTCTGTGGCCCCACGCCTCGTTAGTTCCGAACCGTAACCGTTATATCCTTCCAGGGATTCACGCCTACCATCACCGTCATGCACAACTTTTCGGCATACAGACGACCGATACATGACTCGTAGAGGTTGTGGCTCCAGTTCTTCGGGCATCTTTATAACGATTTCGACTTTCTCACCATCTGGCGGCGGATTCATACTGTAGTCTTTCGCGCAGCCGCTGAGGAGGGTGAGCAATACGAAGCACAAAACCGAAGTCTTCAAAAATGATTTAGCGTGATTCATGGAGTATTTCTCAGCGCAGGAGGTGGGGCAGCGATTGACTTGATTCTTGTGCATCTGCCGTCATGCGTATTTTTTGCATTTTCCTAAAGTTTGGCACCGATCTTCCATCGGATTCTACGGTCCCGTCTGGGTAGTGAAACTTTATGTACTCACCAAAAGCATGTTTCCTGGATGCTATCGAAGTCACTACATAGTCTGGGTGTAGCACAGGCTCGAAATCTATATTCCGTGCCTCGCGAGCAATGTATGTAATATCCCCACCATTCTCAGCACAGAGACTCGCGCGCTTTACGCACCCGTCGGTAAATCTCTCGTTTACCCAAGGGTAGTAATCTCTTAAAATTTTTAGATCGCGTCCGAGGACTGTTCTAGCGCCCGGCAATCGAAGTTGCGGATCATTGTGATCGAACACAACAACTATTTCCCCTCCCGCCCCAGTGAGCACGTTTTCCCCAAATGAGTTGGGCACACGGTACGTCACACCAAATACAACATTGCTCAAACGCCATTCGCATGCGCCACCTCCATCTACAAAAAGATCAGTCCGGTAGAGATTGTCGGCCCCATTGCGATGTAGCGAGACTTCGAAGGCGTTGTACCCTTCAATTGTTTCGGGACGGCCGTCTCCATCGTGAGCAATCCGCGGGCATTTAGCTGACCGATACATCACGCGCATGACCTCTGGCTCTAGCTCATCAGGCGGCTTGATAGTAATCGTGACTTTTTCGCCATCAGGCTGAGGGGAGATGCTGAAGTCTTTTGCGCAGCCGCAGAGGAAGGTGAGCAATACAAAGCATGAAATCGAAGTCTTTAAAAATGACTTAACATAATTCATGGAATATTTCTCACTACAGACGGTGGGGCAGCAGGCAACTTCATTTGTTTTGCTTCCGTCTTTCGACGAATTTCCTGCATTTTTTTAAAGTCAGCCTCCGATCGCCAATGGGACTGAACGGTTCCATCCGGATAATAAAACTTAGGAAAGTCGCCTTTTACATTTTTCTTAGGGGCAATGGACCTCACTACGTAATCCCCGTGCAGCACTGGCTCAAAATAGACTATCCGGGCATCCGGCGCGGTATACGTCAAATCGCCTCCATCGACGCCGACGAGACTAACCTGCTTGGCGTAACCATTGATAAAACGCTCGCTCACCAGTGGATAGTAATCTTCTATAACATTCAACACTGCGTCTTTCACGATAATTGGCCTGGAGATTTGACGCTGAGGGTTGTTGGAATCAAATACCACTATCAATCCACCGCCCCACCCAGGTGTCGCATCAACTCCAAATGGAGTAGGTACGCTATATTGAACGCCGAGATCCACGTTGCTCAGACGCCATCTGCAAGGGCCACCGCCGTCGACATATAGTTCAGCCCCATACAGATCATTCTGAATTCGCCTTAACATTAGATCGAATCCGTTATAACCATCCAAAGTTTCACGGCGCCCGTGTGCATCATGGGTTACGTGCCGACATATGGCAGACCGATACATTACGCGCATAGGCTTCGCCTCCAAGCCTTCGGGCAATTTAATACTAAAGGAGACCTTTTCACCCTCCTGCGCTGGTGACATAGTGCGATCCGTTGCGCAGCCGCTCACTGAGATAGACAGCGTAAAGCACAGCAACAAACTTCTAAGCTGACCAGTTACTCCACTCATTTGTTTATCCCCGCGTTAACGCGATGGTATCTAGCCGTTTGAGCGCTTCGGCACCGCCGTCCAACTGCTGCGTCGCCTTCAATGCCGCATCAACTCCCTGATGCATCGCCAGAAAAAATTTATTCCGGTCATATTCATCTTTCGGTGAGGAGTTGCAGTATTTGCTCATCTGTTCCTTGAAACGCTTAATCTTTTTCTGAGCGGCAAGCTGTGGCACACGATCAAGTTTGATAGCTGCTAATAGGCGATCAGTTATATGTGTCATGTACTCACCCATCATGTGGTTACCGATACCCAGCAGCCCCCCGGGCTTCATGTTTTCATGAGGTAGGAAGAAGCGCGCTTTTTCCTCGGGAGTTAGGCAACGCATTAGAGCGCGCTGCGACTGTTCGGCCTGATCATTTTCTGCGCCGCATAAACTGGGCACCAAGTAAAGGCTGGGCCGCTCCGGGAGTCGGGTTTTGACTGTGTTGTAGTAAGGCGCGCCGAGGCCATCTTTGCTGCGGTATGCAGGGTAAGAAGAGCCCCGGCTCTGCGTGTGCTGCTCTACTCGGTAGAACATGGCAAGTTCGCCGTGATGGCCGTATGGATCGCCGAACTTGATCACATTAGTCGCGAGGACTTGGCCCATCGACCATGCGAAACCCAATGTCGTGCCTAACGGGCCATACAACTTGTAGAGGTGGTTATCAAGGTCAGCCTGAGGTGGCACGCTGGGAATGGTGTCAGTGTCATTGACGTGACGAAAATGACAAATTTCGCTCAACCCCTTTAACGCGCTCAGCGTGAAAGTGCGAGGCATGCCGTAGGTGTACAACATCGGATCGCTATCCTTTAGAGCTGCGGCGTGAATTAATCCCAAAGCACCTCCAAGGCTGTGGCCGCAAATAAAAAGTTTTTTACCTGGGAGTTTGTCCAGGATTTTGGATGTCAGGTCGGCGGTAAATAGAGTGTGGGCGGCGACATAGGCGTTACGGAAACCTAGGTGTACGCGCCCCTCACCCGACAGGTCTGGGCATGGAACAGACGGGGCACAACTGCTGCTTAACTTGGGATCGACTGGGCGGAATGTCAGGTCGGTAACGAGGTCCGGAGCACTTATTCGATCAAAATCGGTTCCCCTCCAAGCAACCAACATTTGAGTAGCGTTCGCAACGTAGAAAAGCTGGGTATCCCCTTGAGGAATTTCGGCTCTAGCGGTGTTCAACGGCTGGCAAGGTTCGTAACGATCGTCGAACGGTACGTCAGTCACCAGACATGGCCAGTTTTTTCCCCCATCCCAAACCCGCGGCGTGCGAGAAAGATCCACACACTGCTGCGCGAAGAATCCCACCTGAGAACCATGTTGTGCTCTGTCCTCATTGCTATAAGCCAAAATACTCATCAGCCCCAGGTTATAGGCGTTCGCCAGGCTGTACTCATTCTTGTCATGGAGCACCAACGACCAAGCCCGCAGTGGGCAAACTTCCAAGACATGCCGGCAGTTCAGCGCTTCGTAAGGTGCGGTAAACCCTGAAAACTCAGCGTCCGGGAAATGATAAGCCGGTGGCGGATCCAGCTCTGGCCACGGCGGGTTGAACGCCGGCAGCTCATCACACAGTTGCCCTATTCGCAGGTAGTGATAGGCATGCCCCTGCTCAAGTGCCTGTTGTTCCACCGGCGAAAACCCGGGCCGCTGCTTTCCGTACAGAGGTTTGCTGTCACTTGCACCCGGCCGCTCGGGCTCCGGACGCACCGCGCGCAACCGCCGCTGTTGCAGAACGTCAGCCAACGGCGCCGCCGGCATTAGCAGTGTTACGTCGAGCGGATAAAGATCCTCAAGCCGAATGACACCCTGGGCATCGGTGCTCCCCGAGTACTCAGCAACGCAGCCATCCCGCACTGCCTGGTTGGTCGCCCGCCACGGCAGATTAGCCAGCGGCTCGCCGCGCTCGTCCACCAGTTGAAATTCAACCCAATGGGTTTTCTGGGGGCCGATGGCCACAGGCTTGTAGGTGCAAAAAATGTCCGTCTGGTGCTGTCTGTCTTTCATGCCGGGTCCTTCCTGATTGAAGATTTGATGCGGTGATAAATTGTCGCGGCCGATTGCTTGGCGGCAGGCGCGGTGTCGGTAGCCGTTGCGATGCAGATCGCAAACCATTTGGGCGACGGGGCCCCTGAGCGGTGGTCACTGCTCATCGTGCTTGTCATTGGGGAACTCGATCACTACCTTCCCGGGCAATAGCGTGTGAACCGGAATGGTCTTGCCGTCCTTATCGGTCACGCCGGGGAACCGCTCGCCTTCCTGGGTGGTGATCAGGTAACGGGCGTAGGGCGCGTAACCCTTATCGGGTTCGCTGAGGGTGTAGCCCGCGGCATAGCCCGGCGGTATCGGTGTCGCCGGGGTGATCAGCGTGGTGGCACCGCCCTTGAGCACGTACGCGGCCCGGTGATGGATGTTCCCTGGCGCGCCCAGCTCGATATCGCCATCTTTAATGCGGATGAATGCGCCGCCGCAGCTGAAGACGATTTCTTCGGGCGCACTGATCTCGACACGGCCGGCCAGGCTTTCAATTTTTATCTGGTCATTCGCCAGCGCGTGCATCGCGCCGCCGTAGGCGTGGAGCTGCATATCCCCGTCCACGGCTTTTAGGTCGAGGCCTTTGGTCACAGCGCACAGGCTGACCGCACCCTCGGCGGTGCCGGTGATGTCATGTCCCGCGCTGATGTTGGTCGAGCGCGACGACGCGATGGCGACGCTGTCACGGCCGGAGGACAGCAAAACAGCCTCGGGGCTGACCACGCCAATGCCGGCCGGTGCATGCAGCAGAAGCCCGGGCTCGGTCAGGTTGGTCAGGGCCGCGGTGAGTTGTTCGTGGCCGCTGGTATCGGCGGCAATGGCCTGGGCACTCCGCGCGGCTTGAGCCATGGACCGGGCCAACGACAACGCGCTTTCAAGCTGCTCGATTGCAGCGTCCATGTCGAGCTGCTGACCGTGGGCTCTGGTCTGTTCATCCGCGCTGATAAACAGCCCGCGACCTGCTCGAATCGCGCCCCAGCCATCGGTGCGCAGTTCAAATCCTTCGCCGCGCTTATCCTTCTCGTTGTCGACCAGATGCCCAAGGTTTAGCTGGCTCTTGCCGCTGTGCTCGGTGCTGAGTTTGATGTGTTCCTGGCCGCGATCATCTTCCATGCGCAGCTTGTTATTGGCCGGGGTGCGCAGGACATTGCGTTTGTAATCGCTGCGCAGCAGCGTCACAGGGTCGGGATGGCGACTGTCGTGCAGGGCATGGGCGATGTAGGGTCGATCCGGATCGCCTTGCTCAAACGCGATGGCTACTTCGGTGCCGCAGATCAGTGGCAGGTGCAGGCCGTGGGTATCCCCGGCATACGGACGGGCCAATCTGAGCCACAGGCTTTCCTGACCGATTTCCCAGCTGTCTCGGTCAAACAGAAAGCTGACCTTGTAGCGGCCTTCGCGGTCGATGTGGCTGTAGGGATCGTTGGCCAGCGAGCTGGTGACCCGCGCCGGGACGGTCCCGGCAATTTGCGGTTTTGCCAGCAACGGCGGCCGAAAACACACGCTCTCGGAATAGGGTATCGCTTCAAAGCTCAACTCAAAGCTGCGATCCCGTGCGGCCCGCAGCTGCAGTCGAGTGATCACCGCACCCGGTTCAAACGCCTGCGGCGCCCCATCGGAAATCGCCAGCACCTGGGCCAGTCCCAAAGACGCACTGCTGCTAATCCCGGTCAGCCGAGTCTGGTTATTGAGATACCGTTCATGCCGCAACCGGGCAAAGAAAAACCCGCTTTCACCCTCTAAATCTTCATCCTGATCGAGCTTGTCACCCAGCGCTTTGTACGGCTCGGCATAGTGATAAGCCTCCCCATAAGTCGTGGTATCACCGCGAGTCTGATCCACATCCCCATCCAGCCACGCACCGGCGTCACGATGGTGGTAGGCACGAAAGTGAACGCTCTGCTCCACCACCTCATGACTGACCTGCAGCCCCCAAACCCCGTCCGCGTCACTGCTGCCCAACCCGGACTGCGGCCGAAACGGCAAGCTCACCCGCGGCCGAACATAATGCCGCTGATCATCGTGAAACTCGACGACCTCAATACCCAATCGCTCATTGTTGCTAAAGCGGTACCAGATCCCCACCTCGGCCAGCAGCCGGGAAATAAACGCCAGATCGCTCTCGCCGTACTGCATCACCTGCTCGCGCGCCGGGTACTCCCGCACCAGCGTGAACAGAAAGTCCTGCCCCTGGAAGTCATGGCGCGTACGCAGAATGCTCTCCACAATCTGCGGCACCGACTGATGCTGATAGATCCGGAACTGCCGCCCACGGGCCAGCAACGCCAGGCGCGGTTCCAGCGTCACTTCATAGCGCGCTTCATCAGCCGAGCCGGACAGCCGCTTGAACCCGGTAACCACCCCATGCAACGTACGCAGCGCTTCAACCCGAGGCACCCGCAACCCAGGAATCGCCACAGGCAACATGTGGGCCGCCGCATGCAGACTGAACTGCGCATCTTGGCCCAGCATCCGCTCGGCGCCGATGTCTCGCTCAACCGAGGTAAATTCCACGCGATAAAGAAACGGCTGGCTCAGCTGTTCTTCACCTTCAAAGGCTAAAACGTCGAGTGTCACAGGCAGGTTATGAACGACGAGTTTGTGACGGCTATGGTCGAAAAACACCCCGATGGCATCGTTCATCATTCGCCCTCCACCGAAGCCTGGGACTCGACAAACTCAAGGGTGATGCCGTCCTCCTCGCAGTGCCCCAGCACCACGCCCCGCGTCGCCAATCGCGCCGCCTGGCGCTGTAAAAGCTGTTGACTCAGCACCGGCAAAATCTGCTGATTGAGCAAGCTGTCGATGTTCCGCGCGCCGCTGTCGGGCAGCAGGCACGCCTCCACCAGCGCATCATGCAGGCGCTCGTCGATCCGGCAGTCCAGCCCGTAATGCCGGCGTAACCGCTCTGCCACTTTGCCCAGCTTGATTGCGACGATGCGCTTGAGCGCCGGCGCCTGCAGCCGTCGGTAAATCAACGTCTGGAAACGAGCCAGCAACGCGGGCTGGAAGTGCTCGCGCAGGACCGGCCGCAGTTGCTCGTGGACCTCCCCGTCGAGCGCGTCGGGGTTCTCCAGCAGGTAGTCCTGCAACAGGTCGCTGCCCAGGTTGGACGTCATGACGATGACGGTGTTGCGGAAGTCGATTTCGCGCCCTTCGCCGTCCCGCATGAAGCCCCGATCGAAGACCTGATAAAACAGGTTGAGGACATCGCGGTGGGCCTTTTCCACTTCGTCCAGCAGGACGACGCTGTAGGGGCGCTGGCGCACCGCTTCGGTGAGCACGCCGCCCTGCCCGTAGCCGACGTAACCCGGCGGTGCGCCTTTCAACTGGCTGACGGTGTGGGCTTCCTGGTACTCGGACAGGTTCAAAGTGATCAGCGATTTCTCGCCGCCAAACAGGGTGTCGGCCAGGGCCAGGGCGGTTTCGGTCTTGCCGATGCCGCTGCTGCCGACCAGCAGGAACACGCCCAGCGGAGAGTCTTCTTCGGTCAGGCCGGTTTTCGCGGCGCGCAGACGCTGGGCCATTGCCGTCAACGCGCGGTCCTGTCCGATCACCCGCGCGGCCAGGGACTGTTCCAGCGTGAGCAGGCTGGCCTGTTCATCTTTCAGCAAGCTACTCAGGGGCACGCCGGTCCAGTCGGCAATGACTTGGGCGACGCTGCGATCGTCGACATCCAGCGACAGCAGCGGTGCATCGCCCTGAACCGTCTTTAGCTGGGCCTGCAAATCCGCGCAGGTCTCGGGGTCAAAGACTTCGGCATGACGAGCAGCGAGCAACGTCTGCGCGAGATCGAGTTCGTGGGCGTGCTGGTCCTGGAGTCGCGCCAGCTCACCGCCCAGGGATAACAGTTGCGCGGCGATGGCCGTCAGACGCTCATCGGCGTTGCGTCCGTTGACGCGCTGATCGTCTTGTAGCGCCTGGCGTTCCTGCACCAGCGCGGACTGCCGGGCCTTGCTCGCGATCAGCGCCTGGGGCTCGCAATCCAGGCTCATGCGCACCCGGGCGCTGGCGGTGTCGAGCAGGTCGACGGCTTTGTCCGGCAACTGCCGACCGGGTAGATAGCGGCGCGACAGCACCACTGCCGCCTGTATCGCCGCGTCTTCGATGTGTACGCCGTGGTGGCTGGCGTAGCGGGCCTTCAAACCGCGCAGCATGACCATCGCCGCGGCATCGTCCGGTTCGTCGACCTTGACCATCTGGAAGCGTCGCTCCAGTGCCGGGTCACGTTCGAAATACTGTTTGTATTCGCTCCAGGTGGTTGCGGCGATGGTGCGCAGTTCGCCACGGGCCAGGGCGGGTTTGAGCAGATTGGCACCGTCGGCGCCCCCCGCCTGATTGCCCGCGCCGATCAGCGTGTGGGCTTCGTCGATGAACAGCAGCACCGGATGCTCGGCCTGCTGCACGGCCTCGATGACGTCTTTGAGGCGCTGTTCGAATTCGCCCTTGACCCCGGCGCCGGCTTGCAACAGGCCCAGATCCAGCGTGCGCACGCTGACCGGTTTGAGGCTGGCGGGCACGTTGCCCTCGACGATGCGCAGGGCCAGCCCTTCCACCAGCGCGGTTTTGCCGACACCGGGCTCGCCCACCAGAATCGGGTTGTTCTTGCGCCGGCGGCTGAGAATGTCGATGACCTGACGAATCTCGTCGTCACGGCCCAGCACAGGGTCGATCTCGCCCTTGCGCGCTTTCTCGGTGATGTCCTGGGTAAACCTGGCCAGCGAAGGGTTTTCCGCCGATGAATCCGCAGGCGAGATCTTTACCGAAGCCATCTCCGGCTCAACGTCCAGACCCTGCCCAGGCTGTGGGCGCTCATCGGAATGCTCGTCAAGAAACGGCAGCAAATGGCGCAACTGCACCTCGCTCAGGCTGAGCAACGGCCAGGCCTCTACGCATGCGAGGAGGTCGGGAGACTCGATCAGCGCGCCCAGCACGTGGGCCGAGCGCAGTTGCTCGTTGTCCTCTTCCATCGAAGCACGCACCCAGGCGTTCTTGATCAGCCGCTGCAAGTTGTCACACAGCTGCGGCTTGGCCTGGACACTGCGCGGCAGGCGGTCGAGGTGGTCGAGCAAGCCGCTCCACAGCGCCTCGATGTCCCACTCATAACGCCGCCCGATCAGCACCAGATCGCCGTCGCCCTGCCCCAGCAGTTTCAGCAGCCAGTGCTCGATGGTGATGTGGCCGTGGCCGCGGCTCTGGCACAGCGTTGCCGCCGCACTGAGGGCCTGGGCGCAGAAAGGATTGAGGCGGCGAAGCAAACGGGAGGAGCTCTGTGCCATGGGTCATCGTCCTTGAACGGAAGGAGTAATAAGCGGCGACGAGACCGTTGAGCGATCGACGCCTCGCTGTTTTTTCTCGGGAAACGTGCCGTGTAGATGTGCTTGGCGCAGCGACCGCGAACGGACGCTCCACCCAACACACCGCAGCCGGCAGACAGGCGTGCAAGCGCTGTCTGCCGGCTCTGCAGCGTCAGGCGGTCTGGCGTTCGTTCCACGAGTCGGAGTGGATGATGTTGCCGTCCTTGTAGGTCCAGGTGACCTTCTCGTAGCGCAGCTCGACCATCTCCAGGTGGTTGTGCTTCTCCTTGGCCGGGTCCTTGACGTCGTGCATTTTCGGCGCGACGCGCACGACCTTGACGTTCTCCAGCAGGGTGTTGAAGTACTCGACTTCCTGGCCCGCGTCGTCGATGCGGTACCACTTGAACTCGGCGCTTTTCAGGGTCTGGCCGGTGCCGACGGCCTTGTACAGGTACGGGCTGCTGGCATCGATTTCCTTGGTGAACAGGAACGGCGTGTGCACCCGGGCGCCGGTCAATTTGCCGGTGTTGTTGTCGGTGGGGATGTAGACGCTGTGGTCCTGGGCGACCACTTCGACGCTGCCTTCCCGGGACTGCACGTTGACCGAGCCTTTGATGTCAGCGCCGCCGTCATCTTTGAGCCAGAGGTAAACGGGAATTGCCATGTGAAACTCCTTGCTTGGGTTATCGAGTGCCGCGAAATGCGACGGGGGTAGCCGGCCCGGCCCCGGCAGAAAGCGACCCGCAGGCCCCCTCTTCCGGCACCAGACGGATATCGACGCGGCGGTTGGCCCTGCGCCCTTGTTCGGTGTCATTGCTGGCGATCGGTTGACTGGCGCCGTAGCCCTGCACGGCGAAGCAGCTGCCGGGAATGCCGCCCATGCGCTGCATCCAGTCGCGCACCGAAGCGGCGCGGTCGCGGGACAGGCGCAGGTTCTGCTCGGCGCTGCCGGTGGCGTCGGTATGCCCGGTGACGACGATCAGCCAGCCGGGTCGGGCCTTGATGCCGACCAGTGCGTTGATCAGCACCTGGGTCGACTCGGCCTTGAGTTCGGCGCTGCCGGTGTTGAACAGCGACAGCGTGTCCAGCCGCACTGGCCCGGACGCCTGCGCCGTGTCGGTTGGCGGCCGGTAACGGCCGATGGCGTGCCAGACCGTGGTGCGCAGCTGTTCGGCGCGGTAAAGGCCGAGGCCCAGCGACCAGGGCTCGCCGTAGCGGTAGTAGTCATCCAGCCGCCGGGCGTCGTCGTGCAGAACGGTCAACGCCGCTTCGCGCCGGGCTACCGCCTGCTGGTCCTGGCGATCGGTTTGGTTGATCGAAGCGTAGCGGCGCAGGTCGTCACCGACCTGGCGGATCAACAAGGTGTTCTGCCGGGCCGAGCTCGACACCGCGACGACGGCAGCGAAGACCGTCAGCCAGATGCCGATGACAGTGGCGCGCCGCGCGGCGCTGTTGCCGGTGTGTCGGGGCAGCAATTCCAGCAAAGGATCCGGCGCGGGCAAAGCACCGCCCGTGTCGATCGCCAACCGGGTCGGCACCAGCGCAGTTTTTACCTGTATCCAGTGCTGCCAGACGCTGCCAGGCATCGGATCAGGCAGACACGCCACTTGGCAGATTGCATAGGCCACTGGCGACGGCGCGCGATGCCGGCCGATGCCAGTGAAGTGCGGCGCGACGTACTGAACCAGCAAGGCGGCGTGGGCGTTCATCTGCACGGCGAGCTGCATACGGTCAGTGAGCGCGGCGGCGTCTTGCCTCTGCCACTCCTCGACGCTGACGCAAGTGCCGTTGCTTCGCACCCGGGCGGATGGCTCGCCATTTTCCCAACTGAACCAGACGGGTTCGGTGCGCAAGACGCCCTCTTCCCGGCTGAAGCCGGTCCCACGAACATCCCCCGGCCCTTGGGACATGTGCTGATAACTCACGACCCACAACGGCAACGCCTGCGCACACCTGCGGATCACCGACAGCTGATGAATCAGCGCACGAAGCTGGCCGGCCAGCACCGCGCTGTCCGCGTGTTGGGCTGGATTGATGACGAACATGACGCTGAGCTGCCCACGCCATTGCGGACGGGCGGCCAGCAGCGCAGCGGCCACACCGGGCAATCGTTCAAGGCTCGGCACGCTGACGTAACAACCGCTCGCCGTCGTCCGCACGACGACCTGCTCGGCGATATCGGCATCAGCATCGGGATCAACAGCAAAAAGCCCCGCCGCCCCCTCGCCACACACCAGCACCACTGGCAGCCGATGTTCGCTGCCGGGAAGGGCTCTGAACTCATCCAGACTTAGCGAACCACCGACACGCGCCGACCTCCGCCCCGCCAGCAGCCATCCAACGACCACAAGAATTACGGCGCCAAAGACGGCGACCGCTTGAGCGACCAGGCTCAGCGGCAAAACACTGATCACCATCAGCGCCAAGCATCCCGACCACAGGGCAAGCGCGCGCATCAACTTGAGTGTCATGGGCGCGTCACACCCGCTCGGTCACAAGGGAAGCGACCAGCGCCGCCAGGTGCGAATCCAGCAACCACCAGATGCCCGCCAGCAACAATCCGGCCGCCAGCAGATGCAACAGCGGTGCGCGCAACCAGGCCGGCAAGGGTTTGCGTCCCCTGGCGTCGATCCAGGTGGGCAGCGGCTGATCCAGGGTCAGCGGCGCTACCCGGGCGGTCAACTCGGCCATCAACTGTTGCCGCTCGGGGTGGTTCGGATCCTTGTAGCGTCCGAGAAACCCCAGCATCAGTACTCGGTGATACACCCTCAGCACACACAGATCCGGCGCGGGCTCGTGCAGCACCTCACGCATTTCTTCGTACAGAAACTGCCCTGCCTGATGACGTCCGAAGTAATGCGCCTGAAGCGGTTCGTGGGTCCATTTGGCGCGGGCACTGGCATCGGCATGGGCCAGCACGGTTTCATCCAGCAGCGCGCATTGAGCGTGGCTGATGAAGTCGACACTGCGCTGGCTGACGCCGGCTTGCTTGAGGGCATCGCGAACCTCTACCACCTGGCGCGTGCACAGGTTCCAGAGCGCATCGCTGTCCGGGGCGGCCGCGCCATGGCGCAACTCGACCACCAGCAGGTAACTGTCCTGCAGCAGTTGATCCACATTGACGGGCTGGGCAGCCGACTGGCTTTTCATCGGCCGGCTCATGAGCGCAGTACCGCAAACAGCTCAAGCTTGACGTCCGGCAGCGTCGCCGGGACGTAGAACGCGCAAACCCCTTCGGCGAGCACGGCCTGACCGCTCGAATGGGCAAAGTCGAGGGCGAAATACTGGTTTTCAAGACGCAGCGGGATCGCCGCCGGCACGTGACTGAGGGGCTGCAGCGGAACGCCGTCCAAGGCTGCGTTGATCAACCGATCGACGTCGTCCGGCGTGCCGACCTTGCACAGCCGCGGGAACTGCGCCTGCAGTTGCGCCGGCGCCTCGCGGCAGCGCACCGACAGGTAAAAGTCAGCAGCGTCGGCCTCGCGCAGCCGTGGGTCGTTGAACGTCACTTGCCAGCGCCCCGGGAGCACCCGCTCCAGCGCCAAGGCGATCACCCGCGACGGCAGACTGGCTTCGAGCAACGTCGAAATCATCTGCATCAAGGGCGGGAACACCGTTTCAAGCGCTTCGTGACGGTAGGCCGGAATCGCCTCAACGTCGTGTTCGAGGGAGAACGTCAGCAGCGCCCCCGCCAGCTTCACCAACTCCTGATAGACCTGCTCGGGATGGCGCGCAGGGCTTGCCTTGAAATCGGCAAGCACGGGCTGGTAAGTGTTGAGCGCGTTGAGCAGCCAGAACAGCGAGACATCGGCCACTGCGAAGTCGGCCATGCGCTGGTTGCTCTCACGGCGCATGCCCATCAAGCGCTGGCGCTTGGACGCCAGTTGGGTCAGCAGATTGTCCAGTTGCACCAGCAAACCCGCGTGCCCTGCAAAGCTCAACAGCGGTGGCACGAACGCCTCGTCCAGGCACGCGCGCCCTTGCCCGTCCCGCACCAGCCGGGCGACCGGACAGGTCAGGTAATCGGCATTGTCATCGCTGGCCAGACGCAGGCTGAGCAGGTGCTCGAGCACGCCGATCGACTGTTGATCGTCGCCGTACAGATCCTGCACCTCACGCCACTCCTGCCGGTAGCGCACCGGTCGGTCAGCGCGAGCCCCCTCGAACAGGCAGTTGCCGCCATTGGCCTGCTCCAGGGGCAAACACAACATCACTGTGGCGCCCTGCCCCGGTTCGATCAGGATGTGTTCCAGGGCCAGCGCGGCGGGCAGCCGATCAACGCTGTCGGTGTCGATCAGCGTGCCATCCGGCAGCCGCACGCGCAGCGTGGACGCCTTGAGTTTGCCCAGCCGCAGCGCTTCAAGATCAAACGTCGCTGTCTGCACGCCCCACGGATGGACCCGCGACAGATAGGCGATGCATTCGTTGGTCCAGGCTTCCCAGCGCGCTTGCTGCTGGAATTGCTGCTGGGACAGCAGCGCCCCGGCAGCCCAGAGAGGTCGGTCGATTTTCATGTTGTGCTCACCTATGGCCGACGTCAGGTTTTGGCTTTGGGCATCTGGGAAACCAGCGACAGATTCACGTCCATGCCTTCCACCTGGAAATGCGGCACGGCGTACAACTTCACGCGGAAGAAACCGGGGTTGTCGTCGATGTCCTCCACCGTCACCCGCGCGTCACGCAGCGGATGGGAGGCCTGCAAATCGTCCCCCGGGTCGGTCATTTCGGTGACCAGCCCGCTGATCCACTTATTCAGTTCCAGTTCCAGCAAACGCCGGTCCTTGGTGGTGCCGATGTTTTCGCGCTGAATCAATTTCAAATAATGCGCAATGCGCGACAGCAGAAAGATATAAGGCAGCCGCGAATTGATCCGGCTGTTGGCCGTGGCATCGGCGGTGTCATACAGCGCAGGCTTTTGCGTCGAGTTGGCGGAGAAGAAACAGGCGTAATCGCGATTCTTGTAATACGAGAGCGGAATAAACCCCAGATTGGCGAATTCAAACTCCCGGGTTTCCGGAATCATCACTTCCGACGGGATCTTCACCTGACTGCCGGTGCCCAGGTCATATAAATGAATCGGCAGGTCCGTGACTGCCCCACCGGACTGTGGCCCGCGAATTTGCACACACCAGCCGTTATTGACGAAACTCTTCACCATGTTTGCAGCGAAGGCGAAAGAGGCATTGGTCCACAGGTATTTGCTGTGGTCGGTGCCTTTGACACTTTCCACATAATTGAAACTGCGCACCGGAATGGTGTCTGGGCCATAGGGCAACCGCCCCAATACCCGGGGCATGGTCAGCCCGATATAACGGGAATCATCGGTGTCGCGGAATGACTTCCACTTGATGTATTCCGCGCGATCAAAGTAATTGCCGATGTCTTTGATGGCAGCCACTTCCTCCATGGTTTCCTTGCCGAAGAAGGCCGGGCCGACTGAACCAATGAACGGCATATGCGCCGCCGCTGCGACTTTCGATATATTGCGAAGCAGCGCGATATCTTGCGGACTGCGATCAAACTCGTAACTGGAAAAAGCCGCCGCAATGGGCTCACCGCCGGGCGTGTCGTATTCCTGGGTATAGGTGTGCATATACAGACCGCTCTGGGCGATCTCGGGGGCGTCTTCGAAATCCTGGACCAGATGGTCCTTGCTGATGTCCAGCAGCTCGATGCGCACGTTCTGGCGGAAGTCGGTCTGATCGATCAGAGACTTCACTCCGCGCCACGTCGACTCGACCCGCTGGAAGTCCGGGTGATGCATGACGGCATCAAGCTGACGGCTGATCTGCGCGTCCAGCGAGGCGATGTGTTCGTCGAGCAGGGTCTTGTCGAGGCGCTGAACCTTGCGCGACGAACCCTTGAGCAGGTTGAGGAACACGCTGACGGCTGCGGTCACGCGCTCATCGGCGGAGATCTCCGACAGCGCCTCGTTGTTCTGGAACGCCTCGATGTCGCCCAGGGCTGACACCGGGTTGAGGTTGATTTTGGAGAACAGCGCGCTATAAACGCCCGTGCTTTCTTCGGACAAAACGGTGCCACCGCCTGAGACTGCGGAAGAGTGTTTCGAGGACATGTTTGATACCTGCTATCAGAGACCCGAGTGATTAACGCTCTGTGGGTGCGGCGAGCATCGCCAGTTCGGCGCGCAATTCATCGCTCAGCGTTTCGTCTTTGACGATGCGTTCAAGTTCGTGCCGGAAGGTGGCGTTGTCGAGCAGGTTTGATTTGAGGTCACGCAACAGATTGCGAGTCGCCAGCAGCGCGCGCAATGGGGGTATTTGTCTGGCCACGTGTTCCGGCTCGAAGTCTTTCATTCTTTCGAAATTCAAATCCACTGAAGCGTCGGAACCGTCGTCGGCGAAGGTGTTCTCAACAGTGAGTTTCAAGGCAGGGGAAAATTCTGCCAGCACACTGTCGACATTGTTTTTATTGATATTAATCTTGGTGCGTTCGGACAAGGGCCGGTCTTCCCGGCCATTGCTGAAGTCCCCGAGCACCATTAATTTAAGCGGCAATTCGACTTTTTTCTGCGCACCGCCAGTGTGCAAATCGAGTTTTATATTGACCCGCGCCTTGGGCACTTCATTTTGAAAGCTGTTTGAAGCCATAACTCCTCCGTCGAAAATGCCACACATCACAAAGGGGAATATCCGGATCGCAGGGCCTTTGTATCAGCCGAACGCCCGTGCCCCAAGCGGTCAAGTTTTAACAAGTGTGAGCAAAGAATGGGCTGATGAAAGTTTTCATCTCATTCGGGAAGCGGCAAGGCTAATTCCCTACGAATAAAAACTCTACCCACCAAAGAGAGGAAGAGAGGTGTCCTACGGAAGTCTAGAATCCTTCCTACAAAATAATCTCAGACAGAGGAAGGGCTGCAGAATTAAACAGCCAGCGCAATACAGTGGCGGCGGGTTTTAAAGTACAGCTATAAAAAAACCGCAGGCGGTTGAACAGCATCCGCTGTGCAACACGCCTGCGGCCGGTTGGAGCCAATGAATCAGAAAATATAATCCGTGGTCAGGAACGTCGACTCACGGTTGTGAATGATGTCGCTGATCAGCGCCTTGTTACTCTCCTGGAACTTGGTCGCCACCAGGGTGCGGATCGAGAACACGCGCAGCGCATCGTCCACCGACAGCGTGCCCTCGGCCGAATTCTTGCGGCCGTTGAACGGGAAGCTGTCCGGGCCGCGCTGGCACTGCGCGTTGATGTTGATACGGCCCACCTGATTGGCGAACGCATCGACCAGACGCCCGACCTGCTTGGAGTCGTTGCCGAAGATACTCAGCTGCTGACCGAAATCGGAATCCAGCACGTACTCGATCACCGTTTCCAGATCGCGGTACGCCACCACCGGTACCACGGGGCCGAACTGTTCTTCGTGGTAAACGCGCATGTCCGGGGTGACCGGGTACAGCACGGCCGGGTAGAAAAACTGCCCGTGGGTCGTGCCGCCACCTTCGTTGACCACTTTGGCGCCTTTGCTCACGGCATCGTCCACCAGCCCTTGCAGGTAATCGGTCTTGCCCGGCTCCGGCAGTGGCGTCAGCGAGACGCCCGGTTCCCAAGGCATGCCCGGCTTGAGCTGGGCGAGTTTCTCCTCGAACTTTTCAAGGAAACTGCCGACCACGTTTTCATGCACGAAGAGGATCTTCAACGCCGTGCAGCGCTGGCCGTTGAACGACAGCGAGCCGGTAATGGCTTCCGTCACAGCGTTGTCCAGGTTGACATCCGGCAGCACGATTCCCGGGTTCTTGGCATCCAGACCCAGTGCGGCGCGCAGACGGTGCGGCTTGGGGTGGAGCTTTTTCAGGGCGCTGGCGGCCTTGTTAGTGCCGATGAACGCGAACACGTCGATCTTGCCGCTGGCCATCAGCGCACTGACGGTCTCGCGGCCGCTGCCGTAGATCACGTTGATGACCCCGGCCGGGAAGCTGTCGCGGAACGCTTCGAGCAGCGGACGAATCAGCAGCACGCCGAACTTGGCCGGTTTGAACACCACGGTGTTGCCCATGATCAGCGCCGGAATCAGCGTGGTGAAGGTCTCGTTCAACGGGTAGTTGTAAGGGCCCATGCACAGGGTCACGCCCAGCGGGACGCGGCGAATCTGGCCGAGGGTGTCCTGCTCCAGCTCGAAACGGCTCGAGCGGCGGTCGAGCTCCTTGAGGGCGTTGATGGTGTCGACGATGTAATCGCAGGTGCGGTCGAACTCTTTCTGCGAGTCCTTGAGGTTCTTGCCGATTTCCCACATCAGCAGCGTCACCACCGCGTCGCGCTGCTCGCGCATCAGCTTGAGAAAGGTCTCGACGTGATGAATACGATCAGCGACACGCATGGTGGGCCAGGCGCCCTGGCCACGGTCGTAGGCGTTGACGGCGGCGTCCAGCGCGCTCATTGCGGTGTCGGCATCCATCAGCGGCGTGCTACCCAGCACCACGGATTCCAGGCCCGCGTCGGTCTTCAGCGAGACCGGGCTCAACACCGGCGCCAACGGCCCGTGCCATTGATGCAGTTCGCCATTGACCAGGTAATCGCGCTGCTCGATGGCGGGGCCTGCGCGAAACTGCTCAGGGATCTCGTCGGCGCGCGGGTACAGGTTGTCCAGGCGGTTTTGCAGGGTCATCTCATTTACCTCTTCCAGTCGGTCATCGTGCCAAACAGGCTGGACACACTACGCCACAGCCGCCGCCGAATGAAAAGCGTCGAGATAAATGTCACGTCCGGGTGACACGAAAACCGTCTGCCACCCGTGCCAGAGTTGGCGTTCAGGCCACCGCGGTCTGGTTGCGCCCGGATGCCTTGGCCCGGAACAGCGCCTTGTCTGCGAGGGCCAGTAGCCCATGCAAATCCTGATCGTCGTGGTTCCACTCGGCAACGCCGAGACTCGCGGTCACCCCTTCGTCGTGCTGGCAGATGATGTCGGCGATGGCCGAGCGCAGTCTCTCGGCAATGATCTGCGCCGCGTCGATCG
The DNA here is from genome assembly GCF_053903055.1 of Pseudomonas sp. AK106. NCBI lineage: Bacteria > Pseudomonadati > Pseudomonadota > Gammaproteobacteria > Pseudomonadales > Pseudomonadaceae > Pseudomonas > Pseudomonas sp. AK106. The sequence goes on from NZ_CP096426.1 coordinate 3,040,509, forward strand.
GCGTGTTGGCCAACAGCAGCGCGAATTCCTCTCCGCCCAGGCGGCCGCTGACATCTGCGTCGCGCACGGATTGGCGGATGACCCTGCCGATCTGCCGCAAGACTTCGTCACCTGCCTGATGGCCGTGGCCGTCGTTTATGCGTTTGAAATGGTCGATGTCCAGCATCAGGGCGCAGAGCGGCAGATCGGCCTGCTTGCAGGTCTCGTACACGGCTTCGGCCCGATGGAAGAAGGCACGGCGGTTTTGCAGTCCAGTCAGCTCGTCTGTCTGCGCGGCGTGGGCGGCGATACGATGGGCGTGTTCCATTTCACGGCTCAGGCGAAAGGCCTTCTCCATGGCCTGAGACAGCTTGCGCGTCGCGCTGACCACAAAGCCGGCAAAGATCAGCGACGCAGCCGCCATCCCCTGCTGCGCGGTCTGGGGCTGAACCAACAGCCAGATCGTGCACGGCAGCAGCACCAGCGCAATCGACACCAGGGTCATCGAGCGGTACGCCGAGTAGCAAGACACCGCACTCACTGACATGCCCACGGCGAACAGCAGCACCAGCGTCTGGATCAGCAGATCCCCGGCCTTCATCAGCGCCAGCGCGCCACCGCCCCATATACCGGCCGACAACACCAGCGTGATCCAGTAAGTGCTTTCCCAGCGCTCAGGGGTCCGGGCGGTTTCCGGCATCCGGAAATAAATGGCCAACATCACCAGGCGCAAGACGGTCGACGCGCCCAGCAGCCCTAGCCACCAGACAATCAGCGAGTGTTCCAGGCGCTCCCAGCAGATCCACGAGAGGATCACAGCCGCCAGCGCGCTGCCGAACACCGAGAAAAAACTCTGGCGCAGGAGCAGCTGCAATCGATCGTTGCGCACTTGGGCCCGTATCAGGGCCTCACGCGCCGGTTGAGAATCATGGAGGTACATCGAGTTCGCCCGACCCTGGCACTGGAAATGGGCCGATTGTGGCATCGTGCTATGACGCTTAACAACTCGCGCGCCAATTAACTCACACCTAACGAAAAGCAGCGTCGCCGATCGTTGCCGGTCAGGGCTCCAACCCCTCTGGAACGGGGGTTTTGGGCGAGGGTCATGACTGCGGACCGAGCAGCTCGATCAGCCTCAGCGCGTTGCCTGTAGCGGCGCCACTGGCAGTGTTGTCAAAAATACACAACGTCGGCGCGCCGCCTTGGGCCTCGGCCTTCAGCGCTACGGCCAGACGCGCCAGATAATCTTCTTCATAGGCGCTGTAATAGAGGCGCGGCGCCCCGTGCAGTCGCCAGTAGCGCAACCCCGGCCAACCTGCCGGCTGACTGTCGTTGCTGAGCCTCGACGGGTCGACCGTTGCTTGCGTAATGCGCCAGTGAGTCAACAGCGATTCGGCCTGCACCCAGGTTTCATGGCGCGGCTCAATGACCACCTGCCCCGCAAAGCGCTCGCGCAACCCGGTGAAAAACACTTCTGCCACGCCTGGCTCGAACGCCAGCGACGGCGGCAATTGCAGCAGCAGGCAGCCCAACCGCTCGCCCAGTTCACCGCATTGCCCGAGGAATTCATCCAGTGCCGGTGCGCAGCCCTGCAAGCGGTGTTCATGGGAAATGAGCTTGGGGATTTTCACCGAAAAGCGGAAATCCGGCGGTACCGATTCAGCCCAGCGCGCATAGGTCTGCGGACGATGGGGCCGGTAGAACGAGCTATTGATTTCAGCGGTATTGAAGTGCCGGGCGTAGCGTTGCAAGTGGGTGCCGTCCCCCGGAAACGCCGGCCCATGCTCGCGGCCCAGACTCCAGCCGGCGCAGCCCACGAAGATTCTGCCAGGCTCCTTCGAAAGAGCGCCGTCCAAAACGGCATTTTTCAAAACAGCATCTCCAAGGCTTCGCCCATGAAGATCTCTGCGGTCTTCGGGCCGATGCCGTCGAACGCCAGCAGGCGCTTTTCGAAGTCGTGACGGTCAGCGCTGGCGGCGGCCATTGCACTGACCGCACCGCCATATTCATCCGTCAGCTTGTTCGCCAGTGCCAGCAGGCGCACGGCGGTGGATTCGTCGTAACGCGCGTAACCGCCCTCGCCCAGCATCCTCACCCGTTCCCGGTGGGTGCAGGCTGCCAGCTTTCGCGGGGTGTCGCACCCGTGCCTGTCGACGATGACGTGGTAGGTCTGCACCGCCGCCTGCGCCCGAATCCGCTTGCCCATCAGGAAACTGGCCAGCAACCATTTGAACAGCGCCTGTTCACCGCCCTGCACAAGGTCGATACCCAATTCCTGCGCCGTGATGTGCTTGCCCATGGCCGCTCCTCGATTTCCATTGCTGGAGTGACTTCTCAAGGGGCGGATGAGTTCGATCTTTTGGGCGGTGTCTGGATCGACAGCCCTCAGGCGTTGGACAGCTGGTTGATGCCGATGACCTCACCGCTCCAGATCATTTCGTAGTGGGCGCTCTGCACGATGGACGTGACGTGCCGCGGAGTCAGGAGTGCCCAGCAATGATTGCCCGGCGAGCGCACCGATTGGTACCGCAGCCCGGCAATCCCGGCCTGCCTCGCGGCCTTGCCCAGCACACGGGATTGCGCGTAGTCGTCGGGTGCGTAAATGGGGTCGGAGAACGGGATGGCGGTGGCGTCGACGCAGCCCGCCTCGGTGAAACTGCAACTCAGGCAGCGGAACACAAAACGCTCGTACTTCAGCGCCGCAACCCGTGACCAGTACAGCTGTTGATGATGACGCACCTCCGCGATGGCCGTGTCGACCGTGTCGGCCAGGTACAGCGCGCCGAACTCGCCGCTGCTGAAGCGCGAGCCCGCAGGATTGACGTGGGTGAACGGCGCGACTGCGTAGGAACAACCGGGAATGCCGAAAGGGATTTCGGTCAGGGGAATCAGCTCGATGCGGCCGACTTCGTTCTGCAGGCGCGGGTTGGTGAGCGCCTGAATCCGGTACAGGGTCTCGAACTCGGCGGCGTCGGCGACGTCGCTGAACAGATCGATCGGCGGGAATTTGGAATTGACCAGGCGATAGCCCTGCTGCGCCTCACCGGCGAGCTCGGGAAGCGCGTCCGGCGTCACCATTGGGCGCCCCGGAGCGTGTCGATGCGTCGGAAAGTTTCGTAGAGCGAGATCATGTCGCCCTGGGCCATGACGTCCAGTGGCTTTCTGCCGTTGAAAAACTCGTTGTGGTTTTCCATCGCCGGGAAACCGTAGGCGTTGTCGGGGTTATCGAACAGGGTTCGCAGGGCTGCATGGATGTTCAGCACGAAGCTGACGCGCTGCATCTGGTCCTGATCCAGCGCCACCGACCACTGTGCGTCGTCCTGGCGGGCGCGGGTATAGGTGCTTCGGGAAATGCGCAGAATCTGACAGGCCTGCTCGCTGTTGGCCTTCCATTTGTCCAGAACCCGCAACGCCGCCCGCAAACCCACCACGCACTCGGACTTCGACAGTTGCCGCGCTGGAATGGCGATGGTCATGGAATTACCTCTTGGTCACGGCAGATGTCTTTTCTGTAGACGCAACCTTAATCGATCTGCATCCACGGACGCAATGTCAAGTTGCAGCAGCATGGACTTATAGCGCGACATCCGACGCTTTCCCGGCTAAAGCCGGTCCTACATTTGAGGCCATCACCGCCTCCCTGAATGAACGCGATCCCGAGTAGGACCGGCTTTAGCCGGGACTGAAACACACGCCCCCAAAACGCTCGTCCCAGAGCCTTCAATCCCGTGAAAAAATGTGAAAATGACATTAGTCACATCTGGTAATGATTCGCATCTTGATTCAGAATCGCGCTCCTCACCGCCCTCTCAGGAACGCCCATTGTGATCCCTCGCCTCCCCGCCTCCTTTCTTCTGGCTGGTGTCGTCACCGCCATGTCTGCCGCCAACGCAGCAGACGACCTCACTTTGCCGGCGATGCAAATCCAGGACACCGTTCCCCAGGACGACGGGCAAAGCGTGGGCTATCAGGGCAAGCCGTCTTCGAGCACCACCAAGCTGGGGCTGACCAACAAGCAGACGCCACAGGCGATCACCACCATCACCCGCGCGCAGATGAACGACTTCAAAATGAACGGGGTCAAGGACGCCCTGCGTTCCGCGCCGTCAGTGACCGTTGAGCAAAGCGAAAGTGACCGCACGGAGTTCACCTCCCGCGGGTTCGACATCGGCAGCTTCGAGTACGACGGCATGGGCATGCCCTTCGCCCAGACGATCATGATCGGCGATCTGGACATGGCCGAGTTCGAGCAAATCGACGTGCTCCACGGCGCCAACGGTTTGATGAGCGGCACGGGCAATCCTTCCGCCACGGTCAACTTCATCCGCAAGCGCCCGACCCGGGATTTCCAGGCGCAGATCGACACCAGCGTGGGCTCGTGGGACAACCGACGCATCGACGTCGACGTGTCGGGGCCGTTGACCGACACCGGCAATGTGCGCGGCCGCTTCATCTATGCCCACGACAAGGGCAACTCGTGGATGGACCGCTACAGCCACGAGAAAAACGTCGCCGCCGGCCTGCTGGCATTCGACCTGTCCGACGCCGACACCCTGACCGTGGGTTTCACCCAGCACAACAGCGATTCCAACGGCAGCACCTGGGGCAACCTGCCGCTGGTTGACATCAACAATAACCCGATCCACTACAGCAGCCGCTCGTCCAATGTGGGCCAACCGTGGACCTACTGGAACATGCACACCCAGCGCGCGTTTGCCGAATGGAAGCATGACTTTGGCAACGGCTGGAACGCCACGCTCACCGGCACCGGTATTACGGAATACCAGGACACCAACATGCTGTACGTGTCGAGCGTCACCGATGACGACGCCTCGGTGTTCGCCGCTGATACCTCCAGCAAGGCGCACCAGTTGCTGGGGGAAGCCAAAGTCTCCGGGCCCTTCAGCCTGTTCGGCCGCGACCATGAGTTGACCTTCGGCGCCGCCTATGGCCGCACGCACCAGAAAGCCCGTGAATACGATGCTGGCGGGGGCACCTACTTCGACACCTCGTTCGCCGGCATTCTCGCCGGCAATACCCCTTCGCCGCAGTTTGACTACACCAGTGACGTCACCAACACGCAGAACTTCGAGGACCGCCAGAAGAGCCTGTTCGCCGGTGCGCGCTTCAGCCTGGCGGATGACCTGCACTGGATCGCCGGTGCGCGCATGCTCAGCGTCGACGGCACGGGGGAGAGCTATGGCACCGATCATTCCCAGCGCGAGCACGGCAAGGTCACGCCCTACACCGGTCTGGTGTACGACCTGACCCCGCAGTGGAGCGTCTACACCAGCTGGACTCAAATCTTCAACCCGCAGTACGGCACGGTCGGCGTTGACGGGAAAGTGCTGGCGCCGCTGGAAGGCAAGAGCCTGGAAGCCGGCGTCAAAGGCAGCGTGATGGACGATCGCCTGAACCTGACGGCTGCGGTGTTCAAGACCAAACAGAGCAACGTCCAGTCGGCGGACTTCATTGAAGTGGGCTCGCAGTTCCGCTATTTCACCGACGATTACAAGAGCCACGGCATCGAGCTGGAAGCGTCGGGTGAAGCGCTGCCGGGCCTCGACCTGCTGGCGGGTTACACCTACGTGCACATCGAAAACGATGACGGCGACAAGGCCCGCCGTTATGTGCCGACCCATGCTTTTCGCGGCATGGCCAGCTACCGGTTGCCAAGCCTGCCCCAAGCCAGGATCGGCACTCGGGTGAGCTGGCAGAGCGGGATTCAGAACGACCACTACAGCGTCATCCGCCAGAACGCGTACGCGCTGGTCGACCTGATGACCAGCTACGACATCGACAGCAACTGGAGCACGGCGCTGAACTTCAACAACGTCACCGACCGCAAATACCTGACCTCGCTGTACAGCGGCACGGCGAGCAACTACGGCGCGCCGCGCAACCTGACGGCATCGTTGACGTGGCGGTACTGACCAACCCGAAATTTTTTATCACGGTCGCTTGACTTCCCTTTTCCAATCAGTAAGATAGCGCGCATTCCGCGATAGCTCAGTTGGTAGAGCAAGTGACTGTTAATCACTGGGTCCCTGGTTCGAGTCCAGGTCGTGGAGCCAGACAGAAGCAAACGAAAAGGCCAGCGCTTAGCTGGCCTTTTTCGTTTCCGATCGCTTTTCCCGGGCGCTCCCAGCCTGAAGCGGGACTGCATCAGCCCCGCTGCGCCCTTATCGTCAGGCCTTGGTGTAGCGCAGCCACACCGCGCCGCCGTCCTGCACATCCGCCGACGTCAACTTCAAATGCGTTGGTTGTTTCCACGCCTCGGTCGGCACCTCGAACGACGCCGGATGCTCGCCTCGCCCGTCGATCAGCGGCAGAATCAGCACACTGACTTCATCGACCAGCCCGGCGTTGACGAACGAGCCACTGACATGGGGGCCGCCCTCGACAATCAGGCGCTTGCAGCCCAGCTCGCTCGACAGGATCTGCACCACGTGCTGCAGGTCGATCTCGGTCTTCCCGGCAAAAATGTAAGAGACCTGAATCGACTGCAGGTACGCCAGGTAGTCATCCGACACCCCTTCGGTCAGGACTTCGACGACGTGGGAATCCAGCGCCTGATTCTTTTTCCAGCCCACCTTGCCCTGGGGGTCGATGGACACGGCATAGGCCTTGGCGCTGCGATCAGCGAAGTAATGACTGCGCTCGATGGGGCCTTTGGCGAGGCCCTTTGGATAGCCCTCGTCGTGGGCGATTTCCTGCATCGTCACGCGCCCGCAGATCCAGGCGTCAAACTCGAACGTCTGGGCGAGCTTTTCGTATAAATCTCCGGCGTCTTTCTTGAACGTGCGATCCCAGCCATCGGTAAGGGCGTGGCCGTCGAGGGAGGACATCATGTGGCAAATGACATAAGGCTGCATGGCAGGCTCCAGGCTGATAAGTGTGTAGAGCCGACCCGGATTCCGCGGTAATAGTTCACCCCGTCACTCGACCTGGCCTTCACAACCTGCTGCCCATCATTGCCGGTGATGTAGACCATGAAGGCTATTGTCTTCAGCTTCGGCAGGGCTCGCGTAACATCGCGTCATCCCAGACCCGACACGGACTTGCCACCATGACCCTGCACATCATCAATGCCCTTGCCCTCACCGCCGTGACCGTTTTCCTGGTCAACCGCGCGTTCGCCTTGTACGACCTGATCAATGCAGCGACGGTGTCAGAGCATCACTGAGGGCCTGACAGCCCGACGCACGACGATTCAGGCAAGGCACCGAAATGCCAGGCCGCAATGGCCTGGCGGTCCCGCGATTATCGGCGGCAGACCTCTTCAATGACTTAGAAATTGGCCTGCAGCGCTTCAAGCCCACCCACGTAAATCCCCTTGAATAATTCCTCGACGTCCGCATCGGTCACACCGTCGGCGGTGAACACGCCTGACCATTCCACCCACGCCCCCTCATCGCCATCCTCTTTGACTTTGAACGTCGCCAGATAGTCCTTGATCGGAAACGGTCCTTTGTCGATGGAGTAGCTGTACGTGCGCGCCGAATTGTCGTAGGTCTGCAGGCGCTCGGTGATTTCAGCACCGTCGTCGGTGGTCAGGTGACGGACGCGTCCGCCCTCCTTTGCTTCGCTGCTCTTGATGAACGGCAGCCACTCGTGCAACGAGTGGAAGCCACCGGTAAGTGCCCAGACCTTTTCGGCCGACACCGGGATGCGAATGGATGCAGATGCTTGAGCCATGATGTTCTCCAGAATTACGGGCAGCGGCCGATCAGCCAGCGCTGGATCGCGTGGCGGGACCGCGCCCTCTCTATATATGCGGTAACCGCGAGCAATCTTGTCACGATTGCTGCTGTTTCGGGAGGGTGAGCGCCGCAAACATCAGTCACCCTACCGGCGATGATGATCTGCTTGCGCCTGGCGTGGCCCCTCGTTTCTCGGGGTTCGTCCGGTCACGCCTGCACCCCAGTCACGATTGGCGGTGCCTGGTCTTGTTGCGCAGGAAGATCAAAAGAATGAATCAACAGCTTCCCGGCGGAAGCCGGTCCTACAAGTGACCGCGATGCCTTAGTGGGACCGGCTTTAGCCGGGAATAGGTCTCACGCCGAGATGAAGGTGTCAGGCAACGAAACCGTCACCTTCCAGCAGCGAGCGCAGCATCCAGGCGGCTTTTTCGTGGACTTGCATGCGCTGGGTCAGCAGGTCGGCAGTGGGTTCGTCACTGACCTTCTCCAGCAACGGGAACAGTTCGCGGGCGGTGCGTACCACCGCTTCCTGCCCTTCAACCAGTTGCTGGATCATGTCGGTCGCAGCGGGCACGCCCGGTTCTTCCTTGATCAACGACAGCCGCGCGTAGGTGGAATAGGTGCCCGGTGCCGGGAAGCCCAGGGCTCTGATGCGTTCGGCAATGGAGTCCACTGCGGTCGCCAGTTCGGTGTACTGCTCCTCGAACAGCAGGTGCAGCGTGCGGAACATCGGGCCGGTGACGTTCCAGTGGAAGTTGTGGGTTTTCAGGTACAGCACGTAGGTGTCGGAGAGCAGCCGGGACAGTCCTTCAACGATCTCTGCACGGTCTTGCTCGTTGATTCCGATTTCAATAGCCATGAGTTGCTCCCTAAGGTCTGTTGATTGCTGAGGGGTCGATTCTAGAGAGCACGCCCTGTTAACTGAAATCACCGCTGCCAATCGCTGCCATCGACACGGCCTATGAAACGCCGTCGCCCAACGACAATCGGCGTTGAAACAACAGTAGCCATTCGCGAACAAGCTCACGCCCACAAAATCGTGGATCGCCCCGGGTTTCGGCCGGTTCGTTGGACTGGTGGGAGTGAGCTTGCTCACGAAGAGGCCAGGACTGCCGGCCACTTTCTCTGGGGAATGACAGTCCGATTTCGTGAGTAAGGTGGAGCGCCACCCCGGTCACTGCCACAGGTCTGCGGCATGTTTTGAAACCGCGGTCTGCTCCCCCAAAACCTCAAGTGAGTGGAAATCAGATCCCGCTCAACGCCAGGTCCATCGCGAAGTACGTGAAGATCAAATCCGCGCCCGCGCGTTTGATCGCGCCGAGGGTTTCGCGCACGACGCGGTGTTCGTCGATGGCGCCGGCCTGGGCGCCGAACTTGATCATCGCGTACTCGCCGCTGACCTGATAAGCCGCCAGGGGAAGGTTCGAGGCTTCGCGGATGTCGCGGATGATGTCCAGGTACGCACCGGCCGGCTTGACCATCAGCGCATCGGCGCCTTCGGCCTCGTCCAGCAGCGATTCGCGCAGGGCTTCACGACGGTTCATCGGGTTCATCTGATAGGTTTTGCGGTCGCCCTTGAGCGCCGAGCCGCCGGCTTCGCGGAACGGGCCATACAACGCCGAGGCGAACTTGGTCGAGTACGCCATGATCGGCGTCTGGGTGAAACCGGCGGCGTCGAGGGCAGCACGAATCGCTTTCACCTGGCCGTCCATGGCCGCCGAGGGAGCAATCACGTCAGCACCGGCACGCGCCGCCATGACGGCCTGCTTGCCGAGGTTTTCAATGGTCGCGTCGTTATCGACATGGCCGCCATGCATCACGCCGCAGTGGCCGTGGTCGGTGTACTCGCAGAAGCAGGTGTCGGACATCACGATCATTTCCGGCACGGCGGCCTTGATGGTCCGCGAGATCCGCGAGACCAGGCCGTTTTCCTGCCAGGTGTCGCTGCCGGTGGCGTCCAGGTGATGGGACACGCCGAAGGTCATCACCGACTTGATGCCCGCACGGGCGTAGCGCTCGACTTCCTGCGCCAGCTTCGACTCGGGAATGCGCTGCACCCCAGGCATGCTGTTGATCGGAACGAAGTCGTCGATTTCTTCTTCGACGAAGATCGGCAGCACCAGATCGTTCAGGGTGAATTCGTTCTCCTGAAACAGCGAGCGCAAGCTTTCGTTGCTGCGCAGACGGCGTGGACGGGCAGCGGGAAACAGACTGGACATGGCGGTTCCTGAGCTAAAAATATCCGGAAGATTGCCGGGCCCGAGAGGTCCGGCACTATCAATGGCGCGAAGCTTATGCCTGCGCCGCCCTTGATTCAAACGCCGTGACAAGAAAGTCCGTTACGTCGGCCGCAACAGTGTTCAGAAACAGCGTGCAGAAACGGCGTGGAGAACCAACGCAACGGCGGCAGGTCATTTAGCAATGCCGCAGCCGTTCCGCCTGCGCATCGCCAGAGTGAGGCCAACCTTGAGCAACCCTTCCGATCAGCGCAACAACCGTTCTCTGGACGGTATTAACTTCTTTCTGGCGGATGTGCGCGATGGGCTCGGGCCCTACCTCGCGATCTACCTGCTGGCCGTGCACAAGTGGGATCCGGCAAGTATCGGACTGGTCATGACCCTCGCCGGCATCGCCGCGCTGGTCACACAAACCCCGGCGGGTGCGCTGATTGACCGCACCCGCAGCAAGCGGATGGTGGTGATCGTGGCGGCCTTGCTGGTGACCGCCGGGTGTCTGGTGTTGCCGTTCATTCACTCGTTCACCTGGGTGGCGATCACCCAGAGCATCAGCGCCATCGCAGGCTCGGTGTTCGCCCCCGCCATCGCCGCCATCTCCCTGGGCATCACCGGGCCGAAAGCCTTCACCCGCCGGACCGGACGCAACGAAACCTGGAACCACGCCGGCAACGCCTGCGCCGCCCTGCTGGCCGGCATTTTTTCATGGATGTTTGGGCCGATTGCGGTGTTTTACCTCATGGCGTTCATGGCGCTGGCGAGCATCGTCGCCGTCTCATTTGTCGATGCCTCGGCGATTGACCACGACGTCGCCCGCGGCTTTGACCCCAACCATGATCAGGGTAAGGACCAGCCCAGCGGCTGGGCGGTATTGCTGCACAACCGACCGTTGCTGGTGTTCGCCATCTGCTGCGGGCTGTTTCACCTGGCCAATGCGGCCATGCTGCCGCTGGTGAGTCAGAAGCTTTCGCAGATCGACGTCAACCTCGCCACGCCGCTGACCTCCGCCTGCATCGTCGCCGCGCAGTTGGTGATGGTGCCAGTGGCCTGGCTGGTGGGGGCGAAGGCCGACGTCTGGGGGCGCAAACCCTTGTTGCTCGCCGGCTTCATTTTTCTGCCGCTGCGGGGCGTGTTGTATGTGATGTCGGACAACCCGTACTGGCTGGTGGGCGTGCAGTTGCTCGACGGCATCGGCGCCGGGGCGTTTGGCGCGCTGCTGCCGCTGGTGGTCAAGGACCTGACACGCGGCACCGGGCGCTTCAACGTCAGCCTGGGGGCGATCTCGACAGTGTTTGGCCTGGGCGCAGCGCTGAGCAACGGCCTGGCCGGACTGGTCGTCCGCGAGGCGGGCTACAGCGCGGCGTTTCTGACATTGGCGGCGATTGCGGCCGTGGCGTTCGTGCTGCTGTGGCTGGCGGTGCCGGAAACCGGCGAAGCCGTGGTTCATGATCAACCGGAGGGCGCGCCGGCTACCTGATCCACGGAGTTGAAGGTCGGGGGAACGACGTTCGACGGCATGGCGCCGTCGTTCGCCGGGAAATGGGTTTAGAATGCCGCCCCTTTCCCACTTCCGACCTGCCGCCCACCGATGAATGCCGACGCCCTCGACCTGCTCGACTCCCACCTCCAGACCGCCCTCGCCGCCCCGCCCGCCGAGACTCGCCGCCTGTTTCACGGCCGTGGCCGACGCTGGCCGGGGCTCGAGCAACTGACCGTCGACTGTATGCAGGGCGTGGTGCTGGTGTCGCTGTTCAAGGCGCCAGGCGCCGATGAGCTGGAAGCCCTGAAGCAGCGGCTGTCCAGGCTGATCGAGTCACCGACGTGGCAGCAATCCAGCGCCCATACGCTGTTGTTGCAGCACCGCTATCTGCCGGACAGCCACACCGAGGCGCTGTTGGGCGAGGTGCTGGAGGAATGGACGCTGACCGAGGGCGGCCTGCGTTATCTCGTGGATTTCGGCAAAAAACAGAACACCGGGCTGTTCCTCGACATGCGCTACGGCCGCGACTGGGTGCGGGCCAATGCAGCGGGCAAGCGGGTGCTGAATCTGTTTGCCTACACCTGCGGGTTTTCGGTGGCAGCGATCGAGGGTGGCGCGGAGTGTGTGGTCAATCTGGACATGTCCCGGGCTGCGCTGAGTCGCGGCCGCGACAACCATCGCTTGAATGGCCATGACCTGAGCAAGGTCACTTTTCTCGGCCACGAGCTGTTCAAGTCCTGGGGCAAGGTAAAAAGCACGGGGCCCTATGATCTGGTGATCATCGACCCGCCGTCGTTTCAGAAAGGCAGCTTTTTGCTGACCAAGGATTATCAGCGGGTGCTGCGCAAACTGCCGGAACTGTTGACCCCGGACGGCACGGTGCTGGCGTGCATGAACGACCCGCTGCTGGGCGCGGACTTTCTCATCGAAGGCGTGACCCGGGAAGCGCCGGGGTTGCGGTTTGTCGAGCGGTTGGAAAACCCGCCTGAATTCGCCGATGCCGAGGAAGGGGGTGGGTTGAAAGCGTTGGTGTTCCGCCAAGGCTAACCGCAACGCGCGCGGCTTGGTAGGACAGGCTTTAGCCGGAAATGGGCCCTTGAGTGCGACATCAATTCTGCGGTGTGACGCCCGACGCATTCCCGGCTAAAACCGGTCCTACCAAGTGACCGCGCTGTGTCAGTGGGACCGGCTTTAGCCGGGAAGAGGCCCGTTTGTACGCTATCAATTCTGCGGTGTGACGCCCGACGCTTTCCCGGCTGAAGCCGGTCCTTGTATGTTCTCAACACACCCACGGAGAGATCGTTAATCTCCTGAGTGCGTCACCAAACAGATGTGTTCTGGGGGAGACCGATCGGTCCCTTAGGCAGGCCTTGCGCCTGACCTTGTTTGTAGAGAGGTCCCCCCGCCTCATTGCCCACCACGTAGAGTATCGAGAAGCCGACGAATCGGACTTCGCATTACAAGGTCGCAGCGGCATGAAGTTCGAGGTCAGGGGAACCAGAGCCATCATTACCTAGTTTTTCTGGAGATGAAAGCATGGCTGTTCACGTCGGTCTTGATGTCGGTTCACGCACGACGGCCATGGGATGGCGCGATAAAGGCCGATCAGCCGGCGCCTGGGAAATCACTCAAACACCTAAAGGCCGCAAGGCTGCCGTCAAGAAGCTTCTGGCCCTCAAACCGCTCAGCGTTGTCATGGAAGCCACCGGTATTTATTACCTGGATCTGGCGATAGAGCTGAGTGCGGCCGGTTTGCCAGTCTCGGTGATAAACCCGAAAAGCTCCCGCAATTTTGCCAGGCTGAAACTTCAGCACAGCAAGACGGATGCAATCGATGCCCAGTTGCTTGCCGAATATGGCGAGCGCATGACGCCTCGCCTGTGGACCCCGCCAACCGCCGCTCAGCTTGAGCTGCGGGCTATCGGCCGGCACATCAATCGCCTGGTCGGGCACCGCACCCAAGCGAAAAATGAGTTGCACGCTTTGAAGGCAACTGACACGTCTCCGGCGCTGCTGATCGAAGATGAGGAAGAGGCCATCGCAGCCTTCGACAAGCGTATTGAACGCTTCAGGAAAGCTGGACTTGATTTAGTTGCCAGTTGCCCGGTACTGCAAGGTCAGTTCGATAATATGCTGGCAGCCCCCGGCATGGGCGAGGTCTCCACGCTGGCCGCGCTTGCCGAAATGGCGACCCTGCCAACGACCTTGAAGTCAGGCCAGGTAAGCCGTCATGCAGGGCTGGATGTGCGGCTGACTCAGTCTGGAACGAGCATCGACAAGCCTGGCAGGCTCAGCAAATGCGGCAACGCATACTTACGCTGTTCTATGTACATGCCAGCGCTGACTGCAATCCGCTGCGATCCCTATGTGAAGGGGTTTTACGAGGCACTGGTGGGCCGAGGCAAGCGTAAGATGCAAGCGGTCTGCGCGGTGATGCGTAAATACCTGACAGGTTTGTGGGCTTGCATGCGCAGCGGCGAAGACTTCAATACGGCCAAGCTTTTCAGCGAAAAACATCTGCAAAAAGCTTGATCTGGAACAGAGTATCTACAAGGTGATCGGGGGGTGTCAGTGGGACCGGCTTTAGCCTGGAAGAGGCCCTTGAGTACACCATCAATTCTGCGGTGTGACGCCCGACGCCTTCCCGGCTAAAGCCGGTCCCACTGAGTGATCGCAGTGCGTCAGTAGGACTGGCTTTAGCCGGGAAGAGGCCCTTAAGTACACCATCAATTCTGCGGTGTGACGCCCGACGTCTTCCCGGCTAAAGCCGGTCCTACCGGGTGACCGCGCTGTGTTAGTGGGACTGGCTTCAGCCGGGAAGAGGCCCGTTTGTACGCCATCAATTCTGCGATGTGACGCCCGACGCATTCCCGGCTGAAGCCGGTCCCACTAAGTGGTTGCAGTGCGTCAGTAGGGCTGGCTTCAGCCAGGAAGAGGCCCTTAAGTACACCATCAATTCTGCGGTGTGGCTTCCGGCGCCTTCCCGGCTAAAGCCGGTCCCACTAAGTGATCGCAGTGCGTCAGTAGGACCGGCTTTAGCCGGGAATGGGCCCTTGAGTACGTCATCAATCTGCGGTGTGGCTTCAGACGTCTTCCCGGCTGAAGCCGGTCCTACCAGGTGACCGCTCTGTGTCAGTGCGACCGGCTTTAGCCGGGAAGAGGCCTGTTTGTACAACATCAATTCTGCCATGTGACGCCCGATGCCTTCCCGGCTAAAGCCGGTCCCACTGACACAGCGCGGTCTACAAGGACGCGGAGCGTCTAGGTCTGCATGCCCACGCGGAGCGTGGGAACGATCATCACTGAGTGATCGCAGTGCGTCAGTGGGACCGGCTTATGAACATCCGAGTTCTAGGCACTCAACCGCGAGATCACGTCATTCAACCCCACCGACAACACATGCAGATCCTGACTCGCGGTTTGCGTGCGCTGGACGTTGTCCTGGTTGGTGGTGGCAATCGCGGTGATTTCCGTCAGGTTGCGGGAGATGTCTTCGGCCACGGACGTCTGCTCTTCCGCAGCCGTCGCAATCTGGCGGTTCATGTCACGGATGGCTTCCACGGCACTGGTAATGCGTTCCAGCGAGGAGCCTGCCAGCGCCACCTGATCGACGCTTTCCTGGCTGCGGGCCTGCCCGCTTTCAATGGCTTGGGCAGCATCGACGGCGCCGGTCTGCACCGAGCTGATGATCTGGTTGATTTCCGCCGTCGAGGCCGCGGTGCGCTGGGCCAGCGTGCGCACTTCGTCTGCAACCACCGCAAAACCGCGCCCGGCATCGCCGGCACGGGCTGCTTCGATGGCCGCGTTCAGCGCCAGCAGATTGGTCTGCTCGGCGATGCCGCGAATCACTTCCAGCACCTTGCCGATGCGCCCGCTGTCGGTTTCCAGACGGCGAATGACGTTGGCGGTGTTGCTGATCTCGGTGCGCATCTGGGTGATCGCTGTGATGGTCGCGCCCATCACCTTGCTGCCTTCCTGGGAACTGCGATCCGCTTCGTCAGCGGCCTGGGCGGCTTGAGCCGCGTGGCGGGCGACTTCCTGGGCGGTGGCGGACATTTCGGTCATCGCCGTTGCCACCTGATCGGTGCGCTCGAACTGCTCGTGGGTGCCCTGGGCCATCAGCGCGGCAATCGCCTTCAGTTCGCCGCCGGCACTGTCCAGGTCGGTGGTGCTGCGCTTGAGGCGGGTAAAGGTGTCGGCAAGGAAATCCCGCAGCGTGTTCGCCGCAACGGCCAGACGTCCCAGCTCATCCTGACGGGTGATGCTGACGCGGTCGCTGAACTTGCCCTGACTCAGTTGCGCGACGTATTCGATCAACATGCGGATCGGGCCGACGATGTTGCGGTTGACCATCCACAGGGTGAGCACGCCGACCAGCAACGCCGAGGCGAGCATGACCAGCGTGCCGATAAGGATGGTCCGGTCGGCGGTGCTGCTGAGGATCGTCGACTGCTCGTCACTTTGCTTGCGCAGGCCAACCACCAGGCCGGTCATCTGCTCACTGGCGGCACGGTCAACGCCTTTGACGGCCATGTCACCGGCAACCGGATCGCCACCGGAGGCAATGTAAGCGTCACGGCCTTTGCGGTAGGCCACGCCGAGGGTGCGGTGCTCGTTGCGCAGCGCGTCGACCTGGGTTTTGGTCGCGGGGTCCAGCCCGTCCATTGCACTCAGGCTGCCGAGGGTGTCCTGCACCTGGCGTTCCTGGTCTTCGAACTGCGCCCAGAACTTGTCGCGGTCGGCCGGCTGTTTGCCGCGCAGCAGCACGTTCTTCCATTCCTGCACCTGAACCTTGAACTGCAGGTTGGCCTGATCGACCAGTTGCGAGGCGTGCAACGGCCCCTCAAGCAGACCGCGATAGGCGTGGACGTTGCTGGACAGGAACTGGAAACACGCCAGGGCAATCAGCACGACCAGCACGAGGCTGCCGCTGAGCAGCGCGAGGATCTGCAATCTCAGGGATTTCGACATAGGAGGATCTCAAAAGGGAGGACAACCTGCTCCGAGGATCACCCGGAGTTTTTGCGGCTTGCCACATCCCTGTGCCATCGAGTCGGAGCGGTCCGAAAACGAGGCGCCTGCACAGAGTGCTTCGACCCTGCGCAGGGCTTCTTGAAGGCCGGCCCGGCAGATCCGACGAACGGCTGAGAAGCCCCAAGAGCAAGGCCTGCAGCCCAATCAAACGGCTATCTAAATGTACTGAAAGGCATTCAGATGAGTGTGTCGGCTGCGGCAGTCATTCTCGCTGACCGAACACCTGAGAGGGGCGGCGCAGCACCGGATCGAAGGGATTGATCTTCTGGCTGATCGCCGTTGCCTCGCGCTTGAGCATGTCCACCACCGTGGGCATGCGGTCGGCACTGAGGCGGTCGCTGAGGGTGGCCACGCTCAACGCCGCCACGGCCCGGCCATCGCGGTCGAGAATCGGCACCGCCAGACCCGCCATGCCTTCCAGCACGCCGGTGTTGCGCGCGGCGTAGCCGGTCCGCCGCACTGTGTCGATTTCCGAGCGCAGCATCACTTCGTCGTAGAGGTGGAAATCCCGCAGGCGCGGCAAGTTGTAGCGGATGACGGTCTCGCGTTCTTCTTCCGGCAGAAACGCCAGGATCGCCAGACTGCCCTGCCCCACGCCCAGTGCCACGCGACCGCCGATGTCGCCGGTGAAGGTGCGGATCGGGTACGGCCCTTCGCTGCGGTCCAGACACACCGCATCGAAACCACTGCGGGCCAGCAGAAACAACGAGTCCCCCAACGAGGCCGACAGGCGCAGCAAACTCGGCCGCACCACGTCGCGCAGGTTGCCGGACTGTCCGGCGCGCGCGGCAAGGGCGAAAAATTCCAGGCTCAGGCGGTAACGCTTGCTGCGCAGGTCCTGCTCGACCATGCCCTCGTCCATCAGGCTGCGCAGCAAACGGTGGGTGGTCGGTTGCGACAGACCCACCTGCTGCGCCAGTTGTGTGACCCGTTCACTGCCATCGGGACAATTGCCCAGCGCCCGCAGCACGGCAAACACGCGAGAGACCGCACCAACCCCTGTTTCTTTCTCAGCGCTCTTCCGCTCAGTGGAATCCATTTCGCCACGATCCTCATTTCTTTTCGCTGATTGAATGAATTCGCAAAAACTACTCACTCAATGAAATTGCTCGTTGAGCGCATCCTAGTCTTGGGCCTACGATCGGTCCACAGGGCGATTTGAATAACAGCGGCAGCCGACATTGATCGAGCGCCAGCGTCCACAGCCATACGCAGCACTTCTCTTCGCATCTGCCCATAAAAAACGCGCGCCCTCGGTGCGCACGAAAAAAGGTGGAACGCAGCCATGGCTTTTCTTCAACTCCAGGCACTGTGCAAACGCTACGGCCCCATCGATGCGGTCGTGGCCACTGACCTTTCGGTGGAGCAAGGCGAATTCGTCTCCCTGCTCGGCCCCTCCGGCTGCGGCAAAACCACCACCCTGCAAATGATCGCCGGCTTCGTTGACGTCAGCGCCGGCCGCATCCTGCTGGACGGCCGCGACATCACCCACGCCAAACCGGCCAGTCGCGGCCTGGGCGTGGTGTTCCAGTCCTACGCGCTGTTCCCGCACATGAGCGTGCGCGACAACGTCGCCTTCGGCCTGAAAATGCGCAAAGTCTCCGCCGCCGACATCGAGCGCCGCGTCTCCCGGGTGCTGGAACTGGTGCGCCTCACGCCCCATGCCGAGCGTTACCCTCGCGAGCTGTCCGGCGGGCAGCGTCAGCGGGTGGCTTTGGCCCGGGCGCTGGTGATCGAGCCGCCGGTGTTGCTGCTGGACGAACCGCTGTCCAACCTCGACGCCAACCTGCGGGAAGAAATGCAGTTCGAGATCCGCCGCATCCAGCGCGAAGTCGGCATCACCACCCTGATGGTCACCCACGACCAGGCCGAAGCGCTGTCCATCAGCGACCGCGTCGTGGTGATGCAGGCCGGGCGCATCACCCAGATCGACGAGCCCTACCACCTCTACGAACACCCCCGTACGCGTTTCATCTCGGGCTTCGTCGGCAAGGCCAATCTGCTGCGCGGTGATCGCGATGCCAGCGGCGCGGCCCAGGTCCGTCATCAGCCTGGCGACGGCGAGCTGGTGTTAAGCCTGCGCCCCGAAAAAATCGACCTGGTGCCTGCGGGGACTGGCCGCCTGCAAGGCCGCGTGGCCATGCGCTACTTCCTCGGCAGCCAGTGGCTGTACCGCATCGAAACAGACATCGGCGAAATCACTGTGGTGCGCCGCAACGATGGCGACGCGCCGATGAACGAAGGCTTCGCGGTGGGCCTGGACTGGCCGTCGGACCTGCTGCGGGTGTTGAGCGTCGACGAGGTGCCGGCATGAGTGTGCTGCGCGACACCGGACGCGGGTACCTGCTGTCGGCGCCGGCCCTGGCGCTGTTCTTCGGCCTGCTGGTGCTGCCGTTGCTGCTGACGCTGGTGCTGTCGTTCAACGTGTTCGACTACGAAATCGGGGTCAAGGGCGGTGAGTGGACGCTGGCGCAGTACACCAATCTGCTCACCGATTCGTACTTCTACGAGATCTTCCTGCGCACCTTCTGGATCAGCGCGCTGGTGACCCTGCTGTGCGTAGTGATCGGCGTGCCCGAGGCCTACATCCTCAGCCGCATGGGCACCCCGTGGCGGTCGATTTTCCTGATCCTGATCCTCACGCCGCTGCTGATTTCGGTGGTGGTGCGGGCGTTCGGCTGGAGCCTGTTGCTGGGCGCCGACGGTCTGATCAATCAGGCGATCCAGGCCCTCGGCGGTCGCCCGATCAAGATGCTCTACACGCCGTTCGCGGTGATTCTGGCGCTGGTCCACGTGATGCTGCCGTTCATGATCATCCCGGTGTGGACATCCCTGCAAAAGCTCGACGCCTCCGCTGAACAGGCCGCGCTGTCCCTTGGCGCGACTCAGGCGCAAGTGATGAGGATGGTGGTGCTGCCGCAGGTCATGCCCGGCGTGCTGTCGGGGACGTTGATCGTCTTCGGCCTGTCCGCCAGCTCGTTTGCCATCCCCGGACTGCTCGGCGGGAGGCGCCTGAAGATGGTCGCCACCGTCGTCTACGACCAATACCTCTCGGAACTCAACTGGCCCATGGGCGCGGCGATTGCCGTGGCGCTGCTGCTGATCAACCTGCTGGTCATGCTGTCGTGGAACCGGCTGGTCGAAGGCCGCTATAAAAAATCCCTGGGGGAATGAGCGATGTCCAAGAACGGTCCTCTGGCCCTGTCGTTTCATGCCCTGGTGGTGGTGTTCATGCTGGCGCCGCTGGTGGTGGTGTGCCTGGTGGCCTTCACCCCGGAAAACACCCTCAGCCTGCCGTGGCACGGGTTTTCCCTGCGCTGGTTCAGGGCGGTATTCGAGCGCGCTGATTTCATTCAGTCCTTCTACAACAGCCTGATCCTGGCGGTGGTCGCGGCCACCCTGGCGACGTTGATCGCCGTGCCGGCGGCACTGGCGATCACCCGCTACCGCTTTCCCGGCCGGGATTTTCTCAACGGCCTGTTCCTGTCGCCGATCATCATTCCCCATCTGGTGCTGGGGGTGGCGATGCTGCGCCTGTTCGCGCTGATGGGCGTGAACGGCAGTTTCGTCTGGCTGATGTTCGCCCACGTGGTGGTGATCACGCCGTACGTGCTGCGCCTGGTGATTGCCGCCTCCATCGGCATGGACCGCAGCGCCGAGCAGGCGGCTGAATCCCTCGGTGCCAGCCGCTTCACGCTGTTCCGCTTGATCACCCTGCCGATGATCCTGCCCGGCGTGGCCGGTGGCTGGCTGCTCGCGTTCATCAACAGCTTCGACGAAGTGACGCTGTCGATCTTCGTCACCTCGCCGTCGACCCAGACCCTGCCGGTGCGCATGTACGTGTACGCCACCGAATCCATCGATCCGATGATGGCGGCGGTGTCTGCGCTGGTGATCGCCCTGACGGCGGCGACCATGATCATTCTCGACCGGGTGTATGGGCTGGACCGTGTACTGGTAGGGAGGCATTGATGACTGTTCGGTTTACCCACCTTTGCCCGATGGAGCGCACGCCATGGCCTTGCTGAAACGACTGGCCGAACGCGACCGCGCCGTGCTGCCCTTCACCCTCGACGGCCAGCCGGTCAGCGGCTTGCAGGGCGATACCTTGCTCACGGCGGTGCTGACGGCAGAAGACTCATTGCGCGGCAGCGACTTCAGCGGCGAACCCCGGGCCGGTTTCTGCCTGATGGGCGCGTGCCAGGATTGCTGGGTGAAACTGGGCGACGGCCGCCGGGTGCGGGCCTGCTCGACGCTGCTCGAAGCCAATGTCTGCGTGACCCGCGAGCCGGGGCGCAGCCTATGAACGAGGCGAAAAACGGAGCCGTCAGCGAGGCCGTCAACGCGCCAGCGACCTCGGTTGCGAGCACGGTCATCGTCGGCGCCGGCCCGGCGGGAATTCGCGCGGCGCAGACGCTGCTTGCCCACGGTCTGCGCCCTTGTCTGCTGGATGAAAGCCTGCGCGGCGGCGGTCAGGTCTATCGTCGCCAGCCGGAGCAGTTCAAACGGTCGGCGAAGGCGCTGTACGGTTTCGAAGCGGGCAAGGCCGAGTCGGTTCACACCACCATCGATCAGTTGCAGGCTGAGATCGACTACCGTCCCGAGACGTTGGTGTGGAACGCCGAATCGCGCACCCTCGATACCCTGCACAATGGCCGCGCGGCGCAGGTCCCGTTCAAGCATCTGATCGTGGCCACCGGGGCCACCGACCGCATCCTGCCGGTACCGGGCTGGACATTGCCCGGCGTCTACAGCCTCGGCGCGGCGCAGATCGCGCTGAAGTTTCAGGGCTGCGCCATCGGTCAGCGCGTGGTCTTTGCCGGCAGCGGGCCGCTGTTGTATCTGGTGGCGTATCAATACGCCAAGGCCGGTGCGACGGTGGCGGCGGTGCTCGACAGCTCGCCCTTCTCCGCCCAGACCCGCGCCCTGCCCGCGCTGCTCGGGCAACCGTCGACGCTGGCCAAAGGGCTTTATTACCGCGCCTGGCTGACGGCCCACGGTGTCCCGGTGCATCAGGGCGTTCATCTGCATGACATTCAGGGCGAGCGACGGGTCAGCGGGGTCAGCTGGCAGCAGGGCAAGCAGCTCAAGGACCTGGCCTGTGATGCGGTCGCGTTCGCCCATGCCCTGCGCAGCGAAACCCAGCTGGCCGATCTGCTCGGCTGCGACTTCGCCTGGAGCGCGTTGAACCGTGCCTGGCTGCCGACCCGCGACGCCGCCGGACGCAGCAGCGTCGAGGGGGTTTATCTGGCCGGTGATAGCGCGGGCATCATGGGCGCCGACGCCGCCGAAATGGCCGGCGAACTGGCGGCCCTGACCTTGCTCGGCGACCTCGGCTACCGCATCGACCGCGCCCGCAGCATCGAATTACAGCGCCAACTGGCAGCCATCCAGCGGTTTCGCCAGGGGCTGGAAACCGCGTTCCCTTTCCCCGAGGACTGGGCGGCCAAGGCGCCGGACAGCCTGATCGTTTGCCGTTGCGAGGAAGTCAGCGCCGGCGAGATCCGCCAGACCGTGGCCGAGGGACATTGGGAGATTAACCGGG
The DNA here is from genome assembly GCF_053903055.1 of Pseudomonas sp. AK106. NCBI lineage: Bacteria > Pseudomonadati > Pseudomonadota > Gammaproteobacteria > Pseudomonadales > Pseudomonadaceae > Pseudomonas > Pseudomonas sp. AK106. The sequence continues at coordinate 3,062,484 of NZ_CP096426.1, forward strand.
TCAAGGCCATGTGCCGGGTCGGCATGGGCCGCTGTCAGGGGCGCATGTGTGGGCTGGCCGCGGCGGAAATCGTCGCTCACGCGTCGGGCCGCGAGGTTGCCTGCGTTGGTCGATTGCGTGGGCAGGCACCGATCAAGCCGCTGCCGTTTGGCGTGGAGGCAGAACAATGAGCCAGCCCGTCGAGGTGGATGCGGTGGTGATCGGCGGCGGGATTGTCGGCGCCTCGGCGGCGCTGTTTCTCGCCCTGAGCGGCAAACGCGTGGCGCTGCTGGAAAGGGACTTTTTCGGCTCTCACTCAAGCGGCGTGAACTACGGCGGCGTGCGCCGTCAGGGCCGTCCGCTGTCGCAACTGCCGCTGTCCCGGCGCGCCCATGAAATCTGGGGTGACCTGCGCGCGTTCATCGGCACCGACGGCGAATACGTGCGCTCGGGCCATCTCAAGCTGGCCCGCAGTGACAAGGACATGGCCGCGCTGGTCGCCTATGAAGAGGCGTCCCGGGGATTCGGGATGCAGCTGCAGTTGCTCTACCACGCCCAGTTGCGCGCCCGCTTTCCCTGGGCCGGGGATGTGGCGGTGGGCGCCTCGCTGTGTGCTGAGGACGGCCATGCCAATCCGCGCCTCGTTTCTCCGGCGTTTGCCTTTGCTGCGCGCCGGGCCGGTGCGCAGACGTTCGAGCAGGCCCACGTCAGCGAGGTCAGCCATGACGGTCAGGCGTTTGTCGTGCGGACCGCCGATGATCAGTGCTTTCGTGGACCTTGGCTGCTCAATTGCGCCGGCGCCTGGGCGGCTCAACTGGCCCAGCAGTTCGGCGAACCGGTGCCGATGCGTGCGGGCCACCCGGCGATGCTGGTGACCGAACCGCTGCCGATGTTCATGGACGTCAGCACCGGCGTCGAGGGCGGCGGGATTTATGCGCGGCAGGTGGCGCGGGGCAATTGCGTGCTGGGCGGCGGTCAGGGTTTTCCGCTGGACCCGGCCACCGCGCGCCCCGGTCAGGCAGCGATTCTGGAGATCCTGCGCAACGCCGTTGAACTGTACCCGCCGCTGGCCGGTGCCCAGGCCATTCGCACCTGGAGCGGCACCGAAGGTTATCTGCCCGACCGCGAACCGGTCCTGGGTGCCAGTTCCACGCAACCCGGTTTACTGCACGGCTTCGGCTTTGCGGGATCGGGCTTTCAGATCGGTCCGGCGGCGGGCGAGGCGCTGGCGCAAATGGTCTGTGCCGGTGCGTCGAACATCGACCTGACGCCGTTCTCGATCACACGCTTTCAATCGCAACCGCACATTTCATCGCCTGCCATCGTCGTGCCGTCCGGCACCGATCACGTCATTCCATTGCTCAGAGGAAGGTCGAACCCATGACTCATATGAAACGTGTTGCCCTGACTGGCTTGTCTTGCCTGCCGTTTGCCGTGTTTGTTGCTTCGATGCCCGTACAGGCCGAACCGACGCTGTACCTGGGCATGAACGGCGGCACCATGGAGCGCTTGTACGCCGACAACGTGCTGCCGGCATTCGAGAAGGCGAACAACGTCAAGGTGGTGATCGTGCCGGGCACGTCCTCGGACATCCTCGCCAAGGTTCAGGCCAGCAAGGACAATCCGCAGATGCACGTGATGTTCCTCGACGACGGCATCATGTACCGCGCCATTTCCATGGGCCTGTGCGGCAAGCTGAATCCGAGCGCGAGCCTGGCGGACATCCCGGCCAAGGGCAAGATCAAGGAAGAAGCGGTGGCCGTCAGCCTCGGTGTCACGGGGCTGGCGTACAACACCAAGATGTTCAAGGACAATGGCTGGAGCGCGCCGACGTCCTGGGCCGACATGGCGGACCCTAAGTACAAGGAGAAGCTGGTGTTCCAGTCGCTGGCCTCTTCTACGTTCGGGCTGCACGGTTTTCTGATGTTCAACCGGTTGCAGGGCGGCAACGAAACCAACGTCGAGCCGGGTTTCAAGGCGTGGCCGAAGACGGTGGGGCCGAACGTGCTGGAGTACATCGCCAGTTCCGCGAAGATTTCGGAGATGGTGCAGACCGGGGAAGCGGCGCTGTTCCCGCTGACGCCGACCCAGGTCACCGCGCTCAAGCTCAAGGGCGTGCCGGTGGATTACGCGCCGCCGAAGGAAGGCGGTGTGGTGTTGAACGTGGCCGAATGCACCATCGCCAACAACGACCAGCCGGAACTGGCGCAGAAACTCGCGGCTTTCCTGCTGACCCCGGAAGCCCAGGCGCCGGCCCTGGAAATGGGCGACCAGATCCCGTCCAACCCGAAAACCCCGACCACCGACAAGACCCGTGGCCAGGTCGAAGCCATGAACAAATACCTGGAAACCGCCGTGACCATCGACTGGGATCAGGTCAACCAGGTCCGCCCGGAATGGAACGCCCGCTGGAGCCGCACGATCGAGCGCTAGGTGGTTAAAGCAGGGCCGCGATGCATATGTAGGACCGGCTTTAGCCGGGAAAGCGTCGGTAGGCCATACCGCAAAATGGATGGCGCACATACTGGCCTCTTCCCGGCTAAAGCCGGTCCCACTAACCGACCGCGATCCAACAGTGTGACCGGCGTCAGCCGGGAAAGCGTCGGAAGCCATACCGCGAATTGGAAGTCGTACACACTGGCCTCTTCCCGGCTAAAGCCAGTCCCACTAACCGACCGCGATCCAACAGTAGGACCGGCTTTAGCCGGGAAAGCTTCGGAGGCCGCGCCACAAATTGGATGGCGCACACACTGGCCTCTTCCCGGCTAAAGCCAGTCCCACTAACCGACCGCGATCCAACAAAGGGACCGGCTTCAGCCGGGAAGACGTCGGTAGGCGCACTGCAAAATTGTGGGTATGCACACCGGCCTCTTCCCGGCTGAAGCCGGTCCCACTAACCGACCGCGATCCAACAGTAGGACCGGCTTCAGCCGGGAAGGCGTCGGAGGCCATACCGCAAATTGGATGTCGCACGCACTGGCCCATTCCCGGCTAAAGCCAGTCCCACTGACAGACCGCGATCCAACTGTGGGACCGGCTTCAGCCGGGAAAGCGTCGGAGGCCACACCGCAAATTGGATGGCGTACGCACTGGCCTCTTCCCGGCTAAAGCCAGTCCCACTAATCAACCGCGATCCAACAGTAGGACCGGCTTCAGCCGGGAAAGCGTCGGAGGCCACGCCACAAATTGGATGGCGCACACACTGGCCTCTTCCCGGCTAAAGCCAGTCCCACTAACCGACCGCGATCCAACAGTGGGACCGGCTTCAGCCGGGAAGGCGTCGGAGGCCACGCCACAAATTGGATGGCGCACACACTGGCCTCTTCCCGGCTAAAGCCAGTTCCACTAACCGACCGCGATCCAACAGTAGGACCGGCTTTAGCCGGGAAGGCGTCGGAGGCCATACCGCAAAATGGATGGCGTACGCACTGGCCTCTTCCCGGCTAAAGCCAGTCCCCCTGACAGACCGCGATCCAACAGTGGGACCGGCTTCAGCCGGGAAAGCGTCGGTAGGCACACTGCAAAATTTGTGGGTATGCACACCGGCCTTTTCCCGGCTAAAGCCAGTCCCACTGACAGACCGCGATCCAACAGTGGGACCGGCTTCAGCCGGGAAGGCGTCGGAGGCCATACCGCAAACTGGATGGCGCACACACTGGCCCATTCCCGGCTAAAGCCGGTCCCACTAATCAACCGCGATCCAACAGTGGGACCGGCTTCAGCCGGGACGGCGTCGGAGGCCGCGCCGCAAATTGGATGGCGTACGCACTGGCCTCTTCCCGGCTAAAGCCAGTCCTACTGACAGACCGCGATCCAACAGTGGGACCGGCTTCAGCCGGGAAGACGTCGGAGGCCACGCCACAAATTGGATGGCGCACACACTGGCCTCTTCCCGGCTAAAGCAAGTCCCACTAACCGACCGCGATCCAACAAAGGGACCGGCTTCAGCCGGGAAGACGTCGGTAGGCGCACTGCAAAATTGTGGGTATGCACACCGGCCTCTTCCCGGCTGAAGCCGGTCCCACTAACCGACCGCGATCCAACAGTAGGACCGGCTTCAGCCGGGAAAGCGTCGGAGGCCATACCGCAAATTGGATGTCGCACGCACTGGCCCATTCCCGGCTAAAGCCAGTCCCACTAACCGACCGCGATCCAACAGTGGGACCGGCTTCAGCCGGGAAAGCGTCGGTAGGCCATACCGCGAATATGGTGGCGCACACACTGGCCTATTCCCGGCTAAAGCCAGTCCCACTAACCGACCGCGATCCAACAGTGGGACCGGCTTCAGCCGGGAAGACGTCGGAGGCCATACCGCAAACTGGATGGCACACACACTGGCCTCTTCCCGGCTAAAGCCAGTCCTACTAACCGACCGTGATCCAAAAGTGGGACGGGCTTTAGACGGGAAAGCGTCGGTAGGCGCACTGCAAAATTGTGGGTATGCACACCGGCCTCTTCCCGGCTAAAGCCAGTCCCACTAACCGACCGCGATCCAACAGTGCGCCCGGCTTCAGCCGATCTCAGACCCGGAACGCCGCAAATCGCACCACATGTGCACCTTCGACACATACTGCTCTCCCACCGCCACCGCATACGGCTCCACCCCAAACGGGACAAAGCCCATCCGTTCGTATAGGCCCTGCGCGCCGCGGTTACCGTCAGTGACGGTCAACTGGACCAGCAACAGCGGTGGCTGGCTACGGGCGTAGGCCAACACGCTGCTGATCAGGTCGTGGCCAATGCCTTTGCCGCGATGGGCGTGGGGAACGTACATCCCGAACAGCGTGGATTTGTGGCGGGCTTTCCTTCTGGTTTCCAGGGACAGGCCGGCAACCCCCAGCAAACTGCCTGATTCAACGGCGCCAAACACCACCTCTTTCGCGTCAGGCCCGACCACAAGCCGCTTTTCCCACCAACTGATCGGCAAGGCTTCGCGCTCGGCGACGTCGGAGGTAAACGCATCAGGATGGAGGGCGTACGCTTCAAGCATCAGGGCTCGATACGCCGAGGCATATTCCGGGGTCAGTCGCTGAATGGTTGTGGTCATTGATGTCACATCGCAAGGTCGAGCGCTGATTATGTGGCTCAGCCGGTGTGACGACTACCGCCCGCGCGCAGATTCAACAAACGCCCTCTCCCTTCGCGCCCGTTCAGTCACGCATCGGCGTGCAGCATGCGGCGAAACACCGGGTTTTCACGCCGGCTATTGCAAAAACCCTGCTCATCGCTGCAACCTCCACGGTTTGTGCAGCTCAGACTAATCGCGACAGGTAAAATCGCGCACCGTGGGCGCGTCAGTTCGAGGGAGATTTCCATGCGTTTCAGATCATTCATCCAGTGTCTCGCTGTTGTGCCCCTGGCACTGCTGATGGCAGGGACGGCCGTGGCCGGCGAAGAAACGCAGCTGATCCAGTCAATCAATACCTACCGCAGCCAGGCGCAGCCCTGCGCCAATGTGGCGTCGACCGAGCTGCCGCCACTCAACAGCGACCCGCGCCTGAACCTGCCGGCCAGTGGCACGGTGGACCTGCAGCCGATGCTGGCCCGGGCGTCGTATCCGATGGTCAGCGTCCAGGCGATCACGCTTTCGGGCCCGCGCGACGCGCAAGCGGCGATGGCCGCCATTCAGGAAAGTTTTTGTCAGGTGGTGCTCAATCCGCAGTTCGTCGACATCGGCGTCAGCCGCAACGGCCGCGACTGGCGCATCGTGCTGGCACGTCCGCTGCTGGCGGGCGGGTTGGGTAATGCGCAGGCCGAGGGCCAGAAACTGCTGGGGCTGATCAATGAAGCGCGCAAGCAGCCGCAGCAATGTGGCGCCCAGTCGTTTCCTGCGGCCGCGCCGCTGGTGTGGAACGACACCCTGATGAGCGCAGCCGAGAGCCACTCGCGTTCCATGGCCAACAACAATTATTTTGATCACAAGGGTCGCAATGGCGGGACGCCGGGGGACCGTGCGGAGCTGGCCGGGTACATCGGCCAGCAGATCGGCGAGAACATTGCCGCCGGCCAGGACAACGCGCGCAAGGTGGTCGAAGGCTGGCTCGCCAGCCCCGGCCATTGCGCCAACCTCATGAACCCGCAGTTTCATGACCTGGGCGCTGCCTACGCCACCGACCCGAAAAGCGACGCCGGTATTTACTGGACGGCGCTGTTCGGGGTGCAGTAACGCTAGCAGCTACTCAAGCGCCGCTCTCTTCAACCCCACAGCGTGCGGCCGAAGAACGTCAGCGTGCGGTCCATGGCCAGCTGCGCCCACACCGGGTCGTATTGCGTGCCCGGAATCCGGCCAGGGCCGACGGCTTCTTCGTTGGCAAAGGCGTGGTGGGCCAGGTAGCGGTGGAATTCCAGGTCCACGCCGCCTTCGCTGAGTTTGGCTTCGAGCTGATCGACGCCGTCCGCCGGGAAGAACTCATCCTGGGTGCCCCAATGCGCCAGTACCGGCACCTTGATCGCCGCAGGGTCGAGGAATTCCAGCGGCGGCATGCCGTAGAACACCACGCCGGCAGACAGTTCGGGGATGAAGTTCAGCGCCAACAGGGTCAGCGCGCCGCCCATGCAAAAGCCGGTGACGCCGACTTTCTGGCTGTGGCCCTTGAGGTATTGCACGGCGCCGCGGATGTCCTGGGTGGCGGCGTCGGCGAAGTCGAGTTTGTCCATCAGGTGATGGGCTTCTTCTTCCTCGACCGTCATTTCGCCACGGTACAGATCAGGCACCAGCGCCAGATAGCCCGAGGCGGCAAGCCGATCGGCCACGCCACGGATCTGGTCGTTCAGGCCCCACCATTCCTGAATCACCACCACGGCCGGTGCGCCGTCGGTCTTGGCCGGGCTGGCCAGGTAGCCACTCAACTCTTTGCCGTCGGGGCGTTTGAAGGTGACGGTCTTGCCCGTTGCCTGTGTCGATGCTTGAGTCATGGGGTTCTCCGGAGAAGGAATTCGCGTTGATTAACAGCGTGAGACGACTGACCGTCAGTGCTACGACAGCAACACGACGCGCAACAGCGTGACGCACGTGAAACTAATGACCGGTCCGGCGTGGAGTCCGTTCAGCCGTTCTGCAGATCCGTGCCCATGGCCGCGCCGGCGCTGTCTCGACAACGCTCGTCACGGGGGGCAGAACGATGATCGCGCAGCTGGTGTTTCAGCGTCGCCGCCGAGGGCGCATAAAGGAAGCCGAAGGACACGCTGTTGCGTCGGCCTTTCACCGCGTGATGCATGAGATGCGCGTGGTAGAGGCGTTTGAGGTAGCGGCTGCGCGGCCGTGGTCGCGCAGGCCAATGACGATGGACCATGCCATCGTGAATAAACACGTAGAGCAGACCGAACGCCGCGACGCCGGCGCCCACCCATTGCAGCGGGTCATGGCCGCTGTTGCCGGCAACGATCAGCGCGATCGCCACCAGGGCCAGGGCCAGCAGATAGAGGTCGTTGGTTTCGAACGCGCCGAGCTGTTCTTCGTGGTGGGACTTGTGCAGGAACCAGCCCCAGCCGTGCATCACGTACTTGTGGGCGAGGAAGCCGACCCCTTCCATGGCGACAAGGGTCAGGAGAAAAATGATGAAGTTGAAGATCATAGCGTCGGGAGGGCCGATGGGTCTGGGCGTCGAGGAGCAGCATACCGGGGTCACGGGAAATTTCCAGATTCGCGCTCACAACGTTTGCTTTCCTGACCAACCGATGTAAAAAATGGCCCCATGGGTGAGCGTCTCGAACGCTTACTGTATTCGTGCCCTGCCCCCTCGCGGCGGCCGGCACCGCTCTCAAGGAATCAAGAATGGCTCCAAGACACGTCATCAACGCTTCGGTCAGCCCCAAGGGCAGCCTGGAAACACTGTCCCAACGTGAAGTCCAGCAGCTCAGCGCCGCAGGCTCCGGCAGCATTTACACCCTGTTCCGCCAGTGCGCCCTGGCCATCCTCAACACCGGCGCCCATGTCGATAACGCCAAGACCATCCTGGAGGCTTACCAGGACTTCGAAGTGCGCATCCACCAGCAAGACCGTGGCGTGCGCCTCGAACTGCTGAACGCCCCGGCCGACGCCTTCGTCGACGGCGAGATGATTGCCAGCACCCGGGAAATGCTCTTCAGCGCCCTGCGCGACATCGTCTACACCGAGAGCGAGCTCGACAGCCAGCGCATCGACCTGAGCAGCTCCCAGGGCATCACCGATTACGTTTTCCACCTGCTGCGCAATGCCCGCACCCTGCGCCCCGGCGTCGAACCAAAGATGGTGGTGTGCTGGGGCGGCCACTCGATCAACACCGAAGAATACAAATACACCAAGAAAGTCGGCCACGAGCTGGGCCTGCGCAAACTGGACATCTGCACCGGTTGCGGCCCTGGCGTGATGAAAGGCCCGATGAAAGGCGCGACCATTGCCCACGCCAAGCAGCGCATCACCGGCGGCCGTTACCTGGGCCTGACCGAGCCGGGCATTATCGCGGCCGAAGCGCCGAACCCGATCGTCAATGAGCTGGTGATCCTGCCGGACATCGAGAAGCGCCTGGAAGCCTTCGTCCGGGTCGGCCACGGCATCATCATTTTCCCGGGGGGCGCAGGCACGGCGGAGGAATTCCTCTACCTGCTCGGCATCCTCATGCACCCGGACAACCAGGACCTGCCGTTCCCGGTCATCCTGACCGGCCCGAAAAGCACCGCGCCGTACCTGGAGCAGCTGCACGCGTTCGTTAGCGCCACCCTGGGCGAAGAAGCGCACAAGCATTACCAGATCATCATCGACAACCCGTCGGAAGTGGCACGGCAGATGACCCTTGGCCTGGCTTCCGTGCGCCAGTTCCGCCGCGACCGTGCCGACGCGTTCCACTTCAACTGGCTGCTGAAGATCGAAGAGAGCTTCCAGCGTCCATTCGACCCGACCCACGCCAACATGGCCAGCCTGCAGCTGCGCCGCGACCTGCCGCCCCACGAACTGGCCGCGAACCTGCGCCGGGCGTTCTCCGGGATCGTGGCGGGCAACGTCAAGGACAAGGGCATTCGCCTGATCGAAGAACACGGCCCGTATGAAATCCACGGTGACGCCGAGGTGATGCAGCCGCTGGACAAGCTGTTGCAGGCCTTCGTCGAGCAGCACCGGATGAAGCTGCCGGGCGGCGCGGCGTATGTGCCGTGTTATCGGGTTGTGTCTTAACGGAGCTTGGCCTGAGGCCACCCTTCAGGCATGACACTGCATCACCCTTGTGGGAGCCCAATTGTGGGAGCGAGCTTGCTCGCGAACAGGCCCGGTCGGCCAACGCTTCTCTGGCGGCAGTGATGCCGCCTTCGTGAGCAAAGTGGAGCGCCACCCCGGTCACTCCCACAGGTAAGTCATCACGCGCACAACCTGCCCCTCCCCGAATTCCGGAACCGACCCATGATCCACATCCGCCCCATGACCGCCGATGACTTCGCGGTCTTCTGGCCCACCTTTCAGGCCGTGGTCCGGGCCCAGGAAACCTACGCCTACGCCCCCGACCTGACCTGCGAGCAGGCCCGGCACCTGTGGCTGGAATACCCGCTGCACACGTTGATCGCCGAGGAAGACGGCGTGCTGCTCGGCAGCTATTACCTCAAGGCCAACGCGGCAGGCCCCGGCAGCCATGTCAGCAACTGCGGCTACATGGTCACCCCGGCCGCGCGGGGTCGTGGCGTCGCGCGCCTGATGTGCGAGCACTCCCAGCAACTGGCGCTGGACAGCGGCTTCTCGGCCATGCAGTTCAACTCCGTGGTGGCCACCAATGAAGTCGCCGTTGCGCTCTGGCAGAAACTCGGGTTTGAGACCGTCGGCCGTCTGCCTCGCGCTTACCGCCATGCCCGGCTCGGGCTGGTGGACTGCCTGGTGATGTACAAATGGCTGGCCGACATGCCGGCCTCGCGCAAAGCCAAGAGCCCGTTGCTGATCGGCCGCAAGAACATCGAATCGGTCATCTCCCGCCCCCGGCGCAAGCCCTCTGACGGGCCTGCCTGATCTTTTCAGAAAATCGGGAACCACCCTCCGCCCTGACGCCACTCACCCCGCCAAGCACTCACTTGCATGGACGGCGTCAGCATGGCTTTACCTCCAGTGTTCCGTGGTCATACCACCAGTGTCGGCACCACCCACCTGAACCCAGCTGCAGCACCCGGAACCGGAACCGGCCCCACGCAGCGCAAAAACGTGCTGGCGCGCATGGCCACTGCCAGCCGGTCAACGCTGCAGAAAAGCCGCCACTTCGCAGGCGGTCTGTTCAAGGCCCGACCGGGGGATGCCTCGTCAATTCCCCGCAGCACGGCCGCTGCAAACACCCCGCAGACCGCGCTCGCCCCCCATGCGGCGCCGGCTTCAACAACGGCAGCTGCATCAGCCACGCCACAAGCGAACGCGCCCGTGCCGCCAACCGGCCCGACACCCAGCGCTCCGACGGCAGCCCAGCCACCAGCCAACGCCCTGACACCCCGGCTGAGCATGGCGCTGCACAATCAACGACTGACCTTTGGCGGCACCGACCAGCCCAACCCCACCGAGCGGTTGCTCGAAGGCATTCTGAGCAAACACGATCAGCGTTATCAGGACCTTGCGCCGCTCAATCAGGACGCGCAGAAAGCCGAATACCTGATGGTCGACAGCCAGAACCGGCTGCTCCACGCCCATGCCAGCGATATCGCCATTTCACTGTTCAAGAGCAGTGAGAACCGCGTCGCCTCCGCCAGCGACGGCAAGAAAATGGCGATGCCCACCGATGCCCATCGCGCGCAGATCACCGGCGTGCACAAGGACGCGAACAACACCGCCTGGCGTATTCACGAAAATAAGTTGTACGCGTTGCATGGGGGCCAATGGCAGGAGAACACCCAGGGAGCAACGCTGAAAACCTTGCACAACATTGGCGGCGGCAACCTGTTGGGGCTCAACGACGAAGGCAAGGTGTACGAGCTGAGTGATCTGACCAAGTCGCTGGATTTCACAGAAAAGGTCACGGCCCTCGGACGCTCCACCGCCGGTGCACTGATGGCGCTCAGCGAAAACGCCTCAGGCAACCAGTTACTCCAACTGCGCAACGGGCTTGGCGCCGACCGCCATGATGCGTTCCCGCTCATTACCCCCACCGGCACGGATAACGACGCGGCCATGAAAGCCAAATCCGTGGCGCTCATCGGTGATCGTCTGCTGGCGACGACAGCCTCGGGCGAACTCCTGGAGGCGCATTTGCCGACCGCTGAAGCGCAACAAAACAACCTCCTCGTGAATGAGCTCACACTGCAGAAAGTGCGCCCCTCGCCCGCCCTGCAGACGGCCTTTGGTCACCACACCGTCAGCGGCTTTTTTCATGACGAAAAAAACCTGCTGCACGCCACCGTCAAGGACCAGCAAGGCGTAGAGCACAGCGCATCGTGGGATCAGGCAAAACAGGACTTCGTGCCTGGCTGGGTCATGGCGCCGCTGGTCATGGATCGTCAGCACGGCTTGCCCGTCCTGACCCCTGACGCCGCCACGCAGATTCAGCTGCCGCGCGGCAAAATCGCCCTCTACGAGCAGAAGCGCTCATCGCGGGTCCAGGCACCGCGCGGCGAATACGTCCGTCCTCTCGACAAGCGGTTAGTGCACAACCCGCCCGTTGAAGAATTGAAAGAAACCATCGAAAAGACGCTGTTGGTGCAAGACCCGCGCACCGACGAATGGAAGAAGACCAGCGAAAAGGACATCAAAGCGCTGCAGGCTGGCCAGGACGGCTTCGCTTACCTCATCGACAAGGATGGCAAGCTCAAACAGCTGAAAGTGGCGCCCCAGGCCGCCGCCCATGAAATGGGGCGCGGCGCCGACCTGGCCCTGCAAGGTCGCGGGACTGAAGCCAAGGGCACCGCCCTGCGCGGCGCCGAGGGTGTGGTCGCCGACAAACTGGCCGTGCAGAACGATCAGAACTTCATGACCCTCAGCGGCGGCAAACTGCGCCTCCACGACCAGAACGGTGAACGCGCGGTACTGCCACAGCCACCCGGCACGGGCGACATCCAGGCGATCAGCACCGGCGGCAAGCACTGGTTCGCCCTGCGCGGCGGCGCAGTGTTCCAGCTGAGCGGCGACGAGGCCAACGCTCGAAGGCTCAATCCTCAGCGGACCTGGCAAGCGGTTCAGGGCCCGACCACCCCACCGGGGACCGTTCTTCAGGACCTGCGCCCCAATCACGATGGACGTTTGCTGGCCACCACCAGCGCCGGAGAATTCGTCAAAACCGCAACCGGGTGGGAAGCCGCCGCACCCGCACCGGCGCGCCCGAGCAATGACCATGCGGCCTTCAATCGGCTGGCGGCGGCCGAGCCGGAAACCCTGCGCAGAGGCTCGGCCAAGGTCACCGTCAACGTGATGGGCAGTAACAACATCGAGAGCATGAAGGCCAAGCAGTACGCCCCTGCCTCCCTCCGGCAGAATTACCTTACCTCCCATCTTTCGCTGACCGGCGCGGTAAAAGTGCCTGCCGACAGCCTCCAGCACGCCTGGAAAGGCCGCGAAGGCCTGAAGCCGATCTACACCGAAGAAACCGCGCTGCTGCGCGAGCTGAGCACCCGCGCGGCTGCGGCGACCGGCGCGGCGACCGGCACACCGCCGCGACCCATGGCTGCGCGTATCAATGAGCTGGCGCCTCGCCTGTCACCTGAATCGAGCGAGCTGGCGGAGCTGTTCAACTGGTTCCAGACCAGCGTCACCGAAGACCTGCAGAAGACGCTGCGCGAACTGGCCCAGGACGAAGGCGCGTTGCTGAAAAATGGCGCGATCAATCCGGCCTTCCAGGGCAAGCCGCGCAACAATGACATGCTGCCGCAAGTGGCCAGCGTCCTTCGTGACAGCGGCATCGACAACGCTCACGAACTGGGGCAGCTGCTCACCAAGCTGAAGAACGCGCATTTCACGCTGGAGCGGCGCAACACCCAATCGCCGCTGGATGGCTCTCGCACCCAAGGCGATAACCAGGCCCTGCTGCGCGCTCGCCTGGCGCTGGACGTCAAGGTGCTCAACGACATCAGCGCCGCCCTCGACGGGTTCGCCAATGAAGTGAAGAAACCGGGGGCGAAGGATTTCGACACCATCGCCACAGCGCTGGCCACCTTGCACAACGACGCCTACGAAGGCAGCCCGGTGAAGCGCTACACCGATGCCGGCTTCCGTGACCATGCCTCCCTCGAAGCCAGTTACGACGCCACCAAGAACCTGCTCAAGCACTTGCGCAAGGACAACCACCCGCTCAAGCGCAACGTGCTGCAAGGGCTGCAGACCCCTGCCGGCCCGAATAACGCCGCTGTCATGCTCGCCCTGACCGAGGCGCTCCAGAATCTGGAGCCTCGAGAAAGCCTCAAGCTGAACCGCAATTACGGCGGCGGCGTCACCGGCGGCGTCGCGGGGCCGGCCGAGCCCGCGTTCCTGGGTTTTCGCGGCAATATCGATCCAGAGCGGACCTACGGCCTGACCTTCACCCGATTCGACCGCGGCCTGAAGGTGTCGATGAGTCGCGAAGGCGCGATCAGCGGCACAGGAAGCTTCGGTTTTGGTGGCGGCAAAAGTGACACCAAAACCACGCCCGGCGACAGCCACGCCAACCTCCAGACCAACGGCGGCTGGTTCGGCGGCAGCCTGGACGCCAAGTACAAGTATGCCAACAGCACGGCGCTGAGCTTTTTCATTCGCGACGACGAAATCGATGATTTCATGATTGACCTGATGCAGACGCAACTGGCCAGCAGCAAGCGCCCGGCGCAGGGAGGCCTCAAACCCATGGCGTTGATGGATCGCGGCGTCGAGAAGGAAGTGCGCACCACGGGCAAGCACGCGTTCGACCTGGATGCCGGGGTCAACCTTGAATCCCGGACCAACAAGGGCCGCACCGATGCCGAACCCGTTGCCGGCTTCATGCGCTTCGGCGCCGGCCTGCTGGGAACCGTGTCATTGCTCAGCGCCGAACGGGAACGCACCGAGGGCCACGGCAGCGACGGCCTGCACGCCGACGTCTATAGCAGCAACCGCGCGCGGTTCCTCGAAAAAGGCTCGGTGACCGGCTACGCGCGGATGTTCAGCACCGTCTTTACGTCGCGCCCCAGCAACCTGTTCGTGGCCGGCGGCGCCCCCTTGGGCGTCAGCGCGACACTGGCGTTCGACAACAAGACCGGCAAGAGCTACGACGTGCGCTTCAAGAACGCCCTGCCGCTGCGAACCGCAGACGTCAAAACCCTGGGTGACACACTGGAGAAGGCCTTCCCCGGCATGAGCAAGAATCCGTCGCCCGCCGGCAAGCCTCCTGAGAAGGTGCTGCAGGACCTCAAGGACAAATACCTGAAGGCCACGTCAGACGAGAACGACGCGCAATACGCCGCGCGCCAGAGCCTGCGCCAGCTCGACCGGCAGAACACCGCTGCCAGCCAGGGCTCCAGCCTGATGTCGCTGATGGACATGGTGGTCAAACACAACAACGTCAACCGGCTGGATCAGGCCGCGCCCTCCAAGCGGCAGATCGACCGCGTCAAACAGATGCTCGGCCGTGACTGCAACCCGGGCAACGCCGAGCGGATTCACGAAATGATGAGCGCCGACCCGCAGCTCAAAGGCCTGCTCGATGCGATGAAGGACAGCAAGGGCACCACTCGCGCCGAAATCAAGCTTGAGGTCCGCGACGACGTCAAAGAGCGCATCGAGGACGGCGCATTGAGTGGACGGCTGACCGACGCGGTGCTCAAGGACATACTCGGCGACAAGAACAATCTGCGCATCAAGAGCATCGCGGTCTTCAAGACCGCCGCGAAAGAAGACGCGTTCGGCACGCCGTTCCCCTTTGTCAGCTTCAAGAGCGGCAGCGCGCTGAGCATCGAACGCCTCATGGGTGAAGTCACCTTCGACTACGGCCCTGACCAGAGGAACCCGAAAAAGGCCACGGCCGACGGCGCCATCGCCGACCGTGGCGACTCGCAGCCCGCCCACGAGCTGGGCCAGGCTGGCAATGGCGCTTTCCGGCCGCGCTAGGCCGCCGCGCCCGCTCCTCTATTGATCGAATCGCCCCCCCGTACAGGACACCGCAAATGATGAACACAACGACACACGCAGACGCCTGCATTCAGGCACTGGGCAAACGACTGGGCACCGCCTTGCAACTCGAAAACGGCGTGTGCGCGCTGTTCGATGAGGGCCGCGAAGTGGTGATCATCGAGGTGCCGACGGCGGGAGACGTCGCGATTCTGCATTGCAAACTGTCGCTGCGCCCCGACCCGAGCCTGTATGAGCGGCTGATGAGGCTCAACTTCGACAGCGGCGCCATGAGTGGCTGCTGGCTGGCCCTGGATGAGCAACAGGCGGTTCGCCTGTGCACGCAACTGCCGCTCAAGGCACTGGACGAGATGACCTTCGTGGACTGGGTGCAAGGGTTCGTGCTGCAGACCCGTGACGTTGCCGGTCTGCTGCAGCAGCGCGCGGCATCGCCGGCAAAAGCACCGATGCATGGGCAGGGACAGGGCGGCCTGTCGCGGCGGATCGGCTAAGCTCGCGCCAGCCCACCGACGCGGCCACGGGAAATCGGGGCGGTGACGCTTTCAGGGCCGGGCATGGCGCTTTCAAACTTGCCGGAATGCCATCTCTCGACGATTCTCTATGCACGGCCGGATTGGCCGTGCTCACAAGAAACGCGCCGGAGAGGCCAGCATGACGACCGTAGCCGAACTACTGAAGTTGAAAGATCCGCACCACGCTGACGTCCACACCGTCGGGCCCGGGGAGATGGTCCTCGAGGCGATCAAGCTGATGTCCGAAAAGAACATCGGTGCTGTCCCGGTGGTGCGCGACGGCAAGGTGGTCGGCATCGTCAGCGAGCGGGATTACGCCCGCAAGATGGAGCTCAAGGGTCGCGCTTCGGCCGGGACCCCGGTCAGCGACATCATGACCCACGACGTACAGACCGTGGGTTCGCAGCACACCGTCGAGCACTGCATGAACATCATGACCGACCGCCGCCTGCGCCATTTACCGGTGGTGGACGAAGGCCGGCTGATCGGTTTGCTGTCCATCGGCGACCTGGTCAAGGCGGCCATTGCCGAACAGGCCAGGCTGATCGAGAAAATGCAGGAATACATTCGCGGCGAAAGTTACTGAGCCCAGACACCTTCTGCGCCCCACAAAAAAGCCGGCGCTTTTTGGGCTCCGGCTTTGCTTTGCGCGAGTGAATGGATCGCCGGTTAGCGAACCTTGAAGCGATCGATCATCGCCACCAGCCGCTCGTTGGACGCCATCAGCGCCTCGACGCTGGTGTCGGTCTGCTGACCACAGCCCACCAGTTCACCGACCATGTGCCGAATGGCGATCATGTTCTGGTTGATCTCCTCGGTCACCGCGCTCTGCTCCTCTGCCGCCGTTGCAATGTGCGCGCTCAGGTCATGGATGCGCAGCACCGAACCGGCCATCCCGTCCAGGCCTTCGTTGACGCGGGACGTACGGTCGGCCGTCGACTGGCAACTGACCTTGGTTTTCTCCATCGCGCCCACCGCAGTGCTCACGCCCTGTTCCAGCCGCGCGAGCATCTCGTTGATCTCCGATGTGCTCTGCTGGGTACGACCGGCCAGCGCCCGCACTTCGTCGGCCACCACCGCAAAGCCTCGGCCCTGCTCACCCGCCCGCGCTGCTTCGATGGCCGCGTTGAGGGCCAGCAGGTTGGTTTGCTGGGCGATGCCGCCGATGACACCGAGCACATCGGTGATGCGTTTGGCGTCGACCTGCATTTCCTGAACGTACTGGGTCGCTTCTTCGACCTCGGCCACCAGCGCCCGCACGCTGACCGACGCTTCGTCGACGACGTCCCGGGAGCGCTGCGCGGCATCGTTGGCCGATTGAGTAAAGCTCGCCGTCTGCGTAGCGTTCTCGGCGACGCTGTCGGCGGTGGCGCTCATCTCGTTGATCGCGGTCACCGCCTGATCGGTTTCCGAGGCGTGGCGGTTGAGGATCTGGTTGATGTTGCGCGACTGATCCTGCAATTGCACCAGCCCGGCAGAGATCTGCTCGGTGCCGCTGCGCACCTCGACAATCATCGCTTGCTGGAAGGCGATGAACTTGTTGACCGAGTGGCCGACAGCGTCCAGTTCATCCTCGCCCTTGATCGGAATGCGACGGGTCAGGTCGGCCTCACCCGAAGACAGCGCGTCGATGTTGGTGCGCAGAACGGTCAGCCGTGCCAGCAAGCGATGGAAGGCAAAGCCCAGCACCACCAGCAACAGAACAACCAGTGGAATCTGCAACCACCCCAGGGTCTTCAGCACTTCGGTGCTGCTGGCGGTGAGCATGGCGGTTGGCAACGAGGTGGCGATCATCCACGGCGTGCCCACCACAGGGCGCAGGAAGAAGGTCAGGTCACCCAGTTGCGGGTCGATGTATTCCCGGGAATACACAGCGTCGCCAGAGACCTTGCCCAGGCCGTCCTGAATGGCCTTGGCGAACATCGACTGGCCGCTGAAGCCGGCGACGTTCTTGAGGATGATTTCGCCGGGAATGCGGCTCTGGTTGGTCAGGATCTTGCCGTCGCGCTCGACGATCATCACCTGACCCTGAATGTCTTTTTCCTTGTCCTGGATCAGGCCGTTGAAGAAGCCCAGGGTGACGTCGATGGTCGAAACGCCGTAGAGCGCGCCATCTTTGTAGATGCCCATCGCGCAGTTGGTGCGCGGTTGCGGGCTGGCTTCGTCCTGATAGGCCGCCGCCCAGGCGCATTTGCCCTTGGGTGCGTTCTGCCCGGCGCGGTGCCATGGCTGTTCCCAGTAGTTGGGCGCAGGGTCGGAGTTCCAGAACGTGCTCACCACCAGCTGGCCACTGCCGTCACGGTGGAAAAACGAGCTGTGTTTGTTGCGCCCCGGGGTGCGCTTGTCCGGCATCGGCCAGACGCCGCCGCCGAAGACTTTCTGATCGCCGTACTGATCGACCAGGCCTGGCAGCACAGTGTCGATGCCATCACTGTCCAGCAGCGGAACCGCCTGGGTGATCGCCCGGGACTGAGCCTCTACGCGCGCCAGGTCCGAAAGAATTCGCGTGCCGATCTGGTCCACCTGGCTCAGCACCACTTTTTCCTGGGTCTCTCGCACCTTGGGCGTGACGAAATGTACGATGCCCTGCTCGGTGAGCACTGCGATGACCACAATCAAGGTCACAAATATGACCGTATAGCGCGCCTGCACTGTTTTGAACATCGTCGACCCCATGCCATGAATTTTATAGTTGTTTTTTGCGGACTCCTGAGGAGCTATCGACCGCAAGCCGACAAGGATGAGGGATAGCGCAAAGGTTTTTTCCGGCACAGCGGGGCGTCATTGCACCGGGAGGAAATTCAGGAACAGCAGGCTCTGGGCGTAATTCAAACCGATGCGTCTATATCGCTCGTCGAGCATCTGGGTGAGCAGGTCCAAGCGCGCCACGATCTTGCCGAACTCGGTGGCGAAACTGAGGTTGCTGCCCTCCTCCGAAATCTCGTTGGAGAACAGCAGCAGCTCGCCATTGGCGTTCTGCCGCTGGCTCAGCAGCCAGGTGGCCTTTTCGATATTGCGCGCAGCATTGTTGACGAACGTCGGGTTGACCTGGTCGGTCATGAAGAATTCGAGGCGCCCGCCGTGGGCCGTGACCAGCATGCTGCCAATGGCATAAATGAACGCGCCGACGCGATCGCCAAGGAATTCAGGGCTCAGGGCGTAGCTCAGCGCTGCCAGGTCACGTCGCGTGCCCAACTGCGGCAACGGCTTCTTCTGCTCGATGGCCTGCCGCACGTTGCGTTCGGCCGCCGCGGCATCGACGAAGCCGGACTTGCGCCACTCGCCAGGGTTGCGCAGGTAGAGTTTGTTCATCAGCAAGTAAAGGCTGTCTAGGTTGTCTTGCATGGCCAGTGTCGCCATGCGGTCCACGCTGGTCTGGAAGAACTCCTGGGGCCGCGTCTCGCTGAACTGCGTGGCGACATCCTGGCCGTCCTGGCGCGTACACCCGGCAGCGCCGAGCCCAAGCATGCACAGGGCAAACAGCGGGCGCAGGCGTCGGCAAACGGATAAAACAGAAAACACGGCGAGCATCAATCCCAAGCTTTAACGAACGGGACGCCGCGTCTATCGCCGCGTCCTGGCCATGGTCAGAACGGCCCACGGCGAAAAAGTGCAATATCGGGGGCAAATTCGCAGCGCGTCCAGGGCGATTGGGCCGCCATGTGAGCTTTCATGCAAATGATTCCCTCATCCATTTGACGCAGCCCTTCGCTTTCACCAAGCTAGCCGCCTTCGCATGATTTTCAGGAAACACCCCGCGTGATGACCACAAGCCTGCACTGGCGCCGTTTCGTATTCTGCCTCGCCCCACTGATCGCCCTGCTCGCTGCCTGCGACGGCGGCGCGCCGAAGACCAAGCCCTCCGAAGCGACGACCTACGTCAGCGTCGAGTGGGACAAACTGCCGGCGGTGAACGACACCGACCTGATGGCGGGTTACAACAGTTGGTTCTCGGCGTGCAAACGCCTGGCCAAGGACCCGGTCTGGGGCGGCACATGCGCCCTCGCCGCCCAAGTGCCGCAGAATCCTGCGGCGGTGCGCGACTTTCTCAAGAATCAGCTGCAGGTCTACAGCCTGCGTTCCTCCGAGCACGGCGCCAACGGGCTGATCACCGGCTATTACGAGCCGATCTATAAAGGCAGCGAGCAGCGCAATGACGCGCACCCGGTGGCGGTGTATGGCGTGCCCGATGACCTGATCATCGTCAACCTCGACAGCATCTATCCCGAGCTCAAGGGCAAGCGCCTGCGCGGGCGCCTGGATGGCCGAGTGCTGCGTCCCTACGACGACGCCGCCACCATTGGCACCAAAGGCGCCAGTGCCCCCGTGCTGGCCTGGCTGGAAAACCCCATCGACCTGCAGTTCCTGCAGATCCAGGGATCGGGTCGGGTTCAGCTGGAAAGCGGCCGTCAGCTGCGCATCGCCTACGCCGATCAGAATGGCTACCCGTACAAGCCGATTGGCCGCTGGCTGGTGGAGCAAGGCCAGTTGACCAAGGACGAAGTGTCCATGGGCCGCATCCGCGACTGGGCGATTGCGCACCCCGAACGCGTCAATGAACTGCTGGGCAGCAACCCGAGCTACGTGTTCTTCACCCTGCGCCCGGACAGCACCGAAGGCCCGCGCGGTTCGCTGAATGTGCCGCTGACCGCTGGTTACAGCGTGGCGATCGATCGCAAGGTGATCCCCCTCGGCAGCCTGTTGTGGCTGTCCTCGACCCGCCCCGACGGCACGCCGCTGGTGCGCCCGGTAGCGGCGCAGGACACCGGCGGCGCCATTGCCGGCGAAGTCCGCGCCGACATGTTCTGGGGTACCGGTGACGCGGCGGGCGAACTGGCCGGCAACATGAAACAGCAAGGCCAGATCTGGATGCTGTGGCCCAAGGGTGCCGCCCTGCCCGACACCAAACCCAAAGACTGATCGAACTGAACCGCCGACTGATGCGCCACCCGCGTCACCCGGCGTCACTTCAGGGTTGAGTCATTCCCGGGTTGAACTGAAATCGGTTTCAAGTATCACAGCATGCTTCTTCCCGGAAACCCTTCTCGATCTCCCATGAATACCTCCCACACCCCGCATGATTTCAACATGGGCTGGCTGCTGTTCGCCCTCGCCATGGGCGCCTTCGCCATCGGCACGACCGAATTCGCCTCAATGACCCTGCTGCCGTTCGTTGCCGGTGACTTTCAGGTCACCCAGCCGCTGGCCGGGCATGCCATCAGTGCCTACGCCCTGGGCGTGGTCATCGGCTCGCCAGTGATCATGGTCCTGGGCGTCAGACTGCCCCGCCGGGCCTTGCTGGTGGCCCTCGCCGCTTTCATCGGAATCGCCAACGCGTTGAGCGCCGTCGCCCCTTCGCTGCCATGGCTGGTGTTTTTCCGCTTTCTCAGCGGTTTCCCCCATGGCGCCTACTTTGGCGTGGCGATGCTGCTGGCCGCGTCCCTGGTGCCGAAGAATCGCCGTGCTCAAGCGGTCTCCCGCGTGTTCATGGGGCTGACCATCGCCACCATCATCGGCGTGCCGTTCGCCACCTGGATCGGCCAGACCATCGGCTGGCGCTGGGGCATGGCCATCGTCGCCGGCCTCGCCGCGATCACCGCGGTGCTGATTCGCTGCCTTGCGCCCGCTTCCCCTGCGGATACCGACGCCAGCCCGTTGCGCGAACTTAACGCACTGCGCTCGCGGCAGGTGTGGCTGACACTGGGCATCGCCGGCATCGGCTTCGGCGGGATCTTCTGCGTGTACACCTATCTGGCGGCCACGCTGATCGACGTCACCCACGCTTCGGCTTTCATGATTCCGGTGGTGATGGCGGTGTTCGGTCTGGGCACGACGGTGGGCAACCTGGTTTGTGGCTGGGCCGCCGACCGCGCCACGATGCTCGCCGCTGGCGTCTCGCTGGGCTTCACTGCGCTGGTGCTGGCGCTGTACCCGTCGGCGACCGACAACCTCTGGCTGCTCATTCCGCTGGTGTTTTTCATCGGTTGCGGCGTCGGCCTGGCGGCGATCCTGCAAACACGCCTGATGGACGTTGCGCCCCATGCGCAATCCCTGGCGGGTGCGCTGGTGCAAAGCGCGTTCAATGTCGCCAACGCCATCGGCCCGTTGGTGGGCGGGGTGGTCATTGCGGCGGGCTACGGTCTGCCGGCCACGGGCTATGCCGCAGCGGCATTGACGCTGGGCGGTCTGGGCATGTGGTATTGGGCGCTGATGGATGCGCGGCAGGCGGATCGCCGTGTTGCACGGCAAGCCTCAGGGTCGGTCTGAAGCGGGTAGCTGTTTGATACGAGGTCGATCCGAGCTTCGCCCCGGCACTGCGCCTGGGCGAGCTCTCGACCTGTCACGGGTTGGGGTCAGCCTCATCGGGCGACGGGAACAACGTATCGACCTTGTGCTTGCTTGAAGTGCGGACCGGCGCCATGGCAGCGGACTCCGCCAGGCGTGTGGCCATTTCCCAATGACGGGACTCCTGCCCTTCAGGCTTGCCTTCGGTCTCCCAGATCAACTGGGCCAACTGACGAACAGTTTCTTCGTCGACATTCATGCGTATCCCCCATTTATGCTTTCGCAAGACATTGGCCGGCGCCAGAGCGGTGCCGAATCCATCGTCAGCTACGGTACCCGCCATGAACAGTACCAGCCGATAACGAGGGTAAATGACGGGCGTGCACGCGCCGGCGAACGCAAGCCGGCCGCTGGTCGGACTTAACGGATCCACCGGAAATCGACGGCGAACCACGATGGCCCCCTCAATCCCTGTTGCGTTTGAGCAACAGGCTGGCCACCAGGCCCAGGCCCGCTGCAACACCGACGGCCGCCCACGGATGGGTGGTGACGTAGGATTTCGCGTTACCCACCGCACGGGTCAGCGCAGGTTGGGCGTCCATTTCGATCTCGGTCACCGCACTGGTGCCGCGGGCCAGAAAATCCTTCAGCCGCTCACGGGCCTGAGTAGTGCGGTCCTCATTCAAGGCATCCCCTGCCGCCAGCAAGGCATTGGTCTCGTCGAGAAAAGTGTTCAGCTCGGAACGGGTTTTCTGATAAAGATCGTCACGCAGTTTTTCAGTGATATCGCTTGCCATAATATTTTGCCTCCTGGGTGTGAGAAAGGTTGACTGAAACGCCAATCGATTCGTTCCAGACAGTTTGAAAAAACCCCTCCATGCGGCGCGGCACGTGATCAAGCACTGCTGGCCGCGCAGACCGGACAGGGACTCAACAGCCGTATGACGCGTTCAAAAGGGAATCCATGAAAGTAGTGCCGATCCTTGAGCTGCCCGTCGAGCAGCAAGCCCGTGTGCGGCAACTGCGCAATCAGCCCGACGTGCGCAAGTTCATGTACACGGACCATGAAATCAGCGAAGCCGAGCACCTGAACTGGCTTGAGGCACTGCGCTCAAGCTCCCGGCAGCAGGTCTTTGTCGTTGTGCTTGAAGCCGCACCGGTGGGGGTTGTGTCGCTGAGTGCCATCAACCGTACCCACGGCACGGCAGAGTGGGCCTTCTACCTCGACACCACGCTGCAGGGCAAAGGCCTTGGCAGTCAGGTGGAGTTATGGCTACTCGATTACGCGTTCGGTGCCGCAGGGCTGGAGAAACTCAACTGCGAAGTGCTCGAGATCAACCCGGCGGTGATCAAGATGCATCAGAAATTCGGCTTCGTGGTTGAGGGAGTAAGGCGGGAGCACATCGTGCGCGATGGCAAGCGGATCGGCGCGGTGCTGCTGGGTATCACCAAACGTGAGTGGCAGGCGCAGCGGCCCAGGGTGCTGGCCGCGGTGGAACGAATTGCGGGGCGTCGTTAGCGCAGTGTGCAGAGGTGCGCGCCCATGCTGAGTCTGATGCGGGCGGTACTGTTTGCAGATCAGGTCTTCGCAGATGCAGATCAGGCGATGTTCAACAGCCGAACCGCCGGGCGCTCATCGGCTTTGCAGTACAAATAATCGCGCCATTTTCTAAAGGCGCTCTGCTGCCGGACGAAAGCCTCTTCCCATTGCACGCCGCCGATGTGCTCGACGGGGATAGACATCATCTGCTCGGTCGCCTGATCCAGCTCGCTGATCAGGTCGAGTGCGTTGGGAATGTCGTGGATCTGAGGTCTCATCCGGGGCACCTTATTTTTTGATTAATGAATGGAGTGCCCAACCCCTTGATAGTGCGCGCGTTCCGACGAGTGGCTATTTTGTGTAACAAACCGTTCGAGCTGTAAGAAAAACCCCACACAATGGTGGGGTCTGATGAATCCGGGCAGGTTTAGCGGTTGCCCGAAGAGGACGCCTCGTCTTCATCGACGGGAGGATTGTCAGGAATCTCCATGTCATCCAGCCCCTTGTTTCGGGCTTCGCTTGCCGCGTCTTCACCCTGCCGGGCTGACTCGGTATCCGCGTGGGTGTCGGGATAAATCTCTTCTTCGCTGCCCGGCTCGGCAGGACCCTGATACGCGTTATCCGGCCCGTTGTCTTCGATACCCATGATGACCTCCAGTACGAGTCGCAGGAAATCTGCGCTTACAGGACAGAGGTGCATCAGGAAGGATTAGTGCCCGGTGGAAGATGAATGGCGCGTGGACACTGAGCGACGCACTGAATGCTGCGCACAAAAAAACCGCCGAAGCGGTTTCTTTTGTACAGCCGACACCGGTGGTGTCAGACCTTGAAGCGAGCCACCATGTTCTGCAGGGTGTTGCCCAGGCGTGCCAGTTCCAATGTCGAGGCAGCGCTCTGCTCCGTCGCGGTGGCGGACTGGTCGGCGACGTCACGCACACTGATGACGCTGCGATTGATTTCGTCGGTCACCGCGCTCTGCTCCTCAGCCGCGGCCGAGATTTGCTGGCTCATCTGCTCAATCGTGCCAATGGAATGCGTAATCTCTACGAGCGCTTGCTCGGCCTGACGCGCCAGCTCGACGGTGCCCTCTGTCCGCCGCATGCTGGCGTCCATCAAGCTCGACGCCTCCACGGTGCCGTGCTGGAGGGCCTGGATCAGCGCTTCGATTTCAGTGGTCGAGCTTTGTGTGCGCTGGGCCAGTGACCGGACCTCGTCGGCCACCACCGCAAAACCGCGACCCTGTTCGCCGGCACGTGCAGCTTCGATGGCGGCGTTGAGTGCGAGCAGATTGGTCTGCTCCGCAACGGCTTTGATCACGTCGATGACACTGCCGATCTTGTCGCTGTCATGGGTCAGGCGCTGCATCGCCACGCCCAACTGCCCGACTTCTCCAGACAGCTGACTGATTTCCCTGGTTGCATGCTGCACGACGGTGCTGCCATGGACCGCGCGCTCGGTGGCTTGCCGGGCTGCACGCGAAGCGTCCTCGGTGTTTTGCGCAACCTCCTGCACGGTTGAAGCCATTTCATTCATGGCCGTTGCCACCTGATCCACTTCCAGTTTCTGCTGAGTGACGCCAGCGCTGGTCTGTTCGGTCGCGGCCGACAACTCTTCGGCAGCGGTTGCGATCTGGGTAACACCCTTTCCGATACCGCCAATCAGTTCACGCAAGGAAGACGTCATGTGCTGCATGGTGTTTTGCAGCAGGCCCAGTTCGTCCTTACGGTCTGTGCCAATGTCGTAGGTCAGGTCGCCATCGGCGATGCGACGGGCAGCGATGACGCTGTCATTCAGTGGACGAGTGATCTGACGAGTGATCAGTGCCGCGGCGAGAACACCCAGTAACAGCACCACTAACGCGACACTGAACAACTGGATGATCGCATTGCTCTTTTCATTGTTTGCTGCAACCACCTGGGAGGCCATCAAGTCATCGACCCTCTTAAGGGTGTCGGTTGTCAGCTTTTGTAACGCGTCGCGTATCTGGTCATTTTGTTGCAGCATCTGCGAGATGGTCGCCATGTTCTCCTTGTACTGGCGAAGCGCAACAAGCGAGGTATCGACTGCTGAATTTGACTGCGCGGGGAGCTGGCTTCGGGCCGCAGCCACCTGGCTAAGCAGCGCGTCGGCTGTCGCGAAAGTGGCCTGGCGATTGTCTGGGGTAGGAATGCTCAAGTAACGACGGAATACCAGGCGGAAGTTGGTCATACCATTGCGCAGGTCGCCTGCAATTTTCACATGGTCGATACCGGCCTGGTCTGGCGAGTTCGAAGCATCGTCCAGCGTCTTCTGCAGCAAGCTCTCGAAGGTCGCGCTCACTTCATCGGAGACCTTGATCAACGGCTTCATCGCCTCATCGATCTTCTGGTTGTTACTGACCAACTGATCGAAGGTTTTCTTGAGTTCTGCTGCCTGATTATCGATCGCCTTGAGCATCTCCACGTTTTTGGCGACGGTCAGGATCTGCAAGCCTTTATCGATGGTGCCGTTCAATGACGCAAGGGCTGCGCTATAAGCCTCTGCAGCGCTGGCACTGGGGCTGGCGGCATAAGCTTGCGACGCCACTTTAACGTCGAGCATATCGGCTTTCACTTCAGCGACCCTGGCTGCTTTCTCCAGTCGCTTGATCAGCAGGTCCGCGCTGCCATAACCAATCCCGGTCACCACCAGAACGCCCAGCAGAATGGCACCGAAGCCCAAGCCGAGCTTCTTGCCTACTTTCAAATTATCCAACCAGTTGGATTTCATCGCCTTTAACCTTTGATTTTTTCGTAATGCTCTGTTATCGACTCCTTAGTTGAAAAGTTAATCAAAAGGATCATCGTTAAAACTGATGATTGAGTTCGAATTTATCTATCGATCCAAGTGCGACCCATAGCGGACAAGCAGATATTCAGTTCCGGGTACGGGCTGATTTCGCCTGGCGGGGATGGGCTCGTGCTCAGCTCACGGTGCCAATAGCCAACGTCGTGCCAGCGACCGAGTTTATAACCGACATTCGGGTAAGTGCCGATGTGCCGGAAACCGAGCAGTTCATGCAGCGCAACGCTGCCGGGATTAGGCTGAGATATGCCGGCATAGGCGGAACGGAAGCCCTGGCGGGCCAGAATCGGCAGCAACGCTTCATACAGCGCACGGCCCACGCCGGTTCTACGTTCGCGCTCGCCGATGTAGACCGTAACATCGACCGCCCAACGATAAGCTGCGCGGGCCCTGTGCTGGCTGGCATAGGCGTACCCGACCACGCGGCCATCCCGAACCGCAACCAGATAGGGGTAGGTTTGCAACGTTGCGGCCATGCGCAGCTGCATCTCTTCGACGCCGGGCGGCGTATCTTCGAACGAGATCGCAGTCCCGGCTACCACCGGTGCATAGATAGCCTGGATCGATGCCGCATCTTCCCGTCGCGCCGTTCGGATTTCAATTTCAGTTTCAATCGTCATCAGGACCTCAAATCGAGCGCTGATTCACGCGAGCCATGAGCTGTTCCGCCGTTTCCTTGCGTTCAGAATAGCGGTCCACCAGCTCAACCTGGCGGTCACGCAAAAGGACGGTGAACTTGACCAGCTCTTCCATCACGTCAACGACACGGTCGTAATACGCGGAAGGCTTCATCCGGCCGGCCTCGTCGAACTCCATGTAGGCCTTCGGCACCGAGGACTGATTGGGGATGGTGACCATCCGCATCCAGCGCCCCAGTACGCGCAGCTGATTAACGACATTGAAGGACTGTGAGCCGCCACACACCTGCATGACCGCCAGGGTTTTACCCTGCGTGGGGCGAACGGCTCCGAGTTCGAGTGGAATCCAGTCGATCTGAGCCTTGAACACAGCCGACATCGCACCGTGCCGCTCGGGTGAACACCAGACCTGGCCCTCAGACCACAGCACCAGTTCGCGCAGTTCCTCGACCTTGGGATGATCCACCGTAGCGTCATCCGGCAGAGGCAATCCAGAGGGATTAAACAAACGCGTCTCTGCACCGAGATACTCCAGCAGACGAGCAGCTTCCTCCGTCAACAGACGGCTGAACGAGCGCTCCCGGGTCGACCCGTAAAGCAGGAGGATGCGTGGTTTGTCGTCACTCAGGCGGGACGCGGCCTGCATGCCGTCGAAGAGTGAGCGGTCGAGGTTGGGGACTTGCTCTTGCATATGTCCTCCTGTCAAAGACCGCCGATACGATCAAGCTCGCGCTTGAGCTCATCGCGACTGAGGGTGCTGAAAGGAAGCGTGATAAACGCTCTGCAGCGTTCCTCGATCCGGGCGAGCGTTGCGCGGAAAGCCGCCTCAACTGTCGCGTCATCCCCCTTCACGTCGGATGGATCTTCCAGGCCCCAGTGGGACTTGAGCGCCGGGCCAAAATACACCGGGCAGCTCTCGTTCGCCGCTTTGTCACAGACGGTAATGACGATATCTGGCAGGTTGTCCGCGAAGGCTTCGTTGCCCTTGCTGCTCAAGCCGTCTATGGCAATACCAGCTTGCTGAAGCGTGGTGAGGCTGCGCGGCAACACCTGCCCTTTCGGAAAGCTTCCGGAACTGACTGCCTCAAAGCCTGGCGGCGCAAAGTGATTGAACATGGCTTCCGAGAGGATGCTACGGCAGCTATTAGCCGTGCACATGAAGAGTACTCGCATGGATTTTTTCCTCCGGCGTTAGCGATAAACCGATGCCGGCGTAATGCCCAGGCACCGAGGGTGAACGGCGAAACGTCAGCAGCAGGAAACATCCCGAATGGGCCGCTCCTCCATGCTCAGCAAGCGGTGCGCGCTGTGGCGCAGCCACTCGGTGTTGGCATTCAGTGTTATCAGCAACATCTCTCTCACCCACGCGGGAAGGTGCGGATTCAGGCGGTAATAAACCCACTGCCCTTGGCGGCGATCCAGCAATACTCCGCTGCTGCGCAGCTGGGCAAGGTGCCGGCTGATCTTCGGCTGGCTGTCTTCAAGAGCGAACATGAGTTCGCACACGCAGAGTTCGCCTTGGCTGGCGATCAGGAGGGTGGCGCGGGCGCGTGTCTCATCGGCCAGGCTTTTAAATACGTCGGGTGGAGTGATCATCGTGGACACTGTCGTATGCAAGTAACCGAATATACGGATATCCATATATTCAACGCAAGTCTGCGGTTGCGACAGACTTCGGCCGCGTAGATCCTAATTGCACCTCACGATCCACAGCTGGCCGATTTTCGTCGTGAAGCTCTGACTCATCAGATCCCGCCGCATGGCCCACTCAGGGGCAGATGGCACACTTGCCGCGCGTAACGTTCCCCGCCCCCACTTGGCATTGATCTCGTCCAGCACGTTCATCACCTTCTCGGCTTCCACGGGCTGCGAATGGGCAAACAGGTCGTCGGTAAATTCGCCGGGCTTGCGCAGATCCATCAGAAGGACCTCGGCCTTGCTGTATTTGAAGCCTGCCCGGAATAGCCGGTTGACCGCCTCTGTCGCAGCCTTCGTCATCAGGCGCACGTCATTGGTGGGATACGGCAATTCGACCATCGCCCCGTTGGCGTATTTGGCCTCCTCGGGATTGAACATCCCCGTACGAATGCTGACCCGGATTCTCTTGCACAGCGAGTTCTGTGCCCGGAGCTTTTCCGCAGCGCGCTGGGTGTAGGTGGCGACGGCTTCTCTGATGGGCTCAATCGTTGTCAAACGGCTGCCAAACATTCGGCTGCAGCAGATCTCCTGCTTCGGCGGATCGGCCTCCCCCAACTCCAGGCATGGAGTGCCGGACAACTCGCGCGCAGTCTTCTCGATCACAACGCTGAATTTCTGCCGCAGCGTCCAGGGATCGGCCTTCGCCAGATCCATCGCGGTCTTGATCCCCATGGCTTCGAGGTGGGCCTTCATGCGCTTGCCCACGCCCCAGACCTCGCCGACGTCCGTGTTGCGCAACGTCCAGTCACGGTTGAACGGATCGCAGATATCGACTACCCCGCCGGTCTTCGCCAGCAAGCGTTTTGCCGTGTGATTGGCGAGCTTTGCCAGTGTTTTGGTGCGGGCTATGCCCACGCCCACCGGAATGCCGGTACGCTTGTAGATCGTCGCCCGAATCTGCCTGCCGAACGCCGTCAGGTCGCCGGGGATGCCAGACAGGTCAGCGAAGGCCTCGTCGATGCTGTACACCTCCAGCGCGGGGACCATCGATTCGATGATGCTCATGACCCGCTCGCTCATGTCGCCATACAGCGCGTAATTGCTGCTGAACGCGATCACACCGTCTCGGCGCAACTGGTCCTTGATCTGAAAGTAAGGCGCACCCATTTTCACGAAGGGCTTCGCGTCATAGCTTCGGGCAATCACGCAGCCGTCGTTATTCGATAGCACCACGATGGGCGTTTTGGCGAGGTCAGGCCGAAAGACACGCTCGCAACTGGCATAAAAGCTGTTGCAGTCGATCAGCGCAAAGACGGGCTCAGGCTTGGTCATGGTCGCGAACGCTGTATTTCGCCACGGTCCAGATCACCCGCTCGGCCGGTACGTGATACGCGTTGAAACGCAGCTTTTCGCCGCAGGCCGAGAGTGGGCCAAGAACAGTGACGCTCATGATGCAAGCTTTGCCTTGAAAAACTGTATGTATATACAGTTAACGTTTTAGCCCGCCGGAGGTCAATGTTCTGCGCAGGGAATTTCGACGGGTGACCGCAGGCGCGGACGCTACTCGATTGACGAGATGATGGATCACTACCCCGAGGAGCTTGCGCCAGAGCAGTTGGTCGTTAATGGACACGAGTTTTGGCTGCTCAAGCTTACGACGTTGCGCCGGCGGCTCGTGTTGAGGGTATGACGATGTGCGGCACGCCGGCGGAACAGTTCGCTGGGTTCGAAGTGTGACGGAAGTGGGAAATGTGAGGAATCAGGGGTTGCAAATGCAAGTCAAACTTACACCTATAGGGAGAACACGATGAAATCTGGGATGCTGGCTTTACTGGTCATTGCAGTCGCTACGCTGTCGGGGTGTAACCACTTTAGCCAGGGCGATTATCGGGGCATACACAGAGCCGGAACCATTCCTTGCAACGGCACACCGCCGAATCAGCCAGGATGTTATTGAAGGCACACGTCCCCGATGTACGTCTGAGCAGCGCTCATAACTAATTCCAAGCGCGGCTCAGACCTTCCTTATGCCGTTATCTGCGACATCCATGATGGCGGTCAGTTGGAGGACTCGGCCTCACCGACACCATTGGGATTCGCAGGGAATGCCGTCGCTGTCACCGTCCATTTCAGTATTCGGGCAATTTTGCAGAAAGCTGTTGGCTTCGGCACAAGACGTCATCTGGGAGCAATACTTGCGGCCGTCGCACTTGAAGGTGGCAAGTTGAACCGTTGTGGTGGATGAAACGTCGGATGCGACTGACCTGGCGGTACTGGGAGGCGCCAGCGCGCTGCTTGCCCATCGTTTGACGACTGGAGAAGTTGCCGCAACAAACGCTGCCAGGGCGAGCAGCACCGCGAAAAAAATCCGTTTCACTTCTTTCTCCTTGGCCCCACACGGCGGGGCCCAAAGTAAACAGTCCCGCCACAGGCCCACCCGCAAGCAGGACTTAGTGCGAAGGGCCAGACGTAGAAGCTCCGCGCTGGATCCCCTTGGGTCAGTGCCCGCTCGGAAACGATTGGTCCGGGGTGCCAGGCGCCGGTTCGAGCAGCATCATGGTGCCAAGCGGGTTCGTCGAGATGACCGGGAATCGAGCCTTGAACAATGCGTCACCGACGTCGATGTAGGTGATGGTGCCTTCCTTCACCCCAAGGTAAACGCATTTCACCGTGTCATGCAGCGCTCTGTCGACGAGCTTGTCGAGGTATTGCTGCAGTATCGTCTCGACGAGCCCCGGTCCTTTCAGCGGGGAAGGTATACCCAGCTCGGCAGAATAAATCGCCTGACGCTGGGAAAGGATAAGGCAATTTCGGCCACGATAAGTACTGCGCATGAAGCTCAGCTCATCAACAACCGTCGCGTCTTTCGCCGTCTTCAAAGAGGAAAGATT
The DNA here is from genome assembly GCF_053903055.1 of Pseudomonas sp. AK106. Lineage (NCBI taxonomy): Bacteria > Pseudomonadati > Pseudomonadota > Gammaproteobacteria > Pseudomonadales > Pseudomonadaceae > Pseudomonas > Pseudomonas sp. AK106. The sequence continues at coordinate 3,093,791 of NZ_CP096426.1, forward strand.
TCGCTCGGATGAAGCGAATAGACCCTGGCTCGCGGAAATGAATGTAAGGGTCCCCAGCGAGAAAAACATCAGAAACGGCAGCGTCAATATTGCGGAAGACAGTCGGGTGGTGCGCTTCGATACCGCGCGCAACGTCTGGTCCGCCAGGATGGCGCTGATCAAGATAGCCGGCCATGCAACCAGCACCAGGCAAAACACGTGCGACCTGCCCTGGAAGTACGTGAACAGGCCAAGCCCAAGCAGCGCTGAACAGAACAGGACATCATTAACACTGCGGTCATGACCTCGCGCCCATCCAGAAAGCGCTGTCACTACCCCCGCTATGTATATGGCCAACACCGCTTGCCACGGATCGGGCACGAGCGGCATCGGTATCATGCCGAAGCCCGTCATGTAGAAGATTTTCTGATAGGCAAGCACATCGCCGAGATCCAGTGGGCCCCCTGCCTTGATACGCATGACCACGAAACACGCAAGGACAGTGCACACGGCCACGACACTGAACAAGGCCGCCGTGAGTGTGCCTTGCAAAAACGCTCGTCTCGCAATAATTGGCTTTACAAAAAGAGTGGCGCCGATGGAAATCATCACGGGAATACCGGTGTCGATGTTCCAGAATATCGACAAGCCTGCGACGACGCCCAGTGCGCACAACTTAGCCCTGCCGGGATTCGCTGAATTGGAAGCGAAGAGCAGCAGTGCCACTGCTGGCCAGAAAAATCTGATCGGATAGTACTGAACGTAAATATCTTCAACGATACCGTTCAGGTACATGAACAGGCTGGTTGCGATAAGTATTGTGAGAAACGCCATCAGCGCTATCAGCCGGGATCTTACGTATTTGATGACGATCGCTGCAACGGCGAACAGTGCCATCGCATGCAGGATGGCGAAGAACACCGTCACCGAAAGTACGGAGACGCCGACAAGCTTGAATATCGGCGAAATAATCTCGGGATAAAATCCATATTGCGACGGCAGGTCAGCAATCAATGTGGCGCCATGAGCAACCTGGTTGATGGGATACATCACCGCATCGAGATGGACTGACCAAACGGGGGAGACAGTAACTGCATTAACCGACGCGATTCGGTAAGGCAGTATCTGCAACGCGATTGCGATGGCGGCAAGCATCCACCACCCTGCGGCCGTCCAGCGACCATACGAAGCGGGCAACGGCTTCTTCCACACCATAACGATGAGCGACAGGCATAAAGCGACACCTATCAACTCGCGTTTGTGGCTTTTCATCCAGGGTGTTGAAAAGAAAAATATGTCGAGGAAATCCGAATACCAGAACAACAGACAAAGAAACGAGGCAGCCACAAAGGGCAGGACCACATCAATCGCCAATTGCACTCTTCGCGGTGCAGACCTGTTCATGCGGCCCATGCCGCAGACCCAGAACCAACCCACCAGCATGATCGGCGCCAGCGCTGCCAGCGTCACGAAGACGGTGCGTTCCACAGGCTCAGGCGCGACAACATAGGGATTCCCAAGTCGGTCATGAACCAGGACCTGGTCAGGCGTCGGCAGCGTTATCAACCCATTGGCGAAAAACCACACGATAACTGTGAGCACGGCTATCGCCAGCGAAAGGCATACGATCAGTATCAGGTTCTTTGAAACGATGTCGTCAGACGACGGGACACCTGCATCCTTGGCTAACATCGTCAACTCCGTGCCTCCCCAAAAATTTGGCGTATTGTGCCGCAGTACCGCGGAATCATCATATTTTTCACTGCAGTCACGGCAGTCTTCATCCTGACTCAGGTCTGGCATGCGAGGGTTGCGCCGGAAGAGGAAAAGAAGGAACGGGAGCGAAAGCTTGAAGGCATCGCCTTCATCATGGGTCTCGGCACGCCAAAGATGGTTGATGACACGAGTCGTCTCAACTCCGTCACCTACAAAGACGGCACGATGCGGGTGTCCTACACACTCACACAGCTAGCAATGGGCGATATTGACGTTGCAGATTTTACGACCCGAGCAAAAGCTGTAGCGGTCGAGCAATCCTGCGCAAGAGAAGGTCTGGGACTTTTTGTGAAGTCCGGGCTGGTCCTGGTCTATATATTCAAGGAATCAAGCAACTCGCTGATAGTCAACGTGCAGGTCAGCAAATCGGACTGCATCCAATGACATGCGGTTGGGACGGCGCCTGATTGGGTCACCGGAGTATCGCCATGCTCGAACACTATTGGTTGGCTCAATTATCCAAGCCAACCGAAAGTGCCAATCCAGCTCAGAACATGCATGGTTGTCGCAAACCGCTCCTTCCCGAAGACGAATGGAGGAACGCCGAAGACCAGCGCGAAAATCCCAAATACGGAACCAATCCACCAGGCCCCATAGAAGACAGAGCCGACGCAGAGCACTAAAGCAAACAATGCGCCCAACGCCGAAAACTTTCGATCCCTAGCCTGTTCACCGTAACGCTCGAACATCAATCACCTCAAATCCGTTTGTTGACCAGTGGCTGTCACTGCACTTGTACAAGAAAGCCATGGAGGATGGGCAGACGATGGTCGGTCACGCCAGCGAGGAGATGACCAAAAACTACCAGAAGGAGCACGCCGAGGTGATCTGGTCGGAGGCCATTCCAGACCTCGATATCAGCGAAATCGCCGGATAGTTTTGCGCCGGTTTTGCGCGTGTTTTGCGCAAGCCAGAAATGAAAAAGGGAATCAAACCGGTAAGTGGCTGATTCCCTTTACAAAATATGGTCGGGACGGAGTGATTCGAACACTCGACCCCTAGCACCCCATGCTAGTGCGCTACCGGACTGCGCTACGCCCCGACTAGGCGTTACTCACTGCTACTTCTGTGTTGCGGGTTCTTGCGAAAGCGTCGAGGAATATACCCTAAGCTTTTGAATGATGGAAGTATTTCGGCTCACCGCGCGAAATTGCTAACGCAGCACGACCAAGACATCCTCCAGCTCCACAATCATCTGTTTGATCAGCTGCTTGTACTGCAGCGAATCATCCTTGACCTCATCGCTGGACATGCGCAAACGCGCGCCGCCAATGGTGAAGCCCTGATCGTAAAGCAACGCACGGATCTGACGGATCATCAGCACGTCCTGTCGCTGATAATACCGGCGGTTTCCGCGGCGCTTGACCGGGTTGAGTTGAGGAAACTCCTGCTCCCAATAACGCAGAACGTGCGGTTTGACCGCGCAGAGCTCGCTGACTTCACCAATGGTGAAGTAGCGTTTGCCGGGGATAGGCGGTAGCTCGTCGTTATGACTTGGTTCCAGCATAAGCCTCAACTCGGGCCTTCAGTTTCTGCCCTGGGCGAAAGGTGACCACACGGCGAGCGGTAATCGGGATTTCTTCCCCTGTCTTGGGGTTCCGGCCCGGTCGCTGGCGTTTATCGCGCAGATCAAAATTGCCGAATCCGGACAATTTGACCTGCTCGTTATCTTCCAGAGCGTGCCTGATTTCCTCAAAGAACAGCTCGACCAGTTCCTTGGCTTCTCGTTTGTTCAGGCCTAGCTCTTCGTACAGACGTTCGGCCATCTCAGCTTTCGTCAGAGCCCCCATACGCTACATCCTTAACGTGGCGTTTAACCTTGCCTCTAGCGAGGTGAGAATTTGCTGCGTCGAAGCGTTTACCTCATCGTCGGTAAGAGTGCGCGATGGATGTTGCCAGGTCAAGCCGACTGCAAGGCTTTTTCTAAGCGGATCAATGCCTTTACCCTGGTAAACATCAAACAGCCTGAGGTCTGTGAGCCATTCCCCTGCATTCTCACGAATAACGTCCAGCACGGCAGTCGCCGAAACTTCACGATCGGCCAGCAGCGCCAGGTCGCGACGCACTTCCGGGAAGCGTGAAAGCTCGTGGAATTTTGGCAGGCGCCCAACGGCAACCTCCGCCAGCACCAGTTCAAAAACGAACACCGGACGATCAAGCCCCAGGGTCTTCGACAGTTCCGGGTGCAGCGCGCCGATGTAGCCGACTTCTCGCCCGTCACGCTCGATACGCGCGGTCTGCCCCGGGTGCAACGCGGGATGGCTTCCGGGTACGAAACGGAAATCATCCTGCGCACCGGCGAAGCCCAGTACTGCCTCGACGTCAGCCTTGACGTCGAAGAAGTCGACGACATCGCGGCCCTGCGCCCAACCCTCCGGCAGACGGCTGCCACAGATCACACCGGCCAGCATGGGCTCTTGTTTCAGGCCTTCCAGTTGACCGACGAATCGCAGGCCGCTTTCGAACAGGCGCACGCGATCCTGCTGGCGATTGAGGTTATGTTGCAGCGACTTCACCAGACCCGGCCACAGGGATGAACGCATCGCCGACATGTCAGCCGAGATCGGATTGGCCAGCAACAGCGGCTCAACACCCGGGCTGAACAGCTCGAACCATTTCTGATCGATGAAGCTGTAGGTGATTGCTTCCTGATAACCGCGAGCTACCAACAGACGACGCAAGGCCGGCAGATCGCTCTGGGCTTCGGCACGCGGTTGCGGGGCCAGACGCGCCTGCGGGTAACGAACCGGCAGACGGTTGTAACCGTGAAGGCGGGCCAGTTCCTCGATCAGATCGACTTCGAGGGTGATATCAAAGCGATGACTTGGCACTTCGACGCGCCATTGCTCGCTGGCGTGAGGCGCGACGGTGAGACCGAGCGCGGTCAGCAGCCGCTCGATTTCCGCGGCGTCCATCTTCATGCCCAGCATCTGCTCGATACGCTCGGCACGCAGAATGATCGGCTCAACCGAAGGCAAGTGCTGATCACTGACGTTCTCGATGACCGGACCGGCTTCACCGCCCGTGATTTCCAGGAGCAGGCCAGTGGCACGCTCCATGGCTTCGCGGGCCAGTTGCCAGTCAACGCCGCGTTCATAGCGATGGGACGCGTCGGTGTGCAGACCATACGAACGCGCCTTGCCGGCAACGGCAATCTGATCGAAAAAGGCGCTTTCAAGGAAGATATCGCGGGTCGTCGCCGACACGCCGCTGTGCTCGCCACCCATGACACCGGCGATGGCCAGGGCACGCTGGTGGTCGGCAATGACCAGGGTATCAGCGCGCAGGCTGACTTCCTGACCATCCAGAAGCACGAGCTTCTCGCCCTCCTCCGCCATGCGCACGCGAATGCCGCCATTGATTTCGGCAAGGTCGAACGCATGCAGTGGCTGGCCCAGCTCAAGCATCACATAGTTGGTGATGTCGACTACTGCGTCGATGCTGCGGACATCCGAGCGACGCAGGCGCTCAACCATCCACAACGGCGTAGGCCGTGACAGGTCGACATTACGAATCACACGGCCCAGGTAACGTGGGCATGCCGCAGACGCGATCACGTCCACCGGACGCACTTCATCGTGCACGGCGGGAACCACTGCAACCTGCGGACGCGTCACGACTGCGTCATAGAGCGCACCCACTTCACGGGCAAGACCCGCGACCGACAGGCAGTCGCCACGGTTGGGCGTCAGATCGACTTCGATGCTCGCGTCGTCCAGCTCCAGATAAACGCGCACATCCTGGCCCACTGGCGCATCGGCCGGCAGCTCCATGAGGCCGTCATTGCCCTCGCCCACCTGCAACTCGGCTTGTGAGCACAACATGCCGTTGGACTCGACGCCCCGCAGCTTGGCTTTCTTGATTTTGAAGTCGCCCGGCAATGCGGCGCCGATCATGGCAAACGGGATCTTCAAACCGGGACGCACGTTTGGCGCGCCACACACAACCTGAAAAGTCTCGGCACCGTTGCTCACCTGGCAAACGCGCAGCTTGTCCGCGTCCGGGTGCTGCTCGGTGCTCAGCACCTCGCCCACCACAACACCGCTGAAAACGCCCGCTGCCGGGGTGACGCTGTCTACTTCAAGGCCGGCCATCGACAGACGAGCAACCAGCTCGTCGCGGGATACTTGCGGGCTAACCCAGCCGCGCAGCCATTGTTCACTGAATTTCATCCTGCTCTCCTAAAGAATTCGTTACGGGCGACCTAGCGAAATTGCGCGAGGAACCGCAAGTCGTTGTCGAAGAACAGGCGCAAGTCGTTGACGCCATAACGCAGCATCGCCAGACGCTCTACGCCCATGCCGAAGGCGAAGCCCTGGAATTCTTCCGGATCGATGCCCGACATGCGCAGCACGTTCGGGTGGACCATGCCGCAGCCCATGACTTCAAGCCAGCCGGTCTGTTTGCAGACGCGGCAGCCTTTGCCGCTGCACATCACGCATTCCATGTCGACTTCAGCCGAAGGCTCGGTGAACGGGAAATACGAGGGACGGAAACGCACTGCCAGCTCTTTTTCAAAGAACACGCGCAGGAATTCCTCGATGGTGCCTTTCAGGTCGGCGAAGTTGATATCGCGGTCGACCAGCAGGCCTTCGACCTGATGGAACATCGGGGAATGGGTGATATCGGAGTCACTGCGATACACACGGCCGGGGCAGACGATGCGGATCGGAGGCTTCTGCGATTCCATGGTGCGGACCTGAACCGGCGAGGTATGGGTGCGCAGCAGCATGTTCGCATTGAAATAGAAGGTGTCGTGCATCGACCGGGCCGGGTGATGGCCTGGGATGTTGAGCGCTTCGAAGTTGTGATAATCGTCTTCGACCTCAGGGCCTTCGGCAATGCCGTAGCCAATGTGGGTGAAGAACTGCTCGATTCGTTCCAGAGTGCGGGTAACCGGATGCAGACCGCCAGTGGTCTGGCCACGGCCCGGCAAGGTCACGTCAATGGATTCGGCCGCGAGTTTGGCTGCAAGATCAGCCTCCTCGAACGATGCCTTGCGCGCATTGAGAACCTCTGTGACACGCTCCTTGGCTTCGTTGATCAGCGCCCCGACTTTCGGCCGCTCTTCAGCAGGCAGATTTCCCAGGGTCTTCATCACCTGAGTCAATTCGCCCTTCTTGCCAAGGTACAGAACCCGGATTTGCTCCAGGGCATTGATATCTTCGGCGCTTTGCACAGCCTCAAGTGCTTGAGAGACCAGCGCGTCCAGGTTTTCCATGTACAGACTCCAGATACAAAATAGGGGAAGAGCTTACAAGGCTCTTCCCCTATTTATGACGTTTAACACCGAACCCCGAACGGGGTCCGGTGATTGCCGGGGACTTAGGCCAAAGTGGCTTTAGCTTTCTCGACAATCGCAGCAAACGCCGCTTTTTCGTTCACTGCCAGATCAGCCAGAACCTTGCGGTCGATCTCGATCGACGCTTTTTTCAGGCCAGCGATGAAACGGCTGTAGGACAGACCGTTGATACGCGCACCAGCGTTGATACGAGCGATCCACAGAGCGCGGAACTGACGTTTTTTCTGACGACGGTCACGGTAGGCGTATTGGCCAGCCTTGATTACCGCTTGCTTGGCAACACGGAATACGCGTGAACGCGCGCCGTAGTAGCCTTTAGCAAGTTTCAGAATTTTTTTGTGACGCTTACGGGCAATGACGCCACGCTTTACACGAGCCATGAGTTAATTCCTCTGTTCTTGATCAAAATTAGCAAAGGCGCAGCATGCGCTTGACTTTTGCCACGTCGGACGGATGCAGCAAGCTGCTTCCACGCAATTGACGCTTACGCTTTGTCGACATTTTGGTCAGGATGTGGCTCTTGAAAGCGTGCTTGTGCTTGATGCCATTCGCGGTTTTCAAAAACCGTTTAGCTGCACCACTTTTAGTCTTCATCTTTGGCATGTTCGGATACTCCGCATTCAGTTGATAAACATAACCGCAAGGCCTGCCGTGCCCTGGTGGTTATTTCTTCTTTTTCGGGGCGATGACCATGATCAGCTGGCGTCCTTCCATCTTAGGATGCTGTTCGACCGAGCCGTATTCGAGCAGGTCAGCTTCAACCCGCTTCAACAGCTCCATCCCCAGCTCCTGGTGGGCCATCTCACGACCGCGAAATCTCAAGGAAATCTTGGCCCTGTCCCCGTCACTCAGGAAACGTACCAGGTTGCGTAGTTTTACCTGGTAATCCCCTTCCTCCGTCCCTGGACGAAACTTGATTTCTTTAACCTGGATCTGCTTCTGATTCTTCTTGGCGGCAGCAACCTGCTTCTTCTTCTCGAAGATCGATTTGCCGTAGTCCATCAGTTTGCAAACAGGGGGTACTGCATCGGCGGAAATTTCCACCAGATCCAGCTTGGCCTCTTCAGCCTTAAGAAGCGCGTCTTCAATTGACACAATCCCAAGCTGCTCACCCTCAGCCCCAATTAAACGAACCTCACGTGCCGAGATATTCTCGTTGATCGGGGCTTTCGGTGCAGCTCGTTTATCTTGTCTCATTTCACGCTTAATAATAATTACTCCGAATCTTGGCGACCACGCCGGGAAACCGCTTGTGCAAGGAACTCCGAGAACTGGGCGACCGGCATCGAGCCAAGGTCTGCGCCTTCACGTGTACGCACAGCGACAGTTTGTGTTTCAACCTCCCGATCCCCAATCACCAGGAGATACGGAATTTTGAGCAACGTATGCTCGCGGATTTTAAAGCCGATCTTTTCATTTCTCAAGTCGGACTTGGCACGGAATCCGCTTTGCGCCAATGTTTTTTCCACCTCAAGGGCAAAATCAGCCTGTTTATCAGTGATATTCATGATCACTGCTTGAGTTGGAGCAAGCCACGCCGGGAAGGCGCCTTCGTAATGCTCGATCAGAATTCCGATGAAGCGCTCGAAGGAGCCAAGGATTGCGCGGTGCAACATGACCGGGTGCTTGCGACCGTTGTCTTCCGACACGAATTCGGCGCCCAGACGGATCGGCAGGTTGAAATCGAGCTGCAGAGTACCGCATTGCCAGACGCGACCCAAGCAATCCTTGAGAGAAAATTCAATCTTCGGACCGTAGAATGCGCCCTCGCCCGGCTGCAGATCGTACGGCAGACCAGCGCTGTCAAGGGCTGCAGCCAGTGCGGACTCGGCGCGATCCCACAATTCATCGGAACCGACACGCTTCTCCGGACGGGTCGAGAGCTTCATTTCGATGTCTTTGAAACCGAAATCGGCGTAAACGGCCATGGTCAGCTTGATGAACGCAGCGGATTCAGCCTGCATCTGCTCTTCGGTGCAGAAGATGTGCGCGTCGTCCTGAGTGAACGCCCGCACGCGCATGATGCCGTGCAGCGCACCCGAGGGCTCGTTGCGGTGGCAAGCGCCGAATTCGGCCAGACGCAGCGGCAACTCGCGGTAGCTTTTCAGGCCCTGATTGAATACCTGTACGTGGCACGGGCAGTTCATCGGCTTGATGGCGTAGTCGCGGTTTTCCGACTCGGTGGTGAACATGTTCTCGGCGTAGTTGGCCCAGTGGCCGGACTTCTCCCACAGCGAGCGGTCGACAACCTGAGGCGTCTTGATCTCGAGGTAGCCGTTCTCGCGCTGGGTCTTGCGCATGTACTGCTCGAGAACCTGGTAAAGCGTCCAGCCGTTCGGGTGCCAGAAGACCATGCCCGGCGCTTCTTCCTGGGTATGGAACAGGCCCAGACGCTTGCCGATCTTGCGATGATCGCGTTTTTCGGCTTCTTCGATGCGCTGAATGTAAGCAGCCAGCTGCTTCTTGTCGGCCCACGCCGTGCCATAAACGCGCTGCAACTGCTCGTTCTTGGCATCGCCACGCCAGTAGGCGCCGGACAACTTGGTCAACTTGAACGACTTCAGAAAACGCGTATTCGGCACGTGCGGACCACGGCACATGTCGACGTATTCTTCGTGGTAGTACAGGCCCATCGCCTGCTCGTTCGGCATGTCTTCGACCAGACGCAGCTTGTAGTCTTCGCCGCGGGACGTGAACACCTCGATCACTTCCGCGCGCGGCGTGACCTTCTTGATGACGTCGTAATCCTTTTCGATGAGCTGCTGCATGCGCTGCTCGATCGCCGCCATGTCGTCCGGGGTGAAAGGACGCTCGTAGGCAATGTCGTAATAGAAGCCATCATCGATGACCGGGCCGATGACCATCCTGGCAGTCGGATAGAGCTGCTTGACGGCATGGCCCACCAAGTGCGCGCAGGAGTGACGAATGATCTCCAGGCCTTCCTGATCTTTGGGGGTGATGATTTGCAGGCTCGCATCGGTATCGATGATGTCGCTGGCATCAACCAGTTGACCATTGACCTTGCCGGCCACGGTGGCTTTGGCCAGGCCTGCGCCAATGGAGGCTGCGACCTCGGCAACGGATACCGGGTGATCGAAAGAACGTTGACTGCCGTCGGGAAGAGTAATAGTTGGCATGGCGCCTCCTCTCCTAGTGGTGACCCCTACCAAAGGTCACGTGGGTGGGATAGAGCCAGTACGCGATTCGGTGGTATGCCTGCCTCACAGTGGCAGGAGCCCGAAGGCCAACCTGAAGACCGAACCAGAGTGACTGGAACTTACGAAATCGACAGACTTGCAGCAGGGCAACCGGGCCCCGCGAGACGCGAGCTAATCTGCAGGCGCGCATGCTATCACAGGGTGACGGCAGGGTCAGCTAAACGGTAGAGGGCGGCTTATGCCTGACGGCAACCGCATCGGGCGTTGCCAGGTCCACGGAACTGGTGCGCATTGAAGGCCTCAGATTATCGGTAGTACACGTTCAAGGCCTGAAACCTCAACGGCCCAACGACAAAACCGACATAAAGGAATCCACCATGAAGCTTCTACGCGTTGCCGCCCTCCTCGCCCCGCTGGCCCTGACCCTGCCCCTCAGCGCTCACGCCGCGATGGACGCGAAGACCAAGACCAGCTACATGAATGAATGCACCACCGCAGCCACCCAGAGCAATCCGTCCATGGACGCCAGTGCAGTCAAAGCGCACTGCGAGTGCGGCGCTCAGCAGATCAACCAGAACTTCTCGGACAAAGAGATCGCGTCGCTGAATGACAAAACGACGCCTCCCAGTACCGATATGACCTCTCGCCTGCAGGCTGCAGTGAGTAAAAACTGCCTGAGCGGCAAAAAATAAAAAATTTACATTTCCTTGATGCCCCCGACCGGGGCGTAAAGGAATGCCCATGGGGCGATGCCCTGAAGACCGCGAATTCAGCGGGTTTCAGGGCCAATGGAAGGGTTGACGGCCACACGTGCCAATGGGGTTGAAAAGGCCCGAAGTGCCCATTTGGGGCGTTATATCGAAGATGTTGACCCAAAGTTCTAATTGAAAAAGTCCAGCATTCACACAATTCGACTATGATAGCGCTCGTGTGCCCAGTTGGCCTGAGCAACACAGCACTACTGAAAATTATGTTCCTGGAGATACACCATGTCTAATCGCCAATCCGGCACCGTAAAATGGTTCAACGATGAAAAAGGCTTCGGCTTCATCACCCCACAGGGTGGCGGCGACGACCTTTTCGTACATTTCAAAGCCATTGAATCCGACGGTTTCAAAAGCTTGAAAGAAGGCCAGACTGTTTCCTTCGTGGCTGAGAAAGGCCAAAAGGGCATGCAAGCTGCTCAGGTTCGCGCGGAGTAATCCCAGCGATCTGAAAAAACCCCGTCACTGACGGGGTTTTTTTATGCCTGCGATTTCATCTTGCGGTGACGTTACCCGCAATTGACGCGGTTGACCTTCCCGGAATCATCGGTGTTCAGGTTCAGACGGTCCGAGCGGTATTCCAGTGTCACGATGTCGTTGGGCCCGAGCACTCTGGCTGTCTGCGCGCCAGCCTTGGCCTTCGCCTGATCCAGCAATGCCGCTGAAGCTGGCTTGCCGACGGCGAACTGCACCGCTGCCGCATCACAACGGGCATAGCCACCAGCGGAACTGACCGGGGAACTGGCAGCGCCGCTGTCCTCAGGCTGGCTCGAAGACTCCGACGTGCTGCTGCAACCGGCCAGCAGCGCTGCAGCGAGCACCAGACCCGATGATGCGTATTTCCAGGGCATACAACCTCCTAACATTTATTCAAAGCTGAACCTCTGCGACAGCGGTCGAGCGGCTTCGTTTCGCCGCGTCCGGGCCAGGCCACGCAAGCGCGCCCCGTCGCAGGCAGCGCAGGAGTCTGCCCCAGGCATCGTCTGCCGGGCGCAATCAATCGTGACAAAACGTTAAAGCCGTGCCCGCAGGACGCGCTGCACAGGACGAGCGCGACTCAATAGACGTCGACGTAGTCCGTGGTGGGGTTGGCCCAGTTATCGCGAAGGGCGTTGTAGATCTGCGTCACCCAGACCGCATCGCTGGCCGCTACCGGGCCGACGCACCCTGACCCGGCAGCCCAGGTTTCCAGGCGAAACAGCAGTCCGCCGATGTCCACGCCGCCCACCGCGTCGCTGGAGATCCAGGCATGGCCGTCGCGACTGACGCGCAACTGATTGTGCACGCCATCCCGCGCCGCCGCGATCATTTGCCGGACCGCGTCGTGGGTAAAGGAAACGGGGTTATTGAGATCGATAGACATGGTGTGCACTCTGGTTGCTCTGCGCCACGTAGCGGGATGCCACGGGGCGCAGCACGGCTGATTTACTTCAAAAGGCCGAGGCGCTGGGTCAGCAGGTCAAAAAAGCCCTGGGCATCGCCATTTTCCACCCAGAACACATTTTTGTTCTGCGCGAGGGTGTCGTACCAGTCGGCAATGGTCTGGCCATGGGTGACGCCTTCACGGTTGTCGATCACCAGATTGACTTGCCGGCCGCTGAACAGCTCCGGCTTGATCAGCCAGGCGATCACGCTCGCATCGTGTACCGGCCCGCCGGGCAGGCCGTAATGGACCATGTCAGCCTTGACGTACTCGTTGAGAATGTCGCTGACCAGCTTGCCGGCCTTATTGTTCAGGCCATCGATCTGCTTGAGCCGCGCTTCGCTGGTAAGAATCTTGTGGGTGACGTCCAGCGGTACATAGGTCAGCTTCACACCGCTGGCCAGCACCACCTTCGCCGCATCGGGGTCGGCGTAGATATTGAACTCGGCCACCGGGGTAATATTGCCGCCGTTGAAATGGGCGCCGCCCATGACCACGACTTCCTTGATGCCCTGGGTGATCTCCGGCGCCTGAATCAGTGCAAGCGCCAGGTTGGTCTGTGGCCCGAGCATGGCGATGGTGACGCTGTGGGGCGCAGCTTTCTTCAGGGTGTCGACCAGGTATTGCACGGCATTGCCTTCAGCCAGCGGCTGCTTCGGCTCATGCACTTCTACGCCCGGCAGGCCTTCCTTGCCGTGGATGTTCTCGGCGTAGATCGGCGTGCGCACCAGCGGCCGGCCTGCACCGGCGTACACCGGCACCTCTTCGCGACCGGCCCATTCCCGTGCCAGCCGGGCATTGCGCGAGGTCTTGTCGATGCGCACGTTGCCCGCCACGGTGGTGATCGCCATGACATTGAGTTCTTGCGGCGACGCCAGCGCGAGCAGCAAGGCAACAACGTCGTCAGCGCCCGGGTCAGTGTCGATGATCACGTCGCGCTTTTCGGCGGCATGCACCGACGTGGCAGATAAAATGGCCAACAGCGCGGCACTCCTGATCAGTCCGGTGAAAAAATGATGATGCGTCTTCATGGGAACTCCTTGTTCCTGACTGCTCAATCGGAAAGATGAGCGTTAAAAAACCACACCCGCTACCAGCGCGATGTTGGTATACGGCTGGCATTCGCCGGTGCGGATGATAGCCCGCGCGCCACGGCTGAGGTGTTTCAGCGCGTCATGACTCATCAGGCGTCGCTCGCCCAGCTCGCCCGAGGCGTGCAATGCAGTGACGGTGGCCAAGGCGGGCGGCTGTTTCGACAGCATCTCTTCGGCAAGGACATGACTCTCGACCTGCATTTCAGTCAGCACCACGTTCAGCACGCTGACGAAGTCAGGCACACCGTGGGTCAGCGCCAGATCAATAAGTTCGACGCCCGCGGGCACAGGCATCCCCGCATCGACGATCATCAGAATGTCGCCGTGCCCGAGGGACGCGATGGCGCGGGACAAGGCGATGTTAAGCAGTGGCGTTTTTTTCATGATGAATGCCCTTGTGCTGCAGAGGCCTGAACCTCGGCAAACGTAGGAATGGAAGGCTGCGCGCCGGACCGGGTCACAGACAGCGCCGCCGCGACCTGACCGAAGCGAATGGCTTCAGATTCAGACTTGCCATCGGCCAACGCCGCTGCAAAACCGCCGACAAAGGTATCGCCTGCCGCCGTGGTGTCAACGGGCTGGACCTTGGGCGCCGGGAAGTGCTCGGAGCGCGATTTGCCGGCAAACAAGGCGCCCTGCTCGCCCAGCGTGACGATGACTTTGCTGACGCCCGCCGCGAGCAACGCCGAGGCGGCGGCGTCTGCGCTGGCGGTGCTGTCCACGGGCAGACCGGTCAATGCGCTGGCTTCGCTTTCATTGGGGATCAGGTAGTCGATCCAGGCGAACCATTCGGCCGGCAGCGGACCCGTGGCCGGTGCGGGGTTGAGGATGACGGTCTTGCCCAGTTCGTGGCCGCGCTTGAGGACGTGGCCGACGGTGTCCAGCGGCACTTCAAGCTGGCAGATGATGACTTCGGCCTGGGACAGCAAGGCATCGAAGCTGTCCACCACGGAGGCGGTGACGTGGCCATTGCCACCGGCAACGATGACGATGGCATTCTGGCTGCTGTCATCGACGACGATCAACGCGACGCCGGTGGACTCTCCGGCGATGCGGGTCACTGCCTGACAGTCGATGCCTTCGGCCAGCAGCGCGGAGCGAAGTTGTTCGCCGTAAGCGTCATCGCCGACGCAGCCGACCATGGCGACACTGGCGCCCAGTCGCGCCGCCGCAACGGCCTGATTGGCACCCTTGCCGCCCGGCACGGTGACGAACGACTGCCCCGCCAGGGTTTCTCCGGCGCGCGGCAAACGCGGCGCGCGCGTCACCAGGTCCATGTTCAGGCTGCCCACTATCACTACTTTTGCTTGCATGACGTTTACTCTTCAGAACGCTTTCAGAACACTGTTTTGGACCGGGCAACGCGCCCGGCTCAACGAAGCTGGGTGAATGCCCGGGGTGGAGGCGCGGTGGATTCGCGCAGCACAATGCTCGGTGCAACGATCAGGTGTTCGACAGGGGTTTCGCCCCGCGCCGAGATCCGCCGCAGCAGCACTTCGGCCGCGCGCTCGCCCAGTTGCAGAATGGATTGGCCCACGGTGGTGAGGGCCGGGTAAACGTATTGGCTCATCTGGATGTCGTCGAAGCCAATGACCGACAGATCCACCGGGACCCGTACGTTACGTTCGGCAGCGGCGCGCAACACACCGATGCCGACCATGTCGTTGGCCGCAAAAATCGCCGTCGGCGGATCCTGCTCCAGCAGTTTGACCGCTGCGCAATAGCCACTGTGGCCGGTGAAATCGCTTTCCACCACCCAGCTTTCCGGGACGTCGACCGCGGCTTCCTGCATTGCACGGTAATACCCCGCCAGCCGCATCTTCGCCACGCTGGTCTGGACCGGGCCGCAAATACAGGCGATGTGCCGGTGGCCGAGGGACAGCAAATGGGACGTCGCCAGATAAGCGCCGAGCTCGTGATCGATGCGCACCAGATCAGCCGTGACGCCGTCCAGGTCGCGGTCGACGATGACCAGAGGTGTGCGCACCGCCGACAAACCCTCAAGGACGCTGTCACCGCCGCCTACCGACGACACGATCAGGCCGTCGACACGTTTCTCCAGGAGCACGCGCAGGTAGCTGCGCTGCTTGTCGGGATTGTCATCGGAATTGCAGAGGATCACGCAGAAGCCGTTACGCTCGCAGTAATCCTCGATGCCCCGAGCCAGCTCGGCGAAATACGGGTTGATGCCGTTGGGAATCAACAGACCGATGGTCGCCGTGGCCTTGGCCTTCAGCGACCGCGCAACGGCGCTGGGCACGTAGTCGAGCTGCACGATGGCGGCCTCGACCTTCTTGCGCACGGCTTCGCTGACCGGTCGGGTGCGGTTAAGGACATGGGACACCGTGGTGTAGGAAATCCCGGCAATCGCCGCTACGTCCTTGATGGTTGCCATGTCAGCCGCGCCGCCGCGCGCGATTGCTGCGGTAGGTGTCGAGGACCACGGCGACGACGATGACCGCGCCGGTGATGATGCGTTTGGTTGGCTCGGTCGCGCCGATCTGCGCCAGCCCTGCCGCCAGTACCGAAATGATCAGCACGCCGAAGAAGGTGCTGATCACCGAGCCGCGCCCACCCATCAGGCTGGTACCGCCGATGACCACCGCCGCAATCACTTGCAGCTCAAGGCCTGAGCCGGCGTTGGGGTCGGCGGCTTCCAGGCGTGAAATCTGGAACAGCGCGGCGACGCCCGCCAGCAGCCCCATCAGCGAGAACACCAGGATCTTGTACGGCTTGGGGTTGATGCCCGCCAGACGCACAGCTTCTTCGTTGGTGCCGATGCCGATCAGGTAGCGGCCGAACACGGTGCGCGTCAGCACCGCCTGGGCCGCGAAGATGACGATCAGCGCGATCACGAACGACGGCGAAATGCCGAAGGCGAACGGGTTGGAGAGCCATGCAAATGAATCACCGATGTACGCAGTGCGTGAATCGGTCAGCTGATACGCGACGCCCCGTGCCATTTCCAGCACGCCGAGGGAAACGATGAACGAGGGTATGCGCCACGCCACGGTGATCGAGCCGGTCAGCGTACCGGCCGCCGTTGCACAGGCGATGCCCAGCAACGCCGATGGAAACACGCCCCAGCCCCAGCCGAGCATGGCGACACTGACCGCCGACGCCGCCAGCGCCAGCACCGAACCCACCGACAGGTCGATGCCGCCAATGATCAGGATGAACGTCATGCCGACTGCCAGCACCATCAGGTCGGGAATCTGGTTGGCCAGGGTGCTGAAGGTTTCGTACGACAGGAAATGATCGCTGAGCAGCGAGAACAATACGATCATCGCCAGCAAGGCGCCTGCCAGCCCCAGGTAAGTGCCCAGGCCGAAGTAGTTGCCGCTGCGCTTGCCCGGAGACGGCAGCGCGGCAGGAGTAGTAGAAGTTTTCATCAGTCGATCCTGGGCGCGGCTTCAGACAGCAGCGCATCACGTTTTTGATAGCCCGCGAAGGCAGCGGCAAGCAGTTCGTCCTGGGTCCAGGTGTCGCGCTCGAAGGTGTCGATCAGGCGCCCGGCGGACAGCACGCCGATGCGGTCGCAGATCAGCATCAGCTCGCGCAGATCACTGGAAACCACTACCAGCGCCCTGCCCTGACGGGTCAGTTCGCCCAGCAGCGCGTAGATGTCGAATTTGGCGCCGACGTCGATGCCGCGGGTGGGCTCGTCGAATAACATCACATGGCAGTTACGCTCCAGCCAGCGGCCGATCACCACCTTCTGCTGATTGCCCCCCGACAACTCCGACACCAGTTGCGTGGGGCTGGAACTGCGGATGCGCATGGCTCCCACCTGGCGCTGAGCCAGAGCGATCTCCGAATTACCGTTGACCACGCCGGCACTGGAAATGGCGTCCATGTTGCCCAGCGCGATGTTGGCGCTGATCGATTGCGACAGCAGCAGGCCCTCGCCTTTGCGGTCTTCGGTGATCAAGGCAATGCCATGACCCACGGCGTCCACTGGCGATTTGATCTGCACACTGCGCAACGGACTGCCGACCTCGATGCTGCCGCTGTCTGCCACGTCGGCGCCATAAATCAGCCGCAGCAACTCGGTACGCCCGGCGCCGATCAGACCGGAGATCCCGAAGATCTCCCCAGCCCGGACATCAAAGGACACGTCGCGGACCTTGTCGGAGCGATTCAAGCCTTTGACCGATAGCGCCACCGCGCCGATTTTTCGCTCGCCCAGGTCAATGTGCTCGCCCAGTTCGCGGCCGACCATCAGCGTGACCAACTGCTCGCTGTTGTAATTGGCCATGGCATCGACGCACACCAGCTTGCCGTCACGCAGCACAGCGATGCGCTGGGCAACACGGGCCAGTTCTTCCAGGCGGTGGGAGATGTAAATGATGGAAACGCCACGGTCCTGCAGGCGGGTGATCTGCTCGAAGAGCATTTCCACCTCGCGCGCCGTCAGCATTGCTGTCGGCTCGTCGAGGATCAGCACGTGGCAGTCGCCGATCAGGTTGCGGGCGATTTCGACCATCTGCTGATGGCCGATCCCCAGTTCGCTGACCAATGTGTCCGGGTCGATGGCCTCGAGGCCGACCTGGGCCATGGCCTTGATCGCGTCCTCGCGCAGCTTGCGGCGATTGATGAATCCTGCGCGGCTGGGCAGATTGTCGAGAAACAGGTTTTCCGCCACCGACAGCGTCGGCAACAGATTGAGTTCTTGCATGACCATGCGCACGCCAAGCTTTTCGGCCTGGGTGCGACTGGCAGGCTGGTAGGGCTGCCCCTGAAATTGCATCTGGCCGATGGTCGGGGTGACCAGACCGCCGATGATTTTCGACAGGGTGCTTTTGCCGGCGCCGTTTTCGCCGGTCAAGGCCAGCACTTCCCCGCGCATCAACGTCAGGTCGATGTCGCCGAGTACGGGTTGGGCGTAGGTTTTGCCAATACCACTGACAGATAGAACAGCGGCCTGAGCAGACGCTGACATAACGATCTCCACGCGCCTGCCCTCACGGGCAGGCGGTACATATTTGAAAAACTGCTGAGGTGAACAGTGCCGGGTGAAAACCAGAGCGGCTTATTGCGGCTTGGTGACCAGCTCGACCGGGGTTTCGATCACGCCGTTGGTGATCTCGAGCTTCTCGCCCTTGACCATCTTCAGGGCGGTATCGATACCGAACACGGCCTGACGCGCAGCGAACTGGTCAGCGGTGGCCAGAATGCGGCCGTCCTTCAGCATCGGCTTGATGGCGTTGATGTTGTCGTAGCCGACGACTTGAACCTTGCCCGCCTTGCCCGCCGCACGAACGGCGGAGACAGCGCCCAGCGCCATGCTGTCGTTACCGGCCAGCAGCGCTTTCAGATTCGGGTATTCGTTGAGCATGGCGGACGCGACGGCGTTGCCCTTGTCGATTTCCCAGTTACCGGACTGCGTGGAGACGATCTTCATCTGCGCAGCGTCCATCGCGTCCTTGAAGCCCGCGGTGCGTTGCTGCGCATTGGTGGTGGTCGGCACGCCTTCGATGATGCCGACTTCATCACCCGCTGCCAGCTGCTTGGCCAGGTAGTCACCCACCAGCTTGGCGCCCTTGCGGTTGTTCGGGCCTACGAAAGGCACTTCCATGCCCTTGCTTTTCAGCACATCAGCGTCGAGCTGGTTGTCGATGTTGACGACTTTGATGCCCGCATCCATGGCCTTTTTCAGGACCGACGCCAAAGCCTTGGAATCGGCCGGGGCGATGACCAACGCGTCGACTTTCTTGACGATCATCTGGTTGACGATGTCGATCTGCGCCGCCGTGTCGGACTCGTTCTTGATCCCGTTGGAAATCAGGTCGAAGTCAGCGGAATGCTCTTTCTGATAGACCTTGGCGCCGTCTTCCATGGTCAGGAAGAATTCGTTGGCGAGGGATTTCATCACCAGCGCGACGGTGGGCTTTTTCGCGTCGTCGGCAAAGGCGGAAGAGAGAGGCAGGGTTGCAGCGCAAGCAGTAAGCATGGCAACAGCAAGAAGGCGTGCAGCGAATGGCAGCTTCATGGAATCACTCCGACATTATGATTGTTGTTATCGGCAGCGTTTACGCGTCAAGGGAAGGATCGACGGAATCGCAAACGTTTGCGTGAGCGAAACTATGGGAATCGTTTAGGGTTTTGTCAACTCTGCAAAGCAAGGGAATCTAGGGATGGGCCGGTATGGCCCGGCTCCTCCGATCACCGTTGCAGTGCTGATGGCCTGCACCCCGAATCGGAGGATAGAAAGGAAATCGAATAGCTAAGCGCGTTCCTGATAGGCGGTTGCGCGGCGGCCGGCCGAATGCAGTTTCAAGTCATCCTTCAACCTGGCAATCAGGTTGGCAATGGCACGGCTGGAGTTGAGCGAACTGACCGGGATACCCGCCGCGAGCAAATCTGCGTGGCCCCTTTCCCGATCAAAGATTTGCACCATTATTTGATCCTGGGCATCGATGGTGCATTTACATTTGGCAGGCAGAAAGCCTGATTCGACGATATGGCAGAGTTCAAGTGTGGACATCATGGCAAATTTCCTTATTTGGTTATGCACGGTGGATATCGCACAGGGGCAGCAATTCCAAGAGTTTCTCAAGAATGGGACGAACGGGCATGACCTAGATCAAAAGGTCATCGTCCATGGAGGGTTCGACGAGGTAACGCGGTGACCCCGATCAGACCGGCGCTGCACATACGGCCTGTTGGATGGCGTAAATGGCGCGGGTTTGAGGAGGTGAGCCATGCGACAAGCCAGTAAGCTGGGCGCCTTTAAAATGGCCATTCGCCAATCTCCTTGAGCGGCAGTGAACTAATCACGCCCGCGGCGGCCAGAGGGGCTCGCGCTGCAACGTGGCAGTCGCTGCACAAGAAAGATTTCTACCGTATTTGGAGCACATGATGGGTCGGGCAAACAACGAGTTTGAGTTCTGGTGGGGCACTTCGGGGCCTTGGGTCGAGCCGCCGAATGTGCGCCGCAACGGCACCAGCGGTGTGCAACGCGTGGTGCACGATGGCAAGACGCTTTACGTCAAACGCCAGACTGGCCACCTGTTTCGCAGCCTGCGCTACCCCACCGGCCGCCCCACTGCACTGCGTGAAGGCATCGCGCTGACCAAGCTCGAGGAACTGGGCGTTAACGCGCCACGACCTGTGTTCTACGGCGCACGCAAAGTTGCCGGTGTATGGCAGGGCGTCCTGGTGACCAAGGACCTGGGCGGCTTCATCGACCTCGACACCTGGTATGCCCAGGGCGGCGCGAGCACCTTGAGCGTCGAGCAACATCAGCGCCTCTTCAAGCGTCTGGCTGAAACGCTGGCGAAGATGCACCTGGGCAAGTGGCAGCACGGCTGCATGCGCTCCAAACACATCTTCATCAAGGCGACCGTCACCGACACGCGCTTTGACTTCGAGCTGGCGCTGCTGGATCTGGAAAAATCCCACGGCCGGATCACTGCCCTGGGCGCCGCGCGTCACGACATCCCCCAGCTCAGAAGGCATTCGTTCTGGGACGAGTCCCAGTGGCAGTACTTCCTGTCGTGCTACGAGCAAGCCATCGGCCGAGCCATTTAAGCGCGGCAGCAAAGGCAGGCAGGCCCCTTCACGCGCAGCAGCACCCGGCGTGAGGAGCCTGGCCCGTCAAGGGACGTAACCCGCCTGCTCGCTGATCCATGCCGGGGCGTCGCGCTCGTTGATCACCTGCGCCACTTTCGACGCGATGTCAGCGCGGGTGAACGGCTTGGCCAGCACGTCGAAACCGGCAATCTGCGTTGCCGATTCGCGGGTGTAACCCGTGACCACGAGCACCGGCAGCGCAGGCAAGACCTCGCGCAGGCTCACGGCGAGCTGTGTGCCGCTTTTTTCGGCCATCAGCTGATCAGTGATGAGAACGTCCGGCCGCAAGCCGGCGCTGACCATGTGCTCGGCGGCGGACGGCGACGCCGCTTCGGTCACCTGATAGCCCAGGTCACGCAGTTGCAGCGCAACGGTGTAGCGGACCAGTTCCTCATCGTCCACCACCAGCACGTGAAAAGGGTGGTCCGCGCCAGGCGCTGAGTCGCCCTCGCCTTCTGCCGGTGTCAGCACCTGCGCACTGGAAACCGGCAGCCAGATGTCAACCCGCGTGCCGAGACCCGGCGCGGACTGAACATCAAAACCACCGCCGGATTGCAGGGCCAGCCCCTGCACCATCGACAACCCGAGGCCGGTGCCCTTGCCGACGCCCTTGGTTGAGTAGAAAGGCTCAACGCAGCGTTGCAGGACTTCCTCGCTCATGCCGCTGCCGTTATCCGAGACCGTCAGCCTGACGTAGCAACCCTGTGCGGGCGCCGGACCCAGCCCTGGACTGTCGGCCACGACTTCAGGCCGCGCACTGATTTTCAGGTAGCCGCGTTCGGCAATCGCGTCACGGGCGTTGACCGCGAGGTTGAGTACCCCCAGTTCAAGCTGATGGGGGTCAATGAGGATGTTGGGCAGATCTGCAGGAATCTCGACAATCACTTCGATGGTCGGGCCGAGCGAGCGCTGGATAAGGTCACGCATGTCGTTGACCAGACTGTCCAGGGCCACGACTTGGGGTTTGAGCGTCTGCCGGCGGGCAAAGGTCAGCAGACGGCCCACCAGAATCCGCGCGCGATCCGCCGCCTGCAGCGCCGCGTCGATCAGCCGATGGGAGCGATCATTGCTGACCGGCTGGCGCCTCAGCAACTCCAGCGACGTCATGATAGGCGTCAGCAGGTTATTGAAGTCGTGGGCGATGCCGCCGCCCAACTGGCCGACCATCTCGATCTTGCGCGACTCGTGCAGCAGCGCAATGGCCGCTTCGCGCTCGGACACCATGGTAGCAACGCGCTGTTCAAGGCTTTCGTTGAGTTCGATCAGTTGATGTTCCGCGCCGACCCGCGCCGAGATGTCCACGCACACGAACAGCAGCCCGCTGACCTGCTGCTGGGCATCGAGCAGCGGCGTGACGTGGGTCTGCACCCAGACCACAGAGCCGTTCGCCCGCACATGGTGCTGGGTCAGTTCGAAGGGCGCTTCGGCGGTCAGAAAGTTCTCGTAGAACATCGGCTGCGCGCCGGCTGCCAGATCCTTCTGCAATTCAAGGATCGAACGGCCGGCGATCGCCCGGCGCTGCAGACCCATGATGTCGCAGTAGCGATCATTGACCTGCTGGAACACGCCTCGGTGATCACACAAGGCAATGCCGGCACCCGCCTGCTCGAACATCCCGGCCAGTTGCGCGGAACTGGCGTGCAGCGCCGCTTCAGCCCGCGTGTGGTTGATCCACTGCCAGCCCAGCTTGGCTGTTTCCTCGATGAGGTGGATGTCGTGGGGACTACAGACCCGCTGCCCTTCGAACTCAACGGTAAACACGCCGGCCAATGTGTCATGGCGCATCAACGGGACGTGCACGGCCAGACTCGTTGTGACGGTCGATTGAGAGGCAGGGGCGTCAGGGTTGGCGCGAACGGCGTCGCCCTTCACCAGCGCTTGCACGGTAATGCCTTGGTGCAACGCAGAACAGGTGTCATGACTCACGGAGATCAGCCCTGATCGGGCCGCCACCTCACCCTCACGGTACTCACGGAGAATGACGAAATCGCCCCTCTCCTCGTCCGTTTCCGCAATATGGACGCGGGCGGCGCCCAGCTCTTGACCGATACGCCGGATCACGTCTGCCTTGATCTGCTCGGGGTCGCGAATGGAGGGCAGCGCCTGGCCCAGTTCAAGCAGCAGCGCCTGACGACGCTCGAAATGCACACGCTCGGTGGTTTCGGTGACAACGCAGAGCACACCGCCGACGGATCCGTCGTTCTGGTGCACCGCAGAGTAAGAGACGTCGAAGTAGACGGTCTCGCCGTAGCCATGCCGTTCGATGTAGAACGCACGGTCCTTGGCAGCAAACGTTTGCCCGGTTTCCCGCACACCGCGCAACAGTGGCTCAAGGTCGTCCCACAGTTCGCGCCAGTTCTCGATCGCAGGCCGACCAAGGGCGCGGGGATGCTTCGAACCGATGCTCGGTGCATAGGCATCGTTGTAGAGCGCGACAAATTCGGGCCCCCAGAAAAGCACGATCTGCGCCTGCACGGGAAGGATCGTGCCCATCAGGGTTTTTAGACCGTCGGGCCAGTCGGCGGGCACGCCAAGGGGCGAGCCATCCATCAAGGGGGACTGAAGCAGATCACCGACCGCACCGCCGTTGGCTAGAAAGCGCAGGGGGGCTGCGCTGAACCCGGTGTTGGGTGGGCTATCCATAATTAGGGCCTGACAGGAAATATCGTGAGCAGATTGCATCGCTTAGAGCGACGGCGATGCAATGGCGTTCCATTCAGATCGGGATGAGTTTGCACACACATGGCCCGGTAGCCGTAGCAGCCGGGCCCTGACGCGACTCAATCCTCTTCTTTGACGGTAGCCACCTCGTCAGCGCGCACGCGGATGGTTTTACCGGAGATGTCTTCGAACTCATAAAAACCGTCTTTGCTCTTGGTTTTCGGCGCGTCCTTGGTCACGTACTGGGTGCCGTTCTGCAGGGTAACGACAGTCGATGTGGAGCAGCCGGCCAACGCTGCACAGCAGGCGAACGCGACGGGCATCAGCAATGATTGGATTTTCATAAAGTCTCCTGAGGGGTGTGGCTCGGGCGTGGTGCGCGCAAGCGATCAATCGTCATCTAGCAGATCAGATCAGCGTGATCGAGTTTGGTTCGCCATCTGCACAATCAGCCGAAAAATCAGCAACTTGGGTGAAAGCAGGTTTTTGTCCGATCCGCTGTTGCGAAACGTCTGACACTCAAATACTGTATGCGCATACAGCAAGCAGGAGGGTCACTTCGTGTCTGACACCGACGTATCAACGGCAGCATCGCCAGGGCACTACGAGCGCATGGCCGTGCGGGTCCAGAAGATCATCAACTCGCAGAGTGCGCAGAAAGCCCGCGCGGCGCTGATTTTCAGGCTCCCGGACGAACTCGAAGACGACTGGAAACAGCTGCTGGAAGAGATCGACGAGAACGACAACGTGACCCTGGCCTGGCGGGACGACGGCGGCGTGCAGATTTTCTGGACGGTGCCCAAGGAAGATTGACCTGCAACCCGAACCCACCTCGATGAACGACCCAGTTGGATAACATGCTCAGATTTTGTGCTGCTCTGCTTTTGGCTTTTACCTTCCTGCAAACCGCTTACGCTGACGTCAACATTGGCACCTGGAACCTGGAGCACTTGAGCGTGCGCCCGAACAAGGACTTCGAGGGCATCGCCAAGGTCGCCCGGAAGGTCGACTTTCTCGCCGTTCAGGAATTGATGAGTGAAGACGCGCTGGACGCGCTGGCCAAGGAGCTGACCCGGCAGACCGGCAAGCACTGGAGTTCGATGGCCTCCCATGCCGTGGGCCGCTCGTCCTACAAGGAAATGTACGGATTCGTGTGGCGAGACGATGCCGTTGCGTACGAAGACGGTGCCGTAAGCTACCTGGACCGCAGCGACACCTTCGAGCGCGAGCCCTACTCCGCACAATTCCGCTCGCTCAAGGACGGCAAGACCTTTGTCGTGGCCACCGTGCACATCCTCTACGGCAAGAACCAGGCGGAGCGCGCTTCGGAAATCGTCGCGCTGTCCAACTACTGGACCTGGTTACAGGAAACCTACCCCGGCAACAACCAGATCATGCTGATGGGCGACTTCAACACCCCACCCAACTCGCCTGCGTGGGACAAACTCGACACCAGCGCCAGGCCGCTGGTACTGGAAGGCGCCAGCACGCTGTCGACCAAGGATGGCAAATTCGCCAACCTCTACGACAACATCTTCATCAGCAAGCAGTCGGCGATCCGGGTGAACAAGGTCGAAGTGTTCGATTACCCGAAATTCCTCGGCCTGACCCACGCCAAGGGCCGTGACAGCGTCTCCGACCACGCGCCGATTTTCCTCAGCGCCAACCTGAGCGGCGGCAACGGCGCAGCCAGCGCGTCTGCCGTCACCGCGCAAGCCCGCCCCCCTGCGGGCAATCCGATGAAACCCGCTGCGAGTGCCGGTGGCAGCCCGGCCAACCTGACGCTGGCGATTCGCGGCAACAGGAAGACCATGGTTTACCACCGCCCGGACTGCCCTTCGTACAACGCGATCGCCGAGAAGAACCGGGTGGAGTTCAACAGCCCGGCGGCGGCAGAAGCGCAGCATTATCACTTGGCAGGCAATTGCCATTGATCCGCAACGGCGCACGCTGATCCCCACTCAACTCGCCTGCCACACAGTGGCAGGCGATACTGGCCAGAACGGGCTGACTTCCCGACTCATTTACGCGCCAGGTCGTGCTGAATGCAGCCCTCGTAGTAGGTCTGCTTCACAGCGGCGGGCTTCAGCTTCGAGGGGCTTTTGTAAGTCTGCTCCGTGATGCCCAACGCCATCTTGCTCATCCACGGTTTGGCGAACTTGCGGCTCTGCAGCTTTTTGCGCGCGCTGTAGAGGGTTGTCCCAGAGAGTTTGGACTGCTGCGCCGCCCCCGCGACCCCCGCTCCCCATTTGCAGACCTGCAGGTCGTTCTTGCTGAGGTCCTTGGCGTGCGCGGTGACGGACACCGCTGCCAGAAAAGCCGCCACCACGGCCAAGCCCACACTGCGCATACACATTTCATCCCGGAATTAATTGATAAAAAAGGATTTTTCCAGAAATGGCAGCCGGCGCGGGCCATCAATATGCCTCTTTCGCACAAAACATTTCCGGCGCTGCCAGCGGTCACTGTATCGGGCTGATCCGATCCCCGGCAGCCCCCTCGAAAACGCCCTATTCATCCGTTCAATTCGTCTGGATATAGGGGCAATATCCATATCGATATGGCACATGGCCGCCCATCGGAGAGGGATGTTAAACGCTCAGGAAGGTGTGCAATTCTGCGTCGGCTGGTCGCCTCGCAACCCGGTTGCGGACGGCCCGTCTCGGGTAGAGATGCATTACGGTCCGAGGCCCATTGAGAGTTGATCAGCCTGTATCGATCTCGAAATGAAATGACAGCAATGCCGATGCAGTCGACGCGCAGGCTGTCCAGTACATCAAGGAAGCCCTTATTCACCCGGCGTCACTGCACGCCCCCCTACAGGCCAGGACAATGAGTGACTACAAGGATTTTGTAATTCATTACCGCTTTCAAGGTGAGCCGCGGCACTTCAATCATCACGGCAACCCTCTCTGCGAAAGTGAGGCGCTGCATTTTGCGACCTTGCACGCCGGGGTGGGCGCAGTCGAGGGGCACATTTGCGCAGGCCCGGTGAAACTGGCGCTGCTTTGCGCGGAAGGCTTGGGCGTCACGCAGGTGCGATGGAAACGCACCTGATCGAGGAAAACTGCAAACAAACCCTGATTCACGCGGTCGGAATTTACTAGCAGCGCTCATCACACCAGCAAAGCGAGGTAAACATGACCATCGACAACGCGTTGAAACAGGAAGTCCTGACCCGATTGCTGCACGCCCACCCGGCAGGCCTGGGCAAAGAAGTACTGGACAACTACAGGGGGGAGAACGCAGTCGCGGACACTCTGGAGCATTTGCAGACGGCGGGCTTGATCCACGACGGCTGCGTCCATCGCGTCAGTGAGGGGGATCGGTCTCTGAAGTACCCCATCAAACTCAGTTCTTCGGGTGTCGAGGCGGCCAAGCAACTGGAGGTGGACCAGTCCCGGCACTAAGCGCGCGCGCGTGCAATAAAAAAACCGGCCAAGGCCGGTTTTTTCAGGTAATCCATAAAGTGGTGTTCTCCCCTGGTGCTGCCTGCACTGAACATCGTAAGCCTGTCAGGACGCAGCACCACAGGGGAACGAGAAGGAGCCTACAAGCTGAGTCTCGTTTTCGTCACGCCCCGTATTGTGACTTCATGCGTCCAGCCCTTTCCCCAGCCTCTGGCTCAACGCATGCGCTCAGACCGCCGGGTAGTCACCGGTGCCATCTGGCCAAGGGGTCAGCAGCTCGAACCCCGTGTCGGTCACCGCCACCATGTGTTCCCACTGCGCCGACAACGACTGGTCGCGGGTGAGCACGGTCCAGCCATCCTCCAGCACGTAGGTGCCCGGCTTGCCGGCATTGATCATGGGCTCAATGGTGAAGACCATGCCGGTCTTGAGTTTCAGCCCCTTGCCCGCCGCGCCGTAGTGCAACACTTGAGGTTCTTCGTGGTACTTGCGACCGATGCCATGTCCGCAGTATTCGCGCACCACGCTGAAGCCTTCGCGGTAGGCCACAGTCTGGATGGCATTGCCGATGTCGCCCAGGGTCGCGCCGGGCTTCACCGCGTGTATCCCCGCCAGTGTCGCTTCGTAGGTGGTTTCGACCAGACGGCGGGCGAGCGGGCTGACCTCGCCGACGTAGTACATACGGCTGGTATCGCCGTGCCAGCCATCTTTGATGACGGCGACGTCGATGTTGACGATGTCGCCGTCTTTGAGCACATCTTCCGCCGAAGGAATACCGTGGCAGACGACCGTGTTGGGCGAGATGCAGGTGGTTTTGGTGAACCCGTGATAACCGACGTTGGCGGGGATCACTTTCAGCTCGTTGACGATGTACGCGTTACAGATGTCATCCAGCGCTTCAGTGCTGATGCCCGGCTTGACGTGCTCTGCGATCATCGCCAGTACGTCTGCCGCCAGACGCCCCGCCACACGCAGCCCGACCAGGTCGGCTTCGGTCTTGATGCTGATGCTCACTGGGACACCGCCCTGGCCGGTGCCAGATCCGGCACAAGGTCGCTGGCCTGAAGGCTCAACACGGCGCCGCCGGACGTTTCAGCGCGAATCAGCAACTGGCAGATCTCGCTGTAATTCAGACCGGGGTGCAGCTCGGCGAGCATGCCCACCCGCATCCAGTGCTCGGCCTGAGCATTGATCGAGCGACTCAAGGCCGCGCTGGCGCAACGAATGTTGGCGTGCATCTGTTCGGAAATTTTGACCAGTCCCATAACGACCTCTCGAAGAATATACGGAGCATATACGTTCCATATATTTCATCGCAACCGGCCTTGGTCATCTGCTACGCAGAACGCGACCCTATGCAGAGCACGACCTTTTACGCAGAGCCGGAAAACTCGGTTGCGCACTCGGAGAGCGACGTGGCCAGCTGCGAAATCGCCTCGCGGTCGTCTTCGCTGAGCGCCCGGTAATGAGTAATGACCGCCCGCTCCGCTTCGTTCAGTGTGTCGGTGGCAATGGGGGTACGCTCGCCCGACAGCACGTACATGACGTCGATGCCTTTTTTGCCCAGGGCCGCGAGGTAATCCGAGCGTGGGATGCGTTCACCGCTCTCGTATTTACCTTGTGCGTTGGCCTCTACGCCTCCGATGGAGCCGAAGTCCTGTTGCGACAGCCCGAGCCGTTTGCGTTCTTCTTTCAGACGTGAGCCGAGATCTTTCATAAACGAGGGTCCTGAAGTTGACTATGTTCAAAGAGCAAGACCCCATTGGTCCGAGGGAGTTGCGCCCTTGGGCTCATTTGGTCAATCTTCCGAATTGACGGCTCAAGGAATCCCCTTCGTGGCCGAT
The DNA here is from genome assembly GCF_053903055.1 of Pseudomonas sp. AK106. Lineage (NCBI taxonomy): Bacteria > Pseudomonadati > Pseudomonadota > Gammaproteobacteria > Pseudomonadales > Pseudomonadaceae > Pseudomonas > Pseudomonas sp. AK106. The sequence goes on from NZ_CP096426.1 coordinate 3,122,777, forward strand.
AGGTTCTGATGTACCGCTATTCTTTTCGAATGGCCGCCCGATTTCTGTAGTTCGGAGAACCAGACAATGATTTCTTTCTTACTGGGTTGGTTGGCGCTGTCCGCCGTAGGCACATTGATTGCCCTGGCGGTGATTCGCACCGGTAAAATGCGCCAGCCTGACGCAGATGAAACGGTGTCCGGTCAAATACCCGTCCCGGTCCTGGTGCGATTCAAACCCTGAATCAGCCCCTGTCGTCTTGCCGGGAGCAACCCCTTAAATCACTCCCCTGCGAGCTGCGCCTGTTCAGCCGCGTAGCCGCTGGCGTTGCCCGTGGCATATCCCGATGCGAAGCCACCGCTCGCTGGCACAAACGCAAGGTCGGCCTGATTGGCGCTGAACTGGCGAAGTCCGGATGCCAGGGCTAGAAAATCCTCACGCTGCATCTCGTTGCCCCATACGCTGCTGAACGACGATTCGTTTTTCTGGGCGGTGAAGTCCTGACGGGTATTGACTTGATTGGTTTGCATGGCTGCTCTCTTCTTCTCGATACTGTTTAAACATACAGTATTTTCAACGCCCCTCGAACGCAAGTCCTGTCGCGACGAATGGTCACTCGGATAACCCCCGGCAGTGTGGACGTCCGAGCGACTTGCCACCCTCTCAGGCACTGGATCCGTAACCAGGCGCTTAAACCCGGGCGAGCGCTTCCAGCCGATCAAGATCTCCTGCGGACAACACAATCCCGTCTTTCAACGAACGCTCCCGCTGGCGATAGCGGCGATCACCCGGCATCCGCTGCTGGCCAACGCCGTACATCTGCCTGACCAGCTCTTCGCTGCGCTCGGCAAATGCCTGACCGCTGCCCTTGTCCGGATCGATAACGATGATCACCTGACCGGTCCAGGGGGTTTGCGCCCCGGGAGACTTCGACATATCAAACTCGAAGGAGAAATGGCCGCCGGTGAGCGCGGCGGACAACAGCTCCACCATCATCGACAGTGCCGATCCCTTGTAACCGCCGAAGGGAAGCAACGCGCCGCCGTCGAGAATGGCTTTCGGGTCTTCGGTCGGCTGACCATTGCGATCGGCGCCCATCCCGGGCGGGAGCATGCGTCCCTCTCTGGCGGCAATCTGCACGTCGCCATGAGCGATGGCACTGGTCGCCATATCGAAAACGATGGGCTGACCGTCGGCGCGGGGCGCGGCGAAGGCAATAGGATTGGTGCCAAACAAAGGCTTTTGCCCATCGTGGGGCACGACACAGGTCATGCTGTTGACCACGCTCAACGCCACCAGACCCTCCTGGGCGAACGGCTCGACGTCCGGCCACAGCGCGGCAAAGTGATGAGAGTTGCGAATGGCCAGAATGGCGATCCCTGCGCTTCGTGCCTTGTCCATGACCAAAGCCTTGGCCGCCTGCATCGCCGGCTGGGCAAAGCCGCCCATGGCATCGACGCGCACAAACCCTGCGCCGACGTCCTCGACCTTCGGCTCCGCCCGGCCGTCGACCCAACCCGCTGCCAGCGACGACAGATATCCCTTGATGCGGAAAATGCCATGGCTGTGGGAACCATCGCGCTCGGCGGCCGCGCAGTTGGCGGCCAGCACTTGCGCCACCTCGGGCGAGGTGCCATGGCGCACGAAGATCTGCCGCAGCAGCTCGGTCAGATCGGCAAAGGAAATCGTCCGGGTGGTCTGGTTGTCGTGGGTTGAAGGCATCTGAAGCTCCGTTGTGATTATTGGACGTGGAAGCGAAACAGAGAAGGCAGGCGCCTGGAGACGCTCGTTCTGCAGAGTACTGCGCGGCCACAAGCGGGTAAACTGCGTGCCTAGCGCAATGGCCGCACTGACCTCAACCGAACGAGGACCGCTCGATGGATTCGCTGACCGCTGATAGCCAGATCGTGAATTGCCACACCGTCGTCCTCGGCGCCGGCATTGTGTGCTGGCGCCCATGGCGCGCGGGATTCGCCTCACCACCGGCCTCGAGTTCGCCGCACCAGACGCGCCCGTCAACGAGATCCAGCTGCGCCGCTGCGAAGCCATCGCCCGAACGCTCTATCCCTTGGGCGAGCGGCTGGACGATGAACCCTGACTGGGTCGCCGACCGTGTTTGCCGGACATGCGCCCGGTCATCGGGCCGGCGGCGTCGCACACAGGGCTGTGGTTCAACTTCGGGCACGCCCACCATGGTCTGACCCTCGGCCCGGTCACAGGCCGACTGCTGGCGGAAATGATGACCGGCGCCACGCCGTTTACCGATCCGGCGCCTTATAGCCCCAAGCGGTTCGCGTAAACCGCCGCGCGCTGCACAGCGCTGATTACTCCGCCTGCAAGCGCTTCTGGAAGAACAGCCGCTGGTGCCCGGGCGGATAATCATCCAGCTGGCCAAACTGCTCATAGCCGTGCTTGCGATAGAACTCGGGTGCCTGGAAATCGAAGGTGTCGAGCCACACGCCGACGCAGCCCCGTTCGCGGGCGAGGTCCTCGGCCATCGCCATCAACTGGCTGCCCATGCGCTGGCCCCTCGCCTGTTCAGGCACCAGGAGCAGTTCAATGAACAGCCAGCTGTAGAGGATTCGGCCATGCAGACCACCGAGCACGGCATCGGTCTGTTCGTCGCGGACAAACAGGGCAAATTTCTCGGATTTGCCGTCGCCCGCCATGGCAGCGTTATAGGCCCTCAGGGGCTCAAGGATCTGCAGGCGTTCTTCTTCGGAGGGGTTGGAATTGAATTCGATCCGGACACTCATGCATCGCTTCCTGCTGACGTAAAGGGGGAAGTGCAAGGTTGTCGGATATGCGAGGGGGAGTAAAGCTGCGAGGGGTTAAAGCGAAGAAGTGGCAAAGGATTCAGTGAGGATGGATGTGGAAGCCCGGGGGCTCCCACACGCGCTCAGGCGCAGAGTCGATCAGTCTTTCTGATCGCGCAGGACATTACCGGAGGTGCCGTCGATGCGGAATTCGTACGTCAGGCTGTCCGCTTTGCGGCCTTCGCCTTCCCAGTAGCCATTGTCGTCGGCTTCGATCTTGTAGATCTCGGTGTAACCCGCCGACTTGGCTTTTTCGATCGCTTTTTCGATGGTGATCCAGCCAGCGCCCGGCTTGTCCGCCAGAGCGAACTGTGCGGTGGTCAGGGCAGCGGTGGCGAGAACGGCAGCGGTAAGTGTCTTGATCATGATTGAACTCCATTTCCCTTTGCGGGCTTTTTGAATGCGATTTTTTGGAGTTCCTGACCCGAAAAATAGTTCATCCGGGGTTTTGTAACCGCTTGATGCTGCCGAACAAATGCCGCCACGAAGGCCGCGTCAGCGAGGCACCGATCAGATCCGATCAGCGCTTGACCTTGCGCCGCAGCACGCCGTTGAGCACCACCACGACGACGGCGACAAAGATCGCGATGTATTGAAAGGTCTTTTCGCTGAGCACGCCGGTGTTCTGCAGATGGGAAAGGCCAAGCATGATGGCCAGAACGCTGAGGGCGATGATGATTGAGTAAATCAGACGCTGTTTGTTGGTCATTGCGGGATTCCTGAAAACCGGTCGAGATGTGGGGCGCTGTACACATGTGCGGACATGGTACCTGCTCGCATCGACGCTGACACGCCCGCATCAGGGCGGCGTCGAGGCTGCGACGAAGCGCCTCGGCCGCTGATGCCCGTCACTTTCACGTGGTTTAATGCGCGCACTTTCAGTCGCTTAAGCGTTTAAGGGCGGTAGGACGGGTCTGCCAACAACGCAGAATTCTTCCTCCGCACTCATTCAACAAGGAGTTCCCAATGCCCCATGAAGGCAGCCTGTTGCAGGCCGCAGTCGTGTTCCTGCTCGCCGCCGTTCTCACGGTTCCTCTGGCCAAACGCCTGCAACTGGGCGCCGTGATTGGCTACCTGATCGCGGGTGTGATCATCGGCCCGTCTTGCCTCGGCCTGATCGGCGATCCGCAAAGCGTCGCCCACATCTCCGAGCTGGGCGTGGTGCTGCTGTTGTTCATCATCGGCCTGGAGTTGTCGCCGCGACGCCTGTGGACCATGCGCAAATCGGTATTCGGTGTCGGCATGGCACAGGTGCTGCTCACGGGGGTGGTCATTGGCGCGGTCGCCTTGCTGGGCTTCAATCAGCCGCTCAACAGCGCCGTGGTGCTCGGCCTGGGGCTGGCGCTGTCGTCGACCGCCTTTGGCTTGCAGAGCCTGGCCGAACGCAAGGAGCTCAATGCGCCCCACGGTCGCCTGGCCTTCGCCATTCTGCTGTTCCAGGACATCGCGGCCATTCCATTGATCGCGCTGGTGCCGATGCTGGCGGGCGGTTCACACGATGCCGGTTCCGGCGATTCCCTGCGTCATGGCCTGCAAGTGCTCGGCGGTATCGCCATTGTCGTGGTCGGCGGTCGTTACCTGTTGCGTCCGGTGTTCCGCATCGTCGCCAAAACCAAACTGCAGGAAGTCTCCACCGCGACCGCATTGCTGGTGGTGATCGGCACGGCGTGGCTGATGGATCTGGTGGGCGTGTCCATGGCGCTGGGGGCGTTTCTTGCTGGCCTGCTGCTGGCTGATTCCGAATACCGCCATGAGCTGGAAGCGCAGATCGAGCCGTTCAAGGGTCTGTTGCTGGGGCTGTTCTTCATCAGCGTCGGCATGGGCGCCAACATCGGCCTGCTGATCAATTCGCCGTTCACCGTGCTGGGCCTGACGCTGCTGCTGATCGGCCTGAAATTGCCGCTGCTGTTTTTCGTCGGGCGTCTGGCCGGCGGCCTTGGCAAGCAAAGCGCGCTGCGCCTCGGGCTGGTCCTGGCCGCGGGCGGTGAGTTCGCTTTCGTGGTGTTCAAGATCGGCCGCGATCAGGGCCTGTTCGATGCCGCGCTGTACGACACGCTGGTGCTGACGATCACCCTGTCGATGGCGCTGACGCCGCTGTTGCTGCTGGTCATGTCGCGCTGGCTAAAACCCAAGCCGGTGGTCAGGGAAGTACCGGCCGAGTACAAGGAAATCGAATCCGACAACCCGCGTGTGGTCATCGCCGGCATGGGCCGGATGGGGCAAATCGTTGCGCGTATCCTGCGCGCCCAGAATATCCCGTTCATCGCGCTGGACACGTCGGTGGAAACCATCGAGTTCACCCGCAGTTTCGGTAATGTACCGGTGTTCTATGGCGACCCCCTGCGCCCGGAAATCCTCCGCGCCGCGAAGGTGGATCAGGCCGAATACTTCGTCATCGCCACCGACGACCCGGACACCAACATCAAGACCGCCGAGCTGGTGCGCAGGCTGTACCCGCACATGAAGATCATTGCCCGGGCCCGTAACCGTCAGCACGTTCACCGCCTGCTGGATCTGGACGCCGAGGCGGTGCGTGAGACGTTCTATTCAAGCCTGGAGATGACCCGCCGCACCCTGATCGGGCTGGGCCTGAGTGAAGCCCAGGCGGCGGCGCGGATTGATCGATTCAAGCGTCATGACGAACAAGTGCTGAATCGCCAGCACCTGATCTACGACGATGCAGCGAAGGTCATGCAAAGCGCGCTTGAGGCGCGGACCGAGTTGTCCGAGCTGTTCGAATCCGACCGGATGGACGAGGAAGCGAGTGAAGCGCAGCCTGCGTTGAAGGCTAAAAAACAGTAGCTCCACGGGTGAGCCTTTCGAAGAAGGCTCACCTCTTCAGCCCATGACTTCGCTCAGCGGAATAAAGTTGAGCAAGTCACCCTCCGCCACCGTTGTGCCTTCCACAATCTCGATCAGCCCGTCGGCCCAGGCGGCGCTGCGCAGCACACCCGAACTCTGATTGCGGTAGGCAACCAGCCGGCCCTGTTCGAGGCGTCCGCGCAGGTACTCGCGCCGGTTGCCCGGTTTGGTCCAGGTGAATGCAGCCGGCACCTGAAACTGCAGCGGCTTGACGGCCTGCACGCCCAAGCGTCTGAGCAGGTAAGGACGGGCAAGCAACGCGAAAGTCACCAGCGTCGAGGCCGGATTGCCCGGAAGGCCAATCACCGGCACCCCACGGAAGTGGCCGAAGGTCAGCGGCTTGCCGGGTTTGATGGCCAGTTTCCACAGGGCGATCTCGCCTTCTTCACGCAGCGCGTGGCCGAGGAAATCGGCTTCGCCGACGGACACGCCGCCCGTGGAGAGGATCAGGTCGACGTTGTTCAGGCTGCCCAGCGCCGCGCGGGTTTTCTCGAGGTTGTCGGGAAGGATGCCCGCATCGACCACCTCGCAGCCCAGCCGCGTCAGCCAGCTGCACAGCAGCACGCGATTGCTGTTGTAGATCTGCCCTGGTCCCAAAGGCTGCCCCGGCTCGATCAACTCATCGCCCGTGGACAGCACAGCGACCCGAGCGCGGCGTATGACCTGCACGTGGCCGAAACCCATGCTCGCGGCCAGGCCCAGTTCAATCGGGTTCATGGCGGTGCCGGCATCCAGCACCTTGTCGCCGACCGTGGTCTCCTGCCCTTTGGGGCGAATGTTCTGACCGGCGCTCAAGGGTTCGAGAAAGCGCACCGTCTCATCCGCCTGGACTTCGGCGTTCTCCTGCATCTCGACGCAATCAGCCCCTTCAGGAACCGGAGCGCCGGTGAAGATTCGCGCACAGGTCCCGGGTTGCAGTGGCTCGGGCGCGTGCCCGGCGAAGATCCGCTGGCTCACCGGCAACGGCTCGCCGGTCCAGTCCGCGACGCGCATGGCGTAGCCGTCCATGGCGCTGTTGGGCCAGGGCGGCAAATCCAGCGTCGAGACCAGATCCTCCGCCAGCACGCGTCCCAAGGCATCGGCCAGCGCCACGCTTTCACGCTCGGTGATCGGCGCTGCGGCGGCGAGGTCCATCAATCGCTGCATGGCCTCTTCGACCGGCATCAGGCGACTCTTTTCAGGTGCGCTCATAAAGGCTCACCCGCGGGTCGCGCAGGGTTCGGCCTTTTTCAGGTGCGGCACGAAATTGCACGGACGGAAGCTGTTGTTCAACTGGTCGGCGAGGATGCCGTCCCAGCCCGTGCGCACAGCATTGGTCGAGCCCGGCAGGCAGCAGACCAGCGTGCCGTTGGCCAGCCCGGCAAGGGCGCGGGACTGGATGGTCGAAGTGCCGATGTCGGGCAGGGAAATCTGGCGGAACAGCTCGCCAAAACCGTCCACTTGCTTGTCCAGCAGGCAGGCCACGGCTTCCGGGGTGCTGTCGCGGCCGGTGAACCCGGTGCCGCCGGTGATCAGCACGACTTGCACTTCATCATCGGCGATCCAGGTCGCCACCTGGGCGCGAATCTTGTAAAGGTCATCCTTGAGCAGCACGCGCTCGATCAGGCCGTGACCGGCGGTGGTCAGGCGATCGACGAACATCTGGCCGGAGGTATCGGTTTCAAAAGTACGGGTGTCACTGACCGTCAGAACAGCAATGTTCAGGGGTACGAAAGGCGAGTCTGCCTTGGCTTTCATGGCGAGGTCCGGTTGTAGAGGAAACAGGGCGGTGTTATATCACAGCACCTGTTTTTTTCCGCGCCAACCGAGCTGAACATGACCCCTTCCGATGCCCTCCCGCCCTGCTCTATCCTGCTGCTCGCCGGCGGCCAGGGTCGCCGCATGGGCGGACGAGACAAAGGCCTGATCGCCTGGCGCGACAAGCCTTTTATCGAACATTTGCACGATCTGGTGCGCCCCCTCACGGACGATGTGATCGTGTCGTGCAACCGCAACCGCGAGCACTACGCGCGCTACGCCGACCAACTGGTGGAGGACGAGCAACAGGACTTTCCCGGCCCTTACGCAGGCATTCGCGGCGGCCTTGCCGTGGCAAAACATGACTACCTGCTGGTCATCCCCTGTGACATGCCGCTGCTGGATCGCGCGCTTCTCGAGGGCCTGCGCCAGACCGCAGCCGATAACCCCGGCGTGCCGGTGATGGTCCGCCAGGGCGAGCAGTGGGAGCCGCTGTTATGCTGCATCCCCTGCCAACACGCGAACGTGTTCGAGCAGCATTGGCGACAGGGCCAGCGCAGCCCACGCCGGACCCTGGCTGAATTGCACGCCGTCGCCTTGCAGTGCGAAGCCGACGACCCGCGTCTGGCCAACCTCAACACGCCGGATCTATTGACCGAGATCACGCACTGAGCGCAGCGGGCAGGTTTCATGGAACTTTGCCGTTACACTCTGCGTCAGACACATCACTAAACAAAATACCCCGGAGACACAGCAATGAAACAACGGACTCTTCCTGCCGCCTTCCTGCTTGCACTGAGCCTCGCCTCCCTGGCCGGTTGCTCTTCGCCAACCGTGATCACGCTGAACGACGGCCGTGAAATCCAGGCAACCGACGAGCCGAAGTACGACGAAGATTCGGGCTTCTATGAGTTCAAGCAGCTGGACGGTAAAGAAACCCGCATCAACAAAGATCAGGTTCGTACCGTTAAAGAACTGTGATCCCGGCTTGATCGCGAGGGGTTGATAGCCCGTCGCTGAATGCAAAAGACCCGCCAATCGAGCGGGTCTTTTTTTGTCTGGCGTATAGGGGTGGGACGGCGAAAAATCCGTGCCTCACCAGTCCAGGGTGATCCGGCTTTCGAACACCCGCTCCTGCCCGGTCACCGGGTCAACAAAGCGCAAGCCCTGGGCGAGCAGCTTCAGCGGGTGGGCGTAGTCGTCCACGGCATCCTTGAGCACGTCGGGATAGAACGGGTCGTTGCAGATGCCGGCACCCAGGGCCGCCATGTGCACGCGCAGTTGATGTTTTTTGCCGGTCACCGGATACAGGGCGTAGCGCCAGAGCCCGCCATTTTTCTCGCTGACTTCCACGCGCGTCTCGGTGTTGCTCGGCCCGTCGCCCTCTTGCATGCGAAAGAACGGTTCGCCATCGACCAGACGGCTTTTGTGCACGCGAGGAAATGCCATGTCCGGGAGCGCAGGGGCAATCGCTTCGTAGCGCTTTTCAATCTGCCGGGTAGGAAACAGCGCCTGATACGCCGAGCGCGTCTGCTTGCTGGCCGAGAACAGCACCAACCCCGCCGTGTGCCGGTCAATGCGATGCAAAGGCACCAGATCAGGATTGTCGAGGGTACGGATCAGTCGCCGCAGCAGGGTCTGCTCGACGTACTCGCCGGCGGGGGTGACGGGCAGGAAATGTGGCTTGTCGGCGACCACCAGATGCTCGTCGGCGTACAGGATCGACTCGTGCAACGGGATCGGCGTCTCGTTGGGCACCTCGCGAAAGTAATGGATGCGCAGGCCTTCGCGGTACGCAAGGTCCACGGCGATCGGCCGGCCGTCAGCGTCCAGCACCTTGCCCCGCGCGATCCGGTCGAGCCACTGCTCGCGGCTGATGGCACTGAAGCGCTCGCACAGGCAGTCGAGCACCGTCAACCAGGGTCCGGGCGGCAGATACAACGTGCTGGCTTGACGGTGGGCGGCGGTGAACACAGGTGCGGACATAAATGACTCAGGCTGAAATAACGAAGGCGACAGGGTCGGCATTATCAATGCCGGCGACGCTTTACGCGACAGGGCAAATGACGGTTTCGCGGGAGGGCTCTATTCCGAGCCCCACAGCGGCGCGCGACGTTATGTCGCACGGAAAACCGGCGCCAGTTGTCTGACAACCACAGTGCGGTGCTGGATGCGCAAATTGATTTGTCCTAAAATGTTTCGAAATCGGCACGCAGGCGCGAATCCGAGCGGACACGAACACCCACGTGACTGAAATCGAAAACGCCTGCCAGACCTGAACCCATAAAAAGAAAGCCCGTCATCGACGGGCTTTTTTCGTTTTCAGCGTTTGTATCGCGCGTCGGGCGCCACTGCACGACGTGCTGCCACCACAGATTTCTTTTCGCAACTTTTGAGGTTACGCCCATGCTGGTTCAATTCTTCCAATGGATCAAACGTCTCTCCACCGGTACGTCATCGCAGAACGATGACAACTACTCCCAGTCCTTTTCCAACGAAGACCACGACGTGGGTCGCTGGACGTTCATGTCGGTGTTCATCGTGCTCACCCTGAGCCTGTACATCGTCGCCGGCCTTGGCTACTACGCCAAAGTCCACGTCTGGGACGGCATGACCGACGAGCAGAAAGCCGCTGTCGCTCAAGCCATGGTGGTCGACACGCAATACCTCTGATACGCGACATTTCTGAAGCCAGCGATAACGCGCGGTCCTGTGCCCTGATCGCGTGGGCGTCAGTCGCTCAGAAACAGCACGACCTGATCGGTGTCGAACGGCCAGTCCAGTTCGGCACCGGTGTCCGCCCGCCTCAGCACGGGAATTCGCAGGCCGTAGGTTTCGTGGTCCGCCTCGCTGTCGGCAATGTCGACCAGCTCCACCATCAAGCCGTGCTCAACCAGCGGCATCAGTTCCGCTTCGGCCACCTCGCACAGATGACACCCCAACGTTCCAAATAGCTGACATTCCGATGGCATGGCTCGGCCCCTCTGTGGCTGCGATTGCAAGGGTTTGGATGAACCAGTCTAGAACTCCCCTGAAACACCGTCGAGCCTGCCCATGCGCCCAGACCTCCCTCCACGCGCCTGCCCACACTGGCGCGCAACCCTCGGCGGGCGCACCGGAACGGCGCAGAAAACGCCATGGCCGAAACGGCAGTGCTGTTCACGCGATTGGAATGAACCTTCAGGAATGCGCCATACTCGAAACCCCATATCGTCATCCCCTAAGGAGAAAACCATGGCTCGACCTACAGCAGAAAAAGCCCAGGACATATTGATGTCTGACTTCCAGACGCTGGTTGCCGATACGGAAAAACTGCTGGCGCACACGGCCTCCCTGGCCGGTGAACAGGCTGACGAACTGCGTGAGCAGATTCGCGAAAGCCTGCTCCGTGCACGCGAAACCCTCAAGCTGACCGAAGAAACCCTGCGCGCACGCGGCAAGGAAGCGGTCATCGTCACTGAGGACTATGTTCAGAACAATCCATGGCAATCGGTAGGCATCGCAGCTGGCGTCGGCTTTCTGCTGGGCCTGCTGGCCACCCGGCGCTAACGGCCATGACGCAGCCGACAGGTCCAACCGGGACCGATCAATCCTCTTCGCCACGACGGCTGGGTGCGGCCTTTCTAGGGCTGCTGCACACCCATGTCGAGCTCTTCGGCATTGAGCTTCAGGAACAGAAAGCCCGTACGGTCAGGCTGTTGCTGTTCGCAGGCCTGGCGCTGGTTTTCGCGTTGCTGCTGCTCATCGGCCTGTCCGCGCTGTTGCTGGTTCTCGTCTGGGACAGCTATCGCCTTTACGGGATCGTCGGCCTGTGCGGGCTATACACCCTGGCGGCATTGTTCTGCGCCATGCGGCTTAAGGCGGCTGTGTTCGATGAGTCTTCACCCTTCCATTCGACCCTGGAAGAACTGGCCAACGACCGCGAGCGACTGATGCCATGAGTGCACCTCAATTGCCCCAGACCCATAACCGTCGCGAGCTGCGCAAGGCGCTGATCCGCCTGCGCATGGAAATGCACCGTCAGGAGATCCGTCAGGAATCCTCGCGATTGATGCACCCTTTGCAACGCATGCGCGGCATGGCCTCCGACCTCCCCGGCTCCCTCGGCATCAAGCATGGGCCGCTGTGGGGCGTCGGTGCTGTCACCCTCCTCGGGTTCCTCACCGGCAAGGGCACGCGCAGCAAAAAGACCGGCAGTGTCACCCGCCTGATCAAGTTCAGCGCAACCGTATTGCCATTGATCAAGATGGCCCTGCAGAACTCGTCCCGCCGTCGCTAAAAGCCTTCTGGCTGCATTCTTGCTAAGCAACCCCGCCTTGCCCGATACGCCTATCGGGTGAGGTGGCGGTGCTTGTCAGACGAGAACACTCAGCCAATCCGTCGCCAACACCACTCCAATCAACCGCCACTAAGGAGGCCCCGTGTTCGATGGGCAACCGCTCGCCTGTTTCCAGCCGTTCATCGACACCGCGACCGGGCGCATCGCCGGCGTAGAAGCCCTGGGCCGTCTGCGCCAGGCAGACGGCAGCCTGCAATCGGTCGGCGCGCTGTTCACGGACCCACGGCGCCCGGCGGTGCAATTGCGTCGGCTGGACCGTCAGGTTCGCGACAATGCCTTGAGCCGCTTTCACGATGCGCCGAGCGACTGGTTCCTGAGCCTGAACATCTCCCCGCGCTGGATCAGCCGCCTGCGCGCCGACGAATCGCCGCCCAGCCTGAAGCAGCTGCAGACCTACGGCATTCCCGCGGAACGGATCGTTTTCGAAATCACCGAATTGAGCGGCGATGGCCAGCGCCTGAACGAGGTGGTCGCCCGCTACCGCGACGCCGGCGCGCGCATTGCCATCGATGATTTCGGCGCCGGCTATTCGCAGCTGGACCGGGTACTGGCGTTGCAGCCCGACATCCTCAAGCTCGACATGCGCCTGTTTCAGGCCGCAGCCAGGGGCGGCCCCAGCAGTGATGTGGTCAAGGCCCTCGCCCAAATGGCGGAGAAAACCGGGTGCTGGATCATCGCCGAAGGGGTCGAGACCGAAGCCGAGCTGGACTTCGCCCTCGAATGCGGCTCGCGCTACGTCCAGGGCTATCTGTTCGCCCCGGCGCAGCTGGACTTCTTTAATGCCAATGCATTTGTCGACCGCTTCGCCGTCCTGCGTGATCGTTACGTGATGAAGAAAGTGGGTGAGCGCGAACGGCTGATGACCCTGCGCCGACAACTCACGCAGTTGATGTCCCGCCTGCAGAGCTGGGCCGAGGGCAACGCGCCGCTGAGTGATTTGCCCCAGGTCACTGACTTCCCGTGGTTGCTGCGCTTTTACCAGTGCGACCGCCATGGCACGCAGCTCACGCCGAATCTGGAATGGCGCAACGGCGCGTGGACCGCGGACGCCCGGTATCTGGGCCATAACTGGTCGTGGCGACCCTATTTCTATCACCTGCTGGCCGAGGGCTGGCACGAGCGGCGCCTGACGCTGTCGAGCACCTACCGGGACGCCACCAGCAATCAGTATTGCCTGACGGCCGGACAATTCTTCGACAACGGCGAGCGGCTGTTGCTGATCGATGTCGACGCAGCAGGGTTTTGATGACGCTTCTTGACGCCGCATCGGCGATCTTGTGCTTGCAGCGTGCGGGGCGAACCGGGAAGCTAGCGCGGTAATCACCCGACGGAGTACCGGCCTTGGATTGGCAAACCCTGCTCACCCGCGAGCGCCTTGGCAAAACCCTGCACAGCCCTGAGGAACTGGGCCGCAGTCCGTTCCACAAGGATCACGACCGCATTATTTTCTCCGGTGCCTTTCGCCGTCTAGGCCGCAAGACCCAGGTTCACCCGGTCACCAGCAACGACCACATTCACACGCGCCTGACCCATTCGCTGGAGGTCAGCTGCGTCGGCCGCTCGCTGGGCATGCGCGTCGGCGAAACCCTGCGCAGCGCCCTGCCCGACTGGTGTGACCCCAGCGATCTGGGCATGGTCGTGCAATCGGCCTGTCTGGCGCACGACATCGGTAACCCGCCGTTCGGCCACTCCGGTGAAGACGCCATTCGCAACTGGTTCAAACAGGCCGCCGGCCGCGGCTGGCTCGACGCGATGAGCGAAGTCGAGCGCAATGACTTTCTCAATTTCGAAGGCAATGCCCAGGGTTTTCGCGTCCTGACTCAGCTGGAGTACCACCAGTTCGAAGGCGGCACGCGGCTGACCTACGCGACCCTCGGCACCTACCTGAAATACCCGTGGACGGCGCGTCACGCCGACTCGCTGGGCTACAAGAAACACAAATTCGGCTGCTACCAGAGCGAGCTGCCGATCCTCGAGCAAATCGCCGGCAAGCTCGGTCTGCCGCAGATCGAGGACCAACGCTGGGCCCGGCATCCGCTGGTGTACCTGATGGAGGCGGCCGACGACATCTGCTACGCGCTGATCGATCTCGAAGACGGCCTGGAAATGGAGTTGCTCACCTACGACGAAGTGGAGTCGCTGTTGCTGGGCCTGGTGGGCGATGACCTGCCCGAAACCTATCGTCAGTTGGGCCCCAATGACTCCCGTCGTCGCAAGCTGGCGATTCTGCGCGGCAAGGCCATCGAGCACCTGACCAACGCCGCCGCCCGCGCGTTCGTCGAACAGCAGGACGCACTGCTGGCCGGCACGCTGCAGGGTGATCTGGTCGAACACATGCACGGGCCGGCCAAGCGCTGCGTGCTCAACGCCAAGGACATGGCGCGCAAGAAGATCTTCCAGGACAAGCGCAAGACCCTGCACGAAATCGGCGCCTACACCACGCTGGAGATCCTGCTAAACGCCTTCTGCGGCGCGGCGCTGGAACAGTTCGGCGGGCATGAGCCGTCGTTCAAGAGCCGGCGCATTCTCGATCTGCTGGGCAATAACGCGCCCGACCCGAGCTGGCCGTTGCACACGTCCTTTCTCAGGGTCATCGACTTCATTGCCGGCATGACCGACAGCTACGCCAGCGAAATGGCCCGTGAGATGACCGGCCACTCCAACCCCGCCTAGGGCTGCCCGCCAGCCGTGGCGCCCTTCCTAGGACGCTTGCCAAAGCCCGAATACGTACCGGTATTCGGGCTTTTCTCGTTGGGGCTTCAGGCAATCCAACAGCAACTTCGGACATTTCCTACGCAACCGTCGGAATGCCCTTATCGCTGGTCATACATCGCTGCCGAATAATCCGCGCCATTCCGAGCCTTGGGACAACCCGACCCATTACCTCCCGAAGACACCGCCCGCCCTGCGAGCGCGCCGCCGGCCCGCCTTCAAACGGCGGTGCTCATTTCCCCTACGTCTGGAACCGCCGATGTTCACGAAAGATTTCCGAATCCTGTTGGTTGAGGATCATCCGTTTCAGTTGATTGCCTTGCAGATTCTGCTGAACAACCACGGCCTGTACCGTGTCACGCCAGCGCTCAATGCCAGCGAAGCGCTCGGCGCCATGGAGCGCAGCGCCGAGCTCTATGACCTGCTGCTCTGTGACCAGCGTCTGCCAGGCATGTGTGGCCTGGAGCTGATTCAGACGGCGAACCAGCGCGGGTTGGTCCAGCGCGCCGTGCTGCTCAGCGGCCTCGACGCGGATCCGCTGGCGAACCTTGAGTCCGAGGCCAGGGCGCTGGGCCTGCCACTGCTGGGGTGCCTGAGTAAGCCGCTTAACACCCTCGAGCTGATCAGCCTGCTGTCCGCACCCGCTTAAGGTTGCCTGCATGGCAGCCTTTTTTGGATATATCGGGCAAGAATACAGACCGCTGCCCAGCGCCTATTGCCAAAGCGCCGTTGATATCGTTGAACCGACATGTTTAAGCAGGTAGGCAAAGTTTCCGGATTATGTAGGGTTATTCCGATTCGCAATAAACGCGCGCACTTAAATGCATATCGATTGATGGTAAATGCTGTTACGTATTAAACATTCATGACCGCTGCGTGTATCCACGTACGCACATACGCTTATTTCTGTAGGAACATTCCTATATAGCGCTTCGGGCATGATCTCTTCGTGTGCGCCTCTGAACATCTGGGATAAGGTGCGCGCTTTCTTGCCACCCGTTATGGATTGATCATGAACTCTATTTTTATTATCGACGACCACCCGGTCATACGAATGGCCATACGTATGCTTCTGGAAAACGAGAATTACGAGGTGGTCGGAGAGACCGACAACGGTGTCGACGCCATGCAGATGGTCCGTGAATGCATGCCCGATCTCATCATCCTGGACATCAGCATCCCCAAGCTGGACGGGCTCGAAGTCCTCGCCCGCTTCAACGCCATGAACCTGCCCTCGAAAATTCTCGTACTCACTGCTCAGGCGCCGAGCCTGTTCGCCATCCGGTGCATGCAGTCGGGCGCTTCGGGATATGTCTGCAAGCAGGAAGACCTCAGCGAACTTGTCAGTTCGGTCAAAGCGGTATTATCCGGCTACAATTACTTTCCCAGTCAGGCCCTTGCCGCATCAATCAAAAAAGAGGGTGACCCCAACGAGCTTGAGCGCTTCAAACTCGTCAATGACCGTGAACTGATGGTGTTGCAACTGTTTGCCCAAGGGCGGACAAACAAGGAAATCGCCAAAGGCATGTTCCTCAGCAACAAAACGGTCAGCACTTACAAAACCCGATTGATGCAAAAACTCAAGGCCAAGACTCTGGTAGAACTTATCGAGATGGCAAAACGTAATTCGCTAGTGTGAGAGACAGGATGCCAAAGGCGTTAAAGGACTATTGGATAGCAGCCGTGATTGTCTGCCTGAGCTTCGATAGCCAGGCAGAACCCCTGGCGCCGGAACGCTACACGCTGCTGAGCCGCTCCAACCCTGCGCACATGGACGTGACGCTGGAGCGCGCCCAGTGGCAATGGGTGCGCAACAAGCGCGAGCTCGTGGTCGGCACCTCCGCGCCGGACTATCCGCCTTTCGACATGACCCTGACCGGGCACGACTACGAAGGCTTTACCGCCGACTACATCGGCATTCTCGGACGCGTGCTCGACCTGCCGGTCAAGGTCCTGCGTTTCGCCAGCCGCGACGAGGCGGTTCAGGCGCTGAGCAAGGGCGAAATCGATCTGCTGGGCAGCGCCAATGGCTACGAAGCGGCGTCGCGCGGGATCGTACTGTCTACGCCCTACGCCGTGGATCAGCCCGTCCTGGTGACCCGCGCCGGCGAGGCCCGGCCCCTGAGCGGCGACCTCAACGGTTTGCGCCTGAGCATGGTTTATCACTACCTGCCGCCCGACGAAATCGCCGCGCTGTATCCCAAGGCGCGCCTGCAGACCTTCCCCTCCTTCCAGAGCGCGATCAACGCCGTGGCCTTCAATCAGGCCGACGTGTTTCTGGGCGACACCATCTCCACCCATTACGTGATCAACAAGGGCTATCTGAACAACGTGCAGATGGCCAATTTCGGCAAGCACGAGGCAAACGGTTTCAGCTTCGCCGTGCAGGCTTCAAACCCGATACTGCTGGACATCGTCAATCGGATCATCAAAGGCATTCCGGTGGAAGAGCGCATCGCCATTTCCAAACGCTGGGGCGCCGGTAGCGATCTGATGCTCACCGACCAGAAGCTGCAGCTCAATCAACGGGAAGAACGCTGGATCGCTCAGCATCCGACCGTTCGCGTAGTGTTCAACGAGGCTTACGCGCCGCTGACGTTTTTTGATGCAGCCGGCAATTTCAGCGGCGTCACCGCCGACCTGCTCGAACTCATACGCCTGCGCACCGGGCTCACCTTCAAGGTCAGCCATGCCGCCAGCATGAACGACATGACCAACCAGTTGAGCCAGGGCCAGGCCGACCTGATTGGCGCGATGATTCCCAGCGAAGAGCGCCAGAACCGCTTCAATTTCAGCCGGCCGTACATGGATAACGTGTTCGTGCTGGTCACCCGCAAGGAAACCTCGGCGCCCTCCAATCTCGATCAACTGGACGGCAAGCGGGTGGCGCTGGCCCTCAGCAGCCCGATCCTGCCTTTCCTGCGCGACCAGCACCCGGGCATTTATCCGGTGGAGGTCGACAACCCGGCGCAAGCCCTGGACCTGCTGGCCCACGGCCGTACCGAGGGCGCCATCACGTCGCTGTTCAGCGCCAGTTATTTCCTCTCCTCCCGGGCGTTGAACGACACGTTGCAGATGCGCGTGACCGTCGGGCAGGAACCGGCGCGCATTGCCATGGCCACGTCACGCAATGCGACCGAACTGACCTCGATTCTCGACAAGGCGCTGTCGAGCATCGCCCCGGAAGACCTGGCCGCGATCAACAATCGGTGGCGCACCTATACGCCGCCGAGCAGCGGCGCGTGGCACGACTATGAGCTGTTGATCTATCAGATCATCGGCGGCGCCAGCCTGTTGCTGCTCGGCTCGCTGGCCTGGAACGCGTGGATGCGCCGGCAGATCAAACAGCGCGAACGCGCCGAGCGGGCGCTCAACGATCAGTTCGAATTCATGAGCGCGCTGCTCAACGGCACGCCTCATCCCATCTATGTCCGCGACCGCGACGGCCTGCTGAAAATGTGCAACGAAAGCTACCTCGCCGCCTTTGCCGAGCGGCGCGAGGACGTGATCGGCAAAAGCATTCTGGACGGTGTACTGAGCAACACCGAAGAGGCCCAGGGTTACGTCGAGGATTACAAGCGCGTCATGGCCGACAACGAGCCCTTGATTCTCGACCGCTCGCTGCACATCGGCGGCCGCGAGCTGACGATCTACCACTGGATCCTGCCGTTCCGCGATTCCCTCGGCAAAGTGCAAGGCATCATCGGCGGCTGGATCGACATCAGCGAACGGCGGCAACTGATCGAGCAACTGCAGACGGCCAAGGACCTGGCGGACGATGCCAACCGCGCCAAAAGCACCTTCCTGGCAACCATGAGCCATGAGATCCGCACGCCCATGAACGCCGTCATCGGCATGCTCGAGCTGGCCCTGAAGCGTGCCGACCACGGCCATCTCGACCGACCGGCCATCGAAGTGGCCTACAGCTCGGCGAAGGATTTGCTCGAACTGATCGGCGATATCCTCGACATCGCGCGCATCGAGTCGGGGCGACTGAGCCTGAGCCCCGAGCGCGCCAACCTGCGCCAGCTGGTCGAATCCGTGGTGCGGGTGTTCGACGGCCTGGCCCGGCAGAAAAGCCTCACCCTGGCCCTGGATCTGGACGCGCGGACCAACACCGATGTGCTGATCGACCCGCTGCGCTTCAAGCAGATCCTCTCCAATCTCATCAGCAACGCCATCAAGTTCACCGAAATGGGTCAGGTCAAGATCACCCTGC
Source organism: Pseudomonas sp. AK106 (assembly GCF_053903055.1). NCBI lineage: Bacteria > Pseudomonadati > Pseudomonadota > Gammaproteobacteria > Pseudomonadales > Pseudomonadaceae > Pseudomonas > Pseudomonas sp. AK106. The sequence continues at coordinate 3,141,441 of NZ_CP096426.1, forward strand.
AGACCGAAGCCGGCCGCAGCCCCCAGCAAATGCGCGTGCAAGTGGTGATTCACGACAGCGGCATCGGCATCACCGAGCAGGACCAGCAGCGGCTGTTTGCGCCCTTCTCTCAGGTCGATCAATCCGGGCAACTGGCGCGCACCGGCGCCGGCCTGGGTCTGGTGATCTGTCGCAGCCTGTGCGAAATGATGGGCGGGAAGCTGACGCTGAGCAGCCGCCCCGGGGATGGCACGCGCATCGAAATGACCTTCGAGTTCACCACCCTGGAGCCGCTGGAGGCGAAAAGCATCGCCCGTGAAGCGGTCACCCATGCCTCGGGACAGCTGCATATTCTGATCGTCGACGACCACCCGGCGAACCGTCTGTTGCTGTTCGAGCAACTGTGCTTCCTCGGGCACCGCTGCGACATGGCGCTTCAGGGTGCCGAAGCGCTGGAACGCTGGCGTGCAGAGCGTTTCGATCTGGTGATCGCGGACTGCAACATGCCGGTCATGAACGGCTACGACCTCACCCGGGCCATCCGTCAGCTGGAGCAAACCGAGGCGCGTCCGCGCTGCACCGTACTGGGCTACACCGCCAATGCGCAGCCGGAGGAAAAGCAACGCTGCCGTGATGCCGGGATGGATGACTGCCTGTTCAAACCCATCAGCCTGACCGCGCTGAACGACCGCCTGCGCAAGGTCATGCCGCTGCGGCCTTCGTCTGCGCCGGGCACGCTCCCGGCCCTGTCCGCTCAGCTGCCACAGCCTGTGTTCGACCCGCACACCATCGAAGCGTTGACCGGTGGCAGGGCCGACATGAATGAGCGACTACTGGATCAGCTCATCGCCAGCATGCATCAGGACCGCGCCGAGCTGAACGCGACCACGCTGCCGAGCCAGCTGAAAGACATCGGCCACAAGGTGCGCGGCGCCGCGAACATTATTTCGGCGACCGCGGTCATTCAAGGCTGCGAAGCGCTGGAAGCGGCCTGCGAGGCCGACGCGCCGGAGGCCATTGTCGGCGAGCGGCAGTCTGCACTCAATGCGGCGATGGGCGCGCTGGAGCAGGCGCTGGTGGCTTATCGCGGGAAAGCGCCCGCGTCACAGGCAGGGCCGCAGGTATGAAGCTGATCGCGATGAACGCGGATGATTTTCAGGTGTTTGCTGCCCGTTCGGTCGCCGGGTACGCCCGGGACATTGCGCGGACCTACGGGCTGCGTGATGCGCTGGCCTGCACAAGCGCAAACGCTGACTTCAATGAACTGTTGGAGGACGGTCTGGACACCGAGGGGCACTACTTCTACCGCGTGTGCAACGCCGATGGCACTGAGGTGGGCAGCCTCTGGATAGGGATTGTGGAGAACCCGCCGTTGCCCACCCGACTGTTCGTCTACGACCTGGAAATTGATCAGGCCTTCAAACGTCAGGGCCTGGGCAGGCAGGCACTGATCGCCGTCGAAGCGTGGGCCCTCGAGCGCGGCATTCGGCGTCTGGAGTTGAACGTGTTTTCGGACAACGTTGCCGCGCGGACGCTCTACGAGACCTCGGGGATGGCGGTCTGCGAGATGACCATGGGCAAGGATTTATAGCCCGCCGCTGTGTGCGCCCGGATCAGGCCGGCCCGGCAGCAGAATCGACGCTGCCGTACGGCGCCAGATGCTCGCTGAGGTACTTGAGCAGAATGCTGACCTTCGGCAGCGCCTCTCGGGCTTTCAGCCAGACCAGGTTCATCGGCAGGCCATCGGTCGCAAGCTCCGGGAGCACTTCCACCAGCCGACCTTCGTTGAGGTGGGTCTGCACCAGCCAAGTCGGCAACTGAGCGATGCCATGGCCTTCCAGCGTGGCCGACACCTCCCCCTCCCCGTCGCCCACGGCAATGCGCGGATGAATGATCCGACGCTCCTGATCTCCCGGCACGCGCCCGCGAAAATACCAGGGTCCGACCTGCCCGTCGGACTGGCCGTAGGCGATGCAGTGATGATGCTCGAGATCGGCGTCGGTCTGCGGCCGACCGTGCTCGGCGATATAACTCGGCGCGGCACAGAAGACCAGTCGCTGGGCGCCGATGAACCGATGCCCCAGCCCCGCGGCCCAGGCGTCGCGCCCACCGATCCTGACCACAATATCGATGCCTTCATGCACCGGATCGACAAACCGGTCAGAGAACGAAATATGCGGTTGCAGCAGCGGGTACTCTTTGACGAAATTGAGAATCAGCGGCAACACATGGAGACGCCCGTAGGACGCGGGCAAATCAATCCGCACCCGGCCATGGGGTTCATGCCGCTCCGAGGCGAGGGCCAGCTCGGCTTCTTCGAGGTCTGCCAGCACGCCGCTGCAGGTGGCGTAGAACTTCACACCGGCTTCGGTGAGGGACAACCGCCGGGTGGTGCGGTTGAACAAACGCTGGCCCAACCGCTGTTCCAGGCGGGCGATGCCTTTGCTGACCGCCGAGGCTGTCAGGTTCAGCTTGAGTGCGGCATTGGCGAAGCTGCCGAAATCGGCCACTGCCACAAATACGTCAATGCCTTTGAGACGCTCGGAGGAGAACAACGCGAACACCATTACTGAATTGGATTCGCGATAGTAAGTCATTTATGTCGCGGATGAGAATACAGATCTCCAATAGGCTATGGCATCGTCTTTTGGAGCTTCACCTATGCAACCCTCACACTCCGCAACGGCGTCAGCGCCGGATGCCACGTCTCGGTCAGGGATACAGATCCTGATCATGGCGATCGCCGCCTTCATCATCGTCACCACTGAGTTCCTGATCGTCGGACTGCTTCCGGCGATGGCACACGACCTCGGTGTCTCCATCGCCGTGGCCGGCCAAGTGGTGACGCTGTTCGCCTTTACCGTGATGCTGTTCGGGCCGTTCCTCACGGCAAAACTGGCCGGCGTGGAACGCAAAAAGCTGTTCACCATCATCCTGCTGGTGTTTGCCGCCTCCAACGTGCTGGCGGCGCTGTCCACCAACATTTGGGTCATGGCCCTCGCGCGCTTTATTCCGGCGCTGGGCCTGCCCGTGTTCTGGGGCACGGCCAGCGAAACCGCCGGACAACTGGCAGCACCCGGCAAGTCGGGTCAGGCGGTGTCGCGGGTTTACCTGGGCATTTCCGCCGCCCTGGTGTTCGGCGTACCGCTGGGCACCGTCGCCGCCGATACCCTCGGCTGGCGCGGCAGCTTCTGGGTGCTGGCCGTTATCTCCCTGGTCATCGCCATCCTGATGCAGCTGTGCATGCCGACCTTGCCCTCCTCGCCGGCCAAGCACGGCGAGAAGCAGACCGACATTCTGAAACAGCCGCGCTTTCTCGCCCACGTGTTGCTGTCCGTGCTGGCGTTCACCGCGATGTTCACGGCCTACACCTACTTGGCCGATATCCTCCAGACCCTGGCCGGCGTGCCGACCAATCAAGTGGGCTGGTGGCTGATGGGCTTCGGCGCGGTCGGCATGATCGGCAACCAATGGGGCGGAAAGTTGGTCGACCGCAGCCCGCTGGGCGCGATGGTGCTGTTTCTGGTGATTCTGAGTGTCGGCATGGCCGCCGCCATTCCACTGGCCACTGATCATATCTGGCTGATCGCCGCGCTGGTGCTGTGGGGCGTTGCGTACACCGCACTGTTCCCGGTGTGCCAGGTGCGTGTGATGCAGGCCGGCTCCAAGGCTCAGGCGTTGGCGGCGACCATGAATATCTCGGCGGCTAACGCCGGTATCGGTTTGGGTGCGATCTTTGGTGGCCTGGGCATTGGCCACTTCGGACTTGGGTCGCTCGGCTGGATCGCGACCGGGATCGCCGCCCTGGCGATTGTGGTTGCGCTGTTGATGATGCGTAAGCGTTAAGCGTCTGGTCGGTCTGTAGACCGACTGCACGTTGGTTTGGCTGGCAGTGAAGCGAGGGTGGGCTGCTGCCTGGCCAGGCAAAACGCGCAGAGTCGGGATGCCGCTTTTTGAGCGCGGCATCCCGCCTCTGCAACGAGAAGCACCGCTCACTCCAGCGCCGGTGCTTTCCCTTCCCGCGCCGCCAGAATGCGCGACAGATTTTCCTCGATCCAGGACGTTAACCCGTCCATCTGCAAGGCGACCTCCTCGCCCATCGCGGTCAAACGGTATTCGACGTGGGCCGGCACCACCGGCAGCGCTTTGCGATCGACAAACCCATCTTGTTCCAGGCTCTGCAGCGTCTGCGACAGCATCTTTTCGCTGACCCCGCCGATCTTGCGCCGCAGCTCGCTAAACCGGTGCATGCCGTCCAGCAACACCACCAGCACCAACACCCCCCAGCGGCTGCACACATGATTGAGGATTTCCCGCGACGGGCAATCCCGGGCCAGCACCTCACCGGTACGGATTCGCTCGAGCAACGAGACGCTCCCGGCAGAGGGAGGGGACATATCGTTCATCACACTTACCTTTTCGTACGTACTTACGAAAGGTTAGCACGGTGACTATGCTGATCGCTCAATCACTTCTCTCGGGAATCATCATGATCGTCATCACCGGTGCCTCAGGCCAGCTTGGCCGCCTCGTCATCGCTCAACTGCTCGAAACCGTGCCTGCCTCGCAGATCGTCGCGGCCGTCCGTGACCCGGAAAAAGTGGCCGACCTTGCTGCCCAGGGCGTGCAGGTTCGCCAGGCCGATTATTCGCAGCCGGACACGCTCGACCGCGCTTTCGAAGGCGCCGAGAAGGTCCTGCTGATCTCGTCCAGTGAAGTAGGCCAGCGCGTGGCTCAGCATCGCGCGGTGATCGATGCCGCCCAACGCGCCGGTGTCAAACTGCTGGGCTACACCAGCGTGCTCCATGCCGACTCCTCGGCGCTGGGCCTGGCTGAAGAACATCAGCAGACCGAGGCGGCGCTGGCGCAGTCCGGCGTTCCGGCGGTGGTGTTGCGCAACGGCTGGTACCACGAAAATTACACGGCCGGCGTCGCCCACGCGGTGGCGAACGGCGCGCATTACGGCAGCGCGGGCGAAGGCCGGATCAGCTCTGCTGCGCGGGCGGACTATGCAGCGGCGGCGGCCGTTGTACTGACATCGACTGATGATGAGGCGGGCAAGGTCTACGAACTGGCCGGCGACGAGTCTTACACGCTGAAGGAATTCGCCGCTCAAATTGCGCAGCAATCCGGCAAGCCTGTCGTCTACACCGATCTTCCAGAGGCCGATTACAAGGCTGCGTTGCTGCACGCGGGGCTGCCGGCATTCGTCGCCGAGTTGCTCGCCAACTCCGATGCCGCCGCGGCCAAAGGTGCACTGTTCGACAACGGTCGGCAGTTAAGCCGTCTGATTGGCCGGCCGTCCACACCGCTGTCGGCCAGCGTTGCCGATGCGCTGTCCCTTTGATATTCGTGAGCGCCGCCCGCCAGAACGGGCGGCGCGCCAGCACCTGCACTGAATGATTTGCGCGGCCCACGGTCGGAACTAATGACAGCGCACCACGCGCTGGCCAAGGAGTTTCGAATGAACAGCAAATCGCTCATTGCCGGTCTGGCGATTCTGGGTAGCATTTCCGTTGCGAGTTTCACGGTGCAGGCCGCCAATGCAACGGAGCCGACCATTCAACCTTCCAGAGACAACATGCGGGAGCTCGAAGTCGGCAGCCGATCGCCGCAGGAATTTCAGCGCCCGGATGCAGCGCTGAAGGACTGGAAAGCCAAGGGCCTGGAAGAACCGGCCAAGATGAGTCAATGGGTGCGCATCAACAACAAATACGTTGAAGTGCAGACCACCAATGGCCAGATCACCAAGATTGTCCCGATCGAGAAATAAGTCGGGGCAGCGACCCAGCGCGCCGGGTTTGCGTGGCGCGCACCATCTCTTGAAGAACGTATAAGAACGACTAGAGGAATTCCCATGAACATGAAGAAACTGATGGCCTGCGCGGCCGTGTTTACTTGTTTGGGCGGGGCCAGCTTCGCCGCGGCGGCACAGACCCCTGCGACAAAAAGCGTGCAGGCAGAACACACCAATGAGCAGTACAAGGTGGGCGACACCACCCATGACCTGTACAAAGACGAGCGCGTCGGCGTCAAGGACTGGGAAGGCAAGGGCCTGCACGCACCAAAGGAAGGTACCCAATGGGTGTTGATCAGCGACAAATACGCGCTGATCAACATGGAAGACGGCAAGGTCCTCGACATCGCGCCGGGCAACCTGAAACCGCTGAAAAAGTAATGACCGCTACGCCCGTTACCGTGCCCGACACCCGTCGGGCATCGCTTTGCCAGCACCCTGTCCAAACGCCCGCCCCCGCTGCTTTTCGCTGACAAGAAAAGTTGCACCCTGGCGATGGCGCCCTCTACTCTGCGCCTCTCGTTTGTTGCGCCATAGGCCCGGGTTCGATGTCTTCCGTTTTGAATGTCTTGCTGCCGATCTTCGCGCTCATCCTGGTGGGCTACCTCTGTCGCCGCACCAACCGCCTCGGACCGACCGCCGCGTCTGAAATCAATCGAATGGTGGTCTGGCTGTGCTTGCCGGCGCTGCTGTTCACCGCCACAGCCCACGCCACCTGGGCACAGATCTGGCACCCGGGCTTCGTGCTGACCTTCACCCTGTCGACCCTCGCGATGTTCGTCATGACCTTACTGCTGCGGCGCCGCAAGGCCGGCCATTTCGCCGATGCCAGCATTGATGCCCTCAGCGCGTCCTATGCCAACACCGGCTACATCGGCATTCCGTTGTGCGTCATGGTGCTGGGGCAGGAAGGCCTGGAACCGGCCCTCATCGCCTCGTTGCTGGTGGTCTGCGTGGTATTCGGCATCGCCTTGGTGTGCATCGAAGTCGGCCTGCAAAGCGAGGCCCGGGTGCACCGCATCGTCCTCAAAGTGCTGTTGGCGCTGGCGAAAAACCCGCTGGTGGTGTCGCCCATCCTCGGCGCCTGCTGGGCATCGACCGGCGTGGCAATGCCCGGCGCGCTGGATACATTCCTCAGCCTGCTGGGGGCTGCGACGACACCCTGCGCGCTGATTTCCCTGGGCCTGTTTCTCGCCCAAAAGCAGCAAGGCCCGCGCGAGGGCACGACGTTGCTGGTGCTGATCAAACTGATCGCTCACCCCCTGCTCACCTGGTTTCTGGCGTATCGGGTGTTCCACCTGCCGCCGCTGTGGGCCAACTCTGCCCTGCTGTTGAGCGCCCTGCCCACCGGCACCGGGCCGTTCATGCTGGCCGAGTACTACAAGCGCGAGGCGTCGGTGGTGTCGAGCACGATCCTGATCTCGACGCTGGGCTCGCTGGTCACGCTGTCGCTGTGCATTTATTACATCAACGGATGAGGTGCCCATGCCCGCCTCTTGGCAGGCAAACGCGCGCCTGCAGGTCAGGCGTGCGCGGTGGGGCCAGCGATGCATACAAGGTCACTTCAACGCCGCGACCACCGCATCGAAGAAGGCCATCGGGTCGATGGGCTCTTTGTCCACCGGCTTGGGCTGTGCGCCGAAGGTGACGATCACGACGTTATTGGCCGGGTTGACGTAGATGTTCTGGCCCTGGATGCCGACCGCCGAATAGGCGCCGTCTTTGACGGAGGGCGCGGTCCAGGCGGTCCACCACATGTAGCCGTAATCCAGGCTTTTGCCGCCCTTGAGGGTGGTCGGCAGCGTCGCTTCCCTGACCCAGCCGTCGGGCAGAATCGAGGTGCCGTTGATCTTGCCGTCGTTCATGAAGAACAGCCCGAAGCGCCCGTAATCCCGTAGCGTGGCGCTGATGCCGCTGCCGCCGATCTCCACGCCGTCAGGCGAGTCCAGCCACCAGGTGGCGTCGCTTTCCATGCCGAACGGCTGCCAGATCTTCTTCGACAGGTACTCGGCCAGCGGCATCTTCACCGCACCCCGCACAATCTCGCCGAGAACCTGGGTTTCACCGGTGCTGTAGTTATTCACCGTGCCGGGCTCGGCAGCGCGCGGCAGGCTTGCCATCAGCGCCATGGCCGAGTGAGGCTGCTGGGAAATCTGCGCCTTGAGCAACGCCCGCCGGTCCGACGCCGGATCGGTGTAGGTCTCGTTCCACTTCACACCCGACGACATCATCAGCACGTTGCGCACGGTCACCCCGTCGTAGGCGCTGCCTTTGAGGGCCGGCACGTAGTCGACCACCTGGGCGTCAAGGCCCTTGATCAGGCCATCCCTGATCGCCGCCGCCGTCAGGGTCGAGGTGATGGACTTGGCCATGGACATCGACATCCAGCGGGTCTTTTCAGTGTTGCCGCGCTGGTAGGTTTCGAAGACGATCTTGCCGTCCTTGATCACCAGCATCGCGGTAATACTGTCCAGCGCCACGAAGTCATAGAGGTCGTACTTTTTGCCCTCGACGGTGAAGCGCACGTTGGGCAGTTGCCGATCCGACTTCGGCAGCGCATAGGGGTGATCGCCGGCCTTGATCGTGTGGGTGGGGAACAGTCGGCCGATATTGCGATAGGTGCTGACCGCCAGGTCCGGGAGCATGGCGCCGTCGTAGATCTGCTCGACCGTGCCAATGGGTTCCTGGGCGTGGGGATAGTCGTCTGCCCATGCACTGGACACCAGGGTGGCGGCGAGCAGGCCGAGGGACAGGGTCAGCGGCCGGTTGAAAGCGCCGGGACGGAACCAGACGGGTGGGTGCATGAGGTATCCTTTTTTGTCGTCGGTGACGGACGTCGGTCAATTTCCGGCAGGTGTTTTGGCTAAATCACCCGCCAAAGCCGGGCCCACTAAAAGAACGCGCGCGCTTGAACCCTAGCTCACCCACCGGCGTTGCACCGGGTGATCAGTTCAGTGGTTTCATACCCTGACGTCTGCGATGACGTACCTGACCAAATCGAAGGCAAAAAAAAACCACCGCGCAAGGCGGTGGCTTTCGGACGTGCAGGACGCGTCGGATCAGACTTTGACGATCCAGCCCGCCGGGCCTTCGATGTCCCCGGACTGAATGCCGGTCAGCTCTTTGTACAGGCGCTGGGTCACGGGACCGACGTCGGTTTCGCTGTGGAACACGTGCAGTTTGTCTTTGTAGCTGATGCCGCCGATCGGGGTGATCACCGCCGCGGTGCCGCACGCGCCGGCTTCCTTGAACAGGTCGAGCTTGTCGATGAACACCTCGCCCTCGGTGACCTTCAGTCCCAGACGGCTCTGCGCCAGTTCGATCAACGACAGACGAGTGATGCCTGGCAGCACGGACGGCGATTTCGGGGTGATGAACTGGTCGTCGTGGGTGATCCCGAAGAAGTTGGCCGAGCCGACTTCTTCGATCTTGGTGTGGGTCAACGGATCGAGGTAGATGGCGTCGGCGAAGTTGGCTTTCTTGGCCTCGGCGCCGGGCATCATGCTCGCGGCATAGTTACCGCCGACTTTCGCCGCGCCGGTGCCTTGTGGTGCGGCGCGGTCGTAGCTGGAGATGACGAAGTTGTGGGGCTTCATGCCGCCCTTGAAGTACGGGCCCACCGGGATGCAAAACACCGAGAAGATGAACTCGGGCGCAGCGCGCACGCCAATGTTGTCACCGACGCCGATCACGAACGGGCGCAGGTACAACGCGCCGCCGGTGCCGTACGGCGGGATGAAACGCTCGTTGGCGCGGACCACTTGCTTGCACGCTTCGATGAACTGCTCGGTCGGCACATGGGGCATCAACAGGCGGCTGCAACTGCGCTGCATGCGCGCGGCGTTCTGGTCGGGGCGGAAGAGGTTGATCGAGCCGTCTTTGGCGCGATAGGCCTTGAGGCCTTCGAAGCATTGCTGACCGTAATGCAGCGCGGTCGAGCCTTCGCTGATGTGCAGCACGTTGTCTTCGGTCAGGGTGCCTTGGTCCCACTCGCCATCGCGCCAGTGAGCCAGATAGCGTTTGTCGGTCTTGATGTAGTCGAAGCCGAGCTTGTCCCAGTTAATGCTGTCGTTACCCATGACACCCTCTATGTCCAGGCCAGCGCGGCCGGGAGTGTCCGGCGTCTGGCGTTTCATCGATAAGGCCCGGAGCAGGACGCGACCCGTTCCGGTGTGCCGCCATATTACTGATTTTTCTCCCCGCAAACCGCCTCCGCGGCAGATGAGCTGAAAAAGATCCTGGGCGGCCCGACTCAAGCATCGGGGTTTGTGTCGTCTGTAGCAAAACCGCCGGCCGACCCGTGCAGTTTCGCCAATGTTGCCTATGGTGTGTAAATCGTCCGAGACAGGAGCAGCACCCATGGGTATCGATCAATTGTTCGCCGATTTGAGCAGTCTTCCCAGCATTCCCAAGGTGGCGCAGGACCTGATCAAACAACTCGACAGCCCGTCGTCGGACCTGGGCAGCATTGCCGGCAACATCGAAAAGGACCCGGTGATCGCGGCGAAGATTCTGCGGCTGGCCAACTCCGCGCGCTTTCGCGGGGCCCGGGAGTCGTCGAGCATCGAGGACGCGGCCATGCGCCTGGGCTTCAACACTCTGCGCACGCTGGTGCTGGCGTCGGCGGTGACCGGCGCGTTCAAGGCAGGCCCGAGTTTTGATCTGAAGGGCTTCTGGCTGAAGAGTTTTCAGGTGGCGGGGATCTGCCGTTTGCTGGCGAAACAGTCCGGCGCCGATGCGGAAATCGCCTTCACCTGCGGGGTCATGCACGACATCGGCGAACTGCTGATCCAGACCGGCGCGCCCGCCGTTGCCGAGCGCATCAACAGCGTGACCAAGACCGGGACGACCGGCCGCGCGGCCATCGAAACGCTGCAGCTGGGCTTTGGCTACCCGGAAGTCGGCGCGGAACTGGCCCGGCGCTGGGGATTGCCGGAGGTCATCCAGAACGCCATCGCCTATCAGGCGCGGCCCATGCAGGCGCCGGGGGATGCGACCCAGCCCCGGATCGTGGCTCAGGCATTGACCATTTCTGCCGCGCTGGAGAATCACGGCGGCGCCACCGCGCAGGCCAGGCAGGAAGTCGACGGGCCGTTGCTGGACGGGATTGACCTGGATGCCCTGTTCGCCGCCCTGCCGAAGGTGCTGGAGGATGACAAGGCGTTTGCGGAGTTGTTGAGCTAGGTACGGTCAGGGCCGGGTTCGAGATTGATAGTGCTCGCACCGGCCCCTTCCCGGCTGAAGCCTGTCCTACAAATTGACCGCGGCGCCACCGGAGATTTGCAGTGGTCCGACTGACACAACGCGGTCAACCTGTAGGACTGGCTTCAGCCGGGAAGACGTCAGGCGTCACGCTGCAGAATTGAAGGTGCTCACTGGGGCCCCTTCCCGCACGGAGCCGGTCCTACTAGTATCAGCGCACAGCCGATCAAGAGGACCTGTGCATGCCTGATGGACCTGACACCCACGTCGACACCCTGCTGCACTGGATGCACGACCGCTCGTTCGTCGTCCTGACCGGCGCCGGGATCAGCACCTCCTCCGGAATCCCGGATTACCGCGACAGCGAGGGCGTGCGTCGGGGTCGGCAGCCGATGATGTTTCAGGAATTCCTCAATGCACCCGAGGCCCGGCGCCGTTACTGGGCCCGGGCGATGCTCGGCTGGCCCCGCGTCCGCGCCGCGCAACCCAACGCCGCCCACGAAGCGATTGCGCGCTTGCAGCAGCACGACTTCATCAGCGGCGTGATCACTCAGAACGTCGACACCTTGCACGATCAGGCCGGCAGCCATGATGGGGTGGAGTTGCACGGCAGCCTGCATTGGGTGCTGTGCCTGGACTGCCGCCAGCGCACCGAGCGCGACATCATTCAGTTGACCCTCGTTGAACAAAATCCCTACCTGGCGGGCGTCGATGCGGTGCAGGCGCCCGATGGCGATACCCTGCTCGACCCGGCGTTCGAAGAGCGCTTCCAGGTGCCCCACTGCCCCCATTGCGGCGGCGAGCGAATGAAACCTGACGTGGTGTTTTTCGGTGAAAACGTCGCGCCGCCTACTGCAGCCAAGGCCATGCAGCGCGTGGAAGAAGCCCAGGGCCTGCTGGTCGTGGGCTCATCGTTGATGGCGTTTTCGGCGTTTCGCCTGTGCCGCGCCATCAGCGATCAGGGCAAACCGCTGATCGCCATCAACCTGGGCAAAACCCGGGCGGATGATCTGCTGGATCTCAAGATAGAAGCGTCGTGCGAGGTGCTGTTGCCAGCGCTGGCGCAGCGGCTGCTGGTGGGTTAACGGACAGTGTTCGCTGCGAGATAGCGCGTTGTCTGGAGGACCGGAGTCCTCCCCCCGCGCTCGACCCATTATTTGGTTGCACGAATCCCCGGCAACGCCGCCAGCGCCCGGTCCCATACCTGCCGCGTCCTGACCCACGCCACTTCCTGCCAGTCCGGGTCCGCCGGATAGAACTGCTCCAGCAGCCCCTGCTTGATCCGCCGCCCGGTTTCGTCCAGCGGGTCGCCGTGCAGGTGCAGCCAGTGATCGTCACGCAAATGCCCATGTACGTCTGCGCCCGGGTACGTGCCGCATTCAATGACAAACGGCATCAGGTGCACACCCGGCAGCGCGTCGAGGAGCATCTGCGAGGTGTAGCCGGTGGACGTCGCCGCGACACCCGTTTCGCTGACCCGATTGGCGCCGGTGATCAGGGTGAACAGCCACGGCCCGAATAACGCTTTCGCGTCCTCCAGCGCCGGGTAGGCGGATTCAACGATACTCATCAGCATCGGATGACCGTAAGCACCGGCGCCGGTGTGCAGGTCAAAACAGGTCACCACCTCGGCGTCCTGCAAATACTGCCCGACGATGCTGCGCAGCGTGCGATTGGACCAGCTCGGCTCGCGGCCGCCGAAGAACAGGCCATCGGGGAATGCGTATTGCCCCGCCTCCACCACCGACATCAGCCCTGCCCAACCCCGCGCGTCGATCGCTGCCTGAAACAACGCGTCAGCCTGATCCCGCCGGGGCCCGCGCAACTGATTGCAGGCATAGATAGCGTGGACATCGGCATAGTCGCGGTTGTCCGGCAATGGCCGGCTGAAGTCGAGATAGTTGCGGTTCTGATCGAGGTTGTCCTCATTGACCCGGCGCATCCACGCCGTGCCCCAGGGGTTGATCAGGTGAGTCATCATGATCGCCACGCCCTCGGGCAACGAGCGTGGGTCAAAACCCTCGAGCCAGCGGCTCTGGCAATCGGAACCGTAATAGCCCTCGACGCCATGGGTGCCGCTCAACGCCACCAACACCCGCTGCGCACCCGGGTCGCCGAGCCAGGCGACATCCGTGGCCAGCGTCTCGCCAAACGGCCCCGTCAGCGGGTGGACGTATTCGCTCAATCGTGCGCCAGCGGCCGTGGCTGCCGCCATGAAGCGTTCGCGAAGCGGGCGATAACCCGGACGATCAGGAAAAAAGTGGCTCATTGATGCGCTCCAAAGGTAGTGGCACCGGGGGACAGGCGCTTACCAGACAGGCCGAACGCCACGGAAAAGGGACACTGCGTCAAAAATGTTACAACCGGACACGTTTTGGCACACTTCTTTCTAGTGTTTCTGTTGTGGAACGTCAGTACCACGAAACGCTTCGCGTCCAGCCCAGGCTGCCGCGAGTCTACGCTGCCAAACGGTGCGCACCCCGCACCCACGGGCAGAAACCGGACACTACCCCGTCCGAAACAGTGCAGGACGCCGACCAGAAGTCTGGCGTCCGTCGATAAGGAATTCGATTCGTGCCAGACATGCGCCCCTCACACCCGATCCGCCCACGCCGCGCCTCGCCTTATCCGCTGCACGCCTCCGTCAGCGAGCCTGCCATCCGCCCCATCTCCCTTCAGCGCTCCGGCTGAAACCCAGCGCCAATGCGCTGCAGTGCCTTACCTTTATTTCGTTTCAACGGCTGCCGCTTTTATAGCGATTCAGTAGCCACTTTTTATTGTTCCAATTCGGGACAGGCGCGCCTGCTCCCATAACGTTTTGAATTACCCGCTCGATTGCTCGCTGTTGATCTGCACACACTAAAAGGCATCACTGATCATTTTTAGTCAGTGCACGACAACGATAACGACTCTCCACCCCCTGACCGACAAGTCACACTTTCAGGAAACACCCCAATGATCACTTGAATACTCACGCACCAACTTGCACCTACTTAATCACGTTTGGTGCATTGCACTTCTGATTCAACCGGAACAGGTCAACGCGCAACCACGCGGTGAACCTGAATGAATAGGTTCGCCCCCTGTTCAGGTAACTGTCCCTGCCTCCATAACGTGAACGGAGCCCGATCAAATGAAATTCGCTAAAAAGTTACAGGAATGCGACATCGCCCCGCCCCAGGCCATAAATGCCGCGCTAGAGCCCTGCGCTGGCATAGCGGTTGCAATAGCGATGATCGTTAGGTAGTCATTCTGAAATAAAGACGTACGTCTTCGTACTCAACAAGAAATCAGGGAAATTCAATGTCTTCTCCATAGCCCACGCTGCAACAGCACTTATAAAGGCAGTTCTCTTAAAGACCTGCTTTCCCAGGCCTCGTGCATCCGACAGCACGGACGTCAACTTCAAGCACGGCAACTTGTTTGAACGGACCCTTATTGCCCTTCAACAACCCGAGGGAGCTTTAATGAATGACGCGGTAAAAACGAAAGCCATACCTGACCCGGCACCGGACGAACTGTCCATGGCCTGGCCGCGTATTCCTTTCAAGGAAAACACATCGCGCCCGGGTGAACTAAGCCGCACGCACGTGTTGATATTGATTGCCGCCTCGGTCCTTATTCACGGCGCCCTCTGGTGGTATATGCAGACCGCTAAAGCCGACGTCCCGGAAGTTGCGCCGCAAGTGCCCGAGATGACCGTCGAATTGACCAGCCCGACACCGCCAACGCCCCAAACGCCACCTGAGCCACCCCCGCCGCCTCTGCCCGAGCCACCACCGCCTCCGCCGCCTCCCGAACCGGAGCAACCGGTCGAGGACCCCGACGCGCTCAAGCGGCCGCCGAAACCGGTGGAGAAGCCCGTCGAGAAACCGAAGGTCGAGAAGCCCAAGCCGGTGAAGAAACCCGAACCGGTGAAAAAGCCAACGCCGCCCGCACCGCCAGCACCCGCTGCGCCGAGCCCGCCTGCGCCGGCCGCCCCGTCACCTTCGCCTGCCCCCGCTGCCCCGGCGGCTGCACCGGCGGCACCGGTCAAGGAATCGGCCGCGATTTCCGGGCTCGCCAGCCTGGGCAACCCGCCACCGGAATACCCCGGTGCGGCACTGCGCAAGGGCATGGAAGGCCGCGTGATCCTGCGCATCAAGGTGCTGCCCAACGGCCGCGCCGGCACGGTGGAGGTGACCAAGTCCAGCGGCAAGCAGGTGCTGGACGATGCAGCGGTGGAAACGGTGCGCAACTGGAAATTTATTCCGGCCAAGCGCGGCGACACCCCGATCGAAGGCTTCGCGACGCAAACCATCGACTTCAAGCTGCCCGAATGAACCCGGTCAGCCCATCAACAACAACTCTTTATATAGCGGGTGAGGTGTAACCATGAACGAATCGATCTCTTCGATGATTGTCCCCGGCGTGCTCTGGGCGCTGGTGGTGTTTTCGGTGCTGAGCTGGGGACTGTTGCTGATCAAATCCGCACAGTACGTACGCTTGAAGACCCAAAACAAACAGTTCGCCAAAGCGTTCTGGGCAGCGCCGGATCTGCTCACCGCCGCCGAGCACTCCAGTCAATACCCGGGCTCACTGGCGCGGATCGCCAACAGCGGTTTCGAAGCCATGGCAGTGGACGACACGCCGCGCAACACCCAGCAGCTCGCCCACACCATCAACCGCTCCGACCGGCTGGAGCGCAACCTGCGCCAGCAGATCCAGAAAGAACGCCGCGCCCTGGAAGCCGGCCAGGCCATCCTCGCCAGTATCGGCAGCACGGCGCCGTTCATCGGCCTGTTCGGTACGGTCTGGGGCATCATGGAAGCGCTGCAAAGCATCGGCGCCAGCGGTTCGGCGAGCCTGGAAACCGTGGCCGGCCCCATCGGTCACGCCCTGATTGCCACCGGTGTCGGCATCGCCGTCGCGGTCCCGGCAGTGCTGATCTACAACTTCTTCCTGCGCCGTCTCAAGCTCGCCGTCGCCGACATGGATGACTTCGCCCACGACTTCGACGCCCTCGCCCAGCGCAGCGCCTTCGCCATTAACCGTCAGGCCATCGCCAGCAAGCACAGCCAGACTGTGCGGGAGGCGAGCTGATGTCGTTCTCCACCCAAGACAGCGATGAAGTGCTCAGCGAAATGAACGTCACGCCGCTGGTGGACGTGATGCTTGTGCTGCTGGTGGTGTTCATCGTCACCGCGCCGCTGATGACCAACGCCATCAAGGTCAACCTGCCGAAAACCGACGCCGTCGCGCCCGCCGACAAGAAAGACCCGGTGGTGGTCAGCGTCGATCAGGACGGCAAGTTCTACCTGGCCAAATCCGAAGTCGCGCCGGAATCCCTGGAGCTCAGCCTCAAGGACGTCAAGGCCAAGGACCCGGAGGTGCGCGTGCAATTGCAGGCCGACACCAACGTCAACTACGGCCAGGTGGCCAAGGCGATGGCGTCGATCGAGCGCTCGGGCATCACCAGGATTTCAGTGATGACGTCCAAATGATCGACACATGACCCGCACCTGATCTGCACCTGAAGCAGGCGCCGCACCCCGCTGCGGCCCTGCGCACCCTACTCCCGATTCACCGCCGTCCGGGTTTTTGCCCCGGAGGGGAGCGGCTTGTTTGAAATAAGGAAATTCCCGACCGCCATCACCGTGTCGGAGCAACGAGGGCTCACAAGGCCATTTCAATAACATCTGGAATAAGTCGGAAACTACCATGCTGATGAGCTTTCCCGGTTTTACCCTCAAGCCCCTTGTTGTTGCCGTACAACGCCACCCCCGTGCGCTGATCTGCGCACTGGCGGTCGGCATGAGCCCGGCCTATGGCGCCGACAGCACGGACAGCGCCGCCGATGCCGCACCTGGCAGTGAAGCCGCTGTCCCCGCGGCGGCGGTGGCTGCTGCGCCGGCGACCACCCAGCTCAAACGGGTGGAAGTGACCGGTTCGGCCGTGCGCCGGGCCGATGCGGAAACCGCCGTGCCGGTGACCATCCTGCGTGCCGACGAACTGAAGAAGCAAGGCGTGACCACCACCGAGCAGATGGTCCAGCGCATCACCGGCAGCCAGTCGATGATGAACAGCGCAGGCTCGGTCGGTGCGTCCACTGGCGGCGCTTCCTATGCCGACATGCGCGGCATCGGCGCCAACAAAACGCTCATCCTGCTCAACGGCCGCCGTCTGGCCAACAACGCCTTGTCCGGCGTCGGCACGCCCAACGGCAGCGCCATCGACCTGAACATGATTCCGTTCGCCGCCATCGACCGCATCGAAGTGCTGCGCGACGGTGCCTCGGCGCTGTACGGCACCGACGCCATCGGCGGCGTGATCAACTTCATCACCAAGAAATCCCTGACCGACGGCACCCTGAGCCTCGGCGGCGACACCCCGACCGCCAGCGGTGGCGGCGCCAGCAAAGACGTCAGCGCCAGCTGGGGTTTCGGCGATCTGGACGAAGACCGCTTCAACGTCATGGGCGTGTTCAACTACAACAAGCAGCAGAACCTCGACGCCAACGACCGTTCGTTCGACAAGGATTACGTCCCGGGCCGCGGCCTCAACCAGACCTCCGGCACCGCTTATCCCGGCAACTACTACCAGAGCAACAACAGCACCAACCCCCTCGCGCCCAACTGCGCGGGACCTGGTCTGGTGAGCGTGAACGGGCTGTGCCGGTTCAGCACCCGCGATTACATCGACCTGGTGCCGCAGACCGAGAAGACCTCGTTCTTCGGTCGCGCCACCGGCAAGCTGGCCGAAGACCACAACGTCAGCCTCGAATACTTCTTTGCCCGCAACAACAACGCCACCAGCATCGGCCCGGCGCCGTTGACCGGCCTGAGCATCGACCCGTCTTCGCCCTACTACCCGGGCAACGGCATCACCCCCGGCCCGAACAACTTCGCCCTCGACCCGACCCAACCGGTGGACACCGCCTGGCGTGAGACCGCCGCGGGCCCCCGTGGCAGCAAGGACCAGAACACCAACCAGCGCCTGTTGCTGACCTTCGACGGCACCGTCGGCGGCTGGGATTACAACCTGGGCGCCAACTACAACCAGAGCAAAGTCGTTTCCAGCGTGACATCGGGTTACGCCAGCGACGCCGCCCTCAAAGCGGGCCTGGCCAGCGGCCTGCTCAACCCGTTCGGCGCGCAATCGGCGGCGGGTCAGCAGTACATCGACGATGCGGCGTACCACGGCGAATACTCCACCGCCGTTGGCCGCGTTTATGGCGTGGACGGACGTATCAGCCGCGAGATCGGCAACTGGTTCGGCGCCGGGGAATCCGGTCTGGCGCTGGGCGGCGAATACCGCAAGGAAAAGCTGCACCAGAACTACGAGGACTTCGTCGATGACATCGACAGCCTGGGCCTGGACTCGGCCGGTTCCGTGTCCGGCGATCGCAGCGTCAAGGCCGAATACGCCGAGCTGAACGTCCCCGTGATCGACAGCCTGGAACTGACCGCTGCCGTGCGCCACGACAAATACAGCGACTTCGGCAGCACCACCAACCCGAAATACTCGTTCCGCTTCCAGCCGTTCAAAGAGCTGGTCATGCGCGGCGCGTACAGCGAAGGTTTCCGTGCGCCGTCGCTGTACGAGCTGTACGCCCCGCAGAGCCTGGCCTACAGCCAGGGTTATTACGACGACCCGACGCTGTGCGCCGGCGGTACCGTGCAACCGGGCGGTCAGGCCGGGCGTGACTGCAATCAGCAGTTCCTCAACCGCAGCGGTGGCAACGCGAGCCTGTCCCCGGAGAAAGCCCGCAACGTGACCCTGGGCTTCGTTTATCAGCCGATGAACAACCTCTCCATGGGCCTGGATTTCTGGTGGATTCACATTTCCAACCAGATTCAGTCGTTTCCTGAATCCACCGTGTTCGACCAATCGGACCTGTACGGCGACCGCATCATCCGCAACGCCGACGGCTCCATCGCCAACATCGTCACCGGCAACTCCAACCTGGGCATCGTCAAGACCAATGGTGTCGACGTGACCCTGGATTACCGCTTCCCGAACACGCCGTATGGCCAGTTCGGTCTGGGGCTGACCGGGACCTACGTCAACCGCTATGACTTCCAGAACATCATCGACGGTCCATACACCGACAAGGTCGGCGACTTCCAGGGTGATGGCGTGATCGCGCGCTGGAAACACGTGTTGATCGGCAGCTGGACCCTGGGCGACAGCCGTGCCTCCCTGACCAACCGCTTCACCAGCGGCTACAACGACTACGACCGCAGCACCAACGGTACCGTGCCGTCGTACTCGCTGTGGGACCTGTCGGTGGGCCACACCTTCGAGAAGGTGCTGGACGTCGATGCCGGCGTGCGCAACCTGTTCGACCGCGACCCGCCGTTCACCAACCAGGCCTACAACTTCCAGTCCGGCTATGACCCTCGTTACGCCGATCCACTGGGCCGCACGCTTTTTGCGCGGGCCACGTACCACTTCTAAGCGCTGACGCCCGACGCGCAGGTGATCCGGCGCGTCGGGCTGCACTCAAGGATGTCCGCATGTCCGCCACCCCCTTTCCTCTGCCGCGCCGCTTACCGGGCGGGGCATTGCTGTACTCGGTGCTGTTGTCTGGCTCGCTGCTGCTGGGTATCTCCCAAGTGTCTGCCGCGGCGGTGCATGCGCTGACCGTCTATGGCGAAGCGCCGAAATACGCCGCTGATTTCCAGCACTTCGATTACGTCGACCCTGATGCGCCCAAAGGCGGTTCCATGAGCCGCGCGTCCGAGGAGATCGGCCAGTTCAACTACCTCACGCCCTATGTCGATCAGGGCATTTCCGTGAGCCAGATCGACACGTGGGTGTATGCGCCGCTGGCCTATCGCTCACTGGACGAGCCCTACACGGTGTACGGATTGGTCGCCGAGAAAATGGAGCGCGACCCCGATAACCTCTGGGTGCGTTTCTACCTCAACCCCAAGGCGCGTTTCGATGACGGCACGCCGATTACCGCCGAAGACGTGCGCTACACCTGGCAGACGCTAATTACCCAGGGCAGCTTCAGCTATCGCCCGCTGTACGCTGACGTCAAGGACGCGGTCATCGAAGCGCCGGGGCAGATCCGTTTCGATTTCAAAACCGGCACCAATCGCACCCTCGCCCTGGACCTCGCCAGCCTGCGCATCCTGCCCGAGCACTGGTGGAAAACCCGCGACTTCACCAAGGGCGGCGGCTTCGAACCGCCACTGGGCAGTGGGCCGTATCGGGTCTCGCGGGTCGACGCCGGGCGCAGTGTCAGCTTCGAGCGGGTCAAGGACTGGTGGGGCAAAGACCTGCCGGTCAGCCGTGGGCTCTACAACTTCGACGCACTGACGGTGAATTTCTACGGCGATGTCGACGTGGCCCGGCAACTGGTCCAGGCCGGCAACTTCGATTACAACCGCGAGTTCTCCTCGGCTGGCTACGTCGTCGGCTACACCGCGCCGAGCTTGCAGGAGGGCCGTCTGCAAAAGACCATTCTGGCTAAACGCCGCCCGGTGGCCGGTCAGGGCTTCGTGTTCAATCTCGACAAGCCGATGTTCCAGGACCGGCGTGTCCGTGAGGCCCTGGCGATGCTCTGGGATTTCGAGTGGGTCAACGGCCAGATCATGCGCAACTTCTATGTGCGCGAACAAACCTACTTCCCGAAGAGCGAGATGGCCGCCACCGAGCTGCCCGACGCCCAGGAGCTGAGCCTCCTCGAGCCCCTGCGCGGGCAGATCCCGGACGAAGTCTTCGATCAGGTCTGGCGCGCACCGAAGACCGACGGCAGCGGCTACATCCGCGACAAGCAGCTCAAGGCCCTCAAACTGCTGGCCGAGGCCGGCTGGCACGCGAAGAACAACCGGCTGGTGAACGCCGCCGGTCAGCCGCTGGAGTTTTCCTTCCTCGACGGCCAGGGCGGTTTCGAGCGGCTGGTGCTGCCGTACAAGCGGGTGCTGGCGCAGATCGGCATCACCCTGAATTTTCGTCGCGTGGACTCGGCGCAGTACATGAACCGCCTGAACGCCCGGGACTACGACATGATCGTGGTCACGCTGCCGAGCAACGGCAATCCGATCCTCTCCCCCGGCCGCGAGCTGTACAACCTGTTCGGCTCGCAAAGCGCGCGGCAGGTCGGCAGTTCCAACGCCATGGTGCTGCGCAATCCGGCGGTCGATCGCCTTATCGATGGTCTGGTGGCGGCCAACAACCGCAACGACATGCTGCACTACGCCCGCGCCTTGGATCGGGTGCTGCTCTGGGGTTTCTACATGATTCCAAACTATTACTCCCAGGGCACGCCAGTGGTGTTCGCCAACCGCTTTGGCCGGCCGGCGATCGAACCGATCTATGACGTCGGTCTGGAAAGCTGGTGGGAAGTCAGCCGCGTGCCGCTGACCGATGCGCAGATGGCCGCGCAGCTGGCGACACACAGCAACAGCGCTAATAGCCGTGCTGCACCAACAACGGAGGGCCAGTGACATGCTCGCCTACACCCTGCGTCGACTGCTGCTGATCATTCCCACGCTGCTGTGCATTCTGGTGGTCAACTTCCTCATCGTGCAGGCCGCCCCGGGCGGTCCCGTCGAGCAAGCCATCGCCCGGGTTCAGGGCATGGGCCCGGCGGGCGGCATCGGTGGCGGCGGTGGCGAGGTCGCGGCCACCGGCGGCATCAGCCGGGGCGCCCAAGGCCTGGACCCGGAGCTGGTCGAAGCGATCAAGCACCAATACGGTTTCGACAAACCGCTGCACGAGCGCCTGTGGCTGATGCTCACCCATTACGCGCAGCTGGATTTCGGCAGCAGCTTTTTTCGCGGCGCCACGGTGACCGGGTTGATCCTGCAAAAGCTGCCGGTGACCCTATCCCTCGGGCTCTGGGCGACCCTGATCACGTACCTGATCTCGATCCCGCTGGGCATCCGCAAGGCCGTGCTCCATGGCAGCCGCTTCGATGTCTGGAGCAGCACGCTGATCATCATCGGCTACGCCATCCCGGCGTTCCTGTTCGCCATTCTGCTGATCGTGGTGTTTGCCGGCGGCAGCTACTGGAGCTGGTTTCCGGCCCAAGGGCTGTTCTCCGACGACTTCGCCAGCCTCTCGCCGCTGGGCAAGCTGCGCGATTACCTGTGGCATCTGGTGCTGCCGGTCAGTGCGCTGGTCATAGGCGGCTTCGCCACCCTGACCATCCTCACCAAAAACAGCTTCCTCAACGAGATCGGTCGCCAGTACGTGGTCACCGCACGGGCCAAGGGTCTCAGCGAGCAGCGCGTGCTCTACGGCCATGTGTTCCGCAACGCCATGCTGCTGGTGGTGGCGGGCATTCCCCAGGCGCTGATTGAGGTGTTCTTCGCCGGCTCGCTGCTGATCGAAACCATCTTCGGCCTCGATGGCATCGGCCGCATGAGCTACGAAGCGGCGGTGTCCCGGGATTACCCGGTGGTCTTCGGCACGCTGTTTCTGTTCACCCTGTTCGGCCTGTTGATCAAGCTGGTGGGCGACCTGTGCTACACGCTGGTCGACCCGCGCATCGACTTTTCCGCGAGGAGCGCCTGATGTTCGAGTTTTCCCCGCAAAACCAGCGCCGCATCGCCAACTTCAAGGCCAACCGGCGTGGCTGGTGGTCGCTGTGGCTGTTCGTGGCGCTGCTGGTGATTTGCCTGTGCGGCGAACTGATCGCCAACGACAAGCCGCTGATCGTGCGCTATCAGGGCGAGCTGTACTTCCCGGCGATGCACCAGTACCTGGAGACCGACTTCGGCGGCGAACTGCCCTTCGAGCCGGACTACTCCAGCGATTACGTGCGCAAACTGATCGTCGACAAGGGCGGCTGGATGCTCTTCGCGCCGATCCCCTTCAGCTACGACACAGTCAATTACGAACTGCGCGAGCCCTCCCCCAGCCCGCCCAGCGCGCGCAACTGGCTGGGCACCGACGACCAGGCGCGGGACGTCATGGCGCGGGTGCTGTTCGGCACCCGCGTATCGATACTCTTCGCGTTGGCGCTGACCGCCATCAGCACGGTGATCGGCGTGTTCGCCGGAGCGATTCAGGGCTATTACGGCGGGCTGGCGGATTTGATCGGCCAGCGCTTGCAGGAGGTCTGGTCGGGGCTGCCGGTGCTGTACCTGCTGATCATTCTGTCGGGCTTCGTCGAGCCGGACTTCGGGTGGCTGCTGGGAATCATGTCGCTGTTTTCCTGGCTGGCGCTGGTCGACGTGGTCCGCGCCGAGTTCCTGCGCGGGCGCAATCTGGAATACGTCAAAGCCGCCCGCGCCCTGGGCCTCAGCGACGGCGCGCTGATGTGGCGACACATTCTGCCCAACGCCATGACCAGCACCCTCACCTACTTGCCGTTCATTGTGACCGGCGCCATCGCCACCCTCACCGCGCTGGATTTCCTTGGCTTCGGCATGCCCGCCGAAAGCGCGTCCCTAGGCGAACTCATCGGTCAGGCCAAACGCAACTTGCAAGCGCCGTGGCTGGGCGTCACGGCGTTCTGCGCCCTGGCGTTGATTCTCACACTGCTGGTGTTCATCGGCGAAGCCTGCCGTGACGCCTTCGACCCACGGACTTGAGCGCTGCCATGACTGACCCTCTGATCCAGATCCGCAACCTGCGCGTCGCTTTCAACGGCGCCGAAGTGGTGCACGGCCTCGACCTCGACATCCAGCCCGGCGAGTGCCTGGCGCTGGTCGGTGAGTCCGGTTCGGGCAAGTCGGTGACCGCGCACTCGATCCTGCGGCTGCTGCCGGCCAAGTCCGTGAGCACCCAGGGCAGCATTCGTTACAAGGGCGTCGACCTGCTGCACGCCAGCGACAAGGTGCTGCGGGGGCTGCGTGGCAACCGCATCGCCATGATCTTTCAGGAGCCGATGACCTCGCTGAACCCGTTGCACACTGTGGAGAAACAGATCGGCGAAATCCTCGCCATGCACAAGGGCCTCAAGGGCAAGGCCGCCCGCGAGCGCACTCTGGAACTGCTCGGGCTGGTGGGCATCCAGAACCCGCCGCAGCGGCTCAAGGCCCTGCCCCATCAACTGTCCGGCGGGCAGCGCCAGCGGGTGATGATTGCCATGGCGCTGGCCAATGAACCCGAGCTGCTGATCGCCGACGAGCCCACCACGGCACTGGACGTGACGGTGCAGCTCAAGATTCTCGAACTGCTCAAATCCCTGCAACAACGGCTGGGCATGTCGCTGCTGCTGATCAGCCATGACCTCAATCTGGTCCGGCGCATCGCCCAGCGGGTCTGCGTGATGCGCGCCGGCGAAATCGTCGAGCAGGCGGATTGCCAGACGCTGTTCGCCGCTGCGCAACACCCCTACAGCCGCCTGCTGATCAATGCCGAACCCGACGGCGAACCGGTGCCCGGCGAGCACACCCAGACCCTGCTGTCGGTGGACGCGCTGAAGGTCTGGTTTCCCCTGCCCAAGCCGTTGTTGCGGCGCGAGCGGCAGTACATCAAGGCGGTGGACGGGGTGAGTTTCGAGCTGTTGAAAGGCCAGACCCTGGGCATCGTCGGCGAGTCCGGCTCGGGCAAATCGACCCTGGGCCAGGCGATCCTGCGGCTGATCGATTCCGAAGGCAGCATCCGTTTCGCCAACAAGGAGCTGAGCCTGCGCAGCCAGCAACTGATGCGGCCGTTGCGCAAGCGCATTCAGGTGGTGTTTCAGGACCCTTTCGGCAGCTTGAGTCCGCGCATGACGGTGCAGCAGATCATCGCCGAAGGGCTGCTGACCCACGGCATCGGCACACCGGCCCAACGTGAACAGACGGTGATCCGCGTGCTCGGCGAAGTCGGTCTCGACCCGGAGAGCCGTCACCGTTACCCCCATGAATTCTCCGGCGGTCAGCGACAGCGTGTGGCCATAGCCCGGGCGCTGGTGCTGGAACCGGAGCTGATCTTGCTAGACGAGCCCACTTCCGCGCTGGACCGCACCGTGCAAAAACAGATCATTGCCTTGCTGCGGGATTTGCAGATTCGTCACGGCCTCAGTTATCTGTTCATCAGCCACGACCTGGCGGTGGTGCATGCATTGGCCCACGACGTGCTGGTGATCAAGGACGGCAAAGTGGTCGAGCAAGGGCCGGCGCGGGTTATCTTCGGTCATCCGCGCCAGCCCTACACCCAGGAACTGCTGCGCGCCTCCGGGCTGGATTTCGGCGGACGGGCGTGAGCCGACATACCTTGCGACACCTACTATAATGCCCGGCCACGGCGTATCATCCCGCCCCCACGATTTCCTGCTCTGGTGCCTGTCATGACTGCCCTCCCGCTCACCTCCGAACGCCGCGGCTGGTCGTTCTGGTGGAAACCCCTGGCGTTCCTGCTGGTGGCCGCCATCGGCTTGTACTACGTCAAGTGGTCGCCGTATTACCTGAAATCCTTCATCGCCGCCGACACCCACACCATCGGCGCCTCGATCATCAACGACAACCCGGCTACGCCATGGGCTGCCGCTTTGGCGTACGCCCAGGTGTACTTCCTGGCGATCTGGAAAGCCGCGGTGCTGGCGGTCATCCTCGGCTCGCTGTTGCAGGTGCTGATTCCCCGGGACTGGCTGCTGAAGATGTTCGGCCGCGCCGGACTCGGCTCGACCATTCGCGGCGGCCTGTTCGCCCTGCCGGGCATGATGTGCAGCTGCTGCGCGGCTCCGGTGGCAGCGGGCTTGCGCAAGCAGAACGTGTCGGTGGGCGCGGCGCTGGCCTTCTGGATCGCCAACCCGGTGCTCAACCCGGCCACGCTGGTGTTCATGGGCTTTGTGCTGGGCTGGGGTTTCACGGCGCTGCGACTGGTGGCGGGCCTTGTGCTGGTGATCGGCGTGTCCCTTGTTGCACAACGCATTTCCCGCCCGGAAGCCGTCCCGGAGCAGGCGCTGGAGGCCGTGGCCAATGCCGAGCGGCCAGAGGAAGGCAGCCTGCTGGTGCGCTGGGGCAAGACGATTTGGCAGTTGTTCTGGACGACGATTCCGATCTACGTCATCGCTGTGCTGATCCTCGGCGCCGCGCGGGTCTGGCTGTTCCCTCATGTTGACGGCGCGATGGGCAACAGCCTGTTGTGGCTGGTGCCGCTGGCGATTGTCGGGACATTGTTCGTGATCCCGACGGCGGCCGAAATCCCGATCGTACAGACGCTGCTGGCGTTGGGTCTGGGCACTGCGCCGGCGGTGGCGTTGCTCATGACCCTGCCGAGCGTGAGCTTGCCGTCGCTGTTGATGCTGCGTAAATCCTTCGACGCCAAGGTGCTGGTGATCGTGGGGGTGCTGACCATGCTGGTCGGGGTAATCAGTGGGCTTGTTGGCGCTTTGCTTTTGTAAGGCTTAGATCAAGATCAAGATCAAGATCTACAGCGGCCCTGCCTAACGGCAGAGCATTTCGCCTTCGGCGAGTTACTTGGAAAAGCACCCCAAGTAACCAAGGGTGCTTGCTCTCGGTTTGGCCCGACTTCGTCGGGTTCCCTCACTCCGACGACGCTCCGTGGGCCCACGCCGAACGGACATCCATGTCCTGACGGCGCTCTCGCGGCATCCATGCCGCTCGGCCCACTCCGCGTCGTCTGCGTTCGGCCTGCACCCAAGTCGCGTGTTGCGGTGTCTGGGCTCTTTGCGTTTGAAGATCAAGAGCGAAGGCAAAAGCAAAAGCTTCCCGGCTAAAGCCGGTCCCACTGAAAGCACCGCGTACGCATCGTAGGACCGGCTTCAGCCGGGAAGCCCTTGATGTGCTTTTGATCTTCGTACACAAAATGCCCAGTCACCGCCAATCGCGACTTGGGTGCAGGCTGAACGCAGGTCTCGTGGAGTGGGCCGAGCGGCATGGATGCCGCGAGAGCCGCCCCCCGCCATGGATGGCGGATGGCGGCGGGCCCACGGAGCGGGACCGGAGTGAAGGAACCCTGAGGAACGAAGGGCCAAACCAGGAGCAAGCACCCTTGGTTACTTGGGGTGCTTTTCCAAGTAACTCGCCGAAGGCGAAACGTCTGCCCCCAGGCAGACGCTCTTGATCTTGATCTTCAACCGCGGTAGTTCAGTTTCCGCTGTTTCAGATATTCGACAACCGCCCTCTGATCTCCGGAAAACTCGATCCGGGGATTCTTGCTGTCCCGCTGAAACGCATACATCGGATCGTAATACTCGCTCAACATCCCGCTGATCCAGCCCCGGTGCAGATCCACCGCCCCGCTGCGCGCCTGCTCGGCCAAAGCACTGTCCATAATCGCCGCCAGCCGCTGATAACGCTCACCGCCCAACCGCCGAACGATACTCGACAGACTCTGCTTCAGCCGCTCGGCGTAGGCCGCAAAGCCCGTTTCAACGCCCTGCACCGCAACGAACTCCGCACACAGATCGGTCACATAATCCTTCAGAATCCGCTCGACGCGACTCTCGAAACTGTCCTCCAACCACACCAGCGGCGCGTCCTGCATGATCCGGTACAACTCAAGGGGCACCGCACGACTGCCGACGATCCGCCCTTCATCCTCGACCACGAACTGATTCACATGCCGCGCGCGCTTTTTCAGAATATCCACGGCGAGCAGGTTCTCGAAATCGATCTGCCCAGGCTGCGGCGTCGCGTGTTTGCCAAAGCTCGAACCGCGATGGTTGGCATGGCCCTCCAGATCGAGACCGTTGTCGAGTTGCTGCAGCACCTCGGTCTTGCCACTGCCAGTGAGCCCGCCAATCAGCACGAAATCGCACTCGGCCACGGCCTGATCCGTCACCTCAATCAAAAAGCTGCGCATCGCCTTGTAGCCACCGATGACCCGGGGGTACTCGATACCCGCCTCGCTCTTGAGCCACTGCTGAGTGATCTGCGAACGCAGGCCACCACGAAAGCAATACAAAAAACCCTCGGGGTGGTTGCGGGCAAAACTGGCCCACGCATCGATTCGCGCCTCCTTCACGTCGCCGGACACCAGCGTGTGGCCCAACTCGATGGCGGCCTGTTGACCGTCCTGCTTGTAGCAGGTGCCGACCTTCTGCCGCTCGACGTCGTTCATCAGCGGCAGATTGATCACGCCGGGGAATGCGCCCTTGGTGAATTCCACCGGCGCGCGGACGTCCATCATTGGCACGTCGTTGAGGAAAATCTCCCGCAGGTCGGCGCTGTTGTCGCGCATCAGAACACCTCGACCGCGAGCGGCTGTCGCTCGACCAGTTCGCCGATCGGCGCAAGACTCAGGCCCAGTTCATCGGCCAGGGCCAAGAACGCCGCCTCTTCAGCGGGCTCCACGGCAATCAACAGGCCGCCGCTGGTTTGCGGGTCACACAGCAGCAACTTCTGCGCCTCGGACAGGGGGCCGATGCGCTCGCCATAGCTGTCGTAATTGCGGTAGGTGCCGCCGGGGATGCAATCCTGCTCGATATAGAAGTCGACGCTGCCCAGACGCGGGACGGCGGCAGCGTTCAGCCGTGCAGTCACCTGACTGCCGTCGGCCATCTCAACCAGATGCCCGAGCAAGCCGAAGCCGGTGACGTCGGTCATCGCGGTGACGCCGGCCAGTCGGGAAAAACGGCTGCCCGGCTTGTTCAGCGTACACATCACGTCACGGGCCAGGCCGATGTCTTCGTCGCGCAGCAGGCCTTTTTTCTCGGCGGTGGTGAGGATGCCGATGCCCAGGGGTTTGGTCAGGAACAGCTTGCAGCCCACGGTCGCGGTGTCGTTGCGCTTCATGAAGCGCTTCTCCACCAGGCCGGTCACGGCGAGGCCGAAGATGGGCTCCGGCGCGTCGATGGAGTGGCCGCCCGCCAGTGGAATGCCCGCCGCGTCGCACACCGCACGTCCGCCACGAATGACTTCGCGGGCAATCTCCGGGGCGAGCACATTGACCGGCCAGCCGAGAATGGCGATGGCCATCAACGGATCGCCGCCCATGGCGTAGATGTCGCTGATGGCGTTGGTGGCGGCAATGCGGCCGAAGTCGAACGGGTCGTCGACGATGGGCATGAAGAAATCGGTGGTGGACACGACGCCCTTTTCGTCGTCGATGGCATACACCGCTGCGTCATCGCGCGATGCGTTGCCGACCCACAGGCGCGGGTCGAGGTTCTGCGCGCCGCTGCCGGCGAGGATGGTTTCCAGCACCTTGGGCGAGATCTTGCAGCCGCAACCGGCGCCGTGACTGTATTGGGTAAGACGAATCGGGTCGGTCATGGGAAGCCCCTGAGTTTCAAGGCGCCGAAGTCTAACAGACGCGCCAGTGGGTTGAAGAGTGGCTGGATGGTTGGACACGCGATTGTCGTGGGACCGGCTTCAGCCGGGAAAGCATCGGATGCCACGCCGCAAAACCGAGGGTGTCCACACCGGCCCCTTCCCGGCTAAAGCCAGTCCTACCGTCAACACCGCGTGCTGTCAGCAGGACCGGCTTCAGCCGGGAAGGCGCCCACTTCAGCGCTTCGCCATACGCCGTGCCGTGAGCACCTGTGCCAGCATCAGCGCGCCGACGCACAGCAGCGCTTCGCGCAGGCCGACCACATGGGCAGCGAAACCAATCAGCGCCGGCCCCAGCAGAATCCCGCAGTAGCCGATGCCGGTAATCACTGCGATCGCCAGCCCCGCCGGCATCGCGGTCTGTGCACCGACCACCGAGCAATACACCGGAAACGTGTTCGACAAGCCCAGCCCGATCAGCGCAAAGCCCAGCAGGAACAACGGCCACGGTTCCAGCAGGATCGCCATGGCAAACCCGACCATCACCAGCAGCCCGCCGCCGATCAGCAGGTTCACGGCGCCGAAGCGGTTCCTTAACCAGTCTCCGGAAAAACGCCCGGCCGCCATGGTCAGGGAGAACACCGCGTAAGCGCCGCCAGCCACCGACACATCGATCTGGTGCATGCGGTTCAGGAACACCGCGCTCCAGTCGAGCATCGCGCCCTCCACCAGCAGCGCGATGAAGCAGAGGATCCCGACAATCACCAAGTGGGGGGTCGGCCAGGCGAAGGGCGCGGATGGATCATCCGCGCCGTGGGGCACCAGGTAGCGCGCGTGCCACAGCAGGATCCCGCCGATCAGCGCCACCACCACGGCCACGGCCAGCAACGGCGACGCGCCCAGCCACAGCAGCAAGGTCATCAACAGCGCACTGCTGATGCCGCCGAGGCTGAACAACCCGTGAAACCCCGACATCATCGGTCGCCCGTGATCGCGCTCGACCATCAGGCCCTGCACGTTCATCGCCACGTCGATACTGCCCAGCCCGGCGCCGAACACGGCGAGGGCCACTGCCAGCGCCGGCAGTGAAGACAGCGTGGCGAGCAGCGGCAACATGCAGCAGATCAGGGTCCCGCCGATCATCGACACCAACCGGCACCCCTTGCGCGTGGTCAGCATGCCCGCCAGCGGCATCGTCAGCATGGAACCGAGGCCGAAGCACAACAGCAGCAAGCCGAGCTGGGCTTCTTCAAGCCCGGCGCGGTCGCGAGCGAAAGGCACCAACGGCGCCCACGCCCCCAGGGACATGCCGGACAGCAAGAACGTCAGGCGATAACTCCACAGATGCACGAAGACAGGGGGACGAACGGATTGAGCGATAGACACAAGCAACGACCTGAACAGGTCTGCGCGAGCGGCAGACGGTGAATAAAAAGCGATCCCTCGCTGAACGCATTCCTTCGTAGGACCGGCTTCAGCCGGGAAGACGCCGGCCTGTACACCCTAAATCTGCGGTGTAGCTCATGACGCCTTCCCGGCTAAAGGCGGTCCCACAAGTTGGAGTCCACCCCAGCCCTGCGGTT
The DNA here is from genome assembly GCF_053903055.1 of Pseudomonas sp. AK106. Taxonomy (NCBI): domain Bacteria; kingdom Pseudomonadati; phylum Pseudomonadota; class Gammaproteobacteria; order Pseudomonadales; family Pseudomonadaceae; genus Pseudomonas; species Pseudomonas sp. AK106. Next base: position 3,172,109 of record NZ_CP096426.1, read on the forward strand.
GTGCCCACTCTCCCGTAGGACCGGCTTCAGCCGGGAAGACGCCAATGTGGACACCCTCATTTCCAGGGCGTTACCACTGGCGCTTTCCCGGGTGAAGCGGGCCCCAAAGAGGCGCGATTACATCATCGGTGCCGCCATGCTGACCACACGCAGCGCCAGGCCTTCATAGGCGTCCAGCGTAATGGTGAATTCACCTTCTTCGGTCAGGTCGCCTTCGACCCGCTCGTTGATGATGTCCACCACCGGGCCCGGCGCGATGCCCGGCAGGTGCAGGGTCTCGACGATGGCTTCGGCACTGAAGTTCAGCGCGGTGATCTGCGTGCCCTTCCCGGCTGGCAGTTCGTGAACCATGATCAGCAGCCCCGGGTGTTCGACGTCCGGAATCAAAATCTGCCGGCTCGCGGCGATGTCGTAGGCACGGCGCACCGCCAGCAGTTTTTTCAGCTGCGAGGCGAAGGAATCCGGGCGCTTCAACTGCTCAGGGAGGCTGCCGTACAGCGCGCGAGCCCGGGGCATGCCGCCTGCGGAGACTTCGCAGTCCGGATCCATGTCGACCAGGTCATAGCCACCGCGATGGATCCAGCGGGTATCGCCGTCACCCATCAAGTGCTCCACCTGCTCGGCCGGCAGCGGCAACGCGCCCACGAGGTCCCAGCCGGACAACGCGAACACGCCCGGCTGCATGGCGTTGAACATCACCAGCAGCAAATGAATGTGCTGGATCTTGTCGATGTCGGCGGCGGTCATGCTGTCCAGCTCGCGAATGCCCAGCGCCGCGGTGATGATGCTCGCCGTGGTGCACGACACGCCGTTGGTGACGAACTTCAAGTTGTACGGCGCGTGCTCGCCCGCCAGACGTTCGTACATCTCCTCGCGGATGTGCTCGCGCAGGATGTTGCCCGGGAACGTCTGGCCCTGATACAGGTACTGATCGTGGGCGTGCAGCGTCCAGAAGTGCACCAGTTCCAGGGTCAGCTCGTCGTGGTTCTGCAGCGCGTGAATCAGCGATGCGGGGTCGATGCCGAACTCGTGCACCTGACGCAGCATCAGCCGCAGAAACTCGGTGCGACCGGTCAGCAACGCGTGCTGGTAGGCCGGGCGAGTGACGAAGTCATAGGATAAGTCGGCACCGCCGTGGGACATCGACGCGATGTCGTCGATGGTCAGGTTCAGCTCCTGAAAGCTGAAGCCGCCCGCCTTGCGAATCGCCCCGGCGAGCAACTGATTGCCGGTGATCGACAGCGGATGACTCTCGGACCACGCGGTGCCGTCGGCCTTGCGCTCGACGCCAAGGAAACCGTTGGCATCCAGACGCAACACCCGCGCGCCCATGACGTCAATGGCGTGCAGGGCGTCGCCGATGATCATCTGCTGCGCGGCAAAACTCGGGTCCAGCCAGTTCAGCGACGGCTGGCCTTCCTTGAAGTAATGCAGGTAGACCCAGCGCCGGTCCTTGCCGTCCACGCCAGTCACCACCTGGGTGGCACTCCAGTCGGTTTCTTTCACACCGGGCTCGAAGAAGATCACCCGCTGCAACTGGCCGACGATGTAGTGCTTGTCGCGCAGGGCATCGACGGTGGCGGGCAGCAGGTTGATGGCGTCGCGGCCGGCCGGGACGTCCGGCAGCAGCGACCAGTCTTCCTCCTTGATCTCCACCATGTGATAGAGGCCCGGGTACTCTTCGTAGGCCATCTCCGCCAGGCGGAAATCCGCGCCCTTGCCGGTGTGGGACGGGATCACGTCATCCACGACGATCGCGTTGTGAGCGGCGGCGATGCGGCTGAGGTTGAGAAACTGGGCGTCGGTGCCCAAGTCCGAATCCACTTCGAAGCTGATGCGGTCGAAGTTGCCGTCGATGCTCGGGGTGCGCTCGCGGCCTTTCAAACCGCCGGAATCTTTCAGCGGACCGTTATGAATGCCCTGGATGCCGATTTCGGACAGCGCGTGCCAGAGCTGCTCATCGCCCAGCGCTTCGAGCACCGAACTGCCATCGCGGGTAATGATCGACGCCGGGTAGGCGGTGAACCAGACCGAGCCGATGGCCGAAGCGTCCCTTGGACGGGCCTGGGCGTAAGGCCGCTGCCAGAGACGGCCCTGGCCGCCATACAATTTTGCGCGTTGCTTTGCGGCGTTGAGCATCGATTGCTCAACCAGCCATTCCACGTACTGCTTGTCCGGGGTGGTCATGTGTTCGGGGTTCCATCTTCAAGTGGATGGGAGCGGCGGCCAACGGCGCTGCGAGCGCTGTGCGGACCGTCCTGCCTGTGGGTATCCAGGTTTATGCCTAACTCTAAGAGCACCCTGGCGCGCAAACGTTGCATCGGTTGCTATGCCATGGGCTGCGGCGCTGGCTAAAATCCACCCGCGTGCGTCCGCACCGCCAGCGCTGTTCAGGGGTTTGCGTGGAATTACACATCGTTATCGAGGGCCGCAAGGACCTCGCCCATCAAGTCTACGAACAGCTGCGCGACAGTATCGTGTCCGGCCGGCTGGCGGCGGGCGTGCAATTGCCGCCCAGTCGCCTGCTGGCGGCACAGTTGGGGTTGTCGCGCAAAACCATCTCCGACACCTACAGCCGGCTGACCTACGACAACTACTTGGTGGGCAAGGTCGGCAGCGGCACGTTCGTCCGCGCCTTGAGCGCCTCTACCGCGCCTCGGCCGGCACCTTCGCAGCTGGCCAGCGCCCACATCGTGGCGAAATGGGAACGTATCTCCCTGCCCCTGCGCCACCCTACCTGTGCGGGCACCCTGCGCTACGACTTTCTCGGCGGCGCGACAGCAAAAACCCAATTCCCCCATGACGAATGGCGGCGCTGCGTGCATCACGCGGTGCGGCAGATGTCCACCGAGCGCGGCTTTTACAGCCAGCCCGAAGGCCTGCCCGCCCTGCGCGCCGCGATTGCCGGGCACATTGCCTTCGCCCGCGGCGTCCGGTGCCGGGCCGATGACGTGGTGGTGTGCAATGGCGCGCAACAGGCCCTGGACCTGATCGCCCGCGTGCTGATCGAACCCGGCAGCCGCGTGGCGATGGAAGACCCGGGCTATACGCCGGCGCGGCTGCTGTTTGCTGCCCAAGGCGCCGACGTCGCCAGCGTGCCGGTCGACAGTGAAGGCATCATCGTCGAGCAGATTCCCGACAACGTCTGCGCCATCTATGTCACCCCCTCCCACCAGATGCCCCTCGGTATGCCCATGGGCCTGGCCCGCCGCCACGCCTTGCTGGAAAAGGCGCGGCGAATCGGCGCGATCATCATCGAGGACGACTACGACAGCGAATTCCGCTACGAAGGGCGCCCGACTGACTCATTGCAGAGCATGGACGAGCACGGCGTGGTCGCCTACGTCGGCACCTTTTCGAAAACCCTGTTGCCGGAATTGCGCCTGGGTTATGCCGTGCTGCCGGCGGCGATCCTCGAAGCGGTGATCAAAGCCAAGCAACTGACCGACTGGCACACCTCGACACTGCCGCAATGGGCCCTGAGCAAATTCATCAGCGAAGGCCTGCTGAACAAACACATCCGCCGCTGCCACAGCACCTACGCCGGGCGCCGCGAGCGCATCCTGTCACGCATCGCCGGCGACCTGTCGCCCTGGCTGGAAACCATCCCGTGCACGGCGGGCTTCCACATGGCCGTCATGCTCAAAGCCTCCCTTGATCCGGCGATCGACCTGCACCTGCTGGTCGAACGCGCGCGGGACAAGGCCCTGGGCCTCCACCCCCTCCACGGTTTCTACAGCGACGCGACACCGCGCGATGGCTTGATGCTGGGATTCGGCGCCATCGACCTCCTCGACATCGACCCCGCGCTGGACCGGTTGCGGGATCTGCTGAGGGGGTGTGGTTAACCCGGTAAGTCGAGGGCGCTCACCCCGGCCCCTTCCCGGCTGAAGCCGGTCCTACTAACAGCGCGCGCTGCATCAGTGAAACCGGTGACGCGGAGCGTCAGGAGATGCATTCCCACGCAGAGCGTGGGAACGATCAAGCAAAAGCCGGTCCCACTAAAAGCAGACCCCGCACACCCCGTAGGACTGGCTTCAGCCGGGAAGCTTTTGATCTGCTCTTGATCCGCTTTTGATCTTCGTACGCATAAAGCTCAGTCACCGCCAATCGCGACTTGGGTGCAGGCTGAACGCAGGTCTCGCTCCGTGGGCCGAGCGGCATGGATGCCGCGAGAGCCGCCCCCCGCCATGGATGGCGGATGGCGGCGGGCCCACGGAGCGAGACCGGAGTGAAGGAACCCTGAGGAACGAAGGGCCAAACCAGGAGCAAGCACCCTTGGTTACTTGGGGTGCTTTTCCAAGTAACTCGCCGAAGGCGAAACAGTCTGCCCCCAGGCAGACGCTCTTGACCTTGACTTTGATCTTGAGCTTGATCTCGGAAAAGCCAAGCACGATCTGATTGAACTTATGCCCCCAGAACCTGCCGACTACACAGCTGCCGGACACACCGTCCGCTGAGAAATGGAGGCTTATACATGCCAGACGCAAACGGCAAAATCCGCTACGCAGTGGTCGCTGGAGGCTGGATCTCCCAAGGCGCTTTCATGCCCGGACTCGAACAGACCGACAACTCCGTCATGACCGCCCTGGTCACCGGCGACCCGGTCAAGGCCGACAAACTGGCGGAACTGTACGACCTCAAGAGCTACCACTACAACGAATTCGACACCCTGCTGAAATCCGGCGAAATCGACGCCATCTACCTGGCAACCCCCAACTTTCGCCACCGCGAATTCGCCGTCCCCGCTTTGGAAGCCGGCATCCACGTGCTGCTCGAAAAGCCCATGGCCGCCAACGAAGAAGACTGCCTAGCCATCGCCGAAGCCGCCAAACGCTCGGGCGCCAAACTGATGGTCGCCTACCGCCTGCACTTTGAGCCCGGCACCGTCGAAATGGTCCACCGCGTACGCGCCGGCGACCTCGGCGACCTGCGCCTGTTCACCGCGACCTTCGCCCAGACCACCGACCCGGCCAACCACCGCATGCAGAGTGGCTTCGACGCCGGTCCCGTGGCAGACATGGGCCCCTACCCGATCAACGCCGTGCGCAACCTGTTTGCCGCCGAGCCGATTGAAGTCCACGCCGTCGGCATCAAAACGCCGGGCCGTGAAATCAACACATTCGACACGGTCAACGTCACGCTGCGCTTTGCCGAAGAACGCCTGGCGACCTTCACCGTCAGCTACAGCCTGCCGTCCACCGAGCGCTTCCAACTGATCGGCACCAAGGGCGAGTTCGAGGCGTCACCGTGCTTCGGTTTCGGCGAAGGCGTGGCGATTGGTTACCGGGCCATCATCGACGGCCAGACCACTGAGCACACCCACCCGGTGGTCGACCAGTTCGGCGGCGAAACCCAGTACTTCTCCGACTGCATCCTGCAGGACCGCGAGCCAGAACCGGACGGCGACGAAGGCTGGCGCGATGTGCGCGTGGTCGAGGCCATCGAGCGCGCGCTGACCACTGGCCAGCCGCAGAAGCTCGAGCCACTGCCGGAGCGCCCGGGCATCGGCATCGAGCAAGCTCGTCGCCTGCCACTGGCCAAGGTGCCGGAATACATCAATACCGACGAGCCGAATGCATGATCGTGCGGATTGATCACGCGTGGCCCCACGTCAATCAGGCATGGCTTCACGCCGCACGTTGATCACAACCCAAAGCCCGGCTATTTTGATGGCCGGGCTTTGCTCGGCAGCTCATTGCCGCGCGCCTTGCGGCTGAAAAAATGCAGTTGTATGATGACTGTCGACTTTTGCGACGAGCACTTCAGCTCGTTGCCCCTACGCTTCAAACGATCTCGAATTCCCCATCAGGCGCCACGCCTGATCGATTCGCCCCAAAAATAACAGGAGAAGCAGATGCCTACCGTTCTCGGTCAGAACTTCATCGGCGGCGCCCGCAGCGGCCTCGGCGAAGCACGCCATAAAAGCCTCGACGCCACCACTGGCGAAGCACTGCCTTACACCTTTCATCAGGCCACCGACGCGGAAATCGACGCCGCTGCCTCGGCCGCCAAAGACGCCTTCCTCGAATTTCGTCAACTGAGCCCGGCCCGGCGCGCTGAGTTCCTCGATGCCATCGCTGACGAACTCGACGCCCTGGGCGATGACTTCGTTGCCCTCGTTTGCCAGGAAACCGCGCTGCCGGCCGGTCGTATCCAGGGCGAGCGTGGCCGTACGTCCGGCCAGATGCGCCTGTTCGCCAAAGTCCTGCGCCGCGGTGACTTCCTGGGCGCGCGTATCGATCAAGCGCTCCCGGATCGCAAACCCCTGCCACGTGTCGACCTGCGTCAGCAGCGCATCGGCGTCGGCCCGGTGGCCGTGTTCGGCGCCAGCAATTTCCCGCTGGCCTTCTCCACCGCCGGCGGCGACACCGCTTCGGCACTCGCCGCCGGTTGCCCGGTGGTCGTGAAAGCCCACAGCGGCCACATGGCGACCGCCGACCTGGTGGGTAACGCCATCGTTCGCGCCGCCGAGAAGAACGGCATGCCAAAAGGCGTGTTCAACATGATCTTCGGCAGCGGCGTCGGCGAAGGCCTGGTCAAGCACCCGGCCATTCAGGCCGTCGGTTTCACCGGCTCTCTGCACGGCGGCAACGCCCTGTGCAAGCTGGCGTCCGAGCGTCCACAGCCGATCCCGGTGTTCGCCGAGATGTCGAGCATCAACCCGGTGGTCCTGCTGCCCGGCGCCCTGACGGCACGTGGCACTGCCATCGCCGGCGAACTCGCGGCTTCCGTGGTCATGGGTGCAGGCCAGTTCTGCACCAACCCGGGCGTGGTGATCGGCATTCGCTCCCCTGCCCTGACCGCCTTCACCGAGCAACTGATCGAGCACATGGGCGGTCAGGCCCCGCAGACCATGCTCAACGAAGGCGGCCTGCGCAGCTACAGCAGAGGCGTGGAAAAACTGCTGGCGCACAAAAGCGTCACGCACCTGGCCGGCAAGCCGCAGGAAGGCAAGCAGGCCCAGGCTCAACTCTTCAAGGCCGACGTCAGCATGTTGCTCAACGGCGACGAGTTGCTGCAGGAAGAAGTGTTCGGCCCGACCACGCTGCTGATCGAAGTGGCGGACGACGCTGAACTGAAAGCCGCACTGCTCGCCCTTCGCGGCCAATTGACGGCTACGCTGATCGGCGAAACCGCTGACCTGCAGAAGTACCAGTGGCTGGTGCCGGTGCTGGAAGAGAAAGTCGGCCGCATCTTGGTCAACGGCTACCCGACCGGTGTTGAAGTGTCTGACGCCATGGTTCACGGCGGTCCTTACCCGGCGACCTCCGACGCGCGCGGTACCTCGGTGGGCACCCTGGCCATCGATCGTTTCCTGCGCCCGGTCTGCTACCAGAACTACCCGGACAGCCTTCTGCCGGCTGCTCTGCAAAACGCCAACCCGCTGGGCCTCAAGCGCCTGGTGAACGGCGAGTGGAGCACTGACGTCATCGCGTGATGATGGGGCCTGATTCGTCAGGTCCGACCCGTTGGGTCTGATGCCTTGGACCCACGAAAACGGCGCGGCCCTGTGAGGGCCGCGCCGTTTTTTTTTGCCCTGTGACACGCCTGGAGCGTTGGCACGGCTGGATTTAGCTATGAATGGAGGGGTTAGTCTGGTGGATAAAAAGCAGATTGAAATGGCCAGTCAGAGCGGTGAAGCGTCAATGTGGCAGGCTGCTAAATGGCTGAACCGGCCGAGCCGCTGCCAAATCTCTACTGACCACAGGTTAGAGGTTTTCACTGACCTCCAGACCGATTTCTGGCGTGAGACCCATTATGGCTTCATTCGAGACAGCGGACATTTTCTAGGGTTTGAGATCACTGGAGGTTTCACCGCTCAAGTCAGAGTGAATGCCGATTTTCGTGAGCTCTATGACCAGGCGGGAATCATGGTCAGGCTCGATGAGGAGACCTGGCTCAAGGCAGGAATCGAATATAACGATGGAATGCCCATGATCAGCAGCGTGCTGACACGAGGCACGTCGGACTGGGCGCCCAGCCGCTTTCCTGGCGACCCCACCGATTTCTGGCTTCGGGTGACCGTGTCCGGCGGAGTGCTGCGCTTGCAATACTCCACAGACGGACTGACTTGGCCGCTGCTCAGACTTGCTCCCTTTCCAGAGGCGGAACGCTACACGGTAGGCCCTATGTGCTGCACACCGGAGCGGCAAGGCTTGAGGGTACAGTTTTCCGAATGGTCGCTGAGCCCACCTCTCGGGCGAGACCTGCACGATTTGACCTAGCCAATCCGCCGGCCAGGCCAGTCAGGCGCCTGGCCGACCCGCATCCCGCCCCTCTCTCTGTGGACACCTGAACATGAATGAAGAACTGAGCATCCTCGATCTGCTGGAAGGCACCGGCAAGGCCGTCGTCAAAGGCGCGCTGATCACCACCCAATACACCGGCACCCTCGAAGACGGCACCGTGTTTGATTCCTCCTGGGCGCGCGGCAAGCCGTTTCAGTGCGTGATCGGCACCGGGCGGGTGATCAAGGGCTGGGACATCGGGCTGATGGGCATGAAGGTCGGTGGCAAACGCAAGCTGTCAGTGCCGGCAGCGCTGGCGTACGGCGAGCGCTCGATGGGGGCGCACATCAAACCCCATTCGAATCTGATCTTTGAGATTGAATTGCTGGAAGTGCTGACGCGGGATGATTGAGGTGGTTTGCGAGCGATATTCATCCGACGCTTTGCGGTATGGCAACCGACGCATTCCCGGCTAAAGCCGGTCCCACAAATTGGAGTCCACCCCAGCCCTGCGGGTGTGCACCACTTCCCGTAGGACCGGCTTCAGCCGGGAAGAGGCCAACGTGTACGCCATCAATCTCACGGTGTGGCAACCGACGCATTCCCGGCTAAAGCCGGTCCCACAGTTTGTGGTCGCCAACAGTTAGATTGGGTGCACGCAATGCTTTCAGTGGGGGCCTGCCTTCGGCCCCACCATTTCGGACCTACGCTTTCATCAAGACCCGGGCCAGTTTCTTGGCCAGCTCTTCTTCCTTGTAGGGCTTTTGCACGATCAGTTTCGGGTCAACGTCGAGGATGTCGATATCGGCGAAGCCGGTGATGAACATGATCGGCAGTGCCGGGTGGTCACGGCGGACAATTTCTGCCAGCTCGCCACCCGTCATGTTGGGCATGGCGAAGTCGGTCAGCAACAGTTCGATGCCGGGGTCGAGCTTCTTCAGCGCTTCGTCGCCGCTGTCGGCTTCGACCACCGAATACCCCAGCGACACCAGCATCATCGAGGTCACCGAGCGTACGGCCGGGTCGTCGTCTACCAGGAGAATGGTGCGGTGCTTGTCATCGGCGTCGGCGCGGCCGGGCATGTCGGACGCGCTGACCACCGGGACCGCCATGCGGGCAACGCTCGGGAGATACACCCGCAGCGTGGTCCCGGCGTTTTCAGCGGTGTCGATGCTCACGCCGCCACCGGACTGCTTGGCAAAACCGAACACCTGCGCCAGGCCCAGCCCCGACCCCTTGCCCACCGCCTTGGTGGTGAAGAAGGGTTCGAAGGCCTTGGCCAGGACCTCCGGGCTCATGCCGCAGCCGGAGTCGCTCACCGACAACACCACATACGCGCCGGGCTCCGGATCTTCGGGACGCTGCGGCAGGCGATAGACCATCTCGTTCCAGGTGCTCAGGCGCAATTGCCCGCCCTGGGGCATGGCGTCCCGGGCGTTGATCGCCAAGTTGAGGATGATCATCTCGGTCTGCGTCGGGTCGACCAACGCACTCCACAGGTCCTCGGCCAGTTCGGTTTCCACCCAGACGCTGCCGCCCAGGGCACGACCGAGCAGCTCGCGCATGCCGTCGATGGTGTCGTTGAGGTTCAGCGCAACGGGCTCCAGACGCTGGCGACGGGAGAACGACAGCAGCTGACTGGTGAGCTTGGCGCCCCGCTCGCCCGCTTCGCGGATGTTCTGCAAGCGCTGCGGAGACTTGGTAAACACGCCTTTTTCCAAGTCCCGGCTGAGGAAATTCGCGCTGGTCAGGATCACCGTCAGCAGGTTGTTGAAGTCGTGGGCGACGCCGGCCGTCAACTGGCCGACCACCTCCAGCCGCTGCATCTGCTGCAACGCGGCCTCGACGCGTTCGCGCTCTTTGATCTGATCGCGCAGACGCTTGTTGGTCGCCGCCAGTTCGTCCACCACGGCGCGCTCGCCGGTGATGTCGCGGACCGCGGCGTACATCAGGCCGTCGTCCGGCACGATGGTCCAGGACAACCAGCGGAATCCCCCGTCGGCGTGGCGCATGCGGTTGACGAAACGGGTCGAGACATGGCCTTCGGCAATACTGGCGGTCTCGCGCAGCGTGGCCGCCAGATCATCCGGGTGAATCAGCTCGCTCAACGGCTGGCGACCGACCTCGTCGCGGCTCCAGCCGAGGGTCGACTCCCACGCCGGGTTGAGCGCGATCGGCGTCATGTCGAAATGCAGCACGCCGAGCAACTCCCGGGACAGCTCCCAGGTGCGGTCACGCTCGCGGGTTCGCTGGACGACGCGTTCGCCGAGAATGTCGTTGAGTTGATGCAGCGCCTCGGTGGCGTGCTTGCGTTCGGTGATGTCTTGGATGACGCCGGTAAAGCGCACGCACTGGCCATCTTCGAAAAGCGAGCGGCCGTTGGAGAACACCCAGCGCTCCTCGCCGTCGTCGGTGATCAGCCGGTGCTCGATCTGGAATGAGGTGTCCACCGTCAGCGCGGCCATGACCTTGCTGTGCAAGTGATCGCGGTCGTCCGGGTGACAGAGCAGAAACATGAGGGCCAGGCTGACGGTGGTGTCGGCGCCAACGCCATAAAGCGCTTTGCAGCGCTCGTCCCACAGCAGCGTGTCGGTGCGCGGATCGTAGGTCCAGACGCCCATGTCGGCCGCTTCGATCGCCAGGTGCGCGCGCACTTCCGCCACTTGCAGCGTCTTCTCCGCGTACAGGCGCTTTTCCCGCTCCTGCACCTCGGACACCGCGCGCATGACCGCCTTGGGCAGCATTTTCATGTTCTGCTTGAGGACGTAATCGATGGCGCCCATGCGCATCATCTCGACCGCATGCTGCTCGCCGAAAATTCCTGAGAGAAAAATGAACGGGGTCTTCGGCGCCAGGCGCAGCGCGCTGTTGAGCACGTCGGCGCCGGACGAGCCGGGCAACAGGTAGTCGCTGAGAATGAGGTCAAAACGCGCGGCGGCCAGCTCGCGCTCAACGTCCTGATGGTTGTAGACCAACGTGGCGTCGATCTTCAACCCGCTGTTTTCGAGGGTGAGCAGAATCAGCTCGGCGTCGAGCGAACTGTCTTCGACCAAAAGCAATTTAAGCTGCGATAACGACATGGATAAAAGTCATTGTTCCAGTAAGGGCTTGCGCGAAGCGGGTTTACGCAGGCCAGCAGAAGCCGGATTCAGGAGCCCGGGCGGCGTGCGAGTCGCAGGGAACCCGGTGGTGGCTCGTTCAATACTGCCCAGAACACGCCAAGGTCCGAGATCGCCGAGACGAATTCCTTGAATTCGACCGGTTTGACCACGTAAGCGTTCACACCCAGCGAATAGGCGCGATCCAGGTCGGGTTCTTCGCGCGAAGACGTCAGCATCACCACGGGAATGCTGCGCAGTTCCTCGGTTTCGCGAATGAGCTTGAGCACTTCAAGGCCATCGACTTTCGGCAGTTTCAGGTCCAGCAGCATCACCGCCGGATTGCCGACCACACGATCATGATGGTGGTTGCGGCGCAGCAGGTAATCAAGGGCTTCGGCACCGTCGCGCAGCACGATCACTTCATTGGCCAACTGGCTGCGTTCAAGGGCGACGAGCGTGAGCTCGAGGTCGTTGGGGTTGTCTTCCACCAGAAGAATGGGCTTTAGCACTGGGCGTCTCCTTCGACACTCAAAGAGTTACGGTCAAACCGCGCTTGGGCAGCGCAAAGTAAAAAGTGGCGCCATGGCCCAACTGGCTATGGGCCCACACGGTGCCGTCATGGCGTTCGATAATCCGGCGGACACTGGCCAGGCCAATGCCGGTGCCTTCGAATTCCTCCATGCGATGCAAGCGCTGGAACACGCCAAACAGCTTGCTGGCGTAGGCCATGTCGAAGCCCACGCCGTTGTCACGGATGTAGACCACGATCCTGTCGTCTTCCTCGTAACTGCCCACCTCGATCACGGCCGGGTCCTGTTTACGGGTGTACTTGATCGCGTTGGACAGCAGGTTGCGCATCGCCAGGTGGAGAAAGGCGGCGTCGGCGATCACCACGGGCAACGACTCGAGGACTTTCCACTCCAGCGCGCGGCCTTCGTAGTCGGGCAGCATTTCCCGGCGAATCGACTCGACCATGGCGTTGAGGTCGACGTCGGAAAAGCGCATCGCCGACCGGCCCATCTGCGAAAAGCTCAGCAGGTTGTCGACCAGCGTACCGGCGAACCGCGCCGAATCACTGATGTTTTCGAGAAAGCGGACGCCTCGGTCGGACAGCTTGCTGCCTTCAATGTCGCTCAACAACTCAGCGTAGCCGGCAATGTGGCGCAACGGCGCGCGCAAATCGTGGGACACGCTATAGGAAAATGCTTCGAGCTCTTTATTGGATTTCTTCAACTCATCGGCCAGGGCAGCCATTTCTTCAGCCTTGCGCAGGACGATGCCCAGCACCGCCGCACGCAGCTCGACCACGGCCTCAGAATCCATGTCGTCCCAGGGCCGGGAAAACCCACGCACCGTCTGCTGCCACATGGCGAAGCTGTGGCGTGGGCTCAGCGACCCGCTCGGGGTGACACTTTTTTCCAGTTTGCCGGCCCAGTTCACGACACGGGTCTGTTCGGGGCGGAACCAGATAATGAAGTTGGAATGCAGCTCGGAGATCGCCGTCGCCAGCACACCGCTGACCGATTTGGCCAGCACCGGCAGCTCGGGGATGTCGCGACTAACGTTGTCGGAGCGGAAGACCTCGTGGGGATCGCGACCGCTCAACCAGCCGGCGAGCTTGACGATCTGTTCGCGCTCGGGGGTGTCGCCGTAGACATCGACGCTGGCGCCGGAAATCACCGCCGCCCCGCTCGCACCGACAAAACCCAGCAACACGTCGGGCATGGCGCGCAGGCCGCCGGTCACGCTGTCGAGGTCGGCCATCGCCGCGAGCATCTGCACGATCTGCCGACGCAGGCTGAGCATGCGCTGGTTGTCGGCGTGGGCTTCCTTGCTCTCGAGCTGCAGGGACAAGACGCTGCCCAGCAACTCACACGCCGTGCGGGTCTGGAAGCTGACCCGCCGCGGCGTGGCGTGGTGGCAGGAAATCAAGCCCCATAACTGCCCGCGCACCACGATGGAGATCGACATCGAGGCCATCGTCTGCATGTTGCGCATGTACTGCAGATGCACGGGGGATACGCTGCGCAACGTGGCGAAGGTCATGTCCAGCGGCGCGCCCGTCAGCGGGTTGTAAGCGGGTATCAGCGGCGATGCCTGGTAGTCGACGTCTTCGATCACACGGATCCGGTTGGCCAGGTACATCCTTCGAGCCTGGGCCGGTATGTCGGACGCCGGGAAGCTCAGGCCAAGCATGCTCTCATAGCCCTGATCAGCCACTTCGGCGTTGACCAGGCCGTTGCCGTCGGCGTCGAAGTGGTAGGCAAGAATCCGGCCGAAACCGGTGATGCGCTTGACCTCGGCCACCGAACGCTGGCACAGCGCTTCAATGCTTTCGTCAACGCTCATCTGGCTGATGAACCCGCGAATCAGCGGGTACACATTGCCATAGGCGGTGCTCATGTCGCCGGCCGGCTCGAACTCGGCCATCAGCACCTGATCATGACGATGCACCATTATGGTCATCGGCTGACCGGCTCTTGAGCCCTGCAGAAAGCGCACTTCACCCAGGTGAAAGGGGTTTTGCTCTTCATCCGGCAGCGCCCGCAAGCGCTCGAGCAGCAATTCGTGTTCGGCGAACACATTGGAAAGCGCCACGCCAATCAACGACTGTGGATCAAGGCCAAGCCAGTCAGTGACATTGGCGCTGACCTGAATGACCGTCGAGGCCGCTTCATTGATGACCAGCAAAAAACCCTGGGGCTGAATGCTTCCGGGGATCTGGATCGGTTCCTGGGCGCACTGCTCTATCGCGCTCTGGAGGAAATCGTCGGTGAGGGTCAAGGTTTGGCTCCTTCAACCTTCAGCGTTTGGGCAAACGGCGTCGGCAATATGTGCCCCGGGGGGTGGCACGGGTGGGAATGGCGCTCACGGTAACAAAAACCGGCCCGGTCAAATACTCCGAATTGGGTGTTTACGCCAAAAAAACCCACCCATTCCCGTCAGGAATCGAGCATCGCGCGCACTTTCGACAAAAAATCCGCCAAGTGGAAAGGTTTCAGGACCATATCCATCCGTTCGCCCAGGAAATCCTGCCGATTTAGAGCGTTCTCCGCATAGCCGGTCATGAACAGCACCGGCAGGTCCGGACGCCAGACACGCCCCCGCTGCGCGACCTCGCGACCGTTCATCTCAGGCATTCCGACATCGGTCAGCAGCAGGTCGATGGTGGCGTCGTTTTCCAGACACGACAGTGCCGTGGTGACATCCGCCACCGGGGTGCAGCGATACCCGGCATCGGTGAGCACTTCATTGACGAACATGCGCACCGACGCCGTGTCTTCGACGATCAGCACATGCTCCCCTGCCCCCGGCGCCGCCACGGCAGCGGGCTGCTGAGGTTCGACGCTCTGTACGTCTGCCGCCGGCAGCATCAGGGTCACTTCGGTGCCGTGGCCGACGACGCTGCGAATCTGCACGTCGCCCCCCGACTGCCGGGCGAAACCGTAGATCGTCGACAGGCCCAGGCCGGTGCCCTGGCCGATGGGCTTGGTGGTGAAAAAGGGGTCGAACACCTTGTCGATCAGGTGGTGCTCGATGCCGACGCCATCATCGCGCACGGTCAGGGCAATGTAGGCACCATCCGCCATGCGCGAATGGCCCTGGGAATAGGTTTCGAAGGTGCTGATCCAGATATTGCCGCCCGCCGGCATGGCGTCACGGGCATTGATCACCAGATTGAGCAAGGCGCTTTCCAGCTGGCCTGCGTCGACCATGGCCACAGCGCTGCGCGAGGTCAGCTCAAGGGTCAGGGAGATGCCCTTGCCGATGGTGCGGCCGAGCAAGTCCTCAAGGGAGCGCACGTACTGATTGACGTCGGACGCGCGGGTGTCGAGGGGCTGCTGGCGAGCGAAGGCCAGCAGACGGTGGGTCAGCGCCGACGCGCTTTTTGCCGAGGCCAGTGCGGCATCGGCGTAGACCAGAACCTTTTCCGTGCGGCCGTCTTCGGTGCGCTTCTTGACCAGCTCAAGGCCGGTGACGATGCCGGTCAACAGGTTATTGAAGTCGTGGGCGATGCCGCCGGTGAGCTTGCCGATGGCGTCCATTTTCTGCGCCTGCAGCAATTGCTCTTCGGTCCGCGCACGCTCGGCCACTTCGTGGGCGAGCCGACTGTTGACCGAGTCCAGCTGCTGCAAATGCGACTGTTCGCGGCGGCGGTGCTCGGTCACGTCTTCGATGAACACCAGGCTCATGCCGGTGACCCGGTACGGCGAAACCTGCCATTCGGTCTCGCGCAGTTCGCCCTTGACCCGCATGCTCAGGGTGCCCATCCAGCGCTCGCCGGTCGCCAGCGCCTCACGAAGCCCGTCCAGCGCAGAGCCCTGATCTTCACTGAAGCTGCGCAGCACCGAATGGTCCCCGGCGTCCTGCCCGAGCAACTGAGCAAAGGCGTGGTTGGCTTCGTGGACTTTCAGGTTGCCGTCCATGACCGCGATCGGCGCCGAGACGTTAGCGAAAATCTCGCGAAAGCGTTCTTCGCTGTCGCGCAGGGCGTGCTCGGTGTCACGCACCCGCAACAGCGTGCGCAGTGTCGCCAGCAGCACGTCGGGGTCCACCGGGTGCACCAGATAGGCGTCGGCGCCCGCTTCCAGTCCGGTGACGATATCGCCGGTCTGGATCGATGCGGCCGACACATGCACCACCGGCAAAAGGGCCGTCCGTGGTGCAGCGCGGAGCTGGCGGACAATGTCGAAGCCGCTCATGTCGGGCAGGTTGACGTCGAGAATCAACGCGTCCGGCAAGCGCTCTTCAAGCAGCGCGAGTCCTTCGGTGCCGGTGCCCGCCTCCGACACCACGAAACCCTGACGCTCCAGGCGGCGACGCAGGGCATAGCGGGTCGCGGTGTTGTCATCGACGATCAGCAGCCGGGTTTCAGGCTTCATCGGCAGGCTCCTGAGTCAGCGCCAGCGGAATCACCACATAGAATGTCGAGCCCACACCGGGCTCGCTGTCCACACCGACGCGGCCACCGAGCAATTCGGCGAAGCGTTTGCACAGGGACAGGCCCAACCCTGTCCCGCGCAGGCGTTTTTGCAGCGGCGAGTCGACCTGAATGAAGTCTTCGAACAGCGCGCCATGGAGTTCCTGGGGGATGCCGATGCCGGTGTCAGTCACGGCAAAGCGAATCGAGTCCTCGGACTCCAGCCGCGCCGACACGCGCACTTCACCGCGCTGGGTAAATTTCAGGGAATTTGAAATGAAGTTGCGCAGGATCTGCGCGAGCTTCTGGTCATCGGTATAGAGCCGTGGCAGGCCCACCGGCTGTTCGAAGATCAGGTCCACGGCGGAGGTGTCGACGATGGGCCGGAACATGCCGCGCAGTGCCGAAAACAGATCGAACATGTCGAACCACGCCGGCGAAATGCTGATCCGCCCCGCTTCGATCTTCGCCAGGTCCAGAAGGTCGTCAACCATGTCGCTCAATTCGCGGGCCGCTGTACTGATGAACGCGACCTGCTTGTGCTGTTCCGCACCCAGCGGTCCGTCCAGTTCGTCGGACAGCAGGCTGGCGATGCTGAGGATCGAGCCCAGGGGCGTGCGGAACTCATGGCTCATGTACGACAGAAAACGGCTCTTCAGGTCCGACGCCTCGCGCAGCTGGTCGGCCTGATCTTCAAGCTCGGCGTACAGCGCAAGCACGCCCTGATTGGTTTCATCGAGTTCGGCACGCAGCGAGTCGGTTTCAGCGCGCAAGCGTTCCAGCTCGCGTCGGGTCTCGATTTCGACCCCGGCTGAGCCCTCAGGGGTCTCGCGGGCATTGTTGTCAGTCATCGAGCGTCTCCAGAGCCATTACCAAGACCGTTACATCGTCCCTGCCCCGGTTGTAATCACGCTGCAATACCGCTGCAATCACCGCCGGGTGTCGGTACATCAGACCTGGATAGTCGCGAAGATTCCAACGCGATTGCAGGCCATCACTGAACATGATCAACAACTGCCCGGTGCACTCGGTGTAATCGATCGGCGCAGTCTTGCGGTACTGCAGGCCGACGATGCCGGGGTGCGAGGGGATGCCGCGGGTTTTGTCCTGGCCGATCAGCGACGCACCGATATTGCCGATACCGATGAAGCGCAGCTGGCCCGTCGCGCCATCGAACTGCGCCAGCGCAGCGGCACCGCCACGGCTGCCGCGCATGTCGAAGTGCAAGTCATCCAGCAGCACCCCGGGGTCGGCAAAGGGGTTGCGAATGAACGCGCGGGCGCCCGCCATGCCGGCGTTTTCGGCTTCCGGGCCGTGTCCCAGGCCATCGATCATCATGATCGAGACCTGCTGGCCCTTGATCGCGACTTCCCAGACATCGCCGCAGGCCGGGTCATAGTGCAGCGAATGTTGCGCGATGCCCATGCGCAGGTCCTTCACCACGCTTTTGCGCGGGAAGAAGCGCGCCAGCAGCACGCTGCCACGGGGGTCGCTGTGCACGTCGAAGACTTGCGCCTGACGCAGCACCGAACCCAGGCCAATGCCCTGGGTGCCACGGGTGGAGAAGCCATCGGCCATGCAGTTCTGCACGTCGAACCCCTTGCCCCGGTCGATTGCGATCACCTCAACGCCTGCCGCTGCACCCGAAACGTCGCCCGGCAGCGCGCGCACGTGCAGCTCACCGCTCTGCGCATGCTTGAGGATGTTGCTCGCCAGTTCAGTGACGACCAGCGCCACCCGGCCGCAATCGGCCTCGTCGAAGCCTGCCTGTTCGGCCAGCTTCTGGGTCGTGCGTCGGGCGTGACCGACCTGACTGACGTCCTCCACCGACAAGACCTGGGTCAGGTGGCTGTGCAGGTTCAGGTCCATTTACAGATCGTCACGCGGGTGCCGGCGCCGGGCGCGGTGTCCAGCTCGAAATCGTCCACCAGGCGCTTGGCACCGGTCAGGCCCAGGCCCAGGCCGCCGCCGGAGGTCCAGCCGTCGGTCATCGCCAGCTTGAGGTCAGGGATGCCGGGACCTTCGTCACGAAAGGTAAGACGCAGGCCAACGCGCAGGCCGTCCTCGACAATCTCCCAGTCCATGTCACCGCCGCCGCCATAGACCATGGTGTTGCGCGCCAGCTCGCTGACCGCTGTGACCAGTTTGGTCAGGTCGATCAGGCGCATGCCGCATTCCTGGGCCAGCTTGCGCGCGGTCTGCCGGGCCAGCACGACATCCTGCTCGATGCGAATGGGTTGAGTGCCGCTGCTGCGCACGGTCATTGGGAATAGGCTCGCTCGCGCAGCAGTTTCATGCCGCGCTCGACGTTCAGCGCTGTGCTGACGCCGGGCAGGGTCATGCCCAGTTCGACCAGGGTGATCGCCACCGCAGGCTGCATGCCGACCAGCACGGTCTCGGCGTCCATGATCCGCGACAGGCCGGAGATCATGCCGATCATGCGGCCAATGAACGAATCCACCATGTCCAGCGCGGAGATGTCGATCAGCACGCCGCGGGCCGAGGTGCGGCTGATGCGTTCGGACAGGTCGTCCTGCAGCGTCAGGGCCAGTTGGTCATGCATGTCCACCTGGATGGTGACGAGCAGAAAGTCGCCCATCTGCAAAATCGGGATGCGCTCCATGGGCTCATACCGCCTTGGTGAGGGTGACGCCCAGACGGCGCAGGGCCAGTGCGAGGGCATCGGCCAGATTGGCTTTGGTCACGACGCCTTGCAGGTCCAGACCCAGGTGCACGATGGTCTGGGCAATCTGCGGACGCACGCCGCTGATGATGCAATCGGCGCCCATCAGGCGGATCGCGGTCACGGTTTTGAGCAAATGCTGGGCGACCAGGGTATCGACCGTCGGCACACCGGTGATGTCGATGATGGCGATTTCAGCGCCGGTGTCGACGATGCGCTGCAACAGCGATTCCATGACCACCTGGGTGCGTTGCGAATCCAGCGTGCCGATCATCGGCAGCGCCAGAACGCCGTCCCACAGTTTGACCACCGGCGTGGACAGCTCGAGCAGTTCTTCCTGCTGACGCTTGATCACCGCTTCACGGGACTTCTGATAGGTGCGGATGGTGTGCAGGCCCAGACCATCGAGCAGCTCCGACATCTGCAGCACTTGCTCGGCAATCAGCAACGGCTGATCAGCGAAGGCATTTTGCAGTTGGGTGAAGAGCGGGCCCTTGAGGGCGAAGATGAAACTGGCGGTCTGCTGGGAATCCTGACCGGCCAACGCGCGCTGACTGGACAGTTTTTCCAGAAAGTGGCGAACGTCATCCCATTCGGTGGTGGTGATGTTGGCGGAGCCACCCTTCTCCAGGGTCGACGTCAGCAGGCGCAGGAAGTCGGCAACTTGCTGGCGGATTTCCTCGGGCTTGAGATTGCGCGTCGCACCGCTGGCTTCCAGATCGGCGTGCCATTGAACGGCCAGCTGGGATTCGGAGCGCTTGAGCGCGTCTACGGTGATTTGTTGCAATGCTGCCATGAGGGTGGCTCCAGTGAGTGCAGGTCGAGAATTAGAATTAGTCGACGTGAGCAGGCCTGTGAAATACGCGAAAGGGTCAAAAAAACGGCGCAGAACGTTGCGCGGCAGGTTGTTGCAAGGTGTGGACCAAGAAGCTGTCTGACCCTGGGATTGCAGCCGCCGCAGCGGGCGTGCACCGGGCAGACGAGATACGCCTGCCGCGACTAGGTGTCAAGGTAACATCACCCCGCTTTCTTTGTTTCTTTATCGGCGTGGTCCTTGCGGACTTAGAAAACGCTGTCGACGACCTGCACGTAGATCGAAAACGCCCCCAGCAAAAACCAGAACACGGTGAACAGCCACGGCGTGCGCATGGAAAACATCAGCGACTTGCGATAGCCCTTCTCGCTGGACTCGTGTTCGCTGAACAGCGGCGAGTCGTCGTACGCCAGGCCCATGGCCGGCTGGCTGCTGAGCAGCTGAGCCTGCTTGAAATGCCAGTGATCGATGATTTCGTACGCCGCGCGAATGCCCGGCCAGGCGTGCATGGAGCTGATCAGCCCGAGCAACGTCAGAAAAGGCGGCACCACCAGGGTGAACATCTTGCCCCACTCCGGATTGAGGTTGGCCATCGACGAGGCGAAGGCGATCACCAGAAACGATTGCGCGGACAGGTAGGCGTTGGTGCGATTGGACAGGATGGCGGTCTCGTACTGGATTTCCTTGCGGTAGAAATTCAGCCGGTCTTTGGGTGATCCGAACAGCATGGCGTCGGCGACCTGATCACTCGCTGCCTGCTCCTCGGCAGCCGGGTTGCTGCTGGTAATGATGATCGGTGTTTCGATGTCACGGCTCACGAGGATGCCTCCTGCAAATTGAATATGGGACCGGCTTTAGCCGGGAAGCTTTCAGCAATCGTAGCCTCACTTCAAAGACCCGGACGCCCGCGCCATGCAGCGAACCCGCCGCTCTTCGACCCGCTGCGCAAACCAGGCCGTGGTCAGCTTGCGGGTGATCTTGGGACTTTCCAGCACGATGCCCGGCAAAATAGCCCGTGGCAGCGGTTTGCCGGCGGCCTCGTCGGCCATGGCAAAAATTTTCGCGTACAGCTCGGTGTCTTCGAAGGCCAGTGTTTCGCCCTTCTCCAATTGGTTGCGGATGGTCGTGTTGCGCATGTCCAGCCGCGGGTAAAGGCTGCGCACAGCCAGTTCGGTCTGCCCAAGCGCCGGGCCGAAACCGTAGCTGATCAGGTCGCCATCCAGGGCCAGACGCTTGCCGGACACACGCGCCACCGCACTCTGGAACGCGGCATTGCGGCTGGCGTACCAGCCGGCGTTAAAGTCGGCGAAGCGATACAGCGGTCTGTCGTAGCTGACCGGATAACCGAGCAGATGGGCGATGCCGAAGTACATGCCACCTCGACGGCTGAACACTTCATGGCGAATCGAGCCCTCGACCGGATACGGATAATCCCGGGCCTGCCGCTCGGCGAATTCGATGCTGACCTGCATGGGCCCGGCGGTATGGACCGGGTTGAAGTTGCCGAACAATGTACGACCCAGCGGGACCATGCCGATGAAGTCATCGAAAATGGCGCTCAGGTCTTTTTCAGTGCGGGCGGCGCTGAGGCGTTCGTTAAAGGTTTTGCCGGTCGAGGAGCGGATGTCCAGGGCGCTGCGCACCAGCAGATTGGGGATGTGCGCCTTGCTGGCGCGACGGTCGATTTCGTCCTGGGCGATTTTGCCCATTCCCGGAACGGCCGGGTCGACCTGAAAGTTGGATTCCTGCTGGGTCACGGCCAGCACGGAACAGAGGTTCTCAACGCTGGGGTTGATCTTCTGCACGTCAAACGCGCGTTGAATGTCCTGGGCCCAGCCTTGGCGGTCGGCGACGCGGGCGGGCAAGAGCCGCACGATTTCACTGCGTACCACCGAGGGATCCGGCGAGGGTTCCTGATGGCGTTGCGAGCTGCAACCGACCAGCAGCGTCAGCAGGATCAGGCTGGCTAGGGCGTGGAGGTGGCGGCTGATTCCATTCACGGTCATGACTTCTCGGTGGTTACTCAAACGGGGTGGCGCGGTATGGACAGCGGGAAGCGCTGCTGATTCAAACAGGCCGTGTGCCAGCAGGACCGCGCAACCGGTAGGACTGGCTTCAGCCGGGAAGGCGTCAATCATTACACTGCAAAATCGATGTCGTACACACCGGCCTCTTCCCGGCTAAAGCCGGTCCCACTGTCACACCGCGTACCCGGTAGGACTGGCTTCAGCCGGGAAGGCGCCGATCATTACACTGCAAAATCGATGTCGTACACACTGACCTCTTCCCGGCTGAAGCCGGTCCTACTGTCACACCGCGTACCCGGTAGGACTGGCTTTAGCCAGGAAGGCGTCTGACATCACGCCGCAAAATTGATGTCGTACACACCGGCCTCTTCCCGGCTGAAGCCGGTCCCACTGTCACACCGCGTACCTGTAGGACTGGCTTTAGCCGGGAAGGCGTCAGACATCACACTGCACAATTGATGTCGTCCACACAGGCCTGTTCCCGGCTAAAGCCGGTCCTACTGTCACACCGCGTACCTGTAGGACTGGCTTTAGCCGGGAAGGCGTCAGACATCACACTGCACAATTGATGTCGTCCACACAGGCCTGTTCCCGGCTGAAGCCGGTCCTACTGTCACACCGCGTACCTGGTAGGACTGGCTTTAGCCGGGAAGGCGTCAGACATCACACTGCACAATTGATGTCGTCCACACAGGCCTGTTCCCGGCTGAAGCCGGTCCTACATTCACATCGCGCACCTGGTAGGACTGGCTTTAGCCGGGAAGGCGTCGGACGTCACGCCGGAAAAATCGATGTCGTACACACTGGCCTGTTCCCGGCTGAAGCCGGTCCCACTGTCACACCGCGTACCCGGTAGGACTGGCTTCAGCCAGGAAAGCGTCGGACATCACGCCGCAAAATTGATGTCGTCCACACAGGCCTGTTCCCGGCTGAAGCCGGTCCTACTGTCACACCGCGCAACCGGTGGGACTGGCTTTAGCCGGGAAGGCGTCAATCATTACACTGCAAAATCGATGTTGTGCACACCGGCCTGTTCCCGGCTGAAGCCGGCCCTACATACACATCGCGCACCCGGTAGGACTGGCTTGAGCCGGGAAGGCGTCGGACGTCACGCCGGAAAAGCGATGTCGTACACACGGGCCTCTTCCCGCCTGAAGCCGGTCCTACTGTCACACCGCGTACCCGGTAGGACTGGCTTTAGCCGGAAAGGCGTCAGACATCACGCCGCAAAATCGATGTCGTACACACAGGCCTGTTCCCGGCTGAAGCCGGTCCCACTGTCACACCCCGTACCTGGTAGGACTGGCTTTAGCCGGGAAGGCGTCAGACATCACGCCGCACAATTGATGTCGTACACACTGACCTCTTCCCGGCTAAAGCCAGTCCCACTGTCACACCGCGTACCTGGTAGGACTGGCTTCAGCCGGGAAGGTGCCGATCATTACACTGCAAAATCGATGTCGTGCACACCGGCCTGTTCCCGGATGAAGCCGGTCCTACTGCCAGTATCGGGTTCAGTCTGTGCAGCGGCAGTGGTTCAGTTCTCGGGTAGGTATTACTCTCAACCACCCACCCCCTCAAGAAGGAAGCCCGAATGTCCAGCACAGCGCTCATCGTAGTTGATATCCAGAACGACTACTTCCCTGGCGGTAAATGGCCGCTGGTTGGCGCCGACGCCGCCGCGGACAACGCCGTCAAGGTGGTTCAGGCGGCCCGCGACGCCGGGGATCTGATCGTCTTCATCCTCCATGAGTCCGGTGCCGACGCGCCCTTCTTCACGCCTGGTTCCGAGGGCGCCAGGCTGCACCCCAAAGTCCTGAACCTCGAGCACGAGCCGGTGGTGCTCAAGCACTTCCCCAATTCGTTCCGCGACACCGGGCTGCAGGCGCTGCTTGAAGAAAAAGGCATCGAGCACCTGGTGATCATCGGCTCCATGAGCCACATGTGCATCGACGCCACCACCCGAGCGGCGGCGGACCTCGGCTACACCGTCAAAGTGATTCATGACGCCTGCGCCAGTCGTGACCTGGAGTTCAATGGCGATGTAGTGCCGGCCGCCCAGGTCCACGCCGCGTTCATGTCCGCACTGGGCTTCGCCTATGCCGAGGTGCTGAATACCGAAGCGTATCTGGCCTGATGAAGGAGAAAACAATGAGCGACAAGAAAGCCGACATTCTGGTCTGGGGTCCGATGCATGCCTCGCTGATGCACCACCTTGAGCGCGATTACAGCGTGCACAAACTCGCCGACATCCACGACATCGACGCCTGGGCCAGCCAACACGGGGCCAAGGTGCGCGGCGTCGTCACCAGCGGTGTGTTCGGCACCGACAATGCCCTTCTCGATCGGCTGCCAAACCTGGAAGTGGTCAGCAGCTTTGGCGTCGGCTACGACGCGGTGGACACCGAGTATCTGGCGCGCCGTGGCATCAAGCTGAGCAACACGCCCGAGGTCCTCAATAACGCCGTCGCCGAAACCGCCATGGCGCTGATGCTCTGCGTGTCCCGCCGCATCAGCGAAGCCGAGCGCTTCGTGCGGGCCGGCCAGTGGCCCAACGGCAAGTTTCCCCTCGGCAATGACCTGTGCGGCAAGACCTGCGGCATCGTCGGCCTGGGCAAGATCGGCAAGACCATCGCCAAGCGCGCCGCCGCGTTCGAAATGAACATCGCCTACTTCCGCCGTGGCCGCGCCTACGACGATGTGCCCTACCGGCACTACGGTGACCTTCGGGACCTGGCCCAGGACTCGGACTACCTGATCGTCATCGTCCCGGGCGGGCCGGACACCCAACACCTGATCGACGCCGACGTGCTTCGAGCCCTCGGTCCCAAGTCATTCCTGATCAACGTCGCCCGCGGCAGCGTCGTCGACGAGAAGGCCCTGGTCGCCTCGCTGATGGCCTCGGAAATCGCCGGGGCCGGCCTCGATGTGTTCGAAGACGAGCCCAACGTGCCCGCCGAACTGTGGAAGCTGGACAATGTGGTGCTCACGCCGCACATCGGCTCGGGGACCTACGAAACCCGCCAGGCCATGGCCGACCTGGTGTTCGCCAACGTCAGTGGTCATTTCGACAAGGGCACGCTGGTCACCCCGGTCGAGCTGTAACCGATGCGTCACGCGCAGGCCCGACGATGGAACCGTCGGCCTGCTCCCATGGCGGTTAGCCCTCCTGCACACCTTCCCCGTGGACTGGGTGCGCCATACCGTAAGTCAGTGACTGAACATCGACGCCAACTTTTCTGGATAATGCCGGTCGAACTGCCCCTACCCGCATTCCAGACACCTGAACACGCATTCCGGTCGAGAAAGCCCGATCGAGAGAGAAGGAGAGCCCTGTTTGAATATTGCCGGCGTCATTTTTGACTGCGACGGAACCCTGGTTGACAGCGAACGGCTGGCCGCCGGCCTGCTGCGCGACATACTCAACAAGCATCAAGTGTTGCTGAGCGTCGACGAAGTGCTGCAACGCTTTCGTGGCGTGCAGTTTGCGCTGTGCCTGGAAGGCCTGTGCCGCGATTATCCATGGCTGCCAAGCGACGAAATCGAACCCGAATTCCGCGCGCGCACCCTGCCGCTGCTGCAGGAACGCCTCGAAGAAATGCCCGGCGCAGTCGAATTCGTGCGCAACCTCTCGCTGCCCAAATGCGTGGCGTCCAACGGCCCGCGCAGCAAGATCGAAACCTGCCTGAGTACGGTCGGCCTGCTGGACGTGTTCCACGGCCTGATCGTCAGCGCCTATGAAGTGCAATCGTGGAAACCGTCCCCGATCCTGATCGAACACGCCGCCGAACTGCTGGGCCTGCCGCCCAATCAGTGTCTGCTGGTGGAAGACAGCATTCCGGGCGTTGAAGCAGGACTCGGCGCCGGCGCCCAAGTGGCGGGTTATGGCGACACGGATTTCTCGGCGTTCATGGACAACGCCAACTTTCATCGCGTCAAAGATTTCGGCGAATTGAAGGAATTGGTACAGCGCATCAGTTGATCGACCGGCCATCCATCCGATCGGCCCTTGTTCATCCCCGGCTAACTCGATACTGTACATAAAAACAGTATCGAGAAAATCCATGCAGCTGATCGACAAGCTGAGCATCCTCGCCGACGCCGCCAAGTACGACGCCTCCTGCGCCAGCAGCGCCGCACCCAAGCGCAGTTCCGAAGGCAAATCCGGCCTCGGATCGAGCACCGGCATGGGCATCTGCCACAGCTACACCCCCGACGGACGCTGTGTCTCGCTGCTGAAAATCCTCCTCACCAACTTCTGCCTGTACGACTGCCAGTACTGCGTGAATCGCCGGTCCAGCGACGTGCCGCGCGCACGTTTCAGCCCGGAAGAAGTGGTCACCCTGACCATGGACTTCTACCGCCGCAATTGCGTCAGCGGCCTGTTTCTCAGCTCCGGGATCATCCGCTCGGCGGACTACACCATGGAACAGCTGATCCGCGTCGCCAAGCTGCTGCGTGAAGAGCATGAATTCCGTGGCTACATCCACCTCAAAACCATCCCTGAAGCCGACCCTGCGCTGATCGAAGAAGCCGGTCGCTATGCCGATCGCCTCAGCGTCAATATCGAGCTGCCCACCCAGCTGGGCCTGCAAACCCTGGCACCGGAAAAGGAAATGGGCTCGATCAAGCAGGCCATGCAGACCATTTACACCGGTCAGCAAACCGTGCTCAACGAGCCGCGTGCGCCGAAATTCACGCCCGCCGGGCAAAGCACGCAGATGATTGTGGGCGCTGACGAAACCGATGACAGCACCATCCTGCACACCGCCGAATCCCTGTACGGCGATTTCCGCCTCAAGCGCGTCTACTACTCGGCGTTCAGCCCGATTCCGAACAGCCCGAAGAGCGTGCCCCACGCTGCGCCGCCACTGATGCGCGAGCACCGCTTGTATCAGGCTGATTTCCTGCTGCGCAGCTATGGCTACAGCGCGAACGAACTGCTGCAAGGCCCCGGTCATCTGGCCCTGGACATCGATCCGAAACTCGCCTGGGCGCTGGAGCATCGCGACATCTTCCCGCTGGACCTCAACCGCGCGGAGCCGGCGATGATCGCGCGAATCCCCGGCATCGGCATTCGCACCACCAAGCGTCTGGTCGAACTGCGCCGCCAACGTCGCATTCGTTATGAAGACCTGACCCGGCTGCGCTGTGTGCTGGCCAAGGCCAAGCCGTTCATCATTACCAGCGACTACCATCCGCGTCAGGCCGAGAGCTCGAGCATCGATTTACGCGAGCAACTGCGCGACAAACCGCAGCCGCAACAAATGGCGCTGTGGGGATGATCATTCTCGATTGCGCCGACTCATTCGACACCTGGCGGCAGCAGGCGCGCTGGCTGCTGAGCCACCAGATCAACCCGGACCAGGTGAGCTGGAGCGTGCAGCAGGACGCCGACCTCTTCGCCAGCGACGCCGATTACCCGGACGAGCCCGGCCCGTTTCGCGCGCGCATTCCCCTTGAATTGCTGGAACTGCTGCAGAACGCCGCGCAGTTCTGCGGCGACCAGCGCTGGACGCTGCTCTACGAAGTGCTCTGGCGGGTCAGTCACGGTGATCGCACGGCGATGCTGGCCGGGGACAAACTGGGCAGCGAACTGCACCGGCGCCTGAAACAGGTCAGCCGCGAAGCCCATCACTTGCACGCGTTCCTGCGCTTCGTGGCGCTGCCGGTGATCGACAATGCCGAAGACGTCGCGGCCAAGGCGGCGTTGCTGGAGATGTCTTGCCTGCCGGAATACGTCGCGTGGCACGAGCCCGCCCATGACATTCTGCGCACCGCCAGCGAGCACTTCATCGGGCGCATGGGCCGTCATCGCTGGATGATCGCAACGCCCAAAGACGGCGTGTTCTATGACGGCAAGCAGCTGATTCATCAGCCTGAATGCCCGGAGGCGTGGCAATCCCTGGCACGCAACGCCGATGATCCCCACGGCAATCTGTGGCTGACCTACTACAGCCACATCTTCAATCCGGCGCGGCTCAATCCGAAAGTCATGCAGGGTCATTTGCCGGCGAGGTTCTGGAAGAACTTGCCAGAGGGGCCGTTGATCCCGGCATTGATCAGCGAGGCGCGTACCGGCGGGCAGCGTGATGGTCAGGCGCGGGAGATTGCCGAGCGGCGCGGCAAAGTGATTCGGGGCAAACCGGCGGGGGCCTCACCCGCTTCAGAAGCCCCTTAAGCTGCGCGAGTCGGTCTGAGGTTTCCGCGCAGCGTTATTGATCGAGGCTGCTGACGGGATCAAATTCACGATGGGCGGCTGTCTGCATCCCGGCGGTGCCGAGGGGCGTACCCAACGCAGTGCCGAAAAAGCGCACGGCTTCGGTGCTCAGGTCGCGGTGAATACTTTCGCGATTGACGCCGATGGCGTCGGTGCACAGGCCCGGTTGGGTGGCCCGTTGCTCGTCATCACAGGGCGCCATGAACACAAAGTGTCCTGCGCCGGCAAACAACTTGAAATCCGAGACATCAGGGAGCTTGCGGGCCAATGCTTCAGCGTTCTTGTCGATGGCGAGCAATTCGTCGCCGTCGCCGCTGTACAGCAACACCGGCACGTGCACCTCAGCCAAGGTCTGCCGACCGAACATCAACCCCAGCGGCGCCATGAGCATCAAGGCCCCCACGCGGGGATCGGCTTGGGCGTGCAGGTCGTCACGGTCTGCCACCAGTTCGCCCTGGGTTTTGCAGGCGTCACGGTCCTGGGGGCGCTCGGTGCAGTAATGGCGCAGACGCTGCAGATCCGGCTGGGCGCCGGCGAGGATTAACGCCGTTTCGCCGCCCGCCGAATAACCGATCACCCCCACCCGACGCGCGCTGATGTACGGCGACAGCATCGGGTCGATCAGCGCGGCACTGATGGCTTCGGAGATTTGCAGCGGGCGACCGTAGAGATTGCTCAGGCTGCCCAGACGGCTGTGGTCCATGTAGTTGTCGCCCGGATGAAACACCGCCACGACGACAAAGCCCTTGCGCGCCAATGACGTCGCGAGGTCGTGCTGCGCCAGCGGCGTGCCGGTGTTGCCGTGGGACAGCATCAGCAGCGGGAAACGACCCATGGCAATGGTGGCGTCTTCCGACGCTTCAATCGGATACCCCTGAACGCGGGTGACGTGCTCATCGTCGGTGGACGGGTAAAAGGCATAGGCGTGCATGGGCCGGGAATCCAGCGGATCGAGAAACGTCAGCTCGTGAAAGCCCACGCTCCAGCTCTGCAGCTCACTGGCCTGCACCGAAATCAGGCTGCCCAGCAGGCTGATCATCATCACTGCACAAAGACGCATCATTGCAATGCCCCTCACCTTATCAATCCATCCCTGCCGATTCAGACGCTCAAGGCCTGAGGGCCCGTAAAAACGGCGTCTGTTGCTATCTGACCCGCGGGGTTCGATAACATTCCGAAACGTTTGAGGATCAAGGGTGCACAAGGCGGGCCAAGCTCGATGAATGAAAGACAGCGGCCGCCGTTTGACGCAGAACAGACCGATTGGGCCGGCATTCTACGGTGCTGCAACGAGATTACGCGCAAAGATCTTATAAAGCCTGTCGCGGGGCTGAATGACAGGACGCTAAAGCCGAGGGGACAGCCGAGGGGGACTGATTTAGAGAGCCAAGGGGGACTGATTTATTTACAGCGCTTCACCGTAAATCAATCTGTCCCCCTTCGGCTGCTGAGGGTTTACCTGACCGGGAAGGTCGCGTGTATCCCTGCGGGTTGGTCGGGTCAGGCGAACAGCGTTTCGCTGATGTTCTTTTGCGCGGCGGCCATGGCAGCGGCGCGCGGCTCCTCACCATAAGCCAGGCCTTCGGCCACAACGAATTGCAGGTCGGTGACGCCGATGAAACCGAATACCACCTTGAGCAAGTCATTATGGCCTACGCCGCTCGGCAGGCCCTGATGCAGACCGCCAGTGGTCGAAACGACGATCACTTTCTTGCCCTTGCACAGACCTTCCGGGCCCGCCTCGGTGTAACGGAACGTGCGGCCTGCCACACAGATCCGGTCGATCCACGCCTTCAACTGGCTCGGGATGCTGAAGTTGTACATCGGCGCACCGATGACCACCACGTCCGCCGACAGAAACTCCGCCAGCGTCGCTTCGTTGGTCTCCACGTCCAGCGTCTGCGCCGCATCGCGGCCCTCCAACGGCGTCCCGGCAGCAGCCAGCGTCGCGCCGGAGAAATGATTGAGTGGCTCATTCGCCAGATCGCGGTACACCACCTGAGTGTCCGGGGCAGAAGCGGTGAAAGCCTCCACAACACTGCGGCTCAACTGACGCGAAGCGGAGTGATCGCCGAGGATGCTGGAATCGATGTGCAAGAGTTTCATAAAGTGCTCCCAAGGTGAGAATCGCCGCCGGGCGATCAAGTGGCTTCATCCTACCTTGAGAGGTAATAAGTGATTAGAGGGTGCAAATGCATTTGATCGTCTCACATACAGGACAATCAAAAGATGGAGCATCGATGCTGGTTTAAAGAATGCTAAAAAACCTGACATTCATAGTGTTCACACCGGCCCCTTCCCGGCTAAAGCCGGTCCCACAAACACCGCGCGCATTCAGCAGGACCGCCGCCGACGGTAGGACCGGCTTCAGCCGGGAAGCTCTTGATCTTCTTTTGATCTTGATCTTCATACACAAAAAGCCCAGACGCCGCAGAACGCGACTTTGGTGCAGGCTGAACGCAGGTCTCGCGCAGTGGGCCGAGCGGCACGGATGCCGCGAGAGCCGCCCCCCGCCATGGATGGCGGATGGCGGCGGGCCACGGAGCGAGACCGGAGTGAAGGAACCCGACGAAGTCGGGCCAAACCAGGAGCAGGCACCCTTGGTTACTTGGGGATGGTGCGACTTTCGACTTTTCCAAGTAACTCGCCGAAGGCGAAACAGTCTGCCCCCAGGCAGACGCTCTTGATTTCAAAGAACCTTGATCTTTATCTTGATCTTGAAAAACCCGGGGACAGATTAATTTACGGTGAAGCGCTGTAAATAAATCAGTCCCCTACAGCTTCCTGACATTGATGGCGTTCAAACTGGCCCCTTCCCGGCTGAAGCCGGTCCTACAAACACCGCGTGCATTCAGCAGGACCGCCGCCGACGGTAGGACCGGCTTCAACCGGGAAGCTTCTGATCTGCTTTAAAGCGCTTTTGATCTTCATGCGCAAAAAGCCCAAACACCGCCAATCGCGACTTGGGTGCAGGCTGAACGCAGGTCTCGCGCAGTGGGCCGAGCGGCACGGATGCCGCGAGAGCCGCCCCCCGCCATGGATGGCGGATGGCGGCGGGCCCACGGAGCGAGACCGGAGTGAAGGAACCCGACGAAGTCGGGCCCAACCAGGAGCAAGCACCTTTGGTTACTTGGGGTGCTCTTCCAAGTAACTCGCCGAAGGCGAAACAGTCTGCCCCCAGGCAGACGCTCTTGATTTTAAAGAACCTTGATCTTGATCTTGATCTTGATCTTGATCTTGAAAAACCCGGGGACAGATTAATTTACGGTGAAGCGCTGTAAATAAATCAGTCCCCTACAGCTCTACAGCTAGTCCCCTACAGCTTAAGTCCCCTACAGCTTGCCGGCCAACTCACACGCCTCCCGATCCGCCTTCGCATTCAACCCAAAATCCTCCGCCAGCAAATCCACCAACCCCCGCACCGACGGCAATAACCCCCGGCGAGACGGAAACACCGCATGAATCAGCCCGCTTGGCGGCCGAAACCCCGGCAACAACTCAACCAGCCGCCCCTCATGCAACGAATGCCGAACCATAATCTCCGGCATCTGCACCACCCCCACCCCCTCCACCGCCGCCCGGTGCAACGCATCCAGATCCGACGACACAAAGCGTGGCTGATGGGCAACCTCGATCCGCTCACCACCCGGCCCGATCAACGCCCAACGGTGCTCACGGTTTGCCGGCGCCAGATCCATACTCGGCAGCCCCACCAACTCCTGCGGCGTTCGAACCACCTTACCCTCCAGCAGCGACGGACGAACCACCAACCGCTGATGGCTTTCCCCCAACACCTTCATCACCAGATTCTCGTCCTCCAGCGGCGGAAAACGCACCCTTAGCGCGATGTCATAGCCCTCCCCCAACACATCCACCCGTCGGTTCGTGCTCTCCACCTGAACCTGCACTTTCGGGTGCAGCACCATAAACTTGACGATCGTGTCGCTCACCCCCATCGCACCCAGCGCCGGTGGGCAACTGATGCGCACGATGCCCTGGGGTTCGGACCTCGACTGCTCAACCACCTTCTCCGCCGCATCGGCCTCCACCAGCATCGCCACGCAATGACGGTAGTAATCCAGCCCCACCTCGGTCACCGTGAACTTGCGCGTGGTGCGCTGGATCAGACGTACCCCGAGCCGATCTTCCAGTTGAGCAATGCGGCGGCTGAGCTTGGTCTTCGGTACGTCGATCTTGCGCGCGGCGGCGGCGAACCCCTTGTTCTCGACCACCTGCACGAAGTAGTACAAATCGTTGAAGTCGTACACGGTATGCCGCTCGCCTGGCCGAAAGGGTCCGCGATTGTCGCAGGTTGCAAATGGGCTGTCCTGCGCCGCGGCGGACAAACGATCCGGCCAGAAAAACATCGGTTACGCACCTTGACCTTGCCAGAAGGGCAAGGTTGATCCTTACTGGCAATCGACTTACCGGAGTGTCCACGATGCCCAGTCCCGCAACATTCGATCTGCCTATCGCCGGCATGACCTGCGCCAGTTGCGCAGGCCGGGTCGAGCGCGCGTTGCGCAAAGTGCCCGGCGTCCAGGTCGCCACGGTCAACCTCGCCAACGAACGCGCCCACGTCGAAGTCAGCGGGCAGATCGACCCCGCCGTGCTGGTGGCGGCCGTCGACAAGGCTGGCTACAGCGCCAGCCTCGAACAGGATTCAGCCGTCCAGCAGGCCGACCAGCGCCAACGCCACAACACCGAGCGCTGGCAACTGATACTTGCCATTGTCCTGGCGCTGCCGCTGGTGGTGCCAATGCTGCTGCAGCCGTTCGGCGTCCACGGGATGCTGCCGGCGTGGTTGCAGTTTGCCCTGGCCACCCCCGTACAATTCCTCCTCGGCGCGCGCTTTTACGTCGCCGCCTGGAAAGCCGTGCGCGCCGGTTCCGGCAACATGGACTTGCTGGTCGCGCTGGGCACCAGTGCCGGATATGGGCTGAGCATCTACCAATGGTTGAGCGCTGCGCCCGGGACGATGCCGCACCTGTATTTCGAGGCGTCGGCGGTGGTGATCGCACTGGTCCTCCTCGGCAAATACCTCGAAAGCAGCGCCAAGCGCCAGACCGCCAGCGCCATTCGGGCGCTGGAGGGATTACGCCCTGAACGCGCGATCAAGCGGGTGGACGGCCAGGACATGGAGGTCGCCATCAGCACACTGAGCATTGGCGATCAGGTGGTAGTAAAACCCGGCGAGCGCTTCCCGGTGGATGGCGAGGTGATCGAAGGCCAGAGCCACGCCGACGAAGCCCTGATCAGCGGCGAGAGCCTGCCGGTCCCCAAGCAACCCGGCGACAGGGTCACCGGTGGCGCGATCAATGGCGAGGGCCGCCTGCTGATCAGCACTCAGGCACTGGGCGCAGAAACCGTGCTGGCGCGCATCATCCGTCTGGTGGAAGACGCGCAGTCAGCCAAGGCGCCGATCCAGAAACTGGTCGACAAGGTCAGCCAGGTGTTCGTGCCGGTGGTCCTGCTGATTGCCCTGGCGACGCTGGTCGGCTGGCTGATGGCCGGCGCGTCGCTGGAGGCCGCGGTGATCAACGCCGTCACCGTGCTGGTCATCGCCTGCCCCTGTGCCCTCGGGCTGGCCACGCCGACTGCGATCATGGCCGGCACCGGCGTGGCCGCCCGCCACGGCATTTTGATCAAGGACGCCGAAGCCCTTGAACGCGCCCATGAAGTCACCACGGTGGTCTTCGACAAGACCGGCACGCTGACCTCCGGCACGCCGCGCATTGCCCACATGGCCGCCCTCGACGGTGATGAAAACGCCCTGCTGCAACTGGCCGGTGCGCTGCAGCGTGGCAGCGAACACCCGTTGGCCAAAGCGGTGCTGGACGTGACCACAGAACGCGGCCTGAACCTGGGGGACGTCAGCAACAGCCGCGCGCTGGCCGGACGCGGTATCGCCGGCACCCTGGACAGCCGCGAACTGGCGCTGGGCAATCAGCGCCTGCTGCAAGAAAGCGGCTTGCTGCAAGAAAGCAACTTGACCGGGCTCGACCTGTACGGGCGGGCTCAGGCCTGGGAAGCCGAAGGCCGCACGCTGTCCTGGCTGATCGAACTGAGCCCGCAGCGTCAGGTGCTCGGCTTGTTTGCCTTCGGCGACACGCTCAAGACCGGCGCGGTTGAGGCCATCGCGCAACTGACCGCCCGGCACATCAGCAGTCACCTGCTGACGGGAGACAATCGCGGCAGCGCCAGGGTCGTCGCGCAGGCGCTGGGCATCAACGACGTGCACGCCGAAATACTGCCCGCCGACAAAGCCGCCACCGTCGTGGCCCTGAAAAAAACCGGCGTGGTGGCGATGGTCGGTGACGGCATCAACGACGCCCCTGCCCTGGCCGCTGCCGACATCGGCATCGCCATGGGCGGCGGCACGGACGTGGCCATGCACGCCGCCGGCATCACCCTGATGCGCGGCGACCCGCGGTTGATCCCGGCCGCGCTGGACATCAGCCGCAAGACCTACGCAAAGATCCGGCAAAACCTCTTCTGGGCCTTCGTCTATAACCTGATCGGCATTCCGCTGGCCGCGTTCGGTCTACTCAATCCGGTCCTGGCAGGTGCAGCCATGGCCTTGTCCAGCGTCAGCGTGGTGAGCAACGCCCTGCTGTTGAAAACCTGGACACCCAAAGACCAAGCCAACGACGAACCTATAGACGCCCCCAACTACCAGCCCAACGACACGGGAGACGCTTCATGAACATCGGACAAGCCGCCAAACGCAGCGGCCTCAGCGCCAAGATGATTCGCTACTACGAATCCATCGGCCTGCTCCCTGCCGCTGCCCGCACCGACAGCGGCTATCGCTTGTACGGCCCGGACGAGCTGCACACCCTGGCGTTCATCAAACGCTCGCGGGATCTGGGGTTTTCCCTGGAAGCGGTCGGCAAACTGCTGACCCTGTGGCAAGACCGCGGCCGTGCCAGTGCCGACGTCAAGGCGCTGGCCCACCAGCACATCGCCGAACTCAATCAGAAAATCGAGGAATTGGCCGGGCTGCGTGACACCCTGCAGAACCTGGTCAGCCACTGCCAGGGCGATCGCCGCCCGGACTGTCCGATTCTGGCGGACCTGGCGTCGAATGGAGGTCGCGCCCATGGGTAACCCACGCACTCGTATACCCCTCACCGCCCTTCAGGAACATGCCGATGCAGATTGAAGACGTCGCCGCGTTCTGCCTGAATCTTCCCGGCGCGCGGGAGGATTACAAATGGGGCGGCGTCAGGGTGTTCTCCATCGCCGACACCAAGATGTTCGCGGTGATGGGCCTGGCCGGGAACGACCTGTCGTTCAAGGTCGGCGCCGAGCTGTTCCTCGGCTACGTCGACCGTCCGGGCGTGCGACCTGCGCCTTACCTGGCCCGCGCCCACTGGATCACCCTGACCTACCCGTTCGCCATGGGCGAAGACGAGCTAAAGGAAGCGCTGATCCGCTCCCACCAGTTAGTAGTCGGCAAGCTGTCGAAGCGCCGCCAGGTGGCGTTGAAACTGTAAACGGGTCCATCCAGCGTTTCTGCAAGCCATTCAATACAAGTGGCGCGAAATCAGGCGACCGCCGAACAGCAAGCGGTCGATCCAGAACAATTCGTGCAGCAGCACAATCAGCCAGAACACCAGCTGGTACGAAAACTTGCGGGTCTTGTGGCGAAACACTTGCTGGGCCAGCAGCGCACCCGGCCACCCGCCCAGCAGTTCGCTCACGTGCAGCAGCTTTTCCGGCGTCCGCTGGCCGCCGCGCTGGGCCTGCTTCTTGTCCCAGCCGTAAAACCCAAAGGCGACAACGCTCATCAGCCCGTAGATCGCCGCCGGCAGCCAGCTGCCACCGCGGGTCCAGTAGGTGACGACGCCGTAGACCGGCAAGCCGCACAGCAACAGCATCGCCAGCAGCTTGAGTTTCAGAAAGCGCACGGCGACAGGCTTGGCGGCGGCCGAGCGCCCCGGGTGTTGCGATTCGGAACGTTGAGTCATCGGAAGATCAGCCCTGCACACTGGACCAGTCGACCCAGCCGAATTGCCAGGTCGCGAGAATCAGCAGACCGAAGGCGATGCGGTACCAGGCGAACACGTCGTAGCTGTGGGTGGCAATGAACTTGAGCAGGCCGCGAACGGCGATCATGGCGAAGATGAACGCGGCGATGAAGCCGATGGCGAACACCGGCAGATCATCGGGCTGGAACAGGTGGCGGTATTTGTACCCCGAGTACACCGAAGCCGCGATCATGGTCGGCATCGCCAGAAAGAACGAAAACTCGGTGGCGGTCTTGCGTGACAGGCCGAACAGCAGCCCGCCGATGATGGTCGAGCCCGATCGCGAAGTACCCGGAATCATCGCCAGGCATTGCGCGAAGCCGACCTTCAACGCATCCACCCAAGTCATCTCATCCACGGTTTCGGCGTGAATCACATGCTCGCGGCGCTCGGCCCAGAGCATGATGAAGCCGCCGACCACCAGTGCAACGGCCACTGTGATCGGGTTGAACAGGTATTCGTGGATCAGATCGGAAAACAGCACCCCGAGCACCATGGCCGGCAACACGCCGACGATGAGGTTGGCGGTGAAACGCCGGGCTTCGGGCCGGGTCGGCAGCCCGGTGACCACGTCGAGGATCTTGCGACGAAACTCCCACATCACCGCCAGGATTGCCCCCAACTGAATAATGATATTGAACGCCATCGCGCGCTCGCCGCCAAAACCGATCAGGTCCGCAACGATGATCTGATGACCCGTGCTGGAAATTGGCAAAAACTCCGTCAGCCCTTCTACAACCCCAAGTATCAGCGCCTGTGCAGCGGTCCAAAGATCCATCATTCCCCCGGCTGGAACCTGCTCATGGCACGGCTCTCTTGATATGTATTACAAACTGTTGCGCGAACGATAAACGGTCAAACGTAAAAAAAGCATGAACGTTACAGCGCTCTGCCTCGGGCATGAGCGCGGCGATGCTAGCAGACCTTTCTGACGAACGCGCTAGCATGAATACTGGCGCGAAGGCTTTGACGTTTACCCCATCGTCGTTACATTGCCTCTATGAACCCGACGTGCTGCCCGGGATGTTTTTCTACCGCCTTTTCAGATGCTTCCGACGCATCATCGCGTCCCACCTCGGGCCATAAAGCGCCTACAATCGCCGACCCGTTTTTCCACCGTCTCTTCAGGAGTTGCCATGTCAGGGCTTGAGCTGTTTGCCGCTGCACTCGGTGTCATTGCCGTCTGGCTGACAGTCAAACAGAACCCATGGTGCTGGCCGATCGGTCTGGTCATGGTGTTGCTCTACACCTGGATCTTCTTCGACGTGAAGCTCTACTCCGACATGCTGTTGCAGGTGGTGTACGCCGTGCTGCAGCTGTATGGCTGGTGGCAGTGGACCCGCCGTGGCGCGGCGGACAACGGCCGCATCGTCACCTCGCTGGGCAGCGGCAGCCTGTTGCTCAGCCTGGTCGCCGGCGCCGTGGTCAGCGTTGTCCTTGGCGCGGCCATGGCCCATTTCACCGACGCCGCGCAACCCTGGCTCGACGCCACACTGACCGGTTACAGCCTGGTCGCGCAGGTCTGGATGGCGCAAAAGCGGGTGCAGTGCTGGCCGCTGTGGATCCTGCTCGACGTGATCTTCGTGGGCCTGTTTCTCTATAAAGCGCTGTACCTCACCGCGGGTCTGTACGCGCTGTTCACCCTGCTCGCCGTGCAGGGCTGGCGCGACTGGCGCGCCGACCCCGCGCTGGCGCGTTGACCGGTATGAAAGTGCTGGTACTGACAGGGCCCGAATCCAGCGGCAAGAGCTGGCTGGCGGAAGAGATTCAGCGGCAGTTCGGCGGCGTGCGGGTGGGCGAGTACGTGCGCCAGTTCATCGATGAGGTACAGCGGGACACCTGCTACGCCGACATCGACGTCATTGCCCGGGAACAACTGGCCCGTGAGGACGCCGCGCGGTCGCTCAAACCGTCACTGCTGATCCTCGACACCCATTTGCTCAGCAACGTCCTCTGGAGCCGTGCGCTGTTCAACGACTGCCCGGCGTGGATCGAAACCGCCCTCGCCGAGCGCCACTACGATCTGCACCTGCTGCTGTCCCCGGAGGGGGTCGAATGGGTCGGCGACGGTCAGCGTTGCCAGCCAGACCTGGCCGAGCGCCAGGCATTCTTCGAGGCCAGCCGGCAATGGCTGGTGGCCCACGGGCAGCCTTTCGAGGTGATTGGCGGGAGCTGGAGCCACCGCAGTGAGCAAGCACTGCAGCGGGTCAGCCAACTGATCAATGACTGAGAGCCTGCACGCCGGAGGTGAACGCCGGCGGCTGCATCGCTCAAGGCCGGATCAACGAATCTGATGCTTGTGCAGCAGGCGATAGAACGTTGGCCGAGAAATACCGAGCACTTTGGCGGCCACGCTGAGGTTGTCGCTGTGACGGGTCAACACATCACACAGCGCTTGCCGTTCCGCCCGGGACTTGTACTCATCCAGAGTGGCCATGCTGGTGCTGATCTCTTCTTCGCCCAGCAGCCCCAGGTCGAACGCTTCGATCTGCCGCCCTTCCGCCAGCACCAGCCCGCGACGCACCCGGTTCTCCAACTCCCGCACGTTGCCGGGCCAGTCGTGCTTGCCCATGGCAACCAGCGCGTCCTGACTGAAATTGCGTGCCCGCCGGCCGGTTTCCCGGCTGTAGAACTGGGCGAAGTGATTGGCCAGCAACGCCAGATCACCGTGCCGCTCGCGCAACGGCGCAGTGCCGACCTGCAACACGTTGAGCCGGTAATACAGGTCTTCGCGAAACCGCTTCATGCGAATTGCCGCTTCCAGATCGACGTGGGTCGCCGCCAGCACGCGCACATCCACCGGGACACGCTCCCCCGCCACTTCAATGTGCCGATCCTGCAGGAACCGCAGCACATTCGCCTGGACCTCCAGGGGCAAATCGCCGATCTCGTCGAGAAACAGGGTGCCGCCATTGGCCTCTTCAATGCGCCCCGTCCTGCGCTGGCGTGTTGCGTCTCCCGCGTCAGCGGTGCCGAACAACTCTTCCTGCAGCCATTGCTCCGACATCGCCCCGCAGTTGACCGAAATGAAGGGTTGATCGCGGCGCTGGGACTGAGCATGCAGCGTGCGTGCGATCAACTCCTTGCCCGTCCCGCCTTCGCCACGGATCAGCACCGGTGATTCGGTGGGCGCCAGCTTGCTCAGCAATCGGCGCAACTCGCGCATCGGCCGGCTTTCCCCCAGCAATTGCTGGCCAGGGTTCTCTCCAAAGGGGGCGCCTTTGCCATAACCGCCACCGCCGGCAACGCTGGCGCCTTTGGCACGCAGCCGCGCCATGCCGTAGGCGCGCCCCAGCGTGATCTGCACGCGGGCGACGTCGAAGGGCAAGGTATGGAAATCGAAGAACCACTCACAGACAAAATCACCGATGTGCTCGCGGCGCAGGTCCTCGCTGGTCAGCACGGCGATCCATTCGGTGTTGCTTCGAGAGATAAGGGACTTGACCACTTCAGGGTGTTCGAAATGCTCGGGCAGCAGGCGGATGAGGCCAACGTCACAGGGACGCAACGCGGCCTCTTCAAGGGTGCAGCTGTCGACATCCCACCCGGCAATGCGCAGGCCGGGGACCAGTTGCAGACATTCCTCGCACGGTTCGACGATCAGCAGGCGGCGTATGGAGGCCAGATCATGCATGTGAGTTTCCTTGGCGCCGGGGTCGCGTAGTGATCCATGGAGAAAACATTCTTATAAACAGTGCCTTGTGAAGGCCGATTGACACCATAGCAAGGTTTCTGACGCCCCCTTGGATCGATTCTGTATAAGCCTAAGATCGAAACGTGCTTAGCGTTTATGTACACCATCAAGCGCGCTTGGCAGTGAAGAACCAGGCCTCGCAGGAGTTTGGCTCACGCGCGGCAAGGAAGCGCGGCAAAAGTGCCGCTTAAAATAAATCAAGAAATTTCAAAATGGGTGTGACTCAGCCCTGGGGGACGGTCATCAGTACAAGTAGCAACACCAGACGCCACCGAGCGATACGCCCGCCGCCGGTGCACAACGTACACGGGCACTTTGAGGACAGTCCATGAACGCCCCCTTGCGCTTCAACGATGCTTTGCTGATTGCCGGTCACGCCTTTGAACCCTTCCAGTGCGTGGCCTGGGCCCCACAGGATGGCAACGGCGAACTGAGCCTCACCGTCATCGACCGCACCAGCACCCGCATTGGCCGCAAGCAGATCCCCAGCAGCGCCTATTCCGATCCGAAGCAACTGGCGCAGTTTCTCGAACAGGCCCGGGCTGAAATCAGCGGCGAAGGCTACAGCCTCGAGCCGTGGACCATGCCCGCCTGAGACCCGAACGACGACGTGCGCTCAGCACTCGTCGATGTGGCGGTAGTCAGCGTTGAGTTGCACGGCGATGTCCCGGGCGCGGCCCAGCCGTATGGGCCCACGCTCGATGTCGATAAGCAGCACGGGGCCGCTGAACAAAGGAAGCGGCTGCGCCGGTCGTGTTGATAGCGCCGGTATGTCCTTGACCCGCCCGTCAGTGAGAATCAGCACCCGTTGCTGTTCCGCCGGGCAGCGCTTGTGCCGTTTTGCAGACCATTCAGCCGCCTGATTGATCGCATCCCACAGCGGTGTGCCGCCCCCCGCACCCAATGCATCGAGCCACGGCTGCAACCCGGCGCTGGCTTTCAGGCCCTGG
Source organism: Pseudomonas sp. AK106 (assembly GCF_053903055.1). NCBI lineage: Bacteria > Pseudomonadati > Pseudomonadota > Gammaproteobacteria > Pseudomonadales > Pseudomonadaceae > Pseudomonas > Pseudomonas sp. AK106. The sequence goes on from NZ_CP096426.1 coordinate 3,212,783, forward strand.
TGCTGCCAGCGCGCGCCGGTGCCGCTGGCGGTGAGCAAGGCCAATCTGGCGCGCTGCCGATACGCATCATCGAACAACCCCGCCAACAAACCCTTTGCCTGACTCAACGCGTGATTGCGCCGGGTCGATGCCGACGCGTCGACGATCACCAGCCAGAGCTGCTCCGGCCGGCGACTGCGGGGCTGATGCACCAGATCGCTGCGAACCCGGGGGCGCCCACGGAGCAAGGTGGGCAGCCAGGCAATCGCGCCTTCTGCACCCGCGCGGGCCGCGCCGTTTCGGCCGCCGCCCAGTGCACCCGGTCGAGGGCTGGCATTCGCCCCCTTCGACAACCGGGGGCGAATGCCTAGGGCTTTTTTGGCCAGTGGGGCACTTCTTTGCGGTGACCCGTCTGCACGGTGCGGGCAGGCAACTCACCCCAACTGCCCTCGCCTGTTTCCGGCGATTCAGGTTGCCGCGGAGCACCGTCATCGGGTTTCGGCGGGGTTTGTTGTGATGGCGCAGGCGGCTGGGATTGCGGTTGTTGGGGCGGTTGCGGTTCGCGACGACGGTGACGCAGTGCAAAGTCGGCGACGGCGTCGATGTCCGCCTCGGCGATATGCGCAGCGCCACGCCAGGCAGCATGGGCACGGGCCGCGCGCAACCAGACCAGGTCCGCCCGCATACCGTCGACCCCGGCGGCAAAGCAGCGCTCGGTGATCAGGCCCAGACTGGCATCATCCAGTTCAATGCTCGGCAACAGCCCCCGCGCGCTTTCACAACGGGTCTGCAACGCCAGCTGTTGCGGGGCCCATTGCTGACAGAAGGCTTCGGGCGCGGCGTCGAAATCCAGCCGACGGCGAATGATCTGCCCGCGCTGTTGCGGCATTGTCTGCCCGCTCAACGCCACGTTCAGGCCGAAACGGTCAAGCAACTGCGGGCGCAGTTCGCCTTCTTCCGGGTTCATGGTGCCGATCAGCACAAAGCGCGCCGCGTGGCGATGGGAAATGCCATCGCGCTCCACCAGATTGACCCCGCTGGCGGCGACGTCCAGCAGCAAGTCGACCAAGTGGTCCGGAAGCAGGTTGACTTCATCGACGTACAGCACGCCGCCGTCCGCCTTGGCCAGGACCCCCGGGGAGAACGCCGCGCGGCCCTCGCCCAACGCGGCGTCAAGGTCCAGCGTGCCGACCAGGCGTTCTTCCGTAGCGCCCAGGGGCAGTGTGACGAACTGACCGCTGGCCAGTAAATCCGCGAGCCCTCGGGCCAGGGTCGATTTGGCCATGCCCCGCGGGCCCTCGATCAGCACGCCACCGATTTTCGGGTCGATGGCGGTCAGGCACAGGGCGAGCTTCAGGTCATCGGCACCGACGACGGCGGCCAGGGGGAAATGAGGGGTGTCGGTCATGTTCGATTCTCGTCAAGCCGCGGGGCAGTCATGTGGTTCAAGCCGGTCACGCGCCTTTGCAGACTGCCCGGCAGGCGCTCTTCCAGGGTCATGACTCTTCGATGTCCAGCAACAGGTTCTCCAGCGCTTCGCGGTACTCGCCCGGTTCCTGCCACAAGCCGCGCTGCTGCGCTTCGAGCATGCGCTCGGTCATGTCCCGCAACGCGTCAGGGTTGTGCTGCTGGATGAAATCGCGGGTCGAGGCGTCCAGCAGATAGGCATCGGCCAGCAGCGCATATTGGTGATCGTCGATCAGCTCGGTGGTGGCGTCGAAGGCGAACAGGAAATCCACCGTCGCCGCCATCTCGAACGCGCCCTTGTAGCCGTGGCGTTTGACCCCTTCGATCCACTTTGGATTGGCCGCCCGCGAGCGCACCACCCGGTTGAGTTCTTCCTTGAGCGTGCGGATCTTCGGCAGATCGGGCTGGCTGTGGTCGCCGTGGTAACTGGCGACTTTTGCGCCGGACAGGCTTTCCACCGCCGCCAGCATGCCACCCTGGAACTGGTAGTAATCGTTGGAATCGAGCAGGTCGTGTTCGCGGTTGTCCTGATTCTGCAGCACCGCCTGGACCTGGCTGAGCCGCTTGGCAAAACCGTCACGGGCGGGCGTGCCTTCGTCGCTGCCGCCGTAGGCGTAGCCGCCCCAGTTCAGGTAAACCTCGGCAAGGTCTTCGCGGCTCTGCCACAAGCGTCCGTCGATAGCGTTCTGCACCCCCGCGCCATACGCTCCCGGCTTGGCGCCGAAGACGCGCCAGCCGGCCTGCTTCGCCGCTTGCTCGGCATCCAGGCCGTCGCGCAGCAATTGCTCGCGCTCCTGGCGCACGCGGGCGGCCAGCGGGTTCATGTCATCGGGCTCGTCCAGTGCTGCAACGGCCTGCACCGCCGCATCGAACAAGCGGATGAGGTTGGCGAACGCATCACGAAAGAACCCGGAAACCCGCAGGGTCACGTCAACCCGAGGCCGATCAAGCAGGCTCAGGGGCAGGATTTCGAAATCATCGACGCGCTGACTGCCCGTCGCCCACACCGGCCGCACGCCCATCAGGGCCATGGCCTGGGCGATGTCGTCACCGCCAGTGCGCATGGTTGCCGTGCCCCAGACCGACAGCCCAAGCTGACGTAAATAATCACCATGGTCCTGTAAGTGCCTCTCCAGCAACAGATTGGCTGACTGGAAGCCAATGCGCCAGGCGGTCATGGTCGGCAGGTTACGGACGTCGACAGAGAAGAAATTGCGCCCGGTGGGCAGCACGTCCAGCCGGCCACGACTGGGGGCGCCGCTCGGGCCGGCGGGGACAAAGCGTCCGCTCAGCGCGCCAAGGAGGTTGGCCATCTCGGCCGGACCGCACGCGTCAAGGCGCGGAATCACTACCTCATGCAAAGACTCAACAACCTGCGACAAGCCTTTGTTTTCAAAGCTATTGATCACCTCGACTCCAGCGGCAACCTGCTCAATCATCTGCGCAGCCAGCAGCTCCAGTCGCTCGCGGGTGTCACCCGTGGTACGCCAGGGTTCAGCGCTGACCTCATGTAATACCTGAGGTTTATCGCCGGTCCACGGCGCGCCGAGGTCACAGTCCAGCGGGTCGAAATCCAGCGCCAGCGCCTGACTCAAGGCGCGCAACAGGCTCGCCTGACCGCCGCGACCATCACCGCGAGGCACGCGCACCATCGCCAGCAGCGTTTCGATGCGCAGCCGGCCCGTGGGCGACTCGCCGAACACGTGCAGCCCGTCGCGGATCTGCGATTCCTTCAGGTCACACAGATAGGTGTCCAGACGCGGCAGCCACACGGCGGCGTCTTCGTCGCTATTGGCATCCCCGTCCATCGACAGTTCGCGGTCGATATGGGTCTCGCGCACCAGCCTGAGAATATCTTTCTGCAGCTCACGGGCACGGCGCGGATCGAGCAGTTGCGCTTCGTAATATTCGTCTGCCAGCAGTTCAAGGTCGCGCAACGGACCGTAGGTTTCGGCGCGGGTCAGCGGCGGCATCAAGTGATCGATGATCACCGCCTGGGTGCGGCGCTTGGCCTGGGCGCCCTCGCCCGGATCGTTGACGATGAACGGGTAGATATTTGGCATCGGGCCGAGGATCGCATCCGGCCAGCAGTGCTCGGACAGACCGACGCCTTTGCCCGGCAGCCACTCCAGATTGCCGTGCTTGCCGACATGGATGACGGCGTGGGCGCCATAGCGTTTGCGCAGCCAGAAGTAGAACGCCAGGTAACCGTGGGGCGGCACCAGGTCGGGGTCGTGATACACCGCGCTGTGGTCCACGTTGTAGCCCCGCGCCGGTTGAATTCCGACGAAGGTCATGCCGAAACGCAAGCCGGCAATCATCATCCGCCCGTCGCGGCACATGGGATCGGTGTCAGGAGCGCCCCATCGCGCGATGACCGCATCGCGATTGGCCTCGGGCAATGCCTGAAACGCGGCCAGGTACTCGTCCATGGCCATGCTCTGGTGGCAAGGCCGCTGATCGAGGCTGTCCGGGTCATTGGTGACGCCGCCGAGCAAGGCATGAATCAGCGCTGTGCCCGATTCAGGCAGACCCTCGACCGGGTAACCCTCGGCCTGCATGGCGTTGAGGATGTTCAGCGCGGCGGCCGGCGTGTCGAGGCCGACGCCATTGCCAATGCGCCCGTCGCGTGTCGGGTAGTTGGCGAGAATCAGCGCCACACGCTTGTCAGTGTTGGCCGTACGGGCCAGCAGCACCCAGCGCCGGGCCAGTTCGGCGACGAAATCCATGCGTCCCGGCTGGGCGCGGTAGCAAACCACGTCGGACTGGCTGCGCTCGCTGTGCCAGGCCAGGTCCTTGAAGCTGATCGGCCGGCTGATGATGCGCCCGTCCAGTTCCGGCAACGCGATGTGCATGGCCAGATCCCGGGAGCCCAAGCCCTGTGCGCTGGCCTGCCAGGTCGGTTCGTTGTCCTGGGCGCAAATGGCCTGAATGACCGGGATATCCCGGCGAAACGGCCGCACGTCCGGCGCTTCCGGACTGGATTGAGCAAAGCCGGTGGTGTTGAGAATGACCTCGCAATCCACCTCATCGAGCCAGTCCTGCAGCGCGGTCATGCAACCGGCTTCCTTGAGGCTGGCGACCGCAATCGGCAACGGGTTCAAGCCCTGGGCCGACAAGCGCTCGCAGAACACATCAATGAAACCGGTGTTCGCCGCTTGCAGGTGGGAGCGATAGAACAGCACCGCAGCCACCGGCTGATCCGCGCGCCAGTCGGCCTGCCAGCGGGCCAGGTCGGCGTTGGGGTTCTGCGGGTGATAAATCACGGTGCGCGGCAGGGTTTGCGGCTCGGCCCAGGGATAGTCACCGCCCAGCCAGCGCGTGGCGATGAAGCTGAACAGCGATAGAGCGTTGTGCTTGCCGCCCTGGCGCAGGTAGTGCCAGAGCCGCTCGCGGTCTTCGGCGGATTCGGTGCTCAGGCCGCTCAGCTCGGGGTCCGGCCGATCACAGCCGGGCACCAGAATCAGCTTGACGCCTTTGGCCGCCAGTTCCACCAGCCGCTCGACGCCGTAACGCCAATAGCCGATGCCGCCGTGCAGGGAAATCAGGATGACTTTGGCGTGGCGAAGCACTTCGTCGACGTACAAATCCACCGAGGCATGGTTCTGCACCTGCATCGGATTGGCCAGGCGCAGGCTCGGGTAATCGTCCGGCAGTTGCTGCGCGACTTCAGCCAGCAACGCCAGGTTTGAGTCGGCGCTGCACAGGATCACCAGCTCGGCGGGCGTCTGGCCCAGGTCAGCGATGCTGTCGTCGGGAACGAAGCCGCCGGGCTGTGTACGCAGCAGGTGCATGGTTAGCCTTTGATCGCGGAAACGGCAGCGCGCAATTGCGCTTCAAGAACGCCCGCGTCCAGTTCCTGGCCGATCAGCACCAAGTGGGTTTCGCGGGTTTCGTCTGACTTCCAGGCGCGGTCGAAATGCTTGTCGAACCGGGTGCCGACGCCTTGCACCAGCAGGCGCATGGGTTTGCCGGGAATGGCGGCGAAGCCTTTGACCCGCAAGATGCCGTGCTGGACGACGGCCTGGGTCAGCGCGTCGAGCAACAGCGATTCATCGGCCTGGGGCAGCGTGATGGAGATCGAGTCGAAGGCGTCGTGGTCGTGATCATCCGGATCGTCGCCTTCGTGGTGATCGTGGTGGGTCTTGCGGCCATCGATGTGCAGCTCGGACTCAGCGCCCAGGCCCAGCAGCACACTGATCGGCAGCTGGCCCCGGTTCGCTTCGACGATCTTCACCGCTGGCGGCAGTTCTTCGGCGACTTCAGCGCGGACGGCGGCCAGTGCGTCCGCGTCGAGCATGTCGGCCTTGTTCAGCACGACGAGGTCGGCGCTTGCCAGTTGGTCGGCGAACAGCTCATGCAACGGCGATTCGTGGTCCAGGTTCGGGTCGAGTTTGCGCTGGGCGTCGACCTGATCCGGGAACGCAGCAAAGGTGCCGGCGACCACGGCTGGGCTGTCGACCACGGTGATCACGGCATCGACGGTGCAGGCGTTGCGGATTTCCGGCCACTGGAAGGCTTGCACCAGCGGCTTCGGCAGGGCCAGGCCCGAGGTTTCGATGAGGATGTGATCGAGGTCGCCGCGACGGGCGACCAGTTCCTGCATCACCGGGAAGAACTCTTCTTGAACGGTGCAGCACAGGCAGCCGTTGGCCAGTTCGTACACGCGACCGACGGCTTCTTCTTCCGAGCAGCCGATGGTGCATTGCTTGAGGATGTCGCCGTCGATGCCCAGCTCGCCGAACTCATTGACGATGACGGCAATGCGTCGGCCTTCGGCGTTGTCGAGCATGTGCCGCAGCAAGGTGGTTTTGCCCGAGCCGAGAAAGCCGGTGACGATGGTGACGGGGAGTTTGGCCAGTGTTTTCATCGGTTGCCCTCAGGCATGCGGCGGGGCAACGAGGACGAAAACAGCGCAGGCCGGCAGAAACAGGCGCGCGGTTCGATTCGCCACCGGATCACCCCGCCCGGTTGTAGTGGAATTCCTCGGCCGCTCGCAGGCGGTCCGATTCGAGGCAGGTCTCCTGGCTCACGGCGGCCGGTCGCTGACAGGCATCGTCAGGCGACTGGCATTCATTGCGCCTTCCCGCTCGCGCAGTGGCTGTGCAATGAAGCGGTCCGTTTACAGTTGCGGGGGCAGCTGCGGCGTGAAACCGCATTCCCTTCTTAGCGCCGGTGGCTTTCATAAAAGCGGCCAGCGAACCTCAAGTGCGCAAGGCTACGCAGTGACCGCAGGCCGGTCAATCGCGCCGTTGCAATGATTGCCGCGCCAATTGACGCACCGATCACTGCATCGATTGACTTGCCGACTGACGGGTCGATTGACGCGCCAAACAGCCCGTGGTCTCCTACACACCTTGTTACGGGTGCCCTTCACAGGGTGAAACGGGAAACCGGTGCGTGCAGACCTTCGGGTGTGCATCAGTCCGGTGCTGCCCCCGCAACGGTAAGCGAGTGAAGAGTCAGATCCACTGTGTCCACAGCGATATGGGAAGGCGATTCTTGAAGGCGCGACGGCTGTGAAGGCTGTTACATGTGCCCCTCGTGAGCCCGGAGACCGGCCCGACAACGTTACATAACAACCCGCGGTGGGCGGGCGCTGTTGAGCACTGCCGGAATTGGCCTGCGGTGTCTTCGCGCCTTTCCGTCCGCTGAATCCACATCAGAGGGAAGCGCCATGTCCACCAGCACACCCCGCCAGACGTCCGGCACCACCACACACACCACGACGGCCGTTGCGAGCACGCAAAGCCAGCGCCTTGTCGCCGCCGTCAGCGCGATGTTTCTCGGTGTGTTTCTGGTGTACTTCGCCGGCTTCTCCCACATCGATGCGGTGCATAACGCGGCACACGACACCCGTCACAGCTCCGCCTTCCCTTGCCATTGAGACCCGCCGCCATGTTCAAGCGAATCGCGCAAACGGCCGGGTTCACCGGACTGCTGGCCGCCCTGTTGTTGACGTTGCTGCAGAGCTTCTCGGTGGCGCCGCTTATTCTGCAGGCGGAGACCTACGAGAAGGCGCCCGCCGTCGAGATGCATGAGCACGCCGACGACGCCATGGCGGCTCATGTCCATAACGAAGAAGCCTGGGAGCCGGAAGATGGCTGGCAGCGCGTGCTGTCCACCACCGGCGGCAATCTGGTGGTCGCGGTCGGTTTCGCCTTGATGCTGGCGGCGCTGTACACCCTGCGCACGCCGGCAAGTACGCGCGAAGGGGTGCTGTGGGGATTGGCCGGTTATGCGGTGTTTGTGCTGGCGCCGACCCTCGGTCTGCCGCCCGAGCTGCCCGGCACCGTCGCGGCGGACCTGACCCAACGACAGATCTGGTGGGTCGGCACCGCTGCGTCCACGGCTGCGGGCCTGGCGCTGATGGTATTTGCCAGACACTGGCTGCTGAAGGTCATGGGCGCGGTGATTCTGGTGGTGCCGCACATGGTCGGCGCGCCGCAACCGGCGGTCCATTCGGCACTGGCGCCGGAAGCCCTTGAAGCGCAGTTCAAGATTGCGTCGCTGCTGACCAATGCCGCGTTCTGGATCGCCCTGGGCTGGATCAGCGCCTGGCTGTTTCGTCGCAGTGAAACGCCTGCGGCGCACACGGGTTTGAACCCCGCGCTTTGACCGTGAATGACTCGTGCGACCGACCGCTGTGGGTGGTCGGCCTGGGCTGCCAGCGCGGATGCTCGGCGCTGGAGCTTCGGCAACTGATAGAGGATGGTTTGCGGGAGTGTCAGCTGGCCCCGGCAGACATTGCTGCCCTGGCGTCGATTGATGGCAAAGCCGATGAAGCGGGGTTGCTGGAACTGGGTCATGGGCTGGGCCTGACGGTCGGGTTCTTCAGCGCAGGTGACCTGGCGGCTTACGAGGATCAGCTCAGCCATCGATCCGAGATCGCTTTTGAACGCACGGGCTGCTACGGCGTGGCGGAAAGCGCCGCGTTGGCCATGGTGACGCGGTTGACCGGCTCGCCAGCGACATTGGTCATCCCCCGCCGAAAAAGCCCCCACGCGACATTTGCATTGGCAACCGCAACCGGCAGGGCGAGCGCAACCTCTTAGGACCGGCTCAAATTGTAGGACCGGCTTCAGCCGAGAAAGCGTCAAGCGTCACACTGCAAATATGAGGGTGTACATGCAGGCCCCTTCCCGGCTGAAGCCGGTCCCACGGACACACCGCGTACCCTCGTAGGACCGGCTTCAGCCGGGAAAGCGTCAAGCGTCACACTGCAAATATGAGGGTGTACATGCAGGCCCCTTCCCGGCTAAAGCCGGTCCCACGGACACACCGCGTACCCTCGTAGGACCGGCTTCAGCCGGGAAAGCGTCAAGCGTCACACTGCAAATATGAGGGTGTACATGCAGGCCCCTTCCCGGCTAAAGCCGGTCCCACGGACACACCGCGGACCCTCGTAGGACCGGCTTCAGCCGGGAAAGCGTCAAGCGTCACGCTGCAAATATGAGGGTGTACATGCAGGCCCCTTACCGGCTAAAGCCGGTCCTACAGAAGTAGGCCGCGTGCATTCAGCGACAAGCATCCGGCGAACCATCGTTCAAATGAATTCCAATCAGGACACCCCATGACCGTTTTTTTCATCGGCGCCGGCCCCGGCGATCCAGACCTGATCACTGTCAAAGGCCAGCGGCTGATCCGCTCCTGCCCGGTTATTATCTACGCCGGCTCGCTGGTGCCTGAGGCGGTGCTGGAGGGGCATCAGGCGATTCAGGTGACCAACAGCGCTTCACTGCACCTGGAGCAGATCATCGAGCTGATGAAATCCGCTCATGCACAAGGCCATGACGTAGCGCGGGTTCATTCCGGCGATCCGAGTCTCTATGGCGCGATCGGCGAGCAAATCCGTTGCCTGCGCGCGCTGCAGATCCCCTTCGAAATCATCCCCGGCGTCACCGCCACCGCTGCGTGCGCCGCGCTGTTGGGCACCGAGCTGACGCTGCCGGACATTTCCCAGAGCGTGATCCTGACCCGCTACGCCGACAAAACCGACATGCCCGAAGGCGAAAGTCTCGGCGATCTGGCGCGGCATCAAGCGACCATGGCGATTCATCTGGGGGTCAATAACCTGGGCAAGATCGTCGCCGAGCTGACACCGCACTATGGCGCGGACTGCCCCATTGCCGTGGTGCATCGCGCCAGTTGGCCGGACCAGGACTGGGTCACTGGCACACTGGCGAACATCGAGGAAAAGGTGCGGATCAAGGGATTCCGCCGCACCGCGCTGATTCTGGTAGGCAGAGTGCTGGGCAACGACGTGTTCAGCGAATCCTCGCTGTATCGCGCCGGCCACGCCCATGTGTTCAGGCCTTAGCCTGCGCCCGTCACGCTTACCGAGCGCCCATAAAAAAGCCCCGAACGCATCGGGGCCTTGCCTGCAACACAATCACTTCTCAGTAATACGCGTTTTCTTTCTGGGTGTGGTCGGTCACGTCACGCACACCGGTCAGCTCGGGGATGCGCTCCAGCAGCGTGCGCTCGATGCCTTCCTTCAGCGTCACGTCCGCCTGACCACAACCCTGGCAACCACCGCCGAACTGAAGAATGGCGACGTTCGCCTCCTCCTCTTCAACAACCTCGATCAAGGTGACCTGCCCACCATGACTGGCGAGACCCGGGTTGATCTCGGTTTGCAGGTAGTAATTGATGCGTTCGTTGATCGGGCTGTCGGCGTTGACCATCGGCACTTTGGCGTTAGGCGCCTTGATGGTCAGCTGGCCGCCCATGCGATCGGTGGCGTAATCGACAACGGCGTCGTCCAGAAACGCTTCGCTGAACGCGTCGATCCAGGCGGTGAAGCTTTTCAGGCCGATGGCCGTGTCTTCGGGTTTTTCTTCGCCTGGCTTGCAGTAGGCAATGCAGGTTTCAGCGTATTGGGTGCCAGGCTGGGTAATAAACACGCGGATGCCGATGCCGGGCGTGTTCTGCTTTTCCAGCAGATCGGCCAGGTAATCGTGGGCGGCATCGGTAATCGTAATAGCGGTCATGAAAATTCCTCGCAGACGTGGGGCGCAGTTTACGCCAATCAACTGCGCCTGACAAAGCCCTAGTGTTTTAGTCGGGTAAGTGACCCGACCGCTACCCAGTGTCTGTCAGGACAGCGCCGCCTCCTTGCTTGCCCGTCTCTGGTCCAGCCAGCCTTTCATGCGGCGGTACAAGCCCTTCTCGATCCATTCATAACTGAGCCACGCGCCGAGCGCGATGACCGGTACGCACACCGCAAACACCAGATACGGGTTCAGGCCGTAACGCTCACTGACCAGCCATCCCGCATACAGCACCAGCACGTGGAGCAAGTACACCGAATACGAGCAGTCGCCCATGGTCTTGAGCAGGCGATAGTTGCGCAGATAGGGTTCGAGGGAGATGCAGGCGACCACGATCACCGCGCTCGGCAGACCCCAGTTGATGATGCGCGGCGCCGGTTGCAGATGGTCGATGGTGAACAGCGCAGCGCCAATGGCCAGCAACGGCAGCCACAACCGCTCACTGATCCAGCCCCGGCGATACATCACACCCACGAAAATGCCGAGCAGGAACTCATAGACGATGTCATTGGCGTAGAACCGGCTGACCAGCCCCGAACGACCCAGCACGTCGGTGATGGCAAACAGCGCCGCTGCGAGAATCAACGGGCGCAGACGCTGTTGGAACAGGAACACCATCGAGAACAGCACGTAGAACAGCATTTCGTAGTTAAGCGTCCAGCCCACGTTGAGGGTGGGATAGAGGCCGTAGCCGCCCGGGTTTTCCGAGGGGATGAACAACAGCGACAGCACAAAGCTTTGCCAGTCGACGACTTGGTGGGGCAGCAGCGGCTGAGCGACAACCACCAGCAGGCCCATCACCAGGGTGTACAGCCAATACGCCGGGACGATGCGAATGACACGGTTGAGCATGAAGCGGCCGGCGGGAATGTCCTTGTCTACGGTTGACAGGTAGATGACCAGACCGCTGATGACGAAAAAAATGTCGACGCCAACGGCGCCTTTCTCAGTGAAAAAACGGCCGACCGGCCCACTCGGATGGAAGTCGAAAAAAATCTGCATGAAGTGGTGACACACAACAGCCCACGCGGCGAGTGCCCGCAGGGCCTGAACCGAAATCAACATCTGCAACCTCTTGCTTCGTCTGGATTGACCTTCGCTGCCACGCCCGAAAAGGCAAGGTGTCGAAGAGCGACTCCCAAGGTCGGACTTCATAAGTTGCGAAAAGGTTCGGCGTCACTGACGGGCTGCATAATGGCTGCGCGCCATGTATTACAAGGGTTTCTCTGTTTGAAGCAGCATCAGCGGGGCCAACGCTTAGTGTGAAGATTTTCTGCAGGGCGGCTCTCGGGCGGCTCAGAGATTCTCGTAGCGATTCATGTCCAAGACACCCGCCTCGCGCGGCTCGGTTTCCTGAAGGTAGCGGTCCAGGTCGTGGAAGTACGTCCAGAACAGCGGATGGCTGCGGCGCACGCCCCAGCGCTGGACGATAGCGTCGAACGCCTGCTTGTGATCGTGGGCCTGCTCCATTGCGTCAACGAACGCACCGACCTCGCTGGCCGGGACGTTGAACATGAAATTCGGGTAGCTGCTCAGCACACCCGGATAGATTGTCAGCGTGTCCAGACCGGGCTGGTAGCGGTAATCCTCGCCCATCAGAAAGGCGACGTTACTGTGGGCCCGGTTGCGCAGCATGCTGTAGACGATGCGTTTGCCGCTGCCATCCTGGATCCGCAGCATCGTCGCTTCCGGCAACTGGTGAATGACCTTTAGCCCCGCCGTCGGCCGCGACGTCAGCCGGCTCAATGTCTGCTCCACCTCGCTGAACACCGGGTCCAGTCCCTCACGCGAACAGTAGGCGCCGTCGCAGCGATTGATCGGGTCCGGCGTCACGTTCAAGGTGCCCGCACGCTCGATCAACTTGCGCTCGAAGTCACGCTTGGGGTTGTTCTCATCGAGTGTCAGGCCGCTCGGGGTGTCATCGTCGATGGCCTGGTAATCCAGCCACATCTTTAATTTGCCGCCGTTCTGGTACCAGTCGCCGAGGATGTCATCGCGCTTGTCGGCCGGCATCAGGCGCAAGAAGTTGACCTCGGCGCCGTTGCGGATCAGGTCGAAATACAAGCGCGTCTGCACCTGATGGGAGACGTTGCCGTAGACGTCGAAATTGACCGCCAACTGGTAATAGGTGCGCTCCAGCAAGGGGTAGTCGAACAGCCAGACGCTGTTGGGCAGCGCGCCAATCAGCCCTTTGTTCACCGAGGCGCTGTCGAAGTGGCGGAAGATGGTCAGCAGCGCGTTGTCGTTGCCCGCCCACAGCGTCGCCCAACCCGGCGGGGGCATGTGCGCGTAGGCATCGCTGCGCAGGTCTTCGTACTGATTGCGCTTGTCGCGGTAGTCGTGCCACAGGGTCAGCACGCTGCCGACGTCATCGTCCTGCCCCGGCATCGCCAGCAATGGCGTGGCCTTGGCCCGGTAGGCCGCGTCGGTGATGTAACGGTCGTGGTCGGGCGCTTGAAACAGCGCCCAGAAATGATCGCGAATCACATCCGTGGCGATCTCGCCCCGACACACCGGGCCGCGAATGAACGTGCGAACGAAGTATTCGGCATTGTCCAGCATGAACTGGTAGCGCGCGTCAGCGGGGATCTGCTTGAACGTTTCGAACGGATTGGCCCGATGCTGCGGGCCATAGCCGGGCAGCTCGGTGGCGTGCCAGGTGCCGCTGTAGAACAGTTGCTTGACCCGGGCCAGCTTCTGCGGGCCCATCGGGTAGGTGATGTGGGTCTTGTGGACGATGACGCCCTGCACCGGCATCAGGCGGTAATAGAAGGTGGTGCCAGGATCGTCGTCGGGACGGCGCGTGGCGATCAGGTCAACCGGCTGGCCGCTCGGCGTGCGCGAGCGCACCCACTGGAAGAAGTGCCCCGGCTCGCCGTCGCTGAAATACACGTGGGCCAGAAACAGGTGTTCGTACAGCCAACGGCCGACCAGCGCCTCGCTCGATCCGGGGCGATTGAGCAGGCGCTCCCATTCGGTGATCTGCGCCGCTTCGCCCGTACTCGGTTGCACCGGCGTCTGCTCCACGGGTGCCCCGGCTGCCAGCCAGCGTTGCAGCGTGCTGTATTGAGCGTCGGTGAGGCCGGTCACCGCCAGCGGCATGCCCTGCCCCGGACGCGCCGTGGCATAGGCGGCAAACTCGTTGGGCAACGGGCACATGTTCTGGCGGTTCAGGCCCAGCACGATGTCATCCGGCAGCCGCGCGTTGGGCACCAATGGCGCGCTGTGCCCGAACTCGAGCATCTTTGCCATCAGCGCCGCCTGGTTGCTCTGCCCGTCCAGCACTGAATAGAAGCCTTTCTTGCGCCAGGCGTCAGCGCCCTGCGCGTCGACGAAAATCCGGGTGGGGGCGACCGCCTTGCTGCGGTCGCCTTCGTAAACCGGCACCTTCGATGCACCGCGCAGCACACCTTCGCCGCTGCCCAGGTTCAGCTGACAGGCAGCGTCGTTGCAGGCGTGGCAGGCGACGCACTTCTCGGTGAAGATCGGCTGGATATCGCGGCTGTAGGAAATAGCCGGAGACTGAAGGGGTGACTGCGCGAACGCTGCACCGCAAAACAACAAGGCCAGGGAACTGGCGAGCACGCGATGCAACATGGAACGGGCGTCCTGAAAATGAATCGCCGGGATTCTACCGTTTGGCAGTGCCGCGTAACATGAACAGAATTCATGTAAATCCCGGAATGATTTAAATCCGTACAGGTTTGCTATTATTTCGCACCTTTCAGCGCCACCTTATTTCGTACTTCTTCATCCGGGTAACCTTCATGTCAGATCGCAGCGCGCGTCTTCAAGCACTCCAGCAGGCTCTTCAACAGCGAATCCTGATCCTTGATGGCGGCATGGGCACCATGATCCAGAGCTATCGGCTGGAGGAAGAAGACTACCGCGGCAAGCGTTTTGCCGACTGGCCGAGCGACATCAAGGGCAACAATGACCTGTTGATCCTGACCCGGCCTGACGTGATTGGTGCGATCGAGAAGGAATACCTCGACGCCGGTGCCGACATTCTCGAAACCAACACCTTCAACGCCACCCAAGTGTCCCAGGCTGACTACGGCATGGAAGCGCTGGTCTACGAACTGAACGTGGAAGGCGCGCGCCTGGCCCGCCAGGTCGCCGACGCCAAGACCCTGGAAACCCCCGACAAGCCTCGCTTCGTCGCCGGCGTGCTCGGCCCGACCAGCCGCACCTGCTCGCTGTCGCCGGACGTCAACAACCCCGGCTACCGCAACGTGACCTTCGACGAACTGGTGGAGAACTACACCGAAGCCACCAAAGGCCTGATCGAAGGCGGTGCGGACATGATCCTCATCGAAACCATCTTCGACACCCTCAACGCCAAAGCGGCGATCTTCGCGGTTCAGGGCGTGTTCGACGAGCTGGGCTTCGAGCTGCCGATCATGATTTCCGGCACCATCACCGACGCCTCCGGCCGCACCCTTTCCGGCCAGACCACCGAAGCGTTCTGGAACTCGGTACGTCACGCCAAGCCGATCTCTGTGGGCCTCAACTGTGCGCTGGGGGCCAGCGAGCTGCGGCCGTACCTGGAAGAGCTGTCGAACAAGGCCGAGACCCATGTTTCCGCGCACCCCAACGCCGGCCTGCCCAACGAATTCGGTGAGTACGACGAAGCCCCTGCTGAAATGGCCAAAGTCGTCGAAGAGTTCGCCCAGAGCGGATTCCTCAACATCGTCGGCGGTTGCTGCGGCACCACCCCGGCGCATATCAAGGCCATCGCCAACGCCGTCGCGCCCTATGCGCCGCGGCCGATTCCGGAGATTCCGAAGGCCTGCCGCCTGTCCGGTCTGGAGCCGTTCACCATCGATCGCAGCTCGCTGTTCGTCAACGTTGGCGAGCGCACCAACATCACCGGTTCTGCCCGGTTTGCCCGCCTGATCCGCGAAGACAACTACACCGAAGCCCTGGAAGTCGCCCTGCAGCAGGTCGAAGCCGGCGCCCAGGTGATCGACATCAACATGGACGAGGGCATGCTGGACTCGAAGAAGGCCATGGTGACCTTCCTCAACCTGATTGCCGGCGAGCCTGACATCTCCCGCGTGCCGATCATGATCGACTCCTCGAAATGGGAAGTCATCGAAGCCGGCCTCAAGTGCATTCAAGGCAAAGGCATCGTCAACTCGATCAGCATGAAAGAAGGCGTCGAGCAGTTCATCCATCACGCCAAGCTGTGCAAGCGCTACGGCGCGGCGGTGGTGGTGATGGCCTTCGACGAAGCCGGCCAGGCCGACACCGAGGCGCGCAAGAAGGAAATCTGCAAGCGCTCCTACGACATTCTGGTCAACGAAGTGGGCTTCCCGCCGGAAGACATCATTTTCGACCCGAACATCTTCGCCATCGCCACCGGCATCGAAGAGCACAACAACTACGCCGTCGACTTCATCAACGCCTGCGCCTACATCCGCGACGAACTGCCGTATGCGCTGACGTCGGGCGGCGTGTCCAACGTGTCGTTCTCGTTCCGGGGCAACAACCCCGTGCGCGAAGCGATTCACTCGGTGTTCCTGCTGTACGCGATCCGCAACGGCCTGACCATGGGCATCGTCAACGCCGGCCAGCTGGAGATCTACGACCAGATCCCGGCCCAGCTGCGCGACGCGGTGGAAGACGTGGTGCTCAACCGCACGCCGGAAGGTACCGACGCGCTGCTGGCCCTCGCCGACCAGTACAAAGGCGACGGCTCGGTCAAGGAAGCGGAAACCGAAGAGTGGCGCGGCTGGGAGGTCAACGAGCGCCTCAAGCACGCACTGGTCAAGGGCATCACCACGCACATCGTTGAAGACACCGAGTTGTCGCGCCAGTCCTTCAAGCGCCCGATCGAGGTCATCGAAGGCCCGTTGATGGCCGGCATGAACGTGGTCGGCGACCTGTTCGGCTCGGGCAAGATGTTCCTGCCGCAAGTGGTTAAGTCCGCCCGCGTGATGAAGCAGGCCGTGGCGCACTTGATTCCCTTCATTGAAGAAGAGAAAGGCGACAAGCCCGAGGCCAAGGGCAAGATTCTCATGGCGACGGTCAAGGGCGACGTCCATGACATCGGCAAGAACATCGTCGGTGTGGTGCTGGGCTGCAACGGCTACGACATCGTCGACCTCGGCGTGATGGTGCCGGCGGAGAAGATCCTGCAGGTCGCCCGCGAGCAGAAGTGCGACATCATCGGGCTGTCCGGCCTGATCACGCCCTCCCTGGACGAGATGGTTCACGTCGCCCGCGAGATGCAGCGTCAGGACTTCCACCTGCCGTTGATGATCGGCGGCGCGACCACCTCCAAAGCGCACACGGCGGTGAAGATCGAGCCCAAGTACAGCAACGACGCGGTGATTTACGTCACCGACGCCTCTCGCGCCGTGGGCGTGGCGACGCAGTTGCTGTCCAAGGAACTCAAAGCCGGCTTCATCGAGAAGACCCGCGCCGAATACGTGGAAGTGCGTGAGCGCACCTCCGCGCGCAGCGCCCGCACCGAGCGCCTGAGCTACGGCGCGGCCATCGCCAAGAAGCCGCAGTTCGACTGGGCCGCCTACCAGCCGGTGAAGCCGACGTTCACCGGGGTCAAGGTGCTGGAAGACATCGACCTGAACGTGCTGGTGGATTACATCGACTGGACGCCGTTCTTTATTTCCTGGGACCTGGCCGGCAAGTACCCGCGCATCCTCACCGACGAAGTGGTGGGCGAAGCGGCCACCTCGCTGTTCAAGGACGCCCAGGAGTTGCTGCTCAAACTGATCGACGAGAAGCTGATCCGCAGCCGCGCCGTGTTCGGCTTCTGGCCGGCCAATCAGGTTGACCACGACGACATTCAACTGCTCGACGATAACGGCGCGCCACTGGCCAAGCTGCATCACCTGCGCCAGCAGATCATCAAGACCGACGGCAAGCCGAATTTCTCCCTGGCCGATTTCGTCGCGCCCCAGGGCAGCGGCGTCACCGATTACGTCGGTGGCTTCATCACCACCGCCGGCATCGGCGCCGAAGAGGTGTCGAAGGCGTACCAGGACAAGGGCGACGACTACAACGCGATTATGGTCAAGGCATTGGCGGATCGTCTGGCCGAGGCCTGCGCAGAATGGCTGCACCAGCAGGTGCGCAAAGAGTATTGGGGTTATGCCCGCGACGAGCAGTTGGGCAACGACGAGCTGATCAAGGAGCAATACACCGGCATCCGCCCTGCCCCCGGCTACCCGGCCTGCCCGGATCACACCGAGAAAGGCGTGCTGTTCGACCTCCTCGACCCGGCCCAAGGCGACGGCAAACCCGGCGTCAGCGGCGTGTTTCTCACCGAGCACTACGCGATGTTCCCGGCAGCGGCGGTCAGCGGCTGGTACTTCGCCCACCCGCAGGCGCAGTACTTTGCCGTGGGGAAAGTGGACAAGGATCAGGTGGAAAGCTACACCGCGCGCAAGCAGCAGGATCTGAGCGTGACCGAACGCTGGCTGGCGCCGAACCTGGGGTATGACGAGTAATCACGGCCCAGTCATTTTCGGCTGAACTGGATTCGGCCACTGCAGGACCTGTGGGAGCGAGCTTGCTCGCGAATACGGCATTCCAGACGCTGAAATAGTCGGCGGATTGCCGCCCTATATCGCGAGCAAGCTCGCTCCCACACCGCTATGTTTGCTCTGCGGCAGCGTAGCGTCTCAATGAAAGAAAATCTGCGACGGTGCTGGCCAATTAACGATTCACCCAGGCACTCGCTGGCTGTGATTTTCGCTCCACCGCAAATGTTTATCCTGCGGTTCCAGGATCAACGTCAGCTGGTTGAACAGATGAATGTCGGCGTACTGCGCAAAGAAGCGGTTGAGCAGCTCACCAAACAGGCAGATGTCCCCTTCCCCCGCGAAATGACCTGCCTCCAGCGTGACTTCAATGTCCACACCGCGCAGCAGAAAGCCGCCCTCAAAACGTTCAATCAGGTGATGACGAACCTCGATGATCGACTGTAACCGGCGCCGGTTCAGCGCACTGTCGGTCCAGTCGTAAAGCGCGAGCGTATTGCGCAAGACCTCGGCACTGTCGAGCAAGGGCAGAAAGCTTGAGCCCAGGTGACTGAGCACACGCCAGTGAAAGCGGTCTTTTTCGGGTGCGTAACAAGGCATCGTCGGCGCACAGAGGTTGCGCACCGTCAATGTCCGCCGACTGGACTGCGCAGGCTGGTCCAGCACTGTTTCGGCCAGCGCCATTCGCGGCAGCTCGCCGTTGGTGCCCGTCAACTGCAGTGTCAGGCGGTGTGCCGGGTTCGAGCGGTCCTGCTCGAAACCGTCTCCCCCGAGAACCAGCCATGTGTCGTGGGATCCATCCGGCGCGCGTTTGAGCCGGGTATGGAAATAGCGCTCCGGAGCGTCGTCACGCAGCATTCCGCCCCGGTGCTGAAAATGGCTGAAGGGCACATACTCATGCCGCGCATCACGCTTGCCCGCGATAACGCTGTCCACGGAGTAGATTTCCGCGTCGGCATCCTCCACCTGCACCGGCCGCACCCGGTAATCGGTCTGTAAGGGATCGAGGGCCAGAGGGTCCGCCTCCAGGGCAAACAGATTAATGACCGGCACGGCGTGAAGACGGACGTGCTCTGCACTGAGCGCGAACCCGCGGGGCCAGGGTTGACCGAGCACCACTTCAAGCTCTAACGCCTTTGTGTTGGCGTCCAGTTTCACCTGCTCCAGGCCCTTGATCGTGAGGAACATGAATTTCTCGGGGAAGCAGAAATACTCCAGCAATAACGGGCAGCCGCTGAAACGGTCATCGCCCTGAGGCCAGAGGCGATCCTCGTCGCCGAAGCCCTTGGGACTGAATTTGACAGCGACCTCCTCGCGCTCCGAGCTCCCCCTGCGCAGGTAGACCTTGCGGGCATTGAGCGCCAGCGCCTGATGCAAGGCGTTGGCCACGGGCGCGCTGGCATTCAGGTACAACGGCAGGTTGCGCAGGTCCATCGTGTCCCATTGCAACAGCTTGCCCCGGGAGAAACGCAGCCTGATCACCGAGCGGCCATCCGCCTGCTGGCCGACCTTCACGGCATCGAGGGACAGCGCACGCAGCGTCAGGTCCTGCGTGGTGGTGTAACGGCAGCGAGTCCCCTGTGGGCCGACCGGTCGCGAGCGCACCTCGAAGCCTTTGCGGATCGTCTCGTTGGTCTTCATCTCATGGATGTCAGGCGAGAACTCGACGATCGACAGCGACGGAATCATGCGCAGGTACTGCGGCCTGACTAGGCCGACCAAGCCTTCCGTCAACTCCGGTAGGTCATCGTCGAGCTTTTCCCGCAGACGCCCCATCAGGAACGCAAAGCCCTGAAACAGCAGTTCGACAGCGGGGTCCTGAGCCCCGGGTCTGTCCAGATTCAACGCGGCGGCGCGGTCGGGAAATGCAGCGCCGTATTCTTTAGCCGCTTCGCGCAGGTAGCGCATCTCGGCGTCGAAGTACGCCAGCGTCGGGTTGTCCTTGCTCATGGCAGATGTCCTTGTCTTGGGTGTCTCGGGTGTTGAAAAACATCCTGCCTGCTCAGCCGGCGCTGGCTTCCGGGAGGGAGGTGATCAATGCGCAGCCACACTCACAGAGGTCGTCGTGGAACGCGACGGGTACGCCGTCATCGCTGTAGCCTGAGTTGCCCTGGGCAATGCGGGTGGTGCCATGGCCTGGCAACGGGCAAAGCACGATGTCGCCTACGCGCGCTGCGCCAATGCCTTCGAAGATCATTGCGTCCGAGCCTGTTTTGACGATGCCGCCGCCGGTGGTGGTGTCGCCGATGCGGATGATGCCTTTCATGGTTGATTCCTTTTGCTAAGAAATGTAAGTGATTCATGGCTTCAGCGAAGCCAGGCAAAGACTAAGACTGCTGTTACAAACGTAAGACTTATCCAAAGTGGGTAGGTCCGCTAAGTCCCCCATCCACTAATAAAATTCAGCGTTGGGAACTTACTATTTCTCAAGAGCCTATAGCTTGCGCCCCCTCTGATGAGATAGAAGACTCCGTCAACGTCTGCAATATGGAAGTCGGTAGAAGCGGCACCTATAAACTTGCTTACCCCATGACGATGAAAATAAAGAACGTCTTCACCTAGCTGGGCTACAACCCCTTTTACGTTGGCCGATGCCAAAACCTCACGAAATGACCAGCAAGAATGAATCACCCCGCTCGCAGAAACGTCGCACGGAAGTAAAATCTTTGGCTCTCTAAAATCAGCCGCTCCAATATTTATTTCATCTCGGAACGAAACACTACCACTTTTAGATATATAGAAAGTCTTCCATTGCGCATCTGTACCAAAAGGAAAAATAACCTTGAAAGTTCTGGGGTCAGCACCATCCAAACGTTGACCTCTGAAGTAGACGCCATCGTTCGTGACGCTATATTGCTTGATCTGCGCGTTCTGCCAAGGAAGGTACGCTTCGGAGGACTGAGAAAGCGGCTTGTAGTCTGGGCGAAACCAGATCATATCATCCTTATAATCACTGGGAGATCCTATAAGTCTATCGCGGGCTACTGAGAGCTCATACAGAGTTCCCTGAGTGTATAGATACCGCTTAGCTTTGTGAGAAAACATATACATGCCAGGGGAAACTTTATTTTCAAAACGAACCAACTTGTAAGCCGACAAAAAAACCACATCGTTACCTAACGCGGCGAAAACCCCACCCTCTGCCTGAAGGAGCTGAGTTAGGTCATCCGTCTCGCAGACAGTGAAAGCCTCCGGACATTTAGAGGGTTCGAGCAAGCGAAACAGAGTGAGATCGACATCACCCAGGCTTTGCCCGCCAACAAAGGTCATATCCCCGGTACGAAAGACACTTACAAAGCTCCACAATTCATGGTCACCTAATGGAAAGATAACCGAGAAGTCTTTGGGGTCGGCCCCTTCCAACAACCGTCCTTCGAAATACACACCCTGTTCGCCCACGGCATATTTGTTGAATTGTTTTTTTTGCCAGTCCAACAGTCCGGATTCTGTGGCTTCTAAAACCCTGAACGCAGGCGACAGCTTTTCTACCTTGGTAAACTTTCGACGCTCTACTGTCCGAATGTAGCCCTTCATCTCCAGCAAACACTTAAAGCTAGTTAAGTTGGCAACTATCGAAAAATACCCAAACCCGCAGTTTTTTTCAGGTGAATACTCTCGCTCCTCCCAATACACCTGCCCTTTTCTGACCCTGTAATCACCTGCGAGTAACTGATCATAGGGCAGACAACTGTTCATCGCGCCCCGCCCGTTTTCCCGCTCTTCGCAGACTGGCATTTTGCTGTAGAGCTCAAACAACCCTGTGGTCAGCAGCATTGTTGCGGACAGCAGGAAGAACGCCTTCAGAACCCACTTCTTCATGCCAGCCTCCACCAGACCCGTACCGGGCCTTCGTGCTCGCTCTTGGCAAGCGGCCAGATTCGGTCGCGGTAGTAGCACATGCGCTCGACAGGGAAAACGTCTCCTTGCTCGAAGTGACGAACAATCGGCTGGCCGTCGGGGGTGTGCAGTTCCCGGTGCACGACCACCTGCCACCAACCACTGACCGGGCACTTGGTCCCGGCGACGCATTGGTCGGCCGACAGGTCTGCCTGGCTGAAGCCCTTGGCGCCCGGCATCGGTCTGCCGGTGACGGGGTCGATTTTCAGGTCCCGGGTCAGGCGCTGAATTAACTCCGGCGAAGGCTTTTCCGGCGGGACATTGGCTTCGCGGGCTTCCAGCCATTGCAGCTTGCCGTCCCACGGCGGCAGCTTGGCCGGGGGCAGCGGGAGGATTTCGTTGATTTCGGGGACTTTTGGGTGGGCGTAGGAGTAGTCGGCGAGGATGCTCCAGATTTTGTTGTAGCGCTCGGCGCGGTCGAGATCTTTGTCGAGAGCCAAGTAATGCAACTCATCGGTCGGCTCCGGACCTCGAAAACTGTCATCCAGCCATCCTGCGGAAGTTTCATCGCCTGCGGCGACGCCGAGCTGAAATGCCTCAAGCGCGTCTCGGTATTGCCGCCTACCTTGGAGATTGACTGCTAGCTCCAGCGCTGCATCTCCATGCCCTTGCTCAGCCGCACACCGACGCATCTGCCGCGCGACATCGGGCGCTCTGCTGCTCGGCGCCAGCGCATCGCCAATCTCGTATTGAGCTTGGGCACTTCCTTCGTCGGCCGCCTTGCGCAAAAAGCGCAACGACATCTCCATATCTGGTTTCAAATCGGCAATACCGTTTTTCAAAAATAGCGACACGAAGTAGTAACCCGTGGCTACGTTTGCATCGATCAGGTCTTGACTGAAGCGCAGGTGCTCGTAGCCCCGGAGTTTGTATTTCCCGCGCAGGCTGCCGTTCTGCAGGTTGATATTGGCCTTGGTATGACCATTCTCAGTGGCGATACGGTACAGCCGACTAATTTCAAGGTCGGTATCCGGGTCTTGTTTCAGCTGGTTGTTCTTCTCCAGCCAGCGGGCGTACTGGAACAGCACATCGCTGTCAGCACTCCCCGGAGTTAGCGTTTCGTGTTTGCAAGTAAAGGCCAGGTTGTCCTTAATTGCAGCGAGGGATTTCATCGGGATGTCCTTGTCCGGTAGTGGTCGTAACCCGTTGCCGTTGTCGCAGGCAGTCATGGCTAGGCAGGCAAGCAGCAGTAAGCGGCGCATCAGTCGAGGTTCGTCAGCGTGGCGGGGGAGTAATGAAATTCGACGAGGGGAGCGCAAGGTTGCTTACCCTTCTCGTCTGCGCGGAGGTCCTTATTTTTCTTGATGATTTCCTGCCAGGCCTTGAACGCAGCTTTCGGCTGATCCTGGATCCCCTTCCCCGCCGTATGCAGATCCCACAACGTCCGCCTCAACGCCTGAGTTTCACTCGCCCACTCATGGGCAATATTCAATTCGCTATCAACCTGCATGCTGCGGGTGTTGATGTTGGCGGAGCCATGGGTGGTAAACACGTCGTCGACGATCATCAACTTGGAATGGATGTACACCGGCATCCAGTTACCGGGAAGTGAGTCGGGCGCCACCAGCGAGCAGATATGCACTTTGAGGTTGGGGATGTCCTCGGGCTTGAGGACTTCCTGTTCGATGGCCTTGATCTGGCCTTCGAGCACGGCCCGCCGGAAGGCCGCCGCGCTTTCGGCGTCGCGCTGCTTTTGCAGGGCCTTTTCACTCATCTCGCTATTTGGCCCGGTCAGCAAATGGCTCACAAAGGTCATCGCCTGGTCCGCGATCAATTCGCTCAGGTCCTGCTCCTGCGCGGCGGCTTTTGCCTTTGCAGCCTCGATGCGCTGCAGTTGGGTGATTTTCGGCATGGTGTCAGCGCGCCCCAGGCTGTCGAGCATGCGGTGAGTGTTGACCGTGCCTTTGCCGATGCCGTCGTCGGTCACGTTGGTGATCACGAACAGGTGCAATGCGCCGTGCTTGCCGGGGTCGCGTCCGCCCTGGGTCTGGGCGATGGCGGCCTTCTTGATCATTTCGGCCAGGGGCGGCCAGCGAAAGTACTGGTTTTCGATGTAGATGAAGCCCGTGGCGTTGTTCACCGCTTGCAGATAAAGCGTCTCGATGTCGCGTCGGCCTTCCTGGGCCTGGGTGCGCAGGATCTGGGCGAAGTGCCGTTGCTGGTCGGGCGGGCATTGCAGGCGTTTGCCCAGGGCCATGGCGTCGCGAGTGGTCATCAGGTCTTCGCCCGTCGCGTCGAACCAGGCGGTGGCAAAGTTGTGGTGCAGGTGCTCCAGGATCGGCCCGGCCACCTGGCTGGAAATGTCCTGACGCGGCGTGTCACCCCGAGGCCCGGCATTGGGCGCGGGTTTACTGGCTTTGTCGCGCTTGAGCGCCGAATGAGCGTCGGTGTCCCAATATTCGTCGAGGGTGTTGTGGCCCATTACGAAACCCACCGCCTGTTCGGGGGCTTCATAGTCCACAAGCACGGTTTTCTGATGGTGGGTGGCGGCAATACCGAGGGCTGCGAACGTGATGGCGCTCAGGTTCGGATCGGCGCTGTGATACCGGGCTTGGTGGATGATCTCGGCGCGGTCAAAGAGGCTGAAGCCGCGACTGGCGAAGGCAGGCCTTTCCAGGTCACGCCATAACGGCATAGGAATGCCTGAGATGGAACACATCGCGAACCACTTGCGGTCATAGGCGTACTGATCGTCGGTAGAGCTCTGCATCTTGCGATCGTCAATGGGTACCCGGCCTTTGCCGGGCAAATTGGCTTCGCCGCCGACGCCTGCGGTGTTGAATGGTAACTCCCAACCCAGCACGCGTACTTTTACGCCCTGCCTGGCCTTTTGCATGAGCAGTTCGCCGATGCACGGCTCATGGCATGCCACCCAATCCTTGCTGGACGGCATCGGCACTTCGGCAGAACAAACCGGATTGGATTGCTGACGAATGAAATACATCGACGGCTGAAAGCCCCAACAAATGATATCAACCGAACGTGTCGCGCTTGCAATGGCACGGTGCACGGCACCAAAGGTCTCTTCGCCGTTTACCAGCGGCATGTACGTCGTCAAAGCTGGCGGGTACTCAGAGTCCTGCACGAACCAGGGGGGCGTCAGAGTCACGGTGTCGGTTTCTTGAAACGATACGGGCGCGACGATTTCGGGCTGCGTCATGGAGCCTCCTCTTCCTGATCGGCGGTGTTATTCAGCACGGCGGCGTACTGCGTGCGGTGGTCGGCGTGCGAGGCGGGCTGATTGACCGGGGTGTCGGGCGCAGAACGGTGGTTATGCAGGCCCTGATTGGCCAGCCTTCCCTGCTCGGGATGGCGGTAAGCGGTCACGGCGGGAATGCGGTAGCTGACGCCGTTGGCCATTTCCAGCCGGTATTCCTGCGTCGTCGGCTGATGATCAACCTCGACATGCCCGCTGCCGTCCATGACGCCCTCGGTGATCAGTCCGCCATCGGCATAAAGCTTGTAGGGCATGTGAGTCCAGCTGCCGCCAAGGTTGGGCGTTGCGGCCAACTTCAGGCGCAGGGGCTGACGGGTCAGCTGTTTCGGGGAATCGGGATGGTCGGCAGCCATGGTCGCGCCGCCCTTGAGGAACTGAAAAGTCGCGGCCTTGAGGAGATGGTCGCCCGCCGTCCCCGACTCGATGAGGCCTTGTTCAAGGGTCAGATAGCTACCTGCGGCGTTCAGCACGATCTTCTTCTTGGCGACGATGTGGATCTCGTCTTCGGTGCTGGTGATGCTCAGGCCTTGCCGGGCCAGCAGCTCCAGCGTGTCGTTCTGCGCCTGCACGGTGATCGGGCCCTTGATTGGCGATCAGCTTGATGCCCAGCTGGCGCACGAACAGGCTCAAGCCTTTGCCGACCCCGATGAACATCCGCTTGACCACGCTGATGTCGGCTTCGCCGCCGGCGTTGAGCATCAGGTTGTCGTGTGCCGCCAGTTGCAGGTGCTTGCCGCTGGTGAGGGCAATGCCTTGTGGGGCGCTGAGCAACAGCACGGCGGATTTGAGCTGTTCGAGGTTCTGTTCAAGCAGGTCCATTTGCGCCTGAACCCCGGCGGGCTCCGCCCTGCTCGCCTGGGCATCCTGAGACAGCCCTTGCAGTTGCTCCACCGCATGCTGCAGGTGAGCAATCGCCGCTGCCATCTCAAGTTGCTGCCCCTGGGCGCCGGCCTGTTCATCGGCGCTGATGAACAGCCCTTTGCCGCTGCGGATTGCCCCCCAGCCATCGGTGCGCAGTTCGAAGCCTTCGCCGCGCTTTTGCTTGCTGGCGTCCACCAGATGCCCCAGATTCAGCTGACTCTTGCCACTGTGGTCGGTGCTGAGCTTGACGTGCTCCTTGCCGCGCTCGTCTTCCATGCGCAGTTTGTTGTTGGCCGGCGTGCGCAGCACGTTGCGGGTGAAGTCCCGGTCCGCCAGGGTCACCGGGTCCGGGTGCCGGTCGTCGTGCAAGGCATGGGCGATGTAGGGCCGGTCGGGGTCGCCATGCTCAAAGGCCACGGCCACTTCGGTGCCGGCAATCAGCGGCAGGTGCAGGCCGTGGGTGTCGCCGGCGTAGGCCCGGGCCAGACGCAGCCACGCGCTTTCTTCACCGGGCTCCCAGGGATCACGGTCGAACAGGAAGTTGACCTTGTAGCGACCTTCCTTGTCGATGTGGCTGTAGGGGTCGTTGGCGATGACGCTGGTGACACGGGCGGCAACGGTGCCGGCGAGCTGCGGCTTGCGCGGCACCGGGGGACGGAAGCAAACGGTCTCGCTGAAGGGAATGGCCACGAAGGCGACTTCGAAACTGCGGTCCCGGGCGGCGCGCAGGCTCAGGCCCGTAATCACGGCGCCGGGTTCAAACGCGTTGGGGGCGTCACCGGTGACGTCGAGGATTTGCCCCAGCGCCAGGGTCGCACTGCTGCTGACGCCGGTTAAACGCGTCTGGGCATTGAGATAACGTTCGTGGCGCAGCCGGCCATAGAAGAAACCGCTTTCGCTTATAAGGTCTTCGTCCTGATCCCGTGCGTCGCCCAGCACGGTATAGGGTTCGGCATAGTGATAGGCCTCGCCGTAGGTGGTGGTGGCGCGGCGGCTCTGGTCCACCTCGCCGTCGAGCCAGGCATTGGCATCCCGTGGGTCGTAGGCACGAAAGTGGATGCGCTTTTCCACCAC
This sequence comes from Pseudomonas sp. AK106, assembly GCF_053903055.1. Lineage (NCBI taxonomy): Bacteria > Pseudomonadati > Pseudomonadota > Gammaproteobacteria > Pseudomonadales > Pseudomonadaceae > Pseudomonas > Pseudomonas sp. AK106. The sequence continues at coordinate 3,239,842 of NZ_CP096426.1, forward strand.
GCAATGGTCGGATTGCAGCTGCCACACAGCGTCCTGGTCATGGCTGTCCAGCCCCGAGGGCGAGCGACACGGCACCGGGATTTGCGGCCATTGGTAATGGCGCTGATCGTCGTTGAATTCGATCACGTCGATATCAAGACGGGCGTCGTGGGCGAAACGAAACCAGATGCCCACCTCGGCCAGCAGCCGTGAGATGAATGCCAGATCGCTTTCGCCGAATTGCATCACTTGCTCGCGCCGGGGGTAGTCACGGACGAGCTTGAAGCGGAAATCATGGCCTTCCATGCCGTGGCGACTGCGCAGAATGCTGTCGACAATCTCCGGCACCGACCTGTGTTGGTAGATACGGTACTGATGCCCGCGGGACAGCAGCGCCAGCCGCGGTTCAAGGGTGACTTCGTAACGCGCCTCGTCCCTGGAGGCTGACAGGCATTTGAAACCGGTGACCACGCCACACAGGGTGCGCAGCGGGGGTACGGCGGGTAACGGCAAACCGCCCATGGCGCTGGGGAGCACGTGGGGAGCAGTGTGCAGCGTGAACTGCGCGGCTTTGCCGAGCATGTGACCGGCGCCAATATCCTGAACCGTCGAGGTGAACTCGATGACGTAGGTGAACGGCTGGCTGAGGTGTTCTTCGCCCGTGAACGTCAGCACGTCGAGGTCGGCATTCAAGTCGTCGAAGCGCAGGGTGTGACGGCTGTGGTCAAAAAAGGCCGGGAGTGAGTCCGTCATGGTCAGACGCCCCTCACGACAAGCTCGTCGACCATGTTGGCGAGCGTACGATTCAGGAACCACCACAGGACTACCAGCGCGAGTCCCGCGATTGCCAGGTGCAGGAGTGGAGAACGTAGCCACCAGGGGAATGTGCGGACAGGGCCTCTGGCGTCAATCCAGGTCGGCCGCACCGGGAACAGTTGCGGCCCTGCCAGTGCGTCCAGCTGGTTTTTCAGAACCATGCGCTCTTCGTCGTCCAGCGATCGATAACCGCCCAGAAATCCCAGCATCATCACCCGCTGGAATAGGGTCACGACGTGCATGTCCGGCGCAGGCTCGCGCAGCACTTCCCGCATTTGCTCATGCAGGATTTCACCCGCTCGGTGATGCCCGCAGAACCTCGCCTGCAACGATTCGTTGATCCATATCTGTCGGACGCCGTCCCCGACGTTGGTCAACACGGCTTCATCAAGCAGCGCGCATTGCGCATGGATGATCAAGTCCATACTGCGTTGGCTCATGCCTGCTTCCTGCAATGCGCTGCGCGCGCCTTCAACTTGGGCAATACACGTCTCGCGCAATGTTTTGCTGTCGGTCATGGTGCAACCGTGACGCAGTTCAACCGCCAGCAAGTAGGTATCCTGGAAGATAAGGTCTAGATTAATCGGCACAATACCGGAGGGCTCATGACTTATTGAATTCATAGGTAACACCGAGAGCATTTTCAGGATTGAATGATTAATCGATCACTCAGGCGATAACGTGACCCCGGCCCACATCACTGAAGTGCGCGCAGGGAATAAAGAATATTGCGTCTACGGGTTTGCCGTCCGTTTGGACACTCGATATTTTGATGGCGGAAATTGGCGTGTGCGAGCATGGACAACGCGGCCCCGGCAGCCTGCCCTTCGGCCCCACAGCCTTGGGCCCGCAGCTACGTCGCCCAGATCCCACCCGACGTTGAGGAGCAAGGCTAATGACTGAAAAATTAAAATGCTACCCACGTTTTCACATCAAGAAACTTCTTACAAATATCAGGAGCGGTCCTACGGAAAGTTCTGACACGTTAAGTGAAAAGAATCTGAAGCCAGAATTTAAATTCAGTTAAGCCAGCACTGTGAACGCCAACACCAACAGCGAGGATTTATAGCCATCGGTGGGCTGCCCCAATATACATTCTGTTTAATCGAACGCTGACCCATCGTTTAAATTTTACATGCAGGCCCTTTAGCCGATTCAGCCGGAAACACCTGAGTATTAAATCGTCAGGGCCGAAGTATGAAGACTGAAAATGGCAAAGCGATCGGCGGCAAACCGCGCTTACAAGGCGAGCAGTCTTATAAAGACCGGCATAGGGTGTCCGTCGGAGCCGGCTTGCTGGCGAACCCGATTTCGCAAAAGCCGTTGCAGTGCCTGCATGAACGGGTTCGCCAGCAGCAGGCCTACAGATAGGTGGAGGTTATCGCTACTGGTGCGTCACCCAGAACACCACCGCCCCCACCACCAGCACGACAATGAACAGAATGGCCCATGCATCCACATGGCTCTCGGATTTGGCAACTTTCGGGTGATTTCGCATTGCATCGCCTTTTGTCTGTTTTATGGGTGATCGCAAAACTCGCGGACCAGCGACAGGGGTCGTCGGCCATTGCCAGAGTAAAGTCGAGCCATGCCCTTATCACAAGTGAGGTTATGCCGGACCGACGTACTGCTTAGCACTTTTGGTTCTGTGCATATACTCAAACATCACTTTTGCGCATATCTGCAAACTGGTAACCTCCCCCGGCTCCGCAAGGAGTGCGCGGCCGTGCGCGCAGATTTGTTCGGTAGCCTGAAAGCAGACGACAACGCATCGCCTTTCCGGCTGGCCCAGCAGCAGTGAACCGCCTGAGAACAGGACCACCATGTACGTATACGACGAGTACGATCAGCGGATCGTCGAGGACCGCGTCAAGCAGTTCCGCGACCAGACCCGCCGCTATCTGGCCGGCGAGCTCAGCGAAGAAGAGTTCCGCCCGCTTCGCCTGCAAAACGGCCTCTACATCCAACGCTTCGCCCCGATGCTGCGCGTCGCTGTGCCTTACGGCCAGCTGACCTCGCGCCAGGCCCGCATGCTGGCGAAGATCGCCCGTGATTACGACAAGGGCTACGCGCACATCAGTACCCGCCAGAACGTGCAGTTCAACTGGCCGGCACTCGAAGACATCCCCGACATTCTCGCCGAACTGGCCACCGTGCAGATGCACGCGATCCAGACCAGCGGCAACTGCCTGCGCAACGTCACCACGGACCAGTTTGCCGGCGTCTCTGCCGACGAGCTGGTGGACCCGCGCCCCTGGTGTGAAATCGTCCGTCAGTGGACGACGTTCCACCCGGAATTCGCCTACCTGCCGCGCAAGTTCAAGATTGCGATCAACGGCTCGGCCTCCGACCGCGCTGCTATCGAGGTCCACGACATCGGCCTGGAGCCGCTCAAGAATGCTGCCGGCGAGCTGGGCTTCCGCGTGCTGGTCGGCGGTGGCCTTGGCCGCACGCCGGTGGTCGGTGCGTTCATCAACGAGTTCCTGCCGTGGCAGGACCTGTTGAGCTACCTCGACGCCATCCTGCGCGTGTACAACCGCTACGGCCGTCGCGACAACAAGTACAAGGCGCGCATCAAGATTCTGGTCAAGGCGCTGACCCCTGAAGTGTTCGCCGAGAAGGTCGAGGCCGAAATGGCTCACCTGCGCGGCGGCCAGACCACGCTGACCGAGGCCGAGGTGCATCGCGTTGCCAAACACTTCGTCGATCCGGACTACAAGGCACTGACCGATTACAGCGCCGAACTGGCTCAGCTGGATCAACAGCACCCCGGTTTCGCACGCTGGCGCTCGCGCAACGTCCTGGCCCACAAAAAGCCGGGCTACGCGGCCGTGACCCTGTCGCTGAAACCGACCGGCGTGGCGCCGGGCGATCTCACCGACAAGCAACTGGACGGCATCGCCGACCTTGCCGACCGCTACAGCTTCGGTGAACTGCGCACGTCCCACGAGCAGAACGTGATTCTGGCCGACGTCGAGCAGAGCCAGCTGTTCGCGATGTGGGGCGAACTGCGCGAGCAAGGCTTCGCAACGCCGAACATTGGCCTGCTGACGGACATCATCTGCTGCCCGGGCGGCGATTTCTGCTCCCTGGCCAACGCCAAGTCGATCCCGATTGCCGAATCGATCCAGCGTCGTTTTGACGATCTCGATTACCTGTTCGACATCGGCGAGCTGGACCTGAACATCTCCGGCTGCATGAACGCCTGCGGCCACCACCACGTGGGCCACATCGGCATTCTCGGCGTGGACAAGAAAGGCGAAGAGTTCTACCAGGTGTCTCTGGGCGGCAGCGCCAGCCGCGACGCCAGCCTGGGCAAGATCCTCGGCCCATCGTTCGCACAGGACGTGATGCCGGATGTGATCGAGAAGCTGATCGACGTCTATGTTGAGAAACGCAACGAAGACGAGCGCTTCATCGACACCTACCAGCGTATTGGCATCGACCCTTTCAAGGAGCGCGTCTATGCAGCGAATCATTAAGAACAACGAGGTCATCGACGAGACCTGGCACCTGCTGCCCAAGGACACAACCTTCGACAGCCTGTCCAACTGCGACGACCTGATCGTGCCGCTGACCCTGTGGCGCGAGCATGCCCATGCGCTGAAGGCCCGCGACGGCGGTCTGGGTGTCTGGCTGGACAGCGACGAGGAGGCCGAGGAAATCGGCGACGACGCGGATCAGTTCCAGGTCATCGCCCTGAACTTCCCGGCATTCACCGACGGTCGCAGCTACTCCAATGCGCGCCTGCTGCGTGACCGCTACGGTTACAAGGGCGAACTGCGGGCCATCGGCGATGTGCTGCGCGATCAGCTGTTCTACCTGCACCGCTGCGGGTTCGATGCGTTCGCCATTCGTGCCGACAAGGACCCGTACGAGGCGCTGGAAGGTCTGAAGGACTTTTCCGTGACCTATCAGGCTGCCACGGACGAGCCGCTGCCGCTGTTTCGGCGGCGTTGAGTCGCTGCTGCTGATTCCGCGTTTAAACACGCTTGATATAAAGCCCCGGCTTCGTAAGAAGTCGGGGCTTTTTAATTCAGCTGGCTCAAGGTGCAAACACCGTCAATCTTGCGGTGTGGCGTCCGACGCCTTCCCGGCTAAAGCCGGTCCTACATTCGTGTTCACTGTAAATCTCAATAGCTGCACGGGCTGCATTTAGTGGGACCGGCTTCAGCCGGGAAGAGGTCAGTGTGAGCGCTATCAATGTCGCGCCTGTTCGGGCCCCTTCCCGGCTAAAGCCGGTCTACAACCGGTTCATGCAGCCTTCACGCGATGCGCTCAAGGGCTCAGTCACCAGAATCGCTGCTGCGTCAGCTTGCCCCACCACCCTGTCACCAGGTGGTCAACCGACGTGCTCGCGGCGATGCCAACCCGCTGTTGCAGGCTCTTGCGTTCGGCGTAGTGCAGGTGGAACACCTCGGCGGTCTTGGCTTTCTCCGACAGGTATTCATCGCTGGTCTTCAGCTCATCCACCAGCAGTTTGTCCTTGGCGGCAATGCCCAGCCAGATCTCGCCGGTGGCGACTTCGTCGATCTGCAACTGCGGGCGGTAGCTGGCCACAAAGTTCTTGAACAGCTCGTGGGTGATGTCCAGATCTTCCTGGAATTTCTCACGGCCCTTCTCGGTGTTTTCGCCAAACACCGTCAGCGTGCGCTTGTACTCACCGGCGGTCAGCACTTCGAAATCGATGTCGTGCTTCTTCAGCAGGCGATTGACGTTAGGCAACTGGGCAACCACGCCAATCGACCCCAGAATCGCAAACGGCGCACTGATGATCCGGGTACCGATGCACGCCATCATGTAGCCGCCGCTGGCCGCGACCTTGTCAATGCAGACGGTCAGCGGAATGCCCGCCTGACGAATCCGCGCCAGCTGCGACGACGCCAGACCGTAGCTGTGGACCATGCCGCCGCCGCTCTCCAGGCGCAGCACCACTTCATCCTTGGGGGTGGCGAGGGCCAGCAGCGCGGTGATCTCGTTGCGCATGTTCTCGGTGGCCGAAGCCTTGATGTCACCGTCAAAGTCGAGCACGTAGACCCGCGACTTGACCTCGGTGGACTTCTTGTCCTTCTTCAGCTCCTTGGCCTGGGACTTGCGCAGCGCCTTGAGCCGCGCCTTGTCCAGCAGCGAACCTTCGAGGCGATCACGCAGCCCTTTGTAGAAGTCATTGAGTTTGGTGACGTGCAACTGACCGCCTGCGCCACGGCGCCCGCGACCGCGCATAGACGCGATGACCACCAGCACCACAATGATCGCGATCACGATGGTGACGGTCTTTGCCAGGAAGCTGGCGTAATCGAAAATGAACTCCACAGAAACTCCTTACCGGTACAGCAGACCCTCGGCAGAGGATCGCGAATGGGGCCAAGCATACCGGCGCGCCGGTGGCCGAGCCAGTGACGCGACGGCGAATACGGGACAGATCGGCCAATTCAAACGAGCGTATGTTTTTTCATTGACAGACCGCGGGCCGTCCTCATAACCTCCCAGCACTTTCAACGTGCCAGGGTGAAGCGGTCGTGGGCAGCATCTATCTCATACGACATGGCCAGGCCTCGTTTGGTGCGGACGATTACGACGTCCTGTCGCCCACCGGTTTTCGTCAGTCCGAAATCCTTGGCGCACACCTCGCCCAGCTGGGTCTGAACTTCGACCGCTGCATCAGTGGCGCCTTGTTCCGCCAGCGCCACACGGCCGAAACGGTGATCGCCCAGCTCAACGCTGCCGGCCATGTCACCCCCGAACTTGAGACCGACATCGCCTTCAACGAATTCAACGCAGAAGGCGTGATCCGCGCGCTGCTCCCGGCGATGCTGGATGAAGAACCGGACGCCTTTGAGATCATGCGCGACGCGGCCAACAAACGCGCCGAGTTCCAGCGCCTGTTCGCCGCGATCATTCGCCGCTGGCTGGTGGGCGATCACGACGCCGCCGCCCTGCAGAGCTGGCAGGCCTTCGTCGAGCAGGTCGAAGCCGGCCTGAGCAGCATCCTCGACAGCGCCGGGCCAAGCGACCGCATCGCCGTGTTCACCTCCGGTGGCACCATCACCGCTCTGCTCCACCTGATCACACAGATGCCGGCCACCCAGGCTTTTGAACTGAACTGGCACATAGTCAACACCTCGCTCAATCACCTGAAGTTCCGTGAGCGCGAGGTGTCCCTGGCTTCCTTCAACAGTTACGCGCACTTGCAACTGATGAAGGCGCCGGAGCTCATCACCTATCGCTGAGCCCGGCCAATCGCACTCGCAAAGTGCTCATCACCACTCATATAAAAGGATCACACCATGAGCTCCGTAGAAAACGCCGTCCACGCCATGAAAGCCAAGTTCAACCCAGCCGCTGCTGCGGGCCTGGACCTGGTGTTCGGTTTCCGCATCGACGAAACCAAGAACTTCTCCCTGATCGTCAAGGACGGCACCTGCGAATTGCAGGAAGGCGAGAACCCGGACGCGCAGGTCACCCTGGTGATGGACGGCGAAACCCTGGAAGGCATCGTCAGCGGCGAGACCGACGGCATGCAGGCGTTCATGGGCGGCAAACTGCGCGCTGAAGGCGACATGATGCTGGCGATGAAACTGAGCGAGCTGTTTCCTTCCTGAGGACGCACCGCCGTTGCGAAAGAACCGAAGCTGCCCGGCTTCGGTTTTTTTTCGTCCGGGCGACGTGCAAGACAGCGCCTCCCGCCTGTGAATCAGGGCGGTTGATTGCGGCGTAACACCCGCGCCAATAGCCCTTGTTCGCGGTCGCCGGTGCGCATTAGATTAGCCAATGATCCTGGCCCACCAAAATAATCTGCAGGGATACGCATGGCGCTCACCGACCAGTCCACCCCGGTTCGATCCGGCGAAGAGCTCGACGCTGCATTGATCGACCCGTACCTGAAAGCCCACGTCCCCGGCCTGAGCGGTAGCGTGCAGATCAGCCAGTTTCCCGGTGGCGCGTCGAACCTGACGTACCTGCTGAAGTACCCCGAGCAGGAATTGGTTCTGCGCCGCCCGCCGTTCGGTCACAAGGCGAAAAGCGCCCACGACATGGGCCGCGAATTCCGCATCCTCAATCAACTGCGCGACGTATTCCCCTATTGCCCCAGGGCGTACCTGCATTGCACTGACGACAGCGTGATCGGTGCCGAGTTTTACGTGATGGAGCGGGTCAAGGGCATCATTCTGCGCGCGGAGTTGCCCGCCGAGCTGAACCTCGATGCCGCGCAGACCGAAACCCTGTGCAAGAGCTTCATCGATCGGCTGGTGGAACTGCATCAGGTGGATTACACCGCCTGTGGCCTCGGCGATCTGGGCAAGCCCCAGGGTTACGTTGAGCGGCAGATTCGCGGCTGGACCGAGCGTTACGAGAAAGCCCGTACCGCCGATGCGCCGAGCTGGGAAAAGGTCGCCCGCTGGCTGGACGAAAAGCAGCCGGCGGACCACCCCGTCTCCAGCCTGGTGCACAACGACTACCGCTTCGACAACGTGATCCTCGGCCCCGACAACCCGATGCAAATCATCGGCGTGCTGGACTGGGAGCTGACCACGCTCGGTGATCCGCTGATGGACCTGGGCAACAGTCTGGCCTATTGGATTCAGGCGGACGACCCCGCGCCGGTGCAACTGATGCGGCGCCAGCCCAGCCATGCGCCGGGCATGCTCACCCGTGAGCAGTTCGTGGCGTACTACGCCGAGCGATCGGGCATTGCCATCGACAATTTCGACTTTTACTACACCTGCGGTCTGTTTCGTCTGGCGGGCATCGTCCAGCAAATCTACTTCCGCTTCTTCCACGGCCAGACCCAGGACAAGCGCTTCGCTCAGTTCATTCACATGAACGCCCTGCTCGAGCGCATGGCCCTGCAAGTGATTGAGCATTCCAGCCTCTGATTGCGACACGACAAGGAAAACAACATGTCCAAGACCCAACTGTTCGACCTCGATGGCAAGATCGCTTTCGTCTCGGGGGCCAGCCGTGGCATCGGCGAAGCGATCGCCAAACTGCTGGCCCAGCAAGGCGCCCATGTCATCGTCTCCAGCCGCAGGATCGACGGCTGCCAGCAGGTCGCGGAGGCGATCATTGCCGAAGGCGGCCAGGCCACCGCCATCGCCTGCCACATCGGTGAAATGGAACAGATCACAGCCGTGTTCGCGCAGATCCGCGAGCAGTTTGGCCGCCTGGACATTCTGGTGAACAACGCGGCGACCAACCCGCAGTTCTGCAACGTGCTGGACACCGACCTCGGTGCGTTCCAGAAGACCGTCGACGTGAACATCCGCGGCTACTTTTTCATGTCCGTGGAGGCCGGCAAGCTGATGCGCGAACACGGCGGCGGCAGCATCATCAACGTGGCGTCGATCAACGGCGTCTCGCCGGGCGTGTATCAGGGCATCTATTCGGTGACCAAAGCGGCGGTGATCAACATGACCAAAGTCTTCGCCAAGGAATGTGCGCAGTTCGGCATCCGCTGCAACGCCCTGCTGCCGGGCCTGACCGACACCAAATTCGCCTCGGCGCTGGTGAGCAACGAGAAGATCCTCAACACCGCGTTGGCGCAGATTCCCCTCAAGCGCGTGGCGGCGCCGAGCGAGATGGCGGGGACGGTGCTGTACCTGGCGAGCGACGCGTCGAGCTACACGACGGGCGTGGCGTTGAATGTGGACGGCGGGTTTCTGTCCTGAGTCGTGGAGGCAAACCCACGCCGCTGAGGTGAAACTGAGGTGTTCCTGATGGAATAAAGATTCCATCGGGCGCCCCCAACCGCCTACATTTTCCGCACAACAACACGTCTTAAAGGACACGCTGTCATGCGCGGGAATTCTCTTCCAGAACTGGGCGTCGGCCTGATCGGCACGGGCTTCATGGGTCGGGCTCACGCCCTGGCGTTTCACAATGCACGCACTACGTTCGATCTGCCCTTCAACCTCACCCTTGTCGCGCTGGCCGATGCCGATGCTGCGCGTGCGCAACAGTGCGCAGCCAGTTGGGGGTTCCAGCGCAGCCATGACGACTGGCAACAGCTGATCAGCGATCCAGCGGTCGATCTGGTGGCGATCACCACGCCAAACCAGCTGCATTTCCCCATGGCCATGGCGGCCCTTGAAGCGGGCAAGGCAGTGTATTGCGAGAAGCCGCTGGCGGTGAGTCTGGCGCAGGCGCGGGAGATGCAGGCGGCAGCGCGCAAGGCCGGCGTGGTGACGAGGGTGGGCTACAACTACCAGCACAACCCGATCATCGGATTGGCAAAGCAGATGATCGAGCGTGGCGAGCTGGGCCGGATCGTCAGTTTTCAGGGGGAATTCAGCGAGGACTTCATGGGCGATGGGCTGTCGCCGTGGTCGTGGCGCTGCGAAGAGGCCCATGCCGGCGGAGCCCTGGCGGACCTCGGCAGCCATTTGCTGGCAATGGCGCGGTACCTGCTCGGCGATGTCGACGCGGTGTGCGCAGACTCGCAAACCGTGTATCCGCAACGCCCGGCCACGCGCGGCAGCGAAGAGCAACGAGCGATCAGTATCGATGACCAGACTTACGCGCTGCTGCGCTTCGCCAACGGCGCGCGGGGTACATTCGGCAGCAGTTGGCTGAAGCACGGCTACAAGAATCATCTGAGCTTCGAGATCGGTGGCACGGAAGGGACAGTGTCGTTTGATCAGGAACGCTTGAACGAGCTGCGGCTGTACCGAACAGGATCCCCGGGACTCGACGGCTTTCAGCGGATTCTGGCGGGTCCTGCGCAACCCGGGTACGCGTCTTTCTGCCCGGCGCCGGGGCATCAGTTGGGGTACAACGAACTGAAGACACTGGAAGTGCACGACCTCATCCAGGCGCTGGGTGGGCAGGTTTCGAGCGGGACGGATTTTGCCGAAGCGATGGAGGTCGAGCGCCTGGCTACAGCGATTCGCATCGCGGCGAAGGAGATGCGCTGGGTGAGTGTGTCGGATATTTGAGTCAGGTCAGACCGAACGCCAAGGGTGTCCCCACCGGCCCCTTCCCGGCTGAAGCCGGTCCCACAATACGAGCGCGTCCCACCTGACACACCGCGTGCGTTGTCAGTGGGACCGGCTTTAGCCGGGAAGGCGTCAGGTGCCACACCGCGAGATTGAGGGTGTTCACGTTGGCCTCTTCCCGGCTGAAGCCGGTCCCACAATACGAGCGCGTCCCACCTGACACACCGCGTGCGGTATTAGTAGGACCGGCTTTAGCCGGGAAGGCGTCGGGCGCCCCACCGCGAGATTGAGGGTGTTCACGTTGGCCCCTTCCCGGCTGAAGCCGGTCCTACTACACCGCGCGCCTTGCAGGTAGAATGCTGCGCTTGCGGGCAGCCATTCTGCCCATCTGCCCGATAAGCGCCTTCCCATGCCGTTCGAACTCACCGTTGAACCCATTACCCTTCTGGTGCTGGCTGTCGTTGCCTTTGCCGCCGGTTTCATCGACGCCATCGCAGGCGGCGGCGGGCTGTTGACCACGCCTGCACTGCTCACTGCCGGCCTGCCGCCGCATCTGGTGCTGGGCACCAACAAGCTCAGCTCGACCTTTGGCTCGGCCACCGCCAGCTACACCTTTTACCGGCGCAAGCTGTTCAATCCGGGGCAGTGGAAACGCGCCCTGATCGGCACGGCGGTGGGTGCGCTGATCGGTGCCGTGGTCGCGCATTATCTGCCGGCCGAACTGCTGAACCAGATGCTCCCGGTGATCGTGTTCGGCTGCGGGCTGTACCTGCTGTTCGGCGGCACGCCCAAGGCGCCGCTGGACAGCAATGCGCCGATCAAGACCAAATGGCAGCTGCCCCAAGGCCTCGGGCTGGGCTTTTACGACGGCGTGGCCGGGCCCGGCACCGGGGCGTTCTGGACGGTCAGCACGCTGTTGATGTACCCGGTCGATCTGGTGAAAGCCAGCGGTGTCGCGCGCAGCATGAACTTCGTCAGCAACGCCGCCGCGCTGATGATCTTCGCCATCAACGGCTCGGTGGACTGGGTCATTGGTCTGTCGATGGGCCTGGCGCTGATGGTCGGCGCCTTTCTCGGCGCCAGAACCGCGATCAAGGGCGGCGCGAAGTTCATCCGCCCTGTCTTCATTACCGTGGTGCTGGGCTTAACCGTCCGCCTGGCCTGGCAGCACTGGTTCAACTGAGCCCGAGCGCTGGGCCAGATACAGATCGATCAGGTAGCGCGCAATCGAGCGACTGGCCGGCAACGGCGGCAGGTCATGGATGCTGAACCACTGGGCGTCTTCGATTTCGTCTGCCTGGGGCACGATCTCGCCGCTGTCGTATTCGGCGTGGAAGCCGAGCATCATCGAGTGCGGGAACGGCCAGCACTGGCTGCCCTTGTACTGGATATTCTTGACGGTGACCCGGACCTCTTCCATCACCTCGCGCCGTACACAGTCCTCTGCGGACTCGCCCGGTTCGGCGAACCCGGCCAGGGTGCTGTAGACCCCCGACACAAAACGCGGCGAGCGCGCCAGCAGCACTTCATCGCCGCGGGTGATCAGCACGATCATGCTCGGCGAAATCCTCGGATACGCGCGCAGATCGCAGTGCGGGCAATACATCGCCCGCTCCCCCGGCACTTGCTGCGCCGCCTGACCGCAACGCCCACAAAAACGATGTTCACGGGCCCAGGTGCTGATCTGCGCCGCGTAGCCAAGCATCTGGAACACATCGGCGTCGTCGGCGAGCATGAACTGACGGAGGGTCTGCCACTGCGAACCCTCAGCCTCCAACGCCAGATCCGACCCCGTCGAATGTTGGAGGGTCTGCACGTACACCGGCTCGCCGTCAAAATGGCCAATGCCATGCTCGTGCAGTAACGGCAGCGCCTGGCGCTTCAGCCATTCGCGGGGGAACAGCACGCCGTTGCTGTCTTTCAAAAAGCCCTGGTCACTCTGAACCACGGCCCAGCCGCCGGGTGCCTGAACATCAAGCACGGCGGTGGTCCAACGCTTCGGGGGCGTCATGCCTCAACTCCTCTGAGCACCGACGGGCCCGTCTGCAACCCGGTAGAAAGACTCACAGGCAGCCGTCGGTGATGCATTCAAATAGGTCAGTCAATTGTCGAAGACCGGCTTCTGTTTGCTCATGTGAGCGACCATCGCCAGCTTCAGGTCGGCCGATTGCAACATGGCAGCGTTCCAGGTGGCAACGTATTCGAGACCGTCGTCCACGCTGTGATCGCGCATGTAGCCGATCATGCGCTTGCTGCCGCTGATGGCGATGGGTGATTTGCCGGCGATGTCCCGGGCGATGGCGAACACGCCTTCGAGCAACTGCGGCAGGTCAGTGAATGTGCGATTGACCAGGCCAATACGCAGGGCTTCTTCGGCGCCGACGTTACGGCCGGTGTAGGCCATTTCGCGCATCATGCCGTCGCCGATCAAGCGCGGCAGTCGCTGCAGGGTGCCGACGTCCGCCGCCATGCCCATGTCGATTTCGCGAATGGAAAACAGCGCATCGTCCGCGGCATAACGCATGTCACAGGCGCTGATCAAATCGATGGCGCCGCCGATGCAATAGCCCTGAATGGCGGCGAGCACCGGCTTGCTGCATCGATCAACCACGCTGAAAGATTCCTGCATCTGCAGGATCTTGCGCCGCAGCAGGCGGGCGTTGCGGCCCACGTCCTTGCCCAGCTCGCTGGCCACCGAGGCGAGCAGCGTCAGGTCGATGCCGGAAGAAAAGTGCTTGCCGGCGCCACTGAGCACCACCACGCGGACGTCGTCGGCGTCCTCGACCCAACGGAAAATCTCGATGATTTCCTGCCAGAACGCAGCGTTCATCGCGTTGATTTTTTCCGGACGATTGATCTGGACGTGGGCAATGTGGTCGGCCAGTTCCACCTTGAACGCACTGTAGTCAGACACGGCTTTAGATCCTTTTAGGGCAGACGGGGTTTATTCCATGACGCCGGATCATAGCAAGTCGGTCGGTGCGCCCGCAGGCCACGGTTGCGCCATTTGCCGGACAGCGAACCCGTTGCATTCCGGGGATGCCATCGGTCGGCCAGCAATAAACTGAACGGTCTCAGCCGGCAAAGGTCCAGAGTCTTGGCTGCATGGAATCGGACCTTCCGAACATGTCTGCCGGGGGCGTTCGAACCTGTTTCGGCGCCCGACCTTTTCTCAGGTCGCAAGAGGGCGATTCTTGACTACATCAAAAGCGGCAACCGGTATCGTGGGCCTGGATGACATCCTTGCGGGTGGCCTTTCGCGCAGCCACGTGTTTCTCCTGGAAGGAGAGCCCGGCACCGGCAAGACCACCGTCGCGCTGCAGTTTCTGCTGGCAGGCTCGGCGGCGGGCGAGCGTGGTCTGTACATCACGCTGTCTGAAACCGAACGCGAATTGCGCGATGGCGCACGCTCCCATGGTTGGGAGCTGGACGAGAACATCTCGGTATTCGAGCTCACCCCCCCTGAAGATTTGTTGAATGCGGCCCATCAGCAGAGCTTGCTGTACTCCTCTGACCTTGAGCTGGGCGAGGCCACCAAGCAGATTTTCGAAATTGTCGAGCAGGTCAAACCTTCGCGGGTGATCATCGACAGCCTCTCGGAAATCCGCCTGCTGGCGCAGAGTTCACTGCGCTATCGCCGGCAGATCCTGGCGATCAAGCATTACTTCGCGCGCTACGACACCACCGTCGTACTGCTCGACGACCTCACCACTGAATCCCTGGACAAAACCGTGCACAGCGTGGCCCACGGCGTGATCCGACTCGAAGGTCAGACGCCTACCTACGGCGCCGAACGCCGACGCCTTCGGGTGGTGAAGTACCGCGGCCAGAAGTACCGCGGCGGCTATCACGACTTCAACATCATGGACGACGGCATTCAGGTGTTCCCGCGTCTGGTAGCGGCCGAGCACCGGGCTGGCTACGTCAGCCGCCAGCTGAGCAGCGGCATCAAGGAAGTCGACGCCCTGCTCGGTGGCGGTCTGGACAGCGGTTCGAGCACGGTGATCCTGGGGCCTGCGGGCACCGGCAAATCGCTGATCGCGTTGAAATTCGCCGCCGCTGCGGTGGAGCGCGGCGAGAAGGCCGCGCTGTTTATCTTCGATGAAGAACTTGGCCTGCTGTACACCCGGATGAGCAAACTCGGCATTGATCTTCACGCACTTGAAGAGACCGGCAACCTGCTCATCGAGCAAGTCGACGCCGCTGAATTGTCGCCGGGCGAATTTGCCCACCGCGTTCGCCGCTGCGTCGACGAAATGGGCATCCAGACCGTGGTGATCGACAGCCTCAACGGCTACCAGGCCGCGATGCCTGAGGAGAACGCGCTGGTCCTGCACGTCCATGAGTTGCTGCTCTACCTCAACCGTCACGGCGCCTCGACGTTCATGACCGTCGCCCAGCACGGCCTGGTCGGCGACATGCAGACGCCAGTGGACATTACCTATCTCGCCGATTCGGTGATCCTGCTGCGTTATTTCGAAGCACTGGGTCAGGTCCGTCGGGCCATTTCTGTCATCAAAAAACGCACAGGCACCCATGAGTCAACCATTCGTGAATACCGCATCAGTGCGTCCGGCATGACCATCGGCGAACCGCTGGAAGCCTTTCAGGGCGTGTTGAGGGGTATCCCGCAATACGTCGGTGATCGCAGCCCGCTGCTGCAGGACACCGACGCGTGAGCACTCCGGGACAGTTATCGGAGCGGGCCATTATCCTGGCCCCTCTCGGACGCGACAGCCAGATCGCGCTGACCATGCTGCAGGAAGCCGGCTATCCGGCGATCATCACCCACGACCTGACGCAGCTGTGCAGTGAGCTGATGTCCGGTGCCGGCCTGGCGATCATCGCCGATGAGGCGTTGCGCAGCGCGGACATCAACCCGCTGCTCAGCCTGCTGGCCAATCAACCGGCCTGGTCGGACTTCCCCATCGTGTTGCTGACCCACCACGGCGGCCCGAAACAGAACCCCTCGGCGCACCTGGGCAAGATGCTCGGCAACGTCACGTTCCTGGAGCGGCCGTTCCACCCTGCCACGCTGATCAGCCTGGTGAGCACCGCCGTCCGCGGGCGTCGACGACAATATGAAGCCCGTAGCCGCCTGGAAGAATTGCTGGAAAGCGAGCAGCGCCTGCAACATGCGTTGAAAGCCGGGCGACTGGGTTCTTGGCAGCTCGACACTGAATTCCTCGCGCTGGAATGCTCGGACATCACCAAAGCGCACTTTGGCTGGGACGAGCGCGACACGCTCTCCTATGAAGACTGGCTAAGCGCGGTGCACCCCGAAGATCAGCCGCGCATGCAGTCGGTGCTTCAGCACACCCTGGACAGCGGGGCCGATTTCATCATCGAGTTCCGCAACGTCTGGCCGGACGGCTCGGTCCACTGGATGGACATCAGGGCTCGGGCGATCCGCGCGCGCAATGGCCGCGTCAGCCTGCTGTCCGGGGTCACCTCGGACATCACCGAACGCAAGCTGGCCGAGCAGCAGCTGCGCCGGCTCAACGAAACCCTGGAGCAGCAGGTCGAGGAACGCACTTCACAGTTGCGCCACAACGAAGAAGTCCTGCGTCAGTCGCAGAAAATGGAAGCAGTGGGCCAGCTTACCGGCGGTATCGCCCACGACTTCAACAACATGCTCACCGGCATCATCGGCAGCCTCGAACTGCTTCGGCGCCGTCTGGCACGGGGGCGCACCGACGACCTTGATGGCCTGATCGACCTGGGCGTGACCTCTGCCAATCGCGCCGCCGCCCTGACCCACCGCTTGCTGGCGTTCTCGCGCCGTCAGTCGCTGGACCCCAAGCCGGTCCTGATGAATGACCTGGTCAACTCCATGGGTGAACTGCTGAATCGCAGCGTCAACGAGAGCATCCGCCTGGACATGTGCCTGGACCCGGAACTGTGGACCGCCGAGGCCGACCCGAACCAGCTTGAAAGCGCCCTGCTCAACCTGGTGCTTAACGCCCGCGACGCCATGCCCGAGGGCGGCATGCTGATGATCGAGACCTTCAACCGCCGCCTCGACCGCGACTTCACCAACGCTTACGAGAACCTGCTGCCAGGTGACTACGTGGTGCTCAGTGTGCGCGACACGGGCTGCGGGATGCCGGAGAACGTCATCAGCCGGGCCTTCGATCCGTTTTTCACCACCAAGCCGATCGGCCAGGGCACCGGCCTCGGCCTGTCAATGATCTACGGCTTCAGCAAGCAATCTCACGGCCACGTCGCGATCGAGAGCCAGGTCGGCGACGGCACCACGGTGCAGCTGTTCCTGCCGCGTTATCAGGGCCCGGCGCAGCAGGAGGGCCCCGCCCTGCCCAACGACACACCGCAGGCCCGTGAGGGCGAGACCATTCTGCTGGTTGAGGACGATCCGGCCGTGCGCGCGCTGGTCAGCCAGGTGCTGAGCGAACTGGGTTACGCGTACGTCGAAGCCGGTGATGCGGTCGGCGCGATTCCGATTCTGGAATCGAGCCAGCGCATTGACCTGATGATCAGCGACGTAGGCCTGCCGGGCATGAATGGGCGGCAGTTGGCGGACATTGGCCGGCAGTTGCGCACGGACCTGAAAGTGCTGTTCATTACCGGCTATGCGGAAAACGCCAGTGCCCGCTCGGGGTTCCTGGAAGAAGGCATGCAGATGATCACCAAGCCTTTTGCCTTTGACCAACTGACGGCCAAGGTGCGGGAAATGATCGAGGGTTGACGCGAGAGGGGTTGACACAAAAGCCGGCGATTGCCGGCTTTGTTGTTTGTATCTGAGGGGCAGCAGAATCAGTTGAGCAGGGTCTGAATCTTCGAGTGCAGCGTTTCCATGGTGAACGGTTTGGCGAGGATGGGCGCTTTTTTGGTGATCGGGCTGCCGCAATCAACGATCTCAGCCGGGTAGCCGCTGATGAAGATGACCTTGAGTTCCGGTCGCAGCTTGACGGCGGGCTCGGCGATCATGACGCCGGAAACGCCGCCGGGCAGGCGGTAATCGGTGATCATCAAATCGAGGTGGGGTTTGGTGGCAAGAATTTCGAACGCCTGCTCGCCGTTCTCCGCCTGCAACACCCGATAGCCTTCGCCCGACAGGTAGTCGGAGAGCAGCATCAGAATGAGCGGCTCGTCTTCGACGATGAGTACGACATTTTCTGCATCAGAGCTCATTTGAACGCCTTTGATCTTATAGATAGCTGCCATTACGACCATGGCCCGCGCTGGAGGTTGCGCAGGGTGTTCAGTTATTTGATTGAAGGCCAGATGGGTCGGCCTAACGGCCTCCTGTTTCGCCTTCGGCGAGTTACTTGGAAAGCACCCCAAGTAACCAAGGGTGCTTGCTCTCGGTTGGGCCCTTCCTTCGTCAGGGTTCCTTCACTCCGGTCCCGTTCCGTGGGCCCGCCGCCATCCATGCCGCTCGGCCCACTCCACGAGACCTGCGTTCAGCCTGCACCCAAGTCGCGTTTTGCGTCGTCTGGCAGGCTTGTGTATGAAGATCAAGATCACAGCAACAGCAACAGCATTCGCGAGCAAGCTCGCTCCCACAGGTAGGGGGTGCTATCAGCAAAACTGTTGGCGCTTGGGCTGGCCTCTCCCGGCTGAAGCCGGTCCCACTAAACAGTAGCGCGTTCAGTCAGTGGGACTGGCCCCGACTGTAGGACCGGCTTTAGCCGGGAAGCTTTTGCTGTTGATCTTCTACGCGATAGCCCAGACACCGCAGCACGCGACTTGGGTGCAGGCTGAACGCAGGTCTCGCTCCGTGGGCCGAGCCGCATGGATGCGGCGAGAACTGCCCCCCGCCATGGATGGCGGATGGCAGCGGGCCCACGGAGCGGGACCGGAGTGAAGGAACCCTGACGAAGGAAGGGCCCAACCAGGAGCAGGCACCCTTGGTTACTTGGGGTGCTTTTCCAAGTAACTCGCCGAAGGCGAAACAGTCTGCCCCCAGGCAGACGCTTGTGATCTTGATCTTAGATATCTTGATCAGAGCGGCAATGAAACCCGAAACATCGACCCCGCCCCTTCCTCGCTCTCGACACTGATCCGCCCGCCATGGGCGCCCACGATCTGGTCGGAAATAAACAACCCAAGGCCAAGCCCCGCCACCGCATGACTGGCCGCGACCCGCTCGAACTGCTGAAAAATACGCTTCTGATTTTCCGGACTGATCCCGATCCCGTGATCGCGCACCTCCACCCGCGCCTCACCGGCCTCGCTGTAAACGCGTAACTCAATCGGCTTATGCGCGCCGTAGCGCAACGCATTGGTCAACAGATTCGCCACCACCTGCTCGATGCGAAACTCATCCCACACCCCAATCACCGGCGTCGTCGCATGCAGCGTCACCGCGCTGCCGGCGGCGGCGATCTGCGCGGAATAGCTTTCCACCAGATTGACCACCAACTCCGACAAATCAAAAGGGCTGGTACGGATCGACAGTTTGCCCGTCCGGATCCGCGACACATCGAGCATGTCCTCGATCAGCCGGATCAGGCTCTGAATCTGCCGCTCATCGCGGTCGACCATGGCCCTGAGTTTTTCCATGGTGAACGCCGAAGCGTTGTCCTTGGCCAGATGCAGCTTGCGCAGCTGGGTTTCGAGAATCAGGCCATTGAGCGGCGTGCGCACCTCGTGGGAGACGATCGACATGAAGTCATCGCGCATGCGGATCGCACGCTCCAGCTCGCTCTGGGTCGACTTCAGCTCCTGCATCAGGGCTTCCTGTTCCGCGCGGCTGCGTTCGAGCTCATCGAGTTGCTGCTTGAGGACCTTGCGCTGGCGATACAGGTCGACGAAGACGTTGACCTTGCTCTTCACCGCATGAATATCGAGGGGCTTGTGCAGGAAATCCACGGCACCGCTTTCATAACCCTTGAACGCGTAATTGAGCTCTCGCCCGGCGGCACTGACGAACACAATCGGAATGTTCTTGGTCTTCTCGGTACCGCGCATCAGCTCGGCGAGTTCGAAGCCGTTCATCCCTGGCATCTGCACGTCGAGAATCGCCATCGCGAACTCGTGTTCGAGCAGCAACGACAACGCCTCATCAGCAGACAACGCCTTGAACACCTGACGGTCCTCACGCTTGATCAACGCTTCAAGCGCGAGCAGGTTCTCCGGCAGATCGTCGACGATCAGCAGTTTGGCTTTGATTTCACTCAGCATGCAATTCGTTCCAGCTCGACAAGCAGGGACCCAATGTCGGGCAAAGGCAATAGAAAATCCGGCGTATGAAGGGCAAGCGCCGCCTCGGGCATGGTTCGCACGAGCGCTTGTGCCGGGTCCTGGACCACGGTGAGGCCACCGTACTCCTTGATTTTTGCGGTACCGCGTGCGCCGTCGCTGCTGGCGCCGGTCAGCAGCACCCCTGCCAGCCGCTTACCGTACGCGTCAGCAGCCGATTCGAACAGTACGTCGATGCTCGGGCGCGAATGATGTACCCGTTCTTCCTGACTCAATGACAGACTGAAATCATTCTCCACCGACAGGTGATACCCGGGCGCGGCGAAGTAAAGCGTGCCCGGCGCGATGGTTTCCTTGTCGTCGGCCTCCTTGACCGGCATGGCCACGCTCATGGCGAAGACCTCGGCCAGGTGGCTGCGGCGCTGGTCCGGCACGTGGAGCACCGCAACGATCGGCAACCGGTAGCCCTTGGGCAGCGTGCGGAAAATCTTCAACAGCGCTTCGACACCGCCGGCCGATGCGCCGACCACAATCGCGTCCACCGCCGGCAGCGCGGGCTGGTCGGGGGACGGGCAAGGAAACGACGTTCTCATGATTTGCGGTAGATCCGCTCGAGTTTGACCAGAGGGTCGAACTGGTTTTTGTACCCGGAGAAATCCAGGGTTTCCTTGCTGCCCAGCACGAGGAATCCGCGGTGGCACAGGGACTCGTGAAACAGCCCGAAGGCGCGGTCCTGCAGCTTCTTGTTGAAGTAGATCAGCACATTGCGGCAGGAGATCAACTGTGTTTCGGAGAACACGCTGTCTGTCGCCAGGCTGTGATCGGCGAAGGTGACGTTCTCCCGCAGGGTCTTGTCGAAGATCGCGTAATCGTAGGCGGCCGTGTAGTACTCCGAAAACAGCCGCTTGCCGCCGGCCTTGATGTAGTTCTCGTTGTAGGCGCGCATGTTTTCCATGGAGAAGATGCCTTGCTTGGCCTTCTCCAGCGAATTGGGATTGATGTCGGTGGCGTAGATGATCGTGCGATCGAGCAGGCCTTCCTCGCGCAGCAGGATCGCCATCGAGTAAACCTCCTCCCCGGTGCTGCACCCGGCAATCCAGACTTTGACCGACGGGTAGGTCTTGAGCAGCGGCACGACTTCTTCGCGGATCGCCAGGAAGTGCGTCGGGTCGCGGAACATCTCGCTGACCGGGATCGTCAGGAATTGCAGCAGTTGCATGAACGCCGAAGGGTCATGCAACACCCGCTCCTGCAACGCGGAAATGGTCTTCAGTTCAAATTGACGCAACGCGTGGGCCACACGTCGTTTCACCGACGCACCCGAGTAATCGCGGAAATCGTAGCTGTACTTCAAGTAAATCGCTTCAATGAGCAAGCGTAACTCGATATCGGCGTCTCGTTCTTGGTGCATCGGCAACACTCTGGATCGGGCAAAAAGGCGGTCAATTGATCCGGTTCATTCAGATACGTTCCATCTTGGGCAACCACACGCGAATCAGCGAGAACAGCCGGTCCAGGTCAATCGGTTTCGCCAGGTAGTCGTTGGAACCGGCCTGCAGGCAGCGATCCTGATCGTCTTTCATCGCCTTGGCGGTGACGGCAATGATCGGCAGCTTGCGCCAGCGCGGGTTCTTGCGAATCTCGATGGTGGCTTCGTAGCCGTCCATCTCCGGCATCATCACGTCCATCAGCACCAAGTCGATGTCCTCGACGGTATTGAGCTTCTCGATCGCCTCCAGCCCATTGCGCCCCACCTCGACGATGGCGCCTTTGTGCTCCAGCGCGCTGGTCAGGGCGAAGATGTTGCGTACGTCGTCGTCGACCACGAGGATCTTGCGCCCTTCGAACACACGGTCGCGACTGCGCGCGGTCTTCAGCATCTTCTGGCGCTCGTTCGACATCTGCGACTCGACCTTGTGCAGGAACAGCGTCACCTCGTCGAGCAACCGCTCCGGCGAGCGCGCGCCTTTGATGATGATGGTGCGCGAGTACTTCAGCAGCTCGGCTTCTTCGTCACGGGTCAGGTTGCGGCCGGTGTAGACGATGACCGGCGGGAACGCGCAGATCTCGTCGATGGACATGCGCTTGAGCAACTCGTTGCCGAGCATGTCCGGCAGCTTCAGGTCGATGATCATGCAGTCGTAGGCGTTGTCGCGCAGCAGATCAAGGGCGTCCTGAGCGAAGCCGACTGCCGTGATCTCGATGTCATCGTCGCCGATCAGGCGCGCGATGCTGTCACGCTGCAAGGCATCGTCTTCGACCAGCAGGATGCGTTTGACCTTCTGGGTGAGCTTGGCTTCGAGGCGGGCGAAGACATCCTTGAGCTCTTCGCGGGTGGTCGGTTTGACCGCGTAGCCGATGGCGCCCATTTGCAGCGCCGCTTCCTGACGGTCTTCGACGGAAATGACGTGCACCGGGATGTGGCGGGTGCTTGGCAGCTCTTTCAGACGTTGCAGGACCGTCAGACCGGAATGGTCCGGCAGGCGCATGTCCAGCAGCACAGCGTCCGGAATAAACGAGGAGGCCAGGTCGAAGCCTTCGTCGGCGGCATGGGCCACCAGGCAGTTGTAGCCCAGTTCATGGGCCAGATCGTAGAGGATGTGGGCAAAGCGCACTTCGTCTTCGATGACCAGGATGCAGCGATTGCTGAACGGCGCCTTCTCGCGGTCATCAGCGAAGCGCGGAATGGGTGTTGCCGCCGCCGCAGGCTTGGCAGCGACAGGCGCAGGCGGCGTGATGCGGGCTGGAACCGGCGCAGGCTGCACAGCCGCTGCTGGCCCCTCGACGTACTGTGAAGGCTCGACTTCGACGTACTCTTCCGGCATGACCAGGGTGAAAATACTGCCCTGCCCCGGCGCGCTGGTCACGCTGATCGAACCGCCCAGCAGGCGGGCCAGATCGCGGGAAATCGACAGCCCCAGGCCCGTGCCGCCGTAACGGCGATTGGTGGTGCCGTCGGCCTGACGGAACGCTTCGAAAATGCTCTCCTGCTGCTCCTCGGCGATGCCGATCCCGGAGTCGCGAACGGTGAAGGCCACGCCCTCTCCCGGCTGACGGGACACGGTCAGGCTGACGGTGCCGCTTTCGGTGAACTTGACGGCGTTGGACAGCAGGTTCTTGAGGATCTGCTCCAGGCGCTGGCGATCGGTGTACAGCGAGACCGGCGTGCCTGACTGGATCTCCACCGAAAACTCCAGCTTCTTCTCGGCCGCCAACGGTTCGAAGGTCATGCGCAGGCCTTCGACCAAGCGGCTGACGCTGCTGTTTTCCGGCCGCATGTCGAGCTTGCCGGCTTCGACTTTGGAGATGTCCAGAATGTCGTTGATCAGGTTGAGCAAGTCATTACCGGCGGAGTAGATCGATTCGGCAAACTTGACCTGCTCGGCGGTGAGGTTGTCCTGCGGGTTTTCAGCCAGCAGCTTGGCCAGAATCAACGAGCTGTTCAGCGGCGTGCGCAGCTCGTGGGACATGTTGGCCAGGAACTCGGATTTGTACTTGCTTGAGCGCTGCAACTCGTCGGCGCGGGCTTCCAGTTCAATCTGTGCGATGTGCAGTTCTTCATTGTTGCGGTCCAGCGCATCACGCTGGTCGCCCAGCGCCTTGCTCTGCTCGGCCAACTGTTCGTTGGTCTGCTCAAGCTCTGCCTGCTGGATTTCCAGGTGCGCCTGGGACTCCTTGAGAATCCGCGACTGTTCTTCCAGCTCTTCATTGGCGGTGCGCAGTTCTTCCTGCTGCACTTGAAGCTCTTCGTTGAGCTGCTGGGTTTCGGCGAGCACTTCCTGCAAACGTTGACGGTAGCGGGCTGCCTCGATAGAGGTGCCCACGTTCTCGGCCACCAGCTCAAGGAACTCCAGGTCGCGCGGCGTCAGCTCGCGAAGAAAGCCCAGCTCGATCACCCCGTTGACGTGGTCATCGTTGCTGGTCGGCACCACCACGACGCTGCGCGGTGAGCCTTCGCCCAGGCCGGAGGTGACTTTGAAATAGTCCTGAGGGACGTTGTCCAGGGTGATGATCTGATCCTGCTCGGCCGCCTTGCCGACCACGCCTTCACCGCTGTAGATCGACTGCTCGTGCTGTTCCTGCTCGCGGGAGAAACCATAGGACGCCACGCGCACCAGACCGCCATGCTCCTGGCGTACGTACACCGCCGCCACGACCGCACCCAGGTACTGGGCGAAGAAATGCAGCACGTTGCGGCCCAGCAGATTGAGGGTGAGCTGGCCGATCACCTGCTCGGCCAGTTCGCTCTGACCGTTGCGCAGCCAGGCGACATGGGACAAGCGATCAGCGTCCAGCTGTTGCGCCCGCAGGTTGGCGGCGTAGGTGTTGGACAGCGTGGTCATGTCACGACGTCCGACCCAGGCGAGAATCCCGCTGACGATCAGAATGAACGTGACGTACAGCGAGACCGACATCACGGTGGTGTGGGTCACGTCGGTGTTGCGTGTCAGACGCAGCTGGTGCTCGACGTTGGCCGCTTGCTCGTATTGATCACGCATCTCGTCGGCCAGGCGCTTGCCGCGACGCTCCTTGATCGGCGTCTGATAGTCGCCACCGGCGCGGCGCAGATTAATCATCTCCTGGGCGAAGTCGTTCCAGGATGATTGCAGCGCGGCCAGTCGCTTGAAGCGGTCGACCTGATCCGGGTTATCGGCGACCAGTTCTTCAAGGCCCTGGAGCTCGCTCATGATGGCCGGCTTGGCCACTTCGTAGGGGTCGAGGAAACGCTCATCGCCGGTCAGCAGAAAGCCGCGCATGCCGGTTTCCATGTCCACCGAGAGCTTGAGCGAGCGATTGAGGTTGTTGATGACCCGGTCGGTGTGTTCGACCCACTGAATGGCCGACAACAGATAAGAGATGAGAATGACGAAGAAGGCCGCACTCAGCACGCCGACGGCCAAAGGTAAACTGACGTTGCGGCTTAACAGTTTGCGGAAACGTTGCTCATCGACTGCAGAGTTGGTGATCATCGCGAGGGCTCAGGCGGATTCGTCTAAACGACGGAGTTTGCCGCAAACCTCGGCAAAAACTCCAGCGTACGACGTAGAAGATTGAATTTTCTGACATTAGATCGGGAACAATCAGGCCGGCACTGTACATTTGAGTGCAGCCAAAAAGCCATTACACTCAATTGAATCGTGTTGTTGCGGCTCAGAACTTGGCACAATTGCGCCCCCCGGCGAAACGCTGAAAACCCAACGCCGTGCGATGCGCTCCCTGCCCAATTAAGGAACTTGCCATGTCCGATTCACCCCGCACGATTCTGGTGGTCGAAGATGACAACATCGTCAGGATGTTGATTGTCGACGTCCTCGAGGAGCTTGAGTACACCGTGCTGGAAGCAGCAGATGCCGCCGAGGCCCTTGCGGTCCTGCACAACGCTGGCCAGACCATCGACTTGATGATGACCGACCTGGGCCTGCCGGACATGAACGGCAAGAACCTCGCCGTCAAGGCACGTGAGGCCCGCCCGGACATCCCGGTGCTGTTCGCCAGCGGCTACGCGGATTCCGTTGATGTGCCTGAGGGCATGCACAATATCGGCAAGCCGTTTTCCATCGACCAGCTGCGTGACAAGGTAAAGGGCATCCTTGGCGACTGAGCAACTGGCGCAGCGATCCCCGATCCATGTGCTGATCATTGGCTACGTCTGGCCCGAGCCGCGATCGTCTGCGGCCAGCGGGCATGTCATGCAACTCATCGACTGTTTTCTCGAACAGGGCTGGCAGATCACCTTCGCCAGCGCCGCCACTGAAGGCGAGCACAAGGCCGACCTGGCCGCGCTGGGCATCACGGAAGTCGCCATCGCCCTCAACCACAGCAGCTTTGACGCCTTCATCCATGAGCTGCAGCCCGACGTGGTGTTGTTCGACCAGTTTCTGATGGAGGAGCAGTTCGGCTGGCGGGTGGAGAAGCACTGCCCGAACGCCCTTCGCCTGCTTGAGAGCTCCGACTTGCAGAGCCTGCGCCATGCCCGTCATCAGGCGATCAAGGAACGCCTCGACGGCAAGCCCGATGCTGACCTGACTGACTATTTCCAGACGCCCCGGGATCAGCTGTTCACCCGGATGGCGACCACTGACCTGGCCCGGCGCGAAATCGCCGCGATCCACCGCAGTGACCTGAGCCTAATGGTGTCCGACGTCGAAATCGGGCTGCTGACCCAGGCATTTTCGGTGCCCGCGGCTCAGCTCCATTGGGTCCCGCTGCTGGTAAGAGAGCCGCGCAAGGCGCCCCTTGGCCCGCGAAGCTTTGAAGACCGGGCGCATTTCATCACCATCGGCAATTTCCGCCACGCCCCGAACTGGGATGCTGTGCTATGGCTGAAAAACACCGTCTGGCCGCTGATTCGCGCGCAACTGCCCACTGCTCAGGTTCATGTGTATGGCGCCTACACGCCGCCCAAGGCTGCGGCATTGCATAACGCCGCCCAGGGGTTTCACATCATGAACTGGGCCGAAGACGCGCTGGAAGTGATGGGCGCGGCGCGGGTGTCACTGGCGCCGTTGCGATTCGGCGCGGGAATCAAGGGCAAGATCATCGATGCCATGGTCTGCGGCACGCCCACCGTGACGACGCCCATCGGCGCCGAGGCCATGCACGGCGAGCTGGCATTCCCTGGCGCCGTGGCCTGTGATGCGCAAGGGCTGGCAGACGCGGCGGTCAGTCTTTACAGCGATCAGGCGCGCTGGGAACAGGCACAACAGGACGGCTGGCAATTGCTGCCGGCGCGCTTTGGCCATGACCGCCATTGCGCCGTGCTGATCGACCGTATCCTCACATTGCAGGACACGCTGCAGGCCCATCGCGCGGCCCACTTCACCGGCGCCATGCTTCGCCATCATCAGCACAAGAGCACGCAGTACATGTCCCAATGGATCGAAGCCAAGAACAAGAACGCCTGAAGCGTTATCTAGCGGACGGCGCGGCGCAACAGGTAGGTGTCCATGATCCAGCCTTTCTCTGCCCGCGCGGCTTCACGCGCTTGACGTATCTGCGCGCTGACCTCGTGCAGCGGGCCTGAAATGAGCATCTCGTCAGGGGTGCCGAGGTAGGCGCCCCAATAGATGTGTAAATCCTGATCGACGAACCGCTCGAAGGTGCAATAGGCGTCGAGCATCACCACACTGTTGCTGATGTGCTCGCCCTGCTCCGCTGCAAGCTCCCGGCCGGTGGTGATGTGGATCGGCTCGCCGATGCGGTTCAGGCCGATGCGGTGCCCGGCGGCGAGCGCCTGCACGCTGGTGATGCCGGGAATGACCTCGTAGGCAAATGACTCACGGCCGCGGGCGAGCACCTGATCGAGAATCTTCAGGGTGCCGTCATACAGCGCCGGGTCGCCCCACACCAGAAACCCGCCGGTCTCCCCCGCCTGTACTTCATCGGCGATCAGTTGCTCGAACAACACGGCGCGCTGCTCGTGCCAGTGTTCGACCCCGCTGCGGTAAGACGGCGAATCGTCCTTGCGCCGGGGATCGCTCACCTGCACCAGACGATAGTCATGGCCCTCGATGTAGCGCTCGCAAATCTCCCGGCGCAACGCCAGCAGGTCGTCATTGGCGTAGCCCTTGTCGAGCATGAAAAACACCTGGGTGCGGTTCAGCGCCTTGATCGCCTGAATGGTGATGTGCTCGGGATTGCCTGCGCCGATGCCGATCACGAGGATTTTTTTCATGGGGTGGCGGTTCTCTGAAGGCGTTCGCAGAAGGTGCATCAGCGTATCGGGTTGTTGATGGGTGTGGTTAGTCCACTGCGCAGATGAGCAGCACGCGCAGAATTGATGGCGCTTAGACTGGCCTCTTCCCGGCTGAAGCCGGTCCTACTGAGGCACCGCGTTCAGCCTGTAGGACTGGCTTTAGTTGGGAAAGCGTCAGACGTCACACCGCAGGATTGATGGTGCTCAAAACGGCGTCTTCCCGGCTGAAGCCGGTCCTACCAAAACCAACGCGTGTAGCCTGTAGGACTGGCTTTAGCCGGGAAAGCGTCAGACGTCACACCGCAGGATTGATGGTGCTCAAAACGGCGTCTTCCCGTCTGAAGCCGGTCCTACCAAGCACCGCGTTCAACCTGTAGGACTGGCTTTAGCCGGGAAAGCGTCAGACGTCACACCGCAAAATTGAGGCTGCTCAGACTGGCTTCTTCCCGGCTGAAGCCGGTGCTACTGAAGCCACGCGCCCATCTGCCTCTGTTTAACGCCTGTATCTGTATTCCGCCCGACAAATAGTGCACATTAACCTCACGCCATTCTCCAGACCGGCACACGCATGACCAAAACAACAAGAGTCACCGACCCCGCCTATGAGCTGATGGATGACCATAACGGTCTGTCGATCATCTACCGTGAGCATGGCTTTCCCTGTCCACTGGTGCGCTGGCATTTCCACAAGGAATACGAGCTGCACCTGATCGTTGCGAGTTCCGGCAAGGTCTTCGTCGGCGATTACATCGGCAATTTCTACCCCGAGACGCTGTTCCTCACCGGCCCCAATCTGCCCCATAACTGGATCAGTCAGATCGCGGAAGACGAGGTCGTGCCCAAACGCGACATGCTGGTGAACTTCACCGAAGAGCTGCTCGAAAGCGGCAATCAGGTGTTTGCCGAACTCAAGGCCCTGGCGCCGTTGCTCGAGCGCGCCCGGTACGGCATTGAATTCCGCTGCAAGCGGACCCTCCGCCAGGCCACCAAGCTGATGCAGAAAATCGCCGACACCACGGGCATGACCCGGCTGGGGCACTTTTTCATTTTGCTGGAAGTGCTGGCGGCCAGTGATGATTTCCAGTTGCTGTCGGGCACCACCGCGTCCCAGCTGTCCGACGATCACGCCGTGGAGCGCACCAACAAGGCCGTCGATTACATCTTCACCCACTACGCCCGCGAGCTGCCGCTGGAAGAAGTGGCCGAATACCTGGGCATGAAGCCGACGTACTTTTCTCGGGTGTTCAAGCAGGCCACCGGGCGCTGCTTTGTGGAATTCGTCAACCGGCTGCGGATCAGCAAGTCCTGTGAATTGCTCGCCGATGGCGATCGGCCGGTGACCGACGTCTGCTTCGAGTCAGGCTTCAATAACATCTCCAACTTCAATCGACGTTTCCAGAAACTCAAAGGCATGACCCCCTCGCACTACCGACGCCTCGCTGTACAGCGCCTGACCGAACAAAACCTGTACTGATTCGTTGCCCCATCGCACCCTTCAACTACGCTGGAACTGCCCCACCCCACGCGCTGGCGCAGTTGTGCAGCGCGCCCGTCGGAAACCTCAGTGCAAAAAAGTATCAGTTCAAGTGCGCCGCAGGATTTGTCAACCAGCGCGCACAAGGCTGTAATCAGCTGACATTCTTCCTGGCCTCCGGAAGAAACAAAAACAATAACCAAGCTTCTGACGTCCGCCTGGGCGCAGAAGAGGAGTGATAAATGAAGACCTCTGCAAATGTTCTCCTTGCCGGTACCTGTCTGACCCTCCTGTCCCTCTGCGCCACCGCCACTGCCGGTGAAGTCACCATCGCCACCGTCAACAACAGCGACATGATCCGCATGCAGCGGCTGTCCAAGACCTTCGAAGAACAGCACAAAGACATCAAGCTCAAGTGGGTGGTGCTGGAAGAGAACGTGCTGCGTCAGCGCCTGACCACCGACATCGCCACAAAAGGCGGCCAGTTCGACGTGTTGACCATCGGCATGTACGAAGCCTCACTCTGGGGTGCCAAGGGCTGGCTCAAGGAAATGAATGACCTGCCGGCGTCCTACGCGCTGGACGACGTATTTCCTTCGGTACGCGACGGTTTGTCGGTCGACGGCAAACTCTTCGCCCTGCCGTTCTACGCAGAAAGCTCGATCACCTACTACCGCAAAGACCTGTTCAAGGCCGCCGGCCTGACCATGCCGGAGCGTCCAACCTGGACGCAGATCTCCGAATTCGCCGACAAACTCACCGACAAGTCCAAGGAACAGTACGGCATCTGCCTGCGCGGCAAGGCCGGCTGGGGCGAGAACATGGCGCTGATCACCACCATCGCCAACTCGTTTGGCGCCCGCTGGTTCGACGAACAGTGGAAGCCGCAATTCGACCAGCCTGAATGGAAGAACGCGCTGACCTTCTACACCAACGTCATGAAGAAGGACGGCCCACCCGGCGCCTCCAGCAACGGCTTCAACGAAAACCTCGCCCTGTTCAACAGCGGCAAGTGCGCAATCTGGGTCGATGCCAGCGTGGCCGGCTCGTTCGTCACCGACAAATCACAAAGCAAGGTCGCCGACAGCGTAGGCTTCACCTATGCGCCGCACGAAGTCACCGACAAAGGCTCGGCGTGGCTGTACTCGTGGGCACTGGCGATCCCGACCAGCGCCAAGAACGACAAGGACGCCCGCGCCTTCACCGAATGGGCGACGTCCAAAGAGTACGCCGCCTTAGTGGCCGAGAAAGACGGCGTGTCCAACGTGCCGCCAGGCACCCGAGCATCGACCTATACCGATGCCTACAAACAGGCTGCGCCGTTCGCCAACATCACCCTGGAATCCCTCAAGGCCGTGACGCCTAAAGCGCCGACCCTCAAGCCGGTGCCGTATGTGGGCATCCAGTTGGTGACCATCCCCGAGTTCCAGTCGATCGGCACCTCCGTCGGCCAACAGTTCTCGGCAGCACTGGTGGGCACCTCCACCGTGGATCAGGCATTGACCAGCGCGCAAAGCGTGGCCGAGCGTGAAATGAAGCGCGCGGGTTACCCGAAAAAGAGCTGACACCCGCTGCTTGAAGGCGGCAGGCGCTGATTGCCTGCCGCCCACGTTCACGCTTCTGCCCGGTCCGGAGTCAACATGAACACCTCAACCCTCACCCCGCGCACCGCCGCGGCTGACGATAAGTCGTCTGCCAAGGGCAGCGTCACCAAGCCCGGCTGGTTTCTGGTCAGCCCCTCGGTGCTGTTGCTGCTGGTCTGGATGATCGTGCCGCTGGGCATGACCATCTACTTTTCGCTGATCCGCTACAACCTGCTCAATCCCGGCGAGAACGAATTCGTCGGGCTGGAGAACTTCGAATTCTTCGTCACCGACGCAGGCTTTCTGCCCGGCGCCATGAACACGCTGTTGCTGGTCGGCAGTGTGCTGGCTATCAGCGTGATCCTCGGCGTGCTGATCTCGGCGTTGCTGGAAGCCAGTGAGTTTCTCGGTCGCGGCATCGTGCGCGTGCTGCTGATTTCGCCGTTCTTCATCATGCCGACGGTCAGCGCGCTGATCTGGAAGAACCTGATTTTCCACCCGGTGTCCGGGATTCTCGCCTGGGTCTGGAAGCTGTTCGGTGCCCAGCCGGTGGACTGGCTGGCGAATTACCCGATGCTGTCGATCATCATCATTGTGTCGTGGCAGTGGCTGCCCTTCGCGATCCTGATTCTGATGACCGCCATGCAGTCCCTGGATCAGGAACAGAAGGAAGCGGCGCGCCTGGACGGCGCCGGCCCGATCGCCATCTTCTGGCACCTGACCCTGCCGCACCTGGCGCGCCCGATCGCCGTGGTGGTGATGATCGAGACGATCTTCCTGCTTTCGGTGTTCGCTGAAATTTTCACCACCACCAACGGCGGCCCGGGCTTCGCTTCCACCAATCTGGCGTACCTGATCTACAACCAGGCACTGCTGCAATTCGACGTGGGCATGGCATCGGCGGGCGGCTTGATTGCCGTCGTGATCGCCAACATTGCCGCGATCATCCTGGTACGGATGATCGGCAAAAACCTCACCGACAAGTCTTGAGGGCAAGGCCATGATGACGCTCAAACAATCCCGTCGCCTGCAAAGTGCCCTGCTCGGCACCTTGTCGTGGCTGATCGCAGCGCTGATTTTCTTCCCGATCTTCTGGATGGTCCTGACCAGCTTCAAGACCGAGATCGACGCGTTCGCCACGCCGCCGCAGTTCATCTTCACACCGACCCTGGAAAACTACCTGCACATCCAGGAGCGCAGTGACTACTTCCACTTCGCCTGGAACTCGATCCTGATTTCCTTCAGCGCGACGATCCTGTGCCTGCTGATCGCGGTGCCGGCGGCCTACTCCATGGCGTTTTTCGAAACCAAGCGCACCAAGGGCACGCTGCTGTGGATGCTCTCGACCAAGATGCTGCCGCCGGTGGGCGTGCTGATGCCGATCTACCTGCTGGCCAAGACCTTCGGCCTGCTGGATTCGCGCATTGCGCTGATCGTGATCTACACGCTGATCAACCTGCCGATCGTGGTCTGGATGATTTACACCTACTTCAAGGACATCCCCGGGGAGATTCTCGAAGCGTCGCGGCTGGACGGTGCCACCACGCGCCAGGAAATCTTTCGCGTGCTGATCCCGATCTGCAAGGGCGGGCTGGCATCGACGGCGCTGCTGTCGCTGATCCTGTGCTGGAACGAGGCGTTCTGGTCACTGAACCTGACCTCTTCGAATGCCGCCCCGCTGACCGCGTTGATCGCCTCGTATTCCAGCCCTGAAGGGTTGTTCTGGGCCAAATTGTCGGCGGTGTCGACCCTGGCCTGCGCGCCAATCCTGATCTTCGGCTGGATCAGCCAGAAACAATTGGTCCGCGGGCTGTCGTTTGGTGCGGTGAAATGATCGACACATGATGGTTTCCACGCTCCGCGTGGTAACGATCCCGGGCAGATTTTTAGCCTCTGAACTTTGAAGAATAAAACTGGAGCCCCTCATGGCTAACCTGACAATCAGAAATCTGCAAAAAGGCTTCGACGGCCACCAGATCATCAAAGGCATCGACCTGGACGTGAAGGACCGTGAATTCGTGGTCTTCGTCGGTCCGTCGGGCTGTGGCAAATCCACCCTGCTGCGCCTGATCGCGGGCCTTGAAGACGTCACCAGCGGCAGCATCGAACTGGATGGCCGCGAGATCACCCAGGTCACCCCGGCCAAGCGCGACCTGGCGATGGTGTTTCAGACCTACGCGCTGTACCCCCACATGACCGTCGGCAAAAACCTGTCGTTCGCCCTCGACCTGGCCGGCACGCCAAAGGCCGAGGTCAAGAAAAAAGTCGATGAAGCCGCGCGCATTCTTGAGCTAGGCCCGCTGCTGGAACGCAAGCCCAAGCAGCTGTCGGGCGGTCAGCGCCAGCGGGTGGCGATCGGTCGCGCAATCGTGCGCAACCCGAAAATCTTCCTGTTCGATGAACCCCTGTCCAACCTCGACGCCGCCCTGCGCGTCCAGACCCGGCTGGAGTTGTCGCGCCTGCACAAAGAGCTGCAGGCTACGATGATCTACGTGACCCACGATCAGGTCGAAGCCATGACCCTGGCCGACAAAGTGGTCGTGCTCAACGGCGGCCGCGTCGAACAGGTCGGCTCGCCGCTGGAGCTGTACCACCACCCGGCCAACCTGTTCGTCGCAGGTTTTCTTGGCACGCCGAAGATGGGCTTCCTCAAGGGCATCATCAGCGGCGTCGAGGCCTCGGCCTGTGAAGTCACCCTGGACGCCGGGACAAAAGTCCTGCTGCCCTTCACCAACGCGCAACAGAGCGTCGGCGACTCGGTGACCCTGGGGATTCGCCCCGAGCACCTGGAGCTGGCCAACGAAGGCGATTGCCAGCTGACCGTCATCGCCGATGTCAGCGAACGCCTGGGCAGCGACACCTATTGCCACGTGCGCACCACCTCCGGCGAGCCGCTGACCATGCGCATTCGCGGGGACCTGGCCAGCCAGTACGGCGAAACCCTGAAACTGCACCTCAACAGCGCGCACTGCCACCTGTTCGACGCCCAAGGCCAGGTCATCCGCCGCGCCCTGCAGGCCGCAGCCTGATCCCTCGCACTCCACCGCATTCGGGAACACCGTCATGAAACTGAACAAGCAGAACCTCTCCAACCTGGGCGCCGGCATCGCCATCCCGGCCTACGCCCTCGACGAGCGTCGTCAGGGTATAGCGCACATCGGCGTCGGTGGTTTTCACCGCGCCCACCAGGCGTTTTACACCGATGCGCTGATGTCCCTCGGGGCCAATGAAGGCAGCGGCGAAGGCCTGGACTGGGCCATTTGCGGGGTCAGCCTGCGCGAGGAAGACCGTGCCAATTTCGAGGCGCTGAAGGGCCAGGACTTTCTCTACACGCTGTTCGAGCTGGGCGATACCTCGAACACCGAAACCCGGGTGATCGGCGCCATGAGCCAGATGCTCATGTCCACCGACAGCGACCTGACGCTGATCGACAAACTCGCCAGCCCGGACATCCGCATCGTCTCGCTGACCATCACCGAAGGCGGCTACTGCATCGACGACAGCACCGGCGAATTCATGAGCCACCTGCCGCAGATCCAGTACGACCTCGAACACCCCGCCACGCCGAAAACCGTGTTCGGTTACCTGTGCGCCGCCTTGACCCGCCGCCGCGCGGAGGGCACACCGGCGTTCACCCTGATGTCCTGCGATAACCTGCCGCACAACGGCGCGGTGACCCGCAAAGCTCTGCTGGCATTCGCCCAACAGCGCGACCCGGAACTGCATGACTGGATCGCTGAACACGTCAGCTTCCCCAACGCCATGGTCGATCGCATCACGCCGATGACCAGCACCGCCCACCGCCTGCAACTGCACGACCAGAAAGGCATCGACGACGCCTGGCCGGTGGTCTGCGAACCCTTCGTGCAGTGGGTGCTGGAAGACAAGTTCGTCAACGGCCGTCCGGCCTGGGAAAAGGTCGGCGTGCAGTTCACCGACGACGTAACCCCGTACGAAGAAATGAAGATCAAGCTGCTCAACGGCAGCCACCTGGCGCTGACCTATCTCGGGGCCTTGAAGGGCTATCGCTTCGTCCACGAAACCATGAACGACCCGCTGTTCGTCGGCTACATCCGCACCTACATGGACCTGGACGTCACCCCGCAACTGGCGCCGGTGCCGGGCATCGACCTGACCGAGTACAAACAGACCCTGATCGACCGCTTCTCCAACCAAGCGATCGCCGACCAGCTTGAGCGGGTGTGCTCCGACGGCTCGTCGAAATTCCCGAAATTCACCGTGCCGACCATCAACCGTCTGATCCTGGACAGCGGCAACATGGACCGCGCTTCCCTGGTGGTTGCGGCCTGGGCGCTGTACCTGCAGGGCAATCGCAACGGGGACTTCACCGGCGAGAACGGCGTGCCGTACACCGTCGTCGACCCGCGCGCAGACTTCTGCAAGGCGCTGGTAGCCGATGACGTGCTGGTCACTCAGCGGCTGCTTGAAGTCGAAGAAATCTTCGGTGCGGCGATTCCCCAGTCCCCTGAGTTCGTGGCATCGTTCGAGCACAACCTGAACAGCCTGAAGCAGTTGGGCGTCAGCAAAACCCTGGAAAACCTGTTGGCGAAAACCGCCTGAGCTTCAGAGCTAACGAGGTGAATATGTTTCTCGGCATCGATTGCGGTACCCAAGGCACCAAAGCGATTGTTCTGGATGCGGTCAGCGGCAAGGTTCTGGGCGAAGGCTCGGGTGCGCACCACATGATCAGTGGCGCCAACGGTCGCCGTGAGCAGGATGTGCAGGAATGGCTCGATGCGTTCGAACAAGCCACGGCCGCGGCCCTGCAGCAGGCCGGGGTGTCCGGCGCGGACATCCAGGCCATTGGCGTGTCCGGGCAGCAACATGGCCTGGTCATGCTTGACGAAACAGGCCAGGTGCTGCGCCCCGCCAAGCTGTGGTGCGACACGGAATCCGCGCCTGAAAATGATCGGCTGCTGACGTATCTGGGCGGTGAAGCCGGGTCGCTGGAGCGCCTGGGTATCGCCATCGCGCCGGGCTACACGGTCTCGAAACTGCTGTGGAGCAAAGAGCAGTTTCCCGAGCTGTTTGCCCGCATCGACAAAATTCTGCTGCCCCACGACTACCTCAATTACTGGCTCACCGGCCGCAGTTGCAGCGAGTTCGGCGATGCATCCGGCACCGGTTATTTCAACGTGCGCACCCGCGCATGGGACCTGGACATCCTTCAGCACATCGATCCCAGTGGCCGGCTGATCAAGGCGCTGCCGGAGCTGCTCGAGGCGCATCAGCCGGTCGGCACGATTCTCCCCGCGATCGCCGAGCGACTGGGCCTCAACCCGAAGGCCATCGTCTCCAGCGGCGGCGGCGACAACATGATGGGCGCCATCGGCACCGGCAATATCGCGCCGGGCTTGATCACCATGAGCCTGGGTTCGTCGGGCACGGTCTACGCCTTTGCCGAAGCAGGCAATGTCAGCGCGCAGCCGTCGGTGGCGACCTTCTGCTCCTCGTCGGGCGGCTGGCTGCCACTGATCTGCACCATGAACCTGACCAACGCCACCAGTGCCATCCGCGAGCTGTTTACGCTGGACATCGGCGCGTTCAACGCAGCCGTGGCGTCCTCGCCGATTGGCGCACAAGGCGTGCTCGTGCTGCCCTTCCTCAACGGCGAGCGGGTGCCTGCCCTGCCCCACGCCACCGGCAGCATTCTCGGGCTGGACAGCACCAATCTGACCCAGGCCAACTTGTGCCGGGCGGTGGTCGAGGGCACCACCTTCGGCCTGCGTTACGGCCTGGACCTGTTGCGCGACAGCGGCATTAAGAGCGATAACATCCGCCTGATCGGCGGCGGCGCGAAAAGCGCGGTCTGGCGGCAGATTGTGGCCGACATCATGGACACGCCGGTCATCTGCACCACCGGCACCGAAGCGGCCGCATTAGGCGCAGCGATTCAGGCGGCGTGGTGTCATTCACACGTCGATGCCGGTGGTGACGGCGACGGCGAATCGCTGCAGGCGCTGACCGAGCGTTGCGTCAGCCTCGACCCGGCCAGCGAAACCCGACCGGTTGCCGAACACGTTGCGGCGTACCAAGCGGTTTATCAGCACTATCGCACTCAATTGCAGGGCCTCTGACGGACAGCCCCGTCGGCCTTTATGGAGCAACTATGTATCTGGTCTGTGGCGAAGCACTGTTCGACTTTTTCTGTCAGCCGGACAGCGGACAACGCAACAAAGTGGGGTATCAGGCCATCGCCGGCGGTTCGCCGTTCAACGTCGCGGTCGGCCTGCGCAGGCTGGGCATCGATGCCGGTTTTTTTGCCGGGATTTCCAGCGATTACCTGGGCAAGCGCCTGCTGACAGTGCTGGCGGAAGAAGGCGTGCGCGATGACTTTCTGGTGCCTGTCGACGCACCCACCACCCTGTCGATGGTCGCCGTGGGCGCCGACGGCTCGCCGCAGTACAGTTTTCGCGGCGAAGGCTGCGCGGACCGGATGCTGAGCGTCGAGCATCTGCCGACGCTGGACGACAGCGTGCGTGGCTTGCATGTGGGTTCGTTCTCGCTGGTGGTGCAGCCGGTCGCCGACGCGCTGCTGACGCTGGTGCGGCGGGAAAGCGCCAAGCGCTTGATCACGTTCGATCCCAATGTGCGCCTGAACCCGGCGCCGAGCATCGAGCTGTGGCGCAGTCAGGTGGCGAAGTTCGCCGAGCACGCGCACATCATCAAGGTCAGTGATGAGGACCTGGAGCTGTTGTATCCGGACAAAGAGGCGGCAGCGGTGGCCGAGGGTTGGCTGAAGGACAATTGCCAGTGGGTGATCATGACCCGCGGCCGTCAGGGCGCCACGGTGTTTACGCGGGATTTGGGCACGTGGTCGGTGGCGGCGCGCAAGGTGGAGACGGTGGATACGGTGGGTGCCGGGGATACGTTTCAGGCGGCGTTGATTGCGTTTCTGACGGAGCGGGGTCTGGACGAACCCGCCGCGCTGGCGGGGGTGGATAAGCCAACGCTGACGAAGATGCTGGAGTTTGCGGTGGCTGCGGCGGCGGTGACCTGCACGCGCGAGGGGCCGGATTTGCCCTATCGGGCGGAGGTGGTCTAGGCGACTGGCCCTTCTCAGGTCAAGATCAACAGCGTCTGCCTGGGGGCAGACTGTTTCGCCTTCGGCGCCTTACTTTTGAAAAGCACCAAAAGTAAGCAAAAGTGCCTGCTCTCGGTTTGGCCCTTCCTTCGTCAGGGTTCCTTCACTCCGGTCCCGCTCCGTGGGCCCGCCGCCATCCGCCATCCATGGCGGGGGGCGGCTCTCGCGGCATCCATGCCGCTCGGCCCACTCCACGAGACCTGCGTTCAGCCTGCACCCAAGTCGCGATTGGCGGTGACTGAGCCTTTTGCGTAGGAAGATCAAAAGCGCGCTTACGCTTAGTAGGACCGGCTTTAGCCGGGAAGAGGCCACCTCAAGCGCCGGCATTTTTGCTGATAGCCCCCCTCCCTGTAGGAGTGAGCTTGCTCGCGAATGCTTTATCCAAAACACCCGATATCGGAGGGATGTACCGGCCCCTTCGTGAGCAAGCTCACTCCCACAAGTCCTTAGCGCCTGACCCGCCCTCGATCTGCCTTTGATCTGCTTTTGATCTTCGTACACAAAAAGTCCAGTCACCGCAAAACGCGACTTTGGTGCAGGCTGAACGCAGGTTTCGCGGAGTGGGCCGAGCCGCATGGATGCGGCGAGAGCGCCGTCAGGACATGGATGTCCGTTCGGCGCGGGCCCACGGAGCGGGACCGGAGTGAAGGAACCCGACGAAGTCGGGCCAAACCGAGAGCAAGCACCCTTGGTTACTTGGGGTGCTTTTCCAAGTAACTCGCCGAAGGCGAAACGTCTGCCCTTAGGCAGACGCCCTTGAAACAGATCAGGCCATCTCCGCCTTTGCCATGGCGATCCTGGTCTTCACCTCCCGCTCAGCGACCTGCTGATCCGTCTTCTGCTTCTGCAGCTCAGTCACCTGCTTGTCCACCGCCGCCTGCTCCTGCGGCGTCATGGCGTCGTATTCCGCCTTGCTGACGCCCGTCAACCGCTGCCGCACCTTCTCCGCGTCGGTCTGGTTCATGTAGGACAGAAACTGATCCTTCACCGAACCCACGTCATCAGAACCCGCCGCGCCATCACTGGCCGCCAGATCATCAGAGACCGTCTTGCTGACACTGTCAGACGAAGCGACCTGCTTGTCAGCGCTGGACACAAACGCCGCAGCGGCCGCTGCCTTGTCATCGTCCGTCACCGACGACGCCGTGTTGGCCCCCGCTGCCTTCAGGTTCACCATCATCTTGGCAAACGACTCGTCGTAGCCCTGCTTGCCCTCGTTGCTGCTTTGCGCCGCGCCTTCGCCATTGCTCGCAATCGCCGCCACGGGTGTGGCGGCGCCGGCCATGGCGCTGGTGTAGGCGTCCGTGTCCGTCGTGGCGTAATGGGTGTGGCTCACGGCTTTTGACACGAACTGCTGGATAGCACTGTTGCCGATCAACATCTTTCACCTCCTGTTCAGGTTGTCCGATGTACCCCGACAGCAGCAAAACCGATGCCATCCAGCCTGTCCTCCCTGAAAGACCCGTCAACACGGGCCTGCGGACCCAGCGTCAAGCCATAAAGGGCCGCCATGATCGACAATGCTTGCCGTCTGCGGCAGATCCTCGCCGCCGGCTTGCCGTACCGGTCAGCGCGCTGCTGACAACCCGAGGCCGCCGCCCTATTTGAGAAACGCCTTCACCGCCTCATTCACCTGGCCCGCCTCACACGCCGGCGCCATGTGTCCGCAATCGCTGTTGAGTACCAGCAACTGCGCGCGCTTTTGGGCGGCCAGCGCCTTGGAAGGCGCAGGGTCGACCATGCGGTCCTGCTCGGAGGTGATGATCAACAGCCGCGCCTTGATTTTCCCGGCCAGTGCGGCCATGTCGCCGTGACGCAACAGATCGAACGACGTCATCGCCTGCAATTGCCGGTACCAGTCGACCGTGCTGAAGGACTGATTGCTCGCGGTGGCGGGCAACGTGCCGGCAGGTGCCGGACTGGTGCCGACGGTCTTGGCCGCCCTGTGTCCCGGCGTCCACAGATAACCGTTGTGTATCGCCGCGAGCTGTTTGAAAGCCGTGCCCGGCGCATAGTTGCCGTCGTTCCAGCCGGGCGCGCGTTCGATGGCGGCCAGTTCTGCATTCCAGGCCTGCAGGTCGCGTTCGGTCGGGTGAGGCGTGCCGACGATGGTCACCACCTTGCTGGCGAAGTCCGGGTACATCACCGCCCACTGCAACACCTGCATGCCACCCATGGAAATGCCGACGATGGCGTGGGCGTGATCGATGCCCAGGTACATGGCCAGCAACCGATGCTGCGCCTTGACCATGTCGCGGATGCCGAACTGCGGAAACTTCAGGCGCGGCGCAATCGGGCTGTTGGACGGCGAGCACGACACGCCATTGCCGATGGCGTCCATCGCCACCACGTACCAGCGATTGGTGTCGACCAACTTGCCGGGGCCGATCATGTCGGCCTGGTCGGACGTCCGCCCGGCCAGCCAGGTAGTCACCAGCACGACGTTATTGCGATCTTCTGCCAGCGTGCCGTAGGTGCGATAACCCAAGTCGCAACGCGAGATCTTGCCGCCGGTCATGTTCAACGAGCCAATGTTCACCCGTTGCTGCTCTGCCGCTTGGCAGATGCCCACACTCATCATGACCAGCAACGCACACAGCGTCCGGTCAGCGTAATGACGCAGTTTCATGGAATTCCTTAGTGGTAACGCCCGGCCGTGATAGCGCCTGAAAGATTTGCGGCTCCGGAAAACCATGTACGTCAACACCATGCCGTCGCGCTGCGCCATCAGCGTAGACGGTTATGCCGTATGAGCGAGGCCGGTTCACGACTATTTTTTCAGGCCATTCAATAGCCTGAGTCATTTACGGTTGTGCGCCGCTTTCACCCGTCAAGGCGACAGATATCAGCATGAGGACTCCCCCTGCTCCACCGGCGATGGTAGCGTGCGGTGGTTTCTGATCGAAGGATCAGACCTTTCTCTCAACATGCCTGCCAAGGAATGCCCCACCCAATGGACTTTTCGCTCAAGCACCTCACCGCCGCTACATTGATGTTCGCCGGCGTCTGCGCCTTCACACCCGCTGCCTTTGCCAACCTCACCGCGCAGCAGAGCAGCACGATTGTCGGCACCTTCAAGGAAAACGCCGTCACTGATTTCCGCCAGTTCCTCAAGACCGTCAGCACCACCGACGTCGTCAAGGCGGCGGGCATCGAGCCGGCGATCAGCGCCTTCCTCGCCAATAAAAAACTGTCCGCCGATGAGCAGAACGATATCCATCGCCTGTTGGGGGTTTATGCGCGGGTGAAATACGGCAGTGCCGCCACCGAAACCCTGCGCGAACTGGTCGCCATCCCCACGTTCCAGACCGCTGGCGTCGCGCAACACGACAACCCCGCGTTCATCAAGATTGCCGAGAAAATCAAAACCCTCGCCCAGTCGTTCAACCTGACCTTCCGCAATATCGACAACCGCGTGTACGAGGTTTCCCTTGAGGGTTCAAGCCCTGAAGTGGTGGGGATTCATGCCCACGCCGACGTCGTTCCGGTCACCCTGGAAAACTGGGTGCTGGCTGACGGCACCCGCCTCGATCCGTTCAAAGTGACCCTGATCGGCGACCGCATGTACGGGCGCGGCACCGAGGATGACAAGAACGGTATCGTCGTCGCGCTGTACGCCATGAAGGTGATCAAGGAAGAGAAGCTGCCCCTGGCGCGCAATTTCAAGCTGCTGATCGACACCACCGAAGAAACCTCCGGCGACGCCATTCCCTACTACTTCGAGCGCAACCCGACGCCGGCCTACAACCTGGCACTCGATGGCAGCTACCCGGTGGTGATCGCGGAAAAGGGCTACGGCACGGTCATGGCCAGCTTCCCCCGTCGCACCGCCGAAGGCGCGGGCGCGGAAATCACTTCGATGACCGGCGGCATGGCGACCAACCAGATCCCGTCAAAATCAGTCGTCACGCTGGTGAGCGAGCAGCCCGCTGAACTCGCCGCCGAGCTGCAGAAAGCCGGCGCTGAGTACGCCCAGCGCAACGGCGGCAACTTCAAGGTCGACGCAGAAGTCGCCGGCAAGGAGGTCAAGCTGACGGTCACCGGCGTCTCGGCGCACTCCTCCGAGCCCGAATCGGGGGTCAACCCGGTGGCGCGGATGCTCGATTTCATCAACGGTCTGGATGGCAAGGTCGCGCTCAAGCACAACGCGATCACCGACGCCGCGCGCTATGCCGCTGACAACTGGGGCCTTGATTACTTGGGCAGCAAACTGGGCGTCGGCTTCAGCGACGAGTTCATGGGCCCGCTGACGGCCTCACTGACCTACGTGGCGATGGACGACAAGGCCTTCAAGCTGGCGGTCAATCTGCGCGTGCCAAGGGGCAAATCGCCGGAAGCACTGAAAGCGGAAATCGCCCAGAAGCTGACCGCCTGGACCCAGCAGAGCCACATCACGCCGGGCTTCGATTACTCGATCGCCGAGCCGATGTACCGCAACCCTGAGGGCGAGTGGGTCAAGGCGCTGTTGGCCGTGGCCACCGAGAATCTGGGCATGGAGCACAAGTTCGGCACGTCCGCCGGCGCCACGTCAGTGCATGAGCTGCCCAACGGCGTGCAGTTCGGCCTGGCCAAACCCGACGTCAAATACACCGGTCACACCGACGCCGAGTTCAAGACCACCGAGCAGCTCCTGCT
Source organism: Pseudomonas sp. AK106 (assembly GCF_053903055.1). Taxonomy (NCBI): domain Bacteria; kingdom Pseudomonadati; phylum Pseudomonadota; class Gammaproteobacteria; order Pseudomonadales; family Pseudomonadaceae; genus Pseudomonas; species Pseudomonas sp. AK106. The sequence continues at coordinate 3,282,230 of NZ_CP096426.1, forward strand.
GGACTTGCAGATCGTCACCGAGATGATGGGCCGCATCGGTCAACTGCCGAAACTCTGACCGCCCTGCCCCGGGCCCGCTGCAATGGCGGGCCTGATTCGCGCCGCTGAATATGCAGTCATCAGGCTCTCAGTTTTGAAGCTTTGAGCCTGTCCGACGCACGATCTTGATCGAGTGTTTGAGGTTGGGCTTGCGGGTCACGCTGATCGCCCGTTGGGTGACCGTGTCCAGGGTGATGTTCCAGAAGCCGGTGCTGGGCACCACGATTTTCGCCGGGAAGCGGTCGAAGGCGCCGCCGTGATAGGTGTGCCGACCGCCGTTCTTGAAACTGCGGAAGTTGGCATCACTCATGAGGCGGATATTGCATGCGTTCGAGGACTCGATCACCACAATGTCGCCTTCATTCAGGTGTTCGCGTTGGTGGATGAATTTCACGGGGATCCCACGGCAGTGATGAAAACGGGCGCGAGAATATCATGGAGGCCTGCCCCCACAAGGCGGGTCCCTGAATGACAGCGCAAAAAAAACCTCATGATCGCTCATGAGGTTTTTTTGTTTCTGCGGCATGGGTTCAAGGGTAAGGCAACCAACGCCTTCCCGGCTGAAGCCGGTCCTACGACACCGCATGAGCCAGTAGGATCAGTTTTAGCGAGGTATCACGCCGGGGCGCTGGTGCGGATCAGGTGGTCGAAGGCGCTGAGGGAGGCTTTGGCGCCCTCGCCGACTGCGATAACGATCTGCTTGTACGGCACGGTGGTCACGTCACCGGCAGCGAAGATGCCCGGGATCGACGTCTCACCGCGTGGGTCGATGATGATCTCGCCCCGTGGCGACAGCTCGATGGTGCCCTTCAGCCATTCGGTGTTTGGCAGCAGGCCGATCTGCACAAAGATACCTTCCAGCTCGATGGTGATGTCTTCACCGGTAAGGCGGTTCTTGTAGCGCAGGCCGTTGACCTTCTGGCCGTCGCCGGTGACTTCGCTGGTCAACGCGCTGGTCAGCACCGTCACGTTCGGCAGGCTGTGCAGCTTGCGTTGCAGGACCGCGTCGGCGCGCAGGTTGGCGTCGAATTCCAGCAAGGTGACGTGGGACACGATACCCGCCAGGTCGACGGCCGCTTCGACACCGGAGTTGCCGCCGCCGATCACCGCCACGCGCTTGCCCTTGAACAACGGACCGTCGCAGTGCGGGCAGTACGCCACGCCTTTGTTGCGGTACTGCTGCTCACCCGGCACATTCATTTCGCGCCAGCGTGCCCCGGTCGCCAGGATCACGGTCTTGCTTTTGAGCACGCCGCCGCTGGCGAACTTCACCTGATGCAGCTCACCGTTTTTGCCCGGAATCAGTTGCTCGCCGCGCTGCAGGTTGATGACGTCGACTTCGTACTGTTTGACGTGTTCTTCGAGGGCGACAACCAGCTTCGGCCCTTCGGTGTGCTGCATCGAGATGAAGTTCTCGATCGCCATGGTGTCGAGCACCTGGCCGCCGAAACGCTCGGCTGCCACAGCGGTGCGGATGCCTTTACGGGCAGCGTAGATCGCTGCCGACGAACCGGCCGGGCCACCGCCGACGACGAGCACGTCGAACGCTTCTTTGCCATTCAGCTTGTCGGCCTGACGATCGCCGGCGCTGGTGTCGATCTTCGCCAGAATCTCTTCCAGGTTCATGCGGCCCTGACCAAACAGCTCGCCGTTCAGGTAGATGCTTGGCACGGACATGATCTGGCGGTCGGTGACTTCCTGCTGAAACAGGCTGCCTTCGATGGCGACGTGTTCCACGTTCGGGTTAAGAACAGCCAGCAGGTTCAGCGCCTGGACCACGTCCGGGCAGTTCTGGCAGGTCAGCGAAAAGTAGGTTTCAAACTTGAATCCACCGGTCAGGCCGCGGGCCTGTTCAATGGTGTCCTCGGAGGATTTGGACGGGTAGCCGCCGACTTGCAGCAGCGCCAGCACCAGCGAGGTGAATTCGTGACCCATTGGCAGACCGGCGAAACGCAGCTTGATGTCCTGGCCCGGGCTGTTCAGGGCGAAGGACGGCGTGCGTGCATCGCTGCCATTGGTGTCCAGGGTGATCTTGTCGGAGCTGCTGACGATGTCATTGAGCAGGGCCAGCATTTCCTGGGATTTTGCGCCGTCATCAAGGGACGCAACGATCTCGATCGGGCGAGTGATCCGCTCCAGGTAAGATTTCAACTGAGCTTTAAGATTGGCGTCCAACATGGTTCGGCTTCCTTCTTCACTTTCAGGTCTGGATACGTTCAAGATCTAGCGGGTTCTACAAAAAAAAACGCCCAGGCGATGACCGCCCGGGCGTTTTTTGGGGGCGATGCGGTTTACGTGCTCATGGGCTCATCGCCCCCGATCCGGTCATGACGACTTAGATCTTGCCAACCAGGTCCAGCGAAGGAGCCAGGGTGGCCTCGCCTTCTTTCCACTTGGCTGGGCAGACTTCGCCCGGGTGAGCAGCAACGTACTGAGCCGCCTTGATTTTGCGCAGCAGCTCGGAAGCGTCACGGCCAACACCGCCGTCGTTCAGTTCGACGATTTTGATTTCGCCTTCCGGGTTGATCACGAAAGTACCGCGGTCAGCCAGACCTGCTTCTTCGATCAGGACGTCGAAGTTGCGGGAGATTTTCAGGGTCGGGTCACCGACCATGGTGTACTGGATTTTGCCGATGGCTGGCGAAGTGTTGTGCCAGGCAGCGTGAGCAAAGTGGGTATCGGTGGAAACGCTGTAGATTTCGACGCCCAGTTTCTGGAACTCGGCGTAGTTGTCCGCCAGGTCTTCCAGCTCGGTTGGGCAAACGAAGGTGAAGTCAGCCGGGTAGAAGAACACCACAGACCATTTGCCTTTCAGGTCGGCGTCCGACACTTCTACGAAGTTGCCGTTCTTGAAAGCAGTTGCCGTGAACGGTTTGACTTGGCTGTTGATGATAGGCATCAGTGAATCTCCTGAGGGTTGTGAAAATGGGGTGTTACAAATTCGATGGGGAGGATACTACGCAAAATCGTCAGCAGGGACTCATTGGCAAAGCTCATGCTTATGATTGGTTTTGACTATAAGGATGCTTTATTAATAGAAGACGTTGTTGGGCGGGTGCGGTTGGGTCACCCGCACTGTCGACCGGAAAGCTTCCCGGCTAAAGCCGGTCCTACGGATCCAGCCAGTCCTGGTGATCCAGCCAGTCCTAGGCTGCTGATTCGATCAGGCTTCGCACCCGCACGGCAAGTTCGTCGATGCTGAAAGGTTTGGTGAGTAAATCCATGCCATCGTCGAGGAAGTCACCACGCACTTCGGCCTCCCGCGCATAACCGGTCATGAACAAAACCTTCAGCCCCGGGCGATGCTGGCGTGCCACTTCTGCCAACTGGCGACCATTCAAACCCGGCAGTCCCACATCCGTGACCAGCAAATCAACGGGCTCGGCTCCCTGCAAAACCACCAGTGCCTCATGGCTGTCGCAGGCGACGTTCACGCGATAACCCAGCTCCTTCAGCACATCCACCACCAGCATGCGCACCTCAGCCTCGTCCTCCACCACCAGCACGCGCTCGCCCAGGCCGGCGCGAGGCGGTTCGAAGCTGCGAGGGACGGCGGGGGGAAGCTCGGCAACCTCGTGGTGACACGGCAACAGCAAGTCGATGCGCGTACCACGCCCTTCTTCGCTGGAAATGCTGACCCGGCCGCCGGTCTGGTTGATGAAGCCGTAGACCATCGACAGGCCCAGGCCAGTGCCCTGCCCGATCGGCTTGGTGGTGAAGAACGGATCAAAGGCCCGTGCGATAACCTCGCTGGACATGCCCAGCCCGGTGTCCTGCACACGAAGGCGCACGTAGTCGCCCGGCGCCAGCGCGTCCTGCAGCAGGGCAATGTGGGTCAGTTCGGTCTGGATCAATAACCGACCGCCGTCGGGCATCGCGTCGCGGGCGTTGATGACCAGATTAAGCAACGCATTCTCGAGCTGATGCTCATCGGTGTTGGTCAGGCACGAGATCGTGTGCAGGTCGACTTCCAGCTCGATGCTTTCACCAATGGTCCGGCGCAGCAGTTCTTCCATAGACGTCACCATGTGGTTGACGTCCACCGGCCGCTGGTTCAGTGACTGGCGACGGGCGAACGCAAGCAGGCGATGGGTGAGCGACGCAGCGCGGTTGGCCGAGCCCATGGCGGCCTCGATGTAACGATCGATCTCCGACACACGCCCTGCGGCGACCCGACGCTGGATCAGGTCCAGTGCGCCGAGCACGCCGGTGAGCATGTTGTTGAAGTCGTGGGCGATGCCGCCAGTCAGCTGGCCGATGGCGTCCATTTTCTGCGCGTGGCGCAAGGCCTCTTCAGCCTGGGCACGCTCACTGATTTCGACCTGCAGTCGCTCGTTGCTTTCGGCCAGTTCGCGGGTGCGCTCGGCGACGCGCTGTTCGAGGCTCTCGTTCAGCTCGCGCAGCGCGTCCTCGGCACTGACCTGGGCCGTGATGTCCGTGCTCGTGCTCAACCAGTGGATGATGCTGCCGCGCTCATCGCGGATCGGCAATGCGCGGGAGAGGAACCAGCGGTACTGGCCGTCCTTGCCGCGCAGCGGGAAGGTGTCCTCCCACAACGAGCCGGTGGCGAAGCAGCGCTGCAGACGTGATTCGACCCGCTGCCCATGGTCAGGGTGATGCAACGATCGCCAGCCCAGCGCCATCATCGCTTCGTATGAGGTGCCGGTGTAGCTGTACCAGCGTTCGTTGTACCAATGGATGTGACCGGCGGGGTCAGCGATCCAGGCCAACTGACTCATGTTGTCGGCGAGGCTGCGAAACTGCCGCTCACTCTCATCAAGCGCTTCGGTTCTGGAAAGCGCCTGGTCATCAGGTCCTGCTGGATTCAAGGGCATGGCTGCCGAAAAACTCGTGCTGGTCAAAGAGTGGGTCCGTCCCTAAAAACAATGGCTGGCCCGGCTCCCTCCATGGAGGCCGGACCGTTCACGTGTGCCGCGCGAGGCTTAACAACACGTGCCGGGTGATGCTTAGCGTGTCGGTGTGCGCATGGTGACGAATTCTTCCGCCGCCGTAGGGTGCACACCGATGGTGTCGTCGAAAATCTGCTTGGTGGCGCCGGCCTTGAGGGCGATCGCCAGGCTCTGAATGATCTCGCCGGCGTCCGGGCCGACCATGTGGCAACCCAGCACGCGATCGGTTTTGGCATCGACCACCAGTTTCATCAGGGTGCGCTCCTGATTATCGGTCAGCGACAGCTTCATCGGCCGGAACGTGCTTTCGAACACCTGCACCTCATACCCGTCCTTCATGGCTTCGGCCTCGGTGAGACCGACCGTGCCGATGTTCGGCAGGCTGAACACGGCAGTGGGAATGTGGCGGTAATCCACAGGGCGGTACTGCTCGGGCTTGAACAGGCGCCGCGCGACGGCCATGCCCTCGGCCAGCGCCACCGGCGTCAACTGCACGCGGCCGATGATGTCGCCGACGGCGATGATCGACGGCTCGGTGGTCTGATAATCACCGTTGACCTTGATGAAGCCCTTGTCATCCAGCTCGACGTTGACGGTGTCCATGCCCAGGTTGTCCAGCATCGGGCGGCGCCCGGTGGCGTAGAACACGCAGTCGGTGTTGAAACGGCTGCCGTCGTTCAGGCTCAGTTGCAAGGTGCCGTCGGCCAGCTTCTCGATGCTGCTGATCTCGGTCTTGAAGCGAATGTCCATCTCGCGCTTGGCGAGCTCTTCGTGCAGATGGGTGCGCACGCTCTCATCGAAGCCGCGCAGGAACAACTCGCCGCGGTACATCAGCGAAACGTCAGCGCCCAGGCCGTTGAAGATCGAGGCGAACTCCACCGCGATGTAGCCGCCGCCGACCACGACGACGCGCTTGGGCATCTGCTCGAGGAAGAACACTTCGTTGGAGGTGATGGCGTGCTCGCGGCCCGGAATGTCCGGCACCTGTGGCCAGCCACCGGTGGCAATCATGATGTGCTCGGCCGTGTGAACCTGGCCGTTGATTTCGACTTCGTGGGGGCCGCGCAGGCGTGCATGGCCTTCCATCAGTGACACGCCGCTGCTGTCCAGCAGCTTGCGGTAGACGCCATTGAGGCGGCTGATCTCGCGGTTCTTGTTGGCGATCAGGGTGGGCCAGTCGAAATGCGCCTCGCCACTGCTCCAGCCATAGCCTTTCGCCTGTTCGAAGTCTTCGGAATAGTGCGCGCCGTAGACCATCAGCTTCTTCGGTACGCAACCGACGTTGACGCACGTGCCCCCCAGATAACGGCTCTCGGCCACGGCCACGCGCGCACCGAAGCCGGCGGAAAACCGCGCCGCCCGGACGCCCGCCGAGCCTGCGCCGATTACAAAAAGGTCAAAGTCGTAGCTCATCTGTCTCTCCTAAGCGATGCGCTAGCATAACCGCTTGAGCGCGCTCGGCAAGTTCCGCAGGGCAGAAACGACAAAGCCACCCGAAGGTGGCTTTGTCTTACATACAGCGGCGTGGCAAAAGCCAGTACAACCGCTGTCATGTGCTGATTACAGTTCTTTGTAGAAATGCTCGAAGCAGAAGTTGGTGGCTTCGACGTAACCGGCCGCACCGCCGCAATCGAAACGCGTGCCCTGGAATTTGTAGGCCAGTACGTTGCCTTCAGCAGCTTGCTTCATCAAAGCGTCAGTGATCTGGATTTCACCGCCTTTGCCCGGCTCGGTCTGCTCGATTTTCTCGAAAATGTCCGGCGTGAGGATATAACGACCAATGATCGCCAGATTCGAAGGCGCATCTTCAGGCTTTGGCTTCTCGACCATGTCGGTCACGCGGAACAGGCCAGGCTTGATCTCTTCACCCGCGATCACGCCGTATTTGTGAGTCTGATCGGCAGGCACTTCCTGAATGGCGACGATCGAGCATTTGTACTGCTTGTGCAGCTTGACCATCTGCTCCAGGACACCGTCACCGCCGGGATTGACACACAAGTCATCTGCCAGAACCACGGCAAATGCTTCGTTGCCAATCAGAGGCCGGCCGCTGAGAATTGCGTGGCCCAGACCTTTCATTTCGGTTTGACGGGTGTAGGAGAAGCTGCATTCGTCGATCAGTTTGCGGATGCCGACCAGGTATTTCTCTTTGTCGGTGCCTTTGATCTGGTGTTCGAGCTCGTAGCTGATGTCGAAGTGGTCTTCCAGCGCGCGCTTGCCGCGGCCAGTGACGATGGAGATTTCGGTCAAGCCGGCCTCCAATGCCTCTTCTACGCCGTATTGGATCAGTGGCTTGTTAACAACTGCCAGCATCTCTTTGGGCATGGCCTTGGTCGCTGGCAAAAAGCGAGTGCCGTATCCGGCTGCAGGGAACAAGCATTTCTTGATCATATAAATCCTTGATGAGCTGGGGGTGTTGCGGCGCAGTCTAATGAGGCGGCGATAACCTTACAATGCCGCTACTGGCCGTTCGCTGCCTAGGTAGAGGAACGCTGACGCAGATAGTTCCGCAGATAGTTCCGCAAATAGCTCAGTAACCCGCTGCCTCGCCACGCTTCACCCACTGATTACTGGAATTCCATGCTGTCCGTCAGACGAGGGCATCCAGCGCCGCGTAACCGCCGTTCGGTGACCTTCGCAAGCGTAGCTCTGTTCGCCATCCCCCGTGGGAAATTGTGCGATTGCCCTTTGGCATTTGCCGACTATCATGGGCGCCTGAATCACTAATCGAGACAAGTCGATGTCTGAAGTTAAAAGCGTGAACGGGTACCAGATCAAGAAACTCCAGGACGGCCAATGGTGGCTGGTCGGCCACGACGGTGAAGCCGTGGCAGGCCCGTTCTCCAGCGAGAGCAGCGCCATTGAAGTCGCCGCCGTATTCGAAGACACACCAGCCCCGCGTCGTCGGGCTGACAAGAAAGACTGATCCCCTGACCCGGCCAGCCCCGCAATGGGGCATGGCCCGGGCGCAGCTCGGGTCCAGCGGTGCTCATGTGCGGTTAACTCAGCACGCGCACCCTGCAAAAAATGTCGGGTGATGCCGGAACGATGGCACCCACCCCAAGTCTGAGACTAGCAATCCCAAAGCAGCTCACCCCACACCGGCCCTCATCGCGAAGCATTCCACCATGATCAAGATCTTATCCGTCATTGCTGTACTGGCCTTGACCGGTTGCGCGACTGCGCAGAACACCTACCTCAAAGACGGCAAACAGGCGTTGAGCATCGACTGCTCCGGCGAAGCCATGTCCTGGGCCGCTTGCTACGAAAAGGCTGACGCTTCCTGCGCGGGCACCGGCTACAACATCGTCAGCACTAATGGCACGCCGCAACCCAAGGAAGATGACAAGACCCTGGGTGTCGATGTCGGCAACTATAAAAACCGCACGGTGCTGGTGGTCTGCAAATAACGTCGCTGGCCGTTTACCGCTGTACCCACGTCACTTCCTGATGCTGTCTCAACCGCGTCATTCGCCCGAGATACAGGCCGTCACGGCATGCTGCACGTCTTTGGGTCGCAGCGGGTTGTTCGACATGCGCTCGAACAGCTTGATCGAGCTGCCGCCGGAGCGGGTCTCGATGTCGACGATGGCAGCAGGATCACTGCTCAGCAGCTTCTGTGGAACGATGATGCGCAGGCCCTCTTTGTGCGGCTCGATCTGCGGCGGCTTGCGGCTGTCGGAGATACGTCCGACAAAGCACGCGGCATAATCCTTCGGCGACTTGCCGGACATCACACTCATGGTCGCCGGGGTGTGTTCAATGTCTGTAACTGTGGCGCAGCCGGTCATCGCCAGGGCCAGAATAACAACCGCCAATTTCATACAATCCCTCCAGTAAAGGTCCTTACGACAAGCCTGACCCGGATTAAATCCCGCACGCCTGCTTTTTTAACTGCCAGCCTTGCTGTCAGCGCTGCGCTGATTCGGGCTGAGGGCAGCGCAATAAAACCCGCCGGGATGATCAATGCCCAGGCTCGCCGTGCTATCGTTTCGGGTTTTCGAGAACGCTGTCTCCGGAGACACCCATGAAATTCGTTCACCAGCGCGAGCACCTCAACGAAGACGACATGGTCGTCATCGAGTGCTCCCAGCTTTGCAACATACGCCTGATGAGTGATGCCAACTTCCGCAGCTTCAAGAACGGCGGCCGTCACACTTACCACGGCGGCGCATTTGACCGTTTCCCTGCCAAGATCGCGGTGCCCAGCACCGGCTTCTGGAACATCACCATCGACACCGCTGGCCGCAAACTGGACAGCCATGGCGGGCGCAAAACCGCTTTCACCCATTCCATCAAGATCGTCCGCCGCTCGTCCTCGCGTCTGAGCTAAGGCGCCATTGAACACCGGACGACGTGAAATCTTTGTGGTTTTTTTGCGAACATCCGGTCAGCGTTTCCAAGGAGTCAAATGTGAGCACCCCTGCCCCCGTCGTCAAATACGCGATCAGCTACAAGCTCAACGGTGAGCGTCGTTTCGAATTTGCCCTGTTGCAGTCCCCTTCCACCGAGGAAGCCCTGGCAGCCCTGCAGAAAATGCACGCCGACGGTGATGATGTCATCAGCGATGTGAAGGTCAGCAAAGCGCTGTAGGCGAAATCTGGATCGGGGACGCCCATGGTGATGCAGCGCAAAGGCACGACGCCGGCGACGTTTGATCTGTTCGCGGAGGACACGCCGCAGTTGCCTTCCCGGGAGCAGATCGGGCCGGAGTCGTTTGTGTTCCGTGGCTTCGCCCTGCCCTTTATCGAGTCATTGCTGCCTGCGCTGGAGTCGGTTCTTGCGCAGGCGCCGTTCCGCAACATGGTCACGCCCGGTGGTTACACGATGTCGGTGGCGCTGAGCAGTTGTGGGGAGTTCGGCTGGACGACAGACCGAAGTGGCTATGCCTATTCTCCGGTCGATCCCATGACGGGTCAGCCGTGGCCGGCGATGCCCGAGGTTTTGATGGAGCTGGCGGTGGCGGCGGCCTCGGCGGCGGGGTTTGAGGGGTTTGTGCCGGATGCGTGCCTGATCAATCGTTATATTCCCGGGGCGAAGATGTCGCTTCATCAGGATAAGGATGAGCGCGGTTTGGAGTGGCCGGTGGTGTCGGTGTCGCTGGGGTTGCCGGCGATGTTTTTGTTCGGTGGTCATGGGCGCGGTGATCCGACTCAGCGGGTGCCGTTGTTTCATGGGGATGTGGTGGTGTGGGGCGGGGTTGATCGGTTGCGCTTTCATGGGGTGCTGCCGATTCGGCAGGCGGAGCATCCGGAGCTGGGGGAGCAGCGGATCAATTTTACGTTTCGTAAGGCGCGGTGAGGGGACTGGTGAGGGGACGGACTGGTGAGGGGACTGATTTATTTACAGCGCTTCATCGTAAATTAATCTGTCCCCGAGTGCGCGTGTCCCCGAGTGCGCGGTGCGGCTGAGAGGGGTCTGCCTAACGGCAGACATTTCGCCTCCGGCGAGTTACTTGATAAAGCCCCAAGTAACCAAGGGCTTGTGCTCCTGGTTGGGCTCCACCTTCGTCGGAGTACCCTCACTCCGGTCTCGCTCCGTGGGCCCGCGCCGAACGGACATCCATGTCCTGACGGCGCTCTCTCCGCATCCATGCGGCTCGGCCCACTCCGCGAAACCTGCGTTCAGCCTGCACCCAAGTCGCGTTCTGCGGTGTCTGGGCTTTTTGCGTATGAAGATCAAAATCAACAGCAAAAGCTTTCCGGCTGAAGCCGGTCCTACAGGGTGGATGCGGTGCTTTTAGTGGGACTGGCTTTAGCCGGGAAGAGGCCCCTGTGAGCAGCCTCAATCCATCGGTCTAGCGCCTGACGCCTTCCCGGCTAAAGCCGGTCCCGCTGATCGGCACGATCGCCTGGACCTGTTCCACTAGGGCTGTGGGGTCGCGCGGGTTTTTACGGGGCAGATGACGCGGTGCAGGTTGAGGGCGGTGTTGATGATGCCGATGTGGCTGAAAGCCTGGGGGAAGTTGCCGAGCATGCGGTTTTGCTGGGGGTCGTATTGTTCGGCGAGGAGGCCGACGTCGTTGCACAGACCGCACAGGCGTTCGAAGAGGAGTTGGGCTTCTTCGTCGCGGCCTTGGAGCACGTAGACGTCGGCGAGCCAGAACGAGCACACCAGGAACGTCCCTTCGCTGCCCGACACGCCATCGGTGCTGCGCTCGCTGTCGTAGCGCAATAGCAGGCCGTCTTTCATCAGCGATTGTTCTATCCGCGTGACGGTGCCGGTGACGCGGGGGTCGTCGACGGGGAGGAAGCCGGTGAGCGCGATCTGCAGCAGACTGGCGTCCATTTCCTGGCCGCCGTAGGTCTGCACGAAGCTGCCCAGTGCGGCGTCGTAACCGTTGGCGCAGACGTCGGCGTGAATCTGATCGGCAACATGCCGATAGTGCCGTCCCCGCTCGCGGTCTTCCGGGTCATCGCTCTTGGCCAACACCCCGGCATTGCGGTCGAACGACACCCAGGCCATGACTTTGGAATGGGTGAAGTGCCGCGGCGCCGAACGGATTTCCCAAATGCCGGCGTCCGGTTGATGCCAGACTTTTTCCAGAAACGGCATGATCACTTTCTGGATTTCCGTGCCGCGCGGCAGCGCCGGCAATCCGTTTTTAAGGGCTTGGGTCATGGCGTCGGCGACTTCGCCGTAGACGTCCAACTGCACCTGACTGGCCGCGCCGTTGCCCACCCGCACCGGACGCGATTGCGCGTAACCGGCCAGCCAAGGCAATTCATACTCCAGCAAACGTCGCTCGCCTGCCAGGCCGTACATGATCTGGACTTGATCCGGGTTGCCGGCGATGGAGCGCAGCAGCCAGTTGCGCCACGCAGTCGCTTCTTCGAAATAGCCCAGGTTCATGAACGCCAGCAGGGTCATGGTCGCATCGCGCAGCCAGCAGAAGCGGTAATCCCAGTTGCGCTCGCCGCCCAACTGTTCGGGCAGCGACGTGGTCACCGCTGCGACGATCCCGCCGGTGGGCGCGTAGGTCATGGCTTTGAGGGTGATCAGCGAACGTTTGACCTGATCCGTCCAGGGGCCGACATCCGGGCAGCGGTCAGAAAAACCCCGCCAGAACGTTTCGGTCTGCTGCAGCGCCAACTCCATATCGAAGCCCCCACGCACCGGCTCGTGGGAGACCTGCCAGGACAGCGCGAAACCCAGCCGCTGGCCTGCTTCAACGCTGAACAGGCTCTCGGTGTGGTGGTCCATCGGGTGCAGTTCGGCAGGCGTGCGCAGCACCAGCATGTCCGGGCCGGCAACGGCGGTCATGGTGTGCGGCTCGCGCTTCTCGACCCACGGCACCGTGCTGCCGTAGTCAAAGCGAATCGCCAGGTCCATGGAGAAATCCACGCGCCCTTCCACGCCGACGACGATGCGCACCACGCTGCTGTCGATCTCCATGGGCATGAAATCGATGAGCAACGCCTGTCCGGTGTCGGTGGTGAAGAGGGTTTCGAGAATCAGTGTGCCGTCGCGATAGCTGCGGCGCGTCCGGGCGCGGCCGTCAACCGGGGCCAGCTTCCAGCGCCCGTTGTTGCTGTCACCCAGCAGCGCGGCGAAACAGGCTGGCGCATCAAAGCGCGGGAAACACAGCCAGTCCAGTGACCCGTCGCGGGCCACGAGCGCGGCGGTCCGGCAGTTGCCGAGCAGCGCGTAGTCTTCAATCAACACAGCCATCGGGCAGTTATCCCTCTCGGTGAGCACGTTAGTGTTGTTGTGCGCCGTGCCCTTGAGTAGCTGAACCCATGAGTAGCAGCGCAATCGCCGCCCCGAATCAACGGGGCAGGATGTATCGCTCAATGGCCCTGGCCAGCCCGTCATCGGCATTGCTGTCGGTAACGTAGTTGGCTTGGGTCTTCACGCCCACTTCGGCCTGCCCCATGGCAATCGACAACCCGGCGCGCAGGAACATCGCCACGTCGTTGCCCGCATCGCCGATCGCGGCGGTGTGGGCCAGCGGGACGCCCAACGCATCGGCCAGCGTCTCAAGGGCAGTGCCCTTGTTGGCGTCCAGTGCGGTGACGTCGAGGTAATAGGACTGCGAACGCGCCGCCAGTGCGGACTCGGCGATCAGCGGGTTGAGCTTGACCTCCAGGCGCTTGAGCAGCTCGAAGTCCTTGCTCGCCGCGACGATCTTGTCGATGCGGTCCAGGTAGTCGTCAAAGCTGGCGACATGAACGAAGTCGTAGCCCAGCGTGTTGCGCTCGTGGTCGACGTAATCCCCTTCGGGATTGAGCAGCAGCCACTGGTCGTCGGCGAACACCCAGACCGCCACCGCCTCGCTGGCGAACAGCTCGAGGCTGGTGCGCGCCGCGGCGGCATTGATGCGGTGGGCCTTCAGCAGGCTGCCGTCAGGATTGATGATGTTGGCACCGTTGAACGCCACGGTCGGCAGCGTGATGCCCAGGGCTTCGATCTGCTGCCGCATGGCCCGAGGGGGCCGGCTGCTGGCGACCGAGAAATGAATCCCGGCCTCCTGCAGCTTGCGCACCGCATCGATGTTGGCCTGGCTCAGGCTGTGATCGGGGTGCAGCAGCGTGCCATCGATGTCGGACAACATGAACTGGATGAGGGACTGCGAAGCGTCACTCATCCCAGGCGCTGCCATGTGCGGCCGTCACGGGCCAGCAACTCATCGGCCTCCGAGGGCCCGTCCTCGCCCGCGTGGTAGAGGTCCACCTGCGGATCCTTGGCCCAGGCATCGATGAACGGCTGCACGGCACGCCAACCGTTTTCAATGTTGTCGGCACGCTGGAACAGGGTCTGGTCACCGGTCAGGCAGTCGTAGATCAGGGTTTCGTACCCGGTCGACGGCTGCATCTCGAAGAAGTCCTTGTAGGCGAAACCCAATTCAATGGTCTGCATGTCGAGGGTCGGGCCGGGCTTCTTCGCCTGCAGATCGAACCACATGCCTTCGTCAGGCTGGATCTGGATCTTGAGGAAATTCGGCGCGACGCTGTCGACATCGGTGTCGCGAAACTGGGCATACGGCGCAGGCTTGAAGCAGATGGCGATCTCGGTGTCGCGCACGCTCATGCGCTTGCCAGTGCGCAGGTAGAACGGCACGCCCATCCAGCGCCAGTTATCGATCATGACCTTGAGTGCGACGTAGGTCTCGGTGTTGCTCTCGGGATCGACACGGTCTTCCTGGCGGTAACCGGTGACGGGCTTGCCGTCGATGTTGCTCTCGGCGTACTGACCGCGCACCGAATTGGCCAGCGCTTCCATTTCCGACCAGGGCCGGATCGCGCCGACCACCTTGGCCTTTTCGCCGCGCACGGCATCGGCACCGAATGCAGCCGGCGGCTCCATCGCTACCATCGCCAGCAGCTGGAACAGGTGATTGGGCACCATGTCCCGCAGGGCACCGGTGGTTTCGTAGAAGCTGCCACGGGTTTCAACGCCCACGGTTTCGGCTGCGGTGATCTGCACGTGGTCGATGTAGTGGTTATTCCAGAACGACTCGAACAGGCCGTTGGAGAAACGGCTGACCAAAATGTTCTGCACCGTTTCCTTGCCCAGATAGTGGTCGATCCGGTAGATCTGCTTCTCGCTCATGACCTTCAGCAAGCAGTTGTTCAGGGCCACCGCACTGGGCAGATCGTGGCCGAACGGCTTCTCGATCACCACGCGACGAAAGCTCTCGTCGTCCTCGACCATCAGCCCGGAAGAGCCCAGACGCTGCGTCACCTCACTGAAGAAACGCGGCGCAGTCGCCAAGTAGAACACGGCGTTGCGGGTGCCCGTGCTCTTGATCTTCGCGTCGATGTCCGAATACGTGGAATCGTCGAGAAAATCGCCGGTGATGTAAGTGATGCGCTTCGACAGGCTGCCCCACAGCGCCGGATCCAGAGGCTCTTCGCCGCCCTGGGCGACCTTGCTGGCCGCCTCCTGACGTATGAAGTCTTCGAGCTTCTTGGCGAAATCGGCATCGCTGACGGTGTTGTGGTCAACGCCGACGATGTGCAGGTCCTCCCCCACCAACCCGTCGCGAAACAGGTTATAGAGGGCCGGCATCAACAGCCGTTTGACCAGGTCACCATGGGCGCCGAAGAGGAACAGCGTGGTCGCCGGAGCGACCGGCGCATTCTGCTTGCTGCGGGATAAACCCATTATTTTGGTTCCTTATGACCACCGAATCCAAAACGCATGGCGGACAGCATCTTGTCGCCGTACGTGCTTTGTTGACGGGAGCGGAAGCGGGCGAACAGCGAAGTGGACAGCACGGGAACCGGTACCGCCTGCTCCATGGCCGCTTCGATGGTCCAGCGGCCTTCACCGCTGTCGGCCACGGAACCGGAATAGGCGTTGAGCTGAGGGTCGGTGGCCAGTGCGTCGGCGGTCAGGTCGAGCAGCCAGGAAGACACCACGCTGCCGCGACGCCAGACTTCGGCGATGTCGCCCAGGTTCAGGTCGAAGCGCTGTTCAACCGGGAGGTTGTCCGAATTCTTGGTCTTGAGGATGTCGAAGCCTTCGGCGAAGGCCTGCATCATGCCGTACTCGATGCCGTTGTGGATCATCTTGACGAAGTGCCCGGCGCCCGGCGGACCGGCGTGGATGTAACCGTGTTCGGCACGCGGGTCGGCGTCCTTGGCACGATCCCTGGTGCGCGGGATGTCGCCAATGCCCGGGGCCAGGGTCTTGAAGATCGGGTCAAGGCGCGTGACGACGTCGGTTTCGCCGCCGATCATCATGCAGTAGCCGCGTTCCAGACCCCAGACGCCGCCCGAGGTGCCGACATCGACGTAGTGCAGGTTCTTGTCTTTAAGGGCGAGGGAGCGACGGACGTCGTCCTTGTAGAAGGTGTTGCCGCCGTCGATGATCACGTCGTCGGCATCGAGCAAAGTGGCCAGCTCGTTGATGGTGTCTTCGGTTGGAGCGCCAGCAGGCAACATCACCCAGACGGCCCGCGGTTTTTCCAGCGCCGCAACCAGTGACGCGAGGTCATGGGCTGGCGTTGAACCTTCGTTGGCGAGCACGGTGCGAGACTTCTCATCGCGATCATAGACCACAGTCGTGTGGCCATTGAGCATCAGTCGACGTGCGATGTTGCCGCCCATGCGGCCTAGTCCAACAATCCCGAGTTGCATGTAGAGGTGCTCCTTAATCAAATTCAGAGGTGCCTCAGTTTATAGCCCAGTGCCGCATAGTGGGTTAGTCCGGGGAGGCAAACTATGGTTTCCCGGTGAAAAAAGTTTCATGTGCAGGGGCACAGAGGTCTGCAAGACTGCCCTATGACGCACGTTTTCGCGATCAAGAAACGTTCGCGACAATCAAAAATAAAAAAGTTCCTTTTTTACGCAAAAGAAATCAGAATCCCGGCCGATAGAGGTAGTGAGCAGGACATGCCAGGTAGCAGGCGTCCTTGCTTGAACCTTATGAAGTTGAATCCGCCATTTGCGAGGTGTGCAATGGGCACAGTAATGACAGCCAACGCTCCACAGACCCTTTACGTCACAATCCGTCGTGACGAGCTGCGCCAGCTCAGGGAAGAACGCGCCGTATTGCAGAAGAAAGTCGCCCAGCTGACTTCGATGCTGCAGCACGCCCAGCTCATCGGCAGCAGCAACGCCCTGCACGCCTGATCCGCGACACCCCTCCTCCCAAGGCAAGCCTGATCTGCAGGCTTGCCGGCGCATCCCTCGCACTCCCCTGCCTGTACTCGCAATGCCGCGCGCTCGACGCCCCTTTCGACCCTCCGTCGGACCCGACACACGTTGTTACGTTCCCCGCCTGGACTGCGATTGAGGCCCATAGCCGGTTTCACCGTTTTCGCAACGCCCCGCGTGACAAAATTTTCACCCGTCTGAAAACATAATCCCGACCCTTAACAGGTTGGTTGCTGGCCAATTGCTGGCACTGGAATGAGTTCAGGCGGTGTTCTGCCGCCTGAAAAGGTCTATAGCGGAGCGCTTGATGACAACGATGAAACGGAGCACTGCGACTCCGAAAGGGTTCGACTGGGCGGGCATCATCTGGCTGTTCGTGTTTTTCTGGTATT
The DNA here is from genome assembly GCF_053903055.1 of Pseudomonas sp. AK106. NCBI lineage: Bacteria > Pseudomonadati > Pseudomonadota > Gammaproteobacteria > Pseudomonadales > Pseudomonadaceae > Pseudomonas > Pseudomonas sp. AK106. The sequence goes on from NZ_CP096426.1 coordinate 3,299,174, forward strand.
TCTCGGGCATCACCCAGCTGCTTATTCAGCTGACCGGTATCACCGGTTTTGCCGGCTTCCGTCAGGCGTTCGTGATCAGCGGCATCTGGCTCGCGCCCATGCTGATGTTCCCGCAAAAGACCCGGGTCATGGCGGCCGTCATCGGGGTGGTTCTGTGGGCCTGCTCCATGGCGAGCCTGGGTTACTTCTTCATTTACCAGCAGGAGTTTTCCCAGAGCGTCATCTTCATCATGTTCGAATCGAACATCTCTGAAGCCGGCGAATACATGACCCAGTACTTCGCGTGGTGGATCGTGCTGGCGTTCATCGCCCACACCGCGTTCGCGATATTCCTGTGGACCCGCCTTCGCCCGGTGTACATGCCGCGCCCTCGCGCGTACGCCGTGGCCGCCGCACTGTTGATCGGCATCATCGGTTACCCGCTGGCCAAGCAGTTCGCCCGCCACGACGACACCGCCTCGGCCCTCGAAGCGTTCGAGTCGCGCATCGAGCCGGCGGTGCCATGGCAGATGATCGTTGCCTATCACCGTTACACCCAGCAGCTGGATGGCATGCAGGACATGCTGACCAGCAGCAGCAACATCGCTCCACTGAAAAATCTCAAGGACCAGCAAGCTAACCTGCCCACCACCCTGGTGCTGGTGATTGGCGAGTCGACCAACCGCGGGCGCATGCATCTGTACGGCTACCCGCGCCAGACGACGCCGAACCTGGACGCCATGAAGGACCAGTTGCAGGTGTTCAACAACGTCATCACCCCACGGCCTTACACCATCGAGGCCCTGCAGCAGGTATTGACCTTCGCCGACGAGGAAAACCCGGACCTTTACCTGAAGACGCCGTCCATCGTCAGCGTGATGAAACAGGCGGGCTACAAGACCTTCTGGATCACCAACCAGCAGACGATGACCAAGCGCAACACGATGCTGACCACCTTCTCCGAGCAGGCTGACGAGCAGGTCTATCTGAACAACAACCGCAACCAGAACGCCCGCCAGTACGACGGCGACGTGCTCGCGCCGTTCGCCAAGGCACTGACCGATGCCGCGCCGCGCAAACTGATTGTGGTTCACCTGCTCGGCACGCACATGGCTTATCAGTACCGCTTCCCGGAAGAATTCGCGAAATTCAGCGGACGTGAGGGCGTGCCGGCGGACATCGATGACAGCAAGCTGGAGTTCTACAACAGCTACGACAACGCCGTGCTGTACAACGATTTTGTGGTCTCCAGCCTGATCAAGGAATACGGCAAGGCCGACCCGAACGGCTTCCTGCTGTACCTCTCGGACCACGGCGAAGACGTCTATGACTCGCCAGGCCGCAATACCCTGGGCCGCAACGAGAACAAGCCGACGATCCCGATGTACACCGTGCCCTTCATTGCCTACGCCTCGCCGAAGTGGAAGCAGACCCATGACTGGAATTTCGAGAGCATCCACGACCGTCCTTACACCAGTTCCAACCTGATCCACACCTGGGCGCAACTGGCAGGGCTGAGCTTTGATGAACTCGATACCACCAAGAGCCTGGTCAGCCTGGACTTCAAGGCGCGCCCTCGACTGATCGGCGACCCGTATGCGCCGAAGGGCTTGAGTGACTTTGCTCACATGGAGAAGGCCGCCAGCCAGCCCGGCGCCATGCCTCAGGTGGTGAACAAGTAATAGAGGCGAAGTAACGTTCGCTCCAAACGAAAAGGCCTGCGCAATGCAGGCCTTTTTTGTTTCCGCCGGGATAAGTAGGCGTCAGCGGAGGTTATGCTGACGGCGTCTGCCGCAACAGTACGCGGGTCACCCGCCGCTCCTGCACTTGCACGACCTTGATGTGCCAGCCTTCCCATTGCAGCTCATCACCTGTCACCGGCAAGCGATCCAGCAGGCTCACCACCAGTCCGGCCAGGGTCTGGTAGTCCCCGGTCGCCCGCGCCTTGAAGCCGATGCGTTCGCGCAGGTGGCTCAAGTTCATGGCGGCGTTGACCAGCACGCCCTCGCCCTCTTCGATCAAGTCCGGGCCCTCGATTTCGCTGGCGTCCGGCAACTCGCCGGCGATGGATTCGAGGATGTCGGTCATGGTCAGGATGCCGGCGAAATCGCCGAATTCGTTGATCACGAACGCAATGTGCGTGGACTGGGCGCGCATCTGTTCCAGGGCGTTGAGGATCGAGAAACTCTCCAGCAGATTGAGCGTCGGTCGAGCCAGGTGTTCGATGTTCGGCTCGGCACCGGACAGCCAGGCATTGAGCATTTCCTTCTTGTGCACAAAGCCCAGCGGCTCGTCGATACGGCCCCCGCGGATCAACGGCAGCCGTGAGTACGGTGAGTTGACCAGTCGCTGGCGAATGCCTTCCGGCGTGTCATCCAGATCGATCACGTCGACGTCGTTGCGCACCGTCATCACACCGCGAATGGGCCGCTGAGCCAACTGCAGCACGCCGCTGATCATCACCCGCTCGCGGCGATCGAACACCACCTCTTCGCTGTCGCCATCGAGCATGTCGGCGATCTCCTCACCGACCTCCTCGGCACTCGGCCTGCGGCCACCCAGCAGGCGCAACACGGCGTGGGCCGTGCGTTCGCGGCGCGGCAGGTCGCCTTTGACGCTGCGCTTGCGACGGGCACGGGCAATCTGGTTGAACACCTCGATCAGGATCGAGAAACCGATGGCCGCGTACAGATAGCCCTTGGGAATATGGAACCCCAGGCCGTCGGCGGTCAGGCTGAAGCCGATCATCATCAGAAAGCCCAGGCACAGCATGATCACCGTCGGGTGCGCGTTGACGAAGGCGGTCAGCGGCTTGCTGGCGATGATCATGATGGCGATCGAGAACACCACGGCGATCATCATGATCGACAGCTCATCGACCATGCCCACGGCGGTGATCACAGCGTCCAGGGAGAACACCGCATCGAGCACGACGATCTGCGCGACGATGGGCCAGAACAGCGCGTAGGTCGTACTGCCGGCCCGCTGGGCGACGTGGCCTTCCAGCCGCTCGTGCAATTCCATGGTCGCCTTGAACAGCAGGAACACGCCGCCAAACAGCATGATCAGGTCGCGACCGGAAAAGCTCTTCTCGAAAATCTCGAACAGCGGCTCGGTCAGCGTGACCATCCACGAAATGCTCGCGAGCAGGCCCAGACGCATGATCAACGCCAGAGACAAGCCCAGCACACGCGCGCGGTCGCGCTGCTCAGGCGGCAACTTGTCGGCGAGGATGGCGATGAACACCAGGTTGTCGATGCCGAGCACCAGCTCAAGCACGATAAGGGTCAACAGGCCAAGCCACGCCGTGGGATCAGCAATCCATTCCATGGGTCAGCGCTCCTTCTCGATCAATGGGACAGACACGAAAACGCCCGACACACGGCAAAGTGGGTCGAGCCAGATAGAAATCTTGTTTAAGGGTGATGACGCGGAATGAACGCCTGGAATCCTGTTCGAAAGGGATCGGCGACTGGGAGGTTCCAGAGAGAGCGACATGTGAGTCCTGAAAGCAATACGGGAGGCGATCCTATCGCGCTCTCGGAATCGCCTTACAGGACAGAACTGTTACAAAGGATTTGCGCATTATTGCGTGCGTTTAGCGGGAGCGTGAGTGAACGCATTATTGCGTGCGTTTGCAGGAGCGTGAGTGAACGCCTTGGTAGGACCGGCTTCAGCCGGGAAAGCGTCAGGCGTCACACCGCAAAATTGAGGCTGTTCATACCGGCCTCTTCCCGGCTGAAGCCGGTCCCACTAACAGCGCTCAGCTACAGCGCTTTTTGCCAAAACAACGCTCGCCCCATCTGCGGGTCTAGCTGGTAGTCGGCGAAACCGAGCTTGCGGTAGGCGCCTTTGGCGGCTTCGTTGCCTTCCAGCACTTCGAGGGTGATTTTGCAGCAGCCGCGCTGGCGGGCGATTTCCTCGACCTTCGCCAGCATCTTCTGACTGATGCCCTGCCCTCTGGCCGAGGCGATCACTACCACATCATGGACGTTAACCAAGGGCCGGCAGGCGAAGGTCGAGAACCCTTCGAAACAGTTGACCAGGCCAACCGGCTCGCCGGCGATGAACGCCAGCACGCTGAACGCATGAGGGCGCTTGGCCAGTTCGATCGCCAACTGCTGACGAGTGTCCGTGGACAGCGACTTCCCACCGCCCATCGCGTCCTCGGCGTATTGATTGAGCAGAAACCCGATGGCTTCAGCGTGAACCGAATTGCTATAGCTGGCTTGCAGTACCAGAACCTCAGGGGCTTGCATTGACTTCCTCTACCGCTGGAGAAACCTCAACAGGCGCTCGACTCAGTGTGCCGACGTGCCGCGTGGCGGCGATTCTAACGCCTTGGCCGCAAAAATATCCTTATACAGAAGTAGGAAATGTCTCTGATCGGTCAGGATTTCTTCCGGCACGCACCGAGAAAAGGCAGCGCTATCGAAATGTGCGTCCCGCGTCCCACAAAAGTGCAGGCCCTACGCGGGAGTAGACCATCGGCACGATGATTGTCCAACAATCCGACCGGCGGCACCCCGTTATACAGGCCGACACCCCATGCTCCACAACGGCGCATTCCGGGGCTTGCAGATCGGCAGAACTCCCCGAATGACAGGATGCACCGGATCGCAACCCCGCATGCCAGACACGGCCCGGAAAAATTGTCGAAACTTCTACACAGGCGCCGGGGTCATGTGAATAGAGCAACTATGCTGTTGAAAAATCGAAGCAGAGTACGCTTTCACCTTGTTCCTTTATCTGCAGTCGGTAAATGGGTATCGATCTTGCGTAGGTCTTGTGTGCCTGGCCATAGGAAATGGCCGCTTACAACTAAGTGCTGTACCAACACTGCATATCGAACTGGAGAAAACGATGATTAGTGCCGCTGTCAAAACCCAGAAGGGAGAGAGTTTTAATCAGCCGGCCAGCGAGCTGACCCATCTGCCGGTCTTCGCAACGACGAGCGCACCTGTGCTGCAACTGCCTCCTGTTCAACCAGTGGTTTCTTCGGTTACCCGCAAGAAAGTCCTGTTCGTGACTTCAGAGATGGCCGACCTGGTGAAAACCGGCGGCCTGGGCGATGTGTCTGCCGCACTGCCGCGCGCCATGCGCCACCTGCACGATGTACGCGTGCTGATTCCCGGCTATCCGCAGGTCATCAATAGCGGCAATCCGATCCACATCATCAGCGAGCTGCCCGGCCACGCCGCGCTGCCTCCCTGCAAGATCGGCCGGATGGACATGAAAGACGGTCTGGTCATCTACGTCCTGATCTGTCCCGAGTTGTACGAGCGTGAAGGCACGCCCTACGGTGACAATGACGGCCGCGACTGGTCCGACAACCATATCCGTTTTGCCCGTCTGGGCCTGGCGGCCGCCGACTTCGCAGCCGGCGCGGTGAAGACCCAATGGTGCCCCGAGCTGGTTCACGCCCACGACTGGCCAGCAGGCCTGGCGCCGGCGTACATGAAATGGCGCGGCCAGACCACGCCGTCGATTTTCACCATTCACAACCTGGCGTATCAGGGCTTTGTGAGCATTGCCTCCAGCCGGGAGCTGGGCATTCCGGACTCGGCACTGAACCCGGAGGGCATGGAATTTTACGGCCAGCTGTCGTTCATCAAAGCGGGCATGGCCTACTCCAGCCACATCACCACCGTGAGTGCGACCTACGCCAAGGAAATCACCACGGCGGATTTCGGTTGCGGCCTGGAAGGTTTCCTGCAGAGCAAGGCCGACCGCGGTCAGCTCAGCGGCATCCCCAACGGCATCGACGAGAGCTGGGACGCGGCCACCGACGAACACCTGATTTGCCGCTTCGCCCCGAATGAGTGGACCCGCAAGGAAATCAACGCTGACTACGTGCGCGAGCTGTTCGAACTGGAGCCGTCCACTGGACCACTGTTCGCCGTAGTCTCCCGTCTGGTTTACCAAAAGGGTCTGGACCTGACCATTGGCGTGGCCGAGCACATCGTCAACAACGGCGGCCAGATCGCGATCATCGGCCGTGGCGAGCCTGAAGAAGAAGACGCCATGCGCGACCTCGCCGCCCGTTTCCCGGGTCAGGTCAGCGTGCGGGTGGGCTTCAACGAAACCGACGCACGTCGCATGTTCGCCGGCAGTGACTTTCTGCTGATGCCTTCCCGCTATGAGCCTTGCGGCCTTAGCCAGATGTACGCACAGCGCTTTGGCTCGCTGCCGGTCGCACGTCGCACGGGCGGCCTGGCGGACACCATTGAAGACGGCTGCACCGGCTTTCTGTTCGACGAATCCACCGTCGAAAGCTACACCGACGCCCTGACCCGCGCCTTCAAGGTCTTCGAAAGCCCTCTGTTGCTCAACGCCATGCGCTGCCGCGCCATGGCCGCTCCGTTCGATTGGCACAAAGCGGTAGAACCCTACGCTGATCTGTACCAGGAGCTGCTGAAAAAGAATGCGGTCGCGGTACTGCACTACTGATAACTCAATGATCAAGGAATTACGGATGCCTTCGCGCACGGATCAAAACTGGCGCCACGGCGCCGTCATGCTGGATCAACAACACACCCGGTTTGCCCTCTGGGCACCGGATGCCAAAAACGTCAGCGTCGAATTCGAAAACGGGCCTGCCCAGGCCCTTCAGCCAGAGCAGGACGGCTGGTTCGTTCTCGACACCGAGTGTGTTGCCGGCACACGCTATCGCTACAACGTCACCCTCAATGCACAAAACAACCTCACTGTTCCTGACCCGGCTTCCCGGGCGCAGGACGGCGACGTGCATGGTTACAGCATCGTTGTCGACCAGGCCGCCTATCAGTGGGAAAACACTGAGTGGCAAGGCCGGCCCTGGCACGAGGCCGTCATCTACGAGCTGCACGTCGGTGCACTGGGTGGCTATGAGGGCGTTGAAAAGCACCTCCAGCACTTGGTCGATACCGGCATCACCGCTATCGAGCTGATGCCTATCGCGCAGTTCCCGGGGAACCGTAACTGGGGCTACGACGGGGTGCTGCCTTATGCTGCCCAGTCCTCCTACGGCACGCCCGACCAGCTCAAGCACTTGATCGACACCGCCCACGGTCTGGGCCTGGCGGTCATTCTCGACGTGGTCTACAACCACTTCGGCCCGGACGGCAATTACCTCGGCGCCTACGCCAAGCATTTCTTCCGCAGCGACAAGAAGACCCCGTGGGGCGACGCGATCGATTTCCGCCGCCGTGAGGTGCACGACTTCTTCATCCACAACACCATGATGTGGCTGCAGGACTATCGGTTCGACGGCCTGCGCTTCGACGCTGTGCACGCCATCGAAGACCCGACCTTCCTGCAAGACCTGGCCAAACACGTACGCGATGCAATCCCGTCCGAACGTCACGTCTGGCTGACCCTGGAAAACGAGTTCAACGAAGCCGGGCGCATGGATCAGGGCTACGACGCCCAGTGGAACGATGATGGCCACAACACGCTGCACGTCCTGCTGACCGGCGAGACTGACGCGTACTACACCGACTTCGCCGAGAAGCCCACGCAGAAGCTTGCCCGTCTGCTGGGTGAAGGCTTCGTTTATCAAGGCGAATCCACCCGCCATGGTCACGCCCGGGGCGAACCCAGCGGCCACCTGCCGCCGACTTCCTTCGTGCTGTTTTTGCAGAACCACGACCAGATCGGCAACCGTGCCTTCGGCGAGCGCCTGGTCCAGCTGAGCCCGCCGCAAGCATTGCAGGCGGCGACCGCACTGTTGCTGCTTTCACCGATGGTGCCGCTGATGTTCATGGGCGATGAATGGGGCGCGAGCGAACCGTTCCTGTTCTTCACGGACTTCCATGACGAGCTGGCAGACGCGGTGCGCGAAGGCCGTCGTGGCGAGTTCAAGGATTTTGCCGCGTTCAAAGACCCGGCCAAGCGCGAACAGATCCCCGATCCCAACGCGCTGAAGACCTTCGAAGCCTCGCGCCCGGCGTTCGATGCGCTGCTGCTGGAAACCGACAAGGGTCAGGACCATCGCAACTGGCTTGAGCTCTACAAGACGTTGCTGCACATTCGCAAGACCGAGCTGTTCCCTCGCCTGCACGGCGCCAGCTCCCTTGGCGTGAAAGAGCTGGGCGACAAAGCCGTCAGCGCACGCTGGACACTGGGCGACGGCAGCGAGCTGCGCATCGACCTGAACCTCGGCACCGAGGCGGTCGACACCGATGATTACAGCGGCTACAGAGTGCTTCATCAGTCCCACGCCAAGTCCGCAGAACTTTCCCCATCCGCCACCCTCAATCCATACACGGCCATTGTCAGCCTGAAATCGAGTGATGTTGTGGAGGAACAGGATGAGCAATGAGCAACTGGAAACACTGGCGGCCCAGGCGGGCCTGTCGGTTGACTGGAAGGACGCCAACGCCAAACCGCAACACGTGAGCCCCGAGGTCCTGCGCAAGGTCCTCGGCGGTCTGGGGTATCCCGCCGAGACGGAAGAAGACGTCGAAGCCAGCCTCAAACGCCTGAACGAAGAAAGCCAGCCGGCCACCCCGCCGCCGTTGATGACCGTCGACCACGGCAAGGGTCTGGACCTGTCGGCCTGGTTCGCCCCAGCCACCGCGTTCAAGCTGACGCTGGAAGACGGCTCGCTGCTCGAAGGGAATCTGACCGACAACGCTGCCCTGCCCGGGCTGGCCACAGTGGGTTATCACCAGTTGGACGTGGGCGGCCAGCAGTTGACCGTCGCCGTCGCGCCGAAGACGTGCTACAGCCTGACCATGGCCAGCAAGAAGGCAATTGCCCGCGACTGGGGCCTGACCACTCAGCTGTACTACCTGCGCCGTGAAGGTGATGGCGGTATCGGAGACACCCAGGGCCTGGAAGCTTTCGTACGCGCCGCAGGCGCCCGTGGCGCCTCGGCCGTGGCGATCAGCCCGGTTCACGCGATGTTCTCCAACGACAGCGAGCGCTACAGCCCGTACTCGCCGTCCAGTCGCCTGTTCCTCAATGCGCTGTATGCGGCGCCCGGGACCATTCTGGGTGACCGTGCGGTTGAACAGGCGATCGAGAAAGCCGGCCTGGCCGACGAGTTCAAACGTCTGGAATCACTGGAGCTGATCGAATGGCCCGCCGCCGCCAAAGCAAAATATGCCCTGCTGCGCGAGCTGTATGCCGGCTTTATCGGCAGCGATCATCCCTTCCACGAGGATTTCAAGAGCTTCCGCCAAGCGGGCGGTGAAGCCCTGGAAAACCACTGCCGTTTCGAAGCCCTGCGTGATGCGGGCGACGAATTAGGCATTGGCGGAAACTGGCATGAATGGCCGGAGCAGTACAAGAACCCGCGTAACCCTGCCCTCGACGCGTTCGCCAAAGCGCACGGCGAAGAGATCGGCTTCCACGCCTTCGCGCAGTGGCTCATCGCGCGCGGCCTCGAACGCGCCCAGACCGCCGCACGATCCAGCGGCATGAGCGTCGGCCTGATCGGGGATCTGGCTGTGGGTGCCGACGGTGCCGGCAGTCAGGCCTGGAGTCGTCAGGACGAGTTGCTCTCCTCGCTGACCGTGGGCGCGCCGCCGGACATTCTTAACCGCTCGGGCCAGAGCTGGGGCATTTCGGCGTTCTCGCCAACCGGCCTGAAGCGTAATGGTTTTCAAGCATTCATCGAAATGCTCCGCGCCAATTTCGCCCACGTCGGCGGCCTGCGCATTGACCACGTGATGGGTCTGCAGCGCCTGTGGGTCGTGCCGATGGGGTCGCCTGCCAGTGAAGGTGCTTACCTGAACTACCCGCTGGACGACATGCTGCGTTTGTTGAGCCTGGAATCCTGGCGGCACGAAGCGATCGTTCTCGGCGAAGACCTCGGCACCGTGCCTGAAGGCCTGCACGAAAAACTGTCCGAGCGTGAAATCCTCGGCATGCGCGTGCTGTTGTTCGAACAGGATGATGCGACGTTCAAGCCGATCAGCAAATGGTCCAGAGATGCACTGGCGACCACCAGCACCCATGACCTCCCTACCCTCACCGGTTGGCTGAGCGAGCTGGACATCCAGTGGAACAAGACCCTCGGGTTTGTCGACGACGAAGCCGAGCAGAAGATGCGTGACAGCCGCGAGCGTGAACGCCAGGGGCTGGTCAAGGCACTCAAGCAGAACTACACGCTGCCAAGCGGCGGTGACGACATCAGCGCCGCCGACATCATCGACCACAGCATCGCTTACCTCGGCCACACCCCGGCTCCGTTGGTGTTGCTCCCGATCGAGGACGCCCTCGGTATCGAGGAGCAGGCGAATTTCCCCGGCACTATCGACAGTCATCCCAATTGGCGACGTCGGCTCAACGGCGACAGCGGTTCACTGCTGGACAACGCCGATGCAGCGCGACGCCTTGAAATTCTGGCAGCGGCACGTAAACAAGCCGCGGAGCGTGATCAAAAATGAGTACCCCTCTTAAATCCCTGCGCGCCACCCAGCGTTTGCAGTTCCACAAAGAGTTCACGCTGGACGACGCCACTAAGCTGGTGCCGTACTTCGCCAGCCTGGGCATCAGCCACATTTATGCCTCGCCGTTGCTGAAAGCCCGCGCCGGTTCCATGCACGGCTACGACGTGGTCGACCCACGGGTGATCAACCCCGAGCTGGGCGGTGAGCCTGCGTTGCTGCGCTTCGTCGCGGCGCTGCGCGAGAACGGCATGGGCCTGATTCTCGACATCGTCTCCAACCACATGGCGGTCGGTGGCAATGACAACCCGTGGTGGCTGGACCTGCTGGAGTGGGGTCAACGCAGCCCGTATGCCAAGTTCTTCGACATCCAGTGGAATTCCCCGGACCCGCTGCTCAAGGGCCAACTGTTGCTGCCGTTCCTGAGCACTGACTACGGCACCGTGTTGCAGAACGGCGAAGTGCCGCTGCGGTTTGATGCAGAAAACGGCAGCTTCCACTCCGAGCACTACCAGCATCTCTTCCCGATCAACCCGGCTACGTATGCGCCGCTGTTGAAGGCTGGGAAACGTCCCGAACTGGACGAACTGGCCCAGCGCTTTGCCGACCTCGACCACTATCCGCAGGCCTATGAGCGTGCGCGCCAGGCCAAGGCGGAACTGGCCGAGGCGGTCAAGGCCAAGCCCGAGTTGGTCAAGGCCGTTGAAGAAGGCCTGGCGCAGTTCGATTCCAGCACGCCGGAGGGCTTCGATCGCCTGCACCGTTTGCTTGAGCAGCAGGACTATCGTCTGGCCAGCTGGCGCACCGCAGGCGATGACATCAACTGGCGGCGTTTCTTCGACATCAACGAGCTGGGCGGCCTGAAGGTCGAGCGCTCGCAGGTATTCGAGGCGACCCACGGCAAGATTTTCGAACTCATCGCCGAGGGCCTTGTAGACGGTCTGCGCATCGACCACATCGATGGCCTGGCCGACCCGCGCGGCTACTGCCGCAAGCTGCGCCGTCGCGTCGACAGCCTGATGAAACGGCGCCCGGCAGGCACCGAGCTGGACCGTCTGCCGATCTTCGTCGAGAAGATCCTCGGTTCCGACGAACAACTGCGCACCGACTGGAATACCGATGGCACCACCGGTTATGAATTCATGAACCAGGTGTCGCTGCTGCAGCATGATCCCAAGGGTGAAGCCGTATTGGGGGAGCTGTGGAGCCGCCTCAGCGGACGCACGGCCGACTTCAACAAGGAAGTCCTGGAAGCTCGCGACCTGGTCCTTCACGGCACACTGGCCGGCGATTTCGAGAACCTGGCCCAGGCGTTGCTGCAGGTTGCGCGCAGTGACGTGATGACCCGCGACATGACCCTTGGCGCCATCCGCCGCGCGCTGCTGGCGCTGGTCAGTAACTTCCCGGTCTACCGCACTTACCTCACCGCTTGCGGCCGTTCTGCCGAAGACGAGCGTTTCTTCCAGCAGGCCATGGATGGCGCGCGCGAGATGCTCAGCGAAGGCGACTGGCCGGTGCTGGACTCGCTCAAGTTGTGGCTGGGTGGCGAGAAGCTGCGTGACTACCCGACGGGCCCGTTGCGCGAAATGCGCCGCAAGGCCGGCAACCGTTTCCAGCAGCTGACCTCGCCAGTGGCCGCCAAGTCGGTGGAAGACACCTCGTTCTACCGCTCCGCCGTGTTGCTGTCGCGCAACGACGTGGGCTTCCACCCGCAACATTTCAGTGCGCCGGTGGAGGCGTTTCATCAGGTCTCGATCGAGCGTCACAAGAGCTTTCCGAACAACCTGCTGACCACCGCGACCCACGACCACAAGCGCGGCGAAGACACTCGCACCCGTCTGGCCGTGCTTAGTGAACTGGCGCCCTGGTACGCCGAACAGGTCGAACGCTGGCAGCAGCTGTCGGCACCGCTCAAGACCGGCGACACCCACATCAGCCCCGGTGACGAGCTGATGCTGTATCAAGCGATCATCGGCAGCTGGCCGCTGGATCTCGAAGGCGAGTCGGCCTTCGAAGCCTACGCAAAGCGCCTGACTCAGTGGCAGGAAAAGGCCCTGCGTGAAGCCAAACTGCACAGCAGCTGGAGCGCGCCCAACGAGGCCTACGAGACCGCTTGCCGCGAGTTTCTGGAGCACGTGCTGCTCAGCGCCGACGGTCTGGCACTGCGCCAATCCATCGGTGCCACGGCCAATCGCATCGCGACCGCCGGCGCGCTCAACAGTCTGGCGCAAACTTTGCTGCGAATGACAGCGCCCGGTGTGCCTGATCTGTATCAGGGCACCGAGTTCTGGGACTTCAGCCTGGTGGATCCGGACAACCGCCGTCCGGTGGATTACCCCGCTCGCGAACAAGCGTTGCAGGCGTCCGTGCCGGTCACCGAGCTGTTGAACCAGTGGCACGACGGCCGGATCAAGCAGGCGTTGATTGCTCAGGTGCTTAGCCTGCGCAACCAGTACCCCGCTCTGTTCAGTGAAGGCGAATATCAACCGCTGGAAGTGGTCGGGGAAAAAGCCGATCACGTCGTGGCTTTTGCCCGGGTAACGAAGGAGATGCGGGCTATTGTTGTGGTTCCGCGCTTGCCGGCTGAACTATTGGGCACTGCGCAAACTCCATTCATCAGTGCAGCAAATTGGGGCGATACACGAATCAACCTGCCGTTCGCTGATTCACATCCAAATTGGAAGGGACTTTTTTCACAGGCTACAGTCACATCCAGCAAGGAACTGTTGCTCAGCGCAGCGCTCAAGGAAATTTCTGTAAACCTGCTTATACAAACCTTGTGATACCGGGAGTGTCGAGATGAGTGCCGACGATAAAAGAATCAGCGAGCTTGCCCACCAGATCTGGGAAACGGAAGGCAAGCCACATGGGCAAGACGCCCGCCACTGGGAAATGGCTAGCAAGTTGGCCGCCGCCGAGGCGAAGTCGCCTAAAAAACCGGCTGCTGCGAAGACGGCGAAGTCCAAGCTTGACGGCAAAGCGGAGCCCAAGGCTGCCGCCGCCAAACCCGCTGCTAAAGCTGCGGCCAAACCTGCTGCGAAGTCTGCATCCAAACCTGCAGACAAGCCGGCCAGTGCTGATGCAAAGGCAGACGCCAAGCCTGCACCGAAGCCAGCGGCAAAAGCGCCGGCCAAGCCTGCTGCCAAGCCAAAAGCTCCAGCAAGCGCTTCTGATGCTTCCGCCAAACCGGCCAAACCTGCCGCCAAGTCTTCTGCGAAGAAGCCCGCCGCAGCGAAGCCACCTACGCCCTGATTCCCAGGCGTAACGCGTCATCGTCGCAAAGCCAGTACCCCTGCCGCAGGGATCGTCGCAAAACGGTCGTGTCCCTGCGGTAGTTTTGATTCAGTCGCACCACCCTGTTGCACCCACCCTGTTGCATCGATGGCGCAGTCATGGACTGAGGCCACGGCTTTGTTCGCCTTCAGGAACTCATTCGAACGTCAGGAATACACATGAGCACGCAAGATAAGAACGCCGCTACACAGAATGAATCCGGCAACGCTGGCAGCCCCGAAGTCACGGCTTCGCGCATCCGTGAAGGCCTGCCCTTCCCGCTCGGCGCCAGCTGGGACGGCCTTGGCGTCAACTTCGCCATCTTTTCCGCCAACGCCACCAAGGTCGAGCTGTGCCTGTTCGACTCCGCCGGCGAAGTGGAGCTTGAGCGTATCGAGCTGCCGGAATACACCGACGAGATTTATCACGGTTACCTGCCCGACGCCCACCCGGGTCAGGTCTACGGTTACCGCGTCTACGGTCCGTACGATCCGAAGAACGGCCACCGTTTCAACCACAACAAACTGCTGATCGACCCGTACGCCAAGCAATTGGTCGGCGAGCTGAAGTGGTCCGAGGCACTGTTCGGTTACACCATCGGTCACCCGGACGACGACCTGAGCTTCGACGAGCGTGACAGCGCGCCCTTCGTGCCCAAGTGCAAGGTCATCGACCCTGCCTACACCTGGGGCCGCGAGCAGCGGGTCGACGTGCCGTGGGACAAGACTATTTTCTACGAGACCCACACCCGCGGTTTCACCATGCGTCACCCGTCCGTGCCCGATGAAGTCAAAGGCACGTTCGCCGGCCTGATGGTCGATGACGTGATCAAGCACATCAAAGGTCTGGGCGTCACTTCGATCGAATTGCTGCCGATCCACGCCTTCGTCAACGACCAGCACTTGCTGGAAAAGGGCATGACCAACTACTGGGGTTACAACACCCTGGCGTTCTTCGCACCGGACCCGCGCTACCTGGCCCACGGCAAGATTTCCGAGTTCAAGGAAATGGTTGCGCACATGCACCATGCCAACCTGGAAGTGATTCTGGATGTGGTCTACAACCACACCGCTGAAGGCAACGAGCGCGGCCCGACCCTGTCCATGCGCGGTATCGACAACGCTTCCTACTACCGCCTGATGCCGGATGACAAGCGTTACTACATCAACGATTCCGGCACCGGCAACACCCTCGACCTGAGCCACCCGTGCGTTCTCCAGATGGTCACCGACTCGCTGCGTTACTGGGCGACCGAAATGCACGTCGACGGTTTCCGTTTCGACCTGGCCACCATCCTCGGCCGCTACCACGACGGTTTCAGCGAACGCCACAGCTTCCTCGTGGCCTGCCGCCAGGATCCGGTGCTGCGTTCGGTGAAACTGATCGCCGAGCCATGGGACTGCGGTCCAGGCGGCTACCAGGTCGGCAACTTCGCGCCGGGCTGGGCGGAGTGGAACGACAAATTCCGCGACAACATCCGTGCGTTCTGGAAAGGCGACGAAGGCCAGCTGGCAGACTTCGCCAACCGCATGACCGCGTCGGGCAACCTGTTCAACCAGCGTGGCCGCCGGCCGTACGCGTCGGTGAACTTCATCACCGCCCACGACGGCTTCACGCTGCACGACCTGGTGTCGTACAACGACAAGCACAACGAAGACAACGACGAGAACAACCAGGACGGCAGCAACGACAACCGTTCGTGGAACTGTGGCGTCGAAGGCCCGACCGACGATCCGGAAATCAACGCGCTGCGCCTGCGTCAGATGCGTAACTTCTTCTCGACGCTGCTGCTGGCCCAGGGCACGCCGATGGTGGTCGCCGGTGACGAGTTCGCCCGCACCCAGCACGGCAACAACAACGCCTATTGCCAGGACAGCGAGATCGGCTGGGTCAACTGGGATCTGGACGAAGACGGCAAGGCCCTGCTGGCGTTCGTCAAGCGTCTGATCAAGCTGCGTCAGTCGTACCCGATCCTGCGTCGTAGCCGCTTCCTGGTAGGCGATTACAACGATGCACTGGGCGTCAAGGACGTGACCTGGCTGTCGCCAAGCGGCGAAGAGATGAGCATCGAGCAGTGGGAAGACCCAAATGGTCGCTGCCTGGGCATGCTGATGGATGGCCGCGCGCAGGAAACCGGTATCCGTCGTCGCGGCTCTGAAGCCACGCTGCTGCTGCTGGTCAACTCGCACCACGACGGCGTCAACTTCACGCTGCCGGAAGTGCCGGAAGGCCTCAACTGGACCAGCCTGATTGACACCAATCAGCCGGAGATCGATGGCAAGGATCAGTTCGAGTTCGGCAGCGAGTACACGGTCACACCGCGTTCGCTGTTGCTGTTTGAACTGCAAAAGGCTCCACAGGCGTAAGTACTCGCGTCTGGATTCATAGCGACACGCTTGCCCGCGACAGGGTCGGCCAGCCGGAAACAACGGCTGCCTGACCCGGTCGCGGGCAAGTGTCGTTTCAGGCACCCAGTTTTGCGTTTTGCCTTCTGCGTATTGCCTTCTGCGTTTTGCCCCTGCGCTGTGCCCCCCGGATTCATTGACTTTGTAGTCACGAATCGACCTTCGTGTTCTGAAACTACAAATTTTGTAGTGCTCCAAAATAATCACTACAAAACCATTGACGAGGCCTTTTGCCGACTGCATAGTGCAGGCGTCTCCCCGATCGGGAGAGCTGGCAAAAGTATTCCGGGCCCGTTCGATACAGCCGTCGAACAACCTCTGGATGTGTGCTGCCCACAAGGCAGATTGATGAAGCCGAACCGGCAAGATCGACCCACCAGGCCGAGCGCCGGCGACACGTCCTCATGACACTTGTGGTCGACCACTCAGTCGCCCGTGTCCCCAAGGCGTCCGCCGTTTCTCCCCCGGGTCCGACCTTCCTCCTCTGCGCTCATCAATGCCCACACACGTGTGGCCCGGCACCGGCTCTGTGTACCGACGGACCCTGCTTGTCAGCGACTGGAAGGACTGCGAATCGACGGACGATTCGCCATTGCGTTTGAACTCACTCGATAGATTAACCAGTGGTCAAAAAGGGGTAACAACCATGAACCTGAACAACCAACCTACCATTGATCAATTGGCTCGACTGTTCGCCGCACGCAAGGATTCCCTTGATAGCCACATCCTCTGGGTGTGCGAGGAAGGCAACGTGCACATGGACGGCCTGGGTGCCTGCACCGAGGAAGAACAATTCGAGAGTCAGCACCCGCACATGCGTGCACGGCTGAAGATGTACCGCAAAGGCCACGGCTATGTCGGCAAGAAGGCCGCCGCAGACAAGCAGTTCCTTGGCCAGGTGCTGGAAACCCTGAGCAGTGAATGGGGCGCCGTGCAGAAAGCGCCTGGCCTGCGCGTCATCGACAAGCTCTGCTGATTGCTGATGTCGTGAATTCCGGCCGCTGCCTGCTGATGGTGTTGGCAGGTGGCGGCAGGTTTCCCGGTGCCGGCGCCCTCTCTTCTGTGCCGGCACTCTTCCTGGAAATCCCCGGCAACGCCTCCTCGTCCCCCTCCCCGTTTTTGCGTTGAACTTGGCACCGCCATCCTCTTCCAATACAGGCAGGCCGCTTCGACGGTTTCGCATCAATCCATGGAACAGACAACGCCCGCGGGCGACATTAAGGTGCCGTAATGGATCTGGACAAGCTCAGCAAACACGTCAAGGCCGGAGAAGTCACCGAGGTC
Organism: Pseudomonas sp. AK106; assembly: GCF_053903055.1. Lineage (NCBI taxonomy): Bacteria > Pseudomonadati > Pseudomonadota > Gammaproteobacteria > Pseudomonadales > Pseudomonadaceae > Pseudomonas > Pseudomonas sp. AK106. The sequence goes on from NZ_CP096426.1 coordinate 3,316,491, forward strand.
AATCTGGTCTCGGTCGAAGGTGGCTCCTATGTCATTCATGCGCTCATGGACGGCAAGTCCAATGCGGTCACCAGCCCCGATGGCAAGGTGCTGCACGTGGCGTCGATCGACGAAGCGCGCAAATGCCTGTCGTCCACCCAGGAAGTGAAACTGTTTATCGTCCACCCGGTGGTCTACGACGAAATGGTCGGCCAGCCCCACACCACACCCGAAGCGCCACGCCAGCCGATTCCCTTTCACTCGGGTAATTGATCTAGCGGCGGGTGATGCTTGCGGGTTCTTGCTGGATGCATACGGTGCATGAGTAGGACCGGCTTCAGCCGGGAACAGGCCAGTGTAAGCAACCTGAATTTTGCGGCGTGACAACTGACGCCTTCCCGGCTAAAGCCGGTCCTACGAGTCAGCGTCAACGCCAATCCCGCTGGCTGCATGCGATGCACCGTAGGACCGGCTTCAGCCGGGAAGAGGCCAGTGTAAGCAACCTGAATTTTGCGGCGTGACAACTGACGCCTTCCCGGCTAAAGCCGGTCCTACGAGTCAGCGTCAACGCCAATCCCGCTGGCTGCATGCGATGCACCGTAGGACCGGCTTCAGCCGGGAAGAGGCCAGTGCAAGCAACCTGAATTTTGCGGCGTGCCCACTGACGCCTTCCCGGCTAAAGCCGGTCCTACGAGTCAGCGTCAACGCCAATCCCGCTGGCTGCATGCGATGCACAGTAGGACCGGCTTCAGCCGGGAAGAGGTCAGTGTGAGCAACCTGAATTTTGCGGCGTGCCCACCGGCGCCTTCCCGGCTAAAGCCGGTCCTACGCAGACTGTGTGAAAACCTAGCCAACCTGCCTCAGATCTAAGAAAATGCCCCGCATCGAAAGATGCGGGGCATTTTCTTATGGCGTACATCCAGGGCGAATCTCGAAACCAGACCAGCCTGTTTCCGGTTTCCATCGACGAAGTCATTCCCGAAGACCATCTTGTCCGAGTCATTGACGCCTATGTTTCGCGCCTGGATCTCAGGGTTCTGGGGTTCGATAAAGCTATTCCCAAGGGCAACGGACGTCCGCCCTACAACCCCGCCGACCTGCTCAAACTCTACATCTACGGCTACTTCCAGCGCATACGGTCTTCGCGCCGGCTTGAGGCTGAGTGCCAACGCAACATCGAAGTCATGTGGCTGCTCAACCGCCTCGCGCCGGACTTCAAAACCATCGCCGACTTCCGCAAAGATAACGCCACTGCGTTCTCCGCAACGTGCCGCGCGTTTGTTCAGTTCTGCCGTTCGGCAGGCCTGGTAAAAGGTGATCTGGTTGCTATTGATGGCAGCAAATTCAAGGCCGTAGCCTCGGCCCGTCGTCACATCAGCACCAAGCACCTCAAGCGCGATCAGGAAAAACTTGATCGCCGGATAGCGAAATATCTGGAGGATTTGGATAGCGCGGATCGCGACGAAAATGAAGAGGTTGTGGATCGAAGCGCTGTTAAAACGGTGCTGGCAAAACTGACCGCCAAGCGGGACGACAACCTGACCTGCCAGGCACTGATGGACGAGCTGCAAATCACGCAATTCATCAGCACCGAAAGCGATGCGCGGATGATGCGAGCCCCGCAGGGCATGGCCGTTGCCTACAACGTGCAGACCGCAGTCGACGCTGAAAACAGCCTGATCGTGCACCACGAAGTCACTCAGGATAGCGACGATCGCAAGCAACTGGAGCCGATGGCAAAAGCGACTCAGGAAGTGCTGGAACAGCCGAATCTGACCGTCACGGCTGATGCTGGATACTCCAGCGGCAAGCACTTCCAAGCCTGCGACGACGCGGGCATCACAGCGTATGTACCGATCAATCGAACCATCAACAGCAAGGTCGAAGAGCCCTCGTTTTTCCGTCGGGAAGACTTCACCTATGATCGGGAAAATGATCGTTATCAATGCCCGACAGGCCATTTGCTGACGCTGGTTCAGTTGAACAAGGGAAAGCGTTTCTACCGCGCCAGCGCTGGCGCTTGTGGATCCTGCGCCCTTAAAAACCAATGCACCAAGACCAAATACCGCTCGATCACACGTCATGCCTATGAAGATGCATTTGAGCGAATGGCGCTGCGAATGCAGGCCCACCCGGAAATCGTCGAGGCTCGACGAAGCATCGTTGAGCACCCGTTTGGCAACCTCAAACAATGGATTTACGGCAATGGCCGGTTCCTGCTTCGCCAGCTCAAAGGTGCGCGAACGGAAATGGCGCTGGCGGTGAACGCCTACAACCTGAAAAGAGCGATCAACGTGCTGGGTGTGCGCCGAATGATGGAGTTACTGGCCTGAGGAAGGTCTTTTTCTTCTCTGTATAAATGGAAAATGCCCCGAGTTGATCGGGGCATTTTTTTTGGTTAGCTGCTGAGTAGCTGGTTTTCACACGGTCTGTACGAGTCAGCGTCAACGCCAATCCCGCTGACTGCATGCGATGCACAGTAGGACCGGCTTCAGCCGGGAAGAGGCCAGTGCAAGCAGCCTGAATTCTGCGGCGTGACAACTGACGCCTTCCCGGCTAAAGCCGGTCCTACGAGTCAGCGTCAACGCCAGTCCAGGTGGCTGCACGTGATGCACAGTAGGACCGGCTTCAGCCGGGAAGAGGCCGGGTCAATCACCCGCGAAAGTCGATCACGATCCTGGATTTCACTTCGCCGTCTTCAAGCTCCCTGAACACCTGATTGATCTCGGCCAACGGCCGCAGGTCGATGTCGGCCTTGACCTTGCCTTCGGCGGCGAACGCCAGTGCTTCAGCCATGTCCTGCCGAGTGCCGACGAACGAGCCGCGCACGGTGATGCAGTTGGCGACCACCTCAAACAGCGACAGTGGAAACTCGCCCGGTGGCAGTCCTACCAGCACACACGTGCCACATTTGCGCGTCATGCCCACCCCTTGCTTGAAGGCCGCTAGCGAAGGCGCGGTGATCAGCACGCCATGGGCCCCGCCATCGGTGACGTCCCTGACGGCTTGCACCGGATCGCCGTGGCGGACATTCACCGCCGCGTCCGCGCCCAACTGAGTGGCATGAGCCAGTTTGCCGTCGTCGACGTCCACCGCACACACGCGCAGGCCCATGGCTTTGGCGTACTGCACGGCCAAGTGCCCTAGACCGCCAATCCCTGAAATCACGATCCACTGACCCGGCCTCACATCGGCCTCTTTGATGCCCTTGTAAGTCGTCACCCCGGCGCAGATGATCGGCGCGGCTTCGTGGGGCGCAAGCCCGGCGGGAATGCGTGCGACGTATTCAGGGTCAGCGAGGATGTATTCGGCGAACCCGCCATTGCGGGTGTAACCACCGAACACGGCGCTGGCGCACACGGTTTCCCATGCGCTCAGGCAATACTCGCAGTGGCCGCAGGCTGAATACAGCCACGGCACACCCACGCGATCCCCCTCGCCCACGCGCGTCACGCCCGCACCCAGGGCGACGACGATGCCGATGCCTTCATGGCCGGGAATGAATGGCAACCACGGCTTGACCGGCCAGTCGCCCCTTGCCGCGTGCAAGTCGGTGTGACAGACCCCGCACGCTTCGGTCTTGATCAGAATCTGCCCGGGGCCTGGCGTGGGGATGTCCCACTCGCGGAGTACCAGCGGGCTGCCGAATGCTTCGACCACTGCCGCTTTCATTTTGCCTTTCATGGCGTCTTCCTCTGGTTGGGAGCGGTTGAGTTCGGGGGACGGGAATCGCGGCGCTCACTGCTGGAGCACATGCCCGTAGGCACGGATGCGGCCGTCGTCTTCGGTGCGCAGGTACACACCCTGAAGCTCTGGATTGAAGCCCGGGAACTGGTTGATCGCGTCTTGCAGGGCGAGAAAATACGCCAGCACCGCGCCGTCCCAGACCTCGCCGGGCACCACGCACAAGACCCCCGGTGGATACGGCAATGCGCCTTCCGCTGCCACCCGGCCGCGGGCATCCTCCAGCGCAATCAGCTCGACCTTGCCGCGCACAAATTCCAGATTGGCTTCACGGGGATCCATCGCCACCACGGGCATGCTCGCTTTGCGGAACATGGCCTTCTGCAGCTGCTTTACGTCGTGCCGGGCGTAAAGGGAATGCATTTCCTGACACAGCTGGCGGATGCTGTAGTCGCGGTAGCGGACCTGATGGGCGTGGTAGAGCGCCGGCAGCACGTCGACCAGGGGCGAGTCGTCTTTGATGAACCGCTCGAAGCGGCCGATTTGCGCCACCAGATGCTCCATCTTTGCCTTGCCTTCGGCCGGGGTCAGCAGAAACAGAATGGTGTTGAGGTCGTTCTTTTCAGGGACGATCTCGAACTGGCGCAGGAACGTCGCCAGCACGCCGGCATGGATGCCGAAGTCAGTGTATTGCCCGCTCACGGCATCAATCCCGGGGGTGGTGAACAACAGTTTGCACGGGTCGATGAAGTACTGGTTTTCCGTATATCCCTCGAACGCGTGCCAGCGTTCGTCCGGGTGAAAACGGAAAAACCGCAGGTCACGGGCAATTTCGTCCGTCGGATAGTCCTGCCAATAGCGACCGTCGATGGTCGGCGGCACAAAGGGTTTGATCAGCGTGCAATTGTCCATCATCAGCTTGCGCGCCTCGATGCCGGCCCGCACGCACTCGTCCCACAACCGATGGCCGCTGCGTCCGCTGTGCATGCGCGCGTTGACATCCAGACAGGCAAACAGCGGGTAGAAAGGGCTGGTCGAGGCCTGGGACATAAACGAATTGTTCAGGCGCAGGTGATTGCAGTAGCGCGCCTGCCCTTTGATGTGACGGTCCTTCTTGTGGATCTGCGAGGCCTGGGAAAACCCGGCCTGCTGCTTGTGGATGGACTGCGTGACGAAGATCCCCGGATCGTCAGGGCCCAGCTCCAGCAACAAGGGCGAGCAGTCCTTCATCATCGGGATGAATTGCTCGTACCCCAGCCACGCCGAATCGAACAGGATGTAATCGCACAAGTGGCCGATGCGATCGACGATCTGCCGCGCATTGCACACCGTGCCGTCGTAGGTGCCCAGCTGAATGATTGCGAGGCGGAACGGCCTCGCCTCATCGGCCTTGGCAGGTGCGACGAGGCTCAGTTGCTCACGCAAATAGCCTTCTTCAAAACAGTGCGAATCAATGCCGCCGATCAAGCCATAGGGGTTTCGTGCCGTTTCAAGGTACAGCGGCGTCGCACCGGCCTGAAACAGCGCGCTCTGATGAATGGATTTGTGGTTATTGCGGTCGAACAGCACCACATCGCCAGGGGTCAGCAACGCCTGGGTCACCACCTTGTTGGACGTCGAGGTGCCATTGAGAACGAAGTAGGTTTTGTCGGCGTTGTAGACCTTCGCCGCGCGTTTCTGCGCTTCAAGGGGCGCGCCCTCGTGAATCAGCAGGTCGCCCATTTCGATGTCGGCGTTGCAGCGATCCGCGCGAAACAACGTCTCCCCGAAGAAATCGAAGAACTGCCGGCCCGACGGATGTTTGCGAAAGAACTGCCCGCCCTGATGACCCGGACAGGCGAAGGTGGTGTTGCCCCGCTCGACATAGTGTTTGAGCGCGCCGAAAAACGGCGGCAGCAATGCCTCCTCGTACTGCGTGGCCGCCCGCTCGAGCTTGTGGCCGTAGAACTCGGCGTTGTCGACGCCGAGGTCGAACACGCCGCTGATTTGCAGCAGCACCTTTTCTACGTCGAGAATGGCATCCCGGGTCAGCTCGTCGTCTTTGGCCACGGCAAAAAACACCGGTATGTCGAACCCGGACCGGCAGACATCGTCGACCCGACCCTCGCGCCAGTCCAGGGCGGTGAGAACGACCGCCGCGACATCGGTCAGGTCGGTCGCGCCAAACTCCACCACCTCGCGGGAGGTGTTGAAGCAACGGCGTGCCTCGGGGCTGGCGACGATTTTGAGTCTGTTCATGTGCTCGGCCTTCCGTTGCAGTTAAAAGGTTGATGGATCACGCGTCCGTGAAGGTCTGCCCGCGGACATGCCCCTTGGCCAGTGGCGGCGGTGCATCGGAGTCACTGAAATCATCCGTCCAGCGCCAGTTCCTGATCTCCGGCATGTCCTCGAAGTGCTCCCGAATCCAGGCATCGTGTTTGCGCAACTGGCTCTCGAAGAAGTGCACGGCGTCAAGGCTGTGGGCGCGCAGATGCGGGACGTGGCTCAAGGCGTCGATCGCCAGGTGATAACGGCTCATGCGGTTGAGCACCACCATGTCAAAAGGCGTGGTGGTGGTGCCTCGGTCGCTGAAGCCGCGCACATGAAAACGGGCTTCGTTGGCGCGGCCGTGGACCATCGAGTGAATGACCCAGGTCGAGCCATGAAAGGCGAACATCACCGGTGCGTCCCGGGTGAACAGCGCTTCGAACGAGGCGTGATCCATGCCATGGGGCCGATCCTCGGGGGCGCTCAAAATCCCGAGGTCGACCACGTTCACCAGCCTCACGCGGATGCCGGGCACATGCTTTTGCAGCAACCAGGCGGCCGCCACTGCCTCGGTGGTAGGCACATCCCCCGCACAACCGAGCACCACGTCCGGCGCCCCGTCATCGCTGCTGGCAAAGGACCAGATCGACGCGCCTTGGGAGCAGTGCCTGAGCGCCGCATCGAAGTCCAGCCACTGGAAATCCGGCTGCTTGCCACAGGTCACGACGTTCACATAGTTGCGACTGCGCAGGCAGTGGTCGAAGACATTGACCAGGCAGTTGGAGTCCGGCGGGTAGTACACGCGAACCACATCCGAACGACGCTGCAGCACGTTGTCAACGAACCCCGTGGACTGATGACTGAAGCCATTGTGGTCGTTGCGCCAGGCGTGACTGCTGATCAGGATGTTGAGCGAGGCCAGCGGCCGGCGCCAGGCAAACTCACGGCTCTGCTGCAACCACTTGGCGTGTTGCGTGACCATGGAATCGACCACTTGGGCGAACGCTTCGTAGGTTGACCACATGCCGTGGCGCCCGGTGAGCAGGTACCCTTCGAGCCAGCCCTCGCACAGGTGCTCGCTCAGCACTTCCATCACACGCCCGTCGGAGGCCAGATGGTCGTCAATGTCCAGACACGGCCCGGCGGCCGTCCGGTTGCTCGCTTCGAACACCGCATTGAGCCGGTTGGAGCTGGTCTCGTCCGGCCCGAATACGCGGAAGTTGCGCGGGTTGTTGCGCATCACGTCGCGCAGGTACTCGCCCAGCTTGCGCGGCGCTTCGGCGATGACCTGCCCCGGGCCAGGCACATCAAGCCCGTATTCGGCAAAGTTCGGCAGGTCCAGCGCCACCAGCATGCGGCCACCGTTCACGTAAGGGATCGCACCCATGCGCAGCGCCGGTGGCGGTGTCAGGGCTTGAAGTCCTGGCGCCAGACGCCCCTGTTCATCGAACAGCGTCTGGGGTTCGTAGCTGCGCATCCAGTCTTCCAGTTGCTGGAGGTGCTCGGGGTTGCCGGCGACGTTGGCGAGGGGAACCTGATGGGCGCGGAACGTGCCCTCGACCGGCAGCCCGTCGACGACCTTGGGGCCGGTCCAGCCTTTGGGGCTGCGCAGAATAATCATGGGCCATCGCGCGCGTACGGTTCCGCCGCCCTCTCTGGCCGCGGCCTGGATCTCACAGATGATGTCGTCACAGCGATTGAGCGCGGCGGCGAAGCGCTGGTGCATGCCCGGCAGGTCATTGCCCGCGACGATAATCGGCTGATAACCCCGGCCTCGGTAAAGCTCGAGCAGATCGTCGTCGGCAAGCCGTGCCTCGACCGTCGGCCCGGAAATCTTGTAGCCGTTGAGATGCAGAATCGGCAGCACTGCGCCGTCACGGCGGGGGTCGAGGAAGTGCACGCTTTTCCAGCTGCCTTCCAGCGGACAGGTTTCAGCCTCACCGTCGCCAATCACACAGGCCACCAGCAATGAAGGGTTGTCGAATACCGCGCCAAAGGCATGCATCAGCGAATAGCCCAGCTCGCCACCCTCGTGGAGGGAGTTAGGCGTATGCGGGCCGCAGTGGCTGGGAATGCCGCCGGGAGTGGAGAAACTGCGAAAGAAACGCAACATGCCGGCTTCATCTGCGGTGATGTCGGGGTGCACTTCGCTGTAGGTGCCTTCGAGCCAGGCGCAGGCGTTCATGGTCGGACCGCCATGGCCGGGACCGGAAATAAAGAGGGTTTCAGTGCGTCGCTCACTGATCAGCCGGTTCAGGTGCACGTAGATAAAGTTTTGCCCGACCGACGTCCCCCAGTGCCCCAGCAGCCTGGGCTTGATGTGCTCGGCCAGCAGCGGTTCACGCAGGAGTGGGTTGGCCTTCAGATAGATCTGGCCGACGCACAGGTAATTCGCGGCGTTCCAGTAGTGGTGCAGGCGCGTGAGCAACTCGGGGGCCAGGGGGCCCGGCGAGGTGTCGGGCTCCATCCAGGACCCGCGGCTGACGTGGGTTTCATCGACGCTGGAGAGTGACGGGTTGAAGCTGTACATGGCGACTCCACTGGGGGCGATACGCAAAAGGTGTGGCGCGCAAATGCGCACTGGTCGATTCAGGCGCCGCTGTGCAACAGCTTGAGGGCGTGGCGGGCGATAACAGCGTTTTCGTCGGTCGGGAGGGTCCAGGCGCAAACCTTGCTGTCGGGCAGCGACAGGCAGGCGCCTTGTGGCGTGTTGGTTGAGGACGGGTGCTGCAGGCCAAGCCATGCGCAGCCGTCAAGAATCGCGTTGCGAACCGGCGCCGAGTTTTCGCCGATGCCGCCGGTCAGGATCAGCGCATCGAGGCCGCCAAGGACCGCCGTCATGGCGCCGATCTCTCGCACGACGCTGCGCACGAATAACGCGATTGCTTGTGCTGCCGCTGGTGCGGTGCTGTCAGCCAGTTCGCGCATGTCACTGGCGATACCACCGGAAACGCCCAATAAACCGCACTGGTGATAGAGCAGGTCTTCGAGGGCTTCGGCGTCCATGCCGCGCTCGCGCATCAGGTACAGCAACACGCCGGGGTCGAGCCGACCGGGACGCGTGCCCATCAACAAACCGTCCAGCGTGCTGAAGCCCATCGTCGTGGCCCGACTGACCCGGTTATGCAGGGCGCACAGGCTGGCCCCGTTGCCCAGGTGCGCCACAATCGTGCGGCCCTTCGCTGCGCGCTCATCGTATTCGGGAAGGACACCGGCAATGTATTCGTAGGACAGCCCGTGAAAACCGTAGCGACGCAGGCCCTGTTCGGTCATGGCGCGGGGCAGCCCGAATGAGGTCTCCAGCGGATCGAGGGTGTGGTGGAAGGCCGTGTCGAAGCAGGCATATTGCGCCAGGCCGCCGTGCTCGCGCGCCAGATAGTGAATCGGCGCCAGGCACCGCGGCTGATGCAGGGGCGCCATGGGAATGAGCGCCTGCAGCTCGTTCATGAGGGCCGGATCCACCCGGGCGCCCGTGAGCGTGCGATCGCCGCCGTGAACCACCCGATGGGCCGCCGCACAGAGGTGCCCTTCGGTGTGTTGCTCTATCCAGCCCATCATGTTCCGCAACGTGCCGCTATCCGCCGGGCCGTCGGTGCGTGGCCATTGCGCGTTTTGCCGGGTTCCGTCGGCGTGGCGGAAGATCAGGCGCTCGGTGTCCCGGTGTACCTCGAAACTGCCGTGACCCAGGCAGGGGTCTTGCGCAGGGGCATCGGTGGCGTCGTAAAGGGAAAACTTGACGCTGGAAGAACCTACGTTCAGCACCAGCAGTGACGGGCGCGAATGATCAGTCATGGGGCAGCCTCATGAGCCTCCCATGATCGCGATGGGTTGGGCGGTGGCTGAAGTGAATCAACCGACGGCCAGTGTGCGCGCCTGAAGTGGCCCGGTATTGATCTGGATCAAGAAGGTCGCAGTCAGCCCTCCCCGCTCAGCCCCCTCCACAATGGCCGCTGTCACTGTGCAGCGCAGGGGCCTATGCTGGGTCACTCAAGGAGATGCACATGACCGCCCATCTGGCTGCCGTTCCCGGCTCGTTCCTCAACGCAGAGTGCGCGTTCTTCAACGTCGGCGAGCTCTGCCTGTCCCTTGGGATGAGCGTGCATGACACCGATCGCTTGTCCACCATCATCCCGCAACGGCTGAAGATCAAAAAAGGCGCGGTGCTGTACCGCGCCGGCGATCCCCTGCGCTCACTCTATGCGGTGCGCTCGGGCTATTTCAAAACGGCCATTACGTCCCGGGATGGGCGTGAGCGGCTGATCGGGTTCCCCATGTGCGGAGAGCTGCTGGGCTGCGATGCGATCAGCAATGATCGTCATGAATGCGACGCCATGGCACTGGAGGACAGCGAAGTCTGTCCCATCCACTTCAGTCAGCTGGAGCGGCTGGCGCGCGAGTTGCCTTCGCTGCAGCGCAACCTCAACCGGGCGCTCAGCCTGGAGATCGTGCGGGACCACGAGATGCTGCTGATACTGGGTCAGCTCAATGCCGAGGAACGCATGGCCGCCTTTTTGCTCGATGTTTCCTGCCGCATGGCGAACCGGGGCTACTCCGGCACTGCCTTTGTGTTGCGCATGAGCCGGGAAGACATCGGCGGTTATCTGGGCATGCGCCTGGAGACGATCTGCCGCGCCATCGGCTCGCTGCGCAGTCAGGGAATCGTCAGTGTCTCGGGGCGCGCGGTGGAAATCCTCGACCTCGAACGGCTGCGCACCCTCATCACCGGCGGCGAAGGACCCATGACGCTTTGATTGGGGAGAGCGCCATGTTTGCCGTCACGCTCATCAACATCGTGATCATCACCACAGCGGTGATGGTGCATTACGAATGCCTGATTCGCCTCAACCAGCTCATGCCGAGGCTAGGACTGCAGCACCGTTTCCGGGTGGTCATCGGCGTGCTGGGTGCGCTGGTCGCTCACGCGGTGGAGGTGTGGATCTTTGCCTTGGGCTACTACCTGATGAACCGGTCTGATTCATTGGGAAATCTGACCGGAAACTTCGACGGCAGCTTCATGGACTCGGTCTACTTCTCGTTCACCACCTACACCACCATCGGCTTTGGCGACATCACGCCCAACGGACACCTGAAATACCTGACGGGGCTGGAGGCGTTGACGGGGCTGGTGCTGATTACATGGACCGCGTCGTTTCTGTTCATCGAGATGCAGCGTTATTGGGGCGCGGAGAAGGAGTGAGCTCAGGCGTGCGGCCGCCGGCCTGGCGTGCAGCGAACACATACCCTGCGGCAGTGAGCGTGCTCACGAGGACGGCATCCCGGCCGTCGAAGAGCTGGCGGATGTTCCCAATCCTTCGCGAGCAAGGTCGAGCGCCAACCCGGTCGCGTCCACACGTGGCAGCGCAGCAGGTCCATCTACCCAGCGTTCAGAACGCCAACTTGTAGCCGATCGCCAACAGCATCAGCGCCAGACACGGACGCAGGACGGCGTCGGGGATGCGACCGGTCAGGTGGCTGCCGATGTAGATGCCTGGCAGCGAGCCCATCAGCAGGTAACCCAGCATTGACCAGTTCATGTTGCCCATGCTGGCGTGACCGATGCCGGCGATGAGGGTCAGGGGGACGGCGTGGGCGATTTCGGTGCCGACCAGGCGACGGGTCTCGAGGAAGGGATAAAGCAGAAACAGCGCCACAGTGCCCAGCGCGCCAGCGCCAATGGACGTAAGCGCAACCATGGTGCCGAGGATGACGCCGGTCAGCACCGTCAGCCCGTTCAGGTTTCGGGTGCTGAGCCGGTAGCGATCACCCGCGTGGCGCTGGGCGAATGCCAGCAGACGCTTCTTGAAAAAGATCGCCAGGGCGGTCAATAGCAGCACCACGCCCAGCGCCTGTTTGATCACCGAATTCATCGCGTCCGGCGCCGTGTGCAGGCTGCTCAAAAACCAAAGCGTCAGCCCGGCGGCCGGCACGCTGCCCAGGGTCAGCCAGCCGGTGATGCCCCAGTCGATGTTGTCGTTCTTTTTGTGAACCAGCACGCCACCGCTTTTGGTGATGGCGGCGTACAGCAGGTCGGTGCCCACCGCCGTAGCGGGGTTGATGCCGAACCACAGCAGGATCGGGGTCATCAGCGATCCACCGCCCACCCCCGTCATGCCGACGATAAAACCGACCACCAGCCCTGCGACGACGAAACCTGCGTTGCCAAAATCCATTGCTCTGCCTGACTGCACATTTGAAAGCCGGCGGGCAGAATAGCGATTTTTGCTCTAAGCACCGCTGCTTTTCTTATATCGAGCCTAGATCGAGACGTTCTATGGTTATAACCGAATGAATCATGGGCGAATTTTCGAACCGTGAATCAAGGCTCGCCTTCCCAGTAATCCAGCGTGGCATCAGGTCGCTGCACGGCTGCAAACGCGCGTGCCCCATTGAGGGTGACCATCGCCTGATACTTGCCGGAGTCCGGGTATTCGCACACTTCGGGCGTCTCCCGGGTGCTGATGGACAAATACTTCAGCGGCGCATCGGAGGTGTTGATGATCTGATGGGGGTACTCCGGACCGGGCGGGATGAAGATCACATCGCCGCTGCGGATCGGCAGCATTTCACCCGCAACGCGCAAGGTGCCCTCCCCGTCCAGAATGACGAACATCTCTTCCTGGGCGTAGTGAAAGTGATAAGGGCACGAGCGCTTGCCCGGCGCGACAATGTCCACCGACGCACCCAGCTTTTGCGCGGCGGTGTCGGTGCCCAGGCGAGCGGCGTGGCTCTCGTACAGGGGGTCGCGGCGCTCGTGCTGCAGCGGCGCATCGTTGAAATTGCGAATCAGGCGCGCGGCCAGTTCAGCGGGGTCGTTGCTCATGCTCACTCCATCAGAAAACGGGGGTATCGATCACGGCTTGCAACACAGGGGCTTAACGCGAGCCGCACGCTTCAGCGTGTCGCCACGATGAACAGGCGCGGGAACGGCAACAGCACCGTGCCGTCGTCCTGCGCCGGGTAGGCCTGACTGATCGCCTGTAGGTACGCACCGAGAAACGCCTGCTGACCCGCTTCGTCCAGCTTTAGCAGATAGGGCCGCAGCGCCGAACCTTTGAACCACTCGACCACCGCCCCATGCCCACCGGCGAGGGGATGGTGATACGTGGTGCGCCAGACATCGACCTCGGCGCAATGCGCCCTCAGCAGCTCGAAGTAATAGGCGGCGGGGTGTCGATCCGGGTGCTTGACGTCGCCGATCCTGTCGGCCCACTGCGCACTCGCGGCGATCTCCCGGGCCAGACGATGGGCCGGCTCCTCAAGGTTGTCCGGCGTCTGCACCGCCAGCACACCGCCTGGATTGAGCAGGCTAACCAGCCGTGGATACAGCGACGCGTGGTCAGGCACCCATTGCAGCGAGGCGTTGGCGAGGATTACGTCGTAGGTGTGCGCCGGATTCCAGTTGCCGATGTCCGCCCGCTCGAATGCGATGTCCGGCAGCCGCTGACGGGCGTCGCGGAGCATGTCGTCGGAACTGTCGAGCCCGGTCACCGTGGCCTCCGGAAAGCGCTCGGCCAGCACTTCGGTTGAGTTGCCGGGACCGCAGCCGAGGTCGACGGCGGTGCGCGTCGAGGTCAGGGGAATGGCGGCGACGAGGTCGCGTACCGGTCGGGTGCGTTGCTGCTCGAACAGGGAGTACTGCGTGGCGGACCAGCTCATCGGGCTTTCCTTCTGAGTGTACGGAGTGGCCGAGAGTAGAACGCCCGCGCCGGGAGTACAAACGGGGTGAGGGGCAAGCGATAAGCTGCAAGTGGTTGGCAGCGAGCAGCGGCTGTTCAGATCATGACGCGGCGGGTGAGATGACCGCCCAAGACCGGGTAGGAGACGTACAGGCCTGAATCCACCTGGGCTCGGGAGGCGTGGGCTTGGGCGCGAACTGTGTGCGCGGCGGCAAGCAGGGTTTGCGCATCCAGCCCCCCGTTGATTACTGCATCGACGATGGCGCGCGAGATGTCATCAAGCCCCGCTTCCGCCGAGACGAGCAACAGGTGCGCGCCGGCGTTCAGCGCCGCTACGGCGGTGTCGGCGATGCTGTTGCCGCGCAGGATAGAAACGGCGTCGAGATCGTCGGACACGATCAGTCCTTCGAACCCCAGTGCATCGCGCAGCAGGCCGATCACCGCCGCCGAGGTGCTGGCCGACCGGTGCGGGTCCAGCGCCGGGAACACGGCCGGCCCGGGCATGATCGCGCCGACGCCTGCCGCAATCACCTGCCGGAACACGTCCAGCCCGTCGCTGAGGGCAGCGGCGTCATCAGGGACGAAAGCCCGCTCCACCGCCGGGTCCTGCTCGACCTGGTAGTGACCGGGAAAATGCTTGGCCGTGGCAATCACGCCCGCGCGTTGCACACCGCGGATGAAGGCGCAGGCAATGCGCGCCACTTCAGCAGGGTCGGCGCCGAGGTGGCGCTGGTGCAGCCAGGGATTCGCCCCGGTGACCACGTCAACAATCGGCGCCAGGAACAGATTGACGCCCATGACCCGGGCCGAGCTGGCCATTTCATAGCAGCGCGACTCGATGTCTCTTGTACTCATGTGGGTCAGTTCGACGGAAGCCGGCATACCGGGCACCAGACCGTGCAGGCGCTGGATGCCGCCCAGTTCCTGATCGACGGCGATCAGCACCGGCGCCGCCGCACACACCGCCGCCTCCCTGGCGATCGCGGAAAATTGCCCGTCGGTTTCTTCCCGGCGACGCTCGAAGCTCATGCTGCGCGCCAGGTATTCGTCGCGGGTCTCGCCCAGCAGCACCGACATGCCGCCGGCGTGCAGATGCCGGCGCACGGGTTCATCCAGCGCGAGTCCGGCGATCGCCGGCATCAAGACTGACCGTGCAGCCCGTTGCAGTTCATCGTGTGACATGTGCTCTCCGTCGATCAGGCAGTAACGAGCGAGCTCACGTTTTCTTAATGCTCGCTTCCGCTCACTCTATTCATAGAACGAGCAGCATGCAAACATAACGAGCACAAAGCAGCGCACGGCTGAGTGAAGCCACTCATCAGAATGAATGACCCGCTGGCTCGACGGCGTCTGGGCAACGGAGGCTTGAGCAGGTGGGTAAAAAATTTCAGGGCGTGCGCTTTTCATTTGCACGGTTGCTGGTCAACATAGGCGCCCATCGACCCTGCCGAATGGGTTCCGTTTTCTTATTCAGGATGAATTGATGCGCCGTTTATTTCCGTACTCGTTACTGGGTTGCACCCTGGCCGCGGTGCTGGCGGGTTGCAGTTCAACGCCGAACAACCCGTCGTTCAATTTCGACACCGCCAAGACGCCGTCTGACTACGCCAAGTGCATCTACCCCAAGTGGCAGCAGATCAAGCCCGGCACGACCATGACCGAGAGCAAGGGTCACTACAAACTGCTGATCTCCGGCAAGATCGCCTCCGATGAAATCCTCGAGGTCTACAAAGGCAATCCCAACACCCGGGTCTTCCTGTATCAGCGCGCGCCGTTGTCGTCGGCTTTCGGCCGCAATGCCCTGGAAACCGCAGTCCGCGATTGCCTGTGATGATGGAGGGGATCGTGGTGCGCCGTTTGGTCGCACGGCACTGCTCGCCGCACCCGATATCCGGGTGCGCGGCCTGAAACACTGATAACCGCCCCGGTACCCTTCAGTGCAATCGGGCTGAACTTTTGCTTTGGCGCCTTCCTCTGAACGTGACACCGCTTGCCAATGGCAAGCGCCGTTTTCAACTTCAGCACTTATATTTCAGAGGAAAGCGAAAGCATGAGCAATCAACTGAACGGCAAGAAGGTTTTGATCATCACGTCCAACACCGGCATCGAGCGCGACGAGCTGCTCAAGCCGCTGGAAGCGTTGAAGGGTCACGGTGCTGCGGTCACCCACGCCTCGATTGAAGGCGGCACTGCGCAACTGTTCCTGAACGACACCGACAAAGACGCCGTCGTCACCTCCAACGCCAAGCTGGCCGGCTTGTCTGCTGCTGACTTCGATGCGCTGGTCATTCCTGGCGGCACGGTCAACGCCGACACCCTGCGCCAGGACAGCGATGCACAGAAGCTGGTCAAAGCGTTCGCCGACGCCGGCAAGACCGTCGCGTCGATCTGCCACGGCCCTTGGCTGCTGATCGATGCCGGCGTGATCGAAGGCAAAACCCTGACCTCCTACCCAAGCGTGCGCACTGACCTGGTCAATGCTGGCGCGGCCAACTGGGTCGATGCCGAGGTCAAGGAATGCCCGGCCAATGGCTGGACCCTGATCACTTCCCGCACACCCGACGATCTGCCGGCGTTCAACGAGGCCATCGCCAAGGCGCTGCTGGCGGGCTGAAGCCAGATGGGCAGGCTGTAAAGTCTCGCCGCACGTAGAGCCATCGACGCCGCTGATCAGCGGCGTCGCTGCGTCTGGGACATGCCTTAACCCCGTGATAAGCGAGGCGATGGTCCTGCTAAACGAAAATACTTGAAACCAAATTTCCATCACTTCGGTCGACATCGAAGGACGCCGCGATCAGCGCAGGTGCCGCGACGAGACACTTCGATGATTGGAATCATTGTCCCCGCACACAACGAAGAAGACTTCCTGGACGACTGCATCAAGTCCCTGATCGCTGCTTCTGTCCACGAAGACCTCCACGGCGAGTCCGTGGAAATCCTCATCATGCTGGATGACTGCTCCGATGCCTCGGCCCGCGTCGCGGCCGCCCACGGCATCACCACCCACGTCTGCACCTACCGCAATGTCGGCATGACCCGCGCAGAAGGCGCACGGCTGATGCTCGAACGCGGCGCCCGCTGGCTGGCGTTCACCGATGCCGACAGCGTCGTGCCCTACGCCTGGCTCGCGCATCAGGTCAGCCTGGAGGTGGACGCGGTGTGCGGCATCGTCGAGGTCGACGACTGGTCCGGGCATCCCGAGCATGTGCGCCAGCGCTATGATTCGCTGTACCGGCCAGTGGATGACCATCGGCACATCCACGGCGCGAACCTGGGCGTCAGCGCGAGTGCCTATCAGCGGGCCGGCGGCTTCAAGGCGCTGGCCGCCCACGAAGACGTGCACCTGGTCGCCGATCTGCAACGCATCGGCGCGTCGATCGCGTGGATTTCCGCGAACAGCGTCACCACCAGCGCACGAAAAGACTACCGGTGCAAAGAAGGCTTTGGGGATTATCTAAACTCACTGGCAGCGACGTCGCTGTCCAGCTGAGTCCCTCCGTCGGGCAGCACCACGGCAGCCCTGCGGGCAGACGGTAACCACGCGCTGACACCGGGCGGCAGGGCCAGAGTTCGGCGCCTTTCCGACCCCTCTGATCATTCAATATTCAACGCCGGGACTTTCCATGCCGCCCATCGATCACCCTGCCCGCCCCGGCGACGACATGCTCGGCGGGGGCATGCCCAGCGCCAGTGTCGCGGTGCCCAAGACCGGCAACTGGTTCAAGCGGCTCCTCGCGTTCACCGGCCCCGGCTATATGGTCGCCGTGGGCTACATGGACCCGGGCAACTGGGCCACCGACATCGCCGGCGGGTCGAAATTTGGCTACCTGCTGCTGTCGGTCATTCTGCTGTCGAACCTGATGGCCATCGTCCTGCAAGCGCTGTCGGCACGGCTGGGCATCGTCACCGGATGGGACCTGGCGCGGGCCTGCCGCGAACGGTGCAGCCGACCGGTGTGCATCGGGCTGTGGATTGCCTGCGAGATCGCGATCATCGCCTGCGATCTGGCCGAGGTGATCGGCACTGCCATCGCGCTGAATCTGCTGTTCGGCATTCCACTGATCTGGGGCGCGGTGATCTCGGCCGTCGACGTGTTTCTGATTTTTCTGCTGATGGGCCGCGGGTTCCGCGCGCTTGAGGCGTTCGTGATCGCGCTGCTGCTGGTCATCTTCGGCTGCTTCGCCATCCAGATGGTGCTGGCCCAGCCTGATCTGGCGGAGCTGTTTGCCGGCTTCATCCCCAAGGCCGAGGTGGTGACCAATCCCGAGGCGCTGTACCTGGCGATCGGCATCATTGGCGCCACGGTGATGCCGCACAACCTGTACCTGCACTCCTCCATCGTCCAGACCCGCGCCTACCCGCGCACGGATGAAGGCCGACGCATCGGCCTGCGCTGGGCGGTGACCGACAGCACCATCGCGCTGACGCTGGCGCTGTTCGTCAATGCGGCGATTCTGATCACCGCGGCGACGGTGTTTCACAAGGCCGGCAAAACGGACGTGGTGGAAATCGAGCAGGCCTACCATTTGCTTTCGCCGATGCTGGGGGTGGGCATGGCGTCGATGCTGTTCGGTGTGGCGTTGCTGGCGTCGGGGATCAATTCCACGGTCACGGCGACCCTGGCCGGGCAAATCGTCATGGAGGGTTTTCTGCGCCTGCGCCTGCCCGGCTGGATCCGTCGCCTGCTGACACGAGGGCTGGCGATCATTCCGGTGATTGTGGTGACGAGTATTTACGGCGCCCAGGGCACCGCCAAATTGCTGGTGCTGAGTCAGGTCATCCTGTCGATGCAACTGCCCTTCGCCATCGTGCCACTGGTGCGCTTCGTGTCCGACCGCAAGCTGATGGGCGATTTCGTGACCGGGCCGATCCTGACCACCCTGGCCTGGGCCATCGTGCTGTTGATCATCGTGCTGAACGGGGTGTTGCTGGTGGGGGCGTTCGGGGATTGAATCCTGTCCGCCAAGACAGCGCATTCAATTTGTGTGATCGGGTTTAGCCGGGAAGACGTCGGGTTGAACGACATCACTTCTGCGATGTGGCTGCCGGCGCCTTCCCGGCTGAAGCCGGTCCTACGTGGGTACGCGGTGCCTTTGTGGGACTGGCTTTAGCAGGTCCCACAGTGAATACGCGGTGTCTTTGTGGGACTGGCTTTAGCCGGGAAGACGTCGGTTTGAACACCATCACTTCTGCGGTGTGGCTGCCGGCGCTTTCCCGGCTGAAGCCGGTCCTACGTGGGTACGTGGCGCCTTTGTGGGACTGGTTTTAGCAGGTCCCACAGTGAATACGCGGTGCCTTTGTGGGACTGGCTTTAGCCGGGAAGACGTCGGTTTGAACACCATCAGTTTTGCGGTGTGGCTGCCGGCGCTTTCCCGGCTGAAGCCGGTCCTACGTGGGTACGTGGGGCCTTTGTGGGACTGGTTTTAGCAGGTCCCACAGTGAATACGCGGTGCCTTTGTGGGACTGGCTTTAGCCGGGAAGACGTCGGTTTGAACACCATCAGTTTTGCGGTGTGGCTGCTGGCGCTTTCCCGGCTGAAGCCGGTCCTACGTGGGTACGTGGGGCCTTTGTGGGACTGGCTTTAGCCGGGAAGACGTCGGTTTGAACACCATCATTTCTGCGGTGTGGCTGCCGGCGCTTTCCCGGCTGAAGCCGGCCTACGTGGGTACGCGGTGCCTTTGTGGGACTGGCTTTAGCCGGGAAGACGTCGGTTTGAACACCATCAGTTTTGCGGTGTGGCTGCTGGCGCTTTCCCGGCTGAAGCCGGTCCTACGTGGGTACGTGGGGCCTTTGTGGGACTGGTTTTAGCAGGTCCCACAGTGAATACGCGGTGCCTTTGTGGGACTGGCTTTAGCCGGGAAGACGTCGGTTTGAACGACACCACTTCTGCAGTGTGGCTGCCGGCGCTTTCCCGGCTGAAGCCGGTCCTACGTGGGTACGAGGGGCCTTTGTGGGACTGGTTTTAGCAGGTCCCACAGTGAATACGCGGTGCCTTTGTGGGACTGGTTTTAGCCGGGAAGACGTCGGTTTGAACACCATCAGTTTTGCGGTGTGGCTGCTGGCGATTTCCCGGGTGAAGCCGGTCCTACCGGATACGCGATCCCACTTAATGGGTCATGCCGTGATCATGGTTCATGTCCATCGCGGCGCGGGCCGGGGCGCTTACGTTCAGCACTTCTGTCTCGCCTTTGGCGTTTTTCACGGTCAGGGTCAGCGGGACCTGATCGCCCTCTTTGATCTGGCCGTTCAGGCCCATGAGCATCACGTGGTAGCCATCCGGGTCCAGCGCCACGGTCTTGCCTGCCGGCAGCGGCACGGCGTCGACCGGGCCCATGCGCATGACGTCGTTGGTCATGCTCATCTCGTGGATCTGCACGTCTTTGGCCACTGGCGAGGTGACGCTGAGCAGCGTGCTGTCGGTGTCCGCGGTGATGCGCATGAACGCGCCTGACGAAGGCTGCCCGGCCACCGTCGCACGCACCCACGGATCCTCCACCCGCGTCTGGGCAACCGCACTCAGACTGACCCCGGCCAACAGGGCGACCCCCAACGTGCGCGAAACCAACGAGCGCGAGACAGCAGCAAACACAGTATTCATCAGCAGACTTCCATGACAGTGAGCAGGTCTTCCGCGCATTGCTTGGCGGAAAGCGAGGGTGACAGCCCCAGGCGCAGATTGCCCCGGGAGTCGAAAACGAAGCTGGTGGCGGTATGGGACATGGTGTAGGTGTTGCCCGCCGGGACCTTTTCGTAGAACACGCCGAACTCTTTGGCGACGTGGGCGGTTTCTTCCAGCGTGCCGCGCAGGGCGACAAACGTCGGATCAAACTGTTTGACGTAGGCGTCGAGGACCTGCGGCGTGTCGCGCTCGGGGTCGACGGTGATGAAGATCACCTGCAGCGTCTTGCCGTCCTCGCCCATCATCTTTCTGATCTGCGCAGCACGGGCCAGCGCGGTCGGGCACACCGCCGGGCATTGGGTGAAACCGAAAAACACCATCGGCATCAACCCGCGATAACTCGACAGGGTTTTGACCTCACCGTCGGTGTCGGTCAGCTTGAACGTGCGGCCCATGATCTTGTTGCTCAGATCTTTGCCGTACTTGAAATCCAGCGCAGTGGTCGAACCGTCACAACCGGCCAGCAGGCCCAGCCCCAACAGGCCCATGCCGGTGACCACCTGACGGCGGGTCAGAAACTCATTCATCTGGCGAACTCTCGAAAGCAGCGGCTGGCGCCAACGCCAACCCTTTTTTCGTCCACCTCGGCGCACCGCAGGCGTTATTGGCAGCCGCACTGCAGCGGCGAGGGACGAAGCGAAAAAAACAGGTGCCCGACAGTGTCGCGCAAAACCGGGCCGAATGCGTTACAAGCGGATTTTACCGACACCCCTCGACGGCGCTGCATGCCTTGACGCCCATGGGTTGAGAAACGCTCCCTGCGACAAAACCGCGCACCCGTTCACAAAACAGGGATCAGCGCGCTGGCGAAGCCGCCCGGCCGAACGCGCGTGGCCCGGCTGGCCGAAGAAATGTTTGAACCCCTCCCCGCCTGCGCTGCCGAATTTCATCAGCAGGCCGCGCAACGGGCCAGGCAAACAGCCCGCGCAACTCGCGTCGGCGTCAACGGGACGGAGACAGTCATGCGGGACGATGCACAAGGACTTGAATCACTGCTGGCGGATTTCGCCCACCGTGACAACCCCCACGTGCCGGACGCACCCCTGCGTCACGCCATGCAACGCTGCCTCGACAGCGGGCTCGATCAATTGCCGTTGCCCGGCAGCGGTCGCACCCTCGAACGCTGGCGCCAATTGGCGACGGTGGCGGGCGTCGATCTGGCGCTGCTCAAACTCTACGAAGGCCACACCGACGCCCTCGCCATTCTTCATGAATTGAGCGCTGATGAACTTAATTCAGCGCCTTTCGATGCACCCGGCATCTGGGGCGTATGGGCCGCTGAACCGCCCGACGCCAGGGTAGGCGTCAGCCAACGCCATGGCGACAAGGTGCGCCTCCACGGCCGCAAGGCCTGGTGCTCTGGCGCACAACAGCTGGATTACGCCCTGCTCACCGCATGGGCCAGCGATGAAACGCCGCAGCTGGTAGCCGTTGATTTGAAACAGTCCGGCGTGCGCTTCAACAGCGACACCTGGCAGGCCGTAGGCATGGCGGGCACCGCCAGCGGCGACGTGCACTTCGACGGCGCTGTCGGCATTTGCGTGGGCAACAGTGGCGACTACCTTTCCCGGCCAGGATTCTGGCAAGGCGGCGCCGGTATCGCCGCGGCCTGGTATGGCGCGGCGGTAGCGCTGGCGAAGACCTTGCGCGCGCACCGACACGACGGACGGCCGGAACCCCATGCTGACGCTCACCTGGGCAGCGTTGATGCGGCGCTGTGCGGCGCGGCGGCGGCCCTGCGCGAATGCGCCTCATGGATCGACGCACATCCACAGCACGACGCGAGCCTGCCGGTGCAACGCCTGCGGGCGCAGGTCGAGATGGCGGTCGAACAGGTTTGCCGGCACGTCGGGCGGGCGCTGGGCGCAACGCCATTCTGCCGCGATCCGCACTTTGCCCGGCTGGCCGCCGACCTGCAGGTGTTTATCCGACAAAGCCACGCCGAACGCGACCTGGCGCATCTGGGCCAGCGAGTCGCCACGGGCGAAAACGAGGATTGGTCACTATGAACGAAGCGCAGCCTTTCGGCGTCACCGGCACCCCGTTGAGCGCCTGGCAGAACAGCGTGGCGTTGCGCGGTGTGCGCCCGATCACCCTGGAAGAACTGATTCCACCTGGCGCGCGCCTGATCGTGCTCGCGCCGCATCCCGACGACGAAGTGCTGACCTGCGGCGGCGTGCTCGCGGCGATGGCCCAACGGCAGCACGATGTGCAACTGGTGGCTGTCACCGACGGCGAAGGCAGTCATCCGCACTCTCCGCTGTGGCCGGTACAGCGCCTGCGAACCGAGCGGCGCCGGGAAAGCGAACAGGCCGTCGCGCACCTGGGCCTCGACGTGTCGAGGCTGTCCTGGCAACGGCTCGGCA
This sequence comes from Pseudomonas sp. AK106, assembly GCF_053903055.1. Classification (NCBI taxonomy): domain Bacteria; kingdom Pseudomonadati; phylum Pseudomonadota; class Gammaproteobacteria; order Pseudomonadales; family Pseudomonadaceae; genus Pseudomonas; species Pseudomonas sp. AK106. Next base: position 3,339,122 of record NZ_CP096426.1, read on the forward strand.
TGGGCGATGGTCAAGTTGCCGGGCATGCCGAGTCGTTGATTGCCCTGCTCAGCGAAGACCTGCGTCCCTCGGATGTGTTGTTGACCACCTGGCGCCACGACGGCCACTGCGACCACGAAGCCGTCGGCCACTGCGCGGCCCAGGCGGTGGCCAACAGTGGCGCGACGCTGGTGGAGATGCCGGTGTGGGCCTGGCATTGGGCTGAACCGAACGACCCGCGCATCCCTTGGGAACAGGCCCGTAAATTCTGGCTCAGCGAGGAGCAACTGCGGCGCAAGCGCGAGGCCATCGGGGCGCATTTGAGCCAGCTGGAAAACGACCCGAGCACCGGCGCTCCTCCGGTGTTGACCCCTCAGACGCTGGAGCGTCTGCTGCAACCCTTCGAACTGGTGTTTCTGTGAGCATGACAGGTGAGTATTTTGAGACGTTGTTCGCCAACAGCGACGACCCCTGGGCCTTCCGTACGCGCTGGTACGAACACCGCAAACGCGACCTGACCCTCGCCGCTCTGCCGCGCCAGCGTTATGGGCGCATCTTCGAGCCGGGCTGCGCCAATGGCGAGCTGAGCCTGCGCCTGGCCGAACGCTGCGACGCGCTGCTGTGCATGGACCTCAGCCCCCGGGCCGTCACTCTGGCCCGAGACCGCTTGAGCGAACATGCCCATGTTCAGGTGCTGGAAGGCTGTTTGCCCCAGGACTGGCCGGCGGGAGGATTCGATCTGGTGGTGATCAGCGAATGGGCCTATTACCTGACGCCGGATGCCTTCGGCGAGATCATCGAGCGCATTCGCGAAAGCCTGACGCCGGAGGGTGCGGTGCTGGCATGCCACTGGCTGCACCCCATCGAAGGCTGCCCGATGGAGGGCCGCGAGGTGCACCAGGTCCTGGCGCGGCACCTGGCCATGGAACGCACGCTGCATCACGCCGAGCGGGATTTCCTGCTGGAAATGTGGAGCAAGGACTCACGCGGGATCGACCTCAACGAGGCCGTTCGCTGATCGCTGGATTAGACGAGCCGCGGGCCGATGAAGGCCTGCGCGCCTGACTCGCCCAACAGTCCGTTGACGAATAGCCGGGCCTGGCGGGTCAACTGATCGATGTGGCGATCGCGCTGTTTCTCCGCATCGGTCATGGCGCGCTTGCCGTGCTGCTTCAACAGATAGCTGTGGATCTGCCGCACTTCCAGCGAGTTGTAGATCGGCGCGATGTCCAGAACGGCCAACAAGCCCTCGGTCTGCCGCTCACGGGTGTTCATCACCACCTGCGGCCCGCGCGCACCCAACACCTGAAAACCCAGCGCCTCGAACACCGCAACTTTGGAGACGAAGCACGCCAGCTCCGCATGGGGATAGCGTTCGGTCATCTTTGTCAGCATGGCCCGCGCCACGCCCTGACGACGGCGTGCCGTTTGCACCGCCATGTACGCCACGGCGCACGCCTGCGGGTCCTGTTGAACCGGCAAATAGAGCAAAAAGCCGATGACGATCGACGGATCCTCGGCGTCCAGCGCCACGATCAATTCCACCGCAATCCCCCGCGAGCCATCCATCGCCTGCACGTACTGATGCACTTCATGGCCGACGCCGTATTGGTACAGCGGGTACAACGGATTGCTCGGGGCGATCGCCACCATGCTGAGGTCGGTGACGTAGTCGATCACCATTTGCATGATCTGGCTTTTGATCGATTCCGGGGGCGTGGCATCGAGACGCATGGCGGTAAACGTGGGGCTGGGCATTGTGATCCTGAATACGGTCTGGGACGGTAGCGTGCTGAGTGGTGACGTTCAGAGCGCTGCATCATACCCGGCCCACCTCGCAAATCCCTCCTTTTCTGCCCTCCGACGCTTCGTTGTAAAGGCCCGCAACCAGAGCGCGACCACGACCCAAAAGCGGTTAAAGCGCACGCTTACAACTGCATCTCCGCCAAGGCCCGGCGAAGCGGCTCATCAGAGATCTGGATGGGGCCGTGAAAGGGAATGTCCATGTCCAGGACCAGGTAGACCGACGCGGCAATCAGCAGTGCTGATACGGTGAACATGCCAATGACCATCGGGTTGCGCGGCGCCCGGTAGCCGAAGGTGGCGAAAATCAGCGTCATCCACGCGATCAGCATGCCGATCAGCGGGCCGGGTATCGCCCCTTCGGACTGCTCGACGATTCGCCAGCGCTGTTCGATCAGGCCGTGGTACTGCTGGCGAATGTCCAGCATCAAGGTTTCATGGAAGCGATCCGCCGGGCGCACCCCGGCGAGTGATTTGCCAATGTCGTCCAGGTACTGCGCGGCCTGGCTCTTGCGATGCTGCAGCGCTTCGTCACCGCGATACGGATTGGCAATGGCCCGCTCCAGGTACGTCACCAGCAGCCCGCGTGTCTGTTGCGCGGACTCGCCGTAAGTGCGCAGCGTTCGGTCGAAGATGATCAGATCAGTGGCGTAGGCATGGAAGCTCGCGTCGATGGATTCATAGGTGTTCTTGGCTGAATTGATCATCAGCCCGAACACGAGCGAGGTCATCACCACGAAGATGTTGGCCACCAGGCGGATGACCGTGTTGGTGTCCTCGTCTCGATGACGGCTCGAAAGCCTGGGATACCAGTGCATCATCAGCAACGATGCCGCCAGCAGGCAGGCGAAGGTAGCGGCTGCGATCCACACCGACTGCATTAACGCACCCCGCCGCTACTGCGCAGCCCAGTGGGAAAGTTTGCGCTGGACGTCATCGGCGCCTCCCTGGCACTCGCTGGCGGAGAGACTTGGCGCACCGCGTTCCAGCGTGGTCACCGGCCTTCCTGGGGGCGAATAAATAGTGATGCGCTGCTCACCCGCCGGCTGAAATTCAATACGGGTGCCGTCTTCCAGATACAACGCCTCGTCGGCATATTTTCCGTCCATCGCCCGGTAATAAGGCGGAGCGCTCAGGCAGGTGCGCAGGTCGCCGTCCTCGAAGATTTCCACGTAAAAAGTGCCGCCGGCGTGGGGACCGGCCCAAAGGCCGGTGAGTTTGTGTGGCGGTGAAGATGCGCTGACTGAGGTGTAATCGACCAATGACGCACCGGTCGTGGCCTGGGTCGTGCACCCGGATACACACACAAAAACCGCCGCTGTGATCAGCAGCGTCGTGGCTCGCGTCCTGCTTAACCGATTGTGCATAGAAAACTTACACTTCCAGCGCGTTATGAGAGCGCAGACCAGAGGGAATCGATGGACTCCGTCTCATGCGCCTGCCGTAAGTTGAATGGCCTGTTGACGACTCTAGTCTGCGCCCACACCCCCCCGCAACTTTGAGCGATGGGATGCACCATAGCGGGCATTACCTTGCCGCCCTGTAGCGCCATCTCGCCGGTCCTTTCAGCCCCTCTTCAGGCCCCGAACTCGCGTAAGGCCGGGCCGATTGCCCTCTGAATGCTTTTCCCCAGGGATCAGTTCGTGAACACGGCCTATGCTTGGAAAGAGCGTGTGGTCAGTGATGTCGAAAAAATTCATCCAACCGGCTGATCGGGGAGTTGAACCCCCTATGAGGCGCACAGTCCATGCACTACATCCCAAGGGGGAACATCGATGAATGACTTATCAAAAGCTTCAGGGCTGAGGCGTTTCACTTCCATCATTGCAGGCATCTTTGCCTTGTTTCTGCTGGTAGGCGGTATCTGGCTGCTCACATTGGGCGGCTCTTTTTATTATCTGTTCCTGGGCGTCGCGCTGCTGGTGTTCGCCGTCCTGTTGTGGCGACGTTCCGCGGCATCGCTCTGGCTGTATGGCGCGCTGATGCTGATCACCGTGGTCTGGGGTCTGTGGGAAGCAGGCACGGACTTCTGGGCGCTGGTGCCGCGATTCGACATCCTCGGGGTGTTGGGTCTGTGGCTGCTCATTCCGGCGGTGACCCGGGATATTCCGGAGCGCATCAAGCCCGGCAAAACCTTTTTATCCGCGACATTGGCGCTGGCCATCGTGGTGATGGTGTATGCCATCTTCAACGACCCGCAGGAAATCAACGGCAGCATGGCCACCGCGCAACCCGCGCAGCATGAGCCTGTCGAAGGCATCGCCAATGGCGACTGGCCTGCTTATGGCCGCACCCAGTCGGGCACGCGCTATTCCCCGCTGACCCAGATCAACGAAGGCAACGTCAAAGACCTGCAGGTGGCGTGGACCTTCAACAGCGGCGAATCGAAAACCGCGAATGACTCTGGCGAGACCACCAACGAGCTGACGCCGATCAAGGTTGGCGACAACATGTACATCTGCACCACCCACCAGATTCTGGTGGCGCTGGACCCGGCGACCGGCAAAGAGAAGTGGAGATTCGATCCCAAGCTCAAATCCGATCCGTCCTTCCAGCACTTGACCTGCCGTGGCGTCGCCTACTTCGATCAGGCTGACACCACGCAGTTTGCGAAAAGCCTGGAAGGCACTCAGCCGGTCGCCACCAGTTGCCCGCGCAAGGTATTCCTGCCGGTCAACGACGGTCGTCTGTTCGCCATCAACGCTGACACCGGCGCACCGTGTGCCGACTTCGCCAAAAACGGCGAGCTCGATCTGCTGCACTTGCAGCCCTACCCGTATCCGGGCGGCCTCGAACCCACCTCCCCGCCTGTGGTGACCGGCACCACCGTGATCATCGGCGGTTCGGTAACCGATAACCTGTCGGTGCACGAGCCATCCGGTGCGATCCGTGGCTACGACGTGAACACGGGTGCGCTGAAGTGGATCTTCGACACCGGTGCCGAAGACCCGAACGCGATTCCGGGCGACGGCAAGACCCTGGTCAATAACTCGCCGAACGCCTGGGCACCGCTGGCTTACGACGCGAAAACCGACGTGGTCTACGTGCCAACCGGCAATCCGACGCCCGACATCTGGGGCGGCAACCGCACCCCGGTGATGGAGCGTTATGCCAGCTCGATCGTCGCCATGAACGGCTCCACCGGCAAACTGGTGTGGAGCTTTCAGACCACCCACCACGACCTGTGGGACATGGACGTACCGGCTCAGCCAACCCTGGCTGACGTGAAAACCGGCAGCGGCGAAGCTGTCCCTGCGGTGTACGTGCCGACCAAGGCAGGCAACCTGTTCGTGCTCGACCGTCGCGACGGCAAGCCAATCGTGCCGGTCCATGAAATGCCGGTGCCTGCGGGTGAAGCGGCGCCAGGCGATCGGGTCAGCCCGACCCAGCCGCGCTCGAACCTGAACCTGACGTCGATTCAAACCCTGTCCGACAAGGAGATGTGGGGCGCGACCATGTTCGACCAACTGGTCTGCCGCGTGATCTTCAAGCAGCTGTCGTACAACGGCCAGTACACGCCGCCGTCCGAACAAGGCACGCTGGTGTTCCCGGGCAACCTGGGCGTTTTCGAATGGGGTGGCATCTCGGTCAACGCCGACCGCCAGGTTGCGCTGATGAACCCGATGGCGCTGCCGTTCGTGTCCAAGCTGATCCCCCGAGGCCCGAACAACCCGTTGTGGCCTAAAGAAGGTGCCACCGGGACCGGTACCGAAATGGGCATTCAGCCTCAGTACGGCGTGCCTTATGGCGTCGAAATCAACGCCTTCCTGTCGCCCTTGGGCCTGCCATGTAAAGAGCCGGCCTGGGGCTATGTGGCGGGTGTCGACATGAAGACCCACGACGTGGTGTGGCGCAAGCGTATCGGCACCATCCGCGACAGCCTGAAAGGCATTCAACTGCCACCGCTGAAAATCGGTGTGCCGATGCTCGGTGGTCCCATCTCCACGGCCGGCAACCTGATGTTCATCGCCGGCACCCAGGACAACTACCTGCGTGCCTTCAACGTCACCAACGGCGATCTGCTCTGGGAAGCGCGGTTGCCGGCTGGCGGTCAAGCCACACCGATGACCTACGAGAGCAATGGCAAGCAGTACATTGTGATCATGGCCGGCGGGCATGGCTCGTTCGGTACCAAAATGGGCGATTCCCTGATTGCCTACGCTCTGCCGTCGAAGTAATCGGCGGATGAGCGACAACAAAAAGCCCGAGTGATCGGGCTTTTTGTTGTGTGCGGTTTCAGTACAGCAACCGCCAGTGAAGGTCGGACGCCGACCGCTCACTCAGTCTCGATAACACCCGTCATCGCCGTAAAGCGGCTCTGCGGGTTCTTGAGCTTGTCGAGCACCTCATCGGGCGTGGACTCACGGAACACCACCATGTGCCCCACCTCCTCGCCGCCTTCGGTGACCCGCTCGATGTCGTTGATCATCCAGGTTTTCAGCTCTTCCACGCTGATGCCCAGCTGCTCGGCGACCTGACCGTGGAAGCGCTCTGCGTCGTATTGATTGAATTCGTCGTTGTTCATGGCCTTGGCCTCCTTTAGCGGGTGTAAGTCTGAGGCCGCAGGAGGCCGGCACAGTTCAGTCGGTTATGACCCACGGCGTCCAGCGTCAGGATCAATCACTTTTTTATCGCGCCCGTGGCCCGGCCATCCAGGGGCTGTATTCGAACGCTACCGCGCCTCTGGACACGCCGGTTTCATCCACCGAGAAACCAGGCATCTGCGCGATGTCGAGATGTTTGCACTGCTCGGTGAGTCGGCTTTGCAAGACGTTGTCGTAGGTGAAGGCCTCCGGGCGTTCGCGGTGGCGTTCGAGGTTGACGACGCATTCCTTGACCTTGCCCTGCTTGTTCGCCAGATACTCGAAGGTGACCACGCCAATGCTGCCGGGCGGTGATTTCATCAGTGTCCGCTCGGCGAAATACCGCCCCTGCGCGTATTGCTGATAACGGGGCTGCATGGACAAGCGCTGGATATCGCTCATTGGCACGTAGATCAAGGGGGCGACGACTTCCGCGTTGCCGTCCTTGTTGAACCGGTCCCCGGGTACGATCGGGAACACCGCGCTCCAGCACACCTTTTTTGAAAGATCGGCCACCGGTGCATTTGCCGTGGCAATGCCTGTGGCCTGGGTTTCACAGCTGAATACCTCATTGTTGCGATTGATCTTGATGCGCAAGCGGACCTCACCCGTCAGGCCTTCGCTGTTGGCCTCAAGCGCTCTGTTTCCGAGAATGGACTGGAAACGGCTGACGAAGGTCTTGAATTGCTGCTTTTTGATGTCTTCCGGGCTCGGGACGGCTGGAGCGGAGGCGATGGCAGCAGACGCCACCTGACGGGACTGACAGGCCATCACGGCACAGGCGATGCCTGCGATCGCGGTCAATCGGAGCCATGGGGAAATCGGGCGCAGCGATGACAGGCGGGAATAGGGACGGAGAAGCAACATTGATCATCCTTGAACTGCAGAGAATAAAGCGCGCGAAGATACCGCTGCCCGGCGGAGTACGTCTACGGCACTCGGCAAAACTCGCAGCGTTTGAACCGGCCCCTTCCCGGCTAAAGCCGGTCCCACTAAAAGCAACGCGCTCGGCCCGTAGGACTGGCTTCAGCCGGGAAAGCGTCGTGCTTCACGCTACAAAATGAAGGTGTTCATGCCGGCCTATTCCCGGCTGAAGCCGGTCCCACTGAAAGCAACGCGCTCGGCCCGTAGGACCGGCTTCAGCCGGGAAAGCGTCGTGCGTCACGCTACAAAAATGAGGCGTTCACACTGGCCCCTTCCCGGCTAAAGCCGGTCCCACGAACAGCAGTGCAGTCACACTGGCACACCGCGTACTCATAGTGGGACCGGCTTCAGCCGGGAAGGCGTCATGGGTCACGCCACACCAATCCGAACCTTCACACCGCAAATCGGCAACTGACAAACCGATCTCCGCCTTCAGCCACCGGCATGCGACAATCACGCACCGAACAGCGTCGGCCTTTTCACGGTCTGACGTCGAGACACTTGCGTGGATGAGCCCGATGATCAATGCCCTCGTATTTTTCGCAACCGTGATCGGCATGGAGGGCTTTGCCGTGTTTGCGCACAAATACATCATGCACGGTTGGGGCTGGGGCTGGCATAAGTCGCACCACGAGCCGAGAACCGGCTGGTTCGAGAAGAACGATCTGTATGCCGTGGTGTTCGCCGGGTTCGCCATCGTGCTGATCGCGCTGGGCACTGCGGGGGCGCATCCGCTGGAGTGGATCGGCGCAGGGATGACCGCTTACGGCTTTCTGTATTTCGTCGCCCACGACGGCCTGGTGCACAAGCGCTGGCCGTTCAAGTACGTGCCGCGCAATGGCTACCTCAAACGCCTGTATCAGGCGCATCTGATGCACCACGCGGTGTCGGGCAAGGAGCGCTGCGTGTCGTTCGGCTTTCTCTACGCGCCGAGCGTTACTCGGTTACGCGCTCAGCTCCGACGCTTGCATGACGGCCCGTTGCACAAATCCGACCCGGACGTTGCCAAAGGTTCGCAGGCCGCGCCGGCCACTGCCGACCACGAGTCACGCTAGCCTTCCACGCCCCCACCAACACCAGTCGCAGCTTGTCCAGCTTGCTGGTCGAGACCCGCGCATCCCAGGCCCGCGCGCCGCGCTCCCTGACCTTCACCCCGATCTCGCGGTAGACGCACCCCGCCGTCGCCACTGCCCAGGCCGATCGCCATGGCAGTGCGGTCAAGCCGGCATTGGCACTCTCGTAGTACGGCTCGGCCATGTCCACCAGCCGCTTTGCCAATACGGCTACCGCTGGACGGTATTCCGGAGATGCAAGGCGATCGTGGGGAATGCCCAACTCATCCAGCCATTCCCCCGGCAGGTAGCAACGCCCCACCGAAGCGTCTTCGACGATGTCCCGGGCGATGTTGGTCAGCTGAAACGCCAGCCCCAAATCACAGGCGCGGTCGAGGGTCGCCTCGTCACTCACGCCCATGATCTGAGCCATCATCAGCCCGACCACGCCGGCCACGTGATAGCAGTACTCCAGCGTGTCGTCGACGCGCCGGTATTCGCGCTGGCTGACGTCCATCGCGAAGCCATCCAGATGCTGCAGGGCGTAGCGCTGCTCGATGCCATGGCGCAGGACAACTTCCCGGAACGCTTCGAACGCCGGGCTGTGGGTCGGCGTGCCGGCATACACGGCGTGGGTCTGGGCGATCAGCCGTTGCAGGCGCTCGGTGACTTCCTGCTGACTGACCACCGAAGCCGAGTGCCCCGCTTCCTGGCCGTCAATGACGTCGTCGCAATGCCGACACCACGCATAGAGCATCACCGCGCTGCGACGGGTCACGGGATCGAAGAGTCGCGACGCGGCGGCGAAGCTTTTCGAGCCGACTTCAATGCTCTGGGTGGCGTGGTCGAGCAGCGCCTGATCGGCCACGCTCATGAGTGCAGGTCCTCCAGCATCAGCCCGGCCGTGGCCTTGGCGGAACCGATGACACCCGGCACCCCGGCGCCCGGGTGCGTGCCGGCGCCGACCAGGTACAGATTGCTCAGGCTTGCGTCGCGGTTATGGGGGCGGAACCACGCGCTTTGTCGCAGGATCGGCTCAAGGGAAAACGCCGAACCGAGGTGCGCGTTGAGTTCGCCCTTGAAATCCTGGGGCGTGAAGATGCGGCTGGTGACCAGATCCTCGCGCAGGCCCGGCATGTAGTACTTCTCCAGGTACGCGAAGATGCGGTCGCGGTAGCGCGGCCCTTCCACTTCCCAGTCGATATCAGCGTTGCCCAGGTGCGGCACCGGTGACAGCACGTAATGGCTCGAACACCCCGGCGGCGCCAGGCTCGGGTCGGTGATGCACGGCGCGTGCAGGTACAGCGAGAAATCCTCGGCCAGCGCCGCGCCCTTGAAAATCTCCTGAATCAGTGCCTTGTAGCGCGGGCCGAAACACACGGTGTGGTGCTGCAACTGTGGCTGCGGACGCTTGAGCCCGAAGTGGATGACGAACAGTGAGTTGCTGAAGCGCTTGCCCTTCAGCCGTGCGCCTTCCTTGACCCCGCGCGGGTGGCCGCCGAGCAGTTCGGCGTAGGTGTGCATCACGTCGGCGTTGGAGGCCACGCAATCGGCGCTGATCTGCCGGCCGTCCTGGAGGCGCACGCCGGTCACTCTCTGGCCACTGGTGTCAATGCTGGCGACATCGGCGTTGAGCTCGAAACGCCCGCCGATGTCTTCGAACAGCTTGACCATGCCCTGCACCAGCGCGCCGGTCCCGCCCTTGGGAAACCACACGCCCCACTGGCGTTCGAGGGCGTGAATCAGCGTGTAAATGGAGGACGTTGCAAACGGATTGCCCCCCACCAGCAGCGAGTGAAACGAAAACGCCTGACGCAGTTTGTCGTCCTCGATGAACTCCGACACCATGGAATACACGCTGCGCCATGCCTGCAACTTCGCCAGCTGCGGCCCGGCCTGAACCATGTCGCGGAAGGACAGGAACGGCACGGCGCCGAGCTTCAGATAGCCTTCCTGAAACACCGCTTTGGAATACGCCAGAAAGCGCTGATAACCGGCGACGTCCTTGGGGTTCAGTGCCGCGATCTGGGTGTCGAGGGACTGCTGATCGTTGGCGTAATCGAACTTCGTGCCGTCTTCCCAGCACAGGCGATAGAACGGCGACACCGGCAGCAACTCGACGTAATCCTTGATGGATTTGTCGGCGGCGGTGAACAGCTCTTCGATGGCCGTCGGGTCGGTGATCACCGTCGGCCCCGCGTCGAAGGTAAAACCCTGATCTTCGTAGACGTAGGCGCGGCCACCGGGCTTGTCGCGTTTTTCCAGCAGCGTCGTCTGCACGCCCGCTGCCTGAAGCCGGATGGCCAACGCCAGGCCGCCGAAACCGGCACCAATCACAATTGCGCTTTTTGCTTGAGTCATTTCAATTCTCGTTGTGCTTAGGCAGGTGATGCCTGGCCTGGTAATGCTTGGGCAGGTAACGAACAGCGGCCTTGACCGCCTCGTCGATCGGTACGGGCGGCTTGCCGGTGAGCACTCGCAGTTTGTCGGCCAGGGTGCTGCGGCCTGCGTAGAAACGGCTGATCAGGCCTTCGGACAGTCCATAGAACCGCTGCATCACCTGCCAGCGATTGGACGGACGTCCGGCCAGGAACAGCATGCGATTAAGCAGCCGATAGAAACCCTGGGAGTGCCACGCGTGCCGCGCGATAGCGCGAATGCCGGCGTCCAGCGACTCGGCATCCAGCCTGGACTGAACGGCGATCCACTCCGCCAGCCGCACGGCATGGGGCAGCGAATAGCCGGTGGTGCAATGAAACAGCCCGGCCCGCAAACCGGATCGTGGCTGGCCCGCCGCTTCGCGCCAGAACCCGGCGAAATCCCCGGCCAGGGTGATCGGCAACACGCCCTGCTCTTCGCGCAGGCACTCGGCAATCTCCCAGCCTTGGGCGGCGGCGTAGTCGGCGATGTGCTGACGAAGCTGGTCAGATGAAAACGAATGCTGGTCGACGTAATGGGTGTCCTCGATCAGCAGGGTGTCAGCTGAAAAAGGCAGCACGTAGACGAAGCGGTAGCCCTCCCCCTGCGCGACGCGGGCATCCATGATGATCGGCGCGGTCAGGCCATGGGGCGCCTGCAAACGCAGCAACTGACCCAGAAACGCCTGCTGCCCCAGCACCATGTGCGCCGTGGCCTGCACGCCACGGCCATCGATCACCGCGCGGGCGTGAAGCCGCTCGCCGCCTTCCAGCACCACGGCGTTGGGAGTGAGGTCGGTGATGCGTCGGCCGGTCAGGAGCGCATCGCCCAAAGCGGGCTCGATGACCTCGGCAAAGCGTTCCGACGTGATGCTGGCATAGCCACTGTTCAACCGTCGCGAGCGTTGCGGGAAGTGCACGTCATAGGTGGTCCAGCGCTGCACCACCAAGGGCTGCAGCCATTGATGCTGCTCGGCCGTGAGGTCGCCTTCGTGGTAGGACCAGGTGTGATTGCCGCCCAGGTGCGTCTGCTCTTCGATGCACAGCACCCGCAGCTCCGGCCGCAGCTGTTTGAGGCGCCAGGCGATCAGCCCGTTGGCGAGGCCGCCGCCGGCAAGAATCAAATCGTAGGTCATGGCATCAACCCCGCCAGCACTGGCTCACCCGTGCGCACCACGGCTTCGACAATGTCGGCAGCGCGGGACGTGCCGCCGGCGCGGGCCAGTTCCGTTGCGAGGCGATCAAAAGGCTCGGTGGGCAACCCGCGCAGCTGCGTCAGCCTCTCGCGAATCTGCCCGGCCCCGGCGCCGCGCCGCAATTGCAGGCCAATCCCGGCATGGGTAACGCGCGACGCAACGCCCGGCTGATCAAACGCGATGGGCATGACCAGCATCGGCGTGCGCGCCACGATAGCGTCCATCACGGTGTTCAAGCCGCCGTGGGTCACCACCGCATCGGCGTGTTGCAGCGCCCATTGTTGCGGCGCGAAATCGGTCACCCAGGTCGCGCCGGCCTGGATCAGCCGCTGCTCTTGCCGCGCATCCAGCCCGCCGCAATGGGCGACCAGCAACTGCGCATTCAATTGTCGGCTGGCCGTGGCGATGCGTTGGAACATGTCAAAGCGACTGCCCTGCAGCGTGCCGAGGCTGGCGAAGATAAATGGCCGGGCGGGGTCAATCGGCCATTCGCCCGGCTGTTCGGTCTGAGGCGCCCGCAGTGGCCCGACCGCGTGAAAATTGGCCGGTGGATGCTGACGGGGGAAATCGAATCCGGGAAGCGTCTGGCTGATCTGCGCATACGGCGAGAGGCATTCATGCAGCCCGTCGCGGGGCTCGATGGCCAGACGCCGTGACGCATCACGCAGCACCTTGCTCAACGGACTCATCAGCCAGTCGTACACCTTGCGGCTGCCTTCGAACACATGCTGACTGCGTTCATCGGTGGCGTAGGCAAAGGGCATCACCGGCAGCGGCAACTGCGGCTCGCGGTTGACCGGCAAGGCGCAGGCCACCGAGACATACGGCAAGTCCAGCCCTTCGGCGACCATGCCGCCCGCCGCTTCCATCTGATCGCACAGCAGGGCCTCGATCTGCCGCACCGCCAGTGCAGACGGCAACTCGGCACACAGCATGCGCGTGGTGTCGCACAGGTCGCGGATCACCCGGCGCAGGCGCAACGGATTGTTCGAGCAGGCCGCACGGCGCAGCGCTGCTTCAAGACTGCCCGGCGGATGACTGAGGGCACCGAGGGCGTGAAAGCCGATGCGCGGATCGGTCAGCCAGCGGCGGGCATCGGCCTGCTGGAAAAAGGTGACCTGATGACCCCGGTCGATCAGCGTCCCGGCCAGGGCCTGAAACGCCTGAAAGTGGCTGTAGAATGCCGGCGCCACCACCGCAAAATGGGTCATGACAGCAACGACTGCAGGGTGTTGGGCGCCACCAGGCGAGCACTGCGCAACGCGCGCAGGTCCTCTGAACCGGTGCAGAAACAGGCGATGCGCAACTGGCGGATAACGATGTCGAAGTGTTCGATGACGGCGGCAGTGGACAGGGTTGCGTTACGCAGCACGCCCGCGGCCTGGCCGACGACATCCGCGCCCAGCCGAATGGCCTTGGCCACGTCGATGCCATTGTGAATGCCGCCGGAGGCAATCAGCGGCGTGTCGGGCAAGGCCTGGCGAACCATGGCCAGGCTGACGGCGGTCGGGATGCCCCATTGCGCGAATGCCATGGCGACTTCACGATCGGCCGGGTTTTCGGCGCGCTCGGCCTCGACGGCGGCCCAACTGGTACCGCCAAGCCCGGCGATGTCCAGCACCTGTACTCCGGCATTCACCAGCGCCAGTGCAACATCAGCAGACAGGCCAGCGCCCACTTCCTTGACCACCACCGGCACGCCGACATCGAGCACCACGCGGTGGATGGCGTCGAGAATGCCCTGCCAGCGCCGGTCTCCACCGACCTGCACCGCTTCCTGCAAGGGGTTTAGATGAATAATCAACGCGTTGGCCTGAAGCATGTCGACCGCACGGCGGGCCATGTCCAGGCCGTCAGGCTCGATCAGCTGCGCGGCGCCGATGTTGCCCAGCAGCGCGATGTCCGGCGCCAGACGCCGCAGTTCGCGGGTCAGACCCTGATCTCCGCCGTTCTGCAAGGCCACCCGCTGCGAGCCGACGCCCATGGCGATGCCCAGTTCCTGAGCGGCTTCGGCCAGATGACGGTTGATCGCGGTGGCCCGCTCGGCCCCGCCGGTCATGGAGCTGATAAGCAACGGCGCGCGCAATGCGATGCCCAGCAGGGAGCCGCTCACGTCAATGTCGTCCAGATTCAATTCCGGCAGCGCACAGTGTTCGAAGCGGATGTCGTCCAGTCCGGAAAAGGAGGTACGCACGCTGGCGCGCCTGTCCAGCACGATATCGAGGTGATCGTCTTTGCGACGACCCATATCGCTGTGAGTCATACTCGCTCCATGCAGCTGAATTATTGAACGGGCCCTACGGTCTTCTGCAGATGCAATCTTGTACAAAACCGATTTTCCTGTACAACTTTGCCGTATCTTGAGGCATTTAGAAACAGCAGTCGTTCCGTGATGACCGGTCTCGCACGCCGAACCGCTCCGCGACGAACAGTTTTACCGCTAAAGCATAGGGAAAGACCGATGGCAGGTAACGTCGACACAACAATCAAATCGGGCTTTGCCGGGCGACTGGGAGACGTCCGGGCGGCAATCGAAACGCGCCTCTCCGAGCTGCTGCCCGAATCCGGCAACGAGCGCGATCTGGTGGCCCTGGCCATGCGTGAATCGACGTTGGCGCCGGGCAAGCGGATGCGCCCGGTGCTGTTGGTGCTGGCGGCCGAAGGGCTGGTCGAGGCCAGCCATGAGAACAGTCGCACGATCAGGCGACAGGCCGTGGACCTGGGCTGCGCCGTCGAGATGATTCACGCCGCATCCCTGGTGCTCGACGACATGCCGTGCATGGACAACGCGTCGCTGCGACGCGGCCAGCCCACGGTTCACCTGAAGTTCGGTGAAGATGTGGCCATTCTGACCGCCATCGCCCTGCTCAGCCGCGCCTTCGGCGTCGTCGCCAGCATCAGCGATCTGGCCGCCACCACCCGCACTGAACTGGTCGAGGTGCTGGCCAATACGGTAGGCATGCAAGGGCTGGTGCGCGGGCAGTTTCAGGATTTGCGCGACGGCCAGCGTAGCCGTGACGCGGACGAGATCGCCCTGACCAACAACCTGAAAACCGGCGTGTTGTTCGGCGCGATCATGGACATGGTCTGGCTCATCAGCGGCGCGCGGGACGATCAGCGGCCGCTGTTGCAGAACTTCGCCATGGAGCTGGGCCAGGCGTTCCAGATGTACGACGATTTGCGCGACCGCTGCGCCGACAGCGACAAGGATCAAGGCAAGGACGACGGCAAATCGACCTTCGTTTCGCTGTACGGCGAGGACAAGGTCAAGCGGCAACTCGCGCTGCACCTGTCCAGCGCCGAGCAGGCGCTGCGCGAGGTTTACGGCGATGCATCGACCATCGCCGGCTACCTGCGGCTGATCTTCGAGAAGGCTGGGCTCAACGGCTAGCCGACTGCGAACCCAGCTTGGCAATGGCTTGCTTGAGCTGTTCGCCGTCCGAGAACCGTTCCTGACGGACGACCGCGCCGTTTTTCAGGGTCAGCCACTGCACGGTGTCGCGGTCGCCGTCGTAGGCCGAAGCGACCCGGGCTTCGCGGTCCAGCAGGATGCGGTACTTGGCCGAACGCATGGCAGGCACAGCCACCATCTTTACCAGGGACGGCATCTTCTCGATGTCCGCCACGTACACAACGTGACGCTGCTCCAGGTAACCCTCGGGATTGTCTTCCAGTGCGGCGTTGACCATCTTCGCCGCCGCCATGCTGCGGGCGATCAACAGCACCTGGGCCTGATCGTCCAGGGTATAGGCCTTGTCGAACTGGTCGAGCAGCGTCCATTTGGCGATCGGCTGGGGCGCGTCCTGGGCGAATGCATTGAGACTGAGAAACAGAGCGAGGGCCGCAAATTGCCGCATGGTTTAAATCCCTTCAGCAGGAAAGATTGAATAAAGATAAGCGTCGAGAACAGGGCTGGTCGACCCGCGCCTGTCCGCCATTCTGGAGCCAATGATGGCTCAACAAATGACGCGTGCGCCAATTTACCAGCAAGCGGTCCGCCCGGTTCGCCTGTTATGGGTTTTGCAGGTGATTTCCCGGCTGAAGCCGGCCCCACTAATCGACCGCGTACTCCCTGGGGTACAGGCAAACCTCGACTGTAGGACCGGCTTTAGCCGGGAAGGCGTCGGTTGTCACGCTGCAGAATTGATGGTGCTCATGCGGGCCTCTTCCCGGCTGAAGCCGGTCCTACGAGACCGCGTACACCCAATGGGATCGGCAAATCTCGACTGTATGCCCGGCTTTAGCCAGGAAGGCGCCGGCGGGCACGCTGCAGAATTGATGGCGCTCACACTGGCCTCTTCCCGGCTGTAGCCGGTCCTACTAAGGGTCCTACTACGAGACCGCGTACACCCAGTGGCCTTGGCAAACCTCGACTGCAGGACCGGCTTCAGCCGGGAAGGCGTTGGCGGTTACGCTGCAGAATTGATGGAGCTCACGCGGGCCTCTTCCCGGCTGAAGCCGGTCCTACTAAGGGTCCTACTACGAGACCGCGTACACCCAGTGGCATTGGCAAACCTCGACTGTAGGACCGGCTTTAGCCGGGAAGGCGTTGGCGGTTATGCAGTGGTCTAATTTCCCCGGACACCTCGATAAGTGGAAAATACATTTATCGAGGAGTTCTACATGACCAGAAAACGCAACAGGTTTGATGACAGCTACAAACTGGAAGTCGTAAAGATGGTCAGGGATCAGGGGCTGACCGTTCCGCAGGTTTGCCAGGACCAGAATCTCGGTGAGACGGCCGTACGACGGTGGATCCGCCAATACGACGCCGAGCAGTTGGGCCAGGCCGGGATAGGAAACCCGCTGACGGCTGAGCAACAGCGCATTCGGCAGCTGGAGCAGGAAAACCGGCAGCTCAAGATGGACAACGACATCCTAAAAAAGGCTACCGCCTTCTTTGCCCGCGAACTGAAGTGACGTATCGGCTTGTTCGGCAACTGCAACAGAAGGCTTATCCGGTGGCGCATGTCTGTCGTCTGCTGAACGTCAGTCGATCAGGTTTTTACGAGGCCCGTAAGCGTGCACAAGCACCTGTTCGGCTCAGTTGTCCCATTGTCGCGCAGCTCAAGGCATCGTTTGCCGTGAGCGACGGCTGCTCCGGCAGCCGCTCTTTAACCAAGGCTCTGCGGGCCAAGGGCATGGAAATAGGCCGCTATAAAGTCCGCCGCCTGATGCGAGCCCATGGTTTGCGCTCGGCGTGGAAACCTAAGTTTGTGCATACGACCGACAGCAAGCATGACCTGCCAATCGCTGAAAATGTGTTGAACCGTCAGTTTGAACCGCAGGCTGTGAATACCGCCTGGGTCGCCGACATTACCTACATAGGAACGCGCAGCGGCTGGCTCTATCTGGCCGTGGTGCTGGACTTGTTCTCGCGCAAGATCGTGGGTTGGGCGATGGCCCCAAACATGCCTGCAGAGCTGGTGTGCAGCGCGATGCAGATGGCCGTCGCGCAGCGTCAACCGCCGCCTGGCCTGATCGCTCACTCCGATCGCGGCAGCCAATATGCGAGCGCAATCTACAGATCGCTGCTGGCCAGGCACGGGATGCAGCAAAGCATGAGCCGTAAGGGCAACTGCTGGGACAATGCGGTGATGGAGCGCTTCTTCCTGAGCCTGAAAATGGAGCGGGTATGGCGGCGCAATTACGCCAACCATGGCGAAGCGGTACGCGACATCACTCAATATATCGTTGGGTATTACAACAACGAGCGGCTGCACTCAAAACTGGGGTATCTGCCACCGACCGTTTACGAACGGACGGTGGCCTTGAAACAACCTATCGAGGTGTCCGGAATTAGTTGACCACTACATTACGCTGCAGAATTGATGGAGCTCACGCGGGCCTCTTCCCGGCTGAAGCCGGTCCTACTAAGGGTCCTATTACGAGACCGCGTACACCCAACGGGATTGGCAAACCTCGACTGTAGGACCGGCTTTAGCCGGGAAGGCGTCGGTGGTCACGCTGCAGAATTGATGGAGCTCACGCGGGCCTCTTCCCGGCTGAAGCCGGTCCTACTAAGGGTCCTACCACCAGACCGCGTGCACCCGTTGGGATTGGCTAACCTCGGCTGTAGGACCGGCTTCAGCCGGGAAGGCGTCGGTTGTCACGCTGCCGAATTGATGCTGCTCACGCGGGCCTCTTCCCGGCTGAAGCCGGTCCTACTACGAGACGGCGTATACCCAGTGGCATTGACAAACCTCGACTGTGGGACCGGCTTTAGCCGGGAAGGCGTTGGCGGTCACGCTGCAGAATTGATGGTGCTCGCACTGGCCCCTTCCCGGCTGAAGCCGGTCCCACTAAAAACCAGTCAGTCTCTGGGCCTAAGCGCCGCCACTGCTTCGATCTCGATCAGCATGCCGTCCAGCGCCAGGCGTGGGACGGGGATGAGTGTGCACACCGGCTTCATGTTGTCCGCCCATGCGAGATCCGCCTGCTCGACCCACAAGCGCAACCGGTCTTCGGAGTGATCAACCATCAGGAGCGTCAGTTTGAAGATATGCCGAAGGTCGGCCCCACGCGATTGCAGGGCGATGCGGACGTTAGCTATGGCGTGGGCCGCCTGATCGGCAAAATCCGGGGACAGCTGGCCTTGAGCGTCCTCCCCGCCCTGGCCGGCGACGAACAGCCACTCGGCGCCCGGGCCAACGACGGCAAGGTGGGAATAGGCGTTGGGGGCGGGATCGTACAAGCCTTCCGGGTTGTACAAGGTGAACGGAGCAGCAGCGGGGGTTGGCGTCATGGCAGTGATCCTGAACATAAGGGCCCCCAGTCTCGAACCTCCACCTAAGTGGAGGTCAAGTGGGCCTCAACGTCCGAATCGAATCCTGAGCCGGTATCAATTCTCCAGCGCATACCGCCGGCAATGCTCGAGATAGCCCTGCTCATGGCTCCCCACCAGATGCACGACGTTGCTCCACAGCCACGACGGCGCATCCAGGGTGTGCGAACGGTTGAGTTGCAGTTCTCGCATCCACGACGAGCGCGTGGAGAGGTCCATCTGCCGGGCGTGGGCCAGTCCGACGACGCGGGCCAGATAACCGGCGGCTTTCATGGCTTCGCGTTCGCTCAGCTGATCGAGTTCAAGCTTCATGTCCTGGGGCAGCAGCTCGCGGACGAAGAAGCCATGATCCAGCATGCGCGTCGCGATCATCCGGTTGCCGAGCCCCGGCGAAAGATGCCGGGCCCCTTCCACCACGCGCTTGCCGTTGTCCCGGGGCATGCCCGCGCGCGGAGTGCGCGGCGCGGCGGCAGCGACCGCTTCCTTGACGTCGAGCAGGCAATATTCCTGATCCTCATCGTCGCCCACGCTCAGCAGGACCGCATAACGCAGCAGGCCCAGGGAGCTGCAACCCTTGACCCAGTAGGCACAATCGAGCATCTCGACGCGGTCATCCTTGGATCGGCCTTTCAACGAGGTGACCAGCGCATGAATCTCCGGCGTCGAGCACAGGTCTTTCAGCCCATGGCGCTCATCCCGGGACAACGACCAGAAATGCTTGCCCAGCGGAATGGTCGGCCGGGTGTCTTCGATGCG
This sequence comes from Pseudomonas sp. AK106, assembly GCF_053903055.1. Lineage (NCBI taxonomy): Bacteria > Pseudomonadati > Pseudomonadota > Gammaproteobacteria > Pseudomonadales > Pseudomonadaceae > Pseudomonas > Pseudomonas sp. AK106. The sequence continues at coordinate 3,358,616 of NZ_CP096426.1, forward strand.
CTCTTGAGCCAGGTGCTTCCAGGTCCTCTGAACCGCGCTGCGCATCCCCGCCTTGACCTGTGCCGGACGTGCGGGCTCCTCGTCGGCGCCGTCTTCGAACGCCAGCTCATAACCCTGCATCATCTCTTCGAGCATTCTGGCGGTGGCGACGCCGGGCAGATCGGACCCCCGGGCAGCGGTGGCCAGAGACAACGCCAGACGCACCAGATCGTGGGCCGGGTTGCCGATCACGGTCTGATCCAGGTCGCGGATGTGGATGTCGATGCGCCCTTTCGAATCGCCGGTCGGGCCGAGGTTACCCGCGTGGCAGTCGCCGCAGATCCACACCGGCGGGCCACTGGGCAAGCGTCGGCCAGACTGGCTGTGCAGCCATTCGTAAAACTGCACCGTGCTGCCGCGCACATACGCGTGGGCAGAACGGGCCATCTTCAGATTACGTAATTCGTTGAGCGGCTTGAGACGTGCGGAGGGTCGAGGCGTTTTCATGAACAATTCTTTGCAGGGAGATGTAGCGTTGACTCGCCCCGGAGAGAAATGTTGCGGAATGTTTCACGATATCGCGACGGCCGACCTGAGTCATCTCCCCAGACCGGCCGCCCTGTGTTACAGCAACGCGCTCAAATCCAGCTTGTCCTGGGGCACCGGCATCGAGAAGTAGTAACCCTGCGCCTGACCCGCGCCCATTTCCCGCAGCAGATCCAGGGTCGCGGCGTCTTCCACTCCCTCCGCCACCACCGTCAGCCCGAGGGATTCGGCCATCCGCACAATGGCGCGAACGATGGCCCGGCTGCGGGAGCTGGTGGTCAGTTCCAGGGTGAACGACTTGTCGATCTTGAGCCCGCTGAAGTGGTACTGATGCACGTAACTGAGGGAGGAGAACCCGGCGCCGAAGTCATCAAGGACCACCGACACGCCGTTGTCCGCCAGGTGCTTCATGGCCTGGCGTGCCAGCTCGGGCTCGGCCACCAGCGCGCCTTCGGTGAGTTCCAGGCAGATACGCGATGCCGCCACGCCATGCTGGTTGAGCAAACCCAGCACCTCGCTGGAAAATTCCGGACGGGTGATGCTGTAGCTGGAGCAGTTGACGTGCACCGTCGGCCAGTGCGTATGGTCGGGATGGGCAAGGATCGCCACCACTTGCTGCAGCATGTACAGGTCCAGCCGGCCGATCAGGCGCAGGCCTTCCAGCGCCGGCAGAAACTGCCCCGGCGCGACGATCCGGCCATCGGCCTGACGCCAGCGAATAAGGGCTTCGAGGGCCAGAATCCGGCCGCTGGCGACATCGATGATTGGCTGGAAGTACGGCACCAGTTCGTCGGTGCGCTTGAGGGCATTGCGCAGCGCGGTCTCCTGCTCCATCTGGTCGGACACCTCGCGGCGCACTTCCTGGTTGAACACGGCGTAGCTGTCGCGCCCGGCATTCTTGACCCGGTACATGGCGGTGTCGGCGTCACGGAGCAAATCCGCCGGCTCGCTGTGAAACTGCAGGTCAGCGCCGACCACGCCGATGCTGCACGACGAAAACACCGCGTGGCCGTCGATGTAGAACGGCACGTCGAAGGCCAGCAGAATGCGCTCGGCAATCGCCACGGTGATGTCCGGCGGCGCGGCGTAGGCCAGTACGGCGAATTCATCACCGCCCAGCCGGGCGAGCAAATCACTGTCGCGCATGCACTGGCGCAGCCGGTCAGCTGCCTGGATCAGCAGCAAGTCACCTGAATGATGGCCGAGGCTGTCGTTGACCATTTTGAAGCGGTCGAGGTCGATAAACATCACCGCCAGTTCCTCGCCCTTCTCACAGAATTTCTCCCACGCGTCCCTCAGGCGCTGCTGCAAATGGCTGCGGTTGGGCAGGCCGGTCAGCGCGTCGTGGGCGTTTTCGTGTTGCAGCTTGGCGTTGGCGTAGTCCAGCTCCCGGGTGCGGTCCTGAACCCGCGCTTCCAGACGCAGATTGGCGGTATGAATGGCCTCGGCAGCGCTGCGTCGGGACAAGGCCGTGTCGATGTGGCGTGACACGAAGGTCAGCAGCTCCTGATCGCGCAACGAGTAGCTGACATGGGAGGTGTAGCTCTGCACCGCCAGCACGCCACGCACCACGTCGCCGTCGAACAACGGAATGCCCAGCCACGAGCTCGACCGGTTGACCTCGTTCTGCAGGGTGATCTCGCCGATGCTTTCCAGCCAGCGCGCCTCGGCACCGTCGATCAGGCACGGCCGGCGCTGGCGGATGACGTACTCGGTAAAGCCCCGCTCGCCACGGCGCGGGTCAGGGCGGCGGGTCAGGCGTTCGTCCACGTAGTAGGGAAACGTCACCTCGCCGGTGGCGTCGTCGAACAGCGCGATATAGAAGTTAAGGGCAAACAGCAGTTCGCCAACGATGCCGTGCAGGCTTTTGAACAGGTCGGTCATGTCGCCGGGTTGGCTGGACAGCTCTGTGATCTGGAACAGCGCGCTCTGCAAGTGCTCGGCGCGTTCGCGGTCGGCCACTTCGTTGCGCAGGGCGTCGTTCAGGCGGGACAGCTCAAGGGTGCGGCGGGCGACGGTTTCTTCCAGTTGCGCGCGGTGCAGGATGCGGTCCAGGGCCATCGCGACGTGGCGCGCCACCACCAGAAACAGCTCCTGATCCTCGACGCTGTAGACCCGGGCCACATCGTAGACCTGCATCGCCAGCATGCCGAACACGTCGTCGGAGGCGTTTTTCAGCGGCGCGCCCATCCAGAATTCGGGGCGATGGCCCACGCAGTGAAACCGATCCAGCACGCGTGCCCGCTCGATGGCGGCGGCGTCAACGAACAGCGCCTGCTCGGTGGTCAGCACATAACCGGTCATGGACAGCCGCTCGGGATCGAGAAACTCGTAGGTTTCCGCTTCGAGGGCGTCGAGGTCAGTGATGTCAATGTAATAAGGGTAGGTGATCTTCCCGCTGTGGCTTTCGTAGAGCGCGAGGTAAAAGTTTTCTGCGTCGATCAGGGTCGAGAGCTGCTGGTGCACGCCCTGCAAAAACGCCGAGCGGTCACGGGTGGAGCTGGCCAGGTAAGTGATTTCATAGAGCACCCGCTGGGTGGCCTGGGCCCGGGCCAGCGCATCGGTTTGCAGGCGCAGGCCGAGGCGGCCGGCCAGCTCGGCGAAGTACGGATCGTCGGAGTGCGCCTCCGGCATCAACAGCCAGCCCAACGCGGACTCGCCATGGCCGGTCACCCAACGCTGCAGATGGTGCTGGCGGCAGTAACCGTCGAATTCCTCCCGGGGGATCAACGTTGGCCAGTCCGTGGCGGAACAGCCCTGCCCCAGCAGGTGCATTTGCTGGCCGGCACGATAAGCGGCCCAGGTCAAGGTGGGTGCAGTCTGCCGGGCGGCGCGCAGCAAGGCGTCCAACGAACTTTCCCCGGACAACCCGACCGCGGTCAGGGCGTCGTTATCGACGGGCGCAGGCATACAATCGTCGGCAATGGACGTGTACCCGCAGGGGGTCGAAAGTGGGAAATTCATAGGCGCTCCATTGCCAGCGTCGGACTGCGCTATCTTCATGGGGTGTGACAGAAGGTTGCAAGCGGCATATTCGGATTTGCAGTCTATTCGCGACGAAAAAACCGGTTTCCACGACATTTATTGCAATTACCCGCCGCACGGCACGGTAGCGCCCTGCAAATTGAAAGATTTGACCCGGCACCCTGTTGACTCAGTGCGCTTCATACAGCTCGCCAAACAGCCCGGCGGCGACGGTTTCATGTTTCGGCATTGACCTTTGAGCGCCCTCGCCTGTCACTGATTGCTGTTACCCGTCTTTTTGCCTCACTGGAGATGATCACCCAATGATAAAGACTTACAGCTACGCCGCGCAAAAACCCACTGACAAACTGGCCCCGCTGCACATCGAGCGCCGCGAGCCGGGGGCCGACGATGTGCAGATCGACATCCTGTTCTGTGGCGTCTGCCACTCGGACCTGCACACCGCACGCAACGAATGGAACAACACCCTGTATCCGTCGGTGCCGGGCCACGAGATTGTCGGCAAGGTCACGGCCGTCGGCGCCAACGTCACCCACTTCAAGGTCGGCGACCTCGCCGGCGTCGGCTGCATGGTCGACAGCTGCCAGCACTGCGCGTCCTGCGCGGAAGGCGAAGAGCAATACTGCGAGAACGGCTTCACCGGCACTTACAACGGCCCGGTGTTTGGCGGCGAGAACACCTTTGGCGGTTACTCCGACAAGATCGTGGTGAAAGAGAAGTTCGTCCTGAAGATTTCCCACAGCGACAATCTGGCCGCCGTCGCCCCGCTGCTCTGCGCCGGGATCACCACTTACTCGCCGCTGCACCACTGGAAAGTCGGCCCGGGCAAGAAGGTCGGCGTCGTCGGGCTGGGCGGTCTCGGTCACATGGCGGTGAAGATCGCCCATGCCATGGGCGCTCACGTGGTGCTGTTCACCACGTCGCCGAACAAGCGCGAAGACGGCCTGCGCCTGGGCGCCGATGAAGTCATCGTGTCGAAAAACGCCGATGAAATGGCGACCCAGGCCAATCAGCTCGACTTCATCCTCAACACCGTGGCGGCGCCACACAACCTTGATCCGTTCCTGAACCTGCTCAAGCGTGACGGCACCATGACCCTGGTGGGCGCGCCGGATCAGCCGCACCCGTCGCCAGGGGTGTTCAACCTGATCTTCAAACGCCGCAGCATCGCCGGCTCGCTCATCGGCGGGATTCAGGAAACCCAGAACATGCTAGACTTCTGTGCGAAGCACGGCATCGTCTCCGACATCGAGATGATCCACATGAAGGACATCAACGAAGCCTACGAACGCATGATCAAGGGTGACGTGAAGTACCGCTTTGTCATCGACATGGCGACATTGAAAGAAGAAGCGTCGGCCGCCTGACGCTGAACGTCCCCGGGCCGGATTCCGCGGCCCGGGCACTTGTAACATCCTGTGATTTTTCCGCTCGAGAAATATCCGCAACCATCCCCCGGTGCCTCGGTCACAACCCTTGAGCCATGGCCAGCACTGCCTGCTTTAACTGAGTCCGACAAGGCGCCAGCCCTCGTTGCTGACACAAACGCCACGGATTAGAAAGCACAGCTCACAAGTGCATGCACGGATTCAACGAAATGCCATGCCTGCGCATTGGTTATCGTGAACGCCTGCCGTCACATTGAAAAACTGCCGTTGCCCCAGCCCTACTGCATGCCGATCCACCTGCCGTCCCTGCCCGCGCGTCCGCCCACCGTCGGCCGCCAGGTCTGACCCAACGCTGACGAGGAACCCTTTCATGACCGATCAGCCTGATCGCCCCAATAAAGAAGAACTGGCTTGTGACCTCAAGGCCTTCACTGTCCCTTCTCGCCGCAATTTCCTGAAATCCATCGGCGTGTCCAGCCTTGCTGCCGCGACGGCGCCGATCTGGACCCAGGCGCTGGAAGCCCAGGCCGCCGTCGCCGATGACCTCGACCCGCCCGCGGCCGACGAGCGGCGCATGACCCTGAAGGTCAACGGCCAGGCCCACACCCTGAACCTGCCGGCCAACGCTGCGTTGCTGGATGTACTGCGCGATCGCCTGCAACTCACCGGCACCAAGAAAGGCTGCGACCACGGCCAGTGCGGCGCCTGCACGGTTCACGTGAATGGCGTAGCGATCAATTCGTGCCTGTCCCTCGCAGCCATGCACGAAGGCGACGACATCACCACCATCGAAGGCCTGGCGCAAAACGGCACGCTGCACCCGGTGCAGGAAGCTTTCTGGGAACACGATGCCTACCAGTGCGGCTATTGCACTTCCGGGCAGATCATGAGCGCCGCGGCCTTGCTCAAAGACAAGAACATCGGCACCGACGACCACAGCGTGCGCGAAGCCATGAGCGGCAACATTTGCCGCTGCGGCGCGTACAAGAACATCCTCGCGGCGATCCAGTCGGCGCGCATCAAAGTCCAGGAGGTGAGCTGATGAGAGCCTTTGATTACGTACGCGCCAGCAGCGTCGAACAGGCCGTGACGACCCACGCAAAAAGCCCGACGACCTTCTTCCTAGCCGGTGGCACGACGCTCCTTGACCTGGTCAAGCTCGACATCATGCCGGCCGATCAGGTGATCGACGTCAACCACCTGTCCCTCAAGCAGATCGAGGTGCAGAAGGACGGCAGCGTGCGCATCGGTGCGCTGGTCAGCAATACCGAACTGGCCCATCACTCGCACATCGTCGAGCACTACGCCGTGCTGTCCCAGGCGCTGCTCTCCGGCGCCACGACTCAGTTGCGCAACAAGGCCACCACGGCTGGCAACGTGATGCAGCGGGTGCGCTGCAACTATTTCCGCGACGGCTATTCGCCCTGCAACAAGCGCGAACCGGGCTCGGGTTGCGCCGCTATCGACGGGCATAATCGCAGCGTGCACGCGGTGCTCGGCACCAGCGACCAGTGCATTGCCTCCCATCCTTCAGACATGTGCGTGGCGATGGTCGCCATTGGTGCGACGGTCGAGGTGCAGGGTCCGAAAGGCAAGCGCAGCGTTGACTTCGCTGACTTCCACCTGCTGCCCGGCTCGACGCCGTGGAAAGAACACGCGCTGCTGGACGATGAGTTGATCACCCACGTGGTCCTGGCCGCGCCGCTGGCCGGTAATAAGTCCGCTTACCTGAAACTGCGCGATCGCGCCTCCTACCAATTCGCCCTGGCGTCCAGCGCGGTGATTGTCGTCATGGACGGCCAGACCGTGCGCGAAGCGCGGGTGGCACTGGGCGGCGTCGGCACCAAACCCTGGCGTTCGATCGAAGCCGAGCAGGCGTTGAAGGGCCAGACCCTGACGCCGCAGACCCTCGAGAAAGTCGCCGCCATCGCCCTCAAGGGCGCCAAAGCCTATCGCCATAACGCCTACAAGATCGCGTTGGGGCAACAGGCCATCGTGCGCAATCTCGGCACCTTGAACGCCTGACCGGAGGATTCACCATGACTGATGCAATGATTGGCTCGGCACCCCGCCGCATCGATGGCCAGCGTAAGGTCACCGGCAGCGCGATGTACGCGTCCGACCATCACCTGAACAATATGGCTTACGGCTACGGTGTATTCAGCACCGTCGCCAGCGGCAAGATCACCGGCCTGGATCTGGACGCGGCGCGTAAATCGCCGGGCGTGCTGGAGATTCTGCATCACGGCAACTTCCCGCCGCTCTATCACAACTCGACGCTGCCGATGTCGTTTGCGCAGATCCTCAAGGCAGCCAAGTCCGACGAAAGCCGCCTGCCGTTCGAGGACGACACCGTGCACTACGCCGGGCAGTTCGTCGCCCTGGTGGTGGCCGACACCTTCGAGCATGCGCGGGCCGCGGCCTACAAGATCAAAGTCAGCTACAGCAAGACCGACGCGGTCGCCAACCTCGAACAAGGCTTGAAAGCCGGCGCCTTGCAGGACGGCAGCCCGAACCACACCCGGGGTGACGCCGCCGCTGCGTTCGACAGTGCCGCTCACAGCATCGACGCCACCTACTCGACCCCCGTCGAAACCCACAACCCGATGGAAATGCACGCCACGGTCGCCAGTTGGGAAGACGGGCGCCTGATCGTCTACGAAGCCACCCAGGGCGTGGTCGCCCACCGCAATTCCCTGGCGAAGATCTTCGGCCTGATCCCGGAGAAGGTCGAGGTGCGTGCGCCGTTCATTGGCTCGGGTTTCGGCAGCAAGCTGTGGATCTGGCCGCACTCGGTCGCCGCCTGCGCCGCCGCCAAGGTGCTCAAGCGTCCCGTGCAGCTGGTCGTGCCGCGCCAGCAAATGTTCACCACCACCGGCCATCGCCCGGAGACCCGTCAGCGCATGCGCCTGGCAACCGACGACAAGGGCAAGCTGCTGTCGGTGCGCCACGAATCCATCAACACCACGTCCTTTACCGACCCGTACAAGGAAAACTGCGGCACCTCGACCAAGAGCCTCTACAGCTGCGCGAACGTGCTGGTCACCCACAAGATCATCGAGGTCAATCGCGGCACGCCGACCTCCATGCGTGCGCCAGGTGCTGCGCCGGGGCTGTTCGCCCTGGAGTCGGCCATGGACGAGATGGCGGAAAAGATCGGCATGGACCCGCTGGCATTCCGCAAGCTCAACGTCTCCGAGCGCGATGAAAGCCAGAACCTGCCGTGGTCGAGCAATCATTTGCAGGAGTGCATCGACAAGGCCGCCGAGCGCTTCGGCTGGAACAAACGCAACCCGGCGCCGGGTTCGATGAAGGACGGCACCGAGATCATCGGGTATGGCATGGCCGCCTGTAACTGGGACGCCTATCGCACGCCGGCAGAGGCGCAGGTTGCGCTGCGCGCCGACGGCACGGCCTGGGCCATTTGCGGGGTGCAGGACATCGGCACCGGCACCTACACCATCGTGGCTCAAGTGGTCAGCAGCATCACCGGCATCCCGCTGGACAAGATCGAGGTCGAGCTGGGCAATTCGTCGTTCCCGCCGGCGCCGGTGTCGGGGGGATCATGGGCGACCGCCAGTGTGCTGCCGGCCATTGCCGAGGCCACCCGCCAGGCCGTTGACCAGTTGAAGGCGTTCGCGACTGCGCCCAAGGGCGTGTTTGCCGGGGTCAAGGCTGATCAGGTGAGTTTCGAGCAGGGTCAGTTGAAAAGCGGCGACAAGACCTTTGCCATCGCCGACGTGCTCAAGGCGCAGAAGCAGTCCAGCGCGTTCGGTGAAGCCAAAACCGGCATGAACGACACCAGCAAGCATTCGTTTCGCTCGTTCGGCGTGCATTTCGTTGAAGTACGCTGGGACCCGGGCATCTCGCGGCTGCGCGTGTCGCGGGTGGTGAGTGCGATTGACGTGGGCAAGGTGATCAACCAGAAAACCGCGCTCAATCAGGTCGAAGGCGCCATCGTCATGGGCGTCGGCATGGCGCTGTTTGAGGCGACGGACTTCGACGAGCGCAACGGCATGCCGGTGAACAATAACTACGCCGAATACGTGGTGCCGGTGCACGCCGACCAGCCGGAGATCGATGTGATCCTGCTGGACTACCCGGACTTCGAGCTCAACGAGTTCGGCGCTCGCGGTATTGGTGAAATCGGCATCACCGGCCTGGCTGCGGCGGTGGCGAATGCGGTTTCACACGCTACCGGCAAACGCATTCGGGATCTGCCGATTACGCTGGATAAATTGATGGAGTTGCCGCCGACGATGAAGGTCTGAGCCGGGATTCCAGTGGGCTAACCGCCCTCTTCCCGGCTAAAGCCGGTCCTACGCACCGCATGCCGTCAGTGGGACCGGCTTTATGGTGGGACCGGCTGTATGGTAGGACCGGCTTTAGCCGGGAAGCCTTTGATGTTGATTGATCGTTCCCACCCTCTGCCTGGAAACACCAAACCTGTGGGAGCGAGCTTGCTCGCGAAGATGTATCACATCCGCTAAACCTCCAGCGGATGAAATGCAGTCTTCGTGAGCAAGCTCACTCCCCCACACTCCGAACGTCACCAACGCAATCCCTGCGCGGCACCGAGCAAGCCTTTGAATTTCCCGTAGCGGGCCTTCAACGCCCCCTGCACCGCCGGCATCGGCTGATACCGCGCCTTCACCGCCATCCCCCGCTTCAGCCACTCGGCCCCCTCCCCGATCGACAGAAATCCCAGCTTCGCCGCGCCAATGCAGGCGCTGAGTTCGCTGCCGTGCAACGTGTACACCTCGCGATCAAGGATGTTGGCGAGTAACTGCGCCCAGTATTCGCTGCGTGCACCGCCGCCCACCAGGGCGCAGGCGTTAACCGTCGCGCCGGCGGACAGCGTGGCGTTCATCGCGTCCAGCAGCCCGAAACCGACGCCCTCCAGTACCGCATAACCCAGCATCGCTGGCGTGCAGTCATGGGCCAGGTTCATGAATCCACCGCGCAACAGCGGGTCGTTGTGGGGCGTGCGCTCGCCCGCGAGGTAGGGCAGAAACAGTGGGCTGGAAACCGCCACCGGCTGATCGACCGGCAACTCAGCGTGAACCTGATCGAGCAACGCCTGCTCACTGGGCTGACCCAGCAACCGAGTGACCCAGCGCAGGCAACTCGCCCCGGCCAGCATCGCGCCCATGGTGTACCACCGCTGCGGCAGCGCGTGGCAGAAGCTGTGCACGGCGCTGCCCGGATTGCCCGCCGGATGGTCGGTGATCGCGACGATGGCCGCACTGGTGCCGAGGGTAACGAACGCATCACCGGCGTTGATCGCGCCGATGCCCACCGCCGAAACCGGGTTGTCACCCCCGCCTGCGGCCACGGGCAGACCCAGCGGCAGCCCCAGGGCATCCGCCGCCTCGGCACTCAGCCCGGCCGACGGTTGATCGGCCTCCAGCAACCGGGGCATCTGCTCGATCGTCAGCCCGGTGGCGTGAAGCATCGGCGCGTACCACTCGCGCTTGGCCACATCCAGCCACAACGTGCCAGCGGCGTCAGACATGTCGCTCACCTGCTCGCCGGTCAGCAGCAAGCGCAGGTAATCCTTCGGTGACAGCACGCTGGCGATACGCGCAAACACCTGCGGTTCGTGCTGCTGCATCCACAGAAGCTTCGGCGCGGTGAGCCCGGCCATGGCCAGGCTGCCGGTGACGCCGGCGTACTCCGGAAAATCGTTGTTCAGCTGCGATGCCTGAAGCACAGCGCGGGAGTCGTCCCAAAGAATCGCCGGGTACAGCACCTGCTCCGCCGCACCCAACAGAACGGCACCGTGCATCTGCCCCGACAAGCCGATGCAGCCGACCCGCGCCCATGCCTGGGGATCGCTTGCCCGCAACTGCCCGAGCGCTGACAGGCAGGCCTGCCACCAATCGGCGGGGTTCTGCTCCGACCAGCCCGACTGCCGGCGGCTGACTTCCACCCGCGCACCGGCCTGGGCCAGCACCACGCCTTCGCCGTCCAGCAGCACGGCCTTGAGCTCGGACGTGCCGAGGTCAAGGCCCAGGGAAACAAGGTGATTCATGAAAATTCGGTTCCTGAAAGTTGGTGCTTGAGCGTTCGGTGCTTAAGAGTTCAGTGCCTGAAAATCCGGTGACTGGCAGCGGACGCTCAAGGGCACCCGCACGAGTTGCGAATCCGTAAGGTCGGCGCCAGTCGCTCCGACACTCGTTTGCCCTCGGGCTTATCAATGCGCTGCAACAGCAACTGCACCGCCCGCGCGCCCAGGGCCTGCACCGGCTGAGCAATCACGCTCAAGCGCGGCAGGAAAAAATCCGCCCAGTCGAAATCATCAAAACCCACCAGCGCCATTTGCTCGGGCACGTCGATGTGGGCGTCACGCAAGGCGTGCATCGCGCCAATGGTCATCAGGTTATTCGCCGCCAGAATCGCCGTGGGCGGCGGGTTCAAGCGCAACAACTGAGCAGTGGCGACCCGTGCGGATTCGCTGTTCGACTCGCCGTCGATCAGCAACTGCGGATCCCACGGTACGTCAGCGTCCAACAGCGCCTGCCGGTAGCCCTCGATCCGCTCCTCCGTCGTGCTCAGGCCGCGATGCCCGGCAATCATGCCGATGCGCCGGTGACCGTGGCCGATCAGATGAGCGACCAACTCGCGGGTGGCCTGGCGATTCTCGACGCCGACCTGATCGAAACCCTCGACCGCCATCCGGTCCACCAGCACGCTGGGAATGGCGTTGCTGCGCAGGTAGGCCAACGCAGCCTGCTGCGGGTCGCTGGACGGCGCGAGCAGAATCCCGTCGACGCGACGATGGTGCAGCGCCTGAACCACGCGCAGTTCCTGGGCGGGATCGTCGTGGGTGTCGACGAACAACATCATGATGCCGTGGCGCGCGCATTCGGTTTCGATGGCGTGCACGGTCTCGCTGAAATAGTGGTTCGACAGCGCCGAGATCGCCACGCCGATGGTGTTGGTGAGCGAACGGGCCAGCGAGCGCGCCAGGGTGTTGGGGACGTAGCCCAACTCCTGAACCGCCCGCTGCACCGCTTCCACCGTCTTGGCGCTGACCTTGCGCGTGCCGTTGAGCACGTGTGAAACGGTCGACGTCGACACCCGCGCCCGCTTCGCCACGTCTTCCATTTTGATCACGGCGCTGACTCCTTCAGGCCTGCGTCTCAGTGCTTGCTGGACCAGCCGCTGTAGGAACCGACGTTGTCGCGAGTGATCAGTTTCGGCGTGAGTTGGGTGACCGCTTCAGCCGGCTTTTTGTCGTTGAGCAGATCGTTACCAATGACCACTGCTTGCTGCGCCATGGCCCAAGGGTCCTGGCTGGCAGAGGCCTGAATCGAGGTGTCGGCCTTGAGGGCCTGCTCGATGTCTGGCGCGCCGTCCACCGATGTGATGACGATGCCGCTGCGTTTCAGTTGCTTGGCGGCCAGGTCACTGCCGATCGCCTGGGGGTCGTTGATCGCGAACAGGCCGTCGATTTTCGGGAAGCGCGTCAGGTAACCCTGCATCGCGTTCAGGCCACCTTCGCGGGAGCCTTTGGCGTCCTGATCGTCGGAGAGAATCTTGATGTCCGGCGCGGCGGCGAAGGCCGATTTGCAACCGGTGACGCGATCGGTGACGGCGGTCACCTGCGGGCCGTTCTGGATGATCACGTTGCCCTTGCCCGACAGCTTGTCGACGATGAACTGGCAGGCCAGCTTGCCCGCTTCGACGTTGTCGGTCTGCACGGTGGCATCGACGCCGGCAGCGCTGACGTCGACGGCCACGACCTTGATGCCGGCGGCCTGTGCCTTTTTGACGGCCGAAGCAATGGCCTTCGGGTCCACCGCGTTGATCAGGATCAGGTCGACGCCCGAGGCAATAAAGTTGTCGATCTGCGAGAACTGCTTGCTCAGGTCGTAATCGGCGGAGACGGAGGTCACTTTGACAGCGGGGTTGAGCTCCATGGCCTTGGCCTTGGCGCCGTCGGCCAGGGTGACGAAATACGGGTTGCCCAGGGAACCGAGGGTGATGCCGACGGATTTCAGCTCGCGGGCTTCAACGCCCTGGGACAGCAACGCGGCCAGGCACAGGGACACGACAGCGGGGAATTTGCGTTTGACGTTCATGGGTTCTCTCTTGTGATTATTGTCGGAGTCTTCGTTGAAACGCGTGCAGCCATACAAGGTTGGATCAGGTCCGCGCACCGGATTGGCGATAGCGGTCCAGGGCCACCGCCCCGATGATGACGATGCCTTTGATGATGTATTGCCAGATATCGGAAACGCCCAGCAGCACCAGACCGTTGGTCAACACGGCGATGATCAGCGCGCCAATCAGGGTGCCGCCGATGGTGCCGACGCCGCCGGTGAAACTGGTGCCGCCAAGGATCACCGCCGCGATGGCGTCGAGCTCGTAGGACTGGCCCAGCTGCAGGCCGTTGGCAGCGAACAGGCGGGAAGCGCTCATCACCGCGCCGAGACCGGCCAGCGCACCGGAAACCGCGTAGACGAACAGCAACACCTTCCACACCTTGATCCCGGACAGGCGCGCCGCTTCGGGATTGCCGCCCACCGAGTAGATCTGCACGCCCATCACCGTGCGGCGCAGGATGAACCACGACGCCGCGATGACTGCGACGGCGATGATCACCAGCCACGGCACGCCGAGCACCGAGTCGTTGCCGATGAAGGCGAACGGCAGGTCGGGGTTGAACACGGTTTTGTCGTCGGCCAGCAGACGCGCCAGGCCGCGCATGGCGGTGAGTGCGCCGAGGGTGACGATGAACGGCGGCAGGCGCATGAACGCGATCAGTCCACCGTTGACCAGCCCCAGCAGCAGGCCGAAGCCGACACCGGCGGCGATGCCGAGCATGCCGAACTGCGGTGACATCGACGCTTGCAGGGCGACCACTGCAGAGGCCGCGAGAATCGCCCCCACGGACAGGTCGATGCCGGCGGTCAGAATGACGAAGGTCATGCCCGCCGCCAACACCACGTTGACCGAGGCCTGCTGGGTGATGATCGACAGGTTCTGCCAGCTCATGAAGGTGTCGGTCATCAGCGAAAAGCCGATCAGCAACAGGATCAGCACCGGCAGCATGCCGACGGTGCGCATCAGTTCGCGGACCCGTTCACGCTTGCTGATGGCGGCAACGGTGGGCGAGTTTTCCAGGGGCAGACTCATGGCCTGGGTTCCTTTTTATTGTTGTTGAATGGGGTGGTCGAAAGTATCGCGGGCGCCGTGGGCCGCGGCGGCTGCGGCGTTCTCGCTCCCCGTCGCCAGATCGATGATCCGCTCCTGGGAGATCTCTTGCCCCGACGCCCCGCCGACTTCGGCCACCAGCTCGCCTTCGCGCATGATCAGCACGCGGTCGCAGGTGCCGATGATTTCCGGCAGCTCGCTGGAGATCACCACAATGCCGACGCCGGCCTTGGCCAGTTCGTTGATGATGCGGTAGATCTCGGACTTCGAGCCGATGTCCACGCCGCGGGTGGGCTCATCGAGAATCAGCACGTGGGGCTTGACCTCCAGCAGCCGCGCCAGCAGCACTTTCTGCTGATTGCCGCCGGACAGCGCGCCGACATTCACCTTGCCCGACGCCACGCGGATCGACAGCGAACGGATCGCCTCGATTGCCCGCTGTGCGCCACGGCCGCGATCCAGCACGCCACCGGCATGGGCGTCGGGCACGCAGGCGCAGACGTTGATGTTGTCGCGCACGCTCATGTCCAGAAACAGGCCCTGGGCCTTGCGATCTTCGGTCAGGTAAACCACCCCCGCACGGATGGCGTCGGTGGGGTTGCGCAGATCGGTGATCGCCTTGCCGGCCACTTCAAGGCTGCCGGAGGTGCGCGAATCGGCAGCGAAAATCAGTCGCGCCAGTTCCGTGCGCCCTGCCCCGACCAGCCCGGCGATGCCCAGCACTTCGCCCGCATGGAGATCGAAGCTGCACGGCTTGACGCGCTTGCCGTCGGCCATGTCGCGCACGCGCATCACCACCGCGCCGGGGTCGTAGGCGGCATGTTCTTTCTTGTAGAAACCGGAGAGGTCGCGGCCGACCATCATCTTCACCAGCGCCTCGGCCGACAGGCCGTCCCGTTCCAGCATGCCGACGTACTCGCCGTCGCGCAGCACTGAGACCCGGTCGGACAGCTCGTAGATTTCGGCCATGCGATGGCTGATGTAAATGATCGCCAGGCCCTGGTCACGCAGCTGCTTGATCAGCGCAAACAGGCGGTCGGTCTCCCGGGACGACAGCGGCGTGGTCGGCTCGTCCATCACCAGGATTTTCGCGTTGGCGTGCAGCGCCCGGGCAATCTCCACCAGTTGCCGCTCGGCAATGGACAGCACGCTGACCTTGGTGGAGGGTTTGAAATCGGCGCCCAGTCGCACCAGGACGTCGACGCAACCGGCCTCCATCGCTTTGCGATCGATGCTCCAGCCACGGCGCAATTCGCGGCCCAGGTAAATGTTCTCGGCGACGCTGAGGTTGGGGCAGAGACTCAGCTCCTGATAGATCACCGCGATGCCACGCGCTTTGGCAGACAAGGGGTCGAATGCGCTCAGGGCCTGGCCGTCGATGCGGATCTCGCCACCGGCGTCGGCCTGGTAAGCGCCGGACAGGATCTTCATCAGCGTCGACTTGCCCGCGCCGTTCTCGCCCATCAGGGCATGAACTTCACCGGCGTAGACCTTGAGGGCGACATTTTTCAGCACACGCAGGCCGTTGAAGGTCTTGGAAATGGCGGTCATTTCCAGCACGGGCTGGGGAGACATAGCGGGGACGGCACTCATGGCCGGGCGGCCGATGAAGCAGCAATGACGAGCGCGGGCAGCACACGCGGCAATCGAGCAGACGAGCTGATCATGTGAATCTCCGAGGTTTCTTGTTTTTATGCCTGGGCCACCTCTTTGCGGGTGACACTCGGGAATTGCTTTGAAATATTTCGGAACAGCTGAATCCTAGAACAGCTGAATCGATTCACGCAAGCGCTTGCTTTGTTATTTGGAGTTGAGGTCGTGTGGTGTGAGGTCTGGCACCTTCCCGGCTGAAGCCAGTCCTACTGCGCGGTGTTTCAGTAGGACCGGCTTCAGCCGGGAAGATGCCGGGGTGATCACCCTCGATTCTGCGGTATGAGGTCTGGCGCCTTCCCGGCTGAAGCCGGTCCTACTGGGCGCGGTGGAGGTCAGTCCCGTCGGGGTGCAATGGCAATTCAATGCACGTCGCTCATCGAGGTGAGACGTTTCAGCCTGAATTTGGGGTAGCATTGCTGGCATTTCGATGACGGCCTGAATCAGGAAGCCTTATGTCCAGAATTTCCCACTCCGCTTTGCGTCGCAAATTCCGTGAGCAGCTGGCTTCGCAGCACTGCGTCGAGACGGCTTCAGTGTTCGATCCCATGTCGGCGCGCATTGCGGCGGACCTGGGGTTTGAGGTCGGTATTCTGGGCGGATCGGTGGCGTCGCTGCAGGTGTTGGCAGCGCCGGATTTTGCACTGATTACCCTGAGCGAGTTCGTCGAGCAGGCCACCCGGATCGGTCGTGTCGCGCAACTGCCGTTCATTGCCGACGCCGACCACGGCTACGGCAACGCCCTGAACGTCATGCGCACCGTGGAAGAACTGGAGCGCGCCGGTGTGGCGGCGCTGACCATCGAAGACACCTTGCTGCCCGCGCAATTCGGCCGTAAATCCACCGACCTGGTCTCGATCGAAGAAGGCATCGGCAAGGTCAAGGCCGCCCTTGAAGCCCGGGTCGACCCGGAACTGACGATCGTCGCCCGGACCAACGCCGGGGTCTTGCCGGTCCAGGACATCATCGAACGCACCCTGGCCTACGAAAAGGCCGGTGCCGACGGCATCTGCATTGTTGGCATCAAGGACTTCGAGCACCTGGAGCAGATTTCGGAAAAGCTCACCGTCCCGCTGATGCTGGTGACCTACGGCAATCCCGAGCTGAATGACCGGCAGCGCCTGGCTGATCTGGGGGTGCGGGTGGTGGTCGCCGGTCACGCGGCGTACTTTGCCGCGATCAAGGCCACCTACGACAGCCTCCGTGCCCAGCGTCAGGTCACCCACAGCACCTCGAACCACAGCGCCACCGAACTGACCCACACCTACACCTTCCCGGAAAATTACGTGGCCTGGGCCAAGGATTTCATGGATGTGAAGGAGTGAGGCTGTGGCGTGACGCCAATGTGCGTCACGCCACGTAAACCCCTGATCTACCCCTTCGATCCGTCGACACCGCGCCGGATCAAGCGGCTTGAAACAGCCTGGGGGGGTTACTTCAGGTGGGTCTGAAAGAACGCCGTCAGCCTGTCGAAAGGGATCAGATTCACCCGGTCATACAGGTCCACGTGCCCGGCACCCGGAATGATCACCAGCTCTTTGGGCTGACCGGCCAGGCGATACGCCTCCTCGCTGAACTCACGGGAATGGGCATTCTCGCCAGCGATGAACAGCATCGGCCGCGGTGAAATCGTCTCGATGTCTGCGAACGGATAGAAGTTCATGAACTTCACGTTGCTGCTCAGCGTGGGGTGCGTGGTCAATTCAGGCGACTGGCCCTTGGGGGTGAACTCGCCCCGTGGGGTCCGGTAGAAGTCGTAAAACTCACGTTCGATCGGGTTGGACTGCTCGGTGAGTGTGTCCACGGTGCCGCTGGTGTACTGGGTTTTGCCGCCGGCGAATTCGACGTCGCGTTGTGCAGCGGCGGCCGCGATGGCTTCTTTGCGTTGCTCGACACTGACCGAATGATGCAGGCCGTTGCGATTGACGCCGCCCATGTCATACATGCTCACCGTGGCGACGGCCTTCATGCGCGGATCGATCTTCGCGGCGCTGATGGCGAAACTGCCGCTGCCACAGATGCCCAGCACGCCGATGCGGTCGCGGTCGACGAAACCCTGGCTGCCGAGGTAATCAACGGCGGCACTGAAGTCTTCGGCGTAGATCTCAGGGGACACCAGATTACGCGGCCGGCCTTCACTTTCGCCCCAGAAGGACAGATCGATCGCCAGCGTAATGAACCCCTGCTCAGCGAGTTTCTGCGCGTACAGGTTCGAGCTCTGTTCTTTCACGGCGCCCATGGGGTGACCGACAATGATCGCCGGGTACTTGCGGCCGCTGATCATGTCCTTGGGCACGAACAGGTTGCCCACTGTTTTCATCTGGTATTGATTGTTGAACGTCACCTTCTGCCGGGTGACCTGTTCACTGGTGTAGAAATTGTCAGCTCCGCTGGACATATCGGCTCCCATTGTGGCGAATGAGCTGACCAGCAAGGCCAGCCCCATCATCAGCTGTTTCATGAATGTCTCCGGCGCCGGGGCGCGGCGCGAATGAAGTGTGCGATGCACATATTCATGGGGCAGCCCAGGCAGGCAGTAGAGCGATCCGGCGGCTTTCTTGCCCGATCCGATCAATCCGCAGGGGTGAGGCTGGACGGCTGTTTTACCGGGCCCGTACAGTTCCGGCTCGGCACGACAGCAAAACCACGGCAACGCCGCGGCAAAACCAGGGGGGGGAACATGGGCGACACCGCGATTTCAATGCAGGCAACAGGCAGCGACACCCGAGCCCAGTTGCAATCGCTGACGCGCATCATCGGCAGCCTGACGCCGGCCTCCGGTGATTTCCCCACCGTCATCACCGGCCTCGGCCTGTTTCGCCGCGAAGCGCCCTCGCCGCCGGTCACCTGCATCCTGGCCCCGAGCATCGTGCTGGTGGTTCAGGGCGCCAAGGAAATGGTCATCGGCAGCGACGTCCATCCCTACGACACGACGCGCTTTCTGATCACCTCGCTGGACGTACCGGCCAACTCCGCCGTGACCCTCGCCAGCGCGGACGTGCCCTGTCTGGGACTGGTCTTCAAGCTGGACCTGCGCACCTTGACCGAGCTGATCGCCCAAGGGGACATCCCGCCACCGAAGGAGCGCACCGTGCGCAAAAGCGCGGGCATTGCCAGCCTGACCGCAGCGCTGCTCGATCCCCTCGCCCGACTGGTCAATCTGTTGCAGGAGCCCGACGCCATTCCGGTGCTCTGGCCCCTGTTGCAGCGCGAGATTCACTTCCGGCTGCTTCAGAGTGATCAGGCGCCGCTGCTGCGACATATCGCTTCCGTCGATAGCCAGGGCCACCGCATTGCCAGGGCCATCGACTGGCTGAAGCTCAATTACACGACGTCCTTGCGCGTCGAAGAGCTGGCCGCGCGGGTGCAGATGAGCGCGCCGAACTTCCACCTGCACTTTCGCAACCTCACGTCCATGAGCCCGCTGCAGTACCAGAAATGGCTGCGCCTGAACGAGGCGCGACGGCTGATGCTCAACGAACACCAGGACGCCGCCAGCGCCGCGTTCAAGGTCGGTTACGAAAGCCCGTCGCAGTTCAGTCGCGAGTACGGTCGGCTGTTTGGCGCACCGCCGAAAAAGGACATCGCGCGGATGCGCAGCCAGGCTGCGGCGGGGTGAAGACCAACCCTCGCCAGCCCCTTAGTCTTTTTTCACCGGCCCGGCCAGGTAGGTCTGCTCGGTCACCCGCTCCAGCCAGTCAACCGGCTTGCCGTCCAGCGCTTCGTTGACCGCGACGTGTTGCATGGCGGTGGTGTCGGTCGCGCCGTGCCAGTGACGACGGCCGCAATTGCACCAGATCAGATCGCCCGGACGGATTTCGGTTTTCGGCCCGCCTTCGCACTGGGTCCAGCCGACGCCGTCGGTGACCAGCAGGATCTGCCCCAGCGGGTGGGTGTGCCAGTTAGTGCGCGCGCCGGGCTGGAAATTGACGATAGCCAGGCCGACCCGCGCCGGTGCCGGGGCGTTGAAAATCCGGTCGATTCTTACGTCGCCGGTGAACCAGTCTGCCGGCCCCTTGATGGCCTTGGCCGAGCCGGCGCGGTGGATCTGCATGTCTTCATTAGCGGTATCAGTGGCGCTCACGGTGGCATTCATAACGATCTCCAGAAAATGTGCAGGCAGCGTAACAAGGGCTTATTCCCGACAGTATCCGTAGAATGCTTTGATCAAAATGAAGGAATGCTTCGCAATGGCGGATTACAAACTCGATGACCTGGCGGTGTTCCTTGCGGTCGGCCGCGAAGGGAATTTCACCCGTGCCGCCGCCGCGCTGAGCATCTCACCCTCCGCCGTCGGCCAGACCATACGCCTGCTTGAGGAGCGTCTCGGCGTTCGCCTGCTCACCCGCACCACACGGAGTGTGACCCGCACCGAGGCCGGCGAGCAGTTGTTCAAGGGCCTGGCGCCACTGCTTGACGGCATCGAGGAACAGGTCAACGCCGCCATCGAGCATAGCGCCCGGCCTTCCGGCACTGTGCGCATCACGGCGGACGAGTTCGCCGCGCGTTACGTGCTCTGGCCGCGACTCAGACCGTTGCTCGATCAATACCCTGACATGACCATCGAGCTGGTCACCGACTACGGCCTGACCGACATCGTCGCCCAGCGCATCGACGCCGGCGTGCGCCTGGGTGACACCCTCGCAGCGGACATGATCGCCGCGCCGATTGCCCCGCCGTTGCGGCTGATGACCGTGGCGTCCCCCGATTACCTGGCGCGGCATTCCACGCCCCGGGTGCCGGAAGACCTGCCCGGCCATCGCTGCATCAACCTGCGATTGCCGACCCATGGCGCGCTGTATCAATGGGAGTACGCCAAAAACGGCCGCGAGACCCGCGTGCGCGTCGACGGCCCGCTGATCATGAACAGTGTGTTTCAGATTCTGCAGGGGTGCCTGGATGGCGTCGGTCTGGCGCAGCTCCCCGAGGGGCTGGTGGCCGGGCATATCGAGCAGGGCGAACTGGTGGAAGTGCTGGCCGATTGGTGCGAGCCGTTCGAGGGCTATCACCTGTACTACCCAAGCCGGCGCCAGCACACGGCAGCGTTTCGCGTGGTGCTGGAGGCGCTGCGGATCAATCCGCTGGTTTGAGAAGACGGGTCAGAAAAAAAGGGTTCAGAAGTCGAAGCTGAACTGATCCTGGGAGCTCAGATCGATGGTCCGTGAGATCACGAACGGCAGGATCGCGTCGGCGATCGGCTGCAGCTGTTTGCTGATGTAGTGGTCGTAATCGATGGCCGCCGTCCGCACTTCCAGCGGCTCCGGGCCGGCGACCGTGATCACGTAGCTGATCCAGCCGCCGTTCTGGTACTGCAACGGCCGACCCTGCTGGCGGTTGTACTCATCGGCCAGCCGCGCGGCGCGCACATGGGGCGGCACGTTGCGTTCGTAATCGTCGAGGGCCCGGCGCAGGCGCTTGCGGTAGATCAACTGGCCGTCGAGCTCCCCGGCCAGGGTTCGGCCCACGTACTCCCGAATGTATTCCTGAAATGGCTGACGCTGGAAAATCCGCAGATACAGTTCCTGCTGAAAGGTCCGGGCCAGCGGCGACCAGTCGGTGCGCACCACCTCCAGGCCCTTGTAGACCATTTCGTCTTCGCCATTGGCGCGGGTCACCAAACCCGCATAACGCTTCTTGCTGCCCTCCTCCGCACCGCGAATCGTCGGCATGAGGAAGCGCTTGAAGTGGGTTTCGAATTGCAGCTCGAGCGCACTCTCCAGCCCGTATGCCTCTTTCACATGAGCACGCCACCAGACGTTGACCTGCTGGACCAGCGCGGTGCCGATCTGCGCGGCATCGTCCTGCGCGTGGGCTTTTTTCAGCCAGACAAACGTCGAGTCGGTGTCGCCGTAAATCACTTCATAACCCTGGGCTTCGATCAGCAGCCGGGTCTGGTGCATGATCTCGTGCCCGCGCAGGGTGATCGAAGAGGCCAGCCGCGTGTCGAAAAAACGGCAGCCGCTGGAACCCAGCACGCCATAGAAGGCGTTCATGATGATTTTCAGCGCCTGGGACAGCGGCGCATTACGCTCGCGTTTAGCGACTTCGCGCCCTTCGGCCACTCGCGAGACGATGGCTGGCAGACAGTGCCGCGTCCGGGAAAAACGCGCGCCACGAAAGCCTTCCACCGACGCACTGTCATCGGGATGCTTGAGGCCCTCGATCAAGCCAACGGGGTCAATCAGAAAGGTGCGGATGATCGACGGATACAGGCTTTTGTAATCAAGGACCAACACCGATTCGTACAGCCCGGGGCGGGAATCCATGACAAAACCGCCGGGGCTGGCTTCCGGCATGCGCTCGCCGAGGTTCGGCGCGACGAAGCCCTGGCGGTGCATCAGCGGGATGTACAAATGCTCGAACGCGGCCACCGAACCGCCACTTCGGTCCACCGGCAGGCCGGTCACCGTGGCGCGTTCGAGGAGGAACGTCAGCAGCTCGGTCTTGGCGAAAATCTGCGTGACCAGCTCGCAGTCCTTGAGGTTGTAACGCGCCAGCGCCGGCTTGTCCTCGGCGAACATGCGGTTGATCTCGTCCATGCGCTGATACGGATTGTCGATGGCCTTGCCTTCGCCGAGCAGCGTTTGCGACACGTTTTCCAGACTGAACGAGGGAAAGCTCCAGGTCGCCGAACGCAGCGCCTCGATGCCATCGATGATCAAACGCCCGGCCGCCGCCGCGAAAAAGTGATTGTTGCGCGCGCCGTGTTCGCGCCAGGTCATCACCTCCCCGCCGCGACCCAGGCGCAGCGGCACGTTCAGGCGCCGCGAGTGCTCGTGCAGCACGCGCAGATCGAACTGCACCACGTTCCAGCCGATGATCCCGTCCGGGTCATGGCGGGCCATCCATTCGTTGAGTTTCTCCAGCAGCGCGACGCGGGTGTCGCAGTACTCCAGCTTGAAATTCACCTGGGCGTCACCGCCGTTGGCCGGGCCGAGCATGTACACCTGACGCTCGCCGCAGCCATGCAGGCCGATGCAATACAGCTCGCCGCGCTCGGTGGTCTCGATGTCCAGGGACACCAGTTTCAGGGTCGGTCGGTAACCGGGATCAGGCCTGAGTTGCGCGTCCAGCAGCAGGCCATTGACGTCGGCCCGACCGCTGAATTGCACCGGCGCGGTGATGAAACGCTCCATCAGGTAACGCTCGGGCGGGCGGATATCGGCTTCGTAGACGTCGACGCTGGCTTTGCGCAGGTCACCTTCCAGGTTCATCAACTGGCGATGCTGCCGGGTGTACAGCCCGAGCACCGGGCGGTGGCGGAAATCACACAGCGCCAGCGGCTTGAGCTCGACATGCCGCTCGTTGCGCAACACAGTCTCGGCGCGCTCGCGGTGCTGCTCCGGAATGAACGCGACGGAGGTCTGGTACGGCAGGCGCACCTGGCGCGGGCCCTCATCGGTGGCCAGCCAGAATTCCACCTCGGTGCCGGCGTCCGTGTCGCGCCAATGCCGGGTCAGGACGAAGCCCTGCTGTAAATCCACCGCTGTAACCTCGTCACTGTTTATTTCAGAGGAGGATTCTACGGTGAATGATGCAGGAAAGCGCGGCGCCTGCCGGAACGATGTGGTTCCATGGACATCACAACAACTCGACCATCATCTGAGGGATCCAGCATGCACGTTCGACGTACCGCCCTGAGCGCTTCCATCCTCGCCGCCCTTTTTGCCTGCAGCGCCTACGCCGCCGATGTCTCCCCCGAGCAGTTATTGAAGAAGGCCGAAGCCGAGCAAAAACCCTATCTGGCCACGGTCAAGCAACTGGTCAACATCGACACCGGGACGGGTCAGGCGGCGGGCCTGAAAATGGTCAGCGCGGTGCTGGTCGAAAGGCTTAAGGCCTTGGGTGCATCAGTCGAGACCACACCGGCGACACCCTCGGCAGGCGATAACATCGTCGGCACCCTCAAGGGCACGGGCAGCAAATCCTTTCTGCTGATGATCCATTACGACACCGTGTTCGGCCCGGGCACTGCGGCCAAGCGACCTTTCCGCGTCGATGGAGAGCATGCGTACGGCCCCGGCGTCGCCGACGCCAAAGGTGGCGTGGCCATGGTGCTGCATACCTTGAAGCTGCTCGAGGACGAGAAATTCAAGGACTTCGGCACGATCACCGTGCTGTTCAACCCTGACGAAGAAACGGGCTCGGCCGGCTCGAAAACCCTCATCGCCGAACTCGCCCGCAAGCACGACTACGTGTTCTCGTTCGAGCCACCGGACAAGGACGCCGTGACGGTCGCGACCAACGGCATCAACGGCGTGTTCGTCGACGTCAAAGGCAAGTCTTCCCACGCCGGTTCGGCCCCGGAAGCCGGCCGCAACGCCGCCATGGAACTGGCCCACCAACTGGTGCAGCTCAAGGACCTGGGCGACCCCGCCAAGGGCACCACGGTCAACTGGACGCTGATCAAAGGCGGCGAGAAGCGCAACATCATCCCCTCCAGCGCCGCGGCCGAAGGCGACATGCGCTACTCCGACCTGAGCGAATCCGACCGCGTACTCGCCGACGGACAACGCATCGTCCAAGGCAAAATGATCGACGGCACCGACGTCACCTTCCGCCTCGACAAAGGCCGCCCGCCGCTGGCGAAAAACCCCGCCACTGACGACCTCGCCAAAACCGCGCAAGCGATCTACGCCAAAACCGGCCGCACCCTCGAACCCATCGCCATGCGCTTCGGCACCGACGCCGGTTACGCCTACGTCCCCGACAGCCAAAAACCCGCCGTCCTCGAAACCATGGGCGTCGTCGGCGCCGGCCTCCACGCCGACGACGAATACATCGACCTCAGCAGCATTGCCCCCAGGCTCTACCTCACCGCAGCGATGATCATGGAATTGGCCGGGAAATAGAGCGGGGCTGACGCTCCTCAGGGCTTACTGAAAGGCCAGTTCCGGTGGGACGCGGAGCGTCAGAGGCGGCATTACCACGCGGAGCGTGGGAACGATCAGGCATAGAACCGCAAGATTGATGGTGCCCAAACCGGCCCCTTCCCGGCTAAAGCCGGTCCCACTAACAGCAGCGCCTGTGGGATTGGCTCGGACTGTAGGACCGGCTTCAGCCGGGAAGCTTTTGATCTTGATCTGCTTTTGATCTTGATCTGCTTTTGATCTTCATACGCAAAAATCCCAGTCACCGCCAATCGCGACTTGGGTGCAGGCCGAACGCAGACGACGCGCAGTGGGTCGAGCCGCATGGATGCGGCGAGAGCGCCGTCAGGGCATGGATGCCCGTTCGGCGCGGGCCCACGGAGCGAGACCGGAGTGAGGGAACCCTGAGGAACGAAGGGCCCAACCAGGAGCAAGCACCCTTGGTTACTTGGGGTGCTTTTCCAAGTAACTCGCCGAAGGCGAAACAGTCTGCCCCCAGGCTGACGCCCTTGGTCTTCATGAGCCCCGCCGCAGGTCTAAAACCGGGGACAGATTAATTTACGATGAAGCGCTGTAAATAAATCAGTCCCCTTTCAGAGTCCGTAAATAAATCAGTCCCTTTTCAGGGCGCCCACGACGCCTGCCACTATCCGGTCCACCTCATCCCCATCGACCACCAACGGCGGCAACAACCGAATCGTCTGCCCCCGGGTCACATTGATCAACACCCCATACTCCCGCGCCGCCACCAGACACACATCCCGAATCGGCCGCGTCAACTCAACCCCGATCATCAACCCCATCCCCCGCACCTGCGCCACATCAGGGTGCCCCGCCAGCGCAACGCGCAAGCCCGCCAACAACCGCTCACCCTGCACCGCCGCATTACGCAAAAGCCCCTCCCCCTCAACAATATCCAACACCGTACAACCCACCCGGCACGCCAACGGATTACCGCCAAACGTACTGCCATGACTGCCCGGCGTGAACAACCGCGCCACCGCCGCCGTCGCCAGACACGCACCAATGGGAATTCCATTGCCCAACGCCTTCGCCAGCGTCATCACATCCGGCACGATCCCCTCATGCTCAAAGGCAAACCAGCGACCCGTACGACCCATGCCAGTCTGAATCTCATCCAGCATCATCAGCCAGCCATTCTGCGTGCAATGATCGCGCAGAGCCTTCAGATACCCCGGCGGCGGTAACGCCACGCCACCCTCCCCCTGAATCGGCTCGACCAGCACGGCGACAATGCGCTCGCCATACGCCGCCGTCGCCTGTTTAACCGCGACGATGTCACCGAAACCCACCTTCACGAACGCCCCCGACATCGGCTGATAACCCAGCCGCGCGGCGCCGTTGTCACTGGCCGACAACGTGCCGAGGGTGCGGCCGTGAAAGGCGTTGTCCATCACCAGCACCAGCGGGTGCTCGATACCTTTGGCCCAGCCATACAAACGCGCCAGCTTGAGCGCGGTCTCGTTGGCCTCGGCGCCGGAATTGTTGAAAAACACCTGCTCCAGCCCCGACAGCCGGGTCAGACGCTGCGCCAGCTTCTGCTGCCAGTCGATGCGGTAATGGTTGGACGTGTGCAAGAGCAGCCCGGCCTGCTCGCTGATCGCCGCGACAATCTGCGGATGGCTGTGACCGACGTTGGTCACGGCGACACCCGCGACCGCGTCCAGGTACTGACGGCCGCTGTCATCCCACAGCCGCGCGCCTTCGCCACGAATGAAGCTCAAGGGCATCGGTTTGTAGGTGTTCATCAGGCAGGCGGCGGTCATGTCGGTGGCTCCATCACGGGTAAGTGAGGCCAGTATCGTTAGCCCGTTCTGATGTATAAAGATCGCCATCCTTCAGTGACTTTAAAGCAGGGCTTGATAATGGACGTGTTTCTGGCGATGACGGTGTTCGTCAAAGTGGTGGAAGGCGGCAGCATGACCGCGGCCGCGCGCCAGTGCGAAATGTCGACGACCATGGTCGGCAACCACCTCAAAGCCCTGGAGCAACGCTTGGGTGTGAGCCTCTTGCAGCGCACCACGCGCCGGCAAAACCTCACTGAATTTGGCCTGGAATACTACCGGCGTTGCGTCGAAGTGCTGGGGCTGGTCAACGACTCCGAGCGCATGGCCGAACAGGCGCAGACAGAGCCCAGCGGCACCTTGCGCGTCACCGCCCCGCCGGCCTTCGGCGCCGAACGCCTGGCGCCGATGCTCAGCGATTTTGTTCAACGCTACCCCGAGATCAAGGTCGAGGTGGTGCTCAGCAATCAGACCATGGACCTGATCGAGCACGGCTTCGACGCCGCCATCCGTCTCGGCACCCCGGAATCATCGGCGTTGATCGCCCGGCCACTGCAGGACTACACCCTGACCATCTGCGCGGCCCCCGCCTACTTAAAACGTCGGGGTACCCCGAAAACCGCCGACGACCTGCGCGACCACGACTGTCTCGCGTTCGCCTACCCCGCCGGTGACGACTGGCGTGCCGCCGAAAAACTGTGGCGCCTGACCGGCCCCGACGGCGTGATGGAAGTGCCGGTGTCGGGCTCGATGATCGTCAACAGCACGCCGGCGCTGCGCCAGGCCGTGCTCGCCGGGATGGGCGTGTCGATGCTGCCTGACGTGCTCATCAGCGAGGACCTGGCCAGCGGAAAGCTCGTGCCGTTGCTGCAGGATTACCAGCCGCCCAGCCGCGCCCTGTGGCTGATGTACCCCCAGGACCGCTACCGCCTGCCCAAGGTGCGGCAGTTCGTCGAGCACGCGTTGCGCGCCTGGGGCAAATAAGCGCTCACGCCAGCGACGTCCCCAACGCGAATTGATAGCAGGCATGTCGGCTATCGACCGACAGAAATAGTGCCCCGTTGCCCCCATCGATACAGTCGTCGCAACACTCAACGACAGGCATCGAGGTCGACAATGTCACGGGCCATCAAATTTCATCGCTTCGGCAAAGCCGATGTGCTCTGTTGCGAGGAGCAGCCTGACCGGTCCCCCGGCCCACAGGAAGTGTTGGTGCGTGCAGAAGCCATCGGCATCAGCTGGGACGACGTGTTGTGGCGGCAGAACCTGTCACTGGCACCGGTGCAACTGCCAGCGGGGCTGGGCAGCGAAATGGCCGGCGTCGTCGAAGCCGTCGGCGCTGGCGTGAACGATCTCAAGGTGGGCGACAAAGTGGCGAGCTTCAAAGCCATGAGCGCCAACCAGTACCCGGTGTGTGGCGACCACGTGATGGTGCCGCACAACGCGCTGACCCGATACCCGGACGCACTGACACCGGTGGAAGCCAGCGTTCACTACACGCCGATGCTGCTGGCCTGGTTTGCCTTCGTCGAGCTGACCAACGTGCAACCCGGCCAGACCGTTCTGGTCACCGACGCGACCTACAGCCCCGGAATTGCCTTCGTGCAGCTGGGCAAAGCGTTGGGGCTACGGGTCATTGCCGCGACGCCCCACGCGGAGGACCGTGAATACCTGCTGGCGAACGGCGCCCATCGGGTGATCGTCACCGACGAGGACGACATCTGCCTGCGCATCGAGTCGATGACCCACGGCCACGGCATCGAAGCAGTGTTCGACGGACTGGGCGGCATGCAGATGTCGATGCTCGGCGACGTGTTGGCGCCCCGCGGCAACCTGGTGCTGTACGGCCTGCGCGGCGGCAACAAGACACCCTTCCCGGCGCAGCAGGCGTTTCGCAAGAACATGCGCTTCCACGTGCACTGCCTGGAAAATTTCACCGGCAAGCCGGAGCTGGGCATCGAGCAGAACGGCCCTGCACTGCAACGGGCACTGGACGCCATCAACGAACTGACCGCCAAAGGCCTGCTCAAGCCGGACATTCACCGAACCTGGCCGTTCGAGCAGTTCGGCAAGGCCCACAACCACCTCGACGAGCACCCGGTGCGCGGCCGCGTGGTCCTGAAAGTCAGATAAGCACACGCCGCCGTTCACATCGGGTAACAGACCTGAAGAACTGCCTTGGTTGACGTCGGTGACGCGACGGCCACACTCCAGAAAAGGACTTTCCGAGCGAATGACCGCTCACCCCGCTCCGCCCGCGGAGCTCCATCACACGTCAAGGAATGACTGTATGCCCCTCAACTCATCCGCTGCATCCCGCCCGCCCCATGTCGACTGGATGGCGCAAACGGCTGAACTCGGCCGCTTGCGCATCGACCAACTCATCCTGCCCGGCGCCCACAATTCCGGCAGTGACAAGCTGTCCCCCAACTTCGCCGTACCCCAGGAGATGGCCCAGGACGTCGCGCCCCTGGAACAACTGCGCCAGGGGGTGCGCGCGCTGGATTTGCGCGTGGCGTTTTATTCAAAGTACGAAAAGGGTGACCCGCGGCGTTTTCAGCTGTTTCACCTGACCTCGTCGGGTCGCACGGTCGCCGGGGATATTCTGGCGTGCGTCCAGGGCTTTTTTGAAGAACTGGAGCAGAACGGCTCCCCGGCGCGTGAAATCGTTGTGCTGGATTTCCATCAGTTCAAGGATTTCACCGAACTGACCCATCGGGAATTTCAGGGCCTGCTCACCTCAACCCTGGGCGCAAGGACAGTGCCGCGCACCCTGCGCCAGCTCACCCTGGAAGACATCTGGAACGATCACCCGGGCAAGAACGTAGTGCTGGCCTACAACCGGAGTTCGGGTGACGAGCTGCTGTGGCCCGGGGTCAAGCAACGCTGGCCCGGGGCGAACCTGTTCAACACCAACACCCTGAAGGCGTTCATCAACGAAGTCGCGGTGGAGTACAAACCCGAGTTCAGCCTGACCGCCATCCAGTGCGCCAAGTATTCGCTGCCGCTGCACGCACCCAGTGACCTGAGCCGGAAGATCGATCAGTGGTTCGAATCGACGGACGAGAACAGCTTCATTCAGAATTTCTACATCATCAACACCGACTGGACCCTGCGCAGCGCCCTGATCGCTCAGTGCCGTCACGCCAATGGTGTGCGTGCCCGCTTCACTGTGCGCCATCCCGATCTACCGCTGCAGCCCAAGCGGCGAGCCGTCAGCGTCGGGTGATCAGCAGCGGGTGATCAGACCCTGGCGGGCGACGCGGATCAGCTGGTGAATCACCGCCTCCGCGCGCTCGGCCGTGGGCGCCTGGATGACCGCCAGATCAAACTGATCGTTGCTGAAGCGCTCGAGGGCGTCGTGGGTTTCGATGAATTGAATGAGGAAAGCGTGGGGGCCGCCCTGGCGACGCGGCCAGCCGTCGAGGTAACGCAGCAGCGTCGGCTGATGGGCACCGCCCAGAAGGATTTGAGGATTGCGACGATTGAACTGGCTGGCGATGGGCGCCAGACGAACGAGGGGACGCGGGTGGGAGTGACTGCTCATAGTGTCGTTTTCTCTGCCTCATTGGTCCGCTGGGCAGCGGTGAGAGGCAACACCGAACCAGCGCTTTAGCGGAATTTCGATGACGAATGACCGTCACCCGGCGCCCCGCAAGTAGCTGTTTAAATCGGCGCATGAACGGCATCCTAGAGAAGCGGCGTGGGCATTGTCAATCAGCGGCTCCTGTCGTTTGTTGGCTGAACCGAGCGCAAAAAAAATCCCGGCGTCGCCAGAGGCCGGGATTGGGTTGCCAGGAAGCTGGCCGGGGAATCAGCGACGTGCGATCAATCGATCCAGGGACAGGCGGCCGGCGCCTTCGAAGAGCACCGCCACAGCGCCGGCGATCAACGCCAGGCCAAACTCGTAACCGTTGTTAGCCATGAACAAGCCGTTGTGGATGTGCACCGTGAGGATCGCCACCACCAGCATCACGATCACCACCAACGCCGCAGGCCGTGCCAGCAGGCCGAGGAACAGCGCCAGACCCCCGAAGAATTCTGCGCTGCCGGACATCAACGCCATCAGGTAGCCAGGGTTCAGGCCCAGGCTCGCCATGTACTGGCCGGTGCCTTCAAGGCCATAGCCGCCGAACAGGCCGAACAGCTTCTGGCTGCCGTGGGCCATGAGGATGATGCCGATAAGGATCCGCAGACCGGTGATGCCGAAACCGGCGTGGGTGTTGAAGATCGATTTGAGTTGAGCATTCATGGCGGGCATTCCGAGTGATGTGAGAATGGCGCCATCTTAATCGGCTCTATAAATATGAGAATCGCAAAATACGCGCCATACCTATCGAATCATTAGATAGTTCAGCGCGTCGCCGGACGCTCCAGTGAACTGCGGGCCTGATCAAATGCCAGGTAGTACTTGTTGACGCTGTTGACGTAACTCACGACGTTCTTGCCGCCCTGCTCCATCGCCACGCGCTCGACCTGAAAAAACCACTGGTTCGGGTTAAGCCCCTGGCGCTTCGCTTCCGCGCGCATGGCCTGCACCCGCTCCGGGCCGAGGTTGTAGGCGGCCAGGGTGAAGGCCATGCGCTCGCGCTCGTTGATTTTCGGGCTGGCGAAAAACTTGCGCCGCAGCAGCGCCATGTATTTGCTCGCCGCCTGCACGTTGCCGTCGAGGTCATGAATATTGTCGACGCCGACGCGCTGGGCGGCCGACGGCGTAATCTGCAGCAGGCCCGTGGCGCCGCTGCCACCCTTGGCAACCGGGTTGAGGGAAGATTCCTTGAACGCCACGGCGGCGAGGTCCAGCCAGTCCATCTTCTGTTTGTCGGCATGCAGTTGCAGCGTGGGGCGGAGTTTTTCCAGGCGCTGACGGTCTTCGCGGGCCAGCGGATTGTGGATCTGGTAGCGGTCCTTGTAGGCGGTCTGGAAGGCAGCGTCCTGATTGCGCGGCGGTTCGTAGGTTTGAAGGAAACGGTCAACGGCGCCGCGCAACACCACCGCGTCCTTGCGCACAAACCAGTTCATGTCGCCCGGATCGCTCAAGGCCGCAGCGCGGTCGATGCGCAGCTTCGGCATCACTTTGGCCCAGCGCTCGGCGATCGGTTGCTCGACCACGGTCAGGTGATAAACCCCGGCCTGGACCATTTCCAGCACGTCTTCCACCGCCAGGCTCGGGTCGACCCACTCGATCTTCACCGGCGGCAACTTGCGCAGGGCCAGTTTCTGGTTAAGCTGAAGAATGGCTTCATCGGCGGCGCTGCCGCTGGTCAGCATCAGTGTGCGGCCGGAGAGTTGTTCCGGGTGTCGGAGCCCGCGCTCACCCTTGACGCCGACCACCACCAGCGGCACCTGGGCCACCACCGGTTCAGACGCGTCTACGTAATGCGCGGCGCTGGCGTCGAGCAGTTCGCCCGGCGCAACCATGTCACCTTCGCCCCGCTGGAGCGCGGCAAGCAATTGGTCCTTGGCTTTGGGAATGAGTTTGAGGGAGATTTTCTGACCGTCGCGGGCATGGCTGTTGAGGTAGGTTTCGAACGCCTGCAAGCGACGGCACTCGACGCCCACGGGCTCACCCTGAACTTCAGCGGAGCTGTTGCGGCTCTGATTGACCAGCACCCGCAGGACTTTGCCGCTGCGGATTGCCGGCAGGTCGCGCACCTGATTCTTCTTGATCACCACGGGCGGGCCGGCGGGTCGCGGCGACGCATGGCCGGGCACGGCCATGACGCACATCAGGGAAAACAGGGACGCTCGGATCATTGACGCTCCGACGAAAGGCCGAAAAAGACGGGCTTGAAGTCTGCGTCGCGCAGCTGACCGGCTCGCGGCGTGCATCGCGGCGTGCGTCAACAAAACGGGATCACAGGGTTCGGGTATTCCAAGCAGTTGAGCCTGCTTGTTTTTTATCGCTTCAATCGCTCTGTTATTCTTCTCGGCCTCTGGCCTGAGGTAGCACCATGCAACTAATAGACATTGGCGTCAACTTGACCAACCCCAGCTTCGCCGCCCGCGAACGCGAGGTGGTGGAGCGCGCGTACGCCGCCGGCGTCGGTCAGTTGATCCTCACCGGCACCGACGTCGAGGGCAGCGAAAACGCCCTTGTGTTGTCGCGCCAGCTTGATGAAAGCGCCGAGCGATTGTTCAGCACTGCCGGCATTCATCCGCACTCGGCAAGCGCCTGGACGGGCGAAACCGAAAACCAGCTCAGGGCCCTGTTGCGTGAAAAGACGGTCTGCGCCGTGGGTGAATGCGGGCTGGATTTCAATCGCGACTTCTCCCCTCGCCCGCAGCAGGAAAAAGTCCTGGAAGCGCATCTGGCATTGGCTGTCGAGTTGCAGCTGCCGGTGTTTCTCCATGAGCGCGACGCCGACGAGCGCCTGCTCGCCATTTTGCGGGACTACCGCGACCAGCTCCCGGCGGCGGTGGTGCATTGCTTCACCGGGGAAAAACGCGCGCTGTTCAACTATCTGGACCTGGATCTGCACATCGGCATCACCGGCTGGATCTGCGACGAACGCAGGGGCACGCACTTGCACCCGCTGGTCCGCGAAATTCCGCGCGGCCGCCTGATGCTGGAAAGCGACGCGCCCTACCTGCTGCCCCGCACCTTGCGCCCCAAGCCGAAGAACGGCCGCAACGAACCGGCCTATCTGCCCGAGGTTCTTCGCGAAGTGGCGCTGCATCGAGGCGAGAGCCCGGAGGATGTCGCGGCCCACACCACTGATTGCGCACGGGCGTTTTTTGCGTTGCCGGTGGTGGAAGCTGCCACTCAAGCGTCGTAACAGTCGAAACAGGCGCCGGCATGTTTCGCAGGCCGAAGTTGCAGGCGCGCCGTCTGACGAGTCATCCCATAAACACCCATTGACCCAGATCAACGCTTCGCGTCTTCAAAGGGCACAAAATGATGGCACCTTGCCTTATCTCGTGCACCCACAGAAGACTTCCACCATGGCCCGCTGGCTGAGCAATGTTTCGCTGAAATACAAGTTCTGGGCGGTCAACGCCGTTGCGTTTTTCACCACGCTGTTGCTGGTCCTTTACGCCCTGCAGCTGGAACAACAAACCCGCGCCAACGACGCCAGGGCCGCCGCGCAGGCCGAAGCGCAGTTGTTGAGCGCCTGGCCCGCCGGGCAACCACTGCCAGCGGCGGCCCACCGTTTGACGTATCCAGCGGGACAGGTGCCGGTGTTCAACGGTCAGCCCCTGCCCTCCCTGAGTACGGTCACCGGCTGGGCCGACCTGAAGGCCGACACAGACGGTACGCCTCTGATCGGCGCCTATGTCATCCAGCGCGGTGATCAACGCATCGCTGTGCTCGCCGCTGCGCCACACCTGCTGCAACTGGTGGGCGAGCGCTTTGTCCAGTACGCGGTCGCGGTGTTCATTCTGATGCTCGCCATGCTCGGCGCGTCGCAACTGCTGATCCGCTTTCTGCTGACCCACCTCAACACCCTCAAAGACGTAATGCTGCATGTTGAACGCAGCGGCGACCTCTCGGCGCGCGTGCCACTCGCCGGTGAAGATGAAGTCGGGCAGATGGCCAAGGCCTTCAACGCCATGCAGGCCGGTTATCAACGCATCGTCACCACCGTGGCCCATTCCGCCGCCCGCCTGGATGCAGGCGCGGGCCAAATGGCGTCGGGCATGAGCGAGGTGCGCCAGGGCATGCTCGGCCAGCAGAGCGAGACCGACCAAGTGGCAACGGCCATCAATGAAATGACCGCCACCGTCCACCACATCGCTCAACACGCCGGCGCCACCCGTGATCAATCCCGTAACGCTGATAAGCTCGCGGGCACCGGCAAAGCCGTGGTTGATCGGGTCGAGGCGTCCATCGCCGGGCTGTCCAGCGGGGTGCAACAGACAGCCGGGATGATCCAGCGGCTGGCCGAGGACAGTCAGAAAATCAACGGCGTGGTGAGCGTGATTCACAGCATCGCCGAACAGACCAACCTGCTCGCCCTCAACGCCGCCATCGAAGCGGCCCGCGCTGGCGAGATGGGACGCGGCTTCGCGGTGGTGGCCGACGAGGTGCGGCATCTGGCGCGTCGGGTGCAGACGTCCACCGACGAGATCACCACCATGGTCTGCACCCTGCAGGCGGGCACCCGCGATGCGGTGGATTTCATGCAGGAAAGCTCGCACAAGGCCGACGACTGCGTGCAGCGCGCGCGGGAAGCGGGTCAGGCGCTGACGGCGATCACTGAAGCGGTGGCGCAGATGCGCGAGAGCAACACTCAGATTGCGGTGGCCGCGCAACAACAGAGCCAGGTGGCCGAAGAAATGAACCGCGCCGTGGTGAGCATCCGCGACGTGACCGAGCGCACCGTCCGGCAGACCGTGGACTCGGCCGGCACCAGCGATGAGCTGGCGACACTGGCGGGCGCCTTGAACACCGCCATCGGACAGCTGAAATTACAGGGCTGATTGCCTCGCGCGGCTGCGATTACTCAGAGGCATGCTGCCTATCAGGCTGATAGCAATCCTCGATTCGCCGAAGTAAAACACCGGGCCTATTCTCACCTCAATCGAAAACACTTCTTGTTAATGTTTCACCGAGGTAAGCGTCATGCCCAAGTTCATTACGGATCTCCACATCGGCGAATTTTTCCACCCATCGCGCAAGGAAGGCGTGCCGTCTCATGTCGTGCTGTCGTCCCTGGCGTTTCCGCTGGCCATCGTCTCCGGGCTGTTGCTGCTCGACGGCGCGTTCAACGGCAGCCTGACCTCCGCCGCCATCGGCGTGCTGGGTCTGGTCGCTGCCCAAGCCATCAAAGCCCGAGGCCAATGAGGCCTCAGGCGTTTGACAGGTTCATAAATGCATCAGGTGAGCACGTGTCACTAAACTCGCGGCATGCACGACTGATCAGCCGAAAACCGTCACCGTCTGGCGACTGATCGCCACCAACTCCCCTTTCGGCGTCCACAACGCCGCCGCGGTATGACCGTAGCCATCGCGGGCATGCTCGATCACCGCTCGGTACTGCGTCCAGTCATGGGTGGTCATGGCGGGCAACGGCTGCACAAACTCGATTGTCCACGTCAACGAGCTCCCCGGTGCCGGCTTGTTCAGGTGCGGCAGCACCGCAGGCGGCCAGGTGTCGACCAGTGCCAGCAGGTGCGCTTCGGTCAAGGTTTCCTCTTCCACATCACGCAATCGCGCGTAACCGCCAATCGCACCGGACGGCGTATTGGAAAACGGCAGGCCACCCAGCGCCCAGCGCAGGTCAATAAAGCGCAGGTATTCCGGCATCACCCCTGACACAAACGGAAACGGCTGGATCTCGTCCACCGGTGTGAACACCGGCGCTGGCTCGGCCTGCACCGAAATCATCGACTCGCGTGGGGCGCCGAAGCTGCCCTGAATCAGGGTCATGACCTCGCCGTTCTGCATCGCCCGCCCCAACACCTGGCTAACGGCCTTGCCCTCGCGGAGGATCTCCACGTCAAACGAGATCGGCGTGTCGATGGCCGGCGGGGCCACAAAACAGATCGCCAGCGACCGCACCGGCCGCTCGGCAGAGACCTTCGCGCGCATCGCTTCATACATCAACGCGGCCATCAGCCCGCCGAAGCAGGCACGCCCTTGGGCCCATGAGGCGGGGATGCTGACGGATTCGGGACGGGTGCGGACGGCGTCGAGCAGCTCGGAGAATTTCATGGGCGTTCCAGGGTGGCAGGCGGGATGTGCAAATGGTAGCGAGGCAGCTGCCGCAGGACAGTGTTTATAAACGCCAATCCTGCGGACGAGACGGTTAAAAGGCTGCGCTGGACAATCCTGCGCGAGGGCCCTTAACGCGAGGAATGCTTACCAAAGCAAGCCTTGTACAAGCGTTCCAGCACCTGGTCAGACTTTTGCTCGGCACGATGAATGCCCAATTCCCACCCGGCCACGCAAGGCGAAAGATCGGCCTGATGCCGCGCCTGCTCCAGCCATTGCAGGTGATCGTGCCAGTCGCCCAGGGCGCCCTGGGCCGCTTTCAACCGGCGCTCCATGTTCTTCGGCTGATGACTGAGTTCAGGGTAAGCCTCACCGGCGTAACGCACACGCTTGATCAACAGCCGCAGGCGATGGCGGTCGTGGGCAGGGTCGCCCATGGCTTCGCGCAGTTGCTTCCACTGTTTGTCCAGGCGCTTTTCGATGCGCTGGCGCAATTTATCGAGCAGGCCGTGGCGTTCCTGGGTGCGCAGCA
This sequence comes from Pseudomonas sp. AK106, assembly GCF_053903055.1. NCBI lineage: Bacteria > Pseudomonadati > Pseudomonadota > Gammaproteobacteria > Pseudomonadales > Pseudomonadaceae > Pseudomonas > Pseudomonas sp. AK106. The sequence goes on from NZ_CP096426.1 coordinate 3,395,191, forward strand.
GGGCTGGCAATTGGTCCAGCACGCCGAACAGCCGATTGAGCTCCGCCGAACTGGCCACTTTCGGGCACGCGGTTTTCAGGTATTGATCGCGCTTGGCCGCGGCCTGGGGCAGACCCTGTTCCTCGAGGAACGCCGCCAGTACCTGCATGTCGCGCAACGGCGTGGTCAGCGCACCGACCTCCTTCGCCGCCCCTTCCACTTGATCCAGCCCTGGCAGACCGCGCAGCGGCCGCAAGACACTGCGCAGGCGGCGGACGTTGGTGCGCAGGTCGTGCAGCGCTTCGCTGTCGGTGGAGACTTCCAACCGCGCGTGGCAGGCAAGCAGTTTGATGTTAAGGCCGATAATCTCGGCGACCAGGTGATCGACCATCGCTGACATGAAACACTCCTTGGTTGAAGATGAATGTCTGATGACTTACGGCCGCTTGTCCCTCACAGCGGACAAACGCCACGGCAGGCTGCGGCGCAGGGATTTCAGGTGCTGGCGCAGGGTACCGACCGAGCCGTCCGCCCCGGCATAGCGCTGGGCTTCAAATTCGTCGACGAAATCCCTGATCGCCCCGGCGTGCGCCGGCAGTTGCGCGGCAGCACGTTGGGAGAAGGCCTGAGCACCCTCACCCGGCTGACGTTTAAGACCCTGCCGGGCGAGCAGACGTTCGAAATGGTTGAACAGGCGCAGCTGCGAATCGCTTTCGCGCCGCCACGGCTTGAACAGCCACAGCGCCAGCAGCCCGAGAATAACCGCCGCACCGCCGGCGAACACCGGTGCCTGAAACCCCGAAAACCAGCGGCCGAGCACTTGCAGTTGCTGCTGCCCCTGATAGCCCAGCACCCAGCGTTGCCAGCCGTAATTGAGGTTGTCCCAGCCCATGCGAATAGAATTGACCCAGGCCAGGTGCCGATAGCGCAGCGGGGACATTGGCGAATCGCCGAGAAAGTCTTCGTCCGCCGCCAGCGCCTGTTCAAGCCCCTGCTCGACCCGGGCAGGCGCCACCGCTGCGGTGGGATCAACGCTGCGCCAGCCCACGTTCGGTTGCCAGTATTCGACCCAGGCGTGGGCGTCGAACTGGCGCACGGTCAGGTAGTTGCCGTCCGGGTTCAACTCGCCGCCCTGATAACCAGCGACCACCCGCGCCGGCACGCCTGCCGCGCGCAACGCGAAAGTCATGGCCCCGGCGTAATGGGCGCAGAAACCGGCGCGGCTGCCGAACAGAAAGTCATCGATGCTGTTGGCGCCCAGCGCGGGGGGCTTGAGGGTGTAGCGGAACGGCTGCGAGGTGAAGTACGACAGCAGCGCGTCCACCACGGCGTCGGTGCCGGGATGGCGCCGATGCAGGTCCGCTGCCCACTCGCGCACTTGGGGATTGCCTTTGGCCGGCAGTTGCAGGGCCTGCACGCGGGCGCCGTCGCTGAGCACGGTCTCGCGCACTGCGTCAGGCCAGGATTCGGCGTTGTAGAGCATCGATTGCTCGACTGGTCGCCGCCGCTGCCAGCGGAAATCGCTCATCTGGCGCACGCCGGCCAGATCGGTCTGGCCCACGTCGAGGGTCATCAGCCACGGTTTGCCGGTCGGCTCCAGTACCACGCTGTAGCCGACCCGCTCGCCTTCCCGGCGCCACAGCGGGGCGTCCGGCACTTGCGCCCACGAGGACTGCGACCAGCGTCTGCCGTCGAACTGCTCCAGGGTCAGCGCGCGCCAGTACAGCTGATTGCGCGGCGGCAGCGGGCCGTCAAAACTTGCGCGAAACACCAGCTCGGCGGACTTGCTCAGCTCGGCGATGTCCCCCGGCGCCATGCTGTCGGACAGCCCGGTCAGCGCCTTGTTGCTCGGTTGCGGCAGCGACCACAGCGGATCGAGACGGGGAAAGAACAGAAACAGCAGGATCATCAGCGGCACGGCCTGCAGCAGCAATTTGGCCGACAGCCTGAGCGTGGCGGCAGGCTTCCCGGAAATGCCGGACTGTTGCAGGCCGATCAACGCCGCCAGCAGCGTGGTGATCGGCAGCAGGGTAAACAGGCCCCAGAGCAGCGAGTCTTCGAACAGGTAACCGACCGCGATGCAGAAGAAGCCGAGGAAGATCAACACCAGCGCATCACGCCGATTCTGCATTTCCAGCATCTTCAGAATGAACGCGGCGATCAGCAGCGCCGCCCCCGCATCCAGGCCGATCAAGCTGCCCCGCGCCAGGTAAATGCCCCCGGCGGTGCCGACCAGCAGTCCCGACTTGATCCAGGTGCCGGGCATACGCACGCGCATGCGGAAGATCTGGATGCGCCAGAACGAGCAGACCAGCCACAACACGATCAACGCCACCGGCACATGCAAGGCGAATGGCACGATCACCAGCGCCTGAGCGATCAGCAACCAGTTGAGGCTGACCCGCGGAATCGGTTTCGCCAGGCTTGAGGACGTCATCGCGCAGCACTCTTTATCGGCCCCGTCATGCCCGCACCCCGTACAGCGCCAACTGGCGCAAACAGGCTTCGCGGTGGGCGTCGCCGCTGTCCACGGCCGAGATGAAACCGGGCAGCCGCAGCGCGAAGGGTTGCTGACGCTGGGACAACTCCAGCACCCAGTAGCACAGGCGCGACAGCCGCTCCTCGATGTCACCGCCCAAGGCCATGAAGTCCAGACACAGGTCGTGACCGCTGAGGTCGCTGAACTCTTTGACCATCAGCCCCTGCCCTCGCGACCAGGCTTTCCAGTGCATGCGCCGCATCGAGTCGCCCGGCTGCCACAGGCGCAGGCCCTGATAGTCATCGACGCCGGGGCCCGTCGTCGCGTGGCCGTCGTCCTCGGCATGGGGTTGCACGCCTTGCAGCAGCGGCATGGTTCCGACCACTGGTTGCGGGTAGATCAGCACGGTCTGTTCCAGGTCCAGCCAGCTCCAGGCGCGAAAAATCCCCAGCGGAAACACACTCTCCACACGCAAACGCGGGGCCCGCATCCAGCCGCGCTTGAGCGCCGGCAGGGTCAGGCCGACTTCGACCAGGCGCTCGGCCTCGACGTCGGTCTGCTCCAGTTGTTCGCTGTCCCAACCCAGGGCAATCGCCTGATGTCCATGGCCGGTGCTTTCCAGACGAAGGCGCAGTTGCACCGGTTCGCCGACGAATACCGAACGCGCATGACCGCCGCTCAGCACCAGTCCGCTGATGTTGCGGTAGGTGTGCAGAATGGCGAGCACGCCCACTGACAGCATCAGGAATGTCAGGCCGTAGGCGAGGCTGTTCTGGTAGTTGATCGACACCAGCAACAGCAGAAATAGAATGAGCGCGTAAGTGCCGCCGACCCGGGTCGGCAGGATGAAGATTCGGCGGTGATCCAGTTCGACCCGCGACGCCGGGGGGATTCGACGCCCCACCCAGCGCTGCCAGACCGGTTTGAAGCGTTCGATCACAGCACCGGCACCTCGCGCAGTAGCCACTGGACCAGCGCGCCGCCGCCGTGCCCGGTCGGGTCAGTGCGCTCGCGCAGGCGGTGGCTGATGACGGCAGGCAGAATCGCCTGCACGTCTTCGGGAATCACGTAATCGCGCCCGGCGAGCAGCGCCCAGGCCCGCGCCGCCGAGAGAATCGCCAGGCTCGCGCGGGGTGACAGGCCGTAGGCAAATTGCGGCTGGCTGCGCGTGGCATCGACCAGCCGCAGCACATAATCGACCAAGGCGTCGCTGGCCCGCACCTGCCGCGCCTGCTGCTGGAGGGACGCGAGCTCGGCGTGGTCCAGCAATGGCTCGATGCGCGGCAGCAGATCGCGACGGGACTCGCCCAGCAGCAGGGCCTTCTCCGCCGACCGCGCGGGATAGCCCAGGGACAGGCGCATGAGGAAGCGGTCCAGTTGCGATTCCGGCAGGGCGAAGGTGCCCCCCTGGCTGAACGGGTTCTGGGTGGCGATGACAAAAAACGGATCGGGCAGCAAACGGGTCGCGCCCTCGATGGTGACCTGGCCCTCTTCCATGGCTTCGAGCAGCGCGCTCTGGCTCTTGGGCGTGGCGCGGTTGATTTCGTCGGCCAGCACCAGCTCGGCGAAGATCGGCCCGGGGTGAAAGGTGAATTGCCCGGTGTCGCGATCAAAGACGGACGTGCCAAGGATGTCGCCCGGCAGCAGATCGGAGGTGAATTGAATGCGTTGATAGCTCAGGCCGAGCACCCGCGCGAGGGTGTGGCTGAGGGTGGTTTTGCCCATGCCGGGCAAGTCTTCGATCAACAAGTGCCCGCCGCCCAGCAGGCAGGTCAGCGCCAGGCGGACCTGCGGTTCCTTGCCCAGCACCACTTCATTGATCGCGTTGAGACACGCATCCAGTTTTCTGCCCATCGGAAGGCCTCCCCAGGCGACTGCTCATGGCTAATAGGACTGCAAACGATGCCAGACGTGCAGCCACTGTAAGGTCAGCGTAGGCGTTTTCGCTAGAGCGGGAGGGAGGGATTCATCAGGGTGGAGCGAAACAGGACTGTAGGAGTGAGCTTGCTCGCGATCCGCGTTATCTCAGTCAGCTAGATGGCGACTGACAGCAGGCTTCGCGAGCAAGCTCACTCCTACAGGGAGACCGCTTAATGGCTGCGGACTTTGGAACGATCTCAGCGACCCGCGCGGGACTCACGGATGTAGAAACGGGCTTTCTCAGCTTTCTCGGAGCAACCTTCGAAGGCTTCGAACTGCTGCTGGGTCTTGGCGCCGGTCAGCAGCGACAGGGCCTTGGAGTAGCTGACCGTGCCAGCGAACCCTTCCGCCTTGGCCAGATCCAGCTCGTGCCAGGCCGCGTCAAGGTTGGTGGCGCAGCTGTCGCGGTAGGCCGTTTTGCCGGCGCAACCGGTGAGAACCAACGCCAACAGGGGCAGGCAGATCCAGGCTTTCATGGGTGTTACCTCAACTAAGGAAATCATTGATGCGGCTTTGACGGTGCGGCGATGCAAAAGTGCCACGCCGGGGCGATGCACAATACCCGTTTCGCGCGGTTGGCGTTACGCTGGTGTGTGATGAATCGGCCGCCTTGCGCGCCGCCTGAATGCTGACAACGGGAAACCGCACATGAATAAACGCATCGCGCTGGTTCTGGGCTCCGGGGGCGCACGGGGTTATGCGCACATCGGTGTCATCGAAGAGCTCGAACACCGCGGCTATGACATCGCCTGCATCGCCGGCTGTTCCATGGGCGCGGTGATCGGCGGGATCTACGCGGCAGGCAAGCTCCCCGAGTACAAGGCGTGGATCGAAAGCCTGGATTACCTGGACGTGTTACGGCTGGTGGACGTGAGTTTCCGGCTGGGGGCGATTCGCGGCGAGAAGGTGTTCGGCAAGATTCGCGACATCGTCGGCGAGATCAACATCGAGGACCTGCCCATCCCTTACACGGCCGTGGCCACCGACCTGACCAACCAGCAGGAGATCTGGTTTCAGGAAGGCAACCTGCATTCGGCAATGCGCGCCTCGGCGGCGATCCCCAGTCTGTTCACCCCGGTGGTCCAGGGCAATCGCACGCTGGTCGATGGCGGCCTGCTGAACCCGTTGCCGATCGTGCCGGTGGTGTCGAGCCATTGCGATTTGATCGTCGCGGTCAACCTCAACTCCACGACCCAGAAGCATTACACGTTGCCGGTGATCGAGCGCCCGCCGGCGGTGAAGAAGCGTTTCGACGGCCTGATGACGTCCATCGGCTCGCACCTGCCGTTCCGCCGCAGGCTGGACCTGACCGGCGAGGATGGTTTGCGTCTGGCGCAGCAACGGCTGAAACCCAGTGCCGCCGTGCTGACGGGCAATCCGTGGCTGATGGCCGACATCGAATCCGCCGACCCCCAAGGCCAGCAACCCTCCGCCGCGCCCACCCAGGCCGGGGCGCCGAGATCGGCCAGCGGCTCGATCATCATCGACAACGTCGGCCCCGCCTCGCTGCTGGATTTGATCAACCAGAGCTTCGAGGTGATGCAGACGTCCCTGGCGCAATACAAAATCGCCGGCTACCCGCCCGACATCCTGATCAACGTGCCGAAGCGCGTGTGCCGATTCTTCGAATTCTACAAAGCCCCGGAGCTGATCGCGCTCGGGCGGCAGATCGCCAGAGAAACGCTGGATCGGTATGAGCAGGAGCATTAAAGGCGTGGCTTCCGACGCTTTCCCGGCTAAAGCCGGCCCCACAGTCGAGGTCAATGCCAGTCCCGCAGGTGTACGCGATGCTTTAGTGGGACCGGCTTCAGCCGGGAAGAGGCCCGCATGACAACCATCAATCACGCGGTGTGACCTCCGGCGCTTTCCTGGCTAAAGCCGGTCCCACGGTCGAGGTCAATGCCAGTCCCGCAGGTGTACGCAATACCTGAGTAGGACCGGCTTCAGCCGGGAAGAGGCCCGCATGAACGCCATCAATCATGCGGTGTGACCTCTAACGGATTCCCGGCTAAAGCCGGTCCCACGGTCGAGGTCAATGCCAGTCCCGCAGGTGTACGCGATGCTTTAGTGGGACCGGCTTCAGCCGGGAAGAGGCCCCCATGACCACCATCAATCACGCGGTGTGACCACCGGCGCTTTCCCGGCTAAAGCCGGTCCCACGGTCGAGGTCAATGCCAGTCCCGCAGGTGTACGCAATACCTGAGTAGGACCGGCTTCAGCCGGGAAGAGGCCCGCATGAACGCCATCAATCATGCGGTGTGACCTCTAACGGATTCCCGGCTAAAGCCGGTCCCACGGTCGAGGTCAATGCCAGTCCCGCAGGTGTGCGCGATGCTTTAGTAGGACCGGCTTCAGCCGGGAAGAGGCTCCCATGAACGCCATTAATCACGCGGTTTGACCACCGACGCTTTCCCGGCTAAAGCCGGTCCTACAGTCGAGGTCAATGCCAGTCCCGCAGGTGTACGCGATGCTTTAGTAGGACCGGCTTCAGCCGGGAAGAGGCCCGCATGAACGCCATTAATCACGCGGTTTGACCACCGACGCCTTCCGGGCTAAAGCCGGTCCCACGGTCAAGGTCAACGCCAGTCCCGAGGGATGCACGCGATGCTTTAGTAGGACCGGCTTCAGCCGGGAAGAGGCCCCCATGACCACCATCAATCATGTGGTTTGATCACCAACGGTTTCCCGGCTAAAGCCGGTTCCACAGTCGAGTTCACAGTCAATCCCGCAGGTGTACGCGGCCGATCGGGGGAAAACGATGCTTCACCCATTCACCAACCGATACCCAACCCCCGCCTCGGTGACGATGTACTGTGGCGCGGCGGGGTCGTCGCCGAGTTTCTGGCGCAGGTGCCCCACCACGATGCGCAGGTAATGGGTGTCTTCGACATGGGTCGGGCCCCAGATGTCCTTAAGCAGTTGCTGTTGGGTAATGACCCGACCGGGATGCCGCGCCAGTTGCGCCAGCACCGCGTATTCCTTGCGGGTCAGGGCGACTTCCACATCGCCCAGGGACACCCGCCGATAGGCCAGGTCAATGTTCAGCGGGCCAATGACCACCGCCGACTCCACCTGGCCGCTCTCCGGCGCCTGGCGCAACAGCGAACGAATCCGCGCCAGGAACTCCTGAATGCCGAATGGCTTGGTCACGTAATCGTTGGCACCGGCGTCCAGCGCGCGAACTTTCTCGCCCTCGCTGGCACGCACCGACAGCACCAGCACCGGCACCGACGACCATTCGCGAAACTGACTGAGCACATCCTGCCCGTCCATGTCCGGCAGGCCCAGGTCGAGCACCAGCAAGTCAGGTTTATTCAGTGCGGCCTGGGTCAGGCCGTCGTTGCCGGTCCCGGCTTCCAGCACTTTGTAGCCTTGTGACGCGAGGCTGATGCGCAGGAACTTGCGGATCTGCGGCTCGTCATCGATCACCAGAATGGTCGCCGTCTGGCTCATGGGTGTCCTGTCATTAGAAAAAAGGGCCGTCACAAAGGTCCGTCAGCGTAGCGCAAAACGGTTTCAGACCGCCTGGTCCATTTCCGCTTCAGGCTGCGCCTGCAGCGGCAAATGCAGACTGATACAGGTGCCGCGACCGTCGATGCCATCGCCCACGCTGATCCGTCCGCCATGGGCGCCGACCATGCCCTGACAAATCGCCAGCCCCAGCCCCGTGCCCTGCCCGCCTCGGTCACCCCGCGCGGCGGTGTAGAACATATCGAAAATCTTCGCCCGTTCGCTCTCCGGGATTCCCGGCCCCTCATCGCTGACGGCAAAGACGATCTCTTCGTTCTGCGCACTGACCGCCATCTGCAGACGGCCATTGACCGGCGAGAAGCGCGCGGCGTTTTCAATCACGTTGATCAACGCCTGCTCGATCAGCGCGGCGTGGACATACAGCAGCGGCAGCTCTGCTGGCAATTGGGTCATGACCTGCAGCGGCGCGAGGACGGCGCGAAGGCGATTGAGCGCGCTGCCGACAATGTCACCCGGCGAGACCCAGTCCCGTGCCAGCTTCAGCGCGCCGTGGCCGAGGCGCGTCATGTCCAGCAGGTTCTGAATGTAACGGTCCAGGCGCTCGGCCTCGTCGCGGGTGCCTTCGAGCAACTCGCGGCGGTCTTCCAGCGGAATCGCCTCGCCCAGCGCCAGCAGGCTGTCGATGCTGCCGCGCATGGCGGTCAGCGGCGTGCGCAGGTCGTGGGACACCGAGGCCAGCAAGGCGCTGCGCAGTTGTTCGGTCTCGCCATGCAAACGCGCGGCTTCCAGGTCTTCGGCCAGACGCGCCCGGGCCAGGGCCTGACCCAGTGGCTGACTCAGCGCCGTGAGCAACCGTCGACGCTGAGGTATAAAAGTCTGGCCCTGTTTCGCACGAATCCCCAGCAAGGCCAGCGGCGCATCGTCCACCCACAACGGCAGCCACCACCAACTCCCCGACGGCAGCGTGCCGGTGCCCTTGCCCGCCGGTTGCCCGTGCTGCCAGGCCCAGTCCGCCGCCGCGCGCTCGAACTCGGAAAACTCCAGCGGCCCGCCGACTTCCACCTGCCAGCCCTGCTCGCGGTCGTTGTCCAGGACGCACAGCTGCAACTCGCTCCAGCCGGCCAGATGATGATCGGCCGCACTGAGCACCGCCTGGCGATCGGTGGCGGCGGTCAGGCGGCGGGACAGGTCGAGCAGTTCGCTGGTCTCCTCCTGGGTGTCGCGCAGCGCTTGCAACTGGCGACGCTGACGAGCGGCGAGATTGCCGGTCAGCGCGGCCATCAACAGGAAGAACAGCAGCGTCAGCACGTCTTCTTCGCGCTGGATGCTCAGGGAAAAATTCGGCGGAATGAACAGAAAGTCATACGCCAGAAACGACAGCACCGAACAGACCATCGCCGGGCCGACGCTGCTGCGCACGGCCACCAGCAGCACGGCGGCGAGAAACACCAGAGAGATGTTTGGCAGCGCCAGCCAACTGGACACCGCCCAGGCCAGGGCGCTGGCGCCGACCGTGGCGAACAGCGCCAGTGCGTAATCGAACCAGACCAGATTGCGCGGCGAGGTGGACTGCGCCTGATCGGGACGCGACTCGCTGTCGAGCACGTTGATTTCCAGGCCGTGGGCATTGCGCAGCAGACGCGACGCCAACCCGCCGCCCAATACCCGACGGCGCAGCGAAGGCCGCGACTGGCCCACCAGCACCAGACTGGCGCGGCGTTCGGTGGCGTGCTGAATCAGCGTCTTCGCCACTTCCGGCGCGCGCAGCACCACCACTTCCCCGCCGAGGCGTTCGGCGAGCTGCTGGGCGTTCTGCAAACGGCCGCGGGCCAGTTCGTCGAAAAAGCGCCCGTTGTCGACGTGCACCAGACTCCACGGCAGATGCCGACGTTGCGCGACACGACTGGCATGGCGCACCAGCCGTTCGGCCTGTGCGTCGCCGTCGATCCCTACCAGCAGACGACCGCGCACCGCTGGCGCCGCCTGACCCAACTGCCGGTAGCCCAGCGCCAGGTCGTTGTCCACCTGGGCGGCGGCGGTTTGCATGGCCATTTCCCGCAGCGCGGTGAGGTTGGTCTGGGTGAAAAAGGCGTCGATGGCGGCGCGGGCTTGCTCGGGCACGTACACCTTGCCGTCGCGCAGCCGCTCCAGCAATTCCCGGGGCGGCAGGTCGATCAGCACCAGTTCGTAGGCTTCCTGCAACACCCAGTCCGGCAGCGTCTCGCGCACTTGCACGCCCGTAATGCCGCGCACCTGATCATTGAGGCTTTCCAGGTGCTGAACGTTGACCGTGGTGTAGACGTCGATCCCCGCCGAGAGCAGTTCCTGAATGTCCTGCCAGCGCTTGGCGTGGCGACTGCCCGGCGCGTTGCTGTGAGCAAGTTCGTCGACCAGCACCAGCTTGGGTTTCGCCACGAGCAGACCGTCCAGGTCCATCTCTTCGAGCATGACGCCGCGGTACTCGGAACGCAGCATGGGTTGCTGCGGCAAACCGCCCAGCAGCGCTTCGGTCTCGGCACGGCCGTGGGTCTCGACGACCCCGGCCAGCAGCGAAACGCCCTGACGCATCTGCGTGTGCGCGGCCTGGAGCATGGCGTAGGTCTTGCCCACGCCAGGCGCCGCGCCAAGAAACACCTTCAGCCGCCCGCGATCGTCCCGAGGAAGATTGACCAGCAAAGCGTCGGCGCGGGTGGTTGAATTCACGAAAAGTTGTCCTGGTGCAGGGTGATGTGTGCTCGTGTGGCGGCGCCCGTTGGGGTCAGTTCACGAGTTTGCCAGACGGTAACCGATTCAGACTCAGATTCAAGTCCAGCACGTTCACCACCGGCGGGCCGATCAGCGAGGTCTGGGTGTTCTCGGCCACCAGTTTCTGCACCGACTCGCGCGGCAGGTTACGCGCCGCTGCGATGCGGGCCACCTGATATTCGGCTGCGGCGGCCGACAAGTGCGGATCAAGACCGCTTGCGGAGGTGGTCAGCAGGTTCAGCGGCACCGGGCCCTGGCTGTCGACTTTTTCCTTGGCGGCGTCCTCGGTCACTCGCGTCGCCAGCGCCGGATTGCTCGGCGCCAGGTTGCTCGCGCCGCTGGCCACGGTGGCATAGGCGCCGGCAGAGGGACGCGGGTGAAACCATTCTTCGCCGGTGAAATTCTGTGCGATCAACTCGGAGCCGCGCACCTTTTCATGGTCGTCGTAGATCAGGCTGCCGTTGGCCTGATCCGGAAACGCCACTTGGGCGACACCGGTCACCACCAACGGGTAAGCCACGCCAGTGATCAGGGTCATCAGAACGATCAGGCTCACGGCCGGACGCAATACGCTGGACATCATTCAATCCTCATTTCGAAGTGAGCGCCGCGCGGGATCATCACCACGCGGCGCGATCAACGGGTTAAACCAGGTGCAGAGCGTTCAGCAGCAGGTCGATCACCTTGATGCCCACGAACGGCACGACCAGCCCGCCGAGGCCATAGACCAACAGGTTGCGGCGCAGCAGATGCGCCGCGCTGGCGGCCTGCACCCGGACACCGCGCAGCGCCAGCGGGATCAGCACGACAATGATCAGCGCGTTGAAGACGATGGCCGACAGAATCGCGCTCTGCGGGCTGGCCAGGTGCATGATGTTGAGCACGCCCAGTTGCGGGTAAATGGCCGCGAACAGCGCCGGCAGGATGGCGAAGTACTTGGCCACGTCGTTGGCGATGGAAAAGGTCGTCAGGGCACCGCGGGTCACCAGCAATTCCTTGCCGATCTGCACCACGTCCAGCAGCTTGGTCGGGTCGCTGTCGAGATCGACCATGTTGGCCGCTTCACGCGCTGCCTGGGTGCCATCGTTCATGGCCATACCGACGTCGGCCTGGGCCAGCGCCGGCGCGTCGTTGGCGCCGTCGCCGCACATCGCCACCAGACGCCCGTCGTTCTGTTCCTGACGGATGCGCTCCAGTTTCTTCTCGGGAGTGGCTTCGGCCAGCACGTCATCGACGCCGGCTTCTGCCGCAATCGCTGCCGCCGTCAGCGGGTTGTCGCCGGTGACCATGACCGTGCGAATGCCCAGTTTGCGCAGCTCCTCAAAACGCTCCCGAATGCCCGGCTTGACCACGTCCTTGAGGTGAATCGCGCCGAGCAGTTTGCCGTCGCCGCAGACCAGCAACGGCGTGCCGCCGGTCTTGGCGATCTTGTCGATTTCCCGCGCCAGCACCGGCGGCAGGTCGCTGCGGTCACGGCCGAGGAATTTCAGCAGCGAGTCCACGGCGCCCTTGCGGTACACACGGCCCTCGAAATCGACACCGGACAAACGGGTTTCCGCCGTGAACGGCACCGCCGTCAGCTGGCTTGGCGCCGGCTCGGTCATCGGGTGCTGCCCGCGCAGGTATTCGACGATGGACTTGCCTTCGGCGGTGTCATCTGCCAGCGAGGCCAGCAGCGTGCCTTCGCTCAGCTCTTTCGGCGTCACCCCCGGCGCGGCATACACCGCCGCGCAACGACGGTTGCCGAACGTAATGGTGCCGGTCTTGTCCAGCAGCAGCACGTGCACGTCACCCGCCGCTTCTACAGCGCGACCGGATTTGGCGATCACGTTGAGGCGCACCAGGCGGTCCATGCCGGCAATGCCGATGGCCGAGAGCAGGCCGCCGATGGTGGTCGGAATCAGGGTCACCAGCAACGCGACGAGGAACACCAGCGGCAGGTTACCGCCGGCAAAATGCGCGAACGGCTGCAGGGTGACGACCACCAGCAGGAAGATCAGGGTCAGGCCGATCAACAGAATGTCGAGGGCCACCTCGTTGGGGGTCTTCTGCCGTTTGGCACCTTCGACCAGCGCGATCATGCGGTCCAGGGTCGACTCGCCGGGGTTGGCGCTGATCCGCACCAGCAGCCAGTCGGACACCAGACGGGTGTTGCCGGTGACGGCCGAACGGTCGCCGCCGGACTCGCGAATCACCGGTGCAGACTCACCGGTGATCGCCGCTTCGTTGACCGCCGCGATGCCTTCGATGACCTCGCCGTCGCCCGGGATCAGCTCCCCGGCTTCAACGCGGACCACATCGCCCTTGCGCAGGGTGGCAGCGTTGACCATCTCGTAACTGCCGTTTGCACCCTGGATCCGCGCCTTCAGGCCTTCGCTGCCGGCTTTCAGGCTGTCGGCGCGGGCCTTGCCGCGACCTTCGGCCAAGGCTTCGGCGAAGTTGGCGAACAACACGGTGAACCACAGCCAGATCGCGATCTGCACGGCGACAGACGTTGGCACCGCCGGGTCAGGGATCAGGCACAGCACGGTGGTCAAAACCGCGGTCAGTTCGACCACCAGCATCACCGGCGCACGGTGCAACTGGCGCGGGTCGAGCTTGACGAACGCCTGCACCAGCGCCGGGCGCCACAGGGCGGCAAGACCGGTCTTGGCCGCGACGGGCTGCGCGTCGTGGCTTGCGGCCTTGCTGGCCGGAATTTTACTGTCCGGGCTCTTTGTTACGGGGGCTTGCATGTTCATGGTGTGGTCCTCAGAAGCCCAGGCTCAAGTGTTCGGCAATCGGTCCCAGTGCCAGGGTCGGCAGGAACGTCAGGCCACCCACGAGCAAGATGGTCACGGTCAGCAGGGTGACGAACAGCGGGCCGTGGGTCGGGAAGCTGTTCTGGCCCAGCGGCGAGCTCTTCTTCGCCGCCAGACTGCCGGCCAGCGCTAGCACCGGCAGGATGTAGCCGAAGCGGCCAATGAACATCGACAGGCCCAACATCAGGTTATGGAAGGTGGTGTTGGCGCTGAAGCCGCCGAAGGCCGAGCCGTTGTTGGCGGTCGCCGAGGTGTAGGCGTAGAGCAACTGACTGAAACCGTGGGCGCCGGGATTGCTCACCGCCCCCGCCGGACCGGGCAAGGTCGCCGCCAGCGCGCCGAACACCAGCACGCCGACCGGCATCACGATCAACGTCGCCACCAGCAACTTGACCTCACGGGCCTGCAGCTTCTTGCCGAGGTATTCCGGGGTTCGGCCGATCATCAGGCCGGCGAGGAACACCGCGATCAGCACGTTCAGCAACATGCCGTAGAGGCCTGCGCCGACGCCGCCGAAGATCACTTCGCCGACCATCATGTTGGCCAGGGCGATCATCCCGGTGAGCGGGTTGAGGCTGTCATGCATGCCGTTGACCGAACCGTTGGACGCCGCCGTGGTGGTCGCCGCCCAGAGCACGGTGGCCGTGGTGCCAAAGCGGGTTTCCTTGCCTTCCATGGGCGCGGCCTGCTCGACCGACGCAATGTTCAGCGCAGGGTTGGGCTGGTATTCGGACCACATCGCCGTCGCGCCGCCGATCAGGAACAGCGCCAGCATGCAGGCGATGATCGCGCGGCTCTGGCGCATGTCCTTGACGTAATGGCCGAAGGTGAACACCAGCGCCACCGGAATCAGGATGATCGACACCAGCTCGAACAGGTTGCTCCAGATGGTCGGGTTCTCGAAAGGATGCGCCGAGTTGACGCCGAAGAAGCCACCGCCGTTGGTGCCCAGTTGCTTGATCGCAATCTGGCTGGCGGCCGGGCCCAGGGGAATGGTCTGGTCGGTGCCTTGCAGGGTCACGGCGTCCACGTAATGGGCGAACGTTTGCGGCACGCCTTGCCACACCAGCAGCAGCGCCAGTACCAGGCACAGCGGCAGCAGGCCGTAGAGGGTGGCGCGGGTCATGTCTGCCCAGAAGTTGCCCAGGTGCTGCGTCGAGCGACGGCTGATGCCGCGGCAAAACGCGACCAGCACGGCGATGCCGGTGGCGGCGCTGACGAAGTTTTGCACGGTCAGGCCGGCCATCTGGCTCAGGTAGCTGAGGGACGCTTCGCCGCTGTAGCTCTGCCAGTTGGTGTTAGTGACGAAGCTCATGGTGGTGTTGAACGCCAGCGACCACTCCATGCCCGGCAGGCCCTGTGGGTTGAGGGGCAGCGAGCCTTGCAGGAGCAGGATGGCGAACAGGACGACGAACCCGGCCAGGTTGAAGGCCAGCAGGGCGATTGTGTAGGTTTTCCAGTTGTGTTCGACGGTGGGGTCGACGCCGGACAGGCGATAGCAGATGCGCTCGACCGGGCCCATGACCGGGGTCAGAAAGGTGCGCTTGCCTTCCATGACGTTGTAGTAGAACCGTCCCAGCAGCGGCGCGGGCAACAGCACCAAGGCGAAAAACGCCAGTATCAGCAGGTAGTCGTAACCGTGCATGGCCGTTACTCCTCGACCCGGCCGGCGCGCAGGAGCGCGACCAGCAAGTAAACGAATAACCCTGCTGCGAGCAGCAGTGACACCCCATCCAGAACGCTCATGAAAAACTCTCCGTCATACGGCGACTGCCGTGTGGGGCAATTGTGTTCAGTGGGGGTGTAAAGGAACGAGAGCGACGGGGGGTGGGGGGCATAAAGAAAGCGTAAAGAGTGAATAAATCAGGGCGTTTAGAAGCTTTACACCGTAGGCATATCCGTTATTTATGTGGGCTGTTGTTATGGGGCGGCCTAACGGCCTGCTGTTTCGCCTCCGGCGAGTTACTTGGAAAAGCACCCCAAGTAACCAAGGGTGCCTGCTCCTGGTTTGGCCCGACTTCGTCGGGTTCCCTCACTCCGACGACGCTCCGTGGGCCCGCGCCGAACGGACATCCATGTCCTGACGGCGCTCTCGCCGCATCCATGCGGCTCGACCCACTGCGCGTCGTCTACGTTCGGCCTGCACCCAAGTCGCGTTTGGCGGTGTTTGAACCTTCTGTGTATTGAGATCAAAAGCCAAAAGCAAAAGCGAAGGCAGATCAAAGGCTTCCCGGCTAAAGCCGGTCCTACAAAGGCATCGCATGCGTACAGTGGGATTGGCGGTGACCTCGACTGTAGGACCGGCTTCAGCCGGGAAGCTGTTGATTCGGTTTAGATCTTGATCTTGATCTTGATCTTCATACGCAAGACGTCCAGACGACACCCATCGCGACTTGGGTGCAGGCTGAACGCAGGTTTTGCGCAGTGGGCCGAGCGGCATGGATGCCGCGAGAGCGCCGTCAGGGCATGGATGCCCGTTCGGCGCGGGCCCACGGAGCAAGACCGGAGTGAAGGAACCCCGAGGAACGAGGGGCCCAACCAGGAGCAAGCACCCTTGGTTACTTGGGGTGCTTTTCCAAGTAACTCGCCGAAGGCGAAACAGTCTGCCCCCAGGCAGACGCCCTTGATCTTGATACAGAGCACGGCAGGTCAGCCGTGTACCGACCTTGATACATTCAAGACAATCCACCGACACCTGCCCCCATCACCCTTCCGCCCCGCTCGCCAGCGAAGTAGCATGGCAGCGTCGACTCCTACCCGCGGCCCAATCGGCGGCACCACACGGCGGCAGCACCATGCAGACAACACCCGACAGCCCCACCGCCACCGCGCCAAGCGAAGAGCGCCGCTGGAACACCCGCGCCCTCATCGTCGACGACGACATCCCCATCCGCGAACTGCTCTGCGACTACCTCGCCCGCTTCAACATCCACAGCACCGGCGTCACCGACGGCAACGCCATGCGCCTGGCCCTCACCGAAGACACCTACGACGTCGTCGTCCTCGACCTCATGCTCCCCGGCGAAGACGGCCTCTCCCTCTGCCGCTGGCTGCGCAGCACCTCCGACATCCCCATCCTCATGCTCACCGCCCGCTGCGAACCCACCGACCGCATCATCGGCCTGGAACTGGGCGCTGACGACTACATGGCCAAACCCTTCGAGCCACGCGAACTCGTCGCCCGCATCCAGACCATCCTGCGCCGCGTGCGCGACGACCGCACCGAAGAACGCACCACCCTGCGCTTCGACAACTGGCGCCTGAACAGCGTCCTGCGCCAACTGACCGCGCCGGACGGCCTCGTCGTGCCCTTGTCCAACGCCGAATTCCGCCTGCTGAGAGTCTTCCTCGAACGGCCGCGCCGCGTGCTCAACCGCGAACAACTGCTGGATGCAGCCCGCGGACGTTCCATCGAAGCGTTTGATCGCAGCATCGACCTGCTCGTCTCGCGCCTGCGCCAGAAGCTCGGCGATGACCCGAAATCGCCGCAACTGATCAAAACCGTGCGCGGCGAAGGCTACATGTTCGACGCCCGGGAGATTGGTTGATCCGCTCGGCCGACACCCTGTTTGCCCGGCTGTTTGGCGGGGCGCTGCTGGCGATCGTCCTCGCCCACCTGCTGGCGTTCGTCTGGTTTCACTACTACGGGCCGCGCATGCCGCCTCCGCCCAACTGCGACCAACCCATCGCCAGCCAGATGCAGCCGCCACCCGAACGCAACGCTGCAACCGACGAGGACGACCGGCGCCCTTACCCTCCGCGTTGTCGCACGCCACTGCTCGGCATTCCGCTGGTGCCCTTGCTGTTCCAGCTGATCAGCCTGGTGCTCGCCGCCTGGTTCGGCGCCAAGGCCCTGAGCCGGCCGATCCGCCGATTGAGCGAAGCCGCCGAGCGCCTCAGCGAAAACCTCGACAGCCCGCCGCTGGCCGCCAATGGCCCGCGCGAGGCACGTCAGGCGGCGCAGGCGTTCAACCTGATGCAGGAACGCATTCGCGAACAGGTGCGACAGCGCGGGCGCATGCTCGCCGCCGTCTCCCATGACCTGCGCACGCCCCTCGCGCGCCTGAAACTGCGGGTCGAGCAGATCGACGAACCGCGGCTGCACGGGCAGATGAGCCAGGACCTCAACGACATGATCGGCATGCTCGACGCGACCCTGACCTACCTCAACGAACAGCGCACCAGCGAAGCGCTGCAGTATTTCGACGTGCAGGCGCTGATCGAATCCCTGGCGGAAAACGCCCAGGACAACGGCGACGACATCCAGGCGAGCGGCACCTGCCGGCCGCTGAGATCCCAGCCCATGGCCCTGCGTTCGTGCCTGAACAACCTCATCGACAACGCCCTGCGTTACGCCGGGCATGCCCGCGTGGAGATCGAAGACGCCAGCGATCGCCTGCGGGTCAGCGTCATCGATCACGGCCCCGGCATTCCCGAAGACCTGCGTGAAGTGGTGTTCGAGCCCTTCTATCGCGTCGAGAGTTCGCGCAATCGCAACTCGGGTGGTGTCGGCATCGGCATGACCATCGCCCGGGAAGCCGCACGCCAAATGGGCGGCGACCTGCGCCTCGAACAAACACCCGGCGGCGGCTTGACCGCCGTGCTGGATCTGCCGCGAACCTGACCCGACCTCGCCATAAGCGATGGGACCGGGTGCGTTCGGTGGTGCTGGCGATCGAACTTAGTGTAGGACCGGCTTTAGCCGGGAATTCGTCAGGCGTCACACCGCAAATATGACGGTGTTCGGACTGGCCTCTTCCCGGCTGAAGCAGGTCCCACTGAGCGAAGCCTGGCGCAACCGCTGACGTACGCTCGCCGGTACAAACCCAACACACCCACGACACGCCTTGCCGGGACGCTGCATAAGCCGGAGCACCGCCCCGGCATTATCCATCTGATGGGGAGTCAGTCCGATGATCACAGGCGTCAGCGGCAGCAGCCGTTATTCCAGTTACAACAGTGCCAGCACGAGCAGCACCACCAGCACCGCCAACAGCAAGAAGTTTGCCGACGATTTACTGAAGAAACTCGACGCCAACGGTGACGGCAGCGTCGACAAGGACGAGCTGAGCTCGGCGCTTTCGTCGGATTCCAAAGACGGCATCACCGTCAGCCTGAGCAAGGCGTTCGGCGATCTCGACAGCAATGACGACGACAGCCTCGACGCCGACGAACTGGCCGCACTGACGCCACCGCCGCCTCCGCCGATGCAAATGGACGCCAGCTCCGCGGAGGACGACGCGCAGAACCTGCTGAGTGCGCTGGACAGCGACGGCGACGGGACGGTGAGCAGCGCTGAACTGACCACGGCGTTGAGCAGTTCAGACAGCAGCGCCGACAGCAATAAAGTGTTCGATGCCCTGGACACCAACAAGGACGGCACCGTCAGCCTCGACGAACTGACCGCCAGCCTGCAGACCCAACAACCGCCACCTCCGCAGTCTGCGCAAGACACCAGCGACCTGTTCAGCAGCCTGGACAGCGACAGTGACGGCAGCATCACTGCCGCCGAACTGACCAGCGCCTTGCAGGGCACGACGAATTCCGCCAGCGCCTCGTCCTCCAGCAGCCAGACCGCCTCGACGCAAACATCCACTTCGCACACCACCACCCAGCCCACTGAGGCACTGAACCGCATGATTGCGGCCCTCAGTGACCGCTACAACCTCAATGGCAGCGCCACGTCCGGCAAATACGTCAGCACCTCGGCCTGACGAAAAAAAACCGCCCCCGAGCTCAGCCCGGTGGCGGTTTTTTATGCGCGTGTTTTTTAAGGGTGTGAGCTACTTGACCGGCTGCCGCGCGCGATTGTCTGCGACCCAGTCCAGCAGCAAGCTGTAGGCCACCGCCAGCAGCGTCGGGCCGATGAACAGACCGATGAAGCCGAATGCCAGCAGCCCGCCAAACACCCCCAGCAAGACAATCACCAACGGCAAATTCCCGCCGCGGCTGATCAGATACGGCTTGAGCACGTTATCGACGCCACTGACGATGAACGTGCCCCACAGGCCGAGAAAGATTGCCATGCCGTAATCGCCTCTCCAGGCCAGCCACGCCGTGGCCGGTATCCAGATCAACGGTGGGCCCATGGGCACAAGGCTCAGCAGGAAGGTCCCGATGCCCAGCACCAACGCGCCCGGCACGCCGGCAATCAGGAAACCGATCAGCGCCAGCACTGCCTGGGCCGCTGCCGTGCCGATCACACCGTTGACCACCCGTTGCACCGTGCCCGCCACCAGGTCGAGGTAGTACTGCGCGCGATCGCCGATCAGCCGTTCCAGCAGACTGAGCACGAACGCCGCCACCCGCGGCCCGTCACGGTAGAAAAAGAACACGAAGACGATGCTCAGGGTCAGCTCAAGAATGCCGCCGCCGATTTGCGCACTGCGCGCCAGCAGCCAGTTGCCGACCTGACCCAGATAAGGCCGGACGCTGACCAGCAACGCCGCGCCCTGTTGGTCGATGGTGTTCCAGTAACCCACCAGCCGCTCGCCCACCAGGGGAACGCCCGCCAGCCAGGTGGGTGGATCGGGCAGCCCGTCCACTTGCACGTCCTTGACGAACGCCGTTGCATCGCGCACGTGATCCGCCAGATTGAAGCCCAGCCAGACTAGCGGCGCGAGCACCAGTACCATCCAGCCCAGGGTCAGAATCGCCGCCGCGAGGGATTCCCGCCCCTTGAGCGCACGGGTCAGCAGACGCATCAGCGGCCAACTGGCGAACGCCAGCACCGCGCCCCAGAACAGCGCCGACCAGAACGGCGCCATTACCCACAGGCAGGCGCCCAGCAGCGCGAGCAGGAGGATCTGCACCAACAGGCGATCGTTATTGAACATCGGTCATTCCGCAAAAGAGGGGTCGAATCCGCTGAGCATACCGGCGAACAGGGTGGCCTGGCACGCAGCCCGCCCCATCCCGACAGCCAGGTCAGTTTTTCAAGACAGGAATAGAGCCCGCCTCAGCGGATGAGTTCGAGGGTCAGGGCGGGTTCTTTCCGATCGCCCGCTTCCAGCCGTGCAGCCCGCACGCCTTTGCCCACCAGCGCTTGGCGCCATGCCTCGCGCTGCTCACCGGACAGCGTCACGCGCAAGGTACTGTCCAGATTCAAACCCCGTGACAGCAAGGTGATCCAGGGCTCCTGCGGCTCTGCGGTCAGCATCGGCAGCTCCAGCTCGCCGGTGCTTTTCAACTCGCGCAACAGGGTCGCGGACGTCGGCAGCAACTCCCCCAGCGGCGTGCCCGATTGAAATTGCTCGACGTGCAGGAACGCCCGGCGGTTGCCACGGGTGATGCCGTACAACGCCACGAGGGTGTTATCCGCCGGGGCGGCCAGGCGCAACAGCAAATAGGACTGACCGTTGTCGGCGCCATACAGCTTGGCGTTGCCGAACACCTCGTTGGCCCACAGGCTGCTTTCGCCGCAATCCCGCGCCTGGCACCAGAACAGCAACTGCGCGCCCTGCTGCTGTAGCGCTTCACGGGCGGCGGTGAATGCTTCGTCGGCGCTGTGCTCGACCGGTAATTGGTAGGTGATGGCGGTAACGTTGCCGCGCCCGGCCACCTGCCCGTCGAAGCGCAGCTGGCCGCTGATCTTGCGGATCGAGCCCAGCGGGTAGATGCGTTCCAGCTCAACGGCAGGCCGATAATCGACGATTTCCGCGTCTTCCAGTCGCGGCAGATTGGGCAAGTCCTGACTGCCGGGAACGTCAGCCGCCTGGGTAACGGCGCTGAGCCCGGTGAGCAGCAACGTCAGAGCCAGCGCATGGGTGAACGTGATGGATGCGCTCATGGCAGGGCAATCGGCAGGCAAAACAAAGCCGCGACAACGCGCGGCGAGCATGAAAATAAAACGGTGAGGCGTGGGCAGTGGTCCATCTTGCAGTCTCCTGTTTCAACTGCCCCAGCCTCGGCAGTTGCAGGTCGCAAGTCAAGGAACGGCGAAGAAGCGATTGAAACAGTCTGCAACAGAGCGCGCACCCGCCTCATCGTTGAGGTGCAGATGGTGCCCGCCCGGTAAGGACGTCACCGTAAAAGGAACGCTGGCCAGCAGCTCCCGGTTCTGCGCCAGCATGCCCTCCTCGGCAACGATCAAATGCGCCGGGCAGCGCACCGCCGCGACGAAAGACAGCGCCTGCGCTCGCGTGAGACGAATCGCCGAGGGCAATGTCAGCCGGCTGTCGCTGCGCCAGGTGTAACCACCTGGCACCGGCATCAAGCCACGCTGGGCCAACAGCTCGGCGGCCTCGCGACTGACCGCGACCATGCCTTTCATCCGCGCCTCTACTGCCCGGTCCATGTCCGAATAGACCGGCTTGCGCTTGCTCTGCTGGGTCAATTGCGCCTTCAGCGCCGCACCCATTCGTTCGACGACAGACTCCGGCTCGCCCACTGGAGGCACCAGGCCGTCGATCAAACCCAGACGACTCACCCGCTCGGGGACAGCCGCCGCGACGATCACCGAAATGATCGCTCCCAACGAATGACCCAGCAGGGAAAACCGCTCCCAGCCCATCTGCCCCGCCACCTGCAACACATCGTGGGCATAGTCCGGCAAACCATAGGCCGAACCTGGCGGACGGTGGTCGGAGTGACCATGCCCGGCCATGTCCAGCGCCAGAATCCGCAGCCCTTCAAGCCTGGGCGCCAGGCGCGCGAAGCTGTTGGCGTTGTCCAGCCAGCCATGCAATGCGATTACCGGAATGCCGTCCTGGGGACCAAACAGATGAGCCGCCAGTTCAATATGGGGCAGGCTCAGGCGGATTTCTTCTACCGAACAGGTCATGCGCGGGCTCGCTGCAGAGCGGCGTCAGCGGTTGTGGCGTTGGCTCTGGCCGTCCAGCGGGAAAACAGCGTTCTGAGCATGTGGGCGGTGTCCTCGGGATGTTCGAGCGGGAACATATGCCCGCCGGGGACGGAAAGATACACGCCCTCGCGCATGCTTTTAACCGACAGCGCATGGTGGCGCCGCACCACGTCACTGCTTTCGCCCCGCACCATCGCCAACGGCACACGCAACTGACGCGCCAGGCCGGGGCTGGTGTGGGGCACGCTGCGGTAGATGCTGATTTCGGTCGCAGGATCGAAACGCAGGCGCAACCCGTCGCCATCGGCTTGCAGCCCGTGACGCAGGTACGCCTCGAAGCACTCGGGATGGAAACGCCGGAACAGCGACTTGCCGGCAAAGTATTCCCGGGCCGCCTCGACGCTGCTGAACACCTCCCGGCGCCCCAAGGTCCGGCCTGCGGGCGTGATGCGATCAATGAAGCCAAAGCGCTTGGCCGCGCGAATCATCCACTGATCGAACCGCGTCAGCACTGGCGAATCAAGCATCACCACACCCCGGTACAGCTCGGGATGACGCAACGCCGCGTGGTAATGCAGCACACCGCCCAGAGAATGCCCGACGCCCCACACCGGTTGAGCCTGCTCGCGCACATGGTGAATCAACTCATCCACCAGCTCCGGCCAGTTGTCCGTCACCGGAAATTGCGGGTTGTGGGCATGCTGCTCCAGATGCCGAATCTCGAACTCAGGCCCGAGCGCCGCGAACAACTTGCCGTACGTGCCCGACGGGAAGCCATTGGCGTGAGCGAAAAACAGAAGTTGAGCCATGCCGACGCACCCAGAGCAACCAGAACAAGCCGCGATTGTGCGCACCGCCCGACAGGGGCGGCAATGACCGGAACTGCCATCGATGAGGCCACTCCGGTCATGGGCGTGTTTATAGGGTGCGTTTGAACGATAAAGTGGGACCGGCTTTAGCCGGGAAGGCGTAAGGCGTGGCATTCCCACGCGGAGCGTGGGAACGATCAGGTGTCAGAGCTCAGGAATACCGGCGTCAGGACTGACCTCCTCCCGGTTAAAGCCGGTTCCACAAAAAGCAGCGCGTGCAGTCAGCGGGAGTAGCGACGCCCCCCGACCGTAGGACCGGCTTCAGCCGGGAAGCCCTTGATCTGCTTTTGATCTTCCTACGCAAAACGCTCAGACACCGCCAATCGCGACTTGGGTGCCGGCTGAACGGAGGTCTCGCGCAATGGATCGAGCCGCAGGTCCAACCGGCTCAGAGCATCTGTGTGAAACGGTCCAGAGACGCCTGGATATAGGCGACCTGGAAGGCGTACGCCTCCTGAATGTTTGCCTTTGCCTCCTCGGGCAAGTGCCTCTTTTTAAAACTCAAAATCCCCACCTGCATCTGCTGCACGGCGTCATCTGCGGCTTTCTGAAAAGTGCCGAGACCATCACTTTCCGGATACAGCTCCTTCAACGCGTCCAGCCTGCGATCAGCCTCATCACGCAATTGCTGAAACTCGACACTGTTGAGCGACTGGTCGTCGTAGATACGCGCCAGCCATCGGCTCAGTGCAGTTTCGCCCGCTCTCGCCTTGGTCTTCTCGGGCGTCGAGAGTTCGGCGGCGAGTTTTGCAATCTCGGTACACCGGGGACAGATTGATTTACGGTGAAGCGCTGTAAATAAATCAGTCCCCTTGAAGCTTGGAACGATCAGATGTTAGAGCTCAGGAAATACCGGCGCCTGGACTGGCCTCTTCCCGGCTAAAGCCGGTCCCACGAAAAGCAGCGCGTGCAGTCAGTGGGGGTAGCGACGCTACTAGACCGTAGGACCGGCTTCAGCCGGGAAGCCCTTGATCTGCTTTTGATCTTCATACGCAAAAAGTCCGGACACCACGAAACGCGACTTGGGTGCAGGCTGAACGCAGGTCTCGCGCAGTGGGCCGAGCCGCATGGATGCGGCGTGAGCGCCGTTGCGGACATGAATGTCCGTTCGGCGCGGGCCCACGGAGCGAGGCCGGAGTGAAGGAACCCTGACGAAGTAAGGGCCAAACCAGGAGCACAAGCCCTTGGTTACTTGGGGCTTTATCAAGTAACTCGCCGAAGGCGAAACAGTCTGCCCCCAGGCAGACGCTCTTGATCTTGGACCAAAGCACCTCATACATCAGCGAGAAGGAGGCTGCTCCCCATGCGGCACTACCGCCACGGTCAACCGGGAAATGCAACAGGCCTTGCCATCCTCCGTCGACAAACGAATGTCCCAGACATGGGTCGTGCGCCCGATATGCACCGGGTGCGCCACCGCCGTCACCCGCCCACTGCGCACCCCGCGCAAATGGTTCGCGTTGACCTCAATCCCCACACAAAAAAACCGATCCGTATCAATCACCAGATAACTGGCCGTAGAGCCCACCGTCTCCGCCAGCACCACCGACGCGCCGCCGTGCAACAAACCATAAGGCTGATGAGTGCGCTCATCCACCGCCATGCTCGCCGTCAGAGACAGATCGTCGACCGCCTCAAACCGAATATCCAGCACCTCACCGATGGTGTTCTTCTGCTTCGCATTAAGCGCGTCAAGGTCCGGAGGGCTACGCCATACACTCATGGTTCTTCCTTGCTATTGGAGGGTTTGCACCACTTCTCTCATTCAACACCGGGAGCGCTGACAACCGCTCACCGCTGCCATCATTCAACGTGCCGAACATCCACTAGTTCCATCGCGCCAGCAAGCGGCAAATCCGCCTCAAGCTGAGCAAGACTGGCGGTGTGCATCGGTTGCGCCTGCTGCAACGAGCCATGTACCGCCAGCCCGATCAACGTGCCCACCAACGGTTGATGACTGACCAGCAAGACATTCTCCGCACTGTACGCATCCAGTTGCTCCAGCACCTTGTGCGGATTGCAGTCGGGCGTCAGCCACGGCACGGTCACGATGGCCTCCGTGAACCCAAGCGCTTGACTGACCAGCTCGGCGGTCTGTTGGGCACGCACATACGGGCTCGCGATGATCCGCTGCACGGGCTGCCCCATCAGGTGAGCGGCACTGCGCAAAACCTCTTCGCGACCATTGGCGGTCAGCTCCCGCTCGGCGTCCGTAGGGGCCTGAGGTTTCGCCTCGCCATGGCGCAGAATCCAGACCTTCACAGTTTTGGCCCTTCGCCCGGCGTGGACGGCGGCGTAATCGGCGCCGGTGGCGAGGGCGATGTGTCGGCAGCGGCGTCCGGTGTGTCGGGAACCGCCGGCGAGGTTTCGGAGCCAGGTTGCGGCGTGTCGGAAACCGGTGGCGTCGCAGCAGGAACCGGCTGCGGCGTCACGGGTGCCGGAGGCGGCGTGGCTGCAGCGGGTTGCGGAGCAGAAGGCGCCGGTTGCGGCTTGACCGTGGCAACGTGTGGCGCCTCGCCTTCAGGCGCACGCGGCGTTGGCCAATCGGCGAATGGCCAAGGCTTCTGATCGGTGTGGAAGGTGCCGAAGCGGCCTATCTGCGCCAGATACTGGCTCAGACTGTCGCCAAATGACATCACGCTGAGGCTCGGCGCGCCGTTGAACAGCCGGTAAACCAGCTGCACCAGGACGGCCACCGCTAGAACCACTTCCGCCACCTGCCAGACCAGCACAAACAGCACCATCCACAGGATGCGCAGCAGGATCGATTCGTGTTGCTTGAGTTTTGATTCGTTCAAGAGCTTCTCCGTGTGGGGATCAGTTGAAACCACTGGTTGAAATGAAATCGACGTCGGTCTTGGGCTCGGCGCGCATCAGCAGCTCGATGACCTGCTCCAGCGTGCGGCCCTCGAACAGAATGGCGTGCAGCCCGGCCACCAGCGGCATGTAAACCTGCAACTCCTGCGCTTTGGTCTTCAGCACCTTGAGCGTGTTGACGCCCTCGGCGACTTCACCCAGCCGGGTAACCGCTTCGTCGAGGCTCAGGCCCTGCCCCAGGGCAAAACCGACCTGGTAATTGCGGCTCTTCGGCGAGGAGCAGGTGACGATCAGATCGCCGACCCCGGCCAGGCCCAGGAAAGTCATGGGATTGGCGCCCTGACTGACCGCAAAACGGGTCATTTCCGCCAGCGCGCGAGTGATCAGCATGCTCTTGGTGTTCTCGCCCATGTT
The DNA here is from genome assembly GCF_053903055.1 of Pseudomonas sp. AK106. Lineage (NCBI taxonomy): Bacteria > Pseudomonadati > Pseudomonadota > Gammaproteobacteria > Pseudomonadales > Pseudomonadaceae > Pseudomonas > Pseudomonas sp. AK106. Next base: position 3,421,489 of record NZ_CP096426.1, read on the forward strand.
CAGCGCCACCGCCATGCCGGCAATGATGGCGTAGACGTTTTTGAGCGCGCCGCCCAGCTCCACGCCAAAACGGTCAGCGCTGGCGTACACGCGGAACGTGCGGCCGTGGAGTGCAGCCTGAACCTGCTGACAGAGGTCCTCGTCTTCGCTGGCGACCACCGTGGCGGTCAGGGCGTGTTCGGCGATTTCGCGGGCCAGGTTGGGGCCGGACAACACGCCGATTCGCGCAGCGGGCGCGATGTCCTCAAGGATCTCGCTCATGAGCTTGAAGGTGTCGGCCTCGATGCCCTTGGTCAGGCTGACCAGCATTTTCCCCGCGAGCAGGTCGACGTGCGGGGTCAGTACGCCACGCAGGGCACTGGACGGCAACGCGACGAAAACCAGTTGACTGTCTTGCAACGTGGCGTGCAGGTCAGTGACCGGCTCAACGCCTTCGAGCACCTTGATGCCCTTGAGGTAGCGCGGGTTCTCGCGATTGACGCGAATCGCCTCGGCCTGCTCCGGATCGCGCATCCACTGCGTCACCCGATGACCGTTGCCGGCCAACAGATTGGCCACTGCGGTCCCGAAGCTGCCGCCGCCAAGGACCGCCATTGGTTGCTGCTGGGTCATAAAACAATCCATTCAGGGCCATCACATCTGGCGATGCAGGCATTATACGGAGCCCCAGGCTCGCGGCCAGCGGCAAAAGGTGACCCCACGAACTTACAGGCCATCCCCCACTCTTGCCGAGGAAATTGCCCACAGCTCGGTTAAGATGCGTCCCTGAGATGAAAATTCCTCAATGGCGCCGATGAGCTATCGTCAGGGTGCTCCCGAAGAGATCCGTCACATGACACCAAGCGTCCACCGCCCGTCCCCCGTCAGGCTTCGCCATGCCTGAACATCGGCAAACCCTCCGGGCGCAGACCGCCGGAACCCCCTCGTGACGGCTCAACGCGGCTGGAACATCAGCACCCGGACGCAGATCCTCAGCCTGGGCCCGGCGTTATTACTGACCTTGTTGCTGATCAGCTTCTTCACCGTGGTGCGGATTCAGGACCTGCGACAGGAGCTCAATCACACCGGGCAACTCATCGCCAACCAGCTGGCCCCCGCCTCGGAGTACGGCGTCATCGTCGGCAATAACGCGGTGCTCGAAAACCTCATGAACGCCACGATGAACACGCCCCACGTGCGTTTTCTCGAAGTGCGCGACAGTGCCGGAAAGGTACTCGTTCATGTCGAACCCGCCGCGGAACAGGGGCATTCGCGGCAAATGGAAGTGTTCCAGGCGCCCATCCGCCTGCAGCCAGCCCGATCTGCACAGCCGATCGAGGATGCCAATAAGGCCGTTTCCGATAACGCCATCAGCGTGCCGGTCGAAGGCTATCTGGGACGCGTGCTGGTGGGCATGTCCAGTGACGCCTTCAATCAGCGCGAGCAGGAGATACTGCTGAAAGCGGGTGTGCTGGCGATGTTCGCCCTTCTGTTTACTTACATGCTGGCCAGACGTCTGTCGCTGAGCCTTTCCCAGCCGATCAGCGCCATGAGCGCGGCGGTGAAGGCCATCCAGCGCGGCGATTACTCGGCGCCGCTGCCCGTTGCAGATGATGCCGAGCTGGGCGATCTGGCGCGGCACATCAACAATCTGGCTTTGGGCCTGGAGAAGGCCAGCCGCGAGCAGAAGCAAGCGATGGACGAGCTCATCCGCACCCGCGAAGAAGCCGAACGCGCCAATAATGCCAAGTCCGAATTCCTGGCCATGATGAGCCACGAGCTGCGCACGCCCATGAATGGCGTGCTGGGTATGCTGCAGTTGATGGAAACCACGAAGATGACCGACGAGCAGGCCGAATACGCCGCGCTGGCCATGGAATCCACCGAACACCTGCTGCGCGTTATCAACGACATTCTGGATTTCTCCCGCTTCGAACGCGATGCGCTGGAGTTGGAAAGCATTCCATTCAACCTCGCCGACCTGATCAGCACCTCGGTTCAGGCGTTTGCCCACAACGCGCAGCAGCGCGGTCTGGCACTGGAACTGGAGTTACCGCCTTCGATGGAGGCGTTGCAGGTGACCGGCGACCCTACGCGCATCCGGCAGATCCTGGTCAACCTGATCGGCAATGCGCTGAAATTCACCGAATGTGGCAGCGTGCGCGTCGAGGCGGGTTTCACCCTCGCCGACCCCCACCACGTTCGGTTTACCTGCGCGGTACGCGACAGCGGCATCGGGATTTCTCCCGACCTGCTGGAATCGATGTTCGACGCGTTTCAGCAAGCGGACAACTCCATCTCCCGACGCTACGGCGGCACTGGCCTGGGCCTGCCCATTGCGCGCAATCTGGCCGAACGCATGGGCGGGTCGCTGCAGGCGCAGAGCAGCGAGGGACTGGGCTCGGTGTTCCAGCTGCAAATCCCGCTGCAGCGGGTTCAACAGCCGGTGATCGAACCCGCATCAGGCGCCGTGGCTGAATTGCCCCAGAGCCGCGATGCCTGCGTGTTGCTGGTCGAGGACAACCCGGTGAACCGCACGGTGGTCGAGGCAATGCTGCGCAGCCTGGGTTTGCAGGTGAGCGTGGCGGCGGATGGCCTTGAAGCGGTGAACATGGCCAGTCGGGAGCGCTTCGCGCTGATCCTGATGGATTGCCGGCTGCCGGTCATGGATGGCTACGAGGCGACGCGCCGAATCCGACTGCTGCCGGGGCTGACGACGCTGCCCATCATTGCCCTGACCGCCAACGCTCAGCACGGCGACCGGGACATTTGTCTGCAAGCCGGAATGAACGATTACCTGGCCAAGCCGTTCAAACGTACTGATTTACAGCAGGTTTTGCAGCGTTGGCTGACCATTAAGCCACCTGCGACTGGCGGTAAATGATAAATTCCGGCAGTCTTGTGTGCCGATTCGACCCACGCCAACGCGCGGACGAAAAATTTCAGTGCACAGGTGTACATTCATTTCACCCGTGCTGTGACTTTCACTACAACGCAATAGTCTATGAGTAGGCTGCCAGCAGAGGGATGACCCGCTGGCCAGATTGGGTACGTAACGCCACACCCTGCCGCACAGGATTATCGAGGAGCTCGCATGACCAAACAAAACGCCTTTACCCGGGAAGACCTGCTGCGCTGCAGTCGCGGCGAGCTGTTCGGCCCAGGTAACGCGCAATTGCCCGCCCCCAACATGCTGATGGTTGATCGCATCACCCACATCAGTGAAGAAGGCGGCAAGTTCGGCAAAGGTGAATTGGTCGCCGAACTCGATATCACCCCGGACCTGTGGTTCTTCGCCTGTCACTTCGAAGGTGACCCGGTGATGCCAGGTTGCCTGGGCCTCGACGCCATGTGGCAACTGGTCGGCTTCTTCCTGGGCTGGCAAGGCCTGCCGGGCCGCGGTCGCGCACTGGGCTCGGGTGAAGTGAAATTCTTCGGCCAGGTCCTGCCGACTGCCAAGAAGGTCACCTACAACATTCACATCAAGCGCGTCCTCAAAGGCAAGCTGAACCTGGCGATCGCCGACGGTTCGGTCAGCGTGGACGGCCGTGAAATCTATACCGCTGAAGGCCTGCGTGTCGGCGTCTTCACTTCCACTGAAAATTTCTAAGGGTATTCGCATGCGCCGCGTCGTTATCACTGGTCTGGGCATTGTTTCCTGCTTGGGCAATGACAAAGACACCGTCTCCGCCAACCTGCGTGCAACTCGCCCTGGCATCCGTTTCAATCCGGAATACGCCGAAATGGGTCTGCGCAGCCAGGTGTCGGGCTCCATCGACCTCAACCTTGAAGAGCTGATCGATCGCAAGATCTTCCGCTTTGTGGGCCACGCCGCTGCCTATGCCTACCTGGCGATGAAAGACGCTGTCACCGACTCCGGCCTGACCGAAGAGCAGGTGTCCAACCCGCGTACCGGTCTGATTGCCGGCTCGGGCGGCGCATCGACGCTGAACCAGATGGAAGCGCTGGATATCCTGCGCGAGAAAGGCGTCAAGCGCGTCGGCCCCTACCGCGTGACCCGCACCATGAGCAGCACGGTATCTGCGTGTCTGGCGACGCCATTCAAGATCAAGGGCCTGAACTACTCCATCGCGTCTGCCTGCGCCACCAGTGCTCACTGCATTGGCACCGCCATGGAACAGATTCAGATGGGCAAGCAGGACATCGTGTTTGCCGGCGGTGGCGAAGAGGAGCACTGGAGCCAGTCGTTCCTGTTCGACGCCATGGGCGCGCTGTCCAGCAAACGCAACGACACCCCGGAACAGGCTTCCCGTGCCTACGATGCTGACCGTGACGGTTTCGTCATTGCCGGCGGCGGCGGCATGGTCGTGGTCGAGGAGCTGGAACACGCTCTCGCCCGTGGCGCGAAGATCTACGCGGAGCTGGTTGGCTACGGCGCCACGTCCGACGGTTACGACATGGTCGCTCCGAGCGGCGAAGGCGCCATCCGCTGCATGCAGCAGGCGCTGTCCACGGTTGATGGCACCATCGACTACCTGAACACCCACGGCACTTCCACTCCGGTCGGCGACGTCAAGGAAATGGAAGGCGTGCGTGAAGTGTTCGGCGACAAGGCCCCGGCGATCAGCTCCACCAAGAGCCTGTCGGGTCACTCCCTGGGCGCCGCCGGCGTTCATGAAGCGATCTATTGCATGCTGATGATGGAAGGCAACTTCATGGCCGGTTCGGCCAACATCGACGAGCTGGACCCAGCCGTTGCCGACATGCCGATCCTGACCAAGACCCGCGAAAACACCGAGCTGAATCTGGTGATGAGCAACAGCTTCGGCTTTGGCGGCACCAACGCCACCCTGGTAATGAAGCGCTGGACTGGCAAGTAATCCAGTCAGTTGCAGACAAAAGGCGCCCCTCGGGGCGCCTTTTTTGTGGCCGGTTAAAATGCATTGGCTCGGACCTGATTTCGCAGGACCGGCTTTGGCCGGGAACACATCGGGCGTCACGCCACAGGATTGCTAGTGCCCAGACCGGCCCCTTCCCGGCTGAAGCCGGTCCTACGAGAGCACCGCGTGCATTCCGTGGAACCGGGGTTCGGTGTCACACCGAGAACGATGCAACCATGCCGTTAAGATCGGTCGCCAGTCGCGACAGCTCGTGGCTGGCCGCGCTGGTCTGGTTGGCGCCTGCCGAGCTTTGCAGCGAGATGTCGCGAATGTTGGTGAGATTGCGGTCAACCTCGCGTGCAACCTGTGCCTGCTGCTCCGACGCGCTGGCGATGACTTCGTTCCGCTCGGTAATCAGGGTGATCGCCGCCGCGATGTCATCCAGCGCCACCCCGGCGGACTGCGCAAGCTCCAGCGTAGTCTGCGCGCGGCTGTTGCTGCCTTGCATGGCGGCCACGGCCTGATCGGTGCCCTGGCGGATGTCGCCCACCAACTGTTCGATCTCCTGCGTCGATGACTGCGTCCGGTGCGCCAGTGCGCGCACCTCATCCGCCACCACGGCAAAGCCGCGTCCCGCCTCCCCTGCCCGCGCTGCTTCAATCGCGGCGTTCAACGCCAGGAGATTGGTCTGCTCGGCAACCGAGCGAATCACGTCCAGCACCTTGCTGATGCCATACACCTTCTGCGCCAGGGTCTGCATCTGCTCGCCCGCGTCGGTCACGTCTTCGGCCAGATGGGCAATGGACGCTACGGTCTGCTGGACCTGCTGACGACCGCGCTGGGCAACCCGGTCAGACTCTCCGGACGCTTCGGACGTGGCCACCGCATTGCGCGCCACTTCCTCGACCGCCGCAGTCATCTCGTTGACCGCCGTCGCCGCCTGATCGATTTCCAGGCTCTGCTGATGCAGGCCCCGGGTGGCGTCTTCGGTGACGGTGCTCAGCTCTTCCGAGGCCGACGCCAGTTGGTTCGAGGAATCGGCAATGCGCATGATCGTGCTGCGCAAATTCTGTTGCATGGTCTTGAGCGCCTCCAACAACCGGGCGGGTTCATCACGGCCCTCCACGACGATCTGCGCAGTGAGATCACCCGCTGCAACCACCTGAGCAATGCCCAACGCCTGGGCGATCGGCCTGACGATGCTGCGGGTCAATCCCCACGCCAGCAGTAGAGTGATGAACGCCGTCAGCAGCATCATGCCAATGACCCACGCAAACGCACTGGAGAATACCGCCCGAGCCAGATGGCTCGCCTGCCCTGCACCTTCCTTGTTCAGCGCCGTCAGATCGGTCAGCGCAAGGGTCATCTTGTCGGCGAACTGGTTCATTTCGCCGTTGACCAGTTGCATCGCGTCTTCCACCTGACTGGCAGCGGACAGCGCCATGACCTGGTTCTGGCGCTGGAAATAAGCCTGTTGAGCGGCTGCGAACGTTTCGTACAACTCACGCTCGCGGGGAGTTCCGATCAAGGCGGCGTAGTGTTGCTGGGTGGTCTGCAGTCCCGCCTTGAGCTGATCGAGCTTGCCGGTGTTGTCACGCAGCGCATCCGGGCTGCGGTTGAGCATCAGGCGCAGCGTCAGGGTGCGAATCCGCATCAGGTCCTGGCCCATGGTGCCAAGCTCCATGACGCTGGGCAGCCACTTGTTTTCGACCTCGTCCGACTGCTTGCGCATGCTCGACATCTGTAGCAATGCGAAGGCCCCAAGACCGAATACCAACAAAGCGAGCACGCCAAAACCGAGGGCGGCCCTGGGTGCGATATTCATGTTTCTCACGGTCATACTTGGTCCCTTCCCAAGACGTTGCTCTGAAGAGAGCAGTTGCCCGTGATGTCGGCTCACAGATGACGCTCTGTAGGACAACCCCCTAAGCACTTCGTAATAATTCATTACGGAGCGTGCTACACCACGGTTAAAGCCAACTGCGCGGGTGATCTATATCCTGTGTGCCATGTCCCGAGAGAACGCCATCATGCTGACCATCATTCCCCGCGCTGAAGACGTCGAAGGCCAACCGATCCTGCGTCCCCTCCCCGCTGCGCGATGCCGGAGCGTGGGGCCTTTTGTGTTTTTCGACCACATGCTGGAGACTGCCTACGCGCCCGGCACCGGCATGGACATCCGTCAGCACCCGCACATCGGCCTCTCGACACTGACCTACTTGTTCGAAGGCGAGATCCGACACAAGGACAGCCTCGGCAGTGATCAGCACGTCAGACCCGGCGAGGTCAGCTGGATGACCGCCGGCAGCGCCATCGCCCACATCGAGCGCACGCCCGAAGCGCTGCACGCCAGCGGCTCGCGACTGCATGGCCTGCAAGTCTGGCTGGCGTCGCCCAAGTCCCATGAGCAAGGGGCCGGACATTACAGCCATCACCCCGCCCACACACTGCCGGTCAGCGACGGCATGGGCATTCGTATCCGCCTGATTGCCGGCGAAGGGTTTTGCCTGAAGTCGCCTGTGCCGGTGCTGTCGCCCACCCTTTACGCCGAACTGAACCTGCAGACCGCGACAACGCTGCGAATCCCGGCCGAGCACGAGGAGCGCGCCCTGTACGTGATCGAAGGTGAGCTGCTGCTGGACGCCGAGCCGGTGCAGCCGCGCAGCCTGGTGGTGCTGGATGCAGGGAGCGAGCCGACGCTGTGTGCGGAAAGCGAATGCCACGCTGTACTGATTGGCGGTGCGCCCCTGGATGGGCCGAGAAGGATGAACTGGAATTTCGTCGCCAGCGATCCGGCACTGATTGAACAGGCCAGGGCGAAATGGGCGGCCGGGGACTGGCCGACCGTGCCGGAGGAAGTAGAGCGGATTGAATTGCCGGTGGGCAGCAGGCCGAAGCGCTGATTGGCCGCGGCCTGCCCGGACTCTGTGGGAGTGACCGGAGGGGCACTCTCACAACAGTTAAAACATCACATTAGCCTGCGAACACTTCGTCCAGCAGGTTGTGCATCGAGGTAAACGCACGCTTCGAGACGATAGGGTTGTACATCTGCACGCCCGGGTTGTTGGCGTGCGGGTCGGTGAAGGAATGGAACGCGCCGCCGTAGCTCAGCAGTTGCCAGTCGACATTGGCAGCGTTCATTTCAGCTTCAAACGCCGGCAGTTGCTCCTTCGGCACCAGAGGGTCGGACGCGCCGTGCATCACCAGCACCTTGCCCTTGATGTTGTTGGCGTCAGCCGGGTTCGGGGTGTCGAGGGTGCCATGGAAGGACACCGCTGCCTTCAACGATGCACCGGTGCGCGCCAGTTCCAGCGCGCAGCAACCGCCGAAGCAGAAGCCAAACGCCGCCAGCCGGGACGTGTCGACGGTGGCAATGGTCTGCGCGGTCAGTTGATCCAGTGCAGCCTTCATGCGCGTGTTCAACAGCACGCGATCATTTTTCAACGGCATCATGGCAGCCGCCGCTTCATCGCCATTGGACGGGCGCACCTGCTGGCCATACAGGTCCGCCAGCAACACTACATAGCCCTTCGCCGCCACGTCTTTGGCAATCTGCTCGGCATCTGTGCTGACACCCATCCAGTTAGGCGCCATCACCAGACCCGGTAAGGCCTGACCGCCTTCGGTGAAGGCCAGACGACTCTCGTAGCTCACGCCATCGATCTCATACACGATGGACTGCACGGTCACATTGCTCATAGCGAACTCCTGCTGATAAGGATGGAGGGAGATTAAATGACAAAACCCGCCGAAGCGGGTTCTGCCGTGACGCTGATGTTAAACCGAGAGCTCAACCAACAACTTGTTCAGGCGGCGCACGTAGGCCGCCGGATCCTTCAAGCTGTCGCCGGCCGCCAGCGCAGCCTGGTCGAACAGGATGTGCGACAGATCACCGAAGCGGTCTTCATTCTGCTCGTTGTCCAGCTTGCCGATCAGCGGGTGCGACGGGTTGAATTCGAAGATCGGCTTGGAGTCCGGCACCTTCTGACCGCTGGCTTCCAGAATCTGACGCATCTGCAGACCCAGGTCCTGCTCGCCAATCGCCAGAATCGCCGGCGAATCGGTCAGACGGTGGGAAACCCGCACTTCGCTGACGGCCTCACCCAGCGCCGTTTTCAGGCGCTCGATCAGGCCTTCCTTGTCCTTGGCGACTTCTTCCTGGGCTTTCTTGTCCTCTTCGGAATCAAGCTTGCCCAGATCCAGGTCACCGCGTGCCACGTCGACAAAGCCCTTGCCGTCGAAGTCGCTCAGGTAGCTCATGAGCCACTCGTCGATGCGGTCGGTCAGCAGCAGCACTTCAATGCCTTTCTTGCGGAAGACTTCGAGGTGCGGGCTGTTCTTGACCTGGGCGTAGCTTTCGCCGGTGAGGAAGTAGATCTTGTCCTGACCTTCCTTGGCGCGCGACAGGTAGTCGGTCAACGACACGATTTGCTCGCCGCTGTCATCGGAGGTCGATGCGAAGCGCAACAGGCCGGCGATTTTTTCTTTGTTGGCGAAGTCTTCGGCCGGCCCTTCTTTCAGCACCTGACCGAAGTTTTTCCAGAAGCCTTTGTATTCTTCCGGCTGGTTTTTCGCCAGCTTCTCCAGCATGTCCAGCACACGCTTGGTCAGCGCGGACTTCATCGAATCGATGATCGGATCTTTCTGCAGGATTTCACGGGACACGTTCAGGGACAGGTCGTTGGAATCGACCACGCCCTTGATGAAGCGCAGGTACAGCGGCAGGAACGATTCCGCCTGGTCCATGACAAATACGCGCTGCACGTACAGCTTCAGGCCGCGCGGTGCTTCGCGCTGGTACAGATCGAACGGCGCGCGGGCCGGCACGTACAACAGCGAGCTGTATTCCAGCTTGCCTTCAACCTTGTTGTGGCTCCAGCTCAGCGGGTTCTCGAAATCGTGGGCGATGTGCTTGTAGAACTCCTGGTATTCCTCGTCCTTGACCTCAGTACGCGGACGGGTCCACAGGGCGCTGGCACGGTTGACGGTTTCCCACTCTTCAACAGGCTCGGCTTCGCCTTCGACCGACGCCTGTTCTTTCGGCAGCTGGATCGGCAGGGCGATGTGGTCGGAGTACTTTTTGATGATGTTGCGCAGACGGAAGCCGTCAGCGAACTCGTCTTCGGCGCTCTTGAGGTGCAGCACGATGCGCGTACCGCGATCGGCTTTCTCGATCGTGGCGACTTCGAACTCGCCCTCGCCTTTCGACGACCAGTGCACACCTTCGCTGGCGGACAGGCCGGCGCGACGGGTGAACACTTCGACTTGATCGGCAACGATGAACGCGGAGTAGAAGCCGACACCGAACTGGCCGATCAGGTGGGAATCTTTCTTCTGATCACCGGACAGGTTCTTCATGAAGTCGGCGGTGCCGGACTTCGCGATGGTGCCCAGATGCGTGATGACATCTTCGCGGCTCATGCCGATGCCATTGTCTTCCAGGGTAACGGTCTTGGCATCCTTGTCGTAGCTGACACGAATCTTCAGCTCGGCGCCGCCTTCCAGCAGCTCAGGCTTGGACAGTGCCTCGAAGCGCAGCTTGTCCACCGCGTCAGACGCGTTGGAAATCAGCTCGCGAAGGAAAATTTCCTTGTTCGAGTACAGCGAATGGATCATGAGGTGCAGCAGCTGCTTCACCTCGGTCTGGAAGCCCAGGGTTTCCTTTTGAGTTTCCACACTCATGGTCATCAAACTCCAATCAGTCCACACAAATAGGGGGAGCTGCTCGAAACGCCCAAGGCGGCTCGGAGCAGCGCGTTGTCATCAAGGTGGGGGCTGGGGAGACGATTTCAAGGGACAGGCGTGCGGTCAGTGCAGAATCTTCACCCTCTGAAAATCTTCGGGCCGCCGATCTCATGGCTGAGGACGGCGCACAAACGATCACAGTCTCTCTTCGGCTCAGTGATTACGTCGCCGGGACGCTTATGTATTTATCCCGACGGAACATGGAACTAACCTAATAACCGAGTGCTCGAAGGCACGTTGATGACCAATAAGGAGAAACACCCCATGCGTAAATCTTTAGCTATTGCCCTGATGCTTTCTGCCACTCTGGGCCTCGCCGCCTGTGACAAAAAATCCGAAGATAAACAGCAAGATGCAAACAAGGCTGCCGAGCAGTCGCAAGAATCGATGCAAAAAGCGCAAGACAAAGTGAACGACGCTGCCAAAGAAAGTCAGGAAGCCGCTCAAAAGAACGCTGAAGCCGCTCAAGAGCGCGCTAAAGAAGCGAACCAGGCAGCACCTGCAACTAAGCAGTAAGTTTCCAGAGTTTCAAAAAACAAAGCCCGCATTAAGCGGGCTTTGTTTTTTCTATCAAATGATCAGCTCTGCTTCAGAGTGATCGGCGCATCGCTTTCACGGCGCGCCAACCTCCCCCCCTCAGGCCAGTGCCTCGCTGCGCTTGCCGAGCATGCGGTCCACGACGAACGCGACGAACAGCGTGATCAGCGACGGGATCAGCCATGCCAGGCCTTGCTCGCTCAAGGGCAGATGAGCCAGCGCATCCGGCAGGTACACACCCAGCGCAGAGCCCTTCACCGCATCCACCGCACCGATCAGGAACGCCACCAGCATGACCGGCGCCACGATCCGCCCCTGCTCGTGCCAGAAATCCTTGCAGAAGCTCAACGCCACCAGTGCAATGCACGGCGGGTAGATCGCGGTCAGCACCGGAATCGAGAACTGGATCAGCTTGGTCAGGCCCAGGTTGGACACCAGCAGGGAAAACACTGCCAGCAGAATCACTAGCGTCTTGTAAGACAGGGGCAGCACGCGGCTGAAGTATTCGGCGCAGGCGCAGGTCAGGCCGACGGCGGTCACCAGACACGCCAGCGAGATCAGCACGGCAAGGAAGCTGCTGCCCAACGTGCCGAAGGTGTGTTGGACGTAGGCATGCAACACAGCGGCGCCATTGGTTGCCCCGGCAGCGATGGCGTGGCTGTCGGAACCCAGACGGAACAGGCTGATGTACACCAGTGCCAGTCCCACACCGGCGATCAGGCCGGCGATGATGGCGTAGCGGGTGATCAACCGAGGCGACTCGACACCGCGGGAGCGAATCGCGTTGACGATGACGATGCCGAAAACCAGCGCGCCCAAGGTGTCCATGGTCAGGTAGCCGTTGATGAAGCCTTGGGAGAACGGCGCGGCGACGTAGGCAGGTTCGGCAATACCGACGTCACCCGCCGGCAGGACAAACGCGGCGATGCCGAGGATGGCCAAAGCAATGATTTTCAGTGGCGCCAGGAAACGGCCGACGGTGTCGAGCAAACGACCCGGATAAAGCGAAATCCAGAACACCAGCACGAAATAAACCAGGCTGTAGAGAAACAGCGCGAGCGGACTTTCACCGGTTAAGGGCGCCAGGCCGACTTCAAACGACACCGTCGCCGTGCGCGGCGTGGCGAACAATGGACCCACGGACAGGTAGCAGACGGCGGCGAGGATGGTTCCGGCGACCTTGCCGATTGGACTGCTCAAGGCGTCCATTGCGCCGCCTACCTTGGCGAGTGCGATCACGGTGACCACCGGAAGGCCGACCGCCGTGACCAGAAAGCCCAACGCGGCCATCCATACATTGGGGCCAGCCTGGAGGCCTACGATCGGAGGGAAGATGATATTGCCAGCGCCCACGAACAGCGCAAACGTCATGAAACCCAGTGCCAGAATGTCCTGGCCTTTCAACACTTTCATTGAGGAAACCACACTGCTGAATCGGAATTAAGAAGAGGATTTCCCTGAGGGTGGGGGAAATGCTGCCCGCCCTTTTAAGACAGACCCTGAGCGCGCCGCCGCTCCTTGTGGGAGCCGACTGCACAAAACGGCGGCTAGCCTACCCTATTTGGCGCACCGATACAGGGCGGTGCGACCGCTGAACGCACGTTCGTGTCGCATATCAGAAATGTCTTACAGGATCAGGGCCTTCCCGCCGGCGCAAATCGAAACGCCAGAAACACAAAAGCCACCCGAAGGTGGCTTTTGTTGATCAGGCAGTGAGACGAGGGCGATTAAGCCTTCTTCACTTCCCAACCGGTCAGCTCAGCCAGGGCTTTGCCGATGTCTGCCAGCGAACGCACGGTTTTCACGCCTGCGTCTTGCAGCGCAGCGAATTTCTCGTCTGCAGTGCCTTTGCCGCCGGAGATGATCGCGCCCGCATGGCCCATGCGCTTGCCCGGAGGAGCAGTCACACCCGCGATGTAGGAAACGACTGGCTTGGTCACGTGTGCCTTGATGTAGGCAGCCGCTTCTTCTTCAGCCGAACCGCCGATCTCGCCGATCATGACGATCGCTTCGGTCTTCGGGTCTTCCTGGAACAGCTTCAGGATGTCGATGAAGTTCGAACCCGGGATCGGATCACCACCGATGCCGACGCACGTCGACTGACCGAAACCGGCGTCAGTGGTCTGCTTCACAGCTTCGTAAGTCAGGGTGCCGGAACGCGACACGATCCCGACTTTGCCTGGCAAGTGAATGTGACCTGGCATGATGCCGATCTTGCACTCGCCCGGGGTGATGACGCCTGGGCAGTTAGGGCCGATCAGGACCACACCCAGTTCGTCGCACTTGACCTTGGCTTCGAGCATGTCGATGGTCGGGATGCCTTCGGTGATGCAGACGATCAGCTTGATGCCGCCGAACGCTGCTTCAAGGATGGAATCCTTGCAGAACGGAGCCGGAACGTAGATGACCGAAGCGGTTGCGCCGGTTTTTTCTACTGCTTCGGACACCGTGTTGAACACTGGCAGGTTCAGGTGCGTGGTGCCGCCCTTGCCTGGGGTCACGCCGCCAACCATTTTGGTGCCGTAGGCAATGGCTTGCTCGGAGTGGAAGGTACCCTGGGAGCCGGTGAAGCCCTGGCAGATAACCTTGGTGTCTTTATTGATCAGGACGCTCATTATTTGCCCTCCGCAGCTTTGACGACTTGTTGAGCAGCGTCGGTCAGGCTGGTAGCTGCGATGATGTTCAAGCCGCTTTCTGCCAGTACTTTAGCGCCCAGCTCAGCGTTGTTGCCTTCAAGGCGAACAACAACCGGGATTTTCACGCCGACTTCTTTCACCGCGCCAATGATGCCTTCGGCAATCATGTCGCAACGGACGATGCCGCCGAAGATGTTGACCAGTACTGCAGCGACGTTGGTGTCGGACAGGATGATCTTGAACGCTTCGGTAACGCGTTCTTTGGTTGCGCCGCCGCCTACGTCGAGGAAGTTGGCTGGCTTGCCGCCGTGCAGGTTGACGATGTCCATGGTACCCATGGCCAGACCGGCACCGTTGACCATGCAGCCGATGTTGCCTTCCAGTGCCACGTAGTTCAGTTCGAACTTGGCAGCGTGGGCTTCACGTGGGTCGTCTTGCGACGGGTCGTGGAAAGCCTTCAGCTTCGGCTGACGGTACATGGCGTTGGCGTCGATGTTGATCTTGGCGTCGAGGCAATGCAGATCGCCGTCAGCCTTGATCACCAGCGGGTTCACTTCCAGCAGGGCCAGGTCGTGGTCCTGGAACAGCTTGGCCAGACCGGTGAAGATCTTGGCGAACTGAGTGACCTGCTTGCCTTCCAGACCCAGCTGGAAGGCCAGATCGCGACCCTGGAATGGCTGAGCGCCAACCAGTGGATCGATGGTCGCTTTGAGAATCTTCTCAGGCGTGTCGTGAGCGATTTTCTCGATGTCCACGCCACCTTCGGTGGACGCCATGAACACGATACGGCGGCTCGAACGATCGACTACAGCGCCCAGGTACAGCTCTTTGGCGATGTCAGTGCACGATTCAACCAGGATCTTGGTGACCGGCTGACCGTTGGCATCAGTCTGGTAAGTGACCAGACGCTTGCCCAACCACTGTTGAGCGAACGCAGCGGCGTCTTCCTTGCTGCGAACCAGCTTGACGCCGCCCGCTTTACCGCGACCGCCTGCGTGAACCTGGGCTTTGACGACCCACTCGGTTCCGCCGATCTTGTCGCACGCTTCTGCTGCTGCTTCCGGGGTGTCTACTGCATAGCCCTTGGATACTGGCAGGCCGTATTCAGCAAACAGCTGCTTACCCTGATACTCGTGAAGATTCATGCTTATTACCGTCTTCGTTAGGTACTGCGCATTCGGTGCTGCTCGTCAAAGCGTGCCGCACCACCTGTGACCGCTTCTCCCGGATAACGCAGATCAGGCGTGAAGCCTGCCTGTGCTGCCGGGAGTTCGAGTCCAACGATCCTTCCGCGGTAAGCCCTGCGAGCAGGGCCTGCGACGGGCGGATCGTCGTGGTTATTTTCAGCGTTTTTTCTTGTTCTGGATGTGGATGGCGCCGCCATTCACTGCCAGTGCCGCTTCGTGCAGCGCTTCGGACAGCGTCGGGTGGGAGAAGACCATCATGCCGATGTCTTCGGCACTGGTGCCGAACTCCATACCGATCGCGCCCTGCTGTACCAGCTCTGCAGCGCCAGGACCAATGACGTGCACACCCAGTACACGGTCGGTCTTGGCATCAGCGATGACCTTGACGAAACCGCCGGTGTCATTCGCTGCCATTGCACGGCCGCTCGCCGCGAACGGGAACTGACCGACGTTGACTTCCACGCCTTCGGCCTTGAGCGTCTGCTCGGTCTTGCCGACCCACGCGATTTCCGGGTGGGTATAGATAACCGACGGGATCAGGTCGTAGTTCATCTGGGTCTTGTGACCCTTGATGCGCTCGACGACCATGATGCCTTCTTCGGACGCTTTGTGCGCCAGCATCAGACCACGAACCACGTCACCAATGGCGTATACGCCAGGAACGCTGGTCTCGCACTGCTCGTTGACGAAGATGAAACCGCGCTCGTCGATGTCGACGCCGCTGTCGGCAGCCAGCAGCTCGGTGGTCACCGGGCGACGGCCAACGGCCACGATCACGCGGTCGAAGGTGATGTTCTGCTCGCCGTCCTTGTCGGTGTAGGTCACGACAACTTCATCGCCATTGACCTTGGAACCGGTAACGCGAGCGCCCAGCTTGATGTCCAGACCCTGCTTGTTGAACGTCTTCTGCGCTTCCTTGGCAACGGCTTCGTCAGCGGCAGGCAGGAATTTCTCCAGCGCTTCGAGAACTGTCACTTTGGCACCCAGGCGAGCCCAGACCGAACCCAGTTCCAGACCGATAACGCCGGCGCCGATGACGCACAGGCGCTCAGGCACTGCCGGGAATTCCAGGGCGCCTGTCGAATCGACGATGGTGACCTGATTGACCGGAGCCGGCGGAATGTCGATCGGACGCGAACCGGACGCCAGAATGATGTTTTCGGCTTCGATGACTTCGGTGGTGCCGTCAGGCTTGGTCAGCTCGACTTTCTTGCCGGCCAGCAGTTTGCCGTGGCCCTGCAGGGAAGTGACGCCGTTGGCCTTGAACAGGCTGGCAACGCCGCCGGTCAGGCCTTTGACGATCTGTGCCTTGCGACCAATCATGGCAGCAATGTCCATCTTCAGGTCGCTGAGCGAGATACCGTGAACACCGAACTGATTCTTGGCTTCGTAGAATTTCCAGGAGCTGTCCAACAGCGCCTTGGAGGGGATGCAGCCCACGTTCAGACAGGTACCGCCGAGGGCCAGCTTGCCCTCTTTATCCTGGTACTTCTCGATGCAGGCAGTCGCGAGACCGAGTTGCGCGGCCTTGATAGCGGCCACATAGCCGCCAGGGCCAGCGCCAATCACTACCACGTCGAATTTTTGGGACATAGAAAAGAGTTCCTCTTTAGCTGCGAGCTTTAAGCCACAAGCTGCAAGCTGATCCGTGATGCTTTACAGACGAGTTGCAGCCTGTTCATTAGGATGTTGCGACGACCCAAGCGTCGGCGCCAGGCTGCTGTAACTTGCAGCTTGACGCTTGCGGCTTGCAGCTGTCCTTGAATCAGATGTCCAGCAACAGACGCGCCGGGTCTTCCAGCAGGTTCTTGATGGTCACCAGGAACGTCACGGCTTCTTTACCGTCGATCAGGCGGTGATCGTAGGACAGCGCCAGATACATCATCGGACGGATCACGACCTGGCCGTTGATCGCCATAGGACGCTGCAGAATGTTGTGCATGCCCAGAATGGCCGCTTGCGGCGGATTGACGATAGGGGTCGACATCATCGAACCGAAAGTACCACCGTTGGTGATGGTGAAGGTACCGCCAGTCATCTCGTCGATGGACAGTTTGCCGTCACGGGCTTTCTTGCCGAAGGTAGCGATACCGCCTTCGATTTCAGCCAGGCTCATCTGCTCGGCGTTGCGCAGCACCGGAACCACCAGACCGCGATCGCTCGACACGGCAACGCCGACGTCGGCATAACCGTGATAAACGATGTCAGTGCCGTCGATCGAGGCGTTGACGGCCGGGTAGCGTTTCAGCGCTTCGGTCGCGGCCTTGACGAAGAACGACATGAAGCCCAGGCGTACGCCGTTATGGGACTTCTCGAACAGGTCCTTGTACTTCGAACGCAGGGCCATGACTTCGGTCATGTCGACTTCGTTGAAGGTGGTCAGCATCGCCATGTTCGACTGAGCTTCAACCAGACGCTCTGCCACCTTGGCGCGCAGACGGGTCATCGGCACGCGCTTCTCGGTGCGGTCGCCCACGGCAGCCACAGGCGCGGCGGCAGCGGCAGCGGCAGCAGGCTTGGCGGCAGGTGCAGCGGCCGGAGCGGATTTCTTCGCTTCGATGGCAGCAACAACGTCTTCCTTGGTCACGCGGCCGTCTTTGCCTGTGCCTTTGACGCTGGACAGGTTGATGCCGTTTTCTTCGGCCAGCTTGCGGGCAGCCGGAGCGCCGATGGCGTCTTCGTCACCGGAAGCGGCGGCAGGTGCAGCAGCAGCCTGGGCAGGCGCAGCAGCCGGAGCCGATGCAGCAGCGGCTGGAGCGGCAGCGGCAGCGGCAGCGGCTGGAGCGGCAGCGGCAGCGGCAGCGGCTGGGGCAGCGGCAGCACCGCCCTCTTCGATCGATCCCAGTAGCTGGTTCGACAGGACAGTAGCGCCCTCTTCGGCAACGATTGCGCCCAGTACGCCGTCAGCTTCGGCCAGTACTTCCAGCACAACCTTGTCGGTTTCGATATCAACGATAAGGTCATCACGCTTGACGGCGTCGCCCGGTTTTTTGTGCCAGGTGGCAACGGTGCCGTCGGCAACGGATTCCGGGAAAGAGGGGGCTTTGATCTCAATAGCCATTATCTGTAATTCCTTTAATTCGGTTTCTAGTGCGCGAAGGCGTTAAACGGAGAACGCGTCTTTCAGCAGTTTTTCCTGCTGTTCGGCGTGCATCGAAGCGTATCCACAAGCAGGGGCAGCGGAGGCATCACGGCCGGCATACTCGAGAACGAGGTTGCGGTTGTGATTGCCGATGCTGCGGCGCAAGTGGTGCTGACTGCTGTACCAGGCGCCCTGGTTCATCGGTTCTTCCTGACACCAGACCACGTTGGTCAGGTTGGTATACGACGCGATAGCGTCCATCAGGTCGTCTTCCGGGAACGGATAGAGCTGCTCGAGACGCACGATGGCGATGTCTTCGCGGCCTTCGGCACGGCGCTTTTCCAGCAGGTCGTAGTAGACCTTGCCGCTGCACAGCACCAGACGCGTCACTTTCGCGGCATTGAGGGTGTCGATTTCCGGGATGACCGTCTGGAACGAGCCATGGGCCAGATCTTCCAGGGTCGACACGGCCAGCTTGTGGCGCAGCAACGACTTCGGCGTCAACACGATCAGCGGCTTGCGCAGCGGACGGATCACCTGACGGCGCAGCAGATGGTAGATCTGAGCCGGGGTGGTCGGTACGCAGACCTGGATGTTGTGCTCGGCGCACAATTGCAGGTAACGCTCAAGACGTGCCGATGAGTGCTCCGGGCCCTGCCCTTCGTAGCCATGGGGCAACAGCATGGTCAGGCCGCACAGACGGCCCCATTTGTGCTCGCCGCTGGTGATGAACTGGTCGATCACGACCTGTGCACCGTTGGCAAAGTCACCGAACTGGGCTTCCCAGATCACCAGCGCATTGGGCTGAGTGGTTGAGTAACCGTATTCGAACGCCAGCACAGCTTCTTCCGACAGGAAAGAGTCGTACAGGTCAAAGCGAGGCTGACCGGCGTACAGGTTCTGCAAAGGCACGTAGGTCGCGCCGTCTTTCTGGTTGTGCAGCACGGCGTGGCGGTGCGAGAACGTACCGCGACCAACGTCCTGCCCGGTGATGCGAACCTGATGCCCTTCGAACGCCAGCGTGGCGTAGGCCATGGTTTCGGCGTAACCCCAGTTGATCGGAAGGCCACCGACTTGCATCTTCTGGCGGTCTTCGTAGATTTTCTGGACCTGACGCTGAACCACGAAACCTTCCGGCACTTCCATCAGCTTGGCCGACAGTTCCTGCAGGGTCTTGAGGTCGAAACTGGTGTCGTGACGTGCTGTCCACGCGTGACCCAGGTACGGACGCCAATCAACGAACAATTCCTTGTTCGGCTCTTTGACCAGGCTTTTGACAACGTGCATGCCGTTGTCCAGCGCGTTGCGGTACTCGTCGACCTTGGCCTGAGCGGCTTCGGCGTTGAGGATGCCGGCGGTGGCCAGTGCATCGGCATACAGCTCACGGGTGGTGCGCTGTTTGGCGATCTGCTGGTACATCAGCGGCTGGGTGCCACTCGGCTCATCGGCTTCGTTGTGACCGCGACGACGGTAGCAGACCAGATCGATGACCACGTCACGCTTGAACTGCATGCGGTAGTCGATCGCCAGCTGGGTCACGAACAACACGGCTTCCGGATCATCGCCATTCACATGGAGGATCGGCGCCTGAATCATCTTGGCAACGTCGGTCGCGTACTCGGTGGAACGCGAGTCTTCCTGCTTGCTGATGGTGAAGCCGACCTGGTTGTTGATCACGATGTGGATCGTGCCACCGGTCTTGAAGCCGCGGGTCTGCGACATCTGGAAAGTTTCCAGCACCACACCCTGACCTGCGAACGCCGCGTCACCGTGAATCGAGATCGGCAGCACTTTCTCGCCAGTGGCGTCGTTGCGACGGTCCTGACGGGCACGCACCGAACCTTCAACCACAGGGGAAACGATTTCCAGGTGGGACGGGTTGAACGCCATCGCCAGGTGGACTTCGCCGCCGGTGGTCATCACGTTGGACGAGAAGCCCTGGTGATATTTGACGTCACCGGAGCCTAGCTCGACCTTCTTCTTGCCTTCGAACTCGTCGAACAGGTCGCGCGGGTTCTTGCCGAAGGTGTTGACCAGCACGTTGAGACGGCCACGGTGGGCCATGCCGATGACAACTTCCTTGGTGCCGTAGGAACCGGAGCGCTGAATCAGCTCGTCGAGCATCGGAATCAGGCTTTCGCCGCCTTCCAGACCGAAACGCTTGGTGCCCGGGTATTTGGTGCCCAGGTACTTCTCCAAACCCTCGCCCGCCGTCACACGCTCGAGCAGATGGCTCTTGATGTCGGCGGAATAGGCAGGACGGCCACGCACGCTTTCGAGGCGCTGCATGAACCAGTTGCGCTGGTTGGAATCGACGATGTGCGTGAACTCGGCGCCGATGGTGCGGCAATATGTCTGCTGCAACGCTTCGACGATTTCGCGTAGGCTCGCTTCTTCTTTGCCGATGAACAGGTCGCCGGCACGGAATGTGGTATCGAGGTCAGCGTTGGTCAAACCGTAATGGTTGATCGACAGGTCAGCTGGCGCAGTACGCTTCCACAGACCCAGAGGATCGAGTTGCGCACCCTGATGGCCGCGCATACGGAATGCCTGGATAAGTCGCAGCACTTCAACTTGCTTCTTTTCATGCTCGCTGCTCACGCTGCCGGCAGAGACCGGTTGGGCGCGGCGCTGGTTTTTCCCCAGCAACACAAAATGATCGCGAACCGTAGAGTGCGATACATCGGTGGCAGTGCTGCCGTCAGCCGGCAACGTCTGAAAATAGGTGCGCCACTCTTCTGGCACAGCGTTAGGGTCGTGCAGGTAGAGCTCATAGAGCTCTTCCACATAGGCAGCGTTACCACCGGAAAGGTGGGCGCTGTTCCACATGCGCTGCATCACGCTTTCTTGCATGCTTGGTCACCCTCGATTAGGGGACACCATCGGCGTCGATGCCAGCGCAAACTTGAAAAGTCCATGTGCAGCGACTTCAAGTCACTAGGGATCACGCAGATAGTCCGGGTACCAGCCCGGATGCCCCTGCTGGTTTCATTTCTTCAAAATAAGAGCTGAAGCCCTGCGACAACTGCTCAGGTTAAAACTACGGCGCCGGTTGAAGCCTGCGCCGCAGCGTTTACGGGTGCTGCAGTAGCGGGTGCTGCGGTGTTACAGATGCGGCAAACTCAGACACCGCTTTTGAGCAGCATGTTGCGCACGTGACCGATAGCCTTGGTTGGGTTCAGGCCTTTCGGGCAAACGTTGACGCAGTTCATGATGCCGCGGCAGCGGAAAACACTGAACGGATCGTCCATCGACGCCAGACGCTCTTGGGTCCGGGTGTCGCGGCTGTCAGCCAGGAAACGATAGGCTTGCAGGATCGCGGCAGGCCCCAGGAACTTGTCGGGGTTCCACCAGAAGGACGGGCAGGACGTCGAGCAGCAAGCGCACAGGATGCACTCGTACAGGCCGTCGAGTTTTTCCCGCTCTTCCGGGCTCTGCAGGCGCTCGATGGACGGAGCCGGCGTGTCGTTCTGCAGGAATGGCTTCACCTTCTCGTACTGCTTGTAGAAGATGCTCATGTCGACGGCGAGGTCGCGGATGACCGGCAGGCCAGGCAGTGGGCGAACCACCAGCTTGTTGCCCTTGACCACAGCCGACAGCGGCGTGATGCAGGCCAGGCCGTTCTTGCCGTTGATGTTCATGCCGTCGGAACCGCACACGCCTTCGCGGCACGAACGACGGTACGAGAAGCCTTCGTCCTGCTCTTTGATCAGAGCCAGCACATCCAGGACCATCAGGTCTTTGCCACCGGTGTCGACCTGGAAATCCTGCATGAACGGCGCGGCGTCCTGATCAGGGTTGTAGCGATAAACACTGACTTGCAACATGGCGGTCACCCTTAATAAGTCCGAATCTTAGGCTCAAAAGTCGGAACAGTTTTTGGCGAGAAGTTCACGGCACGCTTGGCTACGCGCTTGTCACCCGGGAAGTACAGGGTGTGACACAGCCAGTTCTCGTCGTCGCGATCTTCGAAGTCTTCACGGGCGTGAGCGCCACGGGACTCCTTGCGATGCTCTGCGGCGATCGCCGTTGCTTCAGCGACTTCCAGCAGGTTCTGCAGCTCCAGCGCTTCGATCCGGGCAGTGTTGAATGCCTGGCTCTTGTCGTTGATCTTGACGTTGGCGATGCGCGTGCGCAGGTCAGCCAGCTGGGCGATACCCTTCTGCATGTATTCGCCGGTACGGAACACACCGAAGTAGTTCTGCATGCAGCTTTGCAGCTCTTTGCGCAGGGTAGCGACGTCTTCGCCATCGGTGCGCGAGTTCAGGCCATTGAGGCGAGCCAGCGCAACGTCGATGTCGGTTTCGGAAGCGCGACGGTAGTCGACGCCTTCGTTGAGTGCCTGCTCCAGGTGCAGACCGGCAGCACGGCCGAACACCACCAGATCGAGCAGCGAGTTGCCGCCCAGACGGTTGGCACCGTGAACCGATACGCACGCCACTTCACCCACCGCGAACAGGCCCGGGATGATGGTGTCGACGCCAGCGGCGTCCTGGGTGATCGCCTGACCATGAATGTTGGTGGCAACGCCGCCCATCATGTAGTGGCAGGTCGGCACGACAGGGATTGGCGCAACGGCCGGATCGACGTGTGCGAAGGTCTTGGACAGTTCCATGATCCCTGGCAGACGGCTGTGCAGCACTTCCTCACCGAGGTGATCGAGCTTGAGCATCACGTGGTCGCCGTCAGGACCGCAACCGTTGCCGGCGATGATCTCTTTAACCATCGAGCGAGCCACAACGTCACGACCGGCAAGGTCCTTGGCGTTTGGCGCGTAGCGCTCCATGAAACGCTCGCCGTGCTTGTTGATCAGGTAACCGCCTTCACCACGGCAGCCTTCTGTGACCAGTACACCTGCGCCGGCGATGCCGGTCGGGTGGAACTGCCACATTTCGATGTCCTGAACCGGAACACCGGCACGCAGCGCCATGCCCACGCCGTCGCCGGTGTTGATCAGGGCGTTGGTGGTGGAGGAGTAGATACGGCCAGCACCGCCAGTGGCCAGTACAGTCGCGTCAGCGCGAATGTAGGAGGTTTCACCGGTTTCGATGCAGATGGCAATGATGCCGACGAACGCGCCGTCCTGGTTCTTCACCAGGTCAACGGCGTAGTACTCGTTGAGGAATACAGTGCCGGCCTTCAGGTTGGCCTGATACAGGGTGTGCAGCAGTGCGTGACCGGTACGGTCGGCAGCAGCACAGGTACGTGCAGCCTGACCGCCCTTGCCGAAGTCTTTCGACTGGCCGCCGAACGGACGCTGATAGATTCGGCCCTGCTCGGTACGGGAAAACGGCAGACCCATGTGCTCGAGCTCGAACACGGCTTCCGGGCCCACGGAACACATGTATTCGATAGCGTCCTGGTCACCGATGTAGTCGGAGCCCTTGACGGTATCGTACATGTGCCAGCGCCAGTCATCGTTCGGATCAGCCGAAGCGATGGCGCAGGTGATGCCACCCTGTGCGGAAACGGTGTGGGAGCGAGTCGGGAAAACCTTGGTGACTACAGCGGTCTTGTGGCCGCCCTGAGCCAGCTGCAATGCGGCACGCATGCCCGCACCGCCGCCGCCAATGATAATGGCGTCGAATGAAAGCGTATTAATGTTAGCCATGAATCAGATACCCCAAAGAATCTGCACACCCCAGACGAAGTAAGCGAACATCGCAATGCCGCACACCGCCTGAAAAAGGAAACGCACCACTGTCGCGGAGTTGCCCAGCGCCATCGGCGTCAGGTAATCGGTCGCGATGGTCCACATGCCAACCCAGGCGTGAGCCGCCAGGGCAACAAGGGCCAACAGGCTGAAGATGCGCATTGCGTTATGGGAGAACAGCGCGTGCCACGTGGCGAAATCGAGGCCAGGGTGCGCGATCAGGTACCCGATCAGGAAAATGAAATAAGCCGCGAGTACGACGGCGGAGACGCGTTGCGCCATCCAGTCATACAGGCCCGAACGAGAAAGGTTAGTGACGTTGGTTACCATATCCACACTCCTGCCAGAACGATCACCACCACAGACACGGCGATAACAATTTGAGAGCCCCGCTTGCCGCCTTCCAGCGTCTCGCCGATGCCCGTGTCCATGATCAGATGACGGACGCCCGCCACCAGGTGATAAAGCAGTGCGGACAGAAGAGCCCAGATCACGAACTTGGCCAGCGGACTGGTCAGTCCCGCTTTCACCGACGCGAAGCCTTCCTCGGAGTCGAGCGACAGGTCCAATGCATAAAGCATGATGGCAATGCCGACGAAGAGGATGACACCGGAAATACGGTGAAGGATGGACGTGTAAGCAGTGATAGGGAGTTTGATGGTCCTTAGGTCTAGGTTTACAGGTCGTTGGCTTTTCACGGCTTTTTTTCACACTGAAGAGCCCTAACACTCAGGGCAAGTTGTTGGGAAGTGTACTGGTCAGGTACCCACTACCCAGGAAGTGACCAACCCCGTTGAATCAGGCCTGAAAGCCCCTGGCGGTCGGACGCCGAGTATAGACAGTTAGCCCGCTAATGACAACGCGCAGACCCTGTCCCAAGGGTGGATTGCTTTAGCCCGATAATTGGCGTAAATGGCCCGTAATTTCGACGAAAACCATGGCTTAAAGCCCTCTGCTACAAGACTTTTGGCAAATTGACTTTAGAATTTATCTCACTATAGTGATGCGGGCCCTGCGTGGGGGGTCTGTCTGATGATTTGAAGCATAATTAGGAGGCCACATGGCTGATAAAAAAGCGCAGTTGATCATCGAGGGCGCAGCCCCCGTCGAGCTGCCCATTCTGACCGGCACCGTTGGTCCCGATGTTATCGACGTACGCGGCCTGACTGCCACCGGACGCTTCACATTCGACCCAGGCTTCATGTCCACCGCCTCATGCGAATCGAAGATCACCTATATCGATGGTGACAACGGCATTCTGCTGCATCGCGGCTACCCGATCGAACAGCTGGCCGAGCAATCGGACTACCTGGAAACCTGCTACCTGTTGCTTAACGGCGAGCTGCCAACCGCCGAGCAAAAAGCCGAATTCGTCGTCACCGTGAAGAATCACACCATGGTGCACGAGCAACTGAAGACCTTCTTCAACGGTTTCCGCCGCGACGCCCACCCGATGGCCGTCATGTGCGGTGTGGTTGGCGCCCTGTCGGCGTTCTACCACGACTCCCTGGACATCAATAATCCGCAGCACCGGGAAATCTCCGCGATCCGCCTGGTCGCCAAGATGCCGACCCTGGCCGCAATGGTTTACAAGTACTCCATGGGTCAACCCATGATGTACCCGCGCAACGACCTCAGCTACGCGGAAAACTTCCTGCACATGATGTTCAACACGCCGTGCGAGATCAAACCGATCAGCCCGACGCTGGCCAAGGCCATGGACCGGATCTTCATCCTTCACGCCGACCACGAACAGAACGCCTCGACGTCCACCGTGCGCATGGCAGGCTCGTCGGGCGCCAACCCGTTTGCCTGTATCGCAGCCGGTATCGCCGCGCTCTGGGGCCCTGCCCACGGCGGCGCCAACGAAGCCGTGCTGACCATGCTCGATGAGATTGGCGATGTGTCCAACATCGACACCTACATCGCCAAGGCCAAGGACAAGAACGATCCGTTCAAGCTGATGGGCTTTGGCCACCGGGTTTACAAGAACCGCGACCCGCGCGCCACCGTGATGAAGCAGACCTGCGACGAAGTCCTGCGCGAGCTGGGCATCACCAACGACCCGCAGCTCGAACTGGCCATGCGTCTTGAAGAGATCGCCCTGACCGACCCTTACTTCATCGAACGCTCGCTTTACCCGAACGTGGACTTCTACTCGGGCATCATCCTCAAGGCGATCGGCATCCCGACCAGTATGTTCACCGTGATTTTCGCCCTGGCGCGAACCGTCGGCTGGATCTCCCACTGGAAGGAAATGCTGTCGAGCCCTTACAAGATCGGCCGTCCACGCCAGCTGTACACCGGCGAAGTGTCGCGGGACATCGTTCCGCTGGCCGAGCGTAAGTAACTCGGCAGCACCCGCCAAGACGCAAAAAAAGGCTGCCCTCGGGCAGCCTTTTTAGTGCGTGGCGTCAGCGTCGGACGCGAACTGGTCAGTTCTTCTCTGCACGCTCCTTGAGCGCCTTGAGCGTATTGAACGGCGCGTCCACCACGAACTTGTTCGCCAGCCACGACGGCACGCTGCCGCCCGGCTCGGTGTGCACCTGATAGGTGACCTCGGTCAGATTCTCGCCTTTGGGCACGAACTTCCAGAACCCCTCGACCTGCGCCACCCGCACAAAGCCCTTCTCTTCCGGGATGTACTTGGGGTCGCCTTCCAGCTGACGGGTCATGCTGCCATCGGCGCCCTCCACTGTGGTGACCTTCAACACCGAATCCCGGGGTGTGACCGGCCAGGGCGTGTTGAACTGGGAATAGGTCCAGGTCTTGTCGCCCTCATGCTTGAGTATCTTCTGCAGTTTGCATTCGTGAATCCAGGCACAGGCGCTGACCACGTCTTCCTGCAACGCACGGAGCTTGCCGATGCTCGCCTTGATGGTGGTCACGCCCTGATAGGCCTTGTACTGCGACCCGGGGAATTCGCTGAGTGAGACCTTGATCCCCTCCTCGTTCTTCGCGACTTTCCACTCCTCAGCCTGCGCCGAAGCCGCCACCCATACAGTCAGTCCCAATCCGAAAGCAATGCGGTACAGCGAACTCATATGTTGTTCCTTATTGTTGAAGTTCAGTCGTGCCTCGGCCGCAATTCACGCCACCGATGTCATCTTTTCCCACCAGCCAATCAGCCTGATCGCATCCTCGGGACCGCTGCCACACACTTCGGGCTCCGCCGCAAACTGGCCACATACCGCCGGCCTTCCCGGCTGCCCGAAGATTGCGCAGAGCATGTCCACCGACAGGTGCAGGCAGCGCATGCCGGCAGGTTTGCCGTTGGGCATTCCAGGGATCGGTGATGTGATGGACGGCGCGATGCAGCACGCGCCGCAGCCTGAACGGCATTCCATGGAGAGAACCTGTGTGGCAGTGAGGACGATGGCAGGATCTTACGCGCTAAAACACACGTTTGAAAATCAGGTCCTGGGACAGCGCCGTGCGTTCATCACTTTTTAAAGGTGAAATCCAGAGCAGCGCCTTCCACGTCCTTGCGTGCCTCATTACGCAACTGCAAATCCATTTCATTGCTCAGCAGACGGCCTTGCATCTGGAAGTCAGGGTCCGCATCCGAATCAGGAAACATTTTAGGCAGCAACGGCTTGGCGCCAGTTGACTGGGCTTTGGACTTCGACGCCGAGGAGATCACATTCGCCGGCGGGGTCAGTTGCTTAACCATCTCGGGCGGCAGACTCAGGTCGAGGGGCACCTTGTTCAGGCGTGTCTCCTTGACCACTTGTGACGCCGATTTGCTCTTGCTGGCCACCGGCGCACGCCGCGCGACTTCGGCGTTATCCGCTTTAACCTTGGCAGATTTGGCGTTGGCGCCAGCGGACTTACCGTCCGCAGCCTTGACATCGGTGACCGCCCGCGGCGCCTCAGCCGACGACTTACCCGACGCGACTACAGGCACGGCGGGAATGTTCGGCGCCAGCGCATGGACCGCTGGCGCATCCGCAGCAGGCTTGTCCGCCAGCGCAGGCGCGGACTCAGGCTCTGACGCTGGCTTCGCTGCTTTAGCAGCTTCGGCCGGCGCAGCGTCACCCGCAGCAGGCGCAGAAGCGGTAGCTTTCGCCGGCGGGGTGGGCGCTTTATCGGCATCACAGGCGCTCAGCAACACCAACACCATCACACTTAAACAACGCAGTGATTTCATAGTCTGAACGGCAGTAAGTAAGACAGGGGCCATATGCTGGCCCGTTGCACGGCGGCTGACAAGTTCCCTGTCAGCCCCCCTCGATAGTATGGAAAGCTGGCGGCACTACGAGTTCACCAGGATTGCCCGGCGTCCTGGCATAACTGCTTGGCCAGCATGCCCACCGTCATCAACGCCCTCTCCGCTTCACGGTTCCACGGCAGCCCGCAATTCAGGCGAATGCAGTGGTTGAACTGCTCGGTATTACTGAAGATCAGGCCCGGCGCGATGCTGATGCCCTGCTCCAGCGCGCGCACATGCAACTCCTGAGTGTTCACCCGCCCCGGGAGGCTGATCCACAGGATGAACCCGCCCGCAGGCCGGCTGATCTGCGTGCCTTCGGGGAACATTTGCTGCACGGCGAGCTGGAAGGCGCTCAGATTCTTGCGGTGCTCCTGACGGATAAAGCGCAAGTGCCGGTCATAACCGCCGTTTTCGAGGTAGGACGCCACCGCCATCTGCGTCACGCTGCACGCCGAATGGGTGCTGAAGGTTTGCAGGCGCTGGATTTCCGCCTGGTATTTCCCGGCGATCATCCAGCCGATCCGCACGCCCGGCGACAGGGTCTTGGAGAAGCTGGAGCAGTAAATGACGTGGCCCAGCCGGTCGAACGCCTTCAACGCCTTGGTCTTGTTCTGCTCGTACATCAGCTCGCCGTAGATGTCGTCCTCGATAATTTGGATGTCGAAATCCGAGGCCAGGCGCAGCAGGTGTTTCTGCCGCTCTTCCGGCATGGTGCTGCCCAGCGGGTTGCTCAGCCGCGACGTCATCACCAGCGCCTTGATCGACCACTGATTGGCCGCCAGTTGCAGCGCTTCCAGGCTGATCCCGGTGTTGGGGTCGCTGGGGATTTCGATGACTTTCAAGCCAAGCAGATCGGCCAGTTGCAGCAGGCCATAATAGGTTGGGGATTCTGCAGCGATCAGGTCACCGGGGCTGGTCAGCACCCGCAGCGACATCTGCAGCGCATCGACGCAACCGTGGGTGATCACCACTTCCGAGGGGTCGATCACCACGCCGGCGTCGCGCATCCGGATCGCCACTTGCCGGCGCAGCGGCTCGAAGCCAGGGCTGAACATGTAGTTGAATGCGCGGGGGCTTTGAAACCGGGTGACCTTGGCCAGTTGCTGATGCAATGCGCGCAACGGCAAGTAATCGATGTGCGGGACAGCAGCGCCAAACGCGAACACCCCTTCACGCCGCGCTTCGACCAGCACCTGCTGAATGATGCTGGCGCGGGTGACCAGGCCGGGACGCTCAACCCGCGCGATATCGGGGGTCGCCGCCGTGAGGGCCGGGGTTTGGTGCACGTAATAGCCGGACTGCGGCCGCGCGCGGATCAAACCCTGATCTTCAAGGTTGGCATAGGCCTGCAGGACGGTGGCATGACTGACGTTGAGCTGGGAGCTCATCTTGCGCACCGAGGGCACGCGCTCGCCTGGCTGATACACGCCCCGGCGAATGTCTTCGGCCAGCTGCTGGGCGATGCGTTGGTACAGCAACAGACTGGTCATTTCGCGTCCCTCGATCCCGTGCCTTGATCATGCGTGCGGTGACCAAAGGAGAAGGATCACCGGAACAGTTCAGAAGTGTACGGTGACAGTTCCTGTTCCGGCTAGAGGGCGCGGTGTTTGAATCACTCGGATTGTGACAGTCCGCTGCTCTTCAACGAGGCGCGCTCAGATGCCCCTTGTCGTCCGAGAAGACGATTTCGACACGGCGGTTCTGGGCGCGGCCGCTTTCAGAGGCGTTCGAGTCCACCGAGTACTGATCGCCATAACCTTCGACCTGAATGCGATCTTCCTCAATGCCCAGATCAGACAGCACGTCAGCGACGGCCTGTGCCCGGTCTTTCGAAAGCGCGAGGTTTACCTCACTATCGCCGGTGCTGTCGGTGTAGCCCTCGATGCGCACGACGCGCTTGGGATTGAATTGCAGAAACTGCACGACCTTCAGTACCGTGCGGTTGGCCGAGCTTTTCAGTTCGGCGCGGCCGGTATCGAAGAGCATGTCGCCGAGGGTCATCACCAGCCCCCGCTCATTCTGCTGCGTCGACAGGCTAATCACCTGATCTTCGGCCCACTTGCCCTGTTGCTGGGCGCCGGCCAGCTTGGCCTCACGCAAGGCCAACTGCAGGCGCTGACGTTCCAGCTCCAGTCGCGCGAGCTTTTCCTGATTCAGCAGCAACTTGCTGTGCTCCCGGGCGATCGCGCTGTAACGGCTGCTCAGGTACGCGTAATGACTGACGTCGTCAGCGCTGCCGATGTAGCTCGACAGGCGCTCGGCCCGGCCCAGCAATTCACCGGCACGGATCACGTCCTTCGGCGCGCTGCGCAGGACGTTGGTGTCTTCCCTGACCTTCTGGTAATCGGCAACGGCGCCCTGCAACCCCTGTTCACTGCTCTGGTGGCCGGCACAGCCAGCAAGACCGGCACTGGCCAGCAAAAGGCCGAGACTGAGGCTTCGCGCAACGGCATTCATTGGCCAGCCCCCAGCTGCTTGCGCAGGCGCTCGAGGCGGGTGTTGACCTGGGCCACCTGTGCTTCACTCTTCTGCGTCAGCACACGGGCCTCCGCCAGACGGGCGTCCAGCTCGGCCTGCTCAGCCTGCATGCGCGCGTCCTTGTAGGACTTGTCCGCCATGTCGGCGCGGGCCTGGGTCAGCTTGGTCTGCGCTGTCACCAGGTCCGGTTCTTCATCCGTAGCGCCGACCGCGGTGGCCTGGGCGACAGCCTGTTCGGTGAGTTTGAGTTGTTCGGTGGGCGCTGGGTCGTTGGCACAGCCGACGAGAGCGACGAGCACGACAGCGGCGAATACAGGCTGGATTTTCAAAAGAAAGCTCAAAACACATTCCTACTGATGGAGGGCGCTACCGGACTGCTGCAACTGGATTTTCCACAGGTCCAGGTTGCGCGTGACGGCTTCACTGGAGCGACCGGAAGCCGCCAATTCTGTCATTTTTTTCGCCAGCTGTCCGCGCAGCCATGGATCGT
Source organism: Pseudomonas sp. AK106 (assembly GCF_053903055.1). NCBI lineage: Bacteria > Pseudomonadati > Pseudomonadota > Gammaproteobacteria > Pseudomonadales > Pseudomonadaceae > Pseudomonas > Pseudomonas sp. AK106. The sequence continues at coordinate 3,452,330 of NZ_CP096426.1, forward strand.
TGCAGGCGGAGTTGAACGACAGCGCCAGATAAAAGCCCGGACGATCGAGGGGCATGGGCTGGGTTTGCAGGTCTTTGGCGACGTCCAGCGCCTGAGTCACGGCCATCCCCGCATAGCGGCCGGCCAGGACGAATTCGACCTGCCCCGCCGCCAGCTTCTGAAAGGCCTGGAGAAGACTGGCCTGCCTCTCCAGCGTCAGGTGCGCCTTGATCGCCTCATCGAACCCCGGTGTCACGCGGGTTTTTTCAGACATGGCGCCGGGATGGCTCTGCAGATCGGCCAGCGAATTGAATGGCTGCTCATGGCCGGTGCGGGTCCAGACCATGATCTCGTTCTGGGCGATGGGCGGGTGGATGAAATCCAGGGATTCCAGCTCGGCGCTGTTGAGGGGCGTGTCCGCCAGCATGTCCATGCGCCCGGTGCGCACCTCTTCCAGGGCCTGGCTGCGCTTGCCGCCATACAGCAGCTCGACCTTGACGCCGATCTGTTGCGCGACCTCCTTGAGTAGGTCGGCATTGGCGCCCATCAGGTGCTTGGGGTCCTGCGGGTCGCGCCACAGGTACGGCGGCGCGTCCGGGCTGCCGGTGACAATCAGCCGGTCACATTTGCCCGAAGACCAGGCCAGCGACGGCAGCAACAGCAACCCGCCCAGCAGTGAAGCCAGCGTTTGCTTTGGCGACAACATGACAACGTCCTTTTTGAGCCCATAAAAAAACCCGCCAGCTCCGACTGCCTGAGCGCTGGTTCATCGAGTGAACGATGACCGGCGCTGACGGCAGCCCGAACGAACGGGTTCTCTTTATAAGTCAGGGAAGTGGATTAAACCAGCTTCTCCAGCTCGGGGATCGCTTCGAACAGATCCGCCACGAGGCCGTAATCGGCCACCTGGAAGATCGGCGCTTCTTCGTCCTTGTTGATCGCAACGATCACCTTGGAGTCTTTCATGCCGGCCAGATGCTGGATCGCGCCGGAAATGCCGACCGCGATGTACAGCTGCGGCGCGACGATCTTGCCGGTCTGACCGACCTGCATGTCGTTGGGCACGAAGCCTGCGTCGACGGCCGCGCGGGAAGCGCCGACCGCTGCACCCAGCTTGTCAGCCAAGGTGTACAGGTGTTTGAAGTTGTCGCCGTTCTGCATGCCACGACCGCCGGAAACGACGATCTTGGCAGCGGTCAGCTCCGGACGATCGGACTTGGCCAGCTCTTCGCTGACAAAGGACGATTTGCCCGCATCATGGGCCGCGCTGACGGCTTCAACCGAAGCAGAACCGCCTTCCGCTGCAACGGCGTCAAAGCCGGTGGCGCGAACGGTGATGACTTTCACGGCTGCCGACGACTGAACGGTCGCAATGGCGTTACCCGCGTAGATCGGGCGCTTGAAGGTGTCAGCGCTTTCGACCGAGATGATCTCGGAGATCTGGTCGACGTCCAGTTGGGCAGCAACACGCGGCAGGATGTTCTTGCCGTTGGAGGTTGCAGCGGCCAGCACGTGGCTGTAGGCCGAAGCCAGCTCGACGACCAGCGGGGCAACGTTTTCCGGCAGCTGGTGTTCATAGGCTGCGTGGTCAGCCACGAGGACCTTGGACACGCCTGCGATTTTCGCAACTGCTTCGCCGACGGCACCGACATTCAGACCGGCGACCAGAACGTGAATGTCACCACCGATCTTGGTGGCCGCGGCAACGGTATTGAGAGTGGCGGGAGCGATTGCGCCGTTTTCGTGCTCAGCGATAACCAGGGTCGTCATCAGATCACCTTCGCTTCGTTTTTCAGTTTATCAACCAGTTCAGCAACCGACTTGACCTTGATACCTGCGCTGCGGGCAGCCGGCGCTTCAACCTTCAGGGTCTTGTTGGTGGACGCAATCGAAACGCCCAACGCATCAGGGGTCAGCACTTCGAGGGGCTTTTTCTTGGCTTTCATGATGTTCGGCAGCGACGCGTAGCGCGGCTCGTTCAAACGCAGGTCGGTGGTGACGATGGCCGGCAGCTTGAGCGAAACGGTCTGCGCGCCGGCGTCGATTTCACGGGTGACGTTGACGCTGTCGCCGGACACTTCGACTTTGGACGCGAAGGTACCCTGGGCATAACCGCTCAGCGCAGCCAGCATCTGGCCAGTCTGGTTGTTGTCGCTGTCGATCGCCTGCTTGCCGAGAATGACCAGCTGCGGTTGTTCTTTGTCGACAACGGCCTTCAATAACTTGGCCACGGCCAGGGAGGTCAGTTCGTCAGCGGATTCCACGAGGATGGCGCGATCGGCACCCAGTGCCAACGCGGTACGCAGTTGCTCCTGGGCGGTGGTCGGGCCGATGGAAACGACGACGATCTCGGTCGCAACGCCTTTCTCTTTCAGGCGGACGGCTTCTTCTACCGCGATCTCGCAGAAGGGGTTCATCGACATTTTAACGTTGGCGAGATCGACGCCGGAGTTGTCCGCTTTGACGCGAACCTTGACGTTGTAGTCGACCACTCGTTTGACAGCTACAAGAACCTTCATGGATTCCTCGTTTCTCTCCGGTGAAAAGAAAATCGCCAGGCCTTGCCCGGCGATGGGTACTCGTCAGTGTAAAGAACACCTGTGAAAACAACGTATTCGTGGTTGGTGAATGCTGATATCAGCAAAAGCGGCCACGCTACGGCGGCAATCCAAGCCAGACGTTGCCCGCCCGTGTAAACTGCAGCGCGCCGCAGGCCTGGGGCTGAGGGTTGCGCGGGGGCGATGCTCACGTTGCTTTTAGCGGTGTTCTGCTACCGACAGTTTGCACGCAGCCGACAAGGCCGGCGGCCAACTGTAGCGAGCGCAAAACCGCCCGTATCTTGACCGCAACGCCGGGTCGGGTCAATACGACATAAACGCCAGTCACAAGCCGTCTCACCATGATTTATCAGGGTTTCGGCCGATTCAAACAAACGTTTGTATTGGACCTGCGAGGTGGTGTAGATATAATGCGCGCCTTCAAGACGACACCCGGATAAATGAGCTTCCGGGGGTTGGTTTTAGCCATCTATAAAAAATACGCCTAAAAAATACGCCGTTGAGCCTTGAGTAGGAGATAGCCTGTGGAACGCGAATTTATGGAGTTCGACGTCGTCATCGTCGGAGCCGGGCCCGCCGGGCTGTCTGCCGCTTGCCGCCTGAAACAGAGAGCCGCTGACGCCGGTCAGGAAATCAGCGTCTGCGTGGTGGAAAAAGGCTCCGAGGTCGGTGCTCATATTCTCTCCGGCGCAGTGTTCGAACCCCGCGCCCTCAACGAGCTGTTCCCCGACTGGAAAGCCCTGGGCGCCCCGCTCAATACCCCGGTCAAAACCGACGACATCTATGTGCTGACCGGTGCGGACGCCAGCCAGAAAGTCCCGGGCGTGTTCGTGCCCAAGACCATGCACAACGAAGGCAACTACATCATCTCCCTGGGCAACCTGTGCCGCTGGATGGCACAGCAGGCCGAGAACCTCGGCGTCGAAATCTACCCGGGCTTCGCGGCTCAGGAAGCGCTGATCGATGAGACCGGCGTGGTGCGCGGGATTCTCACCGGTGATCTGGGCGTCGACCGTGAAGGCAATCCGAAAGAAGGCCTGTACACCCCCGGTATGGAACTGCGCGGCAAGTACACGCTGTTCGCCGAAGGCTGCCGTGGTCACATCGGCAAGCAACTGATCAATCGCTTCAAGCTGGACAGTGAGGCCGACGCCCAACACTACGGCATCGGCTTGAAGGAAATCTGGGAAGTCGATCCGGCCAAACATCAGCCGGGCCTGGTGGTTCACACCGCCGGCTGGCCGCTGGATATCATGGGCACCGAAAACACCGGCGGCTCGTTCCTTTACCACCTGGAAAACAATCAGGTCGTGGTCGGCCTGATCGTCGACCTCTCCTACGCCAACCCTTACCTGTCGCCGTTCGACGAATTCCAGCGCCTCAAGCACCACCCGGTCCTCAAGCAGTACCTGGAAGGCGGCAAGCGCATCAGCTACGGCGCACGGGCCATCTGCAAGGGCGGCCTGAATTCGCTGCCGAAGATGGTGTTCCCCGGCGGTGCGCTGATCGGTTGCGACCTGGGCACGCTGAACTTCGCCAAGATCAAGGGCAGCCATACCGCCATGAAATCCGGCATGCTCGCCGCCGAAGCGGTGGCGGATGCGCTGTTTGCCGGCAACGAGGGTGGTGACACGCTCAACGGCTACGTCGAGGGCTTCAAGGCCAGCTGGCTGCACGAAGAACTGTTCGCCAGTCGTAACTTCGGCGCGGCGGTGCACAAGTTCGGCGCGATCTTCGGCGGCGCGTTCAACTTCGTCGACCAGAACCTGTTTGGCGGCAAGATCCCCTTCACCCTGCGTGACACCACGCCGGACTATGCGTGCATGAAGCTGGCGGCCGACTCGAAGAAAATCGACTACCCGAAACCCGACGGCAAGCTGAGCTTCGACAAGCTGAGTTCGGTGTTCATCTCCGGCACCAACCACGAAGAAGAGCAGCCGTGCCACCTGAAGCTGAAGGATCCGAGCATCCCGATCAGCGTCAACCTGCCCAAGTACGACGAGCCTGCCCAGCGTTACTGCCCGGCGGGGGTTTACGAGGTGGTGACCCAGGAAGACGGCGCCAAGCGCTTCCAGATCAACGCGCAGAACTGCGTCCACTGCAAAACCTGCGACATCAAGGATCCGTCGCAGAACATCACGTGGGTAGCACCGGAAGGCGCAGGCGGCCCGACCTATCCCAATATGTAAAGGATTCTGAGTAGGACCGGCTTTAGCCGGGAAGGCGTCAGCGGCCATCGCGCAAAATTGATGGTGCGCACACTGGCCTCTTCCCGGCTGAAGCCGGTCCCACAAAGACACCGCGTAACCTTCGTAGGACCGGCTTTAGCCGGGAAGGCGTCAGCGGCCATCGCGCAAAATTGATGGTGCGCACACTAGCCTCTTCCCGGCTGAAGCCGGTCCCACAAAGACACCGCGTAACCTTCGTAGAACCGGCTTTAGCCGGGAAGGCGTCAGCGGCCATCGCGCAAAATTGATGGTGCGCACACTGGCCTCTTCCCGGCTGAAGCCGGTCCCACAAAGACACCGCGTAACCTTCGTAGGACCGGCTTTAGCCGGGAAGGCGTCAGCGGCCATCGCGCAAAATTGATGGTGCGCACACTGGCCTCTTCCCGGCTGAAGCCGGTCCCACAAAGACACCGCGTAACTTTCGTAGGACCGGCTTTAGCCGGGAAGGCGTCAGCGGCCATCGCGCAAAAATGATGGTGCACACACTGGCCTCTTCCCGGCTGAAGCCGGTCCCGCAAAGACACCGCGTAACCTTCGTAGGACCGGCTTTAGCCGGAAAGCTCTTGAGGTTCAGCGTCACCCCTCACGCTGATATCTTCAGCCGCTCGCCCTCTTCCCCCGGATTGCGCTCGAAGTAGCGCTTGTACTCGCGACTGAACTGCGACGTGCTCTGATACCCGACCTTGTGCGCCACTTGCGCCACGCCCATGCCCTCGCCGATGAGCATCTGCTGAGCCTTGAGCAGCCGCACGCGTTTCAAGTACTGGACGGGTGACAGCAGCGTGCTGCGCTTGAAATGCTCATGGAAGGTCGAGGCGCTCATATTGGCGCAGCGGGCCAGATCCTCGACACTCAAGGCCTGATCATAGTGGTCGCGCAGATGCTGCAGCGACGCGGCAATGCGCGCGAAGTGGCCGGTCTGCTCGACCAATGCCCGCAGCACCCCGGCCTGGGGACCGCGCAACGCGGCATACACCACTTCCCTGACCCGCGCCTGGCCCATCACTTGTGCGTCCAGCGGATCGTGCAGGCAGCGCAATAGCCGCTCGACACTCTCACGCATCGGCGCATCCAGCTCGGCGGAGGTCATGGATTCCGGCGTCTGCGCCTTGACCTTGACGTTCGGCGCCTCGCCCATGGCATGCACCAACTCGCCCAGCAGCGCGCGATCGATTGACACGGCGACGCCATACATCGGCGCCTCGGCCGTGGCGAAGGTTTCGCACATGAACGGCACCGACAGCGCCTGCACCAGATAATGACCGGCGCCGTATTCCAGCGTTCGCGGGCCCAGGCGCGCGAGCTTGCTGCCCTGGGCAATGATCACCAGACTCGGTTCATAGATCTGCGGGCTGCTGGCGACGTAGTAATCCCAGGACATCGCCTGCACGCCCGGGACGCGGGTGTCGACGAAACCCGGGCGCGACGCCAACGGTTTGATGAGGGCGACCAACTCGGCGTTGGCATCGGAATGGGAAAGAGGGGACATGGGCAGCCGTACGGAGGATTTGACACCGCCATCATCGCAGATCAGCGGCGTGACGCCCTATTCGATTCGTGAAATCCGGAGGATCAGGCATGACAGGCGGAGGAATGACCATGGCCGGCAATGCCCTGCCTGGGGACAATGCACCGCCTCAACCGTCATCGTTTCTGCGAGGTTCTTCATGTACACAGCCATCGGTTACGCCGCCCAGTCCGCCACCGCCCCCCTCGCCCCTATGACGTTCAGCCGCCGCAGCCCGCGGCCGGACGACGTGGCCATCGAGATTCTGTACTGCGGCGTCTGCCACTCCGACATCCACCAGGCGCGCAACGAGTGGGGCATCGCCGTGTACCCGCTGATGCCGGGCCACGAGATCGTCGGCAAAGTCACCGAAGTCGGCGCCAATGTCAGCAAGCACAAAGTCGGCGATCTGGTCGGCGTCGGTTGCATGGTCGACTCCTGCCGTCAGTGTGAAGCCTGCGCGCAGGACCTTGAGCAGTATTGCCTCGAAGGCCCGACCATGACCTACGCCACCCCCGACCGCGTCGACGGCAGCAACACCATGGGCGGCTACTCCAACAGCATCGTGGTCAGCGAGCACTTCGTCGTGCGTATCCCGGAGAAACTCGACCTGGCCGCCGCGGCGCCCATCCTGTGTGCCGGCATCACCACCTACTCGCCACTCAAGCATTACGGCGTCAAGGCCGGCGACAAAGTGGGCGTACTGGGCATGGGCGGTCTGGGCCACATGGGCATCAAGTTCGCCAAGGCCATGGGCGCGGAAGTGACGCTGTTCACCCGTTCGGCGAGCAAGGCCGAAGAAGGTCGTCGCCAGGGCGCCGATCACGTCATCGTCTCGACCGATGCCGAGCAGATGAAAGCCGCTGCCGGTCACTTCGACTTCCTGCTGGACACCATTCCGGTGCAGCACGATTTGAACCCCTATCTGGAAACCCTGAGTTTTGACGGCGTGCACATTCTCGTCGGCCTGATCGAACCCGTCGACCCGGCGCTGCATGCGGCCAACCTGGTGATGAAGCGCCGCGTACTGGCGGGCTCACTGATTGGCGGCATCGCCGAGACCCAGGAAGTCCTGGATTTCTGCGCCGAGCACGGCATCACCTGTGACATCGAGATGCTCGACATCAAGAACATCAACGAAGCGTACAGCCGCATGATCGCGGGCGATGTGAAGTACCGTTTCGTGATTGATATGGCCACGTTGAAGGCCTGATCCACCGGTTCGCCCCGCGCAATGCGGGGCGAAACGCTAGCCGCCCAGTTCCGCCGACAACCTTGCCGCCGCGTCCTTGATCACCGGCACCAGGTCGGCCATCTTTTCCAGCGGCATGTACGGCACGGTGCTGGCGATGCTGATGCCGGCGACAATCTGCTTGCTGGCATCACGCACCGGCGCCGCCACACAGCGGATCGACGGTTCGTTGTCTTCCAGATCGAACGCATAGCCGCCCTGTACGTACTCGTGCATACGCGCCTGCACCTGCTCCCAGGTCTGTTCTTCGTGGGCCGGCCACAACGGGTTCTTGCCGGTGGTCGGCACACTGATTTCGTACAGCCGTCGCCATTCGCTTACCGGACTGTCCAGCAGCAATGCCTTGCCGATGCCGGTGCGCGCCAGCGGCATGCGATGGCCCACCCGCGATCGCATCTCCGGGCCATTGCGCCCGGGATTTTTATGCAGGTACAAGACCTCGTCGCCATCGCGCATGGCCAGGTGCACGGTGTCCCCTGTGAGTGCCGACAGTTCGTCGAGAAAGGGTCTGGCCAGCACCAGCAGCGGCACTTCTTCCCGAGCCTGAAACCCCAGCTCGATCAATCTCGGCCCGAGCACATACCCCACCTGCGGCAACACCCGCAGGTAGCGCTCCTCCACCAGACAACTGGCGAGCCGGTGGGTGGTGCTGCGGGTGGTGCCGATCAACCGGGCGATTTCCTTGAGGTCGCGAGCGCCGCTGGCGACCGCCTGAATCACGCCCAGGCCGCGAATCAGCGTTTGCGTACCGGTGGGTGCAGGGTCTTTGCCAGTGACGGCGGTGTCGGATGCATCTTGCATGGCGCGCCTTATCGAATCAGAAAACCGGCGCCATTATCGTCGCCAGCCTTGAAGCCTGCCAGCGCTGTGCAGAATTTGCTCGGCGTCGGCGCAGGGTCATACCCACTCGATGCGTTCGACCTTGCCCACCAACAGGATGTAGGACAACGCGCCGTACGCACGCTCGAAGACCACCGCATTCTCCCCAAGATTCACCTTGGTAGCACGCGTCTGAGGGCAGATAATTAAGCCGTTTCGATGACCAAGGATTCCGCAGGCATGAGGCAAAAAGTTCTGAGACTTTCGCAAAATCACCATGGCCGTGACTTTGTCGTTGGTGACATTCACTTCAAAACCACCGACTTGTACAAAGGCCTGCGCAAACTCGGCTTTGACAGCCAGACTGACCGAGTCATCGGCGTCGGCGACCTCATTGATCGCGGCCCGGGCGTGCTCGACGGGCTCAAGCTTTTGGGCGAGCCGTGGTTTTTCACCGTAATGGGTAACCATGAACAGATGCTGATTCGGGCTTACCGTGAAAACCCGGACGCTCGTTATGTCTCTCATGGGGCTGGTTGGTGGGCAACCGTCGCCGATGAGTCGAAAGAGATGATCATCGTCAAGCTTGAGACCCTCCCTACCCTCATCGAGATCGAATCACCCCGTGGGGTCGTGGGCGTTGTACATGGGGATGTACCGAGAGGCTTGTCCTGGCAGGGGTTCGTCAACGATATCGACAACGCGCAAGTCGAAGAAATAGCCCTCTGGGGGCGAGAGCGGATCAAAAAGCATTACCGTCAAGGCGTCGCCGGCGTTTGGCGTGTTTGCACGGGTCACACGTGGATTCCAGAGCCGTTACGCCTCGGGAACCTGCTCGCGCTGGATTGCACCGGAGGCGGTGACGGGCCGTTGGGGATTTACTGCGTGCAGGAAGACACCCTCTATGTCGACGGTCTTTCCGTGGCGCTTGACCAAGCTGAAGTTTTCACCGATTTGCTTAACGATCTAGAGCGCACGCAGGCAGAACTCAACAGCATGTTGAGTGCGAGCACGCTCATCGAATCCCAACGCCTGAGTCATAAGGCTGAAGATTTGGCGGCTCGGGCGAATACTGCCTGGCTTGCACTGCAGCCTGAGGTCGAAGCGTCTCAGAAGCTCTTGAATGAGCTCCACGGGCTCAGCCTGCTTGGCGGAGAGCGTAGGGTTCTGAAGCTCGAAGAATTACGGTCTGGATACGAAGGAACCCCCATTGAAGGATTACTGAACAGGCTGTTTTGCTAGACGCGAGATCTATTGCTTCCCGACAGTATCCATAGATCTGCTCTACGAGCCTTTCCCCATGCCAGCATTATCGCAAGCCGTCGTTATGCTCCTTCCTACAATGCGGCCAATACTCGAGGAACGGCGACGGCGGAGTCATCAAGTGGATTGTGGCGTGCCCCAAGATTGCTCGATCAACAAGAAAATTGGGCAGTACCGCCTAATCCAGTGTGTCTTTGCCATTCACTTGCGGTGCATTCGCCGGCCGCTTACGAAGTATTGCTTGCCGTGGCCAGCACTACGAAAAGTTGCGCCAGTATAAAATCATTGCGCCGGCAGACCCTTCGCGCTTGTGCGTTTAAAACCCATTACTGCTCATAACGCAAATAATCGGAGCAAACCAGAAGCCAGAAGTCTCAGGCGCCCCGAGGTTCTCTGACCCCAAGTTACTGGGCCATGACGCGCCAAAATATAAAGGCTACCCCCACTTGTAGCGATAATGATCACTTCAAAGCACCCCACTGTTTTGGGCACCCGGCATGACCTTCTCAACTACCACGGCTGCGCGGCTGCCGCTTGCTCAACAGCGAGACGCTGGCCAAGGATGATGTTGTGGCATGGCTAAGTAATGGCTAGGCTAGGGTTTGACTATTCATTATTTGAATACCTCTTTTCTACCCTCCCTGCCTGGCTCTCGTGACTGAGCGAAGCCGCCAATACGCCAACGCTAGATTAACTAAAAAACGCGCTGGATTTTCGACAATGGAACTAAAAGGCCACTATCTCGCAATGCACCGTAATTGTGCCTGCTCCGTCTAGATGCCTCATCACAGCGCCTTGTGCCTTATTACCTGCCTGCTTAGTTACTGTTGGCTTTGTATCAAATCTGAAACAAATAAGTTGCCATCCCCTGCGCAGCGGACTATTTTCTTACGGCGCTCACTAGGGAGCTAACAAATAAAAAAGGTGTGCAGGGATGCGAAGGTTCAAGCCGTCGAATGCTGTCCGTTATTCCGTTAAACCCGCAACCACTACCGCACTTTGCGCGTTGTCTATTACCTTTGGCTGCTCGGCTTATGCCGACTATGCAGAACAGGGGAAGTTAGGCGACGCGGCCAGTTGGCGCTCGGAAGAATTCAAGAGCGACTGGGGATTGGGCCGTATCCAGGCGGACCAGGCTTATGCCGCCGGTATCACCGGCGCCGGCGTAAAAATCGGCGCGATGGACTCAGGTTTCGACCCCTCTCATCCCGAAGCCAGCCCATCCCGCTACCATGCGGTAACCGCCAACGGCACCTATGTAGATGGTTCGCCCTTTAGCATCACGGGTGCCATCAACCCCAATAACGACACCCACGGCACGCACGTGACCGGGACCATGGGCGCGGCCCGTGATGGCGTCGGCATGCATGGCGTGGCGTACAACGCGCAAATCTATGTGGCCAACACCAACCAGAGCGACAGCTTCCTGTTTGGCCCGAGCCCGGATCCGCAGTACTTCAAGGCGGCCTATGGCGCGCTGGCCGATGCCGGTGTGCGGGCGATTAACAACAGTTGGGGTAGCCAGCCGCCGGATGTGACCTACGCGACGTTGAAAGGCGTACAGGCTGCCTATGCCCAGCATTACAACCGGGGCACCTGGCTGGATGAAGCGGCTAACGTGTCGCGCAAGGGCGTGATCAACGTCTTCAGTGCTGGCAATACTGGCTATGCCAACGCCAGTGTGCGGTCTGCGCTGCCGTATTTCGAGCCGGACCTGGAAGGCCACTGGCTGGCGGTGTCTGGCCTGGATAGCGCCAATGCCCAGCGCTACAACCAGTGCGGCATTGCCAAATATTGGTGCATCACCACGCCCGGGAGGCTGATCAACAGCACCGTGCCTGGCGGCGGCTATGCGCTCAAGTCCGGTACGTCCATGGCCGCGCCCCATGCCACGGGCGCATTGGCGCTGGTGATGGAGCGCTACCCTTACATGAACAACGAGCAGGCCTTGCAGGTGCTGCTCACCACCGCGACCCAGCTCGATGGTTCGGTCACCCAGGCGCCCAATGGCGCTGTGGGCTGGGGTGTAGTCAACCTGGAACGGGCCATGCGCGGCCCGGGCCAGTTGCTGGGCACCTTCAATGCCACCCTGGGTGCCGGCCAAACCGATGTCTGGAGCAACGATATTTCTGATCAGGCGTTGATCCAGCGTCAGGCCGAGGACACTGCTGAACAGGCCGCCTGGCAGCAAACCCTGGTGAGCAGAGGTTGGCAGAACGGCGTGGCCAGCACCGCCAGCCAACAGGACCAGACCGACTACGCCGTGGGCACCGCCCGTGCTGCGGCAGCGGCTCAGCGCCAGTACCAAGGCAGCCTGATCAAGTCCGGCGCGGGCCGGTTGATTCTTGAAGGCAACAATACCTATCGCGGCGATACCCAGGTCAACGGGGGTGTGCTGTCGGTCAATGGCTCTCTGGCGTCCGCTGTGCAGGTCAATGCGGGGGGCACCTTGGGCGGCAATGGCCAGGTCGGTAACCTCACCGCGTTGAGCGGCGGGCAGGTTGCGCCCGGTAACTCCATCGGCACCTTGCAGGTGAACGGTGACGTAACCTTCGCACCAGGCTCAACCTACGCGGTAGAGCTTTCGCCCACGGCCGGTGACCGCCTTGTGGCCACCGGCAGTGCCACGGTGTCGGGGGCCAACATGACCCTGGCCCTGGACCCAACGCCGCTGGCCTTGAATGCCACGCCTGGCCAAACCCTGGTTGGCCGCCAGTACAACGTGTTGCAAGCCGCCAACGGTGTGAACGGGCAGTTCGCTGCGGTCACCTCCAACTACGCTTTCCTCGGCGGCCGGCTGGAATACGCCGCTAACGGCGTTGCACTGAATATCGAGCGCACGGCGGCTTTCGACAGCGTGGCGCAAACCCCTAACCAGGCAGCCGTGGCCTCGGCCGCCGAGCAATTGGGGACGGGCAACGCGGTGTATGAAAACCTGCTGCTCGCGCCAAGTGCCGCCTCGGCCCGGGAGAGTTTCCAGCAGCTGTCGGGCGAGATCTACCCGGCAGTCGCCACCCAGTTGATCAACGACAGCCGCTATGTGCGTGACGCCGTTGGCGAGCGCCTGGGCGCCAGCGTGTTCGGTGCCGATGCCAATACGGCAGCGCAAGACAATGTGTGGTTCAAGGCCTTGGGTGCTTGGGGCAAAACGGATTCCCGTAGCGATACGGCTGGCTATACCTCATCGATTAGCGGCGTGCTGGCGGGTGTCGACGGCGACGTGGGTGACGACACGCGCCTTGGCCTGGTAGGCGGCTACAGCGACAGCTCGGTCAACATGGGCTCGGGCACCCATTCCCGTGCATCGGTAGACAGCTACCATCTGGGCGCCTACCTGGGTCATGAGATCGGCGCCTGGCGCTTGACCCTCGGCGGTGCCTACAGCTGGCACCGGATCGATGGCAAGCGCGATGTACAGGTCGGCGACGCCAGCGGGCGGGAGAAAACCAAACACGATGCGCAAACCGCACAGGTATTCACCGAAGCGGCGTACCGTATTCAGTTGCAGCCCGCAGTGCTTGAACCCTTCGCCAACCTGGCCTATGTACACCTTGGCACGGATAGCTTCAGCGAGAAGGGAGATACCGCAGCGCTTGCCTCCGGCAGCGACACCCGTGAAGCCGTGCTCGGTACGCTGGGCGTACGGGCGCTTAAAACCGTCGCAATCAATGATCATCAGAAGCTCGACCTGTCCGGCAGCCTGGGCTGGCAGCACAACCTGAGCGATACCGATTCAGAGCAGCACATGGCCTTTGCGGCAGGTGGCAGTCGCTTTGGTATCGAAAGCTCGCCCTTGGTGCGTGATGCGGCCCTGGCGAGTGCCCATGCCCGCATGGCGCTGAGTCGTGAGGCCAGCGTTAGCCTGGACTACAACGGCCAACTGGCCAGCCGTGAAAAAAGCCACGGCATTGGCTTGAGCCTTAACTGGCAGTTCTAAACGCAAAGCGGCAGGGCGAGCCAGGCCTTCGCCCGCCGCTTTCCTGAAGCTGAATGTTTCAACCTACCCATTGTTGGAAAAAGAACGACGCGGATACCAAGACGGCATTCGCGCGGGGTTTTGTGTGCGCTAACTAAGGACAGTTGTATTTATGAAAAAGCCATCCACCACTCGACAGCTTGCTGTCAGCTCCATTCGGCACGCTATTCGGCAAGCCAATCGCGTTTCTTGCGGCGCCTTGGCCTGCTACCTGGCCACCCTCGGTGCAGCCCAGGCTGCGCCTTACGTAGAAGCCGGCCAGGCCGGGAATGTCGCCAGTTGGCGCAGCCCGGAGTTCACGGCCCAATGGGGGCTGGGCGCGATCAACGCCGACCAGGCCTACGCCGCCGGCTACACCGGCAAGGGCGTGAAGCTGGGGATTTTCGATCAGCCGGTGTACGCACCGCACCCGGAATTCGCCAGCCCGGATAAAGTGATCAACCTGGTCACCAGTGGCATTCGCGAGTACACCGACCCCTATATCCCGGTAAAGGCCGGCGACGCCTTCCGTTACGATGGCACCCCTACCCCTGACTCCAACGGCCGGCTGGGTAACCATGGCACCCACGTAGGCGGCATCGCGGGCGGCAACCGAGACGGCGGGCCCATGCACGGCGTGGCGTTCAATGCCCAGATCATCAGCGCCGACAACGGCGACCCTGGCCCGGAAGACGGCATTGTGCTGGGCAACGACGGCGCGGTTTACCAGGCGGGCTGGAATGCATTGGTCAGCAGTGGCGCGCGCATCATCAATAACAGCTGGGGCATTGGCATTACCGACCGCTTTGACCAAGGCGGTCGCGATCCGGCCTTTGCGCACTTTACCGTGCAGGATGCGCAGCTGCAGTTCAATCAGATCCAACAGATCCTCGGTACCCGCCCAGGGGGCGCTTACCAGGGCGCCATCGATGCCGCACGCAGCGGCGTGGTGACCATTTTCGCCGCCGGCAACGACTACAACCTGAACAACCCGGACGCCATGGCCGGACTCGGGTATTTCGTGCCAGAGATCGCCCCCAACTGGCTGACGGTTGCTGCCTTGCAGCAAAACCCGAACGCCGCGGCCGCCGGCACCACGCCTTACACCTTGAGCACCTTTTCCTCTCGCTGCGGCTACACGGCCAGCTTCTGCGTGTCAGCGCCAGGCACGCGGATCTACAGCTCCGTGCTTAACGGCACCAGCTTGCAAGACCTGACCGTGGGCTGGGCCAACAAAAACGGTACCTCCATGGCCGCGCCCCATGTGGCGGGCAGCATGGCGGTACTGATGGAGCGCTTCCCCTACATGACCGGCGCACAGGTGGCCGACGTGTTGAAAACCACCGCCACCGACCTCGGCGCGCCTGGCGTGGACGCGCTCTATGGCTGGGGCATGATCAATCTGGGCAAGGCCGTCAACGGCCCGAGCATGTTCGTCACCGAGGCGGATATTCCCGCTGAGTTTCGTATCAGTGGCGCCTATGGCGACAGCCAGTTCGTGGCCAACCTGCCGGGGGTAGGCGCGGTGGTCGATGCCGGTAAACCGACCCAGCGCCTCTGCAGCGGGCCGCAATGCGGGCGGGACACGTGGAGCAATGACATAGCCGGGCATGGCGGCTTGACCAAGACAGGTATCGGCACCTTGGTGCTGACCGGCGCCAACACCTACAGCGGCCCAACCCTGATCAATGAAGGGCGGCTGGCGGTCAATGGTTCGCTGGCCTCGGCCGTGACCGTCAATGACACCGGCATACTGGGCGGCAACGGCCGGATCGCGTCACTTGCCGCCAACCGCGGCGGTACGGTAGCGCCGGGCAATTCCGTGGGCACCTTACAGGTGGCGGGGAACCTTAACCTGGCGCCCGGCGCTGTGTATGCGGTGGAGTTGTCGCCCACTGGCAGCGACCGCATCATCGCCGGCGGGCAGGCGACGGTGAGCGGTGCGACCATGGCCCTCTCGCTGGAAAACGGCGCCGGCTTCAGCACAGGCGAGGTCAACAGCCTGATCGGCCGGCAGTTCAACGTGCTGCAAGCGGCTGGCGGCGTGCAGGGCCAGTTCGGGTCGGTGCTGGATAACTACGCCTTTCTGGATGGCAACCTGGCCTACAGCGGTACGGGCGTTGCCTTGGCCCTGGAGCGCAACGCGGACAGCTTCGCCAGCGCCGCGCACACCACTAACCAGGCCAACGTAGCGGCTGCCGCCGAGCAATTAGGGGCCGGTAATGCGGTGTACGAAGAGCTGCTGTTGAGCCCCGATGCGGCTACCGCTCGGCGTGCCTACACCCAGTTGTCCGGCGAAGTGCATCCGGCCATCGCCACTCAGTTGATCAACGACAGCCGCCAGGTCCGCGATGCCGTCGGTGATCGCCTGCGCGTCGACGGGCTGTACGACCAGCCTGCGGCGGGTGTTGAAGACAACAACCTGTGGGTCAAAGGCCTGGGTGCCTGGGGCAAAAACGCCGGCAGCAGCGACAGCGCCAGCTCAACCTCATCCCTGGGCGGCCTGCTCGCCGGTGTGGACGGCCTGGTGGCTGAGCACACCCGGTTGGGCGCCATGGTCGGTTACAGCGACACCTCGTTAGGCATGGGTGACGACACCCATTCCCGCGCCTCGGCCAATAGCTACCACCTGGGTGCCTACATGGGCCACGAGGAAGGGCCGTTGCGCCTGACCGCGGGTGCATCCCATAGCTGGCACCGCATCGACGTCAAGCGAGACCTGCAACTGGGCACCTCGACCGACCGCCTGAAGGTCAAGCGCGACGCGCAATCGACTCAGGTGTTCACCGAAGCGGCCTATCGCCTGAACCTGCAGCCTCTGGCGTTGGAGCCCTTCGCCAACCTGGCCTATGTGCACTTCCACAGCGACAGCTTTACCGAGAAGGGAGGCGCCACGGCGCTGAAGGGTGATGACGACACCCGCGACACGGTGCTATCCACGCTGGGCATGCGTGCCGGTAGCCGGTTCAACCTCACCGATACTCAGAAGCTGGACGTCTCAGGCACCTTGGGCTGGCAGCATAACCTGAGCGATACCTCGGCCGAGCAACACCTGGCCTTTGCCAGCGGGGTGAATACCTTTGCCGTGCAAAGCGTGTCCATGGACCGGGACGCAGCTGTCGTGGGCGCCCGCGCCAGCCTCGCCTTGAACCGGGATGCGCGGATCAACCTGGACTACAACGGCCTGCTGGGCGCCCGGGATAAAACCCACGGTGTAGGGCTGTCGCTGAATTGGGCGTTCTAACCTCAAGCGCTGCCTGAAAGCCTGCGCCAGCTTGGGTGCTCCCGCCCGATACTAAAAACCGTTTGGAGGGTCGATTTTGTCCCTCCAAACGTTTCAGCAGCTATCCAATGGGGCACCTGAGCACCGGCTCGAAATGTCGCTCTCGTTGATGCAGACAACCTCTCAAGCCAGGTCATGCCAAGGCATGGCCGGCTTCCACGCCTCTCTCAAGGAAACGTTGGTCACGGCGCAAGTGATTGACGTCCCTCATTCCGTATCGACACGGCCATCACAACTCGATGCGTTCCACCTTGCCCACCAACAGGATGTAGGACAACGCCCCGAGCAACGCGAGAACGGCGATGTAGGTGATCGCCGGCGCAAAGGAATCACCCGACGCCAGGAAACCGATCACGATTGGCGTGGCGATCGCCGCCAGGTTGCCGATCAGGTTGAACGTGCCGCCGGTCAGCCCCAACAGCCGCGCCGGGGCGAGGGTTGAGACCAGCGACCAGGTGATCGACGCCAGGCCGTTGCCGAAAAACGCCAGCGCCAGGAACGCAATTACCAGCGGAGTCGAATCGACGTAGTTGGCGCCGATGATCGAGGTGGAGATCAACAGGCCGGCGATGATCGGCGTCTTGCGTGCGAAGCCGACGGTGTAACCGCGACGGATCAGCCAGTCGGAGAAGAACCCTGAGCAGAGCACGCCGACGAACGCTGCGAGAAACGGCAGCGACGCCAGCAGGCCGGACTTGATGAAGTCCATGCCGCGGTATTTGACCAGGTAGGTCGGGAACCAGGTGAGGAAGAACCACAGCGTCGAGTTCAGGCAGAACTGACCCAGGTAGATGCCCCACAGCTTGCGCTTGGTCAGCACGATGCCGAGGTCCTGCCAGCTAAAACCGCTTTTGCGTTTCGAGGCATCGGTCTGCATGTCGACCAGACCGCCGCCGTCCTTGATCAGGTCGATCTCACCCTGGTTGATGCCTTTGAAGTCACGCGGTTCGCGATAGACCATGTACCAGATGGCCGCCCAGAGCACGCCGACGCCACCGGTGGCCACGAACACCATGTGCCAGCCGTAGCGGGTCTGCAGCCACGCGAGCACAGGGGTGAGGAATGCCAGGCCGACGAATTGGCCGGAGGTGTAAAAGCCTACGGCGGTGGCGCGTTCTTTCTCCGGGAACCAAGCGGTGACGACGCGGCTGTTGATCGGATACGCCGGGGCCTCCAGCGCGCCGACGGCCATGCGCAGGATGAACAAGCCGATGAAGCTGCCGACGAAGCCGAGGAAGATGGTCGCGATGGACCACAGCGCCAGCGCGACGGTGTAAAGGATGCGCGGCGGAACGCGATCCACCAGCCAGCCGCCGGGCAGTTGCATGGCGGCGTAGGTCCAGCCGAAGGCGGAGAAGATCAGGCCGACGTGCACCGGATCGATGCCCAGCTCGCTGGTCAGTGCGGGCGCGGCGATGGACAGGTTGCTGCGGTCGAGGTAGTTGATCACCACGGTGATGAACAGCAGCACCATGATGAAAAAGCGTTTGCGGGTCGGCGTGGCGGTGGTCGCCCGCGCCTGGGTTGCGGTCTGTGTGCGCAAGGGAAGTGCCTCTTTTTATGGTTATCTGAGGTCTGGAGTGTCATAAATTGATTGTTCCCACGCTCTGCGTGGTAACACTGCTCTGGACGCTCTGCGTCCGGCAGTCGACGCCGAGCGTCGGGGGATGCATTCCCACGCGGAGCGTGGGAACGATCAGTCGGGCTCAAGCCCGGGGAGCAATCACCACTCGGCAAAGCTGCCGTCGGCATGGCGCCAGATCGGGTTGCGCCAGCGGTGGCCGATGGCGGCGCGTTCCTTGACGTACTCTTCGTTGATCTCAATGCCCAGGCCCGGCCCGTTCGGGATCTTCACCATGCCCTTGTCGTAGTCGAAGACTTCGGGGTTCTTGATGTAGTCGAGCAGGTCGTTGCTTTCGTTGTAGTGAATCCCCAGGCTCTGCTCCTGAATGAACGCGTTGTAGCAAACGGCGTCCAGTTGCAGGCACGCCGCCAGCGCGATCGGGCCCAGCGGGCAATGCAGCGCCAGCGCCACGTCATAGGCTTCGGCCATGTTGGCGATCTTGCGGGTTTCGGTGATGCCGCCCGCGTGGGAAGCATCCGGCTGGATGATGTCGACATAGCCTTCGCTTAACACGCGCTTGAAATCCCAGCGGGAGAACAAACGCTCGCCCAGGGCAATCGGCGTGCTGGTCAACGGCGCCAGTTCCTTCAGCGCTTCGTAGTTCTCGCTGAGCACCGGCTCTTCGATGAACATCAGCTTGTACGGGTCCAGCTCTTTCATCAGCACCTTGGCCATCGGCTTGTGCACACGACCGTGGAAGTCGACGCCGATGCCGACATTGGGGCCCACGGCATCGCGCACGGCGGCGACGTTGGCCAGGGCCAGATCAACCTTGTCGAAGGTGTCGAGGAACTGCAGCTCCTCGGTGCCGTTCATTTTCACCGCAGTGAACCCACGCTCCACCGCTTCTTTTGCCGCACGCGCGGTGTCCGCCGGACGGTCGCCGCCGATCCACGAGTACACCCGAATCTTGTCGCGCACCTGGCCGCCAAGCAGGTCGCTGACCGACACGCCCAGCGCCTTGCCCTTGATGTCCCACAGCGCCTGATCGATGCCCGCCAGCGCGCTCATGTGGATGGCGCCGCCCCGGTAGAAGCCGCCGCGATACAGCACGGTCCAGATGTCTTCGATGTTGCGTGGGTCTTTGCCGATCAAATAGTCGGACAGTTCCTCAACCGCTGCAGCCACGGTGTGGGCGCGGCCCTCGACCACAGGCTCGCCCCAACCGGTGACGCCCTGGTCGGTTTCGACTTTCAGGAAGCACCAGCGCGGCGGAACGATGTACGTCGTGAGTTTGGTGATTTTCATGTTTTGTCTCTCTTATTCAAAAACACATGCTCGATGGCGCAACGAGCGGGTGGGTCACTGGTTGTTTGCTGGCTTGTGCTGGTTCCAGGCGTCCACGTAGGCCTTGGCGCTCTTGGCAACGTCCTCGGCGCTCATGCCCGGCTTGAACAGCCCCGAACCCAGGCCGAAACCGGAAACACCGGCATCGAGGAACACTTTCATGTTGTCCGGGGTGATGCCACCGACCGGAATCAGCGCCGTGCCGGCCGGCAACACCGCCAGCCAGGCCTTGACCACCGCCGGGCCCATTTGCTCGGCAGGGAACATCTTCAGCACGTCGGCGCCTTCGGCCAGGGCGGCGAAGGCTTCGGTCGGCGTCGCCACGCCCGGAGAAAGGAACAGGCCTTCGGCTTTTGCCGCGCGCAGCACCTTCGGATCGCTGTGGGGCATGACGATAACCTGGCCGCCGGCCTCCTTGACCTGGCGCACTTGCTCCGGCGTCAGCACCGTGCCCGCACCGATCAGGCAATCGGCGGGCAGGCTCTGACGCAGCAAGCGGATGCTGTCGTACGGCTGAGGGGAATTGAGCGGCACTTCGATGACGCGGAAGCCGGCGGTGTACAGGACATCACCGATGGCCGGCGCTTCTTCGGGGCGCAGGCCGCGCAGAATCGCGACCAGACCGTTTTGCACGAGGGCTTGCTTGAGCATGTCAGTTCTCTACATGAAGGGGCCGGGCAACGGCCGAAGAGGAGGATTGAATCAGACCGGCCTGCACCGCCACCTGCCAGAGGCCACGCTCGGTGGCCTGCTCGGCCAGGGTCACTTGGGGGAAACCGTTGGCATCGAGGGCGCGCTGATAGCGTGCGATCAGGGCGTCGCTGCCGATCAGGATCACGGCGGGCAAGTGCGCGTCGGTCTGGCGCAGCAGCTTCGCCAGCGCGACGATTTCATGGCCGATCAACAGGCCAGAGAGGTAATCGGATTGAGCGGTGCCGGACAGCACGCCGGTCAAGCCGAGGGTGCGGCAACTGAAGATGGTCGACAGCGGACCTGCCGCACCGTTGGCCGACCGCGACACCGCCACGCCTCGGTCAAACGCTTCGGCGTCGAAGGTGTCGCTGCGCTGCATCGTGCGGCCAAGAATGGTGTGGCTGGACAGCGCGGCGTAGACCTCGCCGGTCATGAAGGTATCGAAATGCTCGATCCGGCCGTCCACCGCCCTCACCCACTTCGAGTGGCTGCCGGGCAGGCCGATCAACAGGGGCTTTGCGGTTTCGCTGGCGGGCAGCGAGTCAAGAATGCCCAGGACCTGGGTCTCTTCGCCGCGCATCACATTGGGCAGCTCGGAGCGCTGCAGGATGCCGGGAATGATGTGAACGTCGACGCCGCGCACACTGCGCACCGTGACCAACGCAGAACTGAGGGCTGCTACGCTGGCGGGCGTCTGCTGATAGACCGCCTCGCGCCAGCCCTGAGCACTGCCGACCATCCCGCAGGCGATCACCGGCAGCGTCGGTTCGGCGTCGAGCCAGTCGCCGCAGGCTTCGTCGAAAGCGAGTTCGAATCCGTCGGAAACCTGCTGCCCGCCAATCAAGCGAGGCGTCGATGGCAGCTGCATGATGCCCGCGCTGAGCGAACGTTGTTCCAGTACCCGGCCGTGTTCGCCGAGTCGATACGCGCGAAGGGAGGTCGTCCCCCAATCGAGCGCGATCAATTGCGCCTGCATGGCTTCACCTGATTGTTATTAATGAGTGAATGCGGAGCGGACTATAAACCGGTTGCGCCGGAAATCTCAATATATAACGCGCTATCCCACATATTGGGATTTGATGTTGTTGGGTCGTCAGATTTTGATTAATGCCCGTTCCGGATGGGTTTGCGGTTCGGGCATACTGCTGCCCGCTGGCAAAACTTTCACGAACCCAGTGTTAGCTTCTGCCTCCAGCCTGCGGTGCGCCACCTTCTGTTTTTCACACTGCTTGCGCCACTCATCAGCCCCAGCGCCGAAGGTGGTAACTTTCCTGCTCGCCCAGCCTTACGTTCTCTGCCCTGCACGCCTGCCGGCGCCTGTTCGCGTGCCCGCGCGCTTAACTCATCTGAAACAAGGACCCTCAAGATGAAGCGATTCCTCGTGCTCGACAGCCTGCGCGGTCTCTGCGCCCTGACGCTGATTGTTCATCACTCGCACATCGAGCGAAGCATCACGGAGTTGTCGTTTTTCCGTAACGCCAGTCAGTTCGCCGGCCTGTTCTTCGCCCTGAGCGGGTTTCTGATTTACCGGCGCTACGTCGGCACGCTGAACACCCCGCGGCAGTTGGGCGACTTCATGATTGCCCGCGCCGGGCGGGTCATGCCGCTGCATATCGCAGTGCTGGTGTTCTTCATCGGTTTCGAGTGTTTGAAACTGGTGCTGGAGCGCTATGGGCTGCTGTTGAATTTCCCGGCGTTCAGCGGTGACCGCGCGCCTGGGGAAATTCTTCCAAACCTTTTACTGATTCAAGCCTGGTGGCCGGGCTTCAATGCGCTGTCGTTCAACTATCCGTCGTGGTGGGTCAGCGTCGCGTTTTACCTGTGGCTGATCTTCGGGCTGGTCTGCTACGCGCTGCCGGGGATGGCGCGGGCGATTTTCACGCTGCTGGGGGGGTTGGCGTTTGTCGGGTTGTTCACGGATTCCGACCTGCTGACGCGCTATGTGTTGTGGGGCGCGGCCTGTTTCTTTGCGGGCACGGTGACGTATCGGCTGTACGCGAGGCTGCGGAATTTCGCGCCGGGGGTGGTGCTGGGCAGTGTGCTTGAGGTGGGGGTTTTGGCGACTATCGGCTGGCTGATGGTGGACGGCCAAGCCCCGATGACGATTGAGCTGGCGCTGCTGTTTTGCCTGGCGATTCTGGTGTTCGCCTGGGAGGCTGGTGCGGTGTCGCGGCTGTTGCAGGTGCGGGTGTTTCCGGCGCTGGGCCGGTTGTGGCTGTCGATTTACCTGACCCATGCGGCGGTGATTTTCGTCGTCGCGACGGGGTTGACGGTGGCGGCGAAATTCGGCGGTTATCCGCTGTTGGTGGACAAGCCGGGGGAGATTCCGGGGTCGCTGGTGCGGCATTTGAGTACGGGCAGTGCGCTGAACGACAACCTGTTGATGTTGCTGGTGGTGGTGGCGGTTGTGGTGGTTTCGATGTTGGCTCATCGCTTCATCGAGGTGCCGGGGATGCGGCTTTGTGCGGGGTTAAGATCAAGATCAAGATCAAGATCAGAGGCATCTGCCTAGGGGCAGATTGTTTCGCCTTCGGCGAGTTACTTTTAAAAAAGCACTAAAAGTAACCAAAAGTGCCTGCTCTCGGTTTGGCCCGACTTCGTCGGGTTCCCTCACTCCGACGACGCTCCGTGGGCCCGCGCCGAACGGACATCCATGTCCTGGCGGCGCTCTCGCGGCATCCATGCCGCTCGGCCCACTGCGCGTCGTCTGCGTTCGGCCTGCACCCAAGTCGCGATTGGCGGTGTTTGAACTCTTTGCGTAGGAAGATCAAAAGCAGATCAAGTGCAAGGTTAAAAGCTTCCCGGCTAAAGCCAGTCCTACAGTAGACCGCGTGCATACAGTGGGACCGGCTTCAGCCGGGAAAGCGTCGGTGGGCGCGCCGCGAAATTGATGGTGAATGAGCCGGCCCCTTCCCGGCTAAAGCCAGTCCTACCAACAGAACGCGCGCATCTGTGGGACCGGCTTCAGCCGGGAAAGCGTCGGTGGGCGCGCCGCGAAATTGATGGTGAATGAGCCGGCCCCTTCCCGGCTAAAGCCAGTCCCACTAACAGACCGCGAGCACCCGTTGGACCGGCTTCAGCCGGGAAAGCATCGGTGGGCGCGCCGGGAAATTGATGGTGAATGGGCCGGCCCCTTCCCGGCTAAAGCCAGTCCCACCAACAGAACGCGCGCACCCGTAGGACCGGCTTCAGCCGGGAAGCTGTTGATCTTGATCTTCTACGCAGGAAGTCCAGACGACACCCATCGCGACTTGGGTGCAGGCTGAACGGAAATCTCGCGGAGTGGGTCGAGCCGCCGGGATGCGGCGAGAGCGCCGTCAGGGCATGGATGCCCGTTCGGCGCGGGCCCACGGAGCGGGACCGGAGTGAGGGGATTCCGACGAAGGAGGAACCAAGCCAGGAGCAAGCACCCTTGGTTACTTGGGGATGGTGCGACTTTCGACTTTTCCAAGTAACTCGCCGAAGGCGAAACGTCTGCCCCTAGGCAGACGCTCTTGATCCTGGCGTACTAACTCACGCCGCAGATCCGGGGACAGATTAATTTACGGTGAAGCTATGTAAATAAATCAGTCCCCTACGAACAGTGATTACCGCTCGAGCAGAATACGAAGCATCCGACGCAACGGCTCCGCCGCGCCCCACAACAACTGGTCGCCCACGGTAAATGCGCCCAGATACTGCGAACCCATATTCAACTTACGCAAACGCCCCACCGGAATATTCAACGTCCCGGTCACCGACGTCGGGCTCAGCTCCTGAATGCTCGCTTCGCGATTATTCGGCACCAGCTTCACCCACGGATTGTGCTGACTGATCATCCCCTCGATGTCAGCGATCGGCACATCCTTGTTCAGCTTGATGGTCAGCGCCTGACTGTGGCACCGCATCGCACCGATGCGCACGCAAATACCATCGACCGGAATCGGGCTCTTGAAACGACCCAGAATCTTGTTCGTCTCCGCCTGCCCTTTCCACTCCTCGCGGCTCTGACCGTTCGGCAGCTCCTTGTCGATCCACGGGATCAGACTGCCCGCCAGCGGCACCCCGAAATTCTCGGTCGGGAAACCCTCGCCGCGCATCGCGTCAGCCACCTTGCGGTCGATGTCCAGAATCGCGCTGGCAGGGTTCGCCAGCTCGTCGGCCACCGACGCATTGATCGCACCCATCTGCTTGATCAACTCACGCATGTTCTGCGCACCGGCGCCGGAAGCGGCCTGATACGTCATGACGTTCATCCACTCCACCAGACCGGCCTCGAACAGCCCGCCCAGGCCCATCAGCATCAGGCTGACGGTGCAGTTGCCGCCGATGTAATTCTTGGTGCCGGCATCCAGCTGCTGGTCGATGACCTTGCGGTTGACCGGATCAAGGATGATCACCGCATCGTCCTGCATGCGCAGGGACGACGCCGCGTCGATCCAGTAACCCTGCCAGCCCGCTTCGCGCAGCTTGGGGAAGACTTCGTTGGTGTAGTCGCCGCCCTGGCAGGTCAGCACCACGTCCAGGGTCTTGAGCTCGTCGATGCTGTAGGCATCTTTCAGCGGCGCGACGTCCTTGCCCACCGACGGGCCTTGGCCGCCGACGTTGGAGGTGGTGAAAAAAACCGGCTCAATGAGATCGAAATCCTGCTCTTCCAGCATGCGCTGCATGAGCACGGAACCGACCATCCCGCGCCAACCGACCAGACCTACACGTTTCATCGCAACTACACCTTAATTAAAAGTGGGGCCCCGACCGCAGAGAGCCACTGGGCTCAACCTGACAGTCGTGGGCCCGAGATATTACAGATTGCGCAGCGCGGCGACTACGGCGTCGCCCATTTCCTGCGTACCGATCCGGGCATTGCCCTCAGACCAGATGTCCCCGGTGCGCAGGCCCTGATCCAGCACCAGGCTCACGGCTTTCTCGATGGCGTCGGCAGCGGTGTGCTCGTTGAAGCTGTAACGCAGCATCATCGACACCGACAGAATCGTCGCCAGCGGGTTGGCCACGCCTTTGCCGGCGATGTCCGGGGCCGAACCGTGGCAAGGCTCGTACATGCCCTTGTTGTTCGAATCCAGCGACGCCGACGGCAGCATACCGATAGAGCCGGTGAGCATCGACGCTTCGTCGGAGAGGATGTCGCCGAACATGTTGTCGGTGACAATCACGTCGAACTGCTTCGGTGCGCGGACCAGCTGCATGGCAGCATTGTCGACGTACATGTGGCTGAGTTCGACGTCCGGGTAATCCTTGGCCACCTGTTCGACGATTTCACGCCACAACTGGCTGGACGCAAGCACATTGGCCTTGTCCACGGAGCAGAGCTTCTTGCCGCGTACACGGGCCATGTCGAAGCCGACGCGGGCGATGCGGCGGATCTCGCTTTCGCTGTAGGGCAACGTATCGTAGGACTGACGCTCGCCGTTTTCCAGCTCGCGGGTGCCACGCGGTGCGCCGAAGTAGATACCGCCGGTCAACTCACGGACGATGAGGATGTCCAGGCCGGCGACGATTTCAGGCTTCAGACTGGACGCATCGGCCAGTTGCGGATACAGAATCGCCGGACGCAGGTTGGCGAACAGGCCCAGTTGCGAGCGGATCTTCAGCAGGCCGCGCTCCGGACGGATGTCGCGGTCGATGGCGTCCCATTTCGGGCCGCCCACGGCGCCGAGTAGCACGGCATCAACAGCGCGAGCGCGCTCAAGGGTCTCATCTGCCAGTGGTACGCCGTGTTTGTCGATCGCCGCGCCACCAATAACGTCGTGGCTCAGTTCGAAACCCAGCTGGTATTTCTCGCTGGCCAGTTCCAGCACCTTGACCGCCTCGGCCATGATTTCCGGGCCGATGCCATCACCTGGGAGAATCAGAATCTGCTTGCTCATAAAACCCTCGTTTCAGAATACGTGTCGAGCCGGTGATCGGTGCCGGCTCGGGAGCGGCAAGCTCCAAGCGGTGAGCTGCAAGAATCAGCAGTCACACCGCGGTCAACTTGCCGCTTGCAGCTTGAAGCTTGAAGCTAATAACTGCCCCTCAGCGAAACAGCCACGGCTGCGAAGCCCGATGCTTGCTCTCGAACGCGGCAATCGCCTCGCCGTCCATCAGGGTCAGGCCGATATCGTCCAGGCCGTTGAGCAGGCAGTGCTTGCGGAAGGCGTCGATTTCAAAGTGGTAGACCTTGCCATCTTCACGGGTCACGGTCTGGGCTTGCAGGTCCACGTTCAACTGGTAGCCCGGCGTCGCCTCGACCACTTTGAACAGCTCATCGACTTCGCTTTCGCTCAGGATGATCGGCAGCAGGCCGTTCTTGAAGCTGTTGTTGAAGAAGATGTCCGCGTAGCTCGGCGCGATGATGCTGCGAAAACCGTACTCCTCCAGCGCCCATGGGGCGTGTTCACGGCTCGAGCCGCAGCCGAAGTTTTCCCGGGCCAGCAGGACGCTGGCGCCCTGGTAACGCTCGGCGTTGAGCACGAAATCCGGGTTCAGCGGACGCTTGCTGTTGTCCTGATACGGCTGACCCACATCAAGGTAGCGCCACTCGTCAAACAGGTTCGGGCCAAAGCCGGTCCGGCGGATCGACTTCAGGAATTGCTTGGGGATGATCTGATCGGTGTCGACGTTGGCGCGATCCAGCGGAGCGACCAGACCGGTGTGTTGGGTAAAAGGCTTCATACGGGGCTCCTTATGCCTGGCTCATGGTGCGAACGTCGACGAAACGGCCGCTGACCGCAGCCGCTGCTGCCATCGCCGGACTGACCAGGTGAGTACGCCCACCGGCGCCCTGACGGCCTTCGAAGTTGCGGTTGGAGGTGGACGCGCAGTGCTCGCCGCTCTCGAGGCGGTCCGGGTTCATCGCCAGGCACATCGAGCAGCCCGGCTCGCGCCATTCAAAGCCGGCTTCGATGAAGACCTTGTCCAGCCCTTCCCGCTCGGCCTGTTCTTTCACCAGACCCGAGCCCGGCACGACGATCGCCTGCTTGATGGTCGACGCCACTTTGCGGCCTTTGGCGATGTCCGCTGCGGCGCGCAGGTCTTCGATCCGCGAGTTGGTGCACGAGCCGATGAACACGCGATCCAGCTGAATGTCGGTGATCGCCTGATTGGCTTTTAGGCCCATGTACTTCAAGGCGCGCTCGATCGAGCCACGCTTGACCAGATCGGCTTCCTGCGCCGGATCGGGCACATGCTGATCCACGGCCACGACCATTTCCGGCGAGGTGCCCCAGCTGACCTGCGGCTTGATTTGGGTCGCGTCGAGCTCAACCACGGTGTCGAACACCGCGTCGTCGTCGGACACCAGGTCTTTCCAGGCCTCGACGGCTGCGCCCCACTGCTCGGCAGTCGGTGCGAAAGGACGACCCTTCACGTAGGCAATGGTCTTTTCATCGGTCGCCACCAGCCCGACACGGGCGCCGGCTTCGATGGACATGTTGCAGATGGTCATGCGGCCTTCGACGGACAGGTCGCGAATGGCGCTGCCGGCGAATTCGATGGCATGGCCGTTGCCGCCGGCGGTGCCGATCTTGCCGATGATGGCGAGGACGATGTCCTTGGCCGTGACGCCGAACGGCAGCTTGCCTTCGACCTTCACTTGCATGTTCTTCATTTTCTTCGCGACCAAACACTGAGTCGCGAGGACGTGCTCGACCTCGGAAGTGCCGATGCCGTGGGCCAGCGCGCCGAATGCGCCGTGGGTGGACGTGTGCGAGTCGCCGCAGACCACGGTCATGCCCGGCAAGGTCGCGCCCTGCTCCGGACCGATCACGTGAACGATGCCCTGACGGATGTCGTTCATCTTAAATTCGGTGATGCCGTACTCGTCGCAGTTGTCATCCAGGGTCTTGACCTGCAAGCGCGACACTTGATCGACGATGGCGTCGACGCCGTCCTTGCGGTCGGGGGTGGTCGGCACGTTATGGTCGACGGTGGCGACGTTGGCGTCGATGCGCCACGGTTTGCGCCGGGCCAGGCGCAAGCCCTCGAAAGCCTGAGGCGACGTCACTTCGTGAATGATGTGACGGTCGATGTAGAGCAGCGCAGAGCCATCGTCGCGCTGCTTGACCAAATGCGAATCCCAGAGCTTGTCGTAGAGCGTTTTGCCGGCCATCAGACGGTTCCTCATCAGCGTATTTCTATGCCCCGGCCGCCGATGTCGAGATGACACCGTAAAGACCCTTGGCTTGTGGGGGTGATGCTAGGGAATATGCTTAAATAACTCAAATTCATATTTTTCATGCTTTGCATAACCAACAGGAATCCGAGATGGATCTGGCTAATCTCAATGCCTTCATTGCCATCGCCGAGATGGGCAGCTTCTCGGCCGCTGGCGAGCGCCTGCACCTGACTCAGCCGGCGGTCAGCAAGCGCATCGCCGGTCTGGAGCAGCAGCTGGACGTGCGGCTTTTTGATCGGCTGGGCCGTGAGGTCAGCCTGACCGAAGCCGGACGCGCCCTGCTCCCCCGCGCTTATCAGATCCTCAATGTGCTGGACGACACCCGTCGCGCGCTGACCAACCTGACCGGCGAGGTCACCGGGCGGCTGACTCTGGCGACCAGTCACCACATCGGTTTGCACCGGTTGCCTACGCTATTAAGGGCGTTTACCAAGACCTACCCGGACGTCGCGCTGGACATTCAGTTTCTCGATTCGGAAGTGGCCTACGAAGAAATCCTCCACGGCCGTGCGGAGCTGGCGGTGATCACCTTGGCACCCGAGCCCCACGCGCTGGTGAAAGCCGTCAAGGTCTGGGACGACCCGCTGGATTTCGTCGCCGCGCCCGAGCACCCGCTGGCGACCCGGAAAAACGTCAGCCTGGCCGACCTCGCCCGCTACCCGGCGGTGTTTCCGGGCGAGAACACCTTCACCCACCACATCGTCAGCGAGCTCTGTGAGTCGCAGGGGCTGAAGCCGAATATCGCCATGAGCACCAACTATATGGAGACGATCAAGATGATGGTGTCCATCGGACTGGCCTGGAGCGTGCTGCCCCGGACCATGCTCGACGAGCAAGTCACCCCCATCCCGTTGCCGGGTGTCCAGTTACGGCGGCAGTTGGGGTATATCGTCCACACCGAACGCACGCTGTCTAACGCGGCGCGGGCGTTCATGGCGCTGCTGGATGCGCAAGCTGCAGGGCTGGAGCAATCGCCCGCGCGCTGAGCGCGCACAAAAAAGGCGCCCCGCAGGGCGCCTTCTCACGCTGACTCTGGATCAGTGAGTCAGGGTTTTCCGGGCATTGATCTGGATGCGTTTTGGCTTGGCCTCTTCAGGCACCAGACGCAGCAGGTCAATGTTCAACAGGCCATTGGCCAAAGCAGCGTTCTTGACCTCAATGTGGTCAGCCAGGCGGAACGACAGCTTGAAGGCACGCTGGGCAATGCCCTGGTGCAGGAAGGTCACGCCTTCCGCCGTATTCTCGCGCTTGTTGCCGGTGACGGTCAGTACGCCCTTCTCGACTTGCAGCTCCAGGTCTTCCTCCTGGAAACCCGCTGCCGCGACGACAATGCGGTATTGGTCATCAGCGTGTTTCTCGACGTTGTAGGGAGGGTAGCTGCTGGCCGACTCGTTGCGCGCCGCCGACTCGAACAGGTCATTGAAGCGGTCAAAGCCAACGGAGTGACGGAACAGTGGAGCCAGGGAAAATGCAGTAGTCATCTGAAAATCTCCTGATAAATCAGCAAGTGGTTATCGCCGCGACCCGACTTCGGCATCGCGTAATCCCAAAATAGGGACGGCCATTTGCGTTTCAAGAGTCGTGCAAAAAAATTTTCAGGCGGCTTCCGGCACGCTCACACCGAGCATCTGGCTGATCCGCTCGCAGTCGGTTTCGCGGCGCAGGGCATCGAACAGGACGGTCGCTTCGGGGTAGCTTTTGGTGAGCAGGACCACCCACTGCTTGAGGCGGCCCGGTGCCTGGACGCGGGTCATCTTGGCCATGGCCTGCAGCCAGAAATCGCGCAGCAGCGGCTGCAGCTCGGCCCAGGTCAGGGGGATGACGTCACGCCCGGCTTGCGCGGCGGCGATCTGCCGACCCAGGTCCGGACGCGCCACCAGACCGCGGCCGATCATGATGTCGCGGGCGCCACAGATCTCCTGGCAGCGGCGCCAGTCGTCGACGGTCCAGATCTCGCCGTTGGCGATGATCGGAATCTTCACCACGTCCTGAATCTTGCCAATCCACTCCCAGTGCGCCGGCGGCTTGTAGCCGTCGACCTTGGTGCGGGCGTGGACGACGATGTGCTCCGCGCCGCCCGCTTCCAGGGCCCGGGCGCAATCCAGCGCCGGTTCAGTGCTGTCGTAGCCCAGGCGCATCTTGGCGGTGACCGGAATGTGCGCAGGCACGGCGCGGCGTACGTGACTGAGGATGGTGTGCAGCAGCTCCGGCTCCTTGAGCAACACCGCCCCGCCTCGGGATTTGTTGACGGTCTTGGCGGGGCAGCCAAAATTCAGGTCGATGACCGGCGCCCCCAGTTCGGCCGCGAAGGCTGCGTTCTCGGCCAGACATACCGGGTCCGACCCCAGTAGCTGCACACGCAAGGGCACGCCGGCGCGGGTCTTCGAGCCCTGCAACAGCTCGGACGCGAGCTTGTGGAAGTAATGCTCCGGCAACACGCGCTCGGTCACCCGGATGAATTCGGTCACGCACCAGTCGATGCCGCCGACTTGCGTCAGCACGTCACGCAGGATGTCGTCGACCAGGCCTTCCATGGGTGCCAGGGCAATTTGCATGGGGTCACACTCGAAAAAAAGTCCGGCAGTTTACGCAGAGGCCGGCGGATTGGATACGGTTTACGCGCGCCGAGCGTCAGGAGACCGCGCTGTGGAGGCCGGCGGCGTAGCCGTCGATGAACTCGCTCGGCATGCGCTTGGGTTTACCCGACGACAGTTCGATGCAGACGAAGGTGGTCTGCGCGCGCAGCAAGGTCACGCCATCACTGGGCCGCTTGAGCTGGAAGCGCCGGGTCATTTTCAGGCGTTGATCCCAGTCGACGATCCAGGTCGCCAGTTGCAGTTCGTCATCCTGATAGGCGCTGGCCAAGTAGTCGATCTCATGCCGCACCACGGCCATGGCCCGGTCGAGTCGACGGTACTCGGTCAGGTCCAGGCCCAGTTGCTGGGAATGCCGCCATGCGCAGCGTTCGAGCCAGGTGACATACACCGCGTTGTTGGCGTGACCCAGGCCGTCGATATCCTCCTCGCCCACCTGCAGATCGATGACGAACGGCGTTGCCAGATCCCAGACCATTTCTTAATGCCCTATCAAATTCATCACCCGGGCAGTGTAACTAAAAGCATCGGACAAGAAATGGTCCAGCCGGGGACAGATTAATTTACGGTGAAGCGTTGTAAATAAATCAGTCCCCTCAGCCGCCGGAAGCCAGTCCTACGGGGTGCGTGGGAGTTCTGTAGGACTGGCTTTAGCCGGGAAGGCGTCGGATGTCACGCTGCAAAATTGCGGGTGCCCACGCTGGCCTCTTCCCGGCTGAAGCCGGTCCTACAATGGCATCACAGCACCGCGGACTTCGCCGCCCGGAGCACGCGATCCGACAGTTCACCGGGCCCCAGGGCTCGGGCGAGGGCCAGGCCGCCGACCATCAATGCGATGTCGGCCAGGGTCTTGTCGGATTCTTCAGGGCTGGCAGCGAGCTGCGCCACCATCAGTTCGACGTGTTCCGCCAGGGCGTTGCGAAAATCCTCGGACAGACGCGCCATCTCCCCGATCGCTGTCGGCAGCGGGCACGCGTGCTCTTCGGCGTCGCGGTGCCTGCGCGACAGGTAGAACGCGGCCAGCAGCGCGCGGCGCTCCTCACCCGGCAATTGACCGTCGATGCCGGCGACCATCTCACGGCGTTCCGCCAGCAACTGGCGGAACGCTTCAAGCATCAGCGCTTCCTTGCTGTCGAAATGGGCGTAGAAGCCCCCTACCGTCAGCCCGGCTGCGCCCATGATCTCGTTGACGCTGGGTTCGATCGGGCCGCGGGCGATCAACGCGGTACTGGCAGCAGCGAGAATGCGTTCGCGGGTCTGTGCTTTTTTATCGTTCATGACCGCCTCCGGGATGATGGCGATAATATTATCCTCATCATGTGCATTGGCAAGGACGACACCGGTGCTTGGGATGAACGATGGGCAGATGAACGAAGAGAGAGGCAAAGAAAAACAGGGTCTGGAACCAAACCCCGGAAAAACAAAAGGGTCATTCAATAATCGAATGACCCTTGGTCTCGCAGAGCGAGAAATCGTGGCGTCCCCTAGGGGACTCGAACCCCTGTTACCGCCGTGAAAGGGCGGTGTCCTAGGCCACTAGACGAAGGGGACGCAAAACCTTCGAGCAGATTCGCCGATGACAACTGACGAACCCTGGCAGAAATTGGTGGAGCTAAGCGGGATCGAACCGCTGACCTCCTGCATGCCATGCAGGCGCTCTCCCAGCTGAGCTATAGCCCCGGATTTACGCCTCTCGGCGGAGATCAGCTCTAAGGCCTCACTCGGTAAAACTGGCGTCCCCTAGGGGACTCGAACCCCTGTTACCGCCGTGAAAGGGCGGTGTCCTAGGCCACTAGACGAAGGGGACGTAACCCTTGCGTACCGCCTCGGTGCTGGTTCCGGAGCGGGACAAACTTCAAGGCAGTAAAGCAAACCTTGAAGCTTTTAATTTGGTGGAGCTTAGCGGGATCGAACCGCTGACCTCCTGCATGCCATGCAGGCGCTCTCCCAGCTGAGCTAAAGCCCCACAATACACTTACGTAGAACGCCGCGTTACCGCGTATTTCTGCGTTGCCGTGTGGACGGGGCGCATATTAAGTGCGACCCACAAAGCTGTCAAACTCTTTTTTAAACAATTCCAAAAGAATTTTCCGGGATAACAATCACTTACCGCCTCCCGGAAAACCGGCCCACGCCGGCGAACAGGCCATCGCTCAATGGCCCTGGCTCATTCAGGTGGTCACTCAGCCGATGGCGCCGAGCAGCTTCTCCCATTCTTTGTTCTCTTTCTTCGACACCCCGCCCAGCATGTCCAGCGCCTGGCGCAGACGGAAACGGGTCAGGTCCGGGCCCAGAATCTCCATGGCGTCGGTGACCGATACCGAATTCGCCTGACCGGTGATGGCGGCGAACATCAGTGGCATGGCGTCCCGCAGCTTCAGTTCCAGGTGCTCGACCACTGCCTGAATGCAACCGGTGATCTTGTCCTTCTCCCACTGACGCAGGGACTCCAGCTTCCACAGAATCAGCTGGATGACCTGACGCACCTGTTCCGGCGACAGCTTCTTGTGTTCGAACAGCTTAGCGTCCGGGGTCACGCCACCGGCGAAGAAGAAGCCGCCCAGCGGCGCGATCTGGCTGAACGTCTCGACGCGGCCCTGAACGTGGGGGGCGATCTTCATCATGTAGTCGCTGTTGAACGCCCACTTCTGCACGCGGGTGGCGAACTCTTCCACCGGCAGCTCACGCAGCCATTGGCCGTTGAGCCACGACAGTTTCTCGATGTCGAAGATCGGCCCGCCCAGGGACACGCGGGTCAGATCGAAGTGTTCGACCATTTCGTCCAGCGAGAACTTTTCGCGCTCGTCGGGCATCGACCAGCCCATGCGACCGAGGTAGTTGAGCATCGCTTCCGGCATGAAGCCCATGCGCTCGTAGAACGTCACCGAGGTCGGGTTCTTGCGCTTGGAGAGTTTGCTCTTGTCCGGGTTACGCAGCAGCGGCATGTAGCACAGCGCCGGCTTTTCCCAGCCGAAGTACTCGTAGAGCAGGATCAGCTTCGGTGCCGACGGCAGCCACTCTTCGCCGCGCAGCACATGGGTGATGCCCATCAGGTGGTCGTCGACGACGTTGGCCAGGAAGTAGGTCGGCAGGCCGTCGGTCTTCATCAGGACCTGCATGTCCATGCGGTCCCACGGGATTTCGACTTCGCCACGCAGGATGTCCGGTACCACGCAGACGCCTTCGCTCGGCACCTTCATGCGGATCACATGGGGTTCGCCGGCGGCCAGGCGGCGCTCGACTTCTTCTTTCGACAGCAGCAGCGCGCGGCCGTCGTAGCGCGGGGTTTCGCCCCGGGCGGTCTGCTCGGCGCGCATCTGGTCAAGCTCTTCAGCGGTGCAGAAGCACGGGAAGGCATGACCGGCGTCGACCAGTTCCTGCACATACTTCTTGTAGATGTCGCCGCGCTCGCTCTGGCGATACGGGCCATGGGGACCGCCGACGTCGGGGCCTTCGCTCCACTCGATGCCGAGCCAGCGCAGGGCGTCGAAAATCTGTTGTTCGGACTCGCGGGTCGAGCGCAGTTGATCGGTGTCTTCAATGCGCAGGATGAATTCGCCGCCATGCTGCTTGGCGAAGCAATAGTTGAACAGCGCGATGTAGGCCGTGCCAACGTGGGGGTCGCCGGTGGGCGATGGCGCGATGCGGGTGCGAACGGTGGTCATGGAAAATCCCGGATAGGTCGAACAAGCCGCGAATGTTAACAGGCGCGGCCTGCGCGGCTCCAGCGCGGACGCTTGATGGAGCGCAGAATCGTGGTAATGGCAGGACAGGCGGCCCCGCCCTCGCCGCCCGGCACGCGTCGCCACGCATGTTGCAACGAATGCCGCGCCATCAGTGGCGGTCATGATCGCGACGATGGCTAGGTGCCAGACCGCCAACCCTGATAAATTTGTGTACATTCCAATAATTCAGAACGCCCATGCCCGCCCAACTCAAGCGCCGCCTGTTCATCTTCTTCGTGGTGGTCCTGCTGATCGCCCTCGCCTTCTTCGCCCAGTGGTACCTGAAAGGACGCTTTCACGAGTCCACCGACAACGCCTACGTGCAGGGTGAAATCACCCGGGTGTCCAGCCAGCTCGGCGCGCGGATCAACGAGGTGTTGGTGCAGGACAACCAGCACGTGGAAAAAGGCCAGTTGCTGGTGCGGCTTGAGCCGGATGATTTCCGCCTGGCCATCGACCGGGCCCAGGCGACCCTGGCAACCCGCGAAGCGGAGCGCCTGCAGGCACAGAGCCGCTTGACCCAGCAGTCGAGCCTGATCGCCGCCAGCGATGCGCAGGTGCAAGCGAATCAGGCGACCCTCGGGCGCACGCAACTGGACTTGGCGCGACTGCAAAAGCTGCGCACCCCGGGCTTCGTCTCGGAAGCCCAGGTGACCACCATGACCGCCGACAGCAACGTTGCCCGCTCCCAGGTCACCAAGGCCCAGGCCGATGCCCAGAGTCAGCGCCAGCAGGTCAACGCGCTGAACGCCGAGATCAAGCGCCTCGACGCGCAGATCGCCACCGCCCGTGCCGACCTGGCCCAGGCGCAGATTAATGTGCAGCGCACCGAGATCCACTCGCCCCTCAGCGGGCTGGTCGGCCAGCGGGCGGCGCGCAATGGCCAGTTCGTTCAGGCCGGCGCGTATCTGCTGTCGATCGTGCCGGACCAGGACATCTGGGTGCAGGCCAATTTCAAGGAAACCCAGATCGAGCACATGGAGATCGGTCAGGTCGCCCAGCTGACCTTCGACAGCTTTCCCGGCACGCCCATCGAGGGCCGCGTCGACAGCCTGTTTGCCGCCTCCGGTGCGCAGTTCAGCCTGCTGCCGCCGGACAACGCCACCGGCAACTTCACCAAGGTCGTGCAGCGCATCCCGGTCAAGCTGACTTTCGCGCCGGACAACCCGCTGCACGGCAAGATTCGCCCGGGCATGTCGGTGACCGTTTCAGTCGATATCCGGCCGCCGAACGACGCCCGACATGGCCAGTGACGAACTGATCCGCCCGGTCGGCGAACCGACCCGGCGCGACTGGATTGCCGTGATGAGCGTCATGCTTGGCGCGTTCATGGCGGTCCTTGATATCCAGATCACCAACTCGTCGCTCAAGGACATTCAGGGCGCGCTGTCGGCGACACTGGAAGAAGGCTCATGGATTTCCACCTCGTATCTGGTGGCGGAAATCATCATGATCCCGCTGACGGCCTGGTTGGTGCAGTTGCTCTCGGCGCGGCGCCTGGCGGTCTGGGTGTCGGTGGGGTTTCTGCTGTCGTCCCTGCTCTGCTCGATGGCCTGGAGCCTGGAAAGCATGATCGTCTTCCGCGCCCTGCAGGGCTTCACCGGCGGCGCGCTGATCCCGCTGGCGTTCACCCTGACCTTGATCAAACTGCCGGAGCATCACCGGGCCAAAGGCATGGCGCTGTTCGCCATGACCGCCACCTTCGCCCCGTCCATCGGCCCGACCCTGGGCGGCTGGCTGACGGAGAACTTCGGCTGGGAATACATCTTTTACATCAACATCCCGCCAGGGCTGGTGATGATCGGCGGCCTGTTCTACGGCCTGGAGAAAAAGGCGCCCCACTGGGAATTGCTCAAGAGCACCGACTACGCCGGCATCCTCACCCTGGGGGTCGGGCTGGGTTGCCTGCAGGTGTTTCTTGAAGAGGGGCATCGCAAGGACTGGCTGGAATCGAACCTGATCGTCAGCCTGGGCAGCATTGCGCTGGTGAGCCTGATCAGCTTCGTGATCATTCAGTTTTCCAAGGACAAACCGCTGATCAACCTGGGCATTCTCGGCAACCGCAATTTTGGGCTGTCGAGTATTTCCAGCGTGGGCATGGGCGTCGGGCTGTATGGCTCGATCTATCTGCTGCCGCTGTACCTGGCACAGATCCAGGGCTACAACGCCCAGCAGATCGGTGAGGTGATCATGTGGATGGGCGTGCCCCAGCTGTTTCTGATTCCGCTGGTGCCGCAACTGATGAAGGTGATCTCGCCGAAGCTGCTGTGTACGCTGGGGTTTGGTTTGTTCGGGCTGGCGAGCTTTTCGTCCGGCGTGCTCAATCCGGATTTCGCCGGGCCGCAGTTCAATCAGATTCAGCTCGTGCGGGCGCTGGGTCAGCCGCTGATCATGGTGACTATTTCGCTGATCGCCACAGTGTTCATTCAGCCCCAGGACGCGGGGTCGGCGTCGAGCCTGTTTAACATTCTGCGGAATCTGGGCGGCGCCATCGGCATTGCGCTGCTGGCGACGTTGCTGGATGCGCGAACCAAGACCTACTTCGACTACTTGCGCGAATCGATCTCCCCCGCCAACCCGCAGGTCGCCGAACGCATGGCGATGCTGACCGACCGGCTGGGCAGCGAAACGGCAGCGTTGGGCAAGCTCAGCGAGATCGCCCATCAACAGGCGGCGATCATGGCCTACAACGACGCCTTTCATTTTGTCGGGATTGCGCTGGGGATCAGCATGCTGGCGGTGCTGTTGACGCGGAAGTTGCCTTCGGGGGTCGAGAGTGGCGCGGCGCATTAAGCCGCCCTGAAACGCCGAGAACGCCTTCGTGAGCAAGCTCACTCCCACAAGGTTCAGCGGCGTGACCGAGATGCCAAGTCGAACACAACCCCTGTGGGAGCGAGCTTGCTCGCGAAAGCGTCGGCACATCCGCCGCATCTCCATCTGCAGGACCAGCCTTCGTGAGCAACCTCACTCCCACAAGGTCCAGCGGCGTGGCCGGGATTCCAAGTCAACCCGGATCGTGTGGGAGCGCCACCCCGGTCACTCCCGCGAGTCCTCAAACTGCCAGCAGGCGCTCGCGCAGTTTGCCGATCTCGTCGCGCATTTGTGCCGCGGCTTCGAACTCCAGGTCGCGGGCCAGTTGGTACATCTTCTCTTCCAGCTGACGAATGCGTTTGGTGATTTCGCTCGGCGAGCGCAGTTCGGCCTCGTACTTGGCGTTCTCTTCGGCGGCTTTGGCCATGCCTTTGCGCTTCTTGCTGCGCGAGCCGGGCACGGTGGCGCCTTCCATGATGTCGGCGACGTCCTTGATGACGCTTTTCGGCGTGATGCCGTTGGCCAGGTTGAACGCGATCTGCTTTTCGCGACGACGATCGGTTTCTTCGATCGCACGCTCCATGGACCCCGTGATGCGATCGGCGTACAGGATCGCGCGGCCGTTGAGGTTACGCGCGGCCCGGCCGATGGTCTGGATCAGCGAGCGCTCGGAACGCAGGAAGCCTTCCTTGTCGGCATCCAGAATCGCCACCAGCGACACCTCCGGCATGTCCAGGCCTTCGCGCAGCAAGTTGATCCCCACCAGCACATCGAAGGTGCCCAGGCGCAGGTCGCGGATGATCTCGACGCGCTCGACGGTGTCGATGTCCGAGTGCAGGTAACGCACGCGCACGCCGTGGTCGGCCAGGTAATCGGTGAGGTCTTCGGACATGCGCTTGGTCAGCGTGGTCACCAGCACCCGCTCCTCGATCGCCACGCGCTTGTGGATCTCCGAGAGCAGGTCGTCGACCTGGGTCAGAGCCGGACGGATCTCGATCTGCGGGTCGACCAGACCGGTCGGCCGCACCACTTGCTCGACGATGCGGCCCGCGTGCTCGGCTTCGTAGTTACCCGGCGTCGCTGAGACGAAAATGGTCTGCGGGCTGACGTTTTCCCACTCATCGAAACGCATCGGCCGGTTGTCCAGCGCCGATGGCAGGCGGAAACCGTATTCCACCAGCGTCTCTTTGCGCGAACGGTCGCCCTTATACATGGCCCCGACCTGGGGCACGCTGACGTGGGATTCGTCGATCACCAGCAGCGCGTCAGCGGGCAGGTAGTCGTAGAGCGTCGGCGGCGGCGCGCCAGACGGACGCCCGGACAGGTAGCGCGAGTAGTTTTCGATGCCGTTGCAGTAACCCAGCTCGAGGATCATCTCCAGGTCGAAACGGGTGCGCTGCTCCAGACGCTGGGCTTCCACCAGCTTGTTGGCGCCGCGCAGGTATTCCAGACGCTCGTTCAGCTCGACCTTGATGCCTTCCATCGCCTCCAGCAGCGTTTCCCGCGGGGTCACGTAGTGGCTCTTCGGGTAGAAGGTGAAGCGCGGCAGTTTGCGAATGACCTCGCCGGTCAGCGGGTCGAACGCCGAAAGGCTCTCGACCTCGTCATCGAACAGCTCGATGCGGATGGCTTCCAGGTCCGATTCCGCCGGGAACACGTCGATCACGTCGCCGCGCACCCGGAAGGTCGCCCGGGCAAAATCCATGTCGTTGCGGGTGTACTGCAGGTCGGCCAAGCGACGGAGCAAGGCGCGCTGATCAAGCTTGTCGCCGCGGTCCACGTGCAGAACCATGCGCAGGTAGGTTTCCGGACTGCCCAAACCGTAGATGCACGACACCGTGGTGACGATGATCGAGTCCTTGCGCTCCAGCAGCGCTTTGGTCGCGGAAAGGCGCATCTGCTCGATGTGGTCGTTGATCGACGCATCCTTCTCAATGAAGGTGTCCGACGACGGCACGTAGGCTTCCGGCTGGTAGTAGTCGTAGTAGGAAACGAAGTACTCGACCGAGTTGTTCGGAAAAAAGGCCTTGAACTCGCCGTACAGCTGGGCGGCCAGGGTCTTGTTCGGCGCCAGCACCAGGGTCGGGCGCTGCACTTGCTGAATGACGTTGGCGATGCTGAAGGTCTTGCCCGAACCGGTTACACCGAGCAGGGTCTGGTGCGACAGGCCGGCGTCGATGCCTTCAACCAACTGACGAATCGCCTCCGGTTGATCGCCGGCCGGCTCAAAACGGGTAACGAGCTGAAACTCGGACATAACGTACCTCTGGAGGGGCCACTGCCGGATGAATCCCGCAGCAACGCAATTGAGCACGGACGGCTGATCCCGTCAGGGAAAAGACGTACATAAAAGAAGTGATGGGACTACAAGTGGAGTCGACGGCGCCACCTTTCAAGCCACCCTCCGCAGATTAGTCCGCGGCACGGGACTAACGGTCGAAAAATTTCGCGAAAAACCCTGAAAAACCTGCGCGGGACTGTCGCCCGCACTGGCGCAGGCCTTTATACTTGCTCCCCGTTTGTGCACCGCTCTAGTGCAATCGGCTGGAGCGACGCGACCCATTCACTCCCCACTCAGAGCCCCCGCACAATGAGCCTGTTCTCCGCTGTCGAAATGGCACCACGCGATCCAATCCTGGGCCTCAACGAAGCATTCAACGCCGATACCCGTACGACCAAGGTCAACCTGGGTGTCGGCGTCTACAGCAACGAAGAAGGGAAAATTCCGCTGCTGCGCGCCGTTGTCGAAGCGGAAGAAAACCGGGTGGCTCAACACCTGCCCCGCGGTTACCTGCCGATCGACGGCATTGCTGCCTACGACAAGGCCGTGCAAACCCTGCTGTTCGGCGCCGGGTCGCCGCTGCTGGCTTCGGGTCAGGTAATGACCGTCCAGGCGGTAGGCGGTACGGGCGCTCTGAAAATCGGCGCGGACTTCCTCAAGCAGCTCTCCCCTGACGCCGTTGTGGCGATCAGCGACCCAAGCTGGGAAAACCACCGCGCGCTGTTCGAAACCGCCGGTTTCCCGGTGCAGAACTACCGTTACTACGACGCCGCCACCCATGACGTGAACCGCACGGGCATGCTGGAGGATCTGCAGAACCTGCCGTCCGGTTCGATCGTCGTGCTGCACGCCTGCTGCCATAACCCCACTGGCGTTGACCTG
This sequence comes from Pseudomonas sp. AK106, assembly GCF_053903055.1. Lineage (NCBI taxonomy): Bacteria > Pseudomonadati > Pseudomonadota > Gammaproteobacteria > Pseudomonadales > Pseudomonadaceae > Pseudomonas > Pseudomonas sp. AK106. The sequence goes on from NZ_CP096426.1 coordinate 3,493,223, forward strand.
ACCCTGGAAGACTGGAAGAAGGTGCTTGAGGTGCTGAAGGCCAAGGGGCATGTGCCGTTTCTGGACATGGCGTACCAGGGCTTCGGTGACGGGATTGACGAGGACGCAGCGGCGGTGCGCTTGTTCGCTGACAGCGGCCTGACGTTCTTTGCTTCCAGTTCGTTTTCGAAGTCGTTTTCGCTGTATGGCGAGCGGGTCGGTGCGTTGTCGATCGTGACGGAGTCGAAGGAAGAGACGGCGCGGGTGTTGTCTCAGGTGAAGCGTGTGATCCGTACGAACTATTCGAACCCGCCGACCCATGGCGCGTCGATTGTGGCGACGGTGTTGAACAGCCCTGAGTTGCGTGCCAAGTGGGAGGAGGAGCTGGGCGAGATGCGCCTGCGGATTCGCGGGATGCGTGAGGAGATGACGCAGCGTCTGGCGAATAATGCGGCGGGGCAGGATTTCAGTTTTGTCGCGCGTCAGCGGGGGATGTTTTCGTATTCGGGTCTGACGACGGCGCAGGTTCATCGGTTGCGCAATGAGTTCGGGATTTATGCGTTGGATACCGGGCGGATTTGTGTGGCGGCGTTGAATCAGGGGAATATCGGGGCTGTGACCGAGGCGATCCTGGCGGTTATCTAAACCGCCAAGATTTTAAGGTCAAGATCAGGAGCGTCTGCCTGGGGGCAGACTGTTTCGCCTTAGGCGACTTACTTTTGAAAAGCACCAAAAGTAAGCAAAAGTGCCTGCTCTTGGTTTGGCCCTTCCTTCGTCAGGGTTCCTTCACTCCGGTCTCGCTCCGTGGGCCCGCCGCCATCCGCCATCCATGGCGGGGGGCGGCTCTCGCGGCATCCATGCCGCTCGGCCCACTCCGCAAGACCTGCGTTCAGCCTGCACCCAAGTCGCGTTTGGCGGTGTCTGGGCTTTCTGCGTAGGAAGATCAAAAGCACATGAAGAGCTTCCCGGCTGAAGCCGGTCCTACTGAGTGCACGCGTCGCTTTTATGTGGGACCGGCTTTAGCCGGGAAGGCGTCAGCGGGCACGCCGGGAAATTGCTGATCGTTCCCCCGCTCCGCGTGGGAATGCATCCTGTGACGCTCCGCATCAGATACCTGGCGTGTTCCGCAGTTTTTGTTGGACGCAGAGCATCCGAGGCGGCATTACCACACGGAGCGGGGGAACGATCGGGTAAATGAAGCCGCGACATTGCCGGTCAGCACATGGATCGAACCCTTGCGCGCCGTTGCCCTCGATATCTGTAAGTCCTGTGAACGGGATATGACAGAAGAGGTGCATATGGCTACCCAGAACAATGATCAAACCGTCAACCGTAACGACCCGGAGATTAATCCTGAGACGCCGGATAGCAGCCTGGCGCAGAACGATGCGCTGAAGAACCAGGGCGGGTCGCAAAGCCAGTCCGAGGACGGCGCGCGGAGTCAGGAGAACAACGGCAACCTGACCGACGAGAACAGTTTCACGCCTGATTTCGAGCCTGAAGAGCATGAGTCGCCGGACACCACAAAAGAGGAGCTGCAGACGGGTGAACTGGACAAGGACATTGATACCGCCGGAGGTTGAGGGCAGTTTGAAAATCAGATAGCCGGATCAGGCCGATGGGTTTGATTGCCGGGTCGGATCCCGCCCAGGCCCATGCGGGAGTGAGCTTGCTCGCGAAGATGTCGGTAAGGCCGCTGAATCTTCAGGGGCTTGGCTTAGGTCTTCGCAAGCATGCTCGCTCCCACAGGATTCTCACCGCTGCCGCCGACCGGGTTTGCATCTAAACGCCCGGCCATCCGCTCAAGCTTCCGTATCTTTGATTGCGTAGCACCCTAACAAAACGGCACCATCACGCCTTGGTCTGCGCCCGCAGACTTGCCTGAAGTTCATCCCCGGAGCGTTGTCGATAATGGTCCAGCCCGCCACTCAGGATGCCCCGCGCGTCGGTAATAAACTCACACCCCGCGAGTTTCGCGGCATGGCGGCGATTCTGATGTCCATCGCCCTGGCCACCCTCGACACCGCCATCGCCAATACCGCCCTCCCCGCCATCGCGGCTGATTTGAACGCCTCACCGGCGGCGTCGGTGTGGATCATCAACGCCTACCAGCTCGCCGCCGTCGCCACGCTGTTGCCGTTTGCGGCGCTCGGCGGCGTGCTTGGCCACCGCAAGGTGTATCTGGGCGGGCTGATTCTGTTCGTGGTGTCGTCGGCGTTGTGTGCGCTGTCCTGGTCACTGCCGACGCTGACCGTCGCCCGCGTGCTGCAGGGCATCGGCGCCAGCGCGATCATGAGCGTCAACGCCGCGTTGATCGGCTCGATCTTCCCCCACGAACGGCTCGGCCGCGGACTGGGCATGAACGCGCTGGTGGTCGGCACCTCGTTCTCCATCGGCCCGACCGTGGCCTCGCTGGTGTTGTCGGTGGCGAGTTGGCCGTGGCTGTTCGCGATCAACCTGCCCATCGGCCTGTTCGCCCTGGTGTTCGCCTGGAATTCGCTGCCCGCGACCCGTCTCGGCACACTGACCTTCGACCGCGTCACCGCCGTGCTCAACGTCGTCACCTTCGGCGCGCTGATCTTTGCCCTGAGTCAGGCGGCGCAACTGGGCTCCATGGCCAGCGTGCTGATCGCCCTGGCGGTTTTTCTGGTGGGCGGCGCGCTGATGCTCAAGCGCGAGGTCGGGCACCCTGCGCCGATGTTCCCGCTGGATTTGCTCAAGCGGCCGATGTTCGCGTTGTCGGCGCTGACGGCGTTCTGTTCGTTCGCCACCCAAGGGCTGGCGTTTGTCTCACTGCCGTTCTTTTTTGAAAGCACCCTGGGCCGCGACCCGATCCAGACCGGGTTTCTCATGACCCCATGGTCGGTGGTGGTGGCCATGATCGCGCCGTTCGCCGGGCGCCTGTCAGACCGTTATGCGCCGGGGCTGCTGGGCGGGATCGGGCTGGCGATTCTCTGTATGGGGATGATTTCCCTGGCGACTATGCCGGCCGACGCCAGCGTAATCTCCATCATCGCGCGGATGATGCTGTGCGGAATCGGCTTCGGTTTCTTCCAGGCGCCGAACCAGAAAGCGCTGATGACCAGCGCCCCGAAGGAGCGCTCCAGCGGCGCCAGCGGCACGATTGCGACGGCACGCCTGATTGGCCAGGCCACGGGCGCGGCGTTGGTGGCCTTGAGTTTCGGCATTTCCAGCACCCACGGCCCGGTGCTGGCGTTGAGCATCGGCGCCGGCTTTGCGGCGGTGGGCAGTGTGGCGAGCGGCTTGCGGTTGGTGACCAAGAACACCGCCAATCCGCGGCCTTAAACGTCGTCAATCCAGCCAGCGCAGGATCAGGCAATCATCGCGCAGGACTGGGTCATCGGTTTGGCGCGCAGGGTTCCTACCATGGGGGACTTCAAGCATCGACCATCGATCAACGGCTTCGGCCCCGAGAGGAAACCCACAATGAGCACATCAAAAACCCTGTTCATCACCGGTGTCAGCAGCGGCTTCGGTCAAGCGCTGGCGCAACAGGCGCTGGCGGCGGGTCATACGGTGATCGGCACCCTGCGCAATGAAGACGCCGTTCAGGCATTCGAAGCCCAGGCGCCCGGTCGCGCCCACGGCGTGTTGCTGGACGTCACCGACTTCCACGCCATCGACCGCGTGGTCGCCGGGGCCGACACCGCGTTCGGGCCCATCGACGTGCTGGTCAACAACGCCGGCTATGGTCACGAAGGCATTCTGGAAGAGTCGCCGCTGGAGGATTTGCGTCGGCAGTTCGACGTCAACGTGTTCGGCGCGGTGGCGATCATCAAGGCCTTCGTGCCGCTGTTCCGCCAGCGCCGCAGCGGGCACATCCTCAACGTCACCTCCATGGGCGGCTTCATCACGATGCCGGGGATTTCCTACTACCACGGCAGCAAGTTTGCGCTGGAAGGGATTTCCGAATCCCTGAGCAAGGAGCTGAAGCCCTTCAATGTGTTTGTCACGGCCGTGGCGCCGGGTTCGTTCCGCACGGACTGGGCCGGGCGTTCGATGCAGCGTACTGCGCGGCAGATTGCCGACTACGACGCCAGCTTCGACCCGATCCGCAAGGCCCGCGAAGAACGCAGCGGCAAGCAGCCGGGGGATCCGGTCAAGGCGGCGGACGCGATGCTCAAGCTGATTGATAGCCCCACCCCGCCCGCGCACTTGTTACTGGGCAGCGATGCGTTGAAGCTGGTGCGGGAAAAGCTCGCGCAGCTGGAAGCCGAGTTTGCGGAATGGGAAGAGGTGTCGCGTTCGACGGATGGGTGAAGTTCGATGAAAGTGCGTCGGCCTAACGGCCTCGGGTTTCGCCTTCGGCGAGTTACTTGATAAAGCCCCAAGTAACCAAGGGCTTTTGCTCCTGGTTGGGCCCTTCCTTCGTCAGGGTTCCTTCACTCCGGTCTCGCTCCGTGGGTCCGCGCCGAACGGACATCCATGTCCTGACGGCGCTCTCGCCGCATCCATGCGGCTCGGCCCACTGCGCGAGACCTGCGTTCAGCCTGCACCCAAGTCGCGTTTGGCGGTAACTGGACTTTTTGCGTATGAAGGTCAAAAGCAGATCAACATCAACATCAACATCAACATCAAAAGCTTCCCGGCTGAAGCCGGTCCTACAGACCTGCTGCGTACCCACTGTAGGACTGGCTTTAGCCGGGAAGAGGACGGCATGACCACCATCATTTTTTCTGGGAAACGCCCTCCTTGTAGGAGCCGTCAACCGGGAACTCGTGGCGTAACTTAACCTACACCCCGCCCCGGCTGAAGATGCGGATCACTTCATCCAGATGCCCCGCCATCGCCTGCCTCGCGGCTTCTGCATCGCGGTGTTGCAGGGCATCGAGGATCAGGCGGTGTTCGTGCTCGGAGCGGAACGGCATGTCGTCGGAGGTGTAGTGGGCCTGCAAACGCTGGAACATGCTGCCGTACTGATGCCCGAGCAGGTGCTTGATCATCAGCCCATAGGCCGGGTTGCCCGAGGCCTGGGCGATGCGGATGTGGAACAGGCGATCGCCGGGGTGGGTATGGGAATGCTCGCGGTTGTCCCGGGCGTTGCGTTCGAAGGCCTCGCGGATCGCGTCGAGTTCTTCATCGCTGGCGTTTTGCGCGGCAAGCGCCGCCGCTTCCGGTTCGATCAGCCGACGCGCCTGAAGCAGGGCAAACGGCGGAATCTCCGCGCTGAAATCCACCTCGATGCCCAGCTCCGGGTCGACGTCCTTCCACTGATCGCGGGTGACCTGGGTCATCACCGGTTCATCGGACAGCTTCTGCCCCGGCGGTTCGCAGACCAGCACGCCATTGCCCACCCGCACATCCACCAGCCCGATTACCTCAAGGGCAATCATCGCCTCACGCACCGACGCCCTGCTCACCCCCAGCATCTTCGCCAATTCACGTTCGGCCGGCAGGCGGCTGCCCGGTGGAAACTCGCCACTGTCGATCAGCGCACGCAGCTGATCGGCGATCTGGCGATAAAGTCTCTGGTTATCAATTACTTGGATTGGCATGGGGAATCGGCTCGGAAATTTTCAGCGCACTGGATCGACAAATGGCCTTGTTGCGGCCCATGACAAGTGCTAAAAACAGGACCAATGGCCTGACCATTGGAGCACTGCAGTGAGCGGAGCATAGCAAAACCCGATGGGGTTAGCGTGCGTCGTCTTCGCTTGAATGCGGCCTCCGTGGCCCGGTCAGCAGACCTGAACCGCTTGATAGCCAGGCAGGTCGTCTCAACAATAAAAACAAGGGATCAACATGGACCTCACCGGTAAGCGAGTGCTCATCACGGCCGCCGCCCAGGGCATCGGTCAAGCCAGCGTCGAGGCCTACCTGAAGGCCGGCGCGGAAGTCTTCGCCATCGACATCAACGGTGCAGCGCTGGACCATCTGCAAGGCGTGCACAAGCGCGTGCTCGACGTCACCGACCACGCCGCCATCGAACGGCTGGCCGCCGAAGTGGGCGCGCTGGACGTACTGTTCAACTGCGCAGGCGTGGTGCACAGCGGCAACATCCTCGAATGCTCCGAAGACGACTGGCGCTTCGCCTTCGACCTCAACGTCACCGCGATGTACAAGATGATCCGCGCGTTTCTGCCGGCAATGCTGGCAAACGGTGGCGGCTCGATCATCAATATGTCGTCGGTCGCCTCGGCCATCAAGGGCGTGCCCAACCGCTTCGCCTACTGCGCGAGCAAGGCCGCCGTGATCGGCATCACCCGTTCGGTCGCCGCCGACTTCGTCGGGCAGAACATCCGCTGCAACTGCATTTGCCCCGGCACCGTGGAATCCCCTTCCCTGCGTCAGCGGGTGGCCGATCAGGCCGCGCGCGAGGGACGGGAAGAGGCCGAGGTGTACGCCGCGTTCGAAGCCCGCCAACCCATGGGACGCCTGGGTACGCCCGAAGAAATTGCCCAACTGGCGCTGTACCTCGGGTCGTCCGCCAGCGGCTTTACCACCGGCACTGCGCAAATCATCGACGGCGGCTGGAGCAATTGAGCCCGCCGCCAATCCCGCGTATTCGTTAAACCGATTTCTGATCAATCACCATTTAGAGGACTCCCCATGAAATTGCTGCGTTACGGCGAACCCGGTCAAGAACGCCCTGGCCTGCTGGACAGCAACGGCCGCATTCGCGATCTGACCGATCTCATCGGCGACCTGTCGGGCACCGCCCTGAGCCCGGAAAGCATCGCGCACTTGCAGTCCCAGGACATCAACAGCCTGCCGCTGGTCGAGGGCACTCCGCGCCTCGGTCCAAGCGTGGGCAAGATCGGCAAGTTCATCTGCATCGGCCTGAACTACGCCGACCACGCCGCTGAAACCGGCGCGGATATTCCGAAAGAGCCGATTATTTTCAACAAGTGGACCAGCGCCATCGTCGGCCCCAACGACAACGTGGAGATCCCGCGCAACTCGAAGAAGACCGACTGGGAAGTCGAGCTGGGCGTGGTCATCGGCAAGGGTGGTCGCTACATCGACGAGGCCGATGCGCTGGAACACGTGGCGGGTTATTGCGTGATCAACGACGTGTCCGAGCGTGAATACCAGCTCGAGCGCGGCGGCACCTGGGACAAGGGCAAGGGTTGCGACACCTTCGGCCCGATCGGCCCATGGCTGGTGACCCGCGATGAAATCGCCGACCCCCATCAGCTCAACCTGTGGCTGGAAGTCGACGGCAAGCGCTACCAGAACGGCAATACGCGCACGATGATTTTCCAGATTCCCAAGCTGGTGAGCTACCTGAGCCAGTTCATGAGCCTGCAACCGGGCGACGTGATTTCAACCGGCACACCGCCGGGCGTGGGCCTGGGCATCAAGCCGGAACCGGTGTTCCTGCGCGCCGGCCAGACCATGCGTCTGGGGATTGAAGGGCTGGGCGAACAGCAGCAGCTGACGGTCGACGCCTGAGGCAGCAAACACCATTCCTGTGGGAGCGAGCTTGCTCGCGAAGAGGCCAGTGCATTCCCTGCCTATTCATCAGGAGTAAAGGCTTCGCGAGCAAGCTCGCTCCCACAGGTTCTGCATGCACTTGAGATCAGTGGTTTCCTCAGTTTTCCCAATACGCCGCGCTGCCCATAACAATGCCAAAGGGACCCGCCATGACCACCATCACCGCCTTGCGCGTTGAAGACATCCGTTTCCCCACGTCGCAATTGCTCGACGGCTCCGACGCGATGAACCCGGACCCCGATTACTCGGCGGCCTACGTCATTCTCGAAACCGATCACCCCACCCTGCAGGGCCACGGCCTGACCTTCACCATCGGCCGTGGCAACGAGATTTGCTGCACAGCGATCAACGCACTGGCCGGCGTGATGGTCGGCTTGACGCTGGAATGGATCACCGAAGACATGGGCCGTTTCTGGCGCCACGTCACCAGCGACAGCCAGTTGCGCTGGATCGGCCCGGACAAGGGCGCGATTCACCTGGCGACCGGCGCCGTGGTCAACGCCACCTGGGACCTGTGGGCCAAATCCGAGGGCAAGCCGGTGTGGCAACTGGTGGCGGAAATGACCCCGGCGCAACTGGTGCGCTGCATCGATTTTCGCTACATCACCGACTGCCTCACCCCGGACGAAGCCCTGACCCTGCTGACCGAGCGCGCCGAGGGCAAGGCGCAGCGGCTGCGAACGCTGCTGGCCGACGGTTACCCCTGCTACACCACGTCGGCGGGCTGGCTGGGCTACCCCGACGACAAGCTGCGCCGGCTGTGTCAGGAAGCGGTCGATGGCGGCTTTTCTCACATCAAGCTGAAAGTGGGCCGCGACCTGCAGGACGACATTCGTCGGGTGCGCATCGCCCGGGAAGTGCTGGGGCCGGATCGCCATCTGATGATCGACGCCAATCAGGTCTGGGAGGTCAAAGAGGCCATCGACTGGGTCCGCGAGCTGGCGTTCGCCAAGCCCTGGTTCATCGAAGAACCGACCAGCCCCGACGACGTCGAGGGCCATCGCACGATTCGTCTTGGCGTCCACCCGGTGAAGGTGGCGACCGGCGAGATGTGCCAGAACCGCATCGTCTTCAAGCAGCTGATCATGCGCGGCGCCATCGACGTGGTGCAGATCGACGCCTGCCGGCTCGGCGGGGTCAACGAGGTGCTGGCGGTGATGTTGATGGCCGCCAAATACCAGCTGCCGGTCTGCCCCCATGCCGGCGGCGTCGGCCTGTGCGAGTACGTGCAGCACCTGTCGATGATTGATTTTCTGTGCATCGCCGGAACCCATGAAGGTCGGGTGGTGGAGTATGTCGATCACCTGCATGAGCACTTTGAAGACCCGTGTGTGATTCGCGATGCCGCGTATCTGCCGCCGGCCGCGCCGGGGTTTTCGATTCAGATGAAAACCGCTTCGCGGGAGCAGTACGCGTACAAAGGCTGAGGACCCCGCCAGAGCTTTGCCCAGGCATGAAACGGACGGAGTACAACAACAATGTCGTCCCGACACTCAAGCATTCCGGCAGCGCCCTTGCGGGTGGATGCCCATCAGCATTTCTGGACCTACGACGCCCGGGATTACCCCTGGATCGACCAGCGCCATGCTGCGTTGCAACGGGATTTCCTGCCGGGGGATTTGAAACCTCTGCTCGATGAGCACGGTATCGACGGCTGCATCGCGGTGCAGGCGCGGCACAGCGTCAGCGAGACCGACGCGTTGCTCAGCCACGCCGCCACTTACCCGTGGATCTTTGGCGTGGTCGGCTGGGCGGATCTGCGGGCGGATGACCTAGAGGCGCAACTCTCACGCTGGGGCGACGCTCATAAAGGCGCGCAAAAACTGGTCGGCCTCCGTCATCTGATCCAGGACGAACCGGCGCCGTCGCTGTTCCTCCAGGACCCTGCGTTCGCCCGTGGCATTCAGCTGTTGCAACGCCACGGGCTGGCGTACGACGTGCTGATAAAAGACAAAGACCTGCACGCCGCTACCGACTTCTGCCAACGCCACGACCGGCATCACCTGATCCTCGATCACCTCGGCAAACCGGACCTGTCCCGGGAAGACCCCATCGACTGGGCCGACCGCCTCGCCCCGCTGGCCGCCCTGCCCCACGTCGCCTGCAAGCTCTCCGGGCTGATTACCGAGGCCGACTGGCAGCACTGGCGACCGGGGGAGCTGCTGCCGTACTTCTATCTGGCGCTGGAGCTGTTCGGGCCGCAACGGTTGATGTTCGGTTCCGACTGGCCGGTCTGCCAGCTCGCCGGCCGTTACAGCGACGTCCACCAGTTGTTCGAAACCGCCATCAGTACGCTCTCCGTCGATGAGCAAAATGCGCTGCGCGGCGGCACCGCCATTCGCCTTTATGGCCTGCAAGGAAACTGCCCATGAATCTGCACCTGCGCGACAAAATCATCATCGTCACCGGCGGCGGCTCGGGGATTGGCGCAGCCATCTCGCTGGGGCTGGCCGAAGAAGGCGCGATCCCGGTGATCTTCGCCAATCAACCGCTGCCCGCCGAACTCGCGGCAGAACTGGACAGACGCCAGCCGCACACCCTGTTCGTCCAGGTCGAGCTGCGCGATGAGGCCGAATGTGCGGCGGCGGTGAGCCAGGTGCTGGGACGCTTTGGTCGCATCGACGGGCTGGTCAACAACGCTGGGGTCAATGACAACGTCGGGCTGGAGGCCGGTCGCAGCGCGTTCATCGAGTCGCTGGAGAAGAACCTCATTCACTACTACGTCATGGCGCATTTGTGCGTTGACGCGCTGAAGGCCAGCAAGGGCGCCATCGTCAACATCGGCTCGAAAACCGCCCTCACCGGCCAGGGCGGCACCAGCGGTTATACCGCCTCGAAAGGCGCGCAACTGTCCCTGACACGGGAATGGGCGGCGTCGTTGCTGAGCGATGGCGTGAGGGTGAACGCGGTGATCCCGGCCGAAGTGATGACGCCGCTGTACGAGCGCTGGATTGCCAGCTTTGACGACCCTGATGGGAAGCTGGCGAAGATCGTCGAGAAAATCCCCTTGGGCCAGCGCATGACCACGCCGACCGAGATCGCCGACAGCGTGCTGTTTCTGCTGTCCCCACGCGCATCACACACGACCGGGCAATGGCTGGTGGTGGATGGCGGCTACACCCACCTTGACCGGGCACTGACATGAGCGCGCTGACATGAATACTGGGACGGTTGCGCAGCGTTTTTGTCTGGCCTTGGACCTTGCCGATGACCAGGCGTTGATCGCCGAGTATGAGCAATTGCATCGACGCATCTGGCCGGAAATTGCAGAACACTTGCGCAGTCAGGGCGTGCTGGACATGCAGATCTGGCGACTGGGCACGCGGCTGTTCATGGTCATGGACACAGCGCCGGGCTTCAGTGCCGACGCGATGGAGCAGGCATCGGCGGCCCATCCCAAAGTGCAGGAATGGGAAGCGCTGATGTGGCGGTTTCAGACGCCGACGCCGTGGACCGAGCCGGGGAATAAATGGCAGCCCATGGCGCAGATTTTCAGTCTGGATGAGCAATTGAAAAGACTGCATGAGCCCTGACACCCCTCTGCGCCGGCTGCTGAATGGGTCTCTGGTGGGAGCGAGCTTGCTCGCGAAAGCTGAGTTTCAAACGCTGGAAAACTCGTGGATGTACCGGCCTCTTCGTGAGCAAGCTCACTTCCACAGGCACGCTTGAACAACAACAAAAAAGGAGAGCGTTATGTTGACCAAACACAGCAAAGTACAGACTGGGGTGTATCGGCACGCTGAGCCATCGGTGCGGATGGCGTTGATGCTGGTGACCAGCCTGTTTTTTCTCTGGGGCCTGTCGTATGGCCTGCTTGATGTGCTGAACAAGCATTTTCAGGAAACGCTGCACGTCAGCAAGGCCCAGTCCGGGCTGCTGCAGGCGGCCTACTTCGGCGCGTATTTCATCATCGCCCTGCCCGCCGGCTTTTTGATGGACCGCTTCGGCTACAAGGCCGGGATCCTGCTGGGTCTGTGCCTGTACGCTGCGGGCGCGTTGCTGTTCATGCCGGCGGCCAATGCGGCGAGCTTCCCGTTTTTCCTGTTCGCGCTGTTCGTCATCGCCCTGGGGCTGGGTTGTCTGGAGACAGCAGCCAATCCCTATGCGACGGTGCTGGGTGATCCGAAAGGTGCTGAACGTCGGCTCAATCTGGCGCAATCGTTCAACGGCCTTGGCCAGTTCGTCGGGCCGCTGCTGGGTGGCGCGCTGTTCTTCGGCGGCAGCAACGCCGGCAGTGACAACAGTTCGCTGCAAACCACGTATGTGGTTATCGCGGTGATCGTCCTGCTGGTGGCGGCGCTGTTCGCCCGAACGCCGATGCCCGATCTGCGCGAACAGGAATCGAGCATCCAGCGTCAGGACAGCAAAACCCTCTGGCAGCACCGCGAATTCGTCGGTGGCGTGGTCACGCAGTTCTTCTACGTGGCGGCGCAAGTCGGCGTCGGCGCGTTCTTCATCAATTACGTCACCGAGCACTGGGCGAGCATGACCAGCCAGAGCGCCGCCTATTTGCTGTCGGTGGCGATGATCTGCTTCATGTGCGGGCGCTTCTTCAGCACCTGGCTGATGGGGCGCATCCCGGCGCAGCGGTTGTTGATGGTCTACGCGTGGATCAACGTTGCGCTGTGCGCGGTAGTGGTCAGCGGCGTGGAAAGCGTGTCCGTGGTGGCGCTGGTGGCGGTGTTCTTCTTCATGTCGATCATGTTCCCGACCATCTTCGCCATGGGCGTGAAAAACCTCGGCCCCCACACCAAACGCGGCAGCTCGTTCCTGATCATGGCCATCGTCGGCGGCGCCCTGATGCCGTATTTCATGGGGCTGGTGGCGGACCACTTCTCCACGGCGCTGGCGTACCTGCTGCCGCTGGGGTGTTTTGTGGTGGTGGCGTTTTATGGGCGTAGCGGGTTGCGCGGGCGGGAGGTGTGATCTAGGTTTTGCGGTGTGAGGACTGACGCCTTCCCGGCTGAAGCCGGTCCTACTATCAGGTTTAAGCCAGTCCCAATCGGCGTGCGCGACGCTTTTGTGGGACCGGCTTTAGCCGGGAAGAGGCCCGTGGCAGCAGCCTCACTTTTGCGGTGTGACGCCTGGTGCTTTCCCGGCTGAAGCCGGTCCTACTGTCAGGTTTCAGCCAGCCCCAATCGGTGTGCGCGATCAGTCAGGACAGCGGGCAGTTGCTGCAGTAATCGAGGCCTTTAACTCGATAGCGAATGCAGCACACACGGCGTTGTCGCTTGGGTTCGTCTTGCCCTTTGACCTTGATGTAGCGCACCGGTTGAAACAGAGGATTGCGGCGTCTGTCTGGCAGGTAGTGGGCGTTGAGCAGCTGGTGGCCGTGACTCACATCGGCGTGGGGTATCGCGTTTGCGAGGACGCCCAATAGCCATTCGAAATAGTTGCCGGCGTTGCTCCACAGCACCTTCGGCGACAGGCGCACATGGCGGGCGAAAGTGTCGATGAAGGGCCTGAGGTGCTGCTCCAGCAAATCATCGAAACGCTCGAAGGCATCACTCGGACCGGGCGTCCATTGCTGTCCCTCGTCAGGCAGCTTGAAGGCGACAGGCAGGCAATCATCGTCGAGAATCAGCTGCAGATGATCGAGGTGCAGCGGCAGGCGATGGTCGAGTATCAGTGAGGCCGCGACCACCGGTGGTATCAGTTTGATGAAGTAATACTTGCTCCAGATCGACGCCAGCCCGCGCGGGTCGCTCTCGGGATAGGCAGTACCGAATCGCGTTAGGACATCGTTCAGGTAATCGCCGCCGAGAAAGGTGCGTAAAGGCACACCGACGCGAGGGTCGTCGGGCAATACGAGCACATCGCGATAGTGCTCGAAGTCAGCGATAAACAGCGGCGCCAGCGCAGGAATCATGGGGCGATTCGCTGTGCTGGCCGCCTGTTCATCGTGAAGCGGTCAATGGGACTGCTGCCGCGCCAGCACCCACAACCCCTGCTCCAGCGCGGGAAACAGGCTGTTGTTGAAGTTGTTCCAGCGCAGTTCGAGGATGGTGTCGTCGGGCGCGATCGGCGTGTCGAGCACGTCGAACACCACCTCACCGGAATCGATGCCGGTGTCGACGTAATGGAACGACGCGCCGGTCATGTTCACCACCGGCGTGTCGACCATCTCCCGCGTGGTCCAGTCGACCACTTTCTTGCCCCGGGCGCCGTACAGCGCGTCGAGGGTGGCATAGGCTCCGCGCCGTTCGTACGGTGACTCCAGCCGCGTGATGCCCGGGTGCACGTTGAAGATGCGGCGATGGAAATCAGCGCCTTCGCGCACCAGTTCGTCGAGGATCACCAGCAACCCGTCGAGGACCACGACGTCGGCGCCCAGCGCGTGCAGTCGCTCGCCGAGACGTCGCTCGAAATCCGACTTGCCGGCCGGCCGCGCGCTGTCGTCGAGGGGCAAGGCGCGGTAGCTCGACGGCACGTTTTCCAGCAGGTCATCGACCTTGCGCCCCTGCACCGTCAGGCCCGCCGGGTAGAACCAGTGGGCGCCCTGCCCCGGCTTGAACCCGTAGTCCTTGATGCTCTCGCGGTCCCGCGCGGACTCAGGATTCTCGTCGTAGATGATCGCTTCCAGCGAGTAGTGATCGCCGAGGGCGGTGTCGTTGAGCGCCTTGACCAGGTACTCCAGCGGCGAGGTCATGTAACGCTGCTCGCCGTGGTAATCGACGTATTGACCGGCCTTGTCCGCCGCGGCGTTACGCAGCGACCAGACGTAAACAAGCTTGGTTTTCTGCATGAATATCGGACTCAGGAAAGGGTGTGCAGGGTGTCGCCGCTGACGCCTTCGGCCATGGCGACCACGACTTTGCGTTCGCCGCTGAACGGCTTGCGCGAGTGCGCCGTGAGCATGTTGTCGAGCATCAGCACGTCGCCGGTCTGCCAGGGGAAGACCACTTCGCATTCGCTCAGCACGCCACGAATTTCTGCCAGGGCGTCGGCCTCCAGCGGGCTGCCGTCGCCGTAGTAGACGTTGCGCGGCAGGCCTTCTTCGCCAACGGTGTCGAGGAGGATCTCCTGCATCTCCTCGTCCAGGTTCGATAGGTGGAACAGGTGCGCCTGGTTGAACCAGACCCAGTCTTTGGTGCGCGGATGCTGGGCGACGCCTTGCACCAGCTGCCGGGTGCGCAGGTCGCCGTCCTCGTTCCAGTCGCACTGGATGCCCCGGGGGCGGCAGTAGTCTTCGACGTCGCTGTGGCGCTCGGTGTTGAAGACCTGTTGCCAGGTCAGGTCGAGACCGTTGCCGTAGTTGCGCACGTACATCAGGCGCTTTTCTTCAAAGCGTTTGCGCAGCGCCGGACTGATGCGCTGGAACACCCAGCGGCTGTCGGCAATCGGCGTCTCGCCTCCGCTGGCCGCGGCTTTGGCGCAGTAGAAGAAGATGCGCATGGGCCATTCGGTGGTGTAGGCCTGTTCGTTGTGCAGGGGGATCGAGCGGTGGGCCGGGTATTCGGTGGAGGTGTAGACGCCTTTGCCATCGACCTGGCTGCGCGGGGTGGAGCCGAATTCGTAGTTGAGCAGCGGGTGGCCGAAAGAGGCGGCGAACTGCTGGAAGCCTTCGACGCCTTCAGGGGTGAAGCCGCTGAAGAGGATGGCGCCGTCGCGTTCTAGGGAGTGGTCGACGACGTTGCGCAGGGCGTCGATTTCGGCGGCCAGGGAGACGCCGGTCTGGCCGGGCTGGACGCGCAGGGGGAAGCCGGCTTCAAGGCGCAGGCGTTCGGGGGTGAGCATGCGCATGTTCATGGGCGGGACGCTCCTGATGTGGCTGAAGGGGGTGGGTTCAGGCCATGGCCTTGCGCAGGCTGAGGGGGCGCATGTCGTTCCAGACGTTTTCGATGTGGTTGAGGCAGGTCTGTTTGTCGCCTTCGACGCCGACGCTTTTCCAGCCGTCCGGGATGGCTTTGTAGTCGGGCCAGATGGAGTACTGTTCTTCGTGGTTGATGACGACCCGGAACTGTGTGTTTTCGCTGTCGAAGCTCATGTGTTATCCCTCGTGGTGTTGGAACGGCGCAGGTAAGCGCGCCTTACCTGAAAGACGAACGAGGGGGCGGGATGGTTAGTGGTTTTCAGTAAAAAATCTGTTGCCGCGTGAAGCTTGAAGATCACAAGCATCTGCCTAACGGCAGATCGTTTCGCCTTCGGCGAGTTACTTGGAAAAGCACCCCAAGTAACCAAGGGTGCTTGCTCCTGGTTGGGCCCTTCCTTCGTCAGGGTTCCTTCACTCCGACGACACTCCGTGGGCCCGCGCCGAACGGACATCCATGTCCTGACGGCGCTCTCGCCGCATCCATGCGGCTCGACCCACTGCGCGTCGTCTGCGTTCAGCCTGCACCCAAGTCGCGTTTGGCGGTGACTGGGCTTTTTGTGTAGGAAGATCAACGGCAGAAGCGAAGAACATGCGGTTGTGATCGTTCCCACGCTCCGCGTGGTAATGCCGCCTAGGACGCTCCGCGTCCCTTCTTAGGTGGGGTGACGCGGAGCGTCACAGGATGCATGCCCACGCGGAGCGTGGGCACGATCGATAAAGGGAGGGGGTGCTATCAGCAAAATTGTTGGGGAGTGGGCTGGCCTCTTCCCGGCTGAAGCCGGTCCTACAAAGGGATCGCAGGCGTCCAGTGGAATTGGCGGTGCCTCGACTGTAGGACCGGCTTTAGCCGGGAAGCCGTTGCTTTTGATCTTCATACACATGAAGCTCAGACGACACCCATCGCGACTTGGGTGCAGGCTGAACGGAGGTCTCGCGCAGTGGGCCGAGCCGCATGGATGCGGCGAGAGCTGCCCCCCGCCATGGATGGCGGATGGCAGCGGGCCCACGGAGCGGGACCGGAGTGAAGGAACCCGACGAAGTCGGGCCCAACCGAGAGCAAGCACCCTTGGTTACTTGGGGTGCTTTTCCAAGTAACTCGCCGAAGGCGAAACGTCTGCCCCTAGGCAGACGCTTTTGATCCTGGCGCAATAAGCCGCACCGCGCACCTCGGGGACAGATTAATTTACGATGAAGCGCTGTAAATAAATCGGTCCCCTAACGGATTAAATAAATCGGTCCCCTAACGGATTACCAGCGGAACGCCACAGTGCCCAGGACCGTACGCTCTTCGCCCCAATAACACCGACCCGCGTTATTGCAGCCGCTCACATACTCCTTGTCGAACAGATTCTTCGCATTCACATCCACCGACCAATGCTTATCGATGTCATACCCCACCAACGCATCCACCAGCGTCACATCGCCCGTCTTCAACTTCCCGTACAACGTCGGCGCGGTATACGCGAACGTATTGTCGAAATAACGCACCCCGCCACCCACACGGAAACCGCTCATCGGGCCATCCAGGAAGCGATACGTCGCCCACGTACTCGCCTGATTACGCGGTATGCCGGTCAACTGATGATCCTCGTACAACGAGCCCGGACTGTCCTTCGTCACCCGCGCATCGGTGTAGGTGTACGACGCCGTCAGGCTCAGGTTCTTGGTCACATCACTGTTGACCTCCAGCTCCACGCCCTTCGACTCGCTCTTGCCGATCTGACGGCTGAACCCGTTCGAACCGGCAATCACGTCGTGGGTCTTGGTCAGGTCAAACACCGCCGCGCTGAACGTCGTGTTCCAGCCAGCCGGCTCGTACTTCAGGCCCACCTCGTACTGCTCGCTGAGGATCGGGTCCAGCAACTCACCGTTCGGTTGCGACGACTGCTGCACCGGCGTGAACGCCGTCGAGTAACTCACGTACGGCGAAATACCGTTCTCGAACTGGTACATCAAGCCGGTCTGCCAGCTGAAACGATGGTCCCAGCCGTCCAGGTCTGCGGCGCCACTGGCGGTTCCGGCGCGGTTGCGGTACTGGCTGTTGACGAAGTCCTGGCGACCGCCCAACAGATAGATCCAGTTGTTGTACTTGCTCTGCAGCTGGCCGTAAACGCCGTACATCTGCTGGTCCAGTTGCGAGTTCTGCGCTGTAACGAGCATCCGTGGAGTGCCCGACGGAAACACCGGACTAAAGGCGTTGTAGGTACCGCCGTTACCGATCGCCCAGTCTTGGTTGTAAGAGGTGCGGTCGTAGCTCGCGCCCAGCAGCACGGTGTTTTCCAGTGCGCCGGAGGTGAAGTGGCCTTCGAACTGGTTGTCCAGCGAGTAGGTGATCGACTTGTTGTCGCGATCGTAGGCTTGGCTGCTCAGCGTGCTACCGAAGCCAGAATTACTAAGATCACCTGGCCAGGTCTCATGACGGTCCAGACGCGATTCCATGAAGCGCGAGTTCTGGCGGAACTGCCAGGTGTCGTTGAGCTGGTGCTTGAACTCGTAACCCAGGGTCCAGGTTTCGCGCTCGAAGTCGTCCCAGTTCGGGTTGCCGTTGAACTGGTCCTTGCCGATCTTGCCGTTGACGTTGTTCAGCAAGGTGCCCGCTGCGGGGTAGCCGAGCAGCAGCTTGGTGCGGTCGCGCTGGTAGGACGAGAGCAGGGTCAGCGCGGTGTCTTCGTCGAAGTTGAAGGTCATCGACGGCGCGATGTAGATGCGGTCGTCAGGCACCGAGTCCACTTGGGTGTCGGCGTTGCGGCCGAGCATGACCACGCGGCCGAGGATGCGGTTGTCGTCGGTCAGCGGGCCGGAGACGTCGAGGGAGAGCTGGCGGCGGTTGTTGCTGCCGTAGGTGAATTTGGCTTCGCCCTGGGGCGTTTCGGTCGGGCGCTTGCTGACCAGGTTGACCAGCCCGCCCGGCGCGTTTTCGCCGTAGAGGATCGAGCTCGGGCCGCGGAACACTTCAGTGCGTTCCAGGCCATAGGGTTCGGTGGTGGTGTCGTAACGGTTGCCTTGCAGACGCAGGCCGTCCTTGAGCAGGCCGTAACCGTAGTCGGTGGCGTTGTAGCCGCGAATGGAGAACAGGTCGCCCGCGAGGCCGTCGCCGACGGCGAATGGCGGGGCGAAGATGCCGGGGACGTAACCGAGGATGTCGGTCAGGGATTGCGAGCCCTGATCCTGAATGCGCTGGCGTGTCACCACTGACACCGAGCGCGGGGTTTCCGACAGCGGTGTGCTGGTCTTGGTGCCGGCCGTGCTGTTTTTCACCTGATAGCCTACGGTTTGCTCCCCTTCGGGTGCTTCGCCGGTGACCACCGAATTCTGCAGCTCGATGGTAGCGCCCTGCTCGGCCTTGGCCGGGGCATCCGCCGCCCACGCCGCGCCGTGGCAGGCGACCGTTGCGACCAGTGCGGCCAAGGCATTGACCTTGAATTGACCCTTGTTATTGCTCGCCATCCGAACTCCCCCTCCCTTTGATATCACACGGGGCAAGGCCCCAAAATTGACCACATATGTCAAAAAAGCGTGAAAATGTAACAAAGAACGTTTCTCATTACCATTCTTATCGTAAAAAAGGGCGAAGGGCCACTGCTGGTCCTACGCCCTGGTTCAACGCTGTTACAACAAGGGTTTAACGCTGTTTGACGGCCGCTGAAACGCCGGCGGCGAAGATGTCGGCGATCTGGTCGATTTGCGTCGCGGTGACGATCAGCGGCGGCAGGAAGCGAATGACCGACGAGTGCCGCCCGCCCACTTCGATGATCAGGCCGCGTTGCAAGCACTCACGCTGAACATTCGAGGCCAGCGCGCCGCTGTGGGGGAAGTGACCGAGGGCGTCCGGGCGGCCGTCGAGATCGACCATTTCCACCCCGAGCATCAAGCCCATGCCACGCACATCACCCATCTGCGGGAAGTCCTTCTGCAGCGAGCGCAGGTGGCCGATCAGGCGCTCGCCCATGGCGGCGGCGTGCAGGTCCAGTTGCTGTTCGCGGACGATGCGCAAGGTTGTCGAACCCGCCACCATCGCCAGCTGATTGCCACGGAAGGTGCCGGCGTGGGAGCCCGGTTTCCACACGTCCAGGGACTTGTTGTAGACGACCACCGCCATCGGCTGGCTGCCGCCGATGGCTTTGGACAGCACCAGCACGTCCGGCACGATACCCGCGTGTTCGAAGGCAAACGGCTTGCCGGTGCGACCGACGCCACACTGGATTTCGTCGAGAATCAGCGGCACGCCAGCGTCGCGGGTGATGCGGCGGATTTCCCGCAGCCAGTTGGCCGAGGTCGGCACCACGCCGCCCTCCCCCTGCAGGGTTTCCAGAATCATCCCGGCCGGCGGCAGGACGCCGCTTTCCGGGTCGGTCAGCTGGTTCTCGATGTAGTGCAGGCCGATGCGCTCGCCGGCCTCGCCACCGACGCCGAACGGGCAGCGGTAGTCGTAGGGAAACGGCAGGAACTGCGCGCCGCCGGCCATGCCGTCCAGATAAGTCTTCGGCCCCAAGTTGCCCATCAGCGCAAGCGCGCCCTGGGTCATGCCGTGATAGGCGCCGTGGTAAGCCATGAGATTGCTGCGCCCGGTGGCGGTGCGTACCAGTTTCAGCGCCGCTTCCACCGCATCGGTACCGGCCGGGCCGCAAAACTGAATGCGCGCGTCCTTGGCGAATTCTGGCGGTAGCAAGGCGAACAGCTCGTTGATGAAATCGTCCTTGGCTTCAGTCATCAGGTCCAGGGTGTGCAGCGGACGCTGGCCGTCGAGGGTGGCGCGCATCGCCTGGATCACCTCGGGGTGGTTATGCCCAAGTGCCAGAGTGCCGGCGCCGGCCAGGCAATCGATGAACCAGCGCCCTTCGCTGTCCTGCACGTGAATGCCCTGGGCGCGCTTGAGTTCCAGGGGGATGCGCCGTGGGTAGCTGCGCGCATTGGATTCCACGGCGGCCTGCCGCTCCAGTCGCGGGGTCGGCGCAAAGCGGTAGTCGGCGTTGGCCACGGCGGCGTCCGGGCTGCTCGACAGCGCCTCGCTGTGGCGGGCGGCAATCGGCGTCACATTGTGTTGGCTATGCATGTTCGTGCTCCTGGGAATCGTAGGAATGAGGGCGTTCGTTGACCTGCGCGAGGGCCTCGGCAAGCTGAGTGATGAACGGCTGATCACGGACGATCGAAAGGTGGTCGGCGTCGATCCAGGCAGAAACCTGCAAGCGAACACCCATGCCCTGCTCCAGAAGAGCCGGTGCGTTATCGTTATTTTCCGGCGAGCGCTCGGCCCACCAGGCGTAGACCGGCACCCTGAGGGCGTGGATCTGGCGGCATTGATTGGCCAGCTGGCGCATGTGCCGCTCGACGCCGAGCAACTGTTGCCAGTGCGCGTCGGCTTCAAGGCCCTCGTCCTCAGCGTCGAGAACCGGGGTTTCTGGCACGGCAGGACGCGGCTGACCGGCGCCCGGTACGTAGCCGTCGATCAGGCCGACGAACTCGACGCGCTTGCCGAGTCGGGTCAGCAGCCGGGCCATTTCCAGGACCATGGTCCCGCCCATGGACCAGCCGATCAGCCGGTATGGGCCGGACGGCTGCTGTTCGAGCAGCGCCTTGACGTAGTCGCGGGCCATTTGCTCGATAGAACTGTCGCGCCACTGACCGTCCAGCACCTGACGGTTCTGAATGCCCCACACGTCCCACTGCGCAGACAGCCGACGGGCCAGTGCGTAGTAACCCACCACCGTGCCGCTGACCGGGTGCACGCAGAACACCGGCGGCTTGTCACTGGCGCCGCCGCTCAGACGAATCAATGGATTCGGCGCGCCGTCGCGGCTGACACGCTGGTTTTGCGGTGCAGTCGATTGCGGCGCGGCTGGCTGTGCCGACGGCAGGCTTTCCAGCAGTGCGACCAGCGCATCGCGATAAGCCGCTTGCAGGCGTTCGATGGTCTGGCGCTGATAGCGCTGACCGCTGAAACGGAAAGTCAGCCCCAGTTGCCCGGCGAACACCTGACCGTTGATTTCCAGCTCGCGATTGAGCGGCGTGGACGGGTCCACCAGCGCGCCGGCCGACACCTTCGACGGCGAGAAGCGGCCATCGCCCAGGTCCTGATCAAACTGACCCAGGTAGTTGAACACCACCTTGGGCTCCGCCAGCGCGGCCAATGACTGACGCGCCGAATCGTTGCCCAGATAGCGCAGCAGGCCGAAGCCGACGCCCTTGTCCGGCAAGCCCCGCAGGCTGTCGCGCACGCTGGCGAGGGTCTGGCGGATGTCGTTCGCAGCACGCACCCGCAGCGGGAACAGACTGGTGAACCAGCCCACTGTGCGACCCACATCCAGGCCGTCGGCGAGGGCTTCGCGGCCATGGCCTTCCAGCGCGATGAGGGTGTCGGGCTGGCCACTCCAGTCCTTGAGCGCTTCGGCGAGCACCGCCAACAGAATTTCATCAGTGCGCGCCGCCAGTGCCGCCGGGGCTTCGCGCAGCAGACGGCGGGTCAGCCCGGCGTCCAGCAGCAGCTCGCACTGTTCGAGGTCCTGTTGCGTGGCGCGGCCTTCCGGGTGGTCCACCGGCCACACCGGCTCGGTGCTGCCGACCTGCTCCCGCCACTGGCCCACTTCGGTTTGACGCTCAGGCGCTTGTGCCGCATCGACCAGATGCCGGGCCCAGCGCTGAAAGCTGCTGGATTTCGGCCCCAGATCGACCGAGCTGCCCGAAGCAATCTGGGCGTAAGCCCGCGCCAGATCCTCCAGCAGCACCCGCCACGACACGCCGTCGACCACCAGGTGATGAGCGACCAGCAACAGCTTTTGCCCTTCAGGTATCTGCGCCAGCACCACGCGCAACAGCGGGCCGTTATGCAGGTCAAGGCTGCGCTGGGCCTGTTCGCACAGCGCAGTCATGGCGCGCTCGTCGGCCACGTCACGCAGCCAGAGGCTGTCGACAGCCGGTGTCGCTCGATAGCGCTGCTGCCAGCGACCGTCGGCGTGCTGATGGAAACTCAGGTTCAGGGCATCGTGATGACCCAGCAGCGCGTCCAGCGCCTTGCTCAGCAATGCCGCTTCCAGCGGGCGCTGCACGTCCAGCAACAGCGCCTGGTTGAAGTGCGCGCGGTTGCTCATCGGCTGCTCGAAGAAATGCGCCTGAATCGGCGTCAACGGCAACTCGCCCTTCGGCGCGTCTTCAATCAACGGCGCTGCGCCGGCCTCGATGACCGTGAGGCGCAGGGCCAGATCCTTGAGCCGCGGATGGCTGAACACGTCTTTGGGCAGCAGCTTGAAACCGACCTGACGCAGACGGGTGATGACCGCCAACGACTGGATCGAATCGCCGCCCAGCTCGAAGAAGCTGTCCTGACGGCTGATGGTTTCGACGCCCAGCAATTGTTGCCAGACCTTTGCCAGCTCGACTTCGCGCTCACCTTCCGGCGCTTCGACGGCCTGACTGCCGAGCTGCGGATCAGGCAGCGCGTTGCGATCGAGCTTGCCGTTGGGCAACTGCGGCAGGCGCTCCATGACCACGATGTGCGCCGGCACCATGTATTCCGGCAGGGTGTTTTTCAGCTGATCCTTGAGGCTGTCTTCCGACAGATCATTGCCGCCGACGTAGCCGAGCAACTGCTTGCCGTTGCCTTTGTCGCGGACGATCACCAGCGCTTCACGCACGCTCTCGCAGGCCTTGAGCGCCGCTTCGATTTCACCGGCCTCGATGCGGAAGCCACGGATCTTGATCTGATGGTCGATACGGCCGAGGTATTCCAGCAGTCCCTCGCTGTTGAGGCGCACGCGGTCGCCACTGCGGTAGATGCGCTCACCGGAGCGGAACGGGTGCGGCAAGAAACGCTCGGCGGTTGCGCCGGGACGGTCGAGATAACCCCGCGCCACGGCACCACCCAGGTACAACTCGCCCGCGATGCCCTGGGGCAGCGGGTTCAAATCGGCGTCCATCACATAGCCCTGACGATCACCCACCAGATCACCAATCGGCGCGTAGGCGGTGGTGAAATCAGCGGTCTCGGCGGAGGCCAGCCACAGCGTTGGCGTGACTACAGTCTCGGTCGGGCCGTAACCGTTGATGATCCACAGCGGTTGCAGGTTACGAATGACGTCGTGGAGCATTTCGCGGCTGAAAGCTTCGCCGGCGAAGCAGTAAGTCTTCACGCCAGGGCCTTTGCCCTGCACGCCGGCCCAGTCGGACAGCTGACGCAGGTAGCTCGGCGGGAACGAGGCGACGGTGATGCCTTCGCGGATCAGCGTGTCGTAGGTCTGCTCGACGCTCCACAACTCCTGATCGCGCAGTACGACGCGGGCGCCGTAGCACAGCGGCATCATCCAGCCTTCGTGGGCGCCGTCGAAGCTGATCGACAGGAAGTGGAACTTGCGGTCTTCCGGGGTAAAGCGATAACGCTCGCCGATGGTCTGGATGTGCATCGAGATGTCGGCGTGGGCGATGGCCGCGCCCTTTGGCTTGCCGGTCGAACCCGAGGTGTAAATCAGATAGGCCAGTTGCTGCGGGTGAATGACCACATCCGGTGCCGTAGTTGGCTCGGATGAGCAATCCAGTTCATCGATATTCAGCAGCGGCACATCACCGACCGGCACACGACCCAGCGCAGCGTCGTGGCTGATCAGCAGCTTCACGCCGCCGTCTTCCAGCATGTAACGCAGGCGCTCTGTCGGGTAATCCGGGTCGAGCGGGATGTACGCGCCCCCGGACTTGAGCACCGCATAAAACGCCAGCCACAGATCAATCCCCCGCTCCATGGCAATCGCCACCCGAACTTCGGTGCCGATGCCCCGGGCGCGCAAGGCGTGAGCCAGTTGATTGGCACGACGGTCGAACTCGGCGAAGGTCAGGCGTTCCTCGCCGTGGACCAGCGCAATGGCGTGGGGCCGAAGGCGTGCGTGGTCGGCGATCAGCGCGTGAATCGGCCGATCGACATAAGGCGAAAACGGCGGCGTGTTCCATTGATCCAGCGCGGCCAGGTCGGTCTCGCCGAGCAACGGCAGGTCGCCGATGGCGGCGTCGGGCTGGGCGCAGATCGCCCGCAGCAGCGTGACCAGTTGCTCGAACAAACGCGCCACGGTTGAGGCGTCGAACAGGTCAATGGCGTAATCGAGGTAGCCGCTGATACTGCCGTCGCGGTGCTCGAAGGTGCCCAGCACCAGGTCGAATTGCGCGCCCTTGATGTCCCATTGGCGGGCTTCGCAGCTCAGGTCGTCGAACTGCAGCAGCGACAGGTCCGGCTGCTGCTGATGGTTGTAGCTGACCTGGAACAGCGGGTTGACGCTCAGGCTGCGCGCCGGTTGCAGCGCCTCCACCAGTTGTTCGAACGGCAGGTCCTGATGGGCATGGGCGCCGAGCAGGTTGTCCTTGACCTGGGCGAGCAGCGCGGTGAACGGCTGGTCGCCGCTGACTTCGGCGCGCAGCACCAGGGTGTTGACGAAGAAGCCGATCAGGCTCTGGGTCTGCACCTCGGCACGCCCCGCCACCGGCACGCCGATGCGCAAGTCGCGCTGGCCGCTGAGGCGATAGAGCAGCGTGTCGAACGAGGCCAGAAACAGCATGAACAGCGTGGCGTCGTGGGTCTTGGCGGTCTGGCGCAGCGTGTCGGCCAGATCCTGCGGCAGGACGAAGGCATGGCGCCCGCCTTTGCCGTCGCGCTCGGCCGGACGCGAACGGTCCGCCGGCAGTTCCAGCACCGGCTGCTCGTCACCCAAGGCTTCACGCCACCAGTTCAACTGGCGCTCGCGCTCAGCGCCGCTCAGGTGTTCGCGCTGCCAGCGGGCGTAGTCGGCGTAGTGCACGCTTAGCTCGGGCAATTGCACCTCGCTGCCCTGGGCGAACCGGCGGTACAACGCGGCGAAGTCCTCCAGCATGACCTGCACCGACCAGCCGTCGGAGATGATGTGGTGCATGCACAGCAGCAGGCGCCACTGATCGTCCGCCACCCGTGCCAGGGCCACCCGCCACGGCGCACGCTCGGCATCGAGGTCGAACGGCTGATTCATGAACGCCTCGGCCAGCGCGTCGAAGGCGGCTTCCGGCGCCGCGTTGTCGCGCAGATCGTGACGGCCGATGTGCACGCTGCTGATCGGCAAAATCCGTTGCTGCGGCACCGCCTCCCCGTTTTGCATCGGGGATGGGCGGAAGCAGGTGCGCAGGGTTTCGTGACGGGCCGCCAGGGCGTCGAAGGTCTGCTGCAGGGCATCAAGTTTCAGCGCGCCGCTGAGGTTGAGCACGCACGGCAGGTTGTACGCGACGCTCTCGGGCTCCAGTTGCGCGAGGAACCACAGGCGCTGCTGGGCGAAGGACTGCGGCGCGAATTCCCGGTCAGTGCGACGCTGCAGAGCAGGCATCGCCGTGGCGAGCGCCTGGGTGTTCAGGTAGTGGGCCAGATCGGCCAGCACCGGCGACTCGAACAGCGCACGCAGGGGCAGCTCAAGTTTCAGGTCGCGGCGGATCTGGGCCACCAGTTGAATGCCGAGCAGCGAATGCCCGCCGAGGACGAAGAAGTTGTCCTGACGGCCGATCTGCGCCACGCCAAGCAGGTCTTGCCACAGCGCGGCCAGCTGGGTTTCGACCCCCGCCAGTGGCGCTTCGAAGGCCCGTTGCTGGATGTGTGGGTCGGGCAACGTCTTGCGGTCGAGCTTGCCGTTGGCGGACAGCGGCAGGCTGTCCAGCGTGACGAAGTGGGCCGGGACCATGTAGTCCGGCAGGCGTTGTTTCAGTTGAGTGCGCAGGTGTTCTTCGTCGAAGTCCTCGGCCACCAGATAGCCCACCAGCTGCATCCCAGTGCTGAGTTCACGGGCGATAACCACCGCTTCGTTGACGGCGGGGTGATCCAGCAGCGCCGCTTCGATCTCGCCGATCTCAACCCGCAGGCCGCGCAGTTTGATCTGGTGATCGAGACGGCCGAGGTATTCCACCACGCCATCGGCACGCCAGCGGGCCAGGTCACCGGTGCGATACAGACGCTCGCCGGTGCCGAACGGGCTGGCAACGAAGCGCTCGGCGGTCAGGCCGGGACGCAGATGGTAACCGCGAGCCAAACCGGCGCCGCCGATGTACAGCTCACCGGGTACGCCGACGGGTTGCGGGTTGAGGCGGCTGTCGAGGATGTGGATCTGCAGATTGGCGATGGGGGCGCCGATGGGCACGGAAACGCCCGGCTCATCAGCGCAAGTCCAGTGAGTCACGTCGATGGCCGCTTCCGTCGGGCCATACAGGTTGAACAGGCCGGCCTTGGGCAGGCGTTGAAGGGTTTCCCGCGCCAAGTCTGCAGGCAAGGCTTCGCCGCTGCAGACGATGCGTTTCAGGGACGCACAGCCGGCGACATCGTCCTGAGCCATGAAGGCCCCAAGCATCGACGGGACGAAGTGCAGCGTGGTGATGCGCTGTTGTTCGATCAGCGATTTCAACAGCAGCGGATCGCGATGATCCCCCGGTTGAGCGACCACCAAACGCGCGCCCACCATCAACGGCCAGAAGAACTCCCAGACCGACACATCGAAACTGAACGGCGTTTTTTGCAGTACCGCGTCCGAGGCGTCGAGAACATAGGCCTCTTGCATCCAGGCCAAACGGTTGAACAGCGCGGCGTGAGTGTTGCCCGCGCCCTTGGGTTTGCCGGTCGAACCGGAGGTGTAAATCATGTAGGCCAGTTGTTCGGGGTGCAGCTCTACAACTGGCGCTGTGACCGGATAATCCGCCAGTGCCAGGTGATCGAGGTTCACCACTCGCAGGCCTTCCACAACCGGGAGGTCATTGATCACGGCATCGTGGCTCAGCAGCAACCCGATCCCGGCGTCTTCGAGCATGTAGCGCAGACGGTCCGCCGGGTACTCCGGATCGAGCGGCACATACGCCCCGCCCGCCTTCAGCACGGCATACAGCGCAACCACCATCTCCACCGAGCGCAACGCCGCCACGCCCACCAGCGATTCCCGGTCGACGCCCTGCTCGCGAAGGTAATGGGCCAGCTGATTGGCACGCTGATCCAGCTCGCGATAACTCAGCGTCTCATCGCCGAAGCGCACCGCTTCCCGGTCGGGATGTACCTGCGCCAGCCGCTCAAAATGCCGATGCACAAACGGCTCGGTATCAGACCGCTCCCGCGCCGTGTCATTGACCACCGCCAACTGCGCGCGATCCTCGGCATCCAGCAGCTCGAAATCGCCAATCGCCGCGTCCGGCTGCTCGATCAACTCGGCGAACAGCTGCTCAAAACGCCCATGCAAACGCTCAATGCTGCCGTGATCAAACAGATCCGTGGCGTAATTCCACGACCCACCCAGCCCGCCCTCGGCGTCTTCGTGGGTGTTCAGCGCCAGGTCGAACTGGCTGCTGCCATCGTCCAGCGGCAGCACGTCGGCGCGTAGGCCCGGCAGCCCGGCGAGTGATTCGAAGTTCTGCTGCTCGTGATCGTAGGCCACCTGGAACAGCGGGTTGTGGCTCAGGCTGCGCGCAGGTTGCAGCGCTTCGACCAATTGCTCGAACGGCAGGTCCTGATGGGCTTGGGCGCCGAGGGTCCGCGCCTTGGCCTGCTCCAGCACCTGGCGATAGCTCAGCTCGGCAGACACCTCGGCGCGCAGCACCTGGGTGCTGACGAAAAAGCCGATCAGCCCTTCGACTTCCAGCCGCGAACGGCCGGCAATCGGCACGCCGATGCGCAGGTCGTTCTGCCCGCTCAGGCGGTGCAGCAATACTTGGTAGGCCGACAGAATCGCCATGAACGGCGTGACGCCCTGCTGTTTCGCGAACCCGCGCACACGCTGGCTGAACGCGGCATCGAAGGCGAACAGCACGCGGTCGCCGCGATAACTCTGCTGGGGCGGGCGGGGCCGGTCGGTGGGCAGTTCCAGCACCGGGTGCTCGTCACCCAGTTGCTCGCGCCAGTAGTTCAGTTGCCGCTCGCCCTCGCCCGCCGCCAGCCATTCGCGCTGCCAGGCGGCAAAGTCGGCGTATTGCGCCGGCAATGGCGCGAGTTGCGGCGCGCGGTTTTCCACGGCCGCGCGGTACAGCTCACAGAATTCCTGCAGCAGCACGCGCACTGACCAGCCGTCCGAGATCATGTGGTGCAGGCACAGCAGCAGACGCTGCTCATCAGGCGCGACACGCACCAGCGCCAGCCGCCAGACCGGGCTGCGCGACAGGTCGAACGGGCGCTTGACGAAGGCCTGGGCCAGGGCGTTGAAAGCGGTGTCGAGATTCGGCTCGGCGGTGATGTCTATCCGCTCAATCTGCACAGACTGGGCAGGCTCGATCTGTTGCATCGGCATGCCATTGACCGCCAGGAACCGTGTGCGCAGTACTTCATGGCGTGCGGTCAGGCCGTCGAAGGCCGCCTGCAACGCAGCCTCGTTCAGGTCGCCGCACAAGCGCACGGCGCCCGGCAGGTTGTAGGCATGGCCGCCGGGTTGCAGTTGATCGAGGAACCACAAGCGCTGCTGGGAAAAGGACTGCACGGCGCATTCTTGCTGGCGTGGGGACAGCTCTAGCTGGGGCGAATCAATGCCTGTCAGCCCGGTGATGCGCTGGGCGAAATCACTGAGGCGCGGCGCGTCGAACAGCACCCGCAACGGCACGCTCAATTGATGCTCATGGCGCAGCCGGGAGATCAGCTGCATCGCCAGCAGCGAGTGGCCGCCGAGTTCGAAAAAGTGATCGTTGCGGCCGACGGCGTCGATGCCCAGCAACGGCTGCCACAGCGCCGCCAATTGCTGTTCAAGGAGCGTTTGCGGCGCCTGATAATCGCTGGAGATCACCTGCGGGTCAGGCAGCGCGTTGCGGTCGAGCTTGCCATTGGGCAACTGCGGCAGGCGCTCCATGACCACGATGTGCGCCGGCACCATGTATTCCGGCAGGGTGTTTTTCAGCTGCTGCTTGAGGCTGTCCTCCGCCAGACCGTTTCCGCCGACATAACCCAGCAGGACCTTTCCGTTCGCGCTGTCACGGACAACGACCAAGGCTTCGCGCACGCCTTCGCACGCTTTCAGCGCCGCTTCGATCTCGCCGGCCTCGATGCGGAAGCCACGGATTTTGATCTGATGGTCGATACGGCCGAGGTATTCCAGCAGCCCCTTGCTGTTCAGGCGCACGCGGTCGCCGCTGCGATAAATCCGCTCGCCGGCCCGGAACGGGTGCGGCAGAAAGCGCTCGGCCGTTGCGCCGGGACGGTCGAGATAACCCCGCGCCACGGCGCCACCCAGATAGAGTTCGCCCGCAATCCCTTGGGGCAGCGGATTGAGGTCCGCGTCCATCACATAGCCTTGGCGATCACCTACCAGATCACCAATCGGCGCGTAGGCGGTGGTGAAATCGGCGGTCTCGGCAGACGCCAGCCACAGCGTCGGCGTGACCACGGTTTCGGTCGGGCCATAACCGTTGATGATCCACAGCGGTTGCAGGTTACGAATGACGTCGTGGAGCATTTCGCGGCTGAAAGCTTCACCGGCGAAGCAGTAGGTCTTCACGCCAGGACCCTTGCCCTGCACCCCGGCCCAGTCGGACAGCTGACGCAGGTAGCTCGGCGGGAACGAGGCCACGGTGATGCCTTCGCGAATCAGCGTGTCGTAGGTCTGTTCGACGCTCCACAACTCCTGATCGCGCAACACGACTCGCGCGCCGTAACACAGCGGCATCATCCAGCCTTCATGGGCGCCGTCGAAGCTGATCGACAGGAAGTGAAACTTGCGGTCTTCCGGGGTGAAGCGGTAGCGCTCGCCGATGGTCTGGATGTGCATCGAGATGTCGGCGTGGGCGATGGCGGCGCCTTTCGGCTTGCCGGTCGAGCCCGAGGTGTAGATTAGGTACGCCAGTTGCTGCGGATGAATCACCACATCGGGTGCCGTCACTGGCTCGGACGAGCAATCAAGCTCGTCGATGTTGAGCAGCGGCACGTTGCCCACCGGCACTCGATCCAGCGCTGCATCGTGGCTGATCAACAGCTTCACGCCACCGTCCTCCAGCATGTAACGCAGGCGCTCGGTCGGGTAATCCGGGTCGAGCGGAATGTACGCCCCTCCGGATTTCAAAACGGCGTAGAACGCCAGCCACAAATCAATCCCCCGCTCCATGGCAATCGCCACGCGCACTTCGGTGCCGATGCCCCGGGCGCGCAAGGCGTGGGCCAGTTGATTGGCGCGTCGGTCGAACTCGGCGAAGGTCAGGCGCTGTTCGCGATGGACCAGCGCGATGGCGTCAGGACGAAGGCGTGCGTGGTCGGCGATCAGCTCGTGAATCGGCCGATCCACATACGGCGAAAACGGCGGCGTGTTCCACGCGTGCATCTGCTGGATGTCGCCTTCGGTGAGCATCGACAGCTCGCCGATGCGCGCCTCGGGGAAGCGGCAGAGGCCGTCCAATAGCGCCTGGAAATGCCCGCACAGACGCGTGATCTGTTCGGCGCTGAACACGTTGCTGTGGTAGTTGACGTGAACATGGGCGTGCTCGCCCGCCACCACCGCCAGGCTCAGCGGATAGTGGGTCTTGTCGCTGAGTTCGACGGAACCCAGGTTGACGCCGTTGGCCTGCTTGTCCCGCAGCACCGCGTCCACTGGGTAGTTCTCGAACACCAGCAGGCTGTCGAACAGGTCACGACCGGCGTGACCCGCATAGCGCTGGGCCTCAAACAGTGGCGTGTGTTCGTGCTCGCGCAGTTCCAGGTTGTGGGCTTGCAGGTCGTTCAGCCAATCGCCGACCTTCTGCTGCGCCTCGGGTGCCTGCACCAGCGGCAGGGTGTTGATGAACAGCCCGAGCATGCGTTCGATGCCCGGCACTTGCGCGGAACGACCGGACACGGTGGCGCCGAACGCCACCCGTTGCTGGCCGGTGTAGCGCTGCAACAGCAACACCCACACCGCCTGAATCAGCGTGTTGACGGTCACGCGCTGGCGGCGGGCGGCGCTGTTCAGCAGTTCGCTGTTCAGATCCATGGACGTGACCCGCACCTGGTTCGGCAACGGCTCGCCCGTGCTGGAGGTCGGTGCGGTCAGCGCTGCTGCCATCATCGTGGGCTGATCGAAACCGGCCAGATGGCTCTGCCAGAAGGCCTTGCTGCGCTCGGCATCCCGGCTCAGCAGCCATTCGACGTAGTCGCCGTAATGCCCGGCGGGCTGCGGGGTGGCGTCGGACATCGCCGCCTGAATCACTTCGCCCAGCACCGCCGCGCTGCTCCAGCCGTCCAGCAAAATGTGGTGGAAGGTCCAGACCAGCTTCCACAGCGTCTCGCTTTGGCGAACCAGCAGCACGCGCATCAGCGGCGCGGCGTGCAGGTCGAACGGGGTTTCGCGCTCGTTCGCCAGTACGTCGGCCAGTGCCTGATCGCTGCCGCCCGGTTCCAGTTCACGTAGATCCAGTTCGCGCACGACCAACGCCGCATCGCGACGAATCAGTTGCACCGGCTGTTCGCTGCCGGAGACGCGCAGGAACGCCGCACGCAGGATCGGATGACGCTGCACCGCCGCCGCCCACGCCGATTTAAAACGGGCCACCGGCAAGTGTTCGATGTCCAGAGCCACCTGGTTGATGTACAGATCGCGGGCGCTGTCGGGATCGACGACCTCGCTGCCGCTCAGCTCGGTGTGAAACAGCAGGCCTTGCTGCATCGGCGTCAGCGGGTACAGCTGTTCGATGTCCCATGCGGCGACCGGCAGTGCGTCGAGTTGTGCCTGAGTCAGAGCGAGTGCCGGGAAGTCCGACGGGGTGACCGCAGCGTGGCGGCGGCAGTGTTCGATCACCTCGTTCAGCGCTTCGCCGTAGGCGTCTAGCAAGCGTTGGATCGACGCCGATTCATGGCGCTCGCTGCTGAAACTGCAGGTCAGGCTGAACTGGCCGTCACGGATTTGCGCATCGATGGACAGCTCGCCATTGAGCGGCGCATCGGCGGCGCGCTGGGCACCGCTGCCCTCCTCGGCCAGATTGAAAAGCCTGCTGCTGTTTTGCAGTCGCCCCATGTAATTGAACAGCACGCAGCCGTCCAGCGCCGGCAAGGCCTCGCCGCGCAGATGGCGCAACAGGCCGTAACCCAAGCCGCCGTGGGGCACAGCGCGCAGGGTTTCCTTGGTGTGTTTGAGGGCGACGTCGAGGTCGTCGTGGGCGTGCAGGCTGACCGGGTACAGGCTGGTGAACCAGCCGACGGTGCGCGCCGGGTCAACGCCGTCGAACAGGTCTTCGCGGCCGTGGCCTTCCAGGGCGATCATCGCCTGGGACTCGCCGCTCCAGCGCTTCATCGCGCGGACCAGCGCGGTCAGCAGCAGGTCGTTGATCTGCGTGCGATACGCCGCCGGCGCCTCGCTGATCAGCTTTTCGGTGCGAGCAGCGTCCAGTTGCAAATGCAGCTGGCGCACGTTGCTTTGTCGCGCCTCTCCCTTCGGATTGGCGCAGGGCAACGCAGGTGCTGACGGCAGATTGCGCCAGTATTCGGCTTCGGCCAGCACCGCGTCGCTGTAGGCGAAATCGAGCAGGCGGTTGGCCCAGCGCTGGAACGACGCGGTCTTGTCGCCGAGATCGATGGCGAGGCCGGCTTGGGCCTGGGTGTAGGCGTTTTGCAGGTCCTCCAGGAGGATGCGCCACGACACGCCATCCACCACCAAATGATGCACCACCAGCAACAGACGCTCGCCGCCTTCGGCCAGGGTGAAATGCACGGCGCGCAGCAACGGGCCGTCCCTCAGATCGAGGCTGGCCTGGGCTTCGTCGCAGTCTGGGGTCAGCTCGTTCAGGCTGGTTGTACGCTGCCAGATCAGGCCATCGGCGGTATTTTCGTCCGCGGAGTGCTCGGCGCGATAGCGTTGCTGCCACTGGCCGTTGTCCTGCTGCACAAAGCGCATCCGCAGGGCGTCGTGGTGGTTGAGCACGGCGTGAAGGGCTTGGGTCAGCGCCGGGAGGTCCAGCGCTTCGCTCGGGTTCAGCAGCAGCGACTGGTTCCAGTGGCTACGGTTGCGCATTGGCTGCTGGAAGAACCAGTGCTGAATCGGCGTCAGCGGTATGTCGCGGTTCAGCTCGATTCGCTCAACCGCGGGCGCATCCTGACTGACCACCTGGGCGACCTGGGCCAGTTCGGCGATGGTCTGGCGTTCGAACATCTGCCGAGGCGACAGCACGATGCCGGCCTTGCGGGCGCGGGAGATGATTTGCAGGCTGAGGATCGAGTCGCCACCGAGGGCAAAGAAGTTGTCTTGGCGACCGATTTGCGCGACGCCGAGCAGGTCTTGCCACAACGCCGCCAGCTGGGTTTCGACCCCGGCCAGCGGTGCTTCGAAAGCGCGCTGCTGGATCTGTGGGTCGGGCAGCGCCTTGCGGTCGAGCTTGCCGTTGGCCGACAGCGGCAAGCTGTCCAGCGTGACGAAGTGGGCCGGGACCATGTAGTCCGGCAGGCGTTGTTTCAGTTGAGTGCGAAGGTGTTCTTCGTCGAAATCGTCGGCCACCAGATAGCCCACCAGCTGCATCCCAGTGCTGAGTTCACGGGCGATAACCACTGCTTCGCTGACCGCGGGGTGATCCAGCAGCGCCGCTTCGATCTCGCCGATTTCCACGCGCAAGCCGCGCAGTTTGATCTGGTGATCGAGACGGCCGAGGTATTCCACCACGCCGTCGGCACGCCAGCGGGCCAGGTCGCCGGTGCGGTACAAACGCTCGCCACTGCCGAACGGACTGGCAACAAAACGCTCGGCGGTCAGC
This sequence comes from Pseudomonas sp. AK106, assembly GCF_053903055.1. Taxonomy (NCBI): domain Bacteria; kingdom Pseudomonadati; phylum Pseudomonadota; class Gammaproteobacteria; order Pseudomonadales; family Pseudomonadaceae; genus Pseudomonas; species Pseudomonas sp. AK106. The sequence goes on from NZ_CP096426.1 coordinate 3,527,118, forward strand.
CCCGGACGCAGATGGTAACCGCGAGCCAAACCGTCGCCGCCGATGTACAGCTCGCCGGGCACGCCGACGGGTTGCGGGTTGAGGCGGCTGTCGAGGATGTGGATCTGCAGGTTGGCGATGGGGGCGCCGATGGGCACGGAAACGCCCGGCTCATCAGCGCACGTCCAGTGAGTCACGTCGATGGCCGCTTCGGTCGGGCCATACAGATTGAACAGGCCAGCATTTGGCAGGCGCTCAAGGGTTTCCCGCGCCAGATCGGCAGGCAAGGCTTCGCCGCTGCAGACGATGCGTTTCAGGGACGCACAGCCGGCGAGATCGTCCTGAGCCATGAAGGCACCGAGCATCGACGGGACGAAGTGCAGTGTGGTGATGCGCTGCTGTTGGATCAACGCTTTCAACAGCAGAGGATCGCGATGATCCCCGGGCTGAGCGACCACCAGACGCGCACCGACCATCAACGGCCAGAAGAACTCCCAGACTGACACGTCAAAACTGAACGGCGTTTTTTGCAATACCGCGTCCGAGGCGTCGAGTGCGTAAGCCTCTTGCATCCAGGCCAGACGGTTGAACAGTGCGGCATGGGTATTGCCGGCGCCCTTGGGTTTCCCCGTCGAACCGGAGGTGTAAATCATGTAGGCCAGCTGCTCGGGGTGCAGCTCTACAACTGGCGCTGTGACGGGATAATCCGCCAATCCCAGATGATCCAGATTCAGCACCCGCAGGCCTTCCACGACCGGCAAATCAGCGATCACCCCATCGTGGCTCAGCAGCAACCCGATCCCGGCGTCTTCCAGCATGTAGCGCAGACGATCTGCCGGGTACTCAGGGTCCAGTGGCACATACGCAGCACCCGCTTTGAGCACCGCATACAGCGCAACCACCATCTCAACCGATCGCAACGCCGCCACGCCCACCAGAGATTCCCTCCCCACGCCCTGTTCGCGCAGGTAATGGGCCAGCTGATTCGCACGCTGATCCAGTTCGCAATAACTCAACACCGCATCGCCAAAGCGCACAGCCTCCCGCTCGGGATGTGCCTGCGCCAGCCGCTCAAAATGCCGATGCACAAACGGCTCGGTATCAGACCAATCCCGCGCCGTGTCATTGACCACCGCCAACTGCGCGCGGTCCTCAACATCCAGCAACTCGAAGTCGCCAATCGCCGCATCCGGCCGCTCCAGCAACTCGGCAAACAGCTGCTCAAAACGCCCATGCAAACGCTCGATGCTGCCGTGATCAAACAGATCCGTAGCGTAATTCCAGTTCCCCGCCAGTTCCCCCGCCGCGTTTTCCCAGGTGTGCAGCGCCAGGTCGAACTGCGCGCTGCCGTTGTCGAGCGGCATCAGCGTGGCGTTGAGGCCGGGCATCAATTGCAGCGCTTCGTCCTGGCGTTGCTGATGGTTGTAGAGCACTTGAAACAGCGGGTTGTGGCTGAGGCTGCGTTCCGGCGCCAGGGCGTCCACCAGTTGCTCGAACGGCAGGTCCTGATGGGCTTGTGCGCCCTGGGAGGCCAGACGAACGTTGTCGATGATCTGGTTGAAACTGGCGTCGGCCTGCACGTCGCCGCGCAGAATCTGGGTGTTGACGAAGAAGCCGATCAGGCCCTCGGTTTCGGCGCGCTGACGGCCGGCAATGGGCACGCCAATGCGCAGATCGGTCTGGCCGCTCAGCCGTTGCAACAGCACTTGATAGGCCGCGAGCAGGACGGTAAATAGTGTCACGCCGCGCTGGCGGGCCAGTTCACGCATACGCCCGGACAGTGCCGAGTCGAAGCTGAACGGCAGGCGCGCCCCACGGAAACTCTGGCGCGCTGGACGTGGACGGTCGGCCGGCAATTCCAGCACCGGCGGCTCATCGCCCAGTTGCTGCTGCCAGTAGGCGAGTTGCCGATCACCCTCGCCCGCGTCCAGACAGGCGCGCTGCCACAGGGCGACGTCGGCGTAGCTCAGAGGCAGCGCTGGCAGTGAGTCAGTATCGTTTTGAACGGCAGCGCGATAGGCCTCGACGAAATCCAGCAGCAGCACTTGAATCGACCAACCGTCGGCGATGATGTGGTGCAGACAGACCAGCAGCACGTGATCGTCTGCGGCGCGTTCGATCAACGCCACGCGCCACAGCGGGCCCTGGGCCAGGTCAAACGGGCGTCGGGCGAAGGCGTCGGCCAGCGCCTGCATTTCGGCTTCGTCAGCTGCGTGCAGACGTTCGAATGGCAGCGGTTGACCAGATTGAATCACCTGCTCCGGCGTGCCGTCTTCAGCGGTGGCGAACACCGTGCGCAGGCTGGCATGTCGCTCGGCCACGCGCTCGAACGCCGTTCCCACGGCTGCAACATTTAGCTCGCCCTTCAGGCGCAAGGCACCCGGCAGGTGATAGGTGCTGTTGCCCGGTTCCAGTTGCTCCAGAAACCACAGACGCTGCTGGGAAAACGACGCCGGGCTGCGCTCGCCCGCCACCCCCGGTGGCACCGGCAGCGACGACGCGTCCAGGCCCTGCTCGCGCAGCTTGTTCAGAAACACCCGACGCTGAGCGCTGCCAAGGCTGAGGAAACGCGTGGCCAGGGCCAGCAGCTTGCTCTGTGAAGTCATGCTCGGTTGCGACATCAGTTGCTTTCCTCCAGCTCATTCATTAACTCGTCCAGGGCATCGAGCCGGTCGAGTGTCAGGGTCTGCCCCTGCAAGGTGTCGATCAGCGCCGCCTGGGCGGCGACGGTGGTGGCTTCGAAGGCCTGGGCCAGCGGGATGCTCACCCCGAGGCGCTCGCGAATGCGCGACAGCAGCCGCGTCGCCAGCAACGAATGGCCGCCGAGTTCAAAGAAGTTGTCATGACGACCGACCTGCTCGACCTTCAGCAGGCTCTGCCAGAGTTCGGCGAGGACTTCCTCACGCTCGCCCTGTGGCGCTTCGAACACGCGCTCTTCCAGGCTCGGCGCCGGCAGTGCCTTGCGGTCGAGCTTGCCGTTGGCGTTGCGCGGCATCAGTGCCAGCACGACGACGTGGGCCGGCACCATGAACGCCGGCAGGGTCTGCGCCAGCGCGCTTTTCAGCACGTCGCTGGACAACGCCTGCTGGGCCTCGGCGACCACATAGGCCACCAGTTGCGGGCCGTGGGCCGTCGGTTGCGCGCTGACCACGGCGTCGCGCACCGAGGGTTGCGCCAACAGCAGGTTTTCGATTTCGCCCAGCTCGATGCGCTGGCCGCGGATCTTCACCTGGAAGTCCGCGCGGCCGACGTATTCCAGCGCGCCGTCGGCGTTCCAGCGGGCCAGGTCGCCGCTGCGGTACAGCCGCGCACCGGTTTCGCCGAACGGATCGGGCAGGAAGCGCTCGGCGGTCAGCCCTGGCCGCGCAGCATAGCCACGGCCGACGCCAACGCCGCCGATGTACAGCTCGCCCACCACACCGGGCGCGGCCAGTTGCAGGTTGGAATCCAGCACGTACAGGCCGTTGTTGTCGGTGGGCCGGCCAATCGGCATGTTGGCGTTGAGGGCGGGCGCGGCGGTCAGGGTGTGCAGCGCGACATCGTCGGCGCACTCAGCCGGGCCGTAGGCGTTGACCAGCGGCACCTCGGGGTAGCGGGCAAACCAGCGCGCGGCGAGGTCGGTGGTCAGCGCTTCACCGGTCGGCAGCAGCCAGCGCAGGGCATCAAGCCGCTGGGGCGCGACCGCGAGCATGGCGTCGATCACCGCCGGCACGCATTCCAGCACGCTGACCTGATTGGCCGCGACTTCCTCCAGCAGGCGTTGCGGGTCCTGCACCACGGCGTCCGGCAGAATCTCCACGCGCCCGCCGAACAGCGGCGCCGTGAGGAACTGCCACACGGAAATGTCGAAGCCGGTGGCGGCGGTCTGGGCAATGACATCGCCCTCGCCCAGCCGCAGATACGGCAGCTTGGACATCTGGTTGTTGAGCATGCCGCGCTGGTTAACCATCACCCCTTTCGGCTCGCCGGTGGAACCGGAGGTGTAGATGACGTAGGCCAGTTGCTCGGCCGTTGCGTAGCGGCCCGGGTTCTCGTCGGCGGACTCATCGGCGCCCGCCAGCACGTCCTCAAGCACCCGCACACGGGGCTTGCGTTCAGCCAGCGCGACAATCGCCTCGACCTGAGGCAGACACTCCCGCGGCGTCAGCAATACCGGCGCGGCGCTGCTGACCAGCATGCGCGCGCTGCGCCCGGCCGGGTGACGATCATCCAGCGCCAGATAGGCCGCACCGGCCTTGAACGCGCCGACGATCATGCTCAACAACGGCAGACCGCGGGGTGCGAAGAGCGCCACCACGTCGTCGCCCTGTACGCCCGCTGCGATGAGGCCGTGACCGATGCGGTTGGCCTGACGGTTCAGTTCGCGGTAGCTCAGGCGTTGACCCTGACAACGGGCCACTTCCTGGGCCGGATGGGCCAGCACCCGCGCCTCGAAACGCTCCAGGTAGCTGATGTTGTACCAGTGTTTTTGCACCGGGCCGAGCCCTTGGGCCAGCAGCTGCTCGCGCTCATTGTGCTCAAGAATCTGCAACTGGCTCAGGGTCTGCTGCGGGTTGTCGATCAACTGGGTCAGCAAGCGGCGGAAATGGCTGACCAGCGTGCCCATCTCGGCGTCGTTGAAGTGCCGGCTGTCGTAGGTCAACTGCAGTTGCAGGGATTCACCCGGCAGCAGCACCACGGTCAACGGGTAGTTGGTGTGAGTACGGTTGGCCAGCGGGTTGATGCGGTATTCGTTCACGGCCTGCTGCACCTCGGCGCCCAACGGAACGTTCTCGAAAACAAACAGGCTGTCGAACAGCGGCTGGCCGCGGGGGGTGTCGGCGAGCAGCTGAATGTCGGCCAGGGACAGGTGTTCGTGCTGGCGCATGTCGGCGTTCTGCCCCTGCAAGGCGTTGAGCAGCTCCAGCGCCGACGCGCCCATGCCCGGCCGGCGGATGCGCAGCGGCAAGGTGTTGATGAACAACCCCAGCGCGCCTTCGATGCCTTCCAGCTCGGTCGGACGACCGGCCACGGTGACACCGAACAGCACTTCGTCGCGGTCGGCATGGCGCATCAGCAACAAGGCCCAGGCGGCCTGCACGAAGGTGTTCGCCGTCAGACGATGCTGACGGGCTTGTTCGGCCAGTTTCGTCGTCTGCTCGACACCCAGGGCCAAGGTCACGTCGCGCATTTGCGAATCACCCTGAGGACTGTGGCGGTACGGCAGTGGCGTGACGTCGGTGAAGCCCGCCAATGCGTTGCGCCAGTAATCGCGGCTCACCGCTTCGTCCTGCTCGGCGAGCCAGGCGAGGAAGTCGCGGTACGGTCGCGCCGGCGGCAGGCTGACCTGACGGCCTTCGAGAAACGCGCGGTAATGGGTGAAGAATTCGGTGAGCATCAGACCCCGGCACCAGGCGTCGATCAGCGCGTGGTGGTGGCTCTGGACGATGCGGAAATCCGCCTCGCCGAACTTGATCAGGCGCAGGCGCAGCAACGGCGCCCGGGCGAAATCGAAGCCCTGCTCGCGCTCGCTTTTCAGCAGCTCATCCAGCTCGGCCTCGGCGGCGTCGCGGGGCAGATGGCTGAGGTCGATCAGTTGCACCGGCGACGGCACGCGGCGCATCACAATCTGACGCTGCACGCCGCTTTCCAGCCCATGAAACGCCGTGCGCAACGCCGGGTGTCGTTGCACCACTTGCTGCCAGGCGAATTTGAACGCCTCAAAATCCACGTGACTGCCGACGTCGTACTGATCCTGCATCAGGTAGATGCCGTTGCCCTGCTCCAGCAGGCTGTGGAGCAAAATGCCCTGCTGCATGGGCGCCAGCGGCAGGATGTCTTCGATCTCCCGCGCGGGGATGCCCAGCCCGTCGAGTTGCGTTTGATTCAACGCCGCCAGGGGGAAGTCCGACGGCGTCAGGCCGGCATTGGTTTCGTCGCTGCAATGGGCGATCAGCTGCAACAACTGCGCTTCATACAGCGCAACCAGTTGCCCAATGCTGTCGCGGCTGAAGCGTTCGCGGCTGAAGGTCCAGTCCAGCTGCAACTGGCCGTCGCGGACTTGGCCGTCCACCGCCAACGCATTGGCCAGCGGCCCTTGTGGGTCACGCAGATTGTTCGGCGTGCGGCTCGACAGGGCGAACAGCGCGCCCTCGCTGTCGTCGAAGCGTCCGAGGTAATTGAAGGTCACGCCCTGGCCGATCAGCTCAGGCAAATCCGCCCCAGCGATGTACTTCAGTATTCCGTAGCCGAGGCCTTTTTCCGGTACCGCGCGCACGGCTTCCTTGACCGCCTTGAGGGTGGCGACCGCGTCATCTGCGGCGTCCAGCGCCAGCGGGTACAGGCTGGTGAACCAGCCGACGCTGCGGCTCAGGTCCAGGGTGCCGGTGGCGTCTTCGCGGCCATGGCCTTCGAGGCTGATGACCTGGCGACGCCGACCGCTCCACTGCCACAGCGCCTGGGACAATGCCGCCAGCAGCAGGTCGTCGATGCGGGTGCGATACGCCGCCGGGGCTTCGCTGAGCAGGCGACGGGTGTTGTCTGCGTCGAGGGTCAGGTGCATTGTTTCGCTGTCGCCGACAAGGCTCTCTACCGAAGCATCGCCGGGCAGAGTGGCATCGGCGGCGTTCAGCCCTTGCCAGTGCGGCAATTGGTTTTGCAGCTCAGGGCTGCCCGCCAGGGTGTTCACCGACTGCGACCAGGCCTGGAAGCTGGCGGTTTTGTCGGCCAATGCCACGCTCTTTCCAGCCGCCAGTTGGCTGTACGCCAGTTGCAGGTCTTCCAGCAGCACCCGCCATGACACGCCGTCCACGGCCAGGTGATGGATGGCCAGCAGCAACCGCGCTTCACCCGACGGCAGGCGCGCATGCACTACCCGCAGCAGCGGACCGGTGTCGATGTTCAGGCTGCGCTGGGCTTCGTCGTTGAGCGAATCGAGGTCGTCTTCGCGGCTCAGTTCGCAGGTCCACAGCACGCGCTCGGCACTTTCGCTGTCGCGGTAACGCTGCTGCCACTGGCCTGCGTCGTTCTGATGGAAGCTCAGGCGCAGGCTGTCGTGGTGGGCCAGCACAGCGGCGAGGGCCTGCTGCAACAGCGCGGTGTCCAGCGCCTGGGGCACGTCGAGCAACAGCGACTGGTTCCAGTGCTGACGCTGGGCGATGGGCAGGCTGAAGAAGCGGGCCTGAATCGGCGTCAGGGCAAACTCGCGGGGCGCAATGGCCGCCGTGACGGGCGCAGCGGCAGGCTTGGCTTCGGCCACCGTGGCGACCTGGGCGAGTTCGGCGATGGTCTGTTTTTCGAACAGCTGCTTGGGCGTCAGGCGAATGCCCTGACGCCGCGCCCGGGCAATGATCTGCAGGCTGAGAATCGAGTCGCCCCCGAGGGTGAAGAAGTTGTCGTGACGGCCCACCGCTTCGACGTTCAACGCCGCTTGCCAGAGCGCGGCGAGTGCAGCTTCGACCCCTTCGTGAGGCGCTTCGAAATCTTCCGATGTTGTGGTCGGCGACGGCAGCGCGCTGGCGTCGAGCTTGCCGTTGGCGGTCAGCGGGAAGGCGTCGAGGGTCAGGATATGGCTCGGCACCATGTAGTCCGGCAGGCTGTGGGCCAGTTGCGCGCGCAGCGTCTCGCCGTCCACCGTTGCACCACTCGCCACCAGCGCATAAGCGATTAATTGGCCGCGATCATCGACGCGGACATGGGCGTCACGCAGGCCGTCCAGCTGGCGCAGGCGCTGGGCGATTTCGCCCAGGGCCACGCGGTAACCACGCACTTTGATCTGATCGTCGGCACGGCCAAGGAACTGAATCTGCCCGTTGACCAGCAAGCGCGCGCGGTCGCCACTGCGGTAGAGCCGCGCGCCGCTGCCCCTCGGGTCCGGAATAAACGCCGCAGCGGTCATCGCCGGGCGCTGGTGATACCCGCGCGCCAGGCCCGGCCCGCCGATGTACAGCTCGCCGACGTCGCCCTGCACCACCGGTTGCAGATGGTCGTTGAGAATCAGCGCCACGGCGTTCGGCAGGGGACGGCCAACGGGCACGCTTTCACCCAATGCGGCTCCAAGAGCCTCATTGCTCAGCACGCCCACGGTGGTTTCGGTGGGCCCATAGTGATTGATGACCCGGCAGCCGGGCTTCAAGCGGTTGACCTGGGCCGCCAGCTCCCACGGCAGCGTATCGCCACCAAGAATCAGCGCGTGTTCCGGCAGCACATCGGCGGCATTCGTCGCCTGCAACAGGCCGTTCAAATGGGTCGGCACGATCTTCAGCACGCCCACCCTGTGCTCGGCCATGTAGGCGGCGAAGCGGTCGGCGTCGTTGGTGCGGTCGGGGCTGATCAGGTGCAGCGAGCGCGCCGAGCACAGCGCGCCGAACAGCACGGTGTGGCCCAGGTCGGCGCCGACGGTGGAGACCATCGCCATGCTCGCCTCGGGCGTCAGATCAAGACGGGCGAGTAAGCCCTGGACGTAATCGGCCAGGGCGCCGTGACTGATCACCACCCCTTTCGGCGTGCCGCTGGTGCCGGAGGTGTAGATCAGGTACGCGGCCTGATCGGCGTTTACGGGCACATCCAGTGTTGTCGCCGGTAGCGAACGCCACGCAGCGTCGGCACCCACGCTGATGACGTCGCCATGGAAGTCGCCTGGCGCCGCCACGTCACTGATCAACGCGCTTGCGCCACTGTCGTCCAGCACAAACGCCTGACGCTCGGCGGGCCATTTCGGGTCCATCGGCAAAAATGCGGCGCCACTCTTCATCACCGCCAGCAGGCCGACGACGAACTCCACCGAGCGTTCCAGCAGAATACCCACGCGGCTTTCCGCGCCCACCCCGGCCTGGCGCAAATGCTGCGCCAGTTGATTGGCCTGGGCGTCGACCTCGGCAAAACCGGCGCTGCGCTGTTCGTCTTGCAGGGCCAGACGATTCGGTTGTGCGCGCACGCTGGCGTCCCACAGGCTCAGGACATCGGTGGCCGGGAACGTCACGGATTCGGCAGCGATGCAGGAAGGTTCGGCACCGATCTGCAAATCAGCCAGACGCACCTGCGGTTGCGCCACCACTTGCGCGCAGATCCGCAGCAGGTCACCGGCGAGACCGGCGATACGCGGTTCGTCGAACAGGTCGCACGCATAGGTGAACACCGCCTGAATGCCGTCGGCGTCATCGGTGATGTCCAGGCCTAAATCGAAGTGCGCCGAGTAGTCGTCGAGCTGATTGACGTCCATGCGCACGCCGGCCATTTCAACGTTCTGCGGCAGCGGGAACTGCTGGGTGAATTTTACCTGGCACAGCGGGTTGTGGCTGAGGTTGCGCGACACGCCGAGGGCTTCGACCAGTTGCTCGAATGGCAGATCCTGATGGTGTTGCGCACCCAGCGCGGTGTGACGAACCTCCTCGATCAGCGTGCTGAACGACTGCTGCGGCGACACCTCGCTGCGCAGCACCAGGGTATTGACGAACAGGCCGATCAGGCCTTCGGATTCGGTGCAGGTCCGCCCCGCCACCGGCACGCCGACGCGCAGATCGGTATGGCTGCTGTAACGCTGCAACAGGGTTTTGTAGGCGCCGAGCATGACCATGAACAGGGTCGCGCCGTGACGGCTGGCGAGGTCGCGCAGGCCCTGGCTCAAGTCGCGGTCAAGGGCGATGGCGTAACGGGCGCCGCGATGGCTTTGTTGCGCCGGACGCGGGCGATCGGCCGGCAGATTCAAAACGGTCTGGGCATCACCCAATTGCTCACGCCAGTAGGCCAGTTGACGCTGGCCTTCCCCACCGGCCAGACGCGCGCGCTGCCAGGCGGCGAAGTCGGCGTATTGAACCGGCAGAGGCGGCAACGTCGGTTGTGCCCCCTTTGCATGGGCGCTGTACAGCGCAGCGAATTCCTTGAGCATGACCTGCACCGACCAGCCGTCGGCAATGATGTGGTGCAACACCAGCACCAATTGCTGCCGGTCCGGTGCCAACCGCACATTGAGCACCCGCCACAGCGGACCTTTCTGCAAATCCATTGGCTGCTCGACGGCCGCTCTGGCCAGTTCGCTCAAGGCGGCTGCCGGGTCGGTGTCCTCGCTCAGGTAATGGCGTTCGACCAGCACCGGGACCGGCGCGTGGATGCGCTGCACCAGCTTTTCGTTGGCGTCGATGGCGAAGGTGGTGCGCAGGCTTTCGTGGCGGGCGGCCAGGTCGTCAAGGCTGCGTTGCAGCGCGGCATCATCCAGCGCGCCGTTGAGACTCAGCTGACCGCACAGGTGATAGGCGCTGCTGTCCGGCTCCAGTTGCGCGAGGAACCACAGGCGCTGCTGGGCGAAGGATTGCTCGGGATCGCTGTCACGGGAAATGCGCGGCACGCCCGCAGAGGCTTCGGCACTGCGGTCATGGGTGGAGAGGTGCGCGGCGACGTGGGCGTTGAAGGCGCCAAGGGTCGGATGTTCGAACAGGTGGGCGGGCTCAAGTTTCAGGCCCAACTCGCTGTTCAGACGGGACAGCACTTGCACCACGCCCACCGAATCACCGCCACGGGCAAAGAAGTGATCGGCAGCGATCAGGTCGCTTTTGCCGAGGACTTCCTGCCACGCGGCCCGCACTTCCGACAGCAAAGGCGAAGCCTCAACCGAGACGTCCGTGCTGTCAGCATCGAGCAAGCGCCCGTCCTGCCAGATCGCGAAGCTGTCGAGGCTGCCGTTCTGCCAGCCACTGCGGCAGGCGGAACGCTGCAGCTTGCCACTGGTGGTGCGCGGCAGTGCGCCCGGCTCCAGCAGCACGATGACTTTGGGCGCCACCAGAAACAGCTCGGACACGGCGTCGCGCACCGCATCGCAGATCATCGGCGGCTTCATCAGGCGGCGCACGTTGCGGCTGATCTCCAGGGCCAGGCCGACGCCTTCGACGCCCTGCTCGTCCGTCACTGGAAACGCCGCGATGCGCCCGCGACGCAGCAGCTCGACGCTCTTCTCCAGCGCCTGCTCGATGTCCTGGGGGTAGAGGTTCTGGCCGTTGAGGATGATCAAATCCTTCAAGCGACCGGTGATGAACAGCTCGTTGTCGCTGGCGATACCCAGATCGCCGCTGCGCAACCAGCGCTGGCCGTCTTCCTCGACGAAGGTCTGCGCGGTGGCTTCGGCGTTCTGCCAGTAGCCCTGGGCGACACTCGGCCCGGTAATCCAGATTTCGCCGACGTGACCCGGCGCGAGGCGCTGCAGCGTCGCCGGATCGACAATGCGCAGGTCGTGATCGGGCCGGCACCAGCCGCACCCCGGCAGACGACTTTTCGCGTTCTGGTTGGCGAACACCGCCTCTGCGGCCTCCCCGGCGGCCAGTTGGCTGCCGTCGAAATGCTTGATGCCGAACGGCCTGTCGCGCTCGGCGGCGCTCACATACAAGGTCGCTTCGGCCAGCCCGTAGCTCGGCGTCAGGGCGCGGCGGTTGAAACCGGCTGGCTCAAAATGTTCGCTGAAGGCATCCAGCGTGGCGATGCGGATCGGCTCGGAGCCGGAAAACGCCAGGCTCCAGCGATCCAGCACCAGGCCTTTCACGGCGGCGGGCTTGATGCGCTCGACGCACAGGCGATAGGCGAAATCCGGGCCACCGGAGAAGGTCCCACCGTACTGACTCATCGCTTCCAGCCAGCGCGCCGGCCGGCCGAGGAAGTAGTTAGGCGACATCATTGTCAGCGTGCCGCCGTAGTACAGCGGCAACAGCAGGCCGCACATCAGCCCCATGTCGTGGTAAAGCGGCAGCCAGCTGACCCAGCTTTCCGATGCGGGGTCCGAAATGAAGTGCCGGGCCATGGCGATTTCGTTGGCCATGAGATTGTCGTGGGAGACCATCACGCCTTTCGGTGCGCTGGTGGAGCCCGAGGTGTATTGCAGGAAGGCCAGCGAGGCGGTGTCGATCAGCGGCGCCTGAAACCCTGCGTGGCCGTCGGCGATTTCTTCCACTGCAGCGAAGCGCCCGCCAGCGGGCATAAAGGGTTGCAACAGGTGTTGGAATTTGTCCAGGTCTTCCCGGCGCCCGAGGACCATCTGCGGCGCGGCGTCGTGAAGGATGCCGGTGAGACGGTCGAGGTGGGTCTGGCGGTTGTACTCCGGAGCGAAGGCCGGCACCGCGATGACCCGAGCGTACAAACAGCCGAGAAATGCCGCCGCGTAATCGGCGCCGGTCGGCAGGATCAGCACGCATCGCTCGCCGCCCTGCACGCCGAGGTGCTGCTGAAGGCAGGCGGCAATCGAACGCGCCCTGGCATCCAGCTGGGCGTAGGTGGTCAGCAGCGGCGCCTGGTCCTCGTGGACGATGTGTCGAAGGGCAATCCGGTCCGGCTGGGTCTGCGCATAAAAGCCCACCAGTTCGGGAAAATGCGCGGCCTGATCTCGTATGGATTTCATTCTTTCACCTGTTTGTATCGGCAAGGCTCAACCCGCAGGCCGCGCAACGGCGGCCCACAACGTTGTGAGAAAAGAGTGGGTGGCCGCTGACGACCACCGTTGTGACGGGCTTTGTTTGAAGGCCCGGGCTCAGCGCGCCAGCTTGAGTGCCACGCGGGGCTCGGCCTGGGCCTGCAACGACCCATGGGCAGAGCGCGCCGAACACGGTGGCTGCTGATCGCCGAAGATCGATTCGACGACTTCCTGGGAGCGGATCGCCAGCACCGACAACAGCGTGTCGCTCAAGCCGTGGCTGTCTTCGCAGCAACCCTGCAGGAAGATGCCCGCTTCGCTGCCGGGGGTCAGGGGCAAACGGTAGTGCCGGTCGACGTTGGCGCCCTCGATGTATTGCTGAATGCCCGAGAGCAGCTCCAGGTGATAGTCGCGGCGGTAGCCGGTGGCGAGCACGACAACGTCGAAGGACTCGCTGTGCATCTGGTCATGGGGCGCATCGCGCAGGAACAGCTCAATGCCGTCGGCGGCCACTTCGGCGTGGACCACTTCACGGTTGGTGAGCATGCGGTGACGCTCTTCGCCGCGCACCTTTTGCTGGTACATGCGCTGGAAAATCGTCTCGATCAGATCGGTGTCGACCACCGAATAGTTGGTGTTGCGGAACTCGTCGAACAGCGCGACGCGACGCTCCTGACTGTGGTTGAAAATAGTGTCGGTGAACGACGGGTTGAAGATCTGATTGACGAAGGGGCTGTCATCGGACGGCTTCAGCGCGCTGCCGCGAATCACCAAAGTGGCCTCGACGTTGTCGAAACGCGAGGCTAGGTCTTCGAAGATTTCCGCTGCGCTCTGACCGCCGCCGACCACCGCCACGCGCACCGGGCCGGGGCGATTGGCGAGGAGTTTTTCGATGCCGCCGCGGTAGCCGGCAGAGTGCAGCACGCGGGCATCTTCCAGACCGTCGAAGGCCACTGGCGCCTGGGGAATGCCGCCGATGCCGAACACCAGATTGCGCGCGCGACGGCGGGAGATTTCGCCGTGCTCATCGCGGGACAACACGTCCATGGCGACGAAGCGGCCGTCTTCGAAATGCGGTTCCACCGACATCACTTCGGCACCGTAATGGGCCTGTTCGTTGAAATGCGAGGCGGCCCAAGTCAGGTAATCGGTGTATTCCTCGCGGGTCGGGAAGAAGGTCTTCAGGTTGATGAAGTCCTGCAGGCGGCCGCGCTCGTTGAGGTAGTTGACGAAGGTGAAACGGCTGGCCGGATTGCGCAGGGTCACCAGGTCCTTGAGAAAGGAAATCTGCATGGTGGAACCGTCGATCAGCATGCCTTCGTGCCAGTTGAACGCCGGCTTTTTCTCGAGGAAACACACGTGGGGCGCCAGACCGCTGCGCTGGGCATGCTCCTGGGTGGCAATGGCCAAAGCCAGGTTCGACGGGCCGAAACCGATGCCGATGAAGTCGTAGACGAGTTCCATGCTTCCCTCTCGTAAGGCGCGACGCGCGATCGACTCCGGCAAGCCGCGCGACAAAATCGCTGGCGCCGGATGGCAGTTCACGCGCATCAAAAATGTTTAAGACTGATTCTCATTAACATGACGACTGAGGCTGACGGCTGTTTAGTCGCAGTCGCCGAAAATTCTTACAACGCCTCTACTGTCTTCATCTGGTAGGCAGCGCCAATCTCTTCCACCGCGTCGCGGCTGGCGTTTTCCCGGCGATCACCCTGCAGTTCGCTGAGCTGCCCGGACTCCATCTTCACCAGGCGGTCGGCCAGGTCGAAATACTGGTCGTCGTGGCTGATGGCGAACACCGTCACGCCGGCTTTTTTGAACATCGGCAGCAGCTCGCGGTAGAAGAAGCGGCGGAACAACGGGTCCTGATCGGCGGCCCATTCGTCCAGCAGCAGGATGTCGCGCTTCTCCAGCAGCGCCAGCATCAGCGCCAGACGCTTGCGCTGACCTTGGGAAAAACGCGTGTCGAGCAAGTGCCCGTCGGCGAGCTGCACCTTGTGCTTCATGTGCAGTTTCTCCAGCCAGTGCTCGACGTCAGCGACTTCAGCGTTCTGCCCATCGGCGCCGAGCAATTGAGCGAAAAGATGGAAGTCGGTGAACACGCTGGCGAACAGCTGACGATAGGCCAGCCAGTCGTCCGAGCCGATGACCTGGCCGTCGATCAGGATCGCCCCCGCCGACGGTCGATACAAACCGCTGAGCAAGCGCGCCAGGCTGGATTTGCCGCTGCCGTTGCCACCCATGAGGAACACCGTTTCGCCCCGGCGCAGGGTCAGGTTGACCGGGCCGACATCGAAACCGGGCTCGTCACCCTGGGGCGCATAGTGGTATTCAACGTCACGCAGTTCGAGGGTTTGCCAGTGGCCGGCGATGTGGCTCGGGGCGACGTCAAAGCTTTCGTGGTGCTCGGCCAGGGCCAGGGACTCGACTTTATCCAGCGCCACGCGCCCGGAGATCTGCGCCGGAATCGCTGCCACCGCCAGCACCAGCGGCGTGCGCATGAACAGCACGGTCAGCGCGTAGGTCGCCGCCACTTCCGTCGGCGCCCAGCCCAGGCCGTTGGCCAGGTAAAACGCCAGGCCAATGGTGCCGAGGACCATGATGTTGGCCCAGTTGCTGGCCAGGCCGTGATAACGATCGGCCAGGGTGAAATGCTCGCGGTAGCGCTGGGCGGCGACGTCGAAGGTTTCCTCGTACAGCCGGCGCGCGCGGTCGCGGTTGAGGGTCAGCTCCTTGCGCCCGTCGATCACCCCTTGATAGCTCTGATAGAGCTTGTCTTCGGACTCACGCAGCGCGCGGATGTGGGCGTTGAGCTTACCCACCAGCAGCCAGCCCACCCCCAACGTGAAAGCCATCCAGCACAAGGTGGTGATGAACAGCGACGGCGACAGCCAGGCCAGGTAACTGAACGACGCGATGCTGAGCACCGAGCCGTAGATCAGGTCCGGCAGCTGCACGAAGGCCATGGTCACCGCGCGAATGTCGCTGGACAGGCTGGCAAAAATCTTCGCCCCGCCGATGGATTCGATGCGCTCGATGTTGGTGTCCAGCAGGCGCTTGACCATCACCCGGCGCAGGCCGTAGACGAACCGGTGACCCAGGGCGGTCAGCGACAACGACGCCCCGGACGCCAGCGCCAGCAGCACGGCGAGCATCAGGCCAAACTGCCACAGCGCGGTGCCGAGGCCTTCGTGGCTGCTGATCATGCGTTGGTTGACGAAGGCAATCACGCCGACGCTCAACAGCCCGCTGCTGACGCTCAGCAGCAGCACCATCGCAAGCGGCCAGCGGTATTGCTGGAAGACCAGACGAACTAATTTCATGGATGACTCCGGGCAGTGAAAACGGGGGACATGGCGCGGCGGTGGCTAGAGCTCGCCGAGCCGCGCGCGGCAGTGAGACAAGGTGTCGCGCAGGAGGAAGTTGACCATCGTCGGCGAGGTGCCGATGACCTTGGCCACGTCGCGCTGGGTGTAGCCCTGGATCTGGCTGAGGTCGAAGACGATGCGCATGCGCTTGGGCAGTTCGTTGAGCGCCCCGACCAGCTGATCCAGTGACTCGCGACCGGCCAGCACACGTTCGGGGGACACCTCGAAACGTATCTGCTCTTCATGCTCGGCTTCGGCGCCGTGGTTGCGTTCAAGACGCTGGCGGCGAAGACGGTCGATGGACAGATTGCGCACGACGCGAAACATGTAGCGCGCCGGTTCCGCAGACGCCAGGTCGCTTTCGAGCATCTTCACGAAAGCGTCCTGGACCACGTCCTCGGCGCGGGCGCGACAGCCAAGGAATTTTGCCGCCAGGCGCATCAGCGCCTCGCGGTGGGTGTTGTAGGTGCCCATCAGCGCCTCGAGGCGCGGGTCTCTCGCGCCACGGGTGGCGCCAACACACGGTGAGCCGAGCCGGGTGGGCTGGCTCATTGCAGGGCGAAAATCCATCTTGTTCGACATCCCTGGTAACAAAGGAACGCGAAGGATAACGCAAACGATTCTCATTGCAACGTAAGAAAGTTTACCGATTGGTGAAACTTTCTCGCCGCACCCTGAGTCGTTTCGGCCCTGCAATCCTCATTTCATAAGGCGCAGCTCCAGGTATTGCAGGAGCATGATGGTCTTGCCGTCATTGATTTCACCGCTTTCCACCATGGCGATGGCCCGCTCGAAGTTCAGCTCCAGCACCTCGATGTCTTCGCCCTCCTCTTCCAGTCCGCCGCCGTCGCTGACTCGATCGTCGGGCTGGTATTCGCCGATGAAAAAGTGAATGCGCTCGGTCACTGAACCGGGGCTCATGAAGGCATCGAAGATTTTCTTCACCGAGCGCACGACGTAGCCGGTCTCTTCCTCGGCTTCCAGGCGAATGCGCTCTTCGGGGCTGGCGTTGTCCAGCAACCCTGCTGCCGCTTCAATCAAATAACCGCTGTGACCGTTGACGAAGGCCGGCATGCGGAACTGGCGGGTCAGCACCACGGTCCGGCGTTCGAGGTTGTACAACAGAATCGTCGCGCCATTGCCCCGGTCGTACACCTCGCGGGTCTGCGACTGCCAACTGCCGTCGCGGCGTTGCAGCTCGAAGCTGTATTTCTTGAGCACGTACCAGTTGTCAGAGAGGAGTTGTTCATCGGTGAGGCGGATGGGGGTGGAAGGCATGGTGGTCCTTATGGGTAGGGAGTGGTTGGATTTGGCTCATTGAGTTGGCGCAGCTGCAGGGATTTAAGCAACGACACGGAATTGTGAAAGTGACACGGATTTTGTGGGGGCGAGGTTGCTCGCGAAGAGGCCGAGGCATCCGTTACATCTCTGGCGCCTGAAATGCCGCCTTCGTGAGCAAGCTCACTCCCACATTGCCTACATGTGCCACTTCATCTGCGTTCCTGGCAAAACCCCGAACTATTGTTTCCATCGATTGCCAACATAGTCACGAACGCCGTTCAGTTTGCCTGTGCAAATCCGGATGATGGCGACACTGATTAACCAGACAAGGATTTGCCCGCAATGTCCATCAACATGACCATTCTGTTGGCCCTCATCGTTTCGTTTTCCATCGCCCTGGTCGGCGTGGTGCATATCTGACACTGGCTGCAGATACGCATTAGGCGCCGAAGCCCGGTCCGGCACACCAGATCGGGCCATCGATCGTCACTTTTTACTCGTGAAACGCCGCTACCGTCTCCTTACTGCCGACAAAAAAACTGTCGGCGACGATGCGCAGCGGCTGCAGATCCAGGTCGCTCTTGCCCCCGTCGATCAGGCGCGCGAAGTGCCCGTACATCGCCGGGTACTCGCCCTCCTCCGATACGGCCTGCGTCACGCCGTCGATGCTGACCTGCGCGCCGCCCGCGTCCAGACGCATCACGCCCTCGTCGCACTGCAGCTCGATACTCCACTGCTCGTTGACGCTGTGATCGAAATCCAGTTCGGCAATTACCCGCACGTCGTCACCGGAGCGCATCTGCAACGACGCCGCAATCGGCGACTGGCAGTTGCTCGGCACGCTGAGGTTCGCCGATTCGACGAACAGTGCACGGGGCAGCAATTCGGTGACGATCGACAACGCGTTGATCCCCGGATCGAACACCCCCAACCCGCCCGCCTGCCAGATCCACGCCTGACCCGGGTGCCATTTACGCACCTGCTCTTTCCAGTCGATCCGCACCTGTTTGAGGGTCTTGCCTTCAAGCCATTGCACCGCGTTGCCCACGCCCGGGGCGAAACGTGAATGCCAGGCGAACAGCCCGCTGACGCCCGCTGCATTGACCTCGTCGATCAGGGCAAGGGCTTCACCGAGGGTCGAGCACGGCGGCTTCTCCACCAGCACGTGTTTGCCGGCTTTCAGCGCCTGTTCAACCAGCGCAAAACGCCCTTGGGGCGGCGTGCAAAAGGCGATGGCGTCCACCGCCGGTCCTTGGGCCAGCAACTCAGCCAGCGAGCTGAAATTGGGCACGCCCGGACAGTGCTGACCCAGCGTCGCCACGGCCACCAGCTCAAAGCGGTCACTGCCGTGGATCGCCGGCACGTGCTGGTCCTGGGCGATCTTGCCGTAACCCACCAGCCCTAAACGAATCGGATGCATCGATGACTCCTGTGATGTTGTCGTTGTTATGACAGACGCGCCCCAAACGAGACGCGCTAAAGCAATTCAATGAAGCGGTGCTGCCTCGCCCTGCTGGTATTCGCGCGGGGTGCAGCCGAACTCCCGGCGGAACACGGTGTGCAGGTATTGCGCGGACTTGAAGCCGCAGTTTTGCGCGATGTCGGCGATGGCCGAGTCACCGTGTTTCAGCCCTGAAGCGGCGGCGGTCAGTTTGAAGCTCAGAATCTCGTCATGCACGCTGCAGCCGCGTTCCTTGCGAAAGTGTGATTCCAGGGAAGAACGGGAAATGCCGACGTAGCCCGCGACCTGGGCGGTCTTGATGCCCTGGCACGCGTACTGGCGAATGAAATGCAGCGCCTGCATGACGTACGGATTGCCCAGCGGCTGATGCAGGCTGGAGGCCTGAACGTTGATGGCCTCGGGCGGCACCAGAATCTGGCGAGCGGTCGAGGGCATGCCGTGGAGCATCTGGTGCAGCAACTGTGCCGCCGTGCGCCCCATCAGCTGGGTGCCTTGCGTCACCGAACTGAGGGGAACCCGCGTGAGGGTGCGGGTCAGCGGGTCGTTGTCGATGCCGATCAGCGCCACCTGCTCGGGTACCGCAATGCCCGCCGTCAGACACGCCTGCAGCAACTGCCGGGCGCGGGCGTCGCTGACGGCGATGATGCCGATGGGTTTGGGCAGGCTTTGCAGCCAGGTGATCTGCTGTTCGACGGCGCTGTCCCACAACGGTGCGCTGGTGCTCAGACCGCGATAGACCTCGCCGTACAGACCGTCACGCTGCAACAGCCGGCGAAAGGCTTTCTCACGCTCCTGGGCCCAGCGATTGCTCTGGGCTTCCGGCAGGCTGAAACAGGCGAAGCGCGTCAGACCCGCCTCGATCAGGTGCTCGTAGGCCAGCTTGATCAGGGCGAAGTTGTCGGTGGCCACGTAGGGAATGTGCTTCGGGTAGGCCCGCTCGTCCTCGTAGGAACCGCCCACGGCCACCACCGGCAAGGTGCTGCCGGCCAGCGCCTCGCCGATCAGTGGATCGTCGAAGTCGGCAATGATGCCGTCGCCCTGCCAGCGCTCGATGCCTTTCAGGCGGCAGAGAAAGTCCTCTTCCAGAAACAGATCCCAGGTCGCGCGGGTGCTGCTCAGGTAATTGCCGATGCCGGTGATAATGCCGCGGTCGTAGATTTTGCCGCCGTTGAACAACAGCGCGATGCGGTGAGCGGGCGGGACGGTTTTCATTATTGTTCCCCGGGCCTGTGAAGCGAGTCGGCACAGACTAGGCCTGCGCCGGGGGAATCTCAATACTCAAAATCGAACACCGAGTTGGTGATTTTCGCAATCGGCGCGGACGGGGCCGTTGCTAGTATCGGCACACAGGCAATAACACATCGCCCGTCAACGCTGGCAAGAATAATAAGGAAACTCCGATGCCCTGCTTCCCCGATGTCGACACCATTCGCTACGAAGGCCCCGGCAGCGAGTCGCCCCTCGCCTTCCGCCATTACGACGCCAACAAGATCATCCTCGGCAAGCCCATGCGCGAACACCTGCGCATGGCCGCCTGCTACTGGCACACCTTCGTCTGGCCCGGCGCTGATATGTTCGGCGTCGGCACCTTCAAGCGGCCATGGGTCAAACCGGGGGACGCCATGGAG
This sequence comes from Pseudomonas sp. AK106, assembly GCF_053903055.1. Lineage (NCBI taxonomy): Bacteria > Pseudomonadati > Pseudomonadota > Gammaproteobacteria > Pseudomonadales > Pseudomonadaceae > Pseudomonas > Pseudomonas sp. AK106. The sequence goes on from NZ_CP096426.1 coordinate 3,547,203, forward strand.
CTGGCGCGCTTGAAGGCCGATGCAGCATTCGAATTCTTCTCCAAGCTGGGCATCGACTACTACAGTTTCCACGACACCGACGTCGCCCCCGAAGGCGCCAGTCTGAAAGAGTACAGCCGCAACTTCGCGCAGATGGTCGACGAACTCGAACGCCATCAGGAACAGAGCGGCATTCAGCTGCTGTGGGGCACCGCCAATTGCTTCAGCAACCCGCGCTTTGCGGCCGGCGCTGCGAGTAATCCGGACCCGGAAGTGTTCGCCTTTGCCGCCGCTCAGGTGTTCAGCGCGATGAACGCCACCCATCGGCTCAAGGGCTCGAACTACGTGCTGTGGGGTGGCCGCGAGGGTTACGAGACGCTGCTCAATACCGACCTTGCGCGCGAGCGCGAGCAACTGGGCCGCTTCATGGCCATGGTGGTCGAGCACAAACACAAGATCGGTTTTACCGGCGACCTGCTGATCGAGCCCAAACCCCAGGAGCCGACCAAGCACCAGTACGATTACGACACGGCCACGGTGTTCGGCTTTCTGCAACAGTTCGGCCTGGAGAAAGAGATCAAGGTCAATATCGAGGCCAACCACGCCACCCTCGCCGGCCACAGTTTTCACCATGAAATCGCCACGGCGGCGTCCCTCGGCATCTTCGGCAGCATCGACGCCAACCGCGGTGATCCGCAGAACGGCTGGGACACCGATCAGTTCCCCAACAGCGTCGAAGAGCTGACCCTGGCCACCTACGAAATCCTCAAGGCCGGCGGTTTCAAGAACGGCGGCTACAATTTCGATTCGAAAGTGCGCCGGCAGAGCCTGGACGAAATCGACCTGTTCTACGGCCACGTCGCGGCCATGGACGTCCTCGCGCTGTCGCTGGAACGGGCTGCTGCGATGATTCAGGACGATAAGCTGCAAGCGTTCAAGGACCAGCGCTACGCCGGCTGGGACCAACCGTTCGGGCGCGCCGTGCTGTCGGGGGACTTCAGCCTGGATTCTCTGGCGCAACACGCGCTGGACAACGAACTTAACCCGCAGGCCGTGAGCGGCCGCCAGGAAATGCTCGAAGGCGTGGTGAACCGGTTTATCTATCCCTGACAGCAGGCGCCCGCGATTCACATGCAGGACCGGCGAGGTCATCACCAAATCCGCTGGATGGACGCGATGATTTTCGTAGGATCGGCTTCAGCCGGGAAGAGGCCAATGCGTGCAACATTCATCTTGCGGTGTGACGCCAACAGCTTCCCGGCTAAAGCCGGTCCTACAGTCGAGGTCAACGCCAAATCCGCGGGCTGGACGCGGTGGTTTTCGTAGGACCGGCTTCAGCCGGGAAGAGGCCAATGCGTGCAACATTCATCTTGCGGTGTGACGCCAACAGCTTTCCGGCTAAAGCCGGTCCTACAACCGAGGTCATCGCCAATGCCGTCGGATGGACGCGGTGGTTTTCGTAGGACCGGCTTCAGCCGGGAAGAGGCCAGTGGTAGCACCCTCACATTTGCAGCGTGACGACTGACGCATTCCCGGCTAAAGCCGGTCCTACAGTCGAGGTCAACGCCAAATCCGCTGGATGGACGCGATGGTTTTCGTAGGACCGGCTTCAGCCGGGAAGAGGCCAATGCGTGCAACATTCATCTTGCGGTGTGACGCCAACAGCTTCCCGGCTAAAGCCGGTCCTACTAAGGGAATTGCGTTGGTTACATTCTCACGACAATTCCCTGCTCGCGGCGCGCGGCCAGTATCTACAGTTCCACCGGCAAACCCATACATGCTCGAAAAGTGTCTTTAAACAAAAATAACAGGACGCAACCCCATGAAGAGTTTCAAGACCACCCTGCTCGCCAGTGCTCTGGCCCTGCTCAGCCTGCCCGTCATGGCCGATTCGGCCCATCCGAAAATCGGCTTTTCCATCGATGACCTGCGCCTCGAACGCTGGGCCCGGGACCGCGATTACTTCGTCGCGGCAGCGGAGAAAATGGACGCCAAGGTCTACGTACAGTCCGCCGATGCCAACGAAGGCAAACAGATCTCCCAGATCGAAAACCTGATCTCCCGCGGCGTCGACGTCATTGTCATCGTGCCGTTCAACGCCACCGTGCTGACCAACGCCGTCGCTGAAGCCAAGAAGGCCGGCATCAAAGTGGTGTCCTACGACCGGCTGATCCTCAACGCCGACATCGACGCCTATATCTCCTTCGATAACGAAAAAGTCGGCGAAATGCAGGCGGCGGGCGTGCTCAAGGCAGCCCCGAAAGGCAACTACTTCCTGCTCGGCGGGGCACCCACCGACAACAACGCCAAGGTCCTGCGCGAAGGCCAGATGAAAGTGCTGCAGCCAGCCATCGACAAGGGCGACATCAAGATTGTCGGCCAGCAGTGGGTCAAGGAATGGAACCCGACCGAAGCCCTGAGCATCGTCGAAAACGCCCTGACCAAAAACAACAACAAGATCGACGGCATCGTCGCCTCAAACGACGCCACCGCCGGCGGCGCGATTCAGGCCCTAGCCGCGCAGAAGCTGGCCGGCAAGGTGCCCATCTCCGGGCAAGACGCCGACCTGGCAGCGGTCAAGCGCGTGATCGACGGCACCCAGACCATGACCGTCTACAAACCGCTGAAACTCATTGCCTCGGAAGCGGCAAAACTGTCCGTGCAACTGGCGCGCAATGAAAAGCCTACGTACAGCTCGCAGTACGACAACGGCACGAAGAAGGTCGACACCATCCTCCTGACCCCGACGCCGCTGACCAAGGACAACATCGATCTGCTGGAGAAGGACGGGTTTTACACCAAGGATCAGATCGCCGGGAAGTGATCACTTTTTGCAGGTTGCCATAGCTGCAGTGTGACCCCTGCACCGACACCTGTAGGAGCGTGGCTTGTCCCGCGAGCGGCGGGGAACCCGTCGTAAAACCTGACACTGTGGTTTGCCTGACACAACGCGTCTGCTGAATTTACGACTGATTCGAAGCCTGTCGCGGGACACGCCGCGCTCCTGCACAAGAACTCCGGCCTGTCCTGGAATACCGCGCCATGTCCGACTATCTGCTGCAAATGAACGGCATCGTCAAATCCTTCGGCGGCGTCAAGGCGCTCAATGGCATCGACATCAAGGTGCGGGCCGGCGAATGCGTCGGCCTGTGCGGCGAGAACGGCGCCGGCAAATCGACCCTGATGAAAGTCCTCTCGGCGGTCTATCCCCACGGCACCTGGGAGGGTGAAATCCTCTGGGACGGCCAGCCGCTGAAGGCGCAATCCATCAGCGAAACCGAGGCCGCCGGGATCGTCATCATTCACCAGGAACTCACCCTCGTCCCCGACCTGTCGGTGGCGGAAAACATCTTCATGGGCCATGAACTGACCCTGCCGGGCGGGCGGATGAATTACCCGGCGATGATTCACCGCGCCGAAGCCCTGATGCGCGAACTGAAAGTGCCGGACATGAACGTCGCCCTGCCGGTCTCGCAATACGGCGGCGGCTATCAGCAACTCGTGGAGATCGCCAAGGCGCTGAACAAGCAGGCGCGACTGCTGATCCTCGACGAACCCTCTTCGGCCCTGACCCGCTCGGAAATCGACGTCCTGCTCGACATCATTCGTGATCTCAAAGCCAAAGGCGTCGCCTGCGTCTACATTTCCCACAAGCTCGATGAAGTCGCTGCCGTCTGCGACACCATCTCGGTGATCCGCGACGGCAAACACATCGCGACCACGGCCATGGCGGACATGGACATTCCCAGCATCATCACGCAGATGGTCGGCCGCGAGATGAGCAACCTCTACCCCACCGAACCCCACAGCGTCGGTGAGGTGATTTTCGAGGCGCGCCACGTCACCTGCTACGACGTCGACAACCCGAAGCGCAAACGCGTGGACGACATCTCCTTCGTGCTCAGGCGCGGAGAAATCCTCGGCATCGCCGGGCTGGTCGGGGCCGGCCGCACCGAACTGGTCTCGGCACTGTTCGGCGCTTACCCGGGACGCTACATCGGCGAAGTGTGGCTGGACGGTAAAGCCATCGACACGCGCACACCGCTCAAATCCATCCGCGCGGGGCTGTGCATGGTCCCTGAGGACCGCAAGCGCCAGGGCATCATTCCCGACCTGGGCGTGGGCCAGAACATCACCCTCGCCGTGCTCGACAGCTTCGCCCACCTGACGCGCATCGACGCCGAAGCCGAGCTGGGCAGCATCGACAAGGAAATCGCGCGCATGCACCTGAAGACCGCGAACCCGTTTCTGCCGATCACCAGCCTGTCCGGCGGCAATCAGCAAAAAGCCGTGCTGGCGAAGATGCTGCTGACGAAGCCGCGGGTGCTGATTCTCGACGAGCCCACCCGCGGCGTGGACGTCGGCGCCAAATACGAAATCTACAAACTGATGGGTGCGCTGGCGGCCAGCGGCGTGTCGATCATCATGGTGTCGTCGGAGCTGGCCGAAGTGCTCGGCGTCTCCGACCGGGTGCTGGTGATCGGCGAAGGCCAGCTGCGCGGGGACTTCATCAACGAAGGGCTGACCCAGGAACAGGTGCTCGCGGCCGCACTCAGTCAGTCCGGCGACACTGCGCACAACAAAAACAATAACGACCGGCCAGGTGCTGTGGGAGACGCGCGTCAATGAATCAGCTCAAGCAACTGTTCACCCGCTACAAAATGCTCGCGCTGGTGATCGCCATCGCGGTCATCTGGCTGTTCTTCAGCTGGGAGACCGACGGAGGCTTTCTGACGCCGCGCAATCTGTCCAATCTGCTGCGGCAGATGTCGATCACCGGGATTCTGGCCTGCGGCATGGTGCTTGTGATCATCAGCGGTGAGATCGATCTGTCGGTGGGGTCGTTGCTCGGCCTGCTCGGCGGCGTGGCGGCGCTTCTCGACGTGGTCTACCACCTGCCGCTGCCGCTGAACCTGTGCATCGTCGCCGGCTGCGGGCTGTTGATCGGTCTGGCCAACGGCTGCATGACCGCGTACCTGCGCATCCCGTCATTCATCGTCGGCCTGGGCGGCATGCTCGCGTTTCGCGGCATTCTGCTGGGGATCACCGGCGGCACCACCATTGCGCCGGTGTCGCCGGAGCTGGTCTACATCGGCCAGGGGTATCTGCCGCCGCTGGTGGGGATCGTGCTTGGCGTGCTGCTCTTCGCGCTGACGCTGTTCCTGACCTGGCGTCAGCGCAGCAACCGCGCTTTGCACGGGCTCGCGGCCCATTCACTGGTTCGGGATGTGGTGCGGGTCGTGGCGATTGGCGCCGTCCTGGCAGGCTTCGTCTACACGCTGAACAGCTACGACGGGATTCCGGTCCCGGTCCTGCTGCTGTTGGTCCTGCTTGGCGTCTTCAGCTATATCACCACCCAGACCGTGTTCGGCCGGCGCATCTACTCGGTGGGCAGCAACATGGAAGCCACGCGGCTTTCCGGCATCAATGTGCAGGCGGTGAAATTGTGGATCTTCGGCATCATGGGCGTCATGTGCGCCCTCGCCGGCCTGGTCAACACCGCGCGCCTGGCTGCGGGTTCGCCGTCGGCGGGTAACATGGGTGAACTCGACGCCATCGCCGCCTGCTTCATCGGCGGCACCTCCATGCGCGGCGGCTCGGGCACCGTCTACGGCGCCCTGCTCGGCGCCCTCGTCATCACCAGCCTCGACAACGGCATGTCCATGCTCGACGTCGACAGCTACTGGCAGATGATCGTCAAGGGCAGCATTCTGGTGCTGGCGGTGTGGGTGGATGTGAGCACGCGGGCGGGACGACGGTGAGTGCTTAACCACACCGACTTTCACTACACTCGAGTCTGTAGGGGCCGGCTTGCTGGCGAACCGGCTGTGTAAGCTCACACGTTCATGCCTGGACGAGTGCCTTCGCCAGCAAGTTGGAGCGCCGGACCGGTAAATCCTGGATCTGTCGTACACGCCTCGCGACAACCTGCCGGTTCTCGATTCAGGACGACGGTGTAACATACGGCCCACCACTCAATGTCGAGGTTGCCATGACCGGACTATCGCTGAACCTCCCGGAAGACCTATCCAACTCCCTCGCCGACCTCGCAAAGGCCCATGGCCAGAGCGCAAGCTATCTGGCGATGGATGTCCTTCGTGACTACATCGAACACGAAAAGACCCTGACCACTCAGATCGAGCAAGCGGTGATTGAGGCAGACGAAGGAAAATTCGCGAGCGACCAGCAAGTCGCGGCGATGCGCGCCCGGCGCTGGGGTCGGGATGCGAGTTGAGTGGCTGGAACAAGCCCTCAAGAATCTCAAGGATGAAGCCGATTACATTGCGCTGGAGAACCCGGACGCCGCTGATGATTTCGCCGATGCCATTTTCGCGAGCGTCGATAACTTGGCTTTGTTTCCCGGTATGGGCCGTGAGGGTCGGGTTAAGAATACGCGGGAATGGGCGGTACCCAATTGGTCCTTTTTGATACCGTACCGACTTGTCGGCGACCGACTGCAGATCCTCGGGATTTTTCATACAAGACAGCGGCCTCGCGCAAATTGGTGACCGCTGACAATCCGGACTCCGGGAGCCTGTAGGCGCTCCGAACTCACCGCCCCTCCAGCAACTCCCCCGCCCGATCCAGCAACCCCAGCGGGTCGTCCGTCTTGTGAATGTCCACCGAGAGCATCTGCCGGAACTTGCGCGCGCCGGGGAAGCCGGTGCCCAGGCCCAGCACGTGGCGGGTGATGTGGTGCATGGAGCCGCCGTCGCGTAGGTGCGCTTCCACATAGGGGCGCATCAGCGCCAGGGCTTCGGCGCGGGTGATCTGCGGGGCGTCGCTGCCGAACAGTTCGCGGTCCACGCCGGCCAGCAGGTAGGGATTGTGATACGCCTCGCGGCCAAGCATCACGCCGTCGAAGGTGTTCAGGTGCGCCTGGCACTGCTCCAGAGTCTTGATGCCGCCGTTGAGGATGATCTCCAGTTCGGGGAAGTCCTGCTTCAACTGCGCGGCGATGTCATAACGCAGCGGCGGAATGTCACGGTTTTCCTTGGGCGACAGGCCCTCGAGAATGGCGATACGTGCATGCACAGTGAAGCTCGTGCAGCCGGCGTCGCGAACGGTGCCAACGAACTCGCACAGCTGCTCGTAACTGTCGCGGCCGTTGATGCCGATGCGGTGCTTGACGGTCACCGGAATCGTCACGGCGTCGCGCATGGCCTTGACGCAATCGGCCACCAACTGCGGATGCCCCATCAACACCGCGCCGATCATGTTGTTCTGCACGCGATCGCTCGGGCAACCGACGTTGAGGTTGACCTCATCGTACCCCGCGGCCTGCGCCAGACGCGCGCTGGCAGCAAGGTCGGCCGGGTTGCTGCCACCTAATTGCAAGGCCAGCGGATGCTCCGTTTCGTCATGGCGCAAAAAGCGCTCGGTATCGCCGTGCAGCAACGCGCCGGTGGTCACCATTTCGGTGTACAGCAGCGCATTTTTCGACAGCAGACGCAGGAAGAAACGGCAGTGACGATCCGTCCAGTCCATCATCGGGGCCACGGAAAAACGCCGTGAGGGCTCGGACGGAAGGCGGTCGGTACGGGGTTCTGTGATAGGCAACATGGGCGCAATTAGCAGGTCGGGCGAAGGAGGACGCGCATTCTAACAGCTCGCCCGCCAGGCTGAAGCCGATCCGGCTGAAAAGACACCCTCTGCAGAACCGGTTCCATCCTGACATTAATGACCCAAGTGTTCAGAACTTATAACAACTTAATCGATACCGCACAGTCCTACGCTTAGCGACCCTCCTAAACATTAGCACGCTAACAACCGCCTTTTAAAACACGCTTTTTACACGCCCATAGACGCTGGCGTTATTAACGCCATCGCCCGGCGGATTCTTTGACGCCATTAATTCGCAGCCTGGTTAATCCATGACTCTTTAAACAGGGTTATTTAAATAAGAAAGGAAGTTGACGCCAACAAAATAAATGAACTTTATTTTAACTCACCACTGGCAAAGTATTTTTATTGAGATATAACAAGTAACAACCTGCACACACGAACGTACAAACATGACAACCCTTAAGTTCATCGGCCTCTGGCTGCTGCCTCTGTGCGCCGCCACCACGGCGTTTGCTCAGCCCAGCGTGAACACTTCCGCAACGGTTGAACAACACCGGACGCTTAACCACCGGGACGTCGGCGGCATTGTGATCGGGCAGACCATGACGCTGGCAGGCCGAACGTTTTATGACAGTTTCGCAAACACCTGGCGTGAGAAAGATGAAGCGGAAACATTCACCGTCACTATTACCGAGCGACCCACGGCGCGTTTAGGCAGCCAGGTATTCGTGGATTACGGCAATCGCCGGTTATTTCAAATGTTCCTGCCACCCAATCGAACGCTTATTCCGGCCATTGCCGCCGACGCGGCCGGCCAGGTGTATCAGGGCATCCTTGATTATCAATTGGCACAATTCTTTGGCGACCCGGACATGGGACGAGACGAGCTATGAAAGCACTCACTATTAACCGCAGTTTGGTGGTTGTTGCCAGCCTCGCCTTGATGGCCGGCATGGGGTCAGGCGTCCAGGCCAGCGAACTGGCGTATGTCCCGAACAACCCGTCATTTGGCGGCAATCCGTTGAACGGCCCGGTGCTGCTCAATCAGGCGCAGGCGCAAAACCATTACGTCGAAAAGTCTTCATCGTCCGGCGCCTACGCCGGGCAGACCGCGCTGACCCAGTTCAACAGCATGTTGCAGAGCGCCATCCTCAGCCGGGTGTCGTCGGCGGTCACGTCCAGCATCGTCGGTACCAACGGCCAACTGGTGCCGGGCACCGTCGAAACCACTGACTTCCGCATCGCAATCACCAACCTGCAAGGCGGCCTGCTGCAGATCGTCACCACCGACAAGAACACCGGCCAGACCACCCAGTTTCAAGTGAATCAACCGTAACACCCGTCGCACCCGCTACCCCGCAACACCCCACTACCCAACTGAATAAGGAAGATCACCATGCAAGCACGCAAATCCTTACTGTCTCTGGCCATCCTGTTTGCTGTCTCCGGTGCGGCCATGGCCGACTCCAGCACCGTCAACACCACCCAGGCAGGTTCTGACAACGGACTGAACGTCGAGCAACGCGGCGCCACCCAGTCCACTGTCACCGTTAATCAGAACGGCGGCCGTAACACCGCAGGCGCTATCAACCAGACGGCCACTTACAGCAACCTGACGATCAATCAGACCGGCTACTACAACCTCAGCAGCGCCAAACAGGCCGGGAACAACAATACCGGCTCCATCACTCAGAACGGCGGCGGCCCTCAGCCGCAGATCGCCAGCCTGGATCAGTCCGGCGGCTACAGCAAAGCCAGCATTGATCAACAGAGCAACCACAGCACCAGCGCCTCCATCACCCAGGGCGGCGGTAACAACAACACCGCCAGCACTTCGCAGATCGGCAATAGCACGCGCGTCGGCACGACTGTCTCCCAAGCCGGCAGCTACAACCTGGCGACTGTTTCGCAAGAGAGAAATAACAACACCGTCACCAGCAGCGTCACCCAGGCGGGCAACAGCAATACCGGGATTGTTTCGCAACAGCATAACGCCCAGCAGGTGTCCGCCACTCTGCAACAGAACGGCAACTACAACGTCGGCTCGATCCAGCAGAACGACACCCTCGTCACCACAGCCAAGGCTCAACAGCGCGGCGATTTCAACACGCTTTCCGTTTCGCAGAACGGCTCTCTGCTGAACGCCGACGTCCAGCAGAACGGCAACAACAACTACGCGTCCAGCACCCAGACCGGCCTTAACAACGAAGATACGCTGCTGCAGACCGGCAACAACAACCGCGCGGCTGTGAGCCAGACCGGCACCGGCACTTACCTCTCCACCAACGCCGTTCGCCTGACTCAGTCCGGCAACAACATGGTCGCCAACGTCAGCCAGACCGGCGGCAGCGGCAACGTGGCAACGATCTACCAACACTAAGATGGTGTACCCCGCCAGGTTCTGGCGGGGTTTTCTTGCGGGAAGAAAAAGAATGCGCGTCCGCCCCCTCATGTTGATCGTCACCGCCGTCATGCTGATTGCCGGCTGCACCACGTCCCGCCCTGCCGCGACCATTTCCCCGGCCACGCTGTCGCCTGCGACCCAGAGCCTGCGTGACCTGACTCACCTGCCGCCGCCCGCTGGCCCCATCAGCGTTGCGGTGTACGGCCTGCGCGACCAGACCGGGCAATACAAACCGTCCCCCGACAGCTCGTTTTCCACCTCGGTGACCCAGGGCGCCGCGTCGCTGCTGATCAGCGCCCTGCGGGACTCACGCTGGTTCAAGCCGGTGGAACGCGAAAACCTTCAGGACCTGCTGACCGAGCGCAAAATCATCCGCGCCCTGGAGCAGCCCCAGGACCAGGCCCAGGTGCAACTGCCTGCGCTGCGACCGGCGAACATGATCATCGAAGGCGCCATCGTCGCCTACGAAAGCAATGTGCGCACCGGCGGCATCGGCGTTCGCTATCTGGGTGTCGGGCCCTCGGAGCTTTACCGTCAGGATCAGGTGACCGTCAACCTGAGGGCGGTGGACATCCGCACCGGTGACATCATCCAGAGCATCACCACCACCAAGACCATATTCTCGATCCAGGTCGATTTCGGCATCTTCCGTTTTGTCTCCCTCAAGCACCTGCTGGAGGTGGAGACCGGCGTGTCACGCAACGAGCCCGTGCAGCAATGCGTTCGCGAAGCCATCGAGACGGCGTTGATCCACATGATTGCCCAAGGTGCGCGGGACGGTAGCTGGAACCTGAAAAATCCCACTGACCTGAACAAACCGCTGCTGCAGAGTTACCTGCAGAGCTACGACGAACAGATGACCACCTTGCCGCTGGCTGACGCGGACAAGGACATCGTTGCCACAGGAGAGAAAAATGGAACGCAACGCTAAAGGATTCGGCTGGGTCGCAGCGGCACTGCTGCTCACCGGCACGCTCGCCCAGGCGCAGGATCTGGTGCGCGAAGCACGCTACGCGGACATCACCGTCGGCAACAGCGTCGCCACCATCTTGCAGATCGGCGCCTATAACACTGCGCGCGTCGATCAAAGCGGGGCCCGACAGAATCAGGCCGTGAGCCAGACCGGCAGTCGCAACCAGGCGGTGGTCAACCAGAGCGGCGTCAACAACGCGCTCACCGCCCAGCAGTACGGCACAGCGAACACCGCGCAGGTCAGCCAGTCGGGCAACAACAACCAGACCGGCGTGATGCAGAACGGCACCGACAACGCCGCAAGCGTGGTGCAGACCGGCGCCTACAATCAGGCCTTCGTCGGGCAGTACGGTCAGGCCAACCAGGCCAGCGTTACCCAGGCCGGATCGGGCGGCGCCGTCTCCATCAAGCAGTTCGGCGACAACATGAACGCAAGCGCGACCCAACGGTGACCTTGATGATGGATTTCACGCAGCTGGTGGTGACGGTTGACGCCCAGCGCAGCGGCTCGACGGTGGTGATCCGCCCGCACCTCGAGAATCCTGCCCCGCTGACGCTGCAATACCGAATGACCGTCAGGCAGAACAGCGCCCAAGGCACCTCGGCCATCAACCAGCAGGGCGACCTGCAGAACGGCGTTGCGGCAAACAGCGTGAGCCTGACGCTGCCGGCTGACGCCACGTGTCAGGTGCATCTGGAGGTCTTCGACCGCACCACGCTGATCAAATCGGTGGACAGCGACTGCGGCGACACGCCCGCCCGCTGATTCAGACGGTGCGGGTTCAGAAGCACAAGCCGCATCAGCGCCCTCTCCCTCGCTCGGCCCCCGACCGTCAGCGGATAAGATGCCGGGCGCCGGGAACATCCCGGGCGGTCCGGGCTCCAACCAGTCTGGATCGAGTATCCGCCCTCCTCGGGAACCGACAGACCATGACCCCGCGCTGCCCTTTTAAAAAGCTCGCACCGCCCGGATCATGGCTGACGCGCAGGCGCGACGTTTGCGCAAACGCAGGCGTCTAAACCGGCGTGTCTGTCGCGGTTTACGCCCTTGAGTGACCGGCGGCGCTCGGGTAATGTCAGCACAACCACAGGACAGAGCACGCTCATGACTTCCAAGCTGGAACAACTCAAGCAATTCACCACCGTCGTTGCCGACACCGGCGACTTCGCTGCCATCGAAAAACTCAAACCCGTCGACGCCACCACCAACCCTTCCCTCTTGCTCAAGGCCGCTTCCAGCGACAGCAACAGCGATCGGTTGAAAGAGGCGTTCACCGGCAGCAACAACGACATCAACGTCGCCAGCGACCGTTTCGCCGTCGCCATTGGCCGCGAGATTCTGAAAGTGGTCCCGGGCCGCGTCTCCACCGAAGTGGACGCACGCCTGTCGTTCGACACCCAGGCCTGCATCGAACGCGCCGACCGCATCGTCGGTCTGTACGAAGATTTCGGCATCGGTCGCGACCGCATCCTGATCAAGCTGGCGTCAACCTGGGAAGGCATCAAGGCCGCTGAAGTGCTGGAAAAGAAAGGCATCCAGTGCAACCTGACCCTGCTGTTCTCCTTCGCCCAGGCCCAGGCCTGTGCCGATGCCGGCGTGTTCCTGATCTCGCCATTCGTAGGTCGCATCTACGACTGGTACAAGAAAGCCGAAGGCAAAGACTACGTCGGTGCAGAAGACCCGGGCGTGCAGTCGGTGACCCGCATCTACAACTACTACAAGGCCAATGATTACAAGACCGTGGTCATGGGCGCCAGCTTCCGCAACCTCAGCCAGATCGAAGAACTGGCCGGCTGCGACCGTCTGACCATCAGCCCTGACCTGCTGCAGAAACTGGCAGAAGACAACGGCACGCTGGCGCAGAAACTCAAGCCGGGCAACGGTGGCGAGGCGCGCGTGACCCTCAACGAAAGCCAGTTCCGCTGGGCTTCCAACGAAGACGCCATGGCCACCGAGAAACTGGCCGAAGGCATCCGTCAGTTCGCCCGTGACCAAGTGGCACTGGAAAAAATGCTGTCGGCCAAAGCGTAAAGCGTCGGGCATGTAAAAAGGGCGGCACCCTCACAGGTGCCGCCCTTTTTTAATACCTCGGTTCAGGACCGAGGCGTGTTACTGGTGTTCGAGTGCGTTGACCAGATCACGGAAGGCTTCGCGGTTCGAATCGTTCAAGCCCATGAGGATCTTGTGGGCCTCCAGCACTTTGGCCTTGACCACGTCTTCGCACTGATCCTGGCTCGGCAGATCGCTCAGCGCTTCAGGACGCGGAATCGGCCGACCGACAATGTTGAACACCTGATCGAAGCCCATCGACTGCAACAGGCGCGTGATGTCTTCGTGGGTGGTGACGACCGTCGGCAACAACCCGGCTTTCTGGCGCGAGAGGATCGACAGCTTGGCCAGCAGACCGAGGGTCGTGCTGTCGATGCTGCGGGTTTCGGTCAGATCGATGACCACCGTCGAGAAGTTCATCGAGGTGAAGATCCGTTCAATTGTCGCATCCAACGCCGAGCACAGTGTCAGACGCACTTCACCCACAAACTTGAGGACGAATGTGCCGTCTTGCTCGGCGAACTGGATTCTACCGGTACTCATTAAAGGTTCCTGCTCAACACTAACAAGGCGATATCATCCGGCATCTCCCCTAGCGTGGCCAATCCAAACGTTTGGCGCAGACCATCCAGGCTGCCCCCCGCCGCCTTGACCAGTTCGGGCAAGCTGGCTTCTTTCTCTTTGAGTGTATCACCTGGCAGAAGGTCCAGAATGCCGTCGGACAGCAGCGTCAGACTAAAGGACTCCGGCAGATCGATGACGTGATCCGTGTAAGTCGCTTCGTTGAACAGCCCGACGGGCAGACCACGGCCTTCTAGGTAATGCGTGTCACCCGGGGTGTAGAACACCGGCAGCGGCAAATGGCCGCCGACGCTGTAGGTCAACTGCCCGGTGTCTTCGTCGATCACGCCGCCCACCATCGTCACGTGCTTGCCCAGCTTGCAGCTGATCAGCCCGCGATTGATATGGCCCAGCACGTCTGACGGTTTGAATTCCGGCAGACTGCCGCCGCGCTTTGATTCGAACAGCAGACGCGTGGTCATGAATTTCAACAGCACGGTGATGAACGCAGACGACGCGCCATGGCCGGACACGTCCGCCAGGTAGAACGCAACACGGCGCTCATCGACCCGGAAATAGTCAACGAAATCGCCCGACAGGTACAGCGACGGGATGATCTCATGTTCGAATTCGAACGCATCAATGGCCCAGGGGCTGGTAGGCAGCATGTTCATCTGCACCTGACGCCCCGCGTCCTGGTCTTCCTGCAGCAAATGCAGGCTGGCCTCGAGCTCGCGGTTGGCGGTCTCCAGCTTCTGGCGGTATTCCTGGTTTTCGTGGAGCAGGCGTGCGCGATCCAGCGCGCGTCGGACCGAGTGCTCAAGCACTGCGAGGTCTTCGAGGGGTTTGATCAGGTAGTCGGCCGCGCCAAGGCGCAGGGCTTCGACGGCATCGCTCATCACGCCTGCGCCGGACACCACGATGACCGGGGTTTCCGGCGCAAGGCTGGTGACCTGACGAATCAGCTCGAGACCGCCCACCTGCGGCATGCGCAGATCGCAGATCAGCAGATCGGGCTTTTCCTGCTCGAAGGTCTGGAGACCCTGCAGGCCATTACCGGCTTGCAGAACGCTGAAACCGCTGTCTTCCAAATAGGCCGCGAGACTCGCGCGCACTACTTCGTCGTCATCGATGATCAGCAGCGTGGCACTGGTTTTTTGCATGTGGGCAAACGGCGCCAGATTAGGTTGGCGTAGGCGGCTGGTTGCAGTCAGCCCGCGTACTGGATTCGCTTCTAGCCTCTCTGGCTCAGGTAGCGGACTTTTGGTCAAACGCTTCACATGACAGAGCTGCCCTTCAAGGCGCAGACGGTACTCCCATCCGCCTGGCGTTTCAAGCGTGGCCCGGCTGCCGAGCGGCGTCTTTACATCGCAAATCACCCGGAGTTATAAGAACCGTTAAATCAGCAATCAAAACAAAGGATGTGCCATGGGTCAGCTCGATCGCGATTACGAAGAAAAACGGGATTACATTCGCATGCGGGTCGATGCGGACATCAGTCTGATCTACGCCGGCCAGATTATCCCGGCGGTGTGCGTGGATTTATCCAGCTCCGGCATGCAGATACAGGCGCCGCGCTCGTTTCAGGTGGGTGACAAGATCAGCGTGAGCATCGATTCCGAGCATGCCGCGCTCAAGGGCCTGGAGGCCGACACCGAGGTGGTGTGGATTGCCGACATCGACGGCGGCGATCAGAGACTGGGCCTGACGATCTTGAAGATCAAGTGACGGCAGCCCGGAACTCCGTCACATTTTCGAAAATTAGCGAAAATAAAAAGGCGACCCTAAGGTCGCCTTTTTTTGCGTCGTTTTGCGGACCGGCTGAATCAGAAGTCGTCGACGACCTTGCCGTCTTTGACCTTGAACTCACGGTTCTGCAGGTAAGCGTTGCGGATGAAGATGTACTTGTCGCCATTGATCAGCTTTTCAGCCGACAGCAGGCTGGCGCGGGTATCGACCAGACTCACGCCCAGCGCGGTGTTGCGCGTCGGCACGTGATCAATGTACCGCCAAGGCTGGGTGTAGGTGTCAGGGTATTTGGCGAATGCGTCACGCACGGTGCTGGGACCGAACAGCGGCAGCATCACGAACGGACCGCTGGCAACACCCCAGTGACCGAGGGTCTGACCGAAGTCTTCGTCGTTGCGCTGCAGGCCCATCTTGGTGCCGACGTCGAAGAAGCCGAGCAGACCGAACGTGGTGTTGAAGATCAGGCGCGCGGTGTCGACGCCAGCGGCCTCAGGCTTGGCCTGGAGCACGTCGTTGGCAAAGTTGGTCACTTCGCCGACGTTCTTGAACATGTTGTGAATGCCGTCTTCGAGGAACTGCGGCGTGATGAACTCATAGCCTTGGGCGATGGGTTTCAGCGCGTAGGTGTCGACGGTGTCGTTGAAACGGAAAATCGCACGGTTGACGCCTTCCCACGGATCTTCGTCTGCCGCGTTTGCAGCCATCGGCGCCACGGCCAGGCTGGCCCAGACGCACGTTCGAACCAGACGATTAATAAAGCCAGCACCGTTCTCGGGCATAGCTGAGACTCCCAGTCAAAGTAATGAAGCGGGCGCTACGCCCCAAACCAAAGGCGAGAGTATAAAGCCTTCTGTGACTATTTACGTCGCTGAAATGGTCAGGGTTTTGTAGGGCAATAAACATCCCGAGTCACTGTCATCGTTCAGTCATCGATTTGTCATGGCAATCCCTTAGCGTCTACGGCTTTGAGAGGGAATGCCATGCTCGCCCCGGTTGCCGTCGCTGTTCCGCCGTTCACCGCTGTGTTGTTCGGACTCAGCGGATGCCTCGTCGACTTCGGCGCCCAGACACGCACGCTGCTTGCCGCCGATGGCAAGTCCCTCGCCTCCCATGACGTCCAATCCTTTGCAGCGCCGGCGCCCGGGGCAATCAACGCACTGAAGTACCTCAAGCAGCACGGCATTCCCTGCGCCTGGATCGATGAGTACCCCTCCCCGGTTACCGATCAACTGGCTGCGCCACTGAGCAACCTGATTTTGCCCACGCCCCCGCCAACCCACCGCTGGCCAGCACCTGATGCGTGCTGGCAGGCGCTGATGATCCTTGGCGTCATGCAACTGGACGGCTGCGTGCTGGTCAGCGGTGATCCGCGTCTGCTCATGGCCGGAATCAACGCAGGGCTGTGGACGGTCGGGCTCGCGTCCTGCGGGCCGCTGTGCGGTTTGTCACCCGAGCAATGGGAAGCGCTGAGCGACCTGGATCGCGAGCGCCGTCGCGGCCGCGCCACCCTTGAGCTGTATGCCGCCGGCGCGCATTCGGTCATCGATCACTTGGGGGAACTGGAGTCCTGCCTGGCGGATATCACGCTGCGCCGGCAGAAGTCGGAAAAGCCTTGAGCTGACAGCGGTCATGCACGGCGGCCGGGAGTGGATTAGTCTAGAGCGGTAAGGACCTTTGCCTGCGCATTGCGGTCCATCGTGAGACCCATCACATTAAGGAAGACCCCATGTCCGTCAGTGACTTGCAACTACAACTCAACACGTTGCGCGAGCAGCTTGAGCAAAATCCGCAGCTGACGCTGGAAGAGCGCGGGAACCTGACTGAGGTCATGGAGCAGATCCAGGCGCAGATCGAACTCGAAACCGTCTCCCAGGACCCGAGCATTGCCGATGGCGTCAATCTGGCGGTCGAGCGGTTTGAAGTCGATCACCCGACCATCGCCGGCACGCTGCGCAATGTGTTGGTAACCCTGGGCAGCATGGGGATCTGAATCATCCCGTCCCTCTTCATGTGGGAATGACGGGGATGGCGTTCCACCCCGGTCACTCCCACAGTGCGTTAACGTGCAGAAAGTGGTCGAGAAGTTACTGCCGCGCGAGACGCCCGGTCTCCAGCGTCAGTGTTTCCGTGCTGCGGTACGGATTGATGTCCAGCCCGCCGCGGCGCACGTAACGCGCATACACCGTCAGCTTCTCTGGCTTCAGCAAGCGCTTCAGGTCCATGAAGATGCGTTCCACGCACTGCTCGTGGAAATCCGAATGCTGGCGGAAGCTGACGATGTACGCCAGAAAACTTGCGTGATCCAGCGCCGCGCCACGGTACTCCACCGCGACGCTGCCCCAGTCCGGCTGGCTCGTCACCGGGCAGTTGGATTTGAGCAGATGGCTGTGCAGCGCGTCGTCCACCACTTGCGACTCATCGCAGCGCAGCAGCTCGGGTTGAGGCCGGTCGTAGCTTGAAATGCTCACGTCCAGGTCATCGACACACAGACCCGGCACCGCGACGATACCCTCGGCCTCGATGTCCTTCAGACTGCGAACGCGGACGCCAACCGGCTTGCCTGCGGCCGCCGAGAGGTCTTTCTCCAACGTGGCGATCAGCTCGGCTTCAGACGCGAACGCAGTCTGGTTGAGCGAGTTCAGGTACAGCTTGAACGACTTGGATTCGATGATATTGGCCGAGTCCGCCGGAATGCTGAACTCACCGATGGCCACCACCGGCTTGCCCGACGGCAGCAGCCAGGACAGCTCATAACAATTCCAGAAATCGACACCCTGATAAGGCAGCGTCTCGGCGGTCAGGCCCAGCTCCGCCCACTTGGCAGCGCGCGGAATCGGGAACAGCAGAGACGGGGTGTACGTGGTGATGTATTCGCTGGACTTGCCCAGCGGCGAGTGTTCGGCTGCGGGATGCATGGCGGGACCTGAACCTGAATAAAGCGGCTGTAAAAACCAAGGCCGCGAAGTTTATCGGGTTCGGCCCGGGTTTTCAGCGTTTACTGACTGATCGCCAACTTACCGACCGTGCCCCCTGGCCATGCCCGGGGATATTGCACGCGGACGCCAGACCCGTGGCGTCATTGCTCCCCGCCGCGGGTCAGCCCCTGATCCCTCTCCTACTCGTAGCGCAGGGCGTGGGCCGGCTGAATCTGCGCGGCGCGATAGGCCGGGTAGATCGTCGCCAGAAAGCTGAGGATGAAGCCGGCACTGCAGATCAGCGCCACATCGCTGCCTTCGAGCTTCGACGGAAGGTTGCTGATGAAGTACACGTCCGAGGTGAAGATGTGCTGGCCTGTCACCCGCTCGACCCAGCCGACGATCTGACTGACGTTGATCGCCGCGATCACGCCCAGCACACCGCCGATGACGGTGCCGACGATGCCGATGACGGTGCCCTGCACCATGAAGATGGCCATGATCTGCCCGGGGGTGGCGCCAATGGTGCGCAGAATCGCGATGTCGGCGCCCTTGTCGTTCACGACCATGATCAGCGTGGCGATGATGTTGAAGGCCGCCACGGCAACGATCATCAGCAGCAACAGGCCGATCATGGTCTTTTCCATCTTCATGGCGCTGAACAGGCTGCCCTGACTGTGGGTCCAGTCATCCGCTTTGTAGTCCGCTCCGAGTCCGGCGGCAATGGCCGTGGACACCTGGGGCGCGGCGTAAAGATCCGTCAGCGCCAGGCGCACGCCCTGCACCTGATTGGGCTGCCAGCGCTGGATCACCGCAGCATCCGCGACGTTCACCAGCGCCATGGAACCGTCCAGTTCAGCGCCGACCTTGAACACGCCCACCACCGTCAAACGCTGCAAACGCGGGGTGATGCCACCTGGGGCGCTGCTGATTTCCGGAACGATCAGCGTCAGTTTGTCGCCGACGTTCAGGCGAAAGCGCCGGGCGGTGATTTCGCCGATCACCACACCAAACTCGCCCGCCTTCAAGTCCTGCAACCGGCCCTGCACGATGTGCTGGGTCACGATGGAGACCTTGGATTCCAGCGCCGGATCGACGCCGTTGATTTGAATCGGCTGCATCGACCCCTTGTACGACAGCATGCCGTCCATTTCAGTGAACGGCACGGCGGCGGTGACTTGCGGATCCTTGAGCGATGCCTTGGCAGCCGGCTGCCAATCGTCCAGCGGCTTCACCCCGGAGATCACCGCGTGGGGAACCATGCCGAGGATCCGCGAGCTCATTTCCTGCTGGAAACCGTTCATCACGGACAGCACCACGATCATCGCCAGCACGCCCAGCGCCAGCCCGATCATCGAGGTCATGGAAATGAACGAGATGAAGTGGTTGCGACGCTTGGCCCGCGTGTAGCGCGTACCGATAAAGATGGATAACGGTCTGAACATTCGTGGAGCACCGTAACTAAGCAGCTGAAAGTAAAAAGCCGATGCCCGAAAGGCACCGGTTGTGCGGGTCAGGCTTCGACCAGACGGCCTTCTTCAAGACGCCACACGCGGTCCATCTGCCGGGCCAGCGCCATGTCGTGGGTCACCACCAGAAACGCGGTGCGCGACGACGTGCTGAGTTCCAGCATCAGGTCCTGAATCCCTTGGGCGGTATGCGAATCGAGGTTGCCGGTGGGCTCGTCGAGCATGACCAGACCCGGCTGGTTGACCAGCGCGCGGGCAATCGCCACCCGTTGGCGTTCGCCACCCGACAACTCCGATGGCTTGTGCGCCAGTCGATGTTTGAGCCCTACCCGCTCCAGCAGGGCGGTTGCGCGCTGACGCGCTTCCGGAATCGGCGTCTTGCCGATCAGCAGCGGCATGCAGACGTTTTCCAGTGCAGTGAACTCGGCCAGCAAGTGGTGGAACTGATAGACGAAGCCAAGGGCGCGATTGCGCAGCAGGCCTCGGGCTTTCTCGTTCAGCGCCGAGAGCTCTTCGCCCGCCAGCCAGACACTGCCTTCGGTCGGCGTGTCGAGGCCGCCGAGCAAGTTGAGCAAGGTACTTTTGCCCGACCCCGAACTGCCGACGATCGCCACGCGTTCGCCCGGGTGCAACTCCAGTTGCAGTCCCGACAGGACGACCACGGATTCCGGACCTTCCTCGTAGGACTTGCCCAGGTTGCGGCAGCTCAGTACAGCTTTATCACTCATGCCCGACTCACTCATAACGTAGCGCCTCCGCCGGCTGGGTGCGCGCAGCACGCCAAGCCGGATACAGGGTGGCGAGGAAACTCAGGACCAGCGCCGCGCCGCATACCAGCAGCACGTCCTGGGCCATCAATTGCGAAGGCAGATAGTCGATGAAGTAGACATCCGCATTGAGAAACTTGTGACCGATCAGGCCTTCCAGCGCCGAGATCGCCGAACTGACGTTGAGCGCCGCAAGAATGCCGACACCGGCGCCAATCAATGTTCCGACCACGCCGATAACCGTGCCCTGGACCATGAAGATCGCCATGATCTGGCCCGGGGTGGCACCCAGGGTGCGCAAAATGGCGATGTCGCCGCGCTTGTCGTTCACCACCATGACCAGCGTGGAAATGATGTTGAACGCCGCCACCGCCACGATCAGCAACAGCAGCAGGCCGATAATGGATTTCTCCATGCCGATCGCCTGATACAGGTTGCCGTGGGTGCGGGTCCAGTCACGGGAGTAATACTGATGCTCGCCGAGATTCTGGGCGATGTCGTACGCCGTGCGCGGCGCCTTGAACAGGTCGGTGAACTTCAGGCGCAAGCCCTGCACCTGATCCGGCTTCCAGCGGTGCAGCCGCGCCAGATCCTGCAGGTTGGTAACGCCCAGGTAGCCGTCCAGCTCGCCGGCGCCGACATGAAAGATGCCGACCACGGTGAAGCGCTTCATGCGCGGGAACATGCCCGCCGGGGTCACGGTGACTTCGGGTGACACGAAGGTGACTTTGTCGCCCATGCCGACACCGAGCTTGGTCGCGGCCTTGTCGCCGATCACCACGCCGAAGCCGCCCGCGACCAGATCGTCGAGGCTGCCCTGCTTCATGAAGCCGTCGATGATCGACACCTTGCGCTCCTGCGCCGGGTCGATGGCGTTGAGCAGGATCTTCTGCACGTTGCCGTTGTTGGTCAGCAGGCCTTGCATCTGGGTAAACGGCGCAACGGCTTCGACCTGTTTATTCTGTTTGACGCGGGCGGCCAGGGCCTGCCAGTCATTGATGGGCTCGCCGGACTCGATGGTCGCGTGGGGCACCATGCCCAGCACGCGGGTGCGCATCTCGTGGTCGAAGCCGTTCATGACCGAGAGCACGACGATCATCACCACCACGCCCAGGGCGAGGCCGATCATCGACGTCAGGGAAATGAAAGAGACAAAATGATTACGACGTTTGGCACGGGTGTAGCGCGTACCGATAAATACAAAAAGAGGTCTGAACATTTAGGGGCTTGTTCGAAGGAATGGGAACGTCCTTGTGGCGGGCTTGGGCCAGCGGCTTTACACTCGAATCACCGCCGAATCATGCTCGAAAAGCCGAGCCATGATTTTGAGCAATCACTCTGACAATCGCCGCTACCATGGGTTCGCCATGCCGACACTAGATGAAGAAGAACGCCGCGAATACTACCGTATCGAGGACAGCGTCGCACTGGAAATTAACCGCATCGCCGGCCCACAGACGGGAGATGAACCTGGCCATCACGACACTTCCACGCTGTTCGATCTGCTGAGCGAATTGCACGTCGCCGAGTTCGAATCCCAGCACCTGCTGCGTCAGCTGGATGATCGCGACCGCACCACCAACAGCTTCCTTCGGGCCATGAGCAAACGCATCGACCTGCTCGGTCAAGTGGTTGCGCACACCGCATTGGGCAAGCTGGGCGCCCCCCAGCGCGTGATCATGTCCGAGGGCGGTCTGCAATTCGTGACCCCTCAACCCTTCCCGCCCGGCACCTTGCTGTCGGTGAAAATGGTGCTGATGCCCCAGGCTTCGGGGATGATGCTGCGCGCCCGGGTGACACATTGCGATGCGTTGGCCATCGGCGATTTTGATGTCGGCAGCGAGTGGATCGACCTCACCGATGCCCAGCGCCAATTGCTTGCCCGACACATCCTGCAACGACAAGCCGCGCAGCGACGCCTGGCCCGTGAGCAAAGTGACCCAGACGTCAAGCCCAACTGATTCCAGCTCGACTTATTCCAGCGCTATGCGTACCAAGGAGTGATTGTGACCATTATTTACGGCCACCGCGGCGCCAAGGGCGAAGCACCGGAAAACACCCTCACCAGCTTTCAGGAATGCCTCAAACACGGCGTCAAACGCTGCGAACTGGACCTGCATCTGTCCCGCGACGGCGAGCTGATGGTGATCCACGACCCGACGCTCAAGCGCACCACCGACCGGCGCGGCAAGGTCGTCGAACACGATGCCGCCGATCTGGTCACCTACGACGCGCGCAAGGGCGGACCGGGCTGGGTGCAGCCCTGCCCCATTCCTCGTCTGGAAGAACTGTTCGAACAGTGCCCCTTCGACCACTGGCAGCTGGAAGTCAAAAGCGCGTCGCGCACCCGTGCGGCAACCACCGTGCTGGCCATTCGTGAACTGGCTCAGCGCCACGGACTGCTGGATAAAGTGACGATCACATCGAGTTCCCGGGAAGTGCTGCGCGCAGCTTTGGAGCTGACGCCGGACATCTCACGCGGGCTGGTGGCGGAATACGCCTGGCTTGATCCACTCAAAGTGGCTCAGGGCTATGGCTGCGAAATACTGGCGCTGAACTGGACGCTGTGCACGCCGGAGCGCCTGAAGAAAGCACAGAATCAGGGCCTGCACGTGTCTGTCTGGACAGTCAATGAGCCCGCGCTCATGCGCAGGCTCGCTGACTTCGGCGTTGACAGCCTGATTACAGACTTTCCCGGTTTGGCCAGCGCCACCCTTGGGAAGTACTGAAATCGGTCTCCCCGGCCGGCTCAGGCCACCGGCCGGAGCCGCTCAAAAAAGCCGGTTAAGGCCGTCGTACGCCGCTACCCGATAAGCCTCGGCCATGGTCGGGTAGTTGAACGTGGTGTTGACGAAGTACTTGAGGGTGTTCGCCTCGCCCGGCTGATTCATGATCGCCTGACCGATGTGCACAATCTCCGATGCCTGGTCGCCAAAGCAGTGCACGCCCAGGATCTGAAGGGTTTCCCGGTGGAACAGGATTTTCAACATGCCGACCGGCTCGTGGGAAATCTGCGCGCGGGCCATGCTCTTGAAAAACGCCTTGCCCACTTCGTACGGCACTTTTGCGATGGTGAGGTCGTGTTCGTTCTGACCGATGGAGCTGATCTCGGGAATGGTGTAGATCCCGGTCGGCACATCGTTGACGAAGCGCCACGCGCCGTTGTCGACCGCGCTGCCCGACGCCGAACGACCCTGGTCATAAGCTGCGCTGGCCAGACTCGGCCAGCCAATCACATCGCCGGCGCCATAAATGTTCGGCTGGCTGGTGCGGTAGGCTTCGTCGACATCGATCTGTCCACGACCGTTGGCCTTGATGCCGACGTTCTCCAGACCCAGCTTGTCGGTGTTGCCGGTACGGCCGTTACACCACAGCAAAGCGTCGGCCTTGACCTTCTTGCCGGACTTGAGGTGCAGAATCACGCCGTTGTCCAGCCCTTCTACGCGCTCGTATTCTTCGTTGTGGCGAACCATCACGTTGTTGTTGCTGAAGTGATAGCTCAGGCCCCGCGAGATTTCCGAGTCGAGGAAGCTCAGCAACTGGTCACGGTTGTCGATCAGTTCGATCTCGACGCCGAGACCGCTGAAAATCGACGCGTATTCGCAGCCGATGACCCCTGCGCCGTAGATGATCAGTTTGCGTGGTGTGTGACCGAGGCTGAGGATGGTGTCGCTGTCGTAGATGCGCTTGTGGGAAAAATCGATATCGGCCGGGCGATAAGGCCGCGAGCCGGTGGCGATGATGATCTGATTGGCGACCAGTTTTTCCACGATTCCGGTGTTGCAGACCACGTCGATGCTGCGCTCGTCGGCAAAGCTGCCGGTGCCGAAGAACACGTCGACACGGTTGCGGGCGTAGTAACCGGTGCGCGACGCCACTTGCTTGCTGATGACCCTCTCGGCGTTCTTCAGAACGTCCGGGAAGGAAAACCAGCGTGGCTCACCGATGGCGCGGAACATCGGGTTGGTGTTGAACTGGATGATCTGTTTGACCGAGTGACGCAGGGCCTTCGACGGGATCGTGCCCAGGTGGGTGCAGTTGCCGCCGACCTGCCGGCGGCTGTCGACCATTGCCACCTTGCGCCCGGCCTTGGCAGCGTTCATCGCCGCGCCTTCACCCGCCGGGCCCGAACCCAGCACTACCACGTCGTAGTTGTAGACAGCCATGCGTACTCCTCAGAACTGGCCGAGACACCACTCTGGTGCCTCTGGCTGAATCATGCCGCCGCGGGCGGCATGAAGGATCGAAACTCGCGGCGCAGTCTAGTCTCAACGAGGACAAACGACCATTAACCCTTGGTCGCGTCCCCCGGCAGACTTCTCTGCGCAGTCGCGGGTCGAGTGCTGGAAACCTCACTCGACCGCCGAATTGCTGCGGATGATAAATCCCTTGCGTGACGAATCCTAAAAAAATCGCACACCCAGGCATCTGCCTCTGCCCTGGCCTGAGGAATTACTCGGCCAGATGCAGAAACAACCGCTGCGCCAGTTCCTTGCCGATGGCGCTGCGATAAATGCTCACCACTTCCTTGTTGTCCTTGGCGGCCTTGAGCATCGCGCTGTAACCCATAAGCCGCTGTTCCGGGAGTTTAAGGTGCGCGGCAGTGAAGGCATCCGCCGCCGCGTGCTCAGTGGCGTAGTGAAAATGCGCCCACCACAGGAGGTGGTCGTCCTTGCCGCGGATCGCATACTCCTGCACAAAATCGTTGCGACGGGCCCCCGACATGTTTTTCCTCCCCTCCACCCGGGCGATGTGCACCTCGTGCTGGCGATCCAGATAACTGATGCGACTGGCCGTCGGCGGCTGGCGCTTGATCATCTCGATACGCAGCTGGCGCCCCTGCTCGCGAAACCGCGACTGGCCCGCCTGCAAATCGTCGAGCACCGCCTGCAGCGAACGAGCGCCGTCCTCTCCCGCATCGGGGTCGTCCAGATGGATCTGCAGTTTTTCCACCAGCTCGCCAAGCTTGTCGGCCTTCTGCACCAGGATGTCTTCCATGTCCTCGGGCTCGTTGGCACGGCGTGACTGACGCACTGCGCTGGCAATCTCGGGCTCCACCCGTTCCAGCAGGGCGCGGCTTCGACGCATGAGCTCTGCCAGTGGAACGATGCTGTCGCGATTGACCGGCTTGCGTGGCTGCTCCTCAATCTCGACCCATTCCCCCTCCGCGTGCTGGTGGTACGCGCCGACCACGCGATCGCCGGTGGCCGCCTTGACCTCAACGACTTCACCCAGTGAGGGCTCTTCGCCTTCACGCAGTCGGCCGATCAATGTGCGCTGCCCTCGGGTCTTGATGACTCGCTTGCGAGTCTGCCTGACCCTCGGGACATATTCAGCAGGCGTATCGGCGGGTTCCTCGCTCTCGCGTATCAGGGCCGACAGCCGGTGCTCGGCCCGATCGGAAATCGCCGACAGGTCTTCGAAAAACCGGTGAAAGTGCGTGGGATTGACCACCTCGGGCTCACTCTCAAAGGTGGCCAGGGCGACGATCGAGGCCCGGTCATATTCCCTGAGCGAGCTCTCCAGCACGCTGATCTGTTCAGCGATCGTGTAATCGTGAGGCCTTTCCAGCTCCGCCTGGGAGGTGAGTGCGGCGTGCAGCGAGTCGTCGTCGAGCAGACGCTTGAACCTGACAGCTCTTTGGGTATCGAGGACGCTCTCGGCACTGAAACACAGCTCCAGGGACGACCACATGCGACTGGCGCGCCAATCAATCAGGGAGAACATGCGGTTGTTGTAGAACTCCAGCGCCTCCGTGCGCCAGTAGGCCTCGCCCACCTTTGGCACCTCGCGCAGCCTTTGCCACAGTCCCTCTCTGACCATCGCCCAGTGCACGCCGCTCTCTTGCAGCACCAGGGACTTTTCGAACAACCCCAGATAAAGCCCCACATTCTCCGGCGAAACGGTTCTGGACACCGCGCGCATCCGGGCCAGGTCTTCTTGGGCCACGACGAGCATGTCGCTGAGCAGCACGCCCTCCAGCAAACAGATCCGCCGGGCGATGCCTTGCAGGTCCGTGGCATAGGTTTTGTCCGGGGTGCGGTCGGCAGGACGCAGCGACTGATCGAGCTCGTTTTTGCGATCAATGATCTCCATCACGGCACGGACGTCTGTCTCGATCAGCGCAATGACCTCGTGGTGCTGTTCGAGGGGCGTGGCATCAATGCGGTTGTCGTTCGCCACAATGCGAATGTACAGATCGTTCTGACGCTTCAGCAGCTCGGACTTCTCGGCGTTGACGCGCTTGAGCCGGGCGGCATTTTCCAGGGCCAACTGCCGGGCGCTGCGCTTGGGCCCTCCGCCACGCAGTCGCAGCCCGAGGTCCAGACGCCACACATCACCCTCGCGCATCAGCCATGGCCCGGAGCGTTCAGGGTTGTGGGGATGAACAATCTGCACGTCACCATCATCGATCTGAACCCTGAAGACGGCGTTGTCGACGTGGGCATACCAGGCGCCGTCCTGCTCATACAGACCGTGGGTGCCAGGAGCGTCCGACGGCTGCGGCAGCTCGGGCGTCGGCAGAATTTCGAACGACCGCAGCGCCAGCTTCTGCACCGTAGTCAGGCTCTGATCGGGTCGAGACCAGGTGAAGTCGAGCCGGTTTTCAAGGTTGGCCGGCATGGCAACTGAATCAGGCGCGGGGGCCGGAATGATCGGGGTCGACGGGCTTGAAGCCCTTGAAGGCGTCGACGCCGCTGTGAGCAGATCCGCCAGCATCGGTCGCACAACCCGGGCAGCGCGCTGGCGAGCGGGGACGGCGGCCTCGCCCAGCGAGCTGTGCAACAGCAGCATCGCCACCGTCAGCAGCACGTTGCCCATGGATTCCCTGCGTTCGCTGGCAGTGGCATTGCAGTCTTCAGCCAGGGCTCCCTGGGTTTCGCTCATCAGTTGAACCAGCCACAGCGCGTGGCCGACCGGCCCCGACATGAAAGGCATGAGCGATTCCAGCGCCAGCCAGCCGCCCCGTTTGAGCAGCGCCCAGCGGCTTTCGGCGTTGGAGGTGGACTGCCTGTCCGCCAGCTGGATCAGTGCGGACGCGTTGGCCTTAAACAGCGCAACCAGCGGATCACCGACGACTTCGTCGACCGCCAGCTGTGCAGGCGCCGGCGTCTCCAGGGGCGCGAACTCCGACCCCTGGCCGAAGCGCACGACATGGGGCTGATCAAAGCCGCCATTGGCGTAGATCTGCCGTGCGTGATCGTCCATCCACGTCAGTACGTCGTCCTGAAGTTCGCCCGGCTCGAGAATCGCGGTACGCAGCGCAGCCCAGGACGTGAACTCAGTCAGCGACTGGCGGGAAAACGGCCGGTACAGCAACACCGGTCCTCGGGTCGTATCGCGATCACCGATCACGAACATGTTGGCGACCTCATCCGCCTGGGACCCCGCCGTTGCGTGAAAGGCCAGCGGACGCAGGGTCGTGTTGCGCAGCGCTGGAGGGCGCTGCTGCGGCGGCTGCACGAGGGCGATAACGTGCTGATAGGCGCTGTCGCAGAAATGCCCTTCTCCACGCATTTTCAGCTCCAGCGCCTGCAGAGGCAGTCGAGCGCGAAGCTGGGCAATATAAGCCCCCTGTCGCTTGGCGGACTCAACGGGGTCAGTCACCAACACCCGTTTCAGCAGCGCCGGATAGTGGCGCCCGATGTCCACCTGACACACCAGCAACCGCAGATAATCGCCACTGAACCAGTCCGGCGCCGGCGTGCCGTCCCTGTGCACGACGTGCAGCGCACCGGCCGGCTCGCCGGAAAGGTTTTCCAGCGCAAACTCGGCAAGGCTCATGCGTACGGGCTCGACCAGGCCTGAGGCGACCACTTGACCACCGCTGGGAATGGCAGCGGCGATCACTTTGCGGATAACCACGTCCAGATCGGCGATCAGCAGATCCGCGGCCTCCGGGTGATCGGCGAGCATTTCACGCTGCAGTTGCTGGCTGGCGTAATCCAGCAACGGCGGAAGGTCTTGGTTAAACGTGCCGGGTGCCCCCGACGGAGCGCTCGCCACGGCAATCATTCGACGGCTGAAATCCATTCGGTCGGCAACATTGGCGTTGCGCAACCAGTCCGGAAGCGTCTCGGGGCTTTGCATCCCGGGGACGGCCGGGAGCAAAAAAGGCGTGATGTCGGTGGCAGCGGCCATACGGCGATCGAGATCAGCAAAATCCTCCGCGTCGGCGGCGTCCAGCCGGGCGATCTGCTGCAGTTGTTGGGCCAGTATCGACTGAGCCAGCGCGCAGAACAGATCACCCTCAACCTCGCGCAGCGCCCAGGTCTGGGGATGGTCGACGGACTGAGGAATATCGATGCTGGCTAACAGCTCGGTCAGCGAGCCATGCCTGACCAGGAGGCCCGGCGACTGCCAGGTGAAGAACATCTCCGTGCCGCCCCAGACACCGGTCGCCGCCAGCACGGGCAGCACTGACGCCGGTGACGAGGCGTCCACTGCCTGGGGGATGCAGGCGCGAATGACATCGTCCGGATGGGCCTGGTCCAGACTCACCATGAAATTGCGCTGGGTCTGATCGGAAAAAGAAGCGAGGGGACGCAGGAAATCCCCCTCGTTTTCGGGCAACCCCGGGGTGTCGTCCAGCGCCTTCAGATAACCCTTCTTCAACGCATCGGCGAGGCGTGACCAGAGGGTTTGCCCGTCTGCCGCCGACGCGCCCCAGAATTCCACCGTCGCTCGCTGAAACTGGTCGTTCAGGTCCAGAGCAACTGTATCGACCAGGATATTCAGTTGGTCAAAATCGATTGGCGTCGCAGTCGCGTCCCGGACGGCGGGATCAATGACAAAGGTGTTGGCGCCGGCGCGCCAGCGTGGGGTTTTCCCTGTCAGAAATGCCTGCTGCAGATTTTTGAGCAGGGTTTCCGCGCGCTGAATGCCGTCGGGTCCCGTACGGGTGATGACGGAAATCTCGGGATCGATTTCAAGGTTCGGGAATTGTTGTTGCACTGCGCAATGCAGCTGCTTGATCGCGACGTCATTCAGGGTCGGTCGCCGGGAAGCCGCAGCAATCAGGTCAAATTTCGGGCTCATTTGCCGGTTAACTCGTGCAAGGGATTGAGGATCTCTCAGGGGCCTGTCAGGCACTGAGAGAATTTGCGGGGAGTTAAACCGGGAATGAGCCCATCGATGGGATACATAAATATTGTTTTCGCGTGGGCGCAGCGGGAGGTCCGTGGTCGATGGGCGGGGCGTTCTGATTGCCAACCGCCAGCTTTACACATATCGTTACAAATCTGGGGCGCCCGAGGCCAAGCGCGGGCGCCGCAGCAGAGGACGCATAAATACAACGGATCCCCCCAGCTAGACAGCTTAAGTGAGTAATTCCAGATGGCCTCGAACACGGGCAAAGGCAAGGCGATATTTCGCGTTGTGAGCGGCAACTTCCTTGAAATGTTTGACTTCATGGTCTATGGCTTTTACGCCACGGCCATCGCCAAAACCTTCTTCCCCGCCGACAGTGAATTCGCATCGTTGATGCTGTCGCTGGCGACCTTTGGCGCCGGCTTTCTCATGCGCCCGCTGGGTGCCATTTTCCTCGGGGCCTACATCGACCATCACGGCCGGAAAAAAGGCCTGGTGATTACGCTGGCGATGATGGCCATGGGTACGGTGCTGATTGCCTGCGTGCCGGGTTACGCGACCCTGGGCGTCGCCGCACCGATCCTGGTGTTGATTGGCCGCCTGCTGCAAGGCTTCTCGGCCGGGGTTGAACTGGGCGGCGTCTCGGTTTATCTGGCGGAGATTTCCACGCCGGGCCGCAAGGGCTTTTTCGTCAGCTGGCAGTCGGCTAGCCAACAGGCCGCAGTGGTTTTCGCTGGTCTGCTGGGCGTCGGCCTGAACCACTGGCTGAGCCCGGAAGACATGGGCCAATGGGGCTGGCGCGTGCCGTTCCTGATTGGCTGCCTGATCGTTCCGGCGATCTTCGTGATCCGCCGTTCCCTCGAAGAAACCCCTGAGTTCGAAGCCCGCGCGCAACACCACCGCCCAAGCCTGGGCGAAGTGGTCAAGTCGATCGGTCAGAACTTCGGTCTGGTCATCGCCGGCATGGCGCTGGTGGTCATGACCACCGTGTCGTTTTACCTGATCACCGCCTATACCCCGACGTTCGGCAAAAACGAGCTGCACCTGTCTGATCTGGACAGCTTGCTGGTGACCGTCTGCGTCGGTATCTCGAACTTCATCTGGCTGCCGGTGATGGGTGCGCTGTCAGACCGGATCGGCCGCAAGCCCCTGCTGCTGGCGGCGACCATTCTGGCGATCATCACGGCGTACCCTGCCCTGTCCTGGCTGACCGCCAACCCGAGCTTCGGCAACCTGCTGATGGTCGAGCTGTGGCTGTCCTTCCTGTACGGCTCGTACAACGGCGCGATGGTGGTTTCCCTGACCGAAATCATGCCGGTCGAAGTACGCACCACCGGCTTCTCCCTGGCCTACAGCCTGGCGACTGCGACGTTCGGCGGCTTCACGCCGGCGGCCTGTACTTACCTGATTCACGTGCTGGACAATAAAGCCGCACCGGGCATCTGGCTGAGCGGCGCGGCGGTGCTGGGCCTGATCGCCACGCTGGTGCTGTTCCGCAAGGGTCAGACGCGGATTCAGGGCGTGACAGCGGTCGGCTGATCGCCGAGAGCTATAAGCGGCAAGCTTCAAGCAGCAAGTAAAAACAAAAACGCCCCGAACCAGTCGGGGCGTTTTTTTACTTCGCAGTTCAGCTTGCAGCTTGCGGCTTAGCGCTTGCCGCTGCCTTCAACCTACTTCGGGAAGGCTGGCGGGTTGACCCCGGTCATTTCTTCCATCACGCGGACCACCTGGCAGCTGTAGCCGAATTCGTTGTCGTACCAGACGTACAGCACAACGCGGTTATCCATGGCGATGGTCGCTTCGGCATCCACCACACCGGCGTAACGCGAGCCGACGAAGTCGGTGGAGACGACTTCCAGGGAGTTCACGAAGTCGATCTGTTTGTGCAGATCCGAATACAGCGCAGTGTGGCGCAGGTACTCGTTCATCTCTTCGCGGGTGGTCGCCGTCCCCAGGTTCAGGTTGAGGATGGCCATGGACACGTTTGGCGTTGGAACGCGGATCGCGTTACCGGTCAGCTTGCCAGCCAGCTCGGGCAGGGCCTTGGCTGCAGCGGTGGCCGCACCGGTTTCGGTGATGACCATGTTCAGCGCAGCGCTGCGGCCACGGCGATCGCCCTTGTGGAAGTTGTCGATCAGGTTCTGGTCGTTGGTGTACGAGTGAACCGTTTCGACGTGACCGTTGACGATGCCGAACTTGTCGTTGACCGCCTTGAGCACCGGCACGATGGCGTTGGTGGTGCAGGACGCCGCCGAGATAATCTTGTCATCAGCGGTGATCTGCTGATGGTTGATGCCGTGCACGATGTTCTTCAGTTTGCCCTTGCCCGGCGCGGTCAGAACCACGCGGTCGATGCCCGGGCATTGCAGGTGCTGGCCCAGGCCCTCGGCATCGCGCCACACACCGGTGTTGTCGACCAGCAGCGCGTCCTTGATACCGTACTGGGTGTAATCCACCTCGGCCGGGTTCTTGGCGTAGATCACCTGAATCAGGTTGCCGTTGGCGCAAATGGTGTTGTTGGCTTCATCAATGGTGATGGTGCCGTCGAAAGGACCGTGGACCGAGTCGCGGCGCAGCAGGCTCGCGCGCTTGACCAGATCGTTTTCAGCGCCCTTGCGGACCACGATGGCGCGCAGACGCAGGCCGTCGCCGCCACCGGTTTTTTCGATCAGGATGCGTGCCAGCAGACGACCGATGCGACCGAAGCCGTACAGTACGACGTCAGTGCCCTTGCGCTCACCGGAATTCTGCTGACCGATGACCTCGGCCATTTCTTCGCGGATGAACTCTTCAGGGGTGCGGCCATTGGCCTCGGCCTTGTACTTCACCGCCAGCTTGCCCAGGTCCACCGAAGCGGCGCCCAGCTTGAGCTCGCTCATGGCTTTGACGAGGGGGAACGTCTCGTGTACGGACAACTCGCTGGCGTCGGCCTGGCGGTGACGCGCAAAGCGGTGTGCTTTGAGAATCGCGATGACTGAACGGTTGATCAGGCTGCGGCCATAGATCGAACTCACCACATTATTATTGCGGTAGAGCTGACCGATAAGCGGGATCATCGCCTCGGCGAGGGCTTCACGATCGATCCATTCACCAAGACACTGGTCGGGCTTCTGAGTCACGGGAACCTTCCACATGTAGGGGCTGAAAAAAGGGACTACATTATGCACAGGCCTTTGTTTATGAGCAATCCAGACTTTTCACGACCTGGAGCACTACATAATTCCCGGCGCACAAAACTGACAGCGTCTCTGCGGATTAGTTACACTCCCCGGCTTTGCCGAAACGCCTGGAGCTTTAACTTCCGTGCCCGTTCTGCGCCTTCCGATTCTGCCTGCTGCAGCAGGCAAACAACATTGGGGTAACCTCCCCGGTGCCGCCCTGAGTCTCGCCATCGCCGAGGCTGCCAGCGCCGCGAAACGCTTCACCCTGCTGCTTACCGCAGACAGCCAGAGCGCCGAGCGACTGGAACAGGAACTGAAGTTTTTTGCCCCTGATCTCCCGGTCTTGCATTTCCCCGATTGGGAAACCCTGCCCTACGACCTGTTCTCGCCCCATCAGGACATCATCTCCCAGCGCATCGCCAGCCTGTACCGGCTGCCGGAGCTGGTGCACGGCGTGCTGGTGGTGCCGATCACCACCGCCCTGCACCGTCTGGCGCCGACCAGTTTCCTGCTCGGCAGCAGCCTGGTGCTCGACGTCGGCCAGAAGCTCGACGTCGACGCCATGCGCACCCGCCTTGAAGCCAGCGGCTATCGCTACGTCGACACGGTGTATGAGCACGGCGAGTTCACCGTCCGTGGCGCGCTGATCGACCTGTTCCCGATGGGCAGCAAACTGCCTTACCGCATCGACCTGTTCGATGACGAAATCGAAACACTGCGCACCTTCGAGCCGGAAACCCAGCGCTCCATCGACAAGGTCGATTCGGTGCGTCTGTTGCCGGCGAAGGAATTCCCGCTGCAGAAGGAAGCGGTGACGCGCTTCAAGGCGCGCTTCCGCGAACGCTTCGACGTCGACTTCCGCCGCAGCCCGATCTTCCAGGACTTGAACAGCGGCATCACCCCCGCCGGTATCGAGTACTACATCCCGCTGTTCTTCGAAGAAACCTCCACGCTGTTCGACTACCTGCCCCAGGACACCCAGGTGTTCTCGATGCCGGGGATCGAAGCGGCGGCCGAGACGTTCTGGAAGGACGTGCGCAACCGTTACGAAGAACGCCGTGTCGACCCGGAGCGCCCGTTGCTGCCACCGGCCGAGCTGTTCCTGCCGGTGGACGACTGTTTCGCCCGCCTGAAAAACTGGCCCCGCGTGGTCGCGAGCCAGGACGACGTCGAAAGCGGCGTTGGCCGCGAGCGTTTTCCGGCGCAGGTGCTGCCTGATCTGGCGATCGAAGCCAAGGCAAGTCAACCGCTGGCGGCGCTGTCGAAGTTCCTCGGCGAGTTCCCGGGACGCGTGCTGTTTACCGCTGAATCCGCCGGTCGCCGTGAAGTGTTGCTGGAGCTGCTCGAACGCCTGAAGCTGCGCCCGAAAACCCTGGACAGCTGGCAGGAGTTCGTCGACAGCAAGGAGCGTCTGGCGATCACCATCGGGCCGCTGGACGAAGGCCTGGTGCTGGAGGAGCCGGCGCTGGCGCTGGTGGCAGAAAGCCCGTTGTTCGGTCAGCGGGTCATGCAGCGTCGTCGGCGCGACAAGCG
The DNA here is from genome assembly GCF_053903055.1 of Pseudomonas sp. AK106. NCBI lineage: Bacteria > Pseudomonadati > Pseudomonadota > Gammaproteobacteria > Pseudomonadales > Pseudomonadaceae > Pseudomonas > Pseudomonas sp. AK106. The sequence goes on from NZ_CP096426.1 coordinate 3,581,419, forward strand.
CGCCGACAGCCACGCCAGCGACGCGGTGATCAAAAACCTCGCCGAGCTGCGTGAAGGCGCGCCGGTGGTGCACATCGATCACGGTGTCGGCCGTTATCTCGGGCTGGCAACGCTGGAAGTCGAAAATCAGGTCGCCGAGTTCCTCATGCTGGCCTACGCCGAAGAGGCCAAGCTGTACGTGCCGGTGGCCAACCTGCACCTGATCGCCCGCTACACCGGCAGCGATGACGAGCTCGCGCCTTTGCACCGTCTGGGTTCGGAAGCCTGGCAGAAAGCCAAGCGCAAGGCCGCCGAACAGGTCCGCGACGTGGCCGCCGAGCTGCTCGACATCTATGCCCGCCGCGCGGCTCGCGAGGGGTATGCCTTCGCCGATCCGAAGCTGGACTACGACACCTTCAGCGCCGGCTTCCCGTTCGAAGAAACCCCGGATCAGCAGACCACCATCGAGGCCGTGCGCGCCGACATGCTCGCGCCCAAGCCCATGGACCGTCTGGTCTGCGGTGACGTCGGCTTCGGCAAGACCGAAGTGGCCATGCGCGCGGCGTTCATTGCCGTGCACGGCGGCCGCCAGGTGGCGATTCTGGTGCCCACCACCCTCCTCGCCCAGCAGCACTACAACAGTTTCCGCGACCGTTTCGCTGACTGGCCGGTGACGGTTGAAGTGATGAGCCGCTTCAAGTCGGCGAAAGAGATTAACGCCGCCGTGGCCGATCTGGCCGAGGGCAAGATCGACATCGTCATCGGCACCCACAAGTTGCTCCAGGACGACGTCAAGATCAAAAACCTCGGGCTGGTGATCATCGACGAAGAGCACCGCTTCGGTGTGCGTCAGAAGGAACAGCTCAAGGCCCTGCGCAGTGAGGTCGACATTCTGACCCTCACCGCCACGCCGATCCCGCGGACCCTGAACATGGCCGTGGCCGGCATGCGTGACCTGTCGATCATCGCCACGCCGCCGGCCCGTCGTCTGTCGGTGCGCACCTTCGTGATGGAGCAGAACAAGCCGACCGTGAAAGAGGCGTTGCTGCGTGAGTTGCTGCGCGGCGGTCAGGTGTACTACCTGCACAACGATGTGAAGACCATCGAGAAATGCGCCGCAGACCTGGCCGAACTGGTGCCGGAAGCGCGCATCGGCATCGGCCACGGCCAGATGCACGAACGTGATCTCGAACAGGTGATGAGCGACTTCTACCACAAGCGCTTCAACGTGCTGATCGCCTCGACCATCATCGAGACCGGCATCGACGTGCCGAGCGCCAACACCATCATCATCGAACGTGCCGACAAATTCGGTCTGGCCCAGCTGCATCAGTTGCGCGGCCGGGTCGGGCGCAGTCACCACCAGGCCTACGCCTACCTGCTGACGCCGCCGCGCAAGCAGATCACCCCGGATGCCGAGAAGCGTCTGGAGGCGATCGCCAACACCCAAGACCTCGGCGCAGGCTTCGTGCTCGCCACCAACGACCTGGAAATCCGTGGCGCCGGCGAACTGCTCGGCGACGGCCAGAGCGGGCAGATTCAAGCGGTGGGTTTCACCCTGTACATGGAAATGCTCGAACGCGCGGTGAAGTCGATCCGCAAGGGCGAGCAGCCGAACCTCGACCAGCCGCTGGGTGGCGGTCCCGAGGTCAATCTGCGGGTGCCGGGGCTGATTCCGGAAGCCTATTTGCCGGACGTCCATACGCGCCTGATTCTGTACAAGCGCATCGCCAACGCCGCCGATGAAGAGGGCCTCAAGGACCTGCAGGTCGAGATGATCGACCGCTTCGGTCTGTTGCCGGAACCCACCAAAAACCTGGTGCGGCTGACGTCCCTCAAGCTGAAGGCAGAGCAACTGGGCATCAAGAAGGTCGACGCCGGGCCCCAGGGTGGACGCATCGAGTTCGCGGCCGAGACCCCGGTCGACCCGCTGACGCTGATCAAGCTGATCCAGAGCCAGCCCAAACGCTACAAGTTCGAAGGCGCCACGCTGTTCAAATTCATGGTACCGATGGAGCGCCCCGAAGAACGCTTTGCCACGCTGGAGGCGCTGTTCGAACGCCTGACCCCACCGCCTTCCAAAAAATCGGCTTAAGGATTCACCATGGGTTTGATCCGCTCCTTCACCCTGCTGCTGGTGCTGTTTGCCCCGGCGGCCTTCGCCGATGGCGCCTATCAGGTGGAACTGATCCTGTTCCGCCAGAACGGCGAGCCGGCGGCGACCAATCAACCCGCGCCGGAAACCTGGGCCGAAGGGGCACAGCGGCTGGGCACGGACAGCCAGACGCCGACAGCGCTGGACACCCTGGTGAACAAGCTGGAATCAAGCGACGGCTATAAAGTGCTGCTGCACACCGCCTGGCAACAGGACCTCAGCGCCACGCCGAGCAAGGTGGCGATCAGTGACGGTCAGGAGCAGTTCGGGCACTTCCCCATCGAGGGGACGGTGAGCCTGGGTCTGGCGCGCTTCACTGACATCGACGCGAATTTCTGGGTCAACCAGGTGGACAGTCATGGCGTGTTGGTGACCAGCGAACGCATGCGTCAGGCCACCCGGGTCAGAAACGGAGAACTTACTTACATGGACAACGGAAGCCTCGCCATGCTGATCAAGGTTTCTCCTGTCCAGCCACCCCGCTGACGCAGGCCTAGACGTGGCGTCCAACCTGGAAAAAGCCCTCGCCCTGCCGTGGGAACCCCTGTTCAAAACCCAGTCAGTCGAGCGGGGTCTGGAGTACGCGCGGCAGAAGCGCGTCATGCTCGACCACCTGAGCGGCGATGTCGTGCGCACAGTGTGCCGGGGTTCAAGCCTGGAGAACTACACCCAGACGCTGTTGTTCAAGGACCCGGAGCGCACGCGCAATTTCATCGTCGGCAAATGCACCTGCCCGGTCAGAAACAACTGCAAGCACTGTGCGGCGGCGCTGTTCTTTTTGCAGGCCCCGGAAAACAGCCCCGGGATTCTGGCAGCGGTCGATGGCGAAGCGGTTGCGCGCAGGCCGAACGTCGTCGAGCAAAAACCCAAGTTGCCCGAGCGCCTGGAAAAGAACATCAAGCCCGAGCCGCGGTTGATTCTCGCCAGCTTCGAGTACAGCGCCTACGAGCCGCGCAACGGCAAGATGCAGCGGCACATCCAGCACCGCGCCGCCCTGGCGTTTCGCTATCGCGAATCCTATGTGTCCGGCGTGCCTGCCCCGGGCCGTGGCGGCGACATCCTCTGGCATTTGCCGGACGAGACGCTGCGCATGCGCCGGCATCCGGAGCGTGAAGGCGTGTACCGCAAACAGCTCCAGGAGCTGGGCTTCCGCATCGCCACCCGCCAGAGCAAGGCGCTACCGGACAGTGCTGGCGAAATGTTCGAGCTGCCGAACGACAAAGCCTGGCTGAGCTTCATTCTCGACGAGTTGCCCCGGTTGCGCGCCGAAGGCTGGCAGGTCGAGATGAGCGAAGACTTCGGCTTCGACGTGACCCCGGTGGACGACTGGTATGCCGTGGTCGATGACGAGCCGGAGCGCGACTGGTTCGATCTGGAGCTGGGGATCATCGTCAACGGCGAGCGGCTGAGCCTGCTGCCGATCCTGATCAACCTGCTGCGCACCCACCCGGAATTGATGACCGCCAGCGGTATCGCCAAGCGTCGGGACGACGAGCAGTTGCTGGTTCAGCTCAACCATTTCACTCAGCGTGGGGGCGTGCCGATTCAGGTGGCGCTGCCTTATGGCCGATTGAAACCGGTGCTGGCGACCCTCGGCGATTTCTACTGGCGCGAGGATGGCAACAACGCCATTCGCCTGAATACTGCGGACGCCGCGCGGCTCCGGCAGCTCGATGACTTGCCGCTGGTGTGGCAGGGCGGCGACCGGCTGCGGCAGTTCTCCGAACGACTGGTGAACATCAAGGATGTGCGCGGCGAGGTGCCGGAAGGCCTGAATGCGACGTTGCGGCCTTATCAGCTGGAGGGCCTGAGCTGGATGCAGGCGTTGCGCGAGCTGGAAGTCGGTGGCGTGCTCGCTGATGACATGGGCCTGGGCAAGACCCTGCAAACCCTGGCGCACCTGCTGCTGGAGAAACAGGCCGGGCGTCTCGATCGGCCGGCGCTGGTGGTGATGCCCACCAGCCTGATCCCCAACTGGATGGACGAGGCGAAGCACTTCACGCCGCAACTCAACGTGCTGGCGCTGTTCGGCACCCAGCGCCATCAGGATTTCAAGCGCCTGCAGGATGTCGACCTGATCCTGACCACCTATGCCCTGCTTCCGCGCGACGTTGAAGTGCTCAGCCAGCAACTGTTTCATGTGTTGGTGCTTGATGAAGCGCAGTACATCAAGAATCCCAATAGCAAAGCGGCGCAGGCGGCGCGTGAGTTGAATGCGCGGCAGCGTCTGTGCCTGAGCGGTACGCCGCTGGAAAACCACTTGGGCGAGTTGTGGTCGCTTTTCCATTTCCTGATGCCCGGCTGGCTGGGGGATGCCAAGCAGTTCAACAGCAATTACCGCACGCCGATCGAAAAGCTCGGCAACGAGGAGCGCCTGGAGCACCTCAATGCGCGGATCAAGCCATTCCTGCTGCGCCGGACCAAGGAGCAGGTGGCGACCGAGCTGCCGCCGAAGACCGAGATCGTGCATTGGGTCGAGCTCAATGACACCCAGCGCGATGTGTACGAAACCATGCGTCTGGCGATGGACAAGAAGGTCCGCGACGAGATCACCCGGAAAGGCGTGGGGCGCAGCCAGATCATTATCCTTGAAGCGTTGCTCAAGCTGCGTCAGGTCTGCTGTGACCTGCGGCTGGTCAACAGTGCGCCGGTCAATCCGCGGCAGTCGAGTTCGGGCAAGCTGGACAGCCTGATGGAGATGCTGGAGGAGTTGTTTGCGGAAAACCGCAAGATTCTATTGTTCTCGCAATTTACGTCGATGCTGGAGTTGATTGAGGCGGAGTTGAAGCAGCGCGGGATCGCGTATTCGCTGCTGACCGGGAAGACCAAGGACCGGCGGGTGCCGGTGCAGGATTTCCAGAGCGGCAAGCATTCGATTTTTCTGATCAGTCTGAAGGCGGGGGGCACGGGGCTGAATCTGACGGCGGCCGATACGGTGATTCACTATGATCCGTGGTGGAACCCTGCGGCGGAGAATCAGGCGACGGATCGGGCGTATCGGATTGGTCAGGATAAGCCGGTGTTCGTGTACAAGATGATTGCGCGGGGGACGGTGGAGGAGAAGATTCAGCATTTGCAGCAGGAGAAGGCGGCGCTGGCGGCGGGTGTGCTGGATGGGCGCAAGGCTGGGGACTGGAAGTTGCAGGATGAGGATATTGCGGCGTTGTTTGCGCCGTTGCCGGTGGTGGCCAAAAAGGTGAAGCGCTAAGGCAGCTTATTTTTTGGATCAAGAGCGTCTGCCTGGGGGCAGACTGTTTCGCCTTCGGCGAGTTACTTGGAAAAGCACCCCAAGTAACCAAGGGTGCTTGCTCCTGGTTGGGCCCTTCCTTCGTCAGGGTACCCTCACTCCGACGACGCTCCGTGGGCCCGCGCCGAACGGACATCCATGTCCTGACGGCGCTCTCGCCGCATCCATGCGGCTCGACCCACTCCGCGTCGTCTGCGTTCGGCCTGCACCCAAGTCGCGATTGGCGGTGTCTGAACTTTTTGCGTATGAAGATCAAAAGCGGTTAGTAGGACCGGCATTAGCCGGGAAGCCTTTTGTTTAAAGGGGACTGATTTATTTACAGCGCTTCACCGTAAATTAATCTGTCCCCGCGTCAGCCAATCCCAGCTCACCCCACCGCCCGCACTTCTTCTTCCGCCCATTTCACATAGCACACCACCACCGGCATGTCGTGTTCGGCGCAGAAGTCGATCCAGCGCAGTTGGTTGTCTTGCAGGCGGTCGCCGGGGCCTTTGACTTCGATCATTCGGTAGCGGCGTTGTTCGGGGTAGAACTGGATGAGGTCGGGCATGCCGGTGCGGTTGGCTTTGATGTCTTGCAGCAGGCGGCGGAACCAGCGTTTGAGGTGTTGCGCCGGCAGGCAATGCAGCGCTTGATCCAGCAGTTCGGGGGTCAGCGCGCCCCAGAACACGAAGGGCGATTGCAGGCCGAATTTGCTGAGGTAGGTGTCGCGGATCACTGCTTCGTAACGCTGGTCGTCGAGCTGCGCCAGGCATTCGTCGAACAGGGCTGCGCGGCGTTGGTAAAAGTCCGGGCTGTAGAGGTCACTCGGTGCGCTGTGAAACGGGTGGAAAAAAGCCCCCGGCAGTGGCGCGAAGATCGCCCGCCAACAGAGCAAACCGAACAGCGAATTGACCAGCGCATTCTCGACGTAGTGCACCTCGCTGCCCTCTTCCGCCAGGTGCTGCTGGATCAGCCGTTCGACGCTGTGATCGGGCAGCGGCAGCACGCTCAAATCAAGCCGAGTGACCGTTCGTTTCAACCGTTTCTGCACGCTGCCCTCGCCCAGCTTGCGTTTCAGACGCGGCTGTATGCGCAGCAGGTGTTGGGTTTCTTCGTCGTTTTCAGGCGCCGATTGGGCTTCCAGCAGCAACGTCATCGCGTCGAGAAATTGCTCGCTGCGTTCGAGCACGCGAATCCTGCGCACGCGGGCGCCGGGGTAGCTGGACTGCGCGTAGACGCTGAGCGCCAGCGGCCAGTCCTGTTCGCGTTCGGCCTGCTGACCGATCTTGAACAACAGCTTGGCGCGACGCATGGCCAGCCAGGGGTTGTCGGTCGTGACCGCCAGCGCTTGCGGCGCCAGGTCGGTCAATGCCATGCCGTCGTCCAGCGCCTGTCGGCAGCTGTGCAGGTGCACGCAGGTGTCGATGTCGGCGCGTTGGTTGATGCCACGGGATTCGACGGAAAACTCGACTTTTTCGTACCGATAGATGCCCAGGTCCGCCAGCACGAACTCCGACCACTCCTGATACAGGTTGCCGAAGTACAGCAAGCGAAGCCGGTCGCACAGGGGCATGACCTGGAGGGCGAAGATCACTTCTTCAAACCCGGCAAACCAGTGCTCCAGGCGCTGGGGCGATTCGTAGATCGGCAGCAGGCGCTGCAGCAGGTCGGATTTTTTCTCGGCGCTTTTGACGCCGTGGGCTTTGAAACACTGGCCCAGCTCATCTTTGCGCAGCAGCGCGAACAGAGCGTGAAGGTCCAGATGAGGCTGACCGTCGACCCAGCCGGATTCCAGCAGTGGCGCGGCGGCCAACCGGACATCGCCGATCTCGGCGTAATCCAGCTTGCTGGCGCGGAACAGCGTGCCTTTGCGCATGACCATGCGCACCAGCAAGGCCTGTGCTGGCTGCGGCAGCTGGGCAAAATCGTCGATGAAGCGACGCTCGTCTTCATCGAGCAGGTCGTCGTAGCGCTGGGCGATCCAGTTCAGGACCTGGCGGAAGTTCTCCAGGTAATAAAACGGATTGTCGAGGGGGGAAAGGCTCACGGCGAGGTCACGTAAAGGCTGACGGAAGAGCGTCAGGATACTGGTTATCCGTACAGATTCCAGCCCTGACTGCTGTAGGATGGCGCCCGCCCGATCAACGGCGCGGACCAAAGAGCGCTGCCCACCCGCTACACTCCCTTCACGCATTTTTCAGGAGATCGTCATGGCTTCCGCTGACAAACCCCTCGTTTATCTCGCAGGCTTCGACGTGTTTCGCGCCGACGCCATCGAGCACGGCCGCGCGTTGAAAGCCCTCTGCGCTCGGCACGGTCTTGAGGGTTTGTACCCTTTTGATAACGAAGTGCCTCAGGGGCTGTCGCCTGAAGAGGCCGCCGCGGTCATTTGCAATGCCAATATCGCGATGATCAAAGGCTGCGACGCGGTGCTGGCCAACCTCGACCCGTTTCGCGGCGCCGAGCCGGATTCAGGCACGGCTTTCGAAGTGGGAATGGCCGTTGCGCTGGGCAAACCGGTCTGGGCGTATTTCGCAGCGAATGGCTCGTTGCGCGAGCAAATTGCCCATGACGCGGCAGGCTTCGACGCGCAGGGGTTTCAGGTGGAGGATTTCGGTTTGCCGCGTAATTTGATGCTGGCGTGTACCTGGGCTGGCAGTAGCAAGACGGCCGAAGAAGCGATTGAGGGGTTAACTGCGTATCTAGCTGACTGAACTCAACCCTGTAGGAGTGAGCTTGCTCGCGAAGTGGTGGGTACATCCGCTGAATATCTGGCGGATGTACTGCCGTCTTCGCGAGCAAGCTCGCTCCCACAGATCCTTAGACGGCAGATCCATCTGCGGTGTCGTCACTAAGGTCATGCGATCGCGAACGCCCTCACCTATTCCAGGTTCGACGAACTGATGTCCAGCTTGTCAGCGTCGGCGAACTCGTCCAGATCCAGTTCGCTCAAATCCAGTTCGCCCTCCGGGTCGCGGTCTTCGTCGGAATCGGCGTCGTTGAGGGGCGACTGATCGCCGCCGAAATGCTCGCCATCGTGGGCCAGATAGGCGATGGCGTGGGCGCCCGGCTGGCGGGTCTGTGGCTGGATCTGTACCTGCATCGTTGACGCTCCGGAAGTTGAATGTCTGTGTGCAGGCTAACCCACCCGGCGGGTTAAAAGCACCGGTCAGGACAAACTGAGGAAGGATCCGCCGTCGTCGCGCAGCATCCGCACCATGGCGTGGGCGGCAGGCGACAGATAGCCTTCGCGGCGCAGCATGACGCACAGGGTGCGTTCCATGGTGGTTTGTTCCAGCTGCACCTCGCGCAGGTCCTGCATGTTCTTGCCGAACTCCAGCGTCTCCCGGGCAATGAAACTCAGCAGACTGGTCTGGGCGATCAGTCGGGGCAGCAGGGAAATCGAGTTGGATTCGATTTGCACGTCCGGCAGTGGCAGGTCGTGGCGGGCGAAGGCGTCGTCGACCCAGATGCGCGACGACACCCCGGACGGCGGCAACACCCAGCGATAGCGACACAGGTCGCGCATCTCGAACGGCGCCTTAAAGATCGGGTGATTACGACTGGCGATCACCACCGCTTCGTCGGTCAGGATCGGGTAGAAGGTGAACTCCTCTTCGGCGCCGCGCTGGGCGCAGATGATCATGTCGAGGTGCCCGGAGCGCAGCTGTTCGCGCAGCATATCGTCCTGACCGATCACCAGTTTCAGGGTCACTTGAGGCGAGCGTTTGAGCAACGCATTGGTCAGCTCGGGCAGCAGGTACTCGGCCATGGTCGCCGCACAGCCCAGACGGATATCCCCTACCGCGCCACTGGCGAAATCGCGCACCTCGCGCTGGGTCTGGGCGATGCTTTGCTGCAGCACCTTGCCCCGCGCCTGCAGCAGTTCCCCCACCGGCGTGAGCTTAATTCGGCGGCCGTCGCGCTGGAACAGCTTGGTGCCGAAGGACTCCTCCAGCCGCTGGATGCTTTTGGTCAACGCCGGCTGGCTGCGATTGAGTTTTTCCGCCGCCCGGCCCAGGTGACCGAGCTCGGCGATGGTTTCGAAATAGGTCAGGTCACGCAGGTCCATATATCAACCAAAGTTATCAATTCATGATTATTAGAAAATAGACTTGATCGATTGCGCTGTCGATACTGGGCGTCATTGGAAAACACCTACCAGGAATCGCCAATGCTCTGGAGATCCGCGTTGCCACGCCCCGCCTCGTTCGCCCTCGCCCACCAGCACCCGCTGACCCAATGGTTGCTGCTCATCCTCATGGCCGGTAGCGCCGGCCAACTGTTCAAGTACTTCCACGTCCCCGCCGCGCTGTTTCTTGGGCCGATGCTGGTGGCAATCGGCTTCGGCGTTGCCGGGGCCAGTGTTCGCCTCAACAAGCACGTGTTCCGCCTGGGTCAGGGCACCGTCGGCGTGCTGGTCGCCCACTCCATGACCGTTGGCGTTTTGCTGGCGGCGATGCAGTCGTGGCATGTGATGGTCTTCGCCACCTTGCTCACCGTCGCGTTGAGCGCGGTGGTCGGCATCGCCATGGCGCGCTGGGGCGGCATTCAGAGCAGCACCGCGGCGTGGGGGACTTCACCGGGGGCGGCGTCGGCGATGGTCGCGATGTCCGAGGATTACGGCGCCGACTCCCGGGTGGTCGCCACCATGCAATACGTGCGGGTGGTCTGCGTGGTCATGGTCGGCGCGCTGGTGAGCCGGCTGATCGGCGCCGATGCTGGCGGTTCGGACACCCATAGCACCGACGCGCTGCTGCACGGGATGAACCTGCTCAATCTGGGGCTGAGCCTGCTGGTGATCGGGGTCGGCGTGATGCTCGGCAGTCGGTTGCCGGCCGGGGCGTTACTGGTGCCCTTGCTGCTCGGCGGCGCGTTGCAATTGAGCGGCATGCTGCAGATCACCCTGCCCACCTGGGTGCTGGCGATTGCCTACGGCGCGATCGGCAGTTACATCGGCCTGCGCTTCGACCGCGTGACCATCAGCTATGTCTGGCGGCGGCTGCCCGCGATGATCGCCGGCGCGCTGGTGCTGATCCTGCTCTGCGCCCTGTCAGCCTGGGGCATCGCTGAAATCATGGGCAAGGACTTTCTCTCGGTGTACCTGGCGACCAGCCCCGGCGGCCTTGACGCCATGGCGATCATTGCCATCGACACCCATTCGGACGTCGGCTTCGTGCTGGCGATGCAGACGCTGCGGCTGTTCGCTGTGATTGTGACCGGCGCGTACATCGCCCGGCAGGTGATTCGCGTGTCGCACCGCTTTGCGTGAATCCGCTCGGCCGGGTTCGCGCCCATAGTCTCGCGCACACAGTCTCGCGCGCGCAGTCTGACGGAATCTTCATCGCTCCTGCGACCTCCAACCCTTCACACTCACTGGAGGCGGACGCCATGGCCACGCTGAAAATCGCCACGTTCAACATCAACGGCATCCGCGCGCGTTTGCCCATTCTGTTGCAATGGCTGGAAAAGGAAGCGCCCGACATCGTCTGTCTGCAGGAACTGAAGGCCGCCGACGCAGCCTTTCCCGCCGACGACATCCGCAATGCCGGCTACGGCGTGATCTGGCAGGGCGAGCCGTCGTGGAACGGCGTGGCGATTCTGTCCCGCGACAGTGAGCCGCTGGAGATTCGCCGGGGTTTGCCGGGCAATGAGAAGGACAAGCACAGCCGCTATCTGGAGGCAGCTGTTCAGGGCGTGATCGTCGGCTGCCTGTACCTGCCCAATGGCAACCCGCAGCCGGGACCGAAGTTCGAGTACAAACTGGACTGGTTCGAGCATTTCATCAAACACGCCGACTCGCTGTTCAACAGCGAGCATCCGGTGGTGCTGGCCGGGGACTACAACGTCATCCCCACCGACAACGATATCTACAACACCCGCTCATGGCTGAAGGATGCCTTGCTGCAACCGGAAAGCCGCGCCTGCTTCGAGCGCCTGTTGGACCAGGGCTGGACCGACGCCCTGCGCGCGAAATTCCCGGACGAGCGGATTTACACGTTCTGGGATTATTTCCGCAACCACTGGAAGACCAACTCCGGCCTGCGCATTGACCACCTGCTGTTGAGCAAGGACCTGGCGCCCAAACTTAAAAATGCGGGCGTGGATCGCTGGGTCAGGGACCTGCCCCACGCCAGTGACCATGCACCGACGTGGATCGAGTTGAAGGTTTAAGCGAGATGCACCGTTCCTCAAACAACACATCACCTGTAGGAGTGTTGGCCTTGAGACTGCGCAGGACCCAGCGGACTAGGCCCGGCTCGCCAAGGCCGTCGCCAGGCTCTGCTCCAGCGGCAACACCGGTAGCAGCGTGGCCTGATAGGCGTGGTACAGGTCCGGTTTGCCGGCCCAGATGTCGGCGCTGGGCTGGTTTTGCGAGTTGAGCTCGTGGCGCCAGCTGCCGTTTTCGTAATCGATGAACAGGGTCTCGCTGAATTCCCAGAACGTCCGGTACCAGTCTTCGTATGGCTGCTCGTGGGTCCGTTGCAGCAGTGCGGCTGCGGCGGCGGCCGCTTCGGCGTGGGTCCAGTGCAGGCGATGGCGGACCACCGGGCGGTTTTCCCAGTCGAGGGTGTAGACGATCCCCGGCGCGCCATCGACGTCCCAGCCATAACGGCAGGCGTTTTCGAATAATCCCCGCGCGTCTTCCAGCAGCCAGGCCGGCGTTTCCAGCCCGGCTTTGCGCCGCGCCGCCTCCAGGTGCAGCACCAGCCTCGCCCACTCGAAGGCATGGCCGGGCGTCGTGCCGTAGGGGCGAAAACCGTCGTCGGGCTTGTCGACGTTGTAGTCGAGCATCGGCTGCCACTGCAGGGTGAAATGCTCGATCACTTGATGATTGTTGCCGGCGGCGTGCTGATGGATGACCCGCTCGACGATGCTCAGCGCCCGTTCCAGCCAGCGCGCATCGCCAGTGACGTCGGCCAGGGCGAGAAACGCCTCGGTGCTGTGCATGTTGCTGTTGGCGCCGCGATAGGCTTCTTCGTTGCTCCAGTCGCGGTCGAAGGATTCGCGCATCGCGCCCTCTTCCTCGCTCCAGAAGTGCCCGGTGATCACCTGAATCGCTTGTTCCAGCAGCGCCTGCGCGCCGGGGCGACGGGCAACCACTGCAGAGCTGGCGGCCAGGGCAACGAAGGCGTGCAGGTAGGCGTTCTTGCCGGTGTCGTCGCTGTGTTCCAGAGGCTTGGCGAACCAGCCACCGTGCTCAGCGTCGCGCAACGGCCCGGCCAGTGCGGCGATGCCGTGATCGACCAGCGCGGCGCAACCGGGAATACCGTTGATGTGGGCCATGGCGAAACTGTGGGTCATGCGCGCGGTGTTCATGGTTTCGGCCACGGCATCGGCGGGGAGCCGGCCGAAATCGTCCAGATTGCCGAAGCCCTGGGGCAGCTTCGAGGCCTTGGCAAACGCCAGCAGCCGATTGCCCTCCTGCATCAGCCAGGCCGTGTGACCCGGGGAGCGCAGCCAACTGCTGAAATCGCGATTCACGTCATCCATTGCCCTTCACCTATCTTGTCGGCAGGTTCGGCCCGCCAGGAATTATTAGTCGGGGCGAATCATGCAAGCCGAGGGCAGCGACAGGCAAGTGAATGAGGTGAAAGGCGCGGACTGTGGGACGTTTGTAGGACCGGCTTAAGCCGGGAAGACGTCATTCGCTACACCGAAAAACTGAGAGTGCTCAAACCGGCCCCTTCCCGGCTGAAGCCGGTCCTACTTGCGTGTGCAGCCTGTAGGACCGGCTTTAGGCGGGAAGCCTTTGAGGGCTTTGAACTCCGCAATCAAACCCGAAAGCGCGTCACCACCTGATTCAACTCCGCCGCCAGCCGGGACAGTTCATTGCTCGACGCGCTGATCTGGTTGGCACCGGACGACGATTGCATGGACAGGTCGCGGATGTTGACGATATTGCGGTCCACTTCCCGGGCGACCTGGGCCTGCTCTTCGGCAGCGCTGGCGATGACCAGGTTGCGCTCGGAAATTTCGTTGATCGAGGTGGTGATCCGGTTCAGCGACTCGCCCGCACCCTGGGCCAGCCCCAGTGTTTCTGTGGCGCGGGTGCGGCTCACCGACATCGATTCCAGCGCTTCGGTGGAACCGCTGCGCATGGTGGTGACCATCTTGTCGATTTCCAGGGTCGACTGCTGGGTGCGGTGGGCCAGTGCGCGCACCTCATCGGCGACCACGGCAAACCCGCGTCCGGACTCGCCCGCCCGTGCGGCTTCGATGGCGGCGTTCAGCGCCAGCAGGTTGGTCTGCTCGGCGATGGAACGGATCACGTCCAGCACCTTGCCGATGTCCTTGGACTGCTCGGCCAGGGTCTGCACCAGGTCCGAGGTGTGCTGGACGTTGCCGGACAGGGTCTGGATCGAATTGACCGTGTCAATGACCCGGCTCTGGCCGTCGCGGGCCGCGGTGTTCGATTCGCTCGAGGCCTGGGACGTCGACACCGCGTTGCGCGCGACTTCCTCGACCGCCGAGGTCATCTCGTTCACCGCCGTGGCGGCCTGTTCGATTTCGGCGTTCTGCTGGTGCAGGCCGCGATGGCTGTCTTCGGTCACCGAATTCAGCTCCGTGGCGGCCGACGCCAACTGGCTCGCCGAGTTGCCGATCAGGCTCAGGGTCGAGCGCAGGTTGGTCTGCATCTGCTGCAACGCGCTCTGCAATCGGGTGACTTCGTCATTGCCTTCGACGCGAATGTCGTGGGTCAGATCGCCCTTCGCCACATATTCGGCGGCATCAACCGCTTGCTGCAACGGCCGCACGATGCTGCGGGTCAGCCACACCGCGAGCACCACGGTGGCCAGCGCCGCGATCAGCACGAACACCAGCACCACGTTGCGCGACTTGCCGTATTGCGCTTCGGCGGCCGCACCTTCGAGCTCAACCTGATGGGAGTAGAAATCACCCAGATCGCCCAATTGCGCGCCGGAGTTGTCGACGGCAGTCTTCATGTCCACCAGCAGCAGCTTGTTCAGTGCCTTTAGCTCTCCGCTTTCGGCAAGGGCGAATGACTGGGTCAAACCGCGCTGATACTCAACCAGGGTCGCGCGGAATTTGCCGTACAGCGCCTTCTCCTCCGGCGTGTCGATAAAGGCGTCGAGGCTGGTGAGTTTTTCATCAAGGATTTTCGAACGTGCGTCCATCTGGCCTTTATAAACGCTGACGTTTTTTGGATCGGCGTCGAGGGCGACCCGCAGCGAGATGGTGCGAATGCGCAGCATCGCTTCGCGGATATCGTTGACCAGACGCATGCTCGGCATCCAGTTGCTCTCGACCGCCACCTCGCTCTGTCGAATCGTCGACATCTGGCTCAGGGCGAACCAGCCGAGCAACGCGACCAACAGGGAAATCAGGGTAAACCCAAGGCCGGCGCGGCGGGCGATGGTCAGGTTGCGTAGGCTCATAGCGGGGGCTCGTTGTTGTAGGGGCGGGACGCAAAGTCGTCGTATGACCATGGCTTATCGACATTGCCGCAGGGTTCTTTAGCCGTCGTCCCACTAAGAATCCGAACGCCTGTTCGAGAAAACATCGAACCCTGCCAGCATGCGGGGTCTAGACCCTTGAGCCCCATACCCCATTTGAACCGAGGTGAATCATGCATCTGGAAGGTTCCTGCCACTGCGGCGCTGTCGCATTCAGCCTGACAAGCGCCCATCCCTATCCTTATCAGCGCTGCTACTGCTCGATCTGCCGCAAGACCCAAGGTGGCGGCGGTTACGCGATCAACCTGGGCGGCGACGCGAAAACCCTCACCGTCGAAGGCAAGGACAACATCGCCATCTACCACGCCAAAATGCGCGATGACGACGGTCACGAAACCCACATCAGCAGCGCCGAACGGCATTTCTGCAAGCGGTGCGGCAGCGGGCTGTGGTTGTTCAGCCCCGAGTGGCCGGCGCTGATTCATCCCTTCGCATCGGCGATCGACACGCCGTTGCCGACCCCGCCGGAGCACACCCACCTGCTGCTGAACTCCAAAGCGCCGTGGGTGGAAGTCGCCGCAGGGCCCCATGACCAGCAGTTCGAGGCCTACCCTGAAGAGTCGATTGCCGACTGGCATGAGCGGCTGAAGCTGACTCAATAATCTGCCGCGCTGGAATGAGCACAGGCGTCGGGCGTTCCTCTGGCAGTGGCTGCCGACGGAGCGCCCGCCCGACCGACCACTGGATAATTCCCTGAACCTCTCCCCCGCCGGCCCACTCCCAACTAAACGCTGATAAGCCCAATAATAAGCCCACGAGGAAGCGCACATGCCTTTGCATCGAGTCGCCACCCTGACCGAGCTTCATCGAGACCGCGGTCTCCAGGTCGAGTTTGGCGAAACCAAGGCGCTACTGGTTCTGCACGGCGAAGAAGTCCGCGCGTTTCAAGCCTTCTGCCCCCACGCCGGCGCCCCCCTGGCGGACGGCGCCATCTGCAACGGTCACCTGATCTGCCCCTGGCACAAAGCCGAATTTTCCATCGACGACGGCCACCTGTGCGAACCGCCCGCCCTGGACGCCCTTATCCGTTACCCCGTTCAACTCATCGAAGGCCAGGTGCACGTCGATGACCAGCCCATGGCCGTTCACACGCCGACACTGGCCGAGGACAGCCGCCGCTTCGTCATCATTGGCGCCGGGGCCGCGGGCACAGCGGCGGCCTGCGCGTTGAGGGAAAAAGGCTTCAATGGTCAATTACGGCTCATCGACAGAGAAGCCGCGCCCGGCTACGACCGCACGGCGCTCAGCAAATTTGTGCTGTCCGCCGAAATGAAAACCGATGAAATCCCTGCCCTGCGCGAGGAGGCGTTTTACCTGGATAACCGCATCGAGCGGGTGCACGGCGAGGTGATGAAGCTGGACGTCATCAACAAGCGCGTGACCTTGGCGGACGGGCGCCGCTTTGACTATGACGCGGCGCTGGTCACCACGGGCGCCGAGCCCTGCGCGCTGCCTGTGGAGGGCGCCGATCTGCCGCAGGTGCTGACGCTGCGCAGCCGCGATGACGCCAGCCGAATTCTCGCGGCGGTCCACTCCGGCAGCCACGCGTTGGTCGTGGGCGACAGTTTTATCGGGCTGGAAGCGGCGTCGGCGTTGCGCACACAGGGTGTGAACGTCACGATTCTGGCCCATCACGAAGTGCCGTTTGTCCGCCTCCTGGGCGAGCGCATCGGCAAGGCGCTGCGCGCGCTGCATGAGCAAAACGGCGTGTTGTTCCGCACCCACGTCGATGTCAGTCGCTTCGAAGGCGTTGAACGGGACGGCCAGCAGGTGCTGCAGACCGCCGTGCTCAGCAATGGTGAACGACTGCAGGTGGATCTGGCGTTGGTTGGCGTCGGTGTAAGTCCGGTCACGCATTTCATCGACGGTCTTCAGCTGGAGGAAGACGGCTCACTCCCCGTCGACGACGGCATGCGCGCAGGCAAGGATGTGTGGGCAGCAGGCGATATCGCCACCTTTCCACTCAACCTCCAGCCGCAGCGCATCGAGCACTGGCGGCTTGCCCAACAGCAGGCACGTATCGCGACGGGCAATATGCTCGGCGAAGACCGGCATTACACCGACGTGCCGTATTTCTGGACCTACCATTTTGAAAAGCGCCTGGATTATCTCGGCCACGCAGAGGACTGGGACGACATCGTCTACCTGGGCGAAGCGGAGCGGTTCGACTTCCTGGCGCTTTTCTGCAAGCAGAATGTGGTGGCGGCCGTGGTCAGCTGTGGGCGCGAACGGCCCATGGCGATGCTCGCCGAACGCATGAAACAACCGCTGTTCAAAGATGAAGCGCAGATGCTGATCAACCAGATCGGTGATTGAGCACGCACTTCAGCGTCATTCATTTATCCGCATACCGGAGGGCGCCATGCCTGATAAAGAGTCCAACCGCGAAGACCTCGACCACAAGCCTGAAAACGCAGGCAAGGTCGGCGAGGAACACAAACAAGCCAATCAAAGTGGTGAACAACAGCGACCACCGGAAACGGAGCATCCGGCAGACGCGACCGACGCCAAACCCTGAACCAGCGGCATCAGCCGCGGCTGGTGGCCTGCTGACGATCACTTTGCTGCTTTGCGCAGCGGCTGGTTGCAGGCTGCTCAGCGGTCTCCACCTTCAGCCACCACGCCTCGCCCCGACTTGGGTACTGCACGTAAAAAGGCTGGCCCATTTCCGGGGTGGTGATGGAGATGCTGCGGTCCCACGCCAGCGCGAGAATCCGGTCGAACGGCTCGTGCCAGGCGTGCATCGCCAGGTCGAAGGTGCCGTTGTGAATCGGCAACAGCCACTTGCCGCGCAGGTCGATGTGCGCCTGCAGCGTTTCTTCGGGCTGCATGTGCACGTTTGGCCAGTCCTCGTTATAGGCGCCGGTTTCCATCAGCGTCAGGTCGAACGGGCCGTACTGCTCGCCAATCAACTTGAAGCCGTCGTGATAACCGGTGTCGCCGCTGAAGAAGATCCGCTGCTCGCCGTCGAGCATCACCCACGACGCCCAGAGCGTCTGATTGCCGTCGCGCAACGTACGCCCTGAAAAGTGCTGCGCCGGCGTTGCCACAAAGCGAATCCCATGAATATCGGTCGACTGCCACCAGTTCAACTGCTGAACCTTGGCCGCCGGCACACCCCACTCGATCAGCGTGTCCCCTACCCCCAGCGGCGTGATGAAATGCTCGGCCTTGTCCTTGAGCACCTGGATGGTCATGTGATCGAGATGGTCGTAATGGTTGTGGGACAGGATCACTGCTTTCAGCGGTGGCAGGTCTGCAAGGCTGATCGGCGGCTGATGGAAGCGCTGCGGACCGGCCCACTGCACCGGCGAGGCACGGTCAGCGAAGACGGGGTCGGTGAGGAAGTATTCACCGCGCAGTTTCAGCAGCACGGTGGAATGGCCGAGCCGATAGACCGTGTTGTCGGGCGCCGCCAACAGTTGCTGGCGCGACAGCGGCTGAACCGGTATCTCGCCGGCCGGGCGGGTGTGGTGGGGTTTGTTGAACAGGGCGTTCCAGAAGATGCGCAGGGTCTTGACGAAGCCTGAGCGCGCCATCGGCTTGTGATTGAAATAGCGGCCTTCACGCCGAGTCAGGACAGGCAGCGCAGGATGTGAATCAAGGTGTTTGTCGATCGAGGCCATGAGGGTGCTGACTCCATGAAACGGGTGAAGGTGGCGCGTGCGCAAGCTGCAAGCTGCAAGCTGCAAGCTGCAAGCTGCAAGCTGCAAGCTGCAAGCTGCAAGAGCATGACGTACGCCTTGCGCTTTGGCTTTGGCTTTGGCTTTGGCCGTGGCTTTAGCTTGAAGCTTAAAACTTGAAGCTTCCGGCTGCTTCTACACTACACAGTGTAGTTTCAAGCTTGCACGATGGGCAAAGAGAAGTAAACTGCCCGGTGTAATTTTCTTGCCGGGTGACTTCGTTGCCCGGCTCACCTCACAGAAGCGAATCCATGACTGCCCCACTGCGACTGACCGACCGTAAACGCGAAGCCATTGTTCAAGCGGCGATAGCCGAATTTCGCGACAACGGTTTCGAGGTCACGAGCATGGACCGCATCGCCGCCCGGGCGGAGGTCTCCAAGCGCACGGTCTACAACCACTTCCCCAGCAAGGAAGAGCTGTTTTCCGAAATGCTCCATCGTCTGTGGTCCTCCGCCGCGACGCAGACCGATGCGGTGTACAAACCCGGCGTGCCCCTGCGCGATCAACTGCGCGAATTGCTCGACGCGAAAATGAAAACCCTCGGCGACAGCAATTTCATCGACCTGGCCCGCGTGGCCATCGGCGCGACCATCCACTCCCCCGATCGCGCGCAGGTCTGGGTCAGCCGACTCAATCAGCGCGAAGAAACCTTCACCGTCTGGGTGCGCGGCGCCCAGCAGGACGGCCGCCTCAAGGCCGTCGAGCCGGTGTTCGCCGCGTCGCAGATCCATGCGTTGCTCAAGGCCTTCGCCTTCTGGCCACAAGTCACCCTCAACGAACCCCTGCTCGCGCCGGACAAGCAACGCGAAGTGGTGGAGTCGGCCCTCGACCTGTTCCTGTGCTGGTATGAAATCCCGCTCGACAAATCTCGGTCCGCCACTGCCCGTTAGTCCATGGCCGCCGTGACGCGCTCGACGATCTGCCTGCGGGCCAGCAAACCCTGCATGGCGCGATCGATGGCGACGCCGACGATATTCGCCGGTGCCGTATCGGGTCGCCCCGAATCGTAAGGCGGCGCCGGTGCGTACTCCAGTTGCAGCTGAATGGTCCGGGCCGTATCCGGATCGAACACCTCGCTGATCAGCGTCAACGCAAAATCGATCCCCGCCGTCACGCCGCCGCCGGTCATCAGGTTGCCGTCGCGCACCACGCGCTCGTGTACCGGAATCGCGCCGAACTGCTCCAGCAGTGAATGGGACGCCCAGTGGGTGGTGGCGCGGCGGCCTTTCAACAGCCCGGCCGCGCCGAGCACTAACGCGCCGGTGCAGACCGAGGTCACGTACTGAGCCGTCGCGGCCTGATGCCGGATGAACGCCAGGGTTTGCGCATCTTCCATCAATGCATCGACGCCTACCCCGCCCGGCACGCAGATCACGTCGAGGTCGATGCAGTCGGCGAAGGTCGCGGTCGGGACAAGGGTGAGGCCGGTGCTGGACTGCAGCGGCTCGAGATCTTTCCAGACCAGGTGCACGACCACCCCGGGCATGGTGGCGAAAACATCGTAGGGACCGGTCAGGTCCAGTTGCTGGACTTTGGGGAATACCAGCAGGCCGATATGCAGGGTCATGGCGTGTTCCTTATCGTTTAAACGTGGGTCATCTGAATGCGTGAGCCGAGCAGCCGGTTGCACCTGAAGGCCACCGGCTGGACGAAAGCACTGTAGAGGGCTAGCCTCTGGCGGATACGCCATAAAGCCAACAATTCACGCCAATCTTCACAGTGAGCGCGCCATGCCCCATCAGCCCAGGCCGGTTCATGTTCTGGCCTTTCCCAACGTTCAGTTACTCGACGTCACCGGACCGCTGCAGGTGTTCGCCTCGGCCAACGTCATGGCGCAGGAAGCCGGCCTGAAAAAAATCCCTTACCGGCCCGAGGTTATCGCTCGCGACCCCGGCAGCGTGATCTCCTCCGCCGGGCTCGGACTGCTCACTCACCCGCTGCCGTCCACGCCTTCGGACACGCTGATCATCGCCGGTGGCGGCGCGGTGCACACAGCGCTGCTGGACCCGGTTCTGGTGGACTGGGTGCGAACGCAATCCGCCAGTGCCCGGCGCGTGGCGTCAGTGTGTACCGGCGCATTTTTGCTCGCCGCCGCCGGCGTGCTGGACGGTCATCGGGTGGTCACTCACTGGGACAGTTGCGACGAACTGGCGCGGTGCTTCCCGCAACTGCGCGTCGACCCGGACCCGATCTTCATCAACGAGGACAAACTGTGGACGTCGGCCGGGGTGACGGCAGGCATCGATCTGGCGCTGGCAATGGTCGAGGCGGACCTGGGCCGCGACATCGCACTGGCCGTCGCGCGGGATCTGGTGGTGTTTCTCAAGCGCCCGGGCGGGCAATCGCAATTCAGCACGGCGCTGTCGATGCAGCACCAGACCCGCGATCAGGGCAGCCGGTTTGGCGACCTGCACGCCTGGATTCTCGACAACCTGGCCAGCGACCTGTCCGTCGGCACGCTGGCGGCGCAGGTCGGCATGAGCGAGCGCAGTTTCGTCCGCCACTACCGCGCCCACACCGGCAACACGCCAGCGCGGGCCATCGAGCAGTTGCGCGTCGAAGCGGCGCGGCGTCTGTTGGGGGACAGCGCGCTGCCAATCAAGCGCATCGCCGACCGCTGCGGTTTCGGCACGGAAGAGACATTGCGCCGCAGCTTCATGCGCGCGGTATCGGTGACGCCCCAGGCGTATCGAGAGCGTTTCAGCGCGGCATGACTTGGCCGCTACAAGCTGCCACTAATGGGATGCACCGACCGGCAAATCCGGGGTGACGTTGCGTGACTGAGATGCGTTACAAGGCAAGGCTCATGGAGAAATTAATTTTCATTAATTGAAATTTTTACCCTGTTTCGTGTAATTTAATTTTCATCACGAAATCAGAGATAACAATAATGACTGCCTGTGATCGTCCCGCCCCTGTTCTTCTTTCGCCGCTGATGGCGCTTGCAACATCCACTGCCGAGATCGTTTTCACCGCCTGGCTGCGCACCGGTTAACGCCACTGCGCGGGGGAGTCCTGCCCTGTTTCAGCTCGACAGGCTCAGCCCCGCCGCCGCCCAAGCCCTGACCTCCTCATCCTCAGCAAGGAATCCGTTGCATGCCTCCGTCAACCGGCCTGTCTCTGTTGGTCTATGCCGCCGTCGCGATCATCGCCTTGATCGTGCTTATCGCGCGGTTTCGTCTCAACCCGTTTATCGTCATCACCCTGGTGTCCGTCGGCCTCGCCCTGGTCGCCGGGATGCCGGCCAATGCCGTCGTTGCGTCCTATGAGGGCGGGGTCGGCAAGACGCTGGGGCACATCGCGCTGGTTGTGGCGCTGGGCACCATGCTCGGCAAGATGATGGCCGAATCCGGTGGCGCCGAGCAGGTGGCGCGCACCTTGATCGACCGCTTCGGCGAGCGCAACGCGCACTGGGCGATGGTCTGCATCGCCTTTCTCGTGGGGCTGCCGCTGTTTTTCGAAGTCGGTTTCGTGCTGTTGGTGCCCATCGCTTTCACCGTCGCACGTCGGGTCGGCGTGTCGATTCTGATGGTCGGGCTGCCCATGGTCGCCGGCCTCTCGGTGGTCCACGCCCTGGTACCGCCGCACCCGGCCGCGATGCTGGCGGTGCAGGCCTATCAGGCGTCGGTCGGCCAGACCCTGTTCTACGCCATCCTCATCGGCATCCCCACCGCGATCATTGCCGGCCCGATCTACGCGCGCTTCATCGTGCCGCACATTCACTTGCCCGATGAAAACCCGCTGGCCAAACAATTTCTCGACCGCGAACCCCGCGCCCAACTGCCAAGCTTCGGCATCACCATGGCGACCATTCTGCTGCCGGTCGTACTGATGCTGCTGGGTGGCTGGGCCAACCTGATTGCCACGCCGGGCAGCGGCTTCAACAGCTTCCTGCTGTTCATCGGCAACTCGGTGATCGCGCTGCTGCTGGCCACGTTACTAAGCTTCTGGACCTTGGGCATCGCCCAGGGCTTCTCCCGGGATTCGATCCTGAAATTCACCCAGGAGTGCCTGGCACCAACGGCCAGCATTACGTTGCTGGTGGGCGCCGGCGGCGGTCTGAACCGGATTCTGGTCGACAGCGGCGTGACCAACGAGATTGTCGGTCTGGCGCAGGACTGGCATCTGTCGCCGCTGTTGATGGGCTGGCTGTTCGCCGCACTGATGCGGGTCGCCACCGGCTCGGCCACCGTGGCAATGACCACCGCGTCCGGCATCGTCGCCCCCGTCGCGCTGGGTCTGGGCTATCCCCATCCGGAGTTGCTGGTGCTGGCAACCGGCGCGGGCTCGGTGATTTTTTCCCACGTCAACGACGGCGGGTTCTGGCTGATCAAGGAGTATTTCAACATGACCGTGGCACAGACTTTCAAAACCTGGACGGTGCTGGAAACGCTGATATCGGTGATTGCTTTCGTCCTGACCCTCGGGCTGGCGCAGGTGATCTGAGTGGACATTCTTTACCAGATCCGCGCCCGTCAGGACTCTTTCAGCGCCGGGGAAGGCCGCATCGCCAGGCTGGTGCTCAGCGACGTGGCCTTTGCCGCCAGCGCCAGCCTCGACGACCTCGCCGCCCGTGCCGAGGTCAGCAGCGCCACGCTGTCACGCTTCGCCCGCACGGTGGGCTGCAAGGACCTGCGCGACCTGCGCCTGCAACTGGCCCAGGCCAGCGCCGTGGGCAACCGCTTCCTCACCCCGGAGCAGGCGCCGGAACAGTCGGCGTTTTTCACCCAGATCGTCGGCGACATCGAGTCCACCCTGCGCCAGCATCTGGCCGGTTTCGATGAGTCGCGCTTCCAGGCGGCGGTGGCTCTGCTGACGCCAGCGCGGATGATTCACAGCTTCGGCATGGGCGGCGCGTCCAGCCTGTGCAGCGAAGAACTGCAGACCCGTCTGGTGCGCCTCGGCTACCCGATTGCCGCCAGCCGCGACCCGGTGATGATGCGCCTGATCGCCGCAACCCTTGGCCCCGAGCACTGCGTCATTGTCTGCTCACTGAGCGGGCGCACCCCTGAACTGCTCGACGCAGTGGACCTGGCCCGCAGCTATGGCGCGAAGATTCTCGCCATCACCCTGCCCGGCTCACCGCTGGCGGAACGGGCGGATGTCCTGCTGCCGCTGCAGATCGCCGAAACCAATTTCATCTACAAACCCACCGCCGCGCGCTACGGCATGCTGCTGACCATCGACGTGCTGGCCACCGAACTGGCACTGACGGCGCCCGACGCCAACCGCGAACGGCTGCGACGGATCAAACTCGCGCTGGATGACTACCGCGGCGGCGACGACGGCCTGCCCCTTGGAGACTGACCCCATGCTTTACGACCTGATCATTCGCGACGCGCTGGTGATCGACGGCAGCGATACCCCCGGTTACCGCGCCGATGTGGCCATCCGCGACGGCCGCATCCAGCGCATCGGTGACCTCCGCGACGTCTCCGCCCGCGAAGAAATAAACGCCGCCGGCCGCGTGCTGGCCCCGGGTTTCATCGACGTGCACACCCACGACGACACCGTGGTGATTCGCCAGCCGGCGATGCTGCCGAAGATCACCCAGGGCGTGACCACGGTGATCGTCGGCAACTGCGGCATCAGCGCCTCGCCGGTAACGCTCGCGGGCGATCCGCCGGACCCGATGAACCTGCTGGGTCCCGCCGCCGCGTTCGTTTATCCGCGCTTCATCGACTACCGCAACGCGGTGGATGCGGCGCAGCCGGCGGTCAATGTGGCGGCGCTGATTGGCCACACTGCGCTGCGCAGCAATCACATGGACGATCTTTTTCGAACGGCGCGCGCTGATGAAATCAGCGCCATGCGCGGGCAATTGCGCGACAGCCTGGCGGACGGTGCGCTGGGCCTATCCACCGGTCTGGCCTACGCCTCGGCTTACTCGGCCGAGACCGACGAAGTCAAGCAGCTGGCCGAGGAGCTCACGGCGTTCGGCGCGGTGTACACGACCCATCTGCGCAGTGAGTTCGAGCCGGTGCTGGAGGCCATGGACGAGGCGTTCGCGATCGGCCGTCACGCCCGATCACCGGTGGTTATTTCCCACATGAAATGCGCGGGCGCCGGCAACTGGGGCCGCAGCCCGCAGCTGCTGGCGTCCCTGGAAAACGCCGCGCTGAGCCACCCGGTGGGTTGCGATTGCTATCCCTATGCGGCCAGCTCTTCAACGCTGGATTTAAAGCAGGTCACGGATGCGTTCCCGATCACCATCACCTGGTCGACGCCGCACCCGGACCAGGGCGGCCGCGAGCTGAAGGACATCGCCGCCGACTGGGGCCTGTCGCTGGTGGAGGCCGCACGAAAACTGCAACCCGCTGGCGCCGTGTATTACGGCATGGACGAGAACGACGTG
The DNA here is from genome assembly GCF_053903055.1 of Pseudomonas sp. AK106. Taxonomy (NCBI): domain Bacteria; kingdom Pseudomonadati; phylum Pseudomonadota; class Gammaproteobacteria; order Pseudomonadales; family Pseudomonadaceae; genus Pseudomonas; species Pseudomonas sp. AK106. The sequence goes on from NZ_CP096426.1 coordinate 3,606,302, forward strand.
CAGCGGATCATGAAGCACCCGCTGTCGATGATCGGTTCGGACGGTCTGCCGGAAGACCCGTTCCCGCACCCGCGCCTGTGGGGTGCGTTTCCCCGGGTGCTTGGGCATTTCAGTCGGGATCTGGGGCTGTTCCCGCTGCACACCGCTGTGCACAAGATGACCGGACTGACCGCCACACGCTTCGGGCTGCATGATCGCGGATTCGTGCGCGAAGGGTATTGCGCGGATCTGGTGTTGTTCAACGCCGAAACCGTGCGCGATGTGGCGGATTTCAAAGAACCCAAGCGCGCTGCCGAGGGGATTGATGCGGTGTGGGTGAACGGGCATTTGAGCTACGCCGAAGGCAAACCGCAGGGGGAACGGCAAGGGAGGTTCTTGCCGAGGAGTGGGTCGTTGGTGGGTGGGTTTGGTTGATTCTGTAGGACTGGCTTTAGCCGGGAAGACGTCAGGCGGCACACCGCAAATCTGAGCTGTACGCGCTGGCCTCTTCCCGGCTGAAGCCGGTCCTACTAACATCCCATGCGCTCAGAGAAATGGGCGGTGACCTCGACCGTAGGACTGGCTTTAGCCGGGAAGACGCCCATGGAGACGCCATCAATTACGGGGTGTCACGTATGACGCTTTCCCGGCTGAAGCCGGTCCTACTAACATCCCATGCGTCCAGAGAAATCGGCGGTGACCTCGACCGTAGGACTGGCTTTAGCCGGGAAGACGCCCATGTGGACGCCATCAATTTCGGGGTGTCACGCATGACGCTTTCCCGGCTGAAGCCGGTCCTACGAAACATCCCATGCGTCCAGAGAAATCGGCGGTGATCTCGACCGTAGGACTGGCTTTAGCCGGGAAGACGCCCATGTAGACGCCATCAATTACGGGGTGTCACGCATGACGCTTTCCCGGCTGAAGCCGGTCCCACTAAAAGTGCGTGGCCCTACTCAGAGCATGCGCTGTGCCAGTGGACTGGCTTTAGCCCACCACCACCCCACGGCATTCGCCAAACCCGATACTCACTTCACCGTCCTTGCGGCAGCGCGCTTTGAGGATCACCTCATCGCCCGCTTGCAGGAAGGTCCGCGTCTCGCCGTTGGACAATTCGACGGCGCGTTTTCCGCCTTCGGTCATTTCCAGCAAGCTGCCGAGCTGACCGGGTTGCGGGCCTGACAAGGTGCCGGTGCCGAAAAGATCGCCCGCTTGCAGCTTGCAGCCGTTGACGCTGTGGTGGGCCACCATCTGCGCGACGGTCCAGTACATGTTCAGCGTGTTGCTCAGGGCCAACCGTTGCGGCGCGACGCCCTGCTCTTTCATCCGCGCGGTAAGCAGCAGCACTTCCAGCTCGATGTCCAGCGCGCCCCCGGCCTGATCCTGCTCGTCGAACAGATAAGCCATCGGCTGCGGGTCACCCTCGGGACGCGTCGGTTGGGCCGCACGAAACGGCGCCAGCGCCTCGGCCGTGACCACCCACGGCGAAATGCTCGTGGCAAAACTCTTCGACAGAAACGGCCCCAGCGGCTGGTATTCCCAGGCCTGCAGGTCCCGGGCCGACCAGTCGTTCAGCAAGCAGAAACCGGCGATGTGCTCACCCGCCTTGCCGATGGGGACAGGCTCGCCGGCCTCGTTGCCCTGCCCGATCCACACGCCCACTTCCAGTTCGTAATCCAGGCGCTTGCTCGGCCCGAAGTCCGGTGTCTCGGCGCCCGGTTTCAAGGTCTGCCCGCTGGGGCGCCTGATCGGCATCCCGGACACACCCAGCGTCGACGCCCGGCCGTGATAAGCGATCGGCACGTATTTGTAGTTCGGCAACAGCGGATTGTCCGGGCGGAACAGCTTGCCGACGTTCATCGCGTGATGAATGCCGACGTAAAAATCGGTGTAGTCGCCGACCTGCGCAGGCATGTGCATCTGGCAGTCCGCCATTGGCACCAGCAGGCGATCCCCCATGGCCTGCAAGCGTTCACGCTGCAGTGTTTTTTCGTCGAGCAAGTGCAGCAATTCGTTGCGCAGGGCCTGGCGCGACGAACCACCCAAGGCGAAAAAGTCGTTCAACTGCCCGCGACAGGCGGCTTCGACGGCCACCCGCGCGGCGCCATTGAACAGGCTGGCCTCAAGGGCCGTCTGCAGGTCCAGAACGAAATCGCCGATGGCCACGCCGCCGCGCTTGCCGAAACCGGGGCGGCTGAACACGCCCAAGGGCAGGTTTTGCAGGGGGAAATCAGGATGGTCGTTGGCGCTGGTCACCCAGCTGCGCGGATGCTGTGGAGTGCTCATCGTTGGCTGTCCGTGTCGAAAGGCTTGAACGTTCTGGCGATGCCATCCCAGCAGGCATCGTAGTCGCTTTGCAGCTGTGGGCATTCCAGCGCGTGATAGCTGGGGCGCAGAACTTTGCCGGTCTCGAACATGAAGGCCATGGTCTGCTCGATCTTGTGCGGCGTCAGCTCGGCGGCGATAGCCTTCTCGGCGCTGGCATTGTCCGGGCCGTGGGCGCTCATGCAGTTGTGCAGCGACGCGCCGCCGGGCATGAAACCTGCAGCCTTGGCGTCGTAGGCACCGTCGATCAGCCCCATGAATTCGTTCATCAGGTTGCGGTGGAACCACGGTGGCCGGAAGGTGTTTTCCGCCACCATCCAGCGCGGCGGGAAAATCACGAAATCGATGTTCGCCTGACCCGCCACCGCACTCGGCGAAGTCAGCACGGTGAAGATCGACGGATCGGGGTGGTCGTAACTCACGGTGCCCAAGGTGTTGAACAGGCGCAGATCGTATTTATACGGGACGTTGTTGCCATGCCACGCGACGACATCGAAGGGGGAATGACCCAGCGTGGTGGCCCACAGTTCGCCGAGAAATTTCTGCACCAGCACGGTGGGCTGTGCGCTGTCTTCAAAATGCGCGTGGGGGATCTGGAAATCCCGGGGATTGGCCAGGCCGTTGCTGCCGATCGGCCCGAGGTCCGGCAGGCGCAGGGGGCAGCCGTGGTTCTCGCAGAGATAGCCCCGCGCTGTGCCGTCGAGCAACTCGACGCTGAATTTCAAACCACGGGGCAGCACGACGATTTCCTGGGGTTCAATGTCGAGCAGGCCCAGCTCGGTGGTGATGCGCAATCGGCCCTGTTGGGGGACGATCAGCCACTCGCCGTCGGCGCTGAAGAACGCGCGCTGCATGGAGCGGTTGGCGGTGTAGACGTAGACGCTTACGCCCTCGGCCTGTTCGGTAGACGAGGTGCTGGCCAGGGCATGCAGGCCGTCGATGAAATCGGTGGGTTCGGCGGGGACGTCGAACGCATTCCAGCGCAGGCGATTGGGTGTGACCGGGCCTTGCTGCTGACCGGGGATCTGCCGCTCAAGGCGCTGAAAACGAGGGTGCGCGGCGGAGGGTTGAATGCGATAGAGCCAGGAGCGTCGGGCTTCGGCGCGGGGTACGGTGAACGCGGTCCCGGAGAATTGCTCGGCGTAGAGGCCCAGCGGGTGACGCTGCGGCGAGTTCTGCCCGTGGGGCAAACCGCCCGGCATCGCCTCGCTGCTGAAATGATTGCCGAATCCGCACTGGTAGCGCAGGGACTCGGACCGGGGTGCTGTCGACATGACGACCTCTTATTGTTTTTATCGTAAGCTTGTTACGCATAACGTAATTTGAGTTTGCAGAAGGGTCAAGCTATAAAGCAGCCTTTCCAGACCGGGGGCCTCCCTTCCATGACCGACGATTCCACCCCCGCCACCGCGCCGCGCCAGCAGAAAGTCCAGTCGGCTGAGGTCGGCGTCGGCATCCTCAAGGCGCTGGCCGAACTGGCGCCTGCCACGTCACTGTCGAAACTCGCCGAATACGTCGGCATGCCGGCCAGCAAGGTGCATCGCTACCTGCAAGCGCTGGTGGACAGCGGTTTTGCCGAACAGGACCCGGCCAGCAACCATTACCGTCTGGGGCGTTCGGCGCTGCAGGTCGGCCTTGCGGCGTTAAGCCAGCTGGATGTGCTGAAGACCTCTGCCCCGGCCCTGATCGCCCTGCGCGACGAACTCAACGAAACCTGCTTTCTGGCCGTGTGGGGCAACAAAGGCCCGACGGTGGTGTACGTCGAGCAGTCGCTGGGGGCGGTCACCCTGGTCACGCAGATCGGTTCGGTGCTGCCGCTGCTCGGTTCGTCCACCGGGCTGGTGTTCGACACCTTTCTGTCGCCGACCGAAACCGCCGCGTTGAGAGAGGCGGAATCGGCTTCGTTGAATGCAGCGCAGTTGAAGGAGATCGATCGGCACGTCCACGAAATCCGCAGCACCGGGGTGCATCAGATTCACGGGATGTTGATGGCCGGCGTCAACGCGGTGTCGTCGCCGGTGTTTGCCATGGGCAACAAGCTGGTGGGTGTGGTGACGGTGGTGGGTTCGGCGTCGGTGTTTACCGATCAGCGCCAGGCGACGGCCGCGCAGAAACTGCTGCAAACGGCACAGGCGATCAGCGCGCGGATGGGTGGGGAAATGCCGCGGCTGGAGTGATTGGTCAGGATCACAAAGGGCAGGACCGCGCTCCCACTGACGGACCGCGTTCCTCGTGTAGGACCGGCTTTAGCCGGGAAGACGTCGGCGGTTACGCCACAAAATTGAGGGTGTTCAAACCGGCCCCTTCCCGGCTGAAGCCGGTCCTACAGACATATCGCGTGCACCAAATCGGGCTGCGTACTTCAATCCACCGCCAACACTCCCCTGCGCACTTGATCGCGCTCGATCGATTCAAACAGCGCCTTGAAATTGCCCTCGCCGAAGCCATCGTCGCCCTTGCGCTGGATGAATTCGAAGAACACCGGCCCCATCAGGGTTTCCGAGAAGATCTGCAGCAGCAGACGCTGACTGCCGCCTTCGGAGTTGCCATCCAGCAGGATCCCCCGCGCTTTCAGCTCATGCTCGGGCTCGCCGTGGTTGGGCAGACGGCCTTCGAGCATTTCGTAGTAGGTGTCCGGCGGCGGGGTCATGAAGCGCATGCCCAGCGCCTTGAGCCGGTCCCAGGTGTCGATCAGGTTTTCGGTGAAGAACGCGACGTGCTGAATCCCCTCGCCATTGAACTTCATCAAAAACTCTTCGATCTGCCCGGCGCCCTTTGAGGATTCCTCGTTCAGCGGGATGCGGATCATGCCGTCCGGCGCGGTCATCGCTTTCGAGGTCAGGCCGGTGTACTCGCCCTTGATGTCGAAATAGCGCAGCTCGCGGAAGTTGAACAGCTTCTCGTAGAAGTTCGCCCAATAGGCCATCCGCCCGCGATAGACGTTGTGGGTCAGGTGATCGATGAATTGCAGACCGGCGCCCTTGGGGTGACGGTCGACGCCCTCGAGGTACACGAAGTCGATGTCGTAGATCGAGGTGCCTTCACCGAAACGGTCGATCAGGTACAACGGCGCGCCGCCAATGCCCTTGATTGCCGGCAGGCGAAGCTCCATCGGCCCGGTGCCGATTTCCACAGGCTGGGCGCCGAGTTCCAGCGCGCGCTTGTAGGCCAGTTGCGAATCCTTGACCCGGAAGGCCATGCCGCACACGGAAGGACCGTGCTCCGCAGCGAAGTAGGACGCTTCGCTGTTCGGCTCGTTGTTAAGGATGATGTTGATCGCGCCCTGACGGTAGAGCGACACGTTCTTGGAGCGGTGATGGGCGACTTTGGTGAAGCCCATGATCTGGAACACCGGCTCCAGCACGTTCGGGGTGGGCGAGGCGAATTCGATGAATTCAAAGCCCATCAGGCCCATCGGGTTTTCGTAGAGATCAGTCACGGTCTTGCTCCTGCTAAATAGTGAGAGGCACAGCGGCTCGAATCACGATTCAGCGGGTGGCGCGCAGGAAATCCCCCGCACGCTGCGGGCGAGAAAGTCGCCGAAGATCAATTGCAGACCGAAGCTTTTCATGGGGGAAAGATTACTCCGGCTTGTCCGATTGCGCATCGGGATGGGCGGCCTGAAATGCCGGATGCTGCAACGCCAGCGCTTCGACCCGGCAAATGCGTGGATACGGAGTCATGTCCACGTTGAAGCGTCGCGCCGCATAGACCTGGGGCAACAGGTGCACATCGGCCAGGCCAACCGCGCCAAAACAAAACTCAGCGTCGCCAATCAGGGCCTCCACTGCGGCGAAGCCTTCGCCGATCCAGTGGCCGATCCACGCCGTCACATCGCCTTCGTCGTGACCCATGCCGCGCAGGCGGTTCAGCACCGCGACGTTGTGCAACGGATGAATGTCGCAGCCGATCAGCGCGGCGACCTGCCGATGGCGCGCGCGGTCGAGCAGCGCGTCGGGGAGCAATGCAGGTTCAGGGCATAATTCTTCGAGGTATTCGATGATCGCCATGGACTGGATGATCACCTCGCCGTCGTCCAGCCTTAAAGAGGGGACGCGGCCCTGGGGGTTGATCACCAGATAATCGGGCGTGTGGTGTTCGCCGCCGTCACGGATCAGGTTGACCGGCAATGCGTTGAACGCGAGACCTCAGCGCCAGGGCAATGCGCACCCGGTAGCTCGAGGTCGATCGGTAGTAGGTGAAAAGATCCACGGGAATGGCCTGTTATTGTTGTTTTGGTTTTCACTACGGCGTAAGCGACTTACGCAATGCGTAAGCTGCGGCAATACGGGATGGGTGTCAAGCCAAGGTCCACACGCGTAAACCTCCCGCGTGGCTCAGGCCCAGCCCTCCAGTCGCAGGGTGGCGCGCACCAGCCGTTGCTCCTCGCTTTCGATCTCCCGCAGGTTGTCGCAGATGTTCTGGATATGCGCCACGGCCGCTTTGCGCGCCTGCTCAGGCAACCGCCCGGTCACCGCGTTATAAAGCCGAGCGTGATGGCGATCGATCTGCCGCTTCTGGGCGTCACGGTGATAGAGGTTGTTGACCGAGGCGAACACCGTGTTCAGCAGCAGATCCGTCAACGAACGCAGGGTCTGCACCAGCACCGGGTTGTGTGACGCTTCGCAGATGGCCAGGTGAAACGCATGGTCGAGCCGCGCGTGTTCGGACGCGGGCAAGGGGTGATCGTGGCCAGCGACCAGTGCGTCGTAGGCGCGGGTGATCAGCACAAAATCCGCGTCAGTGCCGCGCAGCGCCGCCAGCCGCGCAGACTCCCCTTCCAGCAGGCTGCGCACCTCGAACAGGTCATACAGCGTGCGCGGCTGGGAGGCGAACAAGTGCATCAGCGGCGAATTGGCGGTCAGCCCGAGCCCGCCCATTTGCGCGACGAACGAGCCCTTGCCCTGGCGGGTTTCGATGATGCCCCTGGCGCGCAGCAGCTGCAGGCCCTCGCGCAGGGCGGTGCGCGACACACCGAGCTTTTCGGTCAGCCGCCGTTCGGAAGGCAACAGCTGACCGACTTTGAGCACTCCATCGACAATCAGCCGCTCAATGCGCTCGCTGACCACATCGGCGACCTGCTGCGGGCGTTGGGCTTGAGTGGTTTGCATGGTTCGGACTTCCTTGAGTGCTTTAAAAGACTGGGCCAGACACACTGGGCACTGGTATGACCACGGGCAACCCTAAAAATGACGAACACCGCGTGCCGAGCTATCTCACTGATAAAAAAGGCAATTGGCCGAAGATTTCATCACCTCTCTTCAATAAACTGGTTCGACCACCGCCCCACCCGGTAGACACTAAGCCCCGCTGAGCCAATGATGCAAGCCAGCCATTCACGTTCCGTCACGGAACGGGCCTCCAATAAAAACAAGACAGGGTTGCGAACCCATCATGAATATCCTGTACGACGAACGCGTCGACGGCGTCCTGCCGGTCATCGACAAACAACAGCTGCTGCACGCGCTGCAATCCCGCCTGCCTGATCTGGACATCCTCCACCGCGAGGAAGAACTGCGCCCCTACGAATGCGATGGCCTCTCCGCCTACCGCACGACGCCGATACTGGTGGTGCTGCCCCAGCGCATCGAGCAGGTGCAGACGCTGCTGAAGGTCTGCCACGAGCGCGGCGTGCCGGTGGTGGCGCGCGGTGCCGGGACCGGACTGTCCGGCGGCGCCCTGCCCCTGGAAAAAGGCGTGCTGCTGGTGATGGCGCGCTTCAATAAAATCCTGCACATCGACCCTGCCGGGCGCTATGCCCGCGTGCAGCCCGGCGTGCGCAACCTGGCCATCTCCCAGGCCGCCGCGCCCTACGACCTCTATTACGCGCCTGATCCCTCCTCGCAGATTGCCTGCTCCATCGGCGGCAACGTCGCGGAAAACGCCGGCGGCGTGCATTGCCTGAAATACGGCCTGACCGTGCACAACCTGCTCAAGGTCGACATCCTCACGGTCGAGGGCGAGCACATGGTGTTGGGCTCTGACGCGCTGGATTCACCGGGCTTCGACTTGCTGGCGCTGTTCACCGGTTCCGAAGGCATGCTCGGCGTGATCACCGAGGTCACCGTCAAACTGCTGCCCAAACCCCAAGTGGCGCGGGTGCTGCTGGCCGCCTTCGACTCGGTGGAAAAAGCCGGGCGCGCGGTGGGTGACATCATCGCCGAAGGAATCATCCCCGGCGGCCTGGAAATGATGGACAACCTCGCTATTCGCGCCGCTGAAGACTTCATCCACGCCGGCTACCCGGTCGACGCCGAAGCCATCCTGCTGTGCGAACTCGATGGCGTGGAAGCTGACGTTCACGCCGATTGCGACCGGGTTCGCGCCGTGCTGGAAAACGCCGGCGCCACCGAGATCCGCCAGGCAAAGGACGAAGCCGAACGCGTGCGCTTCTGGGCCGGGCGCAAGAACGCTTTCCCGGCGGTCGGTCGGCTGTCGCCGGATTACTACTGCATGGACGGCACCATCCCGCGTCGGGAATTGCCCGGCGTGCTGCAGGGTATTTCCGCGCTGTCGGAAGAATACGGCCTGCGCGTCGCCAACGTTTTCCACGCCGGCGACGGCAACATGCACCCGCTGATCCTCTTCGATGCCAACCAACCCGGTGAACTGGACCGCGCCGAAGCATTGGGCGGAAAGATTCTGGAGCTGTGCGTGAAGGTCGGCGGCAGCATCACCGGCGAGCACGGCGTGGGCCGCGAGAAGATCAATCAGATGTGCGCGCAATTCAACAGTGACGAGCTGACGTTGTTTCACGCGGTAAAAGCCGCGTTCGATCCGGCCGGCACCCTCAACCCCGGCAAGAACATCCCCACCCTGCACCGCTGCGCCGAATTCGGTGCCATGCACGTGCACATGGGCAAGCTGCCCTTCCCTGAACTGGAGCGTTTCTGATGGATGCCCAACGTCAGCCAGCCTTCGTGGCCCAGGAGCGCGATGCCAGCGACGCACTGCTGGAACAGGTCAATCAGGCGATTCAGTCCGCCCTGCCGCTGCGCATTCAAGGCGCCAACAGCAAGGTATTCCTGGGTCGTGAGGTGGCCGGTGACGTGCTCGATACGCGCATCCACAGTGGCATCGTCACCTACGACCCAACCGAACTGGTGATCACCGCCCGCGCCGGGACGCCGTTGTCGGTGCTGAATGCCGCGCTGGAAGACGCCGGTCAGATGCTGCCCTGCGAGCCACCCAGCTACAGCGATGGCGGCGCAGGTGATGGAACCGTCGGCGGCATGGTCGCCGCAGGCTTGTCCGGGCCACGCCGTCCATGGTCAGGCTCGGTGCGGGATTTCGTCCTTGGCACGCGGGTGATCACAGGTCTCGGCAAGCATTTGCGTTTCGGTGGCGAGGTGATGAAAAACGTCGCCGGTTACGATCTGTCACGCTTGATGGCGGGCAGTTTTGGCTGCCTGGGCCTGATCACCGAAGTCTCGTTGAAAGTCCTGCCCAAGCCGCGACTGTGCACCAGCATTGCGCTGGAAATGGACAGCGCCACCGCCCTCGCCCGCTTGGCGCAATGGGGTCAGGAACCGCTGCCCATCAGCGCCGCCAGCCATGACGGCCGCGTGCTGCGCTTGCGTCTTGAAGGCGGCGAAGGTTCGGTCGCGGCGGCCCATGAACGCCTGGGCGGCGAATCCATCGACCCGGCTTATTGGCGCGCGCTCAACGAACACCGCCTGGAGTTCTTCACCGATGGGCGGCCGCTGTGGCGCCTGTCATTGCCCGTCAGCACGGCGGCGCTGGACCTGCCGGGGGATCAATTGATCGACTGGGCCGGTGCGCAACGCTGGTTGAAATCCGACGCCAGCGGCAGCGAGATTCGGCGGATCGCCAGCGCTGCAGGTGGTCACGCCACCTGCTTCAGCCACGGCGTCGACGACAGCCCTTTTCAGCCGTTGGCCACGCCCTTGCTGCGCTACCACCGCCAGCTCAAGGCGCAACTTGATCCGCACGGAGTTTTCAATCCGGGCCGAATGTACGCGGAGATCTGAACCATGCAGACGACCCTGAGCGACCACGCCAAGAGCCTGCCCCGTGGCGAGGAAGCGGAAAGCATTTTGCGCAGCTGCGTGCACTGCGGTTTCTGCAACGCCACCTGCCCGACCTATCAGTTGCTCGGCGACGAACTGGATGGACCGCGCGGGCGCATTTACCTGATCAAGCAAGTGCTGGAAGGCAAGGAGGTCACCGAGAAAACCCAGTTGCACCTGGATCGTTGCCTGTCCTGCCGCAACTGTGAAACCACCTGCCCCTCCGGCGTCGACTACCACAACCTGCTGGACATCGGCCGGGAGGTGGTCGACGCCGCCGTGCCGCGCCCCCTCGGCCAGCGTCTGCTGCGGGACAGCCTGCGGGCCGTGGTGCCAAACGCCGGCCTGTTCAAATCCCTGACCCAGTTGGGCAATTCCTTCAGGCCCCTGCTGCCCGGCGCATTGAAGACCAAGCTGCCGGGCAACATCCGCCCCGCCAAGGCGCGGCCGACCCGGCAGCATGCGCGACAGATGTTGATTCTCGAAGGCTGCGTGCAACCCGGTTTGTCGCCCAACACCAATGCGGCCACGGCGCGTGTGCTGGATCGGCTGGGCATCAGCATCACATCCATCGCCCAGGCCGGTTGCTGCGGCGCCGTGGATTACCACTTGAACGCCCAGGAACAAGGCTTGCAGCGCGCACGTCGGAACATCGACGCGTGGTGGCCGAGCATTCAGGCCGGTGCCGAGGCCATCGTGCAGACCGCCAGCGGTTGCGGCGCCTTCGTCAAGGATTACGGCCACCTGCTGCGCAATGACCCGGCTTATGCGCAAAAAGCGGCGGCCATCAGCGAACGCACCTTGGACCTGGTTGAAGTGCTGCGCGCCGAACCCCTTGAACAGCTCGGCGGTTGCACGCGCCAGACCCTGGCCTTCCATTGCCCGTGTACGCTGCAGCACGCGCAGAAACTCGGCGGCGCCGTTGAGTCGGTGTTGACCCGATTGGGCTTCAACCTCACACCGGTGCCCGACAGTCACTTATGCTGCGGCTCGGCCGGCACCTATTCGGTGACTCAGCCAGTGCTGGCGAAACAGCTGCGTGACAACAAAATGAACGCGCTGGAAAGCGGCAACCCGGACGTGATCGCGACGGCCAACATTGGCTGTCAGACGCACTTGGCCAGCGCCAACCGCACGCCGGTCAAACACTGGATCGAACTCATCGAGGACGCCTTGCCTCCAAGTTGATTGCAGGCGCCCTGGCTCCGTATCAGACGCACACTCATGACACCCTTTGCCTTCAGGAGAACTGCATGAAAACCAAATCCGTACTGACCCAGACCGAAGTCACCCAGATCCTCGCCGCGGCACGCACCGAGGCGCAGAACAACGGCTGGGCCGTGTCCATCGCCGTGACGGACGACGGTGGTCACCTGCTGGGCTTCGAGCGCCTGGACGGCTGCGCGCCGATTGGCGGGTACATCGCCATCGAAAAAGCGCGCACCTCGGCGTTGGGTCGTCGTGAATCCAAGGGTTACGAGGAAATGGTCAACGGCGGGCGTACCGCCTTCGTCACCGCGCCACTGCTGACGTCGCTGGAAGGCGGCGTGCCGGTGATCATCGACGGAGAGACTATCGGCGCGGTAGGTGTGTCCGGCGTCAAAGCCGACCAGGATGCGCAAGTGGCCAAGGCAGGGGTGGCGGCGGTGAGCGCGCAATAACGCCCGCCGCGACCGCCTGCCGCAACGCTGCAAACCCAATTCATGATGGAGACCGAGATGACCGAGTTCGTCAATTGCCACAACCTTAAAGTGGCGGCCAACCTCAAGCGCTTTGTCGACGAGGAAGTGATTCCCGGGACAGGCCTGACCCCGGAGCTGTTCTGGGCCGATTTCGACTCGCTGGTCCACGACCTCGCCCCGGTCAACCGCGAACTGCTGAAAGAGCGCGACCGCCTACAGGCTCAGCTGGATAAGTGGCACAAATCCAACCCCGGCCCGGTCAACGACATGCCGGCATACATCGCCTTCCTCGACAGCATCGGCTACCTCAAGCAGGTACCGGCGCAGGTCCAGGTGTCCACCAACAAGGTGGATATCGAAGTCAGCGAACAGGCCGGCCCGCAATTGGTGGTGCCCGCTGCCAACGCCCGTTACGCCCTTAATGCCGCCAATGCGCGCTGGGGTTCGCTGTACGACGCGCTGTACGGCACCGATGCCATTTCCTCGGCGAACGGCGCCGAGATCAAAGCCGGTTACAACCCGCTGCGGGGCGAGAAAGTCATCGCCTTCGCCCGCGCCCTGCTCGATGAAGCCGCGCCCCTGGCCACCGGTTCCCACGTCGGCGCCAAGGCCTACGCGGTGGACAGCGGCGAATTGCTGGTCACCCTCGCCGACGGCAGCCCGTCGCGCCTTGCCCAGCCCGAGAAATACGTCGGTTATCAGGGCGAGCCGCGCCAGCCGAATGCGATCCTGCTGAAGAACAACGGCCTGCACATCGAAATCCAGATCGACCCCGCCAGCCCGATCGGTGGCACTGACCCGGCCGGGATCAAGGACCTGCTGCTGGAAGCCGCGCTGTCGACCATCATCGACTGCGAAGACTCGGTCGCCGCCGTCGATGCCGACGACAAGCTGGTGATCTACCGCAACTGGCTGGGCCTGATGAAAGGCGACCTGACCGAAGCGCTGGTCAAGAACGGCAAGACCATCACCCGTCGCCTGAACGCCGACCGCCAGTACACGGCCGCCGACGGCAGCGCGATCACCCTGCACGGGCGCTCGCTGCTGTTCATCCGCAACGTTGGCCACCTGATGACCAACCCGGCGATCCTCTACGACGGCAACAAGGAAATCCCCGAAGGCATTCTCGACGGCGTCATCACCAGCCTGATCGCCTTGCACGACTTGCATAACCGCACCAACTCCCGCGCCGGCAGCGTCTACATCGTCAAACCGAAGATGCACGGCCCGGACGAAGTGGCGTTCGCCAACACGCTGTTCAGCCGCATCGAAGACGCGCTGAAGATCCCGCGCAATACCCTGAAGATGGGGATCATGGACGAGGAGCGGCGCACCAGCGTCAACCTCAAGGCGTGCATCGAAGCGGCATCGTCGCGGGTGGCATTCATCAACACCGGCTTCCTCGACCGCACCGGCGACGAGATGCACAGCTCGATGGAAGCCGGGCCGATGCTGCGCAAGGGCGACATGAAAGCCACGCCGTGGATCAAGGCGTATGAGCGCAATAACGTGCTGGTCGGCCTGGCTTGCGGACTGCGCGGCCGTGCGCAGATCGGCAAGGGCATGTGGGCAATGCCGGACCTGATGGCCGACATGCTCGAGCAGAAGATCGCGCACCCGAAATCCGGCGCGACCACCGCGTGGGTGCCTTCGCCAACGGCGGCCACCTTGCACGCGCTGCACTACCACAAAGTGGACGTGAAAGCGGTGCAGCAGGAGCTGGAACAGGTCGACCTGGACAGCATCAGCGAAGACATTCTGCTGGATCTGCTGAGCATTCCGGTCGTCGAAAAGGCGGAGTGGAACGAGGATCAGATTCGCGAGGAAGTTGAAAACAACGCCCAAGGGCTGCTGGGTTATGTGGTGCGCTGGGTGGAGCAAGGCGTTGGCTGTTCGAAGGTGCCGGACATCCACAACGTCGGCCTGATGGAAGACCGCGCGACGCTGCGTATTTCCAGCCAGCACATCGCCAACTGGCTGCGCCACGGCGTGGTCTCCGAGGACTACGTGAAAGATGCATTGAAACGTATGGCCAAGGTGGTCGACCGGCAAAACGCCGGGGACTCGGCCTACACGCCAATGGCCGGCAATTTCGAGAAGTCAGTGGCCTTCCAGGCCGCCAGCGCGCTGGTGTTCAAAGGCCGCGAACAGCCGAGCGGCTACACCGAACCGCTGCTGCATGAGTTCCGCCTCGCATTCAAGAAGGAGCATTGATCCAAGGGTGCGAGCGAGCTACGTGCTCTCCCGCACCACCAGTTCAAACCCCAGATCCACCTGCGCCTCTTGAACCGTGCCGTCCAGCAAGCCGAGCAATAATTGTGCGGCGCGCTGGCCGACCTGTTCGCGCGGGGTGCGGATGGAGGTCAGGCGCGGCACCATGTGCGCCGAGCCCGGCAGGTCGTTGAAGCCGATCAGCGACACCTGCTCCGGAATACGAATGCCCCGCCGCAGGGCTTCCAGCGATGCACCCTGGGCCAGGTCGTCATTGCAGAAAAACACCCCGTCGACGTCCGGGTGCGTTTCCATCAAACGGGCGAACAACTCACTCCCCAAACCGATGGACGACGGCAGCGGCGACGCCAATTGCAGCGCTTCGTCATACAGCCCTTCCTGCTCCAGCGCGCCGCGAAAACCTACGCCCCGTTGAATCACCCGTGGATCCAGCTGTGCCGACACATACGCCAGCCGCCGCCGGCCGCGGCTCAACAGATGCCGCGCCGCCTCGGCACCCGCCTGTTGCTGGGAAAACCCCACGCAGGGCTCGGCACGGGTCGGGTCCAGCTCCATCATGTGCACGCAGGGCACGCCACTGGACGCCAGCAACTGCTGCGCCGCCACGCTGCGATCAAACCCTGTCAGCAGAATCCCCCGCGGCCGGTGGGACAGATGACTGCGCAGCAGGTTCTCTTCTTCTATAGGCGAGTAGTGATAGTTACCGATCACCACTTCAAGCCCGCGCGGGCGCAGAACCGTTTGAATCGCTTCAAGGGTTTCGATGAACAACTGGTTGGACAGCGACGGCACCAGCACCACCACCGACTGACTGTGCGAAGACGCCAGCGCCCGGGCGGCAGGATTGGTGACATAGCCTAGACTCAGCGCAGCAGCGCGGACTTTTTCCACCAGCTCCGGCGCCACAGTGGCCACGCCACGCAAGGCCCGGGACGCGGTAATCGGCGAGACGGCGGCCAGTTTGGCGACTTCGTTGAGGGTGGGACGACCGGTGGAGCGGGAACCAATACGTGTCATGCGTTGCCAACTGATTGGAAGAAAGCTGCGGGGGTTGCGATTGTGTGGGATGGGCTCTAAGGTAGCGCTATCTCACGGAGGCCCGCAACTTTTCGATCGATTCCACGACCGGGTTTTGCATCTCATGGATCAGCGAGATACCCATAACAATGACTACACCTGGAAACAGTCTCGCCGGACTTGCACACCATTCGGCGAAGACAGCGCTGTCTCCGGGACGAGGTTTTTATGACTACTGCTCCACATGCTATTTCCGCCATCGTGGTAATGGGTGTTTCCGGCTGCGGCAAGAGCGCCGTCGGCGAGGCCATCGCTAAAAACAGCGGCGGCCGCCTGATCGAGGGTGATGCGTTCCATCCTCAAGCCAACATCGACAAGATGAGCGCGGGCCATCCCCTTGACGACAACGATCGCGCCGGCTGGCTGACCCGCCTCGGCGAAGAAGTTGCCGCCGCTGTAAAGAAGGGCGAAAAGCCCGTCCTGACCTGCTCCTCCCTCAAGCTTATCTACCGTGAACGTCTGCGTGCAGCCGTGCCGGAGTTGGGCTTTGTGTTTCTGGAGCTGACCAAGGAACTCGCCACCGAACGCTGCTCCCATCGCCCGGGCCACTTCATGCCGGCCAGTCTGGTCGACAGCCAGTTCGCGACCCTCGAGCCTCCGTATAACGAGGACCGCACACTGGTGGTGGACGCGACCCAATCGATCGAGACCATCGGTAAGGAAGCAGCCACATGGTGGAGCGAGTCTGGCTCCGAGGCTCAAACCCCATCTGTCACCGCGCGCACCGGCTCTTGATCCTCGATCAGGCGTGAGCGGCAAAGGTAGCGCTGTCTCTGATGACGCTGCCCTTGCTTCACAGGGCAGAGAGCGACAGCGTCAAGCAGCAGCTCCAAAAAAACAAAATACAACGGAGAGACACCCCCATGTTCGGTATGACTCAAGACACGTATCTGCTGGTCGATGCGTTGGTGACCATCATTGGCCTTGTGCTTCTGATCACCAAGTTCAAAGTCCACCCCTTTATTGCATTGACCATCGCTGCCGGTTTTCTCGGGCTGACCTCCGGGATGCCGGTCGACAAAGTGATGAAATCGTTCCAGGACGGTTTCGGCGGCGTGCTGGGTTTCGTCGGCATCATCCTCGGCCTGGGCACCATGCTCGGCAAGCTGATGGCCGACTCCGGCGGTGCTGACCAGATCGCCCAGACGCTGATCCGTCGCTTCGGCAAGGACCGCGTGCACTGGGCCATGATGTTTTCGGCGTTTCTGGTGGGCATCCCGCTGTTCTTCGAAATCGGCTTCGTGCTGCTGATCCCGCTGGTGTTCATCGTTGCCCGTCGCAGCGGCGTGTCCATCGTCAAGATCGGTATCCCGTTGCTGGCCGGTCTGTCGGCCGTCCACGGTCTGGTGCCGCCGCACCCGGGTCCGTTGCTGGCGATCGGCATCTTCAACGCCGATATCGGCAAGACCATTTTCTACGGTCTGATCGTCGCGTTCCCGACCGCCATCATCGCCGGCCCGATCTACGGTAAATGGATCGCCAAGCGCATTCCGGGCAACCCGTCGAAAGAGCTGATGGACCAGATTGCCAAGGAATCGACCAACGACAACCTGCCAAGCTTTGCCATCACGCTGGTGACCATCCTGCTGCCGGTGTTCCTGATGCTGCTCAAGACGTTTGCCGACGTTGCGCTGCCAGCCGGTCACATCTTCCGCATCTGGATGGACTTCATCGGTCACCCGATCGCTGCTCTCCTGTTCGCCCTGCTGCTGGCGTTCTACACCTTCGGTTCGGCCCGTGGCTTCAGCCGCGATCACATCATCAAGCTGCTCGACCAGAGCCTGGCCCCAGTGGCCGCGATCGTGCTGATCGTCGGCGCCGGCGGTGGCTTCAAGCAGATGCTGGTGGACAGTGGCGTCGGTAACCTGATCGGCCACATGGCCGTTCAGGCGCAGATCTCGCCGATTCTGCTGGCGTGGCTGGTGGCTGCAGTGATCCGTATCGCCACCGGTTCCGCGACCGTCGCGACCATCACCGGTGCCGGGATCGTCGCGCCGGTGGTTGGCATGATCCCGGGCGTGAACCGCGAACTGCTGGTTCTGGCAACCGGTGCCGGTTCGCTGATTCTGTCCCACGTGAACGATGCGGGTTTCTGGCTGGTCAAGCAGTACTTCAACATGACCGTGGCTGAAACACTGAAAACCTGGACCGTGATGGAAACCATCCTGTCGGTGGTGGGCATCATCCTGATCATGCTGCTGTCGCTGGTCGTCTGATGCATTGATCGCGGCATATTGACGCGGCCATGCCCCCCTGTTGCATCCATGCCCACCCCCGCGGTGGGCATGTTATTTCAGCCCTCCTCGCCCCCTTCCGCTCCTATCCCGATGTCGACGTCCGAGTCTTCAGGTCTGATAAACCGGGGCTTGATACAAAACCGTTCACACATCCCGTCATCAATTCGATTAAAGTTACGGCGTTTTGCCGGTACTCATTTCGGAAGTCTCCTACACTCCTTTCTGAGAACTCGTACGGGGCAATCTAATGAAAATTTCATCACCGGCCCGCATGAGTTCTTTGCAATAAAGGCTAAAGGAGTGTGGAATAGGCGCCGCGCGGAATCCGGCTATCAAACGATGGCCGATTTGCACGGGAATTTACCGCCAGTATCAGGCAAGATTCCCCTGCCGTTCGACCCAGGAGCGGCGCTAACTGTGACAAGACGATGAACCTGGGGAATTAAAATCGTACCAATGGCGTCATACTGATGAACGCATTTGGATGCAATCGGCAATCACCACCACCCAAAGGCTCACGCCAGCCTCCCGGTAGAGGCGCTTCATGAGGCCATCAAGGAAAAGATTATGTTGATACTCACCCGCAAAGTCGGCGAAAGCATAAACATTGGTGACGACATCACCGTTACCATTTTGGGCGTTCAGGGTCTCCAAGTCCGTCTTGGCATCAACGCTCCGAAAGATGTTTCAGTGCACCGCGAAGAAATCTACAAGCGCATCAAGGCCGAGGCTGCACCCGACCAGGATCCGCAATAAACTTTCCGGTTTATGCTTATTCGATTACTGTCAGCGGCCACCCGGTGCTGACAGATCGGCGACGGCGACTGACCAGACGCCGTTTTTTTTCGTCTGAACTTTGGATCCATCGAAGTCGCCCCCGCTGATAACTAAGCGCGAGCGAACACACAGATCCAGCGTATTGGGCGATGCACTTCCCGATGCCGCGACAAGTTGTCAGGCATCCGGAATCGCCAACTAAAAACGGCCGACCTCCATAAGAGATCGGCCGTTTTAGTTGCTGAGTCGTTTGACCCGATCAGCCTGAGGTATTCAGGTGGCTGGCGATGGTGTCTTTGGCCTGCAGCCTTTTTTCCTTGAGCTTCTTCAACTCATCGTCGGGAATATCGCCCGCCTCTTCGGCGGTGACAATATGGATGTCCAGCTCATTGTAGTGCTCGACCAGGGCATTGAGCTTCGCGTCGGTGCCCTTGCGCTTGGCGAGCTCGTCTTTGGTGATGCTCAGGTCCGCGTACAAATCGTGCTTAACCGGCATGGGATGCCTCTCCTCTGATGACTGACGTAAGAATGTTGAGGGTAGCCCAGCCTAAAGGTTCGGCGTTTTTGTCGATGTGAATAACGCGTTTTGGCATGCATGATCCTGCGCAACGGGCTACGGTGTCTCTCCAGCCCTTTTATGCCACTTCAAGGATCGACCATGACCTCACCGTTTTCCCGCTCTCTTCTCGCCAGCGCGCTGGCGTTCGGCATCGCCTTCTCCGCGGCAGCGCCTGCCTTTGCCGAGCCCAATAAACAGGTTCAGGCGGATGCCGAGCAATCCAAGGACGACGCGCTGAAGCTGCTGGAACAATTGGTCAATATCGATACGGGCTCCGGCTACGAGCCGGGACTGACCCAAGTGCGTGACATCGTCGTCGCCCAGCTCAAGGCGCTCGGTGCGACCATCGAGATGATCCCCAACACCGCGCCGGACAAGAGCCAGCATGTGGTCGCGACGCTAAAAGGGAGCGGCAAGGCGAAGATACTGCTGATGGCGCACATGGACACCGTGTTCAAGGAAGGTTCCGCCGCCGCCCGACCCTTCCACATCAAGGACGGCCGTGCGTACGGGCCAGGGGTGATGGACGACAAGGGCGGCATCGTTGCCGGCCTTTACGCGCTGAAGATTCTGAAGAAGCTCGACTTCAAGGACTACGCGCAGATTACCTTCCTGCTGGACGCCAGCGAGGAGACCGGTTCCGCCGCCGCCACCGCGCTGATCCAGAAGGTCGCCAAACAGCACGATGTGACCCTGAACCTGGAGCCGGGGCGCCCCGCCGACGGTCTGGTGATCTGGCGCAAAGGCAGCGCCACCGCAGTGGTTGAGGTAAAAGGCAAGGCGTCCCACGCCGGCGTCGCGCCGGAACTGGGACGCAACGCGGCCATGGAGGTGGCGCATCAGATTCTGCAACTGGGCAAGCTGGGCGACGCCGAGAAGAAGACCACGATCAATTTCACCGTGCTCAGCGCCGGCGATCGCACCAACGTCATCCCCGATCAGGCCACCGCCAAGGCCGATGTGCGCGCCGCCGTGCCGGAAGAGTTCGACCGCATCGAGAAGGATCTGGCGCGGGTGTCGGCTGACAAGCTGATCCCGGACACCCAAGTGACCACCCGCCTGGAGCGCGGTTTGCCACCCATGCCGCAGACGCCGGAAACCGACAAACTGGTCGATATCGCCCAGGGCATCTACGGCGAGATCGGCCGCAAACTGACCATCGAAGGCAGCGGCGGCGCGGCCGATGCGAGCCTCTCGGCCGGGGTCGGCGTGCCAACCCTGGATGGCTTCGGCATCGTTGGCGGCAATATTCACACGCCCGAGGAATACGCGGAAGTCGACAGCGTGTCGCCGCGCATCTACCTGCTGACGCGGATGATCATGGAGCTGGCGACGCACACTCCGGGCAAGTGACCGACGCCTGGTCGCCTCTCGGGCAAAAAAAATCCCGGGCTGCCTAACCAAAGGAGCGCCGGGATTCAGGTGTTGCAATGTGCCTCAGGATTGCGCGTTGATCAGCACGGGCCAGAGGAACGGCAAACGTTCTTCGCTGCGACTGGACACCCACCGTGGCGTCGCAGCGACCGGCTGCAGTGCCGGGGTCTGCAAGCGGGTCAGGACCGAATCGATCACCACGCCGCTGGCGTCGTGATGGAACTGCCAGACCCCGTAGATGCGGCCGTCAAACGATGCTTCGCTGCCCAATCGCGGATCAACCCCCAGCCCGGCCCCCAGGCCGAACAGGTGCAGGCCGTGCAGGCGCTGACCACTGGCGTCGAGCGGGCAACCCGTTGGATCTGAATCCAGCCCGCCCTTGACCTCCATCAGCGTGATGGCCTCACCACCGGCATGACTCAAGGCTGGCAGCAACGGCTGATAGCCCGTGCACTGCACGACGATGTCGGCTTCCGCCAGCGCCAGACGAGCGCGCTCGAACTGATCGGTCGGACCCTGATGGGTTTGCAGCAGCTGCACGCGTACGCCGGTCTTGCCGATCTGGCCTTTGGACAGGGCTTCACGCCCCACGTCCAGCGCCCGATAGCGCAAGCCGCCTGACCGGTTGACCCGCCCCGACACCGGGCAGACATCCCTGACCCCATCGAACACATAGCCTGCATCCAGCGCGGCCTGAGCGGTTTCGTAAAACAGGCGGATCGGCGAACGGTGGACCAGCGTGACCTCCTCCAGACCGGCAAACTCCAGCGCGTCGGCCAGGTTTTCCAGCACCGAGAACGCACTGTGGGAACCGCCCACGACGCACACCCGGCCCTTGGCCGCCAGCGTCTTCGCGAAGAGGTGGCGCAGTTGCACGGCATTCATTCTCAGCAGCGCATCGGCGCTCTCGATCTGCGCCGAGGGCGGCACCGCGAGGCCTTGATCCGCCAAACTGTCGAGGAGATGCTGCGGGTCCTGCCAACCCCCCAGATTGAGGACGACTGCACGGCTGCGAATTCGCTGACTGCGGCCATCGGACTCGACCCACACCTGATAGTCATCGCCGTCGCGCACGATCTCGGTGATCGTCGTGCTGCTCCACAACTTCACGCCGTACCGCTCGACGATAAAGTCGAGCACCAGCTTCGAGGCTTCCGCCAGCAGTTCGGCGACGTCCGCCAATTGCGGCGCACTTTGCGCCTGACGTCGGATGCGCCAATAAGCGGGCGAATGTTCGAGGGGTTCGAATACATCACGCAAAGCCGGGTCGCGCAGACAATCCAGGAACACATCGCCCACCGAGTTGGCGGTGATCCGGTAATCGCCCAAACGACCCGTGCCCGGCGTGGGACTTGCGTCGACAATGATTAAACCTTCCTTGGCCAGTTCTGGCATGGCGCCACTTTTCAATGCGTTGAAAAGCAGTCCCATTCCCGCAGGTCCGGCACCCCCTACTACGCAACCGCAAACGGTTTCCAGATGATCTCCTTGCATAACTGTCACTCCACGCTGGGTCGTTACCGTATCGCCACGTGCGTTATAAACCGCCGCACTTGCGTGCGCGTTCAACCGCTATCGCTGAGGCGATGTCTGGACTTTCAAGTTGAAAAATAAAGGCGCTGTTATTGAACTACTGCACTCGGCAGGCATGACAACCGCGGTGATTTGCGTCACGTTTGCGGCTCTGGAAGGTCGGATGATCAATGCGCGGTCGATCAATCGGCGCAGGCTCTGACACGCTGCTTGCCGGGTGGCGGGGCCTTTTCCGAGCCTGCCCGGGTGCCTACTCTTTACGCTGCTCTTTTCAAGGTTTCTCCAGGGACGCTACCGCCACCTCGTCGCGCGTCTGCAAAGATTAATCCCGAAAACAGAAGTGTCGACGCTTGCACTAAGTGCAGATCATCAGACTTGAAAACGTAAAGTGATGGTTGCAAATAACCGACAACGTGTCAATTTTCCGAAAAAACGCGCTGCCCGACAATTTATATATACAAGCCATTGTTTTATATAGATTTTTTAAATATGACGCCATTATTCCGCCGCACAAGCAGGCGCCCATGGATTTATAAAATAAGAGCCTTTCGCAATTTAATTTCAGATCGCAGGTCGCTGACGGATATAAGCGGCTTTCTTCGCAACATGCGTCGTGCTTTTAGTGTCACGCTTCGCTTGTACTGTCCTATAACCGATTAAGTGCCCTCGTGTTTATTGACGTCAGATTTATCGACCCCGGTAATTACCATCACTCTCCCGAAAAGCACGGGCACGCACTGGCGTATCAGATGAATGGAGAACTATCGTCAGCAGCGATGAGAACTATTCCGGCCTGCCATGCCTCCATTGTCATGCTTGAACACTTTCCAATGGACAGAGAGAGGTGACCTTATGAATGCTGATAAAATCAGTCGGTCCAGCATCGCCGAAATTGATTATTCGCGGGACACGCTGTTTGGGCCTATCCCCATGCAGGCAACCTGCCGAGTGCGGCTTACGACCATAGAACACGACGGCCACCGCCTGCGCGAGCTGACGATCATCGGTGACGTGCCGGACTATCTGCCCAAGTCAGCCGTCATCCGCGTTGCAATGGATGGCCGCATCGAAGCAGGGCCTGTTCGCGAGCACTATGCGGTTCATGACAACGGCGAAGAGCAGTTCAAACTGCTCTTCGAAAATGAGCACCGTCGCCGGATGCATTGAAAAAGGTGGGGCCTACTGCGTGCTGTTAGGCACGTGGATCGCCTGAGCGATGCCCGTTGGCTTGCCGGACCGCGGATCAGGTGTCGTGAGGGGTGCAGGGCCAAGGGGCGAAGACGGCGCGCTAAACAGCAGAGCCGCTGCTGAGGCCGACGCCTGTTCAGGCGTGGCGGAATCGGCGCTCGCAGCCTGCTCCGGCAAAATGGCGGCGCCGTAGCGCAGGCCTTCCACCTGAGGTTTGACTTCCAGCACAGGCTCCGGTGGCAAGAGCTGTTGCCGTTCCAGGGAAGTCATGGGCGGTCGGAAGCTGGCATTCCGCATTTCCAGCTGCTCCAGCATCGTGACAATCGTCGCCGCGCCCACCACCACAATGCCCAGCAGGCCGCCGACGCCGATCATAACCTTGCGCCGACGGCGCAAGGGTGCCGCTGGTCTCTGCTCTTGTACTGCCTCGATCTCGGGTTGCGCCTGCGCCATGCAAATCCTCAATATCCCGCCTGGCCTCTCAGGGCCGATGCTGACCAACATAAGGCCGAACGGCGATTATTGCTAGAGCCATGCGCTCAGCTCGCCAGTGCATGGGGGTAATGCCTGGCCTTTGCGAGCTCGGCCTGAAGCGCCCGGATCAGCGCGCACAAGGCGTGGCTGTTATCGAGTGAGTCCAAGGCAATACTGGAAGCGAACAGTTCGACGTGCTCGGTCGCGGGGTCGATGACTTCAACCGTCATCAGGTCCTCCAGTACGGTGCAGTGACACCGCAGGGGCAGAAACGCGCTTTCTATAATGCTGCGCAGTTCCAGGTTAGAGAGCGTACAGGCAATCATCGTCAATCCTCCACAGGCAGGACTGGTTGATGCGTTCAGCCGCTCGCCTGACTATCAATACCCCATTCCACGAAGGTGGAGAAGTTTCCCGTACCCCGTCCGCCATCCGGCAATCAGGGATATTCACCTTATACGCCGCGCCCCAAAGTGAGGCAAACAGCTGCCTTCCACCCGCAAATGGCTGCGCACGAGCCAAGTTGCTCGAGGAAAAACGATTCACCGGATTGGAAACGCCGCGGCTCATCGCTTAATTGGCGGAATAATGGGATTTGTCGCCCGGGAGGGGCCAAGGGTTGTGCTCATCCGTTCGTCGGGCAGCCGTGAGGCGCCCGACGACTGGCGTCATTAAGCTGTCTGTGGGTCAGCTTCGAGGCAACTTGAGATGGATAAGGGCGACGCGCGCGCCTCGCTTGTCCAGGCGCTCTTCAATGGCGAAAGGCTTGAAACCGAGCTTGGGGTAGAAGAGCAGTCCGGGGACGTTATGGTTGAAGCAGGAGGCGGTCAGCTCCGCCGCTTCGTGTTTGCCGAACGCCAACTCCATCATGCAGCCGATCATGTAGCGGCCAACGCCTTTTGAGCGAAAGCGCGGATCGATGATGACGTTGCCCATGGAACAACGGCCTCTGAAATCGTATCGGGAGAAGTTGGCGAATCCGACTACTTGGCCGTCCAATTCGATGACGGTGTTGTCCGAACGCTGCGCGATGGATTCATTGAGCTGCTCCGGTGTCAGCGGGAACACCGCCTTTGGAAACATATAGAAGAGCTCATCAATGCTCTGGGGCATGTCGCAGATAAAAGGGACGTCTTTTTCTTCCAGGGGGCGATGGACAAACATGCTGGGTTACCTCTCGAAGAAACAGGAGCCGTGGGCGGACTATGGCTGTCAACCTGCGGGGCTGATGTTATGAGACAACGTCCACACATAAATGTGCCGGAATGTTGCGCGTTGACGGAATTCGTCGCAAAGGATTGTCGCAAACCTTTGACAGGCATGGAAATCCATTGACCGGGCAGAACGCATCCGTCGATTTATCGGGTTCATGCATTTTGCACGAACACATCAAAAACCTTATTCAATAACTTACTGATTTTATTGGTCTTTTTAAAGAAGCGATCGCTGGCACAGGCAGTGCACCGTAATGGGGAGAAGCACAACATCATTCGCACGGAGCAGCACAATGAACGTCTCACCTGATTCTTATCCTGCCGCTGTAGAAGAATCCTCCTCGGTCTCAGGCGTGTCTTGGGGGGCCATCTTCGCGGGTGCCGCCGGCGCCGCCGCGCTTTCCTTAATCCTGGTCCTGCTGGGATCGGGCCTCGGTTTCTCGGCGATGTCGCCTTGGGCCAACGAAGGTGCCAGCGCGAAGACCATCGGTATTTCCACGGTCGTCTGGCTCGCACTGACGCAGATCGTGGCCTCCGGTCTTGGCGGTTACCTCGCCGGCCGCCTGCGCGTCAAATGGGCCAATATGCACGGTGACGAAGTTTACTTCCGTGATACTGCGCACGGTTTCCTGTCGTGGGCAGTCGCTACGCTGGTCGCTGCCGTGTTGATCGTCGGTTCGGTCAGCGGCATCGTTGGCAGCGGCGTGAAAGCCGGCGCTACCGCGGTTGCCGGTGTTGCAGGTACTGCCGCCACCGCGACCGGTTCTGCAGCGGGCAATACCAGCAGCGATCAGTATGGCTATTACATCGATTCGCTGTTCCGCGATGATCGCCCTGCCGCCGTCAGCGATGATGCTGCGCACGGTGTTGTGGTACGTATCTTCACCAAAACCATGGCCAACGATGGTCAGCTGGCCCCGGAAGACCGTACTTACCTGGCACAGCTGGTCGCTCAGCGTACCAACATGAGTCAGGCCGATGCCCAGGCGCGGGTTGATCAGGTTTATGGTCAGGCCAAGCAGGCCGTGGCTGATGCCAAGCTGAAAGCTCAACAGGCTGCCGACGCTGCCGCGAAGGCCGCTGCAACCGCTGCGCTGTGGACTTTCGTTTCGCTGCTGTGCGGTGCGTTCGTCGCGAGCCTTGCTGCCATCTGGGGTGGTCGTCGTCGTGATGCGGTGACGTATGTCGAAACCCGTGCTTATTCCAATACTTCCAGCATTCGCTGATTAAGGAGAGTCATCATGCGTTCACTACTTCTGTGGTTCCTCGGCATTCCAATCCCTATCATTATTTTGATTGCGCTGTTTGTGCATTGATTGAGTGATTGATTAAAGATCCGCGCTTTTCTCCCCGAGGCAGCGCGGATTTTTTTGGTCTGCCGGAAAGTGGGTCTGTCAGTTTTAGAGATCAAGAGCGTCTGCCTAAGGGCAGACTGTTTCGCCTTCGGCGACTTACTTTTGAAAAGCACCAAAAGTAAGCAAAAGTGCCTGCTCTTGGTTTGGCCCCTCGTTCCTCGGGGTTCCCTCACTCCGACGACGCTCCGTGGGCCCGCGCCGAACGGACATCCATGTCCTAGCGGCGCTCTCGCGGCATCCATGCCGCTCGGCCCACTGCGCGTCGTCTACATTCGGCCTGCACCCAAGTCGCGATTGGCGGTGACTGAGCTATTTGTGCATGAAGATCAAAAGCGCGTTTTAAGCAGATCAAAGGCTTCCCGGCTGAAGCCGGTCCTACCATCGGAGCCGATTTCAATTGATGCATGCGCTGCCTTAGTGGGACCGGCTAGCCGGGAAGAGGTCAGCCCAGCCGCCAACAATTTTGCTGATAGCACCTCCTACCTGTGGGAGCGAGCTCGCTCGCGAATGCTGTATTCCAAACACCAGAAATCCGGTGAATGTACTGACCCCTTCGTGAGCAAGCTCACTCCCACAAATCCTCCGCGCTTGATCTGCCGTGCTTTGCCCCTGATCTGCTTTGGATCTGCTTTGGATCTGCTTTGGATCTGCTTTGGATCTGCTTTGGATCTGCTTTAGATCTTGATCTTCGTACGCAATAGATCAGACGCCGCCAATCGCGACTTGGGTGCAGGCTGAACGCAGGTCTCGCGGAGTGGGCCGAGCGGCATGGATGCCGCGAGAGCCGCCCCCCGCCATGGATGGCGGATGGCGGCGGGGCCACGGAGCGGGACCGGAGTGAAGGAACCCTGACGAAGGAAGGGCCAAGCCAGGAGCAGGCACTTTTGGTTACTTTTAGTGCTTTTTAAAAGTAACTCGCCGAAGGCGAAACAGTCTGCCCTTAGGCAGACCGCCGTAGACCTTGATCTTGATCTTGATCTTGATGTAGCTCTAAGGACGAGTCCCCTCTCTCATGGCATCCCCAGCCAGTTAGGCAGCGCCAGCGAGATATAAGGCACGTAAGTCACCAGCAGCAGGAACACCAGCAGGATCGACAACCACGGCAGCGCCGCTCGGATGGTCTCGCCCAGTGTCAGCCCCGTCACCGCAGACGTCACGAACAGGTTCAGCCCCACCGGTGGGTGGACCAACCCGATCTCCATATTGACCACCATGACGATCCCCAAATGAATCGGGTCGATGCCGAGTTTCATCGCGATCGGGAAGAAGATCGGCGCCAGGATCAGGATGATTGCCGAAGGCTCCATGAAGCTACCTGCGACCAGCAGCACGATGTTCACCATGATCAGGAAGCCGATCGGCGTGAGGCCTTCGGAAATGACCCAGGCGGTGATCTGCTGCGGAATCTGCTCCGTGGTCAGAACGTGGGCGAACAGCATGGCGTTGGCGATGATGAACATCAGCATGATCGACAGCCGGCCCGACTCCAGCAGCACTTTCGGACAGTCCTTGAAGCTCATGTCCTTGTAAACGAACAGCGCGATGAACGCCGAATAGACCGCTGCCACCGCCGCCGCTTCAGTCGGCGTGAACATACCGCTGTAGATGCCGCCGAGGATAATGACCAGCAGCATCAGGCCCCAAAACGCCCGTTGCGCCGTGTGCAGCCACTGGCGGAAGGTCACCCGTGGCTGGGCCGGGAGTTTCTTGACCCGGGCGACGATGTAGATCACCACCATCAGGATCACACCGAGCAGAATCCCGGGGACCACACCGGCAATGAACAGCTTGCCGACCGACGTCTCCGTCGCGGCGGCGTAGACCACCATCACGATGGACGGCGGAATCAGAATGCCCAGCGTACCGGCGTTGCAGATGATGCCCGCGCCGAATGCCTTCGGGTAACCGGAACGCACCATGCCGGCGACCGCAATCGACCCCACGGCCGCCACGGTGGCGGGCGATGAACCGGACAACGCTGCGAACAGCATGCACGCCAGCACCGCCGCAATCGCCAAGCCGCCGCGAATGTGGCCGACGCAGGCGTTGGCGAAGTCGATCAGCCGTTGCGCCACCCCGCCGGTGGTCATGAAGGCCCCGGACAAGAGGAAGAACGGAATCGCCAGAAAGGTGTAGCTGTCGGAGGTTTCGAACAGTTTGATCGCCAGCGAACTCAACGAGTCCGGGCTGAACAGCAGGATCGAAACGGCGCCGGACAAGCCCAGGGAAATAGCGATAGGCACGCCCAGGAACATGAAAACGTAGAGCAGCAGGAACAGGCAGATAACGGTCATCAGTGCTGCTCCTCGGCAGGGTTGGCGAGTTTGCTCGCTTCAGCCGCTTCGTCGGCCAGACCCAGACCGGTCTGCCGGTGCGTCCAGATGCGGTAAAGGATTTCCAGGTAGCGCGCGATCACCAGAGCAAAGCCGATGGGCACGATGACGGCGATGTAGGCGACTTTGATGCCGAACCGATCAAGGTCCTCGGCACCGATGCCGGCCATGAACAGTGCTGCGACCCACTTGTAGCTGGCGACGAGGAACAAGCCGGCGTACGCCAGGCAACAGGCGCAGGCCAGCATCGCCAGAATCCGCTGCACCGGCTTGCTGGTTTTCTTGACCAGCGCGTCGACGCCCAGGTGGCCCGCCGTGCGCACGCCGTAGGAAATCCCGAAGAAGATCAGCCAGCCAAACAGGGCTTTGGTCAGCGCCACGCTCCAGGTCATGCCCTGGGCGTAACCCATCAGGTGGTCGCCGATGCCGGCGAAGAAATCGCTGCTGACGGCCCATTGATCGCTGAGGGAGTAAAACAGGGTGTAGATGTTGTTCAACGCCACGTAGACGAAAGTCACGAGGGTCATGGCAGCCAGCAGAAAGGCAATGATGCCCTCCTCCAGATGCTCCCAGAGTCGCGTCAGCGGGTGCATAAGCATTCTCCGAACGAAGCCGAATGTAGCCGGGCATGGCGACGGCGGTGGAGGCGGACCACCCGCGAAACGGGTGGCCGCCGGGCCGTCACGGTCTGTATCGAGAAGCGAAGGAAGGGCTCAAGGCGCCTTGTTCGAATCATCGGCAGCCTTGATCAGGTCGGCACCGATTTCTTCGGAGAATTTGTCCCAGACCGGCTTCATGGCTTCACGCCATTTCGCGCGCTGCTCAGGGGTCAGCGTCACGATTTCGCTGGTCTTGGCGTCGATGATTTTCTGCTTGGCGGTCTGGTTCAGCGCTTCGGCCTGCTTGTTCACCTCGACCGTCACCTGATCCATGATCGTTTGCAGTTCGTCACGCACGTCCGCCGGCAAGCCGTTCCAGAACTTGGAGTTGGTGATCACCATGTAGTCAATCAGGCCGTGGTTGGACTCGGTGAAGAACGGCTGCACCTCGTTGACCTTCTGGCTTTCGTAGTTCGACCAAGTGTTTTCGGTGCCGTTGACGGTGCCGGTCTGCAGGCCTTGATAGACCTCGGCGAAGCTCATCTTGCGCGGGTTGGCGTGCAGGGCGACAAATTGGGCTTCGAGCACGCTGGAGGCCTGAACGCGGAATTTCAGGCCACGGGCATCTTTCGGTTCAACGAGCTTCTTGTTGGCGGACAGTTGCTTGAGGCCGTTGTGCCAATACGCCAGACCGTGAATGCCTTTGTCGTCCATCGCGGTCAGCAACGCCTTACCCTGGGGACCCTGCTGGAAGCGGTCGACGGCAGCGAGGTCGTTGAACAGAAACGGCAGATCGAAGATCTGCACTTTCTTGGTGTACTGCTCGAATTTCGCCAGTGACGGCGCCAGCATCTGCACGTCGCCGAGCAGCAGGGCTTCCATTTCTTTGCCGTCGCCGAACAGCGAGGAGTTGGGGTACACCTCGACTTTGACTTTGTCTTTCAAGGCCGGGTCGGCGGCGACCATCTTCTGGAAGAGCAACGCGCCCTGCCCCTTCGGCGTGTTTTCCGCCACTACGTGGGCGAACTTGATCGTGATCGGATCAGCGGCCTGTGCAAGGCTGGCCACAGACACTGCGGCCGCGCAGAAAAGCGCTTTGGTCAGCTTCAACATCGATATCACCTTTTTATTTTTGTATGAACTTATGTTGGCAGGAGCAGGTGGAGCCCATGAGCATAGTGCAACTCCACCATGACGAAGCTCCGGTGTTTAGAGAATCTGCTTTTGTGAAAGCCGGCGTTCGGGGTTGCCGAACGCGATCAGGCTTTCCACCGGCGCCCCGGCGGTGACTGCGTTCACCCCGCCGCCAGCGCCAGCAAACGCTGGGCCCTCAGCAACACCGGCGCGTCGACCATGTGCCCGTCCAGCTGAAAGGCTCCCGCCCCCTTGGCCGCCGCGCTGGCGTTGATCACCTTTTGCGCCCAGTTCAAGTCATCCACGCTGGGGGCCAACGCGGCGTGGATCACCGGCACTTGCGCCGGATGGATGCACAACGCGCCGCCATACCCCATGTCGTAGGCGTGGCGAATGGCGCGGTGCAAACCTTTCGGGTCGCCGATGGCCGGGTGCACGCCGTCCAGCGGGGGCAGCAGGTCCGCGCCCCTTGAATGCAGTTGCACCGACATCCGCGCCTGATCCAGAAACATCTGCGCGGCGTGGGTGCCGCTATTGAGGTTCAGGTCCAGGGCCAGGTCGAGTCCGCCGAACGACAAACGCTCGACCCCCTCGGCATGGGCGATCTGCTCCAGGGCCAGCAGGCCCTTGGCGCTTTCGATGATCGGCAGAACCGGTTTGCCTGTCTGCCAGACCGCAGCGACGTGAGCAGCGCTTTCGACTTTCGGCAGCAGCACCCCGGCCACGCCCGCGTGCTGCCGGCAAAACGCCAAGTCATCGGCATGTTCGGCATGAGTCGGCGCATTGACCCGCACCCACACCGAGGCTTGGGGGTTGTCGTTCAAGAAGACCGCAAGATTGTCCCGGGCCTGGCGCTTGAGGGGTTCTTCGACGGCGTCTTCGAAATCAACGATGACGGCATCGGCGCCGGCCGCCAGCGCTTTGGCAAAACGATCGGGGCGACTGCCGGGGACGAACAGTGCGGAGCGGATCTTGGTGTGGGCCATGTGGGTGTCCTGAGAGTGTCCTGTAGGAAGGGGTGCGCTGCGCAAAAGAGCCTTTTGCAGAACGGGCGCTAGACCACCCCGCCCGCCGCCATCCGCGCCTGGTCTTCAGCCGAAAACCCCAGCTCGCCGAGGATGCTGCCGGTGTGCTGCCCCAGGCCCGGCACGCCGTCCATGCGCGGCGTGAACGCGGTGTTGTGGCCCGGCGGCAGCAGCGACGGCAGCGGGCCGGACGGACTGTCGACTTCGCACCATCGATCACGGGCCTTGAGCTGCGGATGGTCCCAGACGCCCTGCATGTCGTTGACCCGGGCGTTGGCGATCTGCGCGTCTTCCAAGCGGGCAACCACCTCATCGACGCTCAAGGCGGCGAAGCCGTCGACGATGATCTGCCGCAGCGCCTCGCGGTTTTCCGAGCGCTTGAAATTCGCGGAAAAGCGCTCGTCGGTGGCCAGCGCCGGATCGAACAGGACCTTCTCGCAGAACACCGCCCACTCGCGCTCGTTCTGCAGGCCCAGCATGATCGTGCCGCCCCCGCCGGTGGGAAATGGCCCGTAAGGATAGATCGTCGAGTGTGACGCGCCGGCCCGTGGCGGCGGGGGCGCGCCGTGGTAGGCGTAATACATCGGGTAGCCCATCCACTCCACCAGGCTTTCCAGCATGCTGACGTCGATGCGGCTGCCCTGCCCGGTTTTGTCCCGCAGCATCAGCGCCGACAGAATCCCGGTGTAGGCGTACATCCCGGCGGCGATGTCGGCAATGGAGCAACCGGCCTTGGCCATCTCGTTTCCCCCGGGGCCACCGGTGACCGACAAAAAGCCGCCCTCGCTCTGGATCAACAGGTCGTAGGCCTTCTTCTTCTCGTAGGGCCCGCCTTCGCCGTAGCCGGAAATGTCACAGACGATCAGGCGCGGGAAGCGTTTGTGCAGGGCTTCGAACGACAGGTCCATACGGGCAGCGGCGCCCGGCGCCAGGTTTTGTACCAGCACGTCGGCCTTGCCGAGCAACGACTCAAGAATGTCGCCGGCCTGGTCCTGCTTGAGGTCCAGGGTGAGGCTTTCCTTGGAGCGGTTGGTCCAGACGAAATGCGAGGCCAGGCCGTCGACGCGCTGGTCGTAGCCACGGGCGAAATCGCCGACGCCGGGGCGCTCGATCTTGATCACGCGGGCGCCCAAATCCGCCAGTTGGCGGGTGCAGAACGGCGCCGCGATGGCGTGTTCAAGGCTGACGACGGTGATGCCGTCCAAAGGACGCGGGGGTTGTTGAGTCATGTTCGAAAACCTCTTCAAATCCCCTGTAGGAGTGAGCTTGCTCGCGATAGCAGTTTGTCAGTCAGGGCTGATGGCGCTGACACACTGCAATCGCGAGCAAGCTCACTCCTACAAGGGTTGGCGTTTGCCTTAAATCAAAGTGACCAAGTCCTGCGCATCGCGCAGCTGCCACACCCGCTGGATCAACGCTGCGCCCTGCTCCGCCGTGCGTGCGCCGGAGAACGCCAGCAGGCGCTGAACCTTGTCCTCCAGCTCAGGCCGCGACAGGGTGTTGCCCGGATCGCCCTTCGGCTCATCGATGCCAGCGCTCAACACCCGGCCATCGGTGGTGGTCACGATCACCCGCCCCAGCCACCGCGCTGGATAAGCGCCGTCGACCTCCGGGTCCAGTTCCATCGTCACTTTTTCGCGGAAGGCCGCAACGTCGGCATCGCTCAGGGCCAGGTCGCGGAATTCGATCAACTGCGCGCTGCCGTGAACTGCAATCAACCCGAGCACTGCGCCCATGGAAAACTTCGCCTGATGCACGGTCTGCGGCACATCGACCCGACCCAGTACATCGATGGCGCCCTGGTGAACCCGTGTTACCACCTTGGCGATCTGCCCATGGCGCAGGCCTTCGCGCTGCATCAGGTGCAGCAGGGCATCGGCCGCCGGATGGGTGTGGCGGCACGAGGCGTGAAACTTGAATGAGGTCTCCACCAGCGCCCATCGGCTGCCGAGGCGGTCGGACAGCTTGGCGGGATCGCTGTCGCTGGACATCCCCGCCGCCATGCCCTGATCGCCTTCGAGAATATTCCGTGCGCCGGTCAGGCCGTCTTCGGTGAGGTACGCCGCCAGCAGGCCATCGGCCGCCGCCTTGGCGGTGTGCAGCTGCTTGGAATCGGCTGCGTCACGGAGAAATTCCCACAGCCCGGCGGCCTGGGTGCCCGCCGTGCCCAGCAGATTGATGAACTGCTCTTTGTCGAAATCCAACAGCTTGCCGACGCCCACCGCAGCGGCCAGGGTGCCGACCGTCGCGGTGGTGTGGAAGATGCGGTAGTGGGAGCGGCCCATGAATTCGCCGATGCGGATGCCGGCTTCATAACCGGCGACCGACGCCAGCAGTAAATCCTGGCCGGTTTTGTCGAGGTCCTGAGCCGCTGCCAGTACGGCGGAAAACACCACCGTCGCCGGGTGCAGCACCGAGCTGTTGTGCAGATCGTCCTGCTCGACCAGGTGCGAAGACGCACCGTTGACCAGCGCGGCGAAGTACGCTGAAGTGCCGCGACCGCTCACCAGAATCTTCGCCTTGCCCTCTCGCGGGCCCATGCGTTCGGCGTAGCGCTCGAACAACGGAATCGGCCGTGCGCCCTGGCTGGCCAGCGCCGAGCCGATCCAGTCGAGGAACAGGTCTTCGGTACGGTCCAGCACGACGCCGGGAATTTGCACGTAGGTCAGCTCGGCGAGGAAACCCGCCAATGCCTGGGTATGGCTCATTTCGGCGTCCTCAGAAACTGCGCGGCAGGTCGAGCAAGTGCTCGGCAACGTAGGAAAGAATCAGGTTGGTGGAGATCGGCGCGACCTGATACAGACGGGTTTCGCGGAATTTGCGCTCCACGTCGTACTCGCAGGCAAAGCCAAAACCGCCATGGGTTTGCAGGCACGCATTGGCCGCTTCCCACGACGCTTTTGCCGCGAGGTATTTGGCCATGTTGGCGCTGGCACCGGCGTTCTTGCCGTTGTCGTATTCCTCGCAGGCACGCCAGCGCATCAGGTCCGCCGCTTCGATTTCGATGTGCGCTTCGGCGATGGGAAACTGCACGCCCTGGTTCTGCCCGATCGGGCGGCCAAACACCACGCGATCACGGGCGTAGGCGGCGGACTTCTCGATGAACCAGCGGCCGTCGCCAATACACTCGGCGGCGATCAGCGTGCGTTCGGCATTCAGGCCGTCGAGGATGTAGCGGAAGCCCTTGCCTTCCTCGCCGATCAGGCTCTCGGCGGGGAGTTCGAGATTGTCGAAGAACAGCTCGTTGGTCTCGTGGTTGACCATGTTGGCGATGGGCTGAACGGTCAGGCCGTTGCCGATGGCGTCGCGCAGGTCGACGAGGAAGATCGACATGCCTTCGGACTTTTTCGTCACTTCCGCCAACGGCGTGGTGCGCGCCAGCAGGATCATCAGGTCGGAATGCTGCACGCGGGAGATCCAGACCTTCTGGCCGTTGATCACATACTTGTCGCCCTGCTTCACAGCCGTGGTCTTGATCTTGGTGGTGTCGGTGCCGGTGCTCGGTTCGGTCACGCCCATGGATTGCAGGCGCAGTTCGCCGCTGGCGAGCTTGGGCAGGTAGTAGCTTTTCTGTGCGTCGCTGCCGTGACGCAACAGGGTGAACATGTTGTACATCTGGCCGTGCACGGTGCCGGAATTGCCGCCGCAGGCGTTCACTTCTTCAAGGATCACCGAAGCTTCCGCCAGGCCCAGCCCGGAGCCGCCGTACTCTTCGGGAATCATCGCCGACAGCCAGCCTTCATCGGTCAGCGCCTTGACGAAGGTGTCCGGGAAGCCTTTCTGTTCATCGATCTTGCGCCAGTATTCGGCCGGAAACTGGGCACATAGCGCGCGCACGCCGTCACGGATGGCATTGAGGTCTTCGTTTTCGTAAGGGTTCATGGTGTCCACTCGCATCGGCCGGCGGCCACGGAATCGGCGCGCCTGGCTGTATAGAAAGAAGGGTTCAGTCAAAAACGACTTCGGCGCTCTGGGCGACGCCGGCGTCATTGCCGGCCCACAGCTGAGCCTTGCCCGGCTCGACGATTCGTCCGCCGACGCGGAATGCAGCAGGGACGTTGAGCGGGCGCACGCCGCGATAGGCGAAATGCCGCACGCGCTTGTCGGGATGGGCGCGAATGAAGGCGCGCAGGTTGAACGTGGCGATCATCGGCCCGTGCACCACTAAGCCGGAATAGCCTTCGGTGTTGGTGACGTAGGGGTAGTCGTAGTGAATGCGGTGGCCGTTGAAGGTCACGGCCGAATAGCGGAACAGCAGCGTCGGCGTCGGCTCGATGACCTCGCTCCACTCGCCCTGCTCTGGCGCGTCACCGCTGTTGAGCTTCGGCGGATTGGGCTCGCGGTAAACGATGTCCTGCTCCTCCCGCACGCACAACTCGCCGCCTTGAGAGTAGTCGTGGCGCACGGTCACGAACAGCAGCGACCCGGTGCGGCCGTGCTTTTCCTCAATGTGCAGAATGGTGGACAGGCGATGGGCGTCAGCACCCACCTTCAGCGGCTGAATGAACTCGACGCGGCCACCGGCCCACATGCGGTTGCGATTGTCCGCCGGGGGCAGAAAGCCGCCACGGGCCGGGTGGCCGTCACCGCCGAGTTGCGCTTCGAACAGCGGCTCCTGGAAAAAACACCATTGCCACAGCGGCGGCAATGGATCGCCGGCAGCGGGCGTGGGCTCGCTAAAGGTGGCGGCGATGCGCTTGATCAGGTTGACGCTCAGATGGTCCTGGGCTTCTTCGGTGCGGCCGATCCAGGCCGTGAAATCCACGGGTGACGCTGCAGCGCTCATGGGCGGGAACCCTCTGGGTTTGTTGTTATGACCCGATCATGGAAGTGCGCCGGCATTCTGTGAATTTGCATTTGCGTATAGCGGCGTTCGGGTATGCTGAACGCCTTCTGCAACGTCCGGACACGCCCATGCATTTCGACCTGGCTGACTTGCGCCTCTTCATTCACATCGGCGAATCACCGAGCCTGACCCAGGGCGCGCGCCGGGCGTTTCTCTCCCCTGCCGCCGCCAGCGCGCGGATCAAGGCGCTGGAAGGCCAACTCGGCACACGCCTGCTGTACCGCGACAGCCGCGGCGTGGAACTGACCCCTGCCGGTCAGCGCCTGCTCAAACACGCGCGGCTGATCATGAGCCAGGTGGACTACCTGAAGAGTGAGTTCACCAGTTACGGGACTGATTCAGCCGGGCACATTCGCATCTTCGCCAACACCACTGCCGTCACCGAGTTTCTGCCCGAAGTGCTGGCAGGGTTTCTGGCGAAACGGCCCGGCGTCACGGTGGACCTGCAGGAGCGCCTGTCCCGGGACATCGTGCGCGGCGTGCTCGACGGCAGCACCGACATGGGCATCATCGCCGGGCCGGTGGAAGCAGCGGGTTTGCAGGTCATCCATTTCAGCACCGACCGCCTGGTGCTGACCGTGCCGGTGGGCCATGAGCTGGCGGCCGAGAAAAAGATCACGTTCAAGCAAACCCTGGCGTTTCAGCACATCGGGCTGCACGAAGGCAGCACATTGCTGAGTTTTCTGCGCGATCACGTGGAGCGGCTGGGGCAGAATTTGTCGTTGCGGATTCAGGTGTCGAGCTTCGAGGCCATTTGCCGGATGGTCGAAGCCGGGGTGGGCATCGGGGTGATCCCGGAGTCGGCAGCGTCGCGCCACAGCCGGACGATGAAGCTGGTGACCATCGAGCTGGACGAGCCCTGGGCGGTGCGCGAACGGAGCATTCTGGTCCGCGAACTGGACGCCCTGCCGGGGGTGGTCAGGGCGTTGATTGCGGTGTTGCTGCCCGACAACATAGCCCCGCAAACACCGATCCGGTAGCCGCACAGCTTGTCGGCGGCGGCCCTGACGACACGGGCGCCCGCAAGCCGGACGGCTGCAACGCGACGCGCTACGTAATTGCGGTATGCCGTGGATATCTCGCCGAGGATTACGATTCAAGTCACTACTATTCTTATAGCGTCAGCTAAGTAAACTGACATGTAATAAAGCCGATTAGCGCCAAATCTCCACTCCACTACGTCACCTGCGGGTATCGTGCCGGGTTCCACGAACCCTGTCTTAAAAAACTCGACCCTCATCGTAGTACCGGGATTACCATAGAGGCCAGCCCCATTGCGATTACCAGGTCCAGCCTCAAAACTTTGGCCACGGTCATCAATTAGCTTGAAACCGACACCGGGTACGTTAGTTGGATATATTGCTGAATCGCGCCACGGCTGAGCGCCGATTTTATTCTCCATAAAAGTGGAGGTTGTCTCGGTGGCTCTGAATCGCGTTTCCGCGCTCGGATCTCCATCCGGAGTCGAGCCTATACGGGTGCCTGAACTCGTACTGTTACTTACGGCTATTTCACCCGCTCTAAAAGTACAGCGGTACCACGATGTTCTAAACCCCTCAACAAAATAGGGGTTACCAACCAACGAATCGTTAGTAATTTCAAACACCACCTCGGGCGAATTAACTGTGTTCGTCGCACCCACTGGCACGACCGTATACGACACCCGAACACGCTGATTAATGTTGCTAGTTATATATGTTTTCGGAACGATAAAGCTTACATCTCCTGAACTTCCAGCCAGCTTGGTTTCAGAGGTGGAGCCTCCTGCTCCATTCCAGCTCATTGTCACCTGGTCTCCCGTTTCCATCCCGGGATATTTAACAATCACGGTCGCAGAATTGATGCTTTTCAAGAGATTCAACGAGTTGCCAAAGCCAGTCCCACTGTCCATGAAAACCTCAACGACACCCGGCGCGGTCAGTTGCAGCGCGTCGCGTATCGTCAGGTGCCACGAATTACTGCGCAGGGCATCGAGTCTCGCCGTAAAATGATGATCGCCTTTGGCGAGGGAGGAGGCGGTATATTGCCATGCTCCATCGACGACCGGCGCTGTTCCCACTTTTACATCACCGTCATATATATCCACTGTTGTTGAAGCCATCCCGGCGGTGCGAGAGGCCAAGCCTGCTCCCGGATTTTTGACAACCTCGCATAGAGTATTTTCGTCTGTCATCGTATTCACCTAAACGTTTGGATCATT
Organism: Pseudomonas sp. AK106; assembly: GCF_053903055.1. Classification (NCBI taxonomy): domain Bacteria; kingdom Pseudomonadati; phylum Pseudomonadota; class Gammaproteobacteria; order Pseudomonadales; family Pseudomonadaceae; genus Pseudomonas; species Pseudomonas sp. AK106. The sequence goes on from NZ_CP096426.1 coordinate 3,644,475, forward strand.
GCTGTTATTGAAAGTTAACCCTGTCATATCAGGCAACTGCGTACAGACGACTCAAAGCACGGGTATCCTGTTGGCGCCGGTCAAGTTGATGGACATGTTATGCGGGCAATTACTACCGAAGTATTCGTGAAAAAAATCACCCGCTGGAATGAAGCCAGCTTTCACTGGCCCGATCTTTGTAGAACTCAATCCTCAGGGACCATCCACATTGTCAGTCATCTGTTTTCTCCAGCATCAGACAGTTCAACGCTTTGACCCACACTCCCGAAACCCGATATCGACACATCTGCTACGACCTTTCCGTCCAAGGTAATTTCATAAGCTTGGTGTGGCTACTGTCAAATATGACAGCAGCCACAGAATTGCCAAGCCCGAGCGATTGCGAATGAACCGAATAATCAGGGGGTTAATTCACACCAGGCGCTTTCGAAATAACCACTATTTCGAAACGGTCTGAGGCCCTACGCTTTCCACGACAATTACGTGCAGGTGGGAGGTCCAGGGGGATGAGTGGTGAGCCCTGCAAAAGGCGCCAGGTATCGACCACACCTAAAACCCTGGGCGCCTCGGGCAATAATCAGCGGAAGGTTGAACCACATTGTTCAAATCCACCTATCATTCGGCGCCGTGCGCTCGTTGGTATCGTCGCCGGTGTTGATCACCCCGCTTGGCTCGATCAGCATCAGCTTCACCTCTTGGGCGGCGGACGGCTTGTGCTCGACGCCCTTGGGCACGACATACAATTCGCCCGCATTGAGTTCGACGAACCCGTCGCGAAAATCGATGCGCAAACAGCCGTCGAGCACGATGAAGGTTTCGTCGGTGTCAGCGTGGCGGTGCCAGAGAAACTCCCCTTCCAGCCGTGCCAGCTTGAACTGGTAGTCGTTCATCTGCGCGATGACTTTTGGCTGCCACTGCTCGGTGAACAGGCTGTATTTCTGGGCGAAGTTGATAGGGGTGTGTTGGGTGTTGGACGTGGACACGAGGGCGGCTCCGATGGGGTTTGATGTAGAGCCAATCTAGAGCACGGGAGTGGGTGGGGTCTTGTACGTTATTGCACGGTGGTGGGTGCAGCCGGTTTTGCGGTGTTGCGACTGACGCTTTCCCGGCTAAAGCCAGTCCTACAAAAGCGGGCAGTGTTTCAGGGGGGTATGCGGTGTCTTCGTAGGACCGGCTTCAGCCGGGAAGAGGCCGGTGGGTACGCCATCCATTCTGCGGCGTGACGCCTTACGCTTTCCCGGCTAAAGCCAGTCCCACAGGATGACCGCGTTCAAATAGTGGGACCGGTTTTAGCCGGGAAGAGGCCAGTGCGTACGCCATCCATTTTGCGGTGTGACGCATGATGCATTCCCGGCTAAAGCCAGTCCCACAGGATGACCGCGTCCAAATAGTAGGACCGGCTTCAGCCGGGAAGAGGCCCTTGCATACGCCATCCATCTTGCGGTGTGACGTCTGACGCTTTCCCGGCTAAAGCCAGTCCTACAGGATGACCGCGTTCAAATAGTAGGACCGGCTTCAGCCGGGAAGAGGCCCTCGTGGACGCCATCCATTCTGCGGCGTGACGCATGATGCATTCCCGGCTAAAGCCAGTCCCACAGGATGACCGCGTTCAAATAGTGGGACCGGCTTCAGCCGGGAAGAGGCCGGTATGTACGCCATCCATTTTGCGGTGTGACGCATGATGCATTCCCGGCTAAAGCCAGTCCTACAGGATGACCGCGTTCAAATAGTGGGACCGGCTTCAGCCGGGAAGAGGCCGGTGGGTACGCCATCCATTCTGCGGTGTGACGCATGATGCATTCCCGGCTAAAGCCAGTCCTACAGGATGACCGCGTCCAAATAGTAGGACCGGCTTCAGCCGGGAAGAGGCCGGTGGGTACGCCATCCATTCTGCGGCGTGACGCCTGGCGCCTTCCCGGCTAAAGCCGGTCCCACAAGGTGTACAGCCTTCCCAGCCAAGGCCAGTCCCACCAAGGGCGTTCGATCCGCTATGCGCCTGCCCCCAACATCTTCAACCACCGCCCCGGCGGGTAGCCGAAGGTCTTCAGGAAATGCCGCGTCATGTGGCTCTGGTCGGAGAATCCTGCCATCACCGACGCATCGCTCAACGACACGCCCAACGCTATCGAATGGCGCACCAGGTCCAGCCGGCGCAGGGTCAGGTAGCGGTAGGGCGTGGTGCCGAACAGCACGCGGAAATCCCGCGACAGGCGCCAGCGATCGGTGTCGCTGGCCTGTTCCAGATCGGTGAGGCTCACGCCCTGTTCCAGACTGGCCATGAGCATTTCCCGCGCACGTTGCGCGCCGGTGTAATTGACGGTCTGACGGCCCTTGCGCACACCGGCGGCCGCTTGCAGGGCGATGGCGAGGTCGTAGATCGCGTCGTCCAGTTCCAGAGGATCCAGCGCGTTATTCAGGTCGGACAGCAGCGCCTGAGTCGCCCTGAACAGGCACGGATCACTGGACGCCCCGCCCTTGATGAACGGCAGCGGCTTGCCACCGAGCACCTGCTGAATCATCGCCGGCTCCAGATAGAACATCCGGTAGCGAAAGCCGTCTTCGGTCCCGGCATGGCCGTCATGGGCTTCGTCGGGATGCAGCACCATCGTCTGCCCCGGCAGGTTGTTGACCTGTTCCTTGCCGTACTGAAAGCTCTGCACTCCGGACATCGTGTGGCCGATCGCGTAGGTGTCGTGGCGGTGCATCTCGAAACCGTGGCCGTGAAAATACGCCTCGATCCGCTCGATCTGCGGCAGTGGCGCGGCACGCAGCACCCAGTCCCGGGCGGAGTGGGTCAGATGGGTGTCTTCGTCTGCGTGTGTGTCCATTGGCAGCGCTCGCGGCAGTGGACGGCAGGTGCTTTGAGAGGACACCGGCCGCGTTCATGAAAAGGGGCTAACCGGGTTGCTTGAGCAACGCCGCCGATGCGTTGGACGCATGCACTGCCGGAGGCTTCTCCCTGAGCAGGTTCTGGATCGCCTGGCTGTAGGCCTCGCGCCCAAGGTTCATGCTGTTGTTGTGGTTACCACCCGGCACCATCAGCAGGTTCTTCGGCTCCTGTGCCGCGTCGAACAACGCTTCACTGAAACGCGGCGCGACGAACGGGTCCGCCGTGCCATGGACGATCAGCACCGGCATGTGCACATCGGCGATCTTGTCGATGGAGTCGAATTTCTGCGAGACCAGCCAGCGCACCGGCAACGAGGTGCGTTTGCTGGCGACGGAGGACGCGACGTCGGCGAGGTTGGTGAAGGTCGATTCGATGATCAGACCCCGCGCCTGAATTGGCCCGTCGCCTTTCTGCGTGTCCCGGCCCAGTTCGGCGGCGAGGTCAACGGCCACGGCGCCACCCAGCGAATGACCGTAGATGAGGCGTTTTTGCGGGTCGGGTTGAATCTGCTTGAGACGTTCCCAGGCGATGCGCGCGTCTTCATAGACCGACGCTTCCGACGGCAACTGGCCCTTGCTCTGACCGAAACCGCGGTAGTCGATGGCGAGGATTGAAAAGCCCAGGGCGCGCAGTTGTTCGATGCGGAACAGCTGACCGGTGAGGTTCCAGCGCGAGCCGTGCAGATACAGAATGGCGGGAGCGTCTTTTTTGTCCGAAGCCCACCACCAGGCATGGATGTTCTGCCCGAGGCCAAACGATGGCCCCTTGAGTTCCAGCTCTTGCACATCGGACGGCAGGCCGCGGTACCAGCTCGCCGTGCCGGGCTCGATCATGAAGACCAGTTCACGCTCCTTGTGCTGCAGCGCTGCGCAACCGACCGGCAGACCGACGACGATCAGCAGCATGCACAGCCAGAAGAACCAGCGAGCCTTGAGCCGCGCCAGGGAGAATGTTCGCATTGAGAAAGGTGTCCGGTGCAGAAGTGAGTGCACCGGCAGTTTGCCACTCATTGGCGGGGTGGGTCCTGCTCTTTTCGGCGAAAGGCTTCTGTCGAAAGGCCTTCTGTCGAAAGGCCAGCCCACACCAGGGACGGTGCCCTGCGAGGGTCAGCGCCAGACACCTTCCGGCAGAATCAGTAACCCGAGCCCGAAGCCGCCGCCCCACTGACGATCGCGATCCCGGAACTGGTGCCCAGCCGCGTCGCGCCCGCTTCGATCATCGCCACCGCTGTTGCATAGTCACGCACGCCGCCGGACGCTTTCACGCCAACGCCCTGCCCCACGACCTTGCGCATCAGGGCGACGTCTTCCAGGGTCGCGCCGCTGCGGCTGAAACCGGTGGAGGTCTTGACGAAGGCGACGTTGAGGTCACGGCAGATCTCGGCGGCGCGGGTTTTCTGCGCGTCATCCAGCAGGCAGGTTTCGAAGATGACCTTCAGCGGGACCGCACCACAGGCGTCTTTGACGGCAGCGATGTCGTCGCTCACTTCATCAAACAGACCGTCCTTCAGCCAGCCGATGTTCAGGACCATGTCGATCTCGCCCGCGCCGGCCGCGATGGCCTGCTTCGCCTCGAAAGCCTTGGTGTCGCTCAGCCCGGCGCCAAGCGGAAAGCCGACCACGGCGCAGACCTTGACGACCTGGCCTTCCAGCAACGAGGCGGCGTAAGGCACCTGGCCAGAGTTCACGCACACCGAATAGAATCCGTGCGCCTGGGCTTCGCGGCACAGGGTGGCGATCTGCTCGCGACTGGCGTCGGCGGCCAGCAAGGTGTGGTCGATGTACTGGGCGAGTGCTGCGGGTTCGATCTTCATGGCCAATCGTTTCCTGATAGTGAGGCGGTAACCAGCGACACGCTTTAAGCTTCATGCCTGAGCGCATCATTTTATGTTGTAAATATAACAATGAATGTTATTTTTTTACCATATCCATTCGACAATCGGAATGCCCGTGGACAGTAAAAAATCCGACCGGATCAAATTGATCCAGCAAGCCCTGCACGATCAGAAGGCTATTCACCTGAAGGAAATGGCCGCCCTGCTGGACGTTTCGGAGATGACCCTGCGTCGTGACCTGACCCGCCACCCCGACAAATTCCACTTGTTGGGCGGGCACATCACCCTGGCATTTGATCCGTCCGAGGCCAGTGATTACAAGGTCACTGAGCAAGGCACCCGTCACGTCGAGGAAAAGCGCCGGGTCGGCAAGCTCGCGGCAGCGTTCATCCAACCCGGCGATACGGTGTTTTTCGATTGCGGCACCACGATCCCTTTCGTCATCGACTTCATTCCGGACGAGCTGGAATTCACCGCCGTGTGCAATTCCCTTAACGTCCTGCTCAAGCTGCAGCAGAAGCCCAACTGCTCCATCGTGTTGTGCGGGGGGACCTTTCATCGCAAGAATCAGGTGTTCGAGCACCACAGCGAAGCGACGATTCTGGATGGCATCCGCCTGACCTGGGCCTTCGTTTCAGCAGCCGGGGTCAGCGACGAGCTGGGCGTGACCTGCTTCAACTTCAATGAAGTGGAGGTCAAGCAAAAGGTCCTGCGCCAGGCCCGGCACTGCATGTTGCTGGCCGATCATTCCAAGTTCGATGCCGTGCGCACGGCGCATTTCGCGACGTTGCAGGACTTTCATGTGGTGGTGAGCGACAAGAAGCTGCCGAAGGTTTATCGGGATTTGATTGAGGGGTATGGGGCGCGTTGGGTGGTGTGATCGGCCCTGAATTTGTGTTGCCTGCGCCACTGCATTCGTGAGCAAGCTCACTCCCACAAGTATGATGTGGTTTCAAGATCCGAGGATGGAAACTGATCACTGTGAGAGTAAGCAAGCTCACTCTCAGCGAATCAGAAGTCACCGGACATCTGTTGACGGAAACCGGTCACGGTGGGAGCGACCGGGGTGGCGCTCCACCTTGATCGCGAAGGCGCCTTCAGCGTTTCAGATCGCTTTCCAGCTGCCGCACCTCTTCAGCCCCCAGATACCCCGTCGTCACGCTGAACGACGCGCTCTCCCCCGCACCCAACAAACGCACATTACCTTTGGCCTTTTCCGCCAGATACCCCTCGGGCTCGCAAGTCGCAGGCAGCACAAACGCAGCCACCTGCTGATCAGCGTTGTGCAGGATCCACCGCGCCGCATGGTCGAACTGCGCCGGCTGATAACGCGTGTAAAACGCCGGGCCTTCAGGGTGCTTGAGCAGGAAATGCGCATTGCCCTGGTCGTCCGCGTGGACGCCGTCGAAGAAGCAAACGATCTCCGGGTCGTACAAATCAGGCGTGCTCAGGCTTTCCAGCCGCGAAGGGTCTTCGCTCAGTTCGGCCATGTACGCCGACCATGCCGGCGTCGGCTTGACGTGGGCCGGCACGCTGCTGCGAACCCGTGTACGCGCCATGCCCAATGGCTCGACGAAACGTCCGCCGTCGACGTAGGCATAGTTCATGTGCGCCATGTACATCAGCTCCATCGGCTTGCCGGCCAGGTTGCGCACGTCCATGCCGATGTCGAACAGCGCCGAACCCGGGCGCAAGGTCACGCTGGGCCTGGCGCGGTAGTGGTCGCCAAAGCCCATCACATATTCATACTCGCCGCCGATGCGCAAAAACCCGCCGCCAGCGTCCTCGCCGATCTCCAGCCAGGCGCTGTCCATGGGCGCGCAGGGCATTTCGCCGTGCAACGGATGATCGTCTTCCGGCGTCGGGCAGCCGTTGCGCAAGATCCCGCTGTGGAACATGAAGCAGCCGTAGGTGCCTATCACCGTTGGGCTCGGGCGCGGCTGCTCGAACATGTTGCGCATGGTCAGGTCGCAGCCATCGAACACCGCTGACCAGACCATCTGCCCCTGATAAGGCAGCACCACGACCCGGCCGCGGTCATTCTCCAGCGCCAGGGCTTTCACGCCGCTGGGATAGGTCCAGGCCAGCACACGAAAGTCAGCGGATTCCAGCAGCGTCTTTTCATCGCCACTGAACAGCTCCGGGTACAGCGAAATCGTGGTGCGCGTTTCGGTGCCCCTCATGATGCCGTCACCGCGCCAGCCGGCGCCTGGGCCGGCAGCGGATCACGCATGCACTTGATGGCATAAGCGACGATCGCCACAAAGCACAGCAGTGGCACGGTGTAGGCGATCTGCATGTTGCCGCCGGTGGCGTCGGAGAGCAGGCCCTGGAAGATCGGCATCACGCCGCCGCCGACAATACTCATCACCAGCAGCGAACCGCCGACGCCGGTGTCCTCACCCAGACCGTCGATGGTCAGGCCATAAATGGTCGGCCAGCACGGGCCCAGGAAAATACTCACACCCACCGCCGCATACACCGCGCTGATGTTCGGCACCAGAATCGTGTAGGCCAGCAGTACGATGGCCAGCACGCCGTAGATCGCCAGCACCTTGGCCGGGGACATTTTGCGCATCAGCAGGTTGGCGACCATCTTGCCGACGAAGTACGCCGCGAAAGTGGTCAGCAGGAACCACGAGGCGCTGCGCTCGTTCATCCCGCCCATCTGCATCGCCAGGCGAATGGTGAAACTCCACACGCCCACTTGGGCGCCGACATACAGAAACTGCGCCAGCACGCCGAAGGTAAAGCGCGGGTTGCGCCACAGACGCGACAGGCTCTGGCCGATGCTGCTGGATTTGACGTTGGCCTTGACGATGCCCTTGCACGCCGGAAACTTGGTGAACGCGATCAGCACGAACATCAGGACCAGCACCGCGATCATCCATTTATACGGCAGCAGCGTGGACTGAATCATCTGCAGTTGCTGGACGGCGGCTTCCGAGGCGCTCATTTGCGTCAACTGCTCGCGGGTTGCGTCGGTGTCCTTGAACATCACAAAACTGCCCACGTACACGCCGGTCATCGCGCCGAACGGGTGGAAGGTCTGGGAGATGTTCAGGCGACGGGTGCCGGTCTCACGCGGCCCCATCAGCGTCGAGTAGGTGTTGCAGGCGGTTTCAAGGAAAGCCAGGCCGGCCGCGATGACGAACAGCGCCATCAGGAACATGCCGTATTTGGCCATCGACGCTGCGGGGAAGAACAGCGAGCAGCCCGCCATGTACAGCACCAGGCCGATGAGGATGGTGGTCTTGTAGCTGAAACGTCTGACGACCATCGCCGCCGGAATCGCCACGAAGAAGTAACCGAGGTAGAACGCCGATTGCACGAAAGAGGTCTGCACATCGCTGAGCAGGAAGGCTTTCTTGAAGTGCGCGATAAGCACGTCGTTCATGCTCGCGGCCGCCGCCCACAGTGCGAAACAGCAGCACAGCAGCAGGAAGGCGAACCACGGCGTGCGGTTCAGGTAGAACCCGTCCGGTGATTGTTGGAGCGCGGGCTTTGTCATTGTTGTTCTCCGGGAAGTACAGGAAATACCCGCCCCACCGATCAGGCGATCGGCAGGGCGCGGCGGCTCAAAGAGTGTCGAGAAAGTGGCTGAACGCGGCAGCGTCCGGGTAGGAACTCTGGGTGCCGAGGCCGGTGACCGAGCAGGCGGAATAGGCCACCGCGCGGGTCATGGCGTTGCGCATGTCGCCGTCTTCGCTCCAGTGGCGGGCGAAGCAACCGATGAACGCGTCGCCGGCGCCGGTGGTGTCGCGGGCATCGACCTTGATGCCTTCGACGCGAAATTCGCCTTGTTCGCCGACGTACAGCGCACCCTTCTCACCGAGGGTGACGATGACGTGACGAATCCCGTCCTGCACCAGTTGCCGGGCGGCCGCGCGCGCCGATTCCACCGAGTCGATGACACGCCCGGTGACCAGCGCCAGTTCGGTTTCGTTGGGAATGAAAAAGTCCAGCTGCGACAGGTGCTCGCGGCTCAAGCCCTTCACGGCAGGCGCAGGATTGAGCAGCACCGGAATGCCGTTGGCCTTGGCGAATTCGATGGCGTAGTAGACGGTTTCCAGCTCGATTTCCAGTTGCAGCACGATGAGCGTGCAGTCGCGCAAAGCGGCCTGGGCAGCGTCGATGTCCGCAGGTTTCAGGTGCGCATTGGCGCCTTTGACGATGAGGATGCTGTTGTGGGAATCGCTTTGCACGAAGATCGGCGCGACGCCGCTGGATACGCCGGGAACGCGCTGGACAAATTGGGTATCGATGCCGTAGCGCTTGAAATTGGCCAGGGTGTTGTCGGCAAACATGTCGTCGCCGACCTTGCTCAGCATCAGCACGTCAGCGCCCAGCTTGGCCGCTGCAACGGCCTGATTGGCGCCCTTGCCGCCGCAGCCCATGGCGAAATTCGGTGCTTCGAGGGTCTCACCCTGCGCCGGCATCCGGTCGATGTAGGTGATCAAATCCACCATATTGCTGCCGATGACCGCGATCTTATTCATGTGTGTGAGTACCTTGTTCACGCGCTGGGCCCGAAGAATGAGCCACCGTCGCGGTTTTATTTTTGTTATTTAAATAACATTTTGTGTGACTATTCAACCTATTTCTTCCCGGGGAGACATGCGGCCTGGTATCGGGTGCACACGGTGTTCATGGGAAGCGGGCTGTAAGCCCTGAGGCAGAGGGTTTGCAGCCACTGGTCGTACAGACCACGAATTCGCGCAAACGTTTGCGGTGAGGGGCAGACAACGCCGAATTTGAATGGTGGAAGCGAGCCGAGGGAGGAGGTCTGCCCGCAAAAGCCTGCGGGCCGGGCGCTGAAACCAGATCAGTAAATGACTACATCAGGAAATACAGCAGGAGAATATTCGCCACCAGCATCGCCAGCGCGGTGGGGATTTGCGCTTTGATCACGGCATATTTGTCAGGCAGTTCCAGCAACGCCGCAGGTATCAGGTTGTAGTTGGCCGCCATCGGCGTCATCAGCGTGCCGCAGTAGCCCGAGAACATGCCGATGGCGGCCATCACCGCCGGGTTGGCGCCGTACATGCCTACCAGCACCGGCACGCCGATGCCGCCGGTCATCACCGGAAACGCAGCAAAGCCGTTGCCCATGACGATGGTGAACAGCGCCATGCCCAGCACATACACCATCACCGCGACGAGACGAAAATCCAGGTTGATGTAGGCCGTGGCCAGGTGAGCCACCGCTTTGCCGACGCCCGCATCGTTGAACACCAGGCCGAGCATTGCCAGCATCTGCGGCAGCACCAATGCCCAACCCAGCGCTTCGGTCAGGCGCCGCGATTCGCGCATGGCCTGCACCGGCGTGTCGCGGGTCAGCCAGCAGGCCAGTCCCAGCGCTACCAGACTGCCAATGCCCAGCGACACGAACGTGCTGTTGGCCGGGTCCAGCAGAAAGACGTCGCCAAACTTGATGTTCTTCAGCAGCACCGCGCCAATCACGGTCACCAGCGGAATCGCCAGCGCCGGAATGAACAGCTTGTTCTTCAGGCGCCCTGCACTCTCGCGCCGCGCCCGGTCATTGAGGTTCTCATGCTGGCCGAAACCGACGCCGCCGAAGCCCGCGATCACCGCCATGACGATCACCCCGACGCCCACCCACACCGGTGGCAGCTTCTCGCCGACCAGAAACGCTATGGCGAACAGACCCCAGAACAGCCCCGTGGTCCAGCGCTTGGGGTTGCTCCGATCAGTCGCGGTCATGAACGCGGTGATCGCCAGAATCACGCCCGCCAGCCAGTACAGGTATTGAATGGAAATGATCATCGCGCCAGCTCCTTGTCGACGGCGGAAGCCGGCGGCAGCGCCGTCAGCTCACGGTTCAGGCGCTGATCAAAACGGTGCAGGCGGATGGCGTGGATGACGAACGCACAGATCGCTGTCGGAATCCCCCAGAAGGCGATGTGCATCGGGTTGACATCAATGCCGGAGCCGAGCAGGAAGGTGTGCATCAGCGCAATCGCACCAAACGCGACGAAGATGTCTTCACCAAAGAACAGCCCGACATTGTCGGTCGCTGCGCACAACGCCAGCAGCTTGATGCGCAACCCCTCGGGCAGCTTGCCGAAACGCGATTCAGCGGCGCCCTCGGCCATGGGCGCGAGCAACGGCCGCACCATCTGCGGGTGGCCGCCGAGGCTGGTCAGCCCCAAGGCTGCAGTGGTTTCCCGCACGAACAGGTAGGCGATCAGCAAACGTCCGGCCGTCGCGCCGGTGAACCGGGCGATCCAGTTCTGCGCGTGCAGACGCAGGCCGTGGCGTTCCAGCAAACCGATCACCGCCAGAGGCAAGAGGATGATCAGCGGCAGCGTGCGGGTTTTGATGAAGCCCGTGCCGATGGTCGCCAGAATGGTTTCCAGCGGCATGCTGGCGGCAAGGCCGGTGGCCAGAGCGGCAAGCGCCACGACCAGCATCGGGTTGAAACGCAGGACGAAGCCCAGAACGATGACCAGCACGCCAAGCAGCGGCCAGAGGTTGATAGCGGTTTGCATGATGGGGTTCTCGTTGGCAGTGGCGGTACCTTGCTGGGGCACGAATGAGGAACAGGGTCGAGAAACGAGCGATGACAGCACTTATGCTCAGCACAGGCTAAGCCCAGGCTCAACGGAGTCACAGCGCCGCTGCCCCATGGCACCGCAGTCCCGCCGGGGCGTCCAACGGGAAAAACCCGCTATGGTCCATAAGATTTTCTGTTGCCGGGATGGCATGCAACCTGCTGTTCCAGTGCTCGGTTTGCACAGGCCGTGCCGGTCACGATGTGTCGATCGCAGGTCATGCTGAATGTCAGCCGGCGCTCAATTGCTTAAGGAAATCCCTCGGTGAATCTCAAGTTTCTGGAAACCTTCGTCTGGGTCGCGCGGCTGAAAAGCTTTCGTCTGACGGCGGAAAAGCTGTTCAGCACCCAGGCCTCTATCTCCAGCCGCATCGCCGCGCTGGAGGACGAAATGGGCGTGCGCCTGTTCGTCCGCGATTCCAGGGGCGTGTCGCTGACCCAAGAGGGTCTGCGCGTGCTCGAATACGCCGAGCACATCATGGACACCATGCAAAGCATGAAGGCGGCGATCAAGGACCCGAGCCAGGTGCGCGGCCGCATCCGCATCGGCGCCATGGATACGGTGATACACACCTGGCTCAGCCCCCTGGTAACACGCCTGATGAAGTGTTACCCGAACCTGGAAATCGAGCTCACCGCCGAGACCGCCAGCAACCTCTGCTCGCAGCTGGAAAAGGGGTATCAGGACATCATTTTCCAGACCGACGTGCTGCGTTTTGACAGCGTGCGCAACGCGGTGCTGGCGCGCTATCCCCTGCGCTGGGTAGTGCCGACCGGCTCGGCGTTCGACCGCCCGGACGTGACCCTCGAAGAGATCGCCGAAGCGCGCATCGTCACGTTCTCGCGCAACTCGCGGCCGCACCAGGACATCCTCAACATGCTGCACACCGCCAACATCGTCACGCCACGGATCAACTGCGTGAACTCGGCGTCGGCGATCACCCGCCTGGTGCGCGACGGCTTCGGCATCGGCGCGCTGCCGGTGACGCTGGTCCATGGCGAACTGGCCCAGGGCGCGTTGACGCTGATCGAGAACGTGCCGCTGCCGCCGCTGATGGACATCGTCGCCAGCTGGCGCACCGGCGCGGGCATGGAGTTGGTGGAAGACATCGTCAGCCTGACCCGCGAGGTGGTAAACGCGTTCGCTCAGGAGATGCCGGAAGGGTTTGTACTGGAGGGCGGACCCGAGTAAGCCCGATCAATAGCCCCCCCGCCCCTCCAGCAGCGTGTCCAGCAGCCACGTCCCCGCCGGGCCCAGGCTTTTTTGCCGGGACCAGATCACGTCGACCGCCGAGCTGCGCGGCCAACCCGGCACCGTGAGTTCCTTCAACCGGCCCTGACCGCAGGTGCTGACCAGCCAGCGCGGCAGTGCCGACCAGCCGAATCCGAAGATCGCCATGTCCATCAGCAGCAGGTAATTAGGCGCTGACCAGCTGCGCCGCGCGCCACTGGGCAGATCGTCGGTGGGCACGCTTTCGTCGACGATGGTGTTCAGGCGCAACGCCCGATGCTGCGCGAGATGGCGATAATCGACGGCCTTTTCAGTGGCCAGCGGGTGGTTGTGGGAAACGAAGATGCCGAAGTCGGCGCGCTCGACGATAGTCGCGTAGCCCACTTCCGGCGGATACGAGGCCTGGGCCGACAGCAAACCCAGGGAGGCACGACCCGTCTGGATCAAGTTGATCGCGTCGCCGTGCTCGGCAAACACGCACTCCAGTTCCAGCTCCGGAAAGCGCTGATCGAGTTCGGTCATGCGTGCCTGAAATTCAGCGAACTGGTTGGCGTCGGACAGCACCAGCGTCAGGCGCGGCTCCATCCCTTCAACCAGACGCCCTGCCGCGCGGCGCAAGGTGTCGGACGCTGCGAGCACGTCTTCGATGCGCCCTTCCAGCGCCCTGCCCGCTTCGGTAAGCGCCGGATGGCGGGTTGACCGATCAAACAGTTCGACCCCCAGATCAATCTCCAGCCGCGAAATGGCCTCGCTGATGGTCGATTGACTCTTGCCCAGCCGTCGCGCAGCGGCACTGAACGAGCCCAGCGCGATGGTCTGCGCGAACGCTTCAAGGGCTTCGGGGGAATAACTCACGGGGTGGCACCTCTGCACAGCGCTGAATTCTCCATCGGTTTTTCCGATGGGACCGATTTTCACTCTAGCCCATCGCACCACGACAATGCACACCTGCCCCGAAAAAGTGATCGCCCCCATGCCTCTGCATACCCTGACCTCCCACACGACCGCGAAGCCGGTTGTGTCGCGAAAGTCCCTCAAAGAGCGCGTCCTGCATGCGCTGCTGTTCGAACTGATCGGCGTGCTGATGTTTGCGCCAGGGCTGGCCTGGGTGCTCGGCCAGTCCATTGGCAAGATGGGCGCGATGACCGTGATGATCTCCACGATCGCCATGCTCTGGAACATGGTCTTCAACGCCGGGTTCGACCGCCTGCGGGCGCAGTTGGGTTTCGCCCTGAATCTCAAGGCGCGTGCGCTGCATGCCATCGGCTTTGAAGCGGGACTGATTTTCCTGGTGGTGCCGATGGTGGCGTGGTGGTTGTCGGTCACATTGCTGGAAGCCTTCCTGCTGGACATCGGCCTGGTGCTTTTGTATCTCCCGTACACAATGCTGTTCAACCTGGCCTACGACGGTATTCGCGAGCGACTGATCGCCCGGCCCCAGTCATGCGCCGCTGATTGATAACCGTGTAATTGGTCTCCCCTAAACCTCCTTCATTGGCTATTCGGCGTGCCCCAGCGCCGACGTAAGCTTTCGCCACGTCCAGCGGCTATCGCCGGCAACCTTTGAAGAGAGCACTGACATGAACAACCGAATCGCCTGGGCCCAGAAATCGCCGGAGGCCTACAAAGCCATGGTCGGGCTGGAGACGGCGCTGAGCAAATCGGGGCTGGATCATTCGCTCTCGGAGCTTATACGTCTGCGTGCTTCGCAGCTCAACGGCTGTGCGTACTGCGTCAACCTGCACGCCAATGACGCACGCAAGGCCGGCGAAACCGAGGCCCGTCTGCAGACCCTTAGCGTGTGGGAAGACACCGAATTCTTCACCGAGAAGGAAAAGGTCGTACTTGCCTGGGTGGAAAGCCTCACGCTGCTGCCCGTGCACCGCGCGCCGCAGCATCAGTACGAGGCGCTGCTCAAGCACTACAGCGACGCCGAGGTGGTCAACATCACGCTCGCCGTCGCCACCATCAACGCCTGGAACCGCTTCGGCGTGGGCTTTGCGATGATGCCGAGCTGATTCCCGTTATTGGCCTCACACCCGCAAGAACCGCCCGCTGATCGCCACGCCCAGCAGCATCACAGCGATGATCATGAACGCCGCGCCGAGGCTGCTGAGGTGAGCGACAAAACCGATGCCGGCCGGCCCCATCAAAATGCCGATGTAGCCCAATGTGGTGATCGCCGGCACTGCCACGTTCTCCGGCATGGTTTTCTGCCGGCCGACCGCGCTGTAAAACACCGGCACGATGTTGGAACAGCCAATGCCCACCAGCGCGTACCCGCACAGCGCCGCCTGCCAAACCGGAATCAGCGTCGCGACGGTCATCCCGGCGGCCGCGCACAGCCCGCCAAACAGGATGATCTTGTGCACACCGAGGCGCCGGACGATCGGATCGCCGCACAGGCGCCCAATTGCCATGAACAGCGCGAACACCGCATAACCGAACCCTGCGTAAGACGGCTCGACCCCGCGCTGGGCGCTGAGGAACACCGCGCTCCAGTCGAGCATCGCGCCTTCGGTGAGGAACACCGTGAAGCACATCAACCCGATGAACAGCACCACGCCCCGCGGAATCGCAAACGCCGGCCCGCCCGGTTCGCTGCCATAGGGCAACAAGTGCGGCGCGGCTTTATACAGCGCGAGGGCAATGAACAACGCGACGAAGGCCATCGCCAGCCACGGCCAGACGCCAACGCTCAACAACGCCGACACCCCCGCCGCCCCCAGAATCCCACCGCAGCTGAACAGCCCGTGAAACCCGGACATCATGGTCTTGCCGCTCGCCCGTTCGACGATGATCGCCTGGATATTGGTGACGCAACCCAGCGCGCCCATGCTCGCGCCATAGACAAACAGCGTGGCGACCATCAGCGGCACCGAGCTGAGCGTCGCCAATAAAGGCAGGCACACACAGGCGATGCCGCCCGTTATCACGATCAACCGCCGACAGCCATAACGCACCGTCATCGCTCCGGCCAGTGGCATGGACACGATCGAGCCAATGCCCAGGCACAACAGCAACAACCCGAGGCCGGCGTCATCCAGGCCCAGACGGGTTTTCGCATAAGGCACCAGCGGCGCCCAGGCCGACATACTGAACCCGGTGACAAAAAACGCGATACGCGTCGAAAACTGCTCCAGCCGCCCCGGTACCACGGGCGCTGCGGTGCTGATGGAAGTCATTGCCGCTCCCTTGAAATGCTTGGACGGGGACTCTTGGACGGGGACAGATTCATTTACGGTGAAGCGCTGTAAATAAATCAGTCCCCTCGAAATAGTCCCCTCGAATTGGGACCAGCCTAACAAAGCTTGAAACAATGCCGAAGAAGGGATGTTGAAGGGAGTGGCCTCAAGAACGCCTCAATCGATCTCGACGACACGGACGCGGAGCGTGGGAACGATCAATTGCTTCAGTGGGACCGGCTTCAGCCGGGAAGCCGTTGCCGTTGCTGTTGCTGTTGCTGTTGCTGTCGCTGTCGCTGTTGATCTTCTACGCGGTAGTTCAAACACCGCCAATCGCGACTTTGGTGCAGGCTGAACGCAGGTCTCGCGGAGTGGGCCGAGCGGCATGGATGCCGCGAGAGCCGCCCCCCGCCATGGATGGCGGATGGCGGCGGGCCCACGGAGCTGGACCGGAGTGAAGGAACCCTGACGAAGGAAGGGCCTAACCGAGAGCAAGCACCCTTGGTTACTTGGGGTGCTTTTCCAAGTAACTCGCCGAAGGCGAAACCCGAGGCCCCTAGGCCGACCGCTGTAGATCTTGATCTTGATCTTGATCCCGAACGAGCATCGTTTACTGCCAGCCCACCTGCGGTTTACCAGATTGCTGCGGACCGACGGCACGACCTCGGATAAACTCTGCGCCGTTGCAGTGCGCTATGCCTCAAAAAGCGCCTCAACAAGTGCCATCAAAGCGCGCCATCAGAGCCCGCCGATAAAAGCATCCCTGCACCCCAATCCTGAAGCATCGAAAACAAGGAGCCCCTGTGTACAAGGGCGTTGCGTTATCGGTCATGGCCTCCTGCCTGTTCGCGGTCATGTACTACTACACCTCACTGCTCACGCCATTGAGCGGTGAAGAAATCTTCGGTTGGCGCATGCTGCTGACCCTGCCCTGCGTGACGCTGTTCATGCTCTCCACCGGCGACTGGAAACTCGCCCGCGCCCTCGCCGCCCGTGTGCGTCAGACGCCTGCCCTGCTGGCGGCGATGGCGCTGTCAGCGACCTTGATGGGCGCGCAATTGTGGCTGTTCATGTGGGCGCCGCTGCACGGCCGCAGCCTGGAAGTATCACTGGGTTATTTTCTGCTGCCGCTGACGATGATCCTCACCGGACGCGTGGTGTATGGCGAACACCTGTCCCACCTGCAAAAAATCGCCGCCTGCTGCGCCCTCGTCGGCGTCGGCAACGAACTGCTGCGCCTGGGCAGTTTTTCCTGGGAAACCCTGCTCGTCTGCCTGGGTTATCCGCTGTACTTCGTGCTGCGGCGCAAGCTCAAGACCGACAACCTCGGCGGCCTGTGGTGGGACATGCTGCTGATCCTGCCCGTCGCGGTGCTGTTCATCTGCCAAGGCAACCCGTCGGTGGTGGAACAATTCCCGCGGTTCTATGTGCTGATTCCGGTATTGGGGGCGATCAGTGCGTCGGCGCTGGTCAGCTACATTCGCGCCAGCCGCCTGCTGGCGTTCAGCGTGTTCGGCCTGCTGAGCTACGTCGAGCCGGTGCTGCTGGTCGGCGTCGCCCTGCTGCTGGGCGAATCCATCGGCCGCGATGAATGGATGACCTACCTGCCCATCTGGCTGGCGGTCATGGTCCTGGTGGGAGAAGGCGCCAAACATGTGTTGGCCCAGCGGCGACGCAACAGCGTGTGAATTGACGTTTGCTCGTTGGCAGCGTTAATGACCGAAGCGCGCCAGCTGCATTTCCTGCAACCGGCTCAGCGTGCGCCGGAACGCGAACGCCAGGTAGCCTTCGGTGTACAGCTCGGCCATCGGCATCGCGGCTTCTATGTACAGCGGCACCTTGCGGTCGTAGCACTCGTCGACCAAGGCGATGAAGCGCCGAACGCCGTCGTCGTAAGGCGACAGCTGGGGCAGCTCGCGGTCCCCCGCCGTCACCTGCTCCACGCCATCCTCGGTACCACGGGCAATGCGCCCTTCGCGCTGGGGCGCGCTCAACGCCGGCACTTCACTCAACAAGACCGCTTTATAGCGATCGCACAGCTCGATGAAATCCATCGCCGCCAGCGGTTGCTCGCACAAGACGGCATACCGGCACCAAATCACCGTTCGACTGCTGCGCACCACCGGCACATGGCGACGACCCAGCGGAACCGGCTGAGTCGACACCGACTCACCGCTGCTCAGCGCTTCGAATACCTCCACCAACGCGCTCGGCCCCTGCTCCGCCTTCACCCAGTAACGCTGCTGAGCCTGACCGGGGTGCAACCGGTGGTCCTCGCCGCCGTCAACCGACACCACTTCCATGAAGTGGTTGATCGCTGTAATAGCGGGCACGAAACGCTCGCGGTTATGCCCCGTGGCGTACAGCTGCTCGGGCAACTGATTTGAGGTGCAGACCAGCACCACGCCCTCGTCGAACATCGCGCGCAACAGGCCGCCGAGAATCACCGCGTCGCCGATGTCATTGACGAACAACTCGTCGAAACACAGCACGCGCACGTCCTGGGTCAGCTCCCGGGCCAGCACCTGCAGGGGTTTGGCCACGCCAGTCAGCTGGAACAGCCGCTGATGCACCCACCGCATGAAGTGATGAAAATGCTGGCGCCGGGCCGGGACCTGCAGGCCTTCGTAAAAACGGTCCATGAGCCAGGTCTTGCCACGTCCCACCGGGCCCCACAGATAAACGCCCTTGACCGCGTGGCCGCGCTTGCCTTCGTTCAGCCCCTGCCAGCACGCCTGCAAGTGCAACACGGCACTGCGCTGGGCCTCGTCCGGCTGAAAGCCCTGGGCATCAACGGCCTGCTGCCAGGCCTCAAGTGGAGACAGAACGGTCATCGAAACGCTTCACTGCGCAGTGGAATTTTGGTCGTGGCGTCTGGAATACGAGGCGCCCAACAGATAGAAGCAGCCGCCGGCAATGATAAACGCCGCCAGCATGTAAAACATGAAATGCGCCGACTGGGTCGCCAATGCGAAGCCGCACAACACCGGACCCAGCGCGCCGCCGAGGTTGGAGAGGTTTTGCGCGCCGTAATACATGCCGCGCAAATGAGTGGGCGCGATGCGGTCGATGAACATGTACTCGGCGGGAAACACGATGATCTCGCCGAGGGTGAACACCGCCACCGCCAGCGACCAGTGCAGCACCGTCGTCGACAGGGCGAACCCCACCACGCCCATCAGGAACAGGCTGAAACCCGCGGTCAGCCACTGATTCAGGTACTCATGGCTGATGCGTTTGCCGACCAGGTACTGCAAGCAGATCACCACGGCGGCGTTCACCGCGACCACCGAGCTGATCACCTGATAGGTAAATTCCGGCGTACTGGTGGTCACCAGGTATTGCGAGAGGTACGCCGTGAACTGCCCGAACACCACCGCGCTGAGCACGCCGCCGATGGTGAAGCACACCAGTCGGTAGTCCTTGAGCAGGATGCGTCCGACGGCGATGAAGGAAATCGGCGCATTGGCCGGGTCCGCCGAGCTCAGCTTGCGGTCCCCGTACATCGCGTACACCACCAGGAAACCCAGGCCCAGCGCGGCCGACATCACGAACGGCAGCTTCATGTTCCAGTGCGCCAGCCCTGCGCCAATGAACGGCCCGACCGCATAACCGATGTTGATCAGCGTATAGCGCACCGAGAATACCTTGCTCTGCTCGGCCACCGGCAGCAGCTTGCCGAATGCCGCCTTGACCACGATATCAATGACCGAATACGCGAAATTGAACGACACCAGAAACAGGAAGAACAGCCACAGCTTGCTGGTCACGCACATGCCGATGAAGCCGGCGACGAAGAACCCGGTGAAGCACAGAATCAGCCGGTAGCTGGACAGCTTGTCGGTGAGGTAGCCGCCGTACAGACTCAGCAATGAGCCGGCAATCAGCGCTCCGCCGACGACCATGCCGATGTCGCTCATGCCCAGGACGAAATTCGAAGAAAGGTAAATCACCAGGTACGGCAGAGTAATCGCCCTGCCCAGCGTCAGAAACAACGACGACGAAAGCAGGAGATTGACCGAAGCCGGGTAGTGTCTGAGCGCAGCGAGCATCCGTGTTCTGTCCTTGATGACGTGCCGAGCCTGGGCGACAGGAATCGGCGAGCTGTTTGAGTCAAACATCGTTACATAATCGGCCGCGACAGGACACATGAAGAATGAGTGAAAGGCAGCAGGGTGCGGCATTCCTGCGACTGGCCGTCGCCGCTTACATTCCGTAACATCCCCTCCTTTTGCCCACCGCCCTTCAGGAATGTCATGAAACCCGCCCGTCTTCGCGCCGATGTCCTCGCCGGACTCACCACCTCTTTTGCCCTGGTGCCCGAGTGCATCGCCTTCGCGCTGGTCGCGCACCTCAACCCGCTGATGGGCCTGTATGGGGCCTTTATCATCTGTACGCTGACCGCGCTGTTCGGCGGGCGTCCCGGCATGGTCTCCGGCGCGGCGGGTTCGATGGCCGTGGTCATCGTGGCGCTGGTGGTGCAACACGGCGTGCAGTACCTGCTGGCGACGGTGTTGCTGGGCGGGTTGGTGATGATCGCGTTCGGACTGCTGCGCCTGGGCAAACTGGTGCGGATGGTGCCGTATCCGGTCATGCTCGGGTTCGTCAACGGCCTCGCGATCGTTATCGCCATGGCGCAGCTGGAGCATTTCAAAAGCGGCGAATCCTGGCTCAGCGGCACGCCGCTGTACCTGATGATCGGCCTGGTGGCGCTGACCATGGCGGTGGTGTACCTGCTGCCTCGCCTGACCCGCTCGGTGCCGCCGGCGCTGGTCGCCATCCTCGGCGTCGGCCTGCTGGTGTACCTGTTCGACCTGCCGACGCGCACCCTCGGCGACATGGCGCACATCGCCGGCGGTCTGCCGAGCCTGTCGCTGCCGGACGTGCCGTGGAATCTGGAGACCCTGCAGATCATCGCGCCCTACGCGATTCTCATGGCGCTGGTCGGTCTGCTGGAAACCCTGCTGACCCTGAACCTCACCGACGAAATCACCGAGAGCCGCGGCTACCCCGACCGCGAGTGCGTTGCCCTCGGCGTCGCCAACCTGGCGTCCGGTCTGTGCGGTGGCATGGGCGGCTGCGCGATGATCGGCCAGACCGTGATCAACCTGAGTTCCGGCGGCCGCGGTCGTCTGTCCGGCATCGTCGCCGGGGTAATGATTCTGATGTTCGTGCTGTTCCTGTCGCCCCTCATCGAGCGCATTCCCTTGGCGGCGCTGGTCGGCGTGATGTTCGTGGTGGCCCAGCAGACGTTCGCCTGGGCGTCCTTGCGCGTGCTGCGCAAAGTCCCGCTGAACGATGTCTTCGCAATCATTGCCGTGACCATCGTCACCGTCCTCACCGACCTGGCCACCGCCGTGCTGTTCGGCATCCTGGTGGCGGCGCTGAATTTCGCCTGGCAACAGGCGCGCGAGCTGTACGCCGACAGCCACACCGAGCCGGACGGCAGCAAGATATATCACCTGCACGGCACGCTGTTCTTCGCCTCCACCACGCCCTTCCTGGATCAGTTCGATCACGTCAACGATCCGCAACAGGTCACGCTGGATTGCCGTCATCTTATCTTCGTGGACTATTCCGCCATCGCGGCACTGAAAACCCTGCGCGAGCGCTACCAGAAAGCGGGGAAACACCTGCGCGTGGTGCACCTGTCGGAACGCTGCAAAAAGCTGCTCAAGCGCGCGGGTGTGCAGCACGCCTGAGCCGCGCGTTGAGCCTTGACATGCGGGTTAACTGAGCGCTCGCAGAACCGCCTCGGTCGCCATCACCTGCGCGTACTCACCGTGCAGGTTGGCCAGCGACATGGCGTGGATGTCTTTGGCACTGCGCGATTGCCCGAAGAAGTCCGCGCCGTCGAAGGTGAAGCAGGCGTCATGGGGCACGATGACCTCGAAGCCGAGATTGCCGCCAGTGCGCGCGGTGGACTCCACGGAATTGTTGGTCACCACACCAACGATCACCACCTGATTGATCCCGTCCGCACGCAGCCACCCTTCCAGCGCCGAATGGCAGAACGCGTCTGGCACCTGTTTGTGCAGCTCGCCTTCGTCATCCCACGGCACAAATGCCGGCTGAAACTCGACGCCGGACTGCTGCGGCCAGAACACCGAGTCCGGTGAGCGGGAGAAATGCCGCACGTGAATCACCGTGCGCCCGCTTTCGCGCCACGCGCTCAGCAGTTCCAGCATCCGCTGCTCGGCGTCAGGGTTGTTGCGCTGGCCCAATTTCGGGTGGTTGATGCCCTGCTGCATATCGATGAGGACCAGGGCGGCTTTCGGTTGGATGTGCATGTTGTCCCCTTTGATGACGTCAGTGCCGTGAAGACCAAGGCGCGTTGAAAGTGCTTCATCGCCTTCACTCACGACCTCCGGTTTACCCAGACTATCTCGACCACCGGTTACCGCGCGAGCCATGGAGGGCAGATACTGTTGCCCATCCACCCACGAATGAGCACTCAGGCCTAAAGGAGATCGACATGACTCATCCCACCAATCTGATTGGTAAAACAGCACTGGTACAAGGCGGCTCGCGCGGTATCGGCGCTGCGATCGTCAAGCGTCTGGTCGAACAAGGCGCAGCGGTGGCGTTCACCTTCGTCAGCTCCGAAGCCAAAGCCCGGGAACTGCAAGACAGCATCACCGCAGCCGGCGGCAAAGCCCTGGCGATCCAGGCCGACAGCGCCAACGCCGAAGACATCCGCGACGCCGTCGCCGAGACCGTGAAGACCTTCGGCGGCCTCGACATCCTCGTCAATAACGCCGGTGTGCTGGCCATCGCGCCGCTGGACGAATTCACCCTCGAAGACTTCGACCGAACCCTGGCGATCAACGTGCGCAGCGTGTTCATCGCCAGTCAGGAAGCGGCGCGTCACATGAAAGAAGGCGGTCGCATCATCAACATCGGCAGCACCAACGCCGACCGCATGCCCTTCGCCGGAGGCGGCGTCTACGCGATGAGCAAATCGGCGCTGGTCGGCCTGACCAAGGGCCTGGCCCGCGACCTCGGTCCGCGCGGCATCACCATCAACAACGTCCAGCCCGGCCCGGTCGACACCGACATGAACCCGGCCGACGGCGAGTTCGCCGAAACACTGATGGGCCTGATGGCCATCCCGCGCTACGGCAAGTCCGAAGAAATCGCCGCGATGGTCGCCTACCTCGCCGGCCCCGAAGCGGGCTATGTCACCGGCGCCAGCCTGACCATCGACGGCGGCTTCGGCGCCTGATCCCCGCGCACTCGCCACCGACACGAAGCCCCGGACCTCGTTCAGGAGCCGGGGCCTCGGACTTTTTTGCTTAAGCGCATGAAAATTCTGAAAAAAAGTTTTGCCTTCGCCAAAGCTTTCGACTACATTAGCGCGCCTCGACAGACTGAACGTCTGAAGAGATACGGTGAAGTGTCCGAGTGGCTTAAGGAGCACGCCTGGAAAGTGTGTATACAAGAAATTGTATCGAGAGTTCGAATCTCTCCTTCACCGCCACATTAAAAAGATCCCCGCAACGCTTCTGGCGTGCGGGGATTTTTGTTTGTGGTGCGTGGCAACCACTGTCTATGCGCGAGTGACCCTGCCCACGAAGACGGCATTTCAACCGTTGACTACTCTGCAGATTAAACACGATCTTCGCGAGCAAGCTCGCTCCCACAGTTCTTTCATCGACTGAAACAACTGTGAGGTATCTCGCCATGCCCCTGCCATCCCGCCATGTCACCAACACGTGACCCGACCCAATAGAATAACTAGAATCGCCCCGCGTTTATTTTTCCACGCAAAGCGTCGGAAAAATCGCCATTTGGGTGTCTTAGCAGCTAAGGTCTACCCGTTGTACGTGGGAATGACTCCAATTCCCGTTAACGGCTAGCGCTACACCAACAGAAAACAGTCCGTATTCCGGCCCCCATTGCGCACCCGCGAGAGACATCTGCAGGGTGCGAATTCGCAGGAGAAGGTAGATGAATGGCATCGGCAAACGTTTGCGCCAAGAACGAAAACGTCTGAAATTGACACAAAGCGCGCTGGGCGCTATCGGTGGTGTGGAAGCCAACGCTCAGGGGCATTACGAGAGCGGGCAGCGATTGCCCAGGGCGGATTATCTGTTCAAGATCGCCGCCGCCGGAGTGGACATTAACCGCGTTGTCACTGGGGTCGACCCCTCGGCCCGCGCTGAAATGCCCACCTTTTCGACGGTGCAGACAGACCAGGACATGGAGGGTGCAGCCGATCTCGACAGCTCGGAAAGCATGGTGAAAATCATCAGCCAGCTGCGCCAGAGCCTGTGGATCACGGCCAATGCATTGTGCGAAGTGACCCGTTTGGTGAATTCCGAAGAACCGCGCGCAAGCGCTGATCATGTCGAAGACCACCTGAGGGTGTTGCAAAGCGACGCCGACATGTTCGCGGCACTCGCCCTGGCGAAAGTCCAGAAAGCCGCCCACGAAACCCACTGATCCCGATCAGCGTGACTGACAGCCGAACCTCTCAGATGGTAGCCTTGCGCCATCCAGGGAGGTTTCGATGATCAGATTTCCAGCGCTGTGCCTGACGGCCATAATGTTGCCCTTGTCCGGTATGGCAAACGCCGACGTGTTCAAATGCGTCGCCGCCAACGGCGCCATCAGTTTCGCCCAAAGCCCTTGCCCGACTTACGTGGGCGAATCCACGGTACAGCGCCCGCCTCCGTCCCGGCTTTCCAGCGAGTGGGAAGAGACTGATTTTCCCTATCGCCTGAACAAAAACGCCACTGAAATTCTGCAAGTCAGCCGACGCCGGAAGCTCATCATCACCAACGAGCGGGAGATCGCCGATCGCCTGCAAAGCATTCGCCCCCCTCCCCCTGGCCTCCCCTCGACCTGCGTCGCCCCTCGTTACGACAGTGCCTGCTTCGACCCCTCCGGCGGCCGGGTTCGTCAGCCGGTCAAAAGCGGCCTGATGAAATCCTCAGGAAACTGACAGCGTTGCCTGCTTATTGCTTAGTTACGGCTTGCCGCTTAAGGCTTGCCGCTCACCGTTACTTCTCGATTTTCTGAACTAAGTTTTTACCGGCGCCGATGTGACGCCCCGTGACAGCTGCTTACAGTCGGGCCCCATCGCCAGAATCACAAAAACGAGCCGGCCATGACCTCCACCGACACCCGCCACGACACCCGCCACGACGCCGTTCAACACGCGGCACAAGCGCTCATTGACGCGTTCGCCAGCAACAACACGGACGCCTACTTCGCCGCATTCGCCGAAGACGCCACTTTCCTCTTTCACACGCTGCCTGCGCCCCTGCTGTCACGCGCCGCTTACCGCGATGTGTGGGCCGGCTGGCAGGCCGACGGCTTTGCGGTGCTGGGTTGCCAATCGCGCAACGCGCACATCTGCCTGCAGGGTGAGACCGCGATTTTCATGCACGACGTCGACACCCACGTCCGCTTCGGCGATCAGGAAAGCCATTCCAGCGAACGTGAAACCATTGTCTTTCGGCAATATGGCGCGCGCTGGCTGGCGTGCCACGAACACCTGTCCGTGAAAACCGACTAGCGCGACGCGCAATCAATGGCGAGTTGCCCTCAGAGGCTGCCGTACGCACCACCCATTGCCTCACCTGATTCAGGGTCGCAATGCCGACCACTGCCAATGCCACGATCGGTTTCACCGGTCGAGATAACGGGCCAGCGCTTTTCGCCGGCCCCATAACAACACGACAGCGCGCAGGAACCTCCCATGGCTCACCCCACCACCACGATCGAAACCTTCGGGGTCGAACAAATCCCCGATCATCAGCGCGACGCCGCACCCCTCGACCTGTTTCGTCTGACCTTCGGCGGCGCCAACACGTTCGCCACGGCAGTGTTGGGCAGCTTTCCGGTGCTGTTCGGCCTGTCGTTCCACGCCGGCGTCTGGGCCATCCTGTTGGGCGTCGTGCTCGGGTCGATCATCCTTGCGCCGATGGGTCTGTTTGGCGCCCTCAACGGCACCAACAACGCGGTTTCATCCGGCGCGCATTTTGGCGTTCACGGACGCATCGTCGGCTCGTTCCTGTCGCTGCTCACGGCGGTCGCGTTCTTCTCGCTGTCGGTCTGGAGCTCGGGGGATGCGTTGATCGGCGGCGCCAAACGCATGGTCGGCCTGCCGGAAAACGACGTCACCCTGGCGTTGGCCTACGGCGTCTTTGCCGTACTGGTGTTGGCGGTGTGCATCTACGGTTTCCGCTTCATGCTGTGGGTCAACAAGATCGCGGTCTTCGCTTCCAGCCTGTTGTTCCTGCTCGGCCTCTTTGCCTTCGGCGGCAGCTTCGATGCGGGCTTCGCCGGCACGGTCAATCGGGGCAGCGAAGGGTTCTGGGCAGCGTTCATCGGGGCGGCGCTTCTGGCGATGAGCAATCCGGTGTCGTTCGGTGCATTTCTCGGTGACTGGTCGCGCTATATCCCACGCCAGACGTCGAAAAAACGCATCATGGCGTCGGTGTTCCTGGCGCAGATCTGCACGCTGATTCCGTTCCTGTTCGGGCTGTGCACGGCGACCATCGTGGCCACCCAGGCGCCGCAATACATCACGGACAACAACTACGTTGGCGGCCTGCTGGCGGTCTCGCCCAGTTGGTTCTTTCTGCCGGTGTGCCTGATTGCGATCATCGGCGGGATGTCGACCGGCACGACGTCGCTTTATGGCACCGGGCTGGACATGTCGAGCATGTTTCCGCGCCTGCTCAACCGCGCCCAGGCGACGATTCTGATCGGCATCGCTGCGATTGCCTTCATCTTCATCGGCCGTTTCGCCTTCAATCTGGTGCAAAGCGTGTCGACCTTCGCTGTGCTGATCGTGACATGCACCTCGCCGTGGATCGTCATCATGGTCCTGGGCCTGATCGTACGCCGTGGCTTCTATCATCCGGCGGACCTGCAAGTGTTCACCCGTGGCCAGAGCGGTGGACACTACTGGTTCGAGCATGGCTGGAACTGGCGCGGGCTGGGCGCGTGGCTGCCAAGCGCGGCAGTGGGCCTGTGCTTCGTCAACTTGCCGGGGCAGTTTGTCGGTCCACTGGGCAATCTGGCGGGCGGTATCGACATCAGCCTGCCGATCACCCTTGGCCTGGCGACGCTGTTGTACATCACCCTGTTGCGCACCTTCCCGGAACCGGTCGGCGTGTATGGTGCTCAGGGTCCGCACCCGCTGCTCGGCAATAACGCGCGCCGTAATATGAAGAAGCCGATGGCGATCGGTTGACAGTCCGACGCCGTCGCCCGCGGGCTCGCTGCAAGGCGGGCCCTTTTTACGTGTCCGCGGCGGCGCTATTCGTTCAGCGATCCAAGCCCCGGGCTACACCGACCGACGGGTCGCCTGTGACTGGCGCCAGTGATGCACATCACGCACAATCGCCGCTTGGCTCATGACCTCAGCAGCATCCCACCCACCGCAACACGTCAGCTCGACCCACAGGAGATCACCCCCGCATGAACGCAAACGACTGGACCGAAGCTGCCTTGGCGAAGTACATCGTGACCAATCCGATGTTGCAGGCTGAAATCCAGGATTTGAGCCCGAAAGAACAGCAGCAGCAAACCCTCTGGGCTTTCGAAGACGAAGCCGAAGCCCAGGGCATCCCGACCTGGGAGCTGGCGCTGACCTTCATTGCCGAAACCCCCGAGCAATTGAAGGAACTGCGTCTGGCTACGCACAAGGAAGCGGCCGAGGCACTGGACATGGACTGGGATGAGTACTGCGAACTGAATGAAGTCGAGGTTTAACCGCTCCGTTCCCTCTCAGGGTCGCCAGACCTGGCGGCCCGCCCCTGACTTGCCAGTCATCCTTTACGCTTTACCTTGCCCTGCCGGGTGAGTAACGTCTGCGCCACTTCAAAACAAAAAAGGACTCGCGCCATGAGTGATTTGGTCGCCTATCAACTGGATGACGGCGTTGCGACGCTGACCCTGACCAACGGCAAGGTCAACGCCATCAGCAACGACGTGGTCGCCGCGTTCAATGCCGCACTGGACCGCGCCGAGCAGGACCGTGCCGTGGTGATCATCACCGGTCAGCCGGGGATTCTCTCCGGCGGGTATGACCTGAAAATCATGACCTCGTCGCCGGAAGCCGCCATGGCCCTGGTCGCCCAAGGCTCAACCCTGGCGCGGCGAATGCTGTCGTTTCCGTTCCCGGTCGTGGTCGCGTGCGGCGGTCATGCTGTAGCGAAAGGCGCGTTCCTGCTGCTGTCGGCGGATTACCGCATCGGCGTCGAAGGCCCTTTCAGCATCGGTCTGAACGAGGTGCAGATCGGCATGACCATGCACCATGCCGGCATCGAACTGGCCCGTGATCGCCTGCGCAAAAGTGCCTTCGGTCGCTCGGTGATCTGCGGCGAGATGTTCGATCCCCAGGGCGCGCTGCAAGCCGGGTTCTTCGACAAGGTGGTCGCATCGGAACAACTCACCGAGGCCGCGCGCGCCGTGGCGCTGCAGATGAAGAAGATCAACATGCGCGCCCACAAGCAGACCAAACTAAAAGTGCGCAAGGCATTTCTCGAGACCCTCGACCGGGCTATCGAGCTGGATCGTCAGATCCCGCTCTGAGGTAGCCCTGACAACGCGCTGCATTCCCGGCAGCGCGTTGCCCATGAAACATCCCGTTAAATTCCTGATCCTCTCCCCGGCCTGTGGGCGATTGCCGATTCCAGTGCACATCCGTACACTGCGCGGCTTTTCGCCTACCGGGTGGTTTGCATGCTGTTCTTACTGCGTATGTTGTTGATGGGCCTGCACTTTCTCATCGCAGGCGCACTGGGGCTTTTACTTGGCCTGTGCCGCCCGTTCAACCCTGACAACAGCCGTCTGTGTG
Organism: Pseudomonas sp. AK106; assembly: GCF_053903055.1. Taxonomy (NCBI): domain Bacteria; kingdom Pseudomonadati; phylum Pseudomonadota; class Gammaproteobacteria; order Pseudomonadales; family Pseudomonadaceae; genus Pseudomonas; species Pseudomonas sp. AK106. Next base: position 3,673,006 of record NZ_CP096426.1, read on the forward strand.
CTCGCCTCTACGCCCTCCCCGCCATCGGCATTCTCGGGCTGCGCCTGAACACCCAGCTCAGCCCGCAGTTCGAGCAGACCAGGCCCTGCGTGATCATCTGTAACCATCAGTCCAACTACGATTTGTTTGTCCTCGGCAACATCGTGCCGCCGCGCACGGTCTGCATCGGCAAAAAAAGTCTCAAGTGGGTGCCGTTTTTTGGCCAGCTGTTCTGGCTGGCGGGCAACGTGCTGATCGACCGAGGCAATCCGCAGAAGGCACGCCGCGCCATTCTCCAGACCACCGACACCCTGCAGCACAAGGACACGTCCATCTGGGTGTTCCCTGAAGGCACGCGCAACAAGGGCGAAGGGCTGATGCCGTTCAAGCGCGGGGCGTTTCAGATGGCGATCGAAGCCGGTGTGCCCATTGTGCCTGTGTGCGTGAGCACCTACGTGCGCAGCATGGAGTTGAACCGATGGAACAGCGGCGAGGTGATCATCCGCACGCTGCCCGCGATCCCGACCGCAAACCTCACCGGCGACGATATCCCTCAACTCATCGCGCTGTGCCACGGCCAGATGCAAGCCTGCATCGCCAGCATGGACGCGCAAGTCCGAGGCTGCGCGGCTACCCTTCCAACAGACGCTGAACCGCACTGAAAAAACCTGCGAACTCGTTTAAATCCGCCGACTCTGATCAGGGAGCGCGCTAAGCTGCGCGTGAGTTTTCCCTAAAAGAAGAAGCAGACATTATGGGTCGAGTGGTTGCCGCTGCGGTTTACAGTGCGGGAAAGAAAGTCACCAATATTGCCCTCGACGAAGGCGCAGCCTGGGCGGCGAAACCCGGGCATTTCGTCTGGATCGGCCTGGAGCATCCGGGCCTCGAAGAACTGACCACGCTGCAACGGCAGTTCAATCTGCACGAGCTGGCCATCGAAGACGCGCTGGAAGTCCACAGCCGGCCGAAGCTGGAGACTTTTGGTGACGCGCTGTTCATCGTGACCTACGCGCCGATTCGCGAGAACGGCAAGCTGATCTTCATCGAAACCCATATTTTCGCCGGCAAGGGCTACGTCATCACCTCGCGCAACGGTGACTCGAAATCCTATGGCCTGGTGCGCCAGCGCTGCGAAGCCCGGCCGTTACTGCTGGAACATGGGGAAGACTTCGTCCTGTACGCACTGCTGGATTTCGTTACCGAGAACTACCAGCCGGTCACCGAATCGATTCACTGCGAGCTTGAAGAGCTTGAGCACAACGTGCTGCGCAAGGACCTCAACGAAGCCGACATCCACCGGATCCACTCGCTGCGTCGTGACCTGCTGCGCCTGCGCCGTTACGTGGCGCCCATGGTCGAGATTGGCGAGGAGCTGCAGAAGCTCAGCTTCCCCTTCATCGACAAGAACATGCGCCCTTACTTCCGCGACGTGGAAATCCACGTCAAGCGGCAGATGGAAGACCTTTCCAACCTTCGCGACATCGCCAGCCAAACCATCGAAATCAGCCTGCTGCTGGAGTCTTCGCGACAGAGCCTGACCCAGCGCAAATTTGCCGCCTGGGCCGCGATCCTGGCCTTCCCCACCGCCATCGCCGGGATCTATGGGATGAACTTCGAGAACATGCCCGAGCTGACCTGGCACTACGGGTATTACATGGTGTTGGGGGTGATCGTCGGCGGGTGCGGGATCTTGTTTGCCAGCTTCAAGCGGTCGGGTTGGCTTTGAGGCTTTTGAATGTGCTTACGGCTGTGGCACCGGCTTCGAAGACGCCTACGACTGTGGGACCGGCTTTAGCCGGAAAATGGCCGGTGTGACCATCATGAATCTTGCAGTATGGCGACTGACGCCTTCCCGGCTGAAGCCGGTCCCACAGGTGGAATACGCGCTGTCAGTAGGACCGGCCTTAGCCGGGAAAGTGGCCGGTGTGAACGCCATCCATTTTGCAGCGTGGCAACTGACGCCTTCCCGGCTGAAGCCGGTCCCACATGTGGAATACGTGCTGTCAGTAGGACCGGCTTTAGCCGGGAAATGGCCGGTGTGAGCGCCATCAAATTTGCAGCGTGGCAACTGACGCCTTCCCCGCTGAAGCCGGTCCCACAGGTGGAATACGTGCTGTCAGTCGGACCGGCTTTAGCCGGGAAATGGCCGGTGTGAGCGCCATCAAATTTGCAGCGTGGCAACTGACGCCTTCCCGGCTGAAGCCGGTCCCACAGGTGGAATACGTGCTGTCAGTAGGACCGGCTTTAGCCGGGAAGAGGCCGGTGTGAGCACCATCCATTCTGCAGCGTGGCAACTGAGCCTTCCCCGCTGAAGCCGGTCCCACAGGTGGAATACGTGCTGTCAGTAGGACCGGCTTTAGCCGGGAAGAGGCCCGCGTGAGCACCATCAATTTTGCAGCGTGGCGACTGACGCCTTCCCGGCTGAAGCCGGTCCCGCAGGTGGAATACGCGCTGTCAGTAGGACCGGCTTTAGCCGGGAAGAGGCCGGTTTGAGCAGCATCAATTTTGCAGCGTGGCAACTGACCCCTTCCCGGCTAAAGCCGGTCCTACGCGCAATCCAGCTGAAGCCGGTCCTGCCTGGTTATTGCACCCGGCAAAACAGCGCTTTAGCTCACCGGCCGCTTGTTCGCCACAAACCGCATCATCCATTCCGCCACCGCCGTGCCGTGGTGGTCTTCTTCCAGGCTGGCGATGCCTTTGCCGTAGACCTGTTCGCCCAGGGCGTCCTGGCGGATGTCGAGCAGCGTGCGCGAGTAGTCGTGGATGAATTCCGGATGCCCCTGGAAGCACAGCACCTGGTCGTTGATGTGATAAGCAGCAAACGGGCAGAACTCGCTGGTGGCAATGACCGTCGCGCCTTCGGGCAGCGCAGTGACCTGATCCTGATGGCTGATCAGCAGCGTGAGCTTGTCCAGCGCCGGCGTCATCCACGGTTGGGTGGGTGCGAGGTTGTAATGATGAATGCCGACACCCCACCCCTGTGGCGCGCGCTCGGTCTTGCCGCCCAGTAGCAGTGCCAGCAACTGATGACCGAAACACACACCCAGCAACTTGTCGCCGCGCTTGTAGCGGTCGAGCAGGTAGGTTTTCAGGGTTTCGATCCACGGATCGGTGCCGAAGGAATCAGCCTTGGAGCCGGTGATCAGATACGCGTCGAACGGCTCGTCATCTGGCGGGTAATCGCCCTGCATGACGTTGTAGACGACAAATTCCGCTGGCACCGGCTGGCGCGCGAAGAGTTTCTCGAACATCCGCCCGTAACCCTGGTATTGATCGACCAGTTCCGGGCGAAGTACGTCGGTTTCCAGAATGCAGATGCGTAACGACATAAAAATCCCTGAAGCGACAAAAGCGAAAATGCGTGGGCCAAGCCTGCCTTGAAGGCCAGGGCAAGGCAAGGCCCAGTTGAAGCAGTGCGCCGTGTTCAGTTGAACCCACGCTGTCCCAACACTTGATACGGCACAGCGAGGAGTCTTCGCTAGAACAGCGTCCCTTCCTCGGCTTTCTGCAACAGCAGCGCAGGCGGTTTAAAGCGCTCGCCGTAGCGCTCAGCCAAGGCGCGGGCGCGGTTAATGAACGGCTTCAGCCCGTATTGATTGATGAACTGCAAAGACCCGCCGGTCCAGGCCGGAAAGCCGATCCCGAGCATCGAACCAACATTGGCGTCCGCTGTTGAGCGCAGCACGCCCTCCTCCATGCAGCGCACCGTTTCGAGGGCCTGGATGAACAGCAAGCGGTCGCGAATATCCTGACCACTGATCTGTGCGTCGGGCTTCTCGAACCGGATTTTCAGCTCTGGCCACAAGTGCTTGGGCGCGCCGTCGGGGTAGTCGTAAAAACCGCCACCGGAGGTTTTCCCTGCGCGATCAAATTCATGCAGCAGCTGCTCGATCACCGCGTCGGCCGGATGCCCGGCCCGCTCAACGCCCTGCTCGGCCAGGTCCTTGCGCGCCTGCTGGCGAATCTGAATCATCAGCCTCAACGACACCTCGTCGGACACCGCCAGCGGCCCCACGGGCATACCGGCCTTGCGCGCCTCGGTCTCGATCATCGGCGCACTGACGCCCTCGCCGAGCATGGCAATGCCTTCATCGGCATAGGTGGCGAACACCCGTGAGGAGAAGAAGCCACGTGTGTCGTTGACCAGAATCGCGGTCTTGCCGATCTGCTGAACGAAATCGAAGGCCCGCGCCAGGGTCATGTCGTTGGTGCGTGCGCCCTTGATGATTTCCACCAGGCGCATCTTCTCCACCGGGCTGAAAAAATGCAGGCCGATGAAGCGCTCTTGCCGGCTGATGGCGCTGGCCAGCCCGGTAATGGGCAGCGTCGAGGTGTTGGACGCAATCACCGCATTGGGCACCACCACCTGCTCGGCGGCGGCGCTGACCTGCGCTTTCAGCTCGCGATTCTCGAATACCGCCTCGATGATCAGGTCGCAACCTTCGAGATCGCTGTCGCGGCCGGTCGGCTTGATTCGGCTCAGCACGGCGTCGCGCTGAGCCTCGGTGAGGCGACCGCTGGCAACCTGCTTGTTCAGCAACCGCGCCGAGTAATCCTTGCCCTTCTGCGCCGCCGCCAGGTTGACGTCCTTGAGGATCACGCTGACGCCCGCCACCGCCGTGACATAGGCAATGCCGCCACCCATTAACCCCGCCCCGAGAATGCCGACCTTGCGCATGTTGAACACCGGCGGCGCCTTGGGCCGCGCCTCTGCGGCCTTGACCCGGTTGAGCTGAAACCAGCTGCCGATCATGTTCTTGGCGATGGGGCCGGTGGCGAGCTCGGTGAAGTAACGCGCCTCGATTTTCTCCGCCGTATGGAAATCCACCTGCGCGCCTTCCACGGCGGCGGCCAGGATCTTCTCCGGCGCCGGGTAACAACCCCAGGTTTTGCTGCGCAGGATCGACGGCGCGATGGCCAGCATCTGCGCCACTTTCGGGTGCGCAGGCGTGCCGCCGGGCAATTCAAACCCCGGTTGATCCCAGCCTTTGATCGGCGCCGGATTGGCCATAATCCATTCACGCGCCTTGGCCATCAGGTCATCGGCGTCGCTGGCCAACTGATCGATCACACCGAGTTTCAACCCGTGATCGACGCCCAGGGTCCGGCCCTCCATCAGCAACGGCAGGGCTTTCTCCAGCCCCAACATGCGCACCAGCCGCACGGTGCCGCCGCCACCCGGAAGCAAACCGAGGGTGACTTCCGGCAAGCCCAATCTGACCTGGCCACCATTGATTGCGATGCGATGGTGACAGGCCAGGCACAGCTCCAGGCCACCGCCCAAAGCAGAACCCTCGATGGCGGCCACCACCGGTTTGCCGAATGTTTCCAGCGCGCGAAGCTGGGCCTTGACGTCCATGGTCATCTGGTAGAAAGCGGCAGCGCGGGCGGCGTCAATCTGACTCAGCTCGTTGAGGTCTCCGCCGGCAAAGAACGTCTTCTTCGCCGAGCGGATGATCACACCGGCGATGGCCTCTTTGTCCGCCAGCAGGCGTTCAAGGGTCTCCGCCATGGCCTGGCGATAGGCCGCATTCATGGTATTGGCCTGCTGGCCGGGCATGTCGATGGTCAGCGTGATGATCTGATCCGGCCCGGTTTCGTAGCGGATGGCATCGCTCATGCGGTCTTTCTTCCTGAAACAGTTATCGGATAAAGGCGGTGGGCGAAGCGCTTATCGTGCTCCACGTTCATACCCGTTCGATGATCGTCGCGATGCCCATACCGCCGCCGACGCACAGGGTCGCCAGGCCGTAACGCAACTGCCGGGCTTCCAGCTCGTCGAGCAGCGTGCCGAGAATGATGCAACCCGTGGCACCCAGTGGGTGGCCGAGGGCAATCGAGCCGCCGTTGACGTTGACCTTGTCGGGGTCGACGCCCATGTCCTTGATGAACTTGAGCACCACCGAGGCGAAGGCTTCGTTGACCTCGAACAGGTCGATGTCATCAATGGTCAGCCCGGCTCGCGCCAAGGCTTTGCGCGTAGCGGGCGCAGGACCGGTGAGCATGATGGTCGGATCGGTGCTGGTCACCGCCGTCACCACAATGCGGGCCCGTGGTCGCAGCCCCAGCGCCTGGCCTTTTTGCGCGGTGCCGAGCAGCATCAAGGCGGCGCCATCGACGATGCCGGAGCTGTTGCCCGGCGTGTGCACGTGTTCGATCCGTTCAACATGGCTGTAGACCCGCAGCGCCGTGGCGTCATAGCCCATTTTGCCGATTGCTTCGAAACTCGGGCGCAGCTTGCCCAGGGCCTCGGACGTGGTGTCGGGACGAATGAACTCGTCATGGTCGAGCAAGAGCAGGCCGTTCTGGTCTTTAACCGGCACCAGCGAACGGCGAAACGCACCCCGCTCGCGCGCCAGTGACGCCTTGTGCTGGGACTGCACGGCGAACAGGTCGACATCGTCGCGGCTGAAGCCTTCGAGGGTGGCGATCAGATCGGCGCCGATCCCCTGGGGCGTAAAGTGGGTGTGCAGATTGGTGTGCGGGTCCAGCATCCAGGCGCCGCCGTCAGTGCCCATCGGCACGCGCGACATCGACTCCACGCCGCCCACCACCACCAAGTCCTCGAACCCGGAGCGGATCTTCATCGCCCCCAGATTCACCGCTTCAAGCCCCGAGGCGCAGAACCGGTTGACCTGAACCCCGCCCACGCTCACGGCCCAATTGGCGACCAGCGCTGCGGTTTTGGCGATGTCGGCGCCTTGATCGCCAATGGGCGTGACGCAGCCCAGCACAATGTCATCGACGTGGTGGGTGTCGAGGTGATTGCGCACTTGCAGTTCTTTCAACAGCCCTGCCACCAGCTCCACCGGTTTGACGCTGTACAACGCGCCGTCCGACTTGCCCCTGCCCCGCGGCGTGCGCAAGGCATCGTAAATAAACGCTTCGGTCATCCTGTCCTCGCTAACCCGATGAACTGTCTTTTTATCTGTGCGATCGACAGTCGAACTGTCATGGGGGCACTGTCTATCACGAAGCGACACACAGGGCGCGCTGTTTCGCCGGATCAAGTGACAGGGTAGCGGGTTGTGCGAAGTTTCGGACTCGGACGAACGGTAGCGAGCTATTGAGCGTGGACCGTTTTGGACGCAGGCGTCTAGCAGGCGAATATTTGAGCGATGGCCATTCGCCAAAAGTGCTAAAGTTATAAAGGCGCAACTGGTTAGTCCTCAATGATCTAAACCGCGCGGCACGTGGCTTCTAAGGTTTAGTCAGTAGCAGTGGCGCCATAACAAAATCGTTTCACCCAGCGCCTGCCGCCCGCGATTTGCTGATCGGGGCACCTGCTCTTTTGCCTCACCTTTGCCAACCCTCGTCTTGGTCACGCCCAAGGTCCATGGGTTTCTGTTGCTCAGGAATAACAAGAAAAGGCATTTACCATGTTCAAGTTCAGGTTCAAACGCTCGAAAATACGTCAGGCCGGATTAATCGTTTTCGCGACCACACTGCTGCTGATCCTGCCGAACATGACGCGACTGTTCGGCTGAGCATGCTTCGCTCTGCTACCTGCAGACCCCCACACGCACTCGGCGGGCTGCCTGTTTCAAACAGGCGGCCGTTGGCCGTGCGGGTATCGCGTGGTTGCGTCTTGGAGGGCGTGGCGGCGGATGGTCTGGCAGCGGATCGTAAGGGGGCTGATTGTATGAGATCAGCGCGTTGGGCGAAATGAACGCAGGGCTGTCTGTCGCACTGAGTGGCGCGCAGACCGTGGGAACGCGGCCGAGCTGAGCGCTCGACCGCGACGGGCTGATCAGCCCTGGCGTTGCACCTGGATCATCGGCGCGGGAACAGGCTTTTTCTTCGCCGCCGGAACCGCAATCGGCGCTGAGGGCGACACCACGACCTTGGCGTGCATCTGCTCACAACCGCCGCCGCGGCGCATGCCACGTACCGGACAGGCATCCAGATAATCCAGGCCCACCGCCAGCTTCAGATGCCGCTCCGGGATCGCCAACTGATTGGTCACGTCGAAGCTGTACCAGGCGTCGTCGATCCAGGCCTCTGCCCACGCATGGCTGGACAGATGTTCGCTGCTGTCACTGTAGAGGTAACCCGACACATAGCGCGCCGGCACCCCAAGGCTGCGGGCGCAGGCCAGAAATGCGTGGGTGTGATCCTGACAGACGCCCGCGCGGTTGGCGAATGCCTGGGCAGCGCAGGTATCCACCGCTGTCGCGCCCGGCGTGTAAGTGATGTGTTCGTTGAGCGCGTGCATCATATCGATCAGCGCAGTGCGGTCGGTGCGCTTCTGGGTCTGCGCGACGGCGAAGGCGCGAATCGCTTCGTCAGCTTCGGTCAGGCGGGTGAAACGCAGGAACGGCAGCGACGACTGGCTCTCATGTTCCGACTCGCGCTTCTCGTCGATCTCGACCTGGCCACGTGCGCCAATCACGATCGCTTCGTGGGGCTCGTCCAGGGTCAGCACGTGGAGAATATTGCCGAAAGGATCGATCTGCGCGCGCACCGGACGGGGTAACGCCAACTGCCAGCTCAGCACTTGCTGACGCTCGCTGTCGTGGGGGGTCAGACGCAAATACTGGATGCTGGCGCGGACCTGATCGTCGTAGTGATAAGTGGTCTCGTGGCTAATTGAGAGTCTCATGCAGCCTCCAGGTAAGAAGTGTGAATGACGCTACCCAGTTGGGCCAGAAGTGGAATGAATTCGTTCAACCACTCATGCAGGCCTTCATCGAGAATCTCGTCGATGCCGGTGTAGCGCAGGCGAGCGTCCAGCTCGGCGGCCAGACGCTGAGCGGGACGGCCATTGGCCCCGGGCAGACTGGCGAGAATGATGTCCAGCTCCTCCAGACACGCACGCAATGAGCGCGGAATATCCGCACGCAACAGCAGCAATTCAGCGACCTGACGAGCACCCGGTGCGTCGCGATAGACTTCCGTGTACGCCTCGAATGACGACAAGGCGCGCAACAGCGCACTCCATTGGTAGTAGCCGGCGGCGGAACTGTCTGCCGCCGCGTTGGCGGACGGGCCGCGCAATTCGAGCATTTCATAACGCGCATCGAGCATGCGCAGGGTGTTGTCGGCGCGCTCGATGAACGTCCCCAGACGGATGAACCGGAAGGCGTCGTTGCGCATGATGGTGCCGTAGGTCGCGCCGCGGAACAGGTGCGAACGCTCCTTGACCCACTCGCAGAAACGGCTCATGCCGTAGCGGCTCAATCCCTGCTCGGCGATGCCGCGAATTTCCAGGTAAGTGGCGTTGATGTTTTCCCACATGTCCGCAGTAATACGCCCGCGTACCGCATGGGCACTGGCCCGCGCCGCGCCCAGGCAGCTGAAGATGCTGGCCGGGTTTTCGGCGTCCAGCGCGAAAAAGTGCAGCAAGCGCTCGGCGTGCAGGTCGCCGTGGCGCTCCAGGTAATCGTCCAGGGTTCCGGTGATCAGCAGTGGCATGGCGATTTCATTGAGGCCATCCCCGCGTCCGTCCTGTGGCATCAGCGACAGCGAGTAACTGACGTCGAGCATCCGCGCGAGGTTTTCGGCCCGCTCCAGGTACCGCGACATCCAATATAAATCCGAGGCAGTTCTACTTAGCATTGGCAGGCATCCTTAATCCTCGACCACCCAGGTGTCCTTGGTTCCGCCACCCTGCGACGAGTTCACCACCAGCGACCCTTCGCGCAAGGCAACGCGCGTGAGACCACCGGGCACTACACGGGTTTCACGGCCAGCCAGGACGAACGGGCGAAGGTCGATGTGGCGCGGGGCGATGCCGTTCTCGACGAAGGTCGGACAGGTCGACAAACACAAGGTCGGTTGCGCGATATACGCGTGGGGCTTGGCTTTGAGCCGCGCCCGGAACGACTCGATTTCCGCGGCGGTGGCGGCGGGGCCCACGAGCATGCCGTAACCGCCGGAGCCCTGGGTTTCCTTGACCACCAGATCGCCCAGATTGGCGAGCACGTGGGACAGCTCTTCGGGCTTGCGGCACTGCCAGGTCGGCACGTTCTTCAGGATCGGCTCTTCGTCGAGGTAGAAACGGATCATGTCGGTCACAAAGGGGTAAACCGACTTGTCGTCCGCCACGCCGGTGCCGATGGCATTGGCCAGCACCACATTGCCCGAACGGTACGCGGACAGCAGGCCCGGCACGCCGAGCATTGAATCCGGGTTGAATGCCAGCGGATCGAGGAACGCGTCGTCGAGCCTGCGGTAAATCACGTCGACCGCTTTCGGGCCGTCGGTGGTTCGCATGAACACGCGGTCATCGCGCACGAAAAGGTCAGCGCCCTCCACCAGTTCGACGCCCATTTCCCGAGCCAGAAACGCGTGCTCGAAAAACGCGCTGTTAAAGCGCCCGGGCGTCAGCACCACGACGCTCGGATTATCCAGCGGGCTGGAGCTTTTCAGGGTGTCCAGCAGCAGGTTCGGGTAGTGATCGATCGGCGCGATGCGTTGCGCGGCGAACAGCTCGGGGAACAGCCGCATCATCATCTTGCGGTCTTCGAGCATGTAGCTCACGCCGCTGGGCGTGCGCAGGTTGTCTTCGAGCACGTAATACGTGCCGTCGCCATCACGCACCAGATCGACGCCTGAGATGTGCGAATACAGGTCACGATGAAGATTCAGGCCCTGCATCGCCAACTGGTATTGCTCGTTGGCGAGGACCTGTTCGGCGGGAATGATCCCGGCCTTGATGATGCGCTGATCGTGATAGAGGTCAGCGAGAAACATGTTCAGCGCCTTGACGCGCTGTATGCAGCCGCGCTCGACCACCCGCCATTCGCTGGCCGGAATGCTGCGCGGAATCGTGTCGAAAGGGATGAGCCGCTCGGTGCCCTGCTCGTCGCCGTACAGCGTGAACGTGATCCCGGCGCGATGAAACAAAAGATCGGCCTCACGCCGGCGCTGAGCGAGCAACTCAGGCGGCGCTTCGCCCAACCAGCGGGCGAATTCCCGATAATGCGGACGAACTATGCCGCCCGCATCGTACATCTCGTCATAAAAGGTGCGGATCATGCCGTACTCCTTGTCACCATGGACACCAGAGCCTTCGCAAGGCCCGTGCCATCGGCATAAACGCTTTAATATCAATGGGTTGAATTAAACAGCCGGAGCGTCCGCACCATTCCTGTGCACGATGCGCCCTAACCCGTTCCCCGGCGCTTCATGGCGAAGCGTCGTTCCGTTTGAAAATCTATCGCAGGCATAGCCACAGTTCATTTCCGCGCGTTACGCGCACTGAGCATAATCGCCTCATACCGCAGACCAACCCGCTGGATTCCACAAGGCGATTGGCTCAAAACCTGATTGGCAACGCCACCCGATATTCCCTTTCCGCCGCTCCCATGAGAGCGGCTTTTTTTTGCCTGCGATTCGGCTCGGTGCCTCTCCCGCTCCACTGATTTGCCGTGGAGCCGAGAGACGGCATTCAACCGTGCATGCCCTGTTTTCGGGCCTGACTGTCAATTAAGCCCGATCAATGAAGGCGCTTGAGCTCCTGCTTGACGCCCCAGCCTTCAACCTCCCCGTCCAGACCGAAAATCGCGGTCTGGAAATCCTGCTCGAAGTCGCCTATCCCGTCGTAGGTCGCGTACATCAACTTGCTCAGTTCCAGGTGCCACGCACCGTCTTCCAGAGCATTGAGCTGAACATTGACTGACTCGCCACGAAATTTTTCCGCTGCCTGACGCGCCCGGTCCTCATCCGGAAAGGTGGCATAGAACTCGATGGGGTGAATGCGTGCGAAGTCGAAACCGCCTTCTTTCATGCAGCGCAGAACATGGCTGCTGACGTCTTCTTGATAGGCTGTGCTCATGAAACGTCCTCCTATGCAACGATAGATAGAGTTTCAACTATCCCGAAACACTCCCCGATGGCGAGGCGTGTAGCGGCAGGTCATCTGCCGCCCGGGACTCAAGCATGTCGCTGACAAGGCCGGTGCGTTTTACAAAACGGGCATACGTACGCGAGCTGACTCGGGTAGATGCTTCACCGACCTCACTGGCAGAGTACGCGCATTGATAGTGCGTTGCCAATTGGCAGGTTGGCGGGAAACCCAGGCTTTTTAGGGGGCTTCTACGATGGAGATGATCTGTACCGCGTTCTGCTCTTTGAGTGTCTTCACGGTGGGCTCGGCGGTGCGACCGTCGAGGTCGATCAGATCAAGATCACTGGCGACCGGAAACAGGATCGGACGGATTCGCTGCGCAGCCTCTTCATCACTGGGACGGTGATCGGATTCAAGATCGAGGGTTTGCTGCACACCGTCTTTGTCCAGAAACGAAATAGTCCACACTTTCATCAATGTCTCCTCAGTAAGGGCCGGACAACGGCCTAGTGATCTTGACCCTTGCAGCGCAACGACGTTCAACCCGAATCGTCAGCGCCCGGCTGACGTTAGCAGCGTGATGCCAACGATCCGCAGGCAAAAAAAACGCCCCGGTCTCGGGGCGTTCTTCATCAGGCTGCAGTCATTGCGGCTTGGCGTCTTTGACCCCTGCCGTGTTGTCCAGCAGGCTCTTGGTCGCGGTCTGCAGGAAGCTGTCGAGCTTCTTGCGCAACTCGGTGACGTCCGGCGCGTTCGGCATCAGCTCGGCGTGGGGCTTGGTGCCCAACTCGTAGCTGTACACCTTCGGCTCCATTTCCTTGGGTTCGATCAGGATCCGGTTGCCAGTGACCAGCGCAACCGTCTGCTCGCTGCCCGATGGCTTGATCACACCAAAGCCCTCGTCTCCCGCTGGCAGATTGAGCAGGTCGCGGCCCCAGCACTGGTGCACGGTGTCGCCACCCAGGCGGCCCATGATGGTCGGGACGATGTCGATCTGCGTGCCGACGATGCTGCTGCGCTTGCCGAACTTGTCCTGCAGGCCCGGGGCGATCATCAGCATCGGCACGTTGAAGCGGCCCAGGTCCATCTCGGTGATCTGCTCGTTGTTGCCGAAGCCGTGGTCACCGACGACCACAAACAGCGTGTCCTTGTAGTACGGCTCTTTCTTGGCCTTCTCGAAGAACTGACCCAGCGCCCAATCCGAATAACGCATGGCGGTGAGGTGTTCATCCAGCGTGCCATGGCCGGTCACACGCTCGACCGGCAGGTTTGCCGGCAGTGCGTACGGCGTGTGGTTGGACAGGGTCTGCAGCAACGCATAGAACGGCTTGCCCTTGGCTTCGCGGGCTTTGAGTTCCTCGGCGCCACGGTCGAACATGTCCTGGTCGGAAACGCCCCAGGTCGGGTCCGAGAACACCGGATTGACGAAGTCATTGCGGCCAATGAAGTTGGTCATGCCCTGGTTGCTGAAGAAGCCCGACTGGTTGTCCCAGGCGAAGTCCCCGTTGTAGACATACACGTCGTCGTACTTGCGCGCGCTGAGCAGCTGCGGCAGACCGGACAGTTTGTGGCTGCCTTCCGGCGTCTGCATCAGGTACTCGAAGCCCGGCAGGTTCGGGAAGCAGGCCATGGTCGCAAACATGCCCTGGTGGGTGTGTGTGCCGTTGGAGAAGAAGCGATCAAACAGCAGACCTTCCTGGGACAGTTTGTCGAAGTAAGGCGTGATGTTCGACTCGTCGCCCAGCGCACCCACCGAATGGCCGGCGAAGCTTTCCATCAGGATCACGACGACGTTCTTGATCGGCAGCGTGTTGGCCGGCGGCGGCGTGAAATCACGACGCACAGCGGCTTTTTCTGGATCGATCAGCTTGTCGTTGGCGGTCAGCAGCATGTCACGAACGACCTGCTGGGCTTCGGCCTGAGGCAGGGTCGCCTTCCAGATGTTGTCGCGGTCTTCGGACATCCGGCTCTTGGCGGCCGCGATCAGCGTCAGCGTGCCGTTTAGCCCGAGGGTGTTGGCGAAGTTAGAGTCAGTGGTGTACGCATCGCCCCAACGCAGCGGCGGACCCTGGCGCAGGGTGCCGCGAGCGGCGATGACGGCCACCACCAGGCACAGCAGGAACACCACGGCGCGCTTGTACAGCGGCGCCACCACACGGTTGTCAGCGCTGGCAACGTTGAACCCGCCACGGGGCCGGGTCACGCGATCGACGCCTTTGAAGACCAGGCTCAGCAGCCAGGTGACCAGCGCCCACGCCAGCAGATAGCGAACCACCGGATAGCCGTACCAGATCATGCTCAGGACGGTTTTCGGGTCTTCTTTGACGTACTGGAACACCAGGCCATTCAGGCGCTGGTGGAATTCACGGTAGAAATCCATCTCCATCAGGCCGAAGAACGCGGTCAGGCTCGCGACCAGCGTCAGCCAGAAGCGGAAGACCCCACGGGCCGCCATCATGCGCGCGCTGAACAGGGACAGCAGAAGGGGAATCAGGATGTACACGACCAGACGCAAATCGAACCGCAGGCCATTGGCGAACGCCTCGACGAAGGTCGACGCTGGCGTCGCACCGATGCCTTCGCGGTTATAGACCAGTAGCGCTACGCGCAGAAGGGTGTACAGAACCATCAGCACCAGGCCGCTCAGGAGCGTATAGGCCAGGTGCGATTTGACGGTAGGTTGCGGCGCGCGCGCCGGGGCGTCCGTTTTGGCCATGGGTTGTGGGATCCGTTGGATTCAGGTTTAAGTTCAAAAAGCTGTGCGCCCGACCCCATCGAAATGCCGGTCCGGGCTGCGGGGGCCAAATATTACGTGAACCTCCGCGGTTTACCACCGATGCCGCGCATTCTTCATGACGGATCGGCACAAACGGTTATCACAATCAGGGAGCAATCTCGGAACGGCGCGAATCTTCCCGAAGAAACGGTGAAAATTCCGTTGATTAGTTCCCCCTCACATATTTTCTTACAAAGCCTCGAATCAGGATTAAACCTTGAACGTCTGGGCATAGCGCTCGACGGCGTGCTCGATGGCTTCAAAGACAAGGGGCGCGTGGGGGTGGAGCGAGGCGTTTTCCTGCAGGGACGCCTGCACGGCCGCGATCAGTCGCGCAATGCGCACGTTCGGTTTGCGGATGTCACAGGTCGACGCCAGGCTCAGAATGCCGAGCCGCGATCCGAACAGGCTCTTTGAGCCATCCAGACGCAGGGCAAGCGCGTCGTCCTTTATGTACGCAGTGGTGTTGACGATGTCGTAGGCCGGCGCCAGTTGTGCGTCCGCTCCCAGCGGGTCGCGATACAACACCCCGAAGTTCTTCAGATGGGCGTCGCCGTTGCCGACCATGCAACTGAGCGCGACGATGTCGAAGAATTGATACAGCGATTCACGCACATGCTCAGGCGCGCAAAACAGGCGAATGGCCTTGGCGATGTTTTCGTAGCTGGAGTCGTATTTCTGCTCGGTGCCCCGGCCCATCAGCACAGCCATGTCCTCGAAGCCGATGGCCCGCTGCTCAGCATCACGATCAAAACGGCGCATGACGAACAGCTGGCGGTTATCCGACAGATGAAATTCCGGCACCGGCATGCCGGCTCCGCGCGCAGCGTCCATGCACACGTACTCGTTAACGGCCAACCCGGGGAAGTCCGCCCTCCCCGATTTGACGATCAGTTCCGGCATCAACAGCGTGGCTTTCGGGTCCGTGACGAAATCCGAGTCGGGCACGATGACTTTGGGCTGAACACCTGAAATCCCGGTGCGCAAAATGTACTGATCGACCAGTTCGGCAAACAGATCCTGCGTCCCGTCCCAACTGAGTATCTGCCCCAGGCTTCTGCCTGGGACGGGGCCCGCGCCACCCAGCAACTCGTCGATCATGGGAGACGCCACCGCCACGCGGCCGACCGGCGAACCGCTGCCGGTCAATGCCATGAGCAGCATCGGGTTGATGGGTGTGGTTTTAGCGAGGCGATTGCGCAGCTGTTCCAGCACGAAGCCTTCGGGGAGGTTCATCTGGAAGACCGGGTGCAGGCTGCGCGATACGTAGGCCGCATCGCGAACCCCCATGGTCAGGCTGATCTGCGACGCCGGGCTGGCGTCCAGGCCGTAGCGAAACAGGTAGTCGCCGGACGCCGATGCCGACAGCTCACCACTCTCACCCTCCGGGGTAAAAATGCGTACACGATCCAGGGGTTTCACTGGAACACCTCGCGCAGCTCTTCAAACGTCGGACGTCGTGCGGAGACGACTTTTATCTCGGCATTCAACGCGGCCAGGACCTTGGCGTAGAAATTCACCGCCACGGTCGGGCTGCCTTTTTCGACTTCGGCAAGCTTTTGCCGTGTCATGCCCGACTGGTAGGCCAACTGAACCTGAGTCAGCCCGCGGGACCTACGCATTTCTTCGATCTGGCTACCCAGCCGCTCAAGCAACAACGTCGCGTCCATTTGTCACGCCTGCATAACATTCAACGATGAATGGAATGTATACGTGACATGCAGGGCGATCAAGGAGAAGTTACGCTTACCTGACATCAGCCCATGGATGTCAGGTTTACGTAACCTTGCAGCGAGGTCAGGCGTTGCTTGGCTTGCTGATCGCCTGAAGCACGTACTGCGGCAATGCGAAGGCGCCGATGTGGACCTCAGGGTTGTAGTAACGGGTGACGATGCCGCTGCCGGCGAACCGCTGATGCAAAGTGTCCAGCGAAATCTTGCGGTGCTGGGAATCCGTAGAGCCCCAGGCAAAGGTCATCGCGCCGCCAATGTAGGTGGGCACCGCTGCCTGATAGAAATGCCAGTCGGCGAACAGTCCATTCATGCGCCCTGCCGTGGTTTGCACTTCGCTCAGCTGCATGAATGGCGTGCCGTTCTGCGTGACCAGAATGCCGCCTTCGTTGAGGCAGCGATGGCAGGCCTGATAGAAATTCTCCGAGAACAGCACTTCGCCCGGCCCGATCGGGTCGGTGGAATCGGAAATGATGACGTCGAATTTTTCCTCGGTGTTGGCAACGAAGCGCATGCCGTCGTCGATGACCAGGTTAAGACGCGAATCATCGAAAGCGCCTTTGGAGTGATTCGGCAGGTATTCCTTGCACATCTCGACCACGGTGCCGTCGATTTCGACCATGGTGATGTGCTCGACCGTCGCGTGCTTGGCGACTTCGCGCAGCATGCCGCCGTCGCCACCGCCGATGATCAGGACGCGTTTGGCGCGGCCGTGGGCCAGAATCGGCACGTGGGTGAGCATCTCGTGATAAATGAACTCGTCGGCTTCAGTGGTCTGAATCACGCCGTCCAGCGCCATGACGCGACCCATGCGCGGGTTCTGGAAGATCACCAGATGCTGATGCTCGGTGCGCACTTCATGCAGCATTTTTTCCATGCGAAAGCGCTGGCCATAGCCTTCGTACAACGTTTCTTGATAATCGCTCATGGATGGAGTCCCCGATAACTACTGATGACAGGACGGCGCGCCGCCCACAAGAAGGCGCGCATTCTACGTCGCGGCGCATGACAGGTCGAATGTCGCGGCGGCGCAAGGGTGATCCGCCCCCAACAAAAACGCCCGACTGGCCAGGCCAGTCGGGCGTGATGTGTTCTGAAGCCTTGCTGCGCTTCTAGAGATGCACGCTACTAGATACGCACGTTGCCGCGCGGGCCAGCGATTGCCCAGATGATCAGGCCCAGCACCGGCAGGATGACGATCAACAAAATCCAGAGAATTTTCTTCCCGGTTTCCGCGCCGCTTTTCAGCACGTTGATGATGGCCCAGATATCCAGCGCCAGAATGATCAGGCCGATCAGACCGTTGAAAGTAGAACCCATGGTGTTGCTCCTTATTGAAGGCTTGCCCACTTGAGAGTGGTGGCCTGCAACGAGGGTTCCGTTGGTCGGCAGGGATATTTGTCTGCGCAGCAAAACGCGTCGAAGGCGATCAAATCTGCGCCTTGAGCGCCTCCAGCGCGGGCTCGATCAATAGGCCGAGTTCAACGCCGAGTGCCATGACTCTCTCAACGTCGGCGCCGTAGACCAGCACCGTTTGCAGCACGTGGTCCAGCGGCTCGCTGACGTCCATCAACACGTACCCGCCCATGTCCTTGTTCATGCTGGACAGCTGAATCTGTATACGGTTAAGCGCGGCCAGCGGTTCGGCCTTGGTCAGCTGTTTGGGCTTGATGTTGAACATTACGTTCGGGCCAAACGACGCCATGATCTCGGTGAGCAGGTCGGGATAGGTATCGGCCTGAAACAACACGGTGTCGGGAAGGCTGCCGATCACCACCCACTCCCCCAGCGGGATCGGGAAGGTGTCGTCGAAATTGATGTCAGGGTTGGCGGTCAGGAACGCATCGGGATCGCCGTAAGCCTGGGTGGCCTCATCGGCGATTTTTTCGATTTCTTCATCGCTCATGCAGCCGGAGCTGATCTTGCTGATGAATTCGATGAGTGAAGCTTTCATGGCAGATCGTCCGAGGGCTGGAAAACAGGCGCGCAGAATAGCTGGAAATGCGGCGCGCCTCTATCGCTTACGCCCCCAGACGGGTGAGCTGCTCGGCGGTCTCGGTCGCACCCATGGTCTGCGCGGCCATCAGCGGAGTGACGCCCTTGGCATCCTGGATATGAGGGTTGGCACCCTTGGAGATCAGGTAATCGACGATCGCCGTACGGTTGAACATCGCCGCCATCATCAATGCCGTGCGGCCGTCGGCGGAAGCGCCTTCAACCTCTGCGCCAGCTTCCACGAGGATCTTCACGGTTTCCAGATCGCCCTTGAAAGCAGCGCCGGCGATGGGGCTCTGGCCGTTGTCGTTGCGCAGTTCAGGGTCAGCCTTGTGCTTGAGCAGCACCCGCACGGCGTCTTGATGACCGTGATAGCTGGCCAGCATCAACAGCGTGTCGCCTTTGTGGTTGCGAAGATTGGGGGTCAAGCCGTTTTCCAGCAGCCGGTCGAGCATCGGGGCGTCGCCAGCACGGGCCCGGTCGAATACCTGCTCGGCAAATTCCAGTGCTTCTTCGTCTGTCATGCGCGTGGCAGAACCGGTCGTGTTGGGGGCTTCGGACATAGGTAACTCCAGTAGCGCAATGCATTGCGCGGTATGAATCAAGGGATGCGGCGATCTACGGGCCAGGCAATCTATGAGCCATGGACAAAGCGGGTAGTTCCACTCACGGCAACAACTCCAGGCGCGCAGCGCAGAGAGCGCCGCCTCACATGACGCCAACCCTGCCAGCACCAATGATCGGCGCCCAACCATCGGTTTCAATGGGGCTGATAGTGGCGCCTGAACGCTCACCGAGAAAATTTCGCAACAACGTGAAATAAATCCCCTATACCGCTGTCTCAGTTATGTCACGCAATGCGTGCACCCCTCCCCGCGTCGCCCACTACTCACTCCCAACTCCGGTAAATTGCAGGATGCACGAGAGGCATTCATGCAAATTGCACGAGGCAGCATTTTTTAAAAAACCGTAAGCCGCTGATTTCATTGATATTTATTTAACCTCAAAAACTGGCACAGTCACTGCACTAGTCATTCCAAGCTTGTTATCCCATGAGCAATGGAGCCTCTAGACATGACTTTCATCCAAGAAAAATTCGCATCCGTATTTTCCGATTTCGAAGTCACCACTCAACCGCGTCCGGACGGTGGGGTTCTGTTGACTCTGCGTAACGATCAAGGCACCAACATCCGTCGCTGCGTGTCCTACGCTCAACTGCACACCCCAGTGCAACTGGAATGGGTGATCAGCGCGATTCGTCGCGACTTGGCCGCACAAGCCAGCGAGCTGCCCGCCATCTCGATGTTGCAAAGCCAGCACCGTTTTGATTTGCCTACTTATCACACCCGATAGGTATCAGGCCGGAACATTGCGTTCCGGCAGCAGCACGTTTCACTCTCATCGAAGCATCCCTTGTAGATTCCCGCGATAGTTGATGCTATCGCGGTTTTTTTTGAGCTTTTTTCGAGTCACTCCCTTCACGCAATGACAGTCATTGCGGCGCTGTCTGTCAGAGCGGGCCTATTGAATAATCCCTCGGCACAACGCCTCGCCCACCGCCTGCGCGCGATTGGTCACCCCGAGCTTGGCGTAGATGCTCTTGAAGTGATGTTTGACGGTTGCTTCCGAGACTTCCTTTATCAGCCCGATCTCCCACGCCGTCTTGCCTTCCCGCGCCCACTTGAGAATTTCCAGCTCTTTGGGCGACAGCGCCCGGGTCTGCAGTTGACGCCCTTTCCCCGCCACATGAAGCATCGGCACCAGACTCGTCAGCAGGTAACGATCGTTGTGGGTCAGCGGGCGCTCCATGCCGTTGAGCGTGCAAATGGTGATGACACCCTGATTGGCCCGCGTCTGGCTGCTGTAGCCGTAGGAGAAGGCCGGCAGCAGGTCACAATCCTCCACCGCCGCCATGTAGGCGGGTGATGGCGGGTAGGTCTTGAAGGCCTCTTCCCAATTCAGAAAGCCCATGGTGTGTCGGTAGCAGCGGATAACCGGGTCCTCGATCATCAGGCGTCCCTGGCAATAAAGGTCCTTCCAGTAGCTGTCGACGTTCGACGTGATGCAACTGAGGAGCACGCCGTTTCGGTACTGATAGAGCATGGCCCGTTCGCTGCGGCATTCAGCTCTCAGCCAGTCAAGTGCGTTGGCGATGGCCGCATCGCCATCCTGTTCAGTGATGCTGGTGACCATTTGTTGTATCAACGGACTCAGCGTCCCTGTCTGCGCGTTTTTCATGTTCCCCTCCCGTTTAAAACCATCAAATGCGCGGCCCTGATGCCCCTTGGATTTTTTATGCATGGCAGCTGAAAACGGCGTCAGGTGCTGTCGTCAACACGACCGCACGAGGCGCACTCAAAAGCTGTCAGGGTCCGGCAGGCGAAGGGTTACACAGTCGAGGAGGGTTAAACACAGCGTCAAAAACAAACAGGCATGCCTGACCGTAAAACAAGCAACTTCCCACAAACGAACAAAAACCAACTTACATTTTTCCGCATTTGGATACAAAAACGGCCAATGTCAAAGACATCGGCCGTCGGTTTTCAGCACGCTTGAATCGTCAGAAAGCGCAGGGCTCTATCCCCGTAAAACTGCTGACGTTGATGTGCCCATCCAGTTCTCCGCCATCGCGCACCAGTGCGCAGGTGACCATGCCGGCCCCTTGCGCCGCATCGAGCTCTTCCACGATGTCAGACAGAAACAGAATGGCTTCCGCCGGCTGACCGATGCTCGACGCAATCGATCGATAGGACGCCTCCTCCCGCTTGGGCCCGGAGGTGGTGTCAAAGTAGCCGCTGAACAGTCCGGACAGATCGCCCGCCTCGGAGCAACCAAAGATCAGCTTCTGCGCCTGGATCGAGCCCGAGGAGTAGACGTAAAGCGCGTACCCCGCCTGATGCCAGCGTTTCAGCGCCTCCACGGCGTCCGGGTAGACATGCCCCTTGAGCTGGCCGGCCTGATAACCCTGCTGCCAGACCATGCCTTGCAAGGCTTTCAGCGGCGTGGCTTTGCGATCTTCGGCGATCCATTGCAGCAGGATCTCGATCACCCGATCGACGCTCGCATCGGGTTCGGCACTGTCGTTGCGCACGGCCTGCAACTGCGCGGCCACCTCGGGGTCGGCGGCATGCTCGCGAACGAACGCGGGCAGATGCTGTTTGGCATACGGAAAGAGCACGTCGAAGACGAAGCTCACCGCGCTGGTGGTGCCTTCGATGTCGGTCAGGATCGCTTTAATGGTCATGGGTAATCAGTCTTCCAGACGCGGGAACTGGCCGGCGATGCTTTCGCCGGTGAATTTGGCCACCCAGCCCTCCGGGTTATTGAACAGGCGGATGGCGACGAAATGCGGATTCTCGCCCATGTCGAACCAGTGGCGGGTGCCGGCCGGCACCGAGATCAGGTCGTTTTTTTCGCACAGCACGGCGTAGACAAAGTCGTCGATGTGCAGGGTAAACAGCCCACGGCCGGCAACGAAGAAACGCACCTCATCTTCGCCATGCTGGTGCTCCTCGAGGAACTTGGCGCGCAGTTCGGCCTTCTGCGGGTGATCGCTGTTGAGGCTGATCACGTCGACGGTCACGTAACCGCGCTCGGTCATCAGCCTGTCAATCTGGGTGCGGTAGGCCGCGACGACCTCCTCCTGGCTGGCGCCCGGGGTGATGGGCGCTGCCGCCTGCCAGCGGTCGAACGCCACACCGTGCTCGGCCAGGGTCGAGGCAATGTCTTCCAGGTGCGTCAGGACCTTGTTGGGCAGCTCGGGGGATGACACGTGATAAACGGACAGACTGCTCATTTCGGGGCTTCCTCGGTTCGGTCCGCATCGGTCGGCTCTGGGGCCGATCCGACACGTTGATTCAGGCAGTGGGAACGCTGCGGTGCGTTGATCGTTGCGTACGTCAGGGATCAGCGGTTGAGCACGGACAGCGTCTTGAGCTCGCATTCGAACAAGAATTCGAAGGCTTCGATCTGGCGCAAGGCATCGCTCATTTTCGCGCCCCAGGTGTACAAACCATGACCGCGAATCAGGTAACCGGCGCAGTCAGGGTGTTGGTCCAGCCAGGGCTGGACCTTGTCGGCGAGCCGGGCGATGTCCTGATCGTTGTCGAAAATCGGTACCAGCACTTTTGATTCGTGGGTGGAAACGCCGCTGAAGGCCTTTTGCAGCTCGTAGTCCTCGAACACCAGATGATCACCGGCCGTGAGCCGGGACAGCACGGTGGCGTTGACCGAATGGGTGTGCAGTACCGCGCCCACCGCCGGCTTGCAGCTATAAAGCTGCGTGTGCAGCAGGGTTTCAGCCGACGGCTTTTTGCCGGGCTCCAGGCTGTTGCCGGCAAGGTCGGTGGCCAGCACGTCGTCCATGCCCAACTGGCCCTTGTGCTTGCCGGAGACGGTCAGCAGCGCTTCGGTCGGCGACAGGCGCACGGAATAATTGCTGCTGGTGGCGGGCGACCAGCCCCGGGCGTACAAAAACTGCCCCGCTTCGATGATTTCCCGCACCAGTGCTTCGCGACTCATACGCGCTCCTCTTTCATACATGTGGCGGTCAGAACAGCAGCGGCCACGGCCGCCAGACTCGCAATGGCAAAGGTCCAACTGGCGCCCAGCGCATTCCAGCTGTACCCGGCATACAAAGCGCCCATCGCCCCGCCGGTGCCGGAAAGGGCGGCGTACAGCGCCTGACCCTGACCCTGCTGGCGCGGGCCGAAGCTGCGCTGCACGTAATGCACGGCCGAGGCATGAAAACTGCCGAAGGTGGCCGCGTGCATCAGTTGGGCGACGATCAGAATCGCCAGATGATCGGCCAGATTACCCAATAAAAGCCAGCGCAAGGCGGCGATCACGAAGCTGGTCATCAGCACCTGGCGGACACTGAATCGCTGCAGCACACGGCTCATCAGCATGAACATCAACACTTCGGCAATCACCCCCAGCGCCCAGAGCAGGCCAATGATGCCGCGGGTGTAACCGAGGTGTTCCAGGTGCAGCGTAAGAAAAGTGTTATACGGCCCGTGGCTGAGTTGTATCAGGGCGACGCTGACGTAAAACGCCAGCACGCCCGGCCTCATCAACTGCCTGAGAAACCCCTCCCCCGCGACCCGCGCGCCCGAGACCACCGGTTGTGCATTCGGCACCCACCAACTGCTGGCGACAATGCCGATCAGAATGAGCAGCAAGAGTTGCGGGTAGTAATCCAGGCTGAACCACTCGAGCATCCGGCCCAGCACGACCACCGAGAGGATGAAGCCGATCGATCCCCACAGCCGGATCTGGCTGTAGCGGGAAGTCTGGCCCTGCAAATGCGTCAGCGTGATGACTTCGAACTGCGGCAGCACCGCGTGCCAGAAAAACGCATAGAGCGCCATGACCATTGCCAGCCAGGCGTAGGACGTGTCGACGAGAATCAGGCTGAAACAGGCCAGCCCGCAGAGAGCGCCAAAGCGCACGATGGCCAGACGTCGCCCGGTGTGATCGCCGAGCCAGCCCCAGACATTGGGCGCGACACAGCGCATCAGCATCGGGATCGCTACCAACTCGCCGATGCGCGCAGCGGAAAAACCCAGGTGGCTGAAATACAGCGCCATGTAAGGCGCCGTGGCCCCAAGCAGGGCGAAGTAGAAGAGATAGAAGCTGGCGAGGCGCCAGTAAGGAAGCGCCGCCACGCTCAGATGACCGCGGCGGCAACGCGCGGCTCAGGCATTACAGCTGACCCAGAATCGGCGTCGTGACACGCACGTCAGCGTTTTGGCCGCGATGGCGCAGCAGGTGGTCGACCAGCACGATGGCCATCATCGCTTCGGCAATGGGCGTGGCGCGGATGCCGACGCACGGGTCGTGGCGGCCTTTGGTGATGACTTCAACGGAGTTGCCATCGACGTCGATCGAGTGCCCCGGCGTGGTGATGCTGGAAGTCGCCTTCAGCGCCAGGTGCGCAATGATCGGCTGGCCGGACGAAATCCCGCCGAGGATGCCGCCGGCGTTGTTCGACAGAAAACCCTCGGGGCTCATTTCATCGCGGTGCTCGGTACCGCGCTGGGCAACGCAGGCAAAGCCGGCGCCGATCTCGACGCCCTTGACCGCGTTGATGCTCATCAGCGCGTGGGCCAGTTCAGCGTCGAGACGGTCGAAAATCGGCTCGCCCAGGCCGGGCATCACGCCTTCGGCCACAACCGTGATCTTCGCGCCCACCGAATCCTGATCGCGACGCAGCTGATCCATGTAGGCTTCCAGCTCCGGCACCTTGCTCGGGTCGGGGCTGAAGAACGCGTTGTCTTCCACCGAATCCCAGGTCTTGAACGGGATTTCGATCGGGCCGAGCTGGCTCATGTAGCCGCGAACGGTAATGCCCTGGGTGGCGAGAAACTTCTTGGCGATGGCCCCGGCGGCGACGCGCATGGCGGTCTCCCGCGCCGAGCTGCGACCGCCGCCACGGTAGTCGCGGAGGCCGTATTTATGGTGGTAGGTGTAATCGGCGTGGGCGGGCCGGAACAGGTCCTTGATCCCTGAATAGTCCTTGGACTTCTGATCGGTGTTGCGGATCAGCAGGCCGATGGACGCGCCGGTGGTCTTGCCTTCGAAGACGCCGGAGAGGATTTCGACCTCGTCGGGCTCCTGACGCTGGGTGGTGTGGCGGCTGGTCCCCGGCTTGCGGCGGTCGAGGTCACGCTGCAGGTCTTCCAGCGACAGCTCGATGCCCGGCGGGCAGCCGTCAACGATGGCAACCAGTGCCGGACCGTGGCTTTCGCCGGCAGTGGTGACAGTGAACAGCTTGCCGTAGGTATTGCCGGACATGCGGGAGGCTCCGAGGACGTTCAAAAACTCAAGCGCGCCAGTATACGCAGGCTTATGGCGCAGTTCATCCTCGAACCTTATTCATTTGCCCGCGTCCAATTGACACTTTATTGATGACGGTCCTGCAATGCTAAGCGCCTTACCCCTGATTCGCGGCTTCTGGCCGCTGCGAGCGATCATCTTGAGCCTGACCCTGCTGTCGTCCATCGCCCACGCCGGAACGCCCGTCGTGCTGCAGCGCCCCATCAGCCTGGACACCGGGACCGGCGAGCTGTTCGGCACGCTGCTGCTGCCCAAATCGACCAAACCCGTGCCAGTGGTGTTGATCATCGCCGGTTCGGGGCCGACCGACCGTGACGGCAACAACTCTGACGGTGGGCGCAACGACAGCATGAAGCGTCTCGCGCTGATCCTCGCCAAGCACAACATCGCCAGCGTGCGTTACGACAAGCGCGGCGTCGCGGCCAGTCGCCCTGCCACCCCGGACGAGCGCGACCTGAGCATCGAAAAGTACGTCGACGACGCGGTCGCCTGGGCCGCCAAGCTCAAAACCGATACGCGCCTGGGGCCTCTGATTCTGATGGGCCACAGCGAGGGCGCGCTGGTCGCCACCCTAGCAGCAGAACGTGCGGGCGCCGTGGCGTTGATCTCGGTAGCCGGCACCGGTCGCCCGGTGGATCAAGTGGTCCGCGAGCAACTGCAGGATCGCCTCCCTCCTCCGCTGCTGGCGCGCAGTGAGCAACTGATCGAAGAGATCAAAGCCGGCAAGACCGACAACGACGTGCCCGAACCCCTTCAGGTGGTGTTCCGGCCGAGTGTGCAGCCTTATCTGATTTCATTGTTCCGGCAGAACCCGACGGCGGCGTTCGCGCAGTTGAAGATCCCGACGCTGATCATTCAGGGGCGCAACGACATGCAAGTGGGCGTGGGCGATGCCGAGCTGCTGCACAAGGCCAAACCCGACTCGCAACTGGCGATCATCGACGGCATGAACCACGTGCTGCGCATCGTGCCGATGGACATCAAGCGGCAGTTGGCGTCCTACAAGGATCCACAGCTGCCACTGGCCAGCGAAGTCACCGATCGCATCCTGAAATTCCTCGACTCGATACCGGCCGCCTGAGGCCGGCGCTCTTCGATTCGAGCTCAACGCAGGATCCCTTCAGCTTCGTCAGAAACGGCCGATAGCAGTCTGCTGGCATCGTGTGCCGGTGCCATGTGCCAGGCAATGTCGATAACAGGATCGCCGTGATGACAGAAGCAACCATGCAAACCGACGCGGTCGATCCGACCGATGCCAAAGAAGGCGAAGTCGCCGCGCCTGTGCTGTGGGAAGAAGTCCACGCCGAGCACTTCTCGATGCTGCGTCTGGCGCCTCTGCCCACCGACCGTGCCACCGGCGCACGCCCGCTGCGGTTCGTCGAGTTCGGCAAGGCCGAGCGCCACAACAAGGAATTCAGCCTGCTGCGCATGAGCTATCAGTTGCCGGGTCAGAAGGTCCGTAAAGAGCAGAATCGACTGGATATCTGGGTGGACCACGCCAATCGCAGCGTCCGCGTCGGCCCGGAATCCGGTTTGCAGATCGACCCGTGGAACCGTGGTCTGGGGCGCTTCATGCTGGCTCAGGGCATCACCTGGGCGCAGAAACGTTGCGCCGCGTACAAGATCGAAGGCGTTGCGCTGGCCAACAAGGATGCGCTCAACGAGGACACGCGCCTGCGTCGTGATCACTTCCTCAAAACCCAGGGTTTCGAAGTCGTCTACGCCGATGCGCAGCACCTGAAAGGCACCATCAAGGACGCCAAGGTCGGCAACCTCAATAACACCTGGAACGCCGACAAAATCCAGATCGTGCAGATCCTCGACGCCGCGCAGATGCTGCAACAGGCCGAACAGAGGATTCAGGAACAGGACGTTACGATCAAGAAGACCGAAGACAAGGTCAACAAATACCGCCGGGACGACGCCGGATTGCGCTTCACCATCGCCTGCCTGGTGACCTTTGCCGTGTTTCAGGCCGGCCTCCTGATCTGGATTGCAACGCACCGGTGACCCGGCGTTAAGCCAGGCCCGTGTGCTCGCCATCAGATGTGTGGCGTGACGACCGACGCCTTCCCGGCTGAAGCCGGTCCTACATCCAGGATACACGGTGAATCTGGATGGATGCCGTGTCCTCGTGGGACCGGCTTTAGCCGGGAAGAGGCCCGTGTGCTCGCCATCAGCTGTGTGGCGTGACAACCGACGCCTTCCCGGCTGAAGCCGGTCCTAAATCCAGGATACACGGTGAATCTGGATGGATGCGGTGTCCTCGTGGGACCGGCTTTAGCCGGGAAGAGGCCCGTGTGCTCGCCATCAGATTTGCGGCGTCACAACCGACGCCTTCCCGGCTGAAGCCGGTCCTACATCCAGCATGCGCGGTGAATCTGGATGAATGCGGTGTCCTCGTGGGACCGGCTCTAGCCGGGAAGAGGCCCGTGTGCTCGCCATCAGATGTGTGGCGTGACGACCGACGCCTTACCGGCTGAAGCCGGTCCTACATCAGCATGCGCGGTGAATCTGGATGGATGCCGTGTCCTCGTGGGACCGGCTTTAGCCGGGAAGAGGCCCGTGTGCTCGCCATCAGCTGTGTGGCGTGACAACCGACGCCTTCCCGGCTGAAGCCGGTCCTAAATCCAGGATACACGGTGAATCTGGATGGATGCGGTGTCCTCGTGGGACCGGCTTTAGCCGGGAAGAGGCCCGTGTGCTCGCCATCAGCTGTGTGGCGTGACAACCGACGCCTTCCCGGCTGAAGCCGGTCCTACATCCAGCATACGCGGTGAATCTGGATGGATGCCGTGTCCTCGTGGGACCGGCTTTAGCCGGGAGGAGGCCCGTGTGCTCGCCATCAGATGTGTGGCGTGACAACCGACGCCTTCCCGGCTGAAGCCGGTCCTACATCCAGCATGCGCGGTGAATCTGGATGGATGCCGTGTCCTCGTGGGACCGGCTTTAGCCGGGAAGAGGCCCGCGGATGGCCTGACTAGATCCGCGCCGCGAAGAGGTCTTGATGATTGCGGCACTGCTCGGCCGTCAGCATGAACACGCCGTGGCCGCCGCGCTCGAATTCCAGCCAGGCGAAATCCACTTCCGGGTACAGCGCTTCGACGTGAACCTGGCTGTTGCCAACTTCCACGATCAACAAGCCCTTTTCCTCCAGGTGGTCCGCTGCCTGGGCCAGCATGCGCCGCACCAGGTTCAAGCCGTCGTCACCACAGGCCAGCGCCAGCTCGGGTTCGTGCTGGTATTCGTCGGGCATGTCGGCGAAATCTTCGGCATCGACGTACGGCGGGTTGGACACGATCAGGTCAAAACGCTGGCCCGGCAGGCCGTCGAAACCATCGCCCTGCACGGTGTACACGCGCTGATCCACACCATGGCGCTCGATGTTCTGATTCGCCACTTCCAGCGCCTCGAACGACAGATCCGCCAACACCACTTCAGCGTCGGGGAACACGTCGGCGCAGGCGATGCCAATGCAGCCGGAGCCGGTGCAAAGGTCGAGAATGCGGGCCGGATCGCTGGCCAGCCAGGGTGCGAACCGCTGCTCGATCAGTTCACCGATGGGCGAGCGCGGAATCAGCACGCGCTCATCCACGATAAATGACATCCCGCAGAACCACGCTTCACCCAGCAGATACGCCGTGGGCACGCGCTCTTCGATGCGTCGCTTGATCAGGTGTTGAACCGCCACCAGCTCTTCGTCTTCCAGGTTGCAATCCAGGTAACTGTCGGCAATTTCCCACGGCAGGTGCAGGGCGCCGAGCACCAGCTGGCGAGCTTCGTCCCACGCGTTGTCGGTGCCATGACCGAAAAACAGGTCTTCCCCGTGGAATCGGCTGACAGCCCAACGGATATGATCGCGCAGGGTGCGCAGGCGGGAAGTGATCACGGCAGACTCCTTGAAAAAACGACGGGCGATTCTATCAGCCATCCACGCAACAAACGATCCCGCACCGGCCGCGGCGGCCCCGCGCAAAATTTTCCGCAGTCTTTGCCTCGTTTTGCAGGCACTATGACAGCAACCGCGACCTGCTCGACGGCTTGAAGCCCGGCAAAATAGCGAGGTCTGTGCGCACGGCGATTCACAGAATCGCTCTGCCAGTGGACAATGTGGCAAAAGCCCCACTCGAAGGAGCCCCCCGATGTCTGTTTCAAACACTGGTCCAAAGACCATGTTTCAACTCAGTGGCCGTGAATACGCAGCGGCGACATTAAGTAATGCCACGCTGATCATCATCGATGCGCAGAAGGAATACCTCAGCGGCCCTCTGGCCCTGACCGGCGTTCAGGACGCCATCAACAACATCGTCAAACTGGTCGCCGCAGCCCGTGCTGCGAAGTCGCCGATCATTCACGTGCGCCATCTCGGCACCGTCGGCGGCATGTTCGATCCCCAGGGCGAGCGCGGGCAATTTGTCCCCGAACTGCAGCCACAGGGTGATGAAGTCATCATCGAAAAACGCCTGCCCAACGCGCTGAATGGCACGGTCTCCACCGACGACCGCACCACCCTGCACAGCCTGCTGGAAAGCCGTGGCCGTCTGGACCTGGTGGTCTGCGGTTTCATGAGCCACTCCAGCGTCAGCACCACCGTGCGCGCGGCCAAGGATTACGGGTTTCGCTGCACGCTGGTTGAAGACGCCTGCGCCACCCGCGACCTGCCGACCCCGAGCGGTGTCATCAAAGCCGAGCTGGTGCAGCAGGCGGAGATGGCAATCATGAACGACAACTTCGCCAAACTGGCGCTGACCAAAGACCTGATCTGATTCCTCCCTCGACAGGAGCTGTTGCAACCGAGCTGACTGCGCAGGCCCCTCGCGCGGATCATTTTCCGGCAGTTCCTGAAGAAAAGGCGTACAAATGCAGTCGTCAGGCAGGGTAATCCTGTTCACCTGACCGCCTATCCGTAATCAATGCGCGATGCCCCTGAAACCTGGCCAGGCGGGAACCACCCCCACACTGCGCTGGTCAGAGCGCCGATACCCATAGAGGAAATCGGAATGAAAATATCCGATGGTTTTGATGCCCGTCGCCTGCGCCCCAAGGGCCAGGGCAGCTGGCGGATGCGCATAATCGCTGCGATTTCGGCCGTTCTGGCCACCGCTGGCGTGCTGTTGGCCATGGCCGGCATTGCCAGTCTGATCGGCAACCCTGTTGCGCTGGGCGAACTCAACGCCAGTCCCGCGGGCGCCGTGGTGACGGTGATTATCGGTTTGCTGATGCTGTACGTCGGTATCTGGTTCTGGCGCCGCAGTCGCCGCCGCCGTCGTCGTGCCGGTGAACTCAACATGTCTCCCCATCTGATGAAGAAACACGACTGACCTTCGCGTCATCCGCTGCCGTTTAATCATCGAGAGTCTAAATCATCGATAGTCGCGCCGATTATGGCGTGACGCGGTTAAACTGGCCCCCTTCGCGGAGACCACCATGCAAGACGACGATTTTTCCCTGTTCAGAAGTGAGATTCGCGGCGTAAAGCCCATCAAGACTGAACATGCGGACGTAGGAAAACCCAAAACCGACCGTAAGAACCTGGCCAAGCTTCGTCAGGCGGCCACCGTGCGTTCCGATGCGACGATTACCGTTGATGGCCTGTCAGACCAATTCGTGATCGATGTCGGCCCAGAAGACACGTTGTACTGGGCCCGTGACGGGGTGCAGGAAGGCCAGATGCGCAAGCTCAAGCTTGGGCAGATCAGCTTCGAAGGCAGCCTGGACCTGCACGGCATGAGCGTCGAAATGGCGCGCGAGACGATGTGGGAATTCCTGGCCGAGGCGGCCAAGCTTGAAGTGCGTTGCGTGCGCATTACCCACGGCAAGGCCGTGCGGCTGGACGGCAAGCGGCCGATGATCAAGAGCCACGTCAACACGTGGTTGCGCCAGCATCAGCAGGTATTGGGATTCGCATCGTGCATCGCCAAGCATGGCGGCGCCGGTGCGGTGTACGTGATCCTCAAGCGGACCATGATGGAAGGGCGTGACGAGTAACGCGGGGACTTGCTGACCAGTCCCTGTGGGAGCGCCAACCCGCCCGCTCCCACCGCTCATTGAGCGTTTATCCGATCAGCGCGGACCTGGACCAGGACCGCCGCCACCGCCGCCGCCACCCGGGCCGCCACCTTCATAGTGACCGCCGCCGCCACCGCCTCCGTGACCACCGTGGCCTCCCCCGCCCGGGCCCCAGAATGGCCAGCATCCGGACATGGCTGACATCACCGCGATGACCATCGCGACTTTCGCTATACGACTCAACATTTCGTTTTCTCTCTCAAAACGGGCTTGATCTCAGGCATTCATCACCTGCTGCTTCTGACAGCGCACGCCCGTGAATCCGCGTCGTGGTTTGGTAGCGATCAGGTATCGAAACAGGTACGAAGCAGCTGCCGACAAAAAAGGCCGCGAGGGACAGGTAATGCCGTCGCAGCCTTTGCTTTACGCGTTCAAATGATCAGTGACAATCAGCGGCGGTAGTAACCCGGCCCAGGTCCAGGTCCGGGCCCATAACCGCCCCGCCCGCCATCGTAGGGGCCGCCGTCGTAATAACGGTGTTCGTGCCAGCCACCGCCGTGGCGGCCCCAACCCGGTCCGAAAAAACACCCCGAAACCGACGACGCCAGGGCAATCACCAGTGCGATTTTCGCGATTCGGCTAACCATCATGAGCACTCTCTTCATCCGGGCATCTGTCACCCGTTACGTCAGACATCACGCCGACATATTCCGACATATCCCCTCGGTAAAGGTTGGGTAAAGGTCAGCTGACACTGCCCCGGCGGCGCCATGCCGCAGGGGTCCGGGCCGCCTGCCGTACCCCTGCGCGTCCAGCTACGCTACTATGTGCGCCTTTGCAGGCCTGCAACCCTGCGTTTTTTGAACCCACACGGAACACACCCCTGTGACTCTGGAACAGAACTACACCGCCATCCTCGGTCAACTCGGCGAAGACGTCTCCCGCGAAGGCCTGCGCGACACCCCGAAACGCGCAGCCAAAGCCATGCAGTACCTTTGCCGCGGCTATGAGCAAACCCTCGAAGAAGTCACCAACGGTGCGCTGTTCAGCTCCGACAACAGCGAAATGGTGGTCGTCAAGGACATCGAGCTGTATTCGCTCTGCGAACACCATCTGCTGCCCTTCATCGGCAAGGCCCACGTCGCCTATATCCCGAGCGGCAAAGTGCTGGGCCTGTCGAAGGTCGCGCGCATCGTCGACATGTACGCCCGTCGTCTGCAGATCCAGGAAAACCTCAGCCGCCAGATCGCCGAAGCCATTCAGCAGGTCACCGGCGCTCTGGGTGTGGCGGTGGTCATTGAAGCCAAGCACATGTGCATGATGATGCGCGGCGTCGAAAAGCAGAATTCGTCGATGATCACGTCGGTGATGCTGGGTGAATTCCGCGAAAACGCCGCGACCCGCACCGAGTTTCTCAGCCTGATCAAATGATCCCGGCGTCCTGAAGGCCGCAGCATTAGGCTGCGGCTGTCTGGCGGTTCGTGCCGCCGAGTGAGGTTTTAGCGTGTTGATGAAAGCAGTGAGAGTCGGGCTCGGACAGCTCGTGATCGCGGGCGATTTTCTGACCCGGCCGAGCAAAAAGAAGCGTTCTCCCGAAGCGCAGGCTGCCGTCGATGCGTCGGCGAAAGCGTTGACGCTGTATCAGTTCCACGCCTGCCCGTTCTGCGTGAAAACCCGCCGGGCGCTGCGCCGTTTGAACGTGCCCGTGGCCCTTCGTGACGCGAAGAACAACGAGCCGGATCGCCAGGCATTGCTGAGTGGCGGCGGCCGGATCAAAGTGCCTTGCCTGCGGATCGAGGAAGAAGGTCAGACGGTGTGGATGTATGAATCGAAGGTGATCGTTGATTACCTGGAGAAGCGATTCTCCGCAGTTTGACGATGCTGCTTACATAGCCGATGCGTCAACGCCGCTCCAACGTGATCGGCGATCGACTCACCCTCTCAGCCATTCCGCAAAACCTGTGGGAGCGAGCTTGCTCGCGAAGGTGGCATGTCTGCCGATGGGGATCCAGTGTAATGACTGGCCTCTTCCCGGCTAAAGCCGGTCCCACTGACACACCCCATGCGCTGAGTAGGACCGGCTTTAGCCGGGAAAGGGCCGTTTCAACCGCTGGAGATTTAGCGAATGTCCTGGCCTCTTACGCCTTTACTTCGGGCAACCTTCCTGGCGACACGCCGTATACGCCTTCAATTGCTCAACCCGCACTTTGGTCTGCGCTGACAGGCATTGCGCCTGAACCAGCGGCCACATGCTCCCGCCGTCTTCCCGCTTGCCGGCCTGATACTGGCAATCGGCGTCACGAAACGCGATCCACTTCTTCTGCGCATCCTGCAGCGCCTTCTTGCGCGCCGGCGTCTTCAGGTAGCCCATCTGCGCGTTGTATTGGGTGTTCAATTCCGCGTCCAGCGCCTTGTACTCCTGGCTCGCGCACTGGTTCATCGACGCCTGATTGGCGTCGCAGTCCTGAGCCTGGGCCGAGCAGCCGATGCCCAACGCCATCATCATTCCCACCGCAATCATCCTGTACTGCATGTCTCATCTCCTTTTAGTGAACAGCACCAAACCTCAGTCCAGCATGCCGACATAACCCGGTTGCTGCTTGACCCGGGCGAGCCACCCTTGAATCGCAGGGAACTGCGCCAGATCGAAGCCGCCCTGATCGGCAACATGGGTGTAAGCGTACAGCGCGATGTCGGCGATGGAGAAACTGTCGCCCACCAGGAACGGCGTGCGCAGCAACTGCTGCTCCATGACTTTCAGGGCCTTGTTACCGCGCCGGTGCAGCGAGTGGTATTCCTCCATCCGCTCCTCTGGCATCCCCAGATAGAACTGAATGAAGCGCGCCACCGCCAGGGTTGGCTCGTGGCTGTACTGCTCGAAGAATTGCCACTGCAGCATTTGCGTGCGCAGCCGCGGTTCGGTCAGCAGGTAAGGCGTGCCTTCGGCGAGGAAGTTGAGAATCGCGTTGGACTCCCACAGGCAGGTGCCGTCTTCAAGCTCAAGGACCGGAATCTTGCCGTTCGGGTTCTTCGCCAGAAACGCCTCGGTTTCGGTCTCGCCCTTGAGAATGTCCACCGGCACCCACTCGTATTCCGCGCCGAGCAGGTTGAGCATCAGCTTGATCTTGTAGCAGTTGCCCGAGTTGTAATCGCCGTAAACCTTGTACATCAACCCTCTCCCCTCAATCGTGTGCCGTCAGTCTTGCCGGTCGTGCGTGTGCGTTATGTATCAGGCCGCCTGTGAAAGCTGTGTTTGCCGAATGACGTCGGCCAGCCGCTTCAAACCTTCGTCCAGGCGCTCGGGGTCGATGTGACTGAAGTTCAGCCGCAGATACCCCGGGTTGGCGTCCGGGTCGGCAAAGAACGGCTCGCCCGGCATGAACGCCACGTTCTGCGCCAGGGCGCTGTCGAGCAAGGTGCGGGTGTCGAGCTTGTGTTTGAGGGTCAGCCAGAAGAACAGTCCACCTTGAGGGCTGTTCCACTCAGCGAGATCCGCGAAGTGCCGCTGCAGCGCGGCTTCGAATGCATCGCGACGGGTCCGATAGAAGGTGCGCAGCTCCAGCAGATGCTGCTCGTAGTGCTCGCTGCCGATCCACTGCAACGCCTGCCATTGCCCCACGCGATTGGTGTGCAGATCCGCCGATTGCTTGAGCTTGAGCAGATGCGGAAACAGGTCCGGCGTGGCGATCAGGTAGCCGACGCGCAACCCCGGCATCAGGGTTTTCGACACGGTGCCGGTGTAGATCCAGCTGGCTGTTTTCAGGCGGCTGACGATGGGCCGCGCGCTGCCGCCGTCGAACGTCAGCTCGCGGTAAGGCTCATCTTCGATCAGGGTGACGCCGAATTCGTCGAGCAACGCCGCCACCGCATCCCGCGCGGTTTCGCTGTAACGCACCGCCGACGGATTCTGGAACGTGGGAATCAGGTAGGCGAACGAGGGCGAGTGCTGCTCCAGTCGCTGGCGCAGCGCTGCAAGGTCCGGGCCTTCGGCGAGCAGCGGCACGGTCAGGCAGTCGGCGCCGAACAGCTGGAAGATCTGCAGCGCGGCCAGATAGGTCGGCGCTTCGAGCAGGATCTCGGTGCCCTTATCGATGTACAGCTTGGCGGCCAGATCCAGCGTCTGCTGGGAACCGCTGACGATCATCACCTGACTCGCGTCGCAGTCGATGCCCAACGCGCGCGCCTGGGCGGCCAGCGCTTCACGCAGCTGCGGCTCGCCTTCGCTCATGCCGTACTGGCCGATGCTGCGCGGCATGTCAGACCATTCACTCTTCGGCAACATGGCCTCGGCCGGCAATCCGCCCGCGAACGACATCATCTCCTGGCGCTGGGCGGCGGCGAGGATTTCGCGAATCAGTGAACTCTTCAAACGGGTAACGCGTTCGGAAAATGGCATCGGATCACCGCTGGCGGAAAGAAAGGGGAATAAGTCAAACTGCTTGACCGAAATTACGATGCCGCGCACGGATACGTCAATATGCTTGACCTTAAAAATTCATCGACCCAGCAAATTGCCATGGAAGCGTTTTTCTTCGGCTACCAGGCGTTCACTGCCAAAGCCGATGAAATGCTCGACCGCCGTGGCCTGAGTCGGGTGCACCAGCGCATTGTGTTTTTCATTGCCCGCTATCCCGGCCTGAGCGTCAAGGAACTGCTCGGCAAACTGGGGGTGAGCAAGCAGGCACTGAACACGCCGCTGCGGCAGTTGATCGAGATGGAGCTGGTGCTCAGCGTGGCGCCCGAGGACGACAAACGTAAGCGCCTGCTGCAACTGACCACCGAGGGCCGCACGTTTGAAGAGTCGTTGCGCCGCGAGCAGGTCAAGCTGCTGCAACGGGTGTTCGCCGAAGCCGGGCGTGAAGCGGTGGACGGCTGGATGGCGGTGAACCAGGCGCTTGGCAACACGATGACCCGCGGCTGATCGGGCGCGTTACAGGGCACTGCCGAAACTGTGCCGACCATTGCGCCGATGGCTGTATTGCAACGGGGCATGACCACTGCGTATAGGCTGGCTGCTCTGTTCAACCGCTGCGCCAAGGATAGACCCGCATGACTGACGTGCCCCTCGCGCCATTGCGACCACTGACCGACTCTTCGCCCTCCGCCATCGTCGCCGGCTTCATCGCCATGATGACCGGCGTCACCAGTTCGCTGGTGTTGATGTTTCAGGCCGGTCAGGCCGCCGGGCTGACCTCGGCGCAGATTTCCTCGTGGATCTGGGCGCTGTTCATGGGGATGGCGGTGTGCAGCATCGGCCTGTCGCTGCGCTATCGCTCGCCCATCACCGTGGCATGGTCGACGCCGGGCGCGGCATTGCTGATCACCAGCCTGGGCGGCGTCGCCTACCCCGAAGCGATCGGCGCGTTCATCACCAGCGCGGTATTGGTGATCATCTGCGGCATCACCGGCAGCTTCGAACGGCTGGTCAAGCGCTTGCCGACGTCACTGGCGGCGGCACTCTTGGCAGGCATTCTGTTCAAGATCGGCAGCGAAATCTTCGTCGCCGCGCAACACCGCACCGGCCTGGTGCTGGGCATGTTCTTCACCTATCTCATCGTCAAGCGCTACTCGCCGCGCTACGCCGTGCTGGTGACCTTGCTGGTCGGTGTCGCGCTGTCCGGCATGCTGGGTCTGCTGAACTTCAGCGGCTTCGCCCTCGAAGTGGCGATGCCGGTGTGGACCACGCCTTCGTTCTCCATCGCTGCGACCGTCAGCATCGGCATCCCGCTGTTCGTCGTCGCCATGACCTCGCAGAACATGCCGGGCGTTGCGGTGTTGCGCGCAGACGGTTATCAGGTCCCCGCCTCGCCCCTGATCACGGCCACCGGCATCCTCTCGCTGATCACTGCGCCGTTTGGCGCCCACGGCATCAACCTCGCGGCCATCAGCGCCGCCATCTGCACCGGCCCCCACGCCCACGAAGACCGCGACAAGCGCTACACGGCGGCAATCTGGTGCGGGATTTTCTACGCCATCGCCGGGGTCTTCGGCGCGACACTGGCGGCATTGTTCGCGGCGTTTCCCAGGGAACTGGTGTTGTCGATCGCTGCCCTGGCGCTGTTCGGCTCGATCATCAACGGCCTGACCGTGGCCATGAACGAGCCCAAGGAACGCGAAGCCGCGCTGATCACCTTCATGGTCACCGCGTCGGGGCTGACGCTGTTTTCCATCGGTTCGGCGTTTTGGGGCATCGTCGCGGGGGTGTTGACGCTGGTGATATTGAACGGCCGCAAGGCCTGAGTCTTATTTAGAGCGGCTCAAGAAACGGGCCGCCGAATTCACAGCTTGAAGTGCCCGACCATGCCTTTCAGCTCCAACCCCAGCGAGGCCAATTCGATGCTGGAAGCCGCGTTGCCCTGCATCGCCAGCGCGGAGTGATCGGCACTGGCACGGATGCTGGTGACGCTGCGGTTGATCTCTTCCGCCACCGAACTCTGCTCTTCCGCCGCCGCAGCAATCTGCTGGTTCATCTGTTGGATCATCGACACCGCCGCGGCAATGCTGCCCAGCGCGCTCTCGGTTTGCAGGGCGTCGCTCACCGCCAGTTTGACCAGCTCGCCGCTGTTCTGAATCTGCGCCACCGACGCCTGGGCACCGCTTTGTAATCGGGTAACCAGCCGCTCGATTTCTTCCGTGGATTGTTGCGTGCGCTTGGCCAACGCGCGAACTTCATCGGCTACCACCGCAAAGCCCCTGCCCTGCTCCCCCGCCCGCGCCGCTTCGATGGCCGCGTTCAGTGCCAGCAGGTTGGTCTGCTCCGCGACGCTTTTGATGACGCCGAGCACTGTGCCGATGTTGTGGATTTCCGCGCTGAGGTTCTCGATCGAATCGCTGGCGGAACGGGACGACGACGCCAACTGTTCAATCCGCTGCATGCTCTGGCGCACCACGGCCTGGCCGGAATCGACCTTGGTGTCGGCAGTCTGCGCCGCGAGCGCCGCTTCCTCCGCGTTGCGTGCGACGTCGTGAACGGTGGCGGTCATCTGGTTCATCGCCGTCGCCACCTGCTCCGTCTCTTCCTTCTGGCTGCTGACTTCCAGATTGGTCTGCTCCGTGACCGCCGAGAGGGAACGGGCGGACGTCGCCAACTGCTCGATGCCCGCCTGCAGGCCGCTGACGATGGTGCTCAAGCCCGCGCCCATCTGCTGCATCGCTTGCATCAACTGGCCGATTTCGTCCTTGCGCGTGACGTTCACGGTGCGGCTCAGGTCCCCGGCCGCAATCCGCTGGGCCGTGGCAATCACGCTGCGCAGCGGCGCGACGATCAGGCGCGTTATCACCAACGCCGCGATCAGCCCGACCAGCAGCGCCAACAAGGACGAGCCGATGATCATCATCGCGTTGGCCTGCAACTCCCTCTGCATCGACTGGCCTTCCGCGTCATAGGCCTGATTGACCTGCTGCACCACGGCTTTGGCGTTGCTCGCCAGTTGTTGCGAGACCTTCGCTTCCGACTCCAGCAGCCCGGTGTATTCGTTGAGCTTGTCGCTGAAATTGCTGATGTGCCCGCCCACTTCGGTCAGCACCGTGAGGTAACCGGCGTCCTTGATCACGCCCTTGAGCTGCTCGGCCAGTTCTTGGGCCTGCACCGCCTGCTCGATCTTGCCGGTCTTGACCTCCTCGCCCGAGCCCGTCTTGCGGCTCTTGTCGAGGCGCACCCGGGCTTCATCCATGGCCTGCATCATCAGTTTCGACACCTGGCTGACCTGACCGGCCTGCTCAATGAATTCCGCGCCCTGCTGGCCCTGGGAATCCTTCAGCGTGTAGGCACCGTCGTCGGCCAGCCCCGCCTGCAACACGTCCAGGTTATTGGCGACGCTGGACACCGACCAACTGGCCATCTCCAGCGCCAGGTCCTTGCTCTGGCTGATGCTGACAAACTCGTCGAACGACGCACGATAGGCCGCCAGCGCTTGCTGCACCTCGCCCATCACCTGCGCGTTGATCGGCGCGCCCGCCTTGAGCTGCTCCGCCTGGGCATTCAAGCCATCGAGCCCGGTGTGAACCTGATCGACCACCTTCGGATCGCCGTGCAAGGCGTAATCCTGCTCCAGCAACCGCACGCGATTCGCGTCGCCGTTGAGTGCCGTCATCGCCTTCAGGCTGTCGAAATGCGCGCTGATGGAACGCAACGACCAGACCCCGATGGCCGCGACCAGCGCCGTCAACAGCAGCACCAGCACGAACCCGATGCCCAGCTTCTTGGCCATCCCCAGATTGGCGAAACGCGTCTTCACGGCCGACATCATCAGTTTCCGCTCCACAGCTTGAGGGCGCACATGGCAAGGCCACCCGCGCACGGCCAATCAATATCCGTGAAGATTCGCAATGCCCACGGGGCAAAACAAGGTCTTGACGGCAGAATGATGGCAAAAAGCTAGATCGAAGTCGCTTCCAGAACGGTGATCGTCGTACTAGCGCGTGGCCGCAGCCACCGTCAGCGTGCCCGCCTCGGTGTCCAGCACCGCGCGACTGCCCAATGCCACCGCCAAATTGGGGTCGCCATGGCCGATGGACAGACCGCCGAGCACCGGAATGCGCAGATCACCCAGACGCTCGATCAAGACATCGGGCGGCCGGATCGGATTATTGCCGTGACCCGGCTCGCTGAACTGACCCAACGCGATACCGCCGAGCCGTTGCAGAATCCCGCAATTGAGCAGGTGAGTGATATTGCGGTCAACCCGATACGCCAGCTCGCCAACGTCTTCGAGCAGCAGGATCGCGCCTTCCAGATCCGGCATGAACGGCGTGCCGATGCAGGTGCTCAGCATGCTCAGGTTTCCCCCAAGCAGGACGCCCTCCACCGAACCCGACGTGCGCACGGTGAAAGTGGGTTCGGCCGGGTCGGCATGAATGATGGAAGGCTCGGTGCTCATCAATGCGTGCTTGAGCGTGCTGGCAAAGATGCCGCCTTTTTCCAGCTGCGCGGCGATTGGGCCGTGAACTGTGGCGAGGCCTGTGTGGGTCCAGAGTGCGGCGTGCAAGGCGGTGATGTCCGAGAAACCGACTACCAGTTTCGGGTCGCGGAGCACGGCGTCGTAGTCGAGTTGCCCGAGGATGCGTTGAACGCCGTAGCCGCCACGGTTGCACAGGACAGCGCGGATTTCAGGGTCGGCCAGGGCGTCGTTTAGATCGGAAATGCGATTGGCGTCGGTGCCTGCCAGGAACCCGATATTGTCCAGAGCGTGGGGGTAGACGCGGGGGCGTAATCCCCAGGAGGTCAGTTCCCGCACGGCTGCCTCGACCCGGGCTTCGGCGACCGGGCCGGCTGGGGATACCAGCGCTACGGCATCGCCAGCGCGGAGGGGTTGGGGGTGGAGGGTTGGGCGGGAGGCAGGCATTTTTGGAGGCTCGGCGGGTGTTTGGTGATGGTGCAATGTAGAGCACTGGGGGGAGTGAATCCAGTGGGGGGTGCTGACCCGCCTTCTAGGACCGGCTAGAGACGTGATTGCAGAAAATAGTGCATAGGTGCTTCGCTGAAGTTTGGACAGCAGCCGCTGTGCGGTCATTTGATTGGCAGCTATCCAGAGTAACGATCGAAAATCGGGCAGATACGAACGTTCAGGTAGGCTTGGGGCTGCTCAGAAGCTTAGAAGGTTGAGATTAGAACCCCGCAGTGGTACTACGTTAAATGTCGTCAAGCTGATTTCAAGGGCTAATGAGCAAAGTGTCCATGCGACGAGCTTTTAGCACTATTGGGTCGCGGCTCTTGGGATCAGCACTTGAAGCTGGACCAGCATTAGCACCAGCTACTGCAGCCCTCCATAAGCTTCGAGCCATTCTTGCAGCCAAGCACTCCACTCGACATTTATCATCGGATGAACGAGCAGCAGATACCCGCGCAAAGCGTATTGATTGCGTTGATGATCACTGGTGGAGGGGAATTCACTGACTCAGCCAATCGAAGGGCAAGGGATCGCTGCGCAATGCGAGCACCAAATCAGTGCACCCAATCAGGCTTTTAGAGTGGGTAGCGGTCCTCTCACCACCCGACGGTCCTCGTTTCGTTCGCCCAAAAAGCCGAATACCTCATATAGAGCATCAACACCCCCAGTAACGGGTAGTCGAGCGACCGCGCATACAGTAGAATCGAGAGAATCTCACTATTACCTAATATAGATGAAAATGGCCAACGCAGAATATAAAGAAGAAGTTGCAAGGCGGCCATTAGAGCCCCTAATAAGATGGGCAGGAAGCAAGAAAAAACTAATTCCCCTGCTTAAAGCAAACACACCAAGAACATTCAATAAATATATTGAACCATTTTGTGGATCGGCATGCCTTTATTTCAGCCTTCGGCCTACTAAAGCTGTGCTCAGCGACATTAATAAAGAGCTAATAATAAGCTATAAAACAATAAAAAAAGACTCCAAAAAGATCACTGAAAGACTTTTAGGTGCTGAAAAGTGCAAAAACGAGTATCTCAGGCTACGAGAGTTGGATCCGAGCAGTCTAGATGAGATTGAAAGATCATATCGATTCATTTATTTAAATAGATTTTGCTTTAACGGTGTATATCGAACAAACAGGGAAGGAAAATTTAATGTTCCCATGGGAAGCAAAACAGGAAATCTACCAACCCCTGGAAAAATCTCAGATTGCGCAAAGGCCCTAAAGGGGGCCAGACTTATTTATGGCGACTTCAAGAAAACATTAAAGTACATTGAGCAAGGCGACTTTGTATATCTTGACCCCCCTTACACAAAGGAGGGAGCGAAAAACAGAGGCGAATATGGCCACGGGTCATTTGACTACCAAGATATTCCAACCCTTATAAGCTATCTGGAAAAAATTGATGAAAAAGGTGCTTATTTTCTTTTGTCGTATAGCTGTGACAATGCGCTGTTAGATTTGCTGCCTAGCAGATGGAATAAACTTGAGCTAAGTGTGAATAGGCATGTTGCTGGATTTAAGCAGCATCGGAGCATAGCGAAAGAAGTATTAGTCGCGAACTACGAGCTTGCATCGCTATGACCAAGATAACTATAGCCGTTCTGAGTGATCTTCATCCTACAGTATCCTCTGATCAGAAAAAATCACATCTACATACAGATGCTGAAGAAAATGAAGCATTTCATCCTGTCAGTGGCATTAGAAAACTAGCTAAAAGCTATTCGCTCAAAGTGGACGTCGTGGTGTGCCCTGGAGATTTTGGTAATAAATCTGATCAGGCAAGCATAAAATATGGCTGGCAGAGCATACATAAGATTAAAGAGTACTTGTGTGCAAGCGCAGTCATTACCTCACCCGGGAATCATGATCATGACTCTAGAGGGACACAGGTAGATTTTGATCCAAAATATTTTCTCCAAAGCCTTGAGCCAGGTTTTCCATTCTCTGAGCACGAAAAGAATACTCATTTCTGGGCATGGCACTGGGCTGAGTCGAAACTTGAAAAATGTAGATTTATTGTATTAAATACTAGCGCATACCATGGCATAAAAGAGGAGTATTGTCATGGAAGAGTAGCTCCGCGAACTGTTGACATGATTGCAGACTATGTTAGCCATAACAAAAACCCAATAAACGTATTAGTCTGTCATCACCATCCCGTTAGAAACGAAGACATACTGGGCGATTATGAGTCAATGGTCAACGGCGAGTTATTATTAAGCAGGCTTGACAGCTCAAATTCCGGACCTTGGCTAGTTATCCATGGCCACAAACACTTCCCCAAAATATTCTATGCACAAGGAACTTCCGATTCTCCAGTTATATTCTCGGCTGCTAGTTTTTCAGCTTATTTGCATCAAGAAATATCAGCTCGGGTGGGGAATCAGTTCCATGTTATTGAAATTGATGTTGAGAAGACTAATGACGAAGGCCATTGCCATGGGACATTTAAAACTTGGGACTGGTCGAACGGCATAGGCTGGATACCAGCACCTGATGAAAAAGGCTTGCCACACCAAGGTGGTTTTGGCCACCGGGCGTCTTCCACGAAGATCGCTACTGAACTTGCAAAGCTGCTAACAAGCCAAAAACTCGCTCAGCAAGATGACATTTATAACCATTATCAAGATTTAATATACGTCACCCCACTTGACCTCCAGAAAGTAAAAGAAAAGCTTAGGGAAAGCCACAACATAACGATAGATATAACTAAGGGAAAGATCACTTCCATGGGGATTTCTGCAGATGACTGAATCAATTACTAACCAAGCACCATCTGCATTCGACTCCTTTAACGCCAGGAACCTTCGACCTGAACAAGTAGCGAAGACATTTGTTCCGTCTGAGCACTATAAGAAGATTTCCAAAAAACGCCACAGCGTAGTTTTGGGACCCCGCGGAAGTGGAAAAACTACACTATTTAAAATGTTAGAATGTCGAGCCCAAGACATATGGATTGAGAGCAAGAAAAATCTAACAGATATTGATTTCTGTGCCGTATTCATACCTACCGACCGCCTTTGGAATGAGCAAGTTGAAACTCTGACAGGACTCGGATTCACAAGCGAACATTCAGAGCTATTTACCTCCTCTCTTTTTTGTGCCCAGGTTCTTCATAGGCTAGCCGAGTGCATAAAGTACAGGTGCCGAGAATCCTCCTCCATCAATTGGAAGATCGAGATGAGTAACAACGAGGAGTATGAACTTGTAAGAGAGATTTCGAAAGGCTGGCGCGTTAAGCCATCGACATACACATTTAATTCTCTCATATCAGAACTTGCTTCCTTAAAATGTGAAATCCCGGCCTTCATTGCAAGGGAACGCGTTTTGGGAGAGGACGGTAGATCGTCGAGAATTGCTGATCAGGAATTTTTCTTCCTAGATTTCTTAAAGGCCACTGAGACCTTTATTGATATAGTAAACAGCTTCGCCAAGCAGGATAACCAAACTTGGGCCTTACTATTCGACGAACTTGAAATCGCTCCAGCGTTAATAGTTAAACGGTTGATGACGTCAATGCGTGGCGGCGGAGATAAGATCCTATTGAAACTATCTTTAGCTCCATATAACCCGAACTTCGATATTGAGAGTAATATTTTCTCTGCCACAGACGGGAATGACTTCGATCTTATCCCACTTTGGAGTGCAAAAAAGACCAGCGAAGCTAGAAAATTTTGTATAGACCTGCTTGATTCCATGCTCACCGAGAAAGGAATTTTCGATACCACAGCTGAGCAGATATTCGGGAAATCTGAGCTGGATGGCTACGATGAGATACTCGATGGAATTGCGCGAGAGCAAGACGATGAGGCCTCTATCAATTATCTAGCAGAAAATAATATCAGAGCTTCCGACCTAATTCAGCTTAAGGGCATAAAAAGAGCACAGCATTTACGGAAGGCGATCCCTATACTTCGCGCGCGTTATGAGTTCCTGAGGGAAGGAAGTGATGGCCAACGTAGTCGAAAGTCTATTCCCACAATGTATTCCGGCGCTAATGCTCTTTTCGATATGGTCGAGGCTAATCCGCGGTGGTTTATCGGAGTTTTTGAACCTCTCATTGCAGAATATATTACTAGTAAAAAAAGTGTTTCACGCAAAAGGCAAGTAATCGAGATCGAGAAAGCCGCTGCCAAGTTTCTTTCGCTTCTGAAAACAATTCCCTGCCCAATTAAGTCCTCCTCTATCTCGGCTGTCGGAGTCGACAAAGCAATAGATACCATTGGTAACTATTTCAAATCCGAGGTTCTG
Source organism: Pseudomonas sp. AK106 (assembly GCF_053903055.1). Classification (NCBI taxonomy): domain Bacteria; kingdom Pseudomonadati; phylum Pseudomonadota; class Gammaproteobacteria; order Pseudomonadales; family Pseudomonadaceae; genus Pseudomonas; species Pseudomonas sp. AK106. Next base: position 3,717,770 of record NZ_CP096426.1, read on the forward strand.
GGTGAAAAGCTAATCATAGAGCCAGCAGGCTCCTTTGTTGTTGATAGCGACCTTTCACCCGAGCTCAAGAAGAGCCTAGGTGCAGCTCTCAATGCTGGAGCAATAGTACTTGCAAGCACACTAACCGAGGCGACATTCTTACGAAGCTTGGACAACCAAAGATTCCGTATCTGTTACTTGCTGGCGCCAAAATACAGAATACCGCTACAACTCATGAAAGATGTAAAACTCAAACGAATTCTCTCGCATACCGAGACATCCCAGCAAGCAGATTTGGTATTTGGCTGATCATGACTATACTCATATCTAATTTGAAGAGTATCGAAAATAACGCCTATGATCTGTTCATAAGCTCATATGGGTATGAATCCAGATGTACAGCGGTTGTCAAAAAATTTAAGATAAAGGCCTTTAAAAAGGTCGCTATTGGATTCAATTATGGACATGTGCTCGCTCATGCTAAATCTAGTGCTTTCTATAAAGACTCTAAATGGGAACTAACCGCGCTTAGCGATGATAGGTTTGATGCTCATATTGAGCACCTTCTCGCAGAGTTCCGCCCGACAAAGATTCTTATTGACATTTCATCTTTTTCAAGGCTACGAATTGCAAAACTAATCTGGGCGATATATAGCTTTTCCAAGACAAACTCAAGCCAGCTAGAAGTAGATGTCGCCTATTCAGTTGCGAGGTACACTGCCCCTTCCTCTGATTTTCCTCCAATAACAAATGTGGGACCGATAACTTTATCACTGGCAGGTTGGCCTAGCGATCCAAGCAAGCCGATTTCCTGCCTGATTGGGCTTGGCTATGATGAGGGGCGCGCCATCGGTGCTGCAGAGTATTTAGAGGCAGCTCAGCTTTGGTTGTTTAGACCGGTCGGTTTTGATAACCGTTTCCTTGCATCTCTTAACAAAGCAAATCAAACCCTGATTGAGAAAACCGGAGCCAGCCGCGTAATAGATTACCGACTAGATGATCCAGTCAGTGCGTATATGCAGATTCATTCATTGCTGTGGGGGCTTAAAAGCGAGACCCGCCCACTTATGCTTCCCTTCGGGCCGAAAATATTTACTGCTATAACTTGCGCTGCTGCTATAAATTTCTTCCCTGATATTTCGGTCTGGCGAGTGAGTTCCGGAGAATTGGAAAGCCCTGTTGATAGAGTTGCATCTGGTGAAACCGCTTTGGCACGCTTTTCTTGCCAACCACCGCAATCTCAATCTCGAGTGGAATCTACGTAGTCGGCTTTTCTGGGTGAGGGGATACTTCGGAGGGCCAGCATATGTTGTTATTGCTGGCACCCAAATCCCCACATCCAAAAGCGTGTACAACCCCGTTTTGCGATTGCAGATAAGGGGACTGATTGATTTTGCTTGAAAAATCAACCCGCCCCTTTTTTGCTCGTCTGAGTTAGCTGTTGCTTAAGAACATTAAGTGGGTGGCATGATCATCGTCTATCCGCATGAAGCCACACTTCAGGTAAAACGCATCGCCTTCAGCGGTATCCGTGAAAAGGCACACGCTCTGAAAGCTCATAGCGGCATGTGCAACAAGCTCCGTTACCAGCATTCTTCCAACGTGATGCCCTCTTGATGAAGCGCTGACATAGACCCGTCTCAGCCTGGCCATGTTCTCTCTGGTATAGGGATCAACTGAAAGGCCTCCGATGCCTATCAGCTGCTGGTTTCGATACGCAGCCATCAGACACTCGCCGGGGGCATCGAAGCGGTTTGCTCCTGAGCTCCATTCGTCAATCAGGCGGGTAAGGAACCTGAAGCCCTCGCGCACCGCCTCTTTCTCCAGCGCCCGAATCTGTGTGGGCAGATGGGTGACCAGTTGAATGTCGACTTGGCTCATGCGTCTTCCTTGATGGAGTGCAGACCTAACTGGCTCACAAGGCGTCTTCCGATCAGTCACACAGGATGGGATGCCCTGCCGTACGTGATTCCACCGTCGTTCGGCGTCAATGGGCGGCCGTTCAGGCGCCGCCGTCGAGGTCGTGCATTTGGGCCACTATGTTCATAAAGACCCATGCATCCCCCTTTTCGTACGTCTCCAGGGCTTCGCTGCCGCCGAGAAACGGGTACGGCTGCGGGATGTAGACCTGATCTTCGGCAAGGGGAGTGTGATTTCAAACAGCGATCTTGCCGGGATCTCTACGTAGGACTCTTCGCTCTCTATGGATGCCTGGAGTGTTTGCAATGAAGAGAAAAACGGGATGACCGGGGAGCCGTCAGCTTTGTGCCAATTCGCGATGCTGATGTCGCTACCCGCTTCGAGCGTGACATGACCTTTGCCGGTCCCGGCAGTGCCAAGCACGTAGACGGTGGAATTCAACAGCGTCGTGAAAAAGTCAGGTCGATGGGCCGGTTCATCCGCCGCCATCCTGAGTGATTGTTCGAGGGTGTTTTCTTGCTGGGTATCCATGATATCCATCCGTGGTTCAATCAAAAATGAGCGCAAACAGCGCGTAGTTTTTCACGTGATTGTGAAAACAGGAAGAACAGTAAACGAATGAATCTGGGGCAAACGGCAGTGTAAGGAGCAGCGGACTCAGTCTAAGGCAAGTACGCCTATGGGCAGGCGATGATTAACCTCGAAGCTGCCGCAGCAGTGCAAACAGCTCCCATACAATGCTGTAGCCGGCCACGATACCCAAGTGCTGAGACCTACAGCACTCGCCAACATTGATTGAAGTTTAGTAATCAGGGTCATGTTCCGTCCCTCAGCGGGTATATCGCTTAACCTTATCGGTGAGCATTGATTTCGGTTTGTCCTGACTCGCCGTCGCCGCGCCGTTGCTGTGGCAAATTCACGGCGGCCTACCGCAGCCATCCAGCACCACAATGTTTGGTATCAGCGGCGAACCGCAACTGCTGCTCGCATCGCCCACCATCCCAAAGACCGAGTATTCGCGACAGATCGCTTCTGGCTGGTTCCCGCACTTCGCAACAGGCAGCTGTAGGTCGACAGCTGTCGCAGGCAATAGGTTTCTAGCCAGGTCGGAATACCCAAGATGAATAAACGCATGAACCGGCTATCGACCTTGGATGCAACGATGGCACTATGACCCCCTTAGGAGAAAGGTAACGTTCGGCGCAAAGCAAGCCGGACGTCATGCGCATAGGGACAGGGAAGATGGCTTCGATAAAGATGGATGGTGAGGACAAGACCGGAAAGATCAGCGATTGGACGATTCGCTGGAGCGACCAGTACGAAGCCCTGGAACTGACCTGTCACTTTCCTTCCAAAAAAAAATACACCCGCCCGCTCAGTAATTGCCAAGTTTCGCCCAGCCGCGACTTGACCAACGTATTGCTGCAAAAGCCCGGCAGCATGATAGCTACGCCCATTGCCAAGGCTACGATTTACGACGAGCGATACGCCGTAGTGCACTACCCGGGCGTCAAAAAGCCTTATGTCTACAAGATGGACAGCATCGGTTTGACCGCGCCGACAGCGATGAAGGAAACGCCGGTCTTCCGCTATATCACCGTCGTTGCGAATGCCCGGCGGGATCAGGCTGAGTCCAAGACTGATCGCGACATTGCCGACAATGTGGTGCGCCAGCTAAACAAACTTCCCGCCATCGCCGGTACGGCGTTGGATGCCTATTGTACGGGCCGCAACGGCACGCTGACGCCGGGTCAAGGGCTTATTTACCCGTTCGGGCTTAACGAGAGTCAGCTTCAGGCGGTCGAGCGAGCGTTCAGCGCGCAAGTGAGCGTGATCGAGGGCCCGCCAGGGACCGGCAAGACCCAGACAATCCTCAATATCCTGGCCAATATTTTGTTACGTGGGCAGACGGTAGCAGTGCTGTCGAACAACAATGCTGCCGTAGAAAACGTCTATGAAAAGCTGGAGAAGTACGGCCTGGGCCACTTGGTCGCCCAACTCGGGAACCAGAAAAAACGTGAGGCCTTCTTCGCTGACCTGCCTGCTTGGCCAACATGCGCGCACGAGCCTGCGCCGTCCCTGGAGGATATCCAAGCGTTGCTGACCCGCTTGAAGCAGCACCTGCAAGAGCACAACAGGGCGGCACAACTGCAAATTGAGCTGGACGAGCTGGTCATTGAGCGACGCCACTTGCAGCAGTGGCAAGCAGAAAGCGATGTGCAGCTCATAGGCTCGCTCGACAAGTACTGCCTGACACCGCGCAAGACTACTGACCTCATGGCCTACCTGGCTTACCTCGGCGAACAGCGCATTCATCTCAAAGACCGAGTCGAGCTGCTGTTCAAATTTAGAATCTTTCGCACCAAGCCATTCGCCAATAGCGAAGCGCGCATGGCTGTTTTCCAAGCATTGCAGATGCATTACTACGATGAGTCGCTTCGGCACAAGGAAGCGGAGCTCCGGGCGTGCCGTGAATCGTTGGCACGTGCGAACTTCACAGCCTTGCTGAACGAACTTACATCAGCGTCCATGCACCATCTGAAGCAGCATCTGCAACTTCAGGTGCCGCCGTCGGATAGCTTTGATGCCAAAACTTACTGCAAGCATTTCGACGTCTTTGTGAAGCGCTTCCCTATCCTTGGCAGCGGCACGCACTCGATCGTGAACTCCATCGCGCCGGGAGCGGTTCTCGACTACGTGATCATTGACGAAGCTTCTTTGCAAGACATCGTGCCAGGCATCCTCCCACTCGGCTGCGCAAAGAATCTGATCGTTGTTGGAGACAACCGACAGTTGCCGCATATACCTGTGTCACTCGGGCTTCAAGCGCCCGCCGATGTCTACGATTGCGAGCGCTACAGCTTGCTGGATTCGTGCATTGCCGTGTTCCAGGACGCGCTGCCCAGAACTCTGCTGAAAGAACATTACCGCTGCCACCCCAGGATCATTCAGTTCTGCAACCAGCAGTTCTACGACAACGCGCTAGTGCCAATGACACAAGACAAGGGCGAAGATCCCTTGCGCCTGGTAGTTACAGCCAAGGGTAACCACGCCAGGACTAACACCAACCTTCGGGAATTGGACTCTCTGCTAAAGGTGCTTGAGGACGAGGGGGAGCCCGTCGGAGTGGACAGCGAAGGCCGCGGGTACATCGCTCCGTTTCGGGCGCAGGTCAGCCTTTCCGGCACGCACTTACCGACGGATTTCGTGAAGGACACCGTGCACAAGTTTCAGGGCCGCGAATGCGACGAAATTGTCTTCTCTACCGTCCTAGACAAGAAGCGCTACAACCAAATGCAAAAACGCCTGGATTTCGTCGACGATCCACGCATGATCAACGTGGCAGTTTCGCGGGCCAAACATCGCTTCACCCTGGTGACCGGCGATGAGGTATTTACTGACAACAATGGCCACATCGCTGCGCTGATCCGCTACATCAGCTATTACGCGCAAGGCGAGCATATCGTGCGCGCGCCCGTGGTATCGGCATTCGACTTGCTGTACCGCGAGTACGACCAGTCGCTCGCCCGCCTGGACGCCCGCCTTAGGGCTGAGGATTCGCGCTACAAGTCTGAGCAGATCATTGCTCAGTTACTGCGCGAGGCGCTGTCAGCCCCGCCCTATCAGGCACTGAAATATCACACCCAGATCCAGCTGGATCAGCTTGCATCGCCGGGTAGCCTCGACTGGACGGAGCGCCAGCGGGCGTTCATGAGGCGCGCCAGTTGCGATTTCGTGCTCTATTTTAAAGTAGGCAAGAAACCAATCGGGGTGATTGAGGTTGATGGGGGTTACCACGACCAACCTGTGCAGGCAGCTCGGGACGCTATGAAAAATGAGATTTTGGCCAGAAGTGGCATTCCGATTCTTCGGCTTCGGACAGTGGAAAGTGACATCGAGCGGAGAATTGACGACTTCATCGGGCAGTGGGCGAGTCCTACTCAGAGTGCCTAAGCGCTGCGGCGGCGGGCGCCATTCGCCGCTGGTAGATTTCGATCCGAAGCTGCCTGTAGCCAGGACGAAAGCTGGTGGATCGAAGGTTCCCGAAAGTGATCTGGCTGCCACACGAAGACATCATTAGGTTGGCGAGACTCAAAATTGGTCTTTGTTTCGCCTCAGTGATCGGATCGAAGCAACTGCTGGTGAGAGATCGCTTTCGATCCCTCAATATGAGACGGATTTACTTCACCCAGCAAATAAATCCGTTCCCCTTTACAACATCGCGAATGGCCAATGGTCGCAACGCGGGGTTCCACGCTGCGACAGTTCCCGGCGCGCGCAAATGTGGCTAGTGGGGAGGCATAATTATTGACTGATCAGACGCGACGCTAGATTAAGAGCGATGAGACAAAGAATCAATACAGAACCCAAAGCGATGGGAACAACCAGAAGTTTTTTATAGTAACTAGGGAGGCGTCCAACCTCTCCAGCATCGACCAAACCTCGTTTAGCATGGATCTTTGGCATCATTACTACGGCAGCAATAACTCCACCCCTCATGACTTTTCCAATCAAACCAGCATTACCCCACACTTTTCGCGTATCACTCACATAAGAGCAGTTGGTCAGACGACTCTCGATAGCGTCAATATACTTATGGGCAATAGACGCTATTGAAAAACACACTAACGACAAAAGCAACAATACGATCCCGTTAGCCAAGCCAATCTGAATGCTATTCATTTTCCGAATTTACCGTATAAAACATCACCAAATGCTTCGCCGCCCGCTCCACCTAAGGCTCCACCGCCCATTCCTCCTAATGCCCCTCCGACAACTCCGCACGCGAGTGTACCCATTCCGCCAGTGGGAACACCAATGATTACGCAAGCAGCTCCTGCAGCAAAACCGCCCACATATCCCATGAAACCAGCTCCTGCTAAACTTCCAAGGAGAGAGCTGCTTTCAACATATTTTGCTCTTGTACACTGCTCCTCGCGTCCCACCGCGCAAGCATTTCGAATTGCCAGTGCGGTGGCGCCTACATCAAGCGCTGTCCCAATATAGGTGCCTCGTTTTACCCATTTAACGGCCTGCGCCACCCCAGATACCATCAGTTCCCTCAACAGAGTCAGCTACGGACAATGAAGGTACTTGAGCGCAAACGCCAGCTTGCCCAGAGCCCTTATCCCCTTGTGCGAATACTCGGTGAAATCACCTTGGGCATCGATAACGTGTAGCAGGTCTTGTGATTCCAGATCCACCGTCAGCCTCGTTTGGCGACTTCATCGAGTGGCTTTCGCCAAACGCCGATTGACCGCGACAGTGTTACTTCTCAGCAACCAGCAGGCTTATCAGCCATTCTTCCCTGCTTTTCTATCATCAGCCCCCTGCCCCCGCGTCACCTCAAACCGCCTGACATTCTTACGCAACCAACCCAGAAACCCATTGGCATCAGCCACCACCGGCTTGGCCTCCAGCATCGCCGCCCGCGCCTTCGCCCGAAACTTCGCCAACCCGGCCAACGCCCCAATCAACTCCGGATGCTCCGCCAACCACGGCTCCAGATCCGCTTTGTCGATCCGGTAAATCATGCAGTCGGTGTACGCGCAGAACCGCGCTACCGTCGGGGTCGCGTCCAGGAAACCCGTCTCACCCAACAGTTCACCCGGCCCCATGCGCCCTACTTCCAGCCAGCCATCCGGCCGTTGCAGCGAAGCCGACACCACCCCGGACTCAATAATGAACAGCGCATCAGGCACCACGCCTTCGGCGAGCACGATGTCTTTCGCCGGATACGCACCCAGGCGCATGTGCTGTTCCAGTTGCGCGCGGTCGGCGTCGCTGAGCATGCGCAGCGCATTCACGGCATTGAGCACGGCAGACTGGCGGGTGGCGGGGCGTTGTTGGTCCTGGCGGGTTTCAGTGGAAGCCAGTTGCCGGTGGATCAGGTCAAACAATTGGTTGCGCACCGCTGAACGCCGGTCCCGGGATTTTACGTAGCCGGTGACTTCGTATTCGACGATGCGCAGGCCGGACTTGACCACCACTGCCGACGGCGCGGGTTGGGCCAGTAATTCGCGGCAGCCGAGCAGCGCTTTCTCCAGGGAATCCAGCACCAGGCTGGGCCGCAGGCGGGTCGACAGTTCGATGGACAGGGTGACCGAATGGAAATGGTCCGGCCGGCTGAAGTTGACGATGCGGGTCTTGGCGGCCATGGCATTGGGGATCACGGCCATGCTGCCCTCGGCCGTCAGCAGGTGGGTGGAGCGCCAGTCGATTTCGATGACTTTGCCTTCGATGTCGTCGACGCGAATCCAGTCGTCCACCCGGAACGGTTTGGTCGCGTTGAGGACGATGCCGGAGAACACGTCACCCAGTGTGCTTTGTACGGCAAGGCCGAAGATGATTGCCACCGCGCCGGAGGTGGCCAAGAGGCCTTTGACCGGAAGGTCGAGTACGTAGGCGGCCGCCGCCACAGCCGCAACGAGGAAGATGATCGCGCCCATGACGTCTTGCAGCAGATGGCCCTTGCCGCCGATGCGTGGCTCCATGACCACGACGGCGAGCACGGTCAGGGTTCGCGCGCCGTAAAGCCACCACGCGATGGTCAAAATGGTGGCCAGGACATGCCGGGGAGCGGACCAGTCGGCGGGCACCGCATACAGCGGACTCAGCCCGCCATCGAGCAGCGCCATGCTGAACAGCACGAACAGCACCAGCCGGCACATGAGTTTGCGACGCAGCCAGCGCGGGTGCAGCCACTGCCAGAGCGTGAGGTCGATGACCAGCAGCACGGCAGCGCTGATCAGCGGATAGGCGAACCACAAATGATCCATCGACATTCCCTGAGGGTGGACAGCCCGTGAAGCTTAGCTGAATACCCTGCAGGGAAGTGCCGGTCACCTCATCGGGGGAACAGTGAAGCGAATCGGGGCGAAGGCTGATGCTGGTGTTCACTCTGTAGCCGGCCTGCTGGCGAATGCGGGGGGCAGGCGGCTGGATGTCGCGGCTGACATTTTTCGCGGGCAAGCGCGCTCCTACAGTTGATCTCGACACCATCCGGAATCTTTGGCGTACACATTTTCTGTGGGGGGTGGCTTGCTGGCGAATGCGGTGGTTCAGGCATGCGGATGTCGCGGCTGATATTTTTCGCGGGCAAGCGCGCTCCTACAGTTGATCTCGACAACATCCGGAATCTTTGGCGTGCACGTATTCTGTGGGAGCCGGCTTGCTGGCGAATACGGTGGGTCAGGCGCGGTGATGTCGCGACTGATATTTTTCGCGGGCAAGCGCGCTCCTACAGGTGATCTCGACAACATCCCGAATCTTTGGCGTGCACGTATTCTGTGGGAGCCGGCTTGCTGGCGAATGCGTTGGATCAGGCCCGGTGATGTCGCAGCCGATATTTTTCGCGGGCAAGCGCGCTCCTACAGTTGATCTCGACAACATCCCGAATCTTTGGCGTACACGTATTCTGTGGGAGCCGGCTTGCTGGCGAATGCGTTGGATCAGGCCCGGTGATGTCGCAGCCGATATTTTTCGCGGGCAAGCGCGCTCCTACAGTTGATCTCGACAACATCCCGAATCTTCGGAGAACACGTATTCTGTGGGAGCCGGCTTGCTGGCGAATGCGGTAGGTCAGCTAGCCGTGTGGTGAATGATCAGACGAATCAGAACGCCGTGACGCCGCCGTCCACCGCCAATGAATGCCCGGTGGTGAACGCGGCGCCGTCGCTGCACAGGTAGAGCACGGCGGCGGCGATTTCTTCGACTTTGCCGATCCGCCCGACCGGGTGCATGGTCGCGGCGAATTCGGCCTTGCGCGGGTCGGCTTCGTGGGCGCGGCGGAACATGTCGGTGTCGATCACCGCCGGGCACACGGCGTTGACCCGGATGTGTTTCTTGGCGTACTCGATGGCGGCCGACTTGGTCAGGCCGATTACCGCGTGCTTGGACGCGCTGTAGATGCTCATCTTGGGCGCCGCGCCCAGTCCGGCGACCGATGCGGTGTTGACGATTGCCCCGCCGCCCTGGGCCAGCATCAGCGGCAACTGGTGTTTCATGCACAGCCAGACGCCTTTGACGTTGACGCCCATGATCGCGTCGAACTCGGCTTCACTGCCTTCGGCGAGGCGGCCCTTCTCGATTTCGATGCCGGCGTTGTTGAAGGCGTAATCGACACGGCCGTAAGCGTCCACGGCCTGGGCCATCATCTGCTGCACCTGGGCGTCCTTGGTCACGTCACACGGCAGAAACAGCGCTTCGCCTCCCGCCTGCCGAATCAACTGGGCCGTGCCCTCGCCGCCCGCGCTGTCCAGATCCACCACCAGCACTTTCAGGCCGTGTTCGGCGAACGCCAGCGCGGTCGCTCGGCCAATGCCTGCAGCGGCGCCGGTGACCAACGCAACCTGGCCGGAAAACGTCATGCTCATGGGATCGTCCTTTTTTTGTACGTATTAATAGGAGGCTCGGCACATGCCGTGGTGAGCCGCAGCTTAGCGGTCGCGACACAATCGGCGTCAGCACTATCAGGAGGCCGGTTGCCGGGCCATTGGTGGCGATGATGATCCGCGAAGTGCGCCATCAGCAGCATGGATCGGCGGGCATTCGGTACAGTGGCATTCCTTGCTGTCCGGACCGTTACGGTCTATCAATGCTGCGATCCGTAAACCTTCAGCCACCGCAAACGAGAGCCTGTCATGACTGCCTTGAACAACCGCCAATTCCTCCTCGCACGCCGCCCGGTGGGTGCTGCCAGCCGGGAGGATTTCACCTTCCAGACCGTGCCCGTTGCGGAGCTCGCCCCAGGACAGATCATGGTGAAAAGTGAATACCTGTCCCTGGACCCGGCCATGCGCGGCTGGATGAACGAGGGCAAGTCGTACATCGCACCGGTCGAGCTGGGAGCGGTGATGCGCGCGTTGGGTGCGGGCAAGGTGATCGAGTCGCAGCACCCGAAATTCGCGGTGGGCGATTACGTTCAGGGCGTGCTGGGGGTGCAGGATTATTTCGTCGGCGAGCCCAAGGGCTTCAACAAGGTCGATCCCAAGCTCGTGCCGTTGCCGGTGTACCTGGCGGCGCTGGGCATGACCGGCATGTCGGCGTATTTCGCCCTGCTCGAAGTCGGCCAGCCCAAGGCCGGTGACACCGTGGTGATTTCCGGCGCGGCCGGTGCGGTGGGCAGCATTGCCGGTCAGATCGCCAAAATCAAAGGCTGCCGGGTCATCGGCATCGCCGGCGGCAAGGAAAAGTGCCAAACGCTGATGGATGAGTTCGGCTTCGACGGCGCCATCGATTATAAGAACGAGGACATCCACGCCGCCCTGAAACGCGAATGCCCCAAGGGCGTGGACGTGTATTTCGACAACGTCGGCGGCGACATCCTCGATGCGGTCCTGACGCGCCTGGCGTTGAAGGCGCGGGTGGTGATCTGCGGCGCCATCAGCCAGTACAACAACAAAGAAGCCGTCAAAGGCCCGGCCAACTACCTGTCGCTGCTGGTCAACCGCGCACGCATGGAAGGTTTCGTGGTCATGGACCATGCGGAACACTTCGCCAAAGCCGGGATGGAAATGGCCGGCTGGCTGGCCCAGGGCAAGCTGAAGAGCAAAGAGCACATCGTCGAAGGCCTGGAAACTTTCCCCGAAACCCTGCAGATGCTGTTCAAGGGCGAAAACAGCGGCAAGCTGGTCCTGAAGGTATGAGGTGAAGGCGAGACCTCAAGGGCTGAGCCGAGGCTGATAATCCGCTGAACAACTCACGGATAACGCTGCCAAAACCACCAGAGGGCGCACTCTGGTGTAAGCTCGTGCGCTGTTGATCCGACCCATCGAGAGGCTTATGCGGGCTCCCTTCCGACGTTCTACCCTTGCAGCGCTGCGCGGTTTTGAATCCTCCGGCACGGCGATCACGATTCTGCCGAGTGCCGCCGATTACCGGCAGACGCTGCTGGCAAAGATTGCCGCCGCCACCCGGCGGATTTACATCGTTGCCCTGTATTTGCAGCAAGATGAAGCCGGCCAGGAAATTCTCGATGCGTTGTATGCCGCCAAGGCTGCCCGGCCGGCGCTGGACGTCGTGGTGCTGGTCGACTGGTTCCGCGCACAGCGAGGTCTGATTGGCGCGGGCAAGCAGGCCGGGAACTCGGCGTGGTATCAGGCGCAGAACCTGGAACACGACCAGGAAGTGCCGGTGTACGGCGTGCCGGTGCAAACCCGCGAGCTGTTCGGCGTGTTGCACCTCAAGGGCTGCGTCATCGATGACTGCGTGATTTACAGCGGCGCCAGCATCAACAACGTCTACCTGCACAAGCTCGGCAAATACCGGCTCGATCGCTATCACCTGATCGACAGCAAAGGCTTGGCGGACTCGTTCCAGCGCCTGGTGCAGCAGGACATTCTGCCGTCTGACGCCGTGCATCGCCTCGACCTGCCCTCGCCGCCCAGCTCGCGCAGCCTGCGCGGGGAGATTCGTCAGTTCCGTCAGCACCTCAAGCGCGCCAGCTATGACGTCAACGACGGCGTGCGGGACAACGGTGGGTTCCGCGTCATTCCGCTGCTGGGCATCGGCAACAAGAACCCGCTGAGCAAAACCCTCTGCGACCTGATCGCCGCGACGAACGAGCAACTGACGCTGTGCACGCCGTACTTCAACATGCCGCTGGTGGTGAAGCGCGAGATCAACCGCGCGCTGAAGCGAGGCGTGAAGGTCGACATCATCATCGGCGACAAGACCGCCAACGACTTTTTCATTTCGCCGGAGGAGCCGTTCAAGGTGATCTCCGCGCTGCCGTATCTGTACGAGATCAGCCTGCGTCGCTTCATGCAGAAGCATCAGACGGCGATCGCCAAGCATCAGCTGAACATCCATCTGTGGAAAGACGGCGACAACACCTATCACCTCAAGGGCCTGTGGTCGGACGACCGCTACACCCTGCTAACCGGCAACAACCTGAACCCGCGGGCCTTTCAGCTGGACCTGGAAAACGCCGTGCTGATCGATGACCCCAAGGGCGAATGGCTGAAGCCACGCGCGGAAGAGATCGCGCTGCTGATGCGCGATACCCATCGGGTCGGCAAGTTCGACGAGCTCGACACCCTGAGCGAATACCCGGTCGGCGTGCGCACCTTCCTGCGCCGTGTCAGCCGGGTCCGCGTCGAGCGCCTGCTCTACCGGATTCTGTAAGCCCATGGGCAAAAGCACCGGCGTGCGTGCGCAACAGGCCGATCAGACCCGGGCGCGCATTCTTCAGGCGGCGATCACGGTGTTCACCCGCGACGGCTATTCCGGCGGGCGCATCGAGAAGATCTCCGCCGAAGCCGAGTCCAACGACCGGATGATTTATTACTATTTCGGCAGCAAGGAGAAGCTGTTCGTCAAAGTGCTTGAGCACACCTACGAGCAGTTCAACCGCGCCGAAAGCCTGCTGTCACTGGACCCGTCGACGCCGGTGGAGACGCTGCGCCAGTTGGTGGCGTTCGTCTGGGACTATTACGTCAGCCACCCGGAATTCGTTGCCATCCTCAGCATCGAAAACCTGCACAAGGGCAAGCACGCGCGCCAGTCCGGTGAGCTGCGACGCCTGTCAGGCGAAGCCGTCGGCGTGCTCAGACCAATCATTGATGCCGGTCAGGCGCAGGGTCTGTTTCGGCAGGACCTCGACATCAAGCACGTGTATTTGATGATCGCGTCGCTGTGCTACTTCTATAACTCCAACCTGCACACCCTCAGCTCTTTCCTGGGTCAGGACATGGCGGCTGATGGGGAGCGCACGGACTGGTTGGCGTTTATTCAGGACTTGGTGATGCGCGGGGTGGCAAAGGCCGCTCAGACGCCACACATCTAAACTGTGGGAGCGAGCTTGCTCGCGAAGAGGCCAGTACATCCGCTGATTATTCTGTGGTTGAGATACCGTCTTCGTGAGCAAGCTCACTCCCACAAAAGCCAGTACACCCGCTAGATATTTAGCGGTTGAAATGCAGTCTTCGTGAGCAAGCTCACTCCCACACGGACTTTATTCAGCACAGGTCCAGCGCAGTCCCTGAAGAGTAAGTAAATCCCTCAGGCTTACCCAATCAGTGCGTTCCGGGATTGGCTTTCAAATGCGCCACCTTCTCTGACAACCCCGTCCACTGCGGTTCATTCGGCGCAAATCGGCTGCGCAGGTACGCCGCCAGGTCGCTGATCTGGGTGTCTGACAGGCTGTCCTTGAAGCCCGGCATGTAACCCAGATCTGCCGTCGCCGGCCTGTCTATTCCCTGCTGAATCACTTTGATCAGATTGTCCGGCAACGCGCTGTGGACATTGGTGTTGGTTGCCAGCGAAGGGCTCACGCCAAACAGCTTCGGCCCCAGACCGTCGGCATGACACCCCTGGCACGAGCCTTCGAACACCCGCTGGCCATTGCTCAACGACTGGGGCGAAACGCTGGGCATCTCTGCCAGACGAGTCGCCGTCGCCGGACGGGCATCAGCGCTGCCGGACGCCGGCTCATTCAACGCCGCCAGATACACCGCAATCGCCCGCACGTCACTCTTCGGCAGTTTCGCCAGTTCCGAGACCACCGGCCCCATCGGCCCAGCGGCCACACCGTGGGCATCGGAATACCCGCTGCTCAGGTAGTTGAACAACTGATCCTCGGTCCACGGCGTCGGCGCTTTCGACAGGCTGTTGAGCGCCGGCGCTTCCCAGCCGTCCACCGTGCCGCCCGCAAGAAACGACGTGCCGCCCTTCTCCGCTCCCAGTAGATCCCGGGGTGAATGACACGCTGCGCAATGCCCCAATCCATTGACCAGATACTGACCGCGATTCCATTGCGCGCTTTGCTGGGGCTGCGTCTGCACCTCGCCTTTGCGCAGGTACAAGGCATTCCAACCGGCCATCAACGGTCGCACATTGAAGGGGAAGCGCATGTCATTGGCGGGCTGAACCTGTTTTACCGGTGTCTGCGACATCAGGTACGCGTACAGCGCCTGCATGTCGGCGTCTTCGATATTTCTGAAAGCCGTGTAGGGAAACGCCGGATAAAGGTGTTTGCCATCGCGACTGATGCCGTCACGCATCGCCCTTTCGAACGCCGGATAGGACCAGTTGCCGATGCCGGTCTCCGGGTCCGGGGTGATGTTGCTGCTGTATAAAGTGCCGAACGGCGTCTGCATCGCCAGCCCGCCGGCATTGCTGGCGCCATTCGGGGCGGTGTGGCAGACCGCGCAATCGCCGACCGCTGCCAGCAAACGCCCGCGCTCCAGGGTCGCCGACGACCAGGTGCCCGATGAAGGCGGCGTGATCGGCGCGATTTCCCCACGCCAGGGTAATGCGGTCGCGGCCATGCCCAGCAGCGCACCGAACGCTGCGAACAACGAACCGAACAGCCATTTCGAACGTTTGGCTTTCGGCGATTGCGGGGGTTGGCTGTTGGCCTGCGTGCCTGCGCTGTTCAGCGCGGCAAGAATGCGTTCCGCCGTGATCGGCAGCTCGCGAAAGCGAATCCCGGTCGCGTCGTACACAGCATTGGCGATGGCCGCCGCGCTCGGCACCGACGCCGATTCCCCGGCGCCCATGGGCGGCTCGGCCTGGCGCGGCATCATCATGACGTCGACCTTCGGCACTTCCGGGAACGTCAGAATCGGGTAGCCGCCCCACTCCTTGCTCGCCACCGTGGACTCCTCGAACGTCACCCGTTCCTTGAGCACGCGGCTGGTGGACTGAATGACGTTGCCGTGAATCTGATGCTGCACGCCCGCGGGGTTGACCATCATGCCGGCGTCGTGGCCGATCACCACGCGGGTCACCGAGACATCGCCGGTGTGCTTGTCGATCGCCACGTCCGCGACCCACGCCGCCCAGGCCGCGCCGAAGCCGGGAAACTTGCTGTGGATGTAGCGCGCGTAAGCAAAACCGCGCCCGCGCAAGACGCCGTCTTCTTCCGGGATCTGCATCGGTTGGGTGCGCGGCGCCCAGTCGGCCCGGGCGGCGGTGGCACGGACCAGTTCGGCGGCACGCTCGTCGTGCAGATAACGAAGCCGGTACTCGACGGGGTCGACGCCGGCCGCGAAAGCCAACTCGTCGATGTAGGACTCGTGTGCAAAGGTATTGGGAAGCGCCGACACGCCGCGCATCCACGACGCCCGCACAATCGGCGCCATGTCGTGAATGGTGACGCGCATGTGCTCGATGTCGTAGGGCGGGATCGAGGTGCGATCGCCCATTTCGAACATCGTCGCCACCGGCTCCACGCGCCCGGTCAGCAGCAAGGCCAGGGTCGGCGAGTTGTTCGACGGATAACGGGTGCTGAAGTCATAACCGGCGATGCCGCCATCGGCGTTTAGCCCGCCGTCGACTTCCATCAATTGAGCGGTGCCTTTCGGCTCCCAGGCATGTTCCTGCTCACGGGTCAGTTGCACGCGCACCGGCCGGCCCACGGCGCGGGACAGCAACACCGCGTCGGCGCAAACGTCGTCAGCGCAGTTGCGCCCGTAACAACCCGCCGCTTCCATGCGGATGATGTCGATGCGCTCTTCAGGGTATTCCAGCAGCCAGGCCAGATCGGCGCGCAGCATGTGAGGGTTCTGCGTGCCGGACCAGACCCGAATGCCATCTTCGCTGTAGTCCGCCAGCCCGCACGAAGGTCCGATGGAGCCGTGGATCTGGTAGGGCCACAGATAGGTTCGCGTCATCCGCTCGCTGGCCTGAGCCAACGCCTCTTCGACATTGCCCTGATCGAGCACCACGCGCTCAATGCTCGGGTTGTCGCGAATCGCCTGCTCGATGTTGCCCATGTCCGGCAACTGATGCTGCCACGGCTTCCAGGTGACCTTGAGCTCGCGCGCAGCCTTGGCCGCCTGCTCTTCACGCATCGCCACTATGCCGACGAAGTCGCGAATGACCACCACGCGGACGATGCCGGGAATGTGCGCGATCGAAGATTCGTCGACGTCCAGCAGGCTGGTGCCGACGAATTCGCCGGTGTCGTAACCGGCGTAGGGCGGACGTACGACGCGGCCATGGAGCATGTCCGGCAAACGCATGTCGTGCACGTAGGTCAATTCGCCAGTGGCCTTGCCCGGAATGTCCACGCGAGCGGCGCCCTGCCCCACCAGTTTGTAGTCCTCCAGCCGCTTGAGTGGCGCATTGCCGGAGATGCGCAACTCGACGCGCTGATCGACCAGCAGTTGGCCAAAGGTCAGTTCGCGCCCGTCCTGCGCCTTGATCGCCCCGCTTTCAATCACCAACGATTCCACAGCGACCGCCCAGCGCTGTGCGGCCTGCTGCAGTAGGTACCGCCGGGCCTCGGCGGCGGCATTGCGCAGCGGAATGGCGGAAATCTGCAGCGTGGCGCTGGCGATGGTCGCACCTTGATTCGGCGCACGCTCGGTGTCCCCCAGAATCATCGTCACCTGATCCATCTGCAGGTCCAGCTCTTCGGCGACGATCTGTGTCAGCGAGGTGCGGATGCCGGTGCCGAGGTCGACGTGGCCGTTGAAAGCGTAGACGCGGCTGTTCTGATCGATGGCGATGAACAGCCCCAGCTCCATGGGCCGGACCGTGGGCATGCCGCCTTTGGCCACCGGACCGGACGGCGGCAGGATGTCGTCGACGATCAACAGCACGCCGTTTTGGGCGAGCAATTCATCGCGCGTGGGCAAAGTCTGGGTCATTGGACGGGATCCGGGCTGGGCTGATGACGCGCGGCACGCATGACCGCGCGGAGGATTTCCAGGTGCGTGCCGCAGCGGCACAGGTTGGCCGACAGTTCGTTGCGGATCTGCGCTTCGGTGGGGTGCGGGTTGCGGTCGAGTAACGCTTTGGCGGTCATGATCATGCCGTTCATGCAGTAGCCGCATTGCGCGGCTTGTTCGTCGATGAAGGCTTGCTGCACCGGATGCGGTCGGTCTCGCGAACCGATCCCTTCCAGCGTGGTGATCTCACGCCCTTGTGCGCCCGCCAGCGGAAACACGCAGGAACGTGCGGCGACGCCGTCGATGATCACCGTGCAGGCGCCGCACTCGCCCAGGCCGCAACCGTATTTGGGCCCATTGAGGTGCAGGTCGTTGCGTAGGATCAGTAACAGCGGCGTGTCAGGCATTGCCGTGACGCGTGTGGCCTGACCGTTGACGTTCAGGGTCACGGTCTTCTCCGCCGCCCGCTGCAGCTCGCTCGTGTCAGCCTTCATGTGTTACCCGCTGTAGCTTGCATTTGATGAAGTGATTACTTCATGAAACGAGAGCAGGAAGCATGCCAGCGGAGAAAAGGCTGTAGGACGTTGGAGTTTCCGACGTAGATATATCGCCTGATGATGGGGGTCAGCCGGCGTTATTCATCACCCTCGTCGATCAGTTTGCGCAGCAGAAACAGCACAGCCACACGCTCGGCAGGATTGAGTTTGCTCAGGGTCAGTTCACTGATCTGCGCGGCGCGGGGCACGGTTTCCTGCACTAGATGCAGGCCACTGTCGGTGAGGCTGCAGATGACTTTGCGGCGATCCTGCGGGTCCGGCTCAAGGCTGATCAGGTCCCGGGCTTTCAGGCGATCGACGATGCCGCGAATGGTGGCCTGGTCCACGGCCGTGGCCTTGACCAGCTCGGTCTGGGAGCTGGGGCCGTGATCGCGCAGCGCGCACAACGTCACGAATTGCACCGCCGTGAGCTGCGAATCACCGACGTTCTGCTGGAAGATCGCCAGATGCCGCTGATAGGCCTTGCGCAGCAAATGGCCCACTTGCTCGGAGAAGGTGTAGGACGAGTTATTGTTGGAAGGGTTGTCAGTGGACACGGATGGCTCGTTCGGCAGGATCTGGGAAGTGGTGGCTACAGTAACGTTTGCGGGGGTTGAGGGGAATCTTCGGAACGAGCGTGTTTTATCGCGCCAGAGATGCGCGTATGGATAAGGCGATATCGACTGTAGGAGCGTGGCTTGTCCCGCGATCTGGCGCGCAGCGGCAGTGATATTGCCAACGCGGTGCGTCAGTAAGAGCGCGATTGTCGGGTTTACGGCTGCTGCGCAGCCGATCGCGGGACAAGCCACGCTCCTACAGGTCCGCGGTGGGATGTATATCTGCCTCAGGCCTTTGAAGCCTCGGGCGCCACCACTTCCCCCGCCAGCACCACGGCCTGGTCGTCCAGATATATGTCACAACGGCGCAGCGGGATATCCAGGTGGCACGGCGTTTTGCGGGTGCCGCCGACCTCGGTATTCGGCCCCGTGGAAAACAGGAAATTGCCGTAGAACGCCCGGGCGTCCATGCACATGCCGTCGTTCTTGTCGTGCAGGCCCATGGCTGTCCACTGGGCGCGGGGTTGCAGGCCCCAGCCGATGTGGGAAATGCCGTAGACCTCCGGATCATTGAAGTACTTCAGGTATTCGCGCAGGTACTCCGCCTCGAATCCACCGTGAATCCCGGTGATAAAACCCTTGTCGATCTCCAGGGTGATCTGCTCCCGGGAATAGGTTTTGAACGGCAGCACAATGTCGCCCACATCAATGACCAGCGTGCCCTCGGCGGTCTCTTCATTGGGCCAGGAGAACAGAAAGCCGCTGGGCCAGTGATCCCAACGGCCCGGCTCGTCGGCGAAACCGTATTCGGTGACGGAAGGGTATTGCCCCAGTTGCGCACGGAAATCGCTGCCGGCGCGGGACTTCACCTGAATCGAGCGCGCCGCTTTCAACACCTGTTCGGCGGCCAGCACCCGCTCCTTGTCGGCCACTGTCGGCAGCATCCGCGCCAGCACTTCAGGGGGCTCGACCGCCAGCAGGATCCGCGTGCCGGTCTTGAGGATCTGCTCCTGCTCCGGCGAGTGCAGCAGCATCATCGTGTCGACGATCAGGTCAGCCGCCTCCAGGGCACGTTGCGCCGCGATGTTGCCGGTCAGCGCGGTGTCGCCGCAGTAGGCGGTCATGTCATTGCCCATGGCTTTGGGGTGATTGAAAGAAGGCAGCTCGACCGCATACACCTTCGCGCCAAGGCGCTGGGCGGCGTCCATGGCCGCGCGCACCGTGCGCCCATCGGAGTAGTGGCTCTTGAGCACCGCCACGCTTTGGGTCGCGTCCACTTTCGACAGTTTCAGCACGTGTTCGAACATCTGGGTCAATTCGCAATCGCTAACCGGCATCTCTTCTCTCCTCTCGGGGGATGACCGGTCGGATGCACCATTGCAAGGCGTCGCGCATCAGACCAGTGCATTTTTTAAAGCGTACACACTTGTTTAAAGCGATAAGACATCATTCCGGACGCCGCTGCAATAGGCACGCCACTCTGTTACCTAACCACACAGATACCCGAATATATGGGTTACAGCGAGTGACATGTCTGTTTGCGACACCTCCGGCCGTTTCTGGAAATATCGGTTCACTTTTAAAAATATCAGCGTATACACTTTAAAAACCCAGCGACGCGACAGCCCTTCTTCGCCTCGCCGTCATCCAGAGCTCCTGTCATTCAGAGCTCATGAAACACAAAGGAATGCGCGCCATGCCAACCACGCAAAAAATCGCCATCGTCGGATCCGGTCTGGGGGGCGCTGCGGCTGCAACGCTGTTGCAGAAAGCCGGTTTCCACGTCGACATCTACGAGCAGGCCCCCGCCTTTTCTCGCATCGGTGCCGGGATTCACATGGGCCCGAACATCATGAAAATCTTCCGGCGCATGGGCATCGAGCAACAGCTGAGCGACATGGGTTCGCACCCGGATTTCTGGTTCAGCCGCGACGGTGCGACCGGCGACTACCTGTCGCGCATCGCCTTGGGCGAGTTCTCCCTCAAAGAGTACGGCGCGGCCTACATCACCGTGCACCGCGGGGACTTGCATGCGCTGCAAATGTCGACGCTGGCGCCCGGCAGCGTGCATTTCAGCAAATGCCTGACCACGCTGGAGGAACGCGACAACGGCGTGCGCCTGAACTTTGCCGACGGCACCCACGCCGACGCGGACATCGTGATCGGCGCCGACGGCATCAATTCGAAGATCCGCGAAGAGCTGCTGGGCCATGAGAAACCGCTGTACAGCGGCTGGGTCGCCCACCGTGCGCTGATCCCCAGCGAGGTACTCACCAAGTACAACCTGGAGTTCGAGAACTGCGTGAAATGGTGGAGCGAGGACCGTCACATGATGGTTTATCACACCACCGGCAAGCGCGATGAGTACTACTACGTCACGGGCGTACCCCATGCGGCGTGGGATTTCGAGGGCAACTGGGTCGACAGCAGCCGGGACGAAATGTACGAAGCCTTCGCCGGCTACCACCCCACCGTGCAGGCCCTGATCGAGTCCACCGACAGCGTGACCAAGTGGCCGCTGCTCAACCGGAACCCGCTGCCCCTGTGGAGTCGCGGCCGCCTCGTTTTGCTCGGCGATGCCTGCCACCCGATGAAGCCGCACATGGCCCAGGGCGCCGGCATGGCCATTGAAGACGCCGCGATGCTCACCCGCTGCCTGCAGGAAACCGGCCTCAGCGACTACCGCACCGCGTTCCAGCTCTACGAAACCAATCGCAAGGAACGCGCCTCTCGCGTGCAAGCGGTTTCCAACGCCAACACCTGGCTGCGCACCCAGGAAGATCCGGCCTGGGTCTACGGCTATGACTTGTACGGCCAGGCGCTGAAATCGGGGGTGGCGGCGTGAGCACATTCATTCATGGCGGCAACGTCCAAGCCAACGGTATCCGTCAGCATTACCTGCGCTACGGCGGCGACATTCACTCTGGCAAACCGGCGCTGATCCTGATCCCGGGCATCACCAGCCCGGCGATCACCTGGGGTTTCGTTGCCGAACGTCTGGGCCAGTCTTTCGACACCTACGTGCTGGATGCCAGGGGTCGCGGGCTTTCTTCCACGGGGCCGGATCTGGATTACAGCGTCGACACCTGCGCCGATGACATCGGTGCGTTCGCCGCGGCCATGGGCATCCACAGCTACCACCTGGCCGGTCATTCGATGGGCGCACGTTTTGCGGTACGGGCGTCGATTCGTTGTCCCCAAGGACTGAAAAGCCTGGTGCTGATCGATCCACCGGTGTCCGGTCCGGGGCGTCGTGAATACCCGGCGAAGTTGCCGTGGTACGTCGATTCGATCCGCCAGTCGCAACAGGGCATGAGCGCCGAGGACATGCGCACGTTCTGCCCGACCTGGACCGAGGAGCAGTTGCAGTTGCGTGCCGAGTGGCTGCACACCTGCTACGAACCGGCCATCGTCCGCGCCTTCAACGACTTCCATGACGTGGATTTCCATCAGGACCTGCCGAATCTTCCGGTCCCTGCCCTGCTCATCGTCGCTGAGCGTGGGGGTGTGATTCAGGCGGAAGACGAGGCCGAGATCCGACAGCTGCAGCCGAACATTCTGATCGCGCGAGTGGAAAACGCCGGGCACATGATCCCGTGGGACAACCTGCCGGGATTCTTTGCCGCATTCGGCGATTTTCTCGGCACGCCGCTCACTTAACGGCCTTCGCTTAATACGATGAACAGGAGAACCCAATGACCGATTCACAAAGCGCGGACGCCAACTATCAGGGCGTCTGGGGCAATCGCATCGGTTTTGGTGCGAAACCGGCCTTGCTGATGATCGACTTCATGCAGGGATACACCCAACCCGGTGCACCTTTATATGCGCCGGGCGTGGTCAGCGCCGTGGCCGAAAGCGTCGAGCTGCTGGCCTGCGCGCGGGAACACGGCATCCCGGTGGTGCACACCAATATCCGCTACCACCCCACGCATTTCGCGGACGGCGGCATGTGGGTGAGAAAAGCGCCGGTGATGAAGGACATGGTCGAAGGCAATCCGCTGGCCGCATTCTGCGAGGCCGTGCAGCCATTGCCCGAAGAGGTCGTCATCAGTAAGCAGTACGCCAGTTCATTCTTCGGCACCTCACTGGCATCAATGCTGCACGCCCAAGGCATCGATACCGTCGTGCTGGCCGGTTGCTCCACCAGCGGCTGTATCCGGGCAACCGCGGTGGATGCCGTGCAGCACGGTTTCCGGACCATCGTCGTGCGCGAGTGCGTGGGCGACCGTCACCCCGATCCCCACGAAGCGAACCTGTTCGACATCGACAGCAAGTACGGGGATGTGGTTGGTAAGCAGGAAGCCATTGAGCAGTTGCGGGCCGTGAGCTCCAAGCGTTAAGCCGCAAGCTGCAAGTGAAGCGCACGCGTTCCCCTCTTGCAGCTTGAAGCTTGTGGCTTGCCGCTGAAGTTCGCAGCCTGCCTCACCCATATCAGAACACCGCAAACACAGGCAAAATCAGCCGCCGCCGCGCTCACCGGTCGAAGAACCGCCAGGAGACACCCATGCCCTCTGCGAATGTAGAAACCTCCGCGAACTTAACCGTGGACCCGATCAAAGCGCTGTACACCAAGATCACCTGGAAGCTCATCCCCTTCCTGTGTTTCTGCTACCTGGCCGCGTACCTGGACCGCATCAACATCGGCTTCGCCAAGCTGCAGATGCTCGACCAGTTGCACTTCAGCGAGACCGCGTTCGGGC
Source organism: Pseudomonas sp. AK106 (assembly GCF_053903055.1). Taxonomy (NCBI): domain Bacteria; kingdom Pseudomonadati; phylum Pseudomonadota; class Gammaproteobacteria; order Pseudomonadales; family Pseudomonadaceae; genus Pseudomonas; species Pseudomonas sp. AK106. The sequence goes on from NZ_CP096426.1 coordinate 3,741,085, forward strand.
TCGGCGCCGGGCTGTTTTTCGTCGGTTATATCCTGTTCGAAGTGCCGAGCAACCTGGTGCTGGAAAAGGTCGGCGCGAAAATCTGGATCGCGCGGATCATGATCACCTGGGGCTTGCTGTCGTCCTGCACGCTGTTCGTCAGCACGCCGACGCAGTTCTACGTGCTGCGCTTTTTGCTCGGCGCCGCTGAAGCGGGCTTTCTGCCGGGGGTGCTGTTTTACCTGACCACCTGGTTCCCGACCTATCGCCGGGGTCGCATCATCGCGCTGTTCATGATCGGCCTGCCGCTTTCCAGCGTCATCGGCGGTCCGCTGTCGGGCTGGATCATGGGCCATTTCGACCAGACGGCCGGGCTGCGGGGCTGGCAGTGGCTGTTCTTGATCGAGGGCATTCCCAGCGTGCTGCTGGGGGTGATGACGTTCTGGGCGCTGCCGAATAACCCGAAAGAAGCCAAATGGCTGAACGGCGCCGAGCAAACATTGCTGGAAGGCGAACTGCGCCTGGACGATGCCGAGGGCAAGGACAGCAAACACAGCTTTCGCGACGGGTTTTTCAATCTGAAAGTGTGGATGCTCGGCGGCATCGATTTCTCGATCTTGCTCAGCGCCTACGCCATGGGTTTCTGGATGCCGACGTTCATCAAGAACGCCGGGGTCACTGACACCTTCCACATCGGCGTGTTGACGGCATTGCCCAGCGTGGCGGCGCTGATCGGCATGCTGATGATCGGCGCCAGCTCCGACCGTCGTCGTGAACGTCGCTGGCACATCATCGTGCCGTTCTGGATCGGCGCCGTGGCCATGGCCGCCAGCCCGTTCTTCACCCATAACCTGGTCGCGACCGTCGCGCTGTTCGCCGTGGCGTCGGCCGCGATCATTGGCGCCGTGCCGGTGTTCTTCAGTCTTCCAGCCACATTCCTCAAAGGCCGGGCGGCGGCGACAGGGTTTGCGTTGGCCTGCTCGCTGGCGAACATCGCCGGGCTGGTGAGCAACTCGATGATGGGCATCGCCATCGACGTCACCGGCAGCAGCGCCGGGGCGTTGTGGTTCTTCGCCGGGTGCCTGATTTTGAGCAGCCTGCTGGTGGTGGCGTTGCCGGCGAAGCTGGTGAACAGATAATCAGATCTAAATCCTGTAGGAGCGTGGCTTGTCCCGCGATCGGCGACGCAGTCGTCGTGTATCCGGTAGATGCGGTGTATCAGGTGCAAAGGGCGTCTGACTTTACGACTGCTGCGCAGCCGATCGCGGGACAAGCCACGCTCCTACACTGCTAATCGCATTCATCCAATAACAACGGTGGAAACCGCTCATGCAGGCGTTTGTGAAAAGCTGTGCCCTGGCCCTGACGCTGGGACTGTCCGCGACCTCCTTGCAGGCGGCGGAAAAGGTCATCTTCGACACCGATTTCAACGTGCTCAACGACGACGGCCAGGCCTTCATCATGCTGGCGCAACTGCACGCGCAACAGCGCATCGATCTGCTGGGCATGACCCTTGTCAGTGGCAACGCGTGGGTCGATCAGGAGCAGGTCGATGCGCTGAAGGCGGTCGAGCGCATGGGCGTGGAAAAGGACATCGGCGTGTACTCTGGCGCGGCCTACCCGCTGCTGCACGACTTCGCCACCTATGAACAGGAAAAAGCCCTGTTCGGCGCAGGCTGGCCGGGGGCGTTCAAGACCCCGCGCCCGACCTCGGCCTCGCAACTGGTTTCGCCGCCGGACGGGCTTGCTACGCACACTGCATTGCGCAGTAAATCCGCCGCGCAGTTCATCGTCGACAGCGTGAAGGAAAACCCTCACGAGGTGACCCTGCTGGCCGTTGGCCCATTGACCAATATCGCGCTGGCGATTCGCAGCGCCCCGGAAATCGTGCCGCTGATCAAACGCATCGTGTACATGGGCGGCGCCATCGAGATCCCCGGCAACACGACGCCAGCGGCGGAATTCAACTGGTGGTTCGACCCCGAGGCGGCAAAAATCGTCCTGCGCTCGCCCATCGAGCACGTGATTTTCCCCAACGATGTCTGCGAAAAAGTCATCTTCGACGCCTCGGTCTACACACGCATCGTCGCCAGCAAAGGCGTGATTCCCGACCTGTACAAAGCGGTGCTGGGGCCTGAGTTCGACAAGGACCCGAATTATCACAGCTTCACCTGGGACAGCCTGCCCGCGCTGTACCTGGTGCATCCGGAACTGGTCACCGTGTCCAAAGACCTGTGGGTCGACGTCGACGCCCACTTCGGACCGGATTACGGCCGCTCCATGGGCTACAAGAAGGGCGCGCCCGTCGGCACGCAGAAGGCGAAAGTGGTGTACACCGTGGACCAGCAGAAGTTCTGGGACGCGTACGAAGATCTGGTCACTCTGCCTGCGCCGGTCAAACGCTGATCGCCTCGGTTCGCGCGGATGATATGAAACGGCCCAACCGGCGGTAGGTAAAATCAGCCGATCAGGGCAATCAGCTGCTGGCGCTGGGCATCGGTGAGCAAAGGCCCTCTGGCTGCCTCGGCGTTTTCCTTCATGTATTTCGGATTGCCCGTACCCGGAATCGCGCACGTCACCGCCGGGTGAGAGATCAAAAACTTCAGCGCCAGCTGCGCCCAGCTCGTGGCCTGAACTTCCCCCGCCCAGCCCGGCAGGGGTTTGTCGCGCAATCGCCCGAGCAAACCGCCGCCACCAAAAGGCCGATTGCAGATCACCGCCACCCCGCGCTCACGACACAGCGGCAACAACCGCGCTTCGACGGCGCGATCGTCCAGGGCGTAATTGATCTGCAGGAAATCGAATACCTCGGCCTTCAGCGCGGCTTCCACCTCGGCGTAGGCCGACGGGGTGTAGTGCGTCAGGCCGATGTAGCGAATGCGCCCTTGTTCTTTCCACTGACGCAGCGTCGGCAAGTGGGTTTTCCAGTCCAGCAGGTTGTGGATCTGCATGAGGTCGATGCGCTGGGTCTGCAGCAGCCGGAACGAGGCTTCCATCTGGGCAATGCCTTCATCGCGTCCCCGGGTCCAGACCTTGGTCGCCAGAAAAGCCGACGATGGCGGCTGATGGATCGCCAGCAACTCGCCGGTGGTTTCCTCGGCGCGACCGTACATCGGCGAACTGTCGATCACCCTGCCGCCGGCGTGGAACAGCTGGTCCACCACGGCGGGCAGCAGTTTGTACGCGTCGCTGCCGGGCTCGAAATCGAACCCGCGATACGTGCCGAGACCGATCATCGGCAATGCTTCGCCGCTGGATGGAATGTCTCGCGTGAGCATGTTCCGTTCTCCAGATTGGCCGGGCGAAGGACCGGGTTGCGGCGCTTCGGATGCCTGCGCATGGCGACTGACGGCGTCAAACACCAGCGCCGCCGAGGCACCGGCTGCCAGGGTGAGCAGTCTTCTACGGGTGAGCGGGTGTGGGTCGGTCACGGGCATCTCTCCGGGTCGGGCTGACGTGAACGCACAGTGATTAATCGACCCCACGCGGCCGGCCTCGGTTCAAATCCGCAGGACCATCAGCGCCTGCACTGGCCTCTTCCCGGCTAAAGCCGGTCCCACTAAAAAGCAGCGCGTGCATCCAGAGGCACCCCGGCGGCGGCGTAGGACCGGCTTCAGCCGGGAAGCTCTTGATCTGCGCAGCGCTTTTGGTCTTCACAGTCTGCCGTCAGGCAGACGCGCTCGATCTCGCCGAATACCGCGACCATCGAAGCAAATAGCGGGAACGCTGCTCGGCCTGATGCGTCACAACTCCATCTTGAACACTGGAGGACACAAAATGAAAACCGTCATCACCCTGAACGAACTCGCCAACGCCGACCTTCGCCCCTACACCGAAATCTGGCTCACCTCGCCAACCGCCGTCCGCGAACCCCACCACACCGATGACGAACTGTGCCTGTGGCGCGCCAATCAAGTCTTCTCCCACGACATGCTCAGCGAAGGCACCCATGGCCAGAACGTGATGCCCGTCTGGCTCGTCGTCGACAACATTGATAACCCCGACCAAGTCCTGGAGGTCGAAACCCAAGTGCGTGAACGCCTGCTGACCGCCGGGCTTGAGGGAGAGTTTTATCCAGCGGAAGTGGGCGAAAGGATCGACGGGGTCAAGTGATTTAACGGCGCGGTGGCGACTTGCGCCGCAGCCTGACCAACCATATCGACGCCTGATCCGATGCCTCAAGCTGGCGGCGTTGCGCCCAGGCGTTTCCACATCGGTTTGGTCAAGCGTTGGCTGTGCTTGTAACCGGCCCACGGATCCGCCTTCAGCTTGCGCAACCGCTGCTGCAGATTGGCGATGTTCCACTGCGCCGAGGACTTCACCTCAGTCAGCTCGTCACGGCTGATCGGCACCGACACTGGCAACCCTGGCCGCGCCCTCGCCGAATAGGCCACCACGGTGCTGGCGCCGCGGCTGTTGCGCAGGTAATCGATGAAAATTTTGCCGACCCGGTTTTTCGGCCCGGACGTGGCGGTAAATCGGTCCGGCAACTCTCGCGACATGAATTGCGCCAGCGCCTTGGCGAAGGCTTTGACCGACTCCCAATCGGCCCGACGCGCCAGTGGCACGACGATGTGCATACCCTTGCCGCCACTGGTCTTGACGTACGCGTCCAGGCCCAGCTCATCAAGGGTCGACAGCGTCAGTTGCGTGGCTTCGATCATGCTGCGCCAAGGCAACTGGTCGTCCGGGTCGAGGTCGAGAACGAAGTGGTCCGGCAGCTCGATCTGGTCGTAGGTCGCGCCCCAAGTGTGCAGTTCGATGGTGCCCATCTGCGCCGCGCCGACCAGTGCCTTGACGCTGTCGATCTCCATCAACCGCGCGTGGCCGGGGTCGAGCTTGGGGTCCAGCTGCTTGATATTGGGGATCGCCATGCGCTCGGAATGCTTCTGGAAAAACTGCTCGCCTTCCACGCCCTCGGGGCAACGCAGCAGCGCCACGGGACGGTGGTCGAGGTGCGGCAGAATCCAGTCGGCCACCGACTCGTAATACTGCGCCAGCTCGATCTTGTGCAAACCGCTCTGCGCATCGATCACCCGTTCGGGATGGCTGACCATCACGCCGGCCACTTCGATGCGGTCCTTGCCTGCGCGCTTACGGGTCGGCCTGGATTTCTCGGCGCCAGCATTGTCACCGGCCCCGGACTTCTTCGCGGGCGCTGAGGCCTTGGCGGCACGGGGCTTGAACGGCGCTTTGATGTCCTTCGGCGGTATCGGGTGCTCGTGGACCACTTCGCTGGCCGGCTTGTCGCTGCGCAGTGAGACAAACGCCGAATGACGGATGATGCCGTCGCGGGTCCATTCGCCGAACTCGACTTCCGCCACCAAGGTCGGCTTTATCCAGTGCACGCCCCGGGCCTGGACGCTCGTCACTTTTTTCTCCAAGGGCGATGTGTCCTGTTCCAGCGGCTTCATCTGCTCGAGCAAGTCGCCGAGCATCTGCTGATTGAATCCGGTGCCGACCCGACCGGCGTACACCAGACCTGCGCCCTCCTCGTTCACCGCCAACAGCAGCGCGCCAAAACCGTTGCGCGCGCCCTGGGGTTTAGTGAAGCCGACAATGACGAACTCCTGCCGTAACTTGCACTTGAGCTTGATCCAGTCGGCATTGCGACTGGACTGATACACGCTACCGGCACGCTTGCCAATGACGCCTTCGAGGGACATCAGACTGGCGCTCTCGATGATGTCGCGATGGCCTGCCGAGAAGGCTTCGGAGAACCGCAGCAGGCCTTTTTTCTGTCGCCCAAGGACTTTCTTCAGCGCCGCGCGACGGTCTTCGACGGGTGTCTCGCGCAGGTCTTCCCCGTTCAGGAACGGCACGTCAAACAGGTAATAAATGATGTCCATGCTGCGGTCGATGTCGAACGCATTCTGCAACGCCTGAAAATCCGGTAACCCGGCGGCATTGAGGACCACGACTTCGCCGTCCAGCCAGGTGTTGTCCAGCTTCAGACCGCCAATGGCCTTGGCCTGCAGCGGCAGGCGCTCGGTCCAGTCGTTGCCGTTGCGGGTGAAGAACTTCACCTCGCCATCGATGATGCGGGTCAGGATCCGGTAACCGTCGTACTTGATTTCGTAAAGCCATTTGCCTTCGGGGGGCGCGTCCATCAGCGTCGCCAACTGCGGCGAGAGCTTGGCCGGCACGCCTTTCTGTTTGGGCGACGGTGCTCTGGCTTTCTTTTCCACTGGCTTTTTTGCGGGCTTCGTACTGGCCGAAGTTTTACTGGCGGGTTCAGGCGCCGCCGATTGACGTTTGGCGTTCTTAGCCGGGTTACGTCCCTCGCCCACCGTTGCGCCACTGACCACGCTCTCAGGTTTGTCGACGACGATGTCGTAGTCTTCGCCCGCGCGCACGGCGCCGTCCTTTTCCTTGATCAACAGCCACTGCTCCTTGTCGCTGTTGCCCGGCAAACGGGTCCGTACCAGCGCCCAGTCACCGGTGAGTTTTTCGCCGATCAGGGTGAATTTGAGCTTGCCCGCCTTGTAGGTTTCCTGCGGGTCGCCGTGGGGCTGCCAGATGCCGCGATCCCAGACGATCACGTCACCGGCGCCGTATTCGCCCTCGGGAATGCTGCCCTCAAAGCTGCCGTAGTCCAGCGGGTGGTCTTCAACGTGCACCGCCAGGCGCTTGTTTTTCGGGTCCAGACTCGGCCCCTTCGGCACCGCCCAGCTTTTCAGCGTGCCCTCCAGCTCAAGGCGAAAGTCGTAATGCAGATTGCGCGCATCGTGCTTGTGAATGACGAAACTCAGCGCCTTGCCTTTCTTGCTTCTTGCCTTGCCCTCGCCTTCGGCCGGCTCGGACGTGACATCGAAGTTGCGCTTGCGGGTGTATTCACTCACAGGTTTTGCCATGACGATGAACCTCTGCGCATTGGAACGCTGCATCTTTTAACGCTACAACACGACTCGCGTTCAAGAAGCCTTGGTGGTCTTCTTCCGGGGCGGTGCACGGCGCTTTGCCGGCGCATCGTCCTTGGACTCGGCTTTGCTTTTGCTGGCCGGTTTGGCTTTTGCAGGTGCCTTGGCTGCGCCGCTGCGACCGCCCAGACTGCGCTTGAGCAGCTCGGTCAGGTCGATGACATCAGCCGACTTGCGCTCGGTGTCGCCGGCGTCAGTTTCGACGTTCTCGATCTTGCCTTCGCGGGCCTTGGTTTCCACCAGCGACATGATCTGATCCTGGAAGGTGTCGCGGTACTCGTCGGCGTCCGGCGTCCACTCGGTGCTCATGTCCTTGATCAGGCGCTTGGCCATGTCCAGTTCGCTCTTGCTGAGCTTGACGTCGGTGGCTTCCTTGGGGAGTTCGAGGCTGTCCAGCCCGCGCACTTCCGAAGGCCAGCGCAGCAGCACAAGCACGATTGCCGATTCCAGCGGCATCACCGCCGCCAGGTGCTGACTGGTGCGAATCACCACATGGGCCAGCGCCACCTTGCCGGTGTCGACCAGCGACTGGCGCAACAGCGCGTAAACCTTTTCGCCGCGCTTGTCGGGGGCCAGGAAATAAGGCGTGTCGATGTGCTGGAGCGGAATCTGATCGCTGTCGACAAAACCGAAAATATCGATGGTCTGGGTCGATTTCGGGTGCGCCGAGCGAATCTCGTCCTCACTGATGACGACGTATCGCCCCTTCTCGTACTGCACGCCCTTGACGATGTTTTCTTTATTGATCTCCTTGCCGGAGACCTTGTTGATGCGCTTGTAACCGACCGGATCCATGCTGCGCTTGTCCAGCCAGTCGAAATCGACACCTTGCCGGGACGTTGCCGACACCAGCGCCACAGGAATATGCACCAGCCCAAAACTGATCGCGCCTTTCCAGATTGCCCGAGGCATAGTTTGTATTTCCGATGGGGTGTGAGGGGGTATGTGTAAGCAGTGACCGGAGCGCACGCGGAAAAGTTTCGGCCGAACGACCGGAGCGTCACTCTTATCAGGGGCTGCCCGGCTTATGGGCAGTCATGGTCTCGGGCCGCAAGCCGCGCTGACCAACGCTGCGCGATTGCCCAGCGGCCCCTTCTTAACGCAATGAAAAAGCGTTAACCTCGCGCCACTCTATTCTGCACGCCGTACCAGAGCCGTCTCTGTCAGGCCTGCGACCTCACCGGTATCCCCATGACCTCCAGTTCCCCCGCAATCCACGGCGCCACGATGACCAAGGGCCTGGCGATGCTGTTCGCCTTCTGCTGCGGCGCGATCGTTGCCAACCTGTATTACGCCCAGCCCATCATTGGCCTGATTGCGCCGGACATCGGGCTGTCCGGCACCCTGGCCAGCTTCATCGTGTCGCTCACCCAGATCGGCTACGCCCTCGGCCTGTTCTTCCTCGTGCCGCTGGGCGACTTGCTGGAAAACCGTCGCCTGATGATCGTCACCACCGGCGTCGCCATTCTCAGTCTGCTCAGCGCCGCGTTCGCGCAAACGCCCAATCTGTTCCTGATCGCCTCGCTGCTGGTGGGTTTCAGCTCGGTGGCGGTGCAGATTCTGGTGCCACTGGCCGCCAACCTGGCGCCGGAAGAAACACGCGGGCGCGTGGTCGGCAGCATCATGGGCGGCCTGCTGCTGGGGATTCTGCTGGCCAGGCCCGCTGCCAGTCTGATCGCCGACCACTTCGGCTGGCGCGCGGTGTTTGGCACGGCGGCCGCGGTGATGCTGCTGATCAGCGTGGTGCTGGCGACCACCATTCCCAAACATCAGCCGACGCACACGGCCACCTATGGCCAGTTGCTCAAATCGTTATGGACCCTGCTGCGCAAACAGCCGGTCCTGCGACAGCGCGCGTTCTATCAGGCCTGCATGTTTGCCACCTTCAGCCTGTTCTGGACCGCCGCGCCGCTGGAACTGGCAGGCAATCACGGCCTGTCGCAAAGCCAGATCGCCCTCTTCGCTCTGGTCGGCGCCATTGGCGCTATCGCCGCCCCCATCGCCGGCCGCCTGGCCGATGCCGGACACACCCGGGTTGCCAGCCTGTGCGCGATGCTATTCGCCGCACTGAGCTTCCTGCCGAGCCTGATCGAACCGGCATACGCCGTGATTGGCATGGCAGTGACCGGGGTCATTCTCGATTTCTGCGTGCAGATGAACATGGTCCTCGGCCAGCGTGCGGTCTACGCCCTCGACGCCAAAAGCCGCAGCCGGCTCAACGCGCTGTATATGACCAGCATCTTTATCGGCGGCGCGATTGGTTCGGTGGTGGCGAGCGCGCTGTATGACCATGGTGGCTGGGTCTGGATTGTCATTGTGGGGAGCGTGTTTCCGGTGTTGGCGTTGTTGGGTTTTTTGAGGAACTCACGGCCATGAAGAACGGAGCACGGCACGCGCAGGATGCTTAGACCATAGACGTAAGCCGCTGATTGCAGCCCAAGAAAAAACCGCCGATTCGGCGGTTTTTTGTGAAGAGTCAGCCCCTGAAACCAGCCATGGGGCCGGCGGGTTCAAGGTCTCTTTCAATCTCGAGCGCTCCGCGCAGAAAGTGCATCTGCGAGGGGATTATTTCAACAGCGCGCTTGCGCGCTTCGGCACTGAATTCCGTCATTTCCCGAATCTTGGCCTTGCGTTTTTTGATGTTCATAACGTGCCCTCTCGCCATACATCCATAGCGCAGATTATGGCGGTAGCGCCGCGCCTCTGTGCGGTAACTATTTATAGCGAATGCATTTTTCGCGACCACATCACACATCAACCGCAACGCGGCTCTCTGCACGCTTGGCTCCCCGGCTAATCAGCCCCCTTGACCCTCAACTCGCGTTCCAGCCAGCGTTTCAAATCCGCCACCTCAGCCGTTGTAATCGTATGCCCTGCCCCGGCGTAGGAATGAAATTCCGGAACGATCAGCAGATTCTCCAGCACGGCTTTGGCATCCGTCGCGCCAGAGTAAGCCACGCGGGTGTCGGCCGAGCCGTGGCCGATAAACACTTTCAGCGATTTCAGGCGCTCATCAGGTTTCAAACGTGAATGGAGGGACGCGAGAATCTTGCCGCTCAAGGGTGCGATGCCGTGAACCAGTTCCGGGTATTGCAGGCCGATCTGATAGCTCATCATCGCGCCCTGGCTGAAGCCGACCAGGATCACTTTATCGGGCTGGGTCTGGTATTTCTCGGTGGCCTGCTGGATGAAGGTCCGCAGCAAGTCGGTGCTTTTGTCGGCGTCGCTGGTCACGCCCTCGTATTCGGCCTGATCGGTGTCTTGGGTGAACCACTTGTAGCCGCCGCCGTCGACTTCCTGCGGCGCACGCACGGAGAGGTAGGTGTAGCTCGAGGAGAGATCGTTTTTGATATCGAGCAAGTCGCGCTCGTCGCTGCCGTAGCCGTGCAGGAAAATGATCAGGGGTTTGTCTTTCGATTCAGCGGGCGCCGCTGCCACGTACGGCAGCGCCAGATCGGTGAGCAGCGCAGGTTCTGCGTGGGCCATGCCAGTGAACATGCACAGCAGCGCGGCGAAAAATTTCATCATGGGGGTGAGCCTTTTTTGCGAAAAACGTCGGGCTCATCATACGCAGCATGTCGCGAATGTCAGCCCGTGAGTGTTCGATCAGAGCTGTCGGCGGGCTGTATGGGAGCGGGTTTTCATCTTGGCCGGGGATGGGCAATACGTTCAGGCTCGAAGTACAACGGAACGGCCGAATACCCGTTGCGGTCTAGGGATAAGCACATCAGCCCGTCGCCGAACCAAGGAGCACCCGTGAATATTTTTGAAGCCCTGAGAGAAAGTCATGACCGGCAACGCGGCTATGCCGATGCCTTGATCCAAACCCATGGCGACAGCAAGGAACGCGTCGAAGCCTACAAACAGCTGAAAGCGGAGCTGCAGGCCCATGAAACCGCCGAAGAGCGCTTCTTTTATATCCCGTTGATGCAGTTCGACAACGGCATCGACCTCAGCCGCCATGCCATTTCCGAGCACCATGAAATGGACGAAATGATGGAAGAACTCGACGAGACCGATATGTCCAGCCCCTCATGGCTGGCGACGGCCAAGAAGCTGTCGGAGAAAGTCCACCACCACCTCAAGGAAGAAGAGCAGAAGTTCTTCCAGTCGGCGGGTAAGCTGCTGGACGACAAGCAGAAAGAGTCGCTGGCCAGTGAGTATCAGAAGGAGTACGAGGAGCAACTGGCTGAAGCCTGAGCCGCTCTGAATGCTGAAAGCCCCGATTCTTCGGGGCTTTTTTTTGGCTGCGTTTTCTGCCGTGTGTTCTTGTTCGCGATGCAGTGTTTCTGGTGAAGACCCGCTGGGTGCTGTCTTGGCGGTGTGCGCAGGAAGTTGCGCACCCGTTTGTTGGAAATGGGGCGATTGACCGGCGGGAGGCCACGTAGTTTGTGGCGTGCAGGCGAGTGAGCAAGAAGTTGCCCAGGGGTGCGCAACTTCTTGCGCACTATTTCTTTGTCTTTAGGTGCGGCGTTCACTAATACCTGCTTTTTCCTCTCTTAAGTCATTGATTTTAATTGGCTAATTCGTGGCTGGCACAGCCCTTGATATCTCCGTGGCCCCCGGCTCGGCAAACACGCCCGCCGGGTGGTTTTTTGAGCACGGAGAGCATCCTTGGCGACCCCCTTAAATCTGCCCGTTGGTGGTGAGAAACGCGAACCCCAAGTGGCGATCGTTCCGCTTGATCAGATTCAGCTAGAAGACGTTGGCGCCGGTGCGGCCAACGTTGACGCCTGGCTGCAGGAGATCAGTGGCGGGGTTGTCACGCTCGAGCGAATCAAAAGCGCGGCCGGGTTTCTGCCGGTGGTGGGCAACGTCATGGCGCTGGTCGATGCGCTGAATGACATCGCCACCCTCTCGAAAAGTCCGGAGCGTGAGCTTCTGGATTGGGTAAGCCTCGGCATTAATCTGATCGGGATGATGCCAATCCCGCCCACCATGGCAGCAGCGCGGATGAGCCTTCGTCCGATGCTGTTTCTGGTGCGTCAGGAAATGCGTCGGTCGGGCAAGGTTGTGTTGGGCGATGCGCTGATCGAGATTCTGATCGGGCACCTCAATGCCACCATTGTCGGGACCCTTGATGACTTTGTGCGTCAGGCGCAGGGCAAGCTTCCCGGGATTCTCGATGGCGCCGTGGCACTGGGCGAAAGCGTGTTTATCGAGATCGCCGATGGCCTTGAGAAGGTGGCCAAGGTTGCCCACGGCGCGAGGAAGGTCGTCGGCAAGCTTGACGCCGAAAGCAACCTAAATGAAGCGGTACACCTGATCAGCGTCTCCCGCGATCAGTGGGCGTACGACCACAAAGCTTCGATTGGCAACATGTTCGCTGCGGTTGCCGAACTCTACATCGCCGCAGGCAAAGACAAGGTCAATGACGTTGTCGAGACTCTGCTGCCCGAGGCGCTGGAAACCAAAGTCCAAGGTCACGCCGACTCGTTGCGTGCTATGGGCAAAGACCTCAGGACTCAGATAAATCGTCTGGCGGATCCAGAGGTTCAGAACTCCATCGGTTCGTTGCTGCAGACACTGGCCGGCGCGGTTGTCAGTTGGCGTTCGCGCAATGGGCATGGGCAGTCTTTCAACATCAAGCCTGGCGTTACCAATCAGGCCAAGCGCCAGGCGGGTGAAGGCAAGCTGGAGGCTGTTCAGCATGAGCGGCCTGCGAAGGGGCGGCCTAACGAGCGGAAGAAATGTGCGTGCCCGTGTCCTTGTGAGTGTGCGTGTGCGGCGACGCGGAACAGCATCAGTTTTGCGATGGGCTCGGAGTCGGTCAGTCACACCGATTTCAGTCTGCCGGGGCCGTTTCCGATTGAGTGGACTCGGACTTATTGCTCGAGCCTCGATGCCTACGATCAGGACGTTATCGGCGCACGCTGGATTACGCCGTTTACGACACGCTTTGATCTCGTCGGCGATGGTTTGGTCTTCCACGATGCCGACGGTCGCAGTCATGAATTCCCTCTGCCCAAGGTCAAGCTGTTTCACTTCGACGCCATTGAAAATCTGACCGTTATTCGCCTCAGCAAGGACCGGTTAGTGCTGATGCGTGGCCTGGAACACAGGGAAACCTATGTTCGGCGGGGTGGCCGTTTTGTTCTGATCAACAAGGTTTTGCCCAACGGCGCCGGGCTGATGCTGCATCACGAGCATCGGCACGGTGATCAGATGGTTCTTTCCGAGTTGGTGACTTACTCGGAAAAAGACGTCAACAAAGTCCATCTGCGCCTGGGTACGTTGATTGATGATCAGGGGCGGTTGACCGGCCTTTGGGAAATACGTGACGGCGACGTCAAACGCCAACTGTGCGCGTATCAATACGACGATTATTGCGATCTTGTTCTGGCTCAGGATGAGAATGGCGCCGCGTGGCGCTACGAGTATCAGAACCACCTGATTACTCGCTACACCGACCGCACCAATCGTGGTTTGAATTTGCAGTGGCAAGGAACAGGCCCCGACGCGAAAGCTGTCCGTGAATGGGCTGACGACGGCAGCTTTGATACTCGGTTGGCGTGGGATGAAAACATCCGCCTGACCTATGTCACCGATGCTCTCGGTCATGAAACCCGGCATTACTACGACAGCCTGGGTTACACGTACCGCATCTGCCACGCCGACGGGCGCTCTGAGTGGTTCTTCCGTGATGCTGCCAAGAACATCATCCGCCATGTTCACACCGACGGCAGCACCGACCGCTATCGCTACGACAAGCTAAGCAATCTGACCGAACACACCCGCGCTGATCACAGCGTGATGAATTACGCGTACGACGACAAAAGCCACCTGATCAAGATCAGCGATGGCGAGGGTGGCTTGTGGAAACGGGACTATGACCTTCGCGGCAATTTGGTTGAAGCGATCGACCCGCTAGAGAACGTTACCGAATACGCCTACAACTCGTTCGGCCTTCCTACAGCGATCAAGGATGCCAACGGCAATACAAAAGCGTTGGCCTACAACGACGCCGGACAACTCGTTAAGTACACCGACTGCTCGGGCAAGGTCAGTACGTGGGAGTACGACGAACGCGGCCAGATGGATCGCTTCACCGATCCGGCCGGGCACAGCACGACCTACGAGTACAAGTTAGGCCAGTTAGTGCTGATCAAGCATCCGGACAAAACCGAAGAACGTTTTAGCCGCGATGCCGAAGGTCGTTTGCTGGCGCATTCTGATGGCCTTGAACGCTGCACCACCTGGCGCTACACGGCTGCCGGTTTTATCGCCGAACGCGTCGACGCTGCCGAGCAAACCTTGCGTTACCGCTGGGACAAACTTGGTCGTCTCGTTGCGCTGGAAAACGAAAACGAACGCCGCGCGCACTTTCACTACGACCCGGTGGGCCGGCTGCTGCAAGAAAGCGGCTTCGACGGGCGATCCACCCGCTATCAGTACGATCCCGAAACCAGCCGCCTTGCGGAGACCATCGACGGCCAACGCACCATCGCGCTGACCTTCGACCCCGTGGGCCGCCTGACCGAACGCCGCGCCACCCTCGGCGAAAAGTCCCAGAGCGAAACCTTCGCCTACGACGGCAATGGCCATCTGGTCATGGCAACCAACGCCGTCAGCCGGCTGCAATGGTTTCACGACCCGGCGGGCAACCTGCTGCGAGAGCACCAGCACTACTCGAATCTGGATAAACCGCTGGTTGCCGTCTGGCAGCACGAGTACGACCCGCTTAACCACCGCGTCGCGACTATCAGACCGGACGGACATCGCGTCAGCTGGCTGACATACGGCAGCGGTCATTTGCTGGGTATGAAGCTCGACGAGCACGAACTGCTCAGTTACGAACGTGATGACCTCCATCGCGAAGTCGCCCGCCACCAAGGCAATAAACTGCTGCAAACCCAACAATGGGACCCGGCGGGACGCCTGCAAGAGCAACTGCTAGGACGTCCCGACGACAAAGCCACACTCATTAAACGCGCGTACACCTACGATGCCGCCGGCCAACTCACCGACATCAATGACAGCCGCCGCGGGCCGCTCAGCTACCGCTACGATCCCGTCAGCCGGCTAATCAATGCGACTAGTCGCTTGGGTGTGGAAACCTTCGCCTTCGACCCTGCGAGCAACCTGCGCAACGAAACCGCCACGCCCGTCCGCCGCCCACTCGACCCAGAACCAATTCAAAACAAACTCGTGGACAACCTGCTGCGCGACTACGCCGGCAACCACTACGAATACGACGAACGCGGCAACCAGACGGAGCGCTGGACCAACGGCCTGCGCAGCGAGCTGCACTGGGATCTCTTCGATCGCCTCGCGCATTTCCGAGATTCGCGCCTGGCTGTCGACTTCGGCTACGACCCACTGGGACGTCGCCTCTACAAACTCTCAAAAGCACACTACCGACCGCGCCCGGAAGCCGGCACTGGCTGGAACGAAAACGAACACGCCCGTAAAGAGCGCGAGCTCGGCTGCGGCTTCACCCTGTATGGCTGGGACGGCGACAACCTGGCGTGGGAAAGCAGTCCGCCGCCCTATGCCGGCGCGCTAGGCCGCACGGTGCATTACATCCACGAGCCCGGCACCTTCGTTCCCGTGGCCCAGGCCATGCGCCACGAAACCATCCGCCTGGTAAGCCAACCGACCTATCAGGGCCGCTACAACTTCAAGGAAGACCCGCTCTGGAACTACAAACCGGTAGCACTGCCCATCGACGTCCTAGCCTGGTACCAGTGCGACCACCTCGGCACCCCGCAGGAAATCACCGACCAAAACGGCAATACCGCCTGGAGCGCCCAATACAAAGCGTGGGGCGAAGCGAAAGAACAGCGTTCTGAATTCGCCCAACAAGTCGGCCTGACCAACCCGATCCGCTTCCAGGGCCAATACCACGACCACGAGACCGGCCTGCACTACAACCGGCATCGGTACTATGATCCAAAGGTCGGGCGGTTCATTAGCAAGGATCCGATAGGGTATTCGGGCGGGCTAAACCTTTACGCATATGCTGCAAACCCGGTGGAGTGGATCGACCCACTCGGCTTGCATAAAGTCATCGCAACGAACAGCCGTAGGAGCGCAATGAAGAAGGCGCAGCAACATGCCCAAGTCCCGCGAGTAGGTAGAGGAGGAAAGGACATTCCAATGGAACGACTCCACCCTAGTAGCCGTGGAGTAAATTGTGCCTGCCTAAAAAAACGAGGAATTGCCACGCTCGGTCGCGAAGTTGAAGAACAGCAGCTAGAGGTATTTGACCACCCAGATGGACATCCTGACTTGGTTGGGCCTGGACAACCGGAGCACCATGAAATGCCTCATGTCCACGCGACAAATAAAAAAGGTGAGGTGTTAATATTTACCTATCCGTCAGGCCGTAAAGGACACTGAGATGAAATACTATAAAATTATGTGCTTCAAAGCGGATTTCTCAGAGTTTAGAACTCAAGTGGATAATCTCATAACCGAAATGTCCGCGGGAAATCATGATGAGTTTGCGCTACTAATGGCAACTGACTTACAAAATAATGTTGGCTTCCATACCACACCTCATGGTAATGCCGCAATTCGCACGCTGGTTTCCAGATGCTATTCAGTTGATTTACAGCATTTAAGCGTCAAACGACCGCAGGCAGGGGACGTCGTGCGAATGTCTCGACTATTATTTCGGGAAAAGGATGGCAAGTTTGAATCATTGCTGAGCGAACATTCAAAATATGAAGCTGACCTAAAAAAATATAAAGTGATCTCAAGACACAGGCCTGCCGTGATGCCAACGATGTCAACACTTGCCGGCATGCTTAGGGACGAACGTTTGTCGATCACTGGGAAGGATTTATATGAAGCTTTAGACAAGACTTGCCACTATGTAATGCGGCGGGTGGTATCGGGCGAGCATGGCCGCGATGCATTTATCGTTTTCTCCTCGAATCTAGATTTCTTCTTCAGCGAATTCAAAGAGATAATCGCGGATCACGCGACAATTAAGTTTGTCAAAAGCACGCGCGAACTTATCTATTATTAACTTGAAGGGTTATTATAAAGGGGACAGACCCTTAAGCCATATTGACGATTCAGTGCACGACAAAGGTAGCGGAGA
The DNA here is from genome assembly GCF_053903055.1 of Pseudomonas sp. AK106. Taxonomy (NCBI): domain Bacteria; kingdom Pseudomonadati; phylum Pseudomonadota; class Gammaproteobacteria; order Pseudomonadales; family Pseudomonadaceae; genus Pseudomonas; species Pseudomonas sp. AK106. The sequence continues at coordinate 3,758,035 of NZ_CP096426.1, forward strand.
TGTGACTTTCAGTAGAAAAACAATAGCGAGTTAAAGGGGACGGCTCCCTTTAACTTATCTTGCTTAGAACAAAGAGTGGTGGCTTTAAGTAACTTCTTGAAGAGCACGTCAAGTACGAGAGAAACCTAAAAAAAATCTGGTGATCAGTAGGCATCGACATGCCGATAAACCTAAAACATCCAGACTCACAGGAATTTTACAAGACAGCAACCTGCCAATATCTCACAAGAAATTATTCGAAGCTTTGGTGGAGACTTGTCACTATATCCTAGTGCCAACTATCTCTCGAGAACACGGACAGGATGCGTTTTTCGTATTTTCGAGAAATTTGGATTATTTCTTCGAAGAGTTTAACTCGATGGTCGATGGTCGATGGTCGTGGCGAGTTAACTTGTCTCGATAGCGTGGTAGAGCTGCCATTCAACTAAGTAAGCTCGTACGCCATTTCATAAAGTAAGATTGACTTAAACTAGCCCCCCTCTAACTCATTCGATCGCATTCACCCTATGAAAAACCTCACAGCTTTTACCGTACATGGCACGGCAACCGGCAGCCATAAAAGCATCCAACTTGATGAGATATCGATCATCGCGGATTCAGAAACCATGAGAGCTTTAGGAAATTTCCTGATCAATGCAGCGAAAGAAATGGCGCAATACGGTGTGGAACACCTCCATCTTCAAGACTTCGCCGAAAATTTCTCCCATGAAACCCAGGTGGATTTTATCGCCCTGAACCGAGAGCTTGTTGACCTTGCGAACGAATAAGCCCACCCACTCCAAACACAAAAAGCCCCGAATCATCGGGGCTTTTCATCACGGCACTTCGTTGATCCCCAGAATCAAGGATCAACCTGCGCCATCAACTCCGCCACCGGCTCCGTCCGCTTCGCATACCGCTGAGCCACCACCGCGCACACCATGAGCTGAATCTGGTGAAACAGCATCAGCGGCAAGATCAGCAACCCAATCGTACTTCCCGCAAACAGCACCTGCGCCATCGGCACGCCGGTGGCCAGGCTTTTCTTCGAGCCGCAGAACAGGATGGTGATGCGGTCTTCCTGATTGAAGCCGAACAGCTTGGACAGCAGGGTCGCAGCCACGAGCACCAGTGTCAGCAGCAGGCAGCACACTCCCACCAGCCCGGCCAGGTCCCAGATCGGTGTTTTCTGCCAGATGCCTTCGTTGACCGCTTCACTGAACGCGCCGTAGACCACCAGCAGGATCGAGCCTTGATCGACGAATTTCAGCCAGTTCTTGTTGCGTCCGACCCAGGCGCCAATCCAGCGCCGCATGATCTGGCCGGCAATGAACGGCAGCAGCAACTGCACGCTGATCTTGATAATCGCATCGAGGGTCGAGCCACCTTCGCCGTGAACGTTCAGCAACAGCGTGACCAGCAGCGGCGTCAGGAATATCCCGAACAGGCTGGAGGCCGCCGCGCTGCAGATCGCCGCCGGGATATTGCCGCGCGCCAGTGAGGTGAAGGCGATCGCCGACTGTACCGTCGCGGGCAGCGCACACAGGTACAGGATGCCCATGTACAGGTCCTCGCCAATCAGGGGCGACAGCACGGGTTTGAGTGCCAGACCGAGCAAGGGAAACAGGACGAATGTCAGCCCGAATACCAGCAGGTGCAGGCGCCAGTGCCCTGCCCCGGCGATGATCGATTCGCGGGACAGTTTGGCGCCGTGGAGAAAGAACAGCAGCGCAATGGCAATGTTGGTCAGCCAGCCGAAGCCAACGGCCACTTGCCCGGTGGCCGGCAGGAAGCTGGCGATGATCACCACGGTGATCAGCATGAGGGTGAAGTTGTCGGGGAGAAAGCGGGGGCGGGTCATCTGCGTCATCCGAAGGTGCCAGGAACATGCCCGTCACTTTAGCGCGCAATGCACGTGCCGACTAACGCCAATAAGTCGATCAATAGCGCCTAACGGACAACTCGGCCGATCTGGACCTACCGAGTACCTGTTCCCGGCTAAAGCCGGTCCCACTAGACGCAGGGGGAGCCGCTTGCCAGACATTGCGTCGACAAGCGGATCAGCGATAACCCGGGTTATGTCAGGCAAGACCGCCCTGAATCACGCGCATCACGGTCACCCGACGCTGGCCCGGGTTGTCGGCGATGAGGCGGGACAATGCGGCTTGCCACTTCAATATGTCTTTCTCTTTCGAGAGCATCATCAGTTGTTCCCAGCCCATCGGCCCACGGGGGCCAGCCTGTGCAGCGGATATCTCGGGACTGTCTTCGCGTTTCAGGAGGTTTGCTGCAATTTCCGAGAGAGTACTCATGGCCGGCTCCTGGGCGTGCGCGTCGTGGCGCATGCCGATTCAAAACGAAAGGTGATGTCAGGAGTGCCTTCGCGCCAATTTTCGGTGATCAAGGCCGCCTGTAACAGGGCTGTAGCAAAGTTCAGACCAACAGAGGCCTGGCCGCCTCTCACTCATTTTCCCCTTCAAAACTGTCAGGGAAAGACCGGTTCAACCACCCCCAATGTGCCATCACGAACAAAGCGGTCTCGCTGAGCTTGCAACCCTCCTACCCCGCCTCATGTGTAACGCCAGCGTGTCACTTGATGGCAAATGTTTGTCGAATTTGTTACATATTTGAGAAATCTTGATACATTTTTAACTAAATCGCTGGACGATCGTCCCAACCCTGTGCCAATTTTTCCTCGCTTCATGCACCAAGCGAGTGATTGGATGACCTCGCACCTGAGGTCATTCGGTCGTTTTTTTTCACGCAGACAAGGATATGTCTGAATGTCGAAACTTAAACTCAATGCCCTCGGCGTCACGCCGCAGGGTCCAAGCTCTGCCTACAACCAGATCAACACGTTCAGCCACCAATATGATCGAGGCGGAAACCCGATCAACGGAAAACCGTCGTACACGGTGGACAAGGCAGCCGACTACATCTTGCGCGACCATGCCGCATGGGCAGACTCGAACAAGAGCGGCACCATCGAGTTGACCTATACCTTCCTGACCAGCCGACCCGCCGATTTCGATCGCACCCTGGGCACGTTCAGCGCCTTTTCGGCGCTGCAACAATCCCAGGCCAAGCTGTCGATGCAGTCCTGGGCCGATGTCGCGAAAGTCACCTTCACCCAAGCCAATTCCGGCGGTGACGGGCACATGACGTTCGGCAACTACAGCGGTGACAACGGCGGCGCGGCGTTTGCCTACCTCCCTGATAGCGGCTCGTATGCAGGTCAGTCCTGGTACATGATCAACAACAGCTATCAGGTCAACGCCAACCCTGGCACCAGCAACTACGGGCGCCAGACCCTGACCCACGAAATCGGCCATACCCTGGGCCTGTCGCACCCCGGCGATTACAACGCCGGCAACGGCAACCCGACCTATGCCGATGCCACCTATGCCCAGGACACTCGCGGCTACAGCGTGATGAGCTACTGGAGCGAAACCAACACCGGGCAGAACGCCAAAGGGGCTTACGCCTCGGCACCCTTGCTCGACGATATTGCCGCCGTACAAAAGCTGTACGGTGCCAATCTCGCGACACGTGCCGCAGACACCACCTACGGCTTCAACTCCACAGCAGATCGTGACTACTACTCGGCGACGTCCTCGTCGTCCAAGCTGGTGTTCGCGGTATGGGATGGCGGTGGCAAGGACACTCTGGACTTCTCCGGCTACACCAGCAGCCAGAAAATCAACCTCAACGAGGCTTCGTTTTCGGATGTCGGCGGCCTGGTGGGCAACGTGTCCATTGCCAAAGGTGTGGTCATCGAGAACGCCATCGGCGGCTCGGGCAATGACCTGATCATTGGCAACAGCGCAGCCAACGAACTCCGTGGTGGTGCCGGCAACGACATCATCTTCGGTGGCGGCGGTGCCGATAAACTGTGGGGTGGTACGGGCGCGGATACGTTTGTATTCGCGGCCAGCAGTGACTCACGGCCGTCGGCGCCGGACCAGCTCATGGACTTTGTCAGCGGTCAGGACAAAATCGATCTGTCGGCCATGCCGGAGTTTGCGACAAGCCACATCCCGCTGACGTTCGTCAGTGCGTTCAGCGGTACGGCAGGTCAGGCCATGCTGTCCCAGATCAGCACTGGCAGCACCTTGTCGATCGACCTTACGGGCGACCGTGCGGCCGATTTCATGGTGAACACCGTAGGCCAGGCCGCCACGACTGACATCGTGGTTTAAGCCTGAGGGGGCGGCGTGCGAGCGCCGTCCCTATACCCGGAGCAGATCAATGAATTGGAAGACCGCGGCGTGTCTGTTCACGACGCTTTTCACCTTAAGCGGAGCACCCCTCATGGCCAGCAGCCTACGTCTCGCGAGCCCCGCCGAACTGGCCGGTCCCTGGCAGTTTTACCCCAAGGACGATGCGCAGAAACCCTGCACGTTGATTCTGCAGGAACAGGACGGGCGGCTCGCCGGAGATCTGGCCTGCGCCGGTCACTGGCTGGGCGGCACAGCGGCAACCTGGTACCCGACGCCTGATGGCATCGCGCTGGTCGACGACCACGACGAACTCCTGGTGCACATGGGTCGCCAGCGAGAGGGGTTCTACATGGCCCAACTGCCCGATGGCCGCACCCTTTTACTGCAACGCGAACCCGCCAGCGCCACCCCACGCTCCTGACTCTTTTTCAAGGATGAACCCCCATGACCCAAGGCCGGCCAAGCCCCCTGCAGCGCGCGCCCATGTGGGCCACGCTCAAGGCCTATAAAGGCATCCTGCTCAGCATCGGCGCCTTCACCGCGCTGATCAACGTGTTAATGCTGGTGCCCTCGGTCTACATGCTGCAGGTTTACGACCGGGTGCTGTCATCGCAAAACGAAACCACACTGGCGATGCTGACCGTGATGGTGGTCGCCTTTTTCATGTTCATCGGGCTCATGGAAGCCATACGCAGCTTTGTGGTGATCCGTATCGGCAGCGATATGGAGCGGCGCCTGAACCTGCAGGTGTACCAGGCGGCTTTCGAACGCAACCTCAGCCAGGGCGAAGGCAATGCCGCACAGGCGCTGGGCGATTTGACCCTGGTCCGGCAGTTCGCCACCGGCCCGGCATTGTTCGCCTTCTTCGATGCGCCGTGGTTCCCCATCTACCTGGCGGTGATCTTTCTGTTCAACCCCTGGCTGGGCGTGTTTGCCACGGTGGGTGCGCTGGCACTGATCGCCCTCGCCTGGCTGAATGAAACGCTGACCCGCAAGCCGCTGGCCCAGGCCGGGCACTTTTCCGTGGCATCGAGCCAGTTGTCCGGCAGTCACCTGAACAATGCCGAAGCGATCCAGGCCATGGGCATGCTGGTGCCGTTGCGCCAGCGCTGGTTCGCCTTGCACAGCCGTTTTCTGGAGCGGCAAAACCGCGCGAGCGACATCGGCGCGCTGATCGGTTCGTTCAGCAAATGCCTGCGTTTGTGCCTGCAATCGCTGGTGCTGGGGCTGGGTGCACTGCTGGTCATCGAAGGCCAGATGAGCGGCGGCATGATGATCGCCGGCTCCATCCTCATGGGTCGTGCGCTGGCCCCGATTGATCAACTCATCGCGGTCTGGAAACAGTGGAGTTCAGCGCGCCTGGCATGGCAGCGGCTCGACGCCCTGCTGATCGCCAATCCCGAGCGTCCAACGCCCATGCCCCTGCCCGCTCCCACCGGCCATATCAGTGTCGAGCAAATCAGCGCCGCGCCACCGGGGCGGACCACCGTGACGCTGCAGCAACTGAGTTTCACCGTGAATGCCGGAGAAACCCTGGGTGTGCTGGGTGCATCCGGCTCCGGCAAATCAACCCTGGCCCGGGTGTTGATCGGGGTCTGGCAACCCCTGGCCGGGGTGGTGCGTCTGGACGGTGCAGAGCTGCACCGCTGGGACCGCAACGCGCTGGGCGCCCATGTCGGTTATCTGCCCCAGGACATCGAACTGTTCAGCGGCAGCATCGCCGACAACATCGCACGCTTTACCGACGCCGATCCGCACCAGGTGGTGACCGCCGCACGACTGGCAGGGGTGCACGAAATGATCCTGCGTCTGCCCCAAGGCTATGACACGCAATTGGGCGACGGCGGCTCCGGGCTGTCCGGCGGTCAGAAGCAGCGCGTGGCGCTGGCCCGTGCGCTGTACGGCGAGCCGAAACTGGTGGTGCTCGACGAGCCCAACTCCAACCTCGACAGCAACGGCGAGGCCGCACTGGCCGCTGCCATCGCGCAGCTCAAGGCCCGCGGTTGCACGGTGATTCTGATTACCCATGGCTCAGCCGTACTGAATCAGGCAGACCGCCTGCTGGTGCTCAACGATGGACGTCTGCAATTGTTCGGTCCCGCGGGTGATGTCTTGAGGGCGCTCTCCGGTGCTCCGCCTGCGCCTGAACGGCCGCATGGGATGCAAGGGGTCAGTACCAGTCGCCAGCTCGGCGCGCAGCAAGGAGGTCAGCGCCATGAATGAACACATCCTCAAACCCGAGCGCAGCGCACAGTTTTTCGTCAGCGCAGGCTGGTGGCTGGCCCTGCTCGGTGCCGGGAGCTTTTTCCTCTGGGCTGCACTTGCCCCGCTCGACCAAGGCATTGCAGTGCCTGGCACCGTGGTGGTCTCGGGCAAGCGCAAAGCGGTGCAATCGGTGGACAGCGGCGTGGTCAGTCGCATCCTGGTGCGCGAGGGCCAATTGGTGCATCAGGGCCAACCGCTGTTCCAGCTTGACCACACCCAGGTGCAGGCCGACGTGCAATCGTTGCGCGCCCAGTACGAACTGGCCCTGGCCAGCATTGCCAGGCTCCAGGCCGAACGCGACGGCAGTGTGCAGGTGCGCTTTCCCGAGGCCCTGTTACAAAAAGCGTCTGCACAGCTGCTCGGTGTGCTGGAAGGCCAGCGGCAGTTGTTCAGCAGCCGGCACCAGGCGTTTCAGCGATCCCAGGCAGGCATCCATGCAACCATCGAAGGTGGCATTGCCCAACTCGCCGGGATGCGCCAGGCGCGCAATGACCTTCAGGCCCAGGCCGAGTCGTTGCGCCAGCAACTGGAGAACCTACGGCCGCTGGCCGAGCGCGGCTACATCGCCCGCAACCGCTTGATGGACTACGACCGGCAACTGTCCCAGGTGCAACGGGATCTGGCACAGAACACCGGCGACACAGGGCGGGTCGCTCAGCAGATCGAGCAATCGCGGCTGAGCCTGCAGCAAGGTGTCGAGGAGTACCAAAAGGAGGTGCGCGGGCAACTGGCCGATGCCGAGCTGAAAAGCATCACGCTGAGCCAGCAACTGGCCTCGGCACAATTCAGTCTGACCCACAGTGAAATCAACGCCCCGGCCGATGGCATCGCCGTGAACCTCTCGGTGCACACCGAAGGCGCGGTGGTGCATGCCGGTGAATCGCTGTTGGAAATCGTGCCCCAGGGCGAGGGCCTTGAGATCGAAGGCCACCTCCCGGTGAACATGGTCGACAAGGTGGCCGAACAGCTGCCGGTGGATGTGCTCTTCACCGCGTTCAATCAGAGCCGTACGCCACGGGTGAACGCCACGGTGAGCCTGATTTCCGCCGACCAGTTACTCGACGAGCGCAGTGGCCAGCCCTATTACATCGTGCGCAGCACTGTCACCGACCAAGCGCTGGCCACACTCAAGGGCTTGGTGATCAAACCCGGCATGCCGGCGCAGATGTTCGTCCGCACCGGCGAGCGCTCTCTTCTCAATTACCTGTTCAAGCCTTTGATGGATCGCGCAGGCATGGCACTGACCGAGGAATAGGATGTTTCGGTACATGAAAATCTGGCTGGCAGCGCTGCTGTGGATCAGCGCCAACATGCAGGCCCAGGCAATGGGTTTGTTTGACGTTTATGAGCAGGCCTTGCGTAACGACCCGGTCTTTCTCGGCGCCATGAAGGAGCGTGACGCGGGGCTGGAGAATCGGAATATCGGCCGTGCCGGGCTGTTGCCTCAAGTGGCCTGGAATTACAACAAGGGACGCAACGACTCCAGGGCCACGTACAAAAGCGACGATCGCCCTAGCTCCCGCGAGGACCGTCACTACAACAGTTTCGGTTCAACCCTGAGCGTGCAGCAGCCGATCATCGACTACGAGGCCTACGCCAACTATCGCAAGGGCTTGGCACAGGCGTTGTTTGCCGACCAGGCCTTTCGAGGCAAAAGTCAGGAGTTGCTGGTGCGGGTGCTGTCCGCTTACAGCCAGGCGCTGTTCAGTCGCGACCAGATCGAGATTGCCGAGGCAAAGAAGAAAGCGTTCGAGCGGCAGTTCGAGCAAAACCGACAGATGTTCGATCAAGGCGAAGGCACCCGAACCGACATCCTGGAAGCCGAATCCCGTTACGAACTGGCCGGTGCCGAGGAAATCGAAGCGCAGAATGAGCAAGACGCTGCGTTGCGTGAGCTGGGGGCCTTGATCGGCGTGCCCGAGGTGCGCATCGACGAACTGGCGCCCCTGCGGACGCCGTTCAACTTCCTGGCCCTGACGCCCACCACGTACGAGGCGTGGAACGCCATCGCCTTGAGTGAGAACGCCGACCTCGCCTCCCAGCGCCAGCTGCTGGAAGTCGCGCACCAGGAGGTGAAACGCAACGTCGCCGGGCATCTGCCCAAGCTCAACGCCTACGCCACGGTGCGCAGCATGGAATCCGACAGCGGCAACACCTACAACCAGCGTTACGACACCAACACCATTGGCCTTGAAATCAGCCTGCCGCTGTACGCCGGGGGTGGCGTCAGCGCCTCCAGCCGCCAGGCCAGTCGTAGCCTGGAGCAAGCGGAGTATGACCTTGAGGGCAAAACCCGTGAGACGCTGATCCAGTTGCGCCGCCAGTTCAACGCTTGTGCTACGGGCGTACGGAAGATTCGCGCTTACGACAAGGCGTTGGCGTCGGCGGAGGCATTGGTGGTGTCCACGCAATACAGCATCAAGGGTGGCGAGCGGGTCAACCTGGACGAACTGAATGCGCAACAACAGCTTTACAGCACCCGTCAGGACCTGGCGAAGACTCGATATGAGTACTTGATGGCCTGGATCAAGCTGCATTACTACGCCGGCACCTTGACCGCCGAGCAGCTGGCGCGGGTCGATGAGGCGTTTGGCGCGGGACGTCCGTATCGCTAAGCATCAGTGGCCGTACGGGCAACGTCCGGCTCACCTCAGCTGGCCACCAGAACGGCAGTTGTAACTGCATATGCATGACGCCTAAATGCGGTGAACTATGTTCCTTGGGAGTTGATCCCAAACCATGCGCACCCTGCGCGGCCCTGATGGGTCAGTTCATCTGCACAGCGTAAGCATCAGTAAAATAGGGAGCCGTTTTGAACACTACTACCCATCTTGATTACCGAAGCCCGCCAGGTCCGCTGCACGCAATATTGCTGGCCGGCACCGTCCCGCTGTTTCTCGGCGCATTGCTGAGCGACATCACCTACTTTCAGACGTACCAGATTCAGTGGAGCAACTTCGCCTCCTGGCTTATCGCCGGGGGCCTGGTGTTCTGCGGACTCGCCGTACTGTTCGCGCTGGTCAATCTGATCCGGGCCGATCGCAAAGCCGGGCGCCCTGTGGTGTACCTCGTGTTGTTGGTGGTGACCTGGGCACTGGGGCTGGTCAACGCCTTCGAACACGCCAAGGATGCCTTCGCCACTATGCCGTCGGGCCTCATTCTCTCCGCACTGACCACGCTGTTGATTGGCGTGACGGCGTGGCTGGGACTCACCAGCATCCGTTCGGGAGAAGGACAATGAGCCACTCGATCAAACTGACCGCGATCAGCATGGCGCTGCTGTTAAGCGGCTGCGGTGACGGAGGGGATGCCACCCAGGCCCTGGGGCCTGATCCGAAAATGCCGGCCCCCCAGCGCGGCCTTTTGCCCAACATGAAGATTGCAGAACCGGTCTTGTGGGGCGATCAAAAGCCGACAGTCCCTGAGGGTTACAGCGTGACGGCCATCGCCGCCGACTTGCAGATTCCTCGCCAGACCCTCGTGCTGCCTAACGGCGATATTCTCGTGGCTGAAGGCCGTGGCGGAAGCGCCGCGAAGCTCAAACCCAAGGACGTCATCGCCGGCTATATCAAAGCTCAAGGCAACACCAAGGTCAAAGGCGGCAACCGCCTGACCTTGCTGCGCGATGCTGACGGTGACGGCGTCTACGAGACGAAGACGGTGTTCGCGGAGAACCTTAACGCGCCCTACGGCCTCGCTTTTGCCAACGGCAAACTGTACGTGGCCAACCAGGACGAACTGGTGCGTTTCGATTATGAAGAAGGCCAGACCAAAGCCGGCGGCCCGCCGATCAAAGTCACTGACCTTCCTGCTGAAATCAACCACCACTGGACCAAGTCACTGGCCGTCAGCGACGACGGGCGCACCTTGTACGTCGGCATCGGTTCGAACAGCAATGTCACCGAGCGCGGTATGGAGGTCGAACTCGACCGAGCGCGGGTCTGGCAAGTGGATGCCGAGACTGGGGCTCACAAGGCGTTCGCGACCGGCATCCGTAACCCGACGGCCTTAACAATCCAGCCGAAAACCGGGCAGTTATGGGCAGTCGTCAATGAACGCGATGAACTGGGCCCAGATCTGGTACCGGATTACCTGACCTCGGTTCGCGAGGGCGGGTTTTATGGGTGGCCCTACAGCTATTGGGGTCAGAACGTCGACACGCGGGCCCAGCCGCAAAACCCGAAAATGGTCGCTGCCGCCATCAAACCCGACTACAGCCTCGGGTCCCACGCCGCTGCGCTGGGCGTGGATTTTTCCATCCCGGCGATGGGCGACAAGTACGCCGAAGGTGTGTTCATCGGCGAACACGGCAGTTGGAACCGGGAGAATCCGGTGGGCTACAAAGTTGTGTTCGTACCCTTCAGCAATGGCCGTCCGAACGGTGCGCCGATTGACTTCGCGACCGGCTTTCGGGGTGCCGACGGCAAAACCCGCGGCCGGCCAGTCGGCGTCACCGTGGACCCTCGCGGTGCACTGATCATCGCCGACGACCTGGCGAACACCGTGTGGCGGGTCACTCGCAATCGATGAGGACCGATTCCGGGCAGGGCAATCCTGCCTGGAATGCACAAAAGGCCGTTACCGCACCAATGGCGTAGGTTGATTCATGGGACGTAACAGGGCGAGTATTCGTCGTAACCCCATTGATCTGACATCTGGCCAACGGAGTGCAGGCTTTTGAACTCACCCACCGTCTCCCTTGAATCACCGAACCAGCCGGAAATCATCGCGCTCATTGAAGCGCTGGACGCCTACCAAATACCGCTCTATCCGGCGGAAAGTCACCATGGCATCGACATAAACGCGCTGGCTTCGGCTAATACCGGCTTCGCCGTCGCACGTTCAAGTGATGGACAAGCCGTGGCGTGCGGAGCGCTGGTGGTGCACCCGACCTACGCCGAGCTGAAGCGGATGTTCACCCAACCGGCCTCACGCGGGCAGGGTCTGGCCGGCAGCATTCTGGCTGTTCTGGAAGAAGAGGCTCGGAGACGAGGCTGCATGCGAGTCATGCTTGAGACCGGGTACCTGCAACACGAAGCCCTCTCGTTTTACGAGCGCAACGGGTATCAGCGTCGGGGTCCCTTTGGTGATTACCAGGATGATCCCAACAGCGTGTTCATGGAAAAACTCCTCACGCTGTAAGAGGGGCAAGAGGGGCGCGATTGCTCGCCCGCCCCTAGTGGATCGAAGACCTGCATCAGGCCGGCAATTGCCCCTGGCCGCTTTCAATGATTTTTGCGAAGTTCATGACGTTCTCCACGTACTTCGGATCGCCTATGCCGCCGGCGTCCGCGAGGTTGCCCTTGTTGACCTTGTCCGGGCCCGAGTTGTAGGCACGCAGTGCCGAATCCCAGTCACCGAACTCCTTCTTCTGGTCGCGCATGTACAGCGCGCCGGCCATGATGTTGTCGTGGGCGTTGTTGACGTCGGCGTTGCCGAGCTCTTTGGGGTTGTCTCGCTTGAGGGCGGCGAAGGTGTCGGCGTTGACCTGCATCACGCCGGCATCGGTCTTGCCGTTGACGTTGGTGGTGTCCTGGCCCAACTGACCCCGTGACTCGGCCCAGATCTGCCCGGCCAGAATGCTCGGCGGCACGCCGGTGGCGCTGGAGGCCTCCATGATGTCCTTGCGGTAGTCTTCAAGCTGGGGCGGCAAGTGCAAATCCCCCGAGCCGCTGAGGGAGGTGTCGCTCGACACCGCGCCAGTGCTGGCGGCGGGTGAAGCGGCGGCTTGAGCAGCACCCGTGCCGGCACCTGCGCCTTCTGCACCACCGCCCGCCCCTTGCGCAGCGCCGCCTCCGCCGCCAGCCCCCTCGGTCGCGCCACCACCGCCTCCCCCGCCGCCGCCAGTCACCGCATTGTTCTGCGCAGCGGGATTACCGGTTTGATTGGGGTTGTTCTGCATCAGCATTTGCATCAACTGCAGGAGTAACGCCATGAGCTGCTGGGCAATGCCATTCTGATCCGCACCGCTGGCGAGGGGGTTGGCGGCGTCGGTTTTCGTGTCCTGGTTTCCAGGCGATCCGAAGTTGACCTGGGACTGCCCGGCATGGGCAAAGAGAATCGAGCTGGCGTCGAGGGCCTGACCGGCACCGCCGCCACCGCCCAGCGAATTACTCTGGCCAGGCTTGCCGCTCAGGGACGAAAAATCCGTGTGGGCGGCGGGATTGCTCAATGGCTGATTCTGGGAAATACCGATACTCATGATCACTTACCTCTTTCGGGTCAGGAAACATCAATGGGCTTTGGGGATGCCGAACTGATCGAGGACCGGGTCGACGTTGTGATCGAAGGCCTTCTGGGCTTTGTGCTTCTTGACGGCTTCGATGATGGCGGAGATGCCGAAACCCAGGGCCATGGCCGCGTCGGCGATCCAGCCGACCACCGGAATGGATGCGCCAATGGCAGCGCCGGCCGCCAAGCCCGCTGCTTCACCCACGACCATGCCGGCAACGCGGCCGCCGACTTTCGCCGCGACCTCGCCCAGCCCCGCACGTCCGGCGGACTTGGCCACGGCGTCATAACCGGTCTTGGCGGCCGAAAGGCCTGACTTGGTGCTGTCGTAAATCGTCTTGGCGGCATCGGTCTTGTCGCCGCGGGCGAGCATGTCCGAGACCGAGGCAAAGCCTGCGACCGAGCGCAGCGCTGAAGGCCCCATATTTGAGGCCACTTGAGCCGCCATCGACGGCGCATGGTCTTTATCGCCCTTGGCATTTTCCAGCACCTTGCGACCACTCTTGGTGTCTTCCAGATGGTGGAAGGTCGAATCCACATAGCGCGACTGCTGGCTCTGCACGAAGGTGTCCGGCAGGACGCTGTCGTAGGCGGCCTTCTGCGCGTCGGCGGTCTGCAGCGCCTCTTCGCCATCGGCTTTCTTCTGATCGAGCAACTGCCTGACGGCGCCGCCTTCACTGAAGTTGCGCACGTACGAATCCTGAATCTTGCCCTGCAGATCAGGACGCTGGCCGAGTACCTGCTGCTCGGTCGGCACGTTCGCGTCGTCGCCGAGCAGGTCTTTCTGCATCTGCAACTGCGCCGACAACCCACCCAGGGCGCTGCTGTAATCGGCGTTCGGCTTGTCTTTTTTGGTGGCCTTGTCGGCCGTGCTCAGGTCCGCTTGCAGGGCCTCGCCACTGTTGACCCTCTGCATCTGCCGGGTGACGGCTTCCTGCAACGACGGCGTACTGTCGACCAGCGCCCGCGACTGCTGCGGTATCTGTTTGTCGAGAAATGCCTGCACGTCGGGATCGGCCTGTAATTGGCCGATCTTTTCGTTCAGCGCATCTTCGGTCTTGCCGGTCTTGCGCAGGTCCTGGCCGGCGACGACGCTCTGCTGGGTCTGTTGCAGCTTGACCATGACTGCGGCTTTCTGCTCGCCGCTGTAGGCCGATGGATTGTCGAAGACGTCTTTCCCCAGTTTGGAGATATCGACGTTGGCCACTGAGTTGAGCGTGGCCGCATCGCTGAGCACGCTGGCAAATTCGCCGCCGTTGGTGGGGGCCTGCTTCTTGATCCAGTCGCTGATGTTCTTGGCATTGAACAACTTGTCCGGGCTGTGAGCCGCCAGCGAGCGACCGCTCAGGCCACCCTGGTCGATCTGGGTGAGAAAACCGGGCTGCGACCAGGTTTTCGCTGCCTGCTTCAAGGGCCCGCCCAGGCCGGGGTTGTCGTTCTGAATCGCCTTGAGACCGTCGGCGCTGGTCAGGCCGTCGACCTTGGTTTTGCCGTCGGCGCCCAGCGCATGCTTGGGGTCGGCGGCTTTCGTCAGGGGTTCGTTGGCCCGCATCATCGCCGCGCTGCGGACCATTTCCAGGGATTGAGGGTCGGCGTCCGGATGGTCTTTCTGGTAGTTGGCAATGTCCTTGTCCGCGCTGTCGGCGGCTTTCTGCATGTTCTTGGCAAAGGCCTTGAGGTCGCCGTCGGTGATTTTGCCGTCCGCTTTGCCGCCGTGCTTGCCGGTATCGACCGCCGTTTTCAGCGACGGGTTGGCGTTGATGAAGTCCATGGCCTTGGCCGCGTCCGGGCCTTTTTCCGCGGCCATGCGTGCAGCAGCGATGGGCCGGTTCAGCTCTTTGGCGGCCTGATCGCGTTGATCCGCCGGCAGGTTGGCGACCATTGGCGCCCAACGCTCAAGCTCCTTGGGCGACGAGTATTTCGAGTCATCGAGAAACGCTGCTTCGGTGGATTTCGGCTCTTCGGCGGGTTTCGCCGCCTCGACGGGGGCTGCGGGGGCTGGGGCGTTGACCTGAGCCACAGGCTGCGGGTTGCCTGTGGGAACCGCACCGCCGGTGGGCGCATTCTGCGCGGGGGCATCGGGCGACGAGGCGGCGGACTCGGGCGACGATTGCGCCGGGCCCTTGAAGAGCTGAGTGAGCTGGTTCAGCAACGAAAGCAGCTGCTGTTCAGTGCTTTGAGCCTTGCCTGACGGGCTACTGCCGGCAAATGCACCGTTCGCCGGGGACGACTGGGTCGAGGCGCCGAAGCGCACATTCGGATCGACCCCGCCCTTCAGCAACAGCGCCGATTTGGGTTCGGTCAGCGGCGACCCCTGGGCGGCATCGGCGCCGGCGGGTTGAGGGGCAACGCCGTTGTAGGGTGTGCTTGAGATACGCATGAAGTCGTCATCCGGGCATGAGGGATAGCGACTGTGTGGCTGATGCGCCGCGTCGGTTCCGATAAATGTTGCAGTTTGTTTCCCAACCACCGAGCGGGCAGCCAGTCTCACTGGATGCACGCAGTGCTTTGCGTAGGACCGGCTTCAGCCGGGAACAGGCCTGGGTGAACACCATCAACCCTGCGGCGTGACGCCCGACGCCTTCCCGGCTGAAGCCGGTCCCACAAAGTCCGCGTTCCGTCAGTCCCGCTGGATGCACGCGGTGCTTTGCGTAGGACCGGCTTCAGCCGGGAAGAAGCCTGTGTGAACACCATCAACCCTGCGGCGTGGCGCCCGACGCCTTCCCGGCTGAAGCCGGTCCCACAAAGTCCGCGTTCCGTCAGTCCCGCTGGATACGCACAATGCTTTGCGTAGGACCGGCTTTAGCCGGGAAAAGGCCTGTGTGAACACCATCAATCCTGCGGCGTGACGCCCGACGCATTCCCGGCTGAAGCCGGTCCTACAAAGCCCGCGTTCCGTCAGTCCCGCTGGATGCACGCAATCTGCTTTAGTGGGACCGGCTTTAGCCGGGAACAGGCCTGGGTGAACACCATTAACCCTGCGGCGTGGCGCCCGACGCCTTCCCGGCTGAAGCCAGTCCCACAAAGTCCGCGTTCCTTCAGTCCCACTCGGCACTCAGCCAAACGGGTCCATCTGCCGCTTGAGTTGTTCCCTGGCCCGGGACAGGCGTGAGCGAACGGTGCCGATCGGCACGCCGAGGGACGACGCGGTTTCCTGATAATTGCCGTCCATTTCCAGCGACACCTCAATCACCCGCTGCATGTTCGACGGCAGCGTGCCGATCGCCCTGACGGCCTGCATCAACTGACGATGGCCGTCGACCTGATGGCCGATGTCGCCATGGCTATCGGGTTCGGAATGGGTGTGGTCTTCCCAGCTTTCCTGGTACGGCTGGCGATACATTTTGCGGAAGTGGTTGCGGATCAGGTTGAGCGCGATACCACACAGCCAGGTCTGGGGTTTGCTCGCGTGTTGAAACTTGTGTTCGCTGCGCAGCGCTTCCAGAAAGGTGCTCTGCAGAATGTCGTCGACATCTTCCGGGTTCATGACCCGCTTCTGAATGAAGCCGCGAATCATCTTGATCTGATCACTGGTCAGGTGACGTATCCCTTGGGCGGGACGGCGCACTGGGGAGTCAATGTCGAGAATCGCAAGGTTGGAAAACATCAGGGCTCTTCCTTGTTTTGAGTGTATTAGCCGTATAGCGATATGCGTGCCACCCCTCAAAAACCCATAAGCCATTGAATTTAGATGAATAAATAAATCTTCAGGCACAGCACTGTGCAAATCTTTGCGCGAACACGCTGTTTCTCGGACGAGATTTGGCACAGATCGGTCTGCTCCCACATCTGCGCACAAATAGATGGAACCGTTTGCCGCCGCGCTCCACTCAGGACCCATGACCAGGCCCCGAACCGAGCCATCCAGAGCCGACTTATGAAGATCGCCGCCCCCGTTGCCCCACAGGCATTGCAACCCCCTGCGATCACGCCGGCAAAAACGCAGGCGCCCGCGCCGCTGCATGTCAATCCGCCGAACGTCAACGGCACCTCGCCGCAACAGGTCGCGCGCTTCGCGTCGGCGCTGGTTCAGCAGAGCCGCAGCCTCAGCCAGCGGGAGCTGCTCGCCAGCGGGAACGCCCTGCAATCGCGGGCGGTGAAACTGGGCGAGCTGTATCAGCTGTTGATGGGCAGTCAGGACAAAGGCCTCGACGATGCCGCGCGTAACCTGCGCAAGCAGCTGCAAAAGCAGAACGCGTCGAGCCTCGCGCAGATTCTGAGTTACACAGACGGCGACCCGGCCAAGGCCCATGTGATGCTGCAAGCAGCGAGAAAGCAGGCCCAGGCCGACGGCGAAATGGGCGAACACGTGGTGCTGAGCCAGCAGCTCAAGCAACTGCGCCGTCAATACGGCAAACGCACCCGCGCAGGCATCAACAGCGCCAAGGCGTTTTCCCGGCCGACCTCGGAAAAGCGCCGCGGTGCCCTGCGCAACCTCTACAGCGTGGCGGTGGCCGGGCAGCAGAACATCACCGGGCTGATCGACGCGCTGATCAATGAGCAGGAAGAACCCGGCGAATTCGAGCTGAACCTGCGGGACATGCGCAGCGCCCTCGCCGACGATCTTTCATCGCTCACGCCATCTACGTCGCCGCAGCAACTGCGCACCTTGATGCACGGCCTGAACACTGCCCGGCACGTCACCACCCTGCTGCGCAGTTGCGAGCATCTGCTGGGCCGCATGCGCAACAAGAACCCCGCGCTGCAAGTGGATGCAGCGGCCTTTCTCAAACACCTGCTGGCGCTGTCGGGCAAGGGCATGAACCTGGGCGAAACCCTGCAACTGACGCAACACATCGGCGGCAACCAGCTCAAGCATCAACTGGCGTTTCTCAACGGGCTGCGGCCCATGCTGCAACAGCTGCCGATTCTGCTCTGGCGCGACCTGAAAAGCCGCCAGAACGCCTTGGGCAACCTGCTCATTCTCATGGCCGAACTGACTCGGCAGGAACAGAACCAGCTCCAGGGGGGCCTCGCCTGATGGATCGTGTCATTAACCTGCTCAATTCGATCGCGCACGCCGCCATGCGCCGCTCGGAAATCGTCGGTGCGTTCGTGGTCATCGCCATCGTGTTCATGATGATCACGCCGCTGCCCACCGGACTGGTGGACGTGCTGATCGCCATCAACATCTGCATCTCGTGCCTGTTGATCATGCTGGCGATGCACCTGCCGCGCCCGTTGGCGTTCTCGACGTTTCCGGCGGTGCTGCTGCTGACGACGATGTTTCGGCTGGCGCTGTCGATCTCCACCACGCGCCTGATCCTCCTCAACCAGGACGCCGGGCACATCGTCGAAGCGTTCGGCCAGTTCGTGGTCGGCGGCAATCTGGCGGTGGGCCTGGTGATCTTCCTGATCCTCACCGTGGTCAACTTTCTGGTGATCACCAAGGGGTCGGAGCGGGTGGCGGAAGTCGGCGCGCGGTTCACCCTCGACGCGATGCCCGGCAAGCAGATGTCCATCGACAGTGACCTGCGCGCCAACCTGATCAGCGTCCACGAAGCGCGCAAACGCCGCGCCGAACTGGGCAAGGAAAGCCAGCTGTTCGGCGCCATGGACGGGGCCATGAAGTTCGTCAACGGTGATGCCATCGCCAGCCTGATCATCGTCGCGATCAACATGATCGGCGGCATCGCCATCGGCGTGGTGCAGCACAACATGACCGCCGGCGACGCCTTGCAGGTCTACACCGTGCTGACCATCGGCGACGGCCTGATCGCGCAGATCCCGGCGCTGCTGATTTCGGTCACCTGCGGCATGATCATCACCCGCGTGCCCAGCGGCGAAAACGGCGTCGAAGCCAACATCGGCCGAGAGATCGCCGAGCAGATCACCAGCCAGCCCAAGGCGTGGATCATCGCGGCGGTGGCCATGCTGGGATTCGCCGCACTACCGGGCATGCCGACGGCGGTGTTCGTGGTCATCTCGATCATCTGCGGGGTCGGCGGCCTGCTCCAGCTGCACCGCGCCAAGCCCAAGGCCGAGCTTGCCCAGGCCGTGGCCGTCGCGCCGGAAATGAACGGCCGCGAAGACCTGCGCACCTTCTCTCCCAGCCGCCAGTTCGTGCTGCATTTTCACCCCAGCCAGAACCCGGCGCAGATCGAAGCGCTGGTCAGCGAAATCCGTCAGCGACGCAACCGGCTGGTGGTGCAATACGGCCTGACCCTGCCCTCCTTCATCATCGAAACCAGCGAGCTGCTGCCACCGGACGAGTTTCGTTTTTCGGTTTACGAAGTGCCGCTGCTTCGGGCCACGCTCAGCCAGACCCACGTCGCGGTGGACGCGCGCTCGGTAGAAGGCTTGCCGGAGTCGGCCTCGCTGGAATCGGCCGTGCACGGCAGCGTTGAGCGCGAAGAAGCTCAGTGGTTGTGGCTGCCGACCGATTCGCCGCAATTGCAGCATGGGGACGTCGAGCGCATCGACGCGACCACGCTGATCATTGAGCGCATGGAACGCGCGCTGCAGTCGTGCGGGCCGCAGTTCATCGGCCTGCAGGAAACCAAGGCGATCCTCGGCTGGCTGGAATCGGAGCAGCCGGAGCTTGCCCAGGAAATGCAGCGCGTGCTGCCGCTGGCGCGCTTCTCGGCGGTGCTGCAACGCCTGGCTTCAGAGTGCGTGCCGCTGCGGGCGATCCGGGTGATCGCCGAGACCCTGATCGAGCACGGACAGCACGAGCGTGAAGTCACGGTGCTCGCCGACTACGTCCGCATCGCCCTGAAGTCGCAGATCTACCACCAGTACTCCGGCCCTGAGGGTTTGCTGGTCTGGGTCCTGACGCCGGAAAGCGAAGGCATTCTGCGCGACGGCCTGCGCCAGACCCAGACCGAAACCTTCTTCGCGCTGGACAACGAAACCAGCCAGCTGCTGGTGCAGCAGCTGCACATCGCCTTCCCCCTGCGCAGCGCCCAGCGCGCGGTGTTGCTGGTCGCCCAGGATTTGCGCAGCCCGCTGCGCACCCTGCTGCAGGAGGAGTTCTATCACGTGCCGGTGCTGTCGTTTGCCGAGATCAGCAACGCGGCGCAGGTCAAGGTGCTCGGGCGCTTCGACCTAGAAGACGACTTCGAGAGCGATCACGAAGACGACCCGCACGCGCTGGATAACGAGTACGCCGCTTGAGTGCCTGGAGAGCGTCACATGTTTGAATTACGCGTATTGACCGGCCTGCACCAGGGCGCCGCGCTGCCGCTGGTGGGTGAGCAATGGGGCATTGGCGCTGACGCCGATCAGGATCTGGCGCTGCACGATCCCGGCGTCGAACAGCTGCACTGCCGCCTGCAACGCCAGGGCGAAGACTGGCGGCTCGACGCGGCCGACGGCGCCGTTGCCGATGAAGAAGGCCACCTTCATGGGAGCACCCTGCTCACCCCCAACACCGCTTTTGTGCTGGGTTCGGTCTGGCTGTGCGTGTCCCCGGCCGAGGACCCCTGGCCTTCGCTGCCGGCGGTGATTCCTCAAGCGCAGTCCGAACAGACGGCACAGACCGAAGCGCCGGCCAGCGCGCCGCTGGAGAAGGTCGAGTCTCGCTCACGCTTCTTCAACCGCACCACCGGCGTGGTCATCGGCCTGTTGCTGGGCATTGCCGGCAGCGCCTGGAGCCTGAGCCGCAGCGCCGCACCCGCTTCGGAGCAACTGGCGATCAGCTCCCCTGCGCAGCAGCTCGCACAGCAGGCCAGGCCTTCGAGCGAGAAGAGCAAACCGACCGAAGCAGCCGCCAAAAAGCGCATCCGGCTGACCAGCATCGATGACGTCAAACGCCAGCTCAACACCATGCTCAGCGAACGCCTGCTGAGCGACGTCACCCTGGAGCAGACGCCCGAGGGCCTGGCGTTGAGCGGCAATCTCAAGCCGGAATCGCAGCTGGTGTATCAGCGCATGCTGCAGCGTTTCAAGGACCGCTATGACACGCCGGTCGCGTTGATCGACAACGTCGCCGCCGGCACCAGTGGCCTGCCGTTCACCATCGTGCAGATCATGTCCGGTCCCCACGCCCACCTGGTCACGGCGGACGGTCGCCGGCTGTACGTCGGCGACGAACTGGCCGGGCTGCGCCTGACCCGCATCGATGACAACCGCATCCAGTTCGACGGCGACCGCCACTACGAGGTGAGCTGGTGAACGCGGCGCTGGATCAATGGAAATCCGCCCACCTTCAGCGCCTGAAGGGCTTTTCTGCGGTGAAAGTCAGCGGCCGTGTCAGCGCCGTCAGCGGCATCTTGCTGGAGTGTCAGATTCCCGCAGCCAAGGTCGGTGACTTGTGTGAAGTGAGCAAATCCGACGGCAGCACCATGCTCGCGGAAATCGTCGGTTTCACCCGCGACTGCACGTTGCTCAGTGCCCTAGGCACTCCGGACGGGATTCAGGTCGGCGCGCACATCCGGCCCCTGGGCATGGCCCACCGCATCGGCGTCGATGACCGTTTGCTGGGCAGCGTGCTCGACGGTTTCGGTCGCCCGCTGCTGGGGGATTCAGAAGGCGCATTCGCCGGGCCCGGTGATCGCCGCGTGACCCTGCCGGTGATCGCCGACGCCCTGCCGCCGACCCAGCGGCCGCGGATCAGCCGGGCATTGCCCACGGGCGTGCGCGCCATCGACAGCGCGATTCTGCTCGGCGAAGGCCAGCGCGTCGGCTTATTCGCCGGCGCCGGTTGCGGCAAGACCACCTTGATGGCCGAACTGGCGCGCAACATGGACTGCGACGTCATCGTCTTCGGCCTGATTGGCGAACGGGGCCGTGAGCTGCGCGAGTTTCTCGACCACGAACTGGACGCCACCTTGCGCGCGCGCTCGGTGCTGGTCTGCGCCACCTCGGACCGCTCCAGCATGGAGCGCGCCCGCGCGGCGTTCACTGCCACCGCCATCGCCGAGGCCTTTCGCGAGCGCGGCCTGAAGGTGTTGTTGCTGCTCGACTCCCTGACCCGGTTCGCCCGGGCCCAGCGCGAGATCGGTATTGCCGCCGGCGAACCCCTCGGCCGTGGCGGCCTGCCGCCTTCGGTCTACACCCTGCTGCCGCGCCTGGTTGAACGGGCCGGCATGAGCGAAAAAGGCTCGATCACGGCGCTCTATACCGTGCTGATCGAACAGGATTCCATGAACGACCCGGTCGCCGACGAGGTGCGTTCGCTGCTCGACGGCCACATCGTGCTGTCGCGCAAACTGGCCGAGCGCGGGCATTACCCGGCCATCGACGTGCAGGCCAGCATCAGCCGGATCATCAGCAACGTCACCGGACGCGAGCACCAGCAGGCGAACAACCGGTTGCGTCGCTTGATGGCCGCGTACAAGCAGGTGGAAATGCTCCTGCGCCTGGGCGAATACCAGCCCGGCAGCGACCCGGTGACCGATTGCGCCGTGCGGCTGAACGAGCCGATCAACGCGTTTCTGCGCCAGGACCTGCGCGAACCGGTGCCGCTGCAAGAGACCCTGGCCGCACTGATGCAACTCACCTCGCAACTGCCGGAGTAGTCGCGTGGAAGAAGCGCTCGAAGTCGATCCGCAAACCCTCGCCATGGAGCAGGTCATCAGCGTGCTCACGCCTTTGCGTCAGCATCGCCAGGCCAGCGCCGAACGGGCGCAGCGGCAGGCGCAGAAAACCCTGGAGCAGATGCACGAACACCTGCAACAGACTCGCGATTCCTACGCGCAGGAACGCCATAACCAGCGTGAACGCCGGCAGGTATTGAGCAGCGCCCACGTCAACAAAGCAATGTCGCTGGACGACCTCGAACGCTGGCACGAGAAGGAAAACCGCATGCTCGACCGGCTCGCCTATATCCGCCAGGACATGGCTCGCCAGGCGTTGGGTATCGACGAACAACAGCAGCGTCTGGCCCAGGCAAAAGACGCGGCGAAAGCGTCCCAACGCGCCGTGGAAAAACTTGCCTGCCTGGCCGAGGCCCTCAACGAACAAGGTGAATCGTCATGAACAGCCCGGTGCAACACCCGCCTCGCCCGCAACCGCAACAACGCGCTGAACCGCCCCGTACGCCCTCTCCGGCTTCCCCAAGTGAAACGCGCCAGCCGCAGCCCAACGTGCGTCGCGCCGATGCCGAACGCCTGCGCCGGCTGTGCGATGAATCCGCTTCGCCTGCGTCGTTGAGTGCAGACGGGATGTTTTTCTCCCAACTGCTGGTGCCGCCGGTGACGGAAGATCAAAGCGAATCGGGTTTTACCGGCAGCAGTTTCAGCACGTTGTTCCCCGCTGAAGGCGTGCCGACGCAGCTCATCGACGAGCTCGCCCAACGCCTGCCCCAACAGCCGGACGGCCCGTTGAGCCTGACCTTGCTAATGCCCAATCTGGGCAAGGTGCAGGTCAACGCGAACAAGCGCGACAACCAGTGGAGCATCGAACTGGGTTTCGCCCGACGGGGCGTGCTGAAACGCTTGCAGCCCCATCAACGCAACTGCGAAAGCGCGCTGGAACAGGCGCTGGGCTGTGACGTTGATTTGTCGTTGCACGAGGAGGCGGCAACATGAACCCGGATATAAATTCGGACGTGAGCAACGTGGACATGGCTGGATTGGACGTGAACCCTCTGAACATCAGCCGCCCGAACCCTGTAGGACTGGCTTTAGCCGGGAACCCGTCGTTCAGTCCGCTGACACTGCGGGAAGTCAGCGCCGCCGTCGCCGAGGCCTCGCGTTTGCTGGGCGCCGGCGTGAGCTGCAGCTACACCGCCCAGGGCCAGCGCGGCGAACTGACCCTGCGATTGATAGCCGACGATGCAAACCGGGATGGCTCGCCCTTCGTAGGACCGGTTTTAGCCGGGAACACGTCATCGCTGACCTGGTTCGACAGCGCCATCGGCCCCTTCGCCCTGAGCGACGCCGAAGCAGTGCTCAGTTTGCTGGGCGAACTGCCGGTCACCCTCGGCGGCGAGCACCAGCCGTGGTACTGGCAACTGGTGAATCAACGCATGAATACCGAACTGGCGGAACTGCTTTGCCCCTTGCGGCCACTCAGCGATATCACTGCGCTGTCCGTTGATGACCAACGCCCGGCTACCGCGCCGATGACCTGCCGATTGCACCTGCGGCTGGGTTCGCAGGTGTTGCACGCACAGCTCTGCACCGACGCGCGGGTCATGCTGCAACTGCTCGGCGGCCACCACTGGCAGCCACACCGGCAGAACGTCGCGCAGGACTGGCCCATCCGCCAGCCGCTGGTGCTGGGCGAGCTGTCGTTGAGCCTCGACCAGTTGGCGTCGTTGCAACCGGGGGACGTGCTGCTGCCGTCGTTGTGTCATTTCGACGAGGAAGGCGGCGGGCGCCTGCAACTGGCGGGTCGGCAATGGGCAGTGCAGACGGACAGCCGCGCAGAGCAGCTGTATGTACGGTTCAGCCACGAGGAAGACTTGGGACATGGTCAATGAAGAATTGTACGAAGACGAGATCGAGGATCTTGCCGACGATGAGTCAATTGAGCCACCGCTGAATCAGGCGCCGGATCAGAGTAGGACCGGCTTCAGCCGGGAAGCTTTTGAGGACCCTGGACATCACGGCGCCCCCGAACATCAATCCACTGAAAACGAGTGGCAGGATGAAACCGCCGCCGTTGGCTACGCGGACGATTCTTACGAGCCTCAATCAACAGAAACCCACCCCTCCCTCGACTCCCTCGATCAACTGCCGCTGGCCCTGACCCTGCGCTGCGGCAGCCTCGAACTGACCCTCGGCGACCTGCGCCGCGTCGCTGCCGGCACCGTATTACCGGTCAACGGCGTCACGCCGGGCTTCGCCACCCTGTGCCATGGCGATCGCATCGTCGCGGAGGGCGAGCTGGTCAGTGTCGAGGGCCGGCTCGGTCTGCAGATCACCCGCATGGCGTCCCGCCCATGATCATGGACGGGATGAACCCGGTGATGCTGGCGCTGTTTCTCGGCGCCCTGTCGTTGATTCCGTTTCTGTTGATCGTCTGCACGGCCTTTCTCAAGATCTCCATGACCCTGCTGATTACCCGCAACGCCATCGGCGTGCAGCAAGTGCCGCCGAACATGGCGCTCTACGGCATCGCCCTGGCCGCGACCATGTTCGTCATGGCCCCCGTCGCCCACGAAATCCAGCAGCGGGTTCACGACCGCCCGCTGGAGATGGGCAGCACCGAGAAATTGCAGGCCAGCGCCAACACCGTCATCGAGCCGTTGCAACGGTTCATGAGCCGCAACACCGACCCGGAAGTTGTCGCGCATCTGCTCGACAACACCCAGCGCATGTGGCCCAAGGACATGGCCGATCAGGCCAGCAAAAGCGACCTGCTGCTGGCCGTCCCCGCCTTCGTCCTGTCCGAGTTGCAGGCCGGTTTTCAGATCGGCTTTCTGATCTACATCCCGTTCATCGTCATCGACCTGATCGTCTCCAACCTGCTGCTGGCGCTGGGCATGCAGATGGTCTCGCCGATGACCATTTCGCTGCCCCTCAAACTGCTGCTGTTCGTGCTGGTGCAAGGCTGGACGCGCCTGCTCGACAGCCTTTTCTACTCGTACATGTGAGGCGGTGATGGAAGCGCTGGCGTTGTTCAAGCAGGGCATGTTTCTGGTGGTGATTCTCACGGCGCCGCCGTTGGGGGTCGCCGTGCTGGTCGGCGTCATCACTTCGCTGCTGCAGGCCTTGATGCAGATCCAGGACCAGACCCTGCCCTTCGGCATCAAGCTCGCCGCCGTTGGGCTGACCCTGGCCATGACCGGGCGCTGGATCGGTGTCGAGCTGATCCAGTTCATCAACCTGGCCTTCGACCTGATCGCCCGGTCCGGCGGCGCGCACTAGATGCCCTTCGACGCCCAGGGCCTGTTCGAACTGATGCTGGGCATGGGCCTGGCGGCGGCGCGCATCCTGCCGTGCATGATTCTGGTGCCGGCATTCTGCTTCAAATACCTCAAGGGCCCGCTGCGTTACGCGGTGGTGCTGGTGGTGTCGATGGTGCCGGCGCCGAGCATCAGCCGCGCGCTGTCGGGGATGAATGACGACTGGTTTTCCATCGGCGCGCTGCTGCTCAAAGAGGCCGTACTCGGCACCCTCCTCGGCCTGTTGCTGTATGCGCCGTTCTGGATGTTCGCCTCGGTGGGCGCGTTGCTCGACAGCCAGCGCGGCGCCTTGAGCGGCGGTCAGCTGAACCCGGCGCTGGGGCCTGACGCGACGCCGCTGGGCGAGCTGTTTCAGGAAACGTTGATCATGCTGGTGATCCTGTCCGGCGGTTTGTCGCTGATCACGCAGGTGATCTGGGACAGCTATCAGGTCTGGCCGCCCACCGCCTGGCTGCCCGGCATGACTGTCGACGGCCTGGACCTGTTTCTCGAACAGCTCAACCAGACCCTCCAGCACATGATGCTCTACGCCGCGCCGTTCATTGGTTTGCTGCTGTTGATCGAGGCCGCGCTGGCGATCATCGGCCTGTACGCGCAGCAACTGAACGTGTCGATCCTGGCCATGCCGGCCAAGAGCATGGCGGGCATCGCGTTCCTGCTCATCTACCTGCCGACGCTGCTGGAACTGGGCAACGGCCAGATCATGCAACTCGCCGACCTGAAGCATTTGCTCGGTCAACTGGTGCATATGCCGTGAGCGAAAAAACCGAAAAAGCCACGCCCAAACAGGTGCGCGACGCCCGCGAAAAGGGTCAGGTCGGGCAAAGCCAGGACCTGAGCAAACTGCTGGTGCTGCTGGTCGTCAGCGAAGTGACCCTGGGCCTGGCGGATGAAAGCGTCGCGCGCTTGCTGAACTTGCTGAACCTGTCGTTTAAGGGGGTTGGCCAGCCCTTCATGCACACCGTCGAGCAGGTCGCCAGCGAGGGCGCGAGCGTGTTGATCGGCTTCATCCTGAGCAGTGTCGGCATCGCGATGCTGATGCGGCTGGTGGGCAGCTGGATACAGATCGGGTTCCTGTTTGCGCCCAAGGCATTGAAGCTGGACTTCAACAAGCTCAACCCCTTCGCCCACGCCAAGCAGATGTTCTCGGCGCAGAGCCTGACGACCTTGCTGCTCAGCGTTTTGAAAGCCACGGCCATCGCCGTGACGCTGTACGTGGTGGTGAAGCCGTCGCTGGGCACGCTGATTTTGCTGTCGAGCACGGACCTGACGACGTATTGGCATGCGCTGTTGGAGGTGTTCCGGCACATTTTGCGGGCGACGCTGGGGTTGCTGTTGGTCATCGGCGCGGTGGACTTTGCGCTGCAGAAGTATTTCCACGCGAAGAAGCTGCGGATGAGCCATGAGGACATCAAGAAGGAGTACAAGCAGGCCGAGGGTGACCCACACGTGAAGGGGCATCGTCGGCAGCTGGCCCATGAGTTGTTGAACCAGGCACCGACTGCGCCGGCCAAGCCGGTGGAGGATGCGGACATGGTGGTGGTGAATCCGACGCATTATGCGGTGGCGTTGTATTACCGGCCGGGCACGACGCCGCTGCCGCAGATTCATTGCAAGGGTGAGGATGATGAGGCGCTGGCGTTGATTGCGAGGGCGAAGAAGGCGGGGATTCCGGTGGTGCAGAGTATCTGGCTGGCGCGGACGCTTTATAAGGTCAAGGCCGGCAAGTACATCCCGCGCACGACGCTGTTGGCGGTGGCGAATATTTATCAGATCGTGCGGCAGCTTGAGGACGTTCCGGACGAGGTCATTCGAATTGACGATGTTTGATCAGGATCAAGATCAACAGCGTCTGCCTGGGGGCAGACTGTTTCGCCTTCGGCGAGTTACTTGATAAAGCCCCAAGTAACCAAGGGCTTGTGCTCCTGGTTGGGCCCTTCCTTCGTCAGGGTTCCTTCACTCCGGTCTCGCTCCGTGGGCCCGCGCCGAACGGGCATCCATGCCCTGACGGCGCTCTCGCCGCATCCATGCGGCTCGACCCACTGCGCGAGACCTGCGTTCAGCCTGCACCGAAGTCGCGTTTTGTGTCGTTTGGACTTCTTGCGTAGAAGATCAAAAGCAAAAGCAAAAGCAAAGGCTTCCCGGCTAAAGCCGGTACTACGGTCGAGGTTGCGGCCACTTTTGATCGTTCCCACTTGGAGCGTGGGAACGATCAAATATCAGCGCCTGAGCGGGCCTCTTCCCGGCTAAAGCCGGTCCCACAAAAAAGCAGCGCGTGCATCCAGTGAAATGGGTGGTGGCCGCACTGGCCTCTTCCCGGCTAAAGCCGGTCCTACTAAGCGTAAGCGCGCTTTTGATCTTCCTACGCAAAAGGCTCAGTCACCGCCAATCGCGACTTGGGTGCAGGCCGAACGCAGACGACGCGCAGTGGGCCGAGCCGCATGGATGCGGCGAGAGCGCCGTCAGGACATGGATGTCCGTTCGGCGCGGGCCCACGGAGCGTCGTCGAAGTGAGGGTATTCCGACGAAGGAGGAACCTAACCAGGAGCAAGCACCCTTGGTTACTTGGGGTGCTTTTCCAAGTAACTCGCCGAAGGCGAAACGTCTGCCCCCAGGCAGACGCCCTTGATCTTGATCTTGAATTACTGCAAAGCATCACTCAGATGCCCCAACCCCGCCAGCTCCAGCTCCTGCCGGCGAATACTGTCCAGACTCACCGCCGCCCCCTGCGCATCGGGCACCGCATGCCAGACCACAAAATCCCGCTGAACATCCAAAAACAAAAAGAAATCGTTAAACAACTCCGCCTGCGAAAACCGCCGCTCCAACGCATCGCGCAACTGCTCCGGACGCAAGGCCCGGCCCTCGATATGCAACGCAATGCCCCAGTCCCGATGCTCACGTCGACTGACAAACGCCACGCCCGTCGCCACCGGCCAGATCGCCGCACGCTCAGCGGCGACGTGGGCATAAAACGCTGCTTTTTCCGATACCCGAATCATGCTCAGTCCTTTAATGGCACCACAGTAAAATCCTGCTCATGGTCACGCTCATCAATCCCCTGACGCATGTCCGGCGGCCACCAGATCACCAACTCCCGGTCATTGGAATCTGGCCGCTTGCACGAATAACCCGAGCACCCATGGGTGGCACACCCCGCCAACGTGGCAGTGACCAGAAACAGCAAAAGCAAACCGCGCAGGTTCATCGTGTAGCCCCCTTGAGCAGCGAAGGTCGGTTCTGTTTGGCCTTGCTCGACACCTGCGGCTGACGCAGGGCGATGTAGATTTCACTCTCCGCCCCCGGCTGCAGCCACGCATGGGGCCAGGCGCTGACACCCATCACCCAGCGACCGCCACAGCGGCTTTCATCGATGCGCACCGGCTTGCTGGTGGTGTTGCGCGCCACGACCACCGCGATGCCCCAGTCCTTGCGGGTAAACCACTGGGAACGCTGGCGATCCATACTCAGGCCGACGCCCGGATCACACAG
The DNA here is from genome assembly GCF_053903055.1 of Pseudomonas sp. AK106. Classification (NCBI taxonomy): domain Bacteria; kingdom Pseudomonadati; phylum Pseudomonadota; class Gammaproteobacteria; order Pseudomonadales; family Pseudomonadaceae; genus Pseudomonas; species Pseudomonas sp. AK106. The sequence continues at coordinate 3,787,018 of NZ_CP096426.1, forward strand.
GCTGTCGGCTTCGAACGGCAGGGTCTCGCCGCTGTTGAAGCCCACCGGGGTCACGCCGTCGAGCAACTGGGTGAAGGCGTTCTGCACATCGCTGCGGGTCGGTTGTTCACCACCGTCGCGACGTTCCTTGATGCGCTTCATCTGGTCATCGACATCGTGGGGGTTGCCGTTCTGCACGTAGCGCGCCGGATTGATCTGATCGCCGATCAGCCGAGGCGTCAGGATGAACAGGCGCTCACGCTGGTTTAGCTCGCGACTGCGGGACTGGAACAGCAGCTTGCCGATCACCGGAATGTCGCCCAGCAGCGGGATCTTGTTGACCTTGTCGGTGGTTTCCAGCCCGTGGAATCCGCCGATCACCAGGGAGCCATGCTCCGCGATCACCGCCTGGGTGCTGACGTTGCCCTTGCGCACCGCCGGCTGATCTTCGTTGATTTGCGAGGTGTCGATCTGGCCGTCTTCGATGTCGACGATCAGTTGCACCTGGGATTTGCCGTTCTGGTCCAGGGAGCGCGGAATCACCTGCAAGCTGGTGCCCGCCGTGATGGCCTGAATGTCGGCGACGCGTTCGGAAGTGGCAGTGAGGTATTCGGTACGGCTGAAGTCGATCACCGCCGGCTGGTTTTCCAGGGTCAGAATCGACGGATTGCCGATCACCGACGCCGCGCCGTTGCCTTCGAGGGCATGCAGGTCGGCCGAAAATTTACCGGCATCCTGGATAAACAGCGTGGTGCTGGTGCCCTGCTCGAACAGGTTGGCGCCGCCGCTCACGCTGCCGCCCTTGAAATTCCAGCGGCTGGACAGCTGCGCCAGTTCGTTGCGGTCGATGTCGAGAATCACCGCGTCGATCTCGATCAGGTTACGCGGCGTGTCCAGTTGCTTGACCAGCTTCTCGTACATCGCCCGGCGTTTGGGCAGGTCATAGATCAGCACCGAGTTGTTGCGCACGTCGGCGCTGACGCGGATCTTCGAACGGCCCTTCTCTTCACTGGAGGACCCGCCGCGCTTGCCACGGGATCCCAGCACGCGGTCCAGCCCCTGTTCGATGGCGCCGGTGTCGAAACCCTGGCCTTCCATGCCGCCGTAATTCAGGCCCGACGACGTGGTGCCGCCTCCGGATCCGGCTGTACCACCCTGCCCTTGCAGCAGGTTGACACCGTTGATGGATTCGCCACGGGAGCGACTTTCCAGCAGCTCCTGAAGAATGCTCGCGACGCCGGCGACGGTGAGCTGTTGATCGCGATAACGAATGGTGCGGTCGGCGGCGTTGGCGTACTTCAGCGGCAGGACCACGACGTCCTGCTTCTCGGCTTTTTCCGGTGCCTCGACCTTCTTGCTGTAACTGCGCACGAAGTCGACGTACTTGGCCGGACCGCGCACCAGCACCACCCCTTCGTCGGGCAAGGCGCCCCAGCCGAAACGCTTGTCCAGCAGGCCGACATCGGACAGCGCCTGCTGCAGGTCATCGACCGCTTCCGGCGACACTTCGATCCGTGCCGAGGTCTGCTCGCTGGTCGGGCTGATGTACAGGGTTTCGTTGTAGACGAACCACTGGAAGTGATGCTCCTGACCCAGCCGGTCGAGGAATTCCTGAGGGTTCTGCGCACGAATGCGCCCGTCCAGCGTGCCCGGCATCGCCGGCATGTCCAGGCCGATGCCGAACTCCTTGGCGAAATCTGCCAGCGCAGTAGCCAGCTCGGTCTGCCGCGCATCGTAGGCGTAGGCGGTGTGTTTCCAGGCGTCAGGCACCGCTGCCAGCGCCGGCGCGCCGATGCCGATCATCAGCAAAGGCAACCACATTAAGGCCTTGCGCATTTCACACTCCCGGTTGCCAGGTTTTGAGGGTCGAGCGGGACGACGAGGCGGTCGCGCTGCGAATCGAGGTTTGCATGAGGCTGAGCATCGCGGCGCGCTGATTGGCCAGGCGCTCCAGACGTTCGAGCAGTTGCGTGGGATTGCAGGGGTCGGGAATCCAGCTGACCAACACCACGCAGCGGGTGTCGGGGTCGATCGCCAGTCCGCCCTCACAGGCACAGGCCACGCCGGCACCGCCCTGGGCGAGTACCGCGTCGAGGCGTTGCGGGTCGCTGCCGTCGTAGGGATCAAGCACATCCAGGCTCAGGCGAATGCCGTTGCCCGACACCGCCAGCCGCGCGTTGGCGTCGTCGATCCAGCAGTCCAGTGGTGCGAGCGGACGTCGCTCGCACCACTGAGCGAGGATCGCGCTGAATTCACTGAATTCCATCGATGATCGCTTTGGTGATGCCGTGTTTGGCGCGCAGCCCTTCGTTGAGGATCATGTTGGCGACGTTGGTCTGCTGCGAGGCATCGCTGAACGCCTGGAAGTCTTCCATGGTGCCGCTTTCCGAGGCGGTTTCGGCGGCGTCCTGCATGTCGTCCTGGGCGCGGGAATAGGAGTGATCGAGGTGGTTTTGCAGGGATTTGAAACTGATCATGCCGGTGGCTCCAACTGAGGGATTCAACCCCTGAGTGGAATCTGCGGCCGCTCCGGTTCCATGAACCGTCACAACCGGGTCAAGAAAATCTCATGAAGGCGCCGAAGACCCCACCAGCCCGCGGCGCAGGCTGTCCCAGTCGATGTCGAACGCGCCGTTGGCGTCGCTCAGGCGCAGGGTCTGCGGCGCCAGGGCCGGGTCGGACTTGACCTGCCAGTGACCGGCGAATCGACTGGCCGACAGCCACTCGCCGAGGCTGCCGAGCATGTCGGGATGGGCGCTGAGCACGGCGGTGGTTTCAACGGACTGTCCGGCAGCCAGATTGCGCATCAGGGCGCGGCTGCGTTCAGCGAGTGTGGTCTGGTCGAGCAACTCGGCAAGGGCCTCATTGAGCAGGGATTCCACGGCCTCCATCGACGCCTCGGCCAAGGCCAGTCGCTGCTGCTCAAGGTGCTGCAGAAAACCGTTGGCGCTGTCCCAGAATTGCGCCAGCGCCTGATCCTTTTCGTGCTGCGCCTGGGCGTGGGCGGCGGCCAGAATCTGCTCGGCTTCTGCCCGGGCATTGTCCAGCACCTCAGCGGCGAGCACGGTACTGGCCAGGTCTTCGCGACGGAGGATGTCGGTGACCAGCACGGTGGAGGAAGACAACACGAGACGACGCTTGGCGAGCATGTTCAGCTCCTGAAATACAATGAGGTAACGGCAATCATCAAGGCGTCGTCACTCGCCACAACACCGAGTGCCAGAGGGTTTGCAGCTTGTTCTCGGGCAGCTCGGCGCACGCCGTCGGCAACACATCCGGCGCCCACGACAGGCGCAGCCGTGACCAGCAAGGCTCGCCCGCCCACGCCGCCAGCAATACGCGCGCATCGCTCACCGAGGCGTCCAGCCATAAACCGGGCCGCAACGCCTTGGCCACGGCGCGGCACCAGGGCTCATGCACATGCCCGGCGTGATCAGCGCTCGCCTGCCCGCCCTGGCCGAAACAGATGCGGCCGGCCAACGACAGCGCCTGCTGCTGTTGCGCGTCATCCAGTTGCAGCCATTGCATCATCGAGTCAACGGGCGGCGGCGGCTGGCTCGGGACCACGCCGACGCTGTGCAGAAAGACGTCGTGCCGCGTGCCGAGCAACTCGGTGCCATCCTCGCGCGTCACGCCGCAATGGTCCGCGAACACGTCGATCCAGTCGGCATGGGCCCATTCCCATGGCGCACACCACCAGCGAATCCAGTGCTCCTCGGCGCTGAGCATTACGCCCTCACCGGCATGCTCGTCCGGGCACTGCGGCGCAGGCCGATGCGTTGCAACAGCGCATCGCGCCAGTCACCGCGCAGGGCCAACACGATCAGGGCAATCAGCAGCAGCGCGGCAAACGGCGCGAGCCACAGCATGCGGTTCCAGAAATCGAGGTTGGCGCTGTCGACCAGAAACGGCCCGAAACTCACCAGCCGTTCGGTGTCCTGAAACTCCGCCGCCGGCACGAACACGATGGCGAATTTCTTCGAATCCAGGGGCTCGCCGGACATGCCGGGAATGCTGCTGGCGACCATCTGCTGAATACGCCCGCGCACGCTGTCGGGGTCGAGGGCCGAGGTGTGTTTGATGAACACCGCCGCTGAAGCCGGCTGCACCGGCTCGCCCGGCGCGATGCGTTCAGGCAGCACCACATGCACGCGGGCGACGATCACGCCGTCGATCTGCGACAGCGTCGCTTCCAGCTCCTGGGACAAGGCATAGATGTACCGCGCGCGCTCTTCCAGCGGCGTGGAAATCACCCCTTCTTTCTTGAAGATTTCACCCAGGCTGGTGCGCGAACGACGCGGCAGGCCGGCCGCATCGAGGATCCGCACCGCGCGATTGATCTCGGCGGTCGGCACGCTGATGACCACACCGGTCTTCTCGCTGCGCTTGCGCGCGTCGATGTGCTGGTCGGCGAGGCTGGCGATCACGTCGTTGGAATCCTGCTCGGACATCCCGGTGAACAGGTCCGTGTCATCGCTGCACCCGCTGAGCAGCAGCATCAGGCAGATCAGTCCTGCAGTCAGGTATTTCACGGCATGCCTCTACTGCAGGTTGGTCAGTTTATCGAGGGCCTGGGCGCTCTTGCTGACGACTTTGGTGGTCAGCGCCATTTGCAGCGAATACTGCGACAGCGACCGGCTCATCTGGGAGATTTCCAGCGGGTCGTCGGTGGTGGACGCCCGTTTCATCTTGCGCGCCGCTTGCTGCGACAGCTTGTCAGTGGCGCCAAGGCGTTCCGACAGCGCGCTGGCGATCTGTTCGGACAAATGGCTTTGCTGCATCGACAGCTCGGGACGCATGGCGGCGTTGAACAGATCGACGTCCGCCTGCGAAGGCCCGCTGACCAGTCCCTGATCCAGGCGTGGCTCAAGATCGGTGGACGGCGATTTGAGTTGGTTGACATTGGAAAGGGTCACGGGGGTTCTCCGGCAGACGGTGTCGAGGGGCGCAGCTCGGTTCAGGACAGGCTGTTGCTATTGCTGCTGTTGCCACCGCCCACCAATGCCGAGACAAGGGCAGCAGCGGCCTGGGCCAGGGTGTTTTGCTGATCCTGTTGGGCGAACGGGTTTTGCCCGCCTGCGCCGTTGACGCCGGCACCGTTCTGTTCCGCTTCAAGCCCTTTCTTGATCAGGCCGCTGAGCAGTTGCCCCAGGTCCTGGGTCACGCTCTGGGTGGCACCGCCCGACTGAGACGCGTCGTTCATCGGCGTACCGAGGCCGCCGCCGACGCTGGCATTGACGCCCTTCTGGAGCAGATCGCCCAGCAGTTGGCCGAGGTCCTGATTCACGCTGCCGGGGGTTTGCATAGCGCCGCCCGATGGATCGGCGGGAGAAAGGCTGCTCAGCTGCGATCCGCCGCCGGCATCACTGAGGCCGTTCTGTTGCTGATCGAGTTGACCGCCCAGAGAGTCGAGCGCAGAACGGAAATCAGCGGTCTCTTTGCCGTCGAGGAAGTTGTCGCCCTCAGCCGTGAGCTCAATCTTCCAGGAGCCCGAGTCCGGTGCCGGGAATTTGACCGGATCCTGGGCCGTGCGCTGGTCCATGAATTCAGCGATTTTTTCCAGCAGCGGCATGTCGCCCTTGGAGAAGGTGGTGCCTTTGTCCGTCTTGGTCAGGAGGTCGTCCAGTGAGGCCTTGGCCAGACCGTTGAGGGTCTTTGACATCAGGTCCGGCGCGCCGGCACCCGCCTGGCCTGCATCGGCGGCAGCACCAAAATTGTCGCCCAGCTTGTCTTTGATCAGGTCGCCCAGCGCCGCCTTGATCATGTCCGGATTGCCGCCGATCAGGGACGCCAACGGATTGTTCTTCTCCATCTGCTTGCCGACCATCTGGCCCAGCGGCGATTCCTTGTCCAGGTGCCCGTCCTTGGTCAGCGCCTGAGCCAGCTGATCAATGACGTCCTTCAGCGACTGCGGGGTCTTGTCGCCGCCTGACGTCGGCTGGGAAGCCACGGTGCCGATGTGCAGGTTTTGCAGCGGATTGGTATTGGCATTGAGACTTAGCATGAAACCTCCATCCTTAGGTGGATGCCCCCCTTTTCAGGGGGCGCTCGGACCGATCAGTAGCTGATGCCCTTGGCGTTCTGCGCTTCGGCACTGATCGCCTTGTTGGCGCTGTCTTCCTTGCCGGAACGGATGGCGCTGAGGACATCGTTGGTCTGCTTGCGGATGTCGGCTTCGGTCTGCATGGCAATCAGGCGCGCCTGGCTGGCATCGGCCTTTTCGGTAGCGGCGTTTTGTGCCGCTTCGGCCTTGGAAGGGGCAGCGGAATCCGTGATCTGGCCTTCCTGCTGGACTTTGGTCACAGCGTTGGCGCCCTGCTGAGTCGCCTGCCCGGCGCCAGTGATAAAGCTGTTGGCGAGGCCACCGACCATTGCTATTGGATTTGGCATGTCGAACACTCCTGAGTCATCACCAGCGAAAGTGCTTGGTGCCAATGGGTGGCCCGGACCTCAGGATCGGTTCCCATGTCGCTCAATAAAGTTCGTAGCAGGCGGGGACGCTGCGGATCTGGCCGTTTGAACGCAGGGTGTGTCGCCAGAGAAAGCGGGATAAACGGAGGTCAGACGTCGAGCTCTTTCATGCGGTGGTAGAGCGTCCGACGGGGGATTTCGAGCTCCTGGCTCACGGCATCGACGCTGTTGTTGTGGCGCTTGAGCGCGGCTTGAATCAGCGCTTTTTCGATGACCCGCAACTGCGATCTCAGGCCCGATGATTCGCCCTCTTCGCTGGCCTCCCCGCCCAGCAGCGGAAAGCCCATGACGTGACGCTTGGCGGCTGATTTCAGTTCGCGGATATTGCCCGGCCAGTCGTGGTTGAGCAGGACGTGGCGCAGCACGCCAGTGGTCTCGGGCATCGGAACACCCGATTCCTGCGCCGCGGCTTCAGCAAAACGCGCGAACAACGGCAGGATGCGCGCCCTCTGCTCGCGCAAAGGCGCCAGGGTCACGGTCAAGACGTTCAGGCGGAAATACAGGTCCCGGCGAAAACGTCCCTGTTCGACCATCTCGTCAAGGGAGCGCTGAGCCGAGGCGATGACGCACACGTCCAAGGCAATGGGTGATGTCGAGCCGAGGCGTTCGATGGAGCGCGTTTCCAGCACCCGCAGGAGTTTGGCTTGCAGGGCCAAGGGCATGCTGTCGATCTCGTCGAGGTACAACGTGCCGCCCTGGGCCGCTTCGATGTAGCCAACCCGGGCCCGATCGGCACCGGTGTAGGCGCCGCTGACCACGCCGAACAGTTCGCTCTCGGCCAGGGATTCCGGGATGGCCGCGCAGTTCATCGCCACCAGCCGGCCCTTGCGGCCGGACAGCGCATGAATCCGGCTGGCGACGGTGTCCTTGCCAGTCCCGGTTTCGCCTGACAGCAGCAGGTCGATCCCCAACTGGCCGAGACTGCGGGCCACCACCCGCAGGTTCGGCACCTGATGGTCGTCCTCCAGTTGCTCATCGAATAACTCGTACACACTCATCCACGACCTCTGGTATCTCAGGGTTACGCGACATTGGCTGCGCGAGATTGGCTGCGAGGCGTCCATTGCGAAACAGCGCGCTTGGTGAGGCAGGTATTTGTGGGGCTCAGGGCGGAACTCGCGTTTGTAGGACCGGCTTTAGCCGGGAAGGCGTCAGGCGTCACACCACACATCTCATGCCTTTCACACCGGCCCCTTCCCGGCTGAAGACGGTCCTACGAAATCACCGCTTCTTCAGCATCATTCATCCCCAGCTCCTTCATCCGGTGGTACAAGGTGCGCCGAGGAATTTCGAGCTCCTGCACCACCGCTTCCATGCTGTGTTTGTGACGCTTGAGTGCGTCTTCGATGAGCATCCTTTCGATGACGCGCAGTTGGGTCTTCAGGCCGGTTTCCAGGTCTCGGTCCGCAGGCGCATCGCCGCCCAGCAGCGGGAACCCCAGCACAAACCGCTTGGCGGCCGACTTCAGCTCGCGAATGTTGCCGGGCCATGAGTGGCTGAGCAGGACCTGCACCAGGCGATTGTCCAGCTCGGCAACCGGGCAGCCAAAATCGGCGGCGACTTGCTGGGTGAACTGGTCGAACAATGGCAGGATCTGCTCGCGACGCTTGCGCAAGGCTGGCATTTGAATAGTCAGCACATTGAGCCGGAAAAACAGGTCGCGACGAAAAAGCCCTTGTTCCACGAGTTCATCCAGAGGGCGCTGCGCCGAAGCGATGACACGAAGGTCCACCGGAATGAAGTCGGTCGACCCCAGGCGCTCGATGCCCCGGGTTTCCAGAATCCGCAGCAGCTTGGCCTGCAGGCTCAGCGGCATGCTGTCGATCTCGTCCAGGTACAGCGTGCCGCCGCAGGCCGCTTCGATGTACCCCTCCCGAGACCGACTGACACCGGTATAGGCGCCGTTCACGACCCCGAACAGCTGACTTTCCGCGAGGGATTCCGGAATAGCCGCGCAGTTCATACCGATGAAAGAACCTGTCCGACCGGACAAGTCATGAATACGTTTGGCCAGCGTGTCTTTGCCTGTTCCTGTCTCCCCGCACAGCAGCAAATCCATACTCAGGTTTGCGGTATTCAATGCTATCTGCTGGATATCCAGCGCCACATTTTCTGGCGGACAGGAACAGTCGCTTACATCGATTTCTTCTTTCATCGATACCTCTCGTAGTGGGAGCAAGCGATTTATTAATACCACGCATTACAAAGGCAGCCACAATTAAATTTAGTTCCCCGACGTCGCGAGACCTACTTCACACGCGACCAGTGGTAGCACTTTGACTTTATTGACGAAGACAACTAATTATCCGCAAAACATTCAAACGACTATTTAAAATCATCCGTTGCCCCCGACTGGACGATGAAGCGTCGGAGGCGTCCAACGGCCCGGCCAGCCTGGCGCCTGCATCACAATAGCTTAACAATCATCAGGTTATGCTCTGCCATGGTGCGTCCCCTTTGTCTTCCCCTCATCGCTATGGCGGCGGCGAACCGGTTGACAAGCCAGCACGCTGACTCATGCCGTTTCAAACTTATTGTCATTCCTCGCGCGCGCTCGACCACCGCCTATTTAATATTCGCTCGTCCCGGACAAGTAATGCGAACTTACTTGATCGCCTGACTTATATATCCCGCCCCTTTATAACTTATATAACGTCACCCACCTATTTAAAGCGACCCTATCATTGACACCTGAATTATTAGTTTCAAGGAAGGCTAGTTTAACTCCGTTCGGAAATCCGACTGAGCCAAGTCGGTTTTCCGAACACGCTTTACTGTACTCTCGCGTATAGGTCCAAACCCCTTGCGTTTAGCGGGTCGGACATACCGACTATCATGATTTGAACTATTAACAGCGAAGCAAAGGTTTGCGGATCAATAACGATTCGGTAATGGGATCCAACTAATCCTCGCCGCGCAGGATGATCTGCCAGGCACTGCTCAACGAGCCAAAAGGCTCATCAACCTAGGGCAGTGGATGTTTCGAATTGTGTCTTCGAAGGCGACTGGCCATGATGTATCGGCGTTTTTACAAAACGCCGGCAAAGTTCGGTGAAATTTTCGTTAATTCATTGTGTGAATAAGTCTGACCCGGCTCATCCGGGTCGATGGGACGTGCAAAGCAGGCGGGCGGATGTGTGTCTGCGCCGGTACACGGCGAGCCCATTGCTGCCAAAAGTGGGCCCGAAGCGGACAACCTCACGGCTGAGGCGTCGCCTCAGGGGCGCACAATTCCCGCTGACGCCGTGGCAGTCGTGACCGCCAGTGCCTCGTTACCGTGCACGACGTCGTCGGTCATTTTGTCCAGAGTGGCGGAAAGCTGCTCGAACTGGTCGCGAGGCACGAGCAGGCGAGAGGGTCCGTCGGCTGTTTTTTTGCGCAGAAATGCCGGGTTGAGGTTCAACAGCACCGAGCGATCGATGCCGGCGCTGACAGCGAGGCGCTCCAGATCCACCGGCCGCGCCAGCTCCAGCTCCGTGAAATACGGCGCGTTGGCCACCGGGCTGAGTTTCACGCCATAGGTCTCGGGTTCGCGCACCAGCAACGACAGCGCCAGCAGGCGCGGCACATAATCCTGGGTTTCCTTCGGCAGGCTCAGGTGCCAGTAATCGGTGGGTAGCCCTCGCCGCTGATTTGCGTCGATAGCCCGGCTCACCGTGCCCTCCCCTGCGTTATAGGCGGCCATGGCCAGCAACCAGTCGCCACCGAACTGGCCATGCAGACGCGTCAGGTAATCCATCGCCGCTTTGCTGGAAGCCACGACGTCCCGGCGGCCGTCGTACCAGGCGGTCTGGCGCAGGTCAAAATCGCGCCCGGTGGCCGCCATGAACTGCCACAGCCCGGCCGCGTCACGGATCGAATTGGCCTTGGGGTTGTAGGCGCTCTCGATGATCGGCAATAGGGCCAGTTCCGCCGGCATCGCGCGCTGGTCGAGGGTTTCGACGATGAAGTGCAAATACGGGCTGGCCCGCTGGCTGGCGTTGCGGATGAACCCTGCATTGCCCAGCAGCCAGTTGCGCTGACGCACGATGCGTTCATTGACGCCATTGTCGTCGGCCAGGCGGAAATCCTGCCCCATTCGCTGCCAGATATCACTGCCGTCGTAGGGTTGCGTCGGCCGCGAGTAAGCCAACGGCTCTTCGCTGCGATGGAGCCCCGCCACCAGGCGCGGCGTGCGTTCGGTACTCGCCTCGGGAGGGCCGTAGGACTGGCACCCGGCACACAGCACCGCGACGGTCAGTGAAGCGATGCGCATCGGTCGAACGACACGCAAAACGCCCGAATACGGGCGGAAGGCAGGCGGCATGGGAGGTCATCCTGAGAGGTTTATGCTGTGTGGCACGGGCGCTTGAATGGTTCCAATACGCCCGTGCTGTCACACCCCTCCTGCGCGCCTTCCTTATATAGAAAGCCTCTGCATCACGAGTGCATCACCTTGTCGTGATCGCGAACGCTGTATTTCACCACGCCCCAGATCAGCAGCTCGTCGCCCTCCATAACGTAGCGCGGCGGGTATTTGGTGTTCTCGGACTTGAGGATGACCTCGTTGCCACGCATGTGCAGGCGTTTGCAGACGGGCTCGGTATTCAGCGCGGCGATGACGATGTCGCCATGCTCGGCATACAGGCTGCGGTCGACGATCACCAGATCGCCGCAATAAATGCCCGCGCCCTGCATGCTGTCGCCTTCTATTTTGACCAGATAGACATGGGGCGCGCGGATGTCGAAGAGCTCGTCCAGCGAGATGTGCCGCTCGATGTGATCGGCCGCTGGCGAGGGAAAACCCGCCGGTACTTGAAAGGCATAAAGGGGGAACCGCTCGCCCGCCGCTGACAACCGGCCAAGGATGGTGACACTCATGGGACTGACCTTGTGTTTGTTAACTGTACGTATATACAGTTAACGTTCTCAGCCGCGTGCGGTCAATGTTGTAGGCAGGAAAATTCGACGGGTGACACATGTGCGGACGCTACTCGATCTACGAGCCAATGGACCATTACCTCAAGACGCTTGCGCCAGAGCAGTTGGTGATCAACGGCTACGATCTCTGGCCCATCGAGCGTTACAACGTGGCGCCGACCACCCGCGTCGAAATCATCCGCCCGGTGACTGACGGCCTGAGCGTCGACAAAGTGCGCTGGGGCTGGTCGCCCCACTGGGCCAAAGGTAAACGGCCCGACCCGATCAATGCGCGGGTCGAAACGGTCATGACAGGCAAGTTCTTCAAGGATCTGTGGCCGAACGGTCGCGCCCTGGCCCCGGCCAATGGCTGGTACGAATGGGTCAAAGACCCGATCGACTCGAAGCGCAAGCAGCCGTACTTCATCCATCTGAACGACCAGGGGCCGATGTACTTCGCCGCCTTGGGACAGGTCAGGCCTGGCCTTGAGCCGGATGAGCGCGACGGCTTCGTCATCATCACCGCAGCGAGCGACGCGGGCATGCTCGACATCCACGACCGCCGCCCCCTGGTGCTGACGCCCGAGCTCGCACGGGAATGGGTCGACCCGCAGACACCGGCCTCACGGCTCGCGCAAATCGCCCAGGAAGGCTGCCGGCCGGTCAGCGATTTTCACTGGCATGCCGTGGGCAAAGAGGTCGGAAATGTGCGCAACGAGGGTGCGCAGTTGATCGAGCCCTTGGCCGGGCCCGATTTGCTGACGGAGGATCAGGACGAGAACGTTTGATCGCTGCACATGGCGATCACGCGGCACTCAATGGGGCAGGTTTGGAGTGATCAGAGCGTCCACTTCACCGAGAACATCAGGTTGCGCGGATCGCCGTAAACGCCGGTACCCGACGCGATCGGAATGCCCTGCCAGTAGCGGGTGTCGAACAGGTTGTTGACGTTGACCCGGCCGTCCCAGTGCTCGTTCAGCTTGTAGCCGGCCATCAGGCCGACGATGCCGTAAGCGTCCTGATCGGCCTGGCCGTCGCCAACGCGGTTGAAGGTCTTGCTCTGGGCCAGCACGTCCGCCCCCACTCGCCATTTGTGCAGCTCGCCCGGCAGGGTGTAGCTGGTCGCGGCTTTGAACAGATGCTTCGGCTGCTCGGGGGCGAACAGTTTGCCTTCGTTGCTTTTGGTGCCGTCTTCGACAAACTGGCTCAACACGTAGGTGTACGACGCCGAGAACTGCCAGTCCGGCGTCAGCGCGCCGCTCAGTTCGGTATCAATCCCGCGGCTGCGCACTTTGCCCGCTGCACCGTAGCAGCTGGACGCCGGGAAGCTCGGGCAATTAGTGGAGTTCTGGTCCTGCACCAGGTACGCCCGGTTTTCCTGCTCCATTTCAAAGAGCGCCACCGAGGCATTCAGCGCGCCGTCGAAGTATTCGCCCTTCAGGCCGATCTCGTAGTTCTTGCCCGTCATTGGCTTCAACACCGAGCGCGCTGAATCCATCTCGGTCTGCGGCTTGAAGATTTCGGTGTAGCTGGCGTAGGCCGAGTACGTGTCGTTCAGGTCATAGATGACGCCGGCGTAGGGCGTGACTTCGCGGACCACCTTGTAATCGCCGCTGCCGGCGCGGTTGTCGAAGTCATACCAGCTGACGCGGCTGCCGAGGGTGACGTGCAGGGGGTCGATCGGGTTCAAGCGCGCGACGGCGTAAACCCCTTCTTCGGTAGCGGCATTGCGGGTTTCGTACAGGCTGGTGTCGACGTCAGGTTTGGGCAGTGAATGGGTCGGGTTGTAGAGGTCAATGGGCGTGCCGTCGGTCCAGCCGCCCCACTGGTGAAATTTCTCCTGCCGGTGGCTCACGCCCACGACCAGTTCATGCTCGCGACCGAACATCTGAAACGGCCCGCTGAGGGACGCATCGAGGTTGGTCTGGTCATCGTCGTCGCGGTACTTGCCGTGGTACTGCTGAAAACCCAGACCGTCGTAGTTGCCGATGTAGCTGGAGAAGGTGTCCGCTTCAGCCCAGATCTTCTGTCCCGCCAGCTTGGCCGACCAGCCGTTGTCGAAACGGTGGGTGACGTCGGTGAAGAACATGATGTTGTCTTTGTTCCAGTACGACCAGTCGTTGCTGAGGAACGTCGAACGCTTGAGGTGCAGGTCTTCGCCGTTCGGGCCGCTGGGCAGACCGCCCCAGTCCGAGGTGTTGTCGTCACGCTGTTTGGACGCGCCGACGGTCCAGGTGGTCGAGTCGTTCAGGTCGGCTTCGAGAATCCCGTAAAAGGTCTGCCGCTGATTTTTGCGGATATCGGAGAAGCTCTTGTCATCTTCGTACGCGGCCACCACACGGCCGCGAACGGTGCCGGAATCGTTGAGCTTGTTCGACGCATCGACCTCGGTGCGGTAACGGTCCCAACTGCCGGCGCTGGTGGTGACACTGACCTGCGGCACGGCGGTCGGGCGCTTGCGCACCAGGTTCAACGTCGCCGCCGGGCTGCCCGCGCCGGTCATCAGGCCCGTCGCCCCGCGAACCACTTCGACGCGGTCATACATGGCCAGATCCGCGCCGGAAATCACGTCCTGGGTGTAGGCGCTGATGCTGCTCGGCAGGCCGTCGTACATGATGTTGTCGATCTTGAAACCGCGCGCCAGAAACTCCTGACGGTCCGACGCCGTTCGGTGCAACGTCACGCCGGGCGCGTATTTCACCACGTCGTTCAGGTCATTCATGCCCTGATCGTCCATGCGCTGGCGGGTGATCACACTCACCGACTGCGGCGTCTCGCGAATCGACAGCGGCAGCTTGGTTGCCGTGTTCATGGAACCCGTTGTGTAAGAGCCCGAACTCTCCGTGGTCGCCTGCCCCGCAATGCCGTAATCGGCGTTGATGCTCAAGCCTTCCAGCGCGACGGCGCCCGACGCCAAATTGCTGCTGGCACTGCCCGGTTGAGCGAGCGATGTTACCGGTGGCTGATCCGGCAAATTCTGCTGCGTCGGCGCTGCGAAGGAATGGCTGGAGAAACCAAGGGCAACAAGTGCCGACAAGGCTGGCAGGGCGGGACGTAGCATCGGGTGCTTCCTGGAAAGGGCGAGAGCTGATCTGCGGCGCATCACCCTGATGAGCGACGTTCCACATGGCGAAAAGCTATGAGGGCGCCGATCGTAACAACCTTTTTATAAATTGTTAATGCAAACCGTTTCCATTTGTTAAAGCGTGTGATTTGTTTTTACTGCTCTTATGTCCATCAGTCGGCTCGGGCGAATTCAGTCTGGACCGGGCGGCGAGATCACAACTATCATGCCCATGTCTCACGATGAATAACCAAAGGTACTACCTTGCCCCGTTCCAACTGGCTGCCTACGCCGCCTTAGCGCTACGCCCCCCTCGCTTGACCCTGACCGCCACCTGACTGCGGTCGAATCCTGCTGCGCCTGATTTTCTGTCCGCGGCTAATCCACAACTCAATTGAAACAGACACACGTGTATCGCCCAGCGCCCGCCGCTGTGCGTCATGCCGTGCCTGCCCTGGGTGAATTAATGTTTGAAAACATCAGAACCGCCTGGCTGTCCGACGCCAGAGCGAACGTACTCGCTGGACTCGTTGTTGCGCTGGCCCTCATCCCCGAGGCGATCGCCTTCTCCATCATTGCAGGCGTCGACCCTAAGGTCGGCCTGTATGCCTCTTTCTGCATCTGCACCGTCATCGCTTTCGTCGGCGGCCGCCCGGCGATGGTGTCGGCGGCGACCGGTGCGATGGCCCTGCTTATGGTCAATCTGGTCAGGGACCATGGCCTTCAATACCTTCTGGCAGCTTCGTTGCTGTGCGGAGTGCTTCAGATCATCGCCGGCTATCTGCGCCTGGGTGAGCTGATGCGTTTCGTCTCCCGCTCCGTCGTGACCGGGTTCGTGAACGCCTTGGCGATCCTGATTTTCATGGCCCAACTGCCGGAACTCACAGGAGTGACTTGGCCGGTTTATGCCCTGACGGCGGGCGGGCTGGCCATCATTTACCTGTTTCCACGACTGCCGGTGCTGGGGAAACTGCTCCCCTCGCCGCTGGTGTGCATTATCGTACTCACCGCGATTTCAATCTCGATGGGACTGACCGTACACACCGTAGGCGACATGGGATCGTTGCCTGACAGCCTGCCGATATTTCTGTGGCCGGACGTGCCGCTGAACCTCGACACCCTGCTGATCGTTTTGCCCTACTCTGCCGCCCTGGCGGTCGTAGGGCTGCTGGAGTCGATGATGACCGCGACCATCGTCGACGACCTGACTGACACCTCCAGCGACAAGAACCGCGAGTGCAAGGGGCAAGGCATCGCGAACATCGCGTCCAGCCTGATAGGCGGCATGGCGGGTTGCGCAATGATCGGGCAGTCCATGATCAACGTGAAATCCGGCGGCCGCACCCGACTGTCGACGCTGAGCGCCGGGGTGTCGCTGCTGGTCATGATGGTGTTTCTCGGCGACTGGCTTGCGAGAATCCCGATGGCGGCGCTGGTGGCCGTGATGATCATGGTGTCGATCAGTACGTTCAGCTGGGACTCGATCCGCAACCTCAACAAGTACCCGCTTTCAACCAACATCGTTATGGTGGTGACGGTCGTGGTCGTGGTCGCCACCGACAACCTGGCCTTCGGCGTTGTGGCGGGTACCTTGCTGGCGGCAATGTTCTTCGCAAACAAGATCGGCCATCAGCTCGAGGTGAGCTCAACCCGTGATCCCGAGCACCCTCACCGCACGTATGAGGTAACCGGTCAGGTGTTCTTCGGATCAGCGGACAGGTTTATCCGATCCTTTGATCTCAAAGAGCCCCTCGAGACGCTGGCCATTGACCTTCGCGCCGCGCACTTCTGGGACATCACGGCGGTTGCGGCATTGGACAAAGTGGTGCTCAAGCTTCGTCGACTGGGGGTCCAGGTGGATGTCATCGGGATGAACCAGGCCAGTGCAACTCTCGTGGATCGCTTCGGCATTCATGACAAACCGGACGGTTTAGAGACGCCAATGGGGCACTGACCGCAGCAAAACGGTCAGCAGTGACGCCGGGAAGGCTTGGCAACGGCCTGCGCTGCGCAGAGACGCAGCGCTGCAATGGATACGCGTGGTTTGCGAAAGTGATCCGGCGTCGCGCGTCATCAAGCCACCGCGCGTCGCCCTCCACCGAATAATTTGGGGCCCAACAAATTGACTGTCAGACCCAACATCACAAGCACACCCCCCGCGCATTGCAGCACGCTGAGTCGCTCGCCCAGCACCAACGCTGAGGAACTCAGGCCGACCACCGGCACCAGCAGGGAAAACGGCGCGACCTTGCCCGCCGGGTAGCGAGACAGCAGCTTGCTCCAGCTGATGTAGCCGAAGAGCGTGGCGACGAAGGCCAGATAAGCCAGCGACAGCACCGAGCTCCAACTCAGGTTGAGCAATGAATGCTCAATGAGCGCCGGCCCCTCCAGCCACAGCGACATGGCGAGAAACGGTAGTGGCGGAACAATCGCACCCCATACCACCAGGGCAACCAGATCGACGTTGCCGAACCGGCGCGTGATGATGTTGCCCAACGCCCACATCGAGGCCGCGCACAACACTAGCAACACCGCCAGCAGCGGTGTCGCAGCCCCTGTGCCCATGCCGATAAGGGTCAATCCGCCTGCGGCGATGAGCAAACCCGCCACGCTATAGACGCGTAATTTCTCACCGATGAAGATCGCCGCGAACAGCAGCGTGAAGAACGCCTGCGCCTGCAGCAGCAGGGAGGCCAGCCCCGGTGGCATGCCATGGGCCATGCTCTCGAACAGAAAGGCGAACTGACCGAAGGAAATGGTCGCTCCGTACGCAAGCAGCCAGAACCAGGGCAACTGCGGACGACGGATGAAAAACACGGCCGGAATCGCAACCAGCGTGAACCTCAGCGCGCCCAGCAGCATCGGCGGCAGGCCATCCAGCCCGTATTTGATCACGATGAAATTCAAACCCCACGCGATGATGACCAGCAATGCCAGGCAAAGGTCTTTAAACGGCATGGTGTTCCTTAAGAGTTGGCAGGTAGTTGGGGAGAGCCCGATGAAACAATAATCGCCTCGTGTCTGTTGCATTTGCAAACGCCTTGGCACCGTTGAATGAAGAATTAGTTAATTGATTATTTAGCACTGAGCAAACCCGCGGACATGCTAGCCATAGGCCTGCCCATCCGCCGAACGCACCTTAAGTATTCAAAAATCCGGCAGACACGCTGATCGCTGGAACGGACCTCAGCGCCTTCCTTTGGAGCTCCGGAGAAACTCACATGCAACTACAAAACTTTAGAATTGCGACCAGAGCGCTGCTCTGCTTCGGTCTGATCACGCTGATCCTGCTAGGCCTTGGCGTGTTCGCTTACGTTCAAATTGATGAAATGCGTGCCACTGAACAAAAGCTGGAAACCGACGTGGTGCCCAGCATTCAGGTGATTGACGATATCCAGATCGCTCTGCTGCATACCCGGCTGGAAAGCATACGATCGCTGGCGGTGTCGGGCTCAGACGCACAACGCAAAGTCACCGATAATATTTTTCAAGACATCGCCACGCTCGAAGACAAGACGGGCTACTACCGAGCACACCTGATTACTGACGAAGAAGATAACAAGCAGTTTCAAACCGCGAACGGCCTGATGGAGAAATACATAGCTGGCGTCAAAAACATTATTTCGCTGAATAAAACCGACCATCAAAGCGCGCTGGACTACGCCAACAACGAACAGGCGCAGACCGCGACGCAGTATCAGGCAGAGCTCACAAAGCTGCGCGACCTTAATTCACAGAACGCCGTCAACGCCGGGCATCGCGCTGCAGAGGTTTACAACCACAGCATCATGGTTCTTATCTCCGTTGTTCTGGGTGCATCGGTGCTCACCATAGGCCTGGCTTATGCCCTGACCCGAAGCATCGTGAAGCCGGTCGGCAGTTCGTTGACCTTCGCGGAGAAAATCGCAACGGGCGACCTCTCCGGCGTCCTCGCCGTGACAGGGCGGGATGAGATATCCAGTCTGATGATTGCGCTCAATCTCATGGCCGGCAATTTGAAGACCACGCTGACTGAAATATCGGGAGCGGCCGACCAACTGAGCACCGCGTCCGTCGAAATGACATCGATCACCGAAAACGCAGACCGGACACTTCAAAGACAGAACAGTGAGATCGAACAGGCGGCCACGGCGGTCACCGAGATGAGTGCGGCGGTGGAAGAAGTCGCAAGAAACGCAAACTCGACGTCCGAGGCCGCGCAGTCATCCAGCACATCTGCCGAAGAGGGCAACCGCCGGGTCGTCAACACGGTGACGGCCATGACGAACCTCGCCGACCTCGTGGACAACTCTGTGGTACAGGTCAAGGCCTTGGCCAGTCAGGCTGACGATATTACGAAAGTGCTGAGCGTCATCCGCGCCATCGCCGAGCAGACAAACCTGCTCGCGTTGAACGCGGCAATTGAAGCGGCGCGCGCCGGGGAACAAGGACGCGGCTTTGCCGTAGTGGCAGATGAGGTACGAGCCCTGGCGCACCGGACCCAGCTGTCTACTCAGGAAATCGAGCAGATGATCACCAAGGTCCAGTCAGGGTCCGCCGCGGCGGTGGAATCCATGGACAAAAGCAGGCAGGAGGTTCATAGCACGCTGACCTCTGCGAAAGACGCAGGCTCGTCCCTGCGCCTGATCACCGACGCAGTCCTTGAAATCAACGAACGAAACATGCAGATCGCGACGGCTTCGGAGCAACAAGCCCATGTTGCCCGCGATGTGGACAGAAACCTGGTGAGCATTCGGGATTTGGCCATGCAAAGCACCGAGGGCGCGAGACAGACGTTGGAGGCAAGCAGCGAACTGTCGACGCTCGCGGTCCGACTCAACGACATGGTCGGCAAGTTCCGGCTTTAGCCCATGGCTGCTTTGACGCCCTGAAGCCGGCTTCCCTACCCCAACGGCTTGCAGATGACTGTGCCGCTGATCACGGAACGTCCTTGAAAAACATGTGGCTCCCGAGTTTCAGAGTCGGCTTGGCGCTGGCTGCCCACGCCGGAGCCCTCGACAAAGTGGTCGCGTAATAGTGAGTCGCCCCGCCGGTGGGGTCTGGCACGTTCCCGTCGATTACTTGGTCGGCAGCGATTTGGCACTGCGCCAACTCGCGGAACGGAATCTGTCGCGCGCCGCTCACGGACGGATAGTTCGGGTCGCCCTTGTTCCAGCAACTGAACTGATAGGGCTTCTGGCACACCCCGGCATAGCCCTCGCCCCACCATGACCTTTCTTGTCCATCGTTCACGCGGTTGCGGATCGTCCAGGCCACGGCCAGCATTCCGGCAAGCCCTTCCCCACGAGCTTCGCCATACAGCGTGCGGGCGAGCACGTCGCGATCTCTATCAGTGACGGTCATGGCTATTCTCCAGACAAAAAACCCGCTCAGCGGCGGGCTAGACGATCGGATGTGCTTTTGGGGGCGGTCTGCCGCGCGTCACGATCGAGGGCGATGGCGCCCTGCAGACTGACAACGCGAATCTGCTGGAGCGCAATCAGCAGTCCCAGCACGATTGCAATGACCACGGCGGCTGCAATGGCTCGCAATGTGGAACCCGCTTTGGCTACGGCGACAATGGCCCCAAGGCTCATAACGAATCCGCCTTGCGTCCGAGGAACCGGATGATCAGCTCGCGGATCGCCGTCACGCCGATGAACCCTATGGTGCCGCCGGCGGCGACGGACAGACTCGACGGCCAGGCCATCCATTCGATGACGCTGCTGGCTGACAGGCTCAACGCACCACAGATCAGCGCCTCAAGCACGACGCGCCATTTGTTGGCTTCTTTGCCTTCATAGAGCACGCGCAACAGAGAAGTGGTGGCGGCCATGATCGCTCCCTGCCAGAGCGGCGTCGTGATGATCAGCCAGACGTGCGCCCAGAAGTCAGGTGTTTTTTCCGGCATCTTCGTCGACCTCCGACAGTCCGCCCCCTCGGGCTCGGGGAATGGGTCAGCCCCTCGGCAATCCCTACTTGGAGCGATGAATGTGGCGGGGCTGAATACGAAAAAGCCCCGGCAAATGCCGAGGCTCTGAATAAGTGCATGTCGTTCACGCTGCCCGTCGGAGCAGCGCGGGTATTGTTATGTAGCGTTCCGGATCGGGTGTCACACCCTCGGTCGCTGAAAGAATGGGAAGGAGAGCCTCCCGGAATGGGAGGCTCAGGCTCTACCAGCCAGACCTAGGCTTGCGCGTAACCCCACTGAGTGATGCGCTCAGCGAAGTATGGCTTCACCATCGTAACCGTTGCCGCCTGGTTACTCGCTTCAAGGCTCATCTTCTCGCCGTCAGTGCCCGGACCCGCGACCCATAGGGTGACGGGGATTTTCTCAGCCTTGGCTTTGTCGAGCAGATTCTTCAGCGCGGTACGGCCAGCATCCGTTGGTGGAATGCCAGTCTCGCCGATGAATGCTGCCATCTTGTTGGCTTTGGCGTAAGTCAGAAACGGACCCACGATTTGGTCGCGCAGTGCCGTCGGCGAAATTTGGGTGTTGTCGCCGTTGTAGGCACCGCTCGATCCGCCATCGACGTCAGCATAGGCGTGCGCTTCCCACACGATAGAGTTCGCCGGATCTACAATCTTCGACTGTAGATTCGCCGAGACACCCGCCCAGTCCTTGGCACTCGCGAATTGCAGCCCACATATGAAGACTGGCTTTTTGGAGCTGTTGCGCAGGGCCTTCAGCACGGTATTCATCGTGTTGATGTAAAGGGTTTCCAAGTCGCCCGACGTAATGTAGTCCTTTGCGCCGGCGTTGGGGTTGGGATAGGGCTCGTTGCCCAAACCCCAACCCAGAACCATAGGGTCATCGCATGCAACGACCAACTTCTGGTGGAAGTTCGCCAAGTGGACCGCACTCCAGGAACCACCACCGACGGAGTTACCGTCCTGGATCAGAACCTGCTCTGTAATTTTCCAGCCGTCTTGATTGCCCGCCTCTTTACTTGGGTAAAGCTGACCGGTCAGTTGGCCATTCGCATCGGTCTGGTAGCGATGCAGGCGCATGTAGTGATGCGGATCGGGGATGATCCTGGCTTCACCGTTAGAGTCATCGCTGATCGCCTTCAGCATTACCTTCCACTTGTCCACGAACTCCTGCTTCAAGTTCGCGCCTTGACCTGGCAGACCGTCAATTGTCGACAGCTCAATGGCGCGCTGCAGTTCGAACGGAAAACGGATAAGGCGCACACCGAGGTTCTTCACCCAGTGAGTGATGGTGTCCCGAGTGGGCCATTGATAATGAGTGCCGGCCGAACCTGGAAGGATTTGACCAGCATTGGCGACCGAGCCCAGGTTGATTCCTACCAGAGGAATGTTTTTGAGCTGGGCGATTACTGAGCTGCTATTGGACATTTTGATTACCTTGAGTCGAATGATTTTTAGCGGAGAATTCCGCATTCATGTCGCTCACAGGCGATAGCTCGGGGCACGTGGCCCTCACATGATTCAACGTCCCGCACCGGGAACACTTGATCTGGAGCTCCGTCATCTCACCGATACGGGCGAGAAGTCTTTTGCACTTTCCACATCTGCAATCTTTCAACATTCCGCGAAGCCTTTTGGATTCTGCCAGGCTCCGCCCCGCTCGCGCGGAGAGTAAGGGCCTCGGCTGGTTTGCAGGTACAGCCTGCGATCTGGCGATCCCTGTGGGTGTTAGTGCACCCGCCTGACTGCCCTCTCTTTCTTCGTTGATTTCCCGTCTGGCCCTGTTGCCAAGGCCAGCCAGCGAAATCGGTGATTCCGTCCTGCTAAAGAGCTTTGATCCAGTCGGTCCCTTGTCGGGGCTGGGAGACCACTTCGCTGGTCCCTGGCTATCTGGCGGCTTCACCAGTCATGTATCGCTGCGGTATGTCGCTGCGATGGATGTAAGTTAGCAAGCGCTAAATTTAGCGTCAATAGCTAATGCTAAATTATTTTCGTGCCTGTAATGGGTGCTGGTCGCTCGAGGCAGGTCGATATTTCTGACAGGGGTTTTGCAAACAGCTGACTGCCGTTATGCTTACGAGAACTGTACGCATATACAGTAATCAAGGAGAAACTGATGTCCCTACCAGAGAAGAAAAAGTCTCAAGAGCGCGAGCCTATGTCCGGCCTGGAGCGCCTGAACCTAAGGGTGGCGGGCATGATCAACCACCCGATCGCCCAGGATCAGATGTGGGTCACGATCCATAAGCTGGAGACCGACGGCGATCGAGAGTGGAACGAGGTGATGGGGGCTATTGCGGAAGTGGATGGGATAGAGATGGTTTTCAACGATGAAGACAGTTCGGTCACGCTGAAGTGGGAAGCGCCGTCAGATGACGATCCCCGCGTCCAAGTGCGGGACGAATTCGAAGCACTGGAGGAAGCCGCGCCTTTCTGAGTGCACAAAAAAGCCCGCTTGATTCGCGGGCGTCTGCACCTTCAAAAAACCGCCTGTGCCGGCCACTAGTCGGCCAGATCGGCCAGCGCAACTAGGCCTTTCTTGCGTTCCAGATCAATAAAACCTTCGCATGGATCGTCACGTCGTCGATCCTTGCCGTCTGGTTCTCATAATGCTGATTGTCTGAAATAAGCCTGTAATTCTCTTCGTCCAGTCGCATCACGCGCTTGATGTACAGCTCTTGGTGCCAAGTCAGTACGTAGATGCCCTCACCGATGAAGTCCTGCACGCCTTTGTCGACGATCACCAAGTCTTTATCGTTGATGGTTCCTTCCATGCTCTGACCCCAGCCACTGATCATGGCCAGAGCTGTCTTCGAGGTGTAGGTCACACCTTTCTCGCGAAGAATCTCCTCTCTGACAACCAAGTTGCGCACGACCTCATTGTAATCAGGCGGCACCTGTCCGTGACCCATCGCTGCACGTATGTCGTACTGGCGAATGACAATCTCTTCCTGGGTAGGACGAAGGGCGGCGTAATTGGCCGGAAGCACGTCTGTGCTCTGGTCATCCGGGTCGGCAGCCGCCGCCACAATCCGGTCCCGCGCCTCATTTGAAAAGCCTTTCACCTTGGCGAGGGACTGTTTGAGCTGTTCCAGTGCCGAAAGCCCGGCCTTCACTGCTGTCGCGGAAGTCTCGGACGCAGCAGGGCTGACCAGGCTTCCCGAAGGAAGGCCGATCTTCTCTTCCAAATTCGCAGCAGCTTTCTCGCCGAGATTTCTGTGCCCGTTAAGAATCTGGGACAGATACGACGCATCAAGGCCGTGCCTATTGGCGAAATCTTTCTGGGAGGCCCCGGCCATCAGGGCTTTCAGGGCGTCGGCTCTAAGCTTGTTAATGTCCATGTCCCATCATCGCTTCCGGTTAGCATACAGTAAATTACGGTCTGCTATCAGCCACATGATTAGCCTTTGCTAATGCTCACGCAAGCCGGGCAGGATGATCCGAAAGATGAAGATCAAATCCAGCCCAGCGAAAACCAGACCCCGAAAACGAAAAAAGCCCCGCATATGCAGGGCTTTTTACTGTGTTTGGCGGGGAACTAGGGATTCGAACCCTAGAAACGCTATTAACGTTCGCCGGTTTTCAAGACCGGTGCATTCAACCACTCTGCCAATTCCCCGAAGCATTTGGCGTCGAAGGTTTTTCACCCCTCCGTCGCTTTGCGGGCGCCATAATACCGTAATGAAACAAGCTGTCAAACTCTGCGGCTAGCGCGCTGCCTCGCCTCTGTTATGATCTTTGCAACTTGAGGTTTCAAACCCTTCGTTTTCACCACCAGGAGTAGCGCCATGCGCGAACAGGATTACGCAGTCAACAACCGCGTGCAGGTCGAGCAGCTAGAGGTTAGCCGCGTCCTGCGCAACACTTACGGCCTTCTGGCCCTCACCCTCGCCTTCAGCGGCGTCATGGCGTTCGTCTCCCAACAGATGAACTTCCGTTACCCGAACGTCTTCGTTGTGCTGATCGGCTTCTACGGTCTGTTTTTCCTCACCAACAAATTGCGCGATTCGGCGTGGGGTCTGGTCTCGGCGTTCGCGCTGACGGGCTTCATGGGGTTCATCCTCGGCCCGATTCTCAACCGCTATATCGGCATGCAGGGCGGCGCTGAAGTCGTTGCCTCCGCGTTCGCGATGACGGCCTTGGTCTTCGGTGGTCTGTCGGCCTATGTGCTGATCACGCGCAAGGACATGAGCTTCCTCGGCGGCTTCATCACCGCAGGCTTTTTCGTGTTGCTCGGGGCCGTAGTAGCGAGCATGTTCTTCCAGATCAGCGGCCTGCAACTGGCAATCAGCGCCGGCTTCGTGCTGTTCTCGTCGGTCTGCATTCTGTTCCAGACCAGCGCGATCATCCACGGCGGTGAACGCAACTACATCATGGCGACCATCAGCCTGTATGTATCGATCTACAACCTGTTCATCAGCCTGTTGCAGATCTTCGGCATCATGGGCAGCAAAGACTGATCCGTTTGCCCGCTTTAACAAAAAGCCCGCTTCGGCGGGCTTTTTGCTGTCCGGCGTTCGTGAATTCTTTATCATTGCGCCCATGTTCCCTGTCAGCGCCCGACCGAGCCGCCCATGAAGTTCGCCATTGCCCTGCATTCGCCCGCCAACGCGCCCTCCTCCCGGCGTGCATTGCTGTTCGCCAAAGCGGTTTTGGCGCAGGGCCATGAAATCGTGCGCCTGTTCTTCTATCAGGACGGCGTGCACAGCGCGTCCGGCAATGTGGTGTCGCCCCAGGACGAGTCGGACACCGCCGCGCAATGGCGTGATTTCGTCACCACCCACCAGCTTGACGGCGTGGTCTGCATTGCCGCCGCCCTGCGTCGGGGCGTGTTGAATGCTGAGGAAGCGGAGCGCTACTCGCGACCTGCGGCAAACCTTGCGGCACCCTGGGAGTTGTCGGGGCTGGGTCAGCTGCATGACGCGATCCAGGCGGCTGATCGCTTGATCTGCTTTGGAGGGCCATGACGTGGCGAAGTCATTATTGATCATCAGCCGTCAGGCGCCATGGGCGGGTCCGGATGCCCGCGAGGCGCTGGATATTGCCCTGGCCGGCGGAGCGTTCGATCTGCCGGTCGCCATGCTGTTCATGGACGACGGTGTGCTTCAGTTGGCCACGGCGCAGAACGCCAGCCAGGTGCAGCAGAAAGACCTGAGCGCCAACCTGCAGGCGTTGTCGATGTTCGGCGTGGAAGACTTGTTCGTCTGCCGCACCAGCCTGAATCAGCGCGGGATGCCGCCAACCGGGTTAAGCGTCGAACCGCTCCAGGTGCTGGATGACCCGCAAATCGCCGCGCTCATTGACCGTTACGACCAAGTGATTACGATCTGATGGCTACCCTGCACGTACTCTCTCATTCCCCTTTCACAGACTCGCGCCTGGGCAGTTGCCTCCGCGTGCTCGGCAGCGAAGACGCAATCCTGTTGTGCGGCGACGCGACCTATGCGTTGCGCGCAGACACCGCTGCCGCCCAGTCGCTGAACGCGAAAACCGGCAGCCTGAAGGTGTTCGTGCTCGATGAAGACGCCACCGCTCGACACATCGCGCTGCCTGACTGGGCACAAAGCGTCGACTATGCCGGCTTCGTGACGCTCTCGGTGCACTACGACAAGGTCAACACGTGGCTATGAAACAGCTCATCGTCGACGGGCGCGATATTCAGCTGGACAAAGACGGCTATCTAGAGGACCTGCACGACTGGTCCAGCGAGGTCGCTGAAGCCTTGGCCCTTGAGGCAGACATCGCCCTGACGCCGGAGCATTGGGAAGTTCTCGAATTGCTGCGCGCGTTCTATGCAGAATTTCAGCTGTCCCCGGCCACACGGCCGCTGGTCAAGTACACCGCGCTGAAACTGGGCGCCGACAAAGGCAACAGCTTGCACCTGAATCGTCTGTTCAACGGCACTCCCGCCAAACTTGCCGCCAAGCTGGCGGGCCTGCCCAAGCCGACCAATTGCCTATGACTGACTTCACCCCCCTTGTCACCGAAACCCCTGCCGAGCATCCCTTCGCGCCCTTCGTTCGTATTCTCGGCAAGGGCAAGCGTGGTGCGCGCAACATGACCCGCGCCGAAGCCCGGGAAGCCATGGGCATGGTGCTCGATGAAAAAGTCGAAGACACCCAGCTCGGCGCTTTCCTGATGCTGCTGCGGCACAAGGAAGAGAGCCCGGATGAGCTCGCAGGCTTCACCGAAGCGGTGCGCGAGCGTCTGCATGCGCCGGAACTGACGGTCGATATCGACTGGCCGACCTACGCCGGCAAGAAGCGTCACCTGCCGTGGTATCTGTTGGCGGCCAAGTGCCTGGCGCAGAACGGCGTGCGCGTATTGATGCACGGCGGCGGCGCCCATACCGCCGGCCGGTTGTACAGCGAGCAGTTGCTAGAGTTGTTGGGGATTCCGCTGTGTCGCAACTGGCAAGCGGTGGGTGAAGCGCTGGAGCAGCAGAACATTGCGTTCTTTCCCCTCGGCGACTGGGCGCCGCAGCTTCAGCGCATGATCGATCTGCGCAACACGCTGGGGCTGCGCTCGCCGATCCATTCGCTGGCGCGCATCCTCAACCCACTGGGCGCGCGGTGCGGGCTGCAGAGTATTTTCCATCCTGGCTATCAGGGCGTGCACCGCGACGCCAGCAGCCTGCTCGGCGACCACGCCATCGTGATCAAGGGCGACGGTGGTGAGGTCGAGATCAATCCCGACACCATCAGCCATTTGTACGGCACCACCGATGGCCAGCCGTGGGATGAGGAATGGCCGGCATTGTCGGACCGTCGCCACGTGAAGCCTGCCACCCTCGACCCGCTGCATCTGGTCGCGATCTGGAAAGGCGATATCGAGGACAGCTACCCGCAGCTGGCGCTGATCGCAACCATGGCGCTGGCACTGCGGGGCCTCGGGATGCCGCGGGCTGAAGCATTCGCCCAGGCGGAGCAGTATTGGGCAAACCGGAACAGATCGATTTAGCCGATAGCTACTCCCCAGTCTTTGCGCCATTCGTTCGAACGATTGCCTTTAGACTGATCTCCAACGTACTTCGGTACAGCTCAATTTGGAGTCAGGCATGGGCCTTCTCGTTGAAGGACGCTGGCAAGACCAGTGGTACGAAAGCAGCAAAGACGGCGCGTTTCAGCGCGAGCAAGCCAAGCGCCGGAACTGGGTGACTGCTGATGGCAGCCCCGGCCCGTCCGGTGAAGGCGGCTTCAAGGCGGAGGCCGGCCGCTACCATTTGTACGTTTCCCTGGCCTGCCCGTGGGCCCATCGCACGTTGATCGTGCGCAAGCTCAAGGGTCTGGAAAGCCTGATCGACGTCTCGGTGGTCAGTTGGCTGATGCGCGAGAACGGCTGGACATTCGACAAGCAGACCGGTTCTACCGGCGATGCGCTGGATGGCCATACCTTTATGTACCAGCGCTACCTCGCCGACACCGCCGATTACACCGGTCGGGTTACGGTACCGGTGCTGTGGGACAAGCAGCTGAATCGCATCGTCAGCAATGAGTCGTCGGAAATCATCCGGATGTTCAATTCGGCGTTCGACGAACTGACCGGCAATCACCTGGATCTCTATCCAGAGCCGCTTCGCAACGAGATCGACCGGCTGAACGACCGTATTTACCCGGCCGTGAACAACGGCGTCTATCGCGCCGGATTCGCGACGTCGCAAGGTGCGTACGAAGAGGCTTTCGATGGAGTGTTCGCCGAGCTGGATGCACTGGAAACGCTGCTCCGCGAGAAACGCTATCTGGCGGGCGAGTACCTGACTGAAGCGGACGTGCGCCTGTTCACCACGCTGATTCGCTTTGACGCGGTGTACCACGGGCACTTCAAGTGCAACCTGCGACGCATTGCCGACTACCCGAACCTGAGCAACTGGGTGCGCGAGATGTATCAGCTGCCGGGTGTTGCCGAGACGGTGGACTTCGTGCACATCAAGCATCACTACTACGGGAGCCACGCCACCATCAACCCGACCGGTATCGTGCCAAAAGGGCCGCAGCAGGACTTCAGCGGCGAGCATGATCGGGGGCGTTTGAACGGGAAAGGGATCTTGCACAACGGCTGAAGGGTTTCAGTTAACACTGAAACCCCACCTGGCTCTCCACCGCATAAACTTTGAAAGACTGCGGTGGAATCAGACGCTCGCCTGAGCCCCTTCGAACCATGCCAGTTTCTCCCGCAACTTCACCACTTCGCCCACAATCACCAGGGTCGGCGCATGGACTTCGTGCTCGGCGACTAACTGCGGCAGATTGGCCAGCGTGCCGGTGAAGACGCGCTGGTTAACCGTGGTGCCCTGCTGGATCAGCGCAGCCGGGGTATCGGCAGAGCGACCGTGCCGGATCAACTGCTCGCAAATAACCGGCAGCCCGATCAGGCCCATGTAGAGCACCAACGTCTGCGATGGCGACACCAGATCCTTCCACGGCAGGTCGGTAGAGCCGTTCTTCAGGTGGCCGGTCACGAAACGCACGGACTGC
Source organism: Pseudomonas sp. AK106 (assembly GCF_053903055.1). Lineage (NCBI taxonomy): Bacteria > Pseudomonadati > Pseudomonadota > Gammaproteobacteria > Pseudomonadales > Pseudomonadaceae > Pseudomonas > Pseudomonas sp. AK106. The sequence continues at coordinate 3,815,815 of NZ_CP096426.1, forward strand.
GCGTGATCGCGATGGGTCAGCGGAATACCGGCGTAGGCCGCGCAACCACTGGCCGCGGTGATACCCGGCACGACCTGGAACGGAATGCCATGGGCGGCCAGCTCTTCGATTTCTTCGCCGCCACGGCCGAAGATGAACGGATCGCCGCCCTTGAGGCGCACCACGCGTTTGCCCTGCTTGGCCAGGTCCACCAACTGCTGGTTGATCTGATCCTGGGGCAAGGCGTGGTCGGCGCGCTGCTTGCCGACGTAGACCCGGTCAGCGTCGCGTCGGCACAAGTCCAGGATCGCTGGCGCTACGAGGCGGTCGTAAAGCACCACGTCCGCCTGTTGCATCAGACGCAGTGCGCGAAAGGTCAGCAGATCAGGATCGCCCGGCCCCGCGCCGACGAGGTACACCTCACCGGTCGTGGGCGGCGCCTCGCCGTCGATCTTCGCTTGCAGCAAGCGCTCGGCTTCGGCGCCCTGTCCGGCCAGCTGCCGATCAGCGATGGGCCCCTGAAATACATCCTCCCAGAACGCCCGACGCTGCTGAACGTTAGGAAACAGCCCTTTCACCTGATGACGAAAGCGCGCGGCCAGACCGGCCAGATGCCCGTAGGTGGGCGGAATCCAGGTTTCCAGCTTGGCGCGGATCAGACGCGCCAGCACCGGCGCATCGCCACCGCTGGACACCGCGATCACTAACGGCGACCGGTCGACAATCGCCGGGAAGATCACGCTGCACAGCGCAGGCGCATCCACCACGTTGACCGGCACACCGCGCTGGCGGGCATCGGCTGACACCTGCGCATTGAGCGGCTCATCGTCGGTGGCGGCGATAATCAGCACGCAGCCGTTGAGGTCCGACTCGGTGTAGCCACGCAGAATCTGCTCGCCACCGCTGCGCTCGATCAGCTCGCGCACTTCCGCCCCGATCTCGGGAGCAACCACGCGCAGCACCGCACCGGAATCAGCCAGCAGGCGAGACTTGCGCAAGGCAATCTCGCCGCCGCCGACCACCAGCACCCGAGCGCCCCGAAGGTTATGGAACAGTGGCAGAAATTCCATTTAGCCGATGACCTCGATGCCGCCCATCCATGGCTTGAGAACGTCCGGCACGCGGATCGAGCCGTCGGCCTGCTGGTAGTTTTCCAGTACCGCCACCAGCGTGCGACCCACCGCAAGACCCGAACCGTTCAGCGTGTGAACCAGTTCCGGCTTGCCGGTTTCCGGGTTGCGCCAGCGCGCCTGCATGCGACGCGCCTGGAAATCGCCGCAGTTGGAGCACGACGAGATTTCACGGTATTTGTCCTGGCTCGGAATCCACACTTCCAGATCGTAGGTTTTCACCGCACTGAAACCCATGTCGCCTGTGCACAACGCCAGTACGCGGTACGGCAATTCGAGCAGTTGCAGAACGCGTTCGGCGTGACCGGTCAGGCTCTCCAGCGCTTCCATGGATTTTTCCGGCTCGACGATCTGCACCATCTCGACCTTGTCGAACTGGTGCTGACGGATCATGCCGCGGGTATCGCGGCCCGACGCGCCGGCTTCGCTGCGGAAGCACGGGGTGTGGGCGACAAACTTCAGCGGCAGCTGCTTGGCGTCGAGGATCTCGCCAGAGACGATGTTGGTCAGCGACACTTCGGCGGTCGGGATCAGGTACAGATCGGCCTCGCCTTCGCGGGAGATCTTGAACAGGTCTTCTTCGAATTTCGGCAGCTGGCCGGTGCCCTGTAGCGCGGGCGCCTGGACCAGATACGGCGTGTAGGTCTCTTCGTAACCATGCTCATTGATGTGCAGCGTGATCATGAACTGTGCCAACGCACGGTGCAGGCGCGCAATCGGGCCACGCAACAACGCGAAACGGGCCCCGGACAGCTTGGCGGCGGTTTCGAAGTCCAGCCAGCCGAACTTCTCGCCCAGGGCGACATGATCCTGAACCGCGAAGTCGAATGAAGCCGGTGTGCCCCAGGTACGCACTTCGACGTTTTGTTCTTCGTCAGCGCCCACCGGCACCGATTCGTGGGGCAGGTTCGGCATGCTCAGGGCCATGGCATCGAGCTCGGACTGAATGGCGTCCAGTTCTTTCTTGCCGGTGCTCAGCTCTTCGGCCATGCGATCGATGTCAGCCATCAGCGGCGCGATGTCTTCGCCGCGCTGCTTGGCCTGACCGATGGATTTGGAACGGGCGTTACGCTCGGCCTGAAGCTGTTCGGTGCGGGTCTGCACCGTCTTGCGCTGGGCTTCCAGCGCTTCGATGCGGGCCACGTCCAGTGTGAAGCCACGGGAAGCCAGGCGATCCGCTACGTCCTGAAGTTGGGTACGTAACAGTTTGGAGTCGAGCATATCGGTCTCTCGTATATTAAATTCGGGTCAAAGACAGGCCAGCCCACGTTGCGAGCAGCCCGCCCAGTACGCTGATGAGGGCGTAGCCAATGGCCAGAGGAGCCTGGCCGCTTTCAAGCAGACGAATCGTGTCCAGTGAGAAAGACGAAAACGTCGTCAAACCACCGAGGAATCCCACCATCAATCCGGCGCGCAACTCGATCGGGACTTCCGGGCGAATCAGAAACAGCCCGTAGAGCAGACCGATCAGCAGGCACCCGACCAGATTCACCGCCAGCGTTGCTGTGTAGAAGTAGCGCGGCCAGTTCGCGGCCACGATGTTAGCCGTGGCGAAACGCAGTAATGTACCAGCGACGCCACCGGCGGACACGGCAAGAATCAACTGAATCACTATTTTCTCCGTTGACGAGGGCTGGCGCGGTCGAGCGCCGACAGGTGTTTGAGTTTTTCGCCGATCTTCAGCTCAAGGCCGCGGGGGACCGGCTGGTAATACTGACGCGGTTCAAGCTCGTCGGGGAAGTAGTCTTCACCCGCCGCGTAGGCATCCGGCTCATCATGGGCGTAGCGGTACTCTTCGCCGTAGCCGAGCTGTTTCATCAGCTTGGTCGGCGCGTTGCGCAGGTGCAAGGGCACTTCCAGCGAACCGTGCTCGGTGGCTTCGCGCATGGCCATTTTGAAACCCATGTACACGGCGTTGCTCTTCGGCGCGCAAGCCAGATACACGATGGCCTGGGCGACGGCCAACTCGCCTTCCGGGCTGCCGAGGCGTTCCTGCACATCCCACGCCGACATGCACAGCGGCAAGGCGCGCGGATCGGCGTTACCGATGTCTTCGCTGGCCATGCGCACCACGCGCCGCGCCAGGTATAACGGATCACAGCCACCGTCGATCATTCGCGCGAACCAATACAGCGCGGCGTCGGGGTTGGAGCCGCGAATGGATTTGTGCAGCGCGGAAATCTGGTCGTAGAACGCTTCGCCGCCCTTGTCGAAGCGACGGCGACTGTCACCCAGCAGGCTTTGCAGCAACTCGGGATCGATTTCGCTGCCGTCTTCCGCCAGGTCCGAGGCGTTCTCCAGCAGATTGAGCATCCGCCGGCCGTCGCCATCCGCTGCAGCCAGAAGCGTCTTGAACGCCTCGTCGCCCAAGGTCAGATGGCGATTGCCCAGCCCGCGTTCTTCGTTCAGCGCGCGGTTGACCAACTGGCGCAGCGCCCCTTCGTCCAGGCTCTTGAGCACATAGACCCGGGCGCGAGACAACAGCGCGTTGTTGAGTTCGAAAGAAGGGTTTTCGGTGGTGGCGCCTATGAAGATCAGCGTGCCGTCTTCCACGTAGGGCAGAAACGCATCCTGCTGGGACTTGTTGAAACGGTGCACTTCGTCGACGAACAGAATGGTGCGGCGGCCGTACTGACCCGCCTGCTGCTTGGCGACCTCCACCGCCTGGCGGATCTCTTTGACCCCCGCCAGCACCGCCGACACCGTTTCAAAATGCGCGTCGGAGACTTTCGCCAGCAACCGCGCCAGCGTGGTTTTGCCCACGCCGGGCGGCCCCCAGAAAATCATCGAATGCAGCGCACCCTGCTCCAGCGCTTCACGCAGTGGCTTGCCGTGGGCGAGCAGGTGCTGCTGGCCGACGTACTCGTCCAGATTGGTCGCTCGCAGGCGCGCGGCCAACGGTTGCGCGATCGGTTCAGTGCTGAACAGGTCCATGAAACAGGCGAACCCCTTTTATTCCTGAATGACGTCAGCGCCCTTCGGGATCTGGAACTGGAATTTGCTCGCGGCGACAGGCTCGTTGGCCTTGACGCCGGTGAACAGGATATTGGTGCGCTGGCCGACACTGTCGATCAATTGCATGTCGTTGATCATGCCGTTGCGAAAGGACAGGCGCAGGCTGTCGAACAGGGTGTCCCGAGACTTGGGCTTGAGCACGAAGTCGATCACGCCGCCCGCCTCCTTGGCACTGATGTCGAAGCTCTCGCTGATTTTCGACACGTCGCCGGACAGCAGCAGCGCCGGGGTCTGGGTCAGACGCTGGTCGAGGGTCTTGATGGTGACCTGCTCCAGGTCAGGGTCCCACAGGGAAACCTTCTTGCCATCGGACACCATCAGTTGCTCTTGCGGCGCGTCGGTGTGCCAGTAGAACAGGCCCGGGCGCTGCAAAGTCATTTGACCGGAGGTTTCCTGCAACTGCGTGCCGCCACCGTCGAGTGTGAGCTGGGAGAAGCGCCCGCTCAGGGTTTTCGAGTTTTCCAGCAGTTGGGTCAGGCGTGCCACGTCCTTGCTGTCGGCGTGGGCCGAGACAGCAGAAAAAGCCAGTGCAGATACCAACAGCATGCGGATAAGACGCATGGGATTCCTCTTTGAGTGTGGTTGAAGCCGGGCGCCGTCGCGATGGCGACGCCCGGTAACGCGTGGCCGGGAAGTGTCAGTCACGCACAGGGGCTGGCGCAATCACTTCGCGCGAGCCGTTGGTGTTCATGGGTGTCACGACGCCGGCGTTTTCCATGGTTTCGATCATCCGCGCGGCGCGGTTGTAACCAATCTTCAGCTTGCGCTGTACCGCAGAGATCGACGCGCGACGGCTTTCCAGCACGAACTTGACCGCTTCGTCATACAGCGCATCGCTTTCGCTGTCTTCGCCATCACCGCCGCCACCGCCACCGTCGAAGCCGCTGCCCGGCTCTTCAACGCCGGCCAGGATGTCGTCGTTGTAGTTCGGCGTACCCCGCAGCTTCCACGCCTCAACGACGCGGTGAACCTCTTCGTCCGAGACGAACGCGCCGTGCACACGAATCGGCAGGCTGGTGCCCGGCGGCATGTAGAGCATGTCGCCGTGACCGAGCAGTTGTTCGGCGCCACCCTGGTCGATGATGGTCCGGGAGTCGATCTTGCTCGACACCTGGAACGCCATGCGCGTCGGGATGTTGGCCTTGATCAGACCGGTGATCACGTCCACCGACGGTCGCTGGGTCGCGAGAATCAGGTGGATACCTGCCGCACGGGCCTTCTGGGCGATACGGGCGATGAGTTCTTCGACCTTCTTGCCGACGATCATCATCATGTCCGCGAATTCGTCGACCACCACAACGATGGTCGGCAGCTTGGTCAGCAGCGGCGCTTCGTCGTGAATGCTTTCGCGGTGGTACAGCGGATCGGACAGCGGCGTGCCGGCCTCCTCCGCTTCACGCACCTTCTGGTTGAAGCCCGACAGGTTACGCACGCCCATCTTGGCCATCAGTTTGTAGCGGCGTTCCATTTCAGCCACCGACCAGCGCAAGGCGTTGGCGGCGTCCTTCATGTCGGTCACCACCGGACACAGCAAATGCGGGATGCCTTCGTAGATCGACAGCTCGAGCATTTTCGGGTCGATCATGATCAGCTTGGCGTCTTCCGGGCCGGACTTGAACAGGATCGACAGGATCATGGCGTTCACGCCCACCGACTTACCGGAACCGGTGGTACCGGCGACCAGCAGGTGCGGCATCTTGGCGAGGTCGGTGATGACCGGTTTGCCGCCAATGTCGTGACCCAGCGCCAGGGTGACCGGCGATTTCGCGTCGTCGTATTCCGGCGTCGACAGGACCTCGGAGAAGCGCACGATCTGGCGATCTTCGTTGGGAATTTCGATACCGACGGTGGTCTTGCCGGGAATGACCTCGACCACACGGACGCTGGTCACTGCCAGGGAACGCGCAAGGTCTTTGGCCAGGTTCGAGATACGGCTGACTTTCACGCCGGCAGCCGGCTGGATTTCGTAGCGGGTGATCACCGGCCCTGGATGAATCGAGTCCACGGTGACTTCGACGCCGAATTCCTTGAGCTTGATCTCCAGCAGATGCCCCACCGCCGCCAGGGATTCAGGCGAATAGTTGAGCTGCTTTTTCTCAGCCGGATCGAGGATCGAGATGGGTGGCAAGGTGCCTTCCACGGCGCTGTCGACGAACAACGGCGCCTGCTTCTCTTTCTGCACGCGCTTGCTCGGCTCAGGTGCGCGTGGCGGTGCAGGCGCGATGACGGCGGGCACGTGCTTCTCACGGGCGACCATGTGCTCAGTCAGCGCCTGCTCGCGCTTGATGAGGCGTTCTTTGGCCTTGGCCTGCTCACGTCGATCCGGGGCCACCGGTGCGACCACTTCGTCGACACGCATGTCGACTTCACGCAACTGAGCCACCATCTGCTTGCGCTCATTGCGGGCGGCCCACCAGCGGTTGAGGGAGCCGGTGAAGAGTTCGATCAGATCCAGGGTGATCTTGCCGGTGTTGTCCATCACCTTGAACCAGGACAGATCGGTGAACACGGTCAGGCCGAACAGAAACAAGGCGATGAACAGCAGCGTGCTGCCCTGAACATTCAGCGCACGCTTGGCCAGATCGCCCAGCACTTCGCCCAGCACGCCACCGGCCGAACCCGGCAGGCCCGACGCCGAATGAAAGTGCAAGTGCGCGAGCGAAGCGCCCGCCAGCACGAGAAACACCAGCCCGATCATGCGCCAGGAAAACAGCCAGCCGCTCCATTGCCATGGCTCATGGCGCTGGCGGAACACCTGATAGGCCTTGACGCCCAGCAGCAACGGGAAGATGTAGGCGAAGTAGCCGAGGATCATGAACAGGATGTCGGCAGAATAAGCACCGGCGAAGCCTGCGGCGTTCTGGATCTGCGCCGAATTGCTCGAGCTGCTTGTGTGGCTCCAGCCCGGATCGGCCTGATCGTAGGTCAACAGCGCCATGATCAGATACAGACACAGCGCGCCGAACGCGATCAGTGCACCTTCCTTGAGCCGGTAGTGCAGGTGCTGCCGCCAGAGCGGAACGGGGGTGGGTGCTATGGTGGATTTCTTCAAAACGCTTCAATTCCTGCGCGCAAGCGCGAACATCTGATGATTGACTGTGTACGACTGCTTGGGCGAAATGGCAGTGGCTTTCCCGAACATCGGCCAGAAGAGCATCCTGGCAACAGGGAAAACCGCGCCTGCGATAACGCACGCTCGACAGGTGACTTGAAATGAGGTTAAACAACATCGGCATTGTACGGATTTGCGCGCCGCGCGCTACGTTAGTCTGGCGCGGTGCTTGCAGATGTTCAAGCTTCGCCGGCCGCTGACAATTTGAGCACGCATTTTCTTTGCCGACAAAGGCTTATGACGGGTTTTTGCGACTCGCTTGAACTATCAAAAGGCCATGTCTGGATGAAAAAGCCAACTGTTCCAGTTTCCAGGCGCGATCAAGCGGCTTGTGACCGCATTTGCACTACGGAGTTGCACACCGCGTTGACTCCCCTCCCCTCTCGTAAAGTCTGGATGCCATGCTGACCTGGTTACAACGCGACACCTTTGATTTCCCTCCGCTGGAAAAAGCCATGCGCGAGCCCAACGGACTGCTGGCCGGCGGCGGCGATTTGTCCGCTGATCGCCTGATCGCTGCGTACCGGCATGGCTGCTTTCCGTGGTATCAGCAGGGCCAGCCTATTCTCTGGTGGTCGCCGGACCCGCGCACCGTGCTGTTTCCGGAAGAGCTGCATGTATCCCGCAGCCTGGGCAAGTTGCTGCGTCAGGGGCGTTATCGGGTCACCTTCGACCAAAATTTCGCGGCGGTCATTCAAGCTTGCGCCGAACCCCGGGCCTACGCCGACGGCACGTGGATCACCGGCTCCATGCAGGCAGCCTACATTGAACTGCACGCCCGCGGCTTCGCCCACAGCGTCGAAGTCTGGGACGGCGACGCGCTGGCGGGCGGCCTGTACGGATTGGCAATGGGCCAGCTGTTCTTCGGCGAATCGATGTTCAGCCGCGCCGACAACGCTTCCAAGGTCGGTTTCGCAACGTTGGTCGAATACCTGAAAGAATCGGGTTTTGTTCTCATTGATTGCCAGATGCCTACCGAGCACCTGCTAAGCCTTGGCGCGCGCTCGATTGCGCGCCAGACCTTCGCCGACTATCTGCACAAACACCTCGACGGGAGCCATTCAGCCGATTGGTCACCTAGGCGAGTTTGATTGGCCTGGCATACACTCATGTCTACAGTTTTTCTCGAGGGTTGATCATGACCGAGCTGGCGCGGCTGAAGTTCTATGCCACTCAACCCCACTCCTGTAGCTACCTGCCCGAGGAACAAGCCACTACGCTGTTTCTCGACCCCAGCCAGCCAATGGATGTCCAGGTCTATGCCGATCTCTCGGACATGGGGTTTCGCCGAAGTGGCGATCATCTTTACCGTCCGCACTGCCAGAACTGCAGCGCCTGTGTGCCTGCGCGCATTCCTGTGGGACTGTTCGTGCCCGATCGTCAGCAAAAACGTATTTTCAAAAGGAACGCCGACCTCGAAGTGACGAGCACTAAGCCGCATTTCAGTGAGGAGTACTTCGATCTGTATCAGCGCTACATCGAACAGCGCCATGCCGATGGGGATATGTTTCCGCCGAGCCGCGACCAGTTTTCCACCTTCCTGGTCCGGGACCTGCCGTTTTCGCGTTTTTACGAATTCCGTCTGGAAGGCCGACTGCTCGCCGTGGCCGTCACCGACCTGCTGCCCAACGGTCTTTCTGCCGTTTACACCTTCTACGAGCCATCGGAGGAGCGCCGCAGCCTTGGGCGGTACGCGATTCTCTGGCAGATCGCCGAAGCCGCACGCATGCAATTGCATGCGGTATACCTCGGCTACTGGATAAAGAACTGCAAAAAGATGAATTACAAGACCCAATATCGCCCCATCGAACTGCTCACCAATCAAAGATGGGTCACTCTTTACTGAAGCCCTTGGCTTAAACCTCAGTTTTCGGGCACAATGCAGCCCGCTTTTGCCTGGCTGCCGTTTGCACCGGGCCATTCATTGGATACCGAGGGCTTTACTGCATGTCGAAAGAAGACAGCTTCGAAATGGAAGGCACTGTCGTCGACACCCTGCCCAACACCATGTTCCGTGTGGAGTTGGAAAATGGGCACGTCGTAACCGCGCACATCTCCGGCAAGATGCGCAAGAACTACATCCGCATTCTTACCGGCGACAAGGTCCGCGTTGAGCTGACGCCCTACGACTTGAGCAAAGGTCGCATCACTTACCGCGCCCGCTAACAGGTCTTAACAAAAACGCCCGGCATATGCCGGGCGTTTTTGTGTGCGCGGGTTTAGTCCCGAGCCAGCCAGACACAAAAAAGGCGCCTTTCGGCGCCTTTGAGGGTTATTGCGATAGCCAAAACCTCAGGCCATTTCAGCCGTGGTCTCGTAATCGAACGTGATCTCGCCGTCCTTGAAGTCGATGTGTACCACACCGCCATGCTCGGACAACTCGCCAAAGAGGATTTCCTCGGCCAGCGGACGCTTGATCTTGTCCTGGATCAGTCGTGCCATCGGACGTGCGCCCATCGCCGCGTCGTAACCACCTTCGGCCAGATAACCTCTCGCCGCTTCGGTCACTTCCAGCAGTACGCGCTTGTCTTCCAGCTGCGCCTGAAGCTCGGTAAGGAACTTGTCCACCACGCTCTTGATAACCTCATGGCTGAGGCGACCGAATTGAATGATGGTGTCCAGACGGTTGCGGAATTCCGGCGTAAAGCTCTTCTTGATCACTTCCATCGCATCAGAGGAGTGATCCTGATGGGTGAAACCGATCGAAGCACGCGCCGCCGTTTCAGCACCGGCGTTGGTGGTCATGATCACGATCACATTCCGGAAGTCAGCCTTGCGTCCGTTGTTGTCGGTCAGCGTCCCGTGGTCCATCACCTGCAGCAGCAGGTTGAAGACTTCCGGGTGCGCCTTCTCGATTTCATCGAGCAGCAGCACGCAATGCGGTTGCTTGGTGACGGCTTCAGTGAGCAGGCCGCCCTGATCAAAACCGACATAGCCCGGCGGCGCACCGATCAGACGCGATACGGTGTGACGCTCCATGTACTCGGACATGTCGAAACGCACCAGCTCGATACCCAGCGCCTTGGCCAACTGACGCGCAGCCTCGGTCTTGCCGACACCGGTCGGACCTGCGAACAGGAACGAACCGACAGGCTTGTCCGGCGACTTGAGGCCGGCACGGGACAGCTTGATCGCAGTGGACAGCGAGTCGATGGCGGCATCCTGACCGAAAACGGTCAGCTTCAGGTCGCGTTCCAGGTTACGCAGCAACTCCTTGTCGGAGCTATTGACGTGTTTTGGCGGAATCCGCGCGATCTTCGCCACGATGTCTTCGACCTGTGGTACTTCAATGCGCTTGACGCGCATTTCCACCGGTTGCAGCCGCTGATAGGCGCCGGCCTCGTCAATCACGTCAATGGCCTTGTCGGGCATATGACGATCATTGATGTAGCGCGATGCCAGCTCGGCAGCGGCACGCAGGGCTTCGTCGCTGTATTCGATATTGTGATGCTGTTCGAAACGACCTTTCAGGCCACGCAGAATGCCGATGGTGTCTTCGACGGAGGGCTCGGACACGTCGACTTTCTGGAAGCGGCGGGCCAGCGCACGGTCTTTCTCGAAGATGCCGCGGAATTCCTGGAACGTGGTCGAGCCGATGCAACGGATATCACCCGAAGACAGCAGCGGCTTGAGCAGGTTGGAAGCGTCCATCACGCCACCTGACGCAGCGCCCGCACCAATGATGGTGTGGATTTCGTCGATGAACAGGATCGCGTGCGGACGTTTCTTCAACTCGCCGAGCAACGCCTTGAAGCGCTTCTCGAAATCGCCACGGTACTTGGTACCGGCCAGCAGTGCACCCAGGTCGAGGGAGTAGACGACGCTGTTGGCAAGCAGATCCGGCACCTGGTTGTCGACGATGCGTTTGGCCAGGCCTTCGGCAATGGCGGTTTTACCCACCCCGGCCTCGCCCACCAGCAGCGGGTTGTTCTTGCGACGCCGCGCGAGAATCTGAGCGACGCGCTCGACTTCCATCTCGCGCCCTACCAGCGGATCGATGCGGCCTTGACGGGCCAGCTCATTCAGGTTGCTCGCATAGGCATCCAGAGGATTGCCTGAGGAAGAAGACTCACCGCCCTCGTCATCCTGCATATCTTGCTCACCTTCAGATTGATCGCCATGCCCGGGCACTTTCGAAATGCCGTGGGCGATGTAGTTGACGACATCGATACGGGCAACGCTCTGCTGCTTGAGCAGAAACACTGCCTGGCTTTCCTGCTCGCTGAAAATCGCCACCAGCACGTTTGCGCCCGTGACTTCCCGCTTGCCGGAACTCTGCACATGAAAAACCGCACGCTGTAGAACGCGCTGGAAGCCGAGTGTAGGTTGGGTCTCGCGATCCTCGTCGTGGACGGGAATCAGCGGCGTGGTGGAGTCGATGAACTCCTGGAGGTCGTGTTTGAGTTTGTCGAGGTTTGCGCCGCAGGCACGCAGTACGGTGGCGGCAGCCTCATTGTCCAATAAGGCCAGCAGGAGGTGCTCGACGGTCATGAACTCATGACGTTTCGAGCGGGCCTCCTTGAAAGCCAGATTGAGGGTGACTTCGAGCTCACGGTTTAACATAGCTTCACCTCATACCCAAGTGTCCGGCGGTTAACCGTCCTTCTCGATTTCACAGAGTAGCGGATGCTGGCTTTCCCTGGCGTACTGGTTGACCTGCATAGCCTTGGTCTCGGCGATGTCGCGGGTAAACAATCCGCAAACGGCCCGTCCCTCTGTATGGACGGCCAGCATGACCTTGGTTGCCAGCTCACGATTCAGGTTGAAAAACACCTCGAGCACTTCGACAACGAAATCCATCGGGGTGTAGTCATCATTGAACAAAACCACCTTATACATAGGCGGCACCTGCAATGTCGGCTTGGCTTCTTGTACAGCGATGCCCGACGCATCGTCCTCATGGGGCTGCGGGTCATCCTGATTGAATGTTAGTCGAATCTTGCTGAATGCATGCATGGTAAAGAAGGTTCACAGAGGACGTGATTGAAATAAGTGGTGGCGGTGATACCGGTTTTCAACTGGACCGCCGCTTGACCTTGACTATCGGCCAATCGGTGTTACAAACAATAGAACCCACATTGGGTAAAAAGGGTCCGCGCAGTCAACCAAAATTTTTTAGGTCCGGCGGATGAGAGGTGATGATACTCCCATCGGAGTCCTTTGCAGAGGGATGTGACTATGCACAGCGGTAAGGTCAAGTGGTTCAACAACGCCAAGGGGTATGGCTTCATCGTTGAAGACGGCAAGTCTGAAGACCTGTTCGCTCATTACTCGGCGATCGCTATGGACGGCTATAAAACGCTGAAGGCCGGACAGGCGGTCCAGTTCGAGATCATCCAGGGTCCAAAAGGTCTTCACGCCGTGGGGATCATTGCGCAGGTCCCCGCTGCTGCCCATGAAGCCGTCACTCAACATCAGAGACAGGAAGAGAAGCAGCGGGCATAGCGTAACAATCACGCCTGAGCCGGACCGTTCAAGCGCGAGATTCGAAAAGCCGGTCAATCCGTTCAGGGTTGACCGGCTTTTTTTTGTGCCGCTCCCCTCTCGCGACGTGCATCTATATAGCCGTGAGAAACGCTGCCGTGATGGGGATGCGCCTTTAGTCGAAATCCCTTGAGCGACCGAACCGGGTACATCGCCTTCAGACCACTGCGACAGCTTGCCGCAGGCCCCGCTGTACAAGGGCTGAAGGGTTTTCCGGGGAAATCATGACGCTTGCCTGAATCCGCGCGACCGCCCCGGGCACCGCAAAGCCGTCACACGAGTACCGTAGTAATGGCCGGGTGCAGTGATATACTCAGCGCCGGTGACCGTTGGGTCATTGAGGGCCGAACCACCTGAGACCAGGCTTTCAGCCCTCGACAGGCCAGACCGCTACCCGGGTCCGACCGTTTGACGCTCGACTGATGCACCCCCTATCACGCGACGAAATTCTCGACTTTCGGCTCATCGATACCTTGGGCGAAAGTGCCTACCCTGCGCATCTCGAAATTTTGTGTACGCTCAGCAAAGAAGAGAGTTATCCCGAATATGTCCAACCGCTCGAAGATCATCTACACCTTCACTGACGAAGCGCCAGCCCTCGCCACCTACTCACTGCTGCCTATCATCGAAGCGTTCACCGCCTCCGCTGACATCGCCGTTGAAACCCGCGACATCTCGCTTGCAGCCCGCATCCTCGCCAGCTTTCCCGAGCGCCTGGGTGACAAGAAGGTGTCCGACGATCTGGCAGAGCTGGGCCAACTGGCGACCACGCCGGAAGCCAACATCATCAAGCTGCCGAACATCAGCGCCTCGGTTCCACAACTGAAGGCCGCGATCAAGGAACTGCAAGCCAAGGGCTACGACATCCCGAACTACCCCGATGAAGTCGTGACCGAAGCCGACAAGGTTGCCCAGGCGGGCTACGACAAAGTGAAAGGCAGCGCCGTGAACCCGGTTCTGCGTGAAGGTAACTCTGATCGTCGAGCGCCGCTCTCCGTCAAGAACTACGCGCGCAAGCACCCGCACAAGATGGGCGCCTGGTCGGCGGACTCCAAGTCCCACGTGGCGCACATGGACAACGGCGACTTCTACGGCAGCGAAAAATCCTCGCTGATCGAAGCCGCTGGCGCCGTGAAGATCGAGCTGATCGGCAAAGACGGCAGCACCACCGTGCTGAAGGACAAGACCTCGGTACTGGCCGGCGAGATCATCGACTGCGCGGTCATGAGCAAGAAAGCCCTGCGCGCTTTCGTGGCCCGTGAAATCGAAGACGCCAAGAAGCTCGGCGTGCTGTTCTCCGTGCACTTGAAAGCCACCATGATGAAGGTCTCGGACCCAATCATGTTTGGTGAGTTCGTCGCTGAGTACTATCAGGAAGCGCTGAGCAAGCACGCTGACGTCCTGAAGGAAATCGGCTTCAACCTGCACAACGGCATTGGCGACCTGTACGCCCGCATCAAAGACATGCCGGCCGACCAGCAAGCGCAGATCGAAGCGGACGTCAAAGCCGTTTACGCGACCCGCCCTGCTCTGGCGATGGTCAACTCCGACAAAGGCATCACCAACCTGCACGTGCCGAGCGACGTCATTGTCGACGCCTCGATGCCGGCGATGATTCGTGATTCCGGCAAGATGTGGAACAACGACGGCGTTCTGCAGGACACCAAGGCCGTGATCCCGGATCGTTGCTACGCGACCATTTACCAGGCAGTAATCGAAGACTGCAAGCAGCACGGCGCCTTCGACCCGACCACCATGGGCAGCGTGCCAAACGTTGGCCTGATGGCGCAGAAAGCCGAAGAGTACGGCTCGCACAACAAAACCTTCCAGATCGACACCGATGGCGTGGTCCGTGTGACCGACGACAAAGGTCAGGTCTTGATGGAGCAGACCGTTGAAGCCGGCGACATCTGGCGCATGTGCCAGACCAAAGACGCGCCGATTCAGGACTGGGTCAAACTGGCCGTCAACCGTTCGCGCCTGAGCGGCACCCCGGCCATTTTCTGGCTGGACCCTGAGCGCGCCCACGACGCGGCGATGATCAAGAAGGTCGAGCACTACCTGAAGGATCACGACACGGCAGGCCTGGACATCAGCATCCAGTCGCCCGTCGACGCGATGAAGGTTTCGTTGGAGCGTATCCGCGCGGGCAAGGACACCATTTCGGTGACCGGCAACGTGCTGCGCGACTACCTGACCGACCTGTTCCCGATCATGGAACTGGGCACCAGCGCCAAGATGCTGTCCATCGTGCCGCTGATGAGCGGCGGTGGTCTGTTCGAAACCGGCGCAGGCGGTTCGGCGCCCAAGCACGTTCAACAGCTGAACGAAGAGAACTTCCTGCGCTGGGATTCGCTGGGTGAATTCCTGGCGCTGGCCGCGTCTCTCGAGCACCTGGGCAACGTCTACGACAACCCGAAAGCGCTGGTACTTGCCACCGCCCTGGACAAGGCCACCGGCCAGTTCCTGGACAACAACAAGTCGCCATCGCGCAAGGTCGGCGGTATCGACAACCGTGGCAGCCACTTCTACCTGGCCACCTACTGGGCTCAGGCTCTGGCGGCACAGACCGAAGATACGGCGCTGCAAGCCAAGTTCACCGAGCTTGCAAAAACCCTGGCTGACAATGAAGCGACCATCGTCGCCGAGCTGAACAGCGTACAGGGCAAGCCATTGGACATCGGCGGCTACTACTTCCCTACCCCGGAACTGGCCAGCAACGCCATGCGCCCAAGCAAGACCCTGAACGACGCGATCGACGCGTTGAAGTAAGGCACGGCGACCGGCGGCTGAAAAGCTGTCTAGTGCGATAAGAAAGCCCTGGCCATTGCGCCGGGGCTTTTTTTGCTGACTGACACCGCTCCATGTAGGAGCCATCGGAGGTTACGACGGTCGCGAATGCGGTTCACCTGACACTCCGCATCGCGACCCTCGTAAACTCGGATGGCTCCTACAGATAACGAGAAGCCCCAATGACCTGGCACCCCCACATCACCGTCGCAACCGTCATCGAAGACAACGGCCGTTTCCTGTTCGTTGAAGAACTGAAAAACGGCAAGCTGGTGCTCAATCAGCCGGCCGGGCACCTGGAGCCTGATGAGACGTTGCGTGAAGCGGCCATCCGCGAAACCCTTGAAGAAACCGGCTGGGACGTCGAGCTGACGGGCGTCGTCGGCATCTACCTGTACACTGCGCCAAGCAATGGCGTGACCTATCAGCGTGTGTGTTTTTCGGCCAAAGCGACGCGACACCACCCCGAGCGTGCGCTGGACACCGGCATCGTCGGCGCCCCCTGGTTCAGCCGCGACGAACTCGCCAGCCAACCGGAGCGCTGGCGCAGCGAGCTGGTATTGCGCTGCGTGGACGACTACCTGACAGGTCCGATTCACAGCATCGAGGTTGTGCGCGACTGACCGGCCGCCCAGCGCAACTGAATAGCTTTTAGCCTTGGCGCCGACTCCCTGTTAGAATCGCGCCCTTTCCTGCTGCTACCCAATCGAATTCCTATGTCTGATTCAGCCTTTTCCGATACAGAAAAGAAGCGCGTCATTGTCGGCATGTCCGGCGGCGTGGATTCTTCGGTCTCCGCCCTTCTGCTCATGGAGCAGGGGTACCAGGTGGAAGGCCTGTTCATGAAGAACTGGGAAGAAGACGACGGAACGGAATACTGCACCGCCATGGACGACCTCGCGGACGCCCAGGCCGTGTGCGACAAGATCGGTATCAAACTGCACACCGTGAACTTCGCGGCCGAGTACTGGGACCACGTCTTCGAACACTTCCTCGAGGAATACAAAGCCGGGCGCACGCCGAACCCGGACATCCTGTGCAACCGCGAAATCAAGTTCAAAGCCTTCCTCGACTACGCCTTCATGCTCGGCGCCGACCTGATCGCGACCGGTCACTACGTGCGTCGCCGCGACATCGACGGCCGCACCGAACTGCTCAAGGGCCTGGACCCGAACAAGGACCAGAGCTACTTCCTGCATGCCGTCGGCGGCGAGCAGATCGCCAAGACGCTGTTCCCGGTCGGCGAACTGGAGAAGCCCCAGGTGCGCGCCATCGCCGAGAAATACCAGCTGGCGACCGCGAAGAAGAAGGACTCGACCGGCATTTGCTTCATCGGCGAGCGTCGCTTCACCGACTTCCTCAAGCAATATCTGCCTGCGCAGCCCGGCGAAATCAAGACCACCGAAGGCGAAGTCATCGGTCGCCACGCCGGCCTGATGTACCACACCATCGGCCAGCGCCAGGGCCTGGGCATCGGCGGGCTGAAAGATGCCGGTGATGAGCCGTGGTACGTACTGGTCAAGGACCTGGAGCACAACGAGCTGATCGTCGGCCAGGGCAACGAGCATCCGTGGCTGTTTTCCCGCGCCCTGCTCGCCTCTGAGATCTACTGGGTCAACCCGATCGACCTGAGCAGTCCGCGCCAGCTGACCGCCAAAGTGCGGTACCGCCAAAGCGACCAGCGCTGCACCCTGGAACGCACTGAAAGCGGTTACCGCGCCACCTTCGACGAGCCGCAACGCGCGGTCACGCCCGGCCAGTCCGTCGTGTTTTACGACGGCGAGGTCTGCCTGGGCGGCGGCGTCATCGAAATCGCCGAGCCGTGGCACACCAGGGACGCACGTTGATGACCCCGATTCAGGAACAACTCGTCGCCCTGGCGGGGGTCTTTCAGGCCGCCGTGCTGGTCGATCGCATCGCCAAGACCGGTCAGGCCGGTGAAGCCGCCGTGGGCTGTATGATGGGCACCCTGCTGGTCATGGACCCGAAAGACACGCTGGACGTGTTCGGTGGCGACGACCTGAATCTGCACGAGGGCTACCGCGCCCTCGCCAGCGCCCTGGAACGCGATCCGGCCACGTTGCAACGGGAACCATTGCGTTATGCCCTGGCGATGCTGGGCCTGGAGCGTCAACTGTCCAAGCGCGACGACATGCTCGACACCATCGGCAAGCGCCTGCCGCAGATCAAATCCCAGGTCGAGCATTTCGGTATTGCTCACGAGAACGTCATTGCCGCCAGCGGCGCGCTGTATCAGGACACCCTGAGCACCTTGCGCCAGCGGATTCAGGTCCACGGCGACATGCGCAATCTGCAGCAACCCAACAATGCGTCGAAAATCCGCGCGCTTTTGCTGGCCGGGATTCGTTGCGCGCGACTGTGGCGACAAGTGGGCGGTCACCGCTGGCAACTGGTCATCAGCCGCCGCAAGTTATTGAAAGAACTGTATCCATTGCTTCACCGCTGAGGGGCCAACGCCCTTCAGCTCGCTTCCGACCCGACATCGCGCGACTCATAACGGTCAGCCAGCCTCGGCTGACCGGAATTTTCATGTATGATACGCGCCCCTTTTCGTTGCCCGACAGTCCGAGAACACCCTATGCAGCTTTCTTCGCTCACTGCGGTTTCCCCTGTAGATGGCCGCTACGCCGGCAAAACCCAGGCCCTGCGCCCGATTTTCAGCGAATACGGCCTGATCCGTTTCCGCGCCCTGGTGGAAGTACGCTGGCTGCAACGCCTGGCGGCTCACCCGCAAATCCCTGAAGTCCCGGCCTTCTCCGCCGAAGCCAACGCCATCCTCGATGCCCTGGCCAACGATTTCGCTCTCGAGCACGCCGAGCGTGTCAAAGAGATCGAGCGCACCACCAATCACGACGTCAAGGCCATCGAGTACCTGCTCAAGGAGCAGGCTGCCAAGTTGCCGGAGCTGGCCAAGGTCAGCGAGTTCATCCACTTCGCGTGCACCAGCGAAGACATCAACAACCTGTCCCACGCGCTGATGCTGCGCGAAGGCCGTGACACCGTGCTGCTGCCGCTGATGCGCCAGATCGCCGAGTCCATCCGCGAGCTGGCGATCCGTTTCGCCGCCGTGCCGATGCTGTCGCGCACCCACGGGCAGCCGGCCTCGCCGACCACCCTGGGCAAAGAACTGGCGAACGTCGTCTACCGCCTGGAGCGTCAGATCGCTCAAGTCGCTGCCGTGCCGCTGCTGGGCAAGATCAACGGCGCCGTCGGCAACTACAACGCGCACCTGTCGGCCTACCCGGACATTGACTGGGAAGCCAACGCCCGCGCCTTCATCGAAGACGAGCTGGGTCTGGGTTTCAACCCCTACACCACGCAGATCGAACCCCACGACTACATCGCCGAGCTGTTCGACGCGATCGCCCGCTACAACACGATCCTGATCGACTTCGACCGCGACATCTGGGGCTACATCTCCCTGGGCTATTTCAAGCAGCGCACCATCGCCGGTGAAATCGGTTCGTCGACCATGCCGCACAAGGTCAACCCGATCGACTTCGAAAACTCCGAAGGCAACCTCGGCATCGCCAACGCGCTGTTCCAGCATCTGGCCAGCAAGTTGCCGATCTCCCGCTGGCAGCGTGACCTGACCGACTCCACCGTGCTGCGCAACCTCGGCGTGGGCTTTGCTCACAGCGTGATTGCCTACGAAGCGAGCCTCAAAGGCATCGGCAAGCTGGAGCTCAACGAGCAGAAGATCGCCGCCGATCTGGACGCTTGCTGGGAAGTCCTGGCCGAGCCGATCCAGACGGTCATGCGTCGCTACGACATCGAAAACCCGTACGAGAAGCTCAAGGAATTGACGCGCGGCAAGGGCATCGGCCCTGAAGCGCTGCTGACCTTCATCGACGGCCTGGACATGCCTGCCGAAGCCAAGGCCGAGCTGAAGAAGCTCACGCCGGCGAACTACATCGGCAACGCCGTGGCGCAAGCCAAGCGCATCTGACCGCACTGCACCCGCTCTGAACGCCCGGCTGAGCCGGGCGTTTTTATTCCCGTCGTAAAAATCCGTTTTTTCAATAGGTTACACATGAATCCTGACATCCCTCTTCAGCTCCTAGGTGGCATCACAGCGCGCGAGTTCCTGCGTGACTACTGGCAGAAGAAACCTTTGCTGATCCGTCAGGCCATTCCGGATTTCCAGAGCCCGATCGACGCTGACGAATTGGCCGGCCTGGCACTGGAAGAAGAAGTTGAATCGCGCCTGGTCCTCGAGAAAGGCGAGCGCCCGTGGGAGCTGCGTCGCGGCCCGTTCGCCGAGGACGACTTCAGCACGTTGCCGGAGCGCGAGTGGACCCTGCTGGTCCAGGCTGTGGATCAGTTCGTTCCTGAAGTCAGCGAATTGTTGGAAAACTTCCGCTTCCTGCCGAGCTGGCGCATCGATGACGTGATGATCAGCTACGCCGCGCCGGGCGGCAGCGTGGGTCCGCATTTCGACAACTACGACGTGTTCCTGCTACAGGGCCATGGTAAGCGTCACTGGCAGATCGGCCAGATGTGCGACTCCGAAAGCAAGCTACTCGAGCACGCCGACCTGCGCATCCTTGCCGACTTCCAGGGTACCGACGAGTGGACGCTGGAACCGGGCGACATGCTCTACCTGCCGCCGCGCCTCGCCCACTGCGGCGTCGCGGTGGATGAGTGCCTGACCTACTCGGTCGGGTTCCGCGCGCCAAGCGCCGCCGAAGTGCTGACCCACTTCACGGACTTCCTCAGCCAGTTCATGCCTGAAGAAGAGCGTTACACCGACGCCGACGCGCAACCGGTCAGCGATCCGCACCAGATTCAACACGACGCTCTTGACCGCCTGAAGGGCTTGCTCGCCGAGCACATGGGTGACGAGCGCCTGCTGTTGACCTGGTTCGGCCAGTTCATGACCGAACCGCGCTATCCTGAACTGGTGGTCGGCCCGGAACTGGCCGAGAGCGAGTTACTCGACAGCCTGGAACAGGGCGCCGTGCTGATCCGCAACCCGAGCGCGCGACTGGCGTGGTCGGAAGTCGACGACGACCTGCTGCTGTTCGCCAGTGGTCAGAGCCGTCTGTTGCCGGGCCATCTGCGTGAACTGCTGAAAATGATCTGCGCGGCCGATGCGCTGCACATCGACAATCTGGGCCAATGGCTGGCAGATGATGATGGACGTAACCTGCTCTGTGAGCTGGTCAAACAAGGAAGTCTGGGGTTTGCTGATGAATAAGATCCACGTACGGGTAGCCGACTGGCAGAAAGACAACGCCGACATTCGGCGAATTCGTGACGCCGTGTTCGTGTTTGAACAGTCGGTTCCGCCCGAACTGGAATGGGACTCGGAAGATGCAGGCGCCCTGCACTTTCTGGCGCTTGAAGGGGATTACGCCGTGGGCACCGCGCGCTTGCTGCCCGATGGTGAATTCGGCCGATTGTCCGTGCTCAAGGACTGGCGCGGCCTGAACGTGGGTGAGGCGTTGATCACCGCGATCCTCGCCGAAGCAGAGCGCCGCGACCTGAAACAGACGCGGCTCAGCGCACAGGTTCATGCCACGGCGCTGTATGAGCGCTTTGGCTTTACCGTGGTCAGCGACGAGTTTCTCGAAGCCGGCCTGCCCCACGTGGACATGGTGCGCAACTCGCACTGACTGCGCCCGGCGACATCCTTGCGCCCCGGCGTTCGCGCTTCAGCTGCCTAAGCTGAAACAAAAGCACCGGGGCGTTTTGCTGTCTGCGATTCAACTTGGTGCTGCCCAGGCCGACAAACTGGCAAACTCGTCGTTCAGACGTGCCCCTCGCGGAGACCACATCGATGTCATTACGCACCCTGCTCGCTTCACTGCTGTTGGCTTGCAGCTTCACGGCCGCGGCCGCCACTGAAGTCATCCCCCTGAATTACCGCACCAGCGACGATTTGCTGCCCACTGTGAAGTCGTTCCTGGGCAACGAAGGCAGCGTCAATGCCTATGGCAACAAACTGATCGTCAACGCCGAACCGGACAAGATCAGCGAACTGCGCGACCTCCTCGGCCAGCTCGACACTGCGCCCAAGCGTCTGATGATCAGCGTCGACACCAGCGACAGCACGGTGCAGAGCGACCAGGGCTACTCGGTCAACGGCACCGTGCGTTCGCAGGACGGACGCCTCAGTGCCGACGGCCGGACGCGCATCCAGAATTACGGCACCGCGAGCCGCGACGGCGGCGTGCAGCAGGTTCAGGCCAGCGAAGGGACGCCGGCGCTGATCCAGATGGGCCAGAGCATACCGATCACCTCGGTGCAGTCCGATGGCTATGGCTACCCGCAGACCAATACTCAATACCGCAACGTGACCCAGGGCTTCTATGTCACGGCGACGGTCACCGGCGATATCGTCCATCTGAGCATCAGCACCAACAACGACCGCATGAGCCAGCAACAGGCTGACGCGATCAAGGTGCAGAGCACCGACACGCAAGTCAGTGGTCGGCTGGGTGAGTGGATCACGCTGGCGGGCGCCAGCGGTCAGTCCCGCGCCGATGAGCACGGCGTGGCCCGGCGCTACTCGACTCAGGGCAGCAACGACATGCAACTGCGGGTGAAGGTCGACAGCCTGGATTGACATGATGTGATCGCGAGTTACTGCGCACACCTTGTGAGAGTGAGCTTGCTCACGAAGGCTCTGTCTCAGCCAATGAAGATTCGGCGGATGTACTGGCCTCTTCGCGAGCAAGGTGGAGCGCCACCCCTGTCGCTCCCACACGGACCGTGTCCATCTGTGCCGCTTCGGTTAAACCGCTAATTATGTAGTGCCCGATCCGGGACTACATAACGCCGCAAACCCGTGACCATCCAGTGTCCACGGTGACTTCCCCTTCCCAGCACCCACACGCCTGAAACTGACCGACAAGTCCCATGAGACGAAAGATGTAGTGCATCCAAAAAAGCACTACAAAGTGTTTGACGAGGCAAAATTGCCGAGGCATGATGGCCTCGCTCCCGCTGATCAGGGGTCGTGCAGAACTCTCCCTGATCGCGCTCGAACTCAACACGTTCGTGCCGATTAGCGTCATTTACGCCGGCTGTTTCATCGCCTCATCATCTCGATGGCGAATAAATCTGACCGAAACAATGCTCCCCGAATCAGCGAGCAGCCATCCGCGCGTCTTGAAGAAAGACCGGCGCCGGCGAAGCAAGGCGCTTCACCTCAAGACCCACAACATCAAGCAACGAGGTTTACCCCATGGCACTGACACGCGAACAACACATTGCAGCCATCGAGAAAGACTGGGCCGAGAATCCACGCTGGAAAGGCGTCACCCGCACCTACTCCGCTGCTGACGTCGTCCGCCTGCGTGGCTCGGTTCAGCCTGAACACACGTTTGCAAAGCTGGGCGCTGAAAAGCTGTGGAACCTGGTGACCCAGGGCGCCAAGCCGTCCTTTCGTCCCGACAAGGATTTCGTCAACTGCATGGGCGCTCTCACTGGCGGTCAGGCCGTGCAACAAGTCAAAGCCGGTATCCAGGCGATCTACCTGTCTGGCTGGCAAGTCGCGGCGGACAACAACTCCGCCGAATCGATGTACCCCGATCAGTCGCTGTACCCGGTGGACTCGGTGCCGACCGTGGTCAAGCGCATCAATAACTCGTTTCGCCGCGCGGACCAGATCCAGTGGAAAGCCGGCAAGAACCCGGGCGACGAAGGCTATATCGATTATTTCGCGCCGATCGTGGCCGACGCCGAAGCCGGTTTCGGCGGCGTGCTCAATGCCTACGAGCTGATGAAGAGCATGATCGAGGCAGGCGCTGCCGGCGTGCACTTCGAAGACCAACTGGCGTCCGTGAAAAAATGCGGTCACATGGGCGGCAAGGTTCTGGTCCCCACCCAGGAGGCGGTACAGAAACTGGTGGCCGCACGTCTGGCGGCTGACGTTGCCGGCGTGCCGACCATCATTCTGGCGCGCACCGACGCCAACGCGGCGGACCTGCTGACGTCGGACTGCGATCCGTACGACCAGCCGTTCGTCACCGGCACCCGCACGCCGGAAGGCTTCTACAAAGTACGTGCCGGCCTGGACCAGGCCATTGCCCGCGGCCTGGCGTACGCGCCGTATGCCGATCTCATCTGGTGTGAAACCGCCAAGCCGGATCTGGACGAGGCCCGTCGCTTCGCCGAAGCGATCAAGAAGGAATACCCCGATCAACTGCTGTCGTACAACTGCTCGCCTTCCTTCAACTGGAAGAAGAACCTGGACGACGCGACCATCGCGAAATTTCAGCGCGAGCTGTCAGCAATGGGCTACAAGCATCAGTTCATCACCCTGGCCGGCATCCACAATATGTGGCACAGCATGTTCAACCTGGCCCATGACTACGCCCGCAACGACATGACTGCCTACGTGAAGCTGCAAGAACAGGAGTTCGCCGACGCCGCCAAGGGCTACACGTTCGTGGCGCACCAGCAGGAAGTGGGCACCGGGTACTTTGATGACATGACCACGGTCATTCAGGGCGGCAAGTCTTCGGTGACGGCACTGACTGGCTCGACGGAAGAAGAACAGTTCCACTGACGCTTTTCGAACCGCCCTCTTCCCGGCGAAAGCCGGCGCAGAATACAGGAGCCGCCTTCGGGCGGCTTTCTGCTGACTGCCCGGAATTAACCTACGTTAACAGTCAACTATTAACGATAGACAACTCTCATCAGCCGATAAAAGTTAATTAATCAGGCCATCAATAACCGGATAACTTCCCCGCGATAATTAACGGGAACTTCGTCACGTCGCAGTGACACATGATAATCATCCTGTCCAAATGATATTTATTATCATTTAAGTCGTGGCTAATTGCCGGCTCGGCCTACGATACATATTTCTCCAAAGCGCCTTCGACGCCCGCCCCTGCTGGGGCTAAGCATGAAAACCGTGACCTATCTCATTAATCCTGCGAATAAATTTGATGCAGAAAATTTACTTGCCCTCCTTTTGCACATAAAATCCCGGGATTGATCGCACTGCGACATATCGTCACTGCTTCTACTTCTTTCAAGCCCAGAGACCTTTGCTCTCTGTTAAGGACTGCCAGCATGCCCGACTCGACAGGATTGATTGCCCACAATTGGGGCTTCGCCGTGTTTCTCCTTGGTGTCGTCGGCCTCTGCGCCTTCATGCTCGGCCTTTCCAGCCTGCTGGGTTCCAAAGCCTGGGGCCGCAGCAAAAACGAACCGTTTGAATCCGGCATGCTGCCCACCGGCGGCGCCCGTCTGCGGCTCTCGGCAAAATTCTATCTGGTCGCGATGCTGTTCGTGATTTTCGACATTGAAGCCCTCTTTCTTTACGCCTGGTCTGTGTCCGTCCGCGAAAGCGGCTGGACCGGCTTCGCCGAAGCGCTCGTTTTCATAGCAATTCTGTTGGCAGGTCTTGTCTACCTATGGCGGGTAGGGGCGCTCGATTGGGCTCCCGTTGGTCGTCGTAACCGGCAGGCGAAGCTAAAACAATGAGGCTTTGGCAATGCAATATAATCTCACCAGGATCGACCCGGATGCTCCTAACGAGCAGTACCCCATCGGCGAACGCGAAGTCGTTTCCGATCCGTTAGAAGATCAAGTCCACAAAAACATTTACATGGGCAAGCTCGAAGACGTGCTGAATGGTGCCGTCAACTGGGGTCGCAAGAACTCCCTTTGGCCGTACAACTTCGGTCTGTCGTGCTGCTATGTGGAAATGACCACCGCCTTCACTGCCCCCCACGACATCGCGCGCTTCGGCGCTGAAGTCATCCGGGCATCGCCGCGTCAGGCGGATTTCATGGTGATCGCCGGTACACCGTTTCTGAAGATGGCCCCGATCATCCAGCGCCTCTACGAGCAGATGCTGGAGCCCAAGTGGGTGATCTCCATGGGCGCCTGTGCCAACTCCGGTGGCATGTACGACATCTACTCCGTGGTTCAGGGCGTGGATAAATTCCTCCCCGTGGATGTTTACGTGCCCGGCTGCCCGCCCCGCCCAGAGGCATTTCTGCAAGGCTTGATGCTGTTGCAGGAATCCATTGGACAGGAGCGTCGTCCTCTTTCCTGGGTCGTCGGTGACCAGGGCGTTTATCGCGCCGAGATGCCGTCGCAGAAGGAACAGCGCCGCGAACAGCGTATTGCGGTGACCAACCTGCGCAGCCCCGACGAAGTCTGATCCAGTTTTTCTTTTACAAAAAGAAGCCTGAACCTGGGTTCATTCTGTACGTTGACCGATAGCGATCGAGACCTATGACTGCAGACACCGCTCTGTACATCCCGCCTCACAAGGCTGACGACCAAGAGGTCGTCGTTGAACTCCATAACCGTTTTGGCGCTGAAGCCTTCAGCGCCCAGTCCACCGTCACTGGCATGCCCGTGCTGTGGGTACAACGCGCCCGGCTGATCGAGATCCTGACCTTCCTGCGTCAGATGCCCAAGCCGTACGTGATGCTGTACGACCTGCACGGCGTCGACGAACGCCTGCGGACCAAGCGACGTGGCCTGCCGGATGCTGACTTCACCGTGTTCTATCACCTGATGTCGATAGAACGTAACAGTGACGTGATGATCAAGGTTGCGCTTTCCGAAAGCGACCTGAGCATGCCGACCGTGACCGGCATCTGGCCAAACGCCAACTGGTACGAGCGTGAAGTGTGGGACATGTTCGGGATCGACTTCCCGGGCCACCCGCACCTGACCCGCATCATGATGCCGCCGACCTGGGAAGGTCACCCGCTGCGCAAGGATTTCCCGGCCCGTGCCACCGAATTCGACCCCTACAGCCTGACCCTCGCCAAGCAGCAGCTGGAAGAGGAAGCCGCGCGCTTTCGTCCGGAAGACTGGGGCATGAAGCGTTCCGGCACCAACGAGGACTACATGTTCCTCAACCTGGGCCCGAACCACCCTTCGGCCCACGGTGCATTCCGCATCATCCTGCAGCTGGACGGCGAAGAGATCGTCGACTGCGTGCCGGACATCGGTTACCACCACCGTGGCGCCGAGAAGATGGCCGAGCGCCAGTCCTGGCACAGCTACATTCCGTACACCGACCGCATCGATTACCTCGGCGGCGTGATGAACAACCTGCCGTACGTGCTCTCGGTCGAGAAACTGGCCGGCATCACCGTGCCGGATCGGGTCAACGTCATCCGCATCATGATGTCCGAGTTCTTCCGCATCACCAGCCACCTGCTGTTCCTGGGGACCTACATCCAGGACGTCGGCGCCATGACCCCGGTATTCTTCACGTTCACTGACCGTCAGCGCGCCTACACCGTGATCGAAGCCGTCACCGGTTTCCGCCTGCACCCGGCCTGGTTCCGTATCGGCGGCGTTGCCCACGACCTGCCCCGCGGGTGGGAGAAACTGGTCAAGGACTTCATCGACTGGATGCCCAAGCGTCTGGACGAGTACACCAAAGCGGCACTGCAAAACAGCATCCTCAAAGGTCGTACCGTCGGCGTTGCCGCGTACAACACCAAGGAAGCGCTGGAATGGGGCGTCACCGGACCTAGCCTGCGGGCGACCGGTCTGGACTTCGACCTGCGCAAGGCGCGTCCGTATTCGGGTTACGAGAACTTCGAGTTCGAAGTGCCCCTGGCCCACGATGGCGACGCCTACGATCGCTGCATCGTGCGTGTCGAAGAGATGCGCCAGAGCCTGAAGATCATCGAGCAGTGCATGCGCAACATGCCGGCCGGGCCGTACAAGGCGGATCACCCGCTGACCACGCCGCCGCCGAAAGAACGCACCCTGCAGCACATTGAAACCCTGATCACGCACTTCCTGCAGGTTTCGTGGGGTCCGGTCATGCCGGCCAACGAATCCTTCCAGATGATCGAGGCGACCAAGGGCATCAACAGTTATTACCTGACGAGCGACGGCGGCACCATGAGCTACCGTACCCGGATTCGCACCCCAAGCTACCCGCACCTGCAGCAGATCCCTTCGGTGATCAAAGGCAGCATGGTCGCGGACTTGATCGCGTACCTGGGTAGTATCGATTTCGTTATGGCCGACGTGGACCGCTAAGCATGAACAGCACGCTTATCCAGACAGACCGTTTCGCCCTGAGCGAATCCGAGCGCTCGGCCATCGAGCACGAAATGCATCACTACGAGGACCCGCGTGCGGCGTCCATCGAAGCCCTGAAGATCGTCCAGAAAGAACGCGGCTGGGTGCCGGACGGCGCCATCTACGCCATCGGTGAAGTGCTGGGCATCCCTGCCAGCGACGTTGAAGGCGTGGCGACATTCTATAGCCAGATCTTCCGTCAGCCGGTGGGCCGCCACATCATTCGCGTCTGCAACAGCATGGTCTGTTTCATCGCCGGTCACGAAGACATCGTCAGCGAGATTCAGAGCAAGCTGGGCATTGGCCTGGGTCAGACCACCACCGACGGCCGCTTCACGCTGTTGCCGGCCTGCTGCCTGGGCAACTGTGACAAGGCGCCGGCGGTCATGATCGACGACGATACTTTCGGCAATCTGCAGCCCGCGGGCGTCGCCCCGCTGCTGGAGGGTTACGTATGACCATCACTTCCTTCGGCCCCGCCAACCTCATCACTCGCGCCCCGGAAACCCATCCGCTGACCTGGCGTCTGCGCGATGACGGCGAGCCGGTATGGCTCGATGAATACCAGAAGAAAGACGGCTACGCCGCGGCGCGCAAAGCGTTTGCGACGCTGTCGCCTGACGAAATCGTCCAGGCCGTCAAAGACTCCGGCCTCAAAGGCCGCGGCGGTGCAGGCTTCCCCACCGGCGTGAAGTGGGGGCTGATGCCCAAAGACGAATCCATGAACATCCGTTACCTGCTGTGTAACGCCGATGAGATGGAGCCGAACACCTGGAAAGACCGCATGCTGATGGAGCAACAGCCCCATCTGCTGATCGAGGGCATGCTGATCAGTGCGCGCGCGCTGAAGGCCTACCGCGGTTACATCTTCCTGCGCGGCGAATACACCACTGCGGCGGTGCACCTGCGCCGCGCGGTGAAAGAAGCCGAAGCCGCCGGCCTGCTGGGCAAGAACATCCTCGGCAGCGGGTTTGATTTCGAGCTGATCGTGCACACCGGTGCAGGGCGTTACATCTGCGGTGAAGAAACCGCGCTGATCAACTCCCTCGAAGGCCGTCGCGCCAATCCGCGCTCCAAGCCGCCCTTCCCCGCTGCGGTGGGCGTATGGGGCAAGCCGACCTGCGTGAACAACGTCGAAACCCTGTGCAACGTCCCGGCCATCGTTAACAACGGTAACGACTGGTACAAGTCCCTCGCCCGCGAAGGCAGCGAAGACCACGGCACCAAGCTGATGGGCTTCTCCGGCAAGGTGAAGAACCCTGGCCTGTGGGAACTGCCGTTCGGCCTCCCCGCTCGCGAGCTGTTCGAAGACTACGCCGGTGGCATGCGCGACGGCTTCAAGCTCAAGTGCTGGCAGCCCGGCGGCGCCGGTACCGGTTTCCTGTTGCCGGAACACCTCGATTGCCAGTTCTACGCCGGCGGCGTGGCAAAGGTCGGCACCCGGATGGGTACCGGTCTGGCGATGGCGGTGGACGACAAGGTCAACATGGTTTCGCTGCTGCGCAACATGGAAGAGTTCTTCGCCCAGGAGTCGTGCGGTTTCTGCACGCCGTGCCGCGATGGCTTGCCGTGGAGCGTGAAAATGCTGCGCGCCCTCGAGAATGGCCAGGGTCAACCGGGCGATATCGAGACGCTGCTGGGGTTGGTCAACTTCCTCGGCCCAGGCAAAACCTTCTGCGCCCACGCACCGGGCGCCGTGGAACCTCTGGGCAGCGCGATCAAGTATTTCCGGCCGGAATTCGAGGCAGGCATCGCACCGGCACGTGCGGGCGACCTCAATCAGGTCATCAGTCCGACCGTGGTCGGCGCATAACACGATAAACGGTCGGCGGCTCTCAAGGCCGCCTTCCTTGCATCCGACGACGCCGCGAGGCTGTTTGAGTCGGATGGCACCGAGATTCCATTAGCCACGCCCGCTGACACCGGGCCAACGAAGAACTTTGAACCATGGCCACTATCCACGTAGACGGCAAAGCGCTCGAAGTCGATGGCGCAGACAACCTGTTACAGGCATGTCTGTCGCTGGGCCTCGACATCCCTTATTTCTGCTGGCATCCGGCACTTGGCAGTGTTGGCGCCTGTCGCCAGTGCGCGGTCAAGCAGTACACCGACGAGAACGACACCCGTGGTCGTATCGTCATGTCCTGCATGACGCCCGCCACTGACAACACCTGGATCTCCATCGAAGACGACGAATCCAAGGCGTTTCGCGCCAGCGTCGTCGAATGGCTGATGACCAACCACCCGCACGACTGCCCGGTCTGCGAGGAAGGCGGTCACTGTCATTTGCAGGACATGACGGTGATGACCGGCCACAACGAGCGCCGCTATCGCTTCACCAAACGCACCCACCAGAATCAGGAACTGGGGCCGTTCATCGCACACGAGATGAACCGCTGCATCGCCTGCTATCGCTGCGTGCGCTTCTATAAGGACTACGCCGGGGGTACTGACCTCGGCGTGTTCGGCGCCCACGACAACGTGTACTTCGGTCGCGTTGAAGACGGCACCCTGGAAAGCGAGTTCTCCGGCAACCTGACCGAGGTCTGCCCGACCGGTGTGTTCACCGACAAGACCCACTCCGAGCGCTACAACCGGAAATGGGATATGCAGTTCTCGCCGAGCATCTGCCACGGCTGCTCAAGCGGCTGCAACATCAGCCCGGGCGAACGTTATGGTGAAATCCGCCGTATCGAGAACCGCTACAACGGTTCGGTGAACCAGTATTTCCTCTGCGACCGCGGCCGTTTCGGTTATGGCTACGTCAACCGCACGGACCGTCCACGCCAGCCGCTGGCCGAAGGCACCAAGCTGGGCCTGGACGCTGCGCTGGACAAGGCCGCTGACCTGCTGCGCGGGCGCAACATCGTCGGCATCGGTTCGCCGCGCGCCAGCCTGGAAAGCAACTTCGCCCTGCGCGAGCTGGTCGGTGCCGAGCACTTCTACTCGGGCATCGAGGCCGGTGAGCTGGAGCGTCTGCGCCTGATCGCTCAGGTGCTGAAAGACAGCCCGCTGCCGATCCCGACGCTGCGTGAAGTCGAAGAGCACGACGCCGTGTTCATTCTCGGTGAAGACGTCACCCAGACCGCTGCGCGCATGGCCCTCGGCCTGCGTCAGTCGGTGAAGAACAAAGCCGAAGACATGGCCGCTGCGATGAAAGTCCAACCGTGGCTGGACGCTGCGGTCAAAAATATCGGTCAGCACGAGCTGAACCCACTGTTCATCGCCAGCCTGACCGACACCCGCCTCGACGACATCGCCGAGGAGTGCGTGCACGCGGCGCCCGATGATCTGGCGCGCATCGGTTTCGCCGTGGCCCACGCCATCGACCCGAGCGCCCCGGCCGTTGTTGGTCTGGACAGCGAAGCGCTGGAACTGGCCGAGCGCATTGCTGCTGCGTTGCTTGAAGCCAAGCGCCCACTGATCGTGTCCGGTGCCTCGCTGGGCTCGAACGCGCTGATCGAAGCGGCGGCGAACATCGCCAAGGCCTTGAAGCTGCGCGACAAGCAGGGTTCGCTGAGCCTGATCGTGCCGGAAGCCAACAGCATGGGCTTGACCCTGTTCGGTGGCGACTCGGTCGACGCTGCGCTGCAGGCCGTGATTTCGGGCCAGGCCGACGCCATCGTCGTGCTGGAAAACGATCTGTTCACCCGTGTTGACGCTGCGACGGTCGAGGCTGCACTGAAGGCCGCGAAAGTGGTGATCGTTGCCGATCATCAGAAGACCGCGACCACCGACCGCGCGCACCTGGTGCTGCCGGCCGCAAGCTTTGCCGAAGGCGACGGTACGCTGGTCAGCCAGGAAGGCCGCGCCCAGCGCTTCTTCCAGGTCTTTGATCCGACGTACCTGGACGCGAGCATTCTGGTTCACGAAGGCTGGCGCTGGCTGCATGCCCTGCGCGCCACCCTGTTGAATCAGCCGGTTGACTGGACCCAGCTCGACCACGTCACCGCTGCCTGCGCCGCAAGCAATCCGCAACTGGCCGGGATCGTTGGTGCCGCGCCGTCTGCCGCGTTCCGCATCAAGGGCCTGAAGCTGGCACGCGAACCGCTGCGTTATAGCGGCCGGACCGCCATGCGCGCCAACATCAGCGTGCACGAACCGCGTATGCCGCAGGACATCGACACCGCGTTCGCGTTCTCGATGGAAGGTTATTCGGGCTCTGCCGAACCGCGTTCTCAGGTGCCATTTGCCTGGTCGCCGGGCTGGAACTCGCCACAAGCGTGGAACAAGTTTCAGGACGAAGTCGGCGGTCACTTGCGTGCTGGCGATCCAGGCGTACGCCTGATCGAAAGCAGCGGCGACAGGCTGGGCTGGTTCGCCAACGTGCCGCGTGCCTTCTCCCCTGCACAAGGGACCTGGCAGGTTGTGCCGTTCTATCACCTGTTCGGCAGCGAAGAAACCTCCTCCAAAGCCGCGCCGGTTCAAGAGCGTATTCCCCAGGCCTATGTTGCGCTGGCCAAGTCCGAAGCGGACCGTCTGGGTGTCAACGAAGGCGCCTTGCTCAGCCTGAGTGTTGCCGGCCAGACCCTGCGTCTGCCGCTGCGCATCAGCGAGGAACTGGGCGCAGGCCTGGTGGCGCTGCCGTCCGGTCTGGCCGGTATTCCTCCGGCGCTGCTCGGCAAAACCGTTGATGCAGTGCAGGAGGCCGCTCAATGACCTGGTTCACCCCTGAAGTGATCGACTCGATCATCGCTGTCGTCAAGGCCATCGTGGTGCTGCTCGCCGTGGTGGTCTGCGGCGCGCTGCTCAGCTTCGTCGAGCGCCGTCTGCTGGGCTGGTGGCAGGACCGTTACGGGCCGAACCGCGTGGGTCCGTTCGGCATGTTCCAGATTGCTGCCGACATGCTGAAGATGTTCTTCAAAGAAGACTGGAACCCGCCCTTCGTCGACCGGGTGATCTTCACCCTGGCGCCGGTGGTGGCCATGAGCGCGCTGTTGATCGCGTTCTCGGTTATCCCGGTGACCCAGACCTGGGTGGTCGCCGACCTGAACATCGGCCTGCTGTTCTTCTTCGCCATGGCCGGTCTGTCGGTCTATGCGGTGCTGTTCGCCGGTTGGTCATCGAACAACAAGTACGCCCTCCTGGGCAGCTTGCGTGCTTCGGCGCAGACGGTGTCCTACGAAGTGTTCCTCGGCCTGTCGCTGATGGGCATCGTGGTGCAGGTCGGTTCGTTCAACATGGGCGACATCGTCAAGTACCAGGCCGATCACCTGTGGTTCATCATTCCGCAGTTCTTCGGTTTCTGTACCTTCTTCATCGCTGGCGTCGCCGTGACTCACCGTCACCCGTTCGACCAGCCGGAAGCGGAACAGGAACTGGCCGACGGTTACCACATTGAATACGCCGGCATGAAATGGGGCATGTTCTTCGTCGGTGAGTACATCGGCATCATCCTGATCTCGGCGCTGCTGGTAACGCTGTTCTTCGGTGGCTGGCATGGCCCGTTCGATATCCTGCCGCAACTGTCGTTCATGTGGTTTGCCCTGAAAACCGCGTTCTTCATCATGCTGTTCATCCTGTTGCGTGCTTCGATCCCTCGTCCGCGTTATGACCAGGTGATGGATTTCAGCTGGAAGTTCTGCTTGCCACTGACCCTGATCAATTTGCTGGTGACCGCTGCGGTCGTCCTGGCGGCTCAGTGAGGATTTGACCCATGTTCAAATATATTGGCGACATCGTTAAGGGTACGGGTACCCAGCTGCGCAGCCTGATCATGGTCTTCGGCCATGGCTTCCGTAAGCGTGACACCCTGCAATATCCGGAAGAACAGGTGTATCTGCCGCCCCGCTACCGTGGCCGCATCGTCCTGACCCGCGACCCCGACGGCGAAGAACGCTGCGTGGCCTGCAACCTGTGCGCCGTGGCCTGCCCGGTGGGTTGCATCTCGCTGCAGAAGGCCGAGACCGACGACGGTCGTTGGTATCCGGAGTTCTTCCGCATCAATTTCTCGCGTTGCATCTTCTGCGGCATGTGTGAGGAAGCTTGCCCGACCACCGCGATCCAGCTGACACCGGATTTCGAGATGGCCGAGTTCAAACGTCAGGATCTGGTGTACGAGAAGGAAGATCTGCTGATCTCCGGCCCCGGCAAGAACCCTGATTACAACTTCTACCGCGTTGCAGGGATGGCCATCGCCGGCAAGCCGAAAGGCGATGCGCAGAACGAAGCCCAGCCCATCAACGTCAAGAGCTTGCTGCCTTAAGGAAGAAAGATGGAATTCGCTTTCTATTTCGCATCCGGCATCGCTGTGGTGGCCACCCTCCGGGTGATCACCAACACGAACCCGGTGCACGCCCTGCTCTACCTGATCATTTCGCTGATCGCCGTGGCCATGACCTTCTTCAGCCTCGGCGCGCCGTTCGCCGGTGCGCTTGAAGTGATCGCCTATGCGGGCGCCATCATGGTGCTGTTCGTCTTCGTGGTGATGATGCTGAACCTGGGCCCGGCCTCGGTTCAACAAGAACGCGCCTGGCTCAAACCCGGCATCTGGCTCGGCCCGATTCTGCTGGGCGGCCTGCTGTTGGCGGAGTTGATCTACGTGCTGTTTGCCAACTCCACCGGCGCCTCCATCGGGCACACCACGGTGGACGCCAAAGCCGTCGGCATCAGCCTGTTTGGCCCTTACCTGCTGGTTGTCGAACTCGCCTCGATGCTGCTGCTTGCGGCAGCCGTGACGGCGTTCCATGTCGGCCGCAACGAGGCGAAGGAGTAAAGCCATGAACTCAGCAATCCCTCTGGAACATGGTCTGGCGGTCGCCGGCATCCTGTTCTGCCTCGGCCTGGCGGGCCTGTTGGTACGCCGCAACATTCTGTTCGTGTTGATGAGCCTGGAAATCATGATGAACGCAGCCGCGCTGGCCTTTGTCGTCGCGGGCAGCCGCTGGGCACAGCCTGACGGCCAGATCATGTTCATTCTGGTGATCAGCCTTGCCGCAGCCGAGGCCAGCATTGGCCTGGCGATCCTGCTGCAACTGTATCGCCGCTTCCACACGCTCGATATCGACGCTGCCAGCGAGATGCGCGGATGAACCTACTCTTTCTGACTTTCGTATTCCCCCTGATCGGTTTCCTGCTGCTGTCGTTCTCGCGCGGCAAATGGTCGGAAAACCTTTCAGCCCTGATCGGCGTAGGTTCCATTGGCCTGTCGGCCATCGTTGCCGCGTACGTGATCTGGCAATTCAACGTCTCACCACCGGAAGGCGGTCATCTGACCATGGTGCTGTGGCGCTGGATGTCGGTGGACGGCTTCGAGCCCAACTTCGCCCTGTATGTCGATGGCCTGTCCATCACCATGCTCGGTGTGGTGGTCGGCGTCGGCTTCCTCATTCACCTGTTCGCCTCGTGGTACATGCGCGGTGAAGACGGCTACTCGCGCTTCTTCGCCTACACCAACCTGTTCATTGCCAGCATGTTGTTCCTGATCCTGGGCGACAACCTGCTGTTCATCTACTTCGGTTGGGAAGGCGTGGGCCTGTGCTCGTACCTGTTGATCGGTTTCTATTACAGCAACCGCAACAACGGCAACGCCGCACTAAAAGCCTTCATCGTGACCCGCATCGGCGACGTGTTCATGGCCATTGGCCTGTTCATTCTGTTCCAGCAACTGGGCACGCTGAACATCCAGGAATTGCTGGTTCGTGCGCCACAGCACTTCAAGGTCGGCGACTTCTGGATTGTTCTGGCCACCCTGATGCTGCTGGGCGGTGCGGTCGGTAAATCCGCGCAACTGCCGCTGCAAACCTGGCTGGCAGACGCAATGGCCGGCCCTACCCCGGTTTCGGCACTGATCCACGCCGCAACCATGGTAACCGCAGGCGTTTACCTGATCGCACGGACCCACGGCCTGTTCATCCTGGCGCCGGACATCCTGCATCTGGTGGGCATCGTCGGCGGCGTGACCCTGGTACTGGCGGGTTTCGCCGCACTGGTGCAGACCGACATCAAACGTATCCTCGCCTACTCGACCATGAGCCAGATTGGCTACATGTTCCTGGCGTTGGGCGTGGGCGCCTGGGACGGCGCGATTTTCCACCTGATGACCCACGCCTTCTTCAAGGCGCTGCTGTTCCTCGCGTCCGGTGCGGTGATCGTTGCGTGCCACCACGAGCAGAACATCTTCAAGATGGGCGGCCTGTGGAAGAAACTGCCACTGGCCTACGCCAGCTTCATCGTCGGCGGCGCTGCGCTGTCGGCCTTGCCGCTGGTCACCGCGGGCTTCTACTCCAAGGACGAAATCCTCTGGGAAGCCTTCGCCAGCGGCCATCAGTACCTGCTGTATGCAGGTCTGGTCGGTGCGTTCATGACCTCGCTTTACACTTTCCGCCTGATCTTCATCGCCTTCCACGGCGAAGCGAAGACCGAAGCCCACGCCGGCCACGGGATTTCCCACTGGTTACCGCTGGGTGTGTTGATCGTACTGTCGACGTTCATCGGCGCCTGGATTCATCCGCCACTGGCCGGCGTGCTGCCGGAAAGCGCGGGCCATGCGGGCGGCGAAGCCAAGCACAGTCTGGAAATCGCCTCGGGCGCCATCGCTCTGGCCGGTATTCTTCTGGCGGCGGTGCTGTTCCTCGGCAAGCGTCGTCTGGCCACTGCCATCGCCAACAGCGGTCCGGGTCGTTTCCTGTCGGCATGGTGGTTTGCGGCCTGGGGCTTCGACTGGGTATACGACGTGCTGTTCGTCAAACCTTACCTGGCAATCAGTCGCCTCCTGCGTGCCGACCCGCTCGACCACACAATCGGCCTGATTCCGCGTCTGGTCAAAGCCGGTAACGGCTTGATGACCCGCACCGAAACCGGTCAGCTCCGTTGGTACGCCGCTTCGATCGCCGCAGGTGCCGTACTGGTACTCGGCGCGATTGTGCTGGTCTGATGAGTCGATCTGACATGAACCTTGCGACTTACGAAAAGGAATTGAGCCCGTCATGATTCTGCCTTGGCTAATCCTGATCCCCTTCATCGGCGGCCTGCTGTGCTGGCAAGGTGAGCGCTTCGGCCCTACCCTGCCGCGCTGGATTGCGCTGTTGACCATGTCTCTCGAGACGATTCTGGGCCTGTGGGTCTGGAGCACCGGTACCTTTACCTATGCTCCTGCTCCGGGCGCCGATCCGACCTGGGCCCTTGAATTCAAGCTCCAGTGGATCCAGCGCTTCGGCATCAGCGTGCACCTGGCCCTCGATGGCCTGTCCCTGCTGATGATTCTGCTGACCGGCCTGCTGGGTATCCTCTCGGTGCTCTGCTCGTGGAAAGAGATTCAACGTAACGTCGGCTTCTTCCACCTGAACCTGATGTGGATCCTGGGCGGTGTGGTCGGCGTGTTCCTCGCCATCGACCTGTTCATGTTCTTCTTCTTCTGGGAAATGATGCTGGTGCCGATGTACTTCCTCATCGCGCTCTGGGGTCACAGCTCGGCGGACGGCAAGAAGACGCGGATCTACGCAGCGACCAAGTTCTTCATCTTCACTCAGGCCAGCGGTCTGATCATGTTGGTAGCGATCCTGGGTCTGGTGCTGGTGCACTTCAACCAGACCGGCGTGATCACCTTCGGTTACGCGGACCTGCTGAAAACCAAGCTGTCCCACGGCACCGAATACATCCTGATGCTGGGCTTCTTCATCGCTTTCGCGGTGAAGCTGCCGATCGTGCCGCTGCACTCCTGGTTGCCTGACGCTCACGCCCAGGCGCCGACCGCAGGTTCCGTGGACCTGGCGGGCATCCTGCTGAAGACCGCTGCGTATGGTCTGCTGCGTTTTGCCCTGCCGCTGTTCCCGAATGCTTCGGCCGAGTTCGCTCCGATCGCCATGGTTCTGGGCCTGATCGGTATCTTCTACGGTGCCTTCCTGGCCTTCGCCCAGACCGACATCAAGCGCCTGATCGCGTTTTCCAGCGTTTCGCACATGGGCTTCGTGCTGATCGGCATCTACTCCGGCAGCCAGCAGGCGTTGCAGGGCGTCGTGGTTCAGATGCTCGCTCACGGTCTGTCGGCGGCTGCGCTGTTTATCCTCAGCGGCCAGTTGTACGAGCGTCTGCACACCCGGGACATGCGTGAGATGGGTGGTCTCTGGAACAAGATCGCGTACCTGCCGGCCATCAGCCTGTTCTTCGCTGCCGCGTCGCTCGGCCTGCCAGGCACCGGTAACTTCGTTGGCGAATTCCTGATCCTGATTGGCAGCTTTGTCAGCGCGCCGTGGATCACCGCCATCGCCACCTCCGGCCTGGTGTTCGGTTCTGTCTACTCGCTGATCATGATCCACCGCGCCTACTTCGGCCCGGCCAAATCCGACGCGGTCTATAAAGGCATGGACGGCCGGGAATTGATCATGGTGCTGGGTCTGGCGGTGTTGTTGATTCTGCTGGGCGTGTACCCGCAACCGATCCTCGACACCTCCTCGGCGACCATGCATGGCGTGCAGCAATGGCTCGGCACCGCCTTCACTCAACTCGCTTCGGCCCGGTAAGAGCGCTATGGACCTGACGATTCAACACTTTATTGCGCTGGCGCCGCTGCTGATTACCAGCATCACCATTGTGGTGGTGATGCTGGGCATCGCATGGCGTCGCAATCACTCGCAATCATTCCTGCTGACGGTAGCGGGACTCAACCTGGCTTTGCTGTCCATCTACCCGGCGCTGAAAGTTGCGCCGCTGGTGGTCACGCCATTGCTGCAAATCGACAGCTTCGCCTGCCTCTACATGGGCATCATCCTGGTGTCCACGCTGGCTTGCGTCACCCTGGCTCACGCTTACCTGGGTGAA
Organism: Pseudomonas sp. AK106; assembly: GCF_053903055.1. Lineage (NCBI taxonomy): Bacteria > Pseudomonadati > Pseudomonadota > Gammaproteobacteria > Pseudomonadales > Pseudomonadaceae > Pseudomonas > Pseudomonas sp. AK106. The sequence goes on from NZ_CP096426.1 coordinate 3,854,131, forward strand.
GGCAAGGCGGGCTATCCGGGTAACCGCGAAGAACTTTACCTGCTGATCCTGATGGCCGCGGCCGGTGGCTTGGTACTGGTCGCTGCACAACACTTGGCAAGCCTGTTCATCGGTCTGGAACTGCTGTCGGTGCCGGTCTACGGTCTGGTCGCTTACGCCTTCTTTAACAAGCGTTCGCTGGAAGGCGGCATCAAGTACATGGTGCTGTCAGCCGCCGGTTCGGCTTTCTTGCTGTTCGGTATGGCGCTGCTGTATGCCGAATCCGGCAGCCTGGGTTTCAGCGAGATCGGCAAGGCTATCGCGGCCACCGGTATGCCAAGCCCGATCGCCAGCCTGGGTCTGGGCATGATGCTGGTGGGTCTGGGCTTCAAGCTGTCGCTGGTGCCGTTCCACTTGTGGACACCGGACGTGTACGAAGGCGCCCCTGCCCCGGTGGCGGCTTTCCTTGCCACGGCCAGTAAGGTCGCGGTGTTCGGCGTGCTGGTTCGCCTGTTCCAGATATCTCCGGCGGCCACCAGTGGTGTGCTGACCGACGTGATGTCGGTCATTGCCGTGGCGTCGATCCTGGTCGGTAACCTGCTGGCCCTGACGCAGAACAACCTCAAGCGTCTGCTGGGCTATTCGTCGATTGCGCACTTCGGTTACCTGATGATCGCGATGGTGGCGAGCAAAGGCATGGCCGTCGAGGCGATCAACGTTTATCTGGTGACGTACGTGCTGACCAGCCTGGGCGCGTTCGGCGTGGTCACGTTGATGTCGTCACCGTACAGCGGCCGCGATGCCGATGCGATGTTCGAATACCGCGGCCTGTTCTGGCGTCGTCCGTACCTGACGGCGGTGCTGACCGTGATGATGCTGTCCCTGGCCGGTATCCCGCTGACGACTGGCTTCATCGGCAAGTTCTACATCATCGCGACGGGCGTCGAAGCACACCTGTGGTGGCTGACCGGTTCACTGGTCGTGGGCAGCGCCATTGGTGTCTTCTATTACCTGCGTGTGATGGTGACGCTGTATCTGCAGGACTCGAAGATCCAGCGCCACGACGCCCCGTTCAACTGGGCACAGCGTGCAGGTGGCGTGATGCTGTTGGGGATTACGCTGCTGGCGTTCTTCTTGGGCGTGTACCCGCAACCGCTGCTGACCCTGGTGGGCCATGCGGGTTTGTGATGAGTGAGTGATGCAAAAAAAACCCTGCTCTAGAGCAGGGTTTTTTTATGGCTTTGGCTTTAGTACTTTGGAAGAGCCGAGGATCAAGAGCGTCGGCCTAACGGCCTAACGGCCTCGGTTTCGCCTTCGGCGAGTTACTTGGAAAAGCACCCCAAGTAACCAAGGGTGCTTGCTCTCGGTTTGGTTCCTCCTTCGTCGGAATACCCTCACTCCGGTCTTGCTCCGTGGGCCCGCGCCGAACGGACATCCATGTCCTGACGGCGCTCTCGCCGCATCCATGCGGCTCGGCACACTGCGCAAAACCTGCGTTCAGCCTGCACCAATGTCGCGATTGGCGTCGTCTGGACTGGCTGTGTATGAAGATCAAGATCAACAGCTTCCCGGCTAAAGCCGGTCCTACTGACCGTGCGCGAATACCTGTAGGACTGGCTTTAGCCGGGAAGCCCTTGATCTGCTTTAGATGTGCTTTTGATCTTCACACGCAAAAGGCTCAAACACCGCCAATCGCGACTTGGGTGCAGGCTGAACGCAGGGCTCGCTCCGTGGGCCGAGCCGCATGGATGCGGCGAGAGCGCCGTCAGGACATGGATGTCCGTTCGGCGCGGGCCCACGGAGCGAGACCGGAGTGAAGGAACCCTGACGAAGGAAGGGCCCAACCAGGAGCAAGCACCCTTGGTTACTTGGGGTGCTTTTCCAAGTAACTCGCCGAAGGCGAAACAGTCTGCCCTTAGGCAGACGCTTTAGATCTTGATCTTAAAACACACGCTAACCAGGCAATCGAACGGTTTTCTTGTCGCCGGTAAACAACGCCCACGTCGACATAAACAACGCCGCCACCATCGGCCCGATCACGAACCCGTTCAACCCGAACACCGCCATGCCGCCCAGCGTCGAGATCAGAATCAGATAATCGGGCATCCGCGTATCCTTGCCCACCAGGATCGGACGCAACACATTATCCACCAGCCCGATCACAAACACCCCAAATAGCCCCAACACCACACCCTGCCAGATCATCCCGCTGAGCAGGAAATACAGCGCAACCGGGGCCCAGACAATCCCCGCCCCCACCGCCGGCAGCAACGACAGAAACGCCATCATCACCGCCCACAGCAAAGCGCTCGGGATATCCAGTGCCCAGAAAATAAACCCGCCCAACGCGCCTTGCGTCACGGCCACGACAATATTGCCCTTCACCGTTGCACGCACAACACGCGTGAATTTCAACTGCAATCGGCGTTTCTGAGGCTCGGCCAACGGAATCGCGATGCGGATCTTGCGGGTAAGGTCCTGTCCGTCACGCAGGAAAAAGAACAGCAGGTAGAGCATGATGAAAAAACTGACCACGAAATCGAACGTACCCTGCCCGAAGCTGAACGCCTGGGTCGCCAGGTAATTGCTGCCCTGCATCGCGCTTTTGGCGATCTTGTCGCGCAGCCCGTTGAAATCTCCCATGCCCAGACGATCAAGCCAATGCTGCACATAGGGCGGCAGCAGCACCTTGAATTCAGCCAGGTACTTGGCGATGTCGAGCTGACCACTTTCCACATTCTTGTAGAGCGTCGCCCCCTCCTGAACCATCAACGCCGCAATGACGATGACCGGCAGAATCGCGATGACCAGACAGATCATCAGCGTACAAAGGGACGTCAGGTTGCGCTGCCAGCCGAAGCGGGCCAACAGACGGCGTTGCAGAGGCGCGAAGATGATACCGAGGATCACCGCCCAGAACACCGCGCCGTAGAACGGCAGCAGAATCCAGATAAACGCGATGGTGACCAGTATCAATAACAGCAGGAGGGTTTTCTTTTGCAGCGCGGTTTCGTTCATGTTTCTTCCATGTCATTACACCGCGCCAAGCACACGGCCTGATGCTTAGTCCGTCAATCGCCGCAGGAGTGCCGCGCCTGAAGTGCACGGTCAGTGGAGGAAGCGCTGACAGCGGGCCCCGAGCGAGGCCCGCCGCCCCGTCTAGATTCTGAACTGCCGAACCAACTGGCCGAGGCGTTGGTTAAGCGCCGTGAGGTTACGTGACGTGGAGGCGCTGTGGCGGGTTTCATCGGCCACGCTTTCGACCGCCACGGCGATCTGGTGGACGCTGCGATTGATCTCTTCCGCCACGGCCGTCTGCTCCTCTGCAGCGCTGGCAATCTGCGCGTTCATCGCGTTGATAGTGCCGATCAGTTGACCCATGGTGTCCAGCGACGCGCCGGCTTCGTTGGCGCGAGCGGAAGTCCCGTCGCCCGCCTCGCTCGAACGTTTCATGGCCTGCACCGCGCCGTGGGTGCCCTGCTGCAAACGGTCGATCATGCCTTGAATTTCCTGAGTGCTTTGCTGCGTGCGGCTGGCCAACGCACGCACCTCATCCGCTACCACTGCGAACCCGCGACCCGCTTCCCCGGCACGCGCGGCTTCGATCGCGGCGTTGAGCGCCAGGAGATTGGTCTGATCGGCGATGGAACGAATCACCCCGAGCACGCCGACGATGGACGACACGTCATTCTGCAGGCTGTCCAGTGACGTACCGCTGTCGCGGATGTCGTTCACCAACGCGTGAATCTGCTGAATGCTGCCGTCGACCACTCGCTTGGCGGCCTGACCCTCGGCATCGGTTTGCTGCGCAGCCACCGAGGCACCCTGCGCGCTCTTCGCGACTTCCTGGGCCGCGGCCGACATCTGATTAATCGCCGTAGCCACCTGATCGGTCTCGTGACGCTGACGCTCCATGGCCTGCTCGGAACGCTGCGCCTGATCGGTCACTTCACCCACTAGCCCGGTCAATTGAGAGGTCATTTCGGCGATCTGCCGGACCAGCCCGTGAATCTTGTCGACGAAACGGTTGAACGAACCCGCCAGATCGCCAAGTTCGTCCTGGGAGGTCACCGCCAGACGCCGTGTCAGATCACCCTCACCGGCGGCGATGTCATCGAGGTTGGCTTTCATCAGGCGCAGGGGCCGCAGGATACCGCCCGCGATCCAGAAACCCGCCGCCGCGATGATCACCAGTACCAGCAGCGTGATGCCGATGATGCTGACAAGCATGCTCTGCCGGCGCTCGGCGACATTCTTCTGCAGCTCCATGACTTTGGCATCGATGTTGTCCAGGTTGATCGACGACCCGAACGCCATGTCCCATTTGGGCAGGTATTCGGTATACCCCAGTTTGGGCACCAGTTCGCTCGAACCGGGCAGCGCCGAGGAATATTCCAGGTAATGAGTACCTGCTTTCGCGACGTCAACGAGACCAGCATTGACGAAAACACCGTTCGGATCGCGGGCGTCTTTAAAGCTCTTGCCGATGCCGTCTGGACTATTGCCCTTGAACAGCCGCACCGCCTGAGAATCGTAACCGAAGAAGTATCCGTCCTTGGCGTAGTTGACCTGAGAGAGCATTTTGATGACTTGCGCGCGGGCCTCCATGTCACCCGGGGCCGAGGCGTCATACAGCGGTTTGATGGTGCCCAGCGCGACAGCCACGTAACTTTGCAACGTGGCTTTGGCCTCCGCGAGCAGGTGCTGGCGGGTTTCCTCGACTTCGCGCTTGCCCTGTTCACGCAGCATGATGACGGTGCTGGCGCTGATGATCAGTGCGAACACCAATACCGGGAGCACCGCGAGCGAAAGTACTTTGGCTTTGAGATTTAGCCGCATAGCAGTCATGACCCTTTGTTTTTGTGCGTTGAGCCGTTGGGGTTCCTTTACGGTTAACGGCCCGGCGCGCAAAAAGTTGAGGTCATGAAGATTGACGTGCGCTTTCGCTCCCCGGCAGTTGCGGGCTGATTCGCTCGGGCAAATCGATGCGCACTTGCAACCCGCCCATGGGGCTGTCCAGCAACTGAATGCGCCCGCCCCACGCCTCGACGATGTCCTTGACGATGCCGAGTCCCAGACCGTGGCCGGTCACTTGCTCGTCCAGGCGATTGCCACGGCCGATGACGTCATCGCGATGCTGCACGGGGATGCCCGGGCCATCGTCGTCGATCAGCAGGCAGTAGCCGTCAGCGTGCTTGGCAATGCTCAGGCTGACCTGGCTGTCGGCCCACTTGCAGGCGTTGTCCATGATGTTGCCGAGCAATTCGAGGATGTCCTCACGGTCCCACGGCAGAAACAGACCCGCACCGATTTCACTGCTGAGCTCAAGGTGCTCGCCATGAATCATCCGCAAGGTGGAGAACAGCCCGGGAATCTCCGCAGCGCAATCAAACCGCGAGCCCGGCAAGGCATCGCCTGACAACCGCGCACGATTAAGTTCACGCTCAAGACGCTGCTGAATGTGCTGCAATTGATCGCGCAGGGTGTCGCGCACATGCGGGTGGCCGGCCAGCTTGTCGCCTTCGGCCAGGCTCATCAGGACCGCGAGCGGCGTCTTCAGCGCGTGGCCCAGGTTGCCAAGGGCATTGCGAGAACGTTTGAGACTGTCCTCGGTGTGGGCCAGCAGATGATTGATCTGCGCGACCAAGGGCTCGAGTTCCACCGGCACTCGCTCATCAAGTTGCGATCGCTGCCCTTGTTGCAGCTGGAAAATCTGTTCTCTGGCCCTTTCCAAGGGGCGCAAGGCGCGGCGAACGGTGACGCGCTGCAACACCAGAATCAAGATCAGGGCCATCAGCCCTAACCCGAGACCGATGCGCTGGACCAGTGCAAAGCTGTCTCGCACCGGGGTGTAGTCCTGAGCGACGGTGATGGAGATGGTCTGGCCGAACTTGCGGTAATCGGTGTGCAGCAACAACAGCGATTGATCGGTCTTTTCCAGGGCAAGATCGGCATGCAGGCCGGGCTGTCCGGGATGCGGCAACTCGAGATCCCACAACGAGCGCGACCGCCAATGACCCTGGTCGAAATCAATCCGGAAATAATGGCCGGAATAAGGTCGTTGGTAGCCGGGCGACAGCCGATGCTCGTCGAGCTGCAAGCCGTCCGGACCGCGAACCAGTGCCACCAGCAGCAGTTCGCTTTCATTGCGCAGGCCAGACTCGAGGTATCGCTGCAAGCCCACTTCAAACAGCCACAGGCTGATCTGCGCCAAGACCAACCCGACAATCAACAGCACGCTGATCAGGCCCAGACTCAACCGTCGCTGAATGGACCTCACTCGCCCGTCCCGGCAAAACGATAGCCCTGCCCACGCCGCGTCTCGACAACGGCGCGGCCAAGCTTGCGACGCAAATGATTGACATGGACCTCGATGACGTTCGAGTCCCGTTCGTTCTCCCCATCATAAAGGTGCTCTGCCAAGTGGCTCTTGGAGAGTATCTGCCCGGGGTGCAGCATGAAATAACGGAGCAGGCGAAATTCCGCCGCCGTCAGTTGAATGTCCTCCTCACCGCGACTGACGCACTGGCGCCCCTCGTCCAGGTGCAGGCCTGCGGCTTCGAGTTTCGGTTGGTTGGCCAGACCTCGGACACGGCGAAGCAGCGCCTGGATGCGCAACTGCAGTTCCTCGGGATGGAAGGGTTTGGTCAGGTAGTCGTCGGCGCCGGCCTTGAGGCCCTCGATACGCTCGGCCCAAGAGGCCCGCGCGGTCAGAATGAGGACAGGCGTGGACAGCCCGCCGGAGCGCCATTTCTGCAGGACCTCAAGCCCCGGAACCCCCGGCAGACCGAGGTCAAGCACGATCAGGTCGTAGGGCTCGGTGGCACCTTGATGAATGGCGTCGCGGCCGTCGGTCAGCCAGTCGATCGCGTAGCCCTGCCGGCCCAGCGTACTGATGAGCTCGTCCGCCAAAGGAACGTGGTCCTCAACCAATAACAAACGCATCAATCGTCTTCCTTGTCTTGCAAGAGGCGGCTGTCACCGGCATCGAATTTCAGCTCGCGCACCACATGATCGGCAGTGAGAAGCTCAATCTCATACACCAACACGCCGTGTTTTTCCTCAAGTTCGGCCTCAAGCAACTTAGAGCCGGGGTAACGCCCCAATGCCTGATCAATGAACTGCTCAAGCGGCAGAATCACGCCTTTCCTTCGCAGCTCAAGCACCTCGTCCTGATTCAGGTCCCGAGCCAGGCACTCCAGGCTCGAGGTGACCGCACATACGGCCACCAGACAGTAAACGAAACGCTTGGCGGGACGCTTACTGGCGATCATCAGGCGTCCTGGTGATCTTTGAGAATCTGCCCGCTGACGGCGTCCACTTCAACGTCCCACTCCACACCTTGCGCATCGCGCAGTTCGATCTGGTAAACGTACTTGCCATATTCCTGTTCCAGCTCGGTATCAGTAATGGTGGATTTAGGGTGCTTGGCCAAGGCGACAGCGTTGAGTTTTTCAAAGGACTGAATAGTACCTGCATCGCGCAGTTTCAGCGCCTCATCAGGACCTAAATCCCGGGCCTGGACATAACCGGCTGTGACAGTGAGTGCAGTGGCAGCGATAAAGGCAGTCAGGATTTTCATGGTGGATCTCCGTAGGGGTCTGGTTGTTTACGGAACCCACCATAAACGGGCGAACTTAATTGAAGCTGAATTTATCTGGCTACGTGCCACTACCCGTCGAGCCTCCAGTGGATGAAAGCGGGACCCACGATATACTTCGCCCCTGTCCAACCCGGAGGGGCCATGAGCAACATTCACATCAAATACCCGGCATTGACTATCAAGGCCGGCAGGCGTGCGATGACGCGGATCAGGGAGCAAGGCCTATCGCCGATAGATGTCGGCATCATCCCTGGCGCCGCGGGTGGTCCGAAAGCATTGGGCATTCAGGGCCTGGATCTGGCGCTGTTCGGTGAATGGCTGCCCCGGGCTCAACGGGAGCGATCGTTGATTGGCGCCTCTATCGGTTCGTGGCGATTTGCTAGCGCCTGCCTGCCGGACCCGGTTGCAGGTATCCGGCGACTTGGCCACCTGTACAACGAGCAGAGTTTCGCCAAAGGCGTGACGATGGCACAGGTCACTCGAAGCTGCGTGACGATGCTTGATGCGCTTTTGCAGGCGAATGATGCACACGTTCTGGCGAATGCTCATTACCGTCTCAACGTGATGATCGTCAGAAGCCGTGGCTTGCTTGCCCGGGATCATCGCGCAGGGTTAAGCCTGGGGCTAGGGGCTGTCGTCGCTGATAACCTGATCGGGCGCGCACGCCTGTCGCGACATTTCGAACGACTGGTCATGCACGACCCACGCCTCGTCCCTCCCCTGCTGCCATTGACTGACTTCCCATCGTGTTGCTTGCCGCTGGACACTCTGAACCTGCGCCAGGCATTGCTGGCGTCTGGCTCCATTCCGATGGTCATGGAGGGCGTTGGAGAGATACCCGGTGTCGGCGCAGGGATGTTCCGCGACGGCGGCCTGCTCGACTACCATCTGGACCTTCCGTACAGCGGAAGCGACATTGTGCTGTATCCGCACTTCACCGACAAAATCATTCCGGGTTGGTTTGACAAGGCACTGCCATGGCGCAGAGGCGACCAGACTCGGCTTCAAGACGTGGTGCTGCTGGCTCCCTCACACGCGTACCTGGCTACGCTGCCCTACCGCAAGCTGCCTGATAGAAGCGATTTCAAACGGTTCGTCGGGAGGGATGCAGATCGGCAACGGTACTGGCGCACTGCAATGGAAAGCAGCCAGCGGCTGGGGGATGAGTTTCTGGAGCTCGTAGACACGGGCCGTCTCGCCGAACGGCTGGAGCCTCTGGTTTAACCACGTGGTCAGGTTCAGCCTGTCACTCGCCAAACCATTGCTGATAAACTCGCAGCTTGCATTTATCGCGCAGGCGATCGCCACTTCTCAAGGCTTATATCACCGTGGAAATTTTTAAAGAATTTACGTTCGAGTCCGCTCACCGGCTCCCTCACGTGCCGGACGGACACAAGTGCGGACGTCTGCACGGTCACTCGTTCCGTGTAGCGATCTATCTGCAGGGCGAACCGGATCCGCATACCGGCTGGATTCGCGATTTCTCCGAGATCAAGACAATCTTCAAGCCTCTGTACGAGCGCCTGGACCATAACTACCTGAATGACATCCCCGGCCTCGAAAATCCGACCAGTGAAGTGCTGGTGAAGTGGATTTGGAAAGAGCTTAAGCCGCTGCTGCCAGAGTTGTCCGCTATACGGATTCACGAAACCTGTACTAGCGGTTGCGTCTATCGTGGTGACTGATCAGCGTTGGAAATGGAGACCACCCTACGGGGTGGTTTTTTTTGCTCTATTCTTTTATCGCGCGCAAAAACAAAACCCCATCTGCTTTCGCAAATGGGGTTCTGGAATTTAATCTTGACGATGACCTACTCTCACATGGGGAAACCCCACACTACCATCGGCGATGCATCGTTTCACTGCTGAGTTCGGGATGGGATCAGGTGGTTCCAACGCTCTATGGTCGTCAAGAAATTCGGGTACTGACTCGTTCTCTCGAACGCTTCAGCAAATCGGGTATGTGATCAAGGTACCGCTTGTGTGTTCGCAAACTTTCGTCTTCATGCGTCTTCACACACCGCAATCTGCTGTCTTTGTGCAGATTGCTTGGGTGTTATATGGTCAAGCCTCACGGGCAATTAGTATTGGTTAGCTCAACGCCTCACAGCGCTTACACACCCAACCTATCAACGTCGTAGTCTTCGACGGCCCTTCAGGGAACTCAAGGTTCCAGTGAGATCTCATCTTGAGGCAAGTTTCCCGCTTAGATGCTTTCAGCGGTTATCTTTTCCGAACATAGCTACCCGGCAATGCCACTGGCGTGACAACCGGAACACCAGAGGTTCGTCCACTCCGGTCCTCTCGTACTAGGAGCAGCCCCTCTCAAATCTCAAACGTCCACGGCAGATAGGGACCGAACTGTCTCACGACGTTCTAAACCCAGCTCGCGTACCACTTTAAATGGCGAACAGCCATACCCTTGGGACCGGCTTCAGCCCCAGGATGTGATGAGCCGACATCGAGGTGCCAAACACCGCCGTCGATATGAACTCTTGGGCGGTATCAGCCTGTTATCCCCGGAGTACCTTTTATCCGTTGAGCGATGGCCCTTCCATACAGAACCACCGGATCACTAAGACCTACTTTCGTACCTGCTCGACGTGTCTGTCTCGCAGTCAAGCGCGCTTTTGCCTTTATACTCTACGACCGATTTCCGACCGGTCTGAGCGCACCTTCGTACTCCTCCGTTACTCTTTAGGAGGAGACCGCCCCAGTCAAACTACCCACCATACACTGTCCTCGATCCGGATAACGGACCTGAGTTAGAACCTCAAAGTTGCCAGGGTGGTATTTCAAGGTTGGCTCCACGCAGACTGGCGTCCACGCTTCAAAGCCTCCCACCTATCCTACACAAGCAAATTCAAAGTCCAGTGCAAAGCTATAGTAAAGGTTCACGGGGTCTTTCCGTCTAGCCGCGGATACACTGCATCTTCACAGCGATTTCAATTTCACTGAGTCTCGGGTGGAGACAGCGCCGCCATCGTTACGCCATTCGTGCAGGTCGGAACTTACCCGACAAGGAATTTCGCTACCTTAGGACCGTTATAGTTACGGCCGCCGTTTACCGGGGCTTCGATCAAGAGCTTCGCGTTAGCTAACCCCATCAATTAACCTTCCGGCACCGGGCAGGCGTCACACCCTATACGTCCACTTTCGTGTTTGCAGAGTGCTGTGTTTTTAATAAACAGTCGCAGCGGCCTGGTATCTTCGACCGGCATGAGCTTACGGAGCAAGTCCTTCACCCTCACCGGCGCACCTTCTCCCGAAGTTACGGTGCCATTTTGCCTAGTTCCTTCACCCGAGTTCTCTCAAGCGCCTTGGTATTCTCTACCCAACCACCTGTGTCGGTTTGGGGTACGGTTCCTGGTTACCTGAAGCTTAGAAGCTTTTCTTGGAAGCATGGCATCAACCACTTCGTATTCTAAAGAACACTCGTCATCAGCTCTCGGCCTTGAAATCCCGGATTTACCTAAGATTTCAGCCTACCACCTTAAACCTGGACAACCAACGCCAGGCTGGCCTAGCCTTCTCCGTCCCTCCATCGCAATAACCAGAAGTACAGGAATATTAACCTGTTTTCCATCGACTACGCTTTTCAGCCTCGCCTTAGGGACCGACTAACCCTGCGTCGATTAACGTTGCGCAGGAAACCTTGGTCTTTCGGCGTGGGTGTTTTTCACACCCATTGTCGTTACTCATGTCAGCATTCGCACTTCTGATACCTCCAGCAAGCTTCTCAACTCACCTTCACAGGCTTACAGAACGCTCCTCTACCGCATCATCCTAAGATGATACCCGTAGCTTCGGTGCATGGTTTGAGCCCCGTTACATCTTCCGCGCAGGCCGACTCGACTAGTGAGCTATTACGCTTTCTTTAAAGGGTGGCTGCTTCTAAGCCAACCTCCTAGCTGTCTAAGCCTTCCCACATCGTTTCCCACTTAACCATGACTTTGGGACCTTAGCTGACGGTCTGGGTTGTTTCCCTTTTCACGACGGACGTTAGCACCCGCCGTGTGTCTCCCATGCTCGGCACTTGTAGGTATTCGGAGTTTGCATCGGTTTGGTAAGTCGGGATGACCCCCTAGCCGAAACAGTGCTCTACCCCCTACAGTGATACATGAGGCGCTACCTAAATAGCTTTCGAGGAGAACCAGCTATCTCCGAGCTTGATTAGCCTTTCACTCCGATCCACAGGTCATCCGCTAACTTTTCAACGGTAGTCGGTTCGGTCCTCCAGTTAGTGTTACCCAACCTTCAACCTGCCCATGGATAGATCGCCCGGTTTCGGGTCTATTCCCAGCGACTAGACGCCCTATTAAGACTCGCTTTCGCTACGCCTCCCCTATTCGGTTAAGCTCGCCACTGAAAATAAGTCGCTGACCCATTATACAAAAGGTACGCAGTCACCCAACAAAGTGGGCTCCCACTGCTTGTACGCATACGGTTTCAGGATCTATTTCACTCCGCTCTCCGCGGTTCTTTTCGCCTTTCCCTCACGGTACTGGTTCACTATCGGTCAGTCAGTAGTATTTAGCCTTGGAGGATGGTCCCCCCATGTTCAGACAAGGTTTCTCGTGCCCCGTCCTACTCGATTTCATTGACAAGAGATTTTCGCGTACAGGGCTATCACCCACTATGGCCGCACTTTCCAGAGCGTTCCGCTAATCTCAAATCAACTTAAGGGCTGGTCCCCGTTCGCTCGCCACTACTAAGGGAATCTCGGTTGATTTCTTTTCCTCAGGGTACTTAGATGTTTCAGTTCCCCTGGTTCGCTCCATACACCTATGTATTCAGTGTAAGGTAACTGTCTTATGACAGCTGGGTTCCCCCATTCAGACATCTCCGGATCACAGTCTGTTTGCCGACTCCCCGAAGCTTTTCGCAGGCTACCACGTCTTTCATCGCCTCTGACTGCCAAGGCATCCACCGTATGCGCTTCTTCACTTGACCATATAACCCCAAGCAATCTGGTTATACTGTGAAGACGACATTCGCCGAAAGTTTGCATTTCACAAACTTTACCTTAGCCTGGACACACACCAGTGAAAGAGGTGCCCAGTCTATATTTCAATCACATACCCAAATTTTTAAAGAACGATCCGGTCAAAAGACCAGAAATCAACACTCATCATCCCAGCGGATGGAGCGCTCATTTCTAAGCTTTCAGCAATCAGAAGCAGTTATGGTGGAGCCAAACGGGATCGAACCGTTGACCTCCTGCGTGCAAGGCAGGCGCTCTCCCAGCTGAGCTATGGCCCCATAACAAAATTGGTGGGTCTGGGCAGATTCGAACTGCCGACCTCACCCTTATCAGGGGTGCGCTCTAACCAACTGAGCTACAGACCCAATTTCGAGCTTGTAACTGTTAGCGTGAGCTATCAGCTTGGAGCTTAAAGCTGCTTCTATCGTCTTCTTCAATGAATCAAGCAATTCGTGTGGGAACTTGCGAAGAAGCTGAGTCTTCGATTAAGGAGGTGATCCAGCCGCAGGTTCCCCTACGGCTACCTTGTTACGACTTCACCCCAGTCATGAATCACACCGTGGTAACCGTCCTCCCGAAGGTTAGACTAGCTACTTCTGGTGCAACCCACTCCCATGGTGTGACGGGCGGTGTGTACAAGGCCCGGGAACGTATTCACCGCGACATTCTGATTCGCGATTACTAGCGATTCCGACTTCACGCAGTCGAGTTGCAGACTGCGATCCGGACTACGATCGGTTTTCTGGGATTAGCTCCACCTCGCGGCTTGGCAACCCTCTGTACCGACCATTGTAGCACGTGTGTA
>NZ_CP096426.1:3870000-4647500 GCF_053903055.1 Pseudomonas sp. AK106
TGTCTGACCTGAGCGTGGTATTCATTAAGCCATTCACGCTCCTCATGCGTGAGCAAACCGATTTCAAGGCAGCGCGTGTCTATCGGGCACAGCGTGAGGGTCTCGAACTTGAGAAACTCGCCGAACTCGGTCTTGCCCGCCTCTTGGTTAATCACCAGATTTTCAATACGGACCCCCCACTGTCCCGGCCGATACGTACCCGGCTCGATCGACGTAATCATCCCCGGCTGCATTGCGGTCTGCGGCGTGGCAGCAGCCTGATAGGCAATGACCTGCGGGCCTTCGTGCACGTTAAGGAAATAGCCGACGCCGTGACCGGTGCCGTGGCCATAGTTGACGCCGTCGGCCCAGATCGGCGCGCGAGCAATTGAGTCAAGCAATGGCGAAAGAATGCCCCGGGGGAAGTGCGCGCGGGACAGCGCGATGACGCCCTTCAGGACACGCGTGCAGTCACGCTTCTGCTCAGCCGTCGGCGTGCCCACGGGCACCATGCGGGTGATGTCGGTCGTGCCGCCCAGGTATTGGCCGCCGGAATCGATCAGCAGCAAGCCGTCACCTTCGATTTGCGCGTGCTCTTCTTCGGTGGCGCGGTAATGAGGCATGGCCCCGTTGCCGTTAAAGCCGGCGATGGTGGCGAAGCTCTGGGACACATAGCCCGGCCGACGGGCCCGCGCCGCGCTGAGTTTCTCGTCAATCGTCAGTTCGCTGACGGGCTCTTTGCCCAGCGCTGAATCCAGCCAGGCGAAGAATTCGCACAGCGCTGCGCCATCCTGCTCCATCGCCTGGCGGATATGCCGGGTGTCGGCGGCGCTTTTCTGCGATTTGAACAGCGTGGTCGGGTTGAGGCCTTCGACCAGCGTCACTTCGCTGTCGAGATAATCAAGCAGGCCACAGGTGACGCGTGCCGGATCGACCAGCAGCTTCGCATCTTTAGGCACGTTGCGCAGCGCGCTGCCGATGCGCGTGTATTCATGCAGGGTGATGCCCTCCTGTTCGAGGGTACTGCGTAGCGCGGCGTCGACTTTCTCTGACGCGACAAACAGGTTGACACTGTTCGGGCCGATCAGGGCGAAAGAAATGAACACCGGGTTGTAGGAGACATCGGCCCCGCGCAGGTTAAACAGCCAGGCGATGTCGTCCAGCGTGGCGATGAAATGCCAGTCCGTGCCACGCTCGGCCATCACTGCGCGCAGTCGAGTGAGTTTGTCGGCACGGGTTTCGCCAGCGTGGGGCGTTGAGTGCTCATAAACAGCCTGAGCCGGCAACGCAGGCCGGTCGTCCCACAGTTCAGTCAAGGGGTCGAGGTCCGTGCGCAGCCGTGCGCCTTTCTCGTACAGATTCGCAGCCAGCGTACGCGACGACGCCACGGCCAATACCGCGCCATCCACTGCGACGACGGAATCCGTCCTGGCTTGCTCGGCGAGCCAGTCAAGTGGGCCGGTCTGACCCGGCTGCAGTTTGACCAGCTCGATGCCGCTGCCTGCCAGCTCCTTGCTCGCCTGCTCCCAATAACGACTGTCAGCCCAGACACCGGCGAAGTCCTGGGTGATGATCAAAGTGCCGACGGAGCCGTGGAAGCCGGACAGCCACTGCCGCCCTTGCCAGTAACCCGGCAGATATTCAGAGAGATGAGGGTCGGCCGACGGCACCAGCCAGGCGTCGATGCCTTCACGGCTCATCAGGGCGCGCGCTTGCGCAAGGCGTTGCATCGCCACTCCAGTGGTTTTCGACTGCGTATTCATTGAATCTCCTGGTGACCCGAATTGTTTGCATCGCAGACCCGGATAATGGAGCAGCGATCAAGGCTGAGCAACCGCAGCGCCGCATCCACCCAACGCATGGGAATTGAGCGCTCGGACAACGGCATCGAGCACCTGCGTAATCTTCGGGCCTGTCACCCACTCAGCCACATTGATTTATATATAACCCAACACTGTTCTTTGTATAAAACTGCAACACCGCCGTGATCAGTTGATGGGGCAATTCAAACTCAGGTGGTTAGTTAACTCGACGCATAATGACCACTGAATGCGCCATTCAAAAATCGAGCGCCATAAAACCGTTGCCCCCGGTCCACGCCCAAGTTCTGACGTTGGAAATACGTCTTCCCTGTCATTTCTGGTTGTCAAAGCGCCGGTCTTGGCGAGCGTCTAAAAAGCGTCGCGCACCAGGACAGGGCAGTGATGTTTTATTGACTGTCATTAAAATCAATCACTTAGAGAGCCTGATCGCCCGCTGATCAAAAAATTAACAGAATGATGGCGAAATAATTTGACAGAAAGTCCGCCTCCGTCGATATATACGCATGTCCAATGTTTTCCCGTTTTTGCAGCGCGACCTTAGAGCCGTGCGCCGAGAGCATTCCGACTTAATTACCCTGCGGCTGCCCATGAAATTAACGATTCCAACGGTGTGAAATCAGCGCCGGTGGGCAGTTTTTGGTTTAAAGAAAGCTTTTCCGAATTACTGAATATGCTCGGTGGGGCGGTAGCTTTGCCCAACGGTTTAGTCAGCCAGTGATGTATGAAGCAACCGTTTGAATGCACATATTAATGAATACAACGGCAGGATCTGCAGATTCGGGCGGTAGCTTGCCTAAAGCGTAATTCTCTCCCCTCCCCTGCACTCCTCACTCCCTACGAGGGCCTGATGCAATGCCTTTATCTTTCGACATGGATGAGCAGTTGGTTCAGCGACTGGCTGACGAAATCGATACCAACGGCTTTGCAAAACTGAACGCGGCCGTGCCTGACACGGACCTGCAGCAGTTGCGGGCCTGGACTGACGAACAGGCGCAGAAACACCAGGGCGAATACTTTGCCTACCACGGTGAGGCGGCACTTAGCGAAAGCCTGCTGGCGAGCTACTGGTCCGACCCGCGCTTCAAGACACTGCTGGGTCGCCTCTATCACCATGCGGCCCGCCGCGACGCCGCCAGTGACCGCATCTTTCCGGTGCTGCGCTGCGTGCAGGGCAACCAGGGCAAGCGCGAGTCCAATAGCTTTCATTACGACGCCAGCCTGGTGACTGCACTGATCCCGGTGTTCATTCCTAGTGAGGGAGAAGGACGCGGCGATCTGATGCTGTTTCCGAACATCCGCCGGGTGCGCTCATGGGTGGTGTTCAACGTGATCGAGAAAGCCCTGCTGCAGAACAAGATCACCCGCAGCTGGATCATCAAAGGCATGCAGCGCAACTGGCTCAAGCCGTACGTCCTGCGCCTGGAGCCGGGCAGCGTTTATTTCTTCTGGGGTTATCGGAGCCTGCACGCCAACCAGGCCTGCCGGCCAGACGTGAAGCGCGCCACCGCGCTCTTCCACTTCGGCGATCCCCATGCAGGCAGCCTGGCCACTCGATTGATCCTGAAAATCAATCAGGGCCGCGCGCGGCGGATGAGCAGCAAGGCAGGCAACCCGCCGCCGGCCTCCACCCCCAGCTGATTTCGCTCGAACCTGGCGTTGATGGCCCGGCGTCACACCGGCGCCACCGCATCACGGCCCGGAAAGCCTTTTAAAAGCTGTGCATCTGAAATGGAGAATTCGATGATCAACGTCACCAAGACCTACCTGGGCGATATCGACAAGTTCAAAGGATACGTCGAGGGCATTTATGCACGCGGCTGGCTGACCAACCACGGGCCGCTGGTGTGCGAGCTCGAACAACGCCTGAAAGATTACCTGGGCGTCAAACACGTCATCCTCACCAACAACGGCACCCTCGCCCTGCAAGTCGCCTACCGCGCGCTGGGCCTGAGCGGCAGCGCCGTGACCACGCCGTTCAGCTTCGTGGCCACCAGCAGTTCGTTGCAGTGGGAAGGCATTCGCCCGATCTTCGCCGACATCGACGCCCAGACCTGGAACATTTCGCCCGAGCACATCGAAAGCCGCATCGTCTCCGACACCACCGCCATTGTCGGCACCCATGTGTTCGGCAACCCGTGCGCGGTTGAGCGCATCGAAGAGATCGCCCGTCGGCGCAATCTGAAAGTCGTGTACGACGGCGCCCATGCCTTCGCCGTACGCCACGCCGGCCAGTCGGTGCTCAATTGGGGTGACATCAGCACGCTGAGCTTTCACGCCACCAAGTTGTTTCACACCATCGAAGGCGGCGCGATCATCACCAACGATGACGAAACCGCGCGCCGTGCTCACCTGCTGTGCAACTTCGGCATCGCCGACGTCGACAAGATCGACGGGATCGGCATCAACGCCAAGCTCAACGAATTCTCCGCCGCGATGGGCCTGTGCATTCTCGACGACATCGAGAACATTCTTCAGGAACGCGCTGAAATCGCTGACCGCTACACCACCCGCCTGGGGGATTATGTCGACCTGCAGCGGCCGGAAAACAACAGCGAACTCAACCACAGCTATTACCCGATCGCCCTGCGCGACGAACAACAACTGCTGCGTTTGCGTTCGGCGCTGAACACCAACGGGATCAACCCGCGCCGTTACTTCTACCCGTCCCTGGACACCCTCGAGTACCTGCAGCCGCAAGCGGCACAAACCGCTTCGCGTTCCTTGAGCGAGCGCGTGCTGTGCCTGCCGATTTACCCGGGCCTGCTGCACGACGATCAGGATCGCGTGATCAACACGGTGATCGCCGAAACCAGCGCCGCCCACTCGCCGTACCGTGTGCCGTCCCTCGCGAAGGTCATGTAACCCCGCCGCGCCATTCATCCCTTTACGCCGGAAGGACTTTCGATGTCAACCAAGCGCTCAGTCATACGCAACACTGCGTTGAGCTATGCAGGCCAGGCCTACACGCTGCTCGTGGGGATCCTGATCATGCCGTTCTACCTCGGCCACATGGGCGCCGAGGCATACGGGCTGATCGGATTCTTCTCGGTGCTGCAGGCCTGGCTGCAATTGCTGGACGCAGGGATGTCGCCGAGTCTGGTCAGGGCGGTGGCCCATCGTCAGGGCAGCGATGGACTGGATCGCTACACCGGGCGCCTGCTGCGTTCGTTCGAAATCATCTTCCTGCCACTGGCGGGCCTCTGCTGCGTGGCGATGTATGCCGGCAGCGGATGGATCGCGGTGCACTGGCTCAATGCCCAGGAACTGACGACTGAGACGCTGGTGCAGTGCATCGGGCTGATGGGCATCGTCATCGCCCTGCGCTTGTTTTCAACGCTGTACAAAAGCGGGATTCAAGGCCTTGAACAGCATGCATGGCTGAACATCGCTAACGTGATGATCGCCACGCTGCGCTACTTCGGCGGCCTGCTGCTGGTGAGCACGATTTCCAACGACCCGGTGCACTTTTTCGAATTCCAGGCGCTGGTGGGCTTGATCGAAGCGTTGATCTTCGCGGGCCGTGCCTATCAGCAGATGCCGACGCCGTCGCCGCTGACCGGTTTCGACTGGGATCTGGTCAAGCCGATCATCCCGTTCGCGGCCAGCATGTCCGGCACTGCGGTGCTGTGGATCGTGCTCACCCAGATCGACAAAGTGTTGCTCTCCGAGCTGCTGCCGCTCAATGAATACGGTTACTTCTCGCTGGTGGCGTTGATCACCACCGGGATCATGATGCTCTCCAACCCGCTGGCGCAGACGCTGCTGCCGCGCCTCACCGTGTTGATGGCTGAAGGGCGCCGGGACGACATGCACCAGCTGTATCTCGCGGCCAACCGGTTTGTGTGCACGTTCCTGTTTCCCCTCGCGGCACTGATCGCGCTGCACGCCGACGAGATGGTG
The DNA here is from genome assembly GCF_053903055.1 of Pseudomonas sp. AK106. NCBI lineage: Bacteria > Pseudomonadati > Pseudomonadota > Gammaproteobacteria > Pseudomonadales > Pseudomonadaceae > Pseudomonas > Pseudomonas sp. AK106. The sequence continues at coordinate 3,875,703 of NZ_CP096426.1, forward strand.
TTTGCCTGGTCGGGCGACCGGCCTGCCGCCGACTGGAGCCGGACGATTCTGCCGTGGTACTCGCTGGGCAGCGCCATCATGGCGGTCAGCGCGTTCCAGTTTTACCTGCAATACGCCTATGGGCGCATGCACCTGCACGTCTGGTACAGCGTTGTTTCAGCGCTGATCACGGTGCCGGTGATGTTTCTGGCGATTCGCGGCTACGGCGCTTACGGCGCGGCGATCGCCTGGTTCGTATTGCGCGTCGTGTCCTTCGCCATCTGGCCTGTGATCGTGCACCAGCGTCTGGCCCCGGGGATTCACAGCCAATGGCTGCGCGACATCATCCGCATCAGCGTGATGACCGGCGTGGGCCTTGCGATCACCGAGCCGCTGCTGCGCCTGATCGCCAATGAGAACCGCATCAGCATCTTCCTGGGTCTGGCCGTCTGCGGCCTGCTCACGCTGCTGATGGTGGCCGCCAGCTACAAGCCGCTGGTGATGAAGATTTCCGTTTTGTTCAGCAAACCCAGTGTTTAACTCCGAGTACTCAAGCCATGGATGCTACTAGCAATAAGACGAGCGCCTCGCCGTGCGCCGCGCCCCTGGTCAGCATCGTCTGCCCAGCCTACAACCAGGAGGCCTATGTCGCGCAGACGCTGGAAGGCTTCCTGATGCAGCAAACCACGTTCGCATTCGAAATCCTGGTGAACGACGATGCCTCCACGGACGGCACCGCCCGCATCATTGCCGATTACGTCAAACGCTTCCCGACGCTGATACGCCCCTTCTACCACGAGACAAATCAGTACTCGCAGAACAACCCGCCGGTGCCGCGTCTGTTCGGCGAAGCACGGGGCCGCTACATCGCCTACTGCGAAGGCGACGACTACTGGACGGACCCGCGCAAGCTGCAGATCCAGGTGGATTTTCTCGAGAACAATCCGGATTACGTGCTGACCTACCACGACGCGATCCCCTTCGACATCAGCGGCCAGTACCCGATCCAGCTGCAAGGCAAGCTGCGCGGGGACGCCACGGCGCTGGAGCTGCAGAAGGCGCGGCCGGTGTCGACGCTGACCACGGTGTTCCGCAACGTGTTCGAGTCGTTGCCCCCCGAGCTGCGCGCCGCGCCGCTCAATGATCTGGTCTGGTGGTCGCTGCTCGGCGCCTACGGCAAGGGCAAATTCATGGGCGAGGTCAAGCCGGCCATGTACCGATTGCACCCGGGCGGCGTGTTTTCCATGCGCTCCAACAAACGCAAGCTGCACATGGCGCTGCAGACCTCGGGCGCCCTGGCCAACTACTACAACCGGCTCGGTCATCAAGAGCTGTATGAGCATTTCCTGATGGAGCTGGTCGAGTACTCGCTGTCGGCGATTACCCCCAAACGCAAGATGCAGACACTCCTGGCCGTTGGGCAGAACTTCACCGCAAACATCAGCAAGAGACTGATGACGACCCTCAGCAAAGGTCATGTTCAGTAACGTCCTGGTGGTCTGCGTCGGCAATATCTGTCGCAGCCCCATGGCCGAAGCCATGTTCCGACAACGGGTGCCGAATGCGCGCGTCCAGATCTCGTCGGCCGGCACCCACGCCATGCTCAGTTCCACCATCGACCCGCTGGCTCAGGCCGTGCTGCACGTCAACGGTGTCCCCGCCCACAAACATCGAAGCCGTCAGATCGATCGGCAGATGCTTCACGAAGCTGAGCTGATCCTGGTCATGGAGCATCGTCAGACCCAGAGCGTCCTCAAGCTGGCCCCCGAGGTACGCGGCAAGACGTTTCTGATTGGCAAATGGCAACAAGCGCTGGAAATCGCCGACCCCTACCGGCGCCCGAAACTAGCCTTTGAACAGACCTACGAGCAGCTTTCGCGTTGTGTCGACGACTGGCTTCCTTATATTCAGTCAGGAGATCCAAGATAAATGACCGCTATGAACCGTACTTCTCTGGACGAGGTCCAGGACTCCCGGATCGATTTGGCGACTATCTTGCGCACACTTTTCGATCACAAAGGATTGATTGCGTCGATTGTCGGCATCTGCGTCCTGCTCGGCGCCACCTACGCCATTCTGGCCACGCCGATCTTCCAGGCCAACGCGATGATTCAGATCGAGCCGCGCAAAGTCGGCATCGAAGGCCGCACCGAAATTTCCAGCAAGCCGCTGTCGGTGTCCCAGGCGACCACCGAAATCGAGCTGATCAAATCCCGCGCAGTGCTGGGCAAGGTCGTCGATGACCTCAAGCTGTACATCGTGCAGAAGCCCAAGTACATCCCGGGGCTGGGCAGCTACATGGCGCGTCGGTTCAAGCCGGAGCGTGAAGGCGCAGTGGCCGATCCAATGTTCGGCTTAAATAGCTACGCCTGGGGTGGCGAGAAAATCGACGTGTTCCAGCTGGACGTGCCGGACGCGCTGCTGGGTGAAAAGATGACCATGGTGGCGGGCAAGCCTGGCACCTTTACCCTCTATGACGAAGACCGCAACAAGCTGCTCAGTGGCCCGGTCGGCCAGACTGTGGAAGGCAGCGGCATCAAAATTCAGGTGGCGGCGCTCAATGCCCGTCCGGGCACCGAGTTCACCGTGGCGCGTCAACGCACCCTGACCACCGCGCTGGATTATCAGGACCGTCTGAAAATCATGGAAGCGGGCAAGGACTCCGGGATCGTCTATCTGTCGATCCAAGACCCCGACCCGGCACTGGCCAAACGCATCCTCAACGAAGTCAGCCGCCTGTATGTGCGTCAGAACGTCGAGCGCAGTTCGGCCGAAGCCGCCCAGCGTCTGGAGTTCCTGCGTTCGCAACTGCCTGCCGTGCGCAAGCAGCTGGAGCAGTCGGAAATCGCGCTGAACAACTTCCAGATGGGCGCCAAGTCGGTTGACCTGAGCGTTGAAACCAAGTCCGTTCTGGATCAGGTGGTCAAGCTGGAAGGCACCCTGTCAGACCTGAAAATGAAGCGCGTCGACGTCGAGCGTCTGTACACGCCGGAGCATCCGACCTACCGCGCCCTGATGACGCAGATCGGCCAGGTTGAATCGCAGAAAGCCGCGCTGCTGAAGAAGATCGAAGCCCTGCCGGCCACGCAACAAGAGTTGCTGCGGCTGAACCGGGACATGCAGGTGACCTCGCAGACCTACACCCTGTTGCTGGACAAGAGCCAGGAGCAGGACATTCTGCGCGCGGGCAGCATCGGCAACGTCCGCATCATCGACAACGCCGACGCCAACGTCGAAGAGCCGGTCAAGCCGATGCGCAAAATCATCGTGCTGGTCGCCGCCCTGATCGGTCTGCTGCTGGCCGTTGCCACCGTGTTTGTGCGCCAGGCGTTCTATCGCGGCGTGGACAACCCGGAAGTCATCGAAAACCTCGGCATGCCGGTGTACGCGTCGCTGCCGTATTCGCGACTGCAGGAACGCATGGAGAAGGCCGCCCAGAGCCGTTCGGCGAGCAAGGAGCCGCGCCTGCTGAGCGTCAGCGCGCCGACGGAACTGGCGATCGAAGCACTGCGCAGCCTGCGCACCAGCCTGCACTTCGCCATGCTTGAAGCCCGCAACAACGTGCTGATGATTTCCAGCCCGACGCCGGGCGTGGGCAAGTCGTTCGTCTCCAGCAACCTGGCGGTGATCATTGCGCAGACCGGCAAACGCGTGTTGCTGATCGACGCCGACATGCGCAAAGGCTACCTGCACAAGATGTTCAACCTGACGCCCAAGCATGGTTTGTCGGACACCCTCGCTGCGCGTCTGGGCAGCAAGGAAGTCATCAACCACACCGAAGTGCGGAACCTGGATTTCATCTCCTGCGGTTACGCGGCGCCGAACCCGTCCGAGCTGTTGATGCACGACAACTTCAACAAAATGATCAGCGAGCTGTCGCCGCTGTATGACCTGGTGATCATCGACACCCCGCCGATTCTGGCCGTGACTGATGCCACGCTGGTCGGCCGTCAGTCCGGCACCTGCCTGCTGGTGACCCGCTTCGGCCTGAGCACGGCCAAGGAAATCGAAGCGTGCAAACGCCGCCTGATGCACAACGGCATTCTGATCAAGGGTGCGATCTTCAACGGCGTCCTGCGCAAGGCGTCGACCGCCGACTACGACTGCGCCGCGTACGGTTACGACTACACCACGGTCCGCAAGTAAATCGACACGCACACCAAGGAGAAACACATGGCCAGGACCCTTGCAGTGATGCAGCCCTATCTGTTCCCGTACCTGGGCTACTTTCAGCTCATCGCTGCTGCAGACGTCTTCGTCCTGGGAGATGATCTGCAGTATGTGCGGTCCGGCTGGGTCAATCGCAATCGCATCCTGCACAACGGCGCGGCCAGGCTGATTAGCTTCCCGTTGAAGAAAGACCGCTTTCAGCTGCAGATCAATCAGCGCCAACTGTGTGAGCACTTCAGCGATGAAGCGCCACGGCTGATCGATCTGCTCGCCGAGAGTTACCGAGAGGCGCCCTACTTCGCGCAGGTCATGCCGCTGCTGGAGCGGTTGATCCGTTTTCCGCAGCAGAACATCGCGCTGTATGCCGAACACGCCATCCGTGAAATCTGTGCTTATCTACACATCGTGACGCCGATCCTGCGCAGCTCGGACCTTATACTGGGTAGCGCTGCGGACAAGCAGGAGCGCATCATCCGCATCGCTCACACGTTTGAAGCCACCACGTTCATCACCCCGGAAGGCGGATCGGTGCTCTACGACCGTGATCACTTCGCCCGCAACGGTTTGCTGGTGCGGTTCTTCCGGATGAACCCGGTGGTGTATCGGCAGTTTCGGCAACCTTTTGTCGCCAACCTGTCGATCATTGATGTGCTGATGTTCAACTGCGTCGAGCAGGTGCAGCAGATGTTGACCGAATACGGGCTGGACAAGCATCCATCCTGCGCCGGGCCGGGCATAATGCGCGGGCTGGCACCAAAACCTGACGTTGTCCTGACCGGGTCGCACCGGATCGCAGTGGAGTGAAATGTATGTCTGAAGTCGTCAACAGCGCCTGTGGCTCCGCGCGGTGGTACCTCATCCAGACCAAACCCCGCCAGGAAGCACGCGCGGCAGAGCACCTGCAACGTCAGCAGTTCGAGTGCTACCGCCCGGTCAAGCACGGCGAGAAAAAACGCGGCTCACGGGCACCGGCCGAAGAAGAGCTCTTCCCCGGCTACCTGTTCATTCACATGGATCAAGCCAGCGACAACTGGTACCCGATCCGCTCGACCCGCGGCGTGGCGCGCATCGTCACCTTCGGCGGCATGCCGGTTCCGGTGCAGGATGCGTTGATCGAGCAAATCCGCCAGCGTCTGTTGGCGCCGTTGGCGCCGCCGGCCAGGGTCGCCTTTCAAGAAGGTGAAACGGTGCGGATCACCGCCGAGGGCTTCAACGACGTCGAGGCGATCTTCCTCGCCGCCGACGGTGATGAACGCGCGGTGATTCTCCTTAACCTGCTGCAACGCGAGCAAAAGGTCAGCCTGCCGGTCAGCAGCCTGTCGCGGATGCAAGTCCAGGCTTGAACCGAGCCTTACTGCCCTTCAACTTCTTGCACCTCTGATCCACACATCCTGATTCCCACGGGGCTGATGCTTTCAGCCTCTTGACCCCCCTTCGCCCGGAACTCGCCATGACCCAGAAAACCACACTGGTGACGCTCACCTATGGTGATCGTTTCAACTACCTGCACACGCTGGTCAGCCGCTCCCTGGAAAGTCCGCTGATCGATCGCGTGATCATCGTCAGCAACGCGTCCACCGCGCCGCTGGACACCCTGCGGCGCACCTGGCCGAATCAGGTCAGCGTGATCTACATGCACGAGAACACCGGTTCGGCGCGGGGCTATTCGGTGGGAATCCAGGCCGCGCTGGACGCCGGTGCCGAGCACATCTGGCTGATGGACGATGACAACGCGCCGACCATCAACGCCATCGCCACGCTGCACAAGGTGCTTGAAGAGCGTAAACGCATCGACGGTGAAGACAAGGCCGCCGTGCTGGGCTTTCGTCCAACCCATCAGGCGGACATCGCCGCCGGCGTGCCGAACCGCTTCGCCATTCAGCGTCGCTCGAGCTTCTTCGGTTTTCACATCGCGCAGCTGCCTTACAAGATCTGGCGCCGACTGCCGTGGGGCGCGCCGCAAAGCCCGCACCGCAAACTGCCCATGGTGCAGTTGCCGTTCGCCACGTACGGCGGCCTGCTTGCCCACCGCAATCTGTATCGCCGCATCGGCCTGCCGCTGGACGCGTTGATGCTGTACGCCGACGACAGCGAATACACCTTTCGCATCACCGCCGGTGGCGGCCGGATCTTTCTGGTGCCGGACGCCTTGCTCGACGACCTGGAAAGCTCGTGGAACATCAAGGCGCGCACCAACAACATCTACGAGAGCTTCCTGCTGGGGGGCTCGGACTTGCGCGCCTACTACGGCGCACGCAACCAGGCCTGGTTCGACAAAAACATCTGGGCCAATTCGTCGCTGCTGTACGGCCTCAACCGCTGGGTGTTCTTCCGCCTGCTGCGGCTGATCGCCAAGCGGCGCGGTGCCGAGGAGCGCCTCGGCCTGATCGAACAAGCCATCCGCGACGGTGAGTCCGGGGTACTGGGTCTGAATCAGTCGTATCCATTATGAAAATACTGTTCATCAGCAGCCTGTATGCCCCTCACATTGGAGGCGGCGCGGAAATCATTCTTCAGCGTACCGTCGAAGGCCTGCAGCAGCGCGGCTGTGAAGTCAGCGTGCTGGTGACCGGCCCCGACGCGGGCTTGAGCGTTGAAGCGGTGAACGGCGTCAAGGTCTACCGGGCCGGCCTGCGTAATTTCTACTGGCATTTCGGCGCACAACGGCCTGGCCGTCTGGCGCGCCTGGGCTGGCATTTGCGGGATCGCTACAACGGCGCAATGCGCCGCTACGTGAAACACGTCATCGGCAACGAGCAGCCGCAACTGGTGGTCTGCCACAACCTGGCCGGCTGGTCGGTGTCGGTCTGGGACGAGATCACTGCAGCAAAACTGCCGATCGTGCAGGTGCTGCATGACATGTACCTGATGTGCCCGAGCAGCAACATGTTCAAACGCGGCCAGTGCTGCCAGGAGCAATGTGGCAGCTGCCAGACTTTCCGCAAGGGCCACGACGCGCGCTCGGCCCAGGTCGCGGCGGTGGTCGGTGTCAGCCGCTTCATTCTGGAAAAGCTGCAGCAGCGCGGTTATTTCAGCGCCGCCAGCCCGTACGTGGTGCACAACGCCAGCCCGTTCACGCCGCCGACCGCCTCGCCCCATCAGCGGCGGCAAGCGGACCTGGCGACGAAAAAAGCGCCGTTGCGCTTCGGCTACATGGGCACGCTGTCCCATCAGAAAGGCGTGGCCTGGCTGATTGAGCAGTTTCAGCGATTGCCCTTCGACGCCACGCTGCAGATCGCCGGGCGTGGCCAGACGGATGACGAAGCCACCTTCAAGGCGCTGGCGAATTCCTCGAAGATCAGCTTCGTCGGTTACCAGACGCCTGAAGCGTTCTACCGCCAGATCGACGTCGCCGTGGTGCCGTCGCTGTGGAACGAGCCGTTCGGCATGGTCGCCGTCGAGGCCTGCGCCCACTCGGTGCCGGTGATTGCCAGCCGCATGGGCGGTTTGCCGGAGATCATTCAGGACCCGCTCAACGGTTTGCTGTGCGACCCGCAGGACCCCGACTCACTGGGCCAGGCGATGTTGCGTTTGCACCAGAACCCGGAATTGCTGGCGCGCCTGAGCGGTCAAGCGCGGGTCAGCGTGGCGTCATTACTGAACCTTGAGTTGATGCTCGACAGTTACCAAAGCATTTTTGCCCAGACGCTGCTGGACGACATTGCCCAGCCCAACCGGGACACGCTGCCCCACCCGGTCTGAACACGGCGGCATGCCTGCACGTGATGCCGACACTAACGCCGACGGCCCGAGACCTACCTGAGCAAGTGCTCCGGACCGTGCCTCTTCACTGAGACAAGCCATGCTCATCCCATACCTGACCCGGTTACGACGACCCTCGGCCGTCCTGTTGCTGGGCTTGTTGATCAGTTGCGCCACGCGGGCTGACGAAGCGTTCATCATCGGCGTCGACACGCACTTGATGAACAAACCCGGCACCTCCGGCCGCGCGCTGCAGCTGCTCAAAGCGGCGGGTGTCGACTCGGTGCGCGACGATGCCTATTGGTCCAGCGCCGAGCCCCGACGAGGGTTATTGAAGATTGAGCCTTCGTGGCAGTCATTCCTGAGCACCGCCCAGGAAAACCGCCTGCGACCGCTGTTGGTGCTGGGCTACGGCAACCCGTTTTACGAGAACTACGCCAAACCGCGTAAACCCTCGATGCGCGATGCGTACGGCAACTACGCCAGCTTCGTCACCCGCCAGCTCACCGACAGCGTGGACTTCTACGAGATCTGGAATGAGTGGGACAAGGAAAACCCGGTCGATCCTGGGTTCGCCGAAGACTACAGCCTGCTCATCGAACAGACCGCCAAGCGCATTCGCGCCAATCAGCGGCCGATGGTGATCCTGGCCGGCGCGGTGACGAGCCAGGGCATGGACCTGGGGTTTGCCGATCGGCTGGTGGAATCGGGGGTGCTCAACCATGTCGACGGGCTGTCGCTTCATCCCTATGTGTATTGCCGTTCGGATGAGCGCAACACCCCGGAAAACTGGATTGCCTGGCTGCGCAGGATCAGCGAGGACCTGACGGAAAAGAACCGCAATAAAGAGCCGGTGCCGCTGTACCTCACTGAAATAGGCTGGCCCAGTAACGACGGCCGCTGCGGCGGTGACGAGAAGATTCAGGCGGCGTTTCTGGCGCGCAGTTTCTTCCTGGCGCAGACGATGCCCAACATCAAGGGCATGTGGTGGAACGGCCTGCTCAACGACGGCCCCGACGGCACTGACCCGGAGCAGAACTTCGGCCTGCTCAATCAGGACCTGAGCGTCAAGCAGGCGTACCTGACGCTGAAGGCCATCAGCCCGACGCTGCATCAATTCCGCTACGACGCTGAAAAGAGTCGGGAAATCGACTCGCAATACCTGCTGCGGTTCGCCCGGGGTTCGGAACAGATCATGGTCGCCTGGACCGCCGGGCTGCCGCGATCGATCAAGGTGGACGCCAGCAGCGTGTTGCGCGGCAACGTGCAATACATCGACACCCGCCAGCCGCAACGCGGGCTGGTCGACAGCGGTATCCCGTGGAACTGCAACGACGGGCGTTGCTCGGCGCAAGTGCCGATTGATGACTTCCCGAAAATAATAAGCCTGGGCACACGCCCGGCACTGTTTGCCTTGCCCTGATTTCTGCCTTTTTTATTTCGGCCCTTCTTTTGGGCGCCCCTTCATCCAGGGCGCTGACGGCTCTGCGCACGACCCCTTTATCTCTTCTACAGGTCGACCACAATGATTGTGATCAATGCACGTTTCCTGACCCAGGAATTGCGTGGCGTTCAACGCTTCGCCGAACAGATCTGCCTGGCCCTCAAGCAGCTGCGCGACGACGTGGTGTTCGTTGCGCCCCACGGCATTCAGATGCACGAGAGCGCCAAGGCCCTCGACGTGCAATGCATCGGCAGTCACAGCGGCCACCTGTGGGAGCAACTGGACCTGCCGCTGTACCTGCGCCGTCAGGGCAACCCGCTGCTGATTTCGCTGTGCAGCACCGCGCCGCTGCTGTACGGCAATCAGATCGCGACCCACCACGACGTCACCTATGTGCGTCACCCGGAAAGCTACACGCGCACCTTTCGCCTGCTCTACCGGACCATGACGCCGATCATGCTGTCCCGGATCAAATCGCTGCTGACGGTGAGCGCCTTCTCCAAGGGCGAAATCTCGCAGTTCTACAGATTTCCGGAGAAGAAAATCTTCGTGGTGCCCAACGCCGTCAGCGGTGCGTTTCAACCGGGCCCGCCCCTTAAAGAGCAACAGGACTACCTGCTGGCGGTGTCTTCGCCCAGCGCGCACAAGAATTTCAGCCGGATGATTCAGGCGTTCCTCCTGCTGCGCGGTCACGATGATCTGCAATTGCGCATCGTCGGGGGCGCCAGCGGAATCTTCAGCGACGACAACCTGCAACGCCTGGCCAGCCGTGACCCACGCATCCGCTTTCTGGGCCGCCTGAGCGACGACGAACTGATCAGCCAGTACCAGGGCGCAACGGCCTTTGTGTTTCCGTCGCTGTATGAAGGCTTCGGCATTCCGCCCCTGGAAGCCCAGGCGTGCGGTTGCCCGGTGCTGGCGGCGAACGCGGCGTCGATTCCTGAAGTGCTGCAGGCCAGCGCGCTGTATTTCGACCCGCTGGACATTGAGCACATGGCCGCCGCCATGGAGCGCATTCTGACTGACATGCCGTTGCGGCTGTCGCTGCGCCGACGCGGACTGAACAACGTGGCGCGGTTCTCCTGGGAAGAATCGGCGCGCCAGGTTTCCCAACGCATCGACGCGCTGCTGAGTCCGGCCAGAGACCGGCGCAGCAGCCAGGGCAGCGATGCCCTGGGTCGTGAATCTTCCAGCAAGCTCTGAGGCACTGCCATGAAACGCCTTGCCTACCTCGACGCGTTGCGCGGCATCGCTGCCTTGATGGTGGTCTTCACCCATTTGTACGCACCGGTGATCGGTCACGTCTGGGCGCTGGATTACCTGATCGACCCCGGCAAATTGGGGGTGCTGTGGTTTTTCATGATCAGCGGCGTAGTGATTCCCTACAGCCTCAAGCCGGTGCCCGACGGCGCCCGACGCTTTCTGATCTCACGCTTCATGCGTTTGTACCCGGCCTACTGGCTGTCGCTGGTGTTGTTTGTGCTGATGCTTCAGTTGACCGGCGCGCCGCTGCCGCCCTGGCCGCAGATCGTCGCCAACCTGACCATGGTGCAAGCGGCACTGGGTTTTGACGACGTGGTCGGCCTGTACTGGACGCTGTTCATCGAACTGGTTTTCTACGGCCTGTGTTTGGCGCTGTTCATCGCCGGCAAGCTGTACGACCTGGCATTCCGGGCGCGCTGTTCGCTGGTGTTTCTGCTCGCCGCGCTGGCAATGGGCATTGCCCGCGCACTGACCGAACACAAACTGCCGGTGGCGCTGCCCCTGGCGTTGTCGCTGATGTTCTTCGGCTCGGTGTGGCGCCAGTGGTTGCTGGCCGAACACAGCGCGGCGCTGACGCGAAACCTGAACATGCTGTTCGTGGCCTTCGCCGTGCTGCTGCCGCCGACGCTGATCATGGCTTACAGCAAGGACATGGGCACCGGCGAAACCTGGGGCCGTTACTGCTTCACCTACGCCGTGGCCATCGTCAGCTTCGTGCTGCTGACCCGCAGTGTGCGTCTGAACCACCCGGCGCTGGTCTGGCTGGGCGCAGTGAGTTATTCGCTGTACCTGCTGCACCCGTCGATGGGCATGCTCAGCGAGTTTCTGCTGCGCGGGACCGACGCACCGGGCCTGCTGGTGGCGCTGGTCGCGACGGTGCTGACCCTGGGCGCCGCCCATCTGTGCTTTCGCTACATCGAACACCCTTTCATCCAGCTCGGAAAACGCCTCAATAACCGCAACGCCAAGACGCAGCCTGTGAGCGTCTGATTTAGCGCCTGCGAACATGGAAAGGTTGTGGGACCGCCCTCGCGAGCTTCGCTCGACGTGCCGGGCGTCCTTTGGCCGTTAATGCAGAGAATTCCAATGAAAATTGCAATCGTCCACGACTGGTTGGTGACGTACGCCGGTGCCGAAAGGGTTTTGGCATCGCTGATCAACATCTGGCCCGAGGCGGACCTGTTCTCCGTCATCGATTTCCTCAGCGACCAGGACCGCGCCCAATTGGGCGGCAAGGTCGCGACAACCACGTTCATCCAGCGCCTGCCCAAGGCCAAGACCAAATACCAGCGCTACCTGCCGCTGATGCCGATGGCCATCGAGCAACTGGACCTGTCCGGTTACGACCTGATCATCAGCAGCAGCCACGCCGTGGCCAAAGGCGTGTTGTGCGGCCCGGACCAGTTGCACGTCAGCTACGTGCACTCGCCGATCCGCTACGCCTGGGACCTGCAGCATCAGTACCTCAAAGAGGCGAACCTGAGCACCGGCCTGAAAGGCAAAGTGGCGCGGATGATCCTGCATTACATGCGCATGTGGGATCAGCGCACCGCCGCCGGCGTCGATGACTTCATCGCCAACTCGCACTTCATTGGCGCGCGCATCACCAAGGCCTACCGTCGCGAATCCACGGTGATCTACCCGCCCGTGGACACCCGCGGATTCGCGCTGCAGGAACAGAAGCAGGATTACTACTTCACCGCCTCGCGCATGGTCCCGTACAAGCGCATGCCGATGATCATCGAAGCCTTCGCGGCCATGCCGAACAAGCGGCTGGTGGTGATCGGCGACGGTCCGGAAATGGACAAGGCCAAGGCCGCTGCGGCCAACGCGCCGAACGTTACGCTGCTGGGTTATCAGCCGTTCGCGGTGTTGCAGGAACACATGAGCAACGCCAAGGCGTTCGTGTTTGCCGCCGAAGAGGATTTCGGCATCAGCCCGGTGGAAGCCCAGGCCTGCGGCACGCCGGTCATCGCGTTCGCCAAGGGGGGCGTGGTGGAAACGGTCTGCGGCCTGGATCACCCGCAGCCCACCGGCGTGCTCTACCCGGAGCAGAGCGTGGCGTCGCTGATGGCCGCCATCGAGACGTTCGAGATCAACGGTTCACGCATCACCGCGCAAGCCTGCCGGAGCAACGCCGAGCGCTTCAGCGAAGCCCGCTTCGAGCAGGAAATGCGCCAGTTCGTCGAGGCCCGCCTGAGCGCTGCCCGTCAGAGCCGCCAGCCAGCACACACCCGGCCGATCCTGAGCGCGCCGACGCTGGTCAGCAGCGACCTCTCCGCCCGCGTTGTTCCGATCAAATCCGTCTGAGCGAGCACAGAATATGCGCACTCCATTACGGGGCATCCTGCATGCCCATTCATCGTCGCTGTCCGTCGCTCACCGGCTGCTCGATCTGGCGGTCATCGCGGTCGGCGGTTATGGCATCAACCTGCTCGCCGGCACGCCGATGAGCGCCGAAGCCTGGATGCAGATTCTGCTGGCGGCGGTGGCTTTCCACTGGCTGGCTGAATATCACCAGCTGTACGGCTCGTGGCGGGGCGAGCGCATCGTGCGCGAGCTGCTGAAGGTCGCCAATTACTGGGGCCTGGCCTTCGTGTTGCTGCTGTTCGTCGACTACCTGCTGTTACAGCCCGACCATCTGGCCGACAACAGCCAGATGGCCTGGTTTGCCGCCGTGCTGGTAACGCTGTGTGGCTACCGTCTAGCGATCCGCAGCGTGCTGCACAGTTTGCGCGCCCAGGGTTTCAATACCCGGCGTGTGGCGATCGTCGGCACCGGCCATTGCGGCGAGCGCCTGGCGATGTCCATCGAGCGCGCGCCCTGGATGGGCCTGAACTTGCTGGGCTTTTATGACCAGGCGCCGCAGCAGATCGACCTGGCGCGCATTGGCCGGCGCATTCCGGTGCTGGGCGATCTGGATCAACTGATCCAGGACGCCCGCGACGGCAAAATCGACAAGGTCTACATCACCCTCGAACTCGGTGCACAGGAACGTTTGCAGGCACTGATCAAAGGCTTGAGCGACACCACCGCGTCGGTCTACGTGATCCCGGACGTTTTCATGTTCGAGTTGCTGCACGCCCGCAGCGAGAGCATCAACGGCCTGCCCAGCATCAGCATTTTCGACTCGCCCATGGACGGCGCCTGGAGCGTGGTCAAGCGGCTGGAAGACATCGTGCTGTCGAGCATCATCCTGACCATGATCGCCCTGCCGCTGATGCTGATTGCCCTGGCGATCAAGCTCACCTCCCCCGGCCCGGTGCTGTTCCGTCAACGCCGTTACGGGCTGGACGGTCGGCCGATCATGGTCTGGAAATTCCGCAGCATGAGCGTGCAGGAAAACGGCTCGGTGGTGACCCAGGCCACGCGCAACGACAGTCGCATCACGCCGCTGGGCGCGTTCCTGCGGCGCACTTCGCTGGACGAGCTGCCGCAGTTCTTCAATGTGCTGCGCGGCGAGATGTCCATCGTCGGCCCGCGCCCCCACGCCGTGGCGCACAACGAGCAGTACCGCAAACAGGTGTCGGGTTACATGCTGCGGCACAAGGTCAAGCCGGGCATCACCGGCTGGGCACAGATCAACGGCTGGCGCGGCGAAACCGACACGCTGGACAAGATGCAGAAACGCGTTGAATTCGACCTGCAGTACATCGAGCACTGGTCGGTCTGGCTGGACCTGAAAATCATCCTGCTGACGCTCTTCAAAGGCTTCGTCAACAAGAACGCCTTCTAAAAGAAAATCTGCCAATAACCACAAACATGGCCAAGGGCTAGTAAGCTTGGCGGGAGGTGCACGGGTGCATGAGCGAATGTGATCCGATGTTCGGTGTAAGTAAGGGATGCAAAGAAATCACTGCGGTGCCAGTACGCACCTATTAGTAGGATGAGAAGGAACATTCATATGAAAGTAACGTTAGCGGTCGTGCTGCTTTCCAGTCTGGTGTTGCAAGGCTGCGCATTCGCCCCCGGTCAGTACATGTCTTACAGCGATGTCACCGAGAAAGACCCCGACGGTCCCCAGGTCACGCTGATCAACATCACCCCTGCCACCCTTGCGCAGCAGCAGAAAACGGCGGACGCAGCGGCCAAACCACTGCCCCCGGAACTGCTGAACTACAAGACGCCTGAATACGTCGTCGGCCCGGGCGACGCCTTGCTGGTGACGGTGTTCGAACACCCTGAACTGACCGCGCCCGGCTCCCAGGAACAACTGGACGCCAACAGCCGCGAAGTGCTGAACGACGGCACCGTGTTCTTCCCGTACGTGGGCCGTATCCAGGCCGCCGGCAAGACCGTTTCGCAGATCCGCGATCAACTGCGCATGGGGCTGGCGCCGCAGTACACCGAAGTGAAAGTCGACGTCAAAGTGCTGCGTTACAACAGTCAGCGCGTCCTGCTCTCGGGTGCCTTCAAATCGGCTGGCCCGCAACCGATTACCAACATTCCGCTGAGCCTGGTTCAGGCCATCAGCCAGGCCGGTCTTGATTCGACCGACGCCAACCTTGCCGGCCTGACCCTGCGTCGCGATGGCAAGGATTACGTGATCGACGTGGACTCGCTCAACCGCAAGGATTCGCAGATCAGCAAGATCTTCCTGAAAGACGGCGACTACCTGCACCTCAACAGCAATTCGAAGAACAAGATCTACGTGCTGGGCGAAGTTCAGCGCCCGCAGGTGATCTCCTTCAGCACCACCAGCGTGACCTTGCTGGAAGCGCTTGGCACCTCTGGCGGCCTGAGCCCTGACGCAGCCGATGGCGATGCGGTGTATGTGATTCGTGCACAAGACGCCACCCACGGCGCGACGGTCTATCACCTGGCCGCGAAGAAGCCGACCAGTTACGCGCTGGCGAAAGGCTTCGAGCTGGCCGCCCAGGACGTGGTGTTTGTCGGCCCGGCCAACATCACCCGCTGGAGCCGTTACGTGAGCCAGTTGCTGGGCTCGAACAACATCATCCAGACCGGTGCGATGTTCAGGAATTGAGTGCCAGCTTCAAGCCGCAAGTCTGAAGCTTCAAGCTGACAGCAGAGCAACAGAGAAATCCCCGCAGTGGTCCGACTGCGGGGATTTTTTTTGGGTTTGATTTGATGAGGGCAAGTGTCGCTGGGGAAACAGTGGATCAACAGTCGCGTGCGCCTGGATCAACAGTTTGGGGTGGTTGGCAGGATTGCAGCTGTGTGTGATCGCTGGATTGACGGGGGCGGCGGGCGATGGAGAGCGCTGGCACGCATGCTGCTTGAGTACCGGCGAAGGGTCTTCACGCCCATTACTTCGCGTTGAACGCGGCCTGCTCGGTGCCTCGCACCTCGGGTGACTGACCCCAAGGAAACAACACATGTTGGTAGTTTCGATTTCAGGTAGCCCTTCCACCCGATCGCGCTCGGGCGTGGTGTTGCAGCATGCGGCGCACTGGCTCAAGGACCGTGGCGTCGAAGTCAGCGGTGTGCGCATTCAGGATTTTGCTGCCGAGGATTTGCTGTACGCCCGATTCGACAGCCCCCAGGTGGTGGCTTTCATCGACGCGGTGGCGAAGGCGGACGGTTTGCTGATCGGCACGCCGGTGTACAAGGCGTCGTTTTCGGGGGCGTTGAAGACGCTGCTCGACCTGCTGCCGGAGCGTTCATTGCACGGCAAAGTGGTCTTGCCGATCGCAACGGGGGGGAGCATTGCCCACATGCTGGCGGTGGATTACGCGCTGAAACCCGTGCTGTCGGCACTGAAATGCCAGGAAGTGCTGCACGGTGTATTCGCCATCGACAGCCAGATCAGCTATGGCGAGAACGCGTTGGGCGGTGAGCTGGATGAACTGCTGACCCAGCGCCTGCATGACGGTCTGGATCACTTTTTACTGGGCCTGCAACACCGGACTCAGGCGCGTCACAAGGAAGCGGGCGGGCACTTGAAGCTGGCGTTGTAAGTGTTCCGGCTTAACCCTGACGGGCTTTCGACGCGACGCTGACTTCGGCATTCACTTCACCACGGTTATCGAACGCGTGGGCCCGTTGCAGCTGTGGCTGTTCGATCAGTCGGGCTTTGCGGGCCTGGAATTCGTCGTAGGACAAGCCACGACGATTGAGGTCTTCGAGGGCCAGCTGGTGGGTTTCTTCAGCGCTGTAGGCACGCAGCTCGGGATGATTGCCAGCGGCGCAACCGGCGAGGAGGGAGGCGCAGAGTAACAGGGAGAGGACAAGAAGACGGTTCATTGGGAGCCTCCATTCGGCTCGTTTCCGGAATGAAGCCAAGGCTACGCCCCGGGCCTTTCCAGCAGAAATCAGTCGTCTTGATAGTGGCTATCGGGTTGGGCGGTGACTGGACTTTTTGCGTTCGAAGATCGAGATCAAAAGCTTCCCGGCTGAAGCCGGTCCTACAGACACCGCATACCCACTGTAGGACCGGCTTCAGCCGAGAAGAGGCCCGCATGACCGCCTTCAATTTTTTGGCAAATACCATTCCATAGGGCTGCTCACTCCGAAAAGGCTTCAGCGTTTGCTCTGGACATGGTCAGACCAAAAAGTGCCACAGCAGCGACGTGCCGATCAGCCCCACCACCGACACAATGGTCTGCAGCACCGACCAGACCCAAATTGTCTGCTTCAGTTGCAGGCCGAAGTATTCGCGGACCATCCAGAACCCTGCGTCGTTGACGTGGCAGAAGAACACCGAGCCCGCCCCTATCACCAGCGCCACCAGTGACGCTTCCACCGGCGCCAGCCCGGCCATCATCGGCGCGAGAATGCCCGCCGTGGTGGTCGTTGCCACAGTGGCCGAACCGGTCGCCTGACGCAGCGCAACCGCAATCAACCACGCCAGCAGCAGGTACGGCATGTGCGCGCCTTCGGCCACTTTGCTGATGGTCTGGCTGACGCCGGCGTCCAGCAAGGTTTGCTTCAAGCCGCCGCCCGCGCCGATGGTCAACAGCAGCACGGCAATCGGCGCGAGACTCTTACGCAGCGTGCCGCCCACTTGCTCGCGGGAGATACCGTTGGCCCAGCCCAGACACACCGTCGCCGCCAGCACCGCAATGCCCAACGCCACCAGCGGCTCACCGAGGAATTTCAGGGTCAGCGCGATGTTGCTTTCCGGTTCCATGGCGATTTTCGCCAGGGTGCTCCCGAGCATCAGGATCACTGGCAACAGGATGATCAGCAACGAGATGCCGAAGCCCGGTTGGCGGGAGGCAGTGGGTTTGGCCGAGAACAGCTCGCCCAGCTCTGCCGGCTCCTCGATGTGCATGCGCTTTGACAGCCAGTTGCCGTACAGCGGACCGGCGAGAATCACCGCCGGCACCGCCACGCAAAACCCCAGCAACATGGTCAGGCCCAGATCGGCGTGCAAGGCGCTGACAGCAATCAACGGCCCCGGGTGCGGCGGCATCAATGCATGCAGCGTGGTCATGCCGGCCAGCGCCGGAATGGCAATTTTCAGCAGCGGCTGATTCGACTGGCGCGCCATGACGAAGATGATCGGCACCATCATCACCAGGCCCACTTCGAAGAACAACGGCAGGCCGATGACCATGGCGACTAGGGCCATGACCCACGGCAGCGCCTTGCCCTTGCCCAGCCCCAGCAGCGTCGACGCGATGCGGTCCGCCGCACCCGATTCGGCCATCAGCGCCCCGAGCATGGCACCGAGGGCGATGATGATCCCGGCCTCACCGAGAATCCCGCCCGCGCCCTTGCTGAACGCCTTCGCCACTGCCTCCGCTGGCAACCCCGCGCCTATCCCTGCGATGAATGTGCCCACCAGAATCGACAGAAACGGCGGGAGCTTGGTGGCGCTGATCAGCACGATGATGGTGGCAATGGCGATCAGGCAGCAGATGATCAGGCGAGTGTCATGAAACACCCAGGCAGCAGACGACAGATCCAACGCGGAGCCCCTTACCGTTCGGTTTTTATCTCGGGATGTTTTGAAACAATATGTTTCAACCGGCCGAACCATACCGGATGCGGCATTGCGTCGCAGTTAAATTTTTACAGGATCTGGCCGTTTCGCCGCCGGTCTCCAACGTGGAATGCGATATCACCCAGCGGGAGGGAGCTTGGTCGCGAGGGCGGCATTTGAATCTCGCGCGCATTCGATCAGCACCTCGCGCAACCCTTGGGCCGCTGCCGACAGTTGATGATCCGCCTGGGTCATCAAACCAATACGACGCTCGATGCGCGGACCTTCAAGGGCAATGCAGCGGGCGCCGAGTTCTTCCATCTGCGCGATGCACAGCGATGGCACCGCGCTGACCCCCAGGCCATTGGCGACCATACGCCCCACCGTCGACAGCTGATGGCTTTCGAACGCCACCGACAGTTTGCCGTGCTGGCTCTGCAGGTCCTGCTCCAGCAGCAGGCGCACGGCGGACGGGCGTTGCAGGGTGATGAAGTCGTGACGCAGCAGCTCATCCCAACTCACTTCGCGGCGCGCGGCCAGTGGAGAATCTTTCGGCACCACGGCGACAAACCGATCCATGTAGAACGGCGTGAAGATCAGGTTAGTGCCCGCCTCGGGCTCAAAGCCAATCCCCAGTTCCACGCGACGATGCCCGACCATTTCCACCACCTGCTCGTTGATCACGTCGTGCACCGCCACGTTCACCCGTGGGTAGCGCTCGCGAAACACCTTCAGCGCGATGGGCAGCACATTGCCCGCGTAGGACGGCATGGCGGCCACCGACACCTTGCCCATTTGCAGGGTGAAACGCTGACGCAGGAGTTCCTCGGTGTTGTCCCAATCAGCCAGCAACTGGCGGGCCAGTGGCAGCAAGGCCTCGCCCTCCGGGGTCAGGCTGACATGGCGCGTGGTGCGGGTCAGCAACTGCCCGCCCAGGTCTTCCTCCAGCGCCTTGATGGTCAGGCTTAAGGCCGGTTGCGACACATGCAGCCGCTCGCCGGCCTGAGCGAAACTCAAGCACTGCGCCACTGCCAGAAAGGCCCGAAGCTGCTTAACGTTCATATATTAGGTTTACTTATCAATCGATCAAAAAATCAAAATTAACAAATCACTGCGTGCGAGAGAAGATGCGGCCAACGCTCTCCGATGCTTAGATTGTCGGACACAACTACAAATAAGGCGGGATCTCACCATGGCTGGACTCGACAAACGCGTGGCAACCTACGCTGAAGCCCTCGCCGGGCTGACCGACAACATGACCGTGCTGTCCGGCGGCTTCGGATTGTGCGGCATCCCGGAAAACCTCATCGCAGAAATCAAACGCATGGGCGTGAAAGGCCTGACGGTGGTTTCCAACAACTGCGGCGTCGATGGCTTTGGCCTGGGCATCCTCCTGGAAGACCGGCAGATCCGCAAAATGGTCGCGTCCTACGTCGGTGAAAACGCCCTGTTCGAACGCCAGTTGCTCAGCGGCGAGCTGGAAGTCGAGCTCACCCCCCAAGGCACCCTGGCCGAAAAAATGCGCGCAGGCGGCGCCGGCATTCCCGCGTTCTACACCGCCACCGGCTACGGCACCCCCGTCGCGGAAGGCAAGGAAACCCGTCAGTTCAACGGCCGCAACGTGATTCTGGAAGAAGCCATCACCGGCGACTTCGCCATCGTCAAAGGCTGGAAGGCCGACCACTTCGGCAACGTGGTCTACCGTCACACCGCGCAGAACTTCAATCCGGTCGTGGCCACCGCCGGCAAGATCACCGTGGTAGAAGTCGAAGAGATCGTCGAACCCGGCGTGCTGCTACCCACCGAGATACACACGCCCGGCATCTATGTCGATCGCGTGATTCTGGGCACGTTCGAGAAGCGCATCGAGCAGCGAACCGTCAGAAAAGCCTGACCCAAGCGCCGTACTCGCACCGATTTCCCCCTTTGTATCTCCGGTTTTTTACAGTCCGGACAGAATAAAAGAGACCCAAGACCATGGCACTCTCCCGCGAACAAATGGCACAGCGCGTTGCGCGCGAACTGCAAGACGGCTTCTACGTGAACCTGGGCATCGGCATTCCGACCCTGGTCGCCAACTACGTCCCGGACGGCATCGACGTGATGCTGCAATCGGAAAACGGTCTGCTCGGCATGGGCGCTTTTCCGACTGAAGAGACCATCGACGCGGACATGATCAACGCCGGCAAACAGACCGTGACCGCACGCAAGGGCGCATCGATCTTTTCGTCGGCCGAGTCCTTCGCGATGATCCGTGGTGGCCACGTCGACCTGACCGTGCTCGGCGCGTTCGAGGTGGACGTCGAGGGCAACATTGCGTCGTGGATGATCCCCGGCAAGCTGGTCAAGGGCATGGGCGGCGCGATGGACCTGGTGGCTGGCGCCGAAAACATCATCGTCACAATGACCCACGCGTCCAAGGACGGCGAATCCAAGCTGCTGTCACGCTGCAGCCTGCCGTTGACCGGCGCCGGCTGCATCAAGAAAGTGCTGACCGACCTTGCGTACCTTGAGATCGAAAACGGCGCCTTCGTGCTGCGCGAAACCGCCCCGGGCGTGACCGTGGATGAAATCATCGCCAAGACCGCCGGCAAACTGATCGTGCCGGATGACGTGATTGAAATGACGTTTTGATCGCCTCGGCAATGGCGCGGTTCTGCAGGATCCGCGTCATGCCCCACGTTTTCGCCACAGCGTAAGCGTTTGCCACACCCGCACCTTTCGTCAGACCGCCCTGCCCCTTCAGCGATGAAGGGGCTTTGCTGTATCTGAACCGGTGCTTTTTTCGCGTCACCGCCAGCACTTGAAACTGCCGTCCAAAAAACCTGAACAATAACTAAAAAGAGGTAACACACGTGGCCGCCGACATCGAAGAAAGCCGCTCCGCCCGCTTTGCCCTGCGTTGCGCCAAATGGGCGGAACGCTGGTTCCCGGACTCGTGGGTGTTCGCCGCCCTGGCCGTGGTCATCGTCACCCTCGCCACGCTGGTCATCGGCGCCAAACCCGCCGACACCGCCAAAGCCTTCGGTGACGGTTTCTGGAGCCTGATCCCGTTCACCATGCAAATGGCCTTCGTGGTCATCGGCGGTTACGTCGTCGCCAGTTCGCCGCCGGCGGTCAAACTGATCGACCGCCTGGCGCGCCTCCCGAAAAACGGCCGCTCGGCCGTGGCCTGGGTCGCGCTGATCAGCATGGTGGCCTCACTGCTCAACTGGGGACTGTCGCTGGTGTTCGGCGGCTTGCTGGTGCGGGCCCTCGCCCGTCGTACCGATCTGAAAATGGACTACCGCGCCGCCGGTGCTGCGGCTTATCTGGGTCTGGGCGCGGTGTGGGCCCTGGGCTTGTCGTCGTCCGCCGCGCAGCTGCAAGCCAACCCGGCCAGCCTGCCGCCGTCGATTCTGGCGATCACCGGGGTAATTCCGTTCACCCAGACGATCTTTCTCTGGCAGTCCGGGGTAATGCTGCTGGCCCTGGTGGTGGTCTCGATCATCGTCGCCTACGCCACGGCGCCCGGCCCGGCCAACGCCCGCGATGCAAAGGAATGCGGCATCGACCCGAGCTTCAGCCTGCCACCGCTGCCGCCGCGCACCCGCCCGGGCGAATGGCTGGAATACAGCCCGCTGCTGATCATTCTGATGGTCGCACTGGCGTCCGGCTGGTTGTACAACGAGTTCAGCACCAAACCCGCCATCACCGCGATTTCCGGCCTGAACACCTACAACTTCCTGTTCATCATGGTCGGCGCGCTGCTGCACTGGCGTCCGCGCAGTTTCCTCGATGCCGTCGCCCGCGCCGTGCCGACCACCACCGGCGTGCTGATTCAGTTTCCGTTGTACGGCTCGATCGCCGCGCTGCTGACAACCGTCAAGGGCGGTGACGCGCAAACGGTCGCGCACCACATCTCGACGTTCTTCACCAGCATCGCCTCCCACGACACCTATGCGCTGCTGATGGGTGTGTACTCGGCGATTCTAGGGTTCTTCATCCCGTCCGGCGGCGGCAAGTGGATCATCGAAGCGCCGTACGTGATGCAGGTCGCCAACGACCTCAAATACCACCTCGGCTGGGCGGTGCAGATCTACAACGCTGCCGAAGCCCTGCCGAACCTGATCAACCCGTTCTACATGCTGCCGCTGCTGGGCGTGCTCGGCCTGAAGGCGCGGGATTTGATCGGCTTCTCGTTCGTGCAGTTGCTGGTGCATACGCCGCTGGTGCTGTTTCTGTTGTGGGTGCTGGGTACGACGCTGGCGTACATCCCGCCGGTCATGCCTTGATGGGATAATTAGGACCGGCTCTGGCCGGGAAGACGTCATTCGCCACACCGCACAATCGAGGGTGCATGTGAAGGCCCCTTCCCGGCTGAAGCCGGTCCTACAAAAGCAGTGTGGGCAGTCAGTGAAATTGGGGTGAACGCGGATGTAGGACTGCACAAAGGGGACTGATTTATTTACCACCACAAAGGGGACTGATTTATTTACAGCGCTTCACCGTAAATTAATCTGTCCCCGGCTACGGTACTGCAACTGCCAAAGCTGTACTCCCGCTCCACCCTGGAAACCCGCGTCGTACATTGCCGATACCAGGTCGACCGGCCGCGCTCACGGATTGCTCGATGTTCCGGATGTTCTTTCCAGGCCAGGATCGCGGCTTCATCCGCCCAGTAAGACACGGTGATCCCCAGCCCATCGTCGCCGCGTGCCGACTCCACGCCAAGGAAACCCCGCTGCTGACGAACAAGTTCGAGCATCCGTCGGGCCGCGTCGTCATATTCCGGTGCTTCGAGCTCAGTGCGGATCGAAGTGAAGATCACCGCGTAATACGGCACACCAAACGTGTTGGCCATCATCATGTCAAATCAACTCCGCCGCGCAGGCGCGCACAAAAGCCTTCACCAGCGGCGGGGTGCTGCCCTCCAGCGCGGCGCGTTCCGGTTGAAACAACGTGGCGACGAAAAACGGATGACCATCGAGTTCCACAGCCCGGACCTCGTCGTCTTCGTCGTAACCCGACACTCTCAGCGGGCCGGCAAACACGTCGGCCTCCAGTTCCTTGCGCAAACCATAACGGCAACGGTAGCGCTCCCGGGTTTCGAGCGAGTTGTACGCAGCGGCAATCCGCGACCCGGCCCGTAGACGAATCGGCGCGAAGGCCTCGACCAGCGAGCAAGTCAAGGGTGTGATGATGGCGTTCTCCGATTCCGGCGCCGTTTCGGCGTGCTCGGCATCGGCCCAGCCCAGATAATTGCGCGCGTACTCCAGCAACGCATGCTGAAAGCCGCCGCACGTCCCGAGGAAGGGCACCTGCCGCTCCCGGGCGAAGCGAATCGCCGTCAGCGCGCCGTCCATGTCGAGGTAGGGGCTGGCCGGCACGCACCAGATGCCCGCGAACCCCTGCAGGCTCGCGCCATCCCCGATGTCCGTCGTCGGGACCCACGTTGCCTGGACGTCGAGCCCCGTTTCGTTCGCCACCCTGTCCAGCGCCACGGGTATCGCTTGATGCGCCGGCACGCTCGGGTCGTAGTCTCCCACCAACGCGATTCGGATTTTCTGCCGCTGAGTCATGTGTGCTCCCTGATATCAAAACGCTTTGCATGAGGTCCGGGGGCGACTATAAGCTTGTCGTTCTGCAATCAGAATTGGCGTCCAGGCAAGTGATCAATGCAGCTGCGCACTATCGAATCAATCATGCCGACCTCACCCTCATCCTCGCGCTGGTGCGTGGGCGGACGCTGGCCAAGGCCGCTGAACTGCTGAGGGTCGATGTCTCGACGGTGTTTCGCGCGGTGCGTCGGATGGAAAAGGCGGTGGGCACGGCGCTCTTCGACAAGAGCCGCGCCGGCTATGTGCCGACCAGCGCAGCACTGGCGCTTGCCCAGCAGGCCGAAAGTGCCGAGAACGCGCTGGCCCTCGCGCAATTGAGCCTTGAGCAGGGCCGGCAAGTCGTCAGCGGCACCGTGCGCCTGACCTGTACCGAAGCTGTTCTGCAAAGCCTGTTGCTCCCCGCCCTGAGCCGCTTCATGCCGGACTACCCGGGCCTGCGCCTGGAACTGAACACCTCCAGCACCTTTGCCAACCTGAGCCGCCGCGACGCCGACATCGCGCTGCGTCTGACCAACACACCGCCTGAGCACTTGGTCGGGACTCGCCTGGGCACGGTTGTGTATCGGGTCTGTTCGAGCGAGGCCTACGCGCAACGCTGCGGTGATCGGGCCCTCGACGACATGGCCTGGATCGCCCCCGACGATTTCCTCCCCGATCACCCGACCGTGATGTGGCGGCGGCAGCATCTGCCCGGCGTGAACCTCGCTTATCGCTGCAGCTCCATGCTGGCAGTGGCGCAACTGGTGCGCGCAGGCATGGGTGTGGCAGCGCTGCCGGATTTCATGGTTCGGGACAGCGAGGTTCAGCCCATTACTGAAGCGCTCGCAGGGCATGACACCGGGCTGTGGCTGCTGACCCGGCCGGATTGCCGGGCGCTGCGCTCGGTGTCGGCGCTGTTCAGCGAGCTGACCAAGGCGATTGAGCTGTAGGTTAGACGGCGCCAGATTGATGCCAGCTGTGTCGACGCCTTCCCGGCTAAAGCCGGTCCCACTAAGTAGGCGGTGTTCAGGTGGCCTGGGTTCAGGCAGGAAAGAAGTCAGCACATTGAGATTGAGCGGGCAAGATGCTTTCAGTGCAGACTGTGTGAAAACCTAGCCAACCTGCCTCAGATCTAAGAAAATGCCCCGCATCGAAAGATGCGGGGCATTTTCTTATGGCGTACATCCAGGGCGAATCGCGCAACCAGACCAGCCTGTTTCCGGTTTCAATAGATGAGGTCATTCCCGAAGACCATCTTGTCCGAGTCATTGATGCCTATGTTTCGCGCCTGGATCTCAGGGTTCTGGGGTTCGATAAAGCTATTCCCAAGGGCAACGGACGTCCGCCCTACAACCCCGCCGACCTGCTCAAACTCTACATCTACGGCTACTTCCAGCGCATACGGTCTTCGCGCCGGCTTGAGGCTGAGTGCCAACGCAACATCGAAGTCATGTGGCTGCTCAACCGCCTCGCGCCGGACTTCAAAACCATCGCCGACTTCCGCAAAGATAACGCCACTGCGTTCTCCGCAACGTGCCGCGCGTTTGTTCAGTTCTGCCGTTCGGCAGGCCTGGTAAAAGGTGATCTGGTTGCTATTGATGGCAGCAAATTCAAGGCCGTAGCCTCGGCCCGTCGTCACATCAGCACCAAGCACCTCAAGCGCGATCAGGAAAAACTTGATCGCCGGATAGCGAAATATCTGGAGGATCTGGACAGCGCGGATCGCGACGAAAATGAAGAGGTGGTGGATCGAAGCGCTGTTAAAACGGTACTGGCAAAACTGACCGCCAAGCGGGACGACAACCTGACCTGCCAGGCACTGATGGACGAGCTGCAAATTACGCAATTCATCAGCACCGAAAGCGATGCGCGGATGATGCGAGCCCCGCAGGGCATGGCCGTTGCC
This sequence comes from Pseudomonas sp. AK106, assembly GCF_053903055.1. NCBI lineage: Bacteria > Pseudomonadati > Pseudomonadota > Gammaproteobacteria > Pseudomonadales > Pseudomonadaceae > Pseudomonas > Pseudomonas sp. AK106. The sequence continues at coordinate 3,901,637 of NZ_CP096426.1, forward strand.
TACAACGTGCAGACCGCAGTCGACGCTGAAAACAGCCTGATCGTGCACCACGAAGTCACTCAGGATAGCGACGATCGAAAGCAACTGGAGCCGATGGCAAAAGCGACTCAGGAAGTGCTGGAACAGCCGAATCTGACCGTCACGGCTGATGCTGGATACTCCAGCGGCAAGCACTTCCAAGCCTGCGACGACGCGGGCATCACAGCGTATGTACCGATCAATCGAACCATCAACAGCAAGGTCGAAGAGCCCTCGTTTTTCCGTCGGGAAGACTTCACCTATGATCGTGAAAATGATCGTTATCAATGCCCGACCGGCCATTTGCTGACGCTGGTTCAGTTGAACAAGGGAAAGCGTTTCTACCGCGCCAGCGCTGGCGCTTGTGGATCCTGCGCCCTTAAAAACCAATGCACCAAGACCAAATACCGCTCGATCACACGTCATGCCTATGAAGATGCATTTGAGCGAATGGCGCTGCGAATGCAGGCCCACCCGGAAATCGTCGAGGCTCGACGAAGCATCGTTGAGCACCCGTTTGGCAACCTCAAACAATGGATTTACGGCAATGGCCGGTTCCTGCTTCGCCAGCTCAAAGGTGCGCGAACGGAAATGGCGCTGGCGGTGAACGCCTACAACCTGAAAAGAGCGATCAACGTGCTGGGTGTGCGCCGAATGATGGAGTTACTGGCCTGAGGAAGGTCTTTTTCTTCTCTGTATAAATGGAAAATGCCCCGAGTTGATCGGGGCATTTTTTTTGGTTAGCTGCTGAGTAGCTGGTTTTCACACGGTCTGAGTGGGACCGGCTTTAGCCGGGAAGAGGCCAGTCCCGGCGCCATCACTTATCACTTTCTCGCTCGAACGGGGACAGATTAATTTACGGTGAAGCGCTGTAAATAAATCAGTCCCCTTTAAAACCCGTAAATAAATCAGTCCCCTTTAAAACCGTTCCAAACCCTCTTCAACCACCCCGCCGCTCCCGGCGAAACTGCCCCGGCGGCATGCCGTGGGCTTTGCGAAAACGCCGCGAGAAATAGGCTTCGTCGGTGAACCCGCAGATCTCGGCGATGTGGCTCAAGGGTTTGCTGCTGTTCATCAAATGCGTGCGCGCCAGCCGCATGCGCCGCTCCAGGACCAGTTCGGAAAAGCTGCTGCCGGTTTCCTTGCGCAGCAGGTGGGTCAGGTAATTGGGCGACAAAAAGGCCGCCGCCGCGGCATCGGTGAGGGTCATGGCCGGATCGGCGATGTGCGCGCGAATGTAGTCGATCATCCGGCCCATCGCATCGCGCCGTCCCCGCCGCTCGGCCTTGTTCGCGGACAGCGCCAGCAACTGCGCTTCGTAGCGATTGCACACCGTGCCGATCAACTGCAGCAGACACCCCCGCAGGATCGCGCCTGAACCCAATGGCCTGGCGCGATCCATGTCGCGCATCCGCATCAACAGCGCGGTTACCTCAGCGAAGTCAGCGTCGTCGAGTGTGAAATCCACATGCTCCTGAAACCGGAACGGCGCCAGCTCGGGTGCCTCGGCCACAGGCACATCTTCAAGGTCCATCGGATCGCACTGCAGATGCTGCAGGAGAAATTCCTGAGAGAAATTGATCAGCACAAAATTGCCGTCTTCGGGGTGCGGAATCACGTGCAGTCGATGGGGCAGGATGAACGCCAGGGTGTTGCGCGGAAATGGCCTGACCGCGCCACCGATGTGCTGCACGGTGTCGCCGCCGAGGTTGATCTGGATCTGGAAATATTCATGGCGATGGGGCGCTGTCAGCGCGGGTCGGGCGGACTTGTCACGGATGTAGAAATCCATGCGGTCGCTGCGCTGCTGCATGCCATAGGTCTGGATGCGGGACGGATGGGCCATCGCTGAAACACCTGAAATCGCTGGTTCGGACTGCCCCATGGTAGGGCAACGGCAGCAGCCGGACCAATCGATTATCAGGCGGGCATCCACATCGGATCAGCCAATTGTCACACTGAGTTCGGCAATGCCTTCGATCCCGGCGGTGAGCACATCGCCACGCTGCAACGCACCTACACCGGCCGGCGTGCCGGTGTAGATCAGGTCGCCCGCCTTGATCCCGACCGACTGCGACAGGTGCGCAATCACGTCCCGCACAGCCCAGATCTGGTCAGACAGATCGCCGCGCTGACGGCGCTCGCCATTGATGTCGAGCCAGATCGCCCCGGCTTCCGGGTGGCCGATCTCGCTGACCGGACGCAACGGTGTGGCAGGCGCAGAGGCGTCGAAGGCTTTGGCCCACTCCCACGGCCGGCCCATTTTCTTGGCCTGCGCCTGCAAGTCGCGGCGCGTCAGGTCCAGACCGACGCCGTAGCCCCAGACGTGGCCCAAGGCATCCTGCGGGTCGATGTTCACGCCGTCCTTGCCGATCGCCACGACCAGCTCGATCTCGTGATGCAGGTCCTCGGTGAGCGGCGGGTAAGCAATCCGGCCTTCGGCGGGCACCACGGCATCGGCGGGCTTCATGAAGAAGAACGGCGGCTCGCGGTCGGGGTCGTGGCCCATTTCCCGGGCGTGGTCGGAATAATTGCGGCCGACGCAGAAAACCCGACGAATCGGAAAGCGGCCGGACGTCCCGGCGACGGCCAGGGACGGTGTGGCAACGGGGGCGATAACGAACTCGGTCATGGCAGTGTCCTCGATTGAAGGTGGCGCGGCATGGGTTGAGTGTGGCGATTGATCCTTCAGCCGGGTTGGACGGATCCCGCCAGCTTTTGGACAAAACAACGCAACTCAACGGAACGAGCCGCCCCGGTCAATCAGCCACGTCCCACAAACGGCATGCTGCTGGCCATGACAGTCATGTTCAGCACGTTGGCCGACAGTGGCAGCCCGGCCATGTAACTCACCGCTTCAGCCACGTGCTGCACATTCATGGTCGGCTCGACTTGCAGCTCACCGTCAGGCTGCAAGACGCCTTTGGTCATGCGATCGGTCATTTCGGTGAGGGCGTTGCCAATGTCGATCTGACCGCAGGCGATATTGAATTGCCGGCCGTCCAGCGCGGTGCTTTTGGTCAGGCCCAGCACGGCGTGTTTGCTGGACGTATAAGGCGAGCTGAAGAGACGTGGCGTGTGCGCGGAAATCGAGCCATTGTTGATGATCCGGCCGCCTTGGGGCACTTGGCGCCGCATCAGCCCGAACGCTGCACGCACGCACAAAAACATCCCGGTGACGTTGGTGTCGATGACGTTCTTCCACTGCTCGACCGACAGCTCATCCATCGGTACAGCGGGTGCGCCGATGCCGGCGTTATTGAACGAAACGTCCAGCCGGCCGAAAGTGCGTTCAATGGTGGCGAACAGTGCCTCAACACTGGCCGGGTCGCGCACGTCCGTCGGCACCGCCAGCGCCTGCTGACCGGCAGCCTCGGCCTGTTCAACCAGCGCCTGCAACGGTTCAGACCGACGACCGGCCAGCACGACAGCAAAACCGTCGGCCAGTAATTGCAGCGCCACAGCACGGCCAATGCCGCTGCCGGCGCCCGTCACCAAAGCGACTTTCAAACCCGAAGATGAAGACATGCGCGATTACTCTTGTTATTGGAGAGGTGTTGTTAGAGAGGGTTATGGGGCCGATCGTCAGCTGTGAACAGGCGTCAGCACCGGCTTGCCCGCGTAAAACGCCAGCAGGTTGTCGGCAACCCTTTGCACGGTGTCGCGCGATGCTTCCGGCGACAGCCCCGCAAGGTGCGGCGTGAGAACCACGTTGTTCAGCGCCTTCAAGGCATCGGGGACCTGCGGTTCATCGTCGAACACGTCCAGCGCCGCCCCAGCCAGGCGGCCCTGCTTGAGCGCGTCGATCAGCGCATCGGTGTCGACAACACTGGCCCGGGCGATGTTGACGATGAAGCCCTCGGCGCCCAACGCTTCGATGGCGGCCTTGTCGATCAGGTGCCGCGTCGACCCGCCGCCCGGCGTTGCCACCACCAGAAAGTCAGACGCTTCCGCCAGCGCCAGCGGCGTCGCGCAATACTTGAAATCCACGCCCGCCCGGGGCGAACGGCTGTGATAGTTGATGACCATGTCAAACCCCTGCGCGCGTTTGGCGATGGCCATCCCGACCGAGCCAAGGCCGAGAATGCCCAGGCGTTTGCCGGCGAACGAGGGCCGTGTGACCTTGCGCCATTCGTTGCGGCGTACCGACGCGTCGGCCTGGGGAATGTCGCGGACCGCCGCCAGCAGCAAGGCCATCGCGTGGTCCGCCACCGTCGGGGCATTTACCCCTGCCCCGTTGGTCACCACGATGCCTCGCGCTTCGGCGGCTTCGAGGTCGACGCGCTCGTAGCCCGCCCCGATCACACAGATGATGCCAAGGTTTGGCAGCGCGGCCATCTCCTCGGCGGTGAACCCCAACGGGCCACGGGTCAGCACCGCATCAATCTCCCCACCCCCGTTCACCACCGCCTCGGCGCGCATCGCCGGCGTCGGCGCCAGAATCAGGCGAAAGCCGCTGCTTTCCAGAATCGGCAAATACATGTTCACGCTCTCAACCAGCACCAACACCGTTTTCATCATCCCTCCGCTGCGCGAAATTCGTGGAGCTGACAGTAGCGCGAGTAAGAGCGGTTTGGCAGGGTTGGAAGCCAGATAGAGATGGATTTCATAATAGACACGGTGCCGGAGTGCCAGCCCGACTGAGTTTTTCCCAGCTAAAACGAGGCCCACTGCGCTAATCCCCGTCGCTGAGTCGTAACCCCCGGTTAGGACCATCGGCCTCAATGTCATAAAAATCCCGGAAACTGGCAGCGCCGCATTAACACTCAAACCGACAGCAATTCCCCTCACAGCGACAACCCCGGTTGCCCGCGACGCGCTTTGCTGTTTAAGGTCTGAGCCCTGCGACACCCGATTTCGTCACGACAAAACGATGTGCCACGCGGTGCGGCAACGGCTGCGCCATGAACGGACATGCACAAAAGGAACATCAGAACCATGTTGAAAGGATTATCCAGAACGTTGAGCGGCGCCGCGATTGCCGGCGTGTTGTTGTCATCTGCCGTGGCCATGGCCGCCGCTGACACCGGCAACGCACCGGGTCGGGCGCTGGCGGCGAAGATCGGTGTGCCGTGGCCGGCGGTGATCGCCCATCGCGGTGCTTCGTTCAATGCGCCCGAAGAAACAGTGCCTTCGTACACGCTGGCCCGCGAACTGGGCGCGGACTACCTGGAGATGGACATTCAGCGCACCAAGGATGGCGTGCTCATCGCGCTGCATGACAACACGCTGGAGCGGACGACCAACATCGCCGACGTCTATCCGCAACGGGCCAAGGACCCGCTGAACACCTTCACGCTGGAAGAAATCAAGCGCCTTGACGCCGGCTCCTGGTTCAACAAGGCCTACCCCGATCGCGCCCGCGCCACCTACGCCGGGCTGAAGATTCTGACGCTGGACGAAGTCATCGACATCGCCGAAGGCGGCAAGAACAAGCCCGGTCTGTACATCGAAACCAAGGTGCCGGCACAGTTTCCGGGCATCGAAGAAGATTTGAAGAAGAAACTCGATCAGCGCGGTTGGCTGAGCCAGCGCCCTGCCGCCGAGAAAGGCTACGTCAACGTCGCCCACATGCCGGGCCGCGTGGTCCTGCAGACCTTCGAAAAACCAAGCCTGGAATTGCTGCAAAAGAGTATGCCCGACACGCCGAAAGTCCTGCTGCTGTGGCTGGGTGACGGCTCGATCGAAACGGCTTCGGGCAAGACATTCAAGGATTCGGGCGCAAAGGACAAGGCCAGCTTCTACGCCAGCCAGCAGGTGAAATCGAAAGAGGAGTTCGCCGCCTGGATGGACTGGGCCAAAGCCCACGGCGCCGTAGGGACCGGGCCGTCGGCAGCGCTGAAGAACGGCGGGGACCAGAGCTACAGTGACCTGGTGCAGCCTTGGATGAACAAGATGGCCCACGATCGCGGAATGATCGTTCACCCGTACACCGTGGATGACGCGGTGGACTTCAAAGCGATCAGCGAACAAGGGGTGGACGGGTTCTTCACCAACCGGGCTGCGGAATTGCTGAAGTTCTACGGCCGGCCATCGAAGGAGAGCATGGACTCGATCCTGAAACGCAGCGGTTTCTAACGTCGAAACCAGTGATCAGGATGTGGGAGCGCCACCCCGGTCACTCCCACAAATGCCCGACGGTTTTAAGCCAGCTCTGCCACCACCGCAGCCAATGCTTTCGCCGGATCGGCCGCCTGGCTGATCGGGCGGCCGATAACCAGATAATCAGACCCCGCATCCAGTGCCTGACGCGGCGTCAGGATGCGGCGCTGATCATCCAGCGCACTGCCAGCCGGACGAATGCCCGGGGTCACCAGTTGCAGTGACGGATGCGCAGTTTTCAACGCCTGGGCCTCCAGTGCGGAACACACCAGACCGTCCATCCCGGCTTTTTCAGCCAGCGCCGCCAACCGAAGCACTTGCTCCTGGGGCTCGATGTCCAGACCGATCCCGGCCAGATCCTCGCGTTCCATGCTGGTCAGCACGGTGACGCCGATCAACAGCGGCTTGGGGCCGGTGCGCTGATCCAGCACGTCACGGCAGGCCGCCATCATGCGCAGGCCGCCTGAGCAGTGCACGTTGACCATCCAGACGCCCATCTCAGCAGCGGCCTTGACCGCCATCGCCGTGGTATTGGGAATGTCATGGAATTTGAGGTCCAGGAACACGTCGAAGCCCTTGCCGTTAAGGGTTTCGACGATGTCCGATGCACAGCTGGTGAACAGCTCCTTGCCCACTTTGACCCGGCACAGCTTGGGGTCCAGCTGATCAGCCAGATTCAACGCGGCTTCGCGGGTCGGGAAATCCAGGGCGACGATGATGGGGGTCTGGCAGGCGGACATGAGCGGGTTCTCTGGCAAGTCGAAATCGGCGCGCATTGTAGCCGAACATCCCGCAGGACGGGACCCGGCAATCGGTAAATGCCTGCCCGACACGCACCAGGCGTCGGGCATCTTCTACAATTGAACCACTGGGCAGCGTCGCTGCTCCAACCTCTATCACAAGAAGGAGAGCGTTATGCCCTGGTATGCCTGGTTAATTCTGGTCGTTGCAATCGGCTCGATCGTCGGCGGTCTGCTGATGCTCAAGGACTCAGCGAAGAAACTGCCCCTGACTGATGAACAGCTCAAGCGTGTCCACGAGCGCAATGCCGAGATGGACGCAAAAGAAGCGCGGGACCGCTGAGTCAGCCCGCCAAACGATACGGTTAAAGCCCATTGCGGGAGCACGCTGCCAGCGCTCCCGCATCGCGCCCCCCCTCTGGCGCCGCGCTTCCTCCGCCGGTAATAGGTGCCCTCGTCAGTCCCCCTCCTTCCTGTCGCCCAACGCCACCGCGCGACGGGTGGACTGCGGTGTCACCGCGATTCGAAACGGCTGAAAGATTTTGAACATCTCCCCGTTCTCCCGGAGCTGCCGCAGCAGTTCGCTGAAGCGTTCGCCGCTGATGGGCGCATCCGGACGCAACAACGCGTAGTGGCGATAGACCTGATCCACCCGGTCCGAGATCAGAAACTGATCGGCGTCCTGCGGGTTGTTCGACATGAACGTGCTCAGGTAGGAGCGCGTCACCAGGGCGATGTCCGCACGGTCACGCAGCACCATCAGCAAGTTGCTGTCGTGGGAATAGGTCAGCGTGGCGTTGTAGTTGTCGGCAAGAAATTTAGGGTCGGGGTCGAACCCCGCGAACGCATAGTGATAGCCGCTGAACAGCGCAAGGCGCTTGCCATGCAGCTCATCGAAATAGGTCTGGGTCCTGCCCTTCAAGCGATGGGCCACAAACACTTCGGCGTCTTCGAGCCCCATATCGACCGCTTCGTGGGGAATGCCTTTCCAGCCCCAGTCGGGGTTTTCGAAAATGGCCATATCGAAGCGTGCCTGCTGGAAATCGCGAAACCGGCGCGGGATGGACGTGGGCACCGCTTCGAAGCGGTATTCGGTCTGCATCGCGTTCAGTGCGCTGATCATCTGCGGCAGCAGCCCGGTGTCTTCGCCGCGCTCGGGACGAATCGTATACGGCGGGAAATGCGCTGCACCAATGCGCACGATCTGGGTCGCACCGACCTGCCAGGCCCACAGCGTTGTGGTCGTGAACAGCAGGGTTTTAAAAACCATCCGCATCGGCGTGGATATCAAGAAAAGGCACCTCAGGCGAAACGGAGTACGTAAGCTATGCGTTCGCGATCAATTAGACAACGGTCAAACGGAAGCTAAATCGCCTCTGTCGTTCCAACTCTCGCCCTCCTTGCGCCTTGCTGCCCCCTTTCCCTTTTAGCCCACATCCGGGCTGAAGCTGTCCTTGTCCTGTGCATTATCGACCGCGCAGCGCTTTATGTGAGGACCAATGCGCCTGCAATTTATGCCGAGGGATGGGGGCCAGGCAAGCGCTGTCCCGGCCATATGCAAGTCAGGCACTACAAAAGACGCTGGCCCGGCAAACCTTCCTGCCCGCCGCGAGTCCCAATCATGGATCATCTGCGCCGGCAGTTGGACGTAAGGGCCGTGATGTGGCTACGCTCCAGGGCGCTGCCGCAGGTTATGAGACAGGAGTTCGAAATGCCCTACTGGCTGGTGATAGACCTGGAGGCCACCACCGAAGAGGGCGGGTGGCCGGTGGCGGAAATGGAAATCATCGAAATCGGTGCGTCGCTGGTCAATCAGGACGGGCGCGAAATCGACCATTTCGAACGTTACGTGCGGCCCATGCGCCGGCCGTTGCTCACGCCCTTCTGCCGCGAGCTGACGCACATTCGGCAGAGCGTCATCGACAGCGCCTTGACGCTGCCCGCCGTATGGCCACAGTTCGAACGCTGGATCGCCCAACACCGCGAGCGACTGGTGGCCTGGACCAGTTGGGGCGATTACGACCGCCAGCAACTGCAACAGGATTGGCATCAGCACCGGCTCGCCAGCGAACTCGCCACCCTGCCCCACATCAACCTGAAACAACGCTTCGCCAAAGCCCGTCACCTGCAAAAGCCCTGCGGCCTGAACACCGCGCTGCAACTGGCGGGAATGCATTTCAACGGCCAGCAGCACCGGGCGTTGTCAGACGCGCGCAATACCGCACGGTTGTTACCGCTGGTGATTCCCGGCTAGGGCGTGACGCATTTATCAAAGCGGATGACGGCCTTTTATACGTTCGGCATACTGTCCGGCCCTTTCCAGCCCTTCCCAAGGAATTCAGCCATGTTCAAGGTCAACGAGTATTTCGACGGTACCGTCAAATCCATCGCCTTCAAGCAAGCAGCAGGCGACGCGACCATCGGCGTCATGGCTCCCGGAAAATACAACTTCGGCACCGGCGACCGGGAAATCATGCACGTGATCTCAGGCGAGCTGAAAGTGCTGCTGCCGGGCGCCAATGATTGGGAAACCTTCAAAGCCGGCACGGATTTCAAGATCCCGGCGAACGTCAAATTCGACGTCGAAGCCACCGAAGAAACCGCCTACCTCTGCGAATACCGCAAAGACTGATACGCAGATTCAGGCCGGCGCTCAGCCGGCCTGCTCCACCCCGGCATTGAACTGCAAGGCTGCCAGCCGCGCGTACAGCGGGTTGCTGGCAATCAGCTCGCGATGGGTTCCCACCGCGACCAATTTCCCCTGATCCATGACAGCAATTCGGTCTGCGTTCTGCACCGTCGCCAGTCGGTGGGCGATCACCAGGGTCGTGCGGCCCTTCATCAACGTTGGCAACGCCTGCTGAATCAGGTACTCGCTCTGGGCATCCAGTGCGCTGGTGGCCTCGTCGAGCAACAGAATCGGCGCATCGGCCAGCAAAGCCCGGGCGATCGCCAACCGCTGACGCTGCCCGCCCGACAAGCCCATGCCGCCGTCACCCAGGTGCGTCTGATAACCCTGGGGCAGCAGTTGAATGAACTCATGGGCATGGGCAATCCGCGCCGCGGCCTCCACCTGCTCGACACTCGCCGCCGGGTTGCCGTAGCGAATGTTGTCCTCCACCGAGCCGAAAAACAGCGCAGGGGTCTGTGACACCCAGGCGAAGCACCGGCGCAGGTCCAGAGGATCAAGGCGCTCGGCGGGGATGCCTTCAATCAGCACGCGGCCCTGTTGCGGGTCATAGAAGCGCAACAGCAGGTCGAACAAGGTCGACTTGCCCGCGCCCGAAGGCCCGACCAGCGCCAGGGTTTCCCCCGCTTCGACGCTCAGGCTCAAGCCGTCTACGGCATTGCGTTCCGGGCGCGAGGGGTAGGCGAAACTGAGGTTTTCCAGCGCCAGGCGACCGCTGATGCGCTCGGGCAGCGTGAGCAGATCACTGGCGGGCGCGGTGATTTCACTGCGCGCCTGCAGCAACTCGCTGATCCGCTCTGCCGCGCCCGCCGCCCGTTGCATTTCCCCGATCACCTCGCTGAGGGTGCCAAACGCGCTGCCGACGATCAGGCTGTAGAACACGAACGCTGCCAGCTCGCCCCCGGAGATGCGGCCGGCAATCACGTCCATCCCGCCGACCCAGAGCATCACACCCACCGCGCCCAGCACCAGCACGATCACCAGGGTAATCAGCCACGAGCGCTGCAGAATCCGCTTGCGTGCCGTCTCGAAGGCGCCTTCGGCGGTCTGCGCGAAACGCTGTCGATCCTGCTCCTGATGGTTGTAGGCCTGGACGGTTTTGATCTGTCCCAGGGCCTCGGACACGTAGCTGCCGACATCCGCCACGCGGTCCTGGCTCTCCCGCGACAGGCTGCGCACACGCCGCCCGAAAATCAGAATCGGCGCGATCACCAGCGGCAGTGCCACGACGACGATGCTGGTGAGCTTGGGGTTGGTGAAGAACAGCAGGATGATTCCGCCAATGACCATCAGCGCGTTGCGCAGGAACATCGACAGCGACGAGCCGATCACCGATTGCAGCAGCGTGGTGTCGGCGGTCAGGCGCGACTGGATTTCCGAGCTGCGGTTGTTCTCATAGAAGCCCGGGTGGAGGCTCACCAGATGGTCGAACACTTGCTTGCGCAGATCGGCGACGACCCGTTCGCCGATCCAGGAGACCAGATAAAACCGCGCGAAGGTGCCGATGGCGAGGGCGACCACCAGCCCCATGAACAGGCCGATGGTTTCATTGAGCAGCGTCGGCGAACGGGTCATGAACCCCTGATCGACCATCAGCCGGATGCCTTGCCCCATCGACAGCGTGATGCCGGCGGTGACCACCAGCGCGAGCAACGCGCCGAGGGCTTGCTTGCGGTACGGGGCGATCATGCGCAAGGCAAGACGAATGGCATGCCGCTGACGGCCGGAAAAAACTGAAGCCATGGAGAACACTCGCAAGACGAATCAGTCGCAGAGCCTACACCTCCCTCCCCGCGCACGCTCGTCAGCTTTCGCTGAACTCTGCGCGCCGCCGTCAGTCATGGATTGTTCTCACGCCCTGCGTGCATGGGCCTTGCACACCGCCTTCCCCGACGACTCGCGACCGCGACGCAGATCGGCCGCAGCAGGTGTCACGGCGCAGTCACGCGGGCGTGGCTACTATGAACGCGCAACCCCCTGATGAGGAGACAGCCCATGAGCTTGCAAAGCAGCAGCAATCAAGAACCCGTGTTCCGCCCGCAACCTGAGCTGCAACTGGGCGGCGCGATTCTCGACAGAAACGGGCAGGAAATCCTGATCACTGAAGAAATGGTTCAGGCTGCCTGTCAGGAATGCGAGAAGTACTGGGTGCAGCCCGAAAAACAAGATTGATGCACAGATCTGCTTGAAACCCGGCCATGGCGCCGGGTTTTTTATGGGCGCGATAAACATTCTGCAATACACAGCGCGTTTATTCCGTTGCCCATCGGCGGGCACTCCGATTACGTCCTTGGGACTTTCAACAGTCAATCCGACTCAACTCAAGGAAGACCTGCCATGACCGACACTCACTACGCCTACACACCAAAAGAACTGGATGCCGTATTTGAGGCAGTTGTGAACACCATCTTCGATGTACCGAAGGACATTGCAGACGATGGGCAGCCCGCCCCGAAAATTCTGGTGGTCGCCGGCGTACAAGGGTCCGGCAAGACCTACATGCTGAACAACACGCTGCTCAAGATTCCCGGATACGGCAACTACGTGCATCTTTATCAGGAGTATTTTCGCGAGCTGCACCCGCGCTATGCCGAGTTCGCCGATCAGGACGTGACCCGCCGCTACAAGCACACTGAAACCTTCATCTGGGAGCTGTGCAGCCGCATCTTTGCTTATGCCCACAGCAACACGTTCAACATCGTGATGGAAACCGCGCTGGACACCAAAGCCTTCGCCACGGTGATCTCGGGCCAGGCACTGGCCGCCTACCAGTTCGACGTTCACCTGATTGGCTGCAAGAAGGATTTCGTGCACCTTTCAACCATCAGGCGCGCCTTCAACGCGCTGGAAGCCGGGACCCTCGAGCGTTTTGTCGATATCGCCACCATCGAGACGAGCATCGAGAACGCCGAGGTCATTCTCAATGCGTTCGAGGAGGCTTGCATGAGGGTGAGCGGCTCCACCATCACCCTGTACGAGCGCGGCTTCGGTGAGCTCAAAGACCGCAAAAAAATCTGCAGCAGCCGCTGTGATCGAGTCGACTCGCTGACCCCGTACGTGTTCACCAATGAACAAGGCACAGAAATCACGTTGCAGGAACAGGTGCACCGGATCGAACGCAGCGAAGCGTTACCCACCCCCTGCAGCTTTGCCAGCTTCATCGCGCTGATCCAAGCCCCTGTCTCAGGCGCTGAAGATCGCCTGGAAGCCTGGCAAGAGGCCTACAACGCACTCCCGAGAATGCGCCAATTCTGGCAGCACGTTCCGCCCCGCCTGCCCGAGACACTCTGGTCTTACATCAAAAAATACAGCGAGTGACTCACGCGGTGACAACGGTGGCGCCCAAGGCCTCGACGATCTGACTCAACGTCGTCGACTCACCGTTGAGGCGAACCCGCAGGCTGTCGATTTCCCGGCGGGGCGGATAATGCTTGCGCAGGGCATCGAAGGCCAGGCGCTGGCTCTGGGCATCCCCCACCAGACTGCGGCGGAAATCCGCGTCATCGCGGCGCGGATCGTACACGCCGCGACACAACGTGTTCAGCGCCCAGACCGGGTCCGTGGCGGCATCCAGCGTGACCTCGGCCAGCCACGGCTTGGGCAGCAGATCTTCAAGACGGATGCTCGCCGGTTGCTCAAGGTGCGCGCACAGGGCCTGATAGATTTGCGCCGTGCCGCGCTGCCTGCCGTCGAGGCTGTAACCGGCGATGTGGGGCGTGCCGATGACGCACAGCTCGGCCAGCTCGACGTCGACCGCCGGTTCCTGCTCCCAGACATCCAGCACCGCTTGCAGGTCTTCGCGCTCCAGCAACACTTGGCGCAAGGCGGTGTTGTCGACCACCGGGCCACGCGCCGCGTTGATCAGCCAGGCGCCGGGCTTGAGCTGTTGCAAGCGGGTGCGGTCGAACAGGTGCCAGGTGGGCGTGTCGCCGGTTTTATCCAGCGGTGTGTGCAGGCTGATCACATCGCAGCGGGCAATGATCTCGTCGAGGCTGACGTAATCGCCGCCCTCGCTGGCCTGACGCGGCGGGTCGCAGACCAGGACGTTCCAGCCCAGGCCGCGCAACACCCTGATCAAGCGACCGCCGACCTGCCCCGCGCCGACCACGCCGTAGGTGCGACTAGCGAGGCCGACGCCTTCGATTTCCTCGAGGGTCAGCAGGCTGCCCAGCACGTAGTCCACCACGCCGCGGGCATTGCAGCCCGGGGCGCTGGACCATTGAATGCCGGCTTCTTTGAAGTAATCGAGGTCGAGGTGATCGGTGCCAATGGTGCAGGTCCCGACGAATCGTACGGGCGTGCCTTCGAGCAAGGCGCGGTCGACCCGGGTCACCGAGCGCACCAGCAGGATATCGGCATCGGCGACGGCGGCACGGTCAAGGGTGCGGCCCGGGTAACGCTGGATATCACCGAGTCCGGCGAAAAAGGCGTCGAGCAGGGGAATGTTTTCGTCGGCAACTATGCGCATGTCAGGGCTCCTGGAGTGGCCGCAGTGTAGGCGCCAGCGCCCTGTCGAGCCAGCGTGATGCGCAACGCGTCAGCGAGCAGGTCGCAAATCAGTCGAGTTTCTTGCGGATCCAGTACAGAAACTCGCCGTCGCCCGCCTGTTTATCCACCAGTTCGTGGCCGAGGAAGACACAGAATTTCGGGATATCCCGCTGGGTGGACGGATCGGTGGCGATCACCTTGAGCAGGCCGCCGGGCGGCAGGTCGCGCACCTTCTGGTGCAGCATCATGACCGGCTCGGGGCAATTGAGGCCGGTGGCGTCGAGCACGGCATCGACGGCGGGCCTTTCAATGGAATCAGACAGGGGGGCGATCGAATCAGACATGAGGGGGCTCCGGAAACAGGCCGGCATTGTCGCCTAATCGGTACATGCCGCCAATCGGCACTTTGCCTCGGCCCCTTCGCGAGCAAGCTCGCTCCCACAATAGGGCAGATAGCCGCCAACCTTACGCGACACAGACTGTCAACTACGCTGCTGCCTACAAACTTTGTAGGATTCTGCGACATCTTGGCGTTTGGTCATCCCGGACCCGGCACGTATGATCCTTGACATTTCTCCGCAGATTAGAAGCCTATGTCCCTGATAGTTCTACTGCTTCTGCCTTTCATCGGCAGCTGTCTGGCGGCGCTTTTGCCGCACAACGCACGCAACAGTGAATCCCTCCTCGCCGGCCTGATCGCCTTGATCGGCGCGGTGCAGGTCGCACTGTGGTATCCGCAGATCGCCCACGGCGGGGTCATCCGAGAAGAGTTTTTCTGGCTGCCCAGCCTGGGCCTGAACTTCGTCCTGCGCCTGGACGGTTTTGCCTGGCTGTTCTCGATGCTGGTGCTGGGAATCGGCGCGCTGGTGTCGCTGTATGCGCGTTATTACATGTCGCCGGACGACCCGGTGCCGCGCTTCTTCTCGTTTTTTCTGGCGTTCATGGGCGCCATGCTCGGACTGGTCATGTCCGGCAACCTTATTCAGATCGTGTTTTTCTGGGAGCTGACCAGCGTCTTCTCGTTCCTGCTGATCGGCTATTGGCACCACCGCGCCGACGCCCGACGCGGCGCTTACATGGCGCTGATGGTCACCGGCGCGGGCGGCCTTGCGCTGCTGGTGGGGATGCTGCTGCTCGGGCACGTCGTCGGCAGTTATGACCTGGATCGCGTGCTGGCTTCAGGCGATGCGATTCGCGCCCACGCGCTGTACCCCGTGCTGTTGACGCTGATCCTGATCGGCGCGCTGAGCAAGAGCGCGCAATTCCCCTTCCACTTCTGGCTGCCCCACGCCATGGCGGCCCCGACACCGGTGTCGGCGTATCTGCACTCGGCGACCATGGTCAAGGCCGGGGTGTTCCTGCTCGCGCGCCTGTGGCCATCGCTGTCGGGCAGTGAGCAGTGGTTCTGGATCGTCAGCGGCGCGGGGGCGTGCACGCTGGTGATCGGCGCCTATTCGGCCATGTTTCAAAACGACCTCAAGGGCCTGCTGGCCTATTCCACCATCAGTCACCTGGGGCTGATCACCCTGCTGCTGGGCCTGAACAGTCCACTCGCCGCCGTCGCGGCGGTGTTTCACATCCTCAACCACGCCACGTTCAAGGCCTCGCTGTTCATGGCGGCGGGGATCATCGACCACGAAAGCGGCACCCGCGACATCCGCAAACTCAGCGGGCTGATCAAGCTGATGCCCTACACCGCGACGCTGGCCATGGTCGCCAGCGCATCAATGGCGGGGGTGCCGCTGCTCAATGGCTTCCTGTCCAAGGAAATGTTCTTCGCAGAAACGGTGTTCATCACCTCGACCGACTGGGTCGAGATCGCCCTGCCGGTGATCGCCACGATCGCCGGGATCTTCAGCGTGGCGTATTCGCTGCGCTTTACCGTCGACGTGTTCTTCGGCCCGAAAGCCACGCGCCTGCCTCACACGCCCCACGAGCCGCCGCGCTGGATGCGCCTGCCGGTGGAATTGCTGGTGCTGGCGTGCCTGATCGTCGGCATTTTTCCCACGCACTCCGTCGGCCCGTTGCTGGCCGCTGCGGCACAGCCGGTGGTGGGGGGTGAACTCCCCGAATACAGCCTGGCGATCTGGCACGGGCTGAACGCGCCGATGATCATGAGCCTGATCGCCATGGCGGCTGGCATCGTTCTATACCTGCTGCTGCGCGGCCCGATCAAGCGCAAACAGGTCAATGGCCCCCCGCTGATGTGGCGCCTGAACGGCAAGCGCATGTTCGAGCGCGTGCTGGTGTGGAAGATGCGCGGCGCCCGCCGACTGATGAGGCTGCTGACCACGCGTCGTTTGCAGGCGCAGCTGTTTCTGATGGTGCTGGCCGCGCTGGTCGCCGGTTTCGTGCCGATGTACGAAAGCGGACTGAGCTGGGGCGATCGACCGAAGATCCCGGGTTCCGGCGTGTTTGTGATGCTCTGGTTGATCGCCATTGCCTGCGCCATCGGCGCCGCCTGGCAAGCCAAGTACCACCGTCTGGCGGCCGTGACCATGGTCAGCGTCTGCGGGTTGATGACCTGCGTGACCTTCGTCTGGTTTTCCGCGCCGGACCTGGCACTGACCCAACTGGCGGTGGAGGTCGTCACCACGGTGTTGATCCTGCTCGGCCTGCGCTGGCTGCCGCGACGTAACGAAAACGTGCCACCACCGTCCCAGGCGCGACGCCGGGCCAAGGTGCGGCGGATCCGCGACTTCGTCCTCGCCGTGGCGGTGGGTGGGGGCATGGCGGTGTTGTCCTACGCGATGCTGACGCGGCCGACACCGAACGCCATTTCCGAGTTTTACCTGAGCCGTGCCCTGGCCCAGGGCGGCGGCACCAACGCGGTCAACGTCATGCTCGTGGACTTCCGTGGCTTCGACACCTTTGGCGAAATCACCGTGCTGGCCGTGGTGGCGCTGACGGTCTTTGCCCTGCTGCGGCGCTTCCGCCCGCCGAAAGAGAGCATTGCCCTGCCAGCACAACAGCGCTTGCTGGCCCGTGACGTGGTCACCGACCTGGTCAATCCGCGTCACGCCGCCGATACCGCACTGGGCTTCATGATGGTGCCGGCGGTGCTGGTGCGCCTGCTGTTGCCGGTGGCTTTTGTGGTCTCGATGTACCTGTTCATGCGCGGGCATAACCAGCCGGGCGGCGGTTTCGTGGCCGGGCTGGTCATGTCGGTGGCGTTCATCCTGCAATACATGGTCGCCGGCACCCAGTGGGTCGAGGCCAACATGAGCCTGCGGCCGTTGCGCTGGATGGGCACCGGGCTGTTCTTCGCGCTGGCCACGGGTCTGGGCTCGATGGCCCTCGGTTATCCGTTCATGACCACCCACACCGCGCATGTGGTCCTGCCGATACTGGGTGACCTGCACATCGCCAGCGCGCTGTTTTTCGACATCGGCGTGTACGCGGTGGTGGTCGGCTCGACCCTGTTGATCCTCACGGCGCTGGCTCACCAGTCGGTGCGCAGCCATCGCCCGACCTCGCTGCCGCAGCCCATTGAACCGGTCCCGGCCGACAGTCCGATTTCACAAGGAGCCATCTGATGGAAGAAGTCATCGCCATTGCCATCGGCGTGCTTGCCGCGTCCGGCGTGTGGCTGATCCTGCGTCCGCGGACCTTTCAGGTCGTGATGGGCCTGTGCCTGCTGTCCTACGGCGTCAATCTGTTTATCTTCAGCATGGGCAGCCTGTTCATCGGCAAGGAGCCGATCATCAAGGACGGCGTGCCCCAGGACCTGCTCAATTACACCGATCCCCTGCCCCAGGCGCTGGTGCTGACGGCCATCGTCATCAGCTTCGCCATGACTGCGCTGTTCCTGGTGGTGCTGCTGGCGTCGCGCGGTCTGACCGGCAACGACCACGTCGACGGCCGGGAGCTGGGTGAATGAGTTTGATGAATCAACTGATCGTCGCACCGATCCTGCTGCCGGTGCTCACCGCTGCGCTGGTGCTGTGGCTCGGCGAGAAACACCGCCCGCTGAAAGCGCGGATCAACCTGTTCTCCACCGGACTCGGCCTGGCGATCGCCATCACGCTGATGATCTGGGTGCAGAAGACCGGCACCACCGGCTCCATTGGCGTGTACCTACCGGGCAACTGGGAGGCGCCGTTCGGCATCGTGCTGGTGGTCGATCACCTGTCGGCGCTGATGCTGGTGCTGACCGGCATCGTCGCCTTCTGCGCCCTGCTCTTCGCCCTGGCCCGTTGGGACCGCGCGGGCGCCAGTTTCCACGCGCTGTTTCAGATTCAACTGATGGGGTTGTATGGCGCCTTTCTTACTGCCGACCTGTTCAACCTGTTCGTGTTCTTCGAGGTTTTGCTGGCGGCATCTTATGGCCTGATGCTGCACGGCTCGGGCCGCGCGCGGGTGTCGGCGGGCCTGCATTACATCACCATCAACCTGCTGGCTTCGTCGTTGTTTCTGATTGGCGCGGCGCTGATTTACGGCGTCACCGGTACGCTGAACCTGGCCGACCTGGCGGTGAAAATTCCTCAGGTGCCGGAGGGCGATCTGGGCTTGCTGCACGCGGGCGCGGCCATTCTGGCAGTGGCGTTTCTGGCCAAGGCCGGCATGTGGCCGCTGAATTTCTGGCTGGTGCCGGCGTATTCCGCCGCCAGCGCACCGGTGGCGGCGCTGTTCGCGATCATGACCAAGGTCGGTTTCTACACGCTGCTGCGGCTGTGGACGCTGCTGTTTTCCGGTCAGGCCGGCGCGTCGGCGTTCTTCGGCGGGGACTGGCTGATCTGGGGGGGCATGGCCACCGTGACCGTGGCGGCGATTTCAGTGGTGGCCGCCCAGCGCCTGGAGCGCATGGCCAGTCTGAGCATTTTGGTGTCGGCGGGGATCCTGCTCTCGGCGGTCGGTTTCGCGCAGCCGAGCCTGACCGCAGGCGCACTGTTTTATCTGGTCAGCTCGACCCTGGCGCTCAGCGCGATGTTCCTGCTGGCGGAGTTGATCGAACGCTCACGCTCGGCCAATGACATCGCCCTCGACGAGGACGCCGACCAGTTGCCCAAGGCGCTGGAGTCGTTGCACCCGGTGCCGGGGACCAATCTGGATGACGAGCAGAAAGCCGTGGTCGGCCACGTCATCCCCTGGACCATGGCGTTTCTGGGCTTGAGTTTCATTGCCTGCGCGCTGTTGATCATCGGCATGCCGCCGCTGTCGGGTTTTCTCGGCAAGCTGACGCTGATCAGCGCCCTGCTCAATCCGCTGGGCCTTGATGTGGCGAAGGCCGAAGCCATTCGCGGCGACAGTTGGACGCTGGTGGCACTGCTGATTATTTCCGGACTGACGTCGCTGTTTGCCTTCGTGCGTGTCGGCATCAAACGCTTCTGGACGCCCCAGGAACACGCGGCGCCACTGCTGCGGCTCAACGAATGCCTGCCGATCGCCTTGCTGGTGGGCTGCGCCATCGTGCTGACGTTCAAGGCCCAGGCGCTGTTGCATTACACCCAGGACACCGCACAGGCGCTGCATGACCCGCAGCAATACGTGCTCTCAGTCAAGGCAGCCAGGCCGATACCGGGGCCCGCTTCGGCAGCGGCGGAGGTGCAGCCATGAAGCGCCTGTTTCCCGCGCCACTGTTGTCGCTGTCGCTGTGGGGGTTGTGGCTGTTGCTCAACCTGTCGCTGAGCCCGGGCAATCTGCTGCTGGGCGCCCTGCTCGGCTTTTTCGCGCCCTACATCTTCGCGCCGTTGCGCCCTTCGCCCGCGCGAATCCGCAAACCCGGCGTCGCCCTGCGTTTGTTCCTGCTGGTGGGCCGCGATGTGGTGGTGTCCAATCTGGCCGTCGCCTGGGGCGTACTGCGCGCGGGCCGCCGTCCGCCGCGCTCGGCCTTCGTCAAGGTGCCGCTGGACCTGCACGACGCCCACGGCCTCGCGGCGCTGGCGATGATCTGCACGGTGGTGCCGGGCACGGTCTGGTCTGAACTGGCGCTGGATCGCAGCGTGCTGCTGATGCATGTGTTCGATCTGGACGACGAAGCGGCCTTCATCGAGCACTTCAAGAGCACGTACGAACGGCCACTGATGGAGATTTTCCAATGAGCGCCCTGCTCACAAACGCGATTCTGTTTACGTTGTCGGTGTTCACCCTCGCCATGGTCCTGACCTTGATCCGCCTGTTCAAAGGCCCGTCGGCCCAGGACCGGGTGCTGGCGCTGGACTACCTGTACATCCTGGCGATGCTGATGATGCTGGTGCTGGGGATTCGCTACGCCAGTGACACCTACTTCGAGGCGGCGCTGCTGATCGCACTGTTCGGCTTCGTCGGCTCATTTGCGCTGGCCAAATTTCTGTTGCGCGGCGAGGTGATCGAATGAATTCGTTGCAGGTTCTGCCGTTCTGGGTCGAAGTGCTGACCGCCGTCCTGCTGGTGCTGAGCAGCCTGTTCGGGCTGATCGGCGCGCTGGGTCTGTTGCGCATGAAAGACTTTTTTCAGCGCATGCACCCGCCCGCCTTGGCGTCGACCCTCGGCGCGTGGTGCGTGGCGCTGGCGTCCATCGTCTACTTCTCGGCGCTGAAGGAAGGTCCCGTGCTGCACGCGTGGCTGATCCCGATCCTGCTCGCCATCACCGTGCCGGTCACCACCTTGCTGCTGGCGCGCACCGGACTGTTTCGCAAGCGCATGGCCGGTGACGACGTGCCACCTGAAGTCAGCGACGGCAGACAGCAAGGGCATTGATGCTGTGCCGTTGGCGATAGCCGGGCGCACGCATGCCCGCCACCCATCGCTTGTGGCGTGGGGGGATGTGGGCGCGTTCCGTGTGCAGGTGTGTTGAAGCGCGGTGCTTACTCGCTGGCTTTGAACGTCAGCTCGCCCTTGCGCCATTTCGCGGCTTTGGCGGTGGCGGCTTTGAGGACTTTGCTCAGGCCGGACTCAATCTGCTCGTGGGCGGCGAACACCATGAAGATGCTGTGGGACTCTTTGAACACGATGCCCTGGCCTTCAGGCACTTCGACAAACGCGTATTCGCCCAGACCATAGATGGTCATCCTGATGTCGCGAAAGCGGATTTCGAATTTGCCGCCTTCGCGGCTGGGCAATACCGCGGCACGGAAGTGGTCACCCACTTTCAGCTCCAGACCGGGTTTGTCATCGACCACCAGTGCGGTGTCGGTGTCGATCTCCGACATGTAAATGCCTTCAGGGGATTGTTCGATGACGTAAACGAATCGCGCCTGGAATAGCTTCACCAACTTCGCGCGCACGTCGCCGAGCACGAATAACGCGTGGGTATCCAGATTACCTACTGCCAATGTACAAACTCCCAACCAGATAGGAACTCGCCCGGACAGCGGACCGGGCGAGAAAAAAACGAGAAATGGTGCGTCCTGAAGCCGGACGCTGGCGTGGGTACGGATTCTACCGGCAGTCAGTCTATACGGGCTATATCCCTTTCGTCCGCTGCGATGACGTTTTTGCCGCCATACGATGTTTCGGTGGGACTGGCCCGACACGGCAAGACGCCATCGGATGTTTGAGTGGGGTGGATCCACCCCAGTAAAGAGCCATGCGATTTTTTTTAGCGGGACCGGCTTCAGCCGGGAAGAGGCCTGATCGGGCAACCTCATTTTCGCGGTGTGACACCTGACGCCTTCCCGGCTAAAGCCAGTCCTACTAATAGCGCGTGGTGTGTCAGTTGCGATTTTGTTTTAGTGGGACCGGCTTCAGCAGGGAAGTGGCCTGATTGGACACCCTCAATCTCGCGGTGTGACACCTGACGCCTTCCCGGCTAAAGCCGGTCCTACTAATAGCGCGTGGTGTGTCAGTTGCGATTTTGTTTTAGTGCAGACCGTGTGAAAACCAGCTACTCAGCAGCTAACCAAAAAAAATGCCCCGATCAACCCGGGGCATTTTCCATTTATACAGAGAAGAAAAAGGCCTCCCTCAGGCCAGTAACTCCATCATTCGGCGCACGCCCAGCACGTTGATAGCCCTTTTCAGGTTGTAGGCGTTCACCGCCAGCGCCATTTCCGTTCGCGCACCCTTGAGCTGGCGAAGCAGGAACCGGCCATTGCCGTAAATCCATTGTTTGAGATTGCCAAACGGGTGCTCAACGATGCTTCGTCGAGCCTCAACCATTTCCGGGTGGGCCTGCATTCGCAGCGCCATTCGCTCAAATGCATCTTCATAGGCATGACGTGTGATCGAGCGGTATTTGGTCTTGGTGCATTGGTTTTTAAGGGCGCAGGATCCACAAGCGCCAGCGCTGGCGCGGTAGAAACGCTTTCCCTTGTTCAACTGAACCAGCGTCAGCAAATGGCCTGTCGGGCATTGATAACGATCATTTTCCCGATCATAGGTGAAGTCTTCCCGACGGAAAAACGAGGGCTCTTCGACCTTGCTGTTGATGGTTCGATTGATCGGTACATACGCTGTGATGCCCGCGTCGTCGCAGGCTTGGAAGTGCTTGCCGCTGGAGTATCCAGCATCAGCCGTGACGGTCAGATTCGGCTGTTCCAGCACTTCCTGAGTCGCTTTTGCCATCGGCTCCAGTTGCTTGCGATCGTCGCTATCCTGAGTGACTTCGTGGTGCACGATCAGGCTGTTTTCAGCGTCGACTGCGGTCTGCACGTTGTAGGCAACGGCCATGCCCTGCGGGGCTCGCATCATCCGCGCATCGCTTTCGGTGCTGATGAATTGCGTGATTTGCAGCTCGTCCATCAGTGCCTGGCAGGTCAGGTTGTCGTCCCGCTTGGCGGTCAGTTTTGCCAGCACCGTTTTAACAGCGCTTCGATCCACAACCTCTTCATTTTCGTCGCGATCCGCGCTATCCAAATCCTCCAGATATTTCGCTATCCGGCGATCAAGTTTTTCCTGATCGCGCTTGAGGTGCTTGGTGCTGATGTGACGACGGGCCGAGGCTACGGCCTTGAATTTGCTGCCATCAATAGCAACCAGATCACCTTTTACCAGGCCTGCCGAACGGCAGAACTGAACAAACGCGCGGCACGTTGCGGAGAACGCAGTGGCGTTATCTTTGCGGAAGTCGGCGATGGTTTTGAAGTCCGGCGCGAGGCGGTTGAGCAGCCACATGACTTCGATGTTGCGTTGGCACTCAGCCTCAAGCCGGCGCGAAGACCGTATGCGCTGGAAGTAGCCGTAGATGTAGAGTTTGAGCAGGTCGGCGGGGTTGTAGGGCGGACGTCCGTTGCCCTTGGGAATAGCTTTATCGAACCCCAGAACCCTGAGATCCAGGCGCGAAACATAGGCGTCAATGACTCGGACAAGATGGTCTTCGGGAATGACTTCGTCGATGGAAACCGGAAACAGGCTGGTCTGGTTGCGCGATTCGCCCTGGATGTACGCCATAAGAAAATGCCCCGCATCTTTCGATGCGGGGCATTTTCTTAGATCTGAGGCAGGTTGGCTAGGTTTTCACACAGTCTGCGTGGGACCGGCTTCAGCCGGGAAAAGGCCTGATCGGGCAACCTCATTTTCGCGGTGTGACACCTGACGCTTTCCCGGCTAAAGCCAGTCCTACTAAAAGCGCGTGGTGTGTCGGCGGCTCTTCAGGCAATCAATTAGAACTCTTGCCTGCCGCGCGTACTCCCATGCAGCAGAAGGTTACTCACTGACACGCCAACCCGGGTCCTTGACCCGTTCGGGAGAAAAAATGGAAATCATGACGCCGTCGCTTGAAATGTTGTTCGAACAACTGGGTTTGGAGTCCGATCAGGCCAGCATCGATGCATTTGTCGCCGCGCACCAACTGCCGGAAGGTCAGAAGGTCTCCGAAGCCGATTTCTGGACGGAGAATCAAGCCGGACTGCTCAAGGAGAAGATTCAGCTGGATGACGATTGGGCGCCCATCGTTGACGAGCTGAATGTGTTGCTGCACACGCCGACCTGACCCGGCGCACGTGTGAAAAAGGCGGCCCTTCGAGGCCGCCATTTTTTTGCCTGATCCGCCATTATCGTGCCCCAACCCCCTCAAGGCAGCCCGGTCACTGTGGGTAACCGGGCTGGCCGACATTGGAAAACATCTGCCGCCCATTCCGCGCGGGCGCGTGCACAAAAAGACCATCCACCAGCGCATCGCGTCGGGCGTTGTTCCAGTGCGCCGAGCGATGGATGTAGCGCTGATGCAACAGCGTCAGCTCGGCGTCGTTCAGCACCCCGCCCTCTCCTTTTGCATGGCTGATCAGCTTGGCGGCGATGGGACGCAATTCTGGTGGCAGGGTGATTTCTGCGGAATCACGGATCGGCAAAAACGGCACACCTTCGTCACTCGCCAGGGTGTGCATGAGCCGCAGGTAAACGTGGGCAAGGTGGTTGTAGACGCGGCGTTCCAGCGTCACCGTCGCGACCACCGTTTTGACCCCGCGTGAGCTGCTGGCAAACCGCTCGAAACATTCAACACCCAGCGAAGCGCTCTCATCGGTGGGGTCTAGCAGACGCCTGGCGTCGAGGGTGGAAAGCTCGGCATGGGCCTGCAGCCAGGCGTCCGTTTCGTCGTAGGGCGTGTTGACGCAAACCAGGCTGCGGCGTGGCCGGAACAGCGACACCTTCTCCACCTCCTGAGGCTGGTAACCGCCGCCGATGTCCGAATGGCTGCCGGGCAGCACGATTTCCCGGGGCCAGTCGGGCTTGACGCTGTTTAGGACGAAGTTGCGCCGATGCTCATCGCCGGCCACCAGATGCAGCACCTGCTGCGCGCACCCGGGCGGCAGAAACAGATTGACCCGTTTATTGACCGCATCCCGAACGCTGCCCAGATCGGCGATCCCACCGACGGCGGCCACGGTGTCGAACAGCCCGATAACCTTCAACCGTACGCTGCCGCTGGCCCATGAGAAGCTGTCCGACAGCGGCAGTTTGCGCGGGTCCAGAACCGGGTCCAGCGCGCCCCGGGATTTTTTCAGCACTTCGTTGGCCAGATGCCGGGCCGAGGCCGCACCCCGACTGAAGCCAAACACGTCCAGTTCCACCGCACCGATGACACAACCCGGATTATCGCTTTCAAACATCTGAAGTTCGTCGGCGAGTTTTTTGATTCCCCGCGACACTTTCGCCACCACGCCGGTGGTGCCGCGACCAAAGCCCTGGCCCGACACGCGTGAATCGCGCCCGCCAGAGGTAGTGCCAACGCCGCTGACATACACCGCACCATATACATACAGGCCGTCGGCTTTAATGATCGCCTTGCGCTGTTGCTTATATAAGCCGGCCAGTCTCGCGATATTGGTGGGGCTGTTGCTGTAACTGCTGCCGGGGTCAGTGTGTCGGCCACCACATTCTTTTATATGCACGCCGCCGTAGACTTCCGCCATGGCCTGGCAGTCGGCGCCTATCTGGCTATTGACGCGATTATTACCGGTCCCGTCGAAGAACACACCGAGGCGAACGGTGACTTCCGGCGCGTCGGTGCGGGAATCGGCCGACGCGTGAGTGATAGTTTTCTTTGTCATTTGATTCATCCGTGAGTACTGACATGAGTCCCGAACAGGCATTTACATATTCGGACATATACTCACAGGATGATCGCAGTTAACGTCCCGTCAACCGATGGAACTGCACTTCAGACGCTTCCTACTTCAATATCGGACGTTTAAATAATTGAAGGGCCTTAGTCTCACAACTAACGCTCCGCGAAGAGCTGCAAGCTTCAAGCGGCAAGCCACAAGACGCCCGATCACTGCTCACTGCTCTTCACTTGAAGCTTGTCGCTTGCAACTCAGTCCTCAGCTTTTCTCCGGCCTATAGCCCAGTCGCAGCCCGCCCCAATGCCGGCCCTTGACCATGACAGGCACGGAAAGATCGTGCATCAGTTCGCCGGTATCGCGGGTGTAGGTCTGCAACAGAACCGGCTGCTGGTGACTGCCGCAGCGAATCCCGGTGCGGTCGTCGAACTTGCGCTTAGTGCGGTTGTTGACCGCGTCGACTGCCGTGTCGCCCGTCAAAGGTCGGCTGAACGCCTTATTGTGGGTCGGCACGTAGCCTTGCTGGGTGCAGGCGATGGCGAACACCAGCCCCTCATGACGGGTCAGCAGCGGTTCCTGAATCGCCGGCAGCGTCTGGTCGGTGTAGCGGTCGAAGCGCGTCTGGTACTTGGCCGGCGAGGTGTTGGCGATGGGCTGATAGGTGCGGTCGAACAGATCGGTCAGGCTGACCCGGCCCTGATCGATGTCCTCTTCGAACGTGGCGGCGATCTGGCTGGCGCCTTCGCGGGCGAGGTCGTAAATGCGCTGGTGATAGTCATCCAGACCGACCTGGGCCAGGCGTTCGCTGATGGTTTCCGCCTGCTCCTCCATCTGCAACGCCGATTGCGCCAGACGCCGGGTCTGGTCATCGCTGACGGCCAGGTCGCTGCGCATTTGCTCGACGGCCACGAACAGGCTGCTCAATTGCGCCTGATTGGTCTGGGCGCCCCGCGCGATCTCACCCACTTGCTGCTCTACGCCAACCGCCAGCTGAGCGATGCTCGCCAGTTGCTGACCGGTGGATTCGACCTGCGCCACGCCGCCACTCAGGTCGCCCGACAACTGCCGGATCTGCTCGACCACCTGACGGGTGCGCTGCTGGATATCAACGACCATCTCCCCGACTTCACTGGTCGCCGTCGCCGTACGCCCGGCCAGCCCGCGCACTTCATCGGCCACCACCGCAAAGCCACGGCCGTGTTCGCCGGCCCGCGCGGCTTCGATGGCGGCGTTGAGGGCGAGCAGATTGGTCTGGCTGGCGATGGACTGAATCACCGCCGTCACACGCTGAATGTCTTCGCTGCGCTGGCTGAGCGCTTCGATCAGTTCACGGCTGCTGTCGGCCCGCTCACTGAGTTGGTGCATCAGGCCGATGGAAGCGTTGAGGACGTTGAGCCCGGCGCCGCTGCTCTCCCGCGCCTGGCTGGCGGCCGTCAGCGCTTACTGGCTGAGGGTCGACGTGGCGCGCTCGGTAGCGATCATCACATCGGCGCTGCTGACGATCTGCTCGGCCGCGTTGACCTGAGACTGCAGCTTGCCCGCCAGTTGCCTGACCGAAAACGCCACGGCCGCAGCAGACAACGCGTTGTGACTGGTGCTTCGGGACAGGTCCCGGGTCAGACGCGTCATGGTGTCTTCGCCCGCCTCTCCCGCCGCCACCGGCGTTCGGCCGGCGAACAGCGGCGGCAACCACAGAATCAACAGCGCGACGGGCAGGCACACGTAAACGGACACATGGCCCCACGCCATCGCCGCAAACAGCAGGCACAAGCCAAGGCTTTGCAGGGCGGGCGTCAGCCAGCGCGAACCGGTGACGACCTGACTGTCGACGGCCGCGTGCGCGGGGTGGGAGGGTGTTGCTGCGTGACGACCTTTCGCATCCA
Organism: Pseudomonas sp. AK106; assembly: GCF_053903055.1. Lineage (NCBI taxonomy): Bacteria > Pseudomonadati > Pseudomonadota > Gammaproteobacteria > Pseudomonadales > Pseudomonadaceae > Pseudomonas > Pseudomonas sp. AK106. The sequence goes on from NZ_CP096426.1 coordinate 3,928,977, forward strand.
TGTCCGGGACCTGCCCTGCTTTCATTATTGTGAAAGCATTAAACGCCCAAATAGCGGCCATGCGCCATGAGTCATTGGTGGTAGTCGGTCGGAATGTGCTGCGACGGGGGGCTATACAGTAGGCGGTTGAACGGTGCGCAAGGGAACGGCTCGACCACCCGTTGCGGGCGGTCGAACCCGATGGATCACGCCTGACGCTGGTGGCGGTCGATCTGCTCGTGACGTTCCTGAGCTTCGATGCAGTACTTGGTGGTCGGGCTGATCAGCAGGCGCTTGAGGCCAATCGGCTCGCCGCTGTCTTCACACCAGCCAAAGCTGTCGTCAGCGATGCGGCTCAAGGCCATTTCCAGCTGAGGCAGCATGCGCTGATCGCGGTCAATCACGTTCACCAGCCAGTGGCGCTCTTCTTCCACGGAAGCGGCGTCGGCAGGGTCAGCCGGGGTGTCCAGGCTTTCGATCGCGATACGGCTCTGCTCGATGCGCTCGTGGATTTCGACTTTCATGGCTTGCAACAGGCCGACGAAGAACGCGTGCTGCTCGGCGTTCATGTAGTCATCGGCCGGCATCGCCAGCAACTTTTCCTTGGTCATTGATTTCTCTATAAAAAAACGTGCATTAAGGCGATCTCAAAGGTGCGCCTCAACCTGGCATTAAACGCGCCGTAGTCTCGAAGCGCCGCTTGGCACTCAATTTACGAGGGGCGGCAGTCTAAGGCCGGGTTCGGTACTCGGCAACATAATTGATCAGGATTCGTCCAACAAGGGCCGCAATACCCGGTGGCATTGGGTCGCGCCGGGGATTTGATCGCACCCTTCACCCGGCCCAGGCGTCCTCGAAACGAGGCAGATGGTGTCTGACCGACCGTGGCGTGATCGGTTCAAACCGATGAAAAACGAAAAGGGCCTGCAATGAGGCCCTCTTTGATGACGCCTGAACGACTCAGCGCTTGAGCTTGCGCTTGTTGCGGTACTGATCGATGACCACGGCGACGACAATGATCAGGCCCTTGATGATGTCCTGCACGTAGGCATCGACGCCGACGAAGGTAAAGCCGCTGGCCATGACCCCGAGGATCAGCGCGCCGATCACCGTGCCGGTGATCCGCCCGACGCCACCGGCCAGGCTCGTGCCGCCGATCACCGCCGCCGCGATGGCGTCCAGCTCGTAGGAAACGCCCATGCCGGCCTGTCCGGTGGCCGCCCGTGCCGACGCCACCACCCCGGCCAGCCCGGCCAGCAGACCCGCGATGCTGTAGACGATCACCAGATGCCGCTTGACGTTGATCCCCGAGGTGCGCGCCGCCTGCATGTTGCCGCCGATGGCGTAGGTGTATTTGCCGTACTTGGTGTAGCGCAGGGCGATGTGAAAGATCACCGCGACGACCAGAAAGATGATCACCGGCATGGCGCCCTGGCCGATCGCGGTGTAGGAGTCATTCAGCATGCTCACGGGTTGGCCGCCGGTGTAATAGCGCGCCAGCCCCCGCGCCGAGACCATCATGCCCAGCGTGGCAATGAACGGCGGGATGCCGGTGATGGCGATGATGCTGCCGTTGATCGCCCCGGCGAGCAGCCCCACCCCAAGGCCGGCGATGACGGGCGCCCACACCGGCAGATCGGTCAGCGACGGAAACACGGCGCGGGTGTAGTCCGACGATTGCGCCAGGCTGGCGGCAATCATCGCCGACAGCGCCAGCACCGAACCTGACGACAAGTCGATGCCGGTGGTGATGATGACCTGGGTCACGCCGATGGCCAGCAGGCCGATGATCGACACCTGCAGAATCATCAGCACCAGCCGCTGGGAATTCATCAGAAAGCTCTGATCGCGGACGATCCACCCGAACAACTCGAAGATCAGACCAATGCCGATCAGCACCAGAAAGATGCTCAATTCGGTGGGCAGCCGGCGCTTGTGCTTGCGGGGCGCCAGTGCGGGTTTGTTTTCCAGCATCGCGTTCATCTTCATGTGTGCCTCTTGTTCTTGTGCGACCCGACTGGGGCAGTGTGACTGGGGCGTGGTGCAGTGCTTGAATCGGAGCGTCAATAGCCCGAGATTCAGTGGACCGGGTTTCCGGACGCCAGGTGCATGACCCGCTCCTGGGTGGCCTCGGCGCGGTCGAGGGTGCCCATCATTTCGCCTTCGTGCATGACCATGACCCGGTCGCTCATCCCCAGCACTTCCGGCAGTTCGGAAGAAATCATGATCACCGCCATGCCCTCGCTGGCGAGCAGGGAAATCAGCCGATAGATCTCGGCCTTGGCGCCGACGTCGATGCCGCGGGTGGGCTCATCGAGGATCAGCACCCGCGGGTTGGTCATCAGCCAGCGCGCCAGCAGCGCCTTCTGCTGATTGCCGCCGGACAGCGTGTCGATGCACTGCTCAAGGGACGGCGTCTTCACCCGCAGCTTTTTGCACATGTCTTCGCACAGCACGCGCAAGGCTTTCTGGTGGACAAAACCGTTGCCAGCGTAATGGGGCAGCACCGCCATCTCCATGTTTTCCAGCACCGACAGGCACGGAAACAGGCCGCTGAGCTTGCGATCCTCGGTGAGCAACGCAAAGCCTTTCTCGATGGCGAAGTGTGGGTCGCTGACACGGATCGGCGTGCCATCCAGGAGGATTTCCCCGCGTGTACTGGGGGTGATGCCGAAGATCGTTTCAGCGACATTGGTGCGCCCCGAGCCCATCAGCCCGGCGATGCCCAACACTTCGCCGGCGTGCAGGTCGAACGACACGCCTTCGAACACGCCGTTGAGCGACAGGTCGCGAACCGACAGCAGCAACTTGCCCACGGGCTGGTCGCGTTCGGGAAACAGCTGGGTGAGTTCACGGCCAACCATCATCGAAATCAGGCTGTCGCCGTTCATGCTGTCGGCCCGCTGCAGACCGATATAGGCGCCGTCCCGGAACACCGCCACCTCATCGGCGATGGCGAACACTTCGTTCATCTTGTGGGTGATGTAGATGATGCCCTTACCCTGGGCCCGCAGGTCGGCAATGATCGAAAACAGGTGGGCGACCTCCGTCTCGGTAATGGCGGAGGTCGGCTCGTCCATGATCAGTACGTCGGAGTCGTAGGAAACGGCCTTGGCGATCTCGACCATCTGACGCTCGGCGATGCTCAGGTTGCCGACCATCTCCTCTGGATCGAGGTTGATGCGCAGGCGTCCGAGCAATTGCGCCGTGCAGCGGTGCATCGCACGGTGGTCAACCATGTGCAGGCCGTTAAGCTGCTCGCGGCCGATCCAGATGTTCTCGGCGATGCTCATGTGGGGCATCAGGTTGAGCTCCTGATGGATCATGGCAATGCCCGATTGCAGCGCCGCCAGCGGGGACTGAAACACCACCGGCTCGCCACGCAGGCGGATTTCACCGGTGTCGGGCTGGTAGATGCCGGCGATGATTTTCATCAGCGTGGACTTGCCCGCGCCGTTCTCGCCCATCAGCGCCAGCACGCTGCCGGGCCGCACGCGCAGTTGCACGTTGTCCAGCGCCACCACCCCGGGGAAGCCCTTGCTGATGTTGGTGATTTCCAGCAGATAAGGGTGCTCGGCGTCGTTCGTCGTCCCGGAGACAGGCGAGAGGGTTGAAGCCGAAGCGGTTGTGGAAGCGAACATGGTCACAGGCTCCTCGGTTGACAGGGTCGGCAGAGGCACGGCCAGGCGGTGCTCTGCCGGGTGTCAGTCGGTCTGAGATGAGCGGTTATTTGAAGGTGTTGACGTTTTCCGGGGTGATCAGCTTGAAAGGAATCACGATGGCCTGTTCGGGCAGCGTTTCCTTCTTCGCCAATTTCACCGCCGCATCGATTGCGCCCTCGCCCTGCCCCTTGGCGTCCTGAAACACCGAGACCGAGAGGTCGCCTTTCTTGACCGCGCTCAGACCGTCCGGCGTGCCGTCGACACCGGCCACAAATACCTCACCTTTTTTGCCCGCCTGCTTCAGGGCCATGGCCGCACCGATGGCCATTTCGTCGTTGTTGGAGATGACCGCCTTGAAGTCGCGGCCCTGGGTCAGCCAGTCATTGGTGACGTCCATGCCTTTCTGCCGCTGCCAAGCGCCGGTCTGCTCCTGAGTGACCTTGATGTCGGGGTAGTTTTTCAGGACTTCCTTGACGCCCGCCGTGCGGTCGCGGGTCGAGTTATTGGCCAGCTCACCGAGCAAGATGACGACGTTGCCCTTGCCGTCCATTTTCTTGGCCAGGTATTCCATTTGCATGCGCCCTGCTTCCTTGTCGTCGGAGGTCACAGAGGCAACGCCTGCGGGCAGCTTCGGATCGTCCGGACGGCGGTTGACGTAGACCAGCGGAATGCCGGCATCCGTGGCAGCCTTGGTGATCTTCACGGTGGCTTCGGTGTCGACGGGGTTGACGATCAGTGCGTCAACCTTCTTGCCAATCAGCTCTTGCACCTGATCGAGCTGTTTGTTCACGTCATTGCGGCCATCGACAAACTGCAAATCGACGCCGCCCATGGCTTTGACTTTTTTGTCCATGTCCTCGCGCATGTAGGTCAGGTACGTGTCATCGAACTGCGACATGGACACGCCGATCTTCAGGTCGGCGGCCAAGGTGGCGCCGCTGCTCAGCATGAGGGCTAGAGCGAGTGAGGTGAAACGGAGCGGGGTATTCATGAACGGTCTTTCTCCAGATTCTTGTTGTTGTAATGACAGGGATGATGACGGCTGGAGGTACTGACACTCAGCGCGGAGCAGTGCGCGCCGTGTCTGAAAGGTGCGCGACCGAACCACCCGATGCGCCGCATACCACAACGCCGCGGCGTTGGACGCAGAGCACATGGGCGATGGTTTCGAGGGCGGATTCGACAGCGGGGGCGGCGTTGATCAATCTGTGGGAAACAGCGCGGGGAATAGCAGGAAGCGCGAGTAAGAAGGGACGGCAAGCCTTGGCGGCTGATCTGAAGATATTCATTGGCGGTACCTGTCTGCGATTGGCTTTCTTGTTTTTGTGTCGCTCGTTCGGCCTGCTGCCGGGAAACCCGGCACCAGGCGCTGACGGCGATCGTCGGCAACCTGGAAATGACTCTATTGGAAAATAATTTCTACTTCAACAGCTTTTAGAATTAATTTCTATTTTCGGTTTGATGCGCCTCGTTCGGACAATCCGGTGGGTGCAGCGCACTCCCTCGCGGGACATCCGGGTGCACGTCCTACAGCACAACCACCCTGCCCTCCATCGCGCTGATCCTCGCGGCATCCAGCACGCGGGCCGAGGCCACCGCATCGTTTGCATCCACAGGATTACGCCCCTGATTCGTCACCGCTTCCTGCCACTGCCGGTAAAACTCGGTCCAGCAGCCACGCTCCGACGGGACCCGCTCGCGGTGCTCGCCCTGCTCGAACCAACCCCAGCGTCGGTGTTCTTCCACGCCCCAGCGATCGCCTTCGGATCGGGGGGACAACCCGGCCAGTGCGGCAGCTTCCTGACCGTCGAGCCCCTCCACGGTATAGCAGCCCTGTGAACCGTTGACTCGAAAACGCGGGCCCTGGGCGTTTTGCAGGCAGTTGCCCCAGAGGTGCGAAACCACGCCGTTGGCATGGGTCAGTGAAATAAAGAAGCCGTGATCGACCTTTTGCTCCGGCGTCGCGAACTCAAGCTCGGCGTACACCCGCTTCACCGGCCCGAACAGCAGCAGTGCCTGATCCACCAGATGGCTGCCGAGATCGCGGAGAATGCCGCCGCCGCTTTCCTTGCCAACCGAGGACGGCGAATAGCGCTCGACCCGGGACTCGAAGCGGCTGATGTCGCCGAGAACGCCCTGATCGATCAGCTTGCGCACGGTGAGGAAATCCGAGTCCCAGCGACGGTTCTGGTACACGCCCAGCAGGACGCCTCGGCGTTCGGCGGCGTCTACCAGCGCCTGCGCCGCCTGGGCATCCGGCGCGAACGGTTTGTCGCTGACGACCGGGACGCCGAGTTCGATGGCTTCGAGAATCAAGGCACGGCGGGAGGCCAGCGGCGTCGAGATCACCACCGCATCGACACCGGCCGCGACCAGATCGGCCAGGCTGTCGAAAGCCGGGACTTTGGGGTAATCGTTGCGCAGGTCCTGGCGGCGTTCCGGCGAACGGGTGACCACGCCGGCAAACGTCATGCCGGGCTGGCTGGCAATCAGCGGCGCGTGAAAGTAACGCCCGCCCTTGCCGTAGCCGATGAGTCCGATTTTCATGTGTAATCTCCTTGCCCTGTAGGAGCGTGGCTTGTCCCGCGATCGGCGACGCAGTCGTCGTCAATCCAGCCAATGCGGTGTATCAGACACACCGCATTACCTGAATGTGCTGCCGGTTCCCGGCAGATCGCGGGACAAGCCACGCTCCTACAGGGACTGTGTTCAATACTGGCGGGCCTTGGCCAACGCCGCTTTTTGCCGCTCGTACGCCTCGGCCGTTGTTCCCGTGGTCGACACCTGCGCCACGCCCACGCGCCACCACGACAGGTAGCCGTGGATCATGGTTTTCGGCAGCACCTTGATGTCGATCAGCGTCGAAACGGTCTGCAGGCGCGCATCGGCCAGTGCCGCTTCCAGCTCTTGGGCGTTGCTGACCTTGTAGGTCTTGCAGCCATAAGCCGCAGCATTCATGGCGAAATCCACCGGCACTAAGTCGCCATCCAGCTGACCGGTCTCGGGATTGCGGTAGCGGAACTCGGTGCCGAAACTGCCCATGCCGTTGCCCATCTGCAAATTGTTGATGCAACCAAAGGCCATGTTGTCGAGCAGTATCACGTTGATCTTGCGCCGTTCCTGAATCGAGGTGGCGAGTTCCGAGTGCAGCATCATGTAGGAACCGTCGCCCACCAGCGCGTACACCTCACGCTCCGGCGCCGCCATCTTCACGCCCAACGCGGCGTTGACCTCATAGCCCATGCAGGAATAGCCGTACTCGACGTGGTAACTGTCGACACTGGTGCTGCGCCACGCCCGCTGCAAATCGCCGGGCAGACTGCCGGCCGCCGCGACGATGACCGCGTCTGAGGGCAATTGCTGATTGAGCACGCCCAATACCCGGCTCTGGGTCAGGCACGAACCGGTCATCTCGATGAAATCGCGCAGCACTTGGGGGTCGAGATGGCCGCTGACTTCCGGCTCGAAAGCCTCGGTCTGGTATTCCACGGCGTACAGCCGATCCACTTCCGCATCCAGAGCAGCCCTTCCCTCGCGCGGCTGAGTGCCCCACTGCGCGCGGTAGTCCCCCAACTGATCCGACAGGGAGAGAAGCGCGAGGCGCGCATCGGCCAGTACCTGCACGCCATCGAGTTTCTGCACATCGAAAGCGCCAACGTTGAGGTTGAGGAATTGCACGTCAGGGTTCTGGAACAGGGATTTGGAGCCGGTGGTGAAATCGCTGTAACGGGTGCCGACGCCGATGATCAGGTCCGCCTCCCGGGCCAGGGTATTCGCCGCCAGGGTGCCGGTCTCGCCGATGCCGCCCATGTTCAGTGGATGGGCGGAGACGATGGCGCTCTTGCCTGCCTGGGTCTCGCTGAACGGGATGCCGAAGCGCTCGGCGAACGCCTGCAACTCGGCGGCCGCACCGGAATAACGCACGCCGCCACCACAGATCAGCAGCGGCTTGCGTTTGCCTTTGAGCAGCGTCACGGCATCGTTGAGCATCGCTTCCGTGGGCGGACGGCGGTCGATGCGGTGCACGCGCTTTTGCAGGAATGAATCGGGGTAGTCGTAGGCTTCGGCCTGAACATCTTGGGGCAGTGCCAGGGTGACGGCGCCGGTTTCGGCAGGGTCCGTGAGCACGCGCATGGCGTTGAGGGCCGCGCTCATCAGCTGCTCGGGGCGGTTGATGCGGTCCCAGTATTTGCTCACGGCCTTGAAGGCGTCGTTGGTGCTGATGCTGAGGTCGTGGAACTGTTCGATCTGTTGCAGCACCGGATCGGGCTGGCGACTGGCGTAGACATCGCCGGGCAGCAACAACAGCGGAATGCGATTGGCCGACGCGGTGGCCGCGGCAGTGATCATGTTGGCGGCGCCGGGGCCGACCGACGAGCTACAGGCGTAGACCTTGCGCCGCAGGTGCTGCTTGGCAAAACCCATGGCGGCGTGGCACATGCCTTGTTCGTTGCGGCCTTGGTGGACGATGAGCTCGCCGCTGTCCTGCTCCAGCGCCTGGCCCAGGCCGAGCACGTTGCCGTGACCGAAAATGGTGAACACCCCGGCGACGAACTTGCTCTGCACGCCGTCGACTTCGACGTACTGGTTATCGAGAAACTTCACCAGGGCCTGGGCCATGGTCAATCGAGTCGTGGTCATGCTTGCACCTTGTTGTTATTGGCGGTGATGAAAGCCCTGGGAATGGTTAGCGGACTTGGCTGACTGGGCTGAATATTCAGACTCAGCGATGATCCCTGTGGGAGTGAGCTTGCTCACGAAGGGGCCGGTCCGTCTGGCACATCCCCAGTAGCCATACAGCCGCCTTCGCGAGCAAGCTCGCTCCCACATTGACCGCGTTCAGCAAACGATTAACGTTGTTCCCCTACTTCGCCGTCGGCATGCTGAATTCCGCGCCCTTGGCGATGCTGTCCGGCCAGCGCTGCATGACGCTCTTGTAGCGGCTGTAGAACCGCAGGCCTTCTTCGCCGTAGGCATGGTGATCGCCGAACAGCGAGCGTTTCCAGCCGCCGAACGAATGCCAGGCCATCGGCACCGGGATCGGAACGTTGATGCCCACCATGCCGACCTTGATGTTGCGCGCAAAGGCCCGGGCAATGCCGCCGTCGCTGGTGAAGCACGACACGCCGTTGCCGAATTCGTGGGCGTTGATCAGCTCCACCGCCGAGGCAAAATCGGGCACGTGGACGATGCCCAGCACCGGTCCGAATATTTCCTCCTTATAGATAGTCATCTCCGGCGTCACCTCATCGAACAGCGTGGCGCCGACGAAGAAGCCCTGTTCCGCCCCCGGCACGGTGAAGTTGCGCCCGTCGACAATCAGCTTCGCGCCCTCTTGCACGCCCTGGGCGATGTAGCCCTCGACCTTGGCCTTGTGCACGGCCGTGACCAGCGGGCCCATGTCCGAGTCGGCGTTCATGCCGTTGCCGACCTTGAGGGCATCGATGCGCGGCAGCAGCTTGTCGATGAGTTTCTGCCCCACGTCGCCCACCACCACGGCGATGGAAATCGCCATGCAGCGCTCGCCCGCCGAACCGTAAGCCGCGCCGATCAATGCGTCGGCCGCCTGATCCAGGTCGGCATCGGGCATGACGATCATGTGGTTTTTCGCACCGCCGAGGGCCTGCACGCGCTTGCCGTGGGCCGTGCCCTGCTGATGAATGTATTCGGCGATGGGCGTGGAGCCGACAAAGGAAATCGCCTCGATGCCCTTGTGCTGCAACAGCGCGTCCACGGCCACTTTGTCGCCCTGCACCACGTTGAACACGCCATCCGGCAGGCCCGCCTGTTTCAACAGTTGCGCCATCAGCAGACTCGCCGACGGGTCGCGTTCGGACGGCTTGAGGATGAAGCAGTTGCCGGTGACCAGCGCCATGGGGATCATCCACAGCGGCACCATCACCGGGAAATTGAACGGCGTGACGCCGGCGCAAACCCCCAGCGGCTGACGCAGGTTCCAGTTGTCGATGCCGCCACCGATGTTGTCGCTGTAGTCGCTCTTCAACAGGCTCGGCGCGCCGCAGGCGAACTCGACGATTTCAATGCCGCGCACCACCTCGCCCTTGGCATCGGAAAACACCTTGCCGTGCTCGCGGCAGATGATGGCCGCCAGCTCGTCATGGTGCTGGTCGAGCAATTCCTTGAACTTGAACATGACCCGCGCACGGCGCAGGGACGACTGGTCCGCCCAGGCGGGAAACGCCGCCTGGGCAGCGGCGACGGCTTCATCGACGGTCTTCAGTTCCGCCAGCGCGACCCGGGCCTGCACGGCGCCGGTGGCCGGATTGAACACATCGCTGAAACGCTCGGCGCTGTCGTGAATCTGGCCGTTGATGTAGTGGCCGATGATCGGGGCAGTGCTCATTGAGGGGCTCCTTCCAATAGATTTACAAATCGAGCAGCCAGCTATGCTGCGGATCGTTATGAAATTGCCAGGCGCGTTTGGGGCCGGCCATCACGTTCAGGTAATAGGATTCGTAGCCGTACGGCACGGTGACCGGGTGATACCCCTTGGGCACCGTGACCAGGTCGTTGTTCTCCACGGCCATGGCCTGATCGATGCTGCGATCGTCGGTGTACACGCGCTGGAACACATAGCCCTGGGGCGGGTTGACCTGATGGTAATAGGTTTCTTCGAGAAAGCTCTGGTGCGGTAAATCATCTGTGTCGTGCTTGTGCGGCGGGTAGCTGGACGAGTGGCCCGAGGGCGTGCGCACCTCCACCACCAGCAACGAATGCGCGGGCTCGGAATCAGGGAGAATGTCGCAGACGTAACGGGTGTTGGCCGCCCGGCCGCGCACGCTGCGTTTCATCGTGTCGGGTGTGATGACTCGCGCCGGCAGGTCTTTGGACGCATCGCCGGGCGCCGCGCACACGGCAATCTGCACCGCGCTCAACGCCGTGACTTCGGCCTGGCTGCCCGGCGGCAGATACACCGCAAAGGGAGATTTGTCCTCGAACACGGACTGCCGATCACCTAGGTTTTCCCAGTTGAAACCGCCCTGCCCCGGCGCCTCGCCGCTGACGCTGATGCGACCGCTGAGCAGCACCAGGCAGATTTCCTTGTCGCCCGCACTCACCGGCAGACGTTCGCCGACGCTCAATCGATGGGCGGAGAAGCCGACGTACGTCAGCACGCCGTCGGCCAGCGCGACCACATCGCGCCCTTCGGCCTTGCTCTTGACCAAGAGATTCATGTTCACAGACTCCTGTGTTCAGGCGGTTGTTGGGGCGTGCGGTGTTGTCGAGCGGAGTGATTGACCTGCGCGGCGGCCAGCAACGCGCGCAGGGTCTCGTAGCCTTTCTTTGCATAGGCATAGCTCGGCGCGACGGCCGGGTCCTGTTCCGCTTCGACCACCAGCCAGCCTTGGTAACCGGCCTGCATCAACACATCCAGCAGCGCGGCGAAATCGATGTCGCCATCGCCGGGCACGGTGAAGGTGCCGTTGACGATGCAGTCCGGAAAGCTCCACAAATGGTTACGCGCCAGTTGCACCACCGGTTTGCGCACGTCCTTGAAATGCACATGGCAGACGCGGTCGATGTGTTTGCTCAGCACTTGAAGCGGTTCGCCGCCGCCCATGTAGCAGTGACCGGAATCGAACAGCAGGCCGACTTCATCGCCCGTCAGCGCCATCAGCGTGTCGATGTCCTTCGGCGATTCCACGTACGCGCCCATGTGGTGGTGGTAGGCCAGGCGCACGCCCTGGGACAGGGTAAACCGGGCCAGCTCGGTGAGCTTGTCGGCGTAGGCCTGCCAGGCGCTGGCGCTGTGGAAACGCGGTCGCTCGACCAATCGAATGCGCTGACCCTGAATCGAATCGGCCACTTCGCCGTAAACCAGCACCGTGGCGCCATTGTGCTTGAGCAGCTCGACGTGGCTGGCGATGGCGTCGATTTCCTCGGCCGCCGAGCGGCTGGCGAGCCGACCGGAATACCAGCCCGACACCAGCGCCAGGTCATAGGGGCGCAACACATCGGCCACGCCTTGGGCATCCTTGGGGAATTTGCCGTTGAGCTCGAAGCCTTCGTAGCCGATTTCCTTGCCCTCACTCAGCGCGGTGCTCAGGGGCGTTTCGCCGCCGAGGGCCGGGAGGTCGTCGTTGCTCCAGGAAATCGGGTTGATGCCAATTCGGATTGCAGAAGCGGGCATGGCTGCACCTTTATTGTTGTTATCTCGTTCAACTGAAAACACAGGCCTGGCGTGCTGACGTCAGGCCCGGGCGTCGCGCCAGGATTCGATGAGGAAACCGAAATTGCTCTGCACCCGCGTGATCAGGCCCGCGTCGTCGATTTCGCCTTCCAGCCAGGCTCGGCTGGGCTCATGAAAAATCGTCCGGCCGACGGCAAAACCGCGGCAGGTGGTGCTTTTCGCCGCCTGACGAAAGCCGACCGCCAGGGTTTCGGCGGGCGCGTTCAGCCCCAGCAACACCACGCCCCGGCAGTACGGATCGCGCTCGTGGATCAGCGCGTCGAGCTGCTCCCAGACCTCGGCGGGCTGCGACTCGATTTTCCACCAGGCCGGGTAAATGCCCAGGTTGTAGAGGCGCTTGAGGGAACGGTAGATAACGTCTGGATGGGTCGAAGGATGATCCTTGGGCGGAATAACCTCCAGCAGCAGTTCGTGACCACTGGCCAGTGCCGCCTGATACAGCCCCAGCAGTTGTGCTTCCTGTTCCAGGCGCAGCATCGGCTCGTCGTCCGGGTGGTATTGCACCAGGCACTTGATGATCTGTTCCTGAGGCCAGCTTTGCAGCGTGCTGCCCACCGAACGCCCGTGCTCGAACGCCAACGGGCGTGAACCCTGGACTTCCACCGGGCGAGCCACCCACCAGCCGCGCCCGCTGGCGGCATTCAGTGAATCCTGACCGAAGCGCTGATCCGCCAGCACGCCGACATCGGCAGCGATGCCGCGCGTGTGCAACTCGGCTTCGACCCGCGCGACCGCTTGCACGAACAACTGCTTGAGCTGGCCGATACAGGCCGGATCGCGCCCGGCCTTTTGCGCCAGCTCCACCAGTTGCCCGCGGTGATCGAAGGCGAAGATGAACAACGGCTGCCATTCGCGACGGGGCACGCTGACCCGGTGCAGGCGCTGCAGCACCGCGTCCTGATCGGGTCGGGTAATCGGCACCGGGCTGTTGAACAGGTATTCCAGTTCGACCAGCGTCGGCATGGCCGGCGCGCACGCATGCCGCGACACCACCAGACCGCCGCAGGCATTCGCCAACTGGCAGCAGCGCTCATCGCTCTCGTCGTTGAGCCAACCCTTGAGAAAGCCGGACATAAACGCATCGCCTGCGCCCAGCACATTCAGCACTTCCACGCGCACGCCGGGGTAGATCGCGCCGTCTTCCAGCCTTGCCGGAATCGCGCCGTGAATCACCGTGCAGCCTTGTGGCCCAAGCTTCACCACCAGGGTCGCGGCACTGAGTTCGCGGACCCGACGCAGGGCGCTGAGCAAATCGGTCGTGCCACCGGCGATGAGGAATTCTTCTTCGGTGCCGACGATCAGGTCGAAGCGCGGCAGGATGCGCTGCACGTGCTGGCTGACGGTGTCGTTGGCGACAAAGCGCGTCTCGCCGTCAGCCTTGCCGGCCAGGCCCCAGAGCACCGGGCGGTAATCGATATCGAGGACGCGTCGGACGTGGTGTTTTTCGGCGTAGTCCAGCGCCTGACTGCTGGCGCGGAACACCTGATCGGTGGAGAAATGTGTGCCGGTGATCAACAGCGCCTTGCTGGAGGCGATCTGCGCTTCGTCGATGTCTTCCGGTTGCAGCGCCATGTCGGCGCAGTTCTCGCGGTAGAACACCAGCGGAAAGGTTTCGCGGTCCTTGATGCCGAGCAGGACCATGGCGGTCAGGCGTTCGGCGTCGACCTTGACGCCGCTGACGTCGCAGCCTTCCCGCGCCAGGGACTCCACCAGAAAACGGCCCATGTGGTCGTCGCCAACGCGGGTCAGCATGGCGGATTTCACACCCAACCGTGCGGTGCCAAACGCGATGTTGGCGGAGGAGCCGCCGAGGTATTTGGCGAAACTGCTGACGTCCTCCAGGCGCGCGCCGATCTGCTGCGCGTAGAGATCGACACCCAGGCGCCCGAGACAAATCACGTCCAGCTGACGCCCAGTGGCAAAACGAGTCTGGCCCATGCCGGCCCCTCTTCTTTTATTGTTATGGATATGAGTGCTGATGCCCTTGCCTGCGAAACCGATGCTTGCAAGCGAGTTCGTGGATGCAGACTAGAACGGCGCCGGGCCTTGATCAATGAATTTTTCTAAATTATTTTCAGGTGGAATATTTATTCCACTTTGCATTGCGGGTCACAGCCTGCAAAACTGGCCGCCTGTCTTCCCGGACAATCCGCCACGCCACCACCCGCCAAAGGATTTGCACGTATGTCCAGCCTCGATCAGCCAGGCGCGCCCGATACCGGAGCCGACGGCGAAACGCCCGTCACCGCCGCGCCGGAGACCGCCGATGCCCTGCTCAAGCTGATCACGGCCGAATACGAGAGCCTGCCGCGCCAGCTCAAACGCATCGCCAGCTACATGAGCCAGCAGAGCGACCGGATCATGGTCGACCGCATCAGCGACATCGCCCGGGAATGCGAGGTGCATCCTTCGGCCATTGTGCGGTTCTCCCAGCGCTTCGGCTTCAGCGGGTTCAGCGAAATGCAGGCGCTGTTTCGCGAGGCCTACACCCACAAAACCACCCCGGTGCAGAACTACCAGCAACGTATTCGCAGCATGATCGCCAACAAATCGCAGAAGGCCAGCGCCGGCGACCTGGCCCGCGAATGCGTGAACGCTACGTTGTCGGGGCTGGAACGGCTGGCGCTGGAACTGGACGACGAAGCGTTCGAGAAAGCCGTGGACCTGGTGGTCAACGCCGACAACATCTACGTGGTCGGGGTACGACGCTCCTTCGCCGTCGCCGACTATCTGGTCTACAACCTGCAGCACACCAATAAGCGCATCCACCTGATTTCCGGCCTCGGCGGCAGTTACCGCGAGCAGATGCGCAGCGTGCGCGCCAATGACCTGGTAATCGCCATCAGCTTCACGCCCTACGGCAAAGAAACCCAGCACTGTCTGCGCATCGCCCAGCATCATCAGGCCAAGACCTTGATCATTACTGACAGCAATCTGTCGCCCCTGGCCAAGCGCGCCAACGCCGTGCTGCTGGTCAACGAAGGCAGCTCGTTCGCGTTTCGTTCGCTCAGCGCTACGTTGTGTTTGTGTCAGGCACTGTTCATTGCCGTGGCCTATCGACTGGAGCTGAAGGTGGACGAGATCTCCGAGCAGGCCGGTTTCGACGATTAACTGGCAGCCTTGTACAAACCCGACGAGCTGTATAACTTCGGTATAGCTTTTTAACATCACCTGCGTAATTATCCGCTGCACTGCACAGGGAACACGCATCTGAGCTGACTCTCGCTCGCACGGTCATGGACCTGGACCCTCGCCTCTCCACCTGCGTGAGCCGCCATCATGTTTTTCGACTCGTCCAAGAATAAAATCATCCAGGACCTGCAGCTGACCGTCGCCCATCAGGCCAGTCTGCTGGAAGCGATCAATCGCTCGATGGCCAGCATCGAGTTCGATCTGAACGGTGTGGTGCTCAAGGCGAACGACAACTTCTTCAACACCATGCGCTACCGGCCCGAGCAGGTCATCGGTAAAGAGCACCGCATGTTCTGCACCCCGGAACACGCGCGCAGCCCTGAGTACGCTCAGTTGTGGTCACGTTTGCGCAGCGGCGAG
This sequence comes from Pseudomonas sp. AK106, assembly GCF_053903055.1. Taxonomy (NCBI): domain Bacteria; kingdom Pseudomonadati; phylum Pseudomonadota; class Gammaproteobacteria; order Pseudomonadales; family Pseudomonadaceae; genus Pseudomonas; species Pseudomonas sp. AK106. Next base: position 3,944,382 of record NZ_CP096426.1, read on the forward strand.
TTTGTGACCGCGACGTTCCAGCGTGTCTCCGGCGACGGCAGCACGGTGTGGCTGGAGGCCAGTTACAACCCGGTCAGGGATTCGGACGGCAAGGTCATCCGGGTGGTCAAGTACGCCATGGACGTGACCGCCAAGCTTCAGGCCGAGAGCGAAACCCACAACAAGTTGCAGGCCATCGACCGCGCCATGGCGGTGATTGAGTTCGACCTGGACGGCACGATCATCGCGGCCAACGATAACCTCCTGCGTTTGTTGGGCTACAGCCGGCAGGAGTTGTTGGGCAAAAGCCACAAGATGCTCTGCCCGCCTGAGTTCAGCAACAGCGCCGATTATCAGGACTTCTGGCGTCGGTTGAACAAGGGTGAGTTTTTCAGCGATCAGTTCAAGCGCGTCGGCAAGCAGGGCCGAACGCTCTGGCTGGAGGCGTCCTATAACCCGGTGTATGACGCCAGCGGCAAGCTGTGGAAGGTGGTGAAGTTTGCGTCGGATGTGACCGCGCGTATTCAGAAGCACGAGGAGGATTCCCAGAGTGCTGCGCAGGCCTATCACATTTCGGTGCAGACGCAGAAATACGCTGAGCAAGGCACGCAGGTGATTCAGCAGGCGGCCAGTGAGATGCGTCAGATTTCGCAGAATATCGATGATTCGTCGCGGATCATCGGTCAGTTGGGTGAGCGCTCGGAGCAGATTACGGCGATCGTGAATACGATTCGCAGTATTGCGGATCAGACGAATCTGTTGGCGTTGAATGCGGCGATCGAGGCGGCCCGGGCCGGCGATCAGGGCCGTGGGTTTGCGGTGGTGGCCGATGAGGTTCGGCAACTGGCGGGTCGTACGAGTCGGTCGACGCAGGAGATTTCGGAGATGATTCAGGTGATTCAGACTGAGACGCGTCAGGCGATTGTGAGTATGGACAATACGCGGAGTACGGCGGTGAAGGGGGTGGATCTGGCGGATCAGGCGGGGGCGGCGATTGTGCAGATCAGTTCGGGGACGAATGATGCGGTGGATGCCGTCAAAATGTTCGCTGGGCGGGATTGATCTTTGAGATCAAGATCAAGATCAAGATCAAGATCAAGATCAAGATCAAGATCAAGATCAAGATCAAGATCTAGGGGGTCTGCCTGGGGGCAGACTGTTTCGCCTTCGGCGAGTTACTTGGAAAAGCACCCCAAGTAACCAAGGGTGCTTGCTCTCGGTTGGGCCCCTCGTTCCTCGGGGTTCCTTCACTCCGGTCTCGCTCCGTGGGCCCGCGCCGAACGGACATCCATGTCCTGACGGCGCTCTCGCCGCATCCATGCGGCTCGGCCCACTCCGCGAGACCTGCGTTCAGCCTGCACCCAAGTCGCGATTGGCGGTGACTGGACCATCTGTGTATGAAGATCAAAAGCAAAAGCTTCCCGGCTGAAGCCGGTCCTACAGTCAGAGCCGATGTTTGAGGGGGACTGATTTATTTACAACGCTTCACCGTAAATTAATCTGTCCCCGACCTGCAATCTGTCCCCGACCTTTCCAGATCGATGTTTGAGGGGACTGATTTATTTACAACGCTTCACCGTAAATTAATCTGTCCCCGACCTGCAATCTGTCTCCGACCTGCCCCAGGTAGTCGATCTCTTCTCCTATAACTGCCCTTCGTTCTTGCTGCGCATGGCCTTTGCGCGCTTTTCCAATACGACGTAAACCACCAGCGCAATCATCAGCGGGATAAGGAAGTAGATCACCCGATAGCCAATCAGCGCGGCCAGCAGTTGGCCTTTGCTGAATTGGTGTTGCATCAGTGTGATGAACACTGTCTCAAGCACGCCAAGTCCCGCAGGGATGTGGGCGATGACGCCGGCGATGCTGCTGATGAGCAGGATCCCGAGCACCGCCGGGTAGAAGGCTTTTTCCGGCAGCAGCACGTAGATCAGTAGCGCCATCAGTCCCCAGTTCAGCGCGCCCAGCAGGGCTTGGCGCAGTGCCTGGTTCAGCGAGGGCAGGACAAACTGTTGCTTGCGGACGGTCCAGGTGCGCTTTTTCGAGAAGCGGCAGGCCAAAAAATACGCCAGGCAAACGGCCAGCAAGACAAAGCCGATCAGTTGCAGCGTGGTGTCGCCAATCTTCCAGCCTTCGGGCAGGTCGACGAAGTCCCCGGCGAACACGAAACCGGCCAGGAGCATGTAGCCCAGCCAGTTGGTGATCAGGCTCAGGCTGAGGATGCGGGTGATGGTCGGCACGTCCAGGCCCAGGCGCGAATACAGGCGATAGCGAAGCGCAATGCCGCCAACCCAGGAACTCAGGTTGAGGTTGAAGGCGTAGCAAACGAAGGTCACGGGGATGATCTGCTTGACCGCCAATTTGTGTTCGGTGTAGCGCCGGGCCAGGACGTCGAAGCAGCAATACGTCAGGTAGCTGCCTGCCGCGATGATAAAGCCCAGCGCCAGGGTGCTGAGCTTGTAGGACTCCAGCGCGTGCATCACCTCGTTCCAGTCGAGGTTTTTCATCAGGGTGAACAGCAGCACCGGCACCGCGATGAAGAAGAACAGCGTGAAGGCGCGCTTGGCCCACGTCAGCCACGGACGATTCTTGCCCGCGTCGGCCGGTTTCTGCTCGTGAGTGGAGGCTTGAGAGACGCCGGTCATAGGGATTTCTCCTGATCGGCCGGCAGCTCGTTTTTGAGCGCGGCGGCTTCCGGCAGGGTTTCAGGCGCGCGCAGGGGTTTCAGGCGTGGACCGTGCACCGGGAACAGGCCGGCAATGGCCGGGAAGTGCCGAAGGAAGTGGAAGCTGAGGAAGATCATCGGTGCACGCCACCACTGCCCTTTCGCCAGGCCCTTGAGGTTGACCTGTTTGCTGTGGGCCACGGCGAGGTCGCGCAGGTGTTCGTGCAAGCGCTGGTTCAAGGCATGGTCGCGGATGAACAGGTTGGCTTCCAGGTTCAGCGCGAGGCTCAGCGGGTCGAGGTTGCTCGAGCCCACCGTTGACCACTCGTGGTCGATCAACGCGACCTTGCCGTGCAGCGCCCGCTGTTTGTATTCGTGGATGATCACCCCTTCGCGCAGCAGCCAGGTGTAGGTCAGACGCGAGCACACGCGCACAAATGGCATGTCCGGCTGGCCCTGGAGGATCAGCGTGACTTTCACCCCGCGTCGGGCCGCATTGCGCAGTTCACGCAGGAACCGGTAGCTGGGAAAGAAGTAGGCGTTGGCGATGGTGATGCGCTGAGTCGCGTTGCGCATCGCCAGCAGGTATTGCTCTTCGATGTCGGTGGTGTGATTACGGTTGTCGCGTTCGGCGAGAAGCATGCGCGCGCTGCCGGCCTGACGCGTCACCGGCTTGAGCGGCGTGAAGGTCTTGCGCACCGCGGGGCCGAGCATGCCCAGCGTCGAGCGATAAATGTCGGCGACGATCGGCCCGCGCACCAGCACTGCGTAGTCCTGCTTGGCGGTGATGCCGGTGTCGGCCATGTGGTCGACGCTGTAGTTGATCCCGCCCATGAACGACGTTTCGCCGTCGATCACCACCACTTTGCGGTGCAGGCGCCGGAACAGGTTGGTGCGCATGCCCATAAGCTTGGGGCGCGGGTCGAACAGCTGAATCTGCACGCCGGCCTCGATCATCTTGCTGACAAACGCCGTGCTCAGGTCGCTGGTGCCGTAGTCGTCCACCGTGATAATCACGCGAACGCCACGGCTGGCCGCTTCGATCACGGCCTGCTGCAAACCCTCGCCGACGCGGTCTTCGAAGATGATGAAGGTCTCGATCAGCACCTCTTCGCGCGCCGCACGAATGGCGTCGAACACCCGGGCGAAAAAGTCTTCGCCATTGATCAACAACTCCACCGAGTTGCCGTCCCGCCAAAGGCCACACATGGCGCCCATCGCTCTCATACCCCTCATAGCGTTACCTCCACCGCCAACGGCGCATGATCGGAAAGGTGCGACCAGGGACGATTCGACATCACCCTGGGCGACCGGATGTGCGCGTTGCGCACGTAAATACGGTCCAGGCGCAACAACGGAAAGCGCGCCGGAAAACTCTTCGCCGGCGCCCCAAATGATTCAACAAAGACCTCGCGCAGCCCGGCAGGATTCAACACGCCATCGGCCTTCTGCCGCCAATCGTTAAAATCCCCCGCCACAATCACTGGCGCATCGGACGGCAACCGACCCACCAGATCAGCGAGCAATTTCAGCTGCTGCTGGCGATGAACCTCTTTCAGGCCCAGGTGCACGCACACCGCATGCAGCTCGCCGAAATGCGGCACGTCCAGCACGCAGTGGAGCAGGCCGCGCTCTTCGGTGCCGTGGATGGAAATGTCGAGGTTTTCGTGGCGAATAATCGGGTACTTGGACAGCAGTGCATTACCGTGGTGACCATGGGGGTACACGGCATTGCGGCCGTAGGCGAAATCCTTCCACATGCTGTCGGCGAGGAATTCGTACTGCGACGTGGTCGGCCAGTTTTTCACGTTCTGCGCGTGGTCCTGATGCTCGCCGTGGACTTCCTGCAGGAACACGATATCGGCGGATACCGTACGCACCGCGTCGCGCAGTTCCGGCAGGATGAAGCGTTTATTGAGGAAACCGAAGCCCATGTGCATGTTCATGGTCAGCACATTAAGCGTGACCGACGTCGACGCGCTTTGTCGTCGGCCGTGGAGTTCTTCGGGGATCAGGGCACTGGTCACAACGTGGCTCCATGCAAATCGCCTGGCGCAACTTCCAGGTTTTCAGTGAGATTGAAACGCTCAAGCAACCGGCGCGCGTCGTAGGGCGCGCGGACCTTGATGTCGTTATCGAAGTAGCAATAGACGTCGCGGGATTTCCGCGCCCGGGGCGCTTTGTCCACGATGAGTTGAGCATCCTTGGGCTGCGCGCCCCGCTGCCACGCGTCGATGCGGTCGCCCCAGTGCTTGATCGCCTCGTCGGAATAGCCGCTGGCATAGAGTTCCTTGTCGCCATGCAGTCGCACGTAGACGAAGTCGGTGGCGAGGTCTTCGACGTGGGGCCACTTGCCGGCGGTGTCCGCGACCACCAGCGCGACCTTGTACTTGCGCAGCAGCGCGACAAAGGCCGGCACCTTAAAGCTTTCATGGCGGATTTCAACGGCGTGCCGCAGCTTCAGGCGGGGCGGAATGTCCAGATAACCCGGTTGCTGCAACCGCTCGGCGCACTTGCTGGCACAGGCCTTGGCGGCTTTACCGTCGTGGGGCAGCAGTTTCAGAAAATGCTCGAAGCGCTCGGCGTCGAATGTGAAGTTGGGCGCAAACTGCCAGAGGATCGGGCCCAGCTTTTCCTTGAGCTGGAAAATACCGGAGGCGAAGAAATTGGCGACGGGCTCGTCGATTTCTTTGAGGCGGCGGACATGGGTGATATAGCGCGGGCCCTTGACGCTGAAGACGAAGCCTTTCGGCGCCTCGTCGTACCAGCGCGCGTACAGGTCGGGAGACTGCAGCGAATAGAACGAGCCATTGATTTCGATACTGTTCACGGCTCTGGAGGCGAATTTCAACTCGTTTTTCTGCGTCAGGCCGACGGGATAGAAATCCCCGCGCCACGGCGTGTAACGCCAGCCTGAAATGCCGATACGAATGTCGCCCATGCCTGTGCTCTCTCATGTCCCGCCGCGGCACCTGCCCCGACGCTTGTGAACTAGAGATAAGAAGCTTGAGAACGTGGCAGGTTCCCTGGCTTTTTGCCGGTGTTAGGGCGCAGATTGCCACAGGCTGCACGGACGCCAGTGCTCATGACTCGACCGTGGCCCTTTTGATCTTTTCCCGGGCGCCGCAAATATTCATCTGGCACCAGCGACGGCGGCCGTTTTTCGACGTATCGAGAAACAGCCAGTCGCAATCCGGCGTGGCGCAGGCCTTGAGACGCGTCAGATCACTGGTGGTCAGCAGCGCTGCTGCCTGCACCGCGAGACGACCGATGAAACCGGCCGTCATCGAGCCAAGATCATCGCCCACACGCCAGCGCCAGATCACGCCCGCAGGCGTCAGCACCAGCAAACGCTGGCCAGCGGTGTCCACCAGTGCCTGATTCAACGCATCCAGGCTGGACGTGCCAGGCCCGTGGCCCAGCGCCATGGGCAGCAGCAACCGATACAACGCTTCGCGGAAATCGATTAACTGTCCAAATGCCGTCATCGTGTGCCAGGACGAATCCTGTAGCAGCGCGACGAAGTGCTGATGCTCCTGATCGTCGATCAGCCCGGCGTGGTGAAACCAGTGGACGATGTCCTCCAGGTTGCCCAGCTTGTCGACGACCTCCCGCAACCCCGTGCCCGGCCGACGGCCGTCACAGGTATTGAGGTAATCCAGCACCGCAGCCCCGCCGACGAGACGGATGGCGTTGATCTTCAGCTGTCCGATAGACATTGCCTGCCCTCAGTTTGAAGCGATGAGGGAATGATGGCAGAGAAGTGAGGGGGTGCTGAAGTTTCGGACGGTCGTGGGATGCGTGTTGATACCCCTGAGACCCGCCAGACGCCTCAGGCCGTCCCTCCCAACTGAGCAAGACTCGCCGCCAGTTCGCTTTTGCGGAACGGTTTGGTCAGGCGCGGCAAATCCGGGTCGAGCCCTTCATGTTCGGCATACCCCGAGACCAGCAGGATCGCCGTCCCGGGCCGGGCGTTTCGGACGCGTCTGGCCAGGTCGGTGCCACTGATGCCCGGCATGAGGTGGTCGGTGACGATCAGATCGACAGGCTGCCCGGTGCCCAACAACTGCAAGGCTTCTTCACCGGACGAGGCTTCGATCACGCGATAACCCAGATCGGCCAGCATGTACGCCGTACTGGCGCGCACCAGGTCTTCATCGTCGACCAGCAGCGCGATCCCGCGCATGGAGCGCCGGTCCGGGGCCTCGTCGATACGCAACGACGCCGCCGGCACGGTCATGCTACGCGGCAGCCACAGCTCCACGTTCGTCCCGAGCCCCGGCGAGCTCTGGATCGTCAGCGCGCCGTTGAGCTGGGACGCCAGGCCATGCACCATCGACAGCCCAAGCCCCGTGCCTTTACCGACGCCTTTGGTGGAAAAGAACGGTTCCACCGCCCGGGCGAGCGTGGACGCATCCATGCCAATGCCGGTGTCCGCAACGGACAGACAGAGGTAGTCGCCGGTCGGCAGCCTGGAACGGTGGCCGGTGCACACCCATTCGGCACTCGCCGAGATCCTCATCGTGCCGCCTTCGAGCATGGCGTCCCGCGCGTTCACGGAAAGATTCAGAAGCGCCATCTCGAGCTGATTCGGGTCCGCGATGGCGGCGGGCAGATCAGGCGGGGCATCGACGACGACCCGGATTTGCGGCCCGGTGGTGCTGGCGACGAGATCGCCCATGCCGTTCACCAGTTTCGCCACGTCGACCGACACCGGCTGCAGCGGCTGACGGCGCGCAAAAGCCAACAACCGCTGCACGAGTGTCCTGGCGCGATCGGCCGATTGCACGGCGCCGGAGATCAACCGCTGCTCACGTTCGCCGCCTACGCCTTTGCGCTGGAGCATGTCGAGGGTGCCGACGATCGGGGTGAGCAGGTTGTTGAAGTCATGGGCGACGCCGCCGGTCAGCTGACCCATGGCCTCCATCTTCTGACTCTGGCGCAACGCCTCCTGGACTTCTTCGCGCTCGGCGATGGCTTTGGCAATCCGCACTTCCAGCGTGGCATTGAGTTCGCGCAGCCCCTCCTCGGCATCCTTGCGGGCCGTCACTTCAACCACCGTGCCGGTGACGCGCAGGCAGCGTCCGGCGGCGTCGAACACGCCCCGCCCCTTGGCGGCCACCCAGCGAATCACACCATCGTCTCTGCCGACGGTGCGGTAGTCCACGTCATACAGCGCGCGGCGTTCGGGGTCGCTGGCCGCCGTAAAGGCTTCGATCGTCGCGTCCCGGTCCTCCGGATGCAAGCCGTCATAAAAGTCTTGAATCGTGACCCGCACATCAGCCGGGATGCCGAACATTGCTTTGGTTCTGGGCGGCCAGATCAACGCGTCGTGGACGATATCCACGTCCCAGAAACCGATATCGGCGTGTTCGACGGCAAGGCGCAGGCGCTCTTCGCTCTCGCGCATCCGCATCTCGGCGCCCACACGCTCGACATGCGCCCAGCAGCGTTCGACTACTTCCCTGACCAGCAGGACTTCAGCGGGCAACCAGTCGCGAGGCTGATCTTGATGAACCGCCATCATGGCCGTCAGCCGGCCATTCTTGACCAGCGGGCAGCAGATGATCGCGTCGATGCCAATCCCGCGGAAGGTCTCCAGGCCTTCGCCGGGACCGAGTTCTGCAACGGCGTCGCGCACGATCAGGGTTCGGCCTTCGCGCATGTCAGCCGCCGTCCGCGGGCCGAAAAGATCGAGGCTGTAGGCGCCGACCGAGCTCTGAATGCCAGCCGCGTTGTAGTCGCTGCGAATCCAGAAGCGGTCATGGTCGATGTCGACATCTGCGTAGGCGCAGCGCGACACGTTGAGCCTGCGCCCGAGCAACTCGGTCGCCGCGAGCATCGCGTCTTCGGCCCGGCGGATGTTGAAAAGGCGGTTGTCGAGTTCATCAAAAAAGCTCAGCCGCGCCGCGCTCTCTTGCAGCGCCGCCTCCGCCTGATGCTCGGCCGTGCGGTCGCGGAAGATTTTCACGAAGCCGCCCTGATCCGTTGCCAGCGGCATCATCAAACCCGAGCCCAAGAAGCGCGCGCCGTGTTTATCGACGTGCCAACGTTCGTTGACGGCGCGCCCCTGCTCCATGGCGAGTTCGAGCTCGGCTTGAAAGACCCGTTCGATCTGGTCCGAATCGGTGTAGAAGAGATCACCGTCGCGGCCCATGACTTCATCGGCGCAGTAACCGACGATGCGCTGGGCGCCGATGTTCCAACCGGTGACGGCCCCCCGCCCATCGAAGGTGATGATCGCGAAGTCCTCGGCGCCTTCGACTATCTGGCGGTAGCGCACCTCGCTGCTGCGAATGGCGGCCTCAGCGCGCGCACGGTGCACGACCAGTCCCACCGTTTTGACCACGAAATCGCCGATCTCGATATCCGCCGTCAAGGGCTCGCGCCGCTCGGTGTGATACATGACAAAAGTGCCGAGCATGGCGCCCTGCGCCGAACGGATCGGAATCGCCCCACAAACGTGCAACCCGTGTCCGACGGCAACCGCCCTGAATTCGGTCCAGTGAGGGTCGTCCACGATGTCGGACACCGCCGTCCGCGAGTTCGGAATGGTCGCGGTTGTGCTGGATCCTGAACCTGCGCCGACAGTGATGTGTGCGGCAGCCTCGATAAATGCAAGGGGAAGGCTGGGCCCGGCGCAATGCTGCAGCTGGCTGCCCTCCTCGTTCAGGAGCAGGATGCTGCCCAGGAAACGGGACGGCGACAGCGCCTCCACCTCGCGGACGATTGCGTCCAGCGCGGCGTTCAGCGGTGTTTCTTCAACAGCCAGTTCAAGGATACGGTTCTGGGCGGCCCCGAGTGCAGCCGCACGATTGCGGGCCTGGGTCAGGCGCGCATTCTCGATGGCGATGGTTGCCAGCCGCGCCAGACTTTCCAGGCGTTTGACCGTGTCGTCATCGTGACTGCGGACCTGGGACCAATAGGCGCCCAGCGCCGCGACCGGCACAGGCCGACCGATGGGTGCCATAACAAGGCTACGCACAAAGGTCGGCGCGTAGATGTCTTGCGAGATGCGTGGATCGAGCCGGACGTCACGGATCGCAATCGTCTCGCCGCGGTGCATGACCCACCCGGAAACACAGTGGTCAGCCGGAAAGGTCTGGCCCTGCCACAGCGCAGAGACCGCATCTTCGGCTATGTAAGAGCACCGTCCTTCGTCCTGAATCACCACCGCAATGCCATCCGCGCCGAGCGTGGCACGCGCCACGTCTCGCAGCACGGCGATGACTTCGTCCACGGATCCCGCCATGACGAGCCGTTCACTGGCATTCAGCACATGAGACAGGCGCTCATCGCCGCTGGGGTCGACTGGAACAGTAGTCACACGGATCTCCCGACATCGCCACGGCATCAACATCCCGCAGACTGGTTCGAACTGGACAGGGCCAAAGCGGCATTGTATCGGGTAACCCTTCGCCCTCGACACGGCTCGATTCGGCTTTCTCGGAAAAGCGACCAACGCGCCCGCCGGTCAAACTTTTTCAATGATCCACCGAACGTCAAACAACCACGACCCCTGTCAGAAAACAGACCAGCCAATCCGCGAACTCAGCAACTCCAACGCCGCCATGCCGGCGAGTGAATTCCCGGCAGCATTCAGTTCCGGCGACCACACGCACACGGTGAATTGGCCGGGCACGATCGCGACGATTCCGCCCCCTACCCCGCTCTTGCCCGGCAATCCCACGCGGTAGGCGAAATTGCCGGCTTCGTCATACAGCCCGCTGGTGGCCATGATCGAGTTCACTTGTTGGGTCTGGCGCGGCGTGAGGATCTGCTCACCGCTGTGTTTGCAGAACCCGTTGTTCGCCAGAAAGCAGAACGCCCGGGCGAGATCCAGGCAGCTCATCTTCAGCGCGCAGCAGCTGAAATAACTGCGCAGCACGGTTTCGACTTCGTTATGGAAGTTGCCGAATGACTGCATCAGGTAGGCCATGGCCGCGTTGCGTGCGCGGAATTGATATTCGGAATCCGCCACGCGGGCATCGATCAACACTTGGGGATTGCCCGACAGCCGCCGTACGAAATCGCGCATGGACAAGGTCGGGGCAGCGAACCGCGACTGGTTGATATCGCAGATCACCAAAGCCCCGGCATTGATAAAAGGGTTACGCGGGCGTCCGCGCTCGAACTCAAGCTGCACCAGCGAGTTGAACGGCTGACCCGACGGCTCATGGCCCAGGCGCTCCCAAATGGCTTCGCCAGAATGACCGATCGCCTGAACCAGGCTGAACACCTTGGAAATGCTCTGCACCGAGAACGGCTCCAGGGCATCGCCCGCGCAATAATAGGTGCCATCGTTGCCATAAACGGCAATGCCCAATTGCTGCGCCGGCACGTCGGCCAGCGCGGGAATGTAATCAGCCACCTTGCCCTGGCCGATCAAGGGACGCACTTCGTCGAGAATCTCGTTCAACAGCGTTTGCATGGAGGGTCCTGGCGTTGATCCCCTGACGGCAGCAGGGGTTAGGGTTCATGACGAATGCTGGAGGGGCGGGATCACACAATTGGGCAGGATTTTGGTTTTTTTGTGGCGGGTGGGTTGGCGCTTTCATGTTGGCAGCCGTTGGTTGACCGAGCGCTTTTGCGGGGCTGTCGTTTTTCGGAAATTGGCCCTGCCATCAGATACGAGTGTCGGGACTGAATGCATGCCGCAGCGCCGCGATGGCTTGATCGATGGACGGGCCTTCTATCGGCGGAGGATCAGGGCGCTCACAGAATTCTCGCCATACGAAGAGGGTCAGTTCCGCGCCGTCGGTTTGGTTGGAGCCGTCAGGAAGCGAGCCGAAGGTTTGCAGCGATCTGTAACGTTCGTCTTTCCAGAACAACGCCTCGACCCATGAGTAGATCGGGATGAAATGGAAGTGAATGGAATGGCCCGCGTCATGGCCGAAACGGCCGATGTAGAGGCGTTTGGGGAGCAGGTGGGTTTCGATGGCTTGCTGGATTTGGGCCTGTAATACACCGAGCTCGGCCAGCGCTTCGTTGGGTAAGGTTGCCAGTGAATTGGTTAACTGGCTGGCGCTGAGCATCAAGTAGCCTGGGAGGTGGCTGTCCTTGCGGTGGTTGATCAGCCAGTGGGTGGTTTCGTGAATGACGAGATTAGGGGGTATGTGCATGAGGCGGTCCTTTACGCTGATGACAGCTCAGTAACGGTCAAGACGGATGCGCCCGGCCTGCTGGGCTCCCTTCATCGCTTCACCAGCGATCTGGCCAGCTCGGGCCACTCATCCAGTAACGCATCACGAACTCGCAGTCCTGCGGGCATCGGCTGCGCGTGGTCATCTTGAGCTAGACGGGCGAAAACCAGGGAATGTTCGCCCTTCGTTGCCCAACCGACGAACCATCCGTATCCATGAGCCTCATCGCTTGTGCCGTCTCCCATCCGAGGAAATGCTGTGCCTGTTTTACCGTGAACGTCCCAACCGTCTGGCCGCAAGGCGATTTGCGAAATCCGACTCGTCATATCGAACGCATGGGGGCTCACGGGTAGTTGACGGTTCACCAGCCTGTTCAGAAAATTGATCTGTTCGCGAGGAGAGATTTTCAACGAGGAGCTGATCCAGGCACGATCAAGGCCGTTGTTTTTCCCCGGATCACCCGTCAGGTCGGTATTTCCGTAATCGAATGACTCGGCATATCGCTTGACCTTAGCCTCTCCAAGCGCATGCGTAACGCGTTGAGAGAACCACACCACGGAGTATTGAAACCACCGCGCTGCATCGGTCGGCTCCAGCCATGCAGCTCCGCCCCAGTCAGGATCACCGGGACGGTACGGCAAAGTAGGAGAATGCTCGTTTTGCAGAAAAGCTGCGTCAAAGCCCATCAGGCTAATGGCGATCTTGAACGTTGAGGCGGGGGTCACTCGGCTGCTGCAATCACCTTCTTCAAGCAGAAGCTCACCACTTCTCGTGTCAGCGACAATCGTGCAAATAGTCCCGGCCAGTGCTGCCGAGACATTGAACCCCAGAATCAGTAAACCTAACGCAACGCGGCGCATAAACATGAATCCTATTCCTTTAGACGGTGATGCAGGAGTCTCTCCCGCGTGGGGAATACGACTCCGCAGTTCGAGCAGACTCTCTCCGAGCCGCTTATCCAATATCAGCTTTTCTCAGGCCTGTTCGACGGTTCGCTCACAGCTGACCGGATCAAGTGCAAGGTAAGCGAAATTCCCTACTCTGCGCATCAAAATCGAATCCAAGGCATTTGGTTGCACAGACGACTCCTTTGGGGGCGGCAGCAACCCTTCACCCGCACTTAACCGATGCCGGGACTCACCCCTCTTCAGGTCCCGCCCCACTCCTGCGGTCATGCAAACGGCAGTGGCCCGCGGAATGTGCCGATTGGCACCCAGTGGGTAATCAGACCCGTATCCACCTTCCAGTGATGCAGGAGTAACGCCGGCGGCTCCACGTACGACGCCTCTTCAGCCTCTGCATCCAGGGCCAACCCGATGGCCGTCGTTGTGCTGGGCGCAGTGCACAGGACTGTGCCGCCAAAACGTAACTGCATCGAGCGGTGAATGTGTCCGCACACCACACGTTCGATCGCCGGATAGCGCTGCACCACCTCGCGCAGCCGCTCCGAGTTCCGGCAGGCATACGTGTCGATGTAAGGAATGCCACTGAGGAACGGCGGCTGGTGCAGCATGACCAGAGTAGGGCGCGTCGGCTCCTGGGCAAGTGCCGCATCGAGCCAGGCCCCAGCCGCCTCGCTCATGTCGCCGTGATGTTCCTGCGGTACGGTCACATCCACACCAATGATCCGTACCGGTCCGAGGTCATCGGCGACGAAGTGCCACGGGCCTGCCGTTGAAGAGAGATACGGCTGGGGAAAGGTAGTACGCATTAAGTTTCGGTCATCATGATTGCCAGGAATCATCAGCAACGGCTGCTCGATCCCGGCCAGCAATGTACGCGCCATTGCATACTCTTGCGGTAGCCCCTCATCCACCAGGTCGCCGGTGATGATCACGACATCGGGTCGCGGCATGAGCCTGTTCAGGTGTGCAATGGCCTGCTCGCACATCGTGTTTGAATCAACCAGCCCCTGATAAAGCATGCCTTGCGGCCTGATATGCAGATCGGAAAGGTGGGCAATCAGCACGGGATATTCTCCATGGAGGATGCGGTGATCAATGGCGGGGTGAAGGTAGCATGCCTGAGCTGCGAAGGATGGGGTCAGCGTCCATGCGGCATGCCAGAGCGCCGAGATCTCGAAGGCCGGAACAGGCGATGGAGGTCGAACCGGCCCAGGCTCCAACAGCCAGTCGCCGAAGCAAAATCAACCAGGCGGGATTCCGGCACATAACTTGCCCTTCTCGTATTCCTCGCCTCGCTGGAAGTCCCCATGCTGCACTCCCATCTCACCACCCTCAATGCTGTCTCACTGGTCCTGAGCACGTTCAAGGCCCAAGGCTGGTCCGCCGAGGCGCTGCTGGCCGGCAGCGGCATATGCGCAGCGGACTTGAACCGTGCCGACACGCGCATCGCCACGCATCAGGAGATGCAGGTGTGCGCCAACGCCGTGGCTCTGCAGCGCGACATCGGCCTGATCGTGGGGCAGCGTATGCATGTCTCATCCTACGGCATGCTCGGCTATGCCCTGCTTACCAGTGCCACTTTCGGTGACGCGCTACGTCTGGCTCTGCGTTATCCCGCGCTGCTGGGAACACTGTTCGAGCTGAGTCTGGAGGAAGACGGCGAGCGTATCTGGTTCACTGCGGGGGATTACCGCGAGAATCCGGCACTGACCGCTTTCAATGTCGAGCTGTGCCTGGGGTCGCTGAAGGTCATTTGCGACGACCTGCTCGGCCACTCACTGCCCTTGCTGGGCGCCCGCTTTGAGCACGATGCGCCGGACTATCAGACTCGCTACGCTGAATGTTTCGACTGTCCGTTGCAGTTCCAGGCCACCGTCAATGCATTTGCTTTTGATAAACGCTGGCTCGCCCAGCCTTTACCGCTGGCTGACGCGGTAACCCATCAGGCCATGACCGAGCGCTGCCGAAAACAGAACACGGAATTCACCGGGCGCGAGGCCTGGCTGGGGCGAATCCGGCTATCGCTGGCTGCACAACTGCATGCCGCACCTAGGCTGGACATGCTGGCCCGACAGATGAACTGCTCGGCGCGCACCTTGCGTCGACACCTGCACGACCTGGGCTGCAGTTATCAGGAACTGCTCGACGAACTTCGTTTCGAACGCGCCAAGCAACTGCTCGCCGAAGACCGGTGGCCCATCTACCGGATCGCCGAGGCTCTGGGCTTCAGCGAGACCGCAAGTTTTCGGCACGCCTTCGTGCGCTGGAGTGGCGTGGCGCCGAGCCAATTTCGCGCATGACGCCTCATTGAGGGGCGAATTACGGACAGAAAATCTGGCCATATTTATCCCCTTTTGGCCGCACTTGCCGTTCTCATAAACCGCGCCCAAGGCAAGACTGTATTGACCGATACAGCCCGCGGAGAACAACAAATGCTGACAATCTACTCGGATGATCACCACCTGCACCACGGCCGCTGTGAGCTGATGGACGGGCAGTTGATGCCCTGCTTCGAAATGCCCTCACGCGCCGATCATGTATTACAACGGGTCAGGGACCGTCAACTTGGCGAGGTACAGGCGCCGCAGGACTTTGGTCTGGAACCGCTGCAACGCGTTCATAGCCGGGAGTACCTCGATTTCTTCAAAGGTGCCTGGGAGCGCTGGACCGAATTCGGTCAGGACGGCGACCTCCTGCCCTACACATGGCCTGCCCGTACGCTGCGCCGCGTATTACCCGAAAGCCTGCATGGTCAACTCGGTTATTACAGCTTCGACGGCGGGGCGCCAATCACCGCCGGCACGTGGCAGGCAGCCTACTCGGCGGCGCAGGTCGCGCTTAGCGCCCAACAAGCGATACAGCAAGGTGCCCACAGTGCTTTCGCCCTGTGCCGTCCGCCGGGACACCACGCAGCTGGCGACTTGATGGGCGGTTATTGCTACCTAAACAACGCCGCTATTGCTGCCCAGGCTTTTCTTGATCAGGACCACAAAAAGGTCGCGATTCTGGATGTTGACTACCACCACGGCAACGGCACCCAGTCGATTTTCTATGCGCGCAGCGATGTGCTGTTTACCTCGATTCACGGCCACCCGGAAGCGGAGTTTCCGTTTTTCCTGGGCTATGCCGACGAGTCCGGTGAAGGCGCAGGTGCCGGTTTTAACTTCAACTATCCACTGCCGGCCGGTTCCGGCTGGGAAACCTGGAGCGCGGCGCTCGAGCAAGCCTGCACGGAAATTGATCGTTATGACGCTGACATCATCGTCGTCTCCCTGGGCGTGGATACCTTCAAGGACGATCCGATCTCGACATTCAAACTCGACAGCGAGGATTATCTGGCGATGGGCGCACGCATCTCCCGCTTGGGTAAACCTACGCTGTTCGTGATGGAAGGCGGCTACGCGGTGGAAGAAATCGGCATCAATGCCGTCAACGTTCTCGAAGGTTTTGAAGGGGCTGCCCAATGACCATGTTCAAGTCACTTATCCTCTGCGCTGCCGTTATCAGCGGCATGGCTCATGCCGAAGAGAAAACCCTGCGGGTCTACAACTGGTTCGACTACATCACCCCCAAGGCGCTGGAGGACTTCAAGGCGCAGAATCCCGGCCTTAAATTGGTGTACGACATCTTCGACACTAATGAAGCGTTGGAAGCCAAGTTGCTCACCGGCAACTCAGGGTATGACGTGGTAGTGCCATCCAACGTGTTCCTGGCCAAGCAGATCGAAGCCGGTATATTCCAGCCGCTGGACCGCAGCCAATTGCCGAACTGGAACCACCTCGATCCCAAGCTGATGAAGCTGATCGAGGCCAACGATCCGGGCAATAAATTCGCCGTTCCTTACATGTACGGCACCATCCTGATCGGCTTCAACCCGGACAAAGTCAAGGCCGCCCTGGGTGCCGATGCGCCAGTGGACAGCTGGGACCTGATTTTCAAGGAAGAAAACATCAGCAAGCTCAAGTCATGCGGTGTAGCGCTGCTGGACTCGCCCTCCGAAATCCTGCCCCTGGCCTTGCAGCACTTGGGCCTCGACCCCAACAGCAGCAACCCCAAGGATTATGTGAAGGCCGAAGCGCTGTTGATGAAAATCCGCCCCTACATCACCTACTTCCATTCCTCCAAATACATGGCGGATATCGCCAACGGCGACATCTGCGTCGCAGTCGGTTACTCCGGCAGCTTTTCCCAAGCCGCCAACCGCGCCAAAGAGGCCAAGAACGGCGTGACCGTAGACATACGCCTGCCTAAGGAAGGCGCACCTATCTGGTTTGACATGCTCGCCATCCCAAAGGGTGCCAAGAACCCCCAAGACGCCTACACATTTATCAACTACCTGCTGCAGCCGCAGGTGATCGCGCCAATCAGCGATTTTGTCGGCTACCCCAACCCCAACAAAGACGCTACCGAACAGGTTGATCCGGCGATTCGCAACAATCCCAACCTGTACCCCACCGAGGCCGCGATGGCCACGCTCTATACGCTCAAGCCTCTGGGGCGTGACGCCGAACGCGCCCGCACGCGGGCCTGGACCAAGATCAAGTCAGGCACTTGATACGTTGCCGTTATACGTAGCGGGGCGAACTGGAAGACCAAGCTTTCATCTGCGGTAACGCGTGGTATGCGCTTTCAAGGTGTCCGCAGTGGTCGGTTTACCGTGGGAAATGGTCAGCTTTTGAAAAGAGCCCATTGATTAGCGATCTTGGGTCGAGAACGGTTTAGGTTCAGCAGGGATATGGGCGTCTGCTTTCGGCCCAGGCTGTGTGAAAACTCCGAGAAATAGATAAACGCCCACATACGAGAAATATCTCTCTCAACGCTATCTGCCACCGAGACTTCCTCCGCCATCGACGCTGATCACTTGGCCCGTCACGAAGGATGCTCCGTCACTCAGAAGGAAGGTAATCAAGGAGGCAACTTCGGACGGGGTCCCCAGCCTTTGCATTGGAATCGTGGAAAGTATTTTACGCTCGCCTTCACTGCCAACAGGCCTGGTTTTTCGAAACAGCTCGGTTTCTATCGGGCCAGGCGCGACCGCATTGACCGTGATACCGATGGGCGCCAACTCAAGTGCCCAAGTACGAGTAATACCCACCAAGGCGCTTTTTGCGGCAGCGTAGGCAGTTCTGTCTCGGGCTCCAAAAATGGCCCGACTGCATACATTCACTATCCGTCCCGCAGGAGATTGCTTGAGTGACGGCAGGCAAGCCTGTGTTACCTGTACAGAGGCTCGAACATTCAAGTCCATAACTCTTTGAAGCGTTTCGAGATCAAGATCTTCCAGGCTTTGGGGGGCAGCGACACCTGCATTATTGACGACGGCATCGATGGACGTTCGCTCTAGCAACTGCTGAAGCATTTCACCCGTCTGTTTAGTGTCGGCTAAATCACAGAGCAATAGCTTCCCAGGAAAGTTGTCAATGGGATGTCTGGCGATGCCGATCACGTTCCACCCTAACTGATTTAGATGGGTGCTGATCGCGAAACCGATTCCTTTGGTTGCGCCTGTTACCAACGCAGTTCTGCTGTTGCTCATTGTTACCTGCTCATCATCCGACTCAACATTCAAAATAACCCGGGGTCTGTGGGTGATAGTGTCGATCATCTTGCCGGTAATCGGTGTTTGGATTGGGCCCCAGATCCCCGAGGCCCCGCCCTGCCCGGTCTTGGCCAGCTTGATCTTGCTGATGATGGAGGCGGCGGATCGGGTAGGTACCTTCACCGCACGCTGACATCCCACTGCCGATTACGGCTTCCCGCTCGAGCTGTCTGCCAAGTCCATATTTATGCTCTCAGGTGCAGGCGCTGCCGCATCGCTTGGCTCGACAGGTGTGGCTAAGGCAGCGGCGGCTTGAGCGGCGGTCGGCGTCGATGTGGGCATGGGCGCGGGTCGAGCGGCAGCGGCGGCACGAGCAATGGCAGCGGCACCGGCAGCCACGGCGGCCGGCGAACGGGCAGGGCCCGCGGACGATTGGCCTACGCCCACATTAGCAAAACGGGCTTGAGACCTCATAGAGGCTTGGGCCAAGGCGGAGGTCGGCACTGGCGCTGGTTTGGGTGCAGTTCGGCTCGCCGGTGTTGCCGGGGCAAGTGTGCTGGCCTGGGCGGCTGGTTGCGGGGCCTGGGCAGGTTGGGCTGGAACCGGCTGGGCGACAGGCGCCGGTGCAATTGGAGTTGGCTGCGCTTGCGCCTGTGCAGTTGGAGCTGGCTGCGCTTGCGCCGGTGCTACTGGAGCTGGCTGCGCTTGCGCCGGTGCAGTTGGAGCCGGCTGCGCTTGCGCCGGCGCGACTGGAGCTGGCTGCGCTTGCGCCGGTGCAGTTGGAGTTGGCTGCACTTGCGCCGGTGCTACCGTGGCGGTAACACCCGCCTGGCCGCCGGTAGTCTGGGGGCTACCGGTATTCAATGCGGCGCGGGCAGCCCGGTTGGTGGCATGGGCATTGTAGGTCTTGTTGACCGTTTCGTAGGTCAAACCAAACATGGCAGCGGCGCCAGCGTTATTAAAGAACTGAGACACAGCGGGCGAGACCTTGCCCTTGGTCAGAGTGTCCAGCGCCAGGGGCAGGGCCCCTGAAATATTGTTCCAGCTCAAGCGCGCAGGAGAATGGTCAAGCAAACGCTCATAATCCTTGAGCGGTAACAATTTGCTTGCATCGGTCTGAAGCTTTTGCGTATCGCCCACTTCAGCAAGGCTGGCGTGCTTGCCCCGGTAGGCATCCACTGTCTCGATCGCGGTGTTAGCCAAGGCGCGTATGCCCGCCACCGTGTTGATCGCGCTGTTGAGCGCCGCGCCGGTCAGTGGTTTGCCATGCTCATCATTAACCGTTGGGCCCGCCGCCGATTGCCCGGCGGGCAAGGCATGGCCGATCACCGCATCTTGCAGGTAACCCATGGCCAGGGTCATCGCTGAGTACGTCCAGGCATTGGCGTTCATATGATCGGAATTGACACCATGGGTGCTCGTGCCGTTGCTGCTGGTGGTCGTGGAGACGGTCGCCTGCAAGGTTTCGCGGCTGGCGGCGTAGGTCAGATTGCGCATCTGGGTCGCCAGCACCCGGGCAGCCAGGGCGCCATCGCCATGGCTGTGGCTCAGCGCGGACATCACCAGGAAAGCGGCGTCGGCCACGATCTCGTTGCGCGTCACATTGCGCGAGTCGCTCTTATGTTCGGCCGTGAGCGCGGCTTTTTCGGTCGGCGTCTTGCTCTGCCACTGCTCGGGGCTGAGGCCAAAGTGACCCCTCACCCCTGCTTCCGGATCCGGGTGGTCCAGGCGTGAATGACGATAGAGGTTCGCCGCTATCTTGGTGCCGGACACCGCCACTTGGGCGGCCATCAACGCCGGGGCGCCCTGGTCCTGAAGTATTGGCAGCATGGCATTGTAGGCATGCATGAACACTTCTTCGCGGGCGAAGGTGGTGGCCCCGCAAGTCACCGCCTGTTGCAAGGCGTGCCCCGCCATGGCGCCCATGGTGCGGCCCGAAGGCAGGCTGTTCCGCGTATCGTCAATGAGCATGCCACCCGTCGCTAATGCCGAGTGACCAGCGTTGCGCAAGCGGTCCTGCAGAGTAGGTGGTTGATGCCCCGCATTGCCTGCGTTGCCTGCAGACGGCTGCGTGCTGGGCAGTAGAGGGGCCGTAACGTGGTTATTGCCAATGCCGCCAACCATCAGATATTGCTCCCGTTCAAACGCCTGCCGGAGGTAGCCCCGGGCCGCTGATTACTGTCAATGCCAACGGCCAGGGTCACGAAACGCACCAGCCAGCTCGCCAGGTCGTCGCCATCGAGCCCAGTGCTGTCCCAGCGCGCTTGCAGACTGGCGCCAGCCGGTGCCAGGGCGACGCCACATTGGGCGCCGGTCATCAAGTACAGATTGCTCTGCAAAGCGGCGCCGCGTTGCTCATTGCCGTTCAGGGCAACCGCCACCGGCGTGCTGAGCAACAGGTGGCGTTGGTCGGGGTCGGCGATGATGTCGATGTAGCGATCATTCACCTTAAGCGAGCCCACGCTACCGAACGCCTGGCCTGGCAGCGGCACTTGCAAAGCGGTGAAGGCCCGCTCAAGCAAAGGGCGGTGCCACTGGTCGTTGATCTGCTGCTGAGCGATGGCGTCGACCTTCTCGCCCAGCTGCGCCAATTGCGAGTTGGCCGGTGCCATATCCGCCGAGGGCTGTTCGGGAGGATTCTCGCTGGCGTTGGCGGCAGCTATCAGCGTGACCAGCAGGCTGGCCCCCAGCGCTTGCATCTGCTCGAGAGCCTTGATCAGCGCCTGGCTGTCGTTATGGTGGTAGAAGGGCAATTGCTTGACCAGCAGCGTGGCGCCGCTTGCATCCTGGGCCCACACGCAGGTGTCCAGGGCCATGCTCACGCAGTTGGCGCGCAGCAGGGCCTCGCGCCAAAGCAAAGGGCTGATCCCGGTCGGCGACTGAATGAACCCCAGCAGGGACCATCTGGGCGGTTCCTCTTGCTGGCGGACCATCACCACGTTCAAGGGTGACAGCGTCAGCATGCCGTAGCGTGTGAAAGTGGCGGCTGCCTGGGGCGACAGGCCCAGTGCGCGGGCCACTTCGGTCAGCCAGGAGCGGGTGTCGTCCCCCATTGGCGGGAGGCCGTTTAGCGTCGTGTCGGCGGGCGCATTGCGGGCCCGGGGCGAGCGAGACGGCGTAGAAAAACGCAGGTTGGGGTCTGTGAGCATGAAATCACCAATCCGTCAGCGCCTTCTTCTAAAGCGCCCTGGCACGTGGAAAGCTGCTACCTGGGGCGTTACAAGCAGGCAAGGCATGTTCGTAGCTGTGTGTGGTACCAGCACGCAGATCGGTTCCCCGCCATGTACTACATTTTTGTACTGCCGAGGGGTCAAAGGCTGCTGCCAGCGATGGCCCGTTATCGGGCAGAACCGTCTCTCGCCCCCGCGACATTAATGCCTAGGTTTCGCTGTCATCTACGATTGCGGGAGTCGCAGCCGTTCCGGCCAACAGCCCACCATCAATGTTGAACTCACTGCCCGTGATGTACGTGGCTTCATCCGACGCGAGCAACAAGGCCAGAGCGGCCACTTCTTCAGCCATTCCGAATCGCCTGAGCGGCGTGTCTCGAACCAGCGCAGCCATTCGCGCTTCGCGACCGGCATCGCTGCCTAACATGGGTTCCCACATGGGGGTCAGAATGGCCGCCGGGTGTATCGAGTTGCATCTAACCTTCAGCCCTTGTTCGGCGCAGTAAAGCGCCACCGTTTTAGTGTGATTGCGGACGGCAGCTTTGGACGACGCATACGCGGCGGCACCTGGAATACCCACCAGACCGGAGCGAGAGGAGATGTTGACGATGGAACCGGCGCCTGACGGGCGCATGGAGCGAATGGCGTATTTGCATCCGAGGAATACACCGTCGAGATTGGTTTGATGCACCGAACGCCAATCTTCCAGCCGTGCATGTTCCGGGTCATGCCGCACAGCGCCATCCTCGAATCCGGTGATGCCCGCGTTATTCACGAGAACATCCCAACGGCGGCCGTCATTTGAAATCTGCCCGGCCAATCGTTGCCAATCTTCTTCACGCCGCACATCCAGACGCAGAAAACAGGCGCGCCCCCCCCCCAACGCGCTTACAACCGCACGACCAAGCGCTTCGTTGATATCCGTGACGTAAACGAAGCAACCTTCTTGCACGAAGAGTTTTGCAATGGCGGCACCGATGCCTTGAGCCGCGCCGGTAACGACGGCTGTCTTGGAGGCCAGTTTATTTTCCATAAATGATTTTATCTCCAGGCTAAGGCGTGTAGAGCGCCCATGAGAATGAGCCAATGTCCTGTGCCATGATCACGGTTGGCGAAGAGGCTAGTCCATAACCGAACGCCACGAAACCTGAACGTCAAAACCTGACTCAGGGTCATAAAAACACTTCAGCCACGCCCCTCAAGGTGCCTTATGCGTTTGATACCTGAACTGAACAGCGAAGCTCATGTGCTGATATGCGGCGCCAGCCGGGGTATTGGCCTGGCACTGTGTGCGGCGTTGCTGGCTCGCGATGATGTGACGCAGGTATGGGGAGTATCGCGAAACGCCAGCACCTCATCAGAACTGGCAGCGCTTGCAGAACGCTATGGCCAGCGCCTGAAGCGAGTCGACTGCGACGCGCGCAATGAGCAATCCCTCGAAGCGCTCGTGAGCGAGACGCTTGCCGGATGCGACCATCTGCACCTGGTTATCAGCGCGCTGGGCATTCTTCATCAGGACGGCGCAAAACCAGAAAAGGGTCTGGCTCAGTTGACGCTTGCGAGCCTGCAAGCCAGCTTTGGGACCAACACGTTCGCGCCGATCCTGCTGCTTAAACACCTCCTCCCTTTATTGCGCAAACAACCTTCTACCTTCGCGGCGCTCTCGGCAAGGGTTGGTTCTATTGGCGATAACCGATTGGGGGGCTGGTACAGCTACAGAGCCAGCAAAGCGGCGCTCAACCAGTTGCTGCACACGGCCAGCATTGAATTGAAACGGTTGAACCCTGCGTCGACTGTCCTGGCCATACACCCAGGTACCACTGACACCGAGCTGTCCCGGCCATTCCAGGGGAACGTGCCTGAGGGCCAGTTGTTCGAACCGGCGTTCTCGGCGGACCGTATTCTTGAGGTGGTGGGCGCACATGGGCCGGCCGACAGCGGGACCTTTTGGGCCTGGGACGACACCCCCATCGTCTGGTGACGTCTCCCACGCGCGAAACGGGACGTGAATAATTACTTCGCCAACGCTTTCACCAACGCCGGCGTCACGTAATGCGGGCCATCGAACAGGTACAGCGGGTAGCCGTCATAGGCGGCGAGCTGCGGTTTGAGTTCGGCGGCCGTTGCGGAGCGGAAACCGCCGCCGTAGTTAGGGCGGAAGGCTTCGACGATGATGCGGACGCGGTCCTTGCCCAAGCGTTCGCGCAGGGTGTCGGCGTAGGTGCGGGCTACCGGTGCAGTACGGGCGTAGACCCCGACGCCGTCCTGAAAAAACACGCCGATGTCGTCTGACAGCCATTGCTTGAGCCAGTCTGCTGTGGCGGCCGGGCCGATGTTGGCGCCGTCATAGACGCTTATCCATAACGGACGCGGAAGCTTGGCCAGCAGCGCAGGCAGCTCCTTGGCACGGGTCCAGCTGGGGTCGACTTCGGCCGGGAAGTAGTAGCCGGTCACGTGCAGCGGCGTCGGCAGTTTGGCGATGCGCTCCGAGACGGCCGCCAGTTGCTCGATGTTGTCCCGGGAGCGGTTTTCGCTGAAGTATCCCGCCAGGCCTATGATCACATCCTGAGCCCAGGGCTCTTTGGCGATACGTGCCCAATCGGGCAGGACCGGCACGCTGGGCAGACCGGTGCCAGGCACAAACGCCTGATCGTCGACCACGGTCCATTGCACCAGCAATTCTTTGGCTCCGAGCTGGTCCCATTGCCCCTTGATGCCCACTGTTTTGTTATCGGGCTGCCAGACGATGCCAACGATCCCAGGGTCCAGCCGTTTTTGCGTGGTGACGTAAAACATGGCGGTGCCTGTGACCAGTGTCGCTGCGAACAGCAGGACAGCTAGAGTCGCACGCCCGAGGTGCCCCGGGAGAATCTTCAAGGCAGGGCCTTGTTGATGCGCTGGCGCCACTGGCCCAACGACGTCACTCCCTTGGCATTCCACTGGGCGGCTGCATCGGGGCCAAGGTGGAACTGGCCCTCGTTGAATTGCCACACGATCACCTGCGGCTTGTGCTGAGCAAAGTCCGGTGATTCGAGGTATTGCAGCAGTGTCGCCCACGGGCCGACGTCGCCAGGGTTCCAGGTCAGCGTGACCGGGCGGTCCAGGGCGTTGGACAGCTTTTGGGTATAGCCGAGGTAAGGCTGCACGAAGCTGTTGCCGATGACCTGAACAGGGGCCGGGGCGTCGTCGATCAGCAGGTCTTTCTCGACCTGATGGCGCACGGTGTAAATGTCTCGGCCGATGGCTTTGCGCTTGATCGACGGCAGGAAGTTGCTGGCCAGATCGCCGAACGCACGCTTGTCGAACCACTCCCCCAGCACTGCACCGCCGCCGGGTTCACCCTGCAGGCGATAGCGTCCGGTGATCAGTTTCGCAGTGGCATCGGCCGTGTTTTCGGCGCTCCACGCGGTCCAGTGGTAATCAGCGCGGTAAAACGCCGTCTGCTTGCCCTGCTCCGTGGCTTGGAGTATCGGCTTGATGTTCAGCGTCGTCAGGCCAGCCTTCGTCAGTTCGCCTTGCAAGCGGTCGTAGCGCTGCACCACGGCCGGGCTCAGAGGGTGGTCGGCAGGCAGGCGCTGGGCGTAGAACGGCGCTTTCATCGGCACCACCAGCACCACGAGCTCGATTTTCTCGCGCTCAAGTTGGTGTTGGACGTCTTTGATCAGGGCGATATCCCGGGCAATGCCGGCGTGATCGACGGTGTTCAGGCTTTCCCACGCAGGAAATAACCAACCGCCCTGCCCGGTGATCACTGCGGAATCGGCTTGGGCAGCGGCGCCGGACAGACTCAGCAGCACACCGGCAATCAGGCCGGATACCGGAGGGCGGCGCAGGATATGGCGAGGTTTTACTAAAGAGGTCATGGGGCAGTCTGGTCAACGAGGCCAATCAGGCGGGGGGTCTGGCGTGAGCCGACCAGGAACAGGCTGTAACGGTCACCGGCCTTGAATGGCTCAAGCTTGAGCGGCAGGCTGGCGCTTTGATCGCAGCTGGCAATCAGCGTCGCCTGCACCGGATTGATAGTGCGCTGCGCCTGGCCGTTGAGCGGCAGCTGGCTGAATACGCTGGAGCCGTTGGCCAGCTTGATATCGGCTTTCTCACAGCCGGCGCTGAGGTTGTAGACGTTGAGTTCGGCACGCAAGTCTTTGCCGCGCGGCTGCGGGTCGATCACCAGCCGGGGGGCCGCTGCAGGATCGCTGCCCAGAATCACCGTGACAAAGGCGTTTTTCGGGACGTTCAGGCCCTTGAGCTCACGTTCGTTGATCGTGATGCGCAGCGGTTGCCGCGAGTCCACCACCTGGAAAGGACTGGCCACCACCGACTGCGCAGACAGGGCAACGCCGGGCTTGCGATCCACGCTCACTTGCACGGCGCCGTCGGCGGGATTGACCACCCGCACCCAGGAAGAGCCTTCCGGCAGTTTCGGTGCATAGAGTTGAGCGATTTCCGAAGCAGCCTGAGCCGCTGTCGACGCCATGCCCAGGCTCAGTCCGAGGGACATCAGCCAATACATACGAGGGTGCATATCCGTCCTCAATAAGAGTAAGTCAGACGAGCGAAAACACCTTTGGCGCGGTCATCGCCAGACACTTTCACTCGGTATTGCAGCGAAAAATCCACATAGGAGCGCGGCGCGTTGTACGCGTCTTCCCGGAACCAGTAGCGCACGTTGTTACCGACGCCGACGCCAGCCGCATGGCCGGAAGAGTAGTCAGTGCTGCCGTCGGAGCGGGTTTCGCTGTCCATCTTGGAGTCGTAGTCGAACGCGGCCACCACGTGGGGGAACGTCACCCAGCGCGAGCCGGCGCCGCCAATGGCGTAGCTGCGACCACCCTGCCATTCGCTGTTGATGTAATTGCGCGAGTCGTTGACGTAATGACCGGTTTCGGCGAACAACTGCGACGTCCACCAACTGGGGACATCAACCCGCAAATCGGTGCCGATGCTGGAGCCGTAACCCAGGCGCAACAGCCAGTCGCCGTCGACGTCGGAAGAACCCAGGGGAAAGGTGCGTTCCACGGCCGCCATGACGTTCAACGAGGTGAACGGCTTGACCCGCACGCCCAAAGCGCCTTGCAGTGCATCCAGGCCGGTGTCCGAATCGCTGTTTTTGCTCCACAGCGTGTCGGTGACCCGGCCATACAGTTCGACGAAACGGGCGTTGCGGTAACCCAGCGGGCGCCACGACAGTTCGGTGCTGTTCTGCAGGCTGTCGTTGCTGCTACTGCTACTGCCACTGCCGCTGTTGCCATTATTGCTGCCAGTGCTGGGCGCCGAGCTCAGGCCACTGGTGGAACTGTTGCCGCGATAACTGGTGGTGCTGGTCAGGCCCCAGGTGCGCGACACATCGGCCACGGCGCGACGGGTGTCGAACAGCTGCTGGTCGGTCATGTCCAGTTCGCCGCTATTTTTGGCGTCGATAACCCGCTTGAAATAGCCGACAGCGTGTTCGTCGTCACTGACCCGCATCGCGTTGTAGGCCGCGTCCTGAGTCGCTGTCGGCGCGAGAGGCGCGGCAGCGTCAGCCTTGCGGAATGACTCATGGGCGCTGTCATCGTCGCCGGCCTGTACCGACAGGTAAGCCACTTGCAGATCGCTCATGCCATCCAGTTCGCCAGCGTCGCGGGCGACCTGAAGGCGTTCCCGCGCCGTACGACGTTGACCCAGCGCAGCATAGAGACTGGCTTCTTCATACGTGGGCAGGCTGCCCAAGGCCAGGGCCTGGGTGAAGTCCTTGCGGGCACCGGCATCGTCACCGGTCTGCTGCTTCAACCGACCGCGCTGGGCCAGCAGACGGGCGTCGTCGCCATTGGCTTGCAGGCCATCGCTGGCCGCAGATATGGCTTCGGGCAGGCGCTTCTGCTCGGTCAGGGCGCTGACCAAGAGACTGCGATATGCCGGATTCTGCGGCGCCCGGCGAATGGCTTCGCTGGCCAGGGCCGCTGCCGAAGCGGCGTCCTTGCGGGCCAGCGCAGCGTAAGCCTGCACAGCCGTGTCCGTGCCGCCATCGCGCTGGTTGCCCGGCCAGATATCGCAGATCAGGCCGAATGCGCTTTCCTGGCAGTTAAGGGCCGGGGCGGGAAAACGCGTCGCGGTTTTCAGGCCATTGTCCTTCTGGCGCAACGCAACCTGGGCGGCGGCGCGACGGCGGGCGACTTCACCGCCCGTGTCGGCGGGCAGTTTTTGCAATTGATCCAGAGCCTGCTGCGGCTCGTTGTTGGCCAGCGCCAGGTCGGCGGCGAAAAAGCGAATCTCGCGCACCTCAGAGTCCAGCAAGCCTTCAATGGACAAGGCCCGGTTCAGGTCAGCCTGTGCCGCCTGGGTCTTGCCCTGACGATCCAGGGCGTAGCTGCGCAGAATCCATGGCGCGGTTTCGCCATCGTCCTGGGCCAGCGCGCCGGTGGCGGCCAGTTCGGCGGCGCGGTAATCCTTGTTGGCGATCAGCGCGCTGATCAGCAACTGCTGGTGAGCGCCGATTTCCGGTGCCCAGGCCACGGCCTTGCGGGCTTGATCCACGGCCAGCGGCAGGTTGCCTTGTTCCAGCGCGCGATAACCGGCGATGGCCAGTGGCGCGGCGAGTTGACGGCGAACCGCTTCGCGACGCATCAGCAAGGTGTCGTCATCCGGAAACACCCGCAGGGCTTCGGTGGTGGCCTGATCGGCCTCCTCCAGATGCTGTTGGCGTTGCAGGGATTCGATCAGCAGCAGGCGGTAATCCATGCGCCTGGGTGCCTGGGTGATCGCTTTGCGAGCGGCCTGCGCGGCGACGCCGAAGTTTTCGCGATCGTAGGCCTTGAACGCTTGGGCCGCCGCGCTGAAACCGGGGGCCGGGCGCGAAGGCGACTGCGGGTAGCGCTTGGGGTTGTCGCGTTGTTCCTTGTCTCGTTGCGCCTGCACGATCAGCCGGTTCAGACGGGTGACATCGGCGCGCTGACGCAAGGCTTCGCGGGCCTTGGCGATGGCCAGGTCGTAGTCCTTGCGATCGTAGGCGCTGTAGGCCTCATTGGCAGCCTGATACGCGGGACCGGTCAACGGCAGCGGCAGAATTTCGCCATGCACCAGCGCAGGCAAAAGGGTCAGCCCCGTGGCCATGAGCGTCAGGAAAGGGCGGTTCATGCCGGGAGCTCCGTTGGGTAATGACTGTGCTGACGGGCCACGGCCTGTTCGATGGTGGTCCGAGGCAGCACGCCGCTGTCGACGAGATAGTCGCCGATGCGCCCGTGGTGCTGCGGGCGGTAATTGAGCATGGTGCGGTTGAACACGTCGCGGTCCAGCAGGCCCATTTCGATCAACAAGTCGCCCAGCATCGGCGCGCGGGCGTTGGGCACCGGTTGGCCGTCGAGCGCATAGACGTTTCGCAGTTGCGCGACGATCTCGCTTTCACGGGCAATCAGCTGCACCGGCTCGCTGCCCAGCTCATCGCTGATCTGTTGCAGGCCTTCAGCAGACAGCGGGCTGGCGACGGCGATCTGCCCACGGCCCTCCTCGTTGGTCCCCAGTGGCACAACACGCCAGCGCAGGGCGAACTCGTCGGCCAGCAGCGATGGATTGGCTTTGTGGGCCACATCGAACACCCGCGGCAGATCGTTCTGAAACGCGATGGCTTCCGCCAGGGTTTCGTCATCCAGCCAGCCGTGGCTGAGCAAAATGCGGCCCAGTGGCATGTGGCGGGTTTGTTGTTCGTCCAGTGCGGTTTGCAGATTGCTGTCGTTGATAGCCTGCCAGGACAACAACACGCTGCCCAGCTTGCGCGGTGCGGCAGCGACCAGGTCGGTGGACGGGAAGTCGTGCATGGTCTTGTCCCAGACCAGCTTGCGGTTGAGCACCTTGCCCACCAGAAACATGCGCCACGCCCGAGAGGCGGCCATGAAGTTGACGAAGTTGCCCACCACCATGCGCGGGAGCGACAGCAAGCCGTGCTGCCAGCCGTACAGCACCGTGGTGAAGTAGCAGCGGTGCAGGATGCGCCAGCCCAGGGCCAGGCCGTTGGCAATCAGCAGGTACTTGATCCAGCCGTTGGATTCGAACGGCGTCGGGAAGCTTACGTTCCACAGCCCGCTCTGGCGCAGGATAATCAGCGCCACCAGTTGCACCAGGATCACGTAGGCCAGGATGCTGACAAACGCTGTGACCACGCCCTTGCGGTCGCGAAACAGCAGGTAACGGTTGGCCAGCGAGCCGTTCCAGCCCATCTGCTCCCAGCCTTGCAGGCCGATGCCCAGGGTCCAGCGCGCTTTCTGGCGGAACGCCGTGCGGAAGGTGTCCGGGAAGAATTCGCGTACGCACAGCGGCATCTTCAGGGTTGATTCGTAGGGTTTGCGGAACCACGATTTGCGCAGCACCCGGAATTCCACCGGGAAGCGCACGAAGATGGCGTTCATGCCGACCTTGGCCAGGCGTGCGCCAACGTCGTAGTCCTCGGTGAGGCTGTCGGTGTTGAACGGCTGGTTCTGGGTTTCCCCGGCCAGCACTCTCAGGGCCCGGTGCGAGAAGCAGGTACCGACGCCGGCCGAGGGCACGGTATCGGTCATGCTTTCGCGGACCACCAGGTCCTTGCCATGCCATTCGGCAAACTCGTCCATGTACGTACCGGCCACCCATTCGTACCAGTTGCGTTCCAGGGAAACGACCGGCAGCTGGATCATGTCCTTGCGTGGCAACAGGTAGTTGAACAGGCGCAGTTCCAGCGGATGCAGCACGTCTTCGCTGTCGTGCAGCACGACACCGGCGAAGGTCATGCCGTGGGTTTGTTCATGCAGGAAAATCGCCTGAATCACCCAGTTCAGGCAGTCAGCCTTGCAGGTCGGCCCGGCATGGGGGACTTCCACACGGTGCAATTGCTTGTAACGCCGACGCATGCGCTCCACCTCATCGATGGTGCGCTGGTCGTTGATGTAAGTGCCGACGAAGACCACGTAGTTCTGGTAGTCCAGGGTCGACACCATGTTCTCGATCATCGGCGCGATGACGTCGTATTCCAGCCAGGCCGGAACCATGATCGCCAGTGGCTGCTCATCCCGGTCCAGCAATTGCTGGGCGGTCAGTGGCCGGTATTTGCGGTCCACGGTGAACTTGCGAAACAGGCGGCGAGACCAGTACCACAAGTCAATGAACAGATCGTCCAGGCTGGAAATCAGGATCAGCACCGCGACCACAATGGTCGCGACTTCCAGGAAGCTGTAGTAATGAGCCAGCCAGTAGGGCCAATAAAGCGACGTCATCGAAGGGTTCCGTTACTGGCGATTGCGACGGGCGCTACGGCCAGCCAACATCAGGATAAGCACCAACAGGATGCCGCCGGGAATCAGCCACAACAGCGAAGGCGTGCGCCAGGCGTCCAGGCCCTTGGGCTCCTCTTTGTCGATGAACTGGCTACCGCTCGGATCCTTGCTGTCGAAGGTGTTCACGACACCGTTGTCGCCCAGGATTGACACGTCGCCGCGGGTCAACAGCACGGGCTTGGCGAATACCGGGGCATCGCTGCCCAGGACGCGATAGACCAGACCGTGCTGGCCACCGGCATCCACGGCCTGCAATGACGCCAGGTGGTTGAGCGGCGACAGGTCCAGCAGCGGCTGATCCTGGTGGTTGATGCGCAGGCGACCCTGGTCATCGACGCGAACCGATTCCTTGCTGTCCTTGAGCGGCAGCTCGAAGGCCAGGAAGTCTTTGTCCGGCGTGACCGTGGCTTTAGGATCGCTGCTGACTTTGAGTTCAGCGCGCAGCGGCGAAACGCCCGCACCGTCAGCCACCGAGATCACCTGCGGCAAGCTGCTGGCCGGGTGATCCAGGTAAGCCTGGGGCACGAGGATCTGCGTGTTCGTGGCGTAACGGGCGGCCATGCCGGAGAAACCGTCATCCAGTGAAATTTTGTCGAGCACGATGTGGCTGGTCGGCAATACGGAAACCGGGAACGCTTGCGGCGTTTCCAGGCAGCGATCACTGACGGGCTGACGCTGGAACGAGACACGCAGGACGTTCTTGGAACCCAGGGCGTAGCTCGGGATACGCGCTTCGATGCGCTGTTTCTCACCGTTGGCAAGCAACTGTTGCGCGCCGATCAGGTAATCGTTGAGGAACAGTGACGCCACAGGAGCGGTGTCCGAAGCGCCAGGGGCGGCGGACACATCCATCACGGCCTTGACCGGCAGGCGACCGTCGTAGGCCACGCTGCCCAGCGGGAAGGAGGCGCTCCAGTCGGACTTGGCGAGCACGTCGATGGTGCCGGGGTTTCCGCCCAGATTGGTCAGGGCCACACGGCCGTCGGCACTCAATGGCATCTGCGCTTCGCTGACGGTCAGCGTGCGACTGCGGGCCAGTTTGTTCCAGGCGCTGCTGAACAGGGCCATGGCCTTGCCGGTCGATTCAGGGGCGATCATCAGCACCGGACGGGTGCCGAGCAATGCCAGACGGACGTTATCCGTGCCCTTGGCGGCCAAACCGGCGTTCACGTGACGCTCGCGCCATTGCGTGAACGCGCTGGCAGCTGTGGCGTCCACACCTTGAATCTGGCTTTGCAAGGCGTCCAGGGATTCGTTGATCGCCTTGAGCAATTGCGGGTCGTTGATCGCCAGGTCGGCCTGCACGTCAGGGGTCTGGCCGAGCATCAGCAATGCACCGATTTCCGCCGGGTTGGCCAGAGCATGCGGGCCCTTGCCGTTGAGGCTGGCGAAGGCCGGAATGCTCTGCAGTTCGGCCGGAATGCGCAGTGCGCTCAGGTCAACGCTGTCCTGCACGGCAGGGAACGACAGGATGCGCGCGTGTTTGCCGATCCGTTCCAGTGCAACGCCCAGGCGCCAGGCGGCGTCGTACGTGCCGACTGCCAGGCTGCCCGGCGCGACCATGATGCCCGGCTTGGCCGGCAATGCGGTCCAGGCAGCGCCGACGTCCTGCAACAGGTTGGCGTCGTAGCTGTAATTGAGGCGGGTGTCGGGTTCGATGCGCAACACGTTGCCAATCGCGCGTTCGTCTTCACACAGCACGCGAGAAACGATCGACGACCAGGCCACGCCCAAACGTACCGAACCGCTGTTGCGAGCGGCCTTGTCCACGCCGAGCGTGGAGCTGGCGTTGCCTTGCGCTTCGCTGAGGCCTTCGGCCCGTACCGGATAGCCATCCAGGGACAACAGCAGGGTGTTGCGACCGCCCTCCCCATTCAGGTAGCTGGCATCGAAGTTCAGCGACGCATCGGACAACGGCACACCCGCCGGAACCGGCAGGTACAGTTCGCGGCGCGAATCCGTGGAGCCGAGCACGATGGGGGCGTCGATGCCCAGATCTCTCAGGCGAATCTCCCGGTGTTGCAGCGTATCGGCATTGAGTCGGTTGATCGCCTCGGTGAGCGGGCTGTCCGCCGCCAGGGCAAAGTTGGGCATGAGCGCGAGCAGGCTCACGCCACAGACAAGGGCGCTAAGTGCGCCCGTTTGGGTGGCAACGGAAGACTTCATTCAGGCAGATCTCAAGCTAATAGAGGGGTCGGGCGTTTGTTACTGGTACGTGGACGACGGGCGGTTGTCGTCCCGTGCCGGGGCGCTGTGCCCGTACTCGAGGTATCTGGGCACGTGCAACTGGCCGACCACGAAGTCGTTGACCGGGCGGCCCATCAAGGCATCAACGATGCGCGAACTGGCCTTGCCGTCACCGTACGGGTTGGCCGCCTGGGACGCGCGGCGCCACAGCAGGTCGTCGTCAAACAGCGCGTTGACGCCGCTGATGATCGAGTCCGGAGAAGTGCCGACCAGCCGCACGGTGCCCGCCGCAACAGCTTCAGGCCGTTCGGTCACATCGCGCATGACCAGTACCGGTTTGCCCAGGCTTGGCGCCTCTTCCTGCACGCCGCCGGAATCGGTAAGGATCACGTGGGCGCGCTGCATCAGACGCACGAACGCCAGGTAATCCAGCGGCTCGATCAGATGCACATTGGCCAGTCCGCCTAAATGCTCGGTCACCGGGCCCAGGACGTTCGGGTTCAAGTGCACCGGGTAGACGATCTGGATATCACTGCGCTGGGCCAGTTGACGCAAGGCTTTGCAAATATCCAGGAAGCCGTCACCGAAGTTTTCCCGACGATGGCCGGTCACCAGCAGCACTTTGCGGTCGTTGCGCAGGAAGGAGAATTGCTGATCCAGCCGGGTACGCAGTTCAGCGTTCTGATCAATGCGTTGAGCCGTCAACTGCAGGGCATCGATGACCGTGTTACCGGTCACGTAGGAACGCCCTTGCAAGCGCTCGCCCAGCAGATTGCGGCGCGATTCATCGGTCGGCGCGAACAGCATGTCGGCACTCAGATCGATGCACCGGCGGTTCATCTCTTCAGGCCATGGGCTGTAGATGTCACCGGTGCGAAGACCGGCTTCGACATGCCCCACAGGGATCCGGCGATGGAAGGCGCACATCGACGCGACCATGGCGGACGTGGTGTCGCCATGCACCAGCACACGGTCCGGCCGGGTGATTTCCAGCACCGGATCAATGGCTCCGTACAGCGCGGCTGTCAGCGAGTTGAGGGTCTGATGCGGCGTCATCACATCGAGCGTGAAATCAGCTTTCAGATCGAACAGCTCCAGCACCTGCTTGAGCATGCTCTGGTGTTGGCCGGTGATGCAGATCTGCGAGTGAATACCCGGCTCTGCAGCCAGTGCCTTTACCAGCGGGGCCATCTTGATGGCTTCCGGACGTGTACCGAAAATCGACAGGATTTTAATCCCGGAATGACTACGAGCGATGATGCCCTCCTCACACGGATGTTCCGCGCCTACTCGCTGCTCAAGGCGTCATTGCGTCTTGAACGAACTGAGAATTGAGTTTATTGGGCCGGGGACTTAATCAGAATTCAGACTTGATATTCACTTCTTGTGAGATGGCGCATTGCCTTGCTTCCCGGAGCAGTCGGGATTATTAACACTAATAGGGATGACTGCAAACACAGATGGCCAAAAAGAATGTTTAATTATTCAGTGTGAAACTTCTGAAGTTATGAACAGTCGATTAGGGGTTTTTATTTCGTTGGGAGTGGAAACTTCTTGAGCAACTTAATGGGCGTTTGCCCCAGTGTTTCCGGGGGTGCCGGGATTAATACATGCCGCCCGTCTGCCGACTTGGACCTTTTCTTATATACCGTTGTCGCGACGCGGGCTATATAGAAATACTTAATCCAATGCACCTTCGATAGTCACCGCAATGGCGCCTGTATATTGTCGAAGCCGATAGCGAGAGTGTCGGACAATACATACCCAGTTGCAAGCCTGTTATGTATCGAAAGAGAAATATATGAGGCCATCACGGGTTAGCGCTCATGCAGCACCCAGCGTCTTCGCTGGGGCGGCCTGTTCAGGGTGAGTCTTTAAGGGTGAAAAAAGTCACCTCGAACCGGCATGGTAAAGATCGGGTTGTGCACCCAGCCGAACCTCACCCGGATCCCGCGCGACTGCTTAGCCCGCCAATAGACCAGCCGGGAAGCTCACGGGGGACGCCAGGGCAGTGTTCTTCTGCCCGGCATACCGGCAAGCCTTCCGCATTCATCTTCAAGAACACATCATTTCTGACAGCCCTACAGACGGAACCGACCCACTTCCTGCTTGAGCCCTATCGCCAGCTGATTCAGATCATGGCTGCTGCGCAAAAGGTCTTGCACGGACAGATTATTCTGCTCGGACATCTGTGCAGATCGCTCGACGTTACGGGCGACGTCCTGACTGGCCGCTGTTTGCTCACGCAATGCCAGCGATATCTGTTCGACGACCACGAGCACCTGGCCAGAGCTTTCACTGATTTCGGTAATCGCCTTGCCTGCCGACTCCGCCATCTCCACGCCCTGGCTAACTTCCATCACGCCGCTGCGCATGCTCTCCACGGTATCGCGGACGCCGAGCTGGATCTTGTCGATCATCCCGGCAATTTCCTTGGTGGATTTACCGGTGTTCTGCGCCAGCAACCTCACCTCGTCGGCCACGACTGCAAAGCCGCGACCCTGCTCCCCCGCCCGCGCCGCCTCAATGGCCGCATTGAGGGCAAGCAGATTGGTTTGATCTGCGATGCCCTGAATGACACTGACGATGGTGGAAATCTGCTCGGAGTGTTGACCCAGCTCCGACACTTTGGTCGACGCATGCTGCACGGTCTTGGCGATACCATTCATGCTGGTAAGGGTGTTCTGGATAACGGCCGATCCATCCAACGATTGCTGACCAGAGCGACTGGCAAGTCCACCGGCCTCACCCGCGTTATTGGAAACATGATTGATACTGACCGTCAGCTCTTCAACCGTGGCCGCCATCGCTGATGCTGCGTTGGATTGTTCGCTCACCGCGCCGGAAAGCTGCTGCGACGCCCCTGAGATGTTCTGTACGGACTCGATCAACTGGCTGGCAGCTTGATTGATCTGCTGGATCATTTCTCGCAAGCGAGCTTGCATACGAGCAAACGCCTTCGGCAGTTCATCGCTGGTACTGGTATCGATTACCGTGTCCAGTCTGCCCTCGGCGACTGCGGTTGCCGCGTCGATAGCCACCTGCAGGCGGGCACGGACCGTGCGGCCCAAGGCGTAAGCCAGAATGATTGCCAGAACGGCGGCAATCAGACCACCGGCCATCAGGATCGTGATCGCGCGATCCTTGGCGTCGTTCATCTCTTGAGTGCGCCGTGCCAGCAGGGCTTCTTCCGTCTGCGAGATATCTGAAATGATCCCGCGCATGCCATCCATTTTGGCTTTGTCCGCGCCACTGTCGATGCGCTGATCAACCGAATCATCGGAGTTGCCGCTTTGTGCCAATTGACGACGCTGAGCAATGATCGAATGAACATCTTCGTCCAGCCAGCGTGTTTGTAACTGCGCCAATGAAGCCAGCCGTTTCTGTTGTTCGGCGTTATCAATCGTCAATGATTTGAGCGTTGCCAACGCATCGGAAAACTTGGCTTCACCGGCAATTTGCGGCTCAAGAAAGTTGTCCTTGCCAGTAATCACGAAGCCGCGCATCCCGGTCTCGATATTGATCAACTGTTCAAGGGCCATCTGGGACTGATTTAACACACGATACGTGTGGACGTTGCTGTTAATTGCGCTGTCGACCTGACCAAAACCACGATAGGCACTGAAGACAAGAATGCCCAGAATCACCACGATCGCGGCGAAACTGAGATAGAGCTTTTGGGTAATACTGAGTTTGCTAAACATAGGTGTGCACTTCGACAGTGGAGCATCCTTCGCTCCGGCTTTTAGTTTTTTTCGTGAACAATCTGGTCGATATCATTCCGACATCACTCTTATCGACAGCTTTCTTCGCAGCTTGAATCCGGCTGTTATTTGCCATCAAACGTGCAGCATCACGCGCGCGGAGATGGATTCGCTTTAGTCCACCCTACGCCTCTGCCCTTTTCGAGCACGGAGCGGTACTTTTTGACGGGATAAGCAGGGTCGCGGACTTCCGCCACACAGACACTGCTATTGAAGGGGACGATGCAGGCAGCGAACTGATCGCAGAGGTACGCGACGCCAACGTGCATATCGCCAAACGTTTTTTAGACGTCAGGGACTCCGCAGGCGCTGTGCGTGGGCTTCTCAGGTTGACTGCACCTGTCGCTTTCGCTCGGCAACAACATCAACGCTCAGGCAGCGTTGGGGGGAAGGTTCTCTGGTTCAACTACTTGAGCACTGGCAACTCAAGGGGGCGTTCTCGGACGAGATCAATCTGGTTCGACCTTACTCGCCACAAATTCCCAGGGCTGTCACTGCTCTGGTGGCGTATCTCAAAGACCAGTTTTTACAAGGTTTCTGTTGTCGGAGATGATCCTCAGTACCCTGATTCAGGCCCTGCCAGGCATGTCCCCATAAGAGAAACATGCGGCAGGAATCGTTTAGAGCATGCCCGCGACGTTGCGCACCTCTTCTGGCGCAGCTTCGGTTTTTGACAAGGCGCCGGCATAGGCGCCAGCCGCCATGGCTGCCGGGTTGCCGCCACCGCCGATCAGGCCTTCGGCCGCGCCTTTGGCGGTGTGCACCCCGCCTTCGACCCCGCCTTTGATCATCCCGCCAGCGCTGCCATCAGACTCACCGATCCCCGTCATGACGTTACTCAAGCCGGGGACCATCCACAGCGCTTTGCCCACTTCGCCAGCGGCCGAAGCCAGTCCGTTCTTGTCATCGCCTTTCTCCGCCACAGGGGCGTCCTTGGTCTGGGTGCGGGCAGAATCGCCGGCGGAATGCGCACTCGCCCCGCCACCGAACGGCTGCAACAGCGCCCCGATTAACTTATCAAGCAGCTGCATCAAGGGAGAAGACGGCTTCGAGGCCTCACCGTTGTTGCTCAGCCCCGGGCTTAGCTCAGCCAGAGACTGGTTTTGCAAAGCGGCCGGCGCGCCACTCCCGGCAGGGCCGCCATAGTTGACCGCGCCTGTGGGGGACTGAGCGGCGTATTGGGAATTCTGCGTGCTTTGGTCAGCCCGATAGATGGCCGCGCCGCCGCTGGCCAGAGCCCCGGTACCTTGGGCCACGTTGCTGAAGTTACCGGTGGCGCGGCTGCCGCCGTTACCGGAGTCATTGGGGCTATTCGTCGGTTTGCCCGCGTCGGGCGTCGGTTTGGCGTCCGGCTTGGAGGCATGGGGGGTAATGTCAGGCGTCTTGGGCGACGAGGCGCCGATTCCGGGTAATTTCACGTTTTTTCTCCAAACTGAAAGGTCGGTTGGCAGTGCCCCAAGCCCACTCATGGCCGCTTGCACAGGTGCAGGCGTGTTGGATGTTGTCACGGGGCGATCGCTGTGAGGTTCGCGTGGTGAGTGGGTTGCCCTTGTGTGGCGCTGGAGGGCCGATCGGTTCCGCGCACAGAGCAATGCAATCACGCGCTTTCGCTCTTTTTTAAAACGCCTGATAGTCGTGGGGGCAATGCAAGCACTGCGGGCGGGCGTCAGGCGCCCGCTTCAGGCTCACCGACTACAAATGGCAGTACACACTCCCGTGGCGACCTCAGGAACGAATCCTCGCCCCCGAGATACCGTGCAGCAAAACCGCAGACGCCACGAACGCCAGCGAAGCGCCCACGACATTCGCAAAGTACCCGGTGCTCAAGCCATAGAGCCAGGCACTCAACAATCCCCCCAGCGTGCCGCCCGTTTGGTAGACCGCGTTGAGCGATGAGTTAAGACTTCCCCTGCGCGACGCTTCAACCAGCCCCATGGCATCGCCCAGGATCAACGCCAGCATCAGGTCTCGGCCGAACGCGAAAGCCATGTAGGCGGCGCCTTGCGTAAACGGCGAGCCCTCGCCCCATGGGATCACCTGAATCACCACCGCGATCGCCATCGAGGCGACGGCGCACAGGCGCAACGGATTGTTGAACCGACTGGCAAGCCTGGCGGAAAGCATCGCGCCGAACAGTCCGCCGACCTCGCCAATAAAGATGACCGAGCCGACGGTATCGACGCCGAATGAGGACAGGCCGTGCTGCACCAGCCAGCTCGGATACAGCCCCAGAAAAACGTACACGCCAATCGACCAGCAAAAGTACGCCGCCATTAGCGGGCGGGTGCCGGGACTGGCCGACAGCGACGTCAAGCGCTCCTTGTACATGGCTCGGCTTATTCTGGAAGAGGACAACGAAGCTGAAGGCGGTGTGGGAAAGGTAAGCGCCAGTCCGGCAAGGGCGGCGCAGACAAGCGCGAGGCCAATGACCGTGACTTGCCACGACAGCAGCCCTCCGACGACAACGCCCATCGACAGCGAGCACAAAAAGGCAATGGGCGCGGCGGTGGTGACATACCCGGCTGTCCTGGTGCGCGTGGGCGTGGGCGTGACATTGCCAAACGACTTCCATGTTGCGGAACTTTGTCTACGCTGAAAAGCGATGGGGTCATGAGGACCTCGACGTTCGTTCAGGAGTATTACCATGCACAAGCTCGTTTCGTCTGCGCTCATCACTGCACTGATGACTGCGTCCGTTGTTCCTTTGGCCCTCGCCGAAGACGACGTGGCAAAAGGTACCCGTCACGACAATCGGGAGTTGGACAAGGGCGTAGAACACGATGCCAAGGAAGCCGACAAAGGCGTCAAGCACGACGCCAGCGAAGTGGATAAAGGCGTTAAACATGACGACGAGGAACGTCATAAAGCGGATAAGCATCTGGATAAAGAAGTCAAAAAACATCTCTGAGTGCGCTGATTTCCGCTCATCAAAGGCTGTTATTTGAAAGGAATTGTCGATGCGTTTTCTTTCTTTATCGCTGCCTGCAGCACTTATCGTGTGAAGCGATGCAGCCATGGACTGCGCTTAAATAACCAGCGTTGCGGGTAACCCCTCGGCAAGGTGATTATCCGCACACGCCCCCTGAATCAATCGTCCCTCGACACGGTTGCGACCCTTGGTTTTAGCGAAGTAAAGGAGTCGATCGGCTTCTTCAAGCGCGGCTGTATAGCCCTCTTTCTCGGGTGCATCGATCACCACCACGCCCGAGCTGATCGTGAGTTTGCCCAGCGGGCTGGCTGAGTGCTCTATGCAGTTGTCCGTGATGGATGACTTGACCTTTTCGGCCACACTCAACGCACCCGCCAGGTCCGTTTCGGGCAGCAGCATGACAAACTCTTCACCGCCGTAACGTGCCGCGACATCCCCTGCCCGCTTGACACTGTTGGCGATCAGCCCCGCGACCTGCTTCAGGCAGTCGTCACCCCGGAGATGGCCGTAGTTGTCGTTGTATTGTTTGAACCAGTCAATATCCAACAGGATAATGGCGATCGTTGAGTGATTACGGCTTGCCCGTCCCCACTCCCGGTGCAGGGCAGCGTCGAAGCAACGTCGATTGGGCAGGTGCGTCAAGCTGTCGGTCTGAGCGATGATCTCCAGCTCGTTGCGGGCAATGTTCAGTTCACCTTCAGCAGTCATCACCTGCTTGATTTGTCGGTACAACAAGATGCCGAGCAGAACCAGGGCCAGGATAATCATGCCGGTCAGGATGATGGATCGTTGCGCATAGGCCCACCAGGGCGCGAGGACGTATTCGCAAGAGACGCCAGCCGCGGCGACGATGGGTAATCCGGACACGCGCCGATAGGCGTAGATCCTCTCGATGCCATCCACCACAGAGGTGATAACGGCGGTGCCGCTATCGCTATAGGGTAGATAGCGCGTGAAGATATCGCCCTTGGCCACGTTGGTGGTCATCAATGCGGTTAATGTAGGCCGCCGGGCCAGCAAGTCGCCATTGTTCAGGGCCAGGAAGATGACGCCCTTGTCGTCGACGTCCATGCGCTCAAAAAACTTCTGAAAATAAGCCACGGGAACCGTTGCCAGGGCAACACCTGCAAAACTGCCGTCAGCCGCAGTGATACGCCGACTGATCGGG
This sequence comes from Pseudomonas sp. AK106, assembly GCF_053903055.1. Taxonomy (NCBI): domain Bacteria; kingdom Pseudomonadati; phylum Pseudomonadota; class Gammaproteobacteria; order Pseudomonadales; family Pseudomonadaceae; genus Pseudomonas; species Pseudomonas sp. AK106. The sequence continues at coordinate 3,985,112 of NZ_CP096426.1, forward strand.
ATGACCATGTCCCCCGTATTCCGGCTCTCCACAATGGAGCCGATGTGGATGGATTCATCAGCGTTATCACGGTGATAGACGAAGTAGGCGCGGTCGTCGTTGGTTTTAGCCTTGACGCCTTTGGAGAAGGAGTTGGCGACCCAATTGCCCTGGGCATCGTAGATGAAGAGCCCTTGAATCCCTTCCACGTTCACCACGGCTTGAGCCATCAGCTTGGTTAATCGTGTTTGCTGCTCACCTGCGATGCCGTCATGTTCAACACGCTCAACGAGATCGCGCAGCGTGTTGTCAGCCTGTCTCAGGGTGTCCTGGGCTTGCTGCTCAGCGGCAAGGACGATGTTGAAGACCGCAATTTGCGCGGTGGCGATGCGCTCACGCTTGGACTGGTTCATCTGCCAGGCTGTCGCCAGAATCAACGATAGACAAACCAGGGCAATGAAGCTGATCAGCGCTTTGCTGAGCGCCGAGGCGGTTAACCTGGTCGACATAAAGGAGAAATGCTTCATTGGGCTGTCATCGGATTGGCGGTAGGGGGCGCTATGCAGTTTCCGTACCGTGGGGCTGCGATGAGCCATTTTGCGGCCTATCACGCACGGTGAAAGCGTGCACAGCCGATACACAGCGCCCTACCCCCGCGCCAACAACCAGTCATCAATCATCTTCACCGCCCGCCCCACATCCACTTCATCACTGCGAATATGCAGCTCCGGAAACACCGGCGGTTCATACGCTGAATCCACCCCGGTAAACCCCGGAATGCCCCCTGCCCGCGCGCGCCGGTACAACCCCTTCGGGTCCCGGGCTTCAGCCACCGCAAGAGGCACGTCGACAAACACTTCCACAAACCGCGCACTGCCAATGATCGAGCGGGCCAGCTTCCTGGCCGCGCGGCTGGGCGAGATCAACGCGACCATCACCGTCAGCCCCGCATCAACCATCAACGCGGCCACTTCCGCCACCCGCCGCACATTTTCCTCTCGGTCCTCGGCAGAAAAACTCAGATCGCGGCACAGGCCGGTGCGCACCGAATCCCCGTCCAGAATGCAGGTGGTTAACCCGCGCGCCTGCAGCACCGGGTTCAGGCTGTCGACGATGGTGGACTTCCCCGCCGCCGAGAGCCCGGTCAACCAGATGACCCTCGGTCGGACGGCGGACGGGGCCGGAGTGATCTCGCTGAACGGGTACGGCACCAGGTTGTGGTGCTGCGTCAGCCCAGGATGGCGCGTGCTCATGACCAAACTCCTGCGTGGATCAGCATCAGATGTGGGCTTTGTGAATGACGAAATCCACGTCCATGACGTCGTAGATCGGCTTGAAATCGCCGTAGGCAGACACGGTACGGAACCCGGCCTCTCGCAACTCTTCCTGCAGGTGTCGCGGGCGTATCGGGCACACCCGCAGCCGATACTGTGCACCGTCGGCAAAGCGATACACGAACTCGCACACCGCCTCGTCGAGTTCGCCGAGGGTGATGCTGGCGGAGTTGCCGCAGTAGTAATAGCGCCCTGAAGACGTGAAGCGACCGGCGAGAATCGCTTCGAAATTGCGCTGATCGATCAGCAGCATTCCGCCGGGTTTGAGCATCTGCCGAAACCGCTTCAACACCGCGATACGCGCGTCGCGGTCGAACAGATGGCAAAGCGAACTGCCGAGGCACAGCACCGCGTCGAACCTGCCCAGTACGCGAGCGTCCAGCGCTTGCCACTCGCAACGGTGGACCGGCACATCGACGCCCAGCCGATCGAAGTTGCGCCGGGCGCGATCCACCATGGTCGCGCTGCCGTCACACGCGGTGACGTCAAAGCCGGCCTTGTGCAACTGCGCCCCATGAAAGCCGCTGCCGGTGGCGGCATCCAGCACACGCCAGGCGCCGGCCTGGCGCAACAGGTCGAAGAAAAAAGACCCCTCGCCGGCTGCGCGCTTTTCCCAGTCGATGAGTTCGTCCCAGCGCTCGACGAAGTCCGCCACGTACTGGCGGGTGTAGTCGTGATCGGCCATTGCCGATCGGTCAGCAGGCAGAAGCGCGATGACCGGCGCCATGGGCGGCGACTCCTGTGTGGTGGCTGTTGGTGTGGGGAATGCCTACTGCGTACGCCAGGTATTTGCTGCCCAGCTCTTCCGCCCACGCCGCAGCGTCACACACGCGCATCTCGGCCATGGCGAAGTTGAGCTCGCGCTGCATGATCTGCCTCTGCACCTCGCCAAACACCGCCGAGCCGTCGGCACGAATCAGCGTGATGCCGTCGAGCCGCTGCCCCGCCTCATTCACCCTGATCGCCTCTTCCCGGGTCACGCCGTATGGCAGGTCGAGCAGGACTTTGCCCATGCCGACCTTGACCGGATAACCGCCGGGCAACCCCTGAGGCCCGGGCCCATGCACCCGCACCTCATGCTCGGCGTACAGGTTTTCCAGCACCGTCACCGCCGACATGGCGGTGAGGTACTGGCCGTCGACGCCGCCCAGCCGGCTGAATTGACGGGCGACGCAATCGAAAATAGCCTCCGGCGCGTGCTCACCGGTGCGCTCTTCACCGTCGATCCAGTACGTCAGGTTGAAGATAGGCTCCATGCGTTGCGGCGGCAGGCCATGGCGAGGCACGCAATGGCTGAAATAGTGATGCCCGACCAGCTTGGCGCAGACCTGAGTTGGCAGGCAGCCGGACAAATGCGCAATGGCGCTGCGGGTGGCCGGGATCAGGTTGGCGATGTTGCCGATGCCGACGTCGGGCGCCATGCCGACCTTGTAGAGGATCGGGTTGACCGCATCCGGGAACGCCGCGTTGACCACCAGACTTTTCGGGCAGGACTGTTTGACGGCTCGCATCAGTGCGTAGGCCGGCGCCAGGTGCATCGGCAGCCAGGGCCCGAGCTGCGCCTGATCAAGGGCAGCAAAACGCTCGGCCGGCAACTGCGTGATCACCCGCCAGGATTGCAGCGAGGCACAGTTGAGGATGATGTCCGGGCGAATCTTGAGCAGCGTTTCGGCGTTGCGGCTGATGCAGGCTTCGCGCAGGTCCATCTGATGGCTTTCAATCTGAATGTTGACGTTCTGTTGAAGCGCGGCCAGTCGGATCAGGTTGCACATCCGCGTGGCCTTTCCGAGGTCTCGACTGGCGACGTGGAATTCGAACGGGTTACGCGGGCCCAGGATCTGCAGGACTTGCAGGCACAGGTTGCCGCCGCCAACGATGAGCAGTTTTTTGCGGTGCATGGTGTTCTCCCTGAAATACGTGAGGGACGACGGTGTTTCCGATCGCTAGCGCGGGTAGGCGCCGTTATCCACTGCGATGACTTTTCCGGTCAGGTGACGGCTCTGTTCCGACAGCAGAAACAGAATGACGTCGGCCACGCCGTCCGGCTGAATAGGCTCCTTGAGGATTTCCTGTCGCTCGTACTCACGGCCTCGGTGCTCGGGAATACGGTCATGGATCGAGGTGTCGCGAATCAGCCCCGGGGACACGGCGTTTACCCTGATCCGGGGGCCGAAATTCCAGGCGTTCGCCTTGGTAAGGCCGATCACGCCAGCCTTGGTCACGCCGTACCACGCATCCATGCTGCCGACCTCCCCTGCCACCGACGTGATGTTGACGATGCTGCGCGAGTAGTCGGCCGCCGACTCCCGCCGTGCGAAGTCCTTGGACAGATACCCCAGGGATTTGAGATTGACGGCCCAGATCTCATCCACTTCCGCGTCGGTGTAGTCGTACACACCTTTGCCGTGATAGATCCCCGCGTTGTTGACCAGGGCATACAGCGCCCGGTGTTTGTGAAGGTCGTACAGGTTGCCGATAAACGACTGATAGACGTGCGCCTGGGAGAAGTCAGCCAGGTGGGTTTCCAGTCGGTGCAGGGGCAGGCTTGCCTGAAGCGACTGCAGGCCCAGCCTGTCGCTGTCCGCTGCGATGACGTAGTAGCCCGCCTTGACGCAGGCCAGGGTGGTGGCCTTGCCAATGCCGTTGGCGGCGCCGGTGATCACGATCTTTTTCATGGCTGTCCCTGCTCGGTGAACTGATTCATGCGCTCGTAGAAAGGTCGATGCAGCTGGTCATACGCCATCAGATGGGGATTATCGTGCAGCGGTCGTGGGTCGAAATCGGCGCTGCCCGGCATGATCGTGGTGCTGTTCTCGGCGTCCTTGTGCCAGCTGCGCCAGGCTTTCCATTGCTCGGGGCACCTCGCATTCCAGCTCAATGCTTCGGGCAGGAAATCCAGCTGCAGGTGGTCACAAAGCCTGCGCAGGGTGGTTTCCGGATGGCTGGCCAGGTCCTCGGCGTTGATCACACAAGGGGTTTTGCCGGTCAGCCGCCTGACCTCGCAGAAGATTTCGTACAGCGCTTGATGGCCGATGGCGTGCGCGGGCATCTGCGGGAAGATGGCGTGGTGGGAAACAATCGCCCGGGCCGGGTCGCGAACGATGAAGACGTTCTGTTGCTCTGCGAGAAACTCGGCGTCGGCCTTCAGCGGCGTGAGGCAGTGGTAGGCCATATCCTTATGGAACACGTGAGCGCGCTGGCGGGCGTCGCGCAACAGGGCTTTGATCGCTTCATAGTCACGGGGCATGCCGCAGTTGAGGTCCCCATGGGGAATGGCGGACTGTTCGTCGAAGGCCATGTGCGAAAACGGCTCGTGAAAAACCTCGAAGTCACCGCGCTCGATGAACACCCTTTCGAGGATCGTCGACCGCGAGCGGGGATGGGCCCAGAGGCCGATCATGCGGTTCATGCGCGGCCCTCCATGGTCGTTTTGTGACGCGCGACGGGCGGCGTGGAAACGGGCGGATCAAGCGTGTCGGCGATGAAGCCCTGCAGACGCTGCACGCCCAGGCGTGCGTCATTGCCCGCAGTCAGGAACGCCGGATAACGGGCGTATTCGTCCGAGGTCAGGCCGCCCTCAAAGTACGCCTGGTTGAAATACGGAATGGCCAGAAGGCGGTCCAGCACTTTGCCGGGAATCTGCACCCATTCCGTCGCCGGTGCGATGCTGCGCCCGGCCTGCTGACGGCGTATGAGGAATTCGATGAGTTCAGGCGTCAACGTGTACAGCGTGGTGTCGGCGCCGGTGCGCTGCAGGTGCCAGCAATGTTCACGCCCACGCGCATCGGTGTCGACCTTGATACTGCACAGCAACAGTTGCGCCGGTGTCTCGCACCGTCGCATCAGCGCCTGCATCGCCTGGTACACCGCAAGTTCGGCCCAGCGCTTATCCGTCTGGCCAAGGTGGAGGCGACGGCCCCGCGCCTGCCGCTCAAATTCCGGTTCCGCACCCAGCCGGCCGATCATGAAGCTCACCACGTAACGCGCCCGCTCCGTGTTCACACCGTTGGCAAGCGCCCGCTGGCGCCCGGCGTGAATGGCCTTGAGGCAGGCATCCAGCTGAGAGACGCTAAAACAGAAGGTGTTATTGATCGAGCAGCCCCGGGCGACCAGTTGCTCGATGGCGCGATAGCCCTGAGCGCTGCCCGGGATCTTGATCATGATGTTCGGCGCCAGCGCCGCCAGTTCGAGCCCGCGGGCCACCAGCGCGTCCTGATTCATCCAGTGCCCGCCCTCGATCTGCGCGGACAGCCAGCCCGTTCGATGCCAGGATTGCAGGAACAGCGGTAGTAACAGCTGCGCGCTGTCGATGATCAGTTGGTCATAAAGCGATCGCAGGCGAATGTCCGCAGGCATGGACGCCGGCAAGGTGTGGAGGAATGATCGGTAGTGGGCTGAATGGGTCACCAACGCCTGCCCCATCAACGCAGGATTTGTAGTGGCTCCGCTGACACCCGCGGCCGATGAACCCAGTGCTTCAGGCAACAGCGCGATAACCGACGACTGCATATCCGGGTAGGTCTGTAATAACCGCCTTTGGCACTGCTTATATATAAGGGGTGAAGAATCGAACCATACTTCCGAATCGGAATTATATGTTTTTAAAAGCTGAACGAAGCCCGAAACATCCATGAGGGTGTCCTTCCCTTTTCGATTAAGTCACGAAGATCAAGGCCCCGGCTGCATACGGGCAAAATGCCAGCTTATTCAAGCTGATAGTCAATGATCTGAGCCTTCGACGCATTACGATGGATCCATTCCCATAACCTGTCAAATGTAATTCGCCGGGATTCTAATGCCAAATTAGAATAAGAAACACGCTTTGTTATCGCTGATATGAAGATGAATCTCTATCAGAATTTCTTCCCTTTTTCGAAGTAACTCAAACGAATGAAAATTAATGTTCAATATAAGATCCAGTGCAAAATTGTATTGATGCGTCATGATTCACAATGAAAGTTACACCCAGGGATCACTGAATTAATTAGTCATACTACTTATATTAATGAGTGGCCAAGATGTAAGCGTATGTGTCGTCAACACGTTTCTCCGAGGAACAAGCGACGGCTTTATTGCAGTGCGCCTTGCACGTTCTCCTCGACGACCGTCAGCCATTGGGTTAAGAAAGCGCAGGGGCGGTCACCGCACTGCGCCACTCAAAAAAACAGACCAAGAGACCTGACCGTGAGCAAACCTTCCGCTACCGAACGCTACAGCTACAAAGCCCGCTGGTTTCACTGGGTGATGGCGATCCTGATTGTGCTGGCGTATGCGCTGATCCTGAGCCGCACCCAGCTGGCCCGTGGCAGTGACGCGCGGACTTTCGTTGTGCAAACGCATTTCTGGGTCGGCATCGTGGTGCTGGTCATGGCGTTTTTCCGCATCGCCGAGCGTCACCGCCACACGCCGCCGGGGATTACTCCGCCCCTGGAAGGCGTATTGCGTCTGGCCGCCACGCTGTCCCATTACGCGCTGTATGCGTTCCTGTTCGCGCAACCACTGCTGGGTCTGTTCACGGTGCTGCTGGAGCGCGGCGCACTGCCAATCCCCTTGACATCCCTGAGCATTCCCGCGCCGTTCGACCTGTCCAAGGACACCGCCGAAACGCTGGAGCATTACCACGTCTTGCTGGGCACGATTTTCTACTACGTCATCGGCCTGCACGTGATTGCGGCGATCTGGCACCACTTCGTGCGCAAGGACAACACCGTCAAGCGCATGGTGTAGGCCGGACCGTTCATTCGACGGCGCCGCTTGCGTCAACCTGCTGCGGATCAGCGAGGATCGACTGAGTCCACCCGCCCATCCACCGGGTCCGGCGGTACGGCGCCGTCCTGGCTGGTGTCGATGCTGACCACCACCGACATCCCCGGGCGCAGCCGGTCCACGTCGTGCTGGTCGTCGTCGATGGTGATGCGCACCGGGATGCGCTGGGCGATTTTGACGAAGTTGCCGGTGGCGTTGTCCGCCGGCAGCAGGCTGAACTCGGAACCCGCCGCCGGCGAGATGCGCTGCACCCGACCGCGCATCTTCAGGTTTTCCAGAGCATCGACGGTGAAGCTCACCGGCTGGCCCAGGCGCACGTTGGCCATCTGGGTCTCTTTCATGTTGGCGATGATCCAGCGCGGGCGCGGCACCAGCGCCATCAACTGCGCGCCGGAATTGACGTACGCACCGAGGCGCACCCCGACTTGCCCCAGCTGACCGTCCCGAGGCGCGGTAATGCGCGTGTTGGTCAGATCAATCCGCGCCAGCTCGATGGCGGCCTCGGCGTTCTTCACCGAGGCCTCCAGCGAGCCGCGATTGACGATCACCGTCTGCAGGTCCTGACGGGAAATCTCCAGCGCTGCCTTGGCTTCGGCCAGTGCCGCTTTCGCCTGCGCATCCGCGGCGCGGGTCACGTCGAATTCGCTCTTGGACACCGAACCATCGGTCACCAGTGCCTGACCGCGGCGAAGGTCGGCAGCGGCTTTTTCACTCTGCGCCTGGGCATTCGCAACGGCCGCCTGACGCTGGGCGATGGTGGCCTCGGCGCTGCGCCGTTGCTGCAGATTATTGGCCAGTGCGGCCTTCTGGACGCCCAACTGCGCAATGCCCTGATCGAGATGCTGCTGGTAAATCCGGTCGTCGATGCGCACCAGCAGGTCGCCCTTCTTCACCCACTGGAAATCCTGCACCGGCACTTCGTAGACGTAGCCACTCAGCTGCGGGCCGATAAGCGTGGTCTGCCCGCGAATCAGCGCGTTCTCGGTGCTTTCAATCGGGCTGCTGAACGGCGGCAACTGCCAGGCGTAGAGCACCACCAGCACACCCGCCAGGGCAATGCCGCCGAACAGAATCGACGACACCAGGCGTATGCGCGCCGAACGCGGTTGCGTGGTGGCCGGCATGACCGCCGGTGCAGGTGCTGCGGAGGTTGCCTGAGACGGAGCCGAGCCGCCCGTAGAACTGTTGGAAGCGTTGCCAGAAGGTTTACCGGGTTCTGTCATGAAGGTTGAGCGCCAGAAGGTGTGAGAGGAGATGCCGCAGGGGTCGCCGGAGTAAAGGGAGCGACCGGCTCGGTGGTGATCCACAGCCAGGTGGCGCGGCTGGTGATCCAGATCATGGTCAGCACCGCGATGACAGCGATCAGCATGAACACATCGTTGTACGCCAGGGTATTGGCTTCGCGGGTGGCGGCGGTCGCCAGCGAGCGAATGCCCAGGCTGGTGCGCGCGGCCGGGTCGGCGATGGCGGAAATATACGCGCCGCTCGCGCTTTGCAGGCGCGACTGCACCTGGGCATCGATCAGCGTGACGTGCTCGACGATATGCGCCGAGTGAAATTTCTCGCGCCACACCTGAAAGGTGCCCAGCAACGCCGAGCCGATCAAGCTGCCGACGTTCTGGGTAATCCCGAACATCACCGAAAAACTGACCATGTTGCGCGGGTTGCTGATCACCCCGCTGATGCCCATCACCAGGGTCGGCCCCAGAAAGAAGGTGCCGCCGAACGCCAGCAAAAACTGGCTGAAATACATCTGCGGCTCGCGGGTGAGGCTGGTCGAGAAGCTGTCCATGCTCGAGCCGATCGCCATCAACGCCAGGGAAATAATCAGCGGCTTGAACAGGTGCTGGGGATTGATCGTCAGCGCGCTGACCGCAAGGCCCGCAACGCTGCCCAGCAGCATGAACAGGTACAGCGTGTGCAACTGCTCGGTGCCCTGATTCAGGCCCTGAAGAAAACCGACCGCGCCGGTGGATTGCTCCGACAGCACGATGCGCGTCAGCAGCACGCCGAAGGCGAAGCGGATCATCCGGCCACTGCCCAGCCAGCGGGTAATCAACAGCGGGCGGGTGCGGTTGTGCTCGATGCACAGTCCGGCGAGGATCAGCACGATGGACGACGCCAGGGCGATGCCGATCCACGGCTCTTCAAGCCACCATTCGATCCGCCCCAGGGACAACGCCGCGCACAATGCCGCAAAGCCTGATGCCAGCAAGGCGAAGGTCAGGAAGTCGAGTTTTTCGAAGGCTTTGAAGCGATCACCGGGTGGCAGTTTGAGAATCAGCACGCAGCCCAGGGACAGCAGGCACATGCCCAGTTCGAACAGGTAAAGCCCGCGCCACTCGGCAATCTGCAGCAGGTCTTCGGAGACCAGTCGCGCCAGCGGCGTTGCCAGCTGCGCCGTGCCGAGGCCCAGCACCAGCGCTTTCATCCGCCACTTCTGCGGGAAGGCCTGGATCATGTAATACAGGCCCAGCGAACTCAGCGCCGCGCCGACCATGCCATGGGCCGCTCGAACGGCAACCGCCGATTCGATGTCGTTGACGAACAGGTGAGCAAAGGTGACCAGGGCGTACAGCACCAGGAACACTTCAGTGAACGCCCGCAAACCAAACTGCTGGCGAAACTTCACCAGCAGCAGGTTCATCGACACGTTGGTCATGACATACGCGGCGGGCAGCCAGGCGATTTCGGCCTGGGTAGCGCCGAGCGAGCCCTGCAGGTACTGGAGGTTGGCGACCACCAGCGCATTGCCGAGCCCGCCGGTCAGCGCCACGATGACGCCAACGATGGCATAGGCCCAGCGTTTCGGCGTCGCGTGCAAGGGCGTCGACGGCGACCCCGGCAACGTCGGTCGCTCGTGGGGGGCCCAGTCGTGGGGTCTGTACTTGTCGTTCATTGAGCGAACCTGATGAATGCCATGCAATACCACTGAAGCGCGATGGGGCGGGCTCTATCAGCGCTGCCCCCGTCAAAGCTAGCTGATCATTCTCAGTTCGCGCGCCTGCTCCAGTGTGACATCCACTGCGTGAATGCTCGCTTGCCTGTGTTTGAGCATCCCGCCGCTGCGGCCGTTGAACACCGCATTGATCTCCGAAAGAATCGACAACGCCACGCTGTGCGGCGCGTCGCCGCCCAGATCAAGGCCAACCGGGTAATGGAGGCTGGCTTTAGCCGCGGCGTCGCGGAGCTGATCCGGCAGTTCGTCGAGCAAACGCTCGGTGCGGCTGCGCGGCCCGAGCTGGCCGATATAGCGCGGCGTCGATTCAAGGACCTGCCCCAGCCAGTGACGGTCCTGGGTCAGGCTGTGGGTCATCACCACCACGGCGGCATCGGCGACCATTGCGTGCAATTCAGGCATCGGCTGCAGCGGCGCGGACAGCACCTGGTCGGCGTCCGGGAAACGCTGGGGCCGGGCGAAGTGCGAGCGCGCATCGATCACCGTGATGTGCCAGCCCTGCAGCCGCGCCATGCTGACCAGCGGCATCGCGTCGTGCCCGGCACCGAAGACCACCAGCCGGCGGGGCGCAGCGATGTATTCGAGGAGCACTTCGACGGCGCCGTCGGCGCTGTCGTAAGTACGTGTGGCTGAACGGCGGGCGTCGAGCACCGTTTTCAGGTCCTCGGCCACGGCCGTCGCCAGCCAGCGTTCGCGCATTTCACTCTGGACCTGCCCGGATGCACGGATGGCCACCCGCTCGCCCAGTGCCGTGTGGCGTTCGCTTTGCGTACCGATCACCGTCGCCAGCGCGGCGCCAGTGCCGCTGGCCTTGACCTCACGCAGCACGTCGACCACCAGGCTCGCCGCCTGCGGATCTATCCGTTCGAAGAGGATGTGCACCGTGCCGTTGCAGCCCAGGCCGAAGCTGAGTTCGGCATCTTCGAGCTCGTCGTCGTCCTCGCCGGTGCTGTACGTGCGCATGGACGGCTTGCCGTTGGCGGTCAGCCACCAGGCCTTCTTGCTGACGTCGCTTTCCAGGCATCCGCCGCTGACAGTGCCGGTGGCTTCGCCCATCGGCGCAATAATCATCCGCGCGCCGGGGCGCCGGTAAGCCGAGCCTTCGACCTTGACCACCGTGGCGATCACCACTTCCTGCTGCCCGGCCTGCGCTTCATCAAGCGCCACCAGCAGACTGGATAGATCATTCATGCGCGTCCCCAAAAACCGGTTCATTCATCTGACGTGATTCACTTTTAACCTGACTAATGCCCTGCAACGCCCCTGCCCTCTCGGACAAACGTGCTGTTGTGCTGACTGCCAGTTGCCGCGCAGGTTCAGGTTTTGCCCACAAGACCTACGTCCTGGGCAGCGCAACTGCGCTGAATGGCCGGCAGGGTAACGCAGACTGGCCGCTCATTGGCCATCGGTCACCGACTGCGCGAATCAACCCACGCTGTGACTACACTCGGTGCGTGCCGTTAAATCCATGCAAACGCTGATGACTCAAGGCATCGACGTACGCGTGGGCAGTGGCCATCCTTCGTTTGGATATTTCGGTTGAACATTCCGGGCCACACGAGCCTCAAACCCTGAATCGCCGTACCGCCTGGCTGCGTGGAATCACTCCACCGGGTCCACCGGGCATCGGCAACGCCGGAGAGCACCTGATGACGCGCCAACTACGCCAGCTTCGTGAAACATCCGCTACCCACACCCTGTGCCAGCGCTTTCAAAGTGTGCGGGAACGTACCGAATTTCTGGTCGAGCCACTGAGCGCCGAGGACATGGTGGTGCAGTCGATGCCCGACGCCAGCCCGGCCAAGTGGCACATGGCGCACACCACGTGGTTCTTCGAAACCTTTCTGCTGGCGCCGAACCTGCCGGGTTACGAAGCCTTCGATCCGACATTCGGTTACCTGTTCAATTCCTATTACGAAGCGGTCGGCCCGCGTCATCCCCGCCCCCAACGCGGGTTGATGACCCGGCCAAGCGTCGATCAGGTGCTGGCCTACCGCAGGCACGTCGACGAAAACATGACGACGCTGTTGATGACGCCGCTCAGCGACGAGATGACCAGCCTGATTGAGCTGGGTCTTGCCCACGAGGAGCAGCATCAGGAACTGCTGCTGATGGACATTCTTCATCTGTTCAGCCTGTCGTCCCTGAAACCCGCCTACAGCCCGCGCTGGCCGAAAGACCCATCGGGGCGTCGCGGTCACTTCAAGCCGCTGAGCGCCGGCCTGACCGAGATCGGCCACGACGGCGACGGTTTTTCTTTCGACAACGAAGGCCCGCGCCACACCACGTATTTGCAGTCCTTTGAGATCAGCGACCGGCTGGTGACCAACGGCGAGTGGCTGAGTTTTATTGCCGACGGCGGCTACCACACTGCCGCCCTGTGGCTGTCCGAGGGCTGGAGCCTGGTGCAGGAAAACGGCTGGAACTCGCCCATGTACTGGCAGCACGACGAGAACGGCTGGAAGCGCATGAGCCTGCGCGGCCTTGAGTCGATCGACCCGTCTGCGCCGGTGACCCACATCAGTTATTACGAAGCCGCCGCATTCGCCCTCTGGGCCGACGCGCGCCTGCCCACCGAAGCGGAATGGGAAGCCGCCGCCCGCGCCGGCTTGCTCGAGCAGGTGGACGACGTCGCCTGGCAGTGGACGCAAAGCGCCTACAGCGCCTACCCAGGCTTCAAGCCCTCAGTGGGCGCGGTCGGTGAGTACAACGGGAAATTCATGGTCAATCAGATGGTCCTGCGCGGCGGCGCCAGCGTCACGTCGCCCGATCATTGCCGCCTGACCTACCGCAACTTCTTCCACGCCGACAAGCGCTGGATGGTCTCCGGCCTGCGTCTGGCCCGTGACAGCCGTCAGCCCGGCGTCGTGGACCCGAACAACAGCGAATTCGCCCGGGACGTGGTGGCCGGTCTTGGCGCCGCGGTGAAAACCCTGTCGCCCAAGTATTTCTACGACGCAGCGGGTTCAGATCTGTTCGAAGCCATCTGCGAAACCCCCGAGTACTACCCGACCCGCGCCGAAACCGGGCTGCTGAAAGGCATCGCCGCGCAGATTGCCGCGACCATTCCCTCCGGCGCAGCGCTGGTGGAGTTCGGCAGCGGCGCCAGCGAGAAGACGCGCCTGGTGCTCGATGCCGCGCCGCACATCGCCGTTTACGTGCCGATCGACATCAGCGCAACGGCGCTCAACAAGGCCGCGCGGTCATTGCGCCAGCGCTACCCTGCGCTGATCGTTGCCCCGCAAGTCGATGACTTTACCCGGGTGCTCACCCTGCCTGAAGAAGCCGACGGCCACACCCGCGTGGGCTTCTTCCCGGGTTCCACCATCGGCAACTTCAGCCACGAGCAGGCCGTGGATTTCCTCCACAGCGCCCATGAGGTCCTGGGGGAAAACGCGCATTTCATCGTCGGTGTCGATATGGTCAAGGATGAGCAGACACTGGTAGCGGCTTACGATGACGCCGAGGGCGTGACCGCGCAGTTCAACAAGAACCTGCTGACCCGCATCAATCGCGAGCTGAACGCCGACTTCGATATGTCCGCCTTCGATCATCTGGCGGTGTGGAACGCCGACCAGGCCTGCATGGAAATGCACCTGGTCAGCCGCAAGCAGCAGAGCGTCACCGTCGCCGGGCACACCTTCCGCTTCGCCGCCGGGGAACGACTGCACACTGAGAACTCCCACAAGTTTACCGTTGAATCGTTCACCGAATTGGCCGCCCGTGCAGGGTGGACCGTCAGCGAATGCTGGATCAGCGAGGCGCCGGAAATGGCGCTGTTCAGCCTGCAGGCGTGACTGGGGTCATGCGCCCGGCCCCGCAGGAATCTTCATTTTCATTTGCAAAATGGCGCTGGTAGCATCCATCAGCACCCTCACGGATCCCGGCTGTTCAGCCGGGAATTGAGTACAACAAAAATCAACAGGGATTCAGCGATGACGGCTCAGGTACTACCTGCCGAATACGCGGGCGAGCAATCAGCCTGCGAGAGCGTTCTGTCCGACGTACGCAATCATATCGGTCACATCACCCTCAACCGCCCCCAGGGCTTGAACGCCATCGACCTGCACATGGTGCGGCAGCTGCAGTTTCAGCTGGACGCCTGGGCGAAGGATGACAACGTTTACGCCGTGGTCCTGCGCGGATCAGGCGAAAAGGCGTTCTGCGCCGGCGGCGACATCCGCTCGCTGTACGACAGCTTCAAAACCGGTCGAAACGAGCACCTGGACTTCTTCGTCGAAGAATACGCGCTGGACCTCACCCTTCATCATTACCGCAAACCCGTGATTGCCCTGATGGACGGCTTCGTGCTGGGCGGTGGCATGGGCCTGGCCCAGGGGGCGGACCTGCGCGTGGTCACCGAACGCAGCCGTCTGGCAATGCCGGAAGTGGCGATCGGTTATTTCCCTGACGTAGGCGGCAGCTACTTTCTGCCCCGGATACCGGGCGAGCTGGGGATTTACCTCGGCGTCACCGGCGTGCAGATCCAGGCCGCCGATGCGCTGTATTGCGGGCTGGCGAACTGGTACCTCAACAGCCAGCGCCTTGAAGACCTCGATCTGCAGTTGGATAACCTGAAGTGGAGCCTGACCCCGCTCAAGGATGTACAGGGCGCGCTGGCGAAACTCGGCGTGCAGCACTTGCCTGCGCCGCCGCTGGCAAAGCTGCGGCCGGCCATTGATCATTTCTTCGCGCTGCCGGACATCCCGAGCATCATCGAACAACTGCTGGAGGTGACCGTCCACGACACCCATGCCTGGGCCGTCGACACTGCCAACCTGATGCAGACCCGTTCACCCCTGGCGATGGCGGTCACTCTGGAGCTGCTGCGCCGCGGCCGGCATATGCCGCTTGAGCGTTGCTTCGCCCTGGAGCTGCATCTGGACCGCCAGTGGTTTGAACGCGGTGACCTGATCGAAGGCGTGCGCGCCTTGATCGTCGACAAAGACAAGAAACCGCAATGGAGCCCCTCCAGCGTGCAGGCCTTGAATGCCGAGCACGTGGCAAGCTTCTTCAGCGGTCATGAGGCGTGACCTATGCAAGATCTTGAATTGACCGAAGAACAAGTGATGATCCGCGACATGGCGCGGGACTTCGCGCGCAATGAAATCGCGCCCCATGCCCAGGCCTGGGAAAAGGCCGGCTGGATCGACGACGCGCTCGTGGCAAAGATGGGCGAATTGGGCCTGCTCGGCATGATCGTCCCCGAGGAATGGGGCGGCAGCTATATCGACTACGTCGCCTATGCGCTGGCCGTCGAAGAAATCTCTGCCGCCGACGGCGCCACCGGTACGCTCATGAGCGTGCACAGCTCGGTGGGCTGCGGGCCGGTGCTCAATTACGGCAGCGGCGCCCAGAAACAACAATGGCTGGAAAAACTCGCCAGCGGCCAGGCCATCGGCTGCTTCTGCCTGACCGAACCCCAGGCCGGCTCCGAAGCCCACAACCTGCGCACCCGTGCCGAATTGAAAGACGGCGAGTGGGTGCTCAACGGCGCCAAGCAGTTCGTCAGCAACGGCAAGCGCGCACAGCTGGCGATCGTCTTCGCGGTGACCGACCCGGAGCTGGGCAAGCGCGGCCTGTCAGCGTTTCTGGTGCCCACCGACAACCCCGGCTACCGCGTCGACCGCATGGAACACAAGATGGGTATCCGTGCATCCGACACCTGCGCCGTGACCCTGAGCGATTGCCGGATTCCGGCGGAAAACCTCTTGGGTGAACGCGGCAAGGGACTGTCCATTGCCCTTTCAAACCTGGAAGGCGGACGCATCGGCATTGCCGCCCAGGCCCTGGGCATCGCCCGTGCGGCATTCGAGGCGGCACTGGGCTACGCCCGTGAGCGGGTGCAGTTCGACAAGCCGATCATCGAGCACCAGAGCGTCGCCAATCTGCTGGCCGACATGCACACCCGCATCAACGCCTCACGGCTGCTGGTCCTGCACGCCGCGCGCTTGAGAACGGCGGGCAAACCCTGTCTGTCGGAAGCGTCCCAGGCCAAGCTGTTCGCCTCGGAAATGGCCGAATGGGTCTGTTCCAAGGCGGTGCAGATTCACGGCGGCTACGGCTATCTGGAAGATTACCCGGTGGAACGATACTACCGAGACGCGCGGATCACCCAGATCTACGAAGGCTCCAGCGAAATCCAGCGCCTTTTGATCGCCCGCGAGCTGCGCCACTACTCGCTGTAAGGGACGTGCCGGCTCGCCAATACCGGCGCCTGCCCATCAAGGAGCAGACGCCGAGCCTGAACGCTCGGCGCCTGTCACTCAGCGGCCGCCCGGCGAAGGGCTCGGCACGACAAAGCTTCGGCGCCCCAGCCGCAGCACCAGCAGGGTCACCGAATCGGCGTTGGCCAGAATAACCCGGCTGCGTTTCTGGGCATCGCTCATAAACGCATCACGGGCATCGTCCAGGGTCTTGCACTTGGTGAGCTTCAGGATCGCGTCGTGTTCGAAACTCTCCTCCTCATCGAAATCGCGCCACTCCCCGTCCGTCAATTGCAGAAACAGGTCCTTCTTCACGCTCAAATGCGACAACCCAGACGATTGCATGCGTTCAATGTCTCCCCTCAGCTTGATGTTGTTGGCATTGTTTTCCAGCAGCAGGTCAGGATACGGCGCCGTGCTTTCCAGGTAGGCGATGTCGTGGGTATCGAGCACCAGATGCGAAAGTTCATGGATCAAGGTGGCCGCCCGGTAATGGGCCGGGCAATCGAACCCTTCGTTCGCCGCCTCAGGCTTCAGTGGAAACGGCGGCGCATCAAAATACCGGTCGGTCAGAAACACGCGCTTTTTCGGGTCTCGCTTGATGACGAAGCCCATGGTGCCCTCCCGCCCCGGGCGGTTAGTGCCCACCACAAAGCGTGGCGAAGAATAGGGTGACAGCGACGCATCCATCACTTCATCAAACAGCGCCTTGACCGCGCGTTCGGTGTCGACCAGCAGCTCTTGACCGGACTCACTGACCCCGAAAAAGTCGCCAATGATCTGCGTAACCCTCGGGTCCAGCGGCGTGCCGGGGGCATGCACGTTGAGGTTGTCCAGCGCATTTTCGAGGTACCTTTTGGCCTGCAGATGGGCTTCACCGATACGCTGGGCGCGCTCCCGATAGAAGGTGCGTATGTCGGCCATGCCGCTGGCCTCGATAAGCAGCACGTCGTCAGCACTGACATCGGCAGCGTGGCTCCGCAGTTTGGTCATGGCCCCGCCGCCGCCCTTCAGACCGGACTCGATATCCAGCTGCCAGCGCTGCCTGTCGTCCAGCTTCAGGCTCGGGCCGGGCGATCGGTCGGGGCCGATAATCATCCAGCGGCCACTCTCGGCCTGACGGCGCACTTCATAGACCCGCCCGGAAACAGCCGCATACGCCCTGCCGTTTTCCGTGTTCATGAACAGACTCAGCAGGTCGTCCCGGCGCAAGTCCTTGAGCGAGACGTTCCGGGCCTCCAGCGCATGCAGACGGGTCAGCTGCTCGCCTGTGAGCGTGGCGCCTCCCCAGAAGAACACCGGCGCAGGCACCTCCTCGCCCTCCACCAGATCGGCGCTGATCAACTCGTCTTTTTCAGCCTGGTCCCGGGCCGTCATCATGACGCCCAGGGCGGCAGAAAATTCAGAGAGGGCTTCCCCCCAGTGACGCCCGGAGGCCGACGCGGCTGACGCACGAAACAATGTATGGCTCTGCCACAGCGCGATCATCGTGCCAAGCTTGCCGGGCATCACACTCAGTACCTGCTCAAGGCCAAGGGACGCCAGAAACTGGCGTGACGCGTGATCGGCCTCCTGATTCGTGACCGTGTCGGACTCACCGATGTCCACCAGCAGGCTCATGGTGTCGGTGAACATGAACTGCAGCGAGTTGCCGTTTTCCTCAGCCAGTGACACCGTGACCGGACCCGGTGTATGTGTCGGCACATCCCCGAACCCCTGCGCAAAGAACGGCAGGTGAGGCTCAATGAAGCCGCCGTGTTCATACCGCTTGCGAACTTCCGGGTCCACTCGCTGCAGCAACAACGCTTGCAGGCTCGCATCACTGCGGATATCGGCCTCCAGCGCCGACAGGCTGGCGTACTCGCGGAAGACAAAATCGCGGTGGAACACGGCGTGCAGGATAACCGGACCGCTGGCGCCCGCCTCGGCGCAGATCAGATAAATGCCCTTGAGGATGTCGGGCGTCATGCCTGCGTCGGCGACCAGCCGCAACGCACTGATAATGACGCGCACCCCGTTGACCGGTTCACGGGCGATCCCGTCAGGCATCTCAACCACACGCGAGATGAACGCGTAGGCTTCGGCGCTCAGCTGTCCTTCAAGCTTCTGCTGCATCGCCACCGCCTGCATCATCGGTGGCAGCTGGTCGATAAACAGCTTGTTGCGCCTCACCCATTTGGCATCCGCGGGGTTCAACGTCTGACGCAGCAGCGTCCTGAATCCTGTGCCGACGTCCAGCTTTCGCACCGTGCTGCGCAGGTAATCGGGCGTGATCAGGCGGGCTGCCTCTGGGTCGCCGGCGTCATTGATGCTCAATACACCGTCCGGGACGTCGGAAAAGCGATTGATCGCGTAATCGGTCAGCGTCTCACTGTGCACGAGGGTGGCGGCCGGAATCCCTGACGGGATCTGGCCAACGCCGGTGGGCGCCGCAACGTAGCGGCGCTGGGTGACGGTGATCTCGTCGGGGTGCAGGACATGCTCGGGAAAATCCTTGCGCATCTGTTCGAGCAGCCGGTCGCGTGCGTAATCCGAGAGCGTCGGGATGTCGAAGAGAAAGTCCTCCTCGCCGTCGCTGGCCAGAAAGAAACGACGCCATATCGCGTTATACGCTCGAAGGTCGTTGGGCGATGCCGCCTTCAGCCAGTCCGGCAGCAGCTCTTGAAACAGCGTGTTGTCGATCCGCACCGACAGCGCATCGAGCATCTCGATCAATTGCGTGTCCAGCTCGGTGGCCCGGGCAAGGCGCGTGAACAGCCCGGCTTCAAAGCGACAACGCCGGGCGCGGGCGCACATCTGCTGGAGGTTCTGTGACTGTCGGTCAAACACGCTTTGCTGCAACGCCTCGATCGCGTGGCCGGCGCGATGACTGAAATGAATGCGAATCGGACCCGCAGGGTGCGCTTGCAGGTGGTTGCGCAGCAGCACACGGTCGCGTTCGCCCAAAAGCGCCAGCCAACGCTCGCTATGAGCGCCACGCAAGCGACTGCCTATTTTGTCGCTCAATGCCTGCTTGGAGACGAAATACTCCCAGCCCAGCTGGCTGCTCCAGAACATCACGCCCGCATCGAGGGCCAGGGGTTGCCAGAGGGCCATTGAGTCGCTGAGGGTGGCCCCCGGCTGTGGGCCGTAGACCAGCGACACCGCAAACACTTCAGTGGTCGGCGCCCCCGGCTCGGTCCTCTGCGCGCGGACCGGCGCGTTCAGCACTTGCATGACCATGCTCGCCGACGCGCTCGTCACCTGCTCCATTCGCTGGCGCAGTGCCAGATCGAGCCGCAACGTGTCTTCCCTAAGGACCAGCGCCATGGCAACCGGTTGCAGCTGCCTGTCGCCCAGACGCGCAAGGCCCGTGCGCAAGCGCCTGAAGTGGTCGAGATAACGTTCGATGAAATCCGCCGCCACGCGCTTGAGCATGAAGCGGATGAGCTCGATATCCAGGTGTGCCCCCGCGGCCTGGGCGGTGAGCAGCACCTGCGCCGACGATTCGAGCGGATCGCAACGGTGTCCGCTGACGCGTTCCAGCAACAGCGCCACCAGATCCATCGACGTGGCACTCAAGGTCTCACTGATGGCGACGGAGTCTGGTTCGACATCGGAGGAGCCCAGCGGCAGCGACTCCAGCCAGCGCACCCGCACCTCGCTCGCGCGCAATCCCCGGGCCGACGCCACGCACAGATAACGTTGCAGCGCCTGCTCGGCGTAGCCGGCAAGGACGTTGTCCAGCTCACGAAGATGCGCCGCATTGGCATCGAACACTTGGGTTCGCTCCAGCCAGGAAGGCGGCGTCGGCTGCAGCTCGATCGGCTGGGAAGGGTCGGACGCTGACAGTTGACTGCCAATGCTGTCTGGCTCCGTGACGGCCACCACCAAGTCATCGTTGGCGCTGCTACACCAGACGGCGGCGAAGTCCATCGGCTGCTCGCGGCGCCAGCGTCCGGCGCTGAAGTGCAGTTGACGAGGGTCGATCAGTTGGCGCACGTCCAGCGCGTCGTCGTACATCGCCGAGACCCTTTCCGACTCGGTCGACAACCCCGTGACGAACTGCAGATTGCGCGCCTGCAGCGCAAGGATGGAATCAATCCGTTCGCCGAGCAGGGGCCCGCTGATGCGTTGCATCGAAAGGGACAAGGCGTCTTCGCGCAGCAAAAGGGCCTGATCGGCCAGCGCCAGTGTCGGGCGGAGCATCTCGCGTCCTTCCGGGGTTGAGCAAAAGGCACTCAGCGCCGTCAGATTGGCAAATCGGCGCAGGCCGTGCTCCGGCGTAAACCACAGCAACGGCAACGCTGCCGGGCTGACATCGAAGACCAGGGTGCCGGCCAGCGGCTTTGCAGGGGCGCCCGGCACATGCAGCGCGAGACGACTGCAGTGGAACTCGGCGTCTGATGCGGTAAAGCGCGGCCCGGCCACGAGCAACGGCCGCAACAACGCTTGCTCCCGCCGAGTGAGATTCGCCTCGTGGCCATAACGGTAGAGCTCATGGCACAAGCTCGTGGCGTAGATTTGCATGGCCATGTCACGGCACGAACCCGCTGCGTGTCGCTGCCCCCAATAATCGCTCAGCAACTGGGCGAATCGAGCAGGCACCGCAGGAATCGTCTCGCGTATCGCCTGAGCGAATAACACCGCATCGCTGTCGCTCGCCACTCGCCCCTGCGCATCCAGGTACTGCATCGTCACGCCGGGGTCCAGCTCGGCACGGCACATGGCTTCATACGCCGTTTGAACCAGCGTCTGGGTCCTGAACACGAGTTCTTCTTCGGCACTGGAAGCTGGCTGCACCAGGCGCATGAGGTGCGTCGCCGGATCCATCCGCTGATCCGGCAACAGCCGGCGCAGCTGCAGGGCCAGGGACGAATTGACCGCGCCGATCACGTCCGGGATCAGCTTCAACTGGTCGGTGAACTGCCTGACTGAATGGGCCTGGTACTCAACGATGGCCTCCATTTGCGCCTGGAAAGCATCGCCGTCGATTTTTTCGTATTCGAACGAGGCCAATGGATCATCGTTGGCAAATCGCCTGAGCAGCGTTGCCAAAAGCTGTGCGCGATCCTCGAACGCTTCAACACCGGACGCCAGGGTAAACAGAAACACACGCGGATCGGCGGTCTGGCCATGGCTGAACATCAACGCCGCGCTGAGCTCCAGCGAGTTGGGCAGGCCGTCATTGAGCAGCAGCCGATCCACTCGGACCGGATCGGCATCATCGGTTGCCGGCGCGCCTGCTGCGCGTTTCAGCCAAGTCTGTTCGGATGACACGAGAAGATCGGCAGTGACGGCGCGATCGAGTTCTTCGAGGAAGCGCCGTCGCAATGACGCGCTGTTGAAGTACGTGGTGGTAACGGTGGACATGACAGCTCCTTGAGCACAAGCGCCCACGGCCGGCATTGGCCGGGCATGGGCAGGAAAGGCTGGGAGCGTAGGGAAGAAATCCACCGCGATTGCGGTACATAACGCTGTACACGGGCAAGGAAATTCAGGATTGACTGACGAAGGCGCGACGACCTTGCGCGGTGGGTGCGAGGGGCCGGCACGCGGCGTCGCGCGCAGGCCCTTTCACCGAAAGACGGTACAGATGATCAGGCTTTCAAGGTGCGCGCAACGTGGCCGGCGAATGCATCGATGATGTTCTGCAGGAACGGGCGGGTTTTCTCGCTCAGCTTGCCGTGTTCGTCAAAGAAGGTCCCGGCGTTGCCCAGGTAGGCTTCCGGTTGCTGCATGCACAGCACGTCGAGGAACACGAAGCACTGGCGCAAATGCTGGTTGGCGCCAAAACCACCGATCGCCCCGGGCGACGCACTGACCACGGCCGCCGGTTTGGCGCTGCCCCATGCGCTTTTGCCGTAGGGCCGCGAGCCAACGTCGATGGCGTTTTTCAGCGCGCCCGGCACTGAACGGTTGTATTCGGGGGTGACGAACAGAAACCCGTATGCGCCCTGCAGGGCCTGACGGAAGGCGGTGTAAGCGGCAGGCGGCGAATCCGCGTCGATGTCTTCGTTGTACAACGGCAGGTCGCCGATTTCGACGATACTCAGCTTCAGGCTGGACGGCGCCAGCTCAGCCAGTGCGTGGGCCACTTTGCGGTTGATGGAGTCTTTCCTCAAGCTGCCGACGATGACTGCAATCGAATGAACCTGGCTCATGAAACGGACCTTCTGCTGTGGGAGGAGACAACAGTTATAGATGAAACATGAGTGCAATTCTGTGTTGTTTTTCCGTTGCTAATCATCGAAGCGTTCGATGCTGGCCCGTGGGTTATCGGCCCCTGCTTTGGGCGGGCCGTGCTACCGTCGGTCGCGACTATTTTTCCGATCGCCGAAAACTCCCCCCGGAAACGGCGGTCTGACTGCCTTAGGCGAATAAGGTCCCCGGAGAAATTTGGGAATTACCTTACAAGCGGACACGGTTTATTCACTCGCGGTGTTAGGATGCGAGCGAAAACGAGCAGTTATTTCCAGAGGTTACAAAGCAAATGGCTTCAGTTCTAGTTGGGCAATTTCATGCGAGGGATGCGGAGGGACGCGTTTACTCGGTGCATGAATTCCGTGAATCACAGCCTGACGAGGCTGATGGAAAGGAGCCCGTTTCCACTTATCGCCTGGCCATTGGCGACCGCGTCAAACACCTGGGCGGAGAGGAATTCGAGTTGATCCAGGGCAAGGTCAAGCTCATACGAGAGCATTGAAACACCGCTGCAAGCCCGCCTCTTTCCACTCAGGCCGCTCACATCCTGCGGCCACGAGCCAGGTCAGAGGGGCTTGCCGCTTCAATCGACGCCCGGCGCGTCGAACAACAGATACCAGAAAATCGCCGCCTCCTGCGTCAACGGTTCTATCGCCCGATAGCGCAGATGATCGACCCCGCCGACCACAAACCCGTAGCGCTCATATAACCGGCACGCCTCCAGATTGTTGTTCTGGGTTTCCAGGGTGATGCCCGGCAGCCCGCGCTTGCGGCTCCAGAACTGCGCCACGTCCAGCAGCTTTTGTGCCACGCCATTGCGTCGCGCCCCGGTATCGACCGCCAGTTCGTCGATGTGAGCGAAACCGTTCCAGTGCTCGCTGACCACCACATGCCCGACCGGCTGCTCATCGAGCCAGGCCACCAGCACCGTGCCGTCGGCGGCGTCCCGATAATTGCAGAACTCTTCGGAATCGATGCCGTAGTTTTTCAGGTAAGGCTCGACGGCATCGACGTGCCACTGCGCCACGGGCTCGCCGATCTGCACCCGGGCATAGCCGGTGACGGTGAAGGTGAACTCGCTGTTGAGGATGTAATCCTCGAAGCATTCGTCAGCGACACGAATGCTGAAAGTCGGGCTGGACGTGTTCACCATGTGCCTCCTGCACGATTACCGGGATCGACATCACCTTCTATGAAGGCCGCTGCCGCCTTCAGGCTTCCGCCCGGGCCTGAACCTGCGCTTCGAGCAACTGGGTCCACAGGGCCGGGGCACCGGCGGATTTGGCAATCACGGCCAGCCGCGCTTCGTGCTCCGCCAGTTCGGCCTCGCTGGCGACGATGATGCGTCCCGGCGTGCGGTTGGCGATGCGGCGGATCTCCGATGGGCGATCGGCACCGCCCTCTCCGTCGTTGTTGCCGGCCAGCGACAGGGTCGTCTGGCCACCGGTCATCGCCAGATAGACTTCCGCGAGAATCTCGGAGTCGAGCAATGCGCCGTGAAGCTCACGGCCGGAGTTGTCGACGTCGTAGCGTTTGCACAGCGCATCAAGGCTGTTGCGCTGGCCCGGATGACGCTCGCGGGCCATGGCCAGGGTGTCGAGGATCGTGCAGTAACTGCTGAGATTGGCGCGATCGTGCTGGCCGATCAGGGCGAATTCGTTGTTGAGAAAGCCGACGTCGAACGCCGCGTTGTGGATGATCAGCTGCGCGCCTTTGACGAACTCGAAGAACTCGTCGGCGACTTCAGCGAAACGCGGTTTACCGATCAGGAACTGGTCGGTGATGCCGTGAACGCCAATGGCGCCCTCGTCACTCTCCCGGTCCGGTTGCAGGTAAACGTGGAAATGCCGCCCGGTCAGACGCCGGCCAATCAGCTCGACGCAGCCGATTTCGATGACCCGGTGGCCGTCGGTGACGGGCATACCGGTGGTCTCGGTATCGAGGACAACCCTTCGTTCAGTGATGATGTTTTGTACAGTCATTGCCTACCGCCTCAGCTTCAGGCGCGGATATTAGCATGGCGGTTTTGGGATGTGCGCGCGCAGCTATCGCCTTCTGGCGACGGGCGCACGCTGTTTCTGTAGGAGCCGGCTTGCTGGCGAACGCATGGATTCGCCAGCAAGCCGGCTCCTACACTCGTCATCATCAGCGTCACCAAGACTGTGTCTTGATCAAGCGTGCTTGATACCGCGCACTTCATCCACGCCGCGGTTCGCCAACTGGTCAGCGCGCTCGTTACCCGGATGGCCAATGTGGCCGCGCACCCACTTCCAGCTCACATTGTGCCGGCCGACCTGCTCGTCCAGCTGCTTCCACAGATCGGCGTTTTTAACCGGTTCCTTCGCCGCTGTCTTCCAGCCGCGCTTCTTCCAGTTGACCATCCACTCGGTGATGCCTTTCATCACGTACTGCGAGTCGGTCACCAGGATCACTTCGCACGGCCGCTTCAGTTCTTCGAGACCGCGAATGGCGCCCAGCAGCTCCATGCGGTTGTTGGTGGTGTTGGCTTCACCGCCCCAGAGTTCTTTTTCGACGCCTTTGCACACCAGCAACGCGCCCCAGCCGCCGGGGCCCGGGTTGCCCTTGCAGGCGCCATCGGTGAAGAGTTCTACGGTATCGCTCATTACGATGTTTCCAGAAATTGAGAAAGCGTGGCGTCAGCCGGTGAATCAAGGCTCGGGCGTGCGCCGATTGACCTTGGCCATAGGCAGAGGCAGCAGTTTGCCCATGGGCTCGCGGCGCGGCATGCGCACGGGCCGCAGCCCTACACTCATCTTGCGCGCGATCAATAGATAGAAGCCGCCGCCGGGACTTTGCCAGCCATCGCCGAGACGTTCGAGTCCGGCCAGACGAGCCTGCCACTTGGGCGAAGCGAGCGGCGGACGATAGCACCCGAAGCGGCGTTTCTCCAGCGCGAAGCCCAGCAGGTTAAGCCAGTCGCCGACCCGCGATGGCGAGATGCAGCGCGCCCTGCGCAAGGCATCATTGGCGAAGAAATGGCGGATGCCCCAGGTGCTCCAGGGGTTGATCCCGACGATCACCAGATGCCCGCCGGGACGCACGCTGCTGGCGGCTTCGCGCAACAGGCCGTGGGGCGACAGACAGAAATCCAGACCGTGCTGCATGACCACCACATCCGCGGCGTGCTCGCTCAAAGGCCAGGCCTGCTCTTCGCAGACAATCTCGACGCCCGGCAACGGCGCGCCCAGTCGCACGTTGCGCTGCACTTGCTTCGCCGCCGGCGGCGTTTGCGCCGACGGGCCGTAATGCACCAGATAACCGCCAAAAAAACGCTCAAGCTCTTGCTCCAGCACACGGCTTTCTTCTTCCAGCAACAACTGCCCCAGGGGCCCGGACAGCCAGTCGCGGGCGGCGCTGATCAGCTCAAGCCACTCGGGATCGGCCTGGGCGAACGCTTCATCGGTCATTTCCGGTCTCCATGAGAGGGTCATTGCGATAGAGACTCGCCTCGAGTCTGTTCAGACCCTAAGATGCTTCTCTATGTTTCCAGCCAAGCGAACCGCGCCATGATACAGGTCGATGCCCTGCCCGCTTTCAGCGATAACTACATCTGGTTGTTACAAGACAATGCCGTCAAACGCTGCGCCGTGGTTGACCCGGGTGATGCCGCCCCCGTCATCGCCTGGCTTGAGCGCAATCCGGACTGGCGCCTGACCGACATTCTCATTACCCATCACCACGCCGACCACACCGGCGGCGTCGCGCAACTGAAAACACTCACCGACGCCAAGGTCTACGGCCCGGCCAATGAGAAGATTCCGGCGCGGGACGTGGCCCTGTCCGACAACGATCAGCTCACCGTACTCGGCCTGACATTCAGCGTCCATGCGGTCCCCGGCCACACCCTGGGCCACATCGCCTTTTACCATGCCGACGCACAACAGCCGCTGCTGTTCTGCGGCGACACACTGTTCGCCGCCGGTTGCGGCCGCTTGTTCGAAGGCACCCCGCAGCAGATGCATCATTCCCTGAGCCGACTCGCCGAGCTGCCCGACAGCACCCTCGTGTACTGCGCCCACGAGTACACCTTGAGCAATTTGCGCTTCGCCGTGGCGGTTGAACCGGACAACGCCGACGTGCTGAAGCGTTTTGAAGAAGTGACGCGATGGCGTGCGCAAAATCGTATCAGTGTGCCGTCGACGCTGGCACTGGAGCGCAAGACCAATCCGTTTCTGCGAGCCGCCGTCATCTCCGTGAAACAAAAAGCAGACGAACGGAGCGGAACCCATAACGCGACGGCCACAGAGGTCTTTGCCGTGCTGCGGGCATGGAAAGATAAGTTCTAAACAGGCTGCGAATCAGCACGGAAATTCTGAAAGGTTGACCGTTCACCAGTCACTTTCTAGAATCGCCCGACATTTTCGCCTGGAACTATCCCCCAGCCAATGTCGTCATCTATACGCAAAACCTTCAATTCCGACACATTGACTCGGTTGGCCCAGGCAATCGCAGTGGTCGCGAGCGCGACACTGGCAGGCTGCCAGAGCACCGGCGGCCTCGAATCCGGGAACGGTTCCAGTGCCGCCCATCCCGTCGCCAGCACTAAGCCAAAACCTGTTTATATCGCGCGCAAACCTGTCCCCCTCGCACCGCCCCATGATGTGTGGGAGCGCATGCGTCAAGGTTTCCAGTTGCAAGACGGCAACGACCAGAATCCGCGGATCGATCAGCAGCGTCTCTGGTACGCGAACAACCCTTCGTTTCTCGAAACCGCCGGTAACCGCGGCAGTCTTTACATGCACTACATCGTCGAGCGTCTGGAAGAACGCAACATGCCCCTTGAGCTGGCGTTGCTGCCGGTGATCGAGAGCGCGTACAACCCGATGGCCTTGTCGCGCAGCGATGCGGCGGGGATCTGGCAGTTCATTCCGTCCACCGGTCGCTACTTCAACCTGCGTCAGACCAATTTCTACGACGGCCGCCGCGACATCACTGCGTCCACCACGGCAGCGCTGGACTACCTGACCAAGCTGCACGACATGTTCAACGGCGACTGGCTGCTGGCACTGGCGGCTTACAACGCTGGCGAAGGCACGGTCAGCCGCGCCATCGAACGCAACGACAAGCTCAACCTGCCCACCGACTACTGGAACCTGCCGCTGCCCCAGGAAACCCGCGACTACGTGCCGAAGCTGCTGGCACTGTCCCAGGTGGTCATGTCGCCAGATGCATACGGCGTCAACCTCAGCCCGATCGACAATAAGCCGTACTTCCAGGTCGTCGAGCTGAATCAGCGCATGGACCTGTCGAAAGTCGCCGCCATGGCGAACATCGACGAAGACGAGCTGGTGCAGCTCAACCCCGCCTTCAAGAAGCGTCTGACCATCGACGGCCCCCAACACCTGCTGGTGCCGACGTCGAAATCCCAGTTGCTGACCACCAACCTGTCCAACATGAAGCCTGAAGAGCTGGTCGACTGGCAGCAATACCGCGTGCGTCCGGGCGACAGCCTGGCCAGCATCGCCAGCCGCTACAAGGTGTCGACCAGCACCCTCAAGGACATCAACAAGCTGTCCGGCAATCAGGTGAAACGCGGCCAGGCGCTGACGATTCCGGTGCAGCCCGGCATGCAGTACGCGATGCCGGTGTTCGAAGAAGTCGCCGAGGTGGACGAAAAGCCGGCGCGCACCCGCAGCTACAGGGTGAAGAAGGGCGACAACCTGGTGCAGATCGCGCGCATCAACAAGGTCGACGTCAAGGATTTACAGCACTGGAACAAGCTGTCGGGCCAGAACCTCAAGGTCGGCCAGACGCTGGTCATGCAGGACAACAGCAAACCGGCGAAAGCCAGCTCACGCGCCGTGGCCAAGGCTGACAGCAGCGCCAGGGGCGAAGACGCCGGCAAGAAGTCGATGCAGTACAAGATCCAGAAAGGCGATTCGATGTACCTCGTCGCCAAGCGCTTCAACGTCGAAATGCAGCACCTCAAGCGCTGGAATCCGCGCAGCGGTCAGGCCCTCAAGCCAGGGCAGACACTGACGGTTTATTTGTCCCATTGATCTAGGGCCAGTCCCGCCATCGTGGGAGTCACCTCGCTCCCACAGGCTCGCGCCTGAGTCAGCGTCCTCCAGCCGCCCGCCCTGCCCTTTTTCCAGCCGATACAAGCTGTTACTGTGACCGACCGCTGCCTGGATCGACCGCCGACTTGATACGTCACCTGCTGCTGACTTTCAGCCTGGTCTTGAGCACGACAGCCGCCGCGACCATCAGCGAAAGCCATGGTTACGCACAATTCGGCGTCCTCAAGTACCCTGCCAGCTTCACGCATTTCGACTGGGTCAATCCTGAGGCGCCGAAGGCTGGCACCCTGCGAATCATGGCCAACGGCACGTTCGACACCCTCAACCCGTACACCTTCAAGGGCAGCAGCCCGATTTCGACGGCCAACTTCGGCCAGTACGGCGTCAGCGAGCTGAACGAACCACTGATGGTCGGCACGGGACAGTACGACCCCTCCGGCGATGAACCCACCTCCAGTTACGGCCTGATCGCCAAAACCGTCGAGTACAGCGACGACCGCAGCTGGGTGGTGTTCAACCTGCGCCCCGAAGCGCGCTTTCACGACGGCAAGCCGATTACCGCCTACGACGTGGCGTTTTCCTATAGAACGTTACTGAAGGACGGTCACCCGCAGTACCGCACGGCGTTGCAGGAAGTGCAGCGTGTGGACATCCTCAACCGCCACCGCATTCGTTTCGTGTTCAAGCGCTCCGGCAACCCATTACTGATTCTGCGCCTCGGCGAACTGCCGGTTCTGCCGCAGCATTACTGGAAGAACCGCGACTTCAAGGCCACCTCCTTCGAGGCCCCGTTGGGCAGCGGCCCCTACCGCATCACCCAGGTGCGGCCGGGGCGCAGCCTGGTGTTCGAGCGGGTGAAGGACTATTGGGGCAAGGACCTGCCGGTCAACCGCGGCAAGTACAACTTCAACCGCGTCGAAGTGGAGTTCTACCGCGACGCCGACGTAGCGTTCGAAGCGTTCAAGGCGGGCGAGTTCGACATCTACATCGAGCATCAGGCGAAGAACTGGCTCACCGGTTATGACTTCCCGGCGGTGACCGAGGGCAAGGTGATCAAGGCGCAGATCCCGCACCAGATCCCCACGCAGACCCAAGGGCTGTTCATGAACACCCGTCGCGGCGCGTTCGCCGACATCCGTGTGCGCGAAGCCCTGGGGCTGATGTTCAACTTCGAGTGGACCAACCGCACGCTGTTCAATGACGCCTATATGCGCTCGACCAGCTACTACCCCAACAGCGAATTCACCTCCAGCGGACTGCCCGCCGGTCGTGAGTTCCTGATGCTCGCCCCCTACCGCGAGCAGTTGCCGGCCAGGCTGTTCACCCAGCCCTTCGCGGTGTCGAAAACCGACGGCGGCGGCGTGCCCCGGGATTCCATTCGCAAGGCGCTGGGGCTGCTGGCCGACGCGGGCTGGACATTCACCGAGCGCGGTTTGACCAACAGCGCAGGGCAGCCGTTGCGTCTCGAAATACTTCTGGTCAATCCCAACCTGGAGCGAATCCTGCAGCCCTACATCGAAGACCTCACGCGGATCGGCGTCGACGCGCACCTGCGCACCGTTGACCGCGCTCAGTACAAACAGCGGCTGGACCAGTTCGATTTCGACATGATTCTGATGACCCTGAACCAGACCCTCAGCCCGGGGCTGGAGCAATGGCAGTATTTCCATTCCAGCCAGGCCACCATCAAAGGCAGCAAAAACTACGCCGGCGTCGCCAACCCGGTGGTCGACAACCTGCTCAACCAGCTGTTGGCCGCGAAGACCCGGGATGATCAGGTGGCCGCGACCCGTGCACTGGATCGCGTGTTGCTGTGGCAGCACTACATGATCCCCAACTGGTACCTCAATAATCACCGTCTGGCGTACCGCAACCGGTTCGCCATGGTCACCACCCCGCCCTATACCCTGGGCCTGCGTGCGTGGTGGCTCAAGCCTTCGGAGAAAACCCAATGACTGCCCTGCGCTCCCTGACCCGCGCCGGCGGCCTGTTTCTGAGCCCGTTCGTGCTGGCCCCGCTGCTGCTGGGCGTAACCTGTGCAACCCAGGCGGCTCCGCAACACGCCATCACCCTGTACAACGAAGCGCCGAAATACCCCGCGGACTTCAAGCATTTCGATTACGTGAACCCGGACGCGCCCAAAGGCGGGATTCTGCGCAGCGCCGGGTTTGGCGGCTTCGACAGCCTCAACCCGTTCATCAGCAAGGGCGTGCCTGCCGACGACATCGGCCTGATCTACGACACCCTTGCCCGCCAGGGCCTGGACGAGCCTTTCACCGAATATGGCCTGATCGCCGGCAAGATCGAAAAAGCCCCGGACAACAGCTGGGTGCGTTTCTACCTGCGGCCCGAAGCGAAATTCAATGACGGCCACCCGGTCCGCGCCGAAGACGTGGTGTTCAGCTTCGAGACCCTGATCAAGGACGGCTCGCCGCTGTACCGCAGTTACTACGCGGACGTTGATCAGGCCGTCGCCGAAAACCCGACCACGGTGCTGTTCAAGTTCAAGCACAACGACAACCGCGAACTGCCGCTGATCCTCGGCCAGTTGCCGGTATTGCCAAAACATTGGTGGGCAACCCGCGACTTCAGCAAGGGTAACCTGGAAATTCCGCTGGGCAGCGGCCCGTACAAGGTGGTCGAAGTCAAAGCCGGACGCTCGGTTCGCTACGAGCGGGTCAAGGACTACTGGGGCAAGGACCTGCCAATCAACAAGGGCTTCTACAACTTTGATCGGCTGTCCACCGACTACTACCGCGACAACACGGTGGCCCTCGAAGCTTTAAAAGCCGGTGCTTTCGACTTCTGGCAGGAGATGGCGGCGAAGAACTGGGCGACGGCCTATGACGTTCCGGCGGTCAGAGAGGGCCGTCTGATCAAGGAAGAAATCCCCAACGGCAATCCTCAGGGCATGCAGGGCTTTATCTTCAACCTGCGCAAGCCGATGTTCCAGGACGTGCGCGTGCGTCAGGCCCTCAGCCTGTTGCTCGACTTCGAGTGGACCAACAAGCAGCTGTTCTTCGGCAGCTACACCCGCACCAAAAGCTATTTCGACAATTCCGACATGGGCGCAAAAGGCCTGCCGACGCCTGCCGAACTGAAGATTCTGGAACCCCTGCGCGGCAAGCTGCCCGAATCGGTGTTCACTGAGGCATTCAAGCTGCCGGTCACCGATGGCAGCGGCATCATCCGCGAGCAACAGCGCAAGGCGTTCCAGCTGCTCAAGGACGCCGGCTGGAAGATCGTCGGCGACAAGATGGTCGACACCGACGGCAAGCCGGTCACCATCGAGTTTCTGCTGGCCCAGACCGAATTCGAGCGCGTGCTGCTGCCGTACAAACGCAACCTGGCCGACATCGGCATTGATCTGGAAATCCGCCGGGTCGATGTCTCCCAGTACATCACCCGCCGCCGCTCACGGGACTACGACATGATCGTCGGCAGTTTCCCGCAATCGAGCTCCCCGGGTAACGAACAGCGTGAATACTGGGATTCCTCCGCCGCCGACAAGCCGGGTAGCTACAACGTGATCGGCCTAAAAGACCCGGCGATCGACACGCTGGTGAGCGGCTTGATCAACGCCGACTCGCGCCAGAGCCTGATCGACCACACCCGCGCCCTCGACCGCGCGCTGCTGTGGGGCTACTACGTGATCCCGAACTGGCACATCAAGACCTGGCGCGTGGCGTACTGGGATCACCTGGGCCACCCGGGCAAAACCCCGCTCTACGACATCGGCACCGTGACCTGGTGGGTCAAGCCCGACGCGACGCCGGCCATTCCCGTGCAGGCCGCGCCAGATCAGATGCCGGCCGACGCCGAGTCAGCCAAAGGCACGGAGCGATAACATGCTGGCCTACATTCTGCGGCGCTTGCTGCTGATCATCCCGACCCTGTTCGGCATCCTGCTGATCAACTTCGTCATCATCCAGGCCGCGCCGGGCGGCCCGGTGGAGCAGATGATCGCCAAGCTCGAAGGCTTCGAAGGCGCCACCAGCCGCATCGCCGGTGGCGGCGCTGAAGTCTCGGTGGCCGGCTCGACCTATCGCGGCGCACAGGGCCTGGACCCGAGCCTGATCAAAGAAATCGAGCACATGTACGGCTTCGACAAATCGGCGCCGGAACGCTTGTGGATCATGGTCAAGAACTACGCACATCTGGATTTCGGCGACAGTTTCTTCCGCGACGCCAAGGTCATCGACCTGATCGTCGAGAAGATGCCGGTGTCGATCTCCCTCGGGCTGTGGAGCACGCTGATCATGTACCTGGTGTCGATCCCCCTGGGGATCGCCAAAGCCACGCGCCATGGCAGCCATTTCGACGTGTGGACCAGCTCGGCGATCATCGTCGGCTACGCCATTCCGGCGTTCCTGTTTGCCATCCTGCTGATCGTGGTGTTCGCCGGCGGCAGTTACTTCGACTGGTTCCCGTTGCGCGGGCTGACGTCGAGCAACTTCGATGAGATGAGCTGGCTGGGCAAAGTGGGCGATTACTTCTGGCACTTGGTGCTGCCGATCACCGCGCTGGTCATCGGCAACTTCGCCACCATGACCCTGCTGACCAAAAACAGCTTTCTCGACGAGATTGGCAAGCAGTACGTGATCACGGCCAAGGCCAAGGGCCTGACCCAGCGTCGAGTCCTCTACGGCCACGTGTTCCGCAACGCCATGCTGCTGGTGATCGCCGGTTTCCCGTCGGCGTTCATTGGCATCTTCTTCACCGGCTCCCTGCTGGTGGAAGTGATCTTCTCCCTCGACGGCCTTGGCCTGATGAGCTTCGAAGCCGCGATCAACCGTGATTACCCGGTGGTGTTCGGCACGCTGTTCATCTTCACCCTGCTGGGGCTGGTGGTGAAACTGATTGGCGACCTGACCTACACGCTGGTCGACCCACGCATCGACTTCGACCGCAGGGATCATTGATATGACGTTGTCCCCCCTCAATCGACGCCGTTTCGAACGCTTCAAGGCCAACAAGCGTGGCTGGTGGTCGTTGTGGCTGTTTCTGATCCTGTTCGGCGCCAGCCTGGGCGCCGAGCTCATCGCCAACGACAAACCCCTGGCCGTGCGCTACGACGGCGAGTGGTACTTCCCGGTGTTCAAGCGCTACCCGGAAACCACCTTCGGCGGTGAATTCCCGCTGGAAGCCAACTACAAGAGCCCGTATATCAAAGAGCTGCTGGCGGCCAAAGACGGATGGACGCTGTGGGCGCCGATTCCGTACAGCTACCAGAGCATCAACTACGACCTGAAAGTCCCGGCCCCTGCACCACCGTCGCGAGAGAACCTGCTGGGCACCGACGATCAGGGCCGCGACGTGCTGGCGCGGGTGATCTACGGCTTCCGCGTGTCGGTGCTGTTCGCCCTGACGCTGACGATCCTGAGCTCCATCATCGGCGTGATCGCCGGGGCGCTGCAGGGTTTCTACGGCGGCTGGGTCGATCTGATCGGCCAGCGCTTTCTGGAAATCTGGTCCGGGCTGCCGGTGCTGTACCTGTTGATCATCCTCGCCAGCTTCGTGCAGCCCAACTTCTGGTGGCTGCTGGGCATCATGCTGCTGTTCTCGTGGATGAGCCTGGTGGACGTGGTGCGCGCCGAGTTTCTGCGTGGCCGCAACCTGGAATACGTGCGCGCAGCCCGGGCGCTGGGCATGGAAAACGGCGCGATCATGTTCCGCCACATCCTGCCCAACGCGATGGTCTCAACCATGACCTTCATGCCGTTCATCCTCACCGGCGCGATCGGCACGCTGACCGCGCTGGATTTCCTCGGCTTCGGCCTGCCCGCCGGTTCGCCTTCGCTGGGCGAACTGGTGGCGCAAGGCAAATCCAACCTGCAGGCGCCGTGGCTGGGTATCAGCGCCTTCGCTGTGCTGGCGATCATGTTGAGCCTGCTGGTGTTCATCGGCGAATCCGCCCGCGACGCATTCGACCCGAGGAAATGAGATGAATCAGGACAATCTGATCGAGATTCGCGACCTCTCCGTCGAATTCGTGAACGGCACCAACGGCCAGCGTGTGGTCGAGGGCATCAGCTTCGACATCCGCAAGGGCGAAACCCTGGCGCTGGTCGGCGAAAGCGGATCGGGCAAGTCAGTCACCGCCCACTCGATCCTGCGGCTGCTGCCCTACCCGCTCGCGCGTCATCCGACCGGGACGATTCGCTACGCCGGTGATGACCTGCTGACAGTCAGTGAGAAGCGCCTGCGCGGCATTCGCGGCAATCGCATCGCGATGATTTTCCAGGAGCCGATGACCTCACTGAACCCGCTGCAGTCCATCGAAAAGCAGATCAACGAAGTGCTCGGCCTGCACAAGGGCCTGACCGGCAAAGCCGCGACGCGACGGACGCTGGAGCTGCTCGATCTGGTGGGCATTCCGGAACCGGCCAAGCGCTTGAAAGCCCTGCCCCATGAACTGTCCGGCGGCCAGCGCCAGCGGGTGATGATTGCGATGGCCCTGGCCAACGAGCCCGAATTGTTGATCGCCGATGAGCCGACCACTGCGCTGGACGTCACGGTGCAGCTGAAAATCCTCGAGCTGCTCAAGGAATTGCAGGCCCGGCTGGGCATGGCCTTGCTGCTGATCAGCCATGATTTGAACGTCGTCAGGCAAATTGCCAACCGAGTATGTGTCATGCAGCGCGGTTGCATCGTCGAACAGGCATCGTGCGAAGAGCTGTTTCGCGCGCCGCAGCATCCGTACACCCGTGAACTGCTCAGCGCCGAGCCCAAAGGCGGGCCGGCGAACAACCCGCCGGGCGCGCCGATGCTGGAAGTTGAAGACCTGAGGGTCTGGTTTCCGATCAAGAAAGGCGTGTTCAAGCGCACGGTGGATCACGTCAAGGCGGTCGACGGCATCCATTTCAGTCTGCCCAAGGGCCAGACGCTGGGGATTGTCGGCGAGAGCGGCTCGGGCAAATCGACGCTGGGCCTGGCGATCCTTCGGTTGATTCGCAGCGAAGGCGAGATACGCTTTCACGGGCAATCGCTTAGCGGGATGAATCAGCATCAGGTCAGACCGCTGCGGCGGCAGATGCAGGTGGTGTTTCAGGACCCGTTCGGCAGCCTCAGCCCGCGCATGTCGGTGTGTGACATCGTCGGCGAAGGCCTGCGGATTCATAAGATGGGAACCCCGGTGGAACAGGAAGCCGCCGTGGTTGAAGCGCTCAAGGAAGTGGGCCTGGATCCGGCCACCCGGCACCGCTACCCCCACGAGTTTTCAGGGGGACAGCGGCAAAGGATCGCCATTGCCCGGGCATTAGTGTTAAAACCGGCGCTGATTTTGCTGGACGAGCCGACATCGGCCCTCGACCGCACCGTTCAGCGTCAAGTGGTGGAGCTGTTACGCTCCCTGCAAACCAAGTACAACCTGACGTATTTGTTCATCAGCCATGACTTGGCGGTGGTCAAGGCGTTAAGCCACCAACTGATGGTGGTCAAGCAAGGCCAAGTGGTCGAACAGGGTGTGGCAGAAGACATCTTCGCCGCACCGCAACATCCTTATACACAGCAGCTGCTGGAGGCCGCCTTCTTGGCGCCGGCAGCTGTCGATTAACCTGAAGAGGAACAAAACAATGGGTTTTCTCGCCGGTAAGCGCGTCCTGATCGTCGGTGTCGCCAGCAAATTGTCCATCGCATCCGGTATCGCTGCCGCCATGCACCGTGAAGGCGCTGAGCTTGCTTTCACCTATCAGAACGAAAAACTCAAGAAGCGCGTCGAGGAATTCGCCGAGGGTTGGGGTTCGAACGCCGACCTGTGCTTCCCTTGCGACGTCGCCAGCGACGAAGAAATCGCCAAGGTCTTCGAAGAACTGAGCAAAAAGTGGGACGGCCTGGACTGCATCGTGCACTCCGTTGGCTTCGCGCCGGGCGACCAACTGGACGGTGATTTCACCCAAGCCACCACACGTGAAGGTTTCCGTATCGCTCACGACATCAGCGCCTACAGCTTCGTGGCCCTGGCCAAAGCCGGCCGCGACCTGATGAAGGGCCGCAACGGCAGCCTGCTGACCCTGTCGTACCTGGGTGCCGAGCGCACCATGCCGAACTACAACGTGATGGGCATGGCCAAGGCCAGCCTTGAAGCCGGCGTCCGTTACCTGGCCCGCAGCCTCGGCCCGGACGGTACCCGTGTCAACGCGGTATCGGCTGGCCCGATCCGTACCCTCGCCGCTTCGGGTATCTCCAACTTCCGCAAGATGCTGGCGGCCAACGAGGCGCAGACTCCATTGCGTCGCAACGTGACCATTGAAGAAGTGGGTAACGCTGGCGCTTTCTTGTGCTCTGACCTGGCGTCCGGTGTCAGTGGCGAGATCATGTACGTCGACGGTGGTTTCAATACCACGGCGATGGGTGATCTGGAAGGTTGAGGGTTGCTTGCCCCTTTTCAGAGTGATGACGCTCTGAAGCCTGGCGCACGACCTGTAAGCGCCGGCTAGCTGGCGAAAGCGGTGGATCAGACGGCCCTGTGGCTGGATGATCTGCCGTTTTTTTTCGCCTTGGGTTTCTTTGGTGAGATCGGCCCTGGAGTAGCGTGATAATTCCAGGCCGCGGGTGGCGCTGACAGGGTTCTGCCAGAGGCAGAACTGTTTCGCCTTCGGCGAGTTACTTGGAAAAGCACCCCAAGTAACCAAGGGTGCTTGCTCCTGGCTAGGTTCCTCCTACGTCGGAATTCCCTCACTCCGACGCCGCTCCGTGGGCCCGCGCCTAACGGACATCCATGTCCTAGCGGCGCTCTCGCGGCATCCATGCCGCTCGGCCCACTGCGCGTCGTCTGCGTTCGGCCTGCAACCAAGTCGCGTTCTGCGGTGTGCGGGCTACCGCGTAGAAGATCAACAGCAACAGCTTCCCGGCTAAAGCCGGTCCTACGGGGTGCGCGTTGTTTAGGTGATCGTGGATCGTTCCCTCGCTCCGCGTGGGAATGCATGCCGTGACGCTCCGCGTCACCTCCCCGGCCTGAATATGCGTTGTCCGAGGGATGCGGAGCGTCGGCGGCGGCGTTACCACGTGGAGCGTGGGAACGATCAAAGCCGGTCCCAAGGAAATCACCGCGGGCACCTAGTGGGACCGGCTTCAGCCGGGAAGCCTTTGATCTCCACTTGATCTTGATCTTGATCTTGATCTTCATACACATAACGTCCAGACGACACCAATCGCGACTTGGGTGCAGGCTGAACGCAGGTCTCGCGCAGTGGGCCGAGCCGCATGGATGCGGCGAGAGCTGCCCCCCGCCATGGATGGCGGATGGCAGCGGGCCCACGGAGCGAGACCGGAGTGAAGGAACCCTGACGAAGGAAGGGCCCAACCAGGAGCAGGCACTTTTGGTTACTTTTAGTGCTTTTTAAAAGTAACTCGCCGAAGGCGAAATGTCTGCCGTGAGGCAGACGCTCTTGATCCTGCCCTTTCGCAAGACACAAAAAAGCCCCGATTCTCGCGAATCGGGGCTTTCTGTTAACAGCTTCCTGCGTCGATCAATACTTCTCGATCTTCGCCGCTGCTTCCAACTGCTTACGGTAGGCCGCGAAATCCTGCTGACCCTCACGGGACGACAGGAAACGACGGTACTGGCTCTTCTCCTCATCCGACGCCGGCGCCGCCTGATTCACGCCATTCAGACGCACAATCACAAAGCTGCCATCCGCCGCCGTCAGGCTGCCATAAACCGGCTTGTCCTTGCCTTCCGGCTTCGGCATACGGAATACAGCCTGCAGCACCTGAGGATCGACACCCTCCTGGCTGCGTGAGGCCGCTTCCACGACCTTCCAGCTCTGGCCTTCCTGCTTGGTCGCCGCATACGGCACTTTACCGTCACGCAGGCCTCCCAGCAGCGCCTCGCCCTTGGTCTTCACCGCATCGCTGGCATGTTCCTTCGCCAGTTGCGCACGAATCGGCGCCGATACCGCTTCCAACGGCAACTGCTCAGGCTGACGGTGCTCTTTGACATGCACCACCACCACGGTCTCGGGATCCAGCTCCAGCGCGGAACTGTTGGAACCCTCTTCCATCACTTCCGGGCTGAAAGCCGCCTGAATCACCGCACGGTTGGCTGCAACGCCTTCGCCACCCTCGCGACCGAACGGCGCAGTGGTCTGCACTTTCAGTCCCAGATCCTGAGCAGGCTGCGACAGATCCGACGCTTCGAACGCCGCGTCTTCCAGTTTCTTGCTTGCATCGACAAACTTCTGCTCGACCTGCTGAGACTTCAGGTCGTGGGTCAGCTTGTCTTTCAGACTGGCGAACGTCGGCACCGACGGTGCTTCAACGCCCAGCAGCTTGATCAAGTGCCAGCCGAACTGACTGCGAACAGGTGCGGACACCTGATCCTTGTTCAGCGCGTACAGCGCGTCCTCGAAGGCCGGGTCATAGACCCCCTTGCCGGCATAGCCCAAGTCACCGCCCTTGGTCGACGAGCCCGGATCCTGGGAGAACTCCTTGGCCAGCGCAGCGAAATCTTCGCCTTTGGCCACACGCTGCTGGATTTCTTCAATCTTGGCTTTCGCCTGAGCGTCCGTGGTCTTGTCGTTGACTTCGATCAGGATGTGGGCCGCACGGCGCTGCTCGGCCAAGTTGGCGATCTCTTTCTGATACGCCGCCTGCAGGTCTTCGTCCTTCACCGACACTTTGTCGAAGAAGGAGGACTTCTTCAGTTCGATGTAGTCGAGGACCACTTGCTCAGGACTCAGAAACTCTTTGGCGTGCTGATCGTAGTGCGCCTTGATCTCGTCGTCGGTGACTTTCACGCTCGACGGATCGGCCGGCAGGGTCAGCGTCGCGAAATCCCGGGTCTGTTTTTCCAGACGGGCGAATGCGTCGACTTGGGCGTCAGTGACGAATGCACTGCCGCCAATACCGGCACGAATCTGGCCGATCAGCATTTCCTGGCCCAGGATCTGGCGGAACTGCAGACGGGAATAGCCGAGCTGGCGAATGACCTGATCGAAGCGATCAGCACTGAATTTACCGTCGACCTGAAATTCAGGGGTCAGCAGCATCTGCTGGTCCAGCGCAGCTTCGGAGAAACCGAACTTGGAATCGGCGGCGCCCTGCAACAGCAGCTTGCGGTCGATCAAGCCCTTGAGGGCCGAGTCACGCAGCATCTTTTCGTTGAGCATTGCAGGATCGAAATCCTTGCCCAGCTGTTGCATCAGCTGACGGCGTTGCATTTCAACCGCTTGACCCAGTTCAGCCTGGGTGACTTCTTCGCCATTCACCTTCGCAGCATCCTGCGAGTGGCTGGTTGCGCGGAAGATGGCATCGAACCCGGTCAGGGCCATCAGAGCGATGATGACCCCGATGATGGTTTTGGCAATCCAGCCCTGTGAATTGTCCCTGATATTCTGCAGCATGTATCCCCCAGAGGGTTGTACTCGACTCACCAGGCTGCTGCACACGGTAACGCGGAGCGTGGGTTGAATCCGGATAGAAGAAAGGCGCATCGGAGGATGCGCCTTCTCGTAACTTGCAAAGCGGACGGGGTTCGATGTGCGTTCCCCGAGTGACAGTCCAGCGCTTGACCAACCGCACTTGCCGCTTCACGCCCTGAACAGAGATAACGCTGTCCTGGGCGGGCAAAGTAAAAAGAAACTTAGTTGACGGCTTCTTTCAGAGCTTTACCGGCTTTGAAACCTGGTTTCTTGGCCGCTGGAATTTCCAGGGTTTTACCGGTCTGAGGGTTACGGCCGGTACGGGCAGGACGATCAGTGACAGAGAACGTGCCGAAGCCTACCAGTACAACAGAGTCGCCACCCTTGAGAGCGCCAGTGACGGATTCGATTACAGCGTCCAGCGCACGGCCGGCAGCAGCTTTCGGGATGTCAGCGGATGCGGCGATGGCATCAATCAGTTCCGACTTGTTCACTCTAAGTCCCCTTATGTATTTGAGTATTTCTAAGTTTTTTTTGGTGTAACCAAACGAACACTGAGCGGCCTGAACAGGCTTGAAGAGCCGCTTTATAGCAAGGGCTCCAAAAACCTGTCAAGGAAGGCCTCCCAGACTAATGCGTGCTGATCCTCTCCTTGGCGTCAGACTCGCGCTTTTCATCCTTGGCAACCATCTCGGGAGCCACGTCCGGCAAGGGCTCTGGCGCGTATTGCAGCGCAATTTGCAAGACCTCGTCAATCCATTTAACCGGTTTGATCTGCAGGTCGGCCTTGATGTTGTCAGGGATCTCCTTCAGATCGCGAACGTTCTCCTCGGGGATGATCACTGTCTTGATGCCACCACGGTGAGCAGCCAGCAATTTCTCCTTGAGACCGCCGATTGCCAGCACCTGTCCACGGAGGGTGATTTCACCCGTCATGGCCACGTCGGCACGAACCGGAATCCCGGTCAGGGCGGACACCAGCGCCGTGCACATGCCTACGCCTGCGCTCGGGCCGTCTTTTGGCGTTGCACCTTCCGGCATATGGATGTGCGTGTCGCGCTTCTCGTGGAAGTCCAGAGGGATGCCCAGGCTCTTCGCACGGCTGCGCACAACGGTCAGCGCGGCAGTGATCGACTCGACCATCACATCGCCCAGCGAACCGGTCTTGATCAGTTGACCCTTGCCCGGAACGACCGCCGCTTCGATGGTCAGCAGCTCGCCACCCACCTGCGTCCACGCCAGACCGGTCACCTGACCGACCTGATCCTGCTGCTCGGCGAGGCCATAACGGAATTTGCGCACACCCAGGAAGTTCTCGAGCATGTCCGCGGTCACGGTCACGGAGAAACGCTTCTCGTGGGCGTGTTCCTTGACCGCTTTACGGCACACCTTGGCGATCTGACGCTCGAGGCTACGTACGCCCGCTTCACGGGTGTAGTAACGGATGATGTCGCGAATCGCCTCGACCTCGAACTCGACCTCGCCTTTCTTCAAGCCGTTGGCAGCGATCTGCTTGGGCGAGAGGTACTTGGTGGCGATGTTGATCTTCTCGTCTTCGGTGTAACCGGGCAGACGAATCACTTCCATACGGTCAAGAAGCGCCGGTGGAATGTTCATCGAGTTGGCGGTGCACAGGAACATTACGTCGGACAGGTCGTAGTCGACTTCCAGGTAATGGTCGTTGAAGTTGTGGTTCTGCTCGGGGTCGAGCACTTCCAGCAATGCCGACGCCGGGTCACCGCGCATGTCACTGCCCATCTTGTCGATTTCATCGAGCAGGAACAACGGGTTGCGCACACCAACCTTGGTCATTTTCTGGATCAGACGACCAGGCATGGAACCGATGTAGGTGCGACGGTGGCCACGAATTTCAGCTTCATCGCGCACGCCGCCCAGCGCCATACGGACGAACTTGCGGTTGGTGGCGTGGGCGATCGACTCCGCCAGCGAGGTTTTACCCACACCAGGAGGACCGACCAGGCACAACACCGGGCCGCGAATCTTCTTCACGCGCTTTTGCACGGCGAGGTATTCGAGGATGCGCTCTTTGACTTCATCCAGACCGTAGTGGTCGGCGTCGAGGATGTCCTCGGCGCGGGCGAGGTCCAAACGGACCTTGCTCTGAGCCTTCCACGGCACCTGAACCAGCCAGTCGATGTAGGAACGAACGACGGTGGCCTCGGCGGACATCGGCGACATCTGCTTGAGCTTGTTGAGCTCAGCGGTCGCTTTGGTCATCGCGTCTTTAGGCAGACCGGCGGCATCGATGCGCTTTTTCAGCTCTTCGATTTCGTTGTGGCCCTCTTCGCTGTCGCCGAGCTCCTTCTGAATAGCCTTCATCTGCTCATTCAGGTAGTACTCGCGCTGACTGCGCTCCATCTGTTTTTTCACGCGACCGCGGATGCGCTTCTCGACCTGCAGCAAGTCAATTTCGGCATCCAGCAACGCCAGCACGTGTTCGACACGGGCCGACAGGTCAATGATCTCGAGAATTTCCTGCTTCTGTTCGATCTTCAGCGCCATGTGGGCAGCCATGGTGTCGACCAGACGACCCGGCTCATCGATGCTGTTGAGGGAGGAAAGCACTTCCGCCGGGACTTTTTTGCCCAGTTGGACGTATTGTTCGAACTGAGCCAGCAGGCTGCGGACGAAGACCTCGGATTCACGATCCGGCGCGTCCACTTCATCGATCAGCGCGACTTCGGCGCGGCAATGGCCGTCGACCTCGATGAAGCGCTCGACCGAGCCACGCTGCTCGCCTTCAACCAAAACCTTCACAGTGCCATCCGGCAGCTTCAGCAGCTGCAGCACGGTGGCGACGGTGCCAACGTTGTACAGCGCGTCTTCACCGGGATCGTCGTCGGCCGGGTTCCGTTGCGCCAGCAGCAGGATTTGCTTGTCGCCGGTCATCGCCGCTTCAAGGGCCTCGATCGACTTCTCGCGCCCCACGAACAGCGGAATAACCATATGCGGGTAAACCACAACATCGCGCAGTGGCAAGAGAGGCAGTTCAATGGTCGTCTTCATGATTTCGCCTCTACGGCGGCCTTCAGGCCATGGACAGATATAAATAAGCTGAAAATCAAGATGGGGGTTGAACCTTAAAAAAACAAGCGCCGCTTTGAGTTAAAGCGAAAGGACCCTGAAACGCGGGCCGGACTTGAGGGAAACGCGAAAAGGGCCCGAGGGCCCTTTTCGTTTCCAGTCGCCCGGTGCGTTGCCAGCAGGCTACGCGTCCGGTGCCGCCTTGGCAGGTGGCTCGCTGTTTTCATAAATCAACAGCGGCTTGGAGGTGCCCTCGATCACGCTCTCATCGATCACCACCTTGCTCACGTCGGATTGCGACGGGATCTCGTACATGGTGTCGAGCAGAACGCCCTCGAGGATGGAGCGCAGACCGCGAGCACCGGTCTTGCGCTCAAGCGCACGACGGGCAACCGATTTCAACGCATCCGGGCGGAACTCGAGGTCCACGCCCTCCATTTCGAACAATTTGCCGTATTGCTTGGTCAGCGCGTTCTTCGGTTCGGTCAGAATCTGCATCAGCGCAGCTTCGTCCAGCTCGTCCAGCGTCGCCAGTACAGGCAGACGACCCACGAATTCCGGGATCAGACCGAACTTGACCAGATCGTCAGGCTCGACTTCACGCAGGGATTCGCCGACCTTCTTGCCCTCTTCCTTGCTGCGCACTTCGGCGTTGAAGCCAATGCCGCCTTTGGTGGAGCGATTCTGGATGACCTTTTCCAGGCCAGAGAACGCACCGCCGCAGATGAAGAGGATGTTGCGCGTGTCCACCTGCAGGAATTCCTGCTGTGGGTGCTTGCGACCACCTTGAGGCGGAACGGAAGCCACGGTGCCTTCAATCAGCTTCAGCAAGGCCTGCTGCACGCCCTCGCCCGACACATCACGGGTGATGGAAGGGTTGTCGGACTTGCGCGAAATCTTGTCGATCTCGTCGATGTAGACGATACCCATCTGGGCCTTCTCGACATCGTAATCGCACTTCTGCAACAGCTTCTGAATGATGTTCTCGACGTCCTCACCCACATAACCAGCTTCGGTCAGGGTGGTGGCGTCGGCGATGGTGAAAGGAACGTTGAGCAAACGAGCCAACGTTTCCGCCAGCAGGGTCTTGCCGGAGCCCGTCGGGCCGATCAGCAGGATGTTGCTCTTGCCCAATTCAACGTCGTCGTTTTTCTTGTCGCGCTGGTTCAGTCGCTTGTAGTGGTTGTACACCGCTACTGCGAGAACCTTTTTGGCACGCTCCTGACCAATGACGTACTGGTCAAGGATGCCGCTGATTTCTTTAGGCGATGGCAATTTATGCGCGCTGCTTTCGGCCTGTGCTTCCTGCACCTCCTCGCGGATGATGTCGTTGCACAGGTCGACGCACTCGTCACAAACAAATACCGAGGGGCCGGCAATCAACTTGCGCACTTCATGCTGGCTTTTGCCGCAGAAGGAGCAATAAAGCAGTTTGCCGTTGTCCTCGCCGTTGCGGGTGTCAGTCATTCGATCGATCCAATCCGGTAGGCTTGCAACACAAGATGAAGGCAATTGCTCGATTTTTCAAGTCCGCAGGCGGCACGGAAGTACCGACCGCCCGGGATCATTGCCCTTCACGCAGTCATTTGGTCATTTGACGCCGATCGATGACCGAGTCCACCAGACCGTATTCGGCAGCGCGTTCTGCGCTCATGAAATTGTCGCGGTTGGTGTCGCGTTCGATCGTTTCGAGCGACTGGCCGGTGTGATGCGCCAGCAGTTCGTTCAGACGTTGACGGATGAACAGGATTTCCCGTGCGTGGATGTCGATGTCCGACGCCTGGCCCTGAAAACCGCCCAACGGC
Organism: Pseudomonas sp. AK106; assembly: GCF_053903055.1. Classification (NCBI taxonomy): domain Bacteria; kingdom Pseudomonadati; phylum Pseudomonadota; class Gammaproteobacteria; order Pseudomonadales; family Pseudomonadaceae; genus Pseudomonas; species Pseudomonas sp. AK106. The sequence continues at coordinate 4,029,793 of NZ_CP096426.1, forward strand.
TGGTGAATCATGACCCGGGAGTTCGGCAGTGCGAAACGCTTGCCCTTAGCGCCACCGGCCAACAGGAAAGCGCCCATGCTGCAGGCCTGGCCCATGACGGTTGTGGAAACGTCAGGCTTGATGAACTGCATGGTGTCGTAGATCGCCATGCCCGCAGTCACCGAACCGCCTGGGGAGTTGATGTAAAGATGGATGTCCTTGTCCGGGTTTTCCGCTTCAAGGAACAGCAGCTGCGCCGAGATGAGGTTGGCCATGTAGTCTTCAACCGGACCGACCAGGAAGATGACGCGCTCCTTGAGCAGGCGGGAGTAGATGTCATAGGCGCGCTCGCCACGGGCGGACTGCTCGATAACCATCGGGACCAGGCCGCCAGCGGCCTGGATGTCAGAGTTCTGCTGAATATAAGAATTGCGGGACATGTCTCGCATTCACTCCCAAATAGTCATGTCTTGAATACGCATAAGCCAGCGCGAAGGCTGGCTTATGGTGTTTTCGAACGAGAGAAGGAAATCAGTCGGCTTGTGGAGCTTCAACCGGCTTGACTGCCTCTTCGTACGAGACCGCTTTATCGGTCACGCTCGCTTTCTGCAAAACAGTATCCACAACTTGTTCTTCCAGCACAACCGAACGAACTTCGTTCATTTGCTGTTCGTTCTTGTAGTACCAGGCCACAACCTGCTCTGGCTCCTGGTAAGCGGAAGCCATTTCCTGAATCAGCTCGCGAACGCGGGTGTCGTCAGGCTTGAGGTCGAACTGCTTGACGACTTCAGCCACGATCAGACCCAGTTCAACGCGGCGCTTGGCCTGCTCTTCGAACAGCTCTGCCGGCAGCTGGTCAGGCTTGATGTTGCCGCCGAACTGCTGAACAGCCTGGACGCGCAGACGGTTCACTTCGTTTTCCAGCAGCGCTTTAGGCACTTCGATCGGGTTGGCGGCCAGCAGACCGTCCATTACCTGATTCTTGACCTTGGACTTGATGGCCTGACGCAGCTCGCGCTCCATGTTCTTGCGAACTTCGGTGCGGAAGCCTTCGATGTTGGTTTCCTTGATGCCGAACTGCTTGAAGAACGTTTCGTTCAGCTCAGGCAGGGTCGGTGCCGACACAGTATTGACAGTGACGGTGAACTCGGCGGTTTTGCCAGCCAGCTCCAGATTCTGATAATCCTCTGGGAAGGTCAGGTTCAGAACGCGCTCTTCGCCGGCTTTGGCGCCAACCAGACCGTCTTCGAAACCCGGGATCATGCGACCCGAACCCAGCACCAGCTGAGTACCGGTGGCCGAACCGCCAGCGAATGCTTCACCGTCGATCTTGCCAACGAAGTCGATGTTCAGCTGGTCTTCGTTTTGCGCAGCGCGGTCGGCTACTTCGAAGCTGACATTCTGCTTGCGCAGGATTTCCAGCATGTTGTCCAGATCGGAATCAGCGACGTCAGCCGACAGACGCTCGACGGAAATGGAGTCGAAACCGGCAACGGTAAATTCAGGGAACACTTCGAAAGTAGCGATGTACTCGAGGTCCTTGCCCTTTTCGAAGGTTTTCGGCTCGACGGAAGGTGCGCCAGCCGGGTTCAGCTTTTGCTCGACGACGGCTTCGTAGAAGGTCGCCTGGATCAGGTCGCCCAGTGCGTCTTGACGAGCACCGTCTTCGTAACGCTGGCGGATCACGCTCATAGGCACTTTGCCTGGGCGGAAGCCCGGGATCTTGGCTTTACGTGCGGTCTGCTGCAGACGCTTGTTGACTTCAGTCTCGATGCGCTCAGCGGGCACGCCAATGGTCATGCGGCGCTCGAGAGCGGAAGTGTTTTCAACAGAAACTTGCATGGATATTCCTCGTTGCACAGACGTTAGCCGGCCGTTTCCGACCCCAGAATCAAGGGCAAGCATTCTAGTGGGTCAAACTCAAGAAGTCACCCTACTGAACAAGGGTAAATAAAGTGGCATGCAGCCCGGGTATCGCAGACGAATGTTTCAGCCTGCGCGAGGTGTCTGGAACGCACCTGATACGCCCCTATATAAAGGAAGCAAAAGGACGACCGAAACATGATCCAGTCCCTGGAAGCACACCGGACGAGCCCCGCGTTCCTGGACCCATCAAGCTCGCACCGCGTCAAAAAGCAGTACGCTGAAACAAAAAAAGCCGCACAAGGCGGCCTTCTTTCATCCCTCAACACCCGAGGTGTTGCGAGACCTGTAACTGGTGCGGACGGAGAGACTCGAACTCTCACACCTTGCGGCGCTGGAACCTAAATCCAGTGTGTCTACCAATTCCACCACATCCGCGTTTTAAAGCGCTTAAAGCAAAGGCGCCAGATTATGAATCTGGCGCCTTTTCGAATATGGGGTGGACGAAGGGGATCGAACCCTCGACAACGGGAGTCACAATCCCGTGCTCTACCAACTGAGCTACGCCCACCATATTGCGTTGTAACCGACGCATTCAACTTGAATGCTACTTGTGCCAAAGCTGCCTAATGGCGCACCCGGCAGGACTCGAACCTGCGACCATCCGCTTAGAAGGCGGATGCTCTATCCAGCTGAGCTACGGGCACTTATTTCATTTGCCTTCGTAAGACTGCAAATTAAGAGCTTTCAATCACGCTGAGCAGATCTTAACTCTACCTGACTTATTCAACCTTTCGACCTGATTTGCCGCTTCCGGCTAATCCTGTGTGGGGTTGTGCCCGACAAGTGCGACGAATCTTATAGACGGCCCAAAAGGTCGTCAACACTTTTTTCAAAAAAATTCAGTTAATTAAAGGGGTTAGCTTATTAAGCGGACCAACCGTCTTTGCCCTTGGGTCAGGTCATGCGAGAATGCGCGCTCTTTTTCCCTCCCCTTCCGATGGTTAATCACGCGTAATGACTGCAAAACTAATAGACGGCAAAGCGATCGCAGCCAACCTGCGCCAGCAGATCGCCCAACGAGTCGCCCAGCGTCGCCAGCAAGGCCTGCGCACGCCGGGCCTCGCGGTGATTCTGGTCGGCAGCGACCCCGCCTCTCAGGTTTACGTCTCGCACAAACGCAAAGACTGCGAAGAGGTCGGCTTCATCTCCCAGGCCTATGACCTGCCCAGTGAAACCACCCAGACCGAACTGACCGATCTGATCGATCGTCTCAACGACGACCCGGCCATCGACGGCATCCTGCTGCAACTGCCGCTGCCCGAGCATCTGGAATCTTCCAGCCTCCTGGAGCGCATCCGCCCGGATAAAGACGTCGATGGCTTCCACCCCTACAACGTAGGGCGACTGGCCCAGCGCATTCCACTGCTGCGGCCCTGCACCCCCAAGGGCATCATGACCCTGCTGGAAAGCACCGGTGTCGACCTGTACGGCAAGGACGCGGTCGTGGTGGGCGCTTCCAACATCGTCGGTCGTCCGATGGCGATGGAGCTGCTGCTGGCGGGCTGCACCGTGACCGTAACCCATCGCTTCACTCAGGACCTGGCCGGACACGTGGGCCGTGCCGATCTGGTGGTTGTGGCGGCGGGCAAGCCGGGCCTGGTCAAGGGCGAGTGGATCAAGGAAGGCGCGATCGTTATCGACGTCGGCATCAACCGTCAGGATGACGGCAAGCTGGTGGGTGATGTGGTGTACGACACCGCCCTGCCCCGTGCCGGCTGGATCACGCCAGTGCCAGGCGGCGTTGGCCCTATGACCCGCGCCTGCCTGCTGGAAAACACACTGTACGCGGCAGAAACGCTGCACGGCTGATCATTCAAGCCGACGCATCAAGACGCGCACATGAAAAACGGCACCCGAGGGTGCCGTTTTTTTATGGGCTGAACGTGGAAGCGTGCAGCTTACTTCTTGGCCGCTTCCCAGCTCTTCAAGAGGTCGGAGTAAGCGATGGTTTCGCCCTTCGGCTTCTCGTTGGCCAGTTTGCGCTGCGGTGCGAGGAAGGCACCGTTGCTCTTCTCGGCTTTGGTGTACCACTCTTCCGCCGAGGTTTCCGGGTTCATCTTCGGCGCGCAACCGCTTGGTTCCTGAACCTTGGAGCGCTCGATCCGGGTCATGATTGCATCCTGGTCCTTGGCCAGACCGTCGAGAGCCGCCTGCGCGGTTTTCTCGCCGGTAACGGCTTCAGCCACATGACTCCACCACAGCTGTGCCAGCTTCGGATAGTCCGGAACGTTGGTGCCGGTTGGCGACCATTGCACGCGGGCCGGGCTGCGATAGAACTCGACCAGACCACCGAGTTTCGGCGCCAGGGCGGTCATCTCTTTGGAGTTGATGTCCGATTCACGAATCGGCGTCAGGCCCACGATGGTTTTCTTCAGCGAGACGGATTTCGACGTCACGAACTGCGCGTAAAGCCAGGCGGCCAGGCGTTTCTTCTCCTCGGTGGACTTGAGGAAGGTCCAGGAGCCCACGTCTTGGTAACCCAGCTTCATGCCCTCTTTCCAGTAAGGGCCTTTTGGCGATGGAGCCATGCGCCATTTCGGCGTGCCGTCGGCATTCATGACCGGCAGACCCGGCTTGGTCATGTCGGCGGTGAAAGCGGTGTACCAGAAGATCTGCTGAGCAACGTTACCCTGGGACGGCACCGGGCCGGACTCGGAGAACGTCATGCCTGCCGCTTCAGGCGGCGCGTAGGCCTTGAGCCAGTCGATGTACTTCTGAGTGGCGTACACAGCGGCCGGGCCGTTGGTGTCGCCGCCGCGGGTAATGCTCGAACCGACCGGGTGGCAGTCCTCTACGCGGATACCCCACTCGTCGACCGGAAGACCGTTCGGCAAGCCTTTGTCGCCGCTGCCGGCCATGGAGAACCAGGCATCGGTGAAGCGCCAGCCCAGGGACGGGTCTTTCTTGCCGTAGTCCATGTGACCGTAGACTTTCTTGCCGTCGAGTTCCTTGACGTCTTCGCTGAAGAACTTGGCAATGTCTTCATAGGCCGACCAGTTCACCGGAACGCCCAGCTCGTAGCCGTATTTGGCCTTGAATTTCTCTTTCAGGTCAGGACGCTCGAACCAGTCGGCGCGGAACCAGTAAAGGTTGGCAAACTGCTGGTCAGGCAGCTGATAGAGCTTGGCCGGCGTAACGACTTTGCCGGACGCGTCTTTGACTTCTGGCGACGTGGTGAACGAGGTGCCGATGAAGTCCTTGAGGTCGAGGGTCGGAGAAGTGACTTTCGCCCCTTCCGGGCTGGCCATCAGGTCTGTCAGAGACATCGCCTTGCCGTAGCGGAAGTGCGTACCGATCAGGTCGGAGTCGTTCACCCAGCCGTCATAGATACTCTGGTTGGACTGCATGGCGGTCTGCAGTTTCTCGATCACGTCGCCTTCCTGCAGCAGGTCGTGGGTGACCTTGATGCCGGTGATTTCGGTGAACGCCTTGGCCAGGGTTTTGGATTCATATTCATGGGTGGTCAAGGTTTCGGACACCACCTTGATGTCCATGCCGCGGAACGGCTCGGCGGCCTTGATGAACCACTCCAGTTCCTTGAGCTTCTCGGCATCGGAGAGCGTGCTCGGCTTGAACTCGCTGTCGGCCCATTTCTTCGCCGCATCCTCGTACTGATCGGCCCAAGCCGACACGCTCAAGCCACTGAGCATTACCATCGTCGCTACCGTCACACTATGTCGCAGCTTGTTTTTCTTATTGAACATAGACACCTCTTGTGTTGATTCTTATGTGATCCCGCGTTTCAACCTTCGTCATTCGTTCGCGGCACAAGCGCGTCTGCGCTTGCACCGTCAAAACCTTTCAACCCCAACGCATCACCACCAACAGCCAGACCAGGGACAACCCGGAGGCCACCCAGATATCCCAGCTCGTCGCGCCGATGACCAGCAGATGCAGGTAAGCGCTTCCGAGCAGGCCGATGAACAGACGATCGCCGCGCGTGGTGGCAATCGGCAGAAAACCGCGACGCTCAATACTCGCCGAACGCAGTTCCCAGGCCGTCATTGCCACCAGAATCGCGGCGATGGACGCAAAGAAAATAGCAGTTGGCAGGGTCCAGGACATCCACTCCATTTTTCGACTCCTCAGACACGACCAAGAGCAAAGCCCTTGACCACGTGATTACGAACGAACCAGATCACCAGCATGCCCGGCAGAATGGTCAACACCCCCGCCGCTGCCAGGACCCCCCAATCGATCCCCGACGCCGAAACGGTACGGGTCATGACCGCCGCGATCGGCTTGGCATTGACCGAGGTGAGCGTGCGCGCCAGCAACAATTCGACCCAGGAGAACATGAAGCAGAAGAACGCCGTGACACCGATACCCGAGCCAATCAGCGGGATGAAAATCTTGCCGAAGAACTTGGGAAAGCTATAGCCGTCGATGTAAGCCGTTTCGTCAATCTCCTTGGGAACCCCGGACATGAACCCTTCCAGAATCCACACAGCCAGCGGCACGTTGAACAAACAATGCGCCAACGCTACCGCAATGTGCGTGTCGAACAGGCCGATGGACGAATAAAGCTGGAAGAACGGCAGCAGGAAAACCGCCGGTGGTGCCATCCGGTTGGTCAGGAGCCAGAAGAACAGGTGTTTGTCGCCGAGGAAACGATAGCGTGAAAACGCGTAGGCCGCAGGCAACGCGACGCTCAGCGATATCACCATATTCAGGCAGACGTAGTACAGCGAGTTGATGTAGCCGCTGTACCAGCTTTCGTCGGTGAAGATCACCTTGTAGTTCGCCAGCGTGAAGTCCTGTGGGAACAGGGTCAGGCCGCCGAGGATTTCGGTGTTGGTCTTGAACGACATGTTGACCAGCCAGTAGATCGGCACCAGCAGAAACAGCAGATAGATCCACAGCGGTATGAGCTTTTTGAACGACACTTTCTCGCGCTTGTTCATGGGCGCTCCTCAGTTCTTTTCGCTGTGGGTCATGGCGGTGTAGAACACCCACGACACCAACAGAATGATCAGGAAATACACCAGCGAGAACGCCGCCGCAGGGCCCAGGTCGAACTGGCCGAGGGCCATGGTCGTCAGGGTCTGGCTGAGGAAGGTCGTGGAGTTGCCCGGACCGCCACCGGTAAGCACGAACGGCTCGGTGTAGATCATGAAGCTGTCCATGAAGCGCAGCATCACGGCGATGAGCAGCACGCTTTTCATCTTCGGCAGCTGGATGTGTCGGAACACGGCCCAGTTGGACGCCCGATCGATTCGTGCCGCCTGGTAGTACACGTCCGGAATGGCGCGCAGCCCCGAATAGCACAGCAACGCCACCAGTGAGGTCCAGTGCCAGACGTCGATGACCAGCACGGTCACCCAGGCATCCGACGCATTGGCCGCGTAGTTGTAGCTGATGCCCAGCACGTCGTTGAGGACCCAGCCCAGCAAGCCGATGTCGCCACGGCCGAAGATCTGCCAGATGGTGCCGACCACGTTGAAGGGAATCAGCAGCGGGATGGTCATCACGATCAGGCACAGCGACGACCAGCGACCCTTGGTCGGCATGGTCAGGGCGATGCCGATGCCCAGCGGGATTTCGATCAGCAATACGCAGCCGGAGTAGATGAACTGGCGCAGCAGCGAGTCATGCAGGCGCGGGTCCTGCAGCACCTGGCGGAACCAGTCGGCGCCGACGAAGTAGCGGCTGGACTGGTCGAAGATGTCCTGCACCGAATAGTTGACCACGGTCATCATCGGAATGATGGCGCTGAACGCCACCAGCAGGAACACCGGCAGCACCAGCCACCAGGCCTTGTTGTTTTGCACTTTAGTCATGGGACACCTCGCTGGCCGGCAGTGTGTTCGTGGCGGCCTCCAGCAGAAATTCATCGGCGTAGAGCATCAGCCATTGCGCCGGGAAACTGATCCAGGCCTGGCCCTGGGGCACCGGCTTGTCTTCCTGCAGGCGCACTTTCAGCGACTGGCCGGCCAGGTTGACGGTGATGATCTTGTAGGTCCCCAGGTCCTCGACATAGGTCACCTCGGCCTGCATGGCGTCGTCGTTGGGGCTGTCCCAGACGTGTACGAACTCGGGGCGAATCCCGACTTTCAGCGTGCTCCACTGAGTCGATGCAAGGCGCTGCTGCAGGGCATCGGGCAATGGCAGGTGAATGCCGCCAAAGCCCACGCCGCCGGCTTCAGGCTTGACCTCGATGAGGTTCATGCCGGGGCTGCCGATGAAGTAGCCGACGAAGGTGTGGTGCGGCTTTTCGAACAGTTCACGCGGGGTGCCGAACTGGACGATCTGGCCGCCGTACATCACCGCGATCTTGTCGGCGAAGGTGGAGGCCTCCAACTGATCGTGGGTGACGTAAACCATGGTGATGTTGAACTGCTCGTGAATCTGCTTAAGCTTGCGGCGCAGTTTCCACTTCAGGTGCGGGTCGATCACGGTCAGCGGTTCGTCGAACAGAATCGCCGACACGTCATCGCGGACCAGTCCGCGGCCCATGGAGACTTTCTGTTTTTCGTCAGCGGTGAGGCCTTTGGCTTTCTTGCTCAACAACGGCTGCAGATCCAGCACGTCGGCGATTTCCTGCACCTTGATCTTCACTTTCGCTTCCGGCATGCCCTGATTGCGCAGCGGAAACGCGAGGTTGTCGTACACCGTCATGGTGTCGTAGACCACCGGAAACTGGAAAACCTGAGCGATGTTGCGCTCCTCCGGCGACATGTCGTTGACCACCGTGGTGTCGAACATGACCTTGCCTTCAGACGGGCTGAGCAGGCCGGAGATGATATTGAGCAGGGTCGATTTGCCGCAGCCGGACGGGCCGAGCAAGGCATACGCGCCGCCCTGCTCCCAGATGTGGGTCATTTCCCGGATGGCATAGTCTTCAGGGCCGGTCGGATTGGCGCTGTAGCTGTGCGCGAGTTTTTGCAAGCGGATCTCGGCCATCAGGCAACCCTCGCCATGCGCAGGCCCGGCGCCTGAATCAGGCCGCCCTGCTGATCGAATACGAACAGTTTGTGAGTCGGGATGTAAACGCGAATCGGCGTGTCCACGTCGTACTCGTGGACGCCCGGCAGATGCAGCACCAGCGAGAAATGCTCGTTGCGCACGTGCAGGAAGGTTTCCGAACCGCTGATCTCGGCGAGTTCGACGGTGACCGCCAGCTCAAGATCGTCGTCGTTGGACGGCACCAGGCTCAGGTGGCTCGGCCGCACGCCGAAGCGGTACTCGCCGTCACCGATGCTGCGCAGGTCAACGTTCAGCGGGAAGTGCACGAAATTGGCGAAGCTGACTTCGTTGCCTTCGATACGGCCGGGCATCAGGTTGATCGGCGGCTCGGAGAACAGCTCGGCGGCCAGCACGGTTTTCGGCTGGTGATACACCTCGGGCGTGCGGCCGCTCTGGATCACGCGGCCTTCGTGCAGAATCGTGGTGGTCCCGCCCAGCGCCAGCGCTTCGTTCGGCTCGGTGGTGGCGTAAATGGCGATGGTGTTGCGCGTTTCGAACAGCTGGCGCATTTCCTGACGCAGCTCTTCGCGCAGCTTGTAGTCGAGGTTGACCAGCGGCTCATCGAACAGAATCAGCTCGGCGTCTTTGACCAGCGCCCGCGCCATGGCCGTGCGCTGCTGCTGACCGCCGGACAATTCGAGGGGGTGACGGCTGAGGAATTTCTCGATGCGCAGCATCTTCGCGGTTTCGCGGACGCGTCGGTCGATTTCGTCTTTCGACATCTTGGCCTGGCGCAGCGGCGAGGCGATGTTGTCGTAGACGGTCATGCTCGGATAGTTGATGAACTGCTGATAAACCATCGAGACATTGCGATGACGCACCGCGACCTGGGTGACATCTTTGCCATTCATCAGTATCCGGCCGCTGTCTGGCTTGTCCAGACCGGCCATCAAGCGCATCAGGCTGGTTTTGCCTGATAAGGTGCGCCCCAGCAATACGTTGAATGAGCCGGGTTCAAAGCTCAGCGAAGCATCGTCGATCCAGATCTGACCGTCGACGGCGCGGCTGACGTGCTCAAGCGTGAGAGACATGGCGTGCCCTTTTTATTTGTTTTGTTCGGGGTGTTGCGTGTATGCCGTATGGCAGGTCGTGACATCCGTTGACCGATTGTGCTGACCGATTGTTGGATAGCGACAATCGTGCCAACCGGCCCGCTCAGGCGCTTTCTGGCTGGGATACGCGGACTAGAGCGGTTGCGACAATTTGCCGCACAGACCGGCATTCGTTGATGAACGTAAATGAACAGGAAATGCTGAACACCTGAACAAAATGAACATTGACTTTGAACAATCCTGAACAACAATGGGTGGACGTTTTCGAGCAGGGATGCTCTGCCTAACGGCATCTCGACAACAATAAATAAAAGTACTCGGACGGAGCCATTTCATGGCCACAGCAGGCGCATCCCCCAGCCACGACACCATCATTCAGGACTCGTGGGCCCGTTGCCGCGAGTTCGGCCTCGACCACCAGTCACGCCCGTCCTTCGGTCGCCTGCCCGATCAGCAGGTTTCGCAGCTGCTCGAGCGCCATCATTCCCTGGTGCAGACTACCCATCAGCAGGTGCTGCCCTTCTACGAGAACATCCTGAGCAATACCAATTGCCTGATCCTGCTCGCCGATCAGCAGGGCCAGGTCCTCAATTCCTGGGGCAACAAGCGCTTCGTCGAGCCGGATCAACAGCCGGGTTTCGTCGCCGGCGCCAGCTGGCTGGAGCAAAGCGCCGGCACCAATGCCATCGGCACTGCGCTGGCCTGTGAACAGGCTGTTCACATTGAACACGATGAACACTTTCTCAAGGCCAACCGTTTCATGACCGGGTCGGCGGCGCCGATTTTCGATGCGTCGCGGCGGATGATCGCGGTGCTCGATGTGTCCAGCGACAGCTTCCTGCCGCCTTCCCACACCCTTGGGATGGTCAAGATGATGAGCCAGACCATCGAAAACCGGCTGATCCTCGACCAGTTCCAGCACAGCCATTTTCAACTGGTGTTCAACACCGGCCTGAACAACCTCGACAGCCAGTGGGCCGGCCTGCTGGTGTTCGATGAAAGCGGCCGTGTGCTCTGCGCCAACCGCCGCGCCGACACCCTGCTGGGCGTCAGCCTGCTCAACGCCAACATCGAGAACCTGTTCAAAGCGCCGGTTGCCGATCTGCTTGACCAAATGGAAGGCCAGCCCTTCCCGCTCCAGGCGTCGGGCCACAACCGTTTCCATTGCGTGCTGAAGCGGCCGAAAGCACCGGTGCTCAAGCTCAGAACGGTGCCGGTGCAGGTGCCGATGCTGTCCCGCCCACTCGCGGTCGGTGTCATTGAGCCCGGCATGGGTGACGAGCGGGTCGAGAAAGCCGCGCGCCAGGGTCAGCGATTGCTGGAGAAGAACGTCCCGCTGTTGATTCTTGGCGAGACGGGTGTGGGCAAGGAAGTGTTCGTCAAGGCCCTGCACCGCGCCAGCTCCCGCGCCGATCAGCCCATGATTGCCGTGAACTGCGCGGCCATCCCGTCGGAGCTGGTCGAGGCTGAATTGTTTGGCTATGAAAAAGGCGCGTTCACCGGCGCTCACCATAAAGGCAGCATCGGGCTGATCCGCAAGGCGGACAAAGGCACGCTGTTTCTCGACGAGATCGGCGACATGCCGCTGCCGGTTCAAGCGCGTCTGTTGCGGGTGTTGCAGGAACGGTGTGTGCAGCCGGTTGGCAGCAGCGAGTTGTACCCGGTGGATATTCGGGTGATTTCCGCCACTCACTGCTCATTGCGCGAACATGTGCAGAACGGACGGTTTCGTCAGGATTTGTACTACCGCATCAGCGGCCTGAACCTGGAGTTGCCGCCGTTGCGCGATCGCAGCGACAAGCCCGCGCTGGTCCGTGTCATCTGGGAACAGCACCGCGAACCGCAGCAGACAGCAGGCTTTGAGCCACAGGTGATGGAGTTGTTCGAACGGCACCCGTGGCCGGGCAACCTGCGGCAGTTGAGCAACGTGATTCAGGTGGCGTTGGCGCTGGCAGATGATCAACCCATTTCCACGGAGCATCTGCCGGAAGACTTTTTTGCCGACCTGGCGATGGGCTGCGAGCGCGTCGAACCCGAGACAGTGTTCAACCGCAAGGCAGCGCTGGACACGCCGGAAGAGCTGAGTGAGTTGCTGCAGGCGGCCGGCGGGAATATCTCGCAGTTGGCGAAACGCCTGGGGGTGAGCCGGAACACGCTGTACAAGCGGCTGAGGGAACAGGGGTTTTGAAGGCTTAGATGGTTCCCACGCTCCGCGTGGCAACCCGCCGATGACGCTCCGCGCCAAATTAGACGCGGAGCGTCAGACGAGGTATTCCCACGCGGGGGGGGGGTCACCGCAATCAGCACAGAATTGTAACGGTGGCTTGGGCAAGAAGAATTATATGGCTATATTTGGCCAATATTTCCGAATGCGAGCATACGTCATGATTATCGTCCCTCTCGGTGAGGCCAAGGACAATCTGTCAAAACTGGTAGATGACGCTGCGGCGGGCCAGACTATCACGATCGCCAAACATGGTCGCGCAATGGCGCGCCTCGTCCCGATCGGGCGGCCCACCGGTAAACGCATCGGTGCTATGAAAGGTATTCTTCAACTACCGGACGACTTCGATGCGCCGCTTTCTGACTCTGTGCTGGATGATTTCGAAGGCAGTCGCCCATGAGGATACTGCTGGATACTCATATTCTTCTGTGGGCTCTGACTGACGACCCGAAGCTTTCTCCCAAAGCAAAAAAACTGATCGAAACCGCTACTGAGGTTTACATCAGCGCCGCCACGTTTTGGGAGATGTCGATAAAGATTGGCTTGGGGAAACTAACGGCTGATCTTGAGGAGATTCGCGAATACTGCCGAGACAGCGGCTTTATCGAGCTCCCTGTCAGCGTTGAACATGCAATCGCAGTCAAAGATCTGGAACACCATCATCGCGACCCATTCGATAGGCTAATCGTTGCTGCCGCCATCACTGAACCGATGAAGCTAATTACGTCAGACGCGATGGTTGCCAGGTACACGTCGCTCGCAGTGCTGGCTTGAGGCGCCCAAGCGCGAACGGCAGCAGGCCAGTAGAAATCAACAATTTGCCAAACGACCTTCGGGACGCTGATCGTTCCCAGGCTCCGCGTGGTAACCCCGCCCAAGACGCTCCGCGTCAACGAAGACGCGGAGCGTCTGGCGAGGCATTCCCACGCGGAGCGTAGGAACGATCAAGGATAGGCGTTTACCGAGGGTTGCCGATCAATCCGCCAAACGCCAGGTGGTGCTGCCTTTGCTGTCTTCCAGCACCACGCCCATGGCGGTGAGCTGATCGCGGATGCGGTCGGACTCAGCCCAATTCTTGTCGGCGCGCGCCTGCAGGCGTGCGGCGATCAAGGCTTCGACTTCGGCAGCATCCACCCGCCCTTCGGCGCCGGCGCGCAGGAAGTCATCGGCTTCCAGCTGCAACACGCCCAACACGCTGGCCAGCTCCTTCAAACGTGCCGCCAGGCCTGCCGCTGCGTTGACATCGCTGTCGCGCAGGCGGTTGATCTCGCGGACCATCTCGAACAGCACGGCGCACGCTTCCGGGGTCCCGAAGTCGTCGTTCATGGCAGTCGAAAAACGCTCGACGTACGCCTCGCCCCCCGCAGGCTCGGCGACCGGCAGGCCTTTGAGCGCGTGGTAGAACCGCTCCAGCGCGCCTTTCGATTCTTTCAGGCTGTCTTCGGAATAGTTGATCGCGCTGCGGTAGTGGCTCGACACCAGCAGGTAACGCACCACTTCCGGGTGGTATTTATCCAGCACGTCGCGGATGGTGAAGAAGTTGTTCAAGGACTTGGACATCTTCTCGCCATTGATGCGGATCATGCCGCAGTGCAACCAGGCGTTTGCGTAGGTCTTGCCGGTCGCGGCTTCGCTCTGGGCAATCTCGTTTTCGTGGTGCGGGAATTCCAGATCGCTGCCGCCGCCATGGATGTCGAAGGTCTCACCCAGGCAGCAGGTGGACATCACCGAGCACTCGATGTGCCAGCCCGGACGTCCTGCACCCCACGGCGATTCCCAGCTAGGCTCGCCCGGCTTGACGCCTTTCCACAGCACGAAATCCAGCGGGTCGTCCTTGGCTTCGTCGACTTCGATGCGAGCGCCGATGCGCAGGTCTTCGATCTTCTTGCGCGACAGCTTGCCGTAGCCAAGGAATTTGCCAACTCGGTAGTACACGTCGCCATTGCCCGGTGCGTAGGCATAGCCCTTGTCGATCAGGCGCTGGATCATGTCGTGCATGCCGCCGATGTAATCGGTCGCGCGTGGTTCCATGTCCGGCTTGAGGATGTTCAGGCGCGCTTCGTCCTCGTGCATCGCGTCAATCATGCGCGCGGTCAGGGCGTCGAACGCCTCGCCGTTTTCACGGGCGCGGTTGATGATCTTGTCGTCGATGTCGGTGATGTTGCGCACATAGGTCAGGTCGTAGCCGCTGAAACGCAGCCAGCGGGTGACGACGTCGAACGCCACCATGCTGCGGCCGTGGCCCAGGTGGCAGTAGTCGTACACGGTCATCCCGCAGACGTACATGCGCACCTTGTTGCCATCCAGCGGCTTGAAGACTTCTTTGCTCTTGCTGAGCGTGTTGTAGATAGAAAGCACGTTGCCTACCTTAGCTCCACGAATCGCGGAGCGTCACAGTCCGGTTAAAGACCGGATGACCGGGTTTCGAGTCCTTCAGATCCGCGCTGAAATAGCCTTCGCGTTCGAACTGGAAACGGTCTTCCGGCTGAGCGTCAGCCAGCGACGGTTCAGCGCGACAACCGGTCAGGACCTGCAAGGAGCCTGGGTTGATGTTGTCCAGGAAGGTCTTGCCCTCTTCTGCTTTCTCAGGGTTTGCCGACAGGAACAGACGGTCGTACAGACGCACTTCGCACTCGATGCTTTCCGCCGCCGGCACCCAGTGCACAACGCCTTTGACCTTGCGGCCTTCAGGGTTCTTGCCCAGGGTTTCCGGGTCGTAGGAGCAGCGCAGCTCGACGATGTTGCCGTCGGCGTCCTTGATCGATTCGTCGGCGCGAATCACGTAGCTGCCACGCAGGCGCACTTCGCCGTTCGGTTCCAGGCGCTTGTAGCCCTTCGGCGGCTCTTCCATGAAGTCGTCACGGTCGATGTAGATCTCGCGGGAGAACGGCAGCTTGCGCACGCCGAGTTCTTCCTTCTGCGGATGGCGCGGCAGTTCGAGGTGGTCGACCTGGCCTTCCGGGTAATTGGTGATCACGACTTTCAGCGGACGCAGCACGCACATGGCGCGCGGGGCGTTGTGGTCCAGGTCCTGACGGATGCTGAACTCCAGCATGCCGAAATCGACCACGCCGTCGGAGCGGTTGGTGCCGATCATTTCGCAGAAATTGCGGATCGACACCGGGGTGTAACCGCGGCGGCGGAAGCCTGACAGCGTCGACATGCGCGGATCGTCCCAGCCCTGCACGTGCTTTTCGTCGACCAGTTGTTTGAGCTTGCGCTTGCTGGTGATGGTGTAGTTCAGGTTCAGGCGCGAGAACTCGTACTGACGCGGCTTGCACGGCACCGGCAGATTGTCGAGGAACCACTCATAGAGCGGGCGATGGCTCTCGAATTCCAGGGTGCAGATCGAATGGGTGATGCCTTCGATGGCGTCAGACTGACCGTGGGTGAAATCGTAGATCGGGTAGATGCACCACTTGTCACCGGTCTGGTGGTGGTGCGCGTGACGAATGCGGTAGAGGATCGGATCACGCAGGTTCATGTTCGGCGAAGCCATGTCGATCTTGGCACGCAGGACGCGGGCGCCGTCTTCGAACTCGCCGGCTTTCATGCGGCCGAACAGGTCAAGGTTTTCTTCGACGCTGCGATCGCGGAACGGGCTGTTCTTGCCCGGCTCGGTCAGGGTGCCGCGGTATTCGCGAGCTTGTTCGGGGGTCAGGTCATCGACGTAGGCCTTGCCCGCTTCGATGAGATGGACCGCCCAGGCGTACAGCTGGTCGAAGTACTGCGAGGCATAACGCACTTCGCCGGACCACTCGAAGCCCAGCCATTTGACGTCGCTTTCAATGGCGTCGATGTATTCCTGGTCTTCCTTCGCCGGGTTGGTGTCGTCAAAGCGCAGATGCGTAACGCCACCGAATTCCTGAGCCAGACCGAAGTTGACGCAGATCGACTTGGCATGACCGATGTGCAGGTAGCCGTTGGGCTCCGGCGGGAAGCGGGTCACGATCTGGGTGTGCTTGCCCGAGTCCAGGTCAGCCTGCACGATCGGGCGCAGGAAGTTGGTTGGAATTGCAGGGCCTGCCTTGGAATTCGCAGCGGCATCTTGAGTGGGCTTGCTCATAGGATCCTTGTACGGGTCGCGGCCAGGAAGGCCGGTTAAATCAAAGCGCCTATCATAGCCGAAGCTGTCAAGCCCCTGACAGCGCGCTGTGACAAAACTGCCGAGATGGGCCTGCGCTCAGCGAGAACCGCCGGCGCAATCGCAACTACCCGAGCAGCGGCTACCCTCTGTAAACTGCGCGCCTGGTGTGCATCAGCGGCACTGGCCTCGCATCTCGATGGCCGACTGCCGCGATCACTGCCTCTCACCACGACTTCAAAGAGCGAGCTGACCATGTCGAAAGTAAAGCTGACCACCAACCACGGTGAAATCGTTCTGCAACTGAACGCAGAAAAGGCGCCGCTGACCGTCGCCAACTTCATCGAATACGTCAAAGCCGGCCACTACGAAAACACCGTGTTTCACCGCGTGATCGGTAATTTCATGATCCAGGGCGGCGGCTTCGAACCGGGCATGAAAGAGAAGAAAGACAAGCGCCCGAGCATCCAGAACGAAGCCGACAACGGTCTGCCGAACAAGAAGTATTCGGTGTCCATGGCCCGCACCATGGAGCCCCATTCAGCCTCGGCGCAATTCTTCATCAACGTCGCCGACAACGACTTCCTCAACCACAGCGCCAAGACCGTACAGGGCTGGGGTTACGCCGTGTTCGCCGAGGTGGTCGAAGGCACTGAGGTGGTCGACAAGATCAAAGGCGTCGCCACCACGTCCAAGGCGGGTCATCAAGACGTGCCGGCTGACGACGTGATCATCGAGAAAGCCGAGATCGTTGAGTGATATTGCTGATCTCCGATTTGCACCTGGAAGAAGGACGCCCTGACATTACCCAGGCGTTTCTCGGCCTGCTGAACGGCCGCGCGCGCAACGCTGAGTCGCTGTACATCCTTGGGGATTTTTTCGAGGCCTGGATCGGCGATGACGCCATGTCGCCCTTTCAGCGCTCCATCTGCCAGGCGCTGCGCGCGTTAAGCGACAGCGGCACCCGGGTGTTCCTGATGCACGGCAATCGCGACTTCATGATCGGCAAGGCGTTCTGCAAAGCGGCGGCCTGCACGCTGCTCAAGGACCCAAGCGTCGTACACTTCAACGGAGAGCCGGTGCTGCTGATGCACGGCGACAGCCTGTGTACCCGGGACGAAGCCTACATGCGTATGCGCCGTTACCTGCGCCATCCGCTGACGCGATGGGTGTTGCGTCATCTACCGCTGAGCACCCGGCACAAGCTGGCGCGCAAGCTGCGCAGCGAAAGCCGTGCGCAGACACGAATGAAGGCCAACGACATTGTCGATGTGACGCCGCACGAAGTGCCGCGGGTGATGACCGAGTCTGGCGTGAAGACGCTGATTCACGGCCACACCCACCGGCCTGCGGTTCACGACGTGCAGCTGGGTGAGACCACGGCGCAGCGCATTGTGCTGGGGGATTGGGACCGCGAGGGGTGGTTGCTGCAGATCGATGAGTCGGGCTTTCATCTGGAGTCGTTTGCGTTTGAGCCCTGACCAGATCACCGGTGCGTCAGAAGTGAACACCGATGATCGTCGAACGCCAAACCTGTGGGAGCGAGCTTGCTCGCGAAGGCTTACTTTCTGACACCAGAGAAAGTGGCTGAATGTCCCGGCCTCTTCGTGAGCAAGCTCACTCCCCCATGACCTGTGTTTGACGCCGACAGCGCGGCGTCAATGCCCTCCCCCGGGCGCAGCCTTCGCGGTAAACGGTGGCTTGGCCAGCCAGATGATCAGGATCAGCGACAGGAAGATCCAGCCCATCATGTAGAAATAGTCCACCGTCGACATCATGTAGGCCTGACTGGTGACCATCGAATCAAGCTGCGCGTAGGCCTGGTTGCTCGCCCCGCCCAGGGTCTCCAGCGCATGCCGCGTTGTCGGCTCGTAAGCGTTCACGTTTTCGCTCAGATACGCATGATGCTGATTGGCGCGGCGGATCCAGATCCAGGTGGTCAATGACGCCGCGAAGCTGCCGCCAAGGTTACGCAGGAACGTCGCCAGCCCCGAGCCGTCGGCAATCTGCGACGGCGGCAGGTCCGACAGCAGAATGCTCAAGGTCGGCATGAAGAACAGCGCCACGCCTGCGCCCATGAACAACTGCACCAGAGCGATGTGGGTGAAATCCACCTGACTGGTGAAATCCGCACGCATGAAGCAGCTCAGGCCGATCGCCAGAAACGCCAGACCGGCCAACAGACGCAAGTCGAACTTATGCGCGTAGCGACCGACAAAGGGCGACATCAACACCGGCAGCACCCCGAGCGGTGCTACTGCCAGCCCGGCATAGGTGGCCGTATAACCCATCTGCGTTTGCAGCCATTGCGGCAGAATCAGGTTGATACCGAAAAACCCCGCATAACCGCCCACCAGGCAGATCGTCCCAAAGCGAAAGTTGCGGAACGCAAACAGCCGAAGATTGACGACCGGATGGTCATCGGTCATTTCCCAGATCACGAACGCCACCAGGCCAATGGCTGAAATCACCGAGCCAATGATGATGAAGTTCGACTCGAACCAGTCCAGGTCATTGCCTTTGTCGAGCACGATCTGCAGCGCACCCACACCAATGATCAACGTGATCAAGCCCACATAATCCATGGGCTGGCGACTGGTGCTGACCGGACGTGTGGCCATTTGCTGACGCACCACGAACGCCGCGAACAGACCGATCGGCACGTTGATGAAGAAGATCCACGGCCAGCTATAACTGTCGGTGATCCAGCCGCCGAGAATCGGGCCGGCGATCGGCGCCACAACGGTGACCATCGCCAGCAGTGCCAGCGCCATCCCCCGTTTCGCCGGGGGATATACCGCGATCAGCAGGGTCTGGGTCATCGGGTACAACGGTCCGGCGACCATGCCCTGCACGACCCGAAAGCCCACCAGTTCGGGCATCGACGTGGATATGCCGCAAAGGAACGACGCCATCACGAACAGCAGCGTGGCCCACAGAAACAGCTTCACTTCACCGAAGCGTCGACTGAGCCAGCCGGTCAGCGGCAGCGCGATGGCGTTACTGACCGCGAACGAGGTGATGACCCACGTGCCCTGCTCCGAACTCACGCCGAGGTTGCCGGAGATGGTCGGCAAGGCCACGTTGGCGATGGTCGTGTCGAGCACTTGCATGAAAGTCGCCAGCGACAGGCCGATGGTGGTCAGCAACAGGCTTGGCGGCGTAAAAGAAGCGGGAGCGTTAGTACTCATCGCGAATCCTTTGACACTCGAAGATCACCCCGGCCGGCTGAAGCGGGCCGGGGCAGATGGATTGGCGAATCAGCGCTGGGCCGTCTTGCCGCTGGTTGACGCGCTGTTCTCGTGGATCACGCGGGCAATCATCGTGTCGGCATCGGCCAGTTGCTTGGCGTAGACATCGGTGGTGAACAGCGGCTGCTTCGGCGGTTGCTGCGCCAGCACCGGACCGCTCTGGTCATGCAGGTTCACGTCAACGGTGGTCGACAGACCGATGCGCAGCGGGTGCCTGGCCAGTTCATCGGCGTTGATGCGAACCCGCACCGGCACACGCTGGACGATCTTGATCCAGTTACCGGTGGCGTTTTGCGCAGGCAGCAAGGCAAACGCACTGCCGGTGCCGGCGCCGACGCTGTCCACGGTGCCGCTGTACTTGACGTCGCCGCCATACAGGTCGGCTTCGATGTCCACCGGCTGGCCGATGCGCATCTGGCCGAGCTGGGTTTCCTTGAAGTTGGCGTCGATCCACAGCTGGTCGAGGGGAATCACGGCCATCAGCGCAGTGCCCGGCTGAACCCGCTGGCCCAGTTGCACGGTGCGCTTGGCAACGTAACCGGTGACCGGCGCGATCAGCGTGCTGCGCGCGTTGCTCAGGTAGGCCTGACGCAGTTGCGCGGCAGCCGATTTGACGTCCGGGTGCGAAGAGACCTGGGTGTCATCCACCAGCGCGCTGCTGGTTGCCAGTTGCTGCTGGATGTTGGTCAACGCGTTCTGCGCGGTGGTCAGGTCATCCTTGGCGTGGGACAGCTCTTCCTGAGAAATTGCCCCGCCCGCCGCCAGACTGCGACGACGGTTGTAGTTGTCCTGGGCTCTCTGCACTTCGGCGCGCTGGGCCGCCAGCTGCGCTTTCATGCCGTCGACGTTGCTGTACAGACCGCGCACCTGACGCACTACTTTTGCCAGATTGGCTTCGGCACTTTGCAGCGCCACTTCGGCGTCATTCGGGTCGAACTGCACCAGCACCTGACCTTCGCGGACCAGATCGCCGTCGTCGGCGCCGATGCTCACCACGGTGCCGGTGACTTGCGGGGTGATCTCCACGACGTTGCCGTTGACGTAGGCATCGTCGGTGCTCTCGCTCCATCGGCCGTACATTTCGTACCAGGCCCAGACACCCACCGCACCGAGCACCACGACCAGCAGCAGGCCAAGAAACAGCAGCTTGCGCTTGCGCGGGTTCTTGGCCGGTTTGGTCTGCTCGGCGCCTTTGTCGCCGCCTTTGTCGGCGCTGTTGCCGGGCGCCGATGCGTTGGCGTCCTTTTGTTCGTTTGCAGGGTTGTTGTCGGTAGTGGCAGTGGCCATGACGATTACCTTAATGAGTCAGCGAAGCAGTTGACGGGACGACCGGGGCGGCGTTTTCGCCGGGCTTGCTGTCTTCGAAGCCTCCCCCGAGGGCCTGCATCAACTGGATCGAAAGATCGATTCGTTCCGCGTTGAGATCAGCCTGTTGGCGTTGCGATTGCAGCAGTTGTTGCTCGACGCTCAGCACGTCCAGGTAGTTGCCGATGCCGGATGAGTAGCGCTGAACGACGGTGTCGTAGGATTTCTGAATGACGTCGGTCGCCTGCTGGCGCGCCTCGATCTGGCGGCGGATGTCGCGCAACTGGCCAATGCCATCGCTGACATCCCCCAGCGCCCGGACCAGCGTCTTGTTGTACTGCGCCACGGCGAGGTCGTAGTCGGCGTCCCGCGCATCAAGGTCGGCACGGCGACGGCCACCGTCGAAGATCGGCAGCGACACTGTCGGCGCGACGTTGAAAAAGCGACTGGCCGAGCCGAACATCGCGTCGCCCAACAGCGACTCCACTCCCGCCGACGCGCTCAGGTTGAGGTTCGGGTAGAAGTTGGTCTTGCTGACGTCGATGTTTTTGCTCGCCGCTTCAACCCGCCACCGCGCCGCCACCAGATCGGGGCGACGGCCCAGCAACTCAGCGGGCACAACCGAGGGCAAGGCCACAACAGCGGGTTGCAGCACGGCAGGCCGGCTCAGTTGTTCGCCACGGTCCGGGCCTTTGCCCATCAGCACGGCCAGCTGGATCTTGGCGCTGCGCAGGCTCTTGTCCGCGTCCGCGAGCGATTCGCGGGAGTTGGCTTCAAGGCTCTGGGTCTGCTCGTACTGGTACTCGCTGTCGATGCCCGACTTGAAACGCCGCGCGCCCAGGTCCAGCAGTTGACTGGTGCGCTTGAGGTCTTCGGCCGCCAGGTCGCGGACGAGGTAGGCCTGGCCCAGGTCGCTGTAGGCGCGGGCGACGTCGGCCGCCAGGGTCAGTTGCGCCGCTTGCTGATCGACTTCGCTGGCACGGGCCTGGCCCAATGCCGCTTCCCAGGCAGCGCGCTGGCCGCCCCACAGATCGAAGTTGTAATTGAAGCCGGCGCTCAGGCTGCGCAAGGTGCTATAGCGCCCGCCTGCACCGGTCGGGTCCTGGTCGCGGGCCAGACGGGAACGGCTGACGCCGGCATCGGCATCGACGGTCGGCATGCGTTCGGCGTCGGCGGCATAGGCCTGGGCACTGGCCTGACGGGTACGGGCCGCGGCGATCTGCATGTCCGGGCTGTCGCGCAGCGCTTCAGTGATCAAGCTGTTGAGCTGTGGATCGCCCAGGCTGGTCCACCAGTCGCGCTTGGGCCAGGCCGCCGGTGACAGGGTGATGCCGTTGAGGCTCTGGGCGGTCTGCAGGCTGTTGGCATCGATGCCGACGGCTTCGGTGTTCAGGCCTTTGGAACTGGCGCAACCGGCCAGCACCAGTGCCACGACTATCACGCTCAAGGACGTGCGCAGGGTCGAGCCCCGCTGAATGTGAGTGCTCATCGTTCGGCGATCCGGGCAATCGTGATGGGGTCGCCCGAGGCAACCAGAATTTTCGTCAGAATCTTTTCCAATGCCAGCAGCTCACTGTCTTCCAGGACGCCGACCATCTCGTTCATCGCGTGTGCACCGATTTCCGGGAGCAGATCGGAGAGCGCCTTGCCTTCATCGGTGAGCACCAGTTGCACCTGACGCCGATCGGATTCCGAGCGCGCACGGGACAGCAGGTTTTTCTGCTCAAGACGATCGAGCATGCGGGTCATCGAACCGCTGTCGAGGTTCAACATGCGGCAAATGTCAGCCGGGGTCTCGGCGCAGAAACGCGCGATCATCACCAGCACTTTGAACTGCTGCGCGGTGACGCCGTGGGGCTCGAGATGTCGGTCGAGGATGCGGTTTTTCAGCTGCTCAGTCCGGCCCAGCAGCATACCCAACAGACTGTCGTGAAAGTTTTCAGGAGTGAAATGTGCCATTGATAGCCACCCATTATCTGCTTAGGCAGTGAATGGGGCGGATCTTACTGCCTAGGCAGCAAACACACAATGAAACAAATTTTAAGGCGCGCGAATTCAGACGAACGTGGTTCGCCTGCTGAATAGGTAGGTTTCTACAGTGGGCTTAGAGCGCCGGCACGCCGCTGTGAAAGCGGAAGTCTTCGTCCGGGCTAAGGATCAGCTCGCGCTCGGCCAGGCGGATTTCTTCGATCTTGGCGTCGACGTCTGCTTCGTTGCCGTAGGTGTAGGCAAGCTTCAGGTAATCCTGAAAATGCCGGGCTTCGGACTTGAGCAGGCTGGCGTAGAACTTCGACAGGTCTTCGTCCAGATGCGGCACCAGTGCTGCGAAGCGTTCGCAGGAACGCGCTTCAACGATGGCGCCGACGACCAGCGCGTCGGTCAGGCGATAGGGGTTGTGGGTGCGAACGAGTTTGCGCAACGACCCGGCATAGCGCGCCGAACTGATGTTGGCCATCGGGATGTTGCGCTTCTTGATGATGCCGATCACTTGCTCGAAGTGACGCAGCTCTTCGCGCGCCAGCCGCGACATCTTCGCCAGCAGGTCGAACTTGTCGTTGTACTGGAACATGAACTGAAACGCCGCACCGGCGGCCTTCTTTTCATTGTTGGCGTGATCGATCAGCAGGATATCCAGATTCTGCAAAGCGGCCTGAACCCAACTGTCGGGCGTGGGGCAAAGCAGGAAGGCGTCGATCTCTGGATAAATCTGCATGGGTTCACGGATGGCTGGCTGGGCAAGGCGCAGCATTATACGGAGCCTGACGGACAGAGCCAGCCTGCGCAGATGAAAAGCGCAGGATTTACTGCCAGCGGGTGAGGGTCACGCCACTGTCAGACCGCACCCATTGCATCCTTGAGGAAGCCGGGCGCGATGTAGCGCTCGTAATGCGCTTCGGACAGCAGGAAGAATTCCCGATCAATGGCATCGCGCAGTTCAGGCAGCGACCAGTCGCGAAACTCCGGCAGCAGCACCATGCCGTAGGCGTCCAGCTGGTTGATCACCCGCGCGCCCCGTGCAATCAACTGGTACGCCCAGCAATATTCCGACTGATGCGGGACGAAACGGATTTTGCGTTGCTCCAGTTGCGCCCGCAACCTGGCCGGGTCGAACACCTCGACTTTCCCGGCCATCACTTGCACCAGCAGCTGTTCCAGGCGCAGCCAGACAGCGCGCTTCGCGTCTTCGTCGTAGCCGTTCCAGTGGATCACTTCGTGGTGGAAGCGCTTGCATCCGCGGCACACGAGGTCGCCGTAGACAGTGGAGCACAGGCCCACGCAGGGCGTTTTGATGATTTGATTGGGCATGACGGAGCAACACGGCGGCGAACGAAACAAGCCGGCATGTTAGCCCTTTGTCTAACGAGGTACACCCTTCAACCTGTAGGGGCTAACTTACCTTCAGCGGTTTTTTACCGTAGAATCACCGGGCCTTTTAAGGCGCCAATGTCCGTTGGAAGCTGTTTTCAAAGCGTCACGAGCACAGTCAGGGCTTTTTACGATGAGTCGGCCAGCCACTTGTCGCACAAAGCCCGCCCCGCAGTCCGGTCCGACGCGAGTTCGCTTGCGTCCCCTCCTCGACCGATCATGCAGGCGTAAAACTTTGAAAACAGCTTCTGTTGGAGATCGTCAGCTTCCTGCCAAGAAACTTTAAAAAGTTCGAGAGCGCCGATGCGGACCTTCTCTGGATGAGCGTCCCGGACACCCATTTGGGACCACTGATGAGGGTAATACTGTGCTTGAAGCCTACCGTAAACACATCGAAGAGCGTGCCGCCCAGGGTATCGTGCCCCAGCCGCTTAACGCCGAACAAACTGCAGGCCTGGTCGAGCTGCTGAAAAACCCACCGGCTGGCGAAGAAGCTTTCCTGCTTGACCTGATCACCAATCGCGTTCCACCGGGCGTTGACGAAGCTGCCTACGTCAAAGCCGGTTTCCTCTCTGCTCTGGCCAAGGGCGAAGTTCAATCCCCTCTGCTGGACAAGAAGCGCGCCGTCGAACTGCTCGGCACCATGCAGGGCGGCTACAACATCGTCACCATGGTTGACCTGCTCGACGATGCCGAGCTGGCACCGGTCGCCGCACAGCAACTGAAGCACACACTGCTGATGTTCGACGCCTTCCACGACGTCGCTGAAAAAGCGAAGAACGGCAACGCACACGCCAAGGGCGTGATGCAGTCCTGGGCTGACGGCGAGTGGTTCCAGAAGCGCCCGACCCTGGCCGAGAAGATCAGCCTGCGCGTCTTCAAGGTCACCGGCGAAACCAACACCGACGACCTGTCGCCTGCACCTGATGCCTGGTCGCGTCCGGACATCCCGCTGCACGCCCTCGCCATGTTGAAAATGGCCCGTGAAGGGATCGTGCCTGACGTTCAGGGCTCCATCGGCCCGATGAAGCAGATCGAAGAAATGCGCGGTCAGGGCTTCCCTATCGCCTACGTCGGCGACGTGGTCGGCACCGGTTCTTCGCGAAAGTCGGCGACCAACTCGGTGCTGTGGTTCTTCGGCGACGACGTCCCGAACGTCCCGAACAAGCGCGCTGGCGGTTTCTGCTTCGGCACCAAGATTGCGCCGATCTTCTACAACACCATGGAAGATGCCGGCGCTCTGCCAATCGAATTCGATGTCTCGAACATCAACATGGGCGACGTGATCGACGTCTACCCGTACGCGGGCAAAGTCTGCAAGCATGACAGCGAAGAAGTCATCACCACCTTCGAACTGAAGACCCCGGTGCTGCTCGACGAAGTCCGTGCTGGCGGTCGTATCCCGCTGATCATCGGCCGTGGCCTGACCGACAAGGCGCGCGCCGAGCTGGGCCTGGGTCCGACCGACCTGTTCAAGCTGCCTGAAGCCCCTGTCGACACCGGCAAAGGTTTCACCCTGGCGCAGAAAATGGTGGGCAAGGCATGCGGTCTGCCGGAAGGCAAAGGTGTGCGTCCCGGCACCTACTGCGAACCGAAGATGACCACCGTCGGCTCTCAGGACACCACAGGTCCCATGACCCGTGATGAACTGAAAGACCTGGCGTGCCTGGGCTTCTCGACCGATCTGGTGATGCAGTCGTTCTGCCACACCGCGGCGTATCCGAAGCCGATCGACGTGACCACGCACCACACGCTGCCTGACTTCATCATGACCCGCGGCGGCGTTTCCCTGCGTCCGGGCGATGGCATCATCCACAGCTGGCTGAACCGCATGCTGCTGCCGGACACCGTCGGTACCGGCGGTGACTCGCACACCCGCTTCCCGATGGGCATCTCGTTCCCGGCCGGTTCGGGTCTGGTGGCGTTTGCCGCTGCCACCGGCGTCATGCCGCTGGACATGCCGGAGTCGATCCTGGTCCGCTTCAAGGGCGAGATGCAACCGGGCATCACCCTGCGTGACCTGGTGCACGCGATCCCTTACTTCGCGATCCAGAACGGTTTGCTGACCGTCGAGAAGAAAGGCAAGAAAAACGCCTTCTCGGGCCGCATCCTGGAAATCGAAGGCCTGGACAACCTGAGCATCGAGCAGGCATTCGAACTGTCCGATGCCTCGGCCGAGCGTTCTGCCGCAGGTTGCACGATCAAGCTGTCGAAAGAGTCGATCACCGAATACCTGAACTCAAACATCACGCTGCTGCGCTGGATGATCGAACAAGGTTACGGCGATCCGCGCACGCTGGAGCGTCGTGCTCAAGCGATGGAAGCCTGGGTCGCCAATCCGGAGCTCATGGTTGCGGACGCTGATGCCGAGTACGAAGAAATAATCGAGATTGATCTGGCCGACATCAAAGAGCCTGTGCTCTGCGCGCCAAACGATCCGGACGACGCGCGTCTGCTGTCCAGCGTTGCCGGCGAGAAGATCGACGAAGTGTTCATCGGTTCGTGCATGACCAACATCGGCCACTTCCGCGCGGCGGGCAAGTTGCTGGATCAGGTCAAGGGTCAGCTTCCAACGCGTCTGTGGCTGTCGCCGCCGACCAAGATGGACGCTCATCAATTGACCGAGGAAGGCTACTACGGGATCTACGGCAAGGCTGGCGCGCGCATGGAAATGCCGGGCTGCTCGCTGTGCATGGGTAACCAGGCACGTGTAGAGCCGAATTCGACGGTGGTGTCGACGTCGACCCGTAACTTCCCGAACCGTCTTGGTGATGGGGCGAACGTGTATCTGGCGTCGGCTGAGTTGGCGTCTGTGGCGTCGATTCTGGGTCGTCTGCCGACGGTCGAGGAGTATATGGAGTACGCCGGCAAGATCGACAGCATGGCTGCCGATGTTTATCGCTACTTGAGCTTCGATCAGATCGCGGAGTTCCGTGAGGCTGCAGCGAACGCTAATATCCCGGTTGTTCAGGCTTAACAGCTGAGACCGTGTTGAGAAAACCCCGCTTCGGCGGGGTTTTTTGTTTTTAAGATCAAGGGCGTCTGCCTGGGGGCAGACTGTTTCGCCTTCGGCGAGTTACTTGGAAAAGCACCCCAAGTAACCAAGGGTGCTTGCTCCTGGTTTGGCCCTTCCTTCGTCAGGGTCCCTTCACTCCGGTCTCGCTCCGTGGGCCCGCCGCCATCCGCCATCCATGGCGGGGAGCGGCTCTCGCGGCATCCATGCCGCTCGGCCCACTCCGCGAAACCTGCGTTCAGCCTGCACCAAAGTCGCGATTGGCGGTGACTGAGCTATTTGCGTATGAAGATCAGAGGCAGATCAGAAGCAGATCAGAAGCAGATCAAAAGCTTCCCGGCTGAAGCCGGTCCTACGGGCGTACGCGTTGCTATTAGTAGGACCGGCTTTAGCCGGGAAGACGGCCTCACTGACTGCATGCGTTGCTTTTAGTGGGACCGGCTTTAGCCGGGAAGGGGCCGGTGTGGGCGAGGGCAATTTCGCGGCCTGGCACGTTGATCGTTCCCACGCTCCGCGTGGGCATGCATCCCGTGACGCTGAGCGTCACAACGTGCGATATCCATGCTTCTAGCCGTAGCCACGCCCGCAATCAGCCGCTTAGACTGTCCCCTCTTTCTGTTTTCATAGGACGAATCCAGTGAATGTTGCTGTTGATCAGGTGGTGATCCATCGTTTTTCCGAGGCCCATATCGAGGGTGTGACGGCGTTGTACAACGACCCTGCGGTGTGCCGTCAGGTGCTTCAGATGCCGTATCAGTCGGCCGATGTCTGGCGCAAACGGCTGGCTGGGGCGGATGAGCGTTCATTGAAGCTTGTCGCTCTGCATCAGGGTCAGGTGATCGGCAACATTGGTCTGGAGCAATACGCGCGCATTCGCCAGCGTCATGTCGGCGCCATCGGCATGGGCATCGCGGCGGCCTGGCAGGGCAAAGGGGTGGGGTCGAGGCTCATGGCCGCTGTGCTGGAAGTCGCGGACAACTGGATGAACCTGCACCGGGTGGAACTCACCGTGTTTGCCGACAACGAAGCCGCTTTGGCGCTGTACCGCAAATTCGGCTTCGAAACCGAAGGCCGCCTGCGGGACTACGCCATACGCGACGGCGTCCTCGTCGACGCTATCAGCATGGCGCGCTTTAAATAACCGCTCAGCCTGTGGAAGAGCGACGCAGAGCGTCTGGGGATGCATGCCCACGCGGAGCGTGGGAATGATCAACAGCATTCGCGAGCAAGCTCGCCCCCACAGGCAGGGTGTCCGATCAGCAAAACTGCCAGCGCTCACACTGGCCCCTTCCCGGCTAAAGCCGGTCCCACTAGAAGCACACCGCGTACATCCTGTGGGACCGGCTTCAGCCGGGAAGCTGTTGATCTGCCTTGCTTTTGATCTTTGAACACAAACAGTCCAGACACCGCCAATCGCGACTTGGGTGCAGGCTAAACGCAGGTTTCGCGCAGTGGGCCGAGCGGCATGGATGCCGCGAGAGCCGCCCCCCGCCATGGATGGCGGATGGCGGCGGGCCCACGTAGCGAGACCGGAGTGAAGGAACCCTGAGAAACGAAGGGCCAAACCAGGAGCAAGCACCCTTGGTTACTTGGGGTGCTTTTCCAAGTAACTCGCCGAAGGCGAAACAGTCTGCCCCCAGGCAGACGCCCTTGACCTTGATCTCCCCAACGCAAAAACAAAAAAAGCCCCGCGTCTCACAACGCGGGGCTTCCGATTACAGACGACTAAACCATCACACCACCGCCGTCTGCCCACTCATTGCCAGGTCCAGCAACTCACGGTTAGCGACCGCATACATCGCATAATCGTTACCGCTCGCCGCACGCAACTCCACCAACATCGCGCGCCAGCGCTCGACCATCGGCAAATGCTGCTCCAGCCACAGACTCAAACGCTCCTCGACATCCGCAGGACCATTCGCCATCTGCAACACCGACACCGTAATCGCCCGCTGCTGCCAATCGATATCATCACGGAACGCCTCACGGGCCAGCGCCTGCCAATTGTTCTCCACCGGCAATGCACTGATCTGCTGCAAATACCACGTCACATCCAGCGAACTGCCCACCACGAAATACACCTTCGCCACGTCCGCTGCATTCTGACCAGTCACATCAGACGCCTCGATGATCGGCAACAGCGTGTACAGGTGACTCGTACCCGCCACCATCCGCGCCAGCAGCTCCGGCACGCCGGCCGCGACGTACTCCTGATAACGCGTCTGCCAGACCTCACGGGTCGGGCCTTCCAGCAACTCGTCCAGCTTCAGACCCAGTGCCGCGATGTGCGGACCGAAGTGCGCCACATCACGCCCTGCGTCCAGCTCATTGCGACGGCTGCGCAGGAACCAGCGCGTGGCGCGACGACCCAGACGCATCAACTCATCCATCAACGCCAGCTGAATCTCCGCCGGCACCTTGTAGTCCAGCGCCTCGATCTGACGGAACCAATGCGGGAGGTGGAAAATGTCACGCACGATCACGTAGGCACCGGCCACGTTGGCGGCGGTCATGCCGGTCGACTCTTTGAGCCGCTGCACGAAGGTGATGCCCATGTGGTTGACCAGATCGTTGGCGATCTGCGTGCTGACGATTTCGCGCTTCAGACGGTGGCGACGCATCGACTCGGAGAACTTAGCGCCCAGTGACGGCGGGAACGCCGTTTCCATGTCACGCGCCAGATAGTCGTCGTCCGGAACGCGGGATTCCAGCAGCGCTTCCTTGAGGTCGATCTTGCTGTAGGAGATCAGCACCGACAGCTCGGCCCGGGTCAGGCCTTTCTTCTCGGCGATGCGCTCGGCCAGTTGATCTTCCGCCGGCAGGAACTCGATGGCACGGTCCAGCTTGCCCCGCACTTCCAGGTCGCTCATCAGGCGCTTGTACTCGGCGATGCGCTCGTAGGCACGACGCTCCGCCAGAGACAGGGCCTGGGTCTGCTTGTAGTTGTTGCCGAGGACGAGGTTGCCCACTTCGTCGGTCATGCTTTCGAGCAGCAGGTTGCGCTGCTTCTCGGTCATGTCGCCGGCCTGGACCACTTCGTTCAGCAGGATCTTGATGTTCACTTCGTGGTCGGAGCAGTCCACACCACCGGCGTTGTCGATGAAGTCGGTATTGGTCGCGCCGCCCATCAGGCCGAATTCGACGCGGCCCAGCTGGGTCATGCCCAGGTTGCCGCCCTCGCCCACTACCTTGCAGCGCAGCTGATTGCCGTTGACGCGCAGTGCGTCGTTGGCCTTGTCGCCGACGTCTGCGTGGGTCTCGGTGCTGGCTTTGACGTAGGTGCCGATGCCGCCGTTCCACAGCAGATCCACCGGCGCCATGAGCAGCGCGTGCATCAGCTCGGTCGGGGTCAGTTTGTCAGCGGTGATGTCGAAGCGCGCTTTCATCTGCGGGGTGATCGCGATGCTTTTCGCACTGCGCGGGAAGATACCGCCGCCTGCGGACATCAGGCTGGTGTCGTAATCGGTCCACGCCGAACGCGGCAGGTCGAACAGACGCTGACGCTCGGCAAAGCTGCTGGCCGGGTCCGGATTCGGGTCGATGAAGATATGCAGGTGGTTGAAGGCCGCGACCAGTTGCAGCTTGTCGGACATCAACAGGCCGTTACCGAACACGTCACCGGCCATGTCACCGACGCCGATCACGCTGATGCTGTCCTGCTGCACGTTGATGCCGCGCTCGCGGAAGTGGCGCTGCACGCCGACCCACGCGCCCTTGGCGGTGATGCCCATTTTCTTGTGGTCGTAACCCGCGGAGCCGCCGGACGCGAAGGCGTCGCCGAGCCAGAAACCGTAGTCGATGGCGATGCCGTTGGCGATGTCGGAGAAGGTCGCGGTGCCTTTGTCGGCGGCGACGACCAGGTACGGGTCATCGTCGTCATGGCGCACGACGTTGGCCGGCGGCACCAGTGCGCCTTCTTTCAGGTTGTCGGTGATGTCCAGCAGACCGGAGATGAAGAGGCGGTAGCAGGCGATCGCTTCGGCCTGAATCTCGTCGCGGGTCCCGGTGGTCGGCAGACGACGGGGCAGGAAACCGCCCTTGGCGCCGACCGGCACGATGACCGAGTTCTTCACCTGCTGGGCTTTGACCAGACCCAGCACTTCGGTGCGGAAGTCTTCTTCACGGTCGGACCAGCGCAGGCCGCCACGGGCCACATTGCCGAAGCGCAGGTGAACGCCTTCGACGCGCGGCGAGTAGACGAATATTTCAAACTTCGGCACCGGCTTCGGCAGCTCGGGGATCAGGCGCGGGTTGAACTTGAAGCTGAAGTAGCTCTTGCTCTGGCCGTTGGCGTCGGTCTGGTAGAAGTTGGTGCGCATGGTCGCCTTGATCAGGTCAAGGTAGCGACGCAGGATGCGGTCTTCGTTGAGCACTTGCACGCCGTCCAGCGCGGTCAGAATGGCCTGCTCCAGACGCTGCTGCATATCGTCGAGGTCGCCGCCGCTCAGCTTGCGCGCCAGATAGAAGCGGGTCTTGAACAAACGCGTCAGCTCGCGAGCGATGTCGGCGTGGTTGTTCAGCGTGCTGGCGATGTAACCCAGGTCGAAGCCCAGGCGGATCTGCTTCAGGTAACGCGCGTAGGCACGCAGCAACGCCACGTCGCGCCACGGCAAACCGGCGGTCAGCACCAGACGGTTGAAAGCATCGTTCTCGGCTTCACCCCGCACGATGTGGACGAAGGCGTCCTGCAGCGTGTCGTTGAGCTGCTGCAGGTCCAGGTTCAGGCCTTCGCCGTAAGTGAACGCAAAATCGTGAATCCAGAATTCGCGGCCATTGGTGTGGCGCAGGCGATACGGGAATTCACCGAGTACGCGCAGGCCGAGGTTTTCCAGGATCGGCAGCACGTCGGACAGCGCCAGCGGCGTGTCAGCGTGGTACAGCTTGCAGTGCAGCTGCGCCTTGTCGCCGGACAGCGGCTGGTAAAAGCTCATGACCAGCGGATTGGCTTCGGACAGGCTCAGCACGTGTTGCATGTCGACCACGGCGGAGTGCGCGGCGAAACGCTCGCGGTAGCCGGCCGGGAAACCTTTCGGGAAGTCGGCCAGCACGTTGGTGCCCTGAGCTTCGCCGAAGCTTTCGATGACCAGACTGGCGTAATCGTCTTTCCACGAACGGCAGGCCTGGATGACTTCGTTTTCCAGCTGCTGCGGATCGATGTCGAGGGTGACTTTCGGGTCCACACGCAGGATCAACTGCACGCGCGCCAGTACCGACTCGGAGAAGAAGGTCCAGAACTCGCAGTCAGTGGCTTTCAGGCGATCCATCAGCACTTGCTGAATCTTCTGACGGACTTCGGTGGAATAGACGTCGCGCGGCACGTAGGCCAGGCAGTAGCAGAAACGGCCGTACGGGTCCTTGCGCAGGAACACGCGAATCTTGTTGCGCTCCTGGATCTGCACGATCGACATGACGGTGGTGAACAGCTCGTCCACCGGGGTCTGGAACAGGTCGTCGCGGGGCAGCACTTCAACCACTTGCGCCAGTTCCTTGCCCAGGTGCGCCTTGGCGTCGAACCCGGAGCGGCGCTCGACTTCGGCGACCTTGCGGCGGATGTAAGGAATGGCACGCACGCTTTCGCCATACACCGAGGAGGTGTACAGGCCCATGAAGCGCGATTCCTTGATGACCTTGCCGTCGGCGTCGATCTGGCGGATCGACACGTAGTCCGGGTACGCCGGGCGATGCACGCGGCTCGGGTGCGCAGCCTTGGCGAACGACAGCAGGGTAGGCTCCTGCAGGTAGTTCACTGCATAGCCTTCGATGTGCAGGTCTTCGGCGGTGAGCCCTGCGCGCAGTAGTTTGGTCAGGCCAAGGAAGGACGACGGGTCGTACTGGAGCTGACCGCCCTCGCCTTCGCTGCTGACGGTGAATTCTTCATAGCCGAGGAACGTGAAGTGGTTGTTGACCAGCCATTCGAGGAACACCTTGACCTCGGATTTCTCCTCCGGGTCAATGGTGTACTCCGTGGCGTCGATGCCGGCCAGCAGCTCGTGGAGCTTGGCTTTCATCGGCTCGAAGTCTTCCACCGCGACGCGGACTTCACCCAGCACCTGCTCCAGTTCGCGGGCGAGCACGTTCAGCTCCGCGGCATTGGCGCAACGGTCGATCTCCAGGTACATCAACGATTCTTGCAGCACGCCGTCGCCGCCGGTGCCTTTTGGCAGCAGTTCGAGCAGTTGGCCCTTCTCGTCGCGACGCACGCTGAGCACGGTGGTCTGCAGCGTGTGGATGCTGTAGCCGCGGCGGTTCAGTTCGGTGCGCACCGAGTCGACCAGGAACGGCAGGTCGTGGTGCAGCACTTCGACGGCGGTGTGGGTGGACTGCCAGCCGTGACGTTCGTAATCGGGGTTGTAGACCCGCACTTCAGGCGTGCCGTGCTCGAAGTGTTCAAGCAGGCGCCAGGCCGAGAGGGTGCAACCGGCCAGGTCAGAGAGTCTGCGCTGGGTGAGTTCGTCGAGGGAGATGATGCCGAAGAATTGTTCGGCGAACAGCGCCACTTGTGGCAGTGCCTGTTCGCTGATGTGCTGAGCCAGTGCCGCTCGCAGTTGGTGCTGGAAGTCGGACTTGCTGGCTGCGGTGAAGAACGCCATCTGTGGTACTCCGATTGGCTTGAGCTTTTATATAGGAGAGATGCGTGTGTCGGGTGGAGCTTTGTGTTTGCCTCGTTTGCGTCTGGTCGATGATAGTCAGCATAACGTGACAGAGGGCAATGCGATTGGCACTGCGTGAATTACTAACGCTTTTGGTGTGTGTGCCGTCACATTTGTTCGGCTCGGGTGCAGCTTAACGAGTGGCGCCCTGAATCTGCTTGCGATGCTGCGACATATTCGGACATCGGGTTGCGCTCAAGAGGCTCTGCCTAACGGCAGAGAGTTTCGCCTTCGGCGAGTTACTTCGGCTTGAGGGGACTGATTTATTTACAGCGCTTCACCGTAAATTAATCTGTCCCCGGGGTACGCGGTGCGGCTAGAAGAAGATCAAGAGCGTCGGCCTAACGGCCTTGGTTTCGCCTTCGGCGAGTTACTTGGAAAAGCACCCCAAGTAACCAAGGGTGCCTGCTCCTGGCTTGGCCCTTCCTTCGTCAGGGTTCCTTCACTCCGGTCCCGCTCCGTGGGCCCGCGCCGAACGGACATCCATGTCCTGACGGCGCTCTCGCCGCATCCATGCGGCTCGGCCCACTGCGCGAGACCTGCGCTCAGCCTGCACCAAAGTCGCGTTTGGCGGTGCCTGGACATTTTGTGTACGAAGATCAAAAGCAAAAGCTTCCCGGCTAAAGCCGGTCCTACAGTCATCGCCAATCCCACTTGATGCACGCGCTGCTTTTTTAGTGGGACCGGCTTTAGCCGGGAAGGGGCCAGCCTGCTAAGGGGACTGATTTATTTACAGCGCTTCACCGTAAATTAATCTGTCCCCGGCGGATCGGTCATTCAACTGCCAACCGCAATATCCAGCAAATCTCCCACAAGACTGGCAAAATCCATCCCTGCCCTGCCCCCCAGCCACAGGAATCACCGCCATGCAAATGACCACCGACAGCTTCATCTATAACCCATGCGACGAGGAGGAAGATGATATGGCGCTGGCCTGTTGCCATGGCAGCAGCACCGGTGATCTGTTTCTGCTCGCGCGTTTCCCCGATGAGGATGAGGTCGATATCACGTTTCGTGACGACACTATCCATGTCGAAGACAACATCACCGTCACCCTGAGCGCCACCCGGCTGCTCGTCGAAATCAACGCCGCCGACGCTACTCCCCTGGGCGGTGATACGGCGTATGAGATCACCCACAGCACCCCCGCCAGTGAATTGGCCGAGCTGGACGCCACGCTGCGGATCATCCTCAGCGGTGTCGGGACGTACGTCAGCCAGATCAACTGAGACCTCCCCGGCATCGGGCCCCAATTGACGCAAATGTAAGACAGTTCTTGTTTTTGCCCCGTCCTTTGCTGAAAAGCCGAAAAAACCCGCCGGCCGATTAGTCGGCGCCCCTGCGATGGATTAAAGTAACGCCCCCAGCTTCGGCGCCACTTGGCGCTGCTGCCTCTCCTGCCAGGAACTGTCATCGATGGAACATCGTGAAGCGTTGATCGCGCTGCGGACCTTTCTCTCCACCCAGATCCTCGGGCAGGAGAAACTGGTTGAGCGCTTGCTGATCGCGCTGCTGGCCGACGGTCACATGCTGGTCGAAGGCGCGCCGGGACTGGCGAAGACCAAGGCGATCAAAGAGCTGGCTGAAGGCATCGAAGCACAATTCCATCGCATTCAGTTCACCCCCGACCTGCTCCCGGCCGACATCACCGGCACCGAGATCTATCGTCCGGAAACCGGCAGTTTCGTGTTCCAGCAAGGCCCCATCTTCCACAACCTGGTGCTGGCCGACGAAATCAACCGCGCGCCGGCCAAGGTGCAATCGGCGCTGCTGGAAGCCATGGCCGAGCGTCAAGTCAGTGTCGGGCGCAGTACCTACGACCTGTCGCCGCTGTTTCTGGTGATGGCGACGCAAAACCCCATCGAGCAGGAAGGCACCTACCCGCTGCCCGAAGCGCAGCTCGATCGGTTTCTGATGCACGTCAAGATCGGCTTCCCGGACGCCACCGTCGAACGCAAGATCCTCCAGCAGGCCCGGGGCGAAGCGCTCAACGGCGAGACCAAGCCGGAGCGCCGGGTCAGCCAGCAGGCGATCTTCGCGGCGCGCAAGGAAATCCTTGGCCTGTACATGGCCGATGCCGTTGAGGAATACCTGGTGCAGCTGGTAATGGCGACCCGCACGCCCGCCAAGTTCGATGCCGAGCTGGCCGAGTGGATCGGTTATGGCGCAAGCCCCCGCGGTTCGATTTCCCTGGACCGCTGCGCCCGGGCCCACGCCTGGCTGGCCGGGCGGGATTTCGTCAGCCCGGAGGACATCCAGGCGATGGTCTTCGACGTGCTGCGTCACCGCATCATTCTGTCGTTCGAAGCAGAAGCGGCGGGCATCGATCAAGACCGCGTGATCCAGCGCATTCTCGACGTCGTGGCCGTCGCCTGACCCCATGCAACCCTATCTGATTTCCCAACCGGGCATTCGCATCAGCCTCGCCGAGCTGATTGAAATGCGTCATCGCGTGCGGGAAGTGCAGCTGTTCTCCACCCCCAGCCAGCGCAGCCCGCTGATTGGTCTGCACCATTCCAAGCTGCGCGGGCGCGGGGTGGACTTCGATCAGGTCAGGGTCTATCAGGCCGGCGACGACGTCAGGACCATCGACTGGCGCGTCACCGCCCGCACGCAAGAACCCCACACCAAGCTGTTTCACGAAGAACGCGAGCGGCCGATTTTCATCATGGTCGAGCAAAGCCGCCGCCTGTTTTTCGGGTCCGGGCTGATGTTCAAGTCAGTCCTCGCCGCCCAGGCTGCCGCGCTGGTGGGATGGGCCGCACTGGGCCACAACGACCGGGTCGGCGGGCTGGTGTTCGGTGACAACGAGCATTACGAAATCAAGCCGCGACGCAGCAAGCAAAGCCTGCTGCAACTGCTGAACCGGCTGGTGCGAGTCAATCAGTCGCTGCATACCGAAGCGGCTGCCGACCGTGACACCTTCGGCGTGGCGCTGCGTCGTGCGCGGGAGGTGATGCGTCCGGGCAGTCTGGCGATCATCCTGTGCGACGAGCGCGCGCTGTCCGATTCGGCCGAACAGCAACTGGCCTTGCTGTCACGGCATTGCGACCTGTTGCTGCTGCCGCTGTCCGACCCGCTTGACCACGCGTTGCCCGCCGCCGGTTTATTGCGCTTCGCTGACCGCGGCGCGCACCTGGAGCTCGACACCCTGAACGCCGACCTGCGCCAGAGCTACCGCGCCCAGGGCGAGGCGCGTCAGGCGCGCTGGGAACTGCTGGCGCAGAAACTGCGCGTGCTGTTGATGCCGCTGAGCACTCAGCGTGAAATGGTCGAGCAATTGCGCGAGTACCTCAACGGCCAGCGTCCGGTGAAACAGCCATGAGTGCGCTGGACCAGCTGCAACCGCTGATCCTGCCGGAGCCGGTCGGGTTCTGGCCGCCCGCGCCGGGCTGGTGGCTGTTGCTGATCCTGCTGCCCGCGCTCGGCTACGGCCTGTGGCGAGCGCGCACGCTGCTGCCAAAAAAGGCCAGCGCTGACACCGTCGAGCCATTGGACCCCTTGCGCCAGGCCGCACTGGTCGAACTCGCGCAGATGCCCAAACCCTACGACGGCGCACCGGCCGGAGCCTGGCTGCAACAGATCAACGGTCTGCTCAAGCGCCTGTGCCGCAATCACTACCCCTACAGCCAGAGCCACACCCTCAATGGCCGCAAATGGCTGGCGTTCCTCGACAACCGCTGCCCGGCCGCCGGCCTCACGCGCTGGATGATCCTCGTCGAGGGCGCCTACAAGCCCGAATGCAAACTCGACGACAAGGCCATCAACGGCCTGACCCAGTCGGTCGAGACCTGGATTCGCAAGCATGTTTGAGTTCGCCTGGCCGTGGCTTTTCGCCCTCCTCCCGCTGCCCTGGCTGATGCGCCTTGTGCTGCCCGCCGCAGACAGCGGCGAAGCGGCGCTGAACGTCAGCTTTCTCCAGGAGCTGGAAGGTCTGGCCGGGCGCCGTGCGCGAACCCATTTGCCGGGCTGGCGGCGACAATTGCCGTTCGTGACCGTCTGGCTCCTGTTGCTGGTCGCTGCCGCCCGTCCACAATGGCTGGGCGAGCCGTTACCGGTTGCCGCCAGCGGCCGCGATCTGCTGGTCGCAGTGGACGTGTCGGGATCGATGGATTACCCGGACATGGTCTGGAAAAACGACGAGGTCAGCCGCCTGACCCTGGTAAAAACCCTGCTGGGGGACTTTCTTGAACACCGTCAGGGTGATCGCATCGGCCTGATTCTGTTCGGCAGCCAGGCATATCTGCAGGCGCCGCTGACCTTTGACCGCAAGACCGTGCGGGTCTGGCTGGACGAAGCGCGGATCGGCATTGCCGGCAAGAACACCGCTATCGGCGACGCGATCGGCCTGGCGTTGAAGCGTCTGCGCCAACGCCCGGCCCAGAGCCGCGTGCTGATTCTGGTCACCGACGGCGCCAACAACGCGGGCCAGATCGACCCGAGAACGGCCGCGCGTCTGGCCGCCAGCGAAGGCGTGAAAATCTACCCCATCGGCATCGGTGCCGATCCCGATAAAGGCGCCACCAGCATTCTTGGCCTCAACCCCAGCCTGGATCTGGACGAGCCTGCGCTGCGGGAAATCGCCGCAGTCAGCGGTGGGCAGTATTTCCGCGCGCGCAACGGCGCCGAACTCGCCGGCATCGGCAAGGCGCTGGACCGGCTTGAGCCGGTGGCACAGCAACCGACCCAGGCACGTCCGGCCCGGGCGCTTTATCATGTGCCGTTGGCGATGGCCCTGTTGCTGAGCCTTCTGCTGGTGGTCCAGGAGCGGTGGCCGAACAACCCGGTTTACCGCCTTTTTTCGCGCCGCCCGACGCTTGTACAGGCCACGCTGTGGCGTGAACGCTTGAAGCGCCTGACGAGGCGCCCATGATCGACTTTCTCTCCGGTGTATGGCCCCATTGGTCCCGCCCTGGCTGGCTGCTCCTGCTGCCCGCGCTCGGCTGGCTGCTGTGGCGGTTATGGAATCGGCAGAAGCGCGTCGGGCGCTGGCAGATGATTTTGCCCAGCGCGTTTCATTCAGCGTTGCTCAGTGGCGGCGGTGGCCGGGACAGCAAATGGCCCTGGGTGGTACTGGGTCTCGGCTGGTTGCTGGCGGTCCTGGCACTGCTCGGCCCGAGCTGGCAGCGTGTCGAGCAGAACAGTCAGCGGCCGGTTGATCCACTGGTGGTGATGCTCGAACTGACGCCGGAAATGCTCGCCGCCGACAGTCCGCCCACCCGTCTGGAACAGGCGCGGCGCAAAGTGCTCGACCTGTTACAGGCGCGCAGCGATTCACAGACCGCGATCATCGTGTATGCCGGCAGCGCCCACACGCTGGTGCCGCTGTCGGACGACCTGGCGACCAGCAAAAACCTGCTGGATGCGATCAAGCCGTCGATCATGCCCGAAGCCGGCCAGCGCGCAGACCTCGCCGTGCGCAAGGCTCTCGACTTGCTGGAACAGGGCGACCTCGGTCAAGGGCGGCTGCTGTGGATCGGTTCGTCCCTCAGCGACGCCGAGCGTCAGGGCATTCGCACCGCGATGACCGGCCGCGACGCCCCTCCTTTATTGATGCTCGGCGTCGGTACCGCTGAAGGCGCCCCGGTCACCCAGGAGAAAGGCGGTTTTCTGAAGGACGCCCAGGGCGGCATCCTTGTGCCGCGTCTGGACGGGCCGGTGCTCAAGGATTTCGCCGACGGCATGGGCGGTCGCTACACGTCGCTGCGCCTGGACAACCAGGACCTCAACGACCTGGGCCTGCTCGACGGTCCGAAGAGTCTGATCAGCCAGGGCCAGAAAGTGCGCCTCGACCGCTGGGCCGACCAGGGCTACTGGTTGCTGTTGCCGCTTCTGCTGCTGGCCGGTTGCGCCGGGCGACGCGGTTGGTTGTTGTGCCTGCCGTTGCTGCTGATGGCCGTGCCGCAACCCAGCTATGCCTCTGGTTTCGACGACCTGTGGCGCCGCCCCGATCAACAGGGCGAGCACCTGCTCAAGCGGCATCACCCGGCAGAAGCCGCGCGGCATTTCGAAGACCCGCAGTGGCAAGGTGTTGCGCTGTACCAGGCCGGTGACTACGCCGGCGCCGCCCAGCGCTTTGCCCAGGGCAGCAGCGCAGCCGACCATTATAATCGCGGCAATGCGCTGGCCCGAAGCGGTGAGCTGGAAGCCGCCATCGACGCCTATGAACAGGCGCTGGAGCGTCAACCGGACTTCCCGGCGGCGTTGGCCAACAAGGCGTTGGTGGAACAGGTGCTGGAGCAGACCAAGGCATCGGATCAGGGGAAAGCCGACGAGAAGGCGAAGACTGACGAGAATGCCGACAAGGCCCGCGAAGGCAATGCCGGACAGTCGTCGTCGAGCGCGCAGTCGGCGCCGCAGGAGGCCAATGCCGACCGCTCGGCCAGCGATCAGCAAAGCGCCGCCGACGAGCAGGCTTCCGGCGCAGGATCCGACAGCGATGAGCCGGCGCGTGTCTCAGGCAAACCGGGCGACGGACAAATCGATGGCGAGCAGAAACAGGCGCTCGAACAATGGCTGCGGCAGATCCCCGACGAACCCGGTGAGCTGTTGCGGCGCAAATTCTGGTACGAACAACAGCAGCATCAGGAAAAGACCCGATGAGTCGTCTGCACAGGTTGCTGATTGCAGGAATGTGGTGCCTGTTCGCTCTAGTGGCGCAGCTGGCCCAGGCCGACAGTGCGGGCTCCACGCTGCAATCCAGCGTCGACCGCACGCGCGTCAACACCGGCGAAACCGTTGAACTGACCCTTGAAACCGACGACGCGACCGTCTTCGGCAGGCCGGACATGACCGCGCTGGACACCGACTTCGAAGTGCGCGACACCCGGCAGCTCAACAGCCTGACCACACTGGAAGGCAACGTTCACGCGACGACTCGCTGGCTGATCACGCTGATGCCGCGCCACAGCGGCTCGATTGAGATCCCGTCGCTGAAGCTGGGCGAAATGTTCAGCAAGCCGATCGTACTGCAGGTGGTCGATGTCGGCCCCGTCACCCAGGGTCAGGAGCAGAAGCTCGCCCCGGTGTTCATGGAGGCGAGCCTCGATCAGGACAGCGTGTATGTTCAGGCGCAGGTCTTGCTCACCGTGCGCATCTACCACTCGGTGTCGCTGTTCGACGACAGCAGCCTGACGCCGCTGCAAGTGCCGGACGCGCGCATCGAAAAGCTCGGCGACACCCGCACGTACGAGAAGCAGATCAACGGCATTCGCCACGGCGTGATCGAAATGCGCTACGCGCTGTACCCCCAGCACAGCGGTAAGCTGACCATCCCGGCCCAGGCGTTCAGCGCCACGCTGGTTCAGGACACCACCGACGCCAGTGCAGCCGCCGCCATGGCACCGGGCGCAATCGCCAGCGGGCCGAAGCCGGGCCGATTGATGCACGTGACGTCGCTGCCCCTGACCCTCGACGTCAAGCCGCAACCGGCGCACTACCCCGCCGACACGCCATGGCTGCCGGCGCGCAGCATCAGCCTCAGTGAAAACTGGAGCCCGGAACCGGCCCACAGCCAGGTCGGCGACTCCCTCACGCGCACCTTGCAACTGAAAGCCGAAGGCTTGTCCAGCGCGCAGTTGCCGCCGCTGCCTGCCACCGACGTCAGCGCATTGCGGCGTTACCCCGATCAGCCGCAACTGAGCAACAAGCCCGGTGAGCGCGGTTTGACCGGCGTGCGCGAGGAGCGGGAAGCGCTCGTCCCCAACCGTCCCGGCGCCATCGAGATTCCCGCTATCGATCTGGTCTGGTGGAACACCCAGGAAGATCACCTTGAACACAGCGCCCTGCCCGCCCGCACCTTGCAGGTCAGCCTTAACCCGGCGTTTGCGGTGGACACGCCCGTAAGCGACAACAGCAATGTGACGGTGATCGGCCCGCCGGTGTGGCCGTGGCAGTTGAGCACAGTGCTGTTGAGCTTCACCACGTTGCTGGGCTTCGGCCTGTGGTGGCGCGGTCGTTGGCAACCGGCGCTGGCCCGGGTCGCGCAAACGGGGCCGAGTCCGCGTACAGTGCTCGACGACCTGAAACGCGCCTCCCTGGCCAACGATCCCCACGCCACCCGCCAGGCGCTGGACGCCTGGGCCCGACAGCAGCCGGAAACCCTGGCCGATATGGCTGCGCGCTTCGTGCCGCTGTCGCATGCGCTGGACGGCCTGAACGGCGCGTTGTACAGCGAGACCGAAAAACTGTGGCTGGGCGAAGACCTCTGGCGCGCCGTCAAAGCGCTGCCCGCCATCGAAAACCCCCAGGACCCGAGCGGGGGCGACAGCTTGCCGCCGCTTTATCCGAAATGATTTCCATCGATCAGCGCATTCTCAGGTCACAGATAAAATGCGCTGATTGTTAAACCAAGGTACCCCCATGCGTCTGTTCCACACCTCCGACTGGCACCTCGGCCAGAACCTCCATGGTCAGGAGCGAGATTTCGAACACGCCGGCTTCCTGACCTGGCTGCTGGCCCGTCTCGCCGAGCGCAAACCGGATGTCCTGCTGATCGCCGGCGACATCTTTGACACGGTCAATCCGCCGGTCAAATCCCAGGAGCGGCTGTACGACTTCATCGTCAGCGCCCACGAACAGAACCCGCACCTGACCATCGTCATGATCGCCGGCAACCACGACTCCGGCTCGCGCATCGAGTTGCCCGCGCCGCTGATGCGACGCCTGCGCACCCACGCGCTGGGCCGGGTGCTGTGGCTCGACGATGGCGTGCTGGACGTTGACCGACTGCTGCTTCCACTGAGCAACGCCAAGGGCAAAGTCCTCGGCTGGTGCCTGGCGTTGCCTTTTCTGCGGCCGGCCGAAGTCACCGGCGCGGCGTTGGGCGACAACTACTTGCGCGGCATCGGGCAGGTCCACGACATGCTTATCGCCGCGGCGAATCAGCGGCGCAAGAAAGGCCAGGCCCTGATCGCCATCAGCCACGCGCACATGGCCGGCGGCTCGGTGTCGGAAGACTCCGAACGCAGCCTGATCATCGGCAACGCCGAAGCCCTGCCCGCCAGCCTCTTCGGCGAAAGCATCACCTACGTGGCGCTCGGGCATCTGCACAAACCCCAGCGAATCAACGGCGAGGACCGCATTCGCTACTGCGGCTCTCCCATCCCGCTGTCGTTTTCGGAAATCGGCTACCAGCATCAGATCCTCGAAATCGAGTGCGACGGCGACAAGCTGGTCAGCGTCAAACCCCTGCTGATTCCCCGCGCCGTGAACTTGCAACGGGTCGGCCCGGCGCCACTGGCCGAGCTGTTGCTGCAACTGCGGGATCTTCCGGACATCGATTTGCTGGCTGACGTCGACCGTCAGCCGTGGCTCGAAGTCCGTGTGCGTCTGGACGAACCTCAGCCGGACCTGCGCAACCAGATCGAAGCCGCGCTGGAGGGCAAGGCCGTGCGACTGGTGCGCATCGCCGCCGAATACGCCGGCAAGGGCAGTCGTGATGAAGACGCCAATCAAGACCTGATCGAACTGGACCAGTTGAGCCCGCAGGAACTGTTCAGCCGTGCATGGCAGGACAGCTACGGCAGCGAAGTGGATGAGCAGACGCTGCAGGACTTCGCGACCCTGCTTCAGGACGTGCAGCTGGAGAGCGAGCAGCCATGAAAATCCTCGCCATTCGCCTGAAAAACCTCGCCTCGCTGGCCGGCCCGTTCGAGCTGGATTTCACCGCCGAGCCCCTCGCCAGCGCCGGCCTGTTCGCCATCACCGGCCCCACCGGCGCGGGCAAAAGCACGCTGCTGGACGCCCTCTGCCTGGCGCTGTTCGGCGCGATTCCCCGGCTCAACAACATCGGCCAGTCCCGCGTGCCGGAGATCGACGGCGACATCAGCACCAACGACCCGCGTAACCTGCTGCGTCGCGGCACCGGCAGCGGTTACGCCGAGGTGGATTTCGTCGGCATCGACAAGCGCCGTTATCGCGCG
Organism: Pseudomonas sp. AK106; assembly: GCF_053903055.1. Classification (NCBI taxonomy): domain Bacteria; kingdom Pseudomonadati; phylum Pseudomonadota; class Gammaproteobacteria; order Pseudomonadales; family Pseudomonadaceae; genus Pseudomonas; species Pseudomonas sp. AK106. The sequence continues at coordinate 4,073,532 of NZ_CP096426.1, forward strand.
CGCTGGGAAGCCAACCGCGCCCGTGACAACGCCACGAAAAAACTCCAGGCCAGCCGCCAGACGCTGATCGACCTGGACAGCGAGCAGATTCTCAGCACGCAGAACAAGACCGAGTACAAGACCCTGCTGGAAGCGCGCCTGGGGCTGAACTTCGAGCAGTTCACCCGGGCGGTGATGCTGGCGCAAAGCGAATTCAGCGCCTTCCTCAAGGCCGACGACAAAGACCGCAGCGAACTGCTGGAAAAGCTCACTGACACGGCGATCTACAGCCAGCTGGGCCGTCGCGCCTACAGCAAAAGCAAGGAAGCCGAAGAAGCGCTGAAAACCCTTCAGGCCCAGGCCGGCACGCTGACGCCGATGGAGCCTGCGCAGCGCGCCGAGCTTGAGCAGCGCTTCAACGACGCTCAACAGCAACTGAAGCTGGAACAGGCGCAACTGCGCCAGTTGGAGCTCAAGCAGCAATGGTTCAAGGAATTGAATCGCCTGCGCGACAGCCACCAGGCCGCCAACGAACAGCTCGCCAGCGCCCAGCAGACGTGGGACGCACACAGCGCCGATCGTCAGCAGCTCGCGTTGTTGGAGCGTCTGGCGCCGCAGCGGCATCTGTTCGGTCAGCGCGCCCGGCTGCAGGCTCAGCTCGCGCCGCTCACCGCCGCGATTCAGACCCATCAGCTCAAGCAAACCGGGCTCAATGGGCGCATCGCCGAGCTGGACAGCACACGCATCAGCGCCGACGGCGCGTTGCAGCAGGCGCAGGAACAACTGCTCAACGCGCGGCCGGCCCTGAGTGAAGCGCTTGAACAGCAGGCCCAGCTCAATCATCTGAATCAGGAGCTGCAACCGCTCGGCGAGCAGGCGCGCGCCGCGCAGCAAGCCAGCATTGAGGGCCAGTCGACGCTCGAGCACCTGGGCGAGCAGCAACGCCAGGTCGAAGTGCGTTTGCAATCGATCGCCGAGCAACTGGAGCAGAGCGCGTCGCTGACCACCTTGAGTCAGTCGTGGAGCGCCTACAGGCCGCGTCTGCAGCAAACCGTGCAACTCAGCGCGCGTCTGATCCAGGGCCGTGGCGAGCTGCCGCAGCTGGAAAAAAACGCCACCCTCGCCGAGCAGACCCTGAGCGAACGCCGCAGCGCCCTGCAGGCGCTTTACGACGACGCCGAGGTCAAGGCCGATGCGGTCAGCCACGACATCGAGCGGCTGGGGCAACTGCTGCAAGACAACCGCCAGCAGCACAGCGCCAGCGACTCACTTGAACGTCTGTGGCAGCGCCATCAGGACGTCGCCGGCCGCCTGCTCGACGTGCAAACCCGCCAGCAGCAGGCCACCGAACGTCGTGCCCAAGGCATCGCCCAGGGCCTGAAACTCAAGGCCGAACATGAAGCCGCCGAGCAGGCGCTGAAGGTCACCGTTGAACTGCTGCAACGCCAGCGCCTGACCCGCAGCGCCAGTGTCGAGCAACTGCGCGAGCAATTGGTCGATCAGCAACCGTGCCCGGTGTGCGGCAGCGAAGACCATCCGTATCACCAGTCCGAGGCACTGCTTGAAGCGCTGTCGGGCCACGACGACGGCGAGGAAGCGCGCGCCCGGCAGACCGTCGGGCAGCTCAGCGAAAAGCTCGCCGAGCTGCGCGCCGAAGTTGCTGAGCTGAACAATCAGCTTAAGCAGTCCAAGCCGCAGCAAGACCAACTGGCCGAACAGTTGCAAACCCTCGCGCCTGAACTGGAAGCTCACCCGCTGCATCCGCGCCTGATGGAGCAACCCGAGCACCTGCGCGGGGACTGGCTGAGTGAACGCCTGCATCAACTGGCCCAGGACATCCTCAGCGCCGAGCAGCGCCAGAGCCGTCTGCTGAAAGTGCAACGGGATGCCGAATCCCTGCAGCAGCAGGTGCTCGATGCCCGCGAGGCCAGTCAGCAGGCGATGAAGCTGCTGGACGATCAGCAACGCCACATCGCTCTGGACAACCAGGAGTTCGAAGCGGCGCTGCAGGAGTTCGAGCCCCTGCTCCCCGCCGAAAGCCTGAGCCAGTGGCGCGAGTCGGCGACCCAGAGCTTCATGCAGCTGGACAACGACATTGCCGCCCGCGTCGAGCAGCTCGATCAGCAAAAGACCGAACAACAGGAGCACAGCGAGCGGGCGCAAAAACTGGAGCGCGAGCAGGTTGCGCAGCAGAGTCGCGAGACAGAACATCAGAAGTTGCAGGCGCAACTCGTTGCCCGTCAGCAGCAGCAACAGACGGTACAACAACAATTGGCGCAGACCCTCGGCGACCATGCATCGCCCGAGCGCTGGCAGCACGCCCTTGAGCAGGCTGTCGAGCAGGCCCGTGAGGCTCATGCCGCCATCGCCCACGAACTGCAAGCGGCGCGCAGCGAACTGATCAAGGTGACTGCGGAGCTGGAGGGCGAACAACAGCGCTTGCAAACCCTCGAACAGGAGGTGGCAGAGCTCGAACGGCAGATCGCCGAGTGGCGCAGCAGCCACAGCGAGCTCGACGATGCCGCCCTTGAAGCCTTGCTGGGGCTGAGCGACGACAGCGTCAGCGGGTTGCGTCAGCAATTGCAGTCCAGCGAAAAAGCCCTGGAGCAAGCCAAGGTTCTGGTGGCAGAGCGCGCGGCGCAGTTGCAGCAGCATCAGGCCCAGCACAGTGACAGTGGCGACGCCGAGCAGTTACTCGCGGCGTTGACAGAAGCGCAGGCGCAATCGGTGGTTCAGGATCAGCTGTGCGCCGACTTGCGTGCCCAGGTCAGTGAAGACAACCGCCGTCGCGACGCCAGCAGCGAGCTGCAAGAGCGCATCGCTCACGCCCAGTCCGAATACCAGCGCTGGGGCCGCCTCAACGCGCTGATCGGCTCGGCCACCGGCGACACGTTCCGCAAGATCGCCCAGGCCTACAACCTTGATCTGCTGGTGCACCACGCCAACGCGCAGCTCAAGCAACTGGTGCGTCGCTATCGCCTGAAACGCGGCGGCAGCATGCTTGGCCTGCTGGTCATGGACACCGAAATGGGCGACGAACTGCGCTCGGTTCACTCGCTCTCGGGCGGTGAAACGTTCCTGGTCTCCCTGGCCTTGGCGCTGGGCCTGGCGTCCATGGCGTCCAGCACGCTGAAGATTGAATCGCTGTTCATCGACGAAGGCTTCGGCAGCCTCGACCCCGAATCCCTGCAACTGGCCATGGACGCCCTCGACGGACTGCAGGCCCAGGGCCGCAAGGTCGGGGTCATCTCTCACGTGCAGGAAATGCACGAGCGAATCCCCGTGCAGATTCAGGTCCGGCGTCAGGGCAACGGCCTGAGCACCGTCGAGGTCAGCAGCGGCTAAACCGTTTTTTCACGACGCACGGACACGCCTGATAGCGTTTCTGTGCAACCCTGTATCCCTTGCGCGGCAGCAGTCGCGCCAAACTCGAAAGAAGGTAGAACCACGTGGCAAACTCCAAAGTATTTTTCGACATCACTGCCAACGACGAGCCAATGGGCCGCATTGTCATGGAACTTCACAACGACGTCGTTCCGAAAACCGCTGAAAATTTCCGCGCCCTGTGCACCGGCGAGAAAGGCGATGGCCTGAGCTACAAGGGTTCGTCGTTCCACCGCGTGATCCAGAACTTCATGCTGCAGGGCGGTGATTTCACCAACCACAACGGCACTGGCGGCAAGTCGATCTACGGCAACAAGTTCGAAGACGAAAACTTCACCCTCAAGCACACCGCCCCGGGTGACCTGTCGATGGCCAACGCTGGCCCGAACACCAACGGCAGCCAGTTCTTCATCACCACCATCGTCACCGAATGGCTGGACGGCAAACACGTCGTGTTCGGCAAAGTCGTTGAAGGCATGGACGTGGTCAAGGCCATCGAAGCGCTGGGTTCGCAATCCGGCCGCACCAGCAAGAAAGTCATCATCGCCGACTGCGGCGAACTGACCGAGGCCTGAGCATGACGTCGGCGCCTCACGCTGAATCGACGGTGCCGACGCTCTACTCGTTCCGCCGCTGCCCCTACGCCATGCGCGCCCGCATGGCGCTGGGGTATTGCGGCGTACCGGTGCATACCGTGGAAGTCAGCCTCAAGGCCAAACCGGCCGAGATGCTCGAACGCTCACCCAAAGGAACGGTGCCGGTTCTGGTGCTGCAAGAGTGGGTGCTGGAGCAGAGTCTGGACATCATGCATTGGGCCCTGGCGCAGCATGACCCGGATGATTGGTCCCTGGCCGACGACGTCGACGGGCAGCGGCAGATCGCCGAGCTGATCGCGGAAAACGACGGCAGCTTCAAGCAGGATCTGGATCACTACAAATACGCCGTGCGGTATCCCGAATTCACCCAGGAAGAATACCGTCAGCGGGGTGAGGATTTTCTGCGCAGGCTGAACGAATTACTGGCGTCACGGGACTTTCTGATCACCGATCGACTGACCCTCGCCGACATCGCCATAGCGCCGTTCATACGGCAGTTCTGCGCGGTGGATGCGGACTGGTTCTGGCAAAGCCCCTACCCCAACCTACAACGCTGGTTAGAGCGATTTCTCGCATCGGACCTGTTCATCGCCGCGATGGCCAAGGGCTGATTGCAACGGCGTTGGTTAATAGCCAAACCATTTCGCTACACCACTTCCATCTGAAAGATCGGCGAAATCATCTCGCTGTGCCGTGGCGGCGGGTTGCCGGCGTTGAGCTTCTGCGAGCGCTGCATCTCGACCGCTTCAGCGACCTCGGTCTTGAATGCCATGCTGCGTGCCACACCGCCCACCGAACCTTCGCCATGGCCGAGCAATGAGCAGCCGTTGTTGATGAGCGCAAAAAACACAATCACCCAAAAGTTCGCGCCTTTCACGAGGCACGCCCCAGGGACTGAACTGCCGCGCGATTGAGTTCAACGGATGCTGTTTGCGTCGAAATCTGCGACGGGGCATTGAGTGGTGGGTTCGTGCTGATGACGGCGACCACTGCGATAAAAACAACATACAACGCGATGGCGGTATAAGCGCCGTGTTTGATTGAAGTGAGAATGGCAGTGGCCATGTTTGAAGCTCCGGGACGTGTCTGTTTCAGGCGCCCAGAATGCTTGAAGTGATAGTTATTAAAAAACGATGGCGGACGATTCAAAACATCGACGGGCTTGATTATTCAAGAAGTTAATCAGCTTGATAGATCAACGCATTGGTCCTATTGACATCAATCCAAGTGGGAGCGAGCTTGCTCGCGAATAGGCTGGGACATCCACCAAATCTCCAGAGGCTGAAATGCAGTCTTCGCGAGCAAGCTCGCTGCCACATGATCGGTGTCTGCTGTCGGAAACCGGGCGTCGCCCCTTGAACCCAGCCCACAAAAAAATCCCCATCGCTTATTCAGCAGACGGGGACCAAAGGAGAGGAATTCAACGCTTTCGCGAACAAGCTCGCCGACACTTGATGCTGGGCCTGACACGCAATGGTCAGTGGGTCGCATCAACCTGTAGAAGACGAAGTTGCTCGCGAAAGCGTTTTCCGGCTTTCAGAAAGTTGCAGATCAAATCAGGTTCTTACAAATCCATTCCCCGGCAACGATACGTTCGTTAACGGGGAATGGATTCACTTCGAAGTGCTGTTCATTGTTGAATCTTGTGATCCAGAGCGGCGTAGAAGTTGGCGCTTTGTTGCAGGTACTTCGGGGTGTAACTCTGGGTCGAACTGACTTTCTTATCGGCGACTTCGACACTGGCATTGGCGGGCAATGCAGCGGTGGCGGAGATGGCGGACGCGGCGATGATGGAGAAGAGATTGAAGTTCATGGTGGGTACCTCGCTGTGGCGTATCGTTTCAAGTCTTGACCGTCGTGGCCGTGGAATGAAAGTTACGCCCGAGGATGTTCTGGAAAAAATCTTTTCTGCCACTAGCCCATATCACTTGAATTGATACAGGCCCGGAGCCCTTGAGAACCAAGGGCTGAGCCTGCGTCAAAGTGTCGCTGAGGTGCTTGCTCGGGGATTACTTGGCCGTGAGGAAATGAAAGTCGGACGGCGAGTCGAAGTCGACTTTCTGCACGGTGTCGCCCAGCAGGCCGGTTTTCGGGTCAAAGCGAACGGTCACGATCTGGTTGCTCTTTTGGTTGGCGATCAGCACAAAGTGGCCGCTCGGGTCGAAGGCGAATTCGCGCGGTTCCTTGCCTTCCACGGCGCGGCGCTGGATTTCCTTGAGCTGGCCGTTGGCAGCATTAATGCTGAACACCAGCAGCTCGTTCACTTCGCCACGGTTGGCAACGTAGAGGAATTTGCCGTCTGGCGAAGTGTGCAGGCCGCCAGCGGCGCGGTTTTGCTGACCTTCCTTGTTGGCGAGGTCCACCAGCTGCGTGCGCTTGAACACGCCATCGTGATAATCAAACACCGCCACCTGGGCGCTCATTTCCATGGTCAGCCAGGCGTGCTTGCCGTCTTTGCTGAATGTCAGATGGCGCGGACCGCTGCCCGCTGGCAGATCCACTTCAGGCACTTTCGCCGGTTGCAGGGGCTGAGGCTTGGTGGCGTCGTAGTTGAAGACGAACATCTTGTCGGCGCCCAAGTCCATCGCGATCAGGTACTTGCCATCCGGCGTCGGTACCGCGGCGTGGACGTGGGATGAAGCCTGACGCTCCGGATTGACCTTGCTCGCTTCGTGGGTCGCGGTCTGCACCACCGGCGCCAGTTTGCCGTCCTTGCCGACCGGCACTACCGCCAGCAGGCCACCCGGATCGGGGTTCACGGCGTAGTTGGCGACGAAGAGGAAACGGCCGTCCAGGCTCAGGCTGGAATGGGTCGGCTCCTCACTTTTGGTTTCGACCTGATTGAGGAACGACACCGCGTGGGTCTTGGGGTCGATGGTGTAGCTGCTGACTTTGCCGACGACGTCAGTCTGGCCCGGCCCGTTTTCGTTGACCGCGAACAGGTGGCGCTGGTCCTTGGAGAGGGTCAGCCAGGACGGGTTTTCAGTGTTGATCACCTGACGCGGTTTGGCGTCGAGCTGACCGGTTTGGGTATTGAAACCGAGTCGGTAGATGCCTTCGCTGGCGCCGGCGGTGTAGGAACCCACCAGTACGTCGTAATCAGTCATGGGTTTGGCCTGAGCAGAGAGCGCGGAAAGGCTGCTGGCGAGCGCTAACCACGGCAGAAGTCTGGGAGTCATTTGGGGTGTTCTCTTTTTGGAGTTGTTGGCGCGGCGTGCGCGCGGGGGTCTCCGGCTATGACAGCGGATTGCGGAAAGTAGTTGCCGACTGGGCGCTGTGAAACTGCGAGGGCATGAGGCTTGCCGGGGTTGGATTGATTTACGGTTGGCCGCCGCATGCCCGGGGACAGATTGATTTACGGTGAAGCGTTGTAAATAAATCAGTCCCCTCGGTATTGTCCCCTCGATATTAGTCCCCTCGATATTCACTCTGCAGTGCAACAGTGCGCGGTTACTCCTGCTCGCCCTCTTCGTCCTCATCACTCGCCGAGATGCCACTGAGCACCACGATGCGATGGTCGGCGTTGCCGTCGTTAACGACCCAGCTTTGCAATTCGGCATCAAATTCGGCGGCGTCGATCTGTGCCAGGGAGAAGCGCCAGACCTTGCGCTCGCGGCCGTCCATGCTTTCGATCTGGAGCATGTCGTCGAGGGTAAATTCGAAGGCGTGCAGGCCGTCGATTTCCAGCATGCTGTGGGCGGTCAGCGCGTTCTGGAGTTCAGTGCGCAGGGATTGAGGTGTCGAGGTCATGGCAGTCGTTCGCATCAGTGAAAGCGCGAATGATAGGTGAAAAGACGCCGAAGCAGTGGCTTCGGCGTCGTTAGAGAGCGAAGTCAGTCCTGAACCGCTTCCCTGGCGTAGTAGCGCGCCGGGATGCCCCAGACGATCAGCGCGATAGCCAGCACGCTGACGGCGAACAACGCAAACAGCGCAGGCGTCGCCGTGCCGGTGAGGTCCTTGATGCGGCCAACCATGAACGGCGCGATGATCCCGCCCAGTTGCCCGAGGGAGTTGATCAGCGCGATGCCCGCCGCCGCAGCGATACCGGTGAGAAAGCGCGGCGGGATGGTCCAGAAGATCGGCATCCAGGCGATGATGCCGGTCATGATCATGGTCATGCCGATCATCAGCGGCAGCAGTTGCCCGGGAAACAACGCACACACCAGATAGCCCGCAGCCGTCAACGTTGCGCAGCCCGCCATGTGCCAGCGGCGCTCGCCGTGGCGGTCGGAGCTGGCGCCGATCAGCAGATTGCCGATCACCGCGCCCACATACGGAATCACCGTCAGCAGGCCGATGTTCAGCGTATCGATCACACCGGCAGTTTTGATCAGCTGCGGCATCCAGAACAACAGCCCGGTCAGCGCCATGACCAGGCACAGGTAAATGCCTGACATCACGTAAGTGGTCGGGTGCTTCCAGATGTCTTTCACGGTCTGTTTGACGACGGGTTTGGCCTCTTTCGCCATCCGCGCCAGCACCACCTGTTTCTCCTGATCACTGAGCCAGGTGGCGTCTTCGATACGGTCCTTGACCAGCCAGAACACCACGCCGCCGAGCAAGATGGACGGGATGCCTTCGATCAGGAACAGCCAGCGCCAGCCGGCCAGGCCCATAACGCCATCGAAGTGACCGAGGATCAGCCCGGCAATCGGACCGCCGACAATCCCGCACAGGCAGATGGAGCTTTTGAAGTAGGAGTTCACCCGCGCCCGACGTGAGCCCGGGTACCACTGGGTGAAGAAATACAGCACGCCGGGGACGAACCCCGCTTCCATCACGCCGATAAGAAAGCGCAGCGTGTAGAACCAGAACTCGGTCTGCACGAACATCATGCACGCGGACGCGATGCCCCACGACACCATGATCCGTGCAATCCAGATCCGCGCGCCGATCTTGTGCAGCAGCACGTTGCTCGGCACTTCGAACAGGAAGTAGCCGACGAAGAACAGGCTCGCGCCCAAGCCATAAACGGTTTCGCTGAAGCCCAGATCGCTGGCCATCTGCAATTTGGCGAAGCTGATGTTGACGCGGTCCAGGTAGGCAAACAGGAAACAGGCGATGAACAACGGCACGATTCGCCAGCTCACCTTTCGATAAATGCTGTTCTCGAGCGCGTCGACATCGACCCGTTCCAGCGGGATGGCAGTGGCGGTCATGGGTCGCACCTCGTATTGTTTTTTTGGGTGTCGTATCGAGCGCAGCCGCTAGCAGGCAAGCAACTGTAGGAGTGAGCTTGCTCGCGATGGCGTGATTCCGGTGCCCCCTCTCAGTGGCTGGAGACCGCATCGCGAGCAAGCTCACTCCTACAGGTTTTCTGCAGAGCGGCGAGGCATCAAAGTTGCTTGATGCCACCCGGCTGGAAAACGGCCTCGGCCGGTGCAATACCGTTGATCAACGGCGCGCCAAATTCATGCTGGCTGATTTCGAACTTGTCCCCCGGCCGGGTCTTGATGCCGTCGGCAAACGACAGCGTCGCGGTGCCGAAGAAATGCACGTGGACGTCGCCCGGCCGCAGGAACTGGGCGTATTTAAAGTGGTGGTACTCAAGGTTTTCCAGGCTGTGGCACATGTTGGCCTCGCCGCTGAGAAATTCCTTCTCCCACAGCACCTGGCCGTCACGGTGGATGCGGCTGGTGCCCGCCAGGTTCTGCGGCAGATCGCCAACCCGCAGCTCCGGCCCGAACGAGCAGGCGCGCAGTTTGGAATGGGCGAGATACAGGTAGTTCTTGCGCTCCATGACGTGATCGGAGAATTCGTTGCCGATGGCGAAACCCAAACGGTAAGGCTTGCCGTCGTGACCAATCACGTACAGGCCGCTCAGCTCGGGCTCTTCGCCAGCGTCTTCGGAAAAGGGAGGCTGCGGGAACGACTCGCCCGGACGAATGACGATGCTGCCGTCGCCCTTGTAGAACCACTCCGGCTGCACGCCCGGCTGACCGGCCGCCGGCTTGCCGCCTTCCAGGCCCCATTTGAAGATACGCATGGTGTCGGTCATGCCCGCTTCGTCATTGCCTTGCTGGTGCATTTTGTCCCGCGCCGAGGCACTGCCCAAGTGCGTCAGGCCCGTGCCGCTGACCAGCAAGTGGGCCGGATCCGGATGGTCCAGCGGCGGCAGAATCATCAAATCGGCGCGCAGCTGCGAGTAATCGTGATTGTCACCCAGGCCCAGGCTGTCGACCTGCTCGGCGAGGGAGATGTGTTTTTCGATGGCCGCCAGGGCCAGCTCACGGGTGCTGGTCGCGCCCTGGATTTCGCGCACCAGCGGACCGTCCACCAGACCGACGCGACGCTGGCCATTGCCCAGCTCGAACTGTACTAAATGCATGGGGTTCTCCTGTTTGGGGTCTACACGGCCGCTCCACGGAGCGGCCTGCGGTTAACGAGAGCCGCGCGCGCTGGCGGCAAATTTCGATTCGGGCAACACGTGCTTGCGTTCCAGAACGCGGTAGACCACACCGGTCAGGATCAGGCCGCAGATCATGACGCCTGAGAGGAAGTACAAGCCGCTGGCCAGATTGCCGGTCAGTTCTTTCAGCCAGCCGATGACGAAGGGGCCGATGTAGCCGCCCAGATTGCCCACCGAGTTGATCAGCGCAATGCCCGCCGCCGCACTGGCCCCGGCGAAGAATCGACCGGGCAAGGTCCAGAACACCGCGGTGCAGGAAAACAGCGAGAACGCCACCAGCGACAGCGCCGCCAGTTGCAGCACCGGAACCGTCAGGTACGCGCTGAGAAACAAACCGATGGCGCCGATCACATACAGCACCGCCAAGTGGCCATAGCGGTCATTGAGCCGGTCGGAGCTACGCGGCACGATTAACAGGCCGACGATGCCGAAAATGTAGGGCACGGCAGAAATGAAGCCCGTGGTCAGATCACTGCCGCCAAACTGTTTGATGAGCGTCGGCAACCACAGGCCGAGGCCATAAATGCTCAGGGTCACAGGGAGATAGAACAGCGCCAGGAGCAGGACGCGTTTGTCTTTCAGCGCGTGCAGCGGATTGCCATGGCGGGTCTGGCCGTATTCTTCCAGGTCCTTTTTCAGCTCGCCGGCGAGCCATTGCTTCTCGACCGGGTCCATCCATTTCACGTCTTTCGGGCCGTCAGGCAGCCAGCGCAGCACCGGCAGGGTCAGCAGAATCGCCGGCGCGCCGATGCACAGAAACAGCCACTGCCAGCCGTGCAGTCCGGCCACCCCTTCCAGGCCCAGCAAACCACCGGAAATCGGGCCGGTGATCATCATCGCGATGGGTTGGGAAAGGATGAACAGGCCGAGGATCTTGCCGCGATGACGGACCGGGAACCATTGGGTGATGTAGTACAGAACGCCCGGGAAGAACCCAGCTTCGGCAGCGCCAAGCAAGAAGCGCATGACATAGAAACTGGTCGGGCCCTGGATAAAGGCCATACCCATGGTGATGACGCCCCAGGTGACCATGATCCGCGCGAACCAGCGCCGCGCGCCGAAGCGTTCGAGCATCAGGTTGCTGGGGATTTCCAGCAGGAAGTAGCCGATGAAGAACAGGCCGGCACCCATGCCATAGGCCGCGTCGCCGATGCCGACGTCCGCGCCCATGTGCAGCTTGGCGAAACCGACGGCTGAGCGATCCACGTAGGCAATCAGGTAGAGCAGGATCAGGAAGGGAATGAGTTTCAGGGTGATGCGACGAATAAGCCTGAGTTCCTGGCTCATGGATGCGGTCCTCATTGTTTTTGTTATGGAAGCCTGCGGGGATCGCCTCTGCCTTCGTGTGCGCATTGCTGCGGGTGAAGCCGGCAGGGTCGTCCCTCGGTTGAGATCGACTATATAGTATTACTATTTAAGGTTACAACTCTTCCAATGGTGACATTTTCGGCCTATTTTAGTCCGCACCTGCAGCCTTTAGTCTTACAAATAAAGCCTTACAATAAGAGTGCTGATTTATGTCTGATTCCAATAAGAAACCCGTGCTGCGCTCCGCCCAGTGGTTCGGTACCGCCGACAAGAACGGCTTCATGTACCGCAGCTGGATGAAGAACCAAGGCATCGCCGACCACCAGTTCCAGGGCAAGCCGATCATCGGCATCTGCAACACCTGGTCCGAACTCACGCCCTGCAACGCTCACTTCCGCACCATCGCCGAACACGTCAAACGCGGCGTAATCGAAGCCGGTGGTTTCCCGGTTGAATTCCCCGTCTTCTCCAACGGCGAATCGAACCTGCGCCCGACCGCCATGCTGACCCGCAACCTGGCGAGCATGGACGTCGAAGAAGCGATCCGCGGCAATCCCATCGACGGCGTTGTGCTGCTGACCGGATGCGACAAGACCACCCCTGCCCTGTTGATGGGCGCTGCCAGCTGTGACATCCCGGCCATCGTCGTCACCGGCGGGCCGATGCTCAACGGCAAACACAAAGGCAAGGACATCGGCGCCGGCACCATCGTCTGGCAGATGCACGAATCCTACAAAGCCGGGCAGATCAGCCTCGACGAATTCCTTTCCGCCGAATCGGGCATGTCGCGCTCGGCCGGCACCTGCAACACCATGGGCACTGCTTCGACAATGGCGTGCATGGCCGAAGCGCTGGGTACTTCTCTTCCGCATAACGCTGCGATTCCTGCGGTGGATTCGCGCCGTTACGTACTGGCGCACATGTCCGGCATGCGGGCTGTTCAGATGGTCAACGAAGACCTGCGCCTGTCAAAAATCCTGACCCGCGAGGCTTTTGAAAATGCCATCCGCGTCAACGCAGCCATCGGCGGTTCGACCAACGCAGTGATCCACCTCAAGGCCATCGCCGGTCGCATCGGCGTGGACTTGGAGCTGGACGACTGGACCCGCATCGGTCGCGGCACGCCAACGCTGGTGGACCTGCAGCCTTCCGGGCGCTTCCTGATGGAAGAGTTCTACTACGCCGGTGGCTTGCCGGCCGTATTGCGTCGTCTGGGCGAGAATAATCTGATCCCCCATCCCGACGCCTTGACTGCCAACGGCAAGACGCTGTGGGAAAACGTGCAGAACTCGCCAATCTATGGCGACGATGAAGTCATCCGCGCCATCGACAATCCGCTGGTCGCCGACGGCGGCATCTGCGTGCTGCGCGGCAACCTTGCACCACTGGGCGCGGTGCTCAAGCCATCCGCCGCCACGCCTGAGCTGATGAAGCACCGGGGTCGGGCGGTGGTGTTCGAAAACTTCGACATGTATAAGGCGCGCATCAACGATCCGGACCTGGACGTCGACGCCAGCAGCATTCTGGTGATGAAGAACTGCGGGCCGAAGGGTTATCCGGGCATGGCCGAAGTTGGGAATATGGGGCTGCCGGCCAAGCTGCTGGCCCAGGGCGTGACCGACATGGTGCGGATTTCCGATGCGCGCATGAGCGGCACGGCGTACGGCACGGTGGTATTGCACGTCGCGCCCGAGGCCGCTGCCGGAGGTCCGCTGGCGGTGGTGCAGGAAGGTGATTTCATCGAACTGGATTGCGCGACCGGCCGTTTGCACCTGGACATTCCGGAAGCGGAACTGACCGCGCGCCTGGCCGATTGGCAAGCGCCGCCACAGTTGTTGATCGGCGGATATCGTCAGTTGTACATCGACCATGTGATGCAGGCGGATCAGGGTTGCGATTTTGACTTCCTGGTGGGTATGCGCGGCTCGGAAGTGCCACGGCATTCCCATTGATTAGGAGCCATTGATTGAATGCGCCACGCCCCTACAGGTGGAGGCAGAGTCCACCCTTGCGCTCTGTCGCCAATGCTATGATGCGCCGCATTCACCGCTCAGGATTGCCCCGCGCCCCATGGATTACCGTAAGCCCTCCGATCGTAAAAGCATGCACTCGCGCATTGTCCAAGACATCGGCATGCAGATTGTCTCGGGCCGCTTCAAACCTGATGACAAACTCCCCGCCGAAGCCTTGCTTTGTGAAGAATATGCCGTCAGTCGTCCGGTGCTGCGCGAAGCCACGCGGGTGTTGGTCGCCAAAGGGCTGGTGTATTCCCGGCCGAGGGTGGGCACGGTGGTCAAGCCGCGCCGGGAGTGGCACATTCTTGATCCGGACGTGCTGCACTGGCTGATGCAAAGCTCGCCGCAGAATGAATTTTTCGCCCTGCTCACCAGCGTGCGCAGCATCATCGAACCAGCTGCCGCCGCGCTCGCTGCGCAACACGCGACCCCCGAAGACCTTGCGTCCATCGGCGAAGCCTACGACCGCATGGCCGCCGCGCCCACCGTCGAGGACGTGCTGCAACCGGACCTCGATTTCCACAGCCGCATTGCCGACGCCACCCACAACGACCTGCTCGCGCACTTGTGCAACATGCTGTCGCTGGCACTGCGCGAGGCGTTGAAGCATTCCAACAAACGCCCGAACCTGCACGAACTGGCCCTGCCCCGTCATCGTGCGATCCTCACCGCCATCGAAAACCGCGATGCGCTGGGCGCCCACCACGCCACGCTGGTGCAACTGGACGATGCACGCAACGCGCTGAATGTGGTGTTGGGGCAAGGCGTGAAGCTTTAACGCCACAAAACGACGCGTGCACTTCGTAGGACCGGCTTTAGCCGGGAAGCCTTTGATCTGCTCGACCGCAGCCAAGCCCACGCAATCTCAGGGCAGATAAATGCTGAACAACCCGCCGCCCAGCTCGCCGCCGTTGGTAATTTCGATGTGGCCGGGGACGCCTTTTCGCTGGTGCTGCTTGGCGATGTTCGCCGCGAAATACAAACCCAGCCCTGTGCTGCCGCTGTTCTGGTTGATGCCCAGCACGTAGTCGGTGTGCTCCTCGATCATGCGCGCGGGAAACCCCGGGCCGTCGTCGTTGATGCTGATCACCAGTTGCTCACCGACCTGGCCTGCCGTGATCAGCACTTCACTGCGCGCAAAACGAATGGCGTTGATGACCACGTTGGACACCACCGACCCCACCAGCTCCCGATCAAAGAAGCCCGGCAGACCGAAATCGTCCACCGCATAGCGGGCCGTGATGCCGCGGCTGACGAGCACCTCCTGATGGAAGGCCAGCTGCGCTTCGATGAAGTCATCCAGCTCGTGATAATCCGGGCGCAACGGCAACTGGTTCACGCCCAGCTTGTACAGCCCCAGCAGCTGCACGAGCATGCCGTTGAGATGAGCGAACTCATAGTCGATGACGCCCTGATCCGGCGTACCCCGACAGGCCTCGGGAAGCTGCTTGACCCACTGGCCGTGGGCCTGGATCAACGACCCCAGCGAGTTCTTCATGTCATGGACGGTGGAAGCAATCACCATCGAGAAGTCGAGCCCGAGATCCTGATCTTTCATTCGCCGAAAGCCCTGAGCCGCAGTTTCTGGAAACGTTCGAAGCGAGCGTCGCTTTCCGGCATCTTGCCCACCATCTTCAGACTGTTCTGACATTCCGCCAGGCTCGCCGCGTCGAGGTTATGAACGCCCATGTGCAGCAGCGACTGCGCCATGTTCAGCGCGATACTGATGTTCTTCGGTTGCAGGGCCAGGCCCTGGCGGAACAGGTCCTGCGCCTCGCCGAGCTTGCCGGCGCGGTAACAGCGAATGCCCTGAATGTTGAAATCGATGGCCGCCTTGCCCGCGCCCAGAATTTCAGGATCGTCGGTCTGCCTGGCGATGTTCTGCATGACCTGCGGGTCGTCACCGTAAATTTCGGCACAGCTTTTCAGAATGCCCGCGCCAGCGTCTTCCTGGCCGAGGGCCTTGAGCTGCGAAGCCACTGCCAGTGCCGCATCGGCGCTGAGAAACTGCTCCATGCCCTCGAGCCGCTCCATCGCCTGCTCGGTCAGCTTGGCGGCCATTTCAGGGTCGGAGGACGCGACGCTGGTGGCTTTCATCAGACGCGCACGCACTTGCAGGCCGGCGTCGTTGCCGTTTTCCTTGGCCACTTCGGTCAGGGTCTGGTTGATCTCCACGCGGGTGCGCGCATCCAGGCCGCGTTCGCCGCCCCGGCTGATCAGGGCCTGAGCAAAACCCAGGTTGGTTTCCGGATCTTTGAAGCGGGAAAACTGGCCTTGGGAAACGGCCTGACGATACGCCTTTGAAGCGCCGTCGAAGTCCTCATTTTCCAGCGCCAGCTTGCCCAACAGACGCTGACGGCGCACGGCGTAAGGCGATAACCGCACCGCTTCTTCCAGCATCTTTTGCGCACGCTTGCTATCGCCGGTCGCCACCAGCACATCCGCCAGCCCGTCATACAGCACCGGCATGGCATTGAAGGCGCGAATGGCTTCTTCGTAAACGGTCTGCGCTTCGGCATGGCGCCCACGCTTGAACAACAGTTTGCCCAACGCCGCATAGGCCCAGGGTTGCGGGCGATCAGCGAGGATCGACTTGAGAAAGGCTTCCAGCGGCTCGTGCTGATTGAGGTCACGCAGTGCGTCGGCTTTATAGCGCAGGCACAGCGGCGCGAAGCGGGGCTCCTGTTGGGTCAGTGCGACGCAGGCGTTCAGCACCTCGGTCGGATTGCCACGGTCCAGCGCCTGCAGAATCGGCTTGAGCAACGTCTTGCGCTGGACGATCTTCTCCAGACGCTGAGCCAGGCTCGCGCGGTTGAACGGCTTGGTCAGGTAGGCATCCGGCTCCCACTCCAGCGCACTCATCACCATCGCCTGGCTGTTTTCGGCGGTGACCATGACGAACACACTTTCATGGCTGATCAGCCGATCGGTCATCAGGTCTTCGAGCACCTGTTGGCCGTTCTTCTTGCCGTCGCCCAGATTGAAGTCGTGGAGAACGAAGTCGTAGCGCTTCTGCGCGCACATCTTCAACGCCTCCTCGCCGGTGTCGGCGGTGTCCACCACCTTGACCCCCAACTCGCGCAGCATCGATCGGACCGAACTGCGGAAGTCGGAAAAATCGTCGACGATCAGAAAGTTTTTTTGGTTCCACGCCAGCATCGAGATTCCTGTCACCGGATAAAAATTCGGCCCTGAGGCACTTGCAAGAGCGGCGGTCTCGTTCCCGACGTCGGGGTAGAGACGGCCAATAGAGTTGCGGCATGACGCCACTTGTCCGAGTTATCGGCGGCAGCGGAGCAAAGCTTAGGCACCCGGCGCGGGAAAAGTGACGCGTACGCGCCGTTGCGACGGAGGATCAACGCCCAAGCAAGCGCAGGAGAATGGGTAAAGTCCTCGGGCGTCCCGCCGATATCCAGTCATGCAACGCGTAGCCAACAGCCACAACCCCACCCTCTCCGAGTGCGCCCTATGTCCTGGCTGACCGATCTGAAATTGAAGACCAAGCTCCTTTCGGCATTCTGCCTGTGTGCGCTGATCACTGTAGTGGTGGGTGTGCTGGGACAGAGCGGTATCTCGCGCCTGTACGAGCTGTTTGAAAATACGGTGAGCGACAACCTGGTGTCGATCGCCAAGGTCGATTCGGTCAAGGCCAACGTCATCGCCACCAACCGCGACTTTTTCAAGGCCATCGGACTGAGCGCGCTCAAAGCCAACCCTGACGACATCAACGCCGCGATCCAGTCACTGAAAGAAAACCAGGCCCAGGCCGAGACGGACTTCAAGACCTACCGCGCCACGCCGCTCGATCCGGATGAAAAAGCCGCAGGCGATGACTTCGAACGCGACTGGGCCGCTTACATCAGCGCCGCCCTCAATGCGCTGTCTGTGGCGCAGAGCGGAGACCTGGAGCAAGCCAGCAAACTGGCCGCGACCAGCGTGACGCCCAGCTATCGCAAGACCATGGGCGAATTGAAAATCATGATCGAATCCAATCTGCGCCAGGCCAACGAGCAGGCACAGGCCGGGGTTGAAACCGACACCCAGGTGACGTGGATTCTGATCATCGGTTCGCTGATCGCGGTGGTGTGCGCCATTGCGCTGGGGCTGATCGTCACGCGCATGATCACCCGGCCGATCTATCAATCGGTGGCAAGCGCCACTCGAGTGGCGGCCGGCGATCTGAGTCAGCCCATCCACGTCGGCGGCCAGGACGAAACCGGGCAGTTGCTCAAGGCGCTGTCCACCATGCAGGGCAGCCTCAAAGGCACGGTTCAGCAGATCGCCACCGCCTCGGATCAGTTGGCTTCTGCGGCTGAAGAGCTGACCATGGTGACCGACGACAGCACCCGCGGGCTGATGCGTCAGAACGATGAAATCCAGCAGGCCGCCACGGCCGTCAACGAGATGACCGCCGCGGTGGAAGAAGTGGCGCGTAACGCCGCCAGCGCGTCGCAGGTTTCTGCGCAGACTTCCGAAGACGCCATCAAGGGTCAGCAACAAGTCCAGCAGGCTGTCACCGCGATGAACACCATGACCGTGGAAATCACCGAATCGACCGAGCGCGTCGGAGCGCTGGCCGGGCAGATCCGCGACATCACCAAAGTGCTCGACGTGATCCGCGGGATTGCCGAGCAGACCAACCTGCTGGCGCTCAACGCGGCCATTGAAGCCGCCCGCGCCGGCGAGCAGGGTCGAGGCTTTGCGGTGGTGGCGGACGAAGTACGTGCCCTCGCCCACCGCACCCAGACCTCCACCGGCGAAATCGAATCAATGATCACCAAGGTGCGCAATGGCGCCGACGAAGCCGTGCAGGCCATGGGCAAGAGCCAGGCGATCGCCGTGCATACCCAGTCACTGGCCACCGAAGCCGGCCGGGCACTGGAGCGCATCAGCGAAGGCGTCAGCCAGATGAACGAACGTAATCTGGTGATCGCCAGCGCGGCCGAGGAACAGGCGCAAGTGGCTCGCGAGGTAGACCGCAATCTGGTGAACATCCAGGACCTGTCGACGCAGACCGCGGCAGGCGCCAATCAGACCAGCGCGTCGAGTCAGGCGTTGTCGCGACTGGCCGTGTCGTTCCACGGCATGGTGGGCAAATTTACGCTGTAATCCGCTTGGCGTTTCGGCGCCAGGCCTGCCAATCGTCCCCCTGAGACAAAATGGCGTATTGACTAATTTGACACTCGATTTGTCGAAAATGACATTTCGGGTACAATCCCCGCCCGCCGCAGGGGATGGACCTGATGACCAGGTTCTGCGGTGGATGATGTTTACTCAAGCTGCTGATTCCAATGATCGAATAAAAAGCACAGCGCCGAGGGACATAGAACACGAGGTCGACCTGTTGACTGGCCTCTTGACCCTTCCTCCTCGTTTTCCGAGAGCGAAGCCTGTCTGACGTTCGCGCCGTACGATGGCGCCCGGCACTGCAGGACGTTGCGCGACGAATGCGGCAGGCGGATAACTTTCTATCTATTGGATGATTCGATGTTCAAGAAAACGAGCACCGCTCTACTGGGCCTCGCGATTTCGGCCACCTTCCTGCAAGCCCACGCCGCAGAGAGCAAGAAAGTCGATGTCCTGCTGATCGGCGGCGGCATCATGAGTTCGACCCTGGGCGTCTGGCTCAATGAACTCGAACCAAGCTGGTCGATGGAAATGGTCGAGCGCCTCGACGCCGTCGCCGAAGAAAGCTCCAACGGCTGGAACAATGCCGGCACTGGTCACTCCGGTCTCGCCGAGCTGAACTACACGCCTGAAGACAAAGACGGCAAGGTCAATATCTCCAAAGCCATCGAGATCAACGAAGCCTTCCAGGTCACCCGTCAGTTTCTGTCCTGGCAGGTCCGCCAGAACGTCCTGAAGAACCCGCCTTCGTTCATCAACACCACACCGCACATGAGCTTTGTGTGGGGCGATGACAACATCAAATTCCTGAAAAAGCGTTATGACGCGCTGCAAGCCAGCCCGCTGTTCCGCCCGATGCAGTACTCCGAAGACCCGGCGCAGATCGCCAAGTGGGTCCCGCTGATGATGGAAGGCCGTGATCCTTCGCAGAAGCTGGCGACCACCTGGACGCCAATCGGCACCGACGTGAACTGGGGTGAAGTCACCCGTCAGTACGTGTCGTACCTGCAGACCCGTCCCAACTTCGATTTGAAGCTGTCCAGCGAAGTCAACGACATCACCCGCAACGACGACGGCTCGTGGCACGTTGAATACAAGAACCTGAAAGACGGCACCACCACCGGTACCGACGCCAAGTTCCTGTTCATCGGTGCAGGCGGCGGGGCATTGAAGCTGCTGCAGAAATCCGGCATTCCCGAAGCTCAGGAGTACGCAGGCTTCCCGGTTGGCGGTTCGTTCCTGGTGACCGAGAACCCGACCGTGGCCATGCAGCACATGGCCAAGGCTTACGGCATCGCCTCCACCGGCGCGCCGCCCATGTCGGTTCCGCACCTGGACACCCGCGTGCTGGACGGCAAGCGTGTCATCCTGTTTGGCCCGTTCGCCACCTTCTCTACCAAGTTCCTGAAAGAAGGTTCGTACTTCGACCTGTTCAGCAGCATGACCACCCACAACATCTGGCCGATGACCAAGGTGGGCGTGGAGCAGTACCCGCTGGTCGAGTACCTCGCCGGTCAGCTGATGCTGTCTGACGACGACCGCTTCAAAGCGCTGCAGGAATACTTCCCGCACGCCAAGAAAGAAGACTGGCGCCTGTGGCAAGCCGGTCAGCGCGTGCAGATCATCAAGCGTGACGCGGACAAGGGCGGCGTGCTGAAACTGGGTACCGAAGTGGTTTCTTCACAGGACGGCACCATCGCTGCCCTGCTGGGCGCATCGCCAGGCGCATCGACTGCTGCACCGATCATGATGAATGTCTTGGAGAAGCTCTTCAAAACCCAGGTCGCGACGCCTGAGTGGCAAGCGAAGATCCATCAGATCGTGCCGAGCTATGGCACCAAGCTGAATGACTCGCCAGCCGCTGTTCAACAAGAGTGGAACTACACCGCCGAAGTGCTGCAACTGGGCAAGCCGCCTGTGCTCGATCAGAGCGTCGGCACCAGCACTGCCGCGCCGGGCAAGCCTGCTGAAAGCAAGCCCGCCAGCGACATGGCGCTGTAACAAAGTCTGACCGGTTGCATCAATTCCGATGCCGCTGATCACGAAAGCCACGAGACTCCGCGTCTCGTGGCTTTTTTATTGCCCATTGATCCCGTCGAGTGACGCGCGAATTGCCCGAGGAATTCGTCGGCCGCTGATGACGTGAAAATGAACGGCAAGCGCTTGCTTTGTGTCCACCCTATAGAACCAGTGAGGGGCAACGGTATGGACGCTACAAACACGCAAGTGCTGAGGGATGTTGTCGTCATCGCAGGTTCACGAGGCGCCCCCGAGGCCCTCCGTCACCTCCTCGCCAAGCTGCCGGCAGATTTTCCCGCTGCCGTGCTCATCGTGATTCACACCCACCCATTAGGTCCGGACTACCTGGCGTCTGTGCTCGCTCGGTACTCGACGCTGCCTGTGGACTACGGAAAAGAAGGCGAACCGGTACTGCCGGGCCGTGTGTATCTGGCTCCTGCGGACCGGCATCTGGAGATCGTCTCGCCCGGGATCATTCATCTCGACGACGGCCCCAAGGTACACCTCGCACGTCCTGCCGCCGATCGCCTGTTCACCACGGCTGCCGAAGTGTTCCGCGAGCGGGTGATCAGCCTGGTGCTGTCAGGCGGCGACTCCGACGGTTCGGATGGCGCGGTAGAGGTCAGGAACGCTGGCGGGTTGAGTTTCGTACAGCGTCCCGAGGAAGCGCCGGTGCCCAGCATGCCGATTGAGACGATGCGAAAAACTATTTTGAGCCCTCAGCTGAGTGCGGAAGAAATGGCGGACGCGCTGACCAAAGCGGTCCGCACCGTCAACAGCTGACATTTCACAGGAGGCCAGAGAGCATGCCAGGAGGCGAACAGCATCCGCCGCCGTCAGGCGCTTTCGATCAATTGGACTTGGGGCCAGGGCGCAATACGGCCGTGTTTCGCCTGACCCTCGCGTTCATGATCATGGTGCTGATGACGTTCCTTTCAGTCGAGGGGTGGCGCGCCTGGCGCGATTACACCCACGCCTACGATTTCGCCCGAGACTCGGTCACCAACCTGGCCCGTGCCACCGCGCAGCACGCCGAGGACGCCATCCGGCAAGTCGACATCCTTACCTACGCCCTGGGCGAGCGGGTGGAGGGCGATGGCTTGGCCGCTATCAACGTTCCGCGCCTCCACACACTGATGGCGGAGCAATCGAAGCTCATGCCTCAGCTCCACGGGCTGTTCATCTATGGCGCCGACGGGCGATGGATCGTCACCGACAAGGACGTCACCCCGGACACCGCAAACAACGCCGACCGTGACTATTTCAACTATCACCGCACCCACACCGATCGCCGTGTGCGCATCAGCAACGTGGTCAAAAGCCGCTCCACCGGCGAGCTGATCATTCCGGTCTCCCGAAGGCTGAATAACGCTGATGGCTCGTTCGCAGGTGTGCTGCTGGGGACCATCAAACTCAGCTACTTCATGGATTATTACGGCGACTTCAAGATTGATGATCGCGGTGCGCTGGTGCTGGCGATGCGAGACGGGACCATTCTGGTCAGACGCCCGTTCATTCATTCCGTGGTGGGGCAAAGCCTGGCTGACAGCGAGATCTTCAAACGCTACCTGCCGACCGTCAACGAAGGGATCGTCGAGATCAAAGCCGTGGTGGACGGCACGTACCGGTTGTACGGATTTCGTGCGCTGTCGAGTTATCCGCTGGTGGTCGCTGCCGGGCTGTCGAGAGAATCCTTCGTCGGGCCGTGGCGTCGTGATCTGCTCAAGTCCGGACTTGTGCTGCTGGTCCTGGTCGCCGGCTTTATCGGATTTGCCTTCATCGTGCTCACCCAGCTGCGCGGACGGATGGCCATGGAGAGCGAGATTCGCCTCGCCCATCAGGCCGTCAGAGACATGGCCCTGACCGACAGCCTGACCAGACTGGGCAACCGGCGCCGCCTCGACATGACCCTCGAAACCGAGATCGGCCGGGCAAAACGACAGCGCTACCCACTCGCCTTGATCATGCTTGATATCGACTACTTCAAGCGCTTCAACGACCGCTACGGCCATGCGGCGGGTGACGACTGTCTCCAGCAGGTCGCCCAAGCCATCAGCGGCGTGTTGAAGCGGCCTGCGGACCTCGCCGTTCGCTACGGTGGCGAGGAATTCACCGTGCTGCTTCCGGATACCGACCTCCAGGGCGCGGGCCGCCTCGTGGAGGACATCCTGCAGGCCATCCGGGCGCTCGCGCTGGAGCACGCCGATCATCCTGAAAAGATCGTCACCGCAAGCGCAGGCGTGACGGTCAGGTTCCCTGCGCGGGAAGACACGACGCCTGCCGGCATGATCAAAGCGGCGGATGCCTATCTTTACTACGCGAAAAATAATGGCCGCAATCGGTGGTACGCGGATCAGCACCCACAGGCGAGCGCGCAGGCATGAATGACAGCTCGGGTTGACTGGCGGGTGGGCGAGATGTGAGACAGGTGTTCGGGCGGGAGTAAAAGCGAGTCAGATATGTCCCCTGCAGGAATCGAACCTGCATCTAGCCCTTAGGAGGGGCTCGTTCTATCCGTTGAACTAAGAGGACACCAAATCGGACGGCGTGCATCTTAACGACAAGGCGCTGGCTTGTCATGTCGTCATTATCAATGGGAGCTGTAAGACGCTGCCTCTCGCTCACATCATAGGGCTATCGTGCAGAATGCAACGATGGCCATGGGCCTTATTGCAAAACGCAACCCTACAATCCTGAAAATCCTAATTATCCTATTGATTTTAATAGCATTTTTTCGGACTAAGGGTTGGCATGCAGACTGCAACATACTCTTCGCGAATCACCCCTCTGAACGCCGTCCAAGCGAAGGTACCCGAGATGAACATGACACTGTCCCTGCTCAATGCTGCCGCGCTTGTCGCATTGGTCGCCTTCCACTTCCAGAACGATGGCAGCACGTCAGAGACCGTGAAATCAGAGAGCATCGCGGTTCAGGCTCAGCCTCATCACCTCATGCCACAGACGCCACGGTTCGCAGTTATGCCAAGTCAGGGCACGGAAGCCATTCTGGCCCATGACAGTGAAGAAGCCGTGCCGGTGAGTCGCTCGGAGCGCTGGGTGTTCTGAACAGCAGTTGCTGATCAGCTACCACAACGGCTTCGACCCGCTTTCCGTGAGAGAGCAACCCATTAGAGAGCAGCCATGTCCAAAGCAGCAATTTCGTTCCTGATCCTGGCCGTCATGGCCCTCGCCACTGACCAACTGCTGGCTCCGTCAATGGAAACCATGAGTACGCTGGCGAAAGCAGCCGCAGCAATTTTCGCCAGCCTGTTCGTTGCAGCGCTGTTTGTGGGTCGCCGTATCAAGTTTGACCCGGTTTTGCGTTAACCCAAGCCCCGAGCCTTCGCCAGCACTTGCTGGCGCATCAAGTCGCCAAACATACGACGACGAATACCCTGTCTCTGTGGGCTTAGGCTTACGCTACAGCGACAAGGGCGCAATGAACCCTTCGTCTCTTTCTTGAATGCCTCCTCGTATTATCCTCAGTCTCCCTCTACGATGAAGACAGATTGCCATCACGGCGTTTGCCCAGCACTGCAAGGGTGATCAGACTTTCACTTTGCAAACCAGGACGCATTTCGGATAATTGGTGCTGGCTAAAAGCCTTTATGTAGTTCAATATTTGTCACACATTTGACGCCAAGGAATCGACACGTTGGTGCAGGATGGCGATCCTTTATGCGGGCTGGTTGAACATTTCGGCCAAAAGACAGTCAGAGCATGACATCTGCGGCCTAATGTAGAAACCGCCTCTCTCTTTGAACTAATTCGGTTAAATATATGAGCCCTATGAAACAGGCCAATTATTCCAGTCGCACAGCTGACAAGTTCGTAGTTCGCCTACCGGAAGGCATGCGCGAGCGTATTGCGGACGTCGCCAAACAGCACCACCGCAGCATGAACTCGGAAATCATTGCGCGTATTGAGCAGAGTCTGATTCAGGAAGGCGCACTGGGTGATGAGCCGAGTCTGCGTCTGGACAGTCCGGAGCTTTCGCTCCACGAACGCGAGCTGCTGCAGCGTTTCCGTCAGCTGGCTCACCGCCAGCAGAACGCACTGGTTTCGTTGATTGCCCATGACACTAGCCTGGCAAACGACGACGAATAAGTCGTTTAAACCAGAGACTTTAAAGCCAGCACACTGCTGGCTTTTTTGTGCCTGAAACTTGATGAATTCATAGCTTCCAACCCATTAAGCGGCATCGCGCACATTAAAAAACCGCCCTGAAGGCGGTTTTGGGTGAAGCGTGGGGGTCAGAGCAAAAACACGGTGGCCAACCCCAGAAAGATAAAGAACCCGCCGCTGTCGGTCATGGCCGTGATCATCACACTGGCGCCCATCGCCGGATCGCGACCCAGCCGAGAAAGGGTCATGGGAATCAGCACGCCCATCAATGCTGCCAACAGCAGATTCAACGTCATGGCGACGGTCATCACCACGCCGAGAGACCAGCTGTGGTACAGCAAGTAAGCGACGATCCCGATCACGCCACCCCACACAAGACCGTTGATGAGCGCGACGGCCAGCTCCTTGCGCATCAGCCGTGAGGTGTTGCCGGTGTTCACCTGATCGAGGGCCATGGCCCGGACAATCATCGTGATGGTCTGATTGCCCGAGTTGCCGCCAATCCCCGCCACGATCGGCATCAACGCCGCCAGCGCCACCAGCTTCTCGATGGAGCCTTCGAACAGGCCGATTACCCGCGACGCAAGAAAGGCGGTAATCAGGTTGACCGCCAGCCAGGACCAGCGGTTGCGCAGTGAACGCCAGACCGAGGCGAAGATGTCTTCTTCTTCGCGCAGACCCGCCATGTTGAGCACTTCGGTCTCGCTCTCCTCACGGATGAGATCGACCATTTCATCGATGGTCAGACGGCCGATCAGCTTGCCGTTCTTGTCGACCACCGGGGAAGAAATCAAGTCATAACGTTCGAACGCCTGGGCGGCTTCATACGCATCGCCGTCAGGATGGAAGCTCACGGGATCACTGGCCATGACCTCCGACACCTGCTTCTCCGGGTCGTTGACCAGCAAACGCTTGATGGGCAGCACGCCCTTGAGGACGCCATCGGAGTCGACCACGAACAGTTTGTCAGTGTGACCGGGCAGCTCTTTGAGGCGGCGCAGATAACGCAGAACGACTTCCAGGCTGACATCCTCGCGGATGGTCACCATCTCGAAGTCCATCAGGGCGCCTACCTGCTCCTCGTCGTAGGACAGGGCCGAGCGCACGCGCTCACGCTGCTGGCTGTCCAGCGCCTCCATCAGCTCATGGACAACATCACGCGGCAGCTCTGGTGCAAGGTCGGCCAGCTCGTCGGCGTCCATTTCCTTGGCGGCCGCAAGCAGCTCGTGATCGTCCATGTCGGCGATCAGGGTTTCCCGAACGGAGTCCGACACTTCAAGAAGGATGTCGCCGTCACGCTCGGCCTTCACCAGCTGCCAGACCGTCAGACGGTCTTCGAGGGGAAGTGCTTCGAGGATGTAGGCAACGTCGGCAGAGTGCAGGTCGTCGAGCTTACGCTGCAGCTCGACGAGGTTCTGCCGGTGAACGAGGTTCTCGACACGATCCTGGTGCTGGCCTTCCTGACGGTGTGTCAGGTCTTCGACGATGCGCTGACGTTGCAGCAAGTCGATGACTTGGGCGAGACGATCCTGAAGGCTTTCCTGCGTCTTTTTTACTTCGATTTGGGTCATAGGCGAACTCCACTCCCAGCAGTGGAACCCGCCAGAAGATCAATCAGTCGATTCTTGATTGGTGAAACTTAGTGTTGAGTTGCTACTGGGTAAGTCCATGGAGGTAGTCCACAAGCCCCGGCGGGGCTGACGGGCGCAATCATACACCGCTTGCCGTGGCGGAAGGCTAAAAATTCAACGTGAAACAATCGGTTGCAATGCAACGTTAACGCTGACGAAGTCACTCCTACCCCCTCGTCACATCCGGTGAACAAAACTCGCTCGCCGTGAGAAACCTTCACCGTTACCCTTTCCGCACTTGGGTCAGGGAAGACATTGCGATGCCGCGCAACACTGGAGAGCTCCTCATCACCCTGGTGCTGTTTTTGCCACTCGGCGCAGGCGCCACCATCGTTAATCGCTGCGAGGATCAAAGCGGCAGCGTGACATTCACCACACTGAGCTGCCCCAGCGGTCAAGCCATGACCCCACAGGGTATCAATCCAGCGTCGGGCATGACTTTCACTCCCCCTCCTCCGCCTGCAATCACGGACACCCTGCAAAAACGTAAAAGCAACGAAATGGTGGTTGTGGGCCAGCGAGATGACGGTTGCGGCAATGTCCTGAGTGCGGAGCAGCGCCGAAAGGCGATCATCAATCAGCAGACGCCAACGGGGATGAGCAAACGTGACGTGGAAAGTTTGCTGGGGCGACCGGACAAGATCGTCAGGCGCAACGCTGAAGTCCGGTATGTATATGAGGAGAAGAAGGGGCGCAGCCGACAGGTGTCATTCGATGAACACGGTTGCGTAAAAGGCAAACGCTAGAAAGCAAAAAGCCCGCATTTGCATGCGGGCTTTTCGTTTTATGGTGCACTCGACAGGATTCGAACCTGTGACCGCTCGGTTCGTAGCCGAGTACTCTATCCAGCTGAGCTACGAGTGCATATGGCGCTTTTTAAACCAGTTCACCTCTGGGTATCGCATTTTACTTCTGGAAGTGAGTGGTTCTTCCGAAGACCTGTTGAAGCCAGGCTCTTTCTAACTTAAGACTGCTGTTCGTATCACTACAAACAACGCTTAAATGGTGCACTCGACAGGATTCGAACCTGTGACCGCTCGGTTCGTAGCCGAGTACTCTATCCAGCTGAGCTACGAGTGCATTTGTTGCCGCGCATTATAGGCCGTCAAATCTCTTGGTCAAGCACTTTTTCTAGTAAATTCAACAACTTACCGATCAAGCCAGATTACAACGTACTACGCAAATAATGGCGGAGAACGGGGGATTCGAACCCCCGACACCCTTTTGAGGTGTACTCCCTTAGCAGGGGAGCGCCTTCGGCCACTCGGCCAGCTCTCCGCAACACGGGGCGTATAATAACCACCCTTTTCCCCGTTTGCAAACCAAAAATTCAATAAAAATTAATGGCTTGGTTCTTCGTCCTTCTCTTTCTTTATACGCAGGTAAATCTCTTCGCGATGAACAGCCACTTCCTTGGGCGCGTTGACCCCAAGGCGTACTTGATTGCCTTTAACGCCGAGCACGGTCACGGTGATTTCACCATCACCAATGATCAGACTTTCCGCACACCGCCGAGTCAGAATCAGCATACCTATCTCCTTACCGCTTGCATTCAAGGGACAACAGTCTGCATAGACAAACGGCAGGGGCCCGAGCCGGAAGCGGCCGCAGGTCTATGTCTCAGTATCGACCAGCGCCGGAAAAAGAACAGTTTATTGCCCATATTCAGTATCGGAAGGCGCGACCGAAACCGCGCCCCCTGCCCAAGGCTTACTCGCCCTGACGTGGTGCGTCGAGTTCGAAGGCAGTGTGCAGCGCGCGCACGGCCAGCTCCAGGTACTTCTCTTCGATCACTACCGAGACCTTGATTTCGGACGTCGAGATCATCTGGATGTTGATGCTCTCCTTGGCCAGCGCTTCAAACATGCGACTGGCCACACCGGCGTGGGAACGCATGCCGACACCGACGATGGAAACCTTGGCGATTTTGGTGTCGCCAATGACTTCACGGGCGCCGATTTCGTTGGCCGTGTTCTGCAGAACCTGCAGCGCCGCCTGGTAATCATTGCGGTGTACGGTGAAGGTGAAATCGGTGGTGTTATCGTGCGAGACGTTCTGCACGATCATGTCGACTTCGATGTTCGCGCCGCTGATCGGGCCGAGAATCTTGAACGCAACGCCCGGGGTGTCTGGCACGCCACGGATGGTCAGCTTGGCTTCGTCGCGGTTGAAGGCGATGCCCGAAATGATCGGCTGTTCCATGGATTCCTCTTCATCAATGGTAATGAGGGTGCCTGGACCCTCCTTGAAGCTGTGCAGTACGCGCAGCGGGACGTTGTACTTGCCGGCGAATTCGACCGCGCGGATCTGCAGGACCTTGGAGCCCAAGCTCGCCATCTCCAGCATTTCTTCGAAGGTGATCTTGTCCAGACGCTGGGCCTGCGAGACAACACGCGGATCCGTCGTATAAACGCCATCGACGTCGGTGTAGATCTGGCACTCATCGGCTTTCAACGCTGCAGCGAGCGCCACGCCGGTGGTGTCGGAACCGCCACGACCCAGGGTCGTGATGTTGCCGTCTTCGTCGACGCCCTGGAAACCGGCGACCACCACCACACGACCCGCCTTCAGGTCAGCGCGAATTTTCTGATCGTCGATCTGGAGGATACGCGCCTTGTTATGGGCGCTGTCGGTCAGGATGCGGACCTGATTACCGGTGTACGAAACAGCCGGCACGCCACGCTTGATCAGCGCCATGGCCAGCAGAGCGATGGTGACCTGCTCGCCGGTGGAAACGATGACGTCCAGCTCGCGTGGCACCGGCTGATCGCTGATCTGCCGGGCGAGTTCGATCAGGCGATTGGTTTCGCCGCTCATGGCCGACAGCACGACCACCAGATCATCGCCCGCATCGCGGAATTTCTTGACCTTGTCGGCCACCTGTTCGATGCGCTCGACCGAGCCCACCGAGGTGCCGCCAAACTTTTGTACGATTAAAGCCATCTCAAAGCCGCCTCAGCCCATGAAGGGCGCCCGTTATCATTCAAACCGCGAAGCGCCGGAGCCCGAACGACGGGCCCCGGGTGGGTCGACTTAAATACCTTGTTCGGCGAACGGAACAGCCAGTGCCAGCGCTGCTTCGAGTCCGGCAGCATCAACACCACCGCCCTGCGCCATGTCAGGACGACCGCCGCCTTTACCGCCTACAGCGGCAGCCGCTTGCTTCATCAAATCACCGGCTTTGAGTTGGCCAGTCAGGTCTTTGGTGACGCCTGCCACCAGCACGACCTTGTCTTCATGCACCCCGCCGAGCAGGATCACTGCGCGGCCGAGCTTGTTCTTCAGTTGATCAACCAGGGCCAGCAGCGCCTTGCCATCCTGACCGTCGAGACGGGCAGCGAGGACCTTGACGCCGTTGACGTCCACTGCCGAGC
This sequence comes from Pseudomonas sp. AK106, assembly GCF_053903055.1. Lineage (NCBI taxonomy): Bacteria > Pseudomonadati > Pseudomonadota > Gammaproteobacteria > Pseudomonadales > Pseudomonadaceae > Pseudomonas > Pseudomonas sp. AK106. The sequence continues at coordinate 4,103,499 of NZ_CP096426.1, forward strand.
CCGACAGGTCGTCGCCCGCAGCACTGGCCGCCTTGGCCTGCAGTTGTTCCAGCTGCTTTTCCAGCAGACGGTTGCGTTCCAGCACCGCCGACAGCTTGTCCAGAACGTTGTCGCGATTGCCTTTGACCAGGTTCGCGGCTTCCTTCAGTTGTTCTTCAGCCGCGTTCAGGTATTCCAGCGCCACAGCGCCGGTCACCGCTTCGATACGGCGCACGCCGGCGGCCACACCGCTTTCGCTGATGATCTTGAACAGCGCGATGTCGCCGGTGCGGTTGGCGTGAATGCCGCCGCACAGCTCCACCGAGAAACCGCCGCCCATGCTCAGCACGCGGACGCTGTCGCCGTACTTCTCGCCGAACAGCGCCATGGCGCCCTTCTGCTTGGCGGTCTCAATGTCGGTCTCTTCAGTCTCGACGGCCGTGTTCTTGCGCACTTCGGCGTTGACGATGTCTTCAAGCGCCTTGAGCTGCTCGGGCTTGATGGCTTCGAAGTGGCTGAAGTCGAAACGCAGGCGCTGACTGTCGACCAGTGAGCCTTTCTGCTGAACGTGTTCGCCCAGCAACTGACGCAACGCGGCGTGGAGCAAGTGCGTGGCGGAGTGGTTCAGCGATGTGGCCTGACGAACTTCGGCGGCGACGTCGGTGCTGACGGTGGTGCCTACTTTCAGGCTGCCCGACACTTGAACACCGTGATGCAGGAACGCGCCGCCGGTCTTGGTGGTGTCGCTCACGTCGAAGCGCACTTCGCCGCCGGCAGTCAGGTAACCGCTGTCACCGATCTGGCCGCCGGACTCTGCGTAGAAAGGCGTCTGGTCGAGGATGACCACGCCGTCCTCGCCTTCGCTCAATTGCTCGACCGCGAGGCCGTCTTTGTACAGCGCGACGACCTTGGCCTCGCCTGCAGTGGCTTTATAGCCGGTGAACTGCGTGGCCACATCGACCTTCACCAGGCTGTTGTAGTCCATGCCGAAGGAGCTGGCGGAGCGCGCGCGTTCACGCTGGGCATCCATCTCACGCTCGAAACCCGCCTCGTCGAGGGTCAGGTTGCGTTCGCGAGCGATGTCGCCGGTGAGGTCCATCGGGAAACCGTAGGTGTCGTAGAGCTTGAACACCACGTCGCCAGGGACGATGGTGCCCTTGAGCTCGGCGAGATCCTGCTCGAGGATCTTCAAGCCTTGCTCCAGGGTCTTGGCGAACTGCTCTTCTTCAGCCTTCAGCACGCGCTCGATGTGCGCCTGCTGGTTTTTCAGTTCGGGGAAGGCTTCGCCCATTTCGGCGACCAGTGCAGCCACGATCTGATAGAAGAAGCTGCCCTTGGCACCCAGCTTGTTGCCGTGACGGCAGGCGCGACGAATGATGCGGCGCAGCACGTAGCCACGGCCTTCGTTGGACGGCAGCACGCCGTCGGCAATGAGGAAGCCGCACGAACGAATATGGTCGGCGACGACTTTCAGGGACGCCTGATTGTCGTTGCTGCAGCCGATGGCTTTGGCAGCGGCGGCCAACAGGCTCTGGAACAGGTCGATTTCATAGTTGGAATTGACGTGTTGCAGCACGGCGCTGACGCGCTCGAGGCCCATGCCGGTGTCCACCGACGGCGCTGGCAGCGGGTGCAGAACGCCGTCGGCCGTGCGGTTGAACTGCATGAATACGTTGTTCCAGATCTCGATGTAGCGGTCGCCGTCTTCTTCCGGCGAACCCGGCGGGCCACCCCAGATGTCGGCGCCGTGGTCGTAGAAGATCTCGGTGCAAGGCCCGCACGGGCCGGTGTCGCCCATGGTCCAGAAGTTGTCGGAGGCGTATGGCGCGCCCTTATTGTCACCGATGCGAACCATGCGCTCGGCCGGCACGCCGATCTCTTGGGTCCAGATGTCGTAGGCTTCGTCGTCTGAGGCGTAAACGGTGACCCAGAGTTTTTCCTTGGGCAGGTTCAGCACGCCGGTGAGGAAGGTCCAGGCGTAGGTGATTGCGTCGCGCTTGAAATAGTCGCCGAAGCTGAAGTTGCCCAGCATTTCGAAAAAGGTGTGGTGGCGCGCGGTGTAGCCGACGTTTTCCAGGTCGTTGTGCTTGCCACCGGCACGCACGCACTTCTGGCTGCTGACGGCGCGGGTGTAGGCCCGTTTTTCCTGGCCGAGGAAGCAATCCTTGAACTGGTTCATGCCTGCGTTGGTAAACAGCAGGGTCGGGTCGTTGCCCGGGATCAGGGAGCTGGAGGCGACTCGGGTGTGGCCTTGCTCTTCGAAGAAGCGAAGGAAGGCTTCACGGATTTCTGCGCTTTTCATAGGTTCTTCCACGGAAACTGCGGCCTGGCACATGCATAGCGTCATTCGACGCAGCGACGGCAAAGGGCCGCATTATATAGGCGTTGTACGCTCGGTACAGCGTGTTATTCGATAGAAACCGGCAATCGGGCTGATCACACGATCAGCGAACGCCAAATTCGGCAAAGGCCGCCACCACCTTGTCCAGATGCGCAGACGTCACATCCAGATGGGTGACCATGCGCAACCGCGGCGCAGCACTGAGCACGATACCGCGCTCAGCACACAGGGCCTTGAGCGCCGGGGCACGATCGCCGATCTGCACGTAGACCATGTTGGTCTGCACCGGCTCGACGTCAAAACCGAGGTCCGCGAGGGCCTTGCCGAGAGAGGTGGCATTGGCGTGATCGTCGGCCAGCCGCTCGACCTGATGCTCCAGCGCGTATAAACCCGCCGCTGCCAGCATCCCGGCCTGACGCATGCCGCCGCCGACCATCTTGCGCAGGCGCCGCGCCTTGGCGATGAACTCGCTTGAGCCGCACAGCACCGAGCCGACCGGCGCGCCGAGCCCTTTGGACAGGCACACCGACACCGAATCGAAATGCCGGGTGATTTCCCCCACGTCCACGCCCAGCTTGACGGAGGCGTTGTACAGGCGCGCGCCGTCGAGGTGCAGGCTCAGGCCTTTTTCGCGGGTGAATGCCCGGGCCGCCGAGAGGTACTCCATTGGCAGGACCTTGCCCTGCATGGTGTTTTCCAGGGCCAGCAAGCGGGTGCGGGCGAAATGGAAGTCGTCGGCCTTGATGGCGGCGGCCACCTGATCCAGGTCCAGCGATCCGTCCGTCTGGTTGTCCAGGGGCTGAGGCTGAATCGAGCCGAGCACCGCCGCCCCGCCGCCTTCGTATTTGTAGGTGTGCGCCTGCTGTCCGACGATGTATTCGTCGCCGCGCTCGCAGTAGGCCATCAGGCCGAGCAGGTTGCTCATGGTGCCGGTCGGCACGAACAGCGCGGCGGCATAACCCAGACGTTCCGCCAGCCACGACTCCAGGCGATTGACCGTCGGGTCTTCGCCATACACGTCATCGCCAAGGGGCGCGCTGGCCATGGCGTCGCGCATGCCGGCAGAGGGTTGGGTCACGGTGTCACTGCGCAGATCGATAACCGCCACGATGAAGCTCCCACTGGTAAGGGTCGAGCCTCAGTTCTGAGGCCCGGGGCATCGATAATCAAGGCTTGAGGCAGGAATGCCAAGACGCCTTATAAGAAAAGCTGATGAAAACCATCAAAAAGGCTCCAAGCGGATCGCGGGAATCTATGTTACAAACTGCACGCCGACGGAAAAAACCGTTGGCAACGTTCTCAGGGCGGGGTGCAATTCCCCACCGGCGGTAATGGCGCGCAATGCGTCTAGCCCGCGAGCGCTTGCAGCGAGCTTATGCGCGATGCAAGGTCAGCAGACCCGGTGTGATCCCGGGGCCGACGGTCATAGTCCGGATGAAGAGAGAACGGGACTGGCACAGCAGGATCGTTTCGAGACGGGTTCAGGCGCTTGGCGTCGAGGACGGTTTCGCACGTACCCTGGCATCCCATTCGATCCAAAACGCCCTGTTTTTTTTATTAAACAGGAGTCAGAACACATGCAACCTACCGCCATTCACGCTCACGAGCGCATCGCCTTCATTCAAGCCTGCTGGCACAAGGAAATCGTCGATCAGGCGCGCAAGGGCTTTGTCGCCGAGATGGCGCAACACGGTTACGCCGAGACCGACATCGATTTCTTCGAGGTCGGCGGCGCGTTTGAAATCCCGCTTCACGCCAAGTTGCTGGCCAAGTCAGGTCGCTATGGCGGCGTCGTGGCGGCTGGTCTGGTGGTCGACGGCGGCATCTATCGCCATGAGTTCGTCGCGCAATCGGTGATCAGTGCGCTGATGCAGGTTCAGCTGGAAACCGAAGTGCCGGTGTTTTCGGTTGTGCTGACCCCGCACCACTTCCACGCCGGTGAAGAGCACCAGAAGTTCTTTTTCGATCACTTCGTGCACAAGGGCCAGGAAGCGGCCAAGACCTGCGCGGACACACTGACTAAATTGCGTGCGGTGCGTCGGGTGGGTGAGGTGCAGAAAGCGGCGGGGTGATTTGCATCTGAAGATCCAGATCAACTGCTTCCCGGCTGAAACCGGTCCTACGGACCTACCGCGCTCCCATTGTAGGACTGGCTTTAGCCGGGAAGAGCCCGGTTTGATCGCCACGCATCTCATTGAATGCTGGCGCTACCTGAGTGGGACCGGCTTCAGTCGGGAAGAGGCCAGCATGACCGGCATCAGACCAATGTCTCGTCCGTCGCCGGCACGATCAGAATCCCCGCCCGCAGCCCGTTTTTGACGTTCGGGTTGGGGAAGATGATCCGGGCGCCCTCCTCTTCTATCACCCAGCGTGAATCAGCCAGGTCTTCGGCCAGCACGTAGCCTTTTTCCAGCTCCGAGAAGTTCTCGATGTCCGCCGGCAAGTGCAGCTGGAAGGCGTCGCTGTGCTTGATGATCTCCCGGGCCACGCTGAACAGCTGCAAGCCGTTCAGATCCGCAGGCTCATCGGCTTCGGTGCCGGCGATCAGGTGTTCGAGGCAGGTTTTCAGTTTGTCGAGATTGACCTGCTGGTTCTGCCCGAACGGGCGCGCCTTGCCCAGCTCCAGGGTGAAGGCTTCGGCGTCGAGCTTGTCGTAGGTGTAGGCGCTGAACACGATCGATGACTTGTTCTGCAGCAGCACCGCTTCCATGCCGGCCGTCCGCAGCCGGGCGAGTTCGCGGCGGGAATGGGCGCGACCTTCCTTCCACGGGTACAGCGCGAACTGCTCGATCTTCGAACCGCGAATCGCCGTGTGCAGGTCGTAGTGCAGGCGGTAGCGGTCCGGAATGTTGAAAAAGCTTGCGGCCAGACGCTCGAGTTCGCAGGCGCGCAAGGCTTCGCTGCCGCCGCTGTGCTCATGACGGCCATTGAACAGCCGGTTGACGTCCTGCTCGACGTATCGCTCGCCGCGACGCATCGCTTCGGGGTTGCCAAACAGGAACAGAATACGCGCGCGAGGCTTGAGTTCGCCCCGGGCGATGGCGTGAATCAGCGTGTCGAGCAGTTCGATCGGCGCGGTTTCATTACCGTGGATGCCGGCGGACAGCAGCAGGTCGGTGCCATTGTCCCGCGCTTCGGGAGGCCGGACTTCCAGCGCCCCTTCAGCGAGCCAGCGCATGCGAACGCCGTCGACGGTCAGCTGAGTTTTTTCCGCGGGTTCGCGACCCGCGAGGGTCAGTTCAAGCAGTTTGCCGAGGGCGAGCATGGGGAGCTTCCTGCGCAGGCTTAGTCGTGGGTGCAGTCTGGGCCGTGCACGTGGCCTTCTTCGTCGTCGCCGCTCATGTCAGCCGGTTCCATTTCCAGTTGCAGGCTGACCAGGTTGGTCGCCAATGGACGCAGCAGCAGGTTGGCGTATTCGGCATCGCCTTCTTCGACGTCAACGCCGATCAGCAACTGGCCACGGCCGTCCTGTTGAATCCAGACCTCTTTGCCCTGCCAGATAACGGCAAGTCGGGTGCAGGACGTTTCCAGCTGAGTGCCGTCGGTGTCTTCAAGGATCAAACGCAGGGCGTCGGTCATGGCAAAACTCTCTCTGTAAAAGCTAAAACTTCGTCGCCTGACGCCGCTCGGGCGCAGGCGTAACGGATGGGGTGCATCAGTTGATCTGGAAAGGATAGACCGCGCCCAGTTTCAGGTGCTGCGTCAGCTCGTCCAGCGCCGTACGGCATTCAATCAGCAGTTGTGGATCGGCCAGATCGCTGTCGCTCATACGATCGCGATAGTGCTTGTCGACCCACTGCGTCAGCGTGTCGTACAGCGGCGCGGTCATGATAACGCCTGGATTGACCGCCGCCAGTTCGGTTTCATTCAGCGCCACGCGCAGACGCAGGCACGCCGGGCCGCCGCCGTTCTGCATGCTCTGCTTGAGGTCGAACACCTTGACCTCGCGGATCGGGCTGTCGTCCGCCAGCAGGCGCTGCAGGTAATGCCACACGCGCTCGTTGCTGCGGCACTCTTCCGGCACGATCAGCAGCATCGAACCGTCGGCGCGGGACAACAGCTGGCTGTTGAACAGGTACGAACGCACCGCGTCTTCCACGGCCACTTCACTGCGCGGCACGCAGATGGCCTGGAAGCGACCGCCGCGTTGACCGAGCTTGTTGTGCAGTTCGGCGAGCATGGGCTCGGTATTGAGGAAGGCGTCCTCGTGATAGAACAGCACCTCGCCATTGCCCACCGAGATCACGTCGTTGTGGAACACGCCCTGATCAATCACCGCCGGGTTCTGCTGGGCGAAGACCACGCCCTCGGCGCTCAGGCCATGCAGACGCGCAACGGCCTGGGAGGCTTCGAGGGTCTGGCGGGCCGGGTATTTCTGCGGCGCAGGAAGACGGCTGTCGAACGCAGCGCGGCCGAAGACGAAAAACTCGACACCGGGCTCCCCGTAGCTGCGGCAGAAACGCGTGTGGTTGGCCGCGCCCTCGTCGCCGAACTGGGCGACGGCAGGCAACGCCGCGTGGTGGGCGAAATGCTGCTGATCGGCGAACATCGCGCCGAGGACGCGGCTGGTGGTCGGGTGCTCGATGCTGCGGTGGTACTTGCAGTTGAGGTTGGCGGCGGTGAAATGCACGCGGCCGTCGGCGGTGTCGGCGCTCGGGCTGACCGTGGCGGCGTTGGCCACCCACATGCTCGACGCCGAGCAACTGGCGGCCAGCAGCGGCATCGACTCTTTGGCGGCGCGTTCAATGACCTGTGCGTCGCTGCCGCTGAAGCCCAGTTTGCGCAGACCTGCTACGTCGGGGCGTTCCTGGGGGGCCAGCACGCCCTGGGTGAAACCCATCTCCATCAGCGCTTTCATTTTGGCCAGCCCCTGCAAAGCGGCCTCGCGCGGATTGGAGGATTGCTGGCAGTTGTTCTGGGACGCGACGTTGCCGTAGGACAGCCCACCGTAGTTGTGGGTCGGGCCCACTAGACCGTCAAAGTTGACTTCACAGGATTTCATCGGTGAGGCTCCGTGGATCTGTTTTTATGTGCACGTTCTTCGACGTGCGCTGCGCTATCAAGGAGCGCGCTCAATTCAGGGTAATCCCGGGCGTCAGGCTGGCAGGCAGTGCCAGGGTTTCCGTCTCCAGCGAGGCCACCGGGTACGCGCAATAATCCGCCGCGTAATAAGCGCTGGCGCGATGGTTACCGGAGGCGCCGACACCGCCGAACGGTGCGGTACTGGCCGCGCCGGTCAGCTGCTTGTTCCAGTTCACGATACCCGCGCGGCTCTGCAGCCAGAACTGTTGATAGCGCGCCTGGGAGTCCGACAACAGCCCCGCCGCCAGCCCGTACTGCGTGGCGTTGGCCTCTTCGATCGCTGCGTCGAAATCAGCGTAGCGAATGACCTGCAACAGCGGCCCGAACAATTCCTCATCGGCACGATCCGCCACGTCACTGACGTCGATGATGCCCGGCGTCAGCAGCGCCGATTGCGCAGCGGGCTGGGTCATTTCAAGCAAGGCCACTGCGCCATTGGCGAGCATCACTTCCTGGGCATAAAGCAGCGCACGGGCAGCGGCAAGGGAAATCACCGAACCCATAAACGGCGCAGGTTGTTGATCGAACGCGCCGACCTGAAGGGTCGATGTCACCTCAACCAGCCGCGCCAGGAATGCATCGCCCCACGCCCCTTGGGGCACCAGCAGACGTCGGGCGCAGGTGCAGCGCTGGCCGGCGGAAATAAAGGCCGACTGAATCACGGTGTAGACCGCGGCATCGACATCGGCGACCTGATCGACCACCAGCGGGTTGTTCCCACCCATCTCCAGGGCAAGAATCTTGTCCGGACGGCCGGCGAACTGTTGATGCAGCGAATTGCCAGTGCGGCTCGAACCGGTGAAGAACAACCCGTCGATGCCTGAATGCCCGGCCAGCGCGATGCCGGTGTCACGGGCACCTTGCAGCAGATTGAGCACGCCCGCAGGCAGACCGGCTTCGATCCAGCATTGCACGGTCAGCTCGGCGACTTTGGGGGTCAGCTCGCTGGGCTTGAACACCACGGTGTTGCCCGCCAGCAACGCCGGGACGATGTGCCCGTTAGGCAAGTGCCCCGGGAAGTTGTAAGGCCCGAACACCGCCACCACGCCGTGGGGCTTGTGTCGCAGCACAGCGGTGGCGTCGCCTAGGGGGCCGCTCTTCTCGCCCGTCCGCTCGCGGTAGCTCTGAATCGAGATCGCGACTTTGTTAGCCATGCTGGTCACTTCAGTCGCCGATTCCCACAGCGGCTTGCCGGTTTCCTCACCGATGCAACGGGCGATTTCATCGGCGCGGCTCTTCAGCGCAGCAGCGAAGGCTTCGAGCACGGCGATGCGCTCGTCCAGACTGCGCGTCGCCCAGGCGGGAAACGCCTGACGGGCCGATTTGACCGCCGCGTCGACCTGTTCAGCCGTTGCGCTTTTGCCGGACCAGATCACCTGCTGGCTCACCGGGTTCAGGGACTCGAATGCGTCGCCCTGCCCGTCCTGCCAGGCACCGGCAATGTACAAAGTGTTCATCAAATACTCTCCCGGGCAGGCGACAGTTGCACAGCGCGCACTTGATCACCGGCGCTGAGGCGCAAGCGCTTGGCCGTCTGCGGGTCGACCACCAATGTGCCGGCGGCAAGACGCGCAGGCGCAGCGGTCACGCGGCAGTCTTCGCGCTTGCGGTTGTGAATAAGGAATGGCGTCGCATCGTCGCCCGGCGTCCCGACCGCCAGCACCAGCGCCTGGCTGTCGCGGACCGCGCGGATCTTGCTGGTTTCGCACTCGATGGCCGGGCCGGCGTCGAAAATGTCGACGTAACCCTGGTAACTGAAGCCTTCGGCCTTGAGCATGGCCAGCGCCGGTTCGGTGCTGACGTGTACGCGGCCGATGACTTCGCGCGCGGCCTCCGAAAGGAAGCAGCTGTACAGCGGAAACTTCGGCATCAGCTCGGCAATAAAAGCGCGGTTACCAACACCGGTGAGGTAGTCGGCCTGACTGAATTCCATTTTGAAGAAGTGTCGGCCCAGGCTTTCCCAGAACGGCGAATGACCCTGCTCGTCGGAGATGCCGCGCATTTCAGCGATGGTCTTGGTGCCGAACAGCTCCGGGAATTCGGCGATGAACAGCATCCGCGCCTTGGACAGCAAGCGGCCGTTGAGGCCGTTGCGGTAGTCGGCGTGGAGGAACAGCGAACACAGCTCGGAGTTGCCGGTGAGGTCGTTGGCCAGAAACAGTGTCGGGATCTCGCGGTAGATGTTCAGCTCTTGGGAAGCGCTGACCGTCAGGCCGACCCGGTAGTTGTACCAGGGCTCGCGCAGCCCCACCGCGCCCGCGACGGCGGAAATGCCCACGACTCTCTCGTCGTCATCCTCGAGCACGAACAGGTAATCAGCATCGCCCCGCCCGGCATCGCCACGGAAGGTCTTCTCGGCCCAGCCGACCCGGTGCGCCAGACGCTCTTCATTGGCCGGCAAGGTGGTCAGGCCTGCGCCGGTGCTGCGCGCCAGCTCGATCAGCGCCGGAAGGTCACTGCTGCGTACGGGACGAACGATCATGCTTTCTCCTCAAGCCGTTGGTTCTGCAACCCCCGGCGAACTCGCTAACCTGCTTTACGGCGTCGGCCTGCCACTGCAGCACCGGTCGCCGTCAACTCATCTCAACCCAACATGACCCGGTTGTCAGACCGCGACGATACGCACACTGGCGCCTTCGCCGACGCCCAGCGCTTCGGCCGCGGCCAGGCTCAGGGCCACCGGTTTGCCAGGCACCCAGTCCAGTTCCAGCATCACCGCGCGGTAATCCTGCAGCTGGCCATTGGAAACCAGATAAGGTCGGCCACCCTTGACCGCATCACCGGTGCTGACCGTGTCGACCTTGACCGGCACGACGCGGCTCTGGGCGATGGAGCGAATGCCGGACACCCGCGCGTGCAGGGTCGGCCCGCCGTCGAAGATGTCGATGTAATGGTCGGTCTCGAAGCCTTCGCGCATCAGGATATCGAAGGTGATCTGCGCACGCGGATGGACCTGGCCCATGGCTTCTTGCGCTTCATCGGGCAGCAGCGGCACGTAGATCGGGTAATGGGGCATCAGCTCGGCGAGGAAGGTGCGGCTTTTCAGCCCGCACAGGCGCTCGGCTTCGGCGTAGTTGATGTCGAAGAAGTTGCGCCCGATGGCGTCCCAGAACGGCGAGTCGCCGTGGTCGTCGCTGTAACCGACGATTTCGGTGACCACTGAATCGGCGAAGCGCTCGGGATGGCTGGCGACGAACAGCAAACGGCCGCGGGAGTTGAGCTCGGACCACAGCGTGCCAACCAGTTCAGGCAGCACGTAGAAGCTGGTCAGCAGGCTGTTGCCCGTGAGGTCGTGGCACTGCGAAAGCACGTGAATCTTGTTGTGGATCTTCAGTTCGCGGGAGGCGTGGACGAAGGTTTCGTTGCGAAAGCTGTAGAACGGCTCGGAATAGCCCGCCGAAGCGACGATTCCGGAACAGCCCACCAGACGACCCGCTTCTGTGTCTTCGAGGACAAAGAAGTAGGTCTCTTCGCCGTTGAAACTGACTTCCGCCGAGAACGAGGCTTCGGACGCGGCAATCTTGTCACCCAGACGTCCAGCGTCATCCGGCAGGGACGTGACACCAATCGGGCTGTCTGCCGCGAGTCGTTGAACCTCGCTCAGATCCGCCATTTGCGCGGGGCGCATCACCAGCATGGTGTCACTCCTTGAGAAAAAAATCGGGCCGGTCGACCGGCACAGGAAAAAACAAAAGGTGAAGCGGCGCTCAACCTCGTGGGAGCGAGCTTGCTCGCGAATGCGTCGTGTCTGATCCAAGTGTTTCGCTGACACACCGTTATCGCGAGCAAGCTCACTCCTACAGAGGTTATGCGTCCATGAGCGAAGGGCGTTACGCCCCGGCCAGCTTGGCCACCGCCCGTTCAAAACGGTTCAAGCCTTCGTCGATGTCGGCGTCTTCGACCACCAGACTCGGCGCGAAACGCACCACATCCGGACCGGCCTGAAGCACCATCACGCCTTCTTGCTCGGCGGCGTTGAAGAAGTCCTTGGCCTTGCCCTTCCAGGCCTCGGTCAACACGCAGCCGATCAACAGACCCATGCCGCGCACCTGGCTGAACACGCCGTACTGCTGACCGATCTTCTCCAGACGGGCCTTGAACCGTTCATGCTTGGCCTTCACCCCGGCCAGCACTTGCGGGGTGTTGATCACGTCGATGACCGCCTCGCCCACCGCGCACGCCAGCGGGTTGCCGCCGTAGGTGGTGCCGTGGACGCCAACGGCCAGGTGCTTGGCGAGTTTTTCGGTAGTCAGCATGGCCGCCATCGGAAAGCCGCCGCCAATGCTTTTCGCGCTGGACAGGATGTCCGGCGTCACGCCGTAATGCATGTAGGCAAACAGGTGACCGCTGCGGCCCATGCCGCTCTGGACTTCGTCGAAGACCAGCAGCGCGTTGTGGTCGTCACACAACTTGCGCGCGCCTTGCAGGTAGTCGAGTTCGGCAGGCAGTACGCCGCCCTCGCCCTGGATCGGCTCCAGCACCACCGCGCAGGTCTTGTCCGAGACGGCGGCTTTCAGCGCGTCGAGGTCATTGAACGGGACGTGGGTAATGCCAGTGATTTTCGGGCCGAAGCCGTCGGAGTATTTCGGCTGACCGCCGACGCTCACGGTGAACAGGGTGCGACCGTGGAAGCTGTTCAGGGCTGCGACGATTTCGTACTTGTCCGGGCCATACAGATCGTGGGAAACGCGGCGGGCCAGCTTGAACGCAGCTTCGTTGGCTTCAGCGCCGGAGTTACAGAAGAAGACGCGGTCGGCGAAGGTGGCGTCGACCAGTTTCTTGGCGAAGCGCAGCGCCGGTTCGTTGGTGAAGACGTTGGAAACGTGCCACAGCTTGTTGGCCTGTTCGGTCAGCGCGCCGACCAGCGCAGGGTGCGCGTGGCCCAGCACGTTGACCGCGATGCCGCCGGAGAAATCAATCAGTTCACGCCCCGACTGATCCCAGACGCGAGAGCCCTGACCGCGCACGGGGATAAACGCTGCCGGGGCATAGTTGGGAACCATCACCTGGTCAAAATCGGCACGTTGCACCGGTACTTGCTCAACGGACATCGGAGTCTCCTGAAGAGGAACGCCTGCCTGGGACAGGCGAGCGATGGAAGGATTGTAAGGACTGATTCGGGCCGGGCCTTGCCGCCAAGCGACAACTTCTTATAGCGCCAAACCGGCTTTTTACGGGGTTTTCGGCAATGCGACAAATTGCGTCACAAAGGCGCAGTTTAACCGGTGGCGTGCGCCTGGAGCAGTGCTGATTCGAAACCGGCCAAGCTGAATATTCAGCCGCGCTCGGCGGGCACCGAGGACAATTCGAACGGGCTGCTGCTGCGGCGCTGGTTGCGGTCTTCGCGGGGGGTGGCGCCGAAGAAGTTGCGGTAGGCGCTGGAGAAATGCGGCCCTGAGGAGAACCCGCAGGACAGGCCGATCTGAATGATCGATTTGCTGGTCTGCATCAGCATCTGTCGGGCCTTGTTCAGGCGCAGTTCGAGGTAGTACTGGCTCGGCACGCGATTGAGGTACTGCTTGAAGATGCGCTCCAACTGACGGCGCGACACGCACACGTGCTGGGCGATTTCGTCGGTGGTGAGCGGTTCTTCGATGTTGGCTTCCATCAACAGCACCGCCTGGGTCAGCTTCGGGTGGCTGGAACCGAGACGGTTTTGCAATGGAATCCGCTGCCGCTCGCCGCCTTCACGGATGCGCTCCACCACCAGTTCTTCCGACACCGCGCCGGCCAGCTCGGCGCCGTGATCACGGGCCAGCACCGCCAGCAAAAGATCGAGCACCGACATCCCGCCGCAGGCGGTCAGGCGATCACGATCCCAGTCGAACAAATGACTGGTGGCAATGACCTTTGGGAAGCGCTCGGCGAAATCATCCTGCCAGCGCCAGTGCACCGCGGCACGGTAACCGTCGAGCAGACCCAACTGCGCCAGCGGGTACACGCCCGCCGACAATCCACCGATCACGCAACCGGCACGAACCAGTTGTTTGAGCGCGCCACCGAGGGCCGAAGACATCGGCGCCGGCGGCTCGTCGGCTAGCAGAAACAGCTTCTGAAACCCTTCCAGACGACCGACCCACGGCTCGCCCGGCAGCTGCCAACCGGCAGCGTCAACGGGCGGCTCGGCCTGCAGAAACGACAGTTCGTAAACCACTTCGGGGTGAACGCGCTGAGCAACACGCAGGGCTTCCTCCGCCAGCGCCAGGGTCAAGGCTTTGGTGCCGGGCCAGATGAGAAATCCGATTCGATGGGCAGTCATGGCGTGCAGTCCGAAACGTGTCGCTAAAAGGGGTCGCACGCCTGGCATGCGATGGGATTCTGTAACCTGCAGTCAATGGCTGCGGTCTGGATGACGCGCAGCATGAACCGTTCTGATGCAAAACGCACCGCTCTCACGTGGCGGGCGGGCTACTTCAAACTGCCGGACAGGAACTGCTGCAGACGCTCGGATTTCGGATTGACCAGCACTTCACGGGGGTTGCCGGACTCTTCGACCAGGCCCTTGTGCAGGAAGATCAGCTGGTTCGACACTTCACGGGCGAAGCCCATTTCGTGGGTCACCACCACCATGGTTCGGCCTTCCTGAGCCAGCGCCTGCATGACTTTCAGCACGTCGCCGACCAGCTCGGGGTCGAGGGCGGACGTTGGTTCGTCAAACAGCATGACTTCCGGTTCCACGGCCAGCGCCCGGGCAATCGCCACGCGCTGCTGTTCGCCGCCGGACATGTGCCCCGGGTAAGCGTCCTTGCGGTGATAGACACCGACCTTGTTCAGGTAATGTTCTGCCTTTTCCAGCGCTTCTTTCTTCGGCACGCCCAGGACGTGCACGGGCGCCTCGATGATGTTTTCCATCGCGGTCATGTGCGACCACAGGTTGAAGTGCTGAAACACCATCGACAGGCGCGAACGCATGCGCTGCAGCTGTTTGGGGTCCGCCGCCTTCAAGCCGCCGGCCTTGTTGGAGACGAGCTTGAGCTCTTCGTTGTTGAGCAGGATGCGGCCGGATTTTGGCTGCTCCAGCAAGTTAATGCAGCGCAGAAAGGTGCTTTTACCCGAGCCGCTGGAGCCGATGATGCTGATGACATCGCCGGCTCTGGCGGTCAGCGAAACGCCTTTGAGCACTTCGTGACTGCCATAGCACTTGTGCAGGTCCTGGACTTCCAGTTTGTTCATGATGTCGGTTCTCACAAGTAATCAGTCACTGAGCAGGCGGCCGCTGCGCAACGGCGTGCGGCCGGCCACTTTGGCCATCCAGAAGCCCGGCTGGGCGTATCGCAGTTTTTCGATGGCGAACAGCACCCCGGCCGTACCGGCACAGACGGTGGTGGCGCGATCGGTCAACGGGTCAATGACCTCGAACAGCGGTTCGCCGGGTTCGACCCAGGCTCCCGCCGGACGTAAAAACGTCAGCACGCCGGGATGGGGCGCATAAATCATTTCGGTGCCTTCGAAGGGCATGCCCTCACAAGCCTCATGGACCGGTTGCGGCCACTCGCCGCCGATCAGGCCCTGCTCGGCCAGAAACGCCAGAATGCCTTCGGCGTAGGCCTCGGCTTCGGCCTTGCCGGTGTTGAGCTGACCGCCCAGCTCCAGGGTGGTGGCCAGGCAGGCCAGCGGAATCTGCGCGTCCGGGAACTGCTTGGACAAACGCAGCCACGGCAGCGAACAGGCTTCGTCGAACGAGCTGCCGCCGGAATCTTCAGCCAGCAGCGCAACGGTCACCCCCAGATGCGCCGACAGCGAACGCCATTGGGGCCAGTGCTGGGGCAAAGCGTACATGTGCAGCGAGGCGTCGGTGTCGCAATGCAGGTCCAGCACCACGTCGGCGCTGCAGGCATGACTGAGCAAGACGCGCTGCATGCCGGCCAGTTCGCTGCCGGCGGTCGGCAATTGCTCGAGCACGTCGGCCATGGCCTGACGAATCAGCTTGATGTTGGCGTGGGGGTCGTCGCCGAGCTTGCCCGCCAGCGCCAAGGCAACTGGCTCGCTGAGTTCGGTGAAATCGCGGTTGAAGTTCTTGCCGCTGCCGTACTCGAAACGGCCCTGATGGTTGCCCTGCAGCAACTGGCCCAGACCGATCGGGTTGGCGACCGGCACCAGCTCGATGACGCCTTTGAGCAAGCCCTGCTCTTCCAGCTGTGTCAGGCGTTTCTTCAATTCCCAGGCGGTGCGCATGCCCGGCAACTCATCGGCGTGCAGGCTGGCCTGAATGTAGGCCTTGCGCTCGCCCTGGCCGAAACGGAACACACTCAAGGTGCGCTGGGTGCCGAGGTTGCCCCACGGCAAATCGTGATCGATGCGCTGCATATCAGTGCTTCCTCGGGGCGAGGTAACTGAGCCAGCGGCGCTCGGCCAGCTTGAACAGTTTCACCAGAATGAACGTCAGGCACAGGTAGAAAACACCTGCGGTGATGTAGGCCTCGAACGGCAGGTAGAACTGCGCGTTGACCGCGCGTGCCGCACCGGTGATGTCCATCAACGTGACGATGGACGCCAGACTGGTGGTCTGCAGCATCATGATCACTTCGTTGCTGTACTGCGGCAGCGCCCGGCGCAGGGCCGACGGCAGCAGAATGCGGCGGTACATCTTGGCTTTGGACATGCCCATCGCCCGTGCCGCCTCGATCTCGCCCGGCGGCGTGGACTTCAGGCTGCCGGCGATGATTTCAGCGGTGTAGGCGCTGGTGTTGATGGCGAAGGCCAGGCACGCGCAAAAGGTCGCGCTCGACAGCCACGGCCACAGAATGCTCTCACGCACCGCCTCGAACTGCGCCAGCCCGTAGTAGATAAGGAACAACTGCACCAGCATCGGCGTGCCGCGAATGACGTAGGTGTAGCTCCACGCCAGCAGATTGACCCAGGCGATTTTCGACACGCGCATCAGGCCCAGCGGCAGTGCGGCGAGCAGGCCGAAGAACAGTGACAGCGCGAGCAGTTTGAGGGTAATCAGCAGGCCGCCGACGTACAGCGGCAGGCTTTCCCAGACGACGTTGTAGTCGAAAATCATAGGTCTGCCACCCTTACGCCGGCCGAGTAACGTTTTTCGATGTAGCGCAGTACCAGCAGCGAGACACTGGTGATCACCAGGTACATGGCCGCGACTGCGAGGAAGAAAGTGAAGGGTTCGCGGGTGGCATCGGCCGCCTGCTTGGCCTTGAACATCATGTCCTGCAGACCGACCACGGAAATCAGCGCGGTGGCCTTGGTCAGCACCAGCCAGTTATTGGTGAACCCGGGGATCGCCAGGCGAATCATCTGCGGCACCAGAATGCGGAAGAACACCCGGCCACTGCTCATGCCGTAGGCCATGCCCGCTTCGGCCTGCCCTTTCGGGATGGCCATGAACGCGCCGCGGAAGGTCTCCGACAGGTACGCGCCAAAAATGAAACCCAGCGTGCCGATGCCGGCCACCAGCGGGTTCAGGTCGATGTAGTCGTCGTGACCGAGCAGCGGCGCGATGCGGTTGAGCAGGTCCTGACCGCCGTAGAAAATCAGCAGGATCAGCACCAGATCGGGAATGCCGCGGATCACGGTGGAATACAGATCGCCCAGCCATGCCAGCCATCGCACCGGCGACAGCCGCAATGCCACGCCGATCAGGCCGAGCACGATCGCCAGCGCCATGGAGCACAGAGCGAGCTGCAAGGTCAGCCATGCACCGTCGAGGATGACGGCTCCGTAACCTTTCAACATGTTGTTTGGCCCTCAAGCGCGGGATAGAAAAATGGCGCAATCAGTCGGTACGGTGACCGGCTGCTTGCGCCATTGACGGCTTCAAACCACGTTACTTGCCGTAGATGTCGAAGTCGAAGTACTTGTCTTGAATGGCTTTGTATTTGCCGTTGGCACGAATGGCCGCGATGGCTGCGTTGAGCTTGTCCAGATCCGCCTTGTCGCCTTTGCGCACGGCAATGCCGACGCCGTCGCCGAAGTAGTTGACGTCGGTGAAGGCCGGGCCGACGAACGCGTAGCCTTTGCCGGATTCGGTGTTCAGGAAGCCGTCCTGCAGGAGGGTGGCGTCGGCCACGGTGCCATCGAGACGACCGGCGCCGATGTCCAGATAGACTTCGTTCTGCGAGCTGTACGGCTTGATTTCAGCACCCAGCGGGGCCAGGACTTCGCGGGCGAAACGCTCGTGGATCGAGCCACGCTGCACGCCGATGTTCTTGCCCTTGAGTTCGGTCATGCCATCGCTGACGACGGTGCCCTGCTTCATGACCAGGCGAGCCGGGGTGTTGTAGTACTTGTTGGTGAAGTCGACGGACTTCTTGCGGTCTTCGGTGATGGACATCGAGGACAGGATGGCGTCGATCTTGCGCACTTTCAGCGCGGGGATCAGGCCGTCGAATTCCTGCTCGACCCATACGCACTTGACCTTCATCTCTTCGCACAGAGCGTTGCCGATGTCGTAGTCGAAGCCGACGATGCTGCCGTCCGGTGCCTTGGAGGCAAACGGAGGGTATGCCGCTTCGATGCCGATCTTCATGGGCTTTTCATCGGCGAATACGGGCTGTGCCAATACGGTCAGTGCCAGCGCACCCAGCAGCATGAGCTTTTTCATTTCTTGGAACTCCATCGGTATAACGCGACAAATGGCAGTGAGCGAGGCGCTCAATGAACAGGAGGAATCAGAAATTGCGACGCGAGGTGCCGGCGGGTCTCTGGACCCGACTAGCCTTCGGCGAGTGGTCGGCATTTTAGCGGCAGGCTGAAAGTCGATATTTCTTCAATGCGACAACTAGTTACAGAAGCGCATGAAATCGTATTCAGGCTAATTGACATCCAAAAAGCTTTATGCAAGTGCCAGAGTTGGCAAACCTATCAACGAAGCAAATAACGCGCCCATTATTGGCAAAGCCTTATGATCCGGCAAGTCCAGCGTGGGAGCGGGTTGATTCGGGGCGATGAAATGCTTTGTTTTCGGGTGTAAACGCCCCACAGCGGGGGGGGAGGTTACCGGGGCGGATGTGCGGTAACAAATCGATATTTCCCGATTCTCGGCGGCGCCTGAAGGTTTGAGATCAATAGCGTCTGCCTAGGGGCAGACTGTTTCGCCTTCGGCGAGTTACTTTTAAAAAGCACTAAAAGTAACCAAAAGTGCCTGCTCCTGGTTTGGCCCTCCTTCGTCGGGTTCCCTCACTCCAACGACGCTCCGTGGGCCCGCGCCGAACGGACATCCATGTCCTGACGGCGCTCTCGCCGCATCCATGCGGCTCGACCCACTCCGCGTCGTCTGCGTTCAGCCTGCACCCAAGTCGCGATTGGCGGTGTTTGAGCCTCTTGCGTATGAAGATCAAAAGCAAATAAGGAGCAAATCAACAGCTTCCCGGCTGAAGCCGGTCCTACGACCTGCGCGGTGTCGATCGTTCCCCCGCTCCGCGTGGGAATGCATCCTGTGACGCTCCGCGTCACCTCGCCAGGCCTGAATCCGCTTCGTCTGTAGGACGCGGAGCGTCCGGGGCTGCGTTACCACGCGGAGCGTGGGAACGATCAGAAGTGCGGGCGACACCGACTGTAGGACCGGCTTTAGCCGGGAAGGCGTCGGTGTGTAGACCGCGAAATTGATGGTGAACCCACTGGCCCCTTCGCGGCTAAAGCCGGTCCCACTGACTGCGCGCGGTGTCAGTAGGACCGGCTTCAGCCGGGAAGCTGTTGATCTTGATCTTCGAACACAAGAGTTCCAGACGACACCAATCGCGACTTGGGTGCAGGCTGAACGGAGGTCTCGCGCAGTGGGCCGAGCCGCATGGATGCGGCGAGAGCGCCGTCAGGACATGGATGTCCGTTCGGCGCGGGCCCACGGAGCGAGACCGGAGTGAGGGTATTCCGACGAAGGAGGAACCAAACCAGGAGCAAGCACCCTTGGTTACTTGGGGTGCTTTTCCAAGTAACTCGCCGAAGGCGAAACGTCCGCCGTTAGGCGGACGCTCTTGATCTTAACGATTGTTAAATCGCTCCCCGGAGCACGACCCTTAGGCGGCAGTCATGGTCTTGTGCGTCTCCACCAGATGCGCCACCACACTCGGGTCAGCAAGCGTAGAGATATCGCCCAGCGCGTCGTACTCCCCGGTGGCGATCTTGCGCAGGATACGGCGCATGATCTTGCCGGAACGGGTCTTCGGCAGGCCCGGCGCCCACTGAATCACATCCGGCGAAGCGATCGGACCGATCTCCTTGCGCACCCAGTTGCGCAACTCGATGCGCAGCGCCTCGTCCGGCACTTCACCGCCATTGAGGGTGACGTAAACGTAGATGCCCTGCCCCTTCAGATCGTGAGGCACGCCCACCACGGCCGCTTCAGCGACTTTCGGGTGAGCCACCATCGCGCTCTCGATTTCGGCGGTGCCCATGCGGTGACCGGACACGTTCAGCACGTCATCGACGCGGCCAGTGATCCAGTAGTAACCGTCTTCGTCACGACGGGCGCCATCACCGGTGAAATACATGCCGCGGAAGGTCTTGAAGTAGGTGTCGACGAAACGGTCGTGATCGCCGTACAGGCTGCGCGACTGACCCGGCCACGAGTCGAGAATCACCAGATTGCCTTCCGCCGCGCCTTCGATGAGGTTGCCCAGGTTATCCACTAGGGCCGGAATCACGCCGAAGAACGGACGGGTCGCCGAACCCGGCTTCAAGGCAATAGCGCCAGGCAACGGGCTGATCAGAATGCCGCCGGTTTCGGTCTGCCACCAGGTGTCCACAATCGGGCAATTCTTGTTGCCGACGGTGTTGTAGTACCAGTTCCAGGCTTCCGGGTTGATCGGCTCGCCAACCGAACCCAACAGGCGAAGGCTCGAACCGTCGGCGCCTTCTACGGCTTTGGTGCCCTCGGCCATCATGGCGCGGATGGCGGTCGGCGCGGTGTAGAGGATGTTGACCTTGTGCTTGTCGACGATTTTCGACACGCGAGTGATGTCCGGGTAGTTCGGCACGCCTTCGAACAGCAGCGTGGTGGCGCCGTTGGCCAGCGGTCCGTAGACGATATAGCTGTGGCCGGTAACCCAGCCGACGTCGGCGGTGCACCAGTACACTTCGCCCGGACGGTAATCGAACACACGCTCGTGGGTCAGCGCGGCGTACAGCAGATAGCCCGCTGTGGTGTGCAACACGCCCTTCGGCTTGCCGGTGGAGCCGGAGGTGTAAAGGATGAACAGCGACTCTTCGGCGCCCATTTCTTTCGGCGCGCAGGTGCTTGAGGCCACGTCCAGCAGCGAGTGGTACCAGATGTCGCGATGACGGTTCCACTCGATATCGCCGCCGGTGCGCTTGCACACAATGACCTTTTGTACGCTCGCCGTTTCCGGGTTGGTCAGCGCACGGTCGACGTTGGCCTTCATGGGCGTTTTTTTGCCGCCACGCAGCCCTTCGTCTGCGGTGATCACCACCTTCGATTTGCAGTCGATGATGCGACCGGCCAGTGCTTCCGGGGAGAAACCACCGAATACTACCGAGTGAATCGCACCGATACGCGCGCAGGCCAGCATGGCCACAACGGCTTCCGGGATCATCGGCATATAGATAGTGACGACGTCGCCGCGGTGGACATCCTGCCCGCGCAGCGCGTTGGCGAACTTGCAGACTTCTTCGTGCAGTTCGCGATAGGTAATGTTGCGGCTCTCGGAAGGATCGTCGCCTTCCCAGATGATCGCAATTGAATCACCGCGCTCGGCCAAATGGCGGTCGAGGCAGTTGTAGGAAACGTTCAGGGTGCCATCGGCGAACCACTTGATGTCGACGCGGTGGTCGTCGAAAGAGGTCTGTTTGACGGTGGTGAATGGCTTGATCCAGTCAAGGCGCTGGGCTTGCTCGCGCCAGAAGCCATCGGGGTTGACCACCGACTGCTGGTACATCGCCTTGTAGGTCGCCTCGTCAGTCAGCGTGTTGGCTGCCACTTCAGGGCGGACGGGGTACAGGGAAGCCGCACTCATCTTTCTTACCTCGGTGGAAATGTTGTTGTTTTATGACCCTGTTGTATCCGCCGACGGCTGCAAAGGCCATTCGACGATGGTCTTACCACTCCCGAGCATAGCGCCGAAAGCAGGTGACGTGCCCGGCTTCAGGCAAATCTTCATGTCTCGGCTACGACCAAAGAATCCATGGGCGCCTGCGAACAACCTGCATACGACGATTGTTGCCGATTTGCTCAATAGACTTTATCAAAATGGTTTCTATATGAATTCCGGAGAGGGGCATAGAATCCGTTCCGCCAACACGGCAACTGATTGATTAACAACAGCCCCCACGCTGGACATCGATCAACTAACCCACCCGGTCATCATTCGCTTCACCCAGAGCCCCACAAGGATTCTGTGCACCCTGTCGACCGCACTTTCTGCGCCGCAGTGTGAATGAAGCAACTTAGAGGAAACGAGTAATGAAAGCTGCACTGGTTGTAATGGCTCTTTGTGGTTTCAGCGCCATGGCAATGGCAGAAGAATCCGGCGCGAAAGTGGCCGCCCAGCAACAGCGTGTCGAGGAGTACACCTACTCCACCAAGCTGGATATCGCGAAGGTCATTTCGGTGGATGACGTGCCGGACGTCTGCCAGGTCGTCCCCCAGCACATGACTTACGAAGACTCGCAGGGCAAACGCCACGTGCTTGAGTATCAGGTCATGGGTAACGGTTGCAGCAACGGCTGATCAGCCATCTGTTTCGTTGAGTTGGGCGCGCGACTTATTTAAAGAAGCGTGCTTGCTCATGTAATGCGGTGTATCCGTTTATCTGGCTGTTATCTGTCTAAGTCACTCGCGGGCAAGGTGGACCGCCATTCCGATCACTCCCCTGTAGTTAATCAGCACATCGTTCAACGTTGACCTATTCCATAGTGCTTCAACTTATTGGCCACCGTTGTATGGGAAATACCCAGTCGCTTGCCTAATAACCGGCTGCTCGGGTGTGCTGCATATAACTGTTCAAGTACTGCTTTCTCGAATCGCCCGACAATATCTTCCAATCCGCCTTCCAGAGAAAAGTCGCCCAAGGGTTGGCGCACGCCGTAATCCGGCAGGCGAATATGTTCGGCGTTCACTCGTTTGCCGTCGCACAACGAAACTGCCTGAAACAGGACGTTCTCCAACTGCCGGACATTGCCGGGCCAGTGGTATTGGCTGAGGCGTTCCATGGCCGCGGGCGCCAGCCGAGGCAAGGTGCAGCCGATCTGCCGACTGGCCTGATCGAGAAAATGCTCCACCAGCGGCGCGAGACCGTCCATGCACTCGCGCAGGGGCGGAATGTGCAAGGACAACACGTTAAGCCGGTGGTAGAGGTCCTGGCGGAATTCACCCCGGGCGCAGAGTTCGGACAAGTCCACTTGCGTCGCGCAGATGATGCGCACATCGAGATACACCTCTTCGTCGCTGCCTACCCGTCGAAAGCAACCTTCCTGCAGATAGCGCAGCAGTTTCGCCTGCAACCGCGCGCTCATTTCCGCGACGCCGTCGAGAAACAACGTGCCGCCCGAGGTCAATTCGAGCAGCCCCAACTTGCCTTCGGCGCGCGCACCTTCAAACGCACCGGGGCCGTAGCCGAAGAGCTCGGTCTCGGCCATGGATTCGGAAAACCCCGCGCAGTTGAGCGCCATCATCGGCGACTGACCGCGCGGGCTGGCGAGATGACAAGCCCGCGCCAGCAACTCCTTGCCGGTGCCGGTCTCGCCTTCGATCAGCAACGGCGCATCCAGCGGGGCCATGCGCCGGGCCTCCCGAACCACCGCCGCCATCACCTTCGAACTCTGAAAAATGCTGTCGAAACCGCGCAGCTCCTGCTTGCGCACGTTATAGATGTGCTCGCCGACCCGGTCGGCGCGGTGCAATGTCAGCACGGCGCCGGCCATGGCTTCGCTGTCTTCGTGCTCGGATTGCAGGGGCGCGATGTCCGCGAGAAAAATGTCGCCCTTTACCTTCACGCGCAGGCCATTGATGCGCGAGCGGTTGGCGCGCACCAACTGCGGCAGGTCGAAATCCTCGGCGTAACGGGACAGCGGGATGCCCGGCACCTCATCGACCCGCACGCCCAGCAACTGCGCCGCAGCGCGATTCGCCGCAACGATGGAGCCGCCCATGTCGATGGACAGCACGGGAAACTCAAGGGCGCCAAGCAAGGCATTGAGCTCCATATGCCGACGTTCGCTGGGCATTAATCCCACACGCTTGACGCCGAATACCCCGGCTATGGTCTCGAATTTCGGCACCAGCGCCTGGAACTGCAGATTGATCAGGTTCGGGCAACGCAGATAGATGGCATCGCCATGCTCACCTCCCACTTCGCCACCGGAGACGTTGACGCCGTAGGCCACCAGCAGCTCAAGGATGTCGCGCAGGATGCCAACGCGATTCTGACAATGGACTTTGATACGCATGGAGAGCTCGCGGACGTGGCATCGATTTCAGGTTCGTTCAAGTTTATCGTCAAGAATACGTTACAGCGCAAGGGCCGGAGGCGACCGCGCGGCAATTACATACGAGCCTATCCATGGGATCGTCACGTTTTCTTTACGAATTGTCGTAGCGTTTCAGGCAAATCGAGCGAAAGCCCCGCGTCCGGAAGCGCCAAATCAGCTATCAATAGGCCCATCAGGTTCATCCCTATATCGCATTGCTCCATATAAGAAAAAACCATCAGGAGAGCCCCATGAGTACGCAGTACGTCGCACGCGAACCGGACGCCACCGGTTTTATTGATTACTCCGACGCCGAACACAGAATCTGGAACACCCTCATCACCCGCCAGCTCAAGGTGGTCGAAGGCCGCGCGTGTCAGGAGTATCTGGATGGCATCGAGCAGCTCGCCCTGCCCCACGACCGTATTCCGCAGCTCGGCGAAATCAACCGCGTGCTGGGGGCAGCCACGGGTTGGCAAGTCGAGCGCGTGCCGGCGCTGATCCCTTTTCAAACCTTCTTCGAGTTGCTGGCGAGCAAGCGATTTCCGGTCGCCACGTTCATTCGCAGCGAAGAAGAACTCGACTACCTGCAAGAGCCCGACATCTTTCACGAGGTTTTCGGACACTGCCCGTTGCTGACCAACCCGTGGTTTGCAGAATTTACCCACACCTACGGCAAGCTCGGTCTGGCAGCCAGCAAAGAGCAGCGCGTGTATCTTGCCCGCCTCTACTGGATGACCATCGAATTCGGCCTGGTCGACACGCCACAAGGGCGCAAGATCTACGGCGGCGGCATCCTCTCTTCGCCCAAGGAAACCGTTTACAGCGTGTCATCGACCCCTGAACACCAGCCCTTCGACCCGATCGAAGCCATGCGCACGCCCTATCGCATCGACATTCTGCAGCCAGTGTATTTTGTACTGCCAGACCTCAAGCGCCTGTTTGACCTCGCCCATGAAGACATCATGGGCATGGCGCGCATGGCGGCTGAACGGGGCCTGCACGCACCAAAATTTCCCTCAAAAACGAAAGCCGCCTAAAACAAAGGCTGCCTGAACAAGCAGCCCGAACCCGATCAAGGAATTTGCCAATGACCGCTCTCAATCAAGCCCAGTGCGAAGCCTGCCGCGCCGACGCCCCGCAAGTCAGTGACGCCGAGCTGCCGGATTTGCTCAAGCAGATCCCGGACTGGAACATCGAAGTGCGTGACAGCGTCATGCAACTGGAAAAAGTCTTCCTGTTCAAGAATTTCAAATTTGCGCTGGCGTTTACCAACGCTGTCGGCGAAATTGCCGAGGCCGAAGGTCACCACCCGGGTCTGCTGACCGAATGGGGCAAAGTGACCGTGACCTGGTGGAGCCACTCCATCAAAGGGCTGCACCGCAACGATTTCATCATGGCCTCCCGCACAGACGAGGTGGCCAAAAGCGCCGAGGGCCGTAAGTAAAATGCATTTCTCACAGATTCAGCGCGTACCGGACGATCCCATCCTGGGCCTGATTCAGGCCTACGCCAAAGACCCGAATCCGAGCAAGTTCGATCTGGGCGTGGGCGTCTATAAAGATGCGCAGGGCCTGACCACCATCCCTCGCGCGGTGAAAATCGCCGAGCAGCGACTGGTCGACTCGCAGCCCACCAAGAGTTACATCGGTGGCCATGGCGAACCGCGTTTCGGCACGCTGATCTGTGAGCTGGTCATGGGCGCCGATTCGCCGCTGATCGCCAGCAAACGCGTCGGCGCCACCCAAACACCCGGCGGTACCGGCGCGCTGCGGTTGAGCGCAGACTTCATTGCCCATTGCCTGCCGGGCAAGGGCATCTGGCTGAGCGATCCGACCTGGCCGATTCACGAAACCATCTATGCGGCGGCGGGCCTGAAGGTCAGTCACTACCCCTACGTGGGCCGCGACAATCAGCTCAACGTGCCGGCCATGCTGGAGACGTTGAAAACCATTCCCGAGGGCGACGTTGTCCTGCTGCACGCGTGCTGTCACAACCCGACCGGGTTTGACCTGTCCCGTGATGACTGGCACGCGGTGCTGGAAATCGTCAAGCAACGCAACCTGCTGCCGCTGATCGACTTCGCCTACCAGGGTTTTGGCGACGGTCTCGAGGAGGACGCCTGGGCGGTTCGCCTGTTTGCCGGCGAGCTGCCTGAGCTGCTGATCACCAGTTCCTGCTCGAAAAACTTCGGTCTGTACCGCGAGCGCACCGGCGCCTTGCTCGTCTGTGCTGACACCACAGAGAAGCTGATGGACGTGCGCAGTCAGCTGTCGGCGACGGCCCGTAATCTGTGGTCGAACCCGCCGGATCATGGCGCCGCCGTGGTGGCCGAAATTTTGGGCGATCCTGAATTGAAGGCCCTGTGGGCTGGAGAGGTTGAGGAGATGCGCTGCCGCATTGCGCAACTTCGGGTCGGGCTGGTCGAGGCACTCACGCCGCTGGGTCTGGGTGAACGTTTCGCCCACATTGGCGTGCAGCGCGGCATGTTTTCCTACACTGGCATGAACGACGACCAGGTCGCGCGTCTGCGAAACGAGCATAGCGTGTACATGGTGGCGGCGGGTCGAGCCAACGTTGCGGGGATTGACGCCACGCGACTGGATGAACTGGCAGCGGCGTTTGCGGCGGTTTGCAAGGACTGAGGCGCTCACCGAGTCGACGCTTTTAAAGGGCCGCGCGCATGTTGCAGGAACCCATCCTCACTACATGACCAGCGGCCCGCATTTAAAAGTCTGATTGTCATTTGTACTGCTGTATCCTCCCTGAGCGTTCTCGGACGCGCTGTTCAATTCAGCCGCAACACACTTGTGAGGAGCGACGATATGCATGAAATCCCGAACTTCCCCTTCCCAAGCCAGAATCAGCAAAGTGCAGCAGCCCGCCAGGAACTCGGTCAGCCGATCGAGATGAAAGCCAGCGGTAAACGCAACGACAGCAGCAAAGCCCAAAGCCCGCGCTAAAGGCCTGTTTAGCCACTGATTTTTCAGCCGCTAAATTTTCAGCCCCTACGGAAGAGCGTCTTCAAGGTGTATTTCCATAAGGGCTGAATCATTCGCGACAGGTTCCACCCCTGCCTGACCCCGAACTCAGAT
Organism: Pseudomonas sp. AK106; assembly: GCF_053903055.1. Lineage (NCBI taxonomy): Bacteria > Pseudomonadati > Pseudomonadota > Gammaproteobacteria > Pseudomonadales > Pseudomonadaceae > Pseudomonas > Pseudomonas sp. AK106. The sequence continues at coordinate 4,130,376 of NZ_CP096426.1, forward strand.
CCACCCATCCGCCACTGCCATGAACCGCCGTGCCTCGCTATCATGTGCCCTCGCGCGGATTCAAGCGTCTACGCTTCAACCCGATTGCCCCCTCGCTATTCTTTTTCCGTCGTAACCGTGGATCTATGCCCATGCCAGACGCTTCGAGCGCTGCCCCTCAACGTCCTATGGCTGTCACGCTGCAGGTTGTTTCCATCGTCCTTTTCACCTTCATCGGCTACCTGAACATCGGTATCCCGCTGGCCGTATTGCCAGGTTATGTGCACACCGACCTTGGCTTCGGCGCGGTCGCTGCCGGGCTGGTGATCAGCGTGCAATACCTCGCGACCCTCCTCAGCCGGCCCTACGCCGGGCGCCTCATCGACACCCGAGGCCCGAAAAAAGCGGTAATCATCGGCCTGTTCGGCTGCGGGTTGAGCGGCGTGTTCATGCTCCTCGCCGACTGGCTCGATGCCTGGCCAATGATCAGCCTGATCAGCCTGTTTGTAGGGCGGCTGGTGCTCGGCAGCGCTGAAAGCCTGGTTGGCTCCGGCTCGATCGGCTGGGGCATCGGCTGCGTCGGCGCTGCCAATACGGCCAAAGTGATTTCATGGAACGGCATCGCCAGCTACGGCGCCCTGGCCATCGGCGCGCCGGTGGGGGTGTTGCTGGTCAATGCGTTGGGGCTGTGGAGCATGGGCGTCAGCATCATGCTGTTGGCGGCGCTGGGGATTTCCCTGGCCTGGAAGAAAACCCCGGCGCCGCTGGTGCATGGCGAGCGCTTGCCCTTCCTGCACGTGCTGGGCCGCGTGCTGCCCCACGGCACCGGGCTGGCGCTGGGGTCAATCGGCTTCGGCACCATCGCAACGTTTATCACGCTGTATTACGCCAGCCACACCTGGCCAAATGCGGTGTTGTGCCTGAGCCTGTTCGGCGCCTGCTTCATCGGTGCACGCCTGCTGTTCGGCAACCTGATCAATCGCATCGGCGGCTTCCGCGTGGCGATTGCCTGCCTGTCGGTGGAGACGTTGGGGTTGCTGCTGCTGTGGCTGGCGCCCAACCCGAATCTGGCGTTGGCCGGTGCGGCGCTGACCGGCTTCGGCTTCTCGCTGGTGTTCCCGGCGCTGGGCGTCGAAGCGGTGAACCTGGTGCCGCCGGCCAGTCGCGGTGCGGCGGTGGGGGCTTATTCGCTGTTCATTGACCTGTCGCTGGGGATCACCGGGCCGGTGGCGGGCGCCGTGGCGGCTGGTTTTGGCTTCGCGTCAATCTTCCTGTTTGCTGCGCTGGCGTCACTGAGCGGCCTCGGGCTGAGCGTGTATCTCTACAAGCACGCGAAAAGGACGCGAGACAAGCCGGTCGCCAGTTGATCCCGCAAGCGACACTCAAAAATCGACCTTGCCCCGCCCTGCCTTGATCGACCCGCGCTTGGTTTTCGATTCCAGCCGGCGGGTCTTCGAGCCCAGGGTCGGCTTGGTCGGCCGGCGCTTCTTCTCCACCTTGCCCGCACTGATGATCAGCTCGCTCAGGCGTTCCAGCGCATCGGCACGGTTCTGCTCCTGCGTCCGGTATTGCTGCGCCTTGATCACCAGCACGCCGTCGCTGGTGATGCGGCTGTCACGCAGCGCCAGCAGGCGTTCCTTGTAGAACGGCGGCAGCGACGAGGCGTTGATGTCGAAACGCAGATGCATGGCGCTGGACACCTTGTTGACGTTCTGACCACCCGCACCCTGGGCACGGATGGCGGTCAGCTCGACGTCGCCGTCCGGCAGATGGATGTTGTTGGAGATGATCAGCATGGCAATCCAGTTCCTGGTCGAAGCCGCCGCGACGTCACCGGCGGCTCTCGCCTTATTTGATGATCGACGTCCGCTGGGCCATTGACTCACTGTTGGCCCGGCGCTTGTTCTTGATCACGTAAAACACCCACATCGCCGCCAGCCAGATCGGGATCGCGTACACCGAAATCCGGATACCGGGGATCATCAGCATGATCACCAGAATCAGCACCACAAACGCCAGACAGACGTAGTTGCCGTACGGGTACCACAGCGCCTTGAACAGCGGCTGCTGGCCGACCCGGGTCAGGTGCTGGCGGAACTTGAGGTGCGAATAGCTGATCATCGCCCAGTTGATGACCAGAGTGGCGACCACCAGGGACATCAGCAGCTCAAGGGCGTTTTGCGGCATCAGGTAGTTGAGCAGCACGGCAATCAGCGTCACCGCCGCCGACACCAGAATCGCCCGCACCGGAACACCCCGGCCATCGACCCGCGCCAGTGACTGCGGCGCATCGCCCTGCTCGGCCATGCCGAACAGCATGCGCGCGTTGCAATAGGTGCCGCTGTTGTAGACCGACAAGGCCGCCGTCAGCACGACGAAGTTGAGAATATGCGCCGCCGTCGTGCTGCCCAGCATCGAGAACACATGCACGAACGGGCTGCCACTGTAGGCATCGCCGGACGCATTGAGATCAATCAGCAAGGCGTCCCACGGCGTCAGCGACAGCAGCACCACCAGCGAGCCGATGTAGAAAATCAGAATCCGATAAATGACCTGATTGATCGCCTTGGGAATGATGGTCCGCGGCTGGTCCGCCTCGGCTGCGGTGAAGCCGAGCATTTCCAGCCCGCCGAACGAGAACATGATGAACGCCAGCGCCATGACCAGCCCGCTCACGCCATGGGGGAAGAAGCCGCCCCGATCCCACAGGTTGCTGACCGACGCTTGTGGGCCACCCTCGCCGCTGACCAGCAGATAGCTGCCCAGGGCGATCATCCCCAGAATCGCCACCACCTTAATGATCGCGAACCAGAATTCAGCCTCGCCAAAGACTTTTACGTTGGCCAGGTTGATGACGTTGATCATCACGAAGAACACGGCAGCCGAGGCCCACGCCGGGACTTCCGGCCACCAGTACTGGATGTATTTGCCGACGGCGGTCAGTTCGGACATGCCCACCAGAATGTAGAGGACCCAGCAATTCCAGCCCGACAGAAAGCCGGCAAAACCGCCCCAGTAATTGTGGGCGAAATGGCTGAACGACCCAGCCACCGGCTCTTCGACGATCATCTCGCCGAGCTGTCGCATAATCATGAAAGCAATGAAGCCGCAGACGGCGTAGCCAAGGATCATCGACGGGCCTGCGGACTTCAGCACCCCTGCCGAGCCTAGGAACAGCCCCGTGCCGATCGCGCCACCGAGGGCGATCAGCTGGATGTGACGGTTCTTCAGACCACGCTTCAAGTCACCCGAATGGGACATGTTTTCACTCATTGGCAAACCACCTTGGCGCGCTTGTCTGTGACGGAATCGAACCCGACGCGCTCATGACGCGGCGGAGGGAAACGGAGTGGGTAACCCCGAGGGGTTGGCGTCCATACGCCGGTGGATCACAGAAAAAACGGGCGCGCATTGTACACCGCTCACATGGCGTTTGGCGGCGAAAGAATTCCCGGCTGAAGCCGCTCCCACCTAATTCGACCGGTGCTTTTGTAGGACCGGCTTCAGCCGGGAAGCTGTTCTATACCGACCTCCGACACAATTCTGTCGCAAAAATAATTCACCGAAATCAAAAGCTCCCTAACGTTGTTTTCGCTGCAAGTTTCAATAAGTCCGGCGAAGTGCCAGCATTTGCCGGTCGATTTTTATTTTGCAACAGTCTGACTATTGAACTAGTTTTTTCAGTGCTTGCTGGCCACGAAGGTCAGTGTGCTTCCATGACGAGGACCCAGGGCTCTGTCCTTCCGTCCTCGCTGCATTCGGCAAGTACGTCATTCTCAGGAGATTCACCTATGCAAACAGTTGAACTGGCTCTGGAAGAAGAACTGCAATTGGACGATTGGTTTGAAGCACCGACTCATGATGCCGCTGTGGAGATGATGCAGGCTGACGCTGTGGTGCCGTTTGGCACCGCGATGTGGCCGTTCTAAAACAGCTGAAGGGCGAACGTGGCTAACGCGTTCGCCCTCTTGTTTCGAGCATCCGGATGCGGAGCGCACTATGGATAACAGCAGCGCAATCGAACATTTCCTCTACTACCTGCAACACCATCCCGCCGTCACCGGCATTCACACCCCCCAAGTCTTACTGGCGCACACCGCGGAATACCGCCGTCTCATCGAGGGCATCGCCGAGAACTCGACGGCGCGGGATGTCTTCCGGTTCAGCACATTGCCGCTGGACACGACCCCGGTCAGCGAGCTATCAGAGGCCATCACCGACTCCGATCTCTTCGTCCTGTTCTACGATTCCTCAACGCTGCCCAATCCCCGCGCCGAGGGACCGCCGTTCATTCGTCAGCTGCAAGAGGTGATGTCGGCGCAGTGGAAAAAGTCTTTGCTGTTCAAAGATTACGGCGATTATTTCTACGACACGTTCAGCGTTGAGCCCGAGCGCATCGCGCAGTTGAATGCGGCGTTGATCGATACCATGAACGAAGGCGAGACCCTCAGCTTCAGCGACGATCACGGCTCGTACTTCGAGGCGCCGCTGCGCGAATTGAAGAAGTGGACCAACATCAACGGCGTCGGTAACTACGACCTGGCTCCCGGTGAGATCGCCACCCACAGCGAATCCATCAACGGTCATGTGCGGTTCCTCGGCACCTTTCTCAGCACCATACCCTTCGCGCGCAAGTACGGGATCATCGAGTCGCCACTGGAATTGTGGATCGAGAACTCCACCATCACCCGCATTGCCACCGACGTGCCGGGGCTGGAGCACGACTTCAATAAATACCTGGACGCCAATCCCTCGAACCGGCGCATCGAAGAACTGGGGATCGGCACCAACGAAGGTGTCAGCCAGCTGTACGCGCGCAATGCGGGTTTCGAGGAGCGCCATTGCGGACTGCATCTGGGACTGGGTGGCGGTGCCAAAGGCAGCCACCACATGGACCTGATATTCAACAGCGGCTCACTGGCCGTGGACAAGCGCGTGGTGTTCGACGGCACTGCCTACGTCGTCTGACTCCCAAGCGCGCATAAAAAAAACGCCAGTCTCTCGACTGGCGTTTTTTGTACTTCAGACCGCGATTACTGCTTCACAAGGCCATTACTCGGGCTTGCGACGACCAAAGCCCGGGCGCTGACCAGTGCCGCTTGGCGGGCCGCGGCGTTTGCCGGACGGGGTCTTGTCGTCCACCAGACCGATGCCGGGACGCGAAGGCTTCGGCTTGGCGGGACGCTTGTTCATGTCGCTCGGGCGTTCCGCGACCGGCGTGCCGCGACCGTTTTCGCTACGCGCGCTGTCGCCACGTGGATTGCCGCCACGGGCAGTGTCGCCACGACCACCGATGGCCGGACGCGGGGTGCGCGCCGGACGACCGTTTTCCGCAGGCTTGCGCGCCGGGCGCTCGCCATCCGCCAGACGTGGCTCACGGGCCGGACGGTCCGAAGACACTGCATCTTTGGCCGGACGAACCTGACGCACGCGCTCGCCCTTGCCCAACGGACGGGACGACTGGCGCTGCAAACGCTCCAGCTTGTCTTTGGTCTTGGCGGTCATCTGCGGCATCGCGACCGGCGTCAGGCCGACCTCGGCACTGAGAATGTCGACTTCCTGCTGACTCATTTCGCGCCAGCGACCCATCGGCAGATCGGAGTTGAGGAACACCGGACCGAAACGCACGCGCTTCAGACGGCTGACCACCAAACCCTGGGATTCCCACAACCGACGAACTTCGCGGTTGCGGCCTTCCATGACCACGCAGTGGTACCAGTGGTTGAAGCCTTCGCCACCCGGCGCCTGCTGAATGTCAGTGAAACGCGCCGGACCGTCTTCCAGCACCACGCCAGCCTTCAGGCGCGCCAGCATGTCGTCGTCGACTTCGCCACGGACGCGCACGGCGTACTCGCGGTCCATTTCGAACGAAGGGTGCATCAGGCGGTTGGCCAGTTCACCGTCGGTGGTGAACATCAGCAACCCGGTGGTGTTGATGTCCAGACGACCGATGTTGATCCAGCGGCCTTCTTTCGGGCGCGGCAGGCGATCGAACACGGTCGGACGGCCTTCAGGGTCGTCACGGGTGCAGATTTCACCGTCCGGCTTGTTGTACATGACGACGCGGCGAACGGTCTCGGCGGCTTCTTCGCGGCGGATCACGCGACCGTCGACCGTAATGGCGTCATGCAGATCGACGCGCTGACCCAGAGTGGCCTGAACGCCGTTGACCTTGATGCGGCCTTCGCCGATCCAGGCTTCAACGTCGCGACGGGAACCGACGCCAATGCGCGCCAGAACCTTCTGCAGTTTTTCGCCTGCTGGGCCGATCTCTTTGTCTTGCTTGTCTTGTTCACTCATCTGGGCACCTCCCGGTGTGTCGAATCAGGGCATGCGCGAGTGGGCATGGCCTGTGGCCCGGCTCTCTGGACGAAAGCAGCTCCGGATCAGAACAGCTCTGAAGCGGAACGGGCGGAAAACTGAAATCCCTGGCGCGTGTGGATCGCCAAAAGGTCGCGAATCATACGCGCCTGACGCGCGTTGCGCATCAGAGACTAGATGAAAAATTCAGGCTGACTTCTTTTTCCGCCGACTGGCGCCCTTGAGCTTGATCAGCCGCAGCGCCGATTCGGCGAGCACCGAACGCTTTTCGTCCTTCTCCATCTTCTTCCAGGATTTGATCTCGCGCTTGCTGCGACCACAGCCCAGGCAAATATCATCGTCGAATTTGCAGAGGCTGATGCAGGGATTCTTGGTGCTCATGGGTTCGCCTGAATGAGGAATTGGGCGCTGCGCATCGTCCTGCCACAGCGTTCGTCACCGCGGATCTTCATCGTCCTGCGGCGGTTCTTCCAATTCAGACTCTTTATCGGCCTCATCGAGCAATAAATCGTCGAAGTCGATTTTCAGGCCCTGCTCCATGGTATCCAGCTCGGCCAACAAGCTGCGGAAACTGGTCTCATCCCGGGGCGCCTCAGGCTCTGCGTCAGCATCGAGTGGCAGGCTGGCATCGGCCAACGCCTGCAAGTGCGCGGGCACAGGTGCGTCGTCGAATTCAAGCACCGGCTCGGTTTCCATCTCGCGCAGGTCGGCCAGTGGCGGCAGTTCGTCGAGGTTTTTCAGGTTGAAGTGATCAAGAAAGGCTTTGGTGGTGGCGAACATCGCGGGTTTGCCGGGCACGTCGCGGTAGCCGACGATCCTGATCCATTCGCGCTCCATCAGGGTCTTGACGATGTTGGTGTTGACCGCGACGCCACGCACGTCCTCGATCTCGCCCCGGGTGATCGGCTGGCGATAGGCGATCAGCGCCATGGTTTCCAGGAGGGCGCGCGAATAACGCTGCGGGCGTTCTTCCCACAGACGCCCGACCCAGGGCGCAAACTTCTCGCGGATCTGCAAGCGATAGCCGGTGGCGACTTCTTTCAGCTCAAAGGCGCGGTTGTCGCAGGACTTGCCCAGCAACGTCAGCGCTTTTTTGAACACCGGCGGTTCGGGCCGCTCGCCCTCTTCGAAGAGCTCGTAGAGACGCTCCAGGGACTGCGGTTTTCCGGAGGCGAGCAGAAACGCTTCGAGCAACGGCGCCAGATCGCGGGGTTCATTCAGGTTCATTGATCAGCTCTTGCTCTTTATTCGGCTCGCGCCCGCACATGAATAACGGCGAAGGCTTCGTTTTGCACCAGCTCCACCAGTTGCTCCTTGACCAGTTCCAGCACCGCCATGAACGTCACCACCACGCCCAGCCGCCCCTCTTCTGCCGTGAACAGCTCGGCGAAGGGCACGAAACCCGCGCCTTTCAAGCGCTCCAGCACATCACTCATGCGCTCGCGGGTGGACAGTGCTTCGCGGCTGACCTGGTGACTTTCGAACATGTCGCCACGGCGCAGCACGTCGGCCATCGACATCAACAGCTCTTCGAGGGCGACGTCCGGCAACAACTTGCGCACCCGCGCTTCGGGCGCCTCCAGCCGGGGCACCAGTACATCGCGGCCCACGCGGGACAGCTGGTCAATGCCTTCTGCCGCCGCCTTGAACCGCTCGTATTGCTGCAAGCGACGGATCAGTTCGGCGCGGGGATCGCCTTCTTCTTCCTCGGCCATTTCCGAGCGCGGCAGGAGCATCCGCGATTTGATCTCGGCAAGCATGGCCGCCATGACCAGATACTCGGCGGCCAGCTCCAGGCGCACGGTTTTCATCAGTTCGACGTAACCCATGTATTGACGGGTGATTTCCGCCACGGGGATGTCGAGGATGTTGATGTTCTGTTTGCGAATCAGGTAAAGCAGCAGGTCCAGCGGGCCCTCGAAAGCTTCGAGGAACACTTCCAGCGCATCCGGCGGGATGTACAGGTCGACCGGCATCTGTGTGACGGCCTGACCGTAGACCATGGCAAACGGCAGCTCTTGCTGGGCGTTGGCCTGCGGGTCGATGTGAGCGTCGGTCTGAGCCTCCAGCGTTTGCGCCTCGGTCACTCGACTTCGACCCCGAACGGCGTCGGATCGCCGCAACCCACACGCACCACTTGGGGCTCGCCATCGGTCAGGTTGACCACGGTCGAGGCCGAGATGCCGCCCTCGCCTGCGTCGATGATCAGGTCCACCTGATGCTCGAGAATCCCGCGCATCTCGTAAGGGTCACTCATCGGAATGGTCTCGCCCGGCATGATCAGGCTGACGCTCATCAGCGGCTCACCCAGTTCCTGCAACAGCGCCTGCGCGATGGGATGACCCGGCACGCGCAGGCCAATGGTGCGCCGCTTGGGGTGCAGGACCAGACGCGGTACGTCACGTGTGGCGCCGAGAATGAAGGTGTACGGCCCCGGCGTGTGCGCCTTGAGCACGCGAAACGCCGCCGTGTCGACCTTGGCGAACAACCCCAGCTGGGACAGATCGCTGCACATCAGCGTGAAATTGTGTTTGTCATCGAGTTGACGCAGGCGACGGATGCGCTCGACGGCCGTCTTGTCGCCCATCTGGCAACCCAATGCGTAGGACGAATCGGTGGGATAAACCACCAGACCGCCCGCCCGGATGATTTCCACGGCCTGCTTGATCAGGCGCGCTTGCGGGTTTTCCGGGTGGACCTGGAAAAATTGACTCACGGTAATTTCCTGTTCAGACGGCAGTAGGCTGGTCATGTTTGAACCGACACCAAAGGGGCGGCAGGTCTTCGGGCAATGGGCGATAAACGCCGATTTCAGACCATGCGCCTGGGGCATGAAAATCACTGCCGGCACTGACCAGCAGACCGAACTCACGGGCCAGAATCGCCAGACTGCCGACCTGATCGGCAGGCTGCAGGCCGTTGACCACTTCTATGGCGTGGCCGCCGGCCTGAATGAAGTCGGCGACCAGCTTGCGACGCTTGCTGCGGGTGAAATCGTAATGCGAAGGGTGCGCGAGGCTGACCCACGCCCCGGCGGCGCGCAGGGTCGCCACCGTTTGCTCAAGGGTCGGCCAGTGTTGCTTGACGTCGCCCAGCTTGCCCGCACCGAGCCATTTGCGGAACGCTTCGGCGCGGTCCTTGACGAACCCCTGGTTGACCAGAAAGTCGGCAAAGTGCGGCCGGGCCGGCGCATTACCGCTGTCGCCCAGCGCCTGCTGCACCGCACGCGCACCTTCGAGCGCGCCGGGCATACCTTTCATCGCCAACTTGCGGCTTATTTCTTCGGCCCGCAACCAGCGGCCGGTGTGCAATTGCTCGATCGCCTCACGCAATTGCGGGGCGTCCACATCGAACCCATAGCCCAGCACATGGATGGTGGCACCGCCCCAGGTGCAGGACAATTCGATGCCGTCGATCAGCTGCATACCCAGCGCAAGCGCCGCAGCACGGGCCTCGGCGAGGCCTTCGAGGGTGTCGTGGTCGGTGAGTGCGAGGACTTTCACGCCGTGCTCGTGGGCACGCGCGACGAGTACCGCGGGCGCAAGGGCGCCATCGGAAGCGGTGCTGTGGCAGTGCAGATCGACGTTCATAGGGGCGCTTTCGCAGTCATTGATGTTTGTTATTATGCCGTCACATCCAGCTTCTGGCTCTTACTGTGAAACAATTCATCGACTTCATCCCGCTCATCCTGTTCTTCATCGTTTACAAAATCAGCCCGCAAGCCGTCGATGTCCTTGGCCACAGCTTCATGGTAGGCGGGATTTACAGCGCCACCGCGATGCTGATCGCCAGTTCCCTCGTGGTTTACGGCGTCCTCTATGTCCGTCAGGGCAAACTGGAAAAAAGTCAGTGGCTGACGCTGATTGCCTGCCTCGTGTTCGGTAGCCTGACCCTGGCGTTCCACAGCGAAACCTTCCTCAAGTGGAAAGCCCCGGTGGTGAACTGGGTCTTCGCGCTGATCTTCGCCGGCAGTCACTTCATCGGCGATCGTCTGTTGATTCAACGCATCATGGGCCACGCGCTGACCCTGCCGCAGGCGGTCTGGACCAAACTGAACATCGCCTGGATCGTGTTCTTCCTGTTCTGCGGCGCGGCCAATCTCTATGTGGCGTTTACCTATCAAGAATTCTGGGTCGACTTCAAGGTGTTCGGCAGCCTGGGCATGACCCTGCTGTTCCTGGTCGGCCAGGGCATCTACCTGGCTCGCCACATCCATGACACCGATCCGTCAACCCAGCCAACAAACAAAAAAAGAGAGGACTGACATGCTTTATGCAATCGTGGCAACCGACGTCGCCAACTCGCTGGAAAAACGCCTGGCCGCGCGCCCTGCGCACCTTGAGCGCCTGAACGCCATGAAGGCCGAAGGGCGCATCGTCCTCGCCGGCCCGATGCCTGCGGTAGACAGCGTCGACCCGGGCACTGCAGGGTTTACCGGCAGCCTGATCGTCGCCGAATTCGAGTCCCTCAAGGACGCCCAGGCCTGGGCTGAGGCGGATCCCTATGTGGCAGCGGGTGTCTACGCTGACGTGATCGTCAAACCGTTCAAGCAAGTCCTGCCCTGAAACGTCTGTCAGGCGCCCGGCTCTGTACACCGGGCCGGACCGCCTTCACCCGCCCTCTGAAGTTCACCCTACGCACTGCCCTGCCGATAAGTTGCTAGAACCAAAGGCTTTGACTGCGGCTCAAAGAGGCACGGGCGGTCATGCCTTGTGGGTATTGACCGAACAATAATGGTTTGTCACGAGGGGTCACGCAGCCAGGGTGGCCCTCCAGTGCGGTATCTTTGCCAGCGGCCGGCGTCGACGTCGTCGGCAATGGCTAAATGAGTGAGTCATGAGCGAGCTGTTACTTATTGATGATGACCAGGAGCTGTGTGAGCTCCTGAGCAGTTGGTTGAGTCAGGAAGGGTTCGCAGTGCGTGCCTGCCACGATGGCCAGAGCGCGCGCAAAGCGCTTGCCGAATCCGCACCCGCTGCGGTGGTGCTGGACGTGATGCTCCCCGACGGCAGCGGTCTGGAAGTGCTCAAACAATTGCGCACCGATCACCCCGACCTTCCCGTGCTGATGCTCTCGGCGCGCGGCGAACCGCTGGACCGCATTCTGGGTCTGGAGCTGGGCGCCGATGATTATCTGGCCAAGCCCTGCGATCCTCGCGAACTGACAGCGCGTCTGCGCGCGGTGCTGCGCCGTAGCCATCCGACGGCGGTATCGTCGCAAATCGAACTGGGTGATCTGTGCTTCAGTCCCGCACGGGGCGTGGTCACGATTGACGAGCAGGAATTCACCCTGACGGTCTCCGAAGCGCGTCTGCTTGAGGCCTTGCTCGGCCAGCCCGGTGAACCGCTGGAAAAGCAGGAGCTGGCGCAACTGGCCCTGGGCCGCAAACTGACCCTCTACGACCGCAGCCTTGATATGCACGTCAGCAACCTGCGCAAGAAGATCGGCCCCCACGCCGACGGCCGCCCGCGCATCGTTGCCCTGCGCAGCCGCGGGTATTATTACAGCCTCTGACGAGGCAGCTGCAAGCTGCAAGCAACAGCGACAGCACAAGCAACAGCATCGGCAGCGACGCCGGACTGCTTTTTGGCTTGAAGCTTGTGGCTTGCCGCTTACAGCTGGGCGCGCACTCGGCAATTGCCCCTTACGTAAACATCGGAACGCACCGCCTTTACCCAAGCTTTACCGACGCCTGACCTCGCTTGACCTTGATCTCCCTAAACTGGCCTCAACCGGCACAGAGCCGAAATCGAGACAAGGAGATTCACCATGCGCAAGACTTTGATGGCTTTGATGTTCGCCGCAGCCCTGCCTACCGTTGCAATGGCCATGACTCCAGAAGCTGGCCCTATGGGTGGCCCTGGCGGTCCTGGCTTTGAAGGACCTGGCATGCATCATCGCCACGGCCCGATGGAAAGACTCAACCTGACCCCGGAACAACGTCAGCAAGTCGACCAGATGATGGGCGATCAGTGGCGCGGCCGCTCCGAGATCACCCAGAAGTACCTGGCCAAGCTGTCGCCCGCCGACCAGAAGGCGATGATGGATGAACAGGAAGCTGCCCGGGCCAAAACCCAGTCCGGCATCCGCGCCCTGCTGACGCCAGAGCAACAGAAGACCTTCGACCAGATCCAGAAGGATGAAGCCCAGCGCCGTGCGGATCGCGCCGAGTTCGAAGCGTGGAAAGCGCAGAAAGCGCAAAAAACCCAGTAACTGCCTGCTGGCGCGGCATTACACTTCCCCCAACCCGACACGCTCCCCGGCGTGTCGGGTTTTCTTTTTGACACACCGGGTCGAGGGCAGCACGTGCGTTCATTGTTCTGGAGAATCCTGGCGAGCTTCTGGCTTGCGATCGCGTTGGTAGCGGGCCTGTCGATCCTGATGGGCCATGTCCTCAATCAGGACGCCTGGATTCTCAGCCGTCATCCCGGCCTGCACAACTTGCCGCAGAAGTGGGTCGAGTTGTACGAGGACAAAGGCGAGAAATCCGCCCAGGATTATCTGCAAGACCTCAAGCGCAAATACCACATCGACGTTCAGGTGCTCAACGACAGCGGCGAAGCGGTGATTCCCGGCACCTTCCCGCCCCGCGCGGCGGCTTTTGAAGAGCGGCAGAATGACGACACACGACCACTGCCGTGGCGGCGACTGACCTCCGAATACACCAGTGAAAAAACCGGTGAAACCTACCTGCTGATTTACCGGATCCCACATCCGGAGCTGGACGCGTGGCACCGCGACAGTCTGGTCTGGCCGCTGAGCGCGCTGGGCATCGCGCTGGTGGTGCTGACGTTGTTCAGCCTGATGGTGACGCTGTCGATCACCCGCCCGCTAAGCCGTCTGCGCGGCGCGGTGCATGACCTCGGCCAGACCACCTACCAGCAAAACAGCCTGGCGCAACTGGCCAACCGCCGTGATGAATTTGGCGTGCTGGCGAACGACTTCAACCGCATGGGTGCCCGCCTGCAAAGTCAGATCAGCAGCCAGCGCCAGCTGCTTCGCGACGTTTCCCATGAACTGCGCTCTCCCCTGGCGCGGCTGCGGATTGCCCTGGCCCTCGCCGAACGCGCAGAACCGGTGGAGCGCGACAAGCTGTGGCCGCGCCTGACCCGTGAGTGCGACCGGCTGGAAGAGTTGATCAGCGAAATTCTGGCGCTGGCACGACTGGACGCCGACATGGGCAGCGCCACGGCGGTGGATGTGTCGGGACTTTTGCATCATCTGCAGGCCGAGACGGAGATGGGCGGCGGCGAGCAGACGGTTTCGGTGTCGGTGCAGCCAGGGGTGCAGTTGCAGGGCTGGCCAAGCGTGCTGGAACGGGCGCTGGATAACCTGCTGCGCAACGCGCTGCGCTTCAATCCGGTGGGTCAGCCGATCGAGTTGAGCGCAACCCTTGAGGGGGATGAATGGCGGCTCACCGTGCGGGACCATGGCCCCGGCGCCAATCCGGAGCATCTGGCGCAGTTGGGCGAGCCGTTCTATCGCGCGCCCAACCAGACTGCGCCGGGCTACGGGCTCGGCCTGGCCATTGCCAAACGCGCCGCCGAGAAGCACGGCGGAACGCTGGTGCTGGGCAATCACCCGCAGGGCGGATTCGTGGCCAGCATCGTCGTGCCGCGCGAGTTAACCGCTTTGCACGGTTGATTCCCTGTTCGCAGCCGCTCCGGCTGAATGGGTGCGGTGACTGGTAGGACCGGCTTCAGCCGGGAAGAGGCCTGTCTGTACACCTCAGTTTTGCGGTGTAACGCTTAATGCCTTCCCGGCTAAAGCCAGTCCTACAGATCGGGGCCGGCGCTTATAGCGGGATGAAACCAGTTTGTTACCCCTCCCACGCGCTCACAAAACCAGCAACCTCCGGCTTCGCGGGTTCACGCGGCGGATTTTGCGGCGTGCCGAGGTACAGAAAGCCGACGACTTCTTCTTCGGCTGTCAGCCCCAGCCCTTCGGCGACGTGGCGGGAGTAGGACAAATCCCCCGAGCGCCAGACCGCGCCAATGCCCATCGCATAAGCGGCCAGGAGGATGCCGTGGGCAGCGCACCCTGCGGTGATCACTTGTTCCTTTTTCGGCACTTTGAAGTGGTCAGTCAACTTGGCGATGACCACGACCACCAAGGGCGCGCGCAACGGTCCGTTACGGGCCTTGTCCAGCGCTTTGGCCTCAACATCGCCGCCTTTGTCGATCAATGCCTGGGCCAGCAGTTCGCCCATGCGGTTGCGTGCGTCGCCTTCGACGGTCAGAAATCGATAAGGCCGCAAGACGCCATGGTCAGGCGCGCGCAGGGCTGCGCCGAAGAGGATCTCGCGTTGCTCGGCGTCCGGGGCGGGTTCGATCAAGCGGGGCACGGACACGCGATTAAGCAATACGTCGAGCGCTTCCATTAAGTCGTCTCCAGGAAAAATGACGGGCCATTGTAGTGCCCTCGGTGCAGTCTTGAACTTCAATAACGATTAACCGGGGCAATTACTTACAACACTCTCGGAAATGCCTCGGTTTACACCAACGGGCTCGCGAGTAGAATGGCCGCCCTCTCACTACCTGATCAGAGCGACTGCATGGCGTTGCCGACTCTCCGCATCATCGGTTTCATTATCGGCATCTTCCTGATTACCCTGGCCATCGCCATGGTCGTGCCGATGATCACCCTGATGATCTTCCACCGCACCGCCGACATGCCGTCGTTTCTGTGGTCGAGCCTGATTACCTTCGTGTCCGGGCTGGCGCTGGTGGGCCAGGGCCGACCTGAACACGTACACCTGCGGCCCCGGGACATGTACCTGCTGACGGTCAGCAGCTGGGTCATCGTCTGCATCTTCGCGGCGCTGCCGTTTCTGCTCACCCAACACATCAGCTACACCGACTCCTTCTTCGAAAGCATGTCCGGCATCACCGCGACGGGCTCCACCGTGCTCAGCGGTCTGGACACCATGTCCCCCGGCATCCTGATCTGGCGATCGCTGCTGCACTGGCTCGGCGGCATCGGCTTCATCGGCATGGCCGTGGCGATTCTCCCGCTGTTGCGCATCGGCGGTATGCGCCTGTTTCAGACCGAGTCGTCGGACCGTTCCGAAAAAGTCATGCCGCGTTCGCACATGGTCGCCAAATTCATCGTGCTTGTTTACCTCGGCATCACCGTGCTGGGCACGCTGGCGTTCTGGTGGGCGGGCATGAGCCTGTTCGACGCCATCAATCACGCGATGTCGGCGATATCGACCGGAGGGTTCTCCACCTCGGATCAGTCACTGGCGAAATGGCCGCAGCCCGCCGTGCATTGGGTGGCCATCGTGGTGATGATCCTCGGCGCCCTGCCGTTCACCCTCTATGTGGCGACGCTGCGGGGCAATCGCGGGGCGCTGCTCAAGGATCAACAGGTGCAGGGTTTTCTCGTCCTGCTGCTGGTGATGTGGCTGGTGATGACCGCCTGGTACTGGGCGACGACCGATCTCCCGTGGTACGACGCGTTGCGCCATGTCGCGCTGAACGTGACCTCGGTGGTGACGACCACTGGTTTCGCCTTGGGGGACTACAGCCTGTGGGGCAACTTCGCGCTGATGCTGTTTTTCTACCTGGGGTTCATCGGGGGATGCTCAGGGTCAACGGCGGGCGGCGTGAAGATCTTCCGCTTTCAGGTCGCCTACATCCTGCTGCGCGCCAACCTGCACCAGCTGATCCACCCGCGCGCGGTGATCAAGCAGAAGTACAACGGTCACCGGCTGGACGACGAGATCGTGCGTTCGATTCTGACCTTCTCGTTTTTCTTCACCTTCACCATCTGCCTGATCGCGCTGATGCTGTCGCTGCTGGGGCTGGACTGGATGACTGCGCTGACGGGCGCCGCCAGCACCGTGTCAGGGGTGGGGCCGGGGCTCGGTGAAACCATCGGGCCGGCGGGTAATTTCTCGACGCTGCCGGATGCCGCCAAGTGGATTCTGTCGCTGGGCATGCTGCTCGGTCGGCTGGAAATCATCACGGTGCTGGTGCTGTGCATACCGGCGTTCTGGCGGCACTAGAACACTGCGGGCCGGGCAACGTCAGCTGCGCAGCCCCGAGAAATGTCGCGGCGGGCAGTGGGGGCTCGACTAAGCTCAACCAATACCCTGCCCGGAGCATAGCCTTGTGGAAACAGTGAAGCGTTTCGACCGATTCGAAGACTTCTATCCGTATTATCTGCACGAACATCGGGACAGCACGTGCCGACGCTTGCATTTCATCGGCACGAGTCTGGTCATCCTGATTCTGGCATTCGCCGTGCTCAGCGCTCACTGGACATTGTTGTGGGTACTGCCCTTGGCGGGCTACACCTTCGCCTGGATCGGCCACTTCTTTTTCGAGAAGAACCGTCCGGCCACGTTCAAGCATCCGCTCTACAGCCTGCTCGGCGATTTCGTCATGTACGCAGACATGCTCAGGGGCAAAGTACCGTTTTGACCGGCACTCGTCGGCGTCGCGCATGACGCCTTGCTGCACCACGGTTTGAGTAAAAGCTGCCTGCTCAGACCGTCTCGCCTACGGGCTGCGCTGTTTCCGGGCTCTTGGCTTTGACGTGGGCATCGGCCAACCGGAACAGCTCGATCGTGCCATCCCAGTGCTCGATCAACGCCGTGCAGGACTCCACCCAGTCGCCGCAGTTGAGGTATTCCACGCCGCCCACCTGACGGATTTCGGCGTGGTGAATGTGCCCGCACACCACCCCGTCCAGACCGCGCTTGACGCACTCATGGGCGATGGCTTCCTCGAAATCGCTGATGAAATTCACCGCAGTCTTGACCTTGTGCTTCAGATACGCCGACAGCGACCAATAGCCGCAGCCGTATTTGGCGCGCCAGTGGTTGAGCCAGCGGTTGAGGGTCAGGGTGAATTCGTAGGCCGAATCGCCAAGAAACGCCAGCCAGCGGTGGTAGCGCGTAATGACGTCGAACTGGTCACCGTGGATCACCAGCAGACGACGACCATCGGCGGTCAGATGCACAGCTTCATCGACCAGTTGGATGTTGCCTAGAATGAGTTTTGAATAGCGGCGCAGGAATTCGTCGTGGTTGCCGGTGACGTAAATGACTTCGGTGCCGCGCTTGCTCATGGTCAGCAGACGGCGGATGACGTTGGTGTGGGCTTGCGGCCAGTACATGCCGCCGCGCATCTTCCAGCCGTCGATGATGTCGCCCACCAGGTACACCTTGTCGGCGTGGTATTGCTTGAGAAATCCGGAGAGGTGTTCGGCCTGGCAGTCGCGGGTTCCCAGATGCACGTCAGAGATCCACAAGGTCCGGACACGTTGTTTACGACTGGGTTTCACGCTCTCGGCAATGCTCATGGACCACCTCCACTTTGGTTTTCCCAAGCGTGGACGTGGTCGGTGATATGAACATGACGGCGGTGTTTAGCTTTGATGACACGACATATCGATTAACACTTTCCCAGACCCGATGCGCGCTCAGGTATCCAGGCCGGCGTGACGATCGTTGTGCCCCAGGTCCCGGGCCGGATCGATCTGGTCACGCACGCGCTGCTTGAGCACCTTGGCCTCGGGAAACCCGCCGTCGGCCTTGCGCTCCCAGATCTGCACGTCGTCGCAGGTGATGCGGAATACACCGCCGGTGCCGGGGATCAATGACACCTTGCCAAGATCATCGGTGAAGGTGCTCAATAATTCCTGAGCCAGCCAGGCGGCGCGCAACAGCCATTGGCACTGTGTGCAGTAGGTGATGGTGATTTCAGGCTTGGCAGACATCGGTCAGCCCAACCCTGCCAGCAAATCACGGGCGGTTTGCTGCGGGCCGTCGTCGGAGCCGTCGATCACTTCCTGCAACAGCCGACGGGCCTCGTCGACATTGCCTTCATCGATCAGCACCTGCGCCTCATTGATCTTGCTCAGCGGCTCTTCGTCCAGACTCAGCAGATCGAAGCCGCCCTCCTCGATCATGAAACTGTCGAGAAAAGCGTCGTCCAGCAGATCGCTGTTGCTCTGCACAATGACTGCCGGACCGGCTTCGAACTGAACGTCCATTTCCGGCGGCGTTTCCTCTTCGGCGAAGTCGCTGAGGAACTGCTCATCGGGCATCTCGAACACCTCGGGCAGCTGCGTGAGGTCGGACGAGAATGAAGTGTCGAGTTCAGGTTCGGCTTCGAGTACAGGCGCGGGCTTGCGCGGGGCGGGCGTGCTGTCGAACGGATCAACCAGATCCCAGTCGGCGTCCATGGAGAGGTCGTCGAGATTGAGCTGGAAATCGTCGGCAGGGTCGACCGGGTTCAGTGATGCGGCCGCATTTTCGTCCAACTGGGTGGGTTCCGTCAGGCTGAGCGCCGGCGGTTCTTCTGATGCCTGACTGGCCGAGGCTGTTTGGCTGGCCAGCACCGCGGCAGCACCCAGGGCCGCGGCGGAGGCTGCGGCCGAGGTCATGGCTGGCGACGCGACTGGCGCGGACGGCGCTGCGGGCACCACGGGCTCGGGCTTCAGTTTCGGGTAACGATTGCGAATATCCTGAAGCTTCTGCGCGTCGACGCCCTGACTCAGGAGCACGCGTTCTTCTTCGTCATACGCATCGATGTCGCCCTGCTCGCCGAGCAGTTCGAGAATGCGCAGGCGAACATCGGTGCGCTCGGGCTGTTTGCCCAACGCATCCCGCAGGATGGCCAGTGCTTCGGCGAAGCGACCGTAGGCGATGTAAATGCTCGCGCCATCCAGGGCGTCAGTGGCGGCACCGGCCAGACGTTGTCCGGCAGGTGCTGACGAAGCCGGACGCGCCGGGGTGACCGCCGGCACTTCGAAAACCGGGGTGACCGTGGCCGCAGACCTGACCACCGGTTCCACCGGCACAGGCTCGAGGGCCAGCTGATTTTTGATCCGGTTGCGGCGCACCGACCAGGCCAGCGCGAGGAGCAGCAATATCACCAACAGCGCTGCCAGAACCGACGTCCAGGGGAAGTCATCCTCGGCGGCAACCGGCACCGGCGCTTGTACGGGAGTGGCTACCGGAGCGGGTGCAGCCGGCGTTGCCGCCGTCGTGTCAGCTGGAGTCGTCACCACCGTCGAGGGGGCGGGAGCAACTGGCGCCGCCACAGGCTTGGCCGATTGGGCCTTGAGTTCGGCGAGTTGGGTCTGCAGTTCGATGATCTGCTTGTCCTTGTCGGCCTCTTCGACGGTGGACGTCTGGACTTGCTGCTTGAGGTCGTCCAGCGTGTTGTTCAACTGCTGGTTTTCCAGCGCCGCCGCCGACAACTGATCGCTGGCGTTCTGCTTCGCCGAGGCAGGCGCCGGGGTGGAGGCTGCGGCCGAGGTGCCGCTGCCTGCAGCAAACCCATTGGCGGTCCTCGGTTCAACGGCGTTGTCCGGCAGCAGCAGGCTCTGACCGACCTTCAACTGGCTGCGCTCACCATTGGGAAACGCTTGCGGATTGAGCGCCACCACGCCTTTTATCAACTCGGCAGAAGAGGTCTTGCTGCCCGGCGCCTGTACCTGCCGGGCAATACCCGCCAGCGTGTCGCCGGACACGACCGTGTAGTGCTTGCCCTGTCGAGCCTGGGGCGGCGCGACCGGCAGACGCGAATCATCATTCTTCGCGCTGGCCGCTGGCGATTGAGTACGGCTGCGCGTCGCGGCGAGCCCGGTCGGCGATGTCGGCGGATCAAGCAGCACGGTGTATTCATGCAGCTGGTCGCCGTTCGGCCGTACCAGCCTGACGAGGAAATTCAGATACGGCTCGGTGACCGCCTTGTGGGATTCGATGTGAATCACGCTGCGGTTGCCACGGATCACCGGAGTGAAACGCAGGTCGTTGAGAAAGAACACGCGCTCCACGCCAGCCTTGGCAAAGGCTTCGGGCGGCGCGAGCCCGACGACGATTTCCTCGGGACTCATCCCACCCGCTTCAATCAATTCGACATCGGCGTTAAAGGGTTGCCCCAACGCAGAATGCAGGCTGATATCGCCCAGACCCAGCGCAGCCGCCACGGAGCTGTGCAGCAACGTGGCCGAGGCGAGCCCGATGGCGAGCAAACCCGAACGAAGATCCGACTGAACGCGAAGAGGCGCACCCCTTTCACGACGACTACCGGCCTGAAAACTCTTCAGCATGCGAACCCTTTTGAAGACGAGGCAGGCTTCCCTGCACATTCCGTATGCCCGGACACGTCATCCGGGCAGCATCAGTATGGGTGCAAATAGAACAGGATGTTTCGCCCGCATCAATGTATTTGTCGCAGGCGTTCGCGCGGTTTTCAGGATTTTTCGAGATTGGCGAGGATTTTCGAATGAACGCGCATGCACATGAGCAATTCTTCTTCGTCGATGCCGGCAAACAACTCGTGGCGCAAGGCGGTGGCGATGGTTTCGATTTTCTCGATCAGCGGACGCGCGGTGTCACAGAGGACGATCTTTTTCGCCCGACGATCTTCGAGCACCGCCTGCCGAAGCACCAGTCCCTGATTCTCCAGGCTGTCCAGCAGCCGGGCCAGGGTCGGGCCTTCAACGCCCACGCTCTGGGCGAGTTCACGCTGGGTGGGTGGCGTTTTGAAACGAGCCAGATGCAGTAACACCAGCCAGCGCGCCTGGGACAATCCCAGATCAGCCAGCCGGCGATCCAGCTCCGCGCGCCAGCCCCGGGACATATGGGCCAGTTGCATGCCAAAGCGATGTTCTTCGGTTAACGGCATAGGTAACTCGATGGTTAAAGGCGAATCCTAATTAATAGGCAGCTAACCATGGAGACAGTGATGAGGCAAGCGCCCGGGCGTGGTGATTCGTCGCAGCGGCGAGGAGGTGCCGGGATGCGGCGGGTATGCCTTCGGGTTGCTTGGGATTATTTGAGTGTGCTGCCTGCCGAGGTTGCGACGGGTCAGACCTCAAACTCCGACTGCAACGCCGCCCGCACACAATACAGCACGCCCTCGGGTACGCGCCCGGTAAACAGTTCGGCAATGGCGGCAACAGGGGGCAGCTCGCCTTCGCCGTCGAGAAACGCATCCTGAATCTCGGTCATCAGGTCCTCGGGCAAATCCAGCGCCTGATCCAGGGAAAGCTGCTGTTTGCCAATCGCTTCGGCGAGCATCGTGTAGACGTTCTTCTCCGAGCACTGCAGTTGCCCGGCGATTTGCATCGGCGTCATACCGGCGCGGGCGAGGCTGATGAGTTCGTGCCGTACATCGGTGACGACACGCGGCGCCGGTGCTGCACCGCCGAGCACTTCGAGGAACGCCTCGCCGTAACGCTCCAGCTTGCGAGCGCCCACACCGCTGACCCGACCCATTTCGGCCATGGTCCCCGGCTGGCTGCGGAGCATTTCCAGCAGGGTCGAATCCGGAAAGATGACGTAAGGCGGCACGCCATGTTCTTCGGCCAGCTTGCGCCGCAAAGCACGCAGCGCTTCCCACTGTTCGCGCTCTTCGCCGCGCACCAGCTGACTCGCCGGGCTGCCGGAGGCTTTCGCGGTGGTCTGCGGCTTCAGGTCACGGCGCAGCTGCAAGGTGACTTCGCCACGCAACAGCGGTCGGCAGCTGTCACTCAGGCGCAGACCGCCGTAGCCTTCCAGATCGATGTCGGCCAGACCACGCGCCACCAGCTGTCGGAACAATGAACGCCATTCGCCTTCGCTGCGGCTCTTGCCGACACCGAACACCGCCAGCTTCTGATGACCGAAGCTTTGAACCTTGTCGTTTTCCTTGCCCAGCAACACATCGACCAGATGGCCGACGCCGTAGCGCTGGCCGGTTCGATAGATCGCTGAAAGCGCCTGTCTCGCGGGTTCGGTGGCGTCCCAGGTCTGCACACCGTCGACGCAGTTGTCACAATGCCCGCAAGGGTTGGGCATGATTTCGTCGAAGTAGGCGAGCAGCGACTGACGCCGGCAGCGGGTTTCTTCACACAGCGCCAGCATCGCGTCGAGCTTGTGCTGCTCGACGCGCTTGTGACGCTCGTCGCCTTCGGAGTTCTGCAGCATCTGCTTGAGCATTAAAACGTCTTGCAGACCGTACGCCATCCACGCATCGGCCGGCAGACCGTCCCGCCCTGCCCGGCCAGTCTCCTGGTAATAGGCTTCCAGCGATTTGGGCAGATCCATGTGCGCCACGAAGCGCACGTTGGGCTTGTCGATGCCCATGCCGAACGCGATCGTGGCGACCATGATCAGGCCTTCCTCATTAAGGAAGCGCCGTTGATTGCCGGAGCGGGTCTCGATGGGCAAGCCGGCGTGGTACGGCAGGGCCGGGTAACCGTTGTCGCTGAGGAACGCCGCGGTCTCTTCGACCTTCTTGCGCGACAGGCAATACACGATGCCGGCGTCGCTGCGCCGCTCGGACAGAAATGCCAGCAACTGCTTGCGTGGCTGTTCCTTGGGCACGATGCGGTAAAAAATATTCGGGCGGTCGAAGCTCGACAAAAAGCGCTCGGCGTTCTGCAGGTGCAGACGCTCGACGATCTCTTCACGGGTGCGCTTGTCGGCCGTGGCGGTCAGGGCGATACGCGGCACGTCCGGAAACAGCTCGGCCAGTTGGCCCAGCTGCAGGTATTCAGGACGGAAATCATGACCCCATTGCGACACACAGTGGGCTTCGTCGATGGCGAACAGGGCGATCTTGAGGTTTTGCAAAAACGACAGCATGCGCGGCTGGACCAGACGTTCCGGTGCCAGATACAGCATCTTGATTTCGCCCTGACGAATGCGGTTAGCGAGGTCGCGCTGCTGCTCGGCGCTGAGCGTGGAGTTCAACGCGGCGGCTGAAACACCGAGTTCTTCCAGCGTTGCCACCTGATCGTCCATCAGCGCGATGAGCGGCGAAACCACGACCGCAAGGCCGTCGCGCAACAGGCCCGGCACCTGGAAACACAGGGACTTGCCGCCGCCGGTGGGCATCAGCACCAGTGCATCACCGCCACTGGCCACGCGCTCGATAATGGCACCCTGGCGACCACGGAAGCTGTCGTAGCCGAAGATGTCTTTAAGTACGCGTTGAGCCTGGTCGAGCATAAATACCCCGGATGGTGCCGCAACAGCGGTCGAGAATCGCTGTGGAAATCGCAAAGCGCGGCAGTATACCGGAGCGCTCCGACAGATTGGACCGCGGTGACACCGGCGGTCGAAATTTACCGGAATACCGATTCCAGTGGCCTCGCCGCTGGCGCCGGGCGCCCTCAGGGCCTAGAATTCAGCATCGTTTATTCCCAAGGTAGTCTGTCAATGTCCTTCGCTGAGCAATTACACCGCCTGCAAGCCTTCCTCGATGCCGATGAGCTGCATGACGAAGCGCTGGACTACGTAGCCGCCCACGGCTATCTCACCGCGCTGTCCATTTGCGCCGAAACCGTTCCTGATCGCGAGTGGATCGACGCACTGTTCGCCGAGCCTCCGCACTACGCCGACGAGGCGCAACACGAGGAAATCGAATCCACCCTGATCCAGCTCAAGGCGCACATCGCTCGCCAGCTGGCATCGGACGAGGAGTTCGAATTGCCATGCGATCTGGACCTGGGCGATGACCCCGATGACTCCGAGCTGCGTGGCTGGTGCATCGGTTTTATGGAAGGCGTGTTCCTGCGCGAGTCGGCCTGGTTCGAGAACGACGAAGAGGAAGTCAGCGAGATGCTGCTGCCGATTATGGTCGGTTCCGGTCTGTTCGATGAACAGCCAGAGTTCGCCGACATCGCCGCTGACGCCAACCTGATGGACGACATGATCGTGCAGATCCCGGAAGCGCTGACCGCGCTGTACCTGCTGCTGCAAGCCCCGGATGAAAAGCCGGCTATCCTCAAGCCGCGCCATCACTAAGCCCGACCATCAAGTCTCGGCGTTAGCGCATGAGAAACGTACGAGCCGACGCCGGCTCGTACGCCCCCTTCCCCGCTACTTGTGTTTCTTGTCACTCTTCTTGAATGCCGCCTCGATCGCTTCGTTGATCGTGCGCAGTACCTTGACCCGCGCCCAGCGTTTGTCGTTGGCCTCGACCAGCGTCCACGGCGCGATTTCAGTGCTGGTGCGATCCACCATGTCACTCACTGCCTCGCGATACAGCGGCCACTTGCTGCGGTTACGCCAGTCATCCTCGGTGATTTTGTGGCGTTTGAACGGCACCTTCTCCCTCGCCTGAAAACGCTCCAGTTGGGTTTTGTCGTCGATCGCCAGCCAGAACTTCACCACTACAACCCCGAAGTCGGTGAGCTGCTCTTCGAAGTCGTTGATCTCGCTGTAGGCCCTTAACCAGTCAGCCTCGGAGCAGAAGCCTTCGACACGCTCGACCAGCACCCGTCCATACCATGATCGATCGAACACGGTGAATTTTCCCCGCGCCGGAATCTGCCGCCAGAACCGCCACAGATAAGGCTGGGCCAGTTCATCCTGACTGGGCGCGGCGATCGGCACGATGTGGTACTGCCTTGGATCGAGCGCGCCGGCGACCCGTTTGATGGCACCGCCCTTGCCCGCTGCATCGTTGCCCTCGAACACCGCCACCAATGAGTGACGGCGCATGCGTTTGTCGCGCATGAGCCCCGAAAGCCGCGCCTGCTCGGTGATCAGTTGCTCGTCGTAATCGTCTTTTTCCAGCGCCAGGGTCATATCGAGATTGTCGAGCAGGCTCAGCTCATTGCTGTTGTTGGGCAAAGGGCCGAGTCCGACAAGATGGGTTGCCCCTTCAGGCGTCTTCAGGGCGTTTTGCAAACCTTCGAGCAGCAACCGGCCGACGGTCAGGCTGCGGTAGTTCGGGTCGACGCCTTCGATGACGTGCCAGGGCGCATAGTCGCGACTGGTTCGGCGCAGCACGCGCTCGCCAAAACGCACGAAGCGGTCGTAGGTCTTCGACTGCTGCCAGTCCAGCGGGCTGATGCGCCAACTGTGCAGCGGGTCATCCTTGAGGGTTTTGAGGCGCAGCTTCATCTGCCGCTTGGACAGATGAAACCAGAATTTGAAAATTACAGCGCCTTCGTCGACCAGCATCTTTTCCAGTCGCTCGGCGCCGTTGATGGCCTGATCCAGCACCGGGTCCTTGAACTGCTTGTGCACCCGGCCCTGGATCATCTGGCTGTACCAGTTCCCGAAAAACACGCCGATCCGGCCCTTCGGCGGCAACTGGCGCCAGTAGCGCCAGACCGGTGGATGGGCCAGTTCTTCATCGGTTTGTTGATCGAAGGTGCGCACTTCGATATAGCGCGGGTCCATCCAGTCGTTGAGCAACTTGACGGTCTCGCCCTTGCCGGCGCCTTCGATGCCATTGATCAATACGATGATCTGGCGCTTGCCTTGCTCATGCAGTTCGTACTGAGCCTCCAGCAGCGCTTCGCGCAGGGCCGGGACTTCAGCGTCGTAGGTTTCGTCGTCGATGGTGTGGCCGATTTCAGCGGATTCGAACATTCAAGGCTCCCTTCAGGATCGGTCAAGACTAGCAGGCGGCAGGCAGCGCCGATGCAGGTTATGACCGCCAACCGCTGCGATGGATCACTGCAGCGGGAAACATTCGGTTGCAGGAGAAACGAGGCGGCACCGCGCGGCGCCACCTCGTTCAGCCAATTACCAGCCCGCGCGGTACAGATCCGTCAACTGTCTGAGCATCAGTGCTTCAGCCCCATCGCGCTCGGCGATGAGTGCCAGACCTTGTCGGTGGTACTCGTCGGGATCAGCTGGCGGATGTTCTTCCAGCGCTGCCATGCGCGCGCGCACTGACGCGGTGGCCGACGCGAGGGCTGACTCGTGGCCGGATCGCAGTCGCGCGTTCCACTGTTGATTGTCGACGGCAAACTGCAGAAAAGCCGGGCCACGCTCTGCTTCCAGCACACGACCCCGAGCCTCCAGCAACGCACCACGGTCAACCGCTGCCAGGCGCGCCCAGACCATCCGGTAAGGCTGACCGGGCAGCCCGAGGTCGTCCGCCAGTCCGACCCGGTACGCCAGTCGCACCTCGGCATGATCCAGCGCCATCCCCAGACTTTCGCGCCGGGCAATCTCCGCATCCGCGATCGCCTGCACTTCGTTGAGGCGAAAGAGCTGACGAATCACCCCCAACAACGCGTCCGTGCGCTGACTTTCTGCGACATCCCGCAGCGATCCATGGCTGTATACCGCCACTTGAATATCACTGAAGATCAGCCGTGCCCCGTCCTGACAGGTCTGGTTGGCGCCAAACAGACGGTCGTTGGCCATGACCTCGATCTGCCCGCGCAACACCGCATCCTGCGCGGCCGTTTCCAGAACGGTGAGCACCTCACTGGCAAGCTCGGCGTGGAACTGGCGGAAATCCGGGGTTTCTCTCAGCCGCTGCAACAGCACCAGCAGATGAGGCGCGTCGGCGGCGTGTTCAACCTGAGTCCACGCCGCGAGCAACCGCTGATTCAGCACATCCTCACCCGGGCGCAACCACACCTGCGCGGAGGGTCTGGCAGCACCGGCGCTTGTACCGGCGCGGTGGCCATGAGACTCGCCTTCGTCATCCGATACCTCGGACTCTGTGTCCATCGGCGCGCCTTCGACGTGGATCTCGCGAATGTCTTCGGGAAAATCGTAGTCGAGCTGGTAGCGATGACCGTAGCCGGTGTCGTTGCGCCAGTAATCCTCGAGCGACTGGTGGGTGAACGGGTTGTTGTAGGCGTAGATCACTGTATGGCGGCCATGGTCCTGCGGGTTCTCGATGACTTCGGCCGCGACCTCGGTGATGTGGTTGTCACTGATGTCCAGCTCGCCCAGCCCCAGCGTATGGGTCCATTCCGGCCATTGAGTGAGGCCCGTGTTGTTGATCCACAGGGTCGAGAGGCGCAGGCGGCTGGTGTCGGTGAAGTCGCCCAGACGGCTGCCAGCCAGGCTCAGCGAGTCCAGCGCAGGTATATCCATCAACGTGTTCATGGCGGGCTGGTCCAGCGTCCACGACAAATTTTCCAGCGACAGGTGCTGCAGGGAGTGCAGCTGAGACAATCCGTCCGGCAGCGCGGCCAAACTGCCGCGCACGTTCAGGTGAGTGACATTCGGAAAGTTGGCCAGAAACGCATTCGCCCCGGAAGTATCAAACTGAACGTTATTGAGCTCGATCTGCGTGATGTCGGCATAGAAACTATGCAACGGCGGCAATTCCGGAATGACCAGGTGCTCCAGTGTCAGCCAGCGCGACCCCCGGGGAGCATCCCCATGGCTGTAACGCCACGCCCGACCCAGCACGTTGGCCACCCGGCGCCGCGCCAGCCGTTCACCGTCATTGAGCAGCACGCTGATATCTTCGGCCTCCGCCCAGGCGATCAGGCTCATGTGCAGGTGGTCATAGGCGGCCGCACGGGCGTGCGTCGCGGCCAGCAATTGCTCCAAAGATCGCCCGCGCCGAGCCATGGCCCGCAGCTGATCCGCCAGCTCGACACTCTCCGGATAGAGGTGCGTCATTGCCTGGAGCAATTGCTGTTGAATCGCACCTTCGGCCACAGGCAACCCGCGTCCGCTGAGTGGATAACCGATGCGCCCGTCCAGTAAACGCTGCGGCGGCCTGAACTCGGTGGGTAACGTCCATTGCCCCAACTGCTCGGCCGCCCATTTCGGTTGCGACCGAACCCAGTTGAAGACACGGCGCTTGAAAGCGCGCACGCCGGTCTGCGGGTCGTTGAGCCCCATCGCCTGGCGACTGCTCTCGGGCAGCGCGCGCAACAGCGCGGAAAACAGACTGCCTTTTCCCCCCGATGCCTCAGCGGCCTCTACCTGAAAGCCTTTTTCGCCCTTGATCAACACACGTTGCCGGGTGGCATTCTCGGCGCCGATGCTGTCAAGTAACGCGCCGGTAGCGTCGCCGCTTCGTATCTCAATGCGCACGTCGGCGGGCCATCCCGGGAACGTCGCGAGGCTGCGCAACGTCAGGCGCTGAAGATCGTCATTGGCGGTGCTGGGGGTCAGGAAAAAGCCTTCCAGCGCGCGGCTCATGCGGGTCTGACGCAAATGCCCGCGTACCTTTCCGGCCATTTCCAGCGGGATGCGCCGGGTGTCCAGCATGGCCAGCCGCTGCTCGGCACCGGCCTCAGCGATCAGAGCCTGGCTGGAAGCCAGGGTGAGCGACGGGAAATCGCGTCTCAGCAGTGCAATCAGCGGGTCGTTCGACTGCTCGCTGGCGAGGTATGCCGCGTCCAGGGCCTGGGCAGAGTCGGCCGCCTGCTGACTGAGCCGAAACCGCTTGGCAGTGTCGATCAGCGCTGCGGGCGCGGGTTGCTGACTGATGTGCAATGCGGCCAGACACTCTTCGTCGACGCCGCTCACTGCCATTATCCGGCTGACGGATGGTTCGTCGATGTCTGCGAGTTCGGGGTGCAGACGGCGCAGGGCCGTGCCTACGTCAGTCAGGCGCAGACGACCTGCAGCGTCCCGGGCCGGAAGGCTGCGTTTGATGAACGACGGAGGCTGCGACCCAGCGGATTCTGCGGCCATTGCGCCCGTCGCCGCGCCCGCGGCACCCAGCGCGCCCATGAATGCCAGGTTTTGCGCGACACTCCCCAAGTGATCCAACGCCTCATCCATGTCGCCATGGCGCCACGCTTCAATGCCTTCGAAGGTCTCGTCGAGCAACTGCGCGCCCGCGACCACCATCATGACTTCACCCAGACCGGGAACGAACAGCGCGGCAACATTCAGCGCGTCCATGCCGTAGTCCAGCCATTCAGCGAGACGTTGCTCCCGGGTTTTCTGGTCCTCGTCATCGGTAGGGACCGCGAGTACGCGAGCGTCGTCCTTCAGTCGCAGCATCTGATACAGGTAGAAAACATCACCCAATGCGCCGCCCACCTCGATGGCTTCCAGATCGAGAAAAGCCGTCTGATCCACCTCGGAAACGCTGATCAGCTGTCGGTGAAAACCGTCGCCACGGGCGACGCTGTGCAGGACATGGGGCGCCAGTCGTTCGTGCAGACGCTTGAAGAAAGCCGACTTGCTGCGCTGGGGAATAAAGCGATCAAAGTAGCGCTGATACACCTCGGAACGCAGTTTGGTCCTCAGTGCCTGTGTGAGATCTTCCAGGGATGCATGGGACTGAATCGCACCATCAGGCTCGCCTGGCAGGTAAACCACGCAACGCGTCTGACCGGCGGCTTTGAACAACAACGCGTCGCGCAACCGGCAGCCCAGCAGTTGCAGGCTAGACACCTGATCCGCAGGCCCGTAGGCATTGACTTGAAGCAGCATCTGGTACTGGGCCTCATCAATGGAGCCCTTGAGGCGTGCGATGTGGGAATCGACCCGCAAGGCCAGACGGGCGTGCTCGATCATGCGCGCCTTGATGTCATCGCTGTCCAGGCTATCTGGCACGTCCGGCCTCGCGACGGGGTGCAGTACATGGTGCAGGTGCCGCTGATACTGGCCGCCCAGATCAAGCCGGCGGCACAGCCCGATGAAGCGACCGGGGCTGACACCCAAGGGATGAACGTTTTCCGTCCCCGCCGGCGCATCCGACGCGCCGCCAATGATAGCGGAGGTGCTTTCGCGATCAGCGTCCGTCGCTTCGACCGCTTCAAAATTCTGCAGCGCAGCGGCCAGCAGCGGACGCGTGCTGGAACCCTGAGGCGAAGCGCGACCTGTCAGCCAGTCACGCTGGAATCTGGCGTGAAAGAAGTGGTCACGGTCGACATCCAGACCCGGCCCGAATTCGGTGTCGAGGGCCTGAGTCAGCAACGGCCGGGCAAACGACGGCAGGTCCTGAATGCGCAGGAGAACCTGATTGAGGTGTTCGCGGGCGGCTTGCGCGAGGGTCATGTCCCGGCGCAGCGCGTCGCGCATCGCCGGCGTCGCCTGGATAAACCATTGCGGCAGCGTGTTCCTAATGAATGAAGCAGTGAGAGCCAGACTGGCGGTGTTCATGTGACGTCCTTGTTTCTGCGTGTGATCAAAGGCGCATAGATAAACAGGAACGCGCCCGCAAAGTGGCATACATATGTAGTGCACCGCCCACCGGACGCTGGAGTAACATCGCCACCTTGCCCGCCCCGAGCCGAACATGATCACCACTGACCACACCCAGATCGCCAACGCCCAGATTGACTGGGACGAACACGGCAATCCGCATTCGCGGGTGTTCTCCGACGTCTATTTCTCGACCCAGTCGGGCCTGGATGAAACCCGCCATGTGTTCCTGACCCAGAACGAGCTGCCCGAACGCTTTGCCGCTTTGCCGGCGGGCGGTCGGCTGGTAATCGGTGAGACCGGTTTTGGCACCGGGCTGAATTTCCTGTGCGCCTGGCAGCTGTTCAACGCCAGCGCAGTCGCAGATGCACGGCTGCATTTCGTCAGCGTCGAAAAATACCCGCTGAGCCGTGCTGATCTGGAGCGCGCGCTGAATTTGTGGCCCGAGCTCAAGGTGCTGGCGGATCAATTGCTGGGCCGGTACGTGGCGGTGCATCAGGGCTTTCAGCGGTTGGTGTTCGATGGCGGGCGCGTCACGCTGACCTTGCTGATCGGTGACGCGCTGGACATGCTGCCGCAACTCGACGGACAGATCGACGCCTGGTTTCTCGACGGTTTCGCGCCCGCGAAAAACCCGGAAATGTGGACACCCGAGCTATTCGCCGAGCTGGCACGGCTGGCGGCACCGGGCTCGACCATCGGCACTTTTACCAGCACCGGCTGGGTGCGCCGGGCACTGAACGCAGCCGGTTTCAAAATGAAGCGCGTGCCGGGCATCGGGCATAAGTGGGAGGTACTCAAAGGCCGCTTCATCGCATGGCCTGAAGACGTGCCAACGCCTCCGCGCGCCAAGCCCTGGTTTGCCCGGCCCAGTTCCCTGCCACGTCTACTGCCCCGTTCACCAGACACCCCTCGCACAGCATTGGTGATTGGCGCAGGGCTGGCCGGGTGCGCCACGGCGGCGAGCCTGGCGGCGCGCGGTTGGCACGTCAGTCTTCTGGAGCGCCATGGTGATCTGGCGCAAGAAGCATCGGGCAATCCACAAGGCGTGCTTTACCTGAAACTGTCGGCCCATGGCACCGCGTTGTCGCAGCTGATCCTGAGCGGGTTCGGTCACACCCGACGCTTGCTGGAGCGCCTGCAACGGGGCATCGACTGGGACGATTGCGGCGTGCTCCAACTGGCCTTCGACGACAAAGAGCAGGCGCGTCAGGCGCAACTGGCTGAGGCGTTCCCCGACGATCTGCTGCATGTACTGGACCGGGCTGACGCCGAGTTGCGGGCCGGTATCGTGTTGAAGAGCGGCGGCTTGTTTTACCCACAAGGCGGCTGGGTGCACCCACCGGCGTTGTGTCGTGATCAGGCCAGCGCAAGCAACATCAAGCTGCTGACTCACAACGATGCGATCGAGCTGCGGCGGGACGGGCCGCTGTGGCAGGCGTGGGATGGCGAGCGTCTGCTGGCTTCTGCTCCAGTCGTCGTGTTGGCGGGCGCGGCCGAGATCAAACGCTTCCCGGCCAGCGCTGACCTTCCACTCAAGCGTATTCGGGGGCAAATCACCCGACTGGCTGCCACGCCCGACAGCCAGGCCTTGAAGACTGTCGTCTGCGCCGAGGGTTACGTGGCGCCTGCACGCGGCGACGAACACACGCTGGGCGCAAGCTTCGCCTTCAACAGCGATGACCTGACGCCGAGTACGGCCGAACATCTCGGCAATCTCGAGCTGCTGCGGGAAATCTCCGAGGACCTGACCGAGCGGCTGAACGCCAATGGTTTGCCCGCCGAGGACCTGCAAGGTCGCGCCGCATTTCGCTGCACCAGCCCGGATTACCTGCCCATTGTCGGGCCACTGGCGGACCGGGCGGCATTCCTTGAGACGTACGCCGTGCTGCGCAAGGACGCGCGCCAGACGCCGGATACCGAATGCCCATGGCTGGACGGTTTGTATGTCAACAGCGGTCACGGTTCACGCGGCCTTATCACTGCGCCGCTGTCCGGCGAACTGATCGCCGCCTGGCTGGATAACGAACCCTTGCCCCTGCCGCGAACCGTGGCCGAAGCCTGTCATCCCAATCGGTTCGCGCTGCGAGGGCTGATTCGCGGGAAATAGCAAAGCCTGCGGTATCGGGTGTCCCGCGCCCGTCATCGCTATCCGACGCAACTTCTTTGTCCTGCCGAAGATCCACTGCTTCGCCGGCTACATCGGCTCCGGTCAAACCGTTATCCTCCAGCCCATCCCTTCAATCAGGTGCGTGTCGATGCTGCAAGTCCAGGGTGTGTTCAAGAGCTATGCCACGGCCCAGGGCCCTTTGGCCGTTTTGCGTGGCGCGGACCTGCAACTGGATCAGGGTGGCAGCCTCGCGTTGATGGGTGAGTCGGGCAGCGGCAAGAGCACGCTTCTGCATCTGGTGGCCGGGCTGGACAATGTGGACACGGGCAGCATCGAGATTGCCGGACAGCGTCTGGATCAGATGAACGAGGCGCAACTGGCCAACTGGCGGCGCACGGAAGTCGGTCTGGTGTTCCAGCAGTTCAACCTGATCGGCAGTCTGAAGGTAGAAGACAACCTGGCATTTCAGGCGCGTCTGGCCGGGCGCTACCAGCCTGAATGGCAGGCCGAACTGACTGAGCGGCTGGGCCTGGGCGCGCTGCTCAGGCGCTATCCCGAACAACTCTCGGGCGGCCAGCAACAGCGCGTTGCGATCGGACGCGCCCTTGCTTCGCGCCCCGCCCTGCTGCTCGCTGACGAACCCACCGGCAACCTTGACGAAGCCACGAGCGATGAAGTGCTGCAACTGCTGCTGGACCTTCTGGCCGACAGCACCACCAGCCTGTTGATGGTCACCCACAGCCCGAGGGTGGCGGCACGATTGCAGCGTCAGGCCGTGCTGCACCTGGGTCGTCTGGTCAGCGAAGGCGAACGCTGAAATGCCTGTCTTCTACTGGACCTTGAAAGCGCTGCTGAGCCACTGGCGGCGCCACCCCGTGCAGTTTTTCAGCGTGCTGACCGGCCTGTGGCTGGCAACCAGCCTGCTGACCGGGGTGCAGGCGCTGAACAGTCAGGCCCGTGAAAGCTACGCCAAGGCCAGCCAGATGATCGGCGGCGAGCCGCAGAAGATTCTGGTCTCGCCCAACGGCGCCAACTTTTCCCAGGACCTGTTCGTAACCCTGCGCCGGGCCGGATGGCCGGTCTCTCCCGCACTGCGCGGGCGCGTCGCCCTCAAAGAGGCGCCGGAGCAACGTCTGACCGTGCTCGGCATCGAGCCGGTCTCGCTGCCGGTGAACACCGCGCTGGCAGGGCAATCCCTGGACACCGCGCAGATCGTCGACTTCTTCACCCCTCCCGGCACCACCTGGATTTCACCGCAGACCCTTGCCGCCCTCGGTCTCCATGAAGGCCAGCAGCCGGTCACCGACTCCGGAAAGGTACTGCCGCCATTGCGCGCGAAAACCGACATGGCGCCGGGCGTACTGCTCATGGACATAGGCTTCGCTCAGCAACTGCTCAACCAGCCGGATCAGATCTCGCGGCTGGTGCTGCCAAAGGACTTTGCGGATAACGCCCCCGCCCTGCCGGCCGAGCTGAATGGCGAGCTGGTGCTGCGCAAAAGTGGCGAAGACAACGATCTGGGCAGGCTTACCGAAAGCTTCCACCTGAACCTCGACGCACTGGGTTTCCTTTCGTTCGTGGTCGGACTGTTCATCGTCCATGCCGCCATTGGTCTCGCGCTGGAACAGCGTCGCGGGCTGCTGCGCAACCTGCGCGCCTGCGGGGTCAGCGCACGCGGGTTGATGGTGAGTCTGGTGGTCGAGCTCGGCGTGCTGGCCCTGCTCGGCGGCATAGCAGGTGTCATCAGCGGTTACTGGCTGGCGAGCGCGCTGTTGCCGGACGTGGCGGCGAGTCTGCGCGGGCTGTACGGCGCTGAAGTCGCCGGCCACCTGAACCTTAGCGTCTGGTGGTGGCTGAGCGGTCTGGGCGTCAGTCTGCTCGGCGCATTTCTCGCGGGGGCCAGCAGCCTGCTGCGTGCTGCGCGCCTGCCTTTGCTGGCGCTGGCCAATGCCCAGGCGTGGCATGAAACCCATTCCAAATGGCTGCGACGCCAGGGCTGGGTGGCCGGAATATCGGCGTTGATTGCCATATCGGCCGCGCTGTTTGGCGACAGCCTGGCACTGGGCTTCGTGCTGATGGCGAGCCTGTTGTTGAGCGCGGCGCTGGGGCTGCCGGTGCTGCTTAATCTGCTGCTCGACGCACTGCTGGGCAGGAGCCGTTCGGTGCTGGGTCAGTGGTTTCTCGCTGACTGCCGGCAGCAATTGCCGGCCCTGAGCCTGGCGCTGATGGCCTTGCTGCTGGCAATGGCAGCAAACATCGGCGCGGGCAGCATGACGTCGGGCTTCCGCCAGACGTTCACCCACTGGCTGGAACAACGCCTCAGCGCCGAGCTGTACATCAATCCGCAGAACCCGGCGCAAGCCGCGCCGCTGCAGCAATGGCTGAGCCAGCAGCCGCTGACGTCGGCCGTGCTGCCCAACTGGCAGGTTTCGTTGCAACTGAAGGGCTGGCCGGCCGAGCTGTATGGGGTGATCGATCATCCGCACTACCGCCAGCACTGGCCGCTGCTGGAGTCGGCAAGCGGTGATGCCTGGAAGCAACTGGCGCAGGAAGACACGCTGATGCTCAGCGAACAACTGGCCCGCCGCCTGGACGTCAGCGTTGGCGATGAAGTAAAACTGCCCGCGCCCGACGGGCCGTGGCCGCTGCGCGTCGTTGGCATTTATGCCGATTACGGCAATCCCAAGGGCCACGTGCTGGTGAACGCCGAGCACCTTCTCAAGCATTGGCCGCAGCTGACACCCAACCGCTTCAATCTGCGCATCGATCCCCGCGCCATCCCGCAACTGCTGCGGGTGCTGCACAACAAATTCACCATCGACGACAACCGCATCGTCGATCAGATCCAGCTCAAGGCCTGGTCGCAACAAGTCTTCGAACGCACATTCGCCGCCACGGCTGCGTTGAACAGCCTGACGTTGATGGTGGCCGGAGTTGCCTTGTTCATCAGTCTGCTGACCCAGAGCCAAAGCCGCCTCGCGCAACTGGCGCCGTTATGGGCGCTGGGTGTGACGCGGCAGCAATTGATGCTGCTTAATCTGGCGCAGACCTGGCTTCTGGCGGTGCTGACACTGGTGCTCGCAATTCCGCTGGGGCTGTTGCTGGCCTGGTGCCTGGACGCCGTGATCAACGTGCAAGCGTTCGGTTGGCGCCTGCCACTGCAAGTGTTCCCTATGCAGCTGGTGCGCCTGACGCTGCTGGCAATGCTCGCCACACTGCTGGCGTCGGCCTGGCCGCTCTACCGCCTGTACCGCACCCGCCCCGCTGATTTGCTGAGGACTTTCGCCAATGAAGGTTAAAGCCCTGCCCCTGATCACCGTTCGCCTGCAGATCGTCGCCCTGCTGATGCTCGGTCTGCTGCTGAGCGGCTGCGACGACAAACCCGAAGAAGAAAAAGGCTTCGCCGGCCTTGCCGACGACGCCTCAAGTTACGCACGGGTAACGCCGGGCAAGCGGTTCGAGTTTCCCGACGATCACGGCCCCCACGCTGATTTCCGCATCGAGTGGTGGTACGTCACCGCCAATCTGAAGGATGCCGACGGCCAGTCGTTCGGCGTGCAATGGACGCTGTTTCGCAACGCCCTGCCCCGCGCAAAAGGTCTGCAGGGCGATGGGGCTGGATGGAGCAACCGCAACCTGTGGATGGGACACGCGGCGGTGACCTCCCAGGACGAGCACTTCGCAGCGGAACGCTATGCCCGTGGCGGCGTGCAGCAGGCCGGCGTGACACTGGCGCCGTTCGCGGCCTGGATCGACGACTGGTCCTTCACCAGCCAGTCCGCCAGCGATGACCCGCTGGCGGATATGCAGCTGCAGGCCAGCGGGCCACAGTTCAACTACCGCCTGCGCCTGAAAGCCACCAAGCCTTTGGTGCTGCAAGGTAAACAGGGCTTTAGCCAGAAGTCCGAGCAGGGGCAAGCGTCGTACTACTACAGCCAGCCGTTCTTTCAGGCGAATGGCAGCATCGAGATCGACGGCAAAACCTACCAGGTGTCCGGGCCTGCATGGCTGGATCGGGAGTGGAGCAGTCAGCCGCTCACCGATAATCAAACGGGTTGGGACTGGTTCTCGCTGCACCTGGGGGATGGTGCCGAAGTCATGCTCTACCGCATGCGGCAGAAGGACGGCGAGCCGTACCTGACCGGGACGTGGATCAACGCCGACGGCAGCACCGAACAACTGGCGGCGGCAGACATAGCGCTGGCACCCGAAGACACCACTGACGTTGAAGGCCGCGACATGCCCACACGCTGGTCGGTGAAAATCCCGTCCAAGGCCGTGGACATCGCCGTCGAAGCGCTCAACCCACAGGCGTGGATGAACTTGCAAATTCCCTACTGGGAGGGACCGGTGACCATAAGCGGCAGCCACGAGGGCGTGGGGTATCTGGAGATGACGGGCTACTGACACGCCGCCGCGACAGACCCTGATAAGCCTCTAAAGTTTCTTCGTCGCTGCCGATAAACAAAGAATCGGACAGTGAACCCGATAGCCCAACCCCGTCAGGCCAGGACGCCTGCTTCAATAGCGTCTGGAGCCTCAATGCCTACATTAAGCTTGAAAGATATGCAGCTGGATCTCGAAGATTCGGCGGCTTACTTTGACTCTCTGTCGCAATTTCTCGAAGGTCATGCCATCTACCTGAAGGCTCAGAGAGTTGTGTGTCGACAAGAGGACCTCATGCTCCTCGAAAGTCATGCCGGTAACCTTGCCAACTCGGTGAAGTACATCAAAAGCGCTGCTTTACGGATCGCCAACCGCTCGCGTTGACTCGGGCGAGGTATGCGCTCCCAAGACATGACGTGGGGATGCTTCTTGGACCTATGAGCGAATCGACACCCCACGAAAAACGTCGTCAGTGATTGAAAACCCGGGCGCACCTCCCTCGCCTGCAATGTTTTTATTGAACGATCCACGCCTGCCGGTACTCGATAAAGCTAGGCCGCTGACGGCAGCGCGCCCTGATGATGTGTCTGCGCCATATGGAAGTGGGCTCAGGTCAGGGCTGTATATCCACGCCGGGACAGGGCCCAAACGTTACTGGCTGAGTGCATTGCGCAAGCTTGGGATTTGACAGCGCAGGATGTACGAAACGCGCCATACGTACGCAACCACGTGCCTGATGCCCGGTGTGAACCCGGCCTTCATCGCCGCGCAATCCCAGTAACGCCAAACACGCCGAAAACATAAAGGGTTTAGGACAGATGTGCGGATTAGCTGGCGAACTACGCTTTGACAATCAACCTGCGGATCTCGCCGCAGTAGAACGTATCACCCATCATCTCGCGGCTCGCGGCCCGGATGCGTGGGGATTTCACAGCCAGGGGCCGGTTGCCCTCGGCCATCGTCGCTTGAAGATCATGGACCTGTCGGACGGATCGGCGCAGCCGATGATCGACAGTCACCTGGGCCTGTCCCTGGCCTTCAACGGCGCCATCTACAACTTCCCGGAACTGCGTGCCGAACTCGAAGGCCTCGGCTATCAGTTCCATTCCGGCGGCGACACCGAAGTGCTGCTCAAGGGCTATCACGCCTGGGGCGCCGACATGCTGCCCAAGCTCAACGGCATGTTCGCGCTCGCCATCTGGGAGCGCGACAACAGAAGCCTGTTCATTGCCCGCGACCGTCTTGGTGTGAAGCCGCTGTATCTGTCGCGCACCGACAAGCGCCTGCGTTTTGCTTCTGCCCTGCCGGCGCTGCTGAAAGGCGGCGACATCAGCCCGATGCTCGACCCGATCGCACTCAACCATTACCTGAACTTCCACGCCGTAGTGCCTGCACCGCGCACCCTGCTGGCGGGGGTTGAAAAACTGCCGCCGGCGTCGTGGATGCGCGTCAGTGCCGAAGGCAAGGTTGAGCAGAAAGTCTGGTGGACGCTGCCCTATGGCCCGCACGCCGACGAAGCGAATCTGACCCTTGAAGACTGGCGCGACCGTGTGCTCGACAGCACGCGCGAAGCCGTTGCCATCCGTCAACGCGCTGCGGTGGACGTCGGCGTGCTGCTGTCCGGTGGCGTTGACTCGAGCATGCTGGTCGGTTTGCTCCGCGAAGTGGGCGTTAAGGATCTGTCGACCTTCTCCATCGGCTTCCAGGATGCCGGCGGCGAACGCGGCGATGAGTTTCAGTATTCGGACCTCATCGCCAAACACTACGGCACCAACCATCATCAGTTGCGCATCAAGGAAAGCGAGATCATCGAGCAACTGCCCGCCGCGTTCCGTGCGATGAGCGAGCCGATGGTCAGCCACGACTGCATCGCGTTTTATCTGCTGTCCCGCGAAGTCGCCAAGCATTGCAAGGTGGTTCAGAGCGGTCAGGGCGCGGACGAGTTGTTCGCCGGTTACCACTGGTACCCGCAAGTGGACGGCGCCAGCGACCCCTATGGGGCCTATCGCGATGCGTTCTTCGACCGCAGCTACGCCGAATACGCCGAAACCGTTACGCCGAAGTGGCTGACAGCGAATGACGCAGCCGGTGATTTCGTGCGCGAGCACTTCGCGATGCCGGGCGCTGATGCCGCAGTGGACAAAGCCCTGCGACTGGACAGCACTGTCATGCTGGTGGATGACCCGGTCAAGCGCGTCGACAACATGACCATGGCCTGGGGCCTCGAAGCGCGCACCCCGTTTCTGGACTATCGACTGGTCGAGCTGTCTGCCCGCGTTCCCGGCCGCTTCAAATTGCCGGACGGCGGCAAGCAAGTGCTCAAAGAAGCCGCGCGCCTGGTGATCCCGTCAGAAGTCATTGATCGCAAAAAAGGTTATTTCCCGGTACCGGGCCTCAAGCACCTGGAAGGCAACACGCTCAACTGGGTGCGCGATCTGCTGCTCGATCCAAGCCAGAACCGCGGGCTGTTCAACCCGGTCATGCTCGACAAACTGCTGACAGATCCGCAGGGTCAATTGACGCCACTGCGCGGCTCCAAGCTGTGGCAGCTTGCAGCGCTGAACCTCTGGCTCAGCGAACAAGGACTCTGACCGATGAAAGCCAACGCTTCGATTCACAACCAGCGCTTGTTGCGCGGCCAGGCGCCGTCGTACGAACGCTTGCAGGCTCGCCTTGCCGAAGACGGCAGCACGCCTGAGACAGAACCGCTGGCTCTGCATTGCGGCTGGGGACGGCTGCTGATTGGCCATACCTACCCTGACCCGGCCTCTCTCGCGCAGGATTTGATCAACGAAAAGCAGGGCGAGCGCGACATCGCTTTATACGTCGCTGCCCCGCAACAGGTGCTGGCGCAATCGCCGCAACAGCTGTTTCTCGATCCGTCGGACACCCTGCGCCTGTGGTTCAGCGATTACCGCCCGGCCCAGCGCGTGTTTCGTGGCTTCAGGATTCGCCGGGCACAAAGCGAGGGAGACTGGACGTCGATCAACAACCTGTACATCGCCCGTGGCATGTTGCCCATCGACCCCAACCTGCTGACACCGCGTCATCACGGCGGCCCGGTTTACTGGATCGCGGAAGACGAGGCCACCAATGCCGTGATCGGCAGCGTGATGGGCTTGAATCACCAAAAGGCTTTCAACGATCCCGAAAATGGCAGCAGCCTGTGGTGTCTGGCGGTTGATCCGCAATGCACACGGCCCGGTGTCGGCGAAGTGCTCGTGCGTCATCTGGTCGAGCACTTCCAGAGCCGGGGTCTGGCGTACCTGGATCTGTCGGTGCTGCATGATAATCAGCAGGCAAAGAGCCTTTACGCCAAGCTGGGGTTCCGCAACCTGCCGACCTTCGCCATCAAGCGTAAAAACGGCATCAACGAGAAGCTGTTTCTCGGCCCCGGCCCCCAGGCGGACTTCAACCCCTATGCCCGGATCATCGTAGAAGAAGCCCATCGCCGCGGCATCGAGGTGCAGGTGGATGACGCGGAAGCCGGGCTGTTCACGCTGATTCATGGCAGTCGCCGCGTGCGTTGCCGGGAGTCACTGAGCGACCTGACCACCGCGGTCAGCATGACGCTGTGTCAGGACAAACGCATGACCCAGAAAACGCTGAAGGCCGCAGGTCTGGCAGTGCCGGTGCAGCAGCTGGCCGGCAATGGCGACGATAACCTGGCGTTTCTTGAAGAACATCAGCGCGTCGTGGTCAAACCGGTCGACGGTGAGCAGGGTCAGGGCGTGGCCGTGGACCTGCGCACCATCGAAGACGTCCAGGCAGCAGTCGAGCGTGCTCGCCAGTTCGACAGTCGTGTGCTGCTCGAGAGCTTCCATGAAGGCCTGGACCTGCGCATCGTCGTGATCGGATTCGACGTGGTCGCCGCCGCGATCCGTCGGCCCGCCGAGATCATCGGCGATGGCCGTCACACCGTCGGCCAATTGATCGAGGCCCAGAGCCGGCGACGGTCTGCCGCTACCGACGGCGAGAGCAAGATCCCGGTGGACGATGAAACCCACCGCACCGTTGAAGACGCGGGGTTTAGCTTCGACAGTGTATTACCGGCCGATCAGCGCCTGGCCGTGCGACGTACCGCGAACCTGCACACCGGCGGCTGTCTGGAAGACGTCACCGCGATTCTTCACCCGGTACTGAAGGACGCCGCAGTACGCGCCGCGCGCGCCCTCGATATCCCGGTGGTCGGCCTGGACCTGATGGTCCCCGCCGCCGATCAGCCGGAGTACGTATTCATCGAAGCGAACGAGCGCTGCGGTCTGGCCAATCACGAGCCACAACCGACGGCCGAGCGCTTCGTCGATCTATTGTTTCCCCACAGCCAGCCTGCCCATGGCTAAGGCGCCATTCCTGTAGCAGTGAGCTTGCCGGCGGATCGAATCCGCCAGCGAGCCCGCTATCAGGTCATTCAGCGCCCCACACTGAGGTTCCTATGACGACTGCAAACATCCATGAACCGGATCTGAATTACCTGCAGAAAGTCCTGCTGGAAATGCTCGCGATCCCGAGCCCCACCGGTTTCACCGACACCATCGTGCGCTACGTCGCTGAGCGCCTGGAAGAACTGGGCATCCCGTTCGAGCTGACCCGCCGCGGCACCATCCGCGCCACGTTGAAAGGTAAACAGAACAGTCCCGACCGCGCCGTTTCCGCGCACCTGGACACCATCGGTGCCAGCGTTCGCGAAGTCAAAGACAACGGCCGGCTGGGTCTGGCCCCGGTCGGTTGCTGGTCCAGCCGCTTTGCCGAAGGCAGCCGCGTCAGCGTGTTCACCGACAATGGCGTGATTCGCGGCAGCGTGCTGCCGTTGATGGCGTCCGGGCACGCGTTCAACACGGCCGTCGACACGATGCCCATCAGTTGGGACCACGTCGAAGTGCGCCTGGACGCCTACAGCGCGACCCGCGCGGATTGTGAATCGGTGGGCATCAACATCGGCGACTTCGTGGCATTTGACCCGTTGCCCGAGTTCACCGACAGCGGGCATATCAGCGCGCGCCATCTGGACGACAAGGCCGGCGTCGCCGCCCTGCTCGCGGCGCTCAAAGCCATCGTCGACAGCGGCGTCGAGCCCCTGATCGA
This sequence comes from Pseudomonas sp. AK106, assembly GCF_053903055.1. NCBI lineage: Bacteria > Pseudomonadati > Pseudomonadota > Gammaproteobacteria > Pseudomonadales > Pseudomonadaceae > Pseudomonas > Pseudomonas sp. AK106. The sequence goes on from NZ_CP096426.1 coordinate 4,172,087, forward strand.
TTGCCACCCGCTGTTCACCATTACCGAAGAAACCGGCAGCGGCGCTGCGGGGAGCCTGCCGTGGGACGTCAGCGAGTTCGTCGGTATCGACATCGCCCCCGTTGCCCCCGGCCAGCACTCCAGCGAACACGCGGTCAGCGTGGCGATGCAGGATTCCGGCGGCCCCTACGACTATCACCTGTCACGCCATTTGCTGCGCCTGGGCGAGCAAAACGAACTGTCCGTACGACGCGACCTGTTCCGCTATTACTACAGCGACGCGCACTCGGCGATCACTGCCGGTTACGACACGCGCACCGCCCTGCTGGCGTTCGGCTGCGACGCGACCCATGGTTACGAACGCACCCACATCGACAGCTTGAGCACGCTGAGCCGTCTGCTCACCGCCTACATCATGAGCCCGCCAGTGTTTGCCAGCGACGCGCATCCGTCCAACGCATCGCTGGAGAATTTCAGCCATCAGCTGGAGCACGACGCGCAGATGGAAAGCGACACTCGTGTGCCGTCGGTGGATACATTGGTGGGGCAGCGGTAGCCTGCCCGCACGGGGCGCGATAGCATCGCCGCCCCGTGTACTTTTTGTGATGGCCGAGAAACCTATGCTGATCCCTTACGACCAACTCGAAGCCGACACCCTGACGCGCCTGATCGAGGATTTCGTGACCCGCGACGGTACTGACAACGGCGACGACACCCCCCTCGAAACCCGCGTATTGCGGGTGCGCCATGCGCTGAGCAAAGGTCAGGCAGTGATTTTTTTCGACATGGACAGCCAGCAATGTCAGCTGATGCTCAAGTATGACGTGCCAAAGGAATATTTCGAGGAATAGGTCACCTGCCCGGCAACCGGTTGGCGAGGTGCTGCAGCCGCGAGGCGATCCGTCGGATAACTTCTGCCCGATGAATCCTGATGCTCTGCGGCGCATCGATTCCCAGGCGCACCTGATTGCCGGTGATGCCCAGCACCTTCACGGTGATGTCATCGCCAATGTTGAAGGTCTCTCCGATTTCCCGCGTCAATACCAGCATACGTCCTACTCCTTGGCTGTAACCGAGGAAGCAGGTTGACGCTCAGGTCCCCGCGCTTCAATGCGCCAGAGCAAAATCAGTAACGCCCTTCATACCTTCAGGAACATGGCCGACAGACGCGTCCTACGCACTTGGACATTTCCGGCCCAAGCGTCGGAGAAAGGTACGGCAGACGTCAGGTTGTGCCTCAGGCACAACGCATCAGGCGGCTGACCAGCGCGGGCCGAGCAGGATGATGGTCGCGCCGATCACGCACAGGCCAACGCCGATCCAGTCGGACGTCAACGGTCGGACACGTTCGATAACGCCCAGCCAGGCAATGGAAGCAATGATGTAGATGCCACCGTAGGCTGCGTAGGCGCGCCCGGCATACGTGGCTTCGACCCGGGTCAACAGCACGGCGAACAGCGTCAGGCTGACCAGCGCCGGAATCACCCACAGCGCGCTCTTGCCCTGGCGCAGCCACATCCAGAAGGCATAACACCCGGCGATCTCGAACAGCGCGGCGAGGAAAAACCACAGGTAATTGAGCACAATGAGCCTCGTCTTGGGCAGCCGGAAAGTGCCGGCCACCCTATCAGAAAAGACCCGTTCAGAATGTCTGGCTCAGCTTCCGGACTTCGCCTTGGCGCGCATCTTCTCCGCCATAGTGGCCATCTCGTCGTACAGCAACTGAGGATTTTTCTGCTTGAGCTGCCAGGCCATTCGCCCTTGCTCATGGGGCAGGATCATGAACTCGCCACTGGCCACCTGCTGGTAGATGTAATCGGCGATGTCCGTCGCGCTGATGGGCGAACTCTCCAGCAACTTGCCGACCTGGGCTTTCATCGCCGGCGTGGGGCCGCGAAAGGAATCCAGCAAGTTGGTCTGGAAGAACGACGGACACACCACATGCACGCTGATTTCCTGCTGGCGCAGTTCGATCAGCAGGCTCTCCGACAGCGCAACCACCCCCGCTTTGGCGACGTTGTAATTGCTCATCGCCGGCCCCTGCATCAACGCCGCCATGGAGGCGATGTTGATGATCTTGCCCTTGCTCTGTTCCAGCAGCGGCAAAAACGCTTTGCAGCCCTTGACCACCCCCATCAGGTTAATCGCGATCTGCCACTCCCAATCCTCCAGCGACAATTCGCCAAAGAATCCGCCTGAAGCGACGCCGGCGTTGTTGACGATCACATCGATGCCGCCGAGTTTCTGTTCGCAGGCCTGGGCGAACGCGGTGAGCTGGCTGTAGTCCCGCACGTCACAGCGCTGAACGAAACCGTCCCCCCCTCCTTCGCGCACCAGGCGCAGGGTTTCCTGAAGGCCGCTGTCACTGACATCCGACAGCGCCAGCTGCCACCCTTCGCGCGCCCAGCGCAGCGCGATCTCGCGTCCCAGCCCGGACCCTGCGCCGGTGATCATGATGCGATTGTGCATAGCAGACGCCCTGTCGGTTACGAAGAAGTAGCCAGAGTGTAAACAGGAGGATTGTCCGACAAACCCTTCATCAGGTCGCTGAATATGAGAGGCAAACCGATTCTTTGAATGGATGGCCACTCTTTTGGATGTATTCGGTCTGCGGGTTGATTAAAGCGCAGCGTGTTATATCAAACTTGGCGACCAGTTAGTTGCAGGTTCGTTCCACACTAAGCCAGGCACTTTTTGCGCATTTTTAATCAAAATCTGATGCGATAAATTGTCTTGCTAAAATTTCAAACCCATGATTTATATAGATTTTTCCGCAGGTGTTAATTTTTATTTCCGCCGCTCAGAACCTTTTGATTAAAGCGACAGTCGGATTCATCAAGCAGCACAATGACTCGCCTGAGAGGCAACGTCTTGAGTTGCATAGCCATCTTCCAAGAACACTAGAAGGAACTCGTCATGGGCATCGGCACAATTCTGATCATCATCCTCATCCTGCTGTTGATCGGTGGACTTCCGGTATTCCCGCACTCCAGAAGCTGGGGCTACGGTCCGTCGGGCATCATCGGTACGATCCTGGTGATCCTGCTGATATTGGTGTTGCTGGGCAGGATTTAACTGCCAGGCTGACATTAAAAAAGAACCGCGCTCAGGCGCGGTTTTTTTTGTGTTTTTTTTAGGGGCCGATCTGCCTAGGGGCAGATTGTTCGTTCGGCCTGCACCCAAGTCGCGATTGGCAATGTCTGAGCTTTTTGCGCATGAAGATCAAAAGCAACGACAACGGCAACGGCTTCCCGGCTGAAGCCGGTCCCACAGGGTGTACGCGGTGTGCTTTTTAGTGGGACCGGCTTTAGCCGGGAATGGGTCGGTTTGAACACTAACAATTCAGAAACTTGCGTTCGCCCGTCAGCGGCAGCCACTGGGCGTGGGGGAAATCAGCGGGAGGGAGGATTTACAGCAATTGAACAGGACGTTCTGAGGAAGCTAGGGCGTAACGCCCTAGCAGATAGCGGGCATCACTTTTTCTTTTTTGCAGGCTTGTCGGCCTTTTCTGCCTTGTCTGATTTCTTGGCCTTTTCTGGCTTGCTGTCAGCTTTCTTTGCCGCCTTCTTTGGCTCAGCGGCTTTCTTTGGTTCAGCCGCTTTCTTGGTGTCTTTCTTGGTGTCTTTCTTTTCAGAAGACTTAGAAAGAGTCGAGGCCGCCGCTGATTTCTTTTCCGGAGAGGACTTTTTGTCCTTCAAATCCTTGCTGGCTTTCGAAGCTTCACCTTTGGTTTTCTTGTCGTCTTTAGCCACGTTAACCACCTCTCGAAGAGTGCCGGTATTAGCACAAGGCCTGTGGGAATCTCCACACGCTGATCATTAGGCGAACCGGCGTAAAAGCGGTTCAATCTTTTTTAAGCACTGATCGCAAAAATGACATCTGCCTCAGATTTACCCGCGCCTGAACTGGCCCCTTCCCGGCTAAAGCCGGTCCCACTAAAGCAGCGCGGGCATTCAGTAAAACGTTTGGTGATCAAACCGGCCTCTTCCCGGCTAAAGCCGGTCCTACACCGGACGCGCTTGTGATCTTGCTCTTCCTACACAAAAAGCCCAGTCACCACCAAACGCGACTTGGGTGCAGGCTGAACGCAGGTCTCGCGGAGTGGGCCGAGCGGCATGGATGCCGCGAGAGCGCCGTCAGGACATGGATGTCCGTTCGGCGCGGGCCCACGGAGCGAGACCGGAGTGAGGGTACTCCGACGAAGGAGGAGCCCAACCAGGAGCACAAGCCCTTGGTTACTTGGGGCTTTATCAAGTAACTCGCCGAAGGCGAAACAGTATGCCCCCAGGCAGACGCTCTTGATCTCAAACGCTTATAAAACAAAAACGCCCCGAATTAATCGGGGCGCTTTCACAACAGCACTACCTCACATCAATGCGACACCGCACCACTGGCCCCCAGGCCCGTCTGCGAACGCACAAACTGCGGGAAGAACAACGCGCGCTCACCTTCTGCCGCCTTCGACTTATCCGTAATCGAGAAAAACCAGATCCCGACAAACGCAATCGCAATCGAAAACAACGCAGGATACTCGTACGGGAAAATCGCCTTCTCGTGATGCAGAATCTGCACCCAGATGGTCGGACCGAGCACCATCAACACCACCGCACTGACCAGCCCCATCCAGCCGCCGATCATCGCGCCACGCGTGGTCAGGTTCTTCCAGTACATCGAAAGCAACAACACCGGGAAGTTACAGCTCGCCGCAATCGAGAACGCCAGGCCCACCATGAACGCAATGTTCTGACTCTCGAACGCGATACCCAGCAGAATCGCCACGACCGCCAACGCCACCGTGGTGTACTTCGACACACGGATCTCATCTTTCTCGTTACCCTTGCCCGCCTTGATCACACTGGCATACAAGTCGTGAGACACCGCCGACGCACCGGCCAGCGTCAGACCCGCCACGACCGCCAGAATGGTCGCGAACGCCACCGCCGAAATAAAGCCCAGGAACAGACTGCCACCGACCGCATCGGCCAAGTGAACCGCTGCCATGTTATTGCCGCCGAGCAGCGCGCCCGCCGCGTCCTTGAACGCCGGATTGGTGCTGACCAGCAGGATCGCGCCAAAACCGATGATGAAGGTCAGGATGTAGAAGTAGCCGATGAAACCGGTCGCGTAGAGCACCGACTTACGGGCTTCCTTCGCGTCACTCACGGTGAAGAAGCGCATCAGAATGTGGGGCAGGCCCGCGGTGCCGAACATCAGCGCCAGACCCAGGGAGAACGCCGAAATCGGATCTTTCACCAGACCGCCCGGGCTCATGATCGCCTCACCTTTCGGGTGAACCTTCACAGCTTCCGAGAACAGCACGTTGAAGTCGAAGTTGACGTGCTTCATCACCATCAATGCCATGAACGACGCACCGGAGAGCAGCATCACCGCCTTGATGATCTGTACCCATGTGGTCGCCAGCATGCCGCCGAACAGCACGTACAGGCACATGAGGATACCGACGAGCACCACCGCCACCGCATAGTCCAGACCGAACAACAGCTGGATCAGCTTGCCGGCGCCGACCATCTGCGCGATCAGGTAGAACGCCACGACCACCAGCGAACCGCAGGCGGACAAGGTGCGGATTTCCTTCTGCTTGAGGCGATAGGACGCCACGTCAGCGAAGGTGTACTTGCCCAGGTTACGCAGGCGTTCGGCGATCAGGAACAGGATGATCGGCCAGCCCACCAAGAAGCCGATGGAGTAGATCAGACCGTCGTAGCCGGAGGTGTACACCAGCGCGGAAATCCCCAGAAAGGACGCCGCCGACATGTAGTCACCGGCAATGGCCAGACCGTTCTGGAAACCGGTGATCTTGCCGCCTGCCGAGTAATAGTCCGACGCTGTCTTGTTCTTTTTCGACGCCCAGTACGTGATGTACAAGGTGAATCCGACGAAGACCACAAACATGATGATCGCCGACACGTTCAACGGTTGCTTCTGCACCGCACCGGTCAGCGCTTCGGCTGCCCAGAGTGTCGGTGCGAAAGCCGCAAGGCCGAAGGCCGCAAGCAGGCGCCGGATCATTGCTGTGCCTCCTTCAGGATCGCGTTGTTCAGGTCATCGAACTCACCGTTTGCGCGGCGAACGTAGATGGCGGTCAGAATAAACGCGGACAGAATCAGCCCGACGCCGATCGGCATACCCCAGGTAATGGTTGATGTGGCGCTGAGTTTAGCGCCGAGTATCTGAGGCCCATACGCAATCAGAAGGATGAATGCGGCATAGAGCCCAAGCATGATTGCCGAGAGAATCCAGGCGAATCGTTCCCTTTTCGAGACCAGCTCCTTGAAGCGCGGGCTGTTCTGAATCGAGAGGTAAATGCTGTCGTTCATTGTTTTTGTCCTCGCAGCACAGATGGATGTCACGGTTTGCACTTTAGTCCGCTCTGCGTTGCACTCCAGACGACCTTAGTATTAGAACGACATTAGTTGAGATACGCCGAATTGCACCGCGTCTGCCGACCGCTTTGAAAGAAGTCATGACAGGCGAGCTGAATGGCCAATAAAAAACCGCCTGGCGATGGCTCACCAGGCGGTTCGGTGCAACGTTAAACTTTTGTGACCGGTTACTTGCCGGTCCACTCCTTGACGCGATCCGGGTGTTTCGCGACCCAGTCCTTGGCCGCCGCTTCAGGCTTGGCGCCGTCCTGGATGGCGAGCATGACTTCGCCAATTTCATCCTTGTTGGCCCACTGGAACTTCTTCAGGAAGTCCGCCACGTCGGGGGCCTTCTTCGCCAGGTCCAGGCTGCCGATGTTGTCGACGGTTTCAGCCGCACCGTATACACCTTTCGGGTCTTCGAGGAACTTCAGCTTCCACTTCGCGAACATCCAGTGCGGCACCCATCCGGTCACCGCAATGGACTCCTTCTTGTTCTCCGCGCGGGTCAGCTCGGCGATCATGCCGGCGCCCGAACTGGCCTGCAGCTTGTAACCGTCGAGGCCGTAATCCTTGATCGCCTGGTCGGTCTTGATCATGACGCCTGAACCGGCGTCGATGCCGACGATTTTCTTCTTGAAGGAGTCGTCGGTCTTGAGGTCTGCCACCGAGTTGGCTTTCACGTACTCAGGCACGATCAGGCCGATTTTCGCGTCCTTGAAGTTGGGGCCGTAGTCGGTGACCTTGTCCTTGTTCTTGGTCCAGTACTCGCCGTGGGTGACGGGCAGCCAGGCGGACAGGATCATGTCCAGTTTGCCGGTCGCGACGCCCTGCCACATGATCCCGGCGGCAACGGCCTGCAGCTTCACCGGATAACCCAGTTTCTGCTTGATCACCTCGGCGGCGACGTTGGTGGTGGCAACACTGTCGGACCAGCCATCGACGTAACCGATGCTCAGCTCGGGTTTGGCGTCGGCATGGGCCAGCGTGGAACTGATGGCCAGTGCCAGCGCGGCACCGACACCCAGGATTTTTCGCATCGTCATTTTCACTTCCCCGGTAGTCCAGAACCCGACAGCGGTCGGGCGTCGTTAACGTTCTTATAACGTCGCACTCGCGCCCTGGTTCGGGGCAAGCCACGCGTTTCACGCTTCCACCACGTGCCCGCGCAGACGCAATCACTGCGTGGACAGTGGATCATCAACCCCCACAGACCTTGTGCCTTTCCTGCCAGCGACACCCAGCCACCCGGTAAACGACATCACAGGGCCATCAACGACAGACAGGTCGTAAAGACGCTATGAAACCGTCCGAAAATTGCATGGTGTGCAAAAGCGCTGAGAGGATGAGGTGTGTAACCGCGTCATCTTGCTACTATGCCGACCTTCGCCCCACTTCGGCCCCGTCATGTCCGCAACCTCCCGCTCCCCTGTCGCCCTCCTTTATCTGCTCTCCTGTTTGATTGCCCTGCTTGGCCTGTGCGGCTATTGGTACTGGCTGGGCAAGCCGGTGATTCTGCCGGACGCCGCCACGCCGACCCACAAACTGCAGTGCGCGTCCTACACGCCGTTTGACAAGGATCAATCGCCCTTCGACCAGCCGTTCACCCTGCGCCCCGCGCGCATGGACGCAGACCTCGCGTTGCTGGCGACCCGTTTCGACTGCATTCGCACCTATTCCATGACCGGCATGGAAGCGCTTCCCGACATTGCTCGCAAGTACGGCCTCAAGCTGATGCTCGGCGCCTGGGTCAACGGCAATCCGGTCGACACGGCCAAGGAAATCAAGGCACTGGTGACGGCAGCCAATACGCATCCGGATGTCGTGACGGCAGTGATCGTCGGCAACGAAAGCCTGTTGCGCAAGGAAGTCACTGGCGCTCAACTGGCCACGTTGATTCGTCAGGTCAAGGCTCAGGTCAAGCAGCCGGTTACCTACGCAGACGTCTGGGAGTATTGGCGGCAGTACCCTGAAGTCGCGCCTGCCGTGGATTTCCTGACGATCCACCTGCTGCCGTACTGGGAAGACGACCCCACCGGCATCGACGAAGCCCTGGCCCACGTCGCGCAGATCCGCGAAACGTTCGGCAAGCAATTCGCGCCCAAGGACATTCTCATCGGCGAGACCGGCTGGCCCAGCGAAGGCCGCCAGCGTGAAACGGCGTTGCCCAGCCGGGTCAACGAGGCGCGATTCATTCGCAGTTTCGTCACGATGGCCGAGCAGCACGGTTGGCACTACAACCTGATCGAGGCCTTCGACCAGCCCTGGAAGCGCCAGTCCGAAGGCGCCGTGGGCGGTTACTGGGGGCTGTTCGACGCGGATCGCCAGGACAAAGGCGTGCTGGCCGGGCCGGTCTCGAACCTGCCCTTGTGGCCATTCTGGCTGACGGTCAGTGGTGCGATCGCCCTGATGGCCCTGGCGTGGGCCGGCCGTGTCAGTCAACCACGCAGCGCGCTGATGCTTCCGTTGCTGGCGGCGTTCGCCGGTTGCTGCATCGGCACGTGGGGCGAACTGGCCCGGGTGACCAGCCGCTTCGCCGGCGAATACCTGTGGGCGGCGGCGCTGGTAGCGCTCAATCTGCTGGTCCTTGCCCACGCAGCGCTGGCGTTGTCAGCCCGCGCGGGCTGGCGCGAGCGGGTGTTCGACTGGCTGGACGCTCGGGCCGCGTGGTGGTTGTACGCCAGCGGCTTCGCAGCGGCGGTGATGATGCTGGCGATGGTCTTTGATCCGCGCTACCGCAGCTTCGCGACGGCGACGCTGTGGCTCCCCGCCTTGGTCTACCTGATTCGCCCGGTGGCGGCACCGCGCCGGGAGATCGGCCTGCTGATGTTCATCGTCGGCGCGGGCATCGTGCCGCAGCTGTTTCGCGAAGGCTTGAGCAATCCTCAAGCGTGGGCGTGGGCGGCGGTGAGCCTGCTGATGGCGCTGGCACTGTGGCGCAGCGTGCGCGTCGATGTTCGGTTAACCGCGCCGAGCGGTACGCGGACCCGCAGCGAAGAGGCTGTGTAACCGAGTGTGCGGCGCCACGGATACATTGTGTTACCGCCGAGGGACTGAAAAGCCCGAAGGCGGGTAACACGGAAACAAAAAACCGTTACACCGCAGGGGTGGCGATTGATCAGATTTCACAACCCCTTGATTTAAAAGGGATTACAAAAGTTGGCACGCACCCTGCTATATCTCCTGCATAACAAGAACAAAATGTGAAAACCCAATAAAAATAAGATGAATCGGCTCTGACATAACAAGAACAACGGCACAGAGACGCAGCCAACAGATTTTTTTGGAGTAGAAACGCTTTACCGAGGCCCCGGCCTCGCAGCCCGACCGAGAACAATAAAACTACCCTCAGGTAGCGGCCAGAACGGGTTGGATCACCTCTCGCAGAAGAGGAATCAAAGCAGGTCAGCGCTCAAAAAAATACGTTTGCTCTTGTATCCCGTATGGGGATCACCGAAGACGCTGTAAAGGGACCGGTTGCCAATAACAACAACAGACCGCCCTACAACAATAAGAAAGAGCACGTGCAACGATTTAAAGGGGAGCCTCGGCTCCCCTTTATGCTGTCTGGGCTTTGGCGTTCAGCGCTCGGTTTTTTAAGTCACGCCTGCCGAGCCCGCACCAGCCGCAACCCGGCAATCACCACCGCGAACACCGCCAGACTGGCCGTGTACAGCACCAGCGCCAGTATCCCCAGCAACAAGCCAACGACCGCGAGCGCCCGGCCAACCTGACGGGGCACAAAGAACGCGACCAGCGATGCAATCAGCGCGCCCCACCCGAACACACCGAAGTGAATCCACAGGCCCAGGTTCGAGCGCAACTGGCACTGCCATTTCGACGCCTCGTCAGCGCAAATTCCTACCCATTGCACGTCTTCCATCAGGCCGTAGCGCAAGCCATAACTGACGGCCAGCCACAGCAACAGGATAAAAAACAGCACCACCAACGGCAGACGACGGGACACGACACACTCCAGAAAATAACCAACGGCGCGCAGCATAGCCGCAGCCGCCCGGGCAAAACCATACGGGCGATAAAAAGCACGAGCAGACAGGCCAGAAGTGCCATAACCTGTATCGTCGCGGAGGGTCATGCGAGAGTCGCTTGCCGTCACGGCACTTTGGCACTACACCCGTGTCATAGCCTGCGTATTTCAACAGCACATCATTCCCAAGGGATTCAGTCATGCTTCGTTTTCTGCGCCTCGCCGCCTTATCAGGCGGCCTGTTTTTGAGTGCGTCCGTGATGGCGGTCGATATCGATCCGTCCAGCTATGGCTTCCCCTTGACCAATCCGTTCGAAGCGACCATCGCCACGACCCCACCGGATTTGCGTGCCAAGGTGCCTGAAGACGCCGACATCGATCAGGACGATTACAGCCTCACAATGCGCCCGGAGCGTGAGTTCACACTGCCGGACAACTTCTGGGCCGTGAAGAAACTGCGTTATCGCCTCGCCAAACAAGACCACCCTGCGCCGCTGATCTTCCTGATCGCCGGCACCGGCGCGCCTTATAACAGCACCCTGAACGAATACCTGAAGAAGCTTTATTACGGCGCGGGTTACAACGTCGTACAGCTTTCGTCGCCGACCAGTTATGACTTCATGAGCGCCGCTTCGCGTTTCGCCACCCCTGGCGTGACCAAGGAGGACGCCGAAGACTTGTACCGCGTCATGCAGGCCGTTCGCGCCCAGCAGTCCAAACTGCAGGTCACCGAGTATTACCTGACCGGTTACAGCCTCGGCGCGCTGGATGCGGCCTTCGTCAGCAAACTCGACGAAACCCGCCGCAGCTTCAACTTCAAGAAAGTGCTGCTGATCAACCCGCCGGTGAACCTCTACACGTCGATCACCAACCTCGACAAAATGGTTCAGACCGACGTTAAAGGCATCACCAACAGCACCACCTTCTATGAACTGGTGCTGCAGAAGCTGACCCGCTACTTCCGCGAAAAAGGCTACATCGACCTGAACGATGCCCTGCTGTACGACTTCCAGCAGTCCAAGCAGCATTTGTCCAATGAACAGATGGCCATGCTGATCGGTACCTCGTTCCGTTTCTCGGCCGCTGACATCGCGTTCACCTCCGACCTGATCAACCGTCGCGGCCTGATTACCCCGCCCAAGACCCCGATCAGCGAAGGCACCAGCCTGACGCCGTTCTTCAAGCGCGCGCTGCAATGCGATTTCGATTGCTACGTCACCGAGCAGGTCATCCCGATGTGGCGTGCCCGCACCGACGGCGGCAGCCTGCTGCAACTGGTTGATCAGGTCAGCCTGTACGCGCTGAAGGATTACCTGGCCAGCAGCAAGAAGATTGCGGTGATGCACAACGCCGACGACGTGATCCTCGGCCCGGGCGACCTCGGTTTCCTGCGCAAGACATTTGGCGATCGCTTGACCGTTTACCCTTACGGCGGTCACTGCGGCAACATGAACTATCGCGTCAACAGCGACGCCATGCTGGAGTTTTTCCGTGGCTAAACGTCTATTGCTTATCGCCGCCCTCCTCTGCGCTGGCGCCGTCCACGCGGCCGACGCGCCGATCGTTTCCCAGGCAGCCCCGGTCCAGCGGATCGACAACCCGGATGGGTTCACCGAGCCGTTGAAGTCGCTGAAATTCAACCCGGGTCTGGACGCTCAGGAGTTCGAGCGCTCGTCGCTCAACGCACTGAATGTCTACGATCCGCTCGAATCCTGGAACCGCCGGGTTTACCACTTCAACTATCGCTTCGATGAGTGGGTGTTCCTGCCGGTGGTCAACGGCTACAAATACGTCACGCCGAGCTTCGTGCGCACCGGCGTCAGCAACTTCTTCAGCAACCTGGGCGATGTGCCGAACCTGCTGAACAGCCTGCTGCAGTTCAAGGGCAAGCGCTCGATGGAGACCACCGGCCGCCTGATCGTCAACACCACCCTGGGCATCGCCGGGCTGTGGGACCCGGCGACCATGATGGGCCTGAAGAAACAGAGCGAAGACTTCGGTCAGACCCTGGGTTTCTATGGCGTTCCGGCCGGTCCGTACCTGGTGCTGCCGATCCTCGGCCCATCGAACCTGCGTGACACTGGCGGTCTGGTCTTCGACTTCACCGCTGAATCGCAGATCAACTTCCTCAACGTCGCCCAGGTCAGCGAAGACCACCCTGAGCTGTACCTGCTGCGCGCCATCGACCGTCGTTACACCACCAGCTTCCGCTACGGTCAGATGGACTCGCCGTTCGAGTACGAGAAAGTGCGTTACGTGTACACCGAAGCCCGCAAGCTGCAGGTTTCCGAGTAACGCGGCCTGAACGCTGCCGGCACTGCTGGCAGCAAAACCTGTAGACCGGTTTCAGCCGGGAAGAGGCCCGTCGGCACGCCATCACATTCGGGGTGTTAATGCCGGCGTCTTCCCGGCTAAAGCCAGTCCTACCAGTGCACGGTCCGGCCGCTGGAGATCTAGCGGCTGCTCACACCTCTTCGCGAGCAAGCTCGCTCCCACATGGACAGTGTTTGCTGCTCGACCTTACGGCGCCCGGATGAAGGGGCTCCCCAACAGTATCCGGAACAAGCCCCAGACCCATCGCCAAACCCGATCATTCCCCCGCAAAAACCTCACCCATCCATCGCCCCAACAGGCCTACCATAGGCGCCATTCCCCTTCTGCCGGAGTGAGCCCCATGCCTCAATTTCGTAACGTGCTGTCGATCCAGGCCGGCCAACCGACGTCGGACGGCGCTGGCGTCAAGCTGACCCGAGTGTTCGGCGGGCCAGGCGTTGAATCCTTCGACCCGTTCCTGATGCTCGACGAGTTCGGCTCCGAGACCCCTGATGAATACATTGCCGGCTTTCCGCCGCATCCCCATCGCGGGTTTGAAACCGTGACCTACATGCTCGAAGGCCGCATGCGCCATGAAGATCACATGGGCAACGTCGGCCTGCTGCAAGGCGGCGGCGTGCAATGGATGACCGCGGCGCGCGGGGTCATTCACAGCGAAATGCCCGAGCAGGAAAAAGGCGCCATGCGCGGCTTCCAGCTGTGGCTCAACCTGCCCGCCAAAGCGAAGATGGGCGACGCCGGCTACGACGACATTCAGCCTGAGCGCATTCCGCGCATCACCACGCAGAACGGCGTCGACGTTGTGGTCATCGCAGGTCAATTCGACGACGGTCAGATGTCCCAGGCAGGCGCCGTGCAGCGTCCGGACACCGAGCCGCAGTATTTCGACTTCCACATGCCCGCCGGCAGCCACATCAACCCGCGCGTCGCCGAGGGCCATCGCGTGCTGCTGTACGTGTACGAAGGTGAAGTCGAGATTGCAGGACAGCCGCAGAAACTGGGCACGAGCCGTCTCGCGCGGTTGTCGGAAAGGGGTGAAATTCAGCTGAATACCCAGGCGGGCGCCCGCCTGCTGCTGATCGCTGGCAAGCCGCTGAATGAACCGATCGTGCAATACGGCCCGTTCGTGATGAACAGCCGTGAAGAAATCGAACAGGCCCTGCGGGATTTTCGGGATGACAAACTGACGGCGTGATCGCCGTCCCTCCGGCATTCAGCAACGCACTCAGTCCAGCCGCAGGAACCGCCGCAACTCTTGCTTCTGGGCCATCGCATCGCGGCGGCCCAGCTCGATGAGCTCGCTGCAATAACCCGACTCGAACAGCAGATAACTCAGCACCCCCGCCCCGCTGGTCTTGGTCGCGCCCGGGCCGCGCAGAAACGTGCGCAGCGCCGGGGGCAGTTCGCGGCGATGGCGGGCGGCGATTTCGTCGATGGGCTGGCTGGGCGAAATCACCAGCACCTCCACGGGCGCCAGGGACTGAATGGGCGTGGATTCCGACGACTGCGGCCTGGGCTCGTCGGGCCCGGGCAGCATACGGCTGACCAGATTCAGCCGCTCCAGCAATTCAATGTCACTCTCCAGGCTGTCGATGAACGTACTGTTGAGCATGTGCCCGCCGAGCTGCGCGAGGCTCGGCTGCGTGCCACGGACCGCGCGCGGCACAGGCGGGTTCGCGCCCGGACCTCGGGGGTTGCCGCTGACGCCCACTACCAGCACACGGTTGGCGCCCAGGTGCAGCGCCGGACTGATCGGCGCCGACTGCCGCACCGCGCCGTCACCAAAATATTCCTGCCCCAGTTTCACCGGCGCGAACAGCAAGGGAATCGCTGAACTGGCCAGCAGATGGTCGATGGTCAAGCGCGTCGGCAGGCCGATGCGGCGGTGCCGCAGCCAGGATTCGATCGTGCCCTTGCCCTGATAAAACGTGACCGCCTGCCCCGACTCGTAACCAAACGCGGTGATTGCCACCGCGCGCAGATGCTTCGCTTCAATGGCTTCCTGAATGCCGTCGAGGTTGAGCCGCGCGGTCAGCAGATCCTTCAGCGGCGAACTGTTGAGCAGCGCCACCGGCACCTGTTGGCGACCGATCCCCAACAGGCTGCGACCGAAGAACCGCGCGGCCTGCCGAACGACCCCGGGCCAGTCACTGCGCAACACTTGGTGGCTGCGAAAGCCCTGCCAGAAGTCGGTCAGCTCGTGGACCGCGGTACGAAACTGCGCCGCGCCGCTGGCCAGCTTCACCGCGTTGATCGCCCCGGCGGAGGTGCCGACAATGACCGGAAAGGGGTTTTTGGCGCCGACCGGCAGCAGGTCGGCAATGCCGGCGAGCACGCCCACCTGATACGCCGCGCGGGCGCCACCGCCGGACAGGATCAGCCCGGTGATGGGCTCGACGCCGGGAGATATCGCTGAGTCGTCGCGCACCGCTTGTTGTTCTATGGCGCTTGTCGTCATGGGGATTGAGTTCTCGGTTTCAGCCACGCTTCTTGTACAGCTTCGGCTCACCCGGCGGCCGACTCTTGAAGCGCCGGTGCGCCCACAGGTACTGCTCGGGGCATTCGGTGACCGCGCGCTCGACCCAATGATTGATGCGAATGCAGTCCGCCTCGTCGCTCTCCCCCGGAAAATCGCTCAGCGGCGGATGGATCACCAGCTTGTAACCACTGCCGTCGGCCAGACGCTCCTGAGTGAACGGCACGACCAGCGCGTGGCCGAGCTTGGCGAATTTGCTGGTGGCCGGCACGGTGGCCGCCTGAATACCGAACAGCGGCACGAAGATGCTCTGCTTGGCGCCGTAGTCCTGATCTGGCGCATACCAGATCGCGCGGCCCTTGCGCAGTTGCTTGATCATGCCGCGCACGTCTTCGCGCTCGACAGCGATGGAATCCTGGTTATGCCGCTCGCGGCCGCGTCGCTGCACATAATCGAACAGCGCATTCTTGTGCTCGCGGTACATGCCGTCGATGGTGTGCTGCTGGCCGAGCAAAGCCGCGCCGATTTCCAGCGTTGTGAAGTGCAGCGCCATGAGGATGACGCCATGGCCGTCCAGCTGCGCCTGCTTTAAATGATGAAGGCCTTCGATGTGGGCCAGCCGCGCAAGACGGGGCTTGCTCCACCACCAGCTCATGGCCATCTCGAAAAAGGCGATGCCGGTAGAGGCGAAGTTCTCCTTGAGCAGGCGTTTGCGCTCGGCCTTTGAATACTGGGGAAAACACAGCTCAAGATTGCGCGCGGCAATCACCCGTCGATCGGTCGCCTGGTAATACATGACCCAGCCCAGCGCACGGCCAATCACCAGCAATACGCGAAACGGCAACTGCACGATCAGCCAGAGCACGCCCAGCCCCAGCCACAGCAGCCAGAAGCGGGGATGAAGAAAGTGAGCTCGAAAACGCGGGCGATCCATTACAGCTTCCGTCAAGACAAAGGCGGGCATTCTACATCGGTTCGCGCAGATCGTGCCCCCGTCGGTTGCGCCTCCCTTGCGGCTGGCGGGCGTTATCGTTATAAGTCTCGGCACTTTTAGCGACAAGCCGCTGTATGCCGACATGAGCCAAATCGAATTGCAAGACAAGGACCCCGTGTTCCAGCTGAAGGGCAGCATGCTGGCCATCACTGTGCTGGAACTGGCCCGCAACAACCTCGAAGCGCTGGATCGTCAACTGGCGGCAAAAGTCGCCCAGGCGCCGAACTTCTTCAGCAATACACCGCTGGTGCTGGCCCTCGACAAGTTGCCGCCGGATGAAGGCGCGATCGATCTGCCGGCAATGATGCGCATCTGCCGCCAGCACGGCCTGCGCACTCTGGCCATTCGTGCCAATCGCATCGAAGACATCGCCGCCGCCATTTCCATCGACCTGCCGGTATTGCCGCCTTCGGGCGCGCGGGAGCGACCGCTCGATCCGACGGAAGGCGAAGTCAAAAAGAAGCCGGAAATCATCGAAAAGCCGCCCGAGCCGCTGATCAAGCCGACCAAGATCATCACGGCGCCTGTACGCGGTGGTCAGCAGATCTACGCCCAGGGCTCTGACCTGGTGGTGATTTCCTCGGTCAGCCCCGGCGCCGAACTGCTCGCCGACGGCAACATTCACGTGTACGGCCCGATGCGCGGCCGCGCGCTGGCGGGGATCAAAGGCGATACCAAGGCTCGGATTTTCTGCCAGCAAATGGTCGCCGAACTGATCTCCATCGCCGGTCAGTACAAGGTGTCCGAAGACCTGCGCCGGGATCCGCTGTGGGGCGCCGGTGTGCAGATCAGTCTGTCCGGCGACGTGTTGAACATCACCCGTCTTTAACGGATACTGCGCCATTTTTAAGCCACTCTGATTCGTCGCGAAAACGACGCGAAGGCACCGGAATGTTCGGGTTATTTTTTTGTTTTCCCGAGCAGGGATTCCGTTACGGATTCCGATCACCGCCCTCGCCCGCTTTAGTTGCGCCGTCACGAGGGGCTCTTCAGGGACTCAACGTCCTTTTCCTCTAGGGGTGATACACCTTGGCCAAGATTCTCGTGGTTACATCCGGCAAGGGTGGTGTGGGCAAGACCACCACCAGCGCCGCCATCGGTACCGGTCTCGCACTGCGCGGCCACAAAACAGTTATCGTCGACTTCGACGTCGGCCTGCGTAACCTCGACCTGATCATGGGTTGCGAACGTCGCGTCGTTTACGACTTCGTCAACGTAGTCAACGGCGAAGCCAACCTGCAGCAAGCGCTGATCAAGGACAAGAAGATCGAAGGTCTTTACGTCCTCGCTGCCAGCCAGACCCGTGACAAAGACGCGCTGACCAAGGAAGGCGTGGAAAAAGTCCTGATGGAACTCAAGGAAACCTTCGAGTACGTCGTCTGCGACTCCCCCGCCGGTATCGAAACGGGCGCTCACCTGGCGATGTATTTCGCCGACGAGGCCATCGTTGTGACCAACCCGGAAGTGTCTTCGGTTCGTGACTCGGACCGCATGCTGGGCCTGCTGGCCAGCAAGTCCCGTCGCGCCGAGCGTGGCGAAGACCCGATCAAGGAGCACTTGCTCCTGACCCGTTACAACCCCGAGCGCGTGAGCAAGGGCGAGATGCTGGGCGTGGAAGACGTCAAGGAGATCCTCGCGGTGACCCTGCTGGGCGTGATTCCGGAGTCCCAGGCCGTACTCAAGGCGTCCAACCAGGGCGTGCCGGTCATCCTTGATGATCAGAGCGACGCTGGCCAGGCGTACAGCGATGCCGTTGACCGTCTGTTGGGCAAGGACCGTGAGCACCGCTTCCTGGACGTACAGAAAAAAGGATTTTTCGAACGCCTGTTCGGGGGTAACTGATGAGCATTTTTGACTTCTTTCGTGCCAACAAAAAGCCCAGCACCGCGTCGGTAGCGAAAGAGCGTCTACAGATCATCGTGGCGCATGAACGCGGCCAACGCAGCACCCCGGATTACCTGCCTGCCTTGCAGAAGGAGCTGGTCGAGGTGATCCGCAAGTACGTCAACATCGGCAACGATGACGTGCATGTCGCCCTTGAAAACGACGGCAGCTGCTCGATTCTGGAACTGAATATCACCCTGCCTGATCGTTGATCGAGAAGGCAGTCGCCACGGCGGCCCGGTTGCCTGAATCCCTTGGCGGAATCAGGCAAGCGCGCCGCCGTTGGCGTTCCTGAAGACCTGTTTTCTGCGCCGCGATGGCTGTTTCGATCGTACGGCGCCCGTTTGAGTGATGAGGCGTTCAATGCCGCTGTCCAACGTTCATATCCTCCATCAGGACGACGCTGTCCTGGTGGTGAACAAACCCACCCTGCTGCTCTCGGTCCCTGGTCGCGCTGACGATAACAAGGACTGTCTGATTACCCGCCTGCAGGAAAACGGCTACCCCGAGGCGCGCATCGTCCATCGCCTGGACTGGGAAACCTCCGGGATCATTTTGCTGGCGCGTGACGCGGACACCCACCGTGAGTTGTCGCGGCAGTTTCATGACCGCGAGACGGAGAAGGCCTACACGGCACTGGCCTGGGGCCAGCCCGACCTGGACAGTGGCAGTATCGATTTGCCGTTGCGGTACGATCCGCCGACCAAGCCGCGTCATGTGGTGGATCATGAGTTCGGCAAGCATGCGCTGACGTTCTGGAAGGTGCTGGAGCGGTATAACACCCATTGTCGGGTTGAGTTGACGCCGATCACGGGGCGTTCGCATCAGTTGCGGGTGCATATGTTGTCAATCGGGCATCCGTTGCTGGGCGATGGTTTGTACGCCCATCCGGAGGCCCTGGCGGCCTATCCGCGGTTGTGTCTGCATGCGAGCATGCTGGTATTTACCCATCCAGGGACGGGCGAGCGGGTTCGGTTTGAGTGCCCGGCGCCGTTTTGATGGTTGTTGTGGCTCTGCCTAACGGCAGAGCTGTTTCGCCTTCGGCGAGTTACTTTTAAAAAGCACTAAAAGTAACCAAAAGTGCCTGCTCTCGGCTGGGTCCCTCCTCCGTCGGGATTCCCTCACTCCGACGATGCTCCGTGGGCCCGCGCCGAACGGACATCCATGTCCTGACGGCGCTCTCGCCGCATCCATGCGGCTCGACCCACTCCGCACCGCCTGCGCTCGGCCTGCACCAAAGTCGCGTTTTGCGGTGTCTGGACTTTTTGTGTAGGAAGATCAAGAGCGGCAACAGCAACAGCAACAGCATTCGCGAGCAAGCTCGCTCTCACAGGGAGGGAGTTCGGTCGAACTGTCAGCGCCCAGACCGGCCCCTTCCCGGCTAAAGCCGGTCCCACCAAAAGCAGACCCCGTACACCCCGTGGGACCGGCGCTAACTGTAGGACCGGCTTCAGCCGGGAAGCCTTTGATCTGCTTCGCTTCTGATCTGCTTTTGATCTTCATACGCAAAAAGCCCAGACACCACAAATCGCGACTTGGGTGCAGGCTGAACGCAGGTTTCGCGGAGTGGGCCGAGCCGCATGGATGCGGCGAGAGCGCCGTCAGGACATGGATGTCCGTTCGGCGCGGGCCCACGGAGCGAGACCGGAGTGAAGGAACCCGACGAAGTCGGGCCCAACCGAGAGCAAGCACCCTTGGTTACTTGGGGTGCTTTTCCAAGTAACTCGCCGAAGGCGAAACAGTCTGCCCCCAGGCAGACGCTTTTGATCTTAAGGATCTTGATCTTGATCTCGATCAAAACACCTTTTGGCCTGTAAACTCCCGACCATTGCTGCCTGGAGTAACCTATGCGCGAAGAGTTGAATCAGGGCCTTATCGATTTCCTGAAGGCCTCCCCCACCCCCTTCCATGCCA
This sequence comes from Pseudomonas sp. AK106, assembly GCF_053903055.1. Lineage (NCBI taxonomy): Bacteria > Pseudomonadati > Pseudomonadota > Gammaproteobacteria > Pseudomonadales > Pseudomonadaceae > Pseudomonas > Pseudomonas sp. AK106. The sequence continues at coordinate 4,192,039 of NZ_CP096426.1, forward strand.
CCGCCAGCCTGGTCCAACGCCTCGAAGGCGCCGGCTACCAGCGGCTCGACGAACGCGAGCCCTGGTACACCGAAGCGGGCGGCCGCTACTACGTCACCCGCAACGACTCCTCCATCGTCGCCTTCAAACTCGGCCGCCTGTCACCCCTCACCGGCGGCATTCGCCTCGTGGGTGCCCACACCGACAGCCCGTGCCTGCGCGTCAAGCCGCAACCCGAACTGCAACGTCAGGGCTTCTGGCAACTGGGCGTCGAAGTCTACGGCGGCGCCTTGCTTGCGCCATGGTTTGACCGCGACCTCTCCCTCGCCGGCCGCGTCACCTTCCGCCGCGACGGCAAAGTCGAAAGCCAGCTGATCGACTTCAAGCTGCCCATCGCGATCATCCCCAACCTCGCGATCCACCTCAATCGCACCGCCAACGAAGGCTGGGCGATCAACCCGCAGACCGAACTGCCGCCGATCCTGGCCCAGGTCGCCGGTGACGAACGCCCCGACTTCCGCGCCCTGCTGACCGATCAACTGGCCCGCGAGCACGGCCTGAATGCCGACGTCGTTCTCGACTACGAACTCAGCTTCTACGACACCCAAAGCGCCGCCGTCATCGGCCTCAACGGCGACTTTATCGCCGGCGCCCGGCTCGACAATCTGCTGTCCTGCTTCGCCGGGCTGCAAGCGTTGCTCAATGCCGATGGCGACGAGACCTGCCTGCTGATCTGCACCGACCACGAAGAAGTCGGCTCGACGTCCGCGTGCGGTGCCGACGGCCCGATGCTGGAACAAGTGCTGCAACGTCTGCTGCCGGAAGGCGACGACTACGTGCGTACGATTCAGAAATCCCTGCTGATTTCCGCCGACAACGCCCACGGCGTGCACCCCAACTATGCCGAAAAGCACGACGCCAACCATGGCCCGAAACTCAACGCCGGCCCGGTGATCAAGGTCAACAGCAACCAGCGCTACGCCACCAACAGCGAAACCGCCGGTTTCTTCCGTCACCTGTGCATGGCCGAAGAAGTGCCGGTACAAAGCTTCGTTGTGCGCAGCGACATGGCCTGCGGCTCGACCATCGGCCCGATCACTGCCGGCCACCTGGGCGTGCGCACCGTCGACATCGGCCTGCCGACCTTCGCCATGCACTCGATCCGCGAACTGGCCGGCAGCCAGGACCTGGCGCATCTGGTGAAGGTGTTGTCGGCGTTCTATGCGAGTGCCGAGTTGCCTTGACCTCAAACCACCCTTGAGCGCGGGCCGATCCATTTCCTTCACAGGTCATGGAAACGGCCTGCACCTCGCGCTATCCGGGACTTCACAATTCCCCCTCGCCACACCCCCCATCCCCTCGTAAACTCATCCGCCTCTGCTTGACCCGGCATGGCTCCCAAACCACGCCATCCCAAGCGCCTGTCTATTCGAGGTCTGTTTCCAGGTGATCGCTCCCACCCGCCTTTCCGTTCTGCCCCGCCTGTTTTTGCTCTGCCTGCTGGCGCTGTTCCCGTTTGCGTTGACCCACGCCGCTGGCCTGCCAAGTCTGCTCAGTGGCGGCGACAAGACGCAGCCTCAGGCCCAGGAACCGCTGGGGCAGTCCCTGGACGAGGTCATCACGTCGCTGGAAAACGATCAGCAGCGCAGCAAGTTGCTGCAAGACCTGAAAAAGCTAAGGGACGCCACCAAAAAAGCGCAGCCAACCGTGGAGCAAGGCGTACTGGGCCTCATCGGCAGCTCGCTTGCCGAGCTGGAAAAACAGTTCACCGGCACCGACAGCCCGCTCAGCCGCTGGGCGGATGAGGCGGGTATGGCTGAAGACGAGCTGATGGCGCTGATGCTGCCGGCCAACCAGTGGTGGCCGATCATCTGGGGCTTTGCCGTGGTGCTGGCGATCTGGGGCCTGCTGGCGGCGGCGTTGATCTGGCTGGGCCACAAGGTGCGCTTGCGCTTCGGCCTTTCCGCCGAGCTTCCGCAGCACCCGCGCCTGTCGGACATGCTGCGCTTCGCGCTACGCAAGCTGGGCCCCTGGCTGGTGGCGCTGGTCATCACGATCTACCTGAGTTACTCGCTGCCGCCGTCGCTCGGCCGCGATCTGGCGATGGTGCTCGCTTACGCGTTGGTCGTTGGCACGCTGTTCTCGGCGGTGTGTGTTATCGCGTTTTCACTGCTGGACGGGCCGCACCGGCATCGGGCGCTGTACATCCTGCGGCATCAGGCGTTTCGGCCGCTGTGGTGGATCGGCAGCTTTGCCGCGTTCGGCGAGGCGTTGAGCGATCCGCGCCTGGTCGCCAGCCTTGGCGTGCACCTGGCGCACACCGCCGCGACCCTGGCCAATGTCATGGCCGCGCTGTCCACCGGACTGTTCATCATCCGCTTCCGTCGGCCGATCGCCCATTTGATCCGTAACCAGGCCCTGGAGCGCCGCCTGAAACGCCGCGCCCTGAGCGACAGCATCGAGGTCCTCGGTACGTTCTGGTACCTGCCGGCGCTGGTACTGGTGGGCGTCTCCCTGTTCGCCACGTTTTTCTCTGCGGGCGACACCAGCACTGCGTTGCGTCAGGCGCTGATCTGCACCGTGCTGCTGGTGATGTGCATGGTCATCAACGGCCTGGTGCGGCGTCATTCACTCAAGCCAAGCCACGCTCACAAGCGTCACGCCCTGTATTCGGACCGCCTGAAGAACTTCTTTTATACCGTTGCGCACATGCTGATCTGGCTGGTGTTCATTGAATTGGGCCTGCGAGTCTGGGGTTTGTCGTTGATTGGCTTCGCCGAAGGCGACGGCCGCGACATCAGTCTGCGGCTGATCGGCCTGGCGGCCACGCTGATGTTTGCCTGGCTGATCTGGATTCTCGCAGACACGGCGATTCATCACGCCCTCACCCGCTCGCGCAAGGGCCTGGCCAATACCCGCGCGCAGACCATGATGCCGCTGATCCGCAACGTGCTGTTCGTGACCATCTTCATCATCGCGTTGATCGTCGCGCTGGCGAACATGGGCATGAACGTGACACCGCTGCTGGCCGGTGCCGGTGTGATCGGCCTGGCCATCGGTTTCGGCGCGCAGTCACTGGTGGCGGATTTGATCACCGGGCTGTTCATCATCATCGAAGACTCCCTGGCCATCGACGATTACGTGGACGTCGGCGGCCACCTGGGGACCGTGGAAGGCCTGACCATTCGCACGGTGCGCCTGCGCGACATCGACGGCATCGTCCACACCATTCCGTTCAGTGAGATCAAGAGCATTCAGAACTACTCGCGGGAGTTCGGTTATGCGATCTTTCGCATCGCCATCCCGTCGAGCATGAACATCGATGACGCCCTGAAGATGATCCGCGACGTCGGCCAGAAGATGCGCACCGACCCGCTGCAACGACGCAACATCTGGTCGCCGCTGGAGATTCAGGGGGTGGAGAGTTTCGAGTCCGGCAACGCCATTCTGCGCGCGCGCTTCAAGACCGCGCCGATCAAGCAGTGGGAAGTGTCGCGGGCGTTCAACCTGTCGCTCAAGCGTTATCTGGATGAAGCGGGGATGGATCTCGCGACCCCTAGATTGAGCGTGCAGGTCAACACCAATGGTGGCAGCGTAAGTGAGGTGCGTGGGAAGAAGGGTGACCCGGCAGGCTGATGTGTCAGCCTGTCGACCATCGCTGAGAGTGACGCTTGGTGGAGCCTCTGTCGGAAATCGGCCTCGGGGCTATCTCGCTGATGACCCAAAACACGATTCAGAACTCCCACATGCCGGGGCAGCTACTCAAACGTAAACGTATCGACTAAAAACCAATCTCCGCGAGCCGTTTCAAATACCATCTCTCTAATACCCACGGCAGAGAATGTACTTTCAGTCACATAGGGGCTCTCGGGGGGTAATACCACTATCCCCAATGGCGAACCCTCATGATTATAAAAAGATATCTGGTGATCCCTCTCGTTCGTAGCGCGGCACCAAAAACTCACTTTAGAGCAACTCCCTCTCAACTTCACACTGACGGTCTGACCCGGTGGCTTTGGATTTCCGCCAGTAAATTTTGCATGGAAGTTCAGCGTCTGCTTTTCTATCTTTCCGGGATAATTGGTGCCCGCAGGCAAGATGCCTACATTACCCACACCTTCTAAAAACGTAATCGTCATCATCGGCGTTTCGATGCTTTGACCAACTGAGATCATGGTATCTGGAAGCGAGTCGAAATTCTCAACGCCCGCTAGCGCACGCTCAACCTGTAAGGCCCACGGGTCGGAAACAGTCGTACCGTCTGCTGTCTTTGCAATAAAGCTGTGAGCCCCCTCCTCCAGCCCTGAAACATTCTTTTCCCACACGCGGCCGCTCACCGGGACAAATCCCAGCGAAACACCGTTATCAAACAACTCCACCTGGGCATCGGCGTTGCTGTCAGCCCCGTTGGCTTCTTTTAACTGGACCTGCCGCTCCATAATGAATTCCTTTCCATGGCGTTAGCTGAATGATGGATAACGCTATCAGTGTGACGCAATACATGCATTTGGCAACGGCAGCTCAAGAACCCGCGAAGGAGCAAACGCTGCCAGAGATCTGATCATGCGACATGGATTCACTTTAAAATCATAAACATAAAGAATAAAGTTATTCAAATTCGAAATAACGTTAATTTCAAATTGATCTTATAGCCATAAATTAAGGGCCAAGCAGAGCGCCTGATGTGGAGTACGAAGCTCACAACACAACTTCACCAAAGGAATTCAAATATCCGCCACCACTGCGCTCACGTGAATCGCGTCGTGGCGCCAATACTCCAGATCGCAATCGATCAGCCGGCCGCGCTGGTCGTGATTGACCCGGGCGATGCGCAGGCCCGGGCTGCCGATGGAGACTTTCAGCGCTCCCGCCGCTTCCATGGGCAGCGCCGTGGGCACCATTTCGAAACGCACCTGGCCATAGCGAATGTCGTAATGGCTGGCGTAGAGCTCGGTCAGCGACTGGTTCAGGTCCAGATCAAGGATCTGCGGGAAGTAATCGGGGTTGAGGTAGTGCTCGACATAGAGCACCAGCCGTTCATCAATGCGACGGGCGCGGCAGATCTGGATCACACTGGACAGCGCCGGCAACTGCAGCAACCCGCAGATGACCGCCGAGGCCGGTTGCAGCCGCGCGGATATCACCTGGGTCGCGGGCACCCGCCCCTGAGCCTGAACCATCGCGTGAAAGTGGCTGCGGCGCATCAGGTCATAGGCCAGTCGCGGCGGTGAAATGAACCAGCCGCGCCGCTCCTCGCGGTAGATCAAGCCCCGCGCCTCAAGCTGCACCAATGCCTCGCGCAAGGTAATGCGGGTGGTATCGAAGACCTCGCTCAGCTTGCGCTCGGCCGGCAACTTGCTGCCCGGCGGCAGCAGACCGTGCTCGATCTGCTCTTGCAGCGCATTGCAGATGGTCGTCACCGCTCGGGGCATTTCTTCGCGCATTGCGTTACCTATCTGGACTAGACCAGCGCTATTTAAGGGCAAGGTCGCTCGCTGACTGGCCCGTTTCGGTGCTCCAGAGCCTAGGTAGCGTAGATGACCGTTGCGTGACATTCCAGCCAGGAACGGGCGCTACACCAGCGCTCAGCAAATCATCAGGGCCTTTCAGATCAGGCGCTTGAGCATGGTCTACGCTCATTTCACAGCGATTGCCCGGGTTGTGGCTTGCTCCAGCAAGAGTCGGTCCAGACACGAAAGCGTCATGTTACTGGCCTAACTTGGCTCAGGTATTGCTGACCTAGACCAATCATCCGCAACGAACACTTCTATGAGTCCGTCGAGAAGTGCACAAAGGAGCTTCGAATGAAACACCTTTTGCTGGCATCACTCCTGGGTTCGGCCATCGCGCTGAGCACGTCGGCCATGGCCGCCGACACCGACCTCAAAACCCTCGAAGCCGCGGCCAAGGCCGAAGGCGCGGTCAACAGCGTGGGCATGCCCGATGACTGGGCGAACTGGAAAGGCACCTGGACCGACCTGACCGCCAAATACGGTCTGGTGCACATGGACACCGACATGAGTTCGGCTCAGGAAGTGGCCAAGTTCGATGCGGAAAAAGACAACGCCAGCGCCGACATCGGCGACGTGGGTGCCGCCTTCGGCCCGATCGCTGTCGCCAAGGGCGTCACTCAGCCCTACAAGCCGAGCACCTGGGCGCAAGTGCCTGACTGGGCCAAGGATAAGGAAGGCCACTGGGCGCTGGCCTACACCGGCACCATCGCGTTCATCGTCAACAAAAAACTGTTGCACGGCTCCGACGTACCGACCAAATGGGCTGATCTGAAAAACGGCAAGTACAAGGTCACCATCGGTGATGTCAGCACTGCGGCCCAGGCTGCCAACGGCGTACTGGCCGCTGCGATTTCCATGAAAGGCAATGAGACCAACCTCGCGCCGGGCCTGCAACTGTTCACCGAACTGGCCAAACAAAAGCGCTTGGGCATCAACAACCCAACGATCCAGTCGATGGAAAAGGGCGAAGTGGAAGTGGGCGTGGTCTGGGACTTCAACGGCCTGAGCTACAAGGCCAAGATGACCAATCCTGACGACTACGTGGTACTGATCCCGTCCGACGGCTCGGTGATCTCGGGCTACACCACGATCATCAACAAGTACGCCAAGCACCCGAACGCCGCCAAGCTGGCCCGTGAATACATCTTCAGCGACGCCGGGCAGATCAACCTGGCCAAAGGCAACGCACGCCCGATCCGCGCCGAGCACCTGACATTGCCGCCAGAGGTCCAGGCCAAGCTGCTGCCTAACGAGCAGTACAAGAACGTGACGCCGATCAAAGACGCTGCGGCCTGGGAAAAATCCTCGAAAGCCCTGCCACAACAGTGGAACGAGCAAGTCATCGTCGAGATGCAGTAATCCTCAACGGCTAACGCAGCCCCCTTGTAGGAGTGAGCTTGCTCGCGATGTCGGTGTGTCACTCGACCTGTCTGTCGCAGTCATACCGCGATCGCGAGCAAGCTCACTCCTACAGTGATGTTTGGCGATCCACCCTCCGGAGATGCCATGAAACACAACGTCATCCTCATCCTGCTGGACGGCCTGAGTTACAGCGTGGCGCAACATGCGATGGGGCATTTGCTGGCCTACCGAAACGCAGGCCGCGCGGCGTTGTACAAACTCGAATGCGAACTGCCGTCGCTGTCCCGCCCGCTGTATGAATGCATCCTGACCGGCGTGGCGCCCATCGACAGTGGCATCGTGCACAACCAGGTTTCCCGGCTTTCCAGCCAGCGCAGCGTGTTTCACTACGCCACCGACGCCGGGCTGACCACTGCCGCTGCCGCGTACCACTGGGTCAGCGAGCTGTACAACCGCAGTCCGTTCATTGCCGCACGCGACCGCCACACCGACGATGCCGAATTGCCGATTCAGCACGGGCACTTCTACTACGCCGATCACTACCCCGATTCCCACCTGTTCGACGACGCCGAGCATCTTCGAACAGCGCACGCGCCGCACTTCTTGTTCGTCCACCCGATGAACATCGATGACGCCGGCCACAAGCACGGCCTCGACACCCCGCAGTACCGCAACAGCGCACGCTCGGCCGACATCATCCTCGCCGAATATCTGCAGCGCTGGCTGGATGCGGGCTATCAAGTACTGGTGACCGCCGACCACGGCATGAACAACGACCGCTCGCACAACGGCGTGCTGCCGGAAGAGCGCGAAGTCCCGTTGTTCGTGCTCGGTGACGCCTTCAGCCTCGACCCCGAGGCGCGACCGAAACAGAGCGAGATCTGCGGCACCGTCTGCGCGCTGCTCGGCGTACCCCACGACAAACCCTTGTGCAGAGAGGTGCTCAAGTGAATTCACTAAGTCGCGGCAAATGGCTGGGGCTGTTGTGCCTTGTGCCGTTTGCGGTTTTTTTCATCGCGTTTCAGATCGCGCCGCTGGCCTGGGTGGCGATCAACAGCCTGCAATCAGACGCCGGCTGGGGCATCGACAACTTCATCAAGGCGTTCAATTCGCGTTTCTACCGCCAGGCCATGCAGTACAGCCTGGAGATCAGCTTCTGGTCGAGCCTGATCGGCATCATCATCGCAATCCTGGGCAGTTATTCCCTGCGCAAAGTGCCGTCGCGGCTGAGGGATTTCGTCAGCGCCTTCGCCAACATGACCAGTAACTTTTCCGGCGTCCCGCTGGCGTTTGCCTTCATCATCCTGCTCGGTTTCAACGGCGCGCTGACGCTGATTCTGAAACAGGCCGGGATCATCGATGACTTCAACCTGTACTCGAAAACCGGCCTGATCATCCTTTACACCTACTTCCAGATCCCCCTGGGCGTGCTGCTGCTCTACCCCGCTTTCGACGCGCTGCGCGAAGACTGGCGCGAGTCGGCGTCACTGCTGGGCGCCAGCGGCTGGGATTTCTGGCGGCACATCGGCATTCCGGTGCTGACCCCAGCGCTGCTCGGCACCTTCGTGATCCTGCTGGCCAATGCACTGGGCGCCTACGCCACGGTGTATGCGCTGACCACTGGCAACTTCAACGTCTTGCCGATCCGCATCGCGGCGATGGTGGCGGGCGACATCACGCTGGACCCGAACATGGCCAGCGCCCTGGCGATGATTCTGGTGGGGATGATGACGCTGGTGACCGTCGTGCATCAGTGGCTGTTGAAGAGGAGCTACCATGTCTCGCGCTGAACGCCGCCCGCCGGGGCTCTACCACCGCGTCGTGGTGTACCTGCTATTTCTGATCCTGCTCGCGCCGCTGCTGGGCACCTTTGTGTATTCGATCGCCACCAGTTGGTCGGCGACGATTTTGCCCGACGGCCTGACCTATAAATGGTACGTCGCGCTGTGGAGCGATCCGCGGTTTCTGCGCGCGTTTGGCCAGTCGCTGCTGGTGTGCGTCGGCGCGCTGGCGCTGTCGGTGGTGCTGATTCTACCGCTGCTGTTCGTTGTGCATTACCACTTTCCCAAGCTCGACGCGCTGATGAACATCCTCATCCTGCTGCCCTTCGCGGTGCCGCCGGTGGTGTCCTCGGTGGGCCTGTTGCAACTCTACGGTTCGGGACCACTGGCGATGGTCGGCACGCCGTGGATTCTGATCGGCTGTTATTTCACCGTGGCGCTGCCGTTCATGTACCGGGCGATCACCAACAACCTGCAAGCGATCAATCTGGTGGACCTGATGGACGCCGCCCAGTTGCTCGGCGCCAACACCTTTCAAGCCGCGTTTCTGGTGGTGCTGCCGAACCTGCGCAAGGGCCTGATGATTGCCCTGCTGCTGTCGTTCTCGTTCCTGTTCGGCGAGTTCGTGTTCGCCAATCTGCTGGTCGGCACCCGCTACGAGACCCTGCAGGTGTACCTGAACAACATGCGCAACAGCAGCGGTCACTTCAACAGCGCGCTGGTGATTTCCTACTTCTTTTTCGTACTGCTGCTGACGTGGGCGGCCAACCGACTGAACAAGGACAAAGACTGATATGAGCTTCGTCAGTGTCGAAAACCTGCAGAAGAATTACGGCAGCACGGCGGTCTTCAGCGACATCAATTGCGACATCCACAAGGGCGAATTCGTCACCCTGCTCGGCCCGTCCGGTTGCGGCAAGTCCACCTTGCTGCGCTGCATCGCGGGGCTGACGCCAGTGACCAGCGGCAGCATCTTCCTTGACGGCAAGGACCTGGTGCCGGTGTCGCCGCAGAAGCGCGGCATCGGCATGGTGTTCCAGAGCTATGCGCTGTTTCCCAACATGAACGTGGAGCAGAACGTCGCGTTTGGCCTGCGCATGCAGAAAGTCGGTTCCGACGAAATGAAGCAGCGGGTGGCCGAGGTGCTGAAGCTGGTGGAGCTGAACGAGTTCGCCACGCGCTACCCGCATCAGCTGTCGGGCGGGCAGTGTCAGCGCGTGGCATTGGCGCGATCGCTGGTGACCCGCCCTCGCCTGCTGCTGCTCGATGAGCCGCTGTCGGCCCTCGATGCGCGCATCCGCAAACACCTGCGCGAGCAGATCCGTGCGATTCAGCAGGAGCTGGGCCTGACGACGATTTTCGTGACCCACGATCAGGAAGAAGCGCTGACCATGTCCGACCGGATTTTCCTGATGAATCAGGGCCGAATCGTGCAGAGCGGCGACGCCGAAACCCTGTACACCTCGCCGGTCGATGCGTTCGCTGCCGGCTTCATCGGCAACTACAACCTGCTGGAAGCCGACGCCGCCAGCCGCCTGATGCAGCGCCCGATCAACAGTCGCGTGGCGATTCGCCCGGAAGCGATTCAATTGACCCTGACCGGTTCGCTGGAAGGCGAAGTGCGCAGCCACAGCCTGCTGGGCAACGTGATCCGCTATCGCGTCGAAGCTTGGGGCGTGGAGCTGGTGGTCGACGTGCTTAACCGCTCGGCCAGCGACTTGCACCCGAACGGCCAGCGCGTCACCCTGCACATTGAAGCGTCGGCGTTGTGTGAAGTCGCATGAATTAGACGCCAACCCTGTAGGAGCGTGGCTTGTCCCGCGATCGGCGGGGAACCCGTCGTGAAACCTGCGACGAAGGTCAGAATGACACACCGCATTGGCCTGGGTTGCTGCCGGTTCCCGGCAGATCGCGGGACAAGCCACGCTCCTACAGTTGATCTGCGTGTGAATGATTTAAGAGGACAGTTTTAATGGCTTTAGCAATTTTCGATCTGGACGAAACCCTGATCCACGGTGACTGTTCAAGCCTGTGGAGCGAGCAGATGGGGCGTTTGGGCTGGGTCGATCCCGAGTGGTTCATGAAGAAGGACCACGAACTGATGGAAGCCTACGGAAAGGGCGAACTGGCCATGGAAGACTACATGGCGTTCAGCCTGGACCCGATGGTCGGGCGCACGCCGGAGGAAGTGGATTTTCTGGTGGGGCCGTGGGTTGAGGATTACATCGAGCCGATCATTTTCAGCGACGCGACCAAGGCCATCGCCGAACACCGCGCCGCCGGGGATCGCATCCTGATCATCTCGGCGTCGGGGGTGCATCTGGTCAAGCCCATTGCCGAGCGCATCGGCGTTGATGAAGTGCTGGCCATTGATCTGGACGTCGCCCACGGCGTCTACACCGGCAAGACCACCGGCGTGCTCACCTACCGCGAAGGCAAGATCACCCGCCTGATGGCGTGGCTGGATCAGGAAGGCGAGAACCTTGAGGGGGCGAGTTTCTATTCGGACTCACGCAATGACCTGCCGCTGCTGCAGAAGGTCGACTTTCCCCATGCGGTGAACCCGGACCCGGCGCTGCGTGAAGCAGCAGAAAATGGGGGATGGCCGATTCACCACTGGAAGTAATCCATTCGCCCGCCCAAGGCATTCACGTTGTGGGATCAAATCCATTCGCGACACGGAAGGACAGCCGACACGCCTCGTCGACTGAAATATCCTTCGCGAATGAGTTTGCTTTCAGCAGCTACCCCCTAATTCGACATAAGCCCTTAGGTACTGATCATTTCTTCTATCAGAACTGTCATTTGTGACAGTAGCCAACTCTCATGACGCGGCGCCTAATGACGCCTGCCTTCACTGACAGGAGTCAACGAAATGTCTAGCACCCCGCCCAGCTCCGCCACTGATAGCCGCCTGAAGCGAACCGGAACTGCAACGGCCAACTACGAAGTGGAAATCTTCGATGGCAGCACTTCCATCGGCAAAACCACTGCAAACGCCAGTGGAGTGTGGACCCTGCCAATCACCGACCTCACGGTCGGCGCCCACGCCTTAAAAGCACAGCTTCTAAACGGCCATGGAGAAGAGTCGGCGGTGTACAGCTTCACCATCCTTGCATTGGCTGCACCGACCATCACCAGTGTCAAGGACTCGAGAGGCGTTGAAATTCCGCAAGGTGATTCCACCCTCGATACCAGCGTGACCATCACCGGCACTGCAGCGGCCAATGAAGACATTGAGATCTTCGATGGCGCTGCGTCAAAAGGTACGGCGAGCACTAATGCCAGCGGCGTCTGGACCAGGACACTCACCAACCAAACTATTGGGAGCCATGCAATCAAGGCCAGGGCACTTTACGGCAACGAGCAAGAGTCGGCAGTGCGGACATTCACGATCGCTGCTCCTCTGGACTTCAATGTCTCCCCGGTTGCGCTGCAAGCCACGCTCTACATGATCTGGAGAAATCCGGGAGCCCCTGCGCTGCCGACCTTTCCGGCCGGATCCACGATTACTCGCACCGCCTCCGGTGGCCAGCCGCCTTATACCTACAGTTCGTCCAACGACAGCGTGGCTAATGTGACCAGTGATGGACTCGTCAGCCCTCGCGGCAACGGGGCCGCCACGATCACGGTGAGAGACAACACAGGGCAATCAAAAAACTACACCGTGACGGTCAGTAATGTCTGGACGGTGGAATACATTGGCTCTTTTATCCACCGAGGAGCCGTGGAGTATCAAAGGCCAGGCGGGCATCTGTCCGATACGGGGGAACTGGGCAGGATTGGCGATCAACATCGGGGCCACTGGCCGGCAGGCATTCCCAATGGCTGGTACTGGTCAAACGAACGTGACCCAGGACTTTTTGAAGAGTACTGGGCCAAGAGTACGTCCGATGGAGCGGTGCAGGTATTCCTGGCGGCCACAGCTGTCGATACGTTTTCTGTCTACCCAAGAAACCCCTGAAGCCGCACAGGCCGTTTGCTGCGGTGATCTTTCGGCACCGCAACAGACGACCCGTATCGTCAGCGGTCAGACCAGGCTTTCGTTGATCACCAGCACGACTTTGCCCGACACCTGATTGGTCGCCAGCTCCGCGTAGGCCGCTTCCGCTTCACTGATCGGAAAACTGCGCGCCAGTTGTGGCTTCAGGCGGCCTTCGGTGAACAGCGGCATGACGTGTTGGCCCAGGTCGCTGAGCAGGTCGGCCTTGAACTGATCGTCGCGACTGCGCAGGGTCGAGCCGAGGATATGAATGCGCTTGCCCAGCACCTTCGCGAAGTCCAGCTCGGACTTGCTTCCGCCCATCAGCCCGATCAGCACCAGACGACCGTCAACGCCAAGCACTTTGAGGTTCAGCGCCGCGTAGTTGGCGCCCACCGGGTCAAGGATGACGTTGAACGGCGCAAAGTCGTTCAGCGCGTCGAGGTTCTCATTGCGCAGCACACCGCCCTGGGCGCCAAGCGCTTCGCAATACGCCAGCCGCTCCGCCGAGCCCACGGTGACCCAGACCGGGTTGCCGAAGGCCTTGCACAGCTGAATGGCAGCTGAACCAACTCCACTTGCTCCGGCGTGCAGCAACACTTTTTCGCCGGGCTGGAGGCCGGCCAGCTGGAACAGATTCAGCCAGGCGGTGGCGTACACTTCAGGAATCGCCGCTGCTTCGTGCAGCGAAATCCCCTCGGGCACCGGTAGCACGTGCCGCGCGTCGACCACGACTTCTTCGGCCATCGCCCCGCCCGCAACCAGCGCACACACGCGGTCGCCGACTTCCCAGGCGCAGCCCGGGCCAACCTCGGCAATCACCCCTGAACATTCCATGCCGAGGATTTCCGTCACACCCGGCGGTGGCGGGTAATGCCCCGAGCGTTGCAGCAAATCGGCACGATTAAGTCCGGCGGCTGCCACCTGGATGCGGACTTGTCCTACATCCAGCGTCGGCGATGGCTCATCAACCCATTCCACACGACCTTCCACGCCTTGCAATGCTTTCACGGTGCCTCCATAGTGAGTCTTGACTGAGCCCATGTGCCTCACGGCCACTGGGCTTTTTGCATTATGCGACCGTGTTCTGACCGAACCGGCGACCTCCAAAGACGGCCTAATATGCGTTATCAATTGTCCCCGCGTCGAATCAGCATGAAGCATTTTTTACCCAGCACCACCCTTGCATTACTCATTGGCCTGACTGTCCTGCCAATGTCGGCCAGTTCGTTTGCTGCCAACAGCTGGGATAATCTTCAACCTGATCGCGATGAAGTCATCGCCAGTCTGAATGTCGTGGAGCTGCTCAAGCGCCACCATTACAGCAAGCCGCCGCTGGACGACAAGCGTTCGGAAATCATCTATCAGAGCTACCTGAAACTCCTCGATCCTGCGCGCAGCTACTTCCTCGCCAGTGACATCGCCGAGTTCGACAAGTGGCGTTTCCAGTTCGACGACTTCCTCAAGAGCGGCGACCTGGCCCCAGGCTTTACTATCTATAAGCGTTATCTGGACCGCATCAAGTCGCGTCTGGATTTCGCGCTTGCGCAGCTGAGCAAGGGCGTCGACAAGATCGACCTGAATACTCAGGAAACCTTGCTGGTTGATCGCAAGGACGCGCCATGGGCCAAGAACGAAGCCGAGCTCGACGACCTCTGGCGCAAGCGCGTCAAGGACGAGGTTCTGCGCTTGAAGATCGCCGGCAAAGACCCCGCGAAGATTCAGGAAACCCTGACCAAGCGCTACAAGAACCAACTCGCGCGCCTGGGCCAGACCCGCAGCGAGGACGTGTTCCAGGCTTACCTGAATACCTTCGCGATGTCCTACGATCCGCACACCAACTACCTGTCACCTGACAGTGCGGAAAACTTCGACATCAACATGAGCCTGTCCCTGGAAGGGATCGGCGCTGTCCTGCAGAGCGACAACGACAACGTCAAGATCGTGCGCCTGGTGCCGGCCGGCCCTGCCGCCAAGACCAAGCAAGTGGCGACCGCCGACAAGATCATCGGCGTTGCCCAGGGCGACAAAGAGATGGTCGACGTGATCGGCTGGCGCCTGGATGAAGTGGTCAAACTGATCCGCGGTCCGAAGGGTTCGGTCGTACGCCTGGAAATCGTCCCGGCCAGCAATGCGCCGAGCGACCAGACCACTAAAATCGTCTCGATCACCCGCGAAGCGGTGAAGCTCGAAGAGCAAGCGGCGAAGAAGTCGATCCTGCACCTGAACCAGGACGGCAAGGATTACAAGCTGGGCGTCATCGAGATCCCCGCTTTCTACCTGGACTTCAAGGCCTACCGCGCCGGCGATCCCGAGTACAAGAGCACCACCCGCGACGTCAAGAAACTGCTGACCGAATTGCAGTCCGAGAAAGTCGACGGCGTGGTCATCGACCTGCGTAACAACGGTGGCGGTTCGTTGCAGGAAGCCACCGAGCTGACCAGTCTGTTCATCGACAAAGGCCCGACCGTTCTGGTGCGTAACGCCGACGGCAAGGTCGATGTGCTGGAAGACGAAAACAGCGGTGCGTTCTACAAAGGCCCGATGGCGTTGTTGGTCAACCGCCTCTCGGCCTCGGCTTCGGAGATTTTCGCCGGCGCCATGCAGGATTATCACCGCGCGCTGATCATTGGCGGCCAGACCTTCGGTAAAGGCACCGTGCAGACCATTCAGCCGCTGAACCATGGCGAGCTGAAACTGACGCTGGCCAAGTTCTACCGTGTTTCCGGTCAGAGCACCCAGCACCAGGGCGTACTGCCGGACATCGCCTACCCGTCGATCATCGACACCAAGGAAATCGGCGAAAGCGCACTGCCTGAAGCGATGACTTACGACACCATCAAGCCGGCGATCAAGCCTGCGGTGGATCCGTTCAAACCGTTCCTCGCCCAGCTGCAATCGCGTCATGACGTGCGTTCGGCCAAGGACGCCGAGTTTGTCTTCATCGAAGAGAAACTGGCGCTGGCGAAGAAGCTGATGAGCGAAAAGACCGTCAGCCTCAACGAAGCCGAGCGCCGCAAGCAACACGCCGACATCGAGAGCAAGCAGCTGGCGATGGAGAACGTGCGTCGCAAGGCCAAAGGCGAAGAGCCGCTCAAAGAGCTGAAGAAGGAAGACGAAGACGCGCTGCCTTCGGACGACGACAAGACCAAACCCGAGGATGACGCCTACCTGGCTGAAACCGGGCGCATCTTGCTCGATTATCTGGGCTTGAGCGGTTCGGTGGCGAAAAAGTAAAGCGCCATGAAACGTGACAAAATGATGGCAATTCGTCATCAAACAGTCATGAAGCTGTCGTGAAATAGCGGGGCTCGACGCCACAGGCGTCCAGCCCCTTTTTCTTGCCCCGAGATTGCCATGACCGTGACTGAGCAGCTGGGCGCTTTGAGTTCGATTCTGACTCAAGGCGACTTGCACAGCCTGTTCCAACCGATTGTGTCGCTATCGGATCGGCGCATTCTCGGCTACGAAGCCCTGACTCGCGGTCCTTCCAACAGCGCGCTGCATTCCCCCATCAGCCTGTTCGCCGTGGCCCGCCAGGCCGGGCGCCTGAGCGAACTGGAACTGGCCTGCCGCGAGTCGGCTTGCCGTCGTTTCAGCCAACAGAAGCTGGACGGCAAGCTGTTTCTCAACATCTCGCCGGAGTCCCTGCTGGAAGCCTCGCACCCGCCGGGGCGCACCTTGCAGCTGTTGCAGCGCTACGGCATACCACCGAGCCGCGTGGTCATCGAACTGACCGAGCAGACCCCGACCGATGACTTTGGCCTGCTCTACAACGCGCTGTATCACTACCGCGATATGGGCTTCTCCATCGCCCTGGATGACTTGGGCGCAGGGTATTCGAGCCTGCGGCTGTGGTCCGAGCTGCGCCCGGATTACGTGAAGATCGACCGGCACTTCATCGACGGCATCCATCAGGACGCGGTCAAGCGCGAGTTCGTGGGCTCCATGCTGCAGATGGCCAAGGCGTCGCGGGCGCTGGTGATCGCTGAGGGCATCGAGTTGCAAGAAGAGCTGGCCGTTTTGATCGACATGGGGGTCGAGCTGGTTCAGGGCTATTTGCTGTGCCGTCCGCAGGAGTTTCCGCCCCGTGACGCTCGCGCGCTGCTGCCGAAAATCGACCCGGCCGCTGCGACCGTGACGGAGGAAACCAGCGACCTCAGCGCCCTCCTCAACGAGCTGCCGGCGGTGGTGCAGACCACGCCCACCGCAACGGTGCTGGAGGCGTTTCGCAAGCAGGCCAATCTCAACTCCCTGGCGGTGCTGGATGAGCAGCATCAGCCGATCGGCATCGTCCATCGCCACTCGCTGTCGGACGTGCTGCTGCAGCCCTTCGCCACCGAACTGTATGCGCGCAAGCCCATTAGTCGTCTGATGAGCGACGACTTTCTGGCCGTCGAGCTGAGCCAGTCGCTTCAGCAGGTCAGCCGGCTGATCACCAGTCGCGCGCGGCAACGCATCGAAGAAGATTTCATCATCATGCAGAACGGCCTCTACCTCGGGCTGGGCCGGGTGATCGATGTACTGAAGCTGATTACCGAAGTGAAGATCCAGCAGGCGCGCTACGCCAACCCGCTGACCCTGCTGCCGGGCAACGTCCCGATCCAGCAATGCCTGACCCGACTGTTGCAGCAGGGTCGCGAGTCGATGATCTGCTACGTGGACATCGACAGCTTCAAGCCCTTCAACGACATCTACGGCTACGGGCGCGGCGACGAGGTTCTGCTGTGTCTGGCGCATTGCCTGAACGACCGGATTGACCCGAGCCGCGACTTTGTCGGCCACATCGGCGGCGACGATTTCCTGATGGTGCTGGGCTCGGACGACTGGCGCAAACGCCTGAACATGTTATTGGAAGATTTCCAGAACCAGTGCCGACGCTTCTACCGCGCCGAGCATCTGGAGGCTGGCTGCTTCGTCGCGCTCAACCGCCAGGGCCAACGCCAGGAATTCCCGCTGCTGTCGCTGTCCATCGGCGTCGTGCACCTGCACCCGGAGGTGTGCACAACCCTCGACGCCAGCCAGCTTGCCGAACTGGCGTCTCAGGCCAAGCACCACGCCAAGGAGGTGACCGGTGCAAGTGTGCATGTGATCAATACGCTGGAGGCGGAGGCAATGGCGACCCTGAATCAGGCGGTTTTGGGGTGAGCCGCCGTTTTTTAGAAATGGGGTTGGGGTCAATCTCGAAATCCCGAGTACAACACTAGCCAGGTGGGAGCGAGCTTGCTCGCGAAGGCGACAGTTCGGCATACCTCGGATCAGAAGATGCTCTACTCCGGCTTTACCGGCTGCGCATACTCGAATTCAAACACGCGGGCCACTTCCGAGGCGTGCCAGGACGCTGCAGCGATGCCGTCAGAGGGTCCGGAGAAACGGCCGAGGCGTTCGACGCATTCAAAGAACCCGGTGCGAGGCAGACGGCTGGCGCCCTGACTGATCACCAACGAACTGCGCAATGGCTGCTCGGCGCGGGCGTCGAGGGCGGCGAGGTGTTCAAGGGCGGCAGTCAGGGTTTGCATGGCGGGGGTGGGTAACTGCAACCGCTCAAGCAACGCGCGATAGGTCACCAGATGACGCTGACGACGGGCCAGGTCCAGTTCGGCGAGCAGCCCGTCCCAGTGCTGGCGACTGATGCGCACGCTCATGCCTCACCCCGCCAGCCCGCGACGCCCAGCTCCCACGCCAGACTCCGGCGAATGGCCGCGTCCGGCTCACGGGCGCCGCTCTCAATCAGGTCCAGGTAAGAAGGACTGATGCCGACCGTGCGCGCCAGTTGCGCCACTGCCAGGCCCTTGGCCTCGCGCAATGCACCCAACTGAGATAAAGAAGGCAGGTCTGCGGCGGATGAGGACTGTTCAGACTCGGCCTGGATGTGGGTAGCCGCCTCTGGCTCCGGGCCAGGCGCAACACCTGCGGCGCGCAACAGGGCCTGATACTGCGCCCATGGCAGCACCGCATATTCCGGCTCTCCATCGCGCGAAATAATCTGAAGATCCATAACGCTCCCCTGTAGGACTAAACACGCTTTTACGCAGTCTTTTTCTAAGTATGGGCGGCATCTTAACAGCGGTTGGCTACGACTTGGGTGTGGGGATCACTGCAGCACTGGCGACGGAATGGATGAGCTGCACCAACCCGCGTTCAAATCTTTTTCTCGTGCTCCAGCAGGACAGGCGTTGCCGGCAAACGCTCGACCACCGCGAGCTTCTCCGGGTTCTGCAATTCGCGCCAGGCACGGAATGCGCTGAGCTCGGCTTCGAGGTGCTTCATGACCCAAGCCAGCACGGCGATGTCGTCCAGCATACCCAAGCCGGGGATCCAGTCAGGAATCGCATCCAGTGGGCTGAGGAAATACATCAGACCGGCCACGATAGAGAGAATCGCCTTACCGCTGATAGCGCGATATTCCCCGCGCCAGTAGGCCAGGCACAGCGCTTGAAGCAGTTTCAAATCGTCTTTGATCTTGCCCAGCCGACCGCCCTCACTGGCGGTTTTACCTGCAACGGCGAACAGCAACGCGGGCAGGCGACCTGCGGCCATCAAGCGCTTGGCCATGGGCAGATAACGAATGAGATTCCAGGGTGCTTTCATATCCACTCCACGATTACCGATAAAAATCGACATTCCGGCTGACTGCGTAAGCCGCAGTCGCCTGCTGACGCGTGTGCGGGTTCCGCCCCCAAAGGTTATCCACACAAATTGTGGATAACCTTGTGAACAGACCCGCTTTTCGGGGTCGGAACGCCCGTTCTATAGGGCCCGGCCTTAGATCGCGCGTTTTTTACACACATAAAAACCCGCGAAAATCGTTGACTCACTGGGGCGGTGGCGCTAGCCACAATCCAATGAGCACCGCGATGAGCGCCCCGCAGCCTCCGACAAATCCCGGCTTAAAGCCCGTTGACTGACCGACATGGGACTCTGCCCGTCCATGCCGGTTCGATGAAATAGGCCCGGAAATGAAAATGCCCCGTCGAGACGGGGCATTTCTTTCAAGCGGTAACCGGACTTACGAACGATTACTTCTTGGCGGCTGGCTTGGCCGGTTCGGCGGCCGGGGCAGCCTCTTCTTCTTCATCAGCGCCGGCGGCAGCATCATTGGCGCCTGCAGCAGCAGGGTCCTTGATGCCCAGCAGTTCGAGGTCGAAGACCAGAACCGAGTTCGCCGGGATCATTGGGCTAGGGCTCTGTGCGCCGTAGGCCAATTCGCTAGGGATGTAGAGTTTGACTTTCTCGCCGACGTGCATCAGCTGCAGACCTTCGACCCAGCCCGGGATCACGCCGCTGACCGGCAGATCAATCGGGCTGCCACGTTCAACAGAGCTGTCGAACACTTTGCCGTCAGTCAGCTTGCCTTCGTAGTGAACGGTCACGACATCAGTCGGCTTCGGTACTGGACCGTCGGCTTTCTTGATGATTTCGTATTGCAGGCCGGAAGCAGTCGTGGTGACTTCCTTACGCTTGCCGTTCTCTTCGAGGAACTTCTTGCCGGCGGCTGCCGACTCTTCGCTCATCTTGGCCATGCGCTCTTCAGCGCGCTTTTGCAGGTCGCCAAATGCTGCAACCAACTCTTCGTCTTTGAGCTTCTGCTCTTTCTTGCCAACGGCGTCTTCGATACCCAGCGCTACCGCTTTGGAATCCAGATCGTCCATGCCTTCCTGAGCCAGGCTTTTGCCCATGTTCAGGCCGATGCCGTAAGAGGCTTTCTGGGCCGGGGTTTTCAGCTCAACGGTGCTGGCTTGCTTGTCGCAGCCCGCGAGTACCAGACCGACCAGGGCAATCGCCGCTGCCAACCGATGCTGTTTCATTCTGTTTCCTTGTTCATGCGCCAATAGGGCAAACGAGTAAAGCCGCGAGCTTATCAGGCTGCCGCGATCAATGGCTACCGGCATGAGAGGGAGAAAAGGCAGATAAGTTCAGGTATCCAAAGGTTTTCTTGTTTGATCGAGAAATTCGTTCAGTTGGGGTTCAGGGGACAGCCACGGGGGGAGAGAACGGCGCTAATACACGTCGCGCACATAGCGCTTATGCTCGGTCAGACAGCGAAGCTGTTCGGCCGCCTTTTCCAGGCTGACGCCGCCCTGTTCGCTGATCACACGACGCAGCGCCTGATCGACATCCCGCGCCATCCGCGAAGCATCGCCGCAGATGTACAGGTGCGCGCCCTCCTCCAGCCAGCGCCAAAGTTCGGCGCCCTGTTCCTGTATGCGCTGTTGAACGTAGATTTTCTCTGCCTGATCCCGGGAAAACGCCAGGCTCAGCCGAGTGAGCAGGCCGTCCTGCTGCATGCCTTGAAGCTCGTCGCGGTAATAAAAGTCGGTGGCCTGATGCTGCTCGCCGAAGAACAGCCAGTTCCGGCCCCGATCGCCCCGGGCGCGCCGCTCTTGTAAAAACGCTCTGAACGGCGCCACACCGGTGCCCGGACCGATCATGATCATCGGCACATTGCCATCGACCGGCGGGCGAAAATGCCGCGTAGGCTGCAGGAAAATCGGCACCTCGCACTCGCCCGCACGATCCGCCAGAAAGGTCGACGACACGCCTTTGCGCGATCCATAGCGCACCGCGGAAACCGTCAGGTGAACTTCATCGGGATGCGCTTTGGCGCTCGACGCGATGGAATAAAGCCGCGGCTGAAGGGGCTTGAGATGATCAAGCCATTCCTGCGCAGAGCAGGCGATGGGAAACTCGCGCAATACGTCGGCCAACTGCCGGCCCCACAGCCAGTCCTTAAGCTCGCTTTTGAAGGGTTCGGTCAGCAGGGTTTTCAGATCGTTGCTGCCGTTACGCTCGGCGATGAACGCCAAAGTGTCTGCGCCAGGTCGCGCAATCTCGAACTGCTCGGCCAGCGCCTGACACAGCGGCACGTCGCCAGCCTTCACGCCACGCACCGGTTGCTCGGCGTTCAGACCCGTAAGCTCGAGCCACTCGTTCACCAGTTCAGGGCAATTGCGCGGCCACACCCCCAACGCGTCGCCGGCTTCATAGGTCATTCCTGAACCTTCAAGGGTCAATGCCAGTTGCCGCGTGTCCTTGGCGGCGCCCTCCGCATTCAGTCGCCGGTTGAGCGACACCCTGGCGTGATGGGGCTGTGTCCGTGAAGGCTGTCGCCCAACAACCGGGGCGTTGTCAGTGATTGAAGGGGTAGGAAGATTCAGCGACAGCGCCTGCTGCAACCCGGTGAACCAGCTGTCTGCGTGGGCCTGGTATTCGCCGTCGCAATCGATTCTGGGGAGCAGTGACGAAGCGCCCAGGTGCTGCAGGCGCTGGTCGAGGTTCTTGCCGTGCTGGCAAAAACGGTCGTAACTCGAATCGCCCAGCGCCAGCACGGCATAGCGCAAAGATTCCAGACGTTCTTGCCGGGCAGCCAGTGACTGCCAGAACCGTTGCCCGTTATCGGGTGATTCGCCGTCGCCGAAGGTGCTGCTGATCAGTGCGACGTTCTGCAGTTGGTCAAGACACTCGCCGGGGAAATTGTCCATCGCCGCCACGTGAACGGGCACGCCGGCAGTCTTCAACCGGTCGCCGAACTGCCGGGCCAACGCTTCGGCATTGCCGGTTTGTGATGCCCAGAGCAGCGTCAAAAGCGGCGCCTGGTCAGGTGCTGTCTGCGTCTCGGTCTCAGCTTGGGGCAAATCAAGGAAGCGATGCCCGATCAGCTCGACCTTGCGCAAGGCGACCGCACAACACTTGAATTCGGGCTGGCGGGAGATCGGGTCGACGGCGTCGTTGGTCACGGCGTTAATCGCCAGCTTTTCGCCATACACGTCATTCCAGTGAAAGGGCGCGAAGCAGTTGCCCGGCAGCACGCGGTCGCTGATCACCGCAGGCAACACCGCCAGGCCTCGTACGGAACGGATTTCCACGCCATCGCCTTCGCGGATGCCCAGCGCAAGGGCATCGTCGGGGTGCAGCTCGACGAACGGATGGGCATTTAGCGCGTTCAGTGTCGGGACTTTCCCGGTCTTGGTCAGGGTGTGCCACTGGTGTTGCAGGCGGCCGGTGTTGAGCACCATCGGAAATGCATCGTTGGGCAGTTCAGCGGGAGGCATGTGCGGACGTGGGAAAAATACCGCTTTGCCGTTTGCGGTGGGAAAGACAATCGCCGGGCGTGCTGGTGTGCCCCGCTCGACGGGCCGCGCGTTGATCTCGCTGAGGTAGCGAATCGGATTGCGCACGCGCTCGTCATCGGGCGCGCACGGCCACTGCATCGGTTGATCCCGAAGCCGCCCATAGCTGGCGCCGCGAATGTCGTAGCCCGTGGCGGGGTTCCACGCCTGTTTGATTTCCTCGAACACTTCCTCCGCCGAGGCGTAACTGAAGGCGTCGGCGAAGCCCATTTCACAGGCGACCCTGGCGATGATCTGCCAGTCCGGCAACGCCTGGCCCGGTGCATCGACGGCTTTCTGTGTCAGGTTTAGATTGCGTTCGGAATTGATCATCACCCCTTCCGCCTCAGCCCAGAGCGCGCCCGGCAACAAGATGTCGGCGTAGCGATTGGTCTCGGTGTCGAGGAAGGCGTCCTGGGTGATGACCAGTTCGGCGGTCTTCAGGGCGTCGATGACCGTGGTGCGGTTGGCAACGCTGGCGACCGGGTTGGTGCAGATGATCCAGCAGGCCTTGATCACGCCCTCGCGCATCTGCTCGAACAGGTCGATGGTGCCGCCGCCGGGCATGTGCGGGATGCTGCCCTCCGGGATGCGCCAGAGGTCTTCGATGAAGCGGCGGTCGGCGTCTACCAACACCGAGCGCTGTCCGGGAAGTCCCGGGCCCATGTAGCCCATTTCCCTTCCGCCCATGGCATTCGGTTGCCCGGTCAGGGAAAACGGACCGCTGCCGGGCCGGCAAATCGCCCCGGTCGCCAAATGCAGATTGCACAGCGCATTGGTGTTCCAGGTGCCGTGGGTGCTCTGGTTCAGGCCCATGGTCCAGCAACTCATCCACTCGGGCGCCGCGCCGATCATCCGCGCAGCCTGACGAATGTCGGCTTCGGCCAGGCCGGTGATCTGCGCGACGTATGCGGGCGCGTACTCGGCGAGGAAGTCGGGCATAACGTCCCAGCCCTGGGTGAACGAGGCAATGAAGTCGGCATCGGTGTCGCCGTTCTTCACCAGCAAGTGCAACAGCCCATTGAGCAGCGCGAGGTCGGTGCCCGGTTTGATTTGCAGGAACAGGCCGGCCTTGTCGGCGGTGGCACTGCGCCGGGGGTCGACGACGATCAGCTTCGCCCCGGCCTTGACCCGGTCCATCATGCGCAGGAACAGGATGGGGTGACAGTCGGCCATATTGGCGCCGATCACAAAAAACAGGTCGGCCTTGTCTAAGTCATCGTAGGACCCGGGCGGGCCGTCCGCGCCCAACGAGAGCTTGTAGCCGCTGCCCGCGCTGGCCATGCACAGCCGAGAGTTGGATTCGATATTCGCCGTGCCCACGAAGCCCTTGGCGAGCTTGTTGGCCAGGTATTGCGCCTCCAGAGACATCTGCCCCGAGACGTAAAACGCCAGTGCGCCGGGACCGTCGCGATCCAGAATCCCACGCAAGCGCCGGGCGGTTTCGCTGATGGCGGCGTCCATTTCCGCGCGCACTGGCTCGTGGCTGCGCTGATGGCG
Organism: Pseudomonas sp. AK106; assembly: GCF_053903055.1. Classification (NCBI taxonomy): domain Bacteria; kingdom Pseudomonadati; phylum Pseudomonadota; class Gammaproteobacteria; order Pseudomonadales; family Pseudomonadaceae; genus Pseudomonas; species Pseudomonas sp. AK106. The sequence continues at coordinate 4,216,265 of NZ_CP096426.1, forward strand.
GATGTAGGCGGACTCCATCCGCCCCGACTCGGCAATCGCCTGGCCGCAGGTGGTGCCTTTGGTACACAGTCGGCCGAAATTGCTCGGGTGCGTCTTGTCGCCGACGACCTTGATGACCCGGTTGTCCTCGACCTGCATGACGATGCCGCAACCGACGCCACAATAAGGACACACGCTCTTTACGCTGCTGCTTGCCATATTCCGTTTCCTGAAAGCAAAAAAAGACGCCCTGTTCTCATCCGTTGGAAAACGGAGAGCACACGGCGCCTTTGTCGTGAATATGGCAATCGGCGTTGATTGCCTGTGAACGGGATATTGCAAACAGCAGGCCAGCCTGGCCGTGGAACGTGCAGCGGGCGGTTTCAGCGAAAGTTGCTCACCCGATCAATGGGCGTTGAGCTTCACCGTGGGGCGCATCAGCTTAAATCGCACCCTTTTCGAGCCGGAACCGTTCGCTATGGAGGGCGATGAGATCGAATAACGATCACGCTTCCGGCCCGTCAAACCTGCGCGTCTGGCCGGAAAGAAGCGGGGCCGGCGCGTCGATATTCCCACTGGCACAGCCATTGCTAAGTCCCTTATCAAGTCCAGCCTGAACACGCGGTTGGCAGCCCTGGCCGGTCAACGCGGACCGCCAGCCGTTCGCGGCGTCGGGCTCACCAGGTTGGCGTCGACACTGTGGTCGCGCGGCAACCCCTAAAAGAACAGGCAAAGGCGCCTGGAACCGAGAGGTTCCGGGCGCCTTTTTTTTGCTTTCGAAAAACCTGATTGGCCTTGGCCGGGACTCGATATGAACACCACAGTCGCCCCACTCAACGACGTCCAAACCCTGATCGTCATCGGCAACGGCATGGTGGGTCACCACTGCGTCGAGCAACTGATCGCCGCCGGCGCCCTCGAGCGCTATCGCATTCATGTGTTCGGTGAGGAAGGCCAGCGCGCCTACGACCGCGTGCATCTGTCCGAATACTTTGGCGGTCGCGACGCCGAGTCACTGGCGATGAGCGCTGCTTCTTTATATGAGCAGACCGGGCTTGCGCTGCACCTGGGTGTGCCGGTGCTGGAAATCGACCGGGCGCGGCGCGAAGTGATCACCGCCAAGGGCAGCTTCGGGTACGACAAGCTGGTGCTGGCGACGGGTTCCTATCCTTTCGTACCGCCCATCGAAGGCGCTGAAGGCCATTCTCGGCTGGTCTACCGCACCCTGGACGACCTCGACACCATCCGCGCCGCCGCCAGCCAGGCGAAACGCGGCGTGGTGGTTGGCGGGGGGCTGTTGGGACTGGAAGCGGCCAACGCGCTGAAGTCCCTGGGCCTGGAAGCCCACGTGGTGGAATTCGCGCCGCGCCTGATGCCGGTGCAGCTGGATGACCACGGCGGCGCCGCCCTGAAGGCGCGCATCGAAGCGCTGGGCGTGGGCGTGCACCTGTCCCGCGCGACGCAATCCATCAGCGCGGGGGAGGAATACCTCTACCGGATGAATTTCGCCGGCGATGAATTCCTCGAAACCGATCTGATCGTCTTCTCTGCCGGCATACGCCCCCAGGACGCCCTCGCCCGCCAGTGTGAACTGGCGCTGGGCCCGCGCGGCGGCATCGCCATCGACGAACATTGCCGCACCAGCGACGCCGACATTTTCGCCATCGGTGAGTGCGCCGCCTGGAACGGCAGCGTTTTCGGCCTCGTCGCGCCGGGTTATCAAATGGCGCGCAACGTCGCCGCGCAATTGTGCGACCTGACCGCCGAGCCATTCTTCGGCGCTGACATGTCCACCAAACTGAAACTGCTCGGAGTCGATGTCGGCTCCATCGGCGATGCCCACGGCGCGTTGACGGGCGCGCGCAGCTACCGGTTTATCGACGAGGCCACCGGCAGTTATCGCCGCCTGGTGGTGTCCGCCGATGGCAAAAAGGTGCTCGGCGCCGTGCTGGTGGGCGACAACAGCTATTACGACACCTTGCTGCAATACGTGCAGAACGGCATCAAGCTGCCGGCCGATCCGTCCAGCCTGATCCTCCCCCACAGCGACGGCGCGCCGACGCTTGGCGCCGATGCCCTGCCCGCCACGGCAACCATTTGCTCGTGCCACAACGTCAGCAAGGCCTCGATCTGCTCGGCCATCGACGGCGGCTGCACGGACCTCGCCGGGCTCAAGGCCTGCACAAAGGCCGCCACCGGTTGCGGCGGTTGTGCAGCGCTGCTGAAGAGCGTGTTCGAGCACGAGCTGATCGCCCGCGGCGTCACCGTCGATAAAAGCCTGTGCGAGCACTTCCCCTTCACGCGTCAGGAGCTGTACGCCTTCGCCCGGGTGGAAAACATTGAAAGCTTCGACGAGATGCTGGCCCGCCACGGCAAAGGCCATCTGGGTTGCGACATCTGCAAGCCCACCGTCGGCTCGATCCTCGCCTCGTGCTGGAATCGGCCGATCATGGAACCGTCGCTGGTGCCGTTGCAGGACACCAACGACACGTTCATGGCCAACATGCAGAAGAACGGCACGTACTCAGTGGTGCCGCGCATTCCTGCGGGGGAAATCACTGCGGACGGTTTGATCGCCATCGGCGCGGTCGCAAAGAAATACGACCTGTACACCAAGATCACCGGCGGCCAGCGCATCGACCTGTTCGGCGCGCAGTTGCACGAGCTGCCGGACATCTGGGCCGAGCTGATCGCCGCCGGGTTCGAGACCGGCCATGCCTACGGCAAATCGACGCGGACGGTGAAGTCCTGCGTCGGCAGCACCTGGTGCCGTTACGGCGTGCAGGACAGCGTGCAAATGGCGTTGACTATCGAGGACCGCTACAAAGGCCTGCGTTCACCCCACAAGCTGAAGTTCGCAGTGTCCGGCTGCACCCGCGAATGCGCCGAAGCCCAGAGCAAGGACATCGGCGTGATCGCCACGGAGAACGGCTGGAATCTCTACGTGTGCGGCAACGGCGGCATGCGCCCGCGCCACGCCGAGCTGTTCGCCACCGATCTGGACGACGAGACGCTGATTCGCTACATCGACCGCGTGCTGATGTTTTACATCCGCACCGCTGACAAGTTGCAGCGGACGTCGGTGTGGCGCGAGTCCCTCGAAGGCGGGCTGGATTTTCTGAAGGCCGTGGTGATCGATGACAGCCTGGGGCTGGCAGCTGAACTGGAGGCGCAGATGCAGTTGGTGGTCGACCGTTATGAATGCGAGTGGGCGAATGCGCTGAAGAGCCCGGAGAAACTCAAGCGTTTCCGCACGTTCGTCAATGACAAGGGCGCTGACCCGGACATTCATTTCGTCAAGGAGCGCAGCCAGCGTCGTCCCGCTCGCGCTGAAGAGTTGAATCTGATTGCTGCTGTGGAGGTTTCACGATGAGCCAGGCCAATGCGGCTGTGAGGGAGATGCCAAAAGCTCAGGTGTGGCGCGCGGTGTGTGCGCGCGAGGATCTGGTGCTGAATTCCGGGGTGGTGGCGCTGGTGGGCAATGCGCAGGTGGCGCTGTTTTTTGTGGCCTCGATTGGCGGCGCGCCGCAGTTGTTTGCGGTGGACAATCGCGATCCGGTGACGGGGGTGAATGTGATGGGTCGGGGGTTGGTCGGCAGTTTGGGCGGGGACCTTGTGATCGCTTCGCCTCTATATAAGCAGCGTTACCGGCTGGTGGATGGCACGTGCCTTGAAGACGCAGCGCTACGGCTGCGGACCTGGCCGGTTCGGCTGGTGGGGGATGTGGTGGAGGTGGGTCTAGGGGACTGATTTATTTACAGCGCTTCACCGTAAATTAATCTGTCCCCGAGTGCGCGGTGCGGCTGAGAGAAGGTCAAGAGCGTCTGCCTAACGGCAGACATTTCGCCTTCGGCGAGTTACTTGGAAAAGTCGAAAGTCGCACCATCCCCAAGTAACCAAGGGTACCTGCTCCTGGTTGGGCCCCTCCTCCGTCGGGGTTCCCTCACTCCGGTCTCGCTCCGTGGGCCCGCGCCGAAGGGACATCCATGTCCTGACGGCGCTCTCGCGGCATCCATGCCGCTCGGCCCACTGCGCGAGACCTGCGTTCAGCCTGCACCCAAGTCGCGATTGGCGGTGTCTGGACTTTTTGCGTTTGAAGATCAAAGACAGAGCTAAAAAGCAGATCGAAGGCTTCCCGGCTAAAGCCGGTCCTACGGAACTACGCGCTGCTTTTAGTGGGACCGGCCTCAGCCGGGAAGAGGCCGGTGTGAGCACCATCAGGCTTGCGGGCTATGAATCGTTGCATTGGATGCACGCGCTGCTTTTCGTAGGACCGGCTTTAGCCGGGAAGAGGCCAGTGTGGACACTGGTCACCTCAGATCAGCCGCGCCCACCAAATCGCAGGCACAAAAAAAGCGACCCTAAGGTCGCTCTCTTTGTCGTTACGAGGAGTTCAAGGGCCTCGTAACTCAATATGGCGCAGCGGACGGGACTCGAACCCGCGACCCCCGGCGTGACAGGCCGGTATTCTAACCGACTGAACTACCGCTGCGCGTAACACTTGAAACGAATGGTGGGTGATGACGGGATCGAACCGCCGACATTCTGCTTGTAAGGCAGACGCTCTCCCAGCTGAGCTAATCACCCTTCGCTTCGGTGTGGCGCGCATTCTACGGAGCGATCAAAAAGCTGGCAAGCACTTTTTGAAATAAATTTTATAATCCTTCCAAAGGCTTACATCAGGGTTGGCCGCAGGGTCGCAGCAGCGAATAATGCCCCCCTTTGTATAAAGGAGAGATGTACCCCATGTGGTTCAAAAACCTGCTTGTCTATCGCCTGACCCAGGACCTGCCATTTGACGCCGAGGCGCTGGAAACCGCGTTGGCGACCAAGCCTGCACGTGCCTGTGCCAGCCAGGAGTTGACCACTTACGGTTTCATCGCCCCGTTCGGCAAGGGCGAAGACGCGCCACTGGTGCACGTCAGCGGTGATTTCATGCTGATCTCGGCGCGCAAGGAAGAACGCATCCTGCCCGGCAGCGTGGTCAACGATGCATTGAAAGAGAAAGTCGAAGAGATCGAGACCGAGCAGATGCGCAAGGTCTATAAGAAGGAACGCGATCAGCTCAAGGATGAAATCATCCAGGCCTTTCTGCCCCGCGCCTTTATCCGTCGCTCAGCCACGTTCGCCGCCATCGCCCCCAAGCAGGGCGTGATTCTGGTCAACGCTTCCAGCCCGAAGCGCGCCGAAGACCTGCTGTCGACCCTGCGTGAAGTGGTCGGCTCGTTGCCCGTCCGCCCCGTGACTGTCAAAACAGCGCCAACCGCTGTCATGACCGAGTGGGTCAAGACTGGCGAGACCGCCGAGCACTTCTTCGTGCTGGACGAATGCGAACTGCGCGACACCCACGAAGACGGCGGCGTTGTGAAGTGCAAGCGTCAGGACCTGACCAGCGACGAGATCCAGCTGCACCTGAGCACCGGCAAGGTCGTCACTCAGCTGTCGCTGGCGTGGCAGGACAAGCTGTCGTTCGTGCTGGACGACAAGCTGGGTATCAAACGCCTGAAGTTCGAAGACCTGCTGCAGGATGAAGCCGAGCAGAACGGCGGCGACGATGCGCTGGGTCAGCAGGACGCCAGCTTCACCTTGATGATGCTGACGTTCGGTGAGTTCCTGCCGCAATTGATGGAAGCACTGGGCGGCGAAGAGATTCCCCAGGGGATCTGATTTCGCCCACTGACGCAGGGGCCGGCTTGCTGGCTCCTTAGCGTCTGCATCCCCTTCATACCCATAAGAAAGGAGCAGGCCATGCGCGCCCTGTCTGCGTTGAGTCGTTTTGTCGGTAATACCTTCGCGTACTGGGTGCTGCTGTTTGCCGTGCTGGCGTTCCTGTTCCCGTCCTGGTTCATTGGCCTCAAGTCGTACATCGTGCCGTTGTTGGGGCTGGTGATGTTCGGCATGGGCCTGACCCTCAAGCTCGATGATTTTTCTGAAGTCGTGCGCCACCCCTGGCGCGTGGCTCTGGGGGTGGTCGCGCATTTCGTGATCATGCCCGGCGTGGCCTGGCTGCTTTGCCAGCTGTTTCACCTGCCACCGGAAATCGCCGTAGGCGTGATTCTGGTCGGCTGCTGCCCGAGCGGCACATCGTCCAACGTCATGACCTGGCTGGCGAAAGGTGACCTGGCGCTGTCGGTGGCCATCGCCGCCGTCACCACCCTCCTCGCCCCGCTGCTGACCCCGGCGCTGATCTGGCTGCTGGCCTCGGCGTGGCTCCCGGTGTCCTTCATGGAGATGTTCTGGTCGATCCTGCAATTGGTGATGCTGCCGATCGTGCTGGGCGTCATCGCTCAACGCCTGCTGGGCGCCAAGGTGAGCTTTGCCGTCGACGTGCTGCCGCTGGTGTCGGTGGTGAGTATCGTGATGATCGTCTGCGCGGTGGTGGCAGCGAGTCAGGCGAAGATTGCCGAATCGGGACTGCTGATCATGGCCGTGGTGATCCTGCACAACAGCTTCGGCTTTTTGCTGGGCTACTTCACCGGCAAGCTGTTCAAGCTGCCGCTGGCCCAGCGCAAATCGCTGTCTCTGGAAGTCGGCATGCAGAACTCAGGCCTCGGTGCCGCGCTGGCCGCCGCGCACTTTTCGCCACTGGCGGCGGTGCCAAGCGCGCTGTTCAGCGTCTGGCACAACATTTCCGGTGCGTTGCTTTCGACGTACTTCCGCAAGATGACCCCGGATGCGGTGGTTGCGGAAGAGAAGCCAGTGGTGGGTTAATCAGCCGGGGAGCTGGCTCAACCTGCAGTCTCCCACACCTATTCGGACAGCTCGAAACATCCGGCTTCCGGCTAACGCACCGCCCCCCGTAACTCCGCCACCCGCTCGCGCACCAGCGCCGGTTGCGACTCTTCACCCGTCAATGCCGGCCCGGCCACCAACGTCACGCGCGACCACAGCCGGCGGAATACGCCCTTGTTCGGGTCGCGGCTGAAGAAGCTGCCCCACAACCCCTGCAAAGCCATTGGAATCACCGGCACGTCGGTCTCCTGCAAGACCCGGGTCATGCCGCTTTTGAAGGTGTCGATCTCGCCGTCGGTGGTCAGCTTGCCTTCCGGGAAGATGCACACCAGCTCGCCTTCCTTGAGGTAATGGGCGATGCGTTCGAACGCTGTGTCGAACACCGTCTTGTCCTCCTTGATGCCGGCAATCGGGATCGCGCCCGCCGTGCGGAACACGAAATTCAGCACCGGCAGATTGAAGATCTTGTAGTACATGACGAAGCGGATCGGCCGGCGCACCGAGCCGGCGATCAACAGCGCGTCGACGAACGAGACATGGTTGCAGACCAGCAATGCCGCGCCCTCATCCGGAATCAGGTCGAGGTCGCGATGCTCCACGCGGTACATGGAGTGGCTGAGCAGCCAGATCATGAAGCGCATGGTGAACTCGGGCACGATTTTGAAGATGTAGGCGTTGACCGCGATGTTCATCAGCGACACGACGAGGAACAGCTGCGGAATCGACAGTTTCGCCACGCTCAGCAGGATGATCGAAACGATCGCCGAGACCACCATGAACAGCGCGTTGAGGATGTTGTTGGACGCAATGACCCGCGAGCGTTCCTTCTCCGGCGTCCTTGACTGGATCAGCGCGTACAGCGGCACGATGTAAAACCCGCCGAAGACGCCGATGCCGAGGATGTCCAGCAACACCCACCACGCTTGCCCGTAACCCAGAATCGCCAGCCAGTTGTTGGCCTGCACGTTCTGCGGGAAATCACCGGAATGCCACCACAACAGCAGGCCGAACACGGTGAGGCCCATGGAGCCGAACGGCACAAGGCCGATCTCCACTTTGCGCCCGGACAGTCGCTCGCAGAGCATGGAACCTGCGGCGATGCCGATGGAGAATACGGTCAGAATCAGGGTGACGACGGTTTCATCGCCGTACAGAAAGTCCTTGGCGTAGGCCGGGATCTGCGTCAGATAAATCGCGCCGACGAACCAGAACCACGAGTTGCCGACGATGGAGCGCGACACCGCTTTGGTCTGCCCCAGGCCGAGTTTCAGGGTGGCCCAGGATTCGCTGAAGATGTTCCAGTTCAGGCGCATGTCCGGCGAAGCGGCCGCTGCCGGCGGAATGCCCCGGCTGGCGAGATAACCCAGGCAGGCCACCGAGACCATCGCTGCCGCCACGATGGGCGCGTAATGGGTCGCCGACATCATGACCCCGGCGCCGATGGTGCCGGCCAGGATCGCCAGAAACGTGCCCATTTCCACCAGGCCGTTGCCGCCCACCAGTTCGTTTTCATGCAGGTGCTGCGGCAGAATCGAGTACTTCACCGGCCCGAACAGCGCCGAGTGGGTGCCCATGGCGAACAGTGCCGCCAGCATAAGCGACAGGTGATTGAAGAGAAAACCGGTGGCCCCCACCACCATGATCACGATCTCCAGGACCTTGATCATGCGGATCAGTTTGTCCTTGGGGTATTTCTCGCCAAACTGCCCGGCCAGCGCCGAGAACAAGAAGAACGGCAGGATGAACAGCAAGGCACAGAGGTTGACGTAGATGGAGCGGTCGCCGTCGATGCTCAGCTTGTAGAGAATGGCGAGGATCAGCGACTGCTTGAAGATATTGTCGTTGAACGCCCCGAGGGACTGGGTCACGAAAAACGGCAGAAAGCGCCGCTTACCCAACAAACTGAACTGCGACTGACTCATCTTCCCTGGTCCTGAGTGGCGCCGGTGCCGGCTTACGGATGGGAACGCCGAACGGCAGTTCCGGGCCACATTGAAGACGACACCGGCGGCAAAGTCGAGCATGCGCTCCAACGGATAGCCCGTTAGAGCGCGCGAGCGTTGTTTACCGTGAGGCAGCGATGCACGGCGAAACGAACAGCTTGCCGTTATAGGCGCCGCTCAGGGTGCGCTTCATGATCATCAGCCACAGGGCTGCCAATGCAGCGACGAGCAGGCTGCCGAGGGCTGAAAAGAATCCCAGATGAAGTACAGCGCCCAGTTTGAGGGTGGTCAGCGCGAACACACCCAGCGGAAAGGTAAACCCCCACCAGCCCAGGTTGAACGGGATGCCGTTGCGCAGGTAGCGCGCGGTGATCAGCAGCGCCATCAGGCACCACCACACGCCGACACCCCATAAAATCACGCCGCCAATCAGGCCAAGGCCCGAGGCGATTTCGCCGACGCCGGGCAAGCCGTTGGCCTCGAAGATCAGCGGCGAATCGGCGCCCAGCACGATCAGCCCGAACGCACCAGTGCTGATCGGCCCGAGGGCCAGCCAGCTCGACGCGGCCATGCTTTCGTGGGGCAATTTGTGCAGGGCCATGCGCAGCAACAGGATGGTCAGGATGCTGAACGCCACCGGCACCGACATCGCCCACAGCACGTAGCTGGTGATGAGCACGCTGAATTGGCTGTGACTGTCGGCCAGATGCGGCGCCAGCAGCCCGCCGCTCACCGCCGCCACTTCGCAGGCGACAAGGGGCAGAAGCCAGACGGCGGTCATCTGATCGATGCGGTGTTCCTGGCGGGTGAACATCAGAAACGGGATGAGCACGCCGCAGGCCAGAGACATCGCCACGTCCAGCCACCACAACAGCTCGGCGAACGGCAGCACGGCATCGCCCCAATGCGGCAGGCCGAAGGTGAGCAACCCGTTAATAAGGGTCGCCAGGCCCATGGGAATCGTGCCGAAAAACATCGACACCGTGGAATGCCCGAACACCCGCCGCGCCTCGTCGAAAAACATCACCCAGCGGGCGATATAGAGCGCACTGAAGGTCAGGAACAGGACGATGTTCAGCATCCACAAGGCTTCGGCCAGCTGGAACAGACCGGGGATGGTCACCGGAAGCTGCACCAGCACCGCCGAGAGAATGCCAGTGCCCATGGTCACGGCGAACCAGTTGGGGGTGAATTGGCGGATGACTTCCCGAGGGTGACTCAGTTGGCTGAAGGGTCTTTGCGGGATGAACATGGCGTGGGTCATGGCGGGCTCCTGTCCTCGTGTGAGGTGGTACCCATAGTAGGACGGCAGCTGATATCGAATAAGCGGGTAATTTAGCTATACCTCATAGATTTCCCCGATATGGAGGCCACAACCGTTCTGCGCCCCTGCGACACCGCGCCGCTCAGACCTTGGTCGTAACAGACGAACCCCACGCGGCGTGCGAGACTGTCCGGCCGGCGAGGGATCGCCACCGAAACCGCTAGCCGCTTGCCTCCGGAGTTCCCATGTCGCTGTCCAGCGGGCTGATCGCTGCCGTCGCCCTGGCCTATATGGCCATCATGTTCGCCATCGCCTTTTACGGTGACCGTCGCAGCACCCCGCTGCCGCCGCGCCTGCGCGCCTGGGTGTACAGCCTGTCGCTGGCGGTTTACTGCACCAGCTGGACGTTTTTCGGCTCGGTCGGCCAGGCGGCCGAACAACTCTGGTCGTTTCTGCCGATCTACCTCGGGCCGATCCTGCTGTTGCTGCTGGCGCCCTGGGTGCTGCAGAAAATGGTGCTGATCAGCAAGCAGGAAAACATCACGTCCATCGCCGACTTCATCGCCGCCCGCTACGGCAAGTCGCAAACCCTCGCCGTCGTCGTCGCGCTGATCTGCCTGATCGGCGTGCTGCCCTACATCGCGCTGCAACTCAAAGGCATCGTGCTGGGGGTGAACATTCTGATCGGTGCCGGCGCCGACGCCACCGGCACTCGCGCCCAGGACACCGCGCTGATCGTGTCGCTGGTACTGGCGCTCTTCACCATCGTCTTCGGCACGCGCAATCTCGACGCCACCGAGCACCACCGCGGCATGGTCCTGGCGATCGCCTTCGAGTCGCTGGTCAAGCTGTTCGCGTTTATGGCCGTCGGCGCGTTCGTGACGTTTGGCCTGTACGACGGCGTGGATGACCTGTTCAACCAGGCCATGCTCGCGCCGCGCCTGGAGGAGTACTGGAAAGAAACGGTCAACTGGCCGTCGATGGTGGTGCAGACCGGCGTCGCCATGATGGCGATCATCTGCCTGCCCCGGCAGTTTCACGTCACCGTGGTGGAGAACATCGAGCCCGAAGATTTGCGCCTGGCCAAATGGGTGTTCCCTGCCTACCTGCTGCTGGCAGCCGTTTTCGTGGTGCCGATTGCGCTCGCCGGGCAGATGCTGCTGCCCGCCTCGGTGCTGCCGGACTCATTCGTGATCAGCGTGCCGCTGGCCCATGCACACCCGGCGCTGGCGATGCTGGCGTTCATTGGCGGCGCATCGGCCGCCACGGGGATGGTCATCGTCGCCAGCGTCGCGCTGTCGACCATGGTCTCCAACGACATGCTGCTGCCGTGGCTGCTGCGGCGCAAAACCGCCGAGCGTCCGTTCGAGGCGTTCCGCCACTGGATGCTCTCGGTGCGCCGGGTCAGCATTGTGGTCATCCTGCTGCTCGCGTACGTCAGCTATCGACTGCTGGGATCGACTGCGAGCCTAGCGACCATCGGCCAGATCGCCTTCGCCGCCATCACGCAATTGATGCCGGCGATGATCGGCGCGCTGTACTGGAAGCCGGCCAATCGACGCGGTGTGTTCGCCGGGCTCGCTGCCGGGGTGTTCATCTGGTTTTACACGCTGGTGCTGCCGATCATCGCCCACAGCATGGGGTGGTCGCTGAGCAGTTTTCCGCTGTTGGCATGGCTGCACAGCAACCCGTTCAATCTGCCGATCAGTCCGCTGACCCAGGGCGTGGTCCTGTCGATGATCGGCAACTTCGCGTTGTTTGTGTGGGTCTCGCTGCTGTCGCGAACCCGCGTGTCGGAACACTGGCAGGCGGGCCGTTTTATCGGTCAGGAATTGCAGGCGCGGCCCAACAACCGCTCGCTGCTGGCGGTGCAGATCGAAGACTTGCTCAAGCTCTCGGCGCGTTTTGTCGGCGAAGAGCGCGCGCAGCAGAGCTTCATCCGCTTCGCCTACCGCCAGGGCAAAGGCTTCAACCCCAACCAGAACGCCAACGGCGACTGGATCGCCCACACCGAACGCTTGCTGGCGGGGGTGCTGGGCACGTCGTCGACACGGGCGGTGGTCAAGGCGGCGATTGAAGGCCGCGACATGCAACTCGAAGACGTGGTGCGCATCGCCGACGAAGCCTCCGAAGTGCTGCAGTTCAACCGCGCCCTGCTGCAAGGCGCCATCGAAAACATCACCCAGGGCATCAGCGTGGTGGATCAATCCCTGCGACTGGTGGCCTGGAACGCGCGCTATCTGGAGCTGTTCAATTACCCGGAAGGCCTGATCAGCGTGGGACGGCCCATCGCCGACATCATCCGCTACAACGCCGAGCGCGGTTTGCTCGGGCCTGGTGAAGCGGAGGTGCACGTCGCCCGGCGGCTGCACTGGATGCGCCAAGGCCGCGCACATACGTCCGAGCGGTTGTTTCCCAATGGCCAGGTGATCGAGCTGATCGGCAATCCGATGCCCGGCGGCGGCTTCGTGATGAGCTTCACTGACATCACCGCCTTCCGCGAGGCCGAGCAGGCGCTCAAGGGCGCCAACGAAAGCCTTGAGCAGCGCGTGGCCGAACGGACGCGGGAGCTGTCGCAGTTGAACACGGCGTTGACCGAAGCCAAGGCCCATGCGGAAGCGGCCAATCAGTCGAAAACGCGCTTTCTCGCCGCCGTCAGCCATGACTTGATGCAGCCCATGAATGCCGCGCGTTTGTTCTCCGCTGCCCTGCTGCACAACGATGACAATGTGCCGGCGGAAGCGAAACAGCTGATCCATCATCTGGACAGCTCGCTGCGTTCGGCCGAAGACCTGATCAGCGACCTGCTGGATATTTCGCGTCTGGAGAACGGCAAGTTCACGCCGACCATCACGCCGTTTGCGCTGAATAATCTGTTTGAAACCCTCGGTGCCGAATTCAAGGCCCTCGCTCAGGAGCAGGGCCTGGACTTCCGCGTGCGCGGCAGCACATTGCGTGTGGCCAGCGACGCCAAACTGCTGCGGCGGGTGCTGCAGAACTTCCTGACCAATGCGTTTCGTTACGCCAAGGGGCCGATTCTGCTGGGGGTGCGGCGCCGTAACGGGCAACTGAGCCTGGAAGTGTGGGACCGGGGGCCGGGTATTCCCGAGGACAAGCGGCAGGTGATTTTCGAGGAGTTCAAGCGGCTTGACAGCCATCAGACCCGCGCCGAGAAGGGCCTGGGTTTGGGACTGGCGATTGCCGACGGCTTGTGCCGCGTGCTCGGTCACTCGCTGGAAGTGCGTTCGTGGCCGGGTCAGGGCAGCCTGTTCAGCGTTACGGTGCCGCTGGCGCCTGCGTTGCCGACGCCGGCCGCTGCGCCGACTGAACCTGTGCGCGCCGCGCTGAACGGCACACAAATTCTGTGCGTCGACAACGAAGACAGCATCCTGATCGGCATGAACAGCCTGCTGAGCCGCTGGGGGTGTCAGGTCTGGACGGCGCGCAATCGCGAGGAATGCCAGACGCTGCTCAGCGACGGCGTTCGCCCGCACCTGGCCTTGGTGGATTACCACCTGGACCACGGCGAGATCGGCACCGAACTGATGGCGTGGCTACGCACGCAATTGGGTGAGCCGGTCCCCGGCGTCGTCATCAGCGCCGACGGCCGCCCGGAGCTGATCGCCCAGGTACACGCCGCCGGCCTGGAATACCTCGCCAAACCGGTGAAACCCGCAGCGCTGCGGGCATTGTTGAGTCGGCACGTGCGGCTGGGTTGACCCTGACCGCAGCCTCGGGACGGTTGACGCTATTCAACCTTCCTGAACACAAACACCAACCCCACCACAATCAGCACCATCCCCAGCAAACTCACCAGCGCGAGGCGGTTGCCGTAGATCAGGTAATCCATGATCGCGGTGACGCCGGGCACCAGGTAAAACAGGCTGGTGACGTTGACCAGATTGCCCTGGGCGATCAATCGGTAGAGCAGGAACGTCGCGAGCACCGACACCACCAGCCCCATGTAGAGCACCGGCACGTAGAAGCCGATGCTGTGCTCGAAATGAAAGGGCTGAAACGGCACGAACACCGCACATACCACCGTCCCCGCGAGGTATTGCACAGGCAGCGTGCCGAGGGGGTTGTCGGTGATGCGTTTCTGCATGATCGAACCTCCGGTCATGCTCAACATGCCGAGCACGCCGAACGCCATGCCGGCGAGCGATCCGCCGTCGCCGATACCTTTCCAGACCACCAGCACCAGACCCGCCAGCCCCAGACCAAGGCCAAACATGCGGGACGTCGAACGGCTGCGCTCGACCAGCACGGCCGTGAGAATCGGTTGCACGCCCATGATCGTGGCCATGACGCCGGGCGCGACTTTCAGGTCCAGCGCCAGCAGGTAGCAGATCTGATAAGCCCCCAGCAGCACAGCGCCCGTCAGCAACGCGAAGCCCATCGAAGCTCGTGTAGCGGGAAGCTTGTAACCCAACGCGGGGATCAGAATCGCCAACGCCACAAGCGCCAGCAGGAAACGGAACAGTAGAAATGCAAACGGTGAAGCGTGGGTCAGGCCCCACTTGGAAACAATCGCGCCGCTGCTCCAGAGCAGGACGAAAAGCGTCGTCGTGGCCATCGAGGCCAGGGCTTTATGAGCAAACATGAGTCACCTGTGATTCAGACAGAATCGGACCCGGCACGTACCGGATTCACGGAAGTTTTGCGGGCGTTTGCAGGCCTGGACCGACAGCGTTTAGGCGGTCGATCAGCCGAGCACAACGACCCCTGGCGGTGCAACAGCGCACACGACAGGACTATTCACAGGTGGGGGTGGCGGGTAACGCGTGATGAAGACGAGTTGCAGGCAGTCGCGCGGTTCCGCAACAGCGCGAGCCGTGGCGGATAAAGCAAACCGGGTGCTGGATGCAGGCATCGTGCTTATCTTCTGAAAGGGAAGGACTGGATGACGCCAAGTGGGGCGGCAACGAGGCCGACTATAACCAGCGACCGGTGCCTTGTGCAATGTCATAAGTCGACGTCGTTGACAGCTCCAACGCGGAACTGCCAGGACAGCAAAAAGCGCCGCCGCGCAGGGTGCGACAGCGCTCGACAAAACCGTTTGTTCAGCCGAACAGCCAGCAGCCCAGCAGCGTCAGTACGACCACCGCCAGCACCGGACGAAGGATGCGATACGCCTTGGGGTTGGCGCGTTTGAACTGCTTGACCTTGCCGCTGAAGCTGTTGCTGAAGCGTTTGCTGAAGGCATACGCCTGATTGATCCCGCCGACGCGTTCGTCATCGGTGTTCTGCGGCGCAGTGGCACGGCCCAGAAACGCGCTGACGCGGCGGTTGACAGCGGTCATGAAGCGATTGCTCAGCGGTCGCTCGATGTCGCAGAACAGAATCACGCGGGTGACGTCGGTTTCGTTCTTGACCCAGTGCACGTAGGTTTCGTCGAACATCACGTCATCACCATCGCGCCAGGCATACACCTGACCGTCGACAAAGATGCGGCAATCGTCAGAGTTCGGCGTCGACAGGCCCAGGTGATAACGCAGGGAGCCGGCGAACGGGTCACGGTGCGGATTCAGGTGGCTGCCGCCGGGCAATAGAGCAAACATTGCGCCTTTTACGTTGGGAATACGGCTGACCAGTTCAACCGTCTTCGGGCACAGCGCCTCGGCGGACGGCAGCGGCTTGTCGTACCACTTGAGGTAAAAACGCTTCCAGCCCTTCTTGAAGAACGAGCCGAAACCCGCGTCGTTGTCCTTGGCGGCGGCACGGATATAGCCCTCGTCGAACAGGTGCATGGCTTCGTCGCGGATGGTTTCCCAGTTGTCGCGCAGCACGTCCAGCTCAGGAAACTTGCTGCGGTCCAGGTACGGCTTTGAGGGCACGCTGGAGAACAAATACATCAAGGCGTTATAGGGGGCGAACAGTGCGGAGTGATTCACGAACTGGCGCAATACCGGCAAACGCGCCTTGCCGCGCAAATGCACGTACAGCGTGCTGCCGACAAACAGCAGCAGAATCGCCGCTTTGACAGCAAAAGAAAGGGTCATGAAACTCTCCTTGAAACAGGGCCGAACCGCGCGGCCCGAAGCTTACGCCGCTGAAACCGCCGCCGGATGATCTGGGACAATCTTCCGGCGGGTTTCGAATGGCGGCCATCATAAGCTTTAGTCCGCCGGGTAAAAAGCCGAAGCCGCGGCGCACACGATTATTGCGTCAGCTCGCGTTCAGTAAACAGGTCGCTGAAGAGCATGCTCGACAAGTAACGCTCACCAGAATCCGGCAGCACCACCACGATCGTCTTGCCCTGCATTTCCGGTTTCTCGGCCATTCGCACCGCTGCGTGCATGGCCGCGCCGCAGGAGATACCGCAGAGAATCCCCTCCTCCTGCATCAGCCGCAGGGCCATGGCCTTGGCTTCTTCATCACTGACCAGCTCGACGCGGTCGACAATCGAGAGGTCGAGGTTCTTCGGGATGAAACCCGCGCCAATACCCTGAATCTTGTGGGGGCTGGGTTTGATCTCTTCACCGGCCATCGCCTGGGTGATGATCGGCGAGCCCATGGGTTCGACGGCCACCGAGATAATCGGCTTGCCCATGGCGTTTTTGATGTAGCGCGAGACGCCGGTGATCGTGCCGCCCGTGCCGACGCCTGCGACCAGCACGTCGATGGCGCCGTCGGTGTCGTTCCAGATTTCCGGTCCGGTGGTCTTCTCGTGAATGGCCGGGTTGGCCGGGTTCTCGAACTGCGCCGGCATGAAGTATGTGGCAGGGTCACTGGCGAGCAACTCTTCGGCCTTGGCGATGGAGCCTTTCATGCCCAGCGCCGGCTCGGTCAGCACCAGTTCGGCGCCCAGGGCCTTGAGCACCTTGCGCCGCTCTATACTCATCGAGGCCGGCATGGTCAGGGTCAGCTTGTAGCCACGGGCTGCGGCGACGAACGCAAGGCCGATGCCGGTATTGCCGGAGGTGGGTTCGACGATGGTCATGCCGGGCTTGAGTTTACCGCTGCTTTCGGCGTCCCAGATCATGTTCGCGCCGATCCGGCACTTCACGGAATACCCCGGATTACGCCCCTCGATCTTGGCCAGAATGGTGACCCCGCGCGGCGCGATGCGGTTGATCTGCACCAGTGGCGTGTTGCCGATGGAATGGGCGTTATCTGCGTAAATACGGCTCATGACCGGGTCCTTGTGCAGGTTTGGAAAAGCTCAAAGCCTATGCCTTGAGCCGGTGCAACGTCCAGTCGAAGCGAACCGATCACATCGCCAGCAGTCAACAAAGCTACGTTACTGGAGGGTGGAGACATGAAACGTCGTTACAGCTGGCCGTTATGGACAATTGTTGGCTTGGTGGTGTTGCTGATCGCAGTCCACATCGCACTGCCCTACGTGGTGCGCAATTACCTCAATGAAAAACTCGCCGACATGGGCGACTACCGCGGTCAGGTCACCGACGTGGACCTGGCCCTGTGGCGCGGGGCGTACCGCATCAACGGCCTGAAAATCGTCAAGGTCGATGGCAAGGTGCCCGTGCCTCTGCTGGATGCGCCGGTCATCGACCTCGCCGTCAGCTGGCACTCGCTCTGGTACGACCATGCGGTGGTCGCCGAGGTCGCGTTTGTCAGCCCTGAACTCAACTTCGTCGACGGTGGTCCGGACAAGCGCCAGTCCCAGACCGGTGCCGGCACTGACTGGCGTGCTCAGTTGAACAAGCTGCTGCCGATCACCCTCAACGAGCTGCGCATTCAGGACGGCAAGATCACGTTCAGCAACTTCAATTCGACGCCGAAAGTGAAAATCGATGCCGACAACATCAACGCCAGCATCTACAACCTGACCAACGTCGAAGACAAAGCCGGCAAGCGCGATGCCCGCTTCGAGGGCAAGGCCATGCTGCTGGGCCATGCGCCACTGGAAACCACCGCGACCTTCGACCCGTTCAGCCTGGAAGATTTCGACTTCAAGCTGCGCGCGACCGGTATCCAGCTCAAGCGCCTGAACGACTTCGCGTCGGCGTATGGCAAATTCGACTTCAACGCGGGCGACGGCGATGTGGTCATCGAAGCCCAGGCTACCAATGGCCAGCTCAGTGGCTACATCAAGCCCCTGCTGCGTAATGTCGATGTATTTGACTGGCAGCAGGACGTCGAGAACCAGAACAAAGGCTTCTTTCGCTCGATCTGGGAAGCGGTGGTCGGCGGCAGCGAAACGGTGCTCAAGAACCAAGTGAAGAACCAGTTCGCCACCCGCGTCGAACTCAGCGGCAGTGTCCACAAACAGGACATCAGCGCGTTTGAAGCGTTTTTACAGATCCTGCGCAATGCCTTCGTGAAGGCGTTCAATACCCGCTACGACAGTGGCAAGAGCGAGGCGAAATAAACGCAGCGTTTTGACTGGCGCATCCCTGTAGGAGTGAGCTTGCTCGCGAAGCGTTTAGTCAGCGATGACCTTGATCGCTGACACGCCTCCCTCGCGAGTCAGCTCACTCGCCACTTTCGGCTGCCCCCTTGTCAACGCGGTTCTCTTTGGCAACTCCATAGGCCGCACGCTTCTCGGCCAGCAACACACCGTTCTCCGCCTGATTCTGCAATGCATCCCACCCCAGACACGCCAGCGCCAACGTGCGCGGTGCGGCCTCGCTGCCGTTGGTGTAGCGGGTGATGCTTCGCGTGCTGACGCCCAGTGCCTCGGCCGCCAAGGCCAGCGGCAACCCGGTGCGCGCGCGCCAGCCGATGAAGATCCGTGTGTTCTCGTCGGTGGCAGCCTGCGCCTTGGCGTCCAGGTAAAGAGTGTCGGCGCCGATCTGGATGTCGGGCCCGGCCCACTCCACGGTCCAGCCGTCGTCGCCGATCTGCGCCTGCTTGAACACGCTCGGATCCTTGAGCGGTTGCAGCCCCCCGATTGCCGCGATGTCGCCGCTCAGGTCGAGGACGTACGTCACGTCGTTGATGAATGTCAGCGCCAATTTTTGATGAGCCAGCGCCTCTGCGGTTTTGAGGCGTGGGCGTTTCATGGATGCCATCGTTTCCATTCCTCCAGTAATTCTGTTTGGTGGGCCCTTACCCATTCGAGCGCCTCCCTGAGTACGGCGGCCGGGGCGTGGCCGAGCATGGGTTCAACCAACTGCAGACAGATCAACACATCCAGCCCGCCACCGGTGAGGTGCACGTGAGGCGGCAGGTGGTCCTTTTCCCGCAGTTGAATTCTGTATTTGTCCCTGAATCTGTATTTGGTCGACATGGCCTGCAAGGTATAGCTATTTTGGCGATACCTCAATGAAAGTTACAATTTTCTGCCCGGTCAGACCGTGACGCCCCATTCAGATACTGAATAAACCGTCTGCGTTCACAGTCGCGCGGGGCGCGCGGTATAGTCGCTGCATTCTTTGCGCCCTATCTTGCGCGATTCAGGCCACGGGTCTGTCCGCCTTGTTCGAGGATTTTCCCGATGAAATTCGAAGGCACCCACGCCTACGTCGCCACCGACGATCTGAAGCTTGCGGTCAACGCAGCCATCACCCTGGAGCGCCCGCTGCTGGTCAAGGGCGAGCCCGGGACCGGCAAGACCATGCTCGCCGAGCAACTGGCCGAATCCTTCGGCGCCCGGCTGATCACCTGGCACATCAAGTCGACCACCAAGGCCCATCAGGGCCTCTATGAGTACGACGCGGTCAGCCGCCTGCGCGACTCGCAGCTGGGCGTCGACAAAGTCCACGACGTGCGCAATTACCTGAAGAAGGGCAAGCTCTGGGAAGCCTTTGAATCCGAAGAGCGGGTCATTCTGCTGATCGACGAGATTGACAAGGCGGACATCGAATTCCCCAACGACTTGCTGCAAGAACTCGACAAAATGGAGTTCTACGTTTACGAGATCGACGAGACGATCAAGGCCAAAAAGCGCCCGATCATCATCATTACGTCCAACAACGAAAAAGAACTGCCGGACGCCTTCCTGCGCCGCTGCTTCTTCCACTACATCGCGTTCCCCGACCGCAGCACGCTGCAAAAGATCGTCGACGTGCATTACCCGAACATCAAGAAGGACCTGGTCAGCGAAGCCCTGGACGTGTTTTTCGACGTGCGCAAAGTCCCGGGCCTGAAGAAAAAACCTTCGACATCCGAACTGGTGGACTGGCTCAAACTGCTGATGGCCGACAACATCGGCGAAGCCGTGCTGCGCGAGCGCGACCCCACCAAAGCCATTCCGCCGCTGGCCGGTGCCCTGGTCAAGAACGAGCAGGACGTGCATTTGCTTGAACGCCTGGCGTTCATGAGCCGTCGCGGCAATCGCTGAGCCTTTTCTGGTCAAGCTTATTTAGATCAAGGGCGGGACGCCGACTATGTTGCTCAACCTGTTCAACGAAATGCGTGCGGCCAAAGTGCCGGTTTCGTTGCGTGAACTGCTCGACCTCATCAACGCGCTGAAGCAGCGCGTGACGTTCGCTGACATGGACGAGTTCTACTACCTGTCGCGCACGATTCTGGTGAAGGACGAGCGCCATTTCGACAAGTTCGACCGGGCGTTTGGCGCGTATTTCAATGGCCTGGAAAAGCTCGACGATCACTTGCAGGCGCTGATCCCCGAGGACTGGCTGCGCAAGGAGTTCGAGCGTTCGCTGACCGCTGAAGAGCGCGCGCAGATCCAGTCGCTGGGTGGCTTGGACAAGCTGATCGAAGAATTCAAGAAGCGTCTGGAAGAGCAAAAGGAGCGCCACGCCGGCGGCAATAAATGGATCGGCACCGGCGGCACCAGCCCGTTCGGCTCAGGCGGTTACAACCCCGAGGGGATTCGGGTGGGCGACGCCGGCCAGCGTCAGGGCAAGGCCGCGAAGGTTTGGGATCAACGCGAGTACAAGAACCTCGACGACGGGGTTGAACTGGGCACGCGCAACATCAAAGTGGCGCTGCGGCGTCTGCGCAAATTCGCGCGCCAGGGTGCGGCGGACGAACTGGACATCGACGGCACCATCGATCACACCGCCCGTGACGCCGGCCTGCTGAACATCCAGATGCGCCCGGAACGTCGCAACACCATCAAGCTGTTGCTGCTGTTCGACATCGGCGGCTCGATGGACGCCCACGTGAAGATCTGCGAGGAACTGTTCTCGGCCTGCAAGACCGAGTTCAAGCACATGGAGTATTTCTACTTCCATAACTTCGTTTACGAGTCGGTGTGGAAGAACAACCAGCGCCGCACCTCCGAGCGCACCGCTACTCAGGACCTGCTGCATAAATACGGCGCCGACTACAAAGTGATCTTCATCGGCGACGCCGCCATGGCGCCCTACGAAATCACCCAGCCGGGCGGCAGCGTCGAGCACTGGAACGAGGAAGCGGGCTACGTCTGGATGCAGCGGTTCATGGCCAAGTTCAAGAAGATCATCTGGATCAATCCGTACCCCAAAGATGCCTGGGCCTACACCACCTCCACCAACATCGTGCGGGACTTGATCGAAGACCAGATGTACCCGCTGACGCTGCGGGGGTTGGAAGAAGGGATGCGGTATTTGGCGAAGTGATGTTGTGGGCTGACCTGGCCCATCAGTCCTGAAGCGTAGCAGTCGAGGGCCGACCTTTACGCGATAGGTCGGCCCTCATGAAGCTAGGCATTCCACGCGCGTTATAAGCGCCCGCATAGTGGAGTACATAGACATGCCACGCTGTGTTGGCCGTCATGCGACCCCTCCATTTGTAGGATCCGATCGCTACAAATGGAGGGTCAACTACAACTCGGGGCACTGGCACGTCTCCGTCAGGGGTAACCCTGACACTGGCATCAGTCCGGTTTCAATTACTCAAATCTGCGATATAAATATCGTCAACTAGTGAATAAAAGGCTAACCGCACGACCCACGCGGTTAGCCGCTCCCTCACTTGGAACTGGCGAAATGCCGTGCGTATCTAGCTGATAATCCTTCTACCGTCTGACCCACAACTCCCGCCAGGAGCCACACATACCCTTTGGCTGCGTTCTTGAATCCCGAATGATTATTCAATAGATCGAAAAGTTTTTTCTCATCATTCACACCCAATAAACCTGAAACCATCAGCGGCTTAATCGTGCCTTTCTCATCAACTGAAAATTTCAATTGGCTTAACAACTCTGTTTCAACTCCGACCACCGTAGCTTTCACGTCCTGCCATATATTATCCATTTGATCCGCGAGACCCTCCGCAGCGGTTATCCGTGCATTCAACTTTACCCGCTCGTAGAAGTCGCGCGGGCTCAATGTGCGGAAGGATACAGACCCGTCCTCGTACGACTGGAGATCATGATCCAACATGGCCTCGTGATAGACATAATCAGGTTCGGGTTCACTTAGGACCATCTCGCACTCCTGGGCGGTAGCCGCATCAACGTCGCCGTTTCTTCTAGCCTTCTCGTACGCGATCGCTACTGCTTGTCGATAGGAATGGTTCTGGTCGACGATTAGGTCAAGGTTCATTGTCGCTCCTCATAGCGGGGGTATGAGGTACGTAACGGCCAGCATAAAAAATGACCGACCTGAGAATACTGAATGACGATTCCGATGAGCCTGTACGAAACAGACCACACAGGGTCAACTTCAAAACCGCTTCGTATATTCCACCTGCTCCCGATGCGCCACGTCCTGCACCACTGCCCTCATCCGCACCACACTCCCCGGCAGTTTCTGCGCCAGCCGCGCCAGTGACAACGGCGTCAGCGCGCCGAGCCTTGGATAGCCGCCGATGGTCTGACGGTCGTTGAGCAGGACGATCGGCTGACCATCCGGCGGGACCTGGATGGCGCCGAGCGGGATGCCTTCGGAGATCATCGGTTTGCCCTGATAAACCAGCTCCGGCCCCAGCAGGCGCATGCCCATGCGGTCGGCGCGGCTGTCGAGGGTCCAGTCGCTATTGAACGCATCGAACAGGCTCAAGCCGCTGAACTGGCCGATCTGTGCACCGAGAACGACATCCAGCGGACGCTGTTCGGAAAAGTCGGGAATGAGGTGATCGGGCAGCGCGTGAAGCTCAAATGACGCCCCTGCATAAGTCAGTTGATCGCCTTCAGCCAGCGCTTTGCCGCTTCCTTCGAGCCCGCCCAGCCCTTCGCGTGTGACGGTGGAGCAGCTGCCGAGCACATCGAGCGCCGCAAATCCGCCGGGCGCCGCGAGGTAGGCGCGGGCACCGTTGATGGGCCGGGTAAAACGTAGCTGCTGGCCTTTGCGCACAAAGAAGCTGCGCCACGGCGCCATCGGACGATCGTCGAGCATCGCGCCCAGATCCGCACCCGCCAGGGCCAGACAGCAGTCGGCCTCGGCTACCAGCGTCAGGCCGCCCAATGTCACTTCGACGACGGCAGCGTCCAGCGCGTTATTCAGTAGCTTGTTGGCCCACGACATCGACACCCAGTCCAGCGCCCCACCCTGGGTGACGCCGAGGTGTCTTACGCCAAACCGTCCCGCGTCCTGCAACAGGCACAGCGGCGTGCTGCTTTTAACCGTCAACGCGCTCATGCCAGGCCCTCCAGCGGCGTGTCGTCGCCGCCCAGACGCATGAACTCGGCGTGATCAACGGCGGCAAAACGCACGGTGTCGCCAGGCTGCATCAGGCTGTAGCCGTCGATTTCGCGATCAAACAGTTTGGCCGGGGTGCGCCCGAGGATGTTCCAGCCGCCGGGCGACTCCAGTGGATAGGCCGCCGTTTGCCGTTCGGCGATGCCGACACTTCCCGCGGCAACGCGCTTGCGGGGTGTCTTGATGCGCGGCGCGGCGAGGATTTCTTCCACCAGCCCCATGAACCCGAACCCCGGCGCGAAGCCCAGGGCGAAGACCTGATACTCGCGCTGGCTGTGGCGGCTAATCACTTCTTCCACCGACAGCCCGCTGCGCCTGGACAACAGGCTCAACTCGGGCCCGACGCTGAGGTCGTACCAGACCGGCAACACATGCTGCCGACCGCCTTGGGCGGCGTCGGGTGTGAGGTCTTTCAGCGCATCGGTAATGATCGCCCGAGCCTGTGTCGGACTCAACGCCAACAGATCGTAATGCACCATCAACGTGGTGTAGGACGGCACCAGATCAATCAATTGCGCAGCAAAGCCCTCGCGCAGACGCAACGTCGCGGCGAGCATCCACGGCATGTTGGCCTCGTCGATGGCGTCGAACAGGCGGACCATCAGGCAATCGATGGCGACGACTTCGATGCGCAGGTTCACGGGGCCGACGGTCCGGCGTCAGTGCCGTTCAATGCCTGACGAATGCGCTGGACTGCGTCGATGGAGCTGGCGTTGTCGCCGTGCACGCACAAGGTGTGTGGTTGCAGCCGCAGCTCGCTGCCATCGCTGGCGATCAAGGCTTCGCCTCGGGACAAGGTCATGGCCTGAGCGATGATGACCTCGGCATCGTGATGCACCGCGCCGGGAATGTTGCGCGAGACCAGACGCCCCACATTGTCGTAGGCCCTATCGGCAAAGGCCTCGAACCACAGCGTGATGCCGAATTCATCGGCGATGGCTTGCGCCGCGGAATTGTCGCGCATGGCCAGCAGCATCAGCGGCAGTTCGGGGTTGTAACGGGCGATGGCCTCGATAACGGCGCGCAGTTGCGTCGGGTTGGCCATCATGTCGTTGTACATCGCGCCGTGGGGTTTGACGTAGCTGACGTGGCTGCCTTGAGCCTGGCAAACGCCGTCGAGCGCGCCGATCTGGTAATGCAGCAGGTCTTGGATCTCCTGCGGCGAACAGGCCATCGAGCGACGACCGAAACCCACCAGATCCTGATAAGCCGGGTGCGCGCCGATGGTGACGTTGCTGGCCAGGGCCAGCGCGACGGTCTTGCGCATGACACTCGGGTCGCCGGCGTGGAAGCCGCAGGCGATGTTGGCGCAATCGATGTAGGGCATGACATCGGCGTCCAGACCCATGGTCCATGCGCCATAGCTTTCGCCGATATCACAATTCAATAACAGGCGGCTCAAAGGCGTGACTCCTGTGCGAACGAAACGGGGAGAAGCTCGAGTGTACGCGCGGGGTTGTCAGGTTGGCAGCGCGGGACACGGGGCTGTGCGTTGGGGGCATTCTTTGGCGCGGATGGCCCAAGCGTCCAACTAATTAAAGCGCGGGGGGAGGATAAGAAAAAGTGAACGGTGCGAGGATCTTCACTGACTGTGAGGGCCCCTTCCCGGCTAAAGCCGGTCCCACAAGGTCCTACGAAGTACCCACCACTGTAGGACCGGCTTCAGCCGGGAAGGCGTCAGTAGCATCACTGCCCAATCAAGCGGGTGCCGGCAATGAGCATCAACGCCAGTCGCGCCCCACCGGTCGCACGTGATGCCGACCCACAAACACCCAGTCAATGAACACCACAATACTTTCGATGACCAGCGAAAACAGCAACGCGCACAGCAGGCCCCAGCCGATGACTTCCGGCGACAACAGCACCTGCCAGGTGTAGCCATTCCAGGTTTCGTCGCGGATGCCGGTGTCGGCGGCGGTCAGCACATGCCAGGCGCGGGAGTACCACGGGCCTTGCAGCGCCAGCCATTCACGGTCAAGGGTCTGATTGCGGGTGAGCAGGTTGCTGATGTTGTCAGCGTCGGTGCGGAACACCGGATCATCGCTGCTGCGGTAATGCTGGATCAGGGCCTGCACGTCGCCATTGAAGAACCGCTGGGCGGTTTCGGTATAACCGCGCAGGCTTTGTTGCGCTTCCAGCATGTGCGCTTCGACGCGCTTGCTGTAATCGCTGATGAAGCCTGGAATCTGCACGCCTATCAACAGGCCTGCCGTGAACAACACCAGTCGTATATAGCTGCGCAGCATAGATCCCTCTCTTTCAGGCCGAGCCTTCGGCAACGCATTCGCCGCGGCGCCAAAGACTCCAGTGACCCGGCTCGTAGCGGTTCCAGGTCTCGTTTTCGGTAAGCGGCTCGGTGGCAATCACCGTCACCACATCGTTGGGCGTGGTTTCCGCCTGGAAATCGACGATGACGTCGACGTCTTTCAGGCGCGCCGGGCCAAACGGGGCGCGGCGGGTGATGTGCACCAGCTTGGTCGAACAGTAGCAAAACAGCCAGTCGCCATCACTGAGCAGTGCGTTGAATACGCCTTTGCTGCGGTATTCGTTGCAGGCCTCGACCAGAGTCGGCAGCAACTGCTCGATCTCGACGGGCTCGGGAAACGCCTCACGCACCCGGTTGAGCAGGTCGCAGAACGCCGCTTCACTGTCGGTATCGCCCACTGGCCGATAAAACGTGGCACCGGGGTGAAAATCCGCGAGCTGACCGTTATGGGCGAAACACCAGTTGCGCCCCCACAGTTCGCGCACAAAAGGATGGGTGTTGGACAGGCAGACCTTGCCCACGTTGGCCTGACGAATGTGGCCGATGACCACTTCGCTCTTGATGGGGTAACGCTGGACCAGTTGCGCAACTTCCGACTCGCTGCTCGCGGCAGGGTCCTGAAACAGGCGCAGGCCACGGCCTTCGTAGAAACCGATGCCCCAGCCGTCGCGGTGCGGACCGGTACGGCCACCGCGCTGCATCAGCCCGGTGAAGCTGAACACGATGTCCGTCGGTATGTTGGCACTCATGCCCAGAAGTTCACACATGCTCGGGTCTCGGTGCGTTGAAGCACGCGTCTGGGAGGATGCCGGTGATCATCACAGTTTGGGTTCGACGCGATAGCGGCCGCTCGGCGCAGGTGCTGGCGATGCCGCCGGCGACGGGCTGGCGAAGCGTCCTGCAGGCTGGTCCGCGTAAGGCTCGTCGTGTTCCTTCTGCTCGGCGGCAGCCTGTGCAGCGGCAGCTTCGGCGTGGGCCAGACGGGCTTTTTTCTTGCGCAGGAACGGCAAGCGGATCAAGGCGTAAACCAAGTAGAGGCCCAGCGCGACGGCGCCGTAAGTGGCCAGGTCGAGCACGGCGCGCCAGACGTTGTTGCCGACTTTCAGCGCCAGATCCAGCACGCTGATCGCCAGCGCCGGGGCGTATTGATCCTTGGCCGGATCGACGATGGTCGGGCAGAACAACAGCACGGCGCCGATCACGCGCAGGGGTTCGCGCAGGTAGCGCCACATCCAGCCGGTCAGCTTGAACCACACCAACAGACAGCCCAACGCGGCGAACGCGTAAAGGCCCCAGGCAATCAGATAGTCGTTGTCGGTCATGACGTCCGTGGTAAGGCAGGTAAAGAGGCGCTTATGATAACGACTTTTCACCAGCCCGGCTTCCCCGGCTTCAGTTATCGGTCCGCCGCGTGTCCAGCACCGGGCAGCGCGACCGATCCCTTTTAAATGAGCCCACGTGAGAGAGCCCAGCATGCCTTCCGCCCCACACACCTCCACCGCCCCCGTCGCCCGCAAGGCTGACGGCGCCGACCCGTACGCCTGGCTGCAAAACCGCGACACCGAGGAAGTGCTCGATTACCTCAAGGCCGAGAACGCTTGGCAGGAACAGCAGCTCGCCGACCTGCAGCCGTTGCGCGACACCTTGTTCCAGGAGATCAAGGGCCGCATCCTTGAAACCGATCTGTCCCTGCCCTCCCCTTGGGGCCCGTATCTTTATTACACCCGGACCACCGAAGGCGACGAATACGCCCGTCACTACCGCTGCCCGCGTCCGGCCGATGACTCCCAGACCCTCGACGAAAGCGCTGAAGAATTGCTGCTCGACCCAAACGAACTGGCCGGCGGTGGCTTCTTCTCCCTCGGCGCGTTCAGCATCAGCCCCGACCATCGGCGCTTGGCTTACAGCCTCGACACCAGCGGCGAGGAGGTTTATCAGCTGTACGTCAAGGAGCTGAGCAGTGGCGCGGTCAGCAGCCTGCCGTTCGAAGACTGCGACGGCAGCATGACCTGGGCCAACGACAGCCGGACGCTGTTCTTCGGCGAACTGGACGACACCCATCGCCCACACAAGCTGTATCGCCACAAGCTGGGCGAACAATCCGCCGAACTGGTGTTCAGCGAGCCCGACGGGCGCTTCTTCCTGCATTGCTATCGCAGCAGTTCGGAGCGGCAGTTGATCGTGGGGCTGGACAGTAAAACCACCAGCGAGGCCTGGGTGCTGGACGCCGCCACGCCTGAGCAGGCGTTCGTGTGCATGGCGCCGCGCAGCGAGGGCCATGAGTATTCGGTGGACCACGGGTTGATCGAGGGCGAATGGAGCTGGGTGATTCGCAGCAATCAGGACGGCATCAACTTTGCGCTGTATCACGCGGCTGAAAAGGCCGATGGCGCACCTGAGCGTGGCGACTGGCAGAACCTGATTGCCCACAGCGAGACGGTCATGCTCGACGGCTTCAGCCTCAACGCCAAAGGCCTGACCTTGAGCCTGCGCGAAGGCGGCCTGCCGATTGTCGAAGTACATCCCCAAGGCCTGCCGGCGTATCGCGTGCAACTGCCGGATGCAGCGTACAACCTGTATGTGCAGGACACCCTTGAATTTGAGAGCGACAAAATTCGTCTGCGCTATCAATCGCTGAATCGTCCGCCGCAGGTCTGGCAATTGTCGCTGGCCACCGGGGAACAGGTCGTACTCAAGGAAACGCCCGTACTGGGTGTGTTCGACGCCGATGCCTACGTCAGCCAGCGGTTGTGGGCGACGGCCGCCGACGGTACGCAAGTGCCGATCAGCCTGGTGGTCAAGCGCGAATTGGCCGGTCAGACCGTTCCGCTGTATCTGTACGGCTATGGCGCGTACGGCGAAAGCCTGGACCCTTGGTTTTCCCACGCGCGGCTGAGCCTGCTTGATCGAGGCATTGCTTTCGCCATCGCCCATGTGCGCGGCGGCGGTGAGCTGGGCGAAGCCTGGTACCGCAACGGCAAGCAGGAGCACAAGCAGAACACCTTCAGCGACTTCATCACCTGCGCCGAACACTTGATCGTGGAGAACATCACCACTGCCGAGCAATTGGTGATCAGCGGCGGCAGTGCTGGCGGCCTGTTGATTGGCGCGGTAGTGAACCAGCGTCCGGAGCTGTTCAAGGCGGCCATTGCTGAAGTTCCGTTCGTCGATGTGCTGAACACCATGCTCGACCCCGATCTGCCGCTGACCGTCACTGAATATGACGAATGGGGTAATCCGCAAGAGCCGGATGTTCACGCGCGGATCAAGGCCTACGCGCCTTATGAAAATGTCACAGCGCAGGGTTATCCGGCCATGCTGGTGATCGCGGGTTATAACGACAGTCGCGTGCAGTATTGGGAAGCGGCCAAGTGGGTGGCAAAAATGCGTGATCTAAAAACCGACGATAACCTGCTGTTGCTCAAGACCGAACTGGGTGCAGGCCACGGTGGCATGAGCGGGCGCTATCAGGGATTGCGTGACGTAGCACTCGAATACGGATTTATTCTAAAAGTGCTGAATATGGCCTGACGAAATCTGCGCGAGTGGTGTGTCACATGGCAAGCCCCGGACGCTGTAAAGTCCGGGGCTGCTCTCACGCCAGCCAGTGCTTCACGCAGTCTCCCTGAACACTCAACAAGAACTCGCCATGTCTACATTACTCAACAAAGAAATCCGCGACATGCTGATGGACTGCGGTCTGTTCATAGCCCTGACGCCTGCAGAATTCGCCGCCGCTGCGGGGTACTTCAGCATCAGCAGCATTGAAAAAGGCGACGCGATCTTCAACGAGGGCGACGCGGGCACGTTCATGTGCATCATTCATTCGGGCACGGTGTCGGTGCAGAAGCTCAACAGCGACGGCCAGCCGGTGGAGACCGCCGTACTGCGCAGCGGCAGAGCGTTTGGCGAAATGGCGGTGCTGGACGGCGAACGCCGCTCGGCCACATGCATCGCCGCATCCTCGTGCTACCTGCTGAACCTTGGCAAGGATTCGCTGGAAAAGATGCTCAACGAGGCACCGAAAGTGGCGGCGAAGATCATCCGCGCGATCGCGGTGGCCATGTCGAAGCGGCTGCGCATGATGGACGGCCAGGTGGTGACGCAGCACGATTGAGAGCGTCGAGCGTGAGTCAGGGACTGGGCTTGGCCGACGGCTGCAAGCCGGGCAATGGCTCATCGTCCTTTGGCGGACCTGGCTGGGGAATCTTCGGCAATAACGGCGGGTTGCCTTGCCCGCCTGCATGGGGAACGCCCGGCGGTGCCACTTGCGGGTACGGCGTTGGCGTCGCGGTGCCGGGCGAACCCTCGGAAGCCGCGATGGGCTCGGGTGTATTCAGAACAGGCTGCAGGCTCTCGGCAGACGCTTGCGACGCGCCGAGCACAGTGATGACAATCGTCAGTAGAATGGAGCACTTCATCGTTGGCCTCCCCTGCCAATCTTTCGCTTACCGCTCAGGCTACTCCTGCGCAACCCATCGCGCTCTGACAAATTGCGCTGCATGCGGCCCTACCCTTTTGACGAGTTATCCATGAAACGTTTTGTTCTGCTCGACACCACTCCGATCCCTGATGACGGCGGCGCCTTGTGCCTGTTCGAGTACGGCGAAGATTTTGTCATCAAGATCCAGGGCGGCGACGGCGGCCAGTTGATGAACACGCGCATGCACGGCTCCGAAGACGCCCTGGCCGAAATACCGTGCAAGAAGGTCGCTGCCCGCCTTAACCCGCGGGTGCTGATCGGCGGATTGGGCATGGGCTTCACCCTGGCGTCGGCACTCAAGCACCTGGGCAAGAACGGCGAAGTAGTAGTCGCCGAGTTGGTGCCCGGCGTGGTGGAGTGGAACCGCGGCGCGCTGGGCGAGAAATCGGGCAATCCGTTGCAGGACCCGCGCGCCAAGGTCGTGGTACAGGACGTCGCTCAAGTGCTGAAAGCCGAACCCCAGGGCTTTGACGCGATCATGCTGGACGTCGACAACGGCCCCGAAGGCCTGACGCAAAAGTCCAACAGCTGGCTGTATTCGGCCGGCGGTCTTGCGGCCTGTGCCAGCGCGCTACGCCCAAAAGGCGTGCTGGCCGTGTGGTCCGCCAGCGCCGATGCGGCCTTCAGCGACAAACTGCGCAAGGCCGGTTTCAAGGCTGAAGAGGTCAAGGTCTACGCCCACGGCAACAAGGGCACACGGCATACCATCTGGATCGCTGAAAAACTGAAGGGCTGATCGACGGGCAAAGCGCTAGACTTGCCTGCATTGCTCTCCATCGCCAACAGAACACGAAACAGGTGACGCCATGAGTTCGGCCAACACGCCAACCAATACTTCCAAACTGGACCGCATCCTCGCCGATGCCCAGCGTGATCGCGAAATGGGTTACCGCGACAAAGCCCTGCGTATGTACCCCCACGTCTGCGGCCGCTGCGCCCGGGAATTTGCCGGTAAACGCCTCAGCGAGTTGACCGTTCACCACCGCGACCACAACCATGACAACAATCCCCAGGACGGCTCCAATTGGGAGCTGCTGTGCCTGTACTGCCACGACAACGAACATTCGCGCTACACCGATCAGCAGTACTTCTCGGAAAGCTCGACCAGCAGCCCGAAAGCCGCCAAGGCCACCCACAACCCGTTCGCCGCGCTGGCTGGGTTGATGAAGAAAGACTGAGGAATGAGCTGCACGTTTTGAGCGGCAAGCGGCAAGTAAAAGCACAGCGGCGTCTGTCGGGCCACCGTTCACCGCCTCTTGCAGCTTTAAGCTTGAAACTTGCCGCTGCTTCTTTCCCCTATAATCTTGCGCTTCCTCTGATGAGCACCCTCCCCCGTGGCCAACAAACGCTATGCCTGCATCGGCTTGTTCAATCCCAAATCCCCGGAAAACGTCGGTTCGGTGATGCGCGCAGCAGGCTGCTATGGCGTGGCGTCGGTGTTCTATACCGGCAAGCGCTATGAGCGTGCGCGTGATTTCGTCACCGACACCAAGAAGATTCATCAGGACATTCCGCTGATCGGCATCGATGACCTGAGAAAGATCATCCCGCTGGGCTGCGTGCCGGTGGCCGTGGAATTGGTCGAAGGCGCACGGGCGCTGCCCGAGTACACGCACCCGGATCGCGCGATTTACATCTTCGGCCCGGAAGACGGTTCACTGGATAAGGAAATCCGCGATTGGTGCGAAGACGTGGTGTACATCCCCACGACGGGCTGCATGAACCTCGCCGCGACGGTCAACGTCGTGCTTTACGACCGCATGGCCAAAGGCATCAACACCCGCTCCGGCCCTCAGTTCGGACGGGAAACCGATCGGACCTGACGTCCGCGCGCTGACAAAACGCATTGAACAGTTTGCGCTGCTGACAGTCAGCTTTAAGGACCCTACCTTTCACGGAGAACGCATCATGAGCGACACCCCGATCATTGAACGCATCGAACGACC
This sequence comes from Pseudomonas sp. AK106, assembly GCF_053903055.1. Lineage (NCBI taxonomy): Bacteria > Pseudomonadati > Pseudomonadota > Gammaproteobacteria > Pseudomonadales > Pseudomonadaceae > Pseudomonas > Pseudomonas sp. AK106. The sequence goes on from NZ_CP096426.1 coordinate 4,248,374, forward strand.
TTTGCACGACTACCCGGAGCAGAACGTACAGGGCTGGGAGCGTATTGGCTCGCTGGCAGGTGGTGTCCTGATGATGGGCAAGGGTCTGCGCCGCGGCGGGATCTTTGGTCTGGTGCAACTGGCAATCGGCGGTGCCGTTCTGGCCCGTGGTATTACCGGCCACTGCTCGGCCAAAGCGCTGATCGACAAAAGCCGCAGCGAGATGGACGTGGCCCGTTCGCGCATCGAAGAAGCCGGCGCCGAGCTGAGCAAGCTGAAAACCAAGGCTGAAGTGGCTGTAGAAGATGCTGTCGACACCGGCGCCGACGCGTTGAAAGGTCCGAAAGGCGTCTGATCCACGCTGCATCGCACGCAAGCTCGTGACGGCTGAACCGACAGCCCCACGAGCTTTTTGCTTTAGCCCGCACGAAAAATCAGATAATCCTCCCAGTCATCCTCCGGCACGCTGCCTTCACTGAGCATGCGGCCGGACTGAGAAATACGCTGCTTGTGCACCTGTTCCCGGTCCCCGCACACCAGGTGGTGCCAGAGCGGCAAGTCCTTGCCCTCGCTGACCAGCCGATAGCCGCAGGTGGGCGGCAACCACTTGAATTCATCAGCCTTTCCCGGCGTCAGCTGAATGCAGTCCGGGACCTGGGCGCGACGATTCGGGTAGTCAGTGCAGGCGCAGGTCTTCAGATCCAGCAGCTTGCAGGCAATGCGCGTGTAATAAACGCTGCCGTCGTCCTCGTCCTCGAGCTTTTGCAGACAGCACAAACCGCAGCCGTCACACAGCGACTCCCACTCGACTGCATCGAGCTGTTCAAGGGTTTTGCGTATCCAGAAGGGTTCTACGATGGCGGCCATGGTTCTCGCGCAAACAGCTGTGGGGCAATGAAAGGCCGCCAGTCTAGAGGCACAAGTCATTTGGGCCAAGCATTGGCGACTGTCGGTAAACGCGTTCCTCCGGCTGGACCTGCTTTGGCGGGGTAATGCGGTCCGCGAAACGCCGAGCCCGCGTCGGCCGCTGGCTGAGCTGGCGGCTGAGGGGTATTTCAGTTTGTAAGGACTGGACGCTGGGTTTTAGTGGGACCGGCTTTAGCCGGGAAGGCGTCGGGGGCCACTCCACAAAATGGATGGCGTACACACGGGCCTCTTCCCGGCTGAAGCCGGTCCCACTCATCGCTGTGTCAGCAGGACCGGTTTCAGCCGGGAAGTGCTCAATACCCCTTGGCGAAATCCACTTCGCCGCGCAATGCCTCGCCGGCGGTATAGGCCTTGAGGTTGTCCACGAACAGCTGAGTCATCGCCGGCGGCGAGGTCGGCGCCGAGCTGTGACCGGTGAGCAACAGGCCCCATGCCGTCCAGAACGGGTGACGCTGGGGCAATGGCTCCTGCCGGCAGACGTCAATGACCGCCCCCGCCAGATGCCCTTCTTTCAGCGCTTCGACCAGATCCGCATCCACCACCGCCGTGCCCCGCCCGACGTTGATGAACAACGCCGAGGGCTTGAAGCCGGCAAACAGTTTGGCGTTGTAGAGGTCCTGGGTCTGCGGCGTGTTGGGCAGCAGGTTGATGACGAAATCGACCTCGGCCACCAGACGCGGCAGGTCCTCCAGCGCAGCCACCTCAACGAACGGCGCTTCGGTCCGCGCACTCGACGCAACGCCATACAGCTCAACGCCGAACGGCACGAGGAACTGCGCCACGCAGCGGCCAATGTCGCCCGTCCCCACGATCAACGCCTTGCGTCCGGACAGGCTGCGGCCCATGCGGTTGTCCCACTTGCGCTCGACCTGACTGACCAACCGCGCCAGCACCTCACGCTCATGCACCAGCATGTAGGTCAGCACGAACTCAGCCATCACCTGACCGAAGATGCCGACGGCGCGGGTCAGTTGATAGTCGCGGTACAGCCCGTCTGCCAGCAGCGGCGTGATGCCGGCCCAGGTCGATTGCAGCCATTTCGGTTTGTGGCCCTGGCGCAGCAGATTCGCCAGCAGGTCAGGCTGACCGAGCCAGATCGGCGCCTCGGCGGCCATTTTCGACAGTTCAGCGGAGTGACCGCTGCTCAACACTTCGATTTCGGGGGCCGCCTGGCGGAGGAGTTCGGTGTAAACGGGATAATCGTGTTCGGCGATCAGAACGCGCATGGCTTCAAAACTCGAATAAACGGGGCATGCGACCGCGCAGCGTTCCGGACCGCGCTCGATTAAGCCGGTCAGGTCTGACGCATGCAACGGTCCGGTGTACCCCTGCGGTGGATTGCAGGGTCAGAAATCGATCACATCGGATCGTTGCGGCGCAGCAGCTCTTCGGGCAGGTGCTCGATGTAATCGTCTTCGGCCGGTGGCATCTGCAGGTGGTAACCCTGCTTTTCCAGATTGGCGAGCACCGCATGTATGTCTTCACGGGCCAGAGCGCGTTCTGGCGACAGGACCAGGTTGAAAGCGTGCTGCGGCTTGCCGAACGCAGTCAGCAATTCTTCAGGCACACGTTCCAGAGCGTCGCTCTTGAGGACATACAGGTACATTTCGTTCCTGCGCGGGCTGCGGTAGATGGAGCAAATATGTTTCAAGGCTGTTCTCCGGCATTGGCCAGGCTGTCGAGCAGCATCTGGCCCATCAATTCGCGGCGCCAGCCACGCAGCGAGTCGGGCAATTTATAGGGACCGTCTGGGTAACCGGTCTTGAGCAGGGCTTCGAGGGTCTTTTTGCGCAGCATCAATTCCGGGGCCATGTCGAGGCGCTCGGCTTGCTGCTGGCCAATGACGCGCAAGCTCTTCAGCACGCTTGAAGCCTCGATCGGCAACGGCTCCGGCAAGGCGGGCGGCCACAGATCCGGCGACACGCTGCCGGCTTTTTTGATCAGGTCGAGCAGAAACTCGCCGTCCTGACGCACGGTCTTGGGGTGCATATCATCGATTTTCGCCAGCGCGGCGAGGTTATCCGGCTGGGATTTTGCCAGCGGCCACAGCGAGTGCTCGCGCAACACGCGGTTGCGTGGCTGATTGCGCAGGCGCGCCTGCTGCTCGCGCCAGGCACAGAGCTCACGCAGCACGGCGAGTTGCGCCCGGGACAGCTTCCACGCCAGCTTGGCGTCGCGGTAAGCGTCATACGGATCGGTTTCGCGGCGCAGATTGGCGACCAGCTCGGCACCGTCCTCCAGCAACCAAGCGTACTTTTCATCGGACAGACGCGGACGCAGCAGGTTGTACACCTCTGCCAGATGCACGGCGTCTTCGGCGGCGTAGCTGATCTGGGTTTCCGAAAGCGGGCGCTGCAGCCAGTCAGAACGGGTCTCGCCTTTCGGAAGGTCGATGTTCAGTACTTCCTGGACCAGACGCGAATAACCCATCGAGAACCCGAGGTTCAGGTAGGCCGCAGCCAGTTGCGTGTCGAACAGCGGCGCCGGCAGACTGCCGGTCAGGCGCAACAGCACCTCAAGGTCCTCGCTGCAGGCGTGAACGACTTTGATGACGTCAGGGTTTTCCAGCAGCGCGGCCAGAGGTTTCCAGTCGCTTATCAGCAACGGGTCGATCAGGTAAGCGCGTGAACCGTCGCCGATCTGCAACAGCGCGGCGATGGGATAAAAGGTGTCGACCCGCATGAATTCGGTGTCGAGCGCGACGTAGGACAGTGTCTGCCACTGTGCGCAATGTTCGGCGAGGCTATGGTCGTCGCGAATCCAGTGAATATCGATGGCCACACGGCTCTCCCTCGAAGAATGGCGCGCAGTATATATCGCTACAAGCGGTTACCGGGCATCCGTCCTGCAAGTCTCGAACAACTTCATCTTTGGAGCGCGCAAATAGCCGCCGCGGCGACGACCGTCCATCCGATCACTGATCACTGGCCCGCCTTGCGCAGCACGTACACACGCCACATGGCGTAGCCGGGCAGAAAGTCGTGGTGAGCGACGATCCTAAAACCCGCCCGCGCGAACTCGGATCCAATGTCGCTACGGCACACCACAAATCGATTGCGGGGCGCAGACATGCCGGCGTCCAGTCGACCCTGCTGCCGTTTGCGACGCCAGGCTTTGACGTTACCGTCCACCCACAGCCCGACGATGGCCGTGTCGCGGGTTACCCTGTGGAACTCGTCGAGAATCGCGCCGCGTTTTTCGCTGTCGGCCAGGTGATGGAACAATCGCATGCAGAAAATGCAGTCCACCGCGTTGCCGGACAGGCCGATGGAAAACGCCGAGCTCTGGAATGTGCGGATGCGCTTGCGCACTTCGTTGGATGACTGCGCCTCGGCGAGCGCCAGCCTGTCGGTAGACGGATCGGCCGCGAGTATCACCCGATTGGCGTGTTCGGCCAGCACCGGCCAGAAACGCCCCGAACCCGACGGCACGTCCAGCACCAGTCCAGGCTCGCCCGCATCACGCAACGCCCTCCGTGCCAGTTGCGCATCGCGCCACAGACTCAGACGTCGACTGAGGGTGTGTTCGTGCCCGCCCACGTATGCGTCGACGTGTATTTTTTTGCCGAGGGGCTCACTCATTGGCCAGTACCCCGTCCGTATAAATCCCCCGACAACCCGCGAACATGTCCAGCGCCGGGTTATAGACCTTTGTCTGCACTTGCAGCAGACCCAACATCGAATGGAACAGGTTGTCCTGACTGAGAGGGGCATTGCGCTCTTTTTGCAGGCAATGGGTATCCACTGCGAATGACTGCTGATAGTTCTCGGAGAACCAGGCAATCATCGGGACATGTTTCTGTTGATCGGGCGCCAGCACATAAGGCGTGCCATGCAGGAACAGGTTGTATTCACCCAGTGACTCACCGTGGTCGGACAAATACACCATGGCCGTGTCCACTTTGCCCTGATTGCTGCGAAGAATATCAATCAGCGACGCCAGTACATGGTCGGTGTAGAGCAATGTATTGTCATAACCGTTGACGATACTTTCCCGGGAACAGTTATTCAGCGCATTGCTTTCGCACACCGGGGTGAACTTCTCGAATTCTTTTGGATAACGCTTGAAGTACTCAGGGCCATGACTGCCCATCTGATGAAGGACCAGCACGGTGTCCTTGTCCAGTGTGTCGATGAACTTCTGCAGGCCCTGCAACAGGATCTCATCGCGACACTCGTTGTTGGCGCACAGCGCCGGGTCCTTGAGATTGCTGACATCCTGCAACGTCACCCGGTCGCAGGTACCCTTGCAGCCCGACTGGTTGTCCCGCCAGATCACATCCAGCCCGGCGCGTTTCAATACATCAAGCATGCCTTCTTCATTGCGCGCGGTGGTTGCGTTGTAATCCTTGCGGCCCATGTTGGAAAACATGCACGGCACCGACACCGCCGTCTCCGTGCCGCAGGAATGCACATCCGTAAAGGTGAGCAGGCCGCGCTCCTTGCTCAGCTGGGGCGTGGTATCGCGGTTGTAACCCAGGATGCCGAAGTTCTCCGCCCGCGCGCTTTCACCCACCACCAGCACGGTCAGCGACTTGCGCTTGTGCTGCTGCCAGTCGCTGGCAAGTTTGGCGTCCTGCCCGATGCTCACGAACGGCCGCTGCGCCGACTTGACCTGCTCGCTCAAATAACCCACGGACGCTGCCAGGTAGTTGCTCGGCACTACCATCAGGCGCAACTCGTGGTGATTGCGAAACAGCGACGACAGCCCCTGGTAATTCATCAACGCAACACCGCCAATGGCGACCGCGCACACCACGGACACCAGCGCCTTGCTGAGCAACTCACGGGGCCAGCGGCGATAGGCAATCGGTGTTTTAAAAAGAATGAACGACGGCACCACACCCAGAAAAAACAAATAAGCGAGCAACTTCAACGAGAGCAAATCGCGCACTTCCGTGACATTGGTTTCAGCGAAGTTTCTAAACATCCCCGAATCAATCATCACGCCGTATTGGCTCATGAAGTAAGCCACGCCGGCGCTGACGAAAAAGATAACGATCAACACCGGTTTTAATACGCGTTTGAACGCCAACAGCGTGAAGAAAATATTAAACGCACAAAACACCATCAGCGCAAAAGCACAACGCAACAACAGGCCCTTACCATCAGAGTCAGTAACTGCAAATAGATGCTGCCAGAGGGTCAGGTTAAACCCGATCAATAAAAAGGCACTGGCAAGCACTGTCACAAGCTCGGAACGAACTGCTTTGACGTTCAGCATAAAAGTCTGCTTGGGTGGAAATGAGAATATAAACGCGGAGGAAACCCCGCCGATGCCGCGAACTTTAGGCATCTGGCCATCAATTTTTTGTGAAAAGGATGAGAACGAATGGTGGGGTGGGATTGGTGTGTTGCCGCGGCATTCCATTGGACGCATCGAATCGATGCAACAGTTGGTCGCAGAAAACGAGGTGAAGCGTTTCGCTCTGACCGATAGCTTAGAGGTCAGACCAAACATAATCAGGTTGCCTACCCTTTTATGGATGCTGTATTTTTCGAAACAACAACTTTCAGCCGGCTTAGGCCGGGCTACCTCGACGATGATGGCTATCGCGCACTTCAGATTCATATCTTGGCAGGCCCCGAGTCAGGGGATCTCATGCCAGGAACGGGCGGATTCAGAAAGCTGCGCTGGCACGATGAACGTCGAGGCAAAGGCAAGCGTGGCGGCCTGCGGGTTATCTATTATTGGCTAATCAATGATCGCCAGATCTGGATGTTTTCGATCTATGACAAGGATGAGGTCTCGAACTTGACCGCTGATCAGCAGCGTCAATTGAAGGCCGCTATCGACGCAGAGCTGCGCAAGAGAGGCAAACGATGAGCAAGAAGCGCGACCTGTTCGCAGAAATGATGGAGGGCGTCGAGGAAATGTCTGCACACCGAGAAGGAAAGCTCACCCTTCGCGGCGATACCCTTGAAGACAGGCCTGCGCCTGAGATTTCTGCTCAGGAAATAGTGGCCTTGAGGCAAAGGCTGCACATGTCTCAGAACGTTTTTGCGCGGCGGATCCGGACCAGCACGAGCACCCTGCGCAACTGGGAGCAGGAGAAGTCCAAACCCAATGCACAGGCCGCTTTGCTGATCAAACTGGTCGAAAAATTCCCTGACATGGTTGACCGCCTGAGCGCGGTTTAGGCGTTTGCCTGTAGAGCAATAGAGTTCAGCGCTCGCCCAAATCAACCTCGGTTTCAAGAGAGGTCGTCAGGCTCGTTATTTCTGGCATTCCGTTCCTCAATTCATCCTCAATAATCATCTGCGCCGCCTTCTCGGCGATCATCACGGTCGGCGAGCAGGTGTTGCCGGAGATGATGTTAGGCATGATCGACGCATCCACCACGCGCAAGCCGGTGATGCCGTGCACGCGCAGGCGTTCGTCGACCACGGCGTCGCGGCCCTGCCCCATCTTGCAGGTGCCGACCGGGTGAAAGATCGTCGTGCCGATGACGCTGGCGGCCTCGCGCAGTTCTTCCTCGGTTTGCAGGCCCGCGCCGGGCAGGTACTCCACCGGCTCGAAGCGAGCAAGCGCAGGCGCGGCGGCGATGCGACGGGTCAGGCGAATGGCGTCGGCCGCCACTTTGAGGTCGGTCTCGTGACTCAAATAATTCGGCCGAATGACCGGCGCGGCATCGGCCAGCGCCGAACGGATCTCCACCGTGCCACGGCTCTGCGGGCGCAAGTCGCACACTGACGCCGTGAATGCAGGGAAGCCGTGAAGCGGTTCGCCGAAGCGCTCAAGGGACAAGGGCTGCACGTGGTATTCGAGATTGGCGCTCGCCTGCTCCGGCCCCGAGCGCGCAAAAGCACCCAGCTGACTCGGCGCCATTGCCAACGGCCCACTGCGATTGAAGGCGTAGCGCAGGCCCATGTTCATCTTGCCCCACAGACTGCCGGCCATCTGGTTCAACGTCTGGCCATTGGTGACCTTGTAGATCAGGCGCAACTGCAGGTGATCCTGCAGATTCGCGCCAACCCCGGGGAGCTCATGCCGCACGCCAATGCCGAGCTTTTCCAGCAATGGCCGCGGCCCGATGCCGGAGCGTTGCAGGACCATGGGCGATCCGATGGCGCCGCAGCAAAGGATGATTTCCCGTCGCGCGCGAAGCGTCTGTTCCTGCCCGTTGACGCGAGCAATCACCCCGCTGGCTCGACTGTTTTCGAACACGACGCGCGACACTTCCGCGCCTGTGATTACCGTCAGGTTCGGCCGCTTCAATGCCGGACGGAGAAATGCCTTGGACGCGTTCCAGCGCACACCGCGCCGTTGATTCACCTGAAAATAGCTGCACCCTTCGTTGTCGCCGCCATTGAAGTCGGGGATCGACGGGATGCCGGTTTGAGCCGCCGCTTCACGGAACGCATCCAGCAACGTCCATGAAAGACGCTGCTGCTCGACACGCCACTCACCTTTCGCGCTGTGAAGGTCCGAGTCGCCGGCGTAATGGTTTTCCGAGCGTTTGAAGATTGGCAGGACGTCACTCCAGCCCCAGCCCGTGTTGCCCTGCTCCGCCCACCCGTCGTAGTCCCGGGCCTGCCCGCGCATGTAGATCATGCCGTTGATGGACGAGCAGCCGCCCAGTACTTTGCCGCGGGGATAGTTGAGCGCGCGTCCGCCGAGGCCGGGCTCAGCCTCGGTTTTGAAGCACCAGTCGGTGCGCGGATTGCCGATGCAGTAGAGGTAACCCACCGGCACATGAATCCAGGCGTAATCGTCCTGGCCGCCGGCTTCAAGCAGCAGGACCCGATGAGCAGGATTCTGCGACAGCCGATTGGCCAGCAGGCAGCCCGCCGGGCCTGCGCCGACGATGATGTAGTCATGAAGACCGACGTCCGTTTGCATGCGTCCCTCGCTGATATTTTTTGTTTTTATGCAGGCCCCATCCTGAAGTTTTTCGCCACAAAACAAAAGACCGCCGCATGTTTCCATGGGGCGGTCCGGTTGAAGCGTCTGCCGTCAGTGACGGGGATGCTTACACCGCGCTGCGGCGGTAGCTGCGGTAGCTCGGCATCCAGAAGTGACGCTCGATGGCTTCGACGAGCATTTCTTCGGTGGTCTCCAGCGCCATGCCTTCAGCTTGAGCCTGCTTGGCCACGGCCAAGGCAATCTTCTTGCTCACCTGTTGAATCTCTTTCAGTGGCGGCAGCACAGCATCACCTTTGCCCGTCACCATCGGCGAGCATTCAGCCAGCGCATTGGACGCCGCCATCAGCATTTTGTCGGTGATGCGCGTGGCTTTCGACGCCACAACACCCAGGCCGATGCCCGGGAAGATGTAGGAGTTGTTGCACTGCGCGATGTGGAAGGTGCGATCACCTACGGTGACCGGGGCAAACGGACTGCCAGTCGCCACCAGCGCGTCGCCGTTGGTCCAGGTCAGCACTTCCTGCGGCGTGACTTCGACCTTCGAGGTGGGGTTGGACAGCGGCATCACCAGCGGCTTGGCGCAGTGCTTGTGCATCTCGCGGATGACTTGCTCGGTGAACAGGCCGCGTTGGCCGGAGACGCCGATCAACACAGTCGGCTTGCCATTGGCGACCACGTCCAGCAACTCGGGCGAACCCTCGCCGCTCGACCAGCCAGCCACGTCGGCGGACTTTTGCGCGAGGTTCTTCTGGAAGTCCAGCAAGTTGTCCATGCTGTCGGTCAACAACCCGAAGCGGTCGACCATCATCACGCGCTTGCGCGCTTCGGCTTCGCCCAGGCCTTCGATCACCATGGCCGCAATGATGTGCTCGGCAATCCCGCAACCCGCCGAACCCGCGCCCAGGAACACCACCCGCTGCTGGCCCAGGGTCTCGTGCTTGGCCTTGCACGCCGCCAGCAACGTACCCACGGCAACCGACGCGGTGCCCTGAATGTCGTCGTTGAAGCAGCACAACTCATCGCGGTACTTCTCCAGCAACGGCATGGCGTTGGTCTGGGCGAAGTCTTCGAACTGCAGCAGCACGTCCGGCCAGCGGCGCTGAACGGCCTCGATGAACAGGGCGATGAAGTCGTCGTATTCCTTGCCAGTGACGCGCTCGTGGCGCCAGCCCATGTACATCGGGTCGTCCAGCAGCTCTTTGTTGTTGGTGCCCACGTCGAGCACGATCGGCAAGGTGTACGCCGGGCTGATGCCGCCGCACGCGGTGTACAGCGAAAGCTTGCCGATTGGGATGCCCATGCCGCCAATGCCCTGATCGCCCAGGCCGAGGATGCGCTCGCTGTCCGTCACCACGATGATTTTGATGCGATCTTTCGTTGCGCTGCGCAGGATGTCGTCGATGCGGTCGCGCTCAGGGTAGGAAATGAACAGCCCGCGGTGGGTGCGGTAGATCTTCGAGAATTCCTGACACGCCTGACCCACGGTCGGGGTGTAGATGATCGGCAGCATCTCGTCGAGGTGCGAATCCAGCAGGCGGAAGAACAGGGTTTCGTTGTTGTCCTGGATCGAGCGCAAGTAAATGTGTTTATCCAGGTCGCTCGCACATTGCTGGTACTGGTTGTAAACGCGGGTGACCTGCTCTTCGATGGTTTCGACGTTCTGGGGCAGCAGGCCGACCAGGTTGAAATCGATGCGCTCTTGCGGTGTGAACGCACTGCCCTTGTTGAGCAGCGGCATTTCCAGCAACGAAGGGCCGGCATAGGAAATATATAAAGGTCGCGAGGTCTTGGTCATTTGCAGTGATCGCCTTTTCTCTGTTTGCTCTATCAATACGTCGTAGAAACGAGGCCCCGGAGGTCGATGTACACGACGCTCAACGCAGGATCCGTCCGAAGAAATAGGGGGTAAAAACAGGGTGCCTATCTTACTCGCCTGAAAACGATTGCGACATTTTGTCGCCCTACGATTGCGAAATGATGGAGCCAAGTCGTCCAAACGGTCAGAAACTGGCCGTGCATTGGGAACCAGCAGGCCGTGGCGGGTCACAGTAAAAACGACGTTATGGGAAATCGACCGTTTCGAGCAAAGCTCTTTCGACCACGGTCACCCTCGACCGATGGACGAAATGACTTACACATTGAACTGGCGATGAGCCATTGCAGTCACATTGATATCAAAACGGAGATATCAATGTCAGGCCAGCGCATCTTTCGCATCCACTACCGCTTTCTGGGCGAGCACCGAGTATTTCTCCAACCCGACTCAGTGCTGGACGAATCAGACGCCTGGTATTACGCCTGTCTGCACGCAGGCATAGGCGTGCTGCACAACCTGTCCAAGACCCGGGAGGAGCTGACAGCGTTGATGGCCCATGGTCGCCGCTACGGTTTGACGGACGTGCGCTGGGGGGAGTGGGTCTGATTGATTGCCCTCCAAGCCGATCTACCCACTTTTTTGACGCCGTGGTCAGGCCTGTCCAACGCGCTGAATCACATAGCTCGCCTCAAAGCCATGCACACACCCAATCACGTTGAATCCCTTGAAATAGCCCGTCGCGCGAAGCAGGTCCACAACCGGACCGACTTCAGGTGAATGCTGGAAGTCGCCGTAATCGTCGAACACAATAAAGCCACCCGGTACGACGCTGGGCGAATACAGCAGGAAATCCAACAGCACATTGCGCCCGGCATGGCCGCCATCGACGTGTAACAGCGCCACCTTCGGCGACAGGTTGTAGAAACGCTCGGCGCATAACTCTGAATAGCCCCTCAGCACCAGAGCGTTCGAGAACAGCTTCTCCTGGTAATAACTGAACTCCTCAAACTGGTTGGGCAGCTCAAAGGGGTCAATCCCGATGATGCGGCGCTCGCGGTTGCAGACCTCATTCATCAGCACCAGCGACTTGCCCTTCCAAACGCCAATCTCCACCACATCACCGGGGATGCCTTCGACCAGAAGCGCCAGATACCCCAGCAGCCGCACATGATCATGAAACGACAACTCCTTGCGCGGCATCGCCCGCTCTGCCGGCAACGTGCTCTGCGCCTGCTCGAAATGCTCGCCGATGAATGTCCAGATCTGCGCGATCGAATCGTTGAGCTCCGGGTTGCTGATGAAATCGTTGAGCTGTTGGATGGTAGTCATGGCTTCTCTGACTCGCCGGAAGGGCTGAGGGATTGGGGATGGAGCGTGGAGCGATCTCGTACCGTGAAGGGGCGTGAGATCGAGAGTAGGCGGGGGTTGGAAAAAGTAAAGTGCGCAGGGCGCAGCTCGGATTTTGGAGGGTTTTTTTTAAATCGCGGAAACAAAAAAGCCCCAGAAGCATAACTTCTGGGGCTTTTCAAATAATGGCGGAGAGATAGGGATTTGAACCCTAGGTACTGTCGCCAGTACAACGGATTTCGAATCCGTCCCGTTCGGCCACTCCGGCATCTCTCCAACGGCGCGCATCATAACAGTTCGTCCGAAGAACGCGAACCCTTTTTACGGATTTTTTCGCGTTCTTTCAGATGCTTGCAGCGTTTTACGCGTGAAGCGTTGGATCAGAGCGGTACGCCAAGACGCTGGGCGACTTCTTCGTAGGCTTCGATGACATCGCCGAGGCCCTGACGGAAGCGGTCCTTGTCCATTTTCTTGCGGGTTTCTTTGTCCCACAGGCGGCAGCCGTCCGGGCTGAACTCGTCGCCCAGGACGATCGAGCCGTCGCTGAACACGCCGAACTCAAGCTTGAAGTCGACCAGCAGCAGGCCGGCGTCGTCGAACAGCTTGGACAGGACTTCGTTGACCTTCAGGGACAGCTCTTTCATGCGAACCAGTTGCTCGGCGGTGCCCCAACCGAACGCGACGACGTGGGAGTCGTTGATGAATGGGTCGCCCTTGGCGTCGTCCTTCAGGAACAGCTCGAAGGTGTAAGGGTTGAGCTTCACGCCCTCCTCCACGCCCAGGCGCTTGACCAGGCTGCCGGCGGCGTAGTTACGCACGACGCATTCGACCGGGATCATGTCGAGCTTCTTGACCAGCACTTCGTTGTCGGCCAGCAGTTTATCGAACTGGGTCGGAATGCCAGCGGCTTCCAGCTTCTGCATGATGAAGGCGTTGAACTTGTTGTTCACCATGCCTTTACGGTCGAGCTGTTCGATGCGCTTGCCGTCAAACGCCGAGGTGTCGTTGCGGAACACAAGGATCAAGCGGTCAGCGTCATCGGTCTTGTAAACCGACTTGGCTTTGCCGCGGTAGAGTTCTTCACGTTTTTCCATGATGGGCTCCGCTTGCTGAATCTGGCTGAATAATGGGGGGGCGAGTCGCCCGTTTGGGACGCTAGGCGATTTCGCGCCAGTCGAGCCCTGAATCCTGATCGGCCAATTGTAGCCAGTCCTCGTCGCACCCAAGGGTGTCGACGAAACATTGCCGGGCCAGATGCGGCAGGTTGTTCTTGCTGCTCAGATGGGCCAGCACCAGGTGCTGAAGATCCTGCCATCCCAACTCGTTCACCAGACTGGCAGCCTGATGATTGTTCAAATGACCGTGATCACCACCCACCCGCTGCTTGAGAAAGTACGGGTACTGACCCCGGGCGAGCAGATCGCGGCAGTGATTGGACTCGACCATGAGCGCGTCGAGGCCGCGGTAGCTGTCGAGCACCATCGGGCAATACGAGCCAAGGTCGGTCAACAGGCCGAAGCGACGGCGCCCGTCATTGAACACGAACTGCGTGGGCTCCAGCGCATCGTGAGCCACCGACACCACGTCAATGTCCAGACCGCCAATGCGCAGCCCCTGCCCGCCCACCAGCCGAAGACCGGCTTCGACCGGTTTGCGCATGCCGCGCAGCGTACCGTCGCTGAGGTACACCGGCACATCGTAGCGCCGAGACAGCAAACCCACGCCATGCACATGATCGGCATGTTCGTGGGTCACTAGAATGGCGCTGAGCTGTTTACCGCTGACGCCCAGCCTGTCGAGCCGCCGTTCGGTTTCCCGCAAGGAGAAACCGCAATCGACCAGCACATACGTGTCGTTGCTCGCAACCAGCGTGGCATTGCCACGGCTGCCGCTGCCGAGAACCGCGAAGCGCACTTAACCCAGGTTGTCCTGAATGACGCTCAACACACGACGAGCGACTTCCGTCGGCGCCACGGTGTTGATGTTCTTCTCGACCGTTACCTGAACGTTCTCGCCGACCTTGCTCAGGCGAACCTGATAACGCTCGGCGCGGGCTTCTTTCTCTTCCTTGGACTCTTCGCTGCCGAACACACGGCTGAGGAAGCCAGGCTTGTTTTCAGGCTTGTCGGCTTTTTCCGCCAGGTTGATGTAGTACAGGCCCAGGCTGCGGTTGATGTCTTCAACGCGCCAGTCGCCCTGGTTAAGCGCACGGCCGACGCTCGACCACGCCCGATCCAGGTCTGCGCCCAGGTTCAGCACCGGGTTGCCGCTGCCGTCTTCACTGAGAGAGACACGGCTTGGGGTGTCGAAATCACGCGCCGCCAGCAGGGACACTGAACCGCCCTTCTCGGCCGTACGGGTCAGGCTTGCCAGCATGTCATCGGTCAGCACGGAGTCGAGGCCGACGTTAGTGCTGCGCGACGGGAATGCAGGATCATCACGGCTGCCGGCCGGACGTTGCACGCTGACCACATAGATTTCACTGGTGTTGCGCTGCACGCCCGGCTCGATACGAACGCGCACGCGGGTCTCGGTGCTGGCGGCATCACCACTCGAACCCATGCGCTTGGCCACCGATGCGGACAGTTCATCCATGCGCTGCCAGGTGGTGTTGAATTCACCGGTTTGCGGACGATCTTCGGCGATGCGGAAACCGTTGTCTTCGAAATACTGATGCGCCACAGGCCAGACTTCAGCCGGTGCGCGCTGGGCAAGAATCCAGCGGTTGTCGCCGCTCTTCTGCAGCGTGTAGTCGCCGGAGTCCTGAGCGGTGGTCAGCGGTTGCGGACGCGGCACGGTGAATTCACCCTTCTGGGTGTCGTCGGCAACGTTGCGCGGAATCGGCAGCAAGGGGTCCAGTCGTTTGACTTCCTGAACGCCTTCGGGCATTTGCATCGGCGGCTTCTGGGTCGCTTCCAGGTAATCGCTGCTGCGATCGCGGAAATAACCGTCCTGGCCAAAAAGCCAGCTGCAACCGCTGGTGCTGGAGATAATCAAGGCTAGTGCGGAAAGTCCGGCCAGTCGCTTCATTGCGTAATGCTTCCTCATTAGACCAATACACCGGACTGGCGCAGGGCCTGACGCAGCGGCTCGTGGCAGGACTCGCTGAGCCAGGTGAGTGGCAGACGAATACCGTCTGGCATCAAACCCATCTCATGCAGGGCCCATTTCACGGGAATAGGGTTCGATTCGATGAACAGAGTCTTGTTCAGCGGCATCAGTTTTTCGTGGATGGCGCGGGCGGTGTCGGCGTCACCGTCCATCGCGGCCTTGCACAGGTCGGCCATGGCGCGCGGTGCGACGTTGGCGGTGACCGAAATATTGCCTTTGCCACCGAGCAACATCAGCTCGACAGCAGTCGCGTCGTCGCCGGAATAGACCAGAAAGTCGCTGCTCACGCCGGCAAGAATATCCTTGGCGCGCTGCAGGTCTCCGGTGGCTTCCTTGATGGCGATGATGTTTTTGACTTTCGACAGGCGGATGACGGTCTCGGCCGACATGTCGCAGGCAGTACGACCCGGCACGTTATACAGAATCTGCGGGATGTCGACGGTTTCGGCGATGTGCTTGAAGTGCTGGTACAAGCCTTCCTGGGTCGGCTTGTTGTAGTACGGGGTGACCAGCAGGCAGGCATCGGCACCGGCGTTCTTGGCGTTGGTGGTCAGTTCGACCGCCTCGCGGGTGGAGTTGGCGCCGGTGCCGGCGATGACCGGAATGCGGCCAGCGACCTGCTGAACCACGCGGCGGATGACTTCGATGTGCTCGTTGACGTCGAGCGTCGCGGATTCACCGGTGGTGCCGACGGCAACAATGGCGTTGGTGCCCTCTTGCAGGTGAAAGTCCACCAGTTTGCTCAGGCTGTCCCAATCGAGACGACCTTGTGCATCCATGGGTGTGACCAGTGCCACCATACTGCCCGCAATCATGCAAACCGCTCCTGCCGGAAAAAGAGAGCGGTAATGGTACTGGCGCCATGATCCTTGCACAAGGCGAGCATTCCCCTCGGCGCCGGTTTTCGCTACCCTTCGGTCTTTGATCGGTACGGGTCATCTGCCCGGCTCGTTCGACTGCTCGATTTTGACGTCAATTACCCCGCCCTGCGTCGTTATCGCGCGCCATGACAGGCTCATGGCAGCGATTGCCGGCTGTGGGTCGGGGCGACGTCACGATGCCTTCGTCCGTCGAGCCCGCCGGCAAAGGCCTGCTGCGTACCGACCGCTCATCGTTTAGGAATGCTGCATGTCATCCATCCCCACAGTTCGCGAACAATTCCTTGTCATCAGTGCCCTTGGCGCCAACCCAATGGAGCTGACCAACGTCCTGTGCCGCGCCAGTAACGAAAGCCGTTGCTCGGTCGTCAGCTCACGCCTCACTCGCCACGGTGAGTGCAGCGCGCTGATCCTGCAGATCTCCGGCAGCTGGGACGCCCTGGCGCGTCTGGAAACGGGTCTGCCCAATCTGGCCAAGAAACACGCCTTCACCGTCAATGTGGTGCGCAGCGCTTCGCTGGAAAACCGCCCGGAAGCCCTGCCCTACGTGGCCTACGTCAGTTCGGCGTATCGCCCGGACATCATTAACGAGCTGTGCCAGTTCTTCATCGATCACAACGTCGAGCTGGAAAACCTAATCTGCGACACCTATCAGGCACCGCAGACCGGCGGCACCATGCTCAACGCGACGTTCACCGTGACATTACCGGCCGGCACCCAGATCAGTTGGCTGCGTGACCAGTTCCTGGACTTCGCCGACGCCCTCAACCTTGATGCGCTGATCGAACCATGGCGCCCTCAAGCACCGATGTAAGGAATCCCGAATGGCTGTAGAACTCGACCAACCCGTTGCCGACTTTCAAGTGCAGGCCACGAGCGAACAGGCGGTCAGCCTGTCGGCGCTCAAGGGTCAGCAGGTCGTCCTTTATTTCTACCCGAAGGACAGCACCCCTGGCTGCACCACCCAGGGCCAGGGCTTTCGCGATCATCACGCCGACTTCAAGGCAGCCAACACGGTGGTGTTCGGTGTGTCGCGGGACAGCCTGAAATCCCACGAGAACTTCAAGGCCAAGCAGGAATTCCCGTTCGAGCTGATTTCGGACAAGGACGAATCGCTGTGCCAGCTGTTCGATGTCATCAAGCTGAAAAAGCTGTATGGCAAGGAATACCTGGGCGTCGACCGCAGCACTTTCCTGATCGACAAGGACGGTGTGCTACGCAAGGAATGGCGCGGCGTGAAGGTGCCGGGGCATGTGGCGGCGGTGCTTGAAGCGGCTCAGGCGCTTAACCAGGCTTGATCGCCATGATGTAGGAGTGAGCTTGCTCGCGATCGGGTTCGTTTAGTCATCGTAGGTTGACCATGACGACGCCGATCGCGAGCAAGCCCACTCCTACAAAAGCACGGCAACATTTACAGCAACGGCGCCACCGTCGGTTCGTTTCGTGGCCACGCATCCAGCACGGCCTTGAACAGGGTCGCCAGCGGGATCGCAAAGAAAATCCCCCAGAACCCCCACAGCCCGCCGAACAACAGCACGGCGCAGATGATTGCCACCGGGTGCAGGCTCACGGTCTGGGAGAACAGCAGTGGCACGAGCACGTTGCCGTCCAGGGTCTGGATGATGCCGTAGACCGCCATCAGATAGATGAACTGATCGCTCCAGCCCCACTGGAACAGCGCGATGAACGCCACGGGCACCGTCACCACCACCGCGCCCACATAGGGCACCACCACCGAAATCCCCACCAGCATCGCCAGCAACGCCGAGTAATTCAGGCCCATGGTCACGAAGGCGATGTAGGTCACCCCGCCGCAGATGAAAATCTCGATAACCTTGCCGCGAATGTAGTTGGCGATCTGCCGATTCATTTCCTCGGCCACATGGGTAATCAGCGTACGTTCGCGTGGCAGATAGCCCCTCGCCCAGCGGCTGATCATCCGACGATCTTTAAGGAAGAAGAACACCAGGATCGGCACCAGCACCAGGTAGATCATCATGTTGACCAGCAGCGGCAAGCTGGACAGGGAAAACGTCAACGCCCATTGCCCGAACTTTCCGACCTCGCCGCGAGCCACTTCTATCGCCTGCAAGACCTGCTCGTCCGACACCAGGTGCGGATAACGCTCCGGCAGCAGCAACAGCAGCGACTGCCATTTGGCGAGCATGCCGGGCAATTCGTTGAACAAGGTAATGAGCTGGCGCCACAGCAAAGGCACGAGCACCAGCAGAAACAGCGCCAGCGCCCCCATGAATAAAGCGAAGACCAGCCCGACGGCGCCGCCTTCGGGCACCCGCAAACGCTCGAGCAGGTTGACCAGCCCCTGCATCAGAAAGGCGAGCACCAACCCGGCGAGCACCGGCGCGAGCATGCCGCCGAGGGTGAGGACAACGGTAAATCCCAGAACCAACAACACCGCCAGCACTACCGCTTCCTCGTCGGAAAAGTAGCGCTGTATCCAGTCGCGAAGCACTTTGAACATCAAGAATCCTAAGGGGGTTGCGACGGGTCAGAAACGCTCAGGCCTTGCGTAGCCAATACCGATAAATGCCGTCAGCGTTTTCTTCGTGGAGCAGCGCGTGCCCGGCCAGTTTTGCGAAAGTACGGAAGTCACGCTGCGAGCCGGCGTCGGTAGCCGTCACTTTGAGCACCGCGCCGCTGGCCAGACGGTTGAGTTCCATCTTGGCTTTGAGCAAGGGTAGCGGGCAATTGAGGCCGCTGGCGTCCAGCTCTGCATCGCAGGCCGCGGGGTGTCCTACAGCGTCAGACATCGTTTCTCTCCGGATAGACACATCCGCCCCCGCATAAAAGCCAACGGGCGGAAGAACATTCTTACAAGTTTTCCAGAATACCCCACTCTGGTCAGCAAGCCATTGAGCCAGCTACAGTGACGCCTTTCTGCCCCAGAGTTTCGTGCATGAATTTTTTGCGCCCCACGCTGCTGACCCTCGCCTGCCTGCTGGCAGCGCCGAGTTTCGCAGAAGACGACCTGCCCTCCCTCGGCGACGCGAGTTCATCCATCGTTTCTCCGCAGCAGGAACACGACCTGGGGCGTGCCTGGCTCGGGCTGCTGCGCTCTGAAGTGGCACAGCTGTCCGACCCGCTGCTCAAGGACTTCGTCGAATCGTCGGTTTACCGGCTCGCCGAAACCAGCCAGGTGCAGGACCGCCGTCTCGAGTTCATCCTGATCAACACCCCGGAGATCAACGCCTTTGCAGCGCCCGGCGGGATCATCGGGGTCAACGGCGGGTTGTTCCTCCACGCTGAAACCGAAGGCGAATACGCTGCGGTCCTCGCCCACGAACTGGCTCACTTGTCGCAGCGGCACTTTGCCAGGGGCGTACAGGCGCAACAGCGCATGCAAGTGCCGGTAATGGCGGCGATGCTTGCCGGCATCGTCATGGCCGCTGCGGGCGCGGGCGATGCGGGGATTGCCGCGATCGCCGGCACCCAGGCTGCCGCGATTCAGGAGCAGGCGCGATTCTCCCGGCAGAACGAAGCAGAAGCCGACCGCATCGGCATCCTCAATCTGGAAAAGGCCGGCTACGACCCGCGCAACATGCCCACCATGTTCGAGCGGTTGGCACGCCAGTATCGCTATGACGCCAAGCCGCCGGAATTCCTGATGAGCCACCCGGTGACCGAATCCCGTATCGCCGACACGCGCAACCGCGCCGAACAAGCCAAGCCCGGCGGCAAGGAAGACAGCCCGGCGTATCAATTGATGCGCGCACGCACCGTGCTGATTTACGAAGAAACCCCCGGCATGGCCGCCAAGCGTTTCCGTGCACAACTGGCCGAGAACCCGAAAAACGACGCGGCTCGCTACGGTCTGGCGCTTGCCCAGACCAAGGCGGGTCAGCTCAACGAAGGCCGTGAGACGCTGAAGCCTTTGCTCGACAAGGCGCCGGACAATATTCCCTACAACCTCGCCGCCGTGAACCTGGACATCTCCAACAATCGCCTGCCTGACGCTCAACAGCGGGTGGACCGAATGCTGAATCTGTATCCCGACAACTACCCGCTCAATCAGGCGAAAGTCGACGTCTTGCTCAAGCAGTCCAAGGCGCCCGAGGCGTTGAAGTCTCTGGAGATTCTGTTGAAGAGCCGCCCCGACGATCCAGACATCTGGAATCAGGTGGCCGACACCCGCGGCCTGTCCGGCAACACCATCGGCCTGCATCAGGCCCGTGCGGAATATTTTGCGCTGATGGGCGATTTCAAGCAGGCGATTCAACAGCTCGAATTTGCCAAGCGACGGGCGAACAACAACTTCCAGCTGGCCTCACGCATCGACGCGCGGCAGCAGGAAATCATCGCTCAGGAGCGGGCAGTCAAGGACATGATGAATTGAGGTCAGCTACAAGCGGCAAGCCATAAGCTGCAAGCTGAAACGCAGCCAATCGGCTTTCCGCTTGAAGCTTGAAGCTAACCGCTTTTATTCAAGCATTCCCCGAAGCTTTCATGCGTGCCGCCTGGGTGAAGTCGAGCATGCGCTGCAACGGCCGGACGGCGTGAGGGATGACCGCCGGGTCAACGAAGATCTCGTTAGTGCCTTCACGCAGGCATTGAAGCGTGCGTGCCAAGGTGTTCATCGCCATCCACGGGCAATGAGCACAACTGCGGCAGGCGGCGCCGTTACCTGCGGTCGGTGCCTCAATGAATACCTTGTCCGGACACAGCTGCTGCATCTTGTAGAAGATGCCGCGGTCGGTGGCGACGATGAAGGTTTTGTTCGGCAGCGTTTGCGCCGCTTTGATCAACTGGCTGGTAGAGCCCACAGCATCGGCCAGGTCGATGACTGACTCGGGCGACTCCGGATGCACCAGAATGGCCGCGTCCGGGTACAAGGCCTTCATGTCCTCCAACTGCCGGGATTTGAACTCCTCGTGCACGATGCAGGCGCCGTCCCACAACAGCATGTCCGCCCCGGTTTCGCGCTGGATGTAACGGCCCAGGTGCTTGTCGGGCGCCCAGATGATTTTCTCGCCGTTGTCCATCAGGCTTTCGACGATCTCCAGCGCGCAACTGGACGTCACCACCCAGTCGGCACGGGCTTTTACGGCGGCCGACGTATTGGCGTAAACCACCACAGTGCGCTCGGGATGCTGATCGCAGAACCCAGCAAACTCATCGACCGGGCAACCGAGGTCCAGTGAGCAGGTCGCTTCGAGGGTCGGCATCAAGATGCGTTTTTCAGGGGTCAGAATTTTTGCGGTTTCGCCCATGAAACGCACCCCGGCCACCAGCACGGTTTTCGCCGGATGGTTTTTGCCGAATCGCGCCATCTCCAGAGAATCCGAGACGCAACCGCCGGTTTCTTCCGCCAGTGCCTGAATCACCGGATCGCAGTAGTAATGAGCGACCAGCACGGCGTCCTGGGCCTTGAGCTCGGCGGCGATCAAGCGGCGGTATTCCGCTTCCTCGTCAGGGCTCAGGGTTTTGGGCTGTTTGGCGTCCAGGTGCGCTTGGACCAGAAGACGTTCGGAGATGTGTGTCATGTCGATGAACCTGAATGCGCGTACGGAGCAAAAGTCCGCAGGGTAGAAAACGCCCGGGAAGTTAGCACGGGTTCTGTTGAGCGATCACTTACCGGCAGTCCCCGCCCTCAATGTTAGCGCCATCGCCATCGCCTCAAGCGAGGGCATCGTAAAAACACGTCCGCAATGGTTGGAACGAGTCAGTCAAAAAAGCACCGAAACCCTCAAGCCCGCCATTCAATGGCAGAATCTGCGTCACTGGACAGTTTTGGAGACCCTCATGCTGCGCGTATTTGAACGACGCCTCGACCCCTTCCCACCCGACGAAGCGCCGCCGCCACCTGTGGGTCTGGTACGTTTTCTGTGGGCCTGCACCCGGGGTGCGCGTGGCTACATCCTCGCCCTGGCAGTGCTCAGCGCCTGTGTATCGATTTACGAAGCCTGGCTTTTCTCGTTTCTCGGCCAAGTGGTCGATCTGCTGTCGACCTGGAAGGACGGCGGCGCCACCGCAGGCGAAGAAAGCCGAGCGCTGTGGGGCATCGGCATTGTGCTGGTGATCAGCGTCGGGCTGGTGGCCATGCGCACGATGGTTCAGCATCAGGTGCTGGCGATCAACCTGCCGTTGCGGCTGCGCTGGGACTTTCACCGGCTGATGCTGCGGCAGAGCCTGTCGTTCTTTTCCGATGAATTCTCCGGCCGGGTCACCACCAAGGTCATGCAGACCGCGCTGGCGGTGCGGGACGTGCTGTTCACCCTGATTGAAATAGCGCCCGGCATCGGTGTTTATTTCATTGCGATCATCGCGCTGGCAGGCGGTTTCGCCTTGAAGCTGATGCTGCCGTTCCTTGCCTGGATCGTGCTGTTCGGCCTGGCGATGCTGTACTTCGTGCCGCGCCTGGGCAAAGTCGGTCAGGAGCAGGCCAACGCGCGGTCGTCGATGACCGGGCGAATTTCCGACGCCTACACCAACATCACCACCGTGAAGCTGTTCTCCCACTCCAAACGTGAAGCGCAGTTTGCCCGCGCGGCGATGGAGGACTTCAAGCACACGGGCTTTCGCCAGATGCGTCTGGTGAGCCAGTTCGAAATCGTCAATCAGGCACTGGTCGTCGCGTTGATTCTGGGCGCAGGCGGTTACGCCCTGTGGCTGTGGCATCAGGGTGACGTCGGCACTGGCGCGGTGGCGGCGATTACCGCGATGGCGCTGCGCATCAACGGCATGTCCCACTGGATCATGTGGCAGATGACCTCGCTGTTCGAGAACATCGGCACGGTGCAGGACGGCATGGCGACCCTGACTCAGGGCCCGAAAGTACAGGACGCGCCCAATGCAAACTCGCTGAAAACCACCGGCGGCGCGGTGACCTTCGAGAACGTCAGCTTCAACTACAACGGCGAGCGCCAGGTGCTGGAGGGTTTGAATCTGGCCATCCGTCCGGGCGAGAAGATAGGCCTGGTCGGCCGTTCAGGCGCCGGTAAATCCACGCTGATCAATCTGCTGCTGCGCTTCTATGACGTGGACAGCGGCGAGATTCGCATCGATGGTCAGAACATCAAGCAGGTCACGCAAGACAGCCTGCGCAGCGCCATCGGCATGGTGACTCAGGACACCTCGCTGCTGCATCGGTCCATCCGCGACAACATTGCGTACGGTCGGCCTGACGCCACCGATGAGGAAATCCACACCGCTGCGGTCAATGCCCAGGCGGATGGGTTCATCAGTCAGCTCAGCGACAAGCATGGCCACAGCGGCTATGACACGCTGGTCGGTGAGCGTGGCATCAAGCTCTCGGGCGGCCAGCGCCAGCGGGTTGCCATTGCTCGCGTGATGCTGAAGAACGCGCCGATTTTGCTGCTGGACGAAGCCACCAGCGCGCTGGATTCGGAAGTCGAAGTGGCGATTCAGGAAAGCCTCGATGAGATGATGAAAGGCAAAACCGTGATCGCCATCGCCCACCGGCTGTCGACGATTGCAGCCATGGACCGGCTGATCGTGATGGACGACGGGCGCATCATCGAACAAGGCACCCACGCTGAACTGCTCACCAAGAACGGTACTTACGCGCGTCTGTGGCATCACCAGAGCGGTGGGTTTCTGGGTGAGGATCAGGGCGTGCCTGAAGCGGTGGATCAGGTATAGCGGGCAGACTCGCGGTATAAACGCGCTGAACGACGGCTTGGGGCGCAGCCGTCGTTCGACGCGGGCCGCGCCGACCCACGACAGCATCGTCCATCAGAATCCTCTAGTAGACCGACTTACTAGGATGTATTCTCCGACGCTATGAATACTCCCCAAACACGTGGTTCATCTGATGTTCGTCAAGGCATCCTCGACGTCGGCCAGCGCATCATGGCCGCCAAGGGGTATTCCGGCGTTGGCCTGAACGAAATTCTGGCCGCTGCGGGCGTGCCGAAAGGCTCCTTCTATCATTATTTCGGCTCCAAGGATGCCTTCGGGGAAGCGTTGCTTGAGCACTACTTCGACGACTACCTCGCTGACATTGATCGCATCCTCGGCGAGCCCGGCCTGCCCATGGGCGAGCGCTTGATGAACTACTGGCGCGTCTGGCAGGACACGCAGTCGTTTCAGGAATGCCAGGGCAAATGCCTCGCCGTGAAGCTCGGCGTTGAAGTGGCCGATCTGTCGGAAACCATGCGCGCCGTTCTCAAGCGAGGCACTGCCGGGATCACCGACCGGCTTGGCAGCGCGATCGAGGCTGGCGTTGCCGACGGCTCGCTGCCCGCCTGCGAGAATCCTTTCGCCGTTGCGCAAAGCCTGTATCAACTGTGGGTAGGGGCCAGCGTGATGGTCAAGATTGAAAGAAGCCTTGCCCCTTTTGAAACAGCCATGGCGACCACGCGTGTGATTCTGCGCCTGGCCTGATTGGCGCACGGCAACCGTGCGCCGCACCATCTGCAACCCCTCATCCCTGGTTCACGCCGCCATGACGCCTGCCGGCCTCGTGCGGCCCAGCCCATGCACCTCATTTGCGCGGACCTCTCCATCGCTCAATCAACGCGCAAATAATTTTTTGAATTAACTCTAGACGACTGGTCTACTCAGGGCTATGGTGTACCTACTTTAGCCCGTCACAAGGAATACACCCGATGAAAGTTCTCATGGTTCTGACTTCCCACGACACCCTTGGCAACACCGGCCGTCCTACCGGCTTCTGGCTGGAAGAGCTGGCCGCGCCCTACTACGCATTCAGCGACATCAACGCTGAAATCGTTCTGGCTTCGCCACAAGGTGGCCAACCTCCGCTGGACCCGAAGAGCAACGAGCCCGACTTCCAGACCGACCTGACCCGTCGTTTCGAAAAAGACGAAACCGCCAAAGCCCTGCTCGCCAACACCGTTCGCCTGGACAGCGTGTCCCAGGCAGATTTCGACGCTGTGTTCTACCCAGGCGGCCATGGCCCTCTGTGGGATCTGGCCGAAGACAAAAATTCCGTTCAGCTCATCGAGTCGTTCATCGCAGCCGGCAAGCCCGTCGCTGTCGTCTGTCACGCCCCTGGCGTGCTGCGCCACGTGAAGAGCGCCGACGGCACGCCACTGGTGAAAGGCAAGAAGGTCACCGGCTTTGCCAACAGCGAAGAAGAAGCGGTCGGCCTGACCAATGTGGTGCCTTTCCTGGTGGAAGACGAGCTGAAATCACTCGGCGGCGTCTACTCCAAAGGTCCGGACTGGGGCTCGTACGTCCTCACCGATGGTCTGTTGATCACCGGTCAGAACCCTGCTTCCTCCGGTCCTGCGGCAGACGTGCTGATCGAAGCACTGCAGAACAAATCGGCCTGATCACCGCCCAGCGCGAGGGGTGTTCGCACCCCTCCCCGCTTCTCACCTTCGCAACGAGATAACTGCCATGAACTGGTAATGAACGGATTCAACCCGACCCCAGGCCCGACTTTATGTCGGGCTTTGTCGTTTCTGGGCGAAGGCGAATAACCAAACAAACACGGCTTTAACGGGTCTACCACGGTAGTGGCGGGCATTGATGAACACCCATGGTGCCCATTGCAACTGGATCTGTCGTTTACGGCGATCGCAGTACCAACCCCTCTATCGCGAGAGAAAAAATGGCTCAGGGAACGAAAGCGGCATTGCAGAGTGAAGCGGTTGTCATGACTGCTCATGGCACCTATGACAGCTACGTGGGCACGGCGGATGACGACACCATCACGGGCACCACAAAGCGGGACTTCATCTCTGGCGGCGATGGCGACGACATCCTCATCGGTCAGGAAGGGGATCCCGACCCGTTCAGCAACGCGCAGGATCGCTACAACGGCGGCGCGGGCGTCGATACGATCACCAGCCACTCCGCTTATGTCTACGGGAACACGTTCGTCTACACCTCGGTGACGGACAGTTACTTCGACAAACAGGGCTCCCACTCGGACCTGATCAAAAACTTCCAATCCACTGACGTACTTGACCTGACAGCCCTCGGGCTGGAGCGCGTTGGTAATGGCCACAACGGCGATCTGGCAGTGACCTACAACGCCGACGAGGACATTACCTATGTTCGCTCTCTGGATAAAAACGCCCAAGGCCAGGCATTCGAAGTCAGACTTGAAGGCGATCACGCCGCTGAGCTTGGCACGCAAAATTTCGCCCTGCGCTACGACCTGACTGCAGAAAGCAATGGCCGCGAACATGGGCTAAGCAACAAGCAATACGTCATCACCGGGACCGATGGCGATGACATTCTGGTCGTTCCCCGCTCCGGCAACATCGTGACCGGTGGAGGCCGAGCGGACGAGATGTATGGCGGCGGCTCCCGTAACACGTTTGTCTTCGAGCATCTCACCGATAGCTTCGTGAACGACGGCACAGGCCAGTCCAGCGTTGATCTCATCCACAGCTTCAGCCTCGGTGACGGTGATCTGCTGGACGTTTCGGCACTGGGGTTCACCGGCCTTGGCAATGGCTACAACGGCACGCTCAATTACAGCTACGACAATGAAGCTGGTTACGCGATTGCCCAATCCTTCGAGGCCGATGAGGACGGCAACCTATTCGCCGTGCACCTGACCCAATACGACCGGGATCCGCTTACCGGCCTGCAGGACATGGATCGCTTCACCTTTGCCGGGGACAACGCAGCAGACCGCGCCAACCAGACGCTGACTGGCGATAACCACCGTGACACGTTCACCAATTCGACCGCGGGCGGCATCCTCGTCGGAGGCGGTGATGATGATCTGTTGGTGGGCAACACCGGGGTCGACACCTTCCGATATGTCGAGAAGAGCGACAGCTTCCGGGGCAATTCGGACTTCATCAAAAACTTCGACGCCACTCAGGACCGCATCGATGTTTCAGCGCTGGGTTACACAGGCCTTGGCGATGGCACCGATGGCACGCTCAAGGTGATCTATGACACGGCTCTGCACCGCACCTACCTCAAGGATTACGAAGCGGACGCTGACGGTAACCGATTCGAGATCAGTATCGACAAAAACGTCGCCAAGACTTTCACCGCCGATAACCTGATCGTGGCTGACGCGAGCGCTGCGCATATCGAGCTTGTGGGCCTGGCACCCGCTGACCTGCACCCGATCGGTTGAATCGAGAAGCGCCCTTCCAAATGGCAGGTACGAAAAAGCCGTCGCAGGTGCGACGGCTTTTTGCAGCATGGGCGGTGACACAGCTTCTCCCATGCGGGTACTGCTCACTGACTCTCAGTCAACGCTTTTGGCCCACACCGCCTGGGCGTTGGTGAACTCGCGCAACCCGAAGTGGGACAGCTCGCGACCGTAGCCACTCTTTTTGACGCCTCCCACCGGGATGCGCGCGTTAGTGGCCGGAAACCCATTGATGAACACGCCGCCGGTTTCCAGACGCCGGGCGATGCGTTGCGCGCGCGGAATGTCCTGGGTCCACAGGCTGCCGCCCAGTCCGTAGTCACTGGTGTTCGCCAGCAGGATAGCGTCTTCGGCGTTGGCGGCGATGGTGATCGCGGCCACCGGCCCGAAGGTTTCTTCATCAAATGCGGCCATGCCTGGCTTCACATCGGCCAGCACGGTAGGCGCGTAGAAGTTGCCGGGGCCGTCGATTTTCTTCCCGCCCAGCAGCAACGTCGCGCCGGCTGCAACAGTGCGTTGAACCTGACCATCCAGCTCATCGCGCAGATCAGCCCGAGCCATCGGGCCGACATTGATGGCGCTGTCCAACGGATCGCCCACTTTCAGTTGTTCGACCGCCGCAACGAATTGACGGGTGAATTGCTCGGCGATCGGCGCCTCGAGAATGAAGCGCTTGGCCGCGAGACAGACTTGGCCGGCGTTCTGGAAACGCGCTTCGACGGCGGCTTTCACCGCAAGGTCGATGTTCGCGTCGGCCAGCACAATAAAGGCGTCCGAACCGCCCAGCTCCAGCAGGCTCTTCTTGAGTGCCTTGCCTGCGGTGGCGGCGACGGCAGAACCTGCGCGCATGCTTCCCGTCAGCGTCACTGCAGCGATGCGCGGGTCTTCAATGGTGCGGGCCACGGTGTCGTTGTCGGCAATAAGGTTGGTGAACAGCCCTTTTGGAAAGCCCGCCGCCTCGTAGGCTTCTTGCAGCGCGTAAGCCGAGCCCATGACGTTCGGCGCGTGCTTGAGCATGAAGCCATTGCCCGACAACATGATCGGCCCGGAGGCACGAATCACCTGCCACAGCGGGAAATTCCAGGGCATCACCGCCAGCACGGTGCCGATCGGCAGGAAGGACACATGGACTTCATCGTCGCCGTCTACATTGACCGGCTCATCGGCAAGAATCGCCGGGCCGTTGTCGGCAATCCACTCGATCGTGGCCGCGCACTTCTCCACTTCACCACGGGCCGCCGCCAGGGTTTTGCCCATTTCAGCGGTGATCAGCGCAGCGAAGGGTTCCGACCGCTCACGGAGGATGGCTGCCAGACGACGGTAAGCCGACACTCGCTCAGCCATTGGAGTGGCGCGCCACAGACGAAACGCCGCAGCGTTCACGTCCAGCAACTGCTCGACTTCAGCCTGCGTCTGGAAGAGATAAGTGGCGATCAGCTCACCGGTGGCCGGGTTGCGTGATGTGGCGACGTTTGCGGTGGAGATCGGGCTCAGGTCAGACATCGTGATTACCTCGTTGGCGGTCGGTGCAGCACATGTGCGCTGCGATGACCGTCACTCTAGGCAAGCCCGAAATAGCCAGGAAGGCGTGTTGTTATCCTATGACCGTGAGTCATAGGCAGTGTGGCGGGGAATGTAGGTCACCAGCGACAGGTCCGGCCGCCCTTCTGGCGTCAATGCGACGTAGGTGAAATCGATATGGCCGCTGATGGGGTGCAGCAGGCGCTTGCGACCCTCTTCGAAGCCTTTGACCTCGGTGTCCTGCCACCACTCTTTGAACTCGGGGCTCACGGCCGAGAGTTCTTCGATCAGGCTATCAAACGGTGCCTTGTCCTGAGCCAACGCGCGCGATGCCCGAAACGCACTGATCATGCCCCGCGCCATTTGCTCCCAATCCAGGATGATGGTTCGGTAAGGAATGTACAGAAACAGCAGACGCAGCGTGTTGCGCTCATGGGGTTGCAACGAACCGTAGTCGACGAACAGCTCGGCGATGGCGTCGTTCCACGCCAGGATGTCGAGGCGGGCGTTGCGCACATACGCCGGAATCGGGTTGATCGCGCGCACCAGCATTTCCAGCCCGGCCGTCACCCCGCCGCCGGTCGCAGCAACCGGCACTTCCAGCGCGGAGAGCGCGTACAGGTGCGCGGACTCCACACGGTCGAGCTTGAGGACTTTGGATATCCGTTCCAGCGCGTCCGGCGAGGGCTGAATGTCACGGCCCTGCTCAAGCCAGGTGTACCAACTGACGCTGACCCCGGCGAGCGCCGCCACTTCTTCGCGGCGCAATCCCGGCGTGCGCCGGGGCCCCTCCGGCAGACCGAAGTCCTTCGGATCAAGGCGCGCCCGCCGGCTGGACAGGAAATTGCCGAACTCGCGGCGCTGCTCTATCGACGGTCTTTTCGCCATAACTCACTCGTGATCCATGCTGTCGTTTATCGCCGACAATCAGGCATCGTGGGTCATGGTCTGGCGTGGGTCAAGCCGGTCAAGGTATCGGCGATGGCTTTAGTACGCCGCGCCGTGCCTTCGGTGGCCTGGTTCGAGTGTTCCAGGGAATCGAGCATTTCGCGCAACGCGCCGACGCCGGTGGACTGGTCCTCGATCTGCTGCGCCACCCGCTGAATCTCGCTGGAGAGCAGGTCGATGTCGACGCCAATCTCCGCTGCGTTTTTGCGGGTGATTTCCGCCAGCTTGCGCACTTCGTCGGCGACCACGGCGAAGCCTCGGCCCAGGTCCCCTGCCCGCGCGGCCTCGATCGCGGCGTTGAGCGCCAGCAGATTGGTCTGTCCGGCGATTTGCTGAATCACCTGCACGATGGACTGGATCCGCAGGCTCGATTCCGCAAGGGCTCGTGCGCCGACCACCGCTTCGTCCGCCTGGCTGACCAGCGCTACCACGGTATTACCGGCGTTTGTCGAGACAGTGTTCTGCTGGTCAATCGTTCCGGCCAGATCGTCCATGGACAGGTGCAGCTCGCCGGAATAGTGCTTGATTTGCGTGGACATCTCTTCCTGCTGCTGACCGGCCTGGGCAAGGACCCTACCCAGTGCGGCCAGGCCCTCGAACACGGGCAGCACTTTGGTATCCAGCCCGCGAGTGTCCAGCGCATTGTTGAAATCGTTGAGCTTGAACGCCTCGATCTGCTTCACGATGACGTGGTTCAAACCCACCATCTTTTTCAGCTGGCGGCGCAGGAAAAACGCCTTGAACTCTCCGTAGTGGGCGATGAAATTGTCCACGTACTCATCCGTGAATGACGCGCCTTTTGCCACCCGGAAGAAAAAGATCGCCGTGAGCGTCTGGTTCAGGTTCAGGCCGAGAATTTCGCCGAAGGTCGAGAACCCCACCACCGGCACGTCACCGAACAATCCGGTCATGCTGCCCAGGTCCTTGCCGTTGTTGGCCCGACGCAAGATGCAGTCGTTGAGGATCGCCGCCACGGGCTGCCCGCCCTTGCCGCGCAGGAATTGCTCGTAATCCACCTGGGTGGCTTCGCGCAACGGGGTGCGCTTGACCATCACCAGCTCCTCGCCGGGGGCCACGTCGCAGAACAGCTGAATGATTTGCTGTGCATGGTCGATGCGCGCGATCGATCGCACGAACAGTTCGCTGCCCACGCGAATGGCGAAGGAGTACTCCGCGAGGTTCTTTTCCAGGGCGTGAGCGTCGCAACTGAAGGCGTTACACAGGGCCTGGACCATGCTCATGATGTTGCCCTGGCTGTCGATCACCTGGTCGATGGTGCGGTCTTCGACCGACGCAGTCAGGACACTGAAGGTCAGCCCGGCGGGTTTGAAGTTCTGACTTTTGAACACGCCGAACCGTATGTCGGCAGCGGTCTTGATGAAGACAATCTGCGCATGATTCTGATAGCTGCGCTGGCCGTCGTGGATCAGCGTCTTCTTGAAATCCGACTTGCCACCAGCCGAACCGCCGACAAAAAGGCATGGGAAGCGACCGGACTCGTACAGCGCTTCCATGAAGAACGATTCGGACGCCGACAAGCCGTCGAACACCACATAGGCCAGGGTGTCGCGGTGGTCGATGGCCGTGCTGACCTGGGCACGCTTGATATTGTTGACCAGTTTTTCAATACGCTCACGCATTTCCATGCGCTTGCCGCCGCTGCGGATGTCTTCGCATTCCAGCGGCACCATCACCACTTCAGCGGAGGCAATCACGCTTTTTTCGAAAAGCTGCAAGACGATGCGGTCCCAGCGATCGCCCGTCGCACAATACAAACCGGTCGCACTGTTGCACAGCTCGCCGGAGGTGGTGCACAGGCTCAGCGCGCTGCCGGGAAAGCGCTGCTTGATACGCGCCGCGACCTGATCGATGTCCAGATGGGGAGAGACGAAACCCGTCACCAGAACGGGAACCGAACGCACGCCTGCCAAGGCACGATCCAGTTCACCAGCGGTGCAGTTAATGCTGATCGCTTCCTGACGGTTCGCGCGGGATCGGTTGAAGAGTTTGAGTGGGTTCATCGTCGGCTCACTAGAAGGGATCGCTGAGCGCATGACTGCATACGCGGCAGCTTTCCTCTGTATCGGCCGTGGAAAATCTGACTTGAAGGACAACCCGCGGGATTGGTCGGGGGGGGCGAACCTAAGCCCGCATGATTGCTTCAGTTTCAATCGCCGTCGGTGCGATGGATGCGAAAGCCGTGGCGCCCGCCGCGAAGGGGGCTTTAGCGTGAGCGCCGGGATTTCATAATCTCCGGCGTTCTGTCGACGCCCACCTGTGGCGGCGCGACCTCATTGCTTCGACGATCAAAACGACGTCCTGCCCGCCGCACTGATGCTGAGGCCTGCATCTGTCATGCGCAATCAAGGCGCGCTCATCCCATCGCTGAATCCTGGAGCCCCGTCGTCAGCGAAGGCCAAACCCCATCCGGATCAATTGCTCAACCAAATGTTCACGGCCATGGAGGTTGGAGGTGTCACGAAGTCGGTTGACGACTTGTTCAGACCAACCGTTTGCCCTCATCCCCTCGCGCTGGTAGAAAGCCCCCAACCGCTGATCATACGCGGCGACTGCGGCCGGCTCTGGCTCCGCCGCGTAGGTTTCGTGGTGAAGCACCGCGGCCTGTGGAAGCCTCGGTTTGACCT
The DNA here is from genome assembly GCF_053903055.1 of Pseudomonas sp. AK106. Lineage (NCBI taxonomy): Bacteria > Pseudomonadati > Pseudomonadota > Gammaproteobacteria > Pseudomonadales > Pseudomonadaceae > Pseudomonas > Pseudomonas sp. AK106. The sequence continues at coordinate 4,280,483 of NZ_CP096426.1, forward strand.
TCGCGGGCAGTTCGCTGGAGGGATAGCCGACGCAGAGGCCAAATACGGGGTAAACGTGTGGAGGCAGTTCTAGCTCCTTGGCGACCCCCTCGATGTCATTGCGAATGGCGCCGATGTAAACGCTGCCAAGCCCCAACGATTCGAGTGCCACAACGGCGTTTTGAGCCGCCAGCGAAGCATCTATCGTGCCCAGCAACAGGCTTTCGAGGTAGGGAAGCGCGTGCAGTTCGGCGTGCTGCTGCTCGGCTACACGGGAGACGCGAGAAAGGTCGGCAAGCCATACCAGAAACAGCGGCGCCTGTCGGATGTAAGCCTGGTTGCCGGCCAGCGCCGAGAGGCGCGCCTTGCGATCCGTGTCCCGCACCGCGACCACGCTCCAGACCTGCAGGTTTGAAGAGGTGGCTGCAGACTGCGCAGCAGCGACCAGTGTTTCCACCAGCCCATCCGGCAGAGGCTCGGTGCTGAAAGCGCGAACGCTGCGATGGTCGAGCAATTGATCGATGGTATCGTTCCAGGTGGTGAGCGCAGACGCATCGGGTTCGCCGTACCGCGCCGCCATTCTGGATTGGCTGGTTGTGGTCATAAATCTCTCCAAAAAAGTGATGCGAGGCTACCAAATCGATGCCACAGGCGCATGCCTTGGGTAGGCATTTTCATGCGACCGCCCTTCAAACTGAGCCATCCGAGGAAAGCCATTTGTCAGCAGAGCCTCTTACTGCGCGTGACACCTGTCAGGTCCTGCGTGACATTGCCCTCGGCATTCGGGTGATGCGTCGGGTGGACGGCAACGCTCAAGTCCAGACCGACAGCGGACTGATGACCGTCGATGCCGATGGCTGGCTGATCACGTTTTACAAAGAGCACAACGCCCTGGACCACTGCGACCGCTGCCTCAGCCCCGAAGGCCGGACTTATATGTTTGACGCCCGCCAGCGTTACGGCACTGATCCCCTTGAGCTGCTGAGCACGTGGGAACGCGGTCAGCTGGAAACGCTGCTCTCCCTCATCTAAGCGAACGCTCATACACCGCGCGTCAAAAGAAACGGGCTCGGCCCCATAGCGTGGGATGACGGAACCAAAGCGGATCAGTTGCCACTCAAGCGGTATAACGTCCGGAGCGATACGGGTGCGTCTTCTCAAGGCAGTGGCAGTGCGCAAGGCAAGGCGTGAGATGGGCTGGAAGGCTCTGACTTACTGACTCAACCCGACCACCTACCTTCAGACAGGCAAAAAAATCTGGAAAACCCGTTTTCATGGGCCTTCCAGATTTTCAAATGGTGAGTCGTGTGGGATTCGAACCTACGACCCATTGTTAGAGACAAGCGGGCGTAAGACTCGCTCCAAGCCCCCGTGACATAACGCGCTTAGCCCAAGGCATTCGGCAACGCAGCCCCTAATGAATCCCCATTAAATGCGACTGACCCGCTCCGCCTGGGCCGACGCTTTGTGACCCAGACGTATCAGTTCGTTGGAGAAACACAAACCAGCGATGATCAGGGCCGCTCCCAGATAAAGGCTTTCGCGCGGTACTTCATTGAGGGCGACAAATGCCAGCAGTGCCGCGAAGAGCGGTTCGGTCAGTTCAAGCGCTTGCACCTGGGATGGCTTGAGGTATTCGATCGCCTTGGTCGTGCAGAAAAAGCCAAGGATGGTCGGCAGCGCGGCCAGCGCCAGCAGTGCGGCAATCGCCATGGATGACAGCTCGCCTATCACGAAGCCATCGCCAGCGGCAGGCATCAGCAGGTACAGGCTGCCGAAGAAGAGCAGTTGACGAGTGAAATGCAAGCCACCTGAAACACCCATTTTTTTCATCACAACTGAAAACGCTCCGTAGCCACAGCCTGCGACGGAGGCCAGCGCTGCGCCTTCCAGAGTGAAACCCTGCTGCAAATCAGCGCCGAATATCACTGCAATCCCTGAGATGGCAAGTGCGGCACCCACGGTTGCGTTTGCAGTGATGGGATCCTTCAGGAACAGGCGCCCCAGAATGATCGACGAAATTGAGGCACTGGCCATGAGTACGACGACGACACCCGCGGCGGCGTAATGCCGGTAGGCGGAAGTCTCGAAATGGAACAGCACGAAAATACCAAGGAACGCGCAGATCGCCGCCTGGCTCCATTTGGCGGCTGAGGTCGGACGCTTGAGAAAAAGCAGCACGATCGAGAGCAGGATGCACCCCACTATCGTTTTGATGACGGCAACGCTGCTGGAAGTGAAGCCATTGCTCATGAGCAACTTGCTGAGCACCCCAATGGTTGCGTTCAGTGCGGCAGCGGAGAGCGCGAAAATAACGCCTTTGCTGAAATTAGATTGCATTGATGTCGTTCCCTGTACTGGTTTGTCGTCCGAGGAGATGTTGGCCCGTATTGACGGGGCGAAATTCGAGGATGTGAAGATGCTGCCAAAGCCCGCCGTTTAAGCAGGCTGAGGGGGCAACTACGATTCTTGCGCACACTTGGATCCAACAATCATTACTGATGTCGCCATGAGAGCGCAACCGCGAAGGCGTGCCGAATTCTCACTGGGTCGATCGTTGGAGCAAGGCAGGAAGGGATCGTAGGTGGGGTCAGGTAGACAATGCGCGGCCGACGGCCCGTGGTGAAGTCTGCGCGTGACTACACCTCAGGCTTGATGGCTCCGATGGGATACCGCACGTCTGCGACTTCCAGCGAGGCCAGCTGAGCTATCCGGATGTCGCTGGAAGGGGTGACCCACAAAAGCATCACATCGCGCTTCGGTAGACGGCCAGTCAGATGCGGCGCGCATCAGGTGATTGGATGCACAGGGCGAAAGGAGGTGGACAACTTCAACAAGCTGCAGTCGCCTGGCACACAGCGAAACTGAGGGAATAGTCGTGCCCAGTTCCCAGTTGCATCGCCTCAGTTCGCAGCTTTACTCACGCCCTACTGCTTTTCAGACAGGCAAAAAAAAATCTGGAAATCCGCATTTTCATGGGCCTTCCAGATTTTCGAAATGGTGGGTCGTGTGGGATTCGAACCTACGACCAATTGGTTAAAAGCCAACTGCTCTACCAACTGAGCTAACGACCCGCTTCGTTGTGGCGCGTATATTACTGATATTTCACAGTAATTCAACACCCAAGCGAAAATAATTTAAAAATAACGCGTCGGGTCCGTCACACCCGCCGCCGCGAAGCCCTCAGCGCGCAAGCGGCAGCTGTCGCATTTTCCGCAAGCACGCCCCTGCTCGTCGGCTTGATAGCAGGAAACCGTCAACCCGTAATCCACACCCAAACGCGTACCGGTTTTGACGATATCGGCCTTGCTCAGCATCTGCAGCGGCGCCTGTATCCTGAATCCCTGCCCTTCAACGCCAGCCTTGGTGGCGAGATTGGCCATGCGCTCGAACGACTCGACAAACTCCGGACGGCAATCCGGGTAGCCGGAGTAATCCACGGCGTTGACCCCGATGAAGATATCCCGTGCGCCGAGCACTTCGGCCCAGCCCAACGCGAGAGAGAGGAAAACGGTATTGCGCGCCGGCACGTATGTCACCGGTATGCCTTCGCCCGGCGTCTCCGGCACCGCGATGCTGCTGTCAGTCAGCGCAGACCCGCCGATGCCGTTGAGGTTAAGGCCGATGACCTTGTGCTCAACGACGCCCATATCCGCCGCTACCCGCTCCGCCGCCTGCAACTCGGCGCGATGCCGCTGGCCGTAGTCGAAGCTCATGGTGTAGCAGCTAAAACCATCGGCCTTGGCCATTGCCACCACGGTGGCCGAATCCAGGCCGCCGGACAGCAGGATTACCGCTCTTTTCTCAGTCATCGATTGCTCACTCATTCAGCGCCCCGGCTCGTCGTTCCAGAGGATTTTATGCAACTGCAATTGCAGACGCACCGGGAGGTTGTCGGCAACGATCCAGTCGGCCAGGTCTCTGACGTTCAAATCGCGGTGGACAGGGGAAAAAAGCACTTCGCCGGCGCGACGGTCCAGACCGTACTGAATGATCTTGGAGACGGCCCAGTCGTAATCTTCCCGCGAACAAATCACGAATTTGATCTGGTCGTTGGGCGTGAGCAGGTCAATATTTTCGTATCGGTTGCGTGCCACTTCTTTTGAACCTGGGGTCTTCAAGTCGACGACGCGGCTCACGCGGGGATCGACTTTCGAAATGTCCAGCGCGCCACTGGTTTCCAGAGAAACCTCGTAGCCCGCGTCACACAGCCGCTGAAGCAAAGGAATAGCGTTCGGCTGAGCAAGGGGCTCGCCGCCTGTGACGCAGACGTAGCGCGGGCGATAGCTGGCAACCTGCTCCATCAGTGAATCGAGGGTCTGGATGGTTCCGCCGGTGAAGGCGTATTCGCTATCGCAATAACCGCAACGCAATGGGCAGCCGGTGAGTCGCACGAAAACGGTAGGCAAGCCTGCCGTGCGCGTTTCACCCTGCAGAGAGTAGAAAACTTCGGTGATGCGTAATGTGTCTTGCATAGGGGCCACGGGCGTAACGGCTAAACAGGCCATCCGCCTCCGTCAGGCACTTCTGTACACCCTGCGCACGCAGAATCCACAGAAGCGTAATCAATACCGGAATTTCGGGGGCGGAATTCTAACGAAGAAAGCCGCGCAATGCGCGGCTTTCTTGAATCAGCGGTCAGATTGAGTAGCAATCAGAGACGCTGCAGGTCTCGCTGAGCCAGCTGAGCGGCTGAGGTGCCCGGATATTGAGCAACCACTTGCTGAAGGATACCCTTCACTTTGTCAGTGTGACCCAGTCGACGTTCAACGTCCGCCAGCTTGTACAGGGAATCAGGCACTTTGGCGTGCTTTGGGTAAAGCTGACTGACCTTTGCGAAGGCCTGACCGGCACCTTGAAGGTCACCCTTGGCCAGATTGACTTCGCCCAACCAGTATTGAGCATTGCCCGCGTACTGGCTGTTCGGGTATTTGCGCAGGAACGCTCCGAAAGCCTGACTGGCCTTGTCGAAGTCTTTCGCCTTGATCAGGTCGAAAGCAGCGTCGTAATAAAGCTTTTCTTTCGCTGGGTCACCGGGCTCGCTGCTCGCCTGAGGCGCTTGAGCGGCTGATGACGCGGGTGCTCCGCCGGCATTGCTGCCACCGTCGGATGCTGAATTGTTGGTAGCTGATGGGGCAGATGCGCCTCCAGCTCCGATACGGGAATCGAGATCTTTGTAACGATCCAGCGCTTCTTGCTTCATCTGCTGGATATCGTTCTGCTGAACTTCCACTATTCCGCGCAAGCGCGAAATTTCGTCCTGCATTTGCTGCAATTGCATGAACAGCTGACCTTGCGCCGAAGGCGCGGCCGTAGCCGCACCCCCGGCGTAGGCGCCAGACGTGCCATAACCCGATGGCGGATAACTGCTACCAGCAGAGCCAGAGTTGTCATCGACCACAGGAACCGCACCCATCGCTGCAAGAGGAAGGGTGAGAGCCAAAACGGTTAAAGCACGTCGGCACGTTCGCATGTCAAATTACTTACGCAGTTCGACGCGACGGTTTTGAGCCCACGATTGCTCGTCGTTACCGGTAGCAACTGGACGCTCTTCACCGTAGGAAACGAGTTCCAGCTGAGCTGGCGAAACGCCTTGCAGAACCAGGTAGCGTTGAACGGCTTTCGCACGACGCTCGCCCAGGGCCAAGTTGTATTCGCGAGTACCGCGTTCGTCGGTGTTGCCTTCCAGAACTACGCGAGCGCCGTTGGCTTTCAGGTCTTTGGCGTGAACGTCCAGAGCGCGCATGGCTTCTGGCTTCAGGTCGGAACTGTCGTATTCGAAGTAGAAAGTGGTGATAGCGCGCAGAGCAGCTTCTTCGCTCAGGCTGCCATCAACAGCGCCAGAGTTAGCGCCATAACCAGCGTTAGGATCAACAGCAGCGCCGCCAGCACCGGCATTGTCGCCGCCTTTGGACGAGCAACCTACAGCTACAGCCATGGCCAGAGCCAGCGCAGCAAATTTACCAAACTTCAGCATTTCCATCGTAAAACTCCTAATGAACCCCAAGTGTGTTAAGTACAACGTAAAGCGCCGCGTCAGTTCAGGTAAGGGGACCAGGAAGGTTCTCTGACTTCGCCTTGAGCGGTAGGAAGCGGGAGCCTTACGCGTCCATTAATGGACACGAGCATCAAGACTCCCCGGCCCTGCTGGCGGGTGGCGTAGATTACCATGGTGCCGTTAGGCGCAACAGTAGGCGACTCATCAAGGTTGCTGTCTGTGAGGATTTTTACGCTACCGCGCTGCAAATCCTGAGCTGCCACCTTGAAGTTAGTGAAGCCATCTTGACGATGAATCATCACCAGAGTCTTTTCATCCGCCGATAACTTAGGGTTGGCATTGTAGTTACCGATGAAAGTAACGCGCTCTGCCCCTCCGCCATTAATATTGGTTTTATAGATTTGTGGCTTGCCGCCGCGGTCAGACGTGAAATAAAGCGTGGAGCCGTCTTTACCGAAGAACGGTTCTGTATCAATGGAAGAATCGTTGGTCACTCGCGACAATTGACGCGACGCCAGATTCATCACATAGATTTCCGGGTTGCCATCTTTCGACAAGACCATGGCCAGCTTAGTGCCATCCGGGGACCACGCAGGGGCGCCGTTCAGGCCTTCGAAGTTGGTGATCTGCTCGCGACGACCGGTGTCGATGTGCTGAACGAAGATCCGTGGGCGCTTCTGTTCGAACGACACATAGGCAATACGCTTGCCGTCGGGCGCAAAGCGAGGCGACAGGATCGGCTCACGGGACTGCAACAGCGTGACAGCACGGGCGCCATCATAATCCGAACGCTGCAGGGTGTAGCGCGTGTTGTCAGTCGAAAAACGTTCCGCAGTCACGTACAGCATGCGGGTCGAAAACGCACCCTTGATGCCGGTAAGCTTCTCGAATGACTGGTCGGCAATGTAGTGCGACATGTCACGCAATTGGTCTGCGGTGCCCGAAACGTTGCCGGTCAGGACCTGCTGCTCGGTGGCCACATTGAACAGCGCGTACTGGACCTGCAAGCGACCGCCCGATGGAACAATACTGCCGACCATGACGTACTGGGCACCCAGCGCCTTCCAGTCACGGAAGATGACTTCGCTGGCCTGGCTTGGCTGGCTGATCATGTTTTCCTTTGGAATCGGCGAGTAGTAGCCCGAGTTCTGAAGGTCGTTGCCAATGATCTTGGCCATGTCTTCCGGCAGCACACTGCCGCCCTGCAAGCCGAACGGCACCACCGCGATTGGCGTAGCGCGGTCACTGCCGCTTGTTACCAGAATGTTCTTTTCGTCGGCAGCGGCGAAACCCGCTGCGCAACACAGAACGACAAGCATTCCTCGAAGAAGGTTAATCACAAGGCTAGGTCCTCAGGTGTGAATGTCATCTTGAATGAACGGTAAGGTGCGAAGTCCGAAGGCTTCATTCCCTGCATCTCTGTCAAACGACCAATGTTCTTGACCGCCGCTACTGCTGAACTGTCGAAAGGACCATCGCCGCTGGACTTGCTCACGTTGACAGAAGTCACGGTGCCGTCCGGCAACATGTTGATCTGCAGCACGACTGTCATGCCCTTGCGCGCGGAAGGGGGACGTGCCCAACCTTCAGCCGCCCGAGAGCGAATCAAATCATCGAAGCTGCCAGCCACTTCGTCGCCACGCTCATCGGCCAGCGCCTGTTGGCGTTCCGGCTTGTCGGAAAGCAGGTCGGCCAGTGCTTGCGCCTTCTTGTCTTCCGCTGATTTGCGAGCCGCGTCCTGGGCTTTCTTCTTCGCGTCTTCCGCAGCCTTCTTCTTGGCGTCCTCAGCCGCTTTTTTCTTCGCGTCTTCGGCAGCCTTTTTCTTGGCGTCGTCTGCAGCCTGCTTCTTCGCGTCCTCGGCAGCCTGTTTCTTGGCTTCCTCGGCGGCCGCGCGCTTGGCGTCTTCCTCGGCTTTCTTCTTCGCGTCGTCTTCGGCTTTCTTCTTGGCTATATCAGCCAATTGCTTCTCTTCAGCGGTTTTCTTCGCGTCATCCGCTTTTTTGGCTTCGGCCTTCTTGGCGTCGTCCGCAGCTTTCTTGGCGTCATCGGCTTTCTTGGCGTCGTCAGCTTTTTTCGCTTCCTCGGCCTTTTGTTCTTCGGCTTTTTGAGCGGCATCGGCTTTCTTTTGTTCCGCCGCCTTCACCGCCTCTTGCTCAACTTTTTTCTGCTCCATCTGCTCGACTTCGGTTTGTCGCGCAGCGGACTTCTTCGCCTCACCGGCAAGCTTCTGGTTGGTCTGGGTGGTTGCCTGACTTTTTGATTTCAACTGATAGAGCGTGGCCTGAACAATCGGCCTGGCTTCAGGAAGCTCGGGCGTCATTGCGAAGCTGACGAACAACAAACCAAAAATCAGGACGTGCAGTCCTACCGCCCAGACGGACGGCCAGAAGTAGCTTTCCGAGGCGGACGGCTCTCGAATCGGCTGCATCAGGGGGCCTCGGTAATCAAACCAACGTTCCCGACCCCGGCCTTCTGCAACCCGCCCATCGTGCCCATGACAGCGCCGTAGTCGACCGTCTTGTCGCCACGGATGAACACTTGGGTCTGCTTGCCCGCGTCACGGCCGGCTGCAATGATTTTGGTCACTGCGCTGGTCAGTTGCGGCAAGGTCATTGCCTTGTCCATTTGCTTGTCGGTGTCGACTTCGCTGCCAAGGTTCCAGTAATAGGTCTTGTCAGCCTTGATCGAGATCGTCAGAACCTGATTGTTGTTGTCCTGCGGCAAAGCCTCGCTGGAGACCTTGGGCAGATCAACTTTCACGCCCTGGTTGATCATCGGAGCCGTCACCATGAAGATAACCAGCAGCACCAGCATCACGTCGATGTACGGCACCACGTTCATTTCGGCGACCGGCTTGCGCTTGTTGCGTCGGCCGCGAGCGATTAAAGCCATTGGGAAATACCTGCTTATTCTTCGCTGGTGTGCACTTTACGGTGCAGGATCGCCTGGAACTCGTCGGCGAATGTGTAGTAACGACCGATCAGGTTCTCGCCACGAGCGGCGAAACGGTTGTAAGCGATGACCGCAGGAATCGCGGCGAACAGGCCGATGGCAGTGGCGATCAGCGCTTCGGCGATACCCGGTGCAACCGTGGCCAGAGTGGCTTGTTGCGCCGTAGCGAGGCCGCGGAAGGAGTTCATGATGCCCCAGACGGTACCGAACAGACCGATGTACGGGCTGGTGGAACCCACGGTTGCCAGGAAGGGCAGGCTCTGCTCGAGTTTCTCTTCTTCACGGGAGATCGCGACGCGCATGGCACGTGCAACACCTTCCATGACGGCATCCGGATCGACGCCAGCCTGCTGACGCAGACGGGAGAATTCCTTGAAGCCCGCGCGGAAGATCTGCTCTACGCCGGAGTCCGGGTCCGGATTGCTGCCGGCCTGACGGTAGAGCTTGGACAGATCGATACCTGACCAGAAGCGCTCCTCGAAGCTGTCCAATGCGCGACGACCGGCGCGCAGCATGGCGCTGCGCTGAAAAATCATGATCCACGAGGTGACCGAGGCGGCCACCAGGATCAGCATCACCAACTGTACAACCACGCTGGCATTGCTGACCAAACTCCACATGGAGGAATGGTCGACGACGTTAGCTTCCACGCTGTATCTCCTGCTCTGAATGTGTACCCGCGCCGCCCTGCCCGGCAAAGGCCGTGCGCAGAGCTTCGGGAATGGCCCGGGGTTTCAAACTGTCGGCGCGCACACACGCCACCAAAAACTGCCCTTCGCAGAGCAGTACATCATCCGCAGCCCGCCTGACCTGTTGCTCAAAGCGCAGGCTGGCGCGGTTCAATTCGATTACTTCGGCGCTGATCAGCAGTTCGTCGTCCAGCCGCGCGGGCTTGTGGTATCGAGCCTCGCTTGAATGCACGACGAACAACAGGTTCTCGACACCCGCCATTGCGGATTGGGCAAAGCCCAGTTCCCGCAGTCGCTCGGTTCGAGCCCGCTCCATGAATTTCAGGTAATTGACGTAGTAAACGATGCCGCCGGCATCGGTGTCCTCGTAATAAACGCGACAACGATGTGCGAACGACTGAGCCCCGTTTTGCGCGCGCATACTCTAGTGCTTACTCCTCAGGTTGCCAATCCGGCCAGGCAACTGTTTTTCACCGTTTTTACTGCCCGCGTCACATCACTTAGCGGTGACTGCCCTTCAGACCCTCAATCACCCGAATAAATCGGTCAATTGTGCATTTATTCGTCAGGGTCTTCGACCGGTTCATCCATCACTGCCCGGTCGCCCATCCGCGAGGGAATGTTCAGACCGAAGTGCAGGTACGCATGCCGCGTGACCATGCGGCCGCGAGGTGTGCGCATCATATAGCCTTGCTGAATCAAATAGGGCTCCAGCACGTCTTCAATTGTGTGTCGTTCTTCGCTGATCGCCGCCGCAAGGTTGTCCACCCCGACCGGCCCGCCATCGAACTTCTCGATCATCGTCAGCAGCAAGCGCCGGTCCTGATGATCGAAACCACGTTCGTCGACGTCCAGCAGGTTCAGTGCGAGGTCCGCAATCGCCTTGGTGATCTCGCCCTTGGCGCGCACCTCGGCGAAATCCCGCACCCGACGCAGCAGCCGGTTGGCGATCCGTGGCGTGCCCCGTGCACGGCGGGCAATCTCGAATGCGCCTTCGTCCTCAATGTACAGCCCGAGAATTTTCGCCGAGCGCGACACGATTGTGGCCAGATCCGCGGTGCTATAGAACTCAAGACGCTGCACGATACCGAAGCGGTCACGCAGCGGATTGGTCAGCATGCCCGCACGGGTGGTCGCCCCCACCAGCGTGAACGGCGGCAGGTCGAGCTTGATGGAGCGTGCCGCAGGGCCCTCACCGATCATAATGTCCAGCTGGAAATCTTCCATTGCCGGGTAAAGCACTTCCTCGACAATGGGAGACAGACGGTGGATTTCGTCGATGAACAGCACGTCGTGCGGCTCAAGATTGGTGAGAATCGCCGCAAGATCACCCGGCCGCTCGAGCACGGGCCCCGAAGTGCTCTTGATCGAAACGCCCATTTCCTGAGCGATGATGTGTGCCAGCGTGGTTTTACCCAGGCCCGGCGGACCGAAGATCAGCGTGTGGTCCAGCGCTTCACTGCGCCCGCGCGCCGCCTGGATGAACAGCTCCATCTGCTCACGCACGGTAGGCTGACCAATGTAGTCGGCCAGGCTCAGCGGCCGGATGGCACGGTCCAGTTGCTCGTCACGGTCACGCCCGGTGGCGGCGATCAGACGGTCGGCATCTATCACTTACAGCATCCCCTTCAATGCGCGGCGAATGAGGTCTTCGCTGCTGAGATTCTTGTCCTTGATCGCGGTCACTGCCTTGCTCGCTTCCTGGGGTTTGTAGCCCAGGGAAATCAAGGCGCTGACTGCATCCGACTCCGCCGTCGCCACTGCCATCGGCGCGCCTGGTCCGTCCGATACCAGGGCGAAGGTGCCCGGCAGCGAATCCCACGCCTTGAAGCGATCCTTCAGTTCAACCAACAGACGCTCGGCGGTCTTCTTGCCAACGCCCGGGACGCGGGTCAGCGCGGAGGTGTCCTGCGCCTGGACACAGCGCACCAACTCATCCACTTCCAGCGTCGACATGAGGGCTAGCGCCAGCTTTGGTCCGACCCCGTTCAGACGAATCAGCTCGCGGAACATCTCGCGGTCACGCTTCTCGTAGAACCCGAACAACAGGTGCGCGTCCTCGCGGACCACCAGATGGATGTGCAGCGTTACGGTTTCGCCCAGATGAGGCAGGCGATAAAGCGTGGTCATGGGCACTTCGACTTCATAACCCACGCCGTTGACATCCAGTACCAGATGCGGCGGCTGCTTCTCGACCAACGTACCGCGTAGACGTCCAATCACGAATCAAATCCTTTCCAGATGCCCGTCGCTGCGACGGGCCGTGCTAACGCAAATAATGCCATCAGAGCCGCAGACGACCGCCACGACTGCGCGCGGTATTGAGGCCGTGAGGGATGAGGCTGGATCGGGTATGTGCATGACACATGGCGATTGCCAATGCATCCGAAGCATCCACCTGAGGCTTGGTGGTCAGCTTGAGCAGATGCATCACCATCATCATCACCTGATCCTTGTTGGCACCGCCTGTTCCGGCGACGGCCTGCTTGACCTGGGTCGCAGTGTACTCGGCGATCTCCAGCCCCTCTTCGGCGCCCGCAACAATAGCGGCACCGCGGGCCTGACCCAGCTTCAAGGCCGAGTCGGGGTTACGCGCCATAAACACCTTTTCGATGCCCATGGTCACCGGGCCGTACGTCTGAATGACCTCGCGCACGCCGCGGTACACAATCTGCAGCCGTTCATGAAGCAAGCCTGTGCCCGTACGAATGCAACCCGAGGCCACGTACTCGCAGCCACGCCCGGTATCACGCACCACGCCAAACCCGGTAATTCGTGAACCGGGGTCGATACCTAAAATAAGAGTCATAACGCCTGCAGCTTGAGAGGTAACGCGAACAATTGGACGCAGCATAAAGGCAGAAGCCGGAGGCCGATAGCGTTGATCATCAACGCTTCGTGCGCTCCGGCCTCAAGTCCGAGCGGGCGAAGGATCAGCCAAGCTGCTCCAGCACCTCGTCCGGGATTTCTGCATTGGAATAGACGTTCTGCACATCGTCCAGGTCTTCCAGCATATCGATCAGCTTGAGGACCTTCTCCGCCATGTCCAGATCGAGCACCGCACTGGTGGTCGGCTGCATCACGATTTCCGCATCGGCGGGCGTGAAACCAGCGGCTTCCAGCGCATTGCGCACAGCGTAGAAACTGGAGAACGAGGTGAACACGTCAATGGAGCCGTCTTCGTGGGTCACCACGTCGTCAGCGTCCGCTTCCATGGCAGCTTCAATCAGCGCGTCTTCATCAACGCCCGGTGCAAAGGATATCTGCCCCTTGCGCTCGAACAGATAGGACACTGAACCGTCAGTCCCCAGGTTGCCACCGCATTTGCTGAACGCATGGCGTACGGCAGCCGCAGTCCGGTTACGGTTATCGGTCATGGTTTCGACCATGACCGCGACGCCACCGGGGCCGTAACCTTCGTAGCCCAGTTCGACCATGTCATCGGCATCGGCCGCACCGGCGCCACGAGCGATGGCGCGGTCGATGATATCGCGGCTCATGTTCGCGCCGAGGGCCTTGTCCTGCGCCAGACGCAGACGCGGGTTCGACGCCGGATCACCACCGCCCTGACGGGCAGCGACGGTCAGCTCGCGGATCCACTTGGTGAAGATCTTGCCTTTCTTGGCATCCTGACGCTCTTTGCGGTGCTTGATGTTCGCCCACTTGGAATGACCAGCCATAACACGCTCCAAACCTTGAAACACGCACGCCCGCGCTTGATCGCTCACACGCAGACGCTTCACTCGAATCTGTGCCCGGAATGGGCGGGGATCAGGGCGGACCGAATGGTCGGTCCGCCGAGCCCCCCATGTTCTACAAGGCCTACACGGCTTACTCGGCCTTCGGCGTCTCGCGCAGGCGGATGTGCAGCTCACGCAATGCCTTGGCATCAACCACGCCCGGCGCCTGGGTCATCACGTCCGCAGCGCTCTGGGTTTTCGGGAAGGCAATGACTTCACGAATGGACTGAGCGCCGGTCATCAGCATGACCAGACGATCCAGACCGAACGCCAGACCACCGTGGGGCGGCGCGCCGTACTTCAGCGCATCGAGCAGGAAGCCGAACTTCTCTTGCTGTTCGTCTTCGGAAATACCCAACAGACGGAACACGGCCTGCTGCATTTCCTTGCGGTGGATACGGATCGAACCGCCGCCCAGCTCAGTGCCGTTCAACACCATGTCGTAGGCGCGGGACAGCGCCGTCGCAGGGTTGGCTTCGAGCTCTTCAGGGGAGCATTTCGGCGCGGTGAAAGGGTGGTGCAGCGCGGAGAAGCTGCCGTCGTCGTTCTCTTCGAACATCGGGAAGTCAACGACCCACATCGGTGCCCACTCACAGGTGAGCAGGTTCAGGTCGTGGCCCAGCTTGATGCGCAAAGCGCCCAGTGCTTCGCTGACGATTTTGAACTTGTCAGCGCCGAAGAACACGATGTCGCCGTCCACTGCACCCACGCGATCAAGGATCACGTTGAGGTTGGCTTCCGGGATGTTCTTGACGATCGGGGACTGCAGGCCTTCGACGCCCTTGGCGCGCTCGTTGACCTTGATGTAGGCCAGACCTTTGGCGCCGTAGATGCCAACGAACTTGGTGTACTCATCGATCTTGCTGCGCGGCATGCTCGCGCCGCCGGGAACGCGCAGCGCCGTGACACGGCACTTCGGATCGTTCGCAGGGCCGCTGAACACCTTGAAGTCCACAGCCTGAAGCTGATCGGCAACGTCAACCAGCTCCAGCGGGTTGCGCAGGTCCGGCTTGTCGGAGCCGTAGCGGCGCATGGCTTCTTCGAAGGTCATGTGCGGGAAGTCGTCGAACTCCACATCCAGCACTTCCTTGAAGAGCTTGCGGATCATGGTCTCGGTGATGCCCATGATGTCCTCTTCGTTGAGGAAGCTGGTCTCGATGTCGATCTGAGTGAACTCAGGCTGACGATCGGCACGCAGGTCTTCGTCGCGGAAGCACTTGGCTATCTGGTAGTAACGGTCGAAACCGGCAACCATCAGCAGTTGTTTGAACAGCTGAGGCGATTGCGGCAGGGCGAAGAAGCTGCCCGCATGGGTGCGGCTTGGAACCAGATAGTCACGGGCGCCTTCGGGCGTGGCGCGGGTGAGGATCGGCGTCTCGACATCCAGGAAGCCGTTGCCGTCCAGGAAGCCACGGATGCTCGAGGTAATACGCGAGCGAAGACGCAGCTTTTCAGCCATCTCCGGACGACGCAGGTCGATGAAGCGATAACGCAGGCGGGTTTCTTCGCCGACGTCGGAGTATTCATTGAGCGGGAACGGCGGGGTTTCCGACTCGTTGAGCACTTCGAGCTCGTAGCCCAGCACTTCGATTGCGCCCGACGCCATGTTCGGGTTGACGGCGCCGGCAGGACGCGCGCGCACTTTACCGGTCAACTTGACCACGTATTCACTGCGAACACGGTCGGCGATGGCGAAGGTGTCAGCACGATCCGGATCGAAAACCACTTGGGCCAGACCTTCACGATCGCGAATGTCGAGGAAAATCACCCCCCCGTGGTCGCGACGGCGATGGACCCATCCGCAAAGGGTAATTTCCTGACCTTCCAGGCTCTCGTTCAGTTGGCCGCAATAATGGCTGCGCATCATGATCGTGTGTTCACTTCTCGTAATTCGGAATTCGATGGAGCTTTCGCCCGTCGCCGGTGCAAGGGTGCGCAAGCTTTGGCATGCAGTCCGACCTGACGGTCAGTTCCTGCCTTCCACAGTAAGGCGGGGGATTATATAGGGATAATCATCGCTGTGCAGCCGCGCAGCCCGATACCGGGCAAGAAGATGTCGGCGCGGCGCGTGGATGGCGCGGTGCCGCCAGCGAATGCAGGCCCGCCGCAACGGGCCCGCTGAAATCAGGTCATGTCGGGGACGGCGTCAACCGCAAGCCCTCGGCACTCAATACGTGCGCTACGCACACGACGCGGATCAGACCGCTGAAGTTCTTGACGCCGCCGTAACGCAGGTGAACCTCGCGATCGACGTAGGACAGCACGGCATTGATGGAGCAATCGTTGAATCGGGCCATTTCGGACAGAATATTCCAGTACACCTCCTCAAGTCGCAGGCACGTGGCCAGCCCATTGAGCCTCACCGATCTGGCGTGCGGCTGGGCGAGGCTCATGTTGAAATTTTCGATAAAAGGGTCGCCCCGGGCGTTCAGACACTGGGTCGGCTCCCATCCCTCTCGGGCAGTATTCAGGTTCATGCAGGTCCCCCTTGTTGCGATTACGGATTTGGCATCGGCACCTTCGCAATCAGTTGAAAAGAGGTGTCTATCAAGCCGTATTCCAAAAGGCGCAACCAGCAGAAGGAGCACTCTGAACCTGTAGGAGATCGCCACGCTGCAGGGGTGATTTTCGAGAGGCGGCAAACGGCCCAGACCCTATCTCCCTCGGGGTGTTAGATATGTATTTTTCGCCGATTTATTTCGTCCCGTTCAGCCGACGACTGCAGTCAGCCCGACTCGACAAACTCGGCGAATGCGTTTTACAGATGAGCGCGATGAGCGGAGGGATTTGACACAGAGGATGAATCAGGAGGGGACAGTCGTGCGAGGCGGGTAGCGGCAGTGCGGAGCGGGCACTCGTTACGTTGCCCGCGCCTGTGTTTCGTTGATCAGTTGTCGCTTACTGCGTGTCTGATTACTGGGTTTCCAGCATCGAGCGCAGCATCCAGGCCGTTTTCTCATGCACTTGCATGCGCTGGGTCAGCAAGTCCGCCGTTGGCTCGTCGCTCACTTTGTCCAGCAACGGAAAGATGCCCCGTGCCGTACGGGTGACCGCTTCCTGCCCCTGAACCAGCGAACGAATCATGTCCTCGGCCGCAGGTACGCCCTCTTCCTCCTTGATCGACGACAAACGTGCATAGGTCGAATAGGTACCCGGGGCCGGGAATCCCAGTGCGCGGATACGTTCAGCGATCTGATCCACCGCCAGCGCCAGTTCGTTGTATTGCTCTTCAAACATCAGGTGCAGCGTACGGAAAGCCGGGCCCGTCACGTTCCAGTGAAAGTTATGGGTTTTCAGATACAACACGTAGGTGTCTGCCAGCAGGCGGGAAAGACCGTCCACGATGGACTTGCGGTCTTCTTCGCTGATGCCGATATCGATTGCCATGTTCAGCCCTCTTCTATGATGGTTTTTTTCAAACGACTGCCGACCACTCTATCAAGACCATTGACCCTGCGCAGCCATCTGTCGGGATTAGTTCGGCCACCACGACCGCGGTCAGACCCGCTTCATTTAATAGCAACGATCGGCGTGACGGTTTGTTTATGGCGGCCGCTCTGGAACGAGCTTTTGATCGCAATCAAAAAAAACCGGCATACGGCGGCAATCATCCGCCTGCACGGGCGCTAAGCGCTTGATTTGAGTAGCTCTCGGCTTTGCTGTTAAATACAGACGCGCTGCCACCAAAGTGCCGTCCGGCGGCAGTGCATAGGCAGGACCGACACTCGTGCATCACGCCTCCCTTTTTTCCCGAAGCGTACCGAAGGTCACCCGCTATTTCCTTGTGATCCATCTTAATGTGAGTCATCGAAATGTTGAAAATAGTCCACCTGCTAACGGGCGCAGCTGCCCTGCTGCTGTCTTTCATCCCCAGCCTGCGTAGTGAAGCGCTGTCTTCTTACCTGTCCCAACCGGATGCGCTGTACCTGGCGCTCTTCGGCCTCATCAACCTGGTGCTCGCGCCAGTGATCCCCTACTGGAATAAAGGTCCACGTCATCAACTGCAAAACCTGGTCAGCGGCTTGCTCGTCCTGGCCGTCGTGCTTCAAATCCTCACGCTGGTCGTTCCACTTGAAACCATCGCCGGCCAACCGGCCGTTCTGGTCAGTCTGCTCGCTGTCGTGATTGCCGTGGCATTGCACCTGGCTGTCAGCTTTTATCGCTCCTCTCCCGCGCCCGCCGCGCAGTCCCAGGACTTGGGCAACCGCGATACCGGCACGGTAAAGTGGTTCAACACCTCCAAAGGCTTCGGATTCATTTCCCGTGATTCGGGCGATGATATCTTCGTGCACTTTCGCGCTATCCGCGGTGAAGGTCACCGCGTTCTGGTCGAAGGCCAGCGTGTCGAGTTTTCGGTGATGAACCGCGACAAAGGCCTGCAAGCGGAAGACGTCATCGCTGCGCTCCCGCGCCGTTAACGTCGCCGCAAAAAAAAAACCGCGCTCACAGGCGCGGTTTTTTTTGGCTGAAATTCCTGCCCTTAGCGCCCTTTCCCTTAATAGTGAGGGGGACGCGAGTCTTCAGCAAAGCCGTCGCCCTGCCCGCCCATTTCCTCCTGACGCTTGATCAGGGCGGCGATCTGTAATTCCAGACGATCAAGGCTGCGCTGCTGGGCAACCAATACGTCGTTGAGGGCCTGAATCGTATCGTCCTGAAAAGCCAGTCGACTTTCCAGCTCCATGACCCGAGATTCGAGCTCCATGGTCAGTCCTCCTTAAAGGTGAATGCTTCGGTCAATTCCGACTTCAGTAGCGTGGTAATCCGGGCCACCTCCTCCGCCGAGTAAGGCTTGGCGGGGTGCTTGCCCCACACCGGCGCAGGCCACGCCGCGTCGCCGACCCGGCGAACGATGACGTGCATATGCAGCTGATTGACCATATTTCCCAAGGCTGCAACGTTCATTTTGTCGGCCTTGAAAGTACGATCAAGTACGGCCGAGAGGTAGGTGGTTTCCCTCCACAACTGGGCCTGCTCCGTCTCTGAAAGCTGAAACACTTCACTGATGTCCGGACGCTTTGGCACCAGGATGAACCATGGGTAATTGGAATCATTGGACAGCAGCAGCGTGCACAGCGGGAAATCGCCAATCGGCAGTGTGTCTTGCAGCAAACGCGGATCCAGAACAAACACGTTGATACTCCTGATCGCCGATTAGATTTATCGAGCCAAGACACCGGCCCGATGGAGGTCGTGGGAGACGGAAGGATACTCGTGAACTCCGCGTGATTCATCTGGCACTGCGGTTCAAGGCATTTTGCGGATCTGGTGTTGATCGGCGAGCAGTACGCGCCCGCCTCGCACCAGAAGCGAGCATAAAAAAACGCAGCGCACGCTCATGAAGCAGATTAAGGCCCGAATGTGTTGCTGCAAATCAAGCACCGGATTTCGGGAAAACCCTTTGAACTCGGGCCTCACGTTCAATTTTACACACTGACCCTAGCTGCATAACGCCAGCGACCAGGCCGACTCCGATCCGAGAGAACCAAACGCAGGCAACTTCGCCGGACGACGCACCAAAAAGACTCAGATGAGGCGCGAATATGTGACAGCTATCCGCGATTTACCCACTCCGGAGGGGTAACAGGTAACGCCAGTGACATTTGCCCGCGTTATCCTCAAGGCAACTGATGTTACAAAGCAGGCTATCTAAAATATTTTTATCGTTTTAATTCAGTGGGTTAAGGGCCACATCGAATGTTTCCTCACCGCTTTCGACATTTTTTTCATGTTCGTCGAAATTTTGTGCACGGTTGTTGCTTTGTCACACACAAGCTTGAAGACGAGCGCGTCGAAAGACAGGCCGGACCCGAACGGACTCAGCGTCGTTTGACAAGGTAGCTGGAGCGGCTGGATTCGATGAGTGATGAATGAATTCAGCGTCCACAGTGACCCGGTAGCGCACGGTTGAATAAACAGGAGCTGTTCAGTAGCGACATGGACAAAGCTGGCGGCGACAAGGCCGTAAAGAAACTGAAAGGATAGGTTTGTCACTATCGCCAATAATGTCAGCGTGTTGTAGATTTCGCCGACACCAAAAAGAAAGAAGCCGGCCAGATAAAAAAACAGGTGGACGGCAGTACTCTTCTTAAAAACCAAAGGAGCAAAGTCACGATGAGAGTGATGAAGTGGAGCGCAATCGCACTGGCAGTTACTGCAGCCAGCACCCAATTGGCATCGGCTGCGGCATTCGTAAGCGATCAGTCCGAAGCAACTGGTTTTGTAGAGGGGAGCACGCTGGAACTCAAAGCTCGTAACTACTACTTCAACCGCGACAAAAAAGATGGCGCCGTAGACGACAAGGACTGGACCCAAGGTTTCTGGGCGAACTACAGCTCCGGTTACACCCAAGGCATGATCGGTGTTGGTATTGACGCATTCGGTTACGCCGGCTTCAAGCTCGATGGCTCCGACAAATACTCTGGTTCAGGCAACCTGGTCACCGACAGCCAGGGCCGAAACGAAGACAGCTTCGGCAAGGCCGGTGGCGCTGTTAAATTCCGCGTCTCCAAGACCGAACTGAAGATCGGCGACATGCAGCCGCAGAACCCGGTCTTCGCAGTCGGCGGCTCCCGCCTGCTGCCGCAAACAGCAACTGGCGTGACCTTGCAGAGCAGCGAGATCAAAGGTCTTGACGTAGAAGCCGGTCGCTTCACTTCGGGCACCAGCCAGGACGATATGACCCACAACGGCGATATCTGGGCCACCTACGCTGGCGTGACCTCCAAGTCCGCTACTTATGGCGGGGGCAAGTACTCGATCACTGACAACCTGGGCGTTGGTTTCTACTACAACAAACTGGAAGACGTGTGGAACCAGTCCTACGGCAACGTGAACTACGCACTGCCGTTGACCGACGACCAGGCGCTGGCGTTCGACTTCAACTACTACAACACCCAGGACACCGGCAGCAAGAAAGCAGGCGACATTAGCAACAACACTTTCTCCCTGTCTGCAGCCTACTCGTTCCTGGCCGCTCATACCCTGACCCTGGCATTCCAGAAAGTTAACGGTGATACACCGTTCGACTACATCGGTATCGGCGACAACAACCGCGGTGGCGACTCGATCTTCCTGGCGAACTCGATTCAATACTCCGACTTCAACGGCCCGGGTGAAAAATCCTGGCAAGCCCGCTACGACCTGAACATGGCCACTTACGGTGTTCCAGGCTTGAGCTTCATGGCTCGCTACGTGACAGGTACTGACATCGACGGGACTCACACTCCGTCGAACAGCACCTACACCGGTCTGTACGGTGAGGATGGCAAACACCACGAGACCAACGTTGAGGCCAAGTACGTTGTTCAGACCGGCCCAGCCAAAGACCTGTCGTTCCGCATCCGTCAAGCATTCCACCGTGCCAACACTGACCAGGGCGAAGGCGATATCAACGAGTTCCGTCTGATCGTCGACTACCCGATTTCGGTCCTGTAATCGCACTGTCTGACACTCGTTATCGAAAAGCCCGGCCTTCGCGCCGGGCTTTTTCATGGGCGCACGGTTGACAATCCCTCCCCTTGCGGCGCCCGTCCGGCCTGTACTCAGCGATACCACCACCGTACAATGCCGGGTCATTTCCCAGTCACCGCAACCGACAACGGCCGACCATGCGTACCAGTCAATATTTGCTCGCCACACAGAAAGAAACGCCATCCGATGCGGTCGTGATCAGCCATCAGCTGATGCTTCGTGCCGGCATGATTCGCAAACTTGCCTCCGGTCTCTACACCTGGCTCCCCATGGGCCTGCGGGTATTGCGCAAGGTCGAAGCGGTGGTTCGTGAAGAAATGAACGCAGCGGGCGCGCTGGAAGTATTGATGCCGGGCATTCAACCGGCAGAGCTTTGGCAGGAATCGGGCCGCTGGGAACAGTACGGCCCTGAGCTGTTGCGCCTGAAAGACCGTCATGATCGCGAATTCTGCGCGGGCCCGACCCACGAAGAAGTCATCACCGATCTGGCCCGCAACGAGCTCAACAGCTATAAACAGCTGCCGATCAACATGTACCAGATCCAGACCAAATTCCGTGACGAAATCCGCCCGCGCTTCGGTTTGATGCGCGGCCGCGAATTCATCATGAAGGACGCCTATTCCTTCCATGCGACCCAGGATTCCCTTCAGGAAACCTACGACCGTATGCATCAGGCGTACTGCAACGTGTTTACCCGCCTGGGCCTGAACTTCCGCCCTGTGGTGGCTGACAACGGCTCCATTGGTGGTGCGGGCTCCCATGAGTTCCACGTACTGGCGGAGTCCGGCGAAGACGACATCGTATTCAGCGACACCTCCGACTACGCCGCCAACATCGAAAAAGCCGAAGCCATTCCGCGCGAGGCCAGCCGCCCTGCCCCGACTGAAGAACTGCGCCTTGTCGACACCCCCGACGCCAAGACCATCGCGGCCCTGGTCGAGCAGTTCAATCTGCCGATCGAAAAGACCGTCAAGACCCTCGTTGTGCATGCTGCCGAGGAAGGCAAGCTGATTGCGCTGATCATCCGTGGCGATCACGAGCTCAACGAAATCAAGGCGTCCAATCTGGAGCAAGTCGCCAGCCCGCTGGTCATGGCCTCCGAAGCCGAACTGCGTGACGCCATCGGCGCCGGCGCGGGCTCCCTCGGCCCGCTGAATCTGCCGCTGCCGTGCATCATCGACCGCTCGGTGGAGCTGATGAGCGACTTCGGCATTGGCGCGAACATTGATGACAAGCACTACTTCGGCGTCAACTGGGAACGGGACCTGCCGGTTCCCGCCGTGGCTGACCTGCGTAACGTCGTCGCCGGCGACCCAAGCCCTGACGGTCAGGGCAATGTGATCATCAAGCGCGGCATCGAAGTCGGGCACATCTTCCAGCTGGGCACCCAGTACAGCGACGCGATGAAGTGCCAGGTGCTGGGCGAGAACGGCAAGCCGGTCACCCTGACCATGGGTTGCTACGGCATTGGTGTGTCCCGCGTTGTGGCGGCTGCGATCGAGCAGAACAACGACGCAAACGGCATCATCTGGAGCGACGCGCTCGCGCCTTTCCAGATCGCCCTCGTGCCGCTGCGCTACGAAACCGATGCAGTCAAAGAGGCAACCGACAAGCTGTACGCCGAACTGACGGCGGCGGGCTTCGAAGTGTTGCTGGATGACCGCGACAAGAAGACCAGCCCGGGGATCAAGTTTGCCGACATGGAACTGATCGGCATTCCGCATCGCATCGTGGTCAGTGACCGTGGTCTTGCTGAGGGCAACCTCGAATACAAGAGCCGCACCGAAGCCGAACCGCAGGCCCTGCCTGTTGCCGATGTGTTGTCTTTCATCAAGGACCGGATCAAGCGCTGACCGGATGGCGCGCCTGCGATTGTGCAGGCGCGCTTTCATCCGCCACGCCTCTGCGATGCGCCTTACCTGCACCTAGAGATCTCATGTTCAAGCGAAATACCTCACGTCTCGCGGGCACTGTGTTGTGCACCAGCCTGGCTCTCGGCGGCTGTGCCAATCATCTGTCCCAGCGCAGCGAGCATGAAGAACGTGTCGAGCGCAAATTGCTCGACCACAGTTTTCAGGTCGACCTTGGCGAGCCCAAGACGCTGGAATTGCCCCAGCGCCGGATACGCATCCACGAGCTGAAAACCTTCGACATCACTGAATTCGAAGTCACCCGCCACTACGACCGGTACACGCCGTATCAGCCTTGGCGGGAAGTCTATGAAATCCCCCTGGGCGCCGTGGCCATCGTCGCGGGCGTCGGCGCCAACGTGGTCAACGTGCTGACGTTCGGCAGCCTGCCGGACAGTGTCACCAAGGACTGGCTCACTTACGGGGTCGCGGGCGTCAACCCGTTCATGAATGCGCCCTCCCATGGACGCGCTCAACAGAACCTGGCCGGTATCGACGAGGTGCAGCGCGATCATCGCGTCGAGCATTCGAGCCTGCCGTGGAGTGAAGCGCCGGTTGAAGTCACTGCGGGCAAAGAGGCCCACGAGCTGAATACGGACCGTAACGGCGTGCTGCGGGTGAATCTGCTGGACAGCCCGTTCGCCGAGCAGAACCTGAGTTATGTCACCCAGCTGAACATCAAGGTTCAGGATGACCAGAGCAACGTCCAGGCAACTGCCACACTGCCGCTGAGCAAATCACTGCGCGGCAAGCTGATTGAAGCCCATGACCTGATTTACGACGATCTGGAAGACGACGAAGTCAGCCAGTGGGTGCATCGCGTCAAGCGTCTGTCCGAGCTGGGCCTGGAAGAAGAAGCCAGTGAGCTGGAACAGTCATTGATCGAACTGACCCGCAACGATCCGCAGTTGCAGCACGAATTCCTTCGGTCACTGGCAAAAGACGCCGGTCGACTGGTCGCAGTGCCGCCGGGCAGCGAATAACCTGGCCTGAACCAGCCTCAGCTGAACAACTCCAGCTGTTCATGGGCAGCACGAAGGTCATGCAGACGCACGCCGATTCCCAGCAATCGCACAGGCTTGCCACCGCGTGCGAACGCCTGGGTCAGCAGTTGCTCGTAACTGCTCAAGTCCCGCCCTGCCCCCGCCTGTTCCAGCGTCGTTTGGGTGAAGTCGTGAAACTTGACCTTCACGAACGGCTTGCCGGGGCGGTAGAGGCTGTCGATCCGACCGATGCGGTCGTTCAACGTTTCCAGCAACGCCGGCAGCATCAGCAAACAACTGGCGAGGTCCGGCAGATCGGTGTCGTAGGTGTTTTCGACGCTGACCGACTGCCGCCGATTGTCGTTCTGCACGGGACGCTCATCCACACCATGGGCCAGATTCCACAGCCGCTCGCCGAACGAGCCGAATTCCCGCACCAGCGACAACTTGCTCCAGCCGCGTAGATCGGTGCAGGTGATGATGCCGAGGCGGCCAAGCTTGTCGGCGGTGACTTTGCCGACACCGTGCAATTTGGACACTGGCAACTGGGCGACGAAGCCTTCGATCTGATCAGGCGTGATCACAAACAGCCCGTTGGGCTTTTTCCAGTCGCTGGCGATCTTGGCCAGAAACTTGTTCGGGGCAACGCCGGCGGAAACCGTGATGTGCAGCTGATTGGAGACCCGCCGACGAATGTCCTGGGCGATGCGCGTCGCGCTGCCGGCAAAGTGCTCGCATTCCGTGACATCCAGATAAGCCTCATCCAGCGAAAGCGGCTCGATCAGGTCGGTGTAGTCGCGGAAGATCGTCTGGATCTCTTTCGATGCTTCTTTATAGGCGTCCATCCTCGGTTTGACGATGGTGAGGTCCGGGCACAGTGTCAGCGCATGACGGGATGACATCGCGGAGCGAATGCCGTAGGCCCGGGCCTCATAGTTGCAGGTGGCGATCACACCCCGCCGTTCTGCCGACCCACCCACTGCAAGGGGCTTGCCGGCCAGGCGCGGGTCATCGCGCATCTCAATCGCGGCGTAGAAGCAATCACAGTCGATATGGATGATTTTGCGCTGCGGCATCACATGGAGTCGTAGGAAAGCGGTCGCGCAGTATCTCATTCACGCGACTTTCTGACACTTAATAAGCCTCGCTCCCTACGGAATGTGCGCGCCACCCAACCAGCCAAAATACCCCTAAACCGAGGCGCGCCACCGATATCCGTCCCAACCGCCACGCTAACCGCTTGAAGAAAAAGCATTTTTTTCTGCCGATTGCTTGACACCCCGGCGATCCTCTGTAGAATGCCGCCACACAGACGCGGGATGGAGCAGTCTGGTAGCTCGTCGGGCTCATAACCCGAAGGTCGTCGGTTCAAATCCGGCTCCCGCAACCAAACATCAAAAAAGGCTACTCGAAAGAGTGGCCTTTTTTGTGGCCGCTGTTTGAGCAAGCCCACCCCCATCGTTACCCCCCTCACCTCTTCATATGAATCAAACCGGGCCCATGTATGACGGCGACCAGCCCTTAGGCGCGGATTTCGATAAAAACCTTGTCCAACCGCCACTTAGGCGACCCAACGCTCCCGATACGGTTATTTTGTCGATCCTTGGCATTAAAGGTTGACACTTTGTCGTTCGACTGTAGAATGCCGCCACACAGACGCGGGATGGAGCAGTCTGGTAGCTCGTCGGGCTCATAACCCGAAGGTCGTCGGTTCAAATCCGGCTCCCGCAACCAACATCTAAAAAGGCTACTCGAAAGAGTGGCCTTTTTTTTGCCTCGCTGAAAGCTCACGAACAGCGGGTCGGAATCCTTGTCACATCCCATTACCGGGGTGCGCTCATCCGAGAGGTCTTGTTACTGTATGTTGCCGGGGCAATAGTTTTAATCGCCCCGGCCGATACGCTGGCCAGCGACTGAACCTAGACTGAACGGTCACTGATACGTACCCGTGGTATTCGCCCGTTAGACGTTGAAGCGCTAACATCCTGAATTATTTTTTGCGTAGGGATTGGTAACTTGGCTGTATACCTCCATCCTGTCGCGCACGATCCAAGGAGTGATTGATGCGCGCCAACCCGTCCGACACAAATGAAGCAGTGACGGAGCATCCTCCGGCTCCCCCGAAACGATTGCGCCCACGCGAACTGGTGAGCAAGTATCGTCAACCCATCGGGTTGGGCGTCACCATCCTTTTGTTCGCCGTCGCCCTGATCGCCTGCCGGCACATGCTGACCGAGCTGGACATCTACGCCCTGCAGGATTCGCTGCTCAGCGTGCCGCTGCCTTCTCTGGCGGGCGCGGTGCTGGCGACGGCGATCGGCTTTGTGATTCTGCTGGGCTACGAGTGGTCCGCGAGTCGCTACGCCAATGTCGATCTGCCACCGAAGTCGCTGATCATGGGCGGGTTTTGCGCGTTCGCCATCGGCAACGCCGTAGGCCTGTCAATGTTGTCCGGCGGCTCGGTTCGTTACCGTCTTTATTCGCGACTGGGAGTGGGTGCGGGCGAAGTTGCCCACATGACCCTATTCGCCAGCCTGTCACTGGGTTGCGCACTTCCCCCGCTGGCTGCCCTGGCGACCTTGAGCGACCTGCCCGCCGCTTCGCTGGCGCTGCATGTATCGGTGCCGGTGCTGTCCACCGTGGCGGTGGCGGTGTTGGCCACCAGCGCAATCCTGGGTTATGCCATTTATCGCCGACGTCTGCCGGAACAGACGATCCCGCATAACTTGCTGGTGCGCGCCGGCCGCCGAACGCTGCGTTTGCCTGGCGTGCGCCTGACGCTGATGCAGCTGGTGATCACCGCGCTGGACGTTGCAGCCGCTGCGGCCGTCCTTTATCTGTTGCTGCCCTCCGCCCCACCCTTCGGCGCTTTCCTGCTGGTTTACCTGCTGGCCTTGGCCGCCGGTGTTCTCAGCCACGTGCCCGGTGGAGTCGGCGTCTTTGAAGCCATTCTGCTCGCCGCATTTGCCGACGAACTGGGCGCTGCACCGTTGGCTGCCGCGCTGCTGCTGTACCGCCTGATTTACGTGGTGATGCCACTGCTGATCGCGTGTCTGGTGCTGCTCTACAGTGAGGCCAAGCGACTTCTTTTCGCGCAACAGGCCATGCGTGTTGCATCAGGCCTTGGCGCCCCGATTCTGGCGTTGCTGGTGTTCCTCTCCGGCGTGGTACTGCTGTTTTCCGGCTCCACGCCCGAGATTGATACCCGTCTGGAGAGTCTCGGGTTCCTCATTCCCCATCGACTGATCGACGCTTCTCACTTCGGCGCCAGCCTGATTGGCGTGCTCTGCCTGCTGCTTGCCCAGGGCCTGCGTCGTCGCCTCTCCGCGGCATGGATGCTGACCACGATTCTGCTGTTTGTGGGCTCCATCCTGTCTATCCTCAAGGGCTTCGACTGGGAAGAAGCGAGCCTGCTGCTCCTGACCGCGTGCCTGTTGGCGATCTTCCGGCGCTCGTTCTACCGCCCGAGTCGTTTGCTGGAGCTGCCGTTTTCGCCGCTGTATCTGGTCGCCAGTGTTTGCGTGCTGGGCGCTTCGGTCTGGTTGCTGCTGTTCGCCTACCAGGACGTGCCCTACAGCCATCAGTTGTGGTGGCAATTCACCCTGGACGCCGACGCCCCTCGCGGGCTGCGTTCGGCACTGGGCAGCGCGGTGTTGCTGTTGATCGTCTCGCTGACCTGGTTGCTGCGCACCGCTCGCCCTGTGATCAACCTGCCTGACGAGGCGCAACTGGCCAAAGCGGCAGAGATCATCAAAGCGTCCAGCCAGCCCGATGGTGGTCTGGTCCTCACCGGCGACAAAGCGGTGCTGATGCACCCGGACGGTAACGCCTTTCTGATGTACGCCCATCGTGGCCGCAGCCTGGTTGCCTTGTACGACCCGATTGGCCCGACCCAGCAACGGGCCGAGCTGATCTGGCAGTTTCGAGATCTGTGCGACGTTCACCATGCCCGTCCCGTGTTCTATCAGGTGCGCGCCGAGAACCTGCCGTTCTACATGGACATCGGCCTGACTGCGATCAAGCTGGGCGAAGAAGCCCGCGTGGATCTGCACAAGTTCGATATCGAAGCCAAGGGCAAGGAAATGAAGGACCTGCGCTACACCTGGAACCGGGGTGGGCGCGACGGTCTGTCGCTGGAAATCTATGAAGTGGGTCAAGCGCCCATGGATGAGCTCAAAGTGATTTCCGATGCGTGGCTAATGGGCAAGAACGTCCGCGAAAAAGGCTTCTCGCTGGGCCGTTTCAGCCTGGAGTACCTCAAGCATTTCCGTATCGCCATCGTCCATTTCCAGGGCAAGCCGGTCGCATTCTCCAATCTGCTGGAGACCTCGCGCAATGATCTGGCGAGCCTGGACCTGATGCGCTCGCACCCGGAAGCGCCAAAGCTGACCATGGAATTCATGATGGTCGGGCTGATCCTGCATTACAAAAAAGAAGGTTACGCCCGCTTCAGCCTCGGCATGGTGCCGTTGTCCGGGCTGCAACCGCGGCGTGGCGCACCTCTGACCCAGCGTCTGGGTTCGATGGTGTTCAGCCGTGGCGAACAGCTCTACAACTTCCAGGGGCTGCGCCGTTTCAAAGACAAATTCCAGCCTGACTGGGAACCTCGTTATATGGCCGTGCCCGCAGGACTTGATCCGCTGGTGGCACTGGCAGATACCGCCGCCCTGATCGCGGGCGGCCTGACTGGATTGGTGAAACGCTGATGATTCAACGCTACTGGCGCTTTTTGCTCGCAGCCCTGGTAATTCTGGTGGTGGCATTGGGTTTCTGGCTGTGGAACCGCCCCGCCGCGCAACCGACCCTTGAACACATCACCCTGGACGACGGCTCTGCGCTGATCCGTGTAGTGCCCTCGACCAAGGTGAAAACCCAAGTCGCCCTGGCCGTCACCGCCGAAGAATCACTGACCGAGAAGCAACTGCTCGCCCTGAGCTACGACGCTTCCGCTCGTGTGATCCAAGTGACACTGCCGAAGGATGACTGTCAGCTTCAGGCCAAGACCTTCAATGCTGCGCTGCAGAAGCTCGACGGTGCCCCTGATCTGGTCGCCGGTGTCGGGCCTGGTGCTTCGGTGGCCTGGCGCTGGCTGGCCGGTCAGAACAACGACAACGCCCGAGCTATCTCGGTCGGTTTTGTCCGTGATCAGCCGGGCTGCACCGACCCTGTGCCGAAAGCCGCCGCGCACGGCAAATGGACGGTCGCCTGGAACGATGGGCCTGACGACGAAAGCGCCACGCTGGTTCGCGACGCACCCAACACCGAAACCAGCATCAGCGATTACGACATCAAGTACCCGCAGGTGCTGAACAACGAAGTGCGCCGTCGGCTGATTGGTGGTGATGACAACGGCGGCCTGAACATTCCTGTGGTTGAGGTGCCGTCTTCACAGCCCTCCGACACGGTGACGCTGTTTCTGTCCGGCGACGGCGGCTGGCGCGACCTGGACAAGGACGTGGCAGGCGACATGGCGAAAATGGGCGGCTACCCAGTCGTCGGCATCGACACGCTGCGTTATTACTGGGAGCACAAGTCCCCCGAGCAAACGGCCGCTGATCTCAGCGAGCTGATGGCCCACTACCGGCAGAAATGGGGTGCCAAGCACTTCGTCCTTGCCGGCTACTCCTTCGGCGCCGATGTGCTGCCCGCGATCTACAACCGCTTGCCGGAAGAAGACAAGGCGCGGGTCGACGGGATCATCCTGCTCGCCTTCGCCCGCACAGGCAGCTTCGAGATTGCTGTTGAAGGCTGGTTGGGCGCTGCCGGTAAAGAAGCCGCGACAGGGCCTGAAATGGCCAAGCTGCCCGGCGACAAGGTGTTGTGCGTCTACGGCATCGAAGAGAAGGACGAAAGCGGCTGCACCGAAGCCACTGCGCCCGGCGAGAAGATGCAGCTGCCCGGTGGCCATCACTTTGACGAAGACTACCCTGCCCTGGCCAAGCGCTTGAGTGCGGTGATCGACAAGTGGAAGGGCAAAGAGCCCGCCGCCGAGTAATCCAGCACCCATAAAAAATCCCCGCGCTCTTGCGAGTGCGGGGATTTTTTTGTTTTCGGGGTCTGCTCAAGCCGGTTAGCATCTGGGATAAGTTTCATCCCCGGGGGATCGACTTCAGCCGGGAAGAGGCCTGTATGTACGCCATCAATCTCGCGGCGTGACACCCGACACATTCCCGGTTAAACCCCATCGCGCCGAAACGGAGCTGATTACATCTCCACCTGCGTACCCAGTTCGATCACGCGGTTAAATGGCAGCTTGAAGAACCTCAGATTGCCGTTGGCGTTCTTCAGCATGAACGCGAACAGACCCTCGCGCCAGCGGGCCATGCCCTCCAGTTTCGACGAGACCACGGTTTCGCGACTGAGGAAGTAGGTCGTGCGCATAGGGCTGAAGTCGAGCTCCTTCAGGTGACACAAGCTCAGCGCTGCCGGTACGTCCGGCTCGTCGATGAAGCCGAAGTGCAGAATCACGCGATAGAAGCCCTCGCCAAACGCCTCGACCTCGAAGCGTTGCGCTGCCGGCACGCGCGGGGCGTCTTCGTACACAACGGTCAGCAATACAACTTGTTCATGCAGCACCTGGTTGTGCAGCAAATTATGCAACAGCGCATGGGGCACGGCGTCCGCACGCGCCGTCAGAAACACTGCCGTACCCTGAACGCGATGGGGCGGCTGCACGCGAATACTGCTGATGAAGATCGGCAGCGGCAGACCCCCTTCGTCGATGCGGTCCACCAGCAGCTGCTTGCCGCGCTTCCAGGTGGTCATCAGGATGAACAGCGCAATGCCCGCCAGGAACGGGAACGCCCCGCCCTGCAGGACTTTTGGCACGTTCGCCGCGAAGAACATGCCGTCCACGAACAGGCATCCGGCCAAAATCGGCACCGCGATCAGCGGTGGCCACTTCCAGGCCAGCAGCATGACCGCCGCCACCAGAATCGTCGTGCAGAGCATCGTGCCGGTCACCGCCACGCCGTAGGCCGAGGCCAGCGCGCCGGAAGACTCAAAGCCCAGCACCAGCAGGATTACCCCGACCATCAGCGCCCAGTTCACCGCGCCGATGTAGATCTGCCCTTGGGCGTCGCTTGAGGTGTGCTGGATGTACATGCGCGGGATATAGCCGAGCTGAATCGCCTGCAGCGTCATCGAGAACGCCCCGGAGATCACCGCCTGCGAAGCAATAATGGTCGCCAGGGTCGACAGCGCGATCAACGGCAACAGCGCCCAACTCGGCGCCAGGAGGTAGAACGGGTTGCGCACCGCTTCCGGGTCTTGGATCACCAGGGCGCCCTGACCGAAGTAGTTCAGCACCAGCGCCGGCAATACCAGCGCGAACCACGCGCGCGAGATCGGCTTGCGACCGAAGTGACCCATGTCCGCGTACAGCGCCTCGGCACCGGTCAGTGCGAGAACTACGGCGCCCAGGACCGATACGCCAATGCCGGGATGATCGATAAAGAAGCGAACCGCCCACACCGGATTGACCGCGTGCAGCACTTCCGGCTGCTGGAGGATGCCGTGGACACCGAGCACGCCGAGGGTCACGAACCACAGCACCATGATCGGGCCAAACATCACGCCGATCCGCGCGGTGCCGTGACGCTGAATCAGAAACAGCGCCACCAGCACAACCAGAGAAATGGGCACCACCCAGTGCTCAAGCCCGTCAAATGCCAGCTCCATGCCCTCGACCGCCGACAACACGGAGATCGCCGGGGTGATCATGCTGTCGCCGTAAAACAGCGCTGCGCCGAACAGGCCAAAGACGATCATGCTCGCCTGCAGCTTCGGGTATTTGGCTGAAGCCCTTCGCGCCAGCGCCGTGAGCGCCATGATGCCGCCTTCGCCGTCATTGTCGGCACGCAGCACCAAGGCCATGTATTTGAAGGAGACCACCCAGATCAGTGACCAGAAGATCAGCGACAGAATGCCCAGTACGGCGTCGTGACCGGCTTGCACGCCGTAGCCGCCGACGAACACTTCTTTAATGGTGTACAGCGGGCTGGTACCGATGTCGCCATAGGCTACACCCACCGCGCCCACCAGCAGACTCAGCGGTTTTGCCGAAGAATGCCCGACCCCTGCCTGACTCGTTGCGTGACCCATTTACCACTCCTGAAACCATGACTCGATCACCGCGATCCGGCGTTGTCGGATTGACCTGCGCCGCACCGGTAAATTCCGATGCGCCCGGCCCACTTGGGGCGCCGGGCGTAACGCCGCGAAGCATAGCGCAGCACTCGTCGTAATTCTCTGTATAACACTGGTCAATCGTTCGACGCGCCGCTAGAATTGCGCACTTTTTGATCAGAGGCGCCCCAAGCGCCCAGTCAATGCTTCGGCTATTCGCCGGGCATCCTACGCCGAGGTTAGTCAATGTCCACCGTCACCACGTCCGCCGCCCCGAAGGTCGGCTTTGTCAGCCTCGGTTGCCCGAAGGCCCTGGTCGATTCCGAGCGCATCCTGACTCAGCTGCGCATGGAAGGCTATCAGGTCGTTCCGACCTACCAGGACGCTGACGTGGTCGTGGTCAACACCTGCGGTTTCATCGACAGCGCCAAGGCCGAATCCCTCGAGACCATCGGCGAAGCGCTGGCCGAGAACGGCAAAGTGATCGTCACCGGCTGCATGGGCGTCGACGAAAGCGTCATCCGCAACGTGCACCCGAGCGTACTGGCCGTGACCGGTCCGCAGCAGTATGAGCAAGTGGTCAATGCCGTCCATGACGCCGCGCCGCCAAAGCTCGATCACAACCCGCTGATCGATCTGGTACCGCCGCAAGGGGTCAAGCTGACCCCGCGACATTACGCGTACCTGAAGATATCCGAAGGCTGCAACCACAGCTGCAGTTTCTGCATCATCCCGTCCATGCGCGGCAAGCTGGTCAGCCGCCCGATTGGCGACGTGCTCGACGAAGCCCAGCGGCTGGTCAAAGCCGGCGTGAAAGAGCTGCTGGTGATCTCCCAGGACACCAGCGCCTACGGCGTCGACATCAAATACCGCACCGGTTTCTGGAACGGCCAGCCGGTGCGCACGCGCATGACCGAGCTGTGCCAGGCGCTGAGTTCGCTGGGTGTGTGGGTGCGCCTGCACTACGTTTACCCATACCCGCACGTCGACGAGATCATTCCGTTGATGGCGGCGGGCAAGATCCTGCCGTACCTGGACATCCCGTTCCAGCACGCCAGCCCGAAGATCCTCAAGCTGATGAAACGCCCGGCCTTCGAAGACAAGACCCTGGCGCGCATCAAGAACTGGCGCGAGCAGTGCCCGGACCTGATCATCCGTTCGACCTTCATCGTCGGCTTCCCGGGCGAAACCGAAGAAGACTTCCAGTACCTGCTGGACTGGCTGACTGAAGCCCAGCTCGACCGCGTCGGTTGCTTCCAGTACTCCCCTGTCGAGGGTGCACCGGCGAATCTGCTGGATGCGCCGATCGTGCCGGACGACATCAAGCAGGATCGCTGGGACCGCTTCATGGCGCACCAGCAAGCCATCAGCGCCGCGCGCCTGCAGATGAAAATCGGCAAGGAAATCGAAGTGCTGATCGACGAAGTGGATGAACAGGGTTTCGTCGGTCGTTCGTTCTTCGACGCGCCGGAAATCGACGGCAATGTGTTTGTCGAAAGCGACCGTGACTTCAAGCCAGGCGACAAGGTCATGTGCCGCGTTGTAGATGCCGATGAGTACGACCTGTGGGCTGAGCCGATCTAAGGCTCAATTTCCAGCTCGACAGCGCTTCACCTCCAACAGCCCTGCCCGTAAAACGGCGGGGTTTGTTTTTTCTGGCTATCGTCCCCACATCAGGATCACTACCCAGGGAGCAGCGGCAATATGGCCCGGCACTCGGTCATCTATCTGCCCAGGCAGCACGACTTCGCCGAACTCACCCGGGTCTGGGAAGCCTCCGTGCGCGCGACCCATGACTTTCTGCCGGAGAACTACATCACGCTGCTGCGGCATCTGCTGGAAACCCAATACCTGGGCGCCGTGAACCTGTTCTGCAGCCGGGACTCGCACCTGCGCATCACTGGCTTTGCCGGCACCACGCCGGGCAAACTCGAAATGCTGTTTATCGCCCCTGAACACCGTGGCATGGGCCTGGGCAAGCAACTGCTGGACTACGCGATCGAGCATTTCCACATCACCGAGCTGGACGTGAACGAGCAGAACGCCCAGGCGCTGGGCTTTTATGAACGGCAGAGGTTTGAGGTGGTGGGCCGGGCGGAAGTCGATGGACTCGGTCGGCCGCATCCGATGCTGCGGATGCGGCTCAGGATCAGCTGAAGCTCAACCGAATCAACGCTTCAGGTTTTCCAACAGCACCTTGTTGAACTGCTGCGGATCCTGAATCTGCGGCGCATGGCCCAACCCGGCGAACTCCACCAGCGTCGCCTGGGGAATGCGCTTGGCGGCGGCCTTGCCCAGCTCCGGGTAATTGCCCAGCGTCTTGCGCAATGCCTCAGGCGCTGCGTCTTTGGCAATGGCGGTATTGTCCTTCTGGCCGATCAGCAACACGGTCGGCATCTTCAATTTCTCGAAGTCGTAGAACACCGGCTGATTGAAGATCATTCCGTAGGTCTGGGCAGAAGCTCGCGCCACCTCCTCTTTGCCTTTGCCGTTGAACATGCCGGCCTGCATGTTGACCCAGTGATCGAACTCGGGCCGCCATTCGTTGGCGTAATAGGTCGACTGCTGATACTTGCGAATGCTGCCGGCGTTGGTCTTCAGCTCCCGGGTATACCAGTCATCGAAGCTGCGATCCGGTACGCCTTTGGCTTTCCAGTCTTCCAGACCGATAGGGTTGACCAGCAGCAACTGGTCCACTTGCTCGGGGTACATCAGCGCAAAGCGCGTCGCCAGCATGCCGCCCATGGAATGCCCGACCACCGTGACGTGATCGATGCCCAGTTGGGTCAGCAGCGCTTGGGTGTTCTGCGCCAGTTGCTGGAAGGTGTATTTATAGTCCGCCGGCTTGCTGGAGCGGCAGAAGCCGATCTGATCCGGCGCGACCACACGATAACCTGCGCCCGTCAGCGCCTTGATAGTGCCTTCCCACGTGGCGCCGCAAAAGTTCTTGCCGTGGAGCAGCACCACGCTGCGACCATTGGCGGTGCCAGTCGGCTTGATGTCCATGTAACCCATCTGCACCGGTGCGCCTTGGGAATCGAAGCTGAAGTTCTGCGCCGGGAACGGGTACTGGAAGCCTTCCAGCTGCGGGCCGTAGGCCGGGGTTTGCGCAGCGAGTAGCGGCAGGCTGACAGTCATCAGCAGTGCGGGTAGCCATTTGGTCATGAATTCGCTCCAGACAATGTAGGAATAGAGAGCAGACCTGCGTCGCTCCCGGAAAAATCCATCGAGTGGAGGCTTATTCACCCGCCAATTTCAATGTGGCCGCGATTAACGGTGCCTGGGCGGGTACAATAGGCGCCTTTCCATTTTGTTACGGCTTTTCTCATGACTGACCCCATTCGCCTTTCCAAACGCCTGATCGAGCTGGTCGGTTGCTCCCGGCGCGAAGCCGAGCTGTTCATTGAAGGCGGCTGGGTCACGGTGGACGGCGTTGTCGTCGACGAGCCCCAGTTCAAGGTCGAAAACCAGACCGTGGTGCTGAATGCGGAAGCAAAAGCCGATACCCCTGAATCCGTCACCCTGCTGTTCAACGCGCCGGCGGGCATGGCCCCTGAAAGCGCCCTGGCGCTGATCACGCCCGGTACGTTGTCCGCCGACCACAGCATCGGCCGACGTCCGCTCAAAGGGCACTTCCTGCGCCTGGAATCTATTTCCACGCTGCAAGCCAACGCCAGCGGCCTGATGGTGTTCAGCCAGGACTGGAAAATCCTGCGCAAACTCACCGACGACCGCAGCAAGATCGAGCAGGAATACGTCGTCGAGATCTCGGGCGACATGGTTACCCACGGCCTCAACCGCCTGAACCACGGCATGACCTACAAGGGCAAGGAACTGCCCAAGGTCAAAGCCAGCTGGCAGAACGAAAACCGCCTGCGCTTCGCCATGAAAAACCCGCAGCCCGGGGTCATTGCCCAGCTGTGCGAAGCGGTAGGCCTGAAGGTTGTTTCGGTGCGACGTATTCGTATCGGCGGCGTGTCCATCGGCAAGGTGCCTGAAGGCCAGTGGCGCTACATGACCGACAAAGAAAAATTCTGAATCCCCTTTCTGAGCGCCCTATCGACTCTCGCGGGCGCTCATCTGCGAATCCCCAGGAAATACACGCACCATGATGAACAACGATGTACTGCGCAGCATCCGTTACATGCTTGATATCAACGACGCCAAAGTGGTCGATATCATCAAGCTCGGCGGGTTCGACGCTGACAAGGCCGATGTCATGGCCTACATGAAGAAAGACGAAGAGGAAGGCTTCGTGCCATGCAGCGACGAAGTCATGGCGCACTTCCTCGACGGTCTAGTGTTCTTCAAGCGCGGCAAGGACGAGAGCCGCCCGCCGCTGCCTGTCGAGCTGCCGATCACCAACAACATCGTTCTGAAAAAGCTGCGTGTGGCCTTCGAGCTGAAGGAAGACGACATGCACGCGATCCTCAAGGCGTCCGAGTTCCCGGTGTCCAAGCCTGAACTCAGCGCCCTGTTCCGCAAGGCGGGTCATACCAACTACCGTGTCTGTGGCGACCAGTTGCTGCGCAACTTCCTGCGCGGCCTGACCCTGCGCGTACGCGGCTAAGCGCTGCAGCTCCGTTGATGACCCAGGCCTACAGCGTTTCGCCGATCGGTTTCATGCGCTCGTGCTTCAAAGAGAAGTTTGCGATTCCCCGGCAGCCGCAACTGGCGCCTGCCGCGCGGGGCGTGTTGGAGTTGATCGCGCCCTTTGATCAGGGTGACGCCGTGCAGGGCCTGGAACAAGTCAGCCATGTCTGGCTGCTTTTTCTGTTTCATCAAGCCCTGGAGGACAAGCCGCGACTCAAGGTGCGCCCTCCTCGCCTCGGCGGCAATCAGTCGATGGGCGTGTTCGCCACGCGCGCCACCCATCGGCCGAACGGCATCGGTCAGTCGGTGGTCAAGCTGGACAAGGTCGAGGCCGGGCGCCTGTGGTTGTCAGGCATCGATCTGCTGGACGGCACCCCGGTGCTGGACGTCAAACCCTACGTGCCTTACGCCGATGTGATCGCTGATGCACGCAACAGCATGGCCGCCGCCGCGCCGGAGATGATTCCGGTGCAGTGGTCCGACCCGGCGCTGACCCAGGCCCGCGAACAGGGGTTGCGCCTCGAAGAACCCCTGATCGAGCTGATCGAGCAGTGCCTGGCTCAAGACCCGCGACCGGCCTACCAGACGCCCACGCCAGAGCGCCGCTACGGCGCGCAGTTCTGGGATCTGGACGTTCGCTGGCACTATCCGCAGCCGGGTGTCATTTGCGTGCTGGAGGTGGTTCCCGCCGCCGGTGGATAAACGACTGACGCCTGCCCACAAAAAAACCGCCTGGTCCGTGACCTCCAGGCGGTTTTTTTCAGACCCCAAAAATGCGGGTGCCTGTACTGACCTATTCGCCGATGACGTCACCCTCGCAGGGCTGCGAGGATGTTCATCGGCGATTGGGTCGTATCTGAATGGCGTTACTTCTCGACGAAGGCGCGCTCGATCAGGTAATCACCCGGCTCGCGCATCCGCGGCGAAACGGTCAGACCGAAGCTGTTAAGCACTTCGCTGGTTTCGTCGAGCATGCTCGGGCTGCCGCACAGCATGGCGCGGTCGTCCTGCGGGTTGATCGGTGGCAGACCGATGTCGCTGAACAGCTTGCCGCTGCGCATCAGGTCGGTCAGGCGGCCTTCGTTCTCGAACGGCTCGCGGGTCACGGTCGGGTAGTAGATGAGTTTGTCGCGCAGCATCTCGCCGAAGAACTCGTTTTGCGGCAAATGCTCGGTGATGAACTCGCGGTAAGCAACTTCGTTCACGTAACGCACGCCGTGGCAGAGGATGACCTTCTCGAAACGCTCGTAGGTTTCTGGGTCCTGAATCACGCTCATGAACGGCGCCAGACCGGTCCCGGTGCTGAGCAGGTAAAGATGCTTGCCCGGCTTGAGGTCATCCAGCACCAGCGTGCCCGTAGGCTTCTTGCTGATGATGATCTCGTCGCCTTCCTTCAGATGCTGCAGCTGGGAGGTCAGCGGGCCGTCCGGCACCTTGATGCTGAAGAACTCCAGATGCTCTTCCCAGTTCGGGCTGGCAATGGAGTAGGCACGCATGAGCGGGCGCCCGTTTGGCTGCTGCAGACCGATCATGACGAACTGACCGTTCTCGAAGCGCAGGCCAGGATCACGGGTGCACTTGAAACTGAAGAGGGTGTCGTTCCAGTGATGAACGCTGAGGACACGCTCGTGATTCATGTTGCTCATGGTACGTGGGAGCTCCTGATAAATAACGTGCGCCAGTCGATGCGCCATTGCGCGACATTCTAGTGGCAGACACAATATCTGTTAACTGAATTATCAAGATATGGGTTATCGGTTATATAGATATGCGATTTACTCTCCGTCAGCTCCAGGTTTTCGTCGCCGTCGCCCAGCAGGAAAGCGTTTCCCGCGCAGCGGTCCTGCTCTCCTTATCGCAATCGGCGGCGAGTACTTCCATCACCGAACTGGAGCGCCAGTCCAGCTGCCAGCTGTTCGACCGCGCCGGTAAGCGCCTGAGCCTCAATGCCACCGGCCGGCAACTGTTGCCCCAGGCCGTTGCGCTGCTCGATCAGGCGAAGGAGATCGAAGACCTGCTAAACGGCAAGTCCGGCTTCGGCTCGCTGGCGGTCGGTGCAACGCTCACCATCGGCAACTACCTGGCAACCCTCTTGATCGGCAGCTTCATGCAGCGCCACCCCGAGAGCCAGGTGAAGCTGCACGTGCAAAACACGGCGAACATCGTTCAGCAGGTCGCCCATTACGAAATCGATCTGGGCTTGATCGAAGGCGACTGCAGCCACCCCGACATCGAAGTGCAAACCTGGGTCGAGGATGAGCTGGTGGTGTTTTGCGCCCCTCAGCATCCGCTGGCCAAAAAGGGCCGGGCGTCACTGGAGGAATTGACGCGGGAAGCGTGGATTTTGCGGGAGCAGGGTTCGGGGACGCGCCTGACCTTCGATCAGGCCATGCGTCATCACCTGAACAGCCTGAACGTGAGGCTGGAGCTGGAACACACCGAGGCGATCAAACGTGCTGTGGAGTCAGGGCTGGGAATTGGTTGCATCTCGCGTCTGGCCCTGCGTGACGCTTTCCGTCGCGGCAGCCTCGTTGCGGTTGAAACGCCGGAGCTGGATCTGGTGCGCCAGTTCTACTTCATCTGGCACAAACAGAAATATCAGACGTCCGCTATCCGCGAATTCCTCGACCTCTGTCGCTCATTCACCGCCGGTGTTAACCGCAGCGACGAGATTGTGCTGCCGAGCATTGCCTGACGCGCAGCCCGGCTATAAAGGCGATTGTCAGCCCAGCAAGATCAGGCCCCAGACCACGGCAATCATGCTCAGCGCCACGAACTGTGCGGCGCTGCCCATGTCTTTGGCGTTCTTCGACAGCGGGTGGCGGTCGAGGGAAATCCGGTCAATCGCGGCTTCGATGGCCGAGTTCAGCAGTTCCACGATCAGCGCCAACAGGCACACCGCGATCAGGATCGCGCGCTCGCCGCGGCTGACATGAAACACGAAGGACAGCGGGATCAACACGACGTTGAGCAGCACCAGTTGACGGAACGCCGCTTCGCCCTTGAATGCAGCGGTCAGGCCGTCAAAGGAATAGCCAGACGCGTTGAGAATACGTTTGAGGCCGGTCTGGCCTTTGAATGGGGACGTCATAGGAAAACTACTGATGAATGAAAGCGGTGGAGGCTAGTGCGGCGACGGTCAAAAAAGTGTGAAGGTCAGCCGCGTAAAGCCCGGGTTTAGCCTGATTCGCGGGAATCAGCTCTGGGGAATGGATTCCAATTGTTGCAGCAGTAAAGCGG
Source organism: Pseudomonas sp. AK106 (assembly GCF_053903055.1). Lineage (NCBI taxonomy): Bacteria > Pseudomonadati > Pseudomonadota > Gammaproteobacteria > Pseudomonadales > Pseudomonadaceae > Pseudomonas > Pseudomonas sp. AK106. The sequence continues at coordinate 4,320,164 of NZ_CP096426.1, forward strand.
CCTGGGTTCGGGTGCGCACGTTGAGCTTGCGAAAGATCGCCGTGACGTGGGCCTTGATCGTGGCTTCCGACACGCTCAGCTCGTAGGCGATCTGCTTGTTCAGCAACCCCTCGCAGACCATCGTCAACACGCGAAACTGCTGGGGCGTCAGGCTGGCAAGGCCTTCGCTGGCGGCCTTGGCCTCCGGCGACACGCTGATGCTTTCGTTGACCTGCGGGGGCCACCAGACATCGCCATCCAGCACCGTTCGCACGGCCTTCTGAATGGTTTCCAGGGAACTGGATTTCGGGATGAAGCCGCTGGCGCCGAACTCGCGGGACTTGACCACCACCGCGGCCTCTTCCTGAGCGGAGACCATCACCACCGGGACTTGCGGGTACTGACCGCGCAACAGCACCAACCCCGAAAAGCCATAGGCGCCGGGCATGTTCAGGTCCAGCAGAACCAGATCCCAGTCAGACTTCTCGGTCAGTCGCGCTTCCAGATCAGCGATGCTCTCGGCCTCGACCAATCTGGCGTCCGGCCCGAGCCCAAGGCTCAGCGCCTGATGCAAGGCGCTGCGAAACAGGGGATGGTCGTCGGCAATCAGGATTTCGTATGGCATTTCATGATCCTGTAAGTGACTGAGCGCCGACGAATTCAACACCCAATGAGGTCACCCGCGACATCTTGACACAGGGACCGTACGTGAGCGGCGCCAAGGATGCCCAGCGAAGTCGGGGTGGTCAAGCCTGATGCTTTGCGGCAAAGTCTGCGCCCCCGACCTGACGAGTGCCATCATGCCAAACCATGCCCTGCGAGCGGACCTGCTCATGCTCCTGACCGCATTGATCTGGGGCACCGGCTTCGTCGCCCAGACCGCCGGGATGGATCACATCGGTCCCTATCTGTTCTCGGGTCTGCGGTTCGCGCTGGGCTCCCTCTGCCTGATCCCGCTGATTCTGCGCAATGCCAAGACGGCCCGCGTGCCGGAGCCCTTGCTCAATCGCGGCATGTTACGCGCCGGCATCATCATGGGCCTAGCGCTGGCACTGGGCATCAACCTGCAACAGGTCGGCCTGCTGTTTACCAGCGTGACAAACTCCGGCTTCATCACCGGCCTTTACGTGATTGTAGTTCCGTTGCTGGGCTTGCTGCTCGGGCATAAAACCGGGCTGGGCACCTGGCTGGGCTGCCTGTTGGCAGTGGTCGGCATGTGCCTGCTCAGTATCGGCGATAACTTTCACGTCGCTTCGGGGGATTGGCTGCAGTTGATCGGCGCGTTCGTGTGGGGTGCACACGTGGTGTTGGTCAGTTTGTTCGCCAGCCGCCACGACCCGATCCGTCTGGCTTTTTTACAGTTCGCCACCTGTTCGGTAGTGAGCCTGCTCCTGGCAGTCCTCTTCGAACCGATCGCCCTCAATGCGATCATCAATGCGGGCCCTTCCCTGCTTTATGGCGGCATCGTCGCGGTCGGCGTGGGTTACACGCTGCAAGTGGTCGCGCAGAAGCACGCCATTGCCTCCCATGCCGCCATCATCCTCTCTCTGGAAGCCGTGTTCGCCGCCATCGCCGGCGCCTGGATTCTGGGAGAGGCCTTGCAACTGCGTGGTTATATCGGTTGTGGATTAATGCTGGCGGGGATGCTGCTGGCGCAGTTGTGGCCGAAGAAAACTCTCGCCTGAGGTCTTACTCGTATTGCGAGCCGTTTTAAGGCGGCTCGCGGGCGGCGACACAACTGATGACTACTCGAGGTAACCCTTCAGCTCTTGATGGGCATCGCTTAGCAAGTCGAGGGGCAACTGATTTTTAGCCCCTAAATAGTGCTGACTGAACACATCGAAATAACAGCTCAACGCAGAGCCTGCCTCAGTATCGCCGGCCAGATCGAAACACAGTGCGGCCACTTCAGCGGTACACAGATGTTCGCTGCGGGTAGAGCGTCTCAACTTGTATCGTGAAAGCTTCTCGGGAATCAGGCTTAAAATCGGGATCGAATCAAAGTAGGCGCTTTTACGGAAGATCTTCCTCGCTTCAGTCCATGTCGCGTCAATCAGCACAAACAGCGGTCTCTTGTTCGGGTTAATCGTCACGGTGTTGGTGACGCGCTCCGCCGCTACGTATTCACCCGGGAACACCAGGTAGGGATGCCATTGCGGATCATTGAGCAATGCAATCAGCTTTTCGTCGACCTCAGTGCGTGACCACACAAACGCATGGTTATCCTGAATCACGTCTGCTATCAGCCAACCGGTATTGCTGGGTTTGAATACCTCTTTTTTGGTCATGATGAGGCAAACCCCAGATCGTGCCTGGACCTTGGGACGCCACCTGCAAAGGCAGTGACTTTCGATCACTCGACAGCAATGGCACCTTGGCGCACGTGATCCGCGAGCCAGGAAAGGTTTCGTGCTCTCCTCCTCCCGCTCATCTCTCAGACGTGCGACCGAATTACCGTGAAAAACAGTCTGGGTCATTGAGGGGTAAGAAGGCAGTGACACGAGGGGCATCCGGCAGGTCGAAAAGTCGCGGCATTCTATCAGACGCGGGCCAAGGCGCCGTGCTCTCTGGTGTCCGCCAAGGCTCCTCCCCTATACTGCCCGGCCTTGAGAGCACTCACGCCCACAGTGAACGCCTCGGGATGTCGCCGGTCCAACGGCCAGCCTCTGCAACACCCGTCCACGCACCAGGAGAATTCAATGCTGCGCCTCATCGCCCCCACTCTCACGCTTTTGCTCGTCGCTCCACTGTGCGCCAACGCGGCGTCCAAGCAGGATTACGAACTGAGCCAGATGCTTGATAAAGTCGCGAAGGAAAGCAGTGTCGGCACCCCACGCGCCATCAACGAAGACATCCTCGACGAAGGCTACACCGTTGAAGGCAAGATGCTGATCAACCACCTGAGCGTGCAGTCCGGCCAGGCGGCTCAGATGCGCGAAAACCCGGACGACGTCCGCGGTCAGCTGGGCGGTAGCGTGTGCCGCAACGCCGGTTACCGCCAACTGATGGCCAAGGGCGCGATCCTGCGGTACCAGTTCACCGAATACAAAACCAACAAGCTCATCACCACCCAGGAAATCAAAGCGGCGGACTGCGCTGCCAAGCCCCCTGCCCACAAGAAGTGATGTAACGAGCTTTACGGGCTGCGCGTTTCGAGACCCCTTCAACGCGCAGTCTTGCCTTCCCCTCCCCGCTACATACGCCATTCAAATTCCCGCCACTCAGCACGTCCCGCCCGCTGTTTGATCGCTGATCCTGGTGCCTGCTTTTCGTTTCGCCGTGCCCGTCCTGACTCATCACATTTTGCATGCAAGAAAGGGTTGCCTGCGGCACCGGTTGCCATCAATGTTTTCTCTTTTCAACCACGGATTAGTCCAGAATCGGGCGCCGCGCAGCTTTGATGCTCCCCTGTCTTTCGGATGAGCTGCGCACGCCGACGCATGAAGCGTCGCGATCCCGCCCCCTGGTGACGGTCAATGATTCTGCAGAAGGAGAAAGCGTGAATGCCGTACGTACCCAGTGACGCGTTGTCTCAACACTTTCAGAGCAACGGAAACGACCTCACCCTCAAGGTCGAAGAGCTCCTCGGTTCGGTCGCCCCGGACAGCCCCAATCTTCCGCTGTACCGGGACATGACCCTGACCGTCCTGCGCATGGCCCAGGACGACCTGAATCGCTGGAATGCCAAAATCACCCTGCAAGCGTTACGCGAACTGGAAAATGCTTTCCGGGTGCTCGAACGATTCAAAGGCCGGCGCAAGGTCACCGTGTTCGGCTCCGCCCGCACACCCCTCGAACATCCTGTTTATGCGCTGGCCCGTGAACTGGGCAAGCAGCTGGCCGCTTCGGACCTGATGGTCATCACCGGCGCCGGTGGCGGGATCATGGCCGCGGCCCACGAAGGCGCCGGTCTGGATCACAGCCTGGGCTTCAATATCACCCTGCCCTTCGAGCAGCACGCCAATGCGACCGTGGATGGCACCGGCAATCTGCTGCCGTTCCACTTCTTCTTCACGCGCAAGCTGTTTTTCGTCAAAGAGGCCGATGCGCTGGTGCTCTGCCCAGGCGGGTTTGGCACCCTGGACGAAGCGCTGGAAGTGCTGACGCTGATCCAGACCGGTAAAAGTCCGCTGGTTCCCATTGTGCTGCTGGATGCCCCGGGCGGGACCTTCTGGGAAGGAGCGCTCAGCTTCATCAGAAATGAGCTGGAGACGAACAAGTACATTCTGCCTACGGACATGAACCTGATGAAGCTGGTGTACAGCGCCGATGAGGCCGTCGCAGAGATCAACCGCTTCTACAGCAACTTTCACTCCAGCCGCTGGCTGAAGAACACCTTCGTCATTCGCATGCACCACGCCTTGAGCGAACAGGCGCTGAACGCCCTGCAGGACAGGTTTGTCGATCTGCGGTTAAGCGGCGACTTCCAGCAATACGGGCATCAGGACGAATATGACGAAGCGCAGTTCAGCCATCTCACGCGCCTGGCATTCACGTTTAACGGCCGCAACCATGGCCGCTTGCGCGAACTGGTGGACTGCATAAACCTGGAGGAAAACTGGGCAAGACCTGCGCACTCTCAGCAGGCCCGAGGGAGCGAGCCTGTGAAATCGATGTGATGGTGCATGCTTGAGGGCGCGTCTGCGCGCCTTCAGGCAGATCACGCGTCAGTCGTCGTTGCCCTTGCCACTCAGCAAACGACCAATCAGCTCGGGCGGGTATCCGCGATAACTCAGAAAGCGCATCTGCTGGCCACGCTCGCGAGCATCCCTGGGCAGTTGACCGCTGAACTTGCGCTGCCACAGCGCTTCCAGTTTCTCCCACCAGTCCACGCCGCACTCGCGCAGCGCTTGTTCGACGTCTGCACGCGGCAAGCCGCGTTGCCCCAGCTCTTCGCGGATACGCAAAGGGCCGTGGCCAGAACGGGCACGGTAGGAAACGAAGCTTTCGAGGTATCGGGATTCAGATAGCAGACCCTCTTCCGTCAGACGGTCGAGCGCTGCGTCAATCAATTCGGGGGGAGCGCCGCGCTGACGCAACTTGCGCGTCAGCTCGACACGACCGTGCTCGCGTCGTGCGAGCAGGTCCATTGCAGTACGCCTTACAGCGACGGGCGTATCAAGCACAGCTGGCATGGCGGGGATCAGATGTCCGCGTCAGCTTCGACTTCAGCCACATCGTCTGCCGCTACGCGGGACGACTGGGCCTTCACATCAGGCGCTGCCGTCAGCAGCTTCTCGCGAATCTGCCTTTCGAGGGTGGTACCAATTTCCGGGTTGTCCGCCAGGAACTTCGCGGAGTTGGCCTTACCCTGACCGATCTTGCTGCCCTGGTAGCTGTACCAGGCACCGGATTTCTCCAGCAGACCGTGCAGCACGCCGAGGTCGATGATCTCGCCGTTACGGTAGATGCCCTTGCCGTAGAGAATCTGGAACTCAGCCTGACGGAACGGCGGAGCCACCTTGTTCTTGACGACTTTAACGCGGGTTTCACTACCGACGACTTCGTCGCCTTCCTTGACCGCGCCCGTGCGACGGATGTCCAGACGGACCGATGCGTAGAACTTCAGCGCGTTACCACCGGTGGTGGTCTCCGGACTGCCGAACATCACGCCGATCTTCATACGGATCTGGTTAATGAAGATAACCAGGCAGTTGGCAGTTTTGATGTTACCGGTGATCTTACGCAGCGCCTGGGACATCAGTCGGGCTTGCAGGCCGACGTGCATGTCGCCCATTTCGCCTTCGATTTCAGCCTTTGGCACCAGAGCGGCAACGGAGTCGACGACGATGACGTCGATCGCGTTCGAACGCACCAGCATGTCGGTGATTTCGAGGGCCTGTTCGCCGGTGTCTGGCTGGGAGACCAGCAGGTCATCGACGTTGACGCCCAGCTTGCCGGCGTACTCTGGATCGAGCGCGTGCTCGGCGTCGACGAATGCGCAGGTGGCGCCCATTTTCTGGGCTTCTGCGATGACGGACAGAGTGAGGGTGGTTTTACCCGAAGATTCCGGGCCGTAGATTTCAACGATCCGGCCTTTTGGCAGGCCACCGATACCGAGTGCGATATCGAGGCCCAGCGAGCCGGTGGAGATAGCAGGAATAGCCTGGCGGTCATGGTCACCCATGCGCATTACGGCACCTTTGCCGAACTGACGCTCGATCTGACCCAAGGCCGCAGCCAAGGCTTTCTTCTTGTTGTCGTCCATTGAATCCTCTCGTAATAGGTTAGGCCTTGACGGCCGATATAACTGTATAAGTAGCCAGTATTATTCCACAGGGTCCGACGCGCGCCTACCCCTGATTTGGTATTTCTCCGCGAGAGAGCCGGACAAGCCCCTCTAGCGCGGCGATCACCGTTTGTCGGCGGACCGCATCGCGGTCACCTGCAAATAGAAACCGCCCGGCGATCAATCGTTCCGCCACACCCCAGCAGACCCACACCGTGCCCACGGGTTTCTCCAGCGAGCCCCCGTCCGGCCCGGCCACGCCGCTGACCGCGACCGAAAACTGCGCGCCGCTGTTGGCCTGCGCGCCCCTTGCCATGGCCTCGACCACTTCGCGACTGACGGCACCGACTTGCGCAAACACCGCTTCCGGCACTGCCAGTTGTCGGGTCTTCTGCCGGTTGGAGTAAGTGACATACCCGGCCTCGAACCAGGCCGAGCTCCCCGGGATTCGGGTGATGGCTTCGGCGATACCGCCTCCGGTGCAGGATTCGGCCGTGCTGACCTGCGCGCCTGTTGCCAACAGTTGCTGGCCCAGGGTTGCTGCCAGATGGGTAATGTCATCCACGGGAGATTCTCCGTATCGGTCGAGGCGAAGCAGACACGCTACACCAGCCGGGTCGATCTGCAACACAGGACGCGACCTGAATCCGGATCACGCCTGCAAGACACTTATTTGCGCTCCGGTTTTTCGGGGCAGGGTTTCTTGACGGTTTCCACGATGGTTTCCCGTGGACGTCGCTTGGCCTCCTCCAGAGGGATGAAACGGCCGTTGGTTGAATCTCGTCCTCGCTTGCGTTGCATGGTGCAATCCTTGTCGATGATGCCGCCTCCAGTCGGGCGGTGCTCGACATCCTAGCCAGCTCGAAGCGTTTCGTGTCGGTTCGGAAACGCGCCGTGACGAATCAGCCGGACCTGCGGCCCGCGAACGTGCGTGGTAACCTTGCCGCCATCGCAAAAGCAATCGGACATGACGTCGAGCCACGTAGGTGGAATCCACGTCGTCGCCCGAAACTTGCCTCAATCTCCTACAGAATTTGCCTAAATAACTGATGAATAAAGCAATTTCCGACCTCTCCTCGCACACCCCCATGATGCAGCAGTACTGGCGGCTGAAAAATCAGCACCCCGACCAGTTGATGTTTTATCGCATGGGTGACTTCTACGAGATCTTCTACGAAGACGCCAAGAAGGCGGCCAAGCTGCTCGACATCACGTTGACCGCCCGGGGCCAGTCAGCAGGGCAAAGCATTCCCATGTGCGGCATCCCCTATCACGCAGCGGAAGGCTATCTGGCCAAGCTGGTGAAATTGGGCGAGTCCGTGGTCATCTGTGAACAGATCGGCGATCCGGCGACCAGCAAAGGCCCGGTTGATCGTCAGGTGGTGCGCATCATCACGCCGGGCACCGTCAGCGACGAAGCGTTGCTGGACGAGCGTCGGGATAACTTGATCGCCGCCGTACTGGGCGACGAGCGCCTGTTCGGCCTTGCCGTGCTCGACATCACCAGCGGCAATTTCACGGTGCTGGAAATCAAGGGCTGGGAAAACCTGCTGGCCGAGCTTGAGCGTATCAACCCGGTCGAGCTGCTGATTCCCGATGATTGGCCCCAGGGCCTGCCAGCGGAAAAACGTCGCGGAGCCCGTCGTCGCGCGCCGTGGGATTTCGAACGCGATTCGGCGCATAAAAGCCTGTGCCAGCAATTCTCCACTCAGGACCTGAAAGGCTTCGGCTGCGAGAACCTGACCCTGGCAATCGGCGCGGCCGGCTGTCTGCTGAGTTACGCCAAGGAAACCCAGCGCACGGCATTGCCTCACTTGCGCAGCCTGCGCCATGAGCGCCTCGACGATACGGTGATTCTGGACGGCGCCAGCCGTCGCAATCTGGAACTCGACACCAACCTGGCGGGCGGGCGCGACAACACACTGCAATCGGTCATGGATCGCTGCCAGACCGCCATGGCCACGCGCCTGTTGACCCGCTGGCTGAACCGGCCATTGCGCGATCTGCGCATCCTTCAGGCCCGGCAGGAATCAATCGGTTGCTTCCTTGAACGCTATCGCTTCGAGAACCTGCAGCCGCAACTGAAAGAAATCGGCGACATCGAGCGCATTCTCGCGCGCATCGGCCTGCGTAACGCCCGTCCCCGTGACCTCGCGCGTCTGCGTGATGCCCTGAGCGCGTTGCCCGAACTCCAATTGGCGCTGGCAGAGCTTGAAGCGCCGCACATTCAGCAATTGGCGAAAACCGCGAGCACCTACCCGGAGCTCGCCGACCTGCTGCAACGCGCAATCATCGACAATCCGCCTGCCGTCATTCGCGACGGCGGCGTACTGAAGACCGGTTACGACGCCGAGCTCGACGAGTTGCTGTCCCTGAGCGAGAACGCCGGGCAGTTCCTGATTGATCTTGAAACACGGGAGAAGGCGCGCACCGGGCTGGCCAACCTCAAGGTCGGCTACAACCGCGTGCACGGCTACTTCATCGAGCTGCCGAGCAAGCAGGCGGAACAGGCGCCGGCCGATTACATCCGCCGTCAAACGCTCAAGGGCGCCGAGCGTTTCATCACCCCCGAGCTCAAGGAATTCGAAGACAAGGCGTTGTCGGCCAAGAGCCGCGCGCTGGCTCGGGAAAAAATGCTGTACGAGACGCTGCTGGAAGACCTGATCGGGCACCTTGCGCCGCTGCAGGACACCGCCGCGGCGCTGGCCGAGCTGGATGTGCTGAGCAACCTGGCCGAGCGGGCGTTGGATCTGGACCTGAACCGTCCGCGTTTCACCGATGAGCCGTGCATGCGCATCGAGCAGGGTCGTCACCCGGTGGTGGAGCAGGTTCTGTCGTCGCCTTTCGTGGCCAATGACCTGGACCTGAACGACAGCACGCGCATGCTGGTGATTACCGGTCCTAACATGGGCGGTAAATCCACCTACATGCGCCAGACCGCTCTGATCGTGCTGCTGGCGCATATCGGCAGCTTCGTGCCGGCGGCGAGCTGCGAGCTTTCGCTGGTCGACCGTATCTTCACTCGGATCGGTTCAAGCGATGACCTGGCCGGCGGACGCTCCACCTTCATGGTGGAAATGAGCGAGACGGCGAACATTCTGCACAACGCCACCGACAAAAGCCTGGTGCTGATGGATGAAGTCGGACGTGGCACCAGCACCTTCGACGGGCTCTCGCTGGCGTGGGCGGCGGCGGAATGCCTTGCCCAGCTGCGTGCGTACACGCTGTTCGCCACGCACTACTTCGAGCTGACGGTGCTGCCGGAGAGCGAGCCGCTGGTGGCCAACGTGCATCTGAATGCCACCGAGCACAACGAACGGATTGTCTTCCTGCACCGCGTGCTGCCGGGCCCGGCGAGCCAGAGCTATGGCCTTGCCGTGGCGCAACTGGCCGGCGTGCCAGGGCGCGTCATCACCCGGGCCAAGGAGCATCTGTTGCGTCTGGAGACCACCAGCCTGCCCCACGAACAGCCCAAGGCCAAGCCGGGCAAACCGCCGCTACCGATGCAGAGCGATATGTTCGCAAGTTTGCCGCACCCTGTTCTGGACGAGTTGTCGAACCTGAAGATCGACGACCTGACGCCGCGCCAGGCGCTTGAGTTGTTGTATTCGATGAAAACTCGCATCTAACGTGATTCGTAACAAGCTGTTAGAATCCCGCGCGGTTCGGGACGCTGTGAGCTTTTAGCCTGGCTTTACAGCGCACCTGGCCGCGTTTGAACGCAGCGAACCAAGGTCGGACATCGCCGCGCAGGACACCTTGCCTGCCGCGTTGCTCGAGAAGCTGAGTTTTACGGCCGGGGGACGTCCCGTACCTGGCAAGCCGGACTGAACGGCCTTGCTGCCGCCGCCTGAGGAGAGAATTAGAAATGACCTTCGTCGTCACCGACAACTGCATCAAGTGCAAGTACACCGACTGCGTAGAAGTCTGTCCGGTGGACTGCTTTTACGAAGGCCCAAACTTCCTGGTGATTCACCCGGACGAGTGCATCGACTGTGCCCTTTGCGAACCTGAATGCCCTGCGAATGCGATCTTCTCGGAAGACGAGATTCCGGCCGGCATGGAGAATTTCATTCAGCTGAACGCAGAGCTGGCTGACGTCTGGCCCAACATCACGGAACGCAAGGATGCGCTGCCGGATGCTGCGCAGTGGGATGGCAAGACCGGCAAGATCGCCGATCTGGAGCGCTAAGCGTCTGGAGCGCTGCGCATTCTGCTGACACAAAAGGCCCCTCGGGGCCTTTTTGCAGGGTGGACCGGTTGCGGTCGCACTTTTCTGCAGACGAAAAAAGGGGCGGTATGACCCGCCCACATTTTTTCCATAATCCCTTTAATCCTTGTTCATCGTCCTGATGAATCGCGTCCTGCGATGTCCTTGAGCAGTCGTCCTTGACCGCTTGTACCAATCCGTCGGTACAGGACTGATCTTAGTGATTTAAACGGTGAGGGCAAGCGCCGAGAGTTTGCAGAAAAATTCAGCCGCTGACCGACGCTCATTTTAAATTGATAGTTAAATCAATGGGATAACCATCGGCTCTCAACTGACGGAGACCTGATCCTCCAAAGAAGAGACGATAACTCACATTACGCGTAAGAAACGGCTTACAGGAGGAGTAAGCATCACTTACCCGATTGTGAAAAAGACCATCGGCCTGTCCGGTCGGTGTCACGTGACATCCATCTAAAGCGCATTCAGCTGACATAAAAAAAGCCCCGACGCGTCGGGGCTTTCATGTTGCTGCTATCTGACTTCCGCCAACCATCGGCGGTTTATTGAAAGAGTGACTCGCTGGATAACCCATTCTTCTCGAGAATCTCGCGAAGGCGTTTCAACCCTTCCACTTGAATCTGCCGCACACGCTCTCGGGTCAGGCCGATTTCCAGCCCGACGTCTTCAAGGGTGCTGCTTTCATGCCCGCGCAGCCCGAATCGCCGGACAACGACTTCACGCTGTTTGTCGGTCAACTCGGACAGCCACTGGTCGATGCTCTGGGAGAGATCGTCGTCCTGAAGCAACTCGCACGGATCGGTCGGACGATCGTCCGTCAGCGTGTCGAGCAGCGTCTTGTCAGAATCGGGGCCCAGCGACACATCCACCGAAGACACGCGCTCATTGAGGCCCAGCATGCGCTTGACCTCACCGACCGGCTTCTCCAGCAGGTTGGCGATTTCTTCGGGAGAGGGTTCGTGATCCAGCTTTTGCGTCAGCTCCCGCGCGGCGCGCAGGTAGACGTTGAGCTCTTTGACGACATGGATCGGCAAACGAATCGTGCGCGTCTGATTCATGATCGCGCGCTCGATGGTCTGACGAATCCACCAGGTGGCGTAGGTCGAGAACCGGAATCCGCGCTCCGGATCGAATTTTTCGACTGCTCGAATCAGGCCCAGATTGCCCTCTTCGATCAGGTCCAGCAATGAAAGACCACGATTGACGTAGCGCCTGGCGATTTTCACGACCAGCCGCAGATTGCTCTCAATCATACGTTTGCGCCCAGCCGGATCGCCGCTTTGCGACAGTCGCGCAAAGTGGACTTCTTCTTCCGGGGAGAGCAGGGGGGAAAAGCCGATTTCATTGAGATACAGCTGCGTAGCATCCAGTGCCCGAGTGTAGTCAATGTACTTATGCTGTTTGAGCGCTGCAGAGTTTTTGGGTTTTGCACGAACAGAAGGTGTAGCTGGCTTCTCATCCGTTGCAGAATCCAGGACGATTACGGGCTCCATGAGGAGAACCTCGTCGTCTATGTCAAACTCCGGCACTTCTTTGCTGAGAGCCATTGTTATAGTCCTTTGGTGAGTTCGACCTCAAGCTCCAGTGACGCCTTCTTCCGTGGCAGCACTTGAGCCTGTCCCCTCTACGCAGGAACAGGCTGACAACCGATCAGCGACGTGGCAAAAATTCCAGTGGATCTACAGGTTTACCCTGGCGGCGAATCTCGAAATGCAGTTTCACCCGGTCCGTTCCCGTCGAGCCCATCTCGGCAATACTCTGCCCTGCCTTGACCTGTTGTCCCTCCCGAACCAAGAGCCGACGGTTATGACCGTAGGCACTGACGTAGGTATCGCTGTGTTTGATGATGACCAGCTCGCCGTAGCCCCTTAAACCACTCCCGGCGTATACCACTGCCCCATCAGACGCGGCCAAAACAGGCTGTCCCAAATCACCAGCGATATCAATTCCTTTATTCAAACTACCGTTTGAAGAGAACTTACTGATCAAAACGCCGCTTGTCGGCCATGTCCAGCCGCTTGGCGAGCGGGCGCCGGTGACCACTGTTGTGTTGACCGGCGTGGTCGTCGAGTTGCTGGTTGGCGGAGGCGTCGTCGCTGCAACGGCGCCTACCGGCCTTGAGATCACAGTGGTCTTCAGCGACCCGGAAGGCGATGTAGAACTGCTGGTCCTGGTCTGCGGAACGCCGACCGGCGCAGCGGCCACTGCCGTGGATGGCGAGTTGGCGCGCCCGTCAAAGCGGATCGTCTGACCGACATGAATGGTGAACGGCTCTGGAATGCTGTTGCGTGCGGCCAGCGCTTTCCAGTCCCAGCCGTAACGGAATGCAATGGAAAAAAGCGTGTCGCCGCGCTTCACAACGTACTGGCCAGTGGTGACCGGCTGACGCGTCGGCACCGTCGATTTGCCGTTACGGTCAACAACGCGCACGCCGCCTGTTGGCGTGCTGGAGCAGCCGACCAGAAGGATACTCAGGGCAACTCCAATCACCAGACGCTGAAAACTTGTTGAAGAACTACGCTGCCGAATGACTGTGAGACTCACCCGCCACTCCCTTTACCGGTGACTGAAGAAGAAACTGCCCTGCATCGTGAAAAGACCAGGCAGCCATGAAAAAAATGGTGTGAGACGGCGCTGCGGCAGTTGGCCGAAGCATCGTTGCAAAACGCCAGCCTGTAGACCGACTGCGTTCTGTGGAATTCATTGCCGCTGCAAAATAGCGCTCAGGCCAGCGGGCCGTTGAGCAGCGGGACGAAACGAACGGCGCCCAGCACATGCCGGGAGAAGCCGCTTTCCTCGCGGATGATCAGCATCAGTTGCTGCACTTCACCCGAGCCCACTGGAATCACCAAGCGACCGCCGGGGGCCAGTTGGTCCAGCAACGCCTGAGGTACGTCAGTGGCAACCGCGGTGACGATGATCCCGTTGTAGGGCGCGAGCGCCGGCCAGCCTTCCCAGCCGTCGCCCCAGCGAAACACCATGTTGCGCAGGTTCAGCTCGACGAGGCGTTCCTTGGCACGGTCCTGCAGCACCTTGATGCGCTCAACGGAGAAAACCCGCTCCACCAGCTGCGCCAGCACCGCGGTCTGATAACCCGAGCCGGTGCCGATCTCCAGCACCTTGTCCAGCGGACCCGCCGCCAGCAGCAGCTCGCTCATGCGCGCCACCATGTAAGGCTGGGAAATCGTCTGGTTGTTGCCGATCGGCAGCGCGGTGTCTTCGTAGGCGCGGTGCGCCAGAGCTTCGTCGACAAACAGGTGACGGGGGGTCTTGCGAATGACGTCCAGCACCTGGGTATTGGCGATGCCTTCTTCGCACAACCGTTGAATCAGACGCTCGCGGGTGCGCTGGGAAGTCATCCCCACGCCACGTCGTAACAGATCATCTTGCTCACGCGACATCAGGCCATTCCCTCCAGCCATGCGTTCAGGCTGTTGAAACCGTCCTGATAGGTACGATCCAGCTGCAACGGGGTGATCGACACGTAACCCTGCATCACAGCGTGGAAATCGGTGCCCGGCCCGCCGTCTTCGGCATCTCCGGCGGCAGCAATCCAGTAACCGGCCTTTCCGCGCGGATCGACCACGCGCACAGGCGCCGCCGCACGGGTGCGGTGGCCAAGACGGGTCAGCTGGATACCGCGCACGTGCGCCAGCGGCAGATTAGGGATATTCACATTCAATACGGTACGGGGTGGGAGGTCGAGGCACTCGTGGGCTTCGACCAAAAGCCGGGCAAAATGCGCGGCGGTTGCCAGGTTATCGACCTGACGCGACAAAAATGAAAAGGCAAATGACGGACGTTGCAGAAAACGACCTTCCAGCGCTGCGGCGACGGTGCCTGAATAGAGCACATCGTCGCCCAGATTGGCGCCCAGGTTGATGCCCGAAACGACCATGTCCGGCTGATCGGGCAGCAAGCCGTTGAGTCCGAGGTGGACGCAATCGGTGGGCGTGCCGTTGAGGCTGATGAAGCCGTTGTCCAAGGTATGCGGGTGCAACGGACGGTCCAGCGTCAGCGAACTGCTCGCGCCGCTTTTGTCTTGATCGGGCGCAATCACCACGCACTCGGCGTACCCGGCCAGTGCGCCATGCAGCGCAACGAGCCCGGGCGCCATGACCCCGTCATCATTTGAAATCAGAATACGCATGAGCTGTCCGTCTGCCCTGCCGGCGCGAGATCGACGAGTTCACGCACCAATGCGGTGGCGAAGCATCCGGCCGGCAGGACGAATTCCAGTTGCAGAATGTCAGGCTCGGGATAATGCCACGTCAACCGCCCGATGGGCAGTCGCAGGATGCGCCGTTCATGCTCCATTCCCGCTTTTATCAACCAGTTACTGAGCGACGCCTCGCGCACCGCCATGCTGTTTTCAAGCTCGGCGGTAGCGCCGGACGCCGGAGAATCGCCCTCGCCCCACTGCGGCCCGGTGGGGTGCAGATCGAGGATGGCCAGTCGCGGGTCGCTGCACTCGGCTTCGCCTGCGGGGAAAAAACTGCGGCTGTCAGTGAACGCCAGCAGATCGCCCACTTGCGCTCGCTGCCAGCTGCCGTCGGCAACCCGGGCGGCCAAGACCTGATTGAACAGGTAACTGCGGGCGGTGGAGAGCAGCCGAGAGCGCACATTGCGCTGCTCGGGCAAAGCTTGACGCTCGGCATAATGCCGGGCTTCACCCAGATTCCCACCCTCATGGCCGAAACGCTGGGCGCCAAAATAATTGGGGATGCCGTGTTGCTTGATCAACTCAAGACGCGCATCGAGCCCGGCTTTGTCGGCCTGCAATTGCGTCAGACGCAGCGTGAAACCATTGGCCGCGTGGGCGCCCCGCTGCAGCTTGCGCTTGTGGCGCTTGCTGTCGAGAATTTTCAGGGAATCGTTTTCAGCCACTGACATGTCCGGATCGGCCTTGCCCGGCAACTGAATGCTGAACCACTGGCGGGTCAACGCCTGACGATCCTTCAAACCGGCATAGGCGACGGTTCGCAACGGCACGCCGGCCGCCTTGGCCAGACGCCGGGCGGCCTCCTCGGTATTCAAGCCGCGCTTTTCGACCCACAGCCACAGGTGCTCGCCATCCCCGGACAGCGGGATGTCGAGGACTTCATCGACCTGAAAGTCTTCGGCGCTGGCTTTCAGCACGGCCGTACCCAGTGCGTCGCCGTAAGCCCTCGGGCCCAGAAGTTCGAGCTCGGTCATGCGCTGATCAACAACGCAACGGCGTGCACCGCGATGCCTTCTTCACGACCGGTGAAGCCCAGCTTTTCAGTGGTGGTGGCCTTGACGTTGACCTGGTCGATGTCGACTTGCAGGTCTTCGGCAATCAAGGCGCGCATGCTTTCGATGTGCGGGGCCATCTTCGGCGCCTGGGCAACGATGGTGGCATCGATGTTGCCGACCTTCCAGCCCTTGCCCTGCACCTGCTTGAGCACGTGGCGAAGGAGGACCCGGCTGTCGGCGCCTTTGAATTGCGGATCGGTGTCCGGGAAATGCTTGCCGATGTCGCCCAGCGCGGCAGCACCCAACAGGGCATCGCTCAGCGCATGCAGCACCACATCGCCATCGGAATGCGCGAGCAGACCCGACGTGTGCGCAATGCGCACGCCGCCCAAGGTAATGAAATCGCCTTCAGCGAAACGGTGCACATCGTAGCCGTGGCCAATACGCATAAAAAAACGCCCTGAAAAAGTCAGGGCGTGATTCTACCTACTTTGACCGAGATTAGGGTCGGCCCGCGCTCAATTGCCCGTGACGCTGCAATTGAAGGCGAAGACTTCAGCCGGCCAGGGCTCGGGCGTGATGGCGAAGGTGGTCTTCGATGAAGCTGGCGATGAAGTAATAGCTGTGGTCGTACCCCGGCTGCATGCGCAATTCCAGAGGATGACCGGCCGCCTTCGCCGCCTGAACCAACGATTCCGGCTTGAGCTGATTGCCGAGGAAGTCGTCGCGATCGCCTTGGTCCACTAGCAGTGGCAAGCGTTCGGTGGCTTCGGCAATGAGCACGCTGGCGTCCCATTCACGCCAGCGCGAACGGTCTTCGCCCAGGTAGCGGGAAAACGCTTTTTGTCCCCACGGGCAATCCATCGGGTTGCAGATGGGCGAGAACGCCGACACCGATTGATAGCGGCCCGGATTGCGCAATGCGCCGACCAGCGCGCCGTGGCCACCCATGGAATGCCCGCTGATGCTGCGTTTGTCCGAGGCCGGGAAGTGCGCCTCGATCAACGCAGGCAGCTCGCTGATCACGTAATCGTACATGCGGTAGTGCCGCGCCCACGGTTGCTCGGTGGCGTTCAGGTAAAAACCGGCGCCCAGACCGAAATCGTAGGCCTGTTCCGGGTCATCCGGCACGTCGGCACCGCGGGGGCTGGTGTCCGGCGCCACGATGATCAACCCCAGTTCCGCCGCCACGCGCAGCGCACCGGCCTTCTGCATGAAGTTTTCATCGGTGCACGTCAGCCCTGACAACCAGTAGACCACCGGCAGCTTGCCGCCCTGCTCCGCTTGCGGAGGCAGATACACCGCGAACACCATGTCGCAACCGAGCACATCAGAGTGATGTTTGTAACGCTTGTGCCAGCCGCCGAAGCTTTTCTGGCACGAGATGTTTTCCAGACTCATGGGCTTCTCCGGGCGGCAAGCTTCAAGCCTCGAGCGGCAGAGGTCATGACACGCCCCTCTTGCTGCTTACAGCTTTAAGCTTGCCGCTGCTCCTCAGAAATGAATGACGGTACGGATGCTTTTGCCTTCGTGCATCAGGTCAAAGGCTTCGTTGATCCGGTCCAGGCCCATGGTGTGGGTGATGAAGGTGTCCAGCGGGATCTCGCCGGCCTGCGCTTTTTCGACGTAGCTTGGCAGTTCGGTGCGGCCTTTGACGCCGCCGAAAGCCGAGCCGCGCCAGACGCGACCGGTCACCAGTTGAAACGGACGTGTGGAGATTTCCTGACCTGCGCCAGCGACGCCGATAATCACCGATTCGCCCCAGCCCTTGTGGCACGATTCCAGCGCCGCACGCATCAGATTCACATTGCCTACGCACTCGAAGCTGTAATCGACGCCGCCGTCGGTCATTTCAACGATGACTTCCTGAATCGGCTTGTCGTGGTCCTTTGGATTGACGAATTCTGTTGCACCCAGTTCACGAGCCACGTCGAATTTGGACGGGTTGATGTCGACCGCGATGATGCGCGAGGCCTTGGCCATTTTTGCGCCGATGATCGCGGCCAGGCCGATACCGCCCAGACCGAAGACCGCCACAGTGGCGCCCTCCTCGACCTTGGCCGTGTTCAGCACCGCGCCGATGCCGGTGGTCACGCCACAACCGAGCAGGCAGACCTTCTCCAAAGGCGCTTCCTTGGGGATTTTTGCCAGGGAGATTTCCGGGACCACGGTGTATTCGGAGAACGTCGAGCAGCCCATGTAGTGGTAGATCGGCTGGCCGTTGTAGCTGAAACGGGTGGTGCCGTCGGGCATCAGGCCTTTGCCCTGGGTGGCGCGGACTTTCTGGCAGAGGTTGGTCTTGCCGGATTTGCAGAATTTGCACTCGCGGCATTCGGCGGTGTACAGCGGAATGACGTGGTCGCCCACGGCGAGTGAGGTCACGCCTTCGCCGATGGCTTCCACAACGCCGCCACCTTCGTGACCGAGGATGCACGGGAAGACGCCTTCGGAATCAGCACCGGACAGGGTGTAGGCATCGGTGTGGCAAACGCCGGATGCCACGTTACGAATCAACACTTCGCCGGCTTTAGGGGCCTCAACGTCCACTTCGACGATCTGCAGTGGTTCATTAGGCGCGAAAGCTACGGCAGCACGTGACTTGATCATCATGATCTCCAGCTAAATAAAAACGAGCCATGAGTGTAATGCAGTGCTGGCTGATTAATAATCGGCCTGAAAGCAAAACATTAATGCTGTCCAGGGACAATCTATGCAGGTCAATCGCTGGGAAGGTCTGGACGAGTTCGTCGCCGTCGCCGAGTGCGGGCAGTTCACCGCCGCGGCTGAGCGACTAGGGGTGTCTTCATCGCACATCAGTCGACAGATCGCGCGGCTGGAAGAGCGCTTGCAAACACGCTTGCTCTATCGCAGCACCCGCAAGGTCGCGCTGACCGAAGCCGGCCAGACGTTTTTGCATCATTGCCAGCGCTTGCAGGACGGGCGAGAAGAAGCGCTGCGCGCGGTGACAGACCTGACCAGCGAGCCGAAGGGGTTGCTACGGATGACCTGCGCCGTGGCGTACGGCGAGCGGTTCATCGCCCCGCTGGTGACACGCTTCATGGAGGACTACCCGCAACTGCGCGTGGACATCGAGCTGACCAACAACACGCTGGATCTGGTGCATGAAGGTCTGGACCTGGCGATCCGGCTGGGTCGGTTGCAGGAATCGCGACTGGTGGCCGCCCGGCTGGCGCCGCGCAAGATGTACCTGTGCGCCTCCCCTGCCTATCTCGAACGCTATGGCCGTCCCCACAGCGTGTCGGAACTGGCGCGACACAACTGCCTGATCGGCAGCTCGGACAGTTGGCTATTGCAACAAAACGGACGGGAATTTTCCCAGCGGGTGCAAGGCAACTGGCGCTGCAACAGTGGGCAGGCAGTGCTGGATGCGGCATTGCGCGGGGTCGGGCTGTGTCAGCTTCCGGATTACTACGTGCTGGAACATCTCAAGCGCGGTGCGCTGGTGTCGCTGCTGGATGCCCATCAGCCGCCGAACACCGCCGTCTGGGCGCTGTACCCGCAGCAGCGGCATCTGTCGCCCAAGGTGAGGAAGCTGGTGGACTACCTGAAGGCGGGACTGGCTTCCCGGGAGGAGTACAGCCTGTAGGCGGATTAGCCGTTGAATTCCACACGCCGCTGGCGCAGCCATTCGAGGTCTTCCGGGCGGGTTACCTTGATGTTGTCCGCGCGCCCTTCAATCAGACGCGGGGATTGCCCGGCCCACTCGATGGCCGAGGCTTCATCGGTGATCGCCACATTCGACACCAGACTGTCCGCCAGCGCGCGATGCAGCGCCCCCAGACGAAACATCTGCGGCGTATAGGCCTGCCAGATCAGGCTGCGATCCACCGTTTCGGTCACGCGGCCATCGGCATCGGCGCGCTTGAGGGTGTCTTTGGCCGGCACCGCCAGCAGGCCGCCGACCGGATCATCCGCCAGTTCGCCGAGCAGACGATCGAGGTCCGACCGCGCCAGATTCGGGCGTGCTGCGTCATGCACCAGCACCCAGTCGTTGTCATCGGCGCCATTGGCGTGCAGGTGCAGCAGTGCATTGAGCACCGAGTCCGCACGCTCTTTGCCCCCTGCAACCTGCTGAATCCGGGAATCCAGCGCGCAAGGCAATGCAGGCCAATACGGGTCATCCACAGCCAGACTGACCACCAGGCCCTTGAGCCGGGGGTGATCGAGAAAACAAAGCAGGCTGTGTTCAATAATCGTGAGGCCGCCCAATTGCAGGTATTGCTTGGGACGGTCCGCCGCCATGCGCGCGCCAACGCCCGCTGCGGGAATCACTGCCCAGAAGGCAGGAAGGGATTGAGTCATTACGCCAACGTCACTGTGCCAACTGATAAAGGGTTTCGCCGTCCTTGACCATGCCCAATTCATGACGGGCACGCTCTTCAACGGTTTCGAGGCCTTTTTTCAGCTCCAGCACTTCCGCGTCCAGGACTCGGTTACGCTCCAGCAGAGCATCGTTTTCGGCGTGTTGATCGGCGATTTGCTGCGTCAGACTGGCCACCTGCGCGAGACTGCCGTTACCTACCCATAGGCGATACTGCAAGCCAGCGAGCATCAAAAGCAGAACGAGGAACAACCAGTTAGGACTGCGCATTGTGAATATCTGTTACCCGGCGAATAAAGACAGCAAAACCGACCATTTCAAATGCCCATAAGCCCGGTGGTCACCGGGCTCATGGATCAGGACGACAAGAGAAGTCACCTTTAAGAGACTTCTCCTACAACGCCTGCTGCCTTTTTACCACCTTTGCAATCAGCCGCGAAACTCGCCGCGACCACGGTACACCGCTTTGGCGCCCAGTTGCTCTTCGATACGCAGCAGCTGGTTGTACTTGGCGATACGGTCGGAACGGCTCAACGAACCGGTCTTGATCTGGCCGGCAGCGGTGCCCACGGCCAGGTCGGCAATGGTGGAGTCTTCGGTTTCGCCGGAACGGTGCGAGATCACGGCGGTGTAACCCGCAGCCTTGGCCATCTGGATGGCTTCCAGCGTTTCGGTGAGCGTGCCGATCTGGTTGAACTTGATCAGGATCGAGTTACCGATCTTCTTGTCGATGCCTTCTTTCAGGATCTTGGTGTTGGTCACGAACAGATCGTCGCCCACCAACTGGATCTTGTCGCCGATTTTGTCGGTGAGGACTTTCCAGCCATCCCAGTCCGATTCGTCCAGACCGTCTTCGATGGAGATGATCGGGTGCTTGCTGACCAGATCAGCCAGGTAGTCGGCGAAACCGGCGGAGTCGTATTCGCCTTCTTCGCTCAGCACGTACTTGCCGTTCTTGTAGAACTCGCTCGCTGCGCAGTCCAGCGCCAGGGTCACGTCGGTGCCCAGCTTGTAGCCCGCGTTGGCAACGGCTTCAGCGATGGCGTCCAGTGCGTCACCGTTGGAGTTCAGGTTCGGTGCGAAGCCACCTTCGTCGCCCACGGCAGTGTTCAGGCCGCGCGCTTTCAATACCGCTTTGAGGTGGTGGAAAATCTCGGTGCCCCAGCGCAGGCCTTCGGAGAAGGTCTTGGCGCCCACCGGCTGAATCATGAATTCCTGGATGTCGATGTTGTTATCGGCATGCTCGCCACCGTTGATGATGTTCATCATCGGGACCGGCATCGAGTAAACACCCGGCGTGCCGTTCAGGTTGGCGATGTGCGCGTACAACGGCAGATCCTGGTCCTGAGCGGCCGCTTTGGCAGCAGCCAGGGACACAGCGAGGATCGCGTTGGCGCCCAGGCTGGCTTTGTTCTCGGTACCGTCCAGCTGGATCATCGCGTGATCCAGGGCTTTCTGGTCAACCGGGTCTTTGCCCAGCAGCAGGTCGCGGATCGGGCCATTGATGTTGGCCACAGCCTTCAGAACGCCCTTGCCCATGTAACGGCTCTTGTCGCCATCACGCAGCTCAAGCGCTTCACGCGAGCCGGTGGAAGCACCGGACGGCGCGCAGGCGCTGCCGATGATGCCGTTGTCGAGGAGCACGTCTGCTTCCACGGTGGGATTGCCACGGGAGTCGAGAACTTCACGACCTTTGATGTCGACGATTTTTGCCATTGTTGTTAACACTCCAAGATTGACGAAAACGACGCAGCTGGGAAAACGATTCGGCGTCTCAGGGCTCTAGGACAACGGGCAGGCCCTGAAACGACAATTTTCCCGACCCTTTGGTCGGGAAAACAACGAACGGCACTCTACCGGAGGGCTCGGCGCCGGAGAAGCGGGTTTTACGCCGTTTCGATCGTCGGGAAGCTTTTAACGAGTTCGTCGAGCGCCTTGAGCTGGGCCAGAAACGGCTCCAGCTTGTCCAGGCGCAGGGCGCAGGGACCGTCACATTTGGCGTTGTCCGGATCCGGGTGGGCTTCCAGAAACAGACCGGCCAGGCCCTGACTCATCCCGGCCTTGGCCAGATCGGTCACTTGGGCGCGACGACCGCCAGCAGAGTCGGAGCGACCGCCCGGCATCTGCAAGGCGTGGGTCACGTCGAAAAACACCGGGTATTCGAACGATTTCATGATGCCGAAACCGAGCATATCGACGACCAGGTTGTTGTAACCGAAGCTCGAACCACGCTCGCACAGGATCAACTGATCGTTACCCGCTTCCACGCACTTGGCGAGGATGTGCTTCATCTCGTGAGGCGCGAGGAACTGGGCTTTCTTGATGTTGATCACGGCGCCGGTCTTGGCCATGGCCACGACCAGGTCAGTCTGGCGGGACAGGAAGGCCGGCAACTGAATGATGTCGCAGACTTCCGCCACGGTCGCGGCCTGATCAGGCTCGTGCACGTCGGTGATGATCGGCACGCCGAAGGCTTGCTTGATGTCCTGGAAAATCCGCATGCCTTCTTCAAGGCCCGGACCACGGTACGAAGTCACCGAAGAACGGTTGGCCTTGTCGAAGCTGGCCTTGAACACGTAGGGAATGCCGAGCTTCTCGGTCACTCGCACGTATTCTTCACAGACCTGCATCGCCATGTCGCGCGACTCCAGGACGTTCATGCCGCCGAACAGAACCATAGGCTTGTCGTTGGCGATGTCGATCGAGCCGACGCGGATGATTTTCTGTGCCATGTGATAAATCCCTGTCAGCCGTTCTTCTGGTGTTGAGCAAGCGCTGCCTTGACGAAACCACTGAACAACGGGTGGCCATCGCGGGGCGTAGAGGTGAACTCGGGGTGGAACTGGCACGCCACGAACCACGGATGGTCAGGAGACTCGACCACTTCAACCAGCGCGCCATCACCGGAGCGACCGGAGATTTTCAGACCGGCCTCGACCAGTTGCGGCAGCAGATTGTTGTTCACTTCATAACGGTGACGATGGCGCTCGACGATGACGTCGTTTGCGTAGCAATCGTGCACCAGCGAACCCGGCTCCAGCAGACACTCCTGGGCGCCCAGACGCATGGTGCCGCCCAGGTCCGAGGTCTCGGTGCGGGTTTCGACAGCACCGGTGGCGTCTTCCCATTCGGTGATCAGACCGACGACAGGATGCTGGCTGGCGCGATCGAACTCGGTGGAGTTGGCGTCTTTCCAGCCCAGCACGTTACGGGCGAACTCGATGACCGCCACCTGCATGCCCAGGCAGATCCCCAGGTACGGCACCTTGTTTTCGCGAGCGAACTGCACCGCCGTGATCTTGCCCTCGACGCCACGCAGACCGAAGCCGCCCGGTACGAGAATCGCGTCAACGCCTTCGAGCAGGCCGGTGCCCTGGTTTTCGATGTCTTCGGAATCGATATAGCGCAGGTTGACCTTGGTGCGGTTGCTGATGCCGGCGTGACTCATCGCTTCGATCAGCGACTTGTACGCATCGAGCAGCTCCATGTACTTGCCGACCATTGCGATGGTGACTTCGTGTTCCGGATTGAGCTTGGCGTCGACGACCTTTTCCCACTCGGACAGGTCGGCGCTGCCGCACTGCAGACCGAAGCGCTCGACGACGAAATCATCAAGGCCCTGGGAATGCAGGATGCCCGGGATCTTGTAGATGGTGTCGGCGTCTTCGAGGGCGATGACCGCACGCTCTTCAACGTTGGTGAACTGCGCGATCTTGCGGCGCGACGAGATGTCGATCGGGTGGTCGGAACGGCAGACCAGTACGTCTGGCTGCAGGCCGATCGAACGGAGTTCCTTCACCGAATGCTGAGTCGGCTTGGTCTTGGTCTCGCCCGCAGTGGCGATGTACGGAACCAGCGTCAGGTGCATGAGCATGGCGCGCTTGGCGCCCACTTCGAAACGCAGCTGACGGATCGCTTCGAGGAACGGTTGCGACTCGATGTCGCCCACGGTGCCGCCGATTTCGACCATGGCGACGTCAGCATCGCCGGCGCCCTTGATGATGCGACGCTTGATTTCGTCGGTGATGTGCGGGATCACCTGAATGGTCGCGCCCAGATAATCACCACGGCGCTCTTTGCGCAGGACGTGTTCGTACACACGGCCGGTGGTGAAGTTGTTGTTCTGGGTCATGGTGGTGCGAATGAAACGCTCGTAGTGACCCAGGTCCAGGTCAGTTTCGGCGCCGTCGTGGGTGACGAACACCTCACCGTGCTGGAACGGACTCATGGTGCCGGGATCGACGTTGATGTAGGGGTCCAGCTTGAGCATGGTGACCTTAAGTCCCCTCGCCTCCAGGATGGCCGCCAATGAAGCCGAGGCGATGCCTTTCCCCAATGAAGAAACAACACCGCCCGTGACGAAGATGTAGCGCGTCATGAAAAACCCTAGAAGTCTGCGTTAAAGCGGTCAGAGCCGCCGGGGAAAGCGAAGGAAGGCCGAAGCCCCCGACAACCCGCGTGTTTCACTGTGCGGTTTCGAATCTGTTGCGCCCAAGTCAACGACCGACCTTGAAAAGGTCTGTCCGTGGCTCGCCACTTTTTTGAGAATCGCCCAGTAAAGACTGGCTGGTAATCGGCAACTTGCATCGTTCCGGAAGGATCGACATAAGCTGTATCAAGAAGGGAGCGTAGTCTACCGGAAACGCCCATTCAGCTCAAACTTTGGTCATTCGTCGGTGGCAACCAGTGCAATCGCCAGTCGCCACGGGGGCTGGCGTCCAGTCCCGGCAGGTTTGCCACGGCCAATAACTGCTCGCCGCGGTATAACAGCGGCAATCGGCCGCGCAGAAACACCGGCACGCCCTTCTCGTTGAGCAGCCTTTTCAGGTCTCGACGTCCACGGTCCGGCACATCGAAGGTTTCGCCGCCCTGGCGGTAGTGCACGTGCAGACCGCCCGCCGGCGCAGCGCCGAGGATCTGCAGCATGCCGTTGCCCGGCAGCGTGAGGGGTTGCGAGGCCAGGGACCAGTGTTGCGAGCCGGCGACATTTTTCAGCCAGATCCCCGACAGCCACCAGATGCGCCCCTCGGCCCGGTGCATCTGACCCTCGGCCAGTCGCCAGATGGGCCGACCGTCCGGACCGGCATCGCGCAACGAGTCCCAGCCCGCCCAGTGATCGGTATCGGGCAATCGAGTGAGCGGCGCCAGCCAGTGGCGCAATGCATTGCGTTGCCGGGCAGGAGACAGCGCTTCGAGCGGCGCGAGCTCAAGAGACGGCATGTCCAGCCAGGGCCAGGGGCACGGGGTATCGGCCAGAGCCAGATCCTGCACCGCCAGTTCGTCCAGCAACTGCTGGGCTTCGGCCAGATGCCCGGCGCTGCGGGCCATACTCGCAATCGCTTGCGGCCAGCGGCTCGTCACCAGCGGCAGCACATGGCTGCGCAGGTAGTTGCGCGAAAAACGGCTGTCTTTGTTGCTCGGGTCCTCGATCCAGCTCAAACCCTGTTCCCGGGCATAGGCCTCGAGGGTGGCGCGGGATTCGTCCAGCAGCGGCCGAAGCAACTGTCCTGCGCCCAACGGACGCTGCGCCGGCATGGCGGCCAGTCCGCGCACCCCGGCGCCACGTAGCAGTCGGAACAGCAAGGTTTCAGCCTGATCGTCACGGTGCTGGGCCGTGAGCAGCACCTCGCCGGGCCCCAGGGTTGAGTTGAATGCGGCGTAGCGAGCGTCGCGTGCCGCTTGCTCAAGGCTTGCACCGGGGCGCACCTGGACGTCGATGACCTGCATCGGCACGCCCAGAATCTGGCACATCTGCCGACAATGCACCGGCCACGAGGCCGCCACAGCCTGAAGGCCATGGTTGACGTGAACCGCAGTCAGAGGGGGAAGCGCGTGAACCCTGGCCAGTTCGGCCAGCATATGAAGCAGGACAGTGGAATCGAGCCCACCAGAGAAAGCGACCCGCCAGCCGGCTGCATCACGCCAGGGTTCAAGGCGTGACAGCAGACGTCTGGAGAGTGCGAGTGCGATGCTGTCCGGTTTGCTCATGCTGGTTAACCCTGCTTAAAGCTCGCCGGACCGGTAGCGTCACCGGGTTCGGTGACGCTCTTCATGCAGAACGGTCCGGTTAAAGGCCATAGCTCATCAGGCGGTCGTAACGGCGGGCCAGCAGCGCGTCGTTATCGAATTTCTGGAGCATGCTCAGTTGGCTGCTCAATTCTTCGCGGATCAATGCAGCGGCAGCGGCCGGGTCACGGTGCGCGCCGCCCAGTGGCTCGTTGATCACCTTGTCGACGATGCCCAAGCCCTTCAAACGCTCGGCAGTGATGCCCATCGCTTCGGCGGCGTCCGGCGCCTTCTCGGCGGTTTTCCACAGAATGGACGCGCAGCCTTCCGGCGAGATCACCGCGTAGGTCGAATACTGCAGCATGTTCAGTTGATCGCACACGCCAATGGCCAGTGCGCCGCCCGAACCGCCTTCGCCAATCACGGTGGCAATGATCGGAGTCTTCAACCGCGCCATTACGCGCAGGTTCCAGGCGATGGCTTCGCTCTGGTTACGCTCCTCGGCGTCGATGCCAGGATAAGCGCCCGGCGTGTCGATGAAGGTCAGAATCGGCATCTTGAAGCGCTCGGCCATTTCCATCAGGCGGCAGGCCTTGCGATAGCCTTCAGGACGCGGCATGCCGAAGTTGCGGCGAACCTTTTCGCGTACTTCTCGCCCCTTCTGATGACCGATCACCATCACCGGCTGGTCGTTAAGACGGGCAATACCGCCGACGATTGCGGCGTCGTCGGAGAAGTGGCGATCGCCATGCAGCTCGTCGAACTCGGTGAAGATGTGTTGAATGTAGTCCAGGGTGTACGGACGACGCGGATGACGCGCCATGCGCGCGATCTGCCAACTGGTCAGGTTGCCGAAAATGCTTTCGGTGAGCGTATTGCTCTTCTCTTGCAGTCGAGAGATTTCGTCGCCGATGTTCAGCGAGTTGTCATTGCCCACCAGACGTAGCTCTTCAATCTTGGCTTGCAGGTCAGCAATCGGCTGTTCGAAATCCAGAAAATTCGGGTTCATAGGCATCCGTCTTGGGTCGACGGCCAAGAGGCCGGCCGGTTGATCCGATAAGCGCCCTACCTTAATGGAGCGGGCGCCTTTCGGTCGAGTTTAAAGTGTCGAGTCATCAATATTGAGCTGATCGGTGTCAGCGATACTGCAGGAAGACGTTCTCTCGTCCGAACTGGTCACGCAGCGCCTGAATCAGGCTGTCTGCGGGATCGATCCACCACGCTTCGCCGAACTGCAGCAGTGCCTTGGCTTCCTGCCCGGTGTAGTCAAGGGTGATCGGGCACGCGCCGCGGTGCTTCTTGCACAGTTCGCCCAGCCAGCGCAGCCGGTCGCCCTTGAGCGCTTCGGCACGCACGTTCAGGCGCAGACTCTCCGCCAGCCCGGTGCGCGCTTCTTCCAGGCTCATCACCCGTTTGGCGCGTAACCGCAAGCCCCCGGAGAAATCGTCGGTACTGACCTCCCCTTCCACCACCACCATGGCGTCGGTTTGCAGCAGCGACTGGGCGGCCTGGAACGAATCGGCAAAGAGCGACGCTTCGATACGCCCTGAACGGTCGTCCAGGGTGATGAAGCCCATCTTGTCGCCCTTTTTGTTTTTCATCACCCGCAGCGCGATGATCAGACCGGCAATGGTCTGGGTTTCCCGCGAGGGTTTCAGATCAACAATACGTTGGCGCGCGAAGCGGCGGATCTCACCTTCGTATTCGTCGATCGGGTGGCCGGTCAGGTACAGGCCCAGGGTTTCTTTCTCGCCACGCAGCCGTTCCTTGAGCGTGACCTCTTTGGCGCTGCGATGGTTCGCGTAAACGTCGGCGTCGGCTTCGACGAACAGGCCGCCGAAGAGATCGGCATGGCCGCTGTCGTGACTGCGCGCGGTCTGCTCGGCGGCCTGAATGGCTTCTTCCAGCGCGGCCAGCAGCACGCCGCGATTGCGATCAATGTTGGCTTGGTACTGTTTCGGTTCGTCATAGAAGAACGGGCCGAGACGGTCCAGGGCACCACTGCGAATCAGGCCATCGAGGGTGCGCTTGTTCACGCGCTTGAGGTCGATGCGGGCGCAGAAATCGAACAGATCGGCAAACGGGCCTTCCTGACGCGCTTCGGTGATGGCTTCCACCGGGCCTTCGCCGACGCCCTTGATCGCACCGAGGCCATAGACGATACGGCCGTCGTCGTTCACGGTGAACTTGAATTCGGAGTTGTTCACGTCCGGCGCATCCAGGCGCAGTTTCATGATCCGCACTTCTTCGATCAAGGTCACGACCTTGTCGGTGTTGTGCATGTCCGCTGAAAGCACCGCCGCCATGAATGGCGCCGGGTAGTGACGCTTGAGCCAGGCAGTCTGGTACGACACCAGCCCGTAGGCCGCCGAGTGCGACTTGTTGAAACCGTAACCGGCGAATTTCTCTACCAGGTCGAAAATGTTACCGGCCAGGTCCGGGTCGATATTGTTGGTCTTGCAGCCCTCAATGAAACCGCCGCGCTGCTTGGCCATTTCCTCGGGCTTCTTTTTACCCATTGCACGACGCAACATGTCTGCGCCGCCGAGGGTGTAGCCGGCCATGACCTGCGCAATCTGCATCACCTGTTCCTGATACAGGATGATGCCGTAGGTCGGCGCAAGCACCGGCTTGAGGCCTTCGTACTGGTAATCGACGTGGGGGTACGACAGCTCCGCACGACCGTGCTTGCGGTTGATGAAGTCGTCAACCATGCCCGATTGCAAAGGACCGGGGCGGAACAGCGCCACCAGTGCGATCAAGTCTTCCAGGCAGTCAGGCTTGAGCTTTTTGATCAGCTCTTTCATGCCGCGGGATTCAAGCTGGAAGACGGCCGTGGTTTCGGCGCGCTGCAGCAGCTCGTAGGTCGGCATGTCGTCCAGCGGGATGAACGCGATGTCGAGGGGTTCTTCGTCGACCTTGGCGCGGTCGCGGTTAATCGTCTTCAGTGCCCAGTCGATGATGGTCAGGGTGCGCAGACCGAGGAAGTCGAACTTCACCAGACCGGCTGCCTCGACGTCATCCTTGTCGAACTGGGTGACCAGGCCGCCGCCCTCTTCATCGCAGTAGATCGCCGAGAAGTCAGTCAGTTTGGTCGGCGCGATGACCACGCCGCCGGCGTGCTTGCCGACGTTACGCACAACGCCTTCGAGCTTGCGCGCCATTTCCCAGATTTCCGCCGCTTCCTCATCCACCTTGAGGAAGTCGCGCAGGATCTCTTCCTGCTCGTAGGCTTTTTCAAGGGTCATGCCGACTTCGAAGGGGATCATCTTCGACAGACGATCGGCCAATCCGTAGGACTTGCCCTGCACCCGCGCCACGTCACGGACCACCGCCTTCGCGGCCATGGAACCGAAGGTGATGATCTGGCTGACCGCGTTGCGACCGTATTTTTCGGCCACGTACTCGATGACCCGATCGCGACCGTCCATGCAGAAGTCGACGTCGAAGTCGGGCATGGAAACCCGCTCGGGGTTAAGGAAACGTTCGAACAGCAGGTCGTATTCCAGCGGGTCGAGGTCGGTGATCTTCTGCACATAGGCCACCAGCGAGCCGGCACCCGACCCCCGGCCCGGACCCACCGGCACGCCGTTGCTCTTGGCCCACTGGATAAAGTCCATAACGATCAGGAAGTAACCGGGGAACCCCATCTGGATGATGATATCCAGCTCGAAATTCAGGCGGTCAACGTAAACCTGTCGCTTGGCCTCGTAGTCCGGCGTGGTCTCTTTCGGCCAGAGCACGGCAAGGCGCTCTTCCAGCCCCTCGAAGGACACCTTGCGGAAATACTCGTCGATGGTCATGCCATCGGGGATCGGGAAGTTGGGCAGAAAGTGCGTGCCCAGCTTGACGTCGATATTGCAACGCTTGGCGATCTCGACGGTGTTGGCGAGGGCGTCCGGCAGATCGCTGAACAGCTCAGCCATCTCCTCCGCGCTCTTCAGGTACTGCTGGTCGCTGTAGTTGTGCGAGCGGCGCGGATCATCCAGCGCCCGGCCTTCGCCGATGCACACGCGGGTCTCGTGGGCTTCGAAATCTTCCTGCTTGATGAAACGCACGTCGTTGCTGGCGACCAGCGGCACGCCGTGGCGCTCGGCCAGGGCGACGGCGGCGTGCAGGTGCTCTTCATCATTGATGCGGTTGGTGCGCTGGACTTCGATGTAGAAGCGGTCCTGGAAAACCGTCAGCCACTCTTTCAGCAACTCATCGGCTTCCGCCGGATTGCCGCCGAGCAGGGCCATGCCGATCTCGCCTTCCTTGGCCGCAGACAGGGCAATCAGCCCTTCGCTGGCCTCGGCCACCCACTCGCGCTCGATCACTACCAGGCCATTGCGCTGGCCATGCATGAAGCCTCGGGAAATCAGCTCTGTGAGGTTGAGGTAGCCTTTGGGGTTCATCACCAACAGGCTCAAACGGCTGAGCGGTGCATCGCGGTCACGCCCGGCCAGCCAGACGTCGGCGCCGCAGATCGGCTTAATGCCCGCGCCCATGGCCGCTTTGTAGAACTTCACCAGCGAGCACATGTTGTGCTGATCGGTCACCGCCACGGCCGGCATGTTCATGGCCGTGAGCGCCTTGACCAACGGTTTTACACGGACCAGACCATCAACGAGGGAGTATTCGGTGTGCAGGCGTAGATGAACGAAAGAAGCCGGCATGGGTGATCCTATGGTGCACAAAAAACGAAGGCCGGATTGTACCGGCCATTCAGAAAAACATCAGCCCGCGATCAACTGAGTGGCAGCGACATGAAGCCGGTGGAGACCATCATGTCCCGTGCAGCCCAGGCCTGACGGACCGGACCGAACGAACGCCGATGAATCGGCGTAGGCCCCAACCGCGCCAGTGCTTCGAGGTGCACGGCGGTGGGATAACCTTTATGGCCGCCGATGCCGTAGCCCGGATAAAGCAGCTCCATGCGCGCCATTTCCCGGTCGCGACTGACCTTGGCCAGAATCGAGGCGGCGGCAATGGCCGGCACGTGAGCATCGCCCTGAATGACCGGCGCGCTGGGCACCGACAGCTGCGGGCAGCGATTGCCGTCGATCAGCGCCAGCTTCGGCGTGATGATCAAGCCTTCTACCGCGCGCTTCATCGCCAGCATGGTGGCGTGAAGAATATTCAGCTCATCGATCTCTTCGACCTCGGCCCGCGCGATGTGCCAGCACAGCGCTTTCTCGCAGATCTCGTCGAACAGTCTTTCGCGCTTGGCTTCGGTGAGCTTCTTCGAATCGTTCAGGCCCAGAATCGGACGCTTGGGATCAAGAATGACGGCCGCAGTGACAACGGCGCCACACAGTGGGCCGCGGCCGACTTCGTCGACACCGGCGACCAGATCCTCGACAAGATTGAAGTCCAGACCCATTTGCATTGATTGCCTGCTCATTGTGAAGGCGTTGCGCCAATCAGGTTCAACACCGCTTCGGCGGCCTGATTGGACGCATCGCGACGCAAGGTTCGGTGAATCGCGTCGAAGCCAGCCGTCTGTGCGTCGCCGTTATCCAGCAACGGCAACAGCGTCTGCGCCAGGGCTTCGGCGGTCGCCGCGTCCTGCAGAAGCTCCGGGACCAGCAACCGCTGGGCCAGCAGGTTCGGCAGCGACACGTACGGGCTCTTCACCATCCGCTTGAGTATCCAGTAAGTCAGTGGCGCCATACGATAGGCAACCACCATCGGTCGTTTGTACAGCAACGCTTCCAGGGTCGCTGTGCCGGAAGCGATCAGCACGGCATTGCACGCGGCCAGCGCCACGTGGGACTGGCCGTCGAGCAGGGTGAGCGGAAGATCGCGGCCTTGCAGAAGTTGCTCAATCTGTTCACGGCGCTGAGGGCTGGCGCAGGGCAGCACGAAACGGATGTCGGGGCGCGCGGCCAGCAGGCGCTCGGCTGCGTCAAAAAACAGCGCACCGAGGCGTCCGACTTCGCCACCGCGACTGCCCGGCATCAACGCAACCACCGGACCTTCGCCCAGGCCAAGTTCAGCACGCGCGGCCCGTTGATCCGCCTGCAGCGGAATGGCGTCGGCCAGCGGATGCCCGACAAAGCGCACCGGCACGCCCTTCTCTTCATAGAAACGGGCTTCGAACGGCAGCAAGGTCAGCATCAAGTCGCAGCCTTCGCGGATTTTCAGGACACGCTTCTGCCGCCACGCCCACACGGAGGGGCTGACGTAGTGTACGGTCTTGATGCCGGCCTGACGCAGCTTGAGTTCGATATTGAGGGTGAAATCCGGCGCGTCGATACCGATGAACACGTCCGGCTTTGCGTCGATGAGGGTCTGAATCAGCAACTTGCGCCGGGCGAGCAGCTCTTTGAGGCGACCCAGCACTTCCACGAGGCCCATGACCGACAGGCGCTCCATCGGAAAATACGACGTCATGCCCTGGGCTTCCATGAGCGGCCCGCCGACACCGATGAATTCGGCGTCCGGATGCCGCGCCTTGATCGCACGCATCAAGCCGGAGCCGAGGATGTCGCCGGAGGCCTCTCCGGCCGCCAGCGCAATACGCAAGCGAGCCATGGTCAGCGGGTGATGCCGCGAGTCGAAGACTGGATGGACGTGAGGAACAGCTCGACTTCGGGGAACTGCGCAGCGGGTTCGCTCAGCTCGACCATCGCCTGTTCCACGGTCAGGCCCTGACGGTAGACGGTCTTGTAGGCGCGGCGCAGCGCATGAATCGCTTCCTCGGAGAACCCCCGACGACGCATGCCTTCGAAGTTCATGCTGCGGGCTTCGGCAGGGTTGCCAAACACGGTGACAAACGCCGGAACGTCCTTGCCGATGGCAGTGCCCATGCCGGAAAAGCTGTGCGCGCCGATGTGGCAATACTGATGCACCAGGGTAAACCCGGACAGAATGGCCCAGTCATCCACGTGCACATGACCGGCCAACGCCGTGTTGTTGACCAGAATGCAGTGATTGCCTATGACGCTGTCATGGCCGATGTGCGCGTAGGCCATGATCAGGTTGTGGTCACCCAGGGTGGTTTCCGCACGGTCCTGAATGGTGCCACGGTGGATCGTCACGCCTTCGCGGATGACGTTGTGGTCACCGATTACCAGACGCGTCGCTTCACCTTTGTATTTCAGATCAGGCGTGTCCTCACCTACCGAAGAAAACTGGTAGATGTGGTTGTGTTTACCGATCTTGGTCGGGCCGCGCAGGATCACATGCGGACCGATCACTGTACCCTCGCCGATTTCCACACCAGGTCCGACGATCGACCACGGGCCGACCTCCACATTGTCGGCCAGCACGGCCGTCGGATCGATGATTGCGCGAGAGTCAATCAAACTCATAGTTTGCGTTCCGCACAGATGATTTCAGCCGAGCACACCGGCTTGCCATCAACCGATGCCTGGCACTCGAACTTCCAGATCTGCCGCTTGCAGCTCAGGAACTTCGCTTCGAGGATCAGCTGATCACCCGGCAGCACGGGCTGGCGGAAGCGCAGCTTGTCGGAGCCGACGAAGTAATACAGGGTGCCATCGGCAGGCTTCACATCGAGCATCTTGAAACCCAGGATGCCGGCAGCTTGAGCCATGGCCTCAATGATCAGCACGCCCGGCATGATCGGGTGCTGCGGAAAGTGACCGTTGAAGAAAGGCTCGTTGATGCTGACGTTCTTGTAGGCACGAATGCTCTTGGTCTCGACATCCAGCTCCACCACACGGTCCACAAGCAGGAACGGGTAACGGTGCGGCAGATATTCGCGGATTTCGTTGATGTCCATCATTTCGAAAGGAAGCCTGTAGTAAAGAGTGGGAGGGCGCGACTAACGCGCGTCACTCCTCTAGCAAATCAAGGAGGCAGTTTATCGGCTGTGCACGCTTGATAAGAAAAAGTATCAGCTATCAGATGAAGGCTTACCGCCTGAGGTCACCGCCTCGACAATCTTTTCCAGATGCTGCAGACGTCGCGCCATGTCGTCGAGATGACGCATGCGTGCCGCGCTCTTGCGCCACTCCGCGGCCGGCTGCATGGCTGTCCCGGAAGAATACCAGCCCGGCTCTGTGATCGACCGCGTCACCATGGTCATGCCGGTGACGACAACCCCATCACAAAGCTCGATATGGCCCACCAGCCCGACACCGCCGGCCAACTGGCAGTGTTTGCCGATCTTGGCGCTGCCCGAAATGCCAACACACGCAGCCATGGCCGTGTGGTCGCCGATCTGGACGTTGTGGGCGATCTGAATCTGGTTATCCAGCTTCACGCCGTTGCCGATGCGCGTATCGTCCATGGCGCCGCGGTCGATCGCGGTGTTCACGCCAATTTCGACATCGTCACCGACGGTCACACCGCCAATCTGCGCGACCTTCTGCCAGACGCCTTTCTCGTTGGCGAAACCAAAACCTTCGCCACCCAATACCGCACCGGACTGAATGACCACCCGCTGCCCGATGCGAACGTCGTGATACAGCGTGACGCGCGGTGCAAGCCAGCCACCCTCGCCAATCACGCTGCGGGCACCGATGAAGCAATGGGCACCAATGGTCACACCGGCCGCAATCCGCGCTCCGCTCTCGATGACAGCATAAGCGCCGACGCTGGCCGCCGGGTCGACGAAAGCGTCTGCGGCCACTACTGCAGTCGGGTGTACGCCGACGGCAGCTTTGGGCTTGGGATCGAACAGATGGGAAATACGGGCGTAGGCCAGATACGGATCAGGCACCAGCAACGCGTCGGCGGCATACCCTTCTGCATCCGCCGGCTTGAGCAGCACGGCAGCGGCGTGGGTGGTCGCGAGGAATTTTCGGTACTTGGGATTGTCCAGAAAGCTGACCTGATCGGGACCGGCTTCCTGCAAGGTTGCCAGTCCCGTGATTTGCTTGTCCGCCGGGCCACGCAGAGTGGCGCCGAGGAACTCGGCCAAGTGGCCGAGTGTGGTCGTCATAGTCATGAAACTTACTTCAGCTGATTCATGCGCTCGATGACCTGGCGAGTGACGTCGTATTGCGGCTTGACGTCAATCACGGCACCGCGCTCGAACACCAGGTCAAAGCCGCCTTTCTTGATCACTTCTTCCACAGCCTGGTCCAGCTTGGGCTTGAGTTGCTTGAGCATGTCGCGGTCAGCAACAGCCTTGGCTTCGTTCAGCTCTTTGGACTGGAACTGGAAATCACGGGCTTTTTGCTTGAAGTCCAGTTCCAGACGCTCGCGCTCAGGCTGGGCCATTTTGTCGCCACCGGCGACCAGACGATCCTGAATGCCTTTGGCGCTGCTTTCCAGAGCCTTGAGTTTGGTCAGCTGAGGTCCGAATTTTTTCTCTGCATCCACGGCGTACCGTTTGGCTGCGTCGGATTCGAGCAGGGCCATTTGGTAGTTCAGTACTGCGATTTTCATGTCAGCAAATGCCGGGCCTGCGATCAGAACCGTTGCCAGCAATGCCAATTGGGTCAACTTACGCACGATGTAACTCCTACAGAATCCGTTGTCGTTAGCAGTGATCAGACCCTTAGAAGGTCTGACCGAGAGAGAATTGGAAGACCTGGGTTTCGGTGCTGTCGTCCGGTTTCTTGACCGGCATCGCCAGGGCAAAACTCAACGGACCCAGTGCAGTGACCCACGTCACGCCGACACCGACGGAGCTCGCCAGGCCGGAGAGATCAGGGCCATTACATTCGACCTTCTGACCGTCAGTCGTCGTCTTCTGGGAACCGCAGTTGGTGTTAAAGGTGTTACCCACATCCCAGAAGATCGAGGTACGCAGCGAACGCTGGTCCTTGATGAATGGCAGCGGAAACAGGATTTCCGCACCACCGGTGATCAGGACGTTACCACCGAACGGCAGCGGATCTTGATCCGGGTCAGCAATGGTTCCTGGCTTACCGCCGTTCTCAGCACTACGACTTGGTGTACTGCGCGGACCGAGCGTACTGTCCTTGAAGCCGCGAACCGAGTTGAAACCACCGGCGTAGTAATTCTCGTAGAACGGCAGACCGGACGTGGAACCATAACCGTCGCCATAGCCCAGCTCCGAGTGCAGACGCAGGGTGTAGTTGTTGGTGATCGGGTGGAACAACTGACCGCGGTAATCAAGTTTGAAGAACGACAGGTCGCTGCCCGGAATGGTGGTTTCCAGGGTCAGGCTCTGGGAGCTACCACGGGTTGGCAAGGTGCCTTTGTTCAGGGTCGACTCGGACCAGCCCACCGACGCCTTGAAGTTGGTGAAGCTGTCGCCTTCCTTCTCGATGAAGTCGAAGATCTCATCAACGGTGTATTTACCGGTGCTCAGTTCATCCTTCTGTACCGACAGGCCGAAGTTCAGGCGAGAAGTCTCGCTGATCGGGTAGCCCATGTTGATGCCGGCACCCAGGCTGTCAACCGAATAGCTCGCTACGTCGACGTCAAGGTCGTCGTAGTCGGTCTTGCGGTAGAACGCGCTGTAGCCAAGGCTCACACCGTCCGGCGTGAAGTACGGATTGACGTAGCTGAAGTTGTAACGGGTCTGGTATTCGCTTTTGGTCAGGCCGATGCTGACCTTGTTACCCGTACCCAGGAAGTTGTTCTGGCTGATGGAGCCACCGAGGATCAGACCCGCGCTCTGCGCAAAGCCGACACTGGCGGTGATCGAACCGGACGCCTGCTCTTCAACGGCGTAGTTCACGTCTACCTGATCGTCGGTGCCAGGCACCGCCGGGGTTTCAACGTTCACTTCCTTGAAGAAGCCCAAACGGTCAAGACGGGTCTTGGACTGGTCGATCAGGTAAGTGGAGGCCCAGCCGCCTTCCATCTGACGCATTTCGCGGCGTAGCACTTCGTCTGCTGTCTTGGTGTTGCCACGGAAGTTGATGCGGTTGACGTAAGCACGCTTGCCCGGATCGACGACGAAAGTGATATCGACCGTGTGGTCTTCATCGTTCGGGGTCGGCACACCGTTGACGTTGGCGAAGGTGTAACCCTCGTTACCCAGACGGCGGGTGATCAGCTCGGAGGTGGTGGTCATCACCTTACGGGAGAACACCTGGCCCGGCTTGACCAGCAGCAGCGATTTGACCTGATCTTCAGGGACCTTGAGGTCACCGCTCAGCTTGACCGACTTGACGCTGTACTTCTCGCCTTCATGAATGTTGACGGTGATGTACACGCTCTTCTTGTCGGGCGTGATGGATACCTGAGTCGAGGCGATATCCATGTTGATATAGCCGCGGTCGAGGTAGTACGAACGCAGACGTTCCAGGTCACCGGAGAGCTTCTCACGGGCGTACTTGTCGTCGTTCTTGAAGAAGGAAAGCCAGTTGGTGGTCTTCAGTTCGAACAGATCCACCAGATCGTCTTCAGGGAAGACCGAGTTGCCCACCACGTTGATGTGCTGGATGGCGGCAACTGCGCCCTCGTTGATGTTGATCTTCAGACCCACACGGTTACGCGGCTGCGGCACGACTTCGGTGGCGACTTCTGCAGAGTAACGACCCTGTGCAACGTACTGACGTTGCAGCTCGTTGCGCACGCCTTCCAGCGTTGCACGCTGGAAAATCTCGCCTTCGGCCAGACCCGACTGCTTCAGACCCTTCATCAGGTCCTCGGTGGTGATCGCTTTGTTGCCTTCGATCTCGATACTCGAAACCGACGGACGCTCGACAACTGTGATGACCAGGACGTTGCCGTCGCGGCCCAGCTGGATGTCCTGGAAAAATCCGGTTTTGAACAGCGCGCGAGTTGCGTCGACAAGACGCCCATCATCGGCCTGTTCACCCACGTTCAACGGCAGCGCGCCAAACACGCTGCCGGCGGAAACCCGCTGCAGACCGTTGACACGGATATCGGAGATAGTGAAGGACTCGGCGTGAACTTCGGCGATCATCAGTACGGCAAGAACCGCAGTTAGCAGCAGACGTTTCATGAAGTCCTTTCTTATTCCAACTGGCAATAAACAAACTGCCGCAAAATGCGGCAGATTCACAATTCGGCGTAGCTTTTACAGTCGTCCCAGATCGTTGACCAGTGCGAGCAACATCACTCCAACCACCAGACTGATACCGATCTGAACCCCCCAGCCCTGCACCTTCTCTGACAGTGGTCGACCACGCGCCCACTCGATCAGATAAAACAGCAAGTGCCCCCCATCCAGCACGGGTATGGGCAGCAAATTGAGAACACCCAGGCTTATGCTCAGATAAGCGAGGAAATTCAGGAAGTCACCTACGCCTGACTGGGCCGAAGCGCCCGCCACTTTAGCAATGGTTATCGGTCCGCTCAAGTTTTTTACCGAGAGCTCGCCGAACAACATTTTCTTCAGCGAATCGAGCGTGAGCACGCTCATGGTCCAGGTACGCCGCGCGCCTTCTGCCACGGCGGCTACAGGGCCATAGCTCACCTCGCGCAACATCTCCGGCGGCCAATCCACACCTTTCACGCCCGCACCCAGATACCCGGTCGCCGCAGCGCCTTCGCCCCGTGTAACCAGATCGACAGGCACATTCAGCTGAGCGCCGTCACGCTCGACGCGCACGGAAATCCGCGTATCGGCATGGACACGAACCCAGTCCACGACCTTCTGCCATTCGTCGACAGGCTCGTCATTAAGGGCCAGCAGACGGTCACCGGTTTTAAGACCTGCGGTTTGTGCAGGGCCTTTCGGATCGAGCTCTGCCAGAACCGGCGGCAGGGCTGGACGCCAGGGACGAATACCCAGCGAACGAATAGGGTCCGGCTCGGCTGCGCCCTTGAGCCAGTCGTTGAGCACCAGCGAACGTGGGGTTTCCACGTCAGAACCCTGCTCGCGAACCTTCAACGCGATGCTGCCGCTCTCACCCAGGCGACGCACCAGTTGCAGGTTCACGCCGGCCCACCCGGTGACGGCTTCGCCATCCACCGAGACAATTTCCTGACCGGAACTCAGCCCGGCCTTTTCCGCAATACTGCCTGGCTCGACGCCGCCCACCACAGGCCGCACCTGCTGGCTGCCCAGCATGGCGAGTACCCAGAAAAATACAATCGCCAGCAGAAAGTTGGCGACCGGGCCGGCAATCACGATAGCGATACGCTGGTAGACCGACTTGCGGTTAAAAGACTGATCAGCCAGCTCGGGGGGGACGTCGCCCTCCCGTTCGTCGAGCATTTTCACGTAGCCGCCGAGCGGAATCGCCGCCACGACGTATTCGGTGCCCTTGCGATCACTCCAGCGCAACAACGGCATGCCAAAGCCCACCGAAAAACGCAGGACTTTGACACCACAGCGGCGGGCCACCCAGAAGTGGCCGAACTCGTGAAACGTCACCAGCACGCCCAGCGCAACCAGGGTGCCGACAATCATGTATAGCGCGCTCATCGCTGCTCTCCGGGTACCGATCTAGCGGTGCGTTGAAGCCCACATTGCCTGCGAATCATAAGAAACATTACTGCCTGACCCGACTGCCTAGCGACCATTGCGCCCTAGCCATTGCTCAGCCAGCGCACGCGCTCGCGCATCGATCTCGAAAACCGTCTCCAGCTC
This sequence comes from Pseudomonas sp. AK106, assembly GCF_053903055.1. NCBI lineage: Bacteria > Pseudomonadati > Pseudomonadota > Gammaproteobacteria > Pseudomonadales > Pseudomonadaceae > Pseudomonas > Pseudomonas sp. AK106. The sequence goes on from NZ_CP096426.1 coordinate 4,359,603, forward strand.
GGACACGGCGACGACGGGCTCAAGGTTCAGAACCTCGTCGATCATACTCGCGATTTCCGGGTAGCGAATGCGCTTGTCCAGAAACGCCGCGACCGCGACTTCATTGGCAGCATTCAGTACCGCAGGTGCACTGTCGCCCGCCTCAGCAGCTTGCCGTGCCAGACGCAGGCATGGGAAGCGCACTTCGTCCGGTGCCTCGAAGTCCAGCCGCGCGATGCTGAACAGATCCAGCGGCGAGACACCTGAGTCGATGCGCTCGGGCCAGGCCAGCGCGTGGGCAATCGGCGTACGCATGTCGGGATTACCCAACTGCGCGAGCACCGAGCCGTCGACGTAATCGACCATCGAATGGATCACGCTCTGAGGGTGAATCACCACCTCGATCCGCGAGGGCGTCGTGTCGAACAGCCAGCAGGCTTCGATCAGCTCAAGGCCCTTGTTCATCATGCTGGCGGAATCGACGGAAATCTTGCGGCCCATGGACCAGTTGGGATGGGCGCAGGCCTGATCCGGGGAAACGTGCTCCAGCTCGGCGAGCGGTGTCTGCCGGAACGGGCCACCGGATGCGGTCAGCAGAATGCGCCTGACGCCAACCTTCTCGAGACCGCTTTCGTAATCACGCGGCAAGCACTGGAAGATCGCGTTGTGTTCGCTGTCAAGCGGCAGCAGCACCGTCCCACTGCGACGAACAGCCTGCATGAACAAGGCGCCGGACATGACCAGCGCTTCTTTGTTGGCCAGCAGGACCTTCTTGCCCGCCTCGACAGCGGCCAGGGTCGGACGCAAACCGGCGGCACCGACGATCGCGGCCAGCACGGTATCCACCAGAGGGTGTGCAGACACTTCACAGAGCCCGCCCTCCCCCACCAGCACGCGGGTATCGAGACCCGCGGCGCGCAGGTCGTCCTGCAACTGCCGCGCGGCGGCTGTCGTCGGAACCACGGCGAATTGCGGGGTATGTCGAACGCACAACGCCAGCAGCTCGGCCAGACGCGTGTAGCCCGTCAGGGCAAACACCTGGTACCGCGACGGGTGCCGTGCAATGACGTCCAGCGTACTTAACCCGACCGAGCCCGTCGCGCCAAGCACGGTAATGAGCTGAGGCGTACTCACATCACGCCCCAGTCCTGGGCAGCCCAGAGCAGCAATGCGAACACCGGAATGGCAGCGGTCAGGCTGTCGATGCGATCCAGCACACCACCGTGGCCTGGCAGCAGGTTGCTGCTGTCCTTGAGCCCGGATTTGCGCTTGAACATGCTCTCAGTGAGGTCACCGACGACCGAGATCAGCACGACGATCGCCGCGCACACCAGCGCGAAGATGATTTCGCCCAGCGACCAGCCGCGATAGACACCCACCGCCGCAGTGATCAGCAGGCACGCCGCCAGACCACCATAAAGGCCTTCCCAGCTTTTACCCGGGCTGACCTTCGGCGCCAGCTTGCGCTTGCCGAATGCCTTGCCGGAGAAATAGGCGCCAATGTCGGCACCCCACACCAGAATCATCACCGACAGGATCAGCCAGTTGCCCAGCGGCATTTGCTTGATCAGCACCAGACCCTGCCACGCCGGCAGCAGTATCAGCAAACCGATCAGCAGCTTGCAGATGGCACTGGACCAGTGCTCGCTGGACTCGGGATAGGTCAGCACCAGCCAGGTTGCCACCAGCCACCAGATCAGCGCCGCCACCAGCAACCAAGGCGCGAGGTCGGGCAACAGGTACAACAGAAACAGCAGCGCAGCGACCACCACGGCGTACAGAACGCGGGAAGATTGCGCCTCGAAGCCGGAGAGACGCGCCCACTCCCATGCGCCGAGCACGACGACTGCACCAATGAACAATGCAAAGCTGCCGCCTTCGAGCAGGAAGAAACCGCACAGGGCCAGCGGCGCAAGGATCAGCGCAGTGATGATTCGTTGTTTAAGCATTAAGCGCGGGCTCCAGCTTCTACCTGCTCGCTGGTTTTCCCGAAGCGGCGTTGGCGAGAAGCGAAATCGGCCAGCGCAGTGCGCATGGCATCGTGTTTGAAGTCCGGCCAGAACAGGTCGGAGAAATACAGCTCGGCATAGGCCAGCTGCCAGAGCAGGAAGTTGCTGATGCGGTGCTCGCCGCCCGTGCGGATGCAGAGGTCGGGCAACGGCAGATCGCCAGTGGCCAGGCACGTCTGCAGAAGCTCCGGAGTGATGTCGTCCGGCCGCAAGTGGCCTGCCTGAACTTCACGGGCCAGCCGCTGGGCTGCCTGAGCGATATCCCACTGACCGCCGTAGTTGGCGGCAATCTGCAAAACAAAGCGGCTGTTTTCAGCCGTGCGCTGCTCGGCTTCGCGGATGGCGGCCTGAAGCTCGGGATGAAACCGCGAACGGTCGCCGATGATGCGCAGACTGATGCCGTTCTCGTTCAGGCGCTTGGTTTCGCGACGCAGCGCCGTGAAAAACAACTCCATCAGCGCGCCGACCTCTTCCGCCGGGCGCTGCCAGTTCTCGCTGGAGAACGCGAACAAGGTCAGCACTTCGACCTTGGCCTCTGCACAGACTTCAATCACGGCACGAACAGCATCGACCCCGGCCTTGTGGCCCGCTACACCGGGTAGCAGGCGCTTTTTGGCCCAGCGGTTGTTCCCATCCATGATGATCGCGACATGACGCGGCACCGATGCCGGCGCAGCCAGCTTTGTCTTATCCATGAAAGCTTCCCGGCCCTTATACGGCCATCAGGTCCGCTTCTTTGGACTTGGTCGCGGCGTCGATGTCAGCCTCAGCCTTGTCCGTCAGCTTCTGGATGTCGGCAGCAGCGCGGCGCTCTTCGTCTTCGCTGATTTCCTTGTCCTTGACCAGCTTCTTCAGTTCACCCAAAGCGTCACGACGGATGTTACGCACGGCAACGCGAGCGTCTTCTGCGGCACTGCGTGCCTGCTTGGTGAAACCCTTGCGGGTCTCTTCCGTCAGAGCAGGCATGGAGATCAACAGCATCTCGCCCAGGTTGGTCGGGTTGAGGTTCAGACCAGCACTCTGAATGGCCTTGTCGACCGCAGAAAGCATGTTGCGCTCGAACGCCACGACCTGCAGCGTACGGGAGTCCTTCACGGTCACGTTGGCCACGCCGCTCAACGGGGTGTCGGAACCGTAGTACGGCACCATCACACTGCCGAGAATGCTCGGGTGGGCCTTGCCGGTACGGATCTGGCCGAATGCATGGGCCAAGGACTCAAGGGATTTCTTCATCCGCTCTTGAGCGTCTTTCTTGATTTCGTTGATCATTGTTCGCCTTCCTCGATCAAAGTACCTTCCGCTCCGCCATGCACGATGTTCAGCAGGGCGCCGGGCTTGTTCATATTGAAGACACGCAGTGGCATCTTGTGGTCACGACACAGACAGATGGCTGTCAGATCCATTACACCCAGCTTGCGATCCAGCACTTCGTCATAGGTCAGACGATCGAACTTCTCGGCATGCGGGTCCTTGAATGGATCGGCAGTGTACACACCATCGACCTTGGTTGCTTTCAGCACGACATCAGCGTCGATCTCGATCGCGCGCAGGCACGCTGCCGAATCCGTGGTGAAGAACGGATTGCCGGTACCGGCCGCGAAAATCACGACTTCCTTGGCATTCAGGTGACGCATGGCTTTGCGACGGTCGTAGTGATCGGTCACGCCCACCATGGAAATGGCCGACATTACGATGGCCGAGATGTTGGCGCGCTCCAGCGCGTCACGCATGGCCAGCGCATTCATCACGGTGGCCAGCATGCCCATGTGGTCGCCAGTGACCCGATCCATGCCGGCCGCGCTCAGCGCTGCGCCGCGGAACAGGTTACCGCCACCGATGACCAAGCCGACCTGAACGCCGATGCCGACCAACTGACCAACTTCAAGGGCCATGCGATCCAGCACCTTGGGGTCGATGCCGAACTCTTCCGACCCCATCAGGGCCTCGCCGCTGAGCTTGAGTAGAATGCGTTTATAGCGAGCTTGATAGCCACTGCCCTGCTGAGCCATTGCGAATCTCTCCTGCGGCGTTTGAAAAAAATCGTTCGAGTTGCGGGCCGTTTTCGACCTGCGCTCACTCTAGGTCACTGCTTCAGGGAATTGCAGCCTCGTAGGCCCAACTTCCTGCAAAAACAAATTACGTGCAGCCATAACAATTCCGCGTACCGCTTTGACAAAGAGGCTGCGCGCGTGAGCGGGCAGCCTCTTCGGGGCGACAGTTGGAAACCGTCTTATTGCTTGCTTGCAGCTACTTGAGCAGCGACTTCTTCAGCGAAGTTGTCGACTGGCTTCTCGATGCCTTCGCCTACTTTGAAGTAGGTGAAGGAAACGATTTCAGCGCCGGCTTTCTTGGCCAGTTCACCGACCTTGATTTCCGGGTTCTTGACGAACGCTTGCTCAACCAGGCTGGCTTCAGCCAGGAACTTGCTGATACGACCGCCAACCATCTTCTCGGCGATTTCAGCAGGTTTGCCTTTCAGCTTGTCTTCGTTCAGTTGCATGAAGACATTCTTCTCGCGCTCGATCGCTTCCGGGGAAACGTCCGAAGGCAGCAGGAACTCAGGGTTGGTCGCTGCCACGTGCATCGCGATGTCTTTGGCCAGCTCTGCATCGCCGCCCTTGAGGACGACAACCACACCGATCTTGTTGCCGTGCAGGTACGAACCCAGAACGTCGCCTTCGATGCGCGCCAGACGACGGATGTTGACGTTCTCGCCAACCTTGCCGACCAGCACCAGACGATCAGCTTCCATCGCTTCAACCAGAGGCTCAACGGTGGTCAGCTTGTCAGCGAAGGCTTTCTCGACGCTTTTAGCGACGAATGCCTTGAAGTCATCCTGCAGAGCCAGGAAGTCGGTCTGGGAGTTGACTTCGATCAGGACTGCGGCTTTGCCGTCGTCCTTGATGGCGATGGCGCCTTCAGCAGCAACGTTGCCTGCTTTTTTGGCTGCCTTGATTGCGCCCGAAGCACGCATATCGTCGATGGCTTTCTCGATGTCGCCGCCAGCCTTGGTCAAGGCCTTTTTGCAATCCATCATGCCTTCGCCGGTACGCTCGCGCAGTTCTTTGACCAACGCTGCAGTAATCTCTGCCATTTCAAAATCCTCTTGGATAGGTCTTCAACCATTCCACCCGCAATGCGGGCGTTCAAATTCTTGAAAATCCATGGTGACTGCTGCACATGACAATAAGATCGATGGCGGCGTCAGATGGTTTTCGAGGTGGCAAAAAGGGGGCCAAGCCCCCTTTTTGCGTACTGAGTCAACGCCAGGCGTTTGTTACTCAGCCTTCAACAGTTGCCGCTGGAGCTTCTTCAGCGTAAACGTCGGTACCGCCGCCATTGTTGTTGCGACCGCGGATCACAGCGTCAGCCATCGAACCCATGTACAACTGGATGGCGCGGATTGCGTCATCGTTGCCCGGGATGATGTAGTCAACGCCTTCAGGGCTGCTGTTGGTGTCGACAACGCCGATGACCGGGATACCCAGCTTGTTGGCTTCGGTGATCGCGATGCGCTCGTGATCAACGTCGATAACGAACAGAGCGTCTGGCAGACCGCCCATGTCCTTGATACCACCCAGGCTACGATCCAGCTTTTCCAGATCGCGAGTGCGCATCAGCGCCTCTTTCTTGGTCAGCTTGGTGAAAGTGCCGTCTTCTGCCTGGACTTCGAGATCACGCAGACGCTTGATGGAAGCGCGGATGGTCTTGAAGTTGGTCAGCATGCCGCCCAACCAGCGGTGATCGACGTACGGCGAACCGCAACGTGCTGCTTCTTCAGCAACGATCTTGCCAGCGGAACGCTTGGTGCCGACGAACAGAATCTTGTTTTTGCCCTGAGCCAGGCGCTCAACGAAAGTCAAAGCTTCGTTGAACATAGGCAGGGTTTTTTCAAGGTTGATGATGTGAATCTTGTTGCGCGCGCCGAAAATGTATTTACCCATTTTCGGGTTCCAGTAACGGGTCTGGTGACCGAAGTGCACACCGGCCTTCAGCATATCGCGCATGTTGACTTGGGACATGATAGTTCCTTGATAAGTCGGGTTAGGCCTCCACGTATCCCAATGACCAACCAGCGGCTTGAGCCGAAGGCACCCAGGTCATCGTGTCGACACGTGTGTGGGTTAGAGCTTTCGGGGCAGACCCCGTAAAGCGGCGCATTTTATATCACAAAAAACCGGATAACGGAACTCGAAATAAGAGCCTGTTTTCCCGACGCTTTTGCCTCCCTCGTGCGAGCCGTCAGGCACCCTGCCTGCTCGATGGGAGAAGGGATGATAACCCGCCTGACGACGGTCTGGTAGAATCGCGTTTTTTCCGTATCAAGCCGTGGCTGCGCCGCGCCGAGAGAGCCTGTTTAATGACCGTGACACTGAAAACCCCCGAAGACATCGAAAAGATGCGAATTGCCGGCCGCCTGGCTGCCGACGTGCTGGAAATGATCGGCGCCCATGTAAAGCCTGGCGTAACCACCGACGAACTGGACCGCCTCTGCCACGATTACATCGTCAACGAGCAGAAAGCCATTCCGGCGCCGCTGAATTACAAGGGTTTCCCGAAATCCATCTGTACCTCGATCAACCATGTCGTCTGCCACGGCATTCCGAACGAGAAGCCGCTCAAGAATGGTGACGTGCTGAACATCGACGTGACGGTCATCAAGGACGGCTACCACGGTGATACCAGCAAGATGTTCCACGTGGGCAAGGTGCCTGAGTGGGCCGAGCGTTTGTCCCGCGTCACCCAAGAGTGCCTTTATAAAGGCATCGAAGTGGTCAAGCCCGGTGCGCGCCTGGGCGATATCGGCGAAGTGATCCAGAAACATGCCGAAAAGAACGGCTTCTCCATCGTCCGCGAATACTGCGGCCACGGCATCGGCAGGGTCTTCCACGAAGAGCCGCAAATTCTGCACTACGGCGAGGCCGGTAAAGGAATGGAGCTCAAGGAAGGCATGACCTTCACCATCGAACCGATGATCAATCAGGGCAAGGCTGACACCCGCTTGCTGGGCGACGGCTGGACAGCCATCACCAAGGACCGCAAGCTGTCGGCGCAGTGGGAGCACACCATTCTGGTGACCGCGACCGGCTACGAAATATTCACCCTGCGCAGCGATGACACCATCGCCCGCACCTCGGCCTGATCGCGAAGTCACTTGCGATCAGCGTCGGTACAGCCAGCACGGTCGGTTTAGCACGGTCGGTATAGATAGAAGGAAAGCAGTTCGATGCCGCAGGTGGACCCAGATTTGTTCGATCGCGGCCAGTTTCAGGCCGAGCTGGCGCTGAAGGCCAGCCCCATACCCGCCTTCAAGAAAGCCATCCGTCAGGCGCGCGAGGTGCTGGACGGACGCTTCAAGTCAGGCCGTGAAATTCGCCGCCTGATCGAAGACCGCGCCTGGTTCGTCGATAACATCCTGCAGCAGGCCTGGGATCAGTTCGACTGGAGCGAAGACGCCGACATCGCCCTGCTGGCGGTCGGCGGCTACGGTCGCGGCGAACTGCACCCCTACTCCGACATTGATCTGCTGATCCTGCTGGACAGCGCCGACCATGAGGTTTTCCGCGATTCCATCGAGCGTTTTCTGACGCTGCTGTGGGACATCGGCCTGGAGGTCGGTCAGAGCGTGCGTTCGGTGGACGAATGCGTCACCGAGGCACGGGCCGATCTCACCGTCATTACGAATTTGATGGAGAGCCGCACGATTGCCGGTCCCGAGCGACTGCGTCAACGCATGCTCGCCGTCACCAGCACCCGCGAAATGTGGCCGAGCAAGGAGTTCTTCCTGGCCAAACGCGCCGAGCAGAAGAACCGTCATCACAAATATTTCGACACCGAGTACAACCTTGAGCCCAACGTCAAAGGCTCGCCCGGCGGGCTGCGGGATATCCAGACCATTCTCTGGGTTGCCCGTCGCCAGTACGGCACGCTGAATCTGCACGCACTGGCCGACGAGGGTTTTCTGCTGGAGAGCGAAAACGCGCTGCTGGCGTCCTCCCAGGAATTTCTCTGGAAGGTCCGTTATGCGCTGCACATGCTGGCCGGTCGTTCCGAAGACCGACTGCTGTTCGATTACCAGACCAGCATCGCGCGCCTGCTGGGTTACGAAGACAGTGACGCCAAGCTGGCCATAGAGCGCTTCATGCAGAAGTACTACCGGGAGGTCATGAGCATCGCGCAGCTCAGCGACCTGATCATCCAGCACTTCGAAGAAGTGATTCTCGCGGACGATGAAGGCACGGTCACCGAGACGATCAACTCGCGCTTCCAGCTGCATGACGGCTACATCGAGGCGACTCATCCAAACGTTTTCAAGCGCACGCCGTTCGCGATGCTCGAGATCTTCGTGCTGATGGCGCAGCGCCCGGAAATAAAAGGCGTGCGCGCCGACACCATCCGGCTGCTGCGGGAACACCGCTACCTGATCAACGACGATTTCCGCAACGATATCCGCAACACCAGCCTGTTCATCGAGTTGTTCAAATGCGAGATCGGCATCCACCGCAACCTGCGGCGGATGAACCGTTACGGTATTCTCGGGCTGTACCTGCCAGAGTTCGGCCACATCGTCGGGCAAATGCAGCACGACCTGTTCCACATCTACACGGTCGACGCCCATACGCTGAACCTGATCAAGCACCTGCGTAAGCTGCAATACACGCAGGTGTCAGAGAAATTCCCGCTGGCCAGCAAGCTCATGGCCAGACTGCCCAAGCCCGAGCTTATTTATCTGGCCGGGCTGTACCACGACATCGGCAAGGGCCGGGGCGGCGATCATTCGGAACTGGGCGCGGTGGATGCCGAAGCGTTCGGCATTCGTCATCACCTGCCCCACTGGGACACCCAGCTGATTGTCTGGCTGGTGCAGAACCATCTGGTGATGTCGACCACCGCCCAGCGCAAGGACTTGTCCGACCCGCAAGTGATTCACGACTTCGCCCAGTTCGTCGGCGATGAAGTGCATCTGGACTACCTCTACGTGCTGACCATCGCCGACATCAACGCGACTAATCCGACGCTGTGGAACTCGTGGCGGGCCAGCCTGTTGCGCCAGCTGTACACCGAGACCAAGCGCGCACTCAAGCGTGGGCTGGAGAATCCGGTCGACCGCGAGGAGCAGATCCGTCGCACCCAAAGCGCCGCCCTGGATATTCTGGTGCGCAGCGGCACTGATCCCGACGACGTCGAGCAATTGTGGTCCCAACTGGGTGATGACTATTTCCTGCGTCACACCGCAGGTGACGTGGCCTGGCACAGCGACGCGATTTTGCAGCAGCCGGCCGATGGCGGCCCGTTGGTGCTGATCAAGGAAACCACCCAGCGCGAGTTCGAAGGCGGCACGCAGATATTCATTTATGCGCCCGACCAGCATGACTTCTTCGCCGTGACCGTGGCGGCGATGGACCAGCTGAACCTGAACATTCACGACGCCCGGGTCATCACCTCCACCAGCCAGTTCACCCTCGACACCTACATCGTGCTCGACAGTGAAGGCGGTTCGATCGGTGAAAACCCGGAGCGCATCAAGGCCATTCGCGAAGGACTGACCGAGGCGCTGCGCAACCCCGACGATTACCCGACGATCATCAAACGCCGGGTGCCGCGCCAGCTCAAGCACTTTGCCTTCGCGCCTGTGGTGACGATTTCCAACGACGCGCAACGGCCAGTCACGGTGCTGGAACTCAGCGCGCCGGATCGCCCCGGGCTGCTGGCGCGACTGGGCAAGATCTTCCTGGAGTTCGATCTGTCACTGCAGAACGCCAAGATCGCCACGTTGGGCGAGCGCGTGGAAGACGTGTTCTTCCTGACCGATGAAAACCACCAGCCGCTGTCCGATCCGCAGCTGTGCCGACGCCTGCAGGATGAAATCGTCGAACAGCTCAGCGTCAATCCCGAGCCCGGCAGCGAGTTGCGCATCAGCATTTGAACCGGCCAGGACGGCCAGCCATACCGACTTGATTCAACGGCGCCCTGCCACATCGTGAACACGAGTGCGGGCGCCCAGCCTTGAGAACGATTCGACATGAATAACGCCCTGCAGCAGCTTCAGCCCTACCCTTTCGAGAAACTCCGCGCCTTGCTCGGTGCCGTCACGCCGAATCCGGACAAACGTCCGATCGCCCTGTCGATCGGCGAACCCAAGCACAAGTCGCCAGAGTTCGTGGCCAAGGCGCTGGCCGACAACCTCGATCAGATGGCGGTCTACCCGACCACGGCAGGGATTCCTGCGCTGCGTGAAGCCATCGCTCACTGGTGCGAGCGCCGTTTCAGCGTGCCGGCCGGCTGGCTGGATGCGGCGAAACATGTGCTGCCTGTCAACGGCACCCGCGAGGCGCTGTTTGCCTTTACCCAGACGGTCGTCAATCGCGCTGACAACGGTTTGGTGATCAGCCCCAACCCGTTTTACCAAATCTATGAGGGCGCGGCGTTTCTGGCCGGCGCCACTCCGCACTATCTGCCTTGCCTGGCCGAACATGGGTTCAACCCGGATTTCGACGCGGTCAGTGCTGATGTCTGGGACCGCTGCCAGATTCTGTTTCTGTGCTCGCCGGGCAACCCGACCGGTGCGCTGATCCCGCTGGAAACCCTGAAGAAGCTTATTGCGCTGGCCGACAAGCACGATTTCGTGATCGCGGCCGACGAGTGCTACAGCGAGCTTTATTTTGACGAAGCGACCCCGCCGGCCGGGCTGCTCAGCGCCTGCGCGGAACTGGGTCGCCAGGATTTCAAGCGCTGCGTGGTGTTCCACAGCCTGTCCAAGCGTTCGAACCTGCCGGGCCTGCGTTCAGGTTTTGTCGCAGGCGATGCCGACATTCTCAAGGCGTTTCTGCTCTATCGCACCTACCACGGCTGCGCAATGCCGGTGCAAACGCAACTGGCAAGCATCGCGGCCTGGAGCGACGAAGAACACGTGCGCGCCAACCGCACGCTGTACCGGGAGAAGTTTGACGCTGTGCTGGAAATCCTCAGCCCGGTCATGGACGTGCAGCGCCCCGACGGCGGCTTCTATCTGTGGCCCAACGTCGGGACTGATGACGCGAAGTTCTGCCGTGATCTGTTCGTCACTGAACACGTGACCGTGGTACCGGGGTCATACCTGTCCCGGGACGTCGACGGCTTCAACCCCGGCGCCGGCCGCGTGCGCATGGCACTGGTCGCACCGCTGGCCGAGTGCATCGAAGCCGCCGAGCGCATCCGGGATTTCGTCACGAGCCGCTGATACCTGTCTTGCTGAGGCGTTACTCGTGCCTCAGTGCGCCAGACCCAGATTGGCTTCGTTGAGATCGAGTTCCGCCAGCACCAGGCGCAGCACGTCATCGCCGATCTGGTGATGACGGTGCAGGTTGTAAAGCTCCAGACGCTGGGCACGCAGGGCGTTGAGGCGCATGCGTTTCTCCAGTTGGTCCATCTGGAAGGCCAGCGCCTGGGCCTCGGCGGTGTCGTTGAATATATCCAGACGCTGGCGGTACTCGGACATGATCCGCGCCTTTACTTCTATCGCGAGCACCGCCTGCGCAGCCTCGGGTGAATCCGTGGCTGCGGGGATCGCTTCGTTCTCCAGTGTCTTGATTGCCGCCTGAGCCGTCCGTTTCCAGGCATCCCGCACTTCGCGCTTCATGCGCGTGTCCGGCTCATTGACCTGCCCACGCAGCAGCAGCGGCAAGCCAATGCTCGCCGACACCAGCGACAGCAGGATCACCCCTGCCGCGATGAAAATCAGCAAATCACGCTCGGGAAAGTCGACGCCGGCGCTGATCACCAGCGGCACCGACAACGTACCCGCGAGCGTGACTGCACCGCGCACCCCGCCCACCGTCAGCAGCAATGAAGAACGGGTCGACAGATCCAGCGTGCCGTCACCCCTGCCGCGCCAGCGCCGAATCTGGATCATCAGCCGCCAGACGCTCTGCACCCAGATGTAACGCAACACCGCCAGCACGATGAAAATCGCCAGCACATCCAGGCAACGCCACAACAGTGTCGGCCACAGGGTCGCTTCGTGGTGGGTAACGGCGGTAATGATGTCCGGCAGTTGCAAGCCCAGCAGCAGGAAGATCAGGCCGTTGAAGGCAAACTCCAGGAGGGTCCACACGCTACGATTGAGCAGTCGAGTGGTGGTCTGGCGGGGCAGCAGATCGACCCAGCTTTGCATCATCCCCGCCGCCACCGCCGAGAGAATTCCGGACAGTTCAAGCCGCTCTGCCAGGACGTAAGCGGCGAACGGCAGCAGCAACATGAAGACAACGTGGGTCGCCGGATCATCCCAGCCCCGGGTGATCATCCGGCTGCGCAGACGCCCCACCACCCAACTGAGCGCAACGCCCACGGCCAGACCGCCACACGCCACCAGCACAAAATTCAGGCTGGCATCGGTCAGGGAGAACACGCCTGTGATGGCAGCTGCGAGGGCAAACTTAAAGGTGACCAGGCCGGTGGCGTCGTTCATTAATGCCTCGCCCTGGAGCATGCGCATGATCGGCGCGGGCAGCCGGTCCTGGGCGATGGCCGAGACCGCCACGGCGTCGGTCGGGGACAGCACCGCGGCCAAGGCAAAGGCGACAGGAAAGGGAATGGAAGGCAGCAGCCAGTGGATGAAGTAACCGGCGCCGATCACGGTAAAAATCACCAGCCCGACCGCGAGGGTCAGGATTGCGCCGCGATAGCGCCAGAGATCGCGCTTGGGCATGCGCCAGCCATCGGAAAACAGCAGCGGCGGCAGGAACAGAAACAGGAACAGCTCAGGGTCGAGCGCCACGTGCAGGCCCAGCGTCGGCCAGGCGAGCAAGGCGCCCGCGGCGATCTGCACCAGCGGCAACGGCAGCGGAATCACCCGGGCCAGCAATCGCGAGACACCTACCAGCGTCAACAAGATAAGGACGGTATAGGCTGATTGCATTGCGTGTTTCCCCAAGCGTGTGGCACATGACTGACATCGGCAACAGACCCGATGCGTCCGGCAAAGTGCCCCTCATAGCGGCTGCAAGGGGTCATGGGCTTCTGATACATCAGGGCTGACCAGCCTGTCGTCGCTCACGACGAATACTAGCTGCGATGGGTAGATAGTCCGGGCGAAGAAAGCAGTGGGTACAGCAGAATTGAATTTTTACTGCTGACGAAACATCTGCTGCAAAAACGAGAACTAAAAGCACTAATGCGGCCTGCTACTATCCCGCGGCGACATGAACAAGCATCGGATCATCCGTCGAGTGATTCGGCGGGGTGGGATATCTGATGGCTCCAGGTTACGAAATAGACGTCACACGGGAAAAGGATTTCGCATGAAAAAGCCATTCGTCGCTCCGCGACTGGTCGGCGCAAGATTTGATGATCACACGATCCCTCTTGAATTGCTCAAAGACTTAGCAGCTCTTGAAGAGTTCGTGGTCGCGGTTGCCAAATGGAAGTTCGTCGAGCAGCACGGGCGTGTCCGCGCTCCCAAAGGCTTCACAGATCATTTGTCGATTAATCTCTCATCGGTGACTGAGGGGAGCGCAGTCCCGAATATTGTGATCGAATATAACGATCCGACCGCAGGGCTCTTTGCTGCAGCTAACGAGGACTATTTCTTTCAGGCGGTGCAGTCGATTGGTAATGCAATCGACGCCGCAGAGCATGGCTCGTCGATAACAGAGCACATTCCAGCCGCCCTCCTTGGCTATTTCGACCGATTCGGAAGGGGGTTACGCGACGGAGAAATACTTGAGTTTCGGCCTGGCACTGAACGACCTGCTAGGCTTTCGAAGCTGACGCGGCGCCGACTTCTGCTGGCATCTCAAAATCAGGTTCTCACGGACGAAGTAACCGTCCGCGGTCTAGTCCCCGAAATTGACCAAGCAAAAATGAGCTTTGAGCTTCTCCTGGCTGATGGAAAGAAAATCACCGCAAAGATGGATGCGATCCACCTCGACACTATCCTTGAGGCCACCCGGGGTTTTCGCGAAGGACTTAAGATTTCGGTCTCCGGAGTTGGGCGGTTCGACCGGTTGGAGAAACTTCACTCCCTTGACCTTATTGAGGACGCCGTGATCATCGAATCTAATGATCCTTTAGCGCGACTGGACGAGCTCAGACTGTTGCGAGTTGGCTGGTTAGATGGTCGTGGCGTGGTTCCGAGCCCTCAAGAATTCGACTGGGTCGAATCTTTTTTCCGAGATCAGTACCCAGCTACGTTACCAACACCGTTTATTTATCCCACCGCCGAAGGCGGTTTCCAGTTCGAATGGAGGACTGGATACCAGGACGTGAGTCTTGAAATCAACCCCCGGTATAAGACTGCCGAATTGCATGGGCTGAACATCAAGGACGGCGCAGACACCTTTATGGAGCTAAATCTCGAAGCTAAAGGTGACGTCGACTTACTTATAGCGTTCATTTCCAAGGCCGCGAAGGGTGAAGTGTGATGGATGATCAGACTCAACTGCTGCGTCAGGTTCACCCCAGCTTTGTGCAAGACGGGAAAATCACCTCGCAGGTTTTTCGCCCCACCCCCAAGGATGATAAAAAGCTTTCTTCCTACGATGGTGACAAGATCACCCCAGAGGCTTCATACGCGCATTTCACCTCCCGGGCAGATTGTCGCTCAGCAGGCGTAGTCTCCATAACCACAATGGAGTGCCAAGCGCTTGGTCTGCCCACTGAGGCAGATCCGGAGGAATTCCCGGAACACGTACTGATCGACTTCAGCCATTTCGAGAAAAAGGAAATTGAGAAAAAGGCGAAAATCCTGCGGGCCAATGCAGAATCCCGCGACTGGCTATTCAAGCCCTGATTAAAGCTCGCGTCACTTCCGCCCTGTAACCTGGCCCGCCACCGAGCGGGCTTTTTAATGCGTCCTTTCAGGCTCGAAAGTTCTGAGTGCCCGTGAGCCAGTCGCTCGCCTTGTTCTCATGAAAATGCTTGTCCTCCTTATGGCTTATACCAAGGCTAGGTGCACATGCCAGTGGAGTCCGCCGACGCCCACAACTTTATTTATCTGATTTATCTGAAGCCCGACGTTATCAGGAAAATCCCTACCGGAGAGATCGACCTGCCGCAGAGAAAGCGGCTTTATCCAGCAGGTGATCCATCAACGCGATTCTTTTAGAAAATTTAAGAGCACCGATGCGCTTGCCGAGCGTTCGCTCACTGACTCACTGATGACCAAGTACGGCTGAAACGAGCACCGTCATTACAGGCAATACCGGCTGCAGCTGCTGAATAAGCCAAATTGAGCGCTGGCTACAACGGCCATGGGTTTCTGATACATCCCTGGTAGCCGGCCATTGTCGCCCCAGGTCACGCCGCGCAAACCCACCTCGAACGGACAAAGCGTCGGCCCGCCGCGCTTACCCGGCGTGTACGTGGCATAATCCTCCACCGTTTTTTTCAACCGTCCCGAAAGGAGCAGGCCGATGGCCAAGGAAACCCACACGTTGCACCTGTTTGGGATCAAGGCGTGCGACACAATGAAGAAGGCGCGCACCTGGCTCGATGAAAAATCGGTGAATTACGATTTCCACGATTACAAGACCCAGGGCATTGATCGGGACCACCTGGCCCGTTGGTGCAACGAGCATGGCTGGCAGACGGTCCTCAACCGCGCCGGCACGACCTTTCGCAAACTGGAGGAGGCGCAGAAAGCCGACCTCGACCAGGAAAAGGCCATTGAGCTGATGCTCGCCCAGCCCTCGATGATCAAACGCCCGGTGCTGGATCTTGGCGAAAAAACCCTGATTGGCTTTAAACCCGAACTGTACGCTGCGGCTATCGCCTGATTGAGATAGCCCTAAATAACGAGGTATCTGCATGTCCACTTCTCTGTTCAGCCTGGCCTTTGGCGTTGGCACACAAAACCGTCAAGGCACCTGGCTGGAGGTTTTCTACGCCCTGCCGCTGCTCAACCCGTCGGCTGAAATCGTCGCCGCCATCGCGCCGATCCTGGGCTACACCGGTGGCAATCAGGCCATCGCATTCAACACTGATCTGTCCTCGCGTCTGGCCAATGCACTCAAGGGTATCGACGACACCCAGGCCGCACTGCTGACCCGACTCGCCGAAAGCCACAACCCGCTGGTTGCCACGCTGCTGGCTGAAGACGCCGCGCTGACCTCCACCCCTGAGGCTTACCTCAAGCTGCATTTGCTGTCCCATCGTCTGGTCAAGCCCCACGGTTTGAGCCTCGCCGGCGTGTTCCCCCTGCTGCCGAACGTCGCGTGGACCAGCCAGGGCGCCATCGACCTAGGCGAACTGGCCGAGCGTCAGTTGGAAGCTCGCCTGAAAGGCCACTTTCTGGAGGTCTTCTCGGTGGACAAATTCCCGAAAATGACCGACTACGTCGTGCCGGCCGGTGTGCGCATCGCTGACACGGCGCGCGTGCGTCTGGGCGCCTACATCGGCGAAGGCACCACCGTGATGCACGAAGGTTTCGTCAACTTCAACGGCGGCACCGAAGGCCCGGGCATGATCGAAGGTCGCGTGTCGGCTGGCGTATTCGTCGGCAAGGGTTCGGACCTGGGCGGCGGCTGCTCGACCATGGGCACGCTGTCGGGCGGCGGCAACATGGTGATCAAGGTCGGCGAAGGCTGCCTGATCGGCGCGAACGCCGGCATCGGCATTCCGTTGGGCGATCGCAACACCGTTGAAGCCGGTCTGTACGTCACCGCCGGCACCAAAGTGGCGCTGCTGGACGACAAAAACGAGCTGGTCAAAGTCGTGAAGGCCCGTGAGCTGGCCGGCCAACCAGACCTGCTGTTCCGTCGCAACTCGCAGACCGGCGCAGTGGAGTGCAAATCCCACAAGTCGGCCATCGAGCTGAACGAAGCGCTGCACGCTCACAACTGATCGATGCTGCGTGCGGGTTCGGTTTCCTTCAGGGGCCGAGCCCGCCTCAACGAGCGTGACTGATATGCCCCTCATTTCTCCTTGGCGCGCTGACTTTCCGGCCATCGACGCCCTGCAACGGCAAGGCCAGATCTACCTGGACAGCGCCGCCACCGCCCAAAAGCCCCAAGCCCTGATCGACGCCACGGTGCATTACTACGCCAATGGCGCGGCGAACGTGCATCGCGCCCAGCACCTGCCGGGCGCGATGGCAACACAGGCCTTCGAGGACACGCGGCGCAAGGCCGGCGAATGGCTGAATGCCGGCGCATCGGGGCAAATCGTTTTTACCCACGGCGCCACGTCCGCGTTCAACCTGCTCGCCTATGGCCTGGAGCACGTGTTTCAGACCGGCGACGAGATTGTCATCAGCGCGCTGGAGCACCACGCCAATCTGTTGCCCTGGCAGCAACTGGCCCTGC
The DNA here is from genome assembly GCF_053903055.1 of Pseudomonas sp. AK106. Classification (NCBI taxonomy): domain Bacteria; kingdom Pseudomonadati; phylum Pseudomonadota; class Gammaproteobacteria; order Pseudomonadales; family Pseudomonadaceae; genus Pseudomonas; species Pseudomonas sp. AK106. Next base: position 4,376,872 of record NZ_CP096426.1, read on the forward strand.
GTCGCGACCTGAAGCTGGTGGTCCTGCCCGTCACCGAGGCGGGTGTGATTGATGTTGAGGCCGCCGCCGAACTCATCACTCCACGCACCCGATTGCTGGCGGTCAGCCAGTTGTCCAACGTGCTCGGCACCTGGCAGCCGGTCCGGCAGCTCGTCGCGCTGGCCCAGGCAAAGGGCGCACTGACGGTGATTGATGGCGCCCAAGGCGTCGTCCATGGCCGACACGATGTGCAAGACATCGGCTGCGACTTCTATGTGTTTTCCAGCCACAAGCTCTATGGCCCGGATGGCGTGGGCGTGTTGTTCGGGCGACATGAAGCGCTGGCGCAGCTGCAGCATTGGCAGTTCGGCGGTGAAATGGTCCTGCAGACCGGTTACCAGACGGCGACGTTTCGTCCTGCACCGCTGGGCTTCGAAGCGGGCACGCCGCCCATCAGCGCAGTCATTGGCCTCGGCGCGACGCTGGATTATCTCAACGGACTCAATCAATCCGCCGTCGCCGAATACGAGGCGCGCCTGCATGAGCGGCTGCGCGCCGGGTTGATGCTGCGCGACGGCGTACGAGTGCTGGGCGATCCCCACGTGGCGCTGGTGAGTTTCATCGTCGAGGGCGTGCACAACGCCGATCTTGCGCACCTGCTGACCGAGCAAGGGGTTGCCGTTCGCGCCGGTCACCACTGCGCCATCCCGTTGATCAGCGGTTTAGGCCTCTCTGGGGCAATCCGCGTGTCGCTGGGGCTGTACAACGATTCCGATGATCTGGAGCGGTTTTTCATCGCACTGGATCAAGCGTTGGAGCTGTTGCGATGAGCCTGCCGTCCGATGCGCATGCGGCGCTGGAAACCTTCAACGGGTCATTGAGCTGGGAGCTGCGCGCACGGTTGCTGATGCAATGGGGCGATCGGCTGCCACCCATGAGCGACGAAGAAAAAACCGACGAGCATCGGGTGGACGGCTGCGAGAGCAAGGTCTGGCTGGTGGGCGACGTGATCGACGGGCACTGGCAGTTCCGCGCCGCCAGTGACGCGCGGTTGATTCGGGGGCTGGTGGCGTTGCTGCTGGCTCGGGTCAACGGTCTGTCGTTGCAAGAACTGCAACAGGTGGATCTGGTTGAGTGGTATGCGCAGCTGGGATTAAGTCGCCAGCTGTCGCCCTCCCGCAGCAACGGGCTGAATGCCGTGTTGCAGAAGATGCGACAGCTGGCCGGCTGATACCGCTTACCCAGCCGTCAGACCGCAGGCTGCGCCTTGGTCCGCTCCGACGGGCGTCGCACGCCGGCGACGATTTTGTCCACGGCCTTGGTCGCGGCGACCATCCCGAACGTGGCGGTGACCATCATGACCGCGCCAAAACCACCCGCGCAGTCCAGCTTCACGCCGTCGCCGACGAAGCTTTTCTGGAGGCAAATGCTGCCGTCCGGTTTCGGATAGCGCAGTTGCTCGGTGGAGAACACGCACGGCACGCTGTAATGGCGGGTGACGGTGCGAGAAAAGCCGTAGTCCCGGCGCAGGGTCGAACGCACTTTGGACGCCAGCGGATCGTTGAATGTCCGGTTGAGGTCGCAGACCTGAATCAGGGTCGGGTCGATCTGCCCGCCCGCGCCGCCGGTGGTGATGATCTGGATCTTGCGGCGCTTGCACCAGGCGATGAGTGCCGCTTTGGCGTTGACGCTGTCGATGCAATCGAGCACGCAGTCGATGTCCGGCGTGATGTATTCGGCCATGGTCTCTCGGGTGACGAAGTCGGCGACGGCGTGGACCACGCAATCGGGATTGATCTCCCGCAGACGGTCGGCCATGACTTCGACCTTGGCGCGGCCAACGGTGCTGCTCAGGGCGTGCAACTGGCGGTTGCTGTTGCTGACGCACACGTCGTCCAGGTCAAACAGGGAAATCTCGCCCACGCCACAGCGCGCCATGGCTTCCGCCGCCCAGGAACCCACGCCGCCGATGCCGACCACTGCCACGTGGGCCGCGCGCAGGCGTTCCAGGCCCTCGATGCCGTACAGGCGGGCGACGCCAGCGAAACGCGGATCTTCTGTGCTCATGACCAATACCCCAAAAAACCGGCGCGCATTATAGGCCCTGACGGCGATTCGCAAAGCGCTGAGTTGCAGGCGTTTGGTCTGAAAGTCAGCGCTTTCCCGGCAGCCCCGCAGAGAGCTGGCAACGTCTCACATGCGAGGCCGAACAGAACTTGAACACGTGTCGGTTGCCAAAGTTTCGGCCCGCTGTACCCTGTCACTCCTCCCGTTCCCCTTTTGGAACCTGAAGCACCTATGTCATCGCGTAAATTTGGACTCAACCTCGTTGTCGTCGTGGCGATCGCTGCGCTGTTTACCGGCTTCTGGGCGCTGATCAACCGCCCCGTCACCGCCCCTAACTGGCCTGAACAGATCTCCGGCTTTTCCTATTCGCCTTTCCGGCTGGGACAGAATCCGCAGAAGGATCTCTACCCGTCCGACGAAGAAATGCGTCAGGACCTGGAGCTGATGAGCAAGCAGACGGACAACATCCGTATCTACTCGGTGGACGGCACGCTCAAGGACATCCCCAAGCTGGCCGAGGAGTTCGGCCTGCGGGTGACGCTCGGCATCTGGATCAGTCCGGACCTGGAGCGAAACGAGCGCGAAATCACCACGGCGATCGAACTGGCGAACACCTCGCGCAGCGTCGTTCGCGTGGTGGTCGGCAACGAAGCGCTGTACCGCGAAGAGATCAAACCCAAGGACCTGATGGCCGCCCTCGACCGCGTGCGCGCCGCCGTCAAAGTCCCGGTGACCACGTCCGAGCAGTGGCATATCTGGGAGAAGTACCCGGAACTGGCCAAGCACGTTGACCTGGTCGCCGCGCACATCCTGCCGTACTGGGAATACATCCCGATGGATAAGGCCGGGCAGTACGTGCTCGACCGCGCCCGCGAATTGAAACGCATGTTCCCGAAAAAACCGCTGCTGCTCTCTGAAGTCGGCTGGCCGAGCAACGGCCACATGCGTGGCGGTGCGGACGCCACCCAGGCGGATCAAGCGGTTTACCTGCGCACGCTCGTCAACAAGCTCAACCGCCAGGGCTTCAACTACTTCGTGATCGAGGCCTTCGACCAGCCGTGGAAAGCCAGCGACGAAGGATCGGTCGGCGCCTATTGGGGCGTTTACAACGCTGCCCGCCAGCAGAAATTCAATTTCGAAGGCCCGGTCGTGGCGATCCCGCAGTGGCGCGTGCTCGCGATCGGCTCGGCGGTATTGGCGATGCTGGCCCTCGCCTTGCTGCTGATTGATGGCTCGGCGCTGCGTCAGCGTGGCCGGACATTCCTGACCTTCATCGCCTTCCTGTGCGGCTCGGTTCTGGTGTGGATCGGCTACGACTACAGTCAGCAATACAGCACCTGGTTCAGCCTGCTCGTAGGATTTTTACTAGCACTGGGCGCGTTCGGTGTTTTCATCGTGCTGCTGACCGAGGCGCACGAACTGGCCGAAGCGGTGTGGACGCACAAGCGCCGCCGCGAATTCCTGCCCGTTGAAGGGGATTCGGCCTACAGACCGAAAGTCTCTATCCACGTGCCCTGCTACAACGAGCCGCCGGAGATGGTCAAACAGACCCTCAACGCACTGGCCGCACTGGATTACCCGGATTTCGAAGTGTTGCTGATCGACAACAACACCAAGGACCCCGCCGTATGGGAGCCGGTCAAGGCCCACTGCGAAATGCTCGGCCCGCGCTTCAAGTTTTTCCACGTCGCACCGCTGGCCGGGTTCAAGGGCGGCGCCCTGAACTACCTGATCCCGCACACCGCGCCGGACGCCGAAGTGATTGCCGTGATCGACTCGGACTACTGCGTTGATCGCAACTGGCTCAAGCACATGGTCCCTCACTTCGCCGATCCGAAAATCGCCGTGGTGCAGTCGCCTCAGGACTACCGCGATCAGCACGAAAGTGCGTTCAAGAAGCTCTGCTACTCCGAATACAAAGGCTTCTTCTACATCGGCATGGTCACCCGCAACGACCGCGACGCGATCATTCAGCACGGCACCATGACCATGACCCGTCGCTCGGTTCTGGAAGAACTGGGCTGGGCGGACTGGTGCATCTGCGAAGACGCCGAGCTGGGCCTGCGCGTGTTCGAAAAAGGCTATTCGGCGGCGTACGCCCACAACAGCTTCGGCAAGGGCCTGATGCCCGACACCTTCATCGACTTCAAAAAGCAGCGTTTCCGCTGGGCGTATGGCGCGATTCAGATCATCAAGCGTCACGCCGCCAGCCTGCTGCGCGGCAAAGACACCGAACTGACCCGTGGCCAGCGTTATCACTTCCTCGCGGGGTGGCTGCCGTGGGTGGCCGATGGCATGAACATCTTCTTCACGGTTGGCGCATTGCTCTGGTCGTCGGCGATGATCATCGTGCCCAACCGGGTTGACCCGCCGCTGCTGATTTTCGCGATCCCGCCGCTGGCGCTGTTCTTCTTCAAGGTCGGCAAGATCATCTTCCTTTACCGTCGCGCCGTGGGCGTGAACCTCACGGATGCGTTCTATGCGGCCCTCGCGGGGCTGGCGCTGTCTCACACCATCGCCAAAGCGGTGCTCTACGGGTTCTTCACCACCAGCATCCCGTTCTTCCGCACCCCGAAAAACGCCGAAAGCCATGGCTTGCTGGTGGCGATTTCCGAGGCCCGCGAAGAGCTGTTCATCATGCTGATGCTGTGGGGCGCCGCGCTGGGCATCTGTCTGGTGCAGGGCCTGCCGAGCAACGACATGCGCTTCTGGGTCATCATGCTGCTGGTGCAGTCGCTGCCGTACCTCGCGGCGCTGATCATGGCGTTTCTGTCTTCGCTGCCGAAACCAAAACCGGCAGACGAACCCGCTACTGCCTGAAACAATGGGGCGCTGTACTAAACGGCGGCCTTCGGGTCGCCGTTTTGCTTTAAGCTATTCGCCGGTTTATCGCCTTGCCTTCACTCAATATCTCGGACTTTTCATGACAGCCCCAGCCGACCTCTCGCCCACGCTGCAACTCGCCTGCGACCTGATCCGTCGCCCATCCGTCACGCCACTGGACGCCGACTGCCAGGCCGTGATGATGAAACGCCTGAGCGATGCCGGTTTTGCCCTGGAGCCTATGCGTATTCAGGATGTGGATAACTTCTGGGCCACCCACGGCAGCCAGGAGGGTCCGGTGCTGTGTTTTGCCGGTCACACCGACGTCGTGCCGACCGGCCCGGTTCAGGCCTGGCAGAACGATCCGTTCAGCGCGCTGATCGACGAAGACGGCATGCTCTGCGGCCGTGGCGCGGCGGACATGAAAGGCAGCCTGGCGTCGATGATTGTCGCCACCGAGCGTTTCGTTGCCGACCACCCGAACCATAAGGGCAAGATTGCCTACCTGATCACCAGCGACGAAGAAGGCCCGGCCCACCACGGCACCAAAGCGGTGGTCGAGCGCTTGGCGGCGCGCAAGGAGCGTCTCGACTGGTGCATCGTCGGCGAACCGTCGAGCACGACACTGGTGGGCGATGTGGTCAAGAACGGCCGTCGCGGCTCACTGGGCGCAACCCTCACCGTCAAAGGCATTCAGGGCCACGTCGCCTACCCGCATCTGGCGAAGAACCCTATTCATCTGGCAGCACCTGCGCTGGCCGAGCTGGCCGCCGAGCACTGGGACAACGGCAATGATTTCTTCCCGCCCACCAGCTTCCAGATTTCCAACCTGAATTCCGGCACCGGCGCGACCAACGTGATCCCGGGGGATCTGGTGGCGGTGTTCAATTTCCGCTTCTCCACCGAATCCACCGTCGAAGACCTCAAGCAGCGCGTGGCCGCTATTCTCGACAAGCATGACCTGGACTGGCACGTGGAATGGGCGCTGTCCGGCCTGCCGTTCCTCACCGAACCGGGTGCGCTGCTGGACGCAGTGTCGGCGAGCATCAAACACGTCACCGGCCGCGACACCCGTGCGTCGACCAGCGGCGGCACGTCGGACGGTCGCTTCATCGCCACCCTCGGTACCCAAGTGGTTGAACTGGGGCCGGTCAATGCGACGATCCATCAGGTCAACGAACGCATCCTCGCCAGCGATCTCGACGTGCTGACCGAGATCTACTACCAGACTCTGGTCAAGTTGCTCGCCTGATGCTGACTTGCCCGATCTGCTCCGCCCCGCTCGATTCAGCGGATAACGGCGTCGTGTGCCCGGCCGGGCACCGCTTCGACCGCGCCCGTCAGGGGTACCTGAACCTGCTGCCCGTGCAGCACAAGAACAGCCGCGACCCTGGCGACAATCAGGCGATGGTCGAGGCGCGCCGCGACTTTCTCAACGCGGGGCATTACGCACCGGTGGCCAAACGGCTGGCAGAACTGGCTGCCGAGCGCGCCCCCGCGCATTGGCTCGACATCGGTTGCGGCGAGGGTTATTACACCGCGCAGATCGCCCAGGGCCTGCCCGACGCTGACGGCTATGCGCTGGATATCTCTCGCGAAGCGGTGAAGCGCGCCTGCAAACGCGACCCGAACATCACTTGGTTGATTGCCAGCATGGCCCGCGTGCCGCTGCCGGATGCGAGCATGCAGTTCATCGCCAGCGTGTTCAGCCCGCTGGACTGGGCCGAGGCCAAGCGTCTGCTGTCGCCGGGCGGCGGCCTGATGCGTGTAGGACCGACCAATGATCACCTGATGGAATTGCGCCAGCGCCTGTACGACGAAGTCCGCGATTACAGCGATGACAAGCACCTGGCGCTGGTGCCGGAAGGCATGAGCCTGCAGCACAGCGAAACCCTGCGCTTCACCCTGACACTGGTGGACGGCCAGGCCCGCGCCAATCTGCTCGCCATGACGCCCCACGGCTGGCGCGCCAGTGCCGAACGCCGCGCGAACGTTGTCGATCAGGCCGAGCCGTTCGAGGTTACGGTGTCCATGCGCTACGATTATTTCGTCCTGAATTGACGGCTTGAAGCACCCGAACAGACTGAATCCGCGAGTGGATTTTCCAGCACAACCAAGAGGCATCCATGCGCCAACCCGATATCGAGATTTACCTGAAAGACGCTGACGTCGACCACAAGGCAATCACCGCCTGGCTCACCGCAGACATCGGCCCTTGCACCGACTGGACACAGAAAGGCCAGACCTGGAAATGCCAAGCGGGCGACGTGCCCGTGACCTGGATTCCCAAGGCCGTCGGCAAGTGGAACAGTCTGTGCCTGGACAGCGACAAAACCCCGTGGGACGACGATATCGCCTGCGCCCGCGCCGCCTTCGCCACGTTGAAAGTCGAAGTGCGTTGCGCGCCGGGGACCTGGGTCGAGGAAGAGAGTGACGCCGAAGCCGATCAATGGATTCGCATCAGCGTTGATGGTGAAGAGGAAATCACCTGGCATACGTCCTGATACGTCATCCCGCCGGGCACCCGCGCCGCTTTGCCCATCCCCACCAGATACGGCAAACTGGCGGCCTCGCGGGCGTCGCCCCTCTCAGCAGAATTCTATGACCCGTTCCCCGTTTCGCCGTCTTGTATTCGGCACCGTGCGCCGCCTGCTTTACCTCTGGGTGCGCTCGGAGACGATCAACCAGTCGTCTTTCACCCTCAATCTCGACCGCAGCCGCCCGGTTTTCTACGCGCTGCAAAACCCTTCGATGAGCGACCTTGCCGTCCTCGACACCGAGTGCCGCAAGGCCGGTCTGCCGCGCCCGGTACTCTCCGTGGCGGTTGGCAATCTGACCGAGCCGGCTGCGTTTTTCTACCTGACGCCCGAGCCCGACTGGCTGGGCCGCCACGACAAACGCGGCGCGCCACCGACCCTTGAACGTCTGGTCGGCGCAGTCACGCAAAATGCCACGGAAGATGCGCAAATCATTCCGGTCAGCGTGTTCTGGGGCCAGTCCCCGGACAAGGAAGACAGCCCGTGGAAACTGCTGTTTGCCGATAGCTGGAAGGTGACCGGGCGTCTGCGTCGCTTCGTGACCATTCTGATCCTGGGCCGCAAAACCCGCGTGCAGTTCTCGGCGCCGGTTCATCTGCGTGAGCTGGTCGATCAGAACAAGGGTTACGAGCGGACGGTGCGCATGGCTCAACGCTTGCTGCGTGTGCATTTCCGCAACCTGAAGACCTCCGTCATCGGACCGGACCTTTCGCACCGTCGCCATCTGGTCAAAGGGCTGGTGGCGGATCCGCTGGTCAGGCAGGCCATTCTCGACGAGGCCGCCCGGGAGAAAATCACCGAAGCCAAGGCCCGGGAAAAAGCCCTGCACTACGGCAACGAAATCGCCTCGGACTACACCTACACCGCCATCCGTTTTCTGGAAGTGGTGCTGAGCTGGTTCTGGAACAAGATTTACGACGGCATCAAGGTCAGTCACCTGGAGGGCGTGCAGAACGTCGCCCAGGGCAACGAGATCATTTATGTGCCGTGCCACCGCAGCCACATCGACTACCTGCTGCTGTCGTACCTGCTGTTTCGGAACGGCCTGACCCCGCCGCACATTGCCGCCGGCATCAACCTGAACATGCCGGTGATCGGCGGCCTGTTGCGGCGCGGCGGCGCGTTTTTCATGCGCCGCACGTTCAAGGGTAATCCGCTGTACACCGCGGTGTTCAACGAATACCTGCACACGCTGTTCACCAAAGGTTTCCCGGTGGAGTACTTCGTCGAAGGCGGACGTTCGCGCACAGGGCGCATGTTGCAGCCGAAGACCGGGATGCTGGCGATCACCCTGCGCAGTTTCCTGCGCAACTCGCGCATGCCCATTGTGTTCGTGCCGGTGTACATCGGCTACGAACGCGTGCTGGAAGGCCGGACTTACCTGGGCGAACTGCGCGGTGCGGCAAAGAAGAAAGAGTCGATCTTCGACATCTTCAAAGTCATTGGCGCGCTGAAGCAGCGCTTCGGCCAGGTCTCGGTCAACTTCGGTGAGCCGATCAAGCTGACCGAGTTTCTCGACCATGAGCAACCGGACTGGCGCACCCAGGAACTGGGCCCGGTGTTCAAACCGGCCTGGCTCAACGAGACCACCCACCGTCTGGGCGAACGCGTGGCACGCCATCTGAACGAAGCGGCGGCGATCAATCCGGTGAATCTGGTGGCGCTGGCGTTGCTGTCGACAGCCAAACACGCGCTGGACGATCAAGCCCTGGCGCGGGTGCTGGATCTGTACCTGACGCTGTTGCGCACCGTGCCCTACTCGCCCCATACCACGCTGCCGGACGGCGATGGACGGGCGCTCATCGCGCACGTCAAAGGCATGAACCTGCTCTCGGAACTCAGCGATGCGCTGGGCAAGATTCTGTATCTGGACGAGCAGAATGCCGTCCTGATGACGTACTACCGCAACAACGTGCTGCACATCTTTGCGCTGCCCTCGTTGCTGGCCTGCTTCTTCCAGAGCTCGTCACGCATGAGCCGCGAACAGATTCTGCGGTATACACGGGCGCTGTACCCGTACCTGCAATCGGAGCTGTTCATCCGCTGGTCGCTGGAGGACCTGGATGAGGTCATCGATCAGTGGCTGGCGGCGTTTGTCGAACAGGGCCTGCTGCGATTCGAGAACGGCGTGTACCTGCGCCCGGCGCCGAGCTCCCGCGCTTTTGTGATGCTGACGGTGCTGTCGCGGGCGATTGCCCAGACCCTGCAGCGTTTCTACATGGCGATTTCCCTGCTGCTCAACAGCGGTCAGCACACGCTCACCGCCGAAGGGCTCGAGGAGTTGTGCACGACGATGGCCCAGCGGCTGTCGATCCTGCACGGCCTGAATGCGCCGGAGTTTTTCGACAAGAGCCTGTTCCGGCATTTCATTCAGACGCTGCTGGATCAGGGCGTTCTGCGCACCGAAGCGGCAGGCAAGTTGAGCTATCACGATATGTTGGGAGATCTGGCCGAAGGCGCCGCCAAGCGCGTATTGCCAGCGGAAATCAGGCTGTCGATCCGCCAGGTGGCGTTGCATCGCAGTGATGAAGTCATTGGGGACGCGCCGATCGCCTGAGCGACGACGCACGCCCTCTCACCTGTTTCACCTGACAAGGAACATCACATGAAACACATCCTGCTCACCCTCATGACCACTGTGCTGGCCGCTTGCGCCCATACGCCGGACAACCTGCCGGGCTCGGTGGACGGCGAAGTGTTTTACCTGCAGCGCATGGCGCTTCCGCCAACCGCTACGCTGAAGGTCTCGCTGCAGGACGTGACGCTGGCAGACGCGCCCGCGCAGATCCTCGCCAGCCAGAACGGCCCGATCAAAGGCCAGGTGCCGCTGCCGTTTCAGCTGACCTACGATCAGAAGCAGGTCCAGCCGGGTCACACTTACTCGGTCAGCGCGCGCATCGAGGTGGACGGCAAGTTGCTGATGATCAGCACCGAGCGCTACACGGTGGACCTGACGCTGGACGAAAAACCGCCCGTCAAAATTCGCTTGAGCCCGGCCCGTTAATCGGGCGTGGATCATAGACCGTTGAAAAGGACATTACCCATGCTGCATCGCTCCCTCTCGTTCACTGGTATATGCGCCGGCCTGCTGTTATCGGCCAGTGCCTTCGCGCTGTCGCTCAATGATCTGTCGCAATCGGACGCCACAGGCGGATTGAAGGATGCCCTCACCCAGAGCGCCCAGGTCGCCGTCAAGCAACTGGGCGTGCCCGGCGGATTTTCCAATAACAAGGATGTGCGCATCGAGCTGCCGGGCAGCCTGGGCAAGGTCGCCAAGAAGATGAAACAGTTCGGCATGGGCGCGCAGGTCGACCAGCTGGAAACCAGCATGAACCAGGCGGCGGAAGCGGCGATGCCCCAGGCGCAGACGTTGCTGGTCGATGCCGTGAAGAAGATGAGTGTGTCCGACGCCAAAGCCATCCTCAGCGGCGGCAAGGACTCGGCCACCCAGTACCTGAGCACTTCCAGCCGCGAACAGATCCGCGCCAAATTTCTGCCCATCGTCAAGCAGGCCACTGACAAAGTCGGGCTGGCGCAGAAATACAACGCCTTCGCCGGTCAGGCCGCGACGCTGGGCGTGCTGGACGCGAAGAGCTCGAACATCGAAGGCTACGTCACCGAGAAGGCGTTGAACGGCCTGTTCGAAATGATCGCCAAACAGGAAGAAAGCATCCGCGCCAACCCGGCAGCGGCGGCGACCGGTCTGGCGAAGAAAGTGTTCGGCGCGCTGTGAAGGCAAGCGCCCCCGCCGGACCCGGCCGCCCCAAGGATCTGGCCAAGCGCCAGGCCATTCTCGAAGCCGCCAAAACCCTGTTCATCCGCAACGGTTACGCCAACACCAGCATGGACGCCGTCGCCGCTGAGGCCGGGGTCTCCAAGCTCACGGTCTACAGCCACTTCACCGACAAGGAGACTTTGTTCTCCTGCGCCGTGGTTGCTCGCTGCGAGGAACAGGTGCCGGGGTTGTTCGTGGATGTGCCGGTTGATGAGCCCGTTGAAACAGTATTGCTGGGTATTGCCAGAGGGTTTCAAACGCTGATCAACAGCCCGGAGTCCATCGACCTGAACCGTTTGATCATCGCGTTGGGGCCTCAGGCATCATCGCTGACACAGGTGTTCTTCGAAGCAGGACCGCAGCGAGTCCTGCGCGAGCTGGAGCGGTTCCTTCGCAAGCTGAGCGGTAAAAACGGCCTGCATTTCGAATCGCCGCTTGATGCGGCGGGGCATTTTTTGAGTTTGATCAAAGGCGTGCACCATTTCAGGCTTCTCATCGGCACCGGGGAAATACCGGACGAGCGAGCTGCCGACCACCACGCCAGGGACGTGGTGGCGCTGTTCTTGAAGGCGTATCGGGTTTAAGGCTGTAGATTCGATGGCGCGCGCACCGGCCTCTTCCCGGCTGAAGCCGGTCCCACTGAACGCAGAGCGTGCATCCGCGGATACTGGCGCCCGGCCAATATTGTGGGACCGGCTTTAGCCGGGAATGCCTCAGGCGTCACACCACAAATCTGATGGTGATCACACCGGCCTATTCCCGGCTGAAGCCGGTCCCACTGAACGCAGAGCGTGCATCCGCGGATACTGGCGTCGGTCCTACAGGCCGCGCGCGCCTGTGGGACCGGTTTGGGTTCTGTCAACGAGGCTCGTGCATCGGGCAGCCGTTGTGGCTGGCGCGGAAGCCTGAGGACAGCTCGTAGGACGGCTTGCGCACCCGCATGACGCCGCCCAGTGGACGGTGTTCAACCACGCCGTGCCAAGGGCTGAAGGCCATACCCTCGTCGATTTCCTGCTGGCGTTCGTCTGACCAGCTGTCCTGAAGCGGCACCTCGATACGGGCAACGGTCACGAAGGGGCTCAGCTCCTCGGACCATTCCACCGAAGCATCTTCAATCGGCATTTTTTCAAGGTCGGTGGCGAGTTGGATACGCACGTCCCAGACCCCTCCCTTGCTCGCAAAGTGACTGCGCACCGCTTCCCGCAAGCCGTCCGGATGGCCATTCAGGTCCACCTTCTGGTCGGTCAACGCGGTGAGTTCAGGGGACACAGGCACCACGCTCAGCTTGGCGTAGTAGCGGCCATAGAGAAACGGCACGATGCTGTTATAGGTCTCCCCGAGCAGGTGGGTCATCGGGTGCCCGCCCAGTGACCTGAGCGTTCCACTCTCCCCGCCCACAGCTTCAACCACCGACTCCAGACCGCGGAAGAAGGCCGACAGCGCTTTCTTCATGTTGGGCACTTTGTCGGTGGTCTTGGCCAACAGCTTCAGCGTCTTGAGAAAATCCTTGGGCGTGGCGGCCGTGAACGCCTTGGCGTTCTGCATCACGAAGTCCTGGGTGACCTGGCCTTCACTCCCCGGCAAGCGTGCGCCCTGCACACCGACCAGCTTGATGGCCAGACCGCGTGGCGTCGACACCTTGTCGTCGAGCAGATCACCTGGATTGGTGGAAAAGCGCATCTTCACGTCCAGCGTGCCGGGATGCGCAAAGACACCCTGGGCCAGCTCGGGCGGCAGATTATCCAGAATGCGGATTTGCCCATGCAGCAAGCCGTGGGCTTTGGCATGCACGCTGCGTATGGCATGGCCGCCATCTTCGTAGGTGGTTTCCAGAATACTGTGCATGGCCTCAGCCAGCTCTTTGCTCGTCTGAGCCTCGTCATCGGGTATCTGCTCGAACTGCGGCTCGAACGGCAAGGGGGTCACGGACAACGTGGAAGCGCTCATCGGTTATCTCCGGCTACGGATCAGGTCAGGTTTGGCTCCGATGAGCGCACACTCATAGGGTGGCTTTTCTGGCATCGGCACAGCAGATGACTGCGCCGATGATTGCCGGGTTCATCGAATCGCATGAATTTCACGGCCGCGCGTTCTTCAGCGCCTTTATCGGGTAAATGTCGTAGCGGCTGGATTTGCCGTCCAGCGCGTAAGACGGCTTGGCCCCTTCGATGCACGGCGCCTTGCGCGGGCGTTTGACGACAACGCGATGGCTGGCCAGCGCCAGCGCTGCGGCCAACAGTGCCGGGGCGTCCATGTCGTCGCCCACCAGCGGCCGGAACAGGCGCATTTCCTTCTTCACCAATGCGGTCTTTTCCCGGTGGGGAAACATCGGATCAAGGTAGATGACCTGGGGCGGCTCGCCTTCCCATTGCCGAATCAGCTCGATGGAGTTGCCGGTCAACAGGCGCATCTGCGCGATGATCCCACCCACGTCCAGATCCCTCGCACCGCGCGCCAGGCCGTCTTCGAGCAGCGCGGCGATAATCGGCTGCCGCTCGATCAGGCTTACTTCACAGCCCAGACTCGCCAGCACGAACGCATCCTTGCCCAGCCCTGCCGTGGCATCCAGCACCCGAGGCCGTACGCCCGGCTGAATACCCACGGCCTTGGCGATCATCTGCCCGCTGCCGCCGCCAAACAGACGCCGATGGGCCGCCTTGCCTTCGATGAAATCCACTCGGACCGGGCCCGGTGCATCGTTACCCAGTTGCTGCAATTGCAGGCCATCTTCGGCTACTTGCAGGGCAAAATCCGCGTCGGCGTCGTCCAGCGGCAAACCCAGTCGCCGCGCCCACTGCGCTGCGGTGTCCTGCCCGTCGGGGGTCAGGCTGTCGACCCGAATGCGGCTGCCCGCGTGCTGCTCAGTCATTGTCTCTACGCGCTCAGATATTCTTAATGATTGGCAACATCTGCCGATAACAAAAGTATCCGGCATTTTGCCAGACCCACGGGCTGTACTGAGCGCTTATGTCAGACATTCAGCAAACCTCCTCGATAGGCTATTTGACGTACGCAGGCGACTACAGCGTACGCAATACCCAAACCCTGAGCGGCGTTACGCAGCTCTGGCAGGATGCGTTTGCCCGTGCGATGGCTCAACAGGTCGATGACAACGCCGGCACAGCGCCCGAATACAGCGCCGTTGCCACGAATGACAGTCTGACCGGCGAGCCGGTGGCCGGCGCCACCGCACTGGACAAGATCGTCGAGCAGCGTGAGTGCCCGGTTCAGGACAAGGAAATCGCGCCGCCGGAGCCTTTGTTCCTGCCGATCGCCGAGTTCGAATGGGATCTGGCCGACAAGCCGGCCAAGCCGTTCACCGCGATGGAAATGATCGAGCAGCAGCGCAACCTCGAATTCGATGACACCTGGGTTCGCCCAACCGTGCTCAACCCCTACGATGACAGCGTTGAACCCGGCCCGGGCCCTCAGCCTCGCCCACTGTTCCTGCCGATTGCCGAGTTTGAATGGGACTTGGCCGACAAGCCCGCCACACCCTTCAGCGCTGAAGAGATGACCGAGCAGCAGCGTCATCTGGCCTTCGATAACGGCTGGGCGCGGCCGATTGTGCTTCAAAACCTTCGTATCGCTGCCTGACGCCAGGCCGCAACCCAGCGCAGCACACAACCTCGCTCGCCTCCCCTAGCGACACACCCGCCAGCGTCCCATGTCCAGGTGAAAGTGGTTTCGGTGCGCAGCGTTGTACTCCGGGCTCAGCACCGTATTGAACTGCTGGCAGGCGCCATCCCTCACCAATCGCAGAAAACGCCCCTCCTCGCCCTCGCCTTTCCAGTCCTTGAGCACCGAAATCCTGCGCCCGTCTTCCAGTCGAAACCCGGCGATGTCCAGCGCGTTGGCGGTAGCGTGCTGGCTCAGTCGGCCTTCACTGCGGTTGTAGATGTTGCGGCAGGCGAAACTGCCAAGGTGATCGATCCGGGCGACCTTTTGCCCGAATACCGCCTGGGCCGCTGGCTGTAATTGATGAATATCGAACAGCGCATACGCCACTGCCAGACGACAACTGGACAGAAAGCTGCTGCTCAGCGCGATGTCGCCGCCCTGGATACGCAGGGTGTTGGTGAGCGGGCATTTGGCGTCGGCGGCGCTGTCGGCCTGGTGCGTGTAGCGCAGGGTCGACGTTTGCAGCGCGGCGTCGCACAATGCCGGATCCTCCTGCAATCGCCAGAGTTTGAAAGGTGTAAGGAGGTTGGGCTCGTCCCGCACATTCAGCGGGGCCCACGGGTTCCAGCGGTCGGCGACAGGCAACCAGCCACGCCAGATCGACACCGCAACCGCTGCGCTCATCAAAATCAGTAGAAGAAAGAGGGTCGAGCCGCGCATGCCGGAAGGTTCTCGTGTGACGGAGGGATAAGTCCACCCTATCTCGACCTCAGAGCAGCCCGAGTTGCTCCACTTGTCGACCGCGATCCAGCTCCGGCAGGTCGGGCAGCCCCGGCAGCAGGGTCATGAGCTGATGGTGAAAACGACGGGCCAGTTGGGGCGAGGCGATGTTGTCAGGCGTGTGCAGGAACACCGAAGGCGTGCGCCCCTCCTCGATCCAGCCGGCCACCTTTTCCGCCCACTGCACAATGAAGCCTTCGTTGATCGCCTCATCCGGCCCGCCAATGAAGCGCACCTGGGGGAAGGACGTCAGCGCCGCCGGACGCGGTGGCACCTTGGGCTTTTTCGACTGTGCATGAAGAACGGCAGGCTCACTGGAAACGCAGCTGAACAGCGGCCGGGAATCCAGGCAGATACGCTCGACGCCGCGGTCGAGCAACAGGCGGTTGAGCTGACGTTCGTCCTCGCCTTTGGTGAAAAACGCCATGTTGCGCACTTCCACCGCCAATGGCCGGCCTTCCAGTGCATCAATGAAGGCGCCCAGCTCATTCAGCCGATGGGGACCGAAACTGGCCGACAGCTGCAGCCACAGCGGTTCAAGCCTCGACCCCAGCGGCGCAAGCAGTTGCAGGAAATCCTCTACCGCGACCAGGTGCTCACGCAGGTCGCCAGCATGGCTGATGTCGCGGGGGATTTTTGCAGAGAAGCGGAAATGCTCAGGCAAAGCGTCCGCCCAGCGCTGAACGATTTCAGGCTTGGGGCGTGCGTAGAACGTGGTGTTGCCCTCGACGGCATTGAAGACCTGCGCATACAACCCGAGTAATTCCAGGTCAGGGGCATCCGGCGGATACAGCGATTCACGCCAGGCTTTTTCGCTCCAGGACGGACAACCAATGTAGTAAGGCGGATGAGCGAGGTTCAAACGTGAAGATCGAGCCCGGCAACCTCGAGGTCCCAGTCGACGAAGGTCGAGGTCATCAGGTAGCTGCTCAGCGCGTGGGCGACGCGGGTGCTCATGGCACGGGGGAAGATAATGTCTTGCTGACGCGCGGGCACGTTGGCTGTGGTCCCGGTCTGGCGACGGGCCACTTGCGGGTTCACCTCGATCTCCTCGTTCACTTCCTCGAACGAGCCTTCCAGCGCCGCAGAATCCTTGCGAAGCTTGCGCTTGATCGGGTAGGTACGTGGTGAAGGACCGGTGATTCGCATCATGCTTACTCGGCGTTTGATAGTGGCAATTTAATCTCGCAGCTGGCTATTAAGCAAACATGCGAACGATAACTAGACCACACTTATTGCGAATTGTTTAAAGCAGCCTGAATTTTATGCGGTTTTATCGCTGAACGGTCATGAACAGTGTGACCTGGGTCGCAGATCGGGCGTGGTGCGACTTATTCACGACTGCCTGTGAGACAGGGTATCGCCCTCACCGCGCCTTGGGTGTGGCGACTTTATCCCGAAGGTAAACCGGCTGGGCGTCGTCGGCAACAATGGCTTCGCCCCGGTGCCAGGCGAAGGTGCCGAGGGTGAGCAGGTCCTGCGCGTGGGGCAACAGCGTGGCGTCATGGGCACTGACACCGGCGGCAATGCGCTCGGCATAACCCCAGCCGGTGCCCGCCCCGAACCAGTCGCCCGTCGCACCGCTCGGCAAAGTGGCCATTTCGGGTGGCATGACGGCCTCTTCACCGGTCAGCCTCATCTCCCCTACCACTTCGCGGTAGCAGCCCCAATAGACTTCGTCCATCCGCGCGTCGATGGCGGCCGCGACCTGAGTGGCGCCCCGCTCGCGAAAGGCCCGCTGCGCTAACGCCGCGAGGTTGGAGACCGGCAGCACCGGGCGATCCAGACCAAAGGCCAGCCCCTGAACCACACCGATGGCGATGCGCACGCCGGTGAACGCACCCGGCCCACGCCCAAAAGCGATGGCGTCCAGCGCCGACAGGCCGATGCCCGCCTC
Organism: Pseudomonas sp. AK106; assembly: GCF_053903055.1. Taxonomy (NCBI): domain Bacteria; kingdom Pseudomonadati; phylum Pseudomonadota; class Gammaproteobacteria; order Pseudomonadales; family Pseudomonadaceae; genus Pseudomonas; species Pseudomonas sp. AK106. Next base: position 4,394,351 of record NZ_CP096426.1, read on the forward strand.
GGCCAGCAGGTCCTTGATCATCGGCAGGAGCTTTTGCGCGTGCAGGCGCGGGATCACCTCGTAGTGAGTCAGCACTTTGCCGTCATGCAGCAAAGCGACTGAGCAGGCTTCAGTGGCGGTGTCCAGGGCCAGCAAGGTGGTCATCGAGGTTTCCATCGTTGTGCGAAAAAAGTGCCGCATTATAAACAACAACGGCCCGCAAGCGGGCCGTTGTTCAATGCCTTGAGTACGAATCAGCTCAGGGCTTCAAGCACCTTGGCGGTGATCTGTTCGACCGAGCCCACGCCTTCGATGTGACTGCACTTCGGCGTCCCGTCCTGAGCCTGCAGCTTGGTGTAGAACTCCACCAGAGGCTTGGTCTGCGAATGGTAGACCGACAGGCGATGGCGAACGGTGGCTTCTACGTCGTCCTTGCGCTGAACCAGTGGCTCGCCAGTGACGTCATCCACGCCTTCAACCTTAGGCGGGTTGTACAAGGTGTGGTAAACGCGACCGGAGCCTTCGTGAACGCGGCGACCGGAGATGCGCTTGACGATCTCTTCGTCGTCGACCTTGATCTCGATGACGTGATCGATGGCCAGGCCGGCTTTCTTCAGGGCTTCAGCCTGAGGAATGGTGCGCGGGAAGCCGTCGAACAGGCAACCGCCAGCGCAATCAGGCTCGGACAGGCGATCCTTGATCAGGCCGATGATCAGGTCATCGGAGACCAGGCCGCCGCTGTCCATGACGCTTTTGGCTTGCAGGCCCAGTTCAGTACCCGCCTTGACCGCAGCGCGCAGCATGTCGCCGGTGGAAATCTGCGGAATGTTGAATTTCTCAGTGATGAACTTTGCCTGAGTACCTTTGCCGGCCCCGGGAGCTCCCAGCAGAATCACGCGCATTGTTGTGCTCCTCAAATTTTTATAGAGATATCGTCGGATTCGCCTAAATGGGGCCAATCGCAAAATTTTACTGACCCAACGGCCAAAGGCTGATCAAGATACACAGCCGATTCATGGCGCACAAGACGCCGAAAGTCGCAGTAACCCGCGAAAAACCAGTAGCTTGGCATCGATCTGCGCAAGGGTGAGACCTCGTGCAACGGGGTGACGCCGCAGCGGCCACGACGCCACAGGTCCGGCCGAATGAAAGGGGTCGTGTTCATTCGGCCGGCCTGCCTGCCCGTCAGCCGGTGTTGCGCAACCCGGCGGCGATGCCTGCGACAGACACCAGCAGCGCCTGCACCAGCGGACTGTCCAGACTCGCCTCCTGCTGACGCGAACGCGCCAGCAACTCTGCCTGCAATAAATGAAGAGGATCGAGGTAGGTATTGCGCAGGCTGATGAACTTCAGCGTTTCGGGGCTGTGGGCCAATAGTCGGGACTGACCTGTCAGGCCCAGCACGACGTCACACGCCTGCGACAATAGGCCGCGCAAATGCGTCCCCAAATGCAGCAGTTTCGGCTCAACCAGGCGCTCGTCGTAGAGCTGGGCGATGTCGCTGTCGGCCTTGGCCAGCACCATTTCCAGCATGTCGATGCGGGTGCGGAAGAACGGCCATTGCTCACGCATCTCGGCGAGCAGATCACCCTGACCGCGTTCCAGCGCCTTGCTCAACGCGTTTTCCCAGCCCAGCCAGGCGGGCAGCATGAGGCGCGTCTGGGTCCAGGCGAAAATCCACGGAATCGCGCGCAGGCTTTCCACCCCGCCTTCGCGGCGCTTGGCTGGACGGCTGCCCAATGGCAAGCGGCCCAGCTCCTGTTCCGGCGTGGCCTGACGGAAGTACTCGACGAACTCCGGGTCTTCCCGAACCACGGCGCGGTAGGCTTTCACGCCATCTGCCGCCAGTTCATCCATCACCTGACGCCACGTCGGTTGCGGCATCGGTGGCGGTTGCAACGTGGCTTCCAGCACTGCAGCGAGATAAAGGTTGAGGTTCTGCTCGGCGATGTCCGGCAGGCCGAACTTGAAGCGGATCATCTCACCCTGCTCGGTGGTGCGGAAACGCCCCGCCACCGAGCCCGGTGGCTGCGACAGAATCGCCGCATGGGCGGGGCCGCCGCCACGACCGACCGTACCGCCGCGACCGTGGAACAACAGCAACTCGACCTCTTGGGCGCGGCAGATCTCAACCAGTTTTTCCTGCGCCCGGTACTGCGCCCAGGCCGCAGCCGTGGTGCCGGCGTCCTTGGCCGAATCCGAGTAACCGATCATGACCTCCTGCGGACCTTCCAGGCTTCGGCGGTAGGCAGGAATGCTCAACAGCTGCTCGATCACCGGTCCGGCGTTATCCAGATCGGCAAGGGTTTCAAACAGCGGCACCACACGCATGGATCGCTGCAGCCCGGCTTCTTTCAATAACAGTTGAACGGTGAGCACATCGGAGGCCGCGCCGGCCATGGAGATCACGTAGGAACCCAGCGAAGCCGCCGGCGCAGCCGCGACCTCACGGCAGGTCGCCAACACTTCGGCGGTGTCCGCTTCAGGGCTGAAATGCGCAGGCAGTAGCGGCCGCTTGTTGTCCAGTTCTCGCAGCAGGAAGTCGACGCGCGTCGGCTCATCCCACTCGTCGTAGCGGCCGAGCCCCAGGTATTCGGTGATCTCGCTCATGGCCGAACTGTGCCGCGTGGAGTCCTGGCGTACGTCGAGCTTCACCAGGAACAGCCCGAAGGTCACCGCGCGACGCAAACAATCGAGCAACGGGCCATCGGCGATGACGCCCATGCCGCATTGGTGCAGCGAGTCGAAACACAGCTTCAGCGGCTCAACGAGCTCGCGGTTTTCGTGCAGCACGTCTTCCGGTGCGACCTGGGTGACACTCAGTGAGGCGTGGGCCCAATTGCGCGTGGCCCGAAGCCGCTCACGCAGTTGCTTGAGCACACTGCGGTAAGGCTCGGCGCTGTCACCCGCTGCTTCCATCAGCGCCGGGCTGGCCTGCTGCATCGACAGTTCGGCGGCCAGTTGATCGACGTCGCGCAGGTACAAATCAGCGGCCATCCAGCGCGCCAGCAACAGCACCTCGCGGGTGACGGCAGCTGTCACGTTGGGGTTGCCGTCGCGGTCACCGCCCATCCAGGAAGCGAAGCGAATCGGCGCCGACTCCAGCGGCAGGTGCAGACCGGTCGCGGCGTGCAGCGCCTGATCGGCCTTGCGCAGGTAGTTGGGGATTGCTTGCCACAGGGAATTTTCGATGACCGCAAACCCCCACTTCGCCTCGTCGACAGGCGTGGGACGGACGCGGCGGATTTCTTCGGTGTGCCACGCTTCGGCAATCAGTCGCTGCAGACGCTCGGTGATCTGCTCCCGCTCGTGGCGATTCAAGTCGCGATGATCGAGCGCGGCCAGTTGCGCAGCGATAGCGTCGTACTTCTGGATCAGCGTGCGCCGCGCGACTTCGGTCGGGTGGGCGGTCAGCACCAGTTCGATTTCCAGCGTGGTCAATTGCTGCGCCAGCGCTTCGGGTGTCTGCCCGGCCTGCTTCAGGCGTTCCAGCAGCTCGGGCAACACGCGGGACTCAAACGGCTGCGGCTTGCCGTCATCGCGACGATGGATCAGCTGATATTGCTCGGCGATGTTCGCCAGGTTGAGAAACTGGTTGAACGCACGTGCCACCGGCAGCAATTCATCCTCACCCAGACCTTCAAGACTGGAGCTAAGCTGCTCGGTGCCTTGGGTCGACGCATGGCGATCAGCCTTTGCGCTTTTGCGGATGCGCTCGATCTTCTCGAGAAAATCAGCGCCGTGCTGATCACGAATGGTGTTGCCCAACAGCTCACCCAGCAGGTGAACATTCTCGCGCAATCGTGCATCGATATCAGCCATCCAGCCCTCTCCTTAAGCCTTGTTGTTTTTACCGGCGAGTCCTTGCGGGGGTCCATTCGCTGCTGCCGAACGGAACGCCCTGCGGGGTTTCGTTTCTATTGGTGTGTATAGAGCGACAAATTGATGTCCCTACGCAACCCTCGACGCACTTTCACCGCCGGTGAAGCCCGTCTCAGTCACGCTTCACCGTGGCTCTCCACGTCCAATGCCCGCCCTCGCGCGGGAACCGATGAGGTATGTATGAAAATCCGAGAACTCGCCGAACAGTGGGAACAGAACGCCAAAGGCCGTCTGACCGAGACCGCCTACGCCATTCATTTGGACGTGGAGGCTGCCGCGCGGCTTGCGGCGATCGCCGAGATGTACCCCAAGCGCACGCCTGAGGAGTTGCTGGGCGAGCTGATCGGCGCCGCGCTGGAAGAACTGGAGGCGAGTTTTCCGTACGTGCGCGGTCAGCAGGTCGTCGCCACCGACGAGGAAGGCAATCCGCTTTACGAAGACGTTGGCCCGACGCCCAGGTTTCTCGAGCTTTCTCGACACCATCTCCAGGAAATCTCCGATCGTGAAGACCTGTGACGGTTGCAACTACGACGTCGTTTTTGGCCCGGCAAAATGCTCCACAGGCCGCACCGGGCCAGTAATCTGGCGGGCAAAACCCCGCCATTTTTCGAGCGTCAATTTTACAACACGTAACGAAAGCTGACCGGAAGTTAAGAAAAATGTCTGAACTATTCAAAAAAAGCAGCGGTCCGAGCAGTTAGCCATTCCAGTAAAAGCCGTCAGATGACAGCGGAAGTGACGTAACACCATCCATCCGCGTGGGCTGCTGCTGAAATGGAACAACCAGTTTTCAGGAGTTAAGAAATGGAGTTGACCACCATGAACACCAGCACTGCCAAACCAACGTTCAATCGCCTGCGCGGGCTGAAGATGGCTGCACTGGCGCTGGGCACCAGCGTTCTTCTGGCTGGTTGCGCGGGCAATCCTCCAAGCGAGCAGTACGCCGTGACCCAGTCGGCCGTCAACGCCGCCGTCACCGCTGGCGCTACCGAGTACGCTGCCGTTGAGATGAAGTCCGCTCAGGACAAGTTCAAGCAAGCCGAACTGGCCATGCAGGACAAGAAATACGACGAAGCTCGTAAATACGCCGAGCAGGCCGAGTGGGATGCCCGTGTAGCCGAGCGTAAGGCTCAGGCCGCGAAGGCACAGAAAGCGGTGCAGGATGCTCGTCAGGGCGTCAATGAGCTGCGTGAAGAAGGCATGCGTCAGGTTCAGCCTGTCACACAGTAACGCTTCGCAGTTCAAGCATTGGCCATTGAGTTAAAGGACGAAAATATTATGCGTAAACAAGTACTTATTCCTGCCCTGCTGGCTCTGAGCGTTGGTCTGGCGGCGTGCTCGTCGCAGCCGAACGTGAACCTGGAACAAGCCCGCACCAACTATTCCGCGCTGCAAAGCAACCCTAAAGCCACTGAACTGGCTGCGCTGGAAACCAAAGACGCCAGCGAGTGGCTGGACAAGGCAGACGCCGCGTACCGCAACAACGATGACCAGAAGAAGGTCGATCAGCTGGCCTATCTGACCAACCAGCGCGTGGAGCTGGCCAAGCAGACCATCAACCTGAAGACCGCTGAAAACGATCTGAAAGGTGCTGCAGCCCAACGTGCACAGGCGCGTCTGGATGCTCGTGATGCTCAGATCAAGGCCTTGCAGAACAGCCTGAACGCCAAGCAGACCGAGCGCGGTACGCTGGTAACGTTCGGCGACGTCCTGTTTGACCTGAACAAGGCTGAGCTGAAGTCGTCCGGTCTCGTCAACGTCAACAAGCTGGCCCAGTTCCTGTCCGAAAACCCTGATCGCAAGGTCATCGTTGAGGGCTACACCGACAGCACCGGTTCCGCTGCTTACAACGACTCGCTGTCCGAGCGCCGCGCCCAATCCGTGCGCATGGCACTGATCAAGATGGGCGTAGGCCCGGAGCGTATCGTTGCTCAGGGTTACGGCAAGGAATACCCGGTTGCTGACAATGCCAGCGCCTCGGGCCGTGCCATGAACCGTCGCGTGGAAGTGACCATTTCCAACGACAACCAGCCAGTAGCACCGCGCTCTTCGATGAAGTAATGCGGTTGTAGCGGCACATAAAAAGCCCCGCCTGTTGAGAGACAGGCGGGGCTTTTTTGTGGGCTGCGTTTTTCTCCGGATGGGATTGGGATGAGGTGCTTTTAGGGAGCAATGATGGGGCCCCGTGTTTTTGGGGGCTGCGCAAGAAGTTGCGCACTCCCTTGCTGAAAATAGGGTGACTGATGCTCTACAGGCCACGTTGTTCTTGGCCTGTAGGCGAGTGCGCAAGAAGTTGCGCAGGGGTGCGCAACTTCTTGCGCACTTTTGCTGTGTTATCCGGGTTGGCGCTCGCTGAAACCCGCCGTTTTATTTCTTAAGTTATTGATTTTGAATGGCTAATTAATAGCTGGCACAGCCCTTGATATCTCCGTGGCCCCCGGACTGGCATTTACGCCGTTCCGGATGGTTTTTTGAGCACGGAGAGCATCTTTGGCGCCCCCCCTAAATCCGCCCGTTGGTGGCGAGAAACGCGAACCTCAAGTGGCGGTTGTTCCGCTTGATCTGATTCAGGTCGAAGACGTTGGTCTTGGTGCGGCCAATTTCGATGCCTGGCTGCAGGAGATCAGCGGCGGGGTCGTCACGCTTGAGCGAATCAAGACTTTCGCCGGCGGGCTGCCGGTGGTCGGCAACATCATGGCGCTGGTTGATGCGCTGAATGACATTGCACGACTGGCGACCAGTGAGAAGCGCGATCCGCTGGATTGGGTGAGTTTGGGCATCAATCTGATTGGGATGATCCCCATCCCGCCGGGCATGGCGGCAGCGCGAATGACGCTGCGGCCGATGCTGTTTCTGGTGCGTCAGGAGATGCGTCAGGCGGGGAAGATGGTGCTGGGGGATGCGCTGATCGAGATTTTGATCGGGCACCTGAATGCCACGATTGTCGGGACACTTGATGACTTTGTGAGCCAGGCGCAGGGCAAGCTACCCGGGATTCTTGAAGATGCGGGGGCGCTGGGCGAAGGCGTCTTGTTTCAGATTGCCGACGGCCTGGAGAGCCTGGTCGACCCGAAGCTGAACGCTAAGGCTGATTTGCTTGAAGCGGAGCAGCGGGTCCATGCCACTGGGGATCTGTGGGCCTACGATCCAAAGGCTGCGATCGGCAATATCTTCGTTGCGGCTGCGGCGGTTTGTGTTGCTGCCGGCAAGGGCGCGGTGAATGGCGCTGCTGAATACCTTGTGCCTGAAGCGGTTAAAAAAGAGGTGGGCAGGCAGGCCAAGTTATTGCGTGATCTGGCTCCTCAGCTTCGCACCCAAATTACGGGGCTGGCGGATCCCGGAGCTCAGCATTCTATCGCTGCGTTACTGGTTACGTTGGAGGGTGCGGTTGTCAGTTGGCGTGCGCGCAATGGGCATGGTCAATCTTTCAACATCAAGCCGGGAGTTACTAATCAGGCCAAGCGCCGCGGCGGCGAAGGCAAACTTGAGGCTGTTCAGTTCGAGAAACCTGCCAACGCCCTGCCTAACGACCTGAAGGATTGTGCCTGCGCTACTACAATCGGAAGCATCAGTTTTGCAATGGGCTCGGAGTCGGTCAGTCATACCGATTTCAGTTTGCCGGGGCCGTTTCCCATCGAATGGACGCGGACTTATTGCTCAAGTCTGGATGCGTTTGATGAGGATGTTGTTGGCGCACGCTGGATTACGCCGTTTACCACGCGGTTTGATCTCGTCGGCGATGGCTTGGTCTTCCACGACGCCGATGGCCGCAGCCAGGAATTCCCTCTGCCCAAGGTCAAGCTGTTCCACTTCAATGCCATCGAAAATCTGACCGTCGTTCGCCTCAGCAAGGATCGGCTGTTGCTGATGCGGGGGCTTGAGCACAGGGAAACCTATGTTCGGCGGGGCAAACGGTTTGTTCTGATCAACAAGATGCTGCCCAACGGCGCTGGGGTCATGCTCCATCATGAGCATCAGCATGATGGGCGGTTGGTGCTCTCAGAGTTGGTAACTTACTCGGAGAAGGATCTCAACAAAGTCCATCTGCGCCTGGGTACGTTGATCGATGATCAGGGGCGGTTGACGGGTGTTTGGGAAGTACGTGATGGCGACGTCAAACGCCAACTGTGCGCGTATCAGTACGATGATTATTGCGATCTTGTTCTGGCTCAGGATGAGAATGGCGCCGCGTGGCGCTACGAGTATCAGAACCACCTGATTACTCGCTACACCGACCGCACCAATCGTGGTTTGAATTTGCAGTGGCAAGGAACAGGCCCCGACGCGAAAGCTGTCCGTGAATGGGCTGACGACGGCAGCTTTGATACTCGGTTGGCGTGGGATGAAAACATCCGCCTGACCTATGTCACGGATGCTCTCGGTCATGAAACCCGGCATTACTACGACAGCCTGGGTTACACCTACCGCATTTGCCACGCCGATGGGCGATCGGAATGGTTCTTCCGTGATTCCGCCAAGAACATCATCCGCCACGTCCACACCGACGGCAGCACCGACCGGTATAGCTACGACAAGCTCAGCAATCTGACCGAGCACACTCGCGCTGATCACAGCGTGATGAATTATGCGTACGACGATAAAAGCCATCTGATCAAGATCAGCGATGGCGAGGGTGGTCTTTGGAAACGGAACTACGACCTTCGCGGCAATCTGGTCGAGGCGACCGATCCGCTAGAGAACGTTACCGAATACGCCTACAACTCGTTCGGCCTTCCTACAGCGATCAAGGATGCCAACGGGAATACCAAGGCGCTGGCCTACAACGACGCCGGACAACTGGTTAAGTACACCGACTGCTCGGGCAAGGTGAGTAGCTGGGAGTACAACGAACGCGGCCAGATGGTTCGCTTTACCGACCCCGCTGGCTACAGCACGACGTATGAGTACAAAGCCGGCCAGTTAGTGCTGATCAAGCACCCGGACAAGACCGAAGAACGCTTTAGTCGCGACGCCGAAGGTCGTTTGCTGGCCCACTCGGACGGCCTTGAACGCTGCACCACCTGGCGTTACAGCGCTGCGGGATTTATCGCCGAACGCGTGGACGCCGCCGAGCAAACCCTGCGCTATCGCTGGGACAAACTCGGCCGTCTCGTTGCGCTGGAAAACGAAAACGAACGCCGCGCGCACTTTCATTACGACCCTGTGGGCAGGCTGTTGGAAGAGAGCGGTTTCGACGGTCGCTCGACTCGCTATCAATACGCCCCAGAAACGGGGCGCCTGGCTCAAACGGTTAACGGCCAACGCACTATCGCACTGACCTTCGACCCGATGGGCCGCTTGACGGAGCGCCGCGCCACCCTCGGCGAACAGTCCCAGAGCGAAACCTTTGCCTACGACGGCAATGGCCATCTGGTCATGGCAACCAACGCCGTGAGTCGCTTGCAATGGTTTCACGACCCGGCTGGCAACCTGCTGCGCGAGCATCAGCATTACTCGAATCTGGATAAACCCATGGTTGCGGTCTGGCAGCACGAGTACGACGCGCTTAACCACCGCGTCGCGACTATCAGACCGGACGGACATCGCGTCAGCTGGCTGACCTACGGCAGCGGTCATTTGCTGGGTATGAAGCTCGACGAGCACGAACTGCTCAGTTACGAGCGTGACGACCTGCATCGCGAAGTCGCCCGCCACCAAGGCAACCAACTCCTGCAAACCCAAAGCTGGGACCCGGCGGGACGCCTCCAAGAACAACTGCTAGGACGAGCAGACGACAAATCCACGCTCATCAAACGCGCCTACACCTACGACGCCGCCGGCCAACTCACCGACATCAATGACAGCCGCCGCGGGCCGCTCAGCTACCGCTACGATCCCGTCAGCCGGCTAATCAATGCGACTAGTCGCTTGGGTGTGGAAACCTTCGCCTTCGACCCTGCGAGCAACCTGCGCAACGAAACCGCCGCGCCCGTCCGCCGCCCACTCGACCCAGAACCAATTCAAAACAAACTCGTGGACAACCTGCTGCGCGACTACGCCGGCGGCCACTACGAATACGACGAACGCGGGAACCAGACCGAGCGCTGGACCAACGGCTTGCGCAGCGAACTTCACTGGGATCTCTTCGATCGCCTCGCGCATTTCCGAGATTCGCGCCTGACTGTCGACTTCGGCTACGACCCACTGGGACGTCGCCTCTACAAACTCTCAAAAGCCCACTACCGACCGAGCCCCGAAGCCGGTACCGGCTGGAACGAAAACGAACACGCCCGTAAAGAGCGCGAGCTCGGCTGCGGCTTCACCCTGTGTGGCTGGGACGGCGACAACCTGGCGTGGGAAAGCAGTCCTCCGCCATACGCCGGTGCCCTGGGCCGAACCGTCCACTACATCCACGAGCCCGGCACTTTCGTCCCGGTGGCCCAGGCCATCCGCCACGAAACCATCCGTCTCGTAAGCCAGCCTACGTACGAAGGTCGCTACAACTTCAAAGAAGACCCGCTTTGGAACTACAAACCCGTCGCGCTGCCGATTGACGCACTCGCCTGGTACCAATGCGACCACCTCGGCACGCCCCAGGAAATCACCGACCAGACCGGCAACACCGCCTGGAGCGCCCAATACAAAGCGTGGGGAGAGGCAACCGAACAGCGCTCTGAATTCGCCCAACAGACTGGCCTAACCAACCCGATCCGTTTCCAGGGCCAGTACCACGACCACGAAACCGGCCTGCACTACAACCGGCATCGGTACTATGATCCAAGGGTCGGGCGCTTCATCAGCGAAGACCCGATTGGGTATCTGGGTGGACTGAACATCTACCAATACGGGCCCAACTCAATCAGTTGGGTCGATCCGTTAGGCCTGGCAAGTTCGACCGTCGGACTAGGGCGGAAACCAAAATCTGATAAGCCTAATCAAAACTGTAAACGCGCATGCAGAAAAAAATGGGAGGTCAATCGCTTTGATCGCATTTGTGAAGCGAAACTCAACGGCACCTTAGTTAAATATTATCGTGCAACGGGGACAGAGATGTGGTGGTCCGCTGACACTGAAGGTCACGGTGGTACAGCGTGGAAATTGATGGAGCAAGATAGCAACCATTTAATCCATATTCGTGATGTGAATATTTATGGGGACTTCATGAATAAACATAAAGGAAAAACGGGAAAAGTCATGCCTATGAAAGGCATGAAATGTCGGGATGCCAAAGGAATCTGATGATGATCACGAGCGCTGAAGAATTTAAGCGGTACGTAGAGAGCGAAATCGAGGATGAAAACGCGAAGGCGTTTGATCCAGCGCCTGATGAGGTCTGGTTCGACGTACTGCTAAAGTACCCTGAACTAAGCCGAGATGTTGTTTATAATCACACGATCTCGGTGGACGTATTGGAACGGCTATGCCTATGCGACGATATGCACGTGCGCTGGGAAATTGCCATCAAAAGAAGGATAAACCGAGCGATTTTCGAGCAGCTAGCTCGTGATAAAAGCATCATCATCCGGCACAGAATTGCCTGCAATCCCAAAGCGCCAGAAGACATCCTAGTTCAGCTAGCAGGAGATGAAGATCCGATTGTCTCGGCGGCCGCTAGAAAAAGAATAGCCCTTAAAAGCAACCGTGCTTAAGACCAGAGGGGGACAAAAGGGGACGGACCCCTTTAATTCGTAAATTTCAAATCGCTAAAGTGTAAGGATATAAAATGATTAATTCTGCCGAAGAATTTGTAGCGCTGCGCGACAGTGAGATAAAGGCCGAATACGACAGATCCGCCATGGAGGAAGCGCCAATTGCCGTATGGCGGGATGTGATAGAAAAATTTCCCGATCACAGGCGATGGGTTGCGCACAATAAAACCGTGCCGGTGGAGATTCTTGAAATGCTATGTGTGTTCGATGTTAGCACCAGATGGTTCGTGGCACGTAAAAGAAAGCTCTCTGCTGCGTTGTTTGAGCGTCTCTCACAAGATGAGGATTCTGACGTCCGGGTCGCAATATGTACCAATAAAAAGACTCCATTGGAAATCCTTGACCGACTGCGTCAGGATGTGAACGAAGACGTTGCTTGTGTGGCGACGGAAAACTACGAGCGTAGAATTGAAGAGTTGGAGAGCAAACAGGCTAGGACTAGTGGGGACGGCCCCCTTTAGTTCCAGGTGGGTTATGCGAAATACAATCTTGACCCAAAAAAGTAACAATAGTGGACAGTAAATAAAACAGGCCACGGGGAAACGCTTGAAAGTCTAAGATGAATCTAGCGTGTGGCTCGTGAATGCTGATATTTACGGAGGCCATAAGAGCAAGCATAAAAGCGGAGTCAGAAAGAATATAAATTTCAGATTTTTTAAGTGTAAGGTTAAAAATGATTACATCTGCTGAGGAGTTTGTAGCGCTACGGAATAGCTCCATCATAAGTGAATACGATAGAGCTGCAACTGAGGAGGCCCCGATTTCGGTATGGCGCGATGTAATAAAAAAATACCCGAACTCCAGGCGATGGGATTCGCATAATAAAAGTGTCCCATTAGAGATCTTAGAAGAACTATGCCAGTTTGATAGCACCGTCCGGCAGTTCATTGCAGCAAAAAGAAAGCTGTCACCGGCGCTCTTCGAAATTCTATCTTGGGATGAGAGTTATGTTGTACGCATAGCAGTGGCCGCCAACAAAGAAGCACCAATTACAATATTGGAAAGACTACTTAATGATCAAAACAAGCATGTTGCTCGCGCGGCAGAATACAAACTTAAAGAGACAAAAAATAAAAATAAGAATAGAAGCAGGGAGTAATTCCCTTTGAGTTCTTTCGCGTTAAGGCGGACAGCTTACAGTAGCTTATTGGGACGGCCCCCTTGAACTAGCGTGAGGATAAGTAGAAAGGCACTGCCCTTTGAACCGCTAGCTCAACCACCGGGGACAGATTAATTTACGGTCAAGCGTTGTAAATAAATCAGTCCCCTTATGAGTCCCCTTATGCACAGGGAGGACGGCCTAAAGATTTTTGGCGGCGAGCTCTTTAATCTTTGGTCTGAGTAGGAGTGAAAAACGCCCGGCCTTTTAAACCGCTAGTTCAACCGCCGGGGACAGATTAATTTACGGTGAAGCGTTGTAAATAAATCAGTCCCCTTATGCAAGTCCCCTTGTGCACTCTGCTCTGCTCACGGTTGAGGAGCCGGTGCCGCCTTGCCCGTTTGAGGATCAGGATAATTCGGAATTTCCCCCAGCCTGCGCAGCCCGTTGAAGTGCTGCGGATCGTCCAGATAGCGAACCATCACCTCGCGCTAAGTGGGGTCGCCGAAGGTCTGCACGTGAGGCCCGCGCGTGAGTTGCAGCACGCGCGGCGGTGGCGCGGCCTGATACAGGCTGATGCCGTTGTGCAGCGGCACTTGCATGTCGTCCAGACTCTGGAACAGCAGCATGGGCGTGCCCTTGAGTTGCGGCATGCCGTTGATGGCGCTGTCGCCGTCGGGGATCACCCACGATAGCGGCCGTTTGATGGGCCACGTCAGCCACGACGTGCTGAGGGTATAGCGGGCGACCTCACGATAGCTCGCCGGCACCCCATCGAGGACCAGCGCCTTGACCCGCGCGCGCTGCTGCGGATGTTCGGACAGGTAATGCACCGCCAGCGCGCCGCCGATGCTTTGGCCGAGCACCACGAGCGGTTTGCCCTGCACTTCAGGCGCCGCGTTCAGCCAGTCAAACGCCGCGTCGATGTCCTGATAAATGGCCGGCAGACTCGGCTCACCTTCCGACCGACCATAGCCGCGATAATCCACCAGCAGCACTTGATAGCCCTGCTCCGGCAACCACCAGCTCCCCGCCAGATGCCACGCCATGTTGCCGCCGTTGCCATGCAGGTGCAGCACCGTGCCCTTTACCGGTACGCCGGGCTTGGCCGGCAGAAACCACGCGTTGAGTTTGGTGCCGTCGGCCGCTGTAAGGGTGACATCGCGCCAGGCGAGGTGGGCCTTGTCCGGCGTCAGCGGCAAACCGCGTTCCGGGTAGAACAGCAATTCGCTGCAGCCACTGAGGGAAATGACCAGGAGCAAGGTAAGAAGAAGCTTCAAGCGATGTCCTTCAATTCTGGATGGGCGGACGACGGGAAACCTGACAAAGGCGCCGATGTATCAGCGCCCACAGACTCACAGACTCACAGACTCACAGACTCACAGACTCACAGACTCACAGAATATTCGAATAGTCCGCTTCGATCCGGTCCAGGCTCAAGTGATTGAGGAAGTTGGAGAAACACATCCACGCCGACAGCGCATTCATGTCACGGAACTGATCGGGCAGGTATTTAGGCGGCACCACCAAGCCTTCGTCCACCAACTGGCGCAGCGTGCGCATGTCTTCCAGCGTGGTCTTGCCGCAGAACAGCAGCGGCACCTGCTCCAGCTTGCCCTTTCTCACGGCCAACTGGATGTAGTTGTAGACCATGATGAAGCCCTTGAGGTAGGACAGATCCTTGGTGAATGGCAGGCCATTCGGCACCGAGCCCCGGAATACCCGACTGGCGTTGCCGTAGCTTTCCGACATGCCGAAGCCTTGCTCGCGATAGAACTCGAACACCTGCAAAAAGTCGGCGCCCTCCTCGGCCATGTGAATGGCACGGGTGCGATTGGTCAGCTTGCGCAGGCGGCTCGGGTAGGACGCGAAGCCGATGATCTCCATCAGAATCGCCAGGCCTTCCTGGGTCACTGTCGACGAGGGCGGGCCTTTGGACAGGAAGGTGCAGATCGGCTGATTCTGCCCATTGAGCGTGGTGCCGACGTGCACCAGGCCCTCGTGAACTTCCAGCGCGCGCACGTCGCGTTCGTTGAACATCGCGTCGCTGCGGATCTTGATGTAATCGGCCCCGGCCGCAGCGTCCGCCACGATGCCGTCGGATTCGAACACCCGGATCGTCTCTTCAGCCTCACCGAACGTGCGATTGAGCCGGGTTTGCAGCATGGCGACGGCGTCTTTGGCCGTCAGAATTTTCGGTTCATCCTTGAGATCGCCGCGGCCGGCAATGTTGTTCAGGTAATCGGAGAGCATCATGCCGAGGTCGGACAGGGTCGGGTCGCCGGCGTGGAACGCATCGGACGCCGCGCCGTACAGCTCCTGAGAGATCAGGCCGAAGTCGGGGGTGCCGCGTGCTTCGAGCATGCGGATGACCATCCGGTACTCCTTGCACATGCGGCGCATGATCTGCCCGACCGGGTTGAACTGGCCCAGCTGCCGGGTGATGTCACGCTCGATGTTCTGGAACTCCAGCTTCACCGCGCCGGAATCAAAGCCCAGCGGGCGATTCTCGTAGTAGGCGCGATCCACCTCCGGCAGGTTTTTGCCTTTGCCGTCGAGGAAGGTCTTGCGGATGTTGTCATCCCACTTCACGGCATCAAGGACGCGGATCGGCGTCTGCGCCACCACGATACGATCGGACAACGTGCGAATAGTCTGCTGGTATTCGTCCACCCGGTACCCCTTATTGAACCGTTTGCGCTATTTGGTCATGCGCTGATATTGAGCTGCCTTGAGAAAGACGTCGGAATTGGCCGGGTCGTCGAGGTAGGCAAAGACCTTGTCCATGGAACTTGAGATCAACATGCCGTCGCCCTTGACCGTATCGACCCGCTCCCCGTCGATAAGCTTCTGCTCGACCAACTGCTGAAACCGCTCCAGGTCCAGGTCATAGACCACCAGTTCGTCGGCGCCGTTCTCGTTATCCATCAAGTCGAAACCGGCGATGACGTAATTGCCGCCGTATTTGTCAGGCAGCGCGGCGGATACGTACCAGCGACTGCCGTGCCGCGACACGGTGAAGGCGTACTCGTCACGGTTCTTACGATCGCCTTTGCGGTAGCTGACCGCTTTGTAACGGTCGGGGCCGGCGCGGCTAATTTCCAGTTCGAGCGGCTCGCCCCAGGCATTTTTGCTGCTCCAGGTGCCGAGCAATCTGGGCGGGGCGGTGTTGCTGACCGGAATCGGGTCCTTGAACGTCACCAGGCATCCGCTCAACAGCGCGAACGACAGGGCGAGCAATACGCGCCAGACTTTCATCAGGTTCTCCTTGAGGTATCAGCCAGCCATCGGCTTGGCAGTGCCCAGTACCAGATGCATCTGGCGAGTAAGAATAGCGAGCATTTCTTCGTCTGCGCCGGGGCGGGGCCCGTTGAGCAGCCCCTGATATTCCATCCGGCAGATGAGCCCCGTCAACACTTGGGCATCCAGTTGCGGCTGAACCGAGCCCATGACTTCGAGAAACTGGGCGCTGCCCTGCAACAGGATCTGCTGGTGGGCGCTCACAAGTGGCGCCAGTCGCGGGTTGATCAGCGCTTCGAGATGAAAGGCGTGCTCGGCAATGAGCTGGTCACGACGGGTCAGCAGTTGATGGCGTACGTACTCCATGGTCATCCGCGCGATCTCATCGGCCAGCCGGGCGTGGGCTTCGGCGCTGCCGTCGTTACGGGCAACCATCTCGCGGAGCAGCGCCTCGGTGTTGGTCCACAGCTTGGCCATGTACGCCGCGCTGCGTTCAACGTATTGCGCGAAGGCATCGGTGAGCAGGTCATCGATGTCCTTGAAATAGTAAGTGGTGGCGGAGAGCGGCACTTGCGCTTCGGCAGCGACTGCGCGGTGACGCACGGCCCTAACGCCGTCACGAATGAGGATGCGCATGGCCGCATCGAGAATCTGTTGCCGACGCTGTTCACTTCCCTGTCGACTCGCCTTGCGGCCCTGGTACTGAACACTCTGTGCGACTGCCGTGGCCAGGCCAGCGGCTCCCTTTTGAGCGATCGTGCGGTTCACAACTGGATTTCCTTTTCATTGAGTAGCAGGCGCGGTGTCTGCAGGAGCGTGGCCTGCGTGACTTTACAGACAAAAAAAAGCCGCCCTGCGCAGGCGGCTTGTTTTGACGCTTAGGCTTGCGGCCGCATGTGCGGGAACAGGATGACGTCTCGTATGGACGGCGAGTTGGTCAGCAGCATGACCAGACGGTCGATGCCGATGCCCTCGCCCGCTGTCGGCGGCATGCCGTATTCCAGCGCCCGGACGAAGTCTGCGTCGTAGTGCATGGCTTCATCATCGCCCGCGTCCTTGTCCGCCACCTGGGCCATGAAGCGCTCGGCCTGGTCTTCCGCGTCGTTCAACTCGGAATAGGCGTTGGCGATTTCACGGCCGCCAATGAACAGCTCGAAGCGGTCGGTGACGTTGGGGTTGTCATCGTTGCGACGGGCCAGAGGCGACACTTCGAACGGGTACTGGGTGATGAAGTGCGGCTGCTCCAGCTTGTGCTCGACCAGCTCTTCGAAAATCATCACCTGCAGCTTGCCCAGACCTTCGAAACCCAGCACCTTGGCGCCGGCTTTCTTGGCGATGGCGCGGGCCTTGTCGATGTCGTTCAGGTCATCGGCGGTCAGCTCGGGGTTGTACTTGAGGATCGAGTCGAACACCGACAGACGCGCAAACGGCTCGCCGAAGTGGAACACCTTGTCGCCGTACGGCACGTCGGTGCTACCGAGCACCAGTTGGGCCAGCTCGCGGAACAGCTCCTCGGTCAGGTCCATGTTGTCTTCGTAGTCCGCGTACGCCTGATAGAACTCAAGCATCGTGAACTCGGGGTTGTGACGGGTCGAGACGCCTTCGTTACGGAAGTTGCGATTGATCTCGAACACCTTCTCGAACCCGCCAACCACCAGACGCTTGAGGTACAGCTCCGGCGCGATGCGCAGGAACATTTCCAGGTCCAGCGCGTTGTGGTGCGTCTCGAACGGCTTGGCGGCAGCGCCACCCGGAATGGTCTGCAGCATCGGCGTTTCGACTTCGAGGAAGTCGCGCTGCATCAGGAAGCTGCGGATGTGGGCGATGACTTTCGAGCGAACGCGGAAGGTTTCACGCACGTCATCATTGACGATCAGGTCGACGTAACGCTGGCGATAACGCTGCTCGGTATCGACCAGGCCATGGTGCTTGTCGGGCAGCGGACGCAGGGACTTGGTCAGCAGGCGCACGTTGGTCATTTCGACGTACAGGTCGCCCTTGCCGGAACGGGCCAGGGTGCCTTCGGCTGCGATGATGTCGCCCATGTCCCAGGTTTTCACCGAGGCCAGGGTTTCTTCCGGCAGGGTCTTGCGGTTGACATAGACCTGGATGCGACCGGTCATGTCCTGAATCACCATGAACGAGCCACGGTTGAGCATGATGCGCCCGGCAACCTTGACCGGAATCGCCGCTTCAGCCAGCTCTTCCTTGGTCTTGTCCGCGTACTGTTTCTGCAGGTCGTTGCAGTAGTTTTCGCGACGGAAGTCGTTCGGGAAGGCATTGCCCTTGGCGCGCTCGGCCGCAAGTTTTTCCTTGCGCAGGGCGATCAGGCTGTTTTCTTCCTGTTGCTGGGCTTGCGGGTCGAGTTGTTGGTCGCTCATGTCTTGATTATCCATCACAGGTTCGTGGCCCTTCGTCTGGCCGGGAAGCGCGACGAAGGATCGCGGGCGGCGACGTCATGATGACGCGCCCGACCCGCAACAGTGGTGTGGCGATTACAGGCCCTGTTTGAGGCTCGCGATCAGGTATTCGTCGATGTCGCCATCGAGCACCTTGTCGCAATCGCTGCGTTCGACGCTGGTGCGCAGGTCTTTGATGCGCGAGGCATCGAGTACGTACGAACGGATCTGGTGACCCCAGCCGATATCCGACTTGGTGTCTTCCAGCGCTTGCGAGGCCGCGTTGCGCTTCTGCACTTCCTGCTCGTACAAGCGCGCCCGCAGCATCTTCATCGCGGTGTCTTTGTTGGCATGCTGGGAACGTTCGTTCTGGCAGCTGACCACGGTGTTGGTCGGCACGTGGGTAATCCGGACCGCCGAGTCAGTGGTGTTGACGTGCTGACCACCGGCGCCCGAGGAGCGGTAGGTGTCGATGCGCAGGTCAGACGGGTTGATGTCGATTTCGATGTTGTCATCGATTTCCGGCGACACGAACACGGCCGAGAACGAGGTGTGACGGCGGTTGCCGGAATCGAACGGGCTCTTGCGGACCAGACGGTGGACGCCGATTTCGGTGCGCAGCCAGCCGAATGCGTACTCGCCCTTGATGTGCACCGTGGCGCCTTTGATACCGGCGACTTCACCGGCCGACAGCTCCATGATGGTCGCGTCGAAGCCGCGCTTGTCGGCCCAGCGCAGGTACATGCGCAACAGGATGTTCGCCCAGTCCTGGGCTTCGGTGCCGCCGGAACCGGCCTGGATGTCCAGATAGGCGTTGTTCTGGTCCATCTCGCCGCTGAACATGCGACGGAATTCCAGTTTTTCCAGCGCCTCACGCAGGCGCTCGACTTCAGCGGCAACGTCGTCGACGGCGGCCTGGTCTTCTTCTTCGGCGGACATCAGCAACAGGTCCTTGGCGTCCACCAGGCCGGTGCTCATTTCGTCGAGGGTGTCGACGATCTGCGCCAGCAGCGAACGCTCGCGGCCCAGTTCCTGGGCGTACGACGGGTTGTTCCAGACGTTTGGATCTTCGAGCTCGCGGTTAACTTCGGTCAGACGATCATGTTTGTGATCGTAGTCAAAGATACCCCCGAATGGTTTCGGAGCGCTCGGACAGGTCCTTGATGCTGTTTAGGATCGGGTTGATTTCCATGGTAGGCAGCACTCGCAGGCGATTTTCACAAAGCCGGCGAGTATATCGCAGTCATGGAGGCAGGGCACGCCTGAGCGTCCGGAATGACAGCAATTAGCGCTGCCCCTTATCGGGTAATGGCCGACGGGGCGCAATCGCGAATGGCTATTCGGGGTATGGCGCTGGTGAACCCGCACGGCAGTCCGTTGCGCGCATAAATGCCACCTCATACACCCGTTTTCGATGGCGGGGCGTATCTATAACCATCGGGAACCAGAGCGACGTGGTTCACGAACGAACGCTAAGTATCTGGGAAACCTTTAATGCCGTTGTCCATTAATTGCTTAGACCCAATGGCGATAACATCAACATCCAATCAATATTTAAACCCGCTGGAAGCCTCAACCTGAAAGGCTATGATCATCAAGACCAATCTCTCCACAACAACGAGTCACCAAACATGAAAAGTCATTATCCCGCCCCTAGCGTTACAGGCGTCACTGACGGCATTTTGGATTTGGTAGAAACCGATCTACCGATTATCGAAGTTAATTACCCAACCCTCGACAAGGCGCACTCAGTAAGCGTCATGTGGGAAATCTACGGCAAGGAGCAGCATTGGATATACTGCTGCGAGCTTCAACAACAATCACCGGGCGAAGACTCGCACTTCCAAAGGACGCCACGGCATTATTATTCCAACACGCTGTCACGCATGGGCTTGATTAAAGTCTGGTACAGCGTATCCATCGAAAATGGACCATCTGTTGATTCGGAGCCATTGGAATTCGAAGCTACCTCCGCTGGTTCAGGGCCTCCTCCAATTGGAAGCGTCGGGAGCATCGCGGTGCGAGAGACAATAAAACAACACGAAGGCCTGTATCCTACGATTGTTAATGTGGAAGTGAGAACATCCGCTCTCGGTGAGGGGGCCCACATCTTTGCCAAATGGGAAAACATGACAGCTCAGCCAGCAAGAGTAACGTGGAGCAACTCAACCAGCGAACTTTTATGGGAGCTAGCCCCTCTTACTTCAGACTCTCGGCTGGCAGAGTTCCTGCTCCCCATTAGCGAGATTAACAAGTGCGACGGAAGCCACGGCTACTTGACGCTCCATAATTCATTGGGCTCTGCAGTTTACTCGATTCGACTCTGCGTAAATACTAGCTGTGATCCCGACCCCACCAAACCTTGAAACCCTTCATACCGGTTCAATCAAGAGTGGCTCGCCCACACTCTTGATCAATAATAAGTCGTTTACCCCACCGCCACCTGATTGCGACCATTGTGCTTAGCCGCATACAGCCCCTGATCCGCACTTTGAATCAACTGGCGACTGTGGCTGCCCACTTGCGGGACGACAGTGGCCAGACCAATGCTGACCGTCAGGCTGGAGCCCTGGGTCGGGGCGACGTGGGGGATGTTCATGCCGGCGATGGTCTGACGCAGTTTTTCAGCCAGCAAACGCGCGCCGCCCGGGGAGGTGCTGGGCAGTACCAGCGCAAATTCTTCGCCACCGTAACGCGCCGGCAGGTCGGAAGGACGGCTGGAGTTGGCGCGGATGGCTTTGGCGACCTGACGCAATGCCTCGTCACCTTCGAGATGGCCGAAGGCATCGTTGTAAGCCTTGAAGTAGTCGACGTCGATCATCAAGAGCGAGATCTGGGTTTGCTCCCGGGTGGAACGGCGCCATTCCAGTTCCAGGTACTCGTCGAAGTGGCGGCGATTGGACAGGCCGGTCAAACCGTCGGAGTTCATCAGCCGTTGCAGCACCAGGTTGGTGTCGAGCAGCTGTTGCTGACTGACCCGCAACGCACGATAGGCTTCGTCGCGCTGCAGCAGCGTCATGTAGGAGCGCGAGTGGTAGCGAATGCGCGCGACCAGTTCAATGTTGTCGGGCAGTTTGACCAGGTAATCATTGGCCCCGGCGGCAAAGGCGGCACTCTTGATCAGCGGGTCTTCCTTGGTCGAGAGCACAATGATCGGAATGTCACGGGTCTTCGGATTGGCGCGGTACTCGCGCACCAGGGTCAGGCCGTCCAGGCCGGGCATGACCAGGTCCTGAAGAATCACGGTCGGCTTGATGAGGATCGCTTGGGCTATCGCCTGATGCGGGTCTGCGCAGAAATGGAAGTCGATGTTGTCTTCGTGCGCCAGCCCGCGGCGGACAGCCTCGCCGATCATGGCCTGATCGTCGACCAGCAGCACCATCGCAGCGTTTTCATCCGTGGCGTTCAGATCGTCCAGTTGCAAATCATGCATGCGGGGTCTCCTGGTCACAGGCGGGCTGTGAAATCACCTGGAAATTCATTGGGTGAATACCTCCTTCAAGCGAGGTGCGATCGAGTCCAGTGAGCGAATTTCCATGGCGGCGTCGATCGCCGCAGCCGCTTTAGGCATGCCGTACACCGCACAGCTTTCCTGATTCTGGGCGATGGTGAGAAAGCCCCGCTGACGCATCAGCTTGAGTCCCTGCGCACCATCACGGCCCATGCCGGTCAACAAAACACCCACTGCGTCACCATTCCAATAGCTGGCCACACTTTCGAAAAACACGTCGATGGAGGGCCTGTAAATTTCGTTAACCGGCTCTGCGGTGTACGCCAGCGTGCCGTTCCTGAGCAGACGAATATGGTGGTTGGTGCCCGCCAGCAGCACCGTGCCCACTTGCGGCGGCTCGCCATCGCGCGCCAGCCTGACCTCAAGCCCCGAAGAGCCGCTCAGCCATTGCGCCATCCCTTCGGCGAATACCTGATCCACGTGCTGCACCAGCACGATGGCGGCCGGAAAGTCATTCGGCAGCGCCTTGAGCAGTATTTCCAGCGCGGCGGGCCCGCCAGCCGATGAGCCGATCGCGATCAACCGCTGACGCTGTGCCGACTCGCGCAGCGGGGGCGGCACGGGGCGCACCCGCGTGTCCCGCTCGCCAATGAGCCAGCCTATATTAAGTATCTTGCGCAACAAAGGCGCGGCGGCATCCCTGGGGTTGCCGGCCCCCAGCGCAGGCGTGTCGACCACGTCCAGCGCGCCATGGCCCATGGCTTCGAACACCCGATGCACATTCTGCTCGCGATCCACGGTGACGATGACGATGGCACACGGCGTCGCCGCCATAATACGTCGAGTCGCCTCCACGCCGTCCATCACCGGCATGATCAGGTCCATCAGTATCAGATCGGGCTTTTGCTGGACGCAACGCTCGACAGCCTCGGCGCCGTTACTGGCCACCCAGACAATCTGGTGCGCCGGCTCGAAAGCCAGCGCGCGACGCAGCGCCTCCACCGCCATGGGCATGTCGTTGACGATGGCGATCTTCATCCCTGCGCATCTCCTATCAACTCAACGACCGCATCGAGCAACGCGTCGTCGTGGAAACTGGCCTTGGCCAGATAGTAATCGGCGCCGGCGTCCAGGCCGCGACGGCGATCTTCTTCACGGTCCTTGTACGACACCACCATCACCGGCAGCGATTGCAGGCGGCTGTCGCGACGCACCAGCGTCACCAGCTCGATGCCGTCCATGCGCGGCATGTCGATGTCGGTGATGAGGAGGTCGAAATCCTCACCGCGCAGGGCGTTCCAGCCGTCCATGCCGTCCACGGCCACCGCCACTTCATAGCCACGACTGAGCAACAGTTTGCGTTCCAGTTCGCGCACGGTCAGGGAGTCATCGACCACCAGCACGCGCTTGCGCACCCGTGCGTCAGCCTGACGACTGCGCCGGTCGATGCGTTCCAGGCGTCCGGTATTGAGCAGTTTCTCCACCGAACGCAGCATGTCTTCAACGTCGATGATCAGCACCGCCGAGCCGTCGTCGAGCAACGCGCCGGCGGAGATGTCCTGAACCTTGCCCAGGCGCGGATCCAGCGGCAACACCACCAGGGTGCGTTCGCCGATGAAATGCTCCACGGCAACCCCATACACCGCATCGCGCTCGCGAATCACCACCACTTTGAGCACGTCTTCACTGTGCTGGCTGGCCGGACGGTTGAGCAGCTGAGTGGCGGCTACCAGCCCGACGTGGCGCTCTTCATGCCAGAAATGCTGACGCCCTTCCAGCTGTACGATTTCGTCGGCGCGCACGTCACGCATGCGCTCGATGTGCGCCAGCGGAAAGGCATACGCTTCGCCGCCGACGTCCACCACCAGACTGCGCACCACCGACAAGGTCAGCGGCACTTCGAGATGGAAACGGCTGCCCTTCCCCGCGCGC
This sequence comes from Pseudomonas sp. AK106, assembly GCF_053903055.1. NCBI lineage: Bacteria > Pseudomonadati > Pseudomonadota > Gammaproteobacteria > Pseudomonadales > Pseudomonadaceae > Pseudomonas > Pseudomonas sp. AK106. The sequence continues at coordinate 4,417,982 of NZ_CP096426.1, forward strand.
TGGTCCAGTTCGACGCCGCCACGCAGCTGCCGGACCATGTGCTGAACCGCATCCAGACCGACGCCTCGACCGGACACTTCAGTGACCTTGTCGCGCATGCTGAACCCGGGCAGGAACAGGAAGCTCAGCAGTTCCTCCTCGCTCAACTGCGCAGCGGTTTCGGCGGGCGAGAGTTTGCGATCGATGATGCTTTGGCGCAGACGCTCAAGATCCACCCCGGCGCCGTCGTCGATCAGCTCGACCACCAGCAAACCGGCCTGGTGAGAGGCCTTCAGCTTAATCAGCCCCTCGGCTGGCTTACCGATGGCGACGCGCTGCTCGGGCAGCTCGATGCCATGGTCGACGGCGTTGCGCAGCAAGTGGGTCAATGGCGCTTCAAGTTTTTCCAGCACGTCGCGATCGACCTGAGTCTTTTCGCCGTCGATCTCAAGCCGCACCTGCTTGCCCAGCGAGCGGCCCAGATCACGGACCATGCGCGCCTGCCCCGCCAGCACGTCGGCAAACGGTCGCATGCGGCAGGCCAGCGCCGTGTCGTAGAGCAGTTGCGCGCGTTGCGAGGCCTGCCAGCCGAACTCGTCGAGGTCCGCCGTTTGTTGAATCAGCAAATGCTGCGCTTCGCCGAGCAGCCGCCGCGCTTCGTCCAGCGCCTTCTGCGCGTCGGGATCGGTGTTGGCGCCGAGCAAGGCTTCGAGACTGTCCAGCGCTCGGGTCGCACCGGTCTGGGTGCGTTTGACCCGTTGCATCGCGGCCAGATACGGCTTCAGCCGTTGGGTCTCGACCAGCGACTTGCTCGACAGGTCCAGCAGGTTGTTCAAGCGTTCGGCGGTGACGCGCAGGACCCGTTCGCCGGTCTCGACCACACGTCGTTCACCGGGACCCTCCGCTTTGAACGCAGGGTCCGGAACGGGTTCGACAGTGGAAGCTGCCAGCTCTTCAGCCGCCGAATCCTGCGCCGACTGAAGCGAGGTGACCAGCGACTGCGCGTTGGCCAGCAGGATGTCTTCGAGGGAAGGCGGCGCGGTCGGCACCAGCATGGCTTTCATCGCCGGATCGTCGCTGACCATGTTGTTCATCAGCGCCACATAGCCGTCGACATCTGCCTGAGGCACGGTGGCGCCAGGCGTGGCGATGCGCATCAGCAAATCGGTGCCCATCAGCAGAGCGTCGATGTGCTCGGGCAGCAGGTGCAATCGCCCTTCCTGGGCACTGACCAGGCAATCTTCCATGACGTGGGAAACGCTGACGCCGGCGTTGACCCCGACAATACGCGCCGCGCCTTTCAGCGAATGGGCCGCGCGCATGCACGCTTCCAGTTGATCGGCCTGGGTCGGATTGCGCTCAAGGGCCAACAGGCCTGCGCTCAACACGTGGGTCTGCGCTTCCGCCTCCAGGGTGAAGAGTTCGAACAGCGACGCATCGCGCATTTGATCGGGCGTCATGTCAGGCTCCGGTTCACAGCCGACAACAGGTGGTCTTCATCGAGCAGGCGCAAGCTGCGGTTTTTCCATTGCACGACGCCTCGGGTGAAGCGCGCGTTGCTGTTCTGCGTCGACGCCGAGGCACTGTCCAGCAGACGCGCCTCAATGGCATGAATGCCGTCGACTTCGTCCACTGGCACCACCACCGGACCGCCGTCTGCCGAAACGATCAGCATGCGCGGCAATGTTCGGGCGTCACCCACCGGCGCGACTGAAGGGTCCAGCCCGAGCAGTTCGACGAACGACAGGCACGCCACCAGGGCGCCGCGCACATTGGCAACCCCCAGCAAGGCGCGGGAACGCTGGTGCGGAAGGGAATGAATGGCTTGCACCGGCGACACTTCCACCAGACACCGGGTCGGCAGACCGAGCCACTCTTCGCCCAGACGAAACACCACGGTCGAGCGGGTTTCGACGTCGACGGCCAGCGCATCGGTGTGCATCGACACGCGCTGCTCCTGCGCCAGCGAATAGCGGTCGAGCAAGCGCGTGGCTGCGGCCGAGTAGACGGAGCAGTTACGGCAATGAATATGATCGGCAAGCAGCGGACAGGAGCGGTCGCCATGGATGCCAATGCGGTTCCAGCAGTCGTCGATCGCCTCGGCGTCGTCGCTGACCAGCTCTGTGTGTACGCGACTCATCCACTGTGTCCTTCTTTAGTGACACCCCGTGCCGCGCGCTCCTGCAGCCGCCGGGCCCCTGCGCTGTCGCCCTGGGCGGCGAGGAGCGCGGCCAGTTGCGCCAGGGTTTCCGGATGCTGTGGTTGCAGATACAACGCCTTGCGATAAAACCCTTGTGCCGCGCTCGTCTCCCCCGCCACTTCGCTGAGCAGGCCCAGCCAGTAAAACACCGGCGCCACGGGGTCGAAGCGCTTGAGGTACTGCTCGCACGCCACCTTCGCCTCGCCACTGCGGCCTTCGTTGGCAAGGACGGCGATGCTGCGCAGCAACTCGGCTGCTTCGCCGCTGCCAGCGCCCGGCGCCGCAGGCTTGATGTCCGGTCTGAGCGCAGCCCTGCGTTCTTCAGCCAGCGCAGGATCACCCAACAACCTCGGCGCAAAGGCCTGGGGTTTAAGGGTGCCGCGCGACGGGGCCGAGCGAGCAGACGTTGAGTAAGCAGGCAAAGCATCGTTTCGCGACGGCGGCATGGCTGGGGCAGTCAGCCCGCCGTGGGGTTCGGAAACGGCCTCGTCACGCCGACGAAAGGCAAAGGATTGGGGAATGCCGATCGACACCATGCCCATGCGCCCGAGCAGGCTGCCCTCGGCGGGGCCGATAAACAGCACGCCGTCGTCGCGGGTCATGCGTTTGAGCGCCTCGAAGCCCTGACGCTGAGTCTCGACGTCGAAGTAGATCAGCAGGTTGCGGCAGAACACGAAATCGTAGGCCGACTGCGCCACCGGCATGGCGGGATCGAGCAGGTTGCCGGACTGAAAGCGGACCTGATCACGTACGCGCATCTCCAGACGATAGCCCTCTTCGGCCGCGTTGAAGAAACGCTCCCGAAAACCCAGTTGATCCCCGCGAAAGGAGTTCTTGCCATACACGCCCTGGCGCGCGCGCTGGATCGAAAGCGGGCTGATGTCCACCGCCTCGACGCTGAACTGCGGGCCTCGCAAACCGGCGTCGAACAGCGCCATGGCGATGGAATAAGGCTCCTCGCCGGTGGAGCACGGCAGGCTGAGAATCCGCAGCGGACGCACGCCATTGAGCTGCGCCAGTCGGGCATTGGCCAGCTTGCCGAGGGTGACGAAGGATTCCGGGTAACGGAAAAACCACGTTTCGGGGACGATCACCGCTTCGATCAGCGCCTGTTGCTCGTCCGCCGAAACCAGCAGCGTCTGCCAGTAATCGTCGTGGTCCCGCGCCTTGGACAGCGTGCAGCGCTGACGCACGGCGCGCTCAATGATCGCCTCGCCCACCGACGCGACGTCCAGCCCGATGCGGTCCTTTAGAAAAGCGAAGAAACGCGCATCGCTGCTCATGGCGTGGCCTCGAAGGCATCCAGGCTCATGGGCTGTTCGGGAAACAACAGTTCGCGCACAGCGTCGCTGAGCAAGTCTTCCACGCGTATCCACTGCAGCAGGCCGTGTTCGTCTTCGCGCACCGGCCCCAGATACGGCGCTTGGGCGTTGTCCAGGCCGTAGGCTTTGAATTCATGGGGCGAGCAGCGCAGCGTGTCGGTTGCCTGTTCGAGGATCAACCCCAGCTCACGCGGGGGACGATCGCCGCCGAGGCGATAGTGCACCAGCACCAGCCGCGTGCTGGTGCGCAGCTGGGACGGATGGCCGAAGGTCAGCGCGCTGAGGTCGATGACAGGGACGATTGCACCCCGGTGGGCGAATACACCGGCGACCCAGTGCGGCGCTTGCGCGATGGGCTTGAGCACCAGCCGTGGCAGCACTTCGGCGACTTCTGTCGCTTGCAGCGCATAACGTTCCGCACCGATACGGAACAGCAGAAACAGCTTGCTCTTCGGCAATACCGCAGCGCTGCGCTTGGCTGAATGCTCGATCATGGGCCTGACTCAGACCTTGAAACGCGAAACGCCGCTACGCAGCCCCACCGCCACCTGGCTCAGCTCATCAATGGCAAAGCTGGCCTGACGCAGGGATTCAACGGTCTGGCTGCTGGCGTCACCCAACTGCACCAGCGCCTGGTTGATCTGTTCGGCGCCGGTGGCCTGGGCCTGCATGCCTTCGTTGACCATCAAGACACGCGGCGCGAGGGCCTGCACCTGATGAATTATCTGCGAAAGCTGCTCGCCGACCTGAGTCACTTCGTACATGCCGCGACGCACTTCTTCGGAGAATTTGTCCATGCCCATGACGCCCGCCGACACCGCCGACTGGATCTCCCGAACCATCTGCTCGATGTCGTAGGTGGCCACGGCGGTCTGGTCGGCCAGGCGCCGGACCTCGGTCGCCACCACGGCGAAACCACGGCCATATTCGCCGGCTTTTTCGGCTTCGATGGCGGCGTTGAGCGACAGCAGGTTGGTCTGGTCGGCGACTTTGACGATGGTCACCACCACCTGATTGATGTTGCCGGCCTTCTCATTGAGGATCGCCAGCTTGGAGTTGACCAGATCGGCCGCGCCCATGACCGAGTGCATGGTTTCTTCCATGCGCGCCAGGCCTTGCTGGCCGGAGCCCGCCAGGATCGAAGCCTGGTCCGCCGCCGAGGTCACTTCGGTCATGGTGCGCACCAGATCCCGGGATGTTGCGGCAATTTCCCGCGACGTCGCGCCGATTTCCGTGGTGGTCGCAGCGGTCTCGGTGGCCGTGGCTTGTTGCTGTTTGGAGGTCGCGGCGATCTCGGTCACCGAGGTGGTCACCTGAATCGACGAGCGCTGGGCCTGGGACACCAGTGCGGCGAGCTCGGCGACCATGTCGTTAAAGCCGGTTTGCACCGATCCGAACTCATCGTTGCGGTCCAGTGCCAGCCGCGTGCTCAGGTCGCCAGTGCGCATGATGTCGAGGATCTGCACGATGCGGTTCATCGGCGCCAGAATTGCGCGCATCAGCAACAGGCCGCACGCAGCTGCTGCCAGCAGAGCGATGATCAGCGAGATGCCGAGGGTGATCTTGGCGCTGGAAACTGCGGCCTGGATGGCGTCGGACGCCTTGTCGGCGACCACCTTGTTCTTGGCGCCGAGTGCATTGAGTTCCTTGCGACCCTCAAACCATGCGGGCGTGAGTTGCTCGGCAAACATCCGTTGGGACAGCGCATAGTTATCGCCCTGATAGGCCGCTAGCACACCGTTGAGCACTAGCTGATAGCGCTCGCGCAACTGCAGAAACTGGGCGAAGTCATTGCGATCGGATTCGTCGAAGATGCTTTTCTGGTAATTGACGATCTGCGCCTGCAGGCGGTCTTCGAAGTCTTTGTACTGGTCTTCTTCAGCGCTGGTGAGGTCGCGTCCGGCGCCCTCACTGAGTAAATGCTGAGTGGCTACGTAGCTTTCAACCCAGGCGCCGCGCACGGTGCTGCTGTAAAAAACGCCGGGCAGCGCGTCCAGCCGTACGGCATCGCCACTGCTCTCGATCACCAACAAGCGATTGAATGCCGCAACCACCATCAACAGCATGATGGCGATGATGACAGCGAAGCTCGCCAAAATCCGTTGACGCAACGTCCAGTTCTTCACAGTCAGCCCTCAAGGGTTCAACGCCGGCATGACCGGGTTCAAGAAGCGGACCGACAGACGGTCCAAAGCGAGCGGGAGTATAGCCTAGTGCCTTACCGACACTTGGGGTGTTTCTGACGAGGAAAACGCCATAACACACAGCCATATCGGAAATGTCTTACACGCTATCGGCTCGATGTGGCGTTGCTTGATGGTACGAATGCGCCGCGGGCGGATGTCTGGGCGGGACTTCTGTAGCGAGGAATAAGAATGCGGGTCAGGCCCCAGTGATTGTGGGGCCTGACCCAACAGGTTTGCGGCTATTGGCCGTCGTATCCGTGCCGGATCGCAGGGCGGAATGACGGTTTACGGCTGGGCCTGACGCACCTGCTGCTCAAGCTCGGTCTTCAACGCCGGATCGAGTTTCAGTTGCTTGGCGAGTTCGTCCAGGTAAGCGCGCTCCATGAAGTGCTCTTCGTCGACCATCATTACGCTGGCCAGGTACATCTCGGCAGCGATTTCCGGGGTTTGCGCCGCACGGGCGACATCGACAGGGTCCAGTGGTTTGTTCAGCTCGGCATGGAGCCACTGCTGCAGTTCATTGTCGCCGGTGATGCGGGTGAACTCGCCTTCGATGAGTTCGCGTTCACGGTCGTCGACGTGGCCGTCAGCCTTGGCCGCGGCCACCAGCGCCCGCAGGATGGCCTCGCTGTGCTGTTCAACCTGGGCCGGTGGCACGCGGTCAACGGTTTGCGGCTCAACCGGTTGCGCCACCCCCTGACTCGCCTGCCAGTTGCCATAGGCCTTGTACGCCAGCACGCCCAACGCTGCGAGCCCGCCGTAGGTCAGCGCTTTGCCGCCCATTTTGCGTGCGCCTTTGTTGCCCATCAGCAAGCCCATCGCGCCCGCCGCCAACGCACCGCCGCCAGCACCGGAGAGCAGCCCGCCAAGGCTGCCGCCCAGCTTGCCTCCCAGACCGCTGCCGCCGACCTTGCCAAGCAGATCGCCAAGCCCGCCCTGCCCGTTTTGCCCGCTTTTGCCGCTCTTGTCGTGAGCGCCGGCCTTGTTTTGCAGCAGGTCCTGACCGGATTTCAACAATTGATCAAGTAAACCGCGCGTGTTCATGACTTCACCTTCAGAAATGGGGACAGACGATTCGACCCGCAGGTTAAGGCGAAGGCACCGACGCACGTCGGGCGGGTTTGCTTCTGAATGTTGCGGCGACTGAGCGTCCAGAGTCAGGACGGGTTTTCACTCAATCGCATCCGCCTGCAGGAATGGGCTCGGTATTTGCTGCGTGAAGTTTGTCGGGGATCGAACGGGGCACTACGCTCTGCACCACCGATCTCTGCCCAAACCACCACCATGAGGCAAACCCACCATGTCCGTGCACAAGACCGCGATTCTGAGCGCCGTGATTACCGCACTATTCACCAGCGGCGCGGTGCAGGCCGCTGAAGCACTCACGGCGGTGGGCGATGGCGAGGGGCAGCTGGATATCGTGGCGTGGCCGGGTTACATCGAGCGAGGCGAAAGCGACAAGGCCTACGACTGGGTGACCGGCTTCGAGCAGGAGACCGGCTGCAAGGTCAACGTCAAGACCGCTGCAACCTCCGACGAGATGGTCAGCCTGATGACCAAGGGCGGCTATGACCTGGTCACTGCGTCGGGCGACGCGTCGTTGCGGCTGATCGCCGGCAAGCGCGTGCAGCCCATCGACCCCACGCTGATCCCGAACTGGAAAACCCTCGACCCGCGCCTGAAAGATGGTCCGTGGTACACGGTTGAAAACAAAACGTACGGCACGCCGTACCAGTGGGGCCCGAACGTGCTGATGTACAGCACCAACGTGTTCAAGACGCCGCCGGTGAGCTGGAGCGTGGTGTTCGAGCCGCAGGATTTGCCCGATGGCAAGCCGAACAAGGGCCGGGTCCAGGCCTACGACGGGCCGATCTACATCGCCGACGCCGCGCTGTATTTAAAGACGGCCAAGCCGGAACTGAACATCGTCGATCCCTATCAGCTCACCGAGATCCAGTACAAGGCCGTGCTCGATCTGCTACGCGCCCAGCAGCCGCTGGTTCATCGCTACTGGCATGACGCGACGGTGCAGATGAGCGACGTGAAAAACGAAGGCGTGGCGGCGTCGAGTTCGTGGGGCTACATGGTCAACGGGCTGGTTGCCGAGAAACAGCCCGTGGCCTCGACCATCCCCCAGGAAGGCGCCACCGGCTGGGCCGACACGACGATGTTGCACGCCGAAGCCAAACACCCGAACTGTGCCTACAAATGGATGAACTGGTCGCTGCAACCGAAAGTTCAGGGTGACGTTGCCGCCTGGTTCGGCTCCCTGCCGGTGGTGCCGGACGCCTGCAAGGGCAACGCACTGCTCGGCGCCGAGGGCTGCGAAACCAACGGATTTGACCTGTTCGAGAAAATCGCCTTCTGGAAAACCCCACAAGCTGAGGGCGGCAAGTACGTGCCGTACAGCCGCTGGACGCAGGATTACATTGCGATCATGGGTGGGCGTTAAACGCCTGCATCGCCCGCCCCTACAAGGACCGTGTTCACCCAGATGCATCCAGCCCCGTTGCTGTGACGGCAGGGGCTGTCCATCGACTTGATTTCCGGAATCAAACGCCATGACCCACGCTGTCCAGTTCACCCAGGTCTCGCGGCTGTTCGGCGAGGTGAAAGCCGTGGACCGGGTGTCCATCGACATCCAGGAAGGCGAGTTCTTTTCCATGCTCGGCCCTTCGGGTTCCGGCAAAACCACCTGCCTGCGCCTGATCGCAGGCTTCGAGCAACCCAGCGCCGGCTCGATCCGCATTCATGGTCAGGAGGCCGCCGGCCTGCCGCCCTACCAGCGCGACGTCAACACCGTGTTTCAGGACTACGCGCTGTTCCCTCACATGAACGTGCGGGACAACGTCGCCTACGGCCTGAAAGTAAAAGGCGTCGGCAAGGCCGAACGGATCAAGCGCGCCGACGAGGCACTGAACATGGTCGCCCTTGATGGCTACGGCGCACGCAAACCCGCGCAACTGTCCGGCGGCCAGCGCCAGCGTGTAGCCCTGGCGCGGGCACTGGTCAATCGCCCGCGGGTGTTGCTGCTCGACGAACCCCTCGGCGCCCTCGACCTGAAGCTGCGCGAACAGATGCAAAGCGAACTGAAGAAACTGCAGCGCCAACTGGGCATCACGTTCATTTTCGTCACCCACGACCAGACTGAAGCGCTGTCGATGTCGGACCGGGTCGCGGTGTTCAACAAGGGCCGCATCGAGCAGGTCGATGCGCCACGCAATCTTTACATGAAACCGGCGACGACCTTCGTGGCAGAGTTCGTGGGCACCTCCAACGTCGTGCGTGGTGAACTGGCGCAGATCTTGAGCGGCAATCCGGGCGCGTTTTCGATTCGACCGGAGCACATTCGTTTCGCCGAGGGCGTCGGGGCGAGCCACGAGGTTCAGGTCAGCGGCGTGCTGCACGACATTCAATACCAGGGCAGTGCCACCCGCTACGAGGTCAGACTGGACAACGGCCAGACGCTCACGGTCAGCCAGGCCAACGATCAGTGGCTGGACGCCGGCGCGCATCATCGACCGGGGCAACCCGTCACCGTTCGCTGGGCGCGGGAAGCGATGATTACGTTGCATGACACGCCGGTTGAGGCGCAGTGAGATGGGTCAGACCTTCACAGGCCCGGCACCGACGCAACGGCCATCGCCACTCCGGCGCTTTTCCAACTTGCTGTATCGACGCCCGAATCTGTGCCTGTCGCTGCTGCTGATCCCGCCGCTGCTGTGGTTCGGCGCGATTTACCTCGGCTCGCTGCTGGGCCTGTTGTGGCAGGGCTTCTATACCTTCGACGACTTCAGCATGACTGTGACGCCGGACCTGACCCTGGCGAACTTCGGCGCGCTGTTCAACCCGGCCAATTTCGACGTCATCCGGCGCACCCTGGTCATGGCGGTTGCAGTGTCCATCGCCAGCGCCATCGTCGCCTTCCCCATCGCCTATTACATGGCGCGCTACACCACCGGCAAAACCAAGGCGTTCTTCTACATTGCGGTGATGATGCCCATGTGGGCCAGCTACATCGTCAAGGCCTACGCATGGACGCTGCTGCTGGCCAAGGGCGGCGTGGCGCAATGGTTCGTGCAGCATCTGGGGCTGGCGCCGGTGTTGCAGTGGCTGTTGAGCGTGCCCGGCATTGGTGGCAGCACATTGTCGACCTCGCACCTTGGGCGTTTCATGGTGTTCGTCTACATCTGGCTGCCGTTCATGATCCTGCCGATTCAGGCCTCCCTCGAACGCCTGCCGCCCTCTTTGCTGCACGCCTCCGCCGACCTCGGTGCCACGCCGCGGCAAACGTTCATGCAGGTGATTCTGCCGCTGTCGGTGCCAGGGATTGCGGCGGGCTCGATCTTCACGTTTTCGCTGACGCTGGGGGATTTCATCGTGCCGCAGCTGATCGGCCCGCCGGGCTACTTCATTGGCAGCATGGTCTACGCGCAGCAAGGCGCCATCGGCAACATGCCCATGGCCGCGGCGTTCACGCTGGTGCCAATCGTGCTGATCGCGGTTTATCTGGCTATTGTCAAACGACTGGGGGCTTTCGATGCACTCTGAAAGAGCGTCGTGGGGCCTGAAGATCGCCGCCTGGGGCGGGCTGGTATTCCTGCACTTTCCGATCCTGATCATCTTCGTCTACGCCTTCAACACCGAAGACGCCGCCTTCAGCTTCCCGCCGAAGGGTTTCACCCTGAAGTGGATCGGCGTGGCGTTCGCGCGGCCCGACGTCCTGGAGTCGATCAAGCTGTCGCTGCAAATCGCCTGCATTGCCACACTGATCGCCCTGGTGATCGGCACGCTAGCCTCGGCGGCGCTGTACAGGCGGGACTTCTTCGGCAAGGACGGGATTTCACTGATGCTGATTCTGCCCATCGCCCTGCCCGGCATCATCACCGGGCTGGCCTTGTTGTCAGCGTTCAAGACCCTGGGGATCGAGCCAGGGATGTTCACCATCATTGTCGGCCACGCGACCTTCTGCGTGGTGATCGTCTACAACAACGTCATCGCCCGCCTGCGCCGCACCTCCCACAGCCTGATCGAAGCGTCGATGGACCTCGGTGCCGACGGCTGGCAGACCTTCCGCTACATCATCATGCCTAACCTTGGCTCGGCGCTATTAGCTGGCGGCATGCTGGCGTTTGCCCTGTCGTTCGACGAAATCATTGTCACCACCTTCACCGCCGGGCACGAACGCACCCTGCCCATCTGGCTGCTCAACCAACTCAGCCGCCCGCGCGACGTGCCGGTGACCAACGTCGTGGCGATGCTCGTGATGATGGTGACCCTGCTGCCGATCCTCGGCGCGTATTACCTGACTCGGGGCGGGGAAAGCGTGGCGGGGAGTGGGGGGAAGTGAAGGGCTATCTTCATTCCGGAGGCCGACGCAGGACAAATGTGGGAGCGAGCTTGCTCGCGAAGAGGTCGGTACATTCGCCAAATCTTCAGCGGCTGGAATACCGTCTTCGCGAGCAAGCTCACTCCCACATGAATCTTCTCCAATAGAACCAGCATCACAGAGCCAGAGATGCTGGAGCAGTGCAGATCAGCTATTCAGCGGTGTGATCAATCCCGCAAATCCGACTCATGAATCGGCTGATCGCGGTGCGTTGCTCGCTGGTATTGCGCAGGCCATGTGGCCTGGCGTCCACCGAGCGCCTCGTCGGCTTGCAGCGGCCAGTACGGATCGCGCAGCAGTTCGCGGGCGAGGAAAATCAGGTCTGCCTGGCCGGTACGCAGAATGGTGTCGGCCTGGGTGGGTTCGGTGATCATGCCGACGGTGCCGGTGGCAATGCCGGACTCGTTGCGCACGCGAGCGGCGAACTCGGTTTGATAGCCCGGGCCCACGGGGATCTCGGCTTTCGCCGCAGTGCCGCCGGAGGACACGTCAACAAGATCAACGTCCAACTCTTTCAAGCGCTTTGCCAGCTCAACGGTTTCGTCCGCAGTCCAGCCGCCTTCCACCCAGTCGGTGGCCGAGACGCGCACGAACAACGGCAGGCCTGCAGGCCAGACGTCGCGCACGGCTTTGGTGATTTCAAGCGTCAGACGAATGCGGTTTTCGAACGAGCCACCGTATTGATCCTGACGCTGGTTGCTCAGCGGCGACAGGAACTGATGCAGCAGATAACCGTGGGCAGCGTGAATTTCGACGACTTCGAAACCTGCGGTCAAGGCACGTTTGGCGGCGTCGACGAACGCCTTGATCACGTCCTGAATCTGGGCTTCATCCAGCGGGGTGGGCACGGTGTAGGTCGGGTCGAATGGGATCTTCGAGGGCCCCCAGGTCGCCCAGCCACCCTGGTCGGCAGGGATGGCGCCACTCTGGCTCACCCATGGCCGCCATGTACTGGCCTTGCGTCCGGCATGGGACAGCTGAATGCCGGCAACCACGCCCTGTGCTTTGATGAATCGAGTGATGCGTTGCAGCGGCTCGATGTGCTCGTCGTTCCAGATGCCGAGGTCTTCCGGCGTAATGCGCCCATCCTGGGTCACCGCCGCCGCTTCAGTGAAAATCAGCCCTGCGCCGCCGACCGCGCGGCTGCCCAGATGGACCAAATGCCAGTCATTGGCCAGGCCGTCGGCGCAGCAGTACTGACACATTGGCGAAACCACGATGCGATTGCGCAGTGTCAGTTCGCGAAGGGTATAGGGTTCAAGCAGCAGGCTCATGGGGGACCTCTCAGATCGTGTGGCAGGTTCCTTACGTGCGAACCTTGAGCCTAGTCGACAACCCGAGCGAAGTGAGGGTTCAGTCATTTCCCGGCTGAAGCCGGTCCTACCGAGACACCGCGTACGTCCGTAGGACTGGCTTTAGCCGGGAAGGCGTCAGCAGGCACACCGCGAGATTGAGGGTGCCCACGCAGGCCCACTCCCGGCTAAAGCCGGTCCTACTAGCGCGTACACTCGTAGGTTGGCTTTAGCCGAACCCAATGAATCAACGCGGTGAAAGATGAACCACCATCAGTTGCACGGTTTCGTTGCCGCGAAATTCGTTCAGGTCCAGCTTGTAGGCCAGCTCGACCCAGCGCACAGTCGGGTTGGGCCATACGTCGCGGTCGACGCTGAAGGCGATGCCGTCAAGCTTCACGCTGCCGCACTCGGTCTTGAGTACCATCTTCAGATGGCGCTCGCCGACCACCCGCTGCTCCACCAGCTGGAACACGCCATGGAACAACGGTTCGGGAAAGTGCTGCCCCCACGGGCCGGCATTGCGCAGGGCACGGGCCAGTTCCAGATGAAATTCTTCCACCGCCAAGGTGCCGTCGGACAACAGCCGGCCGGTCAGGTCTTCTTCCTTGAGCTGGCGGCGAACCTCGGTGTCGAAGGCCTCGGCGAATGCCGGGAAGTTGCCTTCCGGCAGCGACAGCCCGGCCGCCATCGCGTGGCCGCCGAACTTGCTGATCAGCTCGGGATGTTTCGCCGCCACGGCGTCCAGTGCGTCGCGGATGTGAAAGCCGGGTACCGAACGCGCCGACCCCTTCAGCACACCCTCGCCGGCGCTGGCGAACGCAATGGTCGGGCGGTGATAACGCTCTTTCAGGCGCGAAGCCAGAATGCCGATCACGCCCTGGTGCCACTCGGGTTCGAACAGGCACAGCCCAAACGGCATCGACTCCAGCGGCAGGTCCTTGAGCTGGGCGAGCGCCTCGCGCTGCATGCCCTGCTCGATGGATTTGCGGTCCTGATTGAGCTCGTCCAGACGCACCGCCATTTCCCGCGCCTCGGTCTCGTCATCACACAGCAGGCATTCGATGCCCAGGCTCATGTCATCCAGACGCCCGGCCGCATTCAGGCGCGGGCCGATGATGAACCCCAGATCGGTGGAGGTGATGCGCGACGCCTCGCGACGGGCGACCTCCAGAATGGCGCGCAAACCCGGACGTGCACGCCCGGCGCGGATGCGCATCAGCCCCTGGTGCACCAGAATCCGGTTGTTGGCATCCAGCGGCACCACGTCAGCGACGCTGCCCAGCGCCACCAGATCCAGCAATTCGCCCAGATTGGGTTGAGCGCGGCCCTCGAACCAGCCGATGTCCCGCAGTCGCGCGCGCAAGGCCATCAACACATAAAAAATGACGCCGACACCGGCCAGCGACTTGCTCGGGAAGGTGCAGCCGGGCTGGTTCGGGTTAACGATGGCATCAGCCGCCGGCAATTCGTGGCCGGGCAAGTGGTGATCGGTGACCAACACCTGCAAGCCCGCCGCTTTCGCTGCCGCAACGCCTTCGACGCTGGAAATGCCGTTGTCCACGGTCATCAGCAAATCGGGCTGACGTTCAAGGGCGACCTGGACGATTTCAGGTGTCAGGCCGTAACCGAATTCGAAACGGTTCGGCACCAGGTAGTCCACGTGCGCGGCACCGAGCAAGCGCAGGCCCATCACGCCGACGGTGCTGGCCGTCGCGCCGTCGGCATCGAAGTCGCCCACGATGAGAATGCGATGGCGCTGCTGCAACGCCGTCACCAGCAGCTCGACGGCGGCGTCGATGCCCTTGAGCTGTTGATACGGAATCAATCGGGCAAGGCCCTTGTCGAGTTCTGCCTCCGAGGCGACACCGCGGGCCGCGTACAGCCGGGTGAGCAAGGGTGGCAGGTCGCCAAGAAAAGGCAGGGTGTCAGGTAACTCGCGTGGTTCGATGCGCATTCAGGTTCCGCTGGGATTCTCGTTGGGACTGGCAGGAGGCAGCGATGACGTCGCGATGGCTTGGCAACAGCATCGCGAGGCCGTCGCGGTGCAGGCGTGAATCAGCCCCGCTCGCCTGCCAGCCACTGCAATTGCACTTCGTGCTGGCCGCGATCATCTGTGACGAAGATCGTGCCTTCGCTGATCATTACGTCCCACTTGATCACCCGTGGCATGTCCTTGGACAAGACTTCGAGCGCCTCTTGGGGTACCGAAGCGATGTTGACGTTCTTCAGCGTCTTGATCGCCGGTATGACCTTGCCTTCCCACACCCGCAGACTGCCGTAGGCCAGCAGGCTGGTGCGTTCGGTACGGCGCGAGCACCAGGTCAAACGGTCGGCGTCGGGCTGTCCGACTTCGATCCAGTGCAGGACGCGATCGTCCAGACTCTTTTCCCACAGCGCCGGTTCATCGACGTCTGACAGACCCCGGCCAAACGACAGGTGCTCGTTGTACCAGAAGGCGTAGGCCAGCAGGCGCACGGTCATGCGCTCTTCGGTTTCCGAAGGATGACGGGCGATGGTCTGCTTGACGGTTTCATAGACCCCGCGATCAAGGTCGGTGAGGTTGAGTTCGAACTTGTAGGTCGTGGACGGCTGGGCCATGAACGGGCTTCTAGAGAGACGGGAAAGGCGGCAAGTCTACCCGATGCAGCCCCGTTGAACGACCGAACTCGATGAGCGATGCGGCTCGTCTCTCAAATGGGAGACGGGGCACAACGTTCGCGAGGCGTTACTCATGCCCCCATGACATGTGTTAAATAAATGAGGCACATCACCGATTCCTTGCTGCGAGACGCTGTCGATGAGGGTCAACGCTTCCATGCATGTCACCGGTTCCCGAATGCGCGCCTTGCTGATCGCAGGCCTGTTCGCCTGCCTGCCCGGTACGGCGTCGGCACGTGAAACGCTGATCTGGCTGCTGCGCGACTTCCCGCCCCTGACCATATTTTCCGGACCATTGGCGGGCCAGGGTGCCATCGACAAGCTGATGCCCGAGCTGACTGCCCGGATGCCGGAGTACGATCACCAGGTCATGCACGTCAACCGCGCGCGCGGAACCCAGATGCTCAATGACCCCGACGTGTTCGCCTGCGACCCGACCCTGCTGTGGACGCCCGAGCGCGACAAAACCATTCTGTTTTCCATCCCGTCCTACGCCACGCCCAGTAACGGCGTCACGATCGAGCGCAGACGCCACGCACTGTTCGCACCGTTCATCAACGCCGACGGCCGCCTCGACCTTGCCGCCTTACTGGCCAGCGACAGCGTCGATGTCGGCATCGTCGGCGAACGCAGCTACGGCCCCGTCATCGATAAAGTGTTGCGCGAGACCCCGCACCCCGAACGTCTGATCCTGCACTACGGCAATACAGCGGTGGGCAGCATGCTGGAAATGGAACGGCTGGATCGCTTCCAGGCGATCATCAGTTACTGGCCGGAAGCGCGCTTTCACGCGCAGGAACAGGGCATTCCGCTAACAGAGCTGGAGTTCTTGCCGGTCAAAGACGTGCCCAAATACCAGTTCGCTCACATTGCCTGTTCGAAGACCGAGAAGGGCCGTGCGGCGATGGAGATCATCAACCGGGAAATGCGTGTGCTGCGCGTGACGCGACTGATCGGGTTTTACGCGGAGTGGATGATGAAGAAGGAGGAATACCTGCGCGACGCCCAGACATTTTTCGATGAGGAAACGAATTGACGCCGGGTGAAATCCGCGCCTGGCGTTGAAGCCCTGAATGTCAGACAAAAGAAACCCCGAGCAGCGGGGAGACTACTCGGGGTCAACCGTGGTCCATCTTGGACCCGTACGGCAGGCAGCATGAACATCGGAGCACAATGCCTGCGCCTGCCGTAACTGATAGGAGCCTACCGAATGGAGAAGGTTCCCTGCGACTCAGACGAAAGGTCGGGAGGCAGCATAAGTGGCAGACTGGGACACATTGCGCATGGCAGCGATGACACAAGGCTCGATGCGCCCTTCTGCCACCATCAAATCACGGTGAAGACCATCTACCACGTCAGTCAGCTGACGCTTGTCGCCCAACTGCGATGCAGAAAAAACCCGTTCAATCACCATCGCACCCGCTGGATTTTTCAGCGTCACCAGGCGTTCGCCCAGAATACCGGCCGGGCCGATAATCGCCTGATAAGGAGACAGCGCTTCGCTCAGTAGCAAGCTGATATTTTCCATCCGGATCACCACTCAACAGTTTGAATGCAAAGGTGCTAACCAATGACCATTGGCAGCAGCGGAAAGTTCTGAGCAGTGTGGCGCTTTGACACATGCGCACTGACTGCAACAGCTTGACTCCGGAGCATGCCTGCCGAATGTGACAGGCAAAATTTACACCCCTGATGCCTTCGCTCGCCCCAATTCGTCGAGCAGCGCCTTCAACTGCCCTGCCGCCCGCTCCGCGGCCTGACGTGCTTCGCGCAACTCGCTCTCCAGGCGCTTACGCTCGCTGATGTCCATCCAGCCGCCGAGCAATCCCTGCATCTGACCGTCGGCGCGATGATAGGGCACCGCCCATTGCCAGGCGTAGACCCGTCGCCCGGCCAGCGTAAGGACGCGCTCGGCAAACACCGGCTCCTGCGTCTCCAGCAGCTTCATGTAATCGGCGTGCAGTTGCTCGGCCATATCGCGGTCAACGAGATCGACATCGGTCAGGCGTCGGCCTTGCATCTGTTCGTAACCGATCCCGAAGCTCTCCTCATAACTGCGGTTGCAGGCGACGAGCCGGCCTTGCAGATCACGCACATAAACAGGGTTGGGGAAAGCATCGAGCAATGTCCGTTTGAAGGCGAGCTGATCACCCAGCTGTGCTTCGGCGCGCTGCCGTTGATGGATCTGATACCTCAGGCGGCTACTCCAGACCAGCGACACCAGACCCAGCAACAGTGAGGCGCCCGTAACCCCATAAATCCAGTTGGGGATGCGGTTCCACACCGAAGGCGGAGCGGCTGCCGCGCCGAGCCATTTGAGGCGAATAGCGCGCATTTCCGTCACGGAAAATTCCTCAAGGGCCTTGTTCAGAATGCCGAGCAATTCGGGATGGGCCTTGACCACGGAAAACCGGTCCGGAGACCACAACCCTTCGACGCTGCGGCCCACTTTCAGCCCGCCGGGCGGATACAGCCAGGCGCCCGCCTCGTTCTGAATAGTGGCGTCCGCCTCCCCCTCCTCGACGAGCTGGCGGGCTTCGGCGTAGGTGGGCACGAGCAGCAGGCGGATCTGCGGGTAGCGTGTCTGAATAAACTCCAGCAACGCATGTCGCGCGGGGAGTGCGAGCACCTTGCCGGCCATGTTCGCCAGCTGAAGGGAGACATTGCTGTCGGCGCGTTCCAGAAATACCCAGCTGTTGCCTCCAAATGCATATGTGAAATACAGCATTTTCTTGCGCTCGGGGTTTTCGGCCAGGGTGGTATTCATGTGCGCGCCGCCGTCTGCCAGGGTCTCAAGCAGAGAATAGGTGGAAGGCGCTTCCTGATAGACAAACTGCAACCCGGTCAGGCGCGAAATGCGCGCCAGCACATCGACATTCAGCCCCACCCATTGACCACGAGCGTCTTTGTAGATGTAGGGAGGGTGCTGAGTTGACGCCACCACCACCCGCGGATGTTTGCGGATCCACAACTGTTCAACGGGGTTGATACTGA
Organism: Pseudomonas sp. AK106; assembly: GCF_053903055.1. NCBI lineage: Bacteria > Pseudomonadati > Pseudomonadota > Gammaproteobacteria > Pseudomonadales > Pseudomonadaceae > Pseudomonas > Pseudomonas sp. AK106. The sequence continues at coordinate 4,436,005 of NZ_CP096426.1, forward strand.
CTTGCCGACGCGCAGGGTCAGCGCCAAGCCCGACGGTCCATCGCCCCAGGATTTCCCGGTGCAAAGACTCGTCCATGTCTGCCAGCACGCGATCGAACAGTGCGTGAAGCCTCGCGTCTTTATCGCGAAGGGCGAACGAAAAACCCATGGGGGGCAACAGGCTGTCGAACTTGCTGTGCAGCCCCAGGTACGGGCGCAAAAGGCTGTAGGACTGCACCACGAGCTCGTTGGCAATCAGCGCGTCGGCGTCGTCGTGGGCCAACGCCTCCATGGCGCTGTAGAGCGTGGGCGCAAGCACGATGTTGCTTTCGGGGTAGATGCGCTGCACAACCGCAGCGTCGGCATAGCCGTCCAGCAGCACCACGCGTTTGCCTTCCAGCGTAGGCTTGAGGCTGGTGTCGTTGGCCCGGCCGAACACCACCGCGCGGTCCGCCAGGTAGTCGCGCGTCATCGACAGTCCGGCTTTGTTTCGCTCAAATCCGCTGGCGCTGGTCAGCACGTCGATGTCACCGGCCAGGAGTGCCTCCACCGCCTTCTCTCGTTTAGCGAACCCTCGCACTTGAACGGGAATTGCCAACCGGGCGCTGACTACGCTGAGGTAATCCGCGCTGATGCCCTGATAGCGATTGCGGTCAGTGGTGATGTCGACGGGCTCGTGATCGGCGACGGAAATGCCCACCCGGAGCGTTTTTCGTGCGTCCAGCCACTGACGGTCCGCGTCATTGAGGGCGATGGGCTGTTGCGCAAGGAAAGGCGCACCCAGGGCGAACGGCAGGTTTTCACTGGAGTGACCCATGGGACTGTAGAGGCAGACGAGCAGCAGCAATGCCCATAGCGCCGGTCGGAGATCAAGGTGACGGCCATTGAATGCCGTTGAGTAAAAATGTTTAACAACCACAGGCTTATCCGAGAAATTAAGATTCTTCGGAAGTGTGGCACGCGGAAAAAACAAGGCCCGCTGCGAGGCGGGCCTTAGTTGTTACACGGCGATACGGTCAGAGAGGTTTGCCACGATTGCCATGCTGGCTGACAAAGGCCTGTACGGCCTTGAGGTCATTTGGCAGGACGGTGCAGCGTTCGTCTCGCTCAAACAAATCAGACAAATGTGCAGGCAGCTCGAGCGCTTTTCCTACACCGGCCTTCAGCACGGCATCCGGGAACTTGACCGGATGCGCCGTTCCCAGAATCACCATCGGCGTATCGAGGCTGCGGCGGCAGTCCCGTGCGGCTTTCACGCCGATCGCGGTGTGCGGATCGAGCAGCTCGCCAGTGCTGGCGAATACTTCGGCGATGGTTTTGCAGGTGTCTTCGTCACTGACCGCCAGCGAATCAAACAGCTTGCGGGTTTCGGTCCAGCGTTCTTCATCCACGCTGAAACCGCCGCCTTGCCTGAAGGTGTCCATCAGCTTGGCAATCGCGCCGCCGTTGCGACCGTGCATGTCGAACAGCAGACGCTCGAAGTTGGACGACACCATGATGTCCATCGAAGGGGTCAACGTCGCGTGCAGGGTTTCCTTGACGTACTGATTGCCGCTCATGAAGCGGTGCAGGATGTCGTTGCGGTTGGTCGCGACCACCAGTTGGCTGATCGGCAGGCCCATGTTGCGGGCCAGGTAACCGGCGAAGATGTCACCGAAATTGCCGGTCGGCACGGAGAACGCCACCGAACGTGCCGGGCCGCCCAACTGCAGCGACGCGTGAAAGTAGTAGACGATCTGGGCCATGATCCGCGCCCAGTTGATCGAGTTCACCGCCACCAGACGCGTGCCTTTGAGGAAGCTCTGGTCGGCGAAGCTGTTCTTGACCATTTCCTGGCAGTCGTCGAAGTTGCCTTCGATCGCGATGTTATGGATGTTCTCGCCGAAGATGGTGGTCATCTGGCGGCGCTGAACATCGGACACGCGATTGTTCGGGTGCAGGATGAAGATATCGACGTTGTCGCAACGACGGCAGCCTTCGATGGCGGCCGAGCCAGTGTCACCGGAAGTGGCGCCGATGATGACCACACGTTCGCCGCGCTTCTCGAGCACGTAGTCCAGCAGACGACCCAGCAGTTGCAGTGCGAAATCCTTGAACGCCAGGGTCGGGCCATGGAACAGCTCCAGCACCCACTCGTTGCCGTTGAGCTGACGCAGGGGCGCAACCGCAGCGTGGGAGAACACGCCGTAGGTTTCTTCGAGGATCTTCTTGAAATCCGCGTCCGGGATGCTGCCCGTTACAAACGGACGCATCACACGAAAAGCCAACTCGTGGTAAGGCAGGCCGGCCCAGGACGCGATTTCTTCCTGGGTGAAACGCGGCAGGTTTTCCGGAACGTACAGACCGCCATCGCTCGCCAGACCGGTCAGCAGCACGTCTTCGAAATTCAGGGCCGGTGCCTGGCCGCGGGTACTGATATAGCGCATTGTTCAAACCTTCGGTTTGGGCGGCAAGCTTCGAGTGGCGGGCTGCAAGTCAAAGTGCTTAACCTTCAACTCCAGCCCGGGACCCAAAGCTCACCGCGATATGATTTTGCTGTTACTTGCCGCTTAACGCTTGCGGCTGATCTCAGTTCAAATGCTCAACGCGGATGCGGACAACCGGCCCGGCGACATCTTCCAGCGCTTCCAGCGCTTTGATCGCATCGTTCATGCGTTTCTCGACCACGCGGTGGGTCAGCAGAATCATCGGCACCAGGCCGTCATGTTCTTCGACTTCTTTCTGCATGATCGATTCGATGTTGATGCCGCGCTCGGACAGGATGCTCGCCACCTGCGCCAGCACGCCGGGATGATCCTTGGCCTGGATGCGCAGGTAGTAGGCACTTTCGCACGCGTCGATCGGCAGGATCGGGTGGGCCGACAGCGAGTCGGGCTGAAAGGCCAGATGCGGGACACGGTTTTCCGGATCGGTGGTCAGGGCACGGACGACGTCGACCAGATCCGCCACGACGGACGAAGCGGTCGGCTCCATGCCGGCACCTGCGCCGTAGAACAGAGTCGATCCGGCTGCATCGCCGTTGACCATCACGGCGTTCATCACACCGTTGACGTTGGCGATCAGGCGATCGGCCGGGATCAGGGTCGGGTGGACGCGCAGTTCGATACCGCTCGGCGTGCTGCGGGCGACGCCCAGGTGCTTGATCCGGTAGCCCAGCGCTTCGGCGTAATTGACGTCGGCGGTGGTCAGCCTGGTGATGCCCTCGGTGTAGGCCTTGTCGAATTGCAGCGGGATGCCAAAAGCGATGGACGCCAGAATGGTCAGCTTGTGCGCCGCGTCGATGCCTTCGACGTCGAAGGTCGGATCGGCTTCTGCGTAACCCAGCGCCTGCGCTTCAGCGAGGACGTCCGGGAAAGTACGGCCTTTTTCGCGCATCTCGGTGAGGATGAAGTTGCCGGTGCCGTTGATGATGCCAGCCACCCAGTTGATGCGGTTGGCCGACAGGCCTTCACGAATGGCCTTGATCACCGGAATGCCGCCCGCCACTGCCGCTTCGAAGGCGACGATGACGCCCTTCTCCCGGGCCTTGGCGAAAATTTCGTTGCCGTGCACGGCGATCAGCGCCTTGTTGGCGGTGACCACGTGCTTGCCGTTTTCGATGGCCTTGAGCACCAGTTCACGGGCGATGGTGTAGCCACCGATCAGCTCGATGACGATGTCGATTTCAGGGTTGCTCGCCACGTCGAACACGTCGGTCGTGGTCGGGGTACCGGTAATCTGGCAATTGGGGTTTGGTGTACGCATGGCAATCTGCGCCACTTCGATTCCACGCCCGGCACGGCGGGCAATTTCCTCGGCGTTACGCTTTAGCACATTGAAGGTACCGCCACCGACAGTACCCAGCCCACAGATGCCTACTTTGACCGGTTTCACTATGAACTCCCCATAAAACGGCCGACGCGAGGCCGGCCGTGGAATCAGCCGCATTCAACACGGCTCGCTATTGATGAAGCGCTGCACACAGGCCGCTTCAATGTTTACCGCAGGAGGCTGCGATAAACGAAATTACTTGGCGCCCAGCGCCAGTTTGGCCACTTGCGGCGCCGGCTGGTAGCCCGGAATCAGCTGACCGTCGGCCAACACGATGGCCGGTGTGCCGTTCACGCCGATGGACTGGCCGATCTCGAACTGTTTGGTGACCGGGTTATCGCACTTGGGCGCCTGAATATTCTTGCCGTCGACCATGCGGTCCATTGCACCGCGGCGGTCCTTGGAGCACCACACTGCCTGGAGTTGCTCGTCACCCGACGAACCGAGGCCCTGACGCGGGAACGCTACATAGCGCACTTCGATGCCGCGCTTGTTCAGCTCCGGCACTTCGGCGTGCAGCTTGTGGCAGTACGGGCAGGTGGTGTCGGTGAATACCGTGATGTGGGATTTGGTCTCGCCCACGGCTGGGTAGACGACCATCTCAGCGGCAGGGATGCCGTTGATGGTCTTGGAAATCGCCTGACGCTCGACTTTCTCGGTCAGGTTGACCGGCTTGCCGGCCTGCATCTGATACAGGTTGCCCTGCATCACGAACTGGCCGTCCGCACTGGCGTACAGCACGCGACCGCCTTTCAGATTGACCTCATAGAGGCCGTTCAACGGGCTGCTGGAAATGCTCTCGATGGGGATTTCCAGATTGAGCGATTCCAGGGTCTTGCGAATGGCTTTGTCGGACGCCTCATCGGCGTGGGCAAACAGGCTGAAAGAGCTGGCCAGCGCTACAACGGCAGCACCGAGAAAACGAGTGACGCGCATGAAAACTCCTCGAGCGGTGAGCAGACGGGCCGGGCTGAAAACGGGTGGCGAAACCGCACCAGGATGTTTTCAGGGCCTTGATCTGCGAAACCGGCAAAGCCTATCACATAAGGCTCGCAAGGCCGACGCCCGCCGATGTAAGACAGGTCGCAAATTACTGAAGTCATCTACCCCCTCGGGTGGTGCTTCGCATGCATTTCCTGCAACCGCGCGCGGGCGACGTGGGTGTAGATTTGCGTCGTCGACAGATCACTGTGACCGAGGAGCATCTGCACGACGCGAAGATCGGCGCCGTGGTTGAGCAAGTGCGTGGCAAAGGCGTGACGTAGGGTGTGTGGCGAGAGGGACTTACCGATGCCGGCGACTTTGGCCTGGTGCTTGATGCGGTGCCAGAAGGTCTGGCGGGTCATCTGCTCGCCGCGCTGGCTGGGAAACAGCACGTCGCTGGGGCGGCCGTTGAGCAATTCGTGGCGGGCGTCGCGCATGTAGCGCTCGACCCAGACGATGGCTTCCTCCCCCATCGGCACCAGCCGCTCTTTGCTGCCCTTGCCCATGATGCGCAGCACGCCCTGGCGCAAGTTGACCTGTTCAAGCGTCAGGCTGATCAGCTCAGTCACCCGCAGTCCGCAGGCGTAGAGCACTTCAAGCATCGCCCGGTCACGCTGGCCGATGGCTTCGCTCAGGTCGGGCGCAGCCAGCAACGCTTCGACGTCGGCTTCGGACAAGGATTTGGGAAGTGGCTTACCCAACTGTGGCATGTCGACCTGCAACGTAGGGTCGACCGCGATCAGCTTTTCTCTGAGCAGGTAGCGATAGAAGCCACGCACGCCGGAAAGCAGTCGCGCTGTCGAGCGAGGCTTGTAGCCGTTGTCGACCCGCCATCCGAGGTGATCGAGAATCGCCTCCCGACTGACACTCATCAGGTCCACGCCCTGCTCCTGCAACCGGCCGTTGAACAGTGCGAGGTCACTGCGATAGGCATGGCGCGTGTTGTCCGACAGCCCTTTCTCCAGCCACAGAGCGTCAAGGAAGCGGTCGATCATGGGATGGTCAATGGCGGGCATGGGTTCTCACTTGGGGTGTGGAAACCGGTGGCAGTTTTTCATACTTGCGAAGGCGGGACAAAACCGAATGCCAGAAAGCAAAAAAGCAGCCCGTAGGCTGCTTTTTCATTCGCATGGGAAGACTGGGATTAAACCAGTTTTTCCTTGATGCGAGCTGCTTTACCGGACAGGTCACGCAGGTAGTACAGCTTGGCCTTGCGAACGTCGCCGCGACGTTTCACAGCCATGCTGTCGATTTGCGGGCTGTAGGTCTGGAAAGTACGTTCAACGCCAACACCGTTGGAGATTTTACGAACAGTGAAAGCACTGTTCACACCACGGTTACGCTTGGCGATAACAACGCCTTCGAACGCCTGCAGACGAGCGCGGTCGCCTTCCTTCACTTTCACCTGAACGACAATGGTGTCGCCCGGGGCAAAGGGAGGGATCTCTTTGGTCATCTGCTCTGCTTCGAGTGCAAGGATGATTTTGTTAGTCATGCTGTGCTCCTAAGGTAAATCGGTTCGATCTACCATCGATACGTTAACTATCGTCCCGCTCGCGGAGGTATTCCGCCAGCAGCTTCTTCTCTTCTCCAGAAAGCGAGCGGCTTTCCAGAAGATCGGCGCGTCGTTCATAGGTCCGCCCAAGGGACTGCTGTAAACGCCAACGCCGGATGTGTGCGTGATTGCCACTAAGCAATACGTCGGGAACACGCTGATCCGCATACACCTCCGGTCGGGTGTAGTGCGGGCAATCCAGCAGACCATCCGTGAAGGAATCTTCCTCCGCGGAATCTACATGCCCTAAAGCTCCAGGCAGCAGTCGCGTAACCGCATCTATCAGGACCATGGCCGGCAGCTCACCGCCAGATAACACATAGTCGCCAATCGACCACTCTTCATCGACATGAGCTTCAATGAAACGCTCGTCGACGCCTTCATAACGACCGGCAATCAGGATAAGTGCTTCTTCCTGCGCCAGTTCGCGTACCGCAGACTGATCCAGCTTGCGGCCTTGTGGCGACAGGTAAATCACCTTCGCCGCATCCCCCGCCGCCTGCCTGGCCTGAGCCAGAGCATCTTCGAGGGGCTTGATCTTCATCACCATGCCAGGGCCACCGCCAAACGGGCGATCGTCCACAGTGTGATGTCGATCAGTGGTGTAATCCCGCGGATTCCAACAGGTCAGCTGCAACAGCTCCTGTTTCACCGCACGGCTGGTAATGCCGTATTCGCTGATGGCGGAAAACATCTCGGGAAACAGCGTGATGACTTCTATGCGCAGGCTGGCCATTGCTTAGAAATCCGCGTCCCATTCCACCTTCATCTCGCCTGCAACCAGATCAACTGCCAACACGCATTGCTCCGTATAGGGCAAAAGGCGTTCGCGATCATCCAGACTGCCTGCGCAGGGTTTGACCACCATTACATCGTTTGCGCCGGTTTCCAGAAGATGATCGACCTTCCCGAGCAATTGCCCAAGACCGTCAATGACCTTCAGACCTTCAAGCTGGTACCAGTAGTACTCGCCGTCGGTCAATTCAGGGAACAGGTTGCGCGGCACGCAGATCTCATAACCGGCCAGAAGACGAGCTTCTTCACGATCATCAAGACCCTTGAGCTTGGCGACCAGGAACTTGTCGTTCCCGCGTCCACTGACCAGCTCGACCTGTTTCACATTGCCTTCGCGCTTGAGCGTCCAGGTTTTGTACTGCAACAGGTTTTCAGTCGGATCAGTAAAGGAATACACCTTCACTTCGCCGCGAACGCCGTGTACCGAGTAAATCTTGCCGATGACGATCAGATCGTCGGCGGAAGCTGGCGTCGCGTTCATATTGCTCAGGCCGCAGCCTTGGCAGATTCCTTCAACAGCGAAGCAACACGCTCAGAAGGTTGTGCACCAACGCTCAGCCAGTAGGCCAGACGCTCTTGGTTCACGGACAGACGGATTTCCTGACCACGGGCAACCGGGTTGAAGAAACCGATTTGTTCCTTGTGGGAACCGTCACGTGGGTTGCGGCTGTCGGTGACAGTCAGGTGGTAGAACGGGCGCTTTTTAGAGCCGCCAAGGGCAAGACGGATTGTTAGCATTGAACAATTTTCCTGTAGTCGGTGCTGCAAATCTAAGATGCACAGCGGGCATGGGTGCCCGAAAGGCCGCATATTCTAAGGAATATCCGGATTTTTGCAAATGACTTTTTCCGGCGTACGCCGTCAGGCCACTTAGATCTGCCGTGGAGCCGTCAGCGAGGGACGGCGGTGAGCGCCTGCCTGAGCAGGCCATCGGGACGGTTGCCCCCATGAATGACGCGCGGGAATCACTCCCGCGCGATGCAATTTACATTTTGGGCATACCGCCGCCGGGCAACATTCCGCCCATGCCGCGCATCATTTTCGCCATGCCGCCCTTGGTCGAAAACTTTTTCATCATCTTCTGCATCTGTTTGTGCTGCTTGATCAGACGACCGATGTCCTGCACCTGGGTGCCCGAACCCATGGCGATACGGCGTTTGCGTGAACCGCTGATCAGCTCAGGGTCGCGACGCTCGGCCGGGGTCATCGAATTGATGATGGCTTCCATTTGCTTGAACTGCTTTTCGGCGGCGCCTTGTGCGTTACCCATCTGCGACAGGTTCACGCCACCGATGCTTGGCAGCTTGTCCATGAGCCCGCCCAGGCCGCCCATGTTCTTCATTTGTTGCAGCTGATCGCGGAAGTCCTCGAGGTCGAAGCCCTTGCCCTTCTTCAGCTTCTTGGCCAGCTTGTCGGCCTTGTCCTTGTCGAGGGTCTGTTCGGCCTGCTCGATCAGGCTGAGCACATCACCCATACCGAGGATGCGCGATGCGATACGGTCCGGATGGAAAGGCTCCAGCGCCTCGCTCTTCTCGCCCATGCCGATGAACTTGATCGGCTTGCCCGTAATGGCGCGCACCGACAGTGCAGCACCGCCACGGGCATCGCCGTCGACCTTGGTCAGGATCACACCGGTCAGCGGCAGCGCATCACCAAACGCCTTGGCGGTGTTCGCAGCATCCTGGCCGGTCATCGCGTCGACGACGAACAGCGTCTCGGCCGGCTTGACCGCCGCGTGCAGCGCCTGGATCTCGCCCATCATCTCGGCGTCGATGTGCAGACGACCGGCGGTGTCGAGGATCACGACATCAATGAACTTGAGCTTGGCTTCTTTAATAGCCGCTTCGGCAATGTCGACCGGCTTCTGGCTGATGTCGGACGGGAAGAACGTCACGCCGATGTCGTTGGCCAGGGTTTCCAGTTGCTTGATCGCGGCCGGACGATAGACGTCCGCCGACACCAGCATCACGGTTTTCTTTTTGCGTTCTTTCAGGAATCGGGCGAGCTTGCCGGCAGTGGTGGTCTTGCCCGCACCTTGCAGACCCGCCATCAGGATGACCGCCGGCGGCGTGACGTTGAGGGTCAGCTCTTCGTTGGCCGCCCCCATCATCTCTTCCAGCTCGGCCTGGACAATCTTCACGAACGCCTGGCCCGGCGTCAGGCTGCGCGACACCTCGGTGCCGACGGCGCGCTCCTTGATGCGATTGACGAAGTCTTTGACAACCGGCAAGGCGACGTCGGCTTCAAGCAGCGCCATACGCACTTCACGCAGTGTGTCCTTGATGTTGTCCTCGGTCAGCTTGGCTTTACCAGTGACCTGGCGCAGCGTCTGCGAGAGACGATCTGTCAGATTTTCAAACATGCGTGATCCTTTGGGTTCGTGCTGAACCCCGATTGATGCGGCCAGGCCCGTAGCGGCCTTTTTCAGTCGGCTGGCGAGATCGCGACGCCTGCTCTTCAGAGAGTCGCTATTGAAATAGGGACGCTATAAAGGCGGCTGAAACAGCGATCGGCTAGCCTGTGGATTGAGCAGGTCGCGGATTATAGCGAAGACTCCAGCGCACGGACACCACGGCGTCTCCTTCTGTAGTCTTTCGTGAAATGCGCGTTTTATGCCAAACTCACCGGCTTTCGAGCACGCCCAACAGGATCTATGTCCCCCTTGTCACCGAGTTTGCTCTTCAGCCTCGCCGCCGCCGTGTTTTATGCCGCTGCGACTGTCTACCAGGGTATGCGCCTGCGTCAGGGCCAAAAGGCCGACAAATGGCTGCTGTGCCTGATCGGCACCCTTGCCGTCGCTTGCCAGGCCAGTGCGCTGTTCGGCCAACTGGTGCGCCCTATCGGCCTGGGTCTGGACTTTTTCAGTGCCGCCAGCCTGATTGCTGTTGCCGTCATCATCGTGACCATGCTCGCGTGCATTCGCCTCCCGGTCGAAATCCTGCTGATCCTCCTGTTCCCGCTGGGGCTGCTGACGAGCCTGATGGCGCAGTTCGCGCCTTCCGGTACCCAGCAACCGATCATCGAAGAACACGGCATCATCAGCCATATCCTGCTGTCGATCCTCGCCTACGGCATGTTCACCATCGCGGTGTTCCAGTCCCTGCTCCTGCTGCTGCAGGATCATCAGCTGAAGAACAAGCACCGCCTTGGCCTGATCAGAAGCTTCCCCCCGTTGCAGACCATGGAAAGCCTGCTCTTCGGCTTCCTCTGGGCCGGGTGGGTCTTGCTGTCGATGTCGCTGATCTCCGGCTGGCTGTTCGTCGAAAACCTGTTTGCCCAGCATCTGGTACACAAAACCCTGCTGTCGATCCTCGCGTGGATCGTCTTCAGTGTGCTGCTGTGGGGACGCCACCATCTGGGCTGGCGCGGCCACAAGGCGATCCGCTGGACGCTGGGCGGATTCCTGCTCCTGATGCTGGCCTACTTCGGCAGCAAGCTCGTTCGTGAATACATCCTGCACATCTGACGGGCGTTGATCATGGATAATCTGCCGGTCGGCACAATGCTCACGCTGCTTGCCCTGCTTACCTTGTGGTCCGGGCTGTTCAGCGCGGTCGAGGCGGCGCACCATAATCTGCGGGCGATGCCGGTCAATCACCGTTCCAACGAGCCACCGAAGCCGGTTCTGGCGTTCAACCTCAACAGCCTTATCCTCGGCAACACGCTGCTCAAGGCGCTGATCACCGTGCTCGCCACGTTGCTGGCCATCGGGCACTGGTATTTCCACGGCCCGCTGATTGCTTGGCTAGGTGTCGCCAGCGTGCTGGTGGTGGTGACCGAGTTCATTCCGCGAAAGCTGGCGGCGCGTCGTCCCGAGTCAATCCTGCTGCTGGGCAACAACGTGCTGCGCATCCCGGTTCGGCTGCTGCAGCCGCTGACCTGGCTCTACAAGAACATCGCCAAAACGCTGTTGCGCCCTTTTCTGTCGAAGCGCCGGCCAGACACCATCGATGACGAAGACGACACGCGCCCGACGGTCTATCAGGACAACGAAAGCCAATATGGCCGTGCCCACGTCATCTCCGGGATTTACGCGCTGGACCGCATGACCGTGAATGACATTCTGGTGCCGCGCAGCGAAGTCGACGGCATCAACCTCGACGACACCATCGAGGAGATCATCGACAAGCTGATCATCTCTCGCCACACCCGCCTGCCGGTCTACTACAACGACATCAATCAGGTGGAAGGCGTGCTCAACACGCGGATGATCAGCCACCTGCTGCCGCGCAACGAGCTGACCAAAGAGGCGCTGCGGGCCGCCTGCTACGAACCCTACTTCGTGCCGGAAAGCACGCCGCTGCAGATGCAACTGCTCAACTTCCACAAACAGCAGCGGCGCATGGGCGTGGTGGTCGATGAATACGGCGAGGTGCTGGGCATCGTCAGCCTCGAGGACATTCTGGAAGAGATCGTCGGCGAATTCGAAAGCGAGCAAGCCCTCGACAATCCGCATATTCAGCCGCAGCCTGACGGGCGCCTGGTGATTGACGGCGCGGCGTCGATTCGTGATTTGAATAAAAGCCTCGGCTGGCACCTCCCTTCCGACGGGCCCAAAACCCTCAACGGTCTGATCACCGAAGCGCTGGAGACCATTCCCAACAGCGCGGTCTGCCTTAAGATCGGCCCTTACCGCCTGGAAATCCTCGAGACCGAAGACAACCGCGTCAGCCGCGTGCTGATGTGGTTGAACACCCGCACCAAAGACGTGATCTGAAAAGTCGGGCGGCGCCCTGAGGCACTTGTTTCCGCGCCGATCCCCTTCCTATAATCGATCCGCTTACCCAGCCCCGCCGATCCGCGTGCTACCCGCACGATGCGCGATCTGGCCAGTCACACAGCCTGACCGCTCACGCGACACCCTGGCCTTCGCTCCCATCCCGAGCACGCCACGCATCTTTGCCCGCATCCGGGCTAGTCTGTTCAGCGCTGGACCAAAAAAACAATTAACGATTGCCGCAGCGCGCGTACGAATTTTCGTCACCCGCTGACAGGCGATACGACTGCCAGGGATTCCCCATGACCACGACTTCTGCCTTTCCGAGCAGCGACGAGAGCGAGGCCCGCCCCGCCAATTCCGCGGCCCGCGTCGCCACCGCCAGCTTCATCGGCACCGCCATCGAGTTCTACGATTTCTACGTGTACGCCACCGCCGCCGCGCTGGTGATCGGGCCGGTGTTCTTTCCGCAAACCTCCAGCACCGCACAGATGCTGTCGGCGTTTCTGACGTTCGGGATCGCCTTTCTCGCACGTCCGCTGGGCTCGGCGCTGTTCGGTCACTTCGGTGATCGTGTGGGGCGCAAATCGACACTGGTGGCCTCGCTGCTGCTCATGGGGGTCTGCACCACGCTCATCGGCGTGTTGCCGGGTTACGACGCCATCGGATCATGGGCGCCGATCCTGCTCTGCGTGCTGCGCTTCGGCCAAGGCCTCGGATTGGGCGGCGAATGGGGCGGCGCGGCGTTGCTGGCGACCGAAAATGCGCCCAAGGGCAAGCGTGCGTGGTTTGGCATGTTTCCGCAGTTGGGCCCATCCATCGGCTTCCTCGCGGCAAACGGGCTGTTTCTGACGCTGGCGATGACGCTGGATGACGAGCAATTCCGCTCCTGGGGCTGGCGCGTGCCGTTTCTGCTCAGTGCCGTGCTGGTCATCATCGGGCTGTATGTGCGCCTCAAGCTTGAGGAAACGCCCGTGTTCGCCAAGGCCATCGCCCGCCATGAGCGTGTGAAACTGCCGATTGCCGAGCTGTTCGGTCAGTACTGGAAGCCAATGCTGCTAGGGGCCGCGTCGATGGTGGTGTGCTACGCGCTGTTCTATATCTCCACCGTCTTCTCGCTGAGCTATGGCGTGAAAACCCTGGGTTACAGCCGCGAATCGTTCCTCGCGATGTTGTGCTTTGCGGTGCTGTTCATGGCCATGGCGACACCGCTTTCCGCGTTGGCGAGCGATCGATTTGGTCGCAAGCCGGTGCTGGTCATCGGCGGCGTGCTGGCGATCCTGTCGGGGTTTCTGATGGAGCCCTTGCTGACCCACGGCACGACCTGGGCGGTGACGCTGTTCCTGTCGATCGAGCTGTTTCTGATGGGCGTTACATTCGCGCCGATGGGGGCGATGTTGCCGGAGCTGTTTCCTACGCGGGTGCGATATACCGGCGCGTCGGCGGCCTACAACATCGGCGGCATTGTTGGTGCCTCGGTGGCGCCTTTCTTCGCGCAGAAGCTGGTGGAGATGGGCGGTTTGAGCTGGGTCGGTGGCTATGTCTCGGCGGCGGCGTTGATCAGCGTGATCGCTGTGCTGTGCCTGAAAGAAACCCGGCACGCGGACCTGGATACGATTGCCTGAGCAAACCGGGTATCGACGGTGCGTGATCGCCAAACAAAAACGGCGCCCCTGAGGGCGCCGTTTTTCATTCAGCGTGATGCTTACAGCTGAACCTTCACCGCCATCGACGCGCGGGTGGCTTTGCGACGGGCCGCTTCGATCGACTCGTCGCGCGCCAGTGCCACGCCCATCCGGCGCTGACCATTGACCTCAGGCTTGCCGAACAGGCGCAGCGCGGTGTCCGGTTCGCTCAAGGCTTGCTCCAGGTTGGCGAACGCCGTCTGGGTCGACTGGCCTTCAACCAGAATCACGGCCGATGCTGATGGGCCGAACTGGCGAATCAACGGGATCGGCAGACCGAGAATGGCCCGCGCGTGAAGCGCGAACTGCGAAAGGTCCTGGGAGATCAGCGTGACCAGACCTGTGTCGTGGGGGCGCGGCGAGACTTCGCTGAACCAGACCTGATCGCCCTTGATGAACAACTCGACGCCAAACAGACCACGGCCACCCAGCGCCTCGGTTACCGCTTTGGCGACGCGCTCGGACTCGGCCAATGCCACCGGGCTCATGGCCTGGGGCTGCCACGATTCCTGATAGTCGCCCTTCTCCTGACGATGACCGACCGGCGAACAGAAGGTCGTGCCGCCGACGTGACGCACGGTCAGCAAGGTAATTTCGTAATCGAAATCGATGAAGCCTTCGATGATCACACGGCCTTTGCCGGCACGACCGCCTTCTTGCGCATAGTCCCAGGCCTTCTGGATGTCCGCGTCGGTTTTCAGCAAGCTTTGACCCTTGCCCGACGAGCTCATCACCGGCTTGACCACACACGGGAAGCCCAGGTCTTCGACGGCTTTTTTGTAGTCTTCGAAGGTGTCGGCAAAGTGATATGGCGAGGTGGGGAGGTCCAGCTCTTCAGCGGCCAGACGACGAATACCTTCGCGGTTCATGGTCAGCTGCGCAGCGCGGGCCGTCGGAATGACCGTGAAGCCTTCGGACTCCAGCTCCACCAGGGTCGCGGTGGCGATGGCTTCGATTTCCGGGACGATGTAATGCGGTTTCTCGGACTCGATCACCGCACGCAAGGCGGCGCCATCGAGCATATTGATCACGTGGCTGCGGTGTGCGACCTGCATCGCCGGAGCATTGACGTAGCGGTCGACGGCGATCACTTCAACGCCCAGGCGCTGAAGCTCGATCACTACTTCCTTGCCAAGCTCGCCACAACCGCAGAGCAAAACGCGGGTCGCGGTCGGCGACAGTGGAGTTCCGATTTGAGTCATCTCAGGTCCTCGTGGAGCAGGTCGAGGGTTGCTCGCCGTGTGCAAGCAACCGCAGGTAGAAAGGCGCGCAATTTACCATGAAGGCCGGGGAATGGGATGCAGCGGCGCAGGGTTGATTCAACCTTGAGGGTTGTCGCCACCCAGTAGAAACATCATCCCGCTGGCTCTCGCCCGCTCCTCGCAGGCGATCAACACCGCGCGACGTGCCTGGTTGTCCATGCGGCTCCAGCCGGTGATCTCGGCCACGGTGCGCTGGCAACCGGTGCAGATGTCGGCGTCGTCCAGGGCACAAATGCTCACGCAGGGCGAGCGGACGGGCTTTTCATGAATCGGCTTGTCATGAACGGTTGCTTCATGGATCGGGGGTATGGCGCTGGACATCAATCTTCCTGCGGGGCCAGGTCACGCGCGTAGCGGTGAGCGTTGTGGACGTAATGGGCGGCGCTGGCGTCGAGCATCTGCTTCTGTGCGTCAGTCAGCTCGCGGACGATCTTGCCGGGCGAGCCCATGACCAGCGAACCGTCAGGAATGACTTTGCCTTCGCCGATCAACGAGTTCGCGCCGATGATGCAATGCTTGCCAATCTTCGCGCCATTGAGAATGACCGCGTTGATGCCGATCAGCGTGCTGTCACCCACGCTGCAACCGTGCAGCATCGCGTTGTGGCCGATGGTCACGTTCCGTCCGATGGTCAGCGGCGAGCCCATGTCGGTGTGCATCACGGTGCCGTCCTGCACGTTGCTGTTCTCGCCGATGTCGATGAGCTCGTTGTCGCCACGCAACACCGCGCCGAACCAGACGCTGGCGTTGGCCTGCAAACGCACGTTGCCGATGACGGTGGCTGTCGGCGCGATCCAGCTGCTGGCGTGCGCATCGACGCGGGCATCGCCCAAGCGGTATTTCATGGCGTATTCCTCATGACGTATTCCTCACGGCTCGGCCCTCATGGCTCATTCCTGATGCAAGGCGCGGCGGCCGCGAGTCAGGATTTCAGCGTGTGGATGATGGATCGCTTTGGCGGCTCGTTGAGGTCGATGGCGCTGTCGAACAACAGGTTCATCAACTCGACGATCATGATCGCGGTCAGGCCCCAGATCTTGTACTCGCCGAAGCGGTAACTCGGCACGTACCAGCTGCGCCCTTGATAGTCGATGCGGTGGGTGTGTTCGCGGACATCCTGACGGAAGAAGTCCAGCGGCACGCTGAAGACGGCTGCGATTTCGCCATCATTGGGTGTGTACTCGACGAAATCCGGAATGATGCCGACGTAGGGCGTCACTCTTATGCCGTGCTTGGAGATCAACGGACTCAGCGGGCCGATGACCTCAACGAGACCCGGTGGCAAACCGATCTCCTCCTGGGCTTCGCGCAGCGCCGTGAAGATGAGGTCCGGATCCTCCGGGTCACGCCGTCCGCCCGGGAAGGCCACTTCGCCGCCGTGGGTCGACAGGCCGCTGGCGCGCAGGGTCAGCACCAGTTCAGGCTCTGCATTGCGGGTAATGGGGAGAAGCACGGCGGCCTCGGGAAAGCGCGCGTCCGTTTCCAGCATCACCGGCGTGTGGCTGCTCATACGGTGAAGTAGCTCATCCAGCATGGGAATTCTCGATCGGTTGCCTGCCCGGCATCATGCACCAAAGCGGCGACGCGCCCAAGTCTTGTAGGACAACCCGCGCGTGCAAGACGCCTCTTGCCGTCCACCCGCGCTACGGCTCAAGATAGCCGCTGCCAACAGGAACCCGATTCGATCATGAAATTCTGCAGCAACTGCGGCGAACAGGTCATCCAGCGTATTCCCGAGGGCGACAGCCGCCCGCGTTACGTGTGTGAACATTGCGACACCATTCACTACCAGAACCCCAACATCGTGGCCGGCGTCGTGCCGGTGTGGGGCGACAAGGTCTTGCTGTGCCGTCGGGCCATCGAGCCGCGACTGGGCTACTGGACGCTGCCCGCCGGGTTCATGGAAAACGGCGAAAGCGTCGAGCAGGCGGCCCGCCGCGAAACGCTGGAAGAAGCCTGCGCAGAGGTCGAGGACCTGCAGTTGTACTCGATGATCGATGTGCCGCACATCAATCAGGTGCATATCTTCTACCGCTCGAATCTGGTCAAACCGGAGTTCGCGGCCGGTATCGAAAGCCTTGAAGTGAAGCTCTTCGACGAAGCGGATATTCCGTGGTCTGAGCTGGCGTTCAATACGGTCAGGCGTACCCTGGAGTGTTTTTTCCGCGACCGGCGGCATCAAGATTTCCAGGTACGCACCGATTGTCTGTCTGTCACACCGCCGCTCAAGACCACTTGATCGAAACGATGATGCGCGATTGCCGCGCAGGCTTCAGGGATACCCTTTTCATGCGTTGGTTGCTTGCCGTTTTATGCCTGTCGGTTGTGCCGCTGTCCCAGGCTGCGTTCACCCAGACCATCGTGCCCAAAGGCAGCGAACAGAAGTTCGTTGGCGGAAAGGTCGTCGACACTCAGAACATCGCGGACCGGACTGTCGATAAAGTGCTGGTGCTCAAATCCGCGCATCAATTGCAGCTGATCAGCCGTGGCGAGGCGCTGAAGACGTACCGGATCTCACTGGGCAAAGCGCCCACCGGACCGAAGCTGCAAGAGGGAGACCAGCGCACACCGGAGGGTTTCTACTGGCTCGACTGGCGCAAGACCAGCGACGCCTACAACCTGTCGATGCACATTTCCTACCCCAACATTTCCGATGCCGCACGCGCCCGACGCGAAGGCGTGAAACCGGGCAGCATGATCATGATTCACGGCACGCCGATCAACGACGATTACCCGGAGTGGTATTTCCACACGCTGGACTGGACGAACGGCTGCATCGCCATGCGCAACAGCGATATTCGTGAGGTGTGGGATCTGGTGAAAGACGGCACGATGATAGAGATTCGGCCGTAAGATTTTGCCGGGGTAATGCGGATTGCTTCAATCTCGAGCCATGCTGCAGGGAAGCTAGATATCTTCCAGCTTCCACACGTCATAAGCCGGTACTTCGTAGGGATGGCTGTCCTTCAGCGCAGCAACCGCCTGCCTGATCAGCTCATCTGACACGACAAGCTCGACCTTCCATTCCTGAACCTGCTCGACCTCGCCGGCTTGCCCGATGAATGGCTGACTGCCATCCAGCGGGCGAAACTGGCCGTGGCCAAGCACTTGCCATGAGCAGCGGTCATACGCGCCGATTCGCCCCGCACCGGCGGCGAACAACGCGTTTTTGACCTGTTCCACATGGCTCTGCGGCACAAAGAAAGCCAGCTTGTACATCAGCGATCAGTCAACCCAGACGCGGGCGTTGCGGAACATGCGCATCCACGCGCCGTCTTCAGCCCACTCATCCGGTCGCCACGAGTTGGTCACGGCGCGGAACACCCGCTCAGGGTGCGGCATCATGATGGTGACGCGACCGTCGAGTGTGGTGAGACCCGCGATGCCGCGGGGCGAACCGTTCGGGTTGGCCGGATAGGTTTCAGTGACCTTGCCGTGATTGTCGACGAAACGCACGGCAACGGTGCCGGACAGATCGGTTTCAATCAACGACTCAGGGGTCTTGAACTCGGCGTGGCCTTCACCGTGGGCAATGGCGATCGGCATGTGCGAGCCGGCCATGCCTTGCAGGAAGATCGACGCCGACTTCTGGATTTCGACCATCGCCACGCGCGCTTCGAACTGCTCCGAGCGGTTGCGCACGAAGTGCGGCCAGAATTCGCTGCCCGGGATCAGCTCGCTGAGGTTGGACATCATCTGGCAACCGTTGCAAACGCCCAGCGCGAAGCTGTCGCTGCGGGCGAAGAAGCCCTGGAACGCATCCCGTGCACGGCTGTTGAACAGCGCGGACTTGGCCCAGCCTTCGCCGGCACCCAACACGTCGCCGTAGGAGAAACCACCGCACGCCACCAGACCTTTGAAGTCGTTGAGGTCGACGCGACCGGCGAGGATGTCGCTCATGTGCACGTCAACCGAGGCGAAACCGGCGCGATCGAACGCAGCCGCCATTTCAACCTGACCGTTGACGCCCTGCTCACGCAGCACTGCCACTTGTGGGCGAACGCCCTTCTTGATGTAAGGCGCAGCGATGTCGTCGTTGACGTCATAGCCCAGCTTCACGCTCAGGCCTGGATTGTCTTCTTCCAGCAGCGCATCGAATTCCTGATCGGCGCAATCGGCGTTATCACGCAGGCGCTGGATCTGGTAGCTGGTTTCGCTCCACTGGCGCTGCAGCAGACGGCGATCACCCTTGAACACGGTGTCGCCGCTCAGGCTGATGATCACATCGCTGTTGTTGATCGGCTTGCCGATCACGGCGACGCAGTCCTCGCCCAGACCGGCAGCGCTGAACTGCGCGAGCACCAGCGGCGTGGCGTCCTGGCGAACCTGGATCACTGCACCCAGCTCTTCGTTGAACAGAATGGCCGCGATTTTTTCGCGGGTGCCGGTCAGCGTGTCGAGTTCGAGGTTCAGGCCACAGTGCCCAGCGAACGCCATCTCGAGCACGGTCGCCATCAAGCCACCGTCGGAACGGTCGTGGTAGGCCAGCAGGTGGTCGTCGGCGTTGAGGCCCTGAATGACGGCGAAGAAGGCTTTCAGGTCTTCGGCGTCATCGACGTCCGGTGCAACACTGCCGAGCTTGCCGTGGGTCTGCGCGAGGATCGACGCGCCCATGCGGTTCTGGCCACGGCCCAGGTCGATCAGGATCAGATCGGTCAGGCCCTTGTCCATGCGCAATTGCGGGGTCAAGGTCTTGCGGATGTCGGTGACCGGGGCGAAACCGGTGACGATCAGCGACAGCGGCGAGGTCACGGTTTTTTCGGTGCCCTCGTCGCTCCAGCGGGTCTTCATGGACATCGAGTCCTTGCCCACTGGGATGGTAATGCCCAGCTCGGGGCACAGCTCCATGCCGACGGCTTTCACGGTGTCGTACAGACGCGCGTCTTCACCCGGGTGACCGGCAGCGGACATCCAGTTGGCGGACAGCTTGATGTCGGAAAGCTTGCCGATGCTCGAAGCAGCGATGTTGGTCAGGGTCTCGCCAATCGCCATGCGGCCGGACGCCGGGGCATCCAGCAAGGCCAGCGGCGTGCGCTCGCCCATCGCCATGGCTTCGCCGGTGTACACGTCAAAGCTGGTTGCGGTGACGGCGACGTCCGCCACCGGCACTTGCCACGGGCCGACCATCTGGTCGCGATTGACCATACCGGTGATGCTGCGGTCGCCAATGGTAATAAGGAAGCTCTTGCTTGCCACGGCCGGGTGATGCAGCACGCGCTGCACGCTTTCTTCGATGTCGAGCGCGCTCGGGTCGAAGTCGTCACCCAGCTCTGTCTCACGCTCGGCCGAACGGTGCATGCGCGGGGCTTTGCCCAGCAGCACTTCCAGCGGCATGTCGACAGGGTTGTTGCCGAAATGGCTGTCAGTGACGGTCAGTTGCGGCTCTTCAGTGGCCTCACCGACCACCGCGAACGGGCAACGCTCACGTTCGCAGATGGCTTTGAAGCGTTCGAAGTCAGGAGCGCTGACCGCCAGAACGTAACGCTCCTGGGACTCGTTGCTCCAGATTTCCAGCGGGGCCATGCCTGGCTCGTCGTTTGGCACGTTGCGCAGTTCGAAGCGGCCGCCGCGACCGCCGTCGTTGACCAGTTCAGGGAAGGCGTTGGACAGACCACCCGCGCCGACGTCATGGATGAACGCGATCGGATTGGCTTCACCCAGCTGCCAGCAGCGGTCGATGACCTCCTGGCAACGGCGTTCCATTTCCGGGTTTTCACGCTGCACCGAGGCGAAATCCAGGTCAGCCGAGCTGGTGCCGGTGGCCATGGAGGAAGCCGCGCCGCCACCCAGACCAATCAGCATCGCCGGGCCGCCGAGCACGATCAGCTTGGCGCCGACGGTGATTTCGGCTTTCTGCACGTGCCCTTCGCGGATGTTGCCCATGCCGCCTGCGAGCATGATCGGCTTGTGGTAGCCGCGAACTTCGTCGCCATGTGGCGTGCTGATCGACTGCTCGAAGGTACGGAAATAACCGGTCAGCGCCGGGCGACCGAACTCATTGTTGAACGCCGCGCCACCCAGCGGGCCTTCGATCATGATGTCCAGTGGTGTCACGATGCGCTCGGGTTTGCCGTACGGCTTTTCCCAGGGCTGCTCGAAACCCGGAATGTTCAGATTGGACACCGTGAAACCGGTCAGGCCGGCTTTCGGCTTGGCGCCACGTCCGGTCGCGCCCTCGTCACGAATCTCGCCGCCGGAACCGGTGGCTGCGCCAGGGAACGGGGCAATTGCCGTCGGGTGGTTGTGGGTTTCGACCTTCATCAAAATGTGCACCGGCTCCTGAACCGCACCGTACTCGCGGCTTTCAGGATTCGGGAAGAAGCGACCGGCCACGCTGCCGACGATCACCGAGGCGTTGTCCTTGTAAGCGGACAGCACGCCTTCGTTGTGCATTTGGTAGGTATTCTTGATCATGCCGAACAGGCTTTTGTCCTGGCTCTGGCCGTCGATGTCCCAACTGGCGTTGAAGATCTTGTGACGGCAGTGCTCGGAGTTGGCCTGCGCGAACATCATCAGCTCGATGTCGTGTGGGTTGCGCTTGAGGCCGGTGAACGCGTTCACCAGGTAGTCGATTTCGTCTTCGGCCAGGGCCAGACCCAGTTCAACGTTGGCTTTTTCCAGCGCCGCACGGCCGCCGCCCAGCACGTCGATGGCGATCAGCGGCTTGGGCTCGGCGTGGCTGAACAGGCTGGCGGCCTCTTCCAGCGCGCCCAGTACGATCTGGGTCATGCGGTCGTGCAGCGTGTCGGCGATCAGTTGCGCATCAGCGTCGCTGAACTGGCCTTCTACATAAAACGCGATGCCGCGCTCAAGGCGCTGGATCTTGGTCAGGCTGCAATTGCGCGCGATGTCGGTGGCCTTGCTCGACCATGGCGAAATGGTGCCGAAACGCGGGAGTACCAGGAACAAGCGGCCCGCCGGCTCCTGAACCGGCACGCTCGGACCGTATTTCAGCAGGCGGGCAAGGACTTGCTGCTCGTCTTCGGTCAGGACGCCATTGACCTCAGCGAAGTGGGCGAATTCAGCGTACAGGCCACTGACAGCCGGAACTTTATCGTTCAGCTGCGCAAGTAATTTCTTGTGGCGGAAGGCGGAAAGGGCGGGAGCACCACGCAGGATCAACATCGTCGGGACAGCCTCGGGAAGGGGGTGTGCTTTGAGGCCGTGCATTCTAGCCTAATCAGTCTGCGTCGGCACCCGAAACCACGGCATGGGATGCACCCGAATGTCGGCTCCGGGCGCTTGCCTGCGCCGGAAGGTAAAAATTCCTCGGCTCTATCAGACGGGACCCGCGCTGTCGAGATATGGCGGTATGGCTCCTTTGCGTATACTGCACCGATGTTTTCCCTATCAGATTTCCGCCCACGCTGTGCCAAGTGGCTCATCGCAACCGGAATCTTCCTGCTGCTCGGCGCGTGTGTGGAGAAACCCAACACGCTGGAACGAGTCAAGGAGGATGGCGTTCTGCGCGTCGTCACCCGCAACAGCCCGGCGACCTATTTTCAGGACCGCAACGGTGAAACCGGTTTCGAGTACGAACTGGTGAAGCGTTTCGCCGACGATTTGGGCGTTGAACTGAAAATCGAAGCCGCCGACAACCTAGACGACCTGTTCGATCAGATGGGCAAGCCCGGCGGGCCGGTGCTGGCAGCAGCGGGCCTGGTGAGCAGCGAAAACCGCGCGAAACAGGTGCGTTTTTCTCACTCCTATCTTGAAGTCACCCCGCAGGTCGTTTACCGCAACGGCCAGTCGCGCCCCACCGATCCGGGCGATCTGGTCGGCAAGCGTATCCTCGTCCTTAAAGGCAGCAGCCACGCCGAGCAGCTGGCGGCGCTGAAGGTCAAGTACCCCGGCATCAACTATGAAGAATCCGATCAGGTCGAAGTCGTTGACCTGCTGCGCATGGTGGACGAGGGTCAGATCGACCTGACCCTGGTGGATTCCAACGAACTGGCGATGAATCAGGTGTATTTCCCCAACGTGCGCGTCGGCTTCGACCTCGGCGATGGCCGCGATCAGCGTTGGGCCGTGGCGCTGGGGGATGACAACAGCCTGCTCAACGAGATCAACGCCTATCTCGACAAGATGCAGAAGAACGGCATGCTGCAGCGACTCAAAGACCGCTACTACGGGCATGTCGACGTCCTCGGTTATGTCGGCGCCTACACCTTCGCCCAGCATTTGCAGGAGCGCCTGCCCAAGTACGAGAAGCACTTCCAGACCGCCGCCAAAGCAGAACAGGTGGACTGGCGCCTGCTCGCGGCGATCGGTTATCAGGAATCGTTGTGGCAGCCGGGCGTGACGTCGAAGACCGGCGTGCGCGGCTTGATGATGCTCACCCAGAGCACGGCCCAGGCCATGGGTGTGTCCAATCGGCTCGACGCCAAACAGAGTATTCAGGGCGGCGCCAAGTATTTCGCCTACGTCAAAGAACAGCTCGACGACTCGATTCAGGAGCCGGATCGCACCTGGCTGGCGCTGGCGTCCTACAACATCGGCAGCGGCCACCTGGATGACGCGCGCAAGCTGGCCGAAAGCGAAGGCCTGAACCCGAACAAGTGGCTGGACGTAAAGAAGATGCTGCCGCGTCTGTCGCAGAAGAAGTGGTACAGCAAGACCCGCTACGGCTACGCCCGGGGCGGCGAACCGGTCAGTTTCGTCGCCAACATCCGCCGTTACTACGACATTCTGACGTGGGTGACGCAGCCGCAGATGGAAGGAGGCCAGGTCGCGGAAGGCTCGTTGCATGTGCCTGGGGTCGACAAGACCAAGCCGTCGGAAGAGAAAGCGCCGCTGTAGTCAGCGCCAGAATCCGCTCGCCGTCGCACTGAACTAACCCTTCGCCCGCCTCATCCTGAAAAACTCGCTCAGCATCGTCCCGCATTCCTCCCCCAGCATCCCGCCTTCGAACAGCACGCGATGATTGAGAAACGGCTGCATGAAGAACTGCCCCTGACTCTGCACCACCCCCGCTTTGGGCTCGGTCGCGCCATACACCACGCGGCTGATGCGCGAGTGAACGATCAACCCCGCGCACATGCTGCAGGGTTCCAGCGTCACGTACAGCGTGCTGCCGGGCAGGCGATAATTGCTGAGTGACTGCGCCGCCGCGCGAATGGCGACCATCTCGGCGTGGGCGCTGGGGTCGCTGCCGCTGATGGGGCAGTTGAAACCGCGGCCCACGATTTCGCCGTTCTGCACCACCACCGCGCCGACCGGCACCTCGCCCAGCAACGCACCCGCCGCCGCCAGCGCCAGGGCTTCGCGCATGAAATGCTGATCGCGACTGCGATCGATGATGGGCGGCTGACGCATCAGGAGACCTCGATAGCGGCCATGAGACCGGTTTCCATGTGATCGATCACATGGCAGTGAAACATCCAGACGCCGGGATTATCCGCCACCAACGCGACGCGCGCACGCTCGTTGCGGCCCAGCAGATAGGTGTCCGTGAAATACGGAACCACCTTCTTGCGATTGGAAGCGATGACCTTGAAGCTCATGCCGTGCAAGTGAATGGGATGCTGATACTGCGTCATGTTCTTCAGCTCGAAGATGTAACTCTTGCCTTGTTCGAGCTTGGCGATCGGCCGGTCCGCGCAGGTCTTGTCGGTGATGTCCCACGCCTGGCCATTGATCTGCCACAAGCTGGGCGGCTTGCCGTTGTCGACATTCACCGACACCGAACCCACCCACTCGAAATTGAAATTGAGCTTCTCGGCGTTGGTCAAATCAGGCTCGGCAACCGGATTCGCCGGCAGCTCAGGGGGCCACTCGCCCGGCGTATCGGTGCTGGCGACCGAACGGAAGGTGCCCAGCCGCACCGGGCCGTTGCGCAGGGAAATCTCTTCACCGACCGCAGGCGCCTTGATCGCCAGACAGATGCGCATGCCCGGCCCCAGCCAGTAATCCTTGCCCAGCGGGCGCGGTTTGACCGGGTTGCCGTCGAGGGCGTAGATCATCGCCTCGGCGCCTGGCAGATTCAGGCGATAGGTCACCGTGTTGTCGAGATTGAGAATGCGCACCCGAGTGATTTGCCCGGCAGGCAGCTCGACGACGCCCTGTGGCACGCCATTGATCGTCGACAATCGCCCGGCCGTGCCCTCGCGGGCAGCCTCGCGAATGACGCTGAAATCAGTGAAAGCGCCCTTTTCGTCCACGTGCCAGCTCTTGAGGCTGACGACGCGCTCGTGTGCAAATCCGGTCGGCTCGCGCTCCTCGACGATCAGCGGCCCCACCAGCCCGCGGCCCAGCTCTTCACTGCTGCTCACATGGGGGTGATACCAATAGCTGCCGGCGTCCGGCACTCGGAATTTATAGTCGAAGTACTCGCCCGGCTTGACCGGCAATTGCGAGACGTAAGGCACGCCGTCCATCTCCAGCGGGAGCCGAATGCCGTGCCAATGAATCGTGGTTTCCACGGGCAGATGATTGATGAAGCGCACCCGTAGCCACTCGCCCTGCCTGACGCGCAATTCAGTGCCCGGAGCCGACCCGCCGAATGCCCAGGCGGGCGTCTGGTGCCCGGCCACCAGTTCAACGTCCAGCGGCGCGGCGATCAGTTCATAATCGTGCCCTTCTCCCGGCCCCCGTTTGCCCAGCCAATACCTTGAGGCGCCGCCCGCGCCAAGCCCGACCACCGCAAGACCGGCCAGACCTCCGAGTATCTGTCGACGGGTAAAAGACATGTACGAAAAAACCTCAAACGACGGGTCGCATCCGTGAACGATGCGAGGGGCGGACACGATACACCTGCCCTTACAGAAATTTAAGGCGACGGCGTACGCAATACATATTTAGTGCCAAATGAGTCAGCAATCACGCCAAGCTTGTCTTCCCATTCATCAAGGAAGACGAATATGACCGTTGCACCCGCTCACCCGCCCGCTGCATCCCTTAGCCAGGACCGAAACGCCCTCATCACCATGAGTGAGCGCATGGTCGAGGCCTGCCCGGACATGCGCGAAATGGCCCGCAGCATCGCCCGAGAAGTCCTCCTGCGCCAGACCGGTCGCGACATCGAGCCGGATACCGTTTACTGGCACCGCTTCCACACGGCAGTCAGCAGTCCGCGGTCATTCAATGGCTGGGAGCACCGCGAAGCGCCCTATCAATCGATGACCCTCCCGCAACTGGTCATGCACCGCTTCAATCCCCACGATCAGGACAACGCCGACACCCTGCAGATGCTTAGCGGGTTCTACGCCGCAGGCCCCGATGCAGAAGCGTTCGATGAACGAAACGAGGTCAGGATGTTGCCCGCCCAGGTCATGACTGAGTTTTGGTCAGTGGACTTCAAATCGCGCTATCAGGAAAAGCTGAAGGCGTTCTGGCGCGACTTCGCTGACGATTTTCGCACCATGGCCAAAGCCAACTTCATCGCCAGCGCCTTCGAAGACCAACAGGCCGGCTGGCTCAGTGAAGAAGATCTGCGAAGCGTCTTACGTGCGGCGAACGTAGAACCGTCCGAGGCACCGAGCCGGCAAACTCTGCGAACCAGCGCTCCGGCCAGCGCTGACGCGAAAGTCTGGACCTTCGACGTGATCGGCTACGAAGCCAGCGACGTCTTGCGCATCGTGACCGCAGAAGGCCGGCAAATTCTCTACACCCCCGGCGAAGTGCAGGCGTTTCATGCCTTCGCCACGCCCGAAGAGCTGCATGGGTGGCTGCTGTCGCAGAACAACCGCCCAGAACGCCGCGCGCGTTTCATGGGCCATTTCCCGTTGTCGGCACACGGAGCGGCTGACAACAACATCGGGCTGTTCCATGGCCTGGATGTGCTCTATACCTCATGGGGATCCGCTCATCCCGGTCTGATCAATCAACACAGTCGGCCCGTGTCGGGAGACCCGTTCAGCCATTTGCGCGACGCGATCCGAGCTCGGATGTTTGCCGACGCAGACCTGGCGCTGCATTCCAACGGCGACCTGCGCAAACAGATGTGGATCGGCTATCTGCGGTCGTTCTCCCAGCTTTCCGGTGCGCTGGCGGCGATTGACTGGCCGATTGCGCTGGCAGCCGTGGGTGCCGGCATCGCCGACATGGGCCTCAACATTGATCAGGCCGTGAATGGCGCGAGCACGGCGCAGCGCAAGGCAGGGGTCATCGGGGCTGTGACGGCCAGCATCGACGTCTTGTTCAACAGCACCTTTCTTATCGGCGGGGAGGCGATGCCGGAAGGCGAGTTGCTGCAGCCTGAACCCGAGGGAGAGCTGGCACCGGAAGTCGATGAGCCCACCGATGGGTTAGTTCAGATGCCGGGCCTGAAACCAGAATCCGTTTACCCCTTTGAGCGCGACGATGCCCTGGCCTACTTCGAGACCAACATGCTGCTGGATGCCTTCGAACCCGTGCGTGAAGAAGGTCGCATGAAGGGCATCTACCTGACCGATCAGGGCGAAACCTTCATCGAGATCGATGGCTTCGCCTACGCCGTTCGCTACATCAACGAGCTGAAATGCTGGGCCATCATCGACCCTGCAAACCCCTACTCGTTTTACCGAAACATGCCTGTGCGCCTTAACGCTGCTGGCACCTGGGAGCCCGTCACTCCCTTGCACCTGTCAGGCGGCGGGAAGGTGCTCGGCAAGATGGGGCCCGGTCGTGGGGTCGGCGTTTCTCCCCAGACGACCACCCTCCCCAGCCCATACGAAGTGCCAGCGGCGCTGAGGACTGAAGTCATGGAGGGCGCGCAATATGGCGGCCGCTTTGTCGACGATCGCTATCACAGCCCCGATTTTGACAAACCTGATCCCTATGACGACTTCAAGCGCATCCGTCGCAATCTGCGCGATGACGCCAACGCCTTCTTCAACACGCTCGAACTGCCAAAGCGTCCAGACATGCCAGAGCTGAGTGCCAACGCGCCGCTCAAACGTGCGCTCAAGATCGTATTCAAACGTTCATCGGGCCTGGTCATCGGCGAGAGCCATGCAGGGATCGGCAGCAAACAGTTTCTGATCGAACAGATGCCGCTGCTCACCAAGCTCAAGGTTAAAACCCTGTACATGGAGCACGTGCTCACCGACTTCCATCAGGTGGATCTCGATACGTTTTCGAGAACGGGCACTCTGTCGCCTCAGCTTGAGGACTACATCAAGGCGCTGGACAAAGGCCATCGAACTGATCCAAACGGCAAATACACCTTCATGGCTGTTTTCAAAGCCGCGCAAGAAAACCGCGTGCGCATCCGCGCCATCGACTGCATGGCGAGTTACCGCGTCGACGGCATGGACGGCGCGGAGCAAGGGCTGCGGCAGAAGGTGA
This sequence comes from Pseudomonas sp. AK106, assembly GCF_053903055.1. Lineage (NCBI taxonomy): Bacteria > Pseudomonadati > Pseudomonadota > Gammaproteobacteria > Pseudomonadales > Pseudomonadaceae > Pseudomonas > Pseudomonas sp. AK106. Next base: position 4,464,058 of record NZ_CP096426.1, read on the forward strand.
TGAATTACTACGCCAAGGGCGTGATCGACGCAGACCAAGGGGCGAGAAGCGGCGGCCACTGGGTAGCACTGGTGGGTAATTCCCACGCCAATACGTATCAGGGCGTCCCGGGTCTCGCGGAACTGGAAGGTGCGGTAGGGCTGCGCATTGAAGACGTTCGTGTGGCTGAATCGGCTGGAATAACGCCAGACCCCGGCGTTGAAATGACCGATACGGTGGGCCGTCGTGCGGGACGCGTACAGAGTGATCTGCGTCTGCAAGTGCTCGTCGCCCCGCCCCGGATTGAGCTCAGCCTGGAGAACAAACTGCTACGAGCGGGCATGTTCACCCTCGATGACAGTGATGGTCACCTCGCAATCGTCCACCGCAGCAACGAAGGCATTGCGGTTCGTACCGAGATCAAACGAGAGGGCAAGCGCGTCTATATCGATCGGCCGAAATGGCAGCGGGTGAGCGGACGTCGGTTTGAGACGTTGGCGGATTTGACGACGGCGCTGGAGCTGATGGGGATGACGTGGGTGCGTTGAGGCGTCATATTTAAACAGCCGAGTGGCGCGCTAAGGGATCCACTCGGCTGTTTTCTGCCCAATACGCTGGCCGACGCTTCGATCAAATACGGCGGCCAACGGTTACCTTCCGTGCGTGCATAGACGCGAACATGACGCCCTTCTAAGGTCTCGCCCTCTTGGGTTCACGTCTTGGCCGGTAGCGTGACCTTCCCGTGTTCAGTCTCGTATAAGTTTCAGCAGTCCGCCGTCATACCAGGAAAGAGCTAACGTCCCATCTTGCGCCAGGAAAAATGCAGGGCTTTCTTTATCAAGAGGCCCCCAGCTTCCAGTTTTGCATTCAACGCCGTAGGGTACGGCTTTTTCGATGCCCAGCTTATGGAGTTGTGGCTTCAGTTCAGCTCCACTCATTGCCGGAAGCTTATGAAAAACAGGCCCGTTGCACACGTCTTCCGTTGAGTCTGCTGAAGCTTTCCATGCAAGTTGATCGTGATTGAAACTGAGACGTCGGCCCATGAAGCTTGGGTCATTATCTTCCAGTGCCTGCACGCCCGAGTCTGATACCGCTACACCTGCTACGTGCCAACTGCCGTAAAGCGCGTTTTCTCGAAGCTGATCGTGCTTTGCAGCATCCATAGTCGCTGCGCACCCTGTCAGCGACAACATAATCAGAAAGGATGAATTGAAAGAAAATCGGGATTTCATGAACGGGTTCCTTGATTATGGCGGATGCGAGCATCGAATCCTTTTGCTGATATCGAGGCTTAAGGCGCCCCCCAAAGACTTCTTCGTAAGGATTTTCCTCGAACTTCAAGCCAATTTCAAATGAGGTCATTTGCGGTGGGCGAAGGACGGCGTTGTTCGTTACAGCGGCAGCCTCTTACACGAAAGCGCTTGGCGGGACTTATGAAGCACAGGCTTCATAACCAGCCATTCAGCTTAAACCATGGGAATTAAAAAGGGAGCTCTGTGCGGGAAAACACAAGCCTAAAGGCCATGCTCTGCACAAAGCTCAGCAGCCAGTTGCTCTACTTCGTAATCTTCGACGTTCGATAAAATAGCAAGCGTATAGCCCTTCTCCAGCGAGCGTTCGAAATAGCTGCTGAAGCCTGCCGTAACACCCTCATGGCAGAACTTCACCCCCTTGCCATCTTTCTCCATGGATATCCCGAAGCAATAACTCGAATGCTCAATGATCGCTTCTCCCCTGTGGTTTACTGGCGCCAGGGGCGTCAACATTTTTCCTATAACAGCATGTCCTCCCACCTTGGCGGTGAGAAAATTCTCGCCCCACTTCATGAGATCTGCAGCGGAAGAATGTACCAGGCTCGCCCCCAAGGAATTCCAGGGGCTACGCGAAAGAGCGTAAGTTTGCCCGTCACCTCTTGCATAGCCGCTGGCAACTCGATCATCCCGGCTCAATCCATCTAGAATAAAAGTGTGCTCCATGGCCAAGGGCGCAAAAATATGGGTTTGGGCATAGTCGGATAAGCAGAGCCCACTCACACGCTCTATAACGATCCCCAGCAAAAAATAACCTGTATTACTGTACTCAAATCGCTCTCCTGTCGGAAAATCAGGACGGGTCTGCTCTCTTAAAAGAGCAAGGATATCGGCAGCACCGAGCTCATCGCCAAAATCGATGCCTTGCGACAATGCAATCTCTATGAAATCAGGCATTCCACCAATGTGATAAACAAGATCCTGCAAGCTGATTTGAGATGAGTAGCCACTGACCTCTGGTACGAAGCGGCCTATCGGATCGCTTAAAGCCAAAAGCCCCCCCTGCTCCAGCAGCAGCAAACAAAACGCAGTGAATTGTTTGGAAACGGAGGCCAGGTCAAAGACAGTATCGCGGTTCAACGGTCGCTGGGTATCGATGCTTTCCACACCAATACTCCGCTCGTGGCACCCGCCCTGGTCGAAGCAAAGCAATGAGACAAATCCAGGGTTTTGGTGTTTGGATTCAAAAAAGGGCATGCCCGGATTCACTCATAAAAGCTGTCTAGTGTTATGTCGTCGAGTTCAAGCCAGTGGCGGTAATGGGATCTAACACCATGCCCTTCCCTGTCAAGTCGGCAGTTACCTCAGCCAGTACCCCCAAATGCCGCACAAGCACCTTGCCTGGCGATGCACTAACCTGTCAGAACGTGCCACACCCAAAAACCCAAAAGCCCGCAGTTACGCGGGCTCCAGGGCATTTCTTGCTAGATCGTGCCGGACAATGCCGGCCACCCCATCATTCCCACTCAATCGTCGCAGGCGGCTTGCTCGACACGTCATAAGTCACGCGCGAAATACCTTCGATCTCATTGATGATTCGGCCGCTCACCGTTTCCAGCAGCTCGTAAGGCAGGTGCGCCCAACGTGCGGTCATGAAGTCGATGGTCTCGACGGCACGCAGGGCGACGACCCAGGCGTAACGACGACCGTCGCCGACGACGCCAACCGATTTCACCGGCTGGAACACGACGAAGGCCTGGCTGACTTTGTGGTACCAGTCGGCTTTGCGCAGTTCTTCGATGAAGATGTGGTCGGCGCGACGCAGCAGGTCGGCGTATTCCTTCTTCACTTCACCGAGGATACGCACGCCCAGGCCCGGGCCCGGGAATGGGTGGCGGTAGACCATGTCGTACGGCAGGCCGAGTTCGAGACCCAGACGACGGACTTCGTCTTTGAACAGTTCGCGCAGTGGCTCGACCAGTTTCAGGTTCATCTCTTCCGGCAGGCCGCCCACGTTGTGGTGCGACTTGATGACGTGCGCCTTGCCGCTTTTGGCGCCAGCGGACTCGATCACGTCAGGGTAGATGGTGCCCTGGGCCAGGAACTTGATGTTGTCGAGCTTGGTCGACTCGGCGTCGAACACGTCGATGAAGGTGCGCCCGATGATCTTGCGCTTCTTCTCTGGATCGCTCTCGCCGGCCAGGTTGTTGAGGAACTGGTCTTCGGCGTTGGCGCGAATGACCTTCACGCCCATGTTCTCGGCGAACATGGCCATGACTTGCTCGCCTTCGTGCAGGCGCAGCAGGCCGTTGTCGACGAAGACGCAGGTCAGTTGGTCGCCGATGGCTTTGTGCAGCAGCGCTGCGACCACCGAGGAGTCAACACCGCCGGACAGGCCCAGCAGCACGTTGTCGGTACCGACTTGGGCGCGAACCTGGGCGATGGCGTCTTCAGCGATCTTCGACGGGGTCCACAATGCTTCGCAGCCGCAGATGTCGAGGATGAAGCGCGACAGGATGCGACCGCCCTGCTTGGTGTGGGTCACTTCCGGGTGGAACTGCACGCCGTAGTAGCCGCGGGTGTCGTCGGCCATGCCGGCGATCGGACAGCTTGGGGTGCTGGCCAGTACGTGGAAGCCTTCCGGGATCTCGGTAACCTTGTCGCCGTGGCTCATCCACACGTCGAGGCCGAAAACGCCATCGGCGTCGACGTGGTCTTCGATGCCATCCAGCACGCGGCTCTTGCCAACGATATCGACGCGGGCGTAACCGAACTCACGCATTTCGGAGCCGGCCACGCGGCCACCGAGCTGCTCGGCCATGGTCTGCATGCCGTAGCAGATACCGAAGATCGGCACATTCAGGTCGAACACGGCCTGCGGCGCGCGCGGGCTGTCAGCGACGTGGACGGACTCGGGGCCGCCGGCGAGGATGATGCCTTTCGGGGCGAATTCGCGGATCGCTTCGTCCGACATGTCGAACGGGTGCAGTTCGCAGTACACGCCGATTTCGCGAACGCGACGGGCGATCAGCTGGGTGTACTGGGAACCGAAGTCCAGGATCAGGATGCGGTGGGCGTGAATGTCGAGGGCCATAGTCATTCTCGTCGAAAATCAGAAACAAGACGGGGCTGTCATGAACAGCCCCGGTACACAATTCGTGAAACGCGCCTGAGTCATCAGGCGCGTTCCGATCAACCTACGCGGTAGTTCGGCGCTTCCTTCGTAATCTGCACGTCGTGAACGTGGGACTCAGCCATGCCGGCACCGGTGATGCGCACGAATTCAGGCTTGGTGCGCATTTCGTGGATGTCGGCGCTGCCGGTGTACCCCATCGAAGAGCGCAAGCCGCCCATCAACTGGTGAACGATGGCAGTCAGTGAACCCTTGTACGCAACGCGGCCTTCGATACCTTCCGGTACGAGTTTTTCCGCGCCATCGGACGAGTCCTGGAAGTAACGGTCCGACGAGCCTTGAGCCTGGGACATTGCGCCCAGCGAACCCATGCCGCGATAGGCCTTGTACGAACGGCCCTGGAACAGCTCGATCTCGCCCGGTGCTTCTTCAGTACCGGCAAACATCGAACCCATCATCACGCAGTAGGCACCGGCAACGATGGCCTTGGAAAGGTCACCCGAGAAACGGATGCCGCCGTCGGCGATCAGCGGAACGTCGGTGCCTTCCAGTGCCGAAGCCACGTTGGCGATGGCGCTGATTTGCGGGACGCCCACGCCAGCCACGATACGGGTGGTGCAGATGGAGCCAGGACCGATGCCGACCTTGACGCCGTCAGCGCCAGCTTCGACCAGTGCGAGTGCAGCGGCGCCGGTGGCGATGTTGCCGCCGATGACCTGCACGTCAGGGAAGTTCTGTTTGACCCAGCGAACGCGGTCGATCACACCTTTGGAGTGGCCGTGGGCGGTGTCGACAACGATAACGTCCACGCCCGCAGCAACCAGTGCGCTGACACGTTCGCCGGTGTCTTTACCGGTGCCGACCGCAGCGCCGACACGCAGGCGACCCTGGTCGTCTTTGCTCGCCAGCGGCCAGGCTTTGGATTTCTCGATGTCCTTGACGGTCATCATGCCCTTGAGCGCGAACTTGTCGTCGACGATCAGGACTTTTTCCAGACGGTGCTTGTGCAGCAGATCGCGCACTTCGTACTTGTCGGCGCCTTCGCGGACGGTGACCAGACGCTCTTTCGGCGTCATCACTTCGCGAACAGGCACATCAAGGCGGGTTTCAAAACGGACGTCGCGGGAGGTCACGATGCCGACGAGCTCGCCGTCATGCAGGACCGGAACGCCGGAGATGTTGTGTTGACGGGTCAGTTCGAACAGATCGCGAACGGTGGCGTCAGCCTCGATGGTGATCGGATCCTTGACCACACCCGCTTCGAACTTCTTGACCTTGCGCACTTCGGCAGCTTGCTGCTCGACGGTCATGTTCTTGTGGATGATGCCGATGCCGCCTTCCTGAGCCATGGCGATTGCCAGACGGGCTTCAGTGACGGTGTCCATAGCGGCGGAAACGAGGGGGATGTTGAGTTCGATGCCACGGGTCAGGCGTGTTTTAAGACTGACTTCGTTGGGAAGCACCTCGGAATAACCGGGCACAAGGAGAATGTCGTCGAATGTAAGGGCTTCTTGGCTGATACGCAGCATCGCTGGGCTCCCGAGCGGGAAAATGGAAGCGCGCCATTGTACCCAGACACCTGCACTATCTCAATGTAAAGATCAGGCTATTTACGCATGAGCCGGATTACGGCGCCCAATGACAGCCGCGCAGATCTACATCCTGACGTTGACATGGGACACCGGCCGGTCCATTCGCTCGGCAAACGCCTCGACAAAACTGCTTTTGAAGCCGGCATCCAGCCAGTTGTTGAAGATGAACCCCAGATTCGAGAACCCGCACGGCTCAAGAAACAGAAACCCGTTGATGTCGTCTTCGTGGCGGCATTCGGGGCACATGAAGTTGTCGGTGTGGCCCGGCATCCAGTCTTCCAGGCTGTCGAACAGGGCTTCGCCGATCTCGCGCCGGCATTCCGGGCAACCGGCCTCCTCCTTGAAGCCCTGCTGCGGCGTATAGATGCAGCGCTTGAGGACGATTTCCAGACCGTTGACCGGTTGACCGAATGGCAAGGCGTCCGGGTTTTCGACGAAGCGTCGCGCGCCCGGGGCAACCGCGTAGGCCATGCGGTTGAAGCTGCGCCCACAGGTGGTCAGCGATTCTTCGACGACGTTCAGCTTCACCAGCCAGCGCAGGATCGCCCGCGCCTTCGCTTCGTGCGCAGGAAAGCTGGAGATTTGCGGGACGATGATGCTTTGGGTGTCCATGACGGGCCTGTCTGACGAGTAATCGGGGGCGGCAGCTTAATCGCGCTGTCGGTGACGTCAAGTATGGCCGTCGGGGCGCGCGCCGTCAGCGATCTCATCTGGTGACCCGTGCCCCAATGCCTTTATGATGCCGCCATGATCAAAGACCCCTTCGCAAGACTCGGCCTTGACCGGGACGTCCTCACTGTCAGCCAGCTCAACGGCCGCGCACGCGTGCTGCTGGAAGATGTTTTTTCCAGCATCTGGGTCGAGGGCGAGATTTCCAACCTCTCGCGTCCGGCCTCCGGGCACGTTTACTTCACGCTGAAGGACTCCGGCGCCCAGGTGCGTTGCGCGTTGTTTCGCAGCAACGCGGCGCGGGTGCGTCAGGCGTTGAAGGACGGCCTGGCGGTCAAGGTGCGCGGCAAGGTTTCGCTGTTTGAAGGCCGCGGCGACTATCAGCTGATTCTCGACACCGTAGAGCCTGCTGGCGATGGCGCGCTGCGTCTGGCTTTCGATGCGCTGAAAGAGAAGCTCAGCGCCGAAGGGATGTTCAGCGCCGAGCGCAAGGTCGCCCTGCCCCTGCACCCCAAGCGCATCGGCATCATCAGCTCCCCGACCGGCGCGGTGATTCGCGACATCATCAGCGTGTTTCGCCGTCGCGCCCCCCAGGTCGAACTCACTCTGATCCCCACCGCTGTGCAGGGCCGCGAGGCCATCGGCCAGATCGTGCGCGCCCTGAAACTTGCTGACGATCGCGGCTTCGATGCGTTGATCCTCGCCCGGGGCGGCGGCTCGCTGGAGGACCTGTGGTGCTTCAACGAAGAGGCCGTGGCCCGGGCCATCGACGCATGCGTAACGCCGATCGTCAGCGCGGTCGGTCACGAAACCGATGTCTCGATCAGTGACTTCGTCGCCGACGTGCGTGCCCCGACCCCCTCCGCCGCTGCAGAACTGCTGGCGCCGGATTCAAGCGACTTGCAGCGCCGCGTCGACAGCCTGGAGCGCCGACTGATCAGCCGCATGCAGGACCGGCTGATGCGTGAGCAGTTGCGTCTGGACGGGATCTCCCGCCGCTTGCGTCACCCTGGCGAGCGTCTGCGCCAGCGCGCCCAGCGCCTCGACGATCTGGACATGCGCATGCGTCGTGCCTTTGAGCAGCAGATGCACAAGCGCCAGGTGCGCATGAGCCACCTGGAAAGCCGCCTGGCCGCGCAACATCCGGGACGCACGCTGATGTTTCTGCGTCAGCGCCTGGCGGTACTGGCCGAGCGGCTGCCCCGTGCGATCAAGGAAAACATCAAGAGCCGTCGCCTGCAGCTGCAAAGTCAGGTGCAGACGCTCAACGTGGTCAGCCCGCTGGCGACCCTCGGCCGTGGTTACAGTATTTTGCTGGATGAGCGCGGCAGGGCCATTCGCGCTGCCGAGCAGACGCATCAGGGTCAGCGCCTGACGGCGAAGCTGGCGGATGGCGAGCTGCAAGTGCGCGTCGAAGACAACCATCTGACGCCTGTCACCCTTTCACTTCTGGATTGATCAATGCTCCCTCTTCTATCCCGCTCGTTGGCCACTGCCGCCTTGGTCTTTTGCGCTGCCCTGCCCGCCTACGCTGACAGCTACATTTCCCGTTTGCTCAACAAGCCGGTGCCGGGCGGCGTGGCGGTGGTCGATCTTGGTCCCGCCGCGCAAGCACCCAAGGCCACGTGGCAGGGCAAGCCGGTGCTGGTGGTCAAGGATCAGGACGCCCGCTGGCTGGCCATTGTCGGCATTCCGCTGAGCGTCAAGCCAGGCACGTCGCAGCAGGTCAGCAGCGGCGGCCGTAACCTGCCTTTCGTGGTGGGCAACAAGAAGTACCCGGAGCAGCGGATTACCCTGAAAAACCAGCGCCAGGTCAATCCCAACCCGGACGACCTAAAGCGCATTGAGCAGGAACTCGATGTGCAGGTCCGCGCCTACCGTACGTTCAGTCCCGTGACCCCGAGCAACCTTCTGCTGGACAAACCGGTGGACGGGCCGCTCTCGAGCAAATTCGGCGTGCGACGTTTCTTCAACGGCGAGGAGCGTAATCCTCACGCCGGACTGGACTTCGCGGTTCCGGCCGGTACGCCTATCAAGTCGCCGGCGGCGGGCAAGGTGATTTTGATCGGTAACTACTTCTTCAACGGCAATACGGTGTTCGTCGATCATGGGCAGGGCTTTATCAGCATGTTCTGCCATATGTCGAAGATCGACGTGAAAGTCGGCGATGCCGTGCCGCGTGGTGGCGTGGTCGGGCGTGTGGGTTCGACCGGTCGCGCGACGGGACCGCACATGCACTGGAACGTCAGCCTGAATGACGCGCGGGTGGATCCGGCCATTTTCATCAATGCGTTTCAGCCGTAACGCTCTAGAGGGCTGAGTAGCTCTGTAGGCCCCCTGTAGAACCCGCTTTATCCGGGAAGGCGTCAGGCGCAACACCGCAAATCTGGTGGTGCAAATTCTGGCCCCTTCCAGGCTGAAGCCGGTCCTACCATTGGAGCGGCCGGTACGTTCAGACCGAATCGCACCAGCAATTAAATCGCGCACAGCATCAAAATCTGGCAATAGAATCTCAACCTGAAGCTTTTACCGGTTACTTCTCTCAATTTTTCCCAACCGCTTGCCAGCTTTCACCCCATTAGTTACGTTTGGCGACATGAAAACCTCTCACACCCTCATTCTGATGCGTCAACATCGCTGCCTCTGCCTCGTGAGCGCACGACTGCAAAGCTGAACGCGGTGCCTCGACGCTCTTCCCGCAGTGCTACTCTCGCATCAACCGGCTGGCCGCCTCCTTTCGGCCCTGAGTACAACAAGGATTATTCACATGACCATGCTCAAAGATCCCTCGACCAAGTACCGCGCCTTTCCTGTCATCGACCTGCCTGACCGCACCTGGCCTTCCAAGACCATCACTGCGGCGCCGATCTGGTGCAGCTCCGACTTGCGTGACGGTAACCAGTCCCTGATCGAGCCCATGGATGCGGTCAAGAAGCTGCGTTTCTGGAAGACCCTCGTGCAAGTCGGTGTGAAGGAAATCGAAGCCTCCTTCCCTTCTGCGTCGCAAACGGATTTCGACTTCGTGCGCACGCTCATCGAAGACGGCCACATCCCGGACGACACCACCATTCAGGTCCTGACTCAGGCCCGCGAAGACCTCATCGCACGGACGTTCGAATCCCTGCGCGGCGCCAAAAAAGCCATCGTCCACCTGTACAACGCCACCTGCCCGTCCTTCCGCCGCATCGTCTTCAACCAGGACAAAGCGGGCGTGAAAGCCATCGCCGTGAATGCTGCTCAGCTGTTCGTCAAATACGCCGCCCTGCAGCCAGAAACCCAATGGCAGTTCGAGTACTCGCCTGAGACGTTCAGCGCCACCGAGCTGGAGTTCGCCAAGGAAGTCTGCGACGCCGTCATCGAAGTGTGGAACGCGACGCCGCAGAACAAGGTGATCCTCAATCTGCCGGCAACCGTCGAAGTCGCCACCCCGAACATCTACGCCGACCAGATCGAATGGTTCTGCCGCAACATTTCACGCCGTGACAGCGTGATCATCAGCCTGCATACCCACAACGACCGAGGCACCGGCGTGGCGGCGACCGAGCTGGGCCTGATGGCCGGCGCGGATCGCGTTGAAGGCTGCCTGTTCGGCAACGGCGAGCGCACCGGCAACGTCGACCTGGTGACGGTCGCGCTGAACATGTACACCCAGGGCCTGAATCCACAGTTGGACTTTTCCGACATCGACGGCGTGCGCAAGGTCGTCGAGGAGTGCAACCAGATTCCGGTGCACCCGCGTCACCCGTATGTCGGCGATCTGGTGCATACCGCGTTCTCCGGCTCCCACCAGGATGCGATCCGCAAGGGCCTCACCCAGCAGAAAGAAGGCACGATGTGGGAAGTGCCGTACTTGCCAATCGACCCGGCCGACATTGGCCGCAGCTACGAGGCGGTGATCCGCGTCAACAGCCAGTCGGGCAAGGGCGGGATTACTTACCTGCTGGAACAGGAATACGGTATTTCCCTGCCGCGTCGCATGCAGATCGAGTTCAGCCAAGTGGTTCAGGGCGAGACCGATCGACTGGGCCTGGAGATGACCGCTCAGCAGATCTACTCGCTGTTCAAGCGTGAATACCTGCAGGCCAACAAGCCGTACGCGCTGGTCAGCCATCGTTTGCAAGAAGAAAACGGCAACAGCGCAGTCGAAGTGGTCGTGACCGGAATGAGCGACAGCGAAAGCAATCTGCGCTGGAAAGGCACCGGCAACGGCGCCCTGGAAGCGCTGGTCGCTGGTCTCCCGGTGTCGGCCGAGATCATGGACTACAACGAACACGCCATCGGCGCAGGCACCACGGCGAAGGCCGCTGCTTACATCGAATTGCGTGTGAACGGTGACCGGGCGGTGCATGGCGTCGGCATCGACGAAAACATCACCACGGCCAGCTTCAAGGCGCTGTTTAGCGCTCTCAATCGTGGCTTGCTGCAGGCTGACGGGACAAAAGCGGCATAACTGCCGGCAATCATTCCCACGATAAAAAAGGCCCTGAAGTGCAAGCTTCAGGGCCTTTTGTTTGAGCGCCGGATTATCAGGCCGTGGTGTCGACTTTGACTTTCATCAAGTTCAACAGAGAGGCCTGCAATGCGCCCAGCTGCGCCATGGTCCCGGAAATCTGCTGCTGGATCGCCATGACCTGCGTGGCCTTCAGCTCATCCGGCGTCTTGCTGCCCTGTACAGCGGCCAACTGAGCCTGCTGCTGCTGAAGCATTTTCTGCGTTCGCTCAATCTGCTCCTGCAACTGCTTGATCATCTCCTCCTTCATGCTCGGCGCGTCGCCCGACTCAGTGGCTCCGGCCGCCTTGGTGTCGCCATAGACGTTACCACGCAGCTCGACGCTGGCGGTCTTGGCATCGCTCTTGGTGGAGTCGTCAGTTTTGACGGCAGCCGTGAACACGCTGGAGTAAGCGCCCAACGAACTGGTGTTGATGGTGGTCATGATGAACTCCTTATGAGGTGCACTTTGTATCGGCCAGCGTACAAACATCTGAAGTCGGATTTATTGCAGACGCAAATACGCCCCACGACCGAGGTCATGGAGCGGTTTATGTTTGAATCAGTGAATCAGGCGGTGGTGTTGATGCTGCCGGACTTCTGCAGTTGTAGAAGCGCCGCCTGCTCCGTGGACAGGCTGGCGGTCGTCGACGATATCTGTCCCTGAATGGCCATCACCCTTGCCGATTTCTCCTCATCGGAACCCGAACTTGCCTGAGCGGCAGCGAGTTGCTGTTGCTGCTCCTGCAGGCGCTTCTGGGTTTCCTTGATCTGCTCTTCCAGCTTCTCGATGGCCTGCTCGCTGGTGCTGGAAGAATCAGACGCGCCGCCTGCCCCACCGGCCCCACCGGCACCGCCAGCGCCACCGGCTGCAGTGGTTGTCGTTGAGGCAGAAGCCGCAGTGGCGTCGGTGGTGGAGGCGTCGCTGTCAGCCGCCGTTGTCGCGGCGTCTTTCTTGACCGCGACCGTGAAGCTGGTGGAATACGAACTCAATGAGGATGTGCTGATGGTGGTCATACCGATCTCCTGTCTGGGTACAACCGCTATCGACCACTCGCCCACTAACTCTATGACGTTACTGTATCTCGAATGTATCAGCGTCGAGACAGGCCGGGAATTTCTCGCGGTAGGCCGCCAGGCTCTGCGCTGACAGGCTGACCTGAAACACCCCGTCCGCCTCGCCGATGTTGAGCAGGCTCTCGCCCTGAAAATCCAGCACCTGGCTGTCGCCCGTGTAGGCGAAGCCCTTGCCATCAATCCCCACACGATTCACCGCAGCGACGTAACACAGGTTCTCGATGGCGCGCGCCGGCAGCAAGCGGTTCCAGTGCAGACGGCGAGCACCCGGCCAATTGGCGGTATAGAGCAGCAGATCGGTGTTGTGGGCGTCACGGCTCCACACCGGAAAACGCAGGTCGTAGCAGATCAGCGGACGAATCCGCCAGCCCTTGAGCTCGAACTGCACCTGGCGCTCGCCCGGACTGTAATGCTCGTGCTCGCCGGCCATCCGGAACAGATGGCGCTTGTCGTAATGCAGCAGCTCGCCGTCCGGCCGCGCCCACAGCAAGCGATTGCGATGGCTGCCGTCAGCAGCGCGAATGATCACGCTGCCGGTCACCACGGCATCAAGTTGCCTGGCCTGCGCCAGTATCCACTGGGCAGTCGGGCCGTCTTCAGGTTCGGCCTGAGTTTCGGACGCCATGGTAAAGCCAGTGGTGAACATCTCCGGCAGGATCACCAGATCCGCGCCTTTGGCCTGGGCCAGCAGCTCTTCGAAGTGGGCGTGGTTCGCCGGGGCGTCGTGCCAGACCAACGTGGTCTGAACCAACGCGATATTCAGATTGGGCAGCGTACTCAGATCGCGCATAGCTTCTCCGCCGCCAGACGCAGCGTCTCCTCACGTTTGGGGAAGCACAGCCGGATCAGGCGCTGGCCTTCGGGCGGATTCTGATAGAACACCGAAATCGGAATGCTGGCCACACCGTGCTCGCGGGTCATCCACAGCGACATGTCGACGTCATTGAGGTCCGGGCGGATCTGCGAATAATCAACCAGCTGAAAGTACGTGCCGCTGGCGCGCGTGAAGGTGAAGCGCGAGGCTTCCAGGCGATCGCAGAAATAGTCGCGCTTGGCCTGATAGAACGCCGGCAGTTCGTCGACATGTTCAGGGTGCGCCGCCATGAAATCGGCCAGCGCCCATTGCAGCGGTGTCACCCCGCAGAACGCGACGAACTGATGGATCTTCCGCGCTTCGGCGGTCAGTGCCGGCGGCGCAACGAGGTAGCCGGTTTTCCAGCCAGTGACGTGGTAGGTCTTGCCGAACGAACTGACCACAAACGCGCGCTGGTAGAGTTCGTCATGGGCCAGCACGCTGGCGTGCTGCAGGCCGTCAAACACCAGGTGTTCGTAGACTTCATCGCTGAGCACGTAGATGTCCCGGTCCCGGATCAACGCCGCCAGGCGATCCAGTTCCTCGCGGGTGATCAACGCGCCGCTCGGGTTGTGCGGCGTGTTGATGACGATCATACGAGTGCGAGGGCTCAGCGCTGCGCTGAGTTTTTCCCAGTCGATGGCGAAATCGCCATCCTTGAGCTGCACATGCACCGTGCGCCCGCCGGCCAGTTCTACCGAAGGGGCATAACTGTCGTAGCACGGGTCGAAGACGATGACTTCATCGCCGGCGCTCACAACAGTTTGGATGGCGCAGAAAATGGCGTGGGTGGCGCCGGGGGTGATGGTGATTTCGCTGTCGACGCCGACCTGACGGCCGTAGCACCGCGCAATCTTGGCCGCGACTTGCTCGCGCAATACCGGCAGGCCGGCCATCGGCGCGTATTGATTGTTGCCGTCCATGACGCGGCGGCAAAGAGCTTCACGCAGTGCGTCGGGCCCATCGAAATCGGGAAAACCCTGAGACAGATTGATCGCCCCGGTTTCGGCGGCAAGCTGAGACATCACAGTAAAAATGGTGGTGCCAACGTTCGGCAGTTTGCTGGTGATCATGGGGGTTTTCCTGCTCCACTCCCGACACCTGAAGGGCTCGGGGACCCGCAGGATAGCCCAGATGTCGCGCACAAAAAAAGGCGCCACTGGCGCCTTTTCCGAGAAAGACCTCTACACGATCAGCGCTTGTCGCGGCGCTTCTTGTCGGCCTTCTTGTGGTGCGACATCATCCGACGCTTCTTGTTGACCTGGCGGTCGGTCAGCGTGTTCTTGTTGCCTTCATACGGGTTCTCGCCACCCTTGAACTCGATGCGGATCGGCGTACCGACCAGCTTGAGCACGCGGCGATAGGTGTTCTCGAGATACCGGACGTACGACTTCGGCACTTTCTCGACCTGGTTACCGTGGATCACGATCAACGGCGGGTTCGCGCCACCCAAGTGAGCGTAACGCAGCTTGATGCGGCGGCTGCCCACCATCGGCGGAGCGTGCTCGCTGACTGCGTCTTCCAGAATCTGGGTCAAACGGCTGGTCGGCCAACGGGTCACAGCGGATTTGAACGAGTTCTGCACCGACTGATACAGGTTACCTACGCCGGTGCCGTGCAGCGCCGAGATGAAGTGGATGTCGGCGAAGTCGACGAAGAACAACCGGCGCTCCAGCTCAACCTTCACGTAGTCGCGCTCGCTCGGCACCATGCCATCCCACTTGTTCAGCGCGATGACCAGAGCCCGACCGGATTCAAGGGCAAAGCCCAGCAGGTTGAGGTCGTGGTCGACGACGCCTTCGCGGGCGTCCATCACGAAGATCACCACGTTGGCGTCTTTGATTGCCTGCAGGGTTTTCACCACGGAGAACTTTTCGACTTCTTCGTGGATCTTGCCGCGCTTGCGCACACCGGCGGTGTCGATCAGCGTGTACTTTTCTTCGTTGCGTTCGAACGGGATGTAAATGCTGTCGCGGGTAGTGCCCGGCTCGTCGTAGACGATGACCCGGTCTTCACCGAGCATGCGGTTGACCAGCGTCGACTTGCCGACGTTGGGGCGACCGATGATTGCGATCTTGATGCCGTCCTTCTCGCTCGGGCCGGGAATGCGCTTGGCTTCCTGACCTTCGGCAACGACTTCCTCTTCTTCGCCTTCTTCGACTTCGTCAGCGTCTTTCGGGAAATCGCGCAGGGCGATCTCGAGCATCTGCGTGATGCCTCGACCGTGAGCGCCGGCGACCGGAATCGCGTCACCCATGCCCAGCGGTGCGAACTCGGCGCGGGCCATGTCAGGGTCGATGTTGTCGACTTTGTTGGCGACCACGTAGGACGTCTTGTTGCGCTTGCGCAGGTGCTCGCCAATCATCTGGTCGGCGGCAGTGAAGCCTGCTTTGGCGTCAACGAGGAACAACACGACATCGGCCTCTTCGATGGCCAGCAGCGACTGCTCGGCCATTTTTTCGTCCATGCCGTGTTCGTCACCGGAGATACCGCCGGTGTCGATCAGGATGTAGGAGCGCCCTTGCCACTTGGCCTCACCGTATTGGCGATCACGGGTCAGACCGGACAAGTCGCCGACGATGGCGTCACGAGTCCTGGTCAGGCGGTTGAACAAGGTGGACTTGCCGACGTTCGGTCGACCCACCAGGGCGATTACGGGAACCATGCGGCTCTCCACTTCGTTATTTCAGAAAATACAAAAGCCGCTGCAAGGCAGCGGCCGGAGTTCGGAGCGACGCCGAAGCGCCGCAGGCCCCATGGAAGCGGGGCCGCCTGAAGAAGCCGATACTCGACCGCCTCAAGCATAGACAGCCACTACTTGATCGTCAGCGCTTCCAGCTTGCCGCTGTTGCCGAAGACGTAAATGGTGCTGCCGGAGACCAGCGGGCGAGCACGCAGGCCATCGCTGTCGATCTTTTCACGGGCGACGAAATGGCCATCGACCTGGCTCAGCAGGTGCAGATAGCCTTCCATGTCACCGACCGCGACGTAGCTGGAGAACACTTCCGGCGCGCCGAGTTGGCGACGGGCCAGCGAGTCGTTGCTCCACAGACCGGTGGAAGAGCGCTCATCGATGCCTTCCACGGTGCCGTTGGCAAGCGAAACGTAAACGCTGCCGAAGCCCTGCGCCACACCCGAATAACTCGAGGCATCACGCTGCCACAGCACACGACCGCTCTGCAGTTCCAGGCCGGCTACGCGGCCCTGATAGGTCGCGACATACAGCGTGTTGCCGGAAAGCAGCAAACCGCCGTCGATGTCGACCACACGATCCAGCTCGGAACGACCTGTCGGAACGGCAACGCGCTGCTCCCAGGCCGGGACGCCGTTGTTGATGTCCAGCGCCACAACCTTGCCGGTCGACAGCCCAGCGATGGCCAACGAACTGGTGGCAATCGGTGCGCCGGTGCCCCGCAATGTCAGAACCGCAGGACTGCTCTCGTAGATCCAGCGCTGATCACCAGTGATGGCGTCATAACCGATAACCCGGTCATCCTGAGTCTGGGCAACCACGACACTGCCGTTGGTGGCCGGAGCGGACAGCACTTCGCTGGTCGCCTTGGCTTTCCACTTCTGCTCGCCAGTGGCTTCGTCGAGGACGATGACTTCGCCGCGCAACGTGCCCAGCATGACCAGACCGAAACCTACGCCGACGGCGCCGGATACCGGTTGCTCAAGCTCTTTTTTCCAGACCACGTCGCCGTTGCTGCGGTTGATCGCCATGACCAGGCCGTTCGCATCGGCAGCGTAGATGTTCTCGCCGTCGATGGCCGGAACCAGCATGTTGTAGATGTCGCCCTGACCGTCACCGACGGAACGGCTCCACAACTTCTGCAGGGTCACTTCTTGCTTGAAGTCGACGAGTTCTGCCGGTGGCAGCTCTTTTTTGCTGTTGCTGCTGCAACCCGCGGCCAGAATGGCCAGAGCCAGCAATGCTGCATGTTTCCAACGAATCACGTCACGCATCCCCTTTCGCCAGATCGTCGAGCTTCATTTGCAGACCGCCAACAGCCGCTTCTTCGGAAAGCGCCGCCTTGGCCTTTTTGTATGCAGCATAAGCATCATCGGTGCGACCCAGCTGAACCAGCAGGTCGCCACGCAGCTCTTCACGGCTGGCCGCGAAAGACTGGTCGGCCTGACCGTCGAGCAGCTTCAGCGCGTCTTCGGCCTTGTTCTGTGCAGCGAGGACACGAGCCAGACGCTGACGGGCGATTTCACCCAGGGTCGCGTTGGCCGGCTTGTCGGTCACGGATTTCAGTTCGTTCGCAGCGTCATCCAGCTTGCCGGTGTCCACAGCCACTTTGGCCACGAACAGGCTGCCGTACTGGGCGTACGCGGTGCCACCGAATTCGCTCTTCAGCTTGCCGGCGATCTCGGCCACACGGCCTGCATCAGCCTGGCCGCTTGGCGTCAGTGCGGTTTCCAGCAATTGCTGGTACAGCGCCGAACCACCCTGCGCCTGGTTGTTCTGATAGCGCTGCCAGCCTTGCCAGCCCAACACCACGATCACCGCGAGCAGGCCGCCGGTCAGCAGAGGCTTGCCGTTACGCTGCCACCAGTCCTTTACGGCAACCAGCTCATCATCATCGGTACTCGACACCCCAATACTCCTATTCGCTAAATCGGCTTTTATCTGCTTCAACCCTGCGAAATGCAGGTGGCCAGGTGCTCGGACAGAGCATCCCAGGCAATATTTTGTTGCTCGCCCTGACCACGCAGCGGCTTGACGCCCACTTCCTTGCGCGCCAGCTCTTCGTCGCCAAGGATCAGCGCGTACAGCGCACCGCTCTTGTCGGCCTTCTTGAACTGGCTCTTGAAGCTGCCAGCTCCGGCATTGACTTGCAGACGCAGATTTGGCGCCTGATCGCGCAAGCGCTCGGACAGGGTCAGCGCTGCCAGCTCGGCGGCCTCGCCGAATGCGCAAACGTAAACGTCGACCGTACGGGCGATCTCTTCGGGAATCTGCTCGAGGGTTTCCAGCAGCAGCACCAGACGTTCGATGCCCATGGCAAAGCCCACGCCTGACGTCGGTTTGCCGCCCATCTGCTCGACCAGACCGTCGTAACGGCCACCCGCGCAGACAGTCCCCTGAGCGCCGAGCTGGTCAGTGACCCACTCGAATACGGTTTTGCTGTAGTAATCCAGGCCACGAACCAGCTTCGGGTTGATCACGTACGGAATGCCCGCCGCGTCGAGACGCGCCTTCAGGCCTTCGAAGTGAACCCGGGATTCGTCGTCCAGGTAATCTGCCAGCTTGGGTGCATCAACCAGCACCGCCTGGGTTTCAGGGTGTTTGGTATCAAGCACGCGCAGCGGATTGCTCTTCAGACGGCGCTGACTGTCTTCGTCCAGTTGCTCGTGACGCGCCGAGAGATACTCGACCAGCGCTTCACGATAACGGCCGCGGGCTTCACTGGTGCCCAGGCTGTTGAGTTCCAGTTTGACGGCATTGCGAATACCCAGCAGGCCCCACAGACGCCAGGTCAGAACGATCAGCTCGGCGTCGATGTCCGGACCATCAAGGTTGAACACCTCGACACCGATCTGGTGAAACTGACGATAACGGCCTTTTTGCGGACGCTCGTGGCGAAACATCGGACCGATGTACCAGAGTTTCTGCACCTGACCGCCACCGGTGATGCCGTGTTCGAGGACCGCACGCACGCAGGCCGCCGTGCCTTCAGGGCGCAGGGTCAGCGAATCGCCATTGCGGTCAGCGAAGGTGTACATCTCTTTCTCGACGATGTCCGTGACTTCGCCGATGGAGCGTTTGAACAGGTCGGTGAACTCGACGATCGGCATGCGGATCTGGCGATAACCGTAGTTATCCAGCAAACGCGAGACCGTACCCTCGAAGTAGCGCCACAGCGGCGTCTGATCCGGCAGGATGTCGTTCATGCCACGAATGGCTTGCAGAGACTTACTCACAAATATTCCTTGGAAACTGGGTTAGCCGCGCGCGATCAGCGCTGCGTCGGCCTCGACCTTTTCGGCCGCTCTCTGACGGATCAAGCGTTCAAGCTGTTCCACCAGATTGTCATTTGTCAGCTTTTGCGCCGGCTTGCCATCAATGTAGATCAGGTTCGGCGTGCCTCCGGTCAGACCGACATGGGCTTCTTTCGCCTCGCCGGGACCGTTCACCACGCAACCGATCACCGCAACATCCAGCGGCACGAGCAAATCTTCAAGGCGCCCTTCCAGCTCGTTCATGGTCTTGACCACATCGAAGTTCTGCCGCGAGCAGCTCGGGCAGGCGATGAAGTTGATGCCACGGGAACGCAGGCGCAGCGACTTGAGGATGTCGTAACCGACCTTCACTTCTTCAACCGGATCGGCTGCGAGCGAAATCCGAATGGTATCGCCGATCCCTTCGGCCAGCAGCATACCTAGGCCGACGGCTGATTTCACTGTGCCTGAGCGCAAACCGCCCGCTTCAGTGATGCCCAAGTGCAACGGCTGGATGATTTGCCTGGCAAGAAGCCGATAAGCCTCGACTGCCATGAACACATCGGAGGCCTTGACGCTGACCTTGAAGTCCTGGAAATCCAGACGGTCCAGATGCTCGACGTGACGCAGCGCGGACTCGACGAGGGCCGCCGGCGTTGGCTCGCCGTACTTCTTCTGCAGGTCTTTTTCCAGCGAACCGGCGTTGACGCCGATACGGATCGGAATGCCGCGATCGCGGGCCGCCTCGACCACCGCGCGGACGCGGTCTTCGCGGCCGATGTTGCCCGGGTTGATCCGCAGGCAATCGACGCCCAGCTCGGCAACGCGCAGGGCGATTCGATAATCGAAATGGATGTCAGCGACCAGCGGGACCTTGACCAACTGCTTGATACGGCCGAAGGCCTCGGCAGCGTCCATGTCCGGCACCGAGACGCGAACGATGTCCACGCCGGCGGCTTCCAGACGGTTGATCTGTGCCACGGTAGCCGCGACGTCATTGGTGTCGCTGTTGGTCATGCTCTGCACTGCGATCGGGGCATCGCCACCGACCGGCACCGAGCCGACCCAGATTTTACGAGATTCGCGACGTTTGATCGGAGATTCGCCGTGCATGACTTATTGCCCTAGCTTCAGGCGAGCAGTTTCGCCACTGGTGAAAGGTGCCACATCAACCGGCTGACCGTTGTAGCTCACTTGCGCGCCGCGAGCAAAGCCCAGGCGCAGGGTCAGCGGCGGCTTGCCATTGACGTCGAGGCTGTCGCCTTTTTTCTTGAGTCCGCTCATCAGCACTTTGCCGTTGCCATCGGTGACCTGGGTCCAGCAATCGTTGACAAACTGAACCTGAACGCGGCCGGCACCTGCCGGTACGGGCGCTGCGTCAGCCGCTGCACTCGTTGCGGTATTGACGGGTGCGGTGGTCGCAGGCGTTGGCGCCACGGTGGTGACCGGCGCGGTTGGGGTCGACGTGGTATGTGCGGGTGCTACCGGCGCGGTAGTCGATGTGCTGTGTGGAACAGCAGCGCCTGTGACCGTGCCCGTGTTGGTGGATGCACTGCTGGATGCAGCAGGGGCTTCAGGCGCGGACGCAGGCTCGGCGTTGTTCAACGGCAGCGCGGTCTGGCCTTGAGCGACAGCTTGATCTTCCGGCTCGTCGAGCGGATGGATCTGGGTGGTGCCGTCGGCGCTTTCGACTTCGACGTGCTCCATGCCCAGATTGGTCGGTTCCTTGCCACGCAGCGTGGCTTGATCCTGCCACCACACGAAGCCGCCCCCGATCAAGGCAATGAGCAGCAAGAGGCTGACGATGCGCAGGATATTGTGAGACAGCCGTACTGGCTCTTCGATTCGGCCCAGCGCATGAACGCTGCTGCCCTTGCCGTCGGTGCCCGTGTACTGATCGAACGCGCTGACCAATGCAGCTTGATCAAGGTCAAGCAGCTTGGCGTAGGCGCGGACATAGCCGCGGGCAAAGGTATGGCCGGGGAGCTTGTCGAAATCGCCCACTTCCAGATGAGTCAGGGAAGTCACGGTGAGGTTGAGCCTCAACGCCACATCTGGCAGCGACCAGTTCTTGCTCTCGCGGGCCTGTCGCAATGTTTCGCCTGGGTTCGTGCGAGTGGCTGCTACAACTTCGGGATGCGCCGCTTTCATCATTGCTCCGACAGGTATTGCTGATATTCCGGCGTACCGGGATAGAGTCTTTTTAGAAGCAGCCCATAGCTGGCTGCCTTGTTGCGATCATCAAACACCTTCGCCAGCCGCGTGCCGAGCAACAGGCTCCGCGCATTCTGCTCGCTCAACTGGCTGAAACGCTCGTAGTAATCGCGTGCCGGCACATAATGCCTGTCTTCGTACGACAACTCAGCCATTTCCAGCAACGCGCGTGGCTGCTGACGATCGAGGCGCAGGGCTTTGTCGAAATGCTCACGGGCGGTGTCGCGATCCCCAAGCATCACAGCCGTCATGCCGAGGTTTTCGAACACTCGGGCGCGCTCGGCGTAGAGATTATCCTCGGCGGCCTGCTCGAAGCGCTCGTAGGCTTCCTTGTAACGTTTCTGCTGGTAAAGAAAGCTGCCGTAATTGTTGAGGATTCGCGCGTCTTTGGAACGTGCCGACAACGCTTTTTCGTAATACTGGTTCGCCAGTTCCGGTTCCATCTCGGCCTGGAACACCAGCGCCAGCGCAGCATTGGCATCCGCATCGGAGCCGTTCAGCTCAAGCGCTTTTTTCAGAGGCGCCTTCGCACGCTCCATCTGACCTTGCTGAAGATAGCCCAAACCCAATTGCACGTAAGCCTGACGAGCTTCCTCACGTCCCTTGCTGGTGCTCAGCGGATCGACGTTGCCGGTAGACACACAACCGACCAGCAGCGTGGCAAAACAGAGCAGCAGCGCAACGCGCAGGGACATAGAGATCCTCTCAGTCAAATTCGCATTCAATTGCGAGCGGAAGCGGCCTGCACCACGTCGGCATCGGCACTGAGCTCTCGCACAGCGATATAGCGCTCGCTGCGACGGGTGCGGTCCATGACCTGCCCGACCAACTGGCCGCAGGCAGCATCGATGTCCTCACCGCGCGTGGTACGCACGGTGACGTTGAAGCCGGCTTGATGCAGCAGATCCTGGAAACGACGGATTGCGTTGTTGCTGGGGCGTTCGTAGCCGGAATGCGGAAACGGGTTGAACGGGATCAGGTTGACCTTGCACGGCGTGTCCTTGAGCAGCTCGATCATCTCGATCGCGTGCTCAGGCCTGTCGTTGATGTCCTTGAGCAGCGTGTACTCGATGGTCAGCACGCGCTTTTCGCCCAGCGCCGCCATGTAGTTGCGGCAGGACTCGAGGAGCATCTTCAGAGGGTATTTTTTATTGATCGGCACCAGCTGGTTTCGCAGCGCGTCATTGGGCGCGTGCAGCGAAAGGGCCAGCGAGACGTCGATGTGCTTGGACAGCTCATCGATCATTGGCACCACGCCGGAGGTGGACAGCGTCACCCGGCGCTTGGAAATGCCATACCCCAGGTCATCCATCATCAGATGCATGGCGGCAATGACATTGTCGAAGTTCAGCAATGGCTCGCCCATCCCCATCATCACCACGTTGGTGATGGCGCGGTCGACGGTAGCCGGGACACTGCCAAAAGATTTGTTGGCAATCCACACCTGGCCAATGACTTCGGCGGCGGTGAGGTTGCTGTTGAAGCCTTGTTTGCCGGTGGAGCAGAAGCTGCAGTCCAGCGCACAGCCCGCCTGGGACGAGACACACAGCGTGCCGCGTTTGCCTTGCGGAATATAGACGGTCTCGACGCAGCTGCCGGACTCGACACGGACGACCCATTTACGGGTGCCGTCGGTGGAGATGTCCTCGCTGACGACTTCTGGACCGCGAATTTCGGCACGGCTCTGCAGCTTTTCGCGCAGGGCCTTGCCGACATTCGTCATGGCGTCGAAGTTATCGACGCCAAAGTGGTGAATCCACTTCATGACCTGACCGGCACGGAAGCGTTTCTCCCCGATAGACTCGAAGAATTTTTCCATTTCCAGCCGGGTCAGACCCAACAGGTTGATTTTGCCAGTTGATTCAGTCATGGATTCACCCTCACTCGCAGCAATAGCTTAGCGAGTGGTTACCTCGGTAGCAGCGAAGAAGTACGAGATTTCACGAGCAGCAGCGGCTTCGGAGTCGGAGCCGTGAACAGCGTTGGCGTCGATGGAATCAGCGAAGTCAGCGCGGATGGTGCCGGCAGCAGCTTCTTTAGGGTTGGTAGCGCCCATCAGCTCGCGGTTCAGAGCGATAGCGTTTTCGCCTTCCAGAACCTGCACGACAACCGGGCCGGAGATCATGAATGCAACCAGATCACCGAAGAAGCCACGGGCGCTGTGCTCAGCGTAGAAACCTTCTGCTTCGGCCTTGGACAGTTGCTTCAGTTTCGAAGCGACAACGCGCAGACCGGCTTTTTCGAAACGGGTGGTGATTTCGCCGATGACGTTTTTGGCAACAGCATCAGGCTTGATGATCGAGAAAGTACGTTGAACAGCCATGGTGTAACTCCAGAAGCAGTGATTATTGCGAAAAATTAAACCCGCGAATTATACGCGGGTTTGATGTTATTGCCTAACGTGCAAATCTGATCAGTCGATTTCGCCGGCCCAGAGCGTCTGGACCGCCTCGAGCACTTTCTCGCCGACGCGGCCAGAGGTGTCGTCGAAATCCGGGAGCTGCTTGATCATCAGTTGCAGCTTGGTGAACCCTACCGAATAAGGGTCAACGCCGGGGTGAGTCTCGGCGAGTTCTTCAGCGATGCGTTGTACGTCATTCCAACCGTAACTCATGACAGCTTCTCGATCAGTGCGGCGCTTCGGCAGCGTGGTTAAGCGAATATTTCGGGATCTCGACGGTGAGGTCTTCGGTGCCGACCTTGGCCTGACAGGCCAGACGGGACTGCGCTTCCAGCCCCCACGCACGGTCAAGATAGTCCTCTTCCAGCTCGTCCGCTTCTTCGAGGGAGTTGAAGCCCGCACGAATGATGCAGTGGCAGGTGGTGCAGGCGCAGACGCCGCCGCATGCGCTTTCGATCTCGATGTGGTGGTCGTGGGCGAGTTCCAGAATCGACTTGCCGACTTCGGCCTCGACAACCATCCCGTCCGGGCAATGCTCGGCGTGTGGCAGAAATGTAACCTGCGGCATCAGTTATTCCTCAATCTCATTCAGGTTGCGCCCTGACAGCGCGGCTTTCACCGTCGAGTCCAGGCGGCGGGCGGCGAACGCATCGGTCACCTGCGACAGACGCTTGGTCTGCTGCTCGATGGCCGGACCGTCATCGCCCTTCATCAATTCACGAAGTTCTTCCATCTGCATGTCGATCACCATGCGCTCTTCGGCATCGAGCAAGCGTTCGCCATCGGCCTGCAACGCACCTTCGACCGCTTCGAGCAAACGCTGCGCGTCGACCTGCTGCTCTCGCAGCGCGCGAGCCACCATGTCGTCACTGGCGTACTGGAACGAATCCTTCAGCATGCGGGTGATTTCACCGTCAGTCAGGCCATAAGAAGGCTTGACCTGAATGCTCGACTCAACGCCCGACGCCAGCTCGCGGGCGGACACGCTGAGCAGGCCGTCGGCGTCGACCTGGAAGGTCACTCGGATTTTCGCAGCGCCGGCGACCATCGCGGGAATGCCGCGCAGGTCGAAACGCGCCAGAGAACGGCAGTCGCTGATCAGCTCACGCTCGCCTTGCAGCACGTGGATCATCATGGCCGACTGGCCGTCTTTGTAAGTGGTGAATTCCTGGGCGCGGGCCACCGGGATCGTGGTGTTGCGCGGAATGACCTTCTCCATCAGTCCGCCCATGGTCTCCAGCCCCAGGGACAACGGGATCACGTCGAGCAGCAACAGCTCGCCGCCATCGCGCTTGTTACCTGCCAGGGTATCGGCCTGAATCGCAGCGCCGATGGCGACTACCTGATCGGGGTCGATCTCGGTCAACGGCTGGCGGCCGAACAGTTCGGCCACCGCTTCGCGCACTCGCGGGACGCGGGTGGAACCACCCACCATGACCACGGCTTCGACTTCATCCAGCTCAATGCCGCAATCACGAACGGCACGACGGCAAGCTTTGAGACTGCGGGCGATCATCGGCTCAATGAGGGCATCGAATGCGGCGCGGGTCAGAACGCCCTGCCATTCGCCATGGACTACTTCCACCGAATCGGCGTCAGTCAGGGATTCCTTCGCCGCACATGCCGCCTGCATCAAGCGGCGCTGGGCAGCAGGATCGAGGTCGTCGGACAGGCCGGCTTCAGCAATGATCCAGGTTGCGATGGCGTGATCGAAATCATCACCTCCCAGCGCGCTGTCGCCACCGGTGGCCATGACTTCAAATACGCCGCCGGTGAGGCGCAGGATCGAGATGTCGAAGGTGCCGCCGCCCAGATCGTAAATCGCGACCACGCCCTCTGCGTTCTGGTCCAGCCCGTATGCCACGGCAGCCGCAGTGGGCTCGTTGAGCAGGCGCAGGACGGTGAGACCCGCCAGCTTCGCGGCGTCTTTGGTGGCCTGACGCTGAGCGTCATCGAAATAGGCGGGAACGGTGATGACCGCACCGACCAGTTCGCCACCCAGTGTTTCTTCGGCGCGCTGGCGCAGCACCTTAAGAATGTCGGCCGACACTTCGACCGGGCTCTTAGGGCCCTGCACGGTTTCAATGAACGGCATGTGGGATTCCCCACCGGTGAAGCGGTAAGGCAACTGCCCACCCAAATGCTTCACGTCGGAGATCCCGCGCCCCATGAGGCGCTTGACGGAAATAATGGTATTCAGAGGATCTGTCGCGGCCGCACCCTTGGCAGACTGGCCTACTTCGACACGATCGGCGTGATAGCGAACGGCGGACGGCAGGATGACCTGACCGTTGGCGTCGGGGAGCGGCTCACTGATGCCGCTGCGCAGGGCAGCCACCAGCGAGTTGGTGGTGCCGAGGTCAATCCCGACAGCCAGGCGACGCTGATGAGGTTTTGGAGCTTGGCCGGGTTCGGCGATCTGCAGTAGAGCCATTGCTTTTCTGATATCACTGGCGAGCCGCCCCAGAAGGACGGCGCGGGGTTAATCGTCGAGGCGCTCTTCGAGCTGGCGCACTTCGTAGGAGAGCTTGTCGAGGAACTGCATGCGGCGCATCAGCCGTTCAGCCTGATCACGCTGTGCAGCATCGTCCCAACAGGCCGCGAAGCTTTCGTTCAGTTCTTCCTGGGCAACCTTCAGCCGGCGTTTGAATACCGCAACGCCCGCCAGATCCGCGTCGCCCTGCAAATCTTCGAGCTCTTCGCGCCATTGCATCTGCTGCATCAGAAACTCGGCATCCTGCACAGTGACTTCCAGCGGAACTTCGCCCTTCAGCGCCAACAGGTAACGCGCCCTTTTCGGCGCATTCTTGAGCGTTTGGTAGGCGTCGTTCAGACTGGCGGAGCGCTCCAGCGCAACCCGTTGCTCAGCCTCAGGGGCATCGGCAAAACGGTCGGGGTGCACGCTCCGGGCAAGCTCACGGTAACGCGTCGCCAACAGGTCGAGGTCCAGATCGAAGCCCGGCTGCAGGTCGAATAAAGCAAAGTGACAAGGAGTACCCACAATAAGCCTCAGACGTTGAAGCTTTCGCCGCAGCCACATTCACCGCGCGAGTTGGGATTGTTGAACTTGAAGCCTTCGTTCAACCCTTCCTTGACGAAATCGAGCTCGGTGCCGTCAAGGTAGACCAGGCTCTTGGGATCGATGATCACCTTGACGCCGTGATACTCGAACACCGTGTCTTCGCTTTCCGGCTCATCGACGAACTCGAGCACGTAGGCAAGCCCGGAACAACCGGTCGTGCGAACGCCCAGACGAATGCCGTCACCCTTGCCGCGCCCATCGAGGGAGCGGCGTACATGGTTGGCGGCCGCTTCGGTCATGCTGATAGCCATCGGAACTCCTTACCTCACGCAAGTTACTTAACGCAGCGGAACAGACTCTGCTCAGAGCAGGCCTTTCTTCTGCTTGTAGTCGCGAACGGCCGCCTTGATGGCGTCTTCAGCGAGCACGGAGCAGTGGATCTTCACTGGCGGCAGGGCCAGTTCTTCAGCCAGCTGAGTGTTTTTGATGGTCTCTGCTTCATCCAGAGTCTTGCCCTTCATCCACTCGGTGGCCAGGGAGCTCGACGCGATGGCAGAGCCGCAGCCGTAGGTTTTGAACTTGGCGTCTTCAATGATGCCCTGCTCGTTCACCTTGATCTGCAGACGCATAACGTCGCCGCAAGCCGGCGCGCCGACCATGCCGGTGCCGACATCAGGATCTTCCGCGTTCATCTTGCCGACGTTGCGGGGATTCTCGTAGTGGTCAATGACCTTTTCGCTGTAAGCCATGGTGCAATTCCTCATCAGTTACAACACGTCGCTCTCGCGGCACTCGGAAGCTGTTTTCAAAGTGCCGCAGGTGTGGCGACTTTGAATTAATGCGCCGCCCACTCGATTTTGGAGATGTCGACGCCATCTTTGAACATGTCCCACAGCGGCGACAAGGCGCGCAGCTTGGTCACTGCCTCGCAGACTTTCTGCGCGGCGTAGTCGATCTCTTCCTCAGTGGTGAAGCGACCGAAGGTGAAACGGATCGAGCTGTGTGCCAGCTCGTCGTTACGGCCCAGGGCGCGCAGCACGTAGGAAGGTTCCAGGGAAGCCGAGGTGCACGCGGAACCGGACGAAACCGCCAGGTCCTTGAGCGCCATGATCAGCGACTCGCCCTCTACATAGTTGAAGCTCAGGTTGAGGTTGTGCGGCACACGGGCAGTCATGCTGCCGTTGATGTACAACTCTTCCAGGTGCGCAACCTGCTGATAGAAGCGATCGCTCAAGGCTTTGATGCGAACGTTCTCGGCAGCCATGTCTTCTTTGGCCACGCGGAAGGCTTCACCCATACCGACGATCTGGTGCGTCGCCAGCGTACCGGAACGCATACCACGCTCGTGACCGCCACCGTGCATTTCGGCTTCGATGCGAACACGTGGCTTGCGGCTGACCCACAATGCGCCAATACCCTTAGGACCGTAGGTCTTGTGGGCCGAGAACGACATCAGATCAACTTTAAGGTTGGCCAGGTTGATTTCAACCTTGCCGGTGGCCTGCGCTGCATCGACGTGGAAGAGCACACCGCGGGAGCGGGTCATATCGCCAATGGCAGCGATGTCGTTGACCGTACCAATTTCGTTGTTGACGTGCATGATCGAGACCAGAACGGTGTCGTCGCGCATGACTGCTTCGATCATGGCCGGCGTGATCAGGCCATCTTCGGTCGGTTCGAGGTAGGTGACTTCAAAGCCTTCACGCTCAAGCTGACGCATGGTGTCGAGCACGGCTTTGTGTTCGATTTTGCTGGTGATCAGGTGCTTGCCTTTAGAGGCATAGAAATGCGCAGCGCCTTTGATCGCGAGGTTGTTGGACTCGGTAGCACCGGAAGTCCAGACGATTTCGCGTGGGTCGGCATTGACCAGATCGGCAACCTGACGGCGGGCGTTCTCGACCGCTTCTTCGGCCTTCCAGCCAAACACGTGGGAGCGCGACGCCGGGTTACCGAAGTTGCCATCAACCAGAAGGCAGTCGCTCATTTTCTGCGCAACACGCGGGTCGACCGGGGTCGTCGCGGAATAATCGAGGTAAATTGGCAATTTCATTGAATATCTCCTATCGGGCAGGCGCGCCGCGCGTTCATCTGCGTTCACTCAACGGCGGATGTTTCAATCTTGTCCAGTGGCTGCGTCTTGCTACCGCAACGGCGCAGATCCTGACGTTGGGCGACTTCTTGCACTTCACGGCGAGTGACAAGGTCGGCCAGGCTGATACCGCTTAGAAACTCGTGAATTTGCTGACTGAGGTCACACCACAAGTGGTGGGTCAGACAGGTGTCACCGGCATGGCAATCACCGAGCCCCTGGCAGCGCGTCGCGTCAACCGATTCGTTGACCGCGTCGATCACCTGCGCCACCTGAATGCCCTGCATTTGACGGGCTAGCTGATAACCGCCGCCGGGCCCACGCACGCTGGAGACCAGATTGCCGCGGCGCAGCTTGGCGAACAGTTGCTCCAGGTAGGAAAGGGAAATCCCTTGCCGCTCGGAGATATCGGCCAGGGACACTGGCCCATGCTGCGCATGCAATGCCAGGTCGAGCATGGCAGTGACAGCGTATCGGCCTTTTGTAGTCAGTCGCATGACGTGTACCGCGGAGGTTCGGAATGAGGGCGAGTATGCTATTCCCGAGTATTTAAGTCAACTATAAGACCTAGCGGAACAGTCGGGATTACCCGCAAAAGCGCGGCGGCATCATAGCAAAACACGCCGGGATTGGCACATGCTCGACCTGAGGGGGGCGCGCTGATTTATTCCCGGGGCGCATTAACCTCGCAACGCTCTTTCATGCAGTCGAAGACCTCCTGACGCAGCTCGGGCAGTTCTTTTTCGCGATACTCGCCGCCCAGGCTCTTCAATGCCTTGCCCATGTCCTCCACGCGCACGTCCATCGCTTGCAGGTGATCGAGCAACTGGCCGATCGCGCGTGCCACCGGATCAGGCATGTCCTCACCAACGCCATACGCATCGAAGCCGAGCTTTTCGGCGATCGCCTTGCGCTTCGCTTCGGCCTCGTCGTCAGACTTGACGATGATCCGCCCCGGAATGCCCACCACCGTTGCACCCGCCGGCACAGGCTTGGTCACCACCGCGTTGGAGCCGACCTTTGCCCCGGCGCCCACGGTGAACGGTCCGAGCACCTTGGCGCCCGCGCCGACAACCACGCCGGACTCCAAAGTAGGATGGCGCTTGCCCTTGTTCCAGCTGGTACCGCCCAGGGTCACACCCTGATAAAGCGTCACGTCATCGCCAATCTCAGCGGTCTCGCCGATCACAATGCCCATGCCGTGATCGATGAAAAAGCGCCTACCGACTTTCGCACCCGGGTGAATTTCGATGCCCGTCAGCCAGCGACCGAAGTTGGAGACCATGCGCGCCGGCCATTTCAGTTCGTTGCGCCACAACCAGCCAGACAGCCGATGCAGCCAGATCGCGTGCATGCCGGGGTAGCAGGTCAGCACTTCAAAGGCATTTCGAGCCGCCGGGTCACGATGAAACACGCTTTGGATGTCTTCCCGCAAACGCTCGAACATTACTGATCCTTCCGCTTATAGGGTTCACCGGTGGCCGCTTTCTGGGTCTCGGTGAGGATGCCGCGCAAGATGCTCATCTCGGATCGATTGACCGCAGAGCGGCCGTACAGACGACGTAACCGCGCCATCAGGTGACGAGGCTTCTCGGGATCAAGGAAGCCAATGGCAACCAGCGTGGACTGGAGATGCTCATAGAATTTTTCCATCTCATCCATGGTCGCCAGCTCGGTACTTCGCACCGAATTGACTTCGAACTTCTCCACCTTACTCGCTTGACCGTCGGCCGCGAGCCAGGCCATGCGGGTTTCGTAACTCAACACCTGCACAGCGGCGGCCAGATTCAACGAGCTGAATTCCGGGTCTGATGGGATGTGTACGTGGTAATGGCAGCGCTGCAACTCTTCATTGGTGAGGCCGGCGTATTCACGACCGAACACCAGTGCGATCTCCTCGCCCAGCGCGGCGTGCTCAACGGTTTTGACGCCCGCTTCACGAGGGTCGAGCAGCGGCCAGGGAATGCGGCGATCCCGGGCGCTGGTGCCCAACACCAGATTGCAGCCTACCAGCGCATCTTCCAGCGTCGCCACGACCTGCGCGCCTTCCAGAATATCGCCCGCGCCAGACGCCCGTGCATCGGCCTCATGGTGGGGAAACATGGCGGGATCAACCAGCACCAGACGTGAAAGGCCCATGTTTTTCATGGCACGTGCGGCGCCACCGATATTTCCGGGATGGCTGGTACCGACCAGGACGACACGAATTTTTTGCAGCACTGGTGAAGTCTCGCTAGCAGGTGAAAAGGGGGACGAATGTTACAGAAGCACTTGCTGCAACGCCACGAACCTTGCGCCTCACGCGCCGGATACGCCACTAAAAGGAGACAGGGCACCCCCGACTTCCTCGCGCCATGCCGACCGGCCGCGCGGCAAAGTCTGCACTCGCGCTGGAAATCATCCAAGAGAACCAATAGAATGGCCGGCTCTCTTTAACGACCTAGGTGATCCATCCATGCAGCCCATGCTGAATATCGCGCTGCGCGCCGCCCGCAGCGCCAGCGAATTGATTTTCCGCTCCATCGAGCGCCTGGATACCATCAAGGTCGACGAAAAAGACGCGAAAGATTACGTGACCGAAATCGATCGCGCCGCCGAGCAGAGCATCATCACCGCACTGCGCAAGGCGTATCCAACCCACGGCATCCTTGGCGAAGAAAGCGGCCTGCATGAAGGCAGCGGCGAAGGTACCGACTACCTCTGGATCATCGATCCACTCGACGGCACCACCAACTTCGTGCGTGGCGTTCCTCACTTCGCCGTCAGCATCGCGTGCAAATACCGCGGTCGCCTGGAACACGCCGTTGTTCTGGACCCGGTCCGCCAGGAAGAATTCACCGCCAGCCGTGGTCGTGGCGCTGCCCTGAACGGCCGCCGTCTGCGCGTCAGTCCGCGCAAGAGCCTTGAGGGCGCGCTGCTCGGGACAGGTTTTCCGTTCCGCGAAAACCAGCTCGATAACCTCGATAACTACATGAACATGTTCCGTTCGCTGGTGGGCCAGACGGCCGGTATCCGTCGCGCCGGCGCCGCAAGCCTGGACCTGGCTTACGTGGCTGCGGGCCGTTTCGACGCGTTCTGGGAATCGGGTCTGTCGGAATGGGACATGGCCGCAGGCGCCCTGCTCATTCAGGAAGCAGGCGGACTGGTCAGCGATTTCAACGGCGGTCACGACTTCCTTGAAAAAGGTCACATCGTTGCTGGCAACACCAAATGCTTCAAAGCAGTGCTGACGTCGATCGCTCCATTTGTGCCGACTTCGCTGAAGCGTTAAGCCAAGCACGCTGTACAAGAGAACCGGCCATGTGCCGGTTTTTTTGTACCCTTGAGTTCCATGACACCGGCAACAAAAAAGCACCCGAAGGTGCTTTTTTGAGGAACGGTTAGTGCTATCACTGGCCCGCTTGGCTCAACTCCAGCTGACCTTCCTTGTTGACAGGGATCTGACTGCCCGGATCGCGATCCATACGCACCTGCCCGACTTTGTCGTTGAGCTTGTACTTCACGTTGTAGCCGACGACTTTATCGCTGATGTCATTGACGGTATTGCAGCGCGACTCGGTGGTGGTGTAAGTGTCGCGGTTCTGCATGCCTTCCTGAACCTTGTTACCGGCGTAACCCCCGCCGACCGCACCGGCGACCGTGGCAATCTTCTTGCCATTACCGCCACCCACCTGGTTGCCGAGCAGGCCACCCGCTACGGCACCGATGACACTCCCCACGATCTGATGCTCGTCCTTCACCGGCGCTCGGTGAGTGACTGCAACGTCTTTGCAGACTTGACGCGGGGTTTTGATTTGTTCTTTAACAGGCTCGACGGCAAGTACGTCTGCGTACTCTGGGCCGCTTTGTTTTACGAGGCTATAGGTGGCCAAAGCACCACCGGCGGTAACACCGACGGCACCCAATACTGCACCAATAAGCAACGACTTGTTCACGTGAACCTCCTGACGATATTCAGCGCGATTGCTCGCGCTACTCCCAGCCTTGGAGCACAAAAAAAGGCGCGAGTTCACCCTCGCGCCTTTTCAGGTGATGGCCGGTTACCATTACTGGTTACGGACGGTCATCCACCTTGTCGACCGTGACCGGTGGCAGCAAGTCTTCGCTGCGCAGGTTCAGCCAGATCAGCACCACGTTGGCGATGTAGATCGACGAGTACGTACCTGCCAGAACACCGATGAACAGTGCCACCGAGAACCCGTGCAGGCTATCGCCGCCAAAGATCCACAGCGCGAC
The DNA here is from genome assembly GCF_053903055.1 of Pseudomonas sp. AK106. Classification (NCBI taxonomy): domain Bacteria; kingdom Pseudomonadati; phylum Pseudomonadota; class Gammaproteobacteria; order Pseudomonadales; family Pseudomonadaceae; genus Pseudomonas; species Pseudomonas sp. AK106. Next base: position 4,497,008 of record NZ_CP096426.1, read on the forward strand.
GATCGCCAGCAATGTGGAGATCGAGGTGGCCATGGTCCGCAGCAAGGTCTGCGTGGTGGAGATGTTGATATTCTCGATCAGCGAAGCCTTGCGCAGCAGACGGAAGTTCTCGCGAACCCGGTCGAATACCACGATGGTGTCGTTGAGCGAGTAACCAATGATCGCCAATACAGCGGCCAGAACGGTCAGGTCGAAGGTCACCTGGAAGAACGACAGAATGCCCATCGTCACCACCACGTCGTGGATCAGCGAGATGATCGCCCCCACCGCGAACTTCCACTGGAAACGGAAAGCCAGGTAGACGAGAACGCCGCCCAGTGCCAACAGCATGCCGAGGCCACCCTGGTCGCGTAGCTCTTCACCCACCTGCGGACCGACGAACTCGACGCGTTTGACGGTCACCGGGTTATCGGCGCCTGTCTTGCGCAGCGCTTCAGCAACCTGAGTGCCCAGCTGCGGGTCTTCACCCGGCATACGAACGAGCAGATCGGTGGTCGCACCGAAGCTTTGCACGACCGCTTCGGTATAACCCGACGTAACCAGCTCTTCGCGCACTTTGTGCAGATCGGCAGGGCGCTCGTAGGTCAGCTCGATCAGCGTACCGCCGGTGAAATCCAGACCGAAGTTCAGCCCTTTATAGAACCAGCTGAACAACGCCAGAACGGTAAGAAGCATGGTAATGGCGAACGCAATGTTGCGAACGCCCATGAAGTTGATCGTACGTTTCATGGCAGCCCCTTAAATCCACAACTTCTTGAAGTCACGACCGCCAAAGATCAGGTTGACCATTGCGCGGGTCACCATGATGGCTGTGAACATCGAGGTAAAGATCCCGAGGGACATGGTGACCGCAAAACCCTTCACCGGGCCGGTGCCCATCGCGAAGAGAATGCCGCCGACCAGCAGCGTCGTCAGGTTGGCGTCGAGGATCGCGGTATACGCGCGGTCGAAGCCCTCGTTGATTGCACGCTGAACCGTCATGCCATTGCCGATCTCTTCACGAATCCGCGAGAAGATCAGCACGTTGGCATCGACCGCCATACCCATCGTCAAGACGATACCGGCGATGCCTGGCAGGGTCAGCGTTGCACCCAGCAGCGACATCAGCGCCAGCAGCATGACCATGTTGAAGGCCAGGGCCACGGTCGCGATCAGACCGAAGAAACGGTAGATGGCGAGGATGAACAGCGAGACGAACAGCATGCCCCAGAGGGATGCATCGATACCCTTGGTGATGTTGTCGGCACCCAGGCTCGGGCCGATGGTGCGCTCTTCAGCGAAGTACATGGGTGCAGCCAGACCACCGGCACGCAGCAGCAGCGCCAGCTCGGACGACTCACCTGCGCCGTTCAGGCCGGTGATGCGGAATTGAGCACCCAGCGGCGACTGAATGGTCGCCAGGCTGATGATCTTCTTCTCTTCCTTGAACGTCTGGACCGGCACGTCTTTTTCGACGCCGTTGACCATTTGCTTGGTGTAGGTGGTGGTCGGCTTCTGCTCGATGAAGATCACCGCCATGCTGCGACCGACGTTCGCGCGGGTTGCGCGGCTCATCAGATCGCCACCATGGCCGTCCAGCTTGATGTTCACCTGAGGACGGCCGTGCTCGTCAAAGCCAGCCTTGGCGTCGGTTACCTGGTCACCGGTGATGATCAGACCACGCTCGACCGGCGCCGCAGGACGACCGCCTTCGCGGAATTCGAACATCTCGGTGGTGGCTTTGCTGTCGTCGGGGCCTGCGCCCAGACGGAACTCAAGGTTGGCCGTCTTGCCGAGGATACGCTTGGCTTCGGCGGTGTCCTGAACACCTGGCAGCTCGACCACGATGCGGTTGGCGCCCTGACGCTGAACCAGCGGCTCGGCGACGCCCAGCTCGTTGACCCGGTTACGCACGGTGGTCAGGTTTTGCTTGATCGAGTATTCGCGGATTTCAGCGATCTTGGCTGGCGTCATGGCCAGACGCAGGATCGGCATCTCGCCGCGATCGCTCGTGGTGATATCGAAATCGGTGTAGTCCTTGCGGATCAGCGCACGGGCCTGTTCGCGGGTATCAGCATCGCTGAAGCCCAGCTGGATGGCGCCGTTGTCCTGCGGCAGGCTGCGATAACGCACTTTTTCCTTGCGCAGCAGGCTCTTCACTTCGCCTTCGTAGACATTCAGACGCGCACTAAGCGCTTTGTCCATGTCGACTTCAAGCAGGAAGTGCACGCCACCGGACAGGTCGAGACCCAGCTTCATCGGCGTAGCGCCAATGCTGCGCAGCCATTTTGGCGTGGTCTGAGCCAGGTTGAGCGCGACAACGTAATCGTCGCCCAGCGCCTTGCGTGCGACATCTTTGGCTGGCAGCTGGTCTTCCTGTTTGGTCAGACGCAACAAACCGCCCTTGCCATTCTCGGCCAGAGAAGCGCCCTTGACCGCGATGCCAGCATCGGTAAGCGCCTTGCTTACGCGATCCAGATCAGCCTGATTGACCTGCAGCGCAGTGCTTGCGCCCGTGACTTGGATAGCCGGGTCATCAGGGTAGAGATTGGGTGCGGAATAAATAAAACCGATCACCAGCACTGCCAGGATCAGGATGTATTTCCACAGAGGGTATTTGTTCAACATCACGCCGCCTGCTTATAACGCGGGGCGCCTTGCGCGCCCCGTCGATTGGTAAAAGACTGGAATCAGATGGCTTTCAGAGTGCCCTTGGGCAGGGTGGCAGCGATTGCGCCCTTCTGGATCTTCAGCTCTACGGTGTCGGACACTTCGATAACAACGAAGTCATCAGTCACTTTGTTGATCTTGCCTGCGATACCGCCGGTAGTGACGACTTCATCACCCTTCTGCAAGTTGCCCAGCAAGTTCTTTTGCTCTTTGGCGCGCTTGGCCTGTGGACGCCAGATCATCAGATAGAAGATGACCAGAAAGCCGACCAGGAAAATCCACTCGAAACCGCCGCCCATAGGGCCTGCAGCGGCAGGGGCAGCCGCATCCGCGAAAGCGGAAGAGATGAAAAAGCTCATTTAACACTCCAGTTGCATATTTTAATAATAGGAAGCGAAAGACCGGATGTCGCTCAGTCCAGTAACGGCGTCACAAGCCCGCGTTTGGCATAGAACGTGTCGACAAAGGCGGCCAATGTACCTTGTTGAATAGCCTCGCGCAAACCAGCCATAAGCAGCTGGTAATGGCGCAAATTATGGATCGTATTGAGCATGCTACCCAGCATTTCGCCGCACTTGTCCAAGTGGTGCAGATAGGCGCGGGAGAAGTTTTTGCAGGTGTAGCAATCGCAGGTCGGATCCAGCGGCGACTCATCGTAACGATGAAACGCATTACGGATTTTCAGAACACCGGTATCGATGAACAGATGACCGTTGCGCGCATTGCGCGTAGGCATCACGCAGTCGAACATGTCGACGCCGCGGCGGACACCTTCAACCAGGTCCTCGGGCTTGCCTACACCCATAAGGTAACGAGGTTTGTCAGCCGGCATGCGGCCCGGCAGGTAGTCCAGGACCTTGATCATCTCGTCCTTGGGCTCGCCGACCGACAGGCCGCCAATCGCCAGGCCGTCAAAGTCGAGCTCACTCAAGCCTTCGAGCGAGCGCATGCGCAGGTTCTCGTGCATGCCGCCCTGAACGATGCCGAACAGCGCCGCGGTGTTTTCGCCGTGGGCGATCTTGGACCGCTTGGCCCAGCGCAGCGACAGCTCCATGGAGGTGCGCGCAACTTCTTCGTCCGCAGGATACGGCGTGCATTCGTCAAAGATCATCACGACGTCGGAACCGAGGTCGCGCTGAACCTGCATCGATTCTTCAGGCCCCATGAACACCTTTGCGCCGTCAACCGGAGAGGCGAAGGTCACGCCCTCCTCCTTGATCTTACGCATCGCGCCCAGGCTGAACACCTGAAAACCGCCGGAGTCGGTCAGAATCGGCCCTTTCCACTGCATGAAATCGTGAAGGTCGCCGTGGCCTTTGATGACTTCAGTACCCGGACGCAGCCACAGGTGGAAGGTGTTGCCGAGGATCATCTGAGCGCCGGTGGCCTCGATGTCCCGAGGCAGCATCCCCTTGACCGTGCCGTAGGTGCCGACCGGCATGAACGCAGGCGTTTCGACAACGCCGCGAGGAAAGGTCAGGCGACCGCGACGCGCTTTGCCATCGGTGGCCAGCAGCTCGAAAGACATACGACAGGTGCGACTCATGCGTGATCCTCTGGGGCCGAGTCCGTCGGGGTTGATTCCCCGGGAGCGGTCGGCGCGGGATTGCGGGTGATGAACATGGCATCCCCGTAACTGAAGAAGCGGTAACCGTGCTCCACCGCAGCCGCGTAGGCCGCCATGGTTTCGGGATAACCGGCGAATGCCGAGACCAGCATCAACAGCGTCGATTCCGGCAAATGGAAATTGGTGACCAGTGCATCGACCACATGGAACGGTCGGCCCGGGTAGATAAAGATATCGGTGTCGCCGCTGAAGGGCTTGAGCACGCCATCGCGCGCGGCACTTTCCAGCGAACGCACGCTGGTCGTGCCCACGGCGATCACCCGACCACCGCGTGCGCGGCAAGCGGCCACGGCGTCGACCACGTCCTGAGTGACTTCAAGCCACTCGTTGTGCATGTGGTGATCTTCAATGCGCTCAACGCGCACCGGCTGGAATGTCCCGGCGCCGACGTGCAGCGTCACGAATGCGGTCTCGACGCCCTTCTCGGCAATCGCCGCCATCATGGTCTGATCGAAATGCAGACCTGCCGTCGGCGCCGCCACAGCACCGGCGCGCTGGGCGTACACGGTCTGATAGCGCTCGCGGTCGGCATCGTCGTCCGGGCGGTCTATATAAGGAGGCAACGGCATGTGCCCGACGCGCTCGAGCAGCGGCAGCACCGGCTCGGCGAAGCGCAGCTCGAACAACGCATCATGGCGCGCGACCATCTCGGCCTCGCCACCGCCATCGATGAGAATCGTCGAACCCGGCTTGGGCGACTTGCTGGAGCGCACATGGGCCAGCACACGGTGCTGATCGAGAACGCGCTCAACGAGGATTTCCAGCTTACCGCCCGAGGCTTTTTGCCCGAACAGCCGCGCCGGAATCACCCGGGTATTGTTGAAGACCATCAGATCGCCAGGGCGCAAATGCTCCAGCAAATCAGTGAATTGGCGGTGTGCCAGCGCGCCGCTTGGCCCGTCGAGGGTCAGCAAACGGCTGCTGCGTCGCTCCGCCAGAGGATGGCGAGCGATCAATGAATCCGGGAGCTCGAAGGTAAAGTCAGCGACACGCATGATGGGGTTCGTCTAGCAGGGCCGGGAAGTTTAGCGGAATAAGTGAAAATTGACCATGAAACATGATTGACCAACGGTAGGCTCGTCTCTATACTTCGCCGCCATTGAGCCCTGATGGCGGAATTGGTAGACGCGGCGGATTCAAAATCCGTTTTCGAAAGAAGTGGGAGTTCGATTCTCCCTCGGGGCACCAAACAGCAACACCTTCAAGTGGTTACGTGACTTGGAGCACAGAAAAACCGGCCAGATTTGAGCCGGTTTTTTTTGTGGGCGGCATTTACTAAACGGTTAAGCATCAGCATCAATCCCCCCCGTCCTCAGCACATCGCCAGCCTAGGCTGATCCCCTCAGCAAAAATTTCCAAAACCAAACGGGAATGGCCCTTTGACATTGAATCCCCTGCCCCGCTGTGGTGAAATCCCCCGCCTGAGAAATCGGATCCATTGAAGGCTTTTCATCACGGACGAAGACAGGCGATTGCGCCCGGTCATCACGTCCGTGCGCCTTTCGCAGTCTCACAAGGAGCGTACGCATTGAAGTCTTTTCATCCCGGCAAGCTGACGGTGCTGGCACTGGCAGTGACGCTGAGCAGTTGCGCCACGTTCGATCAGGCCGGCCGTGATTACGGCACGGCGATAGGGTGCGCAGGTGGGGCATTGCTCGGCGCGGGTTTGATCTACGCCGCCACGGGTAATGCTGGCAAAGCCGTCGCAGGCGGTGTGGTCGGCGGTGCAGCGGGTTGCGCAGTGGGCCATGTCTGGCAGAACCGTCAGCAGGAACTGCAGCGCATTGCGCAGGAAGAACACCTGAAAATGCAGATCGACACGCTGCAGGCACAGGCCCCCGCGCAGAATGGCAAACCTGCCGTGATGGCGGACGCGGGCATTGTTGCCCAGGTCGAAGATCAGGGCATGTTTCCCACGGGCAGCGACCAACTGACAGCCGATGGCCTGCGTCAGGTGCGCAAGCTCGCCAACGCGTTCAAGCCGGCGCAAGGCCAGTCCAACGCTCAGCGGCAAGCGGTTTTGGTGGTGGGACATACCGACGCGACCGGCTCCGCAGACTTCAATCAGCAACTGTCCGAGCGTCGTGCGCGCAGTGTCGGCAAAGTCCTGGCGGAGGCCGGTATTTCCGCTCAGAGTCTGTACTTCCAGGGTGTAGGCGCAGCCCGTCCCCTGGCCGATAACACCACCACCGAAGGGCGCGCCCAGAATCGCCGTGTGGAAATCGTCCAGCTGGAGTCCACGGCGCTGCTGGAACAACGCGTTAAACAGGAGCGCAGCAACCCGCGCTATCTGGCCCATGGGACGCGCAACCAGCCCACGCCGAAAGCCAAAGTCGCTGCGTCTGCACCTCAAGCTGAGGCGCCGAAAAAATCTACCGAGCAGCCGGTTGCCGCGCTGGCCCCAAACTTCATCGATTTCGGCGGAAGCCCCGCCAGCTCGGATGTCAATCAACTGGCCCGCCTGGTCAAACCCATGGAGTCCACGGGCTTCACGCTGATCAGCAAAGCCAACGCAAGCGTGCCGGTCGCGAGCTGTGAAGCCGATCGCCCACGGGTTGCCGGCGCGGTGAAGAACCTTGCGAGCGGACAAGAACTGGCCGAGCACGAGACCACCGATTACCTGCCGGGTTACAACGGCAGAGTCTGGGCCAACAACGTCAACGGCAATCTGGTGACCATCACGCCAATCGCCGTGCTGCGCAACAACGCAGAGATTGCCAAGCAGCCTCGTATCCAACTGGTTAAAGGCTACGAACAGAACAAGAAAGGCAAAGCGACCACCCTCGCTGCTGTTGCCAACACTTTCGAAGGCCAGGACACCGTGCTCTATCGCGTGTTCATCGACGACGCTCAGGCGCCGGTGAACTGCATGGACATTGTTCTGGACAAGAACGGCGGCAAGGCAGTGGACGGCAAGTTGTTCTATGACAAAACCGGCGAGAGCTACGTCGCTAAATTCGTCCCTATCCGCACCTGAAGTCCGTAACGCTCGAGGAATAACATGGAACAGTTTTCAATGGACGCCCTGACCGCTTTTCTTGTAATGCACCGCGTGGCAGTGGGTTTGATCCTGAGCACGCTGGTGCTTCTGGTCGCCATCAGGATCTGGTGGTCGAAAGTCAGCTACTTCTATATGAACGTGGCGTACGCCCTGCCGCTCGTGGGTCGAATCAGCAGCTTGAGCAGAAAGCCGCCTATCACTGAAGCAGATGGTTGGATGGACAGCGAATCACGCCTGTGTGCCGACTATTACTCGTACTACCGAGGTTTCAACAAAAGCCCGGACTATTATGACAAGTGCCGTGATTACCTGAACAAGGTTCACGAGACCGGTCGACGGGAGAAAGGCTTCTTCATGTGGATGCTGATCATCGGCCTGATCTTCTTCGAAGCCGTTGGTTTTGCCTACGTCCTTGCGCCGTTCATGGTGCAAAACATATCCGCCAATGTCGCTGGCATGCTGGCGTGGTTCACTGCCTTTCTGCTCTCTGTCGCCGCGGTATTCTTCACCGAGATGGCAGGCCGCGAGATGCACCACAGCAGCCTGATTACCAAGATTCGCACTTGGTATGAGCAGTCGCGCACGCCGAGGGATCTGGAGGCGGACACCAAAGTCGATATCGACAATACCTACCGCGACGACGACGAACCCAATTACCTTAAAGTGCTTAACCGCACTGACCACAACGCACGGGTCACGCCCAAATACACGTGGACCACGGTCTGCCTGATTTATGTGCTGGCGATTGCGATTGGTGCCTTTGTCATCCGTAACTACAGCCTCAAATCGATGGAAGTTGATTTGGTCAGCAACCCGGATGCCTTCAGCCAGACTCAGTCGGGCAACACCAAACTGCCGGATTCGCCATTCGAGTTGCCGGCTGAAAGCGCGCAGGAAAACCAGACTGCCGATCAGACCTCGGCACACGACAAAATGGAGGCCATCCGCGCTGCGTCGCTGACGACTTACATTATCCTTTCGGTCATATTCCTGGGCATTCAGGGCGTGGGCATCGTGCTGTCCAATCGGTTCTCCTTCGCGGGGAAACAATCGGGGCAAGCGTGGCAATACACGCGTGGGTTCAATAACGCCGAAGAGTTTGCTGCTCACTATCAGAATCTTCGCGAACATGTCGCCCGTGATGCGCAGGCCAAACTGACAGCCTTACAAAGTCGACTGGCCAACCGCATTACCACCTCAGGCCATGAGCGAGAGCATTTGCTCAAAGGGTTTGGTCACCGTAACTTCGATACGTATGTCACCAAGCGCCACGAGGGTTTCCGCAAGAGCGATGACAGCCGCCTGGAGCAAGACCGTCTCAGCCGGGAGCAACGGAGTGCAGACCAGGCTCACGAGCGTGCGAGGGCAAAATCGGCTGTCACTCAACCGGCGGCGGCCGAGTTGGCAATGGCTACGCCTGCTGCCGCTCCAGAAGCGACCCCGATTGCGCTCAAGCCTACAGTCGCACTCGACCCGGACAATTTCGACGACCTGAATGACTTCGACGATGACGAACTGGCATTTCTTGCCGGCAAGTACGAAGTCACTGTCGAACAGTTGAAGAAAGTCCAGAAGCTGCAACGCATGGCTGCAAAAGCCACTCAAACACGTCAGGAGCAGTGATATGAAACGGCGCGCCTTGCTGGCAAGCACTCTCCTGTTACTGGGCACGCCGTCACTGCAAGCGGCTGAGCGTAATGACCTGCCCAGTTGCTATGACTTCGCAAAGCTGTCCGAATACCGACCTGCCTCCTCCGGGCGCGAGCTGATTATCATCGTCGACCAGACGGTTCAGTTGCCAAAGGACCTGAAGGAGTCGACTTACAGTCACGCGCTGCGGTACGTCAAACCGGGCGACAGCGTCCGGCTGTACCAGTTTTCCGCTTACTTGCCGGGTAATTACATGAAGCTGATGTATACCGGGCAACTTGAAGACAAGCTGGATGATAAGAAACGCGACGACATCGGCATGAACAGCCTGCGTCAGCTGGACAACTGCTTGGCCAAACAGGTCGATTTCTTTCGCAAAACATTGGGCCAAAAACTGGTAGAAAGTTTCGCGAAGCCGGGCGAGGACATCGCAAAGAGCGAGATCTTTTTCAGCCTCAAGCAGATAGGCGAAGACATCGCACCGCGGCCTGCACAGGAGAAGGTGGTGTTGCTGGTCTCCGACATGCTGGAAAACAGCGACTTCGGCAGCTTTTACGCCAGCAACCAAATCCGCGCCATTGACCCGGCTGCAGAGTTGAAAAAAGTCGAGCAGAAGAAACTGTTTGCAGACCTGGGCGGCGCCAAAGTCTATGTACTGGGCGCAGGTCTGGTACCTGGGACCGCCAAGAATGGCTATCGATCGGGCAATACGGTGCAGAAGCTGGAGACCTTCTGGAGCGGATATTTGAGCCAGTCCAATGCTCGACTGGTGAGCTTCGGGGCGCCGTCGCTGACAGTTGATTTGCAGTAGGGCGCAGGCTTTCGCGTCTACCAAGACGGGATTTGGCCGGAAAACCGCCAGATACGACGCCGCAAATCTGGCGGCGTCACCACCGGTCGCTTCCCGACTGAAGCCGGTCCCACTGACACAACGCGCGCCTTCGCAGGACTGGCTTTAGCCGGGAAGGCGCCATGTGCCATGCCGCATATCTGGTGGAGTTCATACCACCTCTTTTCAGTGCTACCCGTAACCGCTTCCGCACTTAGCCGTTTTCTCTGTAGGCAACATCCGACAAACGACTCAGAACCCTCTCTACTAGCATCACCCCGCACAGTGAGTATGATCGAACAAGGACGGCACTGAGCCAGTTTTCAACCCTCGGCTGCGCTTAAGGATAAGAGATGCAATCAGTCATTTACCGCGTGGACCTGAGCCCATGCTCGCTGGCCGAGTTCCAGCAGGATGTAGAAAAATACGCGGGCAATATCAGATGTGTCGAGTGCGAGGCAGGCGCTTGGTTTGTCAGCGGATCAACTGGTGGGCTGCGAGAGAGAGCTGCATGTTTCGCAGCGCATCACAAAGAAGGCTGCCAAATCAAAACGGTGGTGCTCGTCGTCGATGGCGAAGAGCCAGGCATTGTCGATGGTGAAGACACTGCGCACATCGTTGTGGATCTCGACAAGCGAAAACCCCAAACCATTCTGACACCGGCCCCACCCGCGACACCCCCCGTGGGATCACCTTGGGGCAGCATCCAAAAGCAATACGCAAACGCGGCCGACTATCCAGTCAATAAGTCGCTGAGACAAATCCTGTCGAAGCTGATGCGTAATCCTGACTATCCCGAAGATGAAACCAACATCAGGATAACCGCCGACAATGGGCGGGTAGTCCTTGAAGGAAGCATTCGCCGCTTGCTGTTCTCCCAATATCAACTTTCAGGTATTGAGCTGGGCTCGGTGCGGCTGTTCTGGGGACAGATCAACAACGTCAACAGAAAGGAGGGTTCAGCCTGGCTCAACTGCGGCGACTATCTCAGTGAGCCAAGTATCCTGATTCGAGATAAGGATCTGGAAGATGAGATGCTTTCGGCATTTAAGCTCAGTGGCCTTAACGATCTCGCAGGTGCACGATTCATCATGGTGGGCCACCTGTCGGGATCTCCTAAAAAGAAAATCCTGAACTTCGGCTTCGCCAAATATATCGCCTTCGTAAAATACCGGATCAAAGACGAGAATTGACTATGGTGACCTGCACACCGCTTGAAGAAGTCCGGCGGCACATCGACCACATTGACCGCGACCTTGTGTCATTGCTCGCCCGTCGTGGGAATCTGGTTAACCAAGCCGCAGCGTTTAAAAAGACGACTGCAGAGGTCAGGGCGCCCTCACGGGTTGAGGACGTAATTGCGAATGTGCGAGCGGTCGCTGAGGAATGCGGGGCCTCAGCAGAGGTGGTGGAGAAGGTATACCGAGCGATGATTGCAGCGTTTATCGAAGAAGAGTTGTCGGCTCATGCTGCATTGAAAAGCGGTATTGCGCCCTAACTACCCCAGCCGCAATCCCTGCCCCCATCAAAAGTCCTGCGAAGTCAGCCCAGTACGACCTCGTTGATGTCCACATCCCCCGGCTGTTCGATCGCGTAGGGTGCCGCATTCCGCGCCGCCGCCCATGTACCTTTCCGTGTACCGAACGCAGTCAGGACCGGTGCCGAGCAGGGTGAGAATTGTCTACGATCATCTGATCCAGTGTCTGGGATACCCGCAGACCTTCCCCTGACGGCGCGGCGACGGAGGATTCGACATACAACGACCGAACCGATGACGACCCGCTTCGGTCGAACGCCGTGCGATGCGCCCCCGAGGCGTGCACGCTGCTGGACGTTTCAGCAGGCACTCATTCACCGAAAACCACCGGCCTTCCATGTTCGAACACATCGACTTCAACTATCTGCTTTCAAACTACGGGTACTGGGCCGTGTTCATCGGCTGCCTGCTGGAGGGGGAAACCATCCTGATCCTCGGCGGGCTGGCGGCACACCAGCATGTCCTGCAATGGCAGCAAGTGCTCATCTACGCCACATTGGGCGGGATGCTCGGCGATCAGATACTGTTCTGGACCGGGCGCTACTTCGGGCCACGCCTGCTGCCTCGCTTGCACCGTCAGCAGGCGACCATCGATCGCGTGTCGGACCTGATCAAGCGCTACCCCACGGCGTCCATTTTCTCGGTCCGTTTTCTCTACGGCATGCGCCTGATCGGGCCTCTGGTGATCGGCGCGAGTCGCTTGTCGCCCATCCGCTTCGCGATCATCAACCTGATCGGCGCGGCGGTCTGGGCGAGTCTGTTCCTGGCTGCGGGTTACTGGGCGGGCGGCTTCCTGGAGAACATGCTCGGCAACCTGAAACCTTATAAAATGCCGATCTTCCTGGGCGTGGTCGTGGTGGGCGCGGCCGTAGCGCTGTATCGCCATCGTCGCGCGAAAACCCGGCCTGCACGCCAAGCAGCCAAGCAGGCGAAAGACGTCCCGCCCTCCTCCGCTGGATAACGCTTCCCATCTGCGGCGACCGCCTCTATAACGGCAGACAGGCATTAGACGCAGAGGGATCGACTCGATGAACACACGCATCACCGCCGGTTTGCTGTTGAGCATGGTCAGCATCGCACAGGCTCAGGCCGCTGAGACGCCGTCGCACCTGGACACCGTCATGCAGAAGGGTCAACTGGCCGTTTGCACGACTGGGGATTACAAGCCGTACACCTTTCTCAAGCCTGACGGCCAGTACGAAGGCATCGACATCGAGCTGGCTCAGTCGCTGGCGCAGAGCCTGGGCGTCAAGATCGAGTGGGTCCCGACCACTTGGAAAACCCTGATGCCCGACTTCACGGCCGGCAAATGCGACATCGCCGTCGGTGGCATCTCGGTCACCCTGGAGCGACAGAAGAAGGCGGCGTTCAGCAGCACGCTGGACATCGACGGCAAGGTCCCGCTGGTGCGCTGCGAAGACGAGTCGAAGTACCAGACCCTCGAGCAGATCAATCAGCCCGGCGTTCGCTTGATCGAACCTCAGGGCGGCACCAACGAAGCGTTTGCCCACGCCTACCTGCCCAACGCCAGTCTGGCCTTCCACGACAACAAAACCATTTTCCAGCAGTTGCTCGACAAGCAGGCCGACGTGATGATCACCGACGCGTCCGAAGCGCTGTACCAACAGAAACGCATGCCTGGCTTGTGCACGGTCAATCCGTCGCACTACATGCAATACGGCGAAAAGGCCTACCTGCTGCCCCGGGATGATGTGGCCTGGAAGGCCTATGTCGATCAATGGCTGCATCTTTCAAAAGCCACCGGCGCTTACAAGAAAGTGGTCGGCGAATGGCTGGCGATGCCCAACGAGTGACCGTGCGCATGCCAGAAAGACTTCGGCACAGGACCCCGCCGTATCCATGAAAACCAACAGAACCATTACCCGCGCGTTTTGCGTCGAGCTGCAGCAAGAGCTGTCCATCATAGCGGCGCGACGTGAGTACTTTTCTCAAGAGCCGCCTCGGGCGCGCTTCAGCTTTTTGTGCTCGTCCGAGCCGTGCCGTGCCCTGGGTGTCAAAATCACCGGGGTTCGCTATGACGTGAAGCCCCAGGAGCACCCGACCTTCGTCGCCGCGCACTACCGGGCCAACCCGAACTACGAACATCATGCCGATTGCGAATGGGTGGATGAAGCCGTCGAAACGCCGGTCGTGCAGGAAGCCGAAACTGAGGCCGAAAGCGAGCTGCGCAAGGTCAAGCGCAAGCTGGATGACTACATAGATGTCTTCGATCCGACCCCGAAGGAACGCGCAAAACCCACACCGCCGACAGATAAGCCTGACGCCGATCCGCTCGAGAGGCCCGAAGACGCCACGCCTCCCGCCGACGCGCTCAAGGCCAGACAGGACAAGCAGAACCGCACCAGCAATCTGGAGCGTTTGGTCGACAGCTTTCGTCAGGCCCAAGCCTCGTTGACCAAGGAAGAGCTTGCACTGCTGACCCTGCGCATTCCGGGTCAGGGTGAAGTGTCATTGCGCGCTTATTTCCGCCATATCAAGTTCGCTCAGCTTAATGATGAGCGTCGGGTGCTGTATGGCGGCGGGCTGGTCGAGCGCTACGGGACAGGCTTCAAATTCAAGTTCTTCGATCGCCTGCAAGGCAAGTTGGTGACCTTGTACGTGTCACCCGCGCAGATGCAGGCCTACCGCTCAAGCCGCTACCTCAGCGAGCTGCTGAGCCACGCCGATGAGGTGCGCTTCTTCACGGTCTTTGCCTTGGGCACACTGGTCGCCAGCCCTTCCGGGAAAAGCGTCAGTGTGGAGATCGAAGACTTGCGCCATCTGGCCATCGTGCTTGGGCCGGCAAAGGACGCTGATGAAGCACCTGTAAAAGGCCCGGCCAGCTAAGACCCTGAGTTTCTTCAGCCCAGAAAAAACCCGGTCACTCTCACGAGAAACCGGGTTTTTTTGTTTCATTCAAGCAACTAAGGCGCTGCGTATGTGACCAACAGTTCCTTAGTTACCTGAAAATCCAGCGACATGGCCACGCTCAAGGCTGTGATCGTGAAGATGGAGAACACGAACAGCTTGCGTGCCCAAACGGTGTCGTCTTTGGCTTTGTAGCCGGTCCAGGCCATGTACAACCAGTACATGCCCATCGCCGCTGCAACGGCCAGATAATTGAGCCCGGCGTAACCGCCGAAGGTCAGCATCAAAGTCGCCAGCAGGAAAGCCAGGATGTAGATCAGGATGTGCCGCTTGGCGACCCGGATACCACGCTTGACCGGCAAGACCGGAATCGAGGCAGCCCGATAGTCATTGAAGCGGAAAATCGCGATGGCGTACGAGTGAGGCATCTGCCACAAGCTGAACATCACCAGCAAGGTCAACGCCGCGAGGTCGAAGGTGTTGCTGACCGCGACGTAACCGATCACCGGCGGCATCGCACCCGACAGGCTACCTACCAACGTGCCATGAACCGACCTGCGCTTCAGGTACAGGCTGTAGAAGCCGACGTAGATCACGAAGCCGATCACGGCAAACAGCGCCGCCAGTGCGTTGGCCTTGGTGTACAGCAGGCCGACGCCGACGACGCCGAGTACGGTGGCGTAGATCAGCGCCAGTTGCACTGACACCAACCCTTGCACCAGCACCCGATTCTTGGTGCGCTCCATCTTCACATCGATATCGCGATCGATGCAGTTGTTGAAAACGCAGCCAGAAGCCACCACCAGTGAAGTCCCGATCACCGCTGCCAGGAACAAGCCGATGTCGACATGTCCCTTGGACGCCAGAAAAAAGCCACCTGCCACCGAAAGCACGTTACCGAAAATGATCCCCGGTTTGGTGATTTGGATAAAGTGCTTCAGTGACATCAGGTTTTCCTCACTTCGCCATCATGGCGGTGTGAATGCTGAACATGATCCAGGTGCTCAAGCCAACGAGCAGCACGATCACAAGGCCAGCGAAGGCAAACGCGATGACGTTGTTGCGCTGTGCTGCGGAGCGGTCAAGGTGCAGGAAGTACACCAGGTGAACGATAACCTGCACGACTGCGAAGATCAGAACGACCCACAGCGTGGCCACTTTCGAAATCGTCGGGAACATCACCAGACCGAAAGGAATCGCGGTCAGGATGATCGACAGTACGAAACCGACCATGTACGACTTGAAGCTGCCGTGGGCGGCAGGTTCATGGCTGGCAGCGTCATTGGAGTGATGTGAATTCGCCATTTAAATGGTCCCCATCAGATAGACAACGGTGAACACGCAGATCCAGACCACGTCCAGGAAGTGCCAGAACAGGCTGAGCATGCTCAGGCGAGTCTGGTTGGTCCCGGTCAGACCGTGCTTGGAGACCTGGTACATCATGATCGCCATCCAGATCAGGCCGCTGGTCACGTGCAGACCGTGGGTGCCGACCAGCGTGAAGAACGCCGACAGGAAACCGCTGCGGTTAGGACCGTAGCCTTCGGAGATCAGCAGGTGGAACTCGTTGATCTCCATGCCGATGAAGCCCAGGCCGAACAGGAAGGTCACGAACAACCAGCCCAGAACGCCCGACTTGTTGCCCTTGTGCATCGCCAGCATGGCGAAGCCGTAGGTGATCGAGCTGAGCAACAGGCAGGCGGTTTCGCCGAGCACGTATGGCAGCTCGAAGATATCGTGGCCCGCAGGGCCACCCGCTACGTTGTTAACCAGTACCGCGTAAATGGCGAAGATCGACGCAAACAGAATGCAGTCGGTCATCAGGTAGATCCAGAAACCGTAGATCTTCATCTCGCCGGCGTCATGGTGACCATGGTCGTGCTCGTGGTCATGACCGTGGTCGTGACCCTTCGCACCATCTAATACTAAGTTCGACATTGTTTATGCCTGCTCCAGCTTGTTGACAGGAGTGTTTGTCTGACCGTTGCGGACCCGAGCCAGGATCGCATGCTGTTCGCCTTCGATGCGTGCCACTTCGGATGCAGGAACCATGTAGCCCTGATCGTCACGTGCAGCGTGAATCACGAAGTACACGATGGTACCGATCAAGCTGACGGCAGCCAGCCAGAAGATGTGCCAGATCATCGCGAAACCGAAGACGGTCAGCAGGAGGCCCATCACCATGCCCGTCGCCGTGTTGTTCGGCATGTGGATGTCGGAGTACTTGGCCGGAACCTTGTACGCCTCGCCATCACGCTTGGCGGCGTAGAACGGATCGATCTCGTTGGCTTTCGGCATTTCTGCAAAGTTGTAGAAAGGCGGTGGCGACGAAGTGGACCATTCCAGGGTGTGGCCATTCCATGGGTCACCGGTCAGGTCGCGGTTCTGCTCGCGATCACGGATAGACACGTAGATCTGGATCAGCTGGCAGGCGATACCGACGGCAATCAGTGCAGCACCCACGAACGCGACGTGCAGGTACGGCGTCCAGTCCGGGTTGTCAGTGGTGTTCAGACGACGGGTCATGCCCATGAAGCCCAGTGCGTACAGCGGCATGAAGGCGACGTAGAAACCAGAGATCCAGAACCAGAACGCTGCCTTGCCCCACTTCTCGTTCAGCTTGAAGCCGAACGCTTTAGGGAACCAGAACGCGAAGCCGGCGATGTAACCGAACACAGCACCACCGATGATCACGTTATGGAAGTGCGCGATCACGAACAGGCTGTTGTGCAGAACGAAGTCGGCACCCGGGATAGCCAGCAGTACGCCGGTCATACCACCGATGGAGAAGGTCACCATGAAGCCCAGGGTCCACATGACTGGCGCGGTGAAGCGCAGACGGCCCTGGTAAATCGTAAACAGCCAGTTGAACAGCTTCACACCCGTCGGGATGGAAATCAGCATCGTCGCCAGACCGAAGAAGGCGTTGACGCTTGCACCCGAACCCATGGTGAAGAAGTGGTGCAGCCAGACCATGAAGCCCAGAATCGAGATCGCACCGGAGGCGTAGATCATCGAGTGGTGGCCGAACAGACGCTTGCCGGTGAAGGTCGAGATGACTTCGGAGAAGACCCCGAACGCCGGCAGAATCAGGATGTAGACCTCAGGGTGACCCCACGCCCAGAACAGGTTCACGTACATCATCGGGTTACCACCCAACTCGTTCGTGAAGATGTGGAAGTCCAGGTAACGGTCGAGGGTCAGGAACGCCAGGGTGCCGGTCAGGATCGGGAACGAAGCCACGATCAGGACGTTGGCCCAGGTGCAGGTCCAGGTGAAGATCGGCATGTCCATCAGTTTCATGCCAGGGGTACGCATCTTCAGAACGGTGACCAGGAAGTTAACCCCGGTTAACGTCGTCCCCAGTCCTGAGAGCTGCAGTGCCCAGATGTAGTAATCCACACCCACGCCCGGGCTATAGCCGAGTTCGGAAAGCGGTGGATAGGCAACCCAGCCAGTACGTGCGAACTCGCCGACGCCCAGAGACACGTTCACCAGAATCACGCCGGAGATCAGCAGATAGAGGCTCAAGGAGTTCAGGAACGGGAAGGCAACGTCGCGAGCGCCGATCTGCAGAGGCACGACGATGTTCATCAGGCCGGTGAAGAAAGGCATCGCCATGAAGATGATCATGATCACACCGTGAGCGGTGAAGATCTGGTCATAGTGCTCAGGCGGCAGGTAGCCGGGCGAGCCTTCAGTGGCCATGGCCAATTGCGAACGCATCAGTACGGCGTCGGCAAAGCCGCGCAGCAGCATGACCATTGCAATGATGATGTACATGACACCGATTTTCTTGTGGTCGACGGACGTCAGCCACTCGGTGTAGAGGTAAGTCCATTTCTTGAAGTACGTGATCAGGCCCAACAACGCCGCGCCACCGATCGCGATCATGGCGACCGTGATCATGACTATCGGCTCGTGGAACGGAATCGCGTCCAGACTTAATTTACCAAACATTGCTTACTCCTCTGCCTGCGCAGCTGACTGCTTACCCATGTCCATCCCTTCCGTACCTGCTACTTCTTTCTTCTCATGGACAATCTTGCCCGGCTTCATACCTTCATACTTGTCGATGATGATCTGGAACAGGTTCGGAGTGACCGAGGAGTAGAGTTCAACGGGGTTACGTTCGCTAGGCTTGGCCAGCGCGGCGTATTCGGCCGTTGCCAGTGTTTTAGGTGAATTCTTGACGTCGGCAACCCAGGTGTCGAAATCAGCCTGTGAGGTGGCTGTCGCCTTGAACTTCATGCCGGTGAAACCTGCGCCACTGTAGTTGGCGGAGATGCCATCGAACTCGCCGTTTTCATTGGCGATCAAGTGCAGCTTGGTCTGCATGCCGGCCATCGCGTAGATCTGGCCGCCCAGTGCAGGGATGAAGAACGAGTTCATGACCGAATCGGACGTGATGCGGAAATTGATCGGCGTGTTGGCCGGGAACACGATCTTGTTGACGGTGGCGATGCCCTGTTCCGGATAGATGAACAGCCACTTCCAGTCCAGCGCGACCACTTCAATGGTCAGCGGCTTGACGTCCGACTCGAGCGGGCGGTAAGGATCCAGCGCGTGGGTCGACTTGTAGGTCACGTAGCCGAGCACGATGATGATGGCCAATGGAACCAGCCAGACCACCAGTTCAATGCGGGTCGAATGCGCCCAGTCAGGCGTGTACGTCGCGCTCTTGTTCGTAGCGCGATACTTCCAGGCGAAGATGATGGTCATGAAAATGACCGGCACCACTACCAAAAGCATCAGCAAGGTAGCAGTGATGATCAGGTCACGCTCTTGAACGCCGACATGCCCTTTGGGATCCAGCAGGGTGTAATCGCACCCGCTGAGCAGGAGCATGCTGAAAAGGGCCAAGAAGCCAAAAAACCTGGGGTACCTTTTTTTACTCATCTCACGACCTCTAAAAGCAGCTTTCGCATCGCAGTTGGGTTTCGACCGCCAACACTTCACCCTGCCAGGTGCTGGCAAATGCTTGGATTGAAAAGGGGCCTGTCAGGAAGCATGTGGGCCTCACAACAAAT
The DNA here is from genome assembly GCF_053903055.1 of Pseudomonas sp. AK106. Taxonomy (NCBI): domain Bacteria; kingdom Pseudomonadati; phylum Pseudomonadota; class Gammaproteobacteria; order Pseudomonadales; family Pseudomonadaceae; genus Pseudomonas; species Pseudomonas sp. AK106. The sequence continues at coordinate 4,516,199 of NZ_CP096426.1, forward strand.
CCGGGTTGAGCTTTGGTTTCTTATTCGAATGGTGGCACCCGCTAATGCGGACCAGATCCTTTGGCGCAGACATTCAGAACGTGACTCAGGAGGCCATTCGAACCGCGTCTACTAGAGCGAAAAGACGCTCAATAACCTCGATTTACACCGTCCCGCAAATGAGGGGGGGCGTGAATTGGGGGCGATTGTAGATACGTAAAGTTTTATTGACTATAAGTTTCTGCGCAACAGTTAATTTCGGAATCGGTAAAAATGCGGTGTTATGTCGCACCCTGAAAAGGCGGAAAGCCTCGGTTCCCGTGGAGGATCACAGGGGCTTTGTTACGCAACACTTTGTAATCAGCGTGCTTTCATCCTGTTACGAATGATTCCCGCCGGAACCAGCACGACAGTCAGAACAAACGCTACCAATGCCCACTGCGCCAGAGACAAACCGAGAACTGGCGGATATGGCGTCTCGCAGAAACCACCTACCTGAAAGCCTAGCGGAAATAGCGACGCCAGAGGCAGACCGTCGACGATCGGCTGAAGCACGTCGATGCCGCAGCTCTCTGTCGGATGGGTCTGGATATACACATGACGCCCCGCTGCAACGAGGCCGCCCACTGCGCTCAAGGTGACCAGCGCTTCACAGATCGTCAGGCTCAGACGCCCGGGCATCGCTGCGCCGATGAACGCAAACACCGCGATGAACAACAGCGCATACCGTTGCAGAATGCACAGCGGGCAAGGCGCTTCGCCCAGCACCACCTGCATGTAAAGGGCGCCGCCGATCAGGGCCAGGCAGATGATCCCGAGCACCACCAGAAGCTGCTTTTCACGCCGCAGGTACACCATCTCGTCAGTCATTCACATATCCTTTGAATTGGAGTCATCCGGATCGACGGATGCGTTGTGTTGCGGCCCGGACGCCCCGGAAAGCCGGCGATTCTACCACCGTCGTGCCCGTCCGTTCACAGAACGCCCGCCGCCGCACAACAGCAGCAGGCCAACGCCCGGCACCGCAACCGGCGCAATGGTGGACACTTGCGCATTACCTGAGCGTTAACATCCCCATACACAGCCCCCACCCGGCCTGACACCTTGCTTATATGTAGAAGAGTGCGGCTTTTTGTCGCAGACGCGCATCGCCGCGCGAACTCCTTCTATATATATGTAGGATGCGTCTAATTGTCGCAGCGATCATTCCAGCGCCGAGGCAGGACCGAAGAATTCGTAATGCGTCTGCGCATCGGGTACGCCCGCCGTTTTCAATTCACGCTTGATCGCAGACATGAAGCCTTTGGGCCCCAGAAAGTAGGCGTCAACATCCCGGTTCTCCGGAAGCCACTGTTCCAGCCGCGTCTGATCGAGAAGCCCTGTCCCATGGGGCGCGTGGCTTACGCCATCATCTTGCGCGTAGCAGTAGAAACGCTTGAGTTGGGGATGCCGGGTGGCGAGGTTTTCGATCCAGTCGCGAAACGCGTGCACCGAACCATTGCGAGCGCAGTGGATGAAGTAGATCGGACGCTGGGTATGCAGCGCGGCTTCCAGCATCGCCAGGGTCGGCGTGATGCCGACGCCGCCGCTGATCAACACCAGCGGTTTGTCGCTGTGGGTCAGGATGAATTCCCCTGACGGCGGAAACAGATTGATGCTGTCCCCCAGCTGCAGGTGATCGTGAAGGTAATTGGAGGCAACGCCGCCAGGCTCGCGCTTGACGCTGATGCGGTACTGATTGTTCCCCGCAAGCGCTGACAGCGAGTAGTTCCGGCGGATTTCGTCGCCCCCCACCTGCAGTTGCAGGCCGATGTACTGGCCGGCAGTGAATTGCAGAATCGGCTGGCCGTCTGCGGGGGCGAAGTAGAACGAGGTAATTTCTGCGCTCTCCGGTGTCTTGGCGACGACCTTGAATTCCCGTGCGCCGCGCCAGCCGCCCACTGCCTGGGCCTTCTCGTCGTAGATGGCTTTTTCTGCACCGATCAAAATGTCGGCGAGCTGGCCGTAGGCGTTGCCCCACGCCGTAATCACCTCGTCAGTGGCGATCTCGGCACCCAACACGTCGCGAATGGACTCAAGCAGACATTCCCCGACGAGAGGGTAGTGCTCGGGAAGGATCTGCAGTGCCACGTGCTTGTTGATGATCTTGGCGACCAGATCGCCCAGCTGATCAAGCTGATCGATGTGCCGCGCATACATCAATACGCCGTTCGCCAGCGCGCGTGGCTGATCGCCGCTCACTTGGTGGGCCTGATTGAACAGTGGACGCACCTGCGGGTATCGATCGAGCAGCATTTTGTAGAAATGGGTGATCAGCGCTTCGCCCCCGCTTTCCAGCAGTGGCACTGTCGACTTGACGATGGCACGATCCGATGCAGACAACATAGAAAACTCCTGAGATAGAATGAGCTGGCAATACCTCGGCAGTTCATGAACCGTGCCAGCTGTTCGACCCCCTGAAACCGGCCTCGGCGTAGAGATTGAATCAATTTGACTCCTCGCATTGCGTGTCAAAATGACCCTGACGAGGTCAATTTGACTGTGCAGGATGTGCACCGAAATGAGCCTTCAGGTCGAAAGGGTTAAAGCCTGACTTGCGCAGGTCGATAAACCGTCATCGAAAGCTTTTGGCCGATTCCACGCGGCCAGGCAACGCATCACAGAAGGTTTATATGTCCAAGAACGTCCGCGCAGATTCACTCTCGCTTCTGCTGTTCACGTTACGCAGCGGAAAGCTGATGGCGATCAACCTGCTCAAGGTCAGTGAAATCATCCCCTGCCCTCCCCTCACGCGCTTGCCCGAATCCCACCCGCACGTCAAAGGCGTCGCGACCCTGCGCGGCAACCCGCTGTCGGTGATTGACCTGAGTCGCGCGATTGGCGAGCGTCCGTTGGTGGACCCGGATGGCGGCTGCCTGATCGTCACCGATGTCAGCCGCTCCAAGCAGGGGTTGCATGTACAGGCCGTCAGCAAGATCGTTCACTGCCTGACCACTGACATTCGCCCGCCACCCTTCGGCTCCGGCAACAAGTCGTTCATCACCGGCGTGACGCAGGTGGACGGGACGCTGGTTCAGGTGCTGGACATCGAGAAGGTCATTCACGGCATCGCGCCGGCGCGGATCGTCGCCGAACGTGCCGAGCTGAGTACCGAAGACGCTGCCGTGCTGGCCAAGGCGCGCATTCTGGTGGTCGATGACAGTCAGGTGGCGCTGCAACAATCGGTGATCACCCTGCGCAACCTGGGCATCGAATGCCACACCGCCCGCAGCGCGCGGGAAGCCATTGATCAGTTACTTGAACTGCAAGGCACGGCGAAGCAGATCAACGTCCTGGTGTCCGACATCGAGATGTCGGAGATGGACGGCTACGCGCTCACCCGCACGCTTCGGGAGACCCCGGACTTCCAGGAGCTGTACGTCCTGCTGCACACTTCACTGGACAGCGCGATGAACGCCGAGAAGGCCAATGCCGCCGGCGCCAACGCTGTTCTGACCAAGTTCTCCTCGCCCGAGCTGACACGATGCTTGATCGAAGCCGCCCGCACGGTCGAAGCTCAGGGAATCTGAGTCCGGCCGCAGGCGATGCCTCCACCGCGCACTACTGGCTGATGCGCCGCCACCTTGCCCCGGCCAATGATGATGCGGTCTGGCCCGCTGGTGTGCGGCCCGTTGAGCTCAGTGCGCAGAACGCCCCGGCGGTTCATCAATTGCTGATGCTGGGACGCGAATACGGCGGCGGCCGGGTGCCCGACTATGCCACCTGGCTGGACGCCTTCGAGACGGATCCCGAGTTTGACCAGGCGCTGTGTTTAGTTGTGGAGGATGCTCAAGGCGTGGTGGCCGTGGCGCAATGCTGGACCAGCGCGTTCATCCGCAATCTGGTGGTTCACCCGCGCGCGCACCGTCAAGGCCTGGGTCTGGCGTTGCTGAATCAGGCGTTCTCGGCCTTCCGCCAGCGGGGCGAAGGCCACGTCGATCTCAAGGTGATGGAAAGCAACCTGGGCGCACGCCGACTGTATGAGCGCGCCGGTATGCAATATATTCAGCGCCACGAACTCGAACCGCGCTGAATCTGCGCCGAGACGCGTTCCCCCCTCATGCCATGGAGAGCCCTACCCATGAAGATGCACGTCGCGCTGTTACTCGTTCTCACCGCCTGCGCCGCCGGCCAGGCCAATGCCTCCAGCCCGGACGCCTGGGCCGGCTTCAACAAAACCCTGGTCGACAGTTGTGTCAGCGCCAGCTCCCTGAAGAATGCCAAACCTGCCGGCGCCGATGCGGCCTTCGATGACAGCGTCGGCTTCAACGCGCTGTTGATCAAAGGCCAGTACAAACAGGCGTTCATGAAGAACAAGACGGGCACCGAGCTGTGCCTCTACGACCGCAAGAACAAGAAAGCGGTGATCACCGAATGGGATAACGTCACCACGTTGCCGGAGAAGTAAGGCTCAGTATCAGGACAGTTTTCGTAACGAAGCATGACCACGGCGGGGGTCGGATGACCCTGCCGTGCGCGCCAGCGAAGGTGTGATCAGCGCTTGCCCATCGACCGACGGGTGCCTGATGGTGCGACGCCCGGACGCTTGTCGTGGTTCGATTTGCCCGAGCCTTTGTAGTGCTGCTGGTCCTTCTTGGCCTGCAACAGCTCGCCCGGTTTGAACGGGAAGCTGAAGGCCGGGATCGCAGGTTTTGCGTCCGCCGCCGCAGCGTTGGCGTCGACCGAAGCGTGCGAATCACGAGCATCAGGAGCGGGCGTGTGTTCGGGGGTGGTCATGAAAGCTCCGGAATGGCAGACGTTCGAGAATACGGGCGGCGCCCGAGGGCCGCGCAGCATACCTTAATCGCCAGCGGATCGCTTCTGCCAACAGACCGGCTGGGCGCGCCTATTTGTAGAACAGATCCACCATCACTTCCGCCGAAAACGGGCCTGCGGTCGGCTTACTGGTTTGCCAGAGCAGCTCGGCGTTGAAGTCAGCGGTCTCCGAGTAATTGCCCTCCAGCAGATCGGTCAGGTGGAAGGGTTCGAGGAACGGCACGGGCGAGCTGTCCCGGGCATGGGTGATGCGAACGCCGATGCTGTCGTTGTTGATGGGCACCAGCACGTCGCCCTTGAGTGTTCCAGACACCGGCGTGATGCGCGCATTGAGGCTGAACGGCGATTCGCAGGTGCGGCTGGTCGCCAGGGCGAAGCGCTGAAAGGTGGCGACTTCTCCCACCCGCACGTTGCGGATGGCCACGTCGCCGAAATCCACGGTCTCGGGCATGACCCGCAACTCAGCATCGCAGGCGACGAAGCGCAGCCCTTCAAGGTTGTTGATGACGTAGCTGAGCGTGCGGTCTCCCCCCGGACTCTGCCCTTTGCCAGCGTCGAGCTGGAACAATCGATAGTCGTGCAGATCACTGGCAACGCCGGAGGGCGGGGTCGGACCGTACTTCTGGATGAACACCGAAAACGCCAGGTTGAACGCGACGCTCGGGCAGGCCGAGCGTGCCTCCGTGCAGGCCGGGGCTTGCTGACGCGTGGGAATACGCCCGCTGGTTTGCACGAAGTCGACGCCGCTCAACGTGAGTCCGGCGCGAATGCCTTGTCCGATCTGCAGGTTGTCAGGGTTCAGATAAATCAACACATCCTCGGGACCACCCGGTTCGTCCCTCGCACATTCGACGGCAAGGTTCAGTCGCTCCGAACGCCAGACCGCGCTGCCATCGGGCAGATTCGCCGGGATGGCGACGGTGCTGCCGAGGTCCGCGCGCACCACCGTCTCGCCGGCGCCCTGGGTCTTGCAGGTCAGCGCCAGTGCGCAGCCGGGCATCAACAGCATCAGCAGCGGCGTCGTCAGCAACGTCAACCACCCTCGGATGATGGTTCTTTTCATGTCAGCATTTCCCTATGGGTGAGTGTGAATCCGGCGTGCGCAGCGGCACCGTAAACGGCTGCCCTCCCTGAAGCGGCGCACAGTAATCGCGCTGTCCGCCGTAATCAGTCATGGCCTTGAAACTCAGGATGAAGGGCACCGGGACTTTTGTGCCGAGGACAGGGAGGGGCAGCGATGCGTCCGAAAAAGGCGCCAGCAACCGGTGGTCTGCGACCTCGATTCCATTGAGGCGCAGGTCCAGCAGCGAAACGTGATACGGCGTCGGGTTGCGCACCGAAAGTGTTTCGCTCACCGATGGCGCGCGTTGCCAGAGGAGCGTTTGTGCCGCATCCGCCGGGTCGCCGGTCAGCCCCGCTGGCCGATAGAACACGTTGATGCGCTGGCGGATGGCAATGCTCAACTGCTGAACCGCCGGGCTGCGCCGAGGGATTTCCAGCACGAACAGGTGCAGCATCGATTCCCGGTCCTGGGGCATGCCGATGCCTTCATACAGCAGGCGCAGGGTCTGCTTGCCCTTGGCTGGCAGGCGCACCAGATGCGGGGTCAACGCGAACGGCAGGTCGGCCGCACGCCCATCGCCTGGCTGATCGTCGCTGCGGGGCGCATCGAGCCAGGCCTGAATCAAGGCCTCGGCATCACTGCGATTGCTGACCTCGATCGTCGCCTCGTTATCGCGACCGTCGAAGATCAATCGGGTACCTGACAGCGAGACCGCGCCTTGGGCCATGCCGCTGATCACGGCCAGAAATAACCCTGACAGACAGGCGCGTTTCATAGGCATTGCACCTTCAGGCGATCGTAGCTGCGATGGGCTTCCTTGGGCGGCAGCACGAACGATGCACGGCACTGCTGATCGGTCCATTTGACAGTGAGTTCGCCGCTGTCCCGCTCGCTCAGCACCAGCGCACGCCCGCTGGGGTCGACGGTTGCCAGCGGCTTGCCCTGCTCGTCTTCCACCGCTGCGCCCATGGGCAAGCGGCTGCCATCGGCCCGCACCAGTTCGAATTGCACACGCCGGCCGATTGCCGTGCGAAAGCTGATCAGGGGAGCCGCGCCGCGTCGGGGCACGACTTGGTCCACGGCATTTTCCAGCTCAACATCGGCGCCCAACTGGCGAGTATCGAGGTTGACCCAATTGGTTCGATAGGGCTGGGCGTAAGGCAGGATCGCATAGCCGTTATCGGCGGTTTCGACGTTGCTGAAATTGCTCAGCCGCGCACCGCTGACGTCTTTTACCTGCACCAGCGCGAAGGTCTCGCCCAGGGGCTGGCCGAAATTGACCCCGCCGCCGTGAGCAACCACCGAACCCGAAGCGCCCAGGCTCAACGCCTGATAGTCCCTGCCCTGTCCGTAGCCCGCATCGAAACGCCCGTAGGCCGTGGTGGTGCTGAGCTTGCCAAACCCTGACGACCCCGACTCACTGTCGTGACCCGCCTGTACCGAGTAGAAGCTGTTGCGGTCGTCGAAGAGTTGCCCGTTGAGGCCCGACTGCACGCTGGACGCGCCAGAGCTGTCGCGAACGGCATTCCCGAACACCCGCGACGAACCGGATTCGCTCCCCAGCGGCAGGCTCAATGTCAGCGCGACACGGTTGTCCGATCGATTGTCTCCGCTGCGCTCGAAGGTCTGGTTACGCTCGACCGACAGGCTGTAACTGAGGCTGCGCCACGCCGAGTTCCACGACAGAAAAAACTGGCGCGTCTTGCTGCCCCGGTCCCAGTAACGTTGTTCGGATCCGGTAAAGCTTAGCGACGCGCCCTGCGCCGGCAGCGATTGGGTCAGGCTGATTTCGAGGCGATCCTTGGCCCGCGCGCTGGCGGATCCGTCACGCGCCTGCAACGCATCCACATGGTCGTCGAACGTCAGGTATTGATTCGTTGAATAGCGATAGCCGGCCACGGCGAGGGTGGTTTGGGTCAGGTCCAGCGTGTTGGCGTAGCGCACCCGCAGGCTCTGCCCGCTGTAGCGTTGCTCACGCTGGCGGCTGAGGGACTGGGTCACGTCCAGCGACACCGCGCCGAGCCCGGTGTTAACACCCGCCCCGATGTTGCCGGCCTGGTAATCCTCGGCGATTTGCACGCCGCCCGCTGCCGTTACCCGCTCGGTCAGGCCGTATACCACGGTGCCGGAGGTGAAGCCGGGAGAGAGACCGTCCTCGGTGTTGCTGTCGTATTGGCCGGCGGCGAGGCTGTAACGCAACGCGCCTTTGGGCACCATGATGGGCAGCGATGCGTAGGCCTGGACGAACACGCGCTTGCTGCCGTCGGCTTCGACCACCGTCACTTCCAGATCGCCGTTCGACCCGCTGGGATAGATGTCGGTGATTTCGAACGGGCCCGGCGAGACGTTGCCGCTGTACAGCATGAAACCGTTCTGACGCACTTCCACCAACGCGTTGGTGTCGGCGATGCCACGAATGACCGGCGCGAAAATCCGCTCGCTGTCGGGCAGCATGCCCTCGTCGGACATCACCATGGCGCCAAGGAATCGAACGCTGTCGAAGACTTGCGAATCGGTAAAGGTTTCGCCCAGGGTAAGCTGGCCTTTCATTGCCGTGAGGTCGTGCTGCACGAACGTCCGGTTGCTGCGAAAGCGGTACGGCTGATCATTGCCATAGGTCAACGAGGACTCGTTGCGCAGTCGCCAGGCACCGAGGTTCACGCCGTTGCGCAGGCTCAGGTAATACTGATCCTGGGCGTGAGAGCGACCCTGGCCACTGCGGGTACGGCGCGCGCCGCTGAAGTTGTAATTGACGAAACCGACCGTCTCGCCCTCGTCCCATAACTCCGGCGGCACGTAGCCGCGAGCGCTGCGCAACATCATGGCCTGGGGAATGCTGATGTTCAGACGCAGGCTCGCCGGCTGGTAGTCGACGCGGGCGAATTCGACCCGCGCCGGGAGATCGAAACATTCCGTCGACGAGGCATCGCCGGCGTGCACAGCCTCCGGATTCATGCCGAACTGGCGAAGCATGTCCAGGGTGAGGCAGGCCTCGACGGTGCCTTTTGCAGGGTTGGCGATGAAGCTGATGTCACGCCGCCCGCTCAGCACACGATTGACGTAGACATCCACCCGATAGGTCCCGGGGACCACGCTGTTACCGTGCAAAAAGGTCGCGAGATCAGCAGGCTGATCGGTGCCCTGGATGAACGAGGTGTTGAATTTCACATCGGTCGCGGCGCTGCTTTGATCAGTCATTGCAGTCGCGGATGAGGCCAGTGCCATGCCTGCCGAGGCAAGAATAATCCTCGCCAGGGGGCTGATCCGGACAGGCAGGTGTGCCAGATGTCTGCGGTCGATGCGGGACGAGCATGCTGCGATCCGTGCATCTCCCTGGGTGTGATCTCGGGGTTCCATTGGCTGGTTTCACTCGTGTTCTCGATTCCGACGCGCTGGCAAATCATGTTTGGCAGGCGCAAGGCGCTGGAGCCGCATGACTGCGACCGAAGAAAGACCTGGGTAAAATCCGGCCCGCGACTGAGTGGCTACTCGGCCCGGGTGATGACGTTGGCGGCCTTGATGGCTTGAGTCGTCTGGCCACCGGACACCTTTGCGGTGTACGGCTCCTGCGCGCCGAAATCGTTGATGCTGATGAACCGCAGGTCCACCGCGTGACCACTGGCCGATTGAGTGAGCGGCAATTGAACGGTCTGCTTTGGCGCCAGCATCCTGCTGTCCGCCTTGAACAGCGTCTTGCCCTGCTGGCGGGCGTCGATCTGAATCATCGAAACGTGATACGACGTCGGATTGCTGACTTCCAGCTGGCCGTCATGCATGCGCCATTTGAGGTTTTTGGCAGCGTCGAGCGGATCGTCACTCAAACCGGCGGGCCGGTAGAAGAGTTTGATGCGCTGACGAATCGCGATCTGCAGCTGATTATCCTTCGCCGATTGCGGGATCTCCTGGACGTTGAGCCAGAACACCGACTCGCGATCCTGAGGCAAACCTTCGCCGGCGTAGATCACCCGAATCATTTGCCGGGCACTGCCCGCCATTCGCGCCAGCGGCGGAGTGACGACAAAAGGCAGATTCTCGGTGTCGTTCTGCGCTTCGAGCCATGACTGGGCGAGGATGTCAGCCGTCCCGCTGTTGTTCACAACGAAACTGACTTCCTTGTCCGTAGCCTGGTAGATGACACGCGTGGTGTTGAGCACGATACCCGCCTGCGCCGGGGCAGCCAGGAGCAGGCCCAGCCATAGGGCCGAGCCGCGAATGAAATCAGGAAACATGGTGAGACCGTCTTGGGCTGTGGGGTGGACACGCCAGGAAGGCGAGCGAGCAACGCCCGCTCGCCCGCTACATCACTGGTAATCCATCACGAACGGCAGGAAGCCGTCGGCATTACCCGGGTTGGTGGCCGCGCCGTTGAGGACGTACACCGCGCCGAAGTTGATCTCGGCGGTCGCGCCATCGGCACCGTCCTTGACCAGCGGCGTGTCGATGGTTTCGTTGCCGCTCAGGTCCATCAACTGATTGGATGCATTGAGCAGACCGATGCCCACACCGTCCGCCGCGCCGGTGGCCCGCAGCAGTTTCTGATCGAGGTTATCCAGACCGCTGCCCTGGCGAGCAACGAAGCGCATGTTCACAGTGTTGTATTGAGAGGCGCCGCCGGTGCAATTGACCAACAGCTGGATGGGCGATGCGGTTTCAAGTTTGTTGTCGGCGAAGAGACCGATGTCGGAAAACGAGACGTTGCCCAGGTCTACGTTGATCTCGCCGGGGTTGTTGCCAGGGGTGGCGCCCGTTCCGGCGCCGATGTCACACGTGATATTGGTCAGGGTACCGGTGAAAACAAGTTTGCCGTTGTTCGCAGCATTCGCGATCCCGGAAATGCCAAGCCCCATTGCGGCCACGATAGCCAGGGTAAGAGAAAGCTTTTTCATATAACGACGTTCCTTGTGTCGATTCGTGTGTGCCCAAAAGGACGACACGAACTATAAGCAGCGTCTTCAAGGTCGGCTGTCAGGCGATCTACCTCTTTTGGATTGAAAACACAGTTGCGCGTGTGGGACCTTTCAGTAGGAGGTGACGCTTCTGTGTCAGACCCCAAGCAGGCCGCGGCTTGCGGCATTACGTCCTCAGAAAACCTGAGGCGAACGTTTGCACGGTGCCCCGAAAGGCCTGGCCGCAGACGAGCCCCTTTAAAGCGTTCACCCACAAAAAACCCGGCTCGATTGAGCCGGGTTCGTCAGCAGATAACTTCGGGTGAGCGCGAAAGCGCTTATGGATAAGTCAGCGTGACGATGCCCGCGTGAGCATCCGACCCAGCTGCGGACAGCGCGTTGTAAGTCACCTGCACGGGCCCGACTCGCTGAGCGCACGCGTCATCACCACGGCTTGCGCCCAAGGTGAGATAAGTGTCGGCTGGCAAGGTATTAAAGGAGCCGGTTGAAGACGGAGCGCTATAAACCTGCGCGTCGCACGTCGCATTGACCACGCTACCGTGAAACATTAGCGCGCCTTGGGCAGCCCAGGCGGCCGGCGCCGTCATGGCACACGCACCGATGACCGCGATCGAGAAAAACAGCGAAACAGCCTTTTGGCTTTTCATCGCACTACTCCGGAGTAGGGACCTGCTGAGCGAAATCAGTCCAGCCCCTGGTGAACCAGCATTCAGAACTCACGAAGTTTATGTAGGAATTTTCCCCGTCACAGTAGAACTCGTTCATCGAAACTCGTGGCTTCTATTTGGGTATCGCCCTGCGGCGTTGTTTCTTTACCCACGTTCATCGTCTGCCCTTATTCACCTGACAATATTGACAGGCAGCAGTCATTTTGCTGACCGGGTCAAAGGGTTATAAAGAACGCTCTCGGTTACCCGCCCCTCATTCACTGGTTGGCCCTGTCCCTGTATGCAGAAGAAGAACAACGTTGTGATGCTCGCGACCCTGTTGGTCGTGCTCGTGGTGATAGGCGTCTGGGCAGTGACACGTCCCGCGGCAAAGAAGGTCAGCGCCCCGGTTGCCGTGCCGGTGCGCGTGATCAACGTCATGCAGGAAGACGTGCCGCGTTACGTCACCGGCATCGGCTCGGTGCTGTCGCTGCAAAGCGTGGTGATTCGTCCTCAGGTGGACGGGATTTTGACCAAGGTGCTGGTGAAGGAAGGGCAGCAGGTCAAGGCGGGTGATCTGCTGGCGACCATCGATGATCGCTCGATCCGCGCCGCACTCGATCAGGCCAAAGCGCTGTTGACCCAGAGCCAGGCGCAGCTGAATGTGGCCAATGTCGACCTCAAGCGCTACAAGCTGCTGACCGTCGACAACAGCATCTCGAAACAGCAGTACGATCAGCAGCAAGCGCTGGTCGACCAACTCAAGGCCACGGCGCTGGGCAATCAGGCGTCGATCAATGCCTCGCAAGTGCAGCTGTCCTACACGCAAATACGCTCGCCGGTGACAGGTCGGGTCGGCATCCGCAACGTCGATGAAGGCAACTTCCTGCGCGTCAGCGATGCGACCGGGCTCTTCTCAGTGACGCAGATCGACCCGGTGTCGGTGGAGTTTTCCCTGCCGCAGCAGATGCTCCCCACGCTGCATGATCTGATTGCCTCCAACACGCCCGCACCGGTCAATGCCTACCTCGGCGAAGGCGCGACTGGCACGCTGCTGGGTCAGGGCAAGTTGCTGTTGATCGACAATCAGGTGGCGGCCAGCACGGGCACCATCCGCGCCAAGGCGATATTCGACAATGCGGACGAGAAGCTGTGGCCAGGGCAGTTGGTGACCGTGCGCATTCAGACCGCCATCGATCGCAATGCCTTGAAGGTTCCGCCACAGGTGGTGCAGCGCGGCATCGACCAGCATTATGTTTATCGGATCAAGGGCGACACGGCCGAGGTGGTGCCGGTCAAGGTGCTGTATCAGGACAGCGACCTGATGCTGATCAGCGGGGTGGAGGCCAATGACGTGCTGGTCAGCGACGGTCAGTCGCGTCTGAAAAACGGTTCGCACATCGAGGTGGTCAAGGGTGATCCTGTGGACACCCTGGCCGACTCCACCGGGGCGGCGAAATGAACAGCCGCGGGTCCATTTCCGCGTGGTGCGTCAACCACCCGATCGCCACGGTTCTGCTGACCTTCGCGCTGGTGCTGCTGGGCTGCATCGCCTTCCCTCGCCTGCCGGTGGCGCCGCTGCCGGAGGCCGAGTTTCCGACGATTCAAGTGGCTGCGCAGTTGCCCGGCGCCAGCCCGGAAACCATGGCATCGTCGGTGGCGACGCCGCTCGAAGTGCAGTTCAGCGCCATCCCCGGCATGACCCAGATGACGTCGAGCAGCGCGCTGGGCTCCACCAACCTGACGCTGCAGTTCACCCTCAACAAAAGCATCGACACCGCCGCGCAGGAAGTGCAGGCGGCCATCAACACCGCGGCCGGCCGTTTGCCCGCAGACCTGCCGACCCTGCCGACCTGGCGCAAGGTCAACCCGGCGGACAGCCCGGTGCTGATCCTCAGCGTCAGCTCGAACCTGATGCCCGCCACCGAACTCAGCGACGTCACCGAATCCCTGCTGGCGCGCCAGTTGAGTCAGATCGATGGCGTCGGACAGGTCAACATCACCGGTCAGCAACGTCCGGCAATTCGCGTGCAGGCGGCGCCTGAAAAACTTGCGTCCATCGGGCTGACCCTCGCCGATCTGCGGGAATCCCTGCAGCAGACCAGCCTGAACCTGGCCAAGGGCGCGCTGTACGGCAAAGACAGCATTTCCACCCTCGCCTCCAACGACCAACTGTTTCAGGCAAAGGACTACGAACAACTGATCGTTTCCTACAAAGACGGCGCCCCGGTTCATCTGCGTGACGTGGCGAAAGTCATCAACGGTTCTGAAAACGCCTACGTGCGGGCCTGGTCCGGGGATCAGCAGGGCGTGAACATCGTGGTGTTCCGCCAGCCCGGCGCGAACATCGTCGAGACGGTCGACCGGGTGCTTGGCCAGTTGCCCAAATTGCAGGAAATGCTCCCGGCGTCGGTGGACGTCTCGGTGCTCAGCGACCGCACCAAAACCATTCGTGCATCGTTGCATGAAGTGGAGATGACGCTGCTGATTGCCATCGCGCTGGTGATCGCGGTCATGGCGCTGTTCCTGCGCCAGCTCTCTGCGACGCTGATCGTGACCGCCGTGCTGGGCGTGTCCCTCGTTGCCAGTTTCGCGCTGATGTACGTGCTCGGCTTCAGCCTGAACAACCTGACGCTGGTGGCCATCGTGGTGGCGGTGGGGTTTGTCGTCGACGATGCGATTGTCGTGGTGGAGAACATCCACCGACACCTGGAAGCCGGCGAAAGCAAGCGCGACGCGGCGATCAAAGGGTCCAGCGAAATCGGCTTCACCGTGGTGTCGATCAGCTTTTCGCTGGTCGCGGCATTCATTCCGCTGCTGTTCATGGGCGGCGTGGTCGGCAGGCTGTTCAAGGAGTTCGCGCTGACCGCGACATCGACCATTCTGATTTCGGTGGTGGTCTCGCTGACCCTGGCGCCTACCCTCGCGGCACTGTTCATGCGCGCACCGAAACACGATCCCCACGCCAAGCCCGGCTTCGGCGAGCGACTGCTCGCGCGGTATGCCCGCGGCGTGCGCTTTGCCCTTGCGCACCAGCGATTGATGCTGGGTATTTTCGGCCTGACGTTGGCGCTTGCGGTGGTCGGCTATGTGCTGATCCCCAAGGGATTTTTCCCGGTTCAGGACACCGGTATGGTGCTGGGCACCAGTGAAGCGGCGGCGGATATTTCCTTCCCGGACATGATCGAGAAACACAAACAGCTGGCGAAAATCATCGCCGCGGATCCGGCGGTCAAGGCGTTTTCCCATTCGGTCGGTGTCAGCGGCAGTAACCAGACGATCGCCAACGGCCGGGTGTGGATCGCTCTCAAGGACCGTGCAGACCGTGACGTTTCCGCCAGCCAGTTCATCGACCGGATCCGGCCGAAACTGGCGCAGATCCCCGGCATCGTCCTGTACCTGCGCGCGGGGCAGGACATCAACCTGAGTTCCGGGCCGAGCCGCGCGCAGTACCAATACGTGCTCAAGGGCAACGACGGCGCGCTGCTGAATGTCTGGACGCAAAAGCTGACCGATAAACTGAAGACCCTGCCGGCCTTCCGCGACCTCTCCAACGACCTGCAACTGGGCGGCAGCGTCACGCACCTCGACATCGACCGCAGCGCCGCCGCGCGTTTCGGCCTCACCACGGCGGACGTCGATCAGGCGCTGTACGACGCCTTTGGTCAGCGCCAGATCAACGAATACCAGACCGACATCAACCAGTACAAAGTCATCCTGGAGCTGGAGCCGCAGCAGCGCGGCAAGGCCGAAAGCCTCAATTACTTCTACCTGCGCTCGCCGCTGACCAATGAAATGGTGCCGCTGTCGGCGCTTGCCAAGGTCGGCGCGCCGAAGATGGGACCGTTGTCGATCAGCCATGACGGCATGTTCCCGGCCGCGAACCTGTCGTTCAACCTGTCGGCGGGCGTTGCCTTGGGTGATGCAGTGGTGCTGCTCGATCAGGCGAAGAACGAGATCGGCATGCCCGCCTCGATCATCGGCAACTTCCAGGGCGCGGCCCAGGCGTTCCAGAGTTCGCTGGCCAACCAGCCGTGGCTGATTCTCGCGGCGCTGGTGGCGGTGTACATCATTCTGGGCGTGCTGTATGAAAGCTTCGTCCATCCGCTGACGATCATTTCCACCCTGCCCTCCGCCGGTATCGGTGCGCTGTTGCTGCTGTGGCTGATGGGTCAGGACTTTTCGATCATGGGCCTGATCGGGATCGTGCTGCTGATCGGCATCGTCAAGAAGAACGGCATCCTGCTGGTGGACTTCGCGCTGGACGCCCAGCGCAATCGAGGCATGTCCCCGCGTGACGCCATTTATGAAGCCTGTCTGACGCGCTTTCGGCCCATCATCATGACCACGCTGGCGGCATTGCTCGGCGCGCTGCCGTTGATGCTCGGTTATGGTGTCGGTGCGGAGCTGCGTCAGCCCTTGGGCATTGCCGTTGTCGGAGGGTTGCTGGTGAGCCAGGCGCTGACGCTGTTCACCACGCCCGTGATCTACCTGCAACTGGAGCGACTGTTCCACCGCCCGCGTCAGACGCCTGCTTCGACAGCGCCGGGCGCGACAGCATCCGGTAAGCCGGCGGTTGCGGAACTGGCCACTGAAAAGTAAGCCGTTGAAGCCAAGTACCTAATAAGCAAGCAGTGAAAAAGTGAGCGTGGACCGATGCGTGTCCTGATTATCGAAGACGAAGAGAAAACCGCCGATTACCTGCACCGGGGCCTGACCGAGCAGGGTTACACCACCGACGTCGCGCGCGAAGGCATCGAAGGCCTGCACATGGCGCTGGAAAGCGACTACGCGGTGATCATTCTCGACGTCATGCTGCCCGGCCTGGATGGCTATGGCGTGCTGCGAGCCCTGCGTGCGCGCAAGCAGACGCCGGTGATAATGCTCACCGCCCGCGAGAACGTCGACGATCGCATTCGCGGCCTGCGCGAAGGGGCTGACGACTATTTGGGCAAGCCGTTTTCGTTTCTGGAGTTGGTGGCTCGCCTGCAGGCTTTGACCCGGCGCAGTGGCGGCCACGAGCCGGTGCAGATCAGCGTCGCTGATTTGTGGATCGACCTGATCAGCCGCAAGGCCACGCGGGCCGGCGCACGTCTGGATCTCACGGCGAAGGAGTTTTCGCTGCTGAGCGTACTGGCTCGGCGTCAGGGGGAAATCCTGTCGAAGACGTCGATTGCCGAGATGGTCTGGGACGTGAATTTCGACAGCGATGCCAACGTCGTCGAAGTCGCGATCAAACGCCTGCGTGCCAAGCTCGACGGGCCGTTCGAGCAAAAACTGCTGCACACCATTCGCGGCATGGGTTACGTGCTGGAGAGCCGTCGTGTCGACTAATTCCATCGCCCTGCGCCTGAGCGGCATGTTCGCCCTCGTGGCACTGCTGGTGTTTCTGTTGATCGGCTGGGCGCTTTACCTGCAAGTGGACAAGGGCCTCGGGCTGTTGCCGGAAGCCGAAGTCGACGCCCGTTACAGCGTGCTCGAATCGGCCGTCCAGCGTTATGGAACGCCCGAGCACTGGGCAAAGATCAACGCCAAGCTCAGGCTGCTCAGTGAGGAAGACAAACGCCTGCGCTTTTGGGTGGTCAGCGACAACCCGACCTATGAATTCGGCAACCCGGACACCGAGATCCGCGCTTTCGCCAAAGGCCCGCTGGGCATGCGCGACTTGAACCTGAGCGGCCATGATTACCCGTTCAAAGTGCTGGTCAGTCAGTTCCCGGCGAAAGATCAACGTCCGCCGCTGCGTTTTCTGACAGCGGTGGACACCGAAACCTTCTGGCAGACCCAACATTCCCTGCTCATCGCGCTGATCAGTCTGGCCGCCGTCGGCATCCTGCTCGCGTCTGCTCTGGGTTACTGGGTGGCGCGCATCGGCTTGAAGCCGCTGACGGAGTTGTCTCTGGAGGCGCGCAAACTGACGCCGCCACGACTGAGCGGGCGCCTGAAATTGTCGCATCTGCCGCCTGAACTGGATCAGTTCGTGACCTCGTTCAACTCGACGCTGGATAGGGTCGAGCAGGCCTATTCACGGCTGGAGTCATTCAACGCCGACGTTGCCCATGAACTGCGCTCTCCCCTGACCAACCTCATCGGTCAGACCCAGGTGGCGCTGACCCGCGGGCGCTCGGCCGAGCATTACTTCGAGGTGCTGCAATCCAACCTCGAAGAGCTCGAACGGCTGCGCTCGATCATCAATGACATGCTGTTTCTGGCCAGCGCCGATCAAGGCAGCAAAGCCACTCAACTGACCCAGGCCTCGCTCGCCGTGGAGGTGGCAAAGACCTTGGACTATCTGGATTTCATTCTGGAAGACGCGCAGGTGCAGGTTGAGGTGCGCGGGGATGCCAACGCGCCCATCGAAACCGCGCACTTGCGCCGGGCGCTGATCAACCTGCTGCACAACGCGGTGCAGCACACCTCGCCGGGGCAGTTGATTCAGGTGGACATTCGTGATGAAGGCGATCACGTCAGCATCGGCGTGACCAATCCCGGCGCGCCGATCGCCGGGGAACATCTGCCCAAACTGTTCGAGCGCTTCTATCGCGTCGATGCCTCGCGCAGCAACAGCGGCGCCAACCACGGGCTTGGCCTGGCGATCGTCAAAGCCATCGCCCTGATGCACGGCGGCACCGTGTTCGTGCGCAGCGAGGATGGAGTGAATACGTTCGGGATTAATTTGCCGAGTTGAGGCGGGCATCTGGGTTAGCGTGCGGAAAAACCATGCCGCACACAATCCATTGTGGGAGTGAGCTTGCTCACGAAGCGGTGGGTGCATCCGCGAATCATCTAGCGGTTGAAATGCCGTCTTCGCGAGCAAGCTCACTCCCACAGGTCCAGCAGCGTCACCGAGCTACCGAGTTCATCCCATTCACTCCCACACTATCAGGCCAAGCGATCATCAACCCTTCTTCACAAACTCCGATTTCAGCTTCATCGCGCCGATGCCGTCGATTTTGCAGTCGATGTCGTGATCGCCGTCCACCAGGCGGATGTTTTTGACTTTGGTGCCGACCTTGACTACCAGCGACGAGCCTTTGACCTTCAGGTCTTTGATGACTGTGACGGTGTCGCCGTCCTGCAGGGTGTTGCCCACAGCGTCCTTGATCACCTTGGTGTCATCGCCCGCTTCGGCGCTGGCGCCGTCAGCCGACCACTCGTGGGCGCATTCCGGGCACACGAGCTGGCTGCCATCTTCGTAGGTGTACTCGGAACTGCATTTTGGGCACGGCGGTAAGCTCACGGCGGATCTCGCATCAGAGGGAATAGGCGCAGGATTATAAGGGTTTTTACGCGGTTGAGGAGCAGGCGCCTGAAAGTGCTGGAAACATCACTCGCTGCTGTAGTCTCAATCGCAAGCGCGGCGAGGTGCCGCGATCAGGGCGAGGCGTCAGTAATGAACGATCCATTTGACCTGCAACGATTTGTCGAAGCGCAAGCGTCGATGCACGAACGCGCACTGGCGGAACTGAAGTCCGGGCGCAAGCAGTCGCACTGGATGTGGTTCGTGTTCCCGCAACTGGCCGGTCTGGGCCACAGCGACATGGCTCGGCGGTACGCGATCAGTGGGCGTGACGAGGCGATTGCCTATTTGCAGCATCCGGTATTGGGCGAACGGTTGGCGCGGTGCTGCGAGGCGTTGCTTGAATGGAAAAACCGCAGCGCCATGCAGATCATGGGCTCGCCGGATGACATGAAGCTGCGATCAAGCATGACGCTGTTCGCAGCGGTGGCGCCGGATACGCCGGTTTTCCAGCAGGTGCTTGAGGCGTTTTTCGACGGCAAGCCGGATGCCGTCACGCTGTCGAAGCTGGGCGGAGGCAGGCTGTAGCCGCCCGCCCCCTCAGGCCAGCGCCGTGTCCATCACCATCATCAAGCAGAATCCGACCAGCAATCCGAAGCTGGCGATTTTGTCGTGACCGTTGCGGCGGGATTCGGGGATGACTTCGTGGGTCACCACCAACAGCATCGCCCCCGCCGCCAACGCCAGTCCTACCGGCAACAGTAACGCAGCCACCTCCACCAGCCAGGCGCAGAGCACGGCGAACACCGGCTCGACCAACCCAGACGCCGCGCCGATCAAAAACGCCTTGAGCCGCGACATGCCGGCAGACGCCAGCACCAGCGCGATGACCAGCCCTTCCGGCACGTCCTGAATGGCAATACCCATTGCCAGGCTGTCGGCGTGGGCCAGACCACCACCCGCCGACACGCCCACCGCCATCCCTTCGGGAATGTTGTGGGCAATGATGGCGATGACAAACAGCCAGATGTTCGAGGGGATCGTCGGTTTCCCGGCCACCTCCGATAACGGTGACCCTCTGGAAACCAGCGTGTCGACCAGAAACAAACCGGCCGCGCCGAGCAGTATCCCGAAGCTGATCAACGCTCCCGCGCCCCACGGGGTAAAGCCCAGATCATGGGCCGCGCCCAGGCCCGGCACAATCAACGAAAACGCTGTCGCCGCCAGCATGATGCCGGCGCCGAAACCCAGCAGGCCATCGGACACTGCCACCGGCATGCCGCGGATCACCAGCACCGGCACGGCGCCCAGGGCAGTGCCCAACGCGCAGATGGCGCCGCCTTCCAGCGCTCGCAACATTCTGGGTTCGAGTGCCACCCATGAGAGTCCCTGGGCCACCAGCAAACCGCTGCCGACGAGTACCAGAATCGAGCCCAATGCCAGCCGCAATAACCGCACGCTGCCGAGAGCCAGTATGTCCGAACGCATAAATCGCCTTATCGGGGTCTGGTAGGGATCAGCCAAGCGCCGCTGCGTAGCGCCGGGCAACTTCATCCCAGTTGACGACGTTGTAGAACGCAGCGATGTATTCCGGACGACGGTTCTGGTAGCGCAGGTAATAAGCGTGCTCCCAGACGTCCAGCCCGAGGATCGGCGTGTTGCCGTTCATGAGCGGGCTGTCCTGATTGCCGCTGCTTTCCACGATGAGTTTTTTGTCCGGCGTGACGCTCAGCCAGGCCCAGCCGCTGCCGAAGCGCGTCAACGCTGCTTTGGTGAAAGCGTCCTTGAACGCGTCGAATCCGCCCACTTGCTCGTCAATCGCCTTCGCCAGCGCACCGCCTGGCACGCCGCCACCCTGGGGGCTCATCACCTCCCAGAACAGCGAATGGTTGGCATGCCCGCCGCCCTGATTGATCACCGCCGGGCGCAGTTTTTCCGGAAGCTCGGCCACGCTGGCAACCAGCTTCTCGATCGGCCACTCCGCGTATTCAGTGCCCTCGACGGCTGCGTTGAGGTTGTTGATGTAGGTCTGGTGGTGCTTGCTGTAGTGAATTTCCATGGTCTGCGCGTCGATGTGGGGTTCGAGCGCATCGTAGGCGTAGGGCAAGGCAGGCAAGGTAAAGGGCATGTCAGTGGACTCCATACGAGAGGGTGCCGGCGCGAGCGGCGTGGTGCTGAAGCGCCGAGCGGGAATGTTCGCCGCGGCTGTTGAGCAGGCGTTGGGTGCGTGGGTACTCGCCGTATTGGCCGACGAAACCCAAGAGTTCGCTGTAGGTTTTATTACTGTGGCGCAGCGCTGCCTGTCGCAGGGCGGGCGTCATTTGCGGGTCCTGAATCACATTCAGCATCCGCTGATGCACGGCGCAGAGGTATTCGGCGCTCTCCTCGGGCTGACCCAGACTCAGGTGCAGATCCGCCAGGTTGTGATGAGAAATCACGAACGCCGCAACGGCCTCATCGGCGACGCTCTAACGGTCGAAGAGCACCTGCGCCAGCGCGAGGGCTTGCAGGTACAGCTCGCGCGCATCGATCAAGTCGCCTCGGTTAAAGCAACTGTTACCGCTCAGGATGGTACGTTTCCATTGCTCCATGGCGCAGGTCCTCACGAGTGGCGCCGGCGATCAAAAGCCGTCGGCAGGGCGTTTTGCGGATTCGATGGCGCGGGGTCGGTCAGAGGAATCGACGGCAGCAGTGCGCAGGTCGCCAGACGCTGAGCGAAGGCCTGAACCCGTTGCTGTTGCGCAGCGGATTTGGCGAGCGCCTGCATGTCACGCAGCGGACGCCATGCCTGGTCCAGGCACAGACAACGCCAATGCCAGGGCAGCGCGGTGTCGCTGGCGGTGTCGACCAGCAGGCGAAAGGTGCTTTCACAGATGAGGGATTTGGGCGTGGCGGTGAAGCGCGCCAGATAGCGGCCTTCCGCAAGGTAGTGTTCGATGAGCCGCGGCTCGTCCGGATCCAGCGCGCAGCGAATCCGCAGACTCAATGCGCGCCAGTGTTCCAGGTACGGCGACTCGTGCAGAACAGTGCCCATGACCGAGGCCCACTTAACGAATGAGATTCATTATTAAATGAGTTTAAGAATCAACACAACCCCGGCGATGTATTGAGTCTGCTGCAGTGTCTGAAAGCGCCCATAAAAAAGGCCCGCACCGAAATCGGGGCAGGCCTTGGGGGTGACGCGCTAACGCAGAGCGGAATCAGCTACCCGCCACCATCATCTTCTCGATCAGCACAGAACCGGTGCGGATGTTGCTGCGCAGCTCCAGATCACTGCCCACGGCAACGATTTGCTTGAACATGTCGCGCATGTTGCCGGCGATGGTCACTTCCTGAACCGGGAACTGGATCTCGCCATTCTCGACCCAGAAACCCGCAGCACCACGGGAATAATCGCCGGTGACCATGTTCAGGCCGCTGCCCATCAACTCGGTGACCAGCAGCCCGCGCCCCATGCGGCGGATCAGCGCCGCCTGGTCTTCAGTGCCGTGGCTGACGAACAGGTTATGCACGCCACCCGCGTTCGCGGTGCTCGGCAGGCCCAGTTTGCGGCCCGAATAGGTGCTGAGGATGTAGGAAACCAGATCGCCATTTTCGACGAACGGCTTGGCGTATGTCGCCAGGCCGTCGCCGTCGAACGCGGAACTGCCCATGGCGCCAACCAGATGCGGACGCTCGTCGATGGTCATCCACTCGGGGAACAGGCGCTGACCGATCGCGCCTTCGAGGAATGAAGACTTGCGGTACAGGTTGCCGCCAGAGATCGCGCCCAGCAAACTGCCGAACAGACCGCCCGCCAGCTCGGCGGAGAACAGCACAGGCACTTCGCAGGTCGGCACCGGCCGCGCGCCCAGCCGGCTTGCGGCACGCTCGGCGGCTTTCTGGCCGATCAGCCGGGCGTCCATCAACAGCTCGCCACGGCGATTGACGTCATACCAGTAGTCGCGCTGCATCTGCCCTTCGCCTTCGGCGATCATCACGCAGCTCAGGCTGTGGCGGGTCGACGCGTAGCCGCCGATGAAACCGTGGCTGTTGCCATAAACGCGGCAGCCCTGATGCACGTTCAGCGTGGTGCCGTCGGCGTTCTTGATCCGGCTGTCGGCGTCGAAGGCGGCCGCTTCACAGACCAGCGCGCGTTCGATGGCCTGCTCGGGGGTGATGTCCCACGGGTGATAAAGGTCGAAATTCGGCTGGTCTTTGGCCATCAACGCAGCGTCGGCGAGCCCCGAGGCCTCGTCTTCCGACGTGTGCTTGGCGATGGCCAGCGCGGCGGCAACGGTCTCGCGAATGGCGTCGGGGCCGCTCGCGGAAGTGCTGGCTGAACCCTTGCGGTGGCCTACGTACAAGGTGATGCCGAAACCTTGATCGCGGTTGAATTCGACTGTCTCGACTTCGCGCTGGCGAACCGTGGTGGACAGGCCCTGCTCCAGCGACACGGCGACTTCGCACGCGGTCGCGCCCTGACGTTTGGCTTCAGCGACGATCTGCTCGACCTGCTGTTGCAATGCCGGCAAAGCCTGCGGGCCGACGCTTTCTGATGCACTCATGACGTTCTCCATCAAATTCTGATTTCAGCAGCCGGGCCGGACAACCGGGCCCTGACTGGTTATCATGGCGGCGTTTATTTGCGGACGGCCCCCATGGTTGATTCTTACAACGACTCCTTCGACGGAGAGAAAAGCAAAACCCAGGTCAAACGAGAGCTTCACGCTCTGGTGGAGCTGGGCGAACGCTTGACGACATTCAAGCCCGATGTGCTGGCCAAGCTGCCTCTGACCGACCCTCTGCGTCGGGCACTGGCCGATGCCCCCAAGCACACCGCGCACATTGCGCGCAAACGCCACATTCAATTCATCGGCAAGCTGATGCGCGATCAGGATCTGGATGAAATCCTGGTGCTGCTCGATCAGCTTGACGCCTCTACGCGCCAGTACAACGAGCGCTTTCACAATCTGGAACGCTGGCGTGATCGCCTGGTGACCGGTACCGACGACGTGCTTGAGCAGTTCGTCAGTGAGTACCCGGACGCCGACCGTCAGCAACTGCGCTCGCTGATCCGTCAGGCTCAGCATGAAGCTGCGCAGAACAAGGCCCCTACCGCGACCCGCAAAATTTTCAAATACATCCGCGAGCTAGACGAAAGCAAACGCGGACTGCGCTAAAAATGGCTGCGCCGTTTGAATCACTCAACCGGCGCAAGCCCCTCGATTATCAAGCCCCGCCTGTGCCGCCAACGGTGATCGCATCGATCTTCAGCGTTGGCTGACCGACGCCTACCGGAACCGATTGACCGTCCTTGCCGCAGGTGCCGACGCCGCTGTCCAGGGACAGATCGTTGCCGACCATCGACACACGGCTCATGCATTCCGGGCCGTTGCCAATCAGCGTCGCGCCTTTGACCGGCGCGGTGATTTTGCCGTCTTCGATCAGATAGGCCTCGCTGGTGGAGAACACGAACTTGCCGCTGGTGATATCCACCTGCCCGCCGCCGAGGTTGGCGCAGTAGATGCCGCGCTTGACCGAGGCGATGATTTCCGCCGGATCGCTCTGGCCGCCGAGCATGTAGGTGTTGGTCATGCGCGGCATCGGCAGGTGTGCGTAGGACTCGCGACGGCCGTTGCCGGTGCGCGCGACGCCCATCAACCGTGCGTTGAGCTTGTCCTGCATGTAGCCCTTGAGCACGCCATTTTCGATCAGCGTGGTGCACTCGGTCGGGGTGCCCTCGTCATCGACGGTCAGGGAGCCGCGGCGATCGGCCAGGGTGCCGTCATCGACGATGGTGCAGAGTTTCGACGCAACCATTTCGCCCATGCGGCCGCTGTAGGCCGAGCTGCCCTTGCGGTTGAAGTCGCCCTCAAGGCCGTGGCCGACGGCTTCGTGCAGCAATACGCCGGACCAGCCCGAGCCCAATACGACCGGCAAGGTGCCAGCCGGCGCCGGAATGGCTTCCAGATTGACCAGCGCCTGACGCAACGCTTCACGGGCATAGCCCATCGCACGGTCGTCGCTGAGGAAATAACGGTAATCGGTGCGTCCGCCGCCGCCGTGTCCGCCGCGCTCACGACGGCCGTTCTGCTCGACGATCACGCTGACGTTGAAACGCACCAGCGGACGTACGTCGGCGGCAAGACCGCCGTCAGTGGACGCCACAAGAATACGTTCCCAGACACCGGCCATGCTCACGGTGACTTGCTGAATACGCGG
Source organism: Pseudomonas sp. AK106 (assembly GCF_053903055.1). NCBI lineage: Bacteria > Pseudomonadati > Pseudomonadota > Gammaproteobacteria > Pseudomonadales > Pseudomonadaceae > Pseudomonas > Pseudomonas sp. AK106. The sequence continues at coordinate 4,541,054 of NZ_CP096426.1, forward strand.
GTCCAGCGCACGGGTGGCGGCGTCGACGCGCTTGAGCAGTTCGACCTTCTCGGCGCGGGTCATGACTTCCAGCGGGTTGTCCGGCGCGTACAGCTGGGCGACGTCCTGGGTGGTGAACGCCTGAACCCGGCCGTTCTGGCCCGCGCGGGAAATCGAGCGAGCGGCCCGGGCCGCCTGGAGCAGGGCTTCATGAGTAATGGCGTTGCTGTAGGCGAAGCCGGTTTTCTCGCCTGACTGCGCGCGTACGCCGACGCCCTGGTCCAGGTTGAAGCTGCCTTCTTTGACGATGCCGTCTTCCAGTGCCCAGGACTCGGAAATCTGCCCTTGAAAATACAGGTCGGCGGCGTCGATGCCTGGACCGGCCAGCTCGCCGAGCACCGATTGCAGGTTGTCTAAGCTCAGGCCGCCTGGTGCCAGAAGGTGTTCGCTGACAGAGGACAAGTGGCTCATATTCACTCCGGGGTATTGGCAGGTCGCACGGCGGCCTGCAAAAAAAATCGCCGGTGATTCGCTACCGGCATGCGCGCCCGTATGGACGCTTGTTCGACGCTGTCTCGTTCGGCCAGCAGCACGGCTTCACCCTGTGCCTGCTCGGCCAGCACGCGGCCCCATGGATCTATGATCGCCGCGTGCCCAAATGTTTCTCTCGGCCCCGGATGAATTCCGCCTTGGGCCGCCGCCAGCACATAGCACTGGGTTTCGATGGCCCGGGCGCGCAGCAGAATGTCCCAGTGCGCCGCGCCGGTTACGGCGGTAAAGGCCGATGGCGCGGTGATCAATTCAGCCCCGGCTTCCCGCAGCGCGGTGTACAGCTCGGGAAAGCGCAGGTCGTAACACACCGAAAGCCCCAGCCGCCCGACCGGGGTGTCGGCCACCACCACGTTGTTGCCATGGGCGTAATCGTCGGATTCCCGGTAACGCCCTCGCGCATCGGCAACGTCGACATCGAACAAGTGCAGCTTGTCGTAACGCGCGACTTGCCGGCCCTGATCGTCAATCAGCAACGAACACGCCGTGACCTTGCCATCCGGCTGACCTTCCGGCGGCAGCGGCAATGTCCCGGCCACTATCCATAAGGTGAGGTCGCGGGCGGCAAGTTTCAACCATGGCAGGATCGGACCTTCGCCAAGGGCCTCGGCGCGGCCGATGGCAGCGATATCACGACGGCCCATGGCAGCGAAGTTTTCCGGAAGCACCGCCAGTTTGGCGCCCGATGCAGCGGCCTGTTCCAGCAGCCGGCGCGCCTGAGCCAGATTGCCGAGCACATCGCTCTGGCTGACCATCTGAATGACTGCGAAGGACATACACGCTCCCCGATCGATAGAACTGCACTCTACTCCAGGCGCCGACGATTGGGCTCGTTCGAAAGCCCCAATTCGACAGCCAACCTTAGTGGGACCGGCTTTAGCCGGGAAGGCGTCAGGTGTTACACCGCAGAGTTTGGCCAACGGAGACAGATTAATTTACGGTGAAGCGCTGTAAATAAATCAGTCCCCTCTCCCCTGTTCCCGGCTGAAGCCAGTCCTACAAAAGCACGCGGTCCTCACTGACACCGCATTTACCCAGTGGGACCGGCTTTAGCCGGGAAGGCGTCGGGTGTTACACCGCAGAGTTTGGCCAACGGAGACAGATTAATTTACGGTGAAGCGCTGTAAATAAATCAGTCCCCTCTCCCCTCGGTCTGACACCGCATTTACCCAGTGGGACCGGCTTTAGCCGGGAAGGCGTCGGGCGTCACGCTGCACAGCGTCTGCATCGTGCCGAGGCAGTGATCACTGCGGTTTCTCAAACGGCTTGTCGAAGGTGATCTTCGGTTCTTTCCAGGGACCTTCGACCTTGTACTGCACGCTGGCGAAGCGCGATACGCGATCGCCCAGCAGCTTGTCGACGAGGAATAACGCGCCGCCAATCGCCGGTGCGCCCACGATCAACGCGGCAATCGGCAAGTTATTGGTCACCGGCAGGGTCACCAGCAGCTTGGCGTTGACGCGGTCGCGGACCATGTCCAGCGTGCCGTCGAGTTCCAGATTGGTGGACGGGCCGGTCATGGTGATCGGGTCGCGGGTGACGTATACGCCATCGCTCGCCACCAGGAGCCCTTTGACCTTGTCGTAACTCAGGCCCTTGCCCAGCAGGTCGGAGAAGTCCAGACGCAGACGCCGGCCAATGGAATTGAAGTTGAGCAGGCCGAACACCCGCAACGCCTGCGCACCGCCCTCGACCTCAACGAACTGGCCGTTCTTGAGCGTCGCATCCAGGCTGCCGGAATAGCGCTTCAAACCCACCCAGGCGGGCGAGCCCGGCCAGCGACCGTCAGCGTTCAGCTCGAACTCCTGACTGGTGACCGTAGGCGCGAAACCCCAGGCCTTGAGCACATCTGCGAGATTCTTGCCGCTCACCTGGCCCTTGAACCAACTGCTGGTCGTCCCCGGTGTACCTTCCCAACCGCCATTACCCAGCAGCGCAATGCCTTTGAGGCCCAGATTCATGTCGGACATCTGGATACCGTTCGGCGTCGGGCGGATCTTGAGCGACCACGCCCCCATCAATTGATCGCCCTGAAACAGCTGAGTGATCTTGATGTTCAGCGCGGGAATATTGCGCGGGTCCACGTCCGCCAACGGGTCAGGCGCGTTTTCAACGACTGCCGCGTTGGGGTCCGGTGCAGGCAAGCGTACATACAGCAGACTGATGTCGATCGGCGCGGCTTTGCTGTCCGGCAACGTCGCAGTGCCTTTTACCTTCGAGCTGTCCAGCGACAGCGCCCATGCGGCACTGTTGCGCTGGAGCTGAACGCCCACTTGCTCCAGCGTCGTGCCCATCGCGGTCAGCTTGCCGATCTGCAAATCGACGCTGTTGAGTAATTGCTTGGCGCTACCCCCCGGGTCATTGCCGGCATACCGCTCAGCCATGGCTTGCCAGGGCGCGATGTCCAGTTCCGACAACGAACCGCGAACGCGCAATCCCTTGGCGTCCGGCACGATCGCCCCGCCTTCGCCGAGGAAGAGTTCGCCACGGCCGTCGCCGAATTTGCCCGGCGGCGACGCAAACGCGAGATTGGCGATATTGCCGTAGCCGACGTCGATGCGCCGCTCCGGGCCTTGCAGGTTCATGCGCAAATCGGTGTCGCGCGCATCATCTGCGGTTTTGCCGAAGGGCGGCGGCAAATCGACCGCCAACCCTTTCAGATTCGAGTTGATCTGCAGCTGACTGGCGTTGCCGCTCAATGTCAGTTGCAACTGATAGGGCAGATCGCCTGAGATCGGCAACGGCTGCGTCACGCCCAGCCAATCGGTCAGGCGCTTGCTGGCGATCTGGCTGCTGGCGGTAATACGGGTCACCGGTGCTCCCGGTTTGCCTTCGGCGAAAATCTCGGCGTTCACCGGCTTGTCGAAGGCGACGGCCTTGATGTTCTTGCCGCTCAGGCCCTTGGTGTAGTCGAAACGGAAATCGCCGCGCAGTTGCGTCAGCTCCAGCACCGGATCGGCGAGCTTGAGACGCGAATTGTCGGTACTGAAATCGACGACGACTTTGGGCTCCTGGCCCTTCACCAGCGGTATATCCAGGTTGATATGCCCCTGCAGCGGCCCTTCTGCCTGCCAGCCCGCAAAGGTCTGCCCGGTGCCGATTGGCGCTTCCTGGAGAATCTTCATGCCGTCCTGGAGGCTGCCTTTCAGATCCCCGTCCACCAGCAGATGGCTGGACTGGCCCGCCGGAACATGCGGAATGTCCACCGCGACATTGCTGACCTGGGTGTTCAGCAACTGCCCCTTGTTGGCCCGAATGCGCACGCCACTGTTTTCGACGAAGACGTCACCGTCAACATTGTTCAGCTGCGGCCATCCCGGCTGGAACGCCAGGCTCGCGTTGCGCACCTTGAAAAACAGGCTGATAACCCGCGCCACGTCAGGCGCATCTTTGCTGATCGAGCCCTGATACTGGAAGAAACCCTGATCGACGTTGCCACCCAGAATTGCGGTGCGCAGCCACTGATCAAGGGACGGGCTGAGCACCGCAGGCAGGTATTTGGAGGTGTAGCGCCCGTCGCCGTCGACCAGCCCGACGCGCAGGTCCATGTAGTCTTCCTGGCTGTGATCGAAGTGCAGGCGAATCAGGAAGTCGCTGGCAATATTGCCCTCCTCCCCCTGAACCTTGATGTACGGCGCAATCAGCGTGAAGCCCTGATCGTCCAGCGACCAGGTCAGCTTTGCATTGGCGTGACGGTACTTCCATTCGTTACGGAAGATCGGGTCCAGGTGCAGCATGAAATCATCGGTGTCGAGGCGCAGTTCGCCCTGACCCAGATCGCCACTGATCGCGCCGCTGACGTTCCCCGCCGCCGGCGCGCCGTGGTAGGCGTCGAAACCGACCTTGTCCAGATTGGCAGCGAAGCTCACTCGTTTTGGCGGCTCGGCCTGCGGTCGGTAATCAACCAGCACGTTGCGCAGCCCGCCGGTGACTTTCAGGCGGTCGACCGCCACCATCACCTTGTCAGGCAACGGCGCCAGTGAGTCGAGCAGCGGCGTGATCGGCGTCAGATCAAGCCGGTCGGCCTGCACGTGCCACAGCTCTTCGGCATCGGCCGTCGCAGCGGTCTGCTGCAGATCAACGCGGCTTTCCCAGCGCTTGCTGTTCAGGTCCATCGCCAACGAATCGAGCGTGGCGCTGAAGCCTTTTTCGTCGCGCGCAAACCAAGCGTTAAGGGCCAGATTGTCAATGCGTGCAGGCTTGCGGTCGGCGTACGCGCCTTTGAACTGCGGCGCATTCAAACGGGCGACGGCGCCTTGCAGATTGCCCTTGCCCCAGTTCAGCCACAACTCGCCGCCGGCCTTGAGCTTCTGAATTTTCCAGTCGCGGGTCAGGCTCTTCGGCAACCACTGCGACCACTCGCTTTGCGGCAAGCTCAGGTAGGCCTTTGCCTCGCCGTCGCGCCATTCATGGGCGCGCACCGTGGAGCGCACGTTCAACGACAATGGCTGGCCGTCGGGCAGGTTCAGGCGCGCGTCGAGGCGCTGATGCAGACTGCCGGTCTTCAGCGTCAGGCTCACATAGGTCAGCGTCAGGGGCGAATGATCATAGGGCTGCAAGGTGATCTGGCTGTCGAATAGCGACAGGTGCGAGACCATCTGCATCTGATTGAGGATTTGCTCGGGATCGGTCACCTGATCGGGCTGTACGGGCAGGCCCTGCAGTGCCCAGTGGCCGTTCTGGTCTTCTTTCAGACCAATCTGCAGGCCGTCCAGCTCAAGGCGTTCGAGACGCACTTCGCGGGTACGCAGGCTGGCGAGCAGGTCGGGCATGGCGCGCACGTGATCGAGCCGAACGGCGTTGCCGCCCTCGCCGATCATCACATCACGCGCAACAAAGATGGGGGCGAAGCCGCTCCAGCTGCCTTCCAGCCGACCGATGCTCACCGGCATGCCCAGCGCCGTCTGCGCCCTGGCTTCCACGTCGGCGCGGTATTCGGCCACCATCGGCACCAACTGACGGCCGACGCTCACGTACAGCGCGACCAGCACCACGAAAAGGGCGCACAGACTCAGCCCCCAACGGGTCAGCACAGCCAGAAACCGCGTCAGACGTTCCATGTCGCTGCGCCTCCGCAAAAACCGCCTGCACATGGCATCAGGCCCAATGGTGCAGGTGCGGGTACGTCCAGGTTGTGCTCAATCGCCACGCGTTGTTCTCTTTGGACGGCATCCGTTCCGTCTGCCTCAAGGGCACTGTTTTCTGTTTTCAACTGCGCCGCCACTGGGCAGCACGGCGCATCACGCACTCTCAGAGCAGCACGACGTCATATTGTTCCTGGGAGTACATGGTCTCGACCTGAAAGCGAATGGTCCTGCCAATGAACACTTCCAGCTCGGCCACGTTGCCGGATTCTTCGTCGAGCAGCCGGTCGACCACTTTCTGATTGGCCAGCACGCGGTAGCCCACCGCCTGATAAGCCCGGGCTTCGCGCAAAATCTCGCGGAATATCTCGTAGCAGATGGTTTCCGGGGTCTTCAGCTTGCCACGGCCCTGGCAACTGCTGCACGGCTCGCACAGCACTTGCTCCAGACTTTCCCGGGTGCGCTTGCGCGTCATCTGCACCAGGCCCAGCTCGGTGATGCCGATGATGTTGGTTTTGGCGTGATCGCGCTCGAGCTGTTTTTCCAGGGTCCGCAGCACCTGGCGCTGATGCTCGGCGTCTTCCATGTCGATGAAATCAATGATGATGATGCCGCCGATGTTGCGCAGCCGCAGCTGTCGGGCAATGGCGGTCGCCGCTTCAAGATTGGTCTTGAAGATGGTCTCTTCGAGGTTGCGATGACCGACAAACGCACCGGTGTTCACGTCGATGGTGGTCATGGCTTCGGCAGGGTCGATGACCAGATAACCGCCGGACTTGAGCGGCACCTTGCGGTCCAGCGCCCGCTGAATTTCATCCTCGACGCCGTACAGGTCGAAGATCGGCCGCTCGCCGGGGTAATGCTCAAGGCGGTCGGCGATTTCCGGCATCAGCTCGGCGACGAATTGGGTGGTCTTCTGGAAGGTCTCGCGGGAGTCGATGCGAATCTTCTCGGTGCGCGGGCTGACCAGGTCGCGCAACGTGCGCAGCGCCAGGCCCAGGTCTTCGTAGATCACGCTGGCCGGGCTGATGGTTTTGATCTGCTCGCCAATCTGGTCCCACAGCCTGCGCAGGTAGCGGATGTCCATCATGATCTCGTCGGCGCCCGCACCTTCGGCCGCCGTGCGCAGGATGAAACCGCCCTTCTCCTTGATTCCTTCCTTGGCGACGCAATCGCTGACCACTTGTTTCAGGCGCTCGCGCTCGGCTTCGTCCTCGATTTTCAGGGAAATGCCGACGTGGGCGGTGCGCGGCATGTACACGAGGTAGCGCGACGGGATCGACAGTTGAGTCGTCAACCGCGCGCCTTTGCTGCCGATCGGGTCCTTGGTGACCTGAACCACCAGGCTCTGCCCGTCGTGGACCAGCGAACTGATGGTCTCCACGGCCGGGCCTTCGCGCATGGAGATTTCAGATGCGTGAATGAACGCCGCGCGGTCCAGCCCGATGTCGATGAACGCCGCCTGCATGCCAGGCAGCACGCGCACGACTTTGCCCTTGTAGATATTGCCCACGATCCCGCGACGCTGGGTGCGTTCGACGTGCACCTCTTGCAACACCCCGTTCTCAACGACGGCCACGCGCGATTCCATCGGCGTGATGTTGATCAGAATCTCTTCACTCATGACTTGTCACCTTCCGGGCGTTGCCAACAGGGTATGCCGAAACGCTGGAGGATTTCTGCGGTTTCGCACAAGGGCAAGCCGACCACGGCGGAATAACTGCCACTGAGGTTTTCCACGAACACCGCGGCCAGACCCTGGATACCGTAGCCACCGGCTTTGTCGCAGGGCTCGCCGCTGGCCCAATAGCGGCGGGCCTCGTCTTCCGGGATTGCGCGGAAGCGGACACGGCTGGTAACGGTTCGGGTTTCGCAGCGTTCTTCGTGCACCACAGCGATGGCGGTCAGGACTTCGTGTTCCCGGTTCGACAATGCGGCCAGCATCGCCAGCGCCTCGGCTTCGTCCGCCGGTTTGCCCAGGATGCGGCCGTCGAGCACCACGGCGGTGTCGGCGCCCAGTACGCAGGCGGTCGGGTAGGCGGGATCGTTGGCGAGCTGCAGCAGCCCGGCGTCCGCCTTGCCACGGGCCAGCCGCAGGACGTACGCGGCAGGGGTTTCGTTGGCCAGAGGGGTTTCGTCGATGTCGGCGCTGAGGGTCGTGAACGGCACGCCGATCTGGGTGAGCAGCTCACGACGGCGCGGGGAGCCGGAGGCAAGAAGAAGGTGGGGCATGGGACGTCTCCGTGTCGTTGATCACAAGCGTAGCCTTGGTGCACACCGCTGAAGGGAGGGTGCTCGCGCCGGCCTCTTCCCTTGTAGGACCGGCTTCAGCCGGGAAAGCGCCGGGTGTAACGCCGCAACATTCATCTGCCGGGGACAGATTAATTTACGTTGAAGCGCTGTAAATAAATCAGTCCTCTTTCCGTTTTCATCCTGTAGGACCGGCTTCAGCCGGGAAAGCGTCGGGTGTCACGCCGCAGGATTGGGGTGCTCACACTGGCCTCTTCCCGGCCGAAGCCGGTCCTACTGATACACCGCGTTCAAACTGTAGGACCGGCTTTAGCCGGGAAAGCGTCGGGTGTCACGCCGCAGAATTGGGGTGCTCACACTGGCCTCTTCCCGGCTGAAGCCGGTCCTACAAAAACTGGCAGATGCCGTTCCCAATTACTTAGTTGATCTTCAAACGCAGGCGTAACCCCCGCAGTCCGTAGCTGACCCATGGCCAGAGCAATGCGCTGACCAACGCCGGCAACACCAGCGCCAGGGTCGGCTGACGGTTGCCGGTCAGGGCGCTGAGCCACAGCTGCACCAGCTGCGCGAGGCCGAAAATCACCAGGATCACCAGGCACTGCTGCCACATCGGGAACATGCGCAAGCGCTGCTGCAGTGACAGCACGAGAAAGGTAATCAACGTGAGGATCAACGCGTTCTGCCCCAATAACGTGCCGTACAGCACATCTTCCGCCAGCCCCAGCATCCACGCCGTGACCATGCCGATCTTGTGCGGCAACGCCAATGCCCAGAAGGCCAGCAGCAAGGCCAGCCACAGCGGGCGAAATATTTCCATGAACTGCGGCAGCGGCGAAACGCTGAGCAGCAGGCCGATGGCGAAGGTCAGCCAGACCACCCAGCCGTTTCGTGCGGGAGCGTGACGCGCCATTATTCTTCCCTCTCGCGTGGAGCGGCCGGGGTCGCAGCAGGCGTCGCCGGTCGGGTGGCGGCAGGTTTCGCCGCAGGTTTGGCGGGCGGCTTGCTGGTCGCGGGCTTGGCAGGCGTGGTCGCCGCCGGTGCAGTGGTCGCCGGAGCAGACGCGCTGTTGGCGTTGGCCGGCGTCGACGAAGCACTGTGTCCGGCAGGCTTGGGCACGGTGGCCGGAACGACCGCCTTGTTCGGCGTGGCAGCAGGGGCGGCACCCGGCACAGTGGCCGAGGGCACCGCCGCCGGGTCGGCCGTCTGACGATCAAGGGATTCCTGCTGCTGCGCGGCGTCAGCAGCGCGCTCTTCAGGGGAACGGCCGTCCGAGAACACCAGCAACAGATAACGGCTGCGATTCAGTGCGGCGGTGGGCACCGCCCGGACGATGGCGAAAGGCTGGCCGGAGTCGTGGATCACCTCTTTGACCGTCGCCACCGGATAACCCGCCGGGAAGCGCTGACCGAGGCCGGAACTCACCAGCAGGTCGCCCTCCTTGATGTCGGCGGTGTCCGCCACGTGGCGCAGCTCAAGACGTTCAGGATTGCCGGTGCCGCTGGCAATCGCGCGCAGGCCGTTACGGTTCACCTGCACCGGGATGCTGTGGGTGGTGTCGGTCAGCAGCAGTACACGGGACGTGTAGGGCATCAACTCGACCACCTGCCCCATCAGGCCGCGCGCATCGAGCACTGGCTGGCCGAGGACTACGCCGTCGCGCTCACCCTTGTTGATGATGATCCGGTGGGTGAACGGGTTGGGGTCCATGCCGATCAGCTCGGCGACTTCGACTTTCTCGTTGACCAGCGCCGACGAGTTCAGCAACTCGCGCAGGCGCACGTTCTGCTCGGTCAGCGCCGCCAGCTTTTGCAGGCGGCCTTGGAGCAGCAGGTTCTCGGTCTTGAGTTTTTCGTTTTCGGCGGCGAGCTCGGTGCGGCTGCCAAACTGGCTGGCAACGCCCTGGTACAGACGCTCGGGCAGATCGGCAATCCAGTAAGACTGCATCAGCACCAGTGACATCTGACTGCGGACAGGTTTGAGCAGGGTGAAACGCGCGTCCACGACCATGATGGCCACAGACAGCACGACCAGCACCAGTAGACGGACGCCCAGAGACGGACCCTTGGAAAAAAGCGGTTTAATGGGCCGCTCCTTCCAGAGATGCGCGCAGAGGTGCGTGAGTGTGGCTGTGCTTATTCATGCGACATGAAACCGGCCTGATGCGGGTTGATGGAAATGCAGGGCGTCAGACTTGCAACATCGCTGCGCGACGTCAACAGGTCGGACACGAACAGGCAGCACGGTGAGGTGCTGCCCGTTAAGCGCAACATGCTGCGTACCGGCGACTTATTCGCTGGAGAGCAGGTCCATGGTGTGCTTGTCCATCATTTCCAGCGCACGACCACCGCCACGCGCAACGCAGGTCAGCGGGTCTTCGGCCACGATCACCGGCAGACCGGTTTCCTGGGCCAGCAGCTTGTCGAGGTCACGCAGCAACGCGCCACCACCGGTCAGCACCAGACCGCGCTCGGCGATGTCCGAAGCCAGCTCTGGCGGAGACTGTTCCAGAGCGCTCTTCACGGCCTGAACGATGGTTGCCAGGGATTCCTGCAACGCTTCCAGCACTTCGTTGGAGTTCAGGGTGAAGGCACGTGGTACGCCTTCAGCCAGGTTGCGACCGCGTACGTCAACTTCACGCACTTCGCCGCCCGGGTAGGCCGTGCCGATTTCCTGCTTGATGCGCTCGGCGGTGGATTCGCCGATCAGGCTGCCGTAGTTGCGACGCACGTAAGTGATGATCGCTTCGTCGAAACGGTCGCCACCCACACGGACAGACTCGGCATACACCACGCCGTTCAGGGAGATCAGCGCGATTTCGGTGGTACCACCACCGATGTCGACAACCATCGAGCCGCGGGCCTCTTCGACTGGCAGGCCGGCACCGATGGCCGCCGCCATCGGCTCTTCGATCAGGAATACTTCACGTGCACCGGCGCCCAGAGCGGATTCGCGGATGGCGCGACGCTCGACCTGGGTGGATTTGCAAGGAACGCAGATCAGCACACGAGGGCTTGGCTGCAGGAAGCTGTTCTCGTGAACCTTGTTGATGAAGTACTGAAGCATTTTTTCGCAGACGCTGAAGTCGGCGATGACGCCGTCTTTCATCGGGCGAATGGCGGCAATGTTGCCCGGGGTACGGCCCAGCATCCGCTTGGCTTCCATCCCGACAGCAACAACGCTCTTCTGATTTCCGTGGGTCCGAATGGCCACAACTGATGGTTCATTCAGCACAATGCCGCGCTCACGCACGTAAATAAGGGTGTTGGCAGTGCCCAGGTCGATGGAAAGATCGCTGGAAAACATGCCACGCAGTTTCTTGAACATGGGGAAAGGACCCTAGGCAACGCGTGGGTAAAAAAGTGCGGCAAACTCTAACAACGACAGGGATTTTGGGCAAGGAGCCAATATGTTAAATTGGCTGTTTTTCCGAGCACTACCCTGGAAGATCGCGGCCTTATGACCGTTTAAAGGGCGTAGTGTTCCGCAATCTGACGTACGGCTCACCCCGTGCGCATTCCACTGGAGAACCCCATGGCGCTTGATCGCTCCGACGTGGAAAAAATCGCTCATCTGGCCCGACTGGGCCTCAATGACGCCGATATCCCGCGTACTACTGAAGCACTTAACAGCATTCTCGGGCTGATTGATCAGATGCAGGCGGTCGATACCACCGGCATCGAGCCCCTCGCGCACCCCCTTGAAGCCTCGCAACGTCTGCGTGTAGACGCCGTTACCGAGATCAATCATCGCGATACCTATCAAGCCATCGCACCAGCGGTCCAAGACGGCCTTTATCTGGTTCCGAAAGTCCTCGACTAAGGGAATGTGCCTGCAATGCATCAAATGACTCTGGCAGAGATCGCTCGCGGACTCGCCGATAAAAAGTTTTCTTCCGAAGAATTGACCCGCACTCTGCTGGCGCGCATCGCCCAGCTGGATCCGCAGCTCAATAGCTTCATTACCGTCACCGAAGACCTGGCGATCACCCAGGCCCAGGCTGCCGATGCCCGTCGCGCGGCAGGTGAAACCGGCGCGCTGCTGGGGGCTCCCCTGGCGCACAAGGACCTCTTCTGCACCAAGGGCATTCGCACCAGCTGCGCGTCGAAGATGCTCGACAACTTCAAGGCGCCCTACGACGCCACCGTGGTTGCCAGGCTCGCCGCCGCCGGCACCGTGACCTTGGGCAAGACCAACATGGACGAATTCGCCATGGGGTCGGCCAACGAATCCAGCCACTACGGCGCGGTGAAAAACCCGTGGAATCTGGATCACGTCCCGGGCGGCTCCTCTGGCGGTTCGGCAGCAGCAGTTGCCGCACGTCTGCTGCCGGGCGCCACCGGCACCGACACCGGCGGCTCCATTCGCCAGCCTGCTGCACTGACCAACCTGACCGGCCTGAAGCCGACTTACGGTCGCGTGTCGCGCTGGGGCATGATCGCCTACGCTTCCAGTCTCGATCAGGCCGGCCCGATGGCGCGCACCGCTGAAGACTGCGCGCTGCTGCTGCAAGGCATGGCCGGCTTCGACGTCAACGACTCCACCAGCATCGACGAGCCCGTCCCGGATTACAGCGCCGGCCTGAACGCCTCGCTGCAGGGCCTGCGCATTGGCGTGCCGAAGGAATACTTCAGCGCAGGTCTCGACCCGCGCATCGCCGATCTGGTCATGGCCAGCGTCGAAGCGCTGAAAAAGCTCGGCGCCGTAGTCAAGGAAATCAGCCTGCCGAACCTGCAACACGCGATTCCGGCTTACTACGTAATCGCGCCGGCCGAGGCCTCTTCCAACCTGTCGCGTTTCGACGGCGTGCGCTTTGGCTATCGCTGCGAAGACCCGAAAGACCTCACCGATCTGTACAAGCGCTCCCGTGGCGAAGGCTTCGGCCCTGAAGTGCAGCGCCGGATCATGGTCGGTGCCTACGCGCTGTCGGCCGGTTACTACGACGCTTACTACCTGCAGGCGCAGAAGATTCGCCGCCTGATCAAGAATGACTTCATGAACGCGTTTGCCGAAGTCGACGTGATCCTCGGCCCGACCACGCCGAACCCGGCATGGAAAATCGGCGCCAAGAATGCCGACCCGATCGCTGAGTACCTAGAAGACTTCTACACCATCACCGCCAACCTCGCGGGCCTGCCCGGCCTGTCGATGCCTGCCGGTTTCGCCGACGGCCTGCCGGTGGGCGTGCAATTGCTGGCGCCGTATTTCCAGGAAGGCCGCTTGCTGAACGTTGCCCATCAATATCAGCAAGTAACCGATTGGCACACCCGCTCGCCGGCTGGCTTCTAAGGAGAAAACACATGCAATGGGAAGTCGTCATCGGGCTGGAGATTCACACCCAGCTCACCACCCAATCGAAGATTTTCTCCGGTAGCGCCACCACGTTCGGCTCCGAGCCGAACACTCAGGCCAGCCTCGTCGATCTGGGCATGCCCGGCACGTTGCCGGTGCTGAACAAGGAAGCCGTGCAGATGGCGGTCAAGTTCGGCCTGGCCATCGACGCCGAGATCGGTCAGCACAACGTGTTCGCCCGCAAGAACTACTTCTACCCGGACCTGCCGAAGGGCTATCAGATCAGCCAGATGGAATTGCCGATCGTTGGCAAAGGCCATCTGGATATCACCCTGGAAGACGGCACCATCAAGCGCATCGGCGTGACCCGCGCCCACCTTGAAGAAGACGCCGGCAAGAGCCTGCACGAAGACTACAGCGGCATGACCGGCATCGACCTGAACCGCGCCGGTACGCCGTTGCTGGAGATCGTTTCCGAGCCGGACATGCGTTCGGCCAAAGAAGCGGTTGCCTACGTCAAGGCGATGCACGCGCTGGTTCGCTACCTTGGCATCTGCGACGGCAACATGGCCGAAGGCTCGCTACGCTGCGACTGCAACGTGTCGATTCGCCCGAAAGGCCAGGTTGAGTACGGGACGCGCTGCGAGATCAAGAACGTCAACTCGTTCCGCTTCATCGAGAAGGCGATCAACAGCGAGATCCAGCGCCAGATCGACCTGATCGAAGACGGCGGCAAGGTCATTCAGCAGACCCGCCTGTACGACCCGAACACCAACGAAACCCGCGCCATGCGCAGCAAAGAGGAAGCCAACGACTACCGTTACTTCCCCGATCCCGACCTGTTGCCGGTGATCATCGAAGACGCGTTCCTGGAGCAGACCCGCGCGACCCTGCCGGAACTGCCGCCGCAGAAACGCGAGCGTTTCCAGTCGCAGTTCGGCTTGTCGCTGTACGACGCCAGCGTGTTGGCTTCGAGCCGCGAACAGGCAGACTTCTTCGAGAAGGTGGTGAGCATTTCCGGTGACGCGAAGCTTGCGGCCAACTGGGTGATGGTCGAGTTGGGTTCGTTGCTGAACAAGCAAGGCGTCGAGATCGACGAGTCGCCGGTCAGCGCTGAACAGTTGGGCGGCATGCTGCTGCGCATCAAGGACAACACCATTTCCGGCAAGATCGCCAAAATGGTGTTTGAAGGCATGGCTAATGGCGAAGGCAGCGCCGACGAGATCATCGATCAGCGCGGTCTGAAGCAAGTCACCGACAGCGGCGCCATCGAGTCGATGCTGGACGACGTCCTGGCTGCCAACGCCGAACAGGTCGAGCAATACCGCGCGGCCGATGAGGCCAAACGCGGCAAGATGTTCGGCTTCTTCGTCGGGCAAGCGATGAAGGCATCCAAAGGCAAGGCCAACCCGGGCCAGGTCAACGAACTGCTGAAGCGCAAGCTGGAAGGCTGAGTGCGTTCACGCTAGCGGTTGTTCCCGCGCCTGGCGCGGGAACGATCAACACTTTCTGTAGAGACCCTGCCCCATGCGGCGAATCCTCGGCGCTTGCGCCCTGCTCTCTCTGCTGGCCGGCTGCGCCAGTGACGGCATCATCGACCCGCACGGCTACAACGCCACCGGCGGCGCCTCGTATTACGGCTCGCAACATCAAGGTCAGCGCACCGCCAGCGGTGAACGCTTCGACGCCAATTCACTGACCGCCGCGCACCGGCAATTGCCGTTCGGCACGCGCGTGCAAGTCACCAATCTGGACAACGACCGCAGGGTCATCGTCCGCATCAACGACCGCGGCCCGCACACCCGGGGGCGGCTGATCGATGTGTCACGTGCAGCCGCCGCGCAATTGGGTATGCTGCGCAGCGGAACCGCCCAAGTGCGGGTACAAGCCCTCGACGACTGACTGGTGCCCTGAATTCTTGCCCTAACGAATCTGCCCCTGCCCACGCTGATCGAGCTGGCCTGCGGCCTGCTGTTGATGATCATCGGCGCACAACTGTCGGTGCGCGCCGCTGTGGCTCTGGCCGCCCTGCTCAAAACCCGCCCGCTGTTCCTCGGCCTGACCGTCGTGGCGCTGGGCAGCAGTGCCCCGCAACTCGCGGTCGGGCTGCAAGCGGCGTTCACTGACAGCACCGACATTGCGGTCGGCAGCGTCATTGGCAGCAATATTTTCAACGTGCTGGTCACGCTCGGGCTGTCCGCACTGATCATCCCGCTGCGCGTGGCCCGGCAACTGGTGCGCGTCGATTTGCCATTGATGATTGCGGCCACCGCCCTGGTCGCAGCGCTGGCGTGGAATGGCGAGCTGAGCGCGCTGGATGGCGTCGTGCTGTTGATGGGCATGGCGGCGTATCTGTTCGTCGTGGTCCGTCAGTTCGCCCACGGCGCGCGGCATGTGGCGAGAACGGACCTTGAACCGCGCCGACGCATTTGGCCGATGCTGGGCCGGCTGGCGCTGATGGCCTGCGGCCTGGCGCTGCTGACGTTCGGCAGTCACCTTCTCGTCGGCGCGGCGGTTTCGGTAGCCCTGGATCTGGGCCTGTCGGAGCGGGTCATCGGCCTGACCGTGATTGCGGTTGCGACCTCGCTGCCGGCGTTGATGACCTCGCTGGTCGCGGCATTGCGCGGCGAGCGGGATATCGCGGTGGGCAACATCATCGGCAGCAACCTGTTCAACCTGCTGGGCGTGCTCGGCATCACGGCGTTGATCTCCACCGGGCCGTTGTCGATCTCGCCCAATGCGCTGGATTTTGATTTGCCGGTGATGCTGGGCGTCGCGGCGCTGTGCGTCCCGCTGTTCTATTCGGGGTATCGGATCACCCGGCTGGAGGGGCTGTTGTTGCTCGGGCTTTACGCGGTGTACGGGCTGCACATCGTGTCGTTTACCACGGGCATGCCCCTGGCCGAGCGGCTGGAGCGTTTGATGATTCACTACGCGCTGCCGGTGATTGCGCTGTGTATCGTCGTGGGAACGGTGCGGGCGTGGCGGCGTCAGCATTGATGGGCAACAGGCCTACTAAGACTAAATCCACCCGCCCCACTGCAGAATGAATATCCCGACGTTGGTCGTGACCGCTGCTGCCAGGGTGGTCATGACGATGATCGACGCGGCCAGCTCGTGGTTGCCGTTGGCCGCGCGGACCATGACGAAACTGGCGGATGCCGTCGGGGCGCCGAAGTACAGAAACAGAATCCCCAGTTCCGCATGTCGAAAGCCCAGCAGCCACGCGCCCAGCGTGCAGATCAGCGGCAGCCAGACCATCTTCATCAGGCTCGCGCTGATCGCCAAGGTGCCGCTCTCTCGCAACGACTTCAATGACAGCGTGCCACCGATGCACATCAGCGCCAGCGGCAGGGTCATCTGCGCCAGGTAGCTGCCGGAGGTGTCGAGCCATTTGGGGAGCGGGATCTGGAAGTAGGCGAACGGCGCCGCGACGACAATGCTGATGATCAGCGGATTGGCCATGACGCTTTTGGTGATGCTCCACGGGTCGGACTTGATCACCGGGCTGTAGACCGCCAGCACGACGGTGGACAAGGTGTTGTAGAAAAGAATGACCAGCGCCGCGAGGATCGCACCGAGGGAAATGCCGTAGTCGCCGTACATGCTCGCGGCCAGCGCGAGGCCGATCACGCCGTTGTTGCCGCGAAACGCCCCTTGGGTGTAAGTCCCACGCTCGGCGAACGGCACGCGATAAATGGCCCACCCCCACGACAACGCGAAACCCGCCAGCGTGGCGACGATGAAGTAGATCAGCACGCCCGGCTGAAACGCCGCGTGGAGGTCAGCGTGAATGATCCCCAGAAACAGCAGCGCCGGCATGGTGCAGTTGAACACCAGCGACGAGGCAGTGTGAATAAAGCTGTCGTTGATCCAGCCCACGCGCTTGAGCAACACGCCGAGAAACAGCATCGCGAAGACCGGCGCGGTGATGTTCAGGGTTTCCAGAAAGATTGCCAGCATGCACGCCAACCCTGAGCCGTCGTTAGGTGCCTAATGATAGGCCAGCGGCGCGGGAAGTGTTACCGGCAATTACCTGGTTATCGTACGACTGATCAATAAGCCGGACCGCGTTGCCTGTCGGGGCGTCAGGCCTGGCTGGCAGGTTGCAGCCTCTTCTCAAACACCGAAACCCCGTCCAGATCCCGCAGTGTCACGGTCATTTCCCCGCTTTGGCCGTCAATGTTCACCTCACCAAAAAACTGGAAGCCGGCGAAGGGTGAAGTGTTCTGCGCTGGCGGAGCCTTCTGGAATACCAACTCGGGCCCGAAGGTCTTGTCCAGGGTATTAGGCCCGTAACTGCCCGCATTCAAAGGCCCGGCCACAAACTCCCAGAACGGGTCGAAATCCTGAAACACCGCCTGATCGGGGTGGTAGTGGTGCGCCGCGCAGTAATGCACATCAGCCGTCAACCAGACGGTGTCGCGGACCTTCTGCTGGCGCAGGAAGCCCAGCAGTTCGGCGACTTCTTGTTCGCGGCCTTTCGGCGCGCCGTCGTCGCCGTTGGCGATGGCCTCCCAACGCATCACGCCGGGGCTGATCTCGCCGTCGGGCACGCCCAGGCCGATGGGCATATCAGCGGCAATGACTTTCCACTGAGCCCCAGAGGCTTGAAGTTCGCGCTTGAGCCAATCCAGTTGCTCGCGGCCCAGAAAGGCAGTGGTCGGCCCGGGCTTGTCGGCCAGATTGGCGTCGTTGCCGTCGCGATAGCTGCGCATGTCGAGCACGAACACGTCCAGCATCGGGCCGTAAGCGATCTTGCGATAGACCCGCCCGCCGTTGTCGGCGCTCTGCAGGCGCATCGGCGCATATTCGAGGAACGCCTGTCGCCCGCGCGCCGCCAACAGCTGGATGTCCTTGACCTTGTAGCGGTCGTCGAGCTGCTTGCTCGGTGACCAGTTGTTGGTCACTTCGTGGTCGTCCCACTGCCAGATCTGCGGGACCTCGGCGTTGAAGCGCCGCAGGTTTTCGTCCATCAGGTTGTAGCGGTAAGCGCCGCGGTATTCGTCGAGGGTTTCGGCGACCTTGCTCTTCTCTTCCGTGGTGATGTTGCGCCAGACACGCCCACCCTCGGTGACCACCTCGGCAGGCACCGGGCCGTCGGCGTAAATGGTGTCGCCGCTGTGGATGAAGAAATCCGGCAGGCGCAGACGCATGGCTTCGTAGATGCGCATGCCACCGATCTCGGGGTTGATGCCGAAGCCCTGGCCGACGGTGTCGCCGCTCCAGACGAAGCGGATGTTGCGGCGATTGACCGGCACGCTGCGCAGATGGCCGAACCAGGGTTCGCTGGCGACGCCGGTTTGCGCGTCCTCGAAGAACACGCGGTAGAAGATGGCTTGATCCGCCGGCAGGCCGGTCAGTTCGACGCGCGCGGTGAAGTCAGTGCGTGGGTCGGCGAGCAGCGAGACCGTGCGGCGGGGGTTGCTGAACATGCTGCGGGTGTCCCATTCGACCACCATCCGCGCAGGCCGGTCGCTGCGACTCCACACCATCGCGCGGTCGCCGAGCACGTCGCCGGACTGGACGCCGTCGGTCATTTTCGGGCGATCCTTGACCGACGCAATGACCGCAGGCGCGAGCCCCGGCAACAACAATCCGGCGCCAGCGGCCTGGATGATACGGCGGCGAGTCAGGTCGAACCGGGACATGTTTATCCTCCTCAAGGGAATGCCAAAAGGAGGAAGCTAGCAGCGGATTGTTTGCAGGAGATGACAGGGAAGTGAACAGGCCGAGTGTTGTCTGTGTCTGGCACAAGATCCAGTGCCGAGTGTTGTCTGTTCTGGCACAAGATCCAGTGCCAAGCCCGGTCCCTGTGGGAGTGAGCTTGCTCGCGAAGAGGCCCGAACATCCGACACACATTCAGCGCCTGGGATATCGCTTTCGCGAGCAAGCTCACTCCTACAATTGATCGTGTTCCGCCGCGGAAATCCGGGGCGCACTCAGCCTTCTGTAGGAGCGAGCTTGCTCGCGAAGAGGCCCGAACATCCGACACATCTCCGGAAGCCGGACCGCACACTTGTAGGACTGGCTTTAGCCGGGAAGGCGTCGGTAGTCACACCAAAGTTCTGATGGCGGGCACACCGGCCTCTTCCCGGCTGAAGCCGGTCCCACTAAAAGCATCGCGCGCATCCCGTGGAACCGGTTATAGCCGGGAAGCGCCAGCGGTTAGGCGTTGGCGGGCACCGCGTCCAGTTCTGCCGGTTCAGGTCGTTTCAGCAGCGCATACAGCACGCCGGTCACGACGCTGCCCGCCACGATCGCCAGCAGGTACAGCAGCGCATGGTTGATTGCGTTCGGAATGAGCAGCACGAACAATCCGCCGTGGGGCGCCATCAGTTTGCAGCCGAAGAACATCGACAGCGCACCGGTTAGCGCGCCGCCCGCGATGCTCGCCGGAATCACCCGAAGCGGGTCTTTCGCGGCAAACGGAATCGCGCCTTCGGAGATGAAGCACAGCCCCAGCACGAAGGCCGCTTTCCCCGCTTCACGCTCGCTCTGGGCAAACTTGCGCCGGGCGATCAATGCCGCGATGCCCATACCAATTGGCGGCACCATGCCGGCCGCCATCGTGGCCGCCATCGGCGCGCCGCTGCTCGAGGCCAGCAAGCCCACCGAAAACGCGTACGACGCCTTATTGATCGGCCCACCCAGATCCACGCACATCATCGCGCCCAGCAGCACGCCGAGCAGCACCGCGTTGGCCGTGCCCATGGTGTCGAGGAAGTGGGTCAACCCTTCGAGCATGCCGGCGACCGGCTTGCCCACCACGTAAATCATTACCAGCCCGGTGAACAGGCTCGCCAGCAGCGGAATGATCAGAATCGGCTTCAAGGCTTCGACACTGGCCGGCAGCTTCGCGTAGCGATTCACCGCCCAGGCGCTATAGCCCGCGAGGAAGCCCGCGATGATCCCGCCAATGAAGCCGGCGCCCAGGGTGCTCGCCAGCAGCCCGCCGATCATCCCTGGCGCAAGGCCCGGACGGTCGGCAATGGAATACGCGATGTACCCGGCCAGCAACGGCACCATCAACTGGAACGCCGCGCCCGCGCCGATCTGTTTCAGCGCAGCCGCCAATGTCCCCGGTTCCTCGGCCGCGTGAATGCCGAACACGAACGAAAGAGCAATCAGCAAACCGCCCGCCACCACCATCGGCAGCATGAAAGACACGCCGGTGAGCAGGTGTTTGTAGACACCGGTCTTCTCTTTTTTGGAGGACGCCTTGGACGTTGAAGCCGTGGACTCAACCTCCGCCTCCGCCAGCGCTTTTTTCAGCGTCGCGTCGGCCTGCTTGAGCGCAATACCGGTGCCGCAGCGATAGATGCGCTTGCCGGCGAAACGCTCGGTAGCGACTTCGATATCACACGCCAGCAGCACCACGTCGGCGTCGGCAATGGCCTGGGCGCTGAGCGGATTGCGTGCACCGACCGAGCCCTGCGTCTCCACCTGCAGGTCATAGCCAAGCTTTTTCGCCGCCTGCTGAATCGCCTCGGCGGCCATGAATGTGTGGGCAACGCCGGTCGGGCACGCCGTCACCGCCACCAGACGCGGCTGCGCGCTGGACGTAGCAGACGGGGCGGAAGTCGCGGTGTGCTCGGTCGCCAGCGCCGACGCTGAACGCAGAAAGCCGTCGGCATCCTGCAACGCCTGTGCGGGCGTGGCCTGATACAGGCGCTTGCCGGAAAAACGCGTCAGGTCAAGCGCGCCGGTGTTGACCACCAACACCCAGTCCGCCGCTTCGATGTCGCCCGGCGACAGTTGCTTTTCCGGATGACGCGGATCGTGGATCTCGACGCTGGTGCTCCAACCCTGGCGTTGGGCCGCCGCATCCAGCAGACGGGCACTGAGGACGCTGCTGATTTTGCCGTTCGGACAGGCCGTAACGATGGCTAACTTCATCACACTTCCTCTCTTGTTATGCCGTCAGGACGCGGACGTTGACGCCGCTTTCCAGACGTTTCAATTGCGCCGGATCATTGATGCCGAAGCCGATCTGAGTGACGGCCATGGCCGCAATGGCCGTGGCAGTCCGCAAGGTTTGCTCGGGTTTGTGCCCAGACAGCAAGCCGTGAACCATCCCGGCCAGCAGCGAATCACCCGCGCCGACGGTGCTGGCGACGGTGACTTTGGGCGGCAATGCCTGCAAGGCCACGTTGGAACTGAACCAATGAACGCCTTCCGAGCCCTGGGAAATCACCACGTGCTCGATGCCGCGCTGGCGCAGGTCGGCTGCGGCCTCTGCTTGCGCGGCGATGGAAATGATCGGCGCATCAAGGGCGTCAGCCAGTTCTTCGGTGTTGGGTTTAATCATCCACGGCGACGCTTCCAGTCCAGCGCGCAACGCTTCGCCGCTGGTGTCCAGCGCCACTTTCAGGCCCATCTCGTTGAGGCGCAGCAACAACGTTTTCAACCACTGGGGGCTGACGCCACGGGGCAGACTGCCGGCCACGACCACCGCATCAAAACCCGACGCGATCTGCTCGACCCGAGCGGCCAGCGCCTGTTGCGCCTGCGCGCTGACTTCCGGGCCCGGGCCGTTGAGGTCGGTAATGCGCCCGCTGCTTTCCGCCAGCTTGATGTTGCTGCGCGTCTCGCCCGGCACCCGCACGAATTCGTCGACGAAGCCGCGCTTGGCGAACAGGGTTTCGAACGGTTGCTGGTTGTCCACGCCGAGGAAACCGGCAACGGTCAGCTCGTGGCCCAGATCAGCCAGCACCTGGGCGACGTTGATCCCCTTGCCCGCCGCGTGGCTGAGCATGGCGTCGCTGCGGTTGACCTGGCCGATCTGCAAGGGGCCCAACTGCACGGTCAGGTCCAGCGCCGGGTTCATGGTCAATGTCAGTATTTTCGCCATTACAGCCCCTCCACGAGGGCACGCACGTCCGCCGCGCTGCCAACGGCCAGGGCCGCCTGCGCAAGTTTTCGGGCTTCGATCAGATTCAATTCACGGACGCAGGCTTTGACTTCGCCGATGCTCCGCGCCGAGACGCTCAATTCATCCACACCCAGACCGACCAGCACCGGCACGGCCAGCGGGTCGGCGGCCAATTCGCCGCAGACACCCACCCATTTGCCATTGGCATGGGCCGCGCGCACGGTGATGTCGATCAGTTGCAACACCGCCGGGTGCAGGCCATCGGCCTGGGCAGACAGGGTCGGGTGACCGCGGTCGATGGCCATTGTGTACTGGGTCAGGTCGTTGGTGCCGACGCTGAAGAAGTCCACTTCCTTCGCCAGCACCGGCGCCAGCAACGCCGCCGATGGCACTTCAATCATGATGCCCAGTTGCAGGTCGGCCACCGGGATCTCCAGACGCAGACGCTCGGTCATGTCGCGGGCCTGACGCCACTCTTCGACGGTGCCCACCATCGGAAACATGATGCGCAGCGGGCGATTGTCTGCCGCACGCAGCAATGCGCGCAGCTGAATTTCCATGATGTCCGGGCGCTGCAAGGTCAGGCGAATGCCGCGCACGCCGAGAAACGGGTTTTCTTCTTTATCGATGGGCCAGTACGGCAGCGGTTTGTCGCCGCCGACGTCCAGGGTGCGAACCACCAGCGGGCGACCGTCGAGGTCTTTGAGCACGCGACGGTATTCCGCTTCCTGGGTCGCTTCGTCCGGCGCGGAGCTGTGGGCCATGAACAGCAACTCGGTGCGCAGCAGGCCAATCCCTTCGGCGCCCTGCTCCACCGCTGCCGGCGTACCGGCGCTGTCACCGATGTTGGCGAAGACCTCAACGGCGTGGCCGTCCTGGGTGATCGCAGGCTCCATGCGCAGGGCAGCGGCAGCCTTGAGGCGTTGCTCGCGGGTGTCACGGTCCTGCAAGGCGCGCTTCAGGGTCGCGTCGTCCGGCGCGACGTCGAGACGCCCGCGCTGGCCGTCGATCAACAGTTGCGTGCCGGACTTGATCAGCAATACCGCATCGCCCGCACCGACCAGCGCGGGGATGCCCAACGCCCGGGCAACGATGGCGCTGTGGGCCGTAGCGCCGCCGCGCGCGGTGAGAATGCCGGCGACACGGGCAGGGTCAAGACGTGCGACGTCGGACGGGCCGACTTCATCCATCACCAAAATGTACGGTTCTTCCGGCTCAACCAGGTCCTCGACGCCACAGATCTGCGCCAATACGCGGCGACCGACATCCCGCAGGTCAGCGGCACGTTCCGCCAGCAGCGCATCTTTGAGCTGTTCCTGCTGACGGGCGGCGGCCTCGATCACGTTCATCCATGCCGCAGCGGCGCTTTCGCCTTGTTTCAAGCGCTGCGCCACTTCGTTGACCAGTTCGGGGTCGGCGAGCATTTCCTGGTGAGTGACGAAAATCTCGCGAATGGCCTTCGCCGTGCTGCGTTGAATCAATTGCTCGATGTCGAGGCGCACCTGCGCCAGCGCGCTGTGCAGACGTTCGTGCTCAACGCTTTGCGATTCGCCCTGGGCCGGGTAATCGAACACTGGCAGAACATGCACGTGGGCCGGGCCGACGGCGATGCCGGGCGCCGCAGGAACGGCCTGGATGTGAGTGCCCGCAGCCGGCGCGCTGAGGGTTTTCTCAACAATCGTCGGGGCGGGTGCGGGCTCACTGTGGGCCGGCAACGGTTCGATTTCTTCGCCCAGACCTTCGAGCACTGCGGCGATCAACGCAGGCAAGGCATCGGCGGCAATGGTCGGCTCGGCAATGAACTCAAGGGACTGACCGCGCTGCACGCCGAGGCTCAGCAGCTTGCTCAAGCTCTTGGCCGACACCGGATTCTCGGTGCCATCGACGATGCGCACGCGGATGTCGCCCTCAAAACCCTTGGCCAACTGCGCAAGGATTTTCGCCGGACGCGCGTGCAGACCGTGGGCATTGGCCAGGGTCACGCGCTCGCTCGGCCAGTCCGGCGGCACTTCGCCGCCCAATGCCTGAAGCACGGCGCGGCTGCTGGTCGCCTCGCCCAGTACGTGGCCGCGACCTTCGATCAGCAACGCGCATAGACGTTCGAGCAACGCCTGGTGGGACTCACCCAGGCTCGCGAGGCAGAACAGGCCGGTCAGCGACTGGCCCAGATGACGCATGGGTTTGTCCGGGGTGACGAACGCCAGGCCGGGCTTGTTGACCATCTGTTCGCTGTGCAGCCACCAGAGGCCTTCGCCCAACGGCAGTGGCTCGACCTGCTGCAGCACCGCCGCGAAGCCGTTGTTCACACACTCGGCCTTGCGCAGCAGACGCGCGCCGCGCCAGACCAGTTCTTCGAAATCATCGACCATGACGCCCAGGCTGATCATCTGCGCATCGAGGGCCAGTTCTTGTGGCGCACCCTGCAGCAGTTTGAGCAGCGACTCGGGGTCCTTCGCCTGACGCAACGCTTCGCCCAGGTCGTTTTCACCGAGTGCGCGGGTCAGCAACTGGAGCAAGCGCAGATGCTCGTCGGACTTGGCGGCGATGCCGATGGCCAGGTAGACCATTTGCCCGTCGCCCCAGTCCACCCCTTCGGGGAATTGCATAAGGCGCACGCCGGTGGCGAACACCTGGTCGCGGGTCTCTGGCGTGCCGTGGGGAATGGCAATGCCCTGCCCCAAAAAGGTCGAGCCTTGTTGCTCGCGCGCCTGCAAGCCTGCAAGGTAGCCGGCAGCTACCAGGCCGTCAGCGACGAGCAAGTCAGCCAGCAGTTGCAACGCGGCGGGCTTGTCCACCGCCGACTGGTCCATGGAAATTTGCTCTATGGTCAGCTCGAGCATTGCGTTCTCCTGTGCTGCGCGGGGTCGCGCCAGATTCTTGTTGTAGGACCGGTCGTACACACCGATGACTGACGGTTTGCGAATATTGAATGCGGCATTCAGAGGTCCGATTGGGCAAAAAGTGCCATAAACAGGCCTGCTGAATCGTTTAATCTGAAGTGCCGCGCACGTTACTTGATAATTCCGGCGGTTTGAAGCTCATCCGGTCGAATCGTGTAGGAAACATCCCGTGCAGGTCACAAGCTTCCTACAAGGCGACGGTCTGCTGTCATGATGGCTGTTAATCGGTGAAAATCCCTGCCACGGTAGTTCAGCTCCCACTTTTGCTTCTCATCACGAAAGGATGCCCGGCTTGAAACTCAGTGATATTGCGCGTCTGGCCGGTGTTTCTGTGACCACGGCCAGCTACGTGATCAACGGAAAGGCCGAACAGCAACGCATCAGCAGTGCAACGGTCGAGCGCGTGCGCGCGGTGGTCGACGCCCATGGCTTCAGGCCCAACCCGCAGGCGGCCGGGCTGCGCAGCCGGCATACCCGCACACTGGGCTTCATCCTGCCGGACCTGGAAAACCCCAGCTACGCGCGCATCGCCAAGCAACTGGAACAGGGCGCTCGCGCGCGCGGCTACCAATTGCTGATCGCCAGTTCAGACGACGATCCCATCAGCGAGTTGCAGTTGTTGCAGCTGTTTCGTGCGAGACGCTGCGATGCGCTGTTCGTCGCCAGTTGCCTGCCGGCCAGCGATGACAGCTATCGCGCGCTGCAGCAGCAAGGAACGCCAGTCATCGCCATCGACCGGGAGATGGACCCGGCACACTTCTGCTCGGTGGTCAGCGACGACCACGACGCCAGCCAGCAACTGACCCGCAGCCTGCTGGAGATAAAACCCCGACACATCGCCTTGCTTGGCGCGCAGCCCGAGCTGAGCGTCAGTAAGGCGCGGGACAAGGGCTTCGAAGACGCGCTGGAGGGTTTCGAAGGCTCGGTCATCAGCGAGCACGGCGACGCGTTCAGCCGTGACTGCGGCCTGCAACTGGCCAGCGATATGTTCGATCGGCTGGGTTATTTCCCGGACGCGCTGATCACGACGTCCTACGTCCTGCTGCAAGGGGTGTTCGACCTGCTGCACCAGCGGCGCCTGAACCCGGACCAACTTCACCTGGGCACGTTCGGTGACACGCAACTGCTGGATTTCCTGCCGTTACCGGTCAATGCCATGGCCCAACAGCACCACTTGATCGCCGAAAAAGCCCTGGCCCTGGCCCTGTCGGCCATTGAGCAGGACCAGTACGAACCGGGCGTGCATGCCATTGTGCGGACGTTCAAGCAGCGGATTCACGAGGCGTAAGCAACGTGCGACTGATCGACACCCATACACACCTGGATTTCGACGATTTCGATGCCGACCGCAACGACGTACTCGCCAACAGCCGGCAGCTGGGTGTGGAGCGCCTCGTGGTGTTGGGCGTGTATCAGCGCAATCTGCAGCGAGTGTGGGATCTGGCGCTCAGTGAGCCGTCGGTGTACGCCGCGCTGGGCTTGCACCCGGTGTTCCTTGAAGAGCATCAGCCCGAGCATGTGCAGCAACTGCGCGACTGGCTGACGCGTCTGGCCGGGCATCCCAAACTGTGCGCCGTGGGCGAGATCGGTCTGGATTACTACATCGAATCCCTGGACCGCCCGCCACAACAGACCTTGCTCGACCAGCAATTGCAGATGGCAACGGACTTCAACCTCCCCGCCCTGCTCCACGTGCGCCGCAGCCATGCCGACACCCTCGCCGCGCTCAAGCGTTTCAGGCTCAAGCGCTGCGGTATCGTTCACGCCTTCGCCGGCAGCCGCGAAGAAGCGCGGGAATACATCAAGCTGGGTTACAAGCTGGGGCTGGGCGGTGCGGCGACGTGGCCGCAGGCCTTGCGCATGCATCGGGTGATCGCCGAGTTGCCGCTGGACAGCGTCGTGCTGGAAACCGACTCGCCGGACATGGCCCCGGCCATGTTTCCAGGCATGCGCAACAGCCCCGAGCATCTCCCCGACATTTGCGCCGCCATCGCCGAACTGATGAAAATCCCTGCCGACACGCTGGCCGCAGCGAGCACCGCCAACGCGTGCGAAGTGTTCGGCTGGGTCTGAAGTCTGTCGCCGATTTCATGTTGTAAGAAGAAATTTCAAAGACGCAGCGTGGTCCCTTGGGTACCTCTCTAGGCTCACAAAGGAAACCCGTTAATGAAATTCTCGAAGTTCGCGCAGGCCTTGTCGCGATGGTCCGGCAGCCCACGAACCTTCCTGGTGGCGATCGCGCTGATTTGCGTGTGGGCCGCGACCGGGCCGCTCTTCCACTACAACGACACCTGGCAACTGATCATCAACACGTCCACGACGATCATCACCTTCCTGATGGTTTTCCTGATCCAGAACACCCAGAACCGCGATACCGATGAGTTGCATATCAAAATCGACGAACTGCTGCGCGTGACCAAAGATGCACAGAACGCCGTGCTGAGCCTGGATAATCTCAACCAGAAGGAACTGCACGCGCTGCGCAAGAAGTACAAGGCGATGGGCAAAGGCATTGAGTTTGATCACGCCGAGGCGTTTCCGGAGCCTGAGCCTGAGCCGGGTGAGGAGGCCGGTACACCCGCTAAATCTTCAGCGGCTGCAGTGACTTCTTCGTGAGCACGCTCACTCCCACATGAACCGTGATCCAGCCGGGCTCAGATGCCCGGCTGGTAAAGGGCTGAATTCCGGCTCAGGTAATCGGCGCCGGGTTGAACAGGGTGATGTCGTTGTGCAGACGATACTTCTCGGTCCAGGTCGTCTTCTTGCCACTGGCCACGTCCAGATAGAAGTGAAACAGCTCCCAACCCAGATCCTCGATGCTTGCACGCCCGGTCGCAATGCGCCCGGCATCGATGTCGATCAGGTCCGGCCAGCGCTGGGCCAGCTCGGTACGGGTCGACACTTTCACCACCGGTGACATCGCCAGACCGTACGGCGTGCCGCGCCCGGTGGTGAACACGTGCAGGTTCATCCCGGCCGCCAGTTGCAACGTCCCACAGACAAAATCGCTCGCCGGCGTTGCGCAGAAGATCAGGCCTTTGCGCGTCACCCGTTCGCCAGGGCCAAGCACCCCGTTGATCGCGCTGCTGCCGGATTTGACGATGGACCCCAGCGACTTCTCGACGATGTTCGACAACCCGCCCTTCTTGTTCCCCGGCGTGGTGTTGGCGCTGCGGTCCGCTTCGCCCTTGGCCAGATAACGGTCGTACCAATCCATTTCACGAACCAGGCCTTCAGCGACTTCCATGTTTTCCGCACGGGAGGTCAGCAGGTAGATCGCGTCACGCACCTCGGTCACTTCCGAGAACATTACGGTCGCACCTGCGCGCAGCAGCAGGTCCGAGGCATAACCCAGTGCCGGGTTGGCGGTGATGCCGGAAAACGCATCGCTGCCGCCGCACTGCATGCCCAGAATCAATTCCGACGCCGGCACGGTTTCGCGACGACGCTGGTCGAGCTTCTTCAAGCGGGTCTCGGCCAATTCCATGATCTGCTCGATCATTTCGTTGAAGCCGTGTTTGGAATCCTGCAAGCGATACAGCCACGGCTCGCTCAGATCGACCGAGGCGTCGTCACTGTGCATGACCTGATCGGCCTGCAACTTCTCGCAGCCCAGGCTGATCACCAGCGCCTCGCCACCCAGGTTCGGGTTACGCGCCAGGTTGCGCACGGTGCGGATCGGGATGTACGCGTCCTTGGCGGTGATGGCGACGCCGCAGCCGTAGCTGTGGGTCAGCGCCACCACGTCATCGACGTTCGGGTATTTGGGCAGCAGTTCTTCGCGGATGCGCTTGACGGCGAAATCCAGAACGCCGGTGACGCACTGCACCGTAGTGGTAATGCCCAGGATATTGCGCGTGCCGACGGTGCCGTCGGCGTTGCGATAGCCCTCGAAGGTGAAGCCTTCCAGCGGCTCACCGCGGACCGGCACGGCATCGGACATCGGCAGGCTGTCCAGCGCTGGCGCCGACGGCATGCGCAGCTGATCTTCCCTGACCCAACTGCCCTTCGGGATCGGCTGCAGCGCATAGCCGATGGTGTGGCCGTAACGAATGATCGGCTCCCCTTCGGCGATGTCCACGGTGTTCACCTTGTGGCTCTGCGGCACATTGTCGACGGTCACCAGACCGTTATCGAATTCAGTCCCCGCCGGGACGCCCTGGTCATTGACCACGACGACGACGTTATCAAGCGCATGCAGGCGAATGTAACGCGGCGAGTCGGCATGTTGGATCAAGTTCATCACGGTTTTTCCTCAGAGTTTCGCTTGAGAAAGCTCGGCTTCACTGGCCGGCAAGGCACCCTTCTTTGGGGTTTCCTTGAGTTCTACACGTTTGATTTCACCGACGATGAAGATGTAGCTGATCACTGCCACCAGCGCGTTGGCGCCGACGAACACCAGGGCCCATTTGAACGAACCGGTGGTGCTGATGATGTAGCCGATGACGATCGGGGTGGTGATGGAGGCGATGTTACCGAACATGTTGAACAGACCGCCGCTCAAACCGGCGATTTGTTTCGGCGACGCGTCGGACATGACCGCCCAGCCCAGTGCGCCCACGCCCTTGCCGAAGAAGGCCAGTGCCATGAAGCCCACGACGACCCATTCGACATCGACGTAGTTGCAGGTCACGATCGAGGTCGACAGCAGCAGGCCACCGATGATCGGCGCCTTGCGTGCGAAGGTCAGCGAATGGCCTTTGCGCAGCAGGTAGTCGGAGATGATCCCGCCCAGTACGCCGCCGATGAAGCCGCAGATGGCCGGCAGCGATGCAATGAAGCCCGCCTTGAGAATGGTCATGCCCCGTTCTTGAACCAGGTACACCGGGAACCAGGTCAGGAAGAAGTAGGTGATGCCGTTGATGCAATATTGAGCCAGGTAAATGCCCAGCAT
Source organism: Pseudomonas sp. AK106 (assembly GCF_053903055.1). Classification (NCBI taxonomy): domain Bacteria; kingdom Pseudomonadati; phylum Pseudomonadota; class Gammaproteobacteria; order Pseudomonadales; family Pseudomonadaceae; genus Pseudomonas; species Pseudomonas sp. AK106. The sequence goes on from NZ_CP096426.1 coordinate 4,570,874, forward strand.
CATGCGGTTGGTCAGCAACTGACGCACGTAGTCCCATTTGGGACCGCTGGCGGAGCCTTTACCCTTGTCCTGATCCATGTCGACCATGCCGCCGTTGTTGGCGATGTGATCGAACTCTTCCTTGTTGATTTTCGGGTGGTTGCGCGGGCTGTGGATAACTTTCAGCCAGATCAGCGAGAACAGGATGCCGATACTGCCCATCACGATGAACACATGCTGCCAGCCGAAGGTATAGACGATCCAGCCCATGATCGGGGCGAACAGCACGGTGGCGAAGTATTGCGCCGAGTTGAAGATGGCCGAGGCCGTGCCGCGTTCAGACGTCGGGAACCAGGCCGCCACGATACGGGCGTTGCCGGGGAACGACGGTGCTTCGGCGAGGCCCACCATGAAGCGCAGGGCGAACAGCAGGAAGATGGCGGTCGAGAGACCGAATTCACCCACGTAGCCTTGCAGCACGGTGAACAGCGACCAGGTGAAGATGCTCATTGCGTAGACTTTCTTGGAGCCGTAACGGTCCAGAAGCCAGCCGCCCGGGATCTGGCCACCGACGTAGGCCCAACCAAATGCGGAGAAGATGAAACCGAGGGTGACGGCGTCGATGCCGAGGCTTTTTTGCAGGCTGGAGCCCGCGATGGCGATGGTTGCACGGTCGGCATAGTTGATCGTGGTCACCAGGAACAGCATGAGCAAGATCAAATAGCGGACGTGCGTCGGCTTGGTTTTCAGCATGTTCGAAACTCCCACTAATTATTTTTTTGTGCGGGTAAACGATCTTATGTGCGTGTGCTGCTCGCCCCTGCCCCTAAAACAGATGCGATCTGAAGCGGTACTGCCAGGTATCCGTTAGCGAAGCCCCGAGGGCAAAAAACCGCTGATCGCTCAGCGGTTTTGCGGCATCCGGGCGGTTACTGCTTGCCCTGCTTGTCCATCAGAGCAGCCAGCAAGTCCACTTCCTCGGAAGTCAGGTCAGTCAGCGGCGCACGGACCGGACCTGCGTCGTAACCGGCAAGCCTGGCGCCCGCTTTGACGATGCTTACGGCATAGCCGTGTTTGCGGTTGCGGATGTCCAGGTAGGGCAGGAAGAAATCGTCGATCAGCTTGCCGACGGTCTCGTGATCGTCTTTGGCGATGGCGCGGTAGAAGTCCATGGCCATTTTCGGCAGGAAGTTGAACACCGCCGACGAGTAAACCGGCACGCCCAGCGCCTTGTAGGCGGCGGCATAGACTTCTGCGGTGGGCAGACCACCCAGGTACGAGAAGCGGTCGCCCAGACGACGGCGGATCGAAACCATCAGCTCGATATCACCCAGGCCGTCTTTGTAGCCGATCAGGTTAGGGCAGCGCTCGGCCAGCTGTTCCAGCAGTGCAGGCGTCAGGCGGCAGACGTTACGGTTGTAGACGACAACGCCGATCTTGACCGATTTGCAGACCGCTTCAACGTGGAGGGCAACGCCGTCCTGGCTGGCTTCGGTCAGGTAGTGAGGCAACAGCAGCAGGCCTTTGGCACCCAGACGCTCGGCTTCTTGAGCCATCTGAATCGCCTGGCGGGTCGGACCACCGACGCCAGCCAGAATCGGCACTGTGGTTTCGCAGGTGTCGACGGCAGTCTTGATGATTTCGGAATATTCGTCGCCGGTCAGGGAGAAGAACTCACCTGTACCGCCCGCTGCGAAAAGCGCGGAGGCGCCGTAAGGAGCGAGCCATTCCAGACGCTTGATGTAGCCAGCGCGGTGGAAGTCGCCTTGGGCATTGAAATCGGTAACCGGGAAGGAAAGCAGACCGTGAGAGAGGATGGACTTCAGTTCTTGTGGATTCATTATTCGAACACCCTGGGGAGCTATTTTTGTGGATGAAGCACCAGTCCTGCGCTGATGTCGTAAGTCATCGTACAACTGGGAGGGTGATCACTCAATAGCGTTTTGAAATATTTATGCCGGGTGAGGATGAGTGGTGCGTGGCTGCTCTCGCAAGTGGTAACGGTACCTGATTATCAGATGCCGCAGCCGCCCCAAGGGCTGCGCTAAATGGCGCTATTTGTAGGAGTGAGCTTGCTCGCGACCTGGCGCGAAGCGGCAGCATCCTTTTGAAGGCGGCATGTCGGAACGAACTGCAGCTTCAGCTTTACGACTGCTGCGCAGCCGATCGCGAGCAAGCTCACTCCTACGGCCTCCGGCCAGAATCAAGCGCTTTCACCGCCCTCTCGGATTATTCCGTAGTCCAGTGATCCAAACGTTGTAGTCCTTCTCTGAAACTGCTCGCGCACCTGCCTGGAAAACCTTCTGCGGGGCGCGGCACGTCGCTAAAGTCATTGCGGTTCAAATTCAAATTCTTAATCACCGCGAACCGCAAGGAACGAAATGGCAATTGATGCATTTTTAAAAATGGCTGACATCCCGGGTGAGTCACTGGATGCCCAGTTCAAAGACTGGATTGAGATGGAAGACTTTGATGTCGGCGCCAGCCAGTCAGCCTCCGCAACCACGACGAGCTCGGGTGGGGCCAGCAGTGGCCGCGCGAAAATGAGTGATTTGTACTTCCGAAAAGCTGTCGATAAAGCAACACCTAAGCTGCACGAAGCCTGCTGCAGTGGCAGGCACTTCAAAGAAGTGACGATCGCGTTAAATCGGGCGGGCAACGACAAGATCAAATACCTGGAAATAAAGCTTGAGGAAGTGATTGTTTCTTCAGTTTCGCTGAGTGGCAACGGCAGCAAAGAAACCGGTTTCCCCACCGAAACAGTCCGCCTGAATTACGCACGGATCAAGATGACCTACATACAGCAGAAGCGCTCCGATGGATCAGGCGGCGGCCAGATAGTCGGGGGCTGGGATGGTGTTGCGAACAAGGTATACGCGTAAGGCAAACTCGCAGGAGGATGACTGGCATGGCTGGTAAAAATGAGCGGAACCCGAATATTGCTTACTGCACCTATGTGCTTAACGGCGAGCCGCTGAGCGAGTTGACGTGTGAGGGTAGAAGTTACGAAGCGTTTTCCGGAGATGTTGCGACGTACGTTAATAATGCACGCTATCAGGATGTGGTTAAGGAGGGGCCTTTGCCCCTCGGTAGGTAATACATATTAGACCGAGAATCTGGTGGCATGCTGGGCTGGATCAGACAACCAGTTAAAGACGTATTTGCAGGAACTGACAGGAGCGAGTGGATCAGCCTTTACCGAGACGACGGCCAAGTGGACGACCAGACGACTATCAACAACATTCAGCGAAGTGCGTTCCGGATTCATCCGGTTGGACCACAGGGAATTAGCCAGGGCTGCGTGACAATGACATCGAAGCTGGCATTCGATGAGCTACGTCGATCCTTGAGAAATATGCCAGGGGAAATCTTGCCTAGCACTGGAATCAAATACTTCGGAGTGTTGGATGTGCTGGAAAACTCTCAGGGGGCCAAATGATTAGAGTGCTGGCGATATTCCTGCAAATCGTCTTCATACTTACGCTTTCAATATTACTCGAACGCTGGGTGATGATTGGCGGACCGATGTAATGGATACTTCACACTGAAACCGGGATGAATGCTTATGTATGGCTACTAACGCTCTTCAATTTGGAGGGTCTGGAAGACGGGGAAGACATGCTCATTCTCTTGACGCTCAGCTTGACGCTCATGGTTTCAACGCTGACATGCTTAGCCCTCACCAAAGCCTTGCGAAAACGGAGACGCGCACCGATCGATCAAAACGTCGAATAACCCAGCCATAACCTTGTTCGATCAAGGGCACCGCAGCAACGCGATCCCCTATCAATCAGTCCACCTCACGCCCGCTGCGACTCAGCCTCTTCATGAGCATGGCGCAGGCGTTCGCGGCTGTTGGTCAGGTGCAGTCGCATGGCGGCGCGGGCGGCGTCGGAGTCCTGGCGCGCAATGGCGTCGTAGATTTCCTCGTGCTCGCGGCTCAGGCGGCTCATGTAGTGCTGGTTGTCGTCGTGGGCGAGGCGCGCGGAGTTCAGGCGGGTGCGGGGGATGATGCTCGTGCCCAGGTGATTCATGATGTCGGTGAAGTAGCGGTTGCCGGTCGACAGGGCGATTGCCATGTGGAACTGGAAATCGGCGCCGACCGCATCGCTGGCATGGGCCGCGCTTTCGCTGAGTGCGTCGAGGGCGGCGCGCATGTCGGCCAGTTGTTCGGCGGAGCGGCGTTGAGCGGCAAGGCCGGCCGACTCGACTTCAAGGCTGATGCGCAGCTCAAGAATCGCCAGGACATCGCGCAAGGTCACGATAGTCGCCGGATCGATACGGAAACCACTCGGGCTAGGCGTGTCGAGGACAAAGGTGCCGATGCCGTGCCGGGTTTCCACCAGCCCGGACGCCTGCAGCCGCGAGATGGCTTCGCGTACGACGGTACGGCTGACGCCCTGCTCTTCCATGATGGCGGACTCGGTGGGCAACTTATCGCCGCGCTTGAGTCCGCCACTACGGATGCGCTCGGAGAGTTCGGTAACCAACTCCTGCGCGAGACTGCGGTGCTTTCGGCGGGCGCGAGGCGGAGCGCTCTGATTTTCCATATCCAACATGCATCTCTAAATACGCTGAACGCTGATGATAGCTCACCGGGTTGTGTGATCACACAACAACCCCGGCGAGGCGCCTTGTTTACGACACTTTATCGCTTCAGCACTCTACGCTCAAAATGCCGTTTCGGTGAGCGGCTGCTCATGCAACTGACCGCCGTCGATGCGCACGTGCCGACGATGGAAGCGCTTGAGGCTGCTGCGATGGCCGATGCTGAGCAAGGTCACGCCCGGCAACTCGTCCAGCAACGCCTGATACAACGCAGCTTCATCCTCCTCGTCCATCGCTGAGGTGGCTTCGTCCAGGTACAACCAGTCCGGCGCGAACAAAAGGGCGCGGGCGAACGCGACGCGTTGTTGCTCGCCCGGCGACAGCATGCGCTGCCAGTGCTCGGTCTCGTCCAGTCGAGAGATCAGATGACCGAGGCGGCACGTTTCCAGCACTTCAGCAAAGCGCTCGGCGGGATAGACTTCGGGCGCCTGGGGATAACTCAGCGCCTCCCGCAGCGTGCCAATCGGCAGATACGGTTTTTGCGGCAGGAAGAACGCACGTTTTGCCGGCAATTTCACGGCACCGTGGCCTTCTTTCCACAACCCGCCCATCGCCCGCAGCAGTGTGCTTTTACCGCTCCCGGAGCGGCCGCTGAGCATGACCTTCTCGCCTGCGGCAATGCTGATGTTTGCGTTGTTCAGCAACTGGCGACCGCCGGCGAGGGACAGCGCGAGGCCTTCGAGCTGCAAGGCATCGCCCTCGTGACTGACCTTGATGGCCGGCACGCGCGCTTCGTTTTCGTCCATGGCCTGACGGAAACTGAGCAGACGATCGCAGGTGGCGCGCCACGACGCCAGTTGGGTGTACGCGTCGATGAACCAGCTGAAGTTCTCCTGCACATTGCCGAACGCCGAGTTGATCTGCATCAGCTCGCCCAGTTCGATCTTGCCGGCGAAGTAACGCGGCGCGGCCACGACAAAGGCGAAAACGATGGCGATCTGCGAGTAACCGGCGGTGAAGAACGTCAGGCGCTTCTGCACCTTCATAATCGTCCAGAAGTTGCTCCAGACCATGCCGAAACGCGCGCTCAGGCGCTGGTTCTCGTTGGCCTCGCCATCGGACAGGGCGATGCTTTCGGCGTTCTCGCGAACGCGCACCAGCGAAAAACGCATGTCGGCTTCGTATCGCTGTTGCTGGTTGCTCAGCACGATCAGGCGTTTGCCGATCAGGTGAGTCAACAAGCTGCCCACCGCTGCATAAATAAGTGCGGCCCAGAACATGTAGCCGGGAATGGTGATGCCGAACAGCTCGATGCTGCCGGACACGCCCCACAGAATCACCGAGAACGACACCAGACTGACGACGGTGCGCAGCAGGCCCAGGCTCAGGCTGAGGGTGTCGGAGGTAAAGTTGTTGAGGTCTTCGGACAGACGCTGGTCAGGGTTATCGGTGTAACCGCCCTGCTCCAGCCGGTAGTAATTCTTGTGCGCGAGCCACTTGGCGAAATGCTGTTCGGTCAGCCAGCGACGCCAGCGGATGGTGAGCATCTGGGTCAAATACAAGCGATACACGGCACCGAGGATGGCGATGGCCGCAATGCCGCAGAAATACAGAATCAGGTGCGTGAAGGCCCCCAGATCCTTGTTCTGCAGCGCGTTGTAGAAGTCGCGGTACCAGCTGTTGACCAGCACTGAAATGAAGACACTGAACAGCGACAGCACGATCACTGCGATGAGCAGCACCCAGGCCATGCCTTTTTCTTCACTGCGCCAGTAAGGCGTGACCAGCTTCCAGACCCGGGAAAAGAAACTCCCGTTTACAGCGTCATTGACCCTGGATTCGTCTACATCAAAATTCATGGCAAAAAGCTCGGCAGCGGGCAGTTATAGGCGTTGGCGCCAATGTGCCAGACGCCACAGACGATCTTCCATGAATAAATGTTTAAGAAACTGTCCGTGCTTAACGACGGACCGGGCGCTTCTGCAACTTGCGCTGCAAGGTGCGTCGGTGCATGCCCAGCGCACGGGCGGTGGCGGAGATATTGCCTTCGTGCTCGGTCAACACGCGCTGAATGTGCTCCCACTGCAAGCGGTCCACCGACATCGGATTTTCCGGCACCAGGGTGTCCAGATCGGCGTGTTCGGAGAGCAGCGCTGCCAGCACGTCATCGGCATCGGCGGGTTTGCACAGGTAGTTGCAGGCGCCGCGCTTGATCGCTTCGACTGCCGTGGCGATGCTCGAATAACCGGTCAGGATCAGCACGCGCATTTCCGGGTCCAGTTCCAGCAGCTTGGGCAACAGCACCAGCCCCGAGTCGCCTTCCATTTTCAGGTCGACGGCGGCGTAGTCCGGAATGTCCTGCTGCGCGAGGGCCAGGCCCTCGTCAGCGGAACCGGCGGTGCTCACGCGGAAGCCACGGCGCGCCATGGCCCGCGCCATCACGCGGGTGAAGGTGGCATCGTCGTCCACCAGCAGCAGGTGCGGCAGTTCTTCGCCTTCAACCTGGATTTCGTCAGTCATGCTTCATCTCCTCGTGCGTCACGGGGCAGGCGCAGCTCGGTCAGCGTGCCGCCTTCCTCGTGAGGATAGAGTTTCACCGAGCCGCCCGCGCGGGTCACGCTGGCCTTACTCAAGAACAGGCCAAGGCCGAAGCCTTTGCCCTTGGTGGTAAAAAAGGGTTTGCCGATCTGCTCGGCGATGGCCAGCGGTACACCGGCGCCATGATCGCGGATGCTGATGCGAATCTCGGTGGCGGTCCAGTCCAGATTCACCTCGAGCCCTTCGGCGCAAGCATCGGCGGCATTGTTGAGCAGGTTCAGCAGCGCCTGGGTCAGATCCGGCGGCGGCGCCAGCATCGGCACGTCGCCCTGCCCCAGGCGTTGAAAGCGGTAGGTGGCTTCCGGGCGCATGAGGTGCCAGCGGTTCAGCGCCTGATCGAGCCAGTGCGTGACGGTCTGTTCTTGGACCGAAAGCCGACGATTCGCTTCGGCGGCGCGAACCAGTTGCTGCAACGTCTCTTTGCACAGTTTGACCTGATCCTGCAGCACCGAGAGGTCTTCCTGCAGCGCGGGGTCCTTGTGGTCCTGCTGCATTTCCTTGAGCAGCACGCTCATGGTCGCCAGCGGTGTGCCCAGCTCATGGGCGGCGCCAGCGGCTTCGGTCGCCACCGCCAGCAGTTGCTGGTCGCGCGCGCCTTCTTCCCGGCGCAAGGCACGCATGTGTTCCTGACGGCGCAGCTCTTCGGCCATGCGCGCGGCGAAGAAGGTGATCACCCCGGCCGCCAGCGCAAAGCTCAGCCACATGCCGTAGATCTGCATGTTCTCGCGGGCCACGAAGGCATCCAGCGGGAAAAACTTGGCCAGCATCAGGGTGTACAGCGCGAGTGCGATACCCGACAGGATCAGCGAGTAACGCCACGGCAACGTCACCGCGGCGATGGTCAGCGGCACCAGATAATAAGAAACGAAGGGGTTGGTCGAGCCGCCGGAGAAGTACAGCAGCGCGCTGTGGATAAACAGGTCAAACGCCAATTGCACCGCGTATTCGAGCTCGGTCACCGGCCACGAGGTGCGCAGGCGGATGGCCGTCAGCAGGCAGACGATCGCCGAAAAACCCAGGGTGATGTCCAGCTGCAGCCAGGGCAGCGGCAGCAGATCGAACAGGTAGGCGAACCCCACCGAGCCGGCCTGCGCACCCAGCACCAGAATACGGATGAAGGTCAGGCGCCAGAGGTTCTGACGGGTAGCGGAAAGCAGTTGCAAGGGGGCGAGCATGAGCTCTCCTGATGAGCGCTCCAGGCGAATCGGAGCGAGTATAACCAATGCGACAACAGTTGCCGTCAAAGTGCGTCAAAGCGCCACATTCATTTGACGCCTATCAGACGGCGCAGGAACAAGCCTACGGGTTCACAGTCTCATGGGCATCCGTCCGCCAAGGGCTTGCCACACGCCTCGGGACGGTTCGCCAAACAAGGAGTTTTTATGTTCAGCCTTCGCCCCACTGCCACATTGTTCACCCTCGGCGCACTCGCGCTGGCCAGCACCCCTGCCCTCGCCGACGACGTTCACTACAACCAGGTTTCGGTCCGTGCCGAGGTCAGCCAGGAAGTGCAGCGCGACCTGATGACCGTCACGCTGTACACCGAAGCGCAGAACACCGATCCCGCCAAACTGGCGGCCGGCGTTACTGAAACCCTGAACAAGGCCCTGGGCGAAGCGCGTCAGGTCAAGGACATCAACATTCGTCAGGGCAGCCGCAACAGCTACCCGGTCTACGACGACAAAGGCCAGAAGATCACCGGCTGGCGTGAGCATGCGGAAATTCGCCTGGAAAGCGCCGACTTTGCCGCCCTGTCGAAGTTGACCGGCGACTTGCTGGGCGGCGACATGAAGATGGGCGGCATGGACTTCTCGATTTCCAACCCCGCGCGCAAGACCAGCGAGGACGCGCTGCTCAAGGACGCCGTCACCGCCTTCCGCGCCCGCGCAAAACTGGTGACCGACGCACTGGGCGGCACCGGCTACAAGCTGGTCAACCTGAACCTCAACACCTCCGGTTTCCCGCAGCCGTACCTGCGCGCGCCGGTCATGATGATGAAGGCCGCGCGTGCCGACGCCGCGCCAACGCCGGATGTCGAAGCCGGCACCAGCCAGGTCAGCGTCGCAGCAGACGGTGTCATCGAAGTCGCTATCCCTTGATGCACGCGGCGGCAGCCGGTGGCTGCCGCTCTTTCCCTCGCCCGCTCCCACTTTTTCCGGCCACTCCGTGGCCCCTTCCCCATCAGCGCGCCCCCTGTCTCCTACGCCTCAGGGCGATTCGACCGATTTCCACGCTGGCCGGAATACATAGAATTGTCCCCGGCAACACTCACCCTCAACACGCACCTAAGGCCGCCTGATCCACAGGGCACGGCCGTGCACAGCTAATGATTCAAGGAAGAATCCGATCATGCCTTTTCAAGCTCAACCCGTCATTCCGGTCGACATGACCACCTGCACGTTACGCAGCACGTTCGCGCTGGACCTGCTGACCCAAGTGGCCGAAAAACTCGCGCCAGATTCTTTCGCCCTGGAGATGAGCAACGTCTTCGGCAACGACATCCCGCCTCACCGCTACACGAATCTGCAGGACAAGCTGCTGGCGGGTGAAATACACCACCCTGGGGTCCTCCTCTCCCGGGATCTGGGCTTCGAAGCGGACTACGACAACCGCGAGCGGGTCATCCGCGTCGATTGGGCTTTCTTCGCTCGCACGACCGCCAACCCGCAGCACTACTGGTGGTTGTTGACGGCACTGCTCCACGAATTCGGTCACCACATCGACAACGTCCTGCGCCGGGAACTGACCGATGAGCACGCGCCAGTGGCAACCGATGCGCCGTTCGAAGAGGGTCATCTATTTACTTTGTGGTTGACCGAAACAGCCTCCCCGTCGCGAGACGACATGACCTTCGCCACGTATGCCGAAGAGGCCTCCACCGAGCGTCAATACGCGATTTCCTGGAAGCAAGCCTGCGAAGCCATTCGCGACTATCTGGCCTCGACCGATCTGCGCTTCGAGCCATCGCACGCCCATTCTGATCGTGAGGCGTTCGAAGCGGGCACTGACACCAAAGGCAGCACTCACCAGACGATCGAATGGGTGCTGCAGGACTTCAAGCTCAGCCGAATGGAAATCGACGCCGTTTATTTCGGCAACTGGTTACGGGATTACTCTCAGGTTGTTGATCCCAAGATCACCCGCGCGGCGGACATCCCGGGCGAATTCCCGGCGACGCTGTCGCGCGACGCCTGGACCCGTCTGGTCGACGTGCTGGCGGCGAAAAAATTCATCGACCTGCGGATGCGCTACCCGAACGAAATGAAGGTCACGCCGGAGAAGCTGGGTGTCTATCGGCCGACGGAGCACATCGACAATCCGTTGGTCATCGATCCGCCGTTCCCGGACCCGAAAGTGCGTGATCCGGACTTTGAAGCCTGGGTGCTGCCCGGCGACCCATCCCTGGGTGCCGAGCTCGCCACGTCGATGAAGCGCTACATCGGTAATGCGGTCGGCTACATGGAACAGGAGCTGCGGCTGGCCATGAAACACGGCCGTTCCCTCGACGGCCTGCGCAGTTTCGGCGCCGCACTGCATGTGGTCGAAGACTTGTTCGCCCATTCGAACTTCGTGGAGCTGAGCCTGATCAAGGCCGGGCATGTCAGGGTTCTGCCGTGGACAACGCCTGTTCACGTCAAATGGAATCTGCCCCTGGTCACAGGCACGTTCGGGGCCACCGACGTGGTCGCCAGTCTGGCAGGCCCCCTGGGCAAGATCCTCTTCTCCACCGAAGAGCTGCAGTTTGAAATCTCCCAGCCGGGTTATCGCTCGGACCGGGACAAAGTGATGCTGATACTGCTGAGCGAACATCCCGAACAGGCTTACTTCACTGCATTCAACGCGCTGCTCACGGCCAGGGACGGCATGGTGACGCTCGCTCAGGCGGTCGGTGTGGATACGCTCAGGCTCTACCGCTGGCTGCTCAACACCCCGGCAGCCATTTTGATCAACGCTTACAACAGCGCGGCGCAAGGCGTTCTGACCTGGATCGGCAACAGCGTCGACGATGCACAAACGCTGCTGGGCAGCGATCCAAACGAAGATCCAGACATCGAGCCCACCCACTCACAACTCTCCAAGGATCACGCTGAACACCCGCTTCACGATCTGGCGGCGCTGCTTGCCACCGAAGCCGTGCGCAGGGTCGCCCGGTCCATGGTCGATTACTGGGAGGGCAAACCTGGCGCAGACCCGGTCGCTGTGGCATCGGCCTTCTTTTGCCACCCGGCCGACAGCGAGTGGCAATACCCGATCGTCAACGCATGGGCGGCCAGCAATCCGGCGGAAGTGGCGCGCAGTGAATCAAAGAGTGAGCTGGACAGAACCCAGCAGTTGGCGATCGACGAGCTCCGCGCCATTCAGAACACGCCCATCAAGGACAGTCAGAACTACCTGAATGAGGTGCTAAACACCAAGCTGCCAGCGCCGTCACGCCTTCAGCGGTATCTGGAGGAAGGGTTCATGAAGCTGGCGTCCGAAACCACGTGGTGGAAAGACCTGCAACAAATCATCAAGTAATAAGCTTATGAATTTCCGAGGCTTGTTGCCCGAGTGAGCCGTGCGGCATTCTTGGCTGTCTATCATCCTGTCGATGAATTCAGGCATGAGTGCCGCACTTAATGAGGTTCACATGGACACATCCTTCAAACCCCTGCTCCTGGCAGCGGCCATGGCACTTTGCGTTCCTTCGGTCCAGGCGGCCAGCACCCTCGTGTATTGCTCGGAAGCCAGCCCTGCCGGTTTCGATCCCAGCCAGTACACCAGCGGCACCGAGTTCGATGCGTCAGCAGAGACCGTCTTCAATCGCCTGACCCAGTTCAAGCGCGGCGGCACAGACGTCGAGCCTGGCCTGGCAACCCAATGGGACGTGTCCGACGACGGCTTGACCTACACCTTTCACTTGCGGCCTGGCGTGAAATTCCACACCACGGACTATTTCAAACCGACCCGCGACTTCAACGCCGATGACGTGCTGTTCACCTTCAACCGCCTGCTGAACCCGGATGACCCGTTCCGCAAGGCGTACCCGTCCGAGTCGCCGTACTTCACTGACATGGGCATGAACACCACCATCAAGCAGGTCGAAAAGGTCGACGATCAGACCGTCCGCTTCAAGCTGAACAACATCGATGCCGCGTTCATCCAGAATCTGGCAATGAGCTTCGCCTCGATTCAATCGGCTGAATATGCGGCACAACTGATCAAGCAGGGCAAGGCTGGCGACATCAACCTGAAGCCGATCGGTACAGGGCCGTTCGTGTTCAAGCGCTATCAGAAAGACGCGCAGATCCGTTACGTCGGCAACACGGAATACTGGAAGCCGGAGGACGTGAAGCTCGACAACCTGATCTTCTCGATCAATACCGACGCCGCCACCCGCCTGCAGAAACTCAAGACCGGCGAATGCCAGATCAGCGGGTATCCGCGCCCGCAGGACATCGAAGAGGCGCAGAAGGACCCGAACCTCAAGGTGCTGAGCCAGGCCGGTTTCAACCTGGGCTTTCTGGCGTACAACGTGACCCATCCCCCGCTCGATCAGCTGAAGGTGCGTCAGGCGCTGGACATGGCCATCGACAAGCGGGCCATCATCAAGGCGGTGTACCAGGGCGCCGGGCAGTTGGCACAGAACGCTCTGCCACCGGCGCAGTGGAGCTTTGATCCGAACATCAAGGACGCGCCCCACGATCCGACAAAAGCGAAGCAGCTGCTCAAGGAGGCGGGCGTTGCACCGGGCACGCAGATCAACCTGTGGGCGATGACCGTGCAGCGCGCGTCCAACCCGAACGCGCGCATGTCGGCGCAGATGATTCAGTCGGACTGGGCGAAGATCGGCATCAAGACCAACATCGTCAGCTATGAATGGGGCGAGTACATCAAGCGCGCCAAGGCGGGCGAGCATGACGTGATGATCTACGGCTGGACCGGTGACAATGGCGATCCCGACAACTGGCTCGGCGTGCTGTACAGCTGTGGCGCGGTGAAGGGCAGCAACTACGCCAAATGGTGCAACCCCAGCTACGACAAACTGGTGACCCAGGCCAAGCTGACCAGCAACCGCGATGAGCGCATCAAGCTGTACCAGCAGGCGCAGAACATCCTGAAAAAGGACGTGCCGATCACCCCGATCGCCAATTCCAAAGTGTTTCAGCCGATGCGCAACGAGGTTCAGGATTTCAAACTCAGCCCGTTTGGCCTGACCCCCTTCTACGGCGTCAGCCTGACCAAATAATCAGGACAAACCAACAGCGAAGTGACACTTGATGACCGAAGCGGGTGCAATCGCCACGTTGCGATGCACCCTTTTGGTGCTGCAAAGATATCGATATGCGACACGCAAACGTTCAAGAGCGTCAGAAATTACACTTATGCGACATTCGTGTACGTTCGTGCCACTGTTTGTCACCTCGCTGGCGCCAACATCTTGCTTTGGGTATGGCGCCTGCATAAGTATCCGTGGGACAGGCTCAAAAGGCCGTACCCTCAATCAAAAAATGACAACAACTGAGGCCACCATGCTCAAAAAAGCGGTCATTCCGTTTCTTCTCGGCGCAGGTTTGATCGCCAGCGCTCCCTTCGCCCATGCAGCATCGAGTCTGGTGTTCTGCTCCGAAGGCAGCCCTGCTGGTTTCGATCCAGGTCAATACACCACCGGTACCGACTTCGATGCTTCGGCCGAGACCGTTTTCAACCGTTTGAGCCAGTTCGAACGTGGCGGCACCGCTGTCATTCCAGGCCTCGCCACCAGCTGGGACGTTGCCCCGGATGGCCTGACCTACACCTTCCACCTGCGTGAAGGTGTGAAATTCCACACCACGCCGTACTTCAAACCGACGCGTACCTTCAATGCCGATGACGTGCTGTTCACGTTCAACCGCATGATCAACAAGGACGACCCGTTCCGTAAGGCGTACCCGACCGAATTCCCGTACTTCACCGACATGGCGATGGACACCAACATCACCAAGATCGAGAAGGTCGACGATCACACCGTCAAAATGACCCTCGGCACCGTCGACGCTGCGTTCATCCAGAACCTGGCGATGAGCTTCGCCTCCATTCAGTCCGCTGAATACGCCGCGCAGTTGCTCAAACAAGGCAAACCGGAAGACATCAACCAGAAGCCGATCGGCACTGGCCCGTTCGTGTTCAAGAGCTACCAGAAAGACTCCAACATCCGCTTCACCGGGAACAAGGACTACTGGAAGCCTGAAGACGTCAAAGTCGACAACCTGATTTTCGCCATCACCACTGACGCCTCGGTTCGTGCGCAGAAGCTGAAGAAAGGCGAATGCCAGATCACCGCCTACCCACGTCCGGCTGACCTCGCTCCGCTGAAGGCTGACCCCGCGCTGAAGATGCCTGATCAGGCCGGCTTCAACCTGGGCTACATCGCCTACAACGTGATGCCGAAGATCAAGGGCGAAGACAAGCCGAACCCGCTGGCTGACCTGAAAGTACGTCAGGCGCTGGACATGGCCGTCGACAAGAAAGCGATCATTGACGCGGTGTATCAGGGCGCAGGCCAACTGGCCACCAACGCCATGCCGCCGACCCAATGGTCCTACGACACCACGATCAAAGATGCACCGTTTGATGTCGCCAAGGCCAAGGACCTGCTCAAGCAGGCGGGCGTGAAGGAAGGCACCGAAATCACCCTCTGGGCGATGCCGGTTCAGCGTCCTTACAACCCGAACGCCAAGCTGATGGCCGAGATGCTCCAGAACGACTGGAAGAAGATCGGCATCAACGCCAAGATCGTGTCCTACGAGTGGGGCGAGTACATCAAGCGCGCCAAGGCCGGCGAAAACGGCGCCATGCTGATTGGCTGGAGCGGCGACAACGGTGACCCGGACAACTGGCTGGGTACTCTGTTTGGCTGTGACGCCCTCAACGGCAACAACTTCGCCAAATGGTGTGACAAGCCGTTCGATACCTTGATCCATCAGGCCAAGGAAACCACCGATCAGGCCAAACGCACCGAGCTGTACAAGCAGGCTCAACATCTGCTCAAAGATGCCGTGCCTATGACCCCCATTGCCCACTCGACTGTTTATCAGCCGATGCGCAAGGAAGTTCAGGACTTCAAGATCAGCCCGTTCGGTCTGAACTCGTTCTACGGCGTCAGCGTCAGCGGCAAGTAATACGTCCAGATGACCACTCGGTCGCGTTGCCCCAGGGCGACGCGATCGCGTTGTTATGTGCTCGATCGTTAAATGAAATTGACTATCGTTAGATGCGTAGCGATTGGCGGTTAGCGCCTATCCGACAGCCCCTGCCTACTTACGATAAGCACTTTTCCTACAAACTTTGAAGCACGCGTAACTATGGACTGTGGGGCGCCAGAGACATACCTTCTGACAAGCCGCAAATACAGTCCGTTGTCTATCTTGAACAGTGAGATGTATCAGGTGTTGACTCTCCATTTGCGCAAACGATTGCCATGGATTGCGCAGGCATTGCCATTTAATGCGCCTCTCACGATAAGGAATATCATGCGTCCAACTATCGTTATGCCGTCACTTATTGCCGCTGGCCTCCTGGCTATGACGCCCGTTGTTCAGGCCGCCAGCAAAAGCCTGGTCTTCTGTTCGGAAGGCAGCCCGGCCGGGTTTGATATCGGTCAGTACACCTCGGGCACTGACAATGATGCCGCTGAGCCGATCTACAACCGGTTAGCCGAGTTCGCACGCGGTGAGACCACCGTGGTACCTGCTCTCGCAACGAGCTGGGACATCTCCCCTGACAACCTGACCTACACGTTCCATCTGCGCGAAGGGGTCAAGTTCCACAGCAACAAACTCTTCACGCCCACGCGCGATTTCAATGCCGACGACGTGCTGTTCACCTTCAATCGCATGCTGCACAAGGACCATCCATTCCGCGTGGCCTATCCGACGGAGTTCCCGTTCTTCACCAGCATGGGCCTGGACAAAAACATCAAGTCGGTGGAAAAGACCGACCCGATGACCGTGGTGTTCACGCTCAACAACGTTGATGCGGCATTCATCCAGAATGTTTCGATGAACTTTGCGTCCATTCTGTCTGCTGAATACGCTGACAAACTGATGGCTTCGGGTGATGTGCGCGACATTAACCAGGCGCCCATTGGCACCGGCCCGTTTGTGTTTCAGCGCTATCAAAAAGATTCGCAAATTCGCTACGTGAAAAACAAACAGTTTTGGGACCCGAGTCGGGTCAAGATTGATCAGTTGATCTTTGCGATCAATACAGATGCGTCGGTGCGGGTTCAAAAACTCAAAAAGAACGAGTGTCAGGTCACTTTGAATCCACGCCCGGCGGACGTTGAATCGATCAAAGAGGACAAGAACCTGAGGGTCATCGAAAAGCCTGGGTTCAACCTCGGATACATTACCTACAACGTCCGCCATGCCCCGCTGGACAACTTGCAGGTTCGCCAGGCGCTGGACATGGCGGTGGATAAGAAAGCGATCATCGAGGCGGTGTACCAGGGCGCCGGGCAACTGGCCCAGAACGCCATGCCACCGACCCAGTGGTCCTACGACGACACGGTCAAGGACGCGCCCTACAACCCGGAAAAAGCCCGCGAGTTGCTGCGCGCCGCCGGCGTCAAGGAAGGCACCGAACTGACCCTCTGGGCGATGCCGGTCCAGCGCCCTTACAACCCCAACGCCAAGCTGATGGCACAGATGCTCCAGGCCGACTGGGCCAAGGTGGGCATCAAGGCGACCATCGTCAGTTACGAGTGGGGCGAATACCTCAAGCGCAGCAAGAACGGCGAGCATGACATTTCGCTGATCGGCTGGACCGGCGACAACGGCGATCCGGACAACTGGATGGGCACGCTCTACAGCTGCGCGTCCATCGGCGGCAATAATTACTCGATGTGGTGCGACGAGAAATACGACGCCCTGGTCAAGGCCGCCGTCTCGAACACCAACAAAGACCAGCGGATCGCGCTGTACAAACAAGCTCAGCATTACCTGAAAGAACAGGTGCCCATTACGCCGATTGCCCACTCGACGGTGATTCAGCCGATGCGCAAGGAAGTGCAAGGTTTCCTGGTGAGCCCGTTCAACCGCAACAACTTCTCGGGCGTCAGCATCGCCGACTGATTCAAAAACATGCCTGGGGGCGCAACCACGCCCTTTGGCATTGCTTTATCCGCGTTTCGCCGGATAGGCAAGAAAATGGCCCATGGGGCCGCACCACCGAGCGGGCTACACCATAAAAAGCCCGCCTCTAAAAAAGCAGCAATCGGGAGCTTCAGAACGTGAAAAAAGCCAGCACCGCTGTATTCGCCTTATCCGTCCTCGCCATCAGCGTCGCGGCCCAGGCAGAGCCGACCAGTCAGGAATTCGTTCCGACCACACTGGCCACCACCAACCTCCAGGGCGAAGCAAAGGGCTTTCTGGAAGACTCGAAACTGACCGGTTCGACCAAGAACTGGTACGCCAACGAACTGCTGCGCCGTGGCGGCGAGTTCCGCCGCAGCGAGAACGGCGTTGTGGTCGACAGTGACCCGCGCCGGATCAACTGGGTTCAGGGCACCATCGTTGATTACAGCTCGGGCTTCACCCAGGGCACTGTCGGCTTCGCCACGCAAATGGCGGTCTACAACGCCGTCGCGCTGGACCGTGACAAAGACGACCTGATGGGCGGCGCCAACCGTACGCTGACCGAAAACAATGGTGACCCTGTTGGGCAGTGGAGCAAGTTGGGCCTGGGCAATATCAAGGCGCGCGTCTCCAACACGACCCTGACCGCCGGCCGTCAGTCGATGAACACCCCGGTGCTGGCTTACATCGGCAACCGTGCGCTGCCTTCGAGCTTCGAAGGGGTGAGCGTGCTGAGTGAAGAGTTCAACAACATCTCGATCCAGGCCGGCAGCTTCGACCGCGTATCGCCACGCACCGAGCAGAGCCTGACCAAGTTCCGTTCCGAGTACACCAACAACACCGCCACCGCCGATCGCGTTGACATGGCGGGCGTTGATTACAAACCCTTCAAAAGCCTGACCACCAGCTTCTACGCGTCCAACGTCGAAGACTTCTGGCATCAGTACTACTTCGCCTTCACCCACGAACTGGGTGACCCCGATGTACTGGGCCTGAGCACCAACCTGAACTACTACAAGACCAAGGATTCCGGTCAGAAGAAGATGGGCGAGATCGACAACGACACGTACAGCCTGTCGTTGACCGCCACTCACAAGGCGCACAGTTTCAGCGTCGCGTACCAGGAAGTCGAAGGCGACACCTACTTCGACTACGTCCACGACACCAACGCGATCTTCCTGGCCAACTCCCTGCTGTCGGACTTCAACGGCCCGAACGAGAAGTCGGTGCAGCTGAGCTACCTGCTGAACATGGCTGACTACGGCGTGCCGGGTCTGAAATTCAACATCTATCAAGCGCGCGGTTTCGACATCGACGGCACCCATTACAAAGGCACCGCTTACGATGTCCGCGGCATGGACGGCGAAAATCACTACGAATACGGTGTCGGCTCGTCGTACACCCTGCAGTCCGGCCCGCTGAAGGCCTCCACGATGCGTGCGACCTACACCACTCACCGCGCGAGCGCCAACCAGGCCGACGGCAACATCAACGAATTCCGTCTGGTGACCACCATTCCATTCAACATTATGTAATCAGCACGATCGATCGGGCCTCAAGGTGCGGTTTACCGAACTTCGTGGCCCGATACCGACTCACTAATGGCTTCATCACTTGCGGAGTGCGTTACTTGAAATCGACATTCAAACTCGCAACATTGCGCAGCGCGATCGCACTGGCGGTATTCAGCGTTGCGGTCGGCGTATCGGCCAAGCCTCTGGTGGTCTGCACCGAAGCCAGCCCGGAAGGTTTCGACACGGCGCTCTACACCACCGCCGTGACCGCCGATGCTTCGGCGGAAACCATTTACAACCGTCTGGTGGATTTCAAGCCAGGCACCACGGAAATCGTTCCGGCATTGGCCGACACGTGGGAGATCAGCGATGACGGCCTGACCTACACGTTCCACCTGCGCAAGGGCGTCAAGTTTCACACCACCGAATACTTCAAACCGACCCGCGACATGAACGCCGATGACGTGGTCTGGAGCTTCCAGCGTCAACTGGACCCCAACCACCCTTGGCACAAACAGTCGGAGGTCGGTTACCCGTACTTCGAGAGCATGGGTTTCAAAGAGCTGCTGAAGAGCGTCGAGAAAGTCGACGACAGCACCGTCAAGTTCACCCTGACACGCCGCGAATCACCGTTCCTGGCTGACGTCGCCATGGCCTTTGCCTCGGTGTACTCGGCGGAATACGCCGATCAGTTACTCAAGGCCAACAAGACCGGCAACCTCAACAGCCAGCCCATCGGCACCGGTCCGTTTATTTTCCAGCGTTATGCCAAGGACGCTCAGGTCCGCTTCAAGGCCAACCCGGAGTATTTCCGTGGCAAGCCGCCGGCTGACACCCTGATCTTCGCCATCGCTACCGACAACAACGTGCGCCTGCAGAAGCTCAGGGCCAACGAGTGTCAGGTTGCGTTGTACCCGAAGCCGGACGACATTCCGAACATCAAGAAAGATCCGAACCTCAAGGTCGATGAGCTGAACTCGATGACCACCGCGTACATCGCCATGAACACCACGCACAAGTACATGAGCGACGTGCGCGTGCGTAAAGCCATCGAGCTTGCGTTTGATAAAGAGGCCTACGTCAAAGCTTTGTTTGGCAAGGACAATGCCACCGTCGCCGTGAACCCGTATCCGGACACGCTGCTGGGTTACAACAAAGACTTGAAAAACCCTGCCCACGATCTGGACAAGGCGCGCGCCCTGCTCAAGGAAGCCGGCGTTCCGGAAGGCACCGTGCTGACCCTGTTCACGCGCAACGGCGGCGGTCCGACCAACCCTAATCCGGCCATGGGCGCACAAATGATGCAGTCCGACCTGGCCAAAGTCGGCATTAAGTTAGATATACGCGTCATGGAATGGGGCGAAATGCTCAAACGTGCCAAAAACGGCGAACACGACATGGTGTCGGCCGGCTGGTCAGGTGACAATGGCGACCCTGATAACTTCCTGACTCCACTGCTCAGTTGCGAGGCCGCCAAGAACGGCGAAAACTACTCGCGCTGGTGTAATCAGAAGTTCCAGACCTTGATCGATCAGGCTCGGGAAAAGACCGACCCGGCCGAACGCGCTTCGCTCTACGAGCAGGCTCAAGTGATCTTCAATCAGGACCTGCCGTGGATCAGCATGGCCCACACCAAGGTGTTCACTGCAATGCGCAACAACGTGGAGGGTTACCACATCAGCCCTCTCACCACTAATAACTTCGCTACCACCCAAGTGAAGTAGAAGAAGAATCCGGCGGGCTCTGCTACCCAGAGACCCGCCGGTACCTGATGAGGTACACGAGAAGATGTTTAGTTTTATCGCTCGCCGAGTGGGGTTGCTCATACCCACCTTCTTCGGCATCACCTTGCTGACCTTCGCCCTGATTCGCCTGATTCCGGGCGACCCTGTCGAAGTCATGATGGGTGAACGCCGGGTCGATCCGGAAATGCACGCCCAAGCCATGGAACGTCTTGGCCTGAACAAACCCCTTTATGCGCAATACATCGATTACGTCGGTAAGCTCGCCCATGGCGACCTGGGCGAATCGCTGCGTACGCGCACAAGCGTGTGGTCCGAATTCACTTCGCTGTTCCCGGCAACCCTGGAACTGTCGATTGCGGCGCTGATCTTCGCAGGCATTCTCGGGCTGCTGGCCGGTGTGATTGCGGCATTGAAGCGAGGATCCCTGTTCGACCATGGGGTCATGGGCATCTCCCTGGCGGGGTACTCGATGCCGATCTTCTGGTGGGGCCTGATCCTCATCATGTTTTTCTCGGTATCCCTGGGCTGGACCCCGGTATCGGGACGTATCGACCTGCTCTACGACATTCCCCCCAAAACCGGCTTCATGCTGATCGACACTCTGCTCAGCGATGAAGAAGGTTCGTTCATGGACGCCCTGCGTCACCTGATTCTGCCGGCCATCGTGCTGGGTACCATCCCGTTGGCGGTCATCGCCCGGATGACGCGCTCCTCGATGCTCGAAGTCCTGCGTGAAGACTACGTGCGCACCGCCCGCGCCAAGGGCCTGTCGCCGGCTCGCGTGGTGTTCGTTCACGGCCTGCGCAACGCGCTGATCCCGGTGCTGACGGTGTTTGGTCTGCAGGTGGGCACGCTGCTGGCCGGTGCGGTTCTGACCGAAACGATCTTCTCCTGGCCGGGTATCGGCAAGTGGCTGATCGAGGCCATTGGCGCCCGTGACTACCCTGTCGTGCAAAACGGCATCCTGCTAATCGCCTGCCTGGTGATTCTGGTCAACTTCGTGGTGGACATCCTCTACGGCTTTGCCAACCCACGCATTCGTCATCAGCGCTGAGATCCCTTTTTATGAGCACACCTACTCCCGTAGCAGCAGTCGATCAAAGCCTGCTCTACCCGTCCGTCTACAAAGAGTTCTGGCAGCACTTCTCCAAGAACAAAGGCGCCGTCGCGGGCCTGGCGTTCATGCTGGTGATCGTGTTCTGCGCCCTGTTCGCGCCGTGGGTTGCCCCCCATGACCCGAGCGAGCAATACCGCGATTTCCTGCTGACCCCGCCGGTCTGGCTTGAAGGCGGCCAATGGCAGTTTCTGCTGGGCACCGATGAACTGGGCCGCGACCTGCTGTCGCGTCTGATTCAGGGTTCGCGCCTGTCGCTGCTGATCGGTTTGTCGTCGGTGGTGATGTCGCTGATTCCGGGCATCCTCATGGGCCTGCTGGCCGGTTTCTTCCCGAAAATCCTCGGCCCGACCATCATGCGTCTGATGGATATCATGCTGGCGCTGCCGTCGCTGCTGCTGGCGGTGGCCATCGTCGCGATCCTCGGCCCTGGCCTGATCAACACCGTCATCGCCATCGCCATCGTTTCCCTGCCGTCCTACGTGCGTCTGACCCGTGCAGCCGTTATGGGCGAACTGAACCGTGACTACGTGACCGCCGCGCGTCTGGCCGGCGCAACGCTACCGCGCCTGATGTTCATCACCGTGCTGCCCAACTGCATGGCGCCGCTGATCGTTCAGGCCACCTTGAGTTTCTCCTCGGCGATCCTCGACGCTGCGGCGCTGGGCTTCCTGGGTCTGGGTGTACAACCGCCGACGCCTGAGTGGGGCACCATGCTCGCTTCGGCCCGCGACTACATCGAACGCGCCTGGTGGGTGGTGAGCCTCCCGGGTCTGACCATTTTGCTCAGCGTGCTGGCAATCAACCTGATGGGCGACGGTCTGCGCGATGCGCTGGACCCGAAACTCAAGAACGCCGCCTGAGGACGTCCGAATGTCTCTTTTAAACATCAAGAACCTCAACGTGCGCTTCGGCGACGCCACGGCCACCCCGGTCGTCGACGGCCTGGATCTGGCCGTCGACAAGGGCGAAGTGCTGGCGATCGTGGGCGAATCGGGTTCGGGTAAATCCGTGACCATGATGGCGCTCATGGGCCTGATCGAGCACCCCGGCATCGTCACCGCCGACGCCCTGGTCTTCGACGGCAAGGACATGCTCACGCTCAATGCGCGCCAGCGTCGCAAGATCGTCGGCAAAGACATGTCGATGGTCTTTCAGGACCCGATGACCGCGCTGAACCCGAGCTACACCGTGGGCTTCCAGATCAAGGAAGTGCTCAAGCAGCACTTGGGTCTGTCCGGACGCGCGGCCCACCAGCGCGCGCTTGAGCTGTTGCAGAAAGTAGAGATTCCGGGCGCCGCACAGCGTCTGGACGCCTACCCGCATCAACTCTCGGGCGGCATGAGCCAGCGTGTTGCGATCGCCATGGCCATCGCCGGCGAGCCGAAGCTGCTGATCGCCGACGAGCCGACCACGGCATTGGACGTGACCATTCAGGCGCAGATCATGGACCTGCTGCTGGCCCTGCAAAAAGAGCAGGACATGGCGCTGGTGCTCATCACCCACGACCTTGCCGTGGTGGCTGAAACCGCTCAGCGGGTCTGCGTGATGTATGCCGGCCAAGCCGTGGAAGTGGGTCAGGTGCCGGGGCTGTTTGACGTCCCGGCGCACCCGTACAGCGAAGCACTGCTGGCGGCGATTCCCGAGCACAGCATGGGCGCCGCGCGCCTGTCGACGCTGCCGGGCATCGTTCCGGGTCGCTACGACCGCCCAAGTGGTTGCCTGCTGTCGCCGCGCTGCCCTTACGTCCAGGACAAATGCCGCCAGCAACGCCCGGGCCTCGACCCGAAAGCCCATAGCCTGGCGCGTTGCTTCTTTCCGCTGAATCAGGAGGTGGCGTGATGAGCGAAATCGTACTGACCGCTCGTGACCTTACTCGTCACTACGATGTGTCCCGTGGGCTGTTCAAGCCCCATGCAACCGTGCGCGCGCTCAATGGCGTGTCGTTCGAACTCGAAGCTGGCAAGACCCTGGCGGTGGTCGGTGAGTCCGGCTGCGGCAAGTCGACGCTGGCCCGCGCGCTGACGCTGATCGAAGAGCCTTCTTCGGGATCGCTGAAAATCGCCGGTCAGGAAGTCACCGGCGCGACCAAGGCACAACGCAAACAGCTGCGCAAAGACGTACAGATGGTGTTTCAGAGCCCGTATGCGTCGCTCAATCCGCGGCAGAAGGTCGGCGATCAACTGGGCGAGCCCCTGCTGATCAACACCCGCCTTTCCGCCGCCGAACGTCGCGAGAAAGTGCAGGCGATGATGGCTCAGGTCGGTCTGCGTCCCGAGCACTATCAGCGCTACCCGCACATGTTCTCCGGCGGTCAGCGTCAACGTATCGCACTGGCGCGGGCGATGATGCTGCAGCCTAAAGTGCTGGTGGCGGACGAACCGACTTCCGCGCTCGACGTGTCGATTCAGGCTCAGGTGCTGAACCTGTTCATGGACCTGCAACAAGAGTTCAACACCGGCTACGTGTTCATCTCCCACAACCTGGCGGTGGTGCGTCACGTCGCCGACACCGTGCTGGTGATGTACCTCGGTCGCCCGGCCGAGATGGGTCCCAAGGATGAGATCTACAACCGCCCTCTGCACCCGTACACCCAGGCGCTGCTGTCGGCGACCCCGACGATCCACCCGGACCCGTCGAAGCCGAAGATCAAAATCGTCGGCGAATTGCCTAACCCGCTGAACCCGCCGTCCGGCTGCGCGTTTCACAAGCGCTGCCCGTACGCGACAGAGCGCTGCGCCGCCGAAGCGCCGGAACTGCGCTGGGTCGACAACCGGCAGGTTGCCTGCCATTACGCGGAACAGTTTGTGGCGTGATGGTTGAGTAAGAACAAGGCCGTTGCGTGTGAGCGCAGCGGCCTTTTTGCTGCTGTTTCATTCTTACTTGCCGAGTATTTTGCCAACTGGCTTCAGCAGCTGCCGACTTTTAGCGTACCACGACAGTTATTCAAAGCTCTAACCTGCTCATGAGATCCCATGAATGAGGTCCCGCCAGGCCCATTCACCTCTCCTGCATCGTTATACGTATTTCCGCCCCCGCACTGAGCCACAATCCAGCAACCGGTACCGGACTTTTGAATCCATTGGGTGGTCGAACAACTGTGACGAGCGCTGCTGGCATCCCACGCCCAACTGCACTCCTGGTCATGCGCTGCACTGACCGATGAAACAATTGAGAAAGCAATCCCCACCGCCGCCATTGGTTTAATGAAACTGGTTAACCTAATCATGACTATCTCCCTATCAATCATTAATTTCGAGCGGAGCCCTGCAGGCTCTTATTAAGAGTAAAGCAGCCGCACCACAACGGGGCAATTAAAGAATCATATCGATAGGAAGTTTAAAGATACTACTTATCGC
Source organism: Pseudomonas sp. AK106 (assembly GCF_053903055.1). Classification (NCBI taxonomy): domain Bacteria; kingdom Pseudomonadati; phylum Pseudomonadota; class Gammaproteobacteria; order Pseudomonadales; family Pseudomonadaceae; genus Pseudomonas; species Pseudomonas sp. AK106. The sequence goes on from NZ_CP096426.1 coordinate 4,595,828, forward strand.
CAATCGCGATAACTAAAACCTCAGAAGACGATACCACCGTAACTACATATCTTTAACATCGATTAATCGTGCATGCGCTTTCGCGGGGACATGCATCGCTTTGCGTTCTTACTTCCCTCACGGACTGAACAGAAAATATTGACATAAATATTTCAATTGCTCTTTGCATCTGTTCCAGGCATATCGAATGGAAGTAGAGGTTATTGCCAATCGCTATAACTCAACTCTCTCTTACCGGCGCCCAAACCATTCCGATTGAGCACCCTTAGAACGCGATACTGCCTGTGTAGTCGAGTTAGTAAACATCCCGCCGATAACGACCCTGCTCGATCAAATCCCGCACCGCGTCCTCACCCAGCAACGCATTCAGCGTCGCATCCACGCCAGCAGCCATGCCTTCCAGGCTGCCGCAGATGTAAATCACAGCGCCTTCATTCAGCCAGCGACGCAGCTCATCAGCGGCCTCCCGCAAGCGATCCTGCACGTATATCTTCTCAGCCTGATCCCGGGAAAACGCTAGGTCCAGACGCGCCAGTTCCCCACTCGCCAGCCAGCCCTTTAGCTCATCCGCGCAGTGGAAATCATGGGCAGCGTGGCGCTCGCCAAACAGCAGCCAGTTGCGCTGCTCACCCGACGCGACGCGCGCCTTGAGCAAGCTGCGCAGGCCCGCCAGTCCGGTGCCGTTACCGATCAAGATCATCGGTGCCGATTCGGCCGGCAGGTGGAAACCACTGTTCCGACGCACCCGCAGACTGATCGCGCCGCCCACCGCAGCATGCTCGGTCAGCCAGCCCGAACACAGCCCGAGGCGGCCATCGGGGTGCAGTTCCTGACGCACGATCAGCTGCAATACACCGTCCTCGGGAATCGACGCGATTGAATACTCGCGCATCGCCAGCGGAATCAGCGCGTCGATCAACGCCTGCGCGTGCAAGCCCACCAGATGGCTGCGATTCACCGGTAATTGCCGCGAGCACAAGGCTTGGCCGAGGGTCTCGCTCAAGCCATCGACAGTGACCTGCGTATCAGCAGGAATGCCCAGACCGGACAGGAACTGCTCGACCGCAGAGGCCGGGTTGCGCGGTAATACCTCCACCAGATCGCCGGCCTCCCAGAGGGTTGTCGAATCGGCTGTCAGGCCGAGCAAGAACACTTTCGAACCCACGCTTCCGGGGTTCAGCCATTCCCGGGCCACCAGCCTCCAGTTGTGATACTCCGCCGCTTGCCAGACGGTCGTCGGCGTCGAGCCGGTCAACTGGCCCAGTTGCTGTTGCCAGTGTTGCAGCGCCGCACCGTCGCCGCTGTCCACTTCCACCGGTGCGAACAGCGTGCGTCCGCCGCGCTCCGCCAGCCAGCCATGCAGCCGCTGAGCGAACCCGCAGAACTGCTGATACTGACGATCGCCCAGCCCAAGCACCGCGTAGTTGAGATTGTCCAGCGCCAGCGGCCGACCCAGCACCTTGCGCTCAAATCCGCGGGCGCTGTCGGGCGCCTCGCCGTCGCCGAAGGTACTCACGACGAACAGCGCATTGCGGCTCTGATAGAGGTCCTGCTCGGTGATGTCGCCCAGACGCTGCACCTTCACCGGCACACCTGCGGTTTGCAGCTGGCCGGCCGTCTGCCAGGCGAGTTGCTCGGCGAACCCGCTCTGGCTGGCAAAGCCGATCAACCAGGCCGCGCCCTGCTCGCCCGTCGTCGTCGACACTTCACCGCGAGCGTTGCGAATGTCGCGCTTCTTGCGTCGGCGGTCCAGGTAGAGCAACCAGCCGGTGATGAAGAACAGCGGCATCAACAACGCGGCAACGGTCACAACGATGCGTCCGATCAGGCCGAAGTAGCTGCCGGTGTGCAGCGCATAGTTGCTGATCAACAACTGAGAACCGAGGCCTTTCTCGGAATAGCGCGACACCGCCTTGAGCGTGCCATCGGCCGGATCGAGGCTGATCTGGTTCAAGGCACGGGCGTGCGGCGCGGTTTTAAGGAGGTAAAACACCGTGGCCATCTGGCCCGGTGCCTGGGGCATGCGCAGGTTGTAGGCCTTGAGATCCGGGCCGGCGGCGCTCTGGATGGTCTGCCAGATGGCGTCATAGTCCGGCGCCGAGGCCGCGATTTCCTTGGGCGCCTCTTTCGCAGCAGGGACTGGACGCGCCCCTGTGCCGCGGCGCTGCTCGCCCGCCACGGGAGGATCGCCAATCAGCTTGGTCATGCCGTTGCTGAACCAGTCGTAGGACCACATCAGCCCGGTGATCGCCAGCAGCAGATAGATGACCAGGCACCAGGTGCCGAACACCGAATGCAGGTCCCAGTTGAAACTGCGTCCCTTCTTCGCCCAGTCCATGGTCAGCCAGACGCGCCAGTTCAGCGGCTTGCGCGGCCAGCGCAGATAGAGCCCGGAGAGGCAGAAGAAAATGAGGATCAACGTGCAGGCTGCGGTGACTTGCTTGCCGTATTCCCCTGCAGCCAGGAATCGGTGCAGGTTGAGGATGAACCCGAAGAAGTCCTGACCGACGGCATCCTCGGTGAACGCGCCGGTGTAGGGATTGAAGTTGTGCATCTCGCCGCGGCGCTGGCCGGGCGGCGGTGTGAACCAGACCTGGGCGATCCTGTCGCCGCCGACATCGATGCGGAACATCGCTACCTTGTCTTTGCCCTGGGCTTCAACCTTGCTGACCATTTCCGCCAGTGACAGTTGGCGACCCTGGGGCTGCACGAACAACACGTCAGGGTTGAGCGCGTCGACGATTTCGTCTTCGAAGGAGTACAGCGCGCCCGTGATCCCCATCAGGGCAAGCACAAGACCGGCCGTGATCCCGAAGAACCAGTGCACTTGAAACAGGACTTTCTTCAACACCCTCGACCCCTCACTCACCCGCTACGGCGCGCATTATGCGCACAAACGGCATACATTCTCATCTGTGGCTGATTCTTGATGCAGAACCAGTGGGAGCGGTCTTGCCCTGACACCCCGCGCTCGCCTGGCCAGCGCAAAACTTGTGGGAGTGAGCTTGCTCACGAAGAGGCCGGTACATTCAGCCACTTTCTCTGAAGACTGAAAGTAAGCATTCGCGAGCAAGCTCGCTCCCACAAGTGACGTGTCCGAATCCGGATCAGAAGTGGAAGCTGGCACTCATCAGCGCGGTACGTCCGGCGGCCATGTGGGCGTAGTGGGTGGTGAAGACCTGATCGTAATAACGCTTGTCGGTCAGGTTCTGCACGTTCAGCTGCAAGTCAACGTTCTTGGTCAGCGCGTACGTGGCCATGGCGTCGTAGCGCCAGTAGGACGGCACTTCCACCGAGTTGGCTTCGTTGCCGAAACGCGAATCGACGAAGGTCGCGCCGCCGCCCACGGTCAGCTTCGGCATCAGTTCGTAGGTCGACCAGAAATTGAAGCTGTTGCGCGGCGTGCTCGGCATGTGATTGCCCTCGTCCGCCTTGCTGGTTGCGCTGACGATCTCGCTCTCCATGTAGGTGTAACCGCCGTAGACTTTCCATTTGCCGGTAATGTTGCCGCTGTAGGTCAGCTCCAGACCGTCGACACGCTGCTCGCCGTCCAGCACCTGAAACGTCGCGTTGTCAGGATCGGTCACCCGCGCGTTGGTCTTCTCGGTGCGGAACAGCGCAGCCGTCAGCGACAAATTGTCGTCGAAGAAATCCCACTTGGTGCCCAGCTCGTAGTTGCGGTTCTTTTCCGGATCGAGGTTGGCGTTGTTCGCCGCGATTTCCAGGCCGCCATTGCCGCTGGTCTCACCCGACGGATTGCTGGACGTCGACCACGCCGCGTAGATGCTGCCGTTCGGCAGCGGCTTGTAGGTCACGCCGACCTGGTAATTCCACAGCTGGCTGGTGTTCTCGCGCTTGAAGCTGCCCGCCACCGAGCCGCGGCCGCCAGTGCTGTAACCGCTGGAGCGCACGTCGTAATCGTCATAGCGCAGGCCCAGGTTCAACGACCACTGTTCGTTGAATTTCAACGTGTCGAAGACATAGGCGGCACTGGTTTTGGTGTCGGTATCGGTGAACGCGCGGCTGTCGGTGATGGTGCCGTTCCAGTCGTCTTTCGGCGACGAGTTGGACAGGCTGGTGCAGTCGCCCGACGCCAGCAGCGCAGCGTTACAGGTCGAGCCGATGGTCCCGCCGCTGGCACTGAGCACGTTGTAGCCGCGGTTGTGGGTGTCCTGATAGGAAAATTCGAGACCGGTCACCAGACTGTGCTGAATGAAGCCGGTGTCGAATTTCGCTTGCAGGTCGGTCTGGTTGACGAAGCCGCTGGAGGTGGAGTTGCGGCTCTTCGCCGAGCGCGAGACCAGTCCCCTGGCGACGTTGCCGCGGCTGTCGTCCGGGTTGGTGACGATGTAGTCCAGGGTCGAGCGCGACATGCGGAAGCTGTTGGAGATCGTCAGGTTGTCGTTGAGGTCATGTTCGAGGCGGATCGTGCCGCTGTCGTTGACGCTCTTGCGGTAGTCGCGGTCGGTCAGGCCGTAAAAGTTGTTTTCGTTGACGTGGGACGGCTTGTCGACCACGTACTTGCTGCGGCCGGGGGTGTTGGTCAGCGGAATGCCGTAGTCGGGCATGTCGTCGGTGGACAGGTGGTAGTAATCGACCTTGACCCGCGTGTCCGTGCCCAGACCGAACGCGAACGAAGGCGCAACGCCCCAGCGGCTGTTGTCGACATCGTTGCGGCCGGCGACGTTGGAATCATGCTTCATGAGGTTCAGGCGGAAGGCGGACGTGTCGGTCATTTGCTTGTTGACGTCGAGGGTGTAGCGCTGGGTCTGGTCCGAGCCGAAGGTGTAGCCGCCGTTGAAGGCATCGCCCAGATGAGCGCCTTTGGTGACGAGGTTCAGGCTGCCACCCGTGGAGCCTGCGCCGGTGAACGCCGAGCCCGGGCCCTTGCTGACCTCGACCGATTCGACGTTGAAAATCTCCCGGCTTTGCGCCGCGACATCGCGCATGCCGTCGACGAACACGTCACTCTCCGCGTTGAAGCCACGAATGATCGGGCGATCCGCATTCGGGTTACCGCCCTCGCCCGCACCAAAGGTGATGCCGGGGGTGGTGCGCAAGGCGTCAGTCAGGCTCGTGGCCGCGGTGTCGCGGATGACTTGCTGCGGGATCACCGTGACGCTCTTTGGCGTCTCGCGCAGGGGCGCGGTGTACTTTTTCGAGGCCGATTCTTCGGTCTTGTAAGCCGTGTCGGCCCGCTCGCCGTCAATGTTGGTGGCCCCGAGATTCAGGGCATCCGATGAAGGCTCCGCAGCCTGCGCCACATGGGCGGCGGACATCGCAGCAAGGGCGACGCTGACGGCGCCGACGATGGAGCGCTGCGAGTGGGCGGTAACCGGTTGTGCTTGGCGCGACATTTTCCTTCCCCAAGGAAACAATAAGGCGGCGGAATATAGTTGAGACTGCTTCGCATTCGCAGAAAACTTACATTCTTTACACTTTCCCATTACCCAATTTTCACATCGACCCATTCACGCGCGCGGGCGACGTTTTACACGACCAATAAGAATCACTATCATCCGCCGCCTTATTCTTCACGCAGGTCGCGATTCATGCTCCTACATATCCCCGGTCTGTTTTCACCCGAGGAGGTGCTTCGCATCCGACAGGCGCTGGAAGACACCGAATGGGCCGACGGCAAGATCACCGCCGGGCACCAATCGGCGAAAGCCAAGCACAACCTGCAACTGCCGGAAGGTCATCCACTTGCCGTAGAGATTGGCGCGGCGATGCTTGAGCGCTTGTGGCAGAACCCACTGTTCATGTCCGCTGCCCTGCCCCACAAGGTCTTCCCGCCATTGGTGAATTGCTACACCGGCGGCGGCAGTTTCGATTTGCACATCGACAACGCCGTGCGTCAGGCCAAGGGCAGCGCCGAACGCGTGCGCACGGATTTGTCATCGACGCTGTTTTTCAGCGATCCCGACGATTACGACGGCGGCGAACTGGTGATTCAGGACACCTTCGGCACCCGTCAGGTCAAGCTGCCGGCGGGTGATCTGCTGCTTTATCCGGCCAGCAGTCTGCACAAGGTCAACGCCGTCACACGGGGCGCGCGTTACGCCTCGTTCTTCTGGACCCAGAGCCTGGTGCGGGACGATGGCCACCGCACGCTGCTGTTCGACATGGACGCGGCCATCCAGCAACTCAGCCGCGACGTGCCTGATCACCCCTCGCTGCTTCAGCTCACCGGCACCTATCACAACCTGCTGCGGCAGTGGGTCGAGGTCTGAGTGATGAGCTGGAATCTGCGACGTAAAGAGGTGCTCGATGGCGACCAGCTGCGCGCCATGCTGGAAGAAAGTCCGGCGAGTGCCGCACGGGCGATTCTCAGCGCCGCGCAGGCCAACATCGTCGACGCCCAGGCGCTGCTCGGGCAGATCCTGCTCGACGGCGCCGGCATCGAGCAGGACCCATCGCTGGCGATGACGTGGTTCCAGATCGCCGCACGCAACGGCCATGCGATGGCCCATAACATGCTCGGTCGCTGCCACGAACATGGCTGGGGTTGCGAGCCAGATGCGGCGAAGGCCGCCGAGTGCTATCGACTGGCAGCGCAGGCCGACCTCGACTGGGGCTTCTATAACTACGGCAATCTGCTGGCCACTGGTCGGGGCGTCAACAAGGATCAGGCACGCGCACTGGCCTGCTACCGCAAGGGCGCACACATGGGTCATGCCAAATCAATGAACATGCTCGGCCGCTATCTGGAAGAAGGCGTGAGCTGCGAGCAGGATCTGCCCGCCGCGCACCACTGGTACCGACGCTCGGCAGAGGCCGGCGATTTTCGCGGTCAGTTCAGTCATGCGGCCGTTCTGGCTGATCAAGGAGACATTCAACAATCGCTGTACTGGTTTGGAACGGCTTTGCGCAATGGCAACCTCAACTTTCTGCGGGTCAGTCGCCAGACGCTGTTGTCGTCACCCCATCCAGAGATTAAAAGCCTGGCCATCGACTACTTCACCAAAGCATCGGCCATTGGCAATGCTGAAGATAAAGCAGCCCTGTCTCACTTTCTCAAAAACGCCAAAACGGCTGCATAAACACGTTCTGACACAGGTTTGAATTTAACGGCATTCCCCCGAATTAGCGGGGCGCAAGCCGTGGTGAGTTCTGCCTGTAAGTTCTCCTACAACAGCTGAAGGCATGGATGCTTTGACATAAGACTCAAGCGCCCACTAGTCTCAGGCCACTGTCATAAAGGCAGTGATAGAAACTCCGTAACCGGCACCAGGATGGCGCCACTATTAAAGAAAGGACTCTTTCATGAATCATGCATTGAACAATGCCTTCAACACCTCAACTAACAAGGCCGCCGAAGAAGCAGCGCTGGCACCAAGGGCGCTTATTGACGCCTCCCTTGGACAAGGCGACGACAGTGTGCGCACCACGGGTCTTATCCTGACCAAAGAGCAGATCATTGATCTGTATCGCTATGAACAAAAAGGCCTGCACTTACCGACTACCGCAGAAGCCGTCAGTGTTTATCTTGGCTATCATCAGCAAAACCCTCCAGGCCGTGGGCTGGCAGTCAGCGACTTCACCAAAACGTTCAACATTATCAAGGTCCATGCCAGTAAATGGGACGGTCTGCGCCAGCGAATCAAACTGATCAGCAGCGAGCTCAAACTCTTCGCGAACTTCATGACCTCGACGGGGGCACGCGTGGTTCGGGAGCTGGACACTGTCTCTGCGTCGAAAGTACTGAAAGATCTGGGAATTATCACGCTCGAAGACCTCAAGCGGGTCGAACAGGAGATGGGCCCCGCGCTTCCGGACATCACACTGGACGACGATGACAAAGAAGCGGTTAAAAGCGTCAGCTACATCCTGGAGCGGGTACTGATGCGCGTCAATACTGAGGAGAAGCGCAGCAATCGCTTGAAAGCGGATCTGGACGCATTTTCTCGGGAACTGTCCAACACGGTTCGGCCCGAAATCTCGCTTCGCCTGGTCGCCATCGACAATAACAACTTCAAAGGTGATGTGGTCCGGCTTCAAAAAGAAATTGAAGACCTCGATAAACAAATCGACGAGAAGAGCGCCAGCTACAAACAGATGGTCAATGATTCGCTAAGCGCTGCGTCCAAACTGAATGTGATTGGTTTGGGCATGGCCATCTACTTTGGTGTAGAGGCAGAAAACGTCCGACAGGAAAGAAACGCTCTTAAAAAAGAGCGCCATGTTAAAAACACCGAGATGGGCACCAAAAGCACAGTCCTTCGGCGCCTTAACGACGTTAAAGGCGATATGCAGGACCTCGAATTGCTGACGCTTCAGGCTGATGTGGCAACCCAAAACCTCGTCACCGTCTGGAACAAACTTTATCTGTACATCAAAACTTCTCAAGAAGAGTCAAAACGCATTAACGACGCATTGAAAGTTCGCTTCCTGGCCTACCACTTCGAACAGGTCATCGAGCCATGGGCGCTGATTAAAGACGAGGCGGACGAACTGTATGCCGTCTTCGCCGAAGCCGATGCAGAAATCAAAAAAAATCGTTAATCAATACTCTTAAGGTTTTTCCAATGAATATCCTTCGTTTCAATACCGATGTAAACGCCGTATCGCCTGACATGGGCGTGGTCAACGTCTGCATTCAGCAAATGCTCGACCTCACTGCCGTCGCCAATTTTTCGTTCGATCAAACACGCTATCTGCCGTCGATTCATGTAAAAGCGGCAGGACTGTATGGCTCGCTCACTCAAGCCCGGCGAGCACTGGATGAGGCGGCACTCAAGATGGAAGTGAGCGCCTCTCAAGGACTCAAGAAGCTCAATGCCCTGCGCGGCGCGATCACGGAAACAGCCTCTGACGATGACCTGGAAGATAACGCCTACTTCCGAGCGCATGCGATCAGTATCCTCAAGCGAGGGATAAACGCTGCCGAGAAGGACGCACAGCAACGCTTCAAATCGCTTTCAGATGTGGCATTCAACCCGGCACTCACCGGCAAATATAAAAGCGAGCTGGACGCCGAGCTGGCGCAATTGAATCTGGCGCAGATCGCCTCCGAAGAAAAAATCGAGGCGCTGGAGGTTTCACGAAAGGTCTTGAGCGATGCAATGGCGGTGCTTGAGAAACGCAACTTTGCAGACATCGCCAAGGACACCGTGCTCAGTGTGGAAAACATCTCCGCAGTCGGCATGGCGGCTCCCGAAGCAGAGCTCATCAGGCTCGCTGTCGAGCACATGAAAAAGACCCTGGAAGACATCAGCAAAGCGCTCAACTATCTCACCATGTACGATCAGCGCGAACGCCTGATCAAGCAAATCGAAGCGCTTAAACCCGGCCACGATCAGCGAGCGGCCGACCTGAAGATGACCGCCGCTAAAATCACGTTGATCGACAGCGTTCATGCCCTGTATCAGAGCTTTTTCAATGCCCGAGCTGAATACGCAAAGTTCAATCAGGGGATTACTGCATTCTTCGACCATCTTAAACTGGGTGACCAGGCAGGTTATGAGGACCGTTTCGTCTCCATCGCGCCATCGCTGATTGATTACCTGAAAACCATCCGCTGAAAGCTTACTATTCACAGCCGTGACGGCAAGGACGCCGTCACGGCCTGCACAGGACAAGGATGTCGATATGTCAGCACCTCTGTTTAAGTGGGCCCATTTCGATGCGCTCAATCGCTACCGCATTACCTTGCATCAGGCATTCGAGACCACTGAACGAATCAAGGCAGATCTTGGCCTGGCGTCGGATCAGGCGTTCATCCGCCTTCACCAGCCAGCACTTGAACACCTGCACATTCAAGTACAGGCACAGCTTCGATACTGGCCCGAGATACTGGAGTGGCCCTACAGGATCTTTTACGAACAGTCGGATCTGGTGGCCGATCTTGAGCGCTTCAGTTCGGACTATTTCCGTGTCGTTGATGCGCTAACCCGCTCTGAACGCGAAAAATTGCTCTCGACACTGGATCTATCTCAACCGCCCTTCGAGTTGAACGGACGCCTGAAAATACTGAGTCCGACAGCAGGCTACCCTTTCGCCATGCAAGTGAAGCAGCAGGTTTTTGATCTGTGGATCAAATACGATCGCGCTGCTTTTACGGCCAAAGATCTGTATTCGCGTTCATCGCTTGTTTTGCCGCGACTGGTGGACTTTATGCAGGGAGCCATCAACGCATACGCTAAAAATCGGAAGCTCGACCCCATGGGTTCCGACGGCAGAATTGTCGGGGTCAGGGCGATGATCAATGACACGAAGAATCTGCATGCGCAAATTGCCGACGCCACGAGGGACCTGGGTGAGGGGTATGCAAATCTGGCGAGTTTTCTGTCCGGCTCGTTGAGTGACTTCAAAGACCTGTTCACGTCGATTTCGATTGAGCGGTTTGGGGAGATGATTGAATCAGCGATGCCTCGTCTTGAGTTGGCTGAAAAACTGATCAGCCACACAAGGCAGTGAAACAAAAAACCCGCGATCGCTCGCGGGTTTCTTTATGAACGGCAGCGCTTACACGTAGTAAGACTTCAGCGGCGGAAAGCCGTTGAACTCTACAGCGCTGTAGCTGGTGGTGTAGGCACCGGTGGACAGCCAGTACAGGCGGTCACCGATGGCCAGGTTCAGCGGCAACCCGTACTTGTAGTTCTCGTACATGATGTCGGCGCTGTCGCAGGTTGGGCCAGCGATAACCACTTCTTCCACTTCGCCTTTCTTTTCGGTCCAGATCGGGAACTTGATGGCTTCGTCCATGGTTTCGATCAGGCCGGAGAACTTGCCCACATCCGTGTACACCCAACGCTCGACGGCAGTGCGGGATTTACGCGACACCAGCACCACTTCGCTGACCAGAATACCGGCGTTGGCGATCAACGAACGGCCCGGCTCCAGGATGATTTCCGGCAGGTCATCACCGAAGTCTTCTTTCAGGTAGCGAATGATTTCTTCAGCGTAGGTTTCCAGGCTGTTGGTGCGGGTGATGTAGTTGGCCGGGAAGCCGCCGCCCATGTTGATCAGCTTGAGCACGATGCCGTCTTCTTCTTTCAGACGCTCGAAGATCACTTTCACTTTGGCGATCGCAGCGTCCCAGACGCTGATGTCACGCTGCTGCGAACCGACGTGGAACGAGATGCCGTAAGGCACCAGGCCGAGTTCACGGGCGAGGATCAAAAGGTCCATCGCCATGTCGGTCTGGCAACCGAACTTGCGTGAAAGAGGCCAGTCAGCCGTGGTCGAGCCTTCGGTGAGAATACGCACGTAGACTTTCGAGCCCGGCGCAGCCTTGGCGATGTTGCGCAGGTCGGCTTCGGAGTCGGTGGAGAACAGACGCACGCCCTTCTCGTAGAAGTAGCGAATGTCTTTGGATTTCTTGATGGTGTTGCCGTAGCTGATGCGATCCGGGCCAACGCCGCGATCCATCACTTTATCCAGCTCGTAGATCGAGGCGATGTCGAAACTCGAGCCTTTTTCCTTCAGCAGGTCGATGATCTCGACCGCAGGGTTGGCTTTGACCGCGTAATAAACTGTCGCAAATTCGAAGCCTGCACGCAGGTCGTCGTAGGCCTTGCTGATCATCGCGGTGTCGATGACCACGAACGGGGTTTCTTGCTTGTCGGCAAACGCCTTCATTTTCTCGAAGGTGCTTTTCTCGAAATAGTCTTCGACCTGGATCGACATGCGGGGACTCCTGTTGGCAAACGGTAAAAAACAATGGGTGTGAGCGCGCGGCTCGTGAACGTCCTCCGTATCCCCACTTTGGTTCGCCTACTTCCCAAGGCTGCTCGGCCGAAAGCAAAAAGGCCATCCGGTGATACACCACGGTTGGCCTTGCTGTCTCGTCGTCAGTACTTGAGCCGGATGGATCGTTTCCAGCATGGACGTTCGGCGCGAACTGTAGGACCTGAGGGGCCGGAGATCAACTAAAAATGTCGCGTTTCTGCCCGTTTTTGCCAGACGGGAATCCACGCGCGTTCAATCAACCCGTAGTAACCGACCGATGTGACAGGGTGATGTTCACCTTTCCGAAAAAAACACGGTGCCTGGGTGCTCCCGACCGCTCGACGCCCCTCCCTGCCATCTGTCGTCCACTGTCATTTCTGACAGGTTTCAAACGACCGCAAATGCTCAACACTGGTGCCTCATGACGAGAGGATGCGCCCCATGAAAACACCGCCGATCAACCACCCGACTGAACGAGCCGATGTACCGACTTCCGGTCCGTCGATAACCTCCTGGTTCTCGAAAAATGAGGCCGAACTGCTATACGTAGAGCAGTACGTGCCCACAGCCGGGGACAACATCCATATTTACTGGTCAGGCTGTAATTTCTATTTTGGTGAGCGCGGGGGATACGCAGGCATCCAGCACCAAAACGATAACCTGGTGGGGGGCCAGATTTTTACTTACAACAATATCTGTTCGATCTGGGACCTCGCCTCCGATCCGGCTGAAGCCGAGGTCCGCCTGGATTATGGGATTGAAGGCCTGTATTCAGGGCATTTCGGCGGCGAGGGGACTGGCCTGCACACCTCTCACCCGATGCCATGGCGCCTGGATCAGTGGTACGCCATCGTGATCAGACGTTGGTTCATTCCCGGCGAGTCGGTGACGCGCATGGGCATGTTCATGTACGCCTACGCCGATGCGAAATGGACGCACTATATGTCCGCTTCCGTTCCCGGCCCTGATATCCCCATTTCAGGGACTACCTGCACGGGATTTCTGGAACGTTTCAACGGCGACGCGCTGGGCTACCACGGTTATTACGGCCAGCACTTCCGGATGAGCAAAGACGGTTCGTGGCAAAAACCGTCTCATTACGTGGCAACTGCCGGAGGCGACCCTGACACCTGGAATGCCATGCTGGTGGGTGACGGCGATAACGTTGGCGACGCCAACATCATGCTTATTGCCGGTGGCAGCTATGGCAATACCCACAGCACGATCCAGTTGGAGCCCAACCAGTTTGATCCTAAGCCGAAACCGGCGATGTTGACGGCAGCCATCTTATCCGTATCCGTCGTACCGCAAGTGGGTACCGAAGCAGTGATCGTGGCCTGGAAGAATGACGAGTCGACGCCACCGCAGTTGAGCTACTCAATAGAAATCCGCTCTCTCCCGGGAGATGTGCTCGTGGCGTTCGATGCCGAAGCGCTTCCTCAAAAACGATCGTCCATTTTTAGCACGGCGGTGTTCGCTGCCGGAGATTACGAGGTGACACTCACTGTCACCGACATCTTCAACCAGAGCTCTCTTCCGGCCGAAACCACATTCCGGGTCTCAGCACCGGTGAGGCGTTCCCGCAGCCTGTGGCGCAGAGTGCAAGCATGGGTGCGCAAATGTGCGCGTCGTTTTATGAACACGCGGTAGTCCGCTGCATGACAGGACGTTGCCACCCGCAGCGCCCTGTCAGGGATTCGCCACGAAAGCCACGTGTCCGTCAGACGTCGGCTACTCAGTCACCCGAAATGCCCTACCCTGCCAATCTCTTTCCCACACGTATCCCACTGATCCCGATCACTAGGGTTGGCGTCCATTCGCCTCGCACGAACTGTGCGAGGCGATGAATCAACCCGACCAAGGATCAAAGTCATGCAAAAGACTGCCTATTCCCCGCTGTACAACAATGACGTCACTTACGAGTACCTGCGTGGTCTGGATCGACCCCCTGTTTCGGAAGAGGCTCTCGCCACGTTCAGTCCGGCGGCGCTGGCTCAGGTGAGAGAGAGTGAGGCCTACAAGCAAGCCCACCCCTGCACCGGCATTTTCCGGGTGGCGGCGGAAGGCGGCCACACCCGCAATGGTGGTGTGATCGTGAGAGGCACCCTTGGGGTGGAGTTCAGACTGGCGGACGGCCGTGAGGTTGCGGGTGCTCGCGTCGGTGACTGCGCCGTTTACCCCGACGGCACTGAGGCACAGGTCGTCACTGGTGCAGGAAAGGCGAACAGCCAAATGGCGCTGGTGGGCAGCCGCTTGAGCAACGGCGACGAGATCATCAACACGCCGCAGGGTTCTCTTCTTCTGCTCCAGCGCAAGGATGTCGCCTGGCCGGATGACTTTCTGCCCGACGTGGAGAATTGAAGCATGACAATCTTCGATATCAACGGCCGGGAGCAAGGCCTCGACGGCGACCTAACCACCACCGGCGCCATCTGCCACGCCAGCCTTGTTCAAACTTCGCTGGAAGATGGCCGCATGGCATTGCGGCTCGGCGACAAGACCAGCCCTTGCGGCGTGTGTGGGCAAGTGGGCGAAATTGTCGAAGGGGAAGACAGCTTCACGTGGGATGGCATACCGACCGCCGGGCATGACGCGCTCGTGTTGTGCGCGTGTCCGCCGGGCGCGAATCGATTGATTGCTCCGCGGTCAGGGCGTGCGGGAGCCAGTCGAGCGGCAGCGGACGCCGCTGCGGCGCCACATCCTGCTATGCCCATGTCGAACACCTCGTCTTCTGTTTATCCACACACCACTACGGCGCCGGGGAACATCTTCGCCCGTACGTTCGTCATCCGCGACAGCGAAACGGGGCAGCCGCTCGCGAACCGGACATTCACGGCGGCGGTGGATGGTCAGCAAAAGTCAGGTACCACCGACAACTATGGACTGGCCCGCATTGAGGGTTCTTCAGCAGACTCCGTCGTTTCCCTCCACGTCATGTTCCGCTCGCCCGTACGCGAGTTGAAGGAGCTTGCAGGGATGAACACCCGGGTGGTGACCAGTACGACGCGTGTCGAGACGTTGATCCACGGGGAAACGCCCAAGCCCATGGTGGTCACCGTGAATGATCGGGCCGCGACGCGAGAGGCGATTATTAGGAAAGTGCGGGAGTTGGGCCACGGGTTTGTTGAGCGGTCGGAGTGGCACGCGAAGCCGCCTAAAAAACCTTTGGTTCGCGACTGGGATTACACAATGATTGCGCTTCATCATGCAGGGAGGAGTTATTCGTGTGGTGTGGGGAGTGAGCAAATGCTGGACACTCAGGCGAAGCAACAAGGCAAGATATTTGACGACTTCAGTTACCACTTTGCAATTGATTGCGCGGGCATCATTTATGAAGGAAGGGACATTCGCTTCAAAGGCGAGCATCTAATTCTCTATAACTCGAATGCCATCGGCATAGTCTTGTTGAACAACTTGACGACCGAGGAGGAAGGGACTGATTTCATTGCAAAGGCCCGAATCACGTTGAATCATATGGGGCTCAGCACTGCCAACGAACTCCCCACCCCTCAAAAGAGCGCAACTATAAACCTGATCACCGCACTAAAAAGCGTATTCTCGATCAATTTCTTTGGCGGCCATAGGGAGTTTCCTCGCCAAGACACCAAAGAAGCAAAAATCTGCCCAGGAAACATTGGGATGGGTTTCGTTAACGTGGTACGCGCCACCACCGGCCTACACAGACCACTACGAGAATAAAAATATCGCCTTCTATCAGAGCTCACTCAAAACCAAAAAACACATACAACCGAACCTCACATTTACGGCACATTGACTCGCTTATGACCCAACCCAAACCACTAGGCCTTACCACGCTAATCCTATTTGTATTCAGCAATGCCATGATGATGAACTACATCACTTACAAGCAAAACGTGGACCTGGAACCCGTCGTCCTTGCCAGCGTCGCATCGCTGGCATCTATCATCATAGCGTTACCCCTGCTCCTGTTTACCCGCTCTCCGCCACTCACTGCTGTATCTTCAAAAAGACTGATCAAGCCTTACCTCTGGATCACCCTGTTTACGTTTACCTGCTGGACCAGCGGCTATACCGCCTTGTTAAATCTAAACCCAGCCGCGTTTGCCGCCATCGCCCTAGCCGTCAGCGCGCTCATCATGGCGTTGACGGACGTACAAAAGCTGGGGAGGCTGGGCATAGTCGGCTCTATGCTTGCATTGGGCACAGTTTGGGTGCTGTCAACTTCATATAGCTCAGTCATACAAGGCGCAGGCCTACATGATGATTACGAGCTGGAAATAGGCGCGACTTTTTCAATAGCGTGCGGTATTTCGCTTTACTTCATCGCACTCCTAAGTAAGCGACTCAACGATCTCGGCCAATCTTTTCACAAGATACAGGTCCGTCGATCACTGTTCGCGTTTCTAGTGTGCACAACGATCGGATTGCTGGATGGCGCCCTCGCGACCATCGTTTCTGAGGCGCCTCAGTTGGCGGCGCTGACAGTGCTCTTCCTGATCTTGATGCAATCAGCACTTGTGCTGTCTATAAGAACAATCAGCCGGCCTATCCTGACGGTGGGTTTTGCTGGAACCGCCCTTTACACACTGATCGCACAGCTAGCGTTTTTCCAACAGTCCGTTGACTCTCTCATGGTCATCACGATTTTAGGGAACGCCCTGGGCGTGGTCCTCATGTCGTTCGTGCAGACCAAGAGCAACCTGACATGTCAGCGGTGACGAGTCAGCGGCACCACCGTCAAAAAAGGCCCGGGCACCAAAAGCACCCAGGCCATTCACCTCAACTCAACGCAGCCTGCTCCGCCAACTCGGCCGGCGAAACGATGCTGGTCTTCATCCCGCGGGACTGGCCGGAACTCAGGTAAGCCGCGATGGATTCCTGCGTCACTTCACCCAGGAACACGTTTTCGGCATCCAGCACCGGCAGCCACGAGCGATTGAACTCGTACATGCGCGACAGCAGGATGCGCAGGTGTTCGTCGTAGGCAGCGGTGGCGTTGAACGGGCGCAGGTATTGCTCGCACGTGCCGGCCTGGCGGTGCAGGTCGCGGCGGCGGACGTAACCCATGGCCTTGTTTTCGGCATCGGTGACGACCACGTAGCGGCGGTCGTTTTCGTCCATGATTTCCAGCGCATCGGCGACCGGGGTTTCCGGGCTCACGGACGGCGCGTTGTCCGCCGCGTCCTCGGCTTTGACCAGCAGCAGGCGCTTGAGCGTGCTGTCCTGGCCGACGAAGTTGCTGACGAAATCATCCGCCGGGTGCGCCAGCAGCGTGTCCGGATGGTCGATCTGCAGCAGCTTGCCGGCGCGGAAGATAGCGATCTTGTCGCCCAGCTTGATGGCTTCGTCGATGTCGTGGCTGACCATGATCACGGTCTTGTTCAGCGCGCGCTGCATCTCGAAAAACTCGTTCTGGATCATCTCGCGGTTGATCGGGTCGACCGCACCGAACGGCTCGTCCATCAGCAGCAGGGGCGCGTCTGCAGCCAGCGCACGAATCACGCCGATCCGCTGTTGCTGACCACCCGACAACTCGCGGGGGTAGCGATGCAGGTACTGCTTGGGTTCCAGCTTGATCATGCTCATCAGTTCGCGGGCGCGGTCGTGGCATTTCTGCTTGTCCCAACCCAGGAGCTTGGGCACGACCACGATGTTTTCTTCGATGGTCATGTTGGGGAACAGGCCGATCTGCTGAATCACGTAGCCGATGTTGCGGCGCAGGGTGACTTCGTCCAGACCGGTGGTGTCCTCGCCATTGATCAGCACCTTGCCGGAGGTCGGCATGATCAGCCGGTTGATCATTTTCAGCGTCGTACTTTTGCCGCAACCCGACGGGCCCAGGAACACGCAGATCTCGCCTTCATTGACGGTCAGGCTCACTGAATCGACGGCCTTCACTTCCTTGCCGTTGCTCTGGAAAGTCTTGGTGAGGTTCTGCAGTTCAATCATTTGTTTGGCGATCATTTCAGGAGTCCTTTTGGAGTCAGCGAGCGTTGCAGCCATTGCAGAAGCAGGTCGGCGAAGATGGCCAGAATGCTGACCAGTACGGCGCCGACGATCAGCATCGACATATCGCTGCGGCTGATAGAAGCAAGAATAAGTACACCCAAGCCGCCGGCGCCAATGGTGGCGGCGATGGTCATGACGCCGATGTTCATGACCACGGCAGTGCGTACGCCAGCGAGAATCACCGGCACGGCGATCGGCAGTTCAACCATGCGCAGGCGCTGGCCGAAAGTCATGCCGATGCCCTTGGCGGCTTCACGAATGCCGGGCTCGACGCCGGTCAGCGCCAGGTAGGTGTTGCGCATGATCGGAAGCAGCGAGTAGAGAAACACGGCGGTGATCGCCGGCATCGGGCCAAGGCCCTGACCGAACTTCGAATAGAACGGCAAGAGCAAGCCGAACAGGGCAATCGACGGGATGGTCAGCAGCACGGTGGCGCTGGCCTGCAACGGCCCGGCGAGGGTCGGGAAGCGCGTCATCAACACGCCCAGCGGCACACCGACGACGATCGCCAGCGTCACCGCGATGCCGACGAGGGTGATGTGTTGCAGGGTCAGGTGCATGACCTGATTCCAGTCCAGATGGGAGAAAGCGCTGAGGAAACTCATGGTTTCTCCTCCTGTTTTGCCGCCGGCGCCGGAGGGACAGGCACGCTGTCGGCGGAAGGATTGATCGGATGCTCGCGCAGGAATTCAGCCGCCACCACGGTAGGACTTTCATGGTCGACGTCGATGCGCGCGTTCAGCGTGCGCATGGTCTGGTTATCCAGCAGCGCGGCCAGCGGCTTGAGCAAGTCGGCCAGCTGCGGGTGCTTGTCCAGGTACTCTTTGCGGATGACCGGCGCCGCGGTGTAGTCCGGGAAGTAGTGCTTGTCGTCCGCCAGCACCTTGAGCTTGAACGCGTTCAAACGGCCGTCGGTGGTGTAGACGAGGCCCGCAAAAACCTGCCCGTTGCGCAGCGCGGTGTAGACCAGGCCGGCGTCCATCTGACGGGTGTTTTCACGGCCCAGGTTCATGCCGTAATGCTTGACCATGCCCACCAGACCGTCGGAACGGTTGGCGAACTCGGTGTCCAGCGCAACGATGTGGCCTTTATCGGCCTCAGCCTTGAGCACCGTGGTCAGGTCGGACATGTTGTTGACCTGCGGATACTGCTGCGCAATTTTGTCCGGCAGCGCCAGCGCGTAGGTGTTGTTGAACTTGGAGGGGGACAGCCAGACCAGCCCCTTCTTGGCGTCCAGCTCCTTGACGCGCTGATAGGTCTGCCCGCTGTCGAGCTTCTCATCAACATGGTTGTAGGCAACCAGCGACACGCCGGTGTATTCCCACAGCAGATCCAGCTGGCCGCTTTCCTGGGCACTGCGCGCCAGGTTACTGCCAAGGCCGCCGGTGATCTGCACCTGATAGCCCTTGTCGCGCAGGTACTGCGCGGTCAGTTCGGCCAGCATGGTCTGCTCGGTGAACACCCGCGCGCCGATGCGCAGCACGGGTATTTCGGCCGGTGCATCCGCGGCCTGGACGAAACCGGACAGCAACATCCCGACGCCCATGATTAATGTGCATAACTTCTTCATACCAATTCCTTTCTCAGCGGGGCTCGACTTATCGAGCCAGGCCGCGTTCCAGCCAGAGACGGCTTGCCAGGGTCACGGCGCCATCGAGCAACAATGCGAGCAACGCGGTACACGCGGCGCCCAGCACCAGTTGTGGCTGATTGTTCAGGGCGATGCCGGGGAAAATGAGGCTGCCCAGGCTGTTCGCGCCAATGAGGAACGCCAGTGGCGCCGTCCCGACGTTGATCGCCAGGGCCACGCGCACACCGCCGATGATGATCGGCACGGCATTGGGCAACTCGACACGCCACAGCACCTGGCGCGGTGTCATGCCGATGCCGCGGGCGGCTTCTTTGAGAGAACCCTGAACGTTTTTCAGGCCTTCGTAGGTGTTGCGCACGATGGGCAACAACGAAGCGAGGAACAAAGCGAAGATCGCCGGACCGCTGCCGATGCCCAGAATACCCAGAGCGATGGCCAGTACGGCGAGAGGAGGAACGGTGTTACCGATGTTGAAGATCTGCATGAAGCGTTCGGCGCGGCCAACCATGTTCGGTCGGCTAAGGACAATGCCGGTCGGGATCCCGACCACCAGTGCCGCCAGCATTGACGCCAGCACAAGCACCACGTGGGCTTGCAGATAAAACAGCAGATCATCCTGATATTGCCTGATGGTACTGATGCCGATCCATTGGACCAGCAGGGCCAGGAGTGCGATGACAATCACACCTCCCAACAGCCCCTTGCCATAGCGATTTGCCACGGGCGGACTCCTTATTTCAGTCGGCGAACGTCTGGCGTGAAACTGGCCTCTTCAGGCAGCACGCGAACGTTCGCGAAGAGCAGCGGGTGGGTCGCCGGAAAGGTTGATACCTCGGCGAAAACACAAGCCATGAGCGCAGCTTCGTCAAGCTAACTTGCTGATTTTGCAACCCTTGGCGTGTAGCGATACCAGGGAATGGACGTCTCCTTAACCGCAAAGGTTCCCACGTGCGATGGTATCTGGCCACCCTTTATTGACTGAACGGTTCGGTTATTGCTCCGGTTTGGGCTATAATCGCCGCCCTTTTTTTGAATCACCTCTCGGGCGATTTCCCATGACCAGACAGGCCGCCGAAGTCGCGAAACGCCGCACTTTCGCCATCATTTCCCACCCCGATGCGGGTAAGACCACCATCACCGAAAAGCTGCTGCTGATGGGCAAGGCCATTTCCGTCGCCGGTACGGTGAAGTCGCGTAAATCCGACCGCCACGCCACGTCCGACTGGATGGAAATGGAGAAGCAGCGCGGCATTTCCATCACCACCTCGGTCATGCAGTTCCCGTATCGCGATCACATGATCAACCTGCTCGACACTCCGGGCCACGAAGACTTTTCCGAAGACACCTACCGCACGTTGACCGCTGTCGACTCGGCGCTGATGGTGCTCGATGGCGGTAAAGGGGTTGAGCCCCGCACCATCGCACTGATGGACGTCTGCCGCCTGCGCGATACGCCGATCGTGAGCTTCATCAACAAGCTCGACCGCGACATTCGCGACCCGATCGAGCTGCTCGACGAGATCGAAGCGGTCCTGAAGATCAAGGCCGCGCCCATCACCTGGCCGATCGGTTGCTACCGCGACTTCAAGGGTGTCTATCACCTCGCCGACGACTACATCATCGTGTACACCGCCGGTCACGGTCATGAGCGCACCGAGGTGAAGATCATCGAGAAGCTCGACTCCGACGAAGCGCGCGCTCATCTGGGTGATGAGTACGATCGCTTTGTCGATCAGCTGGAGCTGGTGCAAGGCGCCTGTCATGAGTTCAACCAGCAGGAATTCCTCGACGGCCAACTGACGCCGGTGTTCTTCGGTACCGCGCTCGGCAACTTCGGTGTCGACCACGTACTGGATGCGGTCGTGAACTGGGCGCCGAAGCCGCTCGCCCGCGTCGCCAACGAGCGCACGGTGGAGCCGGTCGAGGAAAAGTTCACCGGCTTCGTGTTCAAGATCCAGGCGAACATGGACCCCAAGCACCGCGACCGCATCGCGTTCATGCGCATCTGCTCGGGCAAGTACGACAAGGGCATGAAAATGCGCCATGTTCGCACTGGCAAAGATGTGCGCATCGGTGACGCGCTGACGTTCTTCTCGAGCGAGCGCGAACAGCTGGAAGAAGCCTACGCCGGCGACATCATCGGCCTGCACAACCACGGCACGATTCAGATCGGCGACACCTTCAGCGAAGGCGAGGCCTTGGGTTTCACCGGCATCCCGCACTTCGCACCGGAGCTGTTCCGCCGCGTACGCCTGAAGGATCCGCTGAAGTCCAAGCAGCTGCGTCAGGGCCTGCAGCAACTGGCCGAGGAAGGCGCCACTCAGGTGTTCTTCCCGCAGCGCAGCAACGACATCATCCTCGGCGCCGTCGGTGTGCTGCAGTTCGATGTGGTCGCCAGCCGCTTGAAGGAAGAATACAAAGTCGAATGCGCCTACGAGCCGATCACCGTGTGGTCAGCCCGCTGGATCGATTGCAGTGACAAGAAGAAGCTCGAGGAATTCGAGAACAAGGCCGTGGAAAACCTGGCCGTGGACGGCGGTGGTCACCTGACCTACCTCGCGCCAACCCGGGTCAACCTGGCCTTGATGGAAGAACGCTGGCCTGACGTGAAATTCCGCGCAACGCGGGAGCATCACTAAGGCTCACTCCTCCAAGTGATCGTTCCCACGCTCTGCGTGGGGATGCCGCTCCTGACGCTCCGCGTCACCTGACTCCGGACGCGGAGCGTCCAGGGATGAATTCCCACGCGCAGCGTGGGAACGATCAGTCAGCCGTCATGCCCTCACTTCACCACCATCCCCACGCCCCGCCCACGGGGATCGGACGCGGTTTCGACTTTCGCGCCGTCAATCTTGATCGCCTGCACATTGCCCATCGACCAGCCCTGGTCCTTCACCGTGTAACCCATGGCCGTCAGCTCGTCGGCCACTGGGGTCGCCAGCGGTGCAAATTTCTCGGTGTAGATCGTGTCCTTCGGCAGCAACTGGTGATGAACCCGCTGCGCCGCAACCGCGTCTTTGAGCGGCATGTGGAAGTCATAGATATTGTTCAGCACCTGAAACACCGTGGTGAAAATCCGTGAGCCACCCGGCGTGCCCAGCACCAGCGTCACTGCGCCGTCGCGGGTGACCAGACTCGGGCTCATCGAGGACAACATGCGCTTGCCGGGCTGGATAGCATTGGCATCCCCGCCCACCACGCCGAACGCATTGGCAACGCCCGGTTTGGAACTGAAATCATCCATCTCGTCGTTCAGCAAAAAGCCCCCGCCCTTTACCACCACGCCGCTGCCGTAATCCCAGTTCAGGGTGTAGGTGTTGCTGACCGCGTTGCCCTTGGCATCGACGATGGAGAAGTGGGTGGTCTGGTGCGACTCAAGCCCGGCCTTCACGTTCTCGGTGGGCGAAATTGCCGTCGGGTTGACCTCGTGGGCGCGCTTGGCCAGATAGGCGTTGTCGGTCAACTGACTCACCGGCGCCACGGAAAAGTCCGGATCGCCCAAATAGTTGGCGCGATCGGCGAACACGCGTTTTTCGATCTCTGCCAGCAGATGGATGTAGCGCGCCGAGTTGAGCGGCACGTCTTTGAAATCATCAGCAAGCAGCTGCTTCATGCCGATCAACTGCGCCAGCGCGATACCGCCGGAACTGGGCAGCGGCGCGGTGTAGAGCGTGTTGCCGTTGAAATTCACATGGAGCGGCTTGCGCCAGATCGCCTTGTAATCGTGCAGGTCCTCTTTGGTGATCAGGCCGTTGTCGTGCTGCATTTGCGCCACCAGCAGGTCAGCCGTCTGGCCCTGGTAAAACTCGTTGGCGCCCTTGTTGGCGATACGTTCCAGGGTCTTGGCCAGCTCCGGCTGACGGAAGGTCTCGCCGGTCTTCATGTCGCCGAAGTAATCCGCAAAATTGGTTTTGCCGTTGAGTTGCTTGATGGCTTCGGCACCATACATGTACTGCTTGTCGGCGACCTTGAAACCGTTTTTGGCGTAACCAATGGCCGGCGTCAGCAACTCGGCCCACGGCAGCTTGCCGAATTTCTGGTGGGCTTCCCACAGCCCCATCACGGTGCCGGGCACCCCCGACGCGCGTGCGCCCACCAGACTCATGCCCGGAATGACTTCGCCCTTGTCGTCCAGGTACATGTTGCGCGTCGCCGCTTTCGGCGCGGCTTCGCGGTAGTCGAGAAAGTACGGTCGGCCGTTCATGAACAGGGTCATAAAGCCACCGCCACCAATGTTGCCCGCTTCGGGGTAGGTGACCGCCAGGGTGAACGCCGTGGCGACCGCGGCATCGACGGCGTTGCCGCCTTTTTTCAGAATCTGCGCGGCGACCTGGGCACCGTATTGATCCGGGGACGCGACGGCGCCGCCTTCCAGCACCACCGCATACACCGGCGAACTCGCGGCGAAGATCACCGACAGGGCAAGGGTTTTGAGGGTCACTGCACGCATGGGGCTTCCTTGATGACGAATGCGACAGCTTGTTACTGATGTGCTGTCTGGAGGCTGAAGAGACTAACGGTCCGGCTGCACATTAATGATGAAACTTGCCACAAACGCAAACGGCCAGGCCCCTAAACCGCAGCACGCTCAGGTTGATCCCGGACGGGAAACACCACTGCCCTCTCCCGCCGCAGATTGAGTGCCAAGACACTCGCCAGCACCACGATCGACCCCACGATCACCCGCTGCGAAGGCAACTCGCCCAACATGAACGAAGCAATGGCGATGGCCATCGGTGGCGTCAGGTACAAACTCATCGACGCGCGGCTGACGTCCATGTGCTTCAAGACATACGCCCAAGCCAGATACGCCAGTGCGCTGGGGAACAGCCCCAACACCCCCACTGCCACATTGACCCGCAGCGGCGCGTTGAGGATTTCGCCGATCAGCCCCGGCAGATAAACCAGCAGGAACACCGTGCCGGCCCAGACCGTGTAACAGACCATGGTCAGGCCGTCGTACCGATGGCTGTGACGCTTCTGCAGCGAGAAATACACGCTCCAGGAAAACGCCGCCAACAGAATCAGCAGCCCGCGCGCATCCATATGGCCGATGCCGCGATCACCGGTGACGACAATCGCGGCGCCCACCAGGCCGAGCGCGACACAGCCCCAACGCCAGGCGCTGACCCGCTCCTTGAACACGAAATGCGCCAGCAGCGCGGTAAACAACGGCGTCGATTGAACCAG
This sequence comes from Pseudomonas sp. AK106, assembly GCF_053903055.1. NCBI lineage: Bacteria > Pseudomonadati > Pseudomonadota > Gammaproteobacteria > Pseudomonadales > Pseudomonadaceae > Pseudomonas > Pseudomonas sp. AK106. The sequence goes on from NZ_CP096426.1 coordinate 4,620,273, forward strand.
CACGCTGGACGCCCCGGCACTCACGCCGGCCTGGCCGAAATTCAGGGCGATGTGGTGTAGGCTGACGGCGAAGAAACCCAGCACCGCGAGCAACGGCAGGTCCTTCAGGCGCGGCAACGCGATACGGTGCGACGAGGCGATTAACAGCATGAACACCGACGCGATCAGAAATCGAAGCAGCGCCAGATGCCCGGGCTCGTAGGCCTGCAAACCGATGCGAATGCCGGTCGGCGAGAACCCCCAGCAGGCGACCACAAAGACAGTGGCAAGGGCAACTTTCATCCCCTGCCAAGGCACAGTGCCTTTAACCACGATATTTGAATCAACAACCGGCTCAGCCACCACGCTCATCTCGATACTCCCACCGACAAGCCCGACGCCTGCCCATGGCTGCGAGTATCGAAACAACCTATGCTCACCACAACCGAACAATAATGACGCAACCCCTCACTGTTGGTGATGAATGGAATTGGCCCAGATCCGCATGTTCAAGACCGTCGTCGACACCGGCAGCATTGCCCGCGCGGCGGAGGTCTTGCATTGCGTCCCGTCGAACATCACCGCGCGCATCAAGGCGCTTGAGGCGGAGCTGGGCACCGAGCTGTTTTACCGTCAGGGCCGTGGATTGCGCATCAGCCCGGCGGGGGAAATTTTCCTCACCTACGCCGGCAAGATGCTCAGCCTGGCCGACGAAGCCAAGCGCGCGGTGCATCCGGATGCGGCGCCGTCGGGGCCGTTGCGCATCGGCGCCATCGAGTCCTCGGCCACGGCGCGGCTGCCGCGACTGCTGGCGCGCTTTCATGCGCGTTATCCGCAAGTGTCGCTGGAACTGACCACCGGTACCGGCGCACAACTGCTGGAAGCGACGCTTAACCAGAAGCTCGATGGCGCCATTGTCGCCATCGACGTAAAACGCCCCCGGCTCAAACGCACGTCGATGTACCGGGAGGATCTGGTGCTGATTGCGGCCGAGTCGCTGGGCCCGATACGCAGCGCGGCGGATCTGCAGGGCAAATCGATTTTCATGTGGCCCGAAGGCTGCCCTTATCGCGCAGCGCTGGAGCGATGGTTGCAGCACGACGGCCAGACTCAGCCCATCGTCAGCATCGCCAACTACGGCACCATCGTCGGTTGCGTCAGCGCCGGGGCTGGCGTGGCGCTGGTGCCCAAGGGTGTTTACGAGCAGTACCGCAAAGGCTCTGGCTGGGTCGGTTATGAATTCCCTGAACTGACCTCCATCGACAACCTGTTTTACTGGCACGAGAACGCCGAACATCACCCGGCGCGGGAGGCATTTGTGGAGATGTTGCGGGCGGAGTTCAGCGGGATTAGTGAGGCGTGATACCTGCCTGTAGGAGCGTGGCTTGTCCCGCGATCTGCTGCGCAGCAGTAGCAAAACCATTCCAATCAAGTCCTCCAGACAGACCGCGTTTGCAGGGTTTGCTGCCGGTTCCCGGCAGATCGCGGGACAAGCCACGCTCCCACAGGGAATGTAAGCAGGTTCACGCGGCGTACACCGCCAGCTTCTCCTGAATGAAATCCAGAAAGCACTGAATCCGTAACGCCAGCTGCGAGTTGCGGTAGTACACCGCGTGGATCGGCTGGCGATAGCCGCTGTTGGCCTGGGGCAGGATGACGTTGAGGCGGCTTTGGCGGATGTCTTCGTGGGTCATGAAGTGAGACAAGCAGACGATGCCCTCTCCCGCCAGCGCCAACTGGCGCAACGTCTCGCCGCTGGAGGCCGACACCGTTGGCTGGATGAACAGCCGATCCCCGTCGGCGTGGCGCAACGGCCAGTGATTGAGGGTTTCGGTCTGGGTGAAGCCGAGCAGTGAATGCCCGCTCAGCGCTGGAACGGTTGTCGGCGTGCCGTGTTTTTCGAGGTATTCAGGACTGGCCAGAATGTTCAGCGGGCTGCTGCCGAGGGGCCGGGCATGCAGGGTCGAATCGGCCAGTACGCCAATGCGGATCGCCACATCGGTGCTCTGCTCCAGCAGATCAATGATCAGATCGTTGCTGTTCAGCTCCAGCTGGATGTCCGGATACATTGTGCGAAACTCGGCGACGTACGGGACGATTGAATGCAGCATGAAGGGCGACGCCGCGTTGATCCGCAACCGGCCGGACGGCGTCTGCTGGCGCACCGACATGCGCTCTTCCAGCTCTTCCATCTGATCCAGAATCTGCCGGGCCCGCTCAAGGAAATACTTGCCCTCCTCGGTCAGGTCCATGCGCCGCGTGGTGCGGTTGATCAACGTCGTGCCCAGCTTGCCTTCGAGTCGAGACAAGGTGCGGCTGATCGCCGAGGGCGTCTGCCCGACCTGCTCGGCGGCGGCTGAAATCGACCCGCTTTCGATCACCGTGACAAACACCTGCAACTCATCCGACCTGGCTTTCACTGTTGTCTCCCGCTCACAAGAGACCGGATATTAGCGCGCTTGCGGGCCCGCGCTCAGATTCCGAACACCGAGGCCAGATGCGCTTCGTACCGCTTCACGTCTGCTTCGACGTTCGGCATTTTCATCACGTCCACGGCCAGAAAGGTTGGCAGGCCGGTCATGCCGAGGAACTGGTTGGCCTTGTGGAACGGGAAGTACACGGCATCCACGCCCTTGGCTTCGAAAAAGTCTGCCGGGTCGTCGAACGCTTGCTGCGGCGCGTTCCAGGTGGCGGAAATCATGTACTGCTTGCCGTGCAGCAAGCCGCCGCTGCCATACCGCCGGGACTCATCGGAGCGAGTGCGACCGTCGTTGGCGTACAGGCTGCCTTGACCTTCGGTGAAGACTTCGTCGATGTACCTTTTAACCGTCCACGGCGCGCCCATCCACCAGCCCGGCATCTGCCAGATGATCACGTCCGCCCAGAGAAACTTCTGCACTTCCTCGGCCACGTTGTAGCCGCCGTCGATGAAGGTCTGCTGCACGTCGAACCCGGCGTGATCGAGAAGCGCCATGGCGGCTTCATGCAGCGTGGTGTTGTAGCGGCCGTCGGAATGGGCGAATTGTTTGCCGCCGTTGAGAAACAGTACTTTTTTCATATCAAGCCTCGTCCGCCGTCAATGCAGTCCGCCGTTCAGCGGTACCGGATTGAGGGTCTTCAATTGGAATGGACGGCAGAATAGCGGTCAGGCGAGCAGCGAATAAGCAGGCAGCGGGCAAAATACCTTTGCGGGGGAATCACGAATGGGCCGGTGATTAATGAATCCTTGTTATCACGCAGGCGGGTGAGAAAGCCGATCAATCCGGCTGGCTTACCCAGCGATCATCAAGTGCGCGCCCAGCAGCGCCATGCCGATGAAGAACATGCGCTTGAACACCAATGCGCTGATGCGTTGACGCAGCCATTGGCCGAACATCATGCCGAGCAACGCGGGAATCAGCGCCAGCAAGGAAGCGCCCATTTCAGCGCTGCCCACCGCGCCGTTCCAGAAAAGACCGACGCCCAGCGCCAGGGTCGAGACAGTGAAGGACAGCCCAAGCGCCTGCACCAGTTCGTTACGATCCAGCCCCAGGCCCTGAATGTAGGGCACCGCCGGAATGACGAAAACGCCAGTGGCCGCGGTGACCAGGCCGGTGATAAACCCGCACAAAGGCCCGAGCCAGCGCTCGGCAGCAGGCGGCACCTTGAGCGTCGGCAGAAACAAGCCGCACAGCGCGTAGACAAACAGCGCGCCGCCCAGCGCCCTCGCCATGCCGTGCCCGTTGCCAAGCCCCAGCGCGTAGGAGCCGAGCATGGTGCCGATGACGATCGTCAGCAGCAGCGGCCACAACCGCGTGCACAGTCCGCGCAGATGCCCGCCGGTCGCCAATTGCCAGAGGTTGGTCAAGGTTGAGGGGATCAGCAGCAGCGCCGCCGCCTGGGTCGGCAGCATCATCACCCCCAGCAGGCCCATCGCAACCGTCGGCAGCCCCATGCCGATGACGCCCTTGACCGTGCCGGCCAGCAGAAACGTCAGCAGCACCAGCACTGACAACGTCCAGCCGAGGTGTTGATAAAGCGATAGGAAACCATCCATGGGCGCATCCTGCGAAAAGGTCGACGAGGGGAAAAATCGGGTGGTGCAATGGGTGCCACTTCAGCACATTCGGGCACCTGCGGTAACAGAAAAATAATCAGCGCCACTCATCTGAAGAGCGGGTTGATGTCAGCTTTCCATTTCTGCCAACCCGACTTGCCATTTGTAACGTTTCATCGGCAGCCGGTTTTTCCTAGGATCCCTTGACGTCGTCGACGCCTGGCTCGCCAGCAATCACGTGTTTGAGGGGGAATGCATATGTCCGATGCAACTGAGCGCCTGTGGGGCGCGCGCTTCAAGTCCGCGCCGGCGGAAGCGATGGCCAACCTGTCACGCTCGCCCGCCGTCTATTTTCGCATGACGCCTTATGACGTGGCAGGCTCCAAGGCCCACGCCCACGAGCTTGAGCGCGCCGGTTTGCTGGACGCCGACGAAACCCGCCGCATCATCGATGCGCTGCAATCGATTGACGAGGATTTTGCCGCCGGCACGATTCAGCCAATTCCCGCCGACGAGGACGTGCACACCTTTATCGAGCGCCTGCTCACCGAACGCCTCGGCGCACTGGGCGGCAAGCTTCGCGCCGGGCGCTCGCGCAACGATCAGACGGCCAATGACATGCGGCTGTTTCTGCGTGACCGGATTCGCGTGCTGACCCTGTCGATTCTTGATCTGCAGCAGGCATTGGTCAGTCAGGCCGAAGCCCATGTCGAGACCATTGCGCCCGGTTTTACTCACCTGCAACAAGCGCAGCCGATTGTCTTTGGTCACCATTTGATGGCCCACGCCCAGGCGATTCATCGTGACATCCAGCGCCTGCAGGATTGGGATCAGCGCTTCAATCTATCGCCCCTCGGTGCCGCTGCCATGGCCGGCTCCGCCATCGCCCGCGACCCTCAACGTTCGGCGGCGGAAATGGGCTACGCCGGCCCGTGTGAAAACTCCATCGACGCCGTCGCCAGCCGTGATCACGTGGCCGAGTTTCTGTTCTGCGCGAGCATGCTGGGGATCAATATTTCGCGCATGGCCGAGGAGTTCTGCATCTGGACGTCTCGGCAGTTTCGCTGGGTCGAGCTGGACGATGCCTACGCCACGGGCAGCTCGATCATGCCGCAGAAGAAGAACCCGGACATCGCCGAGCTGGCCCGGGGTAAATCAGGCCGTTTGATCGGTTCGCTGACCGCGATTCTGTCGGTGCTCAAGGCGCAGCCGCTGTCGTACAACCGCGATTTGAGCGAAGACAAACACGCCATCTTCGACGCTCTGGACACGCTGAATCTGGTGCTGCCTGCCTTTGCCGGCATGGTCCGCACGATGAAGGTGCGCAAGGACGAGTTGCTGCGTCAGGCGCCCCTGGGGTTCACCCTGGCGACGGAAATTGCGGACTGGCTCGCCGTTCGCGGCGTGCCGTTCAAGGAAGCCCACGAGATCACCGGACAACTGGTTCAGCTGTGCGAGGCGCAGGACATCGGGCTGCCAGAGCTGACGCCAAAGATGCTCGCCGACACCGACCCGCGCCTGACGCCAGAGGTGTTGGAGAGCCTGACGCTGGAAGCGGCACTGGCGGCGCGCGGCGGCTGGGGCGGAACGTCCCCGGTGCGAGTGGCCGAGCAGATCGCGCGATTTAAGGCGCATTTGGTGGCCCAGGAGCAGTGGGCCAAGAATTACAACGGCCCGCGGGGTTAATTGTGGTGCGACCGCGTGCGCATTGTAGGACCGGCTTTAGCCGGGAATGCCTCGGACAGGACGCCGTGAAATGAGGCTGTTTATGCTGCTCTCTTCACCGCCGTCTTCCTGTGAACACAGCACCTGTGGGAGTGAGCTTGCTCACGAAGACGGCATTCCAGCCGCTAAATATTCAGCGGATGTTAATGCCTCTTCGCGAGCAAGCTCGCTCCCACAAGGTAGTGCGGCGCATGCAAAACCTTAGTGGAATCGCGAGCCCCAAGGATGTACTCGATTACCTAGTGGGACCGGCTTTAGCCGGGAAGAGGCCGGCGGATGTGCACCCTCAGTTTTCCTTCTTGATATACCCCTCAACCACCGCCGAGAAGTCCTTGCCGCCATCACCGCGCAGACTCATCGCCTGATACAGCTGCTGCGCCAGCGCGCCCATAATCACGGGTTGGCGCGCGGCTTTGGCGGCTTCGGTTGCCAGGCCCAGGTCCTTGAGCATCAGCTCTGCGCCAAACCCTCCGGTGTAACCACGGGACGCCGGGGCGGTTTCGACGACGCCGGGCCACGGGTTGTACATTTCCGAGCTCCAGCAGCGTCCGGTCGAGCTGTTGATGATGGTCGCCAGCACGCCGGTGTCGATGCCCAGGCTATTGCCCAGCGCCATGGCTTCCGCCACGCCGATCATGGAAATGCCCAACAGCATGTTGTTGCAGATCTTCGCGATCTGCCCGGTGCCGACCTCGCCGCAATGGACGATGTTGCGGCCCATCTGCGCCAGGATCGGCTTGAGCACCGTAAAGTGCTCAAGGCTCGCGCCGACCATGAATGTCAGCGTCCCGGCCTGCGCGCCACCGGTCCCGCCGGACACCGGCGCATCGCCGACCACCACGCGTTGTTTCGCCGCTGCCGCCGCCACATCGCGGATGGTCTGTGGATCAATCGTGCTGCAATCCACCGCCGGCACCCCTGCACTGATGCCAGCCAGTACGCCGTCTTCATTCAGGTAAACCGCGCGAACGTGAGCGGCAGCCGGAAGCATGGTGATGACCAGGTCGGCGCCCTGAGCCGCATGTTTGGGCGACTCACTGATGCGGCTCCCCAATTCGGCCAGCTCGGCCAAGACCTGTTGGTTGACGTCGAACAAATGCAGCTGATGCCCGGCACGGATCAGGTTCCGCGCCATCGGCGCACCCATATTGCCCAGGCCGATGAAGGCGATTTTCATGGTTGTTCTCCTTGTTCAGTTCCAGTTCCACCGGCGACGCAGGCCCCGTGTGGGAGCGAGCTTGCTCGCGAAGCGATCGTTCAGAAAGCGCAACGCTGAATGACGCAACGCGATCGCGAGCAAGCAAGGCCCGCTCAAAGCGCGTCGCACTCAACGCAAATTGATCGTCGTATTCACGCCGTCATTCACGCTGTCGTCATCGAACCAGCGGCTGGTGACGGTCTTGGTCTGAGTGTAGAACTGCACCACCTGTTTGCCGTACGGTCCCAGATCACCCAGCTTCGAACCGCGCGAACCGGTGAAGCTGAAGAACGGCACCGGCACCGGAATCGGGATGTTGATGCCGACCTGACCTACGTCGATTTCACTCTGGAATTTGCGCGCTGCCGCACCGCTCTGAGTGAACAGCCCGACGCCATTGCCAAACGGGTTGGCGTTGACCAGGGCGATGGCCTGATCCAGCGTGTCGACCTCCAGCACCACGAGCACCGGCCCGAAGATTTCCTGAGTGTAGATCTGCATCTCCGTCGTCACGCCGGTGAACAGCGTCGGCCCGACGAAATTGCCGTCCTCGTAGCCCGCTACCGTGATGCCGCGCCCGTCCAGTTCGAGGGTGGCCCCCTCCTGAACGCCGCTTTCGATCAGATCAAGAATCCGCTGTTTCGCGCGCTTTGAGATAACCGGCCCGACATCGGTGCCCGGCTCGCTTCCCGCGTTTACCTTGAGCTTCTGCGCCAGCGCCTTCAGATCGGGAATCCACTGCTTCGCCGCGCCGACCATGACCACCGCCGACGTCGCCATGCAGCGCTGACCCGCCGCACCGAAACCGGCGCCGACCAGCGCGTTGAGGGTCTGCTCACGGTTGGCATCCGGCAGCACAACGGCATGGTTCTTCGCGCCCATCATCGACTGCACGCGCTTGCCGTGTTTGCCCGCCAGGTCGTAAACGTGAGTGCCCACCGCCGTCGAACCGACGAAGGACACCGCCTTGATGTCCTCGTGGGTGCAGATCCCGTCGACCACCTCTTTGCCGCCATGCACAACGTTGAGCACGCCCGCTGGCACGCCCGCCTCAACCGCCAGCTCCACCAGCAGCATGGTCGACATCGGGTCCTGCTCGGATGGCTTGAGCACGAAGGTGTTGCCGCAGGCAATGGCCATCGGGAACATCCACAGCGGAATCATCGCCGGGAAGTTGAAGGGCGTGATCCCTGCGCAGACGCCGATGGGCTGACGCAGCGTGTAGGTGTCCACGCCACCGGCGACGTTCTCGGCGAATTCCCCCATCTGCAGTGTGCCGATGGAGCACGCGTGCTCGACCACCTCCAGGCCACGGAAGATATCGCCCTCGGCGTCTGCGATGGTTTTGCCCTGTTCGGCGCTGAGTACGGCGGCGATGCGTTTGGAGTGTTCGCGAATCAGCGCCTGCAACTTGAGCATGATGCGCATGCGGGCGCCAATCGGCGTGTGCCGCCAGGTTGCGAAGGCCTTCTGCGCGGCGGCGACAGCGGCATCGACCTCGGCGGCCGTCGCGAAGGGCACGTGGGCCAGCACTTCCTGGGTGGCAGGGTTGACCACGTCGAGCCACTCGGTGGTTTGCGACTCAACCCATTCGCCGCCGATCAGCAGTTTCACGCGGGCCACGGTGGTGTTGTGTTTGTTCAGTGACACGTTCATTGCCATTGCTCCATTCAAGGCAGCGCGCCGGCCTGGCCGCGCTGAAAAAAGTCGATTTCAGGCAGCGCGATGGCGAGGGGGATCGCGCTTCATCAGCGCGGTACAGACCAAAGCCACCAGCGCCATGCCGATCAGGTAGGCGATCACGTAGCGCGGACTGCCGCCGCCCATGGCCAGTAATTGCGTGGCGATCATCGGCGCGAATCCGCCGCCCAGAACGCCCGCCAACTGCACCGAGACGGAGATGCCGCTGTAGCGAATTTCCGCCGGAAATTGACGGGCAAACAGCAGAGATTCCGGCGCGTAGAGGATCGGGAAGACCACGCCCACCGCCAACACCATCGCCCACCACACCATCTGCGGTTCGCGGGTGCCGAGCATGGCGAAGAACGGATAGACGAAGGCGCAGAGCAGCAGAAGCCCGGCGAAATACAGACGTTTCTGACCGACCTTGTCGGACAGGTGCCCACACAGCGGCATCGTGACCAGAGAAAGTGCAGCGCCAGCCGTGATCGCGCTCAGCACGTCAGCGCGGGGGATGAGCAACTGGTTGGCGGCGTACGCCAACGCGAAGGTCACCGACATGTAAAACCAGGCATTCTCGGCGGTGCGTGCGCCGATGATGGTCAGGGTTTCTTTCGGGTGCTCGCGGAACACTTTGAACAGCGGCACCTTGACGGCGATGTTGTCTTTTTTGAGCTTCTCGAAATCGGGCGACTCCGGCACTTTCAAGCGAATCAACCAGCCCACGCCCAGCAGCACGACGCTGGCGAGAAACGGAATCCGCCAGCCCCAACTGAGCATGTCGGCCTCCGGCAGTTTGGCGACCATGCCCATCGCCAGCGACGCCAGCACCAGCCCTGCGCCAACGCCGGTTTGCGGCAGGCTGCCGTAGAAACCTTTGCGGCCCTCGGGCGCATGTTCGACGGCCATCAGCACCGCCCCGCCCCACTCGCCGCCGACGGCCATGCCCTGCAAGAAACGCATCGCGACGAGCAGCACTGCGGCCCAATAGCCGATCTGTTCGTAGGTCGGAATCAGGCCGATGATGATGGTCGGAATGCCCATCAGCATCAGGGTGAACAGGAGCATGGACTTGCGCCCGATCTTGTCGCCGAAATGACCGAACACAATGCCGCCCAGCGGCCGGCCGAGAAAGCCCACGGCGTAGGTGGCGAACGCCGCCAGCACACCGATGATCGGGTCCAGTGCAGGAAAGAAGATCTTGTTGAAGATCAGTGCGGCAGCTGTGCCGTAGAGGAAAAAGTCGTACCACTCGATGGTCGTGCCAGCCATGCTCGCCGCGCCGGCAAGCCGGTAGGATCGGGCGTTTTTCACGGGACTGGCATCGAGTGCGCCAGCGTCCGCCGTAATAGCGTTCTTCATAAACTCCTCCGCTTATTTATTGTTGTGCAGGGTGTTATGGCGTTTGGGGGTAGAGCGATTTGCCGGGGCGTTTCCTCGTTGGATTCAGGCACTGCATCAGGCATTAAGGGCTGGTTGGATCCGGCCGCGCTTCGGAGTATAGATGTGCAAACTTCTAATAAGAACGCACATAAAAGCAGGTCCAACATGCAAAAAAACATCACGTCCTTGAGCGCCCTTAATTGGGATGACCTGAAGTTTTTCCTCGAAGTGGCGCGCACGCGCAAGGCCAGTTCCGCGGCCAAACGCCTCGCGGTGGACTACACAACGGTGTCGAGACGGATCAGCTCGCTGGAAACGTCACTGGGCACGCTGCTGTTCGAGAAATCCCGCAACACCGGCTTCATCCTCACTGCAGAAGGCCAACGCTTGCTTGGCGCTGCGGAGTCCATTGAAAGCACGCTGCACATCGCCTGCGAGCAGGTGTCCGGCTCCGGCGTCGCATTGTCGGGGCATGTGCGCATGGGCTGCACCGAAGGCTTCGGCAGCTTCTTCATCACCCCGCAACTCAGTCACTTCACCGACACGTACCCGGCCATTTCAGTGGATATCCTGCCGCTGCCGCACTTCATCAGCCTGTCCAAGCGCGAGGCAGACATCGTTATCGCGCTGGAGCGTCCGGAGCACGGGCCTTACGTGTGCTGCAAGCTGTGCGACTACAGCCTGAGGCTCTACGCCACCCAGGATTATCTCGACAACCACGCGCCGATCCTCAAGACCGAAGACCTCGCTGACCATCCGTTCATCAGCTACGTCGACGACCTGGCGTTCAGCTCGGAATTGCTCTACCTCAGCAACCTCCTCCCCGGCGCCCACGCCACTCTGCGCAGCACCAGCGTCATCGCCCAGTATGTCGCCGCGCTGCAAGGACGAGCGCTGGCGATTCTGCCGTGCTTTCTGGCGGCACAGGATGCTCGGCTATTACCGGTGCTGGAAGGCGAGGTGGATATCACGAGGCAGTTCTGGATGTACTGCCGGGAGGATTTGAGGAAGCTGAAGCGGATTACGTTGTTGTGGGACTACATCCGCGAGGCCACCGAGCGCAATCAGGCGTTTCTGTTGGGCAAGACCGGGCGGATGGCGTTTGTGGATTAATGAGAAGTCGGCTTTAGACAGAGTGTCTCGGCGCCACGCGATCCTGTGGGAGTGAGCTTGCTCACGAAAGCGGCATTTCAGCCGCTGAAGATGCATTGGATGGCCGTCCCTCTTCGTGAGCAAGCTCACTCCCACCAGATCGTGGAATGGCTGGAAACTCCATCTAAAAAGCCATTCCCCGCCATAGTTCAGAAATCTCTGAACTATGCATTTAAGCTTTCCTATTCTTCCCGTTCATCGGCCGAATCTAAGATCGGCCCCAATAAAGGAGCCCGTCCAGTAGAGACACGGCCCGAAGATTGCCTTTTCTGATGTCACTGCCACTGTACCCCGTCTCGGCCTGCGCCGTGGCGGAGCCCTGTCTGGGGTCACACGTCAGCCGCACGACGCAATCTTTGAGGACGCTCGATGAAACTGGAAATCTTCCGCACGCTCTGGGGCTACCGCTCCAGCAAGGCCCAGGCGCTGGACGAGCTGCTGGAAGCAGGGTTCGACGGCATGGAAGCACGCCTGCCGCTGACGCCGGTTGAACGCGCGGAATTCGGCGCCTTCCTGCGCGGCAATCACGTGCCTTACATCGCCACGGTGTTCACCGCCTACGACGTCCTCCCGGAACAATCAGCGACCACCGCAGAACACCTCACTGACCTAGAGCAGAAGCTCGCCTGGTCAACCGAACTGGCGCCACGCTTCGTCAACGTACTGGCCGGCAATGACCGTTGGCAATTGCCGCAACAGGTGGACTTCTTCGGTCAGGCGCTGGAGCTGGCGTGCAAGCATGGGCAGACGGTCACTTTCGAAACCCACCGTGCCCGCTCGCTGTTCAACCCGTGGGTCACCCTTGAGCTGATCCGCCAACTGCCCGATCTGCGCTTCACCAGCGACATCAGCCACTGGATCGTCACCTGCGAGCGTTTGCTCGACGACCCGGAAGACGACCTCAGCGCGTTCGTCGAGCGTGTCCATCATATTCAGGCCCGGGTCGGCTACGACCAGGGCCCGCAAGTCCCCCATCCCGCTGCCCCCGAGTACGCCCGCGAGCTGGCTTTCCATCAGCAGCACTGGGAAGCCGTGTGGAAATCCCAGCATTCGCGGGGTTGTCAGGTCAGCACGATGACGCCTGAATTTGGTGCCGACGGCTATCTGCATCACCTGCCCTTCACCAATGTACCGGTGGCCGATCTCTGGTCGCTGAACGTGTGGATGGGCCAGACCGAACGCGAACATTTCCAGCGCTTCACCCACACAACAAGCCGATAAGGAGCGTCTCGTTATGCCAGATCCGTCGCACGCGGCAGCCCCGAAGGTCGCCAATTTCAGCAGCATCCCGGTGGTCGATATCGCCGGGCTCTTCAGCCCCGACATCGCCCTGCGTCAGGCCGTCGCCGACCAACTGGGCAAGGCGGCGCGGGAAGTGGGCTTTCTGTACGTGAAAAATCACGATATTGCGCCGTCGCTGATCGACGGTCTGCGTCAGGCGGCCAAGGACCTGTTCGCCCAATCCCTCGACTACAAAATGCAGCACTACATCGGCACTTCACGCAGCCACAAAGGCTTCGTGCCCGAGGGCGAAGAGGTGTACGCCAAGGGCAAGCCGGACCACAAGGAAGCCTTCGATATCGGTTTTGAAGTGGGCGACGAGGACCCGCTGGTGATCGCTAAAACCCCGCTGATCGGCGCTAACGAATGGCCGGACCTGCCCGGTTTTCGCTCTGCGGTGCAGGCGTACTACGCGGCAGTATTTGCCCTGGGCCGCCGCCTGTTCGACGGCTTTGCGCTGGCGCTGGGCCTGGAGGAAGGCTACTTCGAGGCGATGGTCACCCGTCCGCCCTCCAAGCTGCGTTTGATTCATTACCCGTTCGACGGCGCCGCCCAGGACGCGCCCGGAATTGGTGCGCACACCGATTACGAGTGCTTCACCATGCTGCTGGCCGACAAGCCCGGTCTTGAAGTGATGAACGACCTGGGTCAATGGATCGACGCGCCCCCGGTGGATGGCGCGTTCGTGGTCAACATCGGCGACATGCTGGAGGTCATGACCGCTGGTACGTTCGTTGCTACGGCCCATCGGGTACGCACGGTCAGCGAGGAGCGCTACTCGTTTCCGCTGTTCTTCGCCTGCGACTTCCACACCCAGATCAAGCCTCTTCCGCAGTTCGACAAGGGCACGGCCGACTACGAAGAGATCACCATCGGCGAGCACATGTTCGGTCAGGCGCTGCAGACCTACCAGTACCTGCGGCGCAAGGTCGAAAACGGCGAAATCAAGTTGTACGAAAAGGCACGCAGGCCGTCGAGCTTCGGCCACCTGAAGAATCAGACACAGGACGCATCGTGATGCGGTACGTCCCTCTGCCCCGCCCGACTAATCAGCACACCCAGCCCTACCTTCCTGACGTGGAGTCACCGACGATGCGCAACACTCTGAACACTGCTGTCCGCTTGACCGTGCTTGCCTCTGCCGTGCTCGGCGCATCCCTGTTTGCTGCATCCGCCGCGCAGGCTGCCACCACGGTGACGCCCGGGCAGTTCAAGGTCGGCATGGAGATCACCTACCCGCCCTTCGAATCCTACGACGAGAAGAAGAACGTCGTTGGTGCCGACCCGGACCTGTCACGCCTGCTCGCCAAGCACATGGACCTCAAGGCCGAGTTTGTCGACACCAAATTCTCCAGCCTGATCCTCAGCCTCAATGCCGGGCACTACGACGCGATCATTTCGGGCATGTACATCACGCCGGAGCGCCAGACCCAGGCCCAGACCATTCCCTACGCCGTAACGGGCGCAGCGATCATGGTGCTCAAGGACAGTCCGCTCAAACCCAAGGTGCCGGAAGACTTGTGCGGGCTGAAAATCGGCCTGGAAAAAGGCACCACGTGGGTCACCCAGTTCAACAAGCTTTCCGCCGAATACTGCGTGCCGAAGGGCAAAGGCCCGGTGGCCGTCAGCGAATTCCCGTCGGCACCGGAAGTGACCCAGGCGCTGCTGTCGGGCAACGTTCAGGCGCAAGTGGAAATCGACGGCGCCGCCGGCATGATCGCCGAACGCACCAAGGGCCGCGTGGTGGTCAGCACCGAGCATTCCATCTACCAGCAAACGCTTGGCATCTACGTGAAGAAAGGCAATGACGAGCTTTATCAGGCGTTGCTCAAGGCTTTCGACGAGACCAAAAAATCCGGCGAATACGCTGCGCTGTTGAAGAAATACAACCTGGAAGAGCCTGCCAACTGACGGCTTGATGCTTCATCCCGTGTAGGCGTGAGCGTGCTCGCGATTGGCCGTGACAGACGATGAAGGTGGGTCGGCTGTGCCGAAGTCATCGCGAGCAAGCTCACTCCTACAGGGATCGTGTCTGATAAGAGAATCCCGCCGGGCCCCGCCCTGCTGAGGTGTGTATGCAATTCGAATGGTCCTACTTTTTTTCTCTGTTCTCGGTCGCTGACTTCTGGGAGTCCTGCATCACCGTGATCGAGCTCAGCGCGCTGGGCTGGTTCATCGGTATGCTGCTGGGTTTCCTGCTGGCCTCGGCCAAGCTGTCGACCGCGCGCTGGATCAGCGTGCCGGCGTCGATTTATATCTGGTTCTTCCGCAGTGTCCCGCTGCTGGTGCTGGTGGTGTTTACCTACAACCTGCCGCAGATGTTTCCGGTCACCCGCGACGTGCTGTCCAACCCCTTCTATTCGGGCCTCCTTGCGTTGGTGGTCACGGAAGCGGCTTACATGGCGGAGATTCACCGGGGCGGCCTGATCTCTGTTGCGAAGGGCCAGAAAGAAGCCGGCCGCGCCCTGGGTGTCGGTCTGATCGGCATGCAGCGGCTTATCGTCATCCCCCAGGCGTTCCGTATCTCCCTGCCGACGCTGGTGAATGAATACATCACCGTGGTGAAACTGACCTCGCTGGTGTCAGTGATTTCCCTCACCGAACTGCTCACCGTGGGCCAACGCCTGTACGCGCAAAACTTTTTGGTCATGGAAACGCTGTCCGCCGTCGCGGTGTATTACGTGATGATTGTGACGGTGTTCGGCTGGCTGTTTCACTGGCTGGAGCATCACCTTGAGCTGAGCAATCGCAAGCCGCAGACCCTCGATGACACCGCCCTGACTCACCTGCGCGCCAGCCTGGTCACGCAGCCCGCAGTGACGCGTCAGCCGCTAACCGGTCCGGGCTCGGCGCCGGCGCTGCAACTGGTCAACATCCACAAAAGCTATGGGCAGCACGAGGTGCTTAAGGGCATCAATCTGGAGGTGGACGCCGGTCAGGTCATTTCCATCATCGGCCCGTCAGGCTCGGGCAAGACCTCGCTGATTCGTACGGTCAACAGTCTCGAAACCATCGACAAGGGCGAGATCATACTGTTTGGCGAGGGCTACATTCACGCCGGCGACAACCCCAACGCGCCGCAGATTCGCCGGGGCGTACAGCGCATTGGCATGGTGTTTCAGAACTTCAACCTGTTCCCCCACCGCACCATTCTCGACAACGTCACCCTCGCGCCGCGTTATCACGGCCGCGACCGCGACGTCAGCGAGCAACGCGCCTACGTCCTGCTCGACAAGGTCGGACTGCTGGCCCATGCGCACAAATACCCGCACCAGTTATCTGGCGGTCAGCAACAGCGCGTGGCGATTGCCCGGGCCCTGGCCATGGACCCGCAGATCATGCTGTTCGACGAACCGACGTCTGCGCTGGACCCGGAGCTGGTGGGCGACGTGCTCAAGGTCATCGCCGACCTGGCAAAGGAAGGCATGACCATGCTCATCGTGACTCACGAAATGGACTTCGCCCTGTCGATTTCCGACCGGGTGATCTTCATGGAAAACGGCATCGTGCAGGTCGACGCAGCACCGCAAACGATTCTTGCCAACCAGTGCGGCGCGCGCGTGCGCACGTTCATGGGGCTGGATCACGCCGTTACGCAATCAGCGCCTGCGCTCAAAGAGGCGTGAGCCTCACAGCCCCAACATCAACCCGCTCAGGCGCTTGACCTTGCGCCGCAGGGCTTCTTCAAACACGCCCTGGCGCGGCTCGATCAGGCTGAACCAGTGCTTGGCCCGGGTGATGCCGGTGTAGATCAGCTCCTTGGTCAGCACCGGGTTCAGCGCCTCGGGCAGGATCAGCGCCGTGTGGGCGAACTCCGAGCCCTGGGACTTGTGCACCGTCATCGCGTACACCGTTTCCACGTCATTGAGCCGGCTCGGCAGCACGAAACGCACCCCGCCGCTGCCGTCGTTACGGGGGAACGCGACACGCAGCGCCTGACGGTTCTCCTCGATCGGTCCCTCGGGCAGACGCAGGGCAATGCCGATGTCGCCGTTCATCAAACCCAGCCCGTAGTCGTTGCGCGTCATCAATACCGGGCGGCCCTCGTACCACTGATGATCACTCTCGATCAGCCCGGCGCTGAACAGCGTTTCAGTGGTCCTTCGATTCAGCCCTTCCACGCCCCACGGCCCTTTGCGCACGGCACACAGCAGCTGGAACTCATCGAACGCGTTCAGCACCTGCCGCGCCCACTCGACGCTGCGCGGGTCTTCGATCTGCGTCAGGTATTGCGGCCGCTGCGCGTGCATCACGCCCAGATAATGACGGTAGCCTTGTGGGCCATCGCCGTGACCGTCGAGCAACAGCCGCGACAGCGCACGGTCCTGCTCACCTTTGAGCACCAGGGAAAACAAATCCGGGTACTGACGAGCCGCGAGCAACGCGCGCGCTTCCTGGTCCTGCTGCTGATTGACCAGTTTGGCCAACTGACCGATACCGCTGCCCGCGACGAAGCGCCGGGAATGGCGCAGCATCACCACTTGCTGGGCCAACGCGTGATGCTGATCATCGCCCTGCTGCAAACCGCTTCTGGAAAGATCCTCGCCACTGACCGATTCAAGCCACGCCTGGGTCTGCGGGCTGTACATCCCCGCCTCCGCATCGCGGCACAAATCGCCCAGCACGGCGCCCGCCTCAACCGACGCCAGTTGATCCTTGTCGCCCAGCAGCACCATGCGCGCATGGGGCGGTAATGCGTCGAGCAGGTTAGCCATCATTTCCAGGTCGATCATCGAAGCTTCGTCGACCACCAGCACGTCCAGTGGCAGCGGGTTGCCCGCGTGATGACGAAAATGCCGTGTGCCCGGACGGCTGCCCAGCAAGCGGTGAACCGTGGTGACTTCGCTGGGGATTTTCTGCCGCACGTCTTCCTGCACTTGCAGCGACTGCACCTGATGACTGATCGACTCGGTCAGCCGTGCCGCGGCCTTGCCGGTCGGCGCAGCCAGGCGAATGCGCAACGGCTTGCCGCGCTCAACCGCCGGCGATTGCAGCAGCGCCAGCAAACGCACGACCGTGGTCGTCTTGCCCGTGCCGGGGCCCCCGGTAATGATGCTGAAAGCGCCACGGGTCGCCAGGGCGCAGGCCAGCTTTTGCCAATCGATCAACGCGTCAGGCGCGGGGTTGGCCGGGCCGAACAGCGCATCCAGCCGCTGGGGCAAATCGCTGAACCCTGTTTCCACCTGAGCCAGCCGACGACGCAACGCCGCATCGATCCGCCGCTCATAGGTCCAGTAACGGCGCAGGTACAGGCGACGATCGGATAAAACCAACGGCCTCTGCGCCGCCGCTTCAGAGACATCCCCCGCGTGAGCAACCAGCGCGCTGGCTTCCAGCACCTTGCACCACGTTGCGCCGTCCAGCGATTTGAGCAGCGAGGACGGCAACAGCATCGGCGTCGACAACACATCACCCTCGGGCGGCAGCGACAAGGCGAAGTCCGGCTCTTTCAAGGTTTCGTAGAGGTCCAGGCAGACGTGCCCGTGACCCAACTGGTGGCTGGTCAGCGTGGCCGCCAACAGCACCAGGGAATCGGCAGCAGGATCAAGGTCGGCCAGAAACGCCACGAAGGCCTTGTCCAGCGCGCGCAACCAGCCGCGTTCGACCCAGCGCTGCAGCAACAGCAGCAAATCCTCCACGCGGCTGAGGGGTTTCAGGTCGGCCAGGCTGTCGGCGTCCAGCGCCGTGGGCATCAAGTGAGCGAAGGTGCGGTTCATGCGAGGTCTCCTGACAGCAGGTCTTCCGTAATCGGCGCTCGGCCCTGAAACAGCAGATCGAGACTTTCGATCAGCGCGCGGGGCGGTCGGGTAAACCACGCGCCCTGACTCACTGCGCGACTGCCGCGCACGAACAGGTAGACCGCTCCGCCCATGTGCTGGTCGTAATCGTAGTCGGCAAGACGTGCTTTGAGCTGACGGTGCAAGGCCAGCAGATAGAGCACGTATTGCAGGTCGTAGCGGTTCTCCAGAATCGAGTTTTCCATCGCCTGCTCGGTGTAGGCATCGTCGTCGACGCCCAGCCAGTTGGATTTGTAGTCGGCGACGAAGTAACGACCTTCGTGCTCCAACGTCAGGTCGATGAAGCCCTTGAACATGCCGTTCAGCGAAACCGTTTCTGCCGCCGCGCGAGGCGCGCCGTTGTGGGTGTAGCGGCGCACCAGCGCGTCCATCTGCGCCACATCGACCTTCGAGCAGGCGAACCAGAATTCCATTTCGACGCGGTACTGGTTCGGCTGATCCAGCCCGCACAAGGCCATGGGCTGTACGTCTGTGCCCAAACGCAGCGGCAGGGTCAGCAGATGCTGCAACCAGTCGGTCAGCGTGTTGATCCAGCCTTTCCAGTCGCGCCGGTTGCAGCGTTGGGCGACGACTTTCTCCAGCGCCAGCGGATCAGCCGCCGCTTCGGCAAAGCCCTTCTCACCGGCCCATTCCAGCAAGCCGTGCAGAAAGGTGCCGGGGTTGGGGCCGCGCGGGAATCGGTGGATATCCCCTCCGCTGACCATCACCTCCCGCGGCGCATCCGGGTCAAGACGCTCATCGTCGAACAGCTTCTGCGCTTGCGGGCTGTCTGGCGACTGATCGCCGCTGTCGGTGATGGTGTCGCCGATGCGCAGCGCGCTATAGGACGCAATCCACCAGTTCTCCCGAGCGCTGCGCCTGGGCACGCGCGGCTTGCTCAACGCGACGTCGCTGCGCGGCGCGCTGAAGGACTCGGTCGTGGGCAGCGGCACAGGCTCAACCTTAACGGCGGGATGACCTTCTGCCAGCGAACGCAGCCACTGCCCCAACGCCACCGATTCAGCCATTTTCTGCCCGCCGCCAAGCAAGTAGCCCAGCGCCGAACGATGGAGTGTCGAGGCGCTGTTGCTGCCGCGTTTGAGATCGGCAACGCCCAGCCAGCACGCGTGTTGCGCGCGGGTCAGGGCCACATACAACAGACGCAGGTCCTCTGCCAGACGCTCGTCATCCGCCTGCTCAATCAGCGCCGGCGTGGGTTTGAGGCTGATCTGCGCGTGGCCATCGGCGTCGTGAAAGTGCAGCGGCAAACGGCTGCCGTCCACTGGCTTCGTCGAGCAGATGAAGGGCAGGAACACCAGCGGGTATTCCAGGCCTTTGGATTTGTGGATGGTCACCACCTTGACCAGTTGCTCATCGCTTTCGAGGCGCAGGATCTGCTCTTCTCCCGCTTGACCTGACAGCGCCAAGTGCTCGCTCAGATGACGAATCAGCGCCTGCTCGCCATCCAACTCGGCGGCGGCCTGCTGCATCAGTTCGCTGAGGTGCAGCAGGTTGGTCAGCACACGCTCGCCATCGGTTCGCTGAACCAGCGCCTGCGGCAGTTTGAAGTCGTGCAGCAGCCGACGCAGCATGGGCAGCACGCCTTGGGTGCGCCAGATGCGCCGGTAATCGCGGAACTGCATGACGCGGTTTTCCCACGCCAGTTCGTCCTGATTCAGCAGCTCAAGTTCGGCCAGCGGCAACGCAAGGGTGATGCAGGCCAAGGCCGCGCGCAGGGTTCGCTCGGCGTCAGGCTCGGCGCAGGCCTTGAGCCAGGCGAGCAGGTCATGGGCCTCTTGCGCCGCAAACACCGAGTCCTTGTCCGAGAGGTACACACTGCGCACGCCCCGCGCCGACAACTCGCCTCGCACGGCCTGAGCCTCCTTGCCGTCACGCACCAGAATCGCGATGTCGGCGGGCAGCAGGTTCTTCAACGGCTCCCCAGCTTTCGCAAAGCCCGCTTGCCCTTGTTGACCGGCGTTGAGCAAACGGACGATCTCACTGGCGCAACTCGCCGCCAGTTGCTGACGATAGACCGTGCCCGACACCGGCTGATCGGTTTCCAGCTGCCAGACGTTGAGCGCCGCGAGGACCTCACCGTCGACCTGCAACGTCTCTTTACGGCCCTGAGACCCGACTGCCAGAAACGGCACGGGATTGTCCTCAGGCGTACGGAACAAGAACGCGCCGCGACCGGCCTCGCTCGTTTCCGCGCGCGTGAACACGTGGTTCACCGCATCGACCATCGCGTGGCTGGAACGGAAGTTGGTGCCCAGGGTGTGCAAGCGTCCGGTCGTGGCCTGCCGGGCGCGCAAGTAGGTGTAGATGTCGGCGCCGCGAAAGGCGTAGATCGCCTGCTTCGGGTCGCCGATGAGGAACAGGCCAGTGCTTTCGTCGTTGGCCTCAAGCCGGTAGATGCTGTCGAAAATGCGGTACTGCACCGGGTCGGTGTCTTGGAATTCATCGATCAAGACGACCGGAAACTGCTCGCGGATCAGGGTCGCCAGGCGCTCGCCGCCACTTCCGCGCAACGCCGCATCCAGGCGCAGCAGCATGTCGTCGAAACCCATTTCCGCGCGGCGCCGCTTCTCTTCTTCAAAGCGCGCACCGACCCATTGCGCCGCGTGCTCGAGCACCGCCGCATCGGGCGTTGGCAGCGTGTCCAGCGCCACCTTGAGCTCGACCATCGCCTCGAACGCCGGGTGCGACGGCGGATTGTTCTTCCACGCTTCGGCGATGCCGTCGGGGGTCAGCCGGGTGAAACCGGTGCCAAGGTCGAGCTGCTCCTGCTCATCGTCATTGGCCCAGGCAATCAGCTTGTCGAACCAGGGCCTGAAATAACGCTCCTGCATCTTGCGACCGTCGACCACTTTGCACGCGACGCCGTCGATGCAGATCGCGTGCAGCTCAGCGGCCCAGTTGGCCCATGGCGCCTTGAGCTGGCGGAGGGTTTCGCGCCGTTCCTGGCTCGACTGCTCGATGAGCTCGGTTGGGGTTTCGGTTACGCTCCCCCGCTCACTGCCGAACAACGCGCGCACCCTTGGCAGCAACGCCGCAGGGCCACTCCAGTTCTCGCGCACCCAGATCAGCGCGTCACCACTCATGGGGTAGCAGAACTTGCGCCAGTAATCGCGCAGCACTTCGCTCAGCAAATCGGTGTGATCAGTTTCCAGACTCTGGGTGAACAGGCTGCCGCTGTCGAAGGCGTGCTCGCGCAGCATCCGCTGACACCAGCTGTGAATGGTCGATACCGCCGCTTCGTCCATCCACTGCGCCGCGATGTCCAGGCGGCTGGCGCAGGCGGGCCATTGCTCAATCGCGAACTCATCCCGCAAGCCAGCGATCAACGCGTCGGGCGCTTCAATTTCTTCACGGAAGAACCGCGCGGCTTCAGCCAGTCGCGTGCGAATGCGGTCGCGCAGTTCCTTGGTCGCCGCGTCGGTGAACGTCACCACCAGAATCTGGGGCGGCAACAGCTCACGGCCAAACCCTGAGTCCTCGCTGCCATGCCCCAACACCAGACGCAGGTACAGCGCCGAGATGGTGAACGTCTTGCCGGTGCCGGCGCTGGCTTCAATCAGCTGGCTGCCTTTCAGCGGGAAGCGCAGGGCCAATGGTTGTTGTGCATCACTCATGCGCCGGCCTCCTCGCGAGAAAGTGCCTGCCAGGGCGCTTCAAAAATCGGTTTGTACAGCGCCTCGCACCAGCCCACGAATTCCTCGCTGCCCAGCAACGCGTCGAAGTCCGGGAACTGACGCGCCAGGGCGGTGCTTTCGGCACGCTCACCCTTGCTGTTCTGGCCATCGCCTTCATAGGCCTTGCCCGCGACGGCGTCGGCTTTGGCCTCATCGTTTTGCCCTAGCCAGGCAAACGCCGTCTTCACCGCAATCGGCAGCGGTCGTTGCATGCCTTGATGCCAGGCCAACAGCAGGTCATTCAGCGTGCGCGTGGCGGTGTCTTTGTCCAGCGGCGGCAGCAAAAGCGTCTCGTCGCTGGCCACCAGCGCCGTGGTCAACGGCAGATCGCACGCGCAGGCCACCAAGTGGTTCACCCACGGCTTGGTCAGACGATGCCACTTGCGCGTCTTCTTGCTGGCGATGGCATTGGGAATAGCGGTGATCGCGAGTAACTCGTTCTGAGGGTTCTGATAAAGCCCATCGACCCAGCCATCGAGCTCGACGCCCTGATGCTGATAACTGACCGGCAGCGCGCTGTGCAGCCGCACCGGCCAGCGAATCAGTAGCTCGTGATAACGGGCGACGAGGTCGGGCAGCGGTTCGATCAATTCATCCTGAAGCAACGTGCCGAAGCCGGCCATCGGCAGCAAGCCGCTGCCCTGCAAGCGCGTTGCCTGAGCATGTAGGGATTCCTGAATGTGCTCGGGATCTGTTAGCGCTGCTTGCAACAGGCTGTCGCTGAGGCCATAGCGCTCAAGCGCGTCGAGCACGAAAGGCTCCTCGTCCGCCAATGGCGCCTCGGCGACCTCAAAGAATATCTTCAAGCGCTGACTAAAGAAGTGCTTCACCGGATTGCGCAGGAAATCCTGCAACTGCATCAGGCTCAAGGGCTCTTCCTGCTGGTGCTTTTTCAGCGCTTTTGTTTCACCCGCTTCCATGACGGCTTCGTGCAGCACCTGCCACTCACGGGCGAAGCTGAAGAACTCGGGGTTCTCCTGGAAGTATTTGGCACTGAATGGCTGGAGCGGATGTGCAACGGTCAGTTTGTGCAGCAACTGTTGCCCCGGATCACGCTTTTTATCGTCCTCGGGCTCGATGGCATCGGCCAGTCGCCAGCCGCTGGACAGATGATCGCGCAGCTGCCCGATGAGCACCGAAGCCGGCCGCTCGGAATTGTCGCGAATGCTGCGCCCCACCCAGCTGATGTACAGCTGATCACGTGCAGACAGCAGCGCTTCGAGCAAGAGATAACGATCATCCTCACGCCGGGAACGGTCGCCGGGACGGTAGTCGCTGCCCATCAGATCGAAATCCAGCGGCGGCTGCGCTCGGGGGTAATCGCCGTCATTCATGCCCAGCAGGCAGACGATTTTGAAAGGAATCGCGCGCATCGGCATCAGCGTGCAGAAGTTGACCGAACCGGCCAGAAAGCGCTGGGATAGCCGCCCTTGATCAAGCCCGGCCAGCCAGGCTTCACGCACGACCGTCAAGGGCAGCTCTTCTTCCAGGGCAACGGTCTCGCAGGTCTGCAGCCAGGTTTCGCGCAGGGTTTCCAGCTGACTGAGCAGGTAGTCGTCATGCTCGCTGTCAGCCATGAAGAACAGCTGCATGATCGCCTGAAGGCGCGCGCCCCATATGGCGGGTGTGGCGGGCCGGGAGAGTTCGTTGTGCGCGACCTGAAGCGCATCGATCAGGGACACCAGAGGGCCAATCAAAGCCGCGTCCAGCCCGCCGATTTCGTCATACGGCTGAATGCCGTCGTAAGCCGCACCCGCACCGACGGCGTAGCCCAGCAGCATCCGACGCAGGCCAAAATGCCAGCTGTTCTGCTCAAGCTGTTCCGGCAGACCCAGCCCTTCGCGTTGGTCTGCATTGAGCCCCCATCGCACACCCGCCCCTTCAATCCAGCGATGCAGGGTTGGCAGGTCACGCTCATCAATGCCGAACCGCGCGCGTAATGCGGGAACGTCCAGCAGATCGAGGATTTCACTGACCGGGAATCGACTGTCCGGAATTTTCAGCAGATGCTCAACGGCGATCAGCAGCGGATCACGGCCGCGTTGGCCCTGGTCGGCGAGGGTGAAGGGGATAAAGCGGCGATCGTCACGGTCCAGCTGGCCGAATACCGCACGGATGTGGGGAGCGTAGCTGTCGATGTCCGGCACCATGACGATGACGTCCCGGGGACGCAGGTCCGGATCCTTGCTGAAGCGCGCGAGCAGTTGGTCATGCAGCACCTCCACTTCGCGCTGGGCACTGTGGGCGACATGAAAGCGAATGGAGCGGTCAGTCTTGATGTCCACGGGCGGCCAGACGTCACGGGTCTCGCTCAAAGGGCGCAGTTCTAGGATATCGTCCTGGAGTTGGTTCAGGACAGTCGCAGGCTCGCTCTCGCTAAACAGGTCGATGCGCCCGTCGCGAAAAATTGATCGGTAGCTGTTTGGGTCGTCATGACTGTCCAGCAGATTGATGTAATCACGACCCTGCTTGCCCCACGCCGCCAGCAACGGGTGAGCGTGCTGGTGCAGCGCGTCAGGATTCAGCACCACCGGCATGCCGGGTTTTCGCGACTGACGCTTGTATTCGTGACGCAGGAGATCCTTGTCAGCCACGATGTCTGCCCAGTGATGGCGGCAAGGATTATGAACGCAGAGCAGGACCTGACTGAAACGAGCCAACCCGGCAAGCGCCTCTAGTGCCTGGGCCGGCAATGAGGAAATACCGAAAACGATAACCCGCGCGGGCAAACCGGCCGGCGCCTCGGTCAGGCTGTTGATGCGCTCGATGTAACGCTGATGCACACCGGCACGGCTCTGGGCCATGCCCTCTGCCCCGACATCATGGAGCAGCGCACGCCACAGTTCGGCTTGCCAGCAGTTCTCTGCTTTCAGCGGCTTTGCCTCCCCCCGACCGGTCCTGAGTTGATGCTTGCCAGCAGCCCAATCTTCCAGCCAGTCGGCGCGATACACCTGATATTGGTCGAACAGGTCAGCGAGTCGCTCGGACAGTTGGTAACGCTTGCGCAGGTCCGTATCGGCCGTCAGGAATCGTTGCAGTGGCTCGAAGTGTGGCTGATTGATCAGGCCTGGGAGCAATCGCATCAAACGCCACGTCAAGGGAGCTTTATCGAGTAACGAGGTTTCCGGGATCTCGGCCTTGCCCAACACCGCCCGATACAGCTGCCACATGAAGCTGCCAGGCAACTGCACATCAATCGCAGCGGCAATGCCGCAACCCCCTTGATCATCGTCCTGTGCATCTTCGGCCAAAGCGAGCTTCAGCCATTGAGCAATACCGTTGCTTTGTACCAGCGCCACTTCGTTCTCAAGGGGCGTCAGCGGGTAACGCCGCATCCATGACACCACTAGGCCACGCAGCTCATCCAGGCGATTCCCATGGACCACCATAAATCCGGGGTTAAGATTGGATGTCACCGGCATAGCTGCGCCCCTTGGTCTTTCAAAAGAGGGAGAAGACTACCAGAGGGAGCGGACTTGTTAGCGTTCGATGTTGCTAGGGCGACTTGCGAACATTCCCTTATGGGTGGTGATGCAGCGATAAGAGGTTGGCAGCTTTTTCCGCGCGCAAAAACAAAACCCCACCTGCTTTCGCAAATGGGGTTCTGGAATTTAATCTTGACGATGACCTACTCTCACATGGGGAAACCCCACACTACCATCGGCGATGCATCGTTTCACTGCTGAGTTCGGGATGGGATCAGGTGGTTCCAACGCTCTATGGTCGTCAAGAAATTCGGGTACTGACTCGTTCTCTCGAACGCTTCAGCAAATCGGGTATGTGATCAAGGTACCGCTTGTGTGTTCGCAAACTTTCGTCTTCATGCGTCTTCACACACCGCAATCTGCTGTCTTTGTGCAGATTGCTTGGGTGTTATATGGTCAAGCCTCACGGGCAATTAGTATTGGTTAGCTCAACGCCTCACAGCGCTTACACACCCAACCTATCAACGTCGTAGTCTTCGACGGCCCTTCAGGGAACTCAAGGTTCCAGTGAGATCTCATCTTGAGGCAAGTTTCCCGCTTAGATGCTTTCAGCGGTTATCTTTTCCGAACATAGCTACCCGGCAATGCCACTGGCGTGACAACCGGAACACCAGAGGTTCGTCCACTCCGGTCCTCTCGTACTAGGAGCAGCCCCTCTCAAATCTCAAACGTCCACGGCAGATAGGGACCGAACTGTCTCACGACGTTCTAAACCCAGCTCGCGTACCACTTTAAATGGCGAACAGCCATACCCTTGGGACCGGCTTCAGCCCCAGGATGTGATGAGCCGACATCGAGGTGCCAAACACCGCCGTCGATATGAACTCTTGGGCGGTATCAGCCTGTTATCCCCGGAGTACCTTTTATCCGTTGAGCGATGGCCCTTCCATACAGAACCACCGGATCACTAAGACCTACTTTCGTACCTGCTCGACGTGTCTGTCTCGCAGTCAAGCGCGCTTTTGCCTTTATACTCTACGACCGATTTCCGACCGGTCTGAGCGCACCTTCGTACTCCTCCGTTACTCTTTAGGAGGAGACCGCCCCAGTCAAACTACCCACCATACACTGTCCTCGATCCGGATAACGGACCTGAGTTAGAACCTCAAAGTTGCCAGGGTGGTATTTCAAGGTTGGCTCCACGCAGACTGGCGTCCACGCTTCAAAGCCTCCCACCTATCCTACACAAGCAAATTCAAAGTCCAGTGCAAAGCTATAGTAAAGGTTCACGGGGTCTTTCCGTCTAGCCGCGGATACACTGCATCTTCACAGCGATTTCAATTTCACTGAGTCTCGGGTGGAGACAGCGCCGCCATCGTTACGCCATTCGTGCAGGTCGGAACTTACCCGACAAGGAATTTCGCTACCTTAGGACCGTTATAGTTACGGCCGCCGTTTACCGGGGCTTCGATCAAGAGCTTCGCGTTAGCTAACCCCATCAATTAACCTTCCGGCACCGGGCAGGCGTCACACCCTATACGTCCACTTTCGTGTTTGCAGAGTGCTGTGTTTTTAATAAACAGTCGCAGCGGCCTGGTATCTTCGACCGGCATGAGCTTACGGAGCAAGTCCTTCACCCTCACCGGCGCACCTTCTCCCGAAGTTACGGTGCCATTTTGCCTAGTTCCTTCACCCGAGTTCTCTCAAGCGCCTTGGTATTCTCTACCCAACCACCTGTGTCGGTTTGGGGTACGGTTCCTGGTTACCTGAAGCTTAGAAGCTTTTCTTGGAAGCATGGCATCAACCACTTCGTGTTCTAAAGAACACTCGTCATCAGCTCTCGGCCTTGAAACCCCGGATTTACCTAAGATTTCAGCCTACCACCTTAAACCTGGAC
>NZ_CP096426.1:4652500-5685879 GCF_053903055.1 Pseudomonas sp. AK106
CTCATGCAGCAACTCAGCGATCAGCAACGTTGAGCTCGGATCGCGCTCGGACGGTTTGAGGATGAAACAGTTGCCGCAGGCGATCGCCAACGGGTACATCCAAAGCGGAACCATCGCGGGAAAGTTGAACGGGGTGATGCCCGCCACTACGCCAAGCGGCTGAAAGTCAGACCATGCATCAATGTTCGGGCCGACGTTGCGGCTGTACTCGCCCTTGAGGATCTCAGGCGCCGCACTCGCGTATTCGACATTCTCGATACCGCGTTTAAGTTCTCCCGCCGCGTCTTCGAGGGTCTTGCCGTGCTCTTCGCTGATCAGTCGGGCAATACGTGCCTCGTTCTGCTCCAAGAGCTGCTTGAAGCGGAACATCACCTGCGCGCGTTTGGCAGGAGGGGTGTTGCGCCATGCAGGGAAGGCCGCTTTGGCCGAGTCGATCGCCTGTTGCACGGTTTCGCGACTGGCGAGTGGCACCGTGCGAATGGCCTGGCCAGTCGACGGGTTGAACACATCGGCGCAGCGGCCGTTTTCGCTGATCAGCTCGCCATGTATCAGGTGTTGAATGGTGCTCATGCATAACTCCGGAAAATATCAGCCCGCAGGCGCTACCGAAGTGGCGCCTGTGAGCCTGCAAAGGGGATCAGTCGATTTGATTCAGGGCCTGACCAACTGCGTCAAACATGCGGTCGAGGTCGTCCGGCTTGCTGTTGAAAGTCGGGCCAAATTGCAGGGTGTCACCGCCGAAGCGCACGTAGAAACCGGCCTTCCACAGCTTCATCGCGGTCTCGAAGGGACGCACAATGGCATCGCCGTCGCGCGGTGCAATCTGAATAGCGCCTGCAAGCCCATAGTTACGGATGTCGACGACGTTTTTGCTGCCCTTGAGGCCGTGCAACGAGTTTTCGAAATGGGGTGCGGTTTCGGCTACTTGCTGCACCAGGCTCTCGCGCTGAATGATCTCCAGGGCGGCAAGCCCGGCAGCGCAGGCAACCGGATGAGCTGAATAGGTATAGCCATGGGGAAACTCCACGGCGTACTCGGGCGTCGGCTGGTTCATGAACGTCTGGTAGATCTCGGTGCTCGCAATGACTGCTCCCATGGGGATCGCACCGTTGGTGATCTGCTTGGCGATACACATCAAGTCCGGCGTCACGCCGAAGCTGTCGGCGCCGAACATCGAACCGGTGCGCCCGAAGCCAGTAATCACCTCGTCGAAAATCAGCAGAATATTGTGCTGATCACAGATTTCACGCAGACGCTTGAGATACCCCTGCGGCGGAACAATCACGCCCGCAGAGCCCGCCATGGGCTCAACGATCACCGCTGCAATGTTCGAAGCGTCGTGCAGCTCGATCAGCTTGAGCATCTCATCCGCCAGCGCAACGCCGCCCTGCTCCGGCATGCCACGTGAATAGGCGTTGCTGGCAAGCAGTGTATGAGGCAGATGATCGACGTCCATCAATTGCCCGAACATCTTGCGGTTGCCGTTGACGCCACCCAGGCTGGTGCCCGCGATGTTCACGCCGTGATAGCCACGGGCACGGCCGATCATCTTGGTTTTGGTCGCCTGGCCTTTCAAGCGCCAGTAAGCGCGCACCATCTTGACGGCAGTGTCAGCGCACTCCGATCCGGAGTCGGTATAGAAGACGTGATTCAGCTTGCCGGGTGTCAGATCGGTGATCTTTTCAGCCAGCTGGAAGGACAGCGGGTGTCCGAATTGGAATCCCGGCGAGTAGTCCAGCGTACCTAGCTGCCGGGAAACCGCTTCCTGAATCTCCTTGCGGGTGTGCCCTGCCCCACAGGTCCACAGCCCCGACAGACCGTCATAAATTTTGCGGCCTTTGTCGTCCGTGAGATAGCTCCCCTCGGCGGCGACGATCAGACGTGGATCGCGATGGAAGTTTCGGTTCGCCGTGTAGGGCATCCAGTGGGCGTCAAGTTTGAGTTGGCTCGCCAGAGACATGTCGGACGATTCGGGCATATTCATCGGAATTAACCTCACTGGTCGTGGGGGCCTGACTTCCCCATTGAATTGCGGGCGGGTGCAAGCCGGTTGCAGCTAAAGTGTCACGGGCATAAAGTCTGGAAAACCCTGCTTTTACGATCCTCAGTTCACCGGCCACTAAACTATGAGCACCCGCCGCAACGACCCGCTGGCGCAAGTCAGCGATTTTGACATCCGTCTGCTGCGCATCTTTCGCAGCGTAGTAGAGTCCGGCGGCTTCTCGGCAGCGGAAAGCGCGCTGGGTATTGGTCGATCTGCCATCAGTCAGCAGATGAGTGATCTCGAACAGCGCCTGGGATTACGCCTTTGCCAACGAGGCCGTGCCGGGTTTTCCCTGACGGAGGAAGGCCGAGAGGTTTATCAGTCATCACTGCAGCTATTGAGCGCACTTGAGAGTTTTCGTACGGAGGTGAACGGTCTTCACCGACATCTGCGCGGCGAATTGAACATCGGGCTAACGGACAATCTGGTCACACTCCCCCACATGCGCATCACCCACGCGCTTTCCCAGCTGAAAGAACGTGGCCCGGACGTGCACATCAATATCCGCATGATCGCGCCCAACGAAGTCGAGCAAGGGGTGCTCGACGGCAGCTTGCATGTTGGCGTCGTACCCCAGGCCAGCGCCTTGTCAGGCCTGGAATATCAGCCGCTGTATAGCGAACGTTCGCTGCTGTATTGCGCGGTCGGGCATCCCTTGTTTTACGTAGACGATGCGCTGCTTGACGACGATCGACTGTCCGCACAGGAAACCATTGCGCCGACGTTTCGTCTGCCGAGTGAAATCCAGGCCCACTATCAGGCGTTGAAGTGCACCGCGAGCGCGTCGGATCGGGAAGGCATGGCGTTTCTGATTCTGACCGGGCGTTACATCGGTTATCTGCCCGACCACTACGCCAGCCTTTGGGTGCAACAAGGTCGGCTGCGTGCGCTGAAGCCCAAAGCGCGGTTTTATGACCTCAGCCTTGTGACCGTCACGCGCAAAGGCCGCCGCCCCCATTTGGTGCTGGAAAGTTTTCTGGAGAGTCTGGCTGCCACACGATGAAGCCGGCTCAGTACGTCGACGCCTCAATAACACGCCGTCAACCGGCTGCCATATTCGTCCAGCCCTTGAGACACGGGCATGTACAGCGAATCGGTGAACAGGTAACTGATCAATTGGACAGGTTTTTGCAGTAACGCTGGATGTCGAAGCCCCACACAAACATCGAGAGCCAGCATGCAGCCTGAAGCGCCAGACAATAACGACCTCATCTATGGCCTCAACGACCGACCGCACCCCGGGCCCGCGGTCCTGGCTGCAATCCAGCATGTCCTCGCCGCATTCGTGGGCATTATCACGCCGCCACTGATTATCGGATCGGCGCTCGGGCTCGGTGCTTACATGCCTTATCTGATCAGCATGGCGCTGATGGTCTCGGGTGTGGGCACGTTCATTCAGGCGCGCCGACCGTTCGGTATCGGCGCCGGCATGATTTGCCTGCAAGGCACCAGCTTCGCATTTCTCGGTGCGGTGCTGTCGGCAGGTTTCATGGTCAAGCAGCGCGGTGGCAGCCCGGAAGACATCATGGCCATGGTGTTCGGGGTATGTTTCTTCGGCGCCGTCGTGCAGATTGTGCTGAGCCGTTTCATCGGCCAATTGCGTCGGGTGATCACACCGCTGGTCACCGGTATCGTCATCACGCTGATCGGCGTCAGTCTGATCAAGGTCGGCGTGACTGATCTGGGAGGCGGCTTCAACGCTCCGGACTTCGGCGAGCCGGTGAATCTGGCCCTTGGCGTTTTTGTGCTGGCAGTGATCGTCGTGCTCAACCGTTCAAGCGCGCCCTGGTTGCGGCTGTCGGCCATTATTATCGGGCTCGCGGTCGGCAGCATTGCAGCGTGGTTCAGCGGCAAGCTCTTACCTCACTCCATCGCCGATGTTGCGCTGGTCAGCATTCCCGTGCCCTTTCGGTTCGGATTCAGCTTCGACTGGGCCGCGTTCCTACCGGTAGCGCTTATTTATCTGATCAGCAGTATCGAAACCGTCGGCGACCTCACCGCCAACTGCATGCTCTCCCGCGAACCCATCAAGGGCCAAAGCTACATTGCCCGACTGAAGGGCGGTGTATTGGGCGACGGTGTCAGTTGCATGATCGCGGCGACTTTCAGCGCATTCCCGAATACCACCTTTGCGCAGAATAACGGGGTGATTCAGCTCACCGGCGTGGCCAGCCGCTATGTCGGCCTCTATATAGGAGCGATCCTTTTTCTGCTTGGACTGTTTCCGGTGATCGGTGCGGTTCTTCAGCAGATTCCGAAACCAGTGCTTGGCGGCGCAACATTGGTGATGTTCGGCAGCGTCGCGGCGGCGGGCGTCCGGATCCTTGCTCAAGCGCCGCTGGATCGCCGCAGCATGTTGATCATCGCCACCTCGTTCGGTGTAGGGCTGGGTATCGCGGCGCAGCCGACGCTGCTGCATCATTTGCCGCAATGGGTGCAGAGCCTGTTTGACTCGGCAATCACCAGCGGCGGTCTGACGGCCATCGTGATGTGCCTGTTACTTCCGGAGGCCAAGACCTCGAGCGAAGCCAACAACCAGGCAACGGAATCCTTTGAGCACTGATTTACAAGGTCACGCTTGTCGGATGATCGCGGGTGCGCTATGTGTTCACCGCGTCGCACCCAAATGATCCGTCTGGAACCGCACATGACCCTCGAAGTCCCCGCTCACAGCCCCAGCGCCACCAAACCGGCCAGCCGCATTCGGCAGAAGAACGAAGAAGCGATCCTCAAGGCTGCCGAGGACGAGTTCGCTCGGCATGGCTTCAAGGGCACCAGCATGAACACCATCGCGCAGAATGCCGGTTTGCCCAAAGCCAACTTGCACTATTACTTCACCAACAAGCTGGGTCTGTATATCGCGGTGCTGAGCAACATCATCGAGTTGTGGGACAGCACCTTTAACAACTTGAGCGCAGACGACGATCCGGCACAGGCGCTGACGCACTACATACGCGCCAAGATGGAGTTCTCACGACGCCAGCCACAAGCTTCGCGCATATTCGCGATGGAGATCATCAGTGGCGGCGAGTGCCTGAGCCAGTATTTCAGCCAGGACTACCGCGAATGGTTCCAGGGGCGTGCCGCCGTTTTCCAGGCCTGGATCGACGACGGAAAGATGGATCCGGTCGATCCGGTGCATCTGATTTTCCTGCTGTGGGGCAGCACTCAGCATTACGCTGACTTCGCCACGCAGATTTGCCAGGTCACCGGCCGTTCGAAGCTGACCAAGCAAGACATGGAGGCCGCTGGGGATAACTTGATCCGCATTATCCTCAAAGGCTGCGGACTCACGCCTGCTTTATAACCCTGAAAACCCAAGCGCAGTCTGGAACTACAATGCCTTTTACGCTCACCGGCCCCTGCGAGTTTCGCGAAGAGATTCGCAAGAGCCGATTCATTACCCTCGCCGCCCCCATCGACACGGCTGCCGATGCTCAAGCGTTCATCGAGGAGCACAGTGATCTCGACGCCACGCACAATTGCTGGGCCTGGAAGCTGGGCGCGCAGTACCGCAGCAACGACGATGGAGAACCGGGCGGCACGGCTGGGCGGCCGATACTCGCGGCCATTGATGCTCAGGATTTCGATCAGGTCGTAGTGCTGGTCATCCGCTGGTACGGCGGGATTCAACTGGGCACCGGCGGGCTCGCGAGGGCCTACGGTGGAGGCGCCAATAAATGCCTGCAGCAGGCTGATCGGGTGCCGTTGATCAACCGAGTGTCGTTGCAATTCGATTGCAGCTTCAGTGAACTGGTGCTGATAAAGCTGCGAGTGGCTGAACTCAACGGGCTTGTGGAGGATGAGCGCTTCAACGCAAACGGCGTCACGCTCTCAATCGCCCTGGGGCCCGAGCAGATCGAAACGCTTCAGCGCCAATTGTCCGACATCAGTCGCGGTCGGATCGTGTTGCAGCGGCCGCAGTAACCGATCCACGGACCCATCGACGCCTTCCCGGCTAAAGCCGGTCCTGCAATGAAACGCGACGACCCTAATCGCCAGTGGATTTGCCCACATCTACTGTGCATCCGGCTGTGGACAAGCTGAGCACACACCGCCGCAGCCCTTGATCCATATGGCTTGGCGGAGCTTGATCACTTTTTAGCCAAAACAGTGCCTTGTGAGTAAAACCTGTCGTAAAACAGGATGTTAACGCCAGTTATGCCGATGCAACCCCCGATTCGAGCGGACTGTATCGCTACTCCACAGTTGCTCACATTACCTGTGGAGCAAACTGTGGATAACCCGTGCAAGCCTTCGCCGACTGCCGGGTACAGCACGCATTGGCGGAATTGGATATTTTTTATACAGACATACCGCCAGCAGGCACGAGCGTGCGCCATCCTGCCCCCTGAGCTTCCTGTGGGAAACGTCCACTCACATATGTCGCGAGCCTCTGTCATCCTCTGGCGCTAACGTGAGCGCCTCGCGGCAACACGGCGCTTCAAGAAACAAAATTCCCGTCGCGCCGTGCTGTCCATGGATTGAGCTAAATTTTTTGTTTGCCTGTAAAGGAGTCATTTCAATGTCCACCCCTAAAACAGCCCTGATCATCGGAGCGTCACGCGGCCTCGGCCTCGGACTGGTGAAACGTCTGACGGAACTGGGCTGGGAAGTCACTGCCACCGTCCGCGACGCTCAAAAGGCCGACGAGATCAAGGCACTGCCGAATGTTCACTTGCAGACACTGGACATCGACGAGCCGTCTTCCCTCGAAGTGCTGACTCATAACCTCAAGGGCCAGACGTATGACCTGCTGTTCGTCAACGCCGGCGTGATGGGTCCGATGCATCCCAACCCCACCGACGCCACTGCCGGCGAACTGGGTCAGCTGTTTCTCACCAACGCCGTCGCGCCCATCCGCCTCGCCAAGCGCTTCGTCGACCAGATCCGTCCCGAGACCGGCGTGATTGCGTTCATGAGCTCGGTGCTCGGCAGCGTCACCATGCCAGACGCGCCAGAGATGGCGCTGTACAAAGCAAGCAAAGCCGCGCTGAACTCAATGACCCACACGTTCGTGACGCAATTGGCCGATAACAAGCCCACCGTGGTATCGATGCACCCGGGCTGGGTCCGTACGGCGATGGGTGGCGAAGGCGCGGATATCGACGTCGAGACCAGCGTGCGTGGGATTGTCGAGCAGATTGAGCGGTTTGCAGGGAAAGGCGGTCATCACTTCGTGAACTATAAGGGTGAGACGATTCCCTGGTGATTGCGATGCAAGTCGCGGCAGCATGAGCTGACGTGACTTGCCCGCGCCCGCCACACCATTCTAGAATCCGCCCTCGCCTCGCAGCACGTTCGATGCTGCGGCGACCCTGGATCAGCAGACAGGGCAACACTGAGCTGGCGACCTGAACCCACTTTCAGAGGAGCCGGCCAATGCCCGCGATCCGTACCTGGTTGAAAAATCCCCTCGCCGTTTTCACGGCCAATGAACTCGATGCTCGCGGCGGCCTGGTGGTCGAAGGCGGGGTTATCGCTGAGATGCTCCCGCTCGGGCAACAGCCTGCACAGCCTTGCGATCACGTATTCGATGCACGGGAGCATGTGCTGCTGCCCGGCCTGATCAACACTCACCACCACTTTTATCAAACGCTGACTCGCGCCTGGGGCCCGGTGGTCAATCAGCCGTTATTCCCCTGGCTGAAAACCCTGTACCCGGTGTGGGCGCGATTAACGCCGGAAAAGCTCGCACTGGCCAGCAAGGTCGCCCTGACCGAGTTGCTGCTGTCGGGCTGCACCACCGCCGCCGACCACCATTATTTGTTTCCGCAGGGTCTGGAAGACGCCATCGATGTCCAGGTAGAAAGCGTCCGCGAACTGGGGATGCGCGCGATGCTGACGCGGGGTTCGATGACCCTGGGCGAGGCAGACGGAGGCCTGCCACCCCAACAAACCGTCCAGCAGGGCCAGGTGATTCTCGATGACAGCGTGCGGTTGATCGAGACCTACCACGAGCGGGGTGACGGCGCGCAAGTCCAGATTGCGTTAGCACCGTGTTCGCCGTTTTCCGTGACAACCGAGATCATGGCTGAAAGCGCGGCGCTGGCGGAGAAGCACGACGTGCGCCTGCACACGCATCTGGCCGAAACCCTGGATGAAGAGGATTTCTGCCTGCAGCGCTTCGGCCTGCGCACAGTGGATTACCTGGACAGCGTCGGGTGGCTTGGCCCTCGTACCTGGCTGGCGCACGGGATTCACTTCAACAGTGAAGAGATCACACGCCTCGGCCAGGCGGGCACCGGGGTCTGTCATTGCCCGAGTTCGAACATGCGCCTTGCATCAGGCATCTGCCCCACGCTGGACCTGCTTGCGGCGGGCGCGACAATCGGTCTGGGCGTCGATGGATCTGCGTCAAACGACGCCTCGAACATGATGCTGGAAGCCAAGCAAGCGCTTTACCTGCAGCGCTTGCGTTACGGGGCGGAAAAGATCACGCCGGAACTGGCATTGGGCTGGGCGACCAAGGGCTCGGCGCAATTGTTGGGCCGGCAGGACATTGGCGAGTTGGCCGTGGGCAAACAGGCTGATCTGGCGCTGTTCAAGCTGGACGAGTTGCGCTTCTCTGGCAGCCACGATCCGCTCTCGGCGCTGTTGCTGTGCGGGGCTGATCGCGCAGATCGGGTGATGATCGGCGGCAAATGGCGAGTGATTGACGGTGAGGTAGAAGGGCTGGATCTGAAGGGATTGGTCGCAGACCATCGGCAGGCCGCTGCGGAATTGATCAGAGGGTGATGCGTTGCCGCAGCGGTGGGGAAGTGAAACTGCTGACTCCCCACTGCTGCCCTCAAGCCGAAACCGGTCTACAGCCCCATCAAAGACAGCATGATGAAGGTGGCAAACAGCACAAAATGCGTCATGCCTTCGATGGCGTTGGTTTCGCCGTCGTTGAGGTTGATGGCGCAGACCAGCAAGGTGACGAAGATCATCACTGTCTGCACCGGCGTCATCGCCATCTGGAACGCCTGACCGCTGTAGAGCGCCATGCCTTCCATGACCGGAACGGTCAGGATCACCGTCGACAGCGAGGCCCCCAGCGCAATGTTGACCACTGACTGCATGCGGTTGGCCAGCGCGGCTCGCAAGGCGGTCAGGATTTCCGGCGCTGCCGAGATCGCCGCCACCAGAATCGCCGTCATGACAGGCGGCGCGCCGCTGCCTTCCAGACCCAGATCGACGGTTTTCGACATGACCTCGGCCAACGCGCCAATCACCACCACGCCGAAAACCAGCGTGGCGATCGAACGCGTCAGGTTGACTGGCTCGTGCGCTTCTTCGGCCTCACCCTTGCGGCGCTTCTTGTCCGGGTAGTTGTAGCTGAAGAAGTAACTGTGCGGCCCAACCTGCATACGCAGGAACAGCGCATAAAGCAGAATCATTGCGCCGATGGTGAAGGCCGAGTAAAGCTTCCACTTCCCTTCGGGAATGAATTCCGGCACCACCATCGACACCGCCATGGCAGTCAGAATCATCACGCT
Organism: Pseudomonas sp. AK106; assembly: GCF_053903055.1. Lineage (NCBI taxonomy): Bacteria > Pseudomonadati > Pseudomonadota > Gammaproteobacteria > Pseudomonadales > Pseudomonadaceae > Pseudomonas > Pseudomonas sp. AK106. The sequence goes on from NZ_CP096426.1 coordinate 4,662,026, forward strand.
GTAAGACCGCGCGGAGTCATCGTTGTAAGACTGTTCGCCGTGCTTGAGCCCGCCCATCAACGCGGCCAGACCCAGAATCCCGTTGATGTCGAGCATTACGGCCGAGTAGATGGTGTCCCGCACCAGCGTGGGTGAAGGTTCGTTACTCATCATGATCGCCAGAATCACGACCTCAACCAGCACCGCCGACAAGGTCAGGATCATCGTACCGTAGGGATCACCGACCTTTTCCGCCAGCAACTCGGCATGGTGAGCCACGCGCAGCGAGGCGCATATGATGAAGCCCACCAGGGCGATGCCCGCGATCAGCGCGATGGTGTGCCCATTGCTGAGCAACTGATGTTCGTAGAAGTACGCGAAAAAGGTCGCAATGACCGCCAGTAGAAGAAACTTTTCCTGCTTTAGAATCGTGCCCATCGCTGCCTTTTAGCCCCTTGCGACCCTGGCCGCACATCCATGAAGTGAAGTTTACTGAAGCGCTTGAGAGTGTGGATGTAAACAAAGGTTTCAAGACAGGTTAGCAGCGGGTCGCGACACATCGTCGCGCCGCCCCATCAAATTGTCTTCAATCTGACGGTGTTCAGGACCGGCAGTCGCCTATAAACCCCGGCAAATGCGACGTATCGTTGCCTGAACCGTTGGTGATGCAAGCCAAAGTACCGTGTGAACCGTCCGGTCAGGTTTTATTCAGCCCACGCGCCTGACTCTGTAGAATGCCCGGCATTGCACCTTAAGAGACAACGCCCATGTACGACTGGTTGAACGCCCTGCCCAAGGCAGAACTGCACCTGCATCTGGAGGGCTCGCTGGAGCCGGAACTGTTGTTCGCTCTGGCTGAGCGCAACAAGATCGCCCTGCCCTGGGCAGACGTCGAAACCCTGCGCAAGGCCTATGCCTTCAATAATCTGCAGGAGTTTCTCGACCTGTATTACCGCGGCGCCGACGTGCTGCGCACCGAGCAGGATTTCTACGACCTGACCTGGGCCTACCTGGAGCGCTGCAAGGAGCAGAACGTCATTCACACCGAACCGTTCTTCGATCCTCAGACCCACACCGACCGTGGCATCCCGTTTGAAGTCGTGCTTAACGGCATTGCCGGCGCCTTGAAAGACGGCAAGGAAAAACTCGGCATCGGCAGTGGCCTGATCCTCAGCTTCCTGCGCCATTTGAGCGAAGACGAAGCGCAGAAAACCCTCGATATGGCCCTGCCCTATCGCGATACCTTCGTCGCCGTCGGCCTGGACAGCTCGGAAATGGGCCATCCGCCGAGCAAGTTCAAGCGCGTCTTTGATCGCGCTCGCGGTGAAGGCTTCCTGACTGTTGCCCACGCCGGTGAAGAAGGTCCGCCGGAGTACATCTGGGAAGCACTGGATTTGCTGAAGATCCAGCGTATCGATCACGGCGTGCGCGCCATCGAAGACGAGCGCCTGATGCAGCGCATCATCGATGAGCAAATCCCCCTGACGGTCTGCCCGTTGTCCAACACCAAGCTCTGCGTTTTCGATCACATGGGTCAGCACAACATTCTGGACATGCTCGAGCGCGGCGTGAAAGTGACCGTCAACTCCGATGATCCGGCGTACTTCGGGGGCTACGTGACCGAGAACTTCCACGCGCTGCACACCCATCTGGGCATGACCCAGGATCAGGCCAAGCGCCTGGCGCAAAACAGCCTCGACGCCCGCCTGATCAAGCCCTGATCAGTCACCTCCTTTGATGAGCAAAAGCGTGTGGACGTTCTGCGCCACACGCCGCGCTTCCTCCGAGGGCGTCACGCCGCCGAAGCGATCTTGCTGATTTCTCGCTGACCATTGGAAGAGACCTGCAACGTAGAGGCCTCTTCCGTCGTCCGCAGCCAACCCAGCTGCATGAACAACTGCAAAAGCCCTGCCCCCAAGGCGCCGCCCAGGTGCGGCCTGCTTTCATGGCAGTCAACACAGGCACACACGGCTTCGCGTCGTCTGTGGGCCAGCGCGGGAATAAAAATCCCCCGTTCGGCAAAGCGGGAAATACCGACACTGGTGACTTCGAGACGGTGCTCGGATTGTTCGATCCAGCCCGCGCCCAGCATCCTCAAATACAGCTCGGCCCCCATTTCGCCACCCAGGTGATCCGCGCAGACACTGGCACGACACAGCGGCAGTGGGGGCAACGGTTGCGCCATGCTGCGGCTGATCAGATCCGCGCTGACCATTGATGCACTGACCAGCGCCTGGACGGCGGTGCGGACTTCCGGGGCAGCGAGCCTGAAGTAGCGCTTGCGGGCACGCACTTCGTGGCGCAGCAATCCCCCGGCGGCAAGGCGAGCCAGATGCGCACCGGCGGAGGAAGTGGAAAGACCCACCAGCGAAGCTACTTCATTGGCCGCCCGCGATGTTCCGTCCATTAATGCCCACACGATCGCACTGCGTTTGGGGTCGGCGAGCAACGCAGCGATCTGGCTGATGCAAGGTACATATTCCATGTCTTCACTCCCTGTTGAACATTATCTAAGCGGACCGGCGCCGGTGCGCAGGTCGAGGCGTGCATTGGCGCGGGATCACGGGCGTAATCAGTCGAAAGCGCCGGGCCGCTGCTGTGGTGGACCATCATCGGTGTTTAAGGCGAAAACGAACCTTGATTTAAATCACCTCATACGAACTCTGATTGCTTGAACTTGCAGGCCATACAGATAGCTGCGCCATCGCAATACAGTTAGAAAAATGAGAATTAAATCGGATCCATGACGGCGCTTAGTATAAGACCTGCAGCCGATCGGCGGATCAACTTGTCCATGGGCTTGCCCTTTGTTTGTGGGCCGTTTTGGCGAATGTTCAGCATAATCCGGCATATCATTTGATGGACAGACTCAGCTGGATAGCCGCCTTCCCCCCTTAAAGGACGGGCATTTGCGGGAATGACGGCAGTTCGCGAATTTAGCGCCAGGGCGATTGCCTACAACGGAAACTCCTGAGCCCTTCAAGAAAATAATCTGCTGACGGGGGATGTCAGAAGTGAACTTCTCTGGATAAATCACGCGACTCCCTTAAGAGTTTTGATTCCCTGTAAGAAGTTTCCAATTCGAAAGTAGTAAACAACCTCATGTAACCCACTCTTTTTCAACAGGCTGAACATGCTTGTACAGGCACACATTAAACCCGGTGAAAATCGGCAACGCGTTAACGTTGCCGACGTCGGTTAAATACGCACATCCGTGTGGGGAGTCTGCGCGTCTCGCTTCTGCTGCGACCGGCGAGTGATCATGGCAAGCGTCACAGCCAGCACACCACACAAGGTAATGACGGTCGCCATCGGCACGGCTGTTCCGTCATGCAGTACGCCAACCAGTGCCGCAGCGCCCGCTGCGACACTGAATTGCAAACACCCCAACAAGGCCGACGCGCTGCCCGCGCGTTTGCCCTGCCCGCTCATCGCGCACGCTGAAGCGTTAGGGATGATGCAGCCCAGGCTGGCGATATAGATGAACAGCGGGATCAGCAGCGGCCACAGCTTTTCGGTGTGCAGGGAGGCGATGGTCAACAGCACGAGAGCGGCAGCGAGATAGATCCAGACAGTCCGCGACAGCAACCACGCCGGACCATAGCGGCCAACGAGTCGGGCGTTCACCTGGGCGATGAGGATGAAGCCGGCAGCGTTGATGCCGAACAACCAGCCGTAGTGTTCCGCCGGGACGCCGTAGAGCTTGATGAAAACGAAAGGCGAGCCAGCAATGTAGGAGAACATCCCGGCCATCGCGATGCCGCCGGTGAGCGCGTGGCCCAGAAAGATCCGGTCGCCCAGCAGGTTCCAGTAAGAACCCAGCGCGCCCGAGAGCGGCAGTCGCGGGTGGCCGGCCGGCATGCTTTCCGGCAAGCCCCTGAATACCGCCACTGCGGTGAGTGCGCTGAATCCCGTCAAGGTCAGGAAGATGGCCTGCCAACCCACGACGTTGACCAACAACCCGCCCAGCATGGGGGCCAGAATCGGCGCCAGGCCCATGACCAGCATCAATTGCGAGAACACCTTGGCCGAGTCGACGGGTGAGCATTTGTCGCTGACGATCGCCCGCGACAGCACCATGCCGGCACATCCGCCCAACGCTTGTACGAAGCGGGCAGCAATCAGCCACTCCAGTGAAGGCGCCAGGGCGCACGCCAGGGATGCGAGGGTGAACAAGCCGACGCCAAACAACAGCGGGATCCGACGGCCGAAACGATCGGCGATCGGGCCATAGGCAAGCTGGCCGATGCTCAGGCCGAGGAAATAAGAGGCCAGGGTCAGCTGAACGTGTTTCTCGTCGGTGCCGAACGCCAACGCGATGGCCGGGAAACCTGGCAGGTAAAAGTCGATGGCCAACGGGCCAAAAGCGCTGAGTGCGCCGAGGATCAGAATCGTTCTGAGGTTCATCAATCTTCCTAAACGGTTTTGCGCAGCGCGACAGTTTAACAACCTTGAATCTGCACGGCCCGCTCAGAGGAAAATTACCGGACGTTTTTCAAGCTATCGTCGCCAAGCAAAGAAGGCGGAACTTAATGCGCGTGACCGGGCATCGGTTAATGGATTTCCTACAGCGTTTTTACCAATAACTCACAGAAGCGCTTCTAAACTTCTCTCAAGCAGTGAGGAAATCAAAATGAATGCGCGATGGGCTGTGCTGTGGTGCGTTGTAGTCATCGCCGGATGTCAGTCTACCCACGACCAGTTAGTGGCCGAAGGTTACCCACCGGCATTCGCTGACGGTTTTCAGGATGGCTGCGGGAGCGGGCGGCAATCCATCGATCTCATGAAAGGGCAATTCAAAAAGGACGTGCCGCGCTATTTGCGTGACACGCTGTATGCGCAAGGCTGGTCGGACGGATTCCGCCAGTGCCAGGCGCAACTTGCCAACAGCAATGTCCAGGATCAGGGCCGCGACAGCATCTGGAATGACCGGGACCGCGATTGGGACCGTCAGCGAACTCAGGACGCCGCCAAAGCCTACCGCTCTCATTGAAAGCCTGCCGCGGCGGACAGCGCGTGAAACTATCGGGGACTCACTATGGCCCAATGTGATCAAGCCATGAACAGGAGCCCGCCATGAGTCGCGCCTTCGTCAACGAAGACAACGCCGCCGCGCAAATCGACCCGCCGGTTGAACGGCAGATCAGCGCCCAGATCAACTACGTCACCCAGCGCGGCTTTGATCAATTGCAGGTTCAGGTTGAGCAGCTGCAAGCGCAATACAGCGAACAGAACGCCCAAGGTGATGACGCCGACAAACAGCGCATGGCCGAAATCGAACGCGACCTGCGTTATTTCAACCAGCGCCTGCAGAGCGCCCAAGTGGTCAGCAGCGCGTCAGAGGACAAGGTTCAGATTGGCAGTTGGGTGACCTTTGCCGACGAGGACAGTGTCGAGCAGCGCGTGCAACTGGTCGGAGAGGATCAGGCCGATGCTGGCAGTCAGTTGATCAATTGGGCGTCGCCGCTGGGCAAGGCGTTGCTCGGCGCCAGTGTCGGTGACGAAGTCACTTGGCAGCGGCCGGTTGGCGATGCAGTCATCGAGGTCATGCGGATTGAGGCCGGCGACTGACTCAATTGACCGGCAATAGGCCAGACAAAAAAACGGAGCCCGAAGGCTCCGTTTTTTTATGACACCAACCCGAATCAGGCCAGTTTTTTGTGACGCACGCGGTGCGGCTGAGCGGCTGCGTCGCCGAGGCGTTTCTTGCGATCGGCTTCGTACTCGGTGTAGTTGCCTTCGAAGAACACAGCTTGCGAGTCATCTTCGTACGCGAGGATGTGAGTTGCAACGCGGTCAAGGAACCACCGATCGTGAGAGATCACAATGGCAGCACCCGGGAAGTCCAGCAGGGCTTCTTCGAGGGAACGCAGGGTTTCAACGTCGAGGTCGTTTGACGGTTCGTCGAGGAGCAGGACGTTGCCGCCCTCCTTCAACGTCAGCGCCAGGTGCAGACGACCGCGCTCACCGCCAGACAGGTCCTTCACGAACTTCTGCTGATCACCGCCTTTGAAGTTGAAACGGCCGACATAGGTGCGCGACGGGATTTCGTAGTTGCCGATCTTGATCTGATCGGAGCCGTCGGAAATCTGCGCGAACACGGTTTTGCTGCCGTCCAGGTCGTCGCGGCTTTGATCGACGCATGCCAGCTGCACGGTTTCGCCGACTTCGATGGAGCCGGAATCCGGTTGCTCCTTGCCCATCAGCATGCGGAACAGCGTTGACTTACCGGCACCGTTACCGCCGATCACGCCGACGATGGCGCCTTTAGGCATGGAGAACGACAGGTTGTCGATCAGCACGCGATCGCCATAGCCCTTGGTGACGTTCTTGAACTCGATGACCTTGTCGCCCAGGCGCGGACCAGCCGGGATGTAGATCTCGTTGGTTTCGCTGCGCTTCTGGAATTCCTGGGACTGGAGCTCTTCGAAGCGCTGCAGGCGGGCCTTGGATTTCGACTGGCGCGCCTTGGCGCCTTTACGGACCCACTCGAGTTCTTCTTTCATGGCCTTTTCATGGGCCGACTGCTGCTTCGATTCGGCCGCCAGACGATCGGACTTGGCTTCAAGCCAGCCGGAGTAGTTGCCTTCGTACGGAATGCCCGCACCGCGGTCGAGTTCCAGAATCCAGCCGGCGACGTTGTCGAGGAAGTACCGGTCGTGGGTGATCGCCACGACGGTGCCCGGGAAATCGTGCAGGAAATGCTCGAGCCAGGCGACAGAGTCGGCGTCCAGGTGGTTGGTCGGTTCGTCGAGCAGCAGCATGTCCGGGGCGGACAGCAACAGGCGGCACAGCGCGACGCGACGTTTCTCACCACCAGAGAGGTGTTCGACCTTGGCATCCCAGGCCGGCAGACGCAGCGCATCGGCGGCGACTTCCAGCTGGCGCTCCAGGTTGTGGCCGTCGCTGGCTTGCAGGATGGACTCCAGCTTGGCCTGCTCGGCCGCCAGCTTGTCGAAATCAGCGTCCGGCTCCGCGTAGGCGGCATAGACTTCGTCCAGGCGCGCTTGAGCGTCCTTGATCACGCTGACCGCTTCCTCGACCACTTCCCGTACGGTCTTGGTCGGGTCGAGCTGCGGCTCTTGGGGCAGATAGCCGATGTTCAGCTCGGGCATCGGGCGCGCTTCACCATCAAACTCGGTGTCGACACCGGCCATGATTTTCAGCAGCGTGGATTTACCCGAACCGTTGAGGCCGAGGACGCCGATCTTGGCGCCGGGGAAAAACGAGAGGGAGATGTTTTTCAGGATTTCCCGCTTCGGCGGAACAACTTTGCTCAGCCGATGCATGGTAAAGACGTATTGAGCCATGGAATGAAAACCTGGAATGAGACGGTGAATAAAGGAGCGAGCTTGGTGCTGCGTCGCAAAAAATGCGTTTATCTTCGCGCCGCAGCTTGCCGTAGCGCGATTCCGGGCCTTGAATTGATCAGGCCGAAGCGGCGCGGCGGGGACAAACTTCCGAGCACCGGTATTGAAGCTGGAGCAATGCTTGCAGTCTTCTGAAGCATGCAAGCACACCGTGCAGAAACCGGCGCGTCGCGCGTGGCGCAAAGCTACCCGAATGCACGCAGCAGGGCAAACCGTCCGGCCCAATAGCGCTGGCACTTTGCCACAGCTCGGTGGCATGCTAGCCGCCTTTTGCGCACCGGGCTTATAGTGCGTATCGCACATGCTGATTCAGTCCAGTAGTCAGGATCACAGTTTGTTCAAACCGACACCCATCTCACCCCTGCGCCCATCCGATAGCGCAACGAATGTGCCTTTCAGAGGCGTACTCAGAGGTGCGCTCGCGGTCCTGGTCCTGATGATGTTGATGCTGTTGTTATGGCAGATGATCGAGCAGTTCCAGCAGTCTCAGGAGCGTCAGCACAAGCGCAGCATCGATTACAGCGTGCAGCTCGCCGACCGGTTGGGGCTGAACATGGCCCTCAACGCGCAGGTGGCACTGAACGTGCTCGACGAGGCGCACGACGCTTCGCAATCTGCAGACGAATCAGTGTCAGTGCTGGCCAGTCTGCGTCAGTCCATGCCGGCGCTGAAAAGCCTGGTCTGGCTCGACAGCGACGGGAATGTCACGGTTGACAGCGACGGCGATACCCGTGACGTCGGCTTTTTGACCCAGATGCATTCGGTCGTCCAGGGTCACCCATACTTTTATGCCAACGACTCGAGCGCCTCGACGCTCTACCTGTTCATCCGTCAGCCGGGCACCGGCACCGGCAATGAGCGCTACTGGGCGCTACGGCTCAAGCCCGACATGCTGAAATCCCTGTCCCACCAAAGCGACCTGGATTTCCAGCCCGCTTGGCGGCTGGAAGATATCAGCAGTCACCGCCCCCTTTACAAAAGCCTGCCTGACGCCGATGAGTCCGCTGACAGTGAGCTGCAGACCGTCCTTGTGCAGCCGCTGACCCACAGCGACTGGCAACTGCGTGGCCTGTTCGACCCGCAGAAAGCTCGCCAGACCCTTCTGCTCCCGCTGATCGGCAAATGCCTGCTCGCCCTGCTCTGTTCAATCATCCCGTTGTTCGCGTTGCGCAGCCTGCGCCGCCGCCAACTCCAGTTGCATCAAAGCCGTCGCCGCTACAAAGACATTTTTGAAGGCTCTGGCGTCGCGCTCTGTGTGCTGGACCTCTCAGGTCTGCCGGCCTGTCTGAAGCACCTGCACGTGAACAGCGGCGAAGACCTGAACGCGCGCCTGACCCGCCAGCCTGAGCAAATCAGCGACCTGCTTCAGCAGTTGCGCATCACCGAAGTCAATCAGGTCGCCGCTCAAGTGCTGCGCGCAGAATCGGCACAGCATGTCTGGCAACAGCTCATCGAAGGTTGCCCCCGCCTCAAAAACGGCATCGGTCTGCAGATCCTTCAAGCCGTCCTCGACGGGCAGCGTCAACTGGAGCTGGAAATTCTGCTACCCGGCGCTCAGGGCGGTGACCAGCATCTCTGGCTGGTCATGCGTTTGCCCGAGCAGGCCGAAGACTTTAACGCCGTCATCCTCAGCATCAGTGATGTTACTAACCGCAAGCAGGCCGAGCTGTCGCTGCAGGAGCGGGAGCGGTTCTGGTCGGATGTGGTGCGAACCGTTCCCGACCATTTGTACGTACAGGATGTAGTCACGCGCAGAATGATCTACAGCAACCACCACTTGGGCCAGACGCTGGGTTACAGCCGGCCCGAGCTGGAGGAGATGGGCGAATACTTCTGGGAGCTCTTGCTGCACCCGGATGATCTCAGCGCGTACGAGCAGTTACGCCGGACCCATGGCGAGCCTTGCAGCGGCGAGACGATTCATCGTCAGCTGCGCTTTCGTGACCGGCATGACGGCTGGCGCTTGCTCGACATCCGCGAACAGGCGCTGGCGGCGGATGACGACGGTCAGGTGCGGCGCATTGTGGGCGTCGCCAAAGACATCACCGAGCAAGTGGAAGCCAGTCAATCCCTGCGCGAGAGCGAACAGCGTTACCGCATGCTGGCGGAGAGCATCAGCGACGTCATCTTCTCCACCGACCCATTATTGCGGGCCAACTACATCAGCCCTTCTGTCCACACCGTGCTGGGTTACACCGCCGAGTGGATTCTGCAAAACGGCTGGAAAGCGATCATCGCCAACCCTCAGCAGCTCAGCGGCTTCAACGGGCTGCTGCAGCGGATCAGTAAGGCGTTGAAAAAGCCCGAAACCCTGGCAGACCTGCGCAGCGAGGTCACCACTCAGTTGTTCCTGTTCGATTGCATGCGCGCTGATGGTCGCAAGATTCCCGTGGAACTGCGTCTGGTTCTGGTGTGGGATGAATCCGGGACCTTCGAAGGCGTTCTCGGTGTGGGACGTGATGTCAGTCAGCAGCGGCGCGCTGAAAAAGACCTGCGGATGGCAGCCACGGTATTCGAGCACTCGACCTCGGCGATTCTGATCACCGACCCTGCGGGCTACATCGTGCAGGCCAACGACGCCTTCACCCGGGTCAGTGGCTACGCCGTGTCGCAAGTGCTGGATCAGATGCCGATGATGCTGACCGTCGAGAACCAGCACGCAGCGCACTTGGGCTACATCCTCAAACAGCTGAGCCAGCGCGGTAGCTGGGAGGGTGAGCTGTGGCTCAAACGGCGCGACGGCGAGCACTACCCGGCGTGGGTCGGAATTACTGCGGTGCTCGACGATGAAGGCGATCTGGCCAGCTACGTGTGCTTCTTCAGCGACATCAGCGAGCGCAAGGCCAGCGAGCAGCGTATTCATCGGCTGGCTTATTACGACGCACTGACCCATCTGCCCAACCGCACGCTGTTTCAGGATCGCCTGCACAGCGCGTTGCTGCACGCCGAACGTCAGCAAACGTGGGTGGTGTTGATGTTCCTCGACCTCGATCGCTTCAAGCCGATCAACGATTCGTTGGGCCATGCTGCCGGCGACCGGATGCTCAAGGAAATGGCTTTGCGCCTGCTCGGATGCGTCGACGAGGACGACACCGTAGCACGCATGGGCGGCGATGAGTTCACGCTGCTGCTGCAACCTCGCCCCACTCAACAGGCGGCGCTGAACCGTGCGATTCATGTGGCCGAACAGATTCTTGCCAGTCTGGTGAAACCCTTCGTGCTGGAAGGGCGCGAGTTTTTCGTCACGGCCAGTATCGGCGTCGCGCTCAGCCCTCAGGACGGTAACGAACTGAGTCAGCTGATGAAGAACGCCGACACGGCGATGTACCACGCCAAGGAACGCGGCAAGAACAACTTTCAGTTTTACCAAGCCGACATGAACGCCAGTGCCCTTGAGCGTCTGGAGCTGGAGAGCGACCTGCGCCATGCCCTGGAGCAGGGCGAGTTCACGCTGTATTACCAGCCGCAGTTCAGTGGCGACGGCAAGCGTCTGACCGGCGCCGAAGCGCTGCTGCGCTGGCGTCACCCGCGCCGCGGTTTGGTACCGCCAGTGGAATTCATCCCGGTGCTCGAAGAGCTCGGGCTGGTGGTCGAAGTCGGCGAGTGGGTGCTCAAGGAGGCCTGCCGCCAGTTGCGCGAGTGGCACCTGGCGCGGGTTCGCGTGCCCAAGGTGTCGGTGAACATTTCCGCACGGCAGTTTTCGGACGGTCAGCTGGGCACGCGCATTGCCGGCATCCTTCAGGAAATCGGTCTGCCGCCCGCCTGCCTCGAGCTGGAACTGACCGAAAGCATCCTGATGCGTGAGGTGAGCGAAGCCATGCAAATTCTGGCCGGGCTCAAGCGACTGGGCCTGAGCATTGCGGTCGATGACTTCGGCACCGGCTACTCGTCGCTGAATTACCTCAAGCAGTTCCCCATCGACGTGCTGAAGATCGACCGCACCTTCGTTGATGGCCTGCCGTCCGGCGAACAGGACGCGCAAATCGCCCGGGCGATCATCGCCATGGCTCACAGCCTCAATCTGTCAGTGATCGCCGAAGGCGTGGAAACCCACGAGCAGCTGGAGTTTTTGCGCGAACACGGCTGCGACGAAGTGCAGGGCTATCTGTTCGGGCGTCCCATGCCGGCGACGCGATTCGAGGCGCAGTTCAGCAACGATGCGCTGTTCATGCTTGATTAGCAGCGGCAAGCTACAAGCGGCAAGCTACAAGCAAAGCCGCAGCGCACCGCATTCAGCTTGAGGCTTGAGGCTTGAGGCTTGCAGCTTGCGGCTCGCGGCTTGCAGCCAGGCTTTAGCCTTGCATCGCGCTCATCACGCACATGACCCGCTTTCATATGCCAGATAAAACCCGATGGGTTAGAATGCCCCCCTTTTCTACTGCCCGATCCTCGAGGACCGCCATGTTCAGCCGCAATTTGACCATCGCCAAGTACGACTCCGACCTGTACGCCGCCATGGAACAGGAAGCCAAGCGTCAGGAAGATCACATCGAGCTGATCGCCTCGGAGAACTACACCAGCCCGGCCGTCATGGAAGCCCAGGGCTCGGTCCTCACCAACAAGTACGCTGAAGGCTACCCCGGCAAGCGTTACTACGGCGGCTGCGAATACGTCGACATCGTCGAGCAACTGGCCATTGACCGCGCCAAGGAACTGTTCGGCGCCGATTACGCCAACGTCCAGCCACACGCGGGTTCCCAAGCTAATAGCGCGGTGTACCTGGCGCTGCTCAATGCTGGCGACACCATCCTGGGCATGAGCCTGGCCCACGGCGGTCACCTGACCCACGGCGCCAGCGTTTCTTCCTCGGGCAAGCTGTACAACGCCATTCAGTACGGCATCGACGGCAACGGCCTGATCGACTACGACGAAGTCGAGCGTCTGGCGGTCGAGCACAAACCGAAGATGATCATTGCCGGTTTCTCGGCCTATTCGCAGATCCTCGACTTCCCGCGCTTCCGCGCCATCGCTGACAAAGTCGGCGCTTACCTGTTCGTCGACATGGCGCACGTAGCCGGTCTGGTCGCTGCAGGCGTTTATCCGAACCCTGTCCCCTTCGCTGACGTCGTCACCACCACCACCCACAAAACCCTGCGCGGCCCTCGTGGCGGCCTGATCCTGGCGCGCGCTAATGCCGAGATCGAGAAGAAGCTGAACTCCGCTGTTTTCCCGGGTGGCCAGGGCGGTCCTCTGGAGCACGTCATCGCGGCCAAGGCGATCTGCTTCAAAGAAGCGCTGCAGCCTGAGTTCAAGACCTACCAGGAACAAGTGGTGAAAAACGCCAAGGCCATGGCCGGCGTGTTCATCGAGCGTGGTTTCGACGTGGTGTCCGGCGGTACTGAAAACCACCTGTTCCTGCTGTCGCTGATCAAGCAGGACATCTCCGGTAAAGACGCCGACGCCGCATTGGGCAAAGCGTTCATCACCGTGAACAAGAACTCGGTGCCAAACGATCCACGCTCCCCGTTCGTCACCTCCGGCCTGCGCTTCGGCACCCCGGCCGTGACCACTCGCGGCTTCAAGGAAGCAGAGTGCAAAGAGCTGGCCGGCTGGATCTGCGACATCCTGGCCGACCTGAACAACGAAGCGGTGATCAACGCCGTTCGCGAGAAGGTCCAGGCCATCTGCGCCAAGCTGCCGGTTTACGGCGCTTGATAGCGGTTGTTTGATGTGAAAAAGCCCGGTTTGTTAGCCGGGCTTTTTTTTGTGAGCCGCCCGACGCATAGATTGAATTTATAACCTTAAGGTTAGGGAGTGAGTTATCACCTGACAGTTTTTGCATATTCTTACACCGATTTATAAGCTTGCCTCGCTATAAATGGCGTGCTTTTTATTCCTAAAGACTCTTGCCAACTGTCAAACGTGACAGCAGACGCCCATGTAACTGTCCTGACAAACTGAACGCTCCAAACAATCGGCGTCAAGGAAGATTTATCATGAGTACAGACATCGAAAAATCGTTTACTGCCACCTTGAAATACGACATCAATCGAGACAAAGCCGGAAGAAGCGATCTCATCAGCACCGACTTTTCTTATATTGATAAGTCAGATCGGGACGGTGGAACTCTCTGGAGTACCAACAGCAACCCTACACTGCAAAATGTTGACCATCAGTTCCTTTGCATTAATACGAAGGCGCGCGACGCAGTCACGCTGTACTTTCGCTACGATTCTAAAAACGGGGGCTATAGAATTTGGATTCGCAGCGGTAGCCAGAAAGGAATGATACTTGCCAGGACGAATCCAGGCTATATATATGCAAATAAAAACTATGACCGACCCCATCTCTGGCGGCTGGTACAGCGGGAGATAGGCGGGGAGTGGACCCCGACAACAGAATTTGATTACAATAAATCCGAACTTCTTATGCAGGTCTTAAAGGGTTCAACTTGGACAAATATCGGCTTGTACGCTAAAAAGATACCTGATTCAAGTGAACCGAATCTGTGGTGGTCTTATATTGAAACTGGAAATCAAGATCCGCATTGGTGGTTAGCTGATATCAAATACGGTGTTGATTATGAGCCGTCGGATGTGTGGGGTGCGGGGAAGGCCTAATAATGCCTAACCACTCTAACCCCGCCAGAGGCATGTCCCATTTATATAATTACAGCCTTTGTTAATGGACGGGTGTTGGCAGGATCGCAAGCAATTTTATTGCCTTCACCCGTACTTCTAGTCGAACTGGCTCACTTTATCCAAATATCGATTATGCACTGACGGATGTATGGGTGCGGCTATGACCTATGATCTGCTGGCGCCACCCACACTTTTGGATGGCTCAATTTCTATCTCACTCAAACAATGTGGAAAAACCCGCCCGGATCTTCTCTTCCGGCAGTTCATCGGCAATGAACACGATCACGCTTTCGCGCTTTTCGCCTTCTGCCCACTCTACGTCGAAATCAAATCCGTAGAGCTTCAGCACCCCCTGAAACACCAGTTTGCGATCCTCACCGGCGATGTTCAGCACGCCTTTGTAGCGCAGCAGTTGTTTGCCGTACTCTTCCAGCAACTCGTTCATGAAGGTGCTGAGCCTGTCGATATCCAGCGGCTGGTCACTGCGCAGGACCAGGCTGCTGATCCGGTCGATGGAGCGGCCTGCAGGGGCTGCCGGTCGCAAGGTCATCCCGCCGATGTCAGCGTTGAGGTTGAAGCCGCGCACGTCCAGCAGTTCGGCCAGATCGATCTTGCCGTGCTCGACCACACGGATCGGCGCACGTCGGTTGATGCGGGTCAAGCGCTCGCTCAATGCATTGAAAGCTGCTTCGTCCACCAGATCGGTCTTGCTCACCAGCAGACGATCCGCGAAGCCGATCTGCGCCTGGGCAATGGTCTGCTCCAGGTGCGTGTCGGCATGGGCGGCGTCGACCAGCGTAATGATGCCGTCGAGGATGTAGCGCTCACGCAGCTCCTCGTCGATGAAGAAGGTTTGCGCCACCGGTGCGGGGTCTGCCAGACCGGTGCACTCAATGACCAGCCGATCGAAAGCTATTTCGCCGCTGTCGAGCCGCTCCAGCAAAAGGAATAGCGCTTTGGTCAGGTCGGTGTGAATGGTGCAGCAGACGCAACCGTTGGACAGCGTCATGACCTGCACGGGCTCATCGCCCAGTAATTGGGTGTCGACGCCGGCATCACTGAATTCGTTCTCGATCACGGCGATCTTCAGGCCGTGCTCCTCCTTGAGCAGATGGCGCAGCAAGGTGGTTTTGCCGGCGCCGAGAAAGCCGCTGAGGATCGTGACGGGGATAGGTGTGAACAAAAAAAAGACCTCGATTCGCTGAAAAAAAACAGGAGTGAGATTGCTGGCGATTCGAAATGTCAGTCAGTACAGCGGCGACTGAATTAACGCATCGCGAGCAAGCTCACTCCTGCATGACCAGGGGTCACTTCATTAGCAACACTTGGGCCCGCCCTTCCCGCCGTAACGGGCGTCCTGGCGTTCCCGGAAGAACGCTTCGTAGGACATCACCGGCTTGTCCGGGTGAGTCTTCTGCATATGCTCAACGTAGTTGTCGTAATCCGGCATGCCCACCATGAGGCGGGCGGCCTGACCGAGATACTTACCCAGGCGACTCAGATCGTTGAACATAGGCAGCTCCTCGCGTTACAGCGCACTCAATGGGTTTCCGGGAACGCCTGGAATGGCGATTCCTTGTCGGTACGCTCCTTCTTGATCCACGCCGCACGCCCCACTTTCAGTGCATAGAACAGAATGCTCAGGACCACGAACAGGAACAGCGTGGTCAGGGTGGCGTTGGTGTAGGCGTTGAAGATCACATGCTGCATCTGGTCCATGGTCTTGGCAGGGGCCAGCACCTGACCGGCATCTGCCGCTGCGCTGTATTTCTTCGCCAGCGCCAGGAAGCCCACCGCAGGGCTCGGGTCGAAGAGCTTGATGAAGCCTGCGGTCACGGTGCAGATCAGTAGCCACGAAGCCGGCAGAATAGTGACCCACACGTACTGTTGGCGCTTCATTTTGATCAGCACGACCGTCGCCAGCATCAGCGCAATACCCGCCAGCATCTGGTTGGAGATACCGAACAATGGCCACAACGTGTTGATCCCGCCCAGCGGATCGATCACGCCCTGATACAGCAGATACCCCCACAGCGCGACACAACCACCGGTGCCGATGGCGTTGGCGGTCCAGGACTCGGTGCGTTTCAGTGCTGGGACAAAACTGCCCAGCAAATCCTGCAGCATGAAGCGGCCGGCACGGGTACCGGCATCGACTGCGGTCAGGATGAACAGCGCTTCAAACAGAATCGCGAAGTGGTACCAGAACGCCATGGTGTTCTGACCCGGGAACGCCTGGTGCAGGATCTGAGCGATCCCGACGGCCAGGGTCGGTGCACCACCGGCACGTGCCAGCACAGTGTTTTCGCCGATGTCCTTCGCCACCGCGGTCAATTGATCCGGCGTGATGAGGAAGCCCCAACTGCTGACCATCTGCGCGACCGAATTGACGTCGGAGCCGACGATAGCCGCCGGGCTGTTCATCGCGAAGTACACGCCTGGCTCGATGACCGAAGCCGCGACCATCGCCATGATCGCCACGAACGACTCCATCAGCATGCCGCCGTAACCGATGTAACGGGCGTTGACTTCGTTATCCAGCAGCTTAGGCGTGGTGCCCGAAGAAATTAGCGCGTGGAAACCGGATACCGCGCCACAGGCGATGGTGATGAACAGGAACGGAAACAGGGTGCCTTTCCAGACCGGACCGGTGCCGTCGGTGAACTGCGTCAGCGCAGGCATTTTAAGCTCAGGCGCGAGAATCAGGATGCCGATCGCCAGGGCGATGATGGTGCCGATTTTCAGGAACGTGGACAGGTAGTCGCGAGGCGCCAGTACCAGCCAGACCGGGAGCATGGCGGCGACAAAGCCGTAGCCGACCAGCATCCAGGTGATCTGAACGCCAGTGAACGTGAACATCGGCGCCCACTCAGGACTCGCTGCCACCAGACCACCAACCCAGATCGACAGCAGCAACAGCACGACGCCCACCACCGAGATCTCGCCGATACGGCCCGGACGTATGAAGCGCATGTAGATGCCCATAAACATCGCGATCGGAATCGTTGCCATGACCGTGAACATGCCCCATGGGCTCTCGGCCAGTGCCTTGACGACGATCAGCGCCAGCACCGCAAGGATGATGATCATGATCAGGAAGCAGCCGAACAACGCAATGGTGCCGGGAATGCGGCCCATTTCTTCGCGGACCATGTCGCCCAGAGAGCGCCCGTTACGGCGCGTGGAAAGGAACAGGATCATGAAGTCCTGAACCGCACCGGCCAGCACGACACCGGCAATCAGCCACAGCGTACCGGGCAGATACCCCATCTGCGCGGCGAGCACCGGACCGACAAGAGGGCCGGCGCCGGCAATGGCAGCGAAGTGGTGACCGAAGAGGATGTGTTTATTGGTGGGAACGTAGTCGAGCCCGTCATTTTTCAGCACCGCGGGGGTGGCCCGGGTCGGGTCGAGTTGCATGACCTTAGTTGCGATGAACAGGCTGTAGTAACGATAAGCGACCAGATAAATGGCCACTGCGGCGACCACAATCCAGAGTGCGTTGATCGCCTCCCCGCGACGCAACGCAACCACTCCCAGCGCCCAGGCCCCAAGGATGGCAACCATCAGCCAGGGCACGTGGCGCAGCAGACCATTATTGTTTTTCATTTTTTTTGATTCCAACTGAGTGGACTTATTTTTATTCAGCAAGCGGAGTTTAGCGCCGCCGGAGCGAAAGGCTACCCCCACGATGGTCTAGCGCGATATTTGTCCTATAGTCAACGCAGTGGGCGCTTGAGGCGCAGAAGGAGTAGTAGCGTAATGACCGAGAATCACAATGAACGTCGTCGCTTCAAACGCGTTGCATTCGACGCGAAAACCAAACTCAGCCAGGGCGAGCAGACCTGGACGGTTCAGCTGATCGACCTGTCGCTCAAGGGGCTGCTGATCGAAAAACCCTCGCCTTGGGAGGGTGATGCCAACCAGCGCTTCATGGTCGACATCGAGTTGCAGGACGGTATAGACGTCGTGATGGAGGTGCAGCTGACCCACGATGATCACAATCACCTGGGATTTGTCTGCAAGCACATCGAGCTCGATTCAGTGACGCACCTGCGCCGACTGATCGAACTCAACATTGCCGATCACGATGAACTGGAGCGCGAGCTGGGTGCGCTGATACATCTATAGGGCGCGCCGCCTTATTCGAACAACGCGTCCAGCGCTTGATCAAGGCGAGTCACGCCGATCACCGTCAGGCCGGGCGGCGACTCTTTCGGGGCGTTGCCCTTGGGCACGATGGCGCGCTTGAAGCCGTGCTTGGCCGCCTCTTTGAGTCGCTCCTGCCCACTGGGCACGGGGCGCACTTCTCCCGACAAGCCCACTTCACCGAACACCAGCAAGTCGCCCGGCAGCGCCCGGTTACGCAGGCTGGACATCACGGCGGCCATCAAGGCCAGGTCGGAAGCGGTTTCCAGCACTTTCACCCCGCCCACGACGTTGAGAAACACATCCTGGTCATGGGTGGGAATGCCGCCGTGGCGGTGCAGTACGGCCAGCAACATGGCGAGCCGGTTTTGATCCAGCCCCAACGTCACACGACGCGGGTTGGACAGGTGGCTGTCATCGACCAGCGCCTGCACTTCGACCAGCATCGGCCGGGTGCCTTCCCACGTGGCCATGACCACGCTGCCCGCGACTTCTTCCTGCGCGCGGGTGAGAAAGATCGCCGAGGGATTCGAGACTTCTTTCAAACCTTTGTCGGTCATGCCGAAAACGCCCAGTTCGTTGACGGCACCAAAGCGGTTCTTCACGGCGCGCAGCAAGCGCAGGCGGCCATCGGACTCACCTTCGAAATACAACACGGTGTCGACCATGTGCTCCAGGACGCGAGGCCCGGCCAGCGCGCCTTCTTTGGTCACGTGGCCGACCAGGAAGATCGCGGTACCGCTCTGCTTGGCGTATCGCACCAGCAACGCGGCGCTCTCGCGCACCTGGGATACGCCGCCGGGCGCAGATTGCAGCTGTTCGGTGAAGATGGTCTGGATCGAATCGATCACCATGACCTTCGGCTGCTCGATGCGCGCCGTGGCAATGATGGTTTCGATGCAGGTCTCGGTCATGACCCGCAGCTTGTCCTGGGGCAGGCCAAGCCTGCGGGCACGCATCGCGACCTGCTGCTGCGACTCTTCGCCGGTGACGTACAGCGCCGGCATGCGCTCGGCAATGGCGCAGAGGGTCTGCAACAGAATGGTCGACTTGCCAATGCCGGGGTCACCGCCGATCAGCACGACCGAGCCATCTACCAGGCCGCCGCCAAGGACGCGATCCAGTTCAGTGGAGTTGGTGGAAAAACGCGGGATTTCTTCGACACTGACTTCGGCCAGGGTTTTGATCTGTGCCTGTTGGCCGGTCCAGCCGGAACGACCGCTGGGCGCAGCCGCTGTGCTGTTGTCGATTACGGTTTCAACAAGGGTGTTCCATGCGCCGCATTCGCTGCACTGGCCGGCCCATTTGGGAAACGTCGAACCGCACTCGGTGCAGCCGTACATGCGTTTGGCCTTGGCCATGACACCCCCGATGTAAAAAGGGGCAATCATACCCGATGCGTCAAACCGTCGGGCGCAGCGCTACCGGGCATGCATGCTTTTGGAGGATTAAATAAAACTTACCGGGTCGTACCCGGTCGATTGCATGGTTTAAGCGGGATGCAACTAGCTGACTTACACTACATTTACCCCTCACATCTGTAACAAAGGAATACACCCATGAGCGTACTAAGCGAGTTCAAAGCCTTTGCCGTAAAAGGAAACGTCGTCGACATGGCCGTCGGTATCATCATCGGCGCGGCATTCGGCAAGATCGTTTCGTCGTTCGTAGGCGATGTAATCATGCCGCCCCTCGGGTTGCTGATCGGCGGCGTGGACTTCAGTGATCTGTCGGTCGTGCTGCGACCTGCGGAAGGTGCCGCGCCAGCGGTGGTGCTGGCTTACGGCAAGTTCATTCAGACCGTGATCGACTTTATCATCGTGGCATTCGCCATCTTCATGGGCGTCAAGGCAATCAACCGCCTGAAACGCGAAGAAGCCAAAGCCCCGACCCTGCCGCCAACGCCGTCCAAAGAAGAACTGCTGCTGGGCGAAATCCGCGATCTGCTGAAAGAGCAGAACAGCAAACCGGCTGCGCCACTGCCAGTGACGCCCGACCGGTTCGTTTAAGGGCTGAGGGCTGCGAGCATCCGGCTGTTTGCTCTGCATACTGAACGCGAGCTTCGCGAGCAAGCTCGCTCCCACAGGATCGGGGGATGGCTCGGAATCACCGCTCGCTGCTGGACGTGTGGGAGCGAGCTTGCTCGCGAAGACGGCATACCGGCCGCTGGAAACTCAGCGGATGCACCCCCATCTACTCGAGCAAGCCCGCTTCTGTGCGGGTCTTGCGATTGCAACGCTGTATGAACCTACCAGTAATTCTCCACCGCAATCTGTCCCGGCTTGCGCGTCAGCGCCAGGCGCATGTCGCGGGTCTTCAGTATCGCGCGAGTGTCTTCGATCATCTGCGGATTGCCGCAAATCATCACCCGTGAGTGCTCGGGTGTCAGCTCCACACCGGCCGCCTTCTCCAACTCACCGTTTTCGATCAGCGTGGTAATCCGTCCGCTGAGCGCCCCCGGATGCGACTCCCTCGTTACCGTCGCGATAAACGTGAATTTGTGAGCGTACTCAGCCAGGTATTCGCGCTGGGTCAGCTCGGCAATCAGCTGCTGGTAGGCCAGCTCCCGGGACTCGCGAGCGCTGTACACCAGAATGATGCGCTCGAATTTTTCCCAGACCTCAAAGTCCTGCAGAATCGACAGAAACGGCGCCACGCCAGTGCCTGTGGATAACATCCAGAGGTCGCGACCATCGGTGAAGCGATCCAGGGTCAGGTAACCCACCGCCTGTTTTTCCACCATCAGCGTGTCGCCCTGACGAAGCCGGCTCAACTCGCTGGTGAATTCGCCGTTGGGCACCACGATCGAGAAAAATTCGAGGAATTCATCGAAGGGTGAGGACACCACCGAGTACGCCCGCCACACCGTCGTGCCATCGGGTTTGTTGACGCCCAGACGTGCGAATTGTCCCGCCGTGAAGCGGAAACCGGGATCGCGGGTGGTGCGAAAGGTAAAGAGACTGGGAGTCAGCGGCGTAACGTCCAGCAGCGTTTGCCGGGTGAATTTCTCTGCACTGGCAGTCATGGGGCGCTCCTGGCTCCTGTCTCGCAAAAAAGGGTGATCAGTGTCCCGCAAACCCGCCGCGATAAACACCGTCGGTTTGTAGTGATATCCGCAGCGGACTGAGCGATTTTTAGAGTATTTCGCTATCGGTGTAATCGCGAAGCGGCTCGCAACGGCGCATAACGCTGCCCTAACCTTTTGATTTTATGGCCGTTCAAAGATGCCGCTGGTAGCTCATCAGTCACCACTCCGGCTTGTTCCCCAGGCGCGACGCTTTTGAGGCCGTGATTGTTTCCTAGACTTCGATCAGGACGATCAAGACTGAGCATGGAGGCACGCGATGGACATCGGCAAGAGGGGGGACGGCTGCACGACGAGCGCGGAGACGCTCACCTACAAGGGCCTGACGATTAGGGAGGTAGAGGTATTGAAGTGGTGCGCTACGGGCAAAACGGCGGCAGAAGTCGCGTTGATCCTTGATGTCACAGCGCGCACCGTTAATTTTCACGTGGGCAAAGCCATTCAGAAGATCGGCGCCTGCAACAAGATGTCGGCAGTGGTTCAGGCAACGAAAGACGGGGTGATCTAGGCATAAGGCGACGCTGGGGCGAAGCCAGGACGAAAAGCCCGGTGCGTGTGGGCAAAAAACACGTAAAATCGCCGGCTTCGCGAACCTCGTGATGCCGGCACAGGTGCAACTCCCGCCAGCACGCCGATCACGCCATCAACGACTGGAAACGCTCCGCCCATGCCCCTGCTTACCACCCCGCTTGCCCAGCTCGATCTGATCCGCCAGCCGGAACAGTCGGATGAGCCCTTGCAGGCCTTCGATGCCGCTGACGAGTACCTGCTCAACCACGTCGCTGAACAGGGCGTAACGCTGCAAACACGGGTGCTGGTGCTCAACGACAGTTTCGGCGCGCTCGCAGCCAGTCTCGCGCCCCATGCCACAGTGGTCAGCAGCACGGATTCGTACCTCGGCGCCCAGGCTCTGGAAAAGAATCTGGTGCGCAACGGCCTGACCTATGACGCTGTGCCGGTGATCCCAGCCAGCGCGCCGTTGACCGGCCCCTTCGACTGGGTGCTGATTCGCGTGCCGAAGACACTCGCCTTGCTGGAAGAACAGCTGATTCGTTTGCAGGACCAACTGGCCCCGAACGCCAAAGTCGTCGCTGCCGGGATGATCAAGCACCTGCCCCGCTCGGCTGGCGAGCTGATGGAAGAGTACATCGGCCCCGTGCAAGCATCCCTCGCCGTGAAAAAAGCGCGGCTGCTGTTCTGCACCCCTGAAGTCAAAACCGTTCAGCCTTCGCCCTATCCCACCCGTTACACGCTGGACGAGCCGAAGATCGAACTGGTCAACCACGCCAACGTTTTTTGCCGTGACGGTCTGGACATCGGCACGCGGGCCTTCCTGCCGTACTTGCCCAAAGGCCTGGGCTCGGCGCGGGTCGCGGATCTGGGCTGCGGCAATGGCGTGCTCGCCATCGCCAGTGCCCTGGACAACCCTGACGCGCATTACACGCTGGTGGACGAGTCGTTCATGGCGGTGCAGTCGGCGCAGGAGAACTGGAGACTTGCCCTCGGCGAGCGGCCGGCGGTGATTCACGCAGGTGACGGGCTGGCGTCGCAGGAACCCGATTCGCTGGACGTCGTCCTGTGTAATCCGCCGTTTCACCAGCAACAAGTGGTCGGCGACTTCCTCGCCTGGCGAATGTTCCAGCAGGCGCGCTCGGCGCTGGTCACCGGCGGCGCGCTGTACATCGTCGGCAACCGGCATCTGGGCTATCACAGCAAACTGGCGCGACTGTTCCGGGGCGTGGAGCAAGTGGCGGCGACGCCGAAGTTCGTGATCCTCAAGGCGCGTAAATAGCTCACCGCGCTCGTCGTCCTGACTTCAGATGTGCAGCCAAAAAAAACCCGCCGAGGCGGGTTTTTTATCGAGCGGGAATAACTCAATGCGACTTCATGCCTGCCGCTGTCATGAACATGCGCAGCAGCATGGCGACCACGAACAGCGCCAGCACGCTGCCGGTCCAGATGATCAACAGCCAGCCGATGCGCTGCCACAGTGGCTTGCCTTGCGCTGGATCAACCTCGCGCTTGTGCTCGTTTTGATTCCGACCTTCGTACTGAACAGATTCTTTAACCGACATCGCTAAACCCTCCTCTCCCGCAGTCAGGCCCCGGCAATAACCCGGGGCCACTGGCTGCTAGTGATAGCCGTGTTCGTGGGTGACTTTGCCGCGGAATACGTAATAGCTCCAGAACGTGTAACCCAGGATCAGCGGAATGATGAACAGCGTACCGACCAGCATGAAACCCTGGCTCTGTGGCGGCGAGGCAGCGGCCCAGATGGACACGGTTGGCGGAATGATGTTCGGCCACAAGCTGATGCCCAGACCGCTGTAGCCAAGGAAGATCAGCACCAGCGTCAACAGGAACGGTGCGTAGTTGGCGTTGCGCGCCACCGCTTTGAACAGGCCGTACATCGTTACCATGACCAGCGCCGGCACCGGCATGAACCACAACAGGTTTGGCAGGCTGAACCAGCGATCGGCGATGGCCTGATGGGCCAGTGGCGTCCACAGGCTGACGATCGCCATGACCACCAGCGTGGCCAGGGCCAAAGGTCGTGCCAGATCGTGCATGGCTTTTTGCAACGCCCCTTCGGTCTTCATGATCAGCCAGGTGCAGCCGAGCAATGCGTAGGCCACGATCAGCGCCAGGCCGCAGAAGATCGAGAACGGCGTCAGCCAGTCCAGCCCGCCGCCGGCATAGGCTCGGTCGACCACGGGAATGCCGTCGATGTACGCGCCCAGTGCCACGCCCTGGAAGAATGTCGCCACCAGCGAACCGCCGATGAACGCCTTGTCCCACAGGTGCCGCTTGATATCAGTGGCCTTGAAGCGAAACTCGAAGGCCACGCCGCGAAAGATCAGCCCGAACAGCATGAAGATCAACGGCAGGTACAGCGCTTCGAGCACGACCGAGTAGGCCAGCGGGAAGGCGCCGAACAAGCCGGCCCCGCCGAGTACCAGCCAGGTTTCATTGCCGTCCCAGACCGGTGCGACGGTGTTCATCATCACGTCGCGGTCCGTCTTGTCCTTCATGAACGGGAACAGTATCCCGATGCCCAGATCGAAGCCGTCCATGATGACGTACATCATGACGCCGAAGATGATGATCACGGCCCAGATCAGTGGAAGATCGATACCCATGGCTCAGTTCCCCTCAGTCAGGCTGTCTTTACGGTGGTCCGTGCTGCTTTCATCAGCAGCAGAGAGAGGACGCGCCGGGGTGCGTTTCTGCCCTGGTCCGCCATGTGCCGGCGTGTCGCCTTCATGGGTTTTTGGCCCTTTGCGCACCAGACGCATCATGTAGCCGAAGCCTGTGCCGAACAGCAGGAAATACACCACCACGAACAGCACCAGAGTGATGCTCAACTGTTCAACGCTGTGTCTGGACACGGCATTCGCCGTGCGCATGATCCCGTAGACCACCCAGGGCTGACGCCCGATTTCGGTGGTAAACCAGCCCGCCAGCATCGCAATCAGACCGGCCGGCCCCATGCACATGACCAGCCGCAGGAACCAGCGATTGGTGTACAGCCCGCCGCGCCAGCGCAACCAGGCACTCCACAGACCGACCGCGATCATCAGCATGCCCAGCGCCACCATGACGCGGAACGACCAGAACACGATCAGCGCATTCGGACGGTCTTCCGGCGGGAAGGACTTCAGCGCCGGGATCTGCTTGTCCAGGCTGTGGGTCAGGATCAGGCTGCCCAGATACGGAATCTCGACCGCGTATTTGGTGCGCTCTTCTTTCATGTCCGGGATGCCGAACAGGATCAGCGGGGTCGGCTCGTCACCGACGTTCTCCCAGTGACCTTCGATCGCTGCGATCTTGGCCGGTTGATGCTCAAGGGTGTTCAGGCCGTGAGCGTCGCCCACCATGGCCTGAATTGGCGCAACGATCAGCGCCATCCACATGGCCATGGACAGCATCCTGCGAATCGCCGGATTGTCACGACCACGCAGCAGATGCCAGGCCGCCGATGCGCCGACGAAGAACGCCGTGGAGACGAAGGCGGCGATTGCCATGTGCATCAGGCGGTACGGGAACGACGGGTTGAAGATCACCGCGAACCAGTCCACCGGGATGATGCGGCCATCAATGATCTCGAAGCCCTGCGGGGTCTGCATCCAGCTGTTGGAGGCCAGAATCCAGAAGGTCGAAATCAGCGTGCCAACCGCGACCATGGACGTGGCGAAGAAGTGCAGGCCGCGACCGACACGGTTCCAGCCGAACAGCATGACGCCCAGGAAGCCCGCTTCGAGGAAGAACGCCGTGAGCACCTCGTAGGTCAGCAAGGGCCCGGTCACAGCACCGGCGAAATCGGAGAAGCGACTCCAGTTAGTGCCGAACTCGTAGGCCATGACCAACCCGGAAACCACACCCATGCCGAAGTTGACGGCAAAGATTTTCGACCAGAAGTGATAGAGGTCGCGATAAGTGTTGTCATGGGTTTTCAGCCACAAGCCTTCGAGCACCGCGAGGAAGCTCGCCAGACCAATGGTGATGGCAGGGAAAAGAATGTGAAATGAAACAGTGAACGCAAACTGGATTCGGGCGAGATCGAGCGCCTCTAAGCCGAACATAGGTCTTCCTCTATCAGGTGGAACTGGCTTCAGACTTGGGGCCTGCAGCGACTGCCCCCACGGTGTATTGAGTACGAGGTGTGGCCGTTGTTCTCGTGGTTTCGTACTCAGGTCGGCGACCGGGGAGATGCGTCAGGCGGCCAGTTCGACCAATACACGCCAAGGTATTGATCCAGGTCAGCTGACATGGAAAGAGTAGTCCCATTTCGGCACTTGCTCTGCGTGGTCTTTTGTCGCGTGGCGAGTTGACTCACCTTTCAGGGCAGTGCAGTTGACGGGAAGCAGAGCAGAGCGGCGAATCTGCAGCACGGCAGTTAAAACCTCCAGGTGCAAGGCCCTACAAAGGAACGCGAATAAAGCCCAACAGCGCGCAAACCAGCCGCTGATAAAGCGCGTCCACTTCCGGCACCTGGCCTTTGGCCCTGAGACTGCCGTGAAGCAGCCCGAGCCCGGGATCGAACTCGGTGCGCACACCCGCTTCGCGCAATGCACGCTCGTAGCAGACGCCGTCATCACGCAAGGGGTCGAACTGCGCGACAGCAATGAACGCAGGCGCCAGATCATTGAAATTTCCGGCGTCGAGTGGCCGGGCATAGGCCGATTGTTCGTCCGCCGTCATGTAGAGCTGCCGGTAATACGCCAGCTCAGCGGTAGAAAGAAGCGGCGCGTCGGCGCATTCATGGCGCGACGGCAGATCGTTGGCGCCGCCCAGTTCCGGGTAAATCAGCGCCTGCCCCACCGGCTGGCGCTCACCGGAATCGCGCAATGCCAGGCACACTGCAGCGGCAAGATTGCCGCCGGCGCTATCCCCGGCGATGGCGATACGGCGTGGGTCGATGTCCAGCCGCTGTGCGTGTATCTGCAAGGCGTGCCAGACCGCCAGACAGTCGCCGAACCCTGCGGGAAATGGATGTTCGGGCGCCAGCCGGTAATCCACGGCGATGACCACGGCATTGAGGTCGGCCGCCAGTGCCGCGGTCAGAAAGTCGTGGGAATCGAGATCGCCCACCACCCAGCCGCCGCCGTGGAGGTACATCACGCACGGCGCCGGGTGTTCGAGGGACAACCGCTGAGGCCGGTAACTGCGCACCGCCACGCCGCCGAGGGCGAAGTCCCTTACATCGAGCTGCCCCGGACGGGTGGGCGTGAACGCTTCACTCATCCGGGAATACGCGCGGCGCTGCTCGTTGATGTCCTCGGACGTGCTGCTGAAACTCAGGGTATGGGTCACGAACGCCGACATTTCGGGGGACAGCGGGTAAGACGTGGGCATTGGCTGCTCCAGCCCGAGCCCTTGGCCAGGCGTGCTTGGTTACTTGTTCACCGCCACTTGCACGGCGGACGCTGCGTCTTTGCCATCGAATGTTGTCACGCCATCCAGCCAGCGCTTCATGTCTTCAGGATGATCCTTGAGCCACTGGCGAGCAACGTCGGTTGGCGCCTTGCGGTCCATGATCGGCACCATCATCTGGCTTTCCTGAGCGGCCGTGAACTTCAGGTTGCTCATCAGCTTGCTGACGTTCGGGCAGCGCGATGCGTAATCCGGCGCCGTGACCACGGAAACGGTCGCAGCGCCTTCACCCGGCCCGAACACATCTTCGCTGCCGGTCAGGTAGGCGATCTTCATGTTGATGTTCATCGGGTGCGGGGTCCAGCCAACGAATACCACCCATTCATTACGCTTGATCGCACGCTGCACCGCCGCGAGCATGCCTGCCTCCCCGGACTCGACCAACTGGAAACCGCCGAGCCCGAACTGGTTCTTCTCGATCATGCTCTTGATGTTGGCGTTGGCGCCGGTGCCGGGCTCGATGCCGTAGATCTTGCCACCCAGTTTGTCCTTGAATTTGGCGATATCGCCGAATGTTTTTAATCCGCCTGTCGCCACGTAATCCGGCACCGCCAGGGTTGCCTGGGCATCACTCATGCTCGGCACGTCGAGGACTTTGACCTGATTGGCGGCCACAAACGGCGCGATGTTCTTGTCCATCGCCGGCTTCCAGTAACCCATGAATACGTCGAGCCGATCGTCACGCAAACCGCCGAAGACGATTTGCTGAGCGGCGCTGGTCTGTTTGACCTCGTAGCCCATGTTCTGAAGCAGCACTTCGGCAACAGCGCTGGTGGCGACGACGTCCGTCCAGTTGACCACACCCATGCGCACGTTTTGGCATTTGGCGGCTTCTGCAGCCATCAGGGCGTTGCTGCTCAGCATCAACACAGCGCAACTGATATGACGAATAAATGAGTTCATGGGTGCTCCTCGGGTCGGCTCGTTATTTTATTCAGCTCTTTTCGGCAGTTTTTCAAGGCTTGAAGACCCACGGCAATTCGGTGGCTGCCGCGTTGGTGCAAGGTACGCAGCAGGCCTGAGCAACAAGCGCACCAGCGCGACCTGTGCTTGCACTGGGGCGACATTGAATGAGGGGGATTCGAGGGCACAGCAGAGAAAATGATCGTTCCCACGCAGAGCGTGAGAACGATCAGGGCACAAGATACGGCGTTGGTTACAGCACTTTATCCAGCGTAATCGGGAATTCCCGGACCCGCTTGCCCGTGGCGTGGTAGATGGCATTGGCAATGGCCGAGGCCACGCCGACGATGCCGATCTCGCCCACACCCTTGGAGCCCAGGTCATTGACGATGCTGTCGTTCTCTTCCACGAACAGCACGTCGATCTCGCCGATGTCCGCGTTCACTGGAATGTGATACTCGGCCAGGCTGTGGTTCATGAAGCGCCCGAGGGTGTGGTCGGTCTGGCTTTCTTCCTGCAACGCCTGACCGATACCCCAGACCACGCCGCCGAGAATCTGGCTGCGCGCGGTTTTCGGATTGACCACACGGCCCGCCGCAACGGCGTCGACCACCCGATTGACGCGGACAGTGCCCAGGTCTTCGTCCACCAGCACTTCGACGAATACCGCCGAGTGCGTTGCCGTCGAATAGCCTTCGCGCTTGTCGTCAGGCTTGGCGTCGATCTGCACTTCAAGCGTCTCGTGGGACGACTCGCGGACGATGTCGGCGTAAGCAAAACGCTCATCGTCGATGAGCAAGTAACCGTCGCCACAGACAACATCGGCCATGTCCACCACCGCGTGTTGCGGATGCGCCATGCGCACGGCGTCGAGCAACTTGGCGCGCAAGGCACGACAGGCCTGCTGCACCGCCGTGCCCACGGACGACACCGTGAACGAGCCACCCTGCAATGGCGACGTCGGCAGCGACGAATCACCCAGTACGAAGGTGACGTCCTCAGGCTTCACGCCAGCGGCCTCAGCGGCGATCTGGGTCATGACCGTGTAAGTGCCAGTGCCGATGTCGGTGGTGGCGCTGCTTACGGTGATCTTGCCGCTGCTGTCGATACTGGCCTTGGCGCTGGCGGGCATCTGCATGGCTTCCCATACACCGCCGGCCATGCCCCAACCCACCAGTTGCCGGCCCTGACGCATGCTGCGCGGCTCGGGGTTGCGCTTGCTCCAGCCGAAACGCTCGGCGCCTTGTTCGTAACACGCCAGCAGTTCTTTACTGGAATACGGCTTGCCTTCGTTGCCGTTGCTGTCGGCAAAGTTGACCACTCGCAGCTGCACCGGGTCGATACCGGCCGCAATGGCCAGCTCGTCCATCGCACATTCCAGCGCGACCATGCCGGAAGCGGCGCCCGGTGCACGCATGTCCAGCGGCGTGTAAACGTCCAGCGGCGCGAGCTTGTAGCTTAATGCCACGTTGTCGCACTGATAGAGCATGCCGCTCCATTCAACGACGTGCTCGGCAAAGTCTTCAAAGCGCGAGGTCTGACCGATGGCGTCGTGGGCCACCGCCATCAGCTTGCCGTCTTTCGACGCCCCGAGCCGCATGTGCTGCAAGGTTTGCGGACGATAGCCGAAGGTAAACATCTGCTGGCGGGTCAGGGTCAGACGCACCGAACGCTGGAGCTTCAATGCCGCCATGACGGCCAGCGGCAACTGGTATTGCGGACGCAGACCGGAACCGAAGGCGCCACCGACAAAAGCGGCGAGAATGCGGATCTTCTCTTTCTCCAGACCGAACACACTGTGCAGGTAGTCCTGGCAGTTCTGCGTGCCTTGGGTTTTATCGTGGATCTCCAGGCTGCCGTCAGCCTTGAAGAACACCGTGGAGGCGTGCGGCTCCATCGGGTTGTGGTGTTCGTTGGGCGTGCTGTAGTGGCTGTCGACCGTGACCGCCGCCTGGGCGAATGCGCCCGAAAAATCCCCACGCGGTTTCGGCGTTTCGGCCGGCGCGGTGTGGGCGTCACTCTGACCCACACTGAGGTCGGTCTGGTGCGGCTTGGTTTCGTACTCGATGCGCACGAGGGAGCCGGCATGCCGAGCCAGTTCAAGGGTGTCTGCCACCACCAGCGCCAGAGGCTGGCCGCTGTAAAGCACGTGGTCGTTGTAGAACGGGCGGAACGGCGACCCTTCGGCGGCGTCGGCGTCCTGATAGTCCTCGTCATAGCTGGCGATGTGCGGGCGATTGGTGTGATCGATAACCGCGATCACGCCAGGAACCGCCAGCGCTTGCGAAGCATCGATACGCACGACGCGACCCAAGGCGATAGTGCTGGAGACCACGCTGGCATGCAGCAAGCCTGCCTCCGGGTACTCGCCGGCGTAGCGGGCCTGGCCGGTGACTTTCAGGCGTCCATCGACGCGGTCCATCGGTTGGCCCAGCGCGGAGGCCGTTCCCGGGGTGGGTGTATTGGCGTTCATTAAACAGTTCCTCCCAAGGTGGCATCGCTCAAGGCGCGAACGATCGCGCGGCGGGCCAGCTTGATCTTGAAAGCGTTGTGCGCCAGCGGCTGAGCGTCGCGCAGCATCGCGTCGGCGGCGGCAACAAAGTTTTCCCGCGAGACCGGCTGACCTTTGAGCGACTGCTCGACGGCCGTGTCGCGCCAAGGTTTGTGCGCCACGCCACCCAGGGCGATGCGCACGTCACGGATGACATCGCCATCAAGCTCGACAGCAGCGGCCACTGAGATCAGGGCAAAGGCGTAAGAGGCGCGGTCACGGATTTTCAGGTAGTGGCTGTGCTGCTGAAAACGTGGCGCTGGCAGCTCGACAGCGGTGATCAGTTCATCGTCGGCGAGCTGGTTGTCGCGCTGCGGCGCATCTCCCGGCAAGCGATGGAAGTCAGCGAACTCGATCACCCGTGCACCGGCGCGCCCCTGGACGTGGACGCGGGCTTCGAGCGCAGCCAGGGCCACGCACATATCCGAGGGGTGAGTCGCGACGCAGGCATCGCTGGCGCCCAGGATCGCGTGGATGCGGTTCAGGCCCTCTTTCGCCGGGCAACCCGTGCCAGGCTCGCGCTTGTTGCACGGCACGGTTGAGTCGTAGAAGTAGTAGCAGCGGGTGCGCTGCAACAGGTTGCCACCGGTGCTCGCCATGTTGCGCAACTGCGGCGAGGCGCCCGCCAGAATGGCTTGGGACAGCAGCGGATAATCGCGCTCGATCAGCGGATGCCAGGCCAGGTCGGCGTTACTCACCAGCGCGCCGATCATCAGGCCGCCACTGTCGGTTGCGCGGACGTCTTTGAGCGGCAGCCCGGTGATGTCGATCAGGTGCTCGGGGCGGGCGACGTTTTCTTTCATCAAATCCAGCAGGTTCGTACCGCCTGCGATGAACCGGCTGGCAGGACCTGCAAGATTGACCGCCTGAGCGATGTCGGAAGGCTTGCTGTAGCTGAAGGGATTCATTGGCCGCGCCCTCCCTGACCCGGTGCGGCATTCATCGATGGCAAGACTTCCACCACCGCCGCGCGGATGTTGCTGTAGGCGCCGCAACGGCACAGGTTGCCGCTCATCAGTTCTTTCACTTCGTCGTCGGTGCTGGCGCGGCCTTCGTTGGCCAGGCCGACTGCCGAGCAGATCTGCCCGGGCGTGCAGTAGCCGCACTGGAAGGCGTCATGTTTGATGAACGCTTGCTGCATCGGGTGCAGCGTGTCGCCTTCGGCAAGCCCTTCGATCGTGGTCAGCTCGGCGCCGTCACACATGATCGCCAGGGTCAGGCACGCATTGATGCGTTTGCCATCGCGCAGCACGGTGCATGCACCGCATTGGCCGTGGTCACAGCCCTTTTTGGTGCCGACCAGATCGAGCTGCTCGCGCAGCAGATCCAGCAGCGTGGTCCAGGGCTGCACGTCCACTTGTCGGGTCTGGCCGTTCAACGTCAGGGCGATGGAATGCCCTGCGATGGCCGGTTGATTGATTGCACTCATGGGAAGCCTCACGGTAGGTACTCGATCAGCGCAGTGATCTGCGTCTTAAGGGGTACGACTTGTGCGGTTTCGGAAACGTTCAGGGTTTGTGATGAGCATGCTGATGGACCGACGCCTCAAGCCGTTATTTCGGTTCGCGATAACAGCAATGAAGACTCGGCCTAGCGGGTGCGATGGACGGTGATGCGGTGAATATAGGCGTAACTAATCTTGACTCATGCATTTGAACGAACATGGAGCCAAGTGATGAGCCAAGAAGATAAAACCCAAGACTTGCTAGGGCTGGCGATAAAAGAACCCATCTTTGGAACCACTCCGAGCCTCAATCCCGAAAAATTTATCCATGATGGAAAAGCCTGGTTAAACGACGGCTATATCGAAGAAGCCGATCGGGATCTTCGCCTCAATGAAGCTATCTATCTTCATCTGGTCGAAAAAACGACCGGAAAATCCATGAGGGTGCATTGGTGGTACCCCACGGCGCCTGAAGCGACGCTGCGAGACATCTGGCCACGATACCTTGCCTATAACACTTGGATGAATGGTGACCAGATTCAGGCTGGTGAGCATGATCCGTCATATTTGAAATATCCAGTCCGGCTCTCGGGCACAGAGGTAAGCGGATGGCAATATGAGTCCCTCCCGACCAGCAATCGGCTATGGCACGAGGGTGAAGACAACAGACTGTATACAACCCTTCCCAACAAGAGCAACTGGATCAAGTATCTGACGCTGAACAAGATCGATTTGGGTTCGGGTTCACAACTGGCGATCGTCGTCCGGGATCAAAGCTCTGGAACGGTGTATGAAACGCATTCTTTTACGCCAGAACCGAACCGCCTGAGTGCGGCGCAATGGCAAGAAGATCTTTGTAAACTAATCATCAAAAAATCAGCCCGTATCAAAGCCGGCGACTGGAACGCAAGATCAGTGCTGGAGTTTGCTCCCGGTGGTGACAACACCGCGCTATGGATCCCTCGGAACTCAGAATTGGAATTGGTGCTGACCTCAAGCGGCACTGTTGTGACACCGAGCATATCAACGCCAGTAGAACAATGTGAAAGTGCCGCCCCCCCATGTGTGCTCAGCCTAACGGCAAGCTTGGTCAAAGTGCCGGATACCGGCCTGCCTGACATGACCGGTTATGAACCCGATGAGTTAGGCGTTCCGGAAAACTCGTGGCTTAGTCCGTCTTATCTACTGGCCGATCGCGACCTTGAAGTTGGCGAGATGCTTCATGCCTGGCTTATTCGGCTAGAAGATGGCGAACCTCTGGAGCACGTCACATTCACTTCCGACGAGAGCAACTGCCTGGGAACACAATGGCCGGAAGCGTTCGCTAAATACATCAACGAGCATGCGAAGCAAATCAGGGCCGGAGGCTGGAATGACGAGGGCGACTTCACGAGCCTGAGTCGCAGTGAGTCGCCGGAAAAATTTGTGAGCCTGGATATTGTCGGTAAATCCGAACTGAATCGGCTGTGGCACTACAGCCGAAACAACCGCGCGTTCTCTACCGCTGCCTGTCGCAACAACTGGGTGCAGACACTCACGCTGAGCAACATCACGCTTAACGCCGATACCACATTGTGGGTGCAGGTGCGCGACATCACATCGCAATACCTGTACGAGACGCATATTTTCTCCCCTGGCCCCAAATCACTCGCGCCTGCGCAGTGGACAACAGAACTGTGCTCTCAGATCAACCGCGACGGCTTGATGCTGCGCGCTGGCGTGATGCAGGCGGACGGGCAAATCAAGGCGGAAGATAAACAAAACAGTTTGTGGATCCCACAGTGTTCGGATCTGGCCGTTACCCTGACGCCGGTGACCTGGTGGACACAGCAGACTGTGACGGCGGAAAACGATCTGGCCGAAGGTGAATCGATCTACACCTTTGTCTGGGATGATTACTCCAACGCCGAACTCATCAAGCCCCATTGCTTCACGCCCGCTACTGAGAGCGAACGTAAAAAGGAGAATTGGGTGGGGGCTTGGGCCAAATCGCTGACTGCCTCAGCGCTGAGCCAATATGTTTCGATGGGGACCAAGAGTCAGCGGCTGGGTGAGATTGCTAAGGGAGAGCTGACTGCTTCGATTTGGGAGGTGGGGGCTTCGTTGCGGGTGTTTACGACTGAGCCTTCAGCGCGGAACTGGACAGAGACATCTGTCGGGCTCAATGCCCCCACCAAAAACATGCGAGGTTCATTGGAGCTTCGACTGATACATAACCACACACAACGCGAAGTATATTCTTTCGTCGCAAGGCCAAGCACACCTAAAACGTTGAACGAGACTGAAGCGCAGCTTACGGAATTGACAGAGATTTTAGCTGCTCAATCAAAGATTGAAGAAAAAAATTATATTCGTACATCTGCGAAGTCTTTCCTAAACAAAAGCGCAGCCGAAAAAGCTGAGGGGCGCAAAGCCTTTATTAGCATGCCATCATCATCAGAACTTGGTATTAGCTTAATATATGGAAGCCAAATTCCGGAACAAGAACATAAAGTCAATGAAATAATAAACGAACTCGAAAAAATAGTGATCGATGAGTATGAATACTTCTCAGGTGACGAACTGCAAGCTCTTCCCGCATGGCGTGAGATTATCAAAAAAATACACGACAACCATCTGGATACTTTCCTGAAGATAGATATAAATTCATTGCTAGTGTCAGCTGACATTCAAGGATCTCTTGTTGATACCCCCCTCCACGCGCAACTCTACATATCAGATATATTTAAAAAATTTCTATTGGCACAACAGATGGGATTCGACCCCCAGCATAATTTAGCACTCATGTTTGATTCGATACAGACATTCACCTCTTTGGTTAAGTGGGCTCAGACATTCAATATACATCTTCCCGATGATACAGATGATACAGATGATACAGATGATACAGATGAAACAGATGAAGATTTCGCCTATCACAACCCAATCAGCCTCTCCAACATCTACGACTCGCCCCCTAAAAATCCAGTCGTGGATACACACGGTGAAGACGTCAAAAACGGCGACTTCAGCACCCAGTGGGCACAGGAAGTATTCAACGCGCTTAAACGATCAGAGCAGCCTAGACTACTTATTATGAACAACTACTCTTCTCCCAAATTACGACGGGCTTGGTATGTGGCCGTTGATGAGCGCATTGTCAAATCAACGAATACCCCACTATTAACATCTTCTCATTCGCTATCGATTAACACCGGAAACTATGCTTCAAACCACCTATTGATAATTCAGCTAACACCAGCAGCAAGGGCAAGAGGAATCAGGATTTTGAGCATCGACGTACAAAGTACCGGATGGCAGGTTGCGTCTCTCTACGTACCGGACTCGCCCAATAATGCGCCAATTATAATTGGGCATTGCGGAGTGACTAATGAACGGGGCATCTGGCAACGAAAAACTGCTATTTCTCTAGACCATTTCATTCCCGATGAAGGCAAAACTCCAGTTCCCCCCCTCTGCGAAGACTACGGCAACACCTTCCGTTCCGAAGTTTTCGACGTCAGCGGTCTAAACAGCACCGGTGTTGACCCGCGAACCGGCTTGTTCAACGCCCATTACCCTCTCGCCAGGCTGACTGGACTTGACGGTAAAGGCCCGACCTGTGACCTGACACTGCATTACTCACCACTGCGCGCCAATGAATCCGGGCTGGGCGACGGCTGGGCGTTCAATTTCTCATGGTACGACAGCCGTCCCCGCCTACTCACATTGAGCAATGGCCAGACAATTCAGTTTTCTGAAGCAGAACTGGCATTATTAAAAAAAGGGGAATCGGTAAGCCAGCTTGGCTACTCGATCACAGCGACTGCAGCGACTTCCAGTAGCGAGTTGGAGTCGATCGAGATTCTGATGCCATCGGGGAGCAAAGAGACCCTTGCCAAAGCGTCAGGAAATTCAAGCGAGCATAACGAAGCGTTTGTCAAAACCGTGATTGAAAAACTCAAAGAGGCGCAGCGAAAAATCCCGGAATTCATCGCCTCTACGCATCCGCTCAAAAACGAAACCTGGTATCAAAATGCAATTTTAATATTCATCGGCTGTTTTCCGGGTATGCGAGAGCAGGCCCTCAAAACTGAGATCGAAAAGCAGCGCGCTGTTGCAAACTGGGAAGCATACTGGGAGAAGAGACGTCCAGAACTTCTCAATAGAGTCAAGTCCGAAATTGATTATTGGTCCCGGCCTGAGCTTCAATATGTGCCTTCCAAGATAACGTCTGATTTTGGAGGAGCATTAAAACTCAACTGGAAGCGTGAAGGCGGGCAATACTTGCTCGAAACGGTAAAGACTACGGATGAAGCTTTGCTTTTTTCCGCAACCTACACCCCAGCTACAGCGCCAACTGAAACAGCAGGCATTCAGTCCACAGCTACATTTACGATCTGGCCAGACACCTCTGACGCCTATGTTGTGACATTGCATATGAACAACTATCTGCTTAAAACAATTGCCCGATCAAACACTGTAAATATTCCGGCGCAGATCGTCGAATATGGGTATAGCGCTGATCCGACTCTCGACCGTGTACTTACCAGCATTCTCGAATCTGACGGTTCACTGGAAAAAGTTTTCTATGAGGCGGGTGGCATGCGATTCCCAACGATCGATGGTGCCGAGAAATTCCCGCTGCCGCGGGTCACTACCCATATTGTCTCTCCGGGCGTCAATGCAACGCCTCTGCGCACGGACTGGGGTTACTCGGATAACAATTACCTCGGCCGCGGCGACAATAAGGCCGATGCCTACATATATCCGCACTTGGCAATACTCTGGGGACAACAGTATTTGTACTGGACCTCTGAAACAGCCTACCAAGGAAGCTGCATCAAACGAACCTGGAACGCGTTGCATTTGCAGGTGAAAGAAGAAGAGACTTCCCCAGAAGGCGCTTCTAAAACGACGTCTTGGCAATACAGTTTTGTTAATAACAGGAATGAACCCAGCTTTGGGTTGCCTGCAAGCATTACCACTGATTACCAGGAGGCCTCCCAGGTCACTCCTGTGGAGAGCCAATCATGAGCGCATCGTCCGCAACCGCCACTCAATCGTTCACGTATGCCGCTGACGGTCGGCTGAACACGGGTGACGCCGCTGATCAGGCAAAATCAATCTGGGCGTACTATCCGGAGAAGGGCGGCAACAGCCCGGACTTGCTAGGATTATTGGACAAGAAGTGGAAAGCGGAGAATTGGGGAAAGACATCAACCACAGGTTCTCTGCGCCTCTGCGCCCCGGCGATTTCTGCCAGCATGAAAAGACAGGTGATGGCTGAGTTTCAGTATCAGACATTTGGCGAGCGTCGCAATGAAGAGATTCAGCCATTGAGCCTTATCCTTTATGGCTACGTCCCATCTGGGGGAAACTCCGGCACATTGAAAGTGGACACGGTGGTGGTGCTCAAAGGCGTGACGGTGACCAACCTCAACGAGGTTATTAAGGCCCCCGACACAGCCTGGACATTGGGTCTGGCCAAGGGCCGGGATTTTGCT
The DNA here is from genome assembly GCF_053903055.1 of Pseudomonas sp. AK106. Taxonomy (NCBI): domain Bacteria; kingdom Pseudomonadati; phylum Pseudomonadota; class Gammaproteobacteria; order Pseudomonadales; family Pseudomonadaceae; genus Pseudomonas; species Pseudomonas sp. AK106. The sequence goes on from NZ_CP096426.1 coordinate 4,699,508, forward strand.
GAAGTCCACTGCCAGACCACGGCAGAAACCAGCACTGACACTCAGACGAAGACCATCGTCACCGAGCGGCGCTACTGGAGTACCGAGAAACTCCAGCTCGTTACCACCCAGACGGCGACTCCCACTGTCAAAGCTGGCGTCACGAATGTCGTAATGCAGTCACGTACCAGCGACGCCGAGAAAGACGACATTTGGCTGTCGAGTGAATTGCGCTCTCTCTATAGCGGTCGGATTTTGCGCCAGACCCGCAGCAAAAAACAGACGCGCTTTGAATACGATGCCTTGGGGCGCGTCACACGAGAAACCACCTGGCCAAACAACAGCGCGCAGAACGACCTGGACAAACGCACAGACAAGGCATTCGTCGATCTCGAAATGGGCTATGAGGATCAGCTGGGCGGCAGCTGTGTGACAGTCATCGACCGTGCGCAACAAGGTGGCAAATACCGGCGCGCCTATTTCGATGGGCTGCAGCAGCTGGTGCGCACCGAGCAGCAAAGGATGGCGGGAAACGATCTTTCCGCGGGCAACTTCTGCCCGATCCAAAATGACCGTTTGACGCTGGACTACCTGCCTGGCGGGTTGCAGCGCCAGATCGACCTGGCAACAGAGCCGAAGCAGTTGCGCGACTGGTTCTGGACGGGTTCAAAAGAGTCGGATGAGAAACCCACCACCGGCGTTGTATCGCATTCGCTCATTGACACCACCGTGGGTGACGCAAGCGGTCCGCGCTTGATCCGCAAGCACGCGCAGAAAAACTTGAAAAATGGCACCGTGGTGCAGACCGAGTCGGCGCAACTGCCCGGTCAAGCTGCCGCTTCGCAGCCTGCAAACTTCAGCAGTGAAATGACGTTCGATACGCTTGGGCGAGTGATCGAGCTCAACAACACTGCCGCCGGGGCAACTCAGAACTTCAAAGTGGCCTACGACGATCTGGATCGGCCGATTATGTGGACAGCGCCGGACGGCACTACGGTCCAGCGCAGTTATGGCGGCATGGGCACCGTTGCAACGCGACTGAGTGTGACCGGGCCGGGTAAGGACGATAAGGAAATCGTGATCGGAAAACAGACCCTCGAAGCCCAGACGCGGGTCGCGAGCCGCGAGGTAGGCAAAAGGGCTTACGCTTTCACCTACAAAAACGGCGAAATTTCCAACGTGGAAATGCCCGACAAGACGCAGCTGTTCAGTGAACGATCCACGGATGGAAACACATTGAGCTGGAAGGCAACGACTACTTCCGCTTCGACTTCGACTAATACGACATTGGCCACCTTTACTTACGATCCACTGAAGGTAGCTGTTACGGCTGCGCTTCAAGAAACCGGCTCGGGTGGGACGTCAACCAGTACACTCACGTCAACCGAATCCAAGTGGATGATCGGCGAGCAACGCCAGGTGAGCAGTGAGCAGGTCCTTAACTCGACTTTTTACCACTCTCTGCTTGGCGCCGAATACATCAGTCAGTTTCCCAGCGAGAGCCAGGTCATTGTTTGGCGCGACCGTCTCGATCGACGTACCCGTGTGCGACGTGATCATCTCGATTACTACTACCTGTACGACGCCTTTGGCCAGTGCGAGCGGGTGACCGTGCGGGACCTGCAAACTGGCCACCTGTTGTCCGTAGAACATGAATTCGACGGCTTCGGGCAGGAAACCTGTCGCCGCTATTGGGTCAATGGCAAGGAGGTTGAACGTTATGAACAGCAGTGGACGCCCAGCGGGCAACTGTCGGGGAAAGTGGTCACTCGTGAAGGCAAAGTCTGTTTGAAAGAAACCTTTGCCTACGATACGCGCGACCGGCTGGAGTCATGGGTAGTCGATGAGGCCAACACCGAAGGCCCAGTGGACGTTACAAGTAAGTCCATTCGTAGCCAGAAATACGGATATGACGTCATTAATAATCTTGTTAGTTACAAGACTGTTTATGGCGACAAGAGCGAGCGGGAACAGCAGTACAGCTACAGCAACGACAACCCGACTCAACGGATCAAAGTCGTTTCCATCGATACCCCGCCGCCAAACGAAAAAGGCGTGACCGGCGCCCCTACCCGCACTGAAGCGGCGCTGACTTACGATGCCAACGGCAGCCTCATTCAGGACGATCAGGGTAGAAAGCTCAGCTACACCGCCACCGGTTGCTTGGCGTCGGTCACTGGCAAGGACGGGAAGTTGATCACCCGTTATGAATACGACGAAGAAAACAGGCTCAGCCTGCAGTGGGATGAACAAGCGCAGCAAAACCGCGCTCTGATTTATAGCGGTGATGCCTTGTGCGGTGAGATCTGGCGCAATAAGGACGGAGTAGAAATCAAACGCCTTCGCTTCGACGAAGAGGCCGGGCTGGCCGTGCAACAGTTCACGCCATCGGGCCAGCAGACCGTTTTCACATTCAGTGACCCCCAGAACGGCATCGCCAGTGAGTACCAACCCGATGCAGTAACAGGGCTGCGCCGATTCAGCGTCTGTTATACGCCGTGGGGTGAGTCCGACGAGGCGGCGCAACAAGCCTTGATCAGCGGCCTGGGTTACAACGGCGCACGCCGCGACGCGCTGACCGGCAACTATCACCTGGGCAATGGATACCGAACCTACAACCCCGCCCTGCGCGCGTTCCAGAAACCGGACAGCGCGAGTCCTTTCGGCTACGGCGGGTTGAACGATTACGCCTATTGCAGCGGAGATCCGGTCAATCTGTACGACCCTGACGGCCATGTAATGATCAGCCGCTGGGGCCAGGAACAGATGATCAGGACACTGGATCAATTCATCACGACCTGGACGCCCGCCAAGGACCCGGTGTCTGCCGATGAACGAGATGAGTCGATGGTATCGACGATTATCTGGGTCGGAGTCGGCATTCTCACAGCAATGGCTGCAGTGCTTTTAGCAATTCCCACCGGCGGACTCTCGCTCATAGCTGCAGGCTTTATTTTAGGGGCAACCCTTGTGAGCAGCGCACTTTCCATCGCAAGTGTGGCTTTGCAGCGTAGTGATCCCGAGCTTTCAGCGAAGCTGGATTGGGGCGCGTTCGTGATTGATATGACGACGTTGATACTGCCGGTCAAAGCGGCTCTGAGTGCCGGGGCGCGGCTTCTTCGCTGGGGGGGCAGCAAGGTTGGAAGGATCGCAACTCGGGCTCAATCTGTGATCCGCAGCGCAGTGGCAACTTGGCAGAAAAGCATTTCTGCCAAGACTGCATCAGGTCAAAAAATGACGGGGGGTATGACGCCCCCCAAAAAACGAAAAGCTAAATACACACTTTACGTAGACGCCACCATGTCCAATCGTAACAACGCCGGTACTCATGGACACTTTGGAGTGAAGGATCAAAACTTTGCACTTGATCCAAACGTTCAAACAAGATTTTCCGCCCAAAGATTCAAGGCAACCCCTAAGCAGCTAACCTTACGTAACGGACAACTTGACAGCGGGAGTCCCTACGGGAGGAATCGAGCCAGGCTAGATGCTGCAAACAGCAATTCACGTCTTCCCGATGACAAGCTCAATCCTTTTGAACCCCAGAGACATGCAAAGAAGGGCATTCTGAGCGACTTGGCACTGGACTCATCCGGCGGCAAATCTGGAGAGATTACAAATTTAAGTGTCTCATTGAAGGAGACTATTGTTACACCGGCCAGACGACTCTCAGACCCCAACGAATCGGTGCTGCATATCATAGATAAAATAGATAAACAGGTGGCACTCAACGACATTTGGGGAAAAATACCCGACGAGGCAAAAGACTCCTACCAATTGGTCGCAGGTTTTTTCCGTGAAGATCCATATGAATTTGATACAACTGAAATCACGGCACCGACAAATCCTGGGTTGAATTTTATCGCCTGATAGGGGCTTTTCGTCCGCCTGTATAGACCGGATACATCGTCTACGCATGTGCGGAGACATCGTTTAAACATCATCAGTCATAGTCCGGCTGATTGATGTTGATGGTTCGCAGTAGGGGGTGGCAGAAATAGATTTTGAACAGCTCCTCGCTCTCTGGGGACTGGCCCGATATCGACTCATGGGTGGGCTTCAAGGCCTAGCGCTTCATGAGGCCGTTGGTGGTTGTATATCTCACGCCACCGGTCGAAGGCAGCTTGGGCGTCGGCAAGTGTGCGGAAGTGGCGTCCGCTGAGTACTTCGGCTTTGAGTGAACGATGAAAACGTTCCAGTTTGCCGTTAGTTTGCGAGTGGCGAGGACGGCTGAAGCTGACCCGAATGCCCAAGCGGACCAGCCAGATGCTTAGTTCTGAGAGCTCTCCGGGATTTCGCGGCGAGCCCCAAGGAGCTCCATTGTCCAGATTGAGCCGTGCAGGCAGGCCAAACTGGCGGAATATGCCGGTTTATCTTTGCTGGACCGTGCCCTTTTATTGATTGGCACAGGCCTCGATCGCCAAGTTGAAACGAGAGTGATCATCCAGCAAGGGCAGTGGATGGCAGCGACCCTGCTGAATCGCAAAATGTCCTTTGAAATCCATCTGCCAGAGATCGTTGGGCGCCTCGTGTGCGAAGCGTCTACCTGACGCCTGCAGCAAATTCTCCGATGGCAAAATCAGTCCGTGGCGGTGCAAAACGTTGGTGACCGTGCTGGGAGCAATGCGCTTACCCAGCACGCTACTGATCTTGCGTCCGCCCCATGCAGGTTGGTCCCTGCGAAGTTTTACAACCTCCGCCTCCAAATCAGCCTGGGTCAATTTTGGGTTGGAACGCGGGCGCCGGGACTGCGCCTGCAACCCCATCCAGCTCAAAGCGTTTGAGCCACTTGTATGCTGTAGGAGCGCTGATACCGAAGCGTCGGCACAGCTCCCTCTTATTGCTGCCAGGTTACAAAGCCAGTGCAATGAACTCAGTTTTCAGGCTCATGGCGTCTCTCGTATTCCAAGGCATGATGGCTTTCCGACGAAGTGGATACGCCAGAAAGTGTTAACCATGTCCCCGTACACGTGTAAACGATGTGTCCGGTCCGTACAGTCCGCCATAAACTCCCCGAATGTTATTACCCGACGGGGGGCCTCTCATCATGCACAGCTGTCCGGCGTCAGGAGCGACGGACCGCAGCCAACCTCCCAAGACTGCTGGTATGATGCGCGGCTTTTTGCGACCCACAGCGAAGCATGGCCCGATCTGTGCTTTGCTGTTTCAGTCGATTTCGTTAATGGGCGCGAGTGCGTCACCGGGGAGCCTTAAATGCTGGAGCGGTTGTTTCAACTCAGGGCACATAACACCAATGTGCGCACCGAAATTCTGGCCGGGGTCACCACCTTCCTGGCCATGGCCTACATCCTGTTCGTAAACCCGAGCATTCTTGGCGAGACCGGCATGGACAAGGGCGCGATCTTTGTCGCTACCTGCCTGGCGGCGGCCATCGGCTCCACCGTCATGGGGCTGATCGCCAACTACCCGATCGCACTGGCGCCGGGCATGGGCCTGAACGCCTTCTTCACCTACACCGTCGTGCTGCACATGGGCCACACCTGGCAAGTGGCGCTGGGCGCGGTGTTCATTTCGGCAGTGATGTTTTTCCTGCTGTCGATCTTCCGCATCCGCGAATGGATCATCAATAGCATCCCGCTGCCGCTGCGCTCGGCCATTGCCGCCGGTATCGGCCTGTTCCTGGCGCTGATTGCGCTGCACAACGCCGGAATCGTGGTGACTAACCCGGCCACCATGGTCGGCCTGGGCGATCTGGCCAAACCGGCACCGATTCTTGCGGCTCTAGGGTTCGCGCTGATCGTGGCCCTAGAAGCTTTGAAAGTGCGCGGCGCCGTGCTGATCGGCATTCTGGCCGTCACCATCATCTCTATTGTGATGGGCTTCTCGCCGTTTGGCGGCGTGGTGTCGATGCCGCCTTCGCTGGCGCCGACCTTCCTGCAGCTGGACATTCCCGGCGCACTGAACATCGGTCTGGTCAGCGTGATTTTTTCCTTTCTGTTCGTCGACCTGTTCGACAACTCCGGCACCCTGATCGGCGTCGCCAAGCGCGCGGGCCTGATGGGCAAGGACGGCCACATGCCGAAGATGGGCCGTGCGCTGATCGCCGACAGCACCGCGGCCATGGCCGGGTCTCTGCTGGGCACCTCGACCACCACCAGTTACATCGAATCGGCTGCGGGCGTGAGTGCTGGTGGGCGGACCGGTCTGACGGCTATCGTGGTTGCGGTATTGTTCCTGCTGGCGCTGTTTTTCGCGCCGCTGGCTAGCAGCGTTCCAGCATTCGCCACCGCCCCTGCCCTGCTGTTCGTGGCTGTGTTAATGACCTCGGGCCTTGCTGAAATCAACTGGGACGACATCACTGAAGCAGCACCTGTGGTGATCACCGCACTGGCCATGCCATTCACGTATTCGATCGCCAACGGCATCGCCTTTGGCTTCATTTCCTGGACCGTGATCAAGCTGTTGTCGGGCCGGGGCCGCGAGCTGAATTCGGCGCTGGTGGTGCTGTCGATTCTGTTCGTGATCAAGCTGGGCTTTTATCCATGAGTTCTACGTTCGACCCTGCAAACTACGCCGCTCAGCTCGATGAGAAGGCCACGCGCCTGCGCGAGCTACTGGCGCCTTTCGAGGCGCCCGAGCCTCAGGTCTTCGATTCGCCGCGCGAGCACTACCGCCTGCGCGCCGAGTTCCGCCTGTGGCGCGACGACGGCAAGCGTCACTATGCGATGTTCGCGCCGGGCGACAAGCACACGCCGATCCTGATCAACGACTTCCCCATCGCCAGCCAGCAGATCAACACGCTGATGCCGGTGCTACGGGATCGCTGGGAGGCCAGCAAGACCCTCAATCACAAGCTGTTTCAGGTGGACTTTCTGACCACGCTGGCCGGTGACGGCATGATCACCCTGTGCTATCACCGCCCGCTGGACGAGGCCTGGCAAGTCGAGGCCGAGCAATTGGCGGCTGATCTGAAGGTCAGTGTGATTGGCCGCTCGAAAGGGCAGCGACTGGTGATTGGCCGTGATTACGTAACCGAGCAGCTGGACGTCGCTGGCCGGACTTTCAGTTATCGCCAGCCGGAGGGCGCATTCACCCAGCCGAACGGCACGGTGAACCAGAAAATGCTGAGCTGGGCGTATGACGCGCTGGGCGACCGCGACGATGATTTGCTGGAGCTGTATTGCGGCAATGGCAACTTCACGCTGCCGTTGGCGACCCGCGTGCGCAAGGTGCTGGCGACCGAGATCAGCAAGACGTCGGTCAACGCGGCGCTGAGTAACCTGGCGGACAACGCTGTGGATAACGTGTCGCTGGTGCGACTGTCGGCTGAGGAGCTGACAGAAGCCCTGAATGAGGTGCGCCCGTTCCGTCGTCTGGCCGGTGTCGACCTGAAAAGCTACGACTTCGGCAGCGTGTTCGTCGACCCGCCCCGCGCCGGCATGGACCCGGACACCTGCGAGCTGACGCGACGTTTTGAGCGCATCCTGTACATCTCGTGCAACCCGGAAACCCTGGCCGCCAACATCGCACAACTGCACGACACCCACCGGGTCGAGCGGTGCGCGCTGTTTGATCAGTTTCCGTATACCCATCACATGGAGTCGGGGGTTTTGCTGGTTCGCCGCTGACAGCGCGATTCCGTCGTTCCCGGCTGAAGCCGGTCCTACTATCATCAGTAGGACCGGCTTCAGCCGGGAACAGGCCTTCTGATCTCCATGCGCCCGCAGCATATCCCGCACCATCCATCATTAAATTCCTGACAGCTAGCGGCGAACCGCGCCAGACCGGTGTATAACTCTCGGCCGTCTTTCGCTTCGATGGATGCCTTGCCTTGAGCTCCGAATCGCCCGCCCCATCGTCTGAATCTTCCGCCAAAAGCGCCCTGCGGCTGCCCGGCTTTTTCGCCTTCCTGACCGCGCGCCTTGCTGCCGTTTTCGCCATGCAGATTCAGGCGGTGGTTGTCGCCTGGCAGGTCTACGACATGACCCGCAGCCCGATTTCGCTGGCGTATGTAGGCCTCGCGCAGTTCATTCCCATGCTGCTGCTGTTGATGCCGGCCGGTGACCTGATCGACCGCTACGATCGCAAGATGATCCTGACCATCAGTTGGTCGGTGCAAGCCGTATGCAGCCTGATGCTGATGCTGTTCTCTGTGACCCATCATCAAGACACCCGACTGATTTACGCCACCCTCGCCTTGTTCGGTTGCGCGAGGGCGTTCACCGGGCCGGCGTTGCAGAGCCTGCTGCCACAAGTTGTCCCGCGTGAAAAACTCGCGTCGGCCATCGCCACCAACAGCATGATCATGCGCATTGCCACCATCGCCGGGCCGCTGGTCGGCGGGGGCTTGTACGCAGCGGGCGGCGGCGGGCTGACCTATTCCGTGTGCATGGCCAGTTTCATCGCTGGCGTGCTGTTGCTGATCCGCGTGCCGGTGCTGCACGCCGGAAAGAAGCAGGTTCTCGAGTCCACGGCCTGGAAGCGCTTTACCGCAGGCATCGCGTTTATCCGCTCGCGTCCGATCATCCTCGGCACCATTTCCCTGGACCTGTTCGCCGTGTTGCTTGGCGGCGTGGTGGCGCTGCTGCCGATTTATGCCCATGAAGTGCTGCACTTGGGCCCCCAAGGGCTGGGCGCGCTGCGCAGTGCGATGAGCCTGGGGGAGGTGAGCACGGGTCTGTACCTGAGTTTCCGGCCTTTTGATCGACACGTCGGTCTGGTCATGTTCATCGCCGTCGCGGTGTTCGGCGTCGCCAATCTGGTGTTCGCCCTGTCGACGCTGTTCTGGCTGTCGCTGCTGGCTTTGATGATCGCCGGTGCGGCGGACATGGTCAGCGTCTATATCCGCTCCACACTGGTGCAATTCTCGACGCCGGACGACATGCGCGGGCGGGTCAACGCGGTGAATATGCTGTTTATCGGTTCGTCCAACGAGCTAGGCGAATTCCGCGCCGGCAGCAGCGCGGCGCTCTGGGGTGCCGTGCCCGCCGCGATCATCGGCGGCCTGTGCACACTGGGTGTCGTTGGCGCCTGGATGGTTGGCTTCAAGGCCCTGCGTCAGGTGAACCACTTCGCTGACGCCTCGCCGGTCGAAACCACCGAGAAGCAGACGGCGCGGGTTTGACATAGCGCAAAGTTCGGGGGCGAGCTCGATTACGCCCGCCCCCGCCATAACCGCCTTCGCAGCTTTTTTCCTTTGCAAAAAACAATAGATGGCCGCTAGACGCCTAAACGCAGACTCCCGGTACCTGATCGCCTGAACCATTCCCCCTCCTCTCCTCTCTTAGTCCAGCAGACCAGACGTCGCACGCCCGCCGTCTACACTTCCCACACGACCAAAAGAGGATTCCCACATGCTATGGAAAAAAGGACGTCGCAGTGACAACGTCGTGGACGCACGTGGCGATTCCGGGGGCGGCGGGGGCGGCGGGATGCGCATTGGCGGCAAGGGGTTGGGGCTTGGCGGGATCGTGATCATCGTCGCGATTGGTCTGCTGACCGGCCAGGACCCGATGCGGATTCTGGGTGAGATCACCGGCCAGATGGGTTCGGATCAGACCTCCGCGGTCAATCCGCAAACGCGCCAGGCGCCGCCGGCCAATGACGAGCAGGCTGATTTCGTGCGCGCTGTCCTGGGCGACACCGAAGACACGTGGCAGCAGGTGTTCCAGCAAATGGGGAGCCAGTACAAGGCGCCGACCCTGATTCTGTTCAGCGGTCGGGTGCAATCGGCCTGCGGCTCCGCCTCTTCCGCGAGCGGCCCGTTCTACTGCCCGGCTGACCAGCGCGTGTACCTGGACATGGAGTTCTTCCGTGAAATGAGTCAACGCTTCAAGGCCGCAGGAGACTTCGCTCAGGCGTACGTGATTGCGCACGAAGTTGGCCATCATGTGCAGACCTTGCTGGGGGTTTCGGCTAAAGTTGACGCCGCCCGCCAACGCGGCATGAAAATGGAAGGTGACAACGGTTTGCTGGTGCGTCAGGAGCTGCAAGCTGACTGCCTGGCAGGCGTTTGGGCCAACAACGCACAAAAGCGTTTGAACTGGCTGGAGCCGGGTGATATTGAAGAGGCGCTAAACGCCGCCAATGCCATTGGCGACGACCGCTTGCAGCAACAGGGTCAGGGCCGGGTCGTGCCAGACTCGTTTACCCACGGCACTTCTGCTCAGCGCGTGCGCTGGTTCAAGACAGGTTTTGCCGCAGGACAAATCAACCAATGCGATACATTCGCCGCCAAGAGCCTCTGATCACATGATGAAACCGCTTTCGATCCTGTTGTTGGGCACCCTGATGAGCCTCAATGCTCATGCGGCGGATCAGGCGGTTAAATCCATCAGCCCCGACCGGCTTCAGATCAACGGGACGACCCAAGCCACGCTCGGCCTGAGTCAGAGCTGGGTTCGTCCAAGCCCGCAGGTCCAGCGGGTTGTCATTGTCTTTCACGGTCGACTGCGCAACGCGCAAACCTACCTGCGCAGCGTCGAGCGCGCGGCCAACCAGTCGCATCAGCGCTCGAAAACGCTGTTGATAGCGCCGCAATTTCTCGATGAGAAAGACATCGCAGAGCACCGCCTGCCCGAATCGGTGTTGCGCTGGCACGCCAATGACTGGATGGCAGGCGAAAAGTCGTTGGGCCCAAAGCCAGTCAGCTCGTTTGTGGTCATCGATCACATCCTCAAGCGTCTGAGCGACAGCAAGCTGTTCCCGAATCTGAAGGAGATTGTGATCGCTGGGCATTCCGGCGGTGCTCAGGTGGTGCAGCGTTACGCGATGATCGGCGGCAAGGAGGATGCGTTGCTGAAGAAGGAAGGCATCAAGCTGCGCTATGTGATCGCCAATCCTTCTTCTTATGCGTATTTCGACGCGACCCGGCCGCTGCCGGTCGATGCGGCGAGCTGCCCGACCTTTGACACCTGGAAGTACGGTCTTAACAAGCTGCCAGCCTATGCCGGCAAGGAAACACCGGCCGAGCTTGAAGCTGCTTACGTGAAGCGCGACATTACTTACCTGCTGGGCGAACTGGACACCGATCCGGAGCACCCGGCGCTGGACAAGGATTGTGGCGCCGAAGCACAGGGGCCGCAGCGTCTGGCCCGTGGTCACAACTACTTCGATTACCTGACCAAGCGTCATCCGGAAGGCTTGAATCAGCGCCTGGTGGAAGTGAAAAACGTCGGGCATAACGGCGAGGCGATGTTCACTTCACCTGAAGGTCAGACGGCGTTGTTCAAGGCGAATTGAAAGCACTGCGCTAGCAGGACCTGCTTTAAGCGGGAAGAGGCCGGTGCGTACACCACTATTTTTGTAGTGAATTGCCTGCCGCCTTCCCGGCTAAAGCCGGTCCCACTATTTAGACGCGATCCGTCAGTAGGACCGGCTTCAGCGCGGAAGAGGCCGGTGCGTACACCACTATTTTTGTAGTGAATTGCCGGACGCCTTCCCGGCTAAAGCCGGTCCCACTATTTAAACGCAATCCGGCAGTAGGATCGGCTTCAGACGGGAAGAGGCCAGCGTGGGCACCACTAATTTTGTGGTGAATTGCCTGCCGCTTTCCCGGCTGAAGCCGGTCCCACTATATTAAACGCAATCCGGCAGTAGGACCGGCTTCAGCCGGGGAGAGGCCGGTGCGTACACCACTCATTTTGTAGTGAATTGCCTGCAGTGGTCTAATTTCCCCGGACACCTCGATAAGTGGAAAATACATTTATCGAGGAGTTCTACATGACCAGAAAACGCAACAGGTTTGATGACAGCTACAAACTGGAAGTCGTAAAGATGGTCAGGGATCAGGGGCTGACCGTTCCGCAGGTTTGCCAGGACCAGAATCTCGGTGAGACGGCCGTACGACGGTGGATCCGCCAATACGACGCCGAGCAGTTGGGCCAGGCCGGGATAGGAAACCCGCTGACGGCTGAGCAACAGCGCATTCGGCAGCTGGAGCAGGAAAACCGGCAGCTCAAGATGGACAACGACATCCTAAAAAAGGCTACCGCCTTCTTTGCCCGCGAACTGAAGTGACGTATCGGCTTGTTCGGCAACTGCAACAGAAGGCTTATCCGGTGGCGCATGTCTGTCGTCTGCTGAACGTCAGTCGATCAGGTTTTTACGAGGCCCGTAAGCGTGCACAAGCACCTGTTCGGCTCAGTTGTCCCATTGTCGCGCAGCTCAAGGCATCGTTTGCCGTGAGCGACGGCTGCTCCGGCAGCCGCTCTTTAACCAAGGCTCTGCGGGCCAAGGGCATGGAAATAGGCCGCTATAAAGTCCGCCGCCTGATGCGAGCCCATGGTTTGCGCTCGGCGTGGAAACCTAAGTTTGTGCATACGACCGACAGCAAGCATGACCTGCCAATCGCTGAAAATGTGTTGAACCGTCAGTTTGAACCGCAGGCTGTGAATACCGCCTGGGTCGCCGACATTACCTACATAGGAACGCGCAGCGGCTGGCTCTATCTGGCCGTGGTGCTGGACTTGTTCTCGCGCAAGATCGTGGGTTGGGCGATGGCCCCAAACATGCCTGCAGAGCTGGTGTGCAGCGCGATGCAGATGGCCGTCGCGCAGCGTCAACCGCCGCCTGGCCTGATCGCTCACTCCGATCGCGGCAGCCAATATGCGAGCGCAATCTACAGATCGCTGCTGGCCAGGCACGGGATGCAGCAAAGCATGAGCCGTAAGGGCAACTGCTGGGACAATGCGGTGATGGATGATGGAGCGCTTCTTCCTGAGCCTGAAAATGGAGCGGGTATGGCGGCGCAATTACGCCAACCATGGCGAAGCGGTACGCGACATCACTCAATATATCGTTGGGTATTACAACAACGAGCGGCTGCACTCAAAACTGGGGTATCTGCCACCGACCGTTTACGAACGGACGGTGGCCTTGAAACAACCTATCGAGGTGTCCGGAATTAGTTGACCACTACAGCCTGCCGCTTTCCCGGCTAAAGCCGGTCCTACTCTTTAAACGCAATCCGGCAGTAGGACCGGCTTCAGCCGGGAAGAGGCCAATGTGGGCACCACTGATTTTGTGGTGAATTGCCGGACGCCTTCCCGGCTAAAGCCGGTCCTACTCTTTAAACGCGATCAGTCAGTAGGCTCGGCTTTAGCCGGGAAGAGGCCAGTGTGGGCAACACTCATTTTGTAGTGAATTGCCTGCCGCTTTCCCGGCTAAAGCCGGTCCCACTATTTAAACGCAATCCGGCAGTAGGACCGGCTTCAGCCGGGAAGAGGCCAGTGTGGGCACCACTGATTTTGTGGTGAATTGCCGGACGCCTTCCCGGCTAAAGCCGGTCCCACTATTTAAACGCAATCCGTCAGTAGGACCGGCTTCAGCCGGGAAGAGGCCGGTGCGTACACCACTCATTTTGTAGTGAATTGCCTGGCGCTTTCCCGGCTAAAGCCGGTCCTACTCTTTAAACGCGATCCGGTAGTAGGACCGGCTTCAGCCGGGAAGAGGCCAGTGTGGGCACCACTGATTTTGTGGTGAATTGCCGGACGCCTTCCCGGCTAAACCCGGTCCCACTATTTAAACGCAATCCGTCAGTAGGATCGGCTTTAGCCGGGAAGAGGCCAGTGTGGGCAACACTCATTTTGTAGTGAATTGCCTGCCGCTTTCCCGGCTAAAGCCGGTCCCACTCTTTAAACGCAATCCGGCAGTAGGACCGGCTTCAGCCGGGAAGAGGCCAGTGTGGGCACCACTGATTTTGTGGTGAATTGCCGGACGCCTTCCCGGCTAAAGCCGGTCCCACTATTTAAACGCAATCCGGCAGTAGGACCGGCTTCAGCCGGGAAGAGGCCAGTGTGGGCACCACTAATTTTGTGGTGAATTGCCTGCCGCTTTCCCGGCTGAAGCCGGTCCTACTATTTGAATGCGCGCCCTATTTCACTTCAATCATCTTTCTTAACGCCACGCAATCCGCCGCATGCCAATCGGTCAACTCGGGCCACGGGTTGTCCGGCAGATTGACCAGCACGGTCTGACTCCCAGCTGCGCGACCGCAGGCCAGGTCGAACTGATAGTCACCCACCATCACCATGTCCGACGGCTTCACATTCCACGCTTGGGCCAGCTTCAGCAGGCCTCCAGGATCGGGTTTCGGCGCCGCTTCGTCGCGACCGAGCACGTCGTCCACCGCAAAGCAGTCCGCGATGCCGATGGCTTCCAGTGTCACGTGAGCAAGCTCCCGGGCATTACGGGTCAGGATGCCCAGACGATAACCCCGCCCTGCCAGCTCCCTCACCAACTCGACAGCCCCCGTCGCCGGTTTGGACTCAATCGCCACCGCGCGCTCGTGCTCCAGCAGCCAGGCATGTTTGGCCGCTGCGACGTCGGCCGGCAACGCAGCGAGATGCCCGAGGATGTCGTCTTCCTGCGGGATATCCAGCGCCCGTTTAATGGCCGGAAAATCATGGGCGGCGACAGTCAGCGTGCCGTCCATGTCGAATACCCAGTGGCGTACCTGTTTAAGGCTCATGACCAATCCTTGCGGTGGCGAATCAAACCTTCCTGAGTGACGGAAGCCACGAGCTTGCCCGCGCGGTTGAACACGCTTCCGCGGGAAAATCCGCGCGCGTTGCCGGCCCATGGACTGTCCATGGCATAGAGCAGCCAGTCGTCGGCGCGCAGTTCGCCGTGGAACCACAGCGAGTGATCAAGGCTGGCGATCTGCATGTCCTTCTGCCAGACCGTCCTGCCGTGGGGCAGCAGCGACGTGGTCAACAGATTGAAATCCGAGGCGTAGGCGAGCATGTAGCGGTGCAACGCGGGGATGTCGGGCAACGTGCCGTCTGCGCGAAACCACACATACTTCACTGGGTCCGCAGGCTTGGGATTGTAGGGGTCAGACTCGGTGACCGGGCGGAATTCGATGGGCTTGGGGCACAGCAGCTTGTCCTTCATGTGCTCGGGGATCAGGTGCTCGCGCTGACGCATCAGTTCAAGCTCCGACGGCAGGCTCTCGGGGCCGACCACCTGTGGCATCTGAGTCTGGTGCTCGAAGCCCTCTTCGTCGTACTGGAACGACGCGCTGCAGGTGAAGATCGGCTGCCCCTTCTGAATCGCCGTCACCCGGCGCGTGCTGAAACTGCCGCCGTCACGGACCCGGTCGACCTGGTACACCACCGGCAGGTGCGCGTCGCCGGGGCGCAAAAAATAGCCATGCAATGAATGCACATGGCGCGCGTCTTCGACCGTCTTGCTCGCCGCCGACAGCGACTGCCCCAGCACCTGACCGCCAAACAGCTGGGGAAAGCCAAGGTCCTGGCTGCGCCCGCGAAAGAGGTTTTCTTCGATCGGCTCCAGGCTCAACAGCGACACCAGATCATCCAGCACGTGACTCATTCAGGGTTCCTCACACGGTCGTCTCGCCGACCGTCATCGCATCAATCAGGCCATGGGCGCCGAAGGTCGGCGCAGATGGAAGTGGGACGAAATGATACAGAGGTTTGTAGCCCGATTCCCGCAGCGAATCACAGGGTCGCCAGCCAGCCTGGCCGGTTGATGCGATACAGCACGTGGGGCCTGAGGGGATGACCCTCGGGCAATTTGGGATGATTGAAGTTGTCGGCCGGATCGTTGCGCATGCCGATGGCCTGCATGACCTTTTGCGAGGGCAGGTTGTTGACCGCCGCGAACGCCACGATCTCATCCAGATCCAGGTGCTCGAAACCGCAGCCGAGCACCGTCCAGGCGGCTTCGCTGGCGTAACCCAGGCCCCAATGCTCGCGAGCCAGGCGCCAGCCGATTTCCACCGCAGGCGTGAACGCCGCTTCAAAGCCCACCACGCTCAAACCGGTAAAACCGATGAATTCGCCGGTGTCCTTGCGCTCAAGGGCCCAGAACCCAAAACCGTATTCGGCAAAATGCCCGCGCACGCGGCCAATCAGCTTGGCGCTCTCCATGCGGCTCAAGGGCTGCGGGAAATGGCGCATCACTTGGGGATCGGCGCACATCTGCGCGAAAGCCGGCAAATCATTATCTCGCCATTGACGCATCAACAAGCGTGCGCTGTTGAGCTCAAGAATCGGCTCCATCGATCGTCTCCCTGTGCCTCGCCTTTCAAATTCCCCGCCGGCTGGCGATTCTCCCGCTCAGGCAAATCGCTGTGCGGTGGTCGTCAGAACTGGCAAGATTCCCCTTCGAACCAGACGCGTGCACACCATGCCCCTGCCCCTCATTTACCACGAAGACTACAGCCCGGACTTTCCGCCGGACCATCGCTTCCCGATGGACAAGTTCAGACTTCTGCGCGACCACCTTATCGACAGCGGCCTGACAACAGATGCTCAATTGTTTCGCCCGCAGGTCTGCCCAACGGACATCCTGGCGCTGGCCCATGACCCCGGTTACATCAGCCGTTATATGGAAGGCGCGCTGTCGCGCGAGGATCAACGTCGCCTTGGCCTGCCCTGGACCGAGGATCTGGCCCGACGTACGGTGCGTGCGGTAGGGGGTTCTTTGCTGACAGCGGAACTGGCGCTGCAACACGGGCTGGCCTGTCACCTCGCCGGCGGGACCCATCATGCGCATTACGATTACCCGGCCGGGTTCTGCATCTTCAATGACCTGGCGATCATCAGTCAGTACCTGCTGCACAGCGGACGCGTCGACCGGGTGCTGATTTTCGACTGCGACGTGCATCAGGGCGACGGCACCGCGCGGATCCTCGAACACACCGATGATGCGATCACCGTGTCGCTGCACTGCGAGAAGAACTTCCCCGCGCGCAAGGCCCAAAGTGACTGGGACATTCCGCTGCCAATGGGCATGGGGGATGACGATTACCTGAAGGTGGTCGACGACACGCTGAATTACCTGCTGCCGCTGTATCGGCCTGATCTGGTGCTGTACGACGCCGGTGTGGATGTGCACAAGGACGATGCGTTGGGTTACCTACAGCTGACGGACGCGGGGGTTGCCCGCCGTGACGAGGCGGTGATGCGTCATTGTCTGGGCCGCGACATTCCGGTGATGGGCGTGATTGGCGGTGGTTACAGCAAGGACCGCGAAGCACTCGCCCGGCGGCACGGCATTCTGCACCGCAGTGCGCAGCGGGTGTGGGTAGAGCGCGGGCTATGAGTGACCGCTGAACTCAATCGCGAGCAAGCCGCTCCCACAAACTTACCCACATCCGCTGTGGAACCGCCTGTGGATAACCTGAGCGCAAGGCCACGATCCCCTGATAACACTGGGCCTGGAGAATACTGTACGTTTTTTGATCGATTAGTTTTCCACAGGGTGGCTGCATTTCACGAAGCTCGCGTAGAATGCGCGCCCCTCATTCAACCGGTGTCCGTTCAGCCATGACCTTACCCGCCACCTCACGCACCCAGACAGTCGCCATCATCGGCGGCGGCCCTGCCGGCCTGATGGCCGCTGAGGTGCTGAGCCAGGCGGGGTTCAAGGTGGATCTCTACGACGCCATGCCCTCGGTTGGGCGCAAGTTCCTGCTGGCCGGCGTGGGCGGTATGAACATCACCCACTCCGAGCCGTCCCCTGCATTCGTCGCCCGCTACGCCGAACGCGCCCAAATGATCGCGCCCTTACTGCGCAGCTTCGGCGCCGAAGCGCTGTGCGAGTGGATTCACGGCTTGGGCATCCAGACCTTCGTCGGCAGTTCGGGCCGCGTGTTCCCCACCGACATGAAAGCCGCGCCACTGCTGCGCGCCTGGCTCAAGCGGCTGCGGGAGTCCGGCGTAGTTATCCACACCCGTCACCGATGGATGGGCTGGAATGCCGACAATACCCTGCGGATCGCCGGCCCTGAAGGTGAACTTGCCCTGCGCCCTGCCGCCACGTTGCTGGCATTGGGCGGGGCAAGCTGGTCGCGGCTGGGCTCGGACGGCGCGTGGGTACCGCTGCTTGAACACCGCGGGGTCAGGATCGCGCCGCTGCAGGCTGCCAATTGCGGGTTTGAGGTCTCGGCCTGGAGCGAACTGCTGCGCAGCAAGTTCGCCGGCGCGCCGCTGAAAAACATCGCGATGGGCCTGGAGGGGCACACCCTTCGACTGGGCGAATGCGTAATCACCCAGACAGGCGTGGAGGGCAGCCTGGTTTACGCGCTGTCCGCGCAAATCCGCGAGGCGATCAACCGATCAGGCTCGGCCACGGTCGAGATTGATTTGCTGCCCGGCAAGACCATCGCCGAGGTGCAAAAGGCCCTGAGCAAACCGCGCGGTTCACGTTCGATGTCCAAGCATCTGCACAGTCAGTTAGGGCTCGACGGCGTGAAGGCGGCGCTGTTGCGTGAGCTCACCCCCGCGACGACATTCGCTGATCCGGCCCTGCTCGCGATGGCGATCAAGACCTTGCCGCTGCCACTGATCAAGCCGCGCCCGCTGGATGAGGCCATCAGCACGGCGGGCGGGGTGAGGTTCGAAGCGCTGAACGAGCAATTGATGATCCCGTCGCTGCCCGGCGTGTTCTGCGCCGGCGAGATGCTCGACTGGGAGGCGCCCACCGGCGGCTATTTGCTCACCGCCTGTTTCGCCAGCGGCCGCGCGGCAGGGCTGGGAATGGTTGACTGGTTGCGCCGCGAGTAAGGCTCAGCGCAACCCTTACGGATTCACGCCGCGCGATCGACCTGCGGCTTCAAGCTACCACCAAGCCCCTGATTGACCGGCGCCTTGCCCTGCGAAGGCCCGACCATCCGTTTGCCCAACGCGACGCCCTTCAGTTCGATGTACGTGTGAGCCAAGGCAGCCAGGCCGATCGCCACGAGGGTGACGGCGACCACCAGCGCGTTGTTTCCCAGCTCTGACCCGGTGTCCATGAAACGCTGACCATTGATCATGGGCGCCAGGTCGCGGCCCGTGAGCTTCTGCGCCACGATGAACACCGTCGACAGGCAAAATAGCAGCGCGGCGTGGGTCATGTAGATGGAGTACGACAATTTGCCCAGCAGCCTGAACACGGCGGTTTTCAGGAACGTCGATACCAGCCCGGCCTCGAACGCGAACACCAGCACCAGCACGCAGAACGTCAGACTGGCGATGGGCGAGCGGTCGCTGTAGTCGTTCATCACCATCCAGTACGTGGTGCCCGTCAGCGCCACTTCGAACACCGTCATCAGCCAGCGCACCGGCACGAATCGGTCGCGAACCAGCAAGTAGGCCAGGTACGTGATGTTGCCGGCGAAGAAGCAGGACAGACCCAGCATCGCACGCCAGACCAGCGGCTCGTTTTCGGTGAAGATCATCGTGAACGCGACGACGGCCACGCAGGCAAACATCGCGAAACGGCTTCTCAGCGAAAGCAGGCACAGGGCGCCAAAGAGCATGTAGATGTAGAACTCGATGCTGATGCTCCATGACGGGTAGTTGAACGACATGGTCTCAGTGAGCGGCGTCCAGGCTTGCAACAGCAGCAGATTGGGCAGGATCTCTGTCGGGTCGAACAGCCCGGTGAACGGCACGTTGTTGAGGGTGAAGCCTTTCTTCCAGGCCGCCCAACGCACGCCTTCGAAGCCAATAAACACCAACAGCATCACCACGTGCAGCGGGTACAGGCGGAACAGGCGCGAGATAACGAAACGCTTGAAACCGAACTGCGGCTTCAGCCCATAGGAGTGGGCCAGAACAAAACCGCTGAGCACGAAGAAGAAGTTAAGCAGGATGTCAGCTCTGCGGAAAAACGGCAGCTCGATGAAAGCGCCCACGACATGCAGGTGGTAGAACACCACCAGCAAGGCGAAAACGCCCCTGAAGCTGTCGAGCGTCGTAAATCGCTGAACTGATCCCATGGCCCAACGCCCCGTCCTGAGTGAGAAAACGCCTTTGGCGGCCGCGAATTCTCGTGGCCTTTACACGGTAGGGGGTTGGCCGGCTTATCAACAGTTGAAATATTTCATGTCCGGTACATCCGACGGCGCAAAGATTGACGCCAGCGTTTGTCAGTAGTGACCGATGAGTCACTTTGAGGATTTCTGGTCGCAGTAGCAACGACACCCGTCAATACTTTGCTGCCAGCCTCGCCGTCGACTGTCGGACAATTCCTACATCGGTTTCAGATTCTCGCGAACCTGCCGATGCACTCGTACACATGAATGTTTTGCTGGCTCCATAACAAAAAAACTCCAGCTGACGATTTCAAATATTACGGATTCTGGAGAAATGGAATGAACAGCTGGATGGCCAATATCAGCGTCAACAAGAAGCTAGCCCTCGGCTTCGGCGTCGTGCTTGTACTGACTGCCCTGCTGGCCCTGGTGGGCTGGAACAGCTTGGGCCAGATGAGCTTGCGCAGCCAATGGGTGGGTGATATCACCAAGCTCAGCCAGAAGCTCACAGACCTGCGGGTGACGCGCCTGCAATATATGCTCAGCAACGGCGACGAAGTGGCCGCGCGAAGCGTTCAGACCGCGCTCGACGCATTCAAGGCGCAGCAGCAATTTCTGCAAAAAACGTTCACTAACCCACAGAATGTGCCGCTCATCAAAACGATGGGCGAGCAACTCAGCGCTTATGAGACCTCGTTGAAAAAAATGCGCGAGGCCTACCAGGCGAGCGCCGGGGTGCGCGATAGCATGGGCGTCGACGCGGTAAAAGCAGCGGAGCTGATTGCCGCGATCAACGATGATGTGATGAAGCTCGACCCTACGGATGAACGTCGTTCCGAGCAGTACCAGGCCGTCATTAAAGCCCGCGAAGACGTGATGCTGGTGCGCTACGAAGTGCGCGGCTACACCGCCGGCGTCTCGGCCAAAACTGAGGAAGCGGCCATGCGCCAACTGACCGTCGCCCTTGACGGCCTCGCCCCACTCAACGCCATGTTTGGCGGTACTCAGGCCGAGCGCCTGAAGCAGCTGGAAGCGGCGCTGATCGGCTATCGCAACTCGGTGCAGGGATTCAAGCTCGCCACTGGCAATATCAATGCTGCGCGCACAGAGATGACCGAGGAACAGGGTGTCATCGTCAAGCTGGCACAACAGCTCACTGATCTGCAGAACACCTTGGGCCAGGCTGACATTCAGCAAGCCCGTATGCTGCAGTTGGCCGGCACGCTTCTGGCGCTGATCCTTGGCACCTTGGCGGCGATCATCATTACCCGTCAGATCACCCGTCCGCTTCAGCAGACCCTGGCTGTCGTTGACCGCATTGCCTCCGGCGACTTGTCCCACAACATGGTCGTGACCCGTAAAGATGAGCTGGGCGTTCTGCAAATGGGCATCCAGCGCATGGGCGCCACGCTGCGCGAATTGATCGGTGGCATTCGTGACAGCGTCACGCAAATTGCCAGCGCTGCTGAAGAGCTGTCGGCGGTGACCGAACAGACCAGCGCCGGGGTCAACAGCCAGAAAGTCGAAACCGACCAGGTCGCCACCGCGATGCACGAAATGTCAGCCACTGTTCACGAGGTCGCGCGCAACGCGGAGCAGGCATCGGTTGCCGCCTCCGCCGCTGACAAGCAGGCACGGGAAGGCGACAAAGTGGTGGGCGAAGCGATCCTACAGATCGAGAAACTGGCCAGTGAAGTGGTCCGTTCCACTGACGCGATGTCCGTGCTGGAACAGGAAAGCGACAAGATCGGCAAGGTCATGGACGTGATCAAAGCCGTTGCGGAGCAGACCAATCTGCTGGCCCTTAACGCGGCAATCGAGGCGGCCCGTGCCGGTGAAGCCGGTCGCGGTTTTGCCGTGGTCGCCGATGAGGTCCGTGGCCTGGCGCAACGCACTCAGCAATCCACCGAAGAGATCGAAGGCCTGGTCGCCGCACTGCAAAACGGCACACGCCAGGTGTCGGAGATCATGCTCAGCAGCCGCAACCTGACTGACAGCTCGGTTACCCTGACCCGCAAGGCCGGGACGTCGCTGGAAAGCATTACCCAGACGGTGTCGAACATTCAGGCCATGAACCAGCAGATCGCGGCAGCTGCCGAGCAACAAAGCTCGGTGGCCGAAGAGATCAGCCGCAGTATCGTCAACGTGCGCGACGTGTCTGAACAGACGGCTGCCGCCAGCGAAGAAACCGCCGCTTCAAGCGTCGAACTCGCACGACTGGGCAATCAGCTGCAAATGCTGGTCAGTCACTTCAAGGTGTAAACCGGCTTTATCTGCGTCGGACGAAAAGCCGCCCGGCGCAGGCGGTGCAAGGGGTTGAAGACGAACAGCGCGGGTGTTTTGGCAAGAAAGGGATTTACTGATCCTACAATTGCCACATACTGCCCGCGCTGTTTTATTTCGTCATATTCATCTCCAACGCCGGGTTTATCTCCATGAAAAGAATGTTGCCTTATCTCCTCAGTGCTGCCCTCTCCCTCGTTCCAGTCGCCTTCTCCCATGCCGCCACGGCACCTGCACCTGTCCAGCTGATCGTACTGAGTTCCGGCGGAATCATGGGCGCGTTCAAAGCAGTAGCCCCCGATTACGAACAGCGCGCCGGTGTGAAGCTGCAGGGCGAAGTCGCGCCGTCAATGGGCGCGACGCCCCAGGCCATTCCCAACCGACTGGCCCGCCATGAGCCGGCCGACGTGGTGTTGATGGTCGGTGCAGCGCTGGACAAGTTGATCAAGGACGGCAAGGTCGATCCGAAAACCCGCGTCGATCTGGGCAAATCCTACATCGCCATGGCCGTGCGTCATGGTGCGCCACACCCTGACATCAGCACCATGGAAGCCTTCAAGCAGACCCTGCTGGACACTAAAAGCATTGCGTACTCGGACAGCGCCAGCGGCGTGTACCTGTCCCGTGTGCTGTTCAGTCAGATGCACATCGCCGACCGGATCCAGAGCAAAAGCCGCATGATCCCCGCCGAGCCCGTCGGCGAAGTCGTGGCACGGGGAGACGCCGAGATTGGCTTTCAACAGCTGAGCGAGCTCA
Source organism: Pseudomonas sp. AK106 (assembly GCF_053903055.1). Lineage (NCBI taxonomy): Bacteria > Pseudomonadati > Pseudomonadota > Gammaproteobacteria > Pseudomonadales > Pseudomonadaceae > Pseudomonas > Pseudomonas sp. AK106. Next base: position 4,722,258 of record NZ_CP096426.1, read on the forward strand.
AGCCGGTGGACGGTATCGACATCATCGGCCTGATCCCCGACCAGGCGCAGCAGATGACCCTCTACTCCGCAGGCGTCGTCACTCAGAGCAAACACCCTGAACAGGCGAAACAGTTTCTGGAATTCCTGAGTTCATCGGCAGCGGCCCCGGCCATCAAAGCCAGTGGCCTGGACCCGATCGCGAAGTAGCTGGATGCCCGGCGGCTTATTTGAGCGCCAGCTCGATCAACTCGCCGCGCACCTCATCGCCGTCGATGTGCAGCAGACCCACCGTGATCGGCAACTTGAAGCGACGCGGCCCGGCGCTGCCCGGGTTGATGAACAGCACGCCATCGCGCGTCTGCTGCAAGGGTCGGTGTGAGTGCCCGGTGACCACCACGCGTATCCCCTCCGGCAGCGATTTCGGTACGTCGGCCAGTATGTGCGTGGTGTAAATCCCTACGTCGCCAATCCGCAAAACCGCCTCATAGGGCACGTCGCAAGCCCAGGCGTCATCGGTGTCGTTGTTGCCTCGCACCACCGTCAGCGGCGCGATGGCCTTCAACGCGTCGAGGATTTCCGGCTTGCCGATGTCGCCGCCGTGGATCAGGTAATCGCAGCCCTGCAACGCCTCCAGTGCCTGAGGGCGCAGCAGACCGTGGGTGTCCGAGATCAAGCCGATTTTGACGCTCATTGCTCAGCTCCCGGACGCCGACAGAGCGACCTGTCTGGACTGCACGCGTTTCATGCTGATCATCGCCAACAAGGCAACCACCGCCACCAACGAGGCGAAGAATTCGCCCACATGCTCCAGCCCGAACACTCGCACGCTGAAACCCACCGCCACCACCGGCACCGAAATCGACACGTAAAGCACCACGAAGAAGGCGGACGTCACGGCAGCCTTCTGATCAGGCGGGCTGCTGGCGGTGACCGCGCCCATCCCGGCGCGCAGGATCATGCCCTGGCCGATACCCGCCACCAGACCCGCCGCGATCAACAGCCCCAACTGCGACGTGGCAATGCTCAGTCCCAGACAGATCATGCCGACAATCAGCCCGACGCAACCGAGGGTCATATGCCGGTCCTTCGGCAGCACCTGCAGCAGCGCCTGGCCGATGATCGACGCGACGAAGAACAAGCCGATGACCGCGCCGATCAACAGCCCGCCTTGCTCGTGCATGACGTGAATCATCACCGACGGCACCATGCTGGTGAACAGGCCTGCCACGCTGAAACCCGCCAGCCCGGCGATGGACGCGGAGATAAACACGCTGCGCACGGACGCCGGCACGGAAGGCTTTTGAATGCCCAGTTTCAGCACCGCCGGACGCTGCACGGTTTCGCGAATCAGTGCGATACCGACCGTCGCCAGCAGGAGCATGCCCAAGTGCACGTAGAACACCAGGTGCAGCGCGTCCGGCAGAAACTGGGAGGTGTAGCCGGCGAGCAGAGGCCCGATGCCGAGGCCGAACATGTTGGCGGCCGTGGCCACCAGCGTGGCGTTCTTCCAAGTCTTGGGGGCCAGCTCGATGACGGCAACGGTGGCCGTGCCGGTCATGATGCCCGCGCTGAAGCCGGAGAAGAGCCGTCCTGTCAGCAGGCCGCCAATCGAATCGCTGAACAGAAAGATGACCGCACTGATCGCCCCCATTGCCAGCCCTGCCAGCAGCAACGGCTTGCGCCCCAGTTGATCGGACCAGCTGCCCACCGCCAGCAGCGCTGCGATAACGCCCGCCGCGTAGATCGAGAAAATGATTGTCAGCCAGCTGGCGTCGAAGCCGAGCCGCTGTTGATAGAGGGCATACAGCGGCGTCGGCAGCGTGGTGCCGACCATGGCAATGAGCAACGCGCAGGCGGCGAAGATGAAGTCGCGCATGGAGGTAGAAGCAGGCAAAGACATGAGCGCTCCGGGCACCGGTATAAACAAGACACGCAGTGTCGCTGATACCGGCCAGGCAAGGTAGACCTGCAAGCGTTATCGGGGCTCATGCTCAGGGCAGTTTTGAGGTATGCGTGAAAATATTCATCATCAGGTTAAACACTTTGACTTTGCGTGCGTCTCGCCCATTCGCGCGGATCAACGCCCTAACGCAACAATATTGAGAGAACAATCAGGCCAACAGGGCAGATTTAAAAAACCGCAATACCGGATACCACAAAAGACTGTTACTGAATGGAAGAATAACTAACAGAGAGCACTAAGCGGCCGTTTGGCTAACCCGGAAAAGTTCTTTAGAGTCCCGGCCTTAATACCCGCTCAACAGTGAAAAACGTGTGAATAACGATCTACAACTTGTTAAGTCAGCACTGATGCGTTTCGCCGTCATGCTGACGCTGACGCTCTTCAGTATCGGCATGGTGTTCATCGACATCTTTGTCGCCAAGACCGACATTCTCGAAACCTCGTTCACCGAGGTCAGCCAGGAAGTCATGCTGGCGCTCATCGCCGGTGTGTTCTGGCTTTCGGCGCGCCAGCCAGGGCAACGTGGCGTTGGCATCCTGATTGGCGGCTTCTTCGCCTGCATGCTGATCCGTGAGCTGGACGGGTTGTTTGACCCGATCAGTCACAGTTTCTGGCTGTGGCCTGCACTGCTGACGGCTGGTACCTGCGTCTATAAGGCATTGGGTTACAGGAACGCGTGGCGCGACGTGGTCTCGGGGTTGGCTCGTTTTTCAGTGCGCCCGGCCTTCGGTTTCGTCATGGCGGGCCTGTTGGTGCTGATCTTCTCGCGACTCTTCGGCATGGGCTCGCTGTGGCACGGCATCCTTCAGGGCGGCTACGCGCGACTGGCGAAAACCACCGTCGAAGAAGGGGTCGAATTGCTGGCCTACAGCATCTGCCTGAGCGGCGCGCTGGATTACATCCTTGAACTGCGCCGCGAGCTTTCGCGCTTTGACGAGTTCACCGAATTGCAGATTTCCATGCCCGTCAAAGCCAGACCTCGTGCCGTCGCCGAGGCCATGGAAACCAGCATCTAAACCCGGCGCCTGCGTATTGGCCGAGCGTCATCGGACGCTCGGCCAACGCCCGAAAATAAAGCCATCGGTTTGCCTGTCAGGCCCGACATCGGCATCCCTTTGGCGCCCTCCATCGTGCTAGCCTTGGCACTCTTTGGAGGGATGCGACTGCCCCGCAGGTTGTCCCGGATTTCAGGCAGCCAATCGCCCATGAGCAAGAAAACCCCCGTCACCATTTCCGACATCGCCCGCCGCGTGAACATGACGCCTGTCACTGTTTCCCGGGCGCTGAACAAACCCGATCTGGTCAAGCCCGCCACCCTGGCGCGCATTCTGGAAGTGGCGCAAGAACTCGATTACGTCCCCAATGCCTTTGCCCGCAGCCTCAAGCGCAGCGAGAGCATGATCATCGGTGTCATTACCGCGTCGGTGGACAACCCCTTCTACAGCGAGATGATCAAAGCGATCTCCCGCGAGGCGAAAACCCGTGGTTACACCATCATGCTGGTGGACACCGACGGCTCTGAAGAACTCGAGGCCAAGGCGGTGGATACGCTGCTCAGTTACCGCGTAGCCGGCATCGTGCTGTCGCCGGTGTCGGACGAGCCGGCTTACCAGCCGGTCTATCTCAGTCGCCTGAGCAACGGCGACATTCCCGTGGTGCAACTGGACCGCGCGCTGCCTGCCAGCCCGTTCAGCCATGTGGTGCTCGATAACTATCACAGCGGCCTGAAAGGCGCCCGTTACCTGCTGGCGCAAAGCCCGTCGATGCGTCGCATGCTGGTGCTGACCGGCCCTGCGCATTCGCGGATTTCCGAGGAACGCCTGAAGGGCGTGAAGGCGGCGATCGCCGAGAGCGGCAAGCCGGTGCAAGTGGATGTGTTTGCCGGTGACTACACGCTGGAGCCGTCGCATCAGAGCACACTGGATTACCTGCGCGACCACCCGCTGCCGGACGCGATTTTCGGCTTCAATCAGCTCATCACCCTGGGCGCCATGAAAGCCCTGCGCGACCGCGATATCGCCCACAACAGCGTGGCCATCTGCGGCATTGACCGGCTGCCCTTCGCCGACATCTTCGGCATCCCCATCGCCTGCATCGCCCACGATGCGTCGCTGGCGGGAAGCAGCGCGGTGAAACTGCTGCTGGAGCGAATCGAGGATCGGCATCTGCCGAAGGCGCAGGTGGTGATTGTCGGGGAGCTGGAGAATGGCGTTAGCGGGTGATTTTTCATCCGCAACCCTCGCTGTGAAACCTACGAGTTCTCAGGGCAGATGCAGATCTTGTGGGAGTGAGCTTGCTCACGAAGGCGGCAGTACATTCGCTAAATCCCCTTCGCCTGGAATGACGCCTTCGCGAGCAAGCTCGCTCCCACAGGAAGTGTGGCTGATCCGCAATACTGTCGGCGCCTGGGCTGGCCTCTTCCCGGCTAAAGCCGGTCCCACTAAAAGCAGCGCGTGCATTCAGTGGGACCGGCTTCAGCCGGGAAGCTTTTGATCTTGATCGTTCCGCCGCTCTGCGTGGGAATGCATCCCGTGACGCTCCGCGTCACCTCCCCCGGCCTGGATGCGCGTCGTCTGCGGGACGCAGAGCGTCCGGGGCGGCGTTACCACGCGGAGCGTGGGAACGATCAAAAGGGGGATTTTGGCTTGATGACAACTATAGAATCTCCCACAAGAGGCTCGCAACAAGCCTCAACACTTGCGTCAAAACCGAGCGTCCTAGCGGCTCGTATATCCCCCATCAATCGGCAGCGACACACCGCTGATCATCGATGCTGCGCTGCTCAGCAGGAACAGGATTGGGGCCGCGACTTCTGCGGTTTCGGCGAAGCGGCCGAGGGGAATCGCCGCCAGCGCCGGGTCGCGTTTGCTCGGCTCGCTCCAGGCCATCTGCGCCATGGGCGTCAGGGTCACCGTAGGGTTGACGCTGTTGACGCGAATCCCATGGCGACCCCATTCGCCACACTGCACCCGGGTCATGGCGTCCATCGCGCCCTTCGACGCGCAATAGCTCAGATGGTCATCCAGCGCCACCAACGAAGCCTGACTCGACACGTTGACGATGCTCCCCGCCACACCTTCGGCGATCATCCTCTTCGCCAGCGCTCCCGCGATCATCGCCGCCGCCCGCACATTGACCGACATGACCTGATCGAACGCCCCGGCGCTCACCTCGGTCGCGGACTCCAGTATGGAAATCCCGGCGCAGTTGACCAGCCCGTGCATCACCGGCAAGTCCGCCAACACTGCGGCCAATGACGGCTGATCGGCCACGTCCACGCGCAACGCCACACAGCCCTGCCCTGCCAGGTTTTCCAGCGCCGCTGCATCGCGGCCCATCGCATACACCTCGGCGCCGCTGTTCAGCAGTTGCTGCGCGACCTCCCAGCCAATGCCGCTGCTGGCGCCGGTGACCAGAACGCGCTGGCCGCTGAAATCAAATTGGGCGGTGTTCACAGTCACGCTCCCTGCAAGCGATGCATGATGGGTTTCAGCGCCGGATACAGCGCCACGTAATCGGCGAACAGTCGCGAATACAACTCGACGTTCTCCGCTTGAGGCTCGGCCCGGCGCTCGAGTTGAACCCAGCCTTTATGAACCTGCGCCTCGTCCACCAGACCGACCGCGTGGGCGGCGAGCAAAGCTGCACCGAGCGCCGCTTCGACTTCCTGGACGATGGTGTAGACCGGGAAGTTGGTGACGTCAGCGATGATCTGCATCCACAGGTCCGAGTGGCTGCCGCCGCCGACCACGATCAGCCGAGGGTCCAGGGATTGCGCGCCTTTTGTGCCCGCTTCGATGTTGTGCCGAAGCGCGAAGGTGACGCCTTCGAGCACCGCGCGGTACAGGTGAATCCGGCTGTGATAGAGGCTCAGCCCGACAAAGCTGCCGCTGGCTCTGGCGTCCCACACCGGGCTGCGCTCGCCCATCAGGTAAGGCTGGAACAGCACGCCGTCACTGCCGGCCGGAATCTTCATCGCGGCGCGTTCGAGTATGACGTGGCTGTCTTCGCCGCTCTCGCGACCCTGCTGCTCTTCGGCCTGGCAGAACTGCTCGCGAAACCAGCTGACCGAGGCGCCGGCGGTGATCGCGCCGCCGAAGATGTAGAGGTCTTTGGCGCCGTTGAAGACGTGGGGAAAACTGACCAGACCATGCCGGGCATCGACCTGCTGATTGAGGTAGCCCCAGCACATGCTGGTGCCGATCATGGCCACGTGGTTGCCGGCCTGGGTAACGCCTGCGGCGAAGGTCGCCATGGCGGCATCGACCCCGCCCCCAAGCAGCGGAATGTCAGGGCTAAGCCCAAGCCGATCGGCCCATTCGGGTAACAGACCGCCGACCACCTCACCGGAGTGAACCAGCCGCTCGGGCATCATCGACGCCGGGATGCCCAGCGCGTCGAGCATCTCTGCCGACCAGCCCCGTGCCTTGACGTCGTAGACGCCGCCGATGTTGCCGGCAGAGCTGTGGTCCACCGCAACCTCGCCGGTCAGGCAGTAATTGACGTAGCTGTTGGGCGGCAGCAGGTAGCGCGTGTCGGCCCAGACTTGCGGCTGCTTGTCCTTGAGCCAGAGCATTTTGGTGAAGCCGTAATAACTGTCCACCGCATTGCCGGTGATCGCGTACAGCCGCTCCAAATCCACGTGCTGATTGACCCACTCGACCTGTTCCTCAGCGCGGCGGTCCATCCAGATCAGGCACGGATACAAGGGTTTGATCTGCGCATCGACCGCAATGCCGGAGCCGCCGTACAGGCTGCTGACACACAGGGCTTTGACGCTGTCTTTGGGCAACGCGCTCTTGCGCATGCAGGCGGCGACGCAGATTTCCACGGCGTCGAGCCAGACCTGTGGCCATTGCTCAGCCCAGCGCGGTTTGGGGGTGTCGACCTTATAACTGTGGCTGTGCTGCGCGACGATCCGGCCCTGACCATCGACCAGCAATGCCTTGGTGCTTTGGGTGCCGATGTCGACACCGATGACGTAATCCATCCGGGTGCGCTCTAGTTGTTATTGGAGTGCTACGCAAAACCTGTAGGAGCGTGGCTTGTCCCGCGATCGACCGGGAACCGGTCGCAATCATGAGGCCACGGTATGCCTGATTCACCGCGTGGCGAGGTTTGCTGCCGGTGCCCGGCAGATCGCGGGACAAGCCACGCTCCTACAGAATGGGGGTTATCAGTTCACCGGTTTGAGCAGCACTTTGATCGACTTGGTCGAGTCTGCCAGGGCGAACGCTTCGGCGTAGTCGTCCAGACCGAAGTCGTGGGTGACGATGCCTTCCGACGTCACCAGCCCGCGCTCGAACAGGTCGATGGCAATCGGGTAGCAATACGGGCCCAAGTGAGCGCCGCGCACGTCGAGTTCTTTACGGTCGCCGATGATGGACCAGTCAGCGCTGGTCTCGGCGCCGAACACGCTGAACTCTACAAAACGGCCCAGCTTACGGATCAGATCAAGACCCTGAGTCACCCCGATCGGCACGCCCGTGGTCTCGATGTAAACGTCGCAGCCATAGCCGTCGGTGAGGCCGCTGATGATCTCTTTGGCATTGTCGCGGCTCGGGTTGATCACCACGTCGGCGCCGAATTTTTTCGCCAGCTCCAGGCGCTCGTCGACCATGTCGATGACCACCAGCTTCTTCGGCGTTTTCAGCGCAGCGACCTGCACCATGCACAGCCCCAGGGTGCCGGCGCCGGCGATCACCAGCACGTCGTCGAGCTGAACATCACCGCGGTTCACCGTGTGAATCGAGCAGGCCATCGGCTCGATCAACGCCGAATCTTCCAGCGAAACCGACTCGGGAATGTGATGCACGATAGCGGTCTTCGGGATGCGCATGTACTGCGCCATGCCGCCCTCGGCGACGTCCTTCTGGAAGCCAAAGATGTTGTGCACTTCGCACATCCAGTACTTGCCGGATTTGCAGAACTTGCACTTCTCGCACGGGACGATCTGCTCGGCGATGACCTTGTCACCCACCTTCACGCCGAAGTGCTCTTCAGCGCCCTCGCCCACCGAATCCACATAGCCGAAAAATTCGTGGCCCGGCACCACGGGCGCCTTGACCCACGGGCTCTCGCCGCCCCAGAACATCGCCGCGCCTGAGTGGCATTTGCAGTCACTGGCGCAGATCCCGCAGGCACCGATGCGAATCACCAGTTCATTGGCCCGCGCAACGGGCTTGCTGATCTGCTCCAGACGGTAGTCTTTCGGCGCATGGCAGACGACGGCCTGCATGGTATTTGTTGTGTTTTGTTCCATGTCGGTTCACCTGTTTTGATCGTTGGATGGCGTGTAGAAGCGAGCTTCTACACGCGCTGCTTTTCGGTTTATTTATGCCGCTGCCGACTGATGAAGATCGCCAGCAAAATGATTCCGCCCTTGATCACGCTCTGCACATAAGGCGAGACGCCGAGCATATTCAGGCCGTTGTTCAGCACGCCCAGCAGCATCGCGCCCACCAGCGTGCCAATGATCACGCCGCGCCCGCCGGCAATCGAGGCGCCGCCCAGCACCACGGCCGCAATGGCGTCCAGCTCGAAGCCGACGCCCGCGTTCGGTTGCCCGCTCATCAGCCGCGACGACAACACCAGCCCGGCAATCGCTGCCGTCAGCCCGCTGATCGAGTACACCAGCAGCTTGAACCGCGAGGCGCGCACGCCGGACAGGCGCACGGCTTCTTCATTACCGCCGATGGCGTAAACGTAGCGGCCAACCCGCGTGTGCTGCAGCAGCACCCAGGCGAAGAAGTAGGTCGCCAGCATGATCAGAATCGGCACTTGGATGCCGAACAGCGTGCCGCGTCCGAACCAGGCGAACCAGTCCGGCATCCCTGCAATCGGGTAGCCGTCGGTGTACATCAGGCCCAGCCCGCGCGCGATGCCCATGGTCGCCAGCGTGACGATGATCGGCGGCATTTTCAGGTACGCGACGAAGATGCCGTTGCCCACTCCGAAGCCCACGCCAATCAGCAAACCGATGAGGATGGCGATCGGCGCCGGCACGCCTGCGACCATCAGTCCGGTGGTCAGCGTGCCGGACAAGGCCATCACCGGACCGACCGACAAATCGATGCCGCCGGTGAGGATCACGCAGGTCATGCCGACCGCGATGATGGCGTTGATAGACACTTGGCGGGCGATGTTTTCCAGGTTCGCCCCAGTGAGAAACTTGTCGCTGGCGAAGATCATGAAGACCGTCACCACCACCAGGCCAATGAAGGGATAGAAGGCGGGCGAGCGGATCAATCGGGCGAAGTTGAGCTGCATCCGGTTGGGTTGCGCGTTCATGGGTTTAATGGAGGTGTTCACTGTTCAGACTCCCGGTGGCGTGGCGCATCACTTCCTGCGGATTGATGGCCGAAGCCTCCAGCACGTTGACGATGGCGCCCTTGTTGAAAACGGCCACGCGGTCGCACATACCGATGATTTCCGGCAGTTCCGAAGAGATCATGATGATCGCGAAGCCTTGTTCGGTGAGTGTGCGCATCAGGGTGTAGATCTCCGCTTTCGCGCCGACGTCGATGCCTCGGGTCGGCTCGTCGAAGATCAGGATGTCGCAGTGGTGATTGATCCAGCGCGCGATCACCACCTTCTGCTGATTGCCGCCGCTGAGATTAATGACCCGGCTTTCACAGCTCGGCGCCTTGATCGACAGCTGCTTCATCAGTTGAGCGGTGGTGGTGTCTTCCTTGTGCCGATCAAGCAGGTGCGCCGCGCCTTCGTACTTGCCCAGATTGTTCAGGGAGATGTTCTCGCGGATGCTGAAATCCACAATCAGCCCTTCGCTCTTGCGGCTTTCCGGCAACAAACCGATGCCACTGGCCAGCGCCTGCGCCGGATCATTGAGGTGCGCAGGCTGCCCCCGCAACAGTACGTCCTTGCTGACCACCGGCAACGCGCCGATCACCCCCAGCGCCAGTTCCGTGCGCCCGGACCCTACCAGCCCGGCAAAGCCGAGAATCTCGCCCTTGTGCAGATTGAAACTGTTGTGCGGCCCGTTGCGGGTCAGCTGGATGTCACGCACTTGCAGCACCACTTCGCCTTGGGCCCGGGACTGCTTGGGCGGAAAGCTCGCTTCCAGACGCCGCCCCACCATCATCTCCACCAGCGTGTCGATGTCACTGTTGGCGACGGTCAGTGCGCCGACGTTGGCGCCATCGCGCAGCACGCTGATGCGGTCGCAGACCTGAAAGATCTCTTCCAGATGGTGGGAGATGAAGATCACCGCCACGCCCTGGCTTTTCAGCTCGCGCATGATGTCGAACAGCAGCTCGGCCTCGGACGGCGTCAGGGTGGCGGTGGGTTCGTCGAGAATCAGCAAACGCGCTTCAAGGGCCAGTGCCTTGGCGATCTCGACAAACTGCTGCTCGGCCACGCTCAAGTGCTGCACCGAACAATCCAGATTGATCTTCACGCCGAGGCGGTCGAACAGCGCGATGGCCTTCTCGCGCATCTCGCCTTTGCGCAGCAAGCCGAAGCCGTTGACGATCTCGTGGCCGAGGAAAATGTTCTCCACGGCATTGAGATAGGGGATCAGGCTGAACTCCTGAAAGACAATGCCGATGCCGGCGGCAATGGCCTCGTTGTAGGTCGCGAAATGCTGCTCCGCGCCGTCAATGAGAATGCTGCCTTTGTCCTGATGCTCGACGCCCGCGAGGATCTTCATCAGGGTCGATTTGCCCGCACCGTTTTCACCGAGCAGCGCGTGAATTTCGCCGCGCTCCACTTGCAGGTTGATCGACTTGAGCGCCTGCACGCCGGGGTAGCTTTTACAGATGTTTTCCAATTGCAGAAGGCAGCTCATGGGCACCTCGTCGCAGCAGAATATCGCTGCGCAACTCACCAAAATCCGGGGCCTAAGTCCTTGGCCAGAACCCGTGGCGCCCGCCTGACCAAAAACCTCAGGCGAGCAGCGCCACGGCCGTTACCAGGTGAAGGTTTTCGCCTTCGCCTGATCCACCAGCAGGATGTCGACCGGAATGGTCGCCGGGACTTGTGAGCCCCACTTCTTGGCGAGCGCCAGCCCGAGGGCCAGACGTACCTGATCGCGTGGGTATTGAGCGGAAGTGGCGATGAACTTGCTGTTGGGCTTCTGGATTTCCTTGATGGCTTCGGGCGCGCCGTCGACGCTGGTCAGCTTGACGTCCATGCCGCTGGACTCGATGGCAGCCAGCGCGCCGAGTGAGCCGTTGTCGTTGACGCTGAACAGGCCTTTGAGAGTGGGCTGCGCCTGCAGCATGTTTTCAGTCACGGTCAGCGCCTGATCACGCTCCTGCTTGCCGTTCTGGATGCTGACAATCTTGATGTCTTTGTACTTGCCCAGGGCTTCCTTGCAGCCGCGTACGCGCTCAAGAATCGGCACTACCGCGATGCCGTCGAGAATCCCGACGTCGCCCTTGCCGCCGATGTTCTTGGCCAGGTAATCGCAGGCCTGCACCCCGGCGTCGAAGTTCTTCGAGCCAACGAACGAGTCCAGCGGGCCATTGGCCTGTGCGTCCACTGCGACGACCACCACGCCTTTGTCATGGGCCTGCTTGACCGCGGACTGAACGCCCACCGAATCGGTCGGGTTGATGATCAGGATATCGATGCCTTTCTGCAGCATGTCTTCGATGTCGCTGATCTGCTTGGACACGTCATGGCGCGCGTCAGTGACCAGCAGCGTTGCACCGATGCTGGCAGTGGCGTCCTGAAGAGCGTCCTTCATGGTCACGAAATACGGGTTGTTGATCTCTTGAAACGACGCACCGATCTTCAGCGGACCGGTCTTGGCGGCGTCTGCGGCTTGAACGTTGAGGGCGCTGCCGCAGGCGACAGCCACGGCGAGGGAACAGAGAACGGCGGAGAAGCCCTTCTTGAGGCGAGTTGTCATAGCGAAAAATCCCGTTGTTTTTATTTTTAAAGCGGAAATGTCATCGTTAACATTTTCGAAATTAGCAGAGAAACGGGGGGGCCGCAATATCCGCTGGCAACCGTTGGTAAGGCTGGCAAGACGACCGTTGGCGAGTTTCCTCGCCCCGCGCGTTGACAGTCTAAAGATCTCTGCCGATACTCAAGATCGCGTTGTACGACAACGCATAACTGATAACAAAAATAAAAAGGAATGCTTCCATGACGATGACAGTCAATCGGCGCCTGTCGCCCCAAGAAATCCGCCCCACCTCCCCTTCTCATTCTGTTGACCCCGCTGTGCCTGTGTCCGCGCGTGCGCCTGTGTTTGCCCACGCCGCCACCGCGAGGGACTGATCGACGACGGCCGTTTCGATCAGCCAGTGAGCCTCATTCAAAACCGGTGACTTGAGCACCCATGTCCACGCCTTCGGCGCCTCGGCGGCGACCTCCGGTGCGGGACCGTTTTGTCAGCAGAAAGGGAGAACAATAAGAAATGAAGATCCAGACCAACCGTTCGTGGCTGTTGCTTGGCGCCGGCAGCGTCGCGTTCAGCCTGCCATTGATGAGCCTCGCTGAAGGTTTTATCGATGACACCAAAGCCACGCTCAACCTGCGCAATGCCTACTTCAACCGCAACTTCACCAATGCGGCGAACCCTCAGAACTACGCCGAAGAGTGGACGCAAAACTTCATCCTCGACGTGAAATCGGGCTTCACCCCGGGCACGGTCGGCTTCGGCCTCGATGTGCTGGGCCTGTACTCGCAAAAGCTCGATGGCGGCAAGGGCACGGGCGGCACTCAGTTGTTGCCGATCCATGACGACGGGCGCCCCGCCGACAATTTTGGCCGCCTGGGTGTGGCGGCGAAGGCGCGGCTTTCCAACACCGAACTGAAGATCGGCGAGTGGATGCCGGTGCTGCCGATCCTGCGCTCCGATGACGGTCGTTCTCTGCCGCAAACCTTCCGCGGCGGGCAGATCACCTCCAAGGAGATCGCCGGCCTGACGCTGTACGGCGGCCAGTTCCGCGGCAACAGCCCGCGCAACGATGCGAGCATGGAAGACATGTTCATGAACGGTAAATCCGCTGCGTTCAAGTCGGACCGCTTCAACTTTGGCGGCGGCGAATACACCTTCAACGAGAAGCGCACTCAGGTCGGGCTCTGGTACGCGCAGCTGGAAGACGTCTACCAGCAGGAGTTCCTCAACGTTATCCACAAGCAACCCATCGGCGACTGGACCCTGGGCGCCAACCTGGGCTACTTCCTCGGCAAAGAGGACGGCAACAAGCTGGCCGGCGAGCTGGATAACAAGACCGCCTACGCGATGCTTTCCGCTAACTACAAGGGCAACACCGTCTACCTCGGCCTGCAAAAGGTCTATGGCGATGACCAGTGGATGCGCGTCAACGGCACCAGCGGCGGCACGCTGGCCAACGACAGTTACAACTCCAGCTACGACAACGCCAAGGAACGCTCCTGGCAACTGCGTCACGACCTGGATTTTGCGATATTCGGCGTCCCCGGCCTGACAATGATGAACCGCTACATCAGCGGCGATAACGTGCACACCGGTACCGTGACCGACGGCAAGGAGTGGGGACGCGAGTCCGAGCTGGCGTATACGGTGCAAAGCGGTACGTTCAAGAGCCTGAACGTCCGGTGGCGCAACTCCTCGATGCGGCGTGATTACAGCACCAACGAGTTCGACGAAAACCGAGTGTTTGTCAGCTACCCGATCTCGCTGATGTAAGCGTTCAAGCGTCGTGCCGGGCAGTCAGTGGGACCGGCTTTAGCCGGGAAAGCGTCGGGCGTCACACTGCAAACTGCAGGCACGGCATTCTCCCGGTAGCTGCGCTGTTCGGACGACATGTACAAACCGGCGTCAAAGGGGCTTACACCTTCGTCGCGTTGACAAAATTTGTGGGCCCTGTCGATAATCCCGCAAGCGTCATACGACAACCGATGACACCATAAAAACAACATCAGAATCAGGGTTTCCCACGATGACTGAATTCAACGCCCAGGCCCCGCTCAACCGCATTTTGCTGACGGGCGCCGCAGGCGGCCTCGGTAAAGTCCTGCGCGAAAGCCTGCGTCCGTTTGCCAAGGTCCTGCGTCTTTCCGATATCGCCGACATGGCACCGGCAGCCGGCCCCCACGAAGAAATCCAGATCTGCGACCTGGCCGACAAAAACGCGGTTCACGAGTTGGTCGAAGGCGTCGACGCCATCGTCCACTTTGGCGGCGTCTCGGTGGAGCGGTCTTTTGAAGAAATCCTCGGCCCGAACATCTGCGGCGTTTTCCACATCTACGAAGCCGCGCGCCGACATGGCGTGAAGCGAGTGATCTTCGCCAGCTCCAACCACGTCATCGGTTTCTACCGTCAGGATGAAGTCATCGACGCCAGCGCCATGCGTCGCCCGGACAGCTATTACGGCCTGTCGAAATCCTACGGTGAAGACATGGCCAGCTTCTATTTCGATCGGTATGGCATCGAAACCGTCAGCATCCGTATCGGCTCCTCATTCCCTGAAGCACAGAACCGCCGCATGCTCGCCAGTTGGCTGAGCTACGACGACCTGACCCAACTGATCGAGCGCGGCCTGTTCACCCCGAACGTCGGCCACACCATCGTTTACGGCGCGTCGGACAACAGCAAGGTCTGGTGGGATAACCGCCTGGCCAATCACTTGGGCTATCAGCCGAAAGACAGCTCCGAGCAGTTTCGCGCCAAGGTCGAAGCACAACCGATGCCGGCTTCCGACGACCCCGCCATGGTTTATCAGGGTGGTGCATTTGTGGCGAGCGGGCCGTTCGGCGACGAGTAGGCCTCAACGACGGCCAGGCCGACTGCAAGGTCGGCCTCTCATCATAAAAATCAGGGAATGATCGTCATGGAAGCTGAGCTGATTCTCGATGCACGCAACGCAACCGGTGAATCGCCGGTCTGGAACGCCCGGGAACAGGCGCTCTACTGGGTCGACATTCCGGCCCGTCGCCTCCACCGCTGGAGCCCGCAGGACAGTCTCACCACAAGCTGGGAAACGCCGGAAATGCTCGCCTGCATCGCCCGTTACGATGACGGCAGCTGGCTGGCCGGCATGGAAAGCGGCCTGTTCCGCCTTCATCCCCAGGACAATGGCACTGTCGCCACGCAACTGCTGAGCAGCGTCGAGCACGCGACCGACAATATGCGTTTCAACGATGGTCGCTGCGACCGCCAGGGCCGCTTCTGGGCCGGCACCATGTTCATGGACATGGCCAAAACGCTGGCAGTGGGCTCGTTGTATCGCTACAGCGCCGGCCAGCCCGAGCCACTGACCGCGCAGCTCACAGACATGATTGTGCCCAACGGCCTGGGGTTCAGCCCCGACGGTCGCGTCATGTACCTCTCCGACTCCCACCCCTCCGTGCAGAAGATCTGGGCGTTCGATTACGACATCGACACCGGCACGCCGCACAACCGTCGGCTGTTCGTGGACATGAATCACCACGCCGGCCGCCCTGATGGCGCAGCGATCGACGCGGAGGGCTGTTACTGGATCTGCGGCAATGACGAGGGCGTGATCCACCGTTTCACCCCCGCAGGCAAGCTGGATCGATCGCTCAAGGTGCCGGTTAAAAAACCGGCCATGTGTGCCTTCGGCGGCTCAGGCCTGGACACCCTTTACGTCACCTCCATACGCCCCGGCGGGGACATCAGCGACCAGCCGCTGGCCGGCGGCGTGTTCGCGTTAAACCCTGGGGTCAAGGGCCTCGAAGAACCCCCGTTCAACGGCTGAGCCACACCCTCGGCCACCGCTGCGCCGCCGTACCGCTGTCCCGTTCTATCTGAAAAAACAATAACAACACCGGAGAACATCCATGGAATTCAAACGCACGTTGCTCCTCGCCGCACTCCCTCTCGCGCTGTGCCTCGCGAACACAGCGCTGGCGGAAACCAAAATCAAATTCGCTGAAGTACACCCCGCAGGTTATCCACCCGTTGTCGCTGAACAAAACATGGGCAAGAAACTGGAGGAGCAAAGCAAAGGCGAGATCAGCTTCAAGATGTTCGCCGGCGGTGTGCTCGGCTCCGAGAAGGAAGTCGTCGAACAGGTTCAGGCCAACGCCGTCCAGATGACCCGCATCAGCCTCGGCATCGTCGGGCCGGTGGTACCGGACGTGAACGTCTTCAACCTGCCCTTCGTGTTCCGTGATCACGCCCACATGCGCAAGGTTATCGATGGCGAAATCGGCCAGGAAATGCTCGACAAAATCACCAACTCCGAAGCCAAACTGGTCGCCCTGGCCTGGATGGACGGCGGCACCCGCAACCTCTACACCAAGAAGCCGGTACACGACGTAGCCGACCTCAAGGGCATGAAGATCCGCGTGCAGGGCAACCCGGTGTTCATCGACACCATCAACGCGATGGGCGGCAACGGTATTGCCATGGCGACGGGCGAAATTTTCAGCGCCCTGCAGACCGGTGTCATCGACGGCGCCGAGAACAACATGCCCACCCTGCTTGAACACAACCACTATCAGAACGCCAAGTTCTACACCCTGACCGAGCATCTGATCCTGCCGGAGCCTGTGGTGATGTCCAAAGCCGCCTGGGAAAAACTGAACCCGGAACAGCAGGCGCTGGTGAAGAAACTTGCAGTCGAGGCCCAGGCTGAAGAGCGCGTTCTGTGGGACAAGAAGTCGGCCGAAAGCGAGACGAAGCTTAAGGCGGCAGGTGTGGAGTTCATCACGCTGACGCCTGAGCAGAAGAAAGCCTTCTACGACGCGACAGCGGGCGTGCGAGCCAAGTATGGCGCGCCTTACGCTGACTTGATCAAGCGCATCGAAGCGGTCCAATAAGTCCTTCAGCCCGATAGCACGGCGGTGGCGGCCCTGGCCGTCCACCGTCGTTGTGGTGAGCCTATGAAAAACACGATTCTGCGCTTCAATGACGCACTGTATCGCCTCTGCATCGGGATCGCGGGCCTGTCGATGCTGACCATGGCGCTGATCATCCCGTGGGGCATCTTCGCCCGCTACGTCCTGGGTACCGGCTCCAGCTGGCCGGAACCGACTGCCATTCTGTTGATGGTGGTGTTCACCTTCTTTGGCGCCGCTGCCAGTTACCGGGCCGGCGCGCACATGGCCGTGAATATGGCCACTGACCGCCTGCCGGAAAACGCACGCAAGGCTGCCGCCGTGCTGGTGCAAATCCTCATGGCCGTGGTCTGCGTGTTCATGGCGGTCAAGGGCATGAAGCTGTGCCTGAACACCTGGAATCAGTTTCTGGGTGAAATGCCGGGGCTGCGGGTTGGCATCTCCTATCTGCCGATTCCCATCGGTGGCGTACTGACGCTGATCTTCGTTCTGGAGAAGCTGTTTCTGGGTGACCAGCGTCACCGTCGAGTGGTGAGTTACGACGTGGTCGAATCCAGCGAAGAGGCAGCATGATGGACGCATTTATTCTGTTGGGCAGCTTCATCGCACTGATCCTGGTCGGCATGCCGGTGGCGTTCGCTTTGGGCCTGTCTGCGCTGATCGGCGCATGGTGGATCGAGATCCCGTTCGACGCACTGATGATTCAGGTCGCGGGTGGCGTGAACAAGTTCTCGCTGCTGGCGATCCCGTTCTTCGTGCTGGCCGGCGCGATCATGGCCGAGGGCGGCATGTCCCGCAGGCTCGTGGCGTTTGCGGGTGTGCTGGTGGGCTTCGTGCGCGGCGGCCTGTCGCTGGTTAACATCGTCGCCTCGACGTTCTTCGGCGCCATCTCTGGCTCGTCGGTTGCCGACACCGCGTCGGTCGGTTCGGTGCTGATTCCGGAAATGGAGCGCAATGGCTATCCCCGCGACTTCTCCACGGCGGTAACGGTGAGTGGTTCGGTGCAGGCGCTGCTCACACCACCCAGCCACAACTCGGTGCTGTATTCGCTGGCAGCGGGTGGCACCGTATCGATCGCGTCGCTGTTCATGGCCGGGATCATGCCGGGCCTGCTGCTCAGCGCCGTGTTGATGGTGCTGTGCATGATCTTCGCCCGTAAGCGCAACTACCCGAAGGGCGAAGTGATCCCGCTGCGCAAGGCGTTGAAAATTGCCGGTGAGGCCCTGTGGGGCATGATGGCGATGGTGATCATCCTCGGCGGCATCCTGTCGGGGGTGTTCACCGCCACCGAGTCCGCGGCGATCGCTGTGCTCTGGGCGTTCTTCGTCACCATGTTCATCTACCGCGATTACAAATGGCGCGACCTGCCCAAGCTGATGCATCGGGCCGTGCGCACGGTTTCCATCGTGATGATCCTGATCGGTTTCGCCGCCAGCTTCGGCTACATCCTGACGCTGATGGAAATCCCCATGAAGATCACCACAGCGTTTCTGACGCTGTCGGACAACCGCTACGTGATCCTGATGTGCATCAACGTCATGTTGCTGCTGCTGGGCACGGTGATGGACATGGCGCCGCTGATCCTCATCCTCACCCCGATCCTGCTGCCGGTGATCGTCGGCATCGGCGTCGATCCGGTGCACTTCGGGATGATCATGCTGGTCAACCTGGGCATCGGGCTGATAACGCCGCCTGTGGGAGCCGTGCTCTTCGTCGGCGCCGCAGTGGGCAAGGTCACGATCGAGGACACGGTGAAAGCGCTGCTGCCGTTCTATGTCGCACTGTTCCTGGTGCTGATGGCAGTGACGTACATTCCTGCGATCTCGCTGTGGCTGCCGAGCGTGGTGCTGTAAGTCACGTGAAGTGAAAGCGCTAAAAAACGCCCTCTTTCCGAGGGCGTTTTCAGTTATCGCCCCTGGCAGACATCCTGGCCCGTCTCACGGAAGGAACAGGCGCCGACATATTCAGTGACACAAATTCGTTACGTCTCGCCGCCCATCTATTCGGCGCGTTCTTCGCCGATCTGTTTCATAAATGGACGGAAAACCTCGGCTTTTTAGCTGAAAATTAACATTTTGAAATATTACTTCCTTGCGCGTGGATAAAGTTGTGCTAGCTGCTAGGCTCTGGCCTCGCCCGGCTGAACCGGTACATCTCAAGCAGTAGGTCCGACGGGTTTCGCTGTTCCTCGGTCTACGTCATGAGGTTGCGCCAGATGCCTTACACGACTTTTTCGGAAGCTCAGGTTCAGAGCTTGATCAAGGCCATCGACAGTGACGGATACGCTGTCTTGCCGGACTGGGCCAGTTCGTCCCAGCTGGAATCACTGCAAGCACTGGTTGCCCGGACCGTGGCCGATAGCGGCAACGATTACGTGGCCCTCTCTGGCCGACAGGCCGTGCAGGATACGCCGCTGCATGAGTGGGGCTCGTCCCGGGACTTCATCGATTTATGCCGACGCATCGTGGCGGGCGTCACCGGCGATCGTTCAAGCGAAAATGGCATGACCCAGACATTGCGCTGCCTGACCGGCAGCGGCGGGCGTCGCGAATCGCTGATCTTTCACTACGACTCGTTTGTGCTGACCACCATCCTCCCGGTCTGCATGCCCACCAGCGGAGAACGCGGCGACCTGCTGATGCTGCCGAACCGTCGGCCAATCCGCCGCACCTACTTCGCCAACCTGCTCGACAAGGTGCGCGTGGACAACGGCTGGGTGCAGCGCCGCCTCAGGAGCAAAGCCGCGAAGGCTGACAACGCCTTTACCCGCATCGCCATGCAACCCGGCCACCTGTACCTGTTCTGGGGCTATCGCTCGCTGCACACCAACATGCCCGTGGCCGAAGACGCCCTGCGCGCCACGGCGGTGTTTCACTACCACAACGTCCACGGCAGCAGTTCGCTGGCGAGCCGGCTGCGCCGATCACTCGGCACCTGGAAGGACCAGGGTTTGCAGGAGGATGTGCCACAGATGTGAAGTGATCGGGTGATGCCGCAAAACGAAAGGCTTATGACCTTGAGCCTCGGAGATTAATCTGCTGCATAAACTCTCCTTCTATATTTATGCCAAATAGTGATTAGCGAAGCGCCTATTTATATCCTTATGATCTGAGCCTCAATAGCCCAGATCGAGGTCAAGGACATGGCGATTCAGATCAAACCCGTTGCGGGGAAAATCGGTGCCGAGGTGAGCGGCGTCAAACTCTCCGCAGATGTCTCCACGCAGGATTTCGATTTCATTAATCAGGCGCTGCTCACGCACAAGGTGCTTTTCTTCCGTGAGCAGTTTCTCAGCGACGAACAGCATGAGGGCTTCTCCCGCCGCTTCGGTGATCAGGTCCCTCACCCCACCGTTCGCTCCGCCGAGAAAAGCAGCGCCATCCTGCACCTCGACGCCAGGGAAACTCGGGCTAATTCGTGGCACACCGACGTCACCTTCGTCGCCAACTACCCGAAAATCTCGATCCTGCGTGGCGTGGTCATCCCGCCCTACGGCGGCGACACCGTGTGGGCCAACACCGCGGCTGCCTACGCTGACCTCCCCGACAGCCTGAAAACCCTGGCCGACGGCCTCCGCGCGCTGCACACCAACGTCTACGACTACGCGGCACCCCGCGACACCGGCGAAGCGGGCGTGAAACGCTACCGCGAGCAGTTCACCGCCGAAGTCTACGAAACCGAACACCCACTGGTGCGCGTGCACCCTGAAACCGGCGAGCGCAGCCTGTTGCTCGGCCACTTCGTCAAACAGATTCAAGGCGTCAGCAGCAACGACTCGAAACAGCTGATCCGCTTGTTCCACGATCGCATCACGCACCTGGACAACACCGTGCGCTGGCGCTGGAACGAAGGCGACGTGGTGATCTGGGACAACCGCGCCACTCAACACATCGCCGTCAACGACTATGGCCAGGCCGAGCGCGTGGTGCGCCGTACCACTGTCGCAGGCGACATTCCGGTCGGCGTCGACGGACGCGCCAGCCAGGCCATTAAACCCACACCCGAAACCCTCTCGCCCAAGACCGAAGCCGACAAGAAACACCTGGCTGCCTGATCGCGCGTCACCCACTTTCCAAGGAAGAAACGCTATGGCAAATCCCAAGCGAACATCTCTAATCAGCAAGACACGCGTAGCTACCGCACTGGCGGCGCTGCTGATGATGCCCTTGGCCGAAGCCGACGTTCTGCGCATTGGCGTGGCCAGCGCCGGTGGCGGTGATCCGGTCACGTTCAGCGGCTCGTCCCTGGGCATCGTGCGCAACCAGCAGCTCCTTGAAAAAGCCTTCGCCGGCACCGACACCGAAGTGCAGTGGTTCTTCTTCAAGGGCGCCGGGCCGGCCGTCAACGAGGCACTTTCCAATCAGCAACTGGACTTCGCCTACGAAGGCGACTTGCCCGCGGTAGTCGGCCGTTCCAATGGCCTGGACACCAAATTGCTTGCGGCCATCGGCGTGCGCTCAAATGTGTATCTGGCGGTGCCCAAAGGCTCCGAGATCAAGAGCGTCGAAGACCTCAAGGGCAAGAAGGTCGCGGTGTTCCGTGGCACCAACGCCCACCTGGTGTCGATCAAGTTACTGGCCGATCACGGCATGACCGAGCGCGACCTGAAAGTGATCAATCTGGACAGCGGCAGCAGCCAGGCCGCGCTGGCGTCCAAAGGCGTCGATGCCGCATTCGGCGGGCGCGAGCTGTTCAAACTGCGCGATCAAGGGCTGGCCGACATCATCTTCGATAACCCTGACAACAACGTGCGCTATACCCGTCAGTGCGCATTGGTGGTCCGTGGGGATTATGAAAAACAGCACGCCGACAATGTGCAGAAAGTCGTCAACGTGCTGGTCGATGCCGCGCGATGGGAATCCGAAGCCAGCAACCGCGACGCCGTGCTCAACGAGTGGGCGAAGACCAACGAACCGCTGGCCTCGCTGCAAGCCGACTTCGGTGGTCTGGATTTGCGCGACAGCGCGTCACCGCTGGTGGATGCGTTCCTGCGCGACAGCTATCAGGCCGTCGCTGATCAGGCCAGGGACGAGAAGATGATTCGCCGCCCTGTGAGCGTCGAAGGCTGGTTCGACACTCGCTATCTGGACAATGCGCTGAAAGCCAAAGGTCTTGAGCACTACTGGACCGCCTACGGTGCGGACGGCAAAGCCGCGAACACGGCGACGGCGTCTTCGGACAAACCCGCCAACAACGGAGGTTGATGCCATGGCCCGAGCCACCGCTGAAGCGCTTGATCGGCAGCACATTCCTGTGAAAACCCTAGCGCCGGTCAAGCGTCTGCCCAACGCCCCAACCCGCCCCGCTCGGCGAGTTGCGGCGCCAGCATCCACCAAGCCCTGGCTAACCCGCGCGGCCAACGTCGCGCTGGCCTGGTTGCTGCCCATCGTGCTGCTGGGCCTGTGGTACCTCGGCACGGAGCGCGGCTGGTTGTCGGAACAAGTACTGCCGCCTCCCGCGTTCGTTTACCAGACGTTGGGCGATCTGGTCAGCAGCGGCGACTTGTGGCTGAACGCCTCCGCCAGTCTGCAGCGCGTGCTGGTGGGCTTTATGATCGGCTCGGCATTGGGGATCACCCTGGGGCTGGCGATGGGGTTGTCGAAAACCGTCGAAGATTATCTGCTGCCGACGTTCAACGCGCTGGTGCAGATTCCGGTACTGGGCTGGATGCCGTTTGCACTGCTGCTGTTCGGCATCGGCGAGCCGCTGAAATATGTATTGATCGCCCACGCCGCGCTGGTCCCGGTGACGCTGTGTACGCTGCAAGCCTTCCATGAAGTGCCCAAACGCCTGCTGGAAGTGGGCCGCGCGTACGGATTCAGCCAACGCCAGATCGTCACCGACATCGTCCTGCCCTCCGCCGTCGCGCCGATCTTCACCGGCCTGCGTCTGGGATTCACCAAGGCCTGGCTGTCGCTGGTGATGGTTGAGCTGTTGGCGTCCAGCGAAGGGCTGGGCTACCTGATCGCCTATGGTCGGCAGTTGTTTCAGCTGGATCTGGTCATGGCCGCCGTGGTGGTGGTTGGCACCCTCGGGCTACTGATTGATCGCGGTTTCGAATTCATCGAGCGGCGCCTAAACCGAGGCCGTCCGGTCAAGACCGGGAGGTTGGCATGAGCACACTGACAATCCCACACGGCACCCAGACCCACCGCTATCGAGGTTGGGTGGTTCCCCTCTTGGCGGTGGCAGTCTGGTGGCTTGCGTCCAGCCAGGGCTGGAGCAGCTCCGGCTTGTTGGTTTCGCCACAAAAGGTCGCCGTCACCACCTGGGAGCAAGTGACGTCCGGGCAGTTCTGGCGTGCGATTTCCGCCAGTCTTGCCCGCGACCTGAGCGGCTTTTTCATCGGCACCACACTGGGTCTGGTGCTCGGTTGTCTGCTGGGGTTTTCGCGGCTGTTCGAGCGAGTGGTGGGCCCGAGCTTCAACACGTTCAAACAGATCTCGTTGTTCGCCTGGATCCCGCTGATCTCGGTGTGGTTCGGTCTGGGCGACGTCGCCAAAGTGGTGTTCCTGTCCCTCGCAGCACTGGTGCCGGTGGTGGTCAACACGTGCGACGGCTTGCGCAGCGTTTCCCCGGCGCTGCTGGAAGTCGCGAAGGTCTACGGCTTCACCCGCTGGCAGACGATCACCGGCGTCATGCTGCCCGCAGCGCTGCCTTCGATCTTTACCGGTATCTACCTGGCGCTGGTGTATTCGTGGCTGGCGACCATCGGCGCCGAATACCTGCTGGTGTCGGGCAGCGGCATCGGCAATACGCTGATCGATGGCAGCGAGCACTTCATGATGGACCTCGTGCTGTTCGGCATGATCGTCATCGGGCTGGTCGGCTGGGGGCTTAACCTCTTGGCGCGTCTTTTTGAACGACGCCTGCAACGGCTGTACGGCATTGCCCCTCGCTGAGGTCGTCGTGCTCGGCCTCTCCCGAATCTCTCGCTTCCCCAAACCGAATGTCAGAAGGAACGCTCATGCCCAGTACCCAACCGCTTACCGCCCAGCCCCTCGCCCCGTCACAGGGCAACGGGCTGCGCCTGGAAAACATCAGCAAGCACTTTACCCATGCAGGCGCCGACACCCAACTGCACGTTCTGGACAACGTCCAGCTGGACATCGCGCCGGGGGAGTTCATCACCATCGTCGGTGCCAGTGGTTGTGGCAAATCAACGCTCCTCAGGTTGATCCTCGGCCTGGACGAAGCATTCGACGGCCGCATCCTGCTGGACGACAAGCCGATCAGGGGCACGGGGCTTGAGCGCGGCATCGTGTTCCAGGATCACCGGCTTTTCCCGTGGCTCACGGTTGAGCAGAACGTCGCGGTCGGCCTGAAGAACGCACCGCTGAGCGCCGCGCAAAAGCGTGACACCGTACGCGAACACATTCAGCTGGTTGGCCTGCAGGATTTCACTGAGTCGTACCCGCACCAGATTTCCGGCGGCATGGCGCAACGGGTGGCGATCGCCCGGGGACTGGTCAATCGGCCCAGCGTGCTGCTCCTTGACGAACCCTTCGGCGCACTGGATGCGCTGACCCGTACGCGATTGCAGCGTGAGTTGCAGCACATCTGGCAGCAGGAAAAGATCACCATGGTCCATGTCACCCATGATGTGGATGAGGCGGTTTATCTCGGTGATCGGGTGGTGGTGATGCAGCCGCATCCGGGGCGCATCCGGCGTATCGTCGACATCGACCTGCCCCGCCCGCGCAATCGCAGCGACGCACGGTTTATCTCTCTAAGGGATGACGTGCTCAGCGATTTCGCGGAGTTGTCCTAGCGGGTGAAGACCGCCTTCGAGGCGGCCCTCCGCCGGTGCTTCAATCCGACGTATCCACCGACACGCGATTGCGACCGTTCTTTTTGGATTCGTACAGGGCCTGATCTGCGCGCTCGATGAGCGTTTTGTGATCGTCCATCGGCGAGGTCATGTCAGCGACGCCCAGGCTGATCGTGCAATGAATGGCTTCGCCTTCCTGCATGACGTCCAGCGCCTCGACGGCGGCGCGCAGACGCTCGGCGAACATGGCGCCGCCTTGCTTGTCGGTGTCGGGCAGCAACACCGCAAACTCTTCGCCGCCGTAACGACCGGCGATGTCAGCTTCACGGATGTGTTCACGCACGACGTCCGCCACCCGCTGGATCACCCGGTCGCCGCATTGATGCCCGTAGGTGTCGTTGACGCGCTTGAAGTGATCGATGTCGAACATCACCAGTGACGCCGTAGTGCCGTAACGGACGTGCCGAGCATGCTCCAGACGCAGCGCTTCTTCCCAGTGACCGCGGTTGTACAGGCTGGTCAGGCGATCAGTGCTCGATAGCTTCTGCAGCTCGCGGTTGGCGGCCTGCAATTGCAGACGGTTCGTCGCCACATCGGTGACGTCGTAGATCACCAGACACACATGGCTGACCACCCCGGTCGTCGACCGCAGCGGATACATCGTGGTGTTCTGGTACATGAAGTCTTCTTGCCCGGTGATGGGCTGATAGCTCTTGAAATGAACCAGATAAGGGCGCTGCTCCCAGATCGTGAACGCTGGGGTTCCCAGCGTAATCACGCTGTCGATCTTGTTCTTCAGCCAGCGCTCGTTGATCTCCGGGAACAGCGAAAAGAACGAACGGGTCGCCGCTTCATACGACAGTATCCCGGAACGGTTCTCCATGAAGGTGTTCCAGACCTGCACCCGGTACTCCTGATCCAGCACCACCACGCCGACGTCGATGTTCTGCGTCACGGTGAGCAGCCAGTGCAATTCTTTGAAATCGATACGATCGTTCATGAATCAGCTCATCAAATGGGCGAGTTTCCGCGACAGCAGCTCGACCGAGTCCTCGGTGAACAACATCAACAGATCGAAATGGATGTTATGGCCTTCCAGGCTGTAACTGATCTCCACAGCCAGCGTCTTCTTCCAGCGCCGCTCGTTGAGACGGATCAGCTCTTCAATGCCGCTGTGCAAGCCCAGCACTTGGGGGTGGCTTTGGGAAAAGGCGACGTCGAGCTGCTCCGCAATGCCGCTCAGACAAGCGCCGATCAGGATGGAAGACAGGTCCAGCAACATCTCCATGTCAGAGTAGTCGGCGTCGTCGACCTTCATCAGTTGCGCCATGTCGGAGATTTCCGAATCATGAAACAACAACAGCGCTTCGCCGGCGATGCCGCCACCGATATAGCCCTGACACACCGCCGTGAGCCGGTCATTGGCCTGGGCATCCGCCAGCGCCATGTGCAGCTCGCCCACCTCCAGCATGTTGACGTTGGGCACCGGCAGTTGCACGAACACGCCCAAGACCCGCGCCAGCAACGCGGCGGCGCGGCCCATTGCGACGTTCACGGTCTCGCGGAATGCGTCATTGAAACTGATGGCGGCCTGATCGCCACCCGATGCCAGGGCCAGAGACTGATTGGCGCTCTCTCCCAACAGGCCTAGTCGCTCAAGGGTCTGCTGCAGTTGATCGGGATCAGCCGGTTTTTTCAGGAAGGCCAGCGCACCCAGTTCCAGGGTGCGCCGCACCGCTTCTTCCTGAACGTCACCGGAGACAACGATGACACTGGCCTGCAGGCTTTCCGCGCGAATGGCGGCCAGCGTCTGATAACCGTCCATGTCCGGCATCGTCAGATCCAGCAACACAACGCGGCCCAGACCCTGGCGAATCGCCTCGATCCCTTCACGGCCATTGGCCGCCGTGGTCACCGACACATCCCACTCGGGCGGCAGGGCCTTCATCAGCTGCTTGCGCGCCATGTTGGAGTCGTCGCAAATCAGTAAGGGAATCGTGGGCATCTACTTCTCACAGCAAAAGAGTTTCAGGCCTGGCCCGGAGTAAAGCAGCTTCGCCACAGAGAAGCGAAGGTACGCCAGACTGTAGCCGATGACAGGTCATCAAAGTGTCAAGGCTGTGGGTAGATTCGCCACCCATCCAGCAATGGGCTGCGTGATATGCAATTACTGTGCACAGCCTAACTGACTTCTATCAATTGGATGGTTTAGACACCTTCACTTGGATAGCGCGCGGCGTAGGAGGATAACTCAGTGGGCATGGCGAGAAGATGTCAAATGCTCGTCTCAGCTGCGAAACAAGCTGGTCTTGCAGAAATGAGGGCATAAAAAAACCCCGGCGCGAACGTCGGGGTTTTTGTTGACCACATCCTTGTGGCCCTTCGCATGAACCTTGAATCAGTCGCCTGACGACTTTCACACTGTCAGCCGGCTATCTTCCAGGTTCAGCAGAATGTAATTACTCAGCTTTCAGGCCATCAGCCGAAACAGCTTTCACGCCTTTGATTTTCTTGGTGATCGCAACAGCGGTGGTTTTCTGCGCATCAGTGATAGCGACAGTCGACGACAGGGATACCACGCCTTTGTTGGTCTCAACCTTGATGTCGGAGCCTGGAATGCCTTTTTCGGTCAGCAGGTCAGATTTTACCTTGGTGGTGATCCAAGTGTCAGAAGTAGCTTCTTTGGTTTTGGCGACTTCGTTTGCAGCTACAGTCATTGGAGCTTGAGCAGAGGTCTGAGCCATGGCTACGTTGGCCATAGTCAGAGTCAGAGCAGTGGCGGTAGCAGCAGCAATAGCGAACTTCTTCATACGGGTAACTCCTGTTTTTCTCAGAATCTGCGCCAATCTGATTGGCTGCAGGGTTACCTACAATGTCGCAAGCGCTGTGCCAACACACGATCACAAATATATTCCTTATAAATCAAAGACTTATGTTTTCATGGATCCACAGCTGTCGTGCAGATTGCCCGCTTTACGAAAGTTCCGCTTGCAAGATGCATGTTCTGACGAGCCGCCCGACGACGGTCTGGCTCCCTAAGCCATTAATTGCATTCAAAAAAAAGAGCCCCGAAGGGCTCTTTTTCATCAACTGCAGGAGACGGGTTAAACCCCCGACGCCTTGGCAGCTGCAACGTCTTTGATCGAAAGCTTGATACGGCCGCGGTTATCCACGTCCAGCACCAGCACTTCGACTTCCTGACCTTCTTTCAAGATGTCGGTGACCTTCTCTACGCGAGCGTCGCTCAACATGGAGATGTGCACCAGACCGTCTTTGCCCGGCAGGATGTTAACGAACGCGCCGAAGTCGACGATGCGCTCGACCTTGCCGACGTAGATCTTGCCGATCTCGGCTTCAGCGGTGATGCCCAGAACGCGCTGACGTGCAGCTTCAGCAGCTTCCTTGGTTTCGCCAAAGATCTTGATCGAGCCGTCGTCTTCGATGTCGATCGACGCTTTGGTTTCTTCGCAGATGGCACGGATGGTAGCGCCGCCCTTGCCGATCACGTCGCGGATCTTGTCGGTGTCGATCTTCATCGCGATCATGGTCGGAGCGTTTTCCGACAGCTCGGTGCGCGACTGACCAATGATGGTGTTCATCTGACCCAGGATGTTCAGACGTGCTTCCAGCGCCTGACCCAAAGCGATCTCCATGATCTCTTCGGTGATGCCCTTGATCTTGATGTCCATCTGCAGCGCGGTGACACCTTTGGCGGTACCGGCCACTTTGAAGTCCATGTCGCCCAGGTGGTCTTCGTCACCCAGGATGTCGGTCAGGATGGCGAACTTCTCGCCTTCTTTAACCAGACCCATGGCGATACCGGCGACCGGCGCCTTCATTGGAACACCAGCGTCCATCAGCGCCAGCGAAGCACCACAGACCGACGCCATGGAGCTGGAACCGTTGGACTCGGTGATTTCCGATACGACGCGGATGGTGTACGGGAACACGTCGGCAGCCGGCAGCATGGCCTGAACCGAACGGCGGGCCAGACGGCCGTGACCGATTTCACGGCGACCGGCGCCACCCATGCGACCACACTCGCCCACCGAGAACGGAGGGAAGTTGTAGTGCAGCATGAACGGGTCTTTCTTCTCGCCTTCGAGGGTGTCGAGCAGCTGAGCGTCACGCGCGGTACCCAGGGTGGCCACGACCAGCGCCTGAGTTTCGCCACGGGTGAACAGCGCCGAACCGTGAGTCTTCGGCAGAACGCCGACTTCGATGTTCAGCGGACGCACAGTCTTGGTGTCGCGACCGTCGATACGCGGCTTGCCGTTGACGATGTTTTCGCGAACGGTGCGGTATTCGATCTCGCCGAATGCCGCTTTGACTTCGCTGGCGGACGGGCTGCCGTCTTCAACAGCCAGCTTGGCAACGATCTGATCCTTCAGCTCACCCAGGCGAGCATAGCGATCGGCCTTGACGGTGATGGTGTAGGCCTCGGAGATCGCTGCGCCGAACTCGGAGCGGATGGCGCCCAGCAGTTCAGTGGCTTCAGCTTTCGGCGCCCAGTTCCAGGTTGGCTTGGCAGCTTCGGCGGCCAGCTCTTTGACGGCCTTGATGACCGACTGGAATTCGTCATGGGCGAACAGCACGGCGCCCAACATCTGGTCTTCGGTCAGCTCTTTGGCTTCCGACTCAACCATCAGTACCGCTTCTTCGGTACCGGCAACGACCATGTCCAGGCTCGATGCTTTCAGTTGCTCGTACGTCGGGTTCAGCAGGTAGCCGGTGCTCTCGTGGAAAGCAACGCGCGCGGCACCGATCGGGCCGTCGAACGGAATACCGGAGATTGCCAGCGCAGCCGAAGTACCGATCATCGCAGCGACGTCCGGATCGGTTTTCTTGCTGGTGGAGACGACGGTGCAGACAACCTGCACTTCGTTCATGAAGCCTTCTGGAAACAGTGGGCGGATCGGACGGTCGATCAAACGCGAGGTCAGTGTTTCTTTTTCGGAAGGACGGCCTTCACGCTTGAAGAAACCACCAGGGATCTTGCCAGCGGCGTAGGTCTTTTCCTGGTAGTGAACGGAAAGAGGGAAAAAGCCTTTGCTTGCGTCTGCATGCTTGGCGCCGACCACAGTCACGAGAACGGTGACGTCGTCGTCAACGGTGACCAATACAGCACCAGAGGCTTGACGGGCGATACGGCCAGTCTCGAGGGTTACGGTCGATTGACCGAATTGAAATTTCTTGATTACCGGGTTCACGGTTTCCTACCTTCTTTGTGGCTCTTGGGGAACTGGTTTCTTGCGAATTCTTGGGCAGCGAGGGGAATCGGACCCTTCGGCAGTCCAGATACAACTAGAGGCTGGGAGCCCGCCAGCCCACTGGTAAAACCAGCGGAACATGACGACCAACCAACCTCTATCCGAGTCGTTATTAGCGACGCAGACCCAGACGACCGATCAGGGCGCTGTAACGGCTAACGTCCTTACCTTTCAGGTAATCCAGCAGCTTGCGACGCTGGTTTACCATACGGATCAGACCACGACGGGAGTGGTGATCCTTGCCGTTGGCCTTGAAGTGGCCTTGCAGTTTGTTGATGTTGGCAGTCAGCAGTGCAACTTGCACTTCTGGCGAACCAGTATCACCAACAGCTTGCTGGTAGTCGGTTACGATCTGAGCTTTATCTTCAACGCTGAGTGCCATGTGGGCATTCCTTTTATCAAGAAACCGCTCCTGAGAGACGGTTTCAACAGGCCGAGAGCTGACTCTCGTATTTAAATGTGAGGAGTGACCATGCCTGTTAACAGCCACCCTCGTACCGCCGTGCCAGGAAACCCTGCCGCGACGGGTCCGGTCACTCTGACCGAATCAGTCGACGCGGCGCAATGCGCCCGTCTTCACTCACTTCACCGATCCCGATGAAGCGGCCTTCATGATCCTGCACCCGCACCATGCCAAACTTCGGCGCGTCGGGGGCTCTCACCGGCTGGCCATGCAGCCAGTAGAACGAACTGTGCTCGGAGAACTGCAGCAGCGGCCAATCCAGCAATCCGCTGTCCGATGGCATCAGGAAGCGATCAACCGCTTCGTTACCGCCTTCGGCATGCACGGCTTCCAGCTCTTCCAGCGTTACCGTCTGGGCCAGCGTGAAAGGACCGGCCTGGGTGCGACGCAACTGGGCGACGTAAGCACCGCAGCCCAGCTTTTCACCGATATCTTCCACGAGGGTACGAATATAGGTGCCTTTGGTGCAGTCGACAGCCAAACGAGCGGTCTCACCTTCACACGCCAATAATTCCAGGCGCGCAATAGTAACAGAACGCGGTTCGCGCTCCACCACTTCCCCTGCTCGGGCCAGCTTGTATAACGGCTGACCGTCCCGCTTGAGGGCGGAGTACATCGGCGGTATCTGACTGATATCGCCGCGAAATGCCGGAAGCACCGCCTCGATATCCGAGCGACCAACGGTCACAGGCCGCGTCTGCAGCACCTCACCCTCGGCGTCGGCCGTGGTGGTGGTCTTGCCGAGCTGCATCAGGGTTTCATAACCCTTGTCGGAATCGAGCAGGTACTGGGAAAACTTGGTGGCTTCACCGAAGCACAGCGGCAGAACGCCGGTTGCCAGCGGATCGAGACTGCCCGTATGGCCGGCTTTTTCGGCGTTGAGCAACCAGCGCACTTTCTGCAGCGCGGCGTTGGACGTGAAGCCCAGCGGCTTGTCGAGCAGGATGATCCCGCTGACGTTACGGCGAATACGCTTGACCTGAGCCACGCCTTATTCCTCCGGACCGTCTTGCTTGGGTGCGGTTTGGTGCTGACCATCTTCAGCCACCGCACGCTCGATCAATGCCGACAAATGCGCGCCACGGGCAACGCTTTCGTCGTAATGGAAATGCAGTTGCGGAACGCTGCGCAGCTTCATCTCACGGGCCAGCTGCATACGCAGGAACCCTGCAGCAGCATTGAGCACCTTGATCGACTGCGCGATTTCTTCGGCGCTGTCCTGCCCCATCACGGTCATGAAGATTTTGGCGTGGCCGACATCACGGCTGACGTCGACGGCGGTGATGGTGACCAACCCCACGCGGGGGTCTTTGATTTCACGACGGATCAGCTGTGCCAGCTCACGCTGCATCTGATCGCCGATACGTTGGGTACGGCTGTATTCTTTTGCCATGTCTTGTTACCTGTCACTGCTGACCCATGGCAAAAGCCATGTGGTCTGAAAGCGGCAAACGCCCGGCCTGGCGAGAGCCGGACCGGGCGTTGCGTTTAGAGTCCATGACCGACGCCTGGCACTTTCATGCGGCGCAAGCCATGACTCCTGAAGCTCGCGATTTAGAGGCTGCGAGCCACTTGGACCTTCTCGAAGACTTCGATCTTGTCACCGACCTTGACGTCGTTGTAGCTCTTGACGCCAATACCGCACTCCATGCCGGCACGTACTTCGGAAGCGTCATCCTTGAAGCGACGCAGGGATTCCAGCTCGCCTTCGAAGATAACGATGTCTTCACGCAGTACACGGATTGGACGGTTACGGAAGACAACGCCTTCGATGACCATGCAACCTGCGATCGCGCCGAATTTCGGCGAGCGGAACACATCGCGGACTTCAGCGATACCCAGGATGTTCTCCCGAACGTCACTGCCAAGCATACCGGTGAGGGCTTTCTTGACGTCTTCGATGATGTCGTAGATGACGTTGTAGTAACGCATGTCCAGACCTTCCTGCTCGACGATCTTGCGCGCGCCAGCATCGGCACGCACGTTGAAGCCGAACAGTACAGCGTTGGAGGCCAGTGCCAGGTTGGCGTCGCTTTCGGTGATACCACCGACGCCGCCGCCCACTACGCGCACTTGCACTTCATCGTTACCCAGGCCATTCAATGCACCCTGCAACGCTTCCAGAGAACCGCGGACATCGGATTTGAGGACGATGTTGAGCGTCTTCTTCTCTTCCTGACCCATGTTCTCGAAGATGTTTTCCAGCTTGCCGGCGTGAGCACGGGCCAGCTTGACTTCGCGGAACTTGCCTTGACGGAACAGAGCCACTTCACGGGCTTTCTTCTCGTCGGCAACAACGCTCATCTCGTCGCCAGCGTCCGGCGTACCGTCCAGGCCGAGAATCTCGACAGGGATCGATGGACCGGCTTCTTTGATTGGCTTGCCGTTCTCGTCGAGCATTGCCCGAACGCGACCGTAGTTGGAGCCAACCAGAACCATGTCGCCTTGACGCAACGTACCGTCCTGAACCAGAACAGTCGCAACCGGGCCGCGGCCCTTGTCCAGACGCGATTCAACGACAACACCACGACCCGGAGCCGACGGCGTTGCCATCAATTCCAGAACTTCGGCCTGCAGCAGAACGGCTTCAAGCAGCTCGTCAACGCCCGTACCCATCTTCGCGGAGACCGAGACGAAAGGCGTCTCGCCACCCCACTCTTCGGACGTTACGCCGTGAACGGACAGTTCACTGCGGATACGGTCCAGGTCGGCGCCCGGCTTGTCGATCTTGTTCACGGCAACAACCAGCGGAACACCGGCAGCCTTGGCGTGTTGCACGGCTTCGATGGTCTGCGGCATTACGCCGTCGTCGGCAGCGACAACCAGAATCACGATGTCGGTTGCCTTGGCACCACGGGCACGCATTGCGGTAAACGCAGCGTGACCCGGGGTATCGAGGAACGTCACCATGCCACGTTCGGTTTCTACGTGGTACGCACCGATGTGCTGGGTGATACCACCGGCTTCGCCAGCAGCAACCTTGGCGCGACGGATGTAATCGAGCAGCGAGGTCTTACCGTGGTCAACGTGACCCATGACCGTTACAACCGGCGCACGGGAGAACGTCTCACCTTCGAACTTCAGGGACTCGGCCAGGGAATCTTCCAGCGCGGTGTCGCTGACCAGGGTCACTTTGTGGCCCAGTTCTTCAGCGACCAGCTGGGCAGTTTCCTGATCCAGAACCTGGTTGATGGTGGCCGGAGTACCCAGCTTGAACATGAACTTGATGATCTCGGCCGCTTTGACCGACATCTGCTGAGCAAGATCGCCCACGCTGATGGTCTCGCCGATCTTCACTTCACGAACGACAGGGCCGGTAGGGCTCTGGAAACCGTGCGCGTTGCGCTTCTTCAGCTTGGCCTTGCCGCGACCGCCGCGACGGAAGCCATCGCTTTCTTCGTCGGTAGTACGAGGAGCAACGCGTGGCGTTGGCGCCTTTTCCTTGACCGATGCGCGATGCGGGGCGTTCTTGCGATCGCCGTCACCACCGCCGCCGCTGCGACGATTGTTATCGTCGTTGCGTGGTTTGTCAGGGCGACGCGGTTCGTCTTTCTTGCGATCGGCAGTAGGCGCAGGTGCCGCAGCCGGAGTTTCCCGGGCTGGCTCGGCAGCTTGCGGTGCCGGTGCCGGCGCTGCAACAGCCTCGGCAGCCGGGGCACCAGACGAAGGCTGACGGCGCGCTTCTTCTTCAGCACGCTGACGGGATTCTTCTTCAGCCTTTTGGCGAGCGGCATTCTCTACCGCACGACGTTCGTCCAGCTCGCGCTTGCGTTCGGCTTCGATTTCTTCCGGGCTGCGCTGAACGAAAACTTTCTTTTTGCGTACTTCAACGCTGATGCTTTTGCTGCCAGCAACGCGCAGGGTACTGGTGGTCTTGCGCTGCAAAGTGATCTTGCGCGGCTCTTCCACCTTGGCCTTGTGACCGCTTTTCAGGTGCGTCAACAGGGCTTGCTTTTCGATATCGGTCACAACTTGTTCGGCGGCGTTGTGCGGCAAACCTGCCTCACGCATCTGCTGTAACAGGCGCTCTACCGGTGTGTCGACCGTTTTGGCCAGTTCTTTCACCGTGACTTGCGTCATGCACTTCTCTCCTCAGGCCGCATCTACTTACTCGAACCAATGGGCTCGGGCGGCCATGATCAACTTGCCGGCACGATCATCGTCAATGCCGTCGATGTCGAGCAGATCGTCAATAGACTGCTCGGCCAGGTCTTCGCGGGTAATTACGCCGCGCACCGCCAGTTCCATCGCCAAATCCTTGTCCATACCCTCAAGCGAGAGCAGGTCTTCGGCCGGATGGGCGTCTGCCAGCTTTTCCTCAGTAGCGATGGCTTTAGTCAACAAACGATCCTTGGCACGAGCGCGAAGCTCGTTGACGGTATCTTCGTCAAAGCCGTCGATGTTGAGCATTTCTTCCAACGGTACGTAGGCAATCTCTTCCAGGCTGGTGAAGCCTTCGTCTACCAGAACCTGAGCGAGATCCTCATCGACTTCCAGCTCGTCGATAAAGTTGCGCAGGATGTCACCGGTTTCCGCTTGCTGCTTGGCCTGGATGTCCGATTCGGTCATCACGTTAAGGGTCCAGCCAGTCAACTGACTGGCCAACCGCACGTTCTGGCCACCGCGGCCAATCGCCTGGGCGAGGTTATCTGCGCCTACAGCGATGTCCATGGCGTGGGCATCTTCATCAACGATGATCGCTGCCACTTCGGCAGGCGACATGGCGTTGATGACGAACTGCGCCGGGTTATCGTCCCAAAGCACGATATCCACACGCTCGCCGCCCAACTCGCCGGAAACAGCCTGCACGCGCGAACCACGCATGCCGATGCACGCGCCCTGCGGGTCAATGCGTTTGTCCTTGGAGCGAACTGCGATCTTTGCACGCGATCCAGGATCACGAGAGGCAGCCATCACCTCGATGAGCCCTTCAGCGATTTCCGGAACTTCAATCCGGAACAGCTCGATCAGCATTTCCGGCGCAGTACGCGACAGGATCAACTGAGGGCCGCGGTTCTCGGTGCGGATTTCTTTGAGCAATGCTCGGACGCGGACACCTACGCGGAAAGTTTCCCGCGAAATGATGTCTTCACGCGCCAGCAGAGCTTCGGCATTGTTGCCAAGGTCGACGATGACATTGTCACGTGTAACTTTTTTAACAGTGCCGGAAATGATTTCGCCCAGACGCTCACGGTAGGCGTCCACGACTTGAGCTCGCTCGGCTTCGCGAACTTTCTGCACGATGACTTGCTTGGCAGTCTGCGCAGCGATGCGGCCGAACTCGATGGAATCGATCTTCTCTTCTACTACATCGCCAACGTTGGCACCGGGGTGCGTCAGCGCAACTTTGCTCGGCCACGTTTCGATCGCCGGATCGTCGAGATCGTCTTCTTCGACCACCGTCCAACGACGGAATGTCTCATAGGCGCCTGTTTGACGATTGATCTCGACACGCAGATCTACTTCATCTTCAAAAC
Source organism: Pseudomonas sp. AK106 (assembly GCF_053903055.1). NCBI lineage: Bacteria > Pseudomonadati > Pseudomonadota > Gammaproteobacteria > Pseudomonadales > Pseudomonadaceae > Pseudomonas > Pseudomonas sp. AK106. The sequence continues at coordinate 4,757,943 of NZ_CP096426.1, forward strand.
GCTTCTTGGTGGCCGTAGCCAGCGCTATCTCAAGCGCTTCAAAAATCACATCGGCCGGTACGCCTTTTTCATTGGATACCGATTCAACAACCAGCAGTACTTCTTTGCTCATCGTACGCCTCGCCTTTCGCAAGCCATTGGATCCGCGGGATCCGCTGTATCTGGCACGTCTTAGTCAAACGTGGGAATAATGTTGGCTTTGTCGATCAGATCGATCGGCAACAGAAACTCGTGATCTTCAACCTGGACCACGACGTCCTGCTCCTCCACCCCGCGGAGAAGGCCTTGAAAGTTGCGTCGACCTTCAAACGGTGAACGCAGCTTTATCTTCACTTGTGCCCCGGCAAACTCCGCAAACTGCTCAATGGTAAACAGTGGGCGTTCCATGCCTGGAGAGGAAACTTCGAGCGTGTATTCGGAGCTGATTGGATCTTCTACATCCAGAATACCGCTGATCTGACGGCTGACGATCGCGCAATCGTCCACCAGCACGCCGCCTTCTTTATCGATATAGACGCGCAACATCGAGTGACGCCCTTGAGACGAAAACTCGATACCCCAGCATTCATAGCCTAGGGCCACGACCACCGGGGCCAGCAAGGCCTGCAACTCTTCTAGCTTGCTCGACACCTGAACCCCCTCGTGCATGCTGCAAATAAAAAATGGGCAAAAGCCCAATCATGAAAACGCCGGCGAAAAGCGGCGTCATAAAGTGTCCAGCTAACAAAAAGCCCCTGAAAAGGGGCTCCGCTAAAACTGGTTGCGGGGGCTGGATTTGAACCAACGACCTTCGGGTTATGAGCCCGACGAGCTACCAGACTGCTCCACCCCGCGACAAAGCTGGGGCGGAAGTATACGACCGATCCAAATTTGGGTCAATCCGACACATCCACCTGCAAGAAAGCCCGCTACTGCGGGCTTTCTTGTTAATTGGTACCGAGAAGGGGACTCGAACCCCTACACCCTATGGGCACAACCACCTCAAGGTTGCGTGTCTACCAATTCCACCACCTCGGCATTACAACTCTTTTGCAGCCCCAAAAACAGCTGCGAATCCGGTATTACTTTTGCTCTGGAGTGACAGGAACATCAGCAGGCACTGCAGCTGGTTTCTGTTGCCCCTCCAAAACCGGAACATCATCTGCTGCCGGCTTTTGCTTCACTTCCAGTACCGCTGGATTTGGCAAACCTACTTGAGTCAGCTGGTGAGCTTTCTCTTTAGCAAAGTAACCTAACCCTAAGCTGGTCATGAAGAAACAGGCGGCAAGTATAGCAGTAAGTTTACTGAGAAAGGTAGAGGAACCTTGTCCACCGAACACAGTATTTGATGCACCTGCTCCAAATGATGCGCCAGCGTCGGCACCTTTACCCTGCTGCAGCAAAACCAGAGCAACAACGCCCAGAGCACCCAGCAGATGAAGAACGACTACGACTGTTTCCAGCATTTTTTCAGTTTCCCGCGGCGCGAATGATCGCACCGAACTCATCTGCATTCAGGGAGGCGCCACCAATGAGGCCTCCATCGATATCCGGCATGCCGAACAGTTCGACCGCATTGGCCGCCTTCACGCTGCCGCCATATAGAAGACGCACACCTTGTGCGACTTCAGGATTCTCTTGTCTCAACTGCGCACGAATCGCTGCGTGCACTTCCTGCGCCTGTTCAGGCGAGGCAGTCAATCCGGTACCAATGGCCCAGACCGGCTCGTAAGCAATGACCGCATTAACGAAAGCACCGACGCCAAGTTCTTCGATGATGCTGCCCAGCTGCTGCCCGACAACCTCAAGCGTCTTGCCTGCTTCTCGCTCCTCGAGTGTCTCGCCGATGCAAAGTATCGGGATCAGACCTGCTGCCTGTGCAGCCTCGAACTTGCGGTTCAGGACCTCGTTACTTTCGCCCATTACCTGACGACGCTCCGAATGCCCTACGAGCACAAACTTGCAACCTGCATCCGCCAACTGGGTCGACGACACTTCGCCAGTCAACGCGCCCTGCCCTGCTTGATGGGCGCAGTTCTGCGCACCGACGGAGATCAACTGCCCTTCCAGGCAATCAACCACAAGACTCACGTGCAGGCTTGGCGGGAAGACCGCCACATCTACGCCACCCGGAAGGGCGAGATTTGCAAGACCCTCGATCAGCTCAGCGACGCTGGCGCGGGTACCGTGCATCTTCCAGTTACCAGCTACCATAGGGCGACGCATGCTGTACCTCGTCGGTCAAAGTGGGCGCAGATGTTACCCAACAGTTTCAACACTGGCAAGCCGAAATCAGGCGCAAACTTCAGCAACCAGTTTTGCCAGTTCATCGGCATACCCGCGAACCAGGATTTCGTCCTCGCCCTCGACCATTACACGCACCAGCGGCTCGGTACCAGACTTGCGCAGAAGCACACGCCCACGCCCGCCCATGGCGACGGTCACGCGGTCACAGGCTTCAATAACGGCGGGGTGCTTGACCGGATCAACGCCTCCTCCCTCAAACCGCACATTGATCAATACCTGAGGGCATTTCTTCAGGCCTTCGCGCGATTGCGCGAGGCTCTGTCCGGTACGCTTCATCGACAGCAGTACCTGTAATGCAGCGATGATTGCATCCCCCGTTGTGGTATGCCGGAAGCAGACGACATGGCCCGAGTTCTCGCCACCCACTTGCCAATCGCGCTCCAGCAGCTCGGCGATGACATAGCGGTCGCCAACATTGGCTCGCACGAACGGAATATTGAGATCCGCAAGCGCCAGTTCCAGTCCGAGGTTGCTCATCAGCGTGCCCACGACACCGCCTTGCAACTGGCCGCGCTCCTGAAGGTCCCGCGCAATGATGTAAAGCAGCTCATCACCATCGACGATCGCGCCGGTATGGTCGACCATCAGCACACGGTCGCCGTCACCGTCGAAACCGATGCCCAGGTCAGCACCATGCTCGACAACGGCGGCCTGCAGCGCTCCCATGTGGGTGGAGCCGCAATTGTCATTGATGTTGAGCCCGTTGGGAGCCGCCGACAGCACAGTGACCTCGGCGCCAAGCTCTCGGAACACATTTGGCGCTACCTTGTACGTCGCACCATGGGCGCAATCGACAACGAGCTTCAACCCGTCGAAGTCAGTGCTGGTCGGAACGCTGCTTTTACAGAATTCGATGTAACGGCCAGCGGCGTCGTTGATACGGGACACCTTGCCGAGTTTCTCGGACTCCTCGACGGTCATCGGCGAGTCGAGCAACTCCTCGATCATCAGCTCGATTTCATCAGGCAGCTTGGTGCCCTGCCCGGAGAAGAATTTGATGCCGTTGTCGTAATGCGGATTATGTGACGCACTGATCACGATGCCCGCTTCGGCATGGAATGTACGCGTCAGATAGGCGATCGCAGGCGTCGGCATCGGACCCAGGAGCATCACGTCCGCACCCGCCGCAGATAAGCCGGCTTCGAGCGCCGACTCGAACATGTAGCCCGAAATACGGGTGTCCTTGCCCACCAGAATTCGGCATGCGCCCATTTTCCGGAATGCCATCCCTGCCGCCCAGCCAAGCTTGAGCATGAAATCAGGGGTAATCGGGAATTGACCTACACGACCGCGGATACCGTCGGTACCGAAATATTTCTTGGTGCTCATGGGTGCTCCAGATTTCTTATTTTGCTGACTGAACAGCAGCAATCATACGCACTACGTCGACCGTCTCCGGGACGTCGTGCACACGTAGGATTTTTGCGCCTTTGACCATCGCCATGGCGGCAAGCGCCAGGGCGCCGTGCAGACGCTGGTCAACAGGCTTGTCGAGAACCTTGCCGATCATGCTTTTGCGGGAGACACCGACCAACAGTGGACGGCCCAATGCATGAAGGGCTTCCATGTGTTTGAAGAGGCTCAAGTTATGCTCAAGGGTCTTGGCGAACCCGAATCCCGGATCAAGGATAATTCTCTCGGCAGGAATACCCGCTTCGACGCACTGCTCCATGCGCTCGCGCAAAAATGTACTGACCTCACCGACCAGATCAGTGTAGTGAGGGTCATTCTGCATGTCCGTCGGTTCGCCGCGCATGTGCATGAGGCAGACGGGTAAACCCGTTGCCGCAGCGGCGTCCAGCGCCCCGTCACGGCGAAGCGAGCGAACATCGTTGATGAGCCCTGCCCCCAGACGTGCAGTCTCGCGGATGACCGCCGGCGTGGAGGTGTCGACCGAAATAATCACATCGAGCTCGGCGCTGATGGCTTCAACGACAGGTGCCACGCGCTCCAGCTCTTCAACGGGAGAAACCGATCGCGCGCCGGGCCTTGTTGACTCACCCCCGACGTCGATCAAGGTCGCACCCGCCAGCATCATCGCTTCGGCATGACGCAACGCAAGGTCGCGCTGCGCAAAACGGCCGCCGTCCGAGAACGAATCAGGGGTGATATTGAGGATCCCCATCACGTGCGTGCGGGATAAATCAAGAACCCGGTTGCCGCAAGGCAACCGGGTCGGGTGAAGCGCAGAAGTCATGTCAGACCTTAGTGTTCAGCAGCAGGGCCGCCAATAGGCGATTCCGGACGCGGACCTACAGGTGCGATCGGGGTGCCGGAATCTCCGGAACCACCTTCCCAATCACGAGGCTCGCGCGGTGTGCGGCCTGCCATGATGTCATCGATCTGCTCGGCATCGATGGTTTCGTATTTCATCAACGCATCAGCCATCGCTTCCAGCTTGTCACGGTTGTCCGTGAGGATCTGTTTCGCGGTGCCGTAGCATTGATCAATGATGCTGCGCACTTCGGAGTCGATCAGACGGGCAGTGTCCCCGGAGAGACTGGCGTTCTGACCGCCACCGCCACGCCCCAGGTAACCGCCTTCTTCCTCGTCCGAATACATCAATGGACCAAGCTTCTCCGAGAGGCCCCATTTGGTGACCATGTTCCGAGCGATCTGGCTGGCCCGCATAATGTCGTTGGAAGCACCCGTGGTGACACCATCGAAGCCAAGCGTCATTTCTTCCGCGATTCGACCGCCGTACAGCGAGCAGATCTGACTGATCAGGGCACGCTTGGACAGACTGTAGCGGTCCTCCTCGGGCAGGAACATCGTGACACCCAACGCACGACCGCGCGGGATGATCGACACTTTGTAGACCGGATCATGCTCTGGCACAACACGACCAACGATGGCATGACCTGCCTCGTGATAAGCGGTATTGCGCTTCTCTTTGTCGGACATGACCATCGATTTGCGCTCAGCGCCCATCATGATCTTGTCTTTCGCCAATTCGAACTCTTTCATCTCGACGATGCGCTTACCGGTACGGGCAGCGAACAGCGATGCCTCGTTAACCAGGTTGGCCAGATCGGCACCGGAGAACCCCGGGGTACCACGAGCAATCACGCCTGGCTGAACATCGTCGCCCATTGGCACTTTGCGCATGTGTACTTTAAGAATCTGCTCACGACCGCGGATATCGGGCAGGCCAACCACCACCTGACGGTCGAAACGGCCTGGACGCAGAAGCGCAGGGTCGAGAACGTCTGGACGGTTGGTGGCGGCGATCACGATGATGCCGTCGTTCATCTCAAAGCCGTCCATCTCAACCAGTAACTGGTTGAGCGTCTGCTCACGCTCATCATGACCACCGCCCATGCCGCCGCCACGATGGCGGCCTACGGCATCGATTTCGTCGATGAAGATGATGCAAGGCGCGTGTTTCTTGGCCTGTTCAAACATGTCACGAACACGGCTTGCACCCACGCCGACAAACATTTCGACAAAGTCGGAACCGGAGATCGTGAAAAACGGAACCTTGGCTTCGCCCGCGATGGCCTTCGCGATCAGGGTTTTACCTGTACCTGGAGGACCCACCATGAGGACGCCGCGAGGGATGCGACCGCCGAGGCGCTGGAACTTGCCCGGGTCGCGCAGAAACTCGACGAGCTCGCCGACTTCCTCCTTGGCCTCATCACAGCCGGCGACATCAGCCAGCGTGGTTTTGACCTGATCCTCGGAGAGCAGACGCGCCTTGCTTTTACCAAAGCTCATCGGTCCGCCTTTGCCCCCCGCACCGCCCTGCATCTGGCGCATGAAGAACATGAAGACAGCAATAATCACGAGGATAGGGAAGCTGGCGACAAGGAGCTGAGTCCAGATGCTTTGCTGCTCTGGCTGCTTGCCCTCGATCACAACGTTGTTGTCGACCAGGTCACCGATCAGACCGTTGTCCTGAATGGCAGGGCGAATGGTCTTGAAGGAGTCGCCATCGCTGCGCTTGCCGGTAATGACGTAACCGTCAACGGCAACCTTCTCGACTTTGCCGTCCTTCACCTGCTGGATGAATTCGGAATAGTTGAGGGTCTGCGGCTCGTTAGGACTGGAGAAGTTGTTCATCACGGTCACGAGAACCGCCGCGATGATCAACCACAGGATCAAATTCTTTGCCATATCGTTCAATTAGCTACCCTCTGAAGCAAGCTCCACGCTGGAGCGTGCCTCGCATGATATTTACCGGCCTAACGTACTACAGATCCTACAGGCGTGGCAGGCGGCGTCTGTAACCCTTTGTGAAACTTTGACTACGCGATGTTGGTTACGCTCCCTTGATTAAGCCATTTGAAAAAAGCTATCGCTTGATCAAAGGCGCTCATCGCTTGCCGATCCTTCTACGCCGCGAAAGCCGCGACCCAACAAGTACTGCTCTCTGGAACGGTCTCGCGACGACAAAGGCTTGCGCATCTGTACCTTGTCGAACAGCTTGCGGATGTCCTTGTGGTACACGTCAAACCCTTCACCCTGGAAGACTTTGATCAGGAAATCGCCACCTGGGCGCAGCACACGGCCGGCTAAATCAAGCGCCAACTCACAGAGGAACATTGCGCGGGGCATATCAACAGCGCTCAATCCACTCATATTGGGGGCCATGTCGGAAATCACAAGGTCTACCTGCGTATTACCGACAGCCTCGAGGATCTGCGCCAGTACCTCATCCTGGGTGAAATCCCCCTGAATGAAAGTCACATCAGGGATGCTGTCCATTTCCAGGATGTCAGACGCAATCAACCGACCTTGACCACCAATCAGACGACTGGTCACCTGCGACCAGCCGCCTGGCGCCGCGCCAAGGTCGATGACCGTCATGCCAGGACGAATGATCTTGTCCTTCTCCTGAATCTCCAGGAGCTTGTAACTGGCGCGGGAACGATAACCATCCCGCTGCGCCATTTTGACGTACTTGTCGTCGAAGTGTTCTTTAAGCCAGTTATGGCTGGTTTTGGAACGTGCCACGGAGCACCTCAAAAAATTAGGGCGAGTCGCGATTAACCGGGCGGTCCCGGACTCGCTCGGGTAAACTGGCCGCCGCTTTTTACAAGATCAGACGCAGAGGTCAGATTATGCCGCTCACTCAAGAGCAGAAGAAACAATACAAATCCATTGGCCACCATCTGAAACCGGTGTTGATCGTGGCGGACAATGGTCTGACTGAAGGTGTGTTGGCCGAACTGGAGCGCGCACTGGGCGATCACGAGTTGATTAAAATCAAACTCAACATCCTCGACCGCGAAAGCCGCCTGGCAGCCATCGCTGAACTGTGCAAAGTCGGCAAGGCCGATCTGGTGCAGGTCATTGGCAAAATGGCGCTGATTTACCGCAAGAACCCGAAGGTAAACAAGCAGCTGTCCAACGTCCACCGCTTCAACTGATCCTCTTCGGGTCAGCGGCGAACACGCGCTGGCCGTTAGATTCGATGCCCAGCTGCAAAGTTGAGCGCCGAACCGGTCAGACCCGACATGCGACCGCCGGTTCGATAGGCCATGCAATGACCTTCGAACCCGCTGTCTGAATCTACACCCGCGCAATGCGGGTGTTGATCATCAAACGTGACGCACTTCCACGATTTCGTACTCGATCACACCGCTTGGTGTCTTCACAGCGACGACATCGCCCTCTTCCTTGCCAATTAACGCGCGAGCGAGCGGCGAGCCCACCGAAATCTTGCCCAGTTTGAAGTCAGCTTCGTCCTCACCCACGATGTGATAGGTGACGCGGTCGTCTGTCTCCACGTTTGCAATTTCGACGGTAGTGCCGAAGATCACTTTCCCGGTGTGAGGGATGGTGGTGACGTCGATGATCACCTGATTCTGGATCCGGCCTTCGATGTCGCGGATGCGCGCTTCGACCATGCCCTGCTGTTCGCGGGCGGCATGGTACTCGGCGTTTTCCTTGAGATCGCCCAGCTCGCGCGCAGTCCCGATGTCCTGACTGAGCTTGGGACGAACCACCTTGGTCAGGTGTGCGTGTTCCTCTTCCAGGGCGCGAGCGCCCTGAACGGTCATTGGGTACTTGATCATGCTTTCAGTCCTGCGTGTAGATCCTGCAAGCGGCGTACGGTTTTTTCAGGGCCGAACTTCAGCGCTTCACAGATGGCCTCGCCCGCAGCGATAGTCGTGGTGCAGTAGATCTTGTGCTGCAGGGCATTGCGGCGAATGGAGTAGGAATCAGCGATCGACTGGCGCCCTTCGGTCGTGTTGATGATCAGCGTGACTTCGTCATTCTTGATCATGTCGACCACGTGTGGACGGCCCTCGGTCACCTTGTTGACGCGGCGAACTTTCAGCCCGGCCTCTTCGATCAGGCGTGCGGTCCCAGCGGTTGCAACGATATCGAAGCCCAGTTCGATCAAGCTGCGTGCCACACCTGCCACCAGCGGCTTGTCGTCGTCACGCACGCTGATGAAGGCCGTGCCGCCAGTCGGCAGGACTTCACTGGCGCCCATCTGGGCTTTCGCGAATGCTTCGCCGAAGGTGTCGCCGACACCCATGACTTCGCCGGTCGACTTCATTTCTGGGCCGAGGATCGGGTCGACGCCCGGGAACTTGGCGAATGGGAACACCGCTTCTTTCACGCTGTAGAAATTCGGAATGATTTCTTTGGTGAAGCCGAGTTCTTTAAGCGTTTTGCCAGCCATGACGCGAGCGGCAATCATCGCCAGGGAGACTCCGATGCACTTCGACACGAACGGTACCGTACGCGATGCGCGCGGGTTCACTTCAATGACGTAGATGTCTTCGCCCTGCAATGCGAGCTGCACGTTCATCAGACCGACAACGCCGAGCTCCAGGGCCATTTTCTTGACCTGCTCACGCATTTCGTCCTGGATATGCGCCGGCAGCGAATACGGTGGCAGCGAGCATGCCGAGTCACCGGAGTGAACACCGGCCTGTTCGATGTGCTGCATGATCGCGCCGATCACCACGTCGGTGCCGTCGCAGACCGCATCAACGTCCATTTCGATGGCGCAGTTGAGGAAGTGGTCAAGCAGCACCGGGCTGTCGTTGGACACTTGAACCGCTTCACGCAGGTAGCGCTTGAGTTCGTCTTCTTCGTAGACGATCTCCATCGCACGGCCGCCCAGTACGTAGGACGGACGCACCACCAGCGGGTAGCCGATCTTCGCCGCCGCCCGAATGGCTTCGTCTTCGCTGCGCACGGTGGCGTTTGGTGGCTGACGCAGGTTCAGTCGCTCGACCATCTGCTGGAAGCGCTCACGGTCTTCTGCACGGTCAATGGCGTCCGGGCTGGTGCCGATGATTGGCACGCCTGCAGCTTCCAGTGCGCGCGCCAGCTTCAACGGGGTCTGGCCGCCGTACTGGACGATCACGCCTTTCGGCTTCTCGACGCGGACGATTTCCAGCACGTCTTCCAGGGTCACCGGCTCGAAGTACAAACGGTCAGAGGTGTCGTAGTCGGTCGATACGGTTTCAGGGTTGCAGTTGACCATGATGGTCTCGTACCCGTCTTCACGCAGGGCCAGCGCGGCGTGTACGCAGCAGTAGTCGAACTCGATGCCTTGGCCAATGCGGTTCGGACCGCCACCCAGAATCATGATCTTGTCGCGATTCGTCGGGTTGGCTTCGCACTCTTCCTCGTACGTGGAGTACATGTACGCGGTGTCGGTGGCGAACTCGGCGGCGCAGGTGTCAACGCGCTTGTAGACCGGCAGCACGTCCAGTTTGTGACGATGCGTGCGCAGGTTCTTCTCGGTCACACCCAGCAGCTTGGCCAGGCGGGCATCGGAGAAGCCCTTGCGCTTGAGGCGATACATGATGTCGCGGTCAATCGCCGACAGGCCGAGGGTCTTGACCTTCTCTTCGTCCTTGATCAGATCTTCGATCTGCACCAGGAACCAGGGGTCGATCATGTTCATGCCGAAAATCTGTTCAACCGTCATGCCGGCACGGAAAGCGTCAGCGACGTACCAGATGCGCTCGGCACCCGGAACCGTCAGCTCGCGCTTGAGAATGCTCATGCTTTCCGGATTGCTGAGGTCCAGCTTCGGATCGAGACCGCTGACACCCACTTCCAGGCCGCGCAGGGCTTTCTGCAGGGATTCCTGGAAAGTCCGGCCGATGGCCATGACTTCGCCGACTGACTTCATTTGAGTGGTCAGGCGCGCGTCAGCTTTGGCGAACTTCTCAAACGCAAAGCGTGGCAGTTTGGTCACGACGTAGTCGATCGATGGCTCGAACGACGCCGGGGTCTTGCCGCCGGTGATTTCGTTCTGCAACTCGTCCAGCGTGTAGCCGACAGCCAGCTTGGCTGCCACTCGGGCGATCGGAAAACCGGTGGCCTTGGAAGCCAGTGCAGAAGAGCGAGAAACCCGCGGGTTCATCTCGATCACGACCATACGGCCGGTGTCCGGGCAGATGCCGAACTGAACGTTCGAGCCGCCTGTTTCGACGCCGATCTCACGCAGGACCGCCAGCGAGGCGTTACGCAGGATCTGGTATTCCTTGTCGGTGAGCGTCTGTGCCGGCGCGACCGTGATGGAGTCGCCGGTGTGCACGCCCATCGGGTCGAAGTTTTCAATGGAGCAGACGATGATGCAGTTGTCCTTTTTGTCGCGGACAACTTCCATTTCGTATTCTTTCCAGCCGATCAGCGATTCGTCGATCAGCAGCTCTTTGGTCGGCGACAGGTCGAGACCGCGGGCGCAGATTTCTTCGAACTCTTCACGGTTGTACGCGATGCCGCCACCAGTGCCGCCCATGGTGAAGGACGGACGAATGATGCACGGGAAGCCCAGCTTTTCGAGGACCGTATTGGCCTCTTCCATGCTGTGGGCGATACCGGAACGCGGGCAAGCCAGGCCGATGGACTTCATGGCCTTGTCGAAACGGGAGCGGTCTTCAGCCTTGTCGATGGTATCGGCATTGGCGCCGATCATCTCAACGCCGAACTTCTCCAGAACGCCTTCGCGCTCCAGGTCCAGCGCGCAGTTCAGTGCGGTCTGGCCGCCCATGGTTGGCAGCAGCGCGTCGGGGCGTTCTTTTTCGATGATCTTGGCGACGGTCGCCCATTTGATCGGCTCGATGTAGGTCGCATCCGCCATGGCCGGGTCGGTCATGATGGTGGCCGGGTTCGAGTTGACCAGAATGACGCGGTAACCCTCTTCGCGCAGGGCCTTGCAGGCCTGGGCGCCGGAGTAGTCAAATTCGCAGGCCTGGCCGATTACGATCGGGCCAGCGCCAAGAATCAGGATGCTTTTAATGTCTGTACGTTTTGGCATGGGTTGTCACTCGAATCCTGTGTCAGTCGGCAAGCCGTCTTGAACATCTCAGGTGCCGGGCGGGCTATCGAACCTTGTCCGATCCGCGCGGCCACCTGCTCGCTACAGTCGCAAGGCAGCCTTAGCGGCGCTTGTCCATCGCTGTGATGAAACGATCAAACAGCGGCGCGACGTCGGTCGGGCCCGGGCTCGCTTCGGGGTGGCCCTGGAAGCTGAACGCGTCCTTGTCGGTGCGCTCGATGCCTTGCAGGCTGCCGTCGAACAGCGATTTGTGAATCGCGCGAACGTTGCTCGGCAAAGTCGCTTCGTCCACCGCAAAACCGTGGTTCTGGCTGGTGATCATGACCACGCCGGTATCCAGGTCCTGAACAGGGTGGTTGGCGCCGTGGTGGCCCAGATCCATCTTGATGGTACGAGCGCCGGAAGCGAGCGCCAACAGCTGGTGACCCAGGCAGATACCAAAGACTGGAATGTCAGTCTCCAGCACATCCTTGATCGCCTGAATGGCGTAGTCGCAGGGCTCCGGGTCGCCAGGGCCGTTGGACAGGAAGATGCCGTCCGGCTTGAGGGCAAGCACTTCACTGGCAGGGGTTTGCGCAGGTACGACCGTCACACGGCAACCACGCTCAACCAGCATGCGCAGGATGTTCAGCTTGACGCCGTAGTCCCAGGCGACCACGTGGTACTTCAAATCAGCTGCGGCAACTTCGGGGCTGCTGTCGGACTGCAGATTCCAGACCGTGGAGCGCCACTCGTAGGTGTCTTTCGTGCTGACTTCCTTGGCGAGGTCCATGCCCTTCAGGCCCGGGAAGCCCCGTGCTGCCGCGATGGCCGCTTCTTCGGAAATGTTGTCGCCAGCCATGATGCAGCCATTTTGAGCGCCCCTCTCGCGAAGGATACGCGTCAGGCGGCGAGTGTCGATGCCTGCAATCGCAACGGTTTTATTGGCTTTCAGATACTCAGCGAGCGGCATCTTGTTACGCCAGTTGCTCGCCACCAGTGGCAGGTCGCGAATCACCAGACCCGCCGCCCAGACGCGGTCAGACTCGGCGTCTTCCGGCGTGGTGCCGGTGTTGCCGATGTGCGGGTAAGTCAGGGTGACGATTTGCTGGGCATAGGAAGGATCGGTAAGAATTTCCTGATAGCCGGTCATTGCGGTGTTGAACACCACTTCACCAACGGTTTGACCGTCGGCACCAATGGCTTCGCCGCGAAAAATGCTGCCATCAGCAAGGGCGAGTATGGCTGGCTTAGTCAAGAAGACCTCCCGTAATAAAGCCTGAAAGGGCGATCGCAGGTTGTAAAAAAGCGGAATGACGTATAGACACGTCACCCCGCTTTTTTCATAGAATTATCTGCGCGCTTTTAGTGGACACACTAAAGCTGTAGCTTACAGAAAGAGGTCTTTTTAATCCACCGCTAAAATTGCCGTGAGGGCTGGGGAGTGCGACGGGACATCGCGTAGCGGGTGTGTAACGGCTTGAAACTGCGGGCAGGATACAGGGAAAGCCCCTCTCCTGCCCGCATTGTTACTTGTCAGATTCAGAGCACCGGACCACTCAACGCAGATCGAGCACGTCCTGCATGTCGTAAAGACCCGGCGCCTTGCCATCGAGCCACAGCGCTGCACGCACTGCGCCCTTGGCGAATGTCATGCGACTTGACGCCTTGTGCGTAATCTCCAGGCGCTCGCCCTCGGCGGCGAACAGCACAGTGTGATCACCTACGACGTCACCGCCACGGACCGTGGCGAAACCGATCGTCTCGCGGTCACGAACACCCGTGTAGCCCTCACGACCGTAGACAGCGACCTTGCTCAAGTCACGCCCCAAGGCATTGGCAACGACCTCACCCATGCTAACCGCCGTACCCGACGGCGCGTCGACCTTGTTGCGGTGATGAGCTTCGATGATCTCGATGTCCGCATCTTCACCCATCACTCGCGCCGCTAGATCCAGCAGCTTGAACGACAGGTTCACACCCACACTGAAATTGGACGCGAAGACGACAGGAATGTCCCGGCTCGCCTCCCCCAGCAGGCGCTTTTGTTCGACGCTCAAGCCGGTGGTACCAATGACCATCGCCTTGCCCGCCTTACGACAGAGCGCCAGATTTTTCAGCATGACGTCCGGCAATGTGAAGTCGATCAGGACGTCGAACTCGTCGGCAACATGCTCCAGATTACCGGTCAACTGAACACCGATACGCCCCAGCGATGCGAGTTCGCCGGCGTCGGCACCGATCATCGTGCTGCCGGGACGAACGATTGCCGCCGTCAGCCCGGTGAGCGGCGCACGATCCTGCACCGCCTCGATCAGGTTCTTGCCCATGCGCCCGGCGGCGCCCATCACTGCAATGCGTCGCATGCCCTGCCCCTTAGAGATCGCCGAAGAAACGCTTCACACCTTCGAACCAGCCACTGGCTTTAGGCGAGTGAGAGCTGTCACCTTCAAGGGAGGCACGGAACTCTTCGAGCAATTCACGCTGACGACGCCCGAGGTTGACCGGAGTTTCGACGGCAACACGGCACATCAGGTCGCCGGCGCCGCCACCACGTACAGGGGCAACGCCCTTGCCGCGCAGGCGGAACTGCTTACCGGTTTGCGTGCCTTCCGGGATCTTCAGTTTGACGCGACCATCCAGCGTCGGCACTTCCAGCTCACCACCCAGTGCAGCGTCGGTGAAGCTGATTGGCACTTCGCAGTACAGGTGCTTGCCGTCGCGCTGGAAGATCGCGTGTTCACGCACGTTGATCACGACGTACAGGTCTCCCGTTGGGCCGCCCTGCGTCCCCGCTTCACCTTCGCCCGACAGACGAATGCGATCGCCGGTATCGACGCCTGGCGGCACTTTGACCGACAGCGTCTTGGACTCTTCCACACGGCCTTCGCCATGGCAGGAGTCGCAAGGATCGGAGATGATCTTGCCGTTGCCATGGCAACGCGGGCAGGTCTGCTGAACAGAGAAAAAGCCCTGCTGCATGCGCACCTGGCCGATGCCGCCGCATGTCGGGCATGTCACCGGGGACGAGCCCTTTTTGGCGCCGCTGCCGTCACACGGCTTGCAGTTGACCAGCGTCGGCACACGGATGCTGACAGTCGTGCCGCGCACCGCTTCTTCAAGATTCAACTCGAGGGTATAGCGAAGATCGCTGCCACGTTGGGCACCACCACGACCACCGCCGCCAGCGCGCCCCCCGCCGAAGAAGTCGCTGAAGACATCGCCAAAGATGTCGGAGAAGTTGGCGCCACCGCCGCCGAATCCGCCGCCACCCATGCCTTGATCGACGCCGGCATGACCGTATTGGTCATAGGCCGCGCGCTTGCTGGCATCGGAAAGCACTTCGTACGCTTCGTTGGCTTCTTTGAAGGCGTCTTCCGAAGCCTTGTCACCCGGGTTGCGGTCAGGGTGATATTTCATGGCGAGACGGCGATACGCCTTTTTCAGGTCTGCTTCACTGGAGCCACGCTCCACGCCCAATACTTCGTAATAATCACGCTTTGACATAAATTTTCCGCACTCTTGAGGACGTCCGGCATGACCCTCCTGAGTCTGCCGAACTCGTTGAGCCCCTTTCAGGCCCGGACCCAACTCACGTCAATTCAACGATCCTGGTCTTGGTTCAACGGCCTTCGATCGACCGAGAAAAGCGGCTGAACAAGCCGGAGTGCAGGAGCATCCGGCTTTGCCACAAAGCCCGCGATACGGAATCGCGCGCTTGAAAATTCGGGTGTTCCAGACACGCCAACGCGGGAGCAAGCTCCCGCGCGGCGACATCCTACCAGCGACCACTGGAAGGTGGTCAACCGGCGATCAAGTGAGCCTGCGCTTACTTGTTTTCTTTTACTTCTTCGAACTCGGCGTCGACAACGTCGTCGGCCGGCTTGCTTTCTTCCTGAGCGGGCTGAGCACCGCCTTCAGGTTTTTCGCCTTGCTCGGCGTACATTTTCTGAGCGACCGGCGCGGAGACTTTCGACAGCTCTTCGATCTTGGCGTCGATGGCAGCCTTGTCGTCGCCTTTCACAGCGGCTTCAAGTGCAACCAGTGCAGCCTCGATAGCGGTCTTCTCTTCGGCGGTGACTTTATCGCCAGCGTCGGAGATCATTTTGCGCGTCGAGTGAACCAGCGCATCGCCCTGGTTACGGGCAGATGCAAGCTCTTCAAACTTGCGGTCTTCGTCCGAGTTCGCTTCAGCGTCGCGAATCATCTGCTGGATTTCTTCGTCCGACAGACCGGAGTTGGCCTTGATCACGATCGACTGAGTCTTGCCCGTCGCCTTGTCTTTCGCGCCGACGTGCAGGATGCCGTTGGCGTCGATGTCGAAGGTTACCTCGATCTGAGGCACGCCACGTGGTGCTGGCGGAATCTCGGCCAGGTCGAACTTGCCCAGGGACTTGTTCTGAGCCGCTTGCTTACGCTCGCCCTGCAGCACGTGAATGGTCACTGCGCCCTGATTGTCGTCGGCAGTCGAGAACACTTGGGATTTCTTGGTAGGAATCGTGGTGTTTTTCTCGATCAGCGCGGTCATCACGCCGCCCATGGTTTCGATACCCAGCGTCAGCGGGCTGACGTCCAGCAGCAGAACGTCTTTCACGTCGCCGGCCAGTACCGCACCCTGGATGGCTGCACCCATGGCGACGGCTTCGTCAGGGTTGACGTCTTTACGCGCTTCTTTACCGAAGAACTCGGTGACCTTCTGCTGAACCAGTGGCATACGGGTCTGACCGCCGACCAGGATCACGTCGTTGATCGCGCCGATGTCGATACCCGAATCTTTCAACGCAATGCGGCAAGGCTCGATGGTGCGCTGAACCAGGTCTTCAACCAGCGATTCCAGCTTGGCGCGCGAGATCTTCACGTTCAAGTGCTTGGGACCGGTGGCATCTGCAGTGATGTACGGCAGGTTCACGTCGGTCGAATTGCTCGAAGACAGTTCGATCTTCGCTTTCTCGGCAGCTTCTTTCAGACGCTGCATCGCCAGCGGATCACCTTTCAGGTTCATGCCGGATTCTTTCTTGAATTCGTCAACCAGGTAATCGATCAGGCGAATGTCGAAGTCTTCACCACCCAGGAACGTGTCGCCGTTGGTGGCCAACACTTCGAACTGGTGCTCGCCATCGACTTCAGCGATTTCAATAACGGAGACGTCGAACGTACCGCCACCCAGGTCATAAACGATGACGGTGTGATCGCCCTTCGCTTTGTCCATACCGTAAGCCAACGCGGCTGCGGTCGGTTCGTTGATGATGCGCTTCACGTCCAGACCGGCAATACGACCGGCGTCTTTGGTGGCCTGACGCTGGCTGTCGTTGAAGTAAGCAGGGACGGTGATGACTGCTTCAGTCACGGTCTCGCCGAGGTAGTCTTCGGCGGTCTTCTTCATTTTCTTCAGGATTTCAGCCGAAATCTGAGGAGGGGACATTTTCTTGTCGTTGACTTCAACCCACGCATCGCCGTTATCAGCCTTGGCGATTTTGTAAGGGACCATCTTGATGTCTTTTTGCACGACTTCTTCGTCGAACTTACGGCCGATCAGACGCTTCACCGCGTACAGGGTGTTGTGCGGGTTGGTGACTGCCTGACGCTTGGCCGATTGGCCTACGAGGATCTCGCCATCATTGGCATACGCAATGATCGACGGGGTGGTACGAGCGCCTTCGGCGTTCTCGATAACCTTGGCTTTACCGTTTTCCAGAACCGAGACGCAGGAGTTGGTGGTCCCCAGGTCGATACCGATAATCTTGCCCATTTTTGACTCTCCCGAAACTTAAATTTGGTTGCCGCAACTGCATTTACAAATTGCGGTAATTCTTAAACGCTTGGCCTGTAAATGGGGGCCACTCAGCTAATTTCAAGCCTGCTCGTCAATCGACGGCGAAACAGGCGATGGCGCCTTGCTGACCACGACCATGGCCGGGCGAAGCAGACGGCCATTGAGCTGATAACCCTTCTGGAACACCTTGAGCACGCTGTTCGGCTCGACGTCCGCGCTTTCCTGCATCGCCATTGCCTGATGGTGCTCGGCGTTGAACGGCTGGCCATGTGGGTCGATGGCTTCAAGGTTGTAGCGCTTTAGCGTGTCGTAGAACATTTTCAGCGTCAGCTCGATGCCTTCGCGCATCGGCCGGATGCTCTCGTCATCCGAGTTGGACAAGTCCAGACCACGCTCAAGGCTGTCGACGATCGGCAGCAGATCGCTCGCAAACTTTTCGAGCGCAAACTTGTGCGCCTTCTCAACGTCTTGCTCGGCACGGCGGCGGACGTTCTGCAGATCCGCAGCCACACGCAGAGACTGGTCCTGCGCCGCCTTCAGCTGTTCTTCAAGCACTTGCACACGGGTTGCCAGATCATCTTGAGAAGTCGCCGTGTCGGCAGCCTGATCCTGGGCCTGCATGTCCGGGTTCTGTTCGTCAGCCATAAATTCTCTCCTTCTAATTACATCCGTGAGCTCAACTCACGCCTCTGCCCGGCTATATGGGGTCGTAATTTTCGGGTTCAAGGGGTTTAGGTGCAGGATCGGCTGAATAACCCTACAAATGTTCCGACATGAGTTCGACGGCCCCGCACCGTGGCGAAATGCAGGTTTGATGCTAAAAATGGGCGACGACCTTTCAAATCGAGCTAAGGGCGGGCATTGTCAGCCCAAACCAAAACACTGTATAAATAACCAGACAAATTGTTTGGGAGCCGCTCTGATGCTGGTCCACCTGTCCATACATAACTACGCCATCGTTGAACATCTCGATCTCGAACTGGATCGCGGCATGAGTGTGATCACCGGGGAAACCGGGGCCGGCAAGTCGATCATGCTCGACGCCCTCGGCCTGACGCTGGGCGATCGCGCCGACAGTGGCGTGGTAAGGCCAGGGGCCGACAAGGCAGACATTCTCGCGACCTTCGACGTGTCGGATATCCCTGAAGCAAGCGCATGGCTGAAGGAGCGGGACCTCGAAACCGACGGCCCGTGCATTCTGCGCCGCGTCATTACTGCCGAAGGCCGTTCACGCGCCTACATCAACGGCACGCCATGCCCCCAGGGCGACCTGAAGGCACTTGGTGAACTGGTCATCGACATTCACAGCCAGCACGAGCATCAGTCACTGCTCAAGACCGATACCCATCGGCGACTGCTGGACGAATACGCGGGCGCCACCGATCTCGCCCGTCAGGTTCAACTGGCCGCCCAGCGCTGGCGGCAAACGCGGCAGGAGCTTGAACGTCTTTCCAACTCCGGCGACGAGCAGCGTGCCAAGCATCAGTTGCTGAGCTACCAGCTTGAAGAGCTGGAAAGCCTGAGCCTCGGCGAAAACGAACTCGAGCGGCTGGAGCAGGAACACACCACGCTGACCAATGCCGAGAGCCTGCTGGGCATCTGCCGGCAAGTGGTCGAGCTGTGCAGTGAAAGCGATTCGGGCAATGCGCTGAACGCACTGACCGCCAGCCTCAACAGACTCAGCAGCGTGAACAACACGCCCGATGCACTGAATGAAGCGACCAATCTGCTTTCCAGTGCGCAGATTCAGGTCGAAGAGGCCGTCGGCGAGATCAATCGTTTCCTCGATCGCTTCGAAGCGGACCCCGCCCGCCTGCAGCAAATCGAAGAGCGCCTCGACACCATCTACACGCTGGCACGCAAACACCGCGTGCAGCCGACTGAAGTCGCGGCGCTGCATCAGAAATTGCTCGACGAGATCGAAACCCTCAACGCCAACGATGAAGCGATCGAGAGACTGGAGCATGAGGTAGGTTCCTACGCGCGGCACTATCAAGAGAAGGCACGCGAACTGAGTGACCTGCGTCACCGCGCTGCACCGGAGCTGGCCCACAAGGTCGAGCACGAAATCCAGCGGCTGGGCATGCCGGGCGGCCGCTTCAATATCGAGCTGCGTGAGAACGTAGATAAAGAACTGTCACCCAACGGGCTGGAGCAGGTTGAGCTGCTGGTCAGCGCCAACCCGGGTCAGCCGCTCAAGGCGCTGGCGAAAGTGGCGTCGGGCGGGGAGCTGTCGCGAATTAGCCTGGCGATACAGGTGATCACCGCACAGACATCCCGGGTTCCGACGCTGGTGTTTGACGAAGTCGACGTTGGTATCGGTGGCCCAACGGCTGAGATTGTTGGCCAGCTGCTGCGACGTCTTGGCGAACGCGGCCAGGTCATGACGGTTACCCACTTGCCGCAAGTGGCCGCCCAAGGGCATCAACACCTGTTCGTGCACAAGGTTCGTGAAGCGGATGTGACGCGGACGGCGGTGTCCAAGCTGAGCAAAAATGAACGCGTGGAAGAAGTGGCGCGAATGCTTGGAGGGATCGATCTGACCAAGGAGTCGCTCGCGCACGCCAAGAAGATGGTGGTCACGTCCAAATCGTGACGATCATTATGGCCTGAGCCGGACGGCGTTAATGTGGCGGTATCCCGATCAAGCAACGCAGACACAACAAAGGCGACCCGCGGGTCGCCTTTGTCGTACTTCACAGAAGGCTTACACCTTTTGCTTGCGTACGTAGAGCACCAGATTGTGATCAACCAGCTCGAAGCCGTGCTTGCTCACAATGGCTTTTTGCAGTTTTTCGATTTCTTCGTCGAAGAACTCGATAACCTCGCCGGATTCCACGTTGACCATATGGTCGTGGTGGCCTCCGTCAGCCAGCTCGAATACCGCATGGCCGCCGTCGAAATTGTGGCGAACCACCAATCCGGCCGCTTCGAACTGAGTCAGAACTCGATAAACCGTTGCCAGACCGACGTCTTCGTTGGCCTCCATCAGCGCCTTGTAGACGTCCTCCGCGCTCATGTGACGCTGCTGCGCAGAATCGAGCATTTGAAGGATCTTGACCCGCGGCAGGGTCACTTTAAGTCCGGCTTTGCGTAGTTCGCTATTTTCAACCATGGTCAGCTTTCTCGCAGACGCTGCTTCGCAGCTTCTCTTAATGCAGGTATGATCGGGGTTTACGTTGTCCCAGCCAAGATAGTGGAAGTCGCCCACCGATGCAAAACACCAAGCTCTTGCTAACCAGTTTCACCTTCGTGGGACTGCTCGCACTCGCCGGTTGTTCATTCCCCGGGGTTTATAAAATCGACATCCAACAGGGCAATGTCGTCACGCAGGACATGATAGACCAGTTACGCCCGGGAATGACCCGTCGGCAAGTAAGGTTTATCATGGGCAACCCCTTGTTGACCGACACTTTCCACCCTGAACGCTGGGACTATCTGTACAGCCTGCAGCCTGGTGGTGGTGAACGCCAGCAGGAGCGTGTCAGCCTGATATTCAACGGCAATGACCAACTGGCGAGCCTGTCCGGTGACTTCAAGCCGGGCGTCAGCCGCGACGAGGCCATTCTCGGCAATAGCAGCGACACGACTGTCACCCCCGAAAATCAAGGGACGCAGCCGCCGAAGGAAGAGCCGCCGAAGCCTGGTTCGTTGCTTGAGCAGATTCAGAACGATGTCGACAAGGTCGAGACCGTGCCCGTTCCTTCCCAGGAACCACTGGACACAAATCCGCGCTGATCCACCGTTTCCCAGTAGAATCAGCCGCACAAAAAAGCCCGGACATCCCGGGCTTTTTTACGTCTCTCAATCGTGCCGATGAGAAAATTAAATCGATTTTTGCGCCTTTCTTGAAGCCGCAGCTTTTAAAGCGCGCAGACGCCGTACCTCTTTCGGATCAGCGAGCAACGGGCGATAAATCTCGACCCTGTCACCGTCATCCAGCACGCGCCGCTCCGGATCGCCAACGAGCTTGCCGAAGATACCCATCGGGCACTGCGCGAGATCCAGCTCAGGAAAACGCTCGGCCATGCCCGACGCGATAGCCGCAGCGCGTACTGATGTTCCGGATGGCACATCCAGTGCGAGCAACGTCTGACGGTCAACGGCGGCATACACCACCTCAACGCGAATCAGCCGCTCAGCCATGCAGCTCTTTGGCTCGCTGGCAGAAGGCGTCAACCAGGGTGTTGGCGGCCTGATTGAACAGCGGCCCCAATGTTGCGCGGACGATCGAGCCGCTGTAGTCGAACGACAGGTCTAGGCTGATCTTGCAGGCCTTTTCATTCAGGGCCTTGAAGGTCCAGACGCCGTGCAGCTGGCTGAAAGGCCCCTCCTCCAGATTCATCTCGATGGTTTGCCCCGGCGTCAGCGTATTGCGTGTGACGAAGTGCTGGCTCAAGCCGCCTTTGGCGATCTCGACACGCGCACGCATTGAGGTATCACTCTGCTCCAGCACACTGGCGCCGGAACACCAGGGCAGAAACTCGGAGTAGCGACTCACGTCATTGACCAGGTCATAAAGCGCCTGGGCGGGATACGGCAAAAGGGCGGAACGTTGAATATGCGTAGTCATGTCAGCGTCATTTCCAAAGCTGAGCGGCAAAGACAATCAAGATGCCGATCGGCGCCACATAGCGCATCAAAGAGAACGTTAAAGCGAACAGAACCGGGCTACGTACCGACAACTCGTCGCGCACCGCACCGCGTCCCATCACCCAACCTGCGAATACCACGAAACACAATCCACCCAACGGCAGCATGATCCGCGAGGTGAAGAAATCGATCACGCCAAAGAAATCCAGCCCCGACGACGATCCCCACTGATAGAGATGGAACCCGCCGCCTTCGTTCACGAAGAATTTGGCCTGCTTCCAGATGTTGAACGAGAAAACCGTACCAAGGCCCACGAACCAGCAGATGAACGATAGCCAGAAAGTCACCCAGCCACGGCGCACCTTTGTACGCTCGACCAGGTACGCGACCATGGGCTCGAGCAAGGAAATGGCCGAACTCCAGGCCGCGACGGCGACAAGAATAAAGAACACCACGCCCATGACGGTACCGAAGGCGACGTTACCAAATGCATACGGCAAGGTAACGAACATCAGGCCCGGCCCTTCGCTTGGGTTCAGGCCCGCTGCGAACACAATCGGAAACAATGCAAGGCCCGCCAGCAGCGACACAAACGTGTCGAGCAATGCCACGCCGACCACCGTCGCGCTGATCGAAGCCTCCTTGGTCATGTAAGCGCCGTAGATCATGATCGATCCGACGCCGACGCTGAGCGAGAAGAACGCGTGCCCCATGGCCGGGAGCAGACCATCAAGGACCTTCTCAGGCGTGAAGTCGAACATGAAATGCACGCCTTCCATGAAGTGCCCGGTGGTCAGGCTATAACCCAACAGAATCACGATGAGCACGAACAGCAACGGCATCAGGATGCGCAGGCTGCGCTCAAGGCCGGCGTTGACGCCCTTGGCAATGGTGATCGCCGACAGCAGCATGAACAGCGTGTGCCAGCCGACCAGGCGCCATGGATCAGCGATCATCTCGCCAAAATAGGCACCGACACCGTCAGGCGTCACGCCTTTGAAATCGCCCTTGCCGACATCGATGATGTACTCGAGCGACCAGCCCCCCACGACGCTGTAGAAAGAGAGGATGAGCAACGCGGTGACCATGCCGGCAAACGCGCCCCATGACCACTTCGACGAATGCCCGGCGGCGAGCGCCAGCGAACGCAGCGCGTTGGCCGGACTCTGCCGCGCACGACGGCCGATGAGCGTCTCGGCGATCATCACCGGAATCCCGATCAGGGCGATGCACGCGAGGAACACCAGCACAAACGCACCGCCGCCGTAGACGCCGACCATGTAGGGGAATTTCCAGATGCTGCCCAACCCCACGGCGGAGCCGGTGGCAGCCAGGATGAATACCCAGCGACTGGCCCAACTCCCGTGAACCGAAACCTTGTCCGTCGACATCGTTGACACGTCCAACACGCAAAAAAGATCGCGCATTGTCCGGGATTCACTCCACGTGCTCAAGCACACAGCTTCAGCGTGCGAGCCCATAGCCGAGACGCCCGTTGATCCCTATAATGCGTCGCCTATGGCTAAGCTCAAGAAACATCCCACAGGGACCATCGCGCAAAATAAAAAGGCGCGTCACGATTACTTCATCGAACACAAGTTCGAAGCCGGTCTGGTCCTGGCTGGCTGGGAAGTAAAAAGCCTGCGTGCAAACAAGGTGCAGCTGGTTGACAGTTACGTGTTGCTCAAGGACGGTGAGGCCTGGCTGATGGGTAGCCATATCTCGCCGTTGACGACAGCCAGTACCCACGTCATCGCTGACCCGACACGCACCCGTAAACTGTTGCTCAACAAGCGCGAGCTGGAGAAGCTGACGTCGTCTGTTCAGCAAAAAGGCTATGCCTGCGTGGCCCTTGCCCTTTACTGGAAGCAGCACTTGATCAAGTGCGAGATTGCTCTGGGTAAAGGCAAGAAGGAATACGACAAGCGCGACACCGAGCGCGAGCGCGATTCCAATCGCGAGCTGCAACGCGCCGTGCGGAACAAGGGCAAGGAAGACTGACTCAGTCTCTCCCGCCTGTTTCGGCAAGACCGGGTCTCGGCTGAGGCCCGGTAAAAATGCACGTTCAGCAGCGCCGGCTGGTTATCAGCGGCACTTTCCCCATCGTGCGCAACATCACCTCCTCAAATCCGGCTGCGCCGCTCAGCCCGGGCAGTTCGCTGCACTTGCTGGCGCACTTCCTCCAGCACTTCCTGCACGTACAGCAAGTGACGGCTCGACACTTCTCGAGCGTAGTCCGCCCGCCCTTCGATAATCGCCAGGTACAACTCACGATGCTGATCAATCAGCATATCGCGGGTTTCTGCGCGCTGTTTGTACATGCCGCCAATGTTGGTGACGACACTGCGCCGCAGCAGATCGAACAGACCGCGAATGGTGTGCAGCAACACGGCGTTGTGGCTGGCTTCGGCGATGGCGAGGTGAAAATTGGCGTCCGCCGCGCCCTCCTCCGCGCGGCTCACTTCCTCCGCACGGCTGTAGCAGTCCTGCAAAGCATCAAAGGCTTCGCGCAGCTGCATCCGATCAACATCTGTCGCACGTATCGCCGCGTAGTAGGCGCAGGAGGCTTCAAGGGTGTGGCGAAATTCGAGCAGGTCGCGCTGGGCTTCCGGACTGCTTTCCAGCAGATGAAGCAGCGGATCGCTGAACGTCGATCCAATGCTGTCGACGACGTAGTTGCCGCCCCCCTGACGGCTGACCAACAGCCCTTTGGCCGTCAGCTTTTGAATGGCTTCGCGCAACGAGGGACGTGACACACCAAATTGCTCGGCCAGCGCTCGCTCAGCCGGCAGGCGACCGCCGGAGCGCAACGTGCCCTCCAGAATCATCCTTTCCAGCTGCTCGACAATATCGTCGGACAAGCGGCGCTGACGCACCTGATCAAACCCCATAACCCTTCACTCCACATCCCGACTGCCCCGCCTGACATGGCCGCGGGGCGCATATTCTCGCCCATCGTAACCAGACATTCACCCGGCAGATGTAGGAGAAATCGCCCTCTCAGGCGAAGAGCGGGCGAAATCCGGGCGAGCTGCTACGAAAGTTTAAGCGTCATAAATTGACACACCATCGGCAAGGCTTCTAACCTAGCGCCAAGACATTGTAAATTGGTATTACCAATTTACAATGCCGGCGATGGACGGCTTGCCGCTGTCCCACGCTGCAGGCACTTCCCGACGGCGGAACGCTTGAGCTGGTGAGCTGTGCGACTCGTTCGTCAGCGCCGGCAGGAAGACAGACAAGCAGTTGTCACCTGCAGGAGCCGCGCACGTAAGACATGGACACCGGGCCTAACCAAAAACAATTAGGGGCCTCATACATGCAAACCTGGCAACAGCTCTACACACCTCTTGGCGGCTTGGGCTTTTCGGCGCTGGCGGCTGTCATTCCGATCGTTTTCTTCTTTGTCGCGCTGGCGATATTCCGGCTCAAGGGCCACGTCGCAGGCGCCATCACGCTTGTTCTCGCCATACTGATCGCGATCTTCGCGTTCCAGATGCCTGCCGACATGGCCGTTGCTTCCGCCGGTTACGGGTTCCTCTATGGCTTGTGGCCGATCGCGTGGATCATCGTCGCCGCCGTGTTTCTCTACAAACTGACGGTCAAAAGCGGCCAGTTCGAAATCATTCGCAGTTCGGTCATGTCGATCACTGACGACCAGCGCCTGCAGGTCTTGCTGATCGGTTTCTGCTTCGGCGCGTTTCTGGAAGGGGCCGCAGGCTTCGGCGCACCGGTGGCGATCACCGCTGCGTTGCTCGTTGGCCTGGGTTTGAACCCGCTGTACGCCGCCGGCCTCTGCCTGATCGCCAACACTGCACCCGTGGCGTTTGGCGCATTGGGTATTCCGATCATCGTGGCCGGTCAGGTGTCGGGCCTCGACCCGTTCAAGATCGGTGCAATGGCCGGTCGTCAATTGCCGCTGTTGTCGGTGTTCGTGCCGTTCTGGCTGATGTTCATGATGGACGGCGTGAAAGGCGTCAAGGAGACCTGGCCGGCGGCGCTGGTCGCGGGCGGCAGCTTCGCCATCGTTCAATTTCTGACCTCCAACTTCATCGGCCCGGAACTGCCTGACATTACCTCAGCGCTGGTCAGCCTCGTGGCCCTGACGTTCTTCCTGAAAGTCTGGCAGCCCGCTCGCGCAGCCGATGCGCAGATCGCCGGTACGCCAGGCGGTGCCGCAGTCATGGGCGGCGGCGCAGGAAATGCAGGCGGCTTTGGTCAGCCGCGCACCACCAAGAAATCGCCGTACTCGGCGGGCACCATCGTCAAAGCATGGTCGCCCTTCCTGATCCTCACAGTCGTCGTGACGATCTGGACGCTGAAGCCGTTCAAGGCGCTGTTCGCGGCAGGCGGTCCGCTGCAAGGGCTGACCATGAACTTCCCCGTCCCGCACCTGGATCAACTGGTCATGAAGATGGCGCCGATTGTCGCCAATCCAACCGCCATGCCAGCGGTGTACAAGTTTGACCTGCTCGCCGCCTCGGGCAGCGCGATTCTGATCTCGGCGATTCTGGCGATGATCGTGCTGCGTATCAGCGCCAAAACCGGGCTGACCACGTTCAAAGAAACGCTCATCGAACTGCGCTGGGCCATCGTGTCCATCGGCATGGTGCTGGCCTTCGCCTTCGTCATGAACTACTCCGGCATGTCCTCCACCCTGGCGCTGGTCCTCGCCGGGACAGGCAGCGCCTTCCCGTTCTTCTCGCCATTCCTCGGCTGGCTGGGCGTATTCCTGACGGGTTCCGACACCTCGTCGAACGCGCTGTTCGGCTCGTTGCAGGCGACTACCGCACATCAACTGGGCGTCAGTGACGTGCTGATGGTGGCGGCCAACTCCAGCGGCGGCGTGACCGGCAAGATGATTTCCCCGCAGTCGATCGCAGTGGCCTGCGCGGCGACTGGCCTGGTGGGTAAAGAATCCGACCTGTTCCGCTTCACCCTCAAGCACAGCATTTTCTTTGCCACCATCGTTGGCTGCATCACCTACGCCCAAGCGTACTGGTTCACCGGCATGCTGGTTCATTAATCAGACGAGCGCCGGGTGCGTTTTTAGCGCCCGGCTGTGGCCCCCGCTCACTCATCTGCGAGATCCCATGATCATTTCTGCCTCCACCGACTACCGCGCCGCCGCTCAGCGCAAACTGCCGCCCTTCCTGTTTCACTACGCCGACGGCGGCGCGTACGCCGAGCACACCCTGCGCCACAACGTCTCCGACCTGGCCAGCATTGCGCTGCGCCAGCGCATCCTGAAGAACATGTCCGAGCTGAGTCTGGAGACGACGCTGTTCGGTGAAACCCTGAGCATGCCGATGGCACTGGCACCGGTCGGTCTCTGCGGCATGTATGCCCGCCGTGGCGAAGTGCAGGCCGCGCGCGCTGCAGACGCCAAGGGCATTCCGTTCACGCTGTCGACGGTTTCGTTGTGCCCGATTGAAGAAGTCGCTCCGGCGATCAAGCGGCCCATGTGGTTTCAGCTCTACGTGCTGAAAGACCGCGGCTTCATGCGGAATGCGCTGGAGCGAGCCAAAGCCGCCGGCGTGAAGACACTGGTATTCACCGTCGACATGCCCGTCCCGGGCGCGCGTTACCGTGACGCGCATTCCGGCATGAGCGGCAAAAGCGGGCCGATGCGCCGCGTTTTGCAAGCCATGACTCACCCGCAATGGGCGTGGGATGTCGGCATCAACGGCCGCCCCCACGACTTGGGCAACGTGTCGGCCTATCGCGGCAACCCTACCGGTCTCACCGACTACATCGCCTGGCTGGGCAACAACTTCGATCCGTCGATTTCATGGAAAGACCTGGAATGGATTCGCGATTCCTGGGATGGCCCGATGATCATCAAGGGCATCCTCGACCCGGAAGACGCCCGGGATGCCGTGAAATTCGGCGCCGACGGCATCGTCGTGTCCAACCATGGCGGTCGCCAGCTCGATGGCGTGTTGTCCAGTGCCCGTGCGCTGCCGGCCATTGCCGACGCGGTGAAAGGCGATCTGAAGATTCTCGCCGACTCCGGCATTCGCAGCGGCCTGGACGTAGTGCGCATGATCGCCCTCGGGGCCGACACCGTGCTGATCGGCCGCGCGTTCATCTACGCCTTGGCCACCCACGGCGAGGCCGGGGTGAAAAACCTGCTGGATCTGTTCGAGAAGGAAATGCGCGTGGCGATGGTCCTGACCGGCGCCAAGTCGATCAGCGAGATCACTCGCGATTCGCTGGTTCGCGAACTGGGCGCCTGAACGGCGCCGATCCCGACCTATGCGGCCCGACAGAGACCGCAGCCGCCACTAAGATGCACCCACGAGGAAAACCGCATGACCTTGCCCGCCGCGTTTCTGGCCGGAGTGACCAGCCTCATTCCTGCTGGAAGACGCTTCGACGACCCGCTCTCGACCCTGGCTTTTGGCACCGACGCCAGTTTTTATCGGCTGATCCCCAAACTGGTCATCCGCGTCGAATCAGAAGACGAAGTCGTGGCGCTGCTGAAGCTGGCGCAGGCGGATAAAGTCTCCGTGACCTTCCGCGCGGCGGGCACCAGCCTGTCGGGGCAGGCCATCAGCGACTCAGTATTGATCGTGCTCGGCGACAACTGGAACGGCCGTGAAATACGCAAGCAAGGTGCGCAGATCCGCTTGCAACCGGGCGTCATCGGTGCACAGGCCAATCTCTGGCTGGCGCCGTTCGGGCGCAAGATCGGTCCAGACCCGGCGTCCATGCACGCAGCAAAAATCGGCGGCATCGTTGCCAACAATTCCAGCGGCATGTGCTGCGGCACGGCCCAGAACACCTACCACACCCTCGCCGGCATTCGGCTGGTGCTCGGCGACGGCACTCGCTTGGACACGGAAGATGCCGCCAGCGTCGCTGCATTTAAAGTCAGCCATGGCGAGCTGCTCCACCGCCTCGCGCAACTGGGTCGTGAGACGCGCGCGAATACCGAACTCGCTGCGAAGATCCGCCACAAGTACCGCTTGAAGAACACGTGCGGCCTGTCGCTAAACGCCTTGGTGGATTTCGACGAACCCCTCGACATCCTCAGTCACCTGCTGGTGGGTTCGGAGGGCACGCTGGGTTTCATCAGCGCGGTGACCTACGACACGGTGCCCGATCACCCGAACAAGGCAACGGCGCTGATTGTCTTTCCCGACATCGAAACCTGCTGCAACGCCGTAACGGTTCTGAAAACCCAGCCAGTCGCTGCCGTCGAACTGCTTGATCGACGCAGCCTGCGTTCGGTGCAGAACAAGCCAGGCATGCCGGCATTCGTTCGTGAGCTGTCGGAGGGTGCCTGCGCGCTGTTGATCGAAGCCCGCGCCGCGACCCGGCCGTTGCTGCACGAACAACTGGCCCAGATCATGGCGTCCATCGCGCATTTCCCGGTCGAGAAGCAGGTTGATTTCACCGAAGACGCGATCGAAAACGCGCGGCTCTGGGCCATTCGCAAAGACACCTTCCCTGCCGTCGGCGCGGTGCGTGAGACCGGTACGACCGTTATCATCGAAGACGTCACCTTCCCCGTCGAGCAACTGGCCGTCGGCGTTCGGCGACTGATCGAACTGTTCGAAAAGCACCGCTACGACGAAGCGATCCTGTTCGGCCATGCGTTGGAGGGCAACCTGCACTTCGTCTTCACCCAAGGGTTCAACGACCCGCAGGAAATCGCGCGTTATTCCGCGTTCATGGACGACGTCACGCAACTGGTGGCCGTGGAGTTCAACGGCTCGCTGAAGGCTGAACACGGCACCGGCCGCAACATGGCGCCGTTCGTGGAGCTTGAGTGGGGCGGCGAGGCTTATGCGCTGATGTGGCAACTCAAACGGTTGCTTGACCCCGACGGCATTCTTAATCCGGACGTCGTGCTCAGTGAGGATCCGCAGGTGCACCTCAAGCACCTGAAACCCATGCCCGCTGCCGATGCGATCGTCGACAAATGCATCGAGTGCGGCTTTTGCGAACCGGTGTGTCCGTCGAAAGGGCTGACCCTGAGTCCACGGCAGCGGATCGTCATGTGGCGTGACATTCAGGCGAAAAAACGTGCGGGCACCGACACCACTCAGCTGGAGCGCGACTACCAGTACCAGGGCATCGACACCTGCGCCGCCACCGGTTTGTGCGCGCAACGTTGCCCGGTCGGCATCAATACCGGCGAACTGGTGAAAAAGCTTTGTGGGGACCAAGCGCATCATGACAAGGCCGCCAGCTGGATCAGTCAGCATTTTGCGACAGCGTTGAAGGGCGCGCGATTTACGCTGCATGCGGCCAATGGCGCACGCATGCTGCTTGGCGCGCCGAGGCTGGCGAAGATTTCCAGCGCGCTGAGCAAGGCGTCGTCGGGCCGCGTACCTCAGTGGACGCCGGCGATGCCGCAACCCGAGCACGCTATTCGCTTCACGCCCCCGTTTGAAGATACGCGCCCCCGCGTAGTCTATCTGGCCGCCTGCGTGTCCCGCGTCATGGGGCCTGCGGCGGGGGATCGCGAACAGATGTCGCTGATGGACAAGACCCGAGGGCTGCTGGAGAAAGCCGGCTATCAAGTGGTGTTTCCGGAAGACCAGGACAGTCTGTGCTGCGGCCAGCCTTTCGCCTCCAAGGGCTACGCCGAGCAGGCGGAGGACAAGCGCCAGCAGATGCTCGCTGCGCTGACCAAGGCCAGTCGTGGCGGGCTTGATCCGATCTATTGCGACACCAGCCCCTGCACCCTGCGTCTGGTTCAGGACCTTAAGGAAACACGGCTCGACCTGTATGACCCGGTACGTTTCATCCGCACCCATCTGCTGGATAAACTGGTGTTCACCCCGCAGCAGGCGCCCATCGCCGTTCACGTCACCTGCAGCACGCAACACCTGGGCGAGAGCCAGGCGCTGATCGACCTTGCGAGGATGTGCAGCGCGAGTGTAGTCGTGCCCGAAGGCATTCATTGCTGCGGGTTCGCGGGCGACAAAGGCTTCACCACACCGGAGCTGAACGCCCATGCGCTGCGCTCGCTGAAAGACGCGGTTCAGTACTGTGAAGAAGGCATTTCGACCAGCCGGACGTGCGAGATCGGGCTCACGCAACACGGCGGTATCGACTACCACGGCCTGGTCTATCTCGTGGATCGAGTGACTCAACCAAGAATCGCTTAATGCACATAAATGGGGCGTAGATCGCCCCATAATCCCGAAACATCCGGCAACGTGGCTTTTTCACAGCATCGTGAAAAAAAATAGAACCCCTGCGACAGGCGGCAGTCCATCTCTTTAGGCGCCACTAACCATTCGGCGCTTTTCCCTCTATCTCGGGCACCGGCAAATTGAGCGGCGACACCGAGTCAACAGGCTCAAGGAGATACACATGAAGCGCACCGCACTGACTGGACTGTTTCTTACCGCTGCACTGTTGGGCTCCCCGGTTTTCGCTGCTGATGACCTGTGCGGCGCGAACATCGCGACACTGAAGAATGCTGAAGCGTCGACTACCACCAATCTGACCGGCGACAGCAAAACTGATATCGAAAAAACCGTCGCTGATGCCACTGCCGCGCAAAAACGTGGCGATGACAAAGAGTGCATCTCGATCACCACCAAGAAAATCACTGAGTTGAAAACCGGCGGTGACGGCAGCGACGGCGGTGCCGCGAAGTAATTGCCGAATCGCGACGGCTCCAAGGCCGTCGCGAGCGGAATGTCAGGCGGACGGTCGACGTATCTCATTGATTCGGGTAGACTCCGCCGCCTGACTGCTAGAGCAGCAGAATTGGGGCCGATTAGGATTCGACGCCGGTGATGAAACTCTAGGGGCATGCCGACTTGGTAACAGAAGTCGTAAATCCACTGTTGCAACTTTCTATAGTTGCCAATGACGAAACCTACGGGGAACAAGCTCTCGCCGCGTAAGCGGTGCTAGCCTTCCTTCTGGTAGCTTCGGCTCCAGCAATCACCAGGGGATGCCTGTAAACCCAAAGTGATTGTCATATAGAACAGGATCGCCGTGCAGTACGCTGTGGACGAATCGGCTAAAACTTACACAGCTCGCCCAAAGCACCCTGCCCGTCGGGTCGCTGAGGGTTAACTTAATAGACACGGCTAAGCATGTAGGCCCGAAAGCGGAGTACTGGCGGACGGGGGTTCAAATCCCCCCGGCTCCACCACTTCAACATCTAAAGACGTCCACGGACGTCTTTTTTTGTACCTGAAACCCAGTGAATACTGGGGTTTCAGGGCTGCGGGAGGCTTTCGAGGTTGTTAGAGTTCCAGGCGATTTGGTATTCCCAATGGTATTCCCGGCTACCCGGCGCTAATCTTGGGAATACCAAAAGGTGTCATGGAGTACTTCTCATGTGCGCTCAAACCACCCGCCTCTCCGACCGCCAACTCAAGGCGGTCAAACCGAAAGACAAGGATTACGTCCTCACCGATGGCGACGGGCTCCAGCTGCGAGTCAGGGTCAATCGCTCGATGCAGTGGAATTTCAACTACCGGCATCCAGTAACCAAGAACCGAATCAACATGGCACTCGGCTCCTATCCCGAGGTTTCTCTTGCGCAAGCCAGGAAGAAAACCGTTGAGGCCAGAGAGCTGCTTGCACAGGGCATCGACCCCAAAGCTCAGCGTAATGAACTGCAGGAAGCCAAACGAGCGGAAACGGAACATACGTTCGAGAACGTAGCCACCGCGTGGTTAGAATTGAAGAAGGATTCCGTCACCCCGGCGTATGCCGAAGACATCTGGCGCTCACTCACGCTGCATGTATTTCCGAGCATGAAATCAACGCCGCTATCAGAAGTGAATGCCCCGATGGTCATCAAGCTCCTTCGGCCGATTGAGGCCAAAGGTAGCCTCGAGACCGTGAAGCGGGTAAGCCAGCGCCTTAACGAGATCATGACTTACGGGGTCAATTCCGGAATGATCTTTGCGAACCCTCTCAGCGGCATTCGCGCTGTCTTCAAGAAACCCAAAAAAGAGAATATGGCCGCGCTACCAGCTGATGAGCTTCCCGAGCTCATGATGGAAATCGCGAACGCCAGCATCAAGCGGACGACCCGCTGCCTGATCGAATGGCAGCTGCACACCATGACCCGCCCCTCCGAAGCGGCGACCACCCGATGGGCAGATATCGACTTCGACAAACGCCTCTGGACCATCCCTCCGGAGCGAATGAAAAAGCGTCGTCCGCACACAATCCCGCTGACCGAACATGCACTCTCGTTATTGGAGACGCTTAAGCCCCATAGCGCCCACAGGGAATATGTGTTCCCGTCAGATAGAAACCCCCGCACCCACGCGAATAGCCAAACAGCCAACATGGCGTTGAAACGAATGGGTTTTCAGGACCGCTTGGTCAGCCACGGAATGCGCTCCATGGCCAGCACAATCCTGAATGAGCATGGATGGGATCCGGAGCTGATCGAAGTCGCGCTGGCGCATGTCGATAAAGACGAAGTTCGAAGCGCCTACAACCGGGCGGATTACATCGAACGCCGGCGTCCGATGATGGCCTGGTGGAGTGATCATATCCAGAAGGCAGCCACCGGCAGCCTGTCGGCATCCGCCATCAATCAAACCAGGGACCGTAACGTCGTGCCGATACGCTGAGCCGGCGACAATCCGTGTCGTGCAGCAGGGCGACTGAAGTGGCGACTGTTGCTAAATCTGCCGCATGCCTGCGCTTCTTCGGCCAAGCCCCTGAGTATGGGAAGGCTCCGCATTCCCATACTCAGGGGCTCACGCTTAAAAGCGTCTATCAGACAACCACGAGTTGCGCCTTTCTGCGGCGGATCAGCCCTGCTGTTAATTCATAGTAATAGACGGTCGCTGGTGCTGAGCAACGCAGATAGTGCTCTAAAAACCATCTGGTGTGCTTTTCCTTCCAGGACCACGGGGTCGCACAACTCCAGCGCTCACGAATCGCCTCGTGCATCCTTTCTGCCTGCCTGATATGCCGCTGCCGCGTGGCATGCGCACCTTTGAGCACGGGACTCAGAAACAACGCCATATCGAACTCGGACTTCATCGACGACCTCCGATGTAGGCACTCACCACGTCGATGCGGTTATGCCCCAACTCGTGGCTGATCTGCTGGCGTGCACGCTGATCGAGTGCTCGATCCTCTCGATGACCACGACCGCCATTGATGGGCGCGGAGAAACCGGTCAGTTGCTCATAGCGCTCACAGGCGTAAGCCGCCCGCAGTTCATGAAAGCCTTTCAATCCATGCTCATGCAGGATGTCCCGTGCCGGTCGCACGATTGTCTGTAGGAAATCTTTGTAGCTTTCATCAGGTGTTAACAGATTCCGACTGCCCTTGGGTGAAGCCTCGCTGGCCCTGTCGAGGGCGCCACGAACTTGATCCGTGACCGCAATCCAACGCGGTGCCGATGCGCCTGATCGACCGCCTTTGGTGCCGTCCTGGATATTGATCTTGCCCAGTTGCCGAGCCTCCCGTTGCAGCCGGGGCAAGTCCGCCAAGATCGCTTCACGCAGGCGCATTCCGGTCTCCCGAGCAAGGAGCACAATGGCACTCACCCTCGATTGCTGGCCTCGCTCTGACAACGCCTGTGCGATCAACTCGATCTGGACACGGTCTTGGCCTTGCGGGGCCTCACTACGCACACCTGAGCGCTGCAAGCCAAGCGCCTTGCTCGGACTGGGGATTTTGACGTACTGATCACCGCGCAGCGCGGCCATCGTTCGGTTCACGCTAGACAGGCGGTTCTGCGCTGTGGCGATGCCGACGTTGCCCTGATCAACCTGCTCGCGCAAATGGAAGGCGTACCGCATAAGGATCTCGCGGTCGATCTGTCGCGCGTCATTGAGCCTTGGCCCTTCCTCGGATCGACACCAACGCACGAATGCCTGCCAGCGATCGCTATGGGCTTTGACGGTAGCAAAATGGCCGTCGCCAAACAGATCTTTCAGTGCTTGCGGTCCGGCATAGCTGAGCTGGCGACCGAAGCCAAAATTACGTCCCGCTCGCTTACCGACCCGAGCCATTTTTCTGTTCCTGATCGACTGCAGCGAGATCATGCAAAAGGGCTCGCCAGTGCGCACTTACAATCGCGAACTGAGCCCAATCAGTCGGGCGAAAACACAGCGTGTTGTCGGTGACGTAAAGATGCGCACCCTCCTCTTTCAACCATTGAATAATGGCTGTCGTAGAGGCGATAGCTTTATGGGTGGTGGCGACACTGGCGACAGCGGCGACAACCCTTGTCCTGCCTGGTTTTGAGCGTGGCGACAAAGTGGCGACAGTAGCGGCGACAAATCGCGCTTTGGGCTCCTTTTGACGCTGAGCCAGATGGTTGCGCAGCGCTTCATCAAGATTAAACGTGGCGCACCTCGAAGGTGTGGCCATCAGTGATCAACCACTGATGATCAATCAACTCGACCAGCAGCTTGGCGGCATGACGACTGCTCTTGCGGGCAAAGCGGGGACCGTTGCGATTCAATTCACGAATACTGAACCGCTTCCAATCTTTGACCTGTAGCCATCGCAGCAGCCGGTCTGCCTCCTCTTTTACTCGACACACCGGCTCCTGCTCAGTCAGGCGCTGGATCTCGTTGAGGTAGTAGCCGACTAAAGCGGAGGCCCGTTGGATATGGTCGACCTCTACGACGCTGCTCTCCTCCACAACTGCAAGAATGCCGGCTACGCGCAGCAGGTTATCTGCGGCCTTTGATCCGCTGGGCCGCACATTTGCCAGCTCACCAAACTCTCCCAGCTGAGCCTCAATGGCGTCATGCAGATCAATCCAGCGACGGCGAGCTAACGCACTGAGGGTCAGCGTTGAAAGCAACAGAGCACCGTCAGCAGAAAGTGACCACGGCTGATGAAATAGGGCCGAAAGGCGGTGGTGATATCGCTTCAGGGCGGGATCTTTGGACAAGTCGACAGATTGATAGCTACGTTGCCCGGCAAGGCTAGTGGGCCAGGTCATCAGGCAGCGACCAAGGATGCCTTGCCCCTGCAGCAACGGGTCACTGAGTAACTGCATGGCCAAGTACGGTTGCAGCATCAAGTGCAGACTCAAACGCCGGTCATAAGCCCGCAAGCTTTCACCGACCATAGAGCGAGCGCGATCTATCGGGCTGCCATCCCAGAGTGACGACAGGGTAGTGACCGCTTTCAAACGATTATCCCGACTCATGGTGCTGCTCCCGAGGAACTGTCCTCCTTCGTCACAGAACAGACCCATGCTGGGGAGGTCGTGACAGAGCCCCTTGATCAGCGCCTCGATAGTCGGGTCTGTGGTGATCAGCCTAGGGGCCGAGGGCTCCTCCTCTACTAAAGCGCGGTTTGCGGAGTCAGGATCGCCAGGATTAATACGCTGAGCCTGTTTTTGTACGGCACGGTATCGAGCAAGTTGTTCGCGATAGCGTTGCCACTGCTCACGTTCCCATTGCCGTGCAGGCAGTAATGCACATCGATCTGCTGCCGTTTTACGATCACCGGACGCGGCCACCGTAATCAGGTACAGCGACAGAGGGTAATTTCTCCCGTCGAGCTGTAAACCGGCATGACCTTGGGTAGCCAACGCCGACGCAGCCAACACCGATTGCGCGGCCAGCGCCTGGGGCACACCGATGACCTCGGCCATGCGCTCCACCGCAGGCCTAAGAATCCCACCCAGTGCCTGCACCGGATAAGGCTGGGCCACGGGATTCGACTCAATCAGCGGTCGAGGTGGTCGTGGTAGTTCAAGCTTCGGATCTAATTGCTGCATCGGCCCTCTCCTCGTTCATTGCTGGTTGTCCTCACGTAGTCCCGCCACGGCTGTTGAGTGTTATCAGGGATCAAGGCCCCTGCGGCCTGTGAGGTGTTCACTGACGCGGAACGCGCGGCTCCTTACGACCGGGAGCAAGGGCATGAACCCATTAATCTGGCCTCCTTAGACGCATCCGAAGATGCGGGCGGGTGGAGGCCGTGCCGGCTGACGAGTTCGGCACCTAGAGATCTCGGGTGGGAGAAGGCAACAACATCGACACCTGTTGCAGGCCTGACTGTCAGTCAGGTGCAGCCTTTCCATAGACTGCGGCACCGGTGCCTGTGTCGTTGCGGATTGCAACGAATCGGATTTGTCAGGCCGATTGTCACGAGGAGAGTTGCGGCAATGCCTTGTACGACATGGCTTGCAGCAGTAGTACGAGCGCCCGTCTCTTTCCAGGAGAAAGAGACGGGCGCAGTCTGGCGCAGCGAAGTGTGCCGAGAGGTGAGGTTGCTGCAGTGCAGCGAGGAAGGTCCATCGTCTGCCGCAGTGGACAGATCAGTCGAGTAGGCATCCATCACTCTTGGGGAGTGACCGTGCGAGCCGCCGGACGCTAATCGCACTTCGGAAGAACCACCACACAAGTGGCGTAGCCTTAAAGGTTCTGGCTACCTGGGCTGGTGCTGCCAACGACAGCGGTCCGTGCGCCAATTGTTATACCCACGCGAAAAGGCGGTCAAGCATCCCGGCCAAAGTGCGCAAAAAGTGGCGACTGTCGCCACTTTTGTCGCCACGCTCCAGGCCCTGTTCTGCATGGGTTGTCGCCGCTGTCGCCGGTGTCGCCACATCTCTAGCCATGGCCCCACAACAAGATCCGCTCTCACACTGGAGCTGTACTAGACAACCATCGTGAGTCATTTCTGACGGGTAAAAGATGGCGTGACGCTAATCAAATTTGAAATGGGAGGAGGAACGAGGTGACTTCGAAAAAAAGCGAATGAACCCTCCGATCGGCGCGATCAAAGATCGCTGGATCGGAGGGTTTGGCGGGAAAAGCAGATCGGGTAGACTGCTAACGACTTTAAACGACTCTAGTCTTCTAACCGGGTGCCAAAACCATGACAAAACAACAGGACAGGTGTTTTGCACAGCCGAAGGCTATCCATAAGGATGACGCACAGGGAGGTGCGTCATGACCACCGAGCCCTGGGTCACCGCCCTCGACGTTGTCCAACACTTGGGCATCGCCAAAGATACCGTCTACCGCTGGCGCGAACGAAAAGGCCTGCCGGCGCACAAAATTGGCCGGCTGTGGAAGTTTCAGCTGTCTGAGGTGGATGACTGGGTGCGCGCCGGTGGGGCGGATGAAGACGCAGAAAACGCGAGCGAACAAGAATAAACAATAAAATTACAGGTGCTGTGTGAGCCAGGAAGGACAACTGCTCGACTTCAAACCCTTGTGGGATGTAACTGGCAAAACCGCCGATTGGAATGAAATTGCCAAAGACTGCATTGCTTTTGCCAATGCTACTGGCAGCCGCTTACTGCTGGGTATCGAAGACGGCCAAGACGCACCACCGGCCAGTCAGCGCATTCCTTCTAACCTACCCGATATACTGCGACGCAAGCTGGCAAAGCACACCGTGAATGGCGGACAGTACATTGAATTGCGCACCCAGCGAGCCTTGTCGGTGGCTTCTACCACCGATGGTCGTTATTACTTGCGAGTAGCCGATCAAAGCAAACCCGTGACCGGTGATGATGTGATGCGCTTAGCCAGCGAACGTTCTGCTTTGCCCTGGGAAACGCACACCACCCTGAACGTGCCGCGCACCGAAGCAGATGAAACCAAACTCGGCAAGTGGTTACAGGCTCTTCGCATATCTGACCGGGTTAAGGCCTCCGTCAAAGAAAAAACCAACGATGAACTGCTCGATCACTATCAGCTCACGCATGGGACACTGCTGACTAACCTGGGCTTTCTATATCAGCGCATCGGCAGGGAAATTCACCCCAAGCAGGTCAGGCGCGCACTGGAAAGCCTCATCGAGCGCGGTGAAGTCCGCTTTGAAGGCGACAACCGCTGGCGGCGATACTGGACGATATCATGACCGCGCTATCGAACCTATCGAACCTTATCGACCTTCACTGGGCGATAGAAAATGGGCGATACGCCGGCTCGAGCCCAATGAATCAAAGGGTTCTATCGGCCACGGGCGATAACCACTAGGCGATAGAACCAACCCTTAGCGCGGGTATGGCTTTGGCACCAGACCGAGCCTATCTGCCGGGATTGCGCAAACGACTGACTAACCCCTGCTCATTGGCCCACGGCCAAAACTACAGCACTTCGAAGCTATCGAATTCGAGAAGGAAACACAGGATATGAACAAGCAACAACTGGCCGCCAAAATCTGGGAATCCGCCAACCAGATGCGCTCCAAAATTGAAGCAAACGAATACAAAGACTACATACTCGGCTTTATTTTTTACAAATACCTTAGCGACCAATTAGTGCAGTTTGTCACCAAAGAAGGCATGACCGCAGAAGACATTAAAGCCCTAAGCGAAGAAGACCCTGAAGCCGTCGAATTTATCCAAAGCAATTTGGGTTATTTTATTAGCTACGACAATTTATTTTCAACATGGGTAGACCCTAAATCAGACTTTGACGAATCTAACGTGCGCGATGCGCTCTCAGCCTTTAGCCGCTTAATTTCACCCACTTACAAAAAATTATTTGAAGGAATTTTCACCACGCTGGAAACAGGCCTGAGCAAACTCGGTGAAAGCGCAGGCAAACGCACCAAAGCCATTAGCGACTTACTACACCTGATTAAAAGCATTCCCATGAACAATAACCAAGGTTATGACGTACTGGGTTACATCTACGAATACTTAATTGAAAAATTTGCAGCCAATGCCGGTAAAAAGGCGGGTGAATTTTATACCCCGCACGAAGTCTCGGTACTCATGTCGCACATCATCGCTCACGAGTTAAAATACAAAGACA
The DNA here is from genome assembly GCF_053903055.1 of Pseudomonas sp. AK106. NCBI lineage: Bacteria > Pseudomonadati > Pseudomonadota > Gammaproteobacteria > Pseudomonadales > Pseudomonadaceae > Pseudomonas > Pseudomonas sp. AK106. Next base: position 4,797,529 of record NZ_CP096426.1, read on the forward strand.
CCCTCGAAATTTACGACCCTACCAGCGGCTCTGGTTCTTTGCTCATCAACATTGGCGAAGCCGTGGCGCAATACGCCAAAAGCAAAGACAACATCACCTATTATGCCCAAGAGTTAAAAGCCAATACCTACAACCTAACGCGCATGAACCTAATCATGCGTGGCATTAAAGCCAGCAACATCAAAACCCGCAATGGCGATACTTTAGAAGACGACTGGCCATACTTTGATGAAAGCGACCCACAAGGCTCCTACAACGCTTTATATGTCGATGCCGTAGTGTCTAACCCGCCTTACTCACAAGGCTGGGATTCCGCCCATAAAGAGAGCGACCCGCGCTACTCGCGTTTTGGCCTGGCCCCAAAAACCAAAGCCGATTTTGCCTTTTTGCTGCACGACCTTTACCACCTAAAGCCCGATGGCATTATGACCATTGTATTGCCCCACGGCGTGTTATTCCGTGGCGGTGAAGAAGGGCAAATTCGCAAGCAGTTAATTGAGAGCGACCACATAGACGCCATTATCGGCCTGCCCGCTAATATCTTTTTTGGCACTGGCATTCCTACCGTTATTTTGGTACTCAAGCAAAAAAGAAAAAATAACGATGTATTGGTGGTCGATGCCTCCAAACACTTTATAAAAGAAGGCAAAAACAACAAGCTGCAAGCAAGCGACATTAAACGCATTGTTGATGCGGTGATTCACCGTGAAAATATCGATAAATTCTCTCAAGTGGTTGAAAAGCAAATCCTGCGTGACAACGGCTACAACCTGAATATTCCCCGCTATGTGGATTCTTCCGCTGCCGCCGAAAGCTGGGATTTACACGCCACCATGTTAGGCGGCATTCCCAACAGCGAAATCGCAAGCCTTAAAAACTACTGGCAAGCCCTGCCACAACTGCACGCAGCCCTGTTCACGCCCAAATCCGCCGCTTACAGTGAATTGGCCATAAAAAAAGAGGCGGTGAATGCCACTATTACCCAGCACCCACAAGTGGCTGCGTTTATTAATACTTACAACCAAGCCTTTAAGGGTTTTGACGATTATTTAAACACTACCCTTATTCAAGGCTGGGCGGCCGTTAACCGCAACCAGCAAGAAGCACAATTAAGTGCCGAGTTATTTGGCCGACTTGCGCCTATTGCGTTAATCGACAAATACCAAGCTTACCAACACCAGAATAACCAGTGGCAAACCATCAGCGCCGATTTGGAAATGATGCAAACCGAGGGCTTTGCCGCGACTAAACAAGTGGATGCCAACATGGTGACCAAGAAGAAAGATGGCAAAGATACCGAGGTACAGGAAGGCTGGAAAGGCCACATAATGCCGTTTGATTTAGTACAACAAACTTACTTAATCGAAGACTTACACGCCTTAGAAAGCCAGGAAACAAAACTAGCAGAGATCACATCTCAAATTGAAGAGATAATTGAATCGTTTACAGAAGAAGAAAAAGACTCACCAATACTCAATGACAAGAATGATGCCTTTGTAAAGCCCGAACTAACCAAAAAGCTTAAAGAAATATATGCGGATGTTGATTCAGAAGAAATCCGTGTGCTTAACCAATATCTTGAATTACTCGACAATAAAGCGAAAAAACCAGAGAAACTTGAGTTCATCGAAAAAAACCAGCAAGTTCAATGGGGCAAAATTGAATCAAGTAAAGACGGTACATTTGCTAAGGCTAAGGCAAATGGTTTTTTACACACTCTGAGAGCTGAGTTTGAATTTGATCAAAAAACTTACGAAGGTAAAGTCGTTAAGGCCGATCAGTTATTACTAGACCAAGCCGAGCTTAAAGCCGATGTAAAAAAGAAAGCGATGGCACTGCACATAAAAACCAAAACCACCATAGAAGGTTTAACCAACGAACAAGTGAATACATTGCTGTACCTAAAATGGATTACTCCATTAAGCCGCGAACTCGCCGCGATGCCGAGCGCGGTCATCACCCAGCTCACCACAAAAGTACAAGCCCTTGCCGATAAATACGCTGTCACTTATTCGCAAGTGGCCAGCGAGATTACCAGCATCGAGCAGAAACTGACTAGAATGATGGGCGAACTCACCGGCGATGAGTTTGATATGCGGGGCTTGGCCGAACTCACTAGCTTGTTGAAGGGCGAATAAGATGAGTGTAGATAAGGTGCCTGAGCTTCGCTTTGAGGGGTTTAGTGGGGAGTGGGAGGAGAAAATATTGGGCGAGCAGGTTCAGTTAGAAAATGGATTCGCTTTTCAAAGTAAATACTTTAAAAAAAGCCCCACTGAAGTCATAGTTCTTACGCCAGGCAGCGTAAATATTGGCGGTGGATTTCAAGCAGGCAAAGGTCAATACTACGATATAAAACAGGAAGTTTCTCCTAGGTATATATTCAAACCTGACGATATGTTCATAACTATGACAGACTTGACTCCAACAGCTCAAGCCTTGGGATTTCCGGCGATAATCCCAAGAGATAATTACACATACCTTCACAATCAACGGCTTGGCAAATTAGTTGGATTCAAAGGTGATTCAGGTTTTTTGTATAGTTTATTGCGCACTACAAAAAAACAAAAAGAAGTTGTGTCAACTTCTTCAGGGACGACAGTAAAGCACACCTCGCCTGATAAATTTTTGAATCGCTTTTGTTTCTTCCCTAAAAACGAAGAGCAAATCCAGATAGGCGACTACTTTCAAAAGCTCGACAGCCTAATCGACCAACACCAACTAAAGTACAAAAAGCTCAGCAATATTAAAAAAGCCATGCTGGAACGCATGTTCCCCAAACAAGGCGAAACCATTCCAGAAATCCGCTTTAAAGGGTTTAGTGGGGAATGGGAGGAGAAAGAGCTAGGTGCATTAGCTGAAATTGTTCGCGGCGCAAGCCCTCGGCCTATTGAAGATCCTAAATGGTTTGATAGAAATTCAAGTGTTGGCTGGTTACGTATTAGAGATGTGACCGAGCAAGATGGGCGTATTCACTATTTAGAGCAGAGAATCTCAAAGCTTGGTCAAGAAAAAACTCGTGTATTGAGTGAAAAGCACCTGCTTTTGAGTATAGCCGCGAGTGTTGGTAAGCCTGTAATCAACTATGTTGAAACGGGCGTTCATGATGGCTTCTTGATATTTAAAAAGCCTCGTTTTGAACTTGAGTATATGTATCAGTGGTTAAAATCGTTTGAGGAAAGGTGGCAACAATATGGCCAGCCGGGCAGCCAAGTCAATCTAAACTCCGACATTGTTAAGAGCCAGCTCGTAACTATCCCTTCAAATGAAGAGCAACAGGAAATCGGCAACTACTTCCAAAAGCTCGATGCACTTATAAAACAACACCAACAACAAATCACCAAGCTCAACAACATCAAGCAAGCCTGCTTGAACAAAATGTTTGTCTAGCAGGGAGCGCCACCATGACCACCTTTAAAACCGAAGCAGAATTTGAGCATGCGTTTATTGAGGTACTCACCCACAAAGGGTGGGAGCCTGAAATTTTAAAATGCAAAACCGAAGCCGAGTTACTGCAAAACTGGGCGGATATTTTATTTGAAAATAACAAACAAAAAGACCGCTTAAACGGTGTGCCGCTCACCACCAGCGAAATGCAGCAAATTATTGAGCAAATAAAAGAACTCAAAACACCGCTAAAACTTAACGGTTTAATTAACGGCAAAACCGTCGCCATTAAGCGCGATAACCCAGCAGATGCATTGCATGTGGGCAAAGAAGTCAGCCTAAAAATTTACGACCGCCAAGAAATAGCCGCTGGCCAAAGCCGTTACCAAATTGTGCAACAACCCAAGTTTGAACGCGGCAGCCAGTTGCGTAACGACCGCCGTGGCGATGTGCTGTTACTCATTAACGGTATGCCGGTGATCCATGTGGAGCTAAAGCGCAGCGGCATTCCGGTCAGCCAAGCGGTGAACCAGATTGAAAAATACAGCGCCGAGGGCATTTTTAGCGGACTGTTTGCGCTGATCCAAGTCTTTGTGGCCATGGAGCCAAACGAAGCCAAATATTTTGCCAACCCCGGCATGGATGGCAAATTTAACCCGGACTACCAATTCAACTGGGCAGATTTTAATAACGAGCCAGTCAACCACTGGAAAGACATTGCCTCCACGCTACTCTCTATCCCCATGGCGCATCAGCTGATTGGCTTTTACACCGTAGCGGATGATACCGATGGCGTACTTAAGGTCATGCGCAGTTACCAGTATTACGCCGCCAATGCCATCTCCGATAAAGTGGCAAAAACCAACTGGCAGCAACTGGGCAGTATTAGCAATAACCCAGAGCGTTTGGGGGGCTATGTGTGGCATACCACCGGCTCTGGCAAAACCATGACCAGCTTTAAATCTGCGCAACTCATTGCCCAATCAAAAGATGCCGATAAAGTGGTATTTTTAATGGATCGCATTGAGTTAGGCACCCAATCACTGGCGGAATACAACAATTTTGCCGGCGATGGCGAAGAGGTACAGGCCACCGAAAACACCGATGTACTCATTACCAAACTCAAAAGCAGCGACCCCGCCCAAACCTTAATTGTTAGCTCGATTCAAAAAATGAGTAATATTTTTGACGCGATAGATGATGAAGGCACGGCCACTAACGCGGCGGATATTGAAAAAATCCGCGCTAAACGCTTGGTGTTTATTATTGACGAAGCGCATCGCTCCACCTTTGGCGATATGCTCATCACCATCAAGCGCACCTTTCCCCGCGCGTTATTTTTTGGCTTTACCGGCACGCCCATTCAAGAAGAAAACGAAAAAAGCGGCAATACCACCAGCACCGTATTCGGTAACGAACTGCACCGTTACAGCATTGCCGATGGTATTCGCGATGGCAACGTGCTGGGTTTTGACCCGTATAAAGTCAGCACCTTTAGAGACAAAGACATTCGCCAAGCAGTAGCCCTTGAACAAGCCAAAGCCGATTCCGTTGCCGATGCGATGGAAACCCCGGCCAAAAAGCAAAAGTTCAATCACTTTATGAATGACGTACCTATGGCCGGCCATAAAGACGCCACTGGCAAGTACCATAAAGGCATAGAAGACTATGTGCCTAAAACTCAATATTTAACCGAGCTCCACCAATCCAAGGTGGTGGATGACATTCTGCAAAATTGGGACGTACTCAGCCAAGCCAATAAGTTTCACGCTATTTTGGCCACCAACAGCATTGCCGAAGCCATTGATTATTACCGCCGCTTAAAAGCCGCCAAACCCGAACTTAAAATATCCGCTTTGTTCGACCCCAACATTGATAACGACGGCAGTGGCGACCGTGGCCCCACCTTTAAAGGTGACGGCTTAGAAGAAATTGTTAGCGACTACAATGTGCGTTACGGCCACGATTTTGATTTTGCTAAGCACGCAGCCTTTAAAAAAGATTTAGCCGCCCGCCTTGCCCATAAAAAACCTTATGAGCGTATTCATACCGAACCTGCAAAGCAGTTGGATTTGCTGATTGTGGTAGATCAAATGCTCACGGGGTTTGACTCCAAATGGCTCAACACCTTGTATTTAGATAAGGTGATTAAATACCAAAATATTATTCAGGCCTTCTCGCGCACCAACCGTTTATTTGGCCCCGACAAACCCCACGGCACCATTCGCTATTACCGCTACCCGCACACCATGGAGCAGCACATTAACGATGCGGTAAAACTCTATTCCGGCGACCGCCCCATTGGTTTATTCGTGGATCGCCTTGATAGCAACCTTGAAGCCATGAATGAACTGGCGACAGAGATTACCAAGTTATTTGTAAATAGCGGCGCGCAAAATTTTGAAAAACTACCTGAAGATGCTGCCGCTTGTGCAAAATTTGCCGATTTATTTAAAACCTTTAACCAGCATTTAGAAGCGGCCAAAGTGCAAGGCTTGCATTGGGATAACCTTACCCACCCCAGTGGTGAAAATAATGAACGTGAGGTAACACTGGCGATAGGCGAACAAACCTATTTAAGCCTTGCTCTGCGCTATAAAGAATTGGCCAGCAAAGCTGAAAGTACTGGTAGTAGCGGTGGCGACGTGCCCTTTGATATTAGCGGTTACCTTACTGAAATTGACACTGGTAAAATTGACTCTGATTACATGAACAGCCGCTTTGATAAATACTTAAAAGAGCTGAACCAGCACCAAGATCAAGCCAGCATTGAAAACACACTAAACGAGCTGCATAAGTCGTTTTCATCGCTCACTCAGGTTGAACAAAAATACGCTAAATTATTCTTGCATGACTTGCAGCGCGGCGATGCGCAATTAAGAGAAGACTACAGTTTTAGAGACTACGTCAACGATTACAAAGGTAACGCGGAAAATGCGCGATTAAACGCGGTAGTGAACGCCTTAGGTCTAGATAAAAACCTGCTTACAGCATTAACGGCATACAATGTTAACGAGAAAAACCTAAACAACTTTGGCCGTTTTGATGCGTTAAAAGAAACAGTGGACAAGGCGAAAGCCAAAGCCTATTTTGAGAAAATAGACGGCGTGGCTATACCGCCCTTTAAGCTGAACATACGCATTGATAAGTTTTTAAAACTGTTTATTTTTGCACAAGCGGATGAAATTTTAATCGATATACCTGCCCATTTAGCTGATCGTGCTGCCGCCTCAGTACCTACACCTTTGGTTTTGGGTTCGGTAAAATTATTTCAGGCCTCCCAAGTGTCTACACTTGAAAATACCCAGGAGTTATGCAGTATCACCTTTAGAACAGAACTACCTTATGAGGATAATCCTGCATCATTACTCACGACAGGTTGTTATTCAGAATTAAAAGCACTTGGCATTGTTTCGTCGGGCGTGTTAGATGCAACCATTGTCGCCCTTCTTGAGCTTGAACTAACCACAAAAGAACTGGAACTACCATTATACGAAGAAGGAAAAAGTGGCATAGTCTGGGCACTGAAAGAGGCGCGAGAAGGTAGCGTTTACAACGAATTCATGGCCTATGCCGTGCAAGTGATAGGTGATGAAAGCCTTCGAACCTACATTGAAAGTGGCATCTACGATGTTGCCAAAATGGGTTTTGGCGCAGCGTTTATTTCATTACCCAAAGTTTTAATCGCAAAATTAAAGAAAGAACGAAGAATAACGCAAGCACTGAATACAGAAAACAAGTCTATTAAAGCCGCGGTAAATGTGGTTGATTACCGAATTAACCCCAAGTTGGCAGAGAGATGGAAAGTCAATGTGCATTAATGCCAGAGAGCTCGCCATACTAAGGAAGCAGTTTTCACCATGTAGCTCGAGCCAGACCTACGCGGCCGCCGCTGAGTCCAGTCATCATGGAGCGGCTGTCTGGATCGGTCAGTGAGACCTGTTTATCCGGCGACTCATTGAACTGGGTTTCGATAGCTTGAAGCTCCTTCATTTGAGTTTTGAGCTTGGCGATTTTCTCTTCCAGCCGCACGGCGCTGGGCTCGGTAGCCGTGGGTTATTGCCCATCGGCAGTATCGAGTGCCGCCAGGTAACGATTGATACTCGATTCAATTTCTTCCATGCGCCGTTTCAGTTTGGCGCTGGTGAAATTGCGGTCGCGGTTGTTGACTGCTTTGAATTTACCGCCATCGATGGCAACCAGATTTTCTCCAAACAATCCCAACTGCTGACACAGCACAACGAACTGGCGACAGACGCCTCGGATGGCCTTGCTGCTTTCTTTTCGGAAGTTGGCGATGGTCTTGAAGTCCGGCATCAAACGTCCGGTCAATCACATCAGTTCGACGTTACGTTGGGCTTCTCGCTCCAGCTGTCGGCTCGACTGGATGCGGTTGAGATAGCCGTAGATGTAGATCTTCAGCAAGATCGCGGGGTGGTAACCCGGCCGGCCAGTATCAGCTGGGATGGCACCTTCAAAACCCATATTGACCAGGTCCAGTTCGTCGACGAAGACGTTGACTACGCGGACCGGATTGGTATCGCTGACGTATTCGTCGAGGCTCTCGGGAAGTAAGGTGCCTTGGCCTCGATGTTCACCTTGGATAAAGCGCTTCATGGGCGATCCCAGCGATGAAATCCTCAGAAATCATAGCAAGGGTTCGCGAAGGCGTTTTTACACACTCTGGGCCGAAAGTGGCTAATCGTGAACGGCTGCTACTTTTTTTAGATAAACGCAGCCTCGATAAACACTTCCAGCGCCTTGTCTTCAAGTATTTCGATAGAGAAGTGCCCGAAGCGCTTTGGCAACCAGATGATACGTGCCCCACACGGGGATTGCAGATTCGCGCGAGCCAATGGCGCTCCATTTTCGTCTTCAGGCTGAACACCGGCGACCATCAATTCGTCATAGGCTTTTTCGATGTCCGGTGTTGAGTAACAGTGGCGGTAAATCATCCGTTCACCCGAAGAGTCCAAAAGCCCCTTCAGATTCCCCGCCAACGGTTTGACCAACATGATCGATCAGCGCAATCGCCTAGTGAAAGGGCAGCCCCCCCGTTCCCAGATAAGCGTTTTGGAGATGCTGGCGTTGAGGATGTGTGCGTAGTAAGCACAGGCTTCCTCAAGATTCTTGACCAGTACATCTATGTGACTGAACTTCAGATCCATTGCATAGCTCCTGTCGAAACGGCACCCATCGTAAACACGACAAGGCGTGTTAGTTCGTCAATGAGTGGCCGATTCTGGCCGGTCTCAGTCTGTCGCCACCTTCATCTTCGGATCGACCGCAGCCTTTATCCCGACAGCTGCAAGAAGATCACCGCTTAATATGGATGCGAAGCAAGGTTGGCAAATCGATTACAAGGGGGTCAATGGAATGCCATTTTGTGAGGTATTCCAATTGGTATTCCGATCAAAATACAAAATAAAAATTAATGATAATAATCAATATTATAAAATGCAGTTTCAGATTACCCCGGCCCACCAAACACGCAATACAAATCAAGCACTTAGCGCTTAGCGCAAGTGCTTTTTTTGTGCCTTTATGGCCGGTTTTGTCTGTAGAGGCCAAGCTTGACGACACCCTCAGCCCGGTAGGCTTCGCCTCATTTCATCGGGCTTCAGCCTGAGCAACAACGATCTCAAGGGGACGGTTGCCGAACTCACCATTCGTCAAGGGCGTGTAGTCGTTGGATCTGATGTTTGTACTCGCACACAAGCTGATAGGTAGTGCTTGCTGTCCCGGTTATCAACGCACCGACGACTCGGCAATCCGCATTGACGTACTGCTCCCATGCCTCCTGCGCCTGCGGAAGCAGGGCCGGAACGCCTTTTGATAGCATTTCCTGCTCGGCGTCCTGCTGAGTAATGACAAGCTTCTCCTGGTACTTCTGTTTCACCGCGTCATTAGCCGCTTGCATCATTACAAGTGCGCACCGTTCGCTATCGTTTGTCGTTCGCGTATTCGGGTTGCTCAAACACCGCTTCCATTCTGCCTCCAGCTTCGCCGCGAATTGGTCCACCGCCCTAGCCAGCTCTTCCTCTCGGCCGACATCGGCATGTGATACGCCGGTCGCAAGCAATCCCGCTATAACAAACACTGTGAACACACGTTTCATGTTTCTCATCCCTGAAGGTGATTAGTAAGCGCCGGCATGCTGCCGGAGATGCAGGCCGCGCACAATCCCTACCCTGCTGCCCTGTTTCGAATGATTAATGGCAAGCATTAAGCCGATCCCCGTCAACAGCAAGTGCCTGACCTTTTCATCTCACGCTGCTCCGAAACAGTTCAGCTGCACAATCGGAGATGCTCCCCCATCCTGTCAGTCCTTTATTCCTTTTTTGCCATAAAAAAGCCCCGCTCGAATCAGCAGGGCTTTTGGGTTAAGCGCGAGTCGGTCAGACCCCGCCCTTCCCCGGCAACGGCTCATCATTCCCACGGCGAGTGGTTGGCTCTTCAGTCACCGGGTCATTCTCGGTGCGCGCGGGCTCGGTCGGGTCTACCTGCGGGTCAGAGACATCGGGCGATTCTTCATTAAAGCCAAGATCCTTATCCGGATCCGTCTGCGCGCTGGTCCCTGTAAGCGAAGTGTCATTAGCCATGAATTCGATCTCCTCGTTTACGTGCGAGTTATCCGCACCATAACCATGAGAAGCCCACTAGCGCGCCAAGTGCCGCGGATTAGACGGGCGGTTTCGAAATCGCCTGCCCATCACACGGCTCACCAACTCGCACGAATGCCGACACTGCCGCTGACTCCCGCCAGTTCATTGCTGTCCAGCTGGGCGGCGTAGTCCACCGCGAAGTACACGCTTACTCCCTTCGCCACGCCAACGATCAAGCCAGCGCCAATGTCGGTGGATGAAGACCTGTGTTGGGTTTTGATCCGGTCGACGCCGTTGTAGGTCACGGTGTCCTTGCCATCCAGCACCTGCCAGACGTTCGCGCGCAGGTAGGGTTCGACGGGCAGATTGTCGATCAGGTAACGGCCCTTCAAGCGCGCGCCGACTCGACTCGTCCAGTAGTCCTGTGAATCAAACGAGACGTCGGAGATGCCGTCGTTCTGGCGGTCGAGGTCGATCCGTTGATGGATAACCTGCACTTGGGGTTCAACGACCCAGCGTTCGGAGACGGCCATCGGGTAGCCCGTTTCCAGAGACAGGCTGATGGCATGGCCGTCGGTGTCGAGCCTGATGCCTTGATCGGACCGACTGCTGCCGCCAAGACGTGTGCCCATGGCGACGGCGTCCAGGTACCAGCCGCCCGGGTCGACCAGGCTCCAATAGGCGCCGAAGTGGTCGCCGTTGATTTTCATGCGGCCGGCTTTTGTGCCCTTGAAGCCTTCGGCGAATCCCTCGACGCTGCCTTGTAACCGGCTCTGGCCGACGAAGACGCCAGCGCGTTGCACCCGGCCGGAATCAGTCGGTGCGACATACAGGTCGTGGCCCACTTGGTAGCCCTTGGTCGACCCATCGAAATGCGGCGAGGCATCGCCGGCCCAGTCCCTGCGTGTATCGCTGCCATACAGCCGCGCCCATCCGCCGGGCGCACCGCTGAGTAGGTTTTGATCGCCCTGACGATCATGAAAAGTGCCCAGCGCTTCACGCGCCATGATCTGCGCAGCCGGCACGAACACCGAATAGATCGGCACTTCCAGGCGATATAACGGGATGGGCTCGGCGCCGGGCGACGCCGTTGGCAATGGTGCCGTTAACGGGGCCGGGATTGGCGAGACAACGGCAGGCGCAACGGAGGGTGTAACCGGAGCAGCAGGCGGTGGGACGGGAGCAAGGGTCGGTGGCTCAACGGCCGGTTCGTCCGGATCGACAGGGACCGGAGGCACTGGCACTGGCACTGGAACGGGAACGGGAACAGGTGTTGGCGTTGGCGTTGGTATAGGCGTTGGTATAGGCGTCGGAATGACAGGCGACGGCGTGACGGGCTGGGGTGTCGGATCCACCACAGGCGGTGCGGTGGGCGGCGGTACGCTCAATGGGCTTCGGACCGCAGCCACCGAAGAGCGCAGGAACCAGCTGTTCTCGGTCCCGGCCGTCACGCCGCCCTTGAACAACTGATAGCGGTAGGCGCCGGCCACGACGCGGTTGCCGAGCACAAAGGCGTCGTTGGTGCTGGTCGCTCCATTGACGGCCTGCACCACTTCGATGCCGTTATCCTGTGTCAGTCCGCCCAGCCCGTTGAGGTTGCTGATGCCCAGCTGGGTGTTGCCGCTGATTGCACCTTGGGACACCACCAGTCGGTCACTGGCCGAGCGGTCGTCGCCTAGAACCGTCTGCAGCAGCAACCGGCCGTTGTTGCCCAGGTAGTTGCCGAACACGGTAAGTGTGTCGGCGGCCACGACGCTGTTGGCGGTCATGTCGACAGTCCCGGCGTTGTTCAACGAGGCGAGCTGCCCTGCGGCGTAAGGGCGAATGGCGCCTTGGGTCACCTCCAGCGCACTGGTGCTGTCGATGTTGAATGTGCCGGTGTTGCTCACGCTGTCGCCAAGAAAGAGGTTGGTGTCGAGCGTGAAACGCGACTGCTCGGTGAGATCAATCGCTTCCCACCCCAGGTAGCGACCGGCCCCGGCGCTGGAGGTCTGGAAAAACGTCAGTTGGTCATTACCCAGTCCGCCGTCTAGCAAAGGGGTCGAACTCAGCGTGCTTTCATTGAGGTTGCTGATTGAGGCGCGATCATTGCCGTCGCCCATCAGCACGGAGGACTGGATCACTCCGCCCCCGTTCCACGCGAACGTGTCGTCGCCGAAGCTGGCGCGGATTTCGCCGGATACCGTCCCGCCGTTCACGCTGATGCTGTCGTTGCCGCCACTGACGCTGATGTTGCCGCCAATGCTGCCGCCCGAAACGACAATGGTGTCGCGGCCGAAACCGGTGACGAGGTTGCCGATGATCCGGCCGCCCGACATGTCGAAAAGATTGTTGTCGAGCTTCATGTCGACGCGGCCAATAGTGCCGCCGCTGAGGGTCGCGACATCACCGTCTTCAAACGCCCCGACGATGGTCCCGCCGCTCATGGAGAACACGTCGCGGCTATCACCCTGCGCCAGTGACTGGAGGGTGCCGCCGCTCATGAAAAAGTTGTCGATACCGGGACCCTGCATGAGGCTGCCGGTGATGGTCCCGGCCTCCATCACCAACACGTTTGTGCCCGCGCCCTGGTTGATGGCGCCCTGCACCCGGCCGGAGCTCATGACAATCCGGTCGGCGCCGTTGCCAAACAGGATGTTGCCCGTCACCACGCCCGTGCCGCCAGCTGGAAACGTCAGCACGTTATCGCCGGCCAGATCGATCAGGCCCGGACTGGTGCTGCTGTCGCATACGTAGTTGTCATTTCCTGTCCCTGACACCAACGTGCAAGCCGCTTCGATCGGCGTGACTGGCAACAGCATTGATACACAAGACACACGGAGAAACTGGCGGAAAAATGCCCGATCGGGCTGTTTCATCACAACGTCCTGCGGAATGACCCGCGTGCTTACATCCCTATAAAGAGCGCACTCAAGCAAGTGCGTCCAATTGTCGCCCTGACAGTACAAGCGAAGGATACAAACCCCGACATGTCAAACGGCGCGAGCCTTATCCACAGGTGCGTTTCGGGAAAACGCCCGTTTAGGCACACGCCTGAAGCCTTCGATCAGCACCGGCTTGTGACCCGGCGACCGCGCCCGGCCGCGGTTGTGACAACGATGACAACGGCGTAGAATCCGCAACATCTCGTCGCATCTCCCCATACTCATAATATTCAGCTGACCGCATGCACCGCCCAGGCACACGCCTCGAGCGGTCTTTCTGCTTGTCGGCGTTTTTCACTGGGGAAACGGCAAACCGAATTCTTCAGGAGGGCATTCGTATTGATGAATACCACTAATGCACACACCGGAAGTTGGCTGAGCGTGATCGCGCTGGCCCTGGCAGCGTTCATCTTCAACACCACGGAATTCGTACCGGTGGGTTTATTGAGCGCCATCGGTCATAGCTTCAACATGACCACCGCCCAAGTCGGTCTGATGCTGACGGTTTATGCGTGGATCGTGTCCCTCACGTCGCTGCCGATGATGCTGATGACCCGCAACATCGAGCGGCGCAAGTTGCTATTGTTTGTGTTTCTGACGTTCATCGCCGCCCATGTGATGTCGAGCCTGTCATCGAGCTTCGGCATGCTGCTGGTCAGTCGCGTCGGTATCGCAGTGGCCCACGCCGTGTTCTGGTCGGTCACCGCATCGCTGGCGGTGCGAGTGGCACCGGAGGGCAAGCAGGTTCAAGCCCTCGGCCTGTTGGCAACCGGCACTGCGCTGGCGATGGTGCTCGGCATTCCGCTGGGACGCGTGCTCGGCGAAGCGCTGGGCTGGCGGGCAACCTTCCTGGCGATTGCCATTGCCTCGGGCCTTACAGTGTTGGTGTTGATGAAGTCGCTGCCGCTGCTGCCGAGCCAGAATTCGGGCTCGTTGCGCAGCCTGCCGATGCTGTTCAAGCGCCCGGCGCTGATGTCGCTCTACCTGCTGACGGCGCTGGTGGTCACGGCGCAGTTCACGGCCTACAGCTACATCGAACCGTTCGCACAGATCGTGGCGAAGATGAATGGCGACATGACCACCGTTATCCTCTTGCTGTTCGGCGGCGCCGGGATCGTCGGGTCGGTGATCTTCAGCCGCTACAACGACCGTTACCCGCGCGGCCTGCTGATCACTGCGATCGGCGCCCTGGCGGCGTGTCTGATTCTGCTGCTGCCGCTGTCCGGCAACTCATCGTCGATGGGTATGCTGAGCGTGGTCTGGGGCATGGCGATCATGTGCTTTGGTCTGGTAATGCAGTCCAAGGTCCTGGCGATGGCGCCGGACGCCACGGACGTGGCCATGGCGCTGCATTCGGGCATCTACAACATCGGCATCGGCGGCGGCGCGCTGTTGGGCAGCGTGGTGATCAGCCAGCTCGGCGTGGCCAACATCGGCCTGGTAGGCGGGATGGTCGCGATCAGTGGTTTGTTGCTGGCGTGCCTGGCGACCCATCGCTATGGCGAAACGATTCGGGCATAAAGACAAAAAGCCGAACACAGTATGGAAGGCGAGAGCGACCGTGATGTCGCTCAAGCTTCCTCGCAAACAGTTGTGTATCCGCCAGACAGCCAGCGTCTGAAACGCCGTATTCGTGAGCGAGCTCACTCCCACATGAACTGCGCTCGCCGCGCCACGGCGAACGATCCATCATTCCCATCGATAACCAACATTCCCCCTAATGCCTTCCGCTCAAAACTGATGGGCGTACCATCGCCCTCACACCCAAACACGAACCGAGGGCAGGAAAAATGATCGTTCATCTCCTTACTTGCTTGACGCTCGCAGCGCTCACCAGCTACGTCGTCGCCCTCAAACTCTTCGATCTGGGATCGGTCTTGATGACCGCGGACGATGAGGACAGTCGTGTTGTGGCACCGGCCAACTAAGGCCAAGTAGCTGACACTTATCAGCACCTTTCACGCTTTCAACGTTCTGTTACATGCGGAGCAATCGACATGACCCGAGACGTCACGTTGCACGTTAATTTTCCAACATTTGGAAAGAACTATTACTCACAACATGTCATCGCCCGCAAGAACAGCCACGGTCTCGTTGAGGACAATCGCTTCGGCGCCTTCATGATGCCCTCGGCGGAAAACCACTTCAGCAATGAGGTGGTGGGCTTCAACGCTTTTATCCTCTCTCTTGAAATGTGCTGATCGTGAAAAACCTCCTGCGTAGTTTTATCCCCCATTCGCTAAACACCCACCCTGCCGAATGGTCGCGTGCCGCCATCGGCGCGTGCCTGGGCATCTTCGTCAGCGCGGTGTTCTGCCGCGAGTTGTATGGCATCGACATCACGCTGCACCTGCTGGGGCCGGTGGGCGCGTCGGCGGTGCTGCTGTTCGCGGTGTCGACCGGCGCGCTCGCTCAACCGTGGGCGATCCTCGGCAGTTACCTGATCGCCGCGCTGGTGGCGCTGTTGTCCATCAGGCTGCTCGGCAACACCATTAACGCCGCTAGCCTGGCGGTCTGCTCGTCCATCCTGCTCATGTGCGTGCTCCGCTGTTTGCACCCGCCCGCTGCTGCGGTCGCGATCTGCATCGTCACCTCGAAGAACGAGCTGTCGCCCATGGGCCTTCAAGTGCTTGGCCCGGTGATGCTCAACGCAGTGTGTCTGCTGGCTGGCGCGCTGATCTACAACAACCTGACCAGGGTGCGTTACCCCAAGGCGCAGGCCAGTGAGCTGCCGGCGCCCGAACAGGTGCCACTCAACAGCGACGGCTTCAACGCTGAAGATCTCGACAAGGCGCTGGAGGAAACGGGCGAGTTCGTCGATGTTTCTCGCGAGGACCTTGAGGAGATTCTGCACAAGACCGAAGCCCATGCGCTGCGACGCAACCGTTCCGATATCGACGCCGCCCGGATTCTCTCGCGCAGTACGCAAAGCCTCTCGCTGGATCATTCGATGGCTGACGCGATGAAAATGCTCGCCAAAAATGACAGCAAATACCTGCCGGTGCTGGATGGTGACAAGAAGGTGGTGGGCATCATCACGCTGGTCAACTGATAGCCAGCGTCGGGCACCCACTGGCAGAAATCCGGAATCTGAGGTCTGATGCACAAGGCTCGTACCGATAACGAGCCACACCCCTACTTCTGCGGAAACCCACATGAAACACGCCCTGCTTGCCGGCTTGCTCCTGACTGCATGTGCCCTGCCCTTCACGGCAAATGCCAACGACGACAACAATCAGTGCCAGATGAACCTGAGCAAGGTTCGTGACGCGAAAGTCGCCAATCCCCATCTCAGCGATGCGGTCAAAAGCGATATCGACACGACCGTGCACCGCGCCGAAGCGGCCCTGGCGCGGCACAACGATGACGGCGGGCGTGAATGTGTGGCGCTGACGCAGCAAGCGCTGCAGAAGGCCCAGAGCAACTGAGCCGGAGGGGCGCCAGACGGCTCACCCCTTCCAGCGCTGCAGTTATTTCAAGACCAGCATCCGATACACCCCCGCTTCGCTTTCAATCCCGTGGGTGTCGTGGGTGAAGCCGGGGAATGACCGATCGAAGCCTTCCAGCGCCCGAAGATAGGCCAGCAACGGCCCATCTGCAGGGCCCGCGTTTTCCCCGGGCATCAGCAGCGGAATGCCAGGCGGATAAGGCACGATGCCAGTCGCGGCAATTCGTCCGGCGGCCTCTTCCAGGGTGACCTGCTCTACCTCGTTTTTGACTAACTTCTCGTACGCCTCCACCGGGCTGAATTCGGCCTTGGGCAACGTGCCGAACGCCTTCGACATGGCCGCTGTGGTCTTGGTCTCTTTCATCGCGGCGAAAATGTCCTCTGCCAGATCTTTCAAGCCCATGCCGGCATAGCGCTGCTGGTTCGCCGTCAGCAATTCGGGCAGGCAAAGCTCCAGTTCCAGGTTGGTGTCGTAGTCGCGCTTGAAGTCGAGCAACGCGTTGACCAGCGTGCCCCACTTGCCCTTGGTGATCCCGATCGAGAACAGGAAAAGGATGGTGAAGTCGGTGGTCTTCTCAACGATGATGCCTTGGTGCCCCAGGTAGGCACTGAGCAAGCAGGCCGGAATGCCGAAGTCCAGCAGGTTGCCGTCATCACCCATCCCCGGGCTGAGGATGGACACTTTGATCGGGTCCAGCATGCAGTAGCCGTCTTCGATGTCGCCGAAGCCGTGCCACACCTCGTTGGGGTGCAAGACCCAGCAGTTCGGGTCAGTCTTGAGCCGAACCGGATCGACTTCGTGAAACGCAATCGCCGTGGCCCCGACCTGCACCGTAGGCGGCTGCCAGCAAGAGAAGAACCAGTCGTCCTGGCTCAGCATGTCGGTCTGCATGCGCGAAATGACCTGACGGAACGCCACCGCTTCTTCGATGGATTCGTTGGTCAGAATCTGGCCACTAGGCGCCTCCATCATCGCCGAGCTGACGTCACAGGACGCCATGATCGCGTAATTGGGCGAGGTCGACGCGTGCATCATGTAGGACTCGTTGAACCGCCCGTGGGGAATCGGGTTGCGGCCGTTACGGACATGAATCATCGAGGCCTGGGACAGCGCCGCGAGCAGCTTGTGAGTCGACTGCGTGGCGAACACGGTGGGTTTGGACGGATCGTGATCATCCGGGCTGCCGTGCATGGCGAAGCGATCCTTGTACAGCGGGTTGAACCGGGCATAGCCGTACCAGGCTTCGTCGAAATGCAGCCGGTCAACGCTCTGCCCCAGCAGCTCTTCAACGCGGGTGACGTTGTAGGTCAGGCCGTCGTAGGTGGAGTTGGTGACAATGGCATGCACCGGCGTCGGGTCGATGTGGCTTTTGACCAGCGGGTTGCTGGCGATGGCGGCTTTGACGCTCTCGGCGCTCAAGGTCTGCGGCAGGATCGGGCCGATGATGCCGAAGCGGTTGCGCGTGGGCACCAGGTAGGTGGGGATGGCGCCGGACAGCGTCATCGCGTGTTCGGCAGACTTATGACAGTTGCGGTCGCACAGGGCGATCTGGTCCCGGGTGACGCTGGCCATCAGGATCACCCGGTTGGACATCGACGAGCCGTTGGTCACGTAGTAGGTGCGATGGGCGCCAAACACCTTCGCCGCATAGCGCTCGCCCTGGCCAATCGGGCCGCTATGATCGAGCAACGAGCCGAGTTCGCCGACGGAAATCGACAGATCGGAGCGCAGGAGGTTCTCGCCAAAAAACTCGTAGAAGGCTCGGCCTGCCGTGCTTTTCAGAAAGGCCGTACCGCCGGCGTGGCCCGGGGTGTGCCAGGAGTATTCGTAGCTGCGGGCAAACTTCAGCAGCGCACCGAACATCGGTGGCAACACCGCCTGACGGTAGCGTTCGATGGCCGCCATGATGCGTCCGCTGAGAAAGCGGCTGGTGTCCTCCGGCAGCCAGATGAAGTCATCGGCGTGCTGCATGACGATCAACGGCACACTCGATGCCGTGCTGCGATCGCTGATCAGAAACACCGGCACCCGCGTGTTGCGCTCACGCAGCGTGGTGAGCAGATCGATGCATTGCTTGTGGTCGTCGCTGCTGTCCATTTCCCAACTGAGCAACACACACTGGATCGCCGGATCGGTGCTGAGGATCGACTTCGCGTCGCTGAGGCTTTCGGAGGTCAGCACGCTGATGGCGCGGTCTTCTACATCGCTGATCAGCTGGATCAGGGCCCGGCCGAACACGCTGCGTTTGTCGGGCTGGCTGCTGACCAGCAGCGCCAGCATGCCGAGCAGGTGTCTGTTGTCGCTCATGGTCGAGTCTCCAGGGTGGCCAGGTTCAGGTTGTTGACGGGGATCGGCTCGCCGACGATGTGCTGCGCGGAAACGGTCTGGGTCGGCACGCTGTTGTTAAGCGCTTCAAGCTTGATCAGGCGCGTGTTGACGAAGCCGAACAGGGTGTAGCCGACGATGGTCGCCACACCGCCAAGCATCAACGCCTCGGCGCCGGAGCTGTACAGCGCCAGATAGCTGTACGCGGTGGCGATCCCGGCGACGATGTTGGTGATGAGGGCTTTTTGCGGCGGTACGTTGGAGACCTTTTGCAGGGTCATCAGCGTGGCCATCGACAGGATGTACGGCACCAGGTTGGTGACCACCGCAAGGTTGACCAGTGTGTCGAACTGCTTGGCCAGGTCAGGGCTGATGGTCAGCAGCGCCAGGGCGGTCTGGATCGCCAGCAGGATCAGCATGCTGATGATGGGCACCCCGTGCTTGTTGGCTTTGGCGAAGATCGGCAGGAAATAACCGGTGTCTGCCGAGCTTTTGAACACCTGCGCCACCGTGAACTGCCAGCCCAACAGCGAGCCGACGCAGGCGAGCACCATGAGCCCCATGATGATGTCGCCGATCATGGGGTTGAACATCCTGGCGAACACCAGCCCGAACGGCGCCGTTGAGGAAACCAGTGCCGCGTTGTCGACGATGCCGGCAATGACGTTGGTGGAGACGATGTAAATCACTGCTGCGCCGAGTGTCCCGCCGAGCACTGCGATGGGCACATTCTTTTCGGGGTTCTCCACCGCATCGCCGTTGGCGCACGCCGACTCCAGGCCGAGAAATGCCCACAGGGTAATCGCTACCGAAGCGCCCGCTGCCTCGTACCAGGTTTTGTCGTGGGGATTCCATCCGGCCGCGTACGTGCTGCTGTCGAACCAGAACCAGCCGATCGTCGAAACCAGCACCACGGGCGCAATAACGCCCCATACGGTCACCGCGCCAATCTTGCCGGTAATACGTGCGCCGCCGAAGTTGGCGAACGTGGTGATCCATAACAGCGCGATGGTGGCCAGGCCGACTTGAAGCGAACCCAACTTGATATCGAACAGCGTCTGTATATATCCAACTGCGGTGATACTGATGGCCACGTTGGCAATCAACAACGACAAACCGTAGGTGTAGTTGGTGATGTAGTTACCTGATTTACCGAAGGTGTATTCCGCGTATCCACCCATGCCGCCGGTCTTGCGACTGAGCATGCCGCACCGCGCAAAAGCGTAGGCCAAAGCCAGCGAACCGGTGGCCGTAATCAGCCAGGACAGGATGGAAATGCCGCCCACCTCGGCGAGTTTGGTGGGCAATAGCACAATGCCGGACCCGAGCATGTTGACCGCAGTCAACATCGTGAGCTGACCGACGCTCATTTTCTTAGCGACTGACATTCCGTTGCCCTGTTTGCAAAAGGTGAGAGGATTTAGCTATAGCAAAGGATTGTTGTTAATCAAGAAAACAGCGTCTTGTTAATCAAGAACGGCCGGCCGCTAGTTGCTGGCGACAAGCCATCTTTACTTGGGCTAATTATGTGTTTGAAGGGTGAATAACGTTAAGAAGAACTGTCAGTTCAGAGGGATGGCGGCGTCTTGCCGAAGGCAAAAGAGGATAGCGTCAAGGACCGGAGGGGTATTGATCTATATCAATCAGTGGTCAGGTAGCGAAGCGGCAACGCCGGTCAATTCGGACAGGTCTTTTTGGACCAAGCGAAGCGAGGGCTGAACAGGCGGGAGCCGGCTTGCCGGCTCCCGACGTTTCAAACGAATAACGTGATCAGCGCAAACCCGACGTACCAGACGATGGCCGAGCGGATGAGCAGTTCCCACAGCACGTCGAGGCTGTTGACGCCCTCGACGCCCACCACGGGCGCAGGAACCTCGCCAGCAACGCAGCCGACTTTGCTGATCAGGCGGGAGGCGCTGATGTTCCAGTTGAGCAGTTCGCTGAGCATCACCCGGCTGACCGCGACGAAGTTGCCCACTAGCGCAAAGCTGGCGGCCAGCAAGCGCACGGGCACCCAGTCAAAGGCATGCCTTGCCTGTGTCGCACGCTCGACCAGTGCCGGGGTTTTGCCGTGCTCCGAGGCGAGGGCCAGTAAGCGGTAGGCCAACGCCGCAACAGGGCCGAGCACGAAATACCAGAAAATCACCGCAAAAAAGCCCTGATAAATCTGCCACAGCAAATATGTCTGAGCGCCGCCCAGTAGCTGTTCTTCATTCTCGGCCTGGACCCCAAGGTCGCGTTCGGCAACCAGCACCGCCGCTTCCTGATCGCCTCGACGGCAGGCATCTCGAAACGAGCCGAGCGCGGCTTTGACGTCGCCACGGCCGAGGCTGTAAATCAGCACCAGCAAGTGGATCGGCAGCGCGAGCCAGCCGTAGGCCACCGAGCCGACAATCACCAATGCCAGGGCAAGGACCACCAAAGGCAGCACAACCGTCACCATTAAAATCCACCACGGTCGCTTGGCTGAGCGTGGATTGGATTCCAACCGGCTCAATTGATTGAGCCATGGCCCGTCGCGCTGAATGCGCTGGCGCAGGGCCGAAAACTTCTCGATCCAGACCGCCAGCAGCAAAACCAGAAAACTCATTAGCTGCTCCTCACTTCAAACGTCCAGGGCGGCACGAAACCGCTCCCAGTCAAAACACGGACCCGGATCGGTCTTGCGCCCCGGTGCAATGTCGCTGTGACCGCATATGCGTTGCCCCGTGATCGCTGGCCACGCCGCCTGCAACTGGCGGGTCAACTCGATCAGCGCCTCATACTGCGCGCCGGTGAAAGGTTGATCATCCGTGCCTTCAAGCTCGATGCCAACGGAAAAGTCATTGCACGTCTCGCGACCGTCGAAGATCGAGACACCTGCGTGCCAGGCACGGTCGAGGCACGACACGAATTGAGTGATCGCTCCATCGCGCTCAATCAGGAAATGCGCAGACACCCGCAGTTCGGCGATGCCTTCAAAGTAAGGGTGTTCTGTGACGTCCAGCCGATTCTGAAAAAACGCCTGGACCTTGCCGGTCTTGAACTGCGCGGGCGGCAGGCTGATGTTGTGAATCACCAGCAACGAAATTTCGTTATCAGGCCGGGCATTGAAATTGGGTGAAGGGCAATGCTGCGCGCCGTGGCACCAGCCGGTGGCAGGGTCCAGATGCATGGGAAATCCTTAGGGCGTGAAACAACAGCGCGCAGTATGCCCGCGACGGGAAAGGATGTGGATGGCGAATCTACCCTGAGGTTGCGCGCATTCGCAGCAAGAAGTCGTAGGATCGATCTGCGCCCTAGCCCTTCAGCTTGCGTAAATTGCCCAGTACCGACTCAAGGGCGCGGTCGAACAGCAGGGCGTCGTCGAGGACACGAATAGCGCCGCGACGAAATTCCACCGCCAGGCCCATGCGGGTTTTCTCAAGCACCTTCATACCCGTGCGATTGACGAACACATAGCGCCCACTCGGATCAACAATGGCGGCCAGCTTGCAGCGCAGCTTATGGGATTCGTCTTCCTGGATCTCGACCCAACTGCCCAGGCGAAGCTTTTCGACTTGCATCAAACCTTCGTCGTCGGCAGGCAACTGCATCGATGGCTCGGTCTGAATCTGCTCGCCCGGCCCAACGAGAACGATCTCTTCGACCACGGCCATCATCGTCGGCCCATGATCAGACGCGACCTGGTCGCCAACGGTGGTCGTGCCAGGTGCTTTCGTCACGTGGCTGAACGCCTGGACGTGAAGCGCTTCGAGCTGACTGAAGAATTCGCTGGTGGCAAACGGGTCGAAGGCGGCACTGCTCAAGCCATCGCGCAGGGACTTGAGTAACCCAGGCACCAGCTCGAGCAAACGCTGTCGCGCTTCCGGCTCGTCATGGGACTCAACGCTCCAGATCAGATCGTCCATCGCCTGAAGGCCTGACGTCCATTCAACTGACTGGTCGCCGTGTTTGAGGCACGTGAGCAACAGCACCTTGCTCCACGCCTCTTGCAACAGGCGAACAACGACCTGCGGCAGGGTCTTGCCGAGCAGGCGATCGTTCAGCGCCTGCTGCACCCGCTGACGGGCCAACTCTGCCAGTGCGCGGCCTTGTTCGGCGTCACGGGTCCGCTGCTCAAGCAACTCACTGCGACGACGCTCGTCGCCGGTAAAGGCCAGAAAATCCACCAGCAGCTCAGTGAAAATTGCCGGGTCATCGACGAAATCGTGGAGCAGGCGCTGGACGATTTGATCGATGCGGGCGTAAAGCGAGTCACGCTGGGTGTCGTCGCGACCACCCCAACCGAGCGCCGCAGAGGCGATTTCATTCAGCAGCCGACGCGCAGGGTGACTGCCACGGCTGAAGAAACTCTTGTCGATCACCGCGACCTTGAGCATCGGAATCTGCAAGCGGCCGATCAACGCCCGCAGCGAACTGGGCAGGTTGCGGTCGTCGAGAATGAATTCAAACAACATCGAGATGAGGTTGATAACGTCCTCATCCATCGTACCCACAACGCGAAACTTGCCGCTTCTCGCGCTGACCCGACTGATCAACTGCTCAAGCTGGGCGCGCAGGTCGAAGTCGTCGCTCTCCTCGGCTTTCGGTACGTACTGCTGCAAGTGGGACAGCAGACGCAGCAAGTCCTGACTGGAAATCGGACGCGCATCGGTCACCGATTCGGGGCGCGGCGTCAGGTGGCCACGCACATGCACCAGCAACTCCTGCAACGCGGAAAACACGTCCTGCACGCTTTTATCGAGACTTTCGGTCGCCTGGAGAATAGCGGCGTTGTCAGCACGCAAGGCTTCGCTCGAAGGCGGCACGCTGGCGATACGATCAGTGGAGCGACGGGACGGCAACGCCTTCAGTTCCGGCAATACACCTGCGGAAATTAGCAACTGGTTGGCTTCCTCATAGAGCTGATCGGCGTTGCTCAAGGCGTACTTCTCGAACAACTTGAGAATGATCAGCTTCACCTTGATTTCAACGCCAAGACTGCGCCCGGCCTGCAGGAAATAGTCGCACAGCAGCGTCGGTCCCAACGGATTGGTCTCGTCGGTCAACGGCTGAGGGATAAGAACATTCAAACGCGTGGTCAGTTGACCGAGGGCGATACCGTCGCGACTCATGACCTTGACCACCATGGCGTCAACCGCAACGGTGCGTTCGAGATCATCGTTATGGACCAGCGCAAGCTTGTCGTAGGAAACGGGCTCGGGCATCGGGGGCTCGGCCACTTCGTACTGACCCAGACGCAGGAATGCTTCAAAGAATTTGTCGAGGAAGTTGCGCTCGATGCTTTTGCGCTTCAAACGCAAGTCGCGCATGGCCTCGAAGAAGATGTTCTGCTCAGCGTTGTTGTGAGCACGGTCGGCCATTTCGAAAAGCGTGTCGTCAGCGTTATCGAACAGCGTCTGCAGGCTTTCCTTCAACTGCTGCGCGGCTCGGTCACGAACCTGAAGCAAAACGACGGGCAGCCGAGCGACAGGCGAGGATCCCGGATGATCCGCACCTGCCTTCAAGGGCACCACTTTGTTTCCGTCGTTCTGCATCAAGGACTCCTTCACACCGTCGACACAACTGCTTTAACAACAGCTACACCCCGCAGCGAATGAAGACTTGACTCCATTCAAACGGATCTCAACATTTTATCCCTGGGGATGTTGCAGGCTAACGTCAACGCTATGACGTCAAATACAAGGCGAAAGTATCAGGTAAATCAGGGCCGCTCGCCAGCGGACACTTCGCCTTGATTGGAATAATAGGAGGCGGCGAAGGGACGTGCGCAGCGATAGACCCTCAAAATCACAATCTGTCGCATAAGCGAGGAAAAAACCGACAAAGTGCAGGTTATGCACCCGACTGGACACGTGGCCTACATGGGTTGGTACACGCGCCTGCCATATACTCGGCGCACTTAGTTCGTGGAGCCTGATATGCCAAACCTACGTCTTGACGCCCTCACTGCCGAAATTGAAGCCAACGTGCGCCGTGCGTTGGTGGAGGATGTGGGCAGTGGTGACATCACCGCGCAGCTGATTCCGGCAGAGCGCCTGGCCAAGGCCACTGTAATCTCCCGCGACGCAGCGGTGATCGCCGGCACAGCGTGGGTCGATGCTGTTTTCCGTCAGCTTGACCCACGCGTCGCGGTGCATTGGCAGGTCGTTGACGGCGATCGCGTGCAGCCCAATCAGGCGCTGTTCCACTTGGAAGGCCCCGCCCGTTCGCTGCTGACGGGCGAACGCAGCGCGCTCAACTTCCTGCAGCTGCTGTCAGGCGTCGCCACCCGTGCGCAGCACTACGCCGACATGGTCGCCGACACTCAGGTCAAACTGCTCGACACCCGCAAAACCCTCCCCGGCCTGAGAATGGCGCAGAAGTACGCCGTCACCTGCGGCGGCTGCCATAACCATCGGATCGGCTTGTTCGACGCCTTCCTGATCAAGGAAAACCACATCGCTGCCTGTGGCGGAATTGCGGAAGCCATCACCGCCGCGCACAAAATCGCGCCGGGCAAGCCCGTGGAAATCGAAGTGGAGAGCCTTGAAGAACTCAAACAGGCCCTCGACGGCGGTGCCGACATCATCATGCTTGATGAGCTGAACCTGGACGACATGCGCGAAGCCGTGCGCCTCACTGCCGGACGCGCCAAGCTTGAGGCTAGCGGCGGTGTGACCGATGCGACTTTGCGCACCATTGCTGAAACTGGTGTTGATTACATTTCCATCGGGACGCTGACTAAGGATGTGAAGGCGGTGGATTTGTCGATGCGGTTGAGCATTTGAGAGCGTTGCGACGTCTTAAAGGTTGAACTGCGACGGGTGCTCGGGCTCTGCTTGTTATGGGCTTGAAATCCCTGAAATCGAATTGGTAATCAAACGGAAGGGGAAATGACGATGGCTGACGAGAAGCAACCTGTCGAACCTGAAGAGGACGTTCCGGCTCACTCGACTGAGGAGGAGAAGGAACGGTTGAAGGATTTCAATAAGGACGGGATTCCGCCGGGGATTTGTTGATTGGCGGGATGATGCGGATGTTGGGTACGAAAAAGCCCGGTCTTGATGACCGGGCTTTTTGTGTTTCTGGTGCCGAAAATAGGAATCGAACCTACGACCTTCGCGTTACGAGTGCGCTGCTCTACCGACTGAGCTATTTCGGCGGTTGATAACTGTCTAGCGCAATGGTTTATGGATAATACCCAAGCTTATCGCAGACAAAAATCTACGCTATTTCCAGTATCACTTACAGCTGGATGGACGGTACGTAGCATCGACGGTGCCACCACATGTCCAGATCAAAACGCCTGTAGTATCAGTGGCTGGTGTCAAGGTAATAGTCTTACCCTGCACAGCTGAATTCGAGTTGGCTTTGTCGGCTGTAGCCGTGATGACGCCCGCTTTACCAACGTCCACGGAAGCAGTGTACTTACCAACAGCACCGGCATAGTTTGCTGTCGTGTTGGAAGTCGGAAGTACTCCGCTGGTCTGGTATACCTCGGTAACCGGAGTCTTAGCAGCATCGGCCAACGACATCAGTTCGGTGACTTGGGCACGAATTGTGTAATTTTGATAAGCCGGCAGCGCAACCGCGGCTAAGATCCCGATGATCGCAACGACGATCATCAGTTCAATCAGGGTAAAGCCTTTTTGTGCATTCATCGCTACTGCTCCAAGCGTCAATTTGGTGTTGCTCGGAAGAGTAGTAGCACGCACCGTGCCAGCTTTCAGGACCCGAATTCTTTACCAATTTTTCCGCATCACCCCAAACAAGGGTCGGGGCATGAGCACAACCTGACAATTTTCGTCACCTTCACAGAGCTTATTTGGCAGCCAAGCGTGACTAGGCTATAAACGGTCCAATGTCTGGATCTGGTGGCTGTAATGACTGATGTCGTCCTAACCGGCTTGGCTAAACAACTCGTTGTGGCTGAGCTGCTCACAGAAAAAACGGCTCAAACAGCCTACGAACAAGCGAGACGTGACAAGGTCTCGCTTGTGCACCATCTCGTCGAAGCGAAGCTGCTCAAGAGCATCACGCTGGCCGAAGTCGCTTCCGATCAGTTCGGCATTCCCTTTCTTGATCTGGCAACTCTTGATAAAGAAACACAACCGAAAGGGCTGGTCAGCGAGAAGCTCGTTCGACAGCACTGCGCGCTTCCGCTATGGCGCCGTGGGAACAAACTTTTTGTGGGGATTTCCGACCCAACCAATCATCAGGCCATTACAGACATACAGTTCAGCACCGGTCTGACGACCGAAGCAATTCTGGTAGAGGACGACAAGCTCACCAGCGCCATCGATAAGTTTTTTGATAGCCACTCCGGCATGGGCGACTTAGCTGATGTAGATCTGGGCTTGGAGATCGAGACTGTCGACGAATCCAAGGACAAAGCCATTGGCGGCCAAGATGCAGATGACGCGCCCGTCGTTCGCTTCGTCAACAAGATGCTGATGGACGCCATCCGCCTAGGGTCTTCTGATCTGCATTTTGAACCTTATGAAAAAATTTTTCGGGTAAGGCTCCGCACCGACGGCATTCTTCATGAGGTAGCAAAGCCGCCCATTCACCTTGCTGGGCGGATTGCTGCACGTCTAAAGGTCATGGCAAGCCTTGATATTTCGGAGCGTCGTAAACCCCAGGACGGCCGTATCAAGTTAAGAATTTCCAAAAACCGCGCCATCGATTTTCGAGTCAACACGCTGCCGACCCTGTGGGGCGAAAAGATCGTAATGCGGATTTTAGACCCCACCACGGCACAAATGGGCATTGACGCTTTAGGGTATGAGCCAGAACAGAAAGCGCTTTACCTTGAAGCTCTTCGCCAGCCTCAAGGCATGATCCTTGTGACCGGCCCTACCGGTTCGGGCAAAACGGTGTCGCTCTACACCGGATTGAATATTCTCAACACCGTTGATATCAACATCTCGACAGCAGAAGACCCCGTAGAGATCAACCTTGAGGGCATAAACCAGGTCAACGTCAATCCGCGTCAGGGGATGGACTTCTCTCAGGCACTGCGGGCGTTTTTGCGTCAGGATCCTGACGTGATCATGGTCGGAGAGATTCGAGACCTTGAAACTGCTGAAATTGCGATCAAAGCGTCCCAGACTGGCCACATGGTCTTGTCCACGCTGCACACCAACAGCGCGGCCGAAACTCTGACTCGCCTGCACCATATGGGCGTGGCAGCGTTCAACATCGCGACGGCAATCAATCTGATTATTGCTCAACGCTTGGCGCGCAAACTGTGCCCGCATTGCAAGAAGGAAACTGAAATTCCGCGGGAGACTTTGATTGCCGAAGGTTTCCCCGAGTCGCAAATCGGCTCGTTCCAGCTTTACTCTCCAGTGGGATGCGAACACTGCAATGGCGGATACAAAGGCCGGGTAGGTATCTACGAAGTGGTGAAAAGTACGCCCGCACTGGAGCGCATCATCATGGAGGAAGGCAACTCGATCCAGATTTCCGAACAGATGCGCAGAGACGGCTTTAATGATTTGCGCACCTCGGGACTGATGAAGGCGATGCAGGGTGTGACCAGTCTGGAAGAAATAAACAGGGTGACCAAGGATTAAGCATGGCGACCAAAGCAGTAAAAGTCAGCGTCTATGCTTGGGAAGGGCTAGATAAAAAAGGGACTAAGCTCACTGGCGAAATCAATGGGCACAATCCTGCGCTGGTAAAAGCTCAGCTGCGAAAGCAGGGCATCAACCCGACCAAAGTCCGTAAAAAGTCCGTCTCGATCTTCGGCAAAGGCAAGAAGATCAAGCCGTTGGACATCGCGTTCTTCAGCCGCCAGATGGCCACAATGATGAAAGCAGGTGTGCCACTGTTGCAGTCCTTCGACATTATCAGCGAGGGGCATGAAAACCCGAACATGCGCAAGCTTGTGGATGACATTAAGCAAGAGGTCGCATCTGGCCACAGCTTTGCCACGGCCCTACGACAAAAGCCCCTCTATTTCGATGACCTATTCTGCAACCTGGTAGACGCCGGCGAACAAGCTGGCGCGCTCGAAGCGTTGCTAGATCGTGTTGCAACCTATAAAGAAAAAACTGAATCGCTCAAGGCAAAAATCAAGAAAGCAATGACTTATCCCATTGCTGTCGTGGTCGTGGCCTTCATAGTAACGGGCATTCTTCTACTGAAAGTGGTACCCCAATTTCAAAGCATTTTTGAAGGCTTCGGAGCGAAGCTGCCCACATTTACGCTGATGGTGATCGGGCTCTCCAAGATTGTTCAGGACTATTGGTGGATATTGCTCGCAGGGATCGCTTTGTGCATCTTCCTATTTAGACGGGCCTATAGAATTTCAGAAAAATTCCGAAATGGAATGGACCGAGCGCTTTTGAAGTTTCCCGTAATCGGACCTCTGTTGTACAAATCCGCAGTTGCCCGGTATGCCCGCACTTTGTCTACCACATTCGCCGCAGGTGTCCCGCTAGTTGAGGCCTTGGATTCCGTGGCAGGTGCGACCGGCAACGTTGTCTTTAGAAACGCAGTAAACAAGGTAAAACAAGACGTTTCTACCGGGATGCAGCTTAACTTCTCCATGCGCAGCACTGGCGTGTTTCCGATGCTGGCCGTGCAAATGACGGCCATCGGTGAAGAATCCGGCGCACTGGACTCGATGCTCGATAAAGTAGCGACTTACTACGAGGATGAGGTCGACAACATGGTCGACAGTCTAACCGCACTCATGGAACCTATGATCATGGCTGTGCTCGGCGTGATAGTTGGTGGCTTGGTGATAGCCATGTACCTTCCCATTTTTCAGCTCGGAAACGCTGTTTAACATGCCCCTCCTCGACCTCCTGGCCAGCTCCCCGCTGGCCTTTGTTTTATGCGCACTTGTCTTGGGCCTGCTCGTCGGCAGTTTCCTCAACGTCGTCGTCTACCGCCTCCCCAAAATGATGATCCGCGACTGGAAAACCCAGTCCCGGGAAATGCTCGACCTCCCCGCCGAGCCCCCAACAGAAACCTTCAACCTCATCCTCCCCCACTCCCGCTGCCCGCATTGCTCACACAGAATCCGCGCCTGGGAGAACATTCCGGTGGTGAGCTACCTGTTCCTAGGCGGCAAGTGTTCCCAATGCAAAGCCTCCATCAGCAAGCGCTACCCCCTCGTTGAACTGGCCTGCGGCTTACTCTCGGCCTTCATCGCCTGGCATTTCGGTTTCGGCTGGCAGGCAGCGGCGATGCTGGTGCTGACGTGGGGGTTGTTGTCGATGAGCCTGATCGACGCCGATCACCAGCTTCTGCCGGACGCAATCGTGTTGCCGCTGTTGTGGCTCGGCCTGATCGTCAACGCGTTCGGGCTGTTCACGTCGCTGACCGACGCGCTGTGGGGCGCGGTCGCCGGGTATCTGGTGTTGTGGTGTGTGTTCTGGCTGTTCAAGCTGATCACCGGCAAGGAAGGCATGGGTTACGGCGACTTCAAGTTGCTGGCGATGCTCGGCGCATGGGGCGGGTGGCAGATTCTGCCGCTGACGATTCTGCTGTCGTCGATTGTCGGTGCGGTGTTGGGCCTGATTCTGCTGCGCTTGCGCAATGTCGAAACCAGCACGCCGATCCCCTTCGGTCCTTATCTGGCGCTCGCAGGGTGGATCGCTTTGCTCTGGGGTGATCAAATAACGACTTCGTATCTGCAGATCGCCGGTTTCAGATGACTTCTCCTGCGTCAAAACCCTGGATTCTGGGCCTCACCGGTGGCATCGGCAGCGGCAAGAGTGCGGCGGCTCAGTGCTTCGTGGATCTGGGCGTGCACTTGGTGGACGCCGATCACGCTGCACGCTGGGTCGTCGAACCCGGGCGCCCTGCCCTGGCGCAGATTGCCGAGCACTTCGGCCCAAGCGTGTTGCAGGCCGATGGCACGCTGAATCGCTCGGCGTTGCGCGAGCTGATTTTCAAGGATCCCCAGCAGCGGCTCTGGCTCGAAAGCCTGCTGCATCCGCTGATCCGCGAGGAAATCCGTCAGTACCTGGCGCGCGCTGAATCGGCTTACGCGATTCTGGTGTCGCCGTTGTTGCTGGAGACTTCTCAGCACCAGATGGTTCAGCGGGTGTTGGTCATTGATGTGCCGGAATCGGTGCAAATCCAGCGCACAGTGTTGCGCGATAAGACCAACGAGGAACAGGTGCGGGCGATTCTCAAAGCGCAGGCCAGTCGCGAGGAGCGCTTGAGCCGGGCCGACGATGTAATCGTCAATGACCGTGACCCGGCCCGGCTGAAAAGCGAGGTGGAGCGTCTGCATCACTTTTATTTAACTTTGCGTGGAGGCCAATGATGAGCCAACCAATGACCGTCGATTGCCCAACCTGCGGAGCGCCCGTGGAATGGACGCCGGAGAGTAAATTTCGGCCGTTCTGTTCGGACCGGTGCAAGCTGATCGACCTGGGCGCCTGGGCGTCGGAAGAACATGCGATTCCGGTGGCGCCGGATGCTGAAGACGGGCTGTTTTCGGGTGACTTCGACCCTCGTCAACATTGATCTAAGTGGGCAGCCACACAGGACGAACAACGCCAGTGCTGCCATATCTCCCAAGAGCTGAGAGCATCCCGCCAACAAAAGCGAGCGGCGAGCGGGATGACGTTTTGTGTAAGCGTGCCTGCTCGCGAAGAGGCCGGTACATCCGCTGGATATCCAGCAGTTCCAATGCCGTCTTCGTGAGCAAGCACACTCCCACAATGGGCTTGCGGCGGTTTCTTGAGCCGATAAGCACCGCCCCGCCCAACTTTATCTCCGCTCCAGTATTTCTTATCCCCTCAGCAGCGTTAAGCTTGGCGCCATGGATGACTCTGATTATCTGCGTCTTTTGACGAGCCAGGCCGAGCAAGCCAATGCGTTTCTGTCCAATGCGCGCAAGTGGGAGCGCGAACGTTGGGTGTGCGAGCGGTTGCTGCAGGGCCTGAATATTCCCCATCGTACTGACGACTTCCTGCCTGCCGGGCAAGAGCCGCCTGACGTACTGTTTCGCGACGCGTGTTTTGAAGTGTTCTTTGTTCTGGATGAAGGCCGTCGGCTCAACGATGAGTGGCGTGAAGAACTGCAACGTCGACGCAGCGCGTTTTCCCTCAGCCAACTGGTGCGGCGCGAAGCCAAACCCAAGCGCATTCCCGCTGCCGAGCTGCTCCGGCGCCTGGCACCCACGCTGCGCAAAAAGGCCCACAACTACAAAGAGCGTGGGCTGGATGTGGGCGAGCTGGACATCATTGCCTTCGCTAGCCTCAAGCGCGAGGTGCTCGACTTGAACAGCCACTTTCCGCCGCCCACCGAGTATTTGCGTCAGGGCTGGCGGTCACTCTCGCTGGTCGGGCCGACCTTCGCCCGGGTATTGTTCGCCCATCCGGATGCCCCGGATTTCCTGCGGACCAATCTGGGCCGCAGCGTGGTGTTTGATGTAGGAATCAGTTTATGAGCCCGTTGCAGGAATTGATCGCCGATGTACCCCAGCGCGGGCGTGTGCGCTGGATTGGCGTGCGCCCGGAATCCCGGGGCGAGATGGTTGAGCTGGACGCCGTGGAAGCCCGTCGCGAAGCAGGCCTGACGGGCGATCATGCCCGCCCCGGCCCGCGCAACGCTCGACAGGTGACGCTGATCCAGTGGGAGCACTTTGCAGTGGTCAGTTCGCTGATGGGGCGGGCCGAGGACAATCCGGTGTTGCCCCAGGATTTGCGACGCAACATCGTGATCAGCGGCATCAACCTGTTCAGCCTGAAGAACCGACGTTTCCGCATCGGCCAGGCGATCTTCGAAACCACCGGCTGGTGCCAGCCCTGCGCGCGCCTTGAGCAACGCCTCGGCCACGGCATCTTTCAGGCCGTTCGCGGGCATGGCGGAATCACCGCGCGGGTGATACAAAGCGGCATCGTGCGTCTGGACGACGTGTTGTGTATCGAGCCGATCGAACCGAGCGTCCATGACTTTAACGCAGCCAACAGCGCCGCCTCCTGATCCGGGTCAATGTTGATAAAGCGCCTCAAATGATCAGCGGCCTGAAACCTGCCGACCCAGCGCGTGTCGAAGCGTACATTCGAGCCCCCACCCCAAGTCGAGCGCTGGCCTTTTTGGCTTCGGCTGCTCCTTGTGGTGGTGCTCGGACCGGGCCCGTTGACCCGTTTGCCGAGCGATCTGACGCTATGAGCTGCCTTGCGCTCGCGCGGATTTCGCTGACACAGAATTCCTTAAGCCTTATGAGATACCCCCATGACCCATCGTATTGTGATTGTCGGCGGAGGCGCTGGCGGTCTGGAACTGGCTACCCGTCTGGGTAAAACCCTCGGCAAGAAAGGCAAGGCCAGCGTCACGCTGGTGGACGCCAATCTGACCCACATCTGGAAACCGCTGCTGCACGAAGTGGCCGCCGGTTCGCTCAACTCTTATGAGGACGAACTGAACTACGTGGCGCAAGCCAAGTGGAACCATTTTCAGTTTCAGATGGGCCGCATGACCGGGCTGGACCGCGAAAACAAGCAGATCCACCTGGCCGAGACCCTCGACGAAAACGGCAATGCGCTGGTCCCGGCGCGCAGCCTGGATTACGACTCGCTGGTCATTTCCGTGGGCAGCACGACCAATGATTTCGGCACCAAAGGCGCGGCTGAGCACTGCCTTTTCCTCGACACGCGCAAGCAGGCCGAGCGCTTCCATCAGCAATTGCTGAATCGCTATTTGCAGGCCCACGCCAGCCAGAACGATGCGGCCGAAGAAATCAACGTCGCCATTGTCGGTGCCGGCGCGACCGGTGTCGAACTGGCCGCAGAGCTGCACAACGCTGCGCATGAACTGGCGGCCTACGGGCTCGGCCAGATCAAGCCGGAAAACCTGCGCATCACCGTGATCGAGGCCGGGCCGCGCGTCCTCCCGGCACTGCCGGAGCGTATTGGCGGCCCGGTACACAAGACGCTGGAGAAACTCGGCGTGACGGTGCTGACCAACTCGGCGGTCAGTGAGGTGACGGCTGACAGCCTGGTGACTGCGACCGGTCAGGTGATTCCTGCGACGCTGAAGGTCTGGGCGGCGGGCATCCGCGCTCCGGCGTTTCTGGAGGGTATCGCCGGTCTTGAGACCAACCGCATCAATCAGCTGCAGGTGCGTCCGACGCTACAGACCACCCGCGACGACAGTATCTTCGCCTTCGGCGACTGCGCGGCCTGCCCGCAAAAAGGCACCGACCGCAATGTCCCGCCCCGTGCGCAAGCGGCGCATCAACAAGCGTCGTTGCTGGTGAAATCGCTGAAGCTGCGCATCGAGGGCGGCACGCTGCCCGAGTATCGCTATCAGGACTACGGCTCGCTGATCTCGCTGTCGAAGTTCTCGGCAGTCGGTAATCTGATGGGGAATCTGACCGGCAGTGTCATGCTCGAAGGCTGGCTGGCGCGGATGTTCTACGTTTCGCTGTACCGCATGCACCAGATGGCACTCTACGGCATGTTCCGCACGTTGATGCTCATGCTGGGCAGCCGAATCGGCCGCGGCACCGAGCCACGGATGAAGCTGCACTAAGAATCAGCCCTGCAGGTCCGCCGCGCCAATGCGGCGGGCCTCATTCCTCGACATTCTGCACAACCTACCCCGCAACTCGTCTGCCACGAGCGCACGCCTGCGCTAAGGCATCACCTGCCCTTTGCCCAGATGCTTGGCCTTGTACATCCAGCGGTCGGCTTCGCGCATGAGTTCGTCAGGAGCCTTGCCCGAGCCGGGTTCGTACATGGAAAAGCCGATACTGGCGTTGCAGCGAATGACATCGCCTTTGATCGTGAGGGGCTGTGCAATCGCGACGAGGAGTTTCTGAGCCACTTCGCGGGCCTCCTCCACACCCGGCGTGATGCCTTCCAGGATCACGATGAATTCATCACCGGCCAGCCGCACCAGGCTGTCAGTCCTGCGAATGCAGCTCTGCAAACGTGTGGAAACAGCGCGCAGCAGATCATCCCCGGCATCGTGCCCGTAACTGTCGTTGATGACTTTGAACCCATCCAGATCGATGAACATCAACGCCAGCTGCAACCTGGAGCGGTCGGCACGGGCCTGAGCGATCGGCAACAGCGAGTCCAGCGCGCGGCGATTGTGCAGGCCAGTCAGGGCGTCATGTCGGGCTTCCTGCTCAAGCTCTTTGCGCGCTTGAATGTTCTGAATGATGGAGATGAAATATTCCAGCTCTCCGGCTTCGGACAGCTTCTTCGTGACGCTCAGATTGACCCAGACCGAGCTGCCGTTTTTGCGCAGGTAGCGCTTCTCCATCTGGTAGCTGTTGATTTGGCCGACACTCAACTGATGCAGCATCTCAAGATCACTGTCCAGATCGTCGGGGTGAGTGATGTCCTGAAACGTCAGGTGCTTGAGCTCATCGGGTGCGTAGCCAAGGACGTCGCACAGCGCGGCGTTGACGCTGATCCAGCCACCATCCGGCGCAACCAGCGCAATGCCCACCGAGGCCAGCTCGAACATCGAGCGATAGCCTGCCTCGCTGGCCTGAAACATTGCTTCGGAGCGGTTCTTCTGAATCCGCGTCAGCATCAGGTTTTCCCGCAGCTGCATTTCGCGGCTGACGATCTCGGCCAGGTCGTGGAGGATGGACAGCTCGTCTGGGGTAAGGATTCTGGGCCGTGCGTCAATGGCGCAAAGCGTGCCCACAGCGAAGCCCTGGCTGGTGCGTATGGGCACACCGGCATAAAAGCGGACATGGGGATCGCCGGTGACCAGCTGGCTGTTGCAGAACCGCGCGTCCTCAATGGCATCGGGCACCACAAGCTCGGTGGCCTCAAGGATGGCGTGCGCACAGAAAGCGAGCTCCCGCGGCAACTCGACCGCCTCAAGCCCCACTCGGGACTTGAACCACTGGCGATCCTGATCCACCAGCGATATCAGGGCAATCGGCACGTTCAGCACTTGCGCCACCAGACGAGTGATCCGGTCCAGCGCGACCTCGGGTGGGGTGTCGAGTACTTCGAGAAGATGCAGCGCTTCAAGTCGCTGTTGCTCGAATGAAGGAGTTGGCGACTTCATAACACGGCCGATCCTGAAAAGACTGCCTGAAGTCTATACCCGGCCTCATGAATCCGCACCGGAGCGACGTGTAAATAACTGACCTGGCCGTGGCAATTGATCACGCTATCAAAGAAGAATTCTGTCACGCCTTGTCATAAAAACGTGCTGTTTGCTGTGATCCCATCAACGCATCTCACCCCGATGTCGCTCGATTACAGGAAGTCATCCATGTCGCAGCTCTCCCGACTGATGCTGGCCGCAGGCCTTGGCATCGCGCTCAATCTATCCATGGCCGCCACGGCAGGCGCAGCGTCCGAAGTCACCGGCGCCGGCTCCACGTTCATTTACCCGGTGCTGT
This sequence comes from Pseudomonas sp. AK106, assembly GCF_053903055.1. NCBI lineage: Bacteria > Pseudomonadati > Pseudomonadota > Gammaproteobacteria > Pseudomonadales > Pseudomonadaceae > Pseudomonas > Pseudomonas sp. AK106. The sequence continues at coordinate 4,833,530 of NZ_CP096426.1, forward strand.
ACAAGTGGGCGACTGACTACAACCAGAAGACCCAGATCAAGGTTAACTACCAATACATAGGCTCTGGCGCAGGGATTGCGCTGATCAAGGAAGGCGCCGTGGATTTCGGTGCGACCGACCGGCCGATGAGCTCGGCAGACCTGCAATCCTTCGGGCTACAGCAGTTTCCCTCGGTGATCGGCGGCATCGTACCGGTCATCAACATCGCTTCGATAAAACCCGGCACCCTGAAATTCACAGGCCCAGTGCTGGCCGACATCTACCTGGGGAAGATCAGCAAATGGAATGACCCGGCCCTCGCCGCCCTGAACCCGGGCGTGAAACTGCCTGACGCGAAAATCAGCGTCGTGTACCGCTCGGATGATTCCGGCACCACGTTTAACTGGGTCAGCTATCTGGCGAAGGTCAGCCCGCAATGGAAGAGTCAGCTCGGGGCAGGCGCATCGGTGCACTGGCCGGTGGGCATGGGCAGCAAGGGCAGCGAGGGCGTGGCGACGTACGTGAAACAGGTGCCGAATTCGATCGGCTACGTCGAGTACGCCTACGTCAAACAGCAGAAGTTGAATTATGGGCTGTTACAGAACGCTGCCGGCACGTTCGTGACGCCGAGCACCGAAAGCTTTCAGGCGGCAGCCGCGACGGCAGACTGGAAAAACGCGAAGGATTTTGACCTGTCGATGCTCGACGCGCCGGGGGAAAACGCTTACCCGATCACCGCCGCGACGTTCATCGTGATGTACAGGCAACCCAAGGACGCTGATCGTCAGAAGACCGTCCAGGATTTCTTTCGCTGGACGCTGGAGAGCGGGCAGGAACACGCACGCTCGCTGGACTTCGCGCCGATCCCGGATGACCTGAAGAATCAGATCGAGGCGTACTGGGCTAATCCGCCCAAGGCTCAGTGAAAGCCAGAAACGAAAAAAGCGTCCCGAAGGACGCTTTTTTGTAGCTTCAGCGCGAGTGGCGTTGAAGCGGTATTTTCTGCCCGGATACTGCTTAGGCGAAAATGGTCGGGGTAAGGGGATTCGAACTCCTGACATCCTGCTCCCAAAGCAGGCGCGCTACCGGACTGCGCTATACCCCGGTGAAACATGAAAACACCCTAAGGCGTTTCCAGAGCGGGTGACGCGAATGGCGTCACTCCCTAAGATCCAACCCGATGAAGCCAGGTCAAAAATGGTGGGTCGTGTGGGATTCGAACCTACGACCAATTGGTTAAAAGCCAACTGCTCTACCAACTGAGCTAACGACCCAAATAATGGTCGGGGTAAGGGGATTCGAACTCCTGACATCCTGCTCCCAAAGCAGGCGCGCTACCGGACTGCGCTATACCCCGACGGTACTACCTCTTGAAATTGGCTCCGTGACCAGGACTCGAACCTGGGACCCAATGATTAACAGTCATTTGCTCTACCGACTGAGCTATCACGGAACGATCTTTTCAAATCTATCAATTTCAGATGCAGCGTTTGACGCGCTTCAACACAACAAATTCAGTAATTTTGCACCAAACGAATTTGGCGTTTACCTCACTGAACCTACCGCATTTTCAGCCTCTTCGACCTGTCTGCATCGCTGCGTTCACGTCTCTGAGGCGCGCTATTCTACATTTCCAGAAACACCTGTCAACCCTCTAAATTGCTTTCAAGACAATGATTTGCGAATTTTTTGCGGATCGCCCTCAACCTCGTGAAAATCTTGCGCTCGGCGAATAAATCACCCCGCATAAAAAAGGGCCCCCATCAGGAGAGCCCGTTGCGTTTCTATATAGAAGTGCGGATCAGCCGAAGACGATCTCGTCGTCCTGCACCGTGCCTCTGATGCTGGTGCCAGGCATGAAGCCACCCGACAGAATCAACTGAGCCAGCGGGTTTTCGATCCAGCGCTGGATGGCCCGCTTGAGCGGCCGCGCGCCATACACAGGGTCGTAGCCGACAGCGATCAGCTTGTCCATCGCCTCGCTGGACAGCTCCAGCCCCAGATCGCGCTCCGCCAGACGCTTGCGCAGGCGGCCGAGTTGGATCTCGGTGATGCCTGCGATCTGATCGCGGGCCAGCGGTTCGAAGATCACCACTTCATCGACCCGATTGATGAACTCCGGACGGAAGTGCGTGGTGAGCGCATCCATGACCGCCGCGCGCTGCCCTTCCCGATCGCCCACCAGCTCCTGGATGCGAGCCGAGCCGAGGTTGGAGGTCATGACGATCACGGTATTACGGAAATCCACCGTACGCCCGTGACTGTCGGTCAGACGCCCGTCTTCGAGCACTTGCAGCAGGACGTTGAAGACGTCCGGGTGCGCTTTCTCGACTTCGTCCAGCAGGATGACCGAGTAAGGCTTGCGGCGTACCGCTTCGGTCAGATAACCGCCTTCTTCGTACCCGACATAGCCAGGTGGCGCGCCAATCAGACGAGCCACGGAATGTTTCTCCATGAACTCAGACATGTCGATGCGCACCATGGCCTCTTCGGTGTCGAACAGGAACTCCGCCAGCGCCTTGCACAGCTCGGTCTTACCCACACCGGTTGGGCCAAGGAACATAAACGAGCCGCTCGGACGGTTCGGATCGGACAACCCGGCACGCGACCGGCGCACCGCGTTGGCCACGGCGACGACCGCTTCGTTCTGGCCGATCACCCGCTGGTGCAGCAGCTCTTCCATCTTCAGCAGCTTGTCACGCTCGCCTTCGAGCATCTTCGAAACCGGAATGCCGGTCCACTTGGACACGACTTCGGCAATCTCTTCCTCGGTCACCTTGCTGCGCAGCAGCTGGTTTTCCGGCTTGCCGTGCTGGTCGACCATCTGCAGGCTGCGTTCCAGATCGGGGATGACCCCGTACTGCAATTCGGCCATGCGGTTGAGGTCGCCCTTACGCCGCGCCGCTTCCAGTTCCTGGCGGGACTGCTCGATCTTCTGCTGAATCTGTGCAGAACCGGTCACTTCCGCTTTTTCGGAGGTCCAGATTTCTTCGAGATCGGCGTATTCCCGCTCAAGGCGCTGAACCTCTTCCTGGAGTTTTTCCAGGCGCTTGATCGCGGCCTCGTCGTCTTCCTTCTTCAGCGCCTGCGCTTCCACCTTCAGCTGGATCAGGCGACGTTCAAGACGGTCGAGCACTTCCGGCTTGGAGTCGATCTCCATGCGGATGCGGCTGGCGGCTTCGTCGATCAGGTCGATGGCTTTGTCCGGCAGTTGCCGGTCGGTGATGTAGCGGTGGCTGAGCTTGGCGGCCGCAATGATTGCGCCGTCAGTGATCGCCACCTTGTGGTGAACCTCATAGCGCTCTTTCAGGCCGCGCAGAATGGCGATGGTGTCTTCTTCGCTCGGCTCATCCACCAGCACTTTCTGGAAGCGACGCTCGAGGGCAGCGTCCTTCTCTATGTATTGGCGGTACTCGTTGAGCGTCGTGGCGCCCACGCAATGCAACTCACCCCGGGCCAGCGCCGGCTTGAGCATGTTGCCGGCATCCATCGAACCTTCGGCCTTGCCGGCACCGACCATGGTGTGCAGCTCGTCGATGAACAGGATGATCTGCCCTTCCTGCTTCGACAGTTCGTTGAGCAGGCCTTTCAGGCGCTCTTCGAATTCGCCACGGAATTTGGCACCCGCGATCAGTGCGCCCATGTCCAGCGACAGTAGACGCTTGCCTCGCAGTCCGTCCGGCACTTCGCCGTTGATGATGCGCTGGGCAAGGCCTTCGGCGATGGCGGTTTTACCCACGCCAGGCTCACCGATCAGCACAGGGTTGTTCTTGGTCCGGCGCTGCAGCACCTGGATAGTCCGACGGATCTCGTCGTCGCGGCCAATCACCGGGTCGAGCTTGCCTTCCTCGGCGCGCTTGGTCAGGTCGACGGTGTACTTGTCCAGCGCCTGACGGGATTCCTCGGCGTTCGGGTCGTTGACGGCATCGCCGCCCCGCAGGTTGCTAATGGCGTTTTCCAGTGCTTTCTTGCTGACGCCCTGGCCGAGCAGCAGCTTGCCGAGTTTGCTGTTCTCGTCCATCGCGGCGAGCAACACCAGCTCGCTGGAGATGAACTGATCGCCCTTCTGCTGAGCCAGGCGATCGGCCTGGTTCAACAGGCGCGCCAGGTCCTGCGACATGTTCACGTCGCCAGTCGGGTTCTGGATCTTCGGCAGTTGGTCGAGCTCTTTGGTCAGCGCGGTGCGCAGGCTGTTGATATCGAAGCCCACTTGCAGCAGCAAAGGCTTGATCGAACCGCCCTGCTGCTCAAGCAGCGCCTGCATCAGGTGCGCGGGTTCGATAGCCGGATGGTCCAGGCCCACCGCCAGTGATTGAGAATCTGAGAGAGCGAGTTGTAATTTGCTGGTTAAACGGTCAATACGCATTCTTCACCTTCCTATATGGGCAGGCCGGAGCAATGAACACACCTAATAAAGAAAACCTGCCAGATGGTTCTTTAGATGCGGTCGATTAGGCAGGATTCAAGCGCGCACTGGTTGACATGGGTCAACATTAGCTTGAAGGAGAGGATTCGGGAGGAAAGAGTGGAGCGGCGGAGGCTACCGGGCTTCGACCCAGACAAGCGAAGCGAAGCGTCCAGTGCGTGCGCCACGGCGATAAGAAAAGAAGCGCTCATCGTTATAGGTCGAAAAACCGCCGCCGTAGACCGCTGTGACACCGTGGGCAGCGAGACGCAGACGCGCCAACTGATAGATGTCGGCCATGAATTTGCCGGCGTTGGCGCCCGGCACGAACGCATCGGCCGTCTCGGGGTGCATGGCTATAAAGGCTTCACGGACTTCGGGACCGACTTCGAATGCCTGCGGCCCGATGGCAGGGCCAAGCCAGACGAGGATCTCGGATGACGCATCGGCAAAACTGTCCACAGTCGCCTCAAGCACACCTGCCGCCAGACCGCGCCAACCTGCATGGGCAGCGGCGACCTGAGTACCGGCTTTGTTGCAGAACAGGGCCGGCAGGCAATCAGCCGTCATGATGGTGCAGGCAACGCCCGGGGTTCGGCTCCAGCTGGCATCAGCCTGAAGTACATCTGCCGGTGCAGCCTCGACGACGTCAATACCGTGAACCTGCTTCAGCCATGCAGGCTGAACGTGCAGGCGTGTGGTCAGCGCCGAACGGTTGTGTGTAACGGCTGCCAGATCGTCATCAACGTGATCGCCGAGATTGAAGCTGTCGAACGGCGCCACACTGACACCGCCCGAACGCGTCGTGACGCACGCTTTGACACCCGCCGGCGCAGGCCAGTCGGGAATCAGCCAGTCCGTCACGCGCTCAGTCATCCGATGAACGCTTCGCGGTCTTGCTTGAGCAGGGTCAGCAGCCAGACAAAGTCGTCCGGCAGCGGCGATTCCCAGCTCATGCGCTTACCGGTCGTCGGATGATCCAGCTCAAGGAAACGCGCATGCAGCGCCTGACGCGGGAAGTGTTTCAGCGATTCGACCATGGTGACACTGGCTGCAGGCGGAATACGGAAACGACCGCCGTAGGCAGGATCGCCGACCAGCGGGAAGTTGATGTGGGCCATGTGCACGCGGATCTGGTGGGTGCGCCCGGTTTCCAGCTTCACCCGCACGTGGGTGTGCGAACGGAAACGCTCCAGAACCCGGTAATGGCTGACCGCAGGCTTGCCGCCTTCCATGACCGCCATGCGCTGACGCTGCTGGCCATGACGACCGATGGGTGCGTTGATCTTGCCACCCGAGGTCACCACGCCGATGACGATGCACTCATAGATGCGGCTGACGCTGCGATTCTGCAGCTGGGTGACCAGTTGCGTCTGCGCCTGGATGGTCTTGGCGACCACCATCAGACCGGTGGTGTCCTTGTCCAGGCGGTGCACGATGCCGGCACGCGGGACATTGATGATGTCCGGCACGTGATGCAGCAAGGCGTTGAGCAGGGTGCCGTCGGCATGACCTGCTGCCGGATGCACCACCAGACCGGACGGCTTGTTGATCACCAGGATCTGGTCGTCTTCGTAGACGATATCGAGCTCGATGTCCTGCGCGATCCACTCGCCCTGGGCTTCCTGCTCGGCTTTGAGGAGCAGAACGGCGCCGCCATGCACGATGTCACGCGGGCGCAAAGCGCCGCCATCCACAGTCAGGCGGCCGTCTTTGATCCAGGCGGAAAGGCGCGAGCGCGAGTGCTCTGCGAATAGTTGGGCGGCGACTTGGTCGAGGCGTTGACCGCCCAATTCGGACGGCACCTCTGCGCGGAGTTCTATGATCTCAGACATGCTCAAACTAGGAGGTGGCACTGGCCTTTGGTTTCGGCTGTGCGCTTGTGGTTAAATACGGCGTCTTTTGTCCCGGGGGTTCCACGGGGCGCCCATCATAACAGGACGGTCCTGCGCAAGACAGCAGGCCGTTATAGGGACGCAAGCCGCCATGCAAGTGAAACACCTGCTGCTGATAGCCATCCTCGGACTTACTGTTGCCTGTTCTTCGAAGAAAGAAGTCATCGACGAAAACCTCAGTGAAGTCGAGCTGTACCAGCAGGCGCAGGCCGATCTGGACAACAACAGCTATAACAGCGCCACCGAGAAGCTCAAGGCGCTGGAGTCGCGTTATCCGTTCGGTCGCTATGCTGACCAGGCGCAACTCGAGCTGATCTACGCCAACTACAAGAATGGCGAGCCCGAGGCTGCCAAGTCGGCGGCCGAGCGTTTCATTCGTCTGCACCCGCAACACCCGAACGTCGACTACGCCTATTACCTCAAGGGCCTGACCTCGTTCGACCAGGACGTCGGCATCATTGCCCGCTTCCTGCCGCTGGATCAGACCAAGCGTGACCCGGGCGCTGCTCGCGATTCGTACAACGAGTTCGCCCAGCTGACCAGCCGCTACCCGAACAGCCGCTACGCCCCTGACGCCAAGCAGCGCATGATTTACCTGCGCAACCTGCTGGCGGCCTACGAGATTCACGTTGCCGACTACTACCTGACCCGTCAGGCTTACGTCGCAGCGGCCAACCGCGGTCGTTACGTTGTCGAAAACTTCCAGGAAACCCCATCGGTCGGTGACGGCCTGGCGGTCATGGTCGAGGCTTATCAGCGTCTGCACCTGGACGACCTGGCTGAAACCAGCCTGGAAGTCCTGAAAACCAACTATCCGGATCACCCGCAGCTGGTAGATGGCAAGTTCGAAGCGCGCACGGCAGAAGCCGACAACCGCTCCTGGCTGTCCAAGGCGACCCTGGGTCTGATTGAAAGCCGTCCGCCGCTGCCGCCAGGACAAACCCGCGCCAATCAGGACGTGATCAAGCAGTATCAGGACGCCAAGGAAGCCATCCCTGCCGAACTGTTGCCTGAGAACCAGTCGGCTGACGAAGAGAAGAAAAACGATGACGACGACGGCACGCCGAAAAGCCGCTCGATCTTCAGCTACATGACCTTTGGCCTGTTCGACTGATTCAGTCCCTGCAAAACGTCAGCTAAAAGAGGCCCTTCGGGGCCTTTTTTCATGCCCGACCATTTTCCGACAGCATCCGGCGATGGAGATGACTGTGCGCCCGACATCCGCTTGGCTACACTGCGCGCTCTTCACTTCATAAGCTGACAGACATGATTCGCTTGATTATGTGGCTCGCCCTGATTGTGGCGGTCGTCTGGTTTTTCAAACGCCTGGTCAAAGGGCCTGCCCCACGCCCGAAGCCCGCAACGCCGGAACTCGACGCAGCGCCCATGGTGCGTTGCGCGCAATGTGGCGTGCATGTCCCTCGCGATCGCGCGCTGAGCCAGAACCAGCAATGGTATTGCACCGAAGCGCACCGTTTGCAGGGCCCCGCTGCACGTGACCGCTGACAGCCTGTCGCTGGCGACGCCTCAGGCCCAACGCATCCTGCGGCTGTATCACCTCTATCGTCTGAGCATCGGCGTGCTGCTGGTGCTGCTGATCTCCAGCAGCCTGGATGCCGAACTGCTGGAGCTGGCCGACATCGAGCTGTTCCGCATCGGCTGTTGGCTGTATCTGGTCTTCAACATCCTTGTCGTGGTGCTGCTCGAACGCCCGAGCCGCCAGGGGCAACTGTTCTCCCTCGCCATGGCCGACACGCTGATGCTGGCGGCGCTGTTCTACGCCGGGGGCGGTGCACCGAGCGGCATTGGCAACCTGATTATCGCCTCGGTGGCAATCAGCAATGTGCTCCTGCGCAAGCGAACCGGCCTGCTGATTGCCGCGCTGTCAGCCATCGGCATCATCTATCTGACCTTCTACATCAGCTATCACAAGCCTTCAGCGGCCAATCATTTCGTGCAGGCCGGCTCGCTGGGTGCCCTGTGCTTTGCGGCGGCCCTGCTGGTCCAGGCCCTGTCACGCCGCTTGCAGCTCAGTGAAGACATCGCCGAACGTCGCGCCGCTGACGTCGACAACCTTGAAGAACTCAACGCGCTGATCCTGCAGCGCATGCGCACCGGCATTCTGGTGCTCGACGAGGACCACAAAGTACTGCTCGCCAACCAGAGCGCGCTGAATTTACTGGGCCACGAGCGCTTGCTGGGCGAAATCGTCGACGCCTATTCGCCGCAACTGGTCGAGCGCCTGGGTCAATGGATGACCAACCCGTCGATGGCCCCGCGCAGCATCACCACTTCGGCCATTGGTCCGGTGCTGCGTCCGGGTTTCATCCCACTGGCACGCGGCAGTCATCGCCACACGTTGGTATTTCTCGATGACCTGTCGCAGATTTCCCAACAGGCCCAGCAGCTCAAACTGGCCGCGCTGGGCAGACTGACCGCCGGTATTGCCCACGAGATCCGCAACCCGCTGGGCGCCATCAGTCATGCCGCGCAACTGCTGCTGGAATCGGAGGAACTGACCGCGCCGGACCGGCGTCTCAATCAGATCATTCACGATCAATCGCGGCGGATGAATCTGGTGATCGAGAACGTTCTGCAGCTGTCTCGTCGACGTCAGACCGAACCCCAGCTGCTCGATCTCAAGCAATGGCTGGAGGCGTTCGTCGTTAACCTTCGGGATGAGCTGACGGCGGGTCAAAGCGTGCATATGGACATCGGCGCAGGCGTGCTCAGTACGCAGATGGACGCCGAACAATTGCAGCAGGTGATGAGCAATCTGGTGCAAAACGGTTTGCGCTACAGCGGCCAGCTCCACGAACACGCGCAAGTTTGGCTAAGGTTGTTTCAAGCCCCGTACAGCGAACTGCCGACGCTGGACGTCCTCGACGACGGACCGGGTGTTGCCGAAGAGCATCTGGCGAAAATCTTCGAACCCTTCTTCACCACCGAAAGCAAAGGAACCGGCCTGGGCCTGTATCTCTCGCGCGAGTTGTGCGAAAGCAATCAGGCGAGCCTCAATTACATTCCACGGGAAGGTGGCGGAAGCTGCATGCGAATGACCTTCGCCCATCCGTTCAAGCTGAGCTGAACATGAGCCAACGGCAAAAGATCCTGATCGTCGACGATGAGCCGGACATTCGCGAGCTGCTGGAAATCACGCTCGGTCGGATGAAACTGGACACCCGCAGTGCGCGCAACGTCAAGGAAGCGCAAGAGTGGCTGGCCCGCGAGCCGTTCGACCTGTGCCTGACCGACATGCGCTTGCCCGATGGCAACGGCCTGGAGTTGGTGCAACACATTCAGAAACGCCACAACCAGGTACCGGTGGCGATGATCACCGCCCATGGCAGCCTCGACACGGCGATCCATGCACTGAAAGCCGGCGCGTTCGATTTCCTGACCAAGCCGGTCGACCTGACACGCTTGCGTGAGTTGGTGTCCAGCGCCCTGCGCCTGCGCACCGCGCCTGCCGAAGAAAACCGCATTGACCATCGCCTGCTGGGCAGCTCCCCGCCGATGCAGGCGCTGCGCAAGCAGATCGCCAAACTGGCGCGCAGCCAGGCGCCGATCTACATCAGCGGCGAATCGGGCAGCGGCAAAGAACTGGTCGCCCGGCTTATTCATGAGCAAGGCCCGCGCGCCGAGCAGCCGTTTGTGCCGGTCAATTGTGGCGCGATCCCTTCAGAGCTGATGGAAAGCGAATTTTTCGGACATCGCAAAGGCAGCTTCACCGGCGCCCACGAAGACAAGCCCGGGCTGTTTCAGGTCGCCCACGGCGGCACCCTGTTTCTCGATGAAGTGGCTGATCTGCCGCTGGCGATGCAGGTGAAACTGCTCCGCGCGATCCAGGAAAAGTCCGTTCGCGCCATCGGCGGTCAGCAGGAGCAAGTGGTGGATGTTCGCGTGCTGTGCGCGACCCACAAGGACCTTAATCAGGAAGTGGCTGCCGGGCGTTTCCGGCAGGATTTGTATTACCGACTGAACGTCATCGAGCTGCGCGTGCCGCCGTTGCGCGAACGTCGCGAAGACATCGAAGAGATCGCCAACAGCGTACTGCGCCGCCTGACCGAGTCCGCCGGTGAGCCAGCGACCGTCCTACCGCCCCATGCGCTGGCGGCCCTCAAGGGCTATCGCTTCCCCGGCAACGTGCGCGAGCTGGAAAACATGCTTGAGCGGGCATACACGCTGTGCGAAGACGATCAGATCGACACCGCGGACCTGCGCCTGGCCGAGCCATCACGCCCCGCCGAGGAGAACGGCCCGAGCCTGGCCAACATTGATAACCTGGAAGACTACCTGGAAAGCATCGAGCGCAAACTGATCCTGCAGGCGCTGGAGGAAACCCGCTGGAATCGCACGGCGGCAGCGCAGCGTTTGAATTTGACGTTCAGGTCGATGCGTTATCGGTTGAAGAAGTTGGGATTGGAGTGATGGATTACGCCGCGCTGGACAGGTCCCAAAAAGGGACCTATCGTTCCCTTTTTGGGACTTATCTAGACAGATCCCTATGAACATCGGCGACGCGCTCTTCACCACGACTCAGCAACGAGTGCTGGGCCTGCTCTTCGGCAATCCGGAGCGGAGCTTCTATACCAACGAAATCAGTCGCTGGGTCCAGGTCGGCAAAGGCAGCACAACTCGTGAGCTGGAGAAATTGCACTCAGCAGGTTTGCTGACCGCAACCCGGCAGGGCAACCAAATCCATTATCAGGCGAATCCTGAAAGTCCGGTGTACCCCGAACTGACTGGCCTTGTGCGCAAAACATTCGGCATCGCCGATCACCTTCGAGTGGAGTTGCTGCCTTTCGCAGACCAGATTCAGCGAGCGTTTATCTACGGCTCGGTTGCGAAAGGGACCGCCAACACATCCAGCGACCTAGATCTGATGCTGATCGGTGAAGGCGTCAGCTACAGCGAAGTGATGGAGCGTATGATCCCGCTCGAAGAGATGCTGGGCAGGCCCATCAACCCAACGCTCTACACGCCGTCAGACTGGAAAGCGAAGCTCGCCACCGGCAACAGCTTCGTGACCCGCGTGGCAGAGCAGGAAAAGATCGACATCATCGGAAGCGATTAGGGAGAACCCACGGAATGGGCAACGAGCTTCGGCGAACTTGGTACGTACCGGCGGATTGAAAGCCGAGCCTGCTAACAAGAACGAATATCGGACTGGTCCGCTCGGCCCTTGATAGGCTGTTGGACGCTCATAATTCCGCTCTTTCATACGCCAGCCGTTTTGATCTGGCCTATAACGCTGCACACGCAATGGCGCTGTCGGCACTGCGCCTGAAAGGATACCGGTCGGACCGCCGCTATCGTGTGTTTCAGTGCCTTCCACACACGCTGATATGGATAAAGTGCGGGTACGGCTCTTTGCGCTTTGCCACGAGCGCAGAAACCTCGCTGAGTACGAAGGCTACATGGACATCGATGACGCTTTGCTCGCGGAGCTACTCACGAGTACCGAAGCACTTCGAGGGCTACTGGCGTCGGAGATGGCCGCTCATGGTTTCAGTCTCCCCTCTGGCGCATAAGGCGCCTCATCTATAATCGGCATTTCCCCCACCAGCAAATCTGTCAGCAACTGACACGAAGCCGGCGCCAGCACCAGGCCGTTGCGGTAGTGCCCGCAGTTCAGCCATAAGCCTTGATGATTTGGCACAGGCCCGATGAATGGAATGCCGTCAGGCGACCCCGGTCGCAACCCCGCCCAGTGCCCGACCACGTGCGCATCCGCCAGCGCGGGTATCAATTCGATCGCCGAGGCTTTCAGGCTGTCCAGGGCATTTTCGGTGGGCGTCTTATCAAACCCTTCGTGCTCAAGCGTACTGCCGATGAGGATATGCCCGTCACGCCGAGGGATCGCGTAACGGCCCTTGGCGAGGATCATGCTCGGCAGAAAGTCGGCGGCGCACTTGTAGAGGATCATCTGGCCTTTGACCGGCTCAACGGGCAGCGCCAGCCCCAATTTGCCGAGCAGATCACCGCTCCATGCACCGGCGGCCAGCACCACGCTGTCGCCGAGCACATCGCCCCCGTCCGTCGTGACACCCAGGACGCGATCACCTTCGCGCACAAAGTCGATGACCTGGCAGTGCTCGCGAATCACCACGTTGGGCAATGCCAGTAACGCAGCCTTGAGCGACTTGACCAGACGCGGATTGCGGACGTTAGCGACGTCGGCCATGTGCACCGCTCGCGAATAGCCGCCGCCCATGACCGGCACGGCGTCGTAGACCGCAGAAATATCCACCGACGTCAGCGGACGATTCACACGCGCGGCCCATTCGAGCGCCTCGGCCTCGTCGTCGAGATCCAGCCAGTAAAGGCCGGTCTTGTGCACTTGCGGATCGATGCCGGTCATTGCCAGCAAGCGCTCGGCGAGCTGCGGATAAAAATCCTGCGACCAGTGCGAGAGTGCCGTTACGGCGGGGCTGTAGCGCCATGGGTAGAGCGGCGACACAATGCCGCCGCCGGCCCATGAGGATTCCTGGCCGACTTCAGAGCGGTCGAGCAGCGTTACGCTTCGGCCTTTGGAGGCGAGATTGAAGGCGGTCAGGAGGCCGATGACGCCTCCGCCGATGATGACTATGTCTTGATTTAGCACAACGGCCACGGCCTGTTCATCTGCATGGATTCAACGGCCCCAACAGTCTTTGTTCGACAGGCCGGTGGAGTTGGTGCGCGCGCCGGTATTGGTGATCTGGAAGGTGCCGCACTTGTCGCCGTTCATCATGGAGTTGGCTATGGGTGTAGCCGTCAAGGTGAAGGTCGCATCGGCGGGCACCACTGCAACGGTGTACCAAGCATTCGAGACCGTCACCGTCGCGTCTTTATAGCTACCGGTCTTGGTGAAGTAACGCTCCAATACCTGGCTCTGCTCCATCAAAATCCCAGCAATCTCGGTACGGTGAGTGCGCCTCACATATTCCGTATAACTGGGGTAGGCGATCGCCGCGAGAATACCCACAATCGCCACCACGATCATCAGTTCTATGAGGGTGAATCCTTTCGATTTACTGCCCATCATTTTTTCTTTCCTCATCTGATCTGTCGCCACATGATGCGTCGGTTTGACACCCCGCCCAAATCAGTGATGGTTTGAGGGGTACCTAAACCGCCCAAAGGAATCGCTTGATTGCCGTTCTCTTTATCAAGCGTAACGGCTGCGTTAGGCACGCCACCGCTTATCAGGATACCGCTTGAATTAGCGTCAGCACTGTTGACCTGCCCATCACCGTTTGTATCCAGAACCGGATAGCTAAGCATCCGCCCGCTTAACGCATCAAGTTCAACGTATCTACCCGATCCAGAGCTTGAACATGGATCACCTGTGTCGACGATAGCCGTGGTAAATCGAACCCGGCCGAACGCGAGTGTCGCCGGATAGATAACACGCTCCCCCGTCGCGACGGTGTTATAAATCAACGGAAGGTAGAAGCCTTTCTTGGCTGCATAATTCACATCATTTTGGGTAGTGGTAAAAAACTGCCCAGAAGCTCCGCTTGAGACCCCATTTATAGCCTGCGCTACAAGGTCGCTTTCGCGATAGTTGGCACTCGTCCCGTCATTGTCCCAGACCGCATAAAACGCTTGAGTCGCGGTCGTGGTCTTGTCCGCGGTTTCGAGCAATTTGCCCGTGCCAAAATAAACCATCTTGCCGCCGTTCGGATTATTTCCCACGACCGGCTGAGCAGTGATCGGCTGATTCGCCCCTCCTGAGGCAGTGAACAGTGGACTTCCACCCAGCCCTACTTTCCAGGTGGATGCGGTTTGCCCCGTGAAGTCAAACTTCCACATCTGACCCTTCAAATCACCGCCATAAGCGTACTGAACAACACTCTGTGCATTGACGCGTAACTTGACTGAGGACAATCCATTGTTGCCTGAGTTATCGACGGCGATCTCTCTTATAAGAGCCCCATTGCTGACATCAACGACAAAGAGTGACGCCACGCCATTGGTGCTGCCATAGCCATTAGAGATGAATGCTGCCCATCGGCCGTCTGGCAGTTGAGCCACCTCCGGTTTGGCATACGCGTAACCCATGTTGGCAAAACCTGTGCTAACGCTGCTGATGTCCCAAAGCGCTTTAACCGTATTAGAAGCACCGGCATTAAACAGCTGCAGCGCATAAAATCCCTTGCCACCGGAGCCCGTCCCCCCGATGGCTAGAGTTTTCCAGGACGAAGCAAACTGGACATCTACGACGGAAATTTGCCCATCCACCAAAAATTTGTGAGATACGCCGTTGATGTAGTTAGGGTCAGCGACGTAATGCAGGTTCGCGAGAACGGTGGATGGCATGTACCCATAAAGCCTGTTACCCGTGGACGGGTCGATCACGTTGACCAACCCATCATTGGCGTTGACTACGAGGGAGGGATTCATTGAGTTTGATTTGATATCCAAATACGTGGAATAGCTATTATCAGAGGCAGGGTCCGACGCTGGGTTGTCCGTAGGTGAGGCGTACGTCAAGGGCGAGTTGATCACATCACCGAGCAACACCGTACGCGTTTTCAATCCTGTCTTGTTCGTCCCTTTACTCCATTGCACTAAATCCAGCCCAGAAATCCCAAGCGGCAGATTGGCGTTGAGCACGGTCTGTTGGGGCAATGAAAAGCTTGGAAAGGACAACGGAATAACGGCATTGGTCAGGGAGTTCCAGGACTCGTAAGTAGCAGTAATGCCCGGAACGATTTGTTTGTCGGTGGACCAGATAGGCGATGCGGTGTTTACGGTTCCATCAGCCAAAATTGCCGAAGCCTTGATTGTGCCCCGCCAGTCAGTCGGATCGTATTGCGTCTGGAAATAAACCGATGAGCTGGACAGTGTGGATGAATTCGACGCTACACCTCCCCCGGTTCCTGCGCGGGAGGTGATGTCGTTCAGAGCCGCGGATAACGCAGCATTGAGACCCGCGCTGTCCGTCGCCTGGTAATAAGTACCCTTACCGTAAGTGGCCGCGTCCGAGAGCATTGCATTGGCTGCTGTAAATCCTACTGTGTAGGTGAACATGTTCTGTTTGGTGAAATCTGCAGCGTCCCAGCTCTTGCCGGCGGCATCGGTTCCGCTCGCTCGCATATCGATGTCGTAGGCGAATTTCGCGATATCGTCCAGATAAAGGGTGTCACCCTCCCCATCGCCATTGAGGTTATCACCGTCGTTGTTCTTGCCGTCCCAGTTGGGCAAGCTTGCGCCGCCCAGCGGATCATTCGTGGGGAAGGTTCGATCGTAGGTCGGCAGACCGTCGGTAATCACGACTCCATAGTTTCGCTGACAACGGTACTGAATCGGGCTGGTGTAGGTCGAAGGCGTCGTATTGTAATAGGGCGTCATTCCGCGAAAGTAGCGGGTCACCTCGTAATAGGTTTCAGCCAATGGCGTGTTGGCGATTGCCGCAAGGCCGTTGATGGACGAGATCAGCGAGTTGTAGTTGGCATTGGCTTGCGCGGTAGTTGTAGCGGTCGTCTGGGACAGATCGCTGATCGCCCTTGCGATGTTGCCGCCAGGCCCAGCGTTTCCGCTCGTAGGGGGATTGAAGGTGGCCAGGCCAATTCGCAGATTTCGATTGCTGGCCACCAGCGCGGCAGACACCGTGCGCGCGACACTGATTCTGTAATCGTCGGGAATCGAATCATCCGTGTAGTCTTTTTTGGACAACGACGTGGCGTAAAGCAAGTAGCTGATGTAAGCAGTGGTGTACCGGGTATTCCCGTTGCCCACCGGGTCGGGGAGTTTGAGACAGACGCGCGTGCGTGTGGTGAACTTGTAGAAACCGTCATACCCATTATCGCAGCCGCCGGCACGCAGGTTTCCCACAAAAAAGTTGGTGTCCGTCATATCCATTGCAGTGACATTACTGCAGTTGAAATCCGAATTGCAGCTGTAAACTTGAACCG
Organism: Pseudomonas sp. AK106; assembly: GCF_053903055.1. Lineage (NCBI taxonomy): Bacteria > Pseudomonadati > Pseudomonadota > Gammaproteobacteria > Pseudomonadales > Pseudomonadaceae > Pseudomonas > Pseudomonas sp. AK106. Next base: position 4,849,714 of record NZ_CP096426.1, read on the forward strand.
GATCCGCGTTGGGATCAAACCCCGAGGCCCAGATGATACTGTTCATACTCCCGGAGTCATCCACCAGCAGCATGACGTTCGGCGTCACCGACCCCACGGTTAACAAGGGAGAATCAGACGGCACAAATGCGGCGAAAGCGGTGGCCGAGCCATAAAGGCCAAGCAGTGCGCCCATCATCAGCTTGCACAGATAAAGCCTTGCCCTGCGGCACCACTCAACGTTTGGCATAAATACTTTCCACTACAGTTCGTGAGTTACCAGAGATGCCAACGCCTGTGATGCGATAAAGCGTCCACGACTTACTTTCATCCCACCCCACAGAATTGATGTTAACCGGGTCCTTGGTTGTGGCGATTTTCTGGACAGCCCACAAACCTCCCGTCATGCCTGTCGTCGCGAACCAGGTCACTCCCGAGGTACTGTTGGCACCCGGTCCCGTTACGCTTGTAGCTTCCGGAGGTGGAGCACATTTTATGCATGTCGCCAGCTTGTAATTACTGGCCTGAACTGCAGACTCCCCCATACGCGCAGCCGCCTCCGCAATCTGAAAGGACTCGTTGCGAAACTTGACGCTGCCGGACATCTTTTCCTGAAGCGTAGCGTTCTGCATTGATGAAATCCCGATCAACGTCAGCAGCAACAGAAACACCAGACTGACGATCAGCGCCATTCCGCGCTCGCGGGCCCGGGTACGTTGTACACCTCTGTGTCTGGTTACATTCAAGATGGCAACACCTAGTAGAGACGGTTGCGTAAAGCGGTCATAACGCTGAACTTCTGGTTTTTAACTCGACCTGTTGCGTCCTGCAGTTCCAGGGTCAGCCTGACGCTGCGCACCGTAGCCATGCTGGCGGGCGTCGCGGTGTACGCTGTAACCGTTGTGTCCGACGCCGTATTGGCAGTACCAAACATCACCGAGAAGTCATTCACGTTATTTACGATGACAGCCCCCCCAAGAAGTAACTGCTTATTCGCAAACTGGTAGACGAGTTGGCGTATTGGAAATGCTAATTCGGTGGCGGCAGGGATGGCCGTTCCGGTCCGAGCGGTCGCTCCTGACTTGCAATCGGAGACAACGGTCCAGGTAGGAACACCACCATCATTTCCCACGTCGGCTGTTACCAGCGTCAATTTCGACGTTGCGTTATCCCACCGAACTGGCGTCATTTGCGCAGCGGCGAAGTCACTGTTGGCGCTTGAGTCTTTGACCGTCGCCAGACAGCCAAACATCCCGACCATGCGTATTTCCTGCGCCATCTTGGTGAGGATGAATCGTGCATCTTCTTGCATGACCGCCGAGGCGTTCTGTGACAGATAAGTGTTCTTGGCTGAAATGAAAATCTGAATAACGCCCGCCACTATGAGCAGGCCCAGTAACAGCGAGATCATGATCTCGATCAGGCCGAAGCCTCTGGCGCGGTGCTTCATTGCGTCACCTTCGCGTCTATCGCCACACGACTTGTAACTTTGAAGGTCTGCAAGGCAGTTGCCGTGTTGGTGGCCCGGGCATCACTCCAGATCACAGTAATGGTGACCAACCGCTTATTTGCCGAATCCACCGCAATCGTCCCATCCCCCGTGACAGGGTCGAGAGTTCGGATATTAGTCTTGAAGTCGTAGAGGTCCTGCGTCCGCGGAACAGTCAGATTGGGACCAGAAGTCACCGCCGCCAGGGAAGTCAAACTATAGTCAGCATCAGGATTGGCACGTATGCGATCCATCATGTCGTACGCGATAAAGCTTGCCTGGCTGCTGAGCCTTGAACTGTCGGTGTATTTCAGCGCATTCAACTGGAGCGCTGCCGCACCCAACAGCCCAATGGCTAGAACAAGCAGGGCAACCAGCACCTCAATCAGCGTCGTGCCCTGTTGCCTGGCATCAATTCTGGCCTTCATCAGCAACCGCCCAACACGATACGGCCGCTCAGGCATATGTTGATCACGCGGGTGATGGTGCCGCGTGTGTAGGTGATGCTTACGGCAGCAGCCGCCGTCGGCACCGGTGCGGACAACCCCCCCAGGTTGTTGAAGTCGATCGCAGTAGGATTTCCGCTCACTGCAAGCACTGATGCAGAGTCCATCGCTGGCAAAACTCGCAGAATGGGAATCGACGCCGTTGCCGCAGGATCAATGGCACTCAGCTGAGTATTCCAGGCAGCACCCGCCACCGATGGCGTTACACGGATGACAGTGCCGCTGTTTATAGCCTGTTGGCGGGCGTAGTTAAGGAAACGCTGAAAGTCGCTTACTTCCGTGTCGGCCTTGGTGTTCTGAATAGCAGAGGTGAAACTTGGAATGGCCATCGCGGCGAGGATGCCGACCAACGTGATGGTCACCAGCAACTCGACCAGCGTAAAACCCCGACACCGTTTGGGCATTTAATCTCTCCTTAATGGAGAAACTATATAGCAACCGGTTGTTTCAATATTTGCCGGGGGGATGTGTGGCTGTTTTCGGCGGACGAACGCCCTGACGCGCGGCGCCGTAGCCGACCCAGGTCATTTCAGCGCCCCCAACACCCCGCCACACTGGCAGCCCCCGACATCCCGAGATTGTCGCGCTTGCCAGTGTTTTCCAGCACAAAATTCCCACACGCATCGCCCGCCATCATTCCTCCGCCAACCGGCGAAGCGGTCAGCGTGAACGTCCGCCCCTTGCGCTCAGCCCCTATCCGATAAAACGCATTCCCCATCGACACCTCATGACTAAACGCCGGAGGCCCGCTGACGTCCGAGTATTGCCCTGCCCGTGAATGAAACCGCTCAAGCTTCTGCGCCTCTTCAACCAGCACCCCGGCGATCTCCGAGCGGCGGGTTTTCCGGGTGTATTCGCTGTATTGCGGATACGCGACGGCGGCGAGAATCGCGACGATGGCGATGGCAATCAGCAGCTCGATCAGGGTGAAACCCGCGGATGGTCTGTTCATTGCCGCTGCCGCCACATCACGCGACGCTCCTCGGTGTGGATGCTTTCGATCACGGTGCGTGAGTCGCCCTCAATGCCGATGGCCGTCACGCGGTACAGGATCCGAAACTGACCGTCTCCGCCACCGGGCGGCTGATCGGTTTGGCCGACATGCTGAATGCCGTAAAAACCACCGCGCGTCGCGACCCAATCCACACCCGACGCCCCGCCCGTTCCGCTTTTGGAAAGTGTCAGCGCTTCAGGCGGAGGCAAACATCTCGCTGGCGACGAACAGGCCAGCAGTGAAAACCCGGATGACAGGATGTTTGATTCAGCAATGCGCAGCGCTGTCTCGGCGGACTGAAACGACGCATCACGCCGCTTGAGCGTGCCCGCCACTTTTTCCTGGAGGGTGGCGTTCTGCATCGACGATGTCGCCAAGAGGGTCAGCAACAGCAGGAACACTAGGCTGACGATCAACACCGCGCCACGTCGTGGATTCATATTCATGTGATCACCCCAGCCGGTTACGGAGGGCGGCAACGACGTCGCTGGTCTGTTCCTGCGCCCGATCTGCGGGGTCGAACAATGTCAGGGTCAGCCGTACACTGCGGATCAACGAGGGTTCGGCGGTGGCCGCGTACCGCGCAACGGAGCGGTCATTGATCGAACCGGCAACGCCGAACAGCACGCTGAACGCGCGCACGTTGCTGACCAGGGGCTGGCCATTCAGCGACAGCTCATTGCGGGCCTTGTTGAAGCGATACACCTGCTTGTGAATGGGCATCGCGGTCTCATGTCCGGCGAGCCGGGGCGCCCGGCCGTTGGAGTACGCGGTGGCGGATGACACGCAGTCGGTGTGTATGACCCAGGTCGACCAGCCTCCACCCTCCCCGGTTCCGGCGGTGGCGAGGCTCAGTGTCTGCGAGCTGGCGTCCCAGTGGATCGGCGCTTCAAACGCCTTGGAGAAGCCATTGCCGACGCTGGCGTCGTCGACTTTTCCCAAACAGCCGAACATGCCGACCAGCCGCACTTCCTGGACCATTTTGCTGAGCACGAATCGCGCGTCTTCCTGCAGGCTGGCGGACGATGTCTGACTGGCATAGCTGCTCTTTGAGCTGATGAATATCTGCGCCAAGGCCAGCGACATCACCAATCCCAACATCAGCGCCAGCATAACCTCGACGAGGCCAAAGCCTTTCTCCAAAGGCCTCATGGTCGTGCGCCCCGCTCGGCAGATACATCTGCGGTCAACGTCAGCGTCTGCTTCTGTGCGGCCTCCTGGCTGGCGCGGGAATCGTCCCACTTCAATGTGAGGGTCACGCTCGATCCCGACACCGCAATGGATGCCTCGGCATCGTCACCGACCGCGCGTCTCAACTGCGTCGCGAAGTCGTACAGGTCTTGCTGGCGTGGGACGGCGAGACTGCCGGACGATGGCGCCTGACTCAGCGAAGCCAGCGCATAACTGGTGCCCGGATTGGCGCGGATTCGCTCGAGAAGATCATGGGCGATGAAACTGACGTGCATGCTGCGCATCGAGCTGTCGGTGTACTTCAGCGCGTTGAGCTGCAGCATCGCCACACCCAATATGCCAACGCTGAAGATCAGCAGCGCAACCAGCACTTCGATCAATGTCATCCCTGATTGCATCGCCTTTCCTGCCATCGCCCACCTCTGCCGTCCGCTGTGCAGGCACCAGTGAAGTCGATGCGCAGCGGTTTGCCCGAAGGATGTGTAACGGCGGCTTGCAGACATACCGGCTGACAATCGAACCGGTTGTCAGCGCAACGGAGCAGGTGTTTGCTTGAGCGCCGAACTCAACGGAAGACGCTCGTGAAACAGCAAGGATTGACGCTGATTGAACTGCTGGCAGGGTTGGTGATTGTGGGTATCGTCGCGACGCTCGCGATCCCCGCCTTCGGCCAGTTGATCGACTCACAACGACGTCAGGACACGGCTCAGCAACTGGCCAGCGGGCTGCGAATGGCTCGCACAGAGGCGATTCTGCGCAGTCAGCCAGTGGTGATACAGGCCCTTGAAAAGGACTGGAGCCGAGGCTGGAACGTGTTCGTCGACAGCAACCGCAACCAGCTCAGAGACGAGGGTGAGCTGTCGCTGGCCGAGTTCGCCAGCCACCGTGACGTCAGGGTGGTGGGCAACAGCAAAGTGGCCGTGCGCATTGGTTTCGATAACACGGGGCGGCTGCTGAACAACGCTAACGGGACACTGGCGGTGTGCCTCAGAGACGCACCTGCCAGTCGCTACCAGTTGGTGATTGCGGTGACCGGCAGGGTCACGCTGCGATCCGAGGGATTCAGCAGCGAGCCCTGCGCATGATGCGGTTACGGATTGACCGGATTACAGCAGCGACTTGACGCGCAATTCCTTGGGCATCGAGAAGGTGATGTTTTCCTCGCGCCCGGCCAGCTCGTCTTCGCCGGTCGCGCCCCAGGCGTGCAGCTGCTGGATCACGCCACGCACCAGCACCTCGGGCGCAGAAGCACCGGCGGTAATGCCGATGCGGCCCACGCCGTCGAACCAGCTCCGCTGCATGTCTTCGGCACCATCGATCAGATAGGCAGGGGTCGACATGCGTTCAGCCAGTTCACGCAGGCGATTGGAGTTGGAGCTGTTCGGGCTGCCGACCACCAGCACCACGTCGCACTCATCGGCAAGGACCTTGACCGCATCCTGACGGTTTTGCGTGGCGTAACAGATGTCGTCCTTGCGCGGGCCACCAATGGCCGGGAATCGTGTGCGCAGGGCGTCGATGACCCGGCTGGTGTCGTCCATCGACAGCGTCGTCTGGGTCACGAAGGCAAGGTTCTCAGGATTGCTCACCTGGAGGTTGGCAACGTCTGCTTCGTCTTCGACCAGATAAATCGCGCCGCCATTGCTGGCGTCGTACTGCCCCATCGTCCCCTCGACCTCAGGGTGGCCGGCGTGCCCAATGAGGATGCACTCGCGGCCATCACGGCTGTAGCGCGCGACCTCGATATGCACTTTGGTCACCAGCGGACAGGTGGCGTCGAACACCTTCAGGCCGCGACCTGCCGCCTCGGTGCGCACCGCCTGCGACACGCCGTGGGCACTGAAAATCACGATGACGTCGTCCGGCACCTGATCGAGCTCTTCGACGAAGATCGCGCCACGGCTGCGCAGGTCTTCGACGACGAATTTGTTATGAACCACTTCATGGCGCACGTAGATCGGCGGGCCAAACACTTCCAGCGCGCGATTGACGATTTCGATCGCACGGTCCACCCCGGCGCAGAAGCCACGTGGGTTGGCGAGTTTGATTTGCATGATGTGCCTCGTGTCTACGCGCAATGAAACATATAAACGAAAAGGCCCCGAACAGTGCCGGGGCCAGGCGCTCTGGCGATGCTCAGAGTGCCTTCACCTCGAAAATTTCTACTTCGAAGGTCAACGTCTTGCCCGCCAGCGGATGGTTGAAATCGACGGTGACCTGATCATCGTCCATCGATTTCACCACGCCCGGCAGCTCGGTGTTCGCCGCATCGTTGAAGATCACCAGCAGCCCCTCCGACAGCTCCATATTCTGGAACTGCGAACGGGGCATGACCTGCAGATTTTGCGGGTTCGGCTGACCGAAAGCGTTTTCCGGCGGCACTTGAAGCGTGCGTTTGTCACCGGCTTTGAAGCCAAAGATCAGCGCCTCAAAGCCCGGAAGCAGGCTGCCATCGCCGACCTTAAAAGTCGCCGGCGCCTTGTCAAACGTGCTGTCGACGGTGTCGCCGTTTTCCAGGTGCAGCGCGAAATGCAGGGTGACTTCCGTGTTCTGACCGATGCGTGTTTCCTGAGTAGCCTGTTCGGTCATCAACTGATCAGTCATTGACGGTCTCTCCGGTTTTCTTGCTCTTGAACATGTCCAGAGCCAGCATGATCGCGCCAACGGTAATGGCGCTGTCCGCAACATTGAAGGCCGGGAAGCCGTGTTCTTTCCAATGCACGAATATGAAGTCTATGACATGGCCGATGAAGATTCGGTCATACAGATTGCCGAGTGCCCCGCCCAATATCAGGGCAAGGGCAATCGCCAGCCAGGTTTCGTCGCGTCCGAGCCGCTTGAGCCAGACCACCAGTACCCCACTCACCACCACCGCGATCAGCGCAAACAACCAGCGCTGCCAGCCGGAACTGTCGGCCAGGAAGCTGAACGCAGCCCCGGTGTTGTAGGCCAGCATCCAGCTGAAGTAGTCAGGAAGGATGACGATCTGCTCGTACAACTCCAGGCGGCTTTCGAAGTAGAACTTGCTGGCCTGGTCAATGACCACCACCAGCACGCTCAACCACAACCAACCCAGTCGGCCCATACGGCCAGCCGATGCATTAGGCATAGTGACGAACCTCGCCTGCGCCGCTGATGTTGTCGACGCAACGACCGCAGATTTCCGGATGCTCGGGATTGACCCCGACGTCCTCGCGGTGATGCCAGCAGCGCGCGCACTTGGCGTGGCCGGATTTGACGACCTTGAGTTTCAAACCAGCCACTTCGGTGACCACCGCATCGGCAGGCGCGCTGACGAAAGGCGCGGCGCTGGCCGTTGAGGTGATCAGCACGAAACGCAGCTCGTTGCTCAGCTTGGACAGATCCGCCACCAGCGCGTCTTCGGCGTACAGCGTGACTTCGGCTTGCAAGTTGCCGCCAATGGCCTTGGCCGCGCGCAGGTTTTCCATTTCCTTGTTGACCGCCACCTTCACCGCCATGATCCGCTCCCAGTAGGCGCGATCAAGCTCGAAGCCTTTAGGCAGTTCGCTCAGCTCGGTATACCAGGTGTTGAGCATGACCGACTCGTTACGCTCGCCCGGCAAGTACTGCCACAGCTCATCGGCGGTAAACGCCAGGATCGGTGCGATCCAGCGAACCAGCGCTTCGGAGATGTGGAACAGCGCAGTCTGGCAAGAGCGGCGCGCCGTGCTGTTGGCACCGGTGGTGTACTGGCGATCCTTGATGATGTCCAGATAGAAGCCACCCAATTCCTGAACGCAGAAGTTGTGCACCTTCGAGTAGACGTTCCAGAAACGGTACTCGCCGTAATGCTCTTCCAGCTCACGTTGCAGCAGCAGCGCACGATCCACCGCCCAGCGGTCCAGCGCCAGCATCTGTTCGGCTGGCAGCAAGTCGGTGGACGGGTTGAAGCCGGTCAGGTTCGAGAGCAGGAAACGTGCGGTGTTGCGGATACGACGGTACGCATCGGCGCTGCGCTGCAGAATGGTGTTGGAAACGGCCATTTCGCCGGAGTAATCGGTCGCCGAAACCCACAGGCGCATGATGTCCGCGCCCAGTGTGTCGTTGACGGTCTGCGGCGCAATGACGTTGCCCAGCGACTTGGACATCTTGCGGCCGTTCTCGTCCACGGTGAAACCGTGGGTGAGCAATTCACGGTACGGCGCGTGATTATCGATGGCGCAACCGGTCAGCAGCGACGAGTGGAACCAGCCGCGGTGCTGGTCCGAGCCTTCGAGGTAAAGGTCGGCGCGTGGACCGCTTTCGTGGCCCATCGGGTGGGAGCCGCGAAGGACGTGCCAGTGCGTGGTGCCGGAATCGAACCAGACGTCCAGAGTGTCGGAGATCTTGTCGTAGTGCGGCGCTTCGTCACCCAGCAGCTCGGCAGCGTCCATCTTGAACCAGGCTTCGATGCCTTCCTGCTCGACACGCTGAGCGACTTCTTCCATCAGCTCAACGGTACGCGGGTGCAGCTCGCCGCTTTCCTTGTTCAGGAAAAACGGGATCGGCACGCCCCAGTTGCGCTGACGGGAGATGCACCAGTCAGGACGGTTGGCGATCATCGAGTGCAGGCGCGCCTGCCCCCATGCCGGGACGAATTTGGTTTCTTCGATAGCCTTCACGGCGCGGCTGCGCAGGGTGTCACCCGACGTCGGCTGCTTGTCCATGCCGACGAACCACTGCGCGGTGGCGCGGTAGATCAGCGGCGTCTTGTGGCGCCAGCAGTGCATGTAGCTGTGGGTGATGGTTTCGGTGTGCAGCAACGCGCCGACTTCGGTCAGCTTGTCGATGATTGGCTGGTTGGCCTTGAAGATGAACTGGCCACCGAAGAACTCCAGCGACGGGCTGTAAACACCGTTGCTCTGCACCGGACTGATGATGTCGTCGTTGGTCAGGCCGTAGCTTTTGCAGATCACGAAGTCGTCGACGCCATAGGCCGGCGAGCAGTGTACAACACCGGTGCCCGCGCCCAGCTCGACATAGTCGGCCAGATAGATGGGCGAAAGACGATCGTAGAACGGATGACGGAAATTGATCAGCTCGAGCGCCGAACCTTCGGCCGTCGCCAGCACCGAACCTTCAAGGTTCCATCGCTTCAGGCAGGACTCAACCAGCTCTTCAGCCAGCACCAGCAGGCGCTCGCCGGTATCGACCAGTGCGTAGGTGAATTCCGGGTGAACGTTGAGCGCCTGGTTTGCCGGGATGGTCCACGGGGTGGTGGTCCAGATCACGATGGCAGCAGGTTTGCCCAGACTTGGCAGACCGAAGGCGGCAGCCAGCTTGTCGGCATCGGCCACCGGGAAGGCGACGTCGATGGTGGACGATTTCTTGTCCTGGTATTCAACTTCCGCTTCAGCCAATGCAGAGCCGCAATCGAAACACCAGTTGACCGGCTTCAGGCCCTTGAAGACAAAGCCGTTCTTGACCATCTCAGCCAACGCGCGGATTTCACCGGCTTCGTTGGCGAAGTCCATGGTGCGGTACGGGTTGTCCCAGTCGCCCAGCACACCCAGACGGATGAACTCGGCTTTCTGCCCTTCGATCTGCTCGGCCGCGTAGGCACGGCACAGTTCCCGGGTCTTGTCCGCAGGCAGATTCTTGCCGTGGGTGACTTCGACCTTGTGCTCGATCGGCAGACCGTGGCAATCCCAGCCCGGGACATAAGGCGCGTCGAAGCCGGAAAGGGTCTTCGAGCGAACGATCATGTCCTTGAGAATCTTGTTGACCGCATGACCGATGTGGATATTGCCGTTGGCGTACGGAGGCCCGTCGTGCAGCACGAACTTGGGCCGATCCTTGCCAATTTCGCGCAGCTTCTGGTACAGGCCAATGCTGTCCCAGCGCTGCAGAGTTTGCGGCTCGCGCTGGGGCAGGCCGGCCTTCATCGGGAAGGCGGTGTCCGGAAGATTAAGCGTGGCTTTGTAGTCGGTCATTTCAGGCTCTAAAGTTTAGCGGTTGGTCGTGCCAGTGGGCACGAGCGGCAGCGACATCCGCATCGATCGCCGTCTTGAGCGCCTCAAGGGAGGCAAAGCGCTGCTCATCACGCAGCTTGTGGTGGAATACCACCGTCAAACGCCGGCCATAGATATCGCCGGTAAAATCCAGAAGATGAATCTCCAGATGGGGACGTCCATCGCCCGCCACGCTGGGACGCACGCCAATGTTGGCGACGCCCGGCCATACCTTGCCATCGATCTGCGCGCTGACCAGGTAGACACCGGTCAATGGCACGCGACGACGTTTGAGTTGCACGTTGGCCGTGGGCGTACCCAACTGACGCGCCAGTTTCTGTCCATGCAGTACGCGGCCAGAGATTTCGAACGGGCGGCCCAGTAAATGCTGGGCCAGGGTGAAGTCTGCGGCGGCAAGCGCCGTGCGCACCTTGGTGCTGCTCACACGGACGCCATCGATTTCGACGGTCTGCGCCGCTTCGACGGTGAAGCCCTTTTCGGCGCCGACTTTTTGCAGGAAATCGAAATCGCCCACTCGGTCACAGCCAAAACGGAAGTCGTCACCCACCTCCAGGTGTTTCACACCCAGGCCATCGATCAGCACGGTGTCGACAAACTCGGATGCACTGAGCTTGCTGAAGCGCTGATTGAAGGCCAGACACAACACCAGATCAACGCCCTCGCCAGCCAGCAGATCGAGCTTGTCGCGCAGCCGGGCCAGACGGGCCGGCGCAGTGTCGGGAGCGAAGAACTCACGCGGTTGCGGTTCGAAAATCACTACACAGCTGGGCAGGCCCAGCTCGACGGCGCGTTCACGCAGTCTCGCCAGGATAGCCTGATGACCCCGGTGTACACCGTCGAAATTGCCAATAGTGGCGACGCAGCCCCGGTGCTGCGGGCGCAGATTGTGAAGGCCTCGAACCAGCTGCATAACGCGCTTCTTGCTCATAAAGTGGCCGATTATAACCACACACCGCCGTCAACGACAGGCGACACATCCGGGCAAACCACAACAATCGACGTTAACCGGCAGAAAACGACGACTGATCCTACAGGATCGCCTTGCGAGCGAAATGCCTGACCCGGAAACCCAGCAACAGCAAAGTGCCGAAATACGTCACGACACCTGCCAGTACCAGCGCGCCGAGGCGCAGGAATCGCTGCAGCATCTCGCCGTCTGACCAAGCGGGCATCACATGCATCAGGCCCAGCAGCACGGCGGACATCGCCACCACCGCGATAATCAGCTTGCCCAGGAACATCGGCCAACCCGGCTGCGGCTGAAACAGGTCCTGCTTGCGCAACTGCCAGAACAGCAGCAACGCATTGAGGCAAGCCCCGACACTGATCGCGAGCGCTAAACCGGCGTGTGCCAGATGGATGACATAGACGAAAAGTACATTGAACAGCTGAGTCACTATGAGGGTGAAGATCGCGATTTTCACCGGCGTGCGGATATTTTGTTGAGCATAAAAGCCCGGCGCGAGCACCTTGATCACGATGATGCCCAGCAGCCCCACCGAGTACGCGACCAGCGCACGCTGGGTCATCGCAGCATCCACGGCGTCGAACTTGCCGTACTGGAACAGCGAAACTGTTAGCGGCTCGGCAAGCAGCCCGAGCGCCAGGGTGCACGGCAGCACCAACAGGAAACACAAGCGCAGGCCCCAGTCGAGAATCCGCGAGTATTCATGGCGATCCCGGCTGGCGTAGGTTTTCGAGAGAATCGGCAGCAGAATCGTCCCCAACGCCACGCCGAGCACCCCGGAAGGCAGTTCCATCAGGCGGTCGGCGTAATACATCCAAGACACGGAACCGGCGACAAGAAACGAGGCGAATATGGTGTTGATGATCAGCGAAATCTGACTGACGGACACCCCGAGCATGGCTGGCAGCATCTGTTTCATCACCCGCCAGACACCGGTGTCGCGCAGGTTGAGTCGCGGCAGCACCAGCATGCCGATCTTTTTCAGGTGCGGCAGCTGATAAAGAAGCTGCAGCAAACCGCCCGCCAGCACAGCCCAGCCCAGCGCCATCACGGGCGGGTGGAAATAGGGCGTCAGGAACAGGGCGAAGAAGATCATCGCCAGATTGAGCAGCGTCGGCACGAACGCAGGTACGGAGAAGCGATTCCACGTGTTGAGGATAGCGCCGGCCAGTGATGACAGAGAAATGAGCAATATATAAGGAAAGGTCACCCGCAGCAGGTCCGAGGTCAGCTGGAACTTCTCCGGCGTATCGGCAAAACCCGGCGCGGTGGCCCAGATGACCCACGGGGCAAATACGACGCCCAGCACCGTGACGATCGCCAGGGCCAAGGTCAGCAGGCCGGTGACATATGCAACAAATGTGCGGGTTGCCTCTTCGCCCTGTTGGCTCTTGTATTCCGCCAGGATGGGAACGAAGGCCTGGGAAAAAGCGCCCTCGGCAAAGATCCGGCGCAGCAGATTGGGCAGCTTGAAGGCGATAAAGAAGGCGTCAGTGGCCATGCCGGCACCGAAAGCGCGCGCGATGATGGTGTCGCGGACAAAGCCCAGCACCCGCGAAAGCATCGTAATAGAGCTCACGGCGGCAAGCGATTTGAGTAGATTCATCGAAAGGTTATACGCCTGACCAAAGGAAGCGCCAAAGCGCGTTCCATATATGCGATACTCCGCGCCGCAAAACAGCTCAGAGCCAAAGCCCGCGAGTTTACAGGTCGCACGCCGGAAAGAAATCACCTCGGCACCACACTGCGACCACTCAGCGGAACGCATCAACTGCCCTTGACAAGTGTCAAACTCATCGGCATGATTCGCGGCCTATTTTGTTAGCTATTTCCCAAGTCTTTCGAGGAGCTCGACGGTGGCCAACACACCTTCCGCCAAAAAACGTGCAAAACAGGCTGAGAAGCGTCGCAGCCACAACGCCAGCATGCGTTCCATGGTTCGTACCTACATCAAGAATGTAGTTAAAGCCATCGACGCTAAAGACGCTGAAAAAGCGCAAGCTGCTTATGTTCTGGCTGTGCCAGTTATCGACCGTATGGCCGATAAAGGCATCATCCACAAGAACAAAGCTGCTCGCCATAAAGGTCGCCTGAATGGCCACATCAAGGCTCTGAACCTTGCTGCTGCAGCCTAAGCGATTCGCTTGTTAAAAAACCGACCCCAGGGTCGGTTTTTTATTGCCTTCGATTTGCCTCTGCAGCTTCAAGGTGCCGGCGCAGGGGTCCATGGCAGGATCGGGATCGCGGTTACGGCATTCTGCGGACTGCCCTCGATGACCTTGTCGCTGTAAACGAGGTAGACCAGCGTATTGCGTTTCTTGTCGAGGAATCGCACGACCTGCATCGTCTTGAACACCAGCGAAGTCCGCTCCTTAAATACTTCGTCGCCATCCTTCAATTGCTCCTTGAAGTGAATGGGACCGACCTGCCGGCACGCGATGGACGCTTCGGCACGATCTTCAGCCAGGCCCAGACCACCCTTCACCCCACCGGTTTTCGCGCGAGACAGATAGCACGTCACACCGTCGACCTTGGGGTCGTCGAATGCTTCGACCACAATCCGATCGTTAGGACCGACCATCTTGAACACAGTTGATACCTGGCCGATCTCTTCAGCCGATGCCAGCAACGGCAACATCAGCAACGCGCCTACCAGCCCTTTCATGACTCGCATGTATGCTTCCTTCTTTTGATGATGCACTTCAGACCAGAATCAGGTTGTCACGGTGCACGAGTTCAGGCTCGGCCATGTAACCCAGCTCCTTGACGATGGCGTCAGAGGGCAGACCGATGATCTTCTGCGCTTCGAGCGCGCTGTAATTGGTCAGCCCGCGGGCGATCTCACGACCGTCAGCCGCCACGCAGACCACCATTTCGCCGCGACGAAAGCTGCCCTGCACCAGCTTGACGCCGACCGGCAGCAAACTTTTATGGCTTTGGGTCAGTGCTTTTACCGCCCCCTCGTCCAGCACCAGCGTGCCACGGGTTTGCAGATGCCCGGCCAGCCATTGCTTGCGAGCCGCGAGCATTTCGCGCTCAGGGGACAGCAACGTGCCCAATCGCTCACCCGCCCTCAGACGCGCCAGGACGCGCTCTATGCGGCCACCCACGATCACGGTGTGCGCACCGGAACGGGCGGCGAGTCGCGCCGCACGCAACTTGGTCTGCATGCCGCCACGACCCAGCGCACCGCCGGTGCCGCCAGCCACCGCATCAAGGGCGGGATCATCAGCGCGCGCTTCATAAATGAGCTGCGCCTCGGGATTATTGCGAGGATCGGCGTCGAACATGCCGTCACGGTCGGTCAGGATGACCAACAGATCAGCTTCAACCAGGTTGGCCACCAGAGCCGCCAACGTGTCGTTGTCGCCGAAACGGATCTCGTCGGTGACGACGGTGTCGTTTTCGTTAATGACAGGGATGACTCCCAGCTCAACCAAAGTACGCAACGTGCTTCGGGCGTTCAGGTAGCGCTTGCGATCGGACAGATCGTCGTGAGTGAGCAGAATCTGCGCAGTATGCCGTTGATGCTCGGCGAAGCTGGATTCCCACGCCTGCACAAGACCCATCTGACCGATTGCTGCAGCGGCCTGAAGCTCATGCATGGCACTCGGTCGCGCAGTCCAGCCCAGACGGCTCATACCGGCCGCTACTGCGCCGGATGAAACCAGGACCAGCTCGACACCCGCCTCATGCAGGGCCACCATCTGCTCGACCCAAACACCCATCGCGTTGCGATCCAGACCCTTGCCGTCCGCCGTCAGCAGCGCACTTCCGATCTTCACCACCCAACGCTGGGCACCTGTCACCTTGCTCCGCATGATCTTTCAACCTTAAGCCAGAGAGTCCGAATTCTAGATACTAAAACGCCGCTTCAAGAGCGGCGTCGTAGTTTACTTCAGTCGATCAGTCGCGGACGTAAATGATTTCCGGACCATCTTCGTCTTCCACGTCTTCCTCATCCCAATCGTCATCGCCGATGTCATGTACGCTCTTCACGCCGCTACGGCGCAAGGCACGCTGATCATCCAGCGCCTGCAACTGGGCGCGAGCTTCGTCTTCGATGCGTTGATCCAGCTCAGCCAGCTCGGCAGCGTAGGCCGGGTCATTGGCCAGACGATCAGCACGGTCTTCGAGATAGCGCATGATGTCGTGGGTCAGGCGATCGGTGCCTTCTTTGGCGATGGCCGAGATCACGTAGACAGGGCCGGTCCACTCCAGACGATCAATGATCTCCTGCTTGCGGGCCTCATGCTCTTCTTCGAGGATCTGGTCGCACTTGTTCAGGACCAGCCAGCGATCGCGGTCGGCCAGCGCAGGGCTGAACTTGACCAGCTCGTTGACGATGACTTCAGCGGCATCCGGCGCACTGCTTTCATCCAGCGGTGCCATGTCAACGAGGTGCAGGAGCAGACGTGTCCGGGCCAGGTGCTTGAGGAAGCGAATCCCCAGGCCTGCACCATGGGAAGCACCTTCGATCAGGCCGGGAATATCGGCGACGACAAAGCTCTTCCAGCGATCGACGCTGACGACACCCAGGTTCGGAACAAGCGTGGTGAACGGGTAATCAGCGACCTTTGGCTTGGCAGCCGATACCGAGCGAATGAACGTGCTCTTGCCGGCATTCGGCAAACCGAGCAGACCGACGTCAGCCAGCACTTTCAGCTCAAGCTTGAGGTCACGCTGCTCACCCGGCTTGCCGGGGGTGGTCTGACGCGGCGCGCGGTTGGTACTGGATTTGAAACGCGTGTTGCCCAGACCGTGCCAGCCGCCATGGGCCACCAGCAGACGCTGGCCGGCCTTGGTCAGGTCGCCGATGACTTCCTGGGTGCCGGCGTCGATCACAGTCGTGCCGACCGGCACACGCAACACCAGCTCTTCACCCTTGCGACCGGTGCAGTCGGTGCTGCCGCCGTTCGAACCGCGCTCGGCGTCGAAGTGACGGGTGTAGCGGTAGTCGACCAAGGTGTTGAGGTTTTCGTCGGCAATCATGTAGATCGAGCCGCCGTCACCGCCATCACCACCGTTAGGACCACCGTTCTCGATGAATTTCTCGCGACGGAAGCTCATGCAACCGTTACCGCCATCACCGGCCTTTACTCGAATGGATACTTCATCAACAAATTTCATAGCGCACGCCTCCCGTCACAAAGACGAGCAAACAACATAAATTCATAAGGCTCTTGCAAAGATGAGCGTTGCGATACCGATCAAAAACCAGCGACTTCACACCACAACGGCCCACACAAACAGCTTTGCAAGAGACTCACCGGAAACAGACCCTTCTACAAACGAAAAAGCCCTGTCATCGACAGGGCTTTTCAGCTCAGGAGGTATGAAGGTCAGGCCCTCATCCCCCCTGAACGCAAGATTATGCCGCGACTTCAGTCTTTGGCACGATGCTTACATAGCGACGACCGAAGGCGCCTTTAACCTGGAACTTGATCACGCCTTCGACTTTAGCGAACAGGGTGTGATCTTTGCCCATACCAACGCCGTAGCCAGCGTGGAATTGGGTGCCGCGCTGACGCACGATGATGTTGCCCGGAACGATAACCTGGCCGCCATACATCTTCACGCCAAGGCGTTTGGCTTCTGAGTCGCGACCGTTACGGGTACTACCACCAGCTTTTTTGTGTGCCATGAGTCAATTCTCCTAGTGAGGATTAGGCTGAAATTAAGCCTGAATACCGGTGATTTTGATCTCGGTGTACCACTGGCGGTGGCCCATACGCTTCATGTGGTGCTTACGACGACGGAACTTGATGATGCGGACTTTATCGTGACGACCTTGGGAGATCACTTCAGCCACAACGGTAGCGCCTGCAACAACTGGAGCGCCGATGTTCACGTCGTCGCCATTGGCAACCAACAGAACGCGATCAAAAGTAACGGATTCGCCGGTAGCGATTTCCAGTTTTTCAATCTTCAGGTATTCACCTGGGGCGACCTTGTATTGCTTGCCGCCAGTAACGATTACTGCATAAGACATGGTGTATCTCCGATAATCCTGCTCACCCAGCTCTTTATAGGAAGAGGTATTGGCTGGCATGGCTGCACAAGGCTGGAAGGCCGACATGCAATTGCGTAAGGCAGGTGCTGCCCAGGAAGTTAGGGTGCGCGATTGTACGCAAGCGATCAACGCCTTGCAAGCTGCGTTATGTCACGCCTTGACAGGGTGGGGCCTGCAACCTAGCATGCCGCGCAACCCTTCTGGAGCACGTCTCGCTGATGCAACCCCAAGCCTTCTACACCGCTGTGGCGGACGACTTTACAGCCGTCGACCACATTATCAAGAAGCAGCTGACATCGCGCGTGCCGCTGGTCTCCAAAATCGGCGACTACATCACTTCCGCTGGCGGTAAACGCCTGCGTCCGTTGCTCGTTCTGTTGTGCGGCAAAGCGCTGGGCTCTGGCGGTGATGACCTGCGCCTTTTGGCGGCGACCATCGAATTCCTGCACACCGCCACCCTGCTCCACGACGACGTGGTAGACATGTCCGGCATGCGTCGCGGCCGCTCGACAGCCAACGCCATGTGGGGGAACGCACCCAGCGTGCTGGTGGGGGATTTCCTGTATTCGCGCTCGTTCGAGATGATGGTTGAACTGGGCTCGATGCAGGTGATGCAGATCCTCTCGAAGGCCACGCGGGTCATCGCGGAAGGCGAAGTGCTGCAGCTGTCCAAAGTACGCGACGCCAGCACCACCGAAGAAACCTACATGGAAGTCATCCGCGGCAAAACCGCAATGCTCTTCGAAGCGTCGACCCACAGCGCCGCAGCCCTGGCCAACGCCGGCCCGGAGCAAAGCGAAGCGCTGCGTACCTTCGGCGATCATCTGGGTGTCGCTTTCCAACTCGTCGACGACCTGCTGGACTATCGCGGCGATGCGGAAACCCTCGGCAAGAACGTCGGTGATGACCTCGCCGAAGGCAAGCCCACCCTGCCGCTGATCTACACCATGCGCGAAGGCACCGCTGAACAGGCTGCGCTGGTTCGTCAGGCCATTCAGAAGGGCGGCCTGGAAGATCTCGAAAGCATCCGCGACGCCGTGGAAACTTCAGGCGCCCTCGAGTACACCGCCCAGCTGGCACGCGACTACATCGCTCGCGCCATTGCCTGTCTGGATGTGCTGCCGCCGAGCGTCTATCGCGACGCACTCGTCGAGCTGAGTGAATTTGCGGTCGCTCGCACACACTGACCGCTGCCCCGCTCCACTCCGCTGAAAGCCCGTCCATGTGACGGGCTTTTTGTTGTGCGGGATTCAGGCCCGCCCTCAAGGCATGCCCCGTCAGCAATGCGAATTAATCTCAAATAGATCCTTGCTATTCCTCAGATAAGAATTATTCTCATTGAAACACTCAAGGAGAATCACATGACGTATCTGATTGATGCCTGGCTTGACCGGCCACAACCCTACCTGCGCATCCTCGATCGCGAGACGGGTCAAGTGTGTGCGGTGCTGGAAGAAGAGGCGCTGGACGAATTGCGCGATCAGGGGGATCTGGATGTCAGCAGCCTGAGTTCAAGCGAACCCGGCGTTCAGAAGGAGATGGTGCGGAGCCTGTTTCTGTTCTGCTATGCGCGGGCATTGCGTCCGACCAGTGAACTGCATTGATGGCGACACCTAAAATGACAATGCCGAGCCAGCGCGGGGCTGACTCGGCATCCGTCGAGCGTGAAGCGGTCGCTACAGAGGCTTACAGAACGTCGAGCAGTTCAACGTCGAAGACCAGAACGCTGTGCGGCGGAATGCTGCCAACGCCTTGAGCGCCGTAGGCCAGTTCGCTAGGAACATACAGACGCCATTTGCTGCCGGCCTTCATCAGTTGCAGGGCTTCGGTCCAGCCTGGGATCACGCCGCCAACCGGGAATTCAGCCGGCTCGCCACGATCGTAGGAGCTGTCAAACACAGTGCCGTCGATCAGCATCCCGTGGTAGTGAGTGCGCACGTTGCTTTCGCGGGTCGGCTGAGCGCCTTCGCCCGCAGTGATCACTTCATATTGCAGACCGGAGGCCAGAGTGGTAACGCCATCACGCTTGGCGTTCTCGGTCAGGTATTCCTTGCCGGCGCCAGCTGCTGCTTCAGCTTTGGCCGCTGCTTCGGCTTGCATGATTTCGCGGATGACTTTGAAGCTCGCACCCATTTCTTCCTGGCCAACGCGGCTCGGTTTGCCGGCAAAGGCGTCGGTCAGACCGGCCAGAATGGCGTCGAGGTCGACGCCCGGCGGCGGGTTGTCACGCAGTTGGTCGCCCAGCTGACGACCAATACCGTAGCTGACGCGGGTTTCGTCGGTGGACAGATTGACTTCGGACATGAGACTGCTCCGCTGAAGAGCACCCATGGGTGCTCACATTTAAAGGCCGGGCAGACTAGCACAAAGGGCAATATCCAGTAAAAACCTACCAGGTCGAGCGGATGGACAGGGGGATCTTGACGTTCTGGTCCAGGGCGTCTTCCACGCCACACATCTCATCATGGACCACGGCGTGGACCAGACTGAACGGGAGGGGCGGCACAGATTGCAGGAGTTGCCGTGCGTGCTCGACCGAACGCAGGTGCAACGCTTTGTTCTGTGCGTCGACCAGACGATGTGCGACGCCCTGCATCCGCGCTTCCAGCAGGTAGATGCCGCCTTCGATGGAGATAAGGTTGAGTTCGTCGATGCGGCCGGCGCCGGCGTGTGAGGTGAGTTCCTGCAAGTTCATGGCTAAGCCTCGTGGTGACTGGCTGAATAAGCGAACCCCAAGTCTCGCTGACACTGGCCTGAGCGCAAGGGACCAGCAGTGCCGCTGGTCATATTGGCTCGTAACGCTTCGATCACCCTACAGCCGGAAGCGCAGGCGATCAGTGCTTGGTCAGCTTGTCCAGATAGCCCATCGCGAAGGCCGAGACCACGAAGGTCATATGGATGATCACGTACCACATGAGGTACTGCGGCTCGATGTTCTTGGCGTCCATGAACACCCGCAACAGGTGAATGGACGAAATCGCGACGATGGACGCGGCGACTTTCATCTTCAGCGACGAAGAATCCATCTTGCCCAGCCAGTTGAGCTTTTCCTTGCCTTCGTCGATATCGAGTTGAGACACGAAGTTTTCGTAGCCGGAGATCATCACCATGACCAGCAGACCACCTACCAGCGCCATGTCGATCAACGACAGCAGCACCAGAATCAGGTCCGATTCGGCCAGCGCGAACACGTTAGGGATGATGTGAAAGATTTCCTGGAAAAACTTCAGCGCCAGCGCCAGAAGCCCCAGAGACAAACCGAAGTAGATCGGCGCCAGCAACCAGCGCGATGCGTACATGGCATTTTCGATAAAACGTTCCATTGAAGCTCACAGATCATTGAAAAGCTCGCGAGTATAGGGCGAAGGCCAATTAGCACAACCCACCGCGAAAAGAGTTGAAACAATAACGCCCGATCGGGCGCCGGAGAAGATCGACGAATCCGCATTTTGGAGACCGCAGAAAGCACATGCGGACGCGTCGAGAGGCTGGGATCAGTTGACCGGAGACGTCCGCTGAGCCTGAGCAGCGTCGCTGTTGATCCTTCGCAGCTCCCCTTGAAGGTGAAGGCCCCAGATCGGGATCTCCTCCGCCGTTTCATAGCCATGCAACACAAGGCTTTCAGCAATGGCATCAAGCACCGATTCGGCAGCAATCGGTCCATGAAAAGGCCCCTGAGCCTTGAGTGCCGAGGGCTGTTCGCCAGACATTCCGGCTGCGAACAACAAGGTCCACATTCCTGTATCGCCTGACAACGGGCGAACGACACATTCGATTCGGGTCACCAGACCCAGGCATTGGCGAGTAAGACAGAGGCTGCGCGGCATGGCGAGCTCCTCATTGATTGCAGTATTCATCTCCTTCGCAGAACGAGAGAAATGCGTCAGTCCCTTTGACAACTGCTGCAACACGACAATATCGAACAAATACCCCGTTGGAAAAGCGCGAAAACGAAAAGGGCGCCGAATGGTCATTTTGCCATCAAACGCCCCGTTTCATTGACGTCAAAGGCCTAGCTTTTCAGCTCGGGCTGTAATTGTGGCGCCTCCTTTTCGAGCTCTTTGAGGTCGTCGTCGCTGAGCATTTCAGCGATGTCGCGCAGGCGGTCCACTACCCTGCCATTGACCGAATCATCGGGGAACTGACCGTCTTCGTCCGCTTCTCCGACCGGCATGCCCACCAACAGGCTCAGCGCTTCATCCACCTGACGCACGGCGTACACGTGGAACTGGCCGGCGCGCACCGCTTGCAGCACGCGCTCGTCGAGCATAAGCGTGGCAACGTTGGCATGGGGAATGATGGCGCCTTGATCGCCCGTAAGACCTCGGGCTTCGCAGAGTCGGAAGAAGCCCTCGATCTTCTCGTTGACGCCACCCACCGCCTGGACCTCACCGAACTGGTTGATCGAGCCGGTGATGGCGAAGCACTGCTTGAGCGGAGTTTTCGACAGTGCGGAAATCAGCGTGCAGACCTCGCCGAGGGACGCGCTGTCGCCATCGACGTAGCCGTATGACTGCTCCAGCGCGATGCTCGCAGAAATGGCCAGCGGGAATTCCTGGGCATAACGGCTCCCCAGATAACCGGTCAAGATCATTACGCCCTTGGAGTGAATCGGCTGACCCAGGTTGACCTCACGCTCGATGTCGACGATGCCGCTGCCGCCCGGGTAGACCGTCGCTGAAATGCGCGCCGGCACACCGAACGCGGAATCCCCCACTTCCAGCACCGTCAGGCCGTTGCATTTGCCGACTGCCGCGCCATGGGTGTCGATCAGGATGATGCCCGCCAGCATGTCGTCGAGAATGCGTGCGGAAACACGACCGGTGCGTGTGGCCTTGGCCTTCAACGCCCGCTCGATGTGTCCGGCGTCGGTGCGCTCGTCACCGGCCACGCTGCGGATGAAGTCCGCCTCGCTGACCAGTTGAAACAGATCGCCGATGCGCGCCGACAAGCGCCCCTGATGCTCGGCGAGACGCGCACTGTACGTGGCAAGGCGCGCGACCGCGTCCGCCGTCAGGGCCGCCATGCCCTCCTCCGAGGTCCGGGTTTTGAGCAACTGGGCGAATTGCTCCAGGCTCTCGTCGACCATCGGGATGTCTTCGTCGAAATCCACCAGCACCCGGAACATCTCCTGGAAGTCCGGATCGAGGTCCTGCAGCGTGTAATAGAGCGATCGTGCGCCAATGATGATGACTTTGACCTGCAGTGGAATCGTCTGCGGGGTCAGGGTCACGGTAGCCAGACGCCCCAGCTCACCCAGCGGCGCTTCCATCTTCAGCTTGCGCGATTGCAGGGAGCGCTTGAGGGCGTCCCACACGAATGGCTCGCTGAGCATTTTTTCGGCTTCGAGCACCAGAAAGCCCCCGTTGGCCCGGTGAAACGCTCCGGGCCGTAGCTGACGATAGGTGGTGTAAAGCGCGCCCTGATCGGTGCTGTATTCGATACGGCCGAAGAGGTTGTCGTAAGTCGGGTGCGGTTCGAACACCACCGGCGCACCACCGCTGGCGGCATGGCCGACCATCAGGCTTGGGCAGTATTGCTCTTCGAGCAGCTTGCGTGCCTGGGCGTCGGTTTTGCTGTCGTCGACCAGTTGCTCGACCACGGTTTTCAGCAGGTTGACCTGCACCGCCTGGAGGTAGGCGCACACCGCGGCGTTTTCGGCGTACTGCTCGGACAACGGTGCCAGCAGGGGCT
Source organism: Pseudomonas sp. AK106 (assembly GCF_053903055.1). Lineage (NCBI taxonomy): Bacteria > Pseudomonadati > Pseudomonadota > Gammaproteobacteria > Pseudomonadales > Pseudomonadaceae > Pseudomonas > Pseudomonas sp. AK106. The sequence goes on from NZ_CP096426.1 coordinate 4,872,519, forward strand.
GAAGCGCGAGGATGATGGTCTCTTCATTGAGCTCACGCATCTGGTTGTTGGACTCGCGCTTCCACTGCGGCAGGCTGGCGAGCTCTTCATTCAAGCGCTCCTCCAGCGCCGAAATATCGGTGTGAAAACGCTCGCGCTCGACTTCCGGCAATTGCGAAAACTCGGCCTCGTCCAGCGCCTTGCCTTCGAGCATCGGGGTGAATGCGATATTGGTGTTGTCGCGGTACAGCGCGATGTCCTTTTCCAGCGCAAGACGCTCGATGACGTCGAGTGCACGGTCATAGCGCTGGTTGAAGGCGCGGTCGATCGAGCTCTTCTTTTGCTGGTAGGACGGATGCTCGAACACCGCAGGAAACGTCGACAGCAGGTTGTCGATCAGTCCATTGATGTCGGCAATGAACGCGCTGGCGCTGCCGGGCGGCAATTCCAGTGCGCGCGGCTCGCGGGCGTCGTCGAAATTGTTGACGTACACCCAGTCCGACGGCGTCTGCATGCGCTTGGCTTCGGCCTTGAGGTAGCGTTTGACGAAGGAAAAGCGCCCGGTGCCAGGCTCGCCCATGACGAACACGTTGTAGCCGGGGCGCGGCATGGCGACGCCAAATTGCAGGGCTTCGACCGCTCGTTCCTGGCCGAGCACGCCGCGAAAGGGTTCCAGATCGTTGGTTGTCGTGAAGCTGAACTGTTCAGCGGAAAAGGGACGGGTCAGCGCTTCGGGCGCAAGTCGCAAGCTGGCAGCAACAGAATCGGGCATCGGACATCCTTACATCAGGCGGGGCAGATGGGCGCATTCTGGCGCTCGCCGCACCGCACTGGCAAGGCATGAACCACCTGATCGCTTTTCCGTATGAGGAACCTGCCTACACACCCGGCGGAGGTGGATTACACGCAACAATCTGCAATTGCTGACGGAACGTTCATATCGTGCCTAAACTCCAACTTGCGCGACCGGTAACAATTAAATAACCGGTTCGCCCTGGCGCCCTTACGGCCAGGAATCCGACCCTTGGTTGAAACAACAGAGACTAAAGCTATGAAACGGATTCTTCTTGGTACTCTCTTCGCCGCTGTGTCCATCAACGCCATGGCTCAAGCGCCTGGCGGTCCGGACTGCGGTTGGGGCAACATGCTGTTTGAAGGTCAACGCGGTACTCCCGCTCACTTCCTCGCTTCCACCACCAACGGTACTTCGGGCAACGCCACCTTCGGCATGACCTCGGGCACCAACGGTTGCTCCACCAACAGCGCGCTGACTTACGGCGGCAAATCCTGGATTGCCATGAACGGCATGATGGATGAGCTTTCCAAGGACATGGCCATGGGCCAAGGCGAAGCACTGACCACGTACGCGGTCGTGTTGGGCGTTGCACCGGAAGACCGTGCGCATTTCGCCGCAGTCACCCACGAGCACTATCAGCAGATCTTCACCAAGGCCGACGCCACTGCTGAAGACGTTCATACCAACACCATCGACATCCTGAAGAACGATCCGACTCTGGCTAAATACGCGACCCAAGCTTAAAGTCGTGCCGCCTGCCTTCCTCCCCGGAAGGCAGGTTCTCCGCCCTGCCCACTTCTGACTAGTTGCCACTCTATGCTCAAACGCCTTGCCTGGCTGATGCTCTGTGTCTGCGCCCCGCTGTCCGCCGCGCCTCACGTCGACAATGATCGTTTGCAGCAACTGGCCAATTCCAGATTCTGGATCTCCATTGGTCACTACGATGCCGGCAAGCTGGGTGGCTGGCGCAGCTATGTCGACGACCCGAAATTCTTCCTCGCCCAGAACGGCGCCCATGACCCCAAAGCCGAGCTGGCCGCGACGCTTGAGGCGATCTACCGTCCTGTCACCCAAGGCCAGGAAAACGCCCATCCGCAGTGCGTTTACCCCTCCCGCACGCGCTTTCTGCGCGACGAATTGAAGCTGACCGATTTGCCCGCGGTTGACTGCAAAGAATTCAACAAATGGTTTTCCGATGTGGCCCCGGACAGCACCGTGCTGATCTTCCCGGCGGCCTACCTCAACAGCCCGTCGTCCATGTTCGGCCACACGCTGCTGCGCATCGATCAGGCGGACGTGCAGGCCAACAAGACCGCTTTGCTCAGCTACGCGATTAATTTCGGCGCTTACATCGAGGGTTCCGACAACAGCATTCTGTATGCGTGGAAAGGCTTGGCAGGAGGCTACCCGGGGCTGTTCGCGCTGGTGCCGTACCAGGAAAAACTCTCCGAGTACCGTAGCCTGGAGAACCGCGATCTGTGGGAATACCGCCTCAACCTGACGCCCGAAGAAACCCGGCGCATGGTCGAGCACGTGTGGGAACTCAAACAGATTCGCTTCGGGTATTTCTTTTTTGACGAGAACTGCTCCTACCGCTTGCTAGAGCTGCTTCAGGTGGCTCGCCCTAGTCTGGACCTGACGCCGCAGTTTCGTCTGACCGCCATTCCCACGGACACCGTGCGCGCGGTCAAGGAAGCGGGTCTGGTCGAGAAGATCGAGTATCGCCCTTCCAGGGAACGGGAGCTGCTGAGCCGCGCCGAGCCGCTGAATCACGATGAGCAGCAGTGGGTCCTGAAAGTCAGTGCGGACCAGAGGCAGATGCAGAGCGCCGATTACCTCGCGTTGCCGAAGGAACGTCGCGCATTGATTCAGGACGCGGCCTACAGGCTGGAGCGGTATCGCGCCAACGGCCAGGAACGTGATCCGACGAGCGCGCAACGCAGCTATGACCTGCTGCGTGCGATCAGCACCAATCCGCCGCCGCCGTTGGAGATTGAACGCCCGGGTCTGCCGGAAGACGGTCATGAGTCGCGTACCTGGCAACTGGGTGCGGGCACCCGGGATGACAAAGCATTCGCCGAATACGGCCTGCGGATGGCGTATCACGATTTGAATGACAACGCGTATGGCTTTCCGCTCGGCGCGCAGATCGAAATCCTGCAGCTCAAGCTGCGCCAATACGAAGACAGTCATTGGCAGGTCCAGCGGCTCGATCTGGCGACCATCCGTTCGCTGACACCGCGCAACGAGCTATTGCAGCCCTGGTCGTGGCAAGTGGCGGGTGGCCTTGAGCGGGTGCTGGGCAAGCACGGCGACGAGAATCTGGTAAGTCACGTCAACGGCGGCGCGGGCGGCACATGGAAATTGGGGGATGACGTGCTGGGCTTCGCACTGGGCACCGTGCGGGTTGAACACAACAACGATTTCTCGGCGCTTATTTCGCCGGCGGCGGGTTTCAATACCGGCGTGCTGTGGCGTAACCCGCTGGGGAATTTCAGCCTGGAAACCAAGGGCGATTACTTCACCAACGGCGAAGTGCGGCGCAACATCAGCCTCAATCAACAATGGGAACTGTCGCGCAATCTCGGCCTGCGGCTCAGCGCCCAGCGGGATTTCAGCCAGCTGACCTCGCCGGTGAATGAAGTGAGGCTTGAGCTGAAGTGGTATCACTATTGAGTGATGCGCTCCTGGTTTTTCAGTGTGATGCCCGACGTCTTCCCGGCTGAAGCCGGTCCTACAATGCGCGCGACGGTTGTGTAGGACTGGCTTTAGCCGGGAAGAGCCCAGCACTGCTATGTGCGCGTCGTGGTGTAACCTTCTTCTTCGATCAATCTCACAATCTGCTCAGCCTCAAGCTGACTCTGGACTTTCACCTCGCCTGTGGCGAGATCAACCTGCACCTGCGCCGTGGGGTCTTGCCCCTGAATGGCGCCAGTGACGGCTCGCACGCAATGTGCGCAGGTCATGCCTTGAACCTTGAATACCTGCATTTGCTGACTCCTCTTCCCATCGAAAACGTGTGATGACGCCATCTAAGACCTTTCCGTCGGGGCAAGGTCAAGTTTCCGGTGAATCGGCCGGGCTGGCATTCATCCGCACTCTGCGCCAGAGTGCGCCTACAACCTTCATATCAGGAGAATCAGACATGCACTGGTCAGCCTTTCGTATTGCAGGTTTCGCCGGACTGTTGGCTTGCGCATCCTGGGCTCATGCCGATCAGGACTATGGCGTGCTGATCATTTCCCGCGAGCGCCTGGAGATCTCCACGTCCTGCGAAATCGGGATCTTCATGCAGGACCAACTCGTCGGGCGCCTGTACCAGGAAGAGTCTCGCTCCTTCAACCTGCCCGCGGGCGACCTGTCTGTGCGCTTGCGTGTACTGCCAGGCCAGACGCCGGGCTGCTCGCCGGGCATTGAGGCGCAGAACAACACGCGCCTGCACATCAATGCAGGTGACGTTCTGAAATACCGCATCGCGTCCGGGCCCAACGGGATGTATCTGAAAAAAGCGGATTTGAATTACTGATAACGGCTCAGAACGACCTTGCCGCCCTGGCAAGGATGAGCTGAAAGTAATCAACTTCAGCTAGCGATGCCTGCGCGATGCGCACCCTCCCCTGATTCCCTTTCACAACGGCCAACAGGCAACTCGGTATTGCCGACGCCCGCAGGTTATTCGCTATATGCCTGACAGGACACTATCGCGAATCAATATTTGAAGAACATGGCATACCGCGCTCTCTCCATCTATACATTGAAGTCAAGACAAGGAGTCACGCAACCCCTACTTAAAAGGAGTTTACAAAATGGCGCGTCTTCCGCCTACAGCAGGATCAGTACAAGTTCTCGACAATGGAGTTCCTCTTGGCACCGCCACACTCCAGGCCGATGGCACATGGAGCTTACCCGCTGCGGGGCTCGCACAAGGCACACATACCTTTACTGCTCGCGTTGATGGCGTTATCTCCAATCCATGGACCGTCAACATCCAACAGAATAATGAGATGAACCTTGTCGAACCCCATTTCAAAAATGCGACAAGTGCAGGGAACGGCAGAGAGCAGATCAATTATTACGCCTACGAAGGCGATGGTTACGTGGAGATTCCTGCCTATGGTGCCCTGAATGGAGATACGGTGCGTGTGTCTTGGGTGGGCAGGAGCGTCACGATAGACTCCGAGATCCAAACGGTGACCAATCCTGCGATTCCGCTGGTCTTCAAGATTTCCATGTACGAGGTCATCGACTGCATCGGGGTCAACGCAACCATCAAATACACCGTGGTACGGCCGCCCAGCAACGAAGTGCATAGGTCTCTGGCCTTGTCCTTGACGGTCATGGGCCATTCCGGTGCCATTGCCGCGCCCACCATCAATAGCCCGGACAACAACAACCTGCGCGTTCAGTTTGCGACTGATTACTACTCGGCGCAGGCGCGGTTCATCGGGCTGACCACCGTTGAAAGTCCTATAAAACAGTTTAACGGCAACTATATAAACTTCACTATTGATCAAACCTGGCTGAACGCAAACAGGGGTAGGCCCGTACTGTTTAACTGGAGCTTGAAACGCTTCGGCAATAGTCAAATCTTTTACTCGCAAATACTGCGGGTCAACGACTTGAAGTACAAGGAAGTCGATCCTGGAACGATCGAGCAATTCGATCCGGCTACGCGCGATGCTATTCAACGCTTCATAGCGAGCGCCTATGTGCTCATCAAGCTGCTGTTCAAACGTTAGTTGGCGAGGAACGCCCCATGAAAACAAGGATGCTTTTAATCGCCGCGTTATTGGCCGGCGCTGCCGCCACACAGCTCTCAGCTGCAGAGGTGGCCATGAAACAGCCCCTTAAACCTTCTGTTGCCCAGAACTGCAGTGAGTACATTCAGAGCGGAAAATGGGTGTATCGCTTCAGCAGCGATTATCAATTCAACGAATGGATGCTGTCACTGACACCCAGTGCATGCGGCCGCTACATCGACGCAACTGAAACGGCGTACATGTTTTATGAAGTCGTCAAGAAGTTCGGACAGAGCGAACATTGGTCGAATAACCGGGGCATGATCAATCAGTTGACCTGTCACCTCTACATCGCGCGGGAAAAACCTGAGTGGAATCTGGAGCCGTGGAGGCCATACGTGGGGTATACCAAAACGGTAGCAGCCGGATGCAACCCTCTCGAACCCGATCCGGACCCTGTCTACCACTGAATCCCTGCCAGACCTGGCGGTGGCTGAGCATCGTTAGATGAAGCGCTGGACACTGATCCAGCGCTTCATTGGCGGGTTGCTACTGCATCCAGGGCGGAGGCGGTTCTTCTGACTTGTTCGGCGGCGCATCGTCCGCCGTTCGCGCGGCCTGGCGCCTTGCGTCATCCAGTCGCGCCGCTTCGATCTCGCGCAAGACACTGCCGACGTCGGCAATATCATCCGGATCTGCAAATTCCCCGGTCAGCACGGTCGCAGGGGACAACGTGCCGGCTTCGAAGTGGGACCACATCTCCCGTGCGTAGCGCGTTTCTTTCAGCTCGGGCGCAAACCGGCCGAAGTAGGACGCCATGTTGCCGACGTCGCGCTCCAGCATGGTGAATGCATGATTGTTGCCCGCAGCATCTACCGCTTGCGGCAAGTCAATAATGACCGGCCCGGTAGGCGTGAGCAGCACATTGAACTCGGACAGGTCACCGTGCACCAGGCCGGTACACAGCATTAGCACGATTTGCTGAATCAGGAACGCGTGATACTCGCGCGCCTGATCGGGCTCAAGCGTCACATCATTCAAACGCGGCGCGGCATCACCGTACTCATCGGCAATAAGCTCCATGAGCAGCACGCCCTCGAGAAAGTCGTACGGCTTGGGCACTCGCACCCCGGCCCCTGCCAGACGGAACAGCGCCGCGACTTCAGCGTTCTGCCACGCGTCTTCGGTTTCCTTGCGGCCGAACTTCGAACCCTTGGCCATGGCGCGGGCCTGGCGGCTGTTGCGGACCTTGCGGCCCTCCTGGTATTCCGCCGCCTGACGGAAACTACGTTTATTGGCCTCCTTGTAAACCTTGGCACACCGCAGCTCTTTGCCACAGCGCACCACATAAACAGCTGCCTCTTTGCCGCTCATGAGCGGGCGCAGCACCTCGTCGACCAGACCGTCTTCGATCAGGGGTTCAATGCGTTTAGGAGTCTTCATCAGCTTTTATTGGGGGTCCTTCGTTGCCAAACACGCGATTGTTGCTCGTTATACGGCAATCCTCTGTCGGCGAGTAGGGGCTTATGCGACTCGACCATGGATTCAATACCTGCCTCTACGGCGCTTACACCTGCAAAGCAGATTTCATGCCGGGCGCAGCGATACCCTGTCGATCAGCCATAAAGCCCTCTGCCAATGGGTCATATCAAAGGAAGGCCCCCCTAACGTCACGGATGCCAAGCGAACACTCAGAAATAAGGGGCCTTTGAAGACCCCTTCCATGACAGCAAATGGTTGCGTCTTCGTTACCAGCTATAGCGAACGCCTACGCTTACGCCCCAAGGTTGTTCGATGTTGCGGCCCTTCATAAAGTCGACATCCGCATGTAACTGCAGCACGTCGGTCATTTGCGCGGCAACGCCGGCCCCCAACTCGACGCGAGAGCCAGAGAGGTCGTTTGTGAAGCGGTTTTCGTTGATGCTCACGCGATTGCGCGACACAAACTCGTGAGCAGCGGCCACCTTCATATAGGGCTGAACAAATGCCCCATCGTCCAGCGTGAATGTGCGGCCCACTTGCGTACCGGCTTTGCCCAGCAACGAATCGGCCCGGTTGCTGCTGGCGCGCATGCCGTTGTCGAGATCGTAACTTTCTCCACCGACCAACAGTCCGGAAACTTGAGCGAACGGCTCGACGAACCAGTCATCTGCGAGCTTGATGTGCTTGCCGACCTCTACCGAGGCACCGACGCCTGCAGTGTTGTAATTACCCTTTGCTTTCTCGCCATCGCTCATGCGCACTTCGGAATGGTTCTGGAAACGGTTGGCCTTGATCAGCGCATCGACATAGAACCCATCATCGGCAAGCCAGGTGCTATAGGCGCCGAGGTAATAGCTGTCAACCGTACCGGATGTGCCTTGCTGAAGGTCCAGGTCGGACTTGCTGTAACCGCCCATCAGGCCCACAAGCCATTGGCCCTCGTTGCTTGGCAAAGGCGCGTCAGCACCGAACGCTACCCCCTGCTGGACTTGCTTATAGGCCACGCCGCCACCCGCAGACATGTTGAATTTATTGCCGTAGCTGCGAATCCAGCCGCCGCCCTGATCGGTACCCTTGCGCAATTCTCCCATGCGAGTGCGCAGCGTCGCTGATTCGCCATACCAAATGGTTGGCGCGGCGCTGAACAGGCCGATCACGGCTTGTGAGGACTCAGAGAGCTCGTCGGTCTTCACCAGCGACCAGTCCGTGCCGCCTTCGGCCACGTTCTGCTCAAGCTGATAGGCGTAGGTGCCAAAGTCGACCTTGCCGCCGAGCAGAGAAAACTGTGCATCGCCTTCTGCCACATGCACGAGGGTCTGGGTATCGTTGGCCTGAACCGGATCGACACCGGTGTTCTGTACCAAAAGCTGGTAACTACCGACGGCCGTTCCTGTCACCTCCAGGAAATCACTCTCGCCAGCCGCCAGATCGGTGCCCATGGCAAATGTGCCATTGCCTTCCAGTTGGCCCAGTGTCAAGCGGCTGAATTCGGGTGTCGTCCCTCGCAGATCAACGGTCCCACCGTTCAGGAAGAGCGAGTTGACTGAGGAATGGCCCTGCATGATCCACGCAGAAGAGTGATCGATAGCGAGGCTCGTAGCGTTAGTCACCTTGCCTGTGAGACTGGCATTGCTATCCAGCGACAGCTTGGCGGTAGATCCCTCTTGCACCAGAACATCACCTTCCAGTTGACTGGCGCTGACGTTGAATGTGGCGATAGCAGCGTTTTCTACCTCGAGGATCACCCCGTTGCCACCTTTGAGGGTGGAGCCGTTGGCGACATCGATCCTGGTTTCGACAGCCGGAGCGTTGCCGGCACTGACCAGAATGGCGCTGCCCTTCTCACCCACGACCGCAGAACCATCGGCCACAACGAGGCTTGCGGCAGAAGACTGCGCCCCTGTTCGACCCGATACCATGACCACGCCGTTGTTTTCCCCTACGACGGTGCTGCCCGACATCGTGGCGCGACTGCCGCCCAGCACCATACCGACACCACCGGAAATAGGCCCCACTGTGTCGACGCCAGCATTGCCTTTGACGGTTGTGTTCACCAATGAAACTTCAGCGCCGTCGAATGCGTTAATCCCGCGACCGGCACCGGAAATGATGCTGTTAGTGACAACCGCGCTTGAGCCGCCCGTGTCCGTGTCATAGCGATACAGATGCAGTCCGAAGCTGGCTTCCGACGTTGAGGACGTGATGTTCTGCGCGGTAATGGTTGCGTTGTTGATGACGGCATGGCTTGTCTCGAGTAACACGCCGGCGCTGCCCCGGCTTGTCGCTGTGCCACCGTCGATATCAACGGTGGAATTCCAGCGGGCATCAATGTTTCCTGTTTCACCTCCCGGTGTGACGACGAGTCGCGCATTATTCAGCCGCCAGTCTTCCGGTGTATCGGCGTAACTGACTGTGGCCTCACTGCCTGGGCGAAGATAGCTGGCCCATCCCCCTTCGCACGTGAGCGCAGTCCCCAGGAAAACGGCGATGGGCCAGGGTGCAGCTCGCATGAATACTCTTTCGGATTTCATTAAACAGTTCCTCTCCCTCATGCACAACGATGTGCGGCTTTAAAGAGAGGCCATTTGATAGGAGAACTTCTTAAATTACGGCAAGAAAGGTCCTACGGTCATGTAGGACATTTCCTAAACAAACTTATCTTGGTACACAAATTGTGGAAGAATCGAGAAGTTTCCTGCGCCGGAGACGCAACCACGCGAAAAGGCGCATTACCAGGAATAGCGCAACCCGACATTCATACCCCAGGGTTGCTCGATGTTTTCGCCACTGCTGTAGTCCACATCGGCATGGAGCTGCAACACATTATTGAGTTGAAGCGCCACGCCCGCGCCTAACTCACCGCGGCTGCCGGACAGATCATCGCTAAACGTCGTCCGATTGACTTTGACTTCGTTGTTGCGCGCAAACTCATGGGCCGCGGCGACTTTCAAATAAGGCTGAACGAATCCTCCCCCGGTCAACGGAATATTTTTGCCCAAGTGGGTGCCCGCTTTGGCAACTAAGGAATCGGCCTTGTTGCTGCGGGCCTCCAATCCGTTATCAAGTGCGTAATCCTCTCCCTGTACCCACAGAGCCGAGACCTGTGCGAAGGGTTCGACAAACCAGTCTTCGGCAAACTTGATGTGTTTACCCACTTCGACAGAACCGCCGATGCCGTAGTTTTGATAATTACCCCTCGATTTTTCACCGTCACTCATGCGCACATCCGCCTTGTTCTGGAAGCGGTTGGCCTTGATCAGCGCGTCAACGTAGTAACCACTTGTCGACAGCCAGGTGCTGTACAAACCCAGATAATAACTCTGGACCCGACCATCGCTGCCTCGCTGCAAGTCGAGAGCGGATTCGCTGTAACCGCCCATTACACCCACCAGCCACTGCCCGTCTACTTCAGAGACCGGGGTGTCTACGCCGAATGAAATGCCAGACTGGGTCTGTGTGTAATTGACCTGGTCCGTTGCCGAGACCCTATATCGGTTTCCATAGGTTCGCGCCCAGACGCCGCCCTGATCGCGCCCGTTGCGCAGTTCCCCCATGCGGCTGCGCAACGTAGCGGTCTCGCCGTACCAGACAGTAGGGGCGGCACTGAACACTCCGATGACCGCGCGCGCCGACGGCGAGATGATCGGCTCGCCAGGACCGACTGGCGGTACACCTCCGTCCCCTTCGCCTGGGCCCACCGGCGGTTCACCTCCGTCGCCTTCGCCTGGACCCACCGGCGGTTCACCTCCGTCGCCTTCGCCTGGACCCACCGGCGGTTCACCTCCGCCCCCTTCGCCTGGGCCCACCGGCGGTTCGCCTCCGTCCCCTTCGCCTGGGCCCACCGGCGGTTCGCCTCCACCGGTGGTTGCCTGGGCAAGAAACCACTCGTTGCCTCTTTTTTCGAGCCGGTACACGAATGTCCCCACGTCCACTTGGCCGCCCAGGACAGAAAAGGCCGCGCTACCGCCTCCCGAGTGCACAACCTTCTGCGCGAAATCCTCCTGGACGGGTTCGACGCCCGTATTCTGCACACGCAGCACAAACGCCCCATCGGCATTCCCCACCACGTTGACCAGGTCACTGAGATGTCCGGCCAGATCCGTGCCCATCGTAAACGCGCCATTCCCCGCGAGGCTGCTGGCGTTGAGCGTGCGGAAACCCTGACCGCCCGCTCGCATGTTTACCGTCCCGCCAGCCATTGTCAGCTCGCCCACTGAGGAGTCGCTGACTATGTTGAACGTGGAGGCCCCGTCGACTGCCATCCGTTGCCCCTGAACCACTGTCCCGGTCAGTTGTGAACCGTTATTGAGCGTGATGGAAACCGGGGTAACAGCGTCCTGCACCACGTCGCCGGTCATAGTGCTCCCATCGAGACTCAGGCTGCCCAGGTTGCTCAATGTGCCGACAAGGTTTGCACCATTGGTCATGGACACCCTCGCAACTGATCCACTGCTCTCGGTTACATTACCGGTCACGGTGCTCGCACTCAGATCAAGACTTGCAATGTCGGACATGGATCCTGTGAATGTCGAGTTGTTTGCCATGACGACCGCAGTCGGCGAACCGGGCAAGGCAATGACGTTGCCGGTCATGGTGGCGGCATTTATGTTCAGACTGTTGATATGGGTCATGTCGCCGGTGAAAGCAGCGTTGTTACGTAATGTGACGTCGGCGAGCGAGCCCTGGATGACATTGACATCACCGACGAGTCGGCTGTCATCGGCCACAAAGTTCACGTTCGATGCCCGGGAAGCCGTAGCCGCCTGCCCAACCTCGAGAATCACGCCATTGCCGCTATTGAGCGTGGACCCGTTCTGCACGGTGACCGTGGCGTTGGTCACCGTGCCGACGACTGTCCCGATCAGAATAGCGCTGCCGGAGGTGCCTGTGAGAGTGGCGCCATCCAGGCTGAGCGACGGGGTGATTCGGCCGCCGTTGTCGGCCGTGAGAACCGCGCCCCGGTTACTGCCGGTAGCCGCCCCCCCTTGCAGGGATAACGATCCGCCAATAACCGTCAGCCCCACTCCATCGGCGATGACGCCCCCGGGCCCGCTGCCGCTGCTCGTCACTTGGGTATTGATCAGCGTTGCCGTGCTGTCGCCCACGACATTGACGCCTCGTCCAATGCCGCTGATCGAGCTGTTAGTGACACTGGCAGTCGACCCGCCTCCTGCACCGGAAATCTGACGGTTGACAGACAGGCCAACAGCATTGACCGATGAAATGGTTGAATCGTTGATCAGGCCGTTGCTGACGATCAGGCTGACGCCGGAAGAGTTAGGTTGGGTGGCAGGATCAATAGCCGAAACCGAGCCACCGTCGAGATTCACTGTTGATCCTGCCTGAGCGCTGATCCCCTGAGTTGCCCCACCCGGGTTGACCAGCAGCGTCGCGTTATCAAGTCGCCAGAATGTCACGGGCGACCCGGCATTGACGATACCCGTTGTGCCCGGAGCTAAAATTGCCGCGCCTGCGCAATGACTGACGGCCATTCCAAACACCATGAGAACGGGAAATTCCCAACCTTCAGTTCCGAATCCTTTACGACGTGTCATAACTAACCTCCCTGTTTCCTTGAGTCGCCCCTGATTGATTAGCGATTGCCGAGCGTGCTCATGGCGCTTATCAAAGGGTAAACCAAGTGTATGCAGCACTCATTATTTAGCACGCGTATTAACGCCCGTTTTAATAACCATTCGAAATAATGGTTATTTCAGTTCGCTCTAACCGCCCAACGGCGCCGACAACACATTGATATGCCAAGTACTTTCGTTGACATTTATTTATCGCCCGCCCACGGCACTGTCATTTATGACAGCAGACAGACTCTTGAAAACCCACCATCTTGTTATCGGCATTTACGCCATATCTTCACAGGGAGTTGGACATGGGAAACAATATCTTTCCGTCATCAACAAGAGCTCGAGCAGGACGCGCGCTTTTGCAACTGACTGTTTTTAATAGAGACCCGGTTACTCATACGATTCCGCTTGAGTTTCTGGACGCAGACCTTGAGGTGGGAATTCCCGACAGCGACGACATCTTCGTCGGCGATTTTCTGGAACTCTATGTGAGAGGCACCCCGCTCGGAACACGCCGTACCGTCACCGCTGCCGATAAGCAAGCCGCCCAGGGCAACCCCGCTTTCTACTACTCAATGACTATTGATAAGGCTTCTTTTCCGTCCGAGGGTGAAAGTGTAACGTTCAACGTGGATTACTACGTAGGCTCTGGCAGCGTAAAGGACTTATCCAATTTGCCTGTGGAGGTGATTCTGGATCGAGAACCTCCAGGTGGAACGCCGCTTCCCTACTTGAGCTTCACACCTGAGCAACTCGACGGCATCGCACAGAGCGACTTGACGGACGATTACCTCGACGTCCGGGCGCCACTCTGGTATGGCAAGCGTATCGGGGATGTTCTTACGCCATGGCTGGGCACTTCTGAAACGGAAGGAGTGCTGGTCACCGAGAGTGCGGTGGAAGTCACAAGTATCAGCGAAACTACCTTTGCGCGCTTCCCCAAGTCTCTACTGCTCATCAACGGTGATGTTCCTCAATATTTCGCGTATCAACTGCGGGACGGGTTGGGGAACCAGTCCGAGGTGGCACGCAGCCGCGAAATTCCTGTGTCATTGACACGCTGGCGTTACAAATCAAAAAAACGTTTTGAGAAAAGCGGTCGCGCATCGGTCGATAACGGCGTGGGCAAGCTTGTTGCCACCCTACTCCCCCCACTCCAAGTGCCAGACACGGTCTTTCCGGACGGCACTCTTCCTCTTGCGATACTGGGTGCGGATCTTCCAGTTCGCATCCCGAACAAAGTTCCCGAGTTTCCGGCGGGCGCCGTCATTCAGTTGTATCGGGTGGCCGAAGACGGAACAGCGACGGAACTAGGACCTCAACGCCCTATTACGCAGGCCGAGTCGGATGATGGAAGCTTCGTGTTCGATTTGGCGATTCCTAAAACGGATTTTCCTGCAACGGGCACCACGCCATGGGCACTCGATTACAGCGTTTTTGACCCGCTTTCCAGCGGAGAAGGTCTGTCAGGAAATCTTGTAACAGTGATCTTCGATCGCGAAGCCCCGGGTGGAGCTTCGCCCCCCGACATGCCTTTGCTGGAATTCACCCAGGAGCAACTGTCAGGCATTACCCTGGCGGATGTCGTCGGTGATGGCATTCCCGCCACCCTGCCCGCCTGGTATCTGAGCGCCGGCCTGGATGTTGCGCAACTGTGGCTAAGCGATACTGCAGCAGAGGACGACGCTAAATATCTTCCCGGCACTTTTACGCTGACCGATGCAAGCGCAGGCAAAGCCTTGGATGTCAAGTTTTTGGTCACAGACATCGAGCCGCTGGGCAACAAGGTCCTATACTTTGCTTATCGACTCACGGACAAGGCCGGCAATATCAGTCCACGTGCAAACCCCGTCCCTATTGAAGTACTCCTGACCGAAGCGCCAACTGATCTTGAGCCTCCGGTGGTTCCGGACTACGTCGCTCACGGCGTCGTGACTCAGCAAGACGCGGCTGAACTGGTGGAAGTCGAAATACCGAATTATACGAACGCTGCGGAAGGCGACAGGATCTACGTCGTATGGGGCAATACGAAAATGCCGCCCGTGACGTTGGTGGCGGCCGACTTAAACCCTGCCCCAACCGTACCTTTGAAAGTGATCAAGTTGCCTTATGCGGATGTTCTAGCCGAAGGCAGCGGCAACGGCAAAGTAGTTACATACGAAATATGGCGCGGGAGCGTGCTTGCAAACACTTCTCCCCCAACTTCCGTTAACGTAAATCTCGACAGCCCAGGCCCAGGCCCCGATCCAGACCCGGAAACGCCTTGGCATGAAAACCTCGTGCCGCTGGTCGTCGTCGGTGACAGCGGCGCTGGCGGTGATAACGTGATTCCGCCTGGCGACTTCAACAAGGATGCTGTAGCCACTGTTCCCCATATCGGCAAAGACGGGATGGTTATCTGGAAACCCGGGGATCGGGTGCAAGTCAGTTGGAACGGCATACTCATTGGAACGCCATTTCCCATTACCCTCGCAAATGAAAAACAAGATGCGAAAATCACTATACCCGCAACGACAGTGGGTGCCTCGACCGGACTGAAAGATGTGTTCTACATCGTAAGCCGTGATTTGCCCCCCAGTAGTCAGGTAGCGACTGCAGTATCCGAAACGACACCGGTCGATGTGCAATCGCCAGGCTTACTGCCAGGGGACGGTTCGTTAGCCAAGGCGGTATTCCCCGAAGAGGATACCGCTCAGAATGTGATCAACACGAAGAACGGGCTGGACGGAACGCCCATCCAGATTATGCTGAAGGATGTGAGCAACATTGCCAAGGATGACCTCATCAACTTGAGGTTCGTGGGTCGGAAAGGTCTATTTGACCCCACGGCTGAGGAAATCTCCGGGACCGAACTTGTTGTCATCGACCACAGGATCACCGACCAGGAAATACTACTGGGTCATTACGAACTTGCTGTTCCTTATAATCCCTATCTGCAAAAAATCTGCCGTGCTGGCTGCACGGTGAATTACTCCATTACCAATAAAGTTGGCACACCTGTTGAGGCGGATCAGAAGTATATCCGGATCGCACTGGGTCCAGTAGGAAACCTTTTTGTTTGTCCGATCAACCCTACAATACCGGCAGATTCGCGTTCGGGAACCGTAGTTATTCCTCGCGCGTAGTCACCCTTCTACAACAGGGCGCAGTAGGGCCCTGTTGTAGAGGTCTGGCTTCTAACACCGTTCGCTCTGAAAGGAATTACCTTATGGCAGTTTTACCAGACGGCACTGTCTCAACCCGCTCAAGTGGAACGTTAGCGCTCAATCCATTGATCATCCCCGTCATGGATTACGGGTCGGCGAGGCCTGGCCTAGGCTGGGATGACTTGAACGACCCCAGTAAGCCCGTGTTCTTGCAGGCTCGGTTAAATATCCAGGCTTACCAACCGGGAGACTTCGTCACGCTCTATTGGAACGACGAAACTGTACAGACCTTCTCCTTGGAGGAATCGCACTTTCAGAACAGCTTCATGGCGTTCAACCTCTATCCGGTCTCCATTGTCGAGCCCAGTGGTGAAGTTTATTACACCATTTTTGACCAACTCAGCGACTCAACTGCACCGTCAGACAAACGAACGGTGCGCGTAAAGTTGTCAGTGCCCGGCGGACCTGATACCGACGCTTCAACACCCTACCTCAATGACCGACTGACCGTGGCGAGTATTACACCTGCAGGCGACATAACTGACGAGAATATCCCCGTCAGTGTCACTGTTGCGCCATGGCTGTACATGGCCGAAGGCGACGAACTCACGGTCATCTGGAACGGCGTTCGGCTTACACAGGCTCCATTGGTCGGCGCGCAGGTAGATCAGCCTCAGACCGTTGTTATCCCCAGAGAAACGCTCATTGGTGCGGGCGACGGCAGCCCCGTGACGGTGAGTTATGAGATCAGGGACATCGTCAACAATTACTCGCTCGTGTCCAGGCCAGCTTTTACCAACGTCATCGTTGATCCCAACGCTCCTCCAGCACCGGCCGTCAAGGTAGCCGGGACGCGGGTGAGCATCATCGATCTCGATCAGTTGGGCAGCGGCAATGTCCAGGTCGAAATCCCCCATGACAACGGAATTCCCGCTGCCGGGGACTCGGTAACGCTGAACTGGAAGGGCAGAGCTGCAGACGGTATGCCATTCGAAAAGGTCCTTGGGCCAGCAACATACCCCGGAGGCGGACTCAATCTGGAGTTCACCGTGGCCAACGCTGATGTTGTGGCCATTGCCGGTGGCGGGGCTGTTGTCAGCTATCTGGTACAAGGCAAAGGTTCGAAACGTACCACCATCACTGTGGTCGGTGTGCCCGCGCAACTGACAGCACCACTGATCCCTGGCGTTGTCGGTGACATAGACATTGGCGTGATCTCGGATCCGGTACTGGTTCGGATACCTGCCTATGCCGGTAAAGCAGAGAATGACGTGATTTTTCTCTCCTGGGAGGGGCTGACGGAGGCCGGTAACGCGCTGGTGTTCTCGGACACCTATACCGTAGGGAATGGAGAAGCCTCGATTGGGAAAGACATGGAGGTTAACAAAAACCTACTCACGCCCCTGGCCAGTGGCTCGTTGAGCATAAGCTATCGCGTTAACAAACCGGGTGGGGCAACGTTGAAGTCAGAGGTCACGGCTTACACCGTCAGCGGAAGCATATTGCTTACCATCCCGACGGTGCTGAACGCCCCTGGCGACATTTTCGATCCGGCGGCCAATCCCAATGGCACTTCGGTACATGTGGATGGCGTCGCTGCTGCCCTCAAGCGCCTGGACGAAGTGACGATTTACTGGACCGGCCCCGTTCAGGAGGGCAGTGCGTCGCAGACGTTTACGATCGCCAGCGATAATCAGTCCCTCGATTGGCCGGTGTTGGCAGCGCAGATTGATCCAAGCCGCGGCAGCACCGTTAATGTGTTTTATGAAGTAAAGCGAACGGCTGGGGGCAGCGGCAAATCAGTCACCCGAACGCTTGCGATCCTTGATCCGCTCCCGAACGAGATCACGGATGATTTCACGTCACGCACGGGCGCGATGATCCGGGCCGGAGGAACGCTCAGCACCGATTACATCACACTGTTTTTTGAGTCGGGCAACGGCCAGGCAGGATTCCCGATACGCGACGACGTACCCCCCGACGGGGCGGCGGCGTTGCAACTGCCTGTACTTCACATTTGCTATCAACATCCGGCCAACCAACCAGGAACCCAAGTCGTCCTGATGGATTTGCGACGCGACTGCTCGAAAATTGAATTCGACATTTATGGCTGCAACGGCAAAACCCGTATCGACTTGCTGGATGCCAGTAAAAATATCGTCGAGACTAAAACCCTGCCAGCAACGACAAATCATCACTTCATTTCCACCACCGCCCTGCCCATTCACTTCATCCGCGTTACCGGAGAGACCGACTGGACGCTGTGGGACAACATCAAGATGACAACGCGCAATCTTGCAAGGAGCAAAAGAAAATGAAGACCACTTCCCTCACCACCGACCAAAAAGACAAATTGACGGCGGCAATCAAACAGGCGCTTGACGGCAATTTATCCATTAACGCAGCACTCTACCCTCGTCCTAAAGTCGAGCCTGCAGACGCATTCAACGTGCTTGATCCCAACAAGAACAACGCTGTCGATAACACCTATATTGTCATTGATAATATTCCCGCCACCTATCTGGTCAGTTTTTACTGGAACGATGATTACTCGATCGAACCGGTCGCTTCCGTGGGAACGCAAATCAGGGTCAAGGTCCCCTCTGCCCTTGTCATTGCAGCGGGTGAAACCCTCCCTCAACCCATCCTCGTCATTTACTCGGTGCTCAATCCAAATGAGCCAGACGGCGTCGCGTCTGAGCCCCTTCAACTCACCGTGCGCAAGTACGTGCGTCCGGCCTATCCAAAGCCGGTCATTACCGAGGCGCAGGGGACTGAGCTTGATGTGACGGCGTTGACGGCTAACGCCCACATGACACTCGCGGCCTGGACTGGTCAGGCAGTGGGGCAAAAACTCTGGCTGAGCGTGGTCTCGACGCCGCAGATCACGCTGCAGAACTGGAATCCGCTGAACGTCACGACGTTGGGCGCCCAGAGCAGGGGCATCTCCAAGGACCTCCTCAAAACGCTGAACGACGGCTCGACCTTTACGCTGAAGCTGGAGGCGTCTTTTGATGGCGGTGCAACGCGTTTTCCGTTTTCGGAACAGGCGTACACCATTAGAAGCGTCCCGGTTGTTCATACGATTGAAATCACCAAGGTGACGGACTCAAAAGGGCTGGAAATTGTTGACGGAGGAACTACGCAAGACACCACCGTACTCCTGACAGGCACAGTTTCTTGAGAGTTCCAGGCTGAAAAACCCTACGACTGGTTTAAGTAACGATCATTAGATACCGCCGGGTTTGAGTAACAAGTACGTCAATACCCGGCTGTCTGGCTCACAGCCTATTCACACATCGACTCCGTGAACCAGATTAGCAAGGAGCAAAAGAAAATGAAGACCACTTCCCTGACCGCCGAGCAAAAAGACAAATTGACGGCGGCAATCAAACAGGCGCTTGACGGCACTTTATCCATTAACGCAACACCCTACCCTCGTCCTAAAGTCGAGCCTGCAGACGCATTCAACGTGCTTGATCCCAACAAGAACAACGCCGTCGATAACACCTATATTGTCATTGATAATATTCCCGCCACTTATCTGGTCAGTTTTTACTGGAACGATGATTACTCGATCGAACCGGTCGCTTCCGAGGGAATGCAAATCAGGGTCAAGGTCCCCTCTGCCCTTGTCATTGCAGCGGGTGAAACCCTCCCTCAACCCATCCTCGTCATTTACTCGGTGCTCAATCCAAATGAGCCAGAAGGCGTCGCGTCTGACCCCCTTCAACTCACCGTGCGCAAGTATGTGCGTCCGGCCTATCCAAAGCCGGTCATTACCGAAGCGCAGGGGACTGAGCTTGATGTGACGGCGTTGACCGCCAATGCCCACATGACACTCGCGGCCTGGCCTGGTCAGGCAGTGGGGCAAAAACTCTGGCTGAGCGTGGTCTCGACGCCGCAGATCACGCTGCAGAACTGGAATCCGCTGAACGTCACGACATTGGGCGCCCAGAGCAGGGGCATCTCCAAGGACCTCCTCAAAACGCTGACCGACGGCTCGACCTTTATCCTGAAGCTGGAAGCGTCTTTTGATGGAGGGGCAACGCGTTTTCCGTTTTCGGAACAGGCGTACACCATTAGGAGCGCACCGGCGGTAATTCCGGCGCCGGTCATCGTGGAAGCGCTGGCAGGGACATTGAATCCGATCACCGTCGTGGGCGGCGCCACGTTTCGTGCGAGTTATCCAGGCATGCGAGCCAGCGATACTATCGTGCCGGTCTGGAACGATATCTCCGATACCATTCCGTCGAAGCCTGGTGAACCCGGTGGCTCTCCGCCGGAGACGGTTGAGTCCCCTGTTCCGGCGACGATGATTGGAGCGGTTATAGGCAAGACGATTGACGTGCGCTACCGAGTTTACCGTGATAGCCGGACGTATTTCTCAGACATTCTCAAATTGACAGTTGAGGCGATCCCCCCTGCGTCACTGCCAACGCCGCAAATCACCGAGGCTCTGGGGGACGTTTTAGATTTGAACACTTTTGCCGGTGATGCAAATGTTACGGTAGCGCCTTGGCCTTTTATTGCTGAGGGTCAGACAGTTTGGTTGACGGTTACCGGACCAGGAGGGGTACCGACAATCAGGTTGCTGGAGGCATATCTGACTCAAGCCGCAGAAGTCAGTAGCGGGCTCAATGTTCTTATTAAGCGTTCGGACTTAGACACACTCGCGAATGGGAGCGAATTGCAGATTGTCTGCAAGGTCGGGTTTGAAGATGAAGATAGCGAAGCCGACGCGCTAGGATTTCCTGCACTGCTATTAAAAGTCAGTACGCTACCTCCCGTGGTTTACGAAGATTTCAGCGGTTGCCCCTTAATGGTGATTACCACAGGTGAAACAATAAAAACCGGGACTATGCATATCACATTAGAGGCTGGACCCGCGTGTGCTATAACAGACCATTCAAGCCACGGCTTGCTGACGCCACCTTACTTCGCGCCTGGTGGCGATACTTCGTTGCCCAAGAACTCCATACTGATTGATTTTTTGCATGATTATACGACAGTAAGCTTTAAGGAGTACGACATAAATGCAACCTATATAGGATATTACAACTTCTACAACTCCGCAGAGGATTTAGTTTATTCGATGACCGCAGATTATCGTCCAAACTCCCCATTGAGAGAACGAACCTACACATCCAACATTAAAGGAGCCATAAGGAAGCTAAGATTTACCACTGCAGACGGCGATCTTACTCTACTTGACGACTTCATGTTGACTCGATGACCCAAGCGAAATAACGGGCTTCATTCGATAAAGGGGTCTCGATAAATAACGATAAAAGGGTCTGATTTATTTAAACCGGGGACAGATTAATTTACGGTGAAGCGTGTAAATAAATCAGTCCCCTTGCATCTCTAAATAAATCCGTCCCCTTGCCTCGAGTCAGCGCTTTTGGTTCGCTTGCGCTACAAACGTGCAATCAATTTGCCCCCTTTGACGCAGGTCGCCCTGAACCATCGCGGCTACGCTGATCCTTCCCAAGGACGGAGGATCAGTCATGCCCCGCATTACTCGTATCGTGTTGCCCGGTCACCCTCATCATATTGTTCAGCGCGGCCATAACCGGCAAACGGTGTTTGCCCATGAGGACGATTTCGCGCGTTATCTGGATGATCTGCAGGAACTCAAAGATGTGTTTGACGTGAAGGTGTTTGCGTTCTGCCTGATGACCAACCATGTGCACTTATTGCTAGCCCCTTCATGCACCGAAGGATTGGGGAAGTTGATGAAGGCGCTTGCTGCGCGCATGACGCGGTATCGCAATAAGCTGGAGGGGCGGTCTGGAACGCTATGGGAGAGTCGTTACAAGTCTAGCGTTGTCCAGTCCGATGGATATTTGCTGGCGTGCAGTCGGTATATCGAACTCAATCCTGTGCGGGCCGGAATGGTTGAACGCGTGGAGGAGTATCGATGGTCAAGCTTTGGGTTGCGGTTCACCACGAATGTGCAGCACGACTGGCTGGATGTTCATTCCTGTTACGAGGCTTTGGGGCTGACACGGCTTGGTCGGCAACAGGCGTATCGGTCGTTTTTTGAGGCGCCGGCGGCTGACGGCGAGCTGAGACTGATTCGGAATGCACTGCAGAGGGGGCAATTGACGGGGGGACGGCAGTTTGCTGATGAGGTTGAACAGGTGTTGGGGCGACGGGTTGAATACCGGGGCCGGGGTCGGCCTCAGGGTGTATTGGGTACTTGATCAGGGATGGATCAGATCGGATTTGGCACGCGGGGACATGGCACGCGCGGCACTCGGGGACAGATTAATTTACGGTGAAACGTTGTAAATAAATCAGTCCCCTTTCCAGTAGTCCCCTTTCCAGTAAATAAATCAGTCCCCTTTCCACGCCTACCTACTGTTATTGGCTGCGAAAGAGCTCGCCGGGGGTGAGCCCGAACAGGCTTTTGAATGCGGCGATAAATGCGGATGTCGAGTCGTAACCCGAGGCCAGCGCTGCGCTGGTCACACTTGTGCCCTCCTCCAGCGCTTTAAGTGAGGACAGCAATCGGGCGCGTTGTCGCCAGCCTCGAAAGCTCAGGCCGGTCTCCCGCTGGAACAGGCGCATGAGGGTTTTCTCGGACATGCTCAGTCGCGCTGCCCACTCGGTCAGGGTGATGAGCTGCTCAGGTTGTTCGATGAGTTCGTTGCACAGACAGAGCAGGCGCGCATGCCTTGGCAGCGGCAGGGAAAACCCCACTTCGGGCAGACTTGCCAACTGATCGATCAGCACCTGCACCAGGCGCATCTCGCGGCTGTCGACCTGTGGATATTCCGCCGGCAGTTGGCAGAACGCTTTGATCAGCTCCCTGGCCAGCGGCGTGACTTCCAGCACGCGACAGCGGTCCGGCGCCCACTCGCAATCCTCCCTGCGCACATACAGACTGCGCATCTCGGCGCGGGTTGACGTGACCACTTCATGGTCGAGACCAGCCGGAATCCAAACGCCCCACTGCGGCGGAGCAAAGAAGCTGCCATGGGGGGTGTGAACGCCAAGTACGCCACTGATGGCGTAGGAAAACTGCACCCAGTCGTGGCTGTGAGTGGGGGTCCATGAGCCTTGGCTCAAACTTTCGGCTCGGGCGTAGAGCGCGCGCGGTAGCGCCTTGATCGCCGGGATTTGACGCTGAGTATCGAGGCTGCGTGAGGAGTGTTCGTCAGTTGCCATCGCTGGAGCCTTTTTGGGGGATGACAGCTGATGCAGAATCGGGCTGCCGCACTGGACTAAAAGGGGTCTCTAAAAGGGGTCTGATTTATTTGATTTTGGTTCCCTTCAAACGGGGACAGATTAATTTACGGTGAAGCGCTGTAAATAAATCAGTCCCCTTTAAAGCACTGTAAATAAATCAGTCCCCTTTAAAAAAGTCCCTTGAACACACTTTAAAAAATCAGCTCTCGATGATAGCCGTAACGCCCTGACCACCGGCCGCGCAGATGGAGATCAACCCGCGCCCTCCCCCTTTCTTGCTCAGCAGTTTCGCGAGGTTCGCCACAATCCGCCCACCCGTTGCGGCAAACGGATGCCCGGCCGCCAGCGAGCTGCCTTTCACATTCAGCTTGCTGCGATCGATCGATCCCAACGGCGCATCCAGGCCCAAACGGGTTTTGCAGTATTCGGGGTCTTCCCACGCCTTCAACGTACACAGCACCTGCGCTGCGAAGGCTTCGTGAATCTCGTAATAATCGAAGTCCTGCAGCGTCAACCCGTTGCGTGCCAACAGACGAGGGACGGCGTAGACCGGAGCCATCAGCAGGCCTTCGTTACCGCGCACGAAATCCACGGCGGCGGCCTCGCCATCCCGCCAGTAGGCCAGAATAGGCAAGCCCCGCTCACGCGCCCACGCTTCGCTGGCAAGCAGCACCAAGGACGCGCCATCAGTCAGTGGCGTCGAGTTGCCCGCTGTCAGCGTGCCTTTGGCGCTGGGCTCATAAGCAGGCTTGAGCGAGGCGAGTTTTTCCAGGCTGGCGTCGGCTCGCAGGTTGTTGTCGCGGGTCAGGCCGAGAAACGGCGTGAGCAGGTCGTCCTGCCAGCCTTCCGCATACGCAGCGGCCATTTTCTGATGGCTCTCCAGCGTCAGTTGGTCCTGCGCCTCGCGGGGGATGCCCCAGGTCTGCGCCATCAGCTCGCAGTGCTGGCCCATCGACAAACCGGTGCGGGGTTCGCCATTGCGCGGCAGTTCCGGCTTGAGGTTATGCAGGCGCAATTGTGTCAGCGCCTTGAGCTTGTCAGCCGTCGTCTTGCTGCGATTGACCTGCAACAGAATCTGCCGCAGGTCCTCGTTGACGCCGATGGGCGCGTCGGAGGTGGTATCGACGCCGCCGGCAATGCCGCACTCAATCTGACCGAGGGCGATCTTGTTCGCCACCAGCAGCGCCGCTTCGAGCCCGGTGCCGCAGGCTTGTTGAATGTCATAGGCAGGGGTTTGCGGCGACAGTCTTGAGCCGAGCACACATTCACGGGTGAGGTTGAAATCACGGGAGTGCTTGAGGACGGCGCCGGCGGCGACTTCGCCCATGCGCAGGCCATGCAGATTGAAACGCTCGATCAGACCCTCCAGCGCGGCAGTCAGCATGTCCTGATTGCTGGCGGTGGCATACGCGCCGTTGGAGCGAGCGAACGGAATGCGATTACCGCCGACAATGGCCACGCGTCGTGTCTGAATCATCTAAATCTCCCTGCCCTGAATGCGTCTATTGTTTGAGAAGCGCTGCCTGACAGCGTAGGACCTATTACCCGACCACGCGGTCCACTGATTTGAACCCAGACTCAAGGAGAGTGTTCCATGGCATCCGATCGCTACATTGACTTCGTCAACTCCGACCTCGGCCGCAAGCTGGTCGGGGCCGTCGGTTTGCCTGCGCCCGCACGTCTGGAGCGCTGGCAGGCGGGTCGGTTGCGTCCGGTTGAGGGCGCGATGTTGCTGAGCACGGGGCCATTGGCCGAGCGGGTCAGCGCCTTTGCGCCACGCCTGACCGACGTGTTGTTCAGTGCTGGCGGTGCAGTGACTGGCGAAAATACCGGCGCCCAACCCTGGACCGCCGAGCAGAGCGAGAAGATCAAGGCTGTGGTCTTCGACGCCAGCACGCT
Source organism: Pseudomonas sp. AK106 (assembly GCF_053903055.1). Taxonomy (NCBI): domain Bacteria; kingdom Pseudomonadati; phylum Pseudomonadota; class Gammaproteobacteria; order Pseudomonadales; family Pseudomonadaceae; genus Pseudomonas; species Pseudomonas sp. AK106. The sequence continues at coordinate 4,897,339 of NZ_CP096426.1, forward strand.
ACTGCACACCTTTCAGCTGAATCAGTTGCGCGAATTCTTTCAGCCGATCTTGCGTCATCTGGATAACAGCGCCCACGTCGTCATTCTCGCGCGCTCGCCCGATGCCCAAACCGATCCGCTGGCGGCCAGCACGCAGCAGGCCATCGAAGGTTTCAGCCGCTCTCTGGCCAAGGAAATGCGCAACGGCGGCACGGTTCAGCTGCTGCAAGTAGAGGACGGCGCCGAAGATCAACTGGAAGGCGCGCTGCGGTTTTTCCTGTCGCCGAAGAGCGCGTTCATCTCCGGTCAGGTCATTCGCCTGAGTGCCTGCCATCAGCAGGTTCAGGACTGGACCCGCCCACTGGCCGGACGTAAAGCGCTGGTAACCGGCGCAGCCCGAGGCATCGGCGCGGCCATCGCGGAAACCCTCGCCCGTGACGGGGCCGAAGTCGTGTTGCTGGATGTGCCCCAAGCCAAATCCGATCTCGATGCGTTGGCGGCGCGTCTTGGCGGGCAGGCGCTGGTGCTAGACATCTGCGCACCGGACGCTGCCGCTCAGTTGATTGAACACCTCCCCGGCGGCCTGGATATCGTCGTGCACAACGCCGGCATCACCCGGGACAAGACGCTGGCCAATATGCCCGCGGACTTCTGGGACTCGGTGCTCGACGTCAACCTCAATGCTCCCCAGGTGCTGACCCAGGCGCTGATCGACAGCGGCGCACTGCGCGACAACGGCAGTGTGATTCTGCTGGCGTCGATCAGCGGACTGGCAGGCAACCGCGGCCAGACCAACTACACCACCAGCAAGGCCGGCCTGATCGGCTACGCACGGGCAATGGCGCCGACGCTTAAAGCGCGGGGCATCAGCATCAACGCCGTGGCGCCGGGTTTTATCGAAACCAGCATGACGGCGCACATGCCTTTTGCCCTGCGAGAGGCCGGTCGACGCATGAGCTCTTTGGGTCAGGGCGGTCAGCCGCAAGACGTGGCGGAAGCAGTGGCCTGGCTGGGTCAGCCGGGCTCCGGCGCAATGAGCGGCCAGGTGCTGCGCGTGTGCGGCCAAAGCGTGCTTGGCGCCTGAGTGAGCACCGACACGATCACCGTTTGAGCTCGCCCCGTCGGTCCGAGGCGTGCCTGATCTGCAGCATCACCACAGGAGAAGCTCGATGAGTGCGCACTGGCGGTATCTGGACACGCCCCCGGCCTTGCCCGGTTTGTTCATGCAAGCGGCGCTGCGGCGCAAGGTCAGCGGCACCCAATTGCCGGATCAGGGCCTGCGGTGCTGGATGTCGGTGGACCCGGACAAGGTCAAGGCGTTTGCCCAGGTCTGCGGGTTCGTGCCCGGCAGCCTGTTGCCGCCCACTTACCCCCACGTGCTGGCCTTCCCGCTGCAGATGAAGCTGCTTACCGACAAAGACTTCCCCTTCCCGCTCCTCGGGCTGGTCCACTTGCATAACCGGATCAGCATTCGTCGCCCGCTCGGCAGCGTGATCAAGGTGCAGGTCAGCGTACGCGCCGGCCATCTCAAGCCCCACGCCAAAGGCGCGACGTTCAGTCTGATCACCCAGATCGAGGATGCGCTGGGCCTGCTGTGGGAGGAAGAGAGCACGATGCTGTGCCGAGGCGTTCACGTGGATGGAGAGATCGAAGGCGATCACGAGCCCGCGCCACTGCCGATGACGGAACTGGCGACGTGGTCGGCGCCGTCGGACATCGGTCGCCAATACGCGAAGGTCAGTGGTGATTACAACCCGATTCACCTGAGTGACAGCAGCGCCAAACTGTTCGGTTTTCCCAAGGCGATTGCCCATGGGCTGTGGATAAAAAGCCGCTCGTTGGCAGCCCTTGAAGATCACCTGCCGGCCTCGAATGTGGAGATATCGGTGGCATTTCAAAAACCAGTGCGGCTGCCCAGCGTAGTGACGCTGTCTGCCAGCGCGGCAGGGTCCCATGGGCAGTTTAAGCTGGAGGGCGCGGAAGGAATCGTGCATATGGTGGGGAATTGGCAGCCGGCTTCGGAGTGATGGCTGTGCTTGGGCCATCACTTTTGCGGTGTGGCATCTGCCGCTTTCCCGGCTAAAGCCGGTCCTACAAAGGGAATCGGTGCACCGTCGTGGTGGGTCTTGAACCTGCATCTCTGAACACTGCGACCCCTTGCGTCAATCGCCTATCCCCCTGAAGCTACGCACCTTCAGGAGACCCCCATGAACCTCGACGAACTCACCGAACGCCTGCATCGCATCCGCGATAACAACGACTGGCGGCAATTTCACAGCCCGAAAAACCTGGCCATGGCCGCCAGCGTGGAAATGGCTGAACTGGTGGAAATCTTCCAGTGGAAAACCGAAGATCAGTCCCGCCAACTGCCGGCTGATGAACTGGCCCACGCCGGGCAGGAAGTCGGGGACATCGTGCTTTACCTGCTGTTGTTGTGCAGCGAGTTGGGCCTGGACATGGATGAAGTCGTGCGCGCGAAACTGGCGGACGGCGAACGGCGGTTCAGCCAATGAGCGACCGTCATTTCGATCAACTGGCGACGCGCTTCGCTGAAAAAATCTACGGCGGCGCCAAGGGTGCGATCCGTCTAGCGGTGCTGCAAGCTGACCTCACCGAGAGCCTGCCGGATCGTCCGTTGCGCGTGCTGGACATTGGCGCGGGGCTTGGCCACATGTCGTTGTGGCTCGCCGAACGCGGCCATGACGTCACTGTGGCTGAGCCCGCCGCCCCCATGCTGGAGGGCGCCCGTCAGCGCTTCGCCGATGCCGGTCAGCGCGCCACGTTCATTCAAGCACCTTGGCAAGCCCTGCCCGATATTCTGACCGAGCGTTACGACCTGGTGATCTGCCATGCAGTGCTGGAGTGGCTGGACGAGCCGTTCACGATTCTGCCGGTGCTGCATCAGTTGACCGAGCCCGACGGCTGGCTGTCACTGGCTTTTTACAACCGCGACGCACTGATTTACCGCAACCTGCTCAAGGGCCACTTCCGCAAGATGCGCAAGAACACCCTGGCCGGTGAAAAACAGAGCCTGACGCCCCAGGAGCCTGTTGATCCCCGCGAACTGGCGGCGCAACTTGGCTCCCTGTGGCGAGTCGAAACCCAGAGTGGCGTTCGGGTTTTTCACGATTACATGCCGGTCGAGTTTCAGGCCAAAGCTGATCTCGCGGACCTCTTGGAAATGGAGCTCGCACACCGTCGCCACCCGGCCTTCGCCGGACTCGGACGCTATCTGCACTGGATGTGCCGGGCTGTCTGACCCACGCTGGTTGATACACGCTGCTTAACACTCGCTGCGGAGACCCTCATGAAACGCCGTCTCGCTTTGCTTTCCCTCTGCATGGGCCTCGCCGCCTGCCAGAGCCCCAACCCTTATCGCGCCGTGTCTGCGGCCATTCCACCGGCGCCGCCTCAGGCCGCCAATGCGATCGACATGAGCGCATACCCTGCGGCGCCGCGTGATTACGGGCGCTATCGCAACTGGGCCTGGCTCAACGGCCAGCTGCCACCGGGCACCCTCTGGGCTGACTCTGCTCAACTGGCCGAAGCCGTCAGCAACGGGCTGGATCAACGCGGTCTGCGGCCTTCGCAGAACCCGCAGGCGGCAGACCTGCGCGTGGCCGCCGATGCCCATGCAGAGACCCGGATTCGGCAGGTGCGTGACGACTATTACGATCCGTACTACGGCGGTTCAGGTGTGGGCTATTACGGTGGCAATGGGTACCGCAACGGTTACGGCGGTTATGCCAGCGTGCCGATCGTGCGCACCTATCAAGAGCAGGTAGTTGTGGTGCGCATCAGTCTGTTCGATGCCCGCAGCGGTCAGCCGGTCTGGAGCGCGAGCGCCGAAACCGCCAGCGGCGGCGATCAGTCGACGCGCGCCAAAGCCCTGCGCCAGGCCGTACAACAAGCCCTGACGGCCTACCCGCCGTCCTGATTTCGCGCCCCATGGCGTTTTGTTTACACGCTGGAGAAATCCTATGTACCGCCGCATTGCTGTCCTTTGTGTCGCCCTGCTGCTCGGCGCCTGCCAGACTGATCGGGTCAACCGCGATTTCGACGCCCAGCGCGATTTCGGCGCCTACCGGTCCTGGGCGTGGAAGGAGCCCGGTTTGCAATATCAGCCCGACGATCCGCGGATCAAAAGTGACCTCACCGAGCAGCGCATTCGCCAGGCAGTCGGCGAGCAGCTTGAGCAGCGCGGCCTGCGCATGGCGGCGCCCGGCGTGAAAGCGGACGTTCAATTGCAGACGTGGCTGATCGTTGAGAACCGTCAGCAGACGGTCACCACCAACTACGGCGGCGGTGGCGGGTATTGGGGTAATCCATGGGGCGGCTACTGGGGCGGCCCGATCGGCACCGAGACGCGCAACATCGATTACAAAGTCTCGACGCTGCAGATCGACATGCTCGACGGCAAGGACGGCAAGCTGGTGTGGCGTGGCAGCACCGAACAGATGGTCAGTGACGGCAACGCCAACCCTGCTGCGCGCGAGCAGGCTTTGCGCCAGACGGTGCAGAAAATCCTGCAGCAATACCCGCCCCATTGAGGGTGGATCCCAGTTCTCAGCCGGTGAGGCATGGTCCATGTGGGAGTGAGCTTGCTCACGAAGACGGCATTGCAACCGCCGAAGATTCAGCGGTTGTAGCACCCATTCGCGAGCAAGGTGGACCGCCACCCCGCTCGCGCCCACAAGAGTGGGGCGAACTCCAGGCCTCAATCCACCACACTGAATTCCACTCTGGCAGTCTGTCCGCTTTCATCCAGCACGCTCAGTTGATATCGCCCCATGCGTGTGAAGGTGTGGGTGTAGCTGTCCTGACTGGCGGTGTCGCCCACCGGCGTGCCGTCGATGAACCACCAGCGCCGGCCACTTCCGCCCAGCGCCGACAGCTTGAGGCGCAATAGCTGCTGACTGCCGGCCGGCAAGCGCAACTGATCGCCCTCCCGCACCCCCACTACCGACAACGGCGGCGCCAGGCTCAACCCTTGGGGCGGGCATGACGGGTCGATGTCCGGCAAACGTGCCTCGCGCCGCTCGCTCTTGGGCAGCCAGGGTTCGAGCGGCGCCGGCCAGAGCGCAATCTCTTTGACCTGAGCCTGTGGACAACTTGCCGCGACGCGCAAGCCCTTGTCGTTCAGCCAGACTTTCTCCGTGAGCCCCAACCCCAACGGCTGATCGGTCGCCTGCAAGGTCGGCGGCGTCGTGCCGTCGAGGGTCCAGGCGAAACGCTGGCGACGGCAGTTCGGGTCGCTTTTGCTCATCGGCTGACCCAGCGGCCAGCAGATCGCTGCGACACCGACGTTGAGCGGCACCGGCAACACCGGCGGCAGGATGTTGCGCTGGGCGTCGCGGTTCACCAGCAGGTCGTGAACCTGCAGCATCAACGGCGCTGCCGACGCCAGCCCAAACTGCCCCGGCACCGGGGTCCCGTCCGGCCGGCCGATCCACACGCCGATCAGAAACCTCGGCCCTACGCCAATCGACCACGCATCTCGAAAGCCGTAACTGGTGCCGGTTTTCCAGGCCAGTTGCGGGCGCTGCACAAGCTCGGCGTGGGGATCGAGGTCAGGCCGGGATTGGCCGCTGAGAATCCGCCGAATGATCCACGCCGCGCCGGGCGACATCATCGGTCGGTCACGCAGACGGTCATCGGGCTGCAAACGAATGTCCGCACTGCGTCCGCCCCGCGCAAACGCGCTGTAGCCACCGACCAGATCTTCCAGCCGACTGCCTGCACCGCCCAGGATCAACGCCAGATTGGGTTCGGCCAGAGGCGGCAGAGTCAACGGCACGCCGCCATTGCGCAATTCCGCCGCGAAGCGCTTGGGGCCGTAGGCTTCCAGCAACTGCACCGCTGGCAGATTGAGCGACATCGACAGCGCCGAGCTTGCCGCCACCGCACCGTTGAAGCCCGACGAAAAATTGCCGGGACGATAGTCGCCATAGCGCCTTGGCACGTCCTGCAGCAATGACTCGGAATGGATCAGCCCGGCGTCGATGGCCTTGCCGTAGAGAAAGGGTTTCAGCGTTGACCCGGGTGAACGCAGCGCGCTGACCATGTCCACATGACCAAAGCGTTTGGCATCACCGATGTCCACCGAGCCGACGTACGCGCGCACGGCCATGTTCTGCGCTTCTACGACCAGAATCGCGGCGGACGTGCGCTCGGGCAGACGCGCGCGCCAGCCCAGCAGCAGGTCTTCGAGACGTCGCTGCAGACCGGCGTCCAGGGTGGTGCGGATCAGCGGCGAGCTGTTCGGGCGGTTCAGGCGCCGGGCGAGCAAAGGCGCCAGGCTGGGTTCCTGACGAGGCGCGAGCAGCAGCGGCTCTTCCAGCGCTTCGTTAACGGCCCCCTGGGGCCAGGTGCCGAACTCGGCCAGACGCCGTAACACCTTGTCCCGCGCGGCCTGGGCGCGTTGCGCGTGGCGATCCGGACGCAAGCGACTCGGCGCCTGGGGCAAGACCGCCAGCAGCGCCGCGTCGGCACGGGTCAGCTGCTGCGGGGACTTGCCCAGGTAAGCCCAACTGGCGGCGGCGACGCCCTGCAAGGTGCCGCCAAACGGAGCGCGGTTCAGGTACAGCACCAGAATGTCCTGTTTGGACAGGTGCCATTCCAGCTGCGCGGTGCGCCACAGTTGTCGGAGTTTTCCCGCCAGCGTGCGCGAATGCGGGTCGAGCAAACGGGCGACCTGCATCGACAGCGTGCTGCCACCGGACACCACGTGGCCGCCAGCGAGGTTCTGCCAAGCGGCGCGCGCCAGTGCCATGGGATTTACGCCAGGGTGCTGATAGAACCAGCGATCTTCGTAGGTCAGCAGCGCTTCGAGGTAATAGGGCGACACCTGGTCGACCGTCACCGGATAGCGCCAGACGCCATTGGCATCGGCGAACCGCCACAACGGCGTGCCGTCTTCGGCGAGCACCACGCGCGCCAGATCGTCCTTGGGCAAGGGCAGCGGCCAGATCCGATCGGCCAGCCAGAGCAGCAGGCACACCATGAGCAGGCTGCCGATGAGCCAGGCGAAAGCGCGGGCAAAGCGTCGCCCCATTCGCGAGCACGCTCGCTCGCACGATCCCGAGCGAGCCTGTCGTAGCAATAATCGGGCGATCTTCACAGAAAGCCTTTACCCGACAGGGAACTCGCCCGGACAATCGACGGCCAAAGCGAGCAATGCCGTTTTTGGTCCACGCCCCTCATCAGGAAGCAGATATGCAGGTAGAAAGCGTTTTCGAATGGCTCGGCCAAGTGATTGGCGCCGTGATCCGCTTCGTCGTCGACGGCTTAAGCTGGTTGTTCAACATGTTCACTCACGCGGGCGGCAATTTCGTTGACGGCCTGTCGCGCACGCTGGGCATGGACACTTCAATCGTCAGCATCGTCGCCCTGGTCATCGGGTTGATGCTGCTGTATTCAGCGATCCGCGCTTTCATGCGCGCCTCGATCATCATGGGGATCATCTGGCTGTTTCTAGGGTTGTGGCTGTTGAGCTGGATTATTCATTGATACGTCAGGAACCGGGGACAGATTAATTTACGGTGGAGCGTTGTAAATAAATCAGTCCCCTAGCGTCACCTGACGCAAAGCGTCAGTTAAGGCTGCTACCACGCAGCGCGTGGGAGCAATGACCGTCCTTCTACTTCTTGCCCTTCACCACCAACTGCGCCGGCGCTTCGCCCAGTGCCTGCCAGTTCGGCCGATACATCGACTCCACTTGCGGCGGCGGCACGCGGTACACGCCCGGCGTCACAGCCCGCGCCAGATACAGCAGGTGCACCGTGTTGAATTCCTTCAGATCCACCGCAGCCACATAACGATCGCCACGGAATTCCTGATGCTTCACGCCAGCGTTTTCCATCGATTCGCGCCACTGCTTCACAGACTCGCTGGCGTCTTCAAGACTGGCCGAACTCTGCGCCAGATTCTGGTTTTCGATCTCAAGACCGGCCGGCAGTAAATCCACCACCAACGCATCCGGCACGCGCTCCCTGGCCTTGATCTCCAGATGCACCAAGACCAGTTCGCCGCTCTTCAAGCCATTGAGGTTCAGCGCCGCGCCGTCCATGCCCAGATAGTCACGGCTGATCGACAGGATCTCGCCACCGGCCGCAGGCGGCTGAGACGGATACCCGGAGAGGGTCATTTGCTGATACAGCGTGTCGCCACCGGTGTTCTGCACCGTCAACGGCGCGGCCAGCACTGAACTGTCGAGTTTGACGCCCGGCTGAACGTTGCTCAGCGCGCGATTGTTGCTGCCGCTGGTCAAGGTCGCAGCCCATTTGCCTTCGGGCTTATCAAGGATCGCGCGACCGGCCAGGAACAGCGAATTGCGCTCCTGGGTCGACAGATAGCGGTTCGCCGCGACCTGATCGGACAGCGCAAACAGCCGTTCCTCGACCTTGTCTGTCGCCAGTTTGTTCTCCTCCAGCAGTGACAGAATCAATGCCTGATCACGCAACGGGCTGCCGTAATCGGCGAGCCAGTCGTTGGCCTTGCGACCGGCTGCCAGCCCTGCGAGCAAGGCCTGATCGGCGCGGGGTTTGTCGCCCATTTTCTCCAGCGCGATGGACAGCTGCACCAGCGGCAGGCCGGATCGCGCGTCACTGCGGCGCTCAAAGAGGCTGCGCAGCGCACCCAACGGCGCCTGCTGACTGCGTGACAACACCAGACCGGCGTAGGCCTGCACGGCAAAACGGGTGTGGTCGGCGTTTTCGCTGTAATTGACCTCGATCTGATTGCGCTCCTGCAAGTAACGCAATAGCCGCTCATTGGCTTTCTTCAGCGCGTCCGGTGGCACGGCAAAGCCTTGATCGCGAGCGCGCAGCAGGAAGTCGGTCACGTACGCCGTCAGCCAGTATTCCTCCTCGCCGTCCGCCGCCCACAGGCCGAAGCTGCCGTTGTAGCGCTGCATACCGATCAGTCGCTCAATGCCCAGCTCGATCTTGCGCTTGCGGTCGGCATCGGATTCACCTTGGAGGCCCAGACGCTTGAGCGTTGCGGCGTCGGCGTAGAGCGACGGGTACAAGCCGCTGGTGGTCTGCTCCAGGCAACCGTAGGGGTAGGCTTTGAGCGCGCGAATCTGTTCGCCGAGGTTCAGCGGCGGACGGCTCGACACCGACAGCAACGCCTCACGCCCCGCTGGCTCGAAGGCCTCAAGGGCGCCCTCCGGCAGGCTCCACGCCTGATCCTTCAGCACCGCGCGGTATTGCTTGAGCATCGCCGGGTACGCAGGGCGCACGCCAATGGTCCATTCGCGGCTGAACGCCGGCAGGCTCTCGCCCGGCAGGTCCAGGCCATTGACCGTGACACGAATCACGCCCTGACCGAAGCCGCCCAGCGCCTTGACCGGAATTTGCACCGTGGTGCGTTGCCCCTGATCCAGGCTGACGGCTTTCGCGCCGTCGCCGTCTGCGAGGCTCAACTGCCCTTCAGCAACCACTTTCACATTGAGCTTCTGCGCTTTGCCGGACAGGTTCGACAGGTCCAGCGCCACCTTGGTCTGGTCGCCACCCGCCAAGAATCGGGGTGCCGACAGCTCGGCAATCAGCGGCGCCGCTACCACGGTTTTGGCCTCGGCCATGCCGTAGCGCTCATCGGTCCAGGCCTGGGCCATGATCCGCAGCTCACCGTTGAAATCCGGGATGTCGACGCTGACTTCCGCGTCGCCCTGCTCGTTCAGGGTTACCGGCGCGCTTTGCAGGGCGACGATGGTCACACTGGTTTCCGGCCGCTTGCCGCCTTTGGCCAGCGCCGCGTCACCGCCGAAGGCCAGGCTGGCGAGACGATTACGCCCGGCCTCGATCAGCTGGCCGTAGATGTCCAGTTGATCGGCGCCGTACTCCTTGCGCCCGAACATCGCCGCGAACGGATCCGGCGTGGCGTATTCGGTGATGTTGAGAATGCCCACGTCCACGGCCGCGACCAGCACATGCACGCTCTCCGGGATCGTGCCGTCAGCGTTCTTCGCATTGACCTTCAGCTTGAGCGGCTGCTTGGGCCGCATCATCTCGGGTGCCGTGACGGTCAGCGCGAGCTTGCGCTGCGAGCGATCCAGCGGCAGGTGCAGGACGCCCACGGCGCGTTTCGGCGTGACGTTGGCTTTGCGCTCACCCGGACGAATCACCAGCGCGCTGACGTAGAGGTCATGTCGCGCCCACTTCTTGTCCATCGGGATGTCGTAGGTTTTGCCCTCGGCGGGAACATCGATCTCTTGCCACCACAGCGGCCCTTCGCTCGATTCCACCAACAGATAGCCCTTGCCCGCAGACGGCGGCGTGACCGTCACTTTCGCAGTGTCGCCGTCGGCGTAGGCCGGTTTGTCCAGCGCCAGCTTGACCTGATCGGGACGCACGGCGCCGCCTTCGGCGTTGTCCTGCCAGCGGTAACCGGCCCAGAAACGCACGCTGCTGATCAGGCCGGTGGCCGGATCCTCGACTTCGACGCGGTACGGGCCCCACTCAACCGGGAAGCTGATTTTCGCCGTCGAATCCTTCTTCACGCTGAGGGTTTCTTCGGACAGGTTGAGAAACTTCTCGTTGAAGTGATAGCTCCAGCCATCGCTCTCGGAGTAATTCCAGTAGTAATCGCGGCGCTCGCGGACCAGCCGCACCTTGAGGTTGTCGGCGGCCAGTTTGTGGCCCTGGGCGTCGGCCATCAGCACTTCGAACTCAACCGGGCCGTCGCCATCAGTGGCTTCGCCATCGAACAAACTGCGCAGCCCCGGCATTACCTCGGCGGGCCAGACCGGCTGGGTCAGTCGCCGCGTGATCGGGCGCCCACCCGACTCCTGCAAACTGGCCTGTAGCACCAGCTCCAGCGGTGAGCGGGCCTTGGCCCACTGGCTGTCGATACTCAGGTCGAGCTTGCCGTTGGCATCCAGTGTGCTGTCTTCGATTTCAAGGTCCTGCTTGAGATCCTCCTCGGTCACCGAGCCAAACTGATAACCCGGCAGAGCGGGAACCGCTTCACGCAGAGGACGCACATAGAGCTGGCCGTTCAGGCGATTGCCCGACGCTGGCGCGCCGTACAGGTATCGACCGGTGATGGCTACGTCGAACGGCGCATCGGGCGCCAGCGGGGTGTCGCTGCCCTTGAGTTCCAGCGCCATGCGCTCTGGCAGGAAATCTTCGACCTGGAATTCATACAGCTGCGGCTTGCCGTCACCCAGATCAAACACCAGTTGCCAGCGACCTGTGGGTGCTTCGTCCGACAGCTGCAATTGATATTGATAGAGCCCGGTGGCGTCAGCGTCCCACACGAACTTGCGACTGACCTGCTCATCCGGACGGCGCACTTCCACGGTGATCGGCTGCGGTTTCACACTCTTGCCGTCGCTGTCACGCAGCAAGCCATTGAGTAGCACCACTTCTCCCGGACGATAGAGGTCGCGCGGGCCGAAGATAAAGAATTGCAGCGGGTGGGCCTTGGGGCCGGTGATGTCGAATTCCGCCAGATCCAGCGCGGCGCTGTTCAGGCGCAGCATGCTGGTCTGCTCGCCCTGATGGGCCAGCAGCACTTGGGCTTTGGCCGGCAAAGGCAGTTCCGCGTGGCCAGCGTTGTCGGTTTTGCGCTGGCCGATCACACGGCCCTTCTCGTCATACAGCTCGACGTCAACGCCGCTCAGGGCTTTGCCGCCTTCCAGCGCCTGGGTGAACACGTCCAGGCGGTTGGCGTAACGGTGCGCCGACAGACCAATGTCGCTGAGGGTGAACAGCGTGGCTGGCTGCGTGTAGTTGTAGGTCCCGGAGGCACGCATCACGGCAAGATAAACGCCCGGCTGTTGCAGCGGTTTGAGGCCCGAGATCGGCAGCAGCACGGTCTCGCGGGTGTTGCGCGCAGGGTTCAGGTCGAAACGGCCGCTGTAGACCAGATCGGCCAGGGGCAGCAGTTCTTTGGATTGATAACTCCGAAGACTGGACGAGCCTTCCCACGAGCCAAGAAACGCAGGCAGCGACTCAGGCTTGATGCGGAAGAATTCGACGTCAACTTTATCGACGTTGAGGGCAATGACCGGCAGCCCCTCAGCGAGCCGCGTTGGCAGCAGACTGCCGCGACTGGCGAAGCCCACGGTCGCTTGCAGATCAGCCGTCTCCAGACGCGCGGAATACTCGGCCGCCAGGGTGTTGTTGTTCACCGCCACCAGGCCCGGATCGATGGTCAGCACCAGTTTGCGCTGGGGCTCGAGGTGACGAAGGCGCAGCTCCATGAGGTTGTCCGACAGCTCCCAGGCGCCATCGACCTTGCCGTCCTTGCTGTCGACCAGGTGCACTTTTTCAGCGAATTTCTGATCGGGGTTCAAGGGCACCGAGAAGCTCAACGACAGCGTGCTGGCGCCATCGAGTTGAACTTCGGAGACGTCCACCACCGTCAACTCGCGCCCGGCGTAACGCTTGCTCAGCGCAGGAATGTCCACCGCAGGCTTGGGCTTGGCATCGGTGGGGCCGGGTTGCGCAGCTGCTGCAGCCGGCGAAGCGGGGACAGGGGCGGGTTTGTCGGATGAAGAGGAATCGCAGGCACTGAGCAGTACCAGCGCGCAGGCCAGGAACAATCCTTTGTTTAGCATGAGGCACTCATTTGGACGGCAGCGATGAGGGAGCAGAAGTTATAGCACCGCTTTGGCAATCGTAAAGCGCGGCGCGCAGATAGACCGTGGGTTTGTGCTTTTGTTCTCGCTACACTCGCGCGCTAGCCCGGGAGCCTTCATGTCTAACTTCTTCAACGACTGGCGTCAGCGCGCCACGCATCAGCAGGTGTGGGCGCTGGCCGCGCCGATGATCCTGTCGAATATCTCCGTGCCGCTGGTTTCGCTAGTGGACAGCACGGTCATCGGCCATCTCCCCCACGCCCACCAGCTCGGCGCGGTGGCGGTCGGCGGCACGCTGTACAGCTTTCTCGCCTGGGCCATGGGGTTTCTGCGCATGGGCACGACCGGCTTCGCCGCCCAGGCCGCCGGGCGCAACGACGGCGCGGCGCTGCGCCAGGTGCTGTTGCAGGGTTTGCTGCTGGCGATGGGGTTTTCTGTACTGCTGGGGCTGATCGGCCTGCCGTTCCAGCACTTGGCGCTGGAGATGATGCAGCCCTCGGACGATCTCAACGACCTGACCCGCGATTTCTTCCATACCCGCTTATTCGGCTTACCGGCCGCGCTGGCCAGTTATGCGCTGGTGGGCTGGTTCCTCGGGCTGCAAAACGCCCGGGCGCCGCTGGCGATTCTGCTGACCACCAACCTGGTCAACATCGCGCTGAATCTGTGGTTCGTCATGGGCCTGGACTGGGGCGTGGTCGGCAGCGCACGTGCGTCGGTTATCGCCGAATGGACTGGCGCCCTCCTCGGTCTCGCCCTCACCCACAAAGGTCTGCGCGCGTATCCCGGACAGCTGGCGGTGTCCGCGCTCAAGCGCTGGCAGAGCTGGCGACCGCTGCTCACGGTCAATCGCGATATCTTCATTCGCAGCCTGATCCTGCAATCGGTGTTCTTCCTGATCACCGTGCAGGGCGCTCGACTGGGCGACGCCACCGTGGCAGCCAACGCGCTGCTGCTCAATGGGCTGTTGCTGATGGCCCACGCGCTGGACGGACTGGCCCACGCCGTTGAAGCCCTCTGCGGACACGCCATCGGCGCGCGGGATCGCGAGGCGCTGCGGCGCTCGTTGAACGTCTCCGGGGGTTGGTCGCTGATCTGCAGCGTCGCTTTTGTGGGGCTGTTTCTGCTGGGCGGGCACCTGTTCGTCGAGATGCAGACCGACATCACCGCAGTGCGTGACATCGCCTTCGTTTATCTGCCCTATCTCGCCGTTCTGCCCTTTGTCGCGGTCTGGAGCTATTTGCTCGACGGCCTGTTCATCGGCGCCACCCGTGCTCGCGAGATGCGCAACGCGATGATCGTCACTGCCTTGATCACCGCACCGTTCGCCTGGCTGGCAAGCGGGTTCGGCAACCACGGGCTGTGGCTGGTGTTCTTGCTGTTCATGGCATTGAGGGCGCTGACGCTGGGATATCTGGCGTTGAAGCTCAACCGCAGCGGCGCCTGGTTCAACGGCTGACCGAGACGCTGGAGACCTGCGCCTGATCCTGGGCGTGGATAAACGCTGCAACCTCCTCCAGCACCGGCGCCAGGCTGCGTAACGGGCGGGCAAGTGCACCCACCAGCGTGCGATGACTGGTGCGAGAGAAATACACCTCGCGCACTGACACGCCCTGAGCGCGCAACCGACTGGCCATGCCCCCCGTGTTGCGTTGCGGGTTTACTTCCGTGTCGTCCACGGAAGCGATCAGCAACGCCGGCGGTGACGCTGCGCTGACATGGTTGATCGGCTGGGAGTCCGGTGGCGAATTCGGGAAGTAAAAAACCGGCTTCACCTCCGCGTCTTCGATGGGCAGAAAATCATAGGGCCCGGCCAGACCGACCCAGCCCTTGATGATGGAAGGTGTGGTGCCCGCCGCCGCCAGCCATTGCGGATCCAGGGCCAGCATCGCCGCGTTGTAAGCCCCGGCACTGTGGCCCATCACATACAACTTCGCCGGATCCCCGCCGAACTGACGAATGTGATCGCGGGTCCAGCCCACTGCCTGGGCGCTGTCCTGCAGCAGCTCCTGGTAATGCACTTGCGGGTACAACCGATAATCGGCAAGTACCGCAACGATGCCCCGGGACGCCAGCGCCTCACCGACAAAGGCGTAATCACCCCGCGATCCGCTGGTCCAGCTGCCGCCATAGAAGAACACGACGACCGGCGCGTCCGGCGCTGCATCTTTGGGCGTGTAGACGTCGAGTTTATTGCGCGGGTCCGGGCCGTACGCCAGATCGGACGTTCTGCTGAACGTGCTGCTCGGGGTAAACGCGTTGAGCACCTTCAACGGCGAGCAGGCCATCAGCAAGGTCATCAGCCAGGCGGCGGGCACTGCTTTGAGCGCCAATTTGATCATCGTTCATGCTCCCGAAACAGTGAAGGACACCTGACTGTGCAGACAACGAAAACGGGCCACAAGGGCCCGTTTTTGGGACTACCTAACTCATTACGACGACAGGTAGGACGACCGCGTCAGGCCCAGTCGCAAGGCATCCAGAAACTGGGTACGCTCGCGCGGGGTGATCTTGGCGCTGGCCACTTTGTCCCGGTAATGGGTCATCAGTTCTTCCGGCGACAAGTGCACGTAACGCAGCATGTCTTCGATGGTGTCGTGGGTTTCGATCCCGGCTGAATAGGCACTGCCATCCTGGTTTTGATAGATGTTCACCGAATCGGTGTCACCGAACAGGTTGTGCATGTCGCCCAGAATTTCCTGATACGCACCGACCAGGAACACGCCCAGCAAGTAATCCTCACCCTCGTTCAACGAGTGAACCGGCAGGCTGGTCTCGATGCTCTGCTCGTCGACGTACTGATTGATCTTGCCGTCGGAGTCGCAGGTCAGGTCTTGCAGTACGGCGCGACGCAGCGGCTCTTCGTCCAGGCGATGCAGCGGAATGATCGGCAGCACCTGATCGATCGCCCAGGTATCCGGCAGGCTCTGGAACACCGAGAAGTTGCAGATGTACTTGTCGGCCAGCTTGTCGTTGAGTTCGTCGAGCACCTGACGATGGGAACGCTGACGGGCTTTCAGCGAGTTGTGCAAACGGCGGCACACTGCGAAATAGCACTGCTCGCCCAAGGCCTTCTGCGCCAGGGTGATCTTGCCGTCGGAGTACTGGGACGCGATGTCGCTCATGTAGTGCGTGGCGCGCCAGTAGGTCTCGGTGACCATTTCGATGTCGGTCGGGCCGAGCAGATCGATCAGCCACTGCAGGGTTTCCGGCAGGCTTTCCTTGTCGGTGATCTCCGGCACTTCGTCGTTGTGACGCTCGACGTCGGTCACCTGAATCACCAGCATGGCGTGGTGCGCAGTCAGCGAACGGCCGCTCTCCGAGAAGATGTGCGGATGCGGCAGGCCCTGCGCGTCGCAGAACTCCTTGAGCATCCCGACCACGACACCGGCGTAATCGTCCATGTCGTAGTTGATCGAACTGGCGTTGCGCGAATGCGTGCCGTCGTAGTCGACACCCAGACCGCCGCCCACGTCGATGTGATCGACCGGCAGGCCAAGGTTACGCAGCTCGCCGTAGTAACGAATCGCTTCCTTGAAACCATGCTGGTAGTCGGCCAGGTTGGCGATCTGCGAGCCCATATGGAAGTGCAGCAAACGAATGCCCTGATCGAGCCCTGCCTTGGTGAAGCGCTCGACGACCGACAGCAACTGCGCGGCGGACAGCCCGAACTTGGACTTCTCGCCACCGGTGTCGGCCCATTTGCTGGAGGCCAGGGACGACAGGCGCACGCGCAGCCCCACTTGCGGCGCGACCTTCAGCTCGGCGGCTTCTTCGATGACCAGTTCGACTTCGGACTCTTTCTCGATGACGATAAAGACGTTGTGGCCCAGCTTCTGCCCCATCAAGGCAAGACGAATGAACTCGCGGTCCTTGTAGCCGTTGCAGACGATGGTGCCGCCCTTCGGCGCCAAAGCCAGCACGGCCATCAGCTCAGGCTTGGAGCCGGCTTCGAGGCCTATGGAAACGTTTTGCGTGGCGATGATGTTTTCCACCACCGCTTCCTGCTGGTTGACCTTGATCGGGTACAGCGCGGTGTATTTGCTCTGGTATTCCAGGCGGGCGATGTTTTCGTCGAACGCACCGGTCAACTGACGCACGCGGTCCTGCAGTATGTCAGGGAAACGCACCAGCAGTGGCAGGGACAAGCCGCTTTTGCGCAGCTGATCGACCTGCTCGTAAAGATCGATGGGCGAGCTGGTCGGCCCGTTGGGGCGAACTTCAACGCGGCCGGCTTCATTGATTGCGAAATAACCGGCCCCCCAATGACGGATCCCGTAGACACTGCGGCTGTCTGCCACGGTCCATTGGCTGCCATCGTCTTTGCGTGTGCGTCGTACGGACATCAAAGTCCCCTATAGAAAAGTCATAAAGCCCCGGCCTGACCGGCTGGGCGCAGTGTAGAGCGTGGAAATGACGGTTTGGCGCCTGCTCGCCTGTGGGGCAATAGACCCGCATTGCGCAGCAGAGTTTGCATGGATGACTGCGGCCAGACCGACGACAAAATCAACGGGCTCGAAACAGACGGCTCAACCGCCCGACTTCTTCGCCTTGAAACCCTGTTTGACCAGCTCGGCCAACAGCGTGTCGACGTGGTCACCCTGGATCTCGATCACGCCATCCTTCAGCGCGCCGCCGGTTCCACACCGTTGCTTGAGGGTCTTTGCCAGGTCCTTGAGCGCGTCTTCGGCCAGCGGAACGCCGGTGACGGTCGTGACGGTCTTGCCGCCGCGGCCTTTACTTTCACGGCGCACACGGGCGATGCCATCACCTTCCGGGATGAGCGTGCTTTTGCAAGTGCAGGCGTCGACAGGCTGACGGCAGTCGGGACAATGCCGACCGGCATCGGTTGAAAATACCAGGCCACCGAGGGCGGCGAAGGATGCGGCTTTTTTGGCCACCGGCAATCCTCTTGTTGAGGAGCGAAGTCTGGCCGACGGGAGCCGACCGCGAAGCCCCACTCAGGCAGGGGCAGCGCTACCGGATCGCAAGGGCGGTCCGGCGTGAAAAGTCGCGCAGTGTAACGGCAAAAGGCGCCGATGCTAAGTGCAAATATGCGCCAATTTACGGGACATTTGCGACGCCTTCCAAATAGCGCTTCAACGCGGCCAACGAGTCCGGGCAGTAAGGCTTTTCAGTGGTTTCGCGCAGTACTTGATCAATGCTGAGAAAGCGCGCTTCCAGCACTTCTTCCGGCTGCAGCTTCAATGGCCCGTCCCAGATCGCCGAGAACACGGCGCACCACAGGCGGTTATCCGGCTGATCGAAGAAGAACCGCTCGTGAGCCGCAAGCGCCACGCCGGAAACGCCCAACTCTTCCTCCAGTTCGCGCGCCGCCGAGAGCTCGTAGCTTTCATCGGCCTGCACCATACCGCCCGCCGCCACATCCCAGTAGCCGGGATAAATGGCCTTGCTCAGCGTGCGCCGGTGCACACACAGCTCGCCAGCCGAATTGAACAGAAGGATATAGGTGCCGCGCCCGATGAGCCCGCGCTCACGCAGATCTGCCCTGGGTAAAGAACCGAGGGGTTGGTCATGACGATCAACCCAGGCAATCAACTCGGCATCGGAGGCCGCACGGTGGGCGGCCTCTTGATCGGAAACACTCATCGATCAGCCTTGGGACAGCAGCTGACGCAGGTCAATCACCGCCGCATTGGCACGCGACAGGTAGTTGGCCATGACCAGCGAGTGGTTGGCGAAAATGCCGAACGGGCTGCCGTTGAGGATCATCGGGCTCCAGATCGGCTCTTGCGAGGCTTCCAGCTCACGAATGATCTGACGCACGCTGACGGTCGCGTTCTTCTTCGCCAGAACATCGGCGAAATCGACCTCGATCGCGCGCAGCAGGTGCGACAGCGCCCAGGCCTGACCACGTGCTTCGTAGAAGACGTTATCGATCTGCATCCATGGGGTTTCAACGATTTCTTCGTCAACCTGCGGCACTTCGCCCGGCTTGACCGTAACCGTGGATTGCGCCTCGGTTTTCAGGGTGCTGTTCAGTTTGACCCGACCCACGCTGGCGGACAGCCGCTGGGAAAGGGAGCCCAGTCGCGTACCCACGTCGCCCAGCCAGTTGTTCAGGTTGTCGGCGCGGGTGTAGAACAGCGCGCCCTTCTGATTCGGGTCAGACAGGCGCGCCTGATAGCGGCTCAGCGCAGCGATACCGTCACGGTATTGAGACTCGCTCGAAGGCAGCACCCAGCTTTTGTTGTCGAAGTTGAACAACGGCTCGGCACGTGCCAGGTCGCCATCTTCAGCGGACTGTGACTGCGAGCGGGCGAAGTCTTTACGCAGGGCACGGCTCAGGTCGCGCACCTGGACCAGGACGCCATATTCCCAGCTCGGCATGTTGTCCATCCACAGGCCGGGCGGCGAGCGATCGTTGGAAATGTAACCGCCCGGCTTGTCCAGCAGAGTGGAGGCGACGGTTTTGAGGGTTTCGACGGTGGTGTAGCCCAACACCATCTGCTTGCCTTCGCTTTGCGCGGCGGCCTGGGCTTGCTGCTGGACCGGAAACAGGGGCGGTTCGCTGCTCCACCAGATGCCGAGCACCACAGTGACCACCAGGTAGATACCCACCACGGCCCCGACGGCGCGACTGAACAACAGGCCGCCCCAATAACCGCGAGGCGCCTTGCCCATCGGTTTTTCGTCAACGCGTTCAGTTCCCGCGCTGCCCGAGCGCTTCTTCCAATCCAGCATGGCCTTGTCCTTTCAATCACGGAATTCAGTGCTTCTGACCGCAACCTTACAGCAAGGTGCGTTTGGCAGGAATGTGATGGCAGGTGCAATTGTTGAGCAACTGAGTCGAGCGCCTTCCCGGCCGGCTTTAGCCGGGAGGAGGCGGATGCTGAGGCCATCAGGGTTACGCTTTATGGCACCTCATCCATTCTCTTACCGTCAGCAACCACGGGTGATCTGCATGGCCTGAATAGAACCAACTGATCCGTACACTCAAACGGGTTAAAAGCTGGAAATTTGACGGATAAAATCGGCAAAAATCACGAGAAAATGACTTGCGGCATCCTTAGCCGCAGAAAGTAGTGCTAGCATAGCGCCACCACTTATATCGGGGTTTCCCCTATAAAGAAGTCAGGACATGACCGAAGCAGAAGATCCGAGCCGCGACCGGCTCAGACACCACTTTGCCCAGCGCGTTATCCATCAGGCTCGTCAGATCCTTGAGGTGTGGCAGCGCCTGCAGCAAAGTGAATGGTCGGCAACGGACATGGCTGAACTCACCGAGGCCAACGAGCGGCTGCTGCGGTTTGCAGAACGCTTCGAGCAGGCCGAACACGTGCAACTCGCCACCGCGATTAACCTGGCATTGCTCGACGTCGAGGCCAATCGCGGTCGATTGAGCAGCGCCCTGATTACTGACCTCAACCGTCTGATGCAACGCTTGTCCCACACCGGCCTCAGGCACGGCGACCGTCTTGAGCAAACCGCTCTGCCGCCCCTGCGCAAACCGATTTACATTGTGCTGGAGGACCATGAACGCGGCGAGCGTCTGGCCAAGCAACTGGAGTTCTTCGGTCTGAGCGCGCAGTCCCTCGCAAGCGTCGACACCTTCCACATGACGATGGCCGAACGCTTGCCTGCCGCTGTCGTCATGGACGTCGACTTCGGTGGCGCAGGCCAGGGCCTGAAGCTCGCCACCCAGATGCAGGAAGGACTCGAGCAAAAACTCCCGCTGCTGTTTTTCAGCCATCACGAGACGGACACGCCCACGCGCCTCGCCGCCGTGCGCGCCGGTGGAGAGGAATTCCTGACCGGCACGCTCGAAGCGTCAAGCTTGCTGGAAAAGATCGAAATCCTGACACGAGTTGCACAGTACGAACCCTACAAGGTGCTGATCATCGATGATTCGCGCGCCCAGGCGAAGCACACCGAACGCTTGCTGAACGGGGCCGGAATCGTCACCCGTACCCTGCTCGACCCCATCAAGACCATGGCTGAGCTGGCCGAATTTCAGCCTGACCTGATCATCCTCGACATGTACATGCCCGGCTGCACCGGCACCGAGCTGGCCAAAGTGATCCGCCACAATGATCGCTACGTCAGCGTGCCAATCATCTACCTCTCGGCTGAAGACGATCTGGATAAACAGCTGGACGCGATGAGCGAAGGCGGCGATGACTTTCTCACCAAACCCATCAAGCCTCGCCACCTGATCACCACCGTGCGCAATCGCGCGGCACGGGCGCGCAACCTCAAGGCGCGCATGATCCGCGACAGCCTGACCGGCCTGTACAACCACACGCACATCCTGCAATTGCTTGAAGATTGCAGCTTCCGCTCGCGGCGAGAGAACAAGCCGCTGAGCTTCGCGATGCTGGACATCGACCATTTCAAGAAGGTCAACGACAGCCACGGCCACCCCATGGGCGACCGCGTGATCAAAAGCCTGGCGCTGTTCCTCAAGCAAAGACTGCGCAAGACCGACTACATCGGTCGCTACGGCGGTGAGGAGTTCGCCGTGGTCATGCCGGACACTGATCTCGCAGCGGCCCACGGCGTGCTCGACGAAATTCGCCAGCGCTTCGCCGAAATCCATTACCCCGCGGAGCCTGTGGATCTGTTCTGCACCTTCAGCGCCGGGGTGGTAGAGATCACCGAGGACGACGACGCGCTGATGATGGCCTCGCAAGCAGACGAAGCGCTGTACCGCGCAAAAAAGGCAGGCCGCAATCAGGTGCACGGGTTAGAAGTACATGCAGCAGTGTCGCCCCACAGCAAACACACCCAGCCGGACATCGTTTGACAGGTTGCGTCCTGCATCATTTTCAGACCGAAGTTCAGACCGAAGAACTCTAGCCCTCCCTGCACGCCCGCAGCCACTCCGCTATCATGCGCGGACTTCTGTGATGCGAGACCGCCATGCGCCGCCTGCTTTGTCTGTTACTGCTGATCTGTGCCCTGCCCGCCGTCGGCGCGAGCTTTCTGGAGAACAGATCGAGCTCCACACTGGGCGGCGCAGCTGTCGACAACAGCAAGGATTTTCTGCCGGTGCGTCAGGCGTTTCAGTTGAACCTGAGCGACACCAGCCCAGAGTCCGTCAAGCTTCAGTTCGTCGCCACTGAAGGCTATTACCTCTATCGCCATCGCTTTCAGTTCCGCACCGAGCCCGCCGACATCGGCCTCGGCGCCGCGCAACTGCCAGACGGCGAAAAGAAGCACGATGAGTACTTTGGCGACGTTGAGGTCTATCACGGCATCCTCGACGTCACCCTGCCGCGCAAAACCGGAGACACGCGGCCCTTCACCCTTGTCGTCACCTATCAGGGCTGCGCGGACAAGGGCCTTTGCTACCCGCCGGAAACCGAGCGACTGAGCATCGGCGGCGCGAGCCCTGCAAAGTCCGATACGCCCCTTGCCGGGAATGTCACCCACGCCGAGTTCAGCTGGAAACAACTGGCGCTGTTTTTCCTCGCCGGCGTCGGCCTGACGTTCACGCCGTGCGTATTGCCGATGCTGCCGATCCTCTCCGGCGTGGTCCTGCGCGGACAGATCGGCGGGTTGCGCGGGTTCTCCTTGGCCTTGGCCTACGTGCTGCCGATGGCGCTCTGCTTCGCGATCCTTGGGGCAGTGATGGGCACGTTCGGCGCCAGCCTCAATCTGCAGGCACGATTGCAATCGGCGTGGGTGCTCGTGCCGTTCGCCGGTTTTTTCGCGCTGTTCGCCGTGGCCATGTTCGGTGCGTTCGAGCTGCGCCTGCCCCGCGCGCTCAATGACCGACTGGACCGCATCGCCGGCAATACCCAGGGCGGGTCTTTGTGGGGCGCGGCGGTTCTGGGCGTGGTTTCAAGCCTGCTGGTCTCGCCCTGTGTCTCGGCACCACTGGCCGGCGCGCTGCTTTATATAAGCGCCAGCGGCGATGCCCTGGGCGGGGCCTTGAAGCTGTTGGCTCTGGGCCTGGGCATGGGCGCGCCGCTGGTGCTGGTGGCGACGGGCGGGGCGGCGTGGCTGCCTAAAAGCGGGCCGTGGCTGGTGGCGGTCAAGAATGCCATCGGCGTGCTGTTGCTGGCCCTGGCCATCGGCTTGCTGAGCCGGGTGATTCCGGGGCAACTCACGCTACTGTTAATCGGCCTGCTGTGGGCCGGCGTTGCGTTGTTCCTCGGTGCATTGGAGTTCGGCGAAAAGACCACGCGGGGCCGCCTCGCTCAATTGCTTGGCTTGTTCTTGCTGGTTTACGCCCTTGCCTGCTGGTACGGCGCTTTCAGCGGGCAGACCGATCCGCTGCGTCCGCTGGGTCAATCCCGGCTCGATTCGGGCCCTGCCCAACCGGCCTCGGAAAGCCGCTGGCAGACCGTGACCCAGGCCAGCGAGCTGGACGGGATCCTTGAAGCGTCCAAAAGCGCCGGCCAACCCGTGCTGGTCGACTGGTACGCCGACTGGTGCATCAGCTGCAAGGTTATCGAGCACGAGGTGCTGCCAGATCCAAAAGTCGTCAGCCAACTGGGGGCCTTCAAGCTGATCCGCTTCGACATGACGGACAGTAATGCCGAGCAACGCGCATTGCTCGATCGCTACAAACTGTTTGGCCCTCCCGCGCTGCTGTTTTTCGGAAAAAACGGCAACGAGCTGGAAAACGCACGCGTCGTCGGCGAAATCGACGTCGAAGCGTTCTCAGAGCGGCTTTCTAGAGCAAATGACCAAATCTAGCGCCATGGTCACAAACTTCGCGCGAACATCGGGCATCGTGCTGAATATTGTGGGTAACTGGACAGTCCATCGTACTTTCCGGCATAGTCGCTGCCCATCAGCGGCTCACTCTGTACGTGAGCGTCGAAAACGCGAACAACAAGGAACACTCGATGGCGACCTTTCTGGTTCTTCACGGACCTAACTTGAACCTGCTGGGGACCCGTGAACCGGGGATCTATGGCTCGATCACGTTGGCCGATATCAACCAGGATCTGGAACAGCGTGCGCGCGAAGCCGGTCACCACCTGATGTACCTGCAGAGCAACGCTGAATACGAGTTGATCGATCGCATCCACGCTGCACGCGATGAAGGCGTGGACTTCATTCTGATCAATCCGGCTGCTTTTACGCACACAAGCGTCGCGATACGTGACGCGCTGCTGGGAGTGAGCATCCCATTCATCGAAGTGCATCTGTCAAACGTGCACAAGCGCGAACCTTTCCGCCATCACTCCTACTTTTCAGATGTTGCTGTAGGCGTGATCTGCGGCCTTGGCGCCAGCGGTTACCGACTGGCCCTGGAGGCCGCCCTGGAACAATTGGCCAAGCGTTCGGAGGCGTGAACGGCACAGTCCCGTACTGAGCCAGACCGCCGGAACCGGCTACCAAATCCCCCTGACCGTCCCTTGGGAGTTGATGATTAATGGATATCCGTAAAGTCAAGAAACTGATCGAACTGCTGGAAGAGTCCGGCATCGACGAACTGGAGATCCGTGAAGGCGAAGAATCCGTACGGATCAGCCGTCACAGCAAGACTCCAGCACAGCAGTACTACGCGCCTGCCCCGGTTGCCGCTCCGGCACCTGCCCCGGCTGCAGCCCCAGTGGCCGCAGCCGCCGAAGCACCCTCTGCTCCGAAGCTCAACGGCACTGTCGTCAAATCGCCAATGGTCGGCACCTTCTACCGCACTCCGGCGCCTGGCTCGCCAGCGTTCGTTGAAGTCGGCAAGACCGTCAAGAAAGGCGACACCATCTGCATCGTTGAAGCGATGAAAATGATGAACCACATCGAAGCTGAAGTCAGCGGCACGATCGAATCCATCCTGGTAGAAAACGGTCAGCCGGTTGAGTATGACCAGCCGCTGTTCACCATCGTTTGAACCGGGGAGAGCCTGCGATGTTGGAAAAAGTCCTGATCGCCAACCGCGGCGAAATCGCCTTGCGCATCTTGCGTGCCTGTAAAGAACTGGGCATCAAGACCGTCGCGGTCCATTCCACGGCAGACCGTGAGCTGATGCACCTTGGCCTGGCAGACGAAACTGTCTGTATCGGCCCGGCGCCAGCCAACCTGTCGTACCTGAACATTCCGGCCATTATTTCGGCTGCAGAGCTGACCGGCGCCACGGCGATTCACCCGGGCTACGGTTTCCTCGCGGAAAACGCAGACTTTGCCGAACAGGTCGAGAAATCCGGCTTCGCGTTCATCGGCCCTAAAGCCGAAACCATTCGCCTGATGGGCGACAAGGTTTCCGCCAAAGACGCCATGAAGCTTGCCAACGTGCCAACCGTTCCCGGTTCAGACGGCCCGCTGCCG
This sequence comes from Pseudomonas sp. AK106, assembly GCF_053903055.1. Lineage (NCBI taxonomy): Bacteria > Pseudomonadati > Pseudomonadota > Gammaproteobacteria > Pseudomonadales > Pseudomonadaceae > Pseudomonas > Pseudomonas sp. AK106. Next base: position 4,922,147 of record NZ_CP096426.1, read on the forward strand.
GAAGACGAAGAGATCGCGCTGCGCATTGGCCGTGAAGTCGGCTACCCAGTGATCATCAAGGCCGCTGGCGGCGGCGGTGGTCGCGGCATGCGCGTGGTGCACAAGGAAGAAGACCTGATCGAAGCGGCCAAGCAGACCCGTGCTGAAGCGGCTGCCTGGTTCAGCAACCCGATGGTCTATCTCGAGAAGTACCTGACCAACCCACGTCACGTGGAAGTCCAGGTCATTTCCGACGGTCAGGGCCAGGCGATCCATCTGGGCGACCGCGACTGTTCGCTGCAGCGTCGTCACCAGAAGGTTCTGGAAGAAGCGCCTGCACCGTTCATCGACGAGCAAGCCCGCAAGGACGTGTTCGCGGCCTGTGTCAAAGCCTGCATCGACATCGGCTACCGTGGTGCTGGCACGTTCGAGTTCCTGTACGAGAACGGCCGTTTCTACTTCATCGAAATGAACACCCGTGTTCAGGTGGAGCACCCGGTTTCGGAAATGGTCACCGGTATCGACATCGTCAAGGAGATGCTCAGCATCGCCGCCGGCAACAAACTGTCGTACACCCAGGATGACGTGGTCATTACCGGGCATTCGCTGGAGTGCCGGATCAACGCAGAGGATCCGAAGACTTTTGTCCCGAGTCCGGGCCTGGTCAAGCATTTCCACGCGCCAGGCGGTAATGGCGTGCGTGTGGATTCGCACCTGTACAGTGGCTACAAGGTTCCGTCCAACTACGACTCGTTGATCGGCAAGCTGATCACCTGGGGCGCGACCCGCGAAGAAGCCATGGCGCGCATGCGTAACGCCCTGGATGAAATCGTGGTCGACGGGATCAAGACCAACATCCCGCTGCACCGTGATTTGACCCGCGATGAAGGCTTCTGCGAAGGCGGCGTCAACATCCACTACCTGGAACACAAACTGGCCGCTGACAAGCATTGATCTGCCAGTAAGTGCTACAGACCAACAAAGCCGCTCTCGAGCGGCTTTGTTGTTTTCGGGGCGTGCGATCTGGTTGTGGGGTGCGGCATTCAGTGGGACCGGCTTTAGCCGGGAAGAGGCCGGTCCGATCGCCATCAGGGTTGCGGTGTGAACACGGACGCCACAGATCGCGACACCCACTTTGTTGTTTCCCCACGAACCCCGTAAACTTGCCGGTCTTTCGTGGCCGTCGGCCGCCTTTCAATTTTTCAACTCGAAGGTCACCCGCCATGCCTTGGCTGCAAGTCCGTCTCGCCATTAGCCCCGAACAAGCCGAAACCTACGAAGACGCCCTGCTCGAAGTCGGCGCCGTATCGGTGACGTTCATGGACGCTGAAGACCAGCCGATCTTCGAGCCAGAGCTGAACACCACGCCGCTGTGGTCGCACACGCACCTGCTGGCGCTGTTCGAAGCCGACACCGATGCCGATCACGTCCTCGCTCACCTGAGATTGCTCACCGACGCCGAGCTGCCGGAACACACCCATGAAGTGATCGAAGATCAGGACTGGGAACGCAGCTGGATGGACAACTTCAACCCGATGCGCTTCGGCCAGCGGTTGTGGATCGTGCCGAGCTGGCACGCCGCACCGGAGCCGGACGCCGTCAATCTGTTGCTCGACCCGGGCCTCGCATTCGGCACGGGTACTCATCCGACCACCGCGCTGTGCCTCGAGTGGCTCGACGGCCAGGACCTCGCCGGCTGCAACGTGCTGGACTTCGGCTGCGGCTCCGGCATTCTCGCCATCGCCGCACTGCTGCTGGGCGCTGAACAAGCCGTCGGCACCGACATCGACGTCCAGGCCCTGGAAGCGTCGCGCGACAATGCCGGCCGCAACAATGTCCCGGCCGAGAAATTCCCGCTGTATTTGCCTGAAGACCTGCCCCAGGTGCCGGCCGATGTGCTGGTGGCCAACATCCTCGCGGGCCCGCTGGTTGCTCTGGCGCCGCAGCTGGCGAGCCTGGTCAAACCCGGTGGCCGTCTGGCGCTGTCCGGTATCCTTGCCGAGCAAGGCGATGAAGTCGCTGCCGCGTACGCTGACACCTTCGAGCTGGACCCGATCGCCAACCGCGAGGGCTGGGTGCGGATCACCGGTCGTCGCCGCTGACAGCCAGTTGCCCTAAGATCCAACCATCAGGCGCTCTTTAACCCCGGATACCCGCATGACCGACAGCTTCGTCACTCAGTGCCCGCATTGCCAGACCAGTTTCCGCGTCAGTCACGCCCAGTTGAGCGTGGCCCGAGGCATGGTGCGCTGTGGCTCATGCCTGCAGGTGTTCAACGCCGCGAAGCAACTGCTGGAACAACGCGCCGATGCAACGCCGGAAACGCCGTCGCCTTCCGCGCCGAACATCGAAAGCGTGGAGAAGACGCCGGAAATCCTCGCGCCACAATCACTCGTCGTGACACAGCCAGCGCCGTTGCCGGTCAAGCGCCAAGAGCGTGAGGTGGACCTGGACAGCCTTGATCTGGACGATCTCGATGTCGAGCTGGCCCGTCTCGAACAGCGCGAGATTCAGCTGCCCGAGTCCTTCGGGCGTGTCAGCAAGGCGCGCGATCACGACGAAGTCGAGTCCTTCAGCGCCCGACGCGATGAGCCTGACGTCGCGCAGGAGTCGTGGGCCCACGGCATGAGTCACGAGGATGTCGACCGATTGCCCGAGCTGCGCGCCGAAGTCGTCGAGGAACGCGAAGCGCATACCGACCACTCGATAGACGAAGGCCCGCTGGACGAGCCCATCAATCAGCAGGAACGCCATCGCACCGAGCCTTCATTCTCGCTGAGCCCGGACGATCTGGGCGACGAACCCGATCACCCCCACTCGCTCAAGCCTCACGCCGACCCCGACGATGAGCCGTCCTCGGAACGCTTCTCCGCTCTGGACACCCACGAGCATCAGGATCGCCTCAGCGCCCGTGACGATGATGATGGGGACGATGAGCCTCCGCACGCCGCTGCCGACAAGCGTGGCGGCCGCAACGAACCGGGCCTGCGGGACAGGGCGCTGGTCGACCTGACGGATGACCCGCTGCAGTTGTCCTGGCAGAAACCCAAGCCACGCTGGGGACGGCGTCTGCTGTGGATGCTATTGATCCTGGTTGGGCTGGGCGCACTGGCCGGCCAATACATTGCGTACCACTTCGAAGAGCTGGCGCGACAGGATCAATACCGCCCCATTTTTATGGAGCTGTGCCCGTCCCTCGGCTGCAAGGTCCCGTCCAAGGTTGATATCAAACTGCTCAAGAGCAGCAACCTTGTCGTGCGCAGCCACCCCGAGTTTCAGGGCGCGCTGGTCGTCGACGCGATCATCTATAACCGTGCGTCATTCTCCCAGCCGTTCCCGCTGCTCGAACTACGCTTTGCCGATGCGACGGGTCAACTCATCGCCAGCCGTCGATTCAAACCGGGCGAGTACCTGAGCGGCGAGCTGGCGGGCAAGGACGAAATGCCACCCCAGACGCCGATTCACATCGCACTGGACGTCCTCGACCCGGGCCCCAAGGCGGCGAACTACAGCCTGAGCTTCCGTTCGCCGGAGTGAAAACCCGGGCGCGGCGGGTTTGTCCGCACCGAAATGCAGCACCTTGCAAGGGACGGGATGCCCGAAATCCGACGACACTTTTATGACAATACCGGCCTAAACCTAACCGTTCGCGTTAAGAACGGAACTGTTCAGATTTTATCCAATTCAGCCTTTATCCAGTCATCGAGAGCGGGTATCATGCCCACCCTTTTTCATACTCTGGGTCCCGTCTGAATTGGCGCTGAAGCACTTTTCGGACCAGACCTCGTGATTCGGCCCCACAACAGGTCACCCTATGTCGGCGGTACGCATCGGCCCTTACACATTGCAAAACGGCTTGATTCTCGCCCCGATGGCGGGTATCACCGACCAGCCCTTCCGACAACTCTGTCGCCAGCTCGGCGCAGGCCTGGTGGTCTCGGAAATGGTCACCAGCGACATGAGCCTCTGGAACAGCCGCAAGTCGCGGTTGCGCATGATTCACGAAGGCGATCCCGAGCCACGCTCGGTACAGATCGCTGGCGGGGACCCGCAGATGCTTGCGGACGCAGCACGCGCCAACGTCGAACTCGGCGCGCAGATCATCGACATCAACATGGGTTGCCCGGCAAAAAAGGTCTGCAACAAGGCCGCTGGCTCAGCGCTGTTGAAAGATGAACAGTTAGTGACTGAAATCCTGCACGCGGTGGTCGCGGCAGTCGAGGTACCGGTCACGCTGAAGATTCGCACCGGCTGGGACCGGGCGAACAAGAATGGTCTGACCGTCGCCAGAATTGCCGAACAAGCCGGCATTCAGGCGCTGGCGGTGCACGGGCGAACCCGTGCCGATCTCTACACCGGTGAAGCCGAGTACGACACCATCGCCGCCATCAAGCAGGCGGTGTCCATCCCGGTGTTTGCCAACGGCGACATCGATTCACCGGAAAAGGCCCGCTACGTCCTCGACGCAACCGGCGCCGACGGGCTGTTGATTGGCCGGGCCGCCCAGGGGCGCCCATGGATTTTTCGCGAGATAGAACACTACCTGCAGACCGGGAAAAAACTTCCAGGCCTGCCCGTCAGTGAAGTGGAACGCATTCTGCTAGAGCATCTGGCTGCGCTTCACACCTTCTATGGCGACGTGATGGGCGTGCGAATCGCCCGCAAACACGTCGGCTGGTACCTCGCAACGTTGCCGGGCGCCAAGGAGTTTCGCGCCCTTTTCAACCGTTTGGAAGATACAGAAGCACAGTGCGCCAACGTTCGGGAGTTCTTTTCCCAGCGCGATAAATCCCTCCCAGCAGGGAACGAAGAAGAGGTGGCCGCATGACGATGATGACTGAGACTTTAGTGAGTGGAACAACACCCGTGAGCGACAACGTCAATTTGAAACAACACCTCAATACGCCAAGCGAAGAGGGTCAGACCCTGCGCGGAAGCGTCGAGAAGGCGTTGCACAACTACTTCGCTCATCTGGAAGGTGCGGCCGTCACTGATGTCTACAACCTGGTGCTCTCGGAAGTCGAGGCGCCGTTGCTCGAGTGCGTGATGAACTACGTCAAGGGCAACCAGACCAAAGCCTCCGAGATGCTGGGGCTGAATCGCGGCACCCTGCGCAAGAAACTCAAGCAGTACGACCTGCTGTAAGCATCCGAAAAACAAGCGACCTCACCTCAATGCGGTCGTTTTTTTTGCAAAATTCTTTTGCTTTTGATGGAAGTTGAGATGACCGACCAGACGACCCGCCTGCCGATCCGCCGCGCCTTGATCAGCGTATCCGACAAGACCGGTATCCTTGAATTTGCGCGTGAACTCCAAGCCCTCGGTGTCGAGATCCTCTCCACCGGTGGTACGTTCAAGCTGCTCAAGGACAACGGCGTTGCAGCGGTAGAAGTCGCCGACTACACCGGCTTCGCTGAAATGATGGATGGCCGGGTCAAGACACTGCACCCGAAAATCCACGGCGGCATCCTGGGTCGTCGCGGCATCGACGACGCCATCATGAGCGAACATGGCATCAAGCCGATCGACCTGGTCGCCGTGAATCTCTATCCGTTCGAAGCCACGGTTTCCAAGCCGGGCTGCGACCTGCCGACCGCCATCGAGAACATCGATATCGGCGGCCCGACCATGGTTCGCTCCGCCGCTAAAAACCATAAAGACGTCGCCATCGTCGTCAACGCCAGCGATTACACGAACGTGCTGGAAAGCCTCAAGGCCGGCGGCCTGACTTACGCGCAGCGCTTCGACCTGATGCTCAAGGCTTTCGAGCACACTGCGGCCTACGATGGCATGATCGCCAACTACCTGGGCAGCGTTGACCAGTCCGCTGACACCCTGAGCACCGAAGGCCGCAGCGCATTCCCGCGCACCTTCAACAGCCAGTTCATCAAAGCGCAGGAAATGCGCTACGGCGAGAACCCGCACCAGAGCGCGGCGTTCTACGTTGAAGCCAAGCCTGCCGAAGTCGGCATTGCGACCGCGACCCAACTGCAAGGCAAAGAGCTTTCCTACAACAACGTCGCCGATACCGACGCGGCGCTTGAGTGCGTGAAGAGCTTCGTCAAGCCTGCCTGCGTAATCGTCAAGCACGCCAACCCGTGCGGCGTTGCAGTAAGCCTGGATACAGAAGGCGGCATTCGTCAGGCCTACGAGCTGGCCTATGCCACCGATAGCGAATCGGCGTTCGGCGGCATCATCGCCTTCAACCGTGAGCTGGATGCCGAGACGGCCAAGGCCATCGTTGAGCGCCAGTTCGTCGAAGTGATCATCGCCCCGAGCGTCAGCGCTGAAGCCCAGGCCATCATCGCCAACAAAGCCAACGTGCGCTTGTTGACCAGCGGCCAGTGGGACGCAGAGCGCGCGCCGGCCTGGGATTACAAGCGAGTCAACGGTGGCTTGCTGGTGCAGAGCCGCGACATCGGCATGATCGGCGCAGACGACTTGAAAGTGGTCACCCAACGCGCGCCGACCGAGCAGGAAGTTCACGACCTGATCTTCGCCTGGAAGGTCGCCAAGTACGTGAAGTCCAACGCCATCGTTTACGCCAAGAACCGGCAGACCATCGGCGTCGGCGCAGGCCAGATGAGCCGGGTGAACTCTGCCCGCATCGCGGCGATCAAGGCCGAACACGCCGGTTTGCAGGTGCAGGGCGCTGTCATGGCCTCCGATGCGTTCTTCCCGTTCAGGGACGGCATCGACAACGCGGCCAAGGTTGGCATCACGGCAGTGATCCAGCCAGGCGGCTCGATGCGTGACGCCGAAGTGATTGCAGCAGCGGACGAAGCGGGTATCGCGATGGTATTCACCGGCATGCGCCATTTCCGTCACTGATACGGTTTACGCTGCTGGCTATTGTAGGACCGGCTTCAGCCGGGAAAGCGGAATGACTGACCCGACATATGTGTCGGATGTACTGCCTTCTTCCCGGCTAAAGCCGGTCCCACAGTCTGCGTTCGCCGTCCCACACTGTTTGCGTTCGGATTTTTACGCGTCGTCGATATAGAGGTTTTGGAAATGAATGTTTTGATCATTGGCAGCGGTGGCCGTGAACACGCTCTGGCCTGGAAAGTCGCGCAGGACGCTCGTGTCGAGAAAGTCTTCGTCGCTCCCGGCAATGCCGGCACCGCCACTGAAGCCAAGTGTGAAAACGTCGCCATCGACGTGCTGGCGCTGGAGCAACTGGCTGACTTCGCCGAGAAGAACGTCGCGCTGACCATCGTCGGCCCGGAAGTGCCGTTGGTCGCCGGTGTTGTCGACCTGTTCCGCGCCCGTGGCCTGAAGTGCTTCGGCCCGACCAAGGACGCCGCACAGCTGGAAGGCTCCAAGGCATTCACCAAGGACTTCCTCGCGCGCCACAACATTCCCTCTGCCGACTACCAGAACTTCACTGAAATCGAACCGGCGCTGGCGTACCTGCAAGAGAAAGGTGCACCGATCGTCATCAAGGCCGACGGCCTGGCGGCGGGCAAAGGCGTGATCGTCGCGATGACCCTCGCAGAAGCAGAAGACGCCGTGCGCGACATGCTGGCCGGCAATGCTTTCGGCGACGCCGGTTCGCGCGTGGTGATCGAGGAATTCCTCGACGGCGAAGAAGCCAGCTTCATCGTCATGGTCGACGGCAAGAACGTACTGCCCATGGCCACCAGTCAAGACCACAAACGCGTCGGCGATGGCGACAGCGGCCCGAACACCGGCGGCATGGGTGCGTATTCCCCGGCCCCGGTGGTCACCGCCGAGGTTCACCAGCGCGTGATGGATCAAGTCATATGGCCGACCGTCCGGGGCATGGCCGCCGAGGGGAACATTTACACCGGTTTCCTCTATGCTGGTCTGATGATCGACAAGGCTGGCAATCCGAAAGTCATCGAATTCAACTGCCGTTTTGGCGATCCGGAAACCCAGCCTGTCATGCTGCGCCTGCAGTCGAGCCTGGTGACCCTGGTTGAAGCCGCTCTGGCGCAAACGCTGGATACGGTGGATGCTCAGTGGGACCCGCGTCCGAGTCTGGCAATCGTGCTGGCAGCCGGCGGCTATCCGGCCGACTACGCCAAGGGCGACGAGATTCACGGGCTGGACGCTGCGGCCGCGTTGCCGGGCAAAGTGTTCCACGCTGGCACTGCGTTGCAGGATGGCCGTATCGTGACCTCCGGCGGTCGCGTGCTGTGCGCGACAGCGCTGGGCGACAGCGTTGGCGATGCGCAGAAACAAGCGTACGAGCTGGCTGCAAAGATTGACTGGAAAGGTTGTTTCTACCGCACGGACATCGGCTATCGCGCCATTGCCCGGGAACGCGGCGAAGATCTGGCGTGAGCCTCGGCCCGATCGGCGATTCCTCGTTGAGTCGCTGATCGGGCATCCGGTGCCCCAGAGTTAAACAGGCTTCATTCACGAAGGGATTTCGCCGTGCGCTGGCTCAGGATTGCCACTCGTTTGACCGTCACATTGCTGACCCTGCTCTGTATAACTTCGGCGGCCGCCGAGGTCGGTGCAGGCTGGTCAACCCTTGTCGACGATCAGGCAAACCTAAACCTCAGCGACATTCGCTCCCCCCATTACGAATCCCAATTCAGCCCGGTCGAACTCGACAAGGTGCGCGCGACCAATCGCGACGCCGCGCTGTGGCTGCACTACCGCCTGCCCCCGGCCACCCATGAACAACTGGTGCGGATCTTCGCGCCTGACCTGGCGACGGTCGACATGTACGTGCTCGACGGCGACAGCCTGATCGATCATTCGCGCTCCGGTAACCGGGTGCCGCGCGAAGCCCAACCCCTGCCGTCACTGGATTTCCTGCTGCCGGTGCCCCACAGCGACAAGCCGCTCGACCTGTATTTGCGCCTCAAGTCCGAGCAGGAGCTGCGCCCTAACATCACGCTGCAGTCCGCCGTCACCAGCGCCGCCGACGAGCGCCGCCCCCTGCTGCTCGGCCTGTTCTTCGGCTCGCTGGCCATGCTGATCGTGCAGAACCTCACGCGCTTCGCCCAGTCCCGCTCGATCAGCAGCTTGTGGCTGGCAGCGTGCGAGGCGTTTCTGGGGCTGAGTGCGCTGTTGCTGCTCAACCTTCAGGCGCCGTGGCTGCCGCGCTGGCATCTGGCGCAGACGCCGAGCGCTCACCTCGCCCTGCTCCTCGCCGCCGCGACCGGGCTGATGTACACCTACTGTTTCTTCGTTCAGCGCGGCGTCGAGATGCTCAATCGGCTGCTGATGGGCGTGCTGCTGGTGGTGGGCTTTGGTGCGCTCCTGGTGCTGTTCGTTGACACCCTGCCGCTGAACATCATGACGTTCCTGCTGGTGGCATTGACCACGGTCAGCATCACCCTCGTGTCGATCTACCACCTGCAGAAGGGCTACTCCCCTGCCCGGCCGTTCGTGATCGCCATGATCGCGTTCAATCTCGGCAACCTCGTGGTACTGCCGGCCATGCTCTGGCTGACGAGTATTCCCGCGCAGACGCTGATCATCGGGGTGCTGGCGGTGTTTTGCCTGTGCGGCCTGCTGATGAGCATCGCCCTGAGCGAGCGTCATCGCAGCATCACTGAAGACAACTTCAGCATCAGCCGCGAACTCGCCGCCAGTACAGCGGAGATCAACGCCAAGGCCGAGTTTCTGGCGAAGATCAGCCACGAGATCCGCACCCCCATGAACGGCGTTCTGGGGATGACCGAGCTGCTGCTGGGCACGCCGCTGTCGGTCAAGCAGCGCGATTACGTGCAGACCATCCACAGTGCCGGCAACGAACTGCTGACCCTGATCAACGAGATCCTCGACATCACCAAGCTGGAGTCCGGTCAGATCGAGCTGGACGACGTGCAGTTCGATCTCAATGCGATGATCGAGGACTGCCTGAGCATCTTCCGCGCCAAGGCCGAACAGCAAAGTGTCGAGCTGATCAGCTTCATTCAGCCCCAGGTGCCGCGCGTCATCAGCGGTGACCCGACACGCCTGCGACAGACGCTGCTCAGCTTGCTGGAGAACGCCTTAAAGAAGACCGACGAGGGCGAGATCCTGTTGGTCGTCGCCCTCGACTCCCGCGGCGGCAAGCCACGACTGCGCATCGCCGTTCAGGACAGCGGCACGCCGCTGACGCCCAACGAGCGCGACGCGCTGCTGCACGCCGAATTGCACAGCAAGAATTTCCTGGCGGCCAGCAAGGTGGGCGGTCACCTGGGGCTGGTCATCGCCCGGCAGCTCATTCTGTTGATGAGCGGCGAGTTCGGCATTCAGAGCGGCACCAATCAGGGCAGCACGCTGTGGCTGAGTCTGCCCCTTGATGCACAACGACTGGAGCAGCCCCCCGCCGATCTGGACAGCCCGCTAAAAGGCGCGCGGGTTCTGGTGGTCGACGACAACGATACCTGCCGCAAGGTGCTGGTCCAGCAGTGCAGCGCGTGGGGGCTCAACGTCAGCGCCGTGCCATCGGGCAAAGAGGCGCTGGCGCTGCTGCGCACCAAGGCTCACCTGCGCGACTATTTCGATATCGTCCTGCTCGACCAGAACATGCCCGGCATGACCGGCATGCAACTGGCCGCCAAGATCAAGGAAGACCCGAGCCTGAACCACGACATTCTGTTGATCATGCTCACCGGCATCAGCAACGCGCCGAGCAAGATCATCGCGCGCAATGCCGGGGTTAAACGCATCCTCGCCAAACCGGTCGCCGGGTACACGCTGAAGACCACGCTGGCGGACGAGCTCAATCAGCGCAACATAGGCAATGCGCCCTTTTCTGCAGTCCCCGGGGCGATCGGCGATATCGACGTGCCCAGCGACTTCCGCATTCTGGTTGCCGAAGACAACAGCATTTCCACCAAGGTCATTCGTGGCATGCTCGGCAAGCTCAACCTGCAGCCGGACACGGCCAGCAATGGCGAAGAGGCGCTGCTGGCGATGAAGACCCGGCGCTATGACCTGGTGCTGATGGACTGCGAAATGCCGATCCTCGACGGGTTCTCGGCGACGCAGCAGTTCCGCGCCTGGGAAACCGGAAACCAGCGCATTCGCACCCCTGTGGTGGCATTGACCGCGCACATTCTGGCGGAGCACAAGGATCGCGCCCGACAGTCCGGCATGGACGGGCACATGTCCAAGCCGGTAGAGATGTCGCAGTTACGCGATCTGGTCGAATACTGGGTGGAGCAACGTGCCCGGGATGACGCAACCCGCGCCACCCGCGGCGAAGACCGTTACGAGCAAAACTGACCGCCAGGTGGCCGTTACGGGCTGATAGACTTGGCGCCGTCCCAGTCTGCCGCCATGAGCTCAAACCATGCTTCACGTGCTGTTCAGCGTTTACCTGAAGATGCTGGTGCTTTATAGCCCGTTCTTCGTCCTGTCCTGTTTCATCTCCCTGAGTCGCGGTTATTCGCGCAAGGAACGCCGACGCCTGGCGTGGAAGATCGCCTTCGCGACGCTGGTGTCCAGCGTCTTGCTGTACTTGTTCGGGCGGGTGATTTTCGGGGTGTTCGGCATTACCGCCGACGCCTTCCGTATTGGTGCCGGCAGCGTGCTGTTCATCTCCGCGCTGGCCATGGCGCAGGGCAAATCCGGCGTGCAGACCGACAACGTCCAGCAGGACGTTGCGATTGTGCCGCTGACCATCCCCATCACCGTCGGCCCCGGCACCATCGGCGCACTGCTTGTAATGGGCATCAGCCAGCCGCACTGGGATGACAAACTCACGGCCATCGTCAGCATCGCGCTGGCCAGCTTGACCGTCGGCGTCATCCTTTATCTGTCCAACAGCATCGAGCGGATTCTCGGCGATCAAGGCCTGCAGATTGTCAGCCGCCTGATGGGGTTGTTTGTGTGCGCGCTCGCCGCCCAGATCATTTTCACGGGCATCAAGGGCTACCTGCTGACCTGATGGGCGCTCAGATCGCAAAGGTCTGAATCGCCCGTGCGCCATGGCCGTCCAGCTCCCTGGCAACGGCATCTCGGTGTCTGGCGTAGTCGGTGCGGTCAAAACGGTAGACCCCTCCGGTGATGCGCAATGTCAGCTCACTGCGTGATTCAGACCAGAAGTCGAAATCCCTCGTCTCGACGTTGCCGGTCATCTGGATGCCGCACAGCAGCACCATCACATTGCCCGCAGAGTCCGTCGCGCACGGAATGACCTGAAAGCCGGCGATGACGCTGTTGGCGTTGATGCTCTCAAAAAAATGCGTCGCATAACGATGGATGCGCATGGACTGAAGCGACGCCTTCGCCTGTCGCGCCAACCGAGCGGAGCCGCGTGATTCGATAACACTGAAGCTGATTTCCTCCAGTTCCGACGCGCTCCCGATCACCATTGGTTCATGAATGATCGGGCTCAGTTTCCTGAAACTTCGTTGCTCCAGTGCCGTGCCATACCGGTATGCCCAGTAGGTGAAATGTTCATCCCGACTGACCTTACCCGCCACTCGCTCGGCTCGCAGCAGGCAGTCGAACAGGTCCTCGCGGTCCTGCCTCTTGATACCGGCAGACAGTGAGACCAGACCATTGCCGACTACCGCGCCTGTCGCGCTCATGCGTCAGCTCCCGCCAACGCGCACACCAGGCTGGGGCGACGACCCTCCAGCGCCTGGCTGACGTTTTTGCGCAGGGGCGTGTAGACCAGGTCCATGAGTCGCAGGGAATAGAAGCGCAGATCGATATTGCCGACGATATCGTGGGGCTGCAGCGTCTCGAACACAAAGTCGTCTTTCAGCGCAGTTCGGTGCGTGAAGCTCACGAGCGCAACGGACAGCCCTGCGTTCAGGTTCAGAAAGCCGAACTGCAGCACCACCTTCTGGCCTTTTTGCACGTCGCTTGTATCCCTCGGCACTAAGGGCCCGAGCGCCTGGCGGGCCAGCAGGTCGACTGCTGGCTGATTGGGTCGGCTGGAAACAGAACGCCAGAGGGCCGACTCACTGTCAGACAGCATGTCGTTGGGCATGAAAATCGGCCACTTGCTCTTCAACCATCCCCACACCGAGCCGGGCCCGAGTTCCAGCGCCGGGCAACTCAACGTCTCATGGGTGTTCAGCGCCCAGCCGAAACGGATGAAAGCAGCGAGCCATGTGTCGTTCCAGGCAGAGGTGGAGGTAAAGCGAGCGTGTTTCTTGGTCGCCGCAAGCTGCGTGTACAGCACGCAATCGGCGGCGTCACTTTTCTGTAAGTCAGTACAGGCACTGTGCGTGAACAGCAGGCACCCTGCGCTGACCTGCGTTTCGATCATTCCCTGATGCATGGGCACATCTCCTTGAGAAGGAGGCGACGGGCGCCTCCCCCTATCTGATTAGATCTGGAATTCCTCGATGGCGGCTGAGGCGCTCTTGTTCAAACGCTGCTGGATCTGTGTACGCAGTGCCGCATAGACGCGTGTGTTCAACACCAGATGGTTCTCACCCCGGAAAGCTTGCACTTCAGCACTGTTCCATTCCCAAAAGAGGACGTTGGTGACAGCCGAATCGGTGGAGAAATTCACCGCACCCATCGCCAGGTTGACAGTGCCGTCGCTGGATTCAGTACAAGCGCCGATGCGGAAATTCGCGCCACGGTGGGTCTTGGTCTGACGCTCGAAAATTCGCAGCGGTTTTTCCTGGGCTTTCAGCGCGGCGACGGCATCACCGGCGACCTTCAGCATGGCGACGGACGCAGGCCCGGGCAGTGCGGCGGCGGCGATAGCGGAAGAGATGATCTCCAGCCCTGCTTGCTCCATGCTGAATCGACGGTGCGTCGAGTAATAGCGGCTGTACCTCCAGTTGGTGGAAAACCAGCCCAGCGTCGTCAACACCTTGTTGTATTGCTGGTACCACTGCTCGCTCTGCTTCTCCGGGTTGAACGCTTTGTTGGCGACGAGCGTGGCGAACAGAAGGGAGTCAATGACGTCGTCTTTGTTCTGCCGGGAAACGCCTTCGGCGAAGGCCAGCAGGTTGCCCGCCGCAACGGCACCTTGGCTTGGGTCGTCCGGGAGATCCGGAACAGCGTTATCCATTGCGGAGAAGTGCTCGATCAACGAGTGGGTGCAGTTGGCCATCTGGCACTGGTCGATGAAAGCACTGCGTTCGGCGTCGGTCATGCTTGTTTCATGTTTCATTCGTTAATCCTTTAACTGGCAGGTAAGTCCGTCGTGGACACCTCCGAGATTAACGAACATTGCCCGCCGCGCCACCCAAGGGTTGGTAGCCGGGTTCGGCACATTCAGGCAACTATTCCTACAAAGCGACGGCACCGCTACTGGCCATGGGGAGAGCTAAACATCAAGCAAAGCAAGCGGTTGGCAGCAGCTTCGCGCAAGGCAACGGCAGTGGACGACGCGCCCAGTCGTCCACCGGCTGGCGTTTCTACAGGCGGCTGGATAGGTTTCGCCATCGACCGGCTGATAGGCCTGCGTCAGCTATGAGACAAATCCCACAGCGCAAACCGAACAGTCAGTCACGCCGGCTTGGCACCATACCAACGCGGCGTGTAGACCCACGGCTGGCCATTGGCGCGAGGGAATACGCAGGTCAGCGACGACCCCACCAGCACCATTGTGCGCATGTCGACTTGCTCCGGCGTCAGCTCGCCGAGGGTGATGACCCGTAACGTCTGGGCGGGCCGGCCGATGTCGCGTCCCAGGGTCACCGGGGTGTCAGGGCCCCGATGCTGGCGGACGATTTCCAGGGCGCGCCCCAACTGCCAGGGCCGGGAGCGCGAGATCGGGTTGTAGAACGCCAGCGCCAGATCGGCCTGGCAGGCAAGGTCCAGCCGCTTCTCGATGATCTCCCACGGCTTGAGGTTGTCCGACAGGGACATGACGCAGAAATCGTGGCCCAACGGGGCACCCGCCAGCGCGGCGGTTGCCAGCGAAGCCGACACGCCCGGCAGGATGTGCAGATCCACCCGGTGCCAGTCGGGATTGTCCGACTCATGCAGCGCTTCCAGCACCGCCGCCGCCATGGCGAAGACGCCGGGATCACCCGAAGAAACCACTACCACCGAGCGCCCTTCAGCGGCCAGCTCGAATGCGTGCCGGGCGCGCAGCATTTCTTCGCGGTTGTCGGTGCAGTGCAGCACTTGGTCGGCGCGGAACGGCCCGGCCATGCGCACGTAAGTCTCGTAGCCCAGCACATCGTTGGCGCGCGCCAGCTCGGCTTTAACGGCGGGAATCATGAAGTCGGTAGCGCCCGGGCCGAGGCCGATCACCGCCAGCCGCCCCCGTGCACAGCCAATCTGCTGAACCTCCAGCGGCTGCGGCGCGACAGCAATGGCAATGCCCGCCGCCGGGGTGAGCGGTGGCAACAGTTGTGGCAATACCTGCTGGGTCATTTCCGCAGGGGTACCGGCGGCGGTGAAACGCAACGGTACGCCCAGTGATTCGGCAGCCGCGTGCAGCGCCGGACTGGCCATCTCGGCTTTGCTGGCCAGTAAACAACCCAGCGCCTGCACGGCAATGCGCGAATCGTGGAGCGCGTTTTTTACCGCCTCGGCGGGATCGGCCAGATCACCGCTCAGCGCCACCAGCACATTGCGCGGGTAGATCAGCAGCTCGTGATCGCTGGGCTCGCGCTCGGCGTAACCCACGTGGATCGCCAGCTGCGCCTGATCATCCTCAGGCAACTGCGCCTGGGCCAACCAGGGCGCCGCGCCCTCGACACGCACGCTTTCGCCCGACAGCAAGTCGCTGACGAAGCGCTTGCCCAGCTCCAGGTCGCCGAGCGCGTAACCGGCTGGAGGGTTAAGCAGGCAGGTGCCGAAGCGCAACTCGCCACTGGTGGTGATAGCTGCTGCGGTGTTCAGCGCGGCGGCCACTTCCCGGGCCATGACGTTGACGCCACCCAGTCCGCCCAGCAGCGGCACTACTGCGCTGCCATCCTCGGCAACGGCGAGCACCGGCGGCTCGACGCCCTTCTCCAGCAACACCGGCGCCAACGTGCGAATGACGATGCCCGCTGCGCACAGCGCGATGATCGGCGTGTCTTGCTGATACAGCTGACGCAGTGTCGCGCCAAACTCCGAGTAGCTGCGGTCGGCCTCTTCGACGCGCCCGGCCAGCCCGTAAATCAGCGATTGGGGGTACAGCTGCTGGATACGTCGCGCCGTCGCCAGCGCGCCTTTGCCCAGGATGACAATCGCCGGAGCCTTGATGCTGGTCGTGACCATCAGCCTTGCCACCGTTCGCCGGGGACAATGATCAGCGAGAAATACGGCGACGACATTGGGTCAACCTCGGCCAGCGGCACGATCTTCTGATTGGCCATGGTCGCGCGCTCGACGTACAGCGCGCGCTCCGCCAAGCCGGTTTCCATCAGCACCTGACGCACTTTCGGCAGGTTGCGCCCCAGCTTCATGATCACCGCGGCGTCGGCATCCTGAAGCTTGCGTTTGAGTTCCTCGGCGGACAACACGCCAGACAGCACCGACAGGCTCTGATTGCGGTACACCAGCGGCGCACCCAGCACCGACGCACCGCCGAGCATCGAGCAGACACCGGGAATCACTTCGGCTTCGTAGCGATCGGACAGACGATCGTGGAGGTACATGTAAGACCCGTAGAACATCGGGTCGCCTTCGCAGATCACCGCCACGTCGCGTCCGGCGTCCAGATGCGCCGCCACATCGGCGCTGCTGCGGTCGTAGAAATCGCTGATCACTTGCTCGTAAGACAGGTGAACGGGCAAAGCCTCGGTGGTCACCGGGTACACCAGCGGCATCAGCGTCTGAGCCTGCTGCAGATGGCCTTCGATGATGCCGAACGCGTTGCCCTTCTTGCCCTTGGCGACGAAGTACGCGACCACCGGCGACTCGCGCAGCAGGCGCAGTGCCTTGACGGTAATGAGTTCCGGATCACCCGGCCCCACGCCCAGGCCAATCAGACGACCGCGGGGTGCCATCATTCGATCTCCGTGGCGAGTGAGTTGACCGCCGCCGCCGCCATGGCACTGCCGCCGCGACGGCCCTGCATGATCACGTAAGGCACGCCGCGACTGTCGGCAGCCAGCATGTCCTTGGATTCAGCGGCGCCGACGAAGCCCACCGGGAAACCCAGGATCAACGCGGGTTTCGGCGCGCCGGCGTCGAGCATTTCCAGCAGATAGAACAGCGCGGTCGGCGCGTTGCCGATCACCACAATCGCGCCTTCCAGATGCGGGCGCCACAGCTCCAGCGCAGCGGCCGAGCGGGTGTTGCCCAGCTCCCGCGCCATCTCGGGCACGCGTTCGTTCTTCAGGGTGCAGATCACTGGGTTGTTGGCGGGCAGGCGAGTGCGCGTGACGCCTTCGGCGACCATGTGTGCGTCACACAGGATCGGCGCACCGGCGGCCAGCGCGCGGCGACCTGCCGTGCCCGCGCCGGGCGAAAAGCGCAGGCCTTCCACTGCATCGACCATGCCGCAGGCATGAATCACCCGTACGGCGAGTTTTTCCAGGTCGGCCGGGATGGAATCGAGCCGGGCTTCGGCACGAATGATCGCGAAGGAGTTACGGTAGATCTCCTGGCCGTCGCGGATGTAATCAATCATCGGTGTTGCTCCGTGAGTCGGCGGTCAACAACGCGCCGACTGCTTCAATAGTGAGGTCACGTGCATGCAGATCGCCGAACCCGGCCTTTTCTGCATGACGAAAATAAAGGTCGTAACGACCGGGCGACGCTGCCAGCAGGGTCACCGGTGCCACATGGGCAGCAGCACACGAACGCGCGCAGCCGGATAGGTGCACCGCGCGGCTGATGGCGTTTTCTTGCAGCAATGCGGCCAGACGCAGCCCGTCGGCCTTGGTGTCAGCCAGCCCTTTAGCGCAGGCAGCGGAGCCGGTGCAGGCGACGATTTTCGACAGTGCTTGAGCGGCATCGACGAGCAGGCCCGCCCGACCCAAGCCATCCACTGCGAGCGCTGACTTTTCCGCCGGGACATTGCGCAGCGTCAGGCTTTGCCACGGCGTCATGCACAACTGGCCGTCGCCAAACGCAGTCGCCAATCGGGCGGCTTCACGCAACATGGACGGCCGCAGACGCCCCAACGGCACGCCTGCGCCCACGGCCACCACGCCGGCTGTTGCCTGGGCGTACGTGCCGATGTGCGCAAAAGAGCGGATCGGTTCGCGCCGCCAGCTGGTTACTTTTTGATCAACCACGAATGGCTGCGGCAAACGCGCGGCGACGTGTTCGAGGAATCGGTGCACGGGCGTTTCTTTCAGCAGATCGCGCATGCGTGCCTGATCGGGCCGAGCGAGATCCAGAAAGGTTTCCAGCACCGCGACCACCCATGCGTGCGCTGCTTCCGGCGCCACTGCAGCCACCGGTGAGTCGGTCGCCGGACAGCCCGCCAGCCCGAAACCCAGCAGGGTCAGGCCATCGACCTGCAACGCTGACAGCCAGACGTCATGGGGATGCTCGAGCATCGCCAACCCCTCGCCGCCGTCCAGCAACAAGGCAAATTTGGGCGACAGCTCATGGAAACGCGGGTGGTGCTCAAGGGAATGCAGGATCTGCCGGGCCAGCGGACGCACGTCCAGCAGTTGCTGCGGATCGATGCCTGCGGTCGGGCTGAGCATCAGGTTGCGCACGTCGTCGCTTGCCGGATTGCTTGGCCCCAGACCGGCATCGAGCAGGCAGGCGATCAGCCCGTCATGGTTGGCGCCTATACCGCGAATCTGCAGATTGCCGCGATTGGTCGCCTCGATCACACCGCCGGCGAACCCCTCGGCAGCATCCGCCACGGCCAGCGCCTGATCCGCTGAAAGCACCCCGCCCGGCAGCTTGATCCGGCAGATACCGCCATCCAGCGCCGGGACGATACGCAACAACCCCGGACAAGCCGAGGGGCGAATGGGCGTAGCGGAGGGGCGAGCGGACAACGGCTCGGTCAATGGATCACCTGGTGCGAATGGGCGGACGCAAAGAGAAACGAAAAGTTACAGGGGCCGTATTATGCCTGCTTTGGCCGCTGCCATGAAAAGACGCTCTGTCGGATTCACAAAGCCATACGAACCGGCCCCGTCGGCGCGGTATCATGCCGGCCACTTTCACAGGCCGAGCAGGCGGGCCTGTTGCACGCAATCGGGTTGAGGGCAATTCATGTCACCGTGGCTGACAGTCGTGGGAATCGGTGAGGACGGCTATAAAGGTCTGGGCCGAAACGCTCGGCACGCGCTGCTGCAGGCGCGGCAGGTGTTCGGCGGCGCGCGACAGCTGGCCTTGCTGCCGCCGTGCATTCAGGCCGAGCAGCGCCAGTGGCCGAGCCCGTTTTCCCTGAGCCCGGTGCTGGAGCAACGCGGCGTCCCGGTCTGCGTGCTGGCCAGCGGCGACCCCATGCTGTTCGGCGTCGGCGCGAGCCTGTCGAAACAGGTCTCCATCGATGAGATGCGGGTGATTCCAGCGCCATCTTCTTATTCGCTGGCGGCGGCCCGTCTGGGTTGGGCGTTGCAGGACGTGGTGACGCTGTCGGTCGTCGCCCGCCCGGTCGCGGCCTTGAATGCTCACCTGCAACACGGCCTGCGCCTGCTGGTGCTGAGCAACGACGGCTCCAGCCCGGCGGCCATCGCGGCGCAGCTTCGCGAACGCGGGTTTGGCCCGAGCCCCATGATCGTGCTCGAACACTTAGGCGGCAGCGCCGAGCGACAGATCGAAGGCACCGCCGGTGAGTGGAACGCCACGGGCATCGCGGCGCTGAACCTGGTCGCCATCGAATGCCGCGCCCAGCCTGATGCATTGCGTCTTTCGCCGCTGGGCGGTCTGCCGGACGAGGCGTTTCGGCATGACGGTCAGCTCACCAAGCGCGACGTGCGGGCCATCACCCTGGCAAGGCTCGCCCCCGTTCCCGGTGAACTGCTGTGGGACGTGGGCGCAGGCTGCGGCTCCATCGGCATCGAGTGGATGCGCGCGCACCCGACCTGCCGCGCCATCGCCGTCGAGGCGGATGAGGGACGGCAACAACTGATCGAACTCAACCGCGATGCGCTGGGTGTGCCAGGCCTGCAACTGATTCGCGGACGTGCGCCCGATGCGCTGGAAGGCCTTGAACAACCGGACGCGATCTTCATCGGCGGCGGCGTAACGCGCGAGGGTGTGCTGCACGCGTGCTGGGAAAACCTGCGCTCCGGCGGCCGTTTAGTGGCCAATGCCGTCACGCTGCAAAGCGAAGCGATGCTGGTTAACTGGCGCGAGCAATACGGCGGCGAACTGACCCGCATTCACCTGGCCCACGCCAAACCACTGGGCGAGTTCGACACTTGGCGTCAGGCGCTGCCGATCACCTTGCTCGAAGCGATCAAACCCTGATGCGCGACGAAACCGCCGAACAGCCTGCGCCGTTACGCAGCGGCTTGACCACTGGCAGCTGCGCCACGGCGACGTCCCTCGCCGCCGCGCGCCTGTTGCTGGCCGGCGAGACCAACGATGCCATCGAAATCACGCTGCCCAAAGGCAAGTGCGTGCAGATGCGCCTGGAATTCTGCCGTCTGATTGCGGGCGGCGCCGAGGCCGGCACGCTCAAGGATGCCGGTGACGATCCGGACGTTACCCACGGCGCGCTGGTGTCTGCCCAAGTCAGGCTGGTCCCTGAGCCCGGCGTGCGATTTGTCGCGGGCGAAGGCGTGGGCACCGTCACCCGCCCGGGTCTGGTGCTGGGTGTCGGCGAGCCGGCGATCAATCCGGTGCCGCGCAGGATGATGGCCGAACACCTGACGCATCTGGCCCAAGAGGTGAGCTATGGCGGCGGGTTTGAAGTGACGGTCTGCGTCGAAAACGGCAGCACGCTGGCTTTGAAAACCATGAACCCGCGGTTGGGGATTCTCGGCGGCCTGTCGATTCTGGGCACCAGCGGGATCGTCCGTCCCTTCTCCTGCGCGGCGTACATCGCGTCGATCCACCAGGGCATCGATGTCGCGCGCACCAACGGTTACCAGCACATCGCCGCCTGCACCGGCAACGCCAGCGAAGATACGATGCGTCGGGTGTATCAGATCCCGGACATCGCACTGATCGAGATGGGGGATTTTGTCGGCGCTGTGCTCAAGCACCTGCGCAAAACCCCGGTAGAGCGGCTCAGTGTCTGCGGCGGTTTCGGCAAGATCAGCAAGCTGGCGGCGGGCCATATGGACCTGCACAGTCGCCACTCCAGTATCGATCTGGTTCAGCTCGCGCGCTGGGCTGCCGATGTGGGCGCGGACGCCGAGCTGCAACAGAACATTCGCCAGGCCAACACCAGTCAGCAAGCGCTGGCCATGGCCTCCGCCGTCGGCATCGCGCTGGGTGATGCGGTCTGTCAGTACGCGCTGGATTTCGCCCGCAGCGTGGTGCCGGCGCAGGTTCAGGTCGAGGTCTTCGCCATCGACCGGCAGGGCGGGATCGTCGGCCACGCGGGAGGTTTTGATTGAACTCACACACCCTGAAACGCGTACTGTTGCTCGGCGGCGTCACCGACGCACTGGCGATCGCCCGTACGCTGGGGCCTCAGCACGTTTACAGCCTGGCGGGCGTGGGTCGCGTGCCCACCGACCTGCGCTGCGAAGTCCGTGTGGGCGGGTTCGGCGGCGCTGAAGGGCTGGCAAACTTCGTACAGCAAACAGGCATCGATCTGATCCTGGACGCGACGCACCCTTACGCTGCGCAGATGAGCCAGAACGCTGTCACGGCGGCAAAGCTGACCGGTGTTCCCTGCTGGGCATTGCGTCGACCCGCGTGGCAGGCGGGGCCGGACGATGACTGGCGCGAAGTTGCGGACTGGGCAGAATTGATCGCCGCCCTCACCCCCTTTCAACGCCCCCTGTTCACCTTGGGCCGCGAACCTTTGCAGCACCTGCACGAGATTCCCGCCCATCAGTTCTGGACGCTGCGGGCCCTGGACATCTACCCCGGCAACGAACGCTGTGAAGTGATCGGCGCGCGCGGCCCTTTCCGGCTGGAGGATGAGCGCGAGTTGTTCGAGACTCGCAACATCGACGTCCTTATCAGCAAGAACAGCGGCAGCACGGCCACCGAGCCGAAGCTGGAGGTGGCGCGGGAGCGCGGGGTGCCGGTGCTGGTGTTGAAACGGCCGATGCTGCCGGAGGTGGATCGGGCCTTTTGGAGTGTGGGCGAGGTGTTGGCTGCGTTGCAGAATGCTGAAGATGCCAGCTAGCTGTGTGGCATCCGTCTGGCCCCCTGCTGAACCCTTCCTGAACCAAATCCGCCCCGCGACATAACGTCGCGGGCGGGCTTTTTACATCTGGCGGCTGATCAGGCTAAATGGCCGGCATGAGAAAACAACAAGATCAAATCATCACGCAGAAGCGGCGCCGGGCGTTCGCCTGGGTGGCCTGTTTCGCACTGTTGTTCGGCGTGCTGGCGATGCCGATGACGCCGACCATGCCGCGCCCCGAGGGTGAGCGGCTGGTCTGGGGAAGCGGCTGCACAGACGCCGCATCACGCCTGGCCATGACGCCCGTTGACGTCATCGATAAACAATCGTCCTATCACCCCGACATCGCGTTCGTGCAGCACTGCGCCTGCTGCACAAACGCCACGCCACTGGTTGCAGTGCCGACCCTCATCGGTTTTGGATTGTTCGCCCTGGTCGAACCGGTGCGTTTCCCTGTTGCGGTACTGGTGCTGCGTGCGCCGCCCCTTCAGCGCTGGCCTGCACGCAATCCGCACGCATCGCCCCGGGTCTGATGAGTCGACCTTGCCCTGGCGCACCTGAATGAACCGGAGACCTGCGTTGATGCTGAACAAAATCCTCCTGCTGATCGCCCTTGCGCTGCCAGCGGCTTTCGTTGAAGCCCAGGATTACACCAAGGGCCAACTGGTCGTTGCGCAGCCATGGTCCATGGCGTTGCCGCCCAACGCGCCCACCGTCGCTGCCTATTTTGTGATCACCAACGGAGGCGCGGAGAACGATAAGCTGAAAGCGGTCGACAGCCCCATCGCCGGTGCCGCTCAGTTGCATGAGCACGTCAGCCAGGACGGCCTGATGAAAATGCAGCACGTCGAGACGGTGGATATCCCCGGCGGCGGCACCGTGACATTCGCCCCCATGGCCTATCACGTCATGCTGCTGGATCTGAAAGACCGCGCCCGACTGATCGACGGGCAGAGCTTCCCCCTCACACTGCACTTTGAGAAATCGGGCGACCTGACTGTTGAGGTGATGGTATTGAAACAGCCACCCGATGCTGCCGCCCCGGCCCACGCCCACTGACCCGCCGAATCCCGACGCCGCCCCCTTGAACCGTCCGCCCGCGAACCGCGCCCGATCAGCCCACGCCCCTCGTCACTCGCAGGGTGCGTGGCTGAGCCTGTTCGCCATGCTGATGATCTTCATCGGCCCGCTGATCTCCCAGTCGATGCCCATGGAGCATCACAGCGGTATGGCAATGCCCGCGCCGACTTCGATGTCGATGTCGATGCAGGGCGAAATGGACATGTCGGCCTCGATGGACATGGCCATGGAGATGGGCGCGGGCGAACACAGCGGCCACGCCAAGGCCGAACTGGACGCCGGCGTCGATCACGTCATCTGGGCCAAATGCGGCTATTGCACACTGCTGTTCAGTTGCCCGGCGCTCACCAAAACCGTCGCCGTCCTCGCCCCCGTCCCGCCCAGACCCGCCGACTTCTACAACGAAGCCACGCAACTCGGCCACGCTCAACGCAACGTATTCCCCAACGCCCGCAGTCGCGCGCCGCCCCTCTCGTCAGTCGTTTGAACGCCACAAATTGACTCGCACCCGCTGACGGCTTCTCTGGCTGCCAGCGGGTTGCGCCGTGTTTTCCCTGACGGGAGCGTTGCACCATGTCCAAACCGAATGTGTCTTTCTACAACCTGGCGTGGCGATGGCATTTCTATGCCGGCCTGTTCGTCGCGCCGTTCATGATTCTGCTGGCGGTCACCGGGATCATTTACCTGTTCAAACCCCAGCTCGACGCGCTGATGTACAGCGACCTGCTGACGGTTAAACCCGCGCACCACTCACTCAGTGCCGATGACCTGCAAAAGCGTGTGCTGACGGCCTTTCCACAGGCTCAGGTGAGCAAATACCTGCCGCCGCTGAATGCCGAGGGCAGCGCGCAGTTCGTGGTCAAAAACGCCGGCCGCGACATGAACGTGTTCATCGATCCCTACAGCGGCACGGTGCTTGGCACCCAGGACGCAAAGCAAAACCTGCAAGCCATCGCGCGCGAACTGCACGGCGAACTGATGATCGGCACCGTCGGCGATCGGCTAGTGGAACTGGCCGCCGGCTGGGGCATCGTGCTGGTGGTTTCGGGCGTGTACCTGTGGTGGCCACGCGGTCGATCACCCGCCGGCGTGCTCTGGCCTCGTCTCTCCGCCCGAGGCCGCATTCTCTGGCGCGACCTGCACGCGGTGACCGGATTCTGGGGGTCGGTGGCGCTGCTGTTCATGTTGCTGAGCGGCATGACCTGGACCGGCATGTGGGGGAAGGTGTATGCCGATGTCTGGAACACGTTTCCGGCGGCGATGTGGAATGACGTGCCCAAGTCGGACAAGCAGGCGGGCGCCTTGAACAGCGCCAGTGTGCAGACCGTGCCGTGGGCCATGGAAAACACGCCGATGCCGGTGTCGTCCGGGGATCACGCCGAGCACATGAATCACGCGCACATGTCCAGCGCTCCCGCAGCGCCGGGCATCTCCCTGCAGCAGGTAGTGGACATCGCCAAGGCGCGCACTATCGAACCGGGCTACAGCATCACCCAACCGAAAACCGCCGATGGCGTGTTCACCGTCTCCGTGTTCGCCGACGACCCGCGCAATGACGCCACGCTGCATGTCGATCAGTACAGCGGCAAGGTGCTGGCGGACGTGCGTTACAGCGATTACAGCACCGTGTCCAAGGCCACTGAACTGGGCGTGATGCTGCACGAAGGCAAGATGTACGGCTGGGTAAACCAGCTGCTGATTCTGTTCATCTGCCTGATGGTGCTGCTGAGTTCGGTGAGCGGAATCGTGATCTGGTGGAAGCGTCGCCCGCAGAACGGTTTCGGTGTTCCGCCGTTGCGTCATGACCTGCCGCGCTGGAAAACTGCGACCGTGGTGATGGTCGTGCTGGGCGTGGCGTTTCCGCTGGTAGGGGTTTCGATGCTGGCGGTATGGATGCTCGATCGAATAGTGCGTTCGCGCTTTGCCAAAACGGCGACAACAGCTTAGATTGCGTCTCGCGGAGCCTGGAACCTCTTTTGGGTGGTTTAGTGATGAATTCCTCCTCATTTCGGGTTTCAGGCTTCGCACCTGTTTTTTTGCTCGTCGAATGCCCCACCTCCTCCGCGAAAACTCCTACCCGCCTGGTCGCTTTTCCTTTACCTCCAGACCTGGCTCCGCCTACAGACGTACGCCTCACGCCCTGACTCCATGAAACGAGTCGCCGAACCCGTCGGTTCTGCGAGTCATCCCTCATGCATACGAACAGGCGCCATGAATTCCACGAACGTTACCGCTCCATCCATGCTCGACGTCGACAGCTCTGCCTTGACGATTTACACACTCCCCGATTTCACCCAGGCCCTTGAACAGACGCTCACTGACTGCCTTCGCCTGAGCCATCGCGGGCTGGCGTTCGATTACGCCCGTGCCCGGCTGGTCTGCCAGGAGCGAAGCATCGAACCCGGCGCAACCGAAGTCACCAGCAGCTACCCGCTGCTTGCCAGCCTGACAGCCCATTTCACCGGGCTTTTTCAGTGGCAGAACGTCGAGTCTGCCGGGCTCTACGCCACCGAGTTTCCTTTGTCTGACACGCCCTCCATCGGCGGGCTGGACCGCGACGCACTGATCGCTCTGTATGCAGCCGTCGCGCAGGCCCTGCCCGACCGCTACAAACAGACACTCTCGGATCATTGGGCAGAGGTTCAGCCCTCCGGCAAAACGCGGCGTGAGGACTTCCTCGCCGACCGGGTCAAATTGCTCAGGCTGGAGGGCCAGATGCGGGTCGCAAAAGGTGAATTTCGGCCGCATCTGTACAGCATGCTCGATGCAACGCTGGATTACGGCATGGACACCTCGGCAGACCCGCTGCAGAAACACGACGTGTTCAACCTGTGGCTGGGAACACACTCCACCGCACTGTTTCCCCTGACCGGAGCGTTTGTGATCACCGAGCAACGCAGCGATCAGGTTCCGGCTACCGACGACGAGTCAGTCGGAGAGGTCGTCCTTTACACCCCTGCCAGCAGTCTGGAACGATTCGATTCAGTGAATCAGCTCACCGACACCCTCACCCGCCGCCTTGCCGACGAGACGCAACGCCGCCAGTTGCTGGGCCATCTCAGGCTCAACGATGTCATCACAATGGCGCTGCCCAACGCTGACGTTGAGCAGCCCCCTGTACGCTGGGGCCTGCAGAAGCTGGGCAATAATTTCATGAGCCTGCTGCTGACATCGCAGATCATCAAACAGAAGGCTGACTTCGACCACGCGGTGAACATCGCTCAATCCCTGAACCTCAATCAGCCGTCGTTGCAGCGCCTCATTCTCGAGTTGATGGCCTCGGATCAGCTGTTCGACAACCACCGCATCGAGCGGCAGCTGGATTGCGATGTGGTCCGCGAGCAGATGCCTGACTGGTGGGACAAAATGAGTGAAGAACAGCGGGCCGAATGGACCCGCGATGCCACGGCTTACGCGCAGTCTATCCGGGCCATCCGCCGCATCAGTCTGGAGCACTTCAACACGCCGCAAGCTGACGGCGCCCACGTCCTTACGGCCTACGTCGATGCCACGGTCACCGCCGCACTGGCAGAGAAAAACATTCAACTGGCGCCTCGACAGATTCAGGTCATTGCGACGTTCCCGCATCTCAACGCGTCCCTGTTTTACCCTCTTACCCCGACAGAAACGACAACCCGGTCGCAGACCCACTCGTTGCACGCAGTGGCCCACAAAGACGCCCTACGGACGACCATCCAGTACGCCAGCGATATACGGGCTGCAGACGAACACGGTGCAGCGATACCGGGGCTTTCCGGCGTTTTCGTGAAAGAGCTGCTGGCGCGAATCCAGATTCCAAAGCGGCTGGACGATTACCTTGCCGAGCACCTTGATCACTCCGAGTACGCTGCCCAGCTGAAGCACAACCACCGCGAGTTGCTGCTGGCGAGACTGGGCATGGCGTATGCGGAGAGTCAGCTCAACGGATTTCCCGAAAACCGTCTGCGCTGGATCAAAGCGGTACTGGACGGCCCGGATTCGCAGCAGCGTACAGAGGTGGAAGAGCTCAGTATCGAGGTACGAATGCTGCACATCAGCGGGGTCATGATCCCGGACGTCATGTTGATTGCCCCGGTCGGCAAATTCAGCAAGGGGCCTCTTGTCCTTTGCACGCTCAACGCCCCGGATAACGTAGTGTTCCGCGCATTCGACAGCATGTTCCACCTCACGCAGGCGTTTCTGGAACGCGACACGTACAAATCCTACATGGCGAGGCTGCTGCCGCTGGCCGATAGGGGGCAGGCTCGACTGATGCTTGATTACGAGGAGTCGCTCAAGCACTGGCGTCTCCCGGATGTACTGGCGTCGCTGCCGAACCCGGTTCCCATCCCGTCCCACTTTACGCATCCAGTGGTGTTTGTGACGCAGACCGGCGATCTGTTCGACGACTATTTCGGGGTCAGGATCCGCCAGTTGAAAGAGGAGGCGAAATCGCTGCTGATCCAGCCCGACACCGGCGAGTCCCGATGGCAAACCTTCGACATGGTCGTGAGCGTGGCGCTGCTGCTGTTGCCCCCGCCGGTCATGATCCCCCTCGCGCTTGGAATGGGCCTGGCCAACGCCTGGAGCGGCTTTCAGAAAGTCGATGAAAACGACTGGGACGGTGCTGCACAGGAGTTTATGGACGCGGCCGGTTATCTGCTGACTGCCGGTGTCTCGCGAGCAGGTGGCGCAGCCTTCAAGGGCCGTCAACTGGCGGCGATAAAACGCCCGCACCTGGTTCGCCGCATCGGACGGCATGGACAGGTGCAGATCGGCTATCTGCTGTCACCCGCTGGAGCGCCCTACTTTACCGAGTCGGGCATGATCACGCGGCTTGACCCGAAGAAATTTACCGAGATCACCCTCGACTCTGAAAAGGCCTACGTGGCTCGACGGTTCAACCTGTTCGGGCGGTGCCGCCTGTACCGCACCTATTACCGAGACCCCGCGCTGCTGATCCATGAGGACGAATACGTTGTGCGGACAAGGACCGGGGGCTGGCGCAAGGTCTCGCAGCCAGTGGTGCGCCTGGCACCGAGCGCGAGTCGACAGGCCCGGCATGACCTGAGCCTGCTGCTCACCGGATGGCCGTTCCCGTCCGAGGGTATTAGCATCGCTGAACCGTCCCTTGATGAACCCCGGTTCCTGGCCCTGGCCGAACGCGCGAGAGCGGAGCTGTACCCCGAGCTGCTCGACTACATCGAAGGCGGTTCCGCAGAGATCAATCAACTCCTGAGAAGCGGAGCGCGGACGCCCCGGACCCAAGCGTTTCTCAACCAGTTCTACCGCTTGCGGTCATGGAAAGGCGATGCGTTCCGTGCAGCGCGCGTTACGAACGAGGGTCTGCAGCAACTGCGACGTGAGCTCGGCGCGGTGTTTGTGGACTCGGGGGTGCAATCGGCGTCGATCAGCCGAGGGAATGCCGTGCGCTGGAGCCTGGACAGGTTCGTGACGGACCAGGCATCAAGTAATACGCACCCGGTGTTTCTGATCTTTGCGCCGTCGGTACCGAAGAAGAACATGTTCTCGGATTTTCTTGCCGACCACGTCGCTATCCCGCCCGGCACCCGCCTGCAAATCAGGGCGTTTGAGGAAGTGAACGGACAGGCGTTTGCCTATTTCACCGCGCCGGACAACATCGCCTACGAAACCTTTGATCTGTTTACGGGGGAGCGTGAGCTTTTCGTGAGGTAGCACCACGGGCCAATCGGCTAATCCCAGCCTCCCCGGTAATGCCCGACAGGCTCGCACCAGTTGAGCGCGCCTGACGCACCACCCGCCCCGCACCGATCCACATTGGTGCGCGGCGCCGGGTTCACGCGACGTTTTCATTCCATTCTGCGACGCGCGCAGCCTTGGCCCAGCGTTTGCTAAAGCCTAAGCAGACTCAACTGTGCACCGCCAACAGCCGTCATCTAAAAAAATCAAGGAATGGAGCTAGCCAATGAAGCGTCGTAGTTTGCTGAAAGTGTTCACTTTGTCTGCATCGATCGCAGCGATGGGTTTGACCTGGACCGCTCAGGCGGCCGAGACCATCAAGGTCGGCATTCTGCATTCTTTGTCCGGCACCATGGCCATCTCCGAGACCTCGCTCAAGGACATGGCGCTGATGACCATTGATGAAATCAACGCCAAGGGCGGCGTCAACGGCAAGATGCTTGAGCCTGTGGTGGTCGACCCCGCGTCGAATTGGCCGTTGTTTGCCGAGAAGGGCCGCCAGTTGCTGACCCAGGACAAGGTCGCCGTGGTGTTTGGCTGCTGGACCTCGGTGTCGCGCAAGTCGGTGTTGCCGGTCTTCGAAGAGCTGAACGGCTTGCTGTTTTACCCGGTGCAGTACGAAGGCGAAGAGATGTCGCCGAACGTGTTCTACACCGGGGCCGCGCCCAACCAGCAAGCGATTCCTGCGGTTGAATACCTGATGAGCGAAGACGGTGGCGCGGCCAAGCGCTTCTTCCTGCTGGGCACCGACTACGTTTACCCGCGCACCACCAACAAGATTCTGCGCTCGTTCCTGCACTCCAAAGGTGTCGCGGACAAGGACATCGAAGAGGTCTACACCCCGTTCGGTCACAGCGATTACCAGACCATCGTGTCGAACATCAAAAAGTTCGCGGCGGGCGGCAAGACGGCGGTGATCTCAACGGTCAACGGTGACTCCAACGTGCCGTTCTATAAGGAACTGGGCAATCAGGGGCTGAAGGCCACCGACGTACCGGTTGTAGCGTTCTCGGTCGGCGAAGAAGAACTGCGCGGCGTCGACACCAAACCGCTGGTGGGCAACCTGGCGGCGTGGAACTACTTCGAATCGGTGAAGAACCCGGTCAACACCAAGTTCGTCGCCGACTGGAAGGCCTACGCCAAGGCGCACAACCTGCCGAACGCCGACAAGGCCGTGACCAACGACCCGATGGAAGCCACGTACGTGGGTATCCACATGTGGGCGCAAGCGGTCGAGAAAGCCAAATCCACCGACGTGGATAAAGTCCGCGAAGCCATGGCCGGCCAGACCTTCGCCGCGCCGTCGGGCTTCACCCTGACGATGGACAAGACCAACCACCACTTGCACAAACCGGTGATGATCGGCGAGATCAAGGCTGACGGTCAGTTCAACGTGGTGTGGCAGACCAAAGAGCCGATTCGCGCCCAGCCTTGGAGTCCGTTCATTCCGGGCAACGACAAAAAGCCTGACTACGCATTGAAGAGCAACTAAGGAACACAGGGTAAACGGCCGGCTGAAATGTTCCGGCTGAACCTATCCCTGTAGGAGTGAGCTTGCTCGCGATCGCGATCTGCCTGTGACGATGATGTCGGCTGGTATACCGCCATCGCGAGCAAGCTCACTCCTACAGTTCCTCGTCTGACATTGCGTCATGCGGGTGCTCCCAGGACTCGATATGCCCAGATACTTCCACCACCTCATTCTCGCGCTGTGCCTGTGGCTGCCTTTCGCCGCCCATGCCAGCGATGCCGGCGACTTTGTCGCGGCCCAATCCTCCGAGCGCGCCCAACTGCTGGAAACCTGGGCCGCCAGGCCTGATCCGGCGCGCGTCGAGTTGCTGGTTGCCCTGCAGGACGGCCGCGTCGCGGCCGACAGCAGCAACCGGGCGTTCATCCAGAACGGCGACAGCTTCATCGCCGTCGACCCTTCCGCTCCCGCGCTGGCCGATGCGCCAAACCCCGACACGCCACAGGCCATCAGCTTGAACAACCGCCTTCGCGGCCTGATCAACACCGCGCTGGCCAGCCATCAATTGCTCGCTGCCGATCCCAAGGTTCGCCTGGCCGCCGCGCAAATCCTGCAGAAAAGCGCCCGTCCGGCGCAATTGCCGTTGCTGGTGCAACAAGTGGCGAGCGAACAGGACGACAGCGTCCATTCGGCCCTTAATCTGGCGCTGGCCAACCTGCAGCTGGTGGACGTGAGCCCTACCGTGCGGCTCGCCGCGGTGCGCCTGCTCGGTGAGACCGGTGACCCGCTGGCCCGCACCCGGCTGGAAACCCTGCTCGAACCCAACGTTGAAACCGACCCCACCGTGCGTCTGGCGGCGGAGACAAGCCTGGCTCAGGTCAAACGCAAATTAATGATTGGCGAGATCCTCGGGCAAGCCTTCGCCGGCCTGTCGCTCGGGTCGATTCTGCTGCTGGCGGCGCTGGGACTGGCGATCACCTTCGGCCTGCTCGGCGTGATCAACATGGCCCACGGCGAGATGCTGATGCTCGGCGCCTACGCCACCTACGTCGTGCAGATGATGTTTCAGCGCTACGCCCCAGGCGCCCTTGAGTTTTATCCGCTGGTGGCGCTGCCGATCGCGTTTTTCGTCACCGCGTGCATCGGCATGGCCCTGGAACGTACGGTCATTCGCCACTTGTACGGTCGCCCGCTGGAAACACTGCTGGCGACCTGGGGCATCAGCCTGATGCTGATCCAACTGATTCGCGTGGTGTTCGGCGCGCAGAACGTCGAAGTGGCGAACCCGGAATGGCTGTCGGGCGGCATTCAGGTGCTGCCCAATCTCGTGCTGCCCTGGAACCGCATCGTCATCATCGCCTTCGCGCTGTTTGTCGTCGTGCTGACCTGGCTGCTGCTGAACAAAACCCGCCTGGGCCTGAACGTGCGTGCCGTCACCCAGAACCGCAACATGGCCGCCTGCTGCGGCGTGCCCACCGGGCGCATCGACATGATGGCCTTCGGGCTCGGCTCCGGCATTGCCGGCCTGGGCGGCGTGGCACTCAGCCAAATTGGCAACGTCGGTCCTGACCTGGGCCAGAGCTACATCATCGACTCCTTCCTCGTGGTCGTGCTCGGCGGCGTCGGTCAACTGGCCGGCAGCGTCACGGCGGCCTTCGGGCTGGGCATCGCCAACAAGATTCTCGAACCGCAGATCGGCGCGGTACTGGGCAAGATCCTGATCCTGGCGCTGATCATTCTGTTCATTCAGAAACGTCCGCAAGGCCTCTTCGCACTCAAAGGACGGGTGATCGACTGATGAATCAGCCATTGATGGTCACTGCCGCGCAACGCGCCGGCACCCAAGTCACGGTCGCGGTCGGGGTGGTGATTCTTGCCTTGCTGATCGCCCTGCCGTTGCTGTCCCTGCTACCCGAGAGCAACAGCCTGCAAGTCTCGGCCTACACCCTGACGCTGGTGGGCAAAATCCTCTGCTACGCGATCGTCGCTCTGGCACTGGACCTGGTCTGGGGCTACGCCGGCCTGCTGTCCCTCGGCCACGGACTGTTCTTCGCGCTGGGCGGTTATGCGATGGGCATGTACCTGATGCGCGAGGCGTCGGGCGACGGTCTGCCGGCGTTCATGACCTTTCTGTCGTGGACCGAACTGCCGTGGTACTGGGTCGGCACCCAGCATTTCCTCTGGGCCATGTGCCTGGTGGTCCTGGCACCGGGATTGCTGGCGCTGGTGTTCGGTTTCTTCGCCTTCCGCTCGCGGATCAAGGGCGTGTACTTCTCGATCATGACCCAGGCCCTGACCTTCGCCGGGATGCTGCTGTTCTTCCGCAACGAAACCGGCTTTGGCGGCAACAACGGTTTCACCAACTTCCGCAGCATTCTGGGGTTCAGCATCACCTCCCAGGGCACTCGCGCGATGTTGTTTCTGCTGACGGTGGCGCTGCTGGCGGGCAGCCTGTTTGTCGGCTGGCGTCTGGCCCGCAGCAAGTTCGGTCGTGTGTTGACCGCCGTGCGCGATGCGGAGAACCGTTTGATGTTCTGCGGCTACGATCCGCGCGGTTTCAAGCTGTTTGTCTGGGTGTTGAGCGCCGTGCTGTGCGGGCTGGCCGGGGCGTTGTACGTGCCGCAGGTGGGCATCATCAACCCGAGCGAAATGTCGCCGACCAACTCCATTGAAGCGGCCGTCTGGGTCGCGCTGGGCGGTCGCGGCACGCTGATCGGCCCGCTGCTGGGCGCCGGCCTGGTCAATGGCATGAAGAGTTGGTTCACCGTGGCCTTCCCTGAATACTGGCTGTTCTTCCTCGGCGCGCTGTTCATCGTGGTGACGCTGTACCTGCCCAAGGGCGTGATCGGCCTGATCAAAAAAAGGGGCGAGCCATGAAAAGCACTCCGACGCCCGCATTCGACCCAGTGCTCGACCCGAACAGCGACGCCGGTACCAGCCGCGATGCCATCGGTCTCGGCCAGGTGGCCGGCAAGGGCCTGAACACGCTGCATGGCACCATCCTGACGCTGGAAGACATCAGCGTCAGCTTCGACGGCTTCAAGGCCCTCAATGATCTGAATCTGTACATCCGCGTGGGCGAGCTGCGTTGCATCATCGGCCCCAACGGCGCGGGCAAGACCACGCTGATGGACGTGATCACCGGCAAGACCCGCCCCAGTCACGGCAAGGCCTGGTTCGGCGAAACCCTGGACCTGACCAAGATGAGCGAAGTGCAGATCGCCCAGTCAGGGATCGGCCGCAAGTTTCAGAAGCCCACGGTGTTCGAAGCGCTGAGCGTGTTCGAAAACCTGGAGCTGGCGCAGAAGACCGACAAATCGGTGTGGGCCAGCCTGCGGGCAAAGCTCAATGGCGAACAGCGCGACCGCATCGACGAGGTGCTGGAAACCATTCGCCTGACGGCGTCGATGTCGCGCCCCGCCGGGCTGTTGTCCCACGGCCAGAAGCAGTTTCTGGAGATCGGCATGTTGCTGGTCCAGGACCCGCAACTGCTGCTGCTCGACGAGCCTGTCGCCGGCATGACCGACGCCGAAACCGAATTCACCGCCGAGCTGTTCAAAAGCCTGGCCGGCAAGCACTCGCTGATGGTGGTCGAGCACGACATGGGTTTCGTCGGCAGCATCGCCGACCACGTCACCGTCCTGCACCAGGGCAGCGTGCTGGCGGAAGGATCGCTGGAAGACGTGCAGGCGGATGAAAGAGTTATCGAAGTGTATTTGGGGCGGTAAACCGCCCAGCGGCAAGCTTTTAGCTGCAAGCGGCGAGCTGAAGCCAAACGCATGACCCGCTTTTTCTTGCAGCTTGCAGCTGATGAATCCGAGGAAATCAAATTGTTAACCGTCACTCAGCTGCATCAATTCTACGGCGGCAGCCACATCCTCCGCGGCCTGTCGTTTGACGTAAAAATCGGCGAGGTCACGTGCCTGCTCGGTCGTAACGGTGTGGGCAAGACCACGCTGTTGAAAGTGCTGATGGGGCTGCTGCCCGCCAAAGAAGGCGTTGTGCAGTGGGAAGGCAAGCCGATTACCGGTTTCAAGCCCCACCAGCGCGTGCATTCCGGCATCGCCTACGTGCCCCAGGGCCGGGAGATTTTCGGGCGGCTGACCGTTGAGGAAAACCTGCTCATGGGCCTGTCACGCTTTCCGGGATCGGAGGCGAAGGAAGTCCCGGCGTTCATCTACGAGCTGTTCCCGGTGTTGCTGCAGATGAAGCACCGGCGCGGTGGCGACCTGTCCGGCGGTCAACAACAGCAACTGGCGATCGGTCGCGCCCTCGCCAGTCGCCCTCGCCTGCTGATTCTCGACGAGCCCACCGAAGGCATTCAGCCCTCGGTGATCAAGGAGATCGGCGCGGTGATCAAAAAGCTCGCCGCGCGCGGTGACATGGCGATCCTGCTGGTCGAGCAGTTCTACGATTTCGCCGCCGAGCTGGCGGATCAGTACATCGTCATGTCCCGCGGCGAGATCGTCCAGCAAGGGCGCGGCGATAACATGGAGGCCGAAGGCGTTCGGGGTCTGGTCACCATTTAATTAATGCGCCGATCAGCTAAGGTACGGTCCTTGGATAACACGATAATCGACTTATGAATCTTCCTGCCCACACCGCCCTGTTCACCCCCAGCTGGCATGCCGAGCTGGAGTTGGCGTATGGGCGTTTCGGCGACAGCACGCGCCCGACGCAACGACGCCACAAAGGTCCGTTGCGGGTGCAAAAGCATCTGTACGCCGAAGGGCCGCAGGTCTGCCAACACATCATCGTTCACCCGCCGGGCGGCATTGCCGGCGGCGATCGGCTGGACATCAGCGCCAGCGTCGGCGCCAACGCCTGGGCGCAATTGACCAGCCCCGGCGCAGCGAAGTGGTACCGCGCGGTGGGCCCGGCCTATCAGCAACTGGACATAAACGTCTCTGCAGGCGGCACGCTGGAATGGCTGCCGCAGGAATCCATCGTCTTCAGCGAAGCCAAGGCTGAACTGACCACGCAGATCGATCTGGAAGGCGACGCCCGGCTGTTCTATTGGGACGTGGTTGCGCTGGGCCGGCCGGCCAGTGGGGAGCGTTTCGATCAGGGCCACTTTCAGGCGCATCTGGATATCCGGCGTGACGGCAAGCTGTTGTGGCACGAGCGCCAGCGCATCGTCGGCAATGACGGCTTGCTGGATTCGCCTATCGGCCTGGCCGGCAAGCCAGTGTTCGCGACGCTGATCGTGACCGGGGAAATCGACGCAGAATTGATGGAGCGCTGCCGCGAGCTGGCCGCACATTCAGCCGTACGCGGCGACCTCAGCCAGTTGCCAGGGTTGATCATCGCCCGCTGCCTGGCAGACGAAGCCCTGCACGCGCGGGCCTGGCTGATTGAATTATGGAAGCTGCTGCGCCCTGCCCTGTTGGGCCGCGAAGCAGTCGCGCCGAGGATTTGGAGTACTTGATGGAGCGCGTTCCCCGATCCGCTCCCTCGGGAACACGCATAGACATCCTGTAGGAGTGAGCTTGGTCTGGGCCGCATCCGGACGATAGCGATCCGTCAGATAGGAATATGCCTCTGACACACCGCAATCGCGAGCAAGCTCACTCCTACAAGTACATTGCAGCGCTGACTTATTCAGCTATTTAAGACGGACAAAACCCATGGATCTGACCCCACGCGAAAAAGACAAGATGCTGATCTTCACCGCAGGCCTGGTCGCCGAGCGACGGCTGGCACGCGGTGTGAAGCTTAATTACCCGGAAGCGATGGCCTTCATCTCCGCCGCCCTGCTGGAAGGTGCGCGTGACGGCCAGACCGTCGCCGACCTGATGCACTACGGCACCACCCTGCTGACCCGTGACCAGGTGATGGAAGGCATCCCGGAAATGATCCCGGAGATCCAGGTCGAGGCGACCTTCCCGGATGGCACCAAGCTGGTCACCGTGCATCAGCCGATTGCCTGAACGGCCCATTGAACCTGAGAAGCCCGTTGAAACAGCCACACAGGAACCCGTGGAAACGAACATGACCTATTCGATCCGTGACGCTTTGCTGACTGACATGCCGGCCGTGCTGGCGATCTACAACGACGCCGTGCTCAACACCACGGCGATCTGGAACGAGCAGCCGGTGGACCTTGCCAACCGCGAAACCTGGTTTGCTGCGCGCCAGGCACAGGCGTACCCGATTCTGGTCGCCGTAGACGACGAGGATCAGGTGCTGGGCTATTCGTCGTTCGGCGACTGGCGACCGTTCGAGGGGTTTCGTCACACCGTCGAGCACTCGGTTTACGTGCGCGCCGATCAACGGGGCAACGGCCTGGGTCCGCTGCTGATGAAAGCGCTGATCGAACGCGCCCGCGCCTGCGACAAGCACATGATGGTCGCGGCCATCGAAAGCGGTAATGCGGCGTCGATTCACCTGCACGAGCGCCAAGGGTTTATCACCACCGGGCAAATGCCTCAGGTGGGCACCAAGTTCGGTCGCTGGCTGGACCTGACCTTCATGCAGCTGGACCTGTCGCCCGGCGCCTCTGCCCCACCTTCGCAAGCGCCCGGCATCACGCCTGTCGCCTGAATGTTCATCCTGAAAGGATTTCGCCCATGAATGCCGCCCATTTACGCCGTGTCACGTCAGAAAGCTTCGCGCATTACCGCTCAGGCCTGGTGGCGCTGTTGCTGGACGCCGTCCGCCACGGGGCCTCGGTCGGCTTCATGGCCGATCTCGGCGCTGAAGAGGCGGCCACGTGGTGGGACGGGGTCAAGGCCGAGGTTGAGCAGGGCGACGTGCTGCTCTGGGTGGTTGCAGAGGAAGACCAGGTGCTGGCGACGGTGCAACTGGCGCTGTGCCAGAAGGCCAATGGCCTGAACCGCGCCGAGGTACAGAAATTGCTGGTGCTCAGTCAGGCACGCCGGCGCGGGCTGGCGACGCAGTTGATGACCGCCGTGGAACAGGCAGCGCAGCAGCACCAGCGCGGTCTTTTGTTTCTGGACACACTGGCCGGTTCCGATGCCGAAGATTTCTATCGCGCGTCGGGGTATGAGCTGTCTGGCCTGCTGCCGGACTACGCCTGCAACCCCGACGGCGAATACAAGGCCACGGCCATTTACTACAAGTTACTGTCGAGGAAGAGCGCATGATTCCTGGTGAATACCAGATCCAGCCCGGCGACATCGAGCTCAACGCCGGTCGCCGGACCATCACCCTTAGCGTCGCCAACAGCGGAGACCGGCCAATTCAGGTCGGCTCGCACTTTCATTTTTTCGAAACCAACGACGCCCTGACCTTCGACCGCGCCGCCAGCCGGGGCATGCGCCTGAACATCCCCGCCGGCACCGCCGTGCGCTTCGAGCCGGGACAGGCGCGGGAAGTGGAACTGGTGGACCTGGCCGGGTTGCGGCGGGTTTTCGGGTTTGCGGGAAGAGTTATGGGTGAACTGTAAAACGCGTTCACTTTCCAGCCAGGTCAAGCTGCAAGCGCCAAGCCACAAGCGCCAAGCACAGCAGTCCGCGGCGTACACAACATTCGCTTTTACTTGCCGCTTGCCGCTTGAGGCTTGCCGCTTTGATTCGAGGAACGAAGTATGAAGATCAGCCGACAAGCCTACGCCGACATGTTCGGCCCCACTGTCGGCGACCGTGTGCGTCTGGCCGACACCGAGCTGTGGATCGAGGTCGAGCAGGATTTCACCGTCTATGGCGAGGAAGTGAAGTTCGGCGGCGGCAAGGTCATTCGTGACGGCATGGGCCAGGGCCAGGGCGTGGCTGCCGAAGTCGTCGACACGCTGATCACCAACGCGCTGATCGTCGATCACTGGGGCATCGTCAAAGCCGATGTCGGCCTCAAGGGCGGGCGCATCGCAGCCATCGGCAAGGCCGGCAACCCGGACATTCAGCCCGGGGTGACCATCGCCATCGGCGCCGCCACCGAAGTCATCGCCGGCGAAGGCATGATCCTCACCGCCGGTGGCGTCGACACGCACATCCATTTCATCTGCCCGCAGCAGATCGAAGAAGCGCTGATGAGCGGCGTCACCACCATGATCGGCGGCGGCACCGGCCCGGCGACGGGCACCAACGCAACCACGGTCACGCCCGGCAAGTGGCACATGATGCGCATGTTGCAGGCTGCCGAAGCGTTCCCCATGAACATCGGCTTTACCGGCAAGGGCAACGTCAGCCTGCCCGAGCCGCTGATCGAACAGGTCAAGGCCGGTGCCATCGGCCTCAAGCTGCACGAAGACTGGGGCACCACGCCTGCGGCCATCGACAACTGCCTGAGCGTCGCCGATCAGTACGACGTGCAGGTCGCGATCCACACCGACACACTGAACGAGTCCGGCTTCGTCGAAACCACCCTGGGGGCGTTCAAGAACCGCACCATTCACACCTACCACACCGAAGGCGCCGGCGGCGGTCATGCTCCGGACATCATCAAGGCCTGCGGCTTCCCTAACGTGCTGCCGAGCTCGACCAACCCGACCCGGCCGTTCACCCGCAACACCATCGACGAGCACCTGGACATGCTGATGGTCTGCCATCACCTGGACCCGAGCATCGCCGAAGACGTCGCGTTCGCCGAGAGCCGCATCCGCCGCGAAACCATTGCCGCCGAGGACATCCTTCACGATCTGGGCGCGTTCTCGATGCTCAGCTCCGACAGCCAGGCCATGGGCCGCGTGGGCGAAGTGATCATGCGCACCTGGCAGACCGCCGACAAAATGAAACGCCAGCGCGGCCCGCTGCCGGGGGACGGCGAAGGCAACGATAACTTCCGCGCCAAACGCTACATCGCCAAATACACTATCAATCCGGCCATCACCCACGGCATCAGCCATGAAGTGGGCTCCATTGAGGTGGGTAAATGGGCCGACCTGGTGCTCTGGCGGCCGGCCTTCTTCGGGGTGAAACCGACGCTGATCCTCAAGGGCGGCTCGATTGCCGCCAGCCTGATGGGCGACGCCAACGCCTCGATCCCGACCCCGCAACCGGTTCACTACCGCCCGATGTTTGCCAGCTATGGCAGCTCGTTGCACGCCAGCAGCCTGACGTTCATCAGCCAGGCGGCCTTTGACGCCGGGGTCCCGGAGCAGTTAGGGCTGAAGAAACAGATCGGCGTGGTCAAGGGCTGCCGCAGCGTCACCAAGGCCGACCTCATCCACAACGACTACCTGCCAAACATCGACGTCGACCCGCAGACCTATCAGGTGAAGGCCGACGGCGTGCTGTTGTGGTGCGAGCCGGCCGAGGTATTGCCGATGGCGCAACGGTATTTCCTGTTTTAAGGGTATTAGTCCGTTTTTGTAGGAGCGTGGCTTGTCCCGCGATCTGGTGCGCAGCGCCAGTGAAATCCATGAATGCGAAGATCCAGCTATTCCGTGATCGCCGCTTTTCACGACGACTTTGTCGCCGATCGCGGGACAAGCCACGCTCCTACAATGAAAGCGTGCAAATCCGTGATGCTTCCTGCAACAACATGGCGGTACTATGCGCGCTCTCATTCAGCGCCCCGGCAGCAAGGTAGTTCCCCATGCGTCTTTCGGACTTCATCGTTCAGAATGTGGATCGCATCGTCGATGAGTGGGAACGGTTTGCGGCCACGCTGACGCCCGCCGCCGCCCAGATGAGTTCAGCCGAGCTGCGCGACCATGCCGAGGCGATCCTGCTCGCGGCGGCGCGTGACATGAACACCGCTCAGACCAAAGCCGAACGCATCGCCAAGGCGCAAGGCGAAGACATCGGCAAAACCCCGACACTCGATCAGGCCGCCTCCAGTCATGGTGAATTGCGCCATATCGTCGGGTTTGACCTGGTGCAGATGACTTCAGAGTTCCGCCACCTTCGGGCCACGGTCGTGCGCTTCTGGGCAGAAAACCAGATAGATCCACAGGTCAGTCATATCACCGACATGATCCGCTTCAACGAAGCCATCGATGAAGCCCTGGCCGAGTCGACGGCGGCCTACGCCGATCGCGTGACACGTTCCCGTGACATCTTTCTCGCCATTCTCGGTCACGACCTGCGCGCGCCCTTGCAGGCCATCGGTATGTCGTCCGAGGTGCTGATGCGCAAGACTACGCTAGCAGACGCCGAGCTTGGGTACATCAAACGCATCAAAAGCAGCAGTTTGTTGATGGGGACAATGATCAGCGACTTGCTGGAGTTCGTCCGCAGCCGTCTGGGGGTCACGCTGCCGGTCGAGCGCAAGCCGATGGAGATGACCCTCGCCTGCCGCGAGGCCATCGACGCCGCGACGGCGGGGCAGCCCGACTGCAACGCCGTGTTCACCAGCACCGGTGACACCCGGGGCGAGTGGGATCGGGCACGCATCGCGCAGTTGCTGCAAAACCTGATTGGCAATGCCTTGCAGCATGGCGCGGCGACGCGGCAGGTCACCGTGAAGCTCACCGGCAGCGAAAACCATGTGAGCCTCTCGGTGCATAACGGCGGCGAGCCTATCGCGGAGGAAGCCATCGGCAGCA
The DNA here is from genome assembly GCF_053903055.1 of Pseudomonas sp. AK106. Taxonomy (NCBI): domain Bacteria; kingdom Pseudomonadati; phylum Pseudomonadota; class Gammaproteobacteria; order Pseudomonadales; family Pseudomonadaceae; genus Pseudomonas; species Pseudomonas sp. AK106. The sequence goes on from NZ_CP096426.1 coordinate 4,962,881, forward strand.
TCTTCGACCCGCTGGTCCGCTCGGCCAACGAAAAAACCGGCATCCACAACCCTTCCACCAGCCTGGGCCTGGGGTTGTTCATCGTGAAAGAGGTGGTGAATGCCCATAACGGCAGCATCACGGTTGTGTCCAACGTCGGAGACGGCACGACGTTTAACGTGGAATTGCCGAAGAAAGGTTAATAAGCGTTGAGCAGCGAGCACAACCCGTGTGGGGAGTGAGCTTCAGTCCAGCGCTTCAATCCACAAACCGCCCCAGCCGCTGCCTGAGCATGCGGTTTTCCGCCCTGACGTGTTCGAGCTCTTGCAGAAGGTCCAGCGCCAAAGCGACGCCGTCCCATTCCAGCTGCAATTCGCGATGCAATTTGACCGCACGCCTGCCGATCGACAACGCGGCACTGTCGAACAGCCACTCATCCGGCTGCCTTCCCTGGGGTTCGAGAATGCCGTGCTCGACAATCTCGATGACGAAGGCGGCCGGCAGGTCGACCACCTCACAGAACTCCTGCATGTCTATGACCAGGGTATTGCTCATGATCAGTTACTCCATTGAGCCCTCGGATCGAACGCGGCCTGCTGGGCCAGCTTCTCCCACAGCGCTTTGGTCGCCTCATCGGTGGATTTGGGCATGACGATTTTCAGTTGCGCGTACAGATCGCCGCGCTGGCCCTGCTTGTTCAACAGACCATTGCCTTTGACCCGCAGCCGCTGACCGTTCTGACTGTCCGGGCGGATGGTCAGGTTGATCTTGCCGGTCAACGTCGGCACCGCCACCTTGGTGCCGAGCGCTGCTTCCCACGGCGCGATCGGCACCGTGATAATCAAGTCATGCCCCTCGACGTCGAACATCGGGTGCGGCGCCAGGCGGATGATCAGGTACAGATCGCCCTTCTCCCCACCGGCAACGCCCGGCGCGCCCTGCCCCTTGAGGCGGATGCGCTCGCCATCGGTGACGCCCGCGGGGATCTTCACATTCAACGTCTTGGTGATGTCGGCCATGCGCTGACCGTTGGCGCTGTGTTGCGGCACCTTGAAGCTGATCTGCTTGGACTCGGTGGAGAGAGTCTCCTCCAGAAACACCGCCAGTTCCATCTCCACGTCCTGCCCTCGACGCCCCGGGCTCTGCGCCCGACCGCCTTGCTGACCACCGCGATTACCGAAAATGGAACTGAAAAAGTCGGAGAAATCGCCGTTTTCGAAGCCGCCGCCACCAAAGCCCTGACCCGCGCCCGCGCCCGCGCCCGCGCCCGCGCCGCCGCGGCCCTGCCAGCCAGGCGGTGGCTGGAACCGGCCCTGACTGCCGTATTTGCGAATCTCGTCGTATTCGGCGCGCTTTTCAGGGTCGCTGAGCGCTTCATACGCTTCGGAGGCTTCTTTGAATTTGTCTTCCGCGCCAGGCTCTTTGCTGACGTCGGGGTGATACTTGCGCGCGAGCTTGCGATAGGCGGTCTTGATCGTCTTCTCGTCCGCCGTCGGCTCTACGCCAAGGATCTTGTAATAGTCTTTGAAGTCCATCTGACGGTCACCCAATTCTGGAATATCCAGCCCAGTCCGCAGCGTGTTCCACATGTGAACGCTGGCTGCGTTGAACGTTGCAATGTTATCGGCACGCCGTCCCGCGAATTGAAACGCTGTCCAGACCGGCCAAATGCATTAAGAGTTGCCTGCTAGATTGGGGCTCGGGGCCACAGTTCAAGCCAAGGGCCGGAAATAGATGCCGGACGGGCGATAAACCGACGTTTCGCGCTACGCATCCGGCGCGCACTCGCATACACTGCGCGGCCGTTTTTTGACTGGTATGCAAAGCAGATGAGCACTCCATCCCCGGCCCGTGCCCTTGGCATCGATTTTGGCACGTCCAACTCCACGGTCGGCTGGCTACGCCCTGGAGTGGAAACGCTGATCGCACTGGAGGACGGCAAGATCACGCTGCCCTCGGTGGTCTTTTTCAACATCGAAGAGCGCCGCCCGGTCTACGGTCGTCTTGCGCTTCACGAGTACCTCGAGGGCTACGAAGGCCGCCTGATGCGCTCGCTCAAGAGCCTGCTGGGTTCCAAGCTGATCAAGCACGACACCAGCGTGCTCGGGACAGCGATGCCGTTCAAGGACCTGCTCGGGCTGTTCATCGGCGAACTTAAAAAACGTGCTGAAGCCGCTGCCGGTCATTCCTTCGAGCACGTCGTGCTGGGCCGTCCCGTGCATTTCGTCGATGACGACGCTGCCGCCGACCAGGAGGCAGAAGACACGCTGGCCGATGTGGCGCGCAAGATCGGCTTCAGGGAGGTTTCCTTCCAGTTCGAGCCCATCGCAGCCGCGTTCGACTACGAGTCAACGCTGGACCGTGAAGAGCTGGTGCTGATCGTCGACATCGGCGGCGGTACGTCGGACTTCTCGCTGGTGCGCCTGTCGCCGGAGCGTCGCCTGATTGATGACCGCCACACCGACATTCTCGCCACGGGCGGCGTGCACATCGGCGGTACCGACTTCGACAAGCAGCTGAGCCTGCAGGGCGTGATGCCGCTGTTTGGCTATGGCAGCCGGATGAAAAGCGGCGCCTACATGCCGACCAGCACGCACATGAACCTGGCGACCTGGCACACGATCAACTCGGTGTATTCGCAAAAGTCGCAACTGGCGCTGGGCAGCATGCGCTATGACATCGAAGACACCCAGGGCATTGATCGGCTGTTCAGGCTGATCGATCAACGCGCCGGTCACTGGCTGGCGATGGAAGTCGAAGAAACCAAGATCCAGCTGACCCACTCGGAAAATCGCCTGGTGCCGATGGACCGCGTCGAGCCCGGCCTGAGCGTGGACCTCACGCGGCAGTTGTTCGAATCGTCAATTGACGCCTTGCTCGAACGCGTGCGCGGCAGTGTGACGAATCTGTTGAATGACGCAGGCGTGGGTGTGACCGATGTCGACACCGTGTTCTTCACCGGCGGCTCCAGCGGCATCCCGGCCCTGCGCAACAGCGTCGCCGCCATGCTGCCCAAGGCCCGGCACGTCGAGGGCAACATCTTCGGCAGCATCGGCAGCGGGCTGGCGATCGAAGCCAAGAAGCGTTACGGCTGATCCCCCGCGGGGCGCTTGTAGGACTGGCTTTAGCCGGGAAGGCGTCAGGTGTTACACCGCAAAAGTGAGGTTGTCCGCGCAGGCCTCTTCCCGGCTGAAGCCGGTCCTACTACATCGGAGGCGCATCGTAGGACTGGCTTTAGCCGGGAAGGCGTCGGGTGTGATGCCGCGAAATTGAGGGTGTCCGCGCAGGCCTCTTCCCGGCTGAAGCCGGTCCTACACATCGCAGGCGCATCGTAGGACTGGCTTTAGCCGGGAAGGCGTCAGGTGTCATGCCGCGAAATTGAGGGTGTCTGCGCAGGCCTCTTCCCGGCTGAAGCCGGTCCTACTACATCGGAGGCGCATCGTAGGACTGGCTTTAGCCGGGAAGGCGTCAGGCGTCACGCCGCAAAATTGAGGGTGTCCGCGCAGGCCTCTTCCCGGCTGAAGCCGGTCCTCCACACCGCGGGTAGCCGCGAATGGTTGAAACCTGCCGCTATACCAGCTCTGCCCGGCGCAGTTCGCTCTTCAGGTACGCGTAATAAATCGGCCCTGCCACTACCCCCGGCAGGCCGAAGGCGGCTTCGAAGATCAGCATCGCCAGCAGCAACTCCCACGACTTGGCGCTGATCTGCCCGCCGACGATCCGTGCGTTGAGGAAATACTCGACCTTGTGGATCACGATCAGATAACCCAACGCCGCCACCGCCACCCAGATCGACAACGACATGCCGACGATGAAGATCAGCGTGTTGGACATCAGGTTGCCGACCACCGGAAGCAAGCCCAGCAGGAAGGTCAGCACGATCAGGGTTTTGGTCAGCGGCAGGTGCACGCCACACAACGGCAGGATCACCGCCAGGAATATAGAAGTGAACGCCGTGTTCAGCAGCGAGATCTTGATTTGCGCAAAAACGATATTGCGGAAGGCCTGGGTCAGCAGATGCAGACGCTCGAACAGCGCCGCCGCCAATGGCTTGCGCTTGGTGACATCGGGGATGCGCTGCAGGGCGATGATCGCGCCCAGTACCATGCCAATCAGCAACGTCACGAACATGTGCGCCGCCCCCTTGCCGAGCAGCTGAAGCTCGCCCAGGTGCTTGGTCAGCCACGCGCTGAGGGACACCTGAAACTCGGTGGCACTGGCCGGCAGGTAGTTGTCGATGAAAGGCGGCAGCTGACCGCGGGCGCGGTCCACCAGAATCATGAATTTATCCAGCGACGCGCCGGGGTTTTCCGCCTCGTGCAGCAGGAAACTGATCGCGCCGGCAAACAGCAACGCCAGCACCGTCACCACCAGAGTCCCCAGCAACGCCACCGCCAGCCACCGCGCACGCTCGCCGGCAATCAGCCGTTGCAGCTGTGGGGTGAGCATGTCGACCAGTTCGTACACCAGCAAACCCGCCAGCAGACTGGGCAGAAGGTTGAGCGGCAAGACCAGCAGCAACCCGCCGAACACGAGAATGCAACTGGCCAGATAGACTTGACGGGGCGTAAACGTTGGCATACAGCCTCAAAACGAGCGGCGTGAAGGATGGGCAGTCTGCCAGCGTTCTGAGTGGAGAACCAGCGACGCGAAAGCCCTTCAGGGCTCAAGCGTTGGGAGGCTGCGATTGCAGGCCAGATCATCGGCCGCAATCGCAGAAAGTACAGGGGCCGGCGCCGCCTTTCGACGCCCGCCATTGGCTCGGAAAATTATTTCTTTTTAAGACAATCGCTCATGAACGCCTTGCGCGCATCGCCCTTGAGCGCCTGAGTGCTGGCCGTGGCGTTGCAGGTTTTCATCTTCTCCTGTTGAGTGGCGGCAGGCGCAGGCGCGGCCTTCAGGCAGGAGCTCATGAACGCCTTGCGCTCGTCGCCTTTGAGGGATTTGGCCGAGGCATCGGCGTTGCAGGTGGTCATCTTGTTTTGTTGGGCGGTGGCGGCAAAACCCTGGGCGCTCAGCAGCAGGCCCATCACCAGCAGAGGAATACGCAGCATCGTCATCGCTTTTCTCCGGAAGCGCCACGCACCTGCATGGCTTTCGGAGCAGTGTAGCCAAAGAATGTTGCTGCATATTTCTGCAAATGCGTAGCGCACGCTGGACGCGCGCACTGACAGGCCGATAATGGCGCCTCATTCAGCCGCCGGGCCGGTCATGCAATACCTTTATCCACTGCTCACCGTCATGATCTGGGCGGGCAACAACGTCATCACCAAAGCCGCCGCGGGCCGTATTTTCCCGGCCGAGATCGGCTTCTATCGCTGGTTACTGGCCGGCTTGCTGTTCACGCCGTTTCTGCTGGGTCCCGTGCTGCGCAATCGGGCGCAGATCAAACCCATCATCGGCAAGGTCGTGGTGCTGGGCGTGCTGGGCATGGCGATTTATCAGAGCCTGGCGTACTACGCGGCGAACATCACGACGGCCACCAACATGGGCATCATTCTGTCTTTGGTGCCGGTGATGACCCTGGGCATGTCGATCGCCAGCCTTGGCACCCGGTTGACCGCAGGCGCGCTGGTCGGCGCTATCGTGTCGTTTGCGGGCGTGTTGTGGGTGGTGTCCCAAGGGAGCTGGAGCTTGCTGATTGCCCATGGCATCAACATCGGCGACGTGATGATGCTGGTCGCAACGCTGGCCTATGCGACCTATAGCACGCTGCTGAAGAAGTGGCAGTTGCGCATGCCGCCGTTGCAGCTGCTTTATTTGCAGATCCTGGTGGCGATCATCGCGCTGTTTCCGCTGTTCGTGATTTCACCGAAAACCGGCCTGAATGCGAGCAACATTCCGTTGGTGCTCTACGCGTGCATCCCGACCTCAATGCTCGCGCCGTTGCTGTGGATGAAAGCGATTTCCATCCTCGGGCCAAGCCGTACCACGTTGTTTTTCAACCTGGTGCCGATCCTGACGGCGCTGGTCGCTGCGCTCGCACTGGGCGAGCAGCTGGCGTCGTATCACTTCATCGGCGGTGCCCTGACGCTGGGCGGGGTGATCCTGGCAGAACGCTGGACCACACCGCTGCGCAAGGCCGCAATCCATTAACGCTGTCCGTCGAATGAAACCGGCTATCAGGCTTTGTCGTGCTCCTGCGCAGCGTGAATCGACACGTCGGTGATGCCCAGCACATGGGGCAGACCGATGGTGTCCTCACCGGTATCGAAGGGGTCATCTTCAACGGCCACGTTGTGCTTGAGCGCCAGCTCGTGCACAACCTCGATGATTGGCACGTCGAGGTTTTCAATCAGATCGACATGGTGCTCACCGGCCAGCGTGTACTCGATTTCATAAAGCTCTTTATCGCTCATCGCATCTCTTCCTACGCGACCTCACGGGTCGACTGATCACGAACTACGGCCAAATAAGTCAAAGACCGGCGGCTTTGAGACGCGCGGCATGTTCAAGGAACAACCCCACGGGATCGGCTCCGTTGCCCACCAGCCCGAAGTGCTGGTTGACGATGTCGAAATGGTCGAGCGGGTAGTCATCACCGATGACTTTACCCAGGTGAGAACTGCATCTCCCGACCATGCCATCAGATTGACCCCGCTCTTTCGTGAACGTGCGAGCAAATATTCGGCAAGTGAGATTTGACGTATCAAAGAGGTTCTTGCCGCGGTCGGTACGCCCCGGTTGCAGGGTCCCTGACCACGAGTAATAGCGCACGCCGCCGACCTCCTCCTCGCCCTGCCCGCCCCAGTGTTCGGGCAATCCCTGGGGGAACCGCCGGTTGAAGTGCGCCACGCCGCGTGCGGTCAGCGAATGGTGCGCAGCGTCGACATCCACGGGCAGGCGCGTACCGCGATAACCGGTGTCGAGCAGGCTGGTGATGAGCGTGGTGAGGCGGATGGCAGCGTTGACCACACGCCCTTTCAGGGTATGGGGCGGGTAATGCGCTTCAAAGTAGTCGGCCAGTTCGGAGCCATGGTTGGGCCCCGCGACGGAGGTGACCGAGGCGACCAGGTCCGGGCGTACGCCAGCAACATACCGAATGGTCAGCGCTCCCTGACTGTGACCGATCAGGTTGACCTTCGCCGCGCCGGTTTCCTTGAGAACTTCCTGGACTCGGGCCAGCAATTGCTCGCCGCGAATCTCGGTGGAATTGACCGCCGACACCATGACCGGAATCACCTGCGCGCCGCCCCGACGCAGCGCCGGCACGATGCCGAACCAATACGGATAGACCACCAGTTTCACGAAGCCCATCAATCCCGGTACCAAGACGATGGGATAACGGGTGGCCTGCTCTTGCGACATTAAGGAGCGTTCCTCAGTGAGCGTTTTTGTTCAGCGCTGCGGGGTCAAGTCAGCCACGTCAAAGTAGCCGGGAAACATTCATAAAACATGACAGTACGGGTAATGCCCCATCGCCATCAATTTGATCGAACTCTTTTGCATCTTGAATGCTCCTAACAGCAACGGGCCAACAATGGCCTTTTTCGCGGAGCGATTCGAATGTTCAAGCAATCCCTGGCAGTAGTGATTTCCATGGCCGCATTGGCCGGTTGCGCATCGACCACCCTGCCGAACCCGGTTGATTACGCGACCTATCGCAATGAGCCGCTGGTCAAGCAAGTCGAAGAAGGCATGACCAAAGAACAGGTCCTGACCATCGGCGGCACGCCATCGACCTCCATTCAGCGTCGCGCCCACCCAGGTACTTGCAACAACTACGTGCTGAACCGCGAAGGCCATCAGCAGGCGTACTACGTCACCTTCGACAACAATGGCCGCGTCAACAGCAAGGGTTTCATGACCTGCGAACAGCGTGACGCCAACGAACGCGCCATGTGATCTGACGCCGTCCGTATGAATGGGTGAGTCCGCTCGCGATCACGAGCGCCGAGGCATCGCAAAGATGCCCGGCGCTGCCGCTGTCGCGAGTGATTCCCTTGAAGCAAGCGCACCCCGTCTTGACTCCGCATCACCCTCGTCCCCCTACAACCCGACCATCTGACACTGCGTCAAAAAGTCCCCGAACAAAAATCAAACTTTTGCCAGCGCCCACCACTCACACCTTAAGACCCGATCTCGCCGGGCGCCTGCTTGACGTATGGCGCAACAGAGCGCGACGGAAAAAACCGTAAAAGCCCTGGAGAAATCTGATGATCAATCTGCACCCAATGACCGACGTCGCCACCCTGCGAGAGCGCGCACGCAAAAACGTCGAAGACGGCGCCGTAACTGAAGGCTACAACGGTGATCGTGATGAGGTCCTGCGTCTGCTGAACTCGTCGCTGGCCACTGAGCTGGTCTGCACCCTGCGTTACAAGCGCCACTACTTCATGGCCAAGGGCATCAAGTCCCACGCCGCCGCTGATGAGTTTCTGGAACACGCCAATCAAGAGCTCGAACACGCTGACAAGCTGGCCGAGCGCATCGTGCAGTTGGGCGGCGAGCCGGAATTCAACCCGGACCTGCTGAGCAAGAACTCCCACGCCCAGTACGTGGCCGGCAACACACTGAAAGAGATGATCACCGAAGACCTGGTGGCCGAGCGCATCGCGATCGACAGCTACCGCGAAATCATTCAGTACATCGGCGACCAAGACCCGACCACCCGCCGTATCTTTGAAGAGATCCTGGCGCAGGAAGAAGAGCACGCCGACGACATGGCAGACCTGCTCGACGGCCTCTGATACGCGACACGCAATGCAAAAAGCCAGGGCACATGCCCTGGCTTTTTTGTGGGTAACTTTCAGGCGGGATGTTTAGCGGATACCGGGCTCTTCGCGAGCAAGCTCGCTCCCACAAGGGCCAGATCAACCTGACGCTGAATCAGGCGCCGAACGCGGTTCTGTGGGACCGGGTACCACGCAAGCCTGCGCCGAACCCGGGCATATTGTGTGAGTGAAGACGGCACAGAATCCTGCGCCGAACTTATTTCACAGTCTTAGGCGCCTTGCCTGAACGCATCTGCTCCAGCAACCCGGTGCACTGGTTAGGCGCGTCGCCACTGCTCGGTGCCACCAGTGCCAGCAATCCTGCCGCCGGTCCGACTGCAGCGCCCAATAGCACCATGCCCGCGCCGCGCAGCAACAGCGGCCCCGACTCAACACCCGCGTTGGGTTTGCTGAACGGCCCACGCACATACAGCGGCGAACGCAGGGAGAAGACCCGGAAGCCTTTCGACTCGGGCGTCACCTTCATGTCCAGTTGCTCGGTCTTCAGGTTCGCCGTGCCATCGACGTAAATAATCGCGTTCTCGGTATCGAACACAAACACCTTCGTGCTCGCCAAGCCGTCCTTGAAGCCGACATCGGTGGCCGCACAGTTGATCTTCACGTCCTTGTCGCCGAACAGCTTGCCCACCACGTAGTTGCCAACGTTCAGGCCCGCAATTTCCATCAGGCCACGGCTGACGGCGCCGTCGTTGATCAGCATCTTCAGCTCGCCGTTGGACGTGCCCAGCAACGCTGCCACCGAGTTGCCACGGCCACTGAGGTCGGCATCACCGTTGAGCTCACCAAAGCTGGTTTTCATCGGTTCGAAGGTGGGGAACAGCTGCTTGAGCTTGAAGCCGCGAGCCGACAGTTTCGCGCGGCCCTCCAGCGGCTGGGTGTGCCCGTTGAGCTTGATGTCGGCGTCGAGCTTGCCGCCTGCCACACCAAACCGCAGCGGTTCCAGACTCAGCACACCATCGTTGAGCACCACGTGGGTGTACAGGTCGGTGAACGGCAGGTCGGCGCTCTGCACGATGCGCTTGCCCGTGAACTCGACGTCGGCGTCCATGGCAGCCCAGCGGTCGGTCTTGAACTCCTCGACCGGCAGCACCTTGCCTGTCGGCTGCTTGCTCTCGCCGCCCCGGGTTTTCTGCTCGGCATTGGAATCGGCGCCAATCAGCGGCTTGAGGTCCGCCATCAGCAGTTGGTTGGACACCAGCGCGCCGGTCAGCTTGGGGCGAGGTTCGCTGGCGGCAAAGCCGAGATCACCGTGGATGTCGCTGTCGCCGATCTTGCCGTTGAAGCCCTTGTACTGGAACGACGCACCCGCCGGGTCGTGCAGTTTCGCGATCAGGCGGCCGTCTGTGGAGTACGGAGGGGAATCCGGCAGCGTCACGCCGGTCAGCGGATAGAGATTGCTGAGGCTGTCGCCGGAGAGTTTCAGGCGCAGGTCCAGTTCACCCAGATTCTGCGGATCGGTAACCGTGCCTGCAATCGCAACACGCAAGGCACCCGCGCTGACGTCGGCCTGCACCGGGAATGGCAACGCCGCGTCTTTCAGCGCCAGCAGTCCACCTACCTTGCCGCTGCCGTTGAGTTTCTGGCCGTGGTACTGGCCTTTGGCAGTAAAGCCGAAGGCATAGTCCTGAGCCGAAGCGCCCTTGTCCTGAACCTTCTTCGCCTCGCTGCTGCCGACGATGTCGCTGTAGGGGATCGGCTTGCCCAGCATGTCGATGACGACATCGACGGCCGTGTTGATCTTCTGGTCGTTGTAGCTCACGAAGCCTTTGTCGAAGCCGATCGAGCCGATGTCGACCACCCAGCTCGACGGTTTGGCGTTCGGGTCGCTCTTGGGCAGATCAAAGACCCAGTTGGCGCGGCCATCGGCCAGACGCTCGATCTTCGCGTTGGGCTCGGTCAGGTTGATACGCGGGATGACCACGCGCTGGGCCAGCAACGGCAAGGGAGACAAACGCAGGTCGACGCGCTTGAGCGTGACCATCTGCGGCGTCTTTGACCATTCCGGGTTGCCCAGTGCGATGTCTTCCGCCGACAGGTGCGGCCACGGCACCCAGGCGCGCCAGCCGCCTTCATCGGGCTCGCGGTGCCAGCTCACGGCCAGATTGCCGTTGATGGCAAAGGGACGATGGAGTTCTGCAGACACCTTCTCGTTGATGGTCGGCTTGAGTCGGTTCCAGTCGAACGTGGCGATCACAATGATCAGAATCACCAGCAACAGCAGCAGGATTGCGGCTGTCCAAGCGAAGATTTTACGGCCTCGCGTCATTGCGTTGTCTCCCCAAAAACCGATGCGCCATCCAGGGCGCGTCTCGTACGTCGTAACGCTTCGACTGAGAAAAGCCGCGTCGGTTTGATCAAATCTGTATTCAAGGCCAGAAAAGTTCCGCACCCCACCGATACCGTACGTCCAGACGGGCTTGGCGATCCCTCTGAAACTCGCTGAAAGGCCCGCCGGGCAACGAGTCCAGAGGCGCATCATTTCTGTCGATGGTCACCATCAGCTCGCTGAACTTCTTTATCAAGCGGGCAGCGGTAAAATCGCCAGCACGTTCACATCACCCTTTACACCCGAGCATCCTTCCATGAAACGCCAGTTGATTGCCCTGACCCTTTCCCTGCTTGCCTCGAGCGCGTTCGCGATGCCTGCCAGCGAACAAGCGATCCTCGGCGAAGCAAAGGCGACACAGCATTCCGGTTTGCCGACCCTTGCGCAGGACGGCCCCGACCGATTGATCAATCAATATCAGCGCGTCGCCGAAAACGGCCCTGATCTGCTGATTCAGCAGTATCAGCGCGTTTCCTGATTTTTACCCGCTGCGTCAAAAGCTTCCCGGCTAAAGCCAGTCCTACGGAAATAACGCGGCGCTTGTCAGTGGAACCGGCTTAAGCCGGGAAGAGGCCGTTCAGATCAACCAAAAATCGGCACGACAAAAAACATGTGAACAGCCCGGCCCTGATCGCCGGGCTTTTTATTGCCCGACGTCAAACCGGGTTCGACGCCACGCAAACGCATTTGCTAGAGTTGCGGCCCATGCCTCTATCAGATACACGCCCCATGCTGCCCCGCGCCGAACAGAAACAGCAGACTCGCCATGCCCTGCTCGATGCAGCCCGGGGCCTGATGGAGAGCGGACGCGGTTTCGGCAGTCTGAGCCTGCGCGAGGTGGCGAAAACAGCCGGCATCGTACCCACCGGTTTCTATCGGCACTTCGATGACATGGACCACCTCGGCCTGGCGCTGGTCAGCGAAGTCGGTCAGACCTTCCGCGAAACCATCCGCCGCGTGCGACACAACGACAACATCGACAGCGGCATCATCGACGCCTCCATCCGCATCTTTCTGGACGTCGTGGCCGCCAACCGCTCGCAGTTTCTGTTCCTGGCGCGCGAACAATACGGCGGCTCGCTGAAGGTCCGACAGGCGCTCGGTGCGCTGCGCGAAGGCATCATCGCCGACCTCGCGACCGACCTGGCGTCGATGCCCAAATTCCATCACCTGAACACCGACGACCTCTCGGTCATGGCCGACCTCGTGGTAAAAAGCGTGTTTGCCATGCTTCCGGAGCTGATCGATCCGCCGCCCCCGGCATTGGCCGAACATTTGACCCCCCGCGCGAAAATCACTCAGCAACTGCGCTTTATCTTCATCGGCGCCAAGCGTTGGCAGGGATTGGGCAGCACCGAGTGAGTCGCGACGCTTCACTCCTCTGCAACACGGCTTCATGACCCTCCCTTCGCACCACGGAGGTGCGCCTTCGCAACTGACGCACCGATAAGTCGCACTCAGGTGATCAGCCCCGCCCTTACTGCACCGTATTCTGGCAATTTCTGCCCTGTCCATCTGTTGGCAAGCCACTTGCTCTAGCCCTTGCATCGCACATTGCTGGAAGCTTTCTGATGCTGGTGATTCATCAACGGGTCGAACCTCAGGCTGAATGGGCCGCAGAGCTGCATTTGATATTCGAGGCGCGGAGCAAAAGCCGGCTGCGCTGTTTCAGTGCCGAGGGCGAAGACGTCGGGCTGTTCCTTGAGCGGGGCCAGCCGCCGCTGCGTGATGGCGACTTTCTCAAGGCTGAAGACGGGCGGATCGTGCGTGTTTGCGCGCGCCCCGAGCAACTGATGCACGTGACGTGCAGCAACACGTTCGAGCTGACCCGGGCGGCGTATCACTTGGGCAACCGCCATGTGGCACTGCAAGTAGGCGACGGCTGGCTGCGTCTGCTCGACGACTACGTGCTCAAGGCCATGCTCGATCAACTGGGCGCCACGACCGAATCCATCGAAGCCCCCTTCCAGCCCGAGCACGGCGCCTATGGCGGCGGCCATCACCACTCGCGCGCCGGTGAGGAAGATTTCAATTACGCGCCGCGCATTCATCAATTCGGCGTACGCACGTGAACGCAGCCTGGGCGCTGCTGCGTCTGGCCAGCCCCCAGCTGCCGATCGGCGGCTACAGCTATTCCCAGGGCCTGGAAATGGCGGTCGAGCAATCGACCGTCCACGACTCGGCCAGCGCCGCCCGCTGGATTGGCGACCAGTTGCTGCTCAACCTTGCACGATTCGAGGCGCCGCTTTTACTGGCGCACTGCACGGCGGCTGCCGAAGACGACTGGGCGGCCTTGTTGCAATTGAGCGAAGAGCATCGCGCCAGCCGCGAAACCCGCGAACTGCATCTGGAAAGCCGGCAGATGGGCTACTCGCTGCAGCAATTGCTCAACGGTCTGCCGGAAATGGATCAGCCCGCGCGGGACTTTCTACAGCGTATGGGCGAGCCACATCTGGCGCTGGGTTGGGCACTGGCCGCGCGCGCCTGGCAGATCAGCCCTCAGGACGCGCTCGCTGCCTGGCTCTGGAGCTGGCTCGAAAACCAGTTGGCGGTGCTGATGAAAACCCTGCCACTGGGGCAGCAAGCTGCACAGCGCCTGACCAGTGAGTTGCTGCCGCTGCTGCAGAAGGCCCAGCACGACGCGACCGTACTGAATCCTGAACACATCGGCAGCGCGCCATTCGGTCTGGCGCTGGCGAGCATGAACCATGAGCGGCAGTACAGCCGCCTGTTCCGATCATGAGGTGGCTGCCATCGCCGCAGCACCTCGAACCGCACACCATGCTTAACGGAGAGAACGAATGAACAGCCAACCTTTGCGCGTCGGCATCGGCGGTCCGGTCGGGTCCGGCAAGACCGCGCTGACGCTCGCGCTGTGCCTGGCCCTGCGCGATCGTTACAACCTCGCGGTGGTCACCAACGATATCTACACCCGTGAAGACGCTGATTTTCTGGTGCGCAATGAAGCACTGGCGCCCGAGCGCATCATCGGCGTCGAAACCGGTGGCTGCCCGCACACGGCGATCCGCGAAGACGCTTCGATCAATCTGGAAGCGGTCGACCAGCTCAATCGGCGCTTCGAGGGGCTGGACCTGATCATCGTCGAATCCGGCGGCGACAACCTGTCCGCGACGTTCAGCCCGGAGCTGTCGGACCTCACCATTTATGTGATCGACGTGTCAGCCGGCGACAAGCTGCCGCGCAAGGGCGGCCCCGGCATCTGCAAATCCGATCTGCTGGTGATCAACAAGATCGACCTCGCGCCGCTGGTGGGTGCATCGCTGGAGATGATGGACCGCGACACGAAGAAGATGCGCGGCGACAAGCCGTTCGTGTTCAGCAACCAGAAAACCGGTCACGGCCTGGAGCAGATCATCGCGTTCATCGAGCGCCAGGGTCTGCTGACTGCGGCCTGATTTCGTCCACCCAAATGGCTAACACCCAAGTGAAGCAAGGAATTCATTCATGAACGGCAAAAAAGTATTCGGCGCGTTGGCGCTGCTCCTCGTTCCGGCGCTGGCCTTCGCCCACCCCGGCCATGATGAAAGCGGTCTTGTGGCCGGCATCAGCCATCCACTGGGCGGCATCGATCACCTGCTGGCGATGATCGCTGTCGGGCTTTGGGCTGCACAGCAAAAAGGCGCCGCGCGCTGGGCGCTGCCGTGCACGTTTGTCGGCACCATGCTGATGGGCGGCTTGCTCGGGTTTGAAGGCCTGGCATTGCCGGCACTGGAGAGCGGTATTGCGGCATCGGTGTTTGCATTGGGCCTGGCGGTCGCGCTGGCCGTACGCCCGCCACTGTTCATGGCTGTAGCAGCGACGGCGCTGTTTGCGCTGTTCCACGGCGTCGCCCACGGTCTGGAGCTCCCTGAAATGTCGAGCCCGTGGGGCTATGCCCTCGGATTCGTCGGCGCGACGGCTGCGCTGCATGCAGCGGGTTATGCCGTGGTGCGGTTTCTGCCAACCGCGGCGGCACCAGTGGTGCGGATCGCAGGTGCGCTGTCGGCCGCAGCCGGCATCTGGTTGTTCGCGGGCTAAACCATGCGTTATAGGGTTCGGCGGGGATCAATCGATCCCCGCTGCCCCGCCCGCCTCACCTCCTGCTACCATGTCGCGCAATTTGCCACTGCCGTGACGCCATCCAATGCCTGACGCTTCCCTTCCCACCGCCAAGTCTGAACTGTCCGCCCTGTTCACTGAGCTGCAGCAGCACTTCATGCGCGTGGTCGTGCCGTTGTGGCAGGGCCCGGGGTGGAATGCCGAGATGGCGTTGCCGTTCGAGGCGCTCGACGCCCAGCATCGGCCTTTGCCGCCACAGCGCTACCGGGCCATGGCCTGCGCGCGTCAGCTGTTTCTGTTTTCAAGCCTGATCGATCACCCCGACGTGCCCGACGCCGCCACCCGCGCGGCCGCGCTGTTTCGTTCGTTGCAGCAGCACTTTCACGACGCCGAGCACGGCGGCTGGTTCTACAGCATTGATCCACAGGGCGCACCGCTGGATCGCCGCAAGGATCTCTACACTCACGCCTTCATCGTCTTCGCCTGCGCGCACTACTGGGGCAAGGTCCGTGAGCCGTTGGTGGAGTCGGTGCTTAATGCCGCGCTGAACGTGGTCGCCGAACGCTTCGCCGATGGCGATGGCTTGTACGAATCCGTGCTGGCCGAGGATTGGTCTTCGCTCAACGCCGGCCCGCTGCAAAACCCGCTGATGCATCTGGCCGAAGCATTTCTCGGCACCTTGGCCGTGCGTGATGACGCTGACACGCTGGCGGCGCTGGATGCCCTGGTAGAAGCCATGCAGCGACGCTTCGTGGACGTCGATCACGGCGTCATGCTGGAGAAACCGCTGGACGCTGTGGATAACTGGTCCGAGCCGGGTCATCAGTTTGAATGGTTTTATCTGCTGGCATCGTCCGCGCGTCTGCGGGGCACGCCGCTGTATCGCTCGCTGGAGACTGCATTCGCCCACGCCGAAGCACAGGGTGTCGACCAGACGACTGGCGCGGTCGCGGCGATGCTGGAAGTGGACGGTTCGGTAAAAGACGGCACGCAGCGCATCTGGGCTCAGGCTGAATACCTGCGCGCGCTGACGTTACGGCCTGAGAGCGAACATCTGCTGGCGCGCCAATTGACTGCGCTGCAAACGCAGTTTCTGCACCCCACCGGCTGGAACGAGTGCCTCGACAGCCAGGGACAGATCAGCCGCAGCGACATGCCGTCGACAACGCCGTATCACCTGGCGACCTGCTACATCGGGCTGGCCGAGTTTTTTATCGGCTGAGCTGATTCCCTGATGGTCATCCCATCAGAGATTGGCGGCGACCCCTGTGGGGGCGAGCTTGCTCGCGAATGGGCAAGTACGTCCGCTAAATATTCAGCGGTTGGAATGCCGTCTTCGTGAGCAAGCTCACTCCCACATGGACGGCGCTGCCCTCAAGAACGCGCCGCGTGTCGGGCGACGCTAATCTCCTAAAACCCTACTTATTTCTCCCCGCGACTGCGATCAATTGCAAACCCGGCCCAGGTCTGGCTCACGGGCATCAGCTCCAGGCTGTTGACGTTGACGTGGGCCGGCGTGTTCATGATCCAGAAGATGGTGTCGGCAATGTCCTGGGGCTGGATCGGCTCGGCGCCTGCGTAGGTGGCGTCGTACTTGGCCTGATCGCCACCGAAACGCACCAGCGAGAACTCGCTCTCACACAGCCCCGGTTCAAGGTTGGTCACCCGTACGCCGGTGCCGACCAGGTCGTTGCGCAGGTTCAGCGAGAACTGTCCGACGAACGCTTTGGTGCCGCCATATACGTTACCGCCCGGGTACGGATAATTCCCCGCAACCGAGCCAAGGTTGACGATGCTGGCGCCGCGGCCGTAGGCGATCAGACGCGAAAGCAGCGTGCGCGTCGTGTAAACCAGCCCTTTGATGTTGGTGTCGATCATGGTGTCCCAGTCATCCAGATCGCACTTGGGTGCAGGATCAATCCCCAGCGCCAGGCCTGCGTTGTTGATCAAGCCGCGGATCTTCGCGAATTCAGCCGGCAGGCTTTCCACGGCGCGCTCCACGCCTGCGCGATCGCGCACGTCCAGCGTCAGCGTGTGCACCTTGGTCTGTTTCGACAATTCGGCGCTCAGCGCCTGCAAGCGGTCTTCACGGCGACCGGTCAGCACCAGCGACCACCCCGCCTCGGCAAAACGACGGGCGCAGGCTTCGCCAAACCCGGAAGTGGCCCCGGTAATGAATACGGTAGAGGTCATTTCTTTCTCCTGACTAAAGATGCGGGCTTATCAAGCCAAGCGGGAATGTCACGCAAGCAGCGTTGCGTGTAGGAAGGTTCTGGAGAATGCCCGCCCGCACAGGCCGGGATCAAGCACCATCCGCAACATCCTCATACAACCGCTCTGCTGTACAAAAAACGACCAATTGCTCCCAACCCTTACACCATGTGGCCTGCAGACACTTTTGCCCACCTTATCCACAGTCAGACGTACATTTTCTGGGGGCAACTCTAAAACGCCGAAAGTCCCGGCATACGGGGCGTGTGGGTAACTCAGCGCATGTTTTTACTTGACCGGCCATGGGCCATCTGCCGTCGACTATTCTCAAGACTTGGGTGCGCGGACAGGATTGCTGCGTGAACGCCAGAGATTGCGCTATCTGCGGCGGTCTTTCCAACGGTTGCACACAGACTTATCCACAGGCAGACACCTTATAAAGACTGTATAAAAAACCAGCCACAAGAACGTTGACAAACCCCCTAAAAATACCGGCCGAAAGCACTGGTCAAATATTGATCAGCATGCTGCAAGCCACGTAAATAAAGGCCTCCAGCCAGCTGCTCCCAACTTATTCACAGTCACCTCCACAGTAAAACTGAACAAGTCAAAAGCGTGACAAAACAGCGATTTGCAGCGGCTATATGTCGCGTTTTCGCATCTGCCCAAAATTGTTTTCCACAATTCGGCTACCGCATAAAAAAGCCCCGGAAGTTATCCACCCGGGGCTTGTTTGAGCCGCATTGATCAGCAATCAGTGACCGCCTAGATAGGCGTTCCTGACCTCCTCGTTGGTGAGCAATTCCTTACCCGTGCCCGTCAGGCGAATCTCGCCGTTGACCATCACGTAGGCGCGGTCCGACAGCTTCAGCGCATGGTTGGCGTTCTGCTCGACCAGGAAGATGGTCATGCCGGTCTGGGCCAGCTCGCGCAGCGTTGCGAAAATCTGCTTCACGATGATGGGTGCCAGCCCCAGGCTCGGTTCGTCCAGCAACAGCAACTTGGGACGGCTCATCAACGCCCGGGCAATGGCGAGCATTTGCTGTTCGCCCCCGGACATCGTCATCGCCCGCTGATTGCGACGCTCCTTAAGCCGCGGGAACATCTCGAACATGCGCTGCATGTCTTCGCTGGCGTGTTTGTCGCCGATGGGGATGGTGCCCATCATCAGGTTCTCTTCCACCGACATGTCCGGGAACACACGGCGGCCTTCCGGCGACTGCGCGATGCCATTGGACGCGATGTAGTGCGACGACTTGTGGGTGATGTCGGTGCCCTGATAGATGATCTGTCCACTGGCCGCGCGCGGCTGGCCGAAGATTGACATCAGCAGCGTGGATTTACCCGCGCCGTTGGAGCCGATCAGGCTGACCGTTTCGCCCTCGTCAATGTGCATCGAGACTTTCTTCAAGGCCTGAATCGGACCGTAATACACGTCGATCTCTTTCAGTTCGAGGATCGGCTTACTCATACCAACTCCTCTTCATCAGCGCCCAGATACGCCGCGATCACTTTCGGATCGTTGCGGATCTGCTCCGGTTTGCCCTTGGCGATCACGTTGCCGTGGTCGAGCACGACGATGTCGTCGGAAATGCCCATGACCATGCCCATGTCGTGCTCGATCAGCACGATGGTCATGTCGTGATCGTCGCGCAGGTGGCGAATCATGCCGCTCAACGCCTCGGTTTCCTGCGGGTTCAAGCCGGCTGCCGGTTCGTCCAGGCAGATGACCTGCGGCCGCGTGCACATCGCCCGCGCGATCTCCAGACGGCGTTGCTGGCCGTAGGAAAGCTCACCGGCCAGACGGTTCGCGCAGTCCACCAGATCCACCACCTCGAGCCAGTAGAACGCGGTGTTCATGGCGTCTTCTTCGGCCTTGCGATAGGCCTTGGTGTTGAGGATGCCGGCCAGCATGTTGCGATTGACCCACATGTGCTGTGCGACCAGCAGGTTCTCGACGACGGACATTTCCTTGAACAGGCGAATGTTCTGGAAGGTACGCGCAAGCCCCGCACGGTTTACCAGGTGCGTGCCGCCAAACATTTTGTAGTACAGGCGGCTGCCGAAGCGCTTGGGCGAAGCGAAGTCGGCGGCGCGAAATTGTTCGCCGAGCAACTGAATGACGTTGGTTTTCTTGCCCCGCGCGTTGAGCTCGATGCGCCCGCCGGTGGCTTTGTAGAAACCGGTCAGGCAGTTGAACACGGTGGTCTTGCCGGCGCCGTTCGGGCCGATGAGGGCGAAGATCGAGTTGCGCCGCACTTGCAGGCTGACGTCGCTGAGGGCCTTGATGCCGCCGAAGTGCATCATCAGGTTTTCGACGGACAGAACGATTTCGTCGCTCATCACGCGCCCTCCACTTTGGCCAGCACGCCTTTGCGTGGCTGCACGCCGGTACGGCTGATGCGGATCAAGCCACGGGGACGCCAGATCATCATCAGCACCATGAGGATGCCGAACAGCAAGACGCGGTATTCCGCGAAGCTGCGCAGCAGTTCCGGTGCGACGGTCAGCACGAACGCCGCAATGACCACGCCGACGGTCGAGCCCATGCCGCCGAGCACGACGATGGCGAGAATGAGCGCGGACTCGAAGAAGGTGAACGAGGTCGGGTTGACGAAGCCTTGATAGCTGGCGAAGAACACGCCGGCCAGCCCTGCGGTCGAGGCGCCGATGGTGAAAGCCGAAAGCTTGACCAGCACGTGGTTCAGGCCCATGGAGCGGCAGGCGATTTCGTCCTCACGCAGTGCTTCCCACGCGCGGCCGACCGGCATGCGCGTCAGGCGATGCTTGACGTACAGCACCGCCAACACGACCAGGAACAGCACGGTGTAGATGAAAATGAATTTCAGGTCCGGGTTGTATTCGAAGCCGAAATACTCGTGGATGGGGATGCCGCCGTCTTTCGCGCGACGTCCGAACTCCAGGCCGAAGAAGGTCGGCGCAGGCACCGCCACGCCGTTCGGTCCGCCGGTGAACGACAGCCAGTTATTGAGCACCAGACGAATGATCTCGCCGAAGCCCAGGGTCACGATCGCCAGGTAATCCCCGTGCATGCGCAGTACCGGAAAGCCGAGGATGCAACCGGCAAGCGCCGCCGCAATGGCTGCCAGCGGCAACGCCGACCAGAACCCCAGGCCCAGATACTGATAACCCAGTGCCAGGCCGTACGCGCCAATCGCATAGAAAGCCACGTAACCCAGATCGAGCAGACCGGCGAGCCCGACCACGATATTAAGGCCCAGGCCCAGCAGCACATAGATCAGGCCGAGGATCACCACGGTCAGCACATACTTGTCGGCGAAGACCGGGAAAATCACCGCAATCAGAATCATCAGCGGAATGATGAAACGCAGGCGCGTCTTGTAACCCGGTGGCAGCACGTGCACGCCTGAGCCCGAGTTTTCGAAGCTCTGGGCGATGGCCACGCCCTTCGGCGTCTGCAGGAACAGGCTCATGAAGAAACGACCGACGACGACCACGCCCACCAGCACGGCGACGCGCCCTGGTTGCAGGTTGAAGCCGTAACCGTCGAGCACGATGCCGACGATCGGGCCGAACACGATCAACGCCAGCAGTCCGGCGATCACCGCGTCGATCAGGCTTTGTTTGATATCAATGGGTTTAGTAGGTGCAGACATGGTTATACCTTCGCCACGAGTGGGCGACCCAGCAGGCCTTGGGGACGGAAGATCAGAATCACTACCAGCAGGCCGAAACTGAACACGTCTTTGTAGTCAGAGTTGATCAGGCCGGAGAACTGCGACTCGGCCACCCCCAGGATCAGCCCGCCGAGCATGGCGCCCGGCAACGAACCAATTCCGCCCAGGACCGCTGCGGTAAACGCCTTGATGCCGATGACGAAGCCGGCGAAGAAGTCGAAGGTGCCGTAGTTCATGGTGATCAGCACGCCGGCCAGTGCCGCCATGGCCGCGCCGATGATGAACACGTAGGAAATGACCCGGTCGGTATTGATGCCCAGAATTGAGGCCATCTTGCGATCCTGCTGCGTGGCGCGGCACATGCGGCCCAGCTTGGTGTACTTGATGATGTAGGTCAGTACGCCCATGCCGACGAAGGCGGCGATCAGGATGAAGATTTTGGTGTAGGTGATCTGTACGAAGCCGCTGCCGACATCGAAGCGCATGGCGCCTTCGAGCAGGGTCGGTACGCCTTGCTGGCGTGGGCCCTGAGCGATCTGCGCGTAGTTCTGCAGAATCAGGGAGATGCCGATCGCACTGATCAGCGGCGCCAGACGGGTCGAGTTACGCAGCGGTTTATACGCCACGCGCTCGATGACGAAGCCGTACACACCGGTCACCACAATGGTGAAGATCAGTGTGCCGAGAATCAGAAAGGGGAATGACTCAACGCCGAAGAACGACAGTACGGCGAGGCCAATGGCTGCGAGGTAGGCGGAGATCATGTACACGTCGCCGTGGGCGAAGTTGATCATGCCGATGATGCCGTAGACCATCGTGTAACCGATGGCGATCAGGCCATAGACCGAGCCCAGTGTCAGGCCGTTGACCATTTGCTGCAGGAAAATACCGTCCATCACGCACGCTCACGAACTTGAAAGGCCAGCCTGACGCGCGGCGACCATTCCCTCGTGAGGAACAGAGCGGCGCACACAGTGGCAACAGAAGAAATCCGGCGCCGCTGTCAGACAGCGCCGATTACCGGATCAGAACGTTTCCCGGCTCACCCCCGGGAAACGGCCGATCCGACTAAGCGCTTAACTCACTTCTGCTTTTCGAGCTGGTGGTATTTGCCATCCTTGTCCCACTGGTAAACCACGTAGTCAGAGACTTTCAGGTCGCCCTTGGTGTCCCAGGCTTTCTCGCCCATGACGGTTTTGACAGGATGGGCTTTCAGGAACTTGGCAGCGTCCTCGCCTTTGTTCGACTTGGCGCCGTTAAAGCCAGCAGCCAGGGCCTGAACCGAAGCGTAAGCGTAGAGGGTGTAGCCTTCTGGCTCGTAGCCGGATTTGCGGAACTGCTCAACCACAGCCTTGCTGTCTGGCAGCATGCGCGGGTCGGCGCCGAAGGTCATGTACACGCCATCGACGTATTGCGCGCCGCCAGCGGTGGTCACCAGCTCGTCGGTCACAACGCCGTCGTCGGACATGAACTTGACGTCTTTCAGGCCTTGCTCACGCAGTTGGCGAACCAGTGGACCGGCTTCCGGGTGCAGGCCGCCGAAGTAAACGACGTCAGCGCCAACGGAGCGGATCTTGGTGACCAGGGCGCTGAAGTCTTTTTCGCCACGGGTCAGACCTTCTTCCAGCACAGGCTTCACGCCGCGCTTGGTCAGCTGCTTGGCGGTGGCGTCTGCCAGGCCTTTGCCGTAGGTGTCTTTGTCGTTGATGACGGCGATCTTCTTGCCCTTGAGCACGTCGACGATGTAGTCGCCGGCAACGACGCCTTGCTGATCGTCACGACCGCACATGCGGAACATGGCGCTCAGGCCGCGCTCGGTCACGGTCGGGTTGGTAGAGCCAGGAGTGATCGCGATGATGCCGGCTTCGTCATAGACTTCCGACGCCGGGATGGTCGAGGAGGAGCAGAAGTGACCGACAACGCCGGCAACTTTGTCGGACGCGGCCTTGTTGGCGACGGCAACGGCCTGTTTCGGTTCGCACGCATCGTCGTAGGCGGTCAGGACGATTTTGTCGCCGTTGACGCCGCCCGCAGCGTTAATGGCATCGGCAGCCGCTTGAGCGCCCTTCATGTACTGTTCGCCGAATGAGGCGTTGGCGCCGGTCATCGGGCCTGCAACGCCGATCTTGATGTCGGCTGCCTGCGCAAATGAAGCCGCACCCATGGCAGTAGCCACGGCGAGTGCGAGAAAGCCTTTTCTGTAGAACGTCTGCGACATGAGTTGGTGCTCCTGGGTTTTTTAATTAGCACTGCGACCACAGAGCTGCTGCGAGCAAGTGGCGTGCCATCGGTTTTTTATTCTTGAGAAACTCGTCGTTTTGTCGCTATCCGACTGATTTCTGCCCTTTTTCACGGGGCGTGCAACCGTCTAAACCGCGCAAGGTGCAACCTCACGACTTTAAAAGAGCAACCCTGGCGAGACAGACGCGCAACCGCGCCGTTCTCACCTGTACAACCCTGTTGTTACAGCGTGCGTCACCGAACTGCACACCGTCGGTGCGGATCCGCTACGGGCCGCACCATTTGAGGGTAGTGGATGTAGGAGAAAGCGTTGTTTTGGAGAGAGAATTCTTCTCAGATCACGATTCTGAGGCACTGGCCCGCATGGTATAGCGAAAAGCCAGCCTCGTACAAAGAACTGCGCAGTCCGACGGCCGCCAGCGGCTGCATCTGCGCAAAGGGGATGGGTAAAACACTGGCGTTGCCGCTGCACAGGTAATCGGCGAATGCTTTGCCGACGACCGTCCCAGTGGTGTTGCCGCGTCCGTTGTAACCGGTGACCGCGACCAGTCCTGGTGCAGGCTCGAACATTCGCGGCAAGTGATCGGGCGTGAACGCGATGCAGCCGGTCCAGGTGCATTCCCACTCGACCGTTTTGAGGTACGGGAAATAATGCTGTTGCACACGATCGGCCCACGCTTTGAGAAACCAGCCAGGCTTTTGATTGCCATTGCCCAGACTGCCCAACAACAACCGGCCATCGGCATCGCGACGGATGCTGCTGAGCACCTGCCGCGTGTCCCAGGAGCCCTGCCCGCCCGGTAAAATCCGCTGCGCCGCGTCTTCGGTCAGCGGCGCCGAGGCCACTTGATAGTAATAGCCGGGGAAGAAGTTGCGCCGAAGCTCCGTCCACTCGCCCTCGGTGTAGGCGTTGGAGGCGATGACGACTTGCTCGGCAAGCACCGCGCCGCTTTCAGTGATCACGCACCAGCGCGAGCCTTGTCGCTCAAGGCGTCTGACCGGCGAGTGGTCGAAACGCTGACCTCCCAACTGCGTAACGGCCGCCGCCAGCCCGCTGGTATAGGCCATCGGATTAATGGTGCCCGCGCGGTGATCAAGTAAAGCGGAGGTGATCTCGGTGGTGCCGGTCGCGTCCTGACAGGCCTTGCCGGTGAGCAATTCCACAGGCGCGCCGCAACGCTTCCATTGTTGTTCACGGCTGCGCAGGTCCAGCTCGCCTTTGGCGTTGTGGGCCATGTGCAGCGTGCCTTTGCGCGTGGCCTGGCAGTCGATGCCGTATTTTTCGATGAGGCTGAAGACCAGCGACGGCGCGTTGCCGAGCATGGTGTTGAGCTGGCTGCCGACTGTCTCGCCGAATCCGGCTTCGATTTCGTCAGGCGGAATCCACAGGCCGGCATTGACCAGTCCCACGTTTCGGCCGGACCCGCCCTGCCCGGTGCGATGA
Organism: Pseudomonas sp. AK106; assembly: GCF_053903055.1. Classification (NCBI taxonomy): domain Bacteria; kingdom Pseudomonadati; phylum Pseudomonadota; class Gammaproteobacteria; order Pseudomonadales; family Pseudomonadaceae; genus Pseudomonas; species Pseudomonas sp. AK106. The sequence continues at coordinate 4,987,535 of NZ_CP096426.1, forward strand.
GCTTCGACGACAGCGACCGTCTTGCCTTGCTCAAGCAGATGAAGGGCCGCCGACAAACCCGTGATGCCTGCGCCGATGACGCACACATCGACCGTCACTTCCCCGCGCAACGCGGGCGCTTCCGGCCTCTGCGGCGTCAGCGTTTCCCACAGACATTCTTCGCGTAACGGCATCGCAAAACCTCGGAAAGAGACAGCCAGACCATTGATCGTTCCCACGCTCCGCGTGGTAATGCATGCGCGCGGACGGCTTAAACCTGTAGGAGCGTGGCTTGTCCCGCGATCGGCTGCGCAGCAGTCGTAATGCGTTTCCCCGGTTGATTCAGACAAACCGGGTTCAAGAACTTACTGCCGCTGCGCGCCAGATCGCGGGACAAGCCACGCTCCTACACAAACCATCAATCAAACGTAATGCCCTGCGCCAGCGGCAGTTCGCGGGAGTAGTTCACCGTCGCGGTCTGGCGACGCATGTAGCCTTTCCAGGAGTCCGAGCCGGATTCGCGGCCACCGCCGGTTTCTTTCTCGCCACCGAACGCGCCGCCAATCTCTGCACCACTCGGGCCAATGTTGACATTGGCGATGCCGCAATCGCTGCCCAGTGCCGAAATGAACTGCTCGGCCTCGCGCACGTCGGTGGTGAAGATGCAGGACGACAGACCTTGGGGGACGTCATTGTTCAGACGAACCGCCTCGCTGAATTCCTCATAGCCCACCACGTACAAAATCGGCGCGAAGGTTTCGCTGCGCACGACCTCGCTCTGTTCCGGCATCTCGACGATGGCCGGCGAGACGTAATACGCGTTCGGGAATTTCTCCTCCAACTGGCGCTTGCCGCCGAACACCTTGCCGCCTTCGCTCAACGCCTGCTCCAGCGCTTCCTGCATGTTTTCGTAGCTTTGCTTGTCGATCAGCGGACCGACCAGATTGCCTTCCAGCGGATGCCCGATGCGCACTTTGGCGTACGCCGCTTTGAGGCGCTCGACGAACTCCGCCTTCACCGACGAGTGCGCAATCAAACGGCGCAGGGTGGTGCAGCGTTGACCGGCCGTGCCGACGGCGCTGAACAGCACCGCGCGCACGGCCAGATCCAGATCGGCACTCGGGGTCAGAATCATCGCGTTGTTGCCGCCCAGCTCCAGAATGCTGCGGGCGAAACGTGCAGCGAGTTTCGGCGCCACTTCGCGGCCCATGCGCGTGCTGCCAGTGGCGCTGATCAATGCGACGCGGATGTCATCGACCAACGCCTCACCGGCTTCGCGGCCGCCGACGATGCATTGGGTGAGGTACTGCGGAGCATCCGAAAATTCAGCGGCGACTTTATCGAACAGGGCCTGACAGGCCAGCGCAGTGAGGGGCGTTTTTTCCGACGGTTTCCAGATCACCGCGTTACCGCAGACCAGCGCCAGCGCGGTGTTCCACGACCAGACCGCGACAGGGAAGTTGAACGCGCTGATAACGCCGACAACCCCCAGCGGATGCCAGGTCTCACGCATGTGGTGGCCCGGGCGCTCGGAAGCGATGGTCAGGCCGTACATCTGGCGCGACAGGCCGACGGCGAAGTCGCAGATGTCGATCATTTCCTGCACTTCACCCAGCCCTTCCTGAGTGATCTTGCCGGCTTCCCACGACACCAGTTCACCGAGGTCGGCTTTGTGCTTGCGCAGCGCTTCGCCAAACAGACGAATCAGCTCGCCGCGACGGGGTGCAGGCACTTTGCGCCAGGCTTCGAAGGCGTGTTCGGCGCGGGTGATGCGCTGCTCGACTTCGGCGGCGCTTTCCCAGCTCACCGACGCGACCTGGCTGCCATCGATTGGCGTGTGAACAGGCTTGTCGCCCTGTTGATAAAGCGCGGCGTCGACACCGAGTCGGGTAAGCAGGTCGTTGAGCATGGTTTCTCCTGGAACTGTTCGTAAGCGCAAAAGCGGAATGCCAAATGTGGGTTATTTCGTCAGCCTCTAGTAATAGCTGGCCGGCGACACTGCAACAAACGACGATTAAGCGAGATATCATTCCGTTTTTTCATGCTGACGCTGAACGAGCCGAATATGCTGAGCAAACGCCATCTCCCGTCGGTCACCGCGCTGCAATGTTTTGAAGCGGTGACCCGTCACCTGAGTTTCACCCGCGCGGCCGAGGAGCTGAACCTCACCCAGAGCGCGGTCAGCAAGCAGGTCGCCCAGCTGGAAGAATTGGTGCAGCACCTGTTGTTCCGACGGGTGCGTCGACGCCTGCAACTGACGCCAGCCGGTGCGCTGTACTTGGGAGAGGTGCGCAAAGTGCTCACGCAGATGGAAATGTCGACGCACTTCCTGCGTTCCTACGGCGGCGAAACCGAAGTCCTGCGGGTGTCAACACCCTCGACCTTCGGCGCCCGCTGGCTGGTGCCACGGCTCAAGGGCTGGCGCTTGCGTCATCCGCACATTCATCTGGATCTGGTCAACGAACAGGAGAGCGATGATGTAGCCCAGAGCCGCTGCGACCTGTCGTTCTATTTTGGTGGAGGTGCCCGACCCGGTGCGGAGAGCGTGAGGCTGTTCAGCGAAGAGCTGATCCCGGTCTGCGCTCCCGGCAGCCTGCCCGATGAACCCTTCACCGATCCTACGCAACTGACCGATCTGGTCCTGCTGCAAAACGCGCACCGCCCCCAGGCCTGGCATGACTGGTTCGACAGTCAGGGTTACCAGACCGAGCACAGCTACCACGGCCCGCGTTTCGAAACGATCTATATGTGCATTCGTGCGGCGCAAGTGGGCTGCGGCGTCGCGCTGCTGCCCCGGTTTCTGGTGGAAGAAGAGCTGACGGACGGCAAGCTGATCATCCCCTGGACCCACGCCCTGCCCAGTCAGGACGCCTACTACCTCGCATACCCGGAGCACGCGGCCGAAGTGCCGAAAATCCGCGTGTTTGTGGAATGGATGCTCGAACAGCTCAACGAGCCAACGCCGAAGTAAAAACATTCCCGGCTAAAGCCGGTCCTACTGACGTCGCGCAATCTCATAGTAGGACCGGCTTCAGCCGGGAAAAGGCCAGTTTGCGCACCATCAAATCTGCGCCGTGACCACCGACGCCTTCCCGGCTAAAGCCGGTCCCACACGTTGGGGTTCCAGCCAGCCCCATTGGATGCACGCGATGCTTTAGTGGGACCGGCTTCAGCCGGGAAGAGGCCAGTTTGCGCACCATCAAATCTGCGCCGTGACCACCGACGCATTCCCGGCTAAAGCCGGTCCCACACGTTGGGATTCCAGCCAGCCCCAGTGGATGCACGCGATGCTTTTAGTAGGACCGGCTTCAGCCGGTAAGAGGCCAGTTTGCGCACCATCAAATCTGCGCCGTGACCACCGACGCATTCCCGGCTAAAGCCGGTCCCACACGTTGGGGTTCCAGCCAGCCCAATTGGATGCACGCGATGCTTTTAGTAGGACCGGCTTCAGCCGGGAAGAGGCCAGTTTGCGCACCATCAAATCTGCGCGGTGACCACCGACGCCTTCCCGGCTAGAGCCGGTCCCACACGTTGGGGTTCCAGCCAGCCCCATTGGATGCACGCGATGCTTTTAGTGGGACCGGCTTCAGCCGGGAAGAGGCCAGTTTGCGCACCATCAAATCTGCGCCGTGACCACCGACGCCTTCCCGGCTAAAGCCGGTCCTACACAGACTGTGTGAAAACCTAGCCAACCTGCCTCAGATCTAAGAAAATGCCCCGCATCGAAAGATGCGGGGCATTTTCTTATGGCGTACATCCAGGGCGAATCGCGCAACCAGACCAGCCTGTTTCCGGTTTCAATAGATGAGGTCATTCCCGAAGACCATCTTGTCCGAGTCATTGATGCCTATGTTTCGCGCCTGGATCTCAGGGTTCTGGGGTTCGATAAAGCTATTCCCAAGGGCAACGGACGTCCGCCCTACAACCCCGCCGACCTGCTCAAACTCTACATCTACGGCTACTTCCAGCGCATACGGTCTTCGCGCCGGCTTGAGGCTGAGTGCCAACGCAACATCGAAGTCATGTGGCTGCTCAACCGCCTCGCGCCGGACTTCAAAACCATCGCCGACTTCCGCAAAGATAACGCCACTGCGTTCTCCGCAACGTGCCGCGCGTTTGTTCAGTTCTGCCGTTCGGCAGGCCTGGTAAAAGGTGATCTGGTTGCTATTGATGGCAGCAAATTCAAGGCCGTAGCCTCGGCCCGTCGTCACATCAGCACCAAGCACCTCAAGCGCGATCAGGAAAAACTTGATCGCCGGATAGCGAAATATCTGGAGGATCTGGACAGCGCGGATCGCGACGAAAATGAAGAGGTGGTGGATCGAAGCGCTGTTAAAACGGTACTGGCAAAACTGACCGCCAAGCGGGACGACAACCTGACCTGCCAGGCACTGATGGACGAGCTGCAAATTACGCAATTCATCAGCACCGAAAGCGATGCGCGGATGATGCGAGCCCCGCAGGGCATGGCCGTTGCCTACAACGTGCAGACCGCAGTCGACGCTGAAAACAGCCTGATCGTGCACCACGAAGTCACTCAGGATAGCGACGATCGAAAGCAACTGGAGCCGATGGCAAAAGCGACTCAGGAAGTGCTGGAACAGCCGAATCTGACCGTCACGGCTGATGCTGGATACTCCAGCGGCAAGCACTTCCAAGCCTGCGACGACGCGGGCATCACAGCGTATGTACCGATCAATCGAACCATCAACAGCAAGGTCGAAGAGCCCTCGTTTTTCCGTCGGGAAGACTTCACCTATGATCGTGAAAATGATCGTTATCAATGCCCGACCGGCCATTTGCTGACGCTGGTTCAGTTGAACAAGGGAAAGCGTTTCTACCGCGCCAGCGCTGGCGCTTGTGGATCCTGCGCCCTTAAAAACCAATGCACCAAGACCAAATACCGCTCGATCACACGTCATGCCTATGAAGATGCATTTGAGCGAATGGCGCTGCGAATGCAGGCCCACCCGGAAATCGTCGAGGCTCGACGAAGCATCGTTGAGCACCCGTTTGGCAACCTCAAACAATGGATTTACGGCAATGGCCGGTTCCTGCTTCGCCAGCTCAAAGGTGCGCGAACGGAAATGGCGCTGGCGGTGAACGCCTACAACCTGAAAAGAGCGATCAACGTGCTGGGTGTGCGCCGAATGATGGAGTTACTGGCCTGAGGAAGGTCTTTTTCTTCTCTGTATAAATGGAAAATGCCCCGAGTTGATCGGGGCATTTTTTTTGGTTAGCTGCTGAGTAGCTGGTTTTCACACGGTCTGTACAATTGGAGTTCAGGCCAGTCCATGGAATCGGAGTTCCAGCCAGTCCTGCTAGGAGCAGGCAGTCAGTCGCTGAAACATTTCTGCCCCTCTTCCACGACGACTGGCATTATGTCGGCCATCGTCAATAACAAACCGGACGTACCGCCACAGCGCTACCGCAAGGTTGTATGCGACATCCAATTGAATCCCGGGCCGCACCTTGGCGGCCGCTGCTGGCTGGAGCGACACAATGAGTGAGAGCGCTTTCGCGGACCGCATCGTGCAGAACCTGCTCGATACCGACCTCTATAAGCTGAGCATGATGCAGGCCGTGCTGCACAACTACCCCAACGTCGAAGTAGAGTGGGAGTTTCGCTGCCGCAACGGTGAAGACCTCCGGCCGTATCTGGCCGAGATCCGCCATCAGATCGAGCAGCTCTGCGACCTGTCGCTGAGTGTCGAGGAGACCGGTTTCCTCGAACGCATCAACTTCATGAAGCCCGACTTCCTGCGTTTCCTCGGGCTATTCCGCTTCAACCTGCGCTACGTCCAGACCACCATCGAAAACGACGAACTGTGCATCCGCCTCTCAGGCCCCTGGCTGCACGTGATCCTTTTCGAAGTGCCCGTCCTGGCTATCGTCAGCGAAGTCCGCAATCGCCATCGCAACCCGGAAACCCTGCTCAGCCAGGCCCGCGATCAGCTGTACCGAAAAATCGACTGGCTCAACGCAACCGCCACCGCTGATGAACTGGCGGAATTGAAGGTGGCTGACTTCGGCACCCGCCGGCGCTTCTCCTACGCGGTGCAGGAAGACGTCGTTTCGGTGCTGAAAAAGGATTTCCCCGGCCAGTTCGTCGGCACCAGCAACGTGCATCTGGCGCGCAAATTCGACCTCAAACCCCTCGGCACCATGGCCCACGAGTGGATCATGGCCCATCAGCAACTCGGCCCGCGGCTGATCGACAGCCAGATTGCCGCCCTCGATTGCTGGGTCCGCGAATACCGCGGCCTGCTGGGTATTGCGCTGACAGACTGCATCACCACCGATGCCTTCCTCGGTGATTTCGACCTGTTCTTCGCCAAGCTCTTCGACGGCCTGCGCCACGATTCGGGCGACCCCGTGCAGTGGGCCGAAAAATGCATCCGGCATTATCAAAAGCTGGGCATCGAGCCGATGAGCAAGACCCTGGTGTTCTCCGACGGGTTGAATCTGCCCAAGGCGCTGGAAATATTCCGCGCGCTGCGGGGTCGCATCAACGTCAGCTTCGGGATCGGCACCAACCTGACTGCCGACATCCCGGGGATCCAGCCGATGAGCATCGTGCTGAAAATGACTGCCTGCGCCGGCCAGCCCGTCGCCAAGATTTCCGACGAGCCCGGCAAAACCCAGTGCAAGGACCCGGAGTTCGTGTCCTATCTGCGCCACGTGTTCAAGGTGCCAGCCTGAGTCGAGCACCGACCGCCGCCCCTTTTTATGCCATTCCTTTTTTGCTCGAGGAGTCAATCATGCAAGACGTACAGCGCGAGATCGCCCGGCAGCTCAACGTCCAGCCGCCTTTTGCCAATGACCAGGCGCTGCAGGCAGAAGTCAGCCGCCGCGTGCAATTCATCAAGGACTGCCTGCATAACGCCCGTCTGAAAGTGCTGGTGCTGGGCATCAGCGGCGGCGTGGATTCGCTGACGGCAGGTTTGATGGCCCAGCGCGCCATTCGCGAGCTGCGTGAAAGCACCGGCGACAATGCCTACACCTTCGTCGCCGTGCGCCTGCCGTATCACATCCAGCACGACGAACACGAAGCCACGGCATCGGTGGATTTCATCAACCCGGACGAGCGCCACACCGTGGACATCGCGCCCTCGGTGAAAGCGCTGGTTGATCAGATCAAAGCCTTCGAGGGCCAGCCGGCCAATACCGTGGATTTCGTCAAAGGCAACATCAAGGCCCGGGCGCGGATGGTCGCGCAGTACGCCATTGCTGGTGTGAAAGGCGGCCTGGTCATCGGCACCGACCATGCGGCTGAAGCGGTCATGGGCTTCTACACCAAGTTCGGCGACGGGGCCTGCGACCTGGCGCCGTTGAGCGGTCTGGTGAAGAACCAGGTCCGTGCGATCGCCCGCAGCTTCGGCGCGCCACAGAACCTCGTCGAGAAAGTCCCCACCGCGGACCTCGAAGAACTGGTCCCCGGCAAACCGGACGAAGCGGCCCACGGCATCAGCTACGCAGAGATCGACGCCTTCCTGCACGGCGAGCCAGTGAAGCAGGAAACCGCCGAGATCATTGTCAGCACCTACCGCAAGACCCAGCACAAGCGGGATCTGCCTTACGCGCCATAAGGCTCAGCCACAAAGACGCCCGATGGCGTTTGATTGAAAATTCATCGGGCAGCAGTACCGCTGCATTCAAAAACGGAATGAACCCGTTATTTCTTTTCGCTTGATGGCGCTCGCCATCACGGCTTACATAGCGCTCTGACTTCCCCGCCCAGAGCCGCTACCCATGACTGCTTTCCAAGGCCTCTTCACCCTCGTTGCGTCCACCGTCGGCCAGCCTGCTGCGGCATGGCTGGAACACCGCGTCGAGGTGCCGCAGGCGCTGGGCGGGTTTTCCTGGTCCAAGGAGGCGGTCCATCGGGTCTGGCTCGCCGAAGCGTTGAACCTGTGCCTGTTCCACAAGCTGGTAGAGGCCGTGCCCGACGGGCTTCGCTATGTGGACGAGCAATTCGACGGCGGCCGTAAAGTGGTGTTCGACCACGGCGCCATCCGCACCGTCGACTGGGCGGACAACGGCGAATTGCCGCGCGGTCGTCAGGCCTTCTCGCGCCTGCTCGAGCCGCTGGGTTTCACCGATGTGCGCACCTATCCGCTGACCAAACTGAACATGACCGGTTGGGGCTACCGGCAAATGGACTTGTCAGAAGACATCGCGCAGTTCTTCGTCTCCGAACTGCACCCCGGCCGACTCAGTCAGTCGTTTCAAGAGGCGGTCAGCCGCGTCGTCGGTTCGAGCCGCGACCCGTTGAGTTCTGAAGACTTGAGCGTGCTGAATCGCCTGCGCACCACCCGGCATTGCAGCCTGGCCGAAGCCACGCGCCTGCTGCCGGCCCTGTATCGCGCGTTTGGCCGCCAGCACGGCGTCGTTCGGGAGGATGACTATCGCCAACTGCTGAGCGAAAGCGCGGAAATGGCGTGGATCGCCACCGAGGGCAACAGCTTCAATCATCTGACCGACCGGGTGGTGGATCTGGAAGCGACGGTGGCCGAACAGAATCGGCGCGAACGGCCGATGAAGGACAGCATCGAGGTGTCAGGTTCGGGAAGGGTTATGCAGACCGCGTACAAGGCCTGCATGGTGAGCCGAGGGCTGATGAATGCCGAGGGCGTCGTCGTGGCGCACAAGGTGCCGGGCTCATTCGTGGAGTTCATTCAGCGCAAGATCGACCCTGACAACGGCAAGATCGATCTCAACTTCGACAGCAGCAACGCGCAGGGCATCTTCAAAATGACCGACTCGAAGCAGACCGACTCGAAGCAGCCCTAGCCGGTCACTTCAGGCTGACGGTGCCTTTCATCATGCCGATATGGCCGGGGAACGAGCAGAAAAAGCCGTATTTCTCGGCCGGGTCCAGCTTGGAGACGTCGAACGTGACCGAATCCTTCTCGCCTCCGCCGATCACTTTGGTGTGGGCAATAACGCGCGCGTCACCGTCCTTCAGATAATCCTTGTCGATGCCGACGCTCATGCCGTCTGTGGCGATCTGCGACATGTCATCGTATTTGCTGATGACCAGATTGTGGCCCATGACGGCCTTCGGCAGGCTGCCGGAGTGTTTCAGGTTGACGGTGAACTGCTTGCAGCTCTTGTCGATTTCGATGGCCTTGGTGGTGAACGTCATCTGGTCGGTGGAATCGACTTCGACCGAGCATTCCGCCGCCAGAAGGTGCCCACTGGCCAAAGTCAGAATGGATGCAGCGACAAGCTTGCGAATCATGGTGCGTCTCCTGGTGGGCAGCCTTGGATTTTGCATACAAAGACTGACCTGAATTAGAACAATTTATCAACCGTTATGACCGGTCACCTCTGGGCGGCCTCTATCAGTGCCATCAAGACAATCAAACAGTCAGCGCTACGATGGCTGGATAAGATCGCGCTGTCACCTATCTTCAGGACGATCCCATGCAACTCTCCAGCATTTTCCGCAGCTTGCTCGCCGCTTACGCCTGTGGCGCATCGGGTAGTTACGACCGCGCCAGCCAGGATTACGGCGTCTACCAACGCGCGTTTTCCGCAGGCTACGACCTGTAACGGCGGGCGACCGACCGGGATATATGACTGGGTGAAGAAAAATACCACGCCGGCTTTGCACCATTCTCAGGCAGAATGTGCTGACTTATCGTCTGCCTCGAGGACTGCCCATGGCCAAACCCAACTATTCCTTCGCCAAACGCCAACGTGATCTGGCAAAAGAGCAAAAGAAAGAGGAAAAAGCACAGCGCAAGCAGGCTGAGAAGGCTGAAGCAGAGGCCGGAGAAGCTGCGGTTGTAGACGGCGAAAACGCCGAAGGCTCTTCCGAAGCCGAACACTCTACCGATGCTGAAGGCTCCGCTGACGTAAAAGGCTCCGCCGAAGAAAAGCCCGCTGAGTGATCGTCTGATTCAGCGCAATGGGATGGATGAACGCGAAACCTCTAGGAGTGAGCTTGCTCGCGATGGGATTTTCGCCATGATCCATCCATTGGCTGACCCCCCCTGATCGCCAGTACGCTCACAGCCCCGTCGACAGCAACGCCCACCTACCCCGCAATCGGCATCACCGTGACGCGCACGTCCGGGTCATGGCTCCCGCCCCCCAGAATCACCCCTCGCAACGGCGACACGTCCGAAAAATCCCTCCCCCGCGCCAGACTGATGTGCTCAAGCGCAGGCTGAACGTTGTTGGTCGGATCGAAATCCACCCACCCCAGCACCGGACAGAACACTGACACCCACGCGTGGGACGCATCGGCACCGATCAGCCGTGGCTGACCGGGCGGCGGCTGGGTCAGCAGATAGCCGCTGACATAACGCGCCGCCAGCCCGCGCGACCGGACGCACGCCAGCATCAAATGAGCGAAGTCCTGACAGACGCCACGGCGGGTTTCCAGGACCTCCACCAACGGCGTCGCAACCTGAGTCGCCTCGCCGTCAAACGTGAATTCTTCGAATATCTTCTCCATCAGCGCCTGCGCGCACAGCAGTACCGGCCGCCCCGCGGGAAAGCAACTGGCGGAGAACTCGACAAACGTCTGCTTCAGGTGCACGTAGGGCGATTCGAAGCGATAGCGGCAGGCATCAAGGATATCCGGCGCCATTCTCGACGCGCTGTAGGTCAGCCGGTGCTGGGCCTCATCCCACGAAGCGGAAGCATTGAAATCCAGCAGCGGGCGTTCCAGCACTTCAATGCGCAGGCGCGCGTTGACCTGCAGCTCATCGTGGGGACGTTCGAACGCCAGACGCGTCAGCGGATTGCCGAACACGTCCAGTTCATCGCGGCGCGTGGTCGGCGTCGGGCTGATGACCAGGTGCTGCTCCAGACAACGCTGCCAGGGACTGCGCCGCGGCCACAGATGCGCAAGTTGCTGGGCTAGGGAAACCGGGCTGTCGTATTTGTAGTGCGTGTCGTGGAGGATCTGATACTGAACACTGTTCATCAGACCGACACCGTGCGCTGACTGACATCGTCGACGTGGGCGAAATGACGCAGCGCAAGCCGGTCAGAAACATGGCCGCTGGTGTCGCCTATGGTCTGCAGCAAATCCGCCAGCCCATCCAGCGCCGCTTTGACACTGCTCTCGCCGAAGAGCCCTTCTTCCAGGCAACCCAGATCGAACATCGACAGCCGCTGAATCAGCACCGCGAGACTGTTGTCCTGGGGCACGCCGAAATCCTCGTTCATGCGTTTCACCGAACGGGCCACCAGCTTGAGCTGAAACAACACCGCGTGGGGGTTCTGATCGTCCAGTACCAGCAAATCGAGCACCGGGATCAACTGCGGCAGGGCCAGATAGCGCGAGCGGTAAGTGATCCCGCTGTTACCCAGTTCAAGCAGCCCGTCCAGCGCATCCTGATGAAATACCGCGTCGCTGCGCAGGAATGCCGCCAGCGTCGTGCACAGAAACTGCAAGCGCTCGATGCGCCGCCCGATCATCAGGAAGCGCCAGCCCTCGTCGCGGGTCATGTCGTCCAAGGCAAAACCGGACAACGCCGCCAGTGACATCACCAGCCGGTTGAGGAAATCCAGCAGCTCGCCGAAATCAGGGGTTTCGGTCTCCAGGCTCATCGCTTCCCGCTGCAACTCCACCAGCGCCTGCCAGTTCTCGCGGGACAACTTGCCGCGTACTTGGGACGCCGCCCACTGCAAGCGCTGCAAGTTGGAGCGCAGGCTGAACGGCCAGTCATCACCCAACAGCGCTTCGAGCAGACGCTCATGCAGCTCGCTCGGTGCTTCTTCGTCTTGAAGCGGCAGGAGGTTCAACCGTTCGGCCAGCTCGACCGCTGCTTGCAGGGCGACCGGATCATCACCGTCTACATAGCGCGTGAGCATGATTCGCAGCAGGCGCGCGCTGTTGTCGCAGCGCTCGCAGTAGCGGCCGAACCAGAACAGATTTTCCACCACCCGCGACGGCAGATACGGGTCGCGACGTACCAGGTCGTGCACACCCAGGGAATGGCGATGTTTCCACGGTTCGCTGCCGAGCGGACGCTCGCCAAGAATCCAGGTGTCCTTGCTTGCGCCGCCGCGCTGCATCGACACCACGTCGGCGTCGGCATCGGCGGCCACGCGGGTCAATCCGCCCGGCAGGACGCGATAGCCATCGGCGGTGGCCACTGCGTATACGCGCATGCCGATGGCGCGGGGCTGCAGCTGGCTGTCCTCGCCCTGCCAAACCGGCGCGTGGGACAACTGAGCCAGCTCCTGCGCGACGTAGGCATAGGGCCTGGCCTGCATGCGCGCGGACAGCGCCTGACGCTCTTCCTCGCTGAGATCGCGGCCGAACACCGGGGCGAAACTCTGGGACGGAAACGCGGGTTTGATGAGCAGTTCCGGCATCTTCTCCAGCGCCTGCGCCAGCACCGGCGGCTCGCCGCACCACCACGTGGCGATCGACGGCAGCAACAGCTCTTCGCCAAACAGGTGTTCGTTGATCTTTGGCAGAAACCCCAACAGTCCCGGCGACTCCAGCACACCGCTGCCCAGGGCGTTGGCAACCAGCACACGCCCCTGACGCACCGCCTGCAGCAGGCCGGGCACGCCCAGCGCTGAATCCGTGCGCAGTTCCAGCGGATCGCAGAAGTCGTCGTCCAGACGGCGCATGATCGCGTGTACACGACGCAGGCCGCTGAGGGTTTTCAGGTACACCGTGGCGTCGCGTACGGTCAGGTCGCTGCCTTCCACCAGCGGATAGCCCAGCTGACCGGCCAGATAAAGGTGCTCGAAATAGCTCTCGTTGAAACGCCCGGGCGTCAGCAACACCACCAGCGGTGCTTCGTGGCTGGTCGGTGCCTGGCGCGCGAGTGTTTCCTGCAGCGACCGAAAGAAATTGGAGAGGTGCTGGACCTGCAGATCCCGGTACAACTCGGGAAATGCTCGCGACACGATCAGGCGGTTTTCCAGCGCATAACCGGCACCCGACGGCGCCTGAGTCCGGTCGGCGGTCACCCACCAGCGACCGTCGGGCGTGCGCGCCAAGTCTACTGCGTACACATGCAGGAAGGTGCCTTCGGGGGGCGTTACGCCCTGGCATGGCCAGAGAAAATTATTGTGGCCGAACACCAGTTCCGACGGCAGCAGTCCTTCGGCGATCAGTTCCTGCGGACCGTAGAGATCAGCCAGCACGGCATTGAGCAGACGCGCGCGCTGGGCGATGCCGGCCGCCAGCGGCTGCCACTCTTCCATTGGAATCACGTGGGGCAGCATGTCCAGTTCCCAGGGCCGATCGGCACCCTTGGGGTCGGCATAGACGTTATAGGTCACGCCGTTTTCCTGAATCTGCCGGGCGAGCAGCGCCTGACGCTGGATGAGCTGCGCAGGTGTACTGCGCTGGAGATGCTCGTACAGACGCTGCCAGTGCGGCCGAACGGCGCCGCTGGCATCCAGCATCTCGTGATAGGTACCCGGAGTGAGCGGATATTGATCAAGCAGGTCAGGCATGGAAGGCTCGGCAGGCAACAAAAGGACTCGAATCAACAGCGCTTAGACTAGCGCAGACAACATGACACGCAGGCGCCGCTTTCCACGTTTCAAACGTGCGGCACGGCGACCTGATCCCACGTCAGGTCGCCGGCGCGGCTACCGATGCAGGCGCAGGTCCAGGGTCATCGGCAGCTCATCGTTGAGGGTCAACGCGGGAACCTCACGTTTGCCGGGACTGTGGCCGACCCGGAAGAACCGCGCCAGACGTCGGCTTTCCGCTTCATTGGCGTTCACCGGCAGGGTCTCGTAATTGCGCCCGCCAGGGTGGGCGACATGGTACTCGCAGCCCCCCAGCGAGCGCTGCATCCAAGTGTCGAGGATGTCGAAGACCAGCGGCGCATGCACCGGGATTGTCGGCTGCAAGGCATTGGTCGGCTGCCAGGCGCGGTAACGCACGCCGGCGACGAACTCGCCGACGCGCCCGGTCGGTTGCAGGGGCACCGGCACGCCGTTGCAGGTGAGCATGTAACGCTGCGGCGGCAGACCCGTGACCTTCAGCTGCAAGCGCTCAAGAGACGAGTCCACGTAGCGAACCGCGCCACCGGCTGCACCCTCCTCGCCCAGCACGTGCCACGGTTCCAGCGCCTGACGCAGCTCCAGCTCGATGCCGCTGACGGCGTAGTCGCCGACCTTCGGAAAGCGAAACTCTAGATGCGCCGCGAACCACTCGCCGCGCACGGGATAACCCGCGTCGTTGAGCTCGGCGATAACGTCGGCAAAATCCTGGTCGATAAAGTGCGGCAGCATGAAGCGGTCATGCAGCTCGGTCCCCCAGCGCGCCAGTTTCACCGGTGCATAGGGCTCGCGCCAGAAACGCGCGACCAGTGCCCGAAGCAACAGCTGTTGCGCCAGGCTCATGCGCGCGTGCGGCGGCATCTCGAATGCCCGCAGTTCCAGCAGTCCCAGCCGCCCGGTAGCACCGTCCGGCGAGTACAGCTTGTCGATGCAGAATTCCGCGCGATGGGTATTGCCGGTCACGTCGATCAGCAGGTTGCGCAGCAGCCGGTCCACCAGCCACGGCGCGCATTCCTCGCCCGGCGCGGGCATTTGCGAAAAGGCGATTTCCAGCTCGTACAGCGAGTCATTGCGCGCTTCGTCGACCCGCGGTGCCTGGGAGGTCGGGCCGATGAACAATCCGGAGAACAGGTAGGACAGCGACGGGTGGTTATGCCAGTAGCTCAACAGGCTGCGCAGCAGATCCGGCCGACGCAAGAAGGGCGAGTCGCCGGGCGTCGCGCCACCGAGGACAAAATGGTTACCGCCGCCGGTGCCGGTGTGGCGCCCGTCGATCATGAATTTCTCGGTGGTCAGCCGGGTCAGACGCGCCTGCTCGTAGAGAAACTCGGTGCGTTCGACCAGCTCATCCCAGGTGGACGACGGCTGCACGTTCACCTCGATCACGCCCGGATCCGGGGTGATGCGGAAGTTCGCCAGACGCGGATCGCTCGGCGGCTCGTAACCTTCCAGCAACACCGGGCAGCGCATGTCCTCGGCCGTCGCTTCAATGGCGGCGACCAATTCCAGATAGGCCTCAAGGGATTGCAGCGGCGGCATGAACAGGTACAACCGCCCGCCCCGCGTTTCGGCGCTCAGTGCGGTGCGGGTCAGCCAATCGGCCGACTCGTCGATCTCGGGTTCGCGGTCGATGCTCGGGTCGCGCTGCTCTGCCAGGCCGTCCAGTCGCGACTGAACCTCGTCGCGGTCGGGCAGCTCGGCAAATGCCTGATTGTGGTCGGTCGGGTGGATGTAGGGATATTCCGCCGCCTTGACCCATGGCTGCGAGGCCAGCGGCAGGCGATAGCCAAGGGCGGAATCCCCCGGCACCAGGCGGCAATGCTCGTCGCGCAGGTACCAGCGACCGCTCTGCCATTGATCGTCGGCGGCGGTTCGCGCCAACGGCAGAACGTGGCCAATGATCGTGTCCAACCCTTGGGAAAACACTTTGCGCAGACGGGCGCGCTCAAGGGGGTCCTCAAGACGTGAGGCTTCGGCGCTGACGTTTTTGGGCAGCGCGCCCTCGCGCCACAGGTAATAGAAATTGTCTTCGTACGCCGGGAAAACGTAACGCGTCGGCAGCTTCAGCCTCTCGGCAACGCTGCGCAGGAAACTGCCCGCCATCTCGCTGTCGGCGCCATAGTCCCGGGTTTCATCAGCGATCAGCGCATTGTTGCGCCACACCGGTTGCCCGTCCCTGCGCCAGAAGCAGTTCAGCGACCAGCGCGGGAGTTGCTCACCGGGGTACCACTTGCCCTGACCGAAATGAACGATGCCCTGGGGCGCGTAATGGTCTCGCATGCGCTGGTACAGCTCGGCGGAGAGCAGGCGCTTCTTCGGCCCCAGCGCAGCGGTGTTCCATTCCTCGCCGTCACGGTCGTCGATGGACACAAAGGTCGGCTCGCCGCCCATGGTCAGGCGCACGTCGTGGGCAACCAGATCGCTGTCGATCTGGCGTCCCAGCGCTTGAATGTCCTGCCACTGCGCTTCGGTGTAGGGCTGGGTGACGCGCGGCGCTTCCCAGATACGCTCCACCGACATCTCGTGGGTGAACTCGGTGTTGCAAGGCTCGACCATGCCACTGATCGGGGCCGCCGAAGACGGCTCGGGGCTGCACGCCAGCGGAATGTGCCCCTCACCTGCGAACAAGCCTGAGGTCGCGTCGAGGCCCACCCATCCAGCGCCCGGCAGGTACACCTCGCACCAGGCGTGCAAGTCTGTGAAATCAATGTCAGTGCCAGACGGTCCGTCCAGCGCTTTGACATCGGCCTTGAGCTGAATCAGATAACCGGACACGAACCGCGCGGCGAGGCCCAGGTGACGCAGCAACTGCACCAGCAACCAGGCCGAATCACGGCAGGACCCCGACGCGTTTTCGAGGGTGTATTCCGGCGTCTGAATGCCCGGTTCCATACGGATCAGGTAACCGATGTCGTTGGCCAGACGCTGGTTGAGCCCCACCAGAAAGTCGATCGCCGGAATCGGCGTGCGGTCGATGCTGTCCAGGTACGCCTGGAATCTTGGAGTCAGCGGCAGCTTTTCCAGATAGGGCTGCAGCTCGTGGTGCTCTTCTCGGGCATAAGTGAAGGGGATCTTCTCGGCATAGGGCTCAAGGAAGAAATCGAACGGATTGAACACCGCCATTTCGGCGACCAGGTCCACTTCGATGCGCAACTCGCTGGTCTTTTCCGGGAACACTAACCGCGCCAGGTAATTACCCTGCGGGTCCTGCTGCCAGTTGATGAAGTGGTTTTCGGGGAGGACGTTCAGCGAATACGACAGCACACGCGTGCGGCTGTGGGCCGCCGGGCGCAAGCGGACGATCTGCGGACCCAGCTCTACCGCGCGTTCGTAGCGGTAATGCGTGACATGGTGCAAGGCAATGTGAATCGACACGGCGTGCCTCCTGCGAGCCTGGACGGTAACGGAGCTGCGCAAGACTTATGCCACCCCGGCAAACCAGGCGCCCCCGGTGTGGAGGTTGCCTGTTCAGCCAGGCACAGCACCAAAATCGCGCCACCCTCAACGAATGGTGCAAGGGTCGCACGGAAATGAGGCGGGTGGGGTTATTTGCACTGGAATGCAAAACGCCAGCTCGAAAGCTGGCGTTTTGTTGTTCGGTATCGCGCGGCGCGGGACCTTAGCGTGGAAAGACCGGCTGACGCGAAGGCTTCTTGCTTTTGCCGCCTTTGCCACCCTTGGCGGCATCAGCGCGTTCCTTGGCGGCGTCCCGGTTACGAGCTGCCGCAGCGGCCTTGGCCTCTTCGCGCTTGTCCCAAGGCTTGCTGCCGTCGCTCGCACGTTGAGGCAAACCCGTGTGCTGCGTCAGGATCTTGGTGGTCTTGGCGACCTTATGACTACCGGCCGGCGTCGAGTTCTTGCGGCGCGCGCTCTGATAGCTATCGGTTTCAACCTGATGCAGCGGAATCAACTGGTGCTTGCCCGGCCCGATCAGATCGGCACGGCCCATCCGCTCAAGCGCTTCACGCAGCATCGGCCAGCCCTTCGGATCGTGGTAGCGCAGGAACGCCTTGTGCAGACGGCGCTGCTCCTCGCTCTTGACGATGGTGACCGAGTCGCTCTTGTACGTGACCTTGCGCAACGGGTTCTTGCCGGAGTGGTACATGGCCGTCGCACTGGCCATCGGCGACGGATAGAACGCCTGCACCTGATCCGCACGGAAGCCGTTGCCCTTGAGCCACAGCGCCAGGTTCATCATGTCTTCGTCGGTCGTGCCCGGGTGGGCCGCGATGAAGTAAGGAATCAGGTACTGCTCTTTACCCGCCTCCTTGGAGTACTTCTCGAACATGCGCTTGAACTTGTCATAGCTGCCAATGCCCGGCTTCATCATCTGGTTGAGCGGGCCTTCTTCGGTATGCTCAGGCGCAATCTTCAGGTAACCGCCGACGTGGTGCGTCACCAGTTCCTTGACGTACTCGGGAGATTCAACGGCCAGGTCGTACCGCAGACCGGACGCGATCAGAATCTTCTTCACGCCGGGCAGTTCACGGGCGCTGCGGTACAGCTGAATCAATGCCGAGTGATCGGTGTTCAGGTTCGGGCAGATACCCGGGAACACGCACGACGGCTTGCGGCACGCCGATTCGATTTCCGGGCTCTTGCAGGCGATGCGATACATGTTCGCCGTCGGCCCGCCGAGGTCGGAAATCACGCCGGTGAAACCAGGGACCTTGTCCCGGATCTCTTCAATCTCGCGAATGATCGAGTCGTGGGAACGGTTCTGGATGATCCGGCCTTCGTGCTCGGTGATCGAGCAGAACGTACAGCCGCCGAAGCAGCCGCGCATGATGTTCACCGAGAAACGGATCATGTCGTAGGCCGGGATCTTCTCCTTGCCATACACCGGGTGCGGAATGCGCGCGTAAGGCATGCCGAACACGTAGTCCATTTCTTCGGTGGTCATCGGAATGGGCGGAGGATTGAACCAGACGTCCACTTCGCCGTGCTTCTGGACCAGTGCGCGGGCGTTGCCCGGGTTGGTTTCCAGGTGCAGGACGCGGTTGGCGTGGGCATAGAGCACCGCGTCGCCGCGCACTTTTTCCATCGACGGCAGACGGATGACCGTCTTGTCGCGAGTCATGCGCGGGCTCGCCAGAATCTGCACGACCTTCGCTTCGGTCGGATCCTCAACGTCACCCTTTTCCTGCTCGATGGCACAGGCCTGGGTGTCCTGAGTGTTCACGTACGGGTTGATGATCTTGTCGATCTTGCCTGGACGGTCGATACGCGTGGAATCGACTTCATACCAGCCTTCCGGCGTATCACGGCGAATGAATGCCGTGCCGCGAACGTCGGTGATGCTTTCGATCGTCTCGCCATAGGACAGGCGGGTCGCCACTTCAACGATGGCCCGCTCGGCGTTGCCGTACAGCAGAATGTCGGCGCAGGCGTCGATCAGGATCGAATTGCGAACCTTGTCCTGCCAGTAGTCGTAGTGAGCGATGCGGCGCAGCGATGCTTCGATGCCACCCAGAACGATCGGCACGTTCTTGTAGGCTTCCTTGCAGCGCTGGCTGTAGACCAGACTCGCACGGTCCGGACGCTTGCCCGCCATGCCGCCCGGCGTGTAAGCATCGTCGGACCGAATCTTTTTGTCGGCGGTGTAACGGTTGATCATCGAGTCCATGTTGCCGGCCGCGACGCCGAAGAACAGGTTCGGCTCGCCGAGCTTCATGAAGTCGTCTTTTGACTTCCAGTCAGGCTGCGCAATGATCCCGACGCGGAAGCCTTGGGACTCCAGCAGCCGGCCAATGATTGCCATGCCAAACGAGGGGTGATCCACGTAAGCATCACCCGTGACAATGATGATGTCGCAGGAATCCCAGCCAAGCTGATCCATTTCTTCCCGGCTCATGGGCAGGAAAGGCGCTGGTCCGAAACATTCGGCCCAGTACTTCGGATAGTCAAATAACGGCTTGGCTGCTTGCATATCGATGACCAGTGTTCGTGTCTGGGGGCGATTTTCGCTTGGAAATTCGCGGGCGCGGAGAATAGCACAAATTTTGATCAAATCCGACGACAGTAGTCGGATAAGTGATCGGCTTGACTCGCGACTCTGGCACCCTTCCGGCATCAAAGTCGCGATCCAGAGGCCTACTTATTCATCATCATCAAAGTTGTAACTGCCCGGCGCGAGGTTCTCGAAGCGGGTGTACTTGCCGATGAACGCCAGCCGGATAAACCCGATCGGGCCGTTCCGCTGCTTGCCGATGATGATTTCAGCGATGCCTTTGTGTTCGGTCTCGGGGTGATACACCTCATCCCGGTAGACGAACATGATGACGTCGGCGTCCTGCTCGATCGCTCCGGACTCCCGCAAGTCGGAGTTCACCGGGCGCTTGTTGGGACGCTGTTCGAGGGAGCGGTTGAGCTGGGACAGCGCGACCACCGGGCAATTGAATTCCTTGGCGAGCGCTTTCAACGAACGGGAGATCTCGGAAATCTCGTTCGTCCGGTTATCGCCGCTCGAGCCAGGGATCTGCATCAGTTGCAGGTAGTCGATCATGATCAGGCCGATATCGCCATGTTCGCGTACCAGCCGCCGCGTGCGCGCTCGCATCTCGGAGGGGCTGATGCCTGCCGTGTCATCGATGAACAACTTGCGATCGTTGAGCAGGTTGACCGCCGATGTCAGGCGCGGCCAGTCATCGTCATCGAGCTGACCGGAACGGACCTTGGTCTGATCGATACGACCGAGCGACGAAAGCATACGCATGATCAGCGATTCGCCTGGCATCTCCAGCGAGTAGACCAGCACCACCTTGTCGCTGCGCAGCACCGCGTTTTCCACCAGGTTCATCGCGAAGGTGGTCTTACCCATCGACGGACGACCCGCGACGATGATCAGGTCAGACTGCTGCAGACCGCTGGTCTTTTCATCCAGGTCGGCGTAACCGGTAGAGAGACCGGTGATGCCGTCGCCGATGTTGAACAGCGTATCGATGCGGTCAATCGCCCGGGTCAGCAGGTCGTTGACGCTGACCGGGCCGCCTGTCTTGGGCCGCGCTTCGGCGATCTGGAAGATCTGCCGTTCGGCCTCGTCGAGAATCTCTTCGGCGGTACGCCCCTCCGGGTTGAACGCACTGTCAGCGATCTCGGTGCTGATGCCGATCAACTGGCGCAGCGTTGCGCGTTGACGAACGATCTGGGCATACGCCTTGATGTTCGCAACCGACGGGATGTTCTTCGCCAGCTCGGACAGGTAACCGAGGCCACCGACTTGCGACGTCTGGCCTTCCTTGTCGAGCTGCTCGGCGAGGGTCACGACGTCAATCGGCTGGTTCTGATCCGCCAGCTTGGCAATGGCGCGGAATATCAGACGGTGGTCATGACGATAGAAGTCGCCATCCGACACCTGATCAAGCACGCGCTCCCAGGCGTTGTTGTCCAGCATCAAACCACCGAGCACGGCCTGTTCGGCCTCGATGGAATGCGGCGGCACCTTCAGGGCAGCGGTTTGCAGGTCATATTGCTCGGGAGCGGAGATGTCGTTCATGGCCACACGGAAATCAGGGGGTTGAATCAGGATACTCAGAAATGACAAAGGGCACGACCTGCGAACAGGAACGTGCCCAATGCTAACCGACCGAGGAGCGAGTCATCAGTCGGTCAGACCTCTGCACCGAAGCGCAGAAACCATACTGCTTAAGCAGCTACAACAACAACGCGAACGGTAGCTTCGACATCGCTGTGCAGGTGCACGGCTACGTCGTATTCGCCAACGTTACGGATGGTGCCGTTCGGCAGACGAACTTCAGCTTTAGCCACTTCAACGCCAGAGGCGGTCAGTGCGTCAGCGATGTCGTGAGTACCGATCGAACCGAACAGCTTGCCTTCGTCACCAGCGGTGGCAGTGATAGTCACTTCCAGCTCAGCCAGTTGAGCAGCACGAGTTTCAGCAGAAGCTTTCTTCTCGGCGGCAGCTTTTTCCAGCTCTGCACGACGCTCTTCAAACGCGGCCACGTTGGCAGCGGTTGCAGCGGTTGCTTTGCCGAAAGGCAGCAGGAAGTTACGACCGTAGCCAGCCTTAACGTTTACTTTATCGCCCAGGTTGCCCAGGTTGGCGACTTTTTCCAGCAGGATGAGTTCCATTTGGTAAAACCTCTTAACTTTAACCTTCACCGTTCGCAGAACCGTTATCGGCATCTTTCGACGCCAGACGGCCGCGAAAATCAATCAGGCTGTCGACAATGGCAAACACCACCAGCAACGGATAGATCAGCTGCATGAACAGCAACAGCGTGACGTACAACCCCACCAGCCAGAACCGTGTCAGGCGCTTCGCAGCGACCAGACCGTGAATCAGGGCCAGGCCCGCGAACATGAGCGGCACGCTGCACAACGGTGTCAGCATCGCCAGTTGAGGACCGAAGTTCGGCCCCACCAACATGCACACCAGCAGCACCAGCATCGGTGCCCGCGGGAGTTTCAGGCTGCGAAATTCGCGTCCGAAACCGCCCGGGTTATACAACAACGCCTGCCAGTACCGCCCAAGGAGCAGGCATACCACGCTGACGATCTGCAACAACGCTGCAATCAGGCCATTGAGGACGGGCGTAATCAGTGCCCCCAGACGCGCTCGCTCTTCTACCGACATCTGCTGGTAGACATCACCGAAGACGTGGGGCAGGAGCTTTTGCAGCTCCCCCGCCATGGCTTCGATGGGCTCGCGAAACACCGCGCCCAGAACCACTGCATACAACAATCCAACCGCCACGCTGACCAGCAGCACGCGGACCCAGGACTCGCTGGCACGCAACACGGCGGCCAGCCCCCAGGAACCCAGCAACACCATCAGGGTGCGAGGTTCACCGAAATACCACCAGACCAACGCCGGCAGCAGAGCCCAGGCAAGGACGCCCAGGGCGTCACTCATCCCGCGTCGCAGGAGCACAAGGCAACCTGCGGCAGCACTCAACCAGAACAACAGCGGCAATGCCGCACATCCAACCACTACGAGAGTGGCCTGCATGCGGCCGCGCATGATGAATTCAGCCATGGCGCGCATGCGATCTATCCCTTACTGCGTTTGTCGACTACCTGGTCTCAGCGGCCGTGGCTGTCGGTGTAGGCCAACAGGGCCAGGAAGCGGGCGCGCTTGATAGCGGTAGCCAGCTGACGCTGATAACGAGCTTTGGTACCAGTAATGCGGCTAGGAACGATCTTGCCGGTTTCAGATACGTAGGCTTTCAGGGTGTTGAGATCTTTGTAATCGATCTCCTTCACATTTTCAGCTGTGAAGCGGCAGAATTTACGACGACGGAAG
Organism: Pseudomonas sp. AK106; assembly: GCF_053903055.1. Classification (NCBI taxonomy): domain Bacteria; kingdom Pseudomonadati; phylum Pseudomonadota; class Gammaproteobacteria; order Pseudomonadales; family Pseudomonadaceae; genus Pseudomonas; species Pseudomonas sp. AK106. The sequence goes on from NZ_CP096426.1 coordinate 5,010,279, forward strand.
AAACGTGCCATGTAATGGGCTCCTCAAAAGGTCCGTGGATTACTCGTCAGCGTTATCGCTGTTGTCGCTGTCATCACCATCGGCGCCATCGGCGTCGGAGTGCTCAGGACGGTCGCGACGCTCACGGCGCTCACTGCGGTTTTCTTCAGCCTTGAGCATTTCGGACTGGCCAGTAACAGCTTCGTCGCGACGGATGACAAGGTTACGGATCACGGCATCGTTGTAACGGAAGTTGTCTTCCAGCTCGGCCAGGGCCTTGCCAGTGCACTCAACGTTCAGCATCACGTAGTGAGCCTTGTGAACATTGTTGATTGCATAGGCCAGTTGACGACGGCCCCAATCTTCCAGACGGTGGATCTTGCCGCCGTCTTCTTCGATCAGCTTGGTGTAACGCTCTACCATGCCGCCGACTTGCTCGCTCTGGTCCGGGTGAACCAGAAAGATGATTTCGTAATGACGCATGAATGCTCCTTACGGGTTGTAGCCTGCCGCCAAAGCGGTCAGACAAGGAGTGAATAACACTGGTTTATCTTGCACAGGGACAGGCACATGAGCGCCTGCCATGACAGCAAGGGGCGCAATTGTAGAGAAGGGGTCGGAGGGGCGCAAGGAGATTGGTGAATATTTGAACAATGACGCTGAGCTACAAGCTACAAGCTACAAGCTACAAGCTACAAGCTGAAGCATAACCGGCTTGCAGCTTGAGGCTTGGGGCTTGCCACTCTTGGCTGACTACTTCTTGGCAGCAGCGCGCTGACGCAGGGCTTCGAACAGGCAGACGCCTGTGGCAACCGAAACGTTTAGACTGCTCACGCTGCCAGCCATCGGCAGGCGCACCAGATAGTCGCAATGCTCGCGGGTCAGGCGGCGCATGCCTTTGCCTTCGGCACCCATGATCAGGATGGTCGGGCCGGTCAGGTCCTGCTGATACAACTCCTGCTCGGCCTCGCCCGCAGTGCCGACGACCCACAGACCACGTTGCTGAAGTTTTTCCAGCGTGCGTGCCAGGTTGGTCACGGCCACAAGAGGGATCACCTCCGCCGCACCGCATGCCACTTTTCGAACGGTCGGCGTCAATGTCGCAGACTTGTCCTTGGGCACGATCACCGCCAGAGCGCCGGCTGCGTCGGCAGTCCGCAGGCAGGCGCCGAGGTTATGGGGGTCAGTGACGCCATCAAGCACCAGGATCAGTGGCGGACCTTCAGTGCGATCGAGCAACTCGTCGAGCATCGCCTCGCCCCAGACCTGGCTCGGACTGACATCCGCCACTACGCCCTGGTGAACACCCTCGACCCACGCATCCATCTCGCGGCGCTCGGCCTGCCCCACCGACACGCGGCTCTGCGCGGCGAGCTCGATAAGCACCTGAACCCGCGGATCGCTGCGCCCTTCAGCCAGCCAGATCTGCTTGACCCGCTTCGGGTGATGACGCAACAACGCCTCTACGGCATGAACACCGTAGATTTTTTCCAGCTGACTCATGACTTCGCCTTAGGTTTGCGCACGCTGCCACTGCCTGAAGCAGAGGTCGAGCCCGATTTGGACGACCCCTTGCGATGCTTGCTGGTTTTACCGGAAGCGCCGGCAGAGTCACTCGTCGACTTTCCCGACGATGCCTTGCTACCACCCTTGGCTTCAGTCAGCAGCGCTTTCTTCATCTCACGGCTTTTGCGTACTTCCGCATTCTTGGCAGCCGCATCACCCGGCCGGTAGGCTTCGGCGACAGGCTCTTTCGCGGTGCGGCGACCGGACTTGGAAGCAGACGACGACTCCTTGGAATCCTTGCCCTTCTCCGCCGCAGCAGGCTCGGACGTTCGACGCTTGCGGCCGATCGGCGCGCTGGTGGTCTTTTCGGACATTTCGAAGTCGATCTTGCGCTCGTCCAGATCAACGCGCATCACGCGCACTTCAACGGTATCGCCCAGGCGGAAGCTACGGCCTGTGCGCTCGCCGGCCAGGCGATGATGGACCGGATCGAAGTGGTAGTAGTCACCCGGCAATGCGGTGACGTGAACCAGGCCTTCGACGTAGATATCGGTCAGCTCGACGAACAGACCAAAGCCGGTAACAGCCGTGATCACACCCGGGAACGACTCGCCAACGCGGTCTTTCATGAACTCGCATTTCAGCCAGTTCGTGACGTCGCGTGTCGCCTCATCGGCACGGCGCTCGCTCATCGAGCACTGCTCGCCCAATTGCTCGAGCATCGCTTCGTCGTACGGGTAAATACGGGCCTTCGGAATGGCGGGAGCACCGGCACGGCGGACGTGCGGGGTTTCCTGCTTGGAGCGGATCACACTGCGGATCGCGCGGTGAGTCAGCAAGTCCGGGTAGCGACGAATCGGCGAGGTGAAGTGAGTGTACGCCTCGTAATTCAAGCCGAAGTGGCCATGGTTATCGGAGCTGTATACCGCCTGGCTCAACGAACGCAGCATGACAGTCTGGATCAGGTGGTAATCCGGACGGTCCTTGATGGTTTCGAGCAGCGCCTGGTAGTCCTTCGGCGTCGGGCCGTCTTTGCCCTTGTGCAGGGAAAGACCCAACTCGCCAAGGAAGGCACGCAGCTTTTCCAGGCGCTCAGGCGGCGGGCCGTCGTGCACGCGGTACAGTGCGGGAATTTCGTGCTTCTTGAGAAACGCTGCAGTCGCCACGTTCGCCGCGAGCATGCACTCTTCAATCAGCTTGTGCGCATCGTTGCGAGTGGTCGGACGAATCTCGGCGATTTTGCGCTCGGAACCGAAAATAATCCGGGTTTCCTGGGTTTCAAAATCGATGGCACCGCGAACATGCCGGGCGCCCAGAAGCACTTTGTACAACGCATAAAGCTGCTTCAGATGCGGTACGACGTCGCCATACTGCTCACGCAGCTGCTTGGCTTCGGCGGCTTTCGGGTGTTCCAGCATCGAGCTGACCTTGTTGTAGGTCAGGCGTGCATGGGAGTGGATCACGGCTTCGTAGAACACGTAGTCCGTCATTTCGCCGGTTTTGGAGATCGTCATCTCGCAAACCATTGCCAGACGATCAACCAGCGGATTCAGCGAGCACAACCCATTGGACAGCTGCTCAGGCAGCATCGGGATCACGCGCTCGGGGAAATACACCGAGTTGCCACGCACTTGAGACTCCGCGTCGAGCGCCGAGCCGAGCTTCACGTAGCTTGATACGTCGGCGATGGCCACGTAAAGCTTCCAGCCGCCGGAGAACAGGCGCAGCTTGCCGGGCTTGGCTTCGCAGAAAACGGCATCGTCGAAGTCGCGGGCGTCTTCACCGTCGATGGTGACGAATGGAAGGTGACGCAGATCGACGCGGTTTTCCTTGTCCTTCTCCTCCACTTCCGGCTTCAATTTGGCGGCTTCTTTCAGCACAGCCTCGGGCCAGACATGAGGAATGTCGTAGGTACGCAGCGCGACATCGATCTCCATGCCTGGCGCCATGTAATTACCCACAACCTCAACCACGTCGCCTTGCGGCTGAAAACGCGGGGTTGGCCAGTGGGTGATTTTCACCTCGACGAACTGACCGACCTTGGCGCCGTTGTTACGGCCCGGGGTAATCAGAACTTCTTGCTGGATTTTTGGGTTGTCCGGCTGGACGAAACCGATGCCGCTTTCTTCGAAGTAGCGGCCCACTACGGTTTCATGGGCGCGGGAGATGACCTCGACGATGACGCCTTCGCGGCGACCGCGACGGTCCAGGCCCGAGACGCGCGCCAATGCACGGTCACCATCGAACACCAGGCGCATTTGCGCAGGGCTCATGAACAGGTCGTCAGAGCCGTCATCCGGGACCAGGAAGCCGAAGCCGTCACGGTGACCGCTGATGCGACCCAGGATGAGGTCCAGCTTGTCGACCGGCGCGTACGTGCCGCGCCGGGTGTAAATCAGTTGCGCGTCGCGCTCCATGGCACGGAGCCGACGTCGCAGGGCCTCGATCTGATCTTCAGTCGTCAGGCCAAATTCTTCCACCAACTGCTCGCGGGCTGCGGGCGATCCGCGCTCGGAGAGGTGAGCCAGAATCAGCTCACGGCTAGGGATGGGGTTTTCGTATTTTTCCGCTTCACGAGCGGCCTCGGGATCGAGGGACTGCCAATCGGCCATTAGAATGAATTCACCTTATCTGTATGTAATTAGTTTGGCATATACCAGATTGAAACGCGAAGACAGCGTTTGCTGGGACTTTTCGCTATTTCAAATTATTTTTGCACGGGGGCTTTACAGCCTTCAATCTCCTCCGTAAGATGCGCCCCACAACGACGGCACTGCCAAGTTGTAGTTGAAATCAAACGAAATATCGAATGAAATCAACGAACTGCCCAGATGGTGAAATTGGTAGACACGCCAGCTTCAGGTGCTGGTGACCGCAAGGTCGTGGAAGTTCGAGTCTTCTTCTGGGCACCAATTCAACGAAACCGAGCTTAGGCTCGGTTTTGTGCATTTTGCGGTTTGAAAAGTCAAGGGTGGCAAAACAGCCGCTAGCGTAGATCACTTCCCCCTGCCCTGTCCTCGCTGCAAATGAATCATCCTGCCGTCTCCCCAATAAATTCAAAAATTCAGTTGCACTCCCGCGAAAAATCTAATTAAATCAGCGCCATGCCCAGATGGTGAAATTGGTAGACACGCCAGCTTCAGGTGCTGGTGACCGCAAGGTCGTGGAAGTTCGAGTCTTCTTCTGGGCACCAAACAAACAAAACCGAGCCGAGTGCTCGGTTTTGTGCTTTCTGGGGAGCTGCAATTGCCCCCCCCCCAGAGCGAAACTACGCTCGAAATTGCCCCAGACTAGCCTTCAGCTGCGCGGCAAGCCTGTCCAGCGTCTTGCCGCTGGCGGTCGTTTCCACCACCGCCTGGGCAGCCTTCTCGGCCTGGGCGTGAATAACCTCTACCCGCCCACGCACCGCTTGCGCGCCCTGAGCCTGATGCTCTGCCGCTCGGGTCGCCAGGCCAATCGCCGCATGAACCTGCTCGACCGACACCTGCACAGAGTGCTGCAGCCGCGCGCTGTCTTTCAGCACTGCGAGCCCTTCCTTGGCCTGACGACCGGCGAGACCAATCGTTGCCACTGCTTCGCGCGCCCCGGATTGCAGCTTGGCGATGTGCTCCTGGATATCGCCCGTTGAGCTTTGCGTCTTGCTCGCCAACGCGCGCACTTCATCGGCGACAACGGCGAAACCTCGACCGGTCTCGCCGGCGCGCGCAGCCTCAATGGCAGCATTGAGAGCAAGCAGGTTGGTTTGCTCGGCGATGCCATGGATCACTTCCAGCACCACTTCAATCTGCTGGCTTTGCTGCGCCAGCCGCTCGATGACCTGGGCACCGGTCTCCACCTGCCCGGCCAGCGCCTCGATCAAACTGCCGACATGATTGGAGGTGCGCGTGTTCTCATCAGTCGCTTGACGAATATCCACCACCTGCCGCAACGCCGCCTGCATCGCCTGGCTCTCGGCCTGCGCCTCGTCAGCCATCTGTGCCAACGCTTGAAGGCTGGCAGCCACCTCATCGCGCTGCAATTCAGCTGCCGCGCCAGCTCCTGCATTGCGTTTGCTCATGGCGCCAATCTCGACGCCAGTCTGCTGCGCCACATCCCCCGCCTCCCGGACGATCGGCTGCAACTTATCGACAAAGCGGTTCACGGCCGCAGCCATGTCGCCTATCTCATCGTTGCTGTTGAGTTTGACGCGCTTGGTCAGATCGCCTTCACCTGCCGCCAGATCATCCAGCGCACGGTTGAGCAACTGCAAGCGCAGCACCACGCGGCGCCCCAGCACAGTCGCCAACACCACCAGCACGCCGAGCCCCACCAGGGACAGCCCGACGCCGATCCTCCAGCGCAACGTGGACGCAGCTTCCTGTACGGCAGAACTGGTATTGGTCGCCATCGCAGCGGCCGACGATTGCGCTGTTTGCAGACGCGAGCGCAATGCGGCAGAGCTCTCGGCCGCAGCGCCGCCCAAGCTCTCCGAGACCAGTTGATCACCGCTGCCGATCAGCGCAGCGAAGCGCTTGTCCAGCGCCGCCAGATTCTCTTCTACCGAGGTGGTTGACACGCCCATGCGGACCTTGCCGATCTCGACGCCATTGGGGCTGATGGACGCTTCAACGTAGTAAACCGAAGGGTCTTTCTGCGCCGCGTTCAGGACCTTGTCCATGGCGCGCTCACCCTCGCCTTTCGCCAACAGGGCCTTGATCGATTCGTTCTCGCGATTCAGGTAACGCGTCAAGTGCTCGCCCTGGGCATCGTCGTAGACCACAAAAAGCACGTTCGGATTACGTTGCGCCCGGCGCGCGAACTCCGACAGCGTCGGCGTATCGCCATCCCACATCGCCCGTGGCGCGACAGCTGCCAGCAGCTCGGCCATGTCCGTCGCCGAATCCCGAAGGTCTTTCTCCAGCGTCGCACGCAGTTGCGCCTGCTCATCTTTAAGGCGCGTCGAGAGGCCGGCACTCAGGCGCTGACGAGTATTTTGCGAAAGACTGTCCAGACTGGACGTTACGTCACGGCTCGCCTGCTCCAGCTCGCCGGTCAAGTGTTGCGAATCTACACCCAGCCGTGCCGCCAGCTCAGCTTCGAGCGCAGTGACGGTGCTCCGAGTGAGGGCGACGGCAACCAGCACTTGCACCAGAAGGGCGATACCAAGAGCAATGAATACGGGCCGCAGCAAGCGGCTGCGCAGAAGAGAATTAACGGCCGACACAGGAGATCCCTCGCCACACACGCCAGCAAAATGATGGCATCGTTTTATAAGCGGAATCACAGCAAGGGTCGTGCCGCAGTGGCGAGTAGTTTCCAGCGGGCAAAACAAAGGGCCGCCGAGGCGACCCTTTATTTGCGCTTCAACGACTTATCAGTCGAACGGATGACGCAGAACGATCGTCTCGTTGCGGTCAGGGCCCGTCGAAATAATGTCGATCGGTGCGCCGACCAGCTCTTCAAGACGCTTGATGTAAGCGCGAGCATTGGCAGGCAGCTCTTCCAGGGTCTTGGCACCCAGGGTCGACTCGGACCAGCCCGGCACTTCTTCGTACACCGGCTCAAGGCCGATGTAGCTGTCGGCGTCGGTCGGTGCGTCGATCACTGCGCCGTTTTCGTTCTTGTAACCCACGCAGATGTTGATGGTCTCGAGACCGTCAAGCACGTCCAGCTTGGTCAGGCAGATGCCCGAGATGCTGTTAACGTCGATGGCGCGACGCAGGATAACGGCGTCGAACCAGCCACAGCGACGCGCACGGCCGGTGGTTGCCCCGAACTCGTGGCCGCGCTTGGCCAGGAACGCGCCAACGTCGTCGAACAGCTCCGTCGGGAACGGACCCGAACCCACGCGAGTGGTGTAAGCCTTGGTGATGCCCAGAATGTAATCCAGGTACATTGGCCCCATGCCCGAACCGGTAGCGATGCCGCCGGCAGTGGTGTTCGAACTGGTGACGTACGGGTAGGTACCGTGGTCGATGTCCAGCAGCGAACCCTGAGCGCCTTCGAACATGATGTCTTTGCCGGCGCGGCGCATTTCGTGAAGCGTTGCGGTCACGTCGAGCATCATCGGCTTGAGCAGCTCGGCGTATTCCATGCACTCGTCGAGTGTCTTCTGGAAGTCGATCGCCGGCTCTTTGTAGTAATTGACCAGAACGAAGTTATGGTAATCCAGGAGTTCGCCCAGCTTGGCGGCGAAGCGCTCGCGGTGGAACAGATCACCGATGCGCAGACCACGACGCGCAACCTTGTCTTCGTAAGCCGGGCCGATGCCACGACCGGTGGTGCCGATCTTGTGCTCGCCACGAGCCTTTTCACGGGCCTGATCAAGGGCCACGTGATAGGACAGGATCAGCGGGCAGGACGGGCTGATGCGCAGACGCTCGCGCACCGGAATGCCTTTATCTTCCAGCTTGGTGATTTCGCGCATGAGCGCATCAGGCGCGACGACCACACCGTTGCCGATCAGGCACTGCACGCCTTCGCGCAGGACGCCGGACGGAATCAGGTGCAGGACGGTTTTTTCGCCGTCGATCACCAGTGTGTGGCCAGCGTTGTGGCCACCTTGATAGCGCACTACCGCGGTTGCATGTTCGGTCAGCAGATCTACGATCTTGCCTTTGCCCTCATCACCCCATTGGGTGCCCAGGACTACGACATTCTTACCCATAACACTTGTCCTCATTCGCGCAAACTTGGTGCCGGCAGCGGCCGGCGGGGAAACTCAAGAGGCCAGCGGCATTACCTGCCAACGCTCGCCTTGCTGAATCAATTGCCGATCACAGTCGGCGTCTAGCGCTGCTGAAACCGGTTGGCCTGGCAACGCCTGAACCACACGCTGACCTTCAGCACGCAACTGGCAGACCGTTTGCCACAGCGCCGCATCAGTGCTGTCCGGCATCCAGATACCGCCAGACGGTAGCTCGATCTGCGCCTGGCCGCGTGTCACCAGGGTTTTCAAATCGGTGGAAAAACCCGTCGCCGGGCGCGCGCGACCGAAGTCGGCACCAATGTCATCGTACCGACCGCCCTGGGCGATCGACTGGCCAACACCCGGGACGAAGACCGCAAACACCACGCCAGTGTGGTAGTGGTAGCCGCGCAATTCGCCAAGGTCAAAGTACAACGGTAGCTCAGGGAATCGGGCCGAGAGACGTTCGGCGATTTCCTGCAGATCATCCAGCGCTTCAATGACCGCCGCCGGCGCATTCGCCAGACGGTCGCGGGCCTGCGCCAATACCGTACGGTCGCCACACAGATCCACCAGAGCACGCAACATGCTGGCCAGGTCGGCCGGCAGACCTTCGGTCAATCCAATGACCTCGTCGATGGCTTTGCGCTGGAGTGCATCAAACAGCTGTTGCTCGACTTCGCCGGACAATCCGGCAGCGCGGGCAAGACCGCGGTAAATCCCGACGTGCCCCAGGTCCATATGGACGTCTGGCACATCCGCCAATTGCAGCATCGCCAGCATGAGGCTGATGACTTCGACGTCACTGCTCGGGCTCGCGTCGCCGTACAGCTCGGCACCCAACTGGATCGGGCTGCGCGAGGACGACAACGCACGCGGCTGGGCATGCAGCACGCTGCCGGCGTAGCAGAGGCGGCTTGGGCCTTCGCGACGCAGGGTGTGGGCGTCGATGCGGGCGACCTGTGGCGTGATGTCCGCGCGGAAACCCATCTGCCGGCCCGATTGCGGGTCGACCACTTTGAAGGTGCGCAGATCCAGATCCTGGCCCGCACCGGTGAGCAGTGATTCGAGGTATTCGATGTGCGGGGTCACGACAAATTCGTAGCCCCAGCTCTGAAACAGATCCAGCACCTGACGACGCGCGACTTCAATACGCGCAGCTTCCGGCGGCAGTACTTCTTCGATGCCATCCGGCAGCAGCCAGCGGTCAACCGTTGCCATTACGCCTTTCCCCTATGATCCGGGCGGCCGGCCCTTGGGCAAGCCTTGAGTGAAGCAGACAGCATTCTGCGGACGCAGGGCAAGGGAATGTCCCCTGCCCGATGCGCCGCACTATCGCGAACACCGTCCTCGAAAAAACTGCCGCGCACGGAACACGCCACGGCCAATCAATCGTGCAGACGCAAAAAAGCCGGGAATTTCCCGGCTGCCGCATCATACACACGTTTTGTCGCGCGATCACCCCGACGGGCAGTTTTGCCGCCCGGCGGAGTGATCAGGTGCTGATGCGATTACGGCTTGGCTTTTTGCAAATAGCGGAAGAACTCGCTGCTTGGGTCCAGCACCATCACGTCGCTTTTGTTGGCGAAGCTTTCACGGTAGGCGCGCAGGCTACGGTAAAACGCGTAGAACTCCTGATCCTGACCGTAGGCCTTGGAGTAGATCGCAGCCGCTTGAGCATCACCATCACCGCGTGCCTCTTCAGACTCCCGATACGCTTCAGCCAACAGAACGCGGCGCTGACGATCGGCGTCGGCACGGATGCCTTCCGCCAGCTCGTTACCCTTGGCGCGGTGCTCACGGGCCTCACGCTCACGCTCGGTGCTCATACGCTCGAACACGCTGCGGTTCACTTCCTTCGGCAGGTCGATGGCCTTGACTCGAACATCGACAACTTCGATGCCCAGCTCTTTGCCGGCCATGGTGTTCAGAGACGCAGTGATGTCAGCCATCAGTGCGTCACGCTCACCCGAAACCACCTCGTGCAGCGTGCGCTTGCCGAACTGGTCACGCAGACCGGATTCGAGACGACGGGAGAGACGCTCATCGGCGATCTGCTTCAGGCCGGATGTCGCGGTGTAGAAACGCTCAGCGTCCTTCACGCGCCATTTGGCGTAGGCATCGACCATCACGGCTTTCTTTTCCAGCGTCAGGAAACGCTGAGTCGGCGCATCGAGGGTCATCAAGCGACCATCGAACTTGCGCACCTGATTCACGTAAGGAATCTTCACGTGCAGGCCTGGCGAAACATCCGCCTGAACCACGCGACCGAATTGCAGCAGCACCGCGCGCTCGGTCTGAGCGACGATGTAGAAGCTGTTCCATGCGACCACGGCCAACACGACGCAGACAATCAGGGCAACCAGAGATTTATTGCTCATCAGCGAGTCTCCCTAGTGCGCGTGTCACGTTGCTGTTGCATGTCCGCTGCCCGTGAGCCCGGATCTGCCGGTGCAGCAGCAGCGCCGCCCGTGGCAGACGAGCTGGAACCGTTACGGCTGCTATCGATCATTTTGTCCAACGGCAGATAAAGCAGGTTGTTCTGACCTTTGTCGCCGGTCACAAGTACCTTGCTGGTGTTGCTGAAGACTTCCTGCATGGTGTCCAGATACAGACGTTCACGCGTGACTTCCGGTGCCTTGCGGTACTCGGCGACCAGCTTGGTAAAACGATCCGCCTCACCCTTGGCCCGAGAAACCACTTCATCGCGATAGCCGTTGGCGTCTTCGACAATACGCTGAGCCTGACCGCGCGCTTCCGGGATCACACCGTTGGCGTAGGTTTCAGCCTGGTTACGTGAGCGCTGTTCGTCTTCACGGGCGCGGATCACGTCATCGAACGCTTCCTGGACTTCGCGCGGCGCCGCAGCGCTCTGCACGTTGACCTGAGTCACGGTGATGCCGGTGCGATAGGTATCGAGGAAGCGTTGCAGCCGCTCCTTGATTTCGCTGGCCATCAACTCACGACCTTCAGTCAGCACCTGGTCCATGGCGGTCGAACCCACCACATGACGCAAGGCACTTTCGGTCGCATGCTGCAGGCTGACTTCAGGCTGATCAACGTTCAGCACAAAATCCTGCAGATTGGTGATCTTGTACTGCACGGTCAGCGGCACTTCGACGATGTTCTCGTCTTCGGTGAGCATCTGGCCCTGCTTGCTGTACGCACGTTCACGCGTCACGTTTTCGAGGTACTTGCGATCAAACGGCGGGAAATAGATATTCAGACCCGGCCCGACGGTTTCATAGTACTTGCCGAAGCGCAGCACAACAGCCTGCTCCTGCTCGTCGACCACATAGATTGCGTTGTACAGCCAGATGGCGAGCAGCACGACCAGACCGATGCCGAGCAGGCCGAGGCCACCGCCCTTGCTCGATCCACCGCCGCTGCCGCCGCCATCGCCACTGCGTTTCTTGCCACCACCGAACAACCCATTCAGGCTTTCCTGCAGCTTACGGAAGGCCTCGTCGAGATCCGGTGGCCCCTTGCGGTCGCCGCCCTTGCGCTTACCACCCCAAGGATCCTGATTATTCGAGTTGCCACCCGGCTCATTCCAAGCCATAGCGCTCTCCATCTGATAAAGCAAAGACGCGCCCACGGCGCGCCGACCAATGCTACAGAATGCCCGTCGAAGCGGTACAACCGCTTTGTCAGGCTTTTATTGCAAAGTGTGTTGCTCGATGAATTCCAGCGGCTGTAGTCCTTCGCGACTCACCAGGCGATTGAATTCAACTCGGGGTAACCGAACAGCCAAAAGACTCTGACCTTCTTCGTCGTGCTCTTCGCTCTGCACCGCACCCAGGTTGAAAAACTGGGCACGCAACCGGGCGAACTCCTGCGTGAGGCGCAGCGTCCCCACGAAGAGGTCATTGCCCAACACTTCGGCAATGGCTTGCTTGAGCAAGTCCAGACCGCGTCCATCACGGGCAGAAACCCAGACCCGCTGCGGCTTGCCATCGGCATCGCGCTGGATCTGCGGCTCAACCCCTTCGAGCAGATCGAGTTTGTTATACACCTCAAGCATCGGCAAGTCCTGGGCCCCAATCTCGCCCAGCACCACCATGACCTGCTCGATCTGCTCAAGGCGATCGGGCTCATGAGCGTCAATCACATGCAGCAGCAGATCGGAGTTGCTCGACTCTTCGAGCGTAGCCCGAAAGGCCTCGACCAGCTTGTGCGGCAAATGACGGATGAAACCCACCGTATCAGCCAGCACAATCGGCCCAAGGTCTTTGACTTCAAGGCGGCGCAGGGTCGGATCAAGGGTCGCGAACAGCTGATCGGCCGCGTAGACGTCGGAGTCGGTCACCGCATTGAACAGCGTTGACTTGCCGGCGTTGGTATAGCCGACGATCGAAACCGTAGGGATGTCGGCGCGGGACCGGCCACGACGGGCCTGATCACGCTGACTGCGAACTTTTTCAAGCCGGCCCTTGATCTGACGCAGGCGCACACGCAACAGGCGCCGGTCCGTTTCGAGCTGGGTTTCACCCGGACCGCGCAGACCGATACCGCCACCCTGACGCTCAAGGTGAGTCCAGCCACGGACCAGCCGCGTACTCATGTGCTCAAGCTGGGCCAGTTCGACCTGCAGCTTGCCTTCATGGGTGCGCGCCCGTTGGGCGAAGATGTCGAGAATCAGGCCCGTACGGTCAAGCACGCGACACTCGAAAACACGTTCGAGGTTACGTTCCTGACTGGGTGTAAGGACATGATTGAAGATGACGATATCTGACTTTTCGGTTTTGACCAGGTCGCGCAATTCCTCGACCTTGCCGCTGCCTACCAGATACTTTGCCGTTGGCCGATGCCTTGGCACGTTGACGAACGAGACAATGTCGGCGCCGGCCGACAGCGCCAGCTCCCTGAACTCCTGCGGATCTTCGCGCGCCTCAGGGTCCTGACCATCCAAGTGAACGAGGATCGCCCGCTCACCACCACTGTGGCGCTCAAAGAACAAAGCAGACTCCTATCAGGCGTTACCTGGCTCGGCGTCAGCCTGCTCGGATTCGGTAGCGCTAGGCAGACGAATCGGGCGGACGGGAACGACAGTCGAGATGGCGTGTTTGTAGACCATTTGGCTGACAGTGTTCTTCAGCAAAATAACGAACTGGTCAAAAGATTCGATAGTGCCTTGCAGCTTGATACCGTTTACCAGATAGATCGAAACCCCAACCTTCTCTTTACGCAAAGTGTTCAGGTAAGGGTCTTGTAGCGAATGCCCTTTTGACATGTGCCGCACTCCTTTAAGGATCAATAGAATAAATTCGAAAACATTGGCTTGGGCCGCTACCTCCCGAAGGCTATCCCCCAAGGATAGACGGCTATTGCAAGGACTCAGCTCAATATGGAGACCGACCCCAGGTATTTCAAGGCGCGTGGCAGATTGTCGCAAGCCAGGCTGTCCAACCAGTGCAAATTCTGCCAGCTGCGTAACCAGGTGAACTGCCTCTTGGCCAGCTGGCGCGTGGCAATGATGCCGCGCTCCTGCATCTGGTCCCGAGTCAGCTTGCCGTCCAGATGATCCCAGACCTGGCGATACCCTACAGCTCTTATAGACGGTAAATTCGAGTTCAGATCACCCCTCGAACGTAGCGCTACGACTTCTTCAACGAATCCTTCATCAAGCATTTGCCTGAAACGCACAGCAATTCGGTCGTGGAGCACCTTGCGATCCGTCGGTGCGATCGCGAGATTTGCGACAGTATAGGGCAATTGATGACGCCCCGAAGCGCTCGCTTGAGCACTTTGCGCACTTTGTTGTTCCCGGTGCGCGGTCATGCTCATGCCGCTGACCCGAAAGACTTCCAGCGCGCGAACCAGCCGCTGGGGATCGTTGGGGTGAATTCTCGCCGCCGACACCGGATCGATGCTCGCCAGCTCATCATGCAACGACTGCCAGCCCTGACTGGCCGCTTGCGCCTCAATCTGCGCACGAATCTCGGCGTCAGCCGCAGGCATATCGGCCAGGCCCTCCAGTAGAGCTTTGAAATACAACATCGTGCCGCCCACCAGCAGGGGAATTTTTCCCCGGGCGGTAATTTCCGCCATGGCGTGCAAGGCATCGGTTCGAAAATCCGCCGCAGAGTAGCTCTGGCTCGGGTCGAGGATATCGATGAGACGGTGCGGACACGTCTCCAGCAGCGCTTTTGATGGCTTGGCAGTGCCGATGTCCATGCCGCGGTACACCAGCGCGGAATCCACGCTGATCAGCTCACACGGAAGCACTTTGGTCAGCTCGATGGCGAGATCGGTTTTCCCGGCGGCGGTCGGCCCCATCAGAAAGATGGCCGGAGGAAGAGCACTCATCAGCGACCGCGCAGGAATAGTTTGTCCAGATCATCCAGACCCAGCTGGGTCCAGGTGGGCCGTCCATGGTTGCATTGACCGCTGCGCTCGGTGTTTTCCATGTCACGCAGCAGCCCGTTCATTTCCGGGATGGCCAGCCGGCGATTGGCGCGGATCGCACCGTGGCACGCCATGGTGCCGAGCAGCTCATTCATGTGCGCCTGAACGCGATCGCTGGTGCCGTACTCCATCAGATCGCCCAGCACGTCGTGCACCAGTCGATTCGCCTCAGCCTGTTTAAGCAGCGCGGGGATCTGCCGGATAGCGAGAGTCTCCGGTCCAAGGCGCTGCAACTCGAAGCCCAGCTGCTGGAAGGTGACCATGTGTTCCTCGGCGCAGTCGGCTTCGCGCTGGCTGACCGCAATGGACTCCGGCACCAGCAGCGGCTGACCGCTCAGGCCTTCGCTGGCCATGGCGATCTTCAAGCGCTCGTACATGATTCGCTCATGGGCCGCGTGCATGTCCACCAGCACCAGGCCGTGGGCGTTTTCCGCGAGGATATAAATGCCCTTGAGCTGAGCGAGTGCATAACCCAGTGGCGGAACATCGCCCTGGGATTCGGGAAGCGACACGCTGCCTGCGCTCGCCGACGCCTGCACGCCGGGCAGAGGGGCAAAGAATTCGCTGTAAGCGGCACGCGCCTCTTCAGCCGGAAGCACCGACGACGGCCGCGGCGTGTACTGATACTGGTAACCCGCACCACTGCCAGAGCCTGGCGCGGATCCGGCCGGCGGATTCCACGCCTGACCTTGTGGCGTTTCGAGCACGTTATTGGCCAGGCGCATTTCGCCCTGGGGCCCGAACTCGCCGGCATCCGGCCCGCTTGGACGCACCAGCGCGGTAACCGAGGTGGTGCCCGCGAGCTGATCTTCAGGTCGTACATCGCCGAGGGCGCGATGCAGCGTGCCGTAGAGGAAATCGTGAACCATGCGCCCGTCGCGGAACCGCACTTCGTGCTTGGTCGGGTGGACGTTGACGTCGACGACCGCCGGATCGACTTCGAAAAACAGCACGAAGGTCGGATGCCGGCCGTTGAACAGCACGTCGCGGTAAGCCTGACGCACAGCGTGGGCAACCAGTTTGTCGCGCACTGCACGGCCATTGACGAAGAAATACTGCAGATCGGCCTGACTGCGCGAGAACGTCGGCAGCCCCACCCATCCCCACAACCTCAAACCGTTGCGCTCGACCTCGATCGGCAGCGCCTGCTCCAGAAACCCGGGGCCGCAAATAGCCGAAACCCGACGCGCGCGCGCGACGTCATCGTGGGCTTCATGCAGGCTCAGGACAGTCTTGCCGTTATGGCGCAAATGAAAGGCCACATCGAACCGAGCCAGCGCCATGCGCTTGATTACCTCCTGGAGGTGATCGAACTCGGTTTTCTCGGCTTTAAGAAACTTGCGCCGCGCAGGGGTGTTGAAAAAAAGGTCACGCACTTCCACGGAGGTGCCGACGGGATGCGCAGCGGGCTGAACACGGGAAGCCATGTCGCGGCCTTCGGTCTCGACCTGCCAGGCCTGATCGGCGTCGCGCGTGCGAGACGTCAACGTCAGGCGCGCCACGGAACTGATCGACGCCAGCGCTTCGCCCCGGAAGCCAAGGCTCATGACTCGCTCAAGGTCTTCCAGGTCGCGGATCTTGCTGGTGGCATGTCGGGCCAGTGCCAGGGGCAGATCATCCGAGGAGATGCCGCCGCCGTCGTCGCGAACCCGCAACAGTTTGATGCCGGCTTGCTCGACGTCGACATCAATACGGCGCGCGCCGGAATCAAGGCTGTTTTCGAGCAGTTCCTTGATCACCGAAGCCGGGCGCTCGACGACCTCGCCCGCAGCAATCTGGTTGGCGAGCCGCGGGCTCAGCAACTGGATACGCGCAGCCTGGGCCGCCGGTAGATCGGGGCTTACGCTGACATCCAGTTCTTGGTCACCGAGCAGCAGGTCAGTCACGGCTCACCTGCCAGTTCTGCGCTGGGGATTCTCAGCTCCTGCCCGACTTTCAGCTCGTCAGAGCTCAGATGATTGGCGGTACGAAGCATCGGCATGGTCATGTCGTAGCGCGCCGCGATCATGCTCAACGACTCGCCGGGACGCACCGTATGCTCGCGTGCGCCCATGGCCAGCTTGCCGTTATCCCGCAGCCAGGCGATGTACGTGCCTTGCGGCGGATTCTGCTGGAAGAACTGCTTCACGCCCGCCGTGATGGAGCGCGCCAGGGCCTGCTGGTGGCTGGTGCCTTGCAGCTTGTTCGCTTCGGCCGCGTTGGAGATGAAGCCGGTCTCGACCAGAATCGACGGAATGTCCGGCGACTTCAGCACCATGAAGCCGGCCTGCTCGACGCGGGACTTGTGCAGCGAGGTTACGCGGCCGATGTTGGTCAGGACCTTCTGGCCGACGTTCAGGCTTGAAGTCAGTGATGCGGTCATCGACAAATCGAGCAGCACACCCGCGAGCATGCGGTCTTTGTCATCGAGACTCACGGCCCCGGCGCCACCGATCAAGTCGGAACGGTTTTCACTGTCCGCCAGCCAGCGTGCTGTTTCGGAGGTCGCGCCGCGTTCCGACAGGGCAAACACCGAAGCGCCGAAGGCCGCCGAAGAAGGCGCCGCGTCGGCATGAATGGACACGAACAGATCAGCACCTTTGGCGCGGGCAATTTCCGTGCGCTTACGCAGCGGGATGAAGTAGTCGCCCGTACGGGTCAGCTCGGCGCGGTAGCCCTTTTCGCCGTTGATCTGGCGCTGAAGCTCCTTGGCAATCGCGAGCACGACGTTCTTTTCTTTCTCACCGCGACCGCCGGACGCACCCGGATCTTCTCCGCCGTGACCGGCATCAATGACGACAACGATGTCGCGCTTGCCGTTGGGCACAGGGGTAAGCTTGATTTCAGGCTTGGACGGGCTGACCGGCACCACTGCGGGCGTCGCAGGCGCGGTGGTGGCCGGGGTATCGGCAACCGACGGCGGCGGATTGGCATCGGCGGCGTTGTCGTACAGGTCGACCACCAGACGGTTGCCGTATTGCTGGTTCGGCGCGAGGGTGAAGCTCTTCGGCGTCACGGCCTTCTTCAGGTCGATGACCACGCGCAGGTCGTCAGGCGTGCGTTGCGCCGAGCGCATGCTGGTGATCGGCGTGTTGGCCGTCGGCACGTTCAGCGGCCCACCCAGGGTGGCGCCGTTGATGTCGATGACCAGACGGTCAGGGGACTGCAGCGTGAAGACACTGTGCTGAACAGGGCCAGACAGGTCGAAAACCAGCCGCGTGTTATCCGGGGCACGCCATAAGCGGACACTTCGTACCTGTGAAGCGGCCAACGCGTCGACAGCCAGTGTCGCCAGCAGCAGTCCTATCACAGTAACCAGCGCGCGCATGCGCATACCAAACCCCATATCTATTGAATGTCTATTTAAACGAAGGCGCCAAAGCGGCACACCACATCTCGCCACGCGAGCTTTTTGGGCTCAACGTCAACGCTCGACCTTCGTCGAGCGGCCTTATGGTAATGATCAGGTCAGGCTTTGGCAAAAAGCCTGCACCAAGATTGGGCCATTCGATAAGACAAAGGGCATCGCCTTCGAAATAGTCCCGGATGCCGAGGAATTCTAGCTCTTCTGGATCAACAAGTCGGTAGAGATCAAAGTGATACGCGCGGTTTCTACCAATTTCGTAAGGTTCTACCAGCGTAAACGTCGGACTTTTTACCGCGCCGGTATGCCCCAGGCCGCGAATGATCCCTCGGGACAGCGTGGTCTTGCCCGCCCCCAGATCGCCCACCAGAAAAATAATCCCATTGCTTTCAGTCACTTGGGCAATACGTGCGCCGAAGTGGGTCATGGCCTCTTCACCCATGAGCGCCAGGGTTAACTCAGACAAGGTTGGTGCTCCTTCAGAAGCTGGCGAATAACAGGAATCAGATCAGCGGCAGCCAGCCCTCGCCCGCCGGCGCCGCATAACTCACCAGCGAAGGCGTGCAGCCAGACGCCCAGACAAGCAGCGTCATATGCGCTCATCTTTTGCGCCATCAGCGCGCCGATGACACCGGACAAGACATCGCCCAGCCCGCCGGTCGCCATCGCCGGATGGCCGTGATCGGCCAGTGAGAGGTCACCTGCCGGGTTGGCGATCAGGCTGCCGCTGCCTTTTAAAACGCATACAGCATTGAATTTCCTGGCCAGCGCACGCGCCGCAGCCGGACGATCGGCTTGAATGTGTTTCGTGTCGGTGCCCAGCAGGCGCGCGGCTTCGCCAGGATGCGGGGTGATCACGCTGCCCTCGGGCAATTGCACGGCACCGGTCGCCAGCTCGTTCAGCGCGTCGGCATCCCAGACCTGCGGCAACGGCGCGTTCGCGGCCGCAGACAACAGGCTTTTTCCCCAACTGTGCTGGCCGAGCCCCGGACCCACCACCAGCACCGACGCGGGCTCAATCAAGGCGAGGAGCTGGTTGGCCGAGCTGATGCCGGCGCTCATCACTTCAGGGAATCGCGTCAGCGCGGCGCTGATATGTTCCGGCCGCGTGGCCAGCGTGACCATGCCGGCGCCGGTGCGCAGCGTGCTTTCGGTGGCGAGCAATGCTGCGCCGCCGAAACCTCGATCTCCGCCCACCACCAGCACGCGACCAAACATGCCCTTGTGTGCGATGCGTGAGCGAGGCGCCAGGGTGGGCAGATTGAAGGTGTCCAGCCGTTTGACGCTGACGGAAGTTTGCCGAATGATCTCGGCGTCCGCCTGCAAGTCATCGAACACCAGCTCGCCGACCAGTTCGGGCGCATCGCCAGTGAACAGCCCGACCTTGAGGCCAATGAAGGTGACGGTCAGATCGGCGCGGACGGCGACGCCCAGTGTTTGGCCGGTGTCGGCGCAGAGCCCTGAAGGGAGATCGACGGCCACTACGGGAAATCCACTGTCGTTGATGGCTTCAATGGCCGCCGCGTAAAGATCGCGCACGTCCCCCGTCAGCCCTGTGCCCAGCAGCGCGTCGACAACGATGCCGGCCAGCGCCTGCTGTTGCCAGGGCTGAATATCGACCTTGGCGGCAACCGCTTCTTCATAAGCGGATCGAGCGTCGCCGCCCAGCGCTGCGCAGTCACCCACAGCCAGCACGTGAACGTGCCAGCCGGCACGCCGGGCCAGCGCAGCCACGAGGTAGCCGTCGCCGGCGTTGTTGCCGCGACCGGTCATCACTGTCAGCTGCCTGCCCTCGGGCCATCGACGACGTATTGCCCGCCATGCAGCATGGGCAGCGCGCTGCATCAGCTCAAAGCCGGGCGTGCCGGCAGCAATCAGGCGTGCGTCGAGGTCGCGCACCTGAGCGGCGCTGTACAGTGCGTCGGGAAATGGGGGTTTGCTGTGCAACATGCGTCTTTGGGCTCCGATGTCTGGCAGAATTATACGCACCTGCGCCCCGGTGTCCTCTTTGCATGTCCGCGATAACTGTAGACCCATCCACAGCTCCAGTGCCTCTAACGGCAGCCGGGCTGACCGACCTTACCCAATCGATCAAGGGTTGGGGGCGAGAGCTCGGCTTTCAGCAAGTCGGAATCTCGGGGCTGGACCTGGCCGAGCACGAGCAGCACCTGGAGCGCTGGCTCGACGCCGGGTACCACGGCGAGATGGACTATATGGCAGCGCATGGCAGCAAACGTTCGCATCCGGACGAGCTGGTGCCAGGAACGCTGCGCGTGGTGTCGTTGCGCATGGACTATCTGCCCGGCGATACGCAGATGGCTCAGTTGCTGGGGCAGCCCGAGAAAGCCTACGTCTCGCGGTACGCGCTGGGGCGTGATTACCACAAGCTGATCCGCAAGCGCGTGCAGCAACTGGCGGAGCGCATTCAACAGGCGATCGGGCCATTCGGGTTTCGCGCGTTCGTCGACAGCGCGCCGGTGCTGGAGAAGGCCATTGCCGAGCAGGCCGGGCTGGGCTGGATCGGCAAGAACACTCTGGTGCTCAATCGCAAGGCCGGCAGTTATTTCTTTCTCAGCGAGCTGTTCGTCGACCTGCCGCTGCCGGTAGACGCCCCACACGCCACCGAGCATTGCGGGCGCTGCACGGCCTGCCTGGACGTGTGTCCGACCAACGCCTTCGTCGGACCCTACGTGCTGGATGCGCGAAAGTGTATTTCCTACCTGACCATCGAGCTGAAGACGTCGATCCCCGAAGACTTGCGTGCGTTGATCGGCAATCGAGTGTTCGGCTGCGATGACTGCCAGATCGTCTGCCCGTGGAATCGCTTCGCACGGCCGACCGATCAAACGGACTTCAAACCCCGTCACGGCCTTGATAACGCCGAATTGACCACGCTGTTTTTGTGGGATGAGACCACCTTCCTGAGCAACACCGAAGGCTCACCGTTGCGGCGCGCCGGGTATGAGCGGTGGTTGAGAAATCTGGCCGTGGGGCTGGGTAACGCGCCGTCTACCATCCCCGTGATCGAAGCGCTGAAAGCGCGGCGGGAGCATCCGTCAGAGATGGTGCGCGAGCATGTGGAATGGGCGTTGGGGCAGCATGAAGCCAGGGCCCCAGGGCGCTTGTTGTAATTACGCGCCGGTTCAGTGCCCGTCCTTGTAAACAAACTTCGGCATTTCCCAGCGAAACTTGATCGCCAGCAGCCGCAGTAACAATCCGCCAAACAGCGTGATCAGCGTGCCCTGCTCCACCGGCAATCCGGCGTACTGGCACAGCAAAAAGCACCACGCGGCGGCGAACGATACGCTGGCATACAGCTCGCGACGGAAGATCAGGGGGATGTCGTTGCAGAAAATGTCCCGCAGGATTCCCCCAAACACGCCGGTGATCACCCCGCTCACGGCGGCAACGGTCATGCTCAAGCCCATGTCCAGCGCGGTCATGCAGCCGATCAGGGTAAACGCCACCAATCCCAGTGCATCGAGCACCAGAAACAGCGAGCGCAGATGGCGCATCAGCGGTGCGATGAAGATGGTCACCAGCGCTGCAATGCTGGTAAGGATCAGGTATTCCGGGTGCTTGACCCACGTCAGCGGGTAATGCCCCAGCAGCACGTCGCGAACCGAACCGCCGCCCAGCGCCGTGATGCAGGCGATCAGCACCACACCGAACCAGTCCATGCCGCGACGGCCTGCGGACAGCGCGCCGGTCATGGCTTCGGCCGTAATGGCGATCAGGTAGAGCATCAACAACATGGCGGCAGTCCCTGCGAAAAAGGGGCGCAGTCTAACCACTCGATCGGGGCACCAAAAGAGAGCGTTTGGTTTAGCGCTCTCTCCAGACGACTGCGATTGGCCGTCGGCGCCCTGCTATCACGACTTGATGAAGTGCTCGCGGTAGAAACGCAGCTCGGCGATCGACTCACGGATATCGTCCAGCGCAAGGTGCGTGCTGCCCTTCTTGAACTTGAGGTCAGGGGACCAGCGTGCAGCCAGTTCCTTGAGGGTCGAGACGTCGAGGTTGCGGTAGTGGAAATAGTTTTCCAGCGTCGGCATGCGCTTGTACAGGAAGCGACGGTCCTGGCAGATGCTGTTGCCGCAGATGGGCGAGCTGCGTTCTGGCACCCACTGCTTGATGAACTCAAGCGTCATGGCCTCGGCTTCGTCGTTGGAGATTTTGCTTTCGCGCACGCGCTGGGTCAGGCCGGAACCGCCGTGCTGGCGGGTGTTCCATTCGTCCATGCCGTTCAGCAGCTCATCGCTCTGATGCACCGCGATGACCGGGCCTTCGGCCAGGGTGTTGAGCTCGCTGTCAGTGATGATGGTTGCCATCTCGATGATGACGTCGTTATCAGGGTCCAGACCGGTCATTTCCAGGTCGATCCAGATAAGATTCTGTTTGTTCTGCATATGTCGGCTCCTCAGCGTTGGCGCGCAGTTTAGCCCACCCGGGCGTGCTAGACTCGCCCGCGCTTTATCAAATCAGCACCTTTATGCGTCTTCAAACGGAACACTGAACACCCATGGCCAAACGCCAACTCAACCGCCGCCAGAACTGGCGCATCGAAAAGATTCAGGGCGAACGCGCCGCGCGTGCCGCCAAACGTGAATCAACCGCTCTCGAAACGCTGGAAGGCGGCGATCTCGGTCCCGAGCAAACGGGCCTTGTCATCGCGCACTTTGGCGTGCAGGTAGAAGTCGAAGCGCAGGAAGGCGAGCTGCAGGGTCAGGTTTTCCGCTGCCACTTGCGCGCCAACCTGCCGGCGCTGGTCACCGGCGACCGTGTCGTGTGGCGCGCGGGCAATCAGGGCATCGGCGTGATCGTTGCGCAACTGCCCCGCGATACAGAACTGAGCCGCCCGGACAGCCGGGGCCAGCTCAAGCCGGTCGCCGCCAACGTTGACCTGATCGTCATCGTGTTCGCACCGATGCCCGAACCCCATGCCAATCTGATCGATCGTTACCTGGTGGCTGCCGAGCACGCGGGGATTCGCCCGCTGTTGCTGTTGAACAAGTTTGACTTGATCGACGATCAGAACGCCCCGGCGCTCAATGCGCTGCTGGCCGTTTATCGCACGCTGGGTTACCCGGTGCTGGAAGTGTCGGCCCACCACGGCGACGGCATGCAGCAATTGCAGGACCAGCTGGATGGCCACATCAGTGTGTTCGTCGGCCAGTCTGGCGTCGGCAAATCCTCGCTGGTCAACAGCCTGCTGCCGGAAGTCGGCACCCGCGTCGGGCCGTTGTCGGAGTATTCGGGCCAAGGCACGCACACCACGACCACCGCGCGCCTGTTCCACTTCCCGCGCGGCGGCGACCTGATCGACTCACCGGGCATTCGTGAATTCGGCCTGGGCCACGTCAGCCGTGCCGACGTCGAAGCGGGCTTCATCGAGTTCAACGATCTGCTCGGCCGATGCCGCTTCCGCGACTGCAAACACGACCGCGAACCCGGTTGTGCGTTGTTGCAGGGCCTTGCAGACGGCCGCGTGCAGCAACAGCGCATGAACAGCTATCGCTCGATCATCGCCAGCTTGCCGGAAAGCAGTTATTGATTCAGCGGTAGTGGTCAATTCGATTTAGGCCTTCACGGCTGAAGCCGGTCCTACTGACTGCGATCCCAGCGCTTGAACTGCGCAAACAAAAACGCCGCGATCATCGCGGCGTTTTTGCGTCTGCTACACAGGCATCAGTTCTTGGTTTCGTCGATCTTAAGCTGGCCCTGATCGAAGATGTTCAGCTTCTGCCGAATCTCGTGGGGTTGGGCATAAGCCTGGGGATCAACTGCCGGTGTGGAAATTGACGCCCCCGGCTGATTGGCCGGTGCGGTAGCGCCAGGTGCCGGCAATGGCGCAGCGGCTCCAGGCGCATCCGGGGTTTGCGGTGCTTCGCCTGAATTCTGCGCGCCTTCGATCCGCTGCTGCGCTTTCTTGGTCATCACCACAATGTCGATGCGACGGTTGATCGGATTTTGCGGGTGCTCTTTGTCGTACAGTGCCGAAGACGCATAACCCACCACGCGCGCCACCTGCTGATCCGGATACCCACCCGCGAGCAGCGCACGACGAGCAGCGTTCGCTCGACCGGACGACAGCTCCCAGTTGCCGAAGCCGTTGTTGCCGACAAAAGGGGTCGCGTCGGTGTGACCACTGATGCTGACTTTGTTCGGCACTGCTTTGATGGTGTCGGCCATCGCCAGCAAGATGTCTTCGAAATACGGTTTGAGCTTCGCACTGCCGATGTCGAACATCGGGCGGTTTTCGGCGTCCGTGATCTGGATACGCAAGCCGTCCTGGGTGATCTCGAACAGAATCTGGTCCTTGAACTTCGCCAGTTGCGGATTCTCGTTGATCTTGTTCTGCAACTCTTGCAGCAACATTTCCAGACGGTCCTGCTCGACCTGCTCGGCGGCGGCGTCCTGCTGATCCGCGTCGACCGGCACACGATCCGGCGAAGGCGTGGATTGCACCTCCGGGTTCAGCGTCTGGTCCGGGGACATTTCCGGCGAACCGCCCAGGTCAATGACGTAGGGCGAGCCGCTGTCGGAAAACCCGACCGGGTCCTTGAAGTAACCGGCGATGGCGAGCAGTTGCTCCGGCGTGGCAGACGACATCAGCCACAGCACCAGGAAGAACGCCATCATCGCCGTCGCGAAGTCGGCAAATGCGATTTTCCAGGCGCCGCCGTGATGCCCTCCGCCATAGCGCTTGACGCGCTTTATGATGATCGGCTGATTATTTTCCATGGATCAACGACCGCGGACAGCTTGTTCCAGCTCGCTGAAGCTGGGGCGATGGGCCGGATACAGAACCTTGCGACCGAACTCTACGGCCAGCGAAGGCGGCACGCCGGACGCGGACGCTACGAGGGAAGCTTTGATCGATTCATAGACGTTCATTTCTTCCTTGGCATCGTGGGCCAGGGAAGTGGCCAACGGGCCGAAGAAACCGTACGCCGCGAGAATACCGAAGAAGGTACCGACCAGCGCCGCGCCGACGTGCATGCCGATCGCCGCTTTGTCGCCGGAGCCCAGGGAGGCCATGGTCACCACGATACCCAGTACCGCAGCAACGATACCGAAACCTGGCATGGCATCGGCGACACCGGTCACGGCGTGGGAAGGATGCTCGAGCTCTTCTTTCATGCTCAGCAATTCCATGTCGAACAAGCCTTCCAACTCGTGGGGCGCCATGTTGCCGGAAGACATGATGCGCAGGTAATCGCAGATGAAAGCGATCATGCGGGTGTCTTTGAGCACGCCAGGGTATTTGGCGAAAATCGGGCTGTTCTCGGGCTCCTCGATGTCGCCTTCGATGGCCATCATGCCTTCGCGACGGCTCTTGTTGAGGATCTCGTAGACCAGGCCCAGCACTTCGAGGTAATAGCCATGGGTGAACCGGGTGCTGAACATCTTCAAGGACTTCTTGATGACCAGCATGGTCATATAGCCCGGGTTGGCTTGCAGGAATGCACCCAGCGCCGCACCGCCGATGATCATGACCTCGAAAGGCTGGATCAACGCTGCGATCTGACCGTGGGACAGTACGTATCCGCCGAGAACGCTCGCGAAAACGACGATGATGCCGATAATTTTTGCCATAGGTAGAAAATACTTACTGAGTCGGGTTCATGGTCATTGTGCGAGAAGCGCTTGAAACTCTTGTCCTGCTTATCGGCATGAATGCGCCAGACTATAGTCAGATCACAGGAAAATGCTGACCGGTGCGTCGCAACGGACGTTGCGCCACGAGGGCCAGCATGATGCCAGTATCCGACATCGATCTAACCTCCCAGCCGTACGGGTGTTGTGAATGCAATCAGATAAAGCTTCTTCGCTACCTGTCCCGCGCACCCTGGATCAATGGATAAAACAACTCGACGGCATCGCCCTGCCGGTGCCCGGGGTGGCGCATCAGCGCGTGCAGGCAGCATTGACCGACAGCCGCCGCTCGCTGCGCGATATTGCCGATCTCATGCAGGACAGCCCGGCGCTGGTGCTCAACGTTTTGCGTGACGCCAACCTGCACAGCCCCGCCACCGCCCAGCCTGCGGAGAGCCTTGAAGTCGCCATCAACCGATTGGGCCTGGCGCGCACCGAAGCGCTGTTGGCGCGACTGCCCAGTGTCGATGCACGGGATATCCCGGTGGCGCTCCGTCAGCTACAGCTGATCAGTCAGCACGCCATGCAGCAGGCTTACGGCCTGTTCGCCAATCAACTGGCGCGGCTGTGGCAAGACATCCATCTGGGCAGCCTGCTGTTTCTGTCGCCGCTCTGGCCGATGGCGCTGGCGCATCCCAAGCTGCTGGAAGAGTGGGAGTTGCGGGTTATCCACAAAGGAGAGTGCGCGAAGGCTGTGGAAAACGCTCTGTTTGGCGTGCGCTTGGTGCATCTGTGTCAGGCCCTGGCACAGCACTGGCGCCTGCCGATCTGGGTGACCCAGGGCTACGCACTGCTGACCTCCCAGCAACGCAATCTGGTGAGAGTGCTGCGCATCGCCCACAGCAACGACGACCCGGTCAAGCAGCAACAGCAACTCGACGCCGACTTGCCGCTGCGCCGCTGGCTCAACCAGCCTGCCAATACCATCCTGCTGGCCAACGGTCTTGCGCTGTCGGCGCACCAGGCTTGGGACACGCCGCACAACCTGCGCTGGCAGCTGCTGACCAGCCTGTATCTGCAGCAGCCACTGGATGATCTCCAGCAGCAGGTTCACCAGAGCGCGGCCGCCAGCGCTCGCCAGCATTCCGGCCCGGATATGTGGCACCCCGCGCAGGCGTTGCTCTGGCCGTGGCATGCGCGAAGGATACATAAAGGCTTGCTGCCCGCCCCGCCACCCTCGCCCGACGCCCTGCAACTGTGGCGCAAGCATTGCGCGGATCTGTTGAAAGAGCCCGGCATTTTCATCAACGCGATACACCTGACCACCTGCGCCCGGGACGCTCTGGTAGCGGCGGGCATGCAGCGGGTGGTGTTGCTGATGACCGATCGCAAGACCGACAGCCTGCGTGTGCATCAGATTGCGGGTGTGGACAAGTCGGCCGCGGCGTTGCTGGTGCCTTACAAAGACAGCACCGTGCTGCAACGCCTGCTCGCCCAGCCCACGCAATTACGCCTGACGCCGGCCAACAACGCTCAGTTTTCGGCGCTGCTGCCGCCACAACTGCGCAATTTGTTCAGCGGCGAGAACCTGCTGATCCGCTCACTGGCCAGCAACGGACGCGTGGTGATGATGGTGATGGCCGATCAGGGCGGTGGCCCGTTTTCCGAGATGTCCGTCCAGGCTTTCGGAAAAACCGGTCAGTGCATCGAGAAAGCGCTTACTGCCTTTAGCCATCGCAATGGCTGACGGCTGAGCTACAATTCGCAACCTTTTCGCGATCCGGAGACGCTAGATGTCTGCCTTTTCAAGCTTGCCGCTGGTCATCGAGCCCGCAGACCTGCAAGCACGCCTCAGCGCGCCAGAGCTCATTCTGGTCGACCTGACCAGCCCGGCCCGCTACGAGGCCGGCCACCTTCCCGGCGCGCGATTCGTCGATCCGAAGCGTACGCAACTGGGCCTGCCGCCAGCGCCGGGGCTGCTGCCCTCGCACACGCAACTGGAAGCGCTGTTCGGCGAACTGGGCCACAACCCCGACGCGGTATACGTGGTGTATGACGACGAAGGCGGCGGCTGGGCCGGCCGGTTCATCTGGCTGCTCGACGTCATCGGACACAAAAAGTATCACTATATCGACGGTGGCCTGCTCGCCTGGCAAGCCGAAGGCCTGCCGCTGTCGACTGAGGTGCCGAAAGCCGTTGGCGGTCCGGTTTCGCTGACTCTGCACGACGAGCCCACGGCCACCCGCGAATACCTGCAAAGCCGCCTGGGCGCTGCTGACCTGGCGATCTGGGACGCGCGCGCGCCGACCGAGTACTCCGGCGAAAAAGTCGTCGCTGCGAAGGGAGGTCACATTCCCGGCGCCGTGAACTTCGAATGGACCGCCGGCATGGATCAGGCGCGCCACCTGCGCATCCGCAAGGACATGCCGAAGATCCTTGAAGACTTGGGCATCACTCCGGAGAAAGAAATCATTACCCACTGCCAGACCCATCATCGCTCGGGCTTCACCTATCTGGTGGCCAAGGCGCTGGGTTACCCGAGGGTCAAGGGCTACGCCGGCTCCTGGGGCGAATGGGGCAACCACCCGGACACCCCGGTCGAGACTTGAAATCGGCCCGACAGGGCGTCGATCCGCATTCCCCTCTTTCAACGTTTTTAGGAATCTTGATGAAACAGCGTCTGTTTA
Source organism: Pseudomonas sp. AK106 (assembly GCF_053903055.1). Lineage (NCBI taxonomy): Bacteria > Pseudomonadati > Pseudomonadota > Gammaproteobacteria > Pseudomonadales > Pseudomonadaceae > Pseudomonas > Pseudomonas sp. AK106. The sequence goes on from NZ_CP096426.1 coordinate 5,038,468, forward strand.
TCCTTTTCCAGTATCTGCTTCCCCACCATCTGCTGTCGCAACTGGCAGGCTGTGTGGCCGAATGCCGCGTGCGCTGGTTCAAAAATGCCTTCACTCAATGGTTCGCGCGCCGCTATCAGGTCGACATGTCCCAGGCTCAGGTCGAGGACATCACCGGGTACGCGCACTTCAATGACTTCTTCACCCGCGCCCTCAAGCCGGGCGCGCGTCCACTGGACCCAGCCCCGGGCGCGATTCTTTCCCCTGCCGACGGCGCGGTCAGTCAACTGGGCCCAATCGAACACGGCCGGATTTTCCAGGCCAAAGGCCACAGCTACAGCGTGCTTGAACTGTTGGGCGGCGATGCGCGCCTGTCCGCGCCGTTCATGGGTGGCGAGTTCGCGACCGTTTACCTGTCGCCGAAGGACTATCACCGCGTTCACATGCCGCTCGCCGGCACCCTGCGCGAAATGGTTTACGTACCGGGCCGGCTGTTCTCGGTGAACCAGACCACGGCGGAAAACGTGCCGGAGCTGTTCGCCCGTAACGAGCGCGTTGTTTGCCTCTTCGATACCGAGCGCGGTCCGATGGCCGTCGTGCTGGTGGGCGCCATGATCGTCGCCTCGATCGAAACCGTCTGGGCAGGTCTGGTGACGCCGCCCAAGCGCGAGCTCAAGACTTTCCGTTACGACGAAGCCGCGCGCGCCCCCATTCATCTGGAAAAAGGCGCCGAGCTGGGTCGGTTCAAGCTGGGCTCCACGGCCATCGTGCTGTTTGGCCCAAATCAGGTGAAATGGTCCGAACTGCTGGCGGCCGGTTCGCCGGTGCAAATGGGTCAGGGCCTCGCTTTGCAATTGCAGGCCTGATTCTTGCGTAATCTAGTCCCCTGAGAGCGTGATGCTGTTTTTCTGGCGCTAACGGCACCAAGGCGTCGCGCAGCATTACGCTTCGTCAGGGATGGTTGAGCCAGGCCGCATGACCCTGGGCCCAGGCTGCGACGTTGCAGGATGCTGCTAGAGTCCAGTTGTCAGCGCTGTAGGAAACGTCGCTGTCAATGGACGTAAACGTGCTCTTTTCGCCCGGCGAGGGTGCTTGCCCCGGAGTTGGACGCCGCCGTTCAGGCCTGTAGTTGTCGGAGTTTGCCTGTCACATGAGTAATTTAAGTCTCCCACTGTTGTTGCGCGCACCTGTGCCGACGCAGTCGAGCCTGTCGTTCTGTGACGCGACGCCCAAAGACATGAAGCGCTGGATCGCCACCCTGCCCAAGGCCAATCTCGGCGAAATGGCGCGCCAGCTCTATCAGGGGCTGGGCGAGCTGAACCAGTTGCTCACCCCAAGCGACAACCGCATGCAGCTCCTCGAATTGCTTCGCCCGGAAGTCTTTTTCGTGTGCAAGCATCTGGAGCGTCACTTCCTGAACCAGTCGGTTGTTCTCGAAGAGCGTCCGCGCAAGGTTGCCAACCTGTGCCAGGCCCTGCAAAACCACTTGGCCATTGGTTACAAACAGATCATCGCGCGGGTCGCGGTCAAGCTCGGAAAAGACCGCATCGGCCTGCTGACCACCGCCCTTCAGCGTGCGCTCAGCTGCCTGAACGGCCCGCTTATCCGCGCCAACCAACTTTACTGCCCGGTGCAGGACGGCTTGTGGCTGGAGATGCATCAGATTTATCAGATCGCCCGCCAGCATCAATTGCAGAACGTGCCGGTTGCCGACAGCCTCGCCCACAACACTCAGGCGATGAGCGTTGAACAGACATACATCGTTGCGCTGCTGATGGGGTGTTCGCGCTGCAATCAGATGCGCCAGCACAACATCGGCAAACTCGCCGAAGCGCTGGATGCGTGGAGCGCGATGGTCACCCTGCAGCAGCCGCTGGACAGCAACAGCCTGTACGCGGTGTCTCCAGGTACGGACACAGCGCCACGCTATGCCGCGCTGTACGATGAAGATCAGCGGCCAAATTTGCTCGGCATCGACCCCCGTGGTTTGTCGGCTGCCCTGGAGCGCTACACCGAAACACCGGTTGAAGAACGTTCGAAGTCAGCCCTGAAAGTGCCGGCGGGTTTGTCCATCGACGTCCTGCAGCACCTGGCAGCCGCGTGGGGCGACGTGTCGGAACGTGCGTTTCAGCGCACCCCGGGGCAAGGCACCCTGACCGTCTGCGTGGGCATGAGCGCTCTGCATTATTATGTCGGCGGTCAGCAGTCCTTCAGCGACCTGCTGCAAATGTCGACGCTGTCCAGAGTCGTCGACTACACGCTGCAGCCTTTGAAGCCGGTCAAGCATGATCCGTGGGCGCAGACTGCAGACGCGCAACGCGATGGCACCTCGAACAGCATGCTGCCGTTCGAGGAAATCGAATACAAACGTGACGACGCTGAAACCAATGCGGCGTCCGACGGGCAAAAGAGCTTCCCCACATACGCGCTGCACATTGTCAATCACAGCCCGGGCGGCTACTGCCTGGCCTGGCCGAAAGAAGTGCCGGACCAGTTGCAGGCCGGCGAGATGATTGGCATCCAGGACCACGGTCACGGCTGGAGCATCGCAGTGGTGCGCTGGGTGCGGCAGGTCCGCGGCGGCGGCATGCAGATGGGCGTCGAACTGATCGCGCCCTTTGCCCAGGCATGCGGCATGCAGCTCACGCGCGCCGAACAGAGCAGTCAGTTTCTGCGCGCCCTGCTGCTGCCGGAAGTTCGTGCGATTGACGTACCCGCGACGGTCATCGCTCCGCGCCTGCCGTTCGAGGACGGTTCCAAGGTGCTGATCAATACCAGCGGCGAACAGCGACGCGCGAGCCTGAGCAATCGTCGGGCGACGACGGGCAGCTACAACCAGTTTGAATATCAGATTATTGAAGGACCGAAAAAGGCTGCGACGCCAGACGACGACGGCCCGGAGCAGGAATTCGACTCGCTGTGGACAGTGCTCTGAGCCATTGAGGCATCCGTTGCAGATGCCTCAACGTCCATGCGTGTTAAGCGCTGCGCCCTTCCCGGTCGCGGAACCCCAGCAAATACAGTACGCCATCCAGACCCAGCGTCGAGATGGCCTGCTTCGCCGACTGCTTGACCAGCGGTTTGGCGCGGAACGCCACACCCAGGCCGGCGATGGCTAGCATCGGCAGGTCGTTGGCGCCGTCGCCCACTGCAATGGTCTGCTCCAGACTCAACCCTTCCTTGCTGGCGAGTTCGCGCAGCAGATCGGCCTTGCGTTGGGCGTCGACGATTGGCTCGATCGCGTTACCCGTGCACTTGCCGTCCACCACTTCCAGCTCGTTGGCGAAGATGTAGTCAATGCCCAGTTTGGCCTGCAGCTGACGCGCAAAATACGTAAAGCCGCCCGACAGGATCGCCGTCTTGTAGCCCAGCCGCTTGAGTTCGGCAAACAGCGTTTCGGCGCCTTCCGTCAAACGCAGCGAAGCGCCGATCTCATCCAGCACCTTCACATCCAGACCTTGAAGCAGCGCAAGCCGCTCTTTGAAGCTGGCGCGGAAGTCCAGTTCGCCACGCATGGCGCGCTCGGTGATCTCCGACACGCGCTCGCCGACGCCGTGGGCTTTGGCCAATTCGTCGATGACCTCGGCTTCGATCAGCGTGGAGTCCATGTCGAACACCGCCAGACGACGGTTGCGGCGGAACAGTGAGTCCTGCTGGAACGCGATATCGACGTTCAGCTCTTGGGCAACATGGAGGAATTCAGCCTGCATCTGCTGAGGATCGACCGGCTCGCCGCGCACGGAAAACTCGATGCAGCCTTTACTCTTCTCGGTGGGCATGTCGAGCGGCATGCGCCCGGAAAGGCGATCGATGCGGTCGATGTTCAAGCCATATTTGGCAGTGATCGCACTCACCGTTTGCAACTGCTCGGCGGTGACCTTGCGCGTCAACAGCGTCACGATGTGCCGCGCCTTGCCCTGTCCGTCGACCCAGTGCTGATAGTCAGCTTCGGACACGTCAGTGAAACGCACGTGCTGCCCCAACTGGTCGACTGTCGCCTGCACGTTCTGGCGCACGGCCGCGCCTGCTTCTGTGTCGGGAATCTCGACCAGAAGGCCGAACGACAGCGCGTCGTGAATCACCGCCTGACCGATGTCGAGAATGTTCACGCCGCCTTGGGCCAGCACACCGGTGATGGCCGCAGTGAGGCCCGGACGGTCTTCACCGGTGATGTTTATCAGGACGATTTCGCGCAAGGCGCACCCCCGCAGTTGAAAAAAACCGCATTCTACGCACTTTCAGTGACCGCCGGGCACAGCCAGCGCTTTGCCGCCACAGGGTCGCTCGCTATACTGCGCCCCAACTTCACCAAGAGAGCCGTGCTCAGTGAACCGGCCCACGCCTGTAAAAACCGATAATTTCTTCGTGCTAATCTTCCGGGCATTGCGTCATCGACGTGTACCGATTGCTTTGCGTATCGCCAGCCACAACGTGATCCTCGTCGCGCTGGCTCTGGTGATCTACGCCTGCGTCATGGGTTTGCAATTCAAGCAAGCCATGCACGAGCAGGCTGACGCACTGGGGCAAGCCCTGACCACGCAGACCGCCACGTCCGCCACCGAACTGCTGGTGTCCAACGACATCCTCAGCCTCAATGTGCTGCTGGGCAACCTGGTGAAAAACCCGCTGGTGGCCCACGCGGCTATTTATAGCCCCGACAACCGCATTCTTGCCGAAGCCGGACAGCGTCCGAAAAACGGCTTGCTGGGCGAGGCTGAAGGTCTCTACGAGATCAAGATCACCTTTCAGGACGTGGTCGCCGGCACGCTGCGCATCAGCCTGGACATGGCCCAGTTCCAACAGCCGCTGACCATCAGCTTGCAGAGCATGGCGATTCTGGCCGGTATCCTGCTGGCACTCGCGTTGGCCTTGAGCCTGCGCCTTGGGCGGCATATTTCCACGCCAATGCTGCAACTGCGCATGTGGTTGCGCTACATCGATCCGTACACGCCGGCCACTGATCGTCAGGATGAGATCGGCGATCTGGCGCGTCAGTTGAAGACTTCGTACGCGCCGCCAGAACCGGAACCGGCGCCCATTCCCGAGCCTGCACAGGTCGAGGACGAGGAAGACGCTTCGCCGGAGTTCGACAGCAGCGACCTGAGCGACCCTGACTTCGACGACACACCCAAACCCCGCGCCACAGTGATTCCGGCACGACGTATCGCTGCCGAGGAAGATGAAGAAGATGAGGAGGATCCGTTTGCGGACCTTCGTGATCACTCTCCCGCCACGCCAAAACCCGCCTCGCGTCCGATCCTTCCGGTCGTGCCGTCGCAACCGCAATACAGCGCCGTGCTGGCGGTACAGCTGGGTTCACAGGAGCAGTTGCGCCGTCTGCCGCGAACGCGCCTGACCGAGCTGCTCGAGCGCTACCGAGACTGCATCGATCAGGCCGCTTCGCTCTACGACAGCGAGCTGCACACCCTGAACGACGGCAGTTCGCTGATGGTTTTCAGCACCCAGGACAGCGGCGATGACTACCTGACCAATGCGATCTGCTGCGGCGAGTTGCTGCGTGCGTTGAGCCATGCGTTGCAGATCGAAGTCGCCGACAGCGGCATCACCCTGCAACTGCAGCTGGGCCTGACACTGGGCGAAGGCCTGCATGGCATGAACCAGATCGATCTGCTGCTGACCGAAACCGCGCAGGACGCCTTGGCGCTGTCGCAGCACAGCCGCAATTTGCTGCTGGTGGAGCGCAAGATCAGCGAAGACCCGACCATCCGCCAGCGTGCGCGTATTCGCCCGATTGCGAGCCCTGAAGGTGCCAGCTGTGTGGAGCGTCTGATGGAGCCGTATCCATCGATGCTGGAGCGCCAACTGGCGCGCATGCACGAGGCACGCAAGGCCTAAGCGTCACCCACAAAAAAGCCCGCATCGCTGCGGGCTTTTTTGTGGCCGTCACTCTCAGAAGCGGAACACTTCCAGATCAGTGCGGATGGGTGATGCCATCGGGATCTTCGGCTTGTCCTGATCAGTGCGGGTTTTCGCCGGCGCCGAGGCCTTTTTGGGCACGTCCGCCACATAGGGCTGACTCGCGATGGGCTTGACCGCGACACTCAGCTTGTCCGCCAGGCGCTGCAGCAAAATCCCTTGAGCCTTGACCTGCGCAGCTGATGAGCCTGCATGGGGCTCTTCCAGGTGAACCAGCTTGCTGTCGCGCACATTGCCGCGGCGGTCGAGCAAGCGCCACTGGGCATCCAGTACCGCCGGCTGCTTCTCGCCGGAATCCAAACGAGTGATGGACAGCACCACCTGCACATCGGGCGTGAAATTGGCCGCGGCAGGCGCCATCACTACGCGTTGGCTGTCGAGCTTCCAGGCCAACTGGCGCAGAAGCAGTTGATCGATATCGGCAGACAGGCTGCCGGCCCAGCGACCGTCGGTGGAGGCCTTGAGGCTGCCATCCGGCTGACGCTGCAGTAATGTTTCACGTTGCAGATAGTCAGCAATCGCCACAGGGCCCAGCAAGACTGCGACCCCGTTGGTGTGTTTCGGTTGCCCAGGGTCGCCGCTGTCCAGCTGATAGAGCGACGTGGGCTGATGAACGCTGCAACCGGCCAAACCCAGAACGCCGGTCAACAACAGAACACAGGGAACACGTAGAAAATTCATCATCCCGTCCAAGTGAACGCCGTGTAACGCGTCCACGCTGTTGAATACTTTGAAAACATGAAGGCATTCCGCCATAGCGGCGCCGGAGGACGTCATATCATCCGTGAATATGCGCGTTGACTCCAGCGATTCTGCGTCGCTCTCGTGACGAAACGAAGAGCGACCGCCGAACCAACCGCCTTAGCCAGCGGTTTCTACCAATAGCGCATCGACGCGCTGGAATCCCCGCGGCAGCTTGTTGCCCCGTCGTCCGCGTTCGCCTTTGTAGTGCTCCAGATCGTCGGGCTTGAGCGACAGATTGCGCTTGCCCGCCTGCAGCACCAGCGTGGCGCCGTCCGGGACGACGGCCAGGTCGGTCACAAACTCTTCCCGACTGGCAACGCGCTCGCCCGGAATGCCAATGATCTTGTTGCCTTTGCCCTTGCCCAATTGCGGCAGATCGCTGATTTTGAACACCAGCAAGCGACCTTCGGTGGTCACGGCGGCGAGCCAGTTGTGCTCACGATCCGGCACCGGACGCGGCAGGATCACCTTGGCCCCGGCCGGCAAGCTCAACAGCGCCTTGCCTGCTTTGTTCTTGGCCTGCAGGTCTTCACCCTTGACCACGAAACCGTAGCCGGCATCGGACGCAACCACGTACAGCGCGTCATCCTCGGGTAACAGCACGCATTCGAATGTCGCACCGGGCGGCGGCGTCAGACGCCCGGTCAGCGGTTCGCCTTGCCCACGGGCCGATGGCAAGGTGTGCGACGGCACCGAATAACTGCGACCCGTGGAGTCGATAAACACCGCAAACTGGTTGGAACGACCCGGCGCCAGGGCCTTGAAGCCATCCCCGGCCTTATAAGAGAGCCCGGTGGCATCGATTTCATGACCTTTGGCGGAACGAACCCAGCCTTTTTCCGACAGCACGACCGTCACTTTCTCGTTCGGCAGCAGATCGTGTTCGGTCAGGGCTTTGGCTTCGGTGCGCTCGACGATAGGCGAACGACGGTCGTCGCCATAGGTTTCGGCATCCTTGATCAGCTCGGTGCGTACCAGTTTCTTCAGCTTGGCCTCGCTGCCCAACAGGGCTTTCAGCTTGGCTTGTTCCTTGAGCAATTCATCCTGCTCGGCACGCAACTTCATTTCTTCCAGTCGCGCCAACTGACGCAAACGGGTGTCGAGAATGTAATCGGCCTGGATTTCGCTCAGGGCGAAACGCGCGATCAGCGCGGCTTTCGGGTGCTCCTCGGTGCGGATGATGTGAATCACTTCATCCAGATTGAGGTAAGCGATCAACAAACCATCCAACAGGTGCAAGCGACGCTCAACCTTGTCGAGGCGGAATTGCAGGCGACGACGCACGGTCTGTACCCGGAACTCCAACCACTCGACCAGCAATGCGCGCAGGTTTTTCAGCTGCGGCTTGCCGTCCAGGCCAATGATGTTGATGTTGACCCTGTAGCTCGACTCCAGCTCGGTGGTCGCGAACAGGTGCTGCATCAGCGCATCGTGGTCGAAGTTCTTGCGGGCGCCCGGGATGATCACGATCCGGCACGGGTTTTCGTGGTCGGATTCGTCACGCAGGTCAGCGATCTGCGGCGCTTTGGACGGTTTGGCCTGCATCATCGCCGCGATCTGCTCCAGCACCTTGGCACCGGACACCTGATGCGGCAGCGCGGTAACGATGATGTCGCCGTCTTCGATGTGGTAAACGGCGCGCATACGCACCGAGCCCTTGCCGGTTTCGTACATTTTCAGCAGGTCGGCGCGGGGCGTGATGATTTCCGCTTCGGTCGGGTAGTCCGGGCCCTGAATGTGCTCACAGAGCTGTTCGACCGTGGCTTTCGGCTCATCGAGCAACCGCACGCAGGCTGTCGCGACCTCCCGCAGGTTGTGCGGCGGTACGTCGGTGGCCATGCCGACAGCGATGCCGGTGGTGCCGTTGAGCAGAATGTTCGGCAAACGCGCCGGCAACACCAGCGGCTCGTCGAGGGTGCCGTCGAAATTCGGTCCCCAATCCGCCGTGCCCTGGCCCAATTCACTGAGCAGCACTTCGGAGTAACGGGACAGACGCGCTTCGGTGTAGCGCATGGCGGCGAACGACTTGGGATCGTCCGGCGCACCCCAGTTACCCTGGCCGTCGACGAGTGTGTAGCGATAGCTGAAGGGTTGCGCCATCAGCACCATGGCTTCGTAGCAGGCCGAGTCGCCGTGGGGGTGAAACTTGCCGAGCACGTCACCGACGGTACGCGCCGATTTTTTGTGCTTGGCGTCAGCGTCCAGGCCCAGCTCGCTCATCGCGTAGACGATGCGTCGCTGCACAGGCTTCAGGCCGTCGCCGATGTGCGGCAGCGCCCGGTCCATGATCACGTACATGGAATAGTTGAGATAGGCCTGTTCGGTGAAGTCAGCCAGCGATCGGCGTTCTACGCCATCCAGGCTGAGGTCAAGGGAGTCGCTCATGCGGGCCTCATCATTTTGTCGTCTGGCGCAGCAGCAATGTGCCGCCGCGCTGTGTGAATTCGAGTTGTTTCACGGCGCTCATGCCCAGCAGCACCTGTTCACCGTCCAGACCGGGCACCACCAGGGCGCGCACGTTGTTCAGGACGATGTCGCCAATCTGTAACCGTTGCAGCGTGGTCCGGAACGCGTCGGTGCGTCCGTTGGCCGTACTCACCTGTACGCGCTCGCCCCGCTCGAGGCGCAGCGCCTGCGCGACGTTCTCCGGCACGGCGACGTTGGTTGCGCCGGTGTCGAGCATGAACTGCACGGGACGGGTATTGATCTGCCCGGTCATGACGAAATGGCCGTCACGATTGCCCACCAGCTTCACCTCGACATAGCCGTCTCCATGCTCGGAGGCGACGATGGTATTCGGATTTTCCTGACGCTGCTCCCACTCGCCAAAAAACCGCGTCGCCAGAAACAGCGCCGCCGCCCAGGCGATGATCAGCATCAGCCGCCCGGCGCGTTTGCCGGGGGGTGACGGGGTCAAGGCTTGCCGCTCCAGCCACCCTCGGGCGCGGCAAAGCGCCAGACGACGGGACGTTTTTCGCCATCGGCGCGGACACCGAAGTTGTTGTCGGTGCCGACCCAAGCGCCTTTTTCGTCGACGATCAGCGCTTCGGTCAGGCCGTATTTCTGGTCATACAGCCGGTTTGGCTGGAGCGCCTCTTTGGCGAACGACCAGCACGTTTCCAACTGACCTGTCGTCAAGGTCCGACGGCAGATTCGGTAAGCCGCGCGCTCCAGGGTGAACAGCTTGCCCTTGTACAGCGAGACGTCGGAAAAGTCCTTGGAGACGGCCTTGCCACCCAGCTCGGGCGGCAAAATATCGTTGCCGGACTCGACTCGCAGAATGCAGCTGGCGTCACAGGCCCAGCCGTCCTTGCCGAGCTTTGCGGTCAACAGGCCGCGCTTGTCACGCTCGGCGGCGAGCCATAGTTGATCGCCTGCCGGATTGACCGCGATCCCTTCGAAGATGGCGTTGAAATGCTGCAGCATCCCGGCCGACTGCGCTTCTTCGACGACCTTCCTGGGCAGCTCCAGCCAGACCGGCGCACCGTCAACCGGCACTTTCAGCACGGCGGCGTAGGCTTCACTGACGAGGTAACGGTTGCCCGCTGCGTCGCAACTCACGCCTTCAAAATCCAGGCCGCCGCCACGGATCAGCGCCGAAGCCTTGGCCATGCCACGCAGGGTCGCAGACAGCCCGCTGTCCGGAATCGGTGGGATTTCCAGCGTCTGGGCCTTGGCTTTCCAGACCGTTGCCGAGGTGTCAAGGCTGTAAAGCAGGGTGTCGTCGCGGTCCGAAACGGTCCACAGCACGCCGTTGCAGGACGCGAGCCCGGACAGGTTGCCGCCGATCATGTCGTCCACCGGATGCTCTGACAGCAGCTTGAGCTCGGGCAATGGCGCGGCGAAAACGGGCGTGGCGATCAATAACAGCGCTGCAAACCAGCCCCGCATCAGACCAGCACCTCGGCCAGATTGCCTTTGGATTCGAGCCAGCTCTTGCGGTCGCCTGCGCGTTTCTTGGCCAGCAGCATGTCCATCATTTCCGACGTCGCCTCAAAGTCATCCAGGGTCAGCTGCACCAGTCGGCGGGTATTCGGGTCCATGGTGGTTTCGCGCAGCTGCGGCGGGTTCATTTCACCCAGGCCTTTGAATCGGGTGACCTGCGGCTTGCCGCGTTTCTTCTCAGCCACGAGCCGGTCGAGAATGCCGTCGCGCTCGGCTTCGTCCAGGGCGTAATAAATGTCTTTACCCAAGTCGATACGGTACAGCGGCGGCATGGCGACGTAGACGTGACCTGCATCCACCAGCGGGCGGAAATGCTGGACGAACAAGGCGCACAGCAGCGTGGCGATGTGCAGGCCGTCGGAGTCGGCGTCGGCGAGGATGCAGATTTTGCCGTAGCGCAGCTGGCTCATGTCCGCAGCGCCCGGATCAACCCCGATCGCCACGGCAATGTTGTGCACTTCCTGGCTGGCGAGCACTTCGCCGCCGTCGACTTCCCAAGTGTTCAGGATCTTCCCGCGCAACGGCAGGATGGCCTGAAATTCCTTGTCCCGGGCCTGTTTGGCGGAGCCGCCGGCGGAGTCACCCTCGACCAGAAACAGCTCGGAGCGCATCGGATCCTGCCCCGCGCAATCGGCCAGTTTGCCCGGCAGTGCAGGGCCTGAGGTGATGCGTTTGCGCTCGACCTTCTTGCTCGCTTTGAGACGACGACCGGCATTGTTGATCGCCAGTTCGGCCAGCTGCATTCCCATTTCCGGGTGCGCATTGAGCCACAGGCTGAAAGCATCCTTGACCACACCGGCAACAAACGCCGCCGCCTCACGGGACGACAGCCGCTCTTTGGTCTGGCCGGAGAATTGCGGCTCTTGCATCTTCATCGACAGCACGAAAGCGATGCGCTCCCAGACGTCTTCGGGTGCCAGCTTCACGCCGCGGGGCAGCAGATTACGGAACTCGCAGAAGTCACGCATCGCGTCCAGCAGGCCCTGCCGCAGGCCGTTGACGTGGGTGCCGCCCTGGGCCGTCGGAATCAGGTTGACGTAACTCTCCTGAACGCTGTCGCCGCCCTCGGGCAACCACAGCAGCGCCCAGTCGACAGCCTCTTTATTGCCTGCGAATACGCCGCAGAACGGCTCGTCGGGCAGGCGCAGAAAGTCGGACACCGAATCCTGCAGATACGAGCGCAGCCCATCCTCGTAATGCCACTCGACCTTCTCGCCAGTGCCTTTGTCCTCGAAGCTAACCAGCAGGCCCGGACACAGAACGGCCTTGGCCTTGAGCACGTGCTTGAGGCGGCTGACAGAAAATTTCGGGGTGTCGAAGTATTTGGGGTCCGGCGCGAAATACACGCTGGTGCCGGTATTTCGCTTGCCAACGGTGCCAATCACCGCCAGTTCGCTGGCTTTGTAGCCATCGGCAAAGGTCATTTCGTATTCGTTGCCATCGCGCTTGACCCGTACCCGTACCTCGGTCGAGAGCGCGTTGACCACGGAAATCCCGACGCCGTGCAGGCCGCCGGAGAACTGGTAGTTCTTGTTGGAGAACTTGCCGCCGGCGTGGAGCTTGGTGAGGATCAGCTCGACGCCCGACACGCCTTCTTCGGGGTGGATGTCCACGGGCATGCCGCGACCATCGTCGGAGACTTCCAGCGAATTGTCGGCGTGCAGAATGACCTGCACGGACCGGGCGTGGCCTGCCAGCGCTTCGTCGACGCTGTTGTCGATGACTTCCTGCGCCAGGTGGTTGGGGCGTGAGGTGTCGGTGTACATGCCCGGCCGTTTGCGGACCGGGTCGAGGCCCGAGAGGACTTCGATGGCGTCTGCGTTATAAGAGCTAGCGCTGGGATTGGCCATGGGGTCTCGTCATCAAGTCGTTCATGAAATTTCGGAGTGCTACTGTTTTACAAGAATGTTTTTACAAGACTGTTCTACACGTGTGTCGCAGCGACGGCTCAGGTCAGAGCCCGCTCAGATCGACGCCCTGCAGCAGCGCTGGAGCGAACCCGGCGAAGCTCAACAGCGCTGGCATCTTTGCGGCGAAACCCTGAAACCCGTGGTCGCCACCCGCTTCGATGCGCAATGCACAAGCCCGATAGAAACTTTGGGCGCGTCGGTAATCCAGCGTCTCGTCGCCCGTTTGCAGCCACACCTGAATACGCTGCGGGTCCTGCGGAGCAGGCACTTCCAGCTCGGCCAGCGCCTTCACGTGGTCGTGCGTCAGCTCCCAGCTCTCGCCGGTATAAAGGTTTTGTTGGGTGCCGAGAAAACCATCGAAGAGCTGATGCGGATTGACCGCCGGGTTGATCAGCACAGCCTTGAGGCCGTGGCGCTCAGCCAAGTGAGTCGCATAGTAGCCGCCGAGCGAGCTGCCGACCAGCAGCGGCCGACCGAGCTCCTCGATTGCGGCCTCCAACTGCATCAGCGCCTGACGCGGATGATGATGCAGTTCGGGCACGCGCACGTAATCGCTCAAACCCAGACGCGCCATCAGCGTCGTCAGCTGTGTGGCTTTCTGCGACCTGGCCGAGCTGTTCAGGCCGTGAATATAAAGAAGCGTCGATTGATCCTGGTTCACGCAGTTGCCTCCCAAACGGCAATCGATACATCCCGGACGGGCTGGCCTGTCGCCGCCCATCAAGGCAAAGCCACGCAGTTTACAGGGTCAACTGCGCGATGACTCACCTGTTGACGAATCGCGGCAAATTGAGGAAATGTCTTTCAGTAGCCCGCGCCGTTGATGTCGACGTCGAACAGGTCGGGCTCGATACGCGAAACACCGGTTTCGATCCGCCCGTCATCGTGCAGGCGCAACCAGCGATAGCCGGGCGCAAGGTCATCAAGACCGAAATCCACGCTGTTCGGCGCGAATTGAATGCAGGTCGATGGCGAAGCCATTAGCCGCACGCCGTCACGAAGCTGATCGAATTCCTGATGCACGTGCCCCCACAACACCGCACGCACCTGAGGAAATCGATCCAGGACCGAAAAAAGCGCCTCGGGATTGCGCAAACCGATGGGTTCCATCCATGCCGCCCCGATGGGCAGCGGATGATGATGCAGACACACCAGATGATGCCGCTCCGGCGCCTCGCTCAAGGCCTGGGCGAGCAACTGAAGCTGGCCGTCTTGCAGATAACCGGGGACGGACCCGGAAACAGCAGAATCCAGCATCGTGACCCGCCAACTGCCGACGTCGACGACCGGTTCGAGAAAGTCGCTGTTCTGCGCGGCAATCGCCATCTCCCTCAGCTCGTCGTGATTCCCCGGAATCCAGCGCGCGGGCGCATTCAGGCGCTCACTTGCCTCGCGGAATGCCTGATACGACTCAACCGTGCCGTCCTGAGACAAGTCCCCCGTCGCCAGCACCAGATCGATCGCCGGCTGCTCGATGAGGACACGCTCGACCACCGCATCGAGACTGGCGCGCGTGGGCATGCCCAGCAGCGTGCCGGCCGCTTCGGCGAACAGATGGCTGTCGGTCAATTGGACGACCAGCACGGATGAGGAATGAGAGGATGGGCTCGACAATGGCCATCTCCTTAAGCGGATGTGGCCGGATTATGGTGTGAGATCGGTGCGGCGGCAAACCTGGAAAGAGGGCCTGGTTCTCATCTGCGTGCAGAAGGTCCAGCCGATAAGTCGCGCCGTCTCAGCGTACCGCCTCAAACTCATGCCCGCACGCCAGGCAATGGCTCAGCCATTCACCCAGAAACACGTTGAGCTGAGCCTTTTCGTCAGGCTGGTGCATGTCGGCATTGGGATAGGGATAGATACCCTGGAAACGACGCGCGTGCTCGGCGCCGATGACTTCGGCCATGCGCGCGTCGTGGTAGACCTGCACTTCGAGGACGGGCACCGGCAACCACGGCAGGCTGTGTTCCTGACGGACTTGGAGCGTGGTGGTGTACGGGCAATCGAGGATGACCTCGACCGCCAGCACGCCCAGCATTTGATCGCCCTGGGTCACGGCGACCCGGCGTGAGCGCTGTTGATTGCGCATATCGGGCAGCAAACGCATCAAGCGCGCGTAGTTCGCCTCGCAGGCGGCTTGCAGCCCGGCGAGGTCAACACGATAGCGCTCGCGCAGAAGATTCACGACCATAGCCCCCTTACTTCGGCGCGGTTAAGCGCCAGCCATTGCATTGCAATAATAGTTGCGGCGTTGACGATGCGCCCGTCCCTGACGGCTTGCATCGCGTCGTCGAATGACCAGACCGAAACCCGGATGTCTTCGGCCTCTTCTACCAGCCCGTGCAGTCCACCTGCCCCCTCGCTGTCGCATTTGCCCAGGTACAGATGCACGAACTCGTTGCTGCCGCCCGGCGATGGAAAGTATTTGGTGATCGGCCAAAGGGCGTTGAACGTCAGCCCAGCTTCCTCTTGTGCCTCGCGGTGAGCAACCTCTTCGGGCTCCTCTTTTTTATCGATCAGGCCAGCGACCATTTCGATCAGCCAGGGGTTCTCATGCTTGCCAATGACGCCGACGCGGAACTGCTCGATGAGCACGACTTCATCGCGTTTGGCGTCGTAGGGCAGCACGCACACTGCATCGTGGCGAACGAACAACTCACGTTTGATTTCCGGGCCCATGCCGCCCGCGAACAATTCGTGGCGCAACTGAAGACGGTCGAGCTGGTAAAACCCTTTGAAGCAGGTCTCACGGTGTGTAATTTCGTGCTTTGTCGGTGTCGATCTGTTGCTATCCGTCATACATTTCTCACTGCTTGAGCACTGTGTCCGGGCCCATCCTAACGCGCTGTGGTGCGGGATGCAGCCCTTTGAATTCGCAAAACCGGTCACCGGGGTAGACGACTGCCGGGGAAAGCACTCTAATCCGCCCGATGGCGAACTGATTGCGCCACCCACAGTCGAAGGACCTTGCCGTTACCTACCACGTGACGCCCCCTTATGCCGATGCCAAGGATCAACATGTCTTTTCTGAAGATCATTTCACTGGCCTGCGTGGCCCTGATTTTGGGCGCCTGCCAAAGCCTGTTTCAACCCAATCTGCGCAGTCCGCTGACCGTTCAGCGCGACGCCTCCGAGCTGATGAAGCCCGGCTGCACCACCGATGATTGCCCGCTGGTGAACATCGACACCGTGCATTTCCCCGATGAACCGAAACTTGACGAGATCGTCCAGCGCACGCTGCTGCAACTGACCCGCAGCGACAGCGATGGTCCGGTGCCGCCGACGCTGAAGGCGTATCAGGAGCAATACCTGAGCCGCGCGCCGGCGCGCAACAGCAGCTACCTGCAAGCCAAGGTACGTGAGCAGCATGACGGAATCGTGGTCGTGGAGCTGTCCAGCTACGTCGATTCCGGCAGCGGCCAGGGTAATCCGGGCCGCGCGTTCATCAACTATTCTCGCCAGCAGCACCGCGTGCTGACACTCGCGGACATGCTGGTGCCGGGTCAGGAAGCTGCCTTCTGGGACAAGGCCCGCCTCGCTCATCAGGCCTGGCTGATCAGCAGCAAGCTGGACAAGGACACCGAGTTCCAGAACATGTGGGCATTCAAGCAAACTTCCAACATTGCTCTGACGTACGGTGCGGTAATCCTCAAGTACCCGGTGACAACCATCGCCCCCTACGCCATGGGCCACATCGAGCTGAAGATTCCGTATCCGCAGTTGAACGGCATCGTTAAGCCTGAGCTGTTTCCTGGCCGGAGCTGATCGCTTTACTAAGTACCAGCTGCAGCATGCCGGCGACAACGAGCGCGGGCAGCGTCGCGCCGATGTCCGGATACAGATTCGCCAGCAGATGATAGGTGCCGATCCCGCCGATCCACGCGATTAACGTCATCCAGCGCAGGCCCGTCGTCGCGATGCCGTGACGACGGCGGCGCAGGATGAAGTGATCCACCAGTACCACGCCGAACAGTGGCGCGAACACCGAAGCGATCATCAGCAGGAAGTTCTGGTATTGGGCGAGTGGCGCAAAGCAGGCGATCAGTGTGCAGATTATGCCGATCGCCAGCGACAGGTGTTCGACTTTGGCCTTGAGCAGAATCCCGCTCGATACCGCGGCGCTGTGAATGTCGGCAAACGCGTTTTCCGACTCATCCAGCAGGATAAGCAGCAACGGAATGCCCATCCCCGCGCCCGCCAGCGCCAGCAGCAGCGCGTTGGCTTCACCACTTGGCGCGAAGGCCAGGGTGTACGCCACGCCAAGGGACATCAGCCAGAAATTGCCGATGAAGAAGCCCAGCGCTGTGCCACCGAACACACCGGTGGCGCGCTTGCCGAACCGTGAGTAGTCCGCAATCAGCGGCAGCCACGACAGCGGCATGGCGATGGCAATGTCGAAGCCGACGGCAAATGGCATCGAATTGTCGCCCGCGCGTGACCACAGCGCCGTCAAATCAGCCTTGCTGAACAAGTTGAAGGTCAGCCAGGCGCACGCCGCCAAGAGCAGCCAGATGCCCCATTTGCGCAGGATCTGCCGGACGAAGGCCAACGGACCGCTCACGGCGAGCAAGGTCGCGAGGGCGCCGAACACGAAGGTCCAGAGCATCGGACTCGCCCAAAGGCTCCCTTCGGAGAAAGCGCCCGCGCCCAGCAGGCTGGCGGCGTCGCGCATGACGATGATTTCAAACGAGCCCCAGCCCACCAGTTGCAGCAGATTGAGAATCGCCGGAACGCCTGCTCCCTTGCTGCCCAGGCTGAGCTTGAGCGCCGCCATCGACGACAGCCCGGTGTCACTGCCAACGACGCCAACAGCAGCGAGCAGCAAGACGCCGACCAGCGTGCCGAGGAGAATCGCCAGCATCGAGCCGGACATGCCCAGCCCCGGCGCCAGCAATGCGCCGGTTTGCAGGACCATGAGGCCGATGCCGAGGGAAAACCACAGAGAGAATAGATCGCGCCCGCCAAAAACCCGCTTGGCGGCGGGTACAGGGGCGTCGGGGGAATAGGTGCCGGGTGTGTTCACTTTTGTGTCTCGCTGAAGAGCCGTTATGAGCTGCAAGCCGCAAGCCGCAAGAGAAGATCAAACGCGGGCCTGCTTTTCCTTGCAGCTTGTGACTTGCCGCTTGCCGCTTGCCACTAAACCTTCTTATAAAGCTGACTGCCTTCCTGCCTGAACCGCGCCGCCTGCTCGCGCATGCCTTCGTCCACCGACACGTCCACCGCGCTGATCTTCTGGTTGGCGGCGTACTCACGCACTTCCTGGGTGATCTTCATCGAGCAGAATTTCGGCCCGCACATGGAGCAGAAATGCGCGACCTTCGCCGAGTCTTTCGGCAGCGTCTCGTCGTGATAGGCGCGCGCGGTATCCGGGTCCAGCCCGAGGTTGAACTGGTCTTCCCAGCGGAATTCAAAACGCGCCTTGCTCAGGGCGTTGTCACGAATCTGCGCACCGGGATGCCCCTTCGCAAGATCCGCGGCATGGGCAGCGATCTTGTAGGTAATGATCCCGGTCTTCACGTCGTCCTTGTTCGGCAACCCCAAGTGTTCCTTGGGCGTGACGTAGCACAGCATCGCGCAGCCGAACCAGCCGATCATGGCCGCGCCGATGCCCGACGTGATGTGGTCGTAACCCGGTGCAATGTCGGTGGTCAGTGGGCCGAGGGTGTAGAACGGCGCCTCGTCGCAGCACTCCAGCTGCTTGTCCATGTTCTCCTTGATCAACTGCATCGGCACGTGGCCAGGGCCTTCGATCATGCATTGCACGTCGTGTTTCCAGGCGATCTTGGTCAGTTCGCCGAGTGTCTCCAGCTCACCGAACTGCGCCTCGTCGTTGGCGTCGGCAATCGACCCCGGGCGCAGGCCGTCACCCAGGGAGAAGCTGACGTCGTAGGCCTTCATGATTTCGCAGATGTCGTCGAAGTGGGTGTAAAGGAAGTTTTCCTTGTGATGGGCCAGGCACCATTTGGCCATGATCGAGCCGCCACGGCTGACGATCCCGGTCACGCGCTTGGCGGTCAGCGGCACGTAGCGCAGCAGTACACCGGCGTGAATAGTGAAATAGTCCACGCCCTGCTCCGCCTGCTCGATCAGCGTGTCACGGAACAGCTCCCAGGTCAGGTCTTCGGCGGCGCCACCGACTTTTTCCAGCGCCTGATAAATCGGCACGGTGCCGATGGGCACGGGCGAATTGCGAATGATCCACTCGCGGGTCTCATGAATATGCTTGCCGGTGGACAGGTCCATGACCGTGTCCGACCCCCACCGAATCCCCCAAGTCAGTTTCGCCACTTCCTCTTCGATGGACGAGCCCAGCGCGCTGTTGCCGATGTTGCCGTTGATCTTCACCAGAAAGTTGCGCCCGATGATCATCGGTTCCAGCTCAACGTGGTTGATGTTGGCCGGAATGATCGCGCGACCGCGGGCGATTTCCTCGCGCACGAACTCGGGGGTGATCTCTTTCGGAATGCTCGCACCGAAGCTCTGGCCTGGGTGCTGCTGGGTGAGCAGGCCGGCGGCGCGGGCTTCCTGCAGCTTCATGTTTTCGCGGATGGCGACGTATTCCATCTCGGCGGTGATGATGCCCTGACGCGCGTAGTGCATCTGGCTGACGTTAGCTCCCGACTTTGCCCGACGCGGATTGCGCACGTGGGCGAAACGAAGCCTGGTCAGCTCGGCATCGGCCAAGCGCTGCTGGCCGAAGTTCGAGGTTAGTCCCGGCAGGCGTTCGGTGTCGGCGCGGGACTCGATCCATGCCGAACGCACGTCGGCCAGGCCTTTGCGCACGTCGATGATGACGTTGGGGTCGGTATAAGGGCCGGAGGTGTCGTACACACAGACCGGCGCGTTGATCTCGCCGCCGCTGTCTGTTCCGGAGAAGCCGGTGGGCGTAACGTCCAGGCTGATCTCGCGCATGGGCACACGGATGTCCGGACGCGAGCCCTGGACGTAGATTTTCTGCGAGCGGGTAAACGGTTGAACCGACCCCGAATCGACTTGGGCGGATTCACTCAGATTGGCGTTTTTTAGTGTTGTACTCATCACGGGCTCTCCAGACATCATCCAGCGGCGGAATGAATTGTCGGAGCTTGAGCCTGATGAACACGGACGGATGCACCCTGAGACGACATGGATGCTGAGAATCGAAGAGGCGCGGACTGTTCAGAAATTGAACAAAGACGACCCCGGACGACGCTCAAGAGGACTCGCCGGGAGACGAGAAATCTTGTTCCCTACGCAGGCGCTAACCTGATCAGGTTCAACGGGATCCGGATTATCCGATCTCAGCCTCATATCAAGGCACCCCGACAAGAACGGCGTCAGTCTAGTCGCGGCGCAGGCCAAACGCCAAGCGCGGAATTCAAACGCGCGTTAAATGGCTGATTTGCCCGATTGTTGTCCCTACCCTCTGGAACTACACTCGCTACGCGGCGCCAAAGCCATCTGGATCGGACGCAACGTCAATGTCTTCATACCGCTTGAATTACTAGGGAATGTCTATGCTGCGCAAATTTTCACTGGCCATTGCCGTGTCGTGTGCTTCGAGTGCGATGGCCGGGGCAGCAGACGTGCCGCTGCCAACCAGGACCGGGTTGGTCAGCGTGTATCAGGAAGCGGTGAACAACAACGCTGATCTCGCGGCGGCTCGCGCCAGCTATGACGCGCAGAAGGAAATCGTGCCTCAGGCTCGCGCCGGCCTGCTGCCGAACATCTCCGGTGGTGCTGACATCAATGACACCCGCACATCGATTGACCAACCCTCCGCCGTCATCAGCCGCAGCGGAACGGTCTATCGCGCGACCCTGAGTCAGCCGATCTTCCGTGCCGACCGCTGGTTCCAGCTCAAGGCTGCGAAGGACGTCAACGAGCAGGCCATCCTGCAGCTCTCGGCCACCGAGCAAAACCTGATTCTGCAAAGCGCCGAAGACTACTTTGCGGTGCTTCGCGCACAGGACAATCTCGCCTCGACCAAGGCAGAGGAAGCGGCGCTCAAGCGCCAGCTCGATCAGGCCAATGAACGCTTCGATGTCGGTCTGTCGGACAAGACCGACGTGCTTCAGGCGCAAGCCAGCTACGACACCGCACGCGCTGCGCGGATCGTCGCCAAACGCCAGGTCGATGACGCGTTTCAGGCGCTGATCACCCTGACCAACCGCGATTACAACTCCATCGAAGGCATCGTGCACACCCTGCCTGTGCTCGCACCTACGCCCAACGACGCGAAAGCCTGGGTCGACACCGCGACGCAGCAGAACCTGAATCTGCTGGCCAGCAACTACGCCGTCAGCGCCGCTGAAGAAACCCTGCGTCAACGCAAGGCAGGCCACGCGCCTACCGTCGATGCGGTAGCGCAGTACGAGAAAGGCGACAACGACCCGCTGGGCTTCACCAACCCCAATTACACCGGCCAGAGTTTCCACGGCAGCGTCGAGCAACGCACCATCGGCCTGCAGGTGAACATCCCGATCTACAGCGGCGGGCTGACCAGTTCTCAAGTCCGCGAGGCCTATGCCCGCCTCGGCCAGAGCGAACAACAGCGCGAAGGTCTGCGCCGCCAGGTGGTGGAAAACACCCGAAACCTGCACCGCGCGGTGAACACCGATGTCGAGCAGGTGCAGGCGCGCAAACAGTCGATCATCTCCAACCAGAGCGCGCTGGAGGCCACGGAAATCGGCTATCAGGTGGGTACGCGCAACATCGTCGACGTGCTGGATGCACAGCGCCAGTTGTATGCATCGGTGCGCGATTACAACAACACCCGCTACGACTACATCCTCGACAACCTGCGTCTGAAGCAGGCAGCCGGCACGCTGAGCCCCGGGGATCTGCGGGATCTGTCGCGCTTCCTGAAGGCCGATTACAACCCTGACAAAGACTTCCTGCCGCCTGATCTGGCGAAAGAAGCGGCGAAGAACTTCGAACGGCCGACGGAGCGGTGAGCGGCTTCACTGAAAGGATGTAATGCATTGAAACGGGAATCACTGCGCTTGATTCGTAGTCAGTGACCTGTGCCCTGAAACCGCGCAGTAGCGTGGTGAATGACGTACTTGTGGGAGTGAGCTTGCTCACGAAGACGATATTCCAGCCGCTGAAGATTTGGCGGATGTACCTGCCTCTTCCCGAGCAAGGTGGAGCGCCACCCCGGTCGGTCCCACAGGTACTCAGTCAGCAGGCAGAGCTGCGGAGTTGGCCAGCTTTACTAGTCGGATTGGTGGCGCCCTGACACTCCGATGCCGTGCGGTAACTAGCGCGCCTGTGGGAGTGACCGGGGTGGCGCTCCACCTTGCTCACGAAGGCGGCATTTCAGGCGCAATCAGCCCAACAACCGCCCAATCCCATCCAGCAACCTCTGCAACGCACCTTGATTAGCCTTCATCACGGCCAATCCGGCATCGGCCATTGCCTTTGCTTTCTGAGGATGGTCGATCAAATCACGTACCGTTGCGGCCAATGCAGCTGCGTCAGTCACTTCCTCCAACGCGCCGGCGTTACGCAACATCGCGGCGATTTCGAGGAAGTTGAACAGGTGCGGGCCGCTGAGAACGGGCTTATCCAGCGCCGCAGGCTCCAGCAGGTTATGGCCGCCGTTGGGCACGAGGCTGCCGCCGACGAAGGCGATGTCCGCCGCGGCATACAGAAACAGCAACTCGCCCATGGTGTCGCCCACCAGAACCGACGTTTCCGGCGTCACCGCCTCGGCCGTGGACCGACGAACGCTGGCAAACCCCTGCTGCTGGCTCAGCTCAAACACGCT
The DNA here is from genome assembly GCF_053903055.1 of Pseudomonas sp. AK106. Lineage (NCBI taxonomy): Bacteria > Pseudomonadati > Pseudomonadota > Gammaproteobacteria > Pseudomonadales > Pseudomonadaceae > Pseudomonas > Pseudomonas sp. AK106. The sequence goes on from NZ_CP096426.1 coordinate 5,060,731, forward strand.
GTTGAACCGCTCGGGGTGACGGGGCACAAGGATCAACAGCGCATCGGCATGGGTTTCCATCAACGTGCGATGGGCCGCCAACACCACCTCGTCTTCGCCCGCATGGGTACTGGCGGCAATCCAGACCGGACGCTGCAGGGTCTGCCATTGCTCACGCTGCTGAACGGCACGCTCAAGCAATTGCGGATCGATGGTCAGGTCAAACTTGATCGAGCCTGTCACCGTGACGCATTCGGGCCGAGCGCCCAGGTCACGAAAACGCTGGGCCTCGGTTTCGGTCTGTACGGCAAACAGGCTCATCTCGGCGAGCATCGGCCGAGTCAGCCCGGCGAAGCGTCCGTAGCCACGGGCGGAACGCTCTGACAACCGCGCATTCGCCAGCACCGTCGGAATGCCGCGCTTCGCACACTGATGAATGTGATTGGGCCACAGCTCGGTTTCCATGATCACGCCGATCTTCGGCTGGATGTGATCGAGAAAGCGCCCGGCGGCCCACGGAAAGTCATAGGGTAGATAGCAATGCTGGACGCGCGGCTCGTGGGCGAACAGCGACTGAATGCGCTCCGAGCCGGTCGGCGTCATGCAGGTGATGGTGATGGCCAATTGCGGATAGCGAGCCAGCAACGCGCGAATCATCGGCGCGGCGGCAATGCTCTCGCCCACCGACACCGCATGCACCCATATCCCGCCACGCTGCATGGCAGGCAGCCCCAAAGCGAAGCGCTCACCGACCCGTTGCGCGTAGGCCGGAGCCTTGCGCGAACGCAGCCACAGGCGCAGGGCGATCAAGGGGAGGCCGAGGTGGAACAGGATGCTGTAGAGGGTTCTATTCATGGGCGCGGAGTTTATCAGCCAATTGCTGTCAGATTTCCATCGAGCTTCGCACATATCATGCCCGGCGCATTTCGCCAGACGCCACCCCGCCAGCCCGAAAGGCGCCGGTTGTTCCATGCCGGGTAAGCCGCTTTAATGACGGCCATCGAAAAGGAGTAACACCATGCCTGCGTACTACCTGCTGGCCATCGCCATCTGTGCCGAGGTCATCGGCACCGTGTCCATGAAAGCCGTCAAAGGCCTGAGCACGCCGATCCCGCTGCTGCTGGTGATCGTCGGTTACGGCATTGCGTTCTGGATGCTCACGCTGGTGGTGCGCACCATCCCGGTTGGCGTGGCATACGCCGTGTGGGCGGGCATGGGCATCGTCATGGTCAGCATCGCCGCGCTGTTTATTTATGGGCAGAAACTGGATCTGCCTGCCATTGCCGGCATGGGTCTGATCGTCACAGGCGTTGTGGTCATCCAGCTGTTCTCGAAGACGGCCGGTCATTAAGGGGGTTACTGAAAACAGCCTTCCCCTATAATGCCGGCATTCGTTTCGCCATTTGAGGTGCCCATGTCATCTGCTATTTCCACTGACGTCCTGATTGTCGGCGCGGGCGTTGCCGGTCTCTGGCTCAACGCGCGACTGCGGCATCAGGGCTTTTCGACGGTGGTGGTGGAAAAGGCCAGCCTGGGTGGCGGCCAGACACTCAAATCCCAGGGGATCATTCACGGCGGCGCCAAATACGCCCTGCACGGCGCGCTGTCCGGCGCTTCCGAAGCGATCGCCGACATGCCCCGCCGCTGGCGCGAAGCGCTGGAAGGCAAAGGCGAGCTGAACCTGTCGGGCGTGCGCCTGCTGTCGGAAGCCCACTACCTGTGGTCGCCCGGCACCATCGCCGGCAATCTCACCAGTTTCTTCGCCAGCAAGGCCGTGCGCGGGCGCGTCGATCAGGTCAAGGGCAGCGACCTGCCGCCTGCGCTTCAGGATCCGCGCTTCAAAGGCAAGGTGTACCGCCTGGCCGAGCTGGTCATCGACATCCCCAGCCTGGTGAAAAAACTGACGGAGCTGGCGGGCGACAGCCTGCTGGCGGGTCAGGACATCGAGCCGCTGCGGGTTGATGGCGAACTGGTCGGACTGCGCGTCGACGGCCGCGACATCCACGCCCAGCGGGTGGTGCTCAGCGCCGGTGAAGGCATGGCTGATCTGCTCAAGGCGCTGAACGTGAGCCAGCCGGCCATGCAACGCCGGCCGCTGCACATGGTGCTGGTCAAAGGCCCGACGCTTAAACCGCTGTACGCCCATTGCCTGGGTGGCGGGCCGAAACCAAGGATCACGGTGACGACGCATCCGGCGGCCGACGGTCAGTGGGTCTGGTACCTGGGCGGCGACATTGCCGAGGCCGAAGGCGTTGCCCGCAACCCCGCCGAGCAGATCGCCGCCGCAAAAAAAGAACTCGGGAATCTGCTGCCGTGGGTCGACCTCAGTCAGGCGCAGTTCGCCACCCTGCGCGTGGACCGCGCCGAGCCGCAGCAAAGCGGTCTGGTTCGCCCCGACAACGCCTTTCTCGACGTGCAAGGCCGCTTGCTGGTTGGCTGGCCGACCAAGCTGGCGCTGGCTCCCGACTTCGCCGATCGCGTACTGGCCTCGTTGTCCCGGGATGACATTCACCCCACCCCACAACCGCCGCACACCGACTTCCCCAAGCCGCCCCTCGCCATGCCTGTCTGGGATCAACTGCTGCCATGAAGACCCTGCACGATCTGCATCGACCGCTCGGCACCCTCGGCATCAACGTTTCCCCCCTGGGGCTGGGCACGGTGAAGCTGGGCCGCGATCAGGGCGTCAAATACCCCAATGGCTTCACGATTCCCGACGACGGCGAAGCGCAGATGCTGCTGAAGCTGGCGCGGGATCTGGGCATCAACCTGATCGACACCGCCCCGGCCTACGGTCGCAGCGAAGAGCGCCTCGGCCCGCTGCTGCGCGGGCAACGCCAGGACTGGGTGATCGTCAGCAAGGTGGGTGAGGAATTTGAAGCCGGCCAGTCTCGGCACGATTTCAGCGCCGAACATACGCGGCTGTCGGTGGAACGCAGCCTGCAGCGCCTGGAAACGGATTTCATCGACTTGGTGCTGGTGCATTCCGACGGCAACGACCTGCACGTGCTCAACGAATGCGCCGTGTATCAGACCCTGGCCGAGCTCAAGCGCGAAGGCAAGATTCGCGGCTTCGGCTTCTCCGGCAAGACCGTCGAGGGCGGGTTGCTGGCCTTGCAGGGCGGCGACTGCGCGATGGTCACGTACAACCTCAACGAACAGGGCGAACAGCCGGTCCTCGACTACGCTGCTGCACACGGCAAAGGGGTGCTGGTCAAAAAAGCACTGGCCAGCGGGCACGTTTGCCTGAGCCCCGGTGTCGATCCTGTGCGTGCCAGTTTCGAGTTGCTGTTTGAACATCCCGGCGTTACCGGTGCTATCGTCGGCACCATCAACCCGCTGCATCTGGCCCATAACGTGGCAACCGCCGCTGCCGTGATCCGTCGTCAGCCCTGAGACGCACGGCCGACCCCAACGCAAGAAGGAGCCGATATGCCGCGAACCCTGATCCGAAAGAACCCCAGTAACTTCAAGACCCTGCCGATATTCGTCGAAGCCACCCCGGAAGGCCTGACCTACCAGAGCGTCGGGATGCCGCTGAATTTCACCCAGACCCTGGCGCGGCGTCGCAAGATCGACGTAGAGGACAGCGAACGGTTTTCCACCGAGCTGGCCAATCTCGGCGTCTCGGTGCGTCTGACTCTGCGCTGGCAGAACCGCGATTACTGGGTGCTGGTTCGCCAGCGCCGTCAGGACCGTGGCGATGTGGTGCTCAAGCTGATCTCCGGCTACGTTCCCGCCCACGAGCTCAACCTGCCGTTGCACACCGCGGTGCAGGAAGTCGCTGAGGAATGCCTGATCGAGACGCCCCAAGGCTGGCTCGGCGGACGCTTCAATGAAACCTGGCTGCCTGCGCCCTACGCGGCAGCGCTGCATTACCGCGAAGCGATGCCTTTTCGCCTCACACCGCTTTCCGGGGCGGCACGCCCTGTACGTTGCGGCAGCCTGACCCTGATCGAGCGGCCCCGCGCTTATGTGCATTTACCGACCGCCTCGTTGCAGCTGATTTACGACATGCGCCTGGAAGTGCCGAAAGAGGCTCGACCGCTGAGCCTGTTTCACGTCGATGAAAGCCTGGAAAACAACGAGCTGGTGGCACGCCTCAATCGCAGCAAACCGGATCTCTACCTGATGCCACTGGAAAACGGCTCGCCCTTGCCCGAGCTGTACACCCTGAAGAACGACAAGCTTTCGCCTGCCGGTAGGCGGGGTCTTTATCTGGCCGAGAGCTTCGCTCCGCAAGAAGGCTGGGTGGTGCGCGAGGAGCGGATTCGCTGGAAGGACTGGCTGGTGCAGCAGGGCATGACGCCGAAGAAGAAGCCCAAGTCAGGGCTGACCAAGCTGCGCATCAAGGCGCGGCGCCTGGTCAGGCTGGTTCGCAGCGGCCTGCACAAGTAAGCCGCCGCTCAGCTCTTCTCGGCAAGGTGTTTGTCACGCCAGGTGCGCAGCCGGGCGAAGAAGTGGAAATAGCGGTTTTCGCGTTTGCCCATCCCGCGCTTCGGTGAGAACGACTCATCGGCGAAGGCGCCGGTGATGCGCACACGCGAGGCGGTCGTTGGCAGTGTGCACACCCGGGCATCCGCCTTGAGCAGCGCGTACTTGAGCAAGCGCTCCGAGTGCAGTTTGCGGCCTGTCGCTTCGCAGAATTCAAAGATGCGTTCGATCCGCTTGCCGTAGGCCCGGTAAACATCGCGGCCGCAAATGGAGAAACGATCATTCAGCCCGCCCCACCACTGCCAGTCCGGGATATAGGCGTTCAGCCGCCGGGCCTGCGGCGAATGAAAGACATAACCCGGCAGCGGCGAATGGAAGAAGTTGTCCGGACGCACAAACACCACGAAGTCCGGATCGAACGACTCCATCATGCCCGTGACCGTGTGCAGGGAGTTGAGCTGATAGATCAGGTTTCGCAGGGAAACGTGCTCGTCGCCCCAGGTGTCTCCCATCGCCTTGACCCGTTCGAAATCCCAGCGATCGAGCACGCCGTCGGTGGATTCGAGAACCCCCGTCATCGACTGGAAAACGTCGTAGTTCTGCGCCTTCAGCTCGCCCTTCTCCGCCGAGCGCTGGTTGTGCACTTCGTCGATCTTGTAGAGGTGGTAAAAGCATTTGACGTTGCTGCCCTTCGGCAACTGGCCAAGGACATTTTCCTCAATGGAAGGAAAACAGATTTCCGAGTTGCGCGGGATACCAAAAAACGCGACCGCAATGTTCAGCACTGACAAACTCTCCGGGATCAATGGCGATGCGCCTGGACACGCGCGCGCAAGCGGCGGACGGGGTCGTTCATTTACTAAATAGCAGCTTGCGCCACCAGCTTCGGGGCTTGAGGGCGATCACCTCGACGTCGGCGCCCAGGAGCCAGTGGCGCTCATAGTCCCAGGCGTGGCCGCCCCAGAGCTTGCCGGCTTCATTGGAAAAACCCAGGGTCAAAAGTCTGTAGCGATAACCGGCATGGGGGCGTAGCCAGTCGAGCAGCACCAGCACGTTGAATCCTGTGGAGGGCCCGACGAAGCGCTTGCCGTTGGGGCGATCAACCGGATAGTGCTCAGCCAGTGCCGGCAACGGAATGCGGTCCCAATAGAGCGCAACGTCAGGCAGCGGGCACAGATGCACGGCGCAGCCCACCAACAGTGTGAAGCAGCGTGACCCCGGTTGGGCGGCGAGTTTTTGTACTTCAGCGGTTGCGGGGAGTCCGAAGAAATAACAGTCCGGCGCATTGAAGCCATGCACAAACAGGTTGACGCTTTCTGGCTTCAGCAGAGCGGCCTTGATGCACAGATTGAAGCTGACCACCACATCGTCGGCGCCCACGCCCAAGGCATCGAAGTCCGCCTGGGTGATGGCAGGGTTGTTGGCGATGAGGATGACCCGTGCAGCGTTTGCCAGGCACTGGCGCAGTGCAGCGGGAAGTGCGCCGATCACGTCCTGATCGGCGCCCGGCAATACAGGGGGTACAAGGGGCGCGGCGCTGTCGTGTTCTGACGGCAGCGTCATCAGGCCGGCACCTGCATGCCATGGCGCAACTTGACCCAGGCACGGGTCAGCGCGGATGGACGCCGCCACGGGCGCATTGGCCGCTGAATTTCATCGGCCAGATCGCGGCCCACGCGGGCAAAGGCATAGCGTTCTTCGGCGAATCTTTGCCCTTCGCCCGCGATGCGCGCGGCAAGCTCGGGGTCGCTCTGCAGCAGGCGGATCTTCTCGACGGCTTCGTCTTCGGAGCGGTAGAACATGACGTTGCGCCCCTCTTCGAAGCCCAGCAGATCGTCCTCTTCACCCTGACTCCACGCGAGGAGCACGCAACCGCAAGCCATGGCTTCGAAATTCTTGATCATGAACTCGCCCATGCCGATGTCGGCGCTGACGAAAATCCTGATGCGATTAAGGGTTTCCAGGTATTCGGCGCCGGAGGCCGTGCGGGTCACCAGCATGCCGGCGCGCTGCGCGAGGTTTTCCACCAGCTGCTTGCGCTGGGAATACTCGCGGCTCTTCAGACTGCCAAGGAAGCCCACCGGAATGTCCCGGGGCTGCCCGAGATTGCGCAGCATTTCCTGGTCATAGCCCTTGGACACGAATACCGCATCAATGCCTTCGCCGCGCATACGCCGCGCCACCACCGCGCCCGACAGCAGCGCGCGACTCCACGGCAGTTGCCGGTACAGGCGCGAGTACATCCCGTGGTATTTGCTCGCGCTCATGTAATTCTGGTAAGCATCGTGCTCAAGAAAGATCAGCCCCGGGATGCACTTGAGCACCGCGCGCTGGCGAGCAAGCCGTTTGACCCGGGAGAAGATCACCACCCGGTCGTAGCTCTGATAGTCGACCGAGGCCAGAAACGGCCCAAGATTCAGCTGCTGTTGCTTGCTCAGGCGAAAGATGACGCAGTCGTCACACCGCTGCCGTACGGTTTCGTACAAGCCGTCCAGTATGACGCGCTGTTCATCCATCACCAGTAACATGACTTTCATACGTTCATATACCGAACTGCGAATACAAAAATGGCAGCGGCAAGGGGTGCCACTCTGCGCTGCGGGCGTCGGATCAGTCCTGACTGCGGATCTTGTCGACGATGGCTGTCGTTGAACTGTTGGCGACCAGCCCCAGCACTTTCACGGTGCCGCCATAAGAGGCGACGATGTCAGCGCCGACGACCTGATCAACCGAGTAGTCCCCGCCCTTCACCAGCACGTCCGGATGGACATGGGACAGAAGGTTTTCCGGGGTGCCTTCCGGGAAGCTGATCACCCAGTCCACCGCGCCCAGACCTGCCAGCACGGCCATGCGTCGATCAACGCTGTTGATCGGGCGGCCCGGGCCTTTCAGGCGACTCACCGACGCATCGTCGTTGACCGCCACGATCAGCCGATCGCCCTGCGCGCGGGCTTGTTCCAGGTAGGTGACATGGCCGGCGTGGAGAATGTCGAAGCAGCCGTTGGTGAAGACGATGGTTTCGTTGTGGGCGCGGGCGTCGTCAATGGCCAGCAGCAACTGATCGAGGGTCAGCACGCCTCGCTCGGAACCTTCGGCGCGCTGGATGGCGCGACGCAACTCGGGCGCACTGATCGCGGCGGTGCCCAGCTTGCCTACGACGATGCCCGCCGCAAGGTTCGCCAGCGCGACCGCGTGCGGCAACTCCTCACCCGATGCAATGGCTGCTGCCAGTGTGGAAATCACCGTATCGCCGGCGCCGGTCACGTCGAAGACTTCCCGCGCACGGGCCGGCAGGTGCAGCGTCGGTTGGTCCGGGCGCAGCAGGGTCATGCCGTGCTCGCCACGAGTGACCAGCAACGCACCCAGATCGAGGTCTTTCATCAACGCTGCGCCTTTGGCGACCAGCTCTGCCTCGTCGATACAATGGCCGACGATGGCTTCAAATTCACTGAGGTTGGGCGTGATCAGGCTGGCGCCACGGTAGATGGCAAAGTCTTTGCCCTTCGGGTCGGCCAGCACGGGAATGCCACGGTCCCGAGCTGCCTTGATCAGGACTTGATGGTTCTTCAGCGCGCCCTTGCCGTAGTCGGACAGGACCAACACTTTGACGCCGTCGAGCAAGGCGTCGACCTCGCGGCTCAGGGCCTCGGGATCGGTGGCAAAGGGTTCTTCGAAGTCGATACGCAGGAGCTGCTGGTGCCGGCTCATGACGCGCAATTTGACGATGGTGGGCTGGTGGGCGATGCGTTGGAAGCAGGCGACGACGCCAGCGGCCTTGAGGCTGTTGCTCAGGCTGTCAGCGGCTTCGTCGGTACCGGTGACGCCGACCAGTGACGCCTTGGCGCCCAGCGCTGCGATGTTCAACGCCACGTTGGCAGCACCGCCCGGACGGTCTTCGATCTGGTCGACTTTGACCACCGGCACCGGCGCTTCAGGGGAGATTCTGGAAGTGCCACCGTGCCAGTAGCGGTCGAGCATGACATCGCCGACAACTAACACTTGAGCCTGATCAAAACGCGGCATGGACAACTTCATCGAACAACCCGTGGCAGAAATGGACAAGGACGGAATCTTAGCACAGCGATCAGCGCTGGCTGGCCGGTTGGCCTCGAATCCCGTAGTGCTTCAAACGGCGCTTCAAATGGCGCCTTTAATGGTGCATCGGCTGGTGCAGTCAAGGACGCGGAAAGCGGCGAACCCAGAACACCTCATGCCGGCGAACAGCCTTGCGGAAGAATTCGTCGTCTCCCGTCAGCGGCCATTCGCGGCCGGCCAGCCAGCGTTGAATCTGCCGACGCAGGCGCTTCTTCAGGGGTGGTGGTCCCTGCAGGTCATGCTGCATCGCCAGAGCCATGGCTTTATCAAGTTGCACGTCCGCACTGAGCGACGTACTCCAGAGCTGATCAACCGACGGCGCTTCAACGAACGGCGGCAGCGCCACGCCTTTCCCGGCCAGACCCATGGGCCAGCGATCGTTGTCGTGCAGGTGATTGGCATAGAACAGCGCCACATCAGGCGTGTGCGCGCTTCTGCTCACCGCCTCATATAACGCTTGAGTCGTGGCGATGTGGTCGGCGTGGGGGTCGAGTTCAGGGTGCGGCATGACAATGACGTCCGGTCGATGCGCGTCGAGCAACGCTGCAAGATCGGCAACAAGATTGTTCCAGGTCGGCGCGCCGTCCCGATCCCCTGGCAACGGCGAAGGATTGTGCTGCCGCGCGCTGCGGATGTCGGTTTCTGAAGAGTCGCGAGAGCCAAACGGCTGATCCGGCGACTGGGCCATGGCCGGCAGTTGCAGGCAGTAGTAGCCCAACTGCACGCACTGGCTCTGGGGCACACCGCCCCACAACGGAATCGCCAGGCTGTCCCACGTGCGCAGGCGACCCTTGAGCCGCGCGGCATCGGCGCGGTTCAGCCCCAGTCGTTCATAGCGTTCGGCCTCGATCTCGCCCTGAGTCACCGTGACGATGCTGCATTCGGCGGCCTGGCTGTACAGGCCAAACGCTGCCAGTTCGGCATCGTCGGCGTGGGGCGCGAGGATCATCAACCGTTGCTGGCGGTAATCCGGGTTGCTCAGCACGTACAAACGGGCGGCATTGCCGATGCGACAGAACCCGCCCTTGAGGCGCAACGTGCTGTCAGCAACGACGTCGCGCTGACCGGTGAGGTTCACGTAGCGACGCCCGGCGAAACCCCGTTCGAAATCCTGGCGGTCGTCGCCGGCCACCACGTAAGGGTCCAGCCAGCGACCCAGCCAGCTGCTGCGCAGATCGAGCTCCAGCAGCAGCGTTTCGCCCTCGGCCAATGGCTCGCTCAGTTGCAGCATGCCGTTGACGACGGAGACAGCCTGCGACTGGGCCGCGTCGGGAAACTGATAGCGGTAGTCGCTCTTGGGCGAATAAAACAGATGGTCGGAGAACCAGGCTTCGTGGGCCACCCAGGCAGCAACGATCAGCAACGGCACCAGCCACCACGCGACCCCGATACCAATGCCGATCAGCAGCACCAGACCGATGATCAGCGCCAGACGCTTGTTGCGCCGATGTCGTTTCAGAAGCTGCTGCTTGCGCCCGGACATGTCATCCAACCTTGTAGACAGGCACCGTCTGGCACCAGCGGTCTTTGTATTCACGATCGGAGCGGCCGAAGGAATAGCGCAATGGCTTGTTCACCGCCCTCGCGTCAGCCCAGGCGTTCTGCGTGTTGACGAAGCTCAGCACGCTGCCGGCGCTCAGCGCCTGATGGGCCGGATCCACACCGCCGTTGATGTATTCCACCGACACCCAATGCGGCGACTCGACCCTGTACAGCACCTGAGCGGCAATGGGCTTGCCCTCCAGCAGGATCATCGAGCCGGTCATGAACTCGCGCATCAGCTCGAACACCTTGGCCAAGTGATCCTTGCCCGGTACGTCGAAGCCCCAGCGGGCATGAAACAGGCTTGAGTAAATGCGCGCTTGTTCCTCGGACGTGAAGTCCAGCATCGGCTGCACGACCCCGCCCGCCTCCTCAAGCAACCGCTGCTCGCGACGCTGGTTGTAGCGGAATTTCTTGGAATAGTCCTCGGGCGCGCGGGCGATCGCCAGGCTCTCGGCTTGCGGTTTGAGGGTGTCGATCTGGCCGGCGTTCAACTCCGACACATAGCTCATGCGCTGGCGCACTGGCACTGTCACCCCAGGGGCAACCGGCAGAATGATCTCTGCATTGCCCAGATCGAAGACCCGCCGATCACGCTGCTTGAGCACCTTTTTAGCCAGCGCCAGATCCCGGCCCCAGCAGGCGACCGCAGCGACAACGTTGCCGTCCTGCAGCCAACCCAGATACCGAACCGGAATATCCGCCAAACCGGCCAGACGCTCGATCACCTGCGGGTGCGTGGCAACGCTGCCGCCAAACTGCTGCCACGCGGTGGCGTAGGTCGATGCATCGATCGGGGTCCAGCCTCGCTCACGCCATGCGCGCAAGTGGCTCAGCATGCATCGACTGCCCGATCGATTTCGACAGGCTCGTCTTCTTCGAACTGTTTGGCATGCAGGCGCGTGTAGTAGCCGTTCAGCGCCAGCAGTTCGGCATGGGAACCGCGCTCAACGATACGGCCTTCGTCCATCACCAGAATAACGTCGGCTTTTTCAATGGTGGTCAGGCGGTGGGCGATGACCAGCGTGGTACGGCCCTGCATGACTTTTTCCAGCGCCTTCTGGATGTGGCGCTCAGACTCGGTATCCAGCGCTGAAGTCGCTTCGTCGAGAATCAGCAGCGGCGCATTTTTCAGCAGCGCGCGGGCAATTGCCAGACGCTGACGCTGGCCACCGGACAGCAGCACGCCGTTCTCGCCGACGAGGGTCTGATACTGCTGAGGCAGCTTGTCGATGAACTCATCGGAATAGGCATCGGCCGAGGCTTTTTTGATCTCTTCCAGCGGCACGCCCGCCAGATCGCCATAGGCGATATTGTTGGCGATGGTGTCGTTGAACAGCGTGACGTTCTGGTTCACCAGGGCGATCTGTCGGCGCAGGCTGCGCAGGGTGTAATCCTGAGTCTGGACGCCATCAAGGAGGATCTGGCCCTGCACATGATCGTAGAAACGCGGGATCAGGCTCGCCAACGTGGATTTGCCGCTACCTGAGCGACCCACGAGCGCGACCATCTGGCCGGCTTCGGCGACAAAACTGACGTCGTTCAGCACGCGTTTTTCCGTGCCCGGGTAGGTGAACGTAAGGTTCTTGACCTCCAGACGGCCGGAAACCTTGTCGCGCTCTACCGTGCCCAGGTCCTGTTCGGTTTGCTCGTCCAGTTGTTCGAAGATGCTCTCCGCACCGGCGACGCCCTTCTGGATGGTGGAACTGACTTCGGACAGCTGGCGGATCGGCTTGGGCAGCAGGCCGGCCATGGTGATGTAGGCCACCAGATCGCCCGCCGAGGAATCGCCGCGCAGATAAAGGACAAGGAACATCACGATGGCCATGCCGCTGTAGGTCACCAATTGCAGCATCGGCGTGTAGACCGCGCCGGTCTTGGTCATCGCCAGTTGCTTCTTGGTGTTGCTGCGGCTGGCCTTTTCGAAGCGGGCCTTTTCGTAGTCTTCGCCGCCAAAGCTGCGGACCACGCGATAGCCGTGAATGGTCTCGGACGCCACGTGGGTCACGTCGCCCATGGCCACCTGAATCTTCTTGCTCTGCTTGCGAAATTTCTTGCTGGTGCTGTTCACCATGACCGCGATGAGCGGCAGTATCGCCAGCATCACCAGGGTCAGTTTCCAGTTCATCCACAGCAGCGCGCCGAACAGGAAGATGACCGTCATGCCCTCACGAATCACGACTTTGATCGCGTCGGTGGCAGCGCCGGTGACCATGGTCACGTTGAAGGTGATGCGCGAAATCAAATGCCCGGAGTTGCTGTTGTCGAAGAAGCGGTTGGGCAGCGTGAGCAATTTGTTGAACAGCACGACGCGCAGGTCATGGACCAGCCCGAGGGAGACGCGGGCCAGGAAGAAGTTGCCCAGATACGAGCCGGCACCTTGCCACGCCGCGATCAGCACGATCATCAGCGGCACCGCCTGCAGCAATTGCAGGTGGCCAATATAAGGGTTGCCGGGGAACAGACTGGCTTCAGGATTGGCCAGGCCATCCACGAAGTATTTGAGGATGTAGGCGAGCATCGGCTGGGTGGACGCAAAGATAAGAAAGCCGACAATGCTCAAGCAGAAAAGGCCTATATACGGCCGCACATAGGTCAATAGACGAAAGTAAATCGCCAGGGTCGTTTTAGCTTGAGGATCAGGACTGCTCATGGGAATCCGCACGAAAAAATTAGGCGGGCATGGTAGCACAACCCATATTTGTCGACCCCTGCTGCGACCCAAGCGGGGCCGACTCGGGTAACATGCCGCATTTGTTCAGGTAAGTATGCCGATGCACCCAATGGAACACAGCGCCTATCTGGCCTTGCGAGAAAACGCCACCGTGCTCGAAGCGGACGGATCCGGTGACAAGGTTCTGTTGCTTGAGGACGGCACCATTCTCAAACTGTTCCGCCGCAAGCGCCTGATCAGCTCGGCCTTGCTGTTTCCCTACGCGCAACGCTTCGCCGACAACATCGAGGCCCTCAAAAAGCGCGGCATTCCCTGCCCGGACGTCATCGCCACCTACCGAATTGCCAGCATCAGCCGCGACGGCGTGCGCTACACGCCGCTCCCCGGCCTGACCATCCGCCAGGTGCTGAAAGAGCACGGTGAAAGCGCGCCACTGCGGGCTGAGCTGGGTGCGTTCATCGCCCGCTTGCACGATCAAGGTGTTTATTTCCGCTCGCTGCATCTGGGCAACGTGATCCTCACCCCCGAGTCAAAACTGGGGCTGATCGATATCTCTGACATGAAGTGCCAGCGCAGGACGTTGAGCGACTCGAAGCGGCTGCGCAATTTCCAACACCTGCTCCGCTACAAGGAAGATCGCGCGTGGCTGGTGGAAAGCGATGCGGGCGTGGCCTTTATTTCGGCTTACACAAAAGGCCGGAGCGCGCACTTTACGGCGCGTTTGCAGGCGCTGTTTGCGTAGAGGCGTCGGATTGGACGCCCAGCAGTTCGTCGAGGCGCTGCAGGGTGATTTTAGGAATAACCCGCTCCGGCATGCGGCTGACGCGGGATAGGTTGAACACCTGCATGCCGGTTCTTGGGAGAATCTTGCGGGCCATCAGCGCGAAACTTGGCAGGATGTACTGCTCGAAATCCTCGTCCAGGCTGCTGGGCAAAGCCGCTTCTCCTTTCTCGTAAAAGCGCCCCCCGCCCTGACGCAGGTCCATTCCGACCACGAACACCTGACGAAACCCCAGATGACAGACCAGCTGCAAGGCGCCGAAAGGAATGGTCCGGCTGCCGAAATAGCCTCGTTTGAGGTTCAGGCTGAAGCCGATACGGTTGGGCTTGCGACGCAGCAGGGAGAAGCTGGAGATCAGCTCATCGTCGTTACGGATAGACCACGCATAGCCCCGATCCGACATGACGGCCTTGCCTTCCTGGCGATTGACCCGCTCCAGCAGATAGATCTTCTTGCCGTTCAGGGCAGTGGCGTCAGCCGCGTGAATCGCCTGAAGCACATCAAGGCTCATCGCCAGATGCTCGCCATGGCTGACCCCCATCAGTGCCAGCGCCGGCCGGCCGATAACGAAGTTCGGATCGTCACACAGGTAATAGAAAGGCCGTATGCCCTCGTCGACACAGCGCACGATCGAGCCGTTCATGGCGACAACCGGCAGGCTCCGGTAACGGGGAAGCGGGAACTCATTCGCCGAGGGTCCGGACGCCAGCAGCAGCACCGGCCCTGTGACAGAACGCCGTGAATGCGCGAAGTCCTGCAGGCAAATTTCCAGATCATGCCCTACCAGCCAGCATTGCTCGCCCCGCGCTTCAACCCTCAGCACGCCGCGCCTCCCGGGAGATCGCCACGGCGCCGGCCAGCGGCAGCCAGAGCCATTCCCACACCAGATTGGGTGACCCAACGAAGGTGTGCAGCTCGACCGTCATCACCACGCCACCGGCGCAGAGGATCGCCAGCCAGAGCCGGGCGGTCTCCGAGGTCTTGCGCGCTCGCGCCAGACAAGCGCCGGCGTGCAGCATTGTCGCCAGCAGCAGCGCCAGACCGACGATGCCGAACTGGTAAAGCACCTCGAAATACAGGCCGTGGGTATTGCGTACGATTTGCCCGGTGGAAAGGTGAACTTCCCCCAGCGGCGTACCGGCGCCAACCCCGAACCACCAGTGCCCGGCCAGTCGCTCGAACACCGCCAGCCAGACTTCGTTGCGCCCCGTCACGCCGCGGGTCTGCACTTCGTACGCCAGCTCGCTGAAGCCGAATATGAGCACGAGCGCGATGACGATAGCCGCCGGGATGAGAATATTGCGGCGCAGTTTGCCGCTGGTCATGGTGCCGAGCAGCACCAGACCGCCGACCGATGAAGCCAGCCAGGCGCTGCGCGCGAAGGTGAAGTAGATGTAGGTGGCAATAAGGGCGCAGCACAGCAACCAGAGAGCGATTTCGGCACGACGCCGTGAACGTAGCGTCAGCCAGACCCCGGCCAGCAGAAACAAGCCGTAGTTCATGCCGGCAACGATGGTGTTGCCGAAGTCGGCCACATCGGTCACGCCCGAGCCGGCCAGTGACATCTGCCGATAGCCCAGAACAAAGGCGCCGTGAATGGCGAGATTGAGCATCGAAAACCCGGCGAACAGGGCGACCACCGCCACCGAGATCTTGAGGATTTTTTCCCAGTCGAAGGTGCCGCTCGCCCGTATCACGCCAACGCCGATGAAAAACACGAGAATGAGCAGAAGCCGACGCAGGGATTTCATGTCGTCGTCGGCCAGGAGGCTGTTGATCAGCAGATAGGCGAACAGTAGCAGGACGGTATACGTCAGCGGACTGACTGAAAATGACCGCCGACTCAGCGCCGGCGCGGCGCAGAGCAAGGCAATGACCAGCGCCGCGCGAATGAACGCAGCCCAGGAACTTGACTCACCGGGCCACCAGAACGGCCCGAGAAATATGATCAGCATCACCACTGCAAGCAGTAAACCTGCAATGTACCCCGCGCGTGCCGGCAAATTTTTTACAACCATTCCAATCCATATCCTGTGCTATGCAGCCGGGTGTTCATTGCTATCAGAGGCCAATGGCTGCCAGCGGTTCGAGTGAAATCAGGTTTCCGAAGTGAGCGCGACGACTTGCGGCAGCTGCCAGAAAACCGCTTTTACCGCCTCGTCGCTGAAACGGTCGCGCAGCCGCTGCAGCATCGCATCCGCGCAGGACTGGCGCAGTTCGGCGTCCATCCGCGAAAGATGTACCAGCCCTTGAGCCAACGGCTCGGCACCGCCCAGGGGGAACAGAATGCCCACGCCTTCGACGACTTCCTTCGCGCCGCCACAGGCTGTGGCCAGCAGCGGCACACCGGCCACCATGGCTTCGAGCAAGACCATGCCGAAGGGCTCGTGATCGGAACTCAGCGCGAATACGTCGAAGGCCTTGAAGTAGCGGCTGGCCTGGGTCACTTGCCCCGCCAGCATGACCTCGTGGCCGATGCCCAGCTCGACTGCCAGGTGCTTGAGGTCTTGCTCCAGTCGGCCCTGACCGAGAATCACCAGCTGGCTGTCAGCGGGCAGGTCGGGCAACGCCTGGGCGAAACCGCGAAGGAGCGTCGACTGGTCCTTGTCAGGGTGCAGCCGACCGACATTGCCCACCACCCACGCCTCCTGCGCCAGGCCCAATGCGTCGCGGGCCTCTTCGCGGGACAGCAGCGTAGCGCTGAGCTGATCGACATCGATGCGGTTGTAGAGGGTCTGGATACGCTCGGCCGGCCACTTGGGGAGGCATTTGCGTATGTCATCGCGCACGGCATCAGACACGCCGAGCAGGCTCAAACGGGAGCGGAACAGGTTAGCCAGCACCTTGCGGCTGCGGCGCCGGTAATCACCAAACGCATGATGAACACCGATCACCGGCAAGCGAGTCGCGACGAGGGCGATGTAGGTCGGCTTGAAACGGTGGGTGATGCAAAACTGAAAGCTGCGCGACGCCGCGATCTTGCGCAGATCGCGAATGGCTCCCACCTTCATGCCACCAATGGCTTTGGAGCTGTACTCCATGAACAGCACTTCGTCCGACGCGCAGCTGGCTGCAACGTCGGCATCGGCGGCGCCGGTCAGAAATACCGTGGTGACCCGGTATCCCCTGCCCACGAACAGGCTGGCGTATTGACGGGCGCAGTCGAGGAACGGCCCGTCATAGCCGTGGCAGAACTGTAAAACATGACGCTCAGCTGAGCGCGTCATGGGTGTCCACGCCGTCTTTGACCACCAGAATGTCTTCCATGATCAGGTACTCCAGATCCGAGCCAAAGAACATGTTCAGCGCGTCGGTCGGCGAGCAGATCATTGGCTCGCCGCGGCGGTTGAGCGACGTGTTGAGCGAGACACCGTTGCCGGTCAGGTCTTCGAGCGCCTTCATCATGTCGTAGTAACGCGGGTTGTACTCGCGCTTGAGCACCTGGGCGCGGGACGTACCGTCTTCGTGGACGACTTCCGGCACACGGGTTTTCCACTCTTCCGCCACTTCGAAAGTGAAGGTCATGAACGGCGCCGGGTGATCGATCTTGATCATCTGCGGGGCGACGGTGTCGAGCATCGACGGGCAGAACGGCCTCCAGCGCTCGCGGAACTTGATCTGATGGTTGATGCGATCGGCCACGCCGGCAACGCTCGGGCAGCCGATGATCGAACGACCACCGAGGGCGCGTGGGCCGAACTCCATGCGGCCCTGGAACCAGGCCACCGGATTGCCCGCGACCATGATCTTGGCGATGCGCTCGGGGGTGTTGTCGATCTGGCGCCAGGCCGGCTTGCTCGGGTGGCGGGCGCAGGCGGCGATCACGTCTTCGTTGCTGTAGGACGGGCCGAGGTAGACGTGTTCCATCTTCTCGACCGGCACGCCGCGAGCGTGGGAAACGTAGGCGGCAGCACCCACAGCAGTGCCGGCATCACCCGACGCCGGCTGAACGAACAGCTCTTTGACGTCAGGGCGCGCGATGATTTTCTGGTTCAGCTTCACGTTCAGGGCACAGCCGCCGGCAAAGGCGAGCTTGCCGGTTTCCTTGAGGATGTCCCCCAGATAATGATCGATCATCTGCAGCGACAGCTTCTCGAACAGCGCCTGCATGCTGGCGGCGTAATGGATGTACGGCTCGTCGGCGATGTCGCCTTCGCGCTTGGGACCCAGCCACTCGATCAGTTTCGGCGAGAAGTAGAAGCCTTTGCCCTTCTCTTTGTAACGGCGCAGGCCGATGACGTTGGCGTATTCGGTGTTGATCACCAGTTCGCCGTTTTCAAAGGTGGCCAGACGGGAGAAATCGTATTTGGTCGCGTCGCCGTACGGCGCCATGCCCATGACTTTGAATTCGCCGTCGAGCATCTCGAAACCGAGGAATTCGGTGATCGCGCCATACAGGCCGCCGAGGGAATCCGGATCGAAGAATTCCTTGATCTTGTGGATCTTGCCGTTTTCGCCGTAGCCGAAGAACGTGGTGGCGTACTCGCCCTTGCCGTCGATGCCGAGGATCGCGGTCTTCTCTTGGAAACCGGAGCAGTGATAAGCGCTCGATGCGTGAGCCAGGTGGTGCTCGACGGGTTCGATCTTGATCTTTTTCGGATCGAAACCGAGTTGTTCCAGGCACCAGACGATCTTGTTGCGATAGCGCTTGTAGCGGCGGTTGCCCATCAGGATCGCGTCGAGTGCGCGGTCCGGGGCATACCAGTAGCGTTTGGCGTAGTGCCAGCGCGCTTCGCCGAACAGGCTGATGGGCGCGAAAGGAATGGCGACGACGTCGACATCGGAAGGCTTGATGCCCGCTTGTTCGAGGCAGAACTTCGCTGACTCGTAGGGCATGCGGTTCTTGGCATGCTTGTCGCGAACGAAACGCTCTTCTTCGGCCGCAGCAACCAGCTTGCCGTCGATGTACAGGGCTGCGGAAGGATCATGGCTAAGGGCGCCGGACAGGCCAAGGATCGTCAATGCCACTAGGGTCTAGCCTCTTAAGTCTGCATGCAGGCATCACGCGCCTGACAAATAAGGTGTGTCTGGCGCCACGGCGGCAGACAGCTAAAGGGCGGGATTATAGCGTAATGGCTCTGGAAGTGGTCGCAGGGAATGAAGTGCCGCGCGATGCATGCGCAGGACCGGCTTTAGCCGGGAAGAGGCCCGCATTGACACCCTCGATTCTGCGGTGTGACACCCGACGCCTTCCCGGCTGAAGCCAGTCCAACATCCGCATTCGCCCATCTCACTGACTGAGCTCACTGTCCTAGTGGGACCGGCTTTAGCCGGGAACAGGCCCGCATTGACACCTCGATTCTGCGGTGTGACACCCGACGCCTTCCCGGCTGAAGCCGGTCCTACGTCCGCGTTCGCCCATCTCACTGACTGAGCTCACTGTCCTAGTGGGACCGGCTTTAGCCGGGAAGAGGCCCGCATTTGCGCCCTCAATTTTTTGCGGTGTGGCGAATGACGCCTTCCAGGCTGGAGGCGGGCCTACAGGTTCGCTCCTCATCCCGTGCGTTAACTATTTAGCACCACGCGCTCCGGTGTTCTGATTGATTGATCGCTCGACGAATCATCGGGCTCTCGCCCGGCTCGCGCCTGCCATTTTGCGCAGAGCTCACTCAGGAATGCTTAACGCCATGGAAACATTTTCACCCAACCCGCCGGCGCTGGATCGGCTGACGACGCTGGCCACCGTACTCGACGCCGAGCTCCAGCATCTTCCGGATGCAGAGGCTTGCCTCAATACCCTGCCCCAGCCACTGAGCGCGGCGCACCAAAGGTTGTTGCTCTCGGCCATCGAGCGCTTTTGGGCCCACGCCAGCGCCCGTGACATTTCGCGCCGCGAGCTGTTCGTGACCTGCATCGAATTAACCCTGCGCGATGACCTGCTGCTGAACATCGAAGAAGGCGAACTGCACCGCGACTATGCGCGCTGCCTGCCTGGCATGGAGGCTCGGGAGCATGTCGTGTTCAGCGCACTTGAGCTTCAGCTCGATGCACAGCGCAGCATCGAATTCGCCGGAGCGATCGTTGCGACCGCCCAACAGGGGCACACGCTGCTCTGGTTGCCGGGACAAGCCGTCGAATGCTTCGTGTCGAACGAGGCATTGCGCCAAGAGCTCGCCCGTCGAACCAACCACCCACTTCTGCGGTTGCCCCTCCTGCGCCTGATGCAAGACAGCACGCGCGACGCCTGGCTCGAGATCTCATCCGGGGGCGATGTCTTTCTGGAACCGGCCCAGCCTTCGGACTTTCAACTGAAGCCCATCAAAGGCTCGCCCTACGACCATGCCTTTGATCGCCTGCTGGCCAGGCAGCGTGTGGACATTGACGCGCTGTTCGCGACCGCCCACAACCTGTCGGCTCAAACCCTTCAGGCCCGACTTGAAGACCTGCTCCACCAGCCGAAATCCTGGGGCCCCGACGGCGCCATTGCCGCTGCCGAGGAACGCCGCGCCCACCGCGATCAACGCCGCGCACGCCCCGGCTGGCTGGAAATGGCCAGCACCGAGCAGCGGGAGCGTTACGCCTCGGGCCTGATGAATTACGAGCGCGCGCGCAGCGTGTTGATGAGCGTCATGGACGGTGCCGCGTCCCCGGAGCAGTTTGCACGCAGCCGTCTGCGCGCGCGACTGGCCAATGACTTGGGTATCGACGTCAATCCTGACGACATCCTGATCAGCACCCAACGAACGCTCCCCATCACCGGTACACCCTTCACAGCCAGCCGTACGCTGACGAAGCTGGCGCTTTACGGCCTGCACCCGGGCGACGCAACGCCAGGTTCGGCATTCCAGACGAACACCCGCCTGACCCGAAACGGCCAGCCGCTTGAGCCTGAATACAGTGCCCTGACGCCGGCCTACCTCGCCGACGTCGTCAACGAGCAGGACCTGCGGATCCGATTCGGGCCCGCGCAACGCGAATCCCTCGGCTCGCCAACCACCCAGCGTCTGATGGCCGAGGCCATGCATCATCAACTCATCGCCCAAGCCCGCGGGGCGGAGTTGCAAGGGCACATTCAGCCCTCCGATCTGGCCCTCATCGAGGCACTGAATCCGGACACCGTCGCGCCGAGAAACCCCGCAGTGGCCGTTCAGCAGATCAAGCTGAATGTGCACGACACCCTGAGCAGCGTGCTGCTGTTGCGCACCCTCGATGCCTCGGGGCAGTCGGACGGGTTGCTGATGTTTACCCCGGACAGCCCACTGCCTCGGCAGTTTTACCGCTTCGAGAACGAACGCCAATTGCTGGGCGAACTCGTGAGCTGGAGTCGGTCCGCAGATCTGAGTCGATTCTTGCTGGAGCAGATCACCGTCGGCAGACGCGCAGCCCTGGAAGACCAGTTGCGCGACTTGAGCGAAAAACCGGCGCCGGCTCAGGACTGGATCAGCTACGCGACCCTGCCCGATTACAACGCCGGTTTGCGCGCACTGGTGTCGGCACGGGTAAAGGTGAAACTGTCCGAACAACGGCTGCACACGCCTGACTGGTTCCTGCGAGCCTCCGCCGAACACCGCAGGCAACTGGTGGCACTGGAAGATGCGATTGTGGGTGCAGGTGAAATCTATCAGGCCGCTCCGCACACGCAGGTGACCGAGTTCGACGCCTACGCCCATCAGACAGCCACCCGCAAGATCAACGAGCTACTCGGTCTGCCGCCCGCCACGGTGGACCCTGACCGAATCATCATTCATGCGCCCCGCGAAACCCTGTCCTACACCCAGATGCTGCGCGACGGTTACGACGACACGCTTGGGCTGCTCAAGGCGTCTGCCGACACCACCGCCACCTTCAGCGGCCCCGAGGGCATCGACCTTACGCCACTGAGTCCGGAGAAAGTCGCCGGTTCGGTTCGTGGCCAGTGGCTGTCCGATCAGTACATCACGATGATTCGTCAGCAGCTGCTGGTGCCCGACAGCGAGGGTTATGACTGGCGCCGTCAACACAGTCTGGTGCTGACACAGCTGCAAATGCGCGCTGACGCGCTGCGCAGCTTTCTCCAGGGACACATCGACGCTTCACAACTGCGCTGGCTTAGCACTTCCATTCTCAACATGCATCAGGGCAGCCCCGCGGAGCGCCTGCACTACCCCGTCTATCCACTGAAGTTGAATGTGGACGTGATGGGCGTCGCCTCACGCGCCGAGACCATTCAAGGCTGTTTCCTGCTAACACCGCCTGAGGCGAGCACGCTGGGGCAGGTAATGCTGTATACGCCTCAGGCGCCCGATGGCCGCGCCTTCCGACTGCTAAGCACTTTCAGCAACACCCTGCTGAGCCCGGGCATGGGCGACTACTACTTGAAGCGCGCCCGTGTGAAGGCCGGGATGCCGCTGGCATTTGCCCTGGCTGAACTGAAGAAAGGCGGCGGTCACAAACCTGCGTTGCCGAGCAAGCCGTTCAGCAACCTCCACGAGGTGTGCTTCAACCACGTCATCGAGCGCAAGATCCGCGATGTCGAGGACACCACGACCGGTCGTGCCGACATGCTCTGCCGACAGGTCTGGAGCAGCCTGGAGCTGATCGCGACCGCAGTGACCTTGCCCTTCCCCCCTGCCAGCTTTGCCGTCGGCATGGTCATCGCGGGCGCTGACGGTTATCGCGCACTGCAAGCCCTCGACGAGCGGGATCACGCGACCGCCAGCTTCTACGTGCTCAGCGCCTGGCTGAACACGGCGGGCGCTGCGGGCGATCTGCACTCGGGAATGAAAGGATTGGGCGGCGTGCTCAAAGACCTGACCGACCAAAATGCGGGCGGCAGGTATGCCCGTTCGGTTGCCCACGCCACCGATGAGACGCTGCAGCCGATCGTGGTGGAAAACGAACTCTTCTGGGCCCCGCCACAAGCTGCCAACCGCCACGTTCCGCTCCACAGAACCCGCGCGCTGATCCCCGAAACGCTTCAGCCCACCGGGCGTTATGCGCAAACCGATGTGACCGGTGTGTGGAGAGCCTTGCAGCAGGACAACCCGCCGGTGCGCGCCGCAGACACACTCGTCCATCCGCTTCACGCCGTTGAGGTCTCTCTGGCGGACGCCGTGCCTCTGACCCGTCCGCACGGGCAGGGTGTCAGCGTCGTTCGCGGGAATTGCTACATTTCCCTGCAGGGCCAGACCTACCAGGTCCAGTACGACGCCCGGCTCGCCATTTGGCAGATCGTCGATCCGCGTAACCCGTTCGCCTTCTTTGGCCGCCAAACGGTGCGCCTCAACAGCCAGGGGCACTGGCAACTGCTTGAGCCAGCGCGGTTGCGCGGCGGCGTTCTGCCTTCATTCCGCCGACTGGACGAAACCCCGGCGGGCCCCTCCACGGCGGTGGGTGACTTGAGCGATTACGAAATGCCGGAATCGCTGCAGCCCTACGTCTTCGGCATCGTCAGCCCAAAGCAGGCTGAACACTTTGAAGAAGGCCCGTTTGGTCTGCATGAATTTTTCGACGACATTTTCCAGGGCGGTCGCTCGACCTACAGGACCCTGCGCCAGAATCTGTACCGCGATGCGAAAGCGTTCTTCGAGCAGCCGCCCCTCCCGGGCAAACCCGAGCTGCCAGTGCTGGCAGATGGCGTGACGACCCAGGGCTTCTTTGATGCAGTACTTGAGAAATCGAGCGGCCTGGTGATTGGTGAGGCACCGACGTCCATTGCCAGCAAGCAACTGCTGATCGATAACATGCCGTTGCTGGCAGAGCGCAAGGTCGAGGTGCTGTACATCGAGCATCTGCAGACCGACCAGCACACGCACAAGCTGCAGAAATACAAAGCGCTCGGCAGCAAGACGCGCAGCGGCTCCCACATGCTCAAGCATTATCTGGAGACCGTGAACGAGGGCGCACTCAAGAACGGCAGCGACCGATACGACTACTACCATCTGATCAAAGCGGCCCATCGAAACGGCATCGACGTTCGGCCGTTCAGCTCCTCGGTCAGCTATGACTACGCCGATAACGAAGTGGCGTCCGCTGCTGGTGACGCCCTTGCGCCGCAAAAGATGGCGGTTTTCTTTGGTCACAAAGTGATCAGTGGCGACGTGCAGACGCATCCTGGCAGGCGCTGGATCGCGCTGCTCGACCACCGCACCGCCAACACCTGGCAGCAACAGCCGGGTATCAGTGAACTGCAAGGCGTACTCAGCGTGCGCGTCGAAGACGTACCGGTGGGCACACCACCCCAGATATCCCTGGACAGCGATGCCGTTATCAGCAGCGCTGCCTCGCGCGCAGATTTCAAAGTGCAGATCGGCAACCCGACTGTCCACAACGTGGCCGGCGCATCGTCGCCCGACAGTCCGGCCGGCACGTCACTGGACGACGCGCTTTACAGCTTTTTCGAACGACGCTCGCCCATGGAGTGGGGCCTGGACCCTAACCGCCGCGCCATCGTTTCCCATCGCAGAAGCGAGGTAAACCCGTACATCGGCGAGCACGGCTTTGAATGGAATCCGGCCGGTTACTGGACCCGCGCCGAGGCGGCGAACTGGAGCAGCGACTATCCTCTGGGCGCCATTCAGCAGTCACTGATCGATGACCGCTATTAACTGCCTGGCGACATGCAGAGCATCTTCCATGACCTTGCTCACTTCCGTCACAGAGGCCTGAATCCTGATTACTCTTTCATCGAAAGTCATTTGATCGAGGTGCGTGAACGGTTCTTCGAACTGGCGAATACGCTGCAAAAAGACGCGCGCTCGGTGCTCAACCTCGCCCTGCCTGAGCGCGTGATGTTGCCTGAAGTAAAAGCCGACACGCCGTTAAGCATGTTCATCGAAGAGTTGTACGAGAACACGTCCGGCGTGGTCATCGGGGAATCCCATTCGGCACGCGCCAGCAAGCGCTTCATCCTCGACAACATGGAACATCTGGCGCGCCAGGACGTGCGCACGCTGTACATGGAGCACCTGTTGACCGACCTCCACCAAGCCGATCTTGATCGCTTCGCTGAAACCGGCCTGATGAGCAAACGTCTGCTGCACGACCTCAAGCACATGGACAGAACATTTCTGACAGACCCGACTGGCGTCTACTCATTTGAGAACCTGGTGATTCAGGCCAAGCGGCACGGCATTGAAATCCGTGCCATCGACTGCACCGCCAGCTATTTCATCCGCCATCTTCCGAGCAACTCCAACACCACGCGCCAACAGGTGCTCAGCTATTTTGCGTCTCGTACGATACGCAAGCACCAGCAGGTGATGGGGCCACACAAGTGGATTGCCCTGGTGGGTGAAAGCCATGCCAACACGTTCAAGAACAGCGTGCCGGGCATCGCTGAACTGGAGCAAGGGATTGGCGTGCGGGTGATGGACGTGGCCCCGGGCAAGGCGCGCGGCATCATGATCGATCCGGGCGAACAGGTCGCTGCGGGGCTGGGACACGAGCCGGTGCTGGTGAAGAATGACTTCCGCGTGGAGATCGAACTGCCCGCGCGACCTCAACTCGCGACCCCGGTGGGCGGCAGATTGCACAGTCCGGGCATGTTCCTGCTCGACGAATCCGTGGCCTTGCGGCCAACGATCGTGCATCGCTCAAGGGACCGCACGCTCAAGCACACGCCGGTGCGCTTCAATACCGCGGGCAAAGCCTACGTCGAGCGCGAGTCATGGCCGCAGGTCAATCGTCAGCCGTTCGATGACCTGCAGGCCCTAATCGACGCATTGGTGGAGATGAACCTCAATCACGTGAGCTGACGGGTCAGTCCGGCGCTTTTGAAACCGTCGGAATGCGCTGCTCCAGCAACTGGTGCAGCGCGCTGTCCGCCGGCCAGTTGCGCATGAAGCGCGCGCGATCTTTGGCGAACGCCGCCGCGAACGAGGTCTGGGAGCCATGCTGGCACATGGCGTCCAGATCGATGAGCGACCAGCGATCGTTGTGCCAGAACACGTTGTGGCCTTTGAGATCGCCGTGGCTGATGCGCTCGCGGATCAACTGCGCAAACAACAGATCCAGCGCCTGCAACTCGGCTTCCGGCGCATCGCCGCTGGCCACGTAGGGCGCAAAGCGCTCGATGATGTCGGGGCCTGGCAGAAACTCGGTGACCAGGAACGCCTCTCGGCGCAGCCATACGAAGCGCTTTTCCAGCAGCGCCAGCGGTTTGGGCGTGGCGATGCCGAGGAACCGCAGCCGATTGCCTTCGCGCCATGAGTGCCAGGCGCGGGACGGTCGCCAGAAACGTTTGAGCCAATGCGCCAGGTTCTTGATGTTGTAGCGCTTGATCACCAGCTCGCGGCCGGCGACGTCTACCTTGGCGACGCTGGCCGCACCACCGGTCTTGTACAGATGACCGCCCTCGACCAGCACGTCGGCCTTTTCCAACACCGGCAACATCGACGCCACTTCCTCGCGACGAATCGCGCGCAGGGCGAACGGCCCGTCTTCGACGCTGAACAGGCTGCATTCACGGCCGATCTTGATCAGGTAATCCCGCAAGCGCCAACTGCGCACCTTGTCGATCTGCTTTTGCAGGGCCTCGACCGGCAAGCCATGCTCGCCATTGCTCAGCAGGTAATAGACCAGTAATTCTTCGGTGAACGGCTCCAGCGACTTCGGCAACTGGGCGAAGAACACGCCGAGGTTTTCCAGCACTTTTTGCCGCGACAACGGCTTGCCGGCTTCCTCGACGCGAATGCCTGCGCCGTCGATCACGTACAAGGTCGAGCCCTGACGCAGCAGATTGTCCAGGTGCAGGTCTTCCTGCCACAGGCCTTTGGCGTGCATCTGGCCCACAACGGCGAGCGCATCGCCGAGCACCGACTGTTGTTCATCGGCCAGCGACGGCAGCGCTTCCACCGATTTCCAGGCATCGCCCAGACTTTCGGCCTGATCCAGAAACTCGAACAGCAGCCAGCCGCCCTCACCTTCCTGCAGCCCGTCGGCCAAGAGCAACGGCGTCGGCAAGCCTTGCTTTGCCAAAGCCTGCACGCCGTCGCGCTCGCGCTGGAAATGCCGCGGGGCTTTCGGCCCGACCAGCAGCTTGGCCAGGACCGTGCGTCCGCGCCAGATGCCCGCGCCGACGTAGCGTTGCCCGGGCAGGACGCGCAGCAGGCTGAGCAATTGCAGCTCGGCAGGACCGGCCGCATCCTCCAGCGCAATGTTCATCGGCAGCGCCGGAGTGCGACCGGCGTTTTTCAGTTCAGACAAACGCATCGGCGCCCTCTTTGATCAAGCCTGTCCAGATTACAGATCTGACAGGCAGTGAATCTCGTGTGTATCAAAACCGGAAATCACCGATCACGGCGCTTGTGACTGCCCCGCTTGGCAACCCGCTGCCACCAAGCGTCAACCAGCCCGCTGTCGGTCGGGGCGTGCAGATAAGCGCCGAGCAGTTCGCGGATTTCCGTTTCGTTCCAGACCGGTGCGCGGCGCAGCAAAGGCTCGATGTCCTTGACCCGGTCGCGCTGGCCGAAGATCGACTTGCGCGTCTTCTCCAGGTCGATCAGCTGCGCCATGTACTCGCCGCCCCGCGCACGCATGAAAATATGCTTGGGGTAGAAACAGCCGTGCACCTGGCCGGCCTTGTGCAGCGTGCGCGCCAGTTGCCCGCAGGCCTGCAGAATCGCCAGACGCTCGGTGGCCGGCCGCTCGTGCCAGTCCTGCAACAGCGTGTCCAGGTCTGTCCAGCCATCCAGCGCCCGGGTCATGAGAATCGCGCGGCGCTCGCCGTCGACTTTCCTGTCGGCGTAAAACACCGCATGCAGCGCCGGAATGCCCAGCTTCTGATACAGGCTGATGTTGCGAAACTCCCGGGAAAACGAAGGCTCGCCGAACGGGTGATGCAGGGTGTACGTCAGGTAGTTGCTCTGGCGCTTGAGGTAATAACCGGAGCCTTCCAGCTCCAGGCGAAACACACTGCTCCAGCCGCCGCGACCGGTGTTGGGTTCATCCACCGCGTCGAGTTCGACGTTCCACAACGCATCGAAGTCCGCCAGACCGTGCCGCTCCAGCAGCCCCCTGTCGGCGTCAGCAATGAAAACACTCATTCACGACCCTCAAAAAAACTGACGATGTGGCGGATGCGCTTTTTGTCTGATTCGTTCAAGCGTTCGCGCCCACGGTATTGCAGATAGAAGCGCAGACGCTGAGTGGCCGACAGATGATATTTAGCCACCTTGTCTAGGCACGCAAGGTCTTTGGTGATCCGGTAGCGCAGCATGAAGCTGACCCAGAACGCCCCGTTGGGGCAGTCGATCAAGAACACCGTTGCCTGATCGTCCACCAGCAAGTTGCGCCACTTCAGATCGTTATGGGTGAAGTGATGGTCGTGCATGGTTCGGGTGTAACGCGCCACCTGCTGGCTGACGCCGTTGACCCATGAACGGCTGTCCAGGCGCGTGTCGTTGACCCGCGCCAGTTCGGACAAATCTTCGGTGCGCGGCAGCTCGCGGGTGATCAGCGCGCCGCGATCATACGCAGCGCCGTTGCGCTCCAGGCCCCAGGCGACGACTTCTGCCGTCGGAATGCCCCACTTGGCGAAGCGCTTGAGGTTCTGCCATTCGGACTTGACCCGTGGCCGTCCCAGATACCGGCGCAAACCCTTGCCCGCCGCGACGTAGCGCTTGACGTAGTAGTTCACGCCACCGCGTTCGACGCGGATGACTTCGGACAACGGATCGCGGGTCAGCCGCTCGCCTTTGAGGGCGAACACGGCGTCGAGGGTGCCGAAGTCGTCCGTCAGCGCGGCGTAGCCAGGCTCCAGCTTCCAACCCGCCATCAGAGCGCATCCCCGTAACGCAGTTTGCGCTGATAGAGCTTCTCGGCCTTGCCTTCAAGCCAGCTCAACAGCGCCGATTCCTGGGCGAGGATCTGCCGCAGCGGCTGCTGGAAATAGCCCTTGAGAAAGCGCAGTTTGTCGCGCCGGGTCAGGCCGATGTCCATCGCCGAGAAATACAGCGCGGCGAGGTCTTTGTTGCGCCAACGCTGGGTAATCGCCGGGCGCGTCTGGGCGCGGTGCAGGTCGATCACCGAGAGCCTGAAATCATCAGGCGTGACCGGCGTGTCGGTGTGCAGCAGAAAATGACAGATGTAGCAGTCGCGATGATTAACCCCGGCGCGGTGCATCATGCCCACCAGCCGAGCGACTTCAGCGATGTACGCGCGCTTCATGCGCGGCTCGGGCGGCTCGGTGCGCCAGTTGAGGCTGACGTCTTCCAGGCTCTCGGTCGGCGCCAGTTCTTCGGTGATGATGAACGAATGCTGCGTGGCTGGATTGTTGCCGCGCTCGCCGTACGCCACAGCGGTCATGGTCGGCACGCCGACTTCATGCAGACGGTTGACCGCGTCCCACTCCTGACCCGCGCCGAGCACCGGCAGTTTGGCGGTCAGCAGGTTCTTCGCCACTTCACCCCAGCCGATGCCGCGATGGATCTTGACGAAGTAACCGCGCCCGTTGACCTCGGTACGCAACGTGCGCCGGTTTTCGAGCTCGCGATAGACCTGGCCTTCAAGCGCCTCGACGGCTTCGAACGCATCGCGCCCGGCCCAGAGGCTCTTGAAGGGTTCAGCAAGGATCAGTTTCATCCGTGGTGCTCCGCCAGAATCACATCCGCAGCGTGCTGCG
The DNA here is from genome assembly GCF_053903055.1 of Pseudomonas sp. AK106. Lineage (NCBI taxonomy): Bacteria > Pseudomonadati > Pseudomonadota > Gammaproteobacteria > Pseudomonadales > Pseudomonadaceae > Pseudomonas > Pseudomonas sp. AK106. The sequence goes on from NZ_CP096426.1 coordinate 5,089,777, forward strand.
GCATGCTGTAAAGATCAGCCGTGTCGGCGAATGTCAGCCCGTTGCGGCTCCAGGTGCTGCGCGCGGCGTCGTCCTTGAGGATGCGGGCCAGGTACTGATTGAGCTGGTTCTGTTCGAACGGCTCATCGAGCACCAGACCGCTGTCGGCCTCGGCGATGTAATGGGCGTAGCCGCACACCGCGCTGACCAGCACCGGAAGACCCGCCACCAGCGCTTCAAGCAGCACGGTGCCGGTGTTTTCGTTGTACGCCGGATGAATCAACAGGTCGGCGCCCAACAGAAAACGCGGAATGTCGCTGCGCCCTTTCATGAAGGTGACGTGATCGCCCAGGCCCAGCGTCGTGCTTTGCAGCTGGAATACCTTGGGGTCGTCCTGGCCGATGACAAACAGTCGCGTGCGTTTTTTCAGTTCAGCAGGCAGCGCCGCCAGCGCCTTGAGGCTGCGGTCGACGCCCTTGGTCTTGAAGCCGGAGCCGATCTGCACGAGCAACAGGTCATCGTCGGCCAGCTTGAACTCGCGACGGAATTCAGCGCGGATTTCAGCAGCATCCGGCGGTGCGCGGCGGTCCTGAGAGATCCCCGGCGGCAGCAGATGAAAGCGCGCGAGCGGCGTGTCGTAATGCTTGATGAAAAGCGGCTGCTGCACCTCGGAGATCATCAGCACTTCGGTCTTGGCGTCTTTGCCGAACACCGCGCGTTCGTAGTCGGCGAAGTGACGGTAGCGGCCCCAGTATTTGTACAGGCCGTGGCGCAGGTTCTGGGCCTTGTCTTCGTAGCAGCCATCGGCGGCGTAGTACACGTCCAGACCGGGCATCTTGTTGAAGCCGATCAACCGGTCCACGGGACGCTTGGCCAGGTCGGCATTCATCCAGTCGGTGAGCTTTTCGTTGCGGCGGTGGTTGAAGATCGCCTTGACCGGCGCCACCAGCACTTCGAAGCCGGGCGGCACGTCGCCCTCCCAGATCAGCGTGTAGACGCGGATTTTATGGCCGCGCTGCTGGCACTCCAGGGCGATGCGCATGAAGTCACGCTGCAGGCCGCCGAAGGGGAAGTATTTATAAAGCACGAATGCCAGTTGCATCAGGGATGTTCCTTTGCCAGCAATAGCGCGCCTAACTGGTTCGCTACCCGCTCGGGATTCAGGCGAGTAAAGCACATGGGCCACTCGCGTTCGGTATCGACCTGACGCTGATCTTCAGGCGTCGGTCGGTAGGTGCATTTCTTTTGCAGGCACGGCGCGCAGGCGGGGTAATCGGCCGCTAGATGAACCTGCGACCGGCCGTAGGCGCCGGTCAGACCCGGATTGGTCGGGCCGAACAACGAAAGCGTCGGTACGTCCAGTGCGGCCGCCAGATGACCAAGACCGGTATCAACGGCGACGCAGCCCTGGGCGCTCGCCAGTACGCGAGCAACCCCTGCCAGATTGAGTTTGGGCAACACGACGGCATTATCAAGGCCATCGGCAATGCGCTCGGCACGCGCCTTCTCGACCGGGTTGCCCCACGGCAGTCGCACTTCCAGTCCTTGGCCGATCATGCGTTCGGCCAATTGTCGCCAATACAGCTCGGGCCAGTGCTTGGTGTCCCACGTGGTGCCATGCAGGAACAGCACGAAGGGCGCGTCGTGTGTGGCAGTGAGCAGGCGGCTGCGATCAAGGCCGTAATCGCCCAGTCCCGCAGGCACCTGATAGCCCAGCGCCTGGCCGAACAGCTGACGCAAGCGCTCTACCGCATGCTGGCCCCGGGCAACGGCGTAGGGGCGATCGTAGAAACGAGCGGCCATGGGCTCGCGCGCAGAAGTCTTGCCCAGCCCGGCGACAGGCGCTTTGACATAGCGGGTGAGCCAGGCACTTTTCAGCAGGCCCTGAGCGTCGATCACCAGATCGTAGCGGGTGTCGCGCAGGCGCTGTTTGAACTGGCGCCATTCGCCATTCTTAACGGTCTGCCAGAGGTTCTTGCGCCAGCGACGGATCGCCACCGGAATCACGTTGGCGACCGCCGGATGCCAGGTCGGGATCTCGGAGAAGCCCTCTTCCACCACCCAGTCGAACTGGATGCCCGGCAGCGCGCCCATGGCGTCGGTCAGCGCGGGCAAGGTGTGTATCACGTCACCCAGTGACGAAGTTTTGATCAGCAGTACCCGCAAGTCAGGCGACCTCGACCGGGGCGGCGCCAATGCGGCCAAGGGCCTGGATCACCGAATCCGGCTGCAGTAGGCGCAGGCAGTTGTAATGGCCGAAGCGGCAGGTGCGCTCGAAACACGGGCTGCACTCGATGCCGAGCCGGACGATCTCGACTTCATCGGCCAGCGGCGGCGTGAAGCCCGGCGACGTCGAGCCGTACACCGCCACCAGCGGGCGATTCAGCGCGGCGGCCACGTGCATCAGCCCGGAATCGTTGGAAACCACGGCGTCTGCGCAGGACAGCAGGTCAATGGCTTCGGCCAGTGACGTGCCACCGCTGAGGTTCATGGATTCTTCGCGCAGGCCCGGAATCAGCCGCTCACGGATGCTTTCGCCCACCCCATGGTCGTTCTTGGAGCCGAACAGCCAGACTTGCCAGCCTTCACGAATCTTCGCTTCGGCGACCTTGGCGTAATGCTCGGAAGGCCAGCGCTTGGACTCACCGAACTCGGCGCCCGGGCACAGCGCAAGCACGGGCCGATCAAGACTCAGACCGAACTTGGTTAGCGCCGCGTCACGGCTGGCGTTTTCGATTTGCAGGCTGGGTTTGGGATAAGGGCGCGGCAATTCAGCGCCCTTGTCGTAGGCCAGCGCCATGAAGCGTTCGATCATCAGCGGGTAACGCTGTTTGTCGAGGGTGCGCACGTCATTAAGCAGGCCGTAGCGAAACTCGCCACGCCAGCCGGTGCGTTTGGGAATGCCGGCGAAAAACGGCACCAGCGCCGACTTCAGGGAATTGGGCAGCAGAATCGCCTGATCGTAGTGGCCCTTGAGGGATTTGCCGATGCGCCGGCGCGTGGCCAGTTCCAGCGCGCCATGGCCGAGCGGGAAGCTCAAGGCCGTGCGCACTTCAGGCATGCGCTCAAGGATCGGCCGGCTCCACTCGGGCGCCAGCACATCGATTTCGCACTGCGGGTGACGCTGTTTCAGGCACTGGAACAGCGTCTGCGCCATCACCATGTCACCCACCCAGCTGGGCCCTACGATCAGAATTCTCATGCTCATCCAAAAACGACCAGAAACGAGCAGGGAGGCCCATCAAACTGCGTGATGCTTGCACACGCAGCCTGACGCCTCCCTGTCATAGCTTTATATAGATCCGTCAGATCCGGACCCTGCCAGCAATCAACCCAGCCCCAGCTGCCCCCAGAGCCGCATCACTTCACGCCGTTCGGTGGCGAACTGGTCGCCGGCCACAACACCCGGATCGTTCTGCAACGCCTGTCGGTGAGCGGCCGAGCGGTAGGCCTTGTAGGCCTCACGCAGCAGTCCGGCATCGGCGGCGGCCATCAAGCCCGCCTCTTCAAGGCCTTCGAGAATACGGATGTTATCGGTGTAACGAAGCAGCGCGGGGTGCTCTCTGGACCACGCCAGAGCCGCGTATTGCACCATAAATTCAATATCGACGATACCTCCGGCGTCCTGCTTGAGGTCGAACCGCGCCGTCGGTTCAAATGCATTCGCCCCCTTGCCGGCCGCCGTTGCGCGGGTGCCGAGGTTGTCGCGCATCTTGGCGCGCATCTCGCTGACCTCCTGACGCAGCTTCGGCAGATCCCGCTCACGGCCCAGCACCAAAGCGCGAACGGCTTCGAACTGCCGGCCGACATCGGTGCTGCCCACCAGCACCCGCGCGCGCACCAACGCCTGATGCTCCCACGTCCAGGCCTCGTTCTCCTGATACCGGGAAAACGCCCCGAGCGAGCTCACCAGCAAGCCCGCCGCGCCAGACGGGCGAAGGCGCATGTCGACTTCGTACAACTGGCCGGAGTTGGTCTGGGTGGTGATTAGGTGAATGATCCGCTGACCGAGCCGGGTGAAAAACTGCGCGCCATCGATCGGCTTGGCGCCATCGGTCTCAGCCTGGGGATCGCCGTCGTGGATGAACACCAGGTCCAAATCAGAGCCGTGCCCCAGCTCAATGCCGCCGACCTTGCCGTAGCCGACGATGACAAAACCGGGATCGCACAAGGTGCCATCCGGACGCCGCGGCGCGCCATGGCGGGCAACAGTGTGGCGCCAGGCGAGCGCCAGCACTTGCTCCAGAATCGCCTCGGCGAGCCAGGTCAGGTAATCGCTGACTTTCATCAGCGGCAGGCTGCCGGTGATTTCCGACGCAGCCACGCGCAGACGGTGCGCCAGCTTGAAATGCCGCAGGGCTTCCATTTGCTGTTCGAGATCGTCCTCGGGAATTCGCGTCAGACGCTCGCGCAGCTCAGCCGCCAGTTCAAGCGCCTGGGGCGGGCTGAACAGGCGACCTTCGTTAAGCAACTCATCGAGCAGCAACGGAAAGCGGGCGATCTGTTCGGCAATCCACGGGCTGGCTGCGCACAGGGTCAGCAATCGACGCAGTGCGCCGGGGTTCTCGGTGAGCAACACCAGATACGCCGAGCGACGGGCCACCGCTTCCACCAGCGGCAGTACCCGCTCCAGCACCAGATCGGGATTGTCGTGCTCGACCGCTTGGGCGAGCAGGCGCGGAATAAAGGCATCAAGCCGTTCGCGCCCGAGACGCTGCATTGAGCGCAGCTGTGAACTGTTGCGCAGGTTGCTCAGATTTTTCAGGGCCTTTTGCGCGTCGGCGAATCCGCCCTCCTGGAGCTGGAGGCAGGCGCTTTCCTCGTTCTGCGACTCTTCCCACAGCGGCAGCCACTCGCCACCGACGATTTCTTCGCCGTGGTCCTGCTGCCCATCTTCCTCGTCCGGGTCAGCGATGACCTGCCGGAAGTGCCACGCGACCCGCTCACGCCAGTACATCAGTCGTTCATGGAAACTCGCCCAGTCGGCAAAGCCCATCATGAAGGCGATGCGCGATTTATCCTGCGGGTCGTCGGGGAGCATTTGCGTCTGCCGATCGGCGATCGCCTGAATGGCGTGCTCGGTGTAGCGCAGAAACTGGTAGCCCTCACGCAACTCATCGATGACCGCAGCCGGCAAATAGCCCTGGCCTTCCAGGGTTTTCAGCACCTTGAGCAGCGGCCGCTGCTGCAGACTCAAATCGCGCCCGCCGTGAATCAGTTGAAAAGCCTGCGCAATGAACTCCACTTCACGGATGCCGCCGGACCCGAGCTTGATGTTCTCGGCCATTCCCTTGCGGCGGACTTCTTGCTGAATCAGCTGCTTCATGGTGCGCAGCGCTTCAATGGCGGAGAAATCCAGGTAGCGGCGATAGACAAACGGCCGCAGCATGTCGAGCAACTCGCTGCCCTTCTCCTGATCGCCGCCCACCACCCGCGCCTTGATCATTGCGTAGCGTTCCCAGTCGCGGCCCTGATCCTGGTAGTACTGCTCCAGCGCGTTGAAACTGAGCACCAAGGCACCGGAAGACCCGTACGGCCGCAGGCGCATGTCGACACGAAAGACAAAGCCGTCGACCGTGACCGGGTCCAGCGCCTTGATCAATCGCTGACCCAGTCGGATGAAGAATTCCTGATTGTCCAGCGGCCGCTTGACGCCCTGGGTTTCGCCGCCTTCGGGGTAGGCAAAGATAAGATCGATGTCCGAGGACAGGTTCAGCTCGACGGCGCCCAGCTTGCCCATGCCGAGGATGACCATCTGCTGCGGCTCGCCGGTCCGACGGCCGGTCGGCGTGCCGAATTGCTGGCAATGCCGCTCGTACAGCCACTTGTAAGCCAGATCAATGCAGCCATCTGCCATGTCCGAGAGATCGCGGCAGGTTTCCACCAGATCGGCCTGCCGGGTCAGATCCCGCCAGATAATTCGCACTTGCTGGCGCGTGCGTTGACGACGTAGATTACGCCCCAGTTCATCGTCGCTGGCAGCCTGAATGACGGCAATGGCGATGTGCCCAAGCAGCTCGCCGGGCGCAAAACTGCGCTCCAGCTCACCGGATTCAGCGAGGTCGAGCAACATCAGCGGATCGCGCGAAACCTGATCGGCAACAAAATCGCTGGCCGCACAGACGCGGTCGAACGCCTGCAGCCGCGCCTCGGGCCAGGTCTGAAACGACTGCCTGGCTTCATCTGTCAGGGAATCAAGCGCGGTGCGCCAGGATTGGCCGGCCCGCGCGACCAACGGCATAAGGACAGCCGGCAGCTCGGCCAGCAGGGGAAGGCTCATGTTCTATCCTTGATCGGCGTTCAATTGCCAGCCCGACAAGGCGGTCGTAAACACGCCACGGACGGACTGTCGAACAAAGGTTAAAAATTGCTGATGGCTGGCGTTTCTTGGCTGCCAGCAGGTTATATCAGGCGACTCGTCAGATTTTTGCACCGACAACACTGCTTTATCGGACACTGCAACACGAGCGAAAACATCGCTTCGCTGTAGTTTTACTACTGTATATACAAGTCAAAAAGCTGAATTAGCCCAAGATTTGTAGTAAAACTACACAACGCCGGGAACCCATCCGGCCATCCAAGAATTTACATCGTCTGCCCACAAGGCCAGTCGTAACAAACTCAGGCAACCGATTCTGGAAGCCTTTCCGCCCTGGAGCAAGCCATGCAAGACCTCGATCCCGTCGAAACCCAGGAATGGCTGGACGCCCTGGAATCGGTTCTCGACAAAGAAGGCGAAGACCGTGCTCACTACCTGATGACCCGTATGGGTGAGCTGGCCACACGAAGTGGTTCGCAACTGCCTTACGCCATCACCACGCCTTATCGCAACACCATCCCCGTTACCCACGAAGCACGCATGCCTGGCGACCTGTTCATGGAACGCCGCATTCGCTCGCTGGTACGTTGGAACGCGTTGGCGATGGTGGTCAAGACCAACATCGGCGACCCGGATCTGGGCGGCCACATCTCCAGCTTCGCTTCCAGTGCAACCCTGTACGACATCGGCTTCAACTACTTCTTCCAGGCCCCGACCGACGAACACGGCGGCGACCTGATCTACTTCCAGGGTCACGCATCGCCAGGCGTTTACGCCCGTGCGTTCATGGAAGGCCGCATCACTGAAGACCAGATGAACAACTTCCGTCAGGAAGTCGATGGCAACGGCCTGTCGTCTTATCCACACCCGTGGCTGATGAAAGACTTCTGGCAGTTCCCGACTGTTTCCATGGGTCTGGGTCCGATTCAGGCGATCTACCAGGCGCGCTTCATGAAGTACCTGGAGCACCGCGGTTACATCCCTGAAGGCAAGCAGAAAGTCTGGTGCTTCCTGGGCGACGGCGAGACCGACGAGCCGGAATCCCTGGGCGCCATCGCCCTGGCCGGTCGCGAGAAGCTCGACAACCTGATCTTCGTCGTGAACTGCAACCTGCAGCGTCTGGACGGTCCGGTTCGCGGCAACGCCAAGATCATCCAGGAACTGGAAGGCGTGTTCCGCGGTGCTCAGTGGAACGTGAGCAAAGTCATCTGGGGCCGTTTCTGGGACCCACTGCTGGCCAAGGACGTCGACGGCATCCTGCAACGTCGTATGGACGAAGTCATCGACGGCGAATACCAGAACTACAAAGCCAAAGACGGCGCGTTCGTGCGCGAACACTTCTTCAACTCGCCAGAACTCAAGGCGATGGTTGCGGATATGTCCGACGACGAAATCTGGAAACTCAACCGTGGCGGTCACGACCCGTACAAGGTCTACGCGGCGTACCACGCAGCGGTGAACCACAAGGGTCAGCCGACCGTGGTTCTGGCCAAGACCATCAAGGGTTATGGCACCGGCGCCGGTGAAGCGAAAAACACCGCGCACAACACCAAGAAGGTCGATGTCGACAGCCTGCGTCACTTCCGTGACCGCTTTGACATCCCGATCAAAGACGATCAGCTCGAAGCCCTGCCGTTCTACAAGCCGGAAGAAGGCAGTGCCGAAGCGCGCTACCTGTCCGAGCGTCGCGCTGCACTGGGCGGCTTCGTGCCACAGCGTCGCGCGCAGAGCTTCAGCCTGCCGACCCCGCCACTGGAAACCCTCAAGGCGATCCTTGATGGCTCCGGCGACCGCGAAATCTCCACCACCATGGCCTTCGTCCGCATCCTGACCCAACTGGTCAAGGACAAGGAAGTGGGTCAGCGCATCGTTCCGATCATTCCGGACGAAGCCCGTACCTTCGGTATGGAAGGCATGTTCCGCCAGCTCGGCATCTACTCGTCCGTAGGCCAGCTGTACGAGCCGGTCGACAAAGAACAAGTGATGTTCTACCGCGAGGACAAGAAAGGTCAGATCCTCGAGGAAGGCATCAACGAAGCCGGTGCGATGTCTTCGTTCATCGCTGCAGGTACTTCGTACAGCAGCCACAACCAGCCGATGATTCCGTTCTACATCTTCTACTCGATGTTCGGTTTCCAGCGTATCGGCGATCTGGCATGGGCCGCAGGCGACAGTCGCACCCGTGGCTTCCTGATTGGCGGCACCGCCGGTCGTACCACCCTGAACGGTGAAGGTCTGCAGCACGAAGACGGCCACAGCCACATCCTGGCTTCGACCATCCCGAACTGCCGCACCTTCGATCCGACCTACGGCTACGAGCTGGCGGTGATCATTCAGGACGGCATGAAGAAGATGTTCGAAGAACAGCAGGACGTTTTCTACTACCTGACCGTGATGAACGAGTCCTACACGCAACCTGCCATGCCGGCCGGTTCCGAGGAAGGCATCATCAAGGGCATGTACCTGCTCGAAGAAGACACCAAGGAAGCCGCACACCACGTACAGCTGCTCGGTTCGGGCACCATCCTGCGTGAAGTGCGCGAGGCGGCGAAGATCCTGCGCGAGCAGTTCAACATTGGCGCGGACGTCTGGAGCGTCACCAGCTTCAACGAGTTGCGTCGCGACGGCCTGGCCGTAGAGCGCAGCAACCGCCTGAAGCCCGGCCAGAAGCCACAGTTGAGCTACGTTGAAGAATGCCTCAACGGCCGTAAAGGTCCGGTGATCGCTTCGACCGACTACATGAAACTGTTCGCTGACCAGATCCGTCAGTGGGTTCCGACCAAGGAATACAAAGTTCTGGGCACCGACGGCTTCGGCCGTAGCGACAGCCGCAAGAAGCTGCGCAACTTCTTCGAAGTTGACCGTCACTTCGTGGCGCTGGCCGCCCTGGAAGCCTTGGCCGATCGCGGCGATATCGAACCTAAGGTCGTGGCGGAAGCCATTGCCAAGTTCGGCATCGATCCTGAAAAGCGCAACCCGCTGGACTGCTAAGGTCTGCGTAACGATCGAATAGAGCGCTGAAATGTGCGCGAAACAGCCGCCGATGCGGAATTTACTTCGGTAAATGAGCATCCAGGCTGTTTCGTCGCAGATGAATCAGCGCAGTCGAGGAACAGGTTCTCCTAAGGAGAGACATTGTGAGTGAGTTAATTCGGGTACCCGACATCGGCAACGGTGAAGGTGAAGTCATTGAGTTGATGGTCAAGGTCGGTGATCGCATCGAAGCTGACCAGAGCGTGCTGACGCTGGAGTCGGACAAGGCAAGCATGGAAATCCCTGCGCCTAAAGCCGGTGTCATCAAGGCGATGAAAGTGAAGCTGGGCGACCGTCTGAAAGAAGGCGACGAACTGTTTGAGCTGGAAGTGGAAGGCGAAGCGGCGGCCGAGCCTGCTGCTGCACCTGCTGCCGCGCCCGCCCCTGCTGCTGATAAGCCAGCCGAGAAGCCAGCCGAAGCCGAAGCAGCCCCTGCCGCAGCGGCTGCACCTGCTGCGTCGGATACGGTTCAGGATATTCACGTTCCGGACATCGGTTCGTCGGGCAAGGCTCGCATCATCGAGCTGATGGTCAAAGTGGGCGACAGCATCGAAGCTGATCAATCCTTGATCACTCTGGAATCCGACAAAGCCTCGATGGAGATCCCGTCTCCTGCCGCAGGCGTTGTCGAAAGCATCAGCGTCAAGGTCGAAGATGAAGTCGGCACTGGCGACCTGATCCTGAAATTGAAAGTGGCGGGTGCTGCACCGGCTGCCGCGCCTGCTCAGGCGGCTGCCCCGGCTCCGGCCAAGGCAGAATCGGCTGCTCCGGCTGCCGCTGCTCCCGCACCGGCTGCCAAAGCTGAAAGCGCTCCTGCACCTGCCGCTGCACCTGCGAACAATGGCGCCAAGGTTCACGCTGGCCCGGCGGTTCGTCAGTTGGCTCGCGAGTTCGGCGTCGAGCTGAACGCTGTTTCGGCAACCGGCCCTCACGGCCGTGTGCTGAAAGAAGACGTGCAGGCGTACGTCAAATCGATCATGACCAAGTCCAAGGACGCGCCTGCTGCTGGCGGCGCTGCCGGCGGCATGGGCATCCCGCCGATTCCGGAAGTCGATTTCAGCCGTTTCGGCGAAACCGAAGAAGTGCCGATGACGCGTCTGATGCAGCTGGGCGCAACCGGTCTGCATCGCAGCTGGCTGAACATTCCGCACGTCACGCAATTCGACCAGGCCGACATCACCGACCTGGAAGCTTTCCGTATCGCGCAGAAAGCCGTGGCCGAAAAAGCCGGCGTCAAGCTGACCGTGCTGCCGCTGCTGCTCAAGGCCAGCGCGCACATGCTCAAGGAGCTGCCGGACTTCAACAGTTCGCTGGCACCGAGTGGCAAGGCGATCATTCGCAAGAAATACTTCAACATCGGTTTCGCGGTGGACACACCGGAAGGCCTGCTGGTCCCGGTCATCAAGAACGTCGATCAGAAGAGCCTGCTGCAACTGGCGGCCGAGGCAGCTGAGCTGGCTGAGAAAGCGCGCTCCAAAAAGCTGTCGGCCAACGACATGCAAGGCGCCTGCTTCACCATCTCCAGCCTGGGTCACATTGGCGGGACCGGCTTCACGCCGATCGTCAACGCGCCGGAAGTGGCGATCCTTGGCGTGTCCAAGGCCACCATGCAACCGGTCTGGGACGGCAAGGCTTTCCAGCCCCGCCTGATGCTGCCGCTGTCGCTGTCCTACGATCACCGCGTGATCAACGGCGCCGCTGCTGCACGCTTTACCAAGCGTCTGAGCGAATTGTTGGCGGACATCCGCACAATTCTGCTCTAAGCCGCCAACGGGCGGTAAAGGGACGGTAAAGGGACGGTAAAGGGGACTGATTTATTTACAACGCTCCACCGTAAATGAATCTGTCCCCGTTCAGCGCCCCCGTTCAGCGCCAGGTTTAACGAGCTGCCACGCTCGTACCTCAACCCCGCTCACTGGCGGGGCTTTTTTTGCCGTTTGAAAAGCACTCATTCACGGCAACAAGTTCCTACAGTATTCGGTCGCGCTGCCGATAGCTGATCATGCACAAACACCAGCCGCTTAACCCTCACCCCGACAATCCGACCAATTACCTCCAGTAAATCAACCGTCTGCCGACAGATTTATAGCACTAAGCCATCGCGCTCACTTGTCAGCCCGTGCGCCATGATGCAACCTTGCGGCACGCGACTTAAAGACGGGCTCCTTGCCCGCGCGACAGCACCCTGAAAGCGAGTTCCTTCCATGAAAAGCCAACCTGATGCTGCCGGAAGACCGGCGGCCGAGGTCGTGACGCAACTACCGGTGCCCTCGCGGCTCGGCATGCTGCGTTTCGAGCGGCTGAATGAACCCAGCTGGGCCATGCTGTACCTGGACCCGAACTGCGAAAAGCACTTCAGCATGCCCGCCGTCGAACTCTGCGCGCTGGTGGGTACGCCTTACGCCAGTCTCATGGAGCCCGAAGCGCGCTATCAATTGCACGACGCCGTGCAGATGCAGCTGGCGGGCAGCGCCCATTACCTGATCCGCTACACCCTGCACACGACGCGCGGCCCGTTGGGTCTGGTGGAGATTGGTGAAGGGTACAAGCAACACAATCGGCATCTGCTGCGAGGTTACCTGATGGTGGTCGATGGGCAGGTCGAGCCCGGCGAACTGATCATCAGCCCCGATCTGGAGGTGCAGAACTCCCGCCTGCAGATCGCGCTGGAACTCAATCAACGGGCCCAGCACGAACAGTTGCTGCATCTGGAGCGGGTCCGCGCGCAGCAAAGCCTGATCCTGCGCCTGGCGCGCCATCGTTACAGTTCGAACAATTCGCTGCAGGAAGCGGCGGAGCTGATCACCAAAAGCGCCTGCGAGATCTACAACATCTCCTGCGCCAGCCTGTGGAACCTCAACGGCAAAACCCTTGAGCCGATTGCCGAGTATCGCCGCGATACCAGCACATTCCCCAAGACCGGCGCGATCGATATCAGCGAATTTCCCAGCTATCTGGACGTGCTGCACACCAGCCGCGCCATCGACGTCAACGATGTCGAGCGGGACCCGCGCACGCGCGAGCTGGTTCAGCGACTGCGAACCCAGGACATCACCGCCATTCTTGACGCTGCTGTGCGCATCGATGGCCAGGTGGTGGGCGTCCTGTGCCTCGAGCAAACCGGTATGCCACGGGAATGGCAGTCCGATGAGATTGCTTTTGCCGGTGAGCTCGCCGATCAGTTTGCCCATGCGATCAACAACCACAACCGCCGCACCGCCACCAGCGCCCTGCACCTGTTTCAGCGTGCCGTGGAGCAGAGCGCCAATGCGTTTTTGCTGGTCAATCGCGACGGCGTGGTCGAGTACGTCAACCCGAGCTTCACCGAGATCACTCAATACCCCGCCGAGGAAGTCCACGGACAGCAACTCTCGGAGCTGCCGGCGCTGGAGAATCTCAGCACGCTGCTGCTCGATGCGAACTCCAGCCTGGTCAACGGAAACAGCTGGCAGGGCGAGTTCAAGAGCCGACGCAAAAACCTGGAACCGTACTGGGGCCAGCTGTCGATTTCCAAGGTGTACGGGGATAACCGCGAGCTGACCCATTACATCGGCATCTACGAAGACATCACTCAGGCCAAGCTCTCCCAACAGCGGATCGAGCGCCTGGCGTACACCGACAATCTGACCAGTCTGGGCAACCGTCCGGCGTTCATCCGCACCCTGGACGAGCACTTTGCCCGCGACGTCGAAACGCCGATCAGTCTTTTGCTGGTGGACATCGACAACTTCAAACGCATCAACGACAGCCTCGGCCACCAGACTGGCGACAAGTTGCTGATCAGCCTGGCTCGCCGCCTGCGCAACAGCCTGAGCCCGACCGGCATTCTGGCGCGCTTCGCCAGTAACGAATTCGCTGTACTGCTCGACGACACCAGTCCCGAAGAAGGCCAACGCGTTGCCAGCCAAGTGCTGAGCACGCTGGACAAGCCGATGTTCGTCGACAATCAGTTGATCAGCGTGACCGGCTCCGTCGGACTCGCCTGCGCCCCCATCCATGGCCGCGACCCGCAGACGCTGATGAAGAACGCCGGCCTGGCGCTGCACAAGGCCAAGGCCAACGGCAAGCATCAGGTGCAGGTGTTCACTGAAGCGCTGAACGCCGAAGCAAGCTACAAGCTGTTCGTCGAGAACAACCTGCGCCGCGCGCTGACGCAGAACGAACTGGAAGTCTTCTACCAGCCGAAACTATGCTTGCGCAGCGGCCGCTTGTTGGGCATGGAAGCGCTGTTGCGCTGGAATCATCCGGAAAAAGGCATGATCCGCCCGGACCAGTTCATTAGCGTCGCCGAAGAGACCGGCCTGATCATCCCGATCGGCAAATGGGTCGCGCGTCAGTCCTGCCGCATGAGCAAGCAACTGACTGCTGCCGGCTACGGCAAGCTGCATGTGGCCATAAACGTCTCGCCGAAGCAGTTTTCCGATCCGGAGCTGGTCTCGTCGCTGGCCAGCATTCTGCGTGACGAACAGCTCGACCCGTCCCTGCTGGAACTGGAACTGACTGAGGGCTTGCTGCTGGAAGCGACCGAGGACACGCGATTGCAACTTGAGTCGCTGAAAACCTTGGGCCTGACCTTGGCGATGGATGATTTCGGTACGGGTTATTCGTCGTTCAGTTACCTGAAGAAATTCCCCATCGACGTGATCAAGATCGACCGCAGTTTCATTCGGGACATCCCGGATGATCAGGACGACATGGAAATCACCTCGGCGGTCATCGCCATGGCCCACAACCTCAAGTTGACCGTGGTCGCCGAAGGCATCGAGACGGCGGAACAACTGGCGTTCCTGCGTCGTCATCGTTGCGATGTGGGTCAGGGCTATCTGTTCGACAAACCGATTCCTGGCGAAGAGCTGATCGAGAAGCTGCGTCGCTACCCGCGTGGCCCACTGGCCTGACCCCCTTCCCCGCATCACACCAGTGCGGCACACTTGCCGCCCTGCATTTGCATCAGCCGATTCTGACCCCATATACGGTTTTCACTGACAACGCATGTTGGTTGTCCTGCCCCAGAGAGGATGTGCCTCATGGTCTTGCGCTCGGAAATTCTTGTGAATAAAAACGCTCTCCCCACCGCTCAGCAGGCACTGCCAGGGCGCGAAACCCCCATGGCCCTGCCCGAAACCCATTTCGTCAACGGCACTCCTCTGCTTGGACCGTTCTTCAACGACGTTGAGTTCGCGATCTTCGGTTTGGGCTGCTTCTGGGGGGCTGAACGGCGCTTCTGGCAGCAGGAGGGTGTGGTTAGCACCGTCGTGGGCTACGCGGGCGGCTTCACGCCGAACCCGACGTACGAAGAAGTCTGCTCGGGGCTGACAGGCCACTCCGAAGTGGTCCTCGTGGTGTACGAGCCTGCGAAGGTCAGCTATGAGCAACTGCTGGCGATGTTCTGGGAATTGCACAATCCGACACAGGGCATGCGTCAGGGCAATGATATCGGCACGCAATACCGCTCGGTGATCTATGCGACAACGCCTGAGCAACTGCAGGCGGCCAAGGCCAGCGCCGAGGTGTATCAGGCCGAGCTGAGCAAGGCCGGCCTGGGGGAAATCACCACCGAGATCGACCAGGCGCCCACCGTGTACTTCGCCGAGGCCTATCACCAGCAATACCTGGCGAAAAACCCCCAGGGCTACTGCGGTATTGGCGGCACCGGCGTCTGCATGCCGCCGAGTCTGGCGGGGATCTGAGCCAAAACCGCTGACATCCATGACACCGCGCGTAACCATTGTAGGACCGGCTTTAGCCGGGAAGACGCCGGATGTCACGCCGCAAATTTGATGGCGTTTATACCGGCCTCTTCCCGGCTGAAGCCGGTCCTACTGATCGATCGCGTATTCCTTGTAGGACTGGCTTTAGCCGGGAAGGCGTCGGTTGTCACGCCGCGGAATTGAAGGTGTTGCCACTGGCCTATTCCCGGCTGAAGCCGGTCCTACTGACACCGAGCGTAACTGTAGTGGTCAACTAATTCCGGACACCTCGATAGGTTGTTTCAAGGCCACCGTCCGTTCGTAAACGGTCGGTGGCAGATACCCCAGTTTTGAGTGCAGCCGCTCGTTGTTGTAATACCCAACGATATATTGAGTGATGTCGCGTACCGCTTCGCCATGGTTGGCGTAATTGCGCCGCCATACCCGCTCCATTTTCAGGCTCAGGAAGAAGCGCTCCATCACCGCATTGTCCCAGCAGTTGCCCTTACGGCTCATGCTTTGCTGCATCCCGTGCCTGGCCAGCAGCGATCTGTAGATTGCGCTCGCATATTGGCTGCCGCGATCGGAGTGAGCGATCAGGCCAGGCGGCGGTTGACGCTGCGCGACGGCCATCTGCATCGCGCTGCACACCAGCTCTGCAGGCATGTTTGGGGCCATCGCCCAACCCACGATCTTGCGCGAGAACAAGTCCAGCACCACGGCCAGATAGAGCCAGCCGCTGCGCGTTCCTATGTAGGTAATGTCGGCGACCCAGGCGGTATTCACAGCCTGCGGTTCAAACTGACGGTTCAACACATTTTCAGCGATTGGCAGGTCATGCTTGCTGTCGGTCGTATGCACAAACTTAGGTTTCCACGCCGAGCGCAAACCATGGGCTCGCATCAGGCGGCGGACTTTATAGCGGCCTATTTCCATGCCCTTGGCCCGCAGAGCCTTGGTTAAAGAGCGGCTGCCGGAGCAGCCGTCGCTCACGGCAAACGATGCCTTGAGCTGCGCGACAATGGGACAACTGAGCCGAACAGGTGCTTGTGCACGCTTACGGGCCTCGTAAAAACCTGATCGACTGACGTTCAGCAGACGACAGACATGCGCCACCGGATAAGCCTTCTGTTGCAGTTGCCGAACAAGCCGATACGTCACTTCAGTTCGCGGGCAAAGAAGGCGGTAGCCTTTTTTAGGATGTCGTTGTCCATCTTGAGCTGCCGGTTTTCCTGCTCCAGCTGCCGAATGCGCTGTTGCTCAGCCGTCAGCGGGTTTCCTATCCCGGCCTGGCCCAACTGCTCGGCGTCGTATTGGCGGATCCACCGTCGTACGGCCGTCTCACCGAGATTCTGGTCCTGGCAAACCTGCGGAACGGTCAGCCCCTGATCCCTGACCATCTTTACGACTTCCAGTTTGTAGCTGTCATCAAACCTGTTGCGTTTTCTGGTCATGTAGAACTCCTCGATAAATGTATTTTCCACTTATCGAGGTGTCCGGGGAAATTAGACCACTGCAGCCCTTGTAGGACTGGCTTTAGCCGGGAAGGTGTCGGTCGTCACGCTGCAGAATTGAGGGTGCTGCAACTGGCCTCTTCCCGGCTGAAGCCGGTCCTACTGAACATCACCGGCCGCCAGAAATCTTCTGACAATCACTCGCCATCCTTGAATCCGCTTTCTGCCTTTATTGTTTGCCCTCACACGAAGAGGAGCAATGGAATGCAGGAACTCAAACATGCTCGGTCTCTGCGCATCGGTCGAGCCTCCCAGCCAGGGAACGTCTATCTCGTGACCTCTGTGGTCAAGAATCGCCTGCCTATATTCAGTGATATTCAGATAGCTCGCAGGGTCGTCGCGGAAATGGAGCACCTGCATTCCTCAGACCTTGTGCACTCGATGGCGTGGGTAGTTATGCCCGACCATCTGCATTGGCTGTTCGAGCTCAAGTCAGGATTGCTGCCCACGCTCATGCAAGCACTGAAGGGTAGAAGTGCCTTCGCAGTGAACAAGGCTCACGGCACAAAAACACTCACATGGCAGAAGGGTTATCACGATCACGGGGTCAGGGCCGAAGAGGACCTCGTCGAGATGGCTCGCTACGTCGTGAATAACCCAATACGGGCAGGTCTGGTCAGGCAGAGGGAGGACTATCCATTGTGGGGTTGTGAATGGGTGCTCGAGTAGAACTGGCTTTAGCCGGGAAGACGCCGGTTGTCACGCCGTAGAATTGAGGGCGCTGCAACCGGCCTCTTCCCGGCTGAAGCCGGTTCTACTGACAGATCGCGTTTCCCTTGTAGGACTGGCTTTAGCCGGGAAGACGCCGGTTGTCACGCCGCAGAATTGAGGGCGCTGCAACTGGCCTCTTCCCGGCTGAAGCCGGCCCTACTGACACCGCGCGCAACCCTTGTAGGACTGGCTTTAGCCGGGAAGAGGCCGGTTGTCACGCCGCGGAATTGAAGGTGGTGCCACTGGCCTCTTCCCGGCTGAAGCCGATCCTACTGACACCGCGCGTAACCATCGTAGGACTGGCTTTAGCCGGGAAGACGTCGGTCGTCACGCCGCGGAATTGAGGGCGCTGCAACCGGCCTATTCCCGGCTGAAGCCGGTCCTACTGACATCGCGCGTACCATTGTAGGACTGGCTTTAGCCGGGAAGGCGTCGGTCGTCACGCCGCGGAATTGAGGGCGCTGCAACCGGCCTATTCCCGGCTGAAGCCGGTCCTACTGACACCGCGCGTAACCCTTGTAGGACTGGCTTTAGCCGGGAAGGCGTCGGTCGTCACGCCGCAGAACTGAGGGTACTGCAGCTGGCCTCTTCCCGGCTGAAGCCGGTCCTACTGACACCGCGCGTAACCCTTGTAGGACTGGCTTTAGCCGGGAAGGCGTCGGTCGTCACGTCGCAGAATTGAGGGTGTTGCCACTGGCCTCTTCCCGGCTGAAGCCGGTCCTACTAACACCGCGCGTAACCCTTGTAGGACTGGCTTTAGCCGGGAAGGCGTCGGTCGTCACGCCGCAGAACTGAGGGTACTGCAGCTGGCCTCTTCCCGGCTGAAGCCGGTCCTACTGACACCGCGCGTAACCCTTGTAGGACTGGCTTTAGCCGGGAAGGTGTCGGCTGTCACTCCGCGGAATTGAAGGTGTTGCCACTGGCCTCTTCCCGGCTGAAGCCGGTCCTACTAACACCGCGCGTAACCCTTGTAGGACTGGCTTTAGCCGGGAAGAGGCCAGCCGTCACGCCGTGGAAATCAGGAGTGGTTACTCCGCAATCAGCCAATCCATCTTCCAGTCACCCTGGGTCTGGCCAAGCTTCTTCGCCAGCCATGGCATCAACTCGCGCAGCTCCTCTTCCAGCCCCCAAGGCGGATTGGCGATTGCCAGGCCGGAGCCGTTGAGGCTGTTGGGCGTGTCCAGCGGATGCACGAACAACTCGACCCGCAGCAGCTTCGGCGCGCCGGTTTCGGCCAGGTCCTGATAGAAGCGCTTGAGCGCGCGCTGGTCCTTGATCGGGTACCAGATGGCGGCGACGGTCTGGCGCATCCGTGCGATGGTTTCCTTGAGGGCGACGGAGCAGCGCTTCATCTCGTCGAGCTGCTCGAACGGGGGATCGATCAGCATCACCGCGCGCTTCTCGTGAACCGGCAACAACGCGCGGGGCACGTGCCAGCCTTCTCCCAGGTGCACGGCGACACGGCGGTCGTATTTCATGTTGTCTTTGAGCAGCGCGCCGTCTTCCGGGTGTTTTTCGTTAAGCAGCACGCGGTCCTGCTCGCGGGTCACGCGGCGGGCCAGTTCGGGAGAGCCCGGGTAATAACGCAGTTCACCGGTCTTGCGGTTCATGTGGCGGATCGCGTCGATGTAACCAGCCGCCATGTCAGGCACGTCATCGGCATCCCAGAGACGACCTATGCCTTCGATCCACTCGCCGGTGCGCGTGGCCTGATCACCCTGCAAGTCATACAGGCCGATGCCTGCGTGGGTGTCGAGGTAAGCGAGTGGCTGCTCCTTGCGCGACATGAGTGCGATCAAGCGAGTCAGAACGATGTGTTTGAAAACGTCGGCGTGGTTGCCGGCGTGGAAGGCGTGGCGGTAGTTCATGGCGGCTCCTGGAAGGCTGCGGAGTTTAGCAAAACAGCTGAAGCTGCGCAGACCGCTCATGCCCTGACAACCGGAGGAGCCCAAACGACAGGCAAAAAAATCCCCGGTTAAGCCGTTACAAAACCGGGGTGAGGCATTTTCGCGGGCCAGAGGGTGACCAAACCGTACCCCGCGCAATGTAAGTGATCGGATTATGCCAAATGAACTAAACAGTTACATAGCCGAAAACGACACGGTGATGTGTATGCCAGACATCCGCAACCTCGACACTTGCCGAGCCACCATCGGCGCGACCAGAATCGGTTCAATCTGAAAAAACGGAGCGCACGTCATGATGCACGCAGACCTCATCGACCAGGACGACCTGATCAGCCAGCTCAGGGCGATCGGTTTAGACGTGCCTTCCGGTCTCAGCGCCGAACAGGCGTGCGCCCAGGCGGTGCGCGGACTGAATGACGATCGCGCCCGCGAACTGCGCAAGCTGGTGGAGAAACTGCTGAGCGGCAGCGCGACGATCCTGCCGGCCGTGCGCCAGGCGATTGATCAGCAGTTGTTGCCCGCGTTGGCGGCATACAACAAAGACATTCCACGTTAGTCCATGCATTAAGACGGTCATCTACATAACGCCAGTTACAGGCAGGTCGTTGCACCGGGCTGGCAATATTGATCAGCAGGGGAATACACAAAACTGGCGCTTCCTGTAGACGCAGCGGGCAGCGCCATATGAACGATCGGCATGAACGCACCGCCCGTACTCCTGAAGAAATCCCACTGATCATGCCTTGCGCCCTTCAACCCACTCGACGCTGTATAAAAGAACGCCTGAATGGGAAGTCGGGTCGGAATGTTCTGTGCCCATGCCTGAACCATTATTTCGTTATAACGGTGTGGCAAACTGGCCGGCACCAAGTGCATGGCTTGCAGGGATTGATAGAACGACTCCGCTCCCAACTCGTTCATCGCATCTCGCACATCGAATGAACAGACATACCCGTAAATATTATTTTGACTTGCACCTGAAGGGCCTTTATCGAAATGAGCCTTCCACTGCTCTGCGGTCGAGATGCCCTGCGATTGGCAGCGCTTGCTCACGCCGGGGTACTGGGTGCTTTCGCCGCAACCCGGCTGAGCCCGTATCCAGGTGAAACCATCTATGGGAAAAGAACAGAGCACTTGCAGATGGTCCTTGCCAGCAGGGGCCGCGAAGGTGGGGTAGAGGATAAATCCATTGTCGATGTTGCCGGCCAGGTGATCGAAATTCGCGTCTTTACGCAGGTAGGAGAACGACACCCCCTGCTTCCCTGGTACGGGGTTCCACGCATGATAGTCGAAGGATTCATTAGTAGCCCTGAGCAATACACCCGAGCATAAAAACGCCGGCATCGACTCACTGCCGCAGTTGCGCCGAGTGTCCTGATAGTTCGCCTGAATGGCCGCCGCCACCGCCGGGCCATCTAATGTATTAACGCTCTGACTCTTCTGAGGAGGCATTGTTTGACTGGTGCAACCGCAGACCAGCGCAATGGATAAAAGCAGGACGGACAGTTTCATGATGAGCGCTCCTTGCCACAAACCAATTCCTTAACCAACGAAGGCCTTAAGGGTGTGGAAGTTTTTATACGCGCGCTATCGACTCACGAAAACTGTCAGAAATGACAGTGCCACCGAGATGGTTTTTTGAATTTAGCTACTTTTGCCGCAGGGGCCTGATTCCGTCATTCAGAACTGACCGGAGCGATCATTCAGGACGGGGAGCTATTTCGAATCAATCTAACTGGCAGGAAATACGCCGGGCGGGCATGTTCTGCCGGGGAAGAGCTCCCCGGACAGACTCACAGGTGTGATGGCCGTACTTTGCGTACCAGCCGCGGTATTACAACCGCACACTCGCAAACGTCGACTCGTTACGCGCCTGACTCAGCGCCGACAGCGGGCCTGACAACGGTGCGAGAACGATCGACTGCGGGATCGGCAGCATTGCCACCTGCTGCGTGGTATTGGAGCCGACGCGTTCGTCCCGTGGCGGAATGCCAAAGTATTCGCGGTAGCATTTGGAGAAGTGCGGCGTGGACACGAAGCCGCAGACCGAGGCCACTTCGATGATCGACATCGGCGTTTGCTTGAGTAACTGGCGGGCGCGGATCAGGCGCAGCTTGAGGTAATAGCGCGACGGCGAGCAGTGCAGGTATTTCTGGAACAGTCTTTCCAGCTGACGCCGGGACACGGCGACGTACACGGCAAGCTCATCCAGATCGATCGGTTCTTCGAGGTTGGCTTCCATCAGCGCAACGATTTCCTGCAGCTTCGGCTGATTGGTGCCGAGCATGTGCTTGAGCGGCACACGCTGGTGGTCCTGTTCGTTGCGGATGCGTTCGTAGACGAACATTTCCGAGATCGCGGCGGACAATTCGCGGCCATGATCGCGGCTGATCAGGTGCAGCATCATGTCCAGAGGCGCGGTGCCGCCGGAACTGGTGAAGCGGTTGCGGTCGAGGGTGAACAGCCGCGTGCTCATGGCGACGCGGGGGAAAGCTTCCTGCATCGCGGCCAGACATTCCCAATGCACGCTGCAATCGAAACCGTCCAGCAAGCCCGCGCAGGCCAGTGCCCAACTGCCGGTGCACACCGCGCCCAGACGACGGGACTGGCGCGCCTGGCTTTGCAGCCAACTGACGTGTTCGCGGGTCACGGTGCGCTGAATGCCGACGCCACCGCAGACGATCACGGTGTCAAGCACCGGTGCTTTGTGCATGGCGGCGTCCGGGGTGATCTGCAGGCCGTCGCTGGCCCAGACCTGGCCGCCATCCGCCGTCAGTGTGGTCCAGCGATACAGCTCGCGGCCCGAGAGCTGGTTCGCCATGCGCAGTGGCTCGACCGCTGACGCGAGGGAGATCAGTGTGAAGTTGTCCAGCAGCAGGAAGCCGATGGATTGGGGCGCACGGTTCTGGGGTTGAGCCCCGGAGTTGAACGTAGTCATCACACTTCTCCTCACGCGTAAAACGGTTGAAGGCCTCAGCAGAGGCTCTCGTTGTATCGCCCTCATCTGCGGAGAGCTTGGTCATTGCAACGCAAATGCCATGCCTAAAGTTGAATGGGCATTCAATAACTCCCGATTGCGACGTCGCGAAGCGTCTATTCGGGAGCGACACAACGATTCAAATCGCGACCCCCGGAACGGCTGGGGCGCAGGCGCGGCGGGCGGGATGAGCAATTCCGTAGCACTTGTGTGAACCATCGAATCGGCGGGCGGTCCGGGAGTGTCACCCGATGCACGGGGTGATCGACAGTCGGCGTTGGACCATGGGTACGGATGGCATCCCGCCAGCTCAAGAGTGAGCGCGCGCCAAAACGTAGCGGGCTCAGTGGGGCGTGGGCGAAAAGCGAGCAGGCGGCTCTTATGCACCTGCTCCTGTCCCGGGGCTGTCCCGGGCGCTGGCGTTACCGACTCAACATTCGACGGCGCTGACCGCCAGCCCGCCGCGGGACGTCTCTTTGTATTTGTCGTGCATATCGGCGCCGGTGTCGCGCATGGTGCGAATGACGCGGTCCAGCGAGATGAAGTGCTGACCGTCGCCGCGCAGGGCCATTTGCGCGGCATTGATGGCCTTCACTGCAGCGATGGCGTTGCGCTCGATGCACGGCACCTGAACCAGTCCGCCCACCGGATCGCAGGTCAGGCCGAGGTTGTGTTCCAGACCGATTTCAGCCGCGTTGCACAGCTGTTCGGGCGTGGCACCCAGAATGTCCGCCAGCCCGGCCGCCGCCATGGCGCACGCCGAACCGACCTCACCCTGGCAGCCGACTTCGGCGCCGGATATCGATGCATTCTTTTTGCACAAAATGCCGATCGCCGCGGCACCCAAGAGGTAATCGACCACGTTGGCTTCGCTGACCTCGTCGCTGAATTTGACGAAGTAATGCAGCACCGCCGGAATGATCCCCGCCGCGCCGTTGGTGGGCGCCGTGACCATGCGACCTCCTGCGGCGTTTTCTTCGTTGACCGCCAGCGCGAACAGGTTGACCCACTCCATCGCGCTCAACGTCGAGCCAATCACGTTCGGCTTGTTCAATTCCAGAAGGCTGCGATGCAGACGCGCTGCACGACGACGCACGTTCAGGCCGCCCGGCAAAATACCCTCATGCTTCAGGCCCAGCTCGACGCACGCTTGCATGGCACGCCACAGGTGCATGAGCCCGGCACGGATTTCGTCTTCGCTGCGCCAGACCTTCTCGTTTTCCATCATCAGCTGCGAGACTCGCAAGCCGTGTGTTTCGCAGAGCATCAGCAGCTCATCGGCACTGGAGAAATCGTAAGGCAGCACGGTTTCGTCGCGATCCAGCACGCCACTGGCGGCCTGGGCTTCATCGACGACAAAACCGCCGCCCACCGAGTAGTAAGTGTCGCGATGAAATTCGCCGTGCTCATTGAACGCGACCAGCGTCATGGCATTGGGATGGAACGGCAGGTTTTCGTCGATGAGCAGCATGTCGCGCTGCCAGACGAAAGGGATCGGGTGATCGCCGTTGAGCTTCAAGGTGTCGGTCTCACGCAGTTCGGCGATGCGCTGACCGATCAGCCCCGGATCAATCGCATCGGGCCATTCGCCCATCAGGCCCATGATCACCGCGCTGTCGCTGCCATGGCCGACGCCGGTTGCCGACAGCGAGCCATACAGCCGCACTTCAACGCGACTCACCTGCTCTAGCTGATCGCGTTCGCGCAGGCCCTGGACGAACAACGCGGCAGCGCGCATGGGGCCGACGGTGTGTGAGCTGGAGGGGCCGATACCGATCTTGAACAGGTCGAACACGCTGATAGCCATTAACCGCAAACCTCCGAAAACAGGGCTCCCGGCGCGCCGCGCGGCCGGCGACGGAGCTGCTACGCTCAAGCAGCGATCCATCGAGATGGCGGCATCATCAGCCTTTTGTTTTACGAGGCGGCGTCTCACACCGACTCACCCATGCCCACCAACGTCGCGTCTGCTTTAACCGATACCTGAACACGATCGGCTGCCGATTCCGGCACTTTTTGCCGTATCGTCACTCTGCTTTTGTCCCGGGAATCATTCGGCGAGCAGGGAAAAAACCTGTAAGCGACGTCACTGATACTGGATACGACGCCCTGTGTACTGGATACGACGCCCCCTGTAGGCGTTTGTTTTTCCCTGTTACATGATCGTTGTCGACTCAATCGCCAGACGCAGTGATGGAGCTGTTTTCCCAACTTGACTCGCCGACACCAGAAAACGCATCAGCTGCGGTTGATGCCGAGAAGAAAACACCAAAGGAGTCCAACATGAAAGGTTCACAAAGGCTGTTGCTGGGCGTTGCGCTGAGTCTTCCTATCCTGGCCCAGGCCGCAGAGCCCGCCGCTTGCCAGATGGTCAATTTTTCCGATGTGGGCTGGACCGACATCACGGCGACCACCGCCGTCACCAGCGTCGTGCTGCAGTCGTTGGGCTACAAAACCAAAACCACGATGATTTCCGTGCCCGTGACCTACAAGTCGCTGGCCGATGGCAAGAACATGGACATCTTCCTCGGCAACTGGATGCCGACCATGGAAAACGACATCAAGGCCTACCGCGACGCCGGCACTGTCGAGACCGTCCGCGCCAACCTTGAGAACGCCAAGTACACCCTCGCCGTTCCCCAGGCGCTGTACGACAAGGGGCTTCACGACTTCGCCGACATCGTCAAGTTCAAGAAAGAACTCGACGGCAAAATCTACGGCATCGAGCCGGGCAACGACGGCAACCGCCTGATCCAGAGCATGATCGACAAGAACGCCTTCGGCCTGAAAGACGCAGGCTTCAAGGTCGTCGAATCGAGCGAAGCCGGCATGTTGTCCCAGGTCGACCGCGCCTCGCGACGCAGCACCGACGTGGTGTTCCTCGGCTGGGAACCGCACCCGATGAACACCCGATTCAAGATCAAATACCTCACCGGCGGCGATGACTTCTTCGGCCCCGACTTCGGCAAAGCCACCGTCTACACCAACGTGCGCAAGGGCTACACCACCGAGTGCAGCAACGTCGGTCAGTTGTTGAAGAATCTGTCCTTCACCCTGCCAATGGAAAGCGCGCTGATGGGCAATATCCTCGACGACAAGAAAAAGCCTGAAGTGGCCGCCAAAGCGTGGCTGAAAGCCAACCCTCAAGTACTCGACA
The DNA here is from genome assembly GCF_053903055.1 of Pseudomonas sp. AK106. NCBI lineage: Bacteria > Pseudomonadati > Pseudomonadota > Gammaproteobacteria > Pseudomonadales > Pseudomonadaceae > Pseudomonas > Pseudomonas sp. AK106. The sequence goes on from NZ_CP096426.1 coordinate 5,115,064, forward strand.
CCTGGCTGGCGGGTGTCACCACCGTGGACGGAAAACCTGGCCTGGAAGCCGCAAAAGCCGAGCTGACGAAGTAACTCGACAGGCAGGCGGGTACGCCCGCCTGTTGTCCTCTTTTCATCCCGCACGCGGACAACCGACATCATGCTGACTGATCATAAAATCCCTCTGGGCGAGTACATCGCCGGCTTCGTCGAATGGCTGACGCAGCACGGCGCCAGCACCTTCGACGCCATCGCTTCCTCACTGGAAACCATGATTCACGGCCTGACCGGCGGGCTGACCTGGTTCAACCCCTTCGTGCTGATCGGCCTGGTTGCCCTGCTTGCCCACTTCATTCAGCGCAAATGGGGCCTGACCGCATTTGTGATCATTTCCTTCCTGCTGATCCTCAACCTGGGGTACTGGCAGGAAACCATGGAGACCCTGGCGCAGGTGCTGTTCGCCACGGCGGTCTGTGTGGTGATCGGTGTGCCGCTGGGCATCATTGCCGCGCACAAGCCGATGTTCTACACCTGCATGCGACCCGTCCTCGACCTGATGCAGACGGTGCCTACGTTCGTTTACCTGATCCCGACCTTGACGCTGTTCGGCCTCGGCGTAGTACCGGGCCTGATTTCGACGGTGGTGTTCGCGATCGCTGCGCCGATCCGCCTGACCTACCTGGGCATCTGTGATGTCCCGCAAGAACTCCTCGACGCCGGCAAAGCTTTCGGCTGTTCGCGCCGTCAACTGCTCTCGCGCATCGAGCTGCCCCACGCCATGCCGAGCATCGCGGCCGGCATCACCCAGTGCATCATGCTGTCGCTGTCGATGGTGGTGATCGCCGCGCTGGTGGGCGCGGATGGCCTGGGCAAACCTGTGGTCAACGCACTGAACACTGCTGATATCGCTCTGGGCTTCGAAGCGGGCCTGGCGATCGTATTGCTGGCGATCATGCTCGACCGGATCTGCAAACAACCGGACGCCAAAGTGAGGACCGACGCATGAGCATCATCAAATTCGATCAGGTTGACGTCGTCTTCTCCAAAGACCCGCGTGAGGCACTCAAGCTGTTGGACCAGGGCCTTACGCGGGCCGAAATCCTCAAGAAAACCGGCCAGATCGTCGGCGTCGAAAAAGCCACGCTGGAGATCAACAAAGGCGAGATCTGCGTGCTGATGGGCCTGTCCGGCTCGGGCAAATCCAGCCTGCTGCGCTGCATCAACGGCCTGAACACGGTCAGCCGCGGTTCGCTGTTCGTCGAGCACGAAGGGCAGCAGATCAATATCGCTGCCTGCACCCCCGCCGAGCTGAAGATGATGCGCACCAAGCGCATTGCCATGGTGTTCCAGAAGTTCGCCCTGATGCCGTGGCTGACGGTGCGCGAGAACATCAGCTTCGGCCTGGAAATGCAGGGCCGCCCCGAGAAAGAGCGGCGCGCACTGGTGGACGAAAAGCTGGAGCTGGTCGGCCTGACCCAATGGCGCAACAAGAAGCCGGATGAGCTGTCAGGCGGCATGCAGCAGCGGGTCGGCCTGGCCCGCGCGCTGGCGATGGACGCTGACATTCTGCTGATGGACGAGCCGTTTTCGGCCCTTGACCCGCTGATCCGCCAAGGTTTGCAGGACGAACTGCTGGCGCTGCAGAAGAAGCTGAACAAGACCATCGTGTTCGTGAGTCACGACCTGGACGAAGCGCTCAAGCTCGGCACCCGCATCGCGATCATGAAGGACGGCCGGATCATTCAGTACAGCGTGCCGGAAGAGATCGTGCTCAATCCCGCCGACGAGTACGTGCGTACGTTCGTCGCCCACACCAATCCGCTCAACGTGCTGTGCGGCCGGAGCCTGATGCGCCCGATCACCCAATGCACGCGCATTAACGGTTCTCAGGTCTGCCTGGACCCGAGCGACGACACGTGGATAGATCTCTCTGAAGGCAACGCCATCACCGGCGCCCACCAGCATGGCGCGACCCTTGATCTGCAAAGCTGGGAGCCGGGCCAGTCAGTGGAAAGCCTCGGCCGCAAACCGACCGTTGTCCACTCCGACATCGGCATGCGCGACGCCTTGCAGATCCGCTACCACACCGGCAACAAGCTCGTCTTGCAGGAGAACAACCAGTTGGTCGGCATCCTCGGCGACAGCGAGCTGTACCACGCATTGCTGGGCAAGAATCACGGCTGATTGCAGCTGCAAGCTTCAAGTTTCAAGCTGCAAGAAAAAGGCCGCCACGCCTCGACTCTTGCGGTTTGGAGCTTAAAGCTTGTGGTTGCCTTTCTGCGCCTGCAACTTTTTGTTGATTGAACGTTCAATTAAAAAGCTTTACAGTGAACGCCGTTTCCAGCCACCCACGATCACCCGGCAGATCAAGGAGCCCTACAGATGCCCAAGGTCGGTATGCAACCCATTCGGCGTCAACAGTTGATCCAGGCCACCCTTACGGCGGTCGATCAGGTGGGGATGGGCGATGCCAGCATTGCGCTGATCGCCAGACTGGCGGGGGTCTCCAACGGCATCATCAGTCACTACTTTCAGGACAAGAACGGCCTGATCGCCGCGACGATGCGCCACTTGATGAATGCGCTGATCGCCAGCGTCGCCGAACGGCGCCGGGCATTGAACGACGACAGCCCGCGGGCTCACCTGAAAGTGATCATCGAGGGCAACTTCGATGCCAGTCAGGTCAACGGTCCGGCGATGAAAACCTGGCTCGCCTTCTGGGCAACCAGCATGCATTCGCCCTCGCTGCACAGGTTGCAGCGGATCAATGATCACCGCCTGTATTCCAACCTCTGCTGCCAGTTCCGTCGCGTATTGCCGTTGGATGAAGCACGCAGCGCAGCCCGAGGGCTGGCGGCATTGATCGACGGATTGTGGCTGCGCGGCGCGCTGTCGGGCGACGCCTTCGACACCGAACAAGCGCAACGGATCGCCTACGAGTACATGGACTTTCAACTGGCAAAAGCGCCGAGCTGAAGCAGCCGGCATCACGACCAAGGCAGCGCACGGCGCACTCGGTCGTCACCCACCCAGATTACTGCGAGGATTTTATGGCCCGTTTCGAACTGCAAAAACTCTACATTGACGGCGGCTACGTGGACGCCAGCAGCAACGCGACCTTCGAGGCTATCAACCCAGCCAATGGCGAAGTCCTGGCCCAGGTCCAGCGCGCGACCCAAGAAGACGTCGAACGCGCTGTCGTCAGCGCTGAAAAGGGCCAGAAAATCTGGGCCGCCATGACCGCCATGGAGCGCTCGCGCATCCTGCGTCGTGCCGTCGACATCCTGCGTGAACGCAACGATGAGCTGGCCGAACTGGAAACCCTGGACACCGGCAAAGCGATCTCCGAAACCAAATACGTCGACATCGTCACCGGCGCCGACGTGCTGGAGTACTACGCCGGCCTGGTGCCCGCCATCGAAGGCGAGCAGATTCCGCTGCGTGACACTTCGTTCGTCTACACCCGCCGCGAGCCGTTGGGCGTCACCGTCGGCATCGGCGCGTGGAACTACCCGATCCAGATCGCCCTGTGGAAGTCCGCCCCTGCGCTGGCGGCCGGCAACGCAATGATCTTCAAGCCAAGCGAAGTCACCTCGCTGACCACGCTGAAGCTGGCAGAAATCTACACCGAAGCCGGCGTGCCGGACGGCGTGTTCAACGTGCTGACGGGCGCCGGCAGCGACGTCGGCAGCTGGCTGACCGAGCACCCGCGCATCGAGAAGATCTCCTTCACCGGCGGCGTGCAGACCGGCAAGAAAGTCATGGCCAGCGCGTCGAGCTCGTCGCTCAAGGAAGTGACCATGGAGCTGGGCGGCAAGTCCCCGCTGATCATTTTCGACGACGCCGATCTGGATCGCTCCGCTGACATCGCGATGATGGCCAACTTCTACAGCTCCGGTCAGGTCTGCACCAACGGCACTCGCGTGTTCGTGCCGAGCGCCCTGAAGGCAGCCTTCGAAGCGAAAATCCTTGAGCGCGTCAAACGCATCCGCGTCGGCAACCCGCAGGACGACACCATTAATTTCGGCCCGCTGGTGAGCTTCGCGCACATGGAAAATGTGCTCGGCTACATCACCAAGGGCAAGGAAGAAGGCGCCCGCCTGCTGATCGGCGGCGACCGTCTGACCGAGGGTGAGCTGGCCAACGGCGCGTTCGTTGCGCCGACCGTGTTCACCGACTGCACCGATGAGATGACCATCGTCAAAGAGGAAATTTTTGGCCCGGTCATGAGCATCCTCAGCTACGAAACCGAAGAGGAAGTGATCCGCCGCGCCAACGACACCGAAATGGGTCTGGCTGCGGGCATCGTGACCAAAGACCTGAACCGCGCGCACCGCGTGATCCATCAACTGGAAGCCGGTATCTGCTGGATCAACGCCTGGGGCGAATCCGACGCGAAAATGCCGGTCGGTGGCTACAAGCAGTCGGGCGTGGGCCGCGAAAACGGCATCAGCTCGCTGGCGCAGTACACACGCATCAAGTCTGTGCAGGTTGAGCTGGGCGACTACGCGTCGGTGTTCTAGAAGCAGTTTTAAGCGGCAAGCCTCAAGACAAAGCAACTGCAGTCCTGGTCTGCCGCTCACCCCATCAATCTCGCAGGCGCCGTCTCGCTGCTTTTTCTTGCAGCTTGAGGCTTGACGCTTGCAACTCCCAAGGAGATTTATCTTGGAATACGACTACATCATCATCGGCGCCGGCTCGGCCGGTAACACCCTCGCCGCCCGTCTCACCGAAGACGCAGGCGTCACTGTGCTGTTGCTTGAAGCAGGCGGCCCGGACTATCGCGCCGACTTCCGCACGCAGATGCCAGCCGCGCTTGCGTTCCCGCTGCAGGGCCGTCGCTACAACTGGGCCTACGAGACCGAGCCAGAGCCACACATGAACAACCGCCGTATGGAATGCGGTCGCGGCAAGGGCCTGGGTGGCTCGTCGCTGATCAACGGCATGTGCTACATCCGCGGCAACGCCATGGACTACGACGGCTGGGCAAAAAACCCGGGCCTTGAAGACTGGTCTTACCTCGATTGCCTGCCGTACTTCCGCAAGGCCGAAACCCGCGACATCGGCCCTAACGACTACCACGGTGGCGAAGGCCCGGTCAGCGTGACCACGCCTAAAGCGGGCAACAATCCGCTGTTCGCCGCGATGGTCGAAGCAGGCGTGCAAGCCGGTTATCCGCGCACCGACGACCTCAACGGTTATCAGCAGGAAGGTTTCGGCCCGATGGACCGCACCGTCACGCCGTTCGGCCGTCGCGCCAGCACCGCCCGTGGCTATCTGGACGAAGCGAAGAAGCGCTCGACCCTGACCATCGTCACTCACGCGCTGACCGACCGGATTCTGTTCGACAACAAGCGCGCCGTCGGCGTGGCCTACATGGTGGGCGACAGCGACACCCGCATCGAAGCCCGCGCTCGCAAGGAAGTCCTGCTGTGTGGCGGCGCCATTGCTTCGCCGCAGATCCTGCAGCGTTCCGGCGTCGGCCCTGCGCCGCTGCTGAAGAAGCTCGACATTCCGGTCGTTCACGACCTGCCGGGCGTTGGCGAGAACCTGCAAGACCACCTGGAAATGTATTTGCAGTACGCGTGCAAAGAGCCGGTCTCGTTGTACCCGTCCCTGCTGTGGTGGAACCAGCCGGCCATCGGTGCCGAGTGGATGTTCCTCGGTAAAGGGATCGGCGCCAGCAACCAGTTCGAAGCGGGCGGTTTCATTCGTTCGCGCGAGGAATTCGAGTGGCCGAACATTCAGTACCACTTCCTGCCGGTCGCGATTAACTACAACGGCAGCAAGGGCGTGCAAGAGCACGGTTTCCAGGCGCACGTGGGTTCGATGCGTTCGCCAAGCCGTGGTCGCGTGCAGCTGAAATCGAAGAACCCGCGTGAGTACCCGAGCATTCTTTTCAACTACATGGCGTCCGAGCAGGACTGGCAGGAATTCCGCGACGGCATTCGCCTGACCCGCGAGATCATGCAGCAGCCAGCGCTGGACCAATACCGTGGCCGCGAAATCAGCCCGGGCATCGACGTGCAGAGCGACGAGCAGCTGGACACGTTTATCCGTGAGCATGCCGAGACTGCGTATCACCCATCCTGCTCGTGCAAGATGGGCACCGATGAAATGGCTGTCGTCGATGGCGAGGGCCGCGTGCACGGGATGGAAGGGCTGCGCGTGGTGGATGCGTCGATCATGCCGCTGATCACCACCGGCAACCTCAACGCACCGACGATCATGATGGCCGAGAAAATCGCCGACAAGATCCGTGGCCGCGCCCCGCTGCCGCGCAGCACCGCCGACTACTACGTCGCCGGCGACGCGCCCGTGCGTGGCAAGCCGATGCGTGAAGTGGGCCCGTTGGCGCAGTAACAGGCGCGACGTGGGCATATGTCAGTCCCACTAACGGCGCGCAGTGTGTCAGTGGGACCGGCTTCAGCCGGGAAGAGGCCGGTGGATACACCCTCGATTTCGCGGTGTGACACCTGACGCATTCCCGGCTAAAGCCGGTCCCACAATGGGCACGCGCTGTGTCAGTGGGACCGGCTTCAGCCGGGAAGAGGCCAGTGGATACACCCTCGATTTCGCGGTGTGACACATGGCGCATTCCCGGCTAAAGCCGGTCCCACAATGGTCGTGCGCTGTGTCAGTAGGACCGGCTTCAGCCGGGAAGAGGCCAGTGGCTACACCCTCGATCTTTGCGGTGTGACACATGGCGCTTTCTCGGCTGAAGGCGGTCCCACAATGGGCACGCGCCGTGTGCGTGTCATCCATCCCTCCCCCGCTGCAGTGATCATCCGCGCTATGATTCGGGCCGTTGCCTGTCCGAATCGCCAAGGAGCCTTCCTGCATGTTCGACTTCTCCGCTCAGCTCAAGCAGCGGTTCGCCGCTCTGCAGAGCAGCGCCCCGTTTTTCTCCCTGCGTTACGTCAAACAGACCAGCCAGCATTTGTCGGTGCGCAAGAACGTTGCCGAGCCGCCGCAATTGAGCATCGACGAAGGCGCGATGCTCACCGTGCGCGTCAATGGCGTCGAAGCCTATGCGGCCACCAACGACATTTCCCAGCGCGGGCTTCAATCGGCGCTGGAACAGGCGGAAATTCAAGCGCGGCAACTGGCCCCGCATTCCCTCCTCGACCTGCACGACCACGGTGTCGCCACCGCCCGTGCCGATTACCTCTCGCCCCACCTGCAGAACGCGTTTCCATCGCTCAGTGATTGCTACGCCCTGCTCAATGCCGAATCCGCGTCGGTGCCCAGGGACGAACGCTTGGTCAACTGGCAGGTGAGCCTGGGGCTTGAGAACGTCGAGCAGATCTACCTCAACAACGCCGGCGCCGAGATTCGCCAGGCCCAGCGCTTCGTCTTCCCTGGCCTGACCGTCACGGCTTACGACGGCCAAGACAGCCAGACCCGCAGCCTCGGTCGCGAGAACTTCGGCCAGCAGGGGGGCGCGGAAGTCATCGCGTCCTGCGGGATCATTGGCGCCGCAGTCAACGTTGCCGATCAGGCGCTGCAACTGGTCATGGCGCCGAACACGCCCACCGGGCCGCGCGATCTGCTGCTGACGCCCGACCAGATGACCCTGCAAATCCACGAATCCATCGGCCACCCGCTGGAGCTGGACCGCATCCTCGGCGACGAGCGCAATTACGCCGGCACCAGCTTCGTCAAAGCCAGCGACTTCGGCAGCCTGCAATACGGCTCAAGCCTCCTCAACGTGACCTTCGACCCGGAGATCCCCGAGCAACTGGCGAGCTACGGCTTTGATGACGATGGCACGCCGGCGAGCAAGCAATTCCTGATCAAGGACGGCGTACTGGTGAGGCCGCTGGGCGGCGCGCTGTCGCAATACCGCAGCGGTATGGAAGGCGTCGCCAACAGCCGCGCGTCGAGCTGGAACCGCGCGCCCATCGACCGCATGGCCAACCTCAACATCGAGCCGGGCGACAAGTCGATGGCGCAGCTCATTGGCGACACCGAGCACGGCATTTTGATGAGTACCAATCGCTCATGGTCGATCGACGACGCGCGCAACAAATTCCAGTTCGGCTGCGAGTGGGGTCAGTTGATCGAGAACGGCGAACTCAAGGGCGTGGTGAAGAACCCGAACTACCGCGCGATCTCTGCCCAGTTCTGGCGCAACCTCAGCGCGGTCGGCGACGCCAGCACCTTCAAGGTCCTTGGCACACCCAACTGTGGCAAAGGCGAGCCCAATCAAGTGATCCGCGTGGGCCATGCCTCGCCCGCTTGCGTGTTCGCGAGCGTTGATGTTTTCGGAGGTGACGCATGATGTCCCATCAAGCGCAATTCAAGGCCCTGGCCGAGTGGCTGCACGGCGCAGTCACCGCGGACGAGCGCTATACCTTGAGCTACGACGCCGAAGCGTCGGACTTTATCCGCTTCAACCACGCCAAAGTGCGTCAGGCCGGCCGCGTGCAGCAGGCCAGCGTGACGTTCAAGCTGATCGCCGCAGGCCGTCACGCCAACCTTAACCTCACGCTGTCAGGCGACGGCGAGGTGGATCAGCAACGCCTGAGCGAAGCCCTGCTTCAGTTACGGGAAACCCTGACGCTGTTGCCGGAAGACCCGTATCTGCAACTGAACGACGAGGCGTGGCAGAGCAGCAACGTGCAGGAGACGCCGTTGCCGGACAGCGCCCATGTCGTCGAGCAGATCGCGCAACTGGGCGAGGGGCTGGATCTGGTCGGCATCTACGCGGCCGGGCCGATCTATCGCGGCTTCGCCAGTTCCAGCGGTGCGCTGGGCTGGCATCAGGCCAACAGCTTCAATGTCGACTGGAGCCTGTTCCACGAGAACGGCCAGGCGGTGAAAGCCAACTACGCCGGCCACACCTGGACCGACGACGGCTTTGCACGGCGCTTCGCCCTGGCCCGTGAGCAATTGACGTTTCTTGGACGCCCGGCCCACGTCCTCGCGCCCGGGCAATACCGCGCCTATCTGGCGCCTGCCGCGCTGGAAGAAGTGATGGGCATGCTGTGCTGGGGTGGATTCTCTGCGCAGTCGCTGGCCGACAAGACCAGCCCCTTGCAGCGGCTGTACGACGGCCAATCCACGTTGAGCCCGTTGGTGAGCCTGAACGAGCAGGTCAGCGGCTCGTTGTCCCCTGCGTTTTCCGGCGAGGGTTATCCGCGCATGGACCTGTCGCTGGTGGCCGAAGGCGTGGCCCGGGATCGCATGATCGACTCGCGCAGCGCCGCCGAATACGGCCTTGTGGCCAACGGCGCGGGCTGGGGCGAGTCGCCAAGCGCGCTGAGTATGGACGGCGGTTCCTTGGCGCTGGATGAGGTGTTGAAAGCATTGGGCACGGGCCTGTACATCAGCAACCTGTGGTACCTGAATTTCTCGGATCGCACCGCCGGGCGCATCACCGGAATGACGCGCTTCGCCACGTTCTGGGTGGAAGACGGGCAGATCAAGGCACCGGTCAACACCATGCGCTTCGACGACAGTCTCTTCAGCCTGCTGGGCACGGCACTGGAACAACTGACCACAGAAAGGGAACTCCTGCTGTCGACGAGCACCTACAGTCAGCGCCAGACCGCCTCGAATCTGCTGCCGGGCGCGCTGCTGAGTGGGTTGACGCTGACGCTGTAACGCCGACGTCTACCTGTGGGAGCCGGCTTGCTGGCGAAAGCGGTGGTCAGTCACCTCAAGGGTGTCTGATTTAATGCGTTCGCCAGCAAGCCGGCTCCTACGGAATGCGACCACAAGCGGGACCTGCCGCGCGACAGGCAGCCCGCGATAGCAACAATCGATCAAGCACGAGCAACCACAAGGACCCTCGATCCACATGCCGACCTCAACACCGCAGCTGGACGCCCGCACCCTGCGCTGGATGCCATGGGTCATTGCCATCGCCTTTTTCATGCAAAGCCTGGACGGCACGATCCTCAACACCGCGCTGCCTTCCATGGCCGGCTCGCTGGCGGAAAACCCGCTGCGCATGCAGTCGGTGATCATCGCTTACATGCTGACCATCGCCCTGCTGATTCCGGCGTCGGGCTGGATTTCCGACCGTTTCGGCATCAAGCGCATCTTCTTCAGCGCCATCCTGCTGTTCAGCTTCGGTTCGTTACTGTGCGCGGTGTCCAACTCCCTCGGCATGCTGGTGGGCGCACGGGTGATTCAGGGCCTCGGCGGTGCGTTGATGATGCCGGTCGGCCGGCTCATCGTGCTGCGCGCCTATCCCCGAACCGAGCTGGTGCGCACCTTGAGCTTCATCACCATGCCCGCCCTGCTTGGCCCGCTGATGGGCCCGACGGTCGGCGGCTGGCTGGTGGAATACCTGAGCTGGCACTGGATCTTCCTGATCAACCTGCCGGTGGGGATTCTCGGCTGCTTCGCCGTGCGCAAGTTCATCCCCGATCTCCAAGGCGGCGGACGCACGCGCTTCGATCTGGCGGGGTTTGGGTTGTTTGGCGCCTCGATGGTGCTGATCACGATTGCCATGGAAGGGCTTGGCGAACTGAACCTCCCGCACTTGCGTGTGGTGATGCTGCTGTTTGGCGGCATGGCGTGTCTGGCGGCGTACTGGTTGCGCGCCAGTCACGTGGAAGCGCCATTGTTCTCTGCTCGGCTGTTCAAAACCCGCAGTTTTGCGGTGGGCATCATGGGCAATCTGTTTGCCCGACTGGGCAGCGGCGCCCTGCCGTTCCTGCTGCCGCTGATGTTGCAAGTCGCCCTGGGTTACTCGCCTTCTCACGCCGGTATGAGCATGATTCCCCTGGCCCTTGCGGCGATGTTCGCCAAGCCGCTGGCAACCAAAGCTATCGAGCGATTGGGTTATCGCATCGTGCTGACCGGTAACACGCTGCTGCTGGGTATTCTGCTGGCGAGCATGGCGCTGGTCACTGCCGACACGCCGTACTGGCTGCTGCTGATTCATCTGGCGTTTCTGGGCGGGGTGAACTCGCTGCAGTTCTCGGCGATGAACGCGGTGACGCTGATCGATCTCGATGACGCCAGTGCCGCCAGCGGCAACAGTCTGCTGTCAGTAGTTGCGCAGTTGTCCCTGAGTCTCGGCGTCGCCTGTGCGGCGGCGTTGCTCGGCGGGTTCAGCGACGACGTGGCCACGGGCGACGTCAGCGACGTACTCGGCGCGTTTCAGCTGACCTTCCTGTGCGTCGGCGTGCTGGCGATGCTGGCGGCGTCGATCTTCCTGCAGCTGTCGCCCCGCATGGCCCCCGAAGCACCGGCGCGCAAACCGCAACCGGAGCCCGAGATCGAGGCGTGATTGACTCACCATTTATCGCGCGCGCCCCCAAGGCGGGGGCCGCGACCTGATACACTGCGCGACATTTTGTTTTGCAGGCCCGTCCCGTGACTAACACCGCTTTTAACTCACTGCCCCTTTCCGCCGCCATGCTGGCTAACCTGGAGTCCCTTGGTTATGCCGAGATGACGCCGATTCAGGCGCAGAGCCTGCCGGTGATCGTCAAGGGGATGGACCTGATTGCGCAGGCCAAGACAGGCTCCGGCAAGACCGCTGCATTCGGCATCGGCCTGCTCAATCCGATCAATCCGCGCTACTTCGGCTGCCAGGCGTTGGTGCTCTGCCCAACCCGCGAGCTGGCCGACCAGGTGGCCAAGGAAATCCGTCGTCTGGCGCGTTCCGAAGACAACATCAAAGTCCTGACCCTCTGCGGCGGCGTGTCGTTCGGCCCGCAAATCGGCTCGCTGGAGCACGGCGCGCACATCATCGTCGGCACGCCGGGTCGCATTCAGCAGCATCTGCGCAAGGGTTCGCTGGTACTGGACGGCCTGAACACGCTGGTGCTGGACGAAGCCGACCGCATGCTCGACATGGGTTTCTACGACGCCATCGCCGACATCATCGAGCAGACGCCCAAGCGTCGCCAGACTCTGCTGTTCTCGGCCACTTATCCGGTCGGCATCAAGCAGCTGTCCTCGAAATTCATGCGTGACCCGCAGACCGTCAAGGTCGAAGCGCTCCACGCCGACAGCCAGATCGAACAGATCTTCTACGAAATCTCCCCCGAGCAACGCCTCGAAGCGGTGGTCCGTGTGCTCGATCATTTCCGTCCGCAGTCCTGCGTGGCGTTCTGCTTCACCAAGCAGCAGGTTCAGGAAGTGGTCGATCACCTGACCGCCAAAGGCATGTCCGCTGTCGGTCTGCATGGCGATCTGGAACAGCGTGATCGCGATCAGGTGCTGGCGATGTTCGCCAACCGCAGCACCTCGGTGCTGGTGGCCACCGACGTCGCCGCGCGCGGTCTGGACATCGATGGTCTGGACATGGTGCTCAACGTCGAATTGGCGCGGGATTCGGAAATCCACATTCACCGGGTCGGCCGTACCGGTCGTGCGGGTGAGACCGGCATCGCAGTCAGCCTCGTTGCTCCCGGCGAAAGCCAGCGCGCCCGCGCCGTTGAAGAGCTGCAGAAAGCGCCGCTCAACTGGCAGCAGTACGACCAACTGGAGCGCAAGGAAGGCGGCAAGCTGCTGCCGCCGATGACGACGCTGTGCATCGGTTCCGGCCGCAAAGACAAGCTGCGCCCTGGCGACATTCTGGGCGCGCTGACCGGCGAGGCAGGCATTCCAGGCACTCAGGTGGGCAAGATCGCGATCTTTGATTTCCAGGCCTACGTCGCCGTGGAACGCAGCATGGCCAAGCAGGCACTGGAGCGTTTGAACAACGGCAAAATCAAGGGCAAATCGCTGCGCGTTCGGATTCTGTAATTATCCGCAACACCGCATCACGCCCATTCGCGAGCAAGCTCGCTCCCACGGAGACCCCGCGAACCAGCGGGGGGTGGAGTTCACCTACAAGTGAGCGACATCATGACTCCCTGTGGGAGCGAGCTTGCTCGCGAAGGCGTCAGCGCAACTTACATAGATCAATAGCTGTTAGAGGACACCGCTTTGCCCGTTACTGACGTTGTGATCATCGGCGCCGGCGCCGCAGGTTTGATGTGTGCATTCACGGCCGCCCAGCGCGGGCGCAAGGTCATGCTGATCGACCACGCCAACAAGCCGGGCAAGAAAATCCTCATGTCGGGCGGCGGGCGCTGCAACTTCACCAACCTGTACACCGAGCCCGCCAACTTCCTCTCGCAGAACCCGCATTTCTGCAAATCGGCGCTGGCCCGCTATACCCAGTGGGACTTCATCGAACTGGTGGGCAAGCACGGCGTGCCGTACCACGAGAAGAAACTCGGCCAGTTGTTCTGCGATAACAAGTCCAGCGACATCCTCAATCTGCTGCTCGCCGAATGCGACACCGCTGGCGTGAGTCTGCACATGGACACCTCGGTGCAGAGCATCGAGAAAGCCGACAGCGGTTATCTGCTGAAAACCACTCTGGGCGAACTCCGTTGCGAGTCGCTGGTGATTGCCACGGGCGGCCTGTCGATTCCAACGCTGGGGGCGACCGGTTTCGGTTATCAGGTCGGCAAGCAATTCGGCCATACGCTGTTGCCTACCCGGGCGGGCCTGGTGCCGTTCACCATCACCGATCAGTTGAAAGAGCTGTGCACCGAGCTGACCGGCACGTCGGTCGACTGCCTGGTGAGCTGTAACGACGTCAGCTTTCGCGAAAACATCCTGTTCACCCACCGCGGTCTGAGTGGGCCGGCGATTCTGCAGATCTCGTCTTTCTGGCAGCCGGGCGACACGGTGGAAATCAACCTGATGCCCGACCACGACGCCCCCAGCTGGCTGACCGAGCAACAGGCCGAACGCCCGAACAGTGAATTGAAGACGCTGCTCGGCGAGATTTTCACCAAGAAAATGGCCAACCTGATTGCAGAGCAGTGGTTCGTGTCCAAGCCGATGAAGCAGTACACCCACGCCAAACTGGCCGACATCGCCACCAAACTGGCGAGCTGGCAGGTGGTACCGGCGGGCACCGAAGGGTATCGCACGGCGGAAGTGACACTGGGCGGCATCGACACCCGTGAAGTGTCGTCGAAGACCATGGAATCCCTTAAATCGCCGGGCCTCTACTTCGTCGGCGAGGTGCTGGATGTCAGTGGGCATCTGGGCGGTTTCAACTTCCAGTGGGCCTGGGCGTCAGCGTATGCGGCGGCGCAATTCGTCTGACACTTATCAGGGAGGCCCGCTACGACAGCTGCCGACCCCGATCCGTGGGAGTGAGCTTGCTCACGAATAGGCCGGTGCAGTCGATACATCTCCAGAGACCGGTCCTCAGCCTTCGTGAGCAAGCTCACTCCCACAGGTTTGTGTTCGCCAGCAGGATCGGAGGCGCCTCGGAATAAATTTTGCTAACCGGATGTACAGCGCGCATCCGGCGCTGTACATATCCCTCAGCAAAATCAATCGCGAACAAGGCCGTCAGCGTTCATGGCATCGACATCGTTGCGCAATACATTCCGCCGTCTCTGGGCGCTGGACAAGTTTTCCTACAGCGTGCGGGTTTTCATCGCGCTGACCGGCAGCATGGCGCTGTGCTGGTACCAGAACGAGATGTCCCAGTTGATCCCGCTGTTCCTCGGGATTATCGCCAGCGCCCTGTCGGAGACCGATGACAGCTGGCAAGGCCGCCTCAATGCGCTGGCCGTGACGCTGGTGTGTTTCAGCATCGCGGCGCTGTCCGTGGAGCTGCTGTTCCCCTACCCCGTGGTGTTCATCTGCGCGTTTGCCTTCGCGGCGTTCTGCCTGACGATGCTCGGCGCGCTGGGTGAGCGCTATGGCGCGATTGCCTACGCGACGCTGATTCTCTCGGTCTACACCATGATCGGCGTCGATCAGCGCGGCGGGGAAGTCACCGATTTCTGGCACGAACCCATGCTGCTGGTCGCAGGCGCCGCGTGGTACGGCCTGCTGTCGGTGCTGTGGCAGATGCTGTTTTCCAATCAGCCGGTGCAGCAGGCGCTGGCCCGACTGTTTCGCGAGCTGGGCCTGTACCTGAAGCTCAAATCAGAGCTGTTCGAGCCGATTCGTACCCTGGATATTGAAGCCAAGCGCCTGGAGCTTGCCAAACAGAACGGCAAGGTCGTCGGCGCGCTCAACGTGACCAAGGAAATCATCCTTAACCGCGTCGGCAGCGGTCGGCCGGGCTCGAAGGTCAGTCGCTACCTGAAGCTGTACTTTCTGGCCCAGGACATCCACGAACGGGCCAGTTCGTCGCACTATCCCTACAACTCCCTGGCCGAAGCGTTTTTTCATAGCGACGTATTGTTTCGCTGCCAGCGCCTGCTGCGCCAGCAAGGCCGCGCCTGCCGTGACCTGTCGGCGTCGATCCAGCTGCGCCAGCCGTTCATCTATGACGACAGCTTCGCCCACGCGCTGAATGATCTGCGCGCCTCCCTCGAACACCTTCGGATTCAGAGCAATCCGGCGTGGCGCGGGCTGCTGCGTTCGTTGCGGGCGCTGGCCAATAACCTTGGCACCCTCGACCGGCTGCTCAGCGATGCGAGCAATCCCGACGCCCTGGCCGACGCCACCGACAGCAGCCTGCTGGACCGCTCACCGCGCAACCTCAAAGACGTCTGGACGCGCCTGCGCCTGCAACTGACGCCGACCTCGCTGCTGTTCCGTCACGCCCTGCGCCTGCCGTTGGCGCTGGTCATCGGCTACATCATGGTTCACCTGATTCACCCGTCCCAGGGGTACTGGATCATCCTCACCACGGTGTTCGTCTGCCAGCCCAGCTACGGCGCCACGCGACGCAAACTCGGGCAGCGCATCATCGGCACGGCCATTGGCCTGACGGCGGGCTGGATTCTGTTTGACCTGATCACCACGCCAGTCCTGCAATCGATGTGCGCGGTGCTGGCCGGCGTGGTGTTCTTCGTCAACCGGACCACGCGCTACACGCTGTCGACGGCGGCGATCACGGTGATGATTCTGTTCTGCTTCAATCAGGTCGGCGACGGTTACGGCGTGTTCCTGCCGCGCTTGCTGGACACGCTGCTGGGCAGCCTGATCGCCGGCCTGGCAGTGTTCCTGTTCCTGCCGGACTGGCAAGGTCGCCGGCTCAACAAGGTGCTGGCCAACACGCTGTCGTGCAACAGCATTTACCTGCGCCAGATCATGCAGCAATACGCGAACGGCAAGAGCGACGACCTCGCCTATCGACTGGCCCGCCGCAACGCCCATAACGCCGACGCGGCGCTGTCCACCACACTGGCCAACATGCTCATGGAGCCGGGGCATTTCCGCAAAGAGGCCGACGTCGGTTTTCGCTTTCTGGTGCTGTCACACACCCTGCTCAGTTACCTGTCGGGGCTGGGCGCGCACCGCGACGCACCGCTGCCGCCTGAAGTGCGCGAGCAACTGATCGAGGGCGCCGCAGCAAGCCTTGCCGCGAGCATCGATGAGATCGCCCAAAGCCTGGCGATGCGTGAGCCGGTTGCCGTGCAAAGCGATGCCGAAGAAGCGCTGGCGACGAGCCTGGAACAGATGCCGGAAGAAATCGATGAAGGCCAACGGCTGGTGCAAACCCAACTGGCGCTGATCTGCCGTCAGCTAGGCCCACTGCGCACGCTGGCGGCGCACTTGATCAAAGAGCCGGTCAAAGAACCCGACATCACAGACCGTGCAGCTTGATGAGCTTGTCGTACGTGCCGTCCGCTTTCATGTCGGCGATCGCCTTGTCGAAATCCATAACGATCTGCTGGTGATCCGCCCGCTTGAGGCTCACCAGCACATGCAGACTGTTTTCGCTGAGTGATTTGGGCAGGAAATCGACGTCGGCCTGCACGTCTGCAGGCTCGCGTTTGAGGGCAAACCGCGCCGCGTACTCGTCTTCCACCGTCAAGTCGACCCTGCCCGCAGCGAGCATCCTGACGGCGATCGAGAAACTCGCCACCGGCACCTTTTCCAGGTTGGCATCGGCGTCGAATTCCGGCGAATAGGCGTAGCCGCGCACCACTGCAATCGAATAGCCGTGCAGCTGGGACAGGGTCTGAAATTCAATGGAGGCGTCTTTGCGTTTCAGAAAACGCAGGCGGTTGATCAGGTAAGGCGCGGAGAACACGCCAATGCGCGTGCGGTCTTCGCTGTACCAGGCGTTGATGACGATGTCATACCGCCCTTCGCTCAGCCCATGAATCGCCCGCGCCCACGGGACTTGTTCGTATTCGGTGTCGTAACCGGCGCGACCCAGCGCCGTGCGAATCAGGTCAGTGGAAAGCCCGTCGTGCAGCAATGACACGTCGGCATAGGGCGCCCACGCATCGCCGGCGAGACGCAATGTCTGCGCGACCGCGCCTTGGGCTATCAGCATCATTCCCAACAGCCCTGCGGCGCACAGCAAACGCATCATGCTCAGCTTCCTTGTGGCAACTGGCCTTCAGTGAAGACTCATTTTGAGCTTTGCACAACTGGTAACACTGTGATGTTTGTGCAGCAGTTCAACAAAATGACACACCGTTAACCGCACCCTCCGTCTCGCCCGGTTTGCCCCGAATTTGGGCTTGCGCCGATATGCGTTTAGTATCCGGCATCCACTTCTTCTCGCAGGCCGGCGTCATGTCTATCAACTGGATTTGCAAACACCATACCGACCTTGGAAAAGAGCAGCTGTACGCCATCCTGCAACTGAGGGCGCAAGTGTTCGTGGTGGAGCAGAAATGCTGGTATCTGGACGTCGACGGTCAGGATTTGCTGGGCGATACCTGCCATCTGATGGCTTGGCAGGATGATCAGCTGGTCGCTTACCTGCGCCTGCTGGACCCGATTCAGCAGAACGGTGACGTGACCATCGGCCGGGTGGTAACTGCACCATCGATGCGCAACAAGGGAATGGGCCATGAGCTGATGGTTCAGGCGCTGAAGCACGCTGAGCTCCAATGGCCGGACCAGCCGATATTCCTCTCGGCCCAGGCGCATTTGCAGGGCTACTACAGCCGCTACGGTTTCAATCCGGTGGGCGAGGTCTACGTCGAGGACGGCATTCCTCACATCAGCATGCGTCGCGATCTGGACTGATCCGGCATCTGAACCCCGATGGCTCTTGCCGGGCCGGATCCATCCGGACTCGGACGACTTGTAGGACCAGTTGTAGGACCGTTGTAGGACCGGCTTTAGCCGGGAAGCTCTTGAATCAACGCCCCTGACACGACGTCACGGATACCCCAGCACCGTCTTGATGGTCTGCAGATTCCCTTCGATCCAGCGACGGTCAATCGCGCCCCAGTCACGAACCCGGTAACCGCCGGCATGATTGCGGGCGCCATCAAGTTGCTCGAACTCGCAGACAATATCCAGATCAGCCAGCGCCGCAATGGTGTCCTGGGCGGTGCGACGGGGCATGCCGGTGACGTCGGTCAGGGCCGGGACGCTGCTGGCGATGCCGCTGTCGATCAGATACGCCACATACAGGCGGCGATAAAAACTGCTCTTGGTCTTGCTGACTTCCATCAAAACTTCCTTGAAAAGCGTTAGCGGTTGATCAGCGCACGGCCGTCTGCATGTCTCGCCAGGTCAGGTAGATGCGCAGGTCGAATTCCAACTGGTGATAGCCCGGCTGCATGTGTTCGCACAATTGATAAAACGCCTTGTTGTGGTCCGACTCTTTGAAATGCGCCAGTTCGTGGACCACGATCATCTTCAGAAACTGCGGCGCCGCCTCCTTGAACAACGCCGCCACCCGGATTTCCTTTTTGGACTTGAGCTTGCCGCCCTGCACCCGCGACACCGTGGTATGCAGGCCCAGCGCTCGGTGGGTCAGGTCGAGGCGGTTGTCGAACAGCACTTTGTCGATGTTTGGCGCGTTGCGCAGGTATTCCTGTTTGAGCGACAGGGCGTAGGCATACAGCGCCTTGTCGCTCTGGATTTCGTGACGATCCGGGTAACGCTGCTGCAGATAATCCGTCAGCCGGTTCTGCGCGATCAGTTGCCGAACCTGATCCTGCAGGCCTTCGGGATAGGCCTGCAGGTATTTGAGCGGCATGGGCGTGGTGACAGTCATGGTCGAACCGGGTCGCAGGAAAAGCGCGAGTCTACCGCGTCAGTCCTGGCCGAGCAGCTGTAACGCGATCGGCAGGTCGACCGGCTCGACGAAACGCTCTGCCTCCAGGGGCGGCATCGGGTGAGCGATGAGAAAGCCCTGAATGATCTGGCAGCCGTTGTCGACCAGCCACTCATACTGCTCGTAGGTTTCGACGCCCTCGGCAATCACCTCGATATCGAGCATGCGACACAGGTCAATGATGCTGCGCGCGACGGCCAGGTCTCGGGGCGATCCCAGCATGCCGCCAATGAAGTGCCGATCGAGCTTCAGAGTGTCCAGATCGAGGTTGCGCAGGTGGGCAAGGGAGCTGTCGCCTGCACCGAAATCATCCAGCGACACCCGCACGCCGATGTCATGCAGGTTCTGCAGCTGCTTGCGACTGTGCACCAGGTTATGGACAAGCGATGGCTCGGTGAGCTCGATTTCCAGCTGCCGGGGTTTCAGGCCATGTATCTGCATCGCACGTTGCAGCTCGGCCGCGAGATTGGGCAGGCTGAATTGCGCCGGGCTCACGCTGACGCTCATGATCAGATCGTCCGGGAATACGTCGCTCCAGCGTTGGCGCTGCGCCGCACCCTGCTCGAAAATCCAGCTGCCGAGCTTGTTGATCAGCCGCGTCTCTTCCAGCAGTGGGATGAACACGCCTGACGGCACGTCGCCCGCGTCCGGATGGTGCCAGCGCAGCAGCGCCTCGAAGCCCCGGGTCTTGCCGGTGACGACATTGACCTGCGGCTGGTAGACCATGGAAAAGTCTTTGCCGTCGATTGCCGTGCGCACGCTCTCTTCGAGCATCAGACGCGAGCGCGCGCGACCGTTCATGTACTGATCGAAAAAACGATATTGCTGACGCCCTGCCCGCTTGGCTTCGTACATGGCAATGTCCGCCGCACGCAGCAGGCCATCCAGATTGGCGCCGCAGTCCGGGTAGACCGCGATGCCGATACTGGCTCCCAGCGTGGCTTCGACCCCGTCCACCAAACGCCGCGCGGACACACGCTCGATCAGCTTTTCGGCGACCTTGGCAGCGTGTTCGGGGAAATCCAGCCCGTCGATGACCACCACGAACTCGTCGCCGCCCATCCGCGCAAGCACGTCGTAAGGACGCAGGCAGTCTTTCAACTGCGCGCCGACCCACTGCAACACCTGATCGCCGGCGTCATGGCCCAGAGAGTCGTTCACATCCTTGAAGCCGTCGAGGTCCAGGTACAGCACAACCAGGTATTTGCCCGCATGCTCATTGCGCAGCAGCATCCCTTCGACCGTCTGATAGAAACCACGGCGGTTCAGCAGACCGGTGAGCGAATCCGTCACGGCCTGGTGCTCGAGCTGACTGTAGAGGTCACGCACCACTGACATGTCGAGCACGCTGAGCACCATGGCACGCTGCTCGGCGGGCAGCGGCGCGCAGGACAACGAAACCGGGACCTGACGCCCCTCGGGTGTTCGCAACACGGCGTCGTGGACGCGGTAGGTGTCAGCACGGCGATAGTGATGATAAAAGCCGGAGTCGACCCATTCCCCGACGCTGGGCTCGTGCAAATAGGCGCGCAACGCGGTGCCGCGCAGTTCGCCGTCAGTCATGCCCAGCAAGCGGCAGATCGCCGGATTGGCGAAACTGACAACGCCGTCTTCGGACACCACAAGAATGCCTTCGGCCACGTTCGCCAGCACCGAGGCGTTGAATGCCCTCGCCGATTCCAGCTCGCGGCTCAGCTTCTGCAGGGCACGCCGATTGTGCTGCTGCTCCAGAAGCGCCTGAACCTTGGGCCTGAGAATATTGGGATCGAAGGGCTTGAACAGGTAATCGACTGCGCCGCTGGCGTAGCCCTTGTGCACCGAGTCGCGGGATTGTTCGTTGGCAGTGAGGAAGATGATCGGCGTCAACCGCGTTCGCAGACTGCCACGCATAAGGCGGGCGACTTCGAAACCATCCATGTCCGGCATCTGCACATCAAGCAGCACCAGATCGACATCTCGGTCCAGCAAAATACCCAACGCTTCCATGCCTGAGGCGGCGGTGATGATTTCCCGGTCCTGTCGCTGCAGGACTGCGCACATGGTCACCAGATTTTCCGGGTAATCATCAACAACCAACAATACTGATTTGCCACTTAGTGGCAGGGACTGCACGCATTCCATGCTGCTACTCATCATTCACTTTACTGCCCGGGGAACGTCCCCGCTGAGGGCCTGATAGGCCATTACTCTAGCTTCGATTGGGGAAAAAAGAAGGCGGCCATAGTAGCGCCATCCAAAAAGTGCCATCCAACCGACTAACGGTAACGGCGCTGAATGTCAGGAGAACTCTGCGCTGCGGCTCAAATAGCGGCACTTTGACGTCAACCATCCGACAGATTCACGTTAACAAACGCGCCGTGGAACCGTATAAAAAGCTGCCCCCAACCCCCTTTCGCCCGCAACTTTGCTGGCAATGAGACATATCGGACGACTAGACATGATTGATTTGGGAACGTGGAATCTGAGCATTCCAGTGGGCTCGCCCCCCGCCACTATCGAGACACAACAACTGCTTCAAGGTTACGACGGCAAGTACTTCAAGTCCGGCTCATCGAACATCACATTCTGGGCACCGGTCACCGGAAGCAAGACCGCCAATGCGATCTACCCACGTACCGAATTGCGCGAGACCTGGTCCAACGGCACGCTGCACAACTGGTACTACCAGGACGCCGACAATTACCTGAATGCCAAGCTCAAGGTCCTTCAGGTGCCGTCCTCCGGCAGGGTGGTCATCGGTCAAATCCACGTCTACGAAAGCACGCAGCCCC
The DNA here is from genome assembly GCF_053903055.1 of Pseudomonas sp. AK106. Classification (NCBI taxonomy): domain Bacteria; kingdom Pseudomonadati; phylum Pseudomonadota; class Gammaproteobacteria; order Pseudomonadales; family Pseudomonadaceae; genus Pseudomonas; species Pseudomonas sp. AK106. The sequence goes on from NZ_CP096426.1 coordinate 5,136,786, forward strand.
TGCTGAAGGTCGAATATCAGTACCTGGAAGCGACGCACATGGGCAACATCGTCGCCAAGGTCCGCTATCACCCCGACGACAAAAAAGCGCGCGTAATCACGGTGGCGGAAAACGTCAGCCTGAACGAGACGTTCAATTACGTGATCCACCTGAATAAAGCCGGGTTGCTCAGCGTGACCGCCCACGGGATGGGCTGGAACGACCGGATCAGCGCCACCTGGAGTAAACAGCAGCTTTACTTCAAGGCCGGGGTCTATACCCAGGATCACACTGGCTATACCAGCGAAGGCGGCAAGACCATGTTCTTCAACCTGGACGCCGACCACAACTAAATCGGGTGCGGTCGCTCAAGAGCCCGAGCGTTGACGTCGCGCGGGCTTTGAGCAGGCGGCCTTTACGCCGCCTTGTACTCTTTTTCTGCTGCTTCGAAGCGCGTCAGCATGCCCGGCGTCGGGCCTTTACCGACGACGCTGAACAGCACGATCGCGATGCTGGCGAAGATGAAGCCGGGGATGATTTCGTACAGGCCCAGCAGCTCGAAGTGCTTCCACACCACGACGGTAATCGCGCCGACGAGAATCCCCGCCAGCGCGCCGTTGCGGGTCATGCCTTTCCAGATCACCGAGATCAGCACCACTGGCCCGAATGCCGCGCCGAACCCTGCCCAGGCGTAGCTGACCAGACCCAGCACGCGGTTTTCAGGATTTGCGGCCAAGGCGATCGCGATCAGCGCAACCAGCAGCACCATGGCCCGGCCTACCCACACCAGCTCTGTCTGGGACGCGCTTTTGCGCAGAAAGGCTTTGTAGAAGTCTTCGGTCAGCGCACTTGAACAGACCAGCAACTGACAGCTCAGCGTGCTCATGACCGCCGCAAGAATCGCCGACGGCAGCACACCGGCGATCCACGGATTGAACAGGATCTTGGCCAGCTCGATGAAGACGCGCTCGTGGTTTTCAGTCACGGGCCCTGCCACCTCCGGATGCGCCGAAAAGTACGCGATGCCGAAGAAACCCACGGCAACGGTGCCACCCAGACAGAGGATCATCCAGGTCATGGAAATACGGCGGGCCTTGGCAATCGACCTGACCGAGTCAGCGGCCATGAAACGCGCCAGGATGTGCGGCTGACCGAAGTAGCCTAGGCCCCAGCCCATCAGCGAAATGACGCCGATGAAGGTGGTGTTCTTGAGCATGTCGAAGTTGCTCGGGTCCTGCGCTTCGATGGCCATGAACGTGGTGTCGACGCCACCGGTCGCCAGCAGCACGATGATCGGCGTAAGGATCAGCGCGAAGATCATCAGGGTGGCTTGCACGGTGTCTGTCCAGCTGACGGCCAGGAAGCCGCCGATGAAGGTGTAGGCGATCGTCGCCGCAGCGCCGGCCCACAAGGCGGTTTCGTAGGACATCCCGAACGTGCTTTCGAACAGCCGCGCGCCAGCGACGATGCCGGAGGCGCAGTAGATCGTGAAGAACACCAGAATCACGATGGCGGAAATCACCCGCAGCAGGCCGCTGTTGTCTTCAAAGCGGCTGGAGAAGTAATCCGGGAGGGTCAGCGCATCGCCGTTGTGCTCGGTCTGTACCCGCAGGCGACCGGCAACGAACAGCCAGTTCAGGTAGGCCCCGATGATCAGCCCGATGGCGATCCAGCTTTCCGACAGACCGGACATGTAAATCGCGCCCGGCAAGCCCATGAGCAGCCAGCCGCTCATGTCCGATGCACCGGCTGAAAGCGCCGTGACCACACTGCCGAGGCTGCGCCCGCCGAGAATGTAGTCCGAGAGATTATTGGTGGAGCGGTAGGCCATGAGTCCTATGAGGACCATCGCGGCGATGTAGATCACGAAGGTGATCAAGGTAGGGTTGCTGACACTCATCGGTTAGGTTCCGGCGTTGTTTTTATAGGCGCGAGCAGAGCGACGTTCTCCTGAGGCATCAGGTTCGCAGCAAGGCTGCTCGCGTATGTTGCGGGCTGGCAAAAAGTTCGCCGCTGCACACCGCTTGAATGCACCAAAGCGGCGCATCCTAGAGGACATCCCGGAGCAGGTGCAACCCGAAAAAAGACTTCACTGAGCTTTTTTACAAATTAGATCAAAGTGCCACATATGCCGTGTTTACGGGGAGCCGCCAAATAGAGCCCTGCCCTGCGGGGCACCTCAACGGAGCTGAATCAGGGCGGTTCGGCTCAATACGGGGCACCCGTGAAACACTTTGAAAAAAGCGGTTGCACCCGGTTGCACCCTTGCAGTCGCACAGCTAATCTTGCCGCAGCTAAGCCACATGACCGTGGCTGTCATGAGGATAAGAAATGGCCACCACCACCCTCGGTGTCAAACTCGACGACCCCACCCGTGAGCGATTGAAAGCGGCGGCGCAGTCCATCGACCGGACGCCCCACTGGCTGATCAAGCAGGCGATCTTCAATTATCTGGAGAAGCTCGAGGGCGGTGCGACGCTGAATGAACTCAGTGGACAAGGTGGCAAAGACGCCGACGATCAGGGTGACCTGCCCGCCGACAATGGCCATCAGGCGTTTCTAGAATTCGCCGAAAGCATTCTTCCCCAGTCGGTGTTGCGCGCTGCGATCACCTCGGCCTACCGCCGCCCCGAGCCTGAAGTGGTGCCGATGCTCATCGAGCAGGCGCGCCTCCCTGCGCCGATGGCCGATGCAACGCACAAGCTCGCCGCGTCGATTGCCGAAAAGCTGCGTAACCAGAAGAGCGCCGGCGGGCGCGCCGGCATCGTCCAGGGCCTGCTGCAGGAATTCTCGCTGTCATCCCAGGAAGGCGTGGCACTGATGTGCCTGGCTGAAGCCTTGTTGCGCATCCCCGACAAAGGCACCCGCGACGCGTTGATCCGCGACAAGATCAGCACCGGCAACTGGCACCCGCATCTGGGCAACAGTCCGTCGCTGTTCGTCAACGCCGCCACGTGGGGCCTGCTGCTGACCGGCAAACTGGTCAGCACCCACAACGAGGCCGGCCTGACCTCCTCGCTCAGCCGCATCATCGGCAAGTCCGGCGAACCGATGATTCGCAAAGGCGTGGACATGGCCATGCGCCTGATGGGCGAGCAGTTCGTCACCGGCGAAACCATCGCCGAAGCCCTGGCCAACGCCAGCAAGTTCGAGGCGAAAGGTTTCCGTTATTCCTACGACATGCTCGGCGAAGCAGCGCTGACCGAGCACGACGCGCAGAAATACCTGGCGTCCTACGAGCAGGCCATCCACTCGATCGGCAAAGCTTCCCACGGCCGTGGCATCTATGAAGGGCCGGGCATCTCCATCAAATTGTCCGCCCTGCACCCGCGTTACAGCCGGGCGCAATACGAGCGCGTGATGGACGAGTTGTACCCGCGCCTGCTTTCGCTGACCTTGCTGGCCAAGCAATACGACATTGGCCTGAACATCGATGCCGAAGAAGCCGACCGCCTGGAGCTGTCGCTGGATCTGCTTGAACGCCTGTGCTTCGAACCGCAACTGACCGGCTGGAACGGCATCGGTTTTGTCATTCAGGCGTATCAAAAGCGCTGCCCTTACGTGATCGATTACGTCATCGACCTGGCACGCCGCAGCCGTCATCGCCTGATGATCCGTCTGGTGAAAGGCGCGTACTGGGACAGCGAAATCAAGCGCGCCCAGGTCGAGGGCCTGGAAGGCTACCCGGTTTACACGCGGAAGGTTTACACCGACGTTTCCTACATCGCCTGCGCGCGCAAACTGCTGTCGGTGCCGGAAGTCATCTACCCGCAGTTCGCGACCCACAATGCCCACACGTTGTCGGCGATTTACCACATTGCCGGTCAGAACTATTACCCCGGTCAGTACGAGTTCCAGTGCCTGCACGGCATGGGCGAGCCCTTGTATGAGCAGGTCGTAGGCAAAGTCGCCGACGGCAAGCTGAACCGGCCGTGCCGGGTGTATGCACCGGTCGGCACCCACGAAACGCTGTTGGCGTATCTGGTGCGTCGACTGCTGGAAAACGGCGCCAACACTTCCTTCGTCAACCGCATCGCCGACCAGTCCATATCGATACAGGAACTGGTGGCCGACCCAGTGTCCAGCATCGAGCGCATGGCGACTCAGGAAGGTGGTTTCGGCCTGCCGCACCCGCGCATTCCGTTGCCCCGCGACCTGTACGGCAGCGAACGCGCCAACTCGGCCGGCATCGACATGGCCAACGAACATCGTCTGGCGTCGCTGTCTTCGGCCCTGCTCGCCACGGCGCACAACGACTGGAAGGCCGGCCCGATGCTGGGCAGCCCGGTCAGCGTCGGCACTGAAGCGCCAGTCCTGAACCCGTCCGATCTGCGTGACGTGGTTGGCCACGTGCAGGAAGCGAGTCTGGAAGACGTCGATAACGCCCTGCTCAGCGCCCTCAGCGCCGGCCCGATCTGGCAAGCGACGCCGCCTGCCGAACGTGCCGCGATCCTTGAGCGCGCCGCCGACCTGATGGAAGCCGAGATTCAGCCGTTGATGGGCCTGCTGGCTCGCGAAGCCGGCAAGACCTTCGCCAACGCTATCGCCGAAGTGCGCGAAGCCGTGGATTTCCTGCGCTACTACGCGGTGCAGGCGCGCAATGATTTCAGCAACGACGCTCACCGCCCGTTGGGCCCCGTGTTATGCATCAGCCCGTGGAACTTCCCGCTGGCGATTTTCAGCGGTCAGGTCGCCGCAGCCCTGGCGGCGGGCAATCCGGTACTCGCCAAACCCGCTGAACAGACACCGCTGATTGCCGCGCAGGCCGTCCGCATTCTGCTCGAAGCCGGTATTCCCGAAGGCGTGGTGCAACTGCTGCCAGGCCGGGGTGAAACCGTCGGCGCGCGACTGGTCGGCGATGATCGCGTCAAGGGCGTCATGTTCACCGGCTCTACCGAAGTTGCCCGCTTGCTGCAGCGCAACGTCGCCGGCCGTCTCGATGCCCAGGGCCGGCCGATTCCGCTGATCGCTGAAACCGGTGGCCAGAACGCGATGATCGTCGATTCCTCGGCGCTGACTGAGCAAGTGGTCATCGACGTGGTGTCCTCGGCGTTCGACAGCGCCGGTCAACGCTGCTCAGCGCTGCGCGTGCTGTGCCTGCAGGAAGACTCCGCCGATCGTGTCATCGAGATGCTCAAAGGTGCGATGGCTGAGAGCCGCCTCGGCAACCCGGAACGCCTGTCGGTGGACATCGGTCCGGTGATCGATCAAGAAGCCAAGGCCGGTATCGAGAAACATATTCAGGCCATGCGCGACAAAGGCCGCACTGTGTATCAGGTCGCCATTGCCGACAGCGACGAGATCAAGCGCGGCACCTACGTGATGCCGACGCTGATCGAGCTGGACAGCTTCGACGAGTTGCAACGGGAAATCTTTGGCCCGGTACTGCACGTCGTGCGCTACAAGCGCCGTGAGCTGGACATGTTGATCGCCCAGATCAACGCCTCCGGTTATGGCCTGACACTGGGCGTGCACACGCGCATCGACGAGACCATCGCCAAGGTCATCGACAACGTCAACGCCGGCAACATGTACGTCAACCGCAACATCGTTGGCGCCGTGGTGGGTGTGCAGCCGTTCGGTGGCGAAGGTCTGTCGGGGACCGGTCCGAAAGCCGGTGGACCGCTGTATCTGTACCGTTTGCTGTCGACGCGCCCCGCCGACGCCGTGCAGAAATCCTTCGCCGCCCGCGATGCACAACAGGCGCCGGACACCCGCATGCAAGAGGCGATGCTCAAGCCGCTGAATGCGCTCAACGCCTGGGCAGGCACTCAGCAACTCAGCGGCCTGGAAGCACTGTGCAGCCAGTTCGCCGAGCAATCCCAAAGCGGCGTGACCCGCACGCTCATGGGCCCCACCGGCGAGCGCAATAGTTACAGCATCCTGCCCCGTGAACACGTGTTGTGCCTGGCCGAGGATGAGACGGATCTGCTGGCGCAACTGGCCGCCGTGATGGCGGTGGGCAGCACGGCGATCGTGCCGGACGTTGAGCCGGCCAAGTCGCTGCGCAACCGTCTGCCGAAGGACGTTCAGTCGCGCATCAAGCTGGTCGCCGACTGGCACAAGGACGAGGTCGCCATTGACGCGGTATTGCACCACGGTGATTCCGATCAGTTGCGCGCCATCTGCGAACAGGTCGCTCAACGCAGCGGCGCTATTGTCGGCGTTCACGGCTTGTCCAAAGGCGAAACCAACATTGCATTGGAGCGCCTGGTGATCGAGCGTGCGCTGAGCGTGAATACCGCAGCAGCGGGCGGTAACGCGAGTTTAATGACGATTGGTTGATCGTTTGATTGGCAATAAAAAAGAGTGCCTAGGCACTCTTTTTTATTTACACCTTGACAGTCACCCATGCACGCGCAGAGCAACATTTTCAGACCGGAAAAGTCACCAAAACAATACCCACTCCCGGAGACTCATAACCCTGCCCAGACAGAGGGTCACCTATCCAGTAGCTAAGCTGGACTAAAAGCCCTGCATTCTGCGTTATCACATGATTCGGTATGGTCCATTTAAGAGGGAAAGACAGAGGCGGCGTCAAAATCTCGGAACTCGCATTGGCTTTGGGCCCCTGCGCCTGGAATCGGATACCTTCAGACGGTAGCAACTCGATGGAATCCAACACCATGGCGGCGCCGGAAGGGTCAGTAAAATCCAACTTCGGGGGGGCTAGATCGGCTCGAACTTGATCATTCCTTGCGTCACTCATAATTAATACTCCTGTAAGAATCATAAAAATTCTGCCGCACCAGACAAAAAACTGGTACTTGATTTAGCTTAGCCGACAGCATTTCTTTCGCACATATAAAAAAAACACCCAGCCATTTTCAAAATCGCTGAAACTTATAAAAAACAAAGTATTGACCGCCACTATAAGATGCTTGGCTATAAGGTTAATCGCCAATTAATCTAATAAGTTATGCTTCGAGCAGGACCAGACCATGAAATGTCTCTCGACACACAATGTATTTCAGACCTGGTCTATTGAGCAGATTTTAGGAAAACCTGGATCTGATTATTTCAGGGGGGTCGGCAGGACCGGCTTTGGCCTTTGAATGGGCTCCGCCCATTCACAACCTTGCCATGCGTAGGTAAGGAGATCTTCCGGGCTAGAGCCGGTCCCACGTTGAACTGCCCCTAACTCACCGTTCTGCCCGAGCATCACCCAAATCAATCTTGCTATTCACTTCATATAACCCCTCTTAGACTCGACGGCATTCCCAAGAAAGGTACGCCGCCATGTCCGAGACGCTGCTCAGTTCCCGCAATCTGGCTTTCGAGCTGTATGAAGTGCTGGACGCCGAGGCGCTGACCCAACGCGAGCGTTTCGCAGAGCACAGTCGGGAAACCTTCGATGCGGCGATCAGCACGGCACGCAACGTCGCGGAGAAATACTTCGCGCCCCACAACCGTAAAAACGACGAGAACGAGCCGCGCTATGAGAACGGCGCAGCGGTGCTGATCCCGGAAGTAAAACCCGCCGTGGACGCTTTCCTTGAGGCTGGTTTTCTCAATGCCGCCCGGGACTTCGAAGCCGGTGGCATGCAGCTGCCGACCCTGCTTTCTCAGGCCTGCTTTGCCCACTTCCAGTCCGCCAATGCCGCGACGGCGTCCTACCCCTTCCTGACCATGGGCGCGGCAAATCTGATCGAAAACTTCGGCACCGATGAGCAAAAGCGGCGCTTTTTGCAACCGATGATCGAGGGTCGCTTCTCCGGCACTATGGCTTTGACCGAGCCCCACGCGGGCTCGTCGCTGTCAGACATCCGCACCCGCGCCCAGCCCGCCGCAGACGGCAGCTATCGCCTGCGCGGCAACAAGATCTTTATCTCGGGCGGCGATCATCCGCTCTCCGAAAACATCGTCCACCTGGTCCTCGCCAAACTGCCCGACGCACCAGCGGGCGTTAAAGGCATTTCCCTGTTCATCGTCCCCAAGTTTCTGGTTAACGATGACGGCAGCCTCGGTGAGCGCAACGACGTCCTCTTGGCCGGCCTGTTTCACAAGATGGGCTGGCGCGGCACCACGTCTACCGCGCTGAACTTCGGCGACTACGGCAACTGCGTCGGCTTCCTGGTTGGCAAGCCCCATCAAGGCCTCAGCTGCATGTTCCAGATGATGAACGAGGCGCGCATCGGCGTCGGCATGGGCGCAGTCATGCTGGGTTATGCCGGTTATCTGTATTCACTGGAATACGCCCGCGAACGCCCCCAGGGCCGACTGCCTGACAGCAAGTCACCGGACGGCGCGCCGGTGTCGATCATTCAGCACGCCGACGTGAAACGTATGCTGTTGACGCAAAAAGCCTACGTCGAAGGCTCGTTTGACCTGGGTCTGTACGCCGCTCGCCTGTTCGACGACACGCAAACGGGCGAGAGCGAGGAGGTGCGCAAACACGCCCACGAGCTGCTCGACCTGCTGACGCCCATCGTCAAGTCCTGGCCCTCGGAGTTTTGCCTGAAGGCCAACGAACTGGCGATCCAGATTCTCGGCGGCCATGGTTACACCCGGGAGTACCCGGTGGAGCAGTACTACCGCGACAACCGCCTGAACCCGATTCATGAAGGCACCCACGGCATTCAGTCGCTGGACCTCCTGGGCCGGAAACTGGCGCAAAACGGAGGCGCCGGGCTCAAGCAACTGATTCGTTTGATCGCTGATACCTGCGAGCGCGCGCAGGCCCATGAATCGCTGACGGTATTGCGACAACCCTTGGAGCAACTGGTCACCCGCCTGCAAGGGGTCACCCTTGGATTGCTCACCGATCTGGGCCAGGGCAAGGTCAACGCGACACTGGCCAACTCGGCGCTGTACATGAAGGCGTTCGGGCACGCAGTGATTGGCTGGCGCTGGCTGGCGCAGGCGATTCGCGCCCAGGAAGGGTTGGAGAAGAACGACGAAGCCGATAGCGACTTCTACAAGGGCAAGTTGCAGGCCGCCCGGTACTTCCTGACATGGGAAGTACCGGGCTGCCATCATGAACTGGCGATCCTCGAGCGCCGGGATGATGCGTGCCTGACGATGCACGACGCGTGGTTCTGAGTGCCGCGCTCACCTGCTACCAGTCGTGTCCATTTCCGATTTCGACAGGCGCTTTGCGTTTGAACGGGAAGAAGTGATCCTGCAATGCTTCCAGCTGCCGCTGAAACGCGGCGGAGCGAACGGGCAGGTGACTGGGCGGATCGATGCCCAGGTGATAGTAGTCCGGCCGCTGCTCTCGCAACACATCGTTGAACAGCGCCGGGCCCGTCAGCTCGAACACGGTTTTGCGGTACCCCTTCATCGCCTGCGAGGTCAGCAACTCGGTGACCGGCGTGGAACGATCAACCGTGGGAGGGGGCGTCTCGAAAAACCCGGGCTGCGCCTGGTTTCGCAAGGCCAGCTCTTCGCTGAGACGAGCAAGCACAGGGTTTCCCGCATGACTGGCGAACAGGCTATTGCCATAGCCGCGAAAATCCAGCGAGGGCACAGCAACCGCTTTGCCGAGCAGCAAGTCGCCATGGGCCGCCTCAAGATGAACACCGTTGATGGAAGCGGTCAGCACATCATCGGAGTCCATGTAGATGCCTCCGTAGGCGTCGATCAGGGGATAACGGAGGATGTCGGAGGCGGCAGCATAGTTTTTACCTGCACCGCCTCGTGCCTCGCGATACAGCGCCTGATGCCTGCCGCGAAGGAACGCGGCGAAGAAATTCTCATCCTGCAGGTTCGACACCGCCAGCGACGGCGCACGACTTTTCACGCTTGCGCGAATGCGATTCAGCGTTTCCTGACTGTCGACATCCACATGCAAAACAGACTGAAAATCCGGGCTGCGATTTGCGTTTCTGATGAGGTTTTCCATGCGGGCTTCCTCCAGCGGCTGATCGCCCACCCAGATGTAGTGAATCTTTCTCGGTATCGGCTTGAGGTGAGTGGGCATCGTGGGCAGCCGTGGCAGTTCGACCACCTCGACGTTGGCGTGCGGGTTGATAGGCTGGGGTTCATCCAGCACGCTTCGCGACTGCCAGTCTCCATTCTGGTCCAGCCTCAGCCCTCTTGAGTCGGTGCCCGGAAGCTTCCAGGTTTTCGCGTCGTCATCGTAAATGACCCCGCGCTGTCTGCCATCGATCATGATCGAATAACGCCCGCCAGACGTGCTGACGCCGTCGATGGGAATCGCCACCTTGATCGCGGGGGCATCCGGCTGCAGGAAACCACTCTGGGTCGGTGGCAGGACCTCGGGCAGATCAACGATCGAGACGCCCTCAGTGGGGCCCGCCGCCTCTCCCCGGAGGTTTTCGCCACCCGGCTCGATTTTCAGTCGGTTGGCGAAGGGCAGATAAAACCGCTCCACTTCCTCCAGACGTTCCGAATACGCGACGGAGAGTATGTTGCTGGTCGCCCGATAGTTTCCGGTCAGCAGCCCCGCATAATCGGGCCGGGACGACTTAATGACGTCCAGGAACAAACCGGGTCCCGTGATACGGGACACTTCGGCGAGATACCTCTTGGCGTCCGAGGACGAATGTTTGAGGGCCCTCAACGCCTCTTCCCCCAGCTTGAATCTCTGGTGCAACGCTGTCTCCATCGCTCTGAGCACCGGATTATCCCGATGGCTGGCAAAGTGACTGTTTGCAGGGCCGACGTGCATGAGCGTTTCGGAGCTGACTGACCTGCCCACCAGCACATCGGAAGGGCCTGCGGCAAGTGCCTGGCCCTTGAACGACTGGGCCAGGACATCATCGCAATCCATGTAGATGCCCCCGTACTCCCTGATCAGGCGGTACCTGAGCACATCCGCAGCGGCCGCAAGGTTCTGGTTCTGGCCATGCCGGAAGTAGGCGTACGGCTCGGCACTTTCCTGCTCGTACAGGGAAAAGCCATCGAAGAACTGCTCGTCCTGGAGGCTCGAAATGGTCATCTGGGGAAAGCTGGAAAATTCAGCCTGCAACTGCTGCTCGGCGGTCAAGCCGTCCACTGTTGCGGAGTAATCGATATCGACATGAAGTGCGAACTTGAGATCCGGACTGGTCCTGATGTTCTGTTTGATCGTTTCGATCAGGTGTGGTCCGGGCAATCCATCGCCTAGCCAGATCTGATGAATCGTACGATCGATGGGCAAAGACTTCGCAGACACGCCTGGCAGCCGCGGAAATGTGTAAACCGTGTCATTCACACCGGCGCGAAGGCGGCCTTTGACGCTCAGATAACGACGCTCGTCCCCCACGCTCCACTTGCCGTTGTTATCCAGCCAAAGCAGCTCCTCAGTGACTTTATGTCTCCAGCACCCGACGTCAGCATCATAATAAACGCCCGTACCTTCCGGCGTATTCATGGCGTAAAACCGATGGACCTGATGACCGGAACTGTCAGTCAGCGTCCTCTGCTCAATGCCGTCCATCGGCACATCGATCTGAACCCGGGGCTGTGCCCGAACGCGCTCGACAGGCGCAGTCACGCCCTGGTCTTTCGTGGAAGCCGCTGTGACGGCATCGCCATAGCTTTCCCCTCCCCGCAGTCCTGGCCTCAGGTCCAGGTCTGAATAGAATCCATTAAGGCGCTTGATATAAGGACCTTTGATGGCCGCGTCTTCGGGAGAGAAAATCCTGTACTGCTTGACCGAATCGACCCGCTCGACCCGGTAGATCTTCGAATGAATCCTGGCGAAATAAACGGTCTCGCCTGACGCTGGATCGACGGATTTGTACACGGCGCCGACGTCATCGCGTGTCCAACTGCCCGAAAGATCAAGGGGCTCGCTGTACTCGAACCGGGTCAGTTCCGCCCGTAAACGTGGGGGTAACGATCGAAGGCCCTCTGGCTCAACACCAAACGCCTTCGCGCTGTCATAACCTGCTTCGTGCTGGGCTTTGCGCAGCAGGCGACTGTGCTCTTCCTGCGCCAGTCGGGCCTCTCGTGCGCTTGCATCTTCGTTGGCTCGCTCGTGCGCCTGCTGCGCAATCTCCTCATCGATCTCCTGCTGTTGTGCAGACGCTGCCGCTTTCTGCTCGGCGCTCCGACTGTCGATCACCTGCCCCACTTCATCTGCCGCACCCGGAACGACTTCGCCTGCACGCTGCGCCGCAGCCGCTGCGTCAATAATCTCCACGGCGCCCTGGGCAATGGCCGGCACCGCATTCAAAACACCGAAGACAAGGCGGCCAACACCGTTTTTTCGTTCTTCATAGGTCTTGCCCTCGATCACCTCGTCTGCCCCTAGCCCCAGAAGCGCGACCGACATCGCCGCCAATGGCAGCCACAGCTCGGGCACGACCATTGCGATGGCTCCCGTGACGCTGATGGCGGTGGACAACCGCTGCGCGAGCACCTCTTTGCGGTAGTCGCTTTGCGTGCGAATACTCAGCGCCGCATCAGAGCGCTGACGATCCTGCAGGCTTTGGCGAAAGTGGGAAAAGGGCCAAGGGGAAAGTGCGGCCCCGAGCGCGATCTCCCGATAAGGAGGCCAACTGCCTGTCGCACCGTTCAGCAGGTGCGGAAAGACCGCAAGACCGGCCAGCGTCGTATGGAGACCGCTCAGAAAAAGACCGTCGCTGTCGTCTTCAAGTTTGAAGTGACGCTCCAGGGCCTGCCGTTTGCGGGTGTCTTTACACTGCAGCGCGATCCAGTTCTGTAGCGCTGTGAGATCGTTGAAGCCATGAAAAGGCGACGAGTTGCCGGGGATATAAACCACTAGCCGGCCTGTCTGTTCATCCCTGATCACAATGATGTCGGTCGCTGCATAGCGATACAGAATGAGTTCGCGGAACGTGAACGCATGGGAAAGAGGTGCATCGCGGAATGATTCGAATGTCAGTTGCTCCCAGGCTTGTGACGGATCGAGGCCCAGGGACTTGAGCACCAGCGCTTTGTCCTCCTGGCTCATCGAGCCTTCGGAATGCTGGATGTAGGCTGACTTGAGCAAGGCAGCCTTGAGAAGCAGGTTGTAGTCACCGCCATGCTGTTCCCAGAACGTGTCGAGCGTCCTCTCGTAGTGATCGAGCAATGCGTTATCCCAGACGAAGGCCTTGAACGCCTTGGGGTCGATGGACGTGTGGGTGGAGGCATCAAATCGCTGCGGGGAGGTTCTGCGATAAACGGCCTCATAGGCGAAACAATCCGGAAGGTTCAGAGGCGTGGGGGAGACACGTGCGGGATACCCTCCCTCGCGATACGCCTGCACGTGACCCAGATGATCAAACCAGTCGCCGTTACCTGCCTGCTGCCAGTTATGCATCAGCGCGTCGGTCAGCGTGAAGGCGTGAGCGATGTTGGCTCGCTGGGGCGCAGCATCCTGACCATTGAGGTACAGCGTGGTGATCAGCAATTCATCAGGGTCAGTTTCTTCCGGGAAGTGCTGGAGCAGGTAGGCTTGCGCCTGCGTGCGTCCATAGTCATGGGGCGACTCGTACCGCACGTGCTGCTGACCGAGCCAGTCGCTCAGCAGCGTGGCGTGAGCGTCGACTTCTTGCCCGGGGGCAGGCTCGACGGGCCACCCGTCTTCGTCGCGCGGCACGGGTGGCTCATTCCAGCCACTGTCTTCCCAGTCTTCGCCTCGCTGGCCACCCCAGCCCGAAGGTCGCGAGCTGTCGCGGCTGCGCCCAGGCGCGTCAGCTCTGCGCTGCGGAGCGGTCGTATCCTTTCTGTCTTTCATAACCCGACATCCTGTCAGTGAGTGAGCTTTTAGAGTCCACCGACAGGCACGCCGGGCCGCCATAGATAATTATTGCTTACGAAATGAGCAGGCAGTTCAGGGTTGTTGAGACGGGAAAAAACAATCGACCAACACCCGCCCGGCGCTTCCCAGTCGGGCCGCGTAACCCTGGCGACTGAAAGGCTCTGCGGTTCGCATGTCGAGCAATTTTCGGCCCGGGACCGGACCGGTGACTTCGCGCAGCTGTACTTTCATGAACCGGTAAAACGTCCCGATCACTTGCTCGATGCTGTCGATCTGAAAATAGTGCCCGGGCAAAAAGATAGCCTCAGCCTCGTCCGGACTCGCGGAGAACGGCGCGATGGGTGCCGCGCTCAAGTACTGTTTTTCCGGCAGCACAAACACCACGCTGGTGTCGTCGAAACGGACCGGGGTATTCGTGGCACTGGCATGGGCGCCTGCCTGACTGCTGGCAAAAGTGCGCGCCTGATAGGGATTTTCGCTAAACGAGGTGATGTCGGTATTGACCAGCACATCGCCCACGGTCACCTCGCCGGTGCGAAAAAAGGCCCCCGACGTCCCACGCGCCCCACTGCCGCCGCGATACAGTGCGACGTCGTTGTTGTACCCCAGCGTGCTGACGTCCTCGACGAGCTTTTGTACCAGCGCGACTTGATCGGAATAGATCGCCACGCCGGTTCGCAAAAACTGGTTATACGCATCGTCTTCGTGGGTGTAGTGCTTGATGGAAGAGCCGACGTATTCACCGTCTGCGGTCTTGAACACGCGATGTCTGGCGCCCCACTGATCAAAATGCACGTCTTCACCCTCGGAGTCGGTGGAGACCATTTCCTGTGGCTCCATGCAGAACACTTCCACCACGGCCTTTTGCCGGGCCAGAGCGGCCTCGGAATACAGCTGCTCATCAAACAGGTTGAGCTGCATGAAGCGATCCCAGAATGCCGATTGCACGCTGGAAAAGGGCGTCGCAGGCGGCGAAGTGACCGCCCGGGCGCCGGCGTCCATGGGTGCACCGCCAGCAAGGCCCGGGATGGGAAGCCGTTCCCACCGGCCTTGCCCATCGAACCGAACCGGGCATCTGCCACTGAACGCAAACGGGTTCTGGGGATCGACGATGACCCAGCTGCCCAGGCTTTCATCGAGGCTCAAACGATGCGCCTGCCCGTCGATGAACGCCCATGTCTCGCCATTGCCCAGCCGATATGTCCCTTCATGGAGCCCTTGCTCCGAGACCGGCGTCAGCGATTCAAGGACAACGTTGTTGCTCATGCCGGACAAAGGATCGGTCGCGACGGGAGTCGGCATGGCATCGGCACCTGCGCTCAGCCCCGTTGGGCTTCGGGGCCTCATGGGTTCCCTGACATCAGCCCCCAGACGCGACAGCAGCGGCAGGTTCACGAACAGATAAATAGCGCTGGCGATGGCGCCCAAGATACCCCGCCTGCGTTGTTCGGCGTTTTTAGCGTTGACCGCCTGATCGATGCTTAATCCGGTGCTGATCAGGCTCGCGCCCACCACAGCCAATGCCAGCGGCCAACCCAGCGGCGCCAGATTGCCGAACACGGAGAGAAAGGCGTTCAGATACCCCAGCCAGACCTGCTTGCGAAGATCGCTGTTATCGGTCAGCAGGGTGGTGGCGTCAGCGGTCATGTCGTGACGGGCGACATCACGAAGATAGGCGAACGGATCACCCGGAATCGGTGCCGCCCCGCGATTGACCAGTCGATCGACCCCCGCGTTATCGTGGTCGCTCATCAGCAGTTGAGTCACATCGCGCTGAAACGCACCGCGGTGCGTGTTCCAATCGCTCGCCGAATGCAGAAAGCGAGCGCAAATAGCCTCTCGAGTGCCAAGGGAAAGGAACTGCGCCTTCAACCATTCGTACACCTGTTGATGGGTATCGAAGCAGTAGAAAGGGGTTTGCGCACCGCAGACATAGAGGATCTGACGGCCACCCTCATCGACAACACGCAAAATGTCCCGAGCCTTGAACGCGCCCAGTTCCAGATGGAACACCGATACCGCTGACGTCGCAGGCGCGGGCTCACGCAGCTGCTCAAGCGTCACAGAGTCACCCCCGGCAGTCAGGGCGCTGCGCAGTGCGTCGAAATCCGTCGCCGACAACAGACCTCTGCTCAGGCTTTCTCCCGCAGACGCCAAGTAGCGCACCTTGGCAAGCACGCAGAAGTTGTCGCTGTGCTGAGCCCAGAACCGGTCCATCTGGCGCCGGTAGCCCGCACTGAAATCGAGGGCCCAGAAATCGTTGAGCACCTCTGCCGGAAGCATGCGCACTTCATTCTGTTCATTGAAAACGCCATGTTCGGGGCCGTCAGTGTAGAAACCGCCATACACCGCCAGCTCGTCCGGGGCTTGCTGCTCGCTAACGTCGAAACGGCGAATCACCAACTCGGTCATCGTCATCGACGCCACCGCCTTACCAGCATGCTGCCATCCGGTAAAAGACCGTGAACTGCTGCTGGCGGCTGAGAAACGATGCCAATACACCTGATCAGGATCCAGATGCTTACCGGTGTGCCTGAAAATGATGTTCTGCGCAGCGGACCTCGCCAGCGCGTTGAGATCGGGGTAATCGGCGACATAACGGCTCGCCATTTTTTTGAGCTGACGCTCATCCGATTCGGGTAATGGGTGGGCTTGGACGTTCATGGTGATCACTTCTTCTGGATAGAAAAAGAAGGTGACCAGAGTCCACGCCAGTGACTGGCATAAATATGTATTACCGCCGTCATCTGGGAAACGTGTATGCACAGCGGCATGCGAGTGGCAGGGCGGGCCCTGCGGCAACATTAGCCCACCCATCTGGAATTACGCTTTGACAGCCATGCAATTCAACAGGTTAAATCCCTTGGCACGCGGACTGCATGGTCAGTTCGCGCCCTCGTCTGTTTGAATTCGTTTTCTGGAGTACCGCCCTTGGATGCCACGACCATCAACAGCCTGTTCCTGATCGGCGCGTTGCTGGTGGGTGCAAGTATTCTGGTCAGCTCGCTGTCCTCCCGCCTCGGCATTCCCATTCTGGTGATCATCCTCGCCGTCGGCATGGTGGCGGGCGTCGATGGCGGCGGCATCATCTTCGATAATTACCCAACGGCCTATCTGGTCGGCAACCTGGCGCTGGCGGTCATCCTGCTCGACGGCGGCTTGCGCACGCGGGTGGCGAGCTTCCGGGTTGCACTTTGGCCCGCCTTGTCGCTGGCGACGGTCGGGGTGCTGATCACCACGGGGCTGACCGGCATGGTTGCCGCCTGGCTGTTTGACCTGAACATCATCCAGGGCCTGTTGATCGGCGCCATCGTCGGTTCCACAGACGCCGCCGCCGTGTTCTCGCTGCTGGGCGGCAAAGGCCTCAACGAGCGGGTGACCGCCAGCCTTGAAATCGAATCCGGCAGCAACGACCCGATGGCGGTGTTCCTCACGGTCACGTTGATCGACATGTTGTCCAGCGGACAAACCGGCCTGCACTGGAGCCTGCTGGGCCACCTGATTCAGGAATTCGGCATCGGCGGCATCATCGGGCTGGGCGGCGGCTGGATCATGCTGCAACTGGTCAACCGGATTAATCTGGCAAACGGCCTGTACCCAATCCTGGTGGTCGCCGGTGGTCTCGTCGTCTTCGCACTGACCAACGCCATCCACGGCAGCGGCTTCCTCGCGGTTTACCTGTGCGGTCTGGTACTGGGCAACAAGCCGATTCGCAGCCGCCACGGCATTCTGCACATGCTCGACGGCATGGCCTGGCTGGCACAGATCGGCATGTTTCTGGTACTGGGCCTGCTGGTCACGCCCCATGATTTGCTGCCGATCGCGCTGCCGGCGCTGGGCCTGGCGTTGTGGATGATTCTGGTGGCGCGGCCGCTGTCGGTGCTGGCGGGGCTGCTGCCCTTCCGGGTGTTCCACGGTCGCGAAAAAGCCTTTATCGCCTGGGTAGGCTTGCGCGGCGCGGTACCGATCATTCTGGCGGTGTTCCCGCTGATGGCCGGCCTGCCCCATGCGCAGCTGTACTTCAACCTCGCGTTCTTCATCGTGCTGGTGTCGCTGCTGGTTCAGGGCACGAGCCTGCCGTGGGTGGCGAAATGGCTGAAAGTGACGGTGCCGCCTGATCCGGCGCCGATCTCCCGCGCGGCGCTGGAGGTGCATGTCACCAGCGAGTGGGAGCTGTTCGTGTATCGCCTTGGCGCCGAAAAGTGGTGCATCGGCGCCGCGTTGCGCGAGCTGAAAATGCCCGAAGGCACGCGGATCGCAGCGCTGTTCCGTGGTGAGCAACTGCTCCACCCGTCGGGTAGTACGGTGCTGGAAGTCGGCGATCTGCTGTGCGTCATCGGCCACGAACACGACCTTCCTGCCCTCGGCAAGCTGTTCAGTCAGGCGCCGCAGCGGGGTCTGGATCTGCGCTTCTTCGGCGACTTCGTTCTCGAGGGAGACGCTGAGCTGGGGGCTGTCGCGGCACTCTACGGCCTGAAACTCGACGGGCTGGACCCGGGGATGCCGCTGAGTCAGTTCATCATTCAGAAGAATCGCGGCGCGCCGATCGTGGGCGACCAGATCGAATGGAATGGAACTATTTGGACGGTTGCGGTTATGGACGGGAACAAGATCCTCAAAGTGGGCGTCAGATTCCCCGAAGGAAGCCGCCCGGGCCCCGGGCTGTTCCTTTAAACTGCCCCCCATTTCTGCTCGCTCGACCCGGTGTCTATGTTCACGCTGCGAAACCTTTTTGCCTCGGCCCTGCTTGGGCTTTGCCTGTCGTCCGTACCGGCGCATGCCGCCGATACGCCCCCCCTGTCCAGCGAGGCCGTCCAGCGCAGTCTGGACAAGATCGCCGACCGCAAGCTGACCGCTGACGACCAGAAAGCGCTGCAGCAGGTGTTGGAACAGACGCTGACGTTTCTGTCCAGCCAGAAGGACAACCAGCAGAAGCTGGAAGACCTGAAAAAGCAGCTTGCCGATGCACCCCGACAGACCACCGAGAACCAGCGCGAGCTGACCAAGCTCAAAGCCAGCAAAGTCATACCGGTCGCGCAGCGTTACGCCAATCTGGACGTGCCGCAGCTTGAGCAAGTACTGAGTCAGCGCAGCGCCCAGCAGGCTGATCTGCAGAAAGCCCTCAATGATGCCAACAGCCTGACCATCACTGCGCAAACCCGACCAGAGCGCGCCCAGGCCGAGATCAGCAGCAGCCAGACGCGCATTCAGGCCATCAACAGCATCCTCAAGTCCGGCAAGGACGGTGGCAAGACCATCAACGCCGACCAGCGCAACGCCTTGAACGCTGAACAGGCTTCGTTGAATGCATTGATTGCCCTCCGTCGTCAGGAGCTTGCCGGCAACAGCCAGTTGCAGGACCTGGGCGGCAGCCAGCGCGACCTGCTTACGGAAAAGGTGAATCGTCAGGATCAGGAAATCCAGGACCTGCAAACGCTGATCAACGAGAAGCGCCGCGCCCAGTCCCAGGAAACCGTGACGCAGTTGTCCCTCGAAGCGCAAAAAGCCGGGGGCAGCAGCCTGCTGGCGACCGAAAGCGCCGCCAACCTCAAGCTCTCCGACTACCTGCTGCGCGGCACAGACCGCCTCAACGAGCTGACCCAGCAGAACCTGAAAACCAAGACCCAGCTGGATGCCATCACACAAACCGATCAGGCGCTGGACGAGCAGATCAACGTGTTGAGCGGCAGCCTGCTGCTATCGAAAATTCTCTACAAACAGAAGCAGTCGTTGCCCAAGCTCAAGCTCGACAGCGGTCTGGCCGACGAAATCGCCGACATCCGCCTGTACCAATTCGAGGTCAATCAGCAGCGCGAGCAGATGAGCAGCCCAAGCGCTTACGTCGACACGCTGCTGGCAACGCAGAAGCCGGAAGACGTCACGCCTGCGCTGCGCAAGACGCTGCTTGATCTGGCGACCACGCGTAGCGACCTGCTGGAGCGGCTGAACCGCGAGCTCAGTGCGCTGCTCAACGAATCCATCACCCTGCAGCTCAATCAGAAACAGCTGGTCAGCACGGCCAACAGCCTGCGAGCCACCCTTGATGAGCAGATGTTCTGGATTCCGAGCAACAAGCCGCTGGACCTGGAGTGGTTCGAGCGCATTCAGCCGCGACTCGTCAAACAGGTCACCACCTTGCCCTGGACGTCCAGTGTCAGCGAGCTGTATGACGGGCTGACCCAGCGTCCGCTGATCTTCCTGCCGCTGTTTCTGGTGATCGGCGCGCTGATGTGGAAACGCAAGGCGCTGTACGACAAGCTCAATCGACTGCACGCCGACATCGGCCACTTCAAACGAGACCGGCAGTGGCAGACGCCGCTGGCCATTTTCATCAACGTGCTGCTGGCGATGCCGTTGTCGCTGACCCTGGCGGTGTGTGCGTTCGCGCTGCAGATCGACGCCCGCGGGCAGAACATCAATCTGGGTTCGGCACTGCTGCAAGTGGCGCTGGCCTGGCTGGTGTTCTACACCGCCTACCGGATTCTCGCGCCGGGCGGCGTGGCGCAATTGCACTTCCGCTGGGAAAAACCGCAAGTGGAATTCCTGCGCGGCTGGATCCGTCGTCTGGGTCTTGTGGTGCTGGCGCTGGTGACAGTGGTCGCGGTGGCCGAGCACGAACCTTCAGCGCTGGCCGACGACGTGATCGGCATCGCCGTGGTGCTGACGTGCTACGCCCTGATGACTTGGCTGCTCGCGCGCCTGCTGCTCACCAGTCCGACCCACCACAGCGCTTCACTGTTTCGCCGCGCAGTGGGTCTGGCCTTCACCGCCCTGCCCGTCGCGCTGTTCGTCGCCGTATGCTTTGGCTATTACTACACCGCGCTGAAGCTCAGTGATCGCCTGATCGACACGCTGTACCTGCTGATGCTGTGGCTGGTCATCGAAGCCGCCTTCGTGCGCGGGCTGAGCGTCGCCGCTCGCCGTCTGGCGTACCAGCGCGCGCTGAGCAAACGTCAGGCCGCGAAAGAAGCCGGCGAAGGCGAAACACTGATCGAAGAGCCGACGCTGGACATAGAGCAGGTCAACCAGCAGTCGCTGCGACTGATTCGTCTGGCACTCATCGCAGGCTTCATCGGCGCGCTCTACTTCGTCTGGGCCGACCTGATTTCGGTGTTCTCGTACCTCGATAACATCACGCTGTACGAATACACCAGCGGTACCGGCGCCAACATCAGCATGGTGCCGATCAGCCTGGGCGACTTGATCGGCGCGCTGGTGATCATCGGCATTACCTTCGTGCTCGCCGGCAACTTGCCGGGCCTACTGGAAGTGCTGGTGCTGTCGAAGCTCAATCTCAAGCAAGGCAGCTCATACGCGACCACCACGTTGCTGTCGTACACCATCGCTGGCGTGGGTTTTGTCTCGACGCTCTCGGCCCTCGGCGTGAGCTGGGACAAGCTGCAATGGCTGGTGGCGGCGCTGTCGGTGGGCCTGGGTTTCGGCATGCAGGAGATCTTCGCCAACTTCATCTCCGGGATCATGATCCTGTTCGAACGCCCGGTGCGGATCGGCGACACGATCACCATTGGCGCCCTGTCGGGTACGGTGAGCAAGATCCGCATCCGCGCGACCACGATTACTGACTTCGACCGCAAGGACATCATTGTCCCGAACAAGACGTTCATCACCGGACAACTGATCAACTGGTCGCTGACCGACACCATCACCCGCGTGACGCTGAAGCTGGGCGTGGATTACGGCTCGGATCTGGACCTGGTGCGCAGCCTGCTGCTCAAGGCCGCCCGTGATAATCCGCGGGTCTTGAAAGAGCCCGAACCGATCGTTTACTTCCTCAATTTCGGTGAAAGCACCCTCGACCACGAGCTGCGCATGCATGTGCGTGACCTGGGGGACCGCAACCCGGTGCTCGACGAGATCAACCGGTTCATCAACAAGGAATTCAAGAAGCAGCACATCAATATCTCGTTCCGGCAGATGGAGGTTTACCTCAAGAATATGCAGGGACAGGAGTACAAGATGGTGCCGGTCGAGCCCGAGCAGAAAACCATCACGCCGACCACTGTTGTGCCTCCAGCGCCAAAAGATGCTCCGGAGCCGCCCGAAGTCAGGCTCGACTGACCATGGAAAACCCAGCAGAATGGTCGGACATTCTGCTGGAGGCATCCCTTGAAAGCCCTAGACGAGCTGACTTTCGATAATCGTTTTGCCCGTCTGGGTGATGCGTTTTCCACCACCGTGCTGCCCGAGCCCATCGCCGACCCGCGGCTGGTGGTTGCCAGCGAAGCGGCCCTCGCGTTGCTCGATCTGGACCTCGCTCAGGCAGAACAACCTCTGTTTGCTGAAATTTTCAGCGGTCACAAACTGTGGGCCGAGGCCGATCCGCGGGCGATGGTTTATTCGGGTCATCAATTCGGTTCGTACAACCCGCGCCTGGGTGATGGCCGCGGTTTGCTGCTCGGCGAGGTATATAACGACGCCGGCGAACACTGGGACCTGCACCTGAAGGGCGCCGGACAGACACCGTACTCGCGCATGGGCGATGGTCGTGCTGTATTGCGCTCGTCGATCCGCGAGTTTCTGGCCTCAGAAGCTTTGCATGCCTTGGGCATCCCGACCAGCCGCGCGGCCTGTGTGATCGGCTCCAACACCCCGGTGTGGCGTGAAACCCAGGAACGCGCAGCGATGGTGCTGCGATTGGCGCAAAGCCACGTGCGCTTCGGCAGCCTCGAGTATTTCTTCTACACCAAACAGCCGGAACAGCTGAAGCAACTGGCCGATCACGTGCTGTCCCTGCACTACCCCGAATGTCTGGAACAGCCCGAACCGCACCTGGCGATGTTTCGCGTGATCGTCGAGCGTCAGGCCGAGCTGATTGCCAAATGGCAGGCCTATGGCTTCTGTCATGGCGTGATGAACACCGACAACATGTCGATTCTCGGCATCACCTTCGACTTCGGCCCGTTCGCGTTTCTGGATGACTTCGACCAGCATTTCGTCTGCAACCATTCCGATCACGAAGGCCGCTACTCTTTCAGCAATCAGGTGCCGATTGGCCAGTGGAACCTCAGCGCGCTGGCCCAGGCGCTGACACCCTTCATCAGTGTTGAGGCATTGCGTGAGGCGCTGGACCTGTTTCTGCCGCTGTATCAGGCGCATTACCTGGACCTGATGCGTCGACGTCTGGGCCTGACAACGGCCGAAGAAGATGACGCTGACCTGATCGCGCGCTTACTCCAACTGATGCAGAACAGCGGCGTCGACTACACCCTGTTTTTCCGCCATCTGGGGGAGGAATCAGCCGACGTCGCGGCAGGCACGTTGCGCGGCGACTTCGTCGACATGCTCGGCTTCGATGCCTGGGCCGACGCCTACAAAGCCCGCATCGCCCGCGAACCCGAGTCCAGTCAGCAGGATCGCCGCACGCGCATGCACGCGGTTAACCCACTGTACATCCTGCGTAACTACCTGGCCCAACGCGCCATCGAAGCGGCCGAACAAGGCGATGACAGCGAAGTCCGCCGCCTGCATCAGGTGCTGTGCACACCGTTCGATGAGCAGCCTGGAATGGAGGGTTATGCACAGCGTCCGCCGGATTGGGGGAAGCATCTGGAGATCAGTTGCTCGTCGTGAGTGGGGGTGAGTTGAGGTCAGATAAAGACCTCTGCCGGCACGCCGAAACGTTCCGAAATCTTGCGGATCTGCTTGAGGGACAACTGGCGCTCGCCCGAGAGTATTTCGGAAATGACGGACTGCGTCCCCACTTCAGGCATGTCGCCCTGGCCGAGGTTGTGCTCGTGCATCAGGTAACGCAGCGTCTCGGAGCCTGAGGCCATAGGCATGGGCCGATGCTCATGGTCATAGGCTTCAATCATTTCGCTGACCAATAT
Organism: Pseudomonas sp. AK106; assembly: GCF_053903055.1. Lineage (NCBI taxonomy): Bacteria > Pseudomonadati > Pseudomonadota > Gammaproteobacteria > Pseudomonadales > Pseudomonadaceae > Pseudomonas > Pseudomonas sp. AK106. Next base: position 5,160,270 of record NZ_CP096426.1, read on the forward strand.
GGCGAGACGATTCAGAGGGTGCTGCTCATCCTCTCCGATGATCTCCAACAGTTCGTCGAGCCCGCTGACAAGCAGGTCATATTCAGCTTCCGTTTCAGGCCGAGTCAGCAATGGCGCCAAGTGATGCCAGTGCTCCGCAGCCTGTTTAATGAGCGCGCTCATTGCTCATCCCTCCATTTACCTTTGTCGTATTCACGATGGTCGAACACATGCTTTATGTACAGCCGCTGCGCTGAGTAGTTAACCGACGCAATCAGCCGGATCTTGTTCCCGCCGATATCAAAAACATGAAATCTTCCCACTTTATCTGTAGAGGGCAACATCGTTCTCATCGCACTAAAATCGTTCAGCCTGGATGCTTTGATTAAGCGGTACCAAGCGTCCAGAGCCGTTGCCGATTGTGGCCATCTCTTTTTTGCCTCCCAGATTCGCTTTTCAGTGATGACGTGCATTTCCCTACCGTTGTGCGTGCAATATCCAGCTTAGCGACCCATCCGACCATTACCAACTGCAATGGCCGGAGCATTTTTTATCCTGCTGCCTTCTCATTCCTGGTCGTGGTACTCACTTGCTCAACTTGCGTACCGGCATTCGCAGCCGCTGGCTTTTCAAGCCCGTGCGCCGCCGTAGCTGGCTCAGGTGAACTACGAGGCGCGAACTTCTTCGTGTAGGCGATGTTGTTTGGGTCGGCTTTCTTGTCTTTGCTGGTGTCGACGATGCCGGCCAGAATGTCATAGAGGATCAATTTGCGGTCCGCCGCCTGACGTCCAAAAGCGCCCGGCAGGCTGGGCAGCGTCGGGTCACTCTTGATTCGCGCCTCCAGAATGGCTTGCGCTCCCTTGGGATAACTCACCGCCCTTTCAATCGCGGGCAGCGACTTGAGGTAGCTCAGAGCGTCGTTATAGAACCGGGATGCCTGGCCCGTCCGGGCTTGCTCGATCACTCCCCCGTTTATCGCAACCTTGCGCCAGTCCTCGTCCATCTTCTGCACGCCCTGCCAGGCCGCACGCCGTTCGTTGAGCGTGAAGCTTGCGCTGTCGTCAAAGGCAATCAGATTCAGTTGTTCGCGGGAGAGATTCTCGAACAGGCTCTTGGCGTTCTTGTCGCCCGCCAGCGTCCGGGTCACGAACGCACTGGCCTCGCGCGCACGGTCCAGCAACTCAGGGTCGTTCGTCTTGGGCACTTCCATCGCCCGGGTGCCGCTGTTGGCCGCGCGGCCTTCGATCAAAAACTCATTGATGCGATTACGCCCGTATTGCCCCAATTCGGCATGGGTCATCCCTGCGTCTCTCTTCTCGGCTCGCGCTGCGCTCTCGTTCAACTGAGCCGCCAGTGTCGAAAACGTCGCTTTGTCGGCAGTCGCCAGTGCGGCCTTGTCGACAGCTTTTGGATCGCTGGTCGCGACAGTGCCGAGGGCTTGTGTTTTGTTCGCGACAACCGCTGCAACGGCGGCCTGGATCTGGCTGATCATGGGCGACTCCCTGGCTATGAGATGACAGGAGCCAACACGCATCATCGCCAGCCAGCCCCTCGCGTCGACACTAACGACGGGCAGGCAGGGCGAACAGTTGGGCGAACGGGGGATGCTTTCGGATAATTAGCGCTTGGGGATTCGGCTTAACGCGCGCAGTCAGGGGCTGGGACCAAGGATGAAAGGGGAGTTTGTTGCTTCTTCAGGTTTGAGATTTTGTGAGCGAGGGGTACCCCAGCGAGGGATGAAAAGGTGAGCCAGCTCACACCTCGGATTTGAGGTGGCCAACGAAGCCAGCCATTTACGACGACCCGGCGATAACGGTGAAACCGTAAAGCTTGATAACCCACCCCTCCGACTCCACCTAATAGTCATCAATCCTACTCAGGCCTCTGCCATGTCCGATTCCCTGCTGATACCCTGCCCGCATTGCAACGGGCTCAATCGCATCCCTGCCGCGCGGGTGTCCGACCAGCCGAAATGCGGGCGTTGCAAGCAGCCGGTTTTGCTGAGCAAGCCGTTCAACCTGACGCAGGGCGATTACGCCAGTCAGATAAAGGGCGATCTGCCGATGTTGGTGGACGTCTGGGCCGAGTGGTGCGGGCCGTGCAAATCCTTCGCGCCGACGTTCGAGCAGGCGGCGACTCAACTGATCGGGCGTGTTCGCCTGGCGAAGCTGGACAGCGAGGCCAATCAGCAGCTTTCCGCGCAGCTGGGCGTTCGCTCGATCCCGAGTTTGATCCTGTTTAAGGACGGTCGTGAAGTTGCCCGGCAGAGCGGCGCGATGCCGTTGCAACAGCTGATGGCCTGGCTGACCAGTCAGGGAATATGAAAGGCGTTTCCTCGGCGATCGAAGTGCGTGACAGCCAGCGCTGTAGGGATGTTCTGAAAGCGCTTCTTTGCCCCGAGTCCGTCGAATTCTGCGTCTAGGCTTCGCCATTCCTATCGGCACCCTGGAGTGGTTAGCAATGACATACGTGGTCAGAGAGGGCGATTCAACGACAACCGGCGGCGTGGTGTTGAGCGCTTCAGGCTCGCACACATGGGAGGAGCGGCGCCTGGCGCGGATGGGCGATCCGGTCTGGTGCGAGGGGTGTGCACAGATCGGCTTCATTGCCCAAGGCAATCCGACCTTCATCGACGAACTCGTCGCCGTGGCGACGCACGGCCAGACGGTGCGCTGCGGCTGCGCGGAAGGTACCCATCGCCTGATCGCCAGCCAGGATCAGCTTCAGGCCGACATGGACGCGACCATCGACATTCCCAAGGACATGGCCGAAAAGGCGCGCAAGCGAGCCAAGCACATGACCCGAGCCCGTCGGGAAAGCCACGCGCCGCTGACCTGAGCCTTCATCTTGCCTCGCATCTCGTCAGTCAGCGATTCCCGGCACCCGTTTCCAGCAAATGATGCAGCTCAATAAACTGCTGAGTCAGCTTATGCCGCGGTTCCAGATGGATCAGCGGCATGTTGGCCTGGTGGGATTCACGCATCTTGATCGAGCTGGTGAGGTAAACCGGCAGCACCGGCAGCCCTTCCGCGATGAGTTCATCAAGGATCTGCTGGGGCAGGCTCGCCCGCGCCTGGAACTGGTTGACGATAATGCCCTCCACCTCCAGATCCTCGTTGTGATCTTCCTTGAGCTCTTCGATTTCCTTGAGCAACCCGTACAGCGCCTGGCGGGAGAAACTGTCGCAGTCGAACGGAATCAGCACCCGATCCGCCGCGATCAACGCCGACACCGCGTAAAAATTCAGCGCCGGGGGCGTGTCCAGGTAGATGCGCTCGTAATCTTCGCTCAGCTCATCCAGCAGTTTGCGGAGCTTGTTGATCTTGTGCTTTGCTTCCAGCTTGGGCTGCAGATCAGCCAGCTCCGCCGTAGCGGTCACCACATGAAGGTTGTCGAAGGGCGTCTCGTAGATGTCGACCTGGTTCTTTTTAGCCCCAGGCCCGGATGACAAGGTCTGCTTGAAGAAATCGGCGATGCCCATGGGAATCTCGTCGCCAGTCAGCCCGGTCAGGTACTGCGTCGAGTTGGCCTGGGCATCAAGATCGATCAACAGCGTCCGATAACCTTCATGAGCACTGACAGCCGCCAGATTGCAGGCGATGCTGGATTTGCCAACGCCGCCCTTCTGATTGAACACCACACGCCGCATGTAAGACTCCCTGTTGCTGTCTAGCCGTGAAGGATCGCCTGCGACCCGATGAGTGGTCCCGAGTCTAGGCAATCGCGATGAGTAGGGCGAGTCTCTCGGAAAAATCTGACTGCAAGCGCCCAGCCTGGAACATCAGAAGTCTGATTGCACCTACAAAATAATGTCAGACGCCACTGCTCTGCCCCTAAGAGTAGTCCTCACTAAACTCACTATTTGTTTCAACGTTTGCCTCAGTGCGCTGGCATCGAGATAATGCCCGTCACTCGGTGATGGCGCCGCGCCATAGCCGGTGTCATTTCGGCGACTCGAAGCCCGGGAATACAAATTGTCGGCACACCTGGAAGGTAAAGCTTCATGATTCGCGCTTTGTTGCTGTTATGCGTGCTGTTAGTCAGTGGCTGCGCCAGCCATGCGCCGCTGCCTGCGCAAATACCTCACATCAAATTCCCCGTGCAGCTGCAGGTCCAGCGTGAGCAAGCCAGTCAGCGCGGAGAGTGGCTGATGACGATTCAGAAGGAGCGCCACGGCCTGCGCTTCTCGTTGCTGGACACCCTCGGTACTCCCGTGGCGCGTCAGCAGCTTCGCGAAGAGCGCTGGAAGGCAGACAGCCAACTGCCCCCCAACCACGAGGCAAGGGAGCTGTTCGCCGCCGTGCTTTTCGCCCTGACGTCCCTCGAGGAAGTGCGCTTTGACTACCCTGGCGTGCAGCTGCGTCCCTATGGTCGCAGCCTGGACGATCGCTGGTTTATCGATTACGCCTCCGCGGGTGTGTTCCGGATCAGCATGGAGAGCGGCGAACTGAAATACGTGGTCACTCCACTCCAGGGCAAGGTGAGCAAATGACGGCGTTGCCCTGCACTCTGGACCATCTGCAATAACGCCTTCGGCTTCTACACCGTGCCTCGGTTCAGCCCGCCTTGCGCGTCACCAGCTCGACAAACGCCTTGGCCATGGGCGACTTCTGGTCCTTGCGTTGCACCAGCCACACCGCTGACGTCGCCTGGGCATCTAGCAGCGTCCGGTACACCACCCCCTCGATGCGCATGCGTTGATAGGACGCCGGCAGCACCGTCACGCCCAGTCCGGCTGCCACCAGACCAATGATGGTCATCGCCTCGCCCGCCTCCTGGGTGAACAACGGGCTGAAACCCGCCTCCCGCGCCAGATCCAGCAACTGCGCGTAGAGCCCGCTGCCGTAACTGCGCGGGAAGAACACAAACGGCTCACTGGCCAGTTCCCGCAGATGAATGCCGCGTTCCTAGCCTTCGGCCAGTGGATGGTCCGAGCGCAGGACGGCCACCAACGGTTCGTGCAGCAGCTCCACGGCGACCAACGACTCCGGCAACGGCAGGGGCCGCATGATGCCCACTTGCATCGACTCGTTCTCGAGCCGCTCGGCAACCTCCCGACTGCTCATTTCCTGAAGTGCCAGGTGCACCGCCGGATAGCGCTGGCGAAACGCGAAGATGGCCTGCGGGATGCTTGAGGTGAACGGTGCGGATGCCGTAAAGCCAATCTTCAGCTCGCCCAGTTCGCCCAATTGTGCACGCCGAGCGACGTCCGACGCCTTCTCGACCTGTGCCAGCACCAAGCGCGCTTCATCGAGGAACAACCGGCCCGCTTCGCTCAGTTCCACCCGGCGATTGGTTCGCTCAAACAGACGCGCACCGAGCTCTTGCTCCAGCGCCTGAATCTGCTGGCTCAGTGGCGGTTGCGAGATGCCGAGCGCCTGAGCAGCGCGGCCAAAATGCAGCTCTTCAGCGACAGCGATGAAGTAACGCAGGTGTCGTAATTCCATGGTCATCCCAGTAGGTCGTGAAACCTATCAAACAGGTCGAACAATATATTGGAAGCAATCGTTAGCCGACTATATTCTTTTGCCACTGCTCCCCGCTCTCCCGTCTGAGGTCACCCGTGAATACTGCTGCATCCCCTTCTGCGTCCGCCGAGTTCACCACTGCGGCCATCCCGTTGGGCGACACGTACATCGAGAAGGACACGCCCGCTTTCATTCGCACGGTGCTGGCGCTGTTTTCTGGCGGTTTCGCGACGTTTGCACTGCTGTACTGCGTGCAACCGATGATGCCGGTGCTGTCGCGGGACTTCTCCATCAACGCCGCCCAGAGCAGCATGATTCTCTCGGTGTCCACCGCGATGCTGGCGATCGGGTTGCTCATCACCGGCCCCATCTCAGATCGGCTCGGCCGCAAGTCGGTGATGGTGTTCTCGCTGTTCTCGGCCGCCCTTTTCACCATCGCCAGCGCACTGATGCCGACCTGGGAAGGCGTGCTGATCACGCGGGCGTTCGTGGGTTTGTCGCTGAGCGGACTTGCCGCCGTTGCCATGACCTATCTCAGCGAAGAGATCCACCCGCAGCACATCGGCCTGGCGATGGGTCTGTATATCGGCGGCAACGCCATCGGCGGCATGAGTGGCCGGGTGATCACCGGGGTGTTGAGCGATTACGTCAGCTGGCACACGGCACTGTTGATCATGGGCATCATCGCGCTGGGCGCAGCCGGTGTGTTCTGGAAAATCCTGCCACCGTCGCGCAATTTCCGCGCCCGTCCGCTCAACGGCCGCAGCCTGCTGGAAGGCTTTGTCCTGCAGTTCCGTGACGCCGGGCTGCCGTGGCTGTTTCTCGAAGGCTTCCTGCTGATGGGCGCGTTCGTGACGCTGTTCAACTACATCGGCTACCGCTTGCTGGCAGACCCATACAACCTGAGCCAGGCCGTGGTCGGCCTGTTTTCGGTGGTGTATCTGTCAGGCATCTACAGCTCGGCGAAGATCGGCGCACTGGCCGATCAACTGGGCCGGCGCAATGTGCTGTGGGCCGTGATCGTGCTGATGCTCGTCGGCGTGGCGCTGACCTTGTTCACCCCGCTGGTGGTGGTGATCGTCGGCGTGCTGATGTTCACCTTCGGCTTCTTCGGCGCCCACTCCGTCGCCAGCAGCTGGATCGGCCGCCGCGCTATCAAAGCCAAAGGCCAGGCCTCGTCGCTGTACCTGTTCAGCTACTACGTAGGCTCCAGCGTCGCCGGCACCGGCGGCGGCGTATTCTGGCACTACGCCGGCTGGAACGGCATTGGCGCCTTCATTGGCGCCCTCCTGCTGATCGCCCTCGCCGTTGCGCTGAAACTGGCGAAAGTAAAACCGCTGGCGGTGAATGTGCAGGTTTGAGCCAAGGGTCATATTGGGCAATGCGCGCGCTGTTCTAGGGGGACCGGCTTCAGCCGGGAAGACGCCCTTATGTGCGCCGTCAATTTTGCGGTGTGACGCTTGACGTCTTCCCGGCTAAAGCCGGTCCTACACAGACCGTGTGAAAACCAGCTACTCAGCAGCTAACCAAAAAAAATGCCCCGATCAACTCGGGGCATTTTCCATTTATACAGAGAAGAAAAAGACCTTCCTCAGGCCAGTAACTCCATCATTCGGCGCACACCCAGCACGTTGATCGCTCTTTTCAGGTTGTAGGCGTTCACCGCCAGCGCCATTTCCGTTCGCGCACCTTTGAGCTGGCGAAGCAGGAACCGGCCATTGCCGTAAATCCATTGTTTGAGGTTGCCAAACGGGTGCTCAACGATGCTTCGTCGAGCCTCGACGATTTCCGGGTGGGCCTGCATTCGCAGCGCCATTCGCTCAAATGCATCTTCATAGGCATGACGTGTGATCGAGCGGTATTTGGTCTTGGTGCATTGGTTTTTAAGGGCGCAGGATCCACAAGCGCCAGCGCTGGCGCGGTAGAAACGCTTTCCCTTGTTCAACTGAACCAGCGTCAGCAAATGGCCTGTCGGGCATTGATAACGATCATTTTCCCGATCATAGGTGAAGTCTTCCCGACGGAAAAACGAGGGCTCTTCGACCTTGCTGTTGATGGTTCGATTGATCGGTACATACGCTGTGATGCCCGCGTCGTCGCAGGCTTGGAAGTGCTTGCCGCTGGAGTATCCAGCATCAGCCGTGACGGTCAGATTCGGCTGTTCCAGCACTTCCTGAGTCGCTTTTGCCATCGGCTCCAGTTGCTTGCGATCGTCGCTATCCTGAGTGACTTCGTGGTGCACGATCAGGCTGTTTTCAGCGTCGACTGCGGTCTGCACGTTGTAGGCAACGGCCATGCCCTGCGGGGCTCGCATCATCCGCGCATCGCTTTCGGTGCTGATGAATTGCGTGATTTGCAGCTCGTCCATCAGTGCCTGGCAGGTCAGGTTGTCGTCCCGCTTGGCGGTCAGTTTTGCCAGCACCGTTTTAACAGCGCTTCGATCCACAACCTCTTCATTTTCGTCGCGATCCGCGCTATCCAAATCCTCCAGATATTTCGCTATCCGGCGATCAAGTTTTTCCTGATCGCGCTTGAGGTGCTTGGTGCTGATGTGACGACGGGCCGAGGCTACGGCCTTGAATTTGCTGCCATCAATAGCAACCAGATCACCTTTTACCAGGCCTGCCGAACGGCAGAACTGAACAAACGCGCGGCACGTTGCGGAGAACGCAGTGGCGTTATCTTTGCGGAAGTCGGCGATGGTTTTGAAGTCCGGCGCGAGGCGGTTGAGCAGCCACATGACTTCGATGTTGCGTTGGCACTCAGCCTCAAGCCGGCGCGAAGACCGTATGCGCTGGAAGTAGCCGTAGATGTAGAGTTTGAGCAGGTCGGCGGGGTTGTAGGGCGGACGTCCGTTGCCCTTGGGAATAGCTTTATCGAACCCCAGAACCCTGAGATCCAGGCGCGAAACATAGGCGTCAATGACTCGGACAAGATGGTCTTCGGGAATGACTTCGTCGATGGAAACCGGAAACAGGCTGGTCTGGTTTCGAGATTCGCCCTGGATGTACGCCATAAGAAAATGCCCCGCATCTTTCGATGCGGGGCATTTTCTTAGATCTGAGGCAGGTTGGCTAGGTTTTCACACAGTCTGTACATTTGCGTTCACAGGCGCTTTCACTGACTGCACGCGCTACCGGTTCGCGATCAAAGCTAACCGCAGCCTGAACCCCACACGAAAACGCCCGGCATGTGCCGGGCGTTTTCATAGCTGCAAAGCGCTTACTGGTGATACTTCGCCGACATTTCGTGCACCGCTTCGATGAAGGCGCCGGCATTGGCCGGGTTGACTTCGGGGGTGATGCCGTGGCCAAGGTTGAAAACGTGGCCGGTGCCGCTGCCGTAGCTGGCGAGGATGTTCGAGACTTCCTGGCGGATGGCGTTTGGGTTGGCGTAGAGCACAGTCGGGTCCATGTTGCCTTGCAGCGCGACCTTGCTGCCGACGCGGCGGCGGGCTTCGCCGATGTCGCAGGTCCAGTCCAGGCCCAGCGCATCGGCGCCGGCGTCGGCGATGCTTTCCAGCCACATGCCGCCGCCTTTGGTGAACAGGATGACCGGAACTTTGCGCCCGTCGTGCTCACGGATCAGGCCGTTGACGATCTTGCGCATGTAAGCCAGTGAGAATTCCTGATACGCCGCGGCCGAAAGGCTCCCGCCCCAGCTGTCAAAGATCTGCACCGCCTGGGCGCCTGCCAGAATCTGGCCGTTCAGGTACGCCGTGACCGACTGCGCGAGCTTGTCGAGCAGCAAGTGCATGGCGTGGGGGTTGTCGTAGAGCATGGCCTTGGATTTGCGGAAGTCCTTGGACGAGCCGCCTTCGACCATATACGTCGCCAGGGTCCACGGGCTGCCGGCGAACCCGATTAGCGGCACACGGCCGTTGAGCTCGCGGCGAATGGTGCTGACCGCGTCCATGACGTAACCGAGGTCTTTCTGCGCGTCAGGGATCGGCAACGCTTCGATGTCAGCCAGGGTGGTGACGGTTTTGCGGAAGCGCGGACCTTCGCCGGTTTCGAAGTACAGCCCCAGGCCCATGGCATCGGGAACGGTGAGAATGTCGGAGAACAGAATGGCGGCGTCGAGCGGATAGCGCTCAAGGGGCTGCAGGGTGACTTCGCAGGCAAACGCCGGGTTCATGCACAAGCTCATGAAGTCTCCGGCCTTGGCGCGACTGGCGCGGTACTCCGGGAGGTAGCGGCCGGCCTGGCGCATCATCCATACAGGCGTGACGTCAACAGGCTGCTTGAGCAGGGCGCGAAGGAAACGGTCGTTCTTCAGGGCAGTCATGTCGGCATCCGGAAAAAAAGTGCGGGCATTTTCTCAGACACCAACATAAAAGGCACGGTCGGTGCCGTGCCTTTTATTTATCGGGGCGATTTGTCGCATCAATTCAGCGGCAAGCGGCAAGCTTCAAGTAAAAGCAGATCAGCGTCTGCCATTGGCTTGTGGCTTGGCGCTTGGCGCTTGGCGCTTGCAGCTTGCAGCTTGCAGCTTGCAGCTTGCGTCAATCAGACGCCCAGATAATCCAGAATCCCTTCAGCCGCGTTGCGGCCTTCAAAGATCGCCGTTACCACCAGATCAGACCCGCGCACCATGTCGCCGCCGGCGAAGATCTTCGGGTTGCTGGTCTGGTGCTTGAACTGGCCCTGCTCCGGCGCCACGACACGGCCCTGGCTGTCGACCTGGATACCCTGCGGATCGAACCACAATGCCGGGCTTGGCCGGAAGCCGAAGGCGATGACCACGGCATCCGCCGGGATGATCTCTTCGGAACCCGGAATCGGCTCCGGGCTGCGACGGCCTCGCGCATCCGGCTCGCCCAGGCGCGTTTCGACGACTTTCACGCCTTCGACCCGATCCTCGCCCACGATGGCGATGGGCTGACGGTTGTACAGGAACCTTACGCCCTCTTCCTTGGCGTTCTTCACTTCCTTGCGCGAGCCCGGCATGTTTTCTTCGTCGCGACGATAGGCGCAGGTCACTGACTTGGCGCCCTGGCGAATCGACGTGCGGTTGCAGTCCATCGCCGTGTCACCGCCGCCCAGTACCACGACCTTCTTGCCCTTCATGTCGACGAAATCTTCCGGCGACTTTTCAAAGCCCATGTTGCGGTTGACGTTGGCGATCAGGAAATCCAGCGCGTCGTGCACGCCCGGCAAGTCTTCACCGGGGAAGCCACCCTTCATGTACGTGTACGTGCCCATGCCCATGAACACCGCGTCGTACTCTTCCAGCAACTGCTCGACGGTGATGTCCTTGCCGATCTCGGTGTTGAGGCGGAACTCGATGCCCATGCCGGTGAACACTTCGCGGCGATTGCTCAGCACGCTCTTCTCGAGCTTGAACTCGGGAATACCGAAGGTCAGCAGACCGCCGATCTCCGGGTTCTTGTCGAACACCACCGGCTTCACGCCGCCACGCACCAGAACGTCAGCGCAGCCCAGGCCGGCCGGGCCTGCGCCAATGATTGCCACGCGCTTGCCGTTGGGCACAACGCGGGACATGTCCGGGCGCCAGCCCATGGCGAAGGCCGTATCGGTGATGTACTTCTCGACCGAACCAATGGTCACCGCGCCGAAGCCGTCGTTGAGGGTGCACGCGCCCTCGCACAGACGATCCTGCGGGCACACACGGCCGCAAACTTCCGGCAGGGTGTTGGTCTGGTGCGACAGCTCGGCGGCCGCGAGGATGTTGCCCTCGGAGACCAGCTTCAGCCAGTTGGGAATGAAGTTATGCACAGGGCATTTCCATTCACAGTACGGGTTGCCGCAACCCAGGCAACGGTGCGCCTGATCGGCGGACTGCTGAGGCTTGAAAGGTTCGTAGATCTCCACGAACTCTTTCTTGCGCTGACGCAGCAGCTTCTTCTTCGGATCTTTACGCCCGACTTCGATGAACTGGAAGTCGTTACTGAGACGTTCAGCCATGGTGTTAGAACTCCTGACTACAGCCCCAAGCGCCACGCTTGGAGCTGCAAGAAAATCATGTTCGCAGGCACTCGCGCGCTGCCGTTAACTTGCGGCTTGAAGCTTGCCGCTCGCAGCTGCTGTTATTGCGGATTCGCGCGGGTGCTGGACAACAGCGACTTCAAGTTGGCGGCCTTCGGCTTCACCAGCCAGAAGCGGCGCAGGTAGTCGTCCAGGTTTTCCCAGAGATTGCGGCCCCACTCACTGTCGGTTTCGGTCACGTATTCGGCCAGCACGCGCTCCAGATGGCTGCGATAGGCTTCCATCGCTTCGCCGCTGATGCGCTGGATCTCGACCAGTTCGTGGTTGACCCGGTCAACGAAGGTGTTGTCCTGGTCGAGCACGTAGGCGAAGCCGCCGGTCATGCCTGAGCCGAAGTTGTAGCCGGTCTTGCCCAGCACGCAGACGAAACCGCCGGTCATGTATTCGCAGCAGTGATCGCCCGTGCCTTCCACAACGGTGTGGGCCCCGGAGTTACGCACCGCGAAACGCTCACCTGCCGTGCCCGCCGCGAACAGCTTGCCGCCGGTCGCGCCGTACAGGCAGGTGTTGCCGATGATGGCGCTGTCCTGGGTCTTGAACGGGCTGCCTTTCGGCGGCACGATCACCAGCTTGCCAGCGGTCATGCCTTTGCCGACGTAGTCGTTGGCGTCGCCTTCCAGGTACATGTTCAGGCCGCCGGCGTTCCACACACCAAAGCTCTGCCCGGCCGTGCCCTTGAAGCGGAAGGTCACCGGCGCATCGTTCATGCCCTGGTTGCCGTGGAGCTTGGCGATTTCGCCGGAAATCCGCGCGCCGATGGAACGGTCGCAGTTGCAGATGTCCAGTTCGTAGTCGCCGCCGCTCTTGGTCTGAATGGCGGAGATCGCCAGTTCCACCATCTTCTCGGCCAGCAGGCCCTTGTCGAACGGCGGGTTACGGTCCACCTGGCTGAACTGCGGTTTGTCGGCCGGAATGTGGTCGCTGCCCAGCAGCGGCGTCAGGTCGAGATGCTGCTGCTTGGCGGTTTCACCGGGCAGGATGTCCAGCAGGTCGGTACGCCCGATCAGCTCTTCCAGCGAACGAACGCCCAGCTTCGCCAGCCACTCGCGGGTTTCTTCAGCCACGTAGGTGAAGAAGTTGATCACCATGTCGACGGTGCCGATGTAGTGGTCCTTGCGCAGCTTGTCGTTCTGGGTCGCGACGCCGGTGGCGCAGTTGTTCAGGTGGCAGATGCGCAGGTATTTGCAGCCCAGCGCGATCATTGGCGCCGTACCAAAGCCGAAGCTTTCGGCGCCAAGGATGGCTGCCTTGATCACATCCAGGCCGGTTTTCAGGCCGCCGTCGGTCTGTACCCGGACCTTGCCGCGCAGGTCGTTGCCGCGCAGGGTCTGGTGGGTCTCGGCCAGGCCGATTTCCCATGGCGAGCCCGCGTATTTGATCGACGACAGCGGCGACGCACCGGTGCCGCCGTCATAGCCGGAGATGGTGATCAGGTCGGCGTAGGCCTTGGCCACACCGGCCGCAATCGTGCCCACGCCTGCTTCAGCCACCAGTTTGACCGAGACCAGCGCGGCCGGATTGACCTGCTTGAGGTCAAAGATCAGCTGCGACAAGTCTTCGATGGAGTAGATGTCGTGGTGCGGCGGCGGCGAAATCAGCGTCACGCCCGGCACTGCGTAACGCAGCTTGGCGATCAGGCCGTTGACCTTGCCGCCCGGCAATTGACCACCCTCGCCCGGCTTGGCGCCTTGGGCGACTTTGATCTGCAGCACGTCGGCGTTGACCAGGTACTCAGGCGTTACGCCAAAACGGCCGGTCGCGATCTGTTTGATCTTGGAGCTGCGGATGGTGCCGTAGCGCGCCGGATCTTCGCCGCCCTCACCGGAGTTGGAGCGCGCGCCCAGACGGTTCATCGCCTCGGCCAGCGCTTCGTGGGCTTCCGGCGACAGCGCGCCCAGCGAGATACCCGCCGAGTCGAAGCGCTTCAAAATGGCTTCAAGCGGTTCGATTTCATCGATGCCCAGCGGCGTGTCGAGCTCTCTGACCTTGAGCAGGTCACGGATCATCGACACCGGACGGTTGTCCACCAGCGCTGTGTATTCCTTGAATTTAGCGTAATCACCCTGCTGAACGGCGGCTTGCAGCGTCGCCACCACATCAGGGTTATAGGCGTGGTATTCGCCACCGTAGACAAACTTCAGCAGCCCGCCCTGCTGGATCGGCTTGCGCGCGCTCCAGGCTTCGAAGGCCAGAGCTTTCTGCTCGGCTTCGATATCGACGAAACGCGCGCCCTTGATGCGGCTCGGCACGCCACGGAAGCTCAGGTCGCAGACTTCTTCCGACAGGCCAATGGCTTCGAAAAGCTGCGCGCCACGGTACGAAGCGACGGTCGAGATGCCCATCTTCGACAGGATCTTCAGCAGGCCTTTGGTGATGCCTTTGCGGTAGTTCTTGAAGACTTCGTACAGATCGCCCAGCACTTCGCCGGTACGGATCAGGTCGCCCAGCACTTCGTACGCCAGGAACGGATAGACCGCCGAAGCGCCGAAGCCGATCAGCACAGCGAAATGGTGCGGATCGCGTGCTGTCGCGGTCTCGACCAGGATGTTGCTGTCGCAGCGCAGGCCTTTTTCGGTCAAACGGTGATGCACCGCACCGGTGGCCAGCGACGCGTGAATCGGCAGTTTGCCCGGCGCGATATGGCGGTCGCTCAGGACGATCTGGGTCTTGCCCGAACGCACGGCCTCTTCAGCCTGATCGGCGATGTTGCGCACGGCCGCTTCCAGGCCCATGGCTTCGTCGTAGTTCAGGTCGATGATCTGACGATCAAAGCCCGGACGATCCAGGGTCATCAGCGAGCGCCACTTGGCCGGGGAAATGACCGGCGAGCTGAGGATCACGCGAGACGCGTGCTCCGGCGATTCCTGGAAAATGTTGCGCTCGGCACCGAGGCAGACTTCCAGCGACATGACGATGGCTTCGCGCAGCGGGTCGATCGGCGGGTTGGTGACCTGCGCGAACTGCTGACGGAAATAGTCGTACGGCGTGCGGACACGACGCGACAAGACCGCCATCGGCGTGTCATCGCCCATGGAGCCGACCGCTTCCTGACCCTGCTCACCCAGTGGGCGAAGGATCTGATCACGCTCTTCGAACGTGACCTGGAACATCTTCATGTACTGCTTGAGCTGATCCGGGTTGTAGAACGCCGAACCGTGGTCGTGGTCTTCCAGCGTCGCCTGAATACGCAGGGCGTTTTTGCGCAGCCACTGCTTGTACGGGTGGCGCGACTTCAGACGGCTGTCGATGGCATCGGTATCGAGGATCTGCCCGGTTTCGGTGTCCACGGCGAAGATCTGGCCCGGACCGACACGGCCCTTGGCGATAACGTCTTCCGGCTTGTAGTTCCACACGCCGATTTCCGACGCGAGGGTGATGTAGCCGTTCTTGGTGGTGACCCAGCGCGCAGGGCGCAGGCCGTTGCGGTCGAGCAGACAGACGGCGTGACGCCCTTCGGTCATGACGATGCCGGCCGGGCCGTCCCACGGTTCCATGTGCATGGAGTTGAATTCGTAGAACGCGCGCAGATCCGGGTCCATGGTCTCGACGTTCTGCCAGGCCGGCGGCACGAGCATGCGCACGCCACGGAACAGGTCGATGCCGCCGGTCACCATCAGCTCGAGCATGTTGTCCATGCTCGACGAGTCGGAGCCCACCCGGTTGACCAGCGGGCCCAGCTCGTCGAGGTCCATCAGGTCGTTGGTGAACTTGGTGCGACGGGCCTGGGCCCAGTTGCGGTTACCGGTGATGGTGTTGATCTCGCCGTTGTGCGCGAGGAAACGGAACGGCTGTGCCAGCGGCCATTTCGGCAGGGTGTTGGTCGAAAAGCGCTGGTGGAACACGCAGATCGCGGTTTGCAGGCGTTCGTCGTTGAGGTCCGGGAAGAATGCCGTGAGGTCACGCGGCATCATCAGGCCTTTGTAGATGATGGTCTTGTGGGAAAAGCTGCAGATGTAGTGGTCAGTGTCGGCGGCGTTGGCCACCGAGGAGCGACGACGTGCGCAGAACAGCTTGATCGCGAATTCCTGGTCGCTCAGGCCTTCGCCGCCGATGAACACCTGCTCGATCTTCGGCAGACGCTCAAGGGCCAGACGACCCAGCACGCTGGTGTCGATCGGCACCTGGCGCCAGCCGATCAGGGTCAGGCCGGCCGCCAGGATTTCACGGTTCATGTTTTCGCGGGCCGCTTCGGCCGTGGCGTCGTCCTGATTGAGGAAGACCATGCCAGCGCAATACTGACGCGGCAGGTCAACGCCGAAATGCTCGGTGGCCACTGCACGCAGGAAGGTGTCCGGTTTTTGCATCAACAGCCCGCAACCGTCACCGGTCTTGCCGTCGGCGTTGATACCACCACGGTGGGTCATGCAGGTCAGGGCTTCGATAGCCGTCTGCAACAGGTGATGACTGGGCTCGCCTTGCATATGGGCGATCAGGCCGAAACCACAGTTATCCTTGAATTCTTCTGGATGGTACAGACCTGCTTTCATAGACACATTCTCACCAGGCTGCCCCTTAACGAGGCAAATTTCTTTTCAATTCAACCATTTACCATCCACGCCGAACGTATGCCGGCTTTGCGGGAGCAAAAGGGAGGTCATTGTACACAGCGACACAAGTCCTCACAAATTTGACGACGAAGTGTCGCAAATTTATGTCGCATTCATGAAAGGTTTTATATCGATTCTCGTGCTAGCCAGAGCTTTTTTTGCGAGTCTGACCAATGAGAGCCCGAAGATCAATGCGCGTCTGAGACGCAGACACCGCAAGGCGCGCTGCTCGTTGGCAGCACGCTCATGCGTGATATCGGGAGGGCCAAGCGAGGGACCTGGATAAGGTCCCTGCGTCATCAGCGGGCGGCGGCGAGTTCCTGTTGGATACTGCCGACAGTACGAGGCCAAGGTTTACCAGCCTGAACCTTCTCTGGCAAGGCCTTGATAGCGGTCAGTGCCGCATTGCGGTCTGCGAAGCTGCCGTACGTCACCACGAACAGAGGCTTGCCCTGCAGGGTTTTCTTGAAGTAACGGTACTCGGCGCCCTGCTCTTTCACGTAGCTCTGAGCGGTGGCTTCGGAGCTGGTGCCGAGGATCTGCACCACGTAATGCGTCGGTGCCTGACCCGCATACCAGCCGCTGCCCGCCGCGCCAGACGCTGCAGCTGCCGGCTTGGCCGTCGGTGCCGGGGCAGGTTTGGCGGTGGCCACCTGGGTCGGCGCCGGCGCAGGTTTCGCGGCAGGGGCCGGAGCGGGCGTCGGCTTGGCGGCCGGGGCCGGACGCGTTGCCGGGACCGGCTGCTGCGCCACGGTCGGCGCAGGACTTGCCGTCGCGCCCACCGGTGGCGCAGTGGTGGTCACGGTCGGCGGCTGCAGCGATTGATTAGCCGCAGGACCGCCATCTTCGCCATCACCCTCGCCCGAGCCCGCAGCTTCAGCCAGCGGCGCGCGGGTCGCAGGCTGCGAGCCATTCATGGGCAGCGGCATCGGTTGCGAATTACCGGCGAACTCGATGGCCGGGCCACCGTTGTTCGATTGTTGCGCAGGCGCCTGGCCCTGACCCAGAGGCAGTTGAGCCTGAGAGTTGGCTGGCGCCGTGGCAGGAGCGTTGCTGCGGCCTGGAATCAGCCACGCCGCGAGAACGGCCGCGACAACAACCCCACCCAAAGCCAACACGTGTTTCTTAGGCATTTTGAACCCCATACTTGGACGCTTGACCGCAGAGCGGCTGGCAATCATGGCTTCGATCATCGAATCGCGCGCGACCTGGTTGATCGCGCCTGGCCATCCACCGGACTGCTCGTGGATATCAGTGATCTGCGCGGCGCTGAACAACTCAACACCCTGCCCTGCGCCTTCGAGACGCTGAGCCAGATACTCACGGGTTTCTTCTTCGGTATACGGCGCCAGCTCGATAACGTGGAAGCGTTCTTCCTCGGTACCGCTCTCGGCGCACAGCTGATCCAGGCGATCAATGATCGAAGCCTCGCCGAACAGGAAGACATGCGGACGCCCTTCCGGGGTGCCTGCTGCCAATCCCAACAACGCTTCGAGTGCGGATTCGCCCAGTTGTTCGGCATCGTCCACCAGGATGTAGACTTCCTGGCCGGTCAGCGCCAACTGCACGACTTGCGCCAGGATCGGACGCATTTCCGCTTGAGCAACGTTCAGCGCCTGAGCAACCTGGCGCAACACGCCCGTCGCATCACCGGCGCCGCGCGCCGACACCACAACGCTCTGCACCGACTGCTTGTTGGTGCTCGCCACCAGCGCCTGACGCAACAGCGTTTTGCCGCTGCCCTGAGGCCCGGTCACGACCAGCAGCAGCTGGCTGTAGCGCGCGAGGTGATGCAGCTGGCCCAGCACGGGCTTGCGCTGTGCGGGGAAGAACTTGAAGCCGGGAACCCGCGTTGCAAAGGGGTCATGACTCAACTGGTAATGACCGAGGAAGGCCTCATCGGCGTGCAAACTAGTCATGGATTTCTCATTAACCTCTAAGCTGATCCACCAAGGCGCGGTAGTTCGCGACCAGTGTGGCCTGTAGTACTTCTTGTGGATATTCGTCAGTTACCACTGCTTCACCGATGCGACGCAACAGCACCAGGCGCAGACGACCGTCAATGACCTTTTTGTCCACCGCCATGTGCTCGAGGAAGTGCTCGGGCGTCATGTCTTGCGGCGGAACCACCGGCAAGCCGGCGCGTTGAAAAATACGGATGCCGCGGTCACGTTCCTGCTCGGTGATCCAGCCCAGACGCGCCGACATTTCCAGCGCCATCACCGTGCCTGCCGCCACCGCCTCGCCGTGCAGCCACACGCCGTAACCCATGTGGGTTTCGATGGCATGGCCGAAGGTGTGGCCGAGGTTCAGCGTGGCACGCACACCAGACTCGCGCTCATCGGCGCCAACGACAGCCGCCTTGGCAGCGCACGAGCGCTCGATTGCCCTCGTCAGTGTGATCTGATCCAGCCCGCGCAGCTTGTCCATGTTCTCTTCGAGCCACGTCAGGAACGGTTCGTCACAGATCAAACCGTATTTGATGACCTCGGCAAGACCGGCGGACAGTTCGCGTTCAGGCAGGGTGTTCAGCGACAACGTGTCGATCAGCACCGCATTGGGCTGATAGAAAGCACCCACCATGTTTTTGCCCAGCGGGTGATTGATGCCGGTTTTGCCACCGACCGAAGAATCAACCTGGGAGAGCAGTGTGGTCGGCACTTGAATGAATTCGACGCCGCGCTGGTAACAGGCAGCCGCAAAGCCGGCCATATCACCGATAACGCCTCCGCCCAGCGCAATCACCGTGGTGCGGCGGTCGTGGCGTGCGGTGAGCAACGCGTCGAAGATGGTTTGCAGGGTTTCCCAGTTCTTGAAGGCTTCACCGTCGGGAAGCACGATCGGCAAGACGCTGTAACCGGCGAGGGATCGGGTGAGGCGTTCCATGTAGAGCGGCGCAACGGTGGCGTTGGAGACGATCGCCACCTGTTTACCGGCAATGTACGGCTTGAGCAACTCGGGCTGATCCAGCAAGCCTTCGCCGATATGGATCGGGTAGCTGCGTTCGCCAAGCTCGACCTTGAGTGTCTGCATGTGTCCCCACGCTGTTAACAATTGGTTGCCTGTGCACGTCTTGAAAAACGCCAACACCGGCTATGGCGCAAGGCCATGTAGCGACCCCACTTTTGATGGTCGCCGAGGATAGCGCATTTCCGTCTGCGCTTTAACGGGGAGGAAGCTCGGCCAGCAGAGCGAGGATGTCGATAACCACCATTCGCGGGGGCCGCTCATCGGTTTCGATGATGACATCGGCGATCTCGCGGTACAGCGGATCGCGGATGGCCAGCAGTTCGCGCAGCACCCGGGCCGGGTCAGCCGTGCGCAACAATGGGCGATTGCGATCCCGCGAGGTCCGGCCCACCTGCTGCTCAACGGAAGCGTGCAAATACACCACCCGACCACCGGCATGCAGGGCGCGGCGATTTTCTTCGCGCATGACTGCGCCTCCGCCGGTTGCCACGACTACGCCGTCCAGTGCGGAGAGCTCGGCGATCATCGCCTGTTCACGATCACGAAAACCCGCCTCGCCTTCCTTGTCGAAGATCCAGGGAATATTGGCGCCCGTTCGCAGCTCGATTTCCTTGTCGGAATCCTTGAACGGCAGTCGAAGCTCTTTGGCCAGCAAGCGGCCGATGGTGCTTTTACCAGCCCCCATCGGCCCCACAAGAATTAAATTTCGCACAGAATCAACGACTCACAGCAATCGCCTGGTTGTTCATGATACGCGGAGTGAGAAACACCAACAGCTCGGATTTTGACTCCGAAACCACATCGCGCCGGAAAAGGCGGCCAACATACGGCACATCGCCTAAAAATGGCACCTTGTCGACGACTTTACTCTGCGTATTCGAGAACACGCCACCAATTACGATGGTCTCGCCGTCGGCCACCAGCACCTTGGCGTTCACTTCGTTTTTCTTGATCGGCGGCACACCCAGCACCGTGTTCACGTAGTCAGGCTCATCTTTCGTGACCTTGACCTCCATGATGATGCGGTTGTCAGGCGTGATCTGCGGGGTCACTTCCAGGGACAGCGACGCCTCTTTGAACGACACCGACGTCGCGCCGCTGGAACTGGCCTCCTGATACGGCACTTCCGTACCTTTCAGGATTTTCGCGGTTTCCTTGTCCGAGGTAACGACCTTGGGCTGCGACACCACTTCGCCGTTGCCGCTCTTCTCCATCGCCGTCAGTTCGAGATCGAGAATCGTGTTGTTAGTCAGGAAGCCCAGGCCGATCGACGAAGTGGCGTCGGTTACGCCCATGTCGACGTAAGGACCATTGGTCGCCGAGGCGCCTGTCACCGTGCCACTGCCGCCGGTGGTGAAATTGCCCTTGCTGCTCGAACCACCCCAGCGCACGCCCAGAGACTTGTCGTAATCGACGTTGGCTTCGACGATGCGCGCCTCGATCATCACCTGGCGCACCGGAATGTCCAGTTGCGACACGATGCGGCGCAACTCGTCGAGACGATCCTGAGTCTGGTAGGCAATGATGTTGTTGGTGCGCTCATCGACGGTAATCGAACCGCGCTCATCGGTCTTCGATTCAGCGCTGGTGACCGACTGGAACAGCTTGGCGATGTCGGCGGCCTTGGCGTAGTTAACCTGCAGCAACTCGCGACGCAGTGGGGCCAACTCGGAAATCTGCTTCAGGGACTCCAGCTCTTGACGCTCCCGCGCGGCGATTTCGTCGGCCGGCCCGACCAGCAACACGTTGCCGATCTTGCGCTTGTCCAGGCCCTTGGTCTTGAGCACAAGATCCAGCGCCTGATCCCACGGTACGTTTTGCAGGCGAAGGGTGATGCCGCCCTGAACGGTGTCGCTGGCCACCAGATTGAGGTTGGTGAAGTCGGCGATCAGTTGCAGCACCGAACGCACGTCGATGTCCTGGAAATTAAGCGACAGTTTCTCGCCGGTGTAGACCAGTTTCTCCGAGTTGCGGCGCTCCTGATCTTCGTTGGTCAGGGGACGCACGCTGATGGTCAGCTTGTTGTCGGTCTGGTAAGCGGAGTAGTCGAACGCGCCGGACGGCTCGATGGAAATACTGGCCTTGTCACCCGTGGCGCTGGAATTGACGAACTGCACCGGGGTCGCGAAATCCTTGACGTCCAGACGTACGCGCAGGGGTTCAGGCAACTGGGTTTTGGCGAAGTCGACGCGGATCTTGCCGCCCTGCTCCTGAATGTCCGGGGCAATGCCGGTGTCGCTCAGCTCAATGATGACGTTGCCTTCACCCAACTCGCCGCGCTGGAAGTCGACGTTTTTCACCGACCGTGGGCCTGGCGCGTACGAGCGGGCAACAGGTTTTGCCGATTGCGCGGCCGGCACACTCACTCGCGCCGCGCCCATGGCAGTACTTGGCTGCGAGCCCTGGGCCGCAGCAGCGCCCTGGCCCACGACGACGAACAGGTTGTTACCGTCGACACGCGAGCTATAGGGCGCGAGCGTGGTGAGGTTGATGATCACCCGCGTGCGGTCCTTGGCTTCGACGACCACAACGCTGTGGGCGTTGCCTGAACCCAGGTCACGGCTTTTGATCGCCAGTTGGCTGGTCACCCCAGGCAGGTCCAGCGCGATTCGTGCCGGCTGCTCGGTGGTGTAGCCGCGCGGCGCCGCCACCGGACCGTCGAAGGACAGTTTCAGTTCGACTCGATCCCCCGGCAATGCGGCGACATCCAGCGTCTTGAGGTTAGCCGCCTGGACAACCGGTGAAAGCATCGCCATCCCTAGCGACAGGCCGATAATCGAAAGAATCCTGTTCATGTTCACATTCCACCACTGTGCAGATCCGAAGGTGCTTCGCTTGCTTGCCGTCTTCATGAGCGTTCCTTGAGGGAAATACTGAGCGGTCGCTCAAGCCACGCGCCCTCTCCATCCGGAACGATTTCCATCACTTGCACCGCCGAGTCGGTGATCGCCGTGATCCGGCCATCGTTACGCCCCAGGTAATCGCCCACTTTCACCCGATGCACGCCCCCCGCTCCGCGAAGCAGCGCGAACGTGCCGGTTTCATTGCTCAACGTGCCGACCATTTCGAAGGAGTCGATGTTGAAGCCTTCGAGGAACTGCTTCACCCGCGTCGGATCAGGCTGCACCAGGTGCGAGCCCTTCGGACGGTTAACCAGATCGATCTTGATCGGCGGCTGAAACGGACTGCGCAAACTCGCCGCCGCATAGGTAAAGGCCTCATACGGCCGGAACTTGGGCATCGGCTCGATGGTGCCCACCGGCCGTGCGCGCACCTCGGCCATGAACTGCTTGAGATCGTCAAATTCGTTCGAGCTGTCGCAACCCGCCAGCCCCATCAGCGTGACGCCGACGCACAACCAACGCATCGCGCTCATTTCGCTGGCCCTTTCGTGTCAACGTTCTGAAGACCTTTGTCGTTATACCGGTAGGTCTTGGCAAGGATGCTCATGCGCAGCTTTCCGGGGGTCTTGGCGTCCAGCGGTTTGATCTCGAAGTCATGCAGCGTCACGATTCGTGGCAGGCTGGCGACGCCACTGGCGAAGGTCGCGAGGTCGTGATAACTGCCTGTCACGGTAATCTGGATCGGCAATTCAATATAAAACTGCTGAGCCTCTTCAGGGAGCAGCTTGATCTCCTCGAATTCCAGGCCGCTGCCCAGACCGGTGCGGGTGATGTCTTCAAGCAGGCCGGGGACTTCAGTATCGCTCGGCAACTGCCGCAGCAAGGCGCCGAAGGTGTTTTCCATCTCCACCATCTGGCTCTTGTAGGCCGCGAGGTTGGCAGCCTGGTAGGCCTTGGTCGCGAACTGCTCTTTCAGCGCCGTCTCTTCGCCACGGGCCTGATCGAGCTGAGTCTGCATGTCCTGGATATAGAAGAAGTACCCACCGGCCAGCACCAGCGCCAGCAACAGCGCGCCGGCAATGGTCTTGACCGCAGCAGGCCATGAACCCAGGTTATTGATGTCCAGGTCGTTAAGGTCGATCTTTTTGAGGCTATCGAGCCAATCATTCATGCTCATGGCTTGACCCCCTCAACGGCTGGCTGCGTCTGGCGCACCGTCAACTGAAAGGTGTTGGTCTGATCCACGCCACCCGCCGCAGTGTTCGCCTTGACCTCGGTCAGACTCGGCGACTCCAGCCAGTCAGAGGCATCCAGATTCCGCAGCAGGTCCGACACCCGGTTATTGGATTCGGCAGCGCCGGAAATGCTGATCATCTGGCCGGTCATCTTCACGTCGTTGAAATAGACGCCATCGGGGAGGGTACGAGCCATCTGATCGAAGATGCGCCCGATGATCGGCCGGTTGCCCTGCAGGTCCTGAATAATCTTCATCCGCTCCAGCAATTGTTTGCGACGCGCCTTGAGCTCACTGATCTCTTTGATGCGCGCGTCGAGCTGGACGATTTCGGTCCTGACGAATTGATTGCGGGCGTTCTGATGGGCGATGGCACTGCTCAAATATTGATCAGCCAAAAGAATGGCGCCGATGCCCAGCACCAGCACACCGGCCAGCGCCAGAATGAAGCGCTTCTTGCGCTCCTCGCGCTGCTGCTCACGCCAGGGAAGTAAGTTGATCCGTGCCATCAGTCGAAGCTCCTCAGGGCCAGACCGCACGCGATCATCAGTGCAGGCGCATCGCTGGCGAGCGCGCCGGCGTTGACCTTGACGCTCAGCGCCATGTCAGCAAAGGGGTTTGCCACCAGCGTTGGCGTGCCCAGGCGTTCCTGGATCAGCCGATCAAGACCGGAAATAGAGGCGGTGCCGCCGGCCAGCATGATGTAATCAACGCGGTTGTACTGGCCGGCTGCGAAGAAAAACTGCAGCGAACGGGACACCTGCTGCACCACGGCGTCTTTGAACGGCTGCAGGACTTCCATGACGTAGTCGTCGGGGAGCCCGCCCTGCTTTTTCGCAAGCCCGGCCTCGCTGACGGACAAACCATAACGGCGCTGGATTTCTTCGGT
The DNA here is from genome assembly GCF_053903055.1 of Pseudomonas sp. AK106. Lineage (NCBI taxonomy): Bacteria > Pseudomonadati > Pseudomonadota > Gammaproteobacteria > Pseudomonadales > Pseudomonadaceae > Pseudomonas > Pseudomonas sp. AK106. The sequence continues at coordinate 5,184,208 of NZ_CP096426.1, forward strand.
GAGCTGGCGACCGCCAAATAATTGTTCGCGGGTATAAATGATGCGGCCGTTGTGCAGCACGCTGAGGGTGGTCATGGTCGCGCCGATGTCGATGACGGCGACCGTCAACTGCTCGTGGTCCTGGCCCAGTTGCGCAGACAACAGACCGAACGAGCGCTCCAAGGCATAGGCTTCGACATCAACGACGCGAGCGGTCAGCCCGGCCAGTGCCAGCGCGGCTTCGCGCACTTCTACGTTTTCCTTGCGGCAAGCGGCCAGCAATACTTCGACGCGTTCGGGATTACGCGTCGAGTAGCCTTGGACTTCGAAATCGATGGCGACTTCTTCCAGCGGATAGGGAATGTACTGGTCGGCCTCGATCTTGAGCTGGTTTTCCATCTCGTCGTCGGAAAGGCCTGCGTCCATCTCGATGGTCTTGGTAATAACAGCCGAACCTGCAACGGCAACCGCCGCGATTTTGACGTTACTCTTGGCTTTTACCAGCAGGCGCGTCAAAGCACTGCCGACACCTTCGAGCTCCGCGATGTTCTTTTCGACCACTGCGTTGGCCGGCAGCGGTTCGACCGCATAAGACTCGACCTTGTAACGGTTGCCGGACCGACTTAGCTCCAGGAGCTTGACCGAGGTGGAGCTAATATCGATCCCTAGAAGGGTGTTGGCCTTCTTACTGAAGAGTTCGAACACAACCGATTCCCTATGCGTTTCCGTCACTTACGGATGATTTCTAGTCCAGTGCCACTGTCGGCTGACTTGACAGTAGCGCAAATAACGCTCGACGACGAAAAATGCTTATAATGCCCAGCGTTTTTTTCGTGTAGCGAAGCTTCAAGGCGTGTTCATTTGTAAATGCCTGCGTCTAACTCATTCTTTTTTCTGGAAATCCAAAAGCCTTGATACGCCTGCTGAAGTTTGTCTGGTGGTCCATCGTCGCGGTCGTCTGCGGGCTGGTGCTCGGCCTGAGCGGCGCCTTCCTCTACCTGGCCCCGAACCTGCCCTCGGTCGATGCGCTGCGCAATATCCAGCTGCAGATCCCGCTGCGAGTGTTCAGCAGCGACGGTAAGCTGATTGCAGAGTTCGGCGAAATGCGCCGCTCTCCCATCCGTTTCGCCGACATTCCCCCCAATTTCATTCACGCCCTGCTGTCTGCCGAGGACGATAACTTCGAGAACCACTACGGCGTGGACCCGAGCAGCCTGATGCGCGCGGCCAGCCAGCTGGTCAAGAGCGGTCACATTCAGTCCGGCGGCTCGACCATCACCATGCAGGTCGCGAAAAACTATTTCCTGACCAGCGAGCGCAGTTTTTCGCGCAAAACCACCGAGATTCTCTTGGCCTTGCAAATCGAGCGCCAACTTACCAAGGACGAGATTCTCGAGCTGTACGTCAACAAGATCTATCTGGGTAACCGGGCTTACGGCATCGAGGCCGCAGCACAGGTGTACTACGGCAAATCCATCCGCGACCTGAGCGTTGCGCAGATGGCAATGATTGCCGGCCTGCCCAAGGCTCCGTCACGATTCAACCCACTGGCCAACCCGGTGCGCGCCAAAGAACGCCGCGACTGGATTCTGGGCCGCATGTTCAAGCTGGGGAAAATCGACCAGAACACCTACCAGACCGCCCTTGTCGAGCCGATCAACGCCAGCTACCACGTTCAGAGCCCTGAAGTGAACGCGCCGTATATCGCTGAAATGGCGCGCGCCGAAATGGTGGGTCGTTATGGCAGCGCAGCCTACACAGAAGGATTCCGGGTCACCACTACCGTGCCGAGCGGCTTGCAGGAAGACGCCAACAAGGCGGTGCAGGACGGCCTGATCGAATACGACCAGCGCCATGGCTATCGCGGGCCTGAGAGCCGATTCCCCAGCCTGACCCGCGAGGGCTGGGTGCAGGAACTGAGCAAACAGCGTCCGATCAGCGGTCTGGAGCCGGCCATCGTCACCCAGGTCGACAAGACCGGCATTCGCGTACTGACCCGCAGCGGCGAGAACGAAGAAACCGTCGCCTGGGACAGCATGAAGTGGGCCAAGGCGTTCCTGAACACCAACAGCGTTGGTGCCAATCCCAAGCAGCCTGGCGATGTGGCCCATGTCGGCGATCTGGTGCGTTTGCAGCGTCAGCCGGACAACTCGCTCAAGTTCAGCCAGCTTCCGGTGGCGCAGAGCGCGCTGGTTTCGCTGGATCCGCAGAACGGCGCGATTCGCGCGCTGGTCGGCGGTTTCGCGTTCGAGCAGAGCAACTACAACCGGGCAATGCAGGCCAAGCGTCAGCCGGGCTCCAGCTTCAAACCGTTCCTGTACTCGGCAGCGCTGGATAACGGCTACACCGCCGCCAGCCTAGTCAACGACGCGCCGATCGTGTTCGTCGACGAAACCATCGACAAGGTCTGGCGCCCGAAGAACGACACGGGCACCTTCCTCGGTCCGATTCGGCTGCGCGAGGCGTTGTACAAGTCGCGTAACCTCGTGTCGATCCGCCTGCTGCAAAGCCTGGGCGTGAACACGGCCATCAACTACATCACGCGCTTTGGCTTCAACAAACAGGACTTGCCGCCCAACCTTTCCCTGGCCCTGGGCACAGCCACCCTGACGCCGATGGAAATCGTCGGCGGCTGGAGTGCGTTTGCCAACGGCGGCTACAAGATCAGCCCGTACCTCATCCAGAAGATTGAGGACCGTGAAGGCAAAACCCTGTTCGTCGCCAACCCGCCGACGGTGCCCGCCAATGACCCGAATCCGAAAGCGGTCAGCGAAGCGGCCATCAGCAGCGCATCGACCTATGCAGCGCCAGACACGCCACCGCTGACTGCCAACGTTGTGCCGAACGCACTGGATACTTCGGGCGCAGCGCCGGCCCCGGTGGTCGCAGAGCGGATTGTTGACGGTCGTACGGTTTACATCCTCAACAGCATGCTGCAGGACGTGATCAAGCGCGGCACCGGTCGCCGCGCCCTGGCCATGAACCGTCCGGACATCGCAGGCAAAACCGGTACCACCAACGAATCGAAAGATGCGTGGTTCACGGGATACAACGCTGACTACGTGACCACGGTCTGGACCGGTTTCGATCAGCCTGAAAGCCTCGGTCGTCATGAGTTCGGCGGCACGGTCGCGCTGCCGATCTGGATGAAGTACATGAGCGCCGCGCTGAAGGACAAGCCGCCACACGTTCAGGCAGAACCGGACGGCATCCTTAGCCTGCGCATCGATCCGGTCAGTGGCCGCTCTGCGACGCCGAGCACGCCGGGTGCGTTCTTCGAGCTGTTCAAGAGCGAAGACACGCCGCCTAGTGTGAACGAACTCGGCGGCAGCCCACCCCCAGGCAGCCCGCTGCCAGCGGACGAATCGGCGCCGATCGATCTTTTCTAGTGGGGCGTAGATCAGTAGGAGATTGATCCTCAGGCATCAACACCATCCATGTGGGAGCGAGCTTGCTCGCGAAAAGGCTGGAACATCCGCTACCTCTTCAGCGGCTGAAGCAACCGTATTCGTGAGCAAGCTCACTCCCACAAGGATTTCGTATCCTGAACAAGGGTGTTGTGCCCCGCCGGACGGCAAAACGAACGCCCATAAAAAAACCCAGCACTTGGCTGGGTTTTTTATGGGCGCTGCTATCAGCCGTTGAACACTTCATCCACGCTCTTCAGCGGGTAGTGCTTTGGATACGGCAGGGTCGCGACACCGCTCTCGATGGCTGCCTTGGCAACTGCATCAGAGATCAAGCCCAACAGGCGTGCGTCCATTGGTTTCGGGATGATGTACTCACGACCGAATTCCAGGGCGATGCCGCCGTAGGCGTCGCAGACTTCCTGAGGCACCGGCAGCTTGGCCAGTTCGCGCAGGGCGTTGGCCGCTGCGATCTTCATCTCTTCGTTGATGCGCTTGGCGCGAACGTCCAGTGCGCCACGGAAGATGAACGGGAAGCCCAGCACGTTGTTGACCTGGTTCGGGTAGTCCGAACGGCCGGTCGCCATGATCACGTCGTTGCGGGTGGCGTGAGCCAGTTCCGGCGAGATTTCCGGATCCGGGTTCGAGCAGGCGAACACGATCGGGTTGGCCGCCATCGATTTCAGGCCTTCAGCGCTCAGCAGGTTCGGACCGGACAGACCGACGAACACGTCAGCGCCTTCCAGTGCATCGGCCAGCGTGCGCTTGTCGGTGGTGTGAGCGAACTGGGCCTTGTACTGGTTCAGATCGGTACGTCCGTCGTGAACCACGCCGCTACGGTCGATCATGAAAATGTTTTCGATCTTCGCGCCCATGCTCACCAGCAACTTCATGCAGGAGATGGCCGCAGCGCCAGCGCCCAGGCAGACGATCTTCGCCGTTTCCAGGGTTTTGCCAGCGATTTCCAGCGCGTTGATCATGCCGGCGGCGGTAACGATCGCGGTGCCGTGCTGGTCATCGTGGAAAACCGGAATGTCGCATTGCTCGATCAGCGCCTTTTCGATTTCGAAGCACTCAGGTGCCTTGATGTCTTCCAGGTTGATGCCGCCGAAGGTGATGGAGATGCGTCGCACGGTGTCGATGAAGGCCTGCGGGCTTTCCGAATCGACTTCGATATCGAACACGTCGATACCGGCAAAGCGCTTGAACAGCACACCCTTGCCTTCCATGACCGGCTTGGAGGCGAGAGGCCCGAGGTTACCCAGACCCAGAATCGCGGTGCCATCAGAGATCACCGCTACCAGGTTGCCTTTGCCGGTGTACTTGTAGGCAAGTTCCGGATCGCGACCGATTTCGCGGACCGGCTCAGCCACACCCGGGCTGTAGGCCAGCGACAGATCGCGAGCGGTTGCAGTGGCTTTGGTGAGCTCTACGCTGAGTTTCCCGGGACGGGGATGAGCGTGGTATTCGAGAGCGGCAGTTTTCAAATCTGACATGGGGGCATTCCGCTTTTTTGCTGTTGGACAGACGGACCGCCGAGCATACGCAAGTCACAAAGTCCTAACAAGACTGGCGGGTCACCTGTGTCAAGAGGCCGCATCTACGACTTTCAGCGTAGAGACGCAGAACACAAGGCCTCCAGCGACGACAATTCTGACCAAAACTGTCCACAATTTATTTACTGACTGTATCCAACATTGCAGGATGAGTGATTGGCATCATCCAGCGAGGCTGACCTGATTTAAGGCTGCCCCGACGCGAACGATCGACCACCCAGCCACGGGCTTCGATTCGCTGACCTTTCAACCGCTGCAGCGCGGCAGTGTCGAACTGGCCGAGCAGCCTGGGCGCAATGCGCAGCACCAGCGCATCGCCGAATTCGATCCACAGACCGCCGCCATTGCGCTGCACGCTGGTCACGCGCCCACTGACCAGCGCAAACCCGCCCGTGCTGATCTGCTCGACCGGCTGAACCGGCGAGTTGCGCCACAGACCCCGTCCGGCCTGGCGTGCTGACGTCTCTGCGGCCTGCTGGCACCTCACCAGTGCAACGTTAGGGGAGACTGCGACGAGATAGCCTAGGCCTTCCGCCAGCAGTTGCGCCTCGAGATTGGCGCCATCGCGGCCATAGACGTTGGCGAGGGTGCGTCCGTAGTGATCGGTCGGCTCTTCACCGACACGTAGCCTGACCTGCCCGTCACTGGCATCCACCAATGCCTGCAAACGACGCTTGGCCGCTTCGGCAAACGGCTGGGCGGACTGGCCCTTTTTGCCGGTTTCTGGTGTATTCAGGCCAATCATGCGAACGCTGCGACCATCGCTCAGGCGAACCGTGTCGCCATCGACCACTCGCTGCACCTGAAGCACAGGCAGAGACGGCGGCGCAGGGCACAAGGCCTGGGCCGACGAAAGCCAAATCGCAGACATAAAAAAGGCGCCCGCGAGGGACGCCTTTTTAAGCAGCCTGGAGAAACGCATCGGCGACTCCAGAACGGCCAACCTTACTCTGCAGCAGCAGGAGCTTTGGTAGGACCGAACGCACCGAAACGCGACTTGAACTTGTCGACACGACCGCCGACGTCCAGAGTTTTTTGCTTGCCGGTGTAGAACGGGTGGCACTCGTTGCACACGTCCAGGCTCAGAGGCTTGGCCAGTGTGGAACGGGTTTTGATGACATTGCCGCAGCTGCAGGTTGCGTCAATGGCTTCGTAAACTGGATGGATATCAGCTTTCATGGGTATTTCCTCAGGCTATCGTGCCGCCACCCAACACTATTGTTGAATACCGCACGGAATTAGGCCGCGCATATTAACAGACAACGCCAATCACGCAAGGGAACGTTCACGCCGGTCGTCTGCTAAGATCGCGCCCTTCGTCATACTCCGTAACAGGATATCCCCCGCGTGCCCGACGCCATCTTGCGCCTCGCCCTGCCCTCGCCGCTGCGTCGCCTGTTCGACTACCTTGCCCCCGCAGGTGTGGCGCGCAGTACCTTGCAGCCAGGGATGCGCCTGCGCGTGCCGTTCGGCCGTCGGGAAATGATCGGCGTGCTGGTGGAAGTCGTCGATCACAGCGACGTGCCGGCCGACAAGCTCAAGCCGGCCATTGCCGTGCTGGATGCCGAAGCGCCGCTGCCGCCTGCATTATTCAAGCTGTGCCTGTGGACGGCCCAGTATTACCAGCACAGCCTGGGCGACACGTTCAGCTGGGCGTTGCCGGTGTTGCTGCGCCAGGGGGAACCTGCGGAAGCGCGGCAGGAGCGGTTCTGGCACGCAGCCCCGGACGCCAGTGTCGATGACCCGCGCATCGCCCGGGCGCCGAAACAAAAGGAAGCGCTGCGCACCCTGGCCCAGCATCCCCACGGCGTGGCTCATCAGTTGCTGAGCAAGCTGATGCTCAACCGGGACAGCCTGAACTTGCTGCTCGCCAAAGGACTGGTAACCGTCGAGGTGCGCGGTCATGGCCCGGTCGAGCGGCACGAGCACTGGCTGGCGCAGCCGGAACTGCCGCTCAACACCGAGCAACGGGCGGCCTATGAGGCCATCCGTTCGGGTTTCGGCAGTTTCCACGCTTCACTGCTGGCGGGGGTCACCGGCAGTGGCAAGACCGAGGTTTATCTGCAGCTCATCCGCGAGACGCTGGAAGCGGGCAAGCAGGCGCTGGTGCTGATTCCGGAGATCAACCTCGGCCCGCAGACCCTCGCGCGCTTCGAGCAGCGTTTCAACGCGCGCATCGCGCTGCTGCATTCGGCGGTCAACGATCGCGATCGGCTGGACGCCTGGCTGGCAGCACGCGATGGCGAAGCCGACATCATCATCGGCACCCGTTCGGCGCTGTTCACCCCCATGAAAAACCCAGGGCTGATCATCATCGACGAGGAGCACGACGGCTCCTATAAACAGCAGGAAGGCCTGCGCTATCACGCCCGGGACCTGGCGCTGGTGAGGGCGCATCAGGAGGACATCCCGATCGTGCTCGGCTCGGCGACGCCTTCGCTCGAAAGCCTGCACAACGCCCACACCGGTCGGTACGCGCTCCTGCGCCTGAATCAGCGCGCAGGCGGTGCGCAGCAACCTCGCTTCCTGCGGCTGGATGTGAAAAGTCGTCCCCTCGACAGCGGCATCTCGGGCCCCATGCAGCAAGCCATCGCCCAAACCCTGGCGGCGGGCCAGCAAGTGCTGGTGTTCCTCAATCGCCGCGGGTTTGCCCCTACTCTGCTGTGTCACGACTGTGGCTGGTTGTCGGAATGCCCCCGCTGCGACGCGCGCATGACCGTTCACCAGCGCTCGGGCGAGCTGCGGTGTCACCACTGCGGCCATGTCGAGCGCGTCCCACGCAATTGCCCGGCATGCGGCAAGGTTGATCTGCGCCCGGTGGGTGCAGGGACCGAACGTGCCGAGGAGCGGCTGGCGATTCTGTTCCCCGACTACCCGGTGTTGCGCGTCGATCGCGACAGCACTTCGCGCAAGGACGCAATGAATCAGCTGTTTGCGACCATCCAGAAAGGCCAGCCGTGCATTCTGGTGGGCACCCAGATGCTCGCCAAAGGGCATCACTTCCCGCGTGTGACGCTGGTGTCGATTCTCGACGCCGATGGCGGGCTGTTCTCCGGTGACTTCCGCGCCAGCGAGCGCATGGCGCAATTGATTGTGCAGGTCGCAGGCAGGGCGGGGCGCGCCGAAGAGCCGGGCAAGGTGATCATCCAGACCCACCTGGCCGACCATCCTTTATTGATTCAACTCACCGAGCAGGGTTATTTCGCCTTTGCCGAGCAGGCGCTGAGCGAACGTCGCGCCGCCGGGCTGCCGCCGTTTTCACACCTGGCGCTGTTGCGCGCAGAAGCGCACAAGCCGGGTCAGGCCGAAGGGTTTCTTGACGAAGCCTGCACCGAAGCCGAGCGGTTATTGAAGGACATGGCGCTGGGCGGCATCGAGCTGCTGGGTCCGGTTCCGGCACCGATGGAACGACGCGCCGGACGCTATCGCGCTCAGTTGCTGGTCCAGGCCAACGCCCGCGCGCCACTGCACAAGCTGCTCGCGACCTGGCTGCTGACGCTGGAAAACATGCCGAGCGGGCGCCAGGTCAGATGGTCGCTGGACGTGGACCCGGTGGACCTTTATTGATTCGCATCGATTGACCGCGCATCCAGCGCGGTTGGCAAGGCGGCTCCGGCCACGGATAATGCCCAGTTTTTCCACCCGCGCATCCAGGCGCGGCCGCGCTTGCGGTCGAAAGAGAGCACCATGAAAGACACCATCCGCCAGCTGATTCAACAGGCTCTGAGCCAACTCGTCACCGATGGCGTCTTGCCGGAAGGGCTGACGCCGGCGATTCAGGTGGAGAACGCCAAGGACAAGAAAAACGGCGACTTCGCCAGCAATATCGCCATGATGCTGGCCAAGCCTGCCGGCTTGAAACCTCGCGATCTGGCCGAGAAAATCGTCGCCGCGCTGCCCGCCGACGAGCAGATCACCCAGGTCGACATCGCCGGCCCCGGCTTCCTCAATTTTTTCCAGAACACCCAGGCCCTGGCTTCGCGCCTCGACGAAGCGCTGGCCGACGCGACCCTGTCCGTGCGCAAGAACGGCCCTGCTCAACGCGTTGTGGTCGACCTGTCCGCGCCGAACCTGGCCAAAGAGATGCACGTCGGCCACTTGCGCTCGACCATCATTGGCGACGGCGTGGCCAGCGTTCTTGAGTTCCTTGGCGACACCGTGATCCGTCAGAACCACGTGGGCGACTGGGGCACCCAGTTCGGCATGCTGCTGGCCTATTTGCAGGAAACCCCGGCGACCAGCGACGAGCTGGCTGACCTCGAAAACTTCTACCGCGCCGCCAAGGGCCGTTTTGACGAGTCGGAAGAATTCGCCGAGCGCGCTCGTGGGCTGGTGGTCAAGCTGCAAGCAGGCGACGCCGAGTGCCTGAGCCTGTGGACGCGCTTCAAAGACATCTCCCTGTCTCACTGCCAGGAAGTGTACGAACGTCTGAACGTCAAACTCACGCCGAAGGACGTCATGGGCGAAAGCGCCTACAACGACGACCTCGCCAATGTCGTCGCTGACCTGAAGAAAGCCGGCCTGCTGGTCGAAAGCAACGGCGCGCAATGTGTGTTTCTTGAAGAATTCAAAACCGCTGAAGGCACGCCGCTGCCGGTGATCGTGCAAAAGGCCGGTGGCGGTTATCTGTATGCCACCACCGACCTCGCCGCCATTCGCTACCGCAGCAACGTGCTGAAAGCCGATCGCGCGCTGTATTTCGTCGATCAGCGTCAGGCCCTGCACTTCCAGCAGGTCTTCGAAGTGGCGCGCCGCGCAGGCTTCGTCACCAACGGCATGCAGATGGAGCACATGGGCTTCGGCACCATGAATGGCGCCGATGGCCGTCCGTTCAAGACCCGCGACGGCGGCACGGTCAAGCTGGTCGACCTGCTCGACGAAGCCGAAGAGCGCGCCTACACGCTGGTGAAAGAGAAAAACCCGGACGTGGCCGAAGACGAGTTGCGCTCGATCGCCAAGGCTGTGGGCATCAGCGCGGTGAAATACGCCGACCTGTCCAAGCATCGCGCCAGCGACTACAGCTTCAACTTCGACCAGATGCTCAGCTTCGAAGGCAACACCGCGCCTTACCTGCTGTACGCCTACACCCGTGTGGCCGGCGTATTCCGCAAGCTGGAAGAAAAGGGCGAAACCTTCGACGCGAGCCAGGGCCAAATCATCCTGGACGCACCTCAGGAGCAAGACCTGGCCGCGCGTCTGGCGCAGTTCGGCGAGACCGTCAACACCGTCGCCGACAAGGGCACGCCCCATGTGCTCTGCGCCTATGTGTACGACCTCGCCGGCCTGTTCTCCAGTTTCTACGAGAACTGCCCGATCCTGGCGGCAGAAAGCCCTGAACAACAGCAAAGCCGTCTGCGCCTCGCCGCCCTGACCGGTCGCACCCTCAAGCAAGGCCTGCAGTTGCTGGGTCTGGACACTCTGGAGCGTATGTAAGTTGGCCGTTAAAAAGAAACCTGCTCCCAAGCGCGGCGCCAGCCGGTATCAGGCACCCGCAAAGACGCCGATTCCGGGTTGGGTGTGGATGGCGATCGGCCTGACCGTCGGCGCTTTCGTTGTTTTTCTGATGAAGCTCGAACCCGGCAGTGGCGACGATATCAAGCGCGTCAAGGCTGAAGCCAAGGCCGCGAAGATCGCCGAAGCGAACAAGACGCCGCCCAGCCCGACCGCGCCCGTGAAGCCGAAGTACGACTTCTACACGCTGTTGCCTGAGTCGGAAGTCATCGTGCCGAATGAAGCGGTGCCAGAGAAGACGCCACCGGTCGTTGCGCCAAGCACGCCGGTCACGCCTGAAGTGGCCGCGAAGATCGATACGGCTCGTGCCCAGGCGGCACTCAGCGGTCTGACGCCACCGCCAGCGCCTCCGGTGGCCAAGCCGGCGGCCGTGACGACGTTCTTCCTGCAAGCGGGCTCGTTCCGCAAACAGGCCGACGCCGAAAAAGTGCGCGCGCAGATTATTCTGCTGGGGCAAACCTCGACCGTGGAGTCGGGCACGGTGAAGGATGAAACCTGGTACCGCGTGCTGGTCGGCCCGTTCAGCAACCGCGAACAGCTGACCATCGCGCAGAAGCAACTGGCGGGCGGCGGCTTCAGCAACCTGCTCCTGCAACAGCGCCAGGCTCGCTAGGGCACTGTCGCCCACCGCAGGACCAACGATCGGTCCCGCTCCACGCGGGCACGATCAGTTGTAGGAGTGAGCTTGCTCGCGATGACATTGGCACATCCAACATAATGGGTGCCTGATTCACCGCAATCGCGAGCAAGCTCACTCCTACACAAACTTGAAGCAACCTGACGCACCGCCATTCATCCCTCAACCCACTCAACGGTTGAAATACCCGCCCCCACCCCCATATGAGTTTCCATCAGGGCATTTTCGCCCCGCAGCGTGGAGACTCTCCCCTTGACCACCATCGTTTCAGTGCGCCGCCAAGGCAAAGTCGTCATGGCCGGTGACGGCCAGGTTTCCCTGGGCAATACCGTCATGAAAGGCAACGCCAAGAAAGTCCGGCGCCTTTACCACGGCCAGGTCATCGCCGGTTTCGCAGGCGCCACCGCCGACGCCTTCACCCTGTTCGAGCGCTTCGAAGCCCAACTGGAAAAGCACCAGGGTCACCTCATTCGCGCCGCCGTGGAGCTGGCGAAAGAATGGCGTACCGACCGTTCCCTGAGTCGCCTTGAAGCCATGCTGGCCGTTGCCAACAAAGACGCCTCGCTGATCATTACCGGTAACGGCGACGTGGTTGAGCCCGAAGATGGCCTGATCGCCATGGGTTCCGGCGGTGCCTTTGCCCAGGCCGCGGCCCGCGCGCTGCTGCTGAAGACCGAACTCTCTGCCCGTGAAATCGCCGAAACCGCCTTGCACATTGCCGGCGACATCTGCGTCTTCACTAACCACAACATCACCATTGAGGAGCAGGACCTCGCCGAGTAAGCCTGAGGTAATGGCCGCCGTTCATCGCGGCCTGCCCGACTTGCACTCTGCCGAGGACCGTTGAAAACCATGTCCATGACTCCCCGTGAAATCGTCCACGAACTCAATCGCCATATCATCGGCCAGGACGATGCCAAGCGCGCCGTCGCCATCGCCCTGCGTAACCGCTGGCGCCGGATGCAGCTGCCTGAAGAGCTGCGCGTCGAAGTCACCCCCAAGAACATTCTGATGATCGGCCCGACCGGCGTCGGTAAAACCGAGATCGCCCGTCGTCTGGCCAAGCTCGCCAACGCGCCTTTCATCAAAGTCGAAGCGACCAAGTTCACCGAAGTCGGCTACGTGGGTCGCGATGTCGAGTCGATCATCCGTGATCTGGCTGACGCGGCGATGAAGCTGCTGCGTGAACAGGAGATCACCAAGGTCCGCCACCGCGCTGAAGACGCCGCCGAAGAGCGCATTCTCGACGCCCTGCTGCCACCGGCGCGCGCGGGCTTCAACGAAGACGCGACATCGGGCAGTGATTCCAACACCCGTCAGTTGTTTCGCAAGCGCCTGCGCGAAGGTCAGCTGGACGACAAGGAAATCGAGATCGAGGTCGCGGAAATGGGCGGCGTCGATATTTCCGCGCCGCCGGGCATGGAAGAGATGACCAACCAGCTGCAGAGCCTGTTTGCCAACATGGGCAAGGGCAAGAAGAAAAGCCGCAAGCTGAAAGTCAAAGACGCGATGAAGATGGTTCGCGATGAAGAAGCGGGCCGTCTGGTCAACGACGAAGAGCTGAAAGTGCAAGCGCTGGAAGCGGTCGAGCAGCACGGCATTGTGTTCATCGACGAGATCGACAAAGTGGCCAAACGCGGCAATGTCGGCGGCGCCGATGTTTCACGCGAAGGCGTTCAGCGCGACCTGCTGCCGCTGATCGAAGGCTGCACCGTCAACACCAAGCTGGGCATGGTCAAGACCGATCACATCCTGTTCATCGCGTCCGGCGCGTTCCACCTGAGCAAGCCGAGCGATCTGGTGCCTGAACTGCAGGGTCGTCTGCCGATTCGCGTCGAGCTCAAAGCGCTGAGCCCGCAGGATTTCGAACGCATCCTGACCGAACCCCACGCCTCGCTGACCGAGCAATACCGCGAGCTGTTGAAGACCGAAGGCCTGAACATTGCGTTCCTGCCGGATGGCATCAAGCGTCTGGCCGAGATCGCCTGGCAGGTCAACGAGAAGACCGAGAACATCGGTGCGCGTCGCTTGCATACGCTGCTTGAGCGGTTGCTGGAAGAGGTTTCCTTCAGTGCCGGTGATCTGGCGGGTGCGCAGGATGGCGGGACGATTCAGATCGACGCTGAGTACGTGAACAGCCACTTGGGTGAGCTGGCGGAAGACGAAGATCTGTCGCGTTATATCCTTTAAAGCAGCTGCAAGCGGTTAGCTTCAAGCGGCAAGCAGATTTCACTGGCTGCACGAATCTGCTTCGCTTGGAGCTTGGAGCTTGTAGCTTGTAGCTTGTAGCTTGTAGCTTGTAGCTTGTAGCTTGTAGCTGAGATTACCTCTATGACCCGCATGCCCACCGCTGTCCAGCTGCACAAAGCATCGAAAGTCCTCAGCCTGAAATATGGGCCGGACGAGGAATACCGCCTGCCGGCGGAATTTCTGCGTGTGCACTCGCCTTCGGCGGAGGTGCAGGGCCATGGCAACCCGATTTTGCAGTTCGGCAAGCTGGGCGTCGGGCTTACCAAAGTGGAACCCGCTGGCCAGTACGCGCTGAAGCTGACCTTTGACGACGGTCATGACAGCGGTTTGTTTACTTGGGAATACCTGGAGCAACTGGCGCAACGCCAGGCGCAACTGTGGGAGGAGTACCTGGCCGAGCTCAAGGCCGCCGGCAAATCCCGCGACCCTTCCGAGCAAGTCATCAAGCTGATGCTCTAGCCGTCGCTCCAGACGTCAGGCGGTCAGCACCTTGTCCAGCTGCCGTTCAACTTCCGACTGAATCGAACCGCTCATGGCGGAGAGGAAGAAGTTGAGATCGATGTTCACCCGCACCCATTCATCTTCGACCGCGACAGTGCCCTTGGCGCCCTTGCCTTCCAGGGCCACGGTGTCGCCTGTCCACTCGTGCTCGATGCCGTACTTGTCGGACAGTTTCTGCAGCATGATCTCAGCCTTCTCGCGGGCCTTTTCCTTTCCCAGCGTGTGCTGGCGTTCCACGGTAATTCTGGCCACTGACGGGCTCCTGCTTCGGCTTAAATCGTCGACGCACTATACCAGCGGCCCGAAGCGAAGAAACTGTTGGCCGTGCGCCTTGTCAAGACAAAGCCAGCCCCGACGATTAGAATGGCGCCACTTTATTCCGGTGACAGCGATATGAATGATCCGCGCAAAGGCAGCGATGCCGAACCCATCACCCACTTCGGTTACAAAAACGTACCGGAAAGCCAGAAGGCCGAGAAAGTCGCCGAGGTATTTCACTCCGTCGCGGCCAAATATGACCTGATGAACGACGTACTGTCCGGCGGCATGCATCGCCTCTGGAAGCGCTTCACCATCGAACTGTCCGGCGTTCGCAGCGGCAACCGCGTGCTCGACATCGCAGGCGGCACCGGTGATCTGGCGAAGAAGTTCTCCCATCTTGTCGGCCCGACCGGTGAGGTCGTACTGGCTGACATCAACGCATCGATGCTCAAGGTCGGTCGTGACCGCCTGCTGGATCGCGGGGTGGCCGGCAACATCAAGTTCGTCCAGGCCGACGCTGAAAAGCTGCCGTTCCCTGACAACCACTTCGACTGCGTGACCATCGCTTTCGGCCTGCGCAACGTGACGCACAAGGAAGACGCCATCCGCTCCATGCTGCGCGTGCTCAAGCCGGGTGGTCGTTTGCTGGTACTGGAATTCTCCAAGCCCACCAGCAAAGTCATGTCCAAGATCTACGACGCCTACTCGTTCGCTTTCATGCCGCTGGCCGGCAAGCTGATCACCAACGATTCTGAAAGCTACCGCTATCTGGCAGAGTCGATCCGCATGCACCCTGATCAGGAAACCCTGAAGTCAATGATGGTCCAGGCCGGTTTCGACCGAGTGACCTACCACAACATGACCTCCGGCATCGTCGCGCTCCACCGGGGCATCAAACCCTGATGCTGATCAACGGCTTGCTCGCCAGTGCCGAACACGGCATCAACCGCGTGCTGCGCATGGACAGCACCGCCTTGCCGCGCCTTGACCGCCTAAGCGGCAAGGTCATCGCGATCGAGTGCACCAGCCCGACGTTTCATCTGCACGTGCTGCCCGGCGACGACGGCTTGATGCTGGCGGCGAACTGGGAAGGCGGTGCTGATGTGACCCTACGCGCGCCCGCTGCGAACCTGATGCGCCTGGCGATGAGCAAAGACAAAAATGCCGTGCTGCACAGCCCGGAAGTCGAGCTGGAGGGCGAAAGCGCCGTGCTGCTTGAGCTGGTGGGCGTGCTGCAGGACCTGGACCTCGATTGGGAGTACGAGCTGCAACGCTGGCTCGGCCCTGTCGCGGCGCCCCTGATCGGCGGGCACCTGCGCAACAGCGCGCGCTGGACCCGCGACAGCGCGGCCAGCCTCAGCCACAACCTGGCCGAATACCTGGCCGAAGAATCCCGCACGCTGGTCGGCAAACGCGAGGCCGAAGCCCGCTTCGCCGAACTGGATCAGACCAAACAAGACCTGGAACGCCTCGAAGCCCGCTTCGAGCGTCTGGCCCACTCCCTCACATCCAGCGATAACGCATGAGCCTGCTTGCCGTCCGCCGCCTGTTTCGCATCCAGCGTGTCGTAATCCGTTACCGCCTCGATGACCTGTTGTTCGCCCTGCCCTTGCCGTGGTGGCTGCTGGCTGTGCGCTTCGTGCTGCCATGGCGCTGGTTGCCGCGGCGCAAGAACGAACTGAGCCGTGGTGCCCGTCTGCGACTGGCGTTGCAGGACCTGGGGCCGATTTTCATCAAGTTCGGGCAGTTGCTGTCCACCCGCCGGGATCTGCTGCCCGAAGACGTCGCCGACGAGCTGATGATGCTGCAGGACCGCGTGCCGCCGTTCGACTCCGCCAAAGCCGTGGCGCTGATCGAGTCGCAGCTGGGCGCGAAGATCAGCGAAGTGTTCAGCCGTTTCGATGTGGCCCCGCTCGCCTCTGCTTCTGTCGCTCAAGTCCACGCCGCGCGCCTGAAGACTGGCGAGGAAGTGGTGGTAAAGGTCGTACGGCCAGGCTTGAAGCCGATCATCGGTTCCGATCTTGCGTGGCTGTTCATACTGGCAAAGATTGCCGAGCGGGTCTCCGCAGACGCCCGCCTGCTGCACCCGGTGGACGTGGTCGCCGATTACGAAAAAACCATCTACGACGAGCTCGACCTGCTGCGCGAGGCGGCCAACTCCAGCCAGCTGCGCCGCAACTTCGAGGGCTCGCCCATGCTCTACGTGCCGCAGGTCTACTGGGACTGGTGCCGGCCGAAGGTGTTGGTCATGGAGCGCATTTACGGCGTGCAAGTGACCGATCTGGCGACCCTCGCCGATCAGCGCACCGACATGAAGAAGCTGGCGGAGCGCGGCGTCGAGCTGTTCTTCACCCAGGTTTTTCGTGACAGCTTTTTCCACGCCGACATGCACCCCGGCAATATTTTCGTCAGCACGGTCACGCCGTGGGATCCCCAGTACATCGCCATCGACTGCGGAATTGTGGGCAGTCTGACCCCTGAGGATCAGGACTACCTGGCGCGCAACCTGTTTGCCTTCTTCAAGCGCGACTACCGCCGTGTGGCTCAGCTGCACATTGACTCGGGCTGGGTGCCGGCCGAGACCAAGCTGAATGAATTCGAAGCGGCCATCCGTACGGTGTGCGAACCGATATTCGAGAAGCCCCTGAAAGACATTTCCTTTGGCCAGGTACTGATGCGCCTGTTCCAGACCGCTCGCCGCTTCAACATGGAAGTGCAGCCGCAACTGGTGCTGCTGCAAAAGACGCTCCTCAATATCGAAGGCCTCGGCCGTCAGCTGTACCCGGAGCTGGATCTCTGGGCGACTGCGCAGCCGTTCCTCGAACGCTGGATGCGCGAGCGCGTCAGCCCGAAAACCCTGCTGGGCAACCTGCAGTCCCAGGTTGAACAGATTCCGCATCTGGCCAACATGACCCGGGATTTGCTCGAGCGCCTGTCGCAGCCCCATCGCCACGATCCGCCCCCGCCCTACCGGCGCGATGGCGATCATTGGGCCCTTCGGCTGCTCGGCGCGGGCCTGCTGGCCGGCGGCGTGCTGCTGGCAATCACCCATACCCAGACCGGCGCAGCGCTGAACACCCTGAGTGCCTGGCCTGCCTTGCTGATGCTGGCGGCAGGCGTCTATCTGGTCGTTCGCCGATAGCCATCGGCGCAAGCCGCTGGCACACTAACCCTCCCCTGGAACGGCCGGAGCCGATGATGAAAGACTGGCTGGACGAGATTAAGTGGGACAAGGACGGCCTGGTGCCCGCCATCGCACAGGACCACAAGACCGGTCGCGTGCTGATGATGGCGTGGATGAGCCGTGAAGCCTTGAGCCTGACTGCCAGCGAACAGCGCGCTATCTATTGGTCACGTTCGCGTGGCAAGTTGTGGCGAAAGGGCGAAGAATCGGGCCACGTGCAGAAGCTTCATGAGCTGCGTCTGGACTGCGATGCCGACGTCATTATCCTGATGGTCGAGCAAATCGGCGGCATCGCTTGCCATACCGGCCGCGAGAGCTGCTTCTACCGCGTCTACGATGATGCCGGCTGGAAGACCGTGGACCCGGTACTCAAAGACCCGGAAGCCATTTACCAAGCAGGACACTGAACATGACTGATACCTTGTCACGCCTTGCCGAGGTGCTCGAATCACGCAAGGGCGCGGCTGCCGACTCGTCATACGTCGCCAGCCTGTATCACAAGGGACTGAACAAGATTCTGGAGAAGGTCGGCGAAGAGTCGGTCGAAACCATAATCGCTGCCAAGGACGCTGCCATCAGCGGTGACTGCAGTGATGTCGTCTACGAAACCGCCGACTTGTGGTTCCACAGCATGGTGATGCTTGCCCAGTTGGGCCAACACCCGCAAGCCGTGCTCGATGAGCTGGACCGCCGTTTCGGCCTGTCCGGCCACGCCGAGAAAGCATCTCGCTCGGCGGAATAAACACAGGGGCTGCGGCCCGAAATTTCTTGTGAGGAACGCGTTATGGGCATTTTTGACTGGAAACACTGGATCGTCATTCTTGTGGTTGTCGTGCTGGTCTTCGGCACCAAGAAACTCAAGAACCTGGGGACTGACGTGGGTGAGTCGATCAAGGGCTTTCGCAAGGCCATGAATGACGACGACAAACATCCGGAAGAGCCAACCGTGCAGCCGCCGGTTCAGCCACAGCCCACCGCGCAGCCTGTCCCTCCGACTCAGCCGCTGCACCAGCCGCACACCATCGACGCTCAGGCGCAACGAGTCGAAGACCCCCTCCGCAAAGACTAGGTCGTGACGCATGTTTGGTATCAGCTTTTCTGAACTGCTGCTGGTCGGCCTCGTTGCCCTGCTGGTCCTGGGGCCCGAGCGTCTGCCGGGCGCAGCACGGACGGCCGGGCTCTGGATCGGCCGCCTGAAACGCAGCTTCAATGCGATCAAACAGGAAGTTGAGCGCGAAATCGGCGCTGACGAGATTCGGCGTCAGCTGCACAACGAGCATATCCTTTCGCTGGAAGAGGAAGCTCGCAAGATCATGCAGCCACAGCAACCGCCTGCAGCGCCTGTAGCCCCCGCGACACCGGCACCGGCTGAACCCGCTGCCGAGACGCCGATTCCACCGGCTCCGGCCTCTACAGCGCCGGTCATGGGTGCGGCCTCACCGGCCCAGAGCGCCGACATTGGCCCGGCCGCTCCGGCGGAAAGCGCGTCGGTTACGCCGCCGCCCGTTCATGTCGAGCCTGCTGCGCCTGCACCTTCGCCTGTCGGGCCGGATTCTGCACCCGCACCTGCGCCGGTCATCACCCATGCGACCGCGGTGCAAAGTGCGCCTTCTGCCAACGATTCGTCACTGCCACCACGAGCCCCATGAGCGAAATCCCGGAAAACGACCAGCAAATGCCGCTGGTCTCGCACCTGACAGAACTGCGCTCTCGCCTGCTGCGCTGCGTGCTGGCGATCTTCGTGATCTTCGGCGCGCTGTTCTACTTCACCCAGAAGATCTACACCTTCGTTTCAGCCCCGCTGCGCAAGTTTCTGCCTGACGGCGCCACGATGATCGCGACCGATGTGGCCTCGCCGTTCATCACGCCGTTCAAGCTGACGATGATGGTGGCGCTGTTTCTGGCGATGCCGGTGATTCTGTATCAGATCTGGGGCTTCATTGCGCCAGGTTTGTACAAGCACGAAAAGCGCGTGGCAGTGCCGCTGCTGATCTCCAGCATCATCCTGTTCTACGCCGGGATGGCGTTTGCCTACTTCCTGGTCTTCCCGCTGATCTTCCACTTCTTCGCCAGCGTCACGCCGGAAGGCGTGTCGATGATGACGGACATCGCCAGTTACCTGGACTTCGTGATGACGCTGTTCCTGGCATTCGGGGTCGCGTTCGAGATTCCGGTGGCGGTTGTACTGCTGGTGTGGATCGGCATCGTCGACGTCAAATACCTGAAGAAGATTCGCCCGTACGTGGTGATTGGCTGCTTCGTGGTCGGCATGATCCTCACCCCGCCGGACATCTTTTCCCAGACCCTTCTGGCTGTGCCGATGTGGCTGCTGTTTGAAATCGGCGTGCTGTGCAGTTCAATGATCACCAAGCGCGGCGATCATGAAGACGACGAAAAAGCCGAAGACGAACAGAGCCAACCGCCAGCGACCCAGCCGTGAACCTGCTGTTGCTTGAGGACGCCGACTTCATCGCGGCGGATCGGGTCGTGCTGCGTGATCGGCGCCTCAAGCACATGCAGGAAGTGCATCGCAGCGAAGTCGGCGACAGCCTGCGGGTCGGTCGAGTGAACGGCTTGCTGGGCAGTGCACAATTGCTGCGTCTGGAAGCTCGGGAAGCCGAGCTTTCGGTGAGCTTCGAGCACGCGCCGCCCGCCAAACTCCCCTTGACGCTGATCCTCGCCCTGCCGCGCCCAAAAATGCTGCGTCGGGTGTTTCAGACCGTGGCGACGATGGGTGTCCCCCGAGTCATCCTGGTCAACAGTTACCGCGTCGAAAAAAGCTTCTGGCAGACGCCCTTTCTGGAGCCGGCTGCCATTCGCGAGCAGTTGATTCTCGGGCTGGAGCAGGCCCGGGACAGCGTGCTGCCTGAGATCGTCATCGAGAAGCGCTTCAAGCCGTTCGTTGAGGACCGCCTTCCCGCTGTGGTTGAAGGGACGCTGGGATTGGTCGGCCATCCGGGTGATTTCCCCGCCTGCCCACGCGCGGTCGAGCAGCCCGTCACCCTGGCCATCGGCCCCGAAGGCGGCTGGATTCCATACGAAGTTGATTTGCTGCAGGCCTCGGGGCTGAATCCAGTCCAGTTGGGTGCGCGGATCCTGCGCGTTGAAACCGCCGTGACCGCGCTACTCGCCCGATTGTTCTAGAACATGGCGACACCGATTCCCCCACAGACATAGAACCTGTGGGAGCGAGCTCGCTCGCGAAGGCTCACTTTCAGTCACCCGAGAACGTTGCTGACTGTCCCGGCCTCGTCCTGAGCACGCTCAGTCCCACACACGGCCCATGTCTGCTGCTCCGCCGCGCGGTGTCAGAACGGCGGGCGATGTCCTTGCCCCCCCCCCGAGCTACCTCCCGTCCTCATCAAGCACTTCAGTTTGCCGCGCGACAGCCGATGCACAAGCGTCCATAAAAAAATTCGCAGGAATTATCATGTCTCGCTGGTTTACCCAACGCCTTGGAAATATGAGCGTCCGTCTCAAACTGGGTGTCGGTTTCGGCCTTGTGCTGTTGCTGACGCTACTTATCACGGCGACGGGCTGGTCCAGCGTGAAGGCGGTGATCGAGCGTGGCGACAAGCTGGGGATGATCTCGCAGATCAGTGAGCGGACGATGGATCTGCGCACGGCAGGCATGGTGTATGAAGCTCAATACACCGCTGAAGCCGCGACGGCGGTCATGACCGCGCTGGACAAGCTCGACGCTGACCTGAAAACCGGCCAGAGCATGGTCAAAGGCATCGGCGATCTCAAACTGATGGACGCTCAGGCTCAGGCCGCCAGCGAATACCGCCGTGCCTTTGGCGACATGACCAAAGCGATCCAGACCCGCGAAGCCAGCCGAACCAACTTGGGCGCGTCCGCCGACGCCGCTGTCGATACCGTCAACAAGATCGAACAGGCGTTGCTGCAGCACGACAACATCCTGCAATTCAACAGCGCGGTGGATGTCAGCAAACAGATCCAGCAGGCCCGCTTCCAGGTGCGCGGTTACACCTTCAGTGGCAAACCGGATTTCGAAAAGAACGCCACCGCCGCCATCGACGAAGCCATCGTCGGGGTCAACACGCTGGCCGGCGACGTTTCCTCCCAGTACATCCCGCAGCTGCAAAAGGCCAACCTGGCGCTCAAAGGCTATCGCGACGCTGTCGGCCAATACCGTGAAGCGCAACTGGTCAGCGTTCAGGCCCTCGCCAAGATGACCGAGCTGGGGCAACAGCTGCTGGACGCCAGCGAACAACTGAACATTTCGCAAAACGCCAAACGCGAGGCAGACACCCGCCAGGCCCAATCGACCCTTGGCATTGCCACGATAGTGGCCCTGATCCTCGGTGTTTTCGCCGCCTGGGTCATCACCCGCCAAATCACGGTGCCGCTGGGGCAGACGCTTGTTGCAGTCGAGCGCGTGGCGTCCGGTGATCTGACCCACAACTTGAGCGTCGACCGGCGCGACGAGCTTGGCCAGTTGCAGGGCAGCATCCAGCGCATGACGGTGGAGCTGCGCCAATTGATCGGCGGCATCGGCGAAGGCGTGACCCAGATCGCCAGCGCTGCCGAAGAGCTGTCGGCGGTCACTGAGCAGACCAGTGCCGGGGTCAACAGCCAGAAGGTCGAGACCGATCAGGTAGCGACGGCGATGCACGAGATGACCGCCACGGTGCAGGAAGTGGCGCGTAACGCCGAAGAAGCGTCCGAGGCCGCCGTAGCCGCTGACCTCCAGGCGCGTGAGGGCGACAAGGTCGTCAACGAGGCCATCGCGCAGATCGAGCTTCTCGCCACCGAAGTCGGTCACTCCACCGAGGCCATGGCTGAACTCAAGCGCGAGAGCGACAAGATCGGCAGCGTCCTCGACGTGATCAAGTCCGTTGCGCAACAAACCAACCTCCTTGCCCTGAACGCGGCCATTGAGGCCGCGCGGGCGGGTGAGGCCGGTCGCGGATTCGCTGTGGTCGCAGACGAAGTGCGCAGCCTCGCGCAACGCACGCAAAAGTCCACGGAAGAGATCGAAGAGCTGATTTCCGGCTTGCAGAACGGCACCCGACAAGTCGCGACAATCATGGACAACAGCCGCGAACTGACGGTCAGCAGCGTCGAACTGACCCGCCGCGCCGGCACCTCACTGGAAAACATCACCCGGACCGTGTCTGCGATTCAATCCATGAACCAGCAGATCGCCGCCGCGGCCGAGGAGCAAAGCGCTACGGCCGAAGAGATCAACCGCAGCGTGCTCAACGTGCGCGACGTGTCGGAACAGACCTCCGCCGCCAGCGAGGAAACCGCCGCGTCGAGCGTCGAGCTGGCGCGACTGGGCAGCCATCTGCAAGGGCTGGTGAGTCGCTTCCGGATCTGATCCGCTTGCCCGGTTCGCACCCGCATCAGCCACCGGCCTGCCGGCAAAGCCTCCAATAGGGGCGGAATCTGTGACACGCGTCACCCCTTCCCGCCCCTCGGAAATCTCCTACGACCTGATCAGGTCACGCCTCCGCCTCCCCTGCCGATGCGCGTTTATCGCCCATTCGCAGGAGACGCATCATGTTGCAACGCATCAACCGGGCGCTGGCCAACACCAGCGTCAAACTCAAACTCTCGCTGGGCTTTGGCCTGGTTCTGCTTCTGACCCTGGCCATTACCCTGACCGGGTGGCATGGGCTCGACACGATGATCGAGCGCTCGGAGTCACTGACCTCCATCGCTCAGCTCAACGCGATGACCAAGGACCTGCGCGCCGAGCGCATCGTCTTTCGGGTCGAAAACACTGCTGACAGCGCCTCGCGCGTCGTTGCCCGCATCAATGAAATCGAAGCGCATCTGGTGGTGCTGCGCGACGATGCGCCTCCCGCCGACATCCTCAAGCTGCTCAACAGCCAAAGCGACACGGTCAGGGCGCTCGAAGCCACCTTTGCCAATCTGACCACGCTGTTGAGTGCGCGAGCCGACTCGCGTGCGCAGCTGGCGGTTCTCTCGGACGAGGCGATCAAGTCCATCGGCCAAGTGGAAAGCGAGGTCTTGAAAGCCGTCAGCCAAGAGCAGGACAGCAGCGAGCGCCTCGGTGAGTTCACCAACATTCAGCAATTGCGCGAGCAAGTGCAGAACGCCCGTTACGAAGTTCAGGCGTACGTGTTCAGCGGTAAAGAGTCCTATGAAATTGCCGCCATTACCGCCATCGACGAAGCGCTGAAGGAGGTCGAGCAGATCGCCAGCGATCAAGCCGATGGCAACGTCAGTGAATTGCTCACGGCGCGTAAGACGCTGCTCAAGTACCGCGAGCACATGAGCCAGTTCAAAGACCTGCAGGTCAAGGTTGAAGCGGCCCAGGAGTCCATGGAGGCGCTGAGCGAGAGCCTGCTCACCTCGACCGGCGAGATCACTGCGCTGCAAGGCCAGCGGCGTGATGCCGAAGCCACTCAGTCGCGGCAGACGCTCAGTGGCGTGGCCGGGCTGGCGATGCTCCTTGGCCTGCTCGCGGCGTGGCTGATCACCCAGCAGATCATCGCGCCGCTACGGCTGACCTTGAGTGCGGCGGCGCGCATCGCCAACGGTGATCTCAGTCAGGACCTGGAGCTCGGCCGCCGCGACGAGATGGGCATGCTTCAGCGCAGCATGCAGGAGATGACCCTGAGCCTGCGCAAGCTCATCAGTGGCATCAGCGACGGCGTGACCCAGATCGCCAGCGCGGCCGAGCAACTGTCCGCTGTCACGGCGCAGACCAGCGTGGGCGTCAACAGCCAGAAAGACGAAACGGACTGCGTTGCGACGGCGATGAACCAGATGACCTCGACCGTGATGGAAGTGGCCCGCAATGCCGAAGAAGCCAGCGAGGCGGCGCGGCACGCTGATCAGCAGGCGCGGGACGGCGACAAGGTGGTCAACGACGCCATCGCGCAGATCGAGCGCCTGGCGCTGGAGGTGAATAATTCCACCGAAGCCATGGGCAAGCTGAAGCTGGAGAGCGACAAGATCGGCGGTGTGCTCGACGTCATCAAGTCAGTGTCGCAGCAGACCAATCTGCTGGCTTTGAACGCCGCGATCGAAGCCGCCCGGGCAGGCGAAGCGGGACGCGGTTTTGCGGTCGTTGCCGATGAGGTTCGCGGACTGGCCCAGCGCACCCAGGAATCCACCGAGGAAATCGAAGTGCTTATCGCGGCGCTGCAAAGCGGCACCCAGCAAGTGGTGATGACCCTCGATGCCAGCCGAACCCTGACCGACAGCAGCGTGGAGTTGAGTCGCCAGGCCGGCAGCGCGCTGGGACACATCACACGGACGGTGTCGACGATTCAGACGATGAACCAGCAGATTGCCGCGGCGGGCGAGGAACAGTGCAGCGTGGCGGAGCAGATCAACCGCAGTGTGCTGAACGTTCGGGATGTGTCCGAGCAAACCGCAGCGTCCAGCGAGGAGACGGCCGCGTCGAGCATCGAACTGGCGCGGCTGGGCGTGCAGTTGCAGGACATGGTCGGGAAGTTTCGGGTGAGCTAAGGCGAAACCGGCTGCGACGTCGAGTTGTAGGACCGGCTTTAGCCGGGAAGGCGTGTGCATTCACACCGCAGAATTAATAGCACGCGCGCTGGCCTCTTCCCGGCTAAAGCCGGTCCTACTACACAAGGGCCCGGCCCAAACAAAAACGCCGCCGAAGATCACTCTTCGGCGGCGTTTTGTTCAGCGTATGAATCAGGCGTTGACGAGGGTCGCGTCATTCACATGGGTCGCTGGCTGCAAAGGCAGCAGCGGCGCATGGGGATCGGCTTCCACCGACGCGCGCCAGGCATTGAGCCAAGCGGAATTGCCTTCGCTCCAGACCAGTTCGTGCAACCGAGCCAGCGCAACCGGATCGCTGAGCAATTGCAGGCGTTCGTGGTTGTTCAGCAGCTCAGGGCCACCTTTGATCGCGTGACGCACACGCTCGACACGCATCCACTCGATCGGCTCGGCCTCGCGATGGCGAGAAGTCGCCAGCGCGCAAGCCAAAGCGTTCTGCTGCGGATCGACCACCGCACGGATGAAACCGTCGTTCAACGCGTGCCAGCGGTTTTCGTGGGTGTACTTGTCAGTGGACACCAGCTCTTGCGGCGGCGTGTGCTCTTCCGGGATCAGGAACAGCTTGGTGTCGCGCGCTTTCAGGCCCAGATTCGTGCGGCTGGAAATCACCGACACCGGGATCGACAGCATCAACGAACCCACGATCGGCACCAGCCACCACAGGAAGCTCGGGTTCAGCCAGGCCACCAGCAGCGCCCAGCAGAAGCCCAGCAGCGTCTGCGGCCCGTGACGTTTGACCGCTTCGCTCCACGGCGTCGAGTCATCATCACGCTGCGGCGAGTTCCACGTCGCAGCCCAGCCCAGGAACGCGGCCAGTACGAAGCGGGTGTGGAAGATCATGCGCACCGGCGCCAGCAGCATGGAAAACAGCATTTCCAGCAGCATCGACAGGGTGACCTTGATGCGGCCACCAAAACCGGTTGCGCCCTTGGCCCAGATCAGGATCACGCTGAGCAGTTTCGGCAGGAATAACAGCACGACGGTCGTGGAGAACAACGCAACGGCTTTTTCCGGGTGCCACTGTGGCCACAACGGATACAGCTGGCGCGGTTCCATGAAGTACGTCGGTTCCATCAGCGTGTTCACCGCCAGCAGCGCGGTCGACAGCACCAGGAAGAAGAACCATAACGGAGCCGACAGATAGGACATCACGCCGGTCAGGAACACCGCACGGTGCACCGGGTGCATGCCCTTCACCAGGAACAGGCGGAAGTTCATCAGGTTACCGTGGCACCAGCGACGGTCACGCTTGAGCTCATCCAGCAGGTTCGGCGGCAGCTCTTCGTAACTGCCCGGCAGGTCGTAGGCAATCCACACGCCCCAGCCGGCACGGCGCATGAGCGCAGCTTCGACGAAGTCGTGGGACAGAATCGCACCGGCGAAGGCACCCTTCCCGGGCAGAGGGGCCAGGGCGCAGTGCTCGATGAACGGCTTCATGCGGATGATCGCGTTGTGACCCCAATAGTGGGATTCACCCAGCTGCCAGAAGTGCAGGCCGGCGGTGAACAACGGGCCGTACACACGAGTGGCGAACTGCTGCATGCGGGCATACAGCGTGTCCATGCCCGAGGCACGCGGCGCGGTCTGGATGATGCCGGCGTCCGGCGTCGCTTCCATCAAGCGCACGAGGCTGGTCAGGCAGTCACCGCTCATCACCGAGTCAGCGTCAAGCACGACCATGTAGCGGTATTCACCGCCCCAGCGACGGCAGAAGTCATCGAGGTTACCGCTCTTGCGCTTAACGCGACGGCGGCGACGACGATAGAAGATCTTGCCGAAACCACCGGTTTCACGGCATACGTCCAGCCAGGCTTGTTGCTCGGCCACACAAATGTCGGTTTCGTTGGAGTCGCTGAGAATGAAGAAGTCGAAGCGGTCCAGATCGCCTGTGGCTTTGACCGATTCGAACGTCGCCCGCAAACCGGCGAATACGCGAGGCACGTCTTCGTTGCAGATCGGCATCACAAGCGCAGTGCGCGCGCCCACTTCGATCGGCTCATTGCCCGCGCTTGCACCGGAAATACGGTACTTGTCGTGGCCAGTGAGCAGTTCTAGGAAGCCCATCAGCGCGGTCCAAAAACCGGCCGACACCCAGCAGAACAGAATCCCGAACAACAGCAGGATGCTGGTCTGCAGCGCATACGGCATGACCTGAACAGCGGTCTGCCACAGGGTTTGATGACTGATTTCGTCGAATGAAACCAGTGACCAGCCCTGATACGGCAGGATGCCTTTCATGTAGAAGCCGGCGACGATGGTCTGGCCCAGCATGAGGATCAACAGAATGTAGCGACGGATCGAACCGACGGTGCGCCAGCGCGCCTTCGGCAGATCGCGTGGCAGATCGTCCTTGGGCGGCGGCGGATTGCTCTTGCCGGTCAGTCGACGCCAGCCGCGGTGCAGGATGTTGGTCCGCCATGGCTCCGGCACGACTTTGGTCCGACGAATCGGCGGCGTGGCTTTCAGGACAACGCGGCCACTGGCGTCGACACTCAGCATCTCGGCTTCGTGCAGCTCATCAGCGGTCGTCAGGGTCAGGCGACGACCCACCGAGGCCTGGGAGGCCTCGGCAGGGTCAGCGACGGTTTGCGCCGAAAGGCGTTCGTGCAGCTCAGCGAACGAGGTGCAGCTGGCAAGCTCTGCCCGCTGCGCGTCGGTCATCGGCAGATGCGCCAGGTACTCGCTGAGAGACTCATTCAAAGGCTCTGGCACCGCGTGTGAATTACTCATCGGCTGGCAACTGGTAGCTCCAGGTTTCGGTCAGGATTTGTTGAATCATGGCCGGCCCCTGTTGGGTGGATGCAGCCTCTACCGCTGGCTGCGGGGTCTCTTTCATGCCTTTGTTGGCCTTGGCAGCGTCGCCCAGTGCGGCTTCAGGCTTGGACGCCTCATCCGACTTGGCTTCGGCTACCTTGGTAGCTTCGGCCGACTTGGCGGCATCTTTGCTGTCGGCTTTAGGGCCCTTAGCGTCCTTCATGTCTTTCGCGTCTTTCGCATCGCCGGCCTTCAAGGCATCGGTCTTAACGAGCTCAGCTTTCTCGTCCTTCGGTGCAGCAACCACTGGCGCCGCAGCAACAGCAGCCTTGGCATCAGCCTTGGCGGCCGGCTTCTTGTCCGACTTGTCGGCAGTGATGACCGCTGGCTCCTTGCCTGGCTCGGCAGGGGTTTCGCGCAGCAGGTAAGCACGCATTTCAACCGCCTTGCCCGGATCCTTGACCTTCAGGCGAAGCGTCAGACGCCAGCCTTTGGTGACCGGGTTATAGCGCAGGTTGTTCTCGACCAGATCGGTGTTGTCATCGGTGATGACCTGACTGCGGATCGACGGATCTTCGCCCAGCTTGGCGAGGGTCGGGCCAACGAAATCCACCAGATAAGCAACGCTGCCGTCCGGTTGACGAATCAGGTTCGACTGCTTCACGTCACCCGTCGAGCGCAGGGTCTGCTTGACCCAGCCCAGATCTGGCGAGTGAATGGCATCCTCATCCATGGTCCAGTGCAGACGGTAGTTGAAGTCAATCGACTGACCCGGCTCTGGCTGGGTTTCCGGCTTCCAGAACGCAACGATGTTGTCGTTGGTTTCGTCAGCAGTAGGGATCTCGACCAGGTCAACGGTGCCCTTGCCCCAATCGCCCTTCGGCTCGATCCAGGCGCTTGGACGTTTGTCGTAGCGGTCATCCAGATCTTCGTAATGGCTGAAGTTGCGGCCACGTTGCAGCAGACCGAAGCCGCGCGGGTTCTCTACGGAGAAGCTGCTGACCGAGAGGTGTTTAGGGTTGTTCAGCGGGCGCCAGATCCACTCGCCATTGGCTGCCTGGATCGACAGACCGCTGGAGTCGTGCAGCTCGCGACGGTAATTCAGGACTTTCGACGGCTGATTGGCGCCGAACAGGTACATGCTGGTCAGCGGCGCAACGCCCAATTTGCCGACCTTGTCACGCAAGTACATGCGCGACTGGACATCAACCAGTGTGTTGGTGCCCGGACGCAGGGTCAGCTTGTAAGCGCCGGTGGCGCGAGGGGAGTCGAGCAAGGCGAAGATGACCAGATGGTTGTCATCCGGGCTTGGCTTCTCGATCCAGAATTCGGTGAAGCGAGGGAATTCCTCACCTGATGGCATGGCCGTGTCGATCGCCATCCCGCGCGCAGACAAGCCGTAAACCTGACCTTTACCGATGACGCGGAAGTAGCTCGCGCCCAGCATGGTCATGATTTCGTCTTGCTTGTCGTCTTTGTTGATCGGGTAGGTGACGCGGAAACCGGCGTAGCCCAGGTTCTCGGTCGACTTGGGATCGAACTTCACGTCACCGAAATCGAAACGAGTCGGGTCGTACTTGATCTCGTTGACGGAGTTGGCGGTGACTTCGTTGATTTTGACCGGGGTGTCGAAGTGCATGCCCTGGTGGTAGAACGACACCTTGAACGGGGTCTTGTCATTCGCCCATTCGGCTTTGTCTTGCAGGAAGCGGATCTTTTGATAGTCCGCGAACTTCATGTCGCGGAATTCGGCCGGAAGATTGCTCTTCGGCGCGGTGAATTTCTGTCCGGCCAGATCTTTGGCCTTTGTCGCCACGTCGTCTAGATCGAACGCCCAGAGCTGACTGGCGCCGAACAGACAAAACAAAGCCGACCCTGCCAGCAGCGCGCTGCGCAAGCGCCCGCCCGGGTTCTTTGGTGCATTACATGGACTAACAATCACGAGCAACCCTCGCCGAAAACAGATGAAGAAACCAACGGCCAGCTATCAAATGCCGGGTTGGCGAGCACTGTTCCGACTCCAAAAGGGGCCAATGATTCCCCAAGCGGTGCCGGACCAGTCTGCGTTTTACCGATTTAACGGGCTTTGGCCCGTCCTTGTAGCGCGCGATTATCCAGTAGCTCGCGTTACAACGCATCAGGGGACGCAAACTATTTATTGCGTTTGAAGCCAGTAAATCCGGGGCCATCAAAAAGACCGGGGTGCTCAGGTTTCAAGCAAAAATGTCACAGGGCC
The DNA here is from genome assembly GCF_053903055.1 of Pseudomonas sp. AK106. Taxonomy (NCBI): domain Bacteria; kingdom Pseudomonadati; phylum Pseudomonadota; class Gammaproteobacteria; order Pseudomonadales; family Pseudomonadaceae; genus Pseudomonas; species Pseudomonas sp. AK106. The sequence continues at coordinate 5,214,017 of NZ_CP096426.1, forward strand.
ATCATTGATCAGGTGCACCTGCATATCTGCACCAAACTGGCCCGTTTCCACCGTCTCGTGGGAGCTTTTGGCCTTCGTCACCAAATAGCCAAACAGTTCGGCGCCGAGGGCCGGGGGTGCAGCTTTTGAAAAGCTCGGCCGCATCCCGCTCTTGGTATCTGCCGCCAGTGTGAACTGAGAGACCAGCAGTAATCCGCCATTAACGTCGATTAACGAAAGATTCATCTTCCCGTCGGCGTCACTGAATACCCGATAGTTAAGCAGCTTGTGCAACATCTTGTCGGCGCTGGCCGGCGTGTCTTGAGGCTCGATGCCAATCAGGACCATTAAACCTTGATCAATCGCACCAATGGTCTGGCCGGCAACGTCGACGCGCGCCTGGGAAACGCGCTGAAGCAAGGCCTTCATTTATGCCTCTTCCGGCGGCAGATCCAGCAAACGGCGCGCCACTTCTGACGCCGCCCGCACCAGCGCATCGGTGATGCCCGGCTCGGACGCCGAGTGACCGGCTTCGCGGATGACCTGCAGTTCACTGTTCGGCCACGCCTGATGCAGCTCCCAGGCGTTGTCCAGCGTGCAGATCATGTCGTAGCGGCCATGGACGATGATGCCCGGCAGATGGGCGATTTTCGGCATGTCGCGAATCAGCTGGTTTTCTTCGAGGAACGCACCATTGGTGAAGTAATGGCATTCGATGCGCGCAATGGACAAGGCGCGATGGGGTTCGGTGAAGCGATCGACCACCTGCGGGTTCGGACGCAATGTGGCGGTGCGCCCTTCCCATGTCGACCACGCCTTGGCGGCGTGCATCTGGGCGATCTGATCATTGCCGGTGAGGCGTTTGTGGAATGCGCCGAGCACGTCGTGGCGCTCGTCCGGCGGGATCGGCGCCATGTAGTCCTGCCAGTAATCCGGGAACAGCCGGCTCGCGCCTTCCTGGTAGAACCACTTGATGTCCTGGGGCCGGCTCAAAAAGATGCCGCGCAAAATCAAAGCATGGACCCGATCCGGGTGTTTCTGCGCGTAGGCCAGGGAGAGCGTCGAACCCCACGAGCCACCGAACACCACCCATTTGTCGATGCCCAGGTGGGTGCGGATGCGTTCGAGGTCATCGACCAGGTGCCAAGTGGTGTTGTTTTCCAGGCTGGCATGAGGCGTTGAACGACCGCAGCCGCGCTGATCGAAGGTGATGATGCGATAGAGATTAGGATCGAAATAACGGCGGCTCTGTGCATCGCATCCCGAACCCGGCCCGCCGTGAATGAATATGACGGGCAGGCCGTCCGGCGAGCCGCTTTCATCGACATACAGTACATGCGGCTCTTCCACCGCCAGATCGTGCCGGGCGTAAGGTTTGATCTGCGGGTACAAAGTCTGCATAGGTGCTCCAAAAGTCCAGTTCAGGGGCTGCGGTCTATCTGCCGTTGGGCATCATAAACCTGAATCGGCGAATGAACATGCCCGCCTCATTCCGGCCAACTGTTATCCCCTGTTTCACAGGCACATGCCCGCTGACAGCAAAACATGAGCAAGATCAACGCCAGAGTGGAACGATCAATGCAAGGCGTCTCCAGATACGGGGGAATGCGCCAGAGAATTGCCTTCGATGTGCAATGACGGCGAACCGGGGTAGCTTGTTCGAGTCGAACCGAGGGTTGTGCAACCGCGTATTTTCCGTCCGACCGGGAGGAAATAACCAATGACACGCCCTACAGTCAACCCACCCATTTAATCGTCAAACCAACTTGAGGTCGTACCCGATGTCTCCGGAACCCAACGTTCGTGACGCTGAAGTGGCAGCCTTCCGAGAAGCTGTGCTGAACAAACTCGAGTATGCCGTCGGTAAAGACCCCGACCATGCCTTCGACCATGACTGGTTCATGGCCATCGCGCTGGCGACTCGCGACAAAATGGCCGAGCGCTGGATGAACCACACGCGCTACGTCTATCGGCAGGAAAAAAAGCGTGTCTATTACCTCTCCCTCGAGTTCCTGATCGGCCGTCTGATGTTCGACAGCCTGAGTAACCTGGGCATCCTCGAAACCGCGCGCGAAGCGTTGAAAGGCCTGAACGTCGACTTGGAGCAGATTCGCTCGCTGGAGCCTGACGCTGCACTGGGCAACGGCGGCCTCGGTCGTCTGGCCGCTTGCTTCATGGAAAGCATGTCGACCCTCGGCATTGCGGGCCATGGCTACGGCATTCGTTACGAGCACGGCCTCTTCCGTCAGGCCATCGTCGATGGCTGGCAGCAGGAGCAGACCGAGAACTGGCTGGACTTTGGTAACCCGTGGGAATTCGAACGCCCTGAAGTGATTTACCAGATCGGCTTTGGCGGCAGCGTGCAGCCTCTGCTTGATGCAGCCGGCGCACCTGTGCTGGACGCCTCGGGCGAAACACGTCAGGTCTGGACCGCAGGCGAAACCGTTCGCGCGATTGCTTACGACACGCCCGTCGTGGGCTGGCGCGGCAAAGCGGTGAACACGCTGCGCCTATGGCGCGCGCGCGCCGTGGAAGACCTGCATCTGGAACGCTTCAACGCCGGCGACCACGTCGGTGCGGTGGCGGAAGTAGTACGGGCCGAAAGTATTTCCCGTGTGCTGTATCCAAACGACAGCACAGAAGCGGGCCAGGAACTGCGCCTGCGTCAGGAATTCTTCTTCGTCTCGGCGTCGTTGCAGGATTTGCTGCGCCGCCACAAGAACATGGGCTACAGCATCGGCAGCCTGCCGGAACACGTTGCCATCCAGATGAACGACACCCACCCGTCGATCGCCGTGGCGGAGCTGATGCGCGTCCTGATCGACCTGCACGACGTGGAGTGGGATGAAGCCTGGCGCATCACCGTCGGCACCCTGGCGTACACCAACCACACGCTGCTGCCTGAAGCGCTGGAAACCTGGTCGGTCGGCCTGATGGAGCGCATGTTGCCGCGCCACATGCAGATCATTTACATGATCAACGCCCAGCACATCGACAAGGTCCGCCTGGACTTCAAAGACGATCCTGGCCTGTTCGACCTGTTGCGCGCCGTCTCGCTGATCGAAGAAGACAACGGCCGTCGCGTGCGCATGGGTAACCTGGCGTTCCTTGGCTCGCACAGTGTGAACGGTGTGTCGGCGCTGCACACGCAGCTGATGCGCAAGACCGTTTTCGCCCACCTGCACAAGCTTCACCCGGACCGCATCAACAACAAAACCAACGGCATCACCTTCCGCCGCTGGCTGTTCCAGTCCAACCCGCAACTCACTTCCATGCTGGTCAACGAGCTCGGCGAGCAGGTACTCGACAACCACGAGACCGCGCTGCTGAAACTGGAGCCGCTGGCTGAAGACCCACGATTCCAGCAGGAATTTGCCGCTCAACGCCTGCAAAGTAAACAGGCTCTGGCCACGATCATTCAGGACCGCCTGGGCATCGTGATTAACCCCGAGGCGATGTTTGACGTACAGGTCAAGCGCATCCACGAGTACAAGCGTCAGTTGCTGAACCTGTTCCACACCGTGGCGCTGTATCAGGCCATGCGTGCCGACCCGAGCACCGATTGGGTGCCGCGCGTGAAGATCTTCGGCGGCAAGGCGGCGGCCAGTTATCACTCGGCCAAGCTGATCATCAAGCTGACCAACGACATCGCGCGCACGGTCAACAATGACCCGACGTTGCGCGGCCGTTTGAAAGTGGTGTTCATGCCCAACTACAACGTCAGCCTGGCGGAAAGCATCATTCCGGCGGCGGATCTGTCGGAGCAGATTTCCACGGCAGGCCTGGAAGCGTCCGGCACCAGCAACATGAAGTTCGGCCTCAACGGCGCGCTGACCATCGGTACCCTCGACGGCGCCAACGTGGAGATGAGCGAGCAGGTCGGTCTGGAGCACATGTTCATCTTCGGCATGACCTCGCAGGAAGTCGAAGCGCGCAAGCATGCCGGTGAGTTCAACGCGCATCAGGACATCGCGGCGTCCGGGCGTTTGAATGACGTGCTGCAAGCGATCCGGGGCGGGGTGTTCTCGCCGGATGATCCGTATCGATACGCCGGGCTGATCGATCAGTTGATCAACTACGACCGCTTCTTCGTCTGCGCTGACTTCGAGTCGTACTGGCACGCCCAGGCCAAGGTCGAAGCGCGCTGGCACGATTCGAAAGAATGGTGGCGTTCCGCGGTGCTCAACACTGCGCGCATGGGCTGGTTCTCTTCGGACCGGACCATCCGCGAGTACGCGACCGAAATCTGGAACGCGCTGGATTAAGGGCGTTTGAGGTGATTGTCTCAGCCGAGACGATCACCTTGATGTGACCGCTCGCTCTCGCAGCAAGTACAAATCCTGTGGGAGCTTGCTCGCGAAGACTTACTTTCATCCACCAGAAATGCCTGGCCGGGGACAGATTAATTTACGGTGAAGCGTTGTAAATAAATCAGTCCCCTTCCACCCCGCTTCCACCCCGGCCACACCGCTCGGTTTCGAGGCAGATGCAAATCCTGTGGGAGCGAGCTTGCTCGCGAAGACTTACTTTCATTCACCAGAAACGCTTGGGCGGGGACAGATTAATTTACGGTGAAGCGTTGTAAATAAATCAGTCCCCTTCCACCAGTAAATAAATCAGTCCCCTTCCACCAATCCCCCTTCCTCCGCACTTCCACCGCAGTCCTTTTCCACTAGGCTCCCCTCCCCAACACAAAATGTTTCCCCTTTCCTGACGCCCGATATACTTTTCGCCATCGCCGTTGATCGGCTGAAAAGGGATGTCGTCGCGTGCAATGGATTCTTCTGCTGGCCGGTCTGGTGATCGGAGCGCTTCTTGATGGGTCGCTGTTGGGCGGCGCGGTCGGGGCGGTCATTGGCCTGGCGGCGGGCTTGAGCTTCCGGCTGAGTGCATTGACGCGGGAAACCGCCGTGCAGAAAGCCGAACTTGCCAAGACCCGGCAGGACCTCGACGCCGTACAACAACGCCTCAGCCAGCTGGATTCCGCCGCCGCCCAGTTGCCGGATGCACCCGTGTCCGCGCCGTTGAATGTTCAGCCCATCGCAAACGATGGCCCGGAGCTGCTGTGGGATCTACCGGACCTCGAGCCGGCCGCCTCGGACGTTGGCGATTCGGAATGGAGTCGCCCTGCACCGGCGCCATCACCCACAGCCCCGAGCTACGCGCCCGCTGCTGCATCCGCCTCCCTGCCCGCTTCAACCCAGCCCGCCCCTGCCGAGCAAAACCTGTTCGACAGCGCCTTCATGCGCGCAAAAAACTGGCTGCTCGGTGGCAACACCGTGCTGCGGGTCGGCGTCGTATTGCTGTTTCTCGGCCTGGCGTTCCTGCTGCGCTACGCCACCGAAGGCATGGTCGTCCCGATCGAAGCCCGTTATGCCGGTGTCGCGGGGGCAGCCTTGGCGCTGCTGGGGTTGGGTTGGGGGCTGCGTCATCGCAATGAATCCTTCGCGCTGATGCTGCAGGGGACGGGCGTCGCGGTGCTGTACCTGACCGTGTTCGCCGCCATGAAAGTCCACACCTTGCTGGCGCCGGGGATGGCATTCAGCCTGCTGGTGGCGGTCACCGTGTTTTCGGCCATTCTCGCCGTCACGCAAAACTCTCTGGCCCTCGCCTGCGTCGCCGCTCTGGGCGGATTTGCCGCGCCGCTGCTGACATCCTCCGGCGACGGCAGTCACGTCGCGCTGTTCAGTTATTTCGCCCTGCTCAACGCCGGGATTTTCGCCATCGCGTGGTTCAAGGCCTGGCGCCCGCTGAACCTGATCGGCTTCATCGGCACGTTCGGCATCGGCTTCGCCTGGGGCATGGGCGCGTACACGCCCGAGCTGTTCTGGAGCACGGAACCCTTCCTGATCCTGTTCTTCCTGATGTACTTGGCCATCGGCCTGCTGTTCGCCCGGCGCACGCTGCAAGAACACGCCGCCGGGCCCGACGACGACAGCCGGGAAGCCACCCTGCGCGGGTCCTCGCGTCAGACCCACTACGTCGACGGCAGCCTGTTGTTCGGCACACCCATCGTCGGCTTCGGCCTGCAGTACGCGCTCGTTCAACACATCGAATTCGGCGCTGCGTTGAGCGCACTGGCGCTGGGCTTGCTGTACATGGGCATCGCTCGGTTCCTGGCCGGGCGCGCACCGGGTCGGGCGTTGCTGCTGGTCGAAACGTGCCTGTCGCTGGGCGTTGTCTTCGGCACGCTGGCGATTCCCCTCGGCCTCAGCGCGCAATGGACGACGGTCGCCTGGGCGGTCGAGGGCGCGGCGGTGTTCTGGCTCGGCATGCGTCAGAACCGCGTGCTGGCACGGGGTTTCGGCCTGCTGCTGCAACTGGGCGCGGGGATGGCGTTTCTGGGCGTGGTCGGGCGCTGGTATGTGCCGACGTTCAATCAGGGGGATTTCTGGACCCCCTTGATCATCGCACTCGCTGGTCTGGTCAGCGCGTTCTCCGTGGAGCGCATCGGGACTTTGCGTCTGTCGCTAAGCAAGCGTGTATTGCAACCTGCGTTGCTGATGTGGGGAACGCTTTGGTGGTCCGTAGCGCTGTTCATCATGACTGACTACGTAGCAGGCCCGAACGTGTTCTCGACGTTGCTGGTGCTGGGCGCCGTTAGCGTTGGGCTGTGGACCATGGCAGCCCTGCGCCTGAACTGGACCGGAATCGCTCAACTGTCCACGCTGCTGACGCCGATGAGCGCTGTGTTGCTCGTGCTGATGAGCTTCAACGCCTATTACAACCCTGCCGCCGATTGGGGCTGGCTGGGCTGGCTCGCGGTGTTTGCGGTTCACCTGTGTTCCTTGAAGAAGCTCGACAAACTGCTGCTCCCGCGCCTGCGCAGTGGAGCCCATGTGCTCGGCTGCTGGCTGATCATCAGCGTTTTCTCGCTGCAACTTCGTTACGGACTGCTGGTGTTGTCGGAGGCGTACAACGCCTGGCGCTGGCTGGGCTGGGCGTTGCTGCCGAGCCTGTACTTGCTGGCGATGACGGCTTCCCGCACGTGGCTCTGGCCTGTCAGTGCGTATCCGCGTGAGTACCGCGTCTGGGCTGCGGCGCCGCTGGCTGCATTGATGCTCGCCTGGTTCTGGCTGGCGAACGGGTTCAGCGAAGGCGCTGCCGCCCCCCTGCCCTATCTTCCATTGCTGAACCCGCTGGAACTGGGCCTGTTGATCACGCTGACCGGCATCGTCAGCTGGACCCGCCAGCAACTTCCGCAATTGGGCGTCAGCGAGGGGCGTGCTCAGAAAGCGGCGCTGGTCATTGCCGGCGCATCGCTGTTCGCACTGATCACCACCATGGTTTTGCGCACGGCCCATCACTGGGCCGGCGTGGCCTGGTACCCCGACGCGCTGTTTGAATCGATGCGTGTGCAGGCCGGGCTTTCCATCGTCTGGACGCTGACCGCGCTGGCGCTGATGATCGGCGGCCATCTGCGCGCGCGTCGGGACCTGTGGATTGCCGGCGCCGCACTGATCGGGGTCGTCGTGGCCAAACTGTTCTTCGTCGAGCTGAGCAATCGTGGCGGTCTGGAGCGGATCATTTCCTTTATCGGCGTTGGCGTTCTGTTGCTGGTGGTGGGATATTTCGCCCCCCTGCCGCCCCGGCATCCGGCTCGAAGCGAGGGTCTGACCGACGCCGACGCGGCGGACCGGGCATCGAAATGAAGCGCGTAAGGAGTGTTCAGTTGAGTCGTCAGTTCGTCATCAAGGCCGCCCTGCTTGCCCCGTTGCTGGGCTCGCTGCTGTGCGCGGCCCCGCTCAGCCAGGCGGAGGATCTGCCGGATGATTTCACCACCCACGCGCCGCTGACCGTCAGCGGCGAAGGGCCCTGGTATCGGCTGGAATTGCCCCTCGGCGTGCAGTTGAACGCGCGCCAGAGCACTCTCAACGATGTGCGCGTTTTCAACGCAGACGGCCAGGCCCAACCCTACGCAATCACCCAAAGCCCGCCCCAGCGTGCAGCCGACGCAAGCCCGGTCTCGGTGAAGTGGTTCCCGCTGTACAACAGTGATGCCGCGAAAGACGCCGAGCCGAAAATCCGCGTCGAGCGAACGCCGAACGGCACGCTGGTGGAGGTGCAGCCCCAGGGTGAGATCGAGGCGGGCGAAGAGATTCTGCGCGGCTGGTTGCTCGACACCAGCGCGATCAACGCGCCGCTGGATCAACTGATCCTGGACTGGAGCAGCGAGCGCGACGGTTTTCAGCGGTTCAGCATCGAGGCCAGCGACGACCTCCAGCACTGGCAGCGCTGGGGCGAGGGTCAGGTCGCGAGGCTGTCATTTGCTGAAGAGTTGGTTGAGCAGCGCGTCGTCAATCTGCCGGGGCGCAGCGCCCGCTATCTGCGTCTGCTGTGGAAATCGCCCCTGTCCGCGCCGACGCTGAACGCCGTGCAACTGATCAGCACGCAGCCCGGCGTGCTGCCGTTGAGCTGGTCGCCGGCCATCAATGGCCGCGTCGAAAAACCTGGCGTGTATGTGTGGCAACTGCCGGTGGCCCTGCCGCTGGAACGCATGCGGATCGACATCGCGCAACCCAACAGCCTCGCGCCTGCCACGCTCTACGGGCGTCGTGACAGCAACGCAGCGTGGGAGTTGATCGACAACGGCCTGCTTTATCGGCTCAGCCAGAACGGTCAGGACGTTGTGCAGGACGAAATGGAGCTGCCGGGCAATGTCGTGCAGCAGCTTAAACTTGAGGTCGATGACCGCGGCGGCGGCCTGGGCAATGACGCGCCGACGCTGAGCTTTGCCGTGCGCGCCACGCAACTGGTGTTCCTCGGTCGCGGCGCGCCGCCTTACAGCCTGGCCGTCGGCAACGCCACGGTGAAAAGCGCGGCGTTGCCACTGGCGACGCTGATTCCCGGTGTCAGCCCGGAGAAGCTGGCAGCACTGGGCAGCGCGTCCATGGCCGCCACACCTGTGGCGCCGGTTGCTCCGGCAGCGCCCGTGGAGGCCAGTGGTCCCGACATGAAGCGCATCGGTCTGTGGGCCGTGCTGATACTCGGGGTGATTTTTCTGGCATGGATGGCGCTTGGCACACTGCGCGGGTCGCGTAGAAAGTAACGCGCAAAACAACGCGCCAAATTATAAGTGTCGGGGTGATGACGCTGAATCGCCCCGGCATCGAAAAAATTGCAGACGATGCCCGCCAATTCGTCACCCTGATCGCGTTACGCTTAACGTACAACCGATGCGACTGGGTACGGCGATCCCTTGTGGGACCGGCTTCAGCCGGGAAGGCGTCGGTCGTCACGCTGCAGGATTTTTGGTGTTCACACTGGCCTCTTCCCGGCTAAAGCCGGTCCCACCAGGATGTAGCCCGTGAACTGAATCACTACCTACCCGGTCTGACAGGCAGTATTAAATTTCCGCTCACGCTAGACTGTGCGCGTTTTTATCCCCCATTTCGGAGCTCTCCATGTCCCGCGTTACCTTGAGTCGTTATCTGATCGAGCAGACCCGCACCAACAACACCCCTGCCGATCTGCGCTTTCTGATTGAAGTCGTGGCGCGCGCGTGCAAAGAGATCAGCCACGCGGTATCCAAAGGCGCCCTGGGCGGCGTGCTTGGCAGCATGGGCACTGAGAACGTGCAGGGTGAAGTGCAGAAGAAACTGGACGTGATGTCCAACGAGATTCTGCTCGAAGCCAACGAATGGGGTGGTCACCTGGCGGGCATGGCGTCCGAAGAAATGGACAACGCCTACCAGATCCCCGGCAAATACCCGAAAGGCGCCTACCTGCTGGTGTTCGACCCACTGGACGGCTCGTCCAACATCGACATCAACGCGCCGGTCGGCACGATCTTCTCGGTGCTGCGTTGCCCGAACGAGTACCTGAGCCAGAACGAAGCGCTGAACGAGAAGGCGTTTCTGCAGCCTGGCACTCAGCAAGTCGCCGCCGGTTACGCCATCTATGGCCCGCAGACCATGCTGGTGCTGACCCTGGGTGACGGCGTCAAAGGCTTCACCCTGGACCGTGAGATGGGCAGCTTTGTCCTCAGCCACGAAGACATCAAGATCCCGGAGTCCACTCAGGAATTCGCGGTCAACATGTCCAATCAGCGTCACTGGGAAGCCCCGGTCAAGCGCTACGTCGAAGAGCTGCTGGCGGGCGAAGACGGCCCGCTGAAAAAGAACTACAACATGCGTTGGGTCGCGGCGATGGTGGGCGACGTCCACCGCATCCTGACCCGTGGCGGTCTGTTCATGTACCCGCGCGATTCCCGCGAGCCTTCCAAGCCGGGCAAGCTGCGCCTGATGTACGAAGCCAACCCGATGTCGTTCCTGGTTGAACAAGCCGGCGGCGCGTCGACCGACGGCCATCAGCGCATCCTCGACATTCAGCCCGAAGGCCTGCACCAGCGTGTTGCTGTGTTCCTGGGTTCGAAAGAAGAAGTGGAACGCGCAACGGCGTATCACAAGGAATAAGGTTCTGAATGGCCGCCTTTGGCGGCCATTTTTCTGAGAGCTGCAGCCGCTTGTGTGGGAGCGCCACCTCGGTCATTCCCACAGGCTTTGTGTTTGCCGCGCGAACGCGCGGTTGCCCGAACGAGCAGGAAATCCTCTCCCTTCGGAAGCCGTCCTCCCCTTTTTTCTTCTAAGCTTGCGGCATCAGGTCGGCGCTGCGACGCTGCTCTCTCCCTCGATTCAGGAGTTCATCTCATGTCTTTGCGCACTCTCGCGGTGTTGTCGTTCTGCGTATTGCTGGCGGCCTGCAGCAAAGTGACTCAGGAAAATTATTCGAAAATCTCGGCCGGCATGCCCAAGGCGCAGGTCGAGCAATTGCTCGGCAGTCCAACCGAGTGCTCCGGCGCGTTGGGGATGTCCAGCTGCACGTGGGGCGATGCGAAGACGTTCATCAGCGTCCAGTACGCCGCCGACAAGGTCGTACTGTTCTCAGCGCAGGGGCTTGAATGAATATTCGTCAGGCACTGAAGCTCGGCGCCGTGGCGATAGCGGCAGTTTGGCTGGCTGGCTGTGCGGTCAAGCCTGAAAGCGAATCCATGGCGCCGAAGACGGTTGATCATGTCGATCTCAAGCGTTATCAAGGCACCTGGTACGAGGTGGCGCGGCTGCCGATGTTCTTCCAGCGCAACTGTGCGCAGTCTGAAGCGCACTACACGCTGAAGGCTGACGGGAACATTGCCGTCACCAACCGTTGCCGCACCATGGAGGGCAAGTGGGAGCAGGCAACGGGGACCGCTTCACCGCAGATTCAGGGCAAGACTGACAAGCTGTGGGTCGTGTTCGATAACTGGTTCTCGAACCTCTTCCCGGGCGTGGCGAAGGGCGATTACTGGGTGCTGTACGTGAGCCCCGACTACACAGTGGCGCTGGTGGGCAGCCCGAGCCGCAAGTTCCTGTGGCTGCTGTCGCGCACGCCTCACGTGCCGGATGGGGTGCGCAACGACCTGCTGATGAAAGCGCAGCAACAGGGTTACGACACGACCAAGCTGATCTGGCGGGTAGCGGATTCGAAAGTAGGCAAGGCTGCGGACTGACTCAGCCCAGCAACTCCCGCAACACCTGAGCGAACGCACGGCTGCTCTGCCCTTCATCGGCATGATGGCCGTCGCGGATCACCCAGCGGCCATTGACCATCACATCCCTGATCTGACGATCACTTCCGGCGAACAGCCAGCGATTGAGAATGCCATCACCGGAGGCGGTTGCCAGATAAGGATCGTTGCCGTCGAGCACCAGCCAGTCCGCACGCTTGCCCACTTCCAACGCGCCCACCGGTTGCCCCATCGCCTGCGCACCGCCCACCAGCGCCGCGTCGTACAGCGTACGTCCGACCATCGGCTGATCCGGCCGGTACAGACGATTACGACGCTGATCGCGCAGACGCTGACCGTATTCCAGCCAGCGCAACTCTTCGACCACGCTCAGCGACACATGACTGTCGGAACCAATGCCCCAACGCCCGCCTTGTGCGATGTAATCCACCGCCGGGAATATCCCGTCGCCCAGATTTGCCTCGGTGGTCAGGCACAGCCCCGCGATCGCACGACTTTTCGCCATCAACGCCACTTCGTCCGGCTGGGCATGGGTCGCATGAACCAGGCACCAGCGCCCATCGACCTCGACGTTTTCGTACAGCCATTGCAATGGCCGGCGACCGCTCCAGCTCAGGCAATCGTCGACTTCCTTTTGCTGCTCGGCGATATGGATATGGATCGGGCAATGGCGGTCGCTGGCGGCGGTTACGTCGCTGATCTGCTGCGGCGTCACGGCGCGCAGCGAATGAAAGCACAGCCCCAGCGCCTGGGCGGGTTGCGCGGCGATGACGGGCTTCAGGCGGGACTGCAAATCCAGGTAGCTGTCGGTGCTGTTGATGAACCGGCGCTGCCCCTCGTTCGGCGTCAGGCCGCCAAACCCCGAGTGGCTGTAGAGCACCGGCAGCAAGGTCATACCGATGCCGACCGAACTCGCCGCCTGACTGACCTGCAGCGCCAGCTCGGCGGGGTCGGCGTAGGGCTTGCCGCTGGTGTCCTGATGGACGTAGTGAAACTCCGCGACCGAGGTAAAACCGCCCTTGAGCATCTCGATGTACAGCTGCCGCGCGATCACGCCGAGCTGCCGGGGACTGATCTGCCCGACGAGGCGATACATCAGGTCGCGCCAGGTCCAGAAACTGTCATTGGGATTGCCGGCCACTTCTGCCAGACCGGCCATGGCGCGTTGAAAAGCGTGGGAGTGCAGGTTGGGCATGCCCGGCACGACCGGCCCGTTGAGCCACTCGGCGTCACCACGTTCGGCGTCGGTCTGCACCTGGCTCAGCAGGCCATCGGCACCGACCTCGAAACGTACGTTGCTGGCCCAGCCGGTGGGCAACAACGCGCGTTCGGCAAAGAAAACGGACATGACTCGGCACCCCTTGCGTGAAATTGTCTATACATATACAGACGTTTACATGGCCGGTAAACTGCGCCGCGCTTGTCGGCACACGTGTTAATGGTTAGCGTGGACGCTGTAACCTCTCTCGCCTGAATAACGCCATAACAAGGATTTCTCTGTGCCGACTCCGCCTGCCAATTTGCCGCTGGCTTCCCAGATGGGTGACAGTCCGGCGCCGCTGTACGCCAGGGTGAAGCACATGATCACCCAGCAGATTCAGAACGGCACCTGGCCGCCGCACCACCGCGTGCCGTCCGAGAGCGAACTGGTGACGCAACTGGGCTTCAGCCGCATGACGATCAATCGCGCCCTGCGCGAGATGACCGCCGAAGGGATGTTGGTGCGCATGCAAGGCGTCGGTACGTTCGTCGCCGAGCCCAAGACTCAATCCGCGCTGTTCGAAGTGCATAACATTGCCGATGAGATCGCCGCTCGCGGACATGTCCACACCTGCCAGGTCATCATTCTCACCGAAGAAGCCGCCGGTTCCGAACGCGCGCTGGCGCTCGACATGCGTGAAGGCCAGCGCGTGTTTCACTCGCTGATCGTGCATTTCGAAAACGATATTCCCGTGCAAATCGAAGACCGTTTCGTCAACGCCCTCGTCGCGCCGGACTACCTGCAGCAGGACTTCACCCAACAAACGCCCTACGCCTACCTCTCCCAGGTCGCGCCGCTGACCGAAGGCGAGCACGTGGTCGAGGCGATTCTCGCCGAGCCTGACGAGTGTAAATTGCTGCAGATCGAGAAGGGCGAACCGTGCCTGCTGGTGCGTCGGCGCACCTGGTCCGGGCGCCAGCCGGTGACTGCTGCCCGCCTGATTCATCCCGGCTCACGCCACCGCCTGGAAGGACGCTTCAGCAAATGACTCAACTGACTGTTCTGCGCGCTGCGGACTACCCGCGAATGCCCTGGAAAAACGGCGGCGGCAGCACCGAGGAAATCACCCGCGATGCCGGCGAAGGCCTGGAAGGTTTCGGCTGGCGGCTGTCGATTGCCGACATTGCCGAGTCGGGCGGCTTTTCGGTGTTCTTCGGTTATCAGCGCATCATCACCGTGCTGCAAGGTGCAGGCATGACGATGACTATCGATGGAAAGGACAGCGAGCCACTGCTGCCGTCCGATCCGTTCGCGTTCAGCGGCGACAGCGCGGTGTCGTGCACGCTGCTCGACGGCCCGATCCGCGACTTCAACCTGATCTATTCGCCAGCCCGTTACCGCGCGCGCCTGCAGTGGATCGACGTGATGCAGCCCCAGCGGTTTTTCAGTTCCGCTGACGTGTTCGTGGTGTTCAGCACCGCCGAGCAGATGGCCGCCAATATCGGCGAGCACCCCCCGCAAATGCTCGAAAAACATGACTGCTTACAATTGGAGAACGCCCCGGGCGCGCTCGTGGAAGCGGTGCTCTACGCCCCGCGCCCCAGCCGCGTGTGCGTGATCGAGCTGTCGCGCGTCTGAGTCCAGCCGTCCCTGTGTTAGATTGCGTTTTTTTTCGCCAGCACAAGGACGACCATGACGATGCTCAACGACAATAAAGAAAGCCCACGAGCCCTCGCCATTCTTGCCAGTTTCCTTGCATCGGAGTCGGCAGGCGGCCTTGTGCTGATGGGCGCCGCCCTCGCCGCGATCATCGTCGCAAACTCCCCCCTCGCCCCCTCGTATTTCGCCGCACTGCACAGTGTCTGGGGCGGGTTGTCGATCGAGCTGTGGATCAACGACGGGCTGATGGCGATCTTCTTTCTGATGGTCGGCCTGGAAATCAAACGCGAAGTATTGGCCGGCGGTCTCGCCAGTTGGGGTCAGCGTGCGCTGCCCGGTTTCGCGGCAGCGGGCGGCATGCTGGTGCCGGCGCTGATCTACATCGGCGTCAACATGGGCAACGCCGAAACCATGAGCGGCTGGGCGATCCCGGCGGCCACTGACATCGCCTTCGCCCTTGGCGTGCTGTCGTTGCTGGGCAAGCGGGTGCCGACGTCGCTGAAGGTGTTTCTGGCCGCGCTGGCGATTCTCGATGACCTGGGCGCCGTCACCATCATCGCGCTGTTCTACAGCACCGGCCTGAACATGCCGATGCTGGGCGCCTCCTTCGCGACGCTGGCCGTGCTGGTGATCATGAACCGCATGGGCGTGCAGCGATTGCTGCCATACCTGCTGCTCGGCCTGTTGTTGTGGTTCTTTGTGCTGCAGTCAGGCGTGCATGCAACGTTGGCCGGTGTAGCCCTGGCGCTGTGCATTCCGCTGGGCACGCCCAAGGAAGAAGCCCGCTCGCCGCTGCTGTTTCTTGAAGAGAAAATGCACTACTGGGTGGCGTTCGCGGTGGTGCCGATTTTTGGATTTGCCAATGCGGGCGTGTCCCTGTCGGGCATTACTCTCGGCAATCTGGTCGACCCGGTGCCGCTGGGTGTGGCGCTGGGGCTGTTTGTCGGCAAGCAGATCGGCGTGTTCCTCGCCGCGGTGCTGGCGATCCGGTCCGGGCTGGCGACGCTGCCGGAAGGCAGCAACTGGCCCCAGCTGTATGGCGTGGCCCTGCTCTGCGGGATCGGGTTCACCATGAGTCTGTTCATCGGCAACCTGGCCTTCCCGGGCGCAGCGCATCTGATCGATGAAGTGAAAGTGGGCGTGTTGCTGGGCTCGATCGCGTCGGCGCTTGCCGGGGTATGGCTGTTGCGCAGCAAGCTGGCCCAGCGCTGATTGAGTCCAGACACAACGGTATCGCGCCGCAGACACTGGCCCTGTGGGAGTGAGTTTGCTCAAGAAGATGGCAGTACATCAGCAGGAGATTTTGCGGATGTATCAACCGCTTCGCGAGCAAGCTCGCTCCCACAGGTCAGTAGCTCCGCAAATAACTCTTCTGTTACCCCAGTCATGCACTGAGCTGGGGCGTTCGCACCGAAAAGTAACAATTCCCTTCTTTTCACCTTCCTTGCATCCGTAGGCCTTCGCACGGCTGAAACCTTGGCAAGCGCGCAGCAATGCGGGCCGGCGGGATTTCTGCGCCCGCAAAAGCAACGTTGGCCTCTTGGTTGCATATGCTTGTATGTACAAGTAAGCGTGAGTCGATAAAAGCTGTTCCCAGCCGGTTAGGATTACAACGGCAGCACTCATGCAGAACCTTATTCCCACGTTCGTCACGGACTCCCGCGTCCAGGCCGGATCGATCATCGAGGACTGTTAAGTGACTACTGACCACAACACCCCTGCTCAGCAATGGACCAAACGCCGCGATGTGGAAATCCGCGCAGCCCGTGGCACGCAACTGACCGCCAAGAGCTGGATGACCGAGGCGCCGTTGCGGATGTTGATGAACAACCTCGACCCGGAAGTCGCCGAGAACCCGAACGAACTGGTGGTCTACGGCGGTATCGGTCGAGCAGCGCGCAACTGGGAGTGCTACGACAAGATCGTCGAGAGCCTGACGAACCTGAACGACGACGAAACCCTGCTGGTGCAGTCCGGCAAACCGGTCGGCGTGTTCAAGACCCACAGCAACGCGCCCCGCGTGCTGATCGCCAACTCCAACCTGGTGCCGCACTGGGCGAGCTGGGAGCACTTCAACGAACTGGATGCTAAAGGCCTGGCGATGTACGGCCAGATGACCGCCGGCAGCTGGATCTACATTGGCAGCCAGGGCATCGTCCAAGGCACCTACGAAACCTTCGTCGAAGCCGGTCGCCAGCATTACGACGGCAACCTGAAAGGCCGCTGGGTACTGACCGCAGGACTGGGCGGCATGGGCGGCGCGCAGCCACTGGCCGCCGGCATGGCGGGCGCGTGCTCGCTGAACATCGAGTGCCAGCAGAGCCGCATCGATTTCCGCCTCAAGACCCGCTACGTCGACGAACAGGCCACTGACCTGGACGACGCGCTGGCCCGTATCGCCAAATACACGTCCGAAGGCAAGGCGATCTCCATCGCCCTGTGCGGCAACGCGGCAGAGATCCTGCCGGAAATGGTCCGCCGTGGCGTACGCCCGGACATGGTCACCGACCAGACCAGCGCCCACGACCCCCTCAACGGCTACCTGCCAAAAGGCTGGACCTGGGAGCAGTACCGCGAGCGCGCCGCCACCGAGCCTGCCGCCGTGGTCAAGGCCGCCAAGCAATCCATGGCCGAGCACGTCGAAGCCATGCTGGCGTTCCAGAAAATGGGCGTGCCGACGTTCGATTACGGCAACAACATCCGTCAGATGGCCAAGGAAGTCGGCGTGACCCATGCCTTCGACTTCCCCGGTTTCGTCCCCGCGTACATTCGCCCGTTGTTCTGCCGTGGCGTAGGTCCGTTCCGCTGGGCCGCGCTGTCGGGCAACCCTGAAGACATCTACAAGACCGACGCCAAAGTCAAAGAGCTGATCCCGGACGACGCGCACCTGCACAACTGGCTGAACATGGCCCGTGAGCGCATCAGCTTCCAGGGTCTGCCGGCACGTATCTGCTGGGTCGGCCTGGGTCAGCGCGCCAAGCTGGGCCTGGCCTTCAACGAAATGGTCCGCAGCGGCGAGCTGTCGGCGCCGGTGGTGATCGGCCGTGATCACCTGGACTCCGGCTCCGTCGCCAGCCCGAACCGCGAGACCGAATCAATGCAGGACGGCTCCGACGCCGTGTCCGACTGGCCGCTGCTCAACGCGCTGCTCAATACCGCGAGCGGCGCGACCTGGGTCTCGCTGCACCACGGCGGCGGCGTCGGCATGGGCTTCTCGCAGCACTCGGGCATGGTCATCGTCTGCGACGGCACCGACGAAGCTGCCGAACGCATCGCCCGCGTCCTGCACAACGACCCGGCCACCGGCGTGATGCGTCATGCCGATGCCGGGTATCAAATTGCGATCGACTGCGCCAAAGAGCAGGGCCTGAACCTGCCGATGATCTGATACTTCAGTGGCCATCGCGCTGAACCCTGTGGGAGCGAGCTTGTTCGCGAATGGTGAGGCCCAGACGCAGTTGATGCTGCGGATGTACCGGCCCCTTCGCGAGCAAGCTCGCCCCCACAGATCCGCGCAGAAATGTGCCTGACGACTAGCGCTTCCAGAACTGTTTCGGGGATGTTTGAGATGGCTGTTCCAGATGATCGTGCTGCACCTGCTTCCGTGATCGAGCGGCGTTCGATCGATTACATCCCTGATGCCGAACGACACGGCCGTCTGTTCAGTCAGTTCACCCTCTGGCTGGGCGCCAACCTGCAAATCACCGCGATTGTCACCGGGGCGCTGGCCGTGGTGCTGGGCGGCGATGTGTTCTGGTCGCTGATCGGGCTGTTCATCGGGCAACTCATCGGCGGTGGCGTGATGGCACTCCATGCAGCACAGGGCCCGAAGCTCGGTCTGCCGCAGATGATTTCCAGCCGGGTACAGTTCGGCGTTTATGGCGCGGTGATTCCGCTGGTGCTGGTGTGCCTGATGTACATCGGTTTTTCCGCCAGCGGCTCGCTGCTCGCGGGCCAGGCGGTGGCACAACTGATCAACGTGCCGGACTGGCAAGGCGTGGTGATATTCGCGGCGGCCATCGTGGTACTGACCATTCTGGGCTACCGGGTCATCCACCTGATCGGCCGGGTCGCCAGCCTCATTGGCGTGATCGCGTTCGTCTACCTGTTCGCCGCACTGCTGGCGGGCAACGACGTCGGCGCGCTGTTGGGCAATAAGCACTTCTCGCTGAGCAGCTTCCTGCTGGCGATTTCCCTGTCGGCGTCCTGGCAGATCGCCTTTGGCCCTTACGTCGCGGACTACTCGCGCTATCTGCCGCGTAGCACCTCAGCCGGCAAAACATTCTGGGCGGTAGGTCTGGGGTCGGTGATCGGCGCGCAGGCGTCGATGGTGTTCGGCGTGTTCGCGGCGGCGCTGGCCGGCAAAAACTTCGCCCATCACGAGGTCTCGTTCATCGTCGGCCTCGGCGGGACCGGCGTGGTCGCAGCAGCGCTGTATTTCAGCATCGCGTTCGGCAAGGTGACCATCACCACGCTCAACGCCTACGGCAGCTTCATGTCCATCGCCACCATCGTCAGCGGCTTCCGTGGCAATCGGCACATCTCCAGCGCGCTGCGGCTGACGTACATCTTCGCCATGGTCGGTATCGCGACGGCCCTGGCGCTGCTGGGCAAGGACTCGTTCCTCAAGGACTTCTCGGCCTTCATCCTGTTTCTGCTGGCGTTCTTCACGCCGTGGAGCGCGATCAATCTGGTGGATTTCTACTGCATCACCAAAGAACGCTACGACATCCCGGCGCTCTCGGACCCGAACGGTCGCTACGGTCGCTGGAACGGGATGGGCATCGGGATTTACGTGCTGGGCGTGCTGATTCAGATGCCGTTCATCTCCACGCATTTCTACACCGGGCCACTGGTGGCGAGCCTCGATGACACCGACATCTCGTGGATCATCGGCCTCATCGTGCCGGCTGTGCTGTACTACGGGGCGGCGAAGAGGTGGCCGGGCAACGTGGCCGATCGCTTGATCCTGCCGACGGATTCGGGGGCACCTCAGGCAAGTCGCGCCGCTGCCCCTGCGCACGTGGCGGTGAACTGACCGTTCGTCCTGCACGTCTGTTGCAGGAGGCATGCTGGAGAGAGAAGCGGGACGAGGCCGCCAAGTGCCTCTCCCCTTGGCTGGAAGCCATCTGTTTTCGTTACTGCCGTCATCCACTACAAGACCGGAGCGTCACTCAATGAACACGAAAAAGGCCCTGCTATCCACGTTGCTCACCGCGGGCGTGCTCGCCAGTGGCGCCAGTCAGGCGGCGGGATGGTGCGAGTCCGGCAAGCCGGTGAAATTCGCCGGCCTGAACTGGGAAAGCGCAATGCTGCTGACCGATGTGCTGCAAGTGGTGCTGAACAAGGGTTATGGATGCGAAGTGGACAGCCTGCCGGGCAACTCCATCACCATGGAAAACGCCCTGAGCACCAACGATATTCAAGTGTTTGCCGAAGAGTGGGTCGGCCGCAGCGAAGTCTGGAACAAGGCTGAAGCCGCCGGCAAAGTGGTCGGCGTCGGTTCGCCGGTCAAGGGTGCGGTGGAAGGCTGGTACGTGCCGCGCTACGTGATCGAAGGCGACGCCAAGCGCAAGCTGGAAGCCAAGGCACCGGACCTCAAGTCCATCGCCGATCTGGGCAAATACGCAGCCCTGTTCAAGGACGCCGAAGAGCCGGAAAAAGGCCGTTTCTATAACTGCCCGGCCGGCTGGACCTGCGAGCTGGAAAACAGCGAAATGCTGAAGAGCTATGGCCTGGAAAGCAAATACACCAACTTCCGCCCAGGCACCGGCCCGGCGCTGGATGCGGCGATTCTGTCCAGCTACAAGCGTGGCGAGCCGATCCTGGCGTACTACTGGTCGCCGACCCCGCTGATGGGCCAGGTGGACATGGTGCGTCTGGACGAGAAAGCCGGCGTGAACAAGACCATCGAGATCAAGGTCGGCCTGTCCAAGGCGTTCCACGAACAGGCGCCTGAACTGGTGTCGGTGATGGAGAAGGTCAACATCCCGATCGACCTGCTCAACCAGAATCTGGCGCGCATGACCAAAGAGCGCATCGAGTCGCCGAAGCTGGCGAAAATCTTCCTCAAGGAGCACCCGGAAGTCTGGCATCAGTGGGTGAGCGAGGATGCGGCGAAGAAGGTGGATGCCTCTCTCTGACAGGCACCGCTGTCTGTAGGAGCGTGGCTTGTCCCGCGAGCGGCCGGGAACCGGTCGTAGATAAGCCGAACGCGGTATGTCAGACACACCGCAGGGTTTGATTTTGCTGCCGCTTCGCGACAGATCGCGGGACAAGCCACGCTCCTACATGAACCAGGCCGCCACTCTAAACATCGAGATAACGATATGTTCCCCGAAAGCTTCACGTTCTCCATCGCCGACTGGGTCAATGACTGGGTCGACAAGCTGGTCACCAACTACGGCGACGTGTTCCGGCACATCTCCGACACGCTGCTGTGGGCCATCGTCAAGCTCGAAGGCCTGCTGCGCGTTGCGCCGTGGTGGCTGCTGCTGGCCATCGTCGGCCTGATCGCCTGGCACGCGACCCGCAAGATCACCACCACGGTGGTCATCGTCGGCCTGCTGTTTCTGGTCGGTGCCGTTGGCCTGTGGGACAAGCTGATGCAGACCCTGGCGCTGATGCTGGTCGCCACGCTGATCTCGGTGATTATCGGCATACCGCTCGGCATTCTGTCGGCGCGCAGCAATCGCCTGCGCTCGATACTGATGCCGCTGCTGGACATCATGCAGACCATGCCCAGCTTCGTGTACCTGATTCCGGTGCTGATGCTGTTCGGTCTGGGCAAGGTCCCGGCGATCTTCGCCACGGTCATCTACGCCGCGCCGCCGCTGATTCGCCTGACCGATCTGGGCATTCGTCAGGTCGATGGCGAGGTCATGGAAGCGATCAACGCCTTCGGCGCCAACCGTTGGCAGCAACTGTTCGGCGTGCAACTGCCGCTGGCCCTGCCAAGCATCATGGCCGGGATCAACCAGACCACGATGATGGCGCTGTCGATGGTGGTGATCGCCTCGATGATCGGTGCTCGCGGGCTGGGCGAAGACGTGCTGGTCGGCATTCAGACCCTCAACGTCGGACGCGGCCTGGAAGCGGGCCTGGCCATCGTCATTCTGGCGGTCGTGATCGACCGTATTACGCAGGCCTACGGCCGTCCACGGCATGAGGCGAACAAATGAGCGTCGAGACTATCAATCCAGCGAGCTCGGGCAATCCAGCGAACACAGGCGTTCCAGAGAACACGGGCGGCAAGATCGTCGTCAAGAACGTCTACAAGATCTTCGGCAACCGCGCCAAGGATGCCCTGGCGATGGTTCAGAACAACCAGAGCAAGGATCAGGTCCTGGCGCAGACAGGCTGTGTGGTCGGCGTGAACGACCTGTCGCTGTCTATCTCCAGCGGCGAGATTTTCGTGATCATGGGCCTGTCGGGCTCCGGCAAATCGACCCTGGTGCGCCACTTCAACCGCCTGATCGACCCCACCAGCGGCGAGATTCTGGTCGATGGCGAAAACATCCTGACCTACGACATGGAAGCGCTGCGCAACTTCCGTCGACACAAGATCAGCATGGTGTTCCAGAGCTTCGGCCTGCTGCCGCACAAGACCGTGATCGACAACGTCGCCTACGGCCTGACCATTCGTGGCGAGAGCAAAACGCAATGCGCCGAACGCGCGCAGCACTGGATCACCACGGTGGGCCTGAAGGGCTACGAGAAAAAGTACCCCCATCAGCTCTCCGGCGGCATGCGTCAGCGTGTCGGCCTGGCACGGGCGCTGGCGGCCGACACCGACATTATCCTGATGGACGAAGCGTTCAGCGCACTCGATCCGCTGATCCGCGCCGAGATGCAGGATCAGTTACTGGAGCTGCAATCGAACCTGAAGAAAACCATCGTTTTCATCACCCACGACCTCGACGAAGCCGTGCGCATCGGCAACCGCATCGCGATTCTCAAGGACGGACAGCTGATCCAGGTCGGGACACCGAAAGAAATCCTCTACTCGCCTGCCGACGATTACGTCGATCGCTTCGTGCAGCGGCGCGTGGCGACTCTCTAAGGACGCTGCGGTCATGTCGCGAGCAGAACAGATCATCATTGGCGAAGGCCCGCTCAGTTGGCGGGACGTGACCGCCGTTGCCCGCCATGGCGCAACGCTGTCGTTGTCCGAAGGCGCGTGGGCGCGGATCGACAATGCCCAGGCGATCGTGCAGCGCATCGTTGCCAGCGGCGAGCGCGCCTATGGCGTGAACACCGGCCTCGGCGCGCTGTGCAATGTGTCGCTGGCGGGAGAGCAACTCGGCCGGCTGTCGCGCAACACGCTGCTCAGCCATGCCTGCGGCGTCGGCCCGGCGTTGCCAGACGAGCAGACCCGCGCGATCACCTGCGCCGCGATCATCAATTACAGCCAGGGCAAGTCCGGGATTCACCGCCAAGTGGTCGAGGCCTTGCTCGCCTTGCTCAATCGACACATCACCCCGCAAGTGCCGTCCCAGGGGTCGGTGGGTTACCTCACTCATATGGCGCACATCGGCGTTGCCCTGCTCGGCGTGGGTCAGGTCAGTTATCGCGGGCAAGTGATGTCGGCGTTGCAGGCGCTCAGCGAAGAAGGCCTGTCGCCGGTGGAACTGGGTGCGAAGGACGGTCTGTGTCTGGTCAACGGCACGCCGTGCATGACCGGCCTCAGTTGCCTGGCGATTGCCGACGTGAATCGCCTGATGCAGTGGGCCGATGTCATCAGCGCCATGACCTTCGAAGGCCTGCGTGGGCAACTCGACGCCTTCGACGAAACCATCATCGCCCTCAAGCCGCACCCCGGCATGCAACAGGTGGGCAAAAACCTGCGCGGTCTGCTCGCCGGCAGCGAAGTGCTTGCCAACAGTCAGGGCATCCGCACCCAGGACGCCTTGAGCATCCGCTCTATCCCCCAGGTCCACGGCGCCACCCGCGACCAGTTGGCCCACGCGACGCGGCAGATCGAGATCGAGCTGAATTCCGCCACCGACAACCCGCTGCTGCTGGGCACACCGGAAGCGTATCGGGTGGTTTCCCAGGCCAACCCCCACGGCCAGTCCGTGGCGATGGCCGCTGATCTGTTGGCGATTGCCATGGCCGAACTGGGCTCGATTGCCGAGCGACGGCTGGACCGGCTGATCAACCCGACAGTCAGCGGGCTTCCGGCGTTTCTGGTCAGCCAGCCGGGGGTCAATTCCGGGATGATGATCACCCAATACGTCGCCGCCTCGCTGTGCGCGGAAAACCGCCAGCTGGCACAACCGGCGGTCATCGATAACTACGTGACGTCCGGCCTGCAGGAGGATCATCTGAGCATGGGCACCAGCGCCGCCTTGAAGCTGCACAAGGTGCTGGAGAACGTGACGCAGATCCTCGCCATCGAGTATTTGCTGGCCGCCCAGGCGTTCGAGTTTTTCAAGGGCCCGCGCTTTGGCGTCGGCACCGAGGCGGCTTGGCGTTTGCTGCGCGAACGCGTGCCGGCCTACGACGAAGACCGCTGGCTGGCCCCGGACATTGCCAGCAGCGTGACGCTGCTGAGGAACGAAGAGTCATTGGAAACCGTATTCCAGCGCTGCCGCGACTACGCGGCAGACGCTAGTCCCGACACCGACAACAACGGTCGCAGCGCAAGCGCCCCCCGCGCGGGACAGGCAGGAGCCGGTTCAGCGCAGACGACCGATACCCATTCAGGAGTAGCAGCATCGTGACCGACACCCAACAGGCGACCCCGCTGAATCTGATCCCTGGCCAGTTGAGCCTCGCCCAGCTGCGCGCGATTTATCAGCGACCCGTCACGCTGACCCTCGACGCCAGCGCCCATCGGCAGATCGAAGACAGCGTGGCCTGCGTCGAGCAGATCCTCGCCGAAAACCGCACCGCCTACGGCATCAACACCGGTTTCGGCCTGCTGGCCTCGACGCGCATCGCCAGCGCCGACCTCGAAAATCTGCAGCGCTCGCTGGTGCTGTCCCACGCCGCCGGCGTTGGCGGGCCGATCAGCGATGAGCTGGTGCGCCTGATCATGGTGCTCAAGGTCAACAGCCTGAGCCGGGGCTTTTCCGGGATTCGCCGTCAGGTCATCGACGCACTGATCGCCCTGATCAACGCCGAGGTTTATCCGCACATCCCGCTCAAGGGTTCGGTGGGCGCGTCCGGCGACCTCGCGCCATTGGCGCACATGTCGCTGGTGCTGCTGGGCGAAGGCAAGGCACGCCACAAGGGCGAATGGCTGAACGCCGTGGAAGCTCTGGCGATTGCCGGGCTCACGCCGCTGACGCTGGCGGCCAAAGAAGGCCTGGCGCTGCTCAACGGCACCCAAGTGTCGACGGCGTACGCGCTGCGCGGCCTGTTCGAAGCCGAAGACCTGTTCGCCGGTGCCCTGAGCTGCGGCGCGCTGACCGTTGAAGCCGTGCTCGGCTCCCGCGCGCCGTTCGATGCACGCATTCATGCGGCTCGCGGTCAGCGCGGCCAGATCGATTCGGCTGCGGCCTATCGCGAGCTGCTCGGCGAAGGCAGTCAGGTCTCCGACTCCCACCGGGACTGCGACAAGGTTCAGGACCCCTACTCCCTGCGCTGCCAGCCCCAAGTCATGGGCGCTTGCCTGACCCAACTGCGTCAGGCCGCCGAAGTGCTGGCGATCGAATCCAACGCAGTGTCGGACAACCCGCTGGTGTTCGCAGCCGAAGGTGAAGTCATTTCCGGCGGTAACTTCCACGCCGAACCGGTTGCCATGGCTGCCGACAACATCGCCCTGGCCATCGCTGAAATCGGCTCACTGAGCGAACGCCGCATCTCGCTGATGATGGACAAGCACATGTCGCAGCTGCCGCCGTTCCTGGTGGCCAACGGCGGCGTGAACTCAGGTTTCATGATTGCCCAGGTCACGGCTGCAGCGCTGGCGAGTGAAAACAAGGCACTGTCCCACCCGCACAGCGTCGACAGCCTGCCCACGTCTGCCAACCAGGAAGACCACGTGTCGATGGCGCCTGCCGCCGGCAAGCGGTTATGGGAAATGGCGGAGAACACTCGCGGCGTGCTGGCTGTAGAATGGCTGGCTGCGTGTCAGGGTCTGGACTTGCGCAACGGTCTGAAGACCTCTGAAAAACTGGAAATCGCCCGCACCACGCTGCGCGGCAAAGTCCCGTTCTACGAGAAAGACCGCTTCTTCGCCCCTGATATCGAGGCCGCCATCGAGCTGCTGGCTTCCAACTGCCTGAGCGACCTGGTTTCTGCTGACCTGCTGCCGAGTTTTTGATCGGGACAGGCCAGGATGGCCTGTCGTTGAAATGAGTGGGGGGATTACCCCTGTAGGAATGAGCTTGCTCGCGATGCAATAAGTCAGAAACGCATTTGCCGTCTGACACACCGCAATCGCGAGCAAGCTCACTCCCACAAGAGCCGCTCATTTCGCAGCAAAAAGTAAGACTAGGAACGTGTGAAATGACATCGCAAAACGCTACAGATCTTAAACGCGGGCTCAGCGCGCGTCACATACGCTTCATGGCGCTGGGCTCGGCCATTGGCACCGGGTTGTTCTACGGTTCCGCGTCGGCGATCAAGCTGGCTGGCCCCGCCGTGCTGCTGGTGTACATCATCGCCGGCGCTGCCGTTTACATGGTCATGCGCGCCCTCGGCGAGATGGCCGTGCGCAACCCGGTGTCCGGCTCGTTCGGCGAGTACGCCACCACGTACCTGGGCCCACTCGCCGGGTTTGTCCTTGGCTGGACCTACGCGTTCGAGATGGTCATCGTCTGTCTGGCCGATGTCACTGCGTTCGGCATCTACATGGGCTTCTGGTTTCCCGAGGTGCCCCGCTGGATCTGGGTGCTCGGCATTGTGTTTCTGATCGGCGCGCTGAACCTGTGCAGCGTCAAGGTGTTCGGTGAAACGGAGTTCTGGCTGTCGCTGCTCAAGGTCGGCGCGATCATCGCGATGATCCTCGCGGGCTTCGGCATCATGCTGTTCGGCATCGGTTCGGTGTCGGGCGGCGGCGTCAGCAGCGTGAGCAATCTGTGGGCCTACGGCGGCTTCATGCCCAACGGCATCAGCGGCCTCGTGGCCTCGCTGGCAGTGGTGATGTTCGCTTTCGGCGGCATCGAAATCATCGGCATCACTGCCGGTGAAGCACGTAATCCGGAGCGCGTGATTCCCCGCGCGATCAACGCGGTGCCGCTGCGGATTCTGTTGTTTTACGTGCTCACGCTGTTCGTCCTGATGTCGTTGTACCCGTGGCAGCAGATCGGCAGCCAGGGCAGCCCGTTCGTCCAGATCTTCGATCACCTGGGGATTTCATCCGCGGCCACCGTCCTCAACATCGTGGTGATCACCGCAGCCGTTTCGGCGATCAACAGCGACATTTTCGGTGCCGGACGCATGATGTACGGCCTGGCGATACAAGGTCAGGCGCCAAAGGGTTTTGCTCAGTTGTCCGCCCAAGGCGTGCCGTGGATGACCGTGCTGGTGATGGGCATCGCGCTGCTCTGCGGCGTTGTGCTGAATTACCTGATTCCGGAAAACGTGTTCCTGCTGATCGCCTCGATTGCGACCTTCGCGACGGTCTGGGTGTGGCTGATGATTCTGGTCACGCAGATCGCCATGCGCCGCTCCATGAGCGCAGAAGAAGTCGCCCAGCTGAAATTCCCGGTGCCGTTCTGGCCCGTCGCGCCGATTGTTGCCACCTTGTTCATGGTGTTTGTGTTTGGCGTGCTGGGTTATTTCCCGGACAGCCAGGCCGCGCTGGCGGTGGGGGCGGTGTGGATCGGGTTGCTGGTGGTTGCGTACTGGGTATGGGTCAAGCCGAAGCAGGACCTGATAAAGGCCACATCAAACAGCTGATAAATGGACTGTCATGAACGGTCCGTGTGGGGGCGAGCTTGCTCGCGAAGACTGAAGTTCAGGCGCCGGAGATTCGGCGGACTCACTTGCCTCTTCGCGAGCAAGCTCACTCCCACACTTAGCACTTGCAATATCCGAAACAGGTTGTGAAACCGGACCCTTGGAGGCATCGATGAAAACGCTCTGGCACCACTGTCACGCAGCAACCATGGCGAACGGCACGTACTCGATCATCGAGGACGCCGCCATCGTGACCGATGCAGCGCAGATCGTCTGGATCGGTCCTCTCCGAGACCTGCCGGACCCGGGCGACGTCAAGCGCATCGACCTGAACGGCGCATGGGTGACGCCCGGCCTGATCGATTGCCATACCCACACGGTGTTCGGCGGTAACCGCAGCGGTGAATTCGAGCAGCGTTTGCAGGGCGTGAGCTACGCCGAGATCGCCGCAGCGGGTGGCGGCATCGCCAGCACCGTGCGCGCTACCCGGGCCGCCAGTGAAGAAGAACTCTACGCCAGCGCCGAACGTCGTCTGCTTCATCTGCTCAGGGATGGAGTGACCACGATCGAGATGAAATCCGGCTACGGCCTGGACCTCGCCAGCGAACGCAAAATCCTGCGGGTGATTCGTCAACTGGGCGCAAACCTGCCGGTCACCGTGCGCAGCACCTGCCTCGCCGCCCACGCTTTGCCCCCGGAATACAAAGACCGCGCCGATGACTACATCGCCCATATCTGCAGCGAAATGTTGCCCGCGCTGGCGGCGGAGAATCTGGTGGATGCGGTCGATGCGTTCTGCGAATACCTAGCCTTCTCGCCGGCACAGGTCGAACAGGTGTTCATCACCGCCTGCCAGTTGGGGCTGCCAGTCAAGCTGCACGCCGAGCAGTTGTCCTCGCTGCATGGCTCGAGTCTGGCGGCGCGTTATCAGGCGCTGTCGGCTGACCATCTGGAGTTCATGACCGAAGAAGACGCCATCGCGATGGCGGCCTCAGGCACGGTCGCCGTCTTGCTGCCGGGTGCGTTCTACTTCTTGCGCGAAACTCAGTTGCCGCCAATGGATGCCCTGCGCAAACACGGGGTGAAGATCGCCATTTCCACCGACCTCAACCCGGGCACGTCGCCGGGCCTGTCGCTGCGGCTGATGCTGAACATGGCCTGCACGCTGTTCCGTATGACGCCGGAAGAAGCCCTGGCCGGCGCAACCATCCACGCCGCTCAAGCGCTGGGCATGGCGGGGACCCATGGTTCGCTGGAGGTGGGCAAGACGGCGGATTTCGTCGCCTGGCACATCGAACGGCCTGCCGACCTCGCCTACTGGCTGGGCGGCGATCTGGACAAACGCGTCGTGCGTCATGGCGTGGAACGCACTCTCTAATCAGGGGAATACTGTGGACAAGGTTCTGAGTTTCACTCGCGGTCGCGTACCGCTGCTGATCAGCATGCCGCACCCGGGGCTGCACCTGACGCCCGTTGTGCGTGACGGTCTGGTGGATGAGGCCGTGAGCCTGCCGGACACCGACTGGCATATTCCGCGCCTGTACGACTTTGCGTCTGATCTGGGGGCCAGCGTGCTGTCGGCGGAATATTCGCGCTTCGTCATCGACCTCAATCGCCCGTCCGACGATACGCCGCTGTACGCCGGCGCGACCACCGGGTTGTTCCCCTCGACGCTGTTCGAGGGGGATCCGCTGTTCAGGGAGGGTTTGGCGCCGAGCAAGGAGGAACGCGCGAGCTATCTGGAGAAGATCTGGACGCCGTATCACGACACGCTGCGCAGCGAGCTCGAACGCCTGCGCGCCGAGTTCGGCTACGCACTGCTGTTCGATGCGCATTCCATTCGTGGGCACATCCCGCACTTGTTCGATGGTCGACTGCCCGACTTCAACCTGGGCACGTTCAACGGCGCGAGCTGTGATGAAGCGCTGGCCCAGCGTCTGGACACCGCATGCGCTGCCGCGAAGCTTTACAGCCATGTGCTGAATGGGCGCTTCAAGGGCGGCCATATCACCCGCCACTACGGCGATCCGGCCAACCATATCCACGCGGTGCAACTGGAACTGGCGCAGAGCACCTACATGGACGAGTTCGTGCCCTTCCACTACCGCCCGGATCTGGCCGAGCCAACGCAGGCGGTGTTGAAAGGCTTGCTGGAAGAAATGATCGCCTGGGGGCGGGAGAAGTACGGGAAGTAACCGGATGATGGTGCCCACGCAGAGCATGGGCACCATCATCAATGTACGCGTGGCGTTAGTAGGACCGGCTTCAGCCGGGAAGAGGCAAGTCTGAGCGCCATCAATTCCTGGTCATCAGCGTTACTTCTTCAACAACCGCAACCCGTTGGCCACCACCAACAGACTCACGCCCATGTCGGCGAACACCGCCATCCACATGGTCGCCATGCCGGCGAAGGTCACCGCCAGAAAGATCAGCTTGATCACCAACGCCAGCGCGATGTTCTGCTTGAGCACCGCCGCCGTGTCCCGCGACAGGCGAATGAAGGTCGGGATCTTGCGCAGATCATCATCCATCAGCGCCACGTCGGCGGTTTCGATGGCGGTGTCCGTGCCAGCCGCCGCCATGGCGAAACCGATCTCCGCCCGGGCCAGCGCCGGCGCATCGTTGATGCCGTCGCCGACCATGCCCACGCGATGGTTCTGCGCATACAGGGCTTCGATGGCTTGCAGCTTGTCGGTCGGCATCAGATTGCCCTGGGCCTGATCGATGCCCACCTGAGCGGCGATGGCCTTGGCCGTGTGCGGGTTGTCACCCGTCAGCATCATCGTCTTCACGCCCAGCGCATGCAGCTGCTCAATGGCCTCGCGGCTGCTGTCCTTGACCGTGTCGGCCACCGCAAACAACGCCAACGGGCCGGAGGCATCGAACAGCAGCACCACGGTTTTTCCCTG
Organism: Pseudomonas sp. AK106; assembly: GCF_053903055.1. Classification (NCBI taxonomy): domain Bacteria; kingdom Pseudomonadati; phylum Pseudomonadota; class Gammaproteobacteria; order Pseudomonadales; family Pseudomonadaceae; genus Pseudomonas; species Pseudomonas sp. AK106. The sequence continues at coordinate 5,244,123 of NZ_CP096426.1, forward strand.
GCTTTCCAGCGCTTCAAGTTGCGCTTCCAGCTCCGGCGAGCAATACCCGGCTTCATGCACCAGACGGTGGTTGCCCAAATGGTACAAACGCCCTTGCACTTCGCCCTTCACGCCAAGCCCTGCGAGCGCCTCGAACGCTTCAACCGGCAACCGAGCGCCTTCCTGCGTCGCCTTGGCAATGGCTTGAGAAACGGGGTGATCCGAGCGGCCCGCCAGACTCGCCGAGATCGCCAGCGCCTGTTCGCCCAATGACGCATCGAGCAACACGTAATCGGTCTGCACCGGCTTGCCGTGGGTGATGGTGCCGGTCTTGTCGAGGGCCAGATAATCGAGCTTGTGCCCCATCTCCAGGTACACGCCGCCCTTGATCAGAATGCCTTTGCGCGCCGCTGCCGCCAGACCACTGACGATCGTCACTGGCGTGGAAATCACCAGCGCACACGGGCACGCGACCACCAGCAACACGAGCGCGCGGTAGATCCAGTCAAACCACACCGCCCCCATGAACAGCGGCGGGATGATCGCAATCGCCAGCGCCAGCGCGAACACGGCGGGCGTGTAGATTTTGGAAAAGCTGTCAACGAAACGCTGAGTCGGCGCACGCGCACCCTGGGCCGCCTCGACGGCGTGGATGATCCGCGCCAGCGTCGAGTTGTTGGCGGCGGCGGTCACTTTGTATTCCAGCGAACCGGCCTGATTGATCGTGCCGGCAAAGACCTTGTCGCCCACGGTTTTCTCGACCGGCAGGCTTTCACCGGTGATCGGCGCCTGATCGATACTCGACTGGCCGGCAACCACTTCACCGTCCAGCCCGATGCGCTCGCCCGGTTTGACCCGGACGACGCTGCCCAACGCAATATCCTTGACCTCAAGCTCAAGCCACTCGCCGTTCTGCTGCACGGTGGCGGTTTCCGGCGCCAGCTGCATCAGGCCGCCGATTGCGTTGCGGGCACGGTCCAGCGACTTGGCTTCAATCAGCTCGGCGACGGTGAACAGAAACATCACCATCGCCGCTTCCGGCCATTGCCCGATCAGCACTGCACCGGTAACGGCAATGCTCATCAGCGCGTTTATATTCAGATTGAAGTTTTTCAGGGCGATCCAGCCCTTTTTGTAGGTGGTCAGGCCGCCGCTGAAAATGGCGATCAGCGCGACGATGGCGACCACCCAGGTGGGTGCGGCGTTGGTGAAATGGATGACTTCCGCAGTCAACGCAGCGACACCCGACAACGCCAGCGGCCACCACGGTTTGTTGGCGGGCGGCAGCGACGCGGCTTCCTTGTCGGCGCCCTCCTCGATCAAGTCCGCCTGCATGCCCAGCGCGCCAATGGCTTCGCGGATGGGGTCGGTGGACGGCAGCTCATGCCACACGCCCAGCACCCGGTTGATCAAATTGAATTCAAGCTTCTGAATACCCTTCATCTTGCCGAGCTTGTTCTGGATCAGCGTCTGCTCGGTGGGGCAGTCCATGGCTTCGATGCGGAAGCTGCTGAGCTGACCTTCAGCGTCTGATGCGCCATCGATGGTCACGACGGACGGTGCGCTGTCGTGGGAGCAGCACGCGTGGGCAGCGTGGTCGTGTTTGTGCACGGGCGTGAGTTTGGCTTCCCCGTGGTCATGACCGGCGTGATCGTGATCGGCGTGGTCATGGCCGGAATGATCATGGGCAGCGTGCTCGTGCTCGTGCTCGGTATGTTCGGGCGCGTCGTGAGCGGGTTTGTGCGAGGAAGATTTGTGTACAGAGTCACTCATGGATTGAGTCTCTAAATGTGCGTGTTGCCAAGTGAACACCCTGTAGCCACTATAGGGTCAAGCGTCCTATTGAGGTCTTGCGCATGAATCCTTCATTTAAAATCGGCGAACTGGCGAAACTGACGGACTGCCCGGTGGAAACCATCCGCTATTACGAGCGCGAAGGACTGCTCAGTGAGCCTGCACGCAGCGACGGCAACTATCGGCTGTACACCCAGGAGCACGTCGAGCGCCTGACCTTCATCCGCAACTGCCGCAGCCTGGACATGACGCTCGACGAGATCCGCAGCCTGCTGGCGTTGCGCGACAGTCCGCGAGACCAGTGCGAGAACGTCAACGCGCTGATCGACGAACACATCCAGCACGTGAACGCCCGCGTCGCGAGCCTGCAAGCGTTGCAGGAGCAACTGGTCGACCTGCGCCAACGCTGCAGCGAAGGCGCGCCGGATCACTGCGGGATTCTGGATCGACTGGAAATCAGCGGGAGTGTCGTGGCTGCCGATGTCGAACACTCTCACGTAGGGCGCAGCCACGGGCATTGAACGGCTTGTGGTATGGCATACGACGCCTTCCCGGCTAAAGCCGGTCCCACTGTCAGGATGGGCGTAGGAGCGCGCTTGCCCGCGAACGCAGTGTGTCAGGCAATGTCGAGGCGCAGGCAAATCGCAATCGCGGGCAAGCGCGCTCCTGCAGGTCTAGCGAATGGCTTCGGATCAGCGCTTAAACAGCCACTGGCGCCTTGATGCTCGGATCCGCGTTATAACCCACGATCTCGAAATCTTCGAATCGATAGTCATAGATGCTTTCAGGGCGACGCTTGATGCTCAGCTGCGGCAGCTGTCGCGGGGTGCGGGTGAGCTGCGTCGCGATCTGCTCCTCGTGGTTGGAGTAAGCGTGAGTGTCGCCCAGGCTGACGATGATCTCGTGGGGGATCAGGTCGCATTGCTGAGCCAGCATATGGGTCAGCAGCGCCAGCGCGGCGATGTTGTACGGCAGGCCGAGGAAGACGTCGGAACTGCGGATGTACAACTGCATCGACAGCTTGCCGTCGGCCACGAAGGCCTGGTACAGCAAATGGCACACCGCAAGCGCTTGGCGCCCGGCCTTGACGTTCTCCTGCGGCGACAGCTTCTCGTCTGGCAGGTATTCGGTATTCCAGCCGTGGAACAGGATGCGGCGGCTGTTTGGGTTGTTCTTCAGGCAGTCGACCATGTAGTCGATCTGGTTGATCTTGCCGCCATCCTTGGTTGGCCAGCCGGTCCACTGCGCGCCGTACACCGGGCCCAGATCGCCGTCTTCAGTGGCCCACTCGTCCCAGATGGTCACGCCGTTTTCGTTGAGCCATTTGGTGTTGGTGTTGCCGCTGAGCATCCAGATCAGCTCGTTGGCGATGCTTTTGAAGTGCAGCTTTTTGGTGGTCAGCAGCGGGAAGCCATCGGCCAGGTTGTGGCGAATCTGCCGACCGAACACGGCCGTGGTGCCGGTCCCGGTGCGGTCGCCCTTGCGGGTGCCGTTGTTGATGACGTCCTGCAGCAGTTCAAGGTATTGCTTCATGACCAGAGGCCCTCTGTTTCGGTGAATCCGCCGAACCCATAAGGTCCGGCGTTCAGCAGATGTACCCGGCGCGTCACACCGCAGCGTTGTTGGCAGCGGGCGCGCGGTGGTAAGCCAGCCAGATCAGCACCAGGCCGCCGATGATCATCGGCAGACTGAGGATCTGCCCCATGGTGACCCAGCCCCAGGCCAGATAACCGAGCTGGGCATCCGGCACGCGGACGAACTCCACCACGAAGCGGAAGATGCCGTAGAACAACGCGAACATGCCGGAAACGGCCATGGTCGGACGCGGCTTGCGGGAGAAAAAGTAGAGAATGACGAACAAGGCCACGCCTTCCAGCGCGAACTGGTAGAGCTGTGACGGGTGGCGCGGCAGCTGCGCAGGGTCGGTGGGGAACACCATGGCCCAGGGCAGATCAGTCGGCTTGCCCCACAGTTCGGCGTTGATGAAGTTGCCGATGCGCCCGGCACCCAGACCGATCGGCACCATGGGCGCGATGAAGTCCATGAGCTGGAAGAACGACTTGCCGTTGCGCTTGCCGAACCAGTACGTCGCGATCATCACGCCGATGAAGCCGCCGTGGAACGCCATGCCGCCCTTCCACACTTCAAAGATCAGCAGCGGGTTGGCGATGTAGTTGGGCAGATCGTAGAACAGCACGTAGCCCAGCCGTCCACCAACGATGACGCCCATGGCGACCCAGAAAATCATGTCCGAGAGCTTTTCTTTGGTCCACGTCGGGTCAAAGCGATTCAAGCGACGGGATGCCAGGTACCAGGCACTGCCGATACCGACCAGATACATCAGGCCGTACCAATGGATTTGCAGCGGACCGATGGCCACGGCTACCGGGTCAATCTGCGGGTAAGGCAGCATTGCGACTCCTTGAAATAGAAGCGCTCATTGAGCGACGAAGCAGAACTATGCGGCGGCGGCAGCAGGTCGTGCCACCCAATAATGATGAAATCTGGTGTAAGAGCGACCGCGATGAAAGCCTCGCACGCCGACGATGCCGCTCTCACTAGCGCAGACATCTCTCAAAAACAGTGCGGCATGTTACCGGACCGCGCCGATCCGCTCTAGCAGCGTGCGATGGATGTCGGCGTGCGGGGTGGGTAAAGTGGCGCAAAAAGGAGTCATCCATGTGCCTTATCGTCTTCGCCTGGCGGCCGACGCACGCTCAGCCGCTGATTCTGGCGGCCAATCGTGACGAGTTCTACGCCCGTCCTACTCTGCCGCTGGCCCAGTGGGAAGAGGCGCCGCAGGTGTATGCCGGGCGCGATCTAGAAGCGGGTGGGACGTGGCTGGGTATCAACGCTGGCGGACGATTCGCAGCGCTTACCAACATCCGCGAGCCGGGCAAGCCGCCTGGCCGTCGTTCGCGGGGTGAATTGGTTGCTCGTTTTTTGACCAGCGATGTGTCCGTAGATGAGTACCTGAGTGAGATCGCAGCGAGATCAACGGAATACGGCGGGTTCAATCTGCTGGTGGGTGATCGTCAGCAGTTGCACTTCCTCAACGGCAACGATTCGACACCCCGCTGCTTGGAAGCAGGCGTTTACGGTGTGTCCAACGCCGGGCTCGACACGCCGTGGCCTAAGCTGGTGAAAGCCAAAGCCGCCCTGTTCGAACAGCTGAACAATCCTGATCCCGACGCGTTATTTGGCTTTCTCAGCGATCACGCGCCTGCGCCGGACGCTGAACTGCCAAGCACCGGCGTTGGGCTTGCGACGGAGAAATTGCTGTCGAGCGTGTTCATCGCCAGCCCCAATTACGGCACGCGGGCGAGCACGGTGTTGCGGGTGAATGCGGATGGCAGCCGGCGGCTGATCGAGCGTAGCTTTGGGCCGTATGGCGGGAGATTGGGTAAGGTGGACCTGCAGATTTGACTCCACCTCTTCCCGGCTGAAGCCGGTCCCACTAAGAGCAGCGCAGCGCCAGCCCTTAGTGCCCCTTCACAGACCCCGGATTGATCATCCGCGACAGGCCCAGATTCCTCAGCGCCAGCTGCAGCGAGCTGCTGATGACTTGCGGGTTATCGTTCTTCATCAGTTGGGCCAACAGGTCCTTGGCCATGCTCAGGTTGATCTGACGCAGCATCCACTTCACTTTCGGCAAGTTGGTGGCGTTCATCGACAGGCTGTCGAAGCCCATCGCCATCAGCAGCACCGCCGCCGCAGGATCACCGGCCATTTCGCCGCAGATGCTCACCGGCTTGCCTTCGGCGTGGGCATCGCGCACCACGCTCTGCAGGGCCTGGAGCACCGCCGGGTGCAGGTAGTCGTACAAATCCGCCACCCGCGGGTTGTTGCGGTCGACCGCCAGCAAATACTGGGTCAGGTCGTTGGAGCCGACAGACAGGAAATCCACCTGACGCGCCAGCTCACGGGTCTGATAGACCGCTGCCGGCACTTCAATCATCACGCCCACTGGCGGCATCGGCACGTCGGTGCCTTCATCGCGCACTTCGCCCCATGCCCGGTGGATCAGGTGCAGCGCTTCTTCGGTCTCGTGGGTGCCGGAGATCATCGGCAGCAGAATCCGCAGGTTGTTCAGACCTTCGCTCGCTTTGAGCATGGCGCGGGTCTGCACCAGGAAGATTTCCGGGTGGTCCAGCGTGACGCGAATGCCGCGCCAGCCGAGGAACGGGTTGTCTTCCTTGATCGGGAAGTACGACAGCGACTTGTCGCCGCCGATGTCCAGCGTTCGCATCGTCACCGGTAACGGGTGAAACGCCGCCAATTGCTCACGGTAGATGGCGAGCTGTTCCTTTTCGCTCGGGAACCGCTGCTGAATCATGAACGGGACTTCGGTGCGGTACAGGCCGACGCCTTCCGCGCCTCGCTGTTGCGCGCGAGCAACGTCTGCCAGCAGACCGGTGTTGACCCACAGCGGCATGCGATGGCCGTCGAGGGTTACGCAGGGCAATTCACGCAGCGCGTCGAGGCCTTGGGAGAGCTGGCGCTCCTCTTCGACGACGACGGAATACTGTTTGATCAGGATCTCGGACGGGTTGGTGAAGACTTCGCCGTGGTAGCCGTCGACGATCAACTGGATGCCGTCGACTTTCGAGTACGGCAGGTCCACCACCCCCATGACCGTGGGAATGCCCATGGCCCGGGCCAGAATAGCGACGTGGGAGTTACCCGAGCCGAGTACCGAAATCAGGCCTACCAACTTGCCTTCCGGCACCTCGCCGAGCATGGCGGGCGACAGCTCTTCGCTGACCAGGATGGTGTTGTCGGGGTAGACCAGTGTTTGCTGGCGCGCTTCCTGAAGGTAGGCGAGCAGGCGGCGACCGAGGTCTTTGACGTCCGATGCACGCTCACGCAGGTAGGCGTCGTCCATCAGCTCGAAGCGTTTGACGTGCTCGTTGACCACCGAACGCAACGCGCCCTGGGCCCACTGGCCGGTCTTGATGACGTTGGTGACTTCGCTGCCCAGCGACGCATCGTCGAGCATCATCAGGTACACATCGAACAACGCGCGCTCTTCTGGGCGCAATTGTGTGGCCAACTTCGCCGAAAGGGTGCGCATGTCATTGCGCACGCCTTCAAGGGCGGTCTGGAACAGTTTGAGTTCGGCGGTGATGTCAGTGACGGTTTTGTCCGGCACGACTTCAAGGTCGGCCGGCGGCAGCATGACAAGCGCGGTACCGACGGCGGCTCCCGGCGAACCTGGCACGCCGACGAATCGGGCTTCCTGAATGCCCTTGCCCTGCCGACCGAGCCCGCGAATGGAGCCGGTGGCTTCTGCGTGGGCGATAACGCCTGCGAGCTGCGCGCTCATCGTCACAAGGAAGGCTTCTTCGCCCTCGTCGAACTGACGTCGCTCCTTTTGCTGGATGACCAGGACGCCCACTACCCTGCGGTGGTGGATGATCGGCGCACCGAGAAACGAGGCGTAGCGTTCTTCGCCGGTTTCGGCGAAGTAGCGATAACGAGGGTGATCGGCGGCGTTTTCGAGGTTGAGCGGTTCTTCACGCGTACCCACCAGACCCACGAGGCCCTCGTTCGGGGCCATGCTCACCTTGCCGATCGAGCGCTTGTTCAGGCCTTCGGTGGCCATCAGCACGAAGCGGTTCGCTTCAGGATCGAGCAGATAGACCGAGCAGACCTGGCTGCTCATGGCCTCTTTTACGCGCAATACAATAATGCCCAACGCCGCCTTGAGATCCTTGGCGGAGTTAACTTCCTGGACGATCTTGCGCAGCGTATTGAGCATGGCTCGGGGTCGAACTCCGTGTCAGTCGCGCGCCAACAGGCGCGGGGCAAGCTCTTTGAGTGCGCGGCGATATACCTCGCGCTTGAATGTCACCACCTGGCCCAGCGGGTACCAATAACTGACCCAACGCCAGCCATCGAACTCCGGTTTGCCGGTCAAATCCATCCGCACCCGCTGCTCGTTGGAGATCAGGCGCAGGAGAAACCATTTTTGCTTCTGGCCGATGCACAGCGGCTGGCTGTGGGTACGGACCAATCGTTGCGGCAGACGATAGCGCAACCAACCCCGGGTGCAGGCAAGAATTTCAACATCATGCCGTTCCAGCCCGACTTCTTCATTCAATTCACGGTAAAGCGCGTCTTCCGGGGTCTCCTGAGGGTTGATACCCCCCTGCGGAAACTGCCAGGCGTCTTGATTGATGCGCCGAGCCCATAAGACCTGGCCAGCATCATTTGTCAGAATTATCCCGACATTAGGGCGAAAACCATCGGGGTCGATCACGGCCACAACCTCGCAAACGCATGTCGCCGCATTGTTCCACAAAGATCGTGAAGGCAGCAACGAGGCTGCGACAGCTTATCGTGACAACTGCATTAATAGATGCGATCTCTCGGGCAAACCTCGTATTCTTGTGCTCTTTTTTCTGATATTTCAGCGAGTAAAGCCCATGCGTCTGGCCCTCTTCGACCTCGACAACACCCTCCTCGGCGGCGACAGCGACCACGCCTGGGGCGATTACCTGTGCGAGCGCGGCATCCTGGATGGTGCTGCGTACAAGGCACGCAACGACGCTTTCTATCAGGACTATCTGGCCGGCACGCTAAACCTGACCGACTACCTGAATTTCAGCCTGGAAATCCTCGGGCGCACTGACATGGCGCAGCTCGACGAATGGCACCGGGAATTCATGCGCGACTGCATCGAACCCCTGATCCTGCCGAAGGCCATGGCCCTCATCGCCAAACACCGCGACGCGGGCGACAAGCTGGTGGTGATCACGGCGACCAACCGTTTCGTGACCGCGCCAATCGTGGCCCGGCTGGGTATCGACACGTTGCTGGCAACCGAGTGCGAGGTCGTCGACGGTCGCTACACCGGGCGCACCACTGACGTGCCGTGCTTCCGCGAAGGCAAAGTCACCCGTCTGAATCGCTGGATCGAAGAAAACGGCTTCAACCTGGACGACAGCTGGTTCTACAGTGATTCGATGAACGATTTGCCACTGCTGGAGCAGGTGGCAAATCCGGTCGCAGTCGATCCTGATGAAAAGCTGCGCGCCGAAGCCACCCGTCGCGGCTGGCCGGTGATTTCACTGCGCGGTTGAAAAGCCTTCGCGAGCAAGCTCGCTCGCACTGTTCTTTGTCGGCAGGTTGAGCTGCGTTGCCGCCAGCTTTGATGACGGGGGTTAAACCGGTTTGGCGCCCATCAGACCGGCGATCGCCACGAAGCAAACGACACTGAAGATGGCCAGGGCCAGGGTGAAGCGGGAATTGCCCACGATCACCGGCCGGCGCAGGCGGTTCACCCGCACCGCCAGCCAGGCCCAGCTCAAGGCGCCGAAGAGATACAGCACGCTCGCCGCCAGCAGCCAGGTCTGTCCCAGCGGCCAACCGGCGTAGTGGACCAGCCACCAGCCGCTGATCGGCAGGGTTAACAGGCACACGCCCATCAGCACCCAGACAAATGCCCACGGCCGTTGCATAGCGCGGTTCTGCACCGTCGCATCGCCGGCCCGACGGCCACGCACGATCCACACGAGCAACCCGAGCGCGCAGATGAACAGCAGCACCGTGCTGGCGATGTGCAGGATTTTCAGTGCAGCGAAGTGTTCCATTGTGTTCGTGTCCCTGTGTCTGGCTGTGCTTCAAGATTAGCAGCCGGTTGCATGCCGCTGCCGCTGTTGATCCTGTAGGTCCGGGCATGAACCGCTGAAGTCAGCAGTGTCAGTCTTCGGAGCTCACCCTAAAAACAGCTTGTACGCCGGGTTCTTGGTCTCGTCCCAATACGGATAACCAATCTCCGCCAGCGCCTGGGGCACCAGATGCCGCTCATCCTCCGGCACCACTAACCCCGCCACCACTCGGCCATCCGCCGCACCGTGGTTGCGGTAGTGGAACATTGAAATATTCCATTTCCCGCCGAGCTTGTTCAGGAAGTTGAACAGCGCACCCGGCCGCTCGGGGAATTCAAAGCGCAGTACCACTTCGTCACTCACCCGTTCTGAATGCCCGCCGACCATGTGCCGCAGGTGCAGCTTGGCCAGTTCGTTGTCGGTCAGGTCCAGCACCGGAAAACCCTGTTCCGTCAGGCTCGCGATCAGGGCTTTGCGAGGGTCGGTGTCGGGGTGGGTCTGCACGCCGACGAAGATGTGCGCCTCGCGGTCGGTGTGGTAGCGGTAGTTGAATTCGGTGATCTGCCGCTTGCCGATGGCCTCGCAGAAGGCCTTGAAGCTGCCCGCCTGTTCCGGAATGGTCACGGCAATGATCGCCTCGCGGCCTTCGCCCAGTTCGGCGCGCTCGGCGACGTGCCGCAGGCGGTCGAAGTTGACGTTGGCGCCGGAGTCGATGGCAACGAAGGTCTGCCCGGCGACTTCGTACTGTTCGGTGTACTTCTTGATCCCGGCCACGCCCAGCGCGCCGGCGGGCTCGGTGATCGAGCGGGTGTCGTCGTAGATGTCCTTGATCGCCGCACAGATTTCATCGGTGCTGACGGTGATGACTTCGTCGACGTAGTCCTTGCAGATCTCGAAGGTGTACTGCCCGATCTGCGCCACCGCCACGCCATCGGCAAACAGCCCGACCTGTTGCAGCACCACGCGCTCGCCGTAGGCCATGGCCTGTTGCAGGCAGTTGGAATCGTCCGGCTCAACGCCGATCACCTTGATTTCCGGGCGCAGGTATTTGACGTACGCGGCAATGCCGGCGATCAGCCCGCCGCCGCCGACCGGCACAAAGATCGCGTCCAGTGGCCCCTGATGCTGGCGCAGGATTTCCATTGCCACGGTGCCTTGCCCGGCAATGGTGTCAGGGTCGTCGTAGGGGTGGACGTAGACGTAGCCATGTTCCTCGACCAGCTTCAGCGAATACGCCAATGCTTCGGGAAACGAGTCGCCGTGCAGTACGACCTTTCCGCCCCGGGAGCGCACGCCTTCGACCTTGATCTCGGGGGTCGTCTTCGGCATCACGATGGTCGCCGAAACGCCCAGGGTCTTCGCCGCCAGCGCCAGGCCTTGGGCATGGTTGCCCGCCGACGCCGTCACCACGCCCCGCGCCAGTTCTTCCGGGCTCAGCTGCGCCAGCTTGTTGTAGGCGCCACGAATCTTGAAGGAGTACACCGGCTGCAAGTCTTCGCGTTTGAGCAGGACGTTGTTGCCCAAGCGCTCGGAGAGCTGGCGGGCGGCGTGCAGCGGGGTTTCCACGGCAACGTCGTACACGCGGGAGTTAAGGATCTTTTTGACGTAGTGCTCGAGCATCGGGGAAGAATCGCTGGCGAAGGGGCAAGACCCGGAAGTCTACCCCTCGTCCCGGCGCACGACCATATCAAGACTCAGGCTTTGGCCACGGCATGTCGTTATACTGCCGGCCCTCGGACCTATCGCTATTACCTGTAACCGGAGCCCACCTCGCATGACCCAGGATCAACTCAAACAGGCCGTTGCCCAGGCCGCCGTCGATTTCATCCTCCCGAAACTCGACGACAAAAGCGTCGTGGGCGTGGGTACCGGCTCTACCGCCAACTGCTTCATCGACGCACTGGCCCTGCACAAAGGCGCGTTCGACGGCGCAGTCGCGAGCTCCGACGCAACGGCCGCACGTCTCAAGGGTCACGGCATTCCGGTGTATGAACTGAACACGGTCAGCGACCTGGAGTTTTACGTCGACGGCGCCGACGAAAGCGACGAGCACCTGAACCTGATCAAAGGCGGCGGCGCAGCCCTGACCCGCGAGAAGATCGTGGCCGCCGTGGCCAAAACCTTCATCTGTATCGCTGATGCCAGCAAGCTGGTGCCGGTGCTGGGCGCGTTCCCCCTGCCGGTTGAAGTGATCCCGATGGCCCGCAGCCACGTGGCCCGAGAACTCGTGAAGCTGGGCGGCGACCCGGTCTACCGCGAGGGCGTGCTGACGGACAACGGCAACATCATCCTCGATGTGCACAACATGAACATCACCAACCCGGTGGAAGCGGAAGCGCAGATCAACAACATCGTCGGCGTCGTCACCAACGGCCTGTTCGCCGCGCGCCCGGCGGATCTGCTGCTGCTGGGGACCCAAGAAGGCGTGAAAACCCTCAAGCGCTGATTGTTGCGGGGCAAGGCTGATTTTGCTGGACAGCGGTGGGCTCGGGATCTCGGTCACGCCTACCCGTGATGCGCAGCTCTCCCAACCTCGCCACATCCAGCGCCGGGTTAGCGTTTCTTGAACACATAAAACAGGTTCGGCTCGCTCACCACGTACAACGTGCCGTCTTCCCCCATGGCGATGCCTTCAGCCTGGGGCACGCTTTTGCTCAGGCCCATGCTGCCCTTGGTCAGTGACACGTTAGCGACGGGCTTGCCCTCAGTGTCCAGCTCGAGAATCTGCCGCGACTCATCCGACAGCGCCAGCAAGTGCCCGCTGCGCTCATCGAACTGCAGACTGGAAAGGTCACGGACGAACAGGCCGGCATCCCGCTGCTTGCTGGACGTCACTTCCAGGATGTTCGGGGAATGGGTTCCGGCGTCAGGAAAGCCGCGCACTTCGATGATCTGCACCGGCCGCCGCTCTTTGGCGACGAACAGGCGGCGGCCCTGATTATCGTAGGCCAGGCCTTCGAAGCCGTTATTGCCGCCGGCATCCATGCCCAGGGTCAACTGCTCGGCATCGGCGGCGTCGAGGAATGTCGTGTCGTCATCCACGTGAACCTTGATCAGCCGCTGACTGTGCTCGTCACTGATGACGTAAATCCCGGGGCTGATGTATTCGACCGCTTCAGCGTCTCCGAACCCGGTCAGGGGAATTCGTCTGAGAATCCGCCCTTCCAGGCTCAGCTCGACCAGCTCGGGATTTTTGTTGGTCACGGTAAAGAGGGTCTTGCGTTGCGGATCGAAGCTGAGGGCCGAGACGTTAGCCGTCAGGCCGTCGATGGCCCGCGCCTCAATCTCGACCTCATAGGCGTCGAGGCCCAGCGCTTGCGCGTCGCTGGATTGCCAGAACACGTACCAGTTGAACCAGAGCCGCTCGATGACCCGGTATTCGCGCGCCACGAAAAAGGACGCGGTCAGTATCAACAGGACAAGTAACGTGAGCAGGACGCTCTGGAACGGGGACACACGACGCATGCAGGGGGCTCGACTTCAGTGGGGCGGCTTTAATATCACCGTATTCTGAAGCCAAACTGAAAGCGATGTGACATCTCGTTCGACCTTTTCAGAGCTCAAGCGAAAGTGGGCAGACCATCAAGTCGAAACCGGCCCGGCGTCACTGCCGCTTGAAGGTGTAAAACAGGTTGGGCTCGCTGACCATGTAAATGGTGCCGTTCTCGTCCATCGCCACCCCTTCGGCGCGCGGGATGGTCTGGCTCAGCCCGTTGAAACCATGCAGCAGCGTCATGAAGCTGACCTGATTCCCCTTGCCGTCCAGTTCCAGCAGCATGTGCGACTCGGCGGACAGCACCAGCAAATGCCCGGTCCTCTGGTCCGCGTACAGGGACGACAGATTGCGCACGATCAGGTTGTCGTTGATCAGCTTGCGCTTCTCGCCCTTCACTTCGCTGCTGCCGTCGGCCTTCCAGCTGTACAACGCCGGCGGACGCTCTTCGCCAAACAGGAACTGCTGATCCCGAGGGTCCCAGGCGATGCCTTCGAAGGCTTTGTTCTGATCCTTCGACGGACCCAGGTCGTACTTGGGGAAGTCGGCGATGTTGAGGGTTTTGGTTTCAGGCGTGACGTGGACGATGGTCATCAGGTGCTGACGCTCATCGACGATGGCAATCAGGCCGTCGCCCAGAACGGCTACACCCTCAGGGTTGCCCCAGCCTACAAGCGGGATTTTGCGAATGACGTCGCCGGTCAGCGTGATCTCGGAAAGGAAAGGGTTTTTACCCATCACCGAATACAGGGTTTTGGTCGCCGGGTCGTAGGACAGGTCCGAGGCCTCGTCTTCTTCCATGCCGGCCAGCGGCTTGGCGTCGATGTCGACCTTGTAATCCGGCAGCCAGATGCCCGCTGCGCGCTCGGCCTGCGTGACGTTGCGCTCGCGCAGCCACAACAGGCCGCGATCGTCCCAGTGCCAGGCATAAGACAGACCGGCCAAAATCACCAGCGCTGCAACGAGCAACCACCACCAGCGGAAACGCGCACGGCTTTTACGCTGTGTCATCCGCGAACGTCGCTTTCGAAACGGCTCTGGCCAGTCAGCTCCAGCACGATCTCATCGCCAACAGTGAACGGTCCTACGCCTGCGGGCGTGCCGGTCATGATCAGGTCGCCGGCCTGCAGCGAGAACTGCGAGGCCATGTGCTGGATCATCGGCACGATCGGGTTGAGCATGTGGCTGCTGTTGCCGTCCTGGCGGACTTCGCCGTTGATGGTCAGGCGGATGGCGATGTCGGTCAGATCGGGGTAGGCGTCAGCGGATACGAACGGCGCAATGACCGCCGCGCCGTCGAACGACTTGGCGATTTCCCAGGGCAGGCCCTTCTCTTTCAGCTTCGACTGCACGTCACGCAGCGTCAGGTCCAGGCCCGGGGCGAAGCCGGAGATTGCGTCGAGGACTTCTTCGCGGCTCGGGTTCTTGCTCAGCGGCTTGCCGATCAGGATCACGATCTCGGCTTCGTAGTGCACCGAACCTCGGTCCTGAGGAATGCTGAAGCCTCCCTCGACCCCGACCACGCAGCTGCCCGGTTTGATGAACAGCAATGGCTCGGTCGGTACCGGGTTGTCCAGCTCCTTGGCGTGCTCGGCGTAATTGCGGCCGATGCAAACGACTTTACCGAGCGGAAAGTGAACCTTGGTACCGTCGACGTACTTGTGCTGATAGCTCATGAGCGCTCCTGAGAAGCTTGTTGTAATGGGGGAACCGCTTACACCGCGAAGATTTTGCCGGGGTTCATGATGCCGTTCGGGTCGAACACCGCTTTGACGGCCTTCATGTATTCGATTTCCACCGGCGAACGGCTGTAGTGCAGGTAGTCACGCTTGGTCATACCGACGCCGTGTTCTGCGGAGATCGAGCCGTTGTACTTCTGGACGATCTCGAACACCCACTTGTTCACCGTTGCGCACTTGGCAAAGAACTCGTCCTTGCTCAGGTTTTCCGGTTTGAGGATGTTCAGGTGCAGATTGCCGTCGCCGATATGGCCGAACCATACGATTTCGAAATCCGGGTAATGCTGGCCAACGATCGCGTCCACTTCAGCAAGAAACGCCGGGACCTTCGAAACGGTGACCGAGATGTCGTTCTTGTACGGCGTGAAGTGGGAGATGGTTTCAGAAATGTATTCGCGCAGTTTCCACAGATTCTGCAGTTGCTGTTCGCTCTGGCTCATCACGCCATCCAGCACCCAGCCCTGCTCAACACAGTGCTCGAAGGTTTCCAGCGCGTGGTTGGCCACTTCTTCGGTGGTCGCTTCGAATTCCAGCAGTGCGTAGAACGGGCACTCGGTTTCGAACGGGGACGGCACGTCACCGCGGGCCATGACCTTGGCCAGCGCCTTGTCCGAGAAGAACTCGAATGCGGTCAGGTCCAGCTTGCTCTGGAACGCGTGCAGCACCGGCATGATGGCGTTGAAATCGGTGGTCCCGAGGACCATCGCGGTGAGGTTTTTCGGCGCGCGGTCCAGACGCATGGTCGCCTCGACCACGAACCCGAGCGTGCCTTCAGCGCCAATGAATAGTTGGCGCATGTCATAGCCGGTGGCGTTTTTGATGAGGTCTTTGTTCAGTTCGAGAAGGTCGCCCTTGCCGGTGACGACTTTGAGGCCCGCGACCCAGTTGCGGGTCATGCCGTAACGAATCACTTTGATCCCGCCGGCGTTGGTGCCGATGTTGCCGCCGATATTACTGGAGCCTGAAGACGCGAAGTCCACCGGGTAATACAAGCCGTTTTCTTCGGCGAGATTCTGCAGCTGCTTGGTGACCACGCCTGGCTGGCAGATGGCAGTGCGGTCTGTCAGGTTGAGTTCGAGCACCTGATTCATGTAATCGAAATTGACGACCACCTCACCGTTGGCGGCAACGGCGGCGGCGGACAACCCGGTGCGACCACCCGACGGCACCAGCGCAACCTTGCGTTCGTTGGCCCAGCGGACGATCGCCTGCACCTGTTCGGTGGTCTTCGGAAAGACGATGGCGGTGGGCGCCGGGGCGAAATGTTTGGTCCAGTCCTTGCCGTAGGTTTCGAGGGAATCGGCGTCGGTCAGGACCTTGCCGGGCTCAACCAGGGTCTTCAGCTCATCTATCAGCGCAGGATGGGTCATCAACAGAACTCTCGAACAATTCATGGTCATCCTGAGAACGGCTCACGTCCAGGAATGGGGTGTTTCGCGGGGTGCATATGCTAGCATACGCCCCCCGCCAATCGAGCTTTCGGCCGATTGGCGCGCGCTTCACTTACTGCCATTTCTCTCCGGGACACAGGTTTACGCAGATGAGCAAGACTTCCCTCGACAAGAGCAAGATCAAGTTCCTTCTTCTCGAAGGCGTCCACCAGTCCGCGGTCGACGTCCTCAAGGCCGCCGGTTACACCAGCATTGAGTACCACACCAAGTCTCTGCCGGAAGCCGAACTGAAGGAAAAGATTGCCGACGCTCATTTCATCGGTATTCGTTCCCGCACCCAACTGACTGAAGAACTGTTCGACAGCGCCAAGAAACTGGTCGCGGTCGGCTGCTTCTGCATCGGTACCAACCAGGTTGATCTGAACGCAGCCCGCGAACGCGGCATCGCTGTGTTCAACGCCCCCTACTCCAACACCCGTTCGGTGGCGGAGCTGGTGCTGGCCGAGGCTATCCTGTTGCTGCGCGGTATCCCGGAGAAGAACGCTTCCTGCCATCGCGGTGGCTGGATCAAGAGCGCAGCGAACTCGTTCGAAATTCGTGGCAAGAAGCTCGGCATCATCGGCTATGGCTCGATCGGTACTCAGCTGTCGGTCCTGGCTGAAGGCCTGGGCATGCAGGTGTACTTCTACGACACCCTGACCAAGCTGCCGCTGGGCAACGCCACTCAGGTATCGAGCCTGAACGAGCTGCTGGGCATGTCCGACATCGTCACCCTGCACGTTCCGGAAACCAACGAAACCCAGTGGATGATCGGCGAGAAAGAAATTCGCACGATGAAGAAGGGCGCCATCCTGATCAACGCAGCGCGCGGCACGGTGGTCGAGCTAGACGCCCTGGCTGAAGCGATCAAGGATCAGCACCTGATCGGCGCGGCCATCGACGTGTTCCCGGTCGAGCCCCGCTCCAACGACGACGTGTTCGAAAGCCCGCTGCGCGGCCTGGACAACGTGATCCTGACCCCGCACATCGGCGGCTCGACCGCTGAGGCCCAGGCCAACATCGGTCTGGAAGTGGCAGAGAAACTGGTCAAGTACAGCGACAACGGTACGTCGGTTTCTTCCGTCAACTTCCCGGAAGTGGCCCTGCCGGCTCACCCGGGCAAGCACCGCCTGCTGCACATCCACCAGAACATCCCGGGCGTACTGATGGAGATCAACAAGGTCTTCGCTGAAAACGGTATCAACATCTCCGGTCAGTTCCTGCAGACCAACGAGAAAGTCGGTTACGTGGTCATCGACGTTGACGCCGAGTACTCCGATCTGGCGCAAGAGAAACTGCAGCACATCAACGGCACCATCCGTAGCCGCGTTCTGTTCTAGGACGTTGGTTTCAGGGTGATAAAAAGGAGACCTTCGGGTCTCCTTTTTTTGTGCGCGAATCAGGCAACACGCCGGCTGTGCGCAAGACGCCCTTCTGCAACGTGTCATTTCACCGTGATGGTGATCTTCTGCGACTCGACCGGTGGATTCAGCGGAACGTGGTTCTTGTCGCCGACCAGCAGTTGCAGGGTGTGCTGACCCGGCGTGAGGTTCAGCTCGGTTTCGGTCTGGCCTTTGCCGAAGTGGCGGATGTTGTCGGTGGTCGGCAGCGGCGCGGTCATGTCGGGCTGATCCTTGACGTCGATCAGCAGGTGGTGATGACCGGTGTCCGGGACGTCCACACCGGCCGGGGCGACGCCCATGCCCTTGAGACCGAATTGCACCTTGAATGCGCCGTTGACGGTCGCGCCGTCCTTCGGCGAGATGATATAAACCTCTGCGCCCGCTGGGGAGGCAGTGCGCGGCATGTCGGCGGCCTGGGCCAGCAAGCTCGCCGCCAACAGCAGTCCGGTCAGGGCAGTTCTCGCGAATAACGTCTTCATGATTTCTCCGTTTTATCGATGTGCGGCTGGCGGGCTCGGGGCTTGAAGCCTCTTCATCCCGACAGCCAACCGCTCAGGAACGACCTTTACCTTAGCTGCGGTTGGACGCGAAGTATTTCGCTGAGTGGCTGGATGTAGAAGATTTCATGTTGGGCGGATGCAGACGGACAGCAAGCCAGTTACAGCTCGAACGGCTCGTTCCCGCGCCGCCTGAACCAGCCTGTCAGTGACAGCCGCTCGCGGGTCGAGGGCATGACTTCGTGGGGCATGTCGCCCGAGAGGAACACCACCAGACAGCCGCCGGTGGGCTGCACGTCATACTCGACGCCGTCCTTGAGGTACATCCGCAACTGGCCGCCGTGCTCCGGCAACCAGCCGTCGTTTAGATAAACAACCGCCGAGACCATGCGTTTGTCGTCATCGCGAAAGCGGTCCACATGCCTGAGGTAGAAGGCCCCCGGCGGATAGAGCGCAAAGTGGCTCTCGTAATCCTCAAGGCAGAGAAACAGGCCTCGGTTCAGCGCCTGACGCAAGCTCTCCATCAAATCCAGATAGCGATCGCACGGCTCGGCCTGCCCCGCTTCCAGCCACTGAATGTGATCGCCACGAATCCCCTCGCGAACCTCCTGCGCCGGCCCGCGCCCCACGGCGGCAGGCGCAAGCTCGCCCTGAACGGCACGCGTGCGGCATTCAAGCGCCAGCTCGCGGGTCAGGGTGTCGGGCAGGAAGATGTTCTGCTGCGACCAGCCACGCTCGGCCAGGTCGTCGACGATTCGCAACAGCAGCGGGTGATCAGGGGATATGCGCATGGCGCGCATAGTATCCATACGCCGATTAATCCGACAGAGCCTGCAGTCCGGCGAATGAGGAATATTTTTACGGGTTTGAATACGCCCGGCGGTTTTGCCCTACCGCTGATCGAACCCGAGGTTTTTAGCGGGGTCTGGCAAGTGTTAACTCGACAAATCCCCGCTGCCCCACCGAGAATGGCGGCCTGCCGACAGGAGTCTCTAATGCGCCGTCTGTTTTTCCTGCTGTTGATGTTCTGCACTTTGCCCGCTTGGGCAGACGGCCACGATCAGCTGTACACGCTCGCCGGCTGGCCGGAACAACGCGCTCATTTTGTCGATGCCCTCAAAGCCGCCCAGCAGCGTTACCGCAACAGCCTTCCACCGGCCGTGTTCGACGCTCTGGTGAGCAACAGCAATCAGCGTTTCGCGCCGCAGGCGATGGACCAGCGCGGGGAGCAAATGCTGCGCCAGACGCTGCAGGACCCGAACCCGGCGCTGCAGTTTTTCCAGTCGCCCCTTGGCCGCAAGATCGTCAATGCCGAGCTCACCGCCACGCGCCCGGACCAACTGGCCAAAAACGCCCAAGGCCTGCCGCACATCCAGGCGGACGACAATCGTCTGCTGATCATCGGCCACCTGGCAAACGCCCTTCCCGCCAAGGAAGCGGGCGCTGAGGTCAGCATGGCGATTGCGGGCGTCGCTGCCGACAGCCTGAGTTCGATGATTCCAGGCCTGATGGGCGGCGGAACCACCCAGGCGATGCTCGACAGTCAGCGTCAGCGGCTCATGGGGCAGATCGGCAAGGACGTGAACAACACACTGCTTTATGTGTACCGCGACCTGTCGGACGGCGAGCTGGACGAGTTTGCCACCTTCGCCGAGTCCAACGAAGGCAAGGCCTATTACAAGGCGGCGCTGGCAGCCGTTCGCGCGGGATTGGCGGTCGGGGAGACGATCAAATGACGTCGGTAGGACCGGCTTAAGCCGGGAAGGGGACTGTTTGACCACCCTCCATCTTTCGGTGTGAAGACTCAAGCCTTGCCGGCTAAAGCCGGTCCTGCATTCGTCATGTCAGCCGGCAAGCCGGCCTTGGAGCCCTACCCCATCCGCTGGGTCAGAAACTCAAAAAACCGCGCGCGCAACTCAGGTGACTCGTTGACCAGATGGTGACGCGCGTCGTGCAGCATGAAGATCTGCGGCTCGGCGAACTTGTCCTTGAGCACCGGCAGATTGTGTTTCCAGTCCACGGTCATGTCTGACTCGCCCTGCACGATCAACGGGCTGCGAAGGCTGCGCGGCGCGCGCTCGATGCGCTCGATCCATTTCGCCAGCGCGCCCACCCACACCGTTGGCAAGCGTCGCGGCTGCAACGGGTCCGCCAGCAGAAAAGGCAGAAAGGTCGGGGCGTTTGAGTTTTCGCTGAAGCGCCGGTCGATGGCTTTGACGAAGCCGCGCAGCAGGTGATAGCTGAGTTTCGACAAGGCCCAGCCACGCGGTCTCACCAGCGGCGCCAGCAGGATGATCTGACCCTGCGCCGGGCTGGCGTCGCCATGATGAAGCAAGTGGTCGATGACAATCGCGCCGCCAGTGCTTTGCCCGCACAAGTGCCACGGCTTGGGCAGCGTGAGGCGCTCGGCTTCGACAAACAGCCGATCCAGCACCGCCTGATACTCCGCGAAGTCGGTAATGCTCGCCCGCGCCCCACTGGACAGTCCATGGCCCGGCAAGTCGCAGGCAATCACCGCCAGCCCAAGCCCCAGTGCCCAGTCGATGACGTGACGGTACAGCCCGACGTGATCGTAAAAGCCGTGCATCAGCACCAACGTGCCGACCGGCTGTTCGGGCATCCACATCTGCGCGACGATGTCGTAACCGCCCACTTCAACGCGCCCGATCCGGCTGCTGGTCGCGCCATTGGGCCCGAGCGCATTCAAACCGTAGAAACGCTGATAAGCCTGGGCCTCTTCAGATGGCGCCTGCAACGTGCTCAGCGGCAACAGCTCAGCACGCAAATGGTCGGGGTCGAACGTGTCGGACATCGGAATTCCAGATGAGGGAGTGTAGGAAGCGGCCGCACGGAAGTGTCATCTGTCCGCAGCGGCGTGGCAAGTTGCGCCACTTAAATCCATGGGCGCTCCGTCTACCCAGTCGCGAGACAAATCTGTAGCCTGCAAAACCTTCCCGATTCTCATTTGAGCCCCCGGATGAAACGCAGCCTTTACGTCGTCGTCGCATTGTTGGTGCTCATCGGGGGCGCAGGCGCGTGGTACATCCACGGCAAGCAGCCGGTCCGCGATGGCGAGATGAGCCTCACCGGGCTGCAGGCCCCGGTCACCGTGCGTTACGACGAGCGGGGCGTGCCGCATATTCGCGCCGACAATCAGGACGATCTGTACCGCGCGCTGGGCTACGTCCACGCTCAGGACCGCCTGTTCCAGATGGAAATCCTGCGCAGGCTGTCGCGCGGGGAGCTCGCTGAAGTCCTTGGCCCCAAGCTGGTCAACACCGACAAGCTGTTCCGCAGCCTGCGTATCCGCGAACACGCCGATGCCTACGTCGCGCGCCAGGATAAAAACACGCCGGCGTGGAAGGCGCTGCAGGCGTATCTGGACGGCATCAATCAATACCAGGCGACGCATCCCAAACCGATCGAGTTCGACGTGCTGGGCATTCGCGAGCGGCCGTTCACGGCGCAAGACACCCTAAGCGTCGGCGGGTATCTGGCGTACAGCTTCGCGGCCGCTTTTCGCACCGAGACGTTGATGACCTATGTGCGGGATCAACTGGGCCCGGAATACTTGAAAATCTTTGATCTGGACTGGCAGCCCAAAGGCGCGCTTGGGCAGTCCTCCAGGGGCAATCAAACGCCTGCGCTGACCGGCAACGACTGGAACGGCCTAAATGACTTGGCGCTGCTCAGCCAGCAGGCACTGGAGAAAGCCGGCCTGCCGCAGTTCGAGGGCAGCAATGCCTGGGCGGTCTCCGGCAGCCGCACCCAGAGTGGCAAACCGCTGCTGGCGGGTGATCCGCACATTCGTTTCTCGGTACCGGCAGTCTGGTACGAAGCGCAGCTTACGGCGCCGGGCTTTGAGCTATACGGGCATTTTCAGGCGCTCAACCCCTTCGCCCTGCTCGGCCACAACCTGGACTTCGGCTGGAGCCTGACCATGTTCCAGAACGATGATCTGGACCTGATCGCCGAGAAAACCAACCCCGACAATCCCGATCAAGTCTGGTATCACGGCGCCTGGGTGGACATGACCTCCCGCACCGAACAGATCGAGGTCAAGGGCGAATCTCCCGTCATCCTGACCCTGCGGCAGTCACCCCACGGCCCAATCGTCAATGACGCGATGGGTGGCAATGGGGCGCGACAGCCGAGCGATACGCCGATTGCGATGTGGTGGTCGTTTCTCGAGTCGGACAACCCGATCCTCCAGGGCTTCTATGAAGCCAACCGCGCCGACACGCTGGACAAGATGCGCAGCGCCGCCGAGAAGATCCAGTCGCCGGGCCTGAACGTCGTTTACGCCAACGCCAGGGGTGATATCGGCTGGTGGGCTGCGGCACAGTTGCCCAGGCGGCCTGCGGGGGTCAATCCGACGTTCATTCTCGACGGCGCCTCCGAGCAGGCTGACAAGAATGGCTTCTACCCTTTCAGCGCAAACCCGCAGGAAGAGAACCCGACACGGGGTTATATCGTCTCGGCGAACTTCCAGCCGGTGTCGCCTACGGGGATGGAGATTCCGGGCTATTACAATCTCCCCGAACGCGGTCGTCAGCTGAATAACCAACTGAGCAACGACAAGGTGAAATGGAATCTGGAGAACAGCAAAGCGCTGCAGCTCGGCACCCGGACGGATTACGCCGCACAGATGCTCACGCCGTTGATTCCGGTGCTGCGCCGGGTGGTGAGCGAGCCGGAGGAGCACGACTTGCTGGAGCGCATGGCGGCGTGGAACGGTGACTACTCAGTGGATTCGGTGGGGGCGACGCTGTTCAATCAGTTCCTGTTCAACCTGACCGATGAGGCTTTCCATGACGAGCTGAGCGACGGGCTGTTCACCACGCTGCTGTCGACCCGCCTCATTGACCTGGCGCTGCCGCGACTGGCGGCCGACGCGAATTCGCCGTGGTGGAACAATCGCCACTCTCGAGAGCCCGAGAGCCGCGACAACACGGTGAAGGTCGCCTGGCATGCCGCGGTCTCGCATTTGAAATCGCTGTACGGGCAGAACCCGGATGAATGGACGTGGGGCAAGGCGCACACGCTGACCCACGAACATCCGCTGGGCAAACAGCCGCCGCTGGACATGCTGTTCAATGTCGGGCCGTTCGCGGCGCCCGGTACCCATGAGGTGCCGAACAACCTGTCAGCGAGCCTGGGCCCCGCGCCGTGGCCGGTGACGTACGGGCCATCGACGCGCCGCCTCATCGACTTCGCCGACCCGGCGCATGCTCTGGGCATTAACCCGGTGGGCCAGAGCGGCGTGCTGTTCGACCAGCACTACGCCGATCAGGCGCAACGCTACGTCAACGGCGAGTACGTGCCGGAGCGGTTCAGTGAAGGGGATGTGGCGGGCAACAGCAAAGAGGTATTGAGGTTAGTGCCGGGGCGTTAACCCCGTGTGAGTGATGATCGTCCCCACGCTCCGCGTGGGGATGCCGCCCGGGACGCTCCGCGTCCATCGCTGTGACGCGGAGCGTCAGGAGATGCATTCCCACGCAGAGCGTGGGAACGATCATTGACTGCCTGGCACACCGACTGTAGGACCGGCTTTAGCCGGGAAGGCATTGGGCGTTACGCTGCAAATCTATAGCGAACACACCGGCCTCTTCCCGGCTGAAGCCGGTCCTACTATCAAACCGACTCGACCACCTTCGCACGGCGTATGTCCGGCTGTTTCCAGCCGTCTGCTGCGGCTTCTTCGATGGCTTGCTGGATCGCGCGTTTGCGGTTGTTTTCCGCGCGGCGGCTGAAGAACCAGACCAGGAAGGTCGCAATCGACACCGCCAGCAGAATCAAGCTAGCGATCGCGTTGATCTCAGGCTTCACGCCCAGGCGCACTGCCGAGAACACTTCCATCGGCAGGGTCGTCGAGCCCGGGCCGGAGACGAAGCTCGCCAGCACCAGGTCGTCCAGCGACAGCGCGAAGGACATCATCGCCCCGGCTGCCAGCGATGGCGCGATCATCGGAATGGTGATCAAAAAGAACACCTTCCATGGCCGTGCACCCAGGTCCATTGCCGCTTCTTCGATGGACATGTCCAGCTCACGCAGACGCGCCGACACCACCACCGCCACATACGCCGCACAGAACGTCGTGTGAGCGATCCAGATGGTGACGATGCCACGCTCCTCGGGCCAGCCGAGCAACTGCGCCATCGCCACGAATAGCAGCAACAGCGACAGACCGGTAATCACTTCCGGCATCACCAGTGGCGCGGTGACCAAGCCGCCAAAGAACGTCTTGCCCTTGAAGCGGGTGATGCGCGTCAGCACGAACGCCGCCATGGTGCCCAGCGCCACGGCAGCGATTGACGTGTAGAGGGCGATTTCCAGCGAGCGCATGACCGCGCTCATCAATTGCGTGTTGTCGAGCAGCCCGACATACCACTTCACCGACCAGCCACCCCAGACCGTTACCAGCTTGGAGGCGTTGAACGAGTAGATCACCAGAATGACCATGGGCGCGTAGATGAAGATCAGGCCCAGCACCAACATCAGGTTCGAGAATCGGAAGCCTCTCATGCCTTGCCCTCCAGCTCTTTGGCCTGACTGCGGTTGAACAGAATGATCGGGACGATGAGGATCAACAGCATCACCACCGCCAGCGACGACGCTACCGGCCAGTCACGGTTGTTGAAGAATTCCTGCCACAGCACTTTACCGATCATCAGCGTCTCGGGGCCGCCCAGCAGTTCGGGGATGACGAACTCGCCCACCACCGGAATGAACACCAGCATGCAGCCGGCGATGATGCCGTTCTTGGACAGGGGTACGGTGATCTTCCAGAAGCTGTTGAAGGTGCTTGAACCCAGGTCCGATGCGGCTTCCAGCAGACTTTGATCGTGCTTCACCAGATTCGCGTACAGCGGCAGGATCATGAACGGCAGATACGAATACACCACGCCGATGTACACCGCGAGATTGGTGTTGAGTATCTGCAACGGCTCGCTGATCACGCCCAGCCACATCAGGAAAGCGTTGAGCAGGCCGTTGTTGCTGAGGATGCCCATCCATGCGTAGACGCGGATCAGGATCGCGGTCCAGGTCGGCATCATGATCAACAGCAGCAACACCGTCTGTATTTCTTTGCGGGCGATGGAGATGCCGTACGCCATCGGATAGCCGATCAACAGGCACAACACCGTGCTGATGAACGCCATCTTCAACGAGCCGAGATACGCCGAGATGTACAGGTCGTCACTGGTCAGCAGTGCGTAGTTGGCGAAGTTGAGCACGATGTCGAGCTTCTGCTCGACGAAGGTGAAGATCTCGGTGTACGGCGGAATCGCTACATCGGCTTCAGCGAAGCTGATCTTGATAACGATCAGAAACGGCAGCGCGAAAAACAGAAACAGCCAAAGGAACGGCACGCCGATAACGGCCTGGCGCCCGGTGGGTTTTATTCGATTGAAAGCCCGTTTTATCTTTCGGATTTTCATGAGCGCAACACCACGCCGCTGTCGTCTTCCCACCAGACGAAGACTTCGTCGTCCCAGGTCGGCCGTGTGCCTTGGCGCTCGGCGTTGGCGACAAACGACTGCACCAGCTTGCCCGACGGCAGCTTCACATAGAACACCGAGTGACCGCCCAGATAGGCGATGTCGTGCACCTTGCCCCGGGACCAGTTGTGCTCGAACGACGGCTGTTCGGTGGTCACCAGCAGCTTTTCAGGGCGCAGCGCGTAGGTAATGCGCTTGTCTTCCACCGACGTGGTGACGCCGTGGCCGACATAGATCTTGCGCTCCAGCTCAGGGCTGCTGATCAGGGCGTGGCCTTCCATGTCTTCGATGACTTCACCGTCGAACAGGTTGACGTTACCGATGAACTCGCACACCAGGCGGCTGGTCGGCGTTTCGTAGATATCAATTGGGCTGCCGATCTGCGCGATCCAGCCCAAGTGCATGATCGCGATGCGCTCGGCCATGGTCATGGCCTCTTCCTGGTCGTGGGTCACCATCACGCAGGTCACGCCGACGCGCTCGATGATTTCCACCAATTCCAGCTGCATCTGCGAACGCAGTTTTTTGTCCAGCGCGCCCATGGGCTCGTCGAGTAGCAGCAGTTTCGGCTTCTTCGCCAGCGAACGCGCCAGTGCCACACGCTGACGCTGACCGCCGGACAACTGATGCGGCTTGCGCTTGGCGTACTGGGTCATCTGCACCAGTTTGAGCATCTCGGCGACCCGCGCTTCGATCTCGGCCTTGGGCAGTTTGTCCTGCTGCAGACCGAAAGCGATGTTCTGTGCCACAGTCATGTGCGGAAACAACGCGTAGGACTGGAACATCATGTTGATCGGACGTTCGTACGGCGGCATGTCGGTGATGTCGACGCCGTCGAGGTAAATGCGCCCTTCGGTCGGGCGTTCGAAGCCGGCAAGCATGCGCAGCAGGGTCGATTTCCCCGAGCCGGAGCCGCCGAGCAGGGCAAAAATTTCACCCTTGTTGATCTGCAGAGACACGTCGTCCACAGCAATCGTCTCATCGAACTTCTTCGTGACCCGATCGATTTTGACCAGCACCTGTTTCGGTTGCTGACCACCCTCAAGGGATTTCTTGTAGGCGCCGGAGGCAACTGCCATGGGTGAAACTCCCAACTGTTTTTGCGCCCGGCCAATGGGGTCGGGCGCCAAGGTCTTTATTTACCGGTTTTGATCTTCGTCCAGCTGCGCGTCATGATGCGCTGGATCTTGGGCGGCAGCTCGGAGTTGACGTACAGGCGCGCCTGTATGTCCTTCGAAGGATAAACCGCCTCGTCGTTGCGAATGTCCTGATCCATCAAAGCGCCCGAAGCCGGGTTCGGGTTGGCGTAACCCACCTGGTCACTGACCTTGGCGATCACGTCGGGTTTGAGGATGTAGTTGATAAACGCGTGAGCGGCCTTCACGTCCGGCGCATCCGAAGGAATGGCGAGCATGTCGAACCACAGGTTGCCGCCCTCTTTCGGGATCGAGTAGGCAATCTTGACGCCCTTGCCGGCTTCTGCGGCACGGGCCTTGGCCTGGAAGACGTCACCGGAGAAACCGGCCGCGATGCAGATGTCGCCGTTGGCCAGGTCAGTGATGTACTTGGACGAGTTGAAATAGGTCACGTACGGGCGGACCTTGAGCAGCTTGGCTTCGGCCGCCTTGTAGTCTTTCTCGTCGGTGCTGTTCGGATTCATCCCCATGTAGTTGAGGACTGCGGGCAGCATCTCGTCAGCCGAGTCGAGGAACGCGACGCCACATTTCTGCAGCTTCTTGATGTTCTCGGGCTCGAACAGCGTGGCCCAGGAATCGATGGTGTCGACGCCCAGCACTTCCTTGATCTTGTCGACGTTGTAGCCGATGCCGTTGGTGCCCCACAGGTACGGCACGGCGTACTGGTTGCCCGGGTCGTTCTTCTCCAGACGCTTGAGCAGTTCCGGGTCGAGGTTGGCGTAGTTGGGCAGCTGCGATTTGTCGAGCTTCTGAAACGCCCCGGCCTTGATCTGTTTGCCGAGGAAGTGATTGGACGGCACAACCACGTCATACCCGGTGTGGCCCGCCAGCAGCTTGCCTTCCAGGGTTTCGTTGGAGTCGAAGACGTCGTACTTGGTCTTGATCCCGGTGCTGGACGTGAAGTCCTCCAGCGTTGTGGTGCCGATGTAATCGGACCAGTTATAAATGCGAACGGTGGAATCCGCGTAGGCACCGGCAGCGAGCGTAAGCCCGGCCCCGAGTAGCAAGCCTTTTGAAAATAAAGAAATAGACACGTGTGCAGTCCTTTTTTAGTAGGTGGGCCTGTTGCCCGTACCGATGACAGTGACGACTGCCTGTGACACATCCGGCGCGCAACTTACCTTCGATAAACCCTTCTCGCAAAAAAACTTTTTGTGACGCGGGTGTCATGACGGCTGACGCAAAACCTGTAGGCGTGAGCTTGCTCGCGATTGCGGTGTGTCAGCCCTGCATTCATTTGAAGCAGTCAGCATTTGCGAGCAAGCTCGCTCCCACGGGTGCGCCGTACAGGACGGCGCACCCGGTCAGGCTTATTTACCCGATTTGATGTTGGTCCAGCTGCGGGTCATCAGGCGTTGAGTCGCCGCCGGCAAGTCGGCGATCGCGTACAACTTGGCCAGAACGTCCGCTGGCGGGTATACGCCCGGGTCAGACGTGATGTCCTTGTCGACGAACTCGGTGGCCGCCTTGTTGCCGTTCGGGAAGTGAACGGAGTTGGTGATTTCAGCCATTACCTTCGGTTGCAGGATGAAGTTCATGAACTTGTAGGCGCCTTCGACGTTTTCGGCATCTTTCGGAATGGCGACCATGTCGTAGAAGCTGCCTGCACCTTCTTTCGGAATGTTGTAGCTGACTTTGACCTTGCCACCCGCTTCTTCAGCGCGCGCCTTGGCCTGGTAGATGTCACCCGAGTAACCCACGGCGACGCAGATGTTGCCGTTGGCCAGGTCCGAGATGTACTTGGACGAGTGGAAGTAGGTGATCGAAGGACGAATCTTCTTGAACAGATCCTCGGCCTTCTGCAGGTCTTCCTTCTTCTGACTGTCGGTCGGCAGGCCCAGGTAATGCAGCGCCACTGGCAGCATTTCGGTTGGCGAGTCGAGGAAGCTGATTCCGCAGCCTTTCAGCTTGGCTGCGTTTTCCGGCTTGAACAGCAGGTCCCACGAGTTGACCGGTGCATCAGCGCCCAGGGCGGCTTTGACCTTTTCAGCGTTGTAGCCGATGCCGATCGAGCCCCACATGTACGGGAATGCGTGCTTGTTGTCCGGGTCGCTGATCGACACAGCTTTCAACAAGGCAGGGTCGAGGTTTTTGTAATTTGGCAGCTTGGACTTGTCCAGCTCCTGGTAGACGCCGGCCTTGATCTGCTTGGCCAGAAAGTTGTTCGACGGTACGACGATGTCGTAACCCGACTTACCGGCCAGCAACTTGGCTTCCAGGGTCTCGTTGCTGTCGAACACGTCGTACACCACTTTGATGCCCGACTCTTTCTCGAAATCGGCGATGGTGTTGGGTGCGATGTAATCGGACCAGTTATAGACGTGCAGGACTTTGTCATCGGCGTGTGCAGCGGCGGCCACTGCGCCCATGAGGGACAAGGCCAGGAGGGTTTTGCCAAATTTCTTCATTCGTACGGCTCCAGTGTTTTTTATGTAAGCGGCGTCTAGACGGCGGACAGTCTGGCAATTTCCCGATAAAAATTCAGCCCTGCAATGACTCAAGCGTCAGGTCCAGGCACTTGCGCGCCTTTTCAATCAGCTCGTCGATCTCGGCGGAGGTAATCACCAGCGGCGGCGAGATGATCATGGTGTCGCCCACGGCCCGCATGATCAGGCCATTGTTGAAGCAAAAAGTGCGGCAAATCATGCCTGCGCCTTTGCCGACATAACGCTCCCGAGTGGACTTGTCTTTCACCAGTTCGATAGCGCCCAGCATGCCGACGCCCCGCACCTCACCCACCAGCGGGTGATCGCTCAGCTCGCGCAGACGCTTTTGCAAATAGGGTGCCGTTTGAGACTTCACCCGTTCGACGATCTTTTCTTCACTCAGAATGCGAATGTTCTCCAGCCCCACGGCTGCTGCCACCGGGTGACCGGAGTAGGTGAAACCGTGGTTGAAGTCGCCGCCCTCGTTCAGCACCTTGACCACTTCGTCGCGCACGATGACGCCACCCATGGGGATGTAGCCGGAGGTCAGGCCCTTGGCAATGGTCATGAGGTCAGGCTTGAGGTCGTAGAAGTCGCTGCCGAACCATTCGCCGGTGCGGCCAAAGCCACAGATGACTTCGTCGGCCACAAAGAGGATGTCGTATTTGGCCAGGATCTCTTTGATCTTCGGCCAGTAGGTGTCGGGCGGAACGATGACTCCGCCGGCGCCCTGAATCGGCTCGGCGATAAATGCGCCGACATTGTCCACGCCCAGTTCGAGAATCTTCTTCTCCAGCTGTTCGGCCGCCCAGACGCCGAACTCGTCGGGGGTCATGTCGCCGCCTTCACCGAACCAGTAAGGCTGCGGAATGTGCACGATGCCCGGAATCGGCAAATCGCCCTGCTCGTGCATGTAGGTCATGCCGCCCAGGCTCGCGCCGGCGACGGTCGAGCCGTGGTAACCGTTGACGCGGCTGATGATGACCTTCTTGCTCGGCTGGCCCTTGATCGCCCAGTAGTGACGCACCAGACGCAGCACCGTGTCGTTGCCTTCGGAGCCTGAACCGGTGAAGAACACGTGGTTCATGCCCTCGGGGGCAATGTCGGAAATGGCCTTGGCCAGTTGCAGTGCCGGCGGGTGAGCGGTCTGGAAGAACAGGTTGTAATAGGGCAGTTCGCGCATCTGCTTGCTGGCAGCATCCGCCAGTTCTTCGCGACCGTACCCGATAGCAACACACCAGAGCCCGGCCATGCCGTCGAGGATCTTGTTGCCTTCGCTGTCCCAGAGGTAAACGCCCTTGGCGTTGGTGATGATGCGCGGGCCTTTCTCTTTCAACTGCTTGAAATCGCTGAACGGCGCCAGGTGATGATCACTGCTGAGGGCTTGCCATTCGCGGGTTTGCGGGTTGTTGGAACTCATGAATCACTCCATTGTGGTATCGCGTGTGGAGCGCCGTCGACTCACTGGGAGTCCGGCGACGCCCCGGGACGTCAGACGGCAAAGAGCAGGAATTCCCGCTCCCACGAACTGATCACACGCTTGAAGTTCTCGTGCTCGGCGCGCTTGACCGCGACATAGCCGGTGATGAATTTCTTGCCGAGGTACTTCTCGACCGTCTTGCTGTTTTCCATGCGCTCCAGCGCGTCTTCGATGGTCAACGGCAAGCGCAGGTTGCGGCGTTCGTAACCACGACCGACCACGGGAGCACTGGGGTTGAGGCCCTCGACCATGCCGATGAAACCGCACAACAGGCTGGCGGCGATGGCCAGATACGGATTGGCATCGGCGCCGGGCAGACGGTTTTCCACGCGACGGTTCTGCGGGCCGGCATCGGGCACACGCAGGCCAACGGTGCGGTTTTCTTCGCCCCACTCCACGTTTACCGGCGCAGAGGTGTCCGGCAGGAAGCGGCGGAACGAGTTCACATTGGGCGCGAACAGCGGCAACAGCTCGGGGATCAACTTCTGCAGGCCACCGATGTGCTGCAGGAACAGCTGACTCATCGTGCCGTCTTCATTGGAGAAGATGTTTTTGCCGGTCTCGATGTCGATGATGCTCTGGTGCAAGTGCATGGCGCTGCCGGGCTCGCCGGTCATGGGCTTGGCCATGAAGGTCGCGGCCACATCGTGCTTGAGGGCGGCTTCGCGCATGGTGCGTTTGAACACCAGAATCTGGTCCGCCAGAGACAGCGCGTCGCCGTGACGGAAGTTGATCTCCATCTGCGCCGTGCCGTCTTCGTGGATCAGCGTGTCCAGGTCGAGGTTCTGCAGTTCACACCAGTCGTAGACGTCTTCGAACAGGGGGTCGAATTCGTTGGCGGCCTCGATCGAGAAAGACTGACGACCGGTTTCCGGACGACCCGAGCGACCCACCGGTGGCTGCAGCGGGTAGTCGGGGTCGTCGCTGCGCTTGGTCAGATAGAACTCCATCTCCGGCGCCACGATCGGCTGCCAGCCTTGGTCGGCATAGAGTTTGAGCACTTTCTTGAGGACGTTGCGCGGGGACAGCTCGATGGGGTTGCCTTGCTTGTCGTAGGTGTCGTGAATCACCTGCGCAGTCGGCTCGATGGCCCAGGGCACCAGAAACACCGCGCTCTGGTCAGGACGGCAAAACATGTCGATGTCTGCGGGGTCCAGCAATTCGTAGTAGATGTCGTCTTCGACGTAATCGCCCGTCACGGTCTGGAGCAATACACTTTCCGGCAAGCGCATGCCCTTCTCGGCAATGAACTTGTTGGTCGGTGAAATCTTGCCCCGTGTGATACCGGTGAGGTCGGCGATCATGCACTCGACTTCGGTAATCCTGTGTTCTTTCAACCAATCGGTGAGCTGGTCGAGGTTGGTACTCATAAATACCTCAGGGTTTTAATTCCTGGTCGCCGTCATGGCGGTCAGGCGTTCTTTGAAGCGCTGGCGTCAGGGTGTCGCATGTTGAATTCAGGCATCGCCAAATGCCTGGAAGACTCAAAGATAGTCGTGCTTGTGCAAAACGCGCGGTCGCGGATGCCGCAGACAGCCTGGGCCGGGTCAGTCAGCCGAAGCAAAAGACGCGCCCGGTGGAATGGGGGCGTGGATAAAGAGTAAGGTGTCGAGGTGCCACGCAGAGACATGCGCAGCGCCCGCCGCGCTGGCTGGACCGCTACACTGAAAGCGTGTGAAGTGAAAAGCCGGTGCCCGAATGGCTGAGTGCAGGCGGTAAGGCCGATCAGCGGAAGGCGAAGCATGGGACCCCCGGTATTATTGCTGTTATGGGTTGCAATCGAGCTTAGCGTTGTTCATTTTTTTCCACAACACGCCCGTAAAAAATAAAACACGCCCTGCTCAAACCCGCAGTTTGCATCACGTTAGGTGCCTCACATTTGCCCTAAAGTGCGGCGAAAATGGCTTTTTGGCGCCCTTTTAGGGCAAATCAGGGCTCCCTTGACTTCGTCTGGCCTTTCGGATTGACTGAAACCCGTAATGCTCGATGATTGATATTTTCAACAACAAAGGTGTTGCATCATGTCGGTACCCCCGCGTGCCGTTCAGCTCAACGAAGCGAACGCGTTCCTTAAGGAACATCCTGAGGTTCTATACGTTGACCTTCTGATTGCAGATATGAATGGAGTGGTGCGCGGCAAGCGCATCGAACGCACCAGCCTTCATAAGGTTTACGAGAAAGGCATCAACCTCCCAGCTTCCCTATTCGCACTGGATATCAACGGCTCGACGGTGGAAAGCACCGGTCTGGGTCTGGACATCGGTGACGCTGACCGAATCTGCTATCCAATCCCCGACACTCTCTGCAATGAGCCCTGGCAGAAGCGTCCTACCGCACAACTTCTGATGACCATGCACGAGCTGGAAGGCACGCCCTTCTTTGCCGATCCGCGCGAAGTGCTGCGCCAGGTTGTCAGCAAGTTCGACGAGATGGGCCTGACCATCTGCGCTGCATTCGAGCTTGAGTTCTACCTGATCGATCAGGAAAACGTGAACGGCCGCCCGCAACCGCCGCGCTCGCCTATTTCCGGCAAACGTCCGCACTCGACACAGGTTTACCTGATCGACGATCTGGACGAGTACGTCGACTGCCTCCAGGACATTCTGGAAGGTGCGAAAGAGCAAGGCATCCCTGCCGACGCGATCGTCAAGGAAAGTGCTCCGGCGCAGTTCGAAGTGAACCTGCACCACACCGCCGACGCGCTGAAAGCCTGTGATTACGCGGTGCTGCTCAAGCGCCTGATCAAGAACATCGCCTACGACCATGAGATGGACACCACCTTCATGGCCAAGCCTTACCCAGGCCAGGCAGGCAACGGTTTGCACGTGCACATTTCGATCCTTGATCGTGATGGCAAAAACATCTTCACCAGTGAGGATCCCGAGCAGAACGCCGCATTGCGTCATGCGATCGGCGGTGTGCTCGAGACCCTACCCGCGCAGATGGCGTTCCTTTGCCCGAACGTCAATTCGTACCGCCGGTTTGGTGCTCAATTCTACGTTCCGAACTCGCCGTGCTGGGGTCTGGACAACCGGACCGTGGCCGTGCGCGTACCGACCGGTACCGCCGATTCGGTCCGTATTGAACACCGGGTTGCCGGTGCGGATGCCAACCCGTATCTGCTGATGGCATCGGTGCTGGCAGGCATTCACCATGGCCTGACCAACCAGATCGAGCCCGGCCCGCCCGTGGAAGGCAACTCCTACGAGCAGAACGAGCAAAGCCTGCCGAACAACCTGCGTGATGCACTGCGCGAGCTGGACGACAGCGAAGTCATGGCCAAGTACATCGATCCGAAGTACATCGATATCTTCGTTGCGTGCAAGGAAAGTGAGCTGGAGGAGTTCGAGCACTCCATCTCTGACCTCGAGTACAACTGGTATCTGCACACGGTTTGATGGCTGCACGGGTTAAGAAAACGCCACCTTTTCGAGAGAATCGGTGGCGTTTTTCATTCATGAGCTGCGCGGACACCCTGTGGGACCGGCTTCAGCCGGGAAGGCAATCTCCCGGCTGCCACTGTAGAATGCCGTCGGCCCCGACCGAGAGAGCACTGATGACCCGCCTTGCCCCGCCCCGCAAACCTCGTGCACGCAGTCAGGCGCGGATCGACTCGATCCTCGATGCCGCACGTGCGCTGCTGGCCTCGGACGGCGTGGCGAGCCTCTCCATCTACAGCGTCGCCGAGCGCGCCGAGATCCCGCCCTCTTCCGTGTATCACTTCTTCGCCAGCGTTCCCGCGCTGCTCGAAGCGCTGACGGCCGATGTCCACGAAGCGTTTCGCGAAAGCCTGCAGCAGCCCATCGATCATGATCGGTTGAATCAGTGGCGTGACCTGTCGCACGTGGTGGAATCGCGCATGCTCGCGATCTACAGCGACGACGCCGCCGCGCGGCAGTTGATCCTCGCCCAGCACGGTCTGACCGAAGTCACCCAGGCGGATCGTCAGCACGACATTGAACTGGGCAACCTCATGCATGAGCTGTTCGCCCGGCATTTTCAACTGCCGACGCTGCCCGATGATGTTGAGGTGTTCGCCTTGGCGCTGGAACTTGCGGATCGGGTGTACGCGCGCTCGGTGCAACTGCACAACGCGATTACCCCACGCATGGCAGAGGAAGGATTGCGGGTGTTTGATGCGTATCTGGGTTTGTACCTGCCGCCGTATTTGCCGAAGCGCTCAACAGAGCAATAACGTGCATCCATTGAGCGCTGCGTAGGAGCGCGCTTGCGATTCAGCACCGATCACAGCTTGGCGATCGACACCTCGGTGGACTTCACGAAGGCGATCACTTCGCTGCCGACCACCAGTTCCAGCTCTTTCACGGAGCGGGTGGTGATGACGGAAGTGACGACGCCCGAAGCGGTTTGCACGTCGATCTCGGACAGCACGTCGCCGGTGACGATTTCCTTGATGGTGCCTTTGAACTGGTTACGCACGTTGATGGCTTTGATAGTCATGGTAAGGCTTCCTTTGTGAGATCAGTTCCGGGGGCGTGATTGCCTCTGGAGTTAGTTGGCCCAACGCAATTGCGTGGGCAGCGGTGAAGTCGGTTCGGGGTCGGGCGGGTTGCCGGGCAGCGACAACACGCGGTTGAGCACTTCGGTTTCCAGCGCGGCCAGTCGGTAAGAGCCACGCGCCCTTGGACGGGCCAGATCAACCTGTAAATCAAGACCGATGCGGCCTTCTTCGATCAGCAAGACCCGGTCGGCAATGGCCACCGCTTCGCTGACGTCGTGGGTGACCAGCAATACGGTGAAGCCGTGTTTCTTCCACAGGTTTTCGATCAGCTGCTGCATCTCGATTCGGGTCAGGGCATCCAGCGCACCAAGGGGCTCGTCGAGCAGCAACAAGCGCGGCTGGTGAATCAGCGCGCGGGCCAGCGCCACACGTTGTTTTTGCCCACCCGATAACGCCGACGGCCATTCATTGGCGCGCTCCGCCAAACCCACTGCCTCCAGCGCTTCCAGTGCTTTGCCGCGCCAGTCGCCGGTGAGGCCAAGGCCGACGTTGTCGATGATCTTTTTCCAGGGCAGCAAGCGCGCCTCCTGGAACATCAGTCGCGTGTCTTCCCGCGCATCCGACAGCGAGCCGTTACCGGCCAGCAATTGGCCGCTCGATGGCTGATCGAGGCCCGCCAGCAGGCGCAGCAAGGTGCTCTTGCCGCAACCGCTTCGGCCCACGACGGCGACGAACTGCCCGGCCGGGATGTGCAGATCGATGTCTTTCAATACCTCCCGCGAGCCGAAGGTCTTCTTGAGCTTGCGGACCTGCAAGGGAATCCCGCGCAACAGGTTTGCCGGTTGTTGGAGATTGCTCATTGCGCGCCACCTTTAGCCACTTGATACGCCGGGTGCCAACGCAGGCAAACCCGTTCCAGACCACGCGCCGCGAGGTCTGCCAGTTTGCCGAGGACGGCATAAAGCACGATTGCCAGCACTACGACGTCGGTCTGCAGAAACTCCCGGGCGTTCATCGCCAGATAGCCAATGCCGGAGCTGGCGGAAATCGTTTCCGCGACGATCAGGGTCAGCCACATGAAGCCCAGGGCAAACCGCACACCGACCAGAATCGAAGGCATCGCGCCCGGCAGAATCACGTGGCGGAACAGCCCGAAGCCGCTCAAACCGTAGCTGCGGGACATCTCCACCAGCGCCGGGTCGATGTTGCGAATGCCGTGATACGTGTTCAGGTAAATCGGGAACAGCGTGCCCAGCGCGACCAAAAATATCTTCGCGGTCTCATCGATGCCGAACCACAGGATGACCAGCGGAATCAGCGCCAGATGCGGCACGTTGCGGATCATCTGCACAGAGCTGTCGAGCAGGCGCTCGCCCCATTTCGACAGCCCTGTGATGAAGCCGAGCGCCAAACCAATCCCGCCGCCGATGGCAAAGCCGATACCGGCACGCCAGCCACTGATCGCCAGATGGGTCCAGATTTCTCCGCTGCGTACCAACGTAACGCCGGCCTCAATCACAGCGCTAGGCGCCGGCAGAATGCGGGTTGACAGCCAGCCCGCGCTGACCGCCAGTTGCCATATCGCCAACAGCAGGACCGGTAGCAACCAGGGCGCCAGTCTGTGGGTGATTCTTTCCACGCTCATGGAGTTGTCTCCTTCCAATGCCGGGCTTACTGGGCTTTCGCGACAGCAGCGGGTGGCGTCCAGATCACATCAGCAATGCGCAATGGTTTAGGGATCAGCTTGAGCTGGTAGAAGGTGTCGGCGATTTTCTGTTGCGCAGCGACGGTTTCAGGCGTGATGAACAACGCCCCATAGCCCTGACGCTTCACCGACAGGCGGGTGATGTCTTCTGGCAGGCCGAGCAACGGCGCGACCTGCTTGGTGACCTCTTCCGGGTTGGCCTTGGACCATTCGCCGACAGCGCGCACTTCTTCCACCAGGGTCTGGATCACCTTGGGGTGCTGCTGCGCATAGGGTTTGGTCGCCAGGTAGAACTGGTTGTTGTCGACGATGCCTTTGCCGTCGCGCAGGGTTCGTGCCTGCAGTTGCTGTTCGGCGGCGGCCTGGTACGGATCCCAGATCACCCAGGCATCGACGCTGCCACGCTCGAAAGCGGCACGGGCATCGGCGGGCGGCAGGAAAACGGTCTGGATATCGGTGTACTTCAAGCCGGCTTCTTCCAGCGCGCGCACCAGCAGGTAATGCACGTTCGAGCCCTTATTGAGAACGACTTTCTTGCCCTTGAGGTCTTTGACCGAAGAGATCGG
The DNA here is from genome assembly GCF_053903055.1 of Pseudomonas sp. AK106. Taxonomy (NCBI): domain Bacteria; kingdom Pseudomonadati; phylum Pseudomonadota; class Gammaproteobacteria; order Pseudomonadales; family Pseudomonadaceae; genus Pseudomonas; species Pseudomonas sp. AK106. Next base: position 5,281,408 of record NZ_CP096426.1, read on the forward strand.
CGAATCCTTGGGCACCAGAATCGCTTCGCTGGTCGGCGCCGGCGGTTCGGAGGCGACATACAGCAGATCAGCGCCAGCGGCTTGGGCAAACACGGGCGGGGTTTCGCCCGTCACACCGAAGTCGATCGAGCCCACGTTCAGGCCTTCAAGCAACTGCGGGCCACCGGGAAATTCGGTCCACTGGACTTGCACGCCTTGATCGGCGAGTTTTTTCTCGAGCGAGCCTTTGGCCTTGAGCAGCACCAGCGTGCCGTATTTCTGGTAACCGATGCGCAAGGTATCGGCTTGGGCCTGAGTAACGACGCCGAAGGAAACCGCCGCAGCAAACAGAGCGACCAGGCCTCGACGCAAAATAACGGTGCCCATGGCACGCTCCTTTGGTGTGTAGCTAAGAGGTGGCACCTGCTCGTCCGATGGCGGACCAGTAAGGCAGAAAGGGATTCATGGCCGGCAATCTCGCCAGAACGGAGAGACCATAACAGGGGATGTTTATTCTCTAAAATCATATTTATTCATTTGGTTAGCACCAAAAGGAATATATAGATTGCTAAGTTCTTCGGTAATACGCGATCCCGTGGGAGCGAGCTTGCTCGCGAAGACTGACTTTCATTCTCCAGAGAAGGTGGCTGCATGCCCCGGCCCCTTCGTGAGCAAGCTCACTCCCACATAGGTGGGAATTCCTTCGTGGATGGCGTTCACAGCATAAAAAAAGGGCCGATAAATCGGCCCTCATGTAGTGCTCAAAGCGGGTGTATCAGCGATTCGGCTGTGGCGTCAGGCGCAGGTACGGCGTAACGGCTGTGTAGCCTTTGGGGAAGCGCTCCTTGATCTCCGCTTCGTCCTTGATCGACGGCACGATCACGACGTCTTCACCGTCCTTCCAGTTTGCCGGCGTGGCGACTTTGTAGTTGTCGGTCAGCTGCAGCGAATCAATTACACGCAGGATCTCGTGGAAGTTGCGCCCGGTGCTGGCCGGGTAGGTGATGGTCAGGCGGACCTTCTTGTTCGGGTCGATCACGAACAGCGAGCGTACGGTCAGGGTTTCGCTGGCATTCGGGTGAATCAGGTCGTAAAGCTCGGAAACCTTGCGATCTTCGTCGGCCAGTATCGGGAAATTCACAAGGGTGTTCTGTGTGGTGTTGATGTCACCGATCCACTTGGTGTGGGATTCGGCCGAGTCAACGGACAGGGCAATCGCCTTGACGTTGCGCTTGTCGAATTCGTCTTTGAGTTTTGCGGTGAAGCCAAGCTCGGTGGTGCAGACAGGCGTGAAGTCGGCGGGGTGCGAAAACAGTACCGCCCATTTGCCGTCCAGCCATTCGTGAAACCTGATCGGTCCTTCGCTGGAGTTCTGTTCGAAGTCGGGTGCGATGTCGCCGAGTTTAAGGCCCATTGAGTCGTGCTCCTTGGATAATGAGTTATCAATCACTGTGCATCCCAGCATCTGAAAACAAAAGGAACGATTGGTGCTGGATAACATTATTTCGGGCATAAAAAAGCCCCGCCGAAGCGGGGCTCTTTTCAACACATCACGCTTATTTGAAGGCGTAGGTGTAGTTGAAGATCAGACGAGTCTGGTCGGTGTCTTGCTGGCTGGCGTAGAGGTCGGAGTCAGAACGCAGGTTGGCGCGACGCAGAGTCACACCAAAGCCTTTCATAGGACCGTCCTGGAACACGTAGTCGACGCGCATGTCACGTTCCCACTCGGAGCCACGACCCAGCGATGCGTTCTGCAGACGAATCTGATCGCCATACAGATAAGCAATGGCAGCTTTCAGACCAGGAACGCCCAGGCGTGCGAAGTCGTACGAGTATTGACCGAACTTGGTCTGCTCACCGGCACGGGTGAAGTTGGTGATCATGCTGTCGGTGAACAGGTAAACGCTGTTACCGCCTTCACCTTCGTTACGACCGTTGGAGAGGTTATTACGGGTGACGTTGCCGTTGCTCATGATCGGCATGCCGCCGTCATCGCTCACAGACTGGTAACCCAACAGGAATGCGTTGCCACCCAGGGTATAGGTGAACATGGCAGTCCAAGTGTCGTTATCAACTTCGCCCTGACCATCTTTGCTGTAGCCGTTGGCGAAGCGGTAACCGCTGTTGACTTCCTGGTGGGCGTTTTTGCCATCAGAAGTGCTGTGGAAGTAACGCAGGTCAGTCTTGAACGATTGGTCTTCCGCGATCGGCAGAATGTGCACCAGGCCCAGGAAGTGCTGCTTGTAGTAGTCTTCCAGGTTCGCGTAGTAGTACTGAACAGTCAGGTCTTTGGTGACTTTGTAGTCGCCGCCAGCGAACTGGAAGTTGTTCGAACCTTTGTAGCCACCGGCCAGGGACATGTCAGCGTAGTTGCTGGATGCACGACCTGCTGCCTGAGTCAGCTTACCGGCAGTCAGTGTCAGACCGTCGAGTTCCTTGGAAGTAACGATGCCACCCTGGAAGGTCTGCGGCAGCAGACGACCGTCGTTCGAGACCAGAATCGGCAGGTTAGGCTGCAGAGCGTTACCCACTTTCAGCTCGGTCTTGGACAGTTTGACCTTGGCGTTGGCGCCAGCGCGAGCCCAGTCAGCCACCGGCGTACCGTCGGAAGAAGTCGGGGAAACAGTGTTCGCCGTGCTGCCGTTAGGGTTGCGGTTATCGATACCGCCACCCAGGTTGATGCCGTACATGCCTTGAACGTCAAGACCGAAACCAACAGTGCCCGGGGTGTAACCCGAGATGAAGTTGAACAGGAAACCCTGGGCGGTCTGACGCTGATCCTGCGCTTTACCGGTAGCCGGGTTCTCGCGCGGATCTTGTTCGAAATAAAGGGTACGGGAACTGAGTGTCGCTTTGCTGTCATCCAGGAAACCAGCTGCACCAGCCTGAGTAGCCAAGACACCTGCGTATACGGCCAAGGCCAGGGTGGACTTCTTCATTGTGTATCGCTCCTCATGAATCTAATTTTTGTAGTTCCCGGGCCCGAGCGTAAGGCTCAAAGCCGAGGATGCGCGATTAGCGCCGGACCTGACTCGGCGAGTCAATGGCCCCAAGACTAATTGACTAGACCGCGTTACAGCTGGCTGCAAGGTAAGGTAAATCCTTTAAACCCAAAAAGACTTGTTAGACCTGCTTTTATGCCAAGCAGTTATATGTCACAAGCCGTTTCAGCCGTCCGTTGCGGAGTGTATCGGCCCGAATCCCTAATTCCCAAAACATATTTCGGTGCCGTTCGTCAGATCGATACGTTTAGTGCTGTCGTACAACCGGAACTTGACCGGCAAGTCACGGTCCGCCTGCGAAACTGGGTGAGAACTGCCTTCCTAACTTACTGAAAACAATCAGATTTCATGTGCAGTAGACGCAAACATTGCAGTTGTCACCCTGCTGTCCGTCACTTTTCCGCTGACGCCGCAGAAAAATGGATAAAGCGCGTCATTCAGCCCGCTCATTCACCCATTGCGCTGATCAGCCGTCTAAATCTGCTCACAAGACGACCACACATCCCCGCTGCACATCCTTAAACAGGCGTCGCGATCGTATTTACAAATTGTGACGATTCGATGACCTCCCATCGCAGCAGGCGCTTTCTCAAGGACTCCATGCGGGGGAAGACACCTAACCGTATGGAAATAAACGCTAAGCACATTCCAAAAGGTTATTTATTTCGAGTTTCTTAGATCATTTACGCTCTGCGCCATTCGAAGGCGGTGTGCCTTGCCACGGAGCGTCACCATGAAACTGCTCAAGCCCCTACACGTCCTCGCGGCCTTATCGCTCGCCGGCTCGGCGCTGTTCGTTCAGGCCGCCGACTTTACCGTCGCCTACCAGACCACCGTGGACCCGGCAAAGGTCGCCCAGGCCGATGGCGCCTATGAAAAGGCGACGGGCTCAAAGATTTCATGGCGTAAATTCGATAACGGGGCGGACGTGATCACCGCGATCGCGTCGGGTGACGTACAGATCGGCTATCTCGGCTCCAGCCCTCTAACTGCGGCGGCCACGCGAAAAGTACCCGTGGAGACGTTCCTGATTGCCACCCAGATCGGCGCTGCCGAGGCGCTGGTTGCGCGTAATGGCTCCGGCATCAACAGCCCACAGGATTTGATCGGCAAGAAGATCGCCGTGCCGTTCGTATCGACCGGCCACTACAGCCTGCTCGCCGCCCTGAAGCACTGGAAGATCGACCCGGCAAAAGTGACCATTCTCAACCTCGCCCCACCGGCCATTGCGGCGGCGTGGAAACGCGGTGACATCGACGCCACTTACGTCTGGGACCCGGCACTCGGCGTCGCCAAGGAGACAGGCAAAGTGCTGATCACGTCGGGCGAGCTGGCGAAGGTCGGCGCGCCGACCTTTGATGCGTGGATCGTGCGCAAAGACTTCGCCGACAAGCATCCTGAGGTCGTCAAAGCCTTCGCCAAAACCACCCTGGACGCCTACGCCGCCTACCGCAAGGATCCAGCGGCCTGGCTGGCCGACGCGAGCAACGTCGATAAGCTGGTGAAACTGTCCGGCGCCAAACCGGGCGACATCCCCGGCCTGTTGCAGAGCAACGTCTACCCACTGGCGGCCGATCAGGTCAGTGAGCTGGGCGCGCCAACCACCGACGCGATCACCAAGACCGCCGCGTTTCTCAAGGAACAGGGCAAGGTCGACGCCGTGCTGGCCGATTACAGCCCTTATGTGAGCGCGAAGTTCGTCACCCCGTAAGCGCAAGCGTCATCCGGGTACCGCGCCGGCTTCGACAGCCATGGCCGTTCATGCACATCTATCAGAAGCGGAGTCCATGCCATGGCCCTGTTACAACTGGAGCGCATCAGCGCACAGTATCCCGGTGCGGCCTCGCCGGTGCTGTCGGATATTTCCCTGACCCTCGGTCCGCAGCAACTGCTGGCTGCCCTGGGCCCATCCGGCAGCGGCAAGACTTCGTTGCTGAACCTGATTGCCGGGTTCGTCGCGCCCAGCGCAGGCCGCATTACCCTCGATGGCGTGCCGGTGAGCGGGCCGAGCGCCGAGCGTGGCGTCGTGTTTCAGGATGACGCTCTGCTGCCTTGGCAGGATGTACTGGCCAACGTCGCATTCGGGCTGGAGCTGGCGGGCATCGCTCGTGAAAAACGCGAGGCCAAAGCGCGCGATATGCTGGCGCTGGTCGATCTCGCCGGCTTCGAGAAGCGGCGTATCTGGGAATTGTCAGGCGGGCAGAAACAACGTGTGGGCCTCGCCCGCGCATTGGCGGCCGACCCACGTGTGCTGCTGATGGACGAGCCTTTCGGCGCGCTGGACGCCTTTACCCGTGAACAGATGCAAGAGCTGCTGCTGCAGGTCTGGCAACGCAGCGCCAAGCCGGTCTTCCTTATCACCCACGACATTGAGGAAGCGGTGTTCCTGTCGACCGATCTGATTCTGCTTGCGCCTAACCCCGGTCACATCTTCGAGCACCTGAAGCTCGACTTCGGTCATCGTTACAGCGCAGGTGAATCGGCCCGCGCCATCAAGTCCGACCCTCGCTTCATCGAAACCCGCGAGCACGTGTTGGCACGGGTATTTTCCCAGCGGCAGAGCGTTCGGGAGCAACGGGCATGAGTCTTTATCAATCGCCGGAGCCGGCGCTCACCCGCGCGCCGGCAAACACCGCACGCCATCAGCCCTCTTCTTTTTATCTGAGCACGCGCACCATCAGCGCCCTTACCCTCGCCGTCCTGCTGGGCGGCTGGTGGGTGATCACAGCCCTTGAGTGGGTCGAACCGCTGTTTCTGCCGCCGCCCGCCGCTGTGCTGGAAAAAGCCTGGTTGCTGATGACCAAGGGCTATATGGACTCCACGCTCTGGCAGCACTTGGGCGCGAGTTTGCAGCGCATCGGCCTGGCGCTTTTCTTCGCCGTGCTGACGGCCATCCCCATCGGCATCGCCATTGGTCACAACCGAATCGCGCGAGGCATTTTCGACCCGCTGATCGAGTTCTATCGTCCGGTGCCGCCGCTGGCCTACCTGCCGTTGATCGTGATCTGGTGCGGCATTGGCGAATTCTCCAAAGTCCTGCTGATTTATCTGGCGATCTTCGCGCCGATCGCCATTGCCACCGCCACCGGTGTGCGCACGGTCGACAGCGCAAAACTGCGCGCGGCTCAATCCCTGGGTGCCACCCGCTGGCAACTCATTCGCTACGTCATTCTGCCCAGCGCCCTGCCCGACATCCTCACCGGCGTGCGCATCGGCCTCGGCGTGGGGTGGTCGACGCTGGTGGCTGCCGAGCTGATCGCCGCCACCAGTGGCCTGGGTTTCATGGTCCAGTCAGCCGCGCAATTTCTGGTGACCGACGTGGTAGTGCTGGGGATTCTGGTCATCGCGCTGATCGCTTTCGCGCTGGAAATGGGCCTGCGCGCGCTGCAACGCAAGCTCGTGCCCTGGCATGGCCAGAACCACTGAATCGACAACCTTATGACTGACTACGCCGACACCTCGGCGCCGAACACACGAGCACACTCGAGACCATCATGAGCATCGACATCCACCCGCTCAGCCCGGCACTGGGCGCACAGATCAGCAGCGTTGACCTCAGCCGCGACCTGACCGGCGAACAACGCAACGCTATCGAACAGGCGCTGCTTGATCATCAGGTGCTGTTCTTCCGCGACCAGCCGATCACGCCGCAGCAGCAAGCGCGCTTCGCCGCCAACTTTGGTGACCTGCACATTCATCCGATCTACCCGAACGTGCCGGAACAACCTGAAGTGCTGATTCTCGACACCGCGGTCACCGACGGGCGCGACAACGCCATCTGGCACACCGATGTCACCTTTCTGCCGACGCCTGCGCTGGGTGCGGTGCTCAGCGCCAAGCAGGTGCCGGCTTACGGTGGAGATACATTGTGGGCGAGCGGCATCGCCGCGTTCGAAGCGCTGTCCGGGCCGATGCAGACCTTGCTCGACGGCTTGACCGCGACCCATGACTTCACCCGGTCATTTCCGCTGGAGCGTTTTGGCAACACGGCTGAAGACCTCGCGCGCTGGGAGGAGACGCGCCGTAAGAACCCGCCGCTGTCGCACCCGGTCATTCGCACGCACCCGGTCAGCGGTCGCAAAGCGTTGTTCGTGAACGACGGTTTCACCACCCGGATCAATGAACTGGAAGCTGCTGAAAGCGAGGCGATTCTGAAGTTGCTGTTCGCCCATGGGACGCGACCGGAGTTCACCCTGCGCTGGCGCTGGCAGGCAAACGACGTGGCCATGTGGGACAACCGCGTGACCCAGCATTACGCGGTGGACGATTACCGCCCGCAGCGCCGTGTGATGCACCGTGCGACGATCCTGGGTGATGCGCCGTTCTGATAAAAGGCCGGCAGATGCGCTGATGCTTTTAGTAGGACCGGCTTCAGCCGGGAAGAGGCCGGTGAGTGCGCTATAGATTTGCGGCTGCTTTAGGGCGTGCATCACTTTGGTCACTCGACACGGGTAAATGCGCGAATAGCGTGCAAAAACGCTCATCAAACGTCCAACTCCGAAAGCCGATTCGAACCTCAGCTCGATGCAGGCATTGAAAAGGCACGGTCTCCAAGGCCCTAAACCCGACGCCTGCGGGACATTACGAATATTCCTACAGACTTTTCTCAAAACTGGCACGCAGGCTGCAATAGGTTATACATCACCAGTTTTGGGGACCTTGGTACAGGCAGGCCGGGGATTCCCCTCTTTTATTCCTCCCGGAGACTGACCTCCAGTCTCCAGCGCCCGTCCTGGGTTGCACCGCGCCAGTCGCCGTGCAGAGGACGGGCCGCAAGCAGGTTCAGCAACAATCCCTTATCGCTTCGTTGCACCCTCCAGCGCACGTCTTTGCCGTTGAGCTTCAGTTCGCCCTTCTGCGGCTGACCCTGGGCGTTGAACAGCAACGCCACCGCGCCATCGATGTGTTCGCCGTGGAGCTGCGGCTCGCGGTTGAACCACACGGCAACGCCGCTGGGTAACACTTCGATGCTTTGCAGCTGAATGGGGTCCGGGGTCGTCACGCGGCCGATCATCAGCCCGACCATGACGCCGACGATCGCCACCGAGCCCAGAAACTTGGGCCACAGCTTCGGTCTGGGGTCTTCTTCAGGGGTAGAATGCATCCCGTCCTTTCGTTCGGAGCCGTGCATGTTTCACGTGATCCTTTTTCAACCAGAAATTCCGCCGAATACCGGCAACATCATCAGGCTCTGCGCCAACAGCGGCTGCAGCCTGCATTTGATCGAGCCGCTGGGCTTCGAGCTGGATGACAAGCGCCTGCGTCGAGCCGGCCTTGATTACCACGAATACGCCACGCTGCATCGTCACGCCGACCTGCCGAGCTGCCTTGAAAGCATCGGCCATCCGCGGTTGTTCGCTTTTACCACAAAGGGCTCACGGGTTTTCCACGATGCGCAATTTGAGGAGGGTGATGCCTTTCTCTTCGGCCCGGAAAGCCGAGGCCTGCCACCGGAGGTGCTGGATCCGCTGTCGAGCGATCAACGCCTGCGCCTGCCGATGCGCGAAGGCTGCCGCAGTCTGAATCTGTCGAATACTGTCGCGGTTGCGGTGTATGAGGGCTGGCGGCAGTTGGGGTTCAAGTAGCCGTTACGCGCCGAAAGTCATACGCCGCCCACAAAAAAGCGCCCATCACAGGCGCTTTTTCATTGCAGCGACAACGCTTACTGAACGGTAGGCGTTGGCGTTTCGCCGCTTTCCTGCATGCGTTGCAGTTCTTGCGCGTACAGGGCGTCGAAGTTCACCGGGGCCAGCATCAGCGCAGGGAACGAGCCACGGACAACCAGGCTGTCGATGGTTTCGCGAGCGTACGGGAAAAGGATGTTCGGGCAGAACGCGCCCAGGGTGTGGCTCATCGAGCTGGCATCCAGGCCCTTGATCAGGAAGATACCGGCTTGCTGCACTTCAGCGATGAAGGCGATTTCTTCGCCATTCTTCACTTCGACCGACAGGGTCAGCACGACTTCGTAGAAGTCATTTTCCAACTGCTTCTGGCGGGTGTTCAGGTCCAGGCTGACGCTCGGGGTCCATTCCTGACGGAAGATCGCCGGGCTTTTTGGCGCTTCGAACGACAGGTCGCGAACATAGATGCGCTGCAGGGAAAACTGCGGTGCTTCTTCTTCGTTGGAAATGGCGCCGTTATTCGGTTGATCAGTCATCTCAAATCCTTACATTGAGGTCTTGTAGGCTTCCGGGCTGTGCGACGAACCATCGCTTCCACATCCCGGCTCGAATTCAGGCGCTCAGCAGCTTATCCAGCTTGCCGGCGCGCTCCAGGGCGAACAGGTCGTCGCAACCGCCCACATGGACCGAGCCGATCCAGATCTGCGGAACCGAGGTACGCCCGGATTTTTTGGTCATTTCAGCGCGAATCTGTGGCTTGCCGTCGACCTTGATCTCTTGGAAGCCGACGCCCTTGCCCGCCAGCAGCGACTTGGCGCGGGAGCAATATGGGCAGTAATCGCTGGAGTAGACGACGACGTCGGTCATGTCACTTCACCAACGGCAGGTTGTCGCCGCGCCATGATGAGACACCACCGGACAGCTTGGCGGCGTTGAAGCCCGCTTTCAGCAGCTCACGGGCAGTGTGGCCGGCGTGCTGGCCAGCGGCATCAACGATAATGAGGGTTTTAGGCTTGAATTTCTCCAGCTCCGCAGTGCGGGTCAGGATTTTGTCCTGAGGGAAATTCACGGCACCGACGATGTGGCCAGCCGTGAAGTCTTTCTTGGCGCGCACGTCGATAACAACGGCTTCATCGCGGTTGACCATGGCGGTCAGTTCACCGGTGCTCAGGCTGCGGCCACCTTTGCTAAGCTCCGTTGCGATCAGCAGGCCCAGCAGGATGACGAAAGCACCCGTCAGCAAATAGTGATTCGTGGCAAATTCAATCAGGTGAGCAACCATCATCAGGTTCCAGGGCGTTAAAATGTCGGCCAGTATACACAGCCCCCAAGGTGGGCCAAAGCCCGTACGGCAGTCACTCCGTTTAGCTTGTCGCTGATTTGAACTTGTCCCTAAACTGTCGATCTTTTTTCTACTTCACCTATTAGCCAAGAGTGGGATTCATGACTACCACGCCTAAACCTTTGGTTCTGATCATCCTGGACGGCTTCGGTCACAGCGACAGCCACCACGGCAATGCGGTCTACGCAGCGAAGATGCCGGTCTTCGATCGCTTGTACCAGACCATGCCAAACGGCTTGATCTCCGGGTCCGGCATGGATGTCGGTCTGCCTGACGGTCAGATGGGCAACTCCGAAGTCGGCCACATGAACCTGGGCGCCGGCCGTGTGGTGTATCAGGACTTCACCCGCGTGACCAAAGCGATCCGCGACGGCGAGTTCTTCGAAAATCCCGCCATCTGCAAAGCCGTCGATCAGGCCGTGGGCGCTGGCAAGGCCGTACACATCCTCGGCCTGTTGTCCGACGGCGGCGTTCACAGCCATGAAGATCACCTGGTGGCGATGGTTGAGCTGGCTGCCCAGCGCGGCGCCGACAAAATCTACCTGCACGCCTTCCTCGATGGCCGCGACACGCCACCGCGCAGCGCCCATCAATACCTCGCCACCATGGAAGCCGCTTACGCGCGCCTAGGCAAAGGTCGCACCGCCACGATCATCGGCCGCTACTTCGCCATGGACCGCGACAATCGCTGGGACCGTGTCGAGTCGGCCTACAACCTGATTGTTGACGGCACGTCGGAATTCCACGCCGACACCGCCAAGGCCGCGCTGGACGCTGCCTATGAGCGCGGCGAAAACGACGAATTCGTCAAAGCCACCCGCATTGGCGCGCCGGTGACAGTGGAGGACGGCGACGCGGTGGTGTTCATGAACTTCCGCTCCGACCGTGCCCGCGAATTGACCCGCGTGTTCGTCGAAGACGATTTCGCAGACTTCGCCCGTCGTCGTCAGGCCAGACTGGCCGGCTTCGTGACGCTGACCAAGTACGCCGCCAACATCGACGCACCCGCGGCGTTCGAAAAAGCCGGCCTGCACAACGTGCTCGGCGAATACCTCTCGAACAACGGCAAGACGCAGCTGCGCATCGCCGAAACCGAGAAGTACGCCCACGTGACGTTCTTTTTCTCGGGCGGCCGTGAAGAACCCTTCCCCGGCGAAGAACGCATCCTGATCCCGTCCCCGAAAGTCGCGACCTACGACCTGCAGCCGGAAATGAGCGCGCCGGAAGTCACCGACCGAATCGTCGACGCCATCGAGCATCAGCGTTACGACGTGATCGTCGTCAACTACGCCAACGGCGACATGGTCGGCCACAGCGGGATCATGGAAGCAGCGGTCAAGGCAGTCGAATGCCTGGACGTCTGCGTCGGCCGCATCACCCAGGCGCTGGAAAAAGTCGGCGGCGAAGCGCTGATCACGGCTGACCACGGCAACGTCGAACAGATGACCAACGAGGAGACCCATCAGCCTCACACTGCTCACACCACTGAGCCGGTGCCTTTCGTTTATGTCGGCAAGCGTGACCTGAAGGTGCGCGAAGGCGGCGTGTTGGCCGACGTGGCACCGACCATGCTGATGCTGCTTGGCATGGAAATCCCGCAAGAAATGACCGGCACGCCGATTCTGGTCGCCAAGTAAGCCCCTCGAACCGGCCCGCCAGTCGCTGGCGGGCCGGTTTTGTATGAAATGTCTGACGGCCACGTCGTCCGAGCGTTTTTTTTGCAGCCACCGCCGGGCATACTAGGCCCGTCTTTACTCCTGGTATCGCCCAACCTCATGCTTCGCGCCCTGATCACCCTCGCCTTGATTTGTCTGCTCAATCCGGCCTTCGCCGACGATGATCGCGCACAAACGCAGAAACAGCTGGATGCCACGCGTCAGGACATCACCGAACTGAAGAAAGCGCTGGGCCAGTTGCAAGAAGAAAAGTCCGGGGTCCAGAAAGACCTGCGCTCCACTGAAACCGAGATGGGCAAGCTGGAAAAGCAGGTGGAGGCCCTGCAAAAGGAACTAAAAAAGAGTGAAAGCGAGCTGCAACGGCTCGACCAGGAGAAAAAAAAACTCCAGAGCGCACGCGTTGAACAACAACGATTGATCGCCATCCAGGCCCGCGCTGCTTATCAGAGCGGCCGCCAGGAATACCTCAAACTGCTGCTCAATCAGCAGAACCCTGAAAAATTCGCCCGCACCCTCACCTATTACGATTACCTGAGCAAGGCACGCCTGGAGCAGTTGCGCAGCTTCAACGAAACCCTGCGCCAGCTGGCCGGCGTCGAGAAAGACATCGACCTGCAGCAAGCGCAGCTTCTGGTGCAGAAGAGTTCGCTGGATGACCAGAAGGCCCAGCTCGACACCGTCCGCCAGGAACGTCAGGTGGCGCTGGCCAAGCTGAATCAGGATTACAAAGCCCGCGACCAGAAGCTGCAGTCGCGGCAGCAGGATCAGGCCGACCTGACCAAGGTCCTCAAGACCATTGAAGAAACCCTTGCCCGTCAGGCCCGCGAAGCCGAAGAGGCGCGTCAGAAAGCGCTGTTGGCGCAGCAAGAAGCCGAGAAACGGCAACGCGAGCAAGAAGCGCTGGCGAAAAACCGCGCGAAAGACGACGCGAAGGACGACAGCGATGTGGCCCCTCGGCGCCCGACCAAGGCGCCCGGCGCGATGGTTTCCAGTGCCGGTCAGTCCTATGGCGGCGCTTTTGAGCAAGCAAGGGGAAAACTTCCTTGGCCCGTCGATGGTCGATTGTTGGCGCGATTCGGCGAAAGCCGTGGCGATGACGAGCGCACCAAGTGGGACGGTGTGTTGATCAGTGCGGCTGCAGGCAGCCAGGTCCGCGCGGTGCACGGTGGTCGGGTGGTCTTCGCCGACTGGTTGCGCGGCGCCGGGCTTCTGGTCATCCTCGACCACGGCAATGGTTATTTGAGTCTGTACGGTCACAACCAGAGCCTGTTGAAAGAGGCCGGTGACGTCGTAAAAGCCGGAGAAGCGATCTCCACTGTCGGTAACAGTGGTGGCGGTCAGGACACTCCGGCGTTGTATTTCGCTATTCGTCAGCAGGGTCGCCCCAGTGATCCGGCCCAATGGTGTCGCACTCAAGGATAAGTCGACACCTCACTCAGGAGTTCGTAAGACATGCTGTTTTCGTCCCGCCTCACCTCGCTGGCCCTGACTATCGCCGTGGTTATCGGCGCTCCTCTGGCCCAGGCTGCCGGCGCCACCCCGGCTGCTGTGCCTGCCGCCACTGCGCCCGCCAACGCCGCGAATATCAAGGCGCCGCTGCCGCTCGACGAGCTGCGCACTTTCGCCGAGGTCATGGACCGGATCAAAGCGGCTTACGTCGAGCCCGTTGATGACAAGACCCTGCTGGAGAACGCCATCAAGGGCATGCTCAGCAACCTCGACCCGCACTCCGCTTATCTGGGCCCGGAAGACTTCCAGGAGCTGCAGGAAAGCACCAGCGGCGAGTTCGGCGGGCTGGGTATCGAAGTGGGCGTCGAAGACGGCTTTGTAAAAGTCGTCTCCCCCATCGATGACACCCCTGCGTCCAAGGCTGGTATCGAGGCTGGAGACTTGATCGTGAAGATCAACGGCACGCCGACCCAGGGCCAGACGATGCAGGAAGCCGTGGACAAGATGCGCGGCAAGCTGGGCGAGAAAATCACCCTGACGCTGGTGCGTGACGGCGGCAATCCGTTCGACGTGACACTGGCGCGCGCCACCATTCAGGTCAAAAGCGTGAAAGCGCAGATGCTGGAGCCGGGTTACGGCTATATCCGCATCACCCAGTTCCAGGTCAAAACGGGTGAAGAAGTCGGCAAGGCACTGGCCAAGCTGCGCAAAGACAACGGCAAAAAGATGAGCGGCCTGATCCTCGACCTGCGCAACAACCCGGGCGGTGTATTGCAGGCGGCAGTTGAAGTGGCTGACCACTTCCTGACCAAGGGCCTGATCGTCTACACCAAAGGCCGCATCGCCAATTCCGAACTGCGCTTCTCGGCAGACCCGGCCGACGCCAGCGAGGGCGTGCCTCTGGTTGTGCTGATCAACGGCGGCAGCGCCTCGGCGTCTGAAATCGTCGCCGGCGCGTTGCAAGACCAGAAGCGCGGCATCCTGATGGGTACCGATACGTTCGGCAAAGGCTCGGTGCAGACCGTTCTGCCGCTGGCCAACGACCGTGCGCTGAAGATCACCACCGCGCTGTATTACACGCCTAACGGTCGCTCGATTCAGGCGCAGGGGATCAACCCGGACATCGAAGTCAAACGCGCCAAGCTCACCGCCGAAGCCGATGGCGACAACTACAAAGAGGCTGATCTGCTCGGCCACCTGGGCAACGGCAACGGCGGCGCGGACAAGCCGACCACCAAGGCGAAGGCTGGCAAGGCGCGTCCGCAGGACGATGACTACCAGATGAACCAGGCCCTCAGCTTGCTAAAGGGTTTGAGTGTCACGCGCGGCAACTGAGATGCGCGTCTGGTTGACCGGGCTGATCTGCGCCCTTGCCTTCACAACGGGTGCTGCACATGCAGCGCCCGCCGAGTCCTCAGCGACCGTCGGCAAAGCGCCGAAGGTCGCCTATCTCAGTTTGATCATCGACGATCTCGGACAGAACCCTGATCGGGACAGCCGCGCGCTGGCCCTCCCCGGCCCCGTCACGCTGGCGATCATGCCCGACACGCCCCACGCCACCGAGTTTGCCCGTCAGGCGCACAAGGCTGGCAAGACCGTCATGCTGCACATGCCCATGGACCCGGCGACCGGGCCGTACGCCTGGCATCCCGAACTGCCACTCCCCGAACTCGAATCGCGTCTGAACGCCGCGCTGCTGAAAGTCCCTTTTGCCGCTGGCATCAACAACCACATGGGCAGCCGCATGACGGCAGAGCCGGTGGCCATGGGCTGGCTGGTGGGCGAATTGCAGCGCCGCCATCTGTTTCTGGTCGACAGCCGCACCAGCGCCAAAACCGTTGCCGCTGCCGAGGCGCAGAAGATCGGTCTCGCCAGCGTGTCCCGCGACGTCTTCCTGGACGACGAGCGCACCGCAGAGGCCATTAGCGGCCAGCTTCAGACAGCGATCAAACTGGCGCACAAGCAGGGCTCGGCCGTGATGATCGGCCACCCCTATCCGGTGACGCTCGATGTGCTCGAGCGCGAGCTGCCCAAGCTTAAATCCCAAGGTATAGAGCTGATCGAGATCCGCCACATGGTCACTGAGCGCGGAAATGAGGCGATGGCCGGCCATGGCAAGAACGGGCGTTATCGCTAGGCCGAAGGCGCTTCGCCAGAGGTGCTGGCAGTCCTTAGAGATATTCGGCGAAAATCGAATCGACCGCGCCTTCCTTGCGCAGCTGATCCAGCGCACGTTGCAGCCGCTGGACTACTGCATCCGGGGTGTCTTTGTTCAATGCCAGGAACAGTTCGGCGCTGTTAAAGCGCAGCACGGTTTTCAATCCCGTGATGCCTTCCTGCCGCGCCAGGTAGCGGCCCGCCGGATCGCCGGTGGCCCACAGGTCGAGCTGACCGTCGACCAGCTTCCGGGCGTTGTCCTTGTCGCTGAGCACCGTGATCGGCTTTATGCCCTGACGCGCAAGCTCCATCGCAATGGCGTCGCCCTTGTAGGCGCCGATTCGATAAGACCGCGCGGCTTCAAGCGTGCTCAGCTGGATTGGGCTGTCAGCCCGCGCCAGCAGAATCCAGTCGTCGGGGCCGATCGGTCCGACCCACTTGAAGAGCTTTTCGCGCTCGGGCAATCGCGCGGTCACGAACACGCCGTAGCCGGGATTTTCCATCGCCAGTTTGTAGATGCGATCCCAGGGGAAACGCAGGGTCAGGTTGTAGCCGATACCGGCGCGCTTGAAGGTCTCGCGCACCACCTCGACGGCGATGCCCTTGATGTTGCTTTCCTGGGCGAAGTTTTTCCCGTCCGTGGCCATGTTGTAAGGCGGGAAGTTCTCTGTCAGCAGGACAAACGAGGTGTCCGCCCGCGTGCTTCCGCCAGCAGAGCCATTCAGCTCTTCTGCATGAATCACTGCGCTTGCAACACAACCGAACAGCGCAAAAAGAAAAGCTGAAATTCTCAGCATTTGACTCATCTCTATCCATGACTTCGCACAGGGTGCAGGCCCTCCGCACCGTTGTCCAGAGCCTTCGGCCGGCAGCCGTGCTTTGTCGCTGAAGCCATAAATATGTATGTGACCCGAGCGCATTTTATCTGACTACCTGACGGCCTCTTTCCAACGGCCCGCACCAGACGCGGGCGCCAACAGACCAGACAGGTATTCAATGAAAAATCTCACACATACTGTGTGCAGCGTCGCGCTCATCAGCCTCATGGGCGCAGGCGTTACCCAGGCAAACAATTATGGCCAGGGACTGGAGAATGACTCGGCGGCCATCCCTCTCGATAACGCGCAAAACCGTCACGCCCCATGGAGGGCGGTAGGCCGTCTGCAACCCAGCAAAGAGAGGCCCGACATCCATTGCAGCGCGTCCTTGATTGATTCACGCAACGGCAGTCCGGTTGCATCAGGGCCTGCTTACATCCTCACCAGTGGCCATTGCGTGAGTCAGGACGCCATGAATATCTCGAGCGACATCCCTGTGGATGGCCATATCGATTTCGATTACTTTCTGGGCAACCTGCAAAACACCGAGCGTTCCCGGTTGAAAAGACTGGTGCGAGCGACCACCCGTGGTGCAGACCTGGCCATTATCGAGTTGGACACATCGCTGCAGTCGCTGCTCGACAAAGGCATCGAGCCACTGAGCATCAGTACCCATGCACCTGGCAATGGCGTGAATCTGGTGATCGTCGGCGTCCCTTCAGGCCACGAAGACGCACCTGCATTACGCCTGTCGGCATGCCCACTGGAAGGTAGCGCGGACCTGCTGGAGGATGTGTATGTCTTCCGCGGATTTCATAAACATCGCTGCCGGGGTGTGGCGCCGGGAAGTTCCGGCAGCCCCGTCCTGGACAGGGTTTCCAATCAGATCGTTGGCGTACTCAGCACGTCCACGAAGGGCGTCAAAGAGGAAAATCGCTGCCAGCCGAACGCGCCCTGCGAGATCAACAACGGGCTACCGGTGCTATCCCCAGACACCTCTTATTCCAGCCCGGCGCTGGGCCTCAAGACCTGCTTCAGCCAAGGCGTATTCAACCCGCTGGACATTGAATGCACATTGCAATCGACGCTCAAGATGACATTGGGGGCGAGCTACTCGCCAAACCCCTATAGCCGGGTAACCCTTGACGATCAGGGCCGTACCGTTTTGCCCACGTGGTCGTGGCCGTTCTCGCTGGACACCCCTTTCTACCGCTACAAAGCCGTTCGCACGCCGACGGAATGTGAAAGCCCGCATCACTACAGCAACGCCCAGGGCGCCACGCAGGCGTTGATCGATGATCGCGTAGGCCCGGAGGCCGGCCTGTATTTTCTGTGCATCATCGGTGTGGACTCTCCTGACCAGCGACCCGCGCAAGAGATGATGAACAAGCCGGTGATTGTGGCAATGGAAATCGCGCCGCCGGGTCCGACCCGAATGCCGGAACTGACCATCGAGCGCATGGCCGATGGCGGCTACAAAGTGCTGCCGTACTACTCCAACCCGACGCTTTGGGTGTACACGTTCAAATCCGGCCCGGCTGACACTGTGCAGTGCGATGACCCGCAGGGCTACAGACCTGAATTCGACGAGGTGATGATCATCGAGGCGACACCATCACCGATGAAGCTGTGCTCCAAGGCCTACGACATGGCCAGTCAGGCATCGTCGCCGCGCACCGATCTATTGCTGCCCTGATCGGAGAGTCGCCGAGTAAGCTGGATCAAGGAAGTGGCGCTGGCTGACCAGGCTATGGTCAGCCAGCGCATCAGGGTCAGCGAACCACAATCCCTTGCCTGGCCATGAACGCCTTGGCTTCTGGCACGGTGTATTCGCCGAAGTGGAAAATGCTCGCTGCCAGCACCGCGCTGGCATGACCTTCCAGCACGCCATCTGCCAGATGCTGCAGATTGCCGACGCCACCGGAAGCAATGACCGGGATGCCGAGGGCATCGCTGATCGCCCGGGTCACGCCCAGGTCGAAGCCGCTCTTCATGCCGTCCTGGTCCATGCTGGTCAGCAGGATTTCGCCGGCACCGAGGTCTTCCATCTTCTTCGCCCACATCACCGCGTCCAGGCCGGTCGGCTTGCGACCGCCGTGGGTGAAGATTTCCCAGCGTGGGGTTTCGCCGGGCAGCGAAACCTTCTTGGCGTCGATGGCCACGACGATGCACTGCGAGCCGAAGCGGGCGGCGGCTTCGCCGACGAACTCGGGGTTGAACACCGCAGCGGTATTGATCGAGACCTTGTCGGCACCGGCGTTGAGCAGATTGCGGATGTCCTGCACCGTGCGCACGCCGCCACCCACGGTCAGCGGGATGAACACCTGACTGGCCATGCGCTCGACGGTGTGCAGCGTGGTGTCGCGGCCGTCGACGCTGGCGGTGATGTCGAGGAAGGTAATCTCATCGGCACCCTGCTCGTCATAACGCCGGGCGATCTCGACCGGATCACCGGCGTCGCGGATGTT
This sequence comes from Pseudomonas sp. AK106, assembly GCF_053903055.1. NCBI lineage: Bacteria > Pseudomonadati > Pseudomonadota > Gammaproteobacteria > Pseudomonadales > Pseudomonadaceae > Pseudomonas > Pseudomonas sp. AK106. Next base: position 5,299,920 of record NZ_CP096426.1, read on the forward strand.
CTCGAACTTCACGCCCTTGACCACGCGGCCGTTGTCGACGTCCAGGCAAGGGATGATGCGTTTGGCGAGGGCCATGGTTAGTCCTTAAGTAACAAGCTTCAAGCTTTAAGCTGCAAGTAGAAGCGGATCGAGGTCAGCTTGCAGCTTGAAGCTTACTGCTTGGAGCTGACTGCGTAGCTGTCACAAAACGCCTGGGCTTCAGCCACATCCAGCGTGCCTTCATAGATCGCACGGCCGGTAATTGCGCCGATGATGCCCGGTGCTTTTGCGTCGAGCAGCGCCTTGATGTCGCCCAGGTTATGAATGCCGCCCGAAGCGATCACCGGAATGCGGGTCGCGGCAGCCAGCGCGGCGGTGAACGGGACATTGCAGCCCTGCATCATGCCGTCTTTGGCGATGTCGGTATAAACGATGGCCGAGACGCCGTCTGCTTCAAAGCGCTTGGCCAGGTCGATCACCTGCACGGTGCTGACTTCAGCCCAGCCGTCGGTGGCGACGAAGCCGTCTTTGGCATCCAGGCCCACGATCACTTTGCCCGGGAACGCGCGGCAGGCTTCGGCGACGAAGTCAGGGTCCTTGACCGCCTTGGTACCGATGATCACGTAACTTACGCCGGCTTTGACGTAGTGCTCGATGGTGTCCAGCGAGCGGATACCGCCGCCGATCTGGATCGGCAGGTTCGGGTAACGGCGGGCAATCGCGGTCACGACATCACCATTGACCGGCTGGCCTTCGAATGCGCCGTTCAGGTCAACCAGGTGCAAGCGACGGCAACCGCCCTCGACCCACTTGGCAGCCATGCTCACCGGATCATCGGAGAACACCGTGGAATCTTCCATCCGACCCTGGCGCAGACGTACACATGCGCCGTCTTTAAGGTCGATCGCGGGAATAATGAGCATCAGCTTTTCCTTCGTCTAAAAGCCGCGAACCGCACGCCATAAGCTGCAAGTCGCATCTCTACTAATTCTTGCAGCTTGAGGCTTGACGCTTCTAGCTGCTCTTCTCCAACGCCCACAGGTCGCTTTCGATGCTTTCGAAACGCTCCTTGAGGTGCGTCTGAACATCGAAGATCGCCCGGTTGTAGTAATGCGGGGCGATCTCGCGGGTGAACAATTCCAGAATTTCAGCCGCCTCGAACGAACCCAGGTCCAACTCGAAACGGTCTTCCATGAACCGCTTGATCGTGTGGCACGCCTCGCTCTCCTGCTCGGGAGTGAGGGTCAGGATCGGCGGCTTGGTCTTCTTGCTCATTACCGGCTGCCGTCCCACGCCGCGAAGTTCTGCAGTAACTGCAGGCCATGGGTATGGCTCTTCTCGGGGTGGAATTGCACGGCGAAACGTGAGCCATCGGCCAAGGCAGCGGCGAAGTCATGACCATAATGGCCACGTCCGACAATCTGCTGCGGGTTGGGCGATTCGATGTAGTAACTGTGTACGAAATAGAACCGCGCCATGTCCGGAATGTTGGCCCAGAGCGGATGATCCACGGCCTGCGCCACCTCGTTCCAGCCCATGTGCGGGACTTTCAGATGCTGGCCGTCTTCGTGAAGATCCTTGCCGAAAAAGCGCACCTGACCGGGCAATACGCCGATGCAATCGACGCCGCCACTCTCTTCGCTGCGCTCCATCAGCGCCTGCATGCCCACGCAGATGCCGAGAAACGGACGGTCCTGACTGACTTCACGCACCAGGGCATCGAAGCCCAGGCGACGGATTTCAGCCATGCAGTCGCGAATCGCGCCGACACCGGGAAACACGATACGGTCGGCTTCACGGATGACGTCGGCGTCGCTGGTGATCAGCACGCGACCGGCGCCGACGTGCTCCAGCGCCTTGGCCACCGAGTGCAGATTGCCCATGCCATAGTCGATAACGGCGACGGTCTGCATTACAGCACGCCTTTGGTCGACGGCATCTGGCCAGCCATGCGGTCATCAAGCTCCACTGCCATGCGCAATGCACGGCCGAACGCCTTGAAGACGGTTTCGATCTGGTGGTGGGTGTTGTGGCCGCGCAGGTTGTCGATGTGCAGCGTGACATTGGCGTGGTTGACGAAGCCCTGGAAGAACTCTTGGAACAGGTCCACATCAAAGCCGCCGACGGTGGCGCGGGTGTACGGGACGTGCATTTGCAGGCCAGGCCGACCGGAGAAGTCGATGACCACGCGCGACAGCGCTTCATCCAGCGGGACGTAGGCGTGGCCGTAGCGACGGATGCCCTTTTTGTCGCCGATGGCTTTGCTGAACGCCTGACCCAGCGTGATGCCGACATCTTCCACGGTGTGGTGATCGTCGATATGCAGGTCGCCTTTGCATTCGATGTCCAGATCGATGAGCCCGTGACGGGCGATCTGGTCGAGCATGTGTTCAAGAAAAGGAACGCCGATATCAAATCGGGACTTTCCGGTGCCATCCAGGTTGATCGAGGCTTTGATCTGGGTTTCCAGGGTGTCGCGCTCGACGAACACCATACGTTCGGCCATCACCAGCTCCGCTAAATCATTGGGCGAAAAGGCGGCCATTATAGGCGTGTGGCGGGGAAACAGAAACATGAAGCGAGCAATGCCTGACCGAGGGAAATGCCGGCCGCATGCGATAGACATGTGTGTACAAGCGAATACATTCAGGCAAAAAAAATGTGGGAGCGAGCTTGCTCGCGAATAGGCCCTGGCATTCGACATCTCTGTCGACTGTTAGACCGTCTTCGCGAGCAAGCTCACGCCCACAGGTTTCAGGTCAGCCTGATACATCTCAGGCTGCCTCGATCAGCTTTAGTGAAACAACACCGCAGTCTTCTGCAGAGTGATCCACACGCCCCACGCCAACGGAATGCCAACTGCCAGCCAGGCCAGAATCGCCAGTGGCTTGGTGCTTGGATCGGCTTTCCATTCCAGCGAAGTGCTGTGATCGGCACCGACATCGTGACCGAAAGCTTGCTCAGCCTTCAACTGCTCGTCAGTCATGAAGTACTTGTCGGCCACCGGACGCACCAGCAGGTTGCAGATGAAGCCCAATACCAGCAGACCCGCGAGGATGTACAGGGTGATGTCGTAAGCATCGGCGCGTGCAACGCCGTGGCTCAGCTGATACTCACGCAGGTAGTTCACCAGCACCGGACCGAGCACGCCAGCGGCAGCCCAGGCGGTCAGCAGACGACCGTGGATCGCGCCGACCATTTGCGTACCGAACAGGTCGGCCAGGTACGCCGGAACGGTTGCGAAACCACCGCCGTACATCGACAGCACGACGCAGAACGCCGCCACGAACAGCGCAACGCTGCCCAGGTGACCCAGTGTCGGTACCGATGCGTAGAGCAAAAAGCCCAGCGCGAAGAACACGAAGTAAGTGGCTTTACGGCCGATGTAGTCCGAGAAAGATGCCCAGAAGAAACGTCCGCCGATGTTGAACAGGCTCAGCAGACCGGTGAAGCCCGCTGCGATGGCCGCGATGGCCGCCAGTTGCGAGGCATCCAACTGCCCGAAAGGCTGATCGTTGCCCAGCAGCTTGCCGCCGAACACTTCCTGCAGCAGGGGCGAAGCCATGCCCAGGATGCCGATACCTGCCGAAACGTTCAGGCACAGCACCAGCCAGACCAGACGGAACTGCGGGGTCTTCCACGCAACGCTGACGTGCACGTGACGGTTGGTGATCATCGCGCTGTTGGCTTTCTTCGCAGGAGCGGTCCAGCCTTCAGGTTTCCAGCCGGTCGGCGGAACGCGATAGGACAGTGCACCGCCGATCATGAAGACGAAGTAAATCACCGCCATCACCGCGAAGCTCTGCCAGACACCGACGCTGTCAGGCGTGGCGAAGTGGCTCATCAGTGCGGTTGCCAGCGGAGCGCCAACCATCGCGCCACCGCCGAAACCCATGATCGCCATGCCGGTCGCCATGCCGCGCTTGTCCGGGAACCACTTGATCAGCGTCGAGACCGGCGAGATATAACCCAGGCCCAGACCGATACCGCCGATCACGCCCGAGCCGATCCACATCAGCCAGATCTGGTGCGTGTAAACGCCCAGCGCCGAGATCAGCAGACCACCACACCAGCACAGTGCCGATACAACACCGGCCTTGCGCGGGCCTGCGTGTTCCAGCCAGCCGCCCCAGATCGCTGCGGAGCAACCCAGGAAAATGAAGAACAGGGTGTAGATCCAGCCGAGCATGGAGATCGGCCAATCACAGCTGGACGAAATGACTTGCTCGAAGAAACCCATGTCAGCCGGGCAGGCGACAGCGGTCTTGATGCCGATTGCCTTGGACAGCGGCAGCCAGAACACCGAGAAGCCGTAGGCCATGCCGATACACAAGTGGATTGCCAATGCAGCTGGCGGAACCAGCCAACGGTTGAAACCGCGCTTGGCGATAATGCGCTCTTTGGACAAGAACGCAGGCTGAGCGGCAGTACCGCCCAGAGCAGTGCTCGTAGTCATCTTATTGTTGCCCCCAATTTATAGTTGTATCCCGCAAGAACAGCGACATAGCCCCACCACCACTCTTAAAGCACGCAGGCCTCGGTGGTTTATCGGCAGGACATCTCTTTACGTGACAATTCGACGCAGCACGGCTGGCGAATGGCGCGAGATTACCATTTGCGGCCTAAAAGAAAGCATTCTGCTACTACCTTTTTAGTGCCGTCTGTCACTGTGCAGGTCGCCGCCAACTTGATCGGCAACGTCTATGGCGATCCAAAACCCGGTGCTTGCGTGAGAACGCTATACTCGCGGGCTAAATTTTGAACGACTCGACACAAGGACTCGCCCATGAAAGCGTTCGGCAAAATCCTGGGGCTCACCCTTCTCGGGCTGTTGCTGATCATCGTGGCTCTTGGCTTTGCCCTGACCCACTTTTTTGATCCCAACGACTACAAAGACGAGATTCGAAAACTGGTTCGCGATCGCGCCCATGTCGAGCTGACGCTCAATGGCGACATCGGCTGGAGCCTGTTTCCATGGCTTGGCCTGGAGCTGCACGACGCCAGCGTTGCCACCTTGAGCGAGCCGTCCAAGCCTTTCGCCGATCTGCAGATGCTCGGGCTGTCCGTGCGCGTGCTGCCGCTGCTGCGCAAAGAAGTTCAGATGAGCGACGTGCGCGTCGAGGGCCTGAACCTGACGCTGACCCGCGATGAAAACGGCCACGGCAACTGGGAAGACATCGGCAAAATACCCGCGACCGCGGCCAATCCAGCCCAGCCCCCCGCCACGCCGGATGCGCCAACTGATACCGCGTCGGCCAAGCCCGACAAGCCGTGGCAGCCGCTCAAGCTGGACATCGACAGCCTGACCGTGAACAACGCGCGCATCGATTTCAACGATATTCCCAAGGCCCGGCAGTTCACCGCCGAGAGCATTCAGCTGAGCACCGGCCCGATCCACAACGCGACCGATATCCCGCTGAAACTGACCGCATTCCTCAGCACCAATCAACCCGTCGTGCGCACTAAAACCGAACTGACGGGCAAGCTGCGCTTTGATCGCGCCCTCAAGCGTTATCAGCTCGACGACATGCGTTTCTCGGGTGATGTGACGGGCGATCCACTTCAGGGCAAGACGCTGACGTTCTCGGCCCAGGGCCAGTTGCTGGCAGACATGTCCGCCAACGTCGCGGAATGGACCAACCTGAAGCTGTCCGCCAACCAGCTGCGCGCCATCGGCGAGCTGCATGTGCGTGACCTGGACAAGACCCCGCAGCTCACGGGGGGCGTTTCGATTGCGCAGTTCAACCTGCGCGACTTCCTCGACAACATCGGCCAGCCTGCGCCGACCCTTGGTGACGGCAGTCTGAACAAACTGGAACTGGTCACCCGCATCGCGGCGACGCCGAACAGCGTGGCGCTGGACGACCTCACGGTGAAACTCGACGACAGCACCATCAGCGGCCACATCGCCGTGGAGGACTTCGCCAAGCAATCCCTGCGCCTGCAACTCAAGGCCGACACGTTCGACGCCGACCGCTATCGCAAGCCCGAAGGCGAGCAGGCGAAGAGCGCGGGCGCCGCTCGCAGAGCCGAAGTTCAGGGCGCCGAGGCCGAAGCCATGGTGGCCTCAGGCACCTCGCCTCTGCCGAATCAGCCGACCCAAGGCGCCTGGAGCGACGCGAAGCTGCTGCCGCTTGAGCGCCTGCGCAAACTGGATGTCGACGCCGATCTGAGCTTCGGCAAACTGACCCTGGAGAAACTGCCGATCCAGAATGCGGCGCTGAAAACCTCGGCGCTCGATGGCGTGATAACCGTCAACAGCCTGCGCGGCGATCTGTACAACGGTAATTTCGAGGTCAAGGGCAATCTCGACGCGCGTCCCGAGGTGCCGTTGGCCAGCGTGCAGACGCACATCGCCAAAGTGCCGGTGGAACACTTCATTCAGAGCCAGGGCACCACTCCGCCTCTGCGCGGCCTGCTCAACCTCAACAGCGATGTGACCGCCAAAGGCAACAGCGAGAAGGCGCTGGTCGAGAGCCTCAACGGTACTGCCAGTTTTGCGCTGAACGACGGCGTGCTGGTCAACGCCAACCTCGAGCAGCAGCTCTGCCGCGGCATCTCGACGCTCAACCGCAAGAGCTTGAGCGGCGAGCCGCGTGGCAAGGACACGCCCTTCCAGCAGTTGAATGGCAATCTGGTGTTCCGCAACGGCGTGGCCAGCAACCCGGACCTGAAAGTCCGTACCCCGGGCCTGACCGTCAACGGCGATGGCGACATCGACCTGCGCGTCATGGGCATGAACTATCGCGTCGGGGTGATCATCGAAGGCGACAAGAGCGACATGCCGGACCCTGCCTGCGAAGTGAACCCGCGTTTTGTCGGCATCGAATGGCCGGTGCTCTGCCGTGGCCCGCTGGAAATGGGCGCGAAGGCCTGTCGTCTGGATAACGACGGCCTGGGCAAGGTCGCTGCAAAGCTGGCAGGCGACCGGATTGGCGACAAGATCGATGAAAAGCTGGGGGACAAGGTCAGTCCCGAGCTTAAGGACGCGATCAAGGGATTGTTCAAGCGTTAAGCCTGACTAACAGGCGCCGCGCAGTTAAGTGGTGGGAGTGAGCACACTCCCACATTCATTTTGACTGGCCGCCGACAGCGCGGCGTCTGGCTGCGGATATAGCAACCCAACTTCTTTGATCACCGGAACCCTTGATGCAACCCGAGCAGTTCTCCTCCGCCGTTCTCGACTGGTACGACCGCCACGGCCGTCACGACCTCCCCTGGCAACACGACATCACCCCGTACCGCGTGTGGGTGTCGGAAATCATGCTGCAGCAAACCCAGGTCAGCACCGTGCTTGGCTATTTCGACACGTTCATGGAAGCGCTGCCTACCGTGCAGGCTCTGGCCGACGCGCCGGAAGATGAGGTCCTGCATCTGTGGACCGGGCTGGGTTACTACACCCGCGCGCGCAACCTGCAGAAGGCCGCGAAAATCGTGGTGGCCGAGCACGGCGGAGAATTCCCCCGCGACGTGGAAAAGCTCGTCGAGCTGCCGGGTATCGGCCTCTCAACGGCCGGCGCGATTGCCAGCATCAGCATGGGCCTGCGCGCGCCGATCCTTGATGGCAACGTCAAGCGCGTACTCGCCCGCTTCACCGCCCAGGAAGGCTATCCCGGCGAGCCCAAAGTGGCGAAGCAGATGTGGACCACGGCCGAGCGCTACACGCCGCACAGCCGGGTCAATCACTACACCCAGGCGATGATGGATCTGGGTGCCACGCTCTGCACCCGGACCAAACCCAGCTGCCTGCTCTGCCCCCTCGAGCGTGGCTGCGAAGCCCACATGCTGGGCCAGGAAACCCGTTATCCAATTCCTAAGCCGCGCAAGGTCGTGCCGCAAAAGCGCACCTTGATGCCGATCTTTGCCAACGGCGAAGGCGCGATTCTGCTGTATCGCCGCCCTTCGACCGGGCTGTGGGGCGGGCTATGGAGCTTGCCGGAACTGGACGACTTCAACGACATGCAGCATCTGGCCAACCAGCACGCCCTTGAGCTGGGCGAGCATCAAGCCTTGCCGGGCCTGATCCACACGTTCAGCCACTTTCAGCTAAGCATCGAACCCTGGCTGGTCCGGGTCCGCGCGTCCGCCCATCACGTGGCCGAGGACGACTGGCTCTGGTATAACCTCGCCACCCCGCCGCGCCTGGGCCTTGCCGCCCCGGTGAAGAAACTGCTGAAAAACGCAGCCGACGTATTGAATGCAGGAGAGTCCTCATGACCCGCACCGTGATGTGCCGCAAATACAAAGAAGAATTGCCTGGCCTGGACCGTCCGCCGTATCCGGGCGCCAAAGGTGAAGACATCTACAACCATGTCTCGCAGAAAGCCTGGGGCGACTGGCAGAAACACCAGACCCTGCTGATCAACGAGCGTCGTCTGAACATGATGAACGCCGAAGATCGCAAATTCCTGCAGACCGAGATGGACAAATACCTGTCCGGCGAGGAATACGCCAAGGCCGACGGCTATGTTCCCCCTGCCGATTAACCCTTCGCAGACAGTGTTCGTCGTAAGCGGAGGAAATAATTCAGATTTTTTTCGACACCCCGCTTGACGACCTCCTGAAAAACACGTTTAATGCGCCCCGTTGCCCAGATAGCTCAGTCGGTAGAGCAGGGGATTGAAAATCCCCGTGTCGGCGGTTCGATTCCGTCTCTGGGCACCATAAATACCGAAAAACCCCTGCATCGAAAGATTCAGGGGTTTTTTATTGGGCGCAATTTATTAACATCGCAGGCTTGAGCTAACCAAGGAAGCTTCGTGATGGCATCTGTCAGCAAGCAACAAAAACGAGCCAAGCGCGCCAAGACCAAAGCCAAAGAGCAGCGTGTCGATCGCCAGCATCCGCAGACTCCCAACCCGATCGTCCCGGATTACTTCATGCCTGATTTCTTCTCGGACGACGACGCAGCGCTGCTGGACGACGATACCCTGCTGAAGAATTTCGTAGAGCCCGACATCCTCGAAACCATGGACGAAGAAGAGCGGGAGGCGATGGCGGCGGTGATAAGAGGCGAGTCCGACGAGATGTCGATCACTGAGGACGAAATGCTGATAGCGGAGGTGTATCACTCCCCTGCGCCAGAGCCGTCTCAGGAGCAACGCCTCGCGCATTACGAAGTGCTCAAGCTTGCCGAGCAGCAAGGGTTCCTCGATCTGCTCGATGCTTTTGCCAGAGGTCCCATAGCCGCCCACGCTTTCTACGACATCGACTTCGACGACTACCTCGACGTCCTGGTGAACACGCTTGGCGCTTACTTGATGTGGGCCCACGGACTGGATGAGGCTACCGTCAGGGCGCGCATTCACGACGATGATTTCTACGAGGCCTTCCGCGCGATTCTCGACGAGATCGAGATGGAATCCACGATGGAGATGCTGGGGATCGACCGCAACAAGCACGACGAACCGGCGCAAGACTGAATACAATACGCGCCCGATGATCCTGGGCCATGCGAATGGCTGCACCGCACAAGGAACCGCCGTCATGGCCTCCCCCGACAAACAGCAAAAACGCGCCCAGCGTGCAAAGGCCAAAGCCAAGCAGAACCGTTCCGGCAAGGCCCGGCCGAGCGTCATTCACCCGGTGCTCAACCATGCCTTCGTCAACGAGCCTTTCGATGACGTCGAGATCGACCTGAGCACGTTTGATTTCAAAGACATCGAAGAAAACGGTTTCGACCCTGCGGATTTCGACGACCTGTTCGAAGCAATGAAGCAGGCCGAATCAGTCAGCTTGCTGGCGCTGTGCGTGGTCTTCCTGCAATACCCGGTGCTGGAGCTGGTGATTGCCGAAGAAGACGAAGAGCCGGCGACCGACTTCATGATGGGCCTGCTGATCACCTACCGCGGGCTGTTCCACGAGGAAGATGAAGACTCGGCCGTTGAATGGATCGGCAGCGACGCCTTCCAGACTGCCTACAACGAAGCGTCCGTGATCCTGCAGAAAAAGAACGCGAAAGGTGCAGGCGGGCGCTCTTAAAACGTTTTTTGATTTACATGACCCCGGTCAAAACGGTAGCTTTGCGCCATTACGAGAATGCAACTCCTTCTCACCTAAAGGCTGGCCGTTTTGACACCTCTAAACACCGCTTTGCCGGCACCGACGTCAGGCGAAACGAGCACTTACTCCCGAACCCGCATTTTCCTGCATTGGCTGTCCGCGGCCGTCATCCTGTGGGCGACATTCAGCGGCTTCGGCGTGGCATTGCTCGACCAGAGCGACCCGTTTCGGCAATGGGTCGAGTCGTTTAATCCCCAACTGACCAGCTTGTTTATTCCGTTCTTTGCCTGGCGTTTGTGGCTGGCGATCAAAGCCCCTGCGCGGCACTCAGCCAAAAACGTCCAGGCGCGACTGGCAAGCGCTGCGCACAAGGCGATCTATGGGGCGGTGGCGGGCGTGCTGATTACCGGGGTGCTGATGATGAGCCACCCGGTCATGCTGCTGGCGCTGGTGCCACTGCCACAGCTCATCCATTCAAAGATCGCGCTGCTGGAGCTGCATCAGTTGCATCACGTCCTGTGCGCGGTATTGGCAGGGTTGGTGGCGCTGCATCTGGCCGCAGTGGTGCTGCATCAAGTGCGCGGCAAATCGGTGCTGGGCAGGATGCGCTGAGACACTGACCCCCACCGCGACCCGATCATCGGGACGAAAAAAAACCGCCATCATCCCTGATAGCGGCTTCTCGACAGCGGTCGGTCACAACCGACTCACTGCTCCATCAATTCAGCACAGCCTTGCCTGCCTTCCCCGCTTTGCGACGGCTCGACACGATCAGGCCAGCAGCCACGACCATCAGGCTCAGCAGCCCGGTGGCAATGATCTCCATGCGGTGGCCTTCCTGGAACAGCATGATGGTCAGCACGGCGACGATGAACACGATCACTGCCCAAGTCAGGCCGGGGAACAGCCACATGCGGAAGTCGACGGCCTGGCCTTCTGCTTCACGCTTGCGGCGCATACGCAGCTGAGACACGGCGATGACCAGATACACCAGCAGTGCGATGGCGCCCGAGCTTGCGAGCAGGAAGTCGAACACCGCCGCAGGTGCGACGTAGTTGGCGAACACGGCAGCAAACGCAGCGCCGGTCGACAGGAGCACCGCCCAGTAAGGCGTGCCGGCTTTGGTGGTGCGCTGGGAAACAGCAGGGGCGTCGCCACGTTTGCCGAGGGAAAAGAGCATGCGTGAAGCCGTGTACAGCGCCGAGTTCAGGCAACTGGTCACGGCGACCAGCACGACGATGTCGACGATCAGCTTGGCGTTCGGAATGCCCATCAGATCGAGCACGGTCTGGTACGAACCCACTTCAGCCAGACGGCTATCGTTCCAAGGCACCAGCGAAACGACGAGGAAGATCGAAAGCAGATAGAACAGGCAGATCCGCCAGATCACCGAATTGGTTGCCTTGGTGATTTGCTGGCCGGGATTCTTCGATTCTGCCGCCGCGATGGTGACAATCTCCGTCCCCATGAACGAGAACATGGTGGTCAGCATCGCCGCCAGCACCGCCCCCATGCCGTTAGGCAGGAAACCCTGCGTGTCATACAAATGACTGACGCCGCTGACCTGGCTGTTCGGCAGAAGTCCCATCACCGCCGCAATGCCGAGCACCACAAAGCCGATGATCGCGAGCACTTTGATCAGCGCGAACCAGAACTCGAACTCTCCGTAGTTCTTCACGCTGAAGAGGTTGGTCGCGGTGAGCAGCAGAGTGATCACTAACGTGAACGCCCAGATCGCCACGTTCGGGAACCACGCGTGCAGGATGGTTGCGGCGGCGTTGGCTTCCAGCGGGATGACCAGCACCCAGAACCACCAGTACAACCAGCCGATGGTGAAGCCGGCCCAGTGCCCGATCGCGCGGTCGGCGTAGGTCGAAAAAGAACCGGTGTCCGGCGAAGCGACGGCCATTTCCGCCAGCATGCGCATCACCAGCACCACCAGCGTACCCGCGGCGCCGTAGGCCAGAAGCACAGCCGGCCCGGCTTCGGCAATCGCGTGGCCGGAGCCGACGAAGAGGCCGGCGCCGATGACGCCCGCGATGGACAGCATGGTGATGTGCCGCGGTTTGAGCCCTTGTTCAAGGTTTGAAGCGTTGGGTGTACTGCTCATGGAACCAACCTTAGAAGGATTTCTGTACGGATCAGGACGCGTGGCGGCTCTTCGTAAAGAGAACACAACAGCTCTGTTATTTATTTTTTACGCAAGAATTACGCCAGGATGTTTCAGATACGACGTCGCAGCGGGATACGCCCGCTCTAGACCTTTTACGCAAGTCCATGAATGCAATAGCAATTCGCCAGTCGCGTAGGAAACGTTACCTGGAGCAACAGGAGGGTGACGATTAGCCGCACCGAAAATACACACTCAAGATGAAATAGCACCAAATAAGCGCACATTAACGGCCGTCAATCCCCGCAATGGCCGGAACACCCTTCCCCACGGCGGTTAAAGCTGGCACCATCGCGCCCTTTTTGCGCAACGGCATTCTGCGCTAGCGCTCATCAAGCTCATCCTCAAAAGGCCTCGCGCAGCATGACTGCTGCCGCCGCTAGGTTGCGTCCACTCGACAACCCGATGAGCCCACCGAATACACGAGGACTGAACATGGCCGAGGCCACGCCCGCCCTGGAAATCCGCAATCTGCACAAGCGCTACGGCGAACTCGACGTGCTCAAGGGCATCTCGCTGAGTGCGCGCGATGGCGACGTGATCTCGATTCTGGGTTCCTCTGGCTCAGGCAAGTCGACGCTGCTGCGCTGCATTAATCTGCTGGAGAACCCGCATCAGGGCCAGATTCTCGTGGCCGGCGAAGAGCTCAAGCTCAAAGCCACCCGCAAAGGTGAACTGATCGCCGCCGACAACCGTCAGATCAACCGCCTGCGCAGCGAGATCGGCTTTGTCTTTCAGAATTTCAATCTCTGGCCGCACATGACCGTCCTCGATAACATCACCGAGGCGCCGCGCCGCGTGCTGGGGCAGAGCAAGGCCGAGGCCACCGAAGTTGCCGAAGCATTGCTGGCCAAAGTGGGAATCGCCGACAAGCGTCATGCGTATCCGGCACAGTTGTCGGGCGGTCAGCAGCAACGTGCCGCGATTGCGCGCACGCTGGCGATGCAGCCCAAGGTCATTCTGTTCGATGAGCCCACGTCTGCCCTCGATCCCGAGATGGTGCAGGAAGTGCTTAGTGTTATTCGTGGCCTGGCCGAAGAAGGCCGGACCATGCTGATGGTGACCCACGAAATGAATTTCGCCCGGCAGGTGTCCAGCGAAGTGATCTTCCTGCACCAAGGGCTGATAGAAGAACAAGGTTCGCCAGACCAGGTCTTCGATGACCCGCAGTCGGCGCGCTGCAAACAATTCATGTCCAGCAATCGCTAACGGAGCAACATCGATGCAGACCCTGAGAAACATTCTGTTGGCCGCTGCCGCCACCCTGGCCATGGCCTCCAGCGCCTTTGCTGCCGACACCCTGAAAATGGGCATCGAGGGCGCCTATCCGCCGTTCAACAACAAAGACGCCAGCGGTCAGGTGGTGGGCTTTGACGTGGAGATCGGCAACGCCCTGTGCGCCAAGATGAAAGTGACCTGTGAAACCGTCACCTCCGATTGGGACGGCATCATTCCAGCCCTGAATGCGCAGAAGTTCGACTTCCTGATCTCGTCGATGTCGATCACCGAAGAACGCAAGCAGGCCGTGGATTTCACCATTCCGTACTACTCCAACAAGCTGCAATTTGTCGCGCCTAAGACCACGAACCTCAGCGGCGACCTGGCCGCCATCAAGGAAACGTTGAAGGGCAAGACCATCGGCGCCCAACGCGCGACCCTGTCCGGGACGTGGCTGGAAGACAACTGGGGCGACGACGTGACCGTCAAGCTGTACGACTCCCAGGAAAACGCCTTCCTCGATCTGGCGTCGGGCCGCCTCGACGCACTGCTCGGCGACAAATACGCGAGCTACGAGTGGCTCAAAGGCAAGGAAGGCCAGAGCTTCGAGTTCAAAGGTGATGCGCTTCCGGTTGACGACAAGATCGGCATCGCGGTGCGCAAAGACGACCCGCTGCGCGACAAGCTGAGCGAAGCCCTGAAAGAAATCATCGCAGACGGCACCTACAAGAAGATCAACGACAAGTATTTCCCGTTCAGCATCCTCTGACCTGCCTAACCATCGCCGCCGTTTGCCCGCGCAGACGTCGGCGTCTGTCCTCTAGACAAACAACGCCATGAACTTCGATCTCTATGGATTCGGCCCGGCCCTGGCCGCCGGCATGCTGATGACCCTCCAACTTGCGCTGTCGGCCCTGTGCCTGGGGCTGGTCCTCGGCCTGCTCGGGGCGCTCGCGAAGACTTCGCCGAATCGTGCCTTGCAGTGGCTGGGCGGCACGTATTCCACGCTGGTTCGCGGCATCCCTGAATTGCTGTGGGTGTTGCTGATCTACTTCGGCACGGTCAGCTCGATGCGGGCGATCGGCAAGCTGTTCGATATTCCGAACCTGTCACTGAGTGCTTTCGCGGCTGGCGTCATTGCCCTGGGCCTGTGCTTCGGCGCTTACGCGACCGAGGTGTTCCGCGGCGCCATGCTGTCGATCCCGAAAGGTCATCGCGAGGCCGGCTTGGCGCTGGGCATGTCGCGATCGCGCATCTTCTTCAAACTGGTGATGCCGCAGATGTGGCGCATCGCGCTGCCGGGGCTCGGCAACCTGTTCATGATCCTGATGAAGGACACGGCGCTGGTCTCGGTCATCGGGCTTGAAGAGGTCATGCGTCACGCGCAGATCGCCGTCACGTCCACCAAGCAGCCTTTCACCTTCTATATGGTCGCGGCGCTGATGTATCTGTGCATGACCGCGCTGTCGATGATAGGCCTGGCGTGGCTGGAGAAACGCGCGTCGGTGGGCTTTGCGAGGAGCGCGTCATGAGCTGGGAATTCGTCCTCAAATGGCTGCCGAAACTGCTGCACGGCGCCACCGTCACGCTGGAACTGGTCGCCGTCGCGGTGATTGCCGGCCTCATCCTCGCCATTCCGCTGGGCATCGCCCGCGCTTCGCGTAACGCCTATGTCCGGGCGCTGCCCTACGCTTACATCTTCTTCTTTCGTGGCACACCGCTGCTGGTCCAGCTGTTTCTGGTCTATTACGGCCTGGCGCAATTCGACGCCGTCACCAAGGGTCCGCTGTGGCCTTACCTGCGCGATCCGTTCTTCTGCGCGGCGCTGACCATGACGCTGCACACCACCGCCTACATCGCGGAGATACTGCGCGGCGCCATTCAGGCCGTGCCGCCCGGTGAAATCGAAGCGGCCCGCGCACTGGGCATGTCCAGAGGCAAAGCGCTGCTGTACATCATCCTGCCCCGCGCCGCACGCATCGGCCTCCCCGCCTACAGCAACGAAGTCATTCTGATGCTCAAGGCCAGCGCACTGGCGAGCACCGTGACCCTGCTCGACATCACCGGCATGGCCCGCACCATCAACGCGCGAACCTACATGCCGGAGCAGACCTTCCTCATCGCCGGGTTGATCTATCTGGTGATGTCGTTCGTGCTGGTGCAAGGCTTCAAGCTACTTGAGCGCTATCTGCGAGTGGATGCCAGCCAAGGGCGCTGAGGATCGCCGCGCGCTCCCGCAGAGAACACGGTCCAGGTGGGAGCGAGCTTGCTCGCGAAAGCGGTATTTCAGCCGCCGAAGATTGCCGAGCCTGATAAACGCGCTCAGGCACTGATTCACCGTATGCTGCACATCACCGCTCAACTGCCATAACCCAATGCCACTCACACCCGCGCAACTCCAATCCCGATTCGCCGCGCTTGATGCCTTCCTCCTGGAGCATCAGGCCCTGTGGCGCCCACGACCTTTCACCCATCGCCACCTGCCGTGGGAGTCCCAGCACCCTGAGCTGTCACGCTGGCTGCGACAACGTTCGCTCGAAGAGGCAGAAGCGGCGCACAACCACCCCGAACAACTCAGTGCGCCGCAGCCCTTTGCTCAGCTAGCTTTACAGTCGAGGGCGTTAAGCGAGATCGACCCGCTGCCTCCCGTCAGCCTGGAGCCCGTGTCATCGCGCATGAGCGTCGACGTGCCCGGGCGCAAGTGGCAACAGATCGAAGCCTTCGCCAGCCGTTTAAGCTTTCAGCGACAGCCAACCCACTGGCTGGACTGGTGCTCGGGCAAAGGCCATCTGGGTCGGCGCCTCGCCCATGGCGGCCAAGCGCTCACCTGCCTGGAATACGATGCGCACCTGGTTGAATCGGGAAGGCAACTCAGCGACAAACTGGGCATCACCGCAAACCATCTGCATCAAGACGTCATGGCCGACGATGCCGGCGCGCGCCTCGAAGCCCATCACACGCCCGTCGCCCTCCACGCCTGCGGCGACCTTCATGTGCGCCTCATGCACCTCGCCAGCGATGCGCGCTGCCAACAACTGGCAATCGCGCCCTGCTGCTACAACCGTATCGCCGGCGAGCACTACCTGCCGATCTCCCAGCAGGGCAAAGCGTCCCCGCTTACGCTCTCCATCGATGATCTCGGCCTGCCCCTCAGCGAAACCGTCACCGCCGGCGCCCGCGTACGCCGCCAACGCGACACCTCCATGGCCCGACGCCTCGCCTTCGACCTGCTGCAGCGAGAGCTGCGCGGCATCGACGACTATCTGCCAACGCCATCGCTGCCCAGCGCCTGGCTCGACAAACCCTTCGCCGACTACTGCCGCGACCTCGCCGAACTCAAGCAACTCCCCTCCCCCGGCACTCAGGACTGGAACGCCCTTGAAACAGCGGGATGGGCGCGCTTGACCGAAGTGCGCAACCTCGAATTGCTGCGCAACCTCTTCCGCCGACCGCTGGAAATGTGGCTCATCCTCGACCGGGCGCTTTATATGACCGAGTGCGGGTACGACGTGCACATCGGCACCTTCTGCGACAGCCAAGTCACTCCGCGGAATCTGCTCATTCTCGCAGAACGGATGTGAGCTTTTTTTGACGCGCGTGCCTGTGGATAAGTCTGTTGATGAAATCCCAGCGAACGCCCGGAAATCCTGCTTTGGGAGGGATGTAACCATTTGTTCATTTTTTGGTCAGCGTAAAATTGGCGCTAAAACAGTAGCTTGCGAACGATTGAGAATGGTTCCTGAATCTGACCGATCGTCACCTTCGGTTTGTGCGGATTGTGAATAACGGTAATCACCTTCCGGCATAAGGGCCGCGAAAAAACTGAAATTAGGGCTTTACTCGCCAGATCAAATCCCTATAATCAGCGCCCACAACGCCGGTATAGCTCAGTTGGTAGAGCAACTGACTTGTAATCAGTAGGTCCCGGGTTCGACTCCTGGTGCCGGCACCATACAAAACAAAGGGCTCGCAGAAATGCGGGCCTTTCGTTTTTGCGCCCCACGTACAATTGCACGTACAAAAAAGCCATAACTGATTGCTGATCAAAGTTATCCACAGTCCACCTCGATCACGCTATTCAAGCCACTCCCCGCCCCCCCACACCAAGGCAGCGATCACATCAACGATCCACTTAACCCGCTACATATGGTGACTTGCGCCAAATGCGGCGAGCTAACGCTGATCAGCCCTACGTTGGTTCAGGCCAGTTACGGCGAGCGGGACGGTCAAGAGCCGCGGGTACCGGGATGGATCAGGCCCTTGGCACCGTGGTCGCCGGCGGCGTGAAGCACGCATTGACCAGCGCTGTCCTGATAGGTACTGGCGGGCCGAAGTATTCCGGGAAGCTGACAGCTGCCGACCAACCCGTTGGTACCCTTCTCGCGCAGAATTACCGGGTCATTGCTGCTGCGTCACTGGTACAGTTCGGTAATGATGACAATGCTGGATCCGCGCCGCGTACCGCGGACCTGCACGACTCACTCGGCACCATCATGGCATCGGGTGGCAAATACGGCGTAGCCGCTGCACACCTAGTGAAGTTTCATTTCGACGATGGTGGCAAGCCCTGGACGGACCGTTGCCGACGATCACCAGCGGCGGCAACTATCAACGTCCCGCCCGTGCCGCTCACGCGATGGGCATATCACCGGTTTTCATGGCCCAAATGCACGGTAGTTTTAACGCCACCCACGCCAAGAGCGCCGACGAGCCGATGACCACGGTCACCAATACAGGCAGCCAGCAACGATTGATTGCCGCCAACCTAGTGCATTTGCGCAGAAACTGTGATGCCCGAGACGTCAACGATCCTTTGCATACCGTCAGCGCCGGAGGAACACATCACGGCTTGGTGTCGGCTTTCATAGAACGCCAATTTGGCGCCAGCGTCGGCCAGGACCTGAATGAGCCAGCGCCGACCATCAAGGCGGGCGGCGGAGGCTAGAGATCGTTGGTCAGCTTCGAACTGTCCCCCGAGCACGAAGAAGGCGCGCTGCGCGTTGCCGCGTTCCTGATCACCTACTAGGGACCGAAATCATGAGCGGCTGCGACCAGCCCGCTCCGACGATCACCACGAAGGATCGCCTCGGCCTGGTCACCGTCATGGTCAAGGGCACTCCGTACGTGATCGTCGATATCCGATTGCGGATGATGCAGCCGGCAGAGATGTACCGGGCGCAGGGCTTCCCGCCGGATTACGTCATCACCCACGGCGCCGACGGGAAGGCGTTTACGAAGGCTGAACAGGTCCATATTTGCGGCAACAGCGTCAGCCCTCGGCCGCGCTAACGACCCATGGCGAACCAACGTTCAGCAGGAGGTGGCTGCATGAAACGCATCTACCTCAGCGGACCCATGACTCCGAATAACCTCGTGGCTAAATGCATGGCGTTGCACGATGGTTTTTAAAAGCGCATCACTAGCGTAGCCACGCAGTTTTTCGACTCACTCAGCAAGGTTGACAGTGATGAACTGCATATCATTGCAAGCCACATACATCTTTCCGTTTTGAGAGCGATGTAGGTGGCCGAATACCAGAACATACGCCCCGGCAAGGTCTTCATTGTCACGGACCCTAAATCGATTACGGAAATCCTGCAGGATGGAGGCGTCTACGGCGATGCTGACACCAGCCCGTCCACCGCTATTAAGCCAGAGGCTACCCTGCCACTCCCTCGCGTCAGACAACATCCCCCAGTACCCTCGGTATTGTCCACGCCGCTCGGCGGTAACATCATCGAATCGGACAAAGAAATCTCTGACGCGAAACTCACCTTCAGGCAGGGCGATTAACTGATCAGAGTTTGCAAACTGTTCCGATAGCATCAGGTTTCGCAGGATCGTGCTAAGCCTGCGCCGCCTGACAGCCGTGCGTCTACCAGGACCGACGACATACCGACCGCCAGCCCCGCCGGGTTCTATCGGCGCATCCGGCTGGGGACGAACGATTTCCTGAGCGCCAAAATCGAAGTCGATTTCGATCCGGTCGCCAACATTGATGCGCTCCTCCTGATCATCTCCTCGCGCGCCGCGCGGTGTGGTTTCTACGGCTGCTAATGGACAATTGTCTAGATGAGGGCGGGCCCCGAAACATGCTGCTTGACCGCTGCGTGACTCTTTACGAAAAAAAGCCGGAGCTTGGCATTGTGGGCAAATCAAAAGCCTTCGGTAGTGCTCAAGCGTTCCAGCATCCAATTGCTCGAATTGATGGGCGTTATAGTTTTGCCCGTCTGCAGTGCATCTTGCGATATCCATAGGTGCATCCTTGACCATTTTTGACATATGGCATTAAGCCATTTCTACCCGATCTTAACCGCATACGCGCGCTGTAACCACCTGTAGTCGTTCGGCGTTGACATCGAGGCTGTCCTATCCCACCGCTTCCAGCTTCAGAGCGCCGCACCGCTAAGCAATTAAGTATCTACATCACTGAAAGCTGTTTGCCGGCCTCTGGTGGGCCTGGAGAACTTATGCCTGCAAATACTGAATACAACATGGCTCCTACGGTAGCTCTCGACCTGGCTCGCATAGTTCAGAGCGACCTGGCACATCGCGTGGAGCTGTTGACGACGTTCATGCACCTGCGCGGGGAGAAGTCGCTAACTGAGACGTTCGGCCCGTTTATCGGCCTGGCCAATTCGGTCGCAGATAACCGCGCAGAGATGAGCGATCTGGTCCTCATCGATGAGTGCGGCGTGCATCCGGACAAGTTCAAGAGCGTCAACATGCCCACCATCCTTGGCGCGTTCCAAGGTGTGGCGCTCGCAAGTGGCTGCGAGCCGGCGGGTCACTGCTGCGCCTGCCGCTTCGGATCAATCGTGAACCAGTCGCCGATCGCCACCACGGACGCCGCTTACGTGGTCTTCAACAGCGAGGGCCTCATGCGCCATGCCTACATCGAGGATGCCGGAGAGCCCACAAGAGTTTGCGTAGGTCATGCAACGGCCTGCAAGCAGCTTGACCAAGCACCGCGCACTTCGTAGATGGCGGAGAAATCGCGGAAGCGCAGAAACTTCATGTCTCAGAGTGAAGCAGGGCGCTATGAGGGCAGCTAAGGAACTTGAATTTGAAGAATTGCAGTGACGAATCGGGATAGATTTATTTTTTGCACATTGACATAAAAGTAAATCTACCCATTTTTTCTCGACACACCATAAATCTCAAGAGCTAGTCATTTTTTATCAGTAACGGAATTAATTCCGTTTATAGAAAATTTCTTAGAGTATCTCGGAGATTTAAAATATGCAGGAGACACTCTCTCTGCAGTTTCGATTAGCCTTCTCACAGCGTCCTCCAGACCGTCCTGCGCATACGCTTTAGATTTATCATTTGAGTAGGCAAAGTCTGGATCTCGTGTAAAACACTCTACTCTCGGATGAGCAATTTCATCTAGATACTTATAGAAAGCCTCCTTAGCAATTACAGTACCAAACATCCGCCACGCATATTTCTTGCCCCAATAATAACCATCAACAGCATCATGCGTAACACGCTCATCATTTTTTGTTTTTTCAATTAAAAAATTTCCCTTAGCTATTTGTTGCGCCGCCAGATAACTCAGTATAGGGTTTATTATTGAGGTCAACGACAAAGCTGAGAGGTCGACGATATTTCTTCCACCCTCGACGATAAAACCGACATTATAACGTTCACCCTCAACAATTACCGCAGCAGAGCTAGCTTCAAATTCATATACAGTTTTTGTAGTTGCAGGCGTAAATTTATGCAGATAATTTCCAGCAGAAATTTTTGTAATTTTGTAATTACTAGCGATCAAATCATGCGTGGTAAAAAGCTCTCTAGACTTCATAAATCCCTCACCAACAAGTTAGGCAATGTTCATTTCCAAAAGTAATATTATGCCAGAAGGGGAGTACGCAAACTACAAACACACCTTTCTCTGACGAAATTCAACTCTAACCATCTAACAGCACAAAGGTAGCAGATTATCATTGGAAAGCAAAATGGAGGTTGTTTCATTTTTTACGTATATTTTTAGAAAACAAACCCGCCAACTTTTCAGTAATTACTGCGTACAAATATTTATCGTCCGCGTAACGCTATTAAAGCATATCGCTGTACTTCTTCGAAAAAAAATAGCGGTCATACTGCAGTGATTGCTTAGTCATTAGGAGCACTATGCTTTAAAACTTTCATACTAGTGCCCCTGTTATTTGAGCTAGATAAATCCTTGGGCCTCTCTCCAGACCGAACGAAGGTCAGCTCCACTCACTTTCCCTTGCAAAGAAGAACGGGATACGCTTCGATCCCAAAAACGCTTATCAGATGACTCGAGAATTTTTTTAAATTTAACGCTGTCGTCTGACTTGAGTTTCCCATTATCGGCTTCGTACACCTCTGCAACTCCCATTGCCAAAACCCTTGGTACGCCCAAGATCGAAGCCACGACTGCCTCTGGCTTACTAACTCCATATTGAATGTAGGCTGGGAGCATTAATTCTGCACCTGTACTCCCTTCACTTTCTCCGCGCGCCACAGTCCTCCCTTTCAAGTACGCATGCGCTCCCCAAGAAACAGTTTGAGATACCTTACTAAAAACATAAGTACCAGCTGCTCGGATTTTATCTGCAGAAGTCTTACCTCCGAACGAGGAAGAAAGCTCTGAAATAGACGAACCATTTATCCAGCCATGAACTATTTTCGCGACAAGTGCAGTATTAATCGGACCACTCCCACGCTCCAGTGCTAGCGACAGCTCTGGCAGAGTAGATAATGCGTCAACCAAATGTTTTAACCCTTCAGGACTACCAATCATAGAGGGGCTGCCATCCATGAGGACCCTATCATTTTTAATATGATAAAACAGCTCATCAAAACTGTAAGATCCCAAGCCCGTCTTATCGGACATTTTTAAGTAACTTTGGTTCTTATCTGCAATCTCGCCAAGATATCTTTTGGCTAAAGCGAACAAAAAATCTTTAGATTTTTTAGTTCTACCTGACAAACTAGCTTCCACAAGCCGCTCCAAGTCAGCATATGTATTTCTAATTCCTAATGTCGCGCTTGCGTGAGACAGATATTGCAAAAATGGCCGAATAGCCTCGTGCTTCCTATATATCCATTTTAATGAGTCAGCATTGTCAATTTCCTCTATAACCTCATCCAGTGCAGAATCAATCCTTTCAGACAAATTATTAGTATAGTGTTCCCAAAGCCCCCTGTGTTTCTGGTTCGCAAAAACGATTAGTCCACGCTCAGAAAGGCCGACCCTCCCAGCCCGACCAGCGATATTCCAAAACTCCGCAGGTGATAAATTGCCACTCTGAGTATGAACTGAATGTATTACGACACTCGAAACTGGGAAGTTCATTCCTTGAGCTAACGTAGTGGTAGCAGCGAGGAAATCAATTTTTTTCGATACTGCCAATCGCTCTACTAAATATCTAAGCTCGCTGGATAGAGCGGAGTGATGGTATGCAACTCCTCGACGCAGGCAATAAGCTAAACTAGAGCTTTGACCATATTCGCACTCAGCAAGGGCGACAGCGACTCTGTGCTCCGCAGACGATCCTTGTAAGTCTACTTCTTCTTGCTGTGAGGCAAATTCAGACGCTGCGTTTTCCGCAGCGGTACGGGAAGAAGGATACATACCTAGAACTGGTCCAATCTTTCTCAGACGACTACCAACGATTATAGATCTATTAAGCGCTGAATCAGACTCAGCAAACTTACCAACCTCTTCAGCCGTCAACTTCATCTGTGTCTTGGTTAACGATCCACCAGGACGATGGGGTTCTCTCCACTCAATTTCCAGCATCTTATTGGGCCGCCGCCCTGTAAAAGACGCCAAACCAACCATTAGTCTTGACGGGCGCCATTTAACATCAACTGGAGAACCTCGCTCACCACTTAACCACTCAGCGAGTTCAGCGGCGTTATCGACAAACGGAGTAAGAAGAAGCATTCGAACATGTGGCTGCTCTCTCCGAAAATTTGCAAGAAGCAACTCCAATCTAGCGCCTCGTTCACCATCTCGAATCAGGTGAGCCTCATCAACTATCAATAAACGCACATTGGAAAACCATTCAGGATGGCTACGCAAAAGGAGATCCATTTTTTCAGGCGTAGCAACTACAACTCCTGATGAATTCTCAAGTAACGTCAATTCATAAGGATCTTCTTCATAAGCACTTCCTGCGGATACGACCTCTATACCCATGTCGCGAAAGTCGGTACCTAACGTGCGGCGAACCTGGGTTGATAGAGCACGTGTAGGGGTCAAATAGACGACCCGGGCGTCCGAATACGATGAAACTGTATGAAGTGTTGCAAGTTCCGCCATCAGCGTTTTCCCAGAGCTAGTTGGCATCTGAAGAATTACTGCCTCATTACGAGCATCTAAAAAATTTTTCCTTAAAGCTTCCTGCTGAGAAGGCAGCAAACTAAATATTGGGTTCCCGCGCGCGGTCAAATGAGAAATAAACTTATCGATTATATCGTTTATATTTTTCGCATTAGCCCATATAGCGTCAGCACGCAAATTAGAAATTGCGCTAGCTGCAGACTTCACCCAACTAATTAATTCTGGATCAGATGATAGTTCGGCGTACTCATCTGCCTTACCTGTCAGAACTCCTAGCTCATTTTGAGCACTCCCGACGCGCCCCGCAGCAGTTCTAACTTCTCCGCTAAGCAAATAGTTACCTAACGCATCTGCAGCAGCGGACATATGATACAAGGAAAGCAAGCTGAGTGCAGATTGCTCTTTATTATCCTTTTTTTCTAACCAGATTTGTTCGGATTCACTCTGCCTCAACCTTAGCTGAGCAAGGGTATCCATAGCTTCATTAATATCTGAAGCATTTCTTTGTCGAGCTAAAAGATATATAGACTGGGTAACTAATCTGCGGACTTCAGCCAACCAGTCTCCCGTCGCGCCCCCATCAAAAGCAATGATGCTTTCAATTTGAGTTTTTTGGAGCAATTGACGTAACTCTGTTTGTCTATTTGAGAGCAACCCAGTCGATATGAGTCGTAATACATCCCTCTGTTGCGGGACACCTAAACGCATACTTGACTCAATAAATGTGAGCCACTTGTCGAAGGATTTACTTGCCCAATCTGCTGACTCTGCATCTAACATTTCTGGACGAGCAGCCGAAAAATTGTCGT
This sequence comes from Pseudomonas sp. AK106, assembly GCF_053903055.1. NCBI lineage: Bacteria > Pseudomonadati > Pseudomonadota > Gammaproteobacteria > Pseudomonadales > Pseudomonadaceae > Pseudomonas > Pseudomonas sp. AK106. The sequence continues at coordinate 5,324,422 of NZ_CP096426.1, forward strand.
CTACGGACAACATTGCTGCCGCCCATAACTCACTGATTTCATCTTTATCAGGTGGTGAGATTTCGACTTGATTAGATACAGCCTCTTGAAAGGCATAGTCATCCAATCTATTAACTAAGCCGCTAATAGACTCCGACTCATAAAATTCTCGAACGACATTATTCATGATTGCCGCGCCATGTTCATTGCCATCTTGCCAAAATCATTCAGATTGGCACCGACAGACAAACTAATGCCTCGAGTGCTGGCCCCTACAAAATTTTCAGTTGCCAACTTCAAGGTCGACAAGTCGCGATGATCAGCCTCGACTACACCTCGAATTATAACCGGAGCCACAATTATATTTTTTACACTATTTTCGCGATGCAGGTCAGCCAGCATTTTTATTAAGATCTTATCAAAAGGAGTCCCTTTACAGCGAATCGCACAAGCAGATACGAACCCTTTGAGTTTTTCTACATCTACAGGGGCCTTTGAACACTCAGTAATAAGCTTCGCAGCCTCACTTGGCGGCCTGTTTTTATCATCTGTAGCTTTAACCTGAATTAGCACAAGGGCTAAATTTCCGCACCCTAGGGCCATTAATGTCCAGCCATCAAACCCTAGAATCGGCTGATTCCTGTTTCCCTTCACTGCATGAAGTGATGGTGGAGTAATCATGTTAAACACACGGCTTAAAGCCTCTCTCGCTAGAATTTCAGCCGTTTCAGAGCGATAATTAGACAATTGCGGAGGTTTATTTCCTTCGGCTTCTGGGTTAGGCAAACCGCCTCGAAAACTTGCAAGTAAGTCACCGAGAGTGAATTGCGATAACACAGCTTCAGCTGGTTCGGGAAGCTGAAGTAAAAATGCTTCGTCAGCAATCTCTTTTAGCTCCTGCTCGCCATAAGCATCTCGTATAGCCTGGGCAGTTAAGACTAAAAGCGCGTCGGTTGGGTTGGATGGATCGCACTGCTCCATCACCACTGCCCAATGGTGATCACCATCTTCTATACGATCAACAACGGCACAAAATTCCGTAGCAATGCTGGTCATTCTAACTCCACTCCCTGGGCGTCTGGCCTCAGTAAAATGCGAGGCAGAACTAACGGTACCGTCCAGCAATCATACCAGCCGAACCTAGCGTGGTGGCTATCCGATATCAACGAACAGCGCTAAATTGTACAGGAAGCTCGCAGACACAGGTCACATGTCTGCCGGATGAACCTGCCAACAGTAACGTATCATGGAGCAAACGGATTGATAGTTACTTGCCATCACTATTTCTACAGTTTAGTGAGGTTGTGACGGCTTCTGCCATTAGCTGCACCGGAGGCTCTTAGGGATCTGATGACTACTCAGACGGCACAGCTGTTCGCAGCTGGTCCCCACTCCGTGCTCGCTGTGGGGAAAGATTTTCTTGCAAATACTATCTGGCCTCCCCCTTCGATCTCGGCGGAAAAGCCGACTTCGATTCCACTGAACGCCATAACTACCTGATTTATTTATGGTTACTAGTTGGGGTACGCTGAATTTTCCACCGAAATCCAGACGCTCGAAAATTCCAGCCTCCCCGGAACATACCGTTCGCCTGGCGCCGGCACCAGATTTAGCAAAAAGGCTCACCGAAAGGTGGGCCTTTTTTGTTTGGGCGTTTCAGGGTGGGAGTTGAGTGACGCGTTCACCTACTGAAAGGCCTCGGCCGACTCGACACTGCCCCTCATTGTCCTGGCATCATCCCACAGGCATCATCATGCTTCGACATAAGGACGCGTCTCCATGGCCAACCCCACACTCCACCTCCTATGCGGCAAGATCGCCTCCGGGAAATCAACGCTGGCGAACTCTCTAAAGCGTGAACACGCGGCCATCCTCCTAACCGAAGACCATTGGCTCTCAAGACTCTACCCAGACCAGATCCACTCGGTCGCAGACTACGTAACACTCTCAAGAAGACTCCGAGATGTCGTAGGCCCTTTGGTCATCGACATGCTGAAGGCCGGGATCAATGTGGTTCTCGATTTCCCCGCAAACACTCCTGCAGACCGCCACTGGTTACGCGATCTGGCTGACACCGCCCAGGCCTCGCACAGCCTGCACTTCCTCGACGTCGACGACGAAACCTGCCGAGCCCGGCTGCACCTCAGAAACGAGCGTGGCGAGCATGACTTCGCAGCAACCGACGCTGAATTCGATTTGATCACCAGCTACTTCCAAGCCCCAGACAATGAAGAAGGGCTCAACGTAGTCATTCACCAGGATCGCTTCTAAACGGCTGCCACCCGGAGAGAACTAAACCATCATGCTCAAACGGTGCCCTTAGATTCAGAGCGCCCCCCTCCCCCATCCCGCCCCCATCGAGTAACGTATACCCATCCAACGGGCCCTCGCGTCTTCGTCAGGACAGCGACCCGTCATCAGAAACACGATAGAAGGCCCAACCGTGCACAAAGTCCGATTGATCAAGTACGTCTGGACCCACCAGACCCCGGAGATTTCGTCTGAATGGTCCAAGCTGCTCTACGAAGTGGAGCTGCCGTTCGTCCCTTTCCATGGCTTGAACATTCAGTTGCCGATGCAGCGCGTCTGGCGCATTCGGGATGTTGAGTGGAACGTCGAGGAGCAGACCTTTCGGTGCCATATCGAAGATCAATTCATGAACTTGCTGGATGTGGATGACTCGTACGAAGACTGGATCGAGATGTTGGTGGAGTGTGGCTGGGAGATGAGCGGTCGCTACACCAATGAGCACAACAAGACCTGAGTCGCCGCCACCTGAGTATGTTCTCTGCAGTAGACGCAGGACGCGCACTGCGACCGGCAGAAATGAAGATCGATGCCAGACTGGATAACAAACCTGGCACAAGGGCTGTCCTGGCGCCTTATTTCCCCTGAGCATAACTGCCATGAAATGGATTTCCTGTTGTACCCGTTACGCGGCCAGCGCGCTGTTGGCGTGCTCGTCAGCGGCATTTGCGCTGCCGGTCGTTGACGTGTACGTGGCCGAAGCGCCGCCGCTGACCATGGTGAGTCAAGGCGACCATCACGGCATCGCGGGCGACATCACCCTGCAGGCCATGGCGATGGCCGGGTATTCCGCCCACCTGCTCTCGCCGCCGTGGCCACGGGCGCAGCGGGATGTGGAGCTTGGCACCAACAAGCTCATCGCGCCGCTGACCCGTACTCAAAGTCGCGAAGACAGCTTCATCTGGATCGCGCCGGTGATGACAATGGATCGGGCGTTTTTCAGCCTTGATCGTCACGTCGAGACGTTTGAGGAGGCGCGCAAGGCCTTCAAGATGATTGCCGTGGGCAGTGGCTCGGCGCAGGAGACGCGTCTACGTGAGGAAGGTTTTTCCGCCGCGCAGATTTATCCGCTGAAGATTGGCGAGAACCCGGCGCTGATGTTGCTCAAGGGCCGGGTGGACGCGTGGTTCAACGGCGTGCCGGAAACGCTTTATATCTGGAAGCAGATCAGTGATCGCCCGCTGATGATGAGCCGGGCATTGATGACTGCCGATTTGTATCTGGCGTGCTCGAAAGACTGCGACCCCCAGATGGTCGAAAAGCTGAAAACCGCGATCCAGACGCTGCGGTCAAACGGCTCGATCAAACGCGTCCAGCATGACTACCTCAAAGGGCTACCCGTCCAGTAATCCGGCAGCCCTGCCCCAAGATTCGTGCTTGCCTGTCACGGCAGCAGAATGACCTTGTCGGCGCCGCCCTGATTCACTTCCGCATAACGCGCCAGGCCTTCTTCCAGCGGCGACTCAATCAGCCCGGTTGGCAGCGGCAAGGTGCCGTCGTCGAACTGTTTGCCAAACTGCTCCAGCATCCGTGCGCAGGCTTCGACGCCATACAGCAGCGAGTTGATCCCCACCACCGAACCGCCCTTGCGGTAAAGCGCCAGCGCAGGCAGTTGCACGTGGCCGTCCACCGGCGCGGCGATGATTGCGATGCGACCGAACTGGGCCAGCGCAGGCACAGAAGCCGGCAGCCAGAAGCCCGTGGTGTCGAAGATCACGTCGGCGCCGCCTGGAAAAACAGCGTTCACTTGAGCACCCAGGTCTTCCGGCTTGTTGAGCTGGATCGCGTTGAAGCCTTGCTCTTGCAGCACTTTCAGCTGATCAGGTTTACGCACCGCTGCCAGCACCTGTGCACCACGCACTTTCGCCAGCGCGATGGCGGCGCTTCCCACTGCGCCATTGGCGCCGATGACCAGCAACCGGGTGCCGGCCTGCACGAGGCTGCGCTCAAGCGCGTCCCAGGCGGTGGTGTACGGGACGCCCAGACTGGCGGCCTGAGTAAAGCTCAGCGAGGCAGGCTTGATCGCCACGCCTTTGGCCGGCAGCGTGATGTAGCCGGCGTGGGAGCCGTCGCGGACAAAGCCGATTTCCTTGCCGGTGCCCCATACTTCCTTGCCGATCAGTTCCTGCGGGCCTTCCACGACCACGCCCGCGAAGTCACGCCCCGGAATGCGTGGCATCGTGGTGTAGGGGAAGCGGCCCAGGACGTTTTTGACGTCGCTGGGGTTCAGGCCCGCTGCTTTTATCTGCACCAGAACTTCGCCGGCCGCCGGGACTGGCGTGGGCAGATCGACGACTTCCAGCGCAGCCAGGTCGCCGGTGCGGAAGAATTGCAGTGCTTTCATGATGGGTTCATCCAGAGTGAGGAAAGGGGGTCGTCGGTTCAGGAGGCCAGATGGGAGAAGAACTGCTTGCCCACCGGCCACAGCCATTCACCGGCCTGCATGCCAAGCAAGCCAACCACTGCGAGCAGAGGCGCGACGGCGTTAAGCGATGACCAGAGTGTAAGGGGGGCCGGCAAGGTCTACCGGCCAAGAGCTTCTGAATTTCGGACAGTATCGGCGCAGGCGTTAGTGAGATGGATCAACCACCGGGTACTGAGAAGGCGCCATGCCCAGTTCGCGGCGAAACATGTCGCTGAAGCTGCTCGGCGAATACCCCATTGAACGAGCGATGGCGTTGACCGGCACGCCCTGGATGATCTCCGCCACCGAGGTCGCCAGTTGCACCTGCCGCCGCCATTCGGCGAAGCCCATGCCAAGCACCGCCTGAAACAGCCGGGACAACGTTCGCACGCTGGCGCCGGCGTTTTCTGCGTGCTGCTCGAATGACACGTCGATGGACGGCTCGATCATCACCGCCTGACAAACGCTCATCAGCCTGCGGTCGCTGTCATCGGGCATCGGCACTCTCAGCAGCGAACGCCGGGCGCGTTTGAGTTCGAGCAACGCCAGATTAACGACGGCCTCGTAGTAGTCCGATTCCTTGTCCTGCTCGGCCACAAGGCCGACGATCAACTCGCGCAGCAATCGGCCGACTTCCAGTACCTGAACGGTGGCGTCGAGGGTTCGGGCGAGCGCCGGCCGCAGGTAGATGTTGCGCATTTCCAAGTCCGAGACCACGCGAATCCCATGGGGCACGCCGGGCGGCAACCACACCGCGCGCTGCGGCGGCACGACCAGCGCCTCATGGGGCGTCTCGACCCACATCACGCCCGACATCGCATACAACACCTGCCCCCACTCGTGCTGATGGGGCTCGATGTACAACCCGCGGGGATACGTCCGTGACAGAGGCTGCACGGGGACGGCGGTATTGGAGAGGTCGGGCGGCGCGGCGATTGCCATGGTGAAACCGGCTGGAGTGGGATACGGCGATGGTAGCGGGAGCGCGGGCAGGATCGCCAGTTCAGTGAACGCTCATACCCGAACGCCCCGATCTTGCGACCGGGGCGTCTGGGTGAAGCCGTCAGCTCTTCAGCCGTTCGACATCAAAACACGTTGATTGGGTAATCGACGAAGATCCGCGTTTCGTTACCGCCGACGTTGTACTGGTCCACATCGTTGGAGACGCGCAGGAACGAGTTGCGCAGGCGTACCGAGAGGTCTTTGACCGGGCCGCTCTGGACCACGTAGGTCAACTGGCTGAACAGTTCGCGCTCTTCGCCACGCCCACGGTCGCTGCCGTCGTCGATGTTGTCGCCGCGCACGTAGGCCACGCGGTAGCTGAGGCCTGGCGTCACGACGGTGCCCAGGTTCACGCCATAGCCCACCTGCCACGAACGCTCGTCCTTGCCGTTGAAGTCTGACCAGTACGAGTTCGCCAGGTAGATGGTGTTGCCGCCATCGCCGGTGCCGCCTGCGTTGCGATAGCCCCCGTAGGTGTAGCCGGTTTCGCCGGTGCTGCGCTGATGCGCGAGGGTGAATGAGTGGATGCCCACCGCCCAAGTCGCCGCCAGGCTCCAGATCTTGTTGTCGCGGGCGTCGTCGACGGCGAAGTCCTTGTCCAGCTTGGTCTTGTAGCCGTTGAAGTCGAAGGTCAGCGACTGATCTTTCGGCATCGCCCAGACGTAGTTCAGGTTCACGTACTGCTTTTTCAGCACGTCTTCGTCGTCGGAGGCGTAAAACGCGGCGCTGAGGGCCTCGGTGAATTTATAGGTGCCGCCGTACACGTTGATGCTCTTCAGATCACCGCTGTCGCGGCCTTCAGCGCTCTTGCGGGCTTCGGCGGTGAAGCGGCCGGCCACCAGCGTGAGGCCCTTGATCTCTTTGGAGGTGATCATGGTGCCGGTGTAGGACTCAGGCAGCAGGCGCGAGCCGTCGTACGTCAGCACGGACAGCTCGGGCATCATGTCGCCGTACTTCAGTTCGGTATTGGACACCCGGAATTTGACCGCACCGCCAAAGCGCGACAGGTCGTCCGCCGCATTGCCGCTGTCGCCCTGCTTGAAGAAGTCGATACCGCCTGCGCCGCTCTTGCCCTTGCCACCGTCCAGACGCGCTGCGTACAGGCCGAAAGCATCAACGCCGACGCCCACCACGCCTTGGGTGAAACCGGATGTGTAGCCGGCCATGAACGCCTGCCCCCATTCCGAGCGGTCCTGCGGCCCGTTTTTGTAATCGCGATTGATGTAGGCGTTACGCAGGTTGATCTTCAGGCTGCTGTCTTCAACGAATCCCTTGGAATCTGCCTGACCGTCCGCCATGGCGTGAGTGGCGGCGAGAATGCTCAGGGCGAGCAGGCCGATACGCTGTTTCATCTTGTTGTCCTTGTGAGCGGATTAATCGCGCGCTGTGGCAAATGCCCGGTGTGGGCAATTGCGTCTTCCGGCTCTGAAACAGTCCCGGAAGCCCGCACGAAATCATCACAGTGGAGGACTGATGCACGTACATGGCGCTAGGCCACAGGCGGTGGAGGCGCGAATGCTATCCCCCGTCTGCGGAAGGTGTCAATTTGATGGGAGTCAAACGGAGCCTCTGCAGTGCCTGATGCCGCCCTTCGTCAGCTGTGGAGCACGCCCAGCAGCGCTTCGATTTCCGCGTCATTGATCAACCCGCTGGGGTATCGCCTGGACAGCATCTTGCGAAAATCACCGCGTTGTTTCAGCGCCTGCAGCTCTTGCATGCGCACCAGCGGGATCCGGGTCGTCCGTAACCAGTCCGCCATCATCTGCCGTGCTTCACTGCTCGCAGAAAAACCTCGAGCCACTCGCAACTCATGACCTGCGTTCATAAGGACAACCTCTTATGTCGTGGACTGCGAAATCTACGGAGCTTTTGTTACAGACGGACGACCCCGCAAGGGCATTTACGCGCTGCTGGGATCCCGTCTTCCTACGACCGGCTTGAAACCGTCCAGCCATAAAAAAGCCCATCGTCTGATGGGCTTGATAACAGCAAGAAGCGAACCAACTCAGCTGCGGTGGGGCGCCGGCTGCTGCTGCGTCAGGCAGTGAATGTTGCCTCCACCCAGCAACATTTCGCGGCCCGGGACCATGACCACCTCGTGTTCAGGGAACAGCTGCTGGAGAATCTGGCGGGCCGTGTCATCCATCGGATCGTCGAAACACGGGGCAATGATGCCGCCATTGACGATCAGGAAATTCACGTACGAACCGGCCAGACGCACCGATGGGTTGCGCTCCTGGCTGCCGTGCACCTGATCCACCCCGGCGCACTCTTCTTCGGTGGCAAACAGCGGGCCGGGAATCGGCATCTTGTGCACGACGAACGGGCGTCCCTTGGCGTCGCGGGCGTTTTCCAGCACCGCCATGGCCGCCTGGCAACGCGGGAAATTGGGGTCTTTCGGATCATCTGTCCAGGCGAGTAACACTTCACCGGGACGCACGTAGCAGCAGAAGTTATCCACATGCCCGTCGGTCTCGTCGTTGTACAGACCGTCCGGCAGCCAGATGATCTTCTCGACCGACAGGTGATCGCGCAGCACGGCTTCGATGTCTTCGCGCGACAGATGCGGGTTGCGATTGCGATTGAGCAGGCATTCTTCGGTGGTGATCAGCGTGCCCTCGCCATCGACGTGGATCGAGCCGCCTTCCAGCACGAAACCTTCGGTGACGTAGCGGGGGCAGCGCTCGATTTCCAACACTTTGCTGGCGACCTGTTCATCCAGGTTCCACGGCGCGTAAAGCCCGCCGTCGAAACCGCCCCAGGCATTGAAGCCCCAATTGACACCCCGGACCTCGCCCGCGTCGTTGATGACGAAGGTCGGCCCGCTGTCACGCACCCAGGCGTCGTTGCTGCTGATCTCGACGACGCGAATGTTGGGCACATTCAGGCGGGCGCGGGCGTTGTCGTACTGTGCAGCCGAGACGCCGACGGTGACAGGCTCAAACCGGGCGATGGCCTTGGCCACAGCAACATGATCGTTCTGCACCGGCTTGCCGCCCAGACGCCAGTTGTCAGGGCGCTCGGGCCAGATCATCCAGGTTTGCGTCTGCGGCGCCCACTCGGCAGGCATGTAGAAACCATCGGCGCGGGGGGTGCTGTTGAGAGTGGTCACAGTAATCAGAACTCCATGAAACGACGAGGGCGTCTGCGGCAAAAGAAGACAGACGTTATAGACGATAAAAATCGGATTTAAAAACACTAATCAAGCAATCGGCGCAGATCCGGGCATCTAACGCCGATATATATCGGAAAAAATTCCAATCGTGACGAATAAGAACCCCCTCAGTTCTCCAGTTCGCTCAGCACCTTCGACACGCTGTCGACAAAGAAGTCCACGCTTCGCCGGGTGGTGACCATGGGCGGCTTGATCTTGAGAACATTCAGATAATCCCCCGTAGGTTGCATGAAGATCCCCAGCTCACGGAGGCGATCACACAGGTAGGTCGTTTCCTCGGTTGCAGGCTCCAGCGTCTCTCGATTGCGGACCAGTTCAAGCCCCAGATAGAACCCCGAACCATGGACGGCCCCGGCCAGCGGATGTTTGTCGATCAGCGCCAGCAGGCGTTCCTTGAAATAGCCGCCGACCACTTGGGCGTTTTCCCACAGCTTTTCTTCTTCCATGACGTCGAGTACCGCCATGCCGATGCGGCAACTCACCGGGCTGCCACCGGACGACGAAAAGAAATAGCCCTCAGCCTCCAGCGCTTCAGCGATTTCCCGACGGGTGATAACGGCGCCGAGGGGATGACCGTTGCCCATGCCTTTGGCCATCGTAATGATATCCGGCACTACGCCCTGCTCTTCGAAGCCCCAGAAGGAGTGACCGAGACGGCCATACCCCACCTGCACTTCATCGGCGATGCACACGCCGCCCTGGGCGCGGACATTGTCGTAGACCTGCTGCAAATAGCCCGGCGGCAGCGAGATTCCGCCGGCGTTGCCGTACACCGGTTCACAGATGAAACCCGCCACTTGCCGCCCCTGCTCGGCCAGCGCAGTCAGATGCGCGTCCACGCTGCGCAGGTAGAACGGTGTGCTGTCCGCGCCACGAAACTCACCGCGATACGTGTTGGGCGCAACCACGGGATGCACCCAATCCGGGCGCGTGCTCAGCGCTTGCGGGTTGTCGGCGATGGACGTCGAAATGGCATCGGTCGCCACCGACCAGCCGTGATAAGCCTCCAGCACGCTCAAGACATCGCGCCCGCCGCTGTAGGCCCAGGCCAGACGAATCGCCAGGTCATTCGCCTCGGTGCCGCTGTTCACCAGAAACACCCGATCCATCCCGGCGGGCGCCAGCTTCAGCAGGCGCTCTGAAAACTCGGCGATCGCCGCGTAATGAAAGCGTGAGTTGGTATTGAGCAGCGACCACTGCCGCGCGGCGACTTGGGCCATGCGTGGATGACCATGACCGAGCACCGCGACGTTGTTGAGCATGTCCAGGTAAGAACGGCCTTGCATGTCGATCAGGTGGTTGCGCCAGCCGCGCTCGATCTGCGGCGGGGCCTGGTAATAATGCTTTTGCGACCGAGCAAAACTGGCATCGCGACGGGCAAGCAGCGCAGCAGAATCTGCCAACGCAGGCGCATCACAATCGAAACCCAGCAGCCCTTTGGGTGACGGACACAGCGCACGCCAGGCTGCGGCTCGCGAAGGCGCAGTGAACAGCGGCGGGCTCACGTCCGGCTCCGAACACAGCTGCACGATCAACGCGCCGCCGCCCTGCCCGATCACGTCGCCCGCGCCGAACTCGACACCGGCGTCAAAATCAGAGCGCACGCCCCACAGACGCAGGTTCACTTCGGCGCCCACCAACTGCAACGCGCCGTCGGCCGTGTGACGCAGGCTGCCGGCAAATGGCGCATGAACAGCGGTGCCGTGGGGGATCTGCAATTCGGTATGCAGCGCGAAGGTGTCCGGCTCTTTTGCACTGTCTGGCAGGGTGCGGGACAGCCGGTACTCGCCATAGCGACTGGCGGCCAGACCATGTTCGGCCGCCTCTTTCAGCAGTTGCTCGTCGATGCCGCTTTGTTCCCAGTTGCCCGCGACGAAATGCTCGCTGAGCACACCCAGATCGACCAGGGCAAAACCCTGCCCGCTCAAGCTCGGCAACAGCGGCGAGAACGGCTCGGCCTCTTTGTCCGCTTCCCATTCACCCACCGCGTCGAGAATCGCCGCTTCCATCAACGCAATCGACACGGAGGTGGCGACGTCGAAGATGTTCCACTCGCTGGCCAGATTGGCCTGGATATAGCCGTTGTCCGGCTCGATGCTGGCCTGTTGCTCGCTGCTCAAGACCAGTACGGCCGAGCGCGCAACGATCAATGGCCACAGCGCCAGCAGTTCCTCGCTTTGAAGCGGGTTGATCTGGTGATAGGCCTGAATGGCGGGCAGGATGAAAAAAGGATCGCCCTCGGCATGGTGCAACAGCGCGGCGCAGGTCACCGAGAGGTCAACGATGCGCCACGTGCGCGCCAGATCACCAAAGTCGATCAGCCCTTGAAGCTGCCACTGGCGATGGGCATCTCCCGCCCAGACCACGTTGTACTCGGTGATGTCCATGTGAATGGCCTGCACCGGCAGCGACGCCACCAGCGGCAGCAAATAGGCCTGGGCGTGCTCGGCGGCCTCGGCGATACAGGCGTGCTTGTCGGCATCGGCGATGACCGGGAGCAGGTGCTCGATCAACGCGAAGGCGTGACGCGGGTCCCACTGCAACACACGGTCCAGGCCTGGGTGCTCGAACCCGGCCAGCGCCACGTCGACACGGGCACAGAGCTGCGCCAATCCGGTCACGATGTGCCGGTTCAGATGCGCGACGTGAGCCAGTGACTGCCCGTCGATAAACTCCAGAACGCGCAGGTGCACGGCATTGCCGTTGTGCTCGACGGACAGCAAGTCCTCACCCTTCAGCGCCGGCATCACTGCCGGAACGCGCATTTGCGGCGCAGCGCCCAGATGCCGCAACGCTGCATGTTGCGCGGCAAGTTCGGTGGCTGAGTAAGCACAGTGGCAGATCTTCAGGACGAAACGTCGCCCGTCACCGCAGTCCAGCAGGAAGTTTCGGTCTTGATGGCTGCCCAACGCCTTCAACGTCCCCGACAGCCCGTAATACGTCGTCAGCCACTCGGCGGCCTGCGCGGCGTCGACGTCCGGGCATGGCAAGCTGGAGCGACGAATCAAAGTGTCGAGCGACATGGAGGGAGTCCTGAGAGATGAAGGCACGCCGACAATATCGCCAGTTGCGCGACCGTTAATCAACCCCGCGACCTGCGCCAGTCAAGAAATGGCTTATGAGACCGATACATAGGCCAGACGTTAAACTCGTGCAACACCTGCGGCGGTTTAATGGCGCGAATTACGATGGGCCATCAATTAATATCATCGCTCGTCGGTGGATTGCTTCTTGCGCCAGTCAGCAAGGCCCCACAAGCTATGCTCCATCGTCCTACGCCTTTATCGTCTTACGTCTTTCCAGGGAAGAAGGTTTATCCATGCGAATACTTGTTACCGGTGGCGCCGGCTTCATCGGCTCTGCGCTGATCCGTCATCTGATCAACAACACCGATCACGACGTTCTCAATTTCGACAAGCTGACCTACGCCGGCAATCTTGAGTCGCTGCAGGGCATCGCCACGAACACTCGGTATGAGTTCGTGCAACAGGACATCGTTGATCAGGCCGCCGTGAGTAAAGTCCTCGCGCGCTTCAAGCCGGACGCGATCATGCACCTGGCGGCTGAATCCCACGTCGACCGCTCGATTGACGGCCCGTCGGAGTTCATCCAGACCAACATCGTCGGCACCTACAGCCTGCTGGAAGCGACTCGCAGCTATTGGCTGACCTTGGCCGACGCCGAGCGCGCCGCCTTCCGCTTTCACCACATCTCCACTGACGAAGTGTATGGCGACCTGCACGGCGTGGACGACCTGTTCACCGAAACCACGCCCTACGCGCCAAGCTCGCCGTACTCGGCCAGCAAAGCGGCGTCGGACCATCTGGTTCGTGCCTGGCAGCGCACCTACGGGCTGCCGGTGGTTGTCACCAACTGCTCGAACAACTACGGCCCGTTCCATTTCCCCGAGAAGCTCATCCCGCTGGTGATTCTCAACGCCCTGGCCGGGAAGCCGCTGCCGGTGTACGGCAACGGCCTGCAAGTGCGTGACTGGCTGTTCGTCGAAGATCACGCCCGCGCACTGCTCAAGGTGGTGACCGAGGGCAAGGTCGGCGAGACCTACAACATTGGCGGCCACAACGAACAAAAGAACATCGACGTCGTGCGCGGCATCTGCGCGCTGCTCGAAGAGCTGGCGCCGGAACAGCGCAAAGGCGTGGCGAACTACGCGGACCTGATCACCTACGTGACCGACCGCCCCGGCCATGACATGCGCTACGCCATCGACGCCAGCAAAATCGAATGCGAACTGGGCTGGACACCGGAAGAGACATTCGAATCCGGCCTGCGCAAAACCGTGCAGTGGTATCTCGACAACCTTGAATGGTGCCGCAACGTACAAGACGGCAGTTATCAGGGCGAACGCCTGGGCACCAACGTGAAGGAACTGATTGCATGACTAAAGGAATTGTTTTGGCCGGCGGCTCTGGCACGCGCCTGCACCCGATCACCCTCGGGGTCTCCAAACAGCTGTTGCCGATCTACGACAAGCCGATGATCTATTACCCGATCTCGGTGCTGATGCTGGCCGGGATCAAAGACATTCTGGTCATCTCGACGCCGCTGGACCTGCCGCAATACCGTGCGCTGCTCGGTGACGGCAGTCAGTTCGGCGTGCACTTTCATTACGAGGAGCAACCGAAGCCGGATGGCCTCGCCCAGGCATTCCTGATTGGCGAAGAGTTCATCGGTGATGACTCGGTGTGCCTGATTCTGGGCGACAACATCTTCCACGGTCAGCACTTCAGCGAGCAGCTCAAGCGTGCGGCGGACAACACGTCAGGCGCGACCGTGTTTGGCTACTGGGTCAAGGATCCGGAGCGTTTCGGCGTGATCGATTTCGATGAGCACGGCCACGCGCTGTCCATCGAAGAGAAGCCCAAAGCGCCTAAATCGAGCTACGCCGTGACGGGTTTGTACTTCTACGACAATGAAGTCATTCAGATCGCCAAGGACGTCAAGCCGTCCCCGCGCGGCGAGCTGGAGATCACCGACGTCAACAACGCCTACCTCAAGCGCGGCGACCTGCGCGTCGAGCGCTTTGGCCGCGGCTTCGCCTGGCTCGACACGGGTACCCATGACAGCCTGCTGGACGCGTCGCAGTACGTGCAAACCATCGAGCATCGTCAGGGCCTGAAAGTCGCGTGCCTGGAAGAAATCGCTTTCCAGAACGGCTGGATTGACCGCGCTCACCTGTTGAACAGGGCTGACTATTTCGGCAAGACCGGCTACGGTCAGTACCTGTTCAAGATCGCAGGGGAAAGTCAGTGAAAGTGGTTGCCAGCAAGTTGCCTGAAGTCCTCATCATCGAACCCAAGGTGTTCGGCGATGAGCGTGGCTTCTTCTACGAAAGTTTCAACGCCCGGGCCTTCGCCGAGGCCACCGGCGTCGCCGATCAGTTCGTGCAGGACAATCACTCGCGCTCGCAAAAAGGCGTCCTGCGCGGGCTGCATTACCAGATCGAAAACCCGCAGGGCAAACTGGTGCGCGTGACCACTGGGCGCGTGCTGGACATCGCCGTCGACATCCGTCGCAGCTCCCCGCAGTTCGGCCAGTGGTTCGGTCTGGAGCTGTCTGCCGAGAACGCTCGTCAGCTGTGGATTCCCAAGGGTTTCGCCCACGGCTTCGTGGTGTTGAGCGACTACGCCGAGTTCCTCTACAAGACCACCGACTACTACACGCCGTCGGCCGAGCGCTGCATTCGCTGGGACGATCCCGAGCTGGGCATCGACTGGGGCTTGAGCGAAGCGCCTCAACTGTCGGCCAAGGATCAGGTCGGCAAGCTCTTGAAAGACGCGGACCTGTTTCCGTGAGCGCGCCGCTGCGGATTCTGATCAGCGGGCAACAGGGCCAGGTGTCCCAGGCGCTGCAGCAACGCCTGCAGAACATGGGCGAGCTGATCGTGCTGGGTCGCGATCAGCTGGATTTGAGTCAGCCGGAATCCATCCGCCCGGTGGTTCGCGACATCAAGCCTGACCTGATCATCAACGCTGCCGCACACACGGCGGTGGATCAGGCCGAAAGCGAGCCGGACCTGGCCTTCGCCATTAACGCGACGTCTCCCGGTGTGTTTGCTGAAGAAGCCGCCGCGCTGGGCATTCCGCTGGTTCACTATTCCACCGATTACGTGTTCGACGGCAGCAAGGCCGGCGCGTGGGTTGAATCGGACGCGCCTAACCCGCTGGGCGTCTACGGCAGCAGCAAGCTGGCGGGCGAGCGGGCCATCGCCGCAGCGGGCGGGCAGCACCTGATTTTGCGCACCAGCTGGGTTTACTCCCTGACCGGGCGCAACTTTCTGCTGACCATGCAGCGCTTGCTCCAAGAGCGCGAGAAGCTGTCGATTGTTGCCGACCAGATCGGCGCACCCACCTGGGCCGGCACCATCGCCGCCAGCACTGGCGCGCTGATTGAACGCTGGCGTGATGGGGCGCCGGGCGCCTGGGGTGTTTATCACCTGACCGCCAGCGGCGAGACGTCCTGGTTCGGGTTCGCTGAAGCGATCGGTCAGCAATTGATCAACAGCGGCAAACCCTGCGCAGTACTTGAGCCGATTGCTTCCAGCGCGTACCCGACGCCGGCCGCACGTCCGCTCAATTCACGCCTGGATTGCAGCCTGTTGCAGCGCGAGTGGGGTGTCAGCCAGCCCGACTGGCACGATGCGTTGCTGGAGTGCTTAGCGCAGCAGCGGTAGGCATAATGGGCCGACTCGATGTTGAGCGGCTGCGGAATACTGATTCATCCGCAGCCGCCTGCATCGCAACGCACCCACCGGCGATTCCATGATCAGCACTAACGCCCTTCCCCGCCGTCCTCGCTGGCGCAGCCTTGCCTTGCTGGCGCTGATCCTTGCCCCGCTATTGTGGCCGCTCGAACGCCTGGCCGAACACTATTACCGCAATGAGCTGCTGAGCCAGAATCGCCAGACCCTCGACCTGTACGTCGCCAACCTGCTGGGCACGTTGCACCGCTACGAAGTGCTGCCGCAGATTCTCGGCGACCTGCCCGGGCTGCGCGCCATGCTGGCGAACCCGCAGGACACACAGGCCCAGACCCAGGCGAACGTGCTGCTGATGAACACCGCCAGCCAGACCGGCGCCGAGGTGATCTACCTGATGGCGCCCAATGGCGAGACCCTCGCTGCGTCGAACTGGGACAAACGCGACAGCTTCGTCGGCCGCAACTTCGCCTTCCGCCCGTATTTCAGCAACGCCATGGCCGGCAATCTCGGCCGCTTTTTCGGTTTGGGCACGACGTCGGCCAAACGCGGCTACTTCTTCGCCGCCGCCGTGCGCGACGGCGATACCGTAATTGGCGTGCTGGTGGTCAAGGTCGATCTGGACCTCACTGAAACGTTGTGGGGCAAGACGCCAGAACAGTTGCTCGTCACCGACCACAACGGCGTGGTGATCCTCACCTCCAACCCCAACTGGCGTTTCCGCGCCACGCGCCCGCTCAGCGAGGAAGAAAAGCAGGCCATCGTCGCCATTCAGCCCTACCCGACCCGCGATCCGCGCCCGCTGCAGCTGGATGAAAACGGCTGGCTGACGCAAACCCAGCAGATCGACGAAACCGGCTGGAGCGTTAACATCCTCGCGCCCAAGGTGCTCCTGTCGAGGCCTGTTCGAACCGTCGTGGCGATTGGCGGCGCGGCGTTGCTGGTCTTGATGTTGCTGCTGGGGCTAATGATGCAGAGGCGCAGGCATTATCTGGATCGCATCAACTTCGAGGCCAAGGCGCGCCGTGAACTGGAAGTGCGAGTCGCCGAGCGGACCTGTGACCTGGAAGGCGTCAACCAGCGACTGCGCCAGGAAGTGCTCGAACGCGAGCAGGCGCAGCAAGAACTGTTTCGCGCCCAGGACGAACTGGTTCAGGCCGGCAAGCTGTCGGCGCTGGGCACGATGTCGGCGAGCATCAGCCATGAACTCAACCAGCCGCTGGCGGCCATTCGCAGCTACGCCGAAAACGCTGAAGTGCTGCTCGATCACCAGCGCACCGAAGACGCGCGCGGAAACCTCAAGCTGATCAGCGAACTTACCGGGCGCATGGCGTCGATCATTGCGCACCTGCGCGCCTTCGCCCGCCGCGACCGGCATGCGCCCGAAAGCGTGGCGTTGCAACCGGCGCTGGACGATGCACTGGCCCTGCTTGCCAAGCGACGGCGAGCGATGGAAGTGGAACTGATTCGTGACCTGCCCGCCGCCACCTTGTGGGTGCAGGCCGGCGAGACGCGCCTGCGTCAGGTGCTGGGCAATCTGCTGGCGAACGCGCTGGACGCACTGACCGAGAAAGGCCCGCCGCGCAAGTTGTGGATCAGCGCCGAGTACAACGCCGAGGGTGTCAATCTGTTCATCCGTGACAACGGCCCGGGCTTTTCACAAGAGGCACTGGAGCACGCCCGCGAGCCGTTCTTCACCACCAAGACACGCACACAGGGACTCGGCCTGGGCCTTGCGATCTGCGATACGCTGATGCGCGCCCTGGGTGGCGAGCTGCTGTTCGCCAATCACCCGGAAGGCGGCGCGCTGCTGACGTTGCGGATGCGCACCGGCGCCTCGGGCGTCAACCTTCAACCGTCTGAGGACTTATCTGCATGAGCACCGACGCCATCGACAGCCGCATTCAGGTGGTGCTGATCGACGACGACCCGCACCTGCGCCAGGCGCTGAGCCAGACGCTGGACCTCGCCGGCCTGAAAATCCTGCCGCTGAGCGACGCCAAAGGGCTGCAAGCGCGCATCGAGCGCGACTGGCCGGGCGTCATCGTCAGCGACATTCGCATGCCGGGGATTGACGGCCTCGAACTGCTCCACCAGTTGCACGCCCAGGATCCTGAGCTGCCGGTGCTACTGATCACCGGCCACGGCGACGTACCGCTGGCGGTGCAGGCCATGCGCGCGGGTGCTTACGATTTTCTGGAAAAACCCTTCGCCAGTGACGCACTGCTCGACAGCGTGCGGCGGGCTCTGGCGCTGCGCCGGCTGGTGCTGGACAACCGCAGCCTGCGCCTTGAGCTCAGCGATCGTCAGCAACTGAGCACGCGACTGGTGGGGTTGTCTGCCCCCATTCAGCGCCTGCGCGATCAGATCGGCGCGCTGGCCGCCACCAAGGCCGACGTGTTGATTCTCGGTGAAACCGGTGCCGGCAAAGAAGTGGTCGCCCGCGCCCTTCACGATTTGTCCAATCGCAGAAACGGTCCGTTCGTGGCGATCAACGCAGGCGCGTTGGCCGAGTCGGTGGTGGAAAGCGAGCTGTTCGGCCACGAGTCGGGGGCTTTTACCGGCGCGCAAAAGCGGCGCATCGGCAAGTTCGAATTCGCCAACGGCGGCACGCTGTTTCTGGATGAAATCGAAAGCATGAGCATGGACGTTCAGGTCAAGCTGCTGCGCTTGCTGCAAGAGCGCGTGGTCGAGCGCCTGGGTGGGAATCAGCAGATCCCGCTGGACATCCGGGTGATCGCGGCGACGAAGGAGGACCTGCGCCAGGCCGCGGATCAAGGGCGTTTCCGGCCCGACTTGTATTACCGCCTCAACGTTGCACCATTGCGCATTCCGCCGCTGCGCGAGCGTGGCGAAGATGCACTGGTGCTGTTCCAGCATTTCGCCGACACCGCCAGTCTGCGCCACGGCCTGCCACGCCATGAACTGCAGCCTGGGCATCGTGCGCTGCTGCTGCGCCACACCTGGCCGGGCAACGTGCGTGAACTGCAGAACGCCGCCGAGCGTTTCGCCTTGGGCCTTGAGCTGGAACTGGAAGGCGAGGCGCAGCCAGATCTGGTGGCGTCCAATGGCGGGCTGAGCGAGCAGGTCGAGGCGTTCGAGCGAGCATTGATCGCCGCCGAATTGACCCGCCCGCACACCTCGGTCCGTAGCCTCGCCGAAGCGTTGGGCCTGCCACGCAAAACCCTGCACGACAAACTGCGCAAGCACGGGCTGACCTTCAACGGCGCGGGGTCCGACGACAATGACTGATCGGGATTACTTGTCTGCTGAAGACCTGGAAGCGGTGCTGCACCGGGACATCCCCCTCACCCGGGAGATGGGCATCAAGGTGCTGGGCTGGCGAGAGCACCAACTTCGTCTGCACCTGCCGTTGGCGCCCAACGTCAATCACAAGAACACCTTGTTCGGCGGCAGCCTGTATTGCGGCGCGGTGCTGGCAGGATGGGGCTGGTTGTATTTGCGGCTCAAAGAAGCCGGGATCGACGACGGGCACATCGTGATCCAGGACGGCCAGATCAGTTATCCCCTGCCGGTCACCCGCGATGGCGTCGCCATTTGCGACGGAACGGATGAAGCGAGCTGGGAGAAATTCCTCAAGCTCTACCAGCGCCGCGGCCGCGCGCGCCTGGCGCTGCACACCCGGATCGTGGCGGAAGATTCAGAAGAAACGGCAGTGGATTTCGTCGGGCAGTTCGTCCTGCATCGCTGAACACATCCTTCCACCTGTAGGAGCGTGGCTTGTCCCGCGATCGATCGCGAAGCGGTCGCAAATCCGATCGGTGCAATTCGCTCTGGAAAACCCAGCGCTGCATCTGCGACGACTGCGTCGCCGATCGCGGGGCAAGCCACGCTCCTACGAGGGAACCGAAAGCTTCAGGTCAGCGCCAGCGCCAGCAACGCGTCGCGCCACGTGGCTTCCCCCGGTAGCGCCAGGAAATACGGATTCAGCAGTGTCTCCCGCGCCGGATATTCGAACGCCGTGCCGTCCAGGTTCAATACCACGCCACCCGCGCCTTCCACCACACCTTGCGCCGCAGCCGTGTCCCACTGAGAGGTGGGCGCCAGACGCGGGTAGCAATCGGCAGCCCCTTCGGCCAACAGGCAAAACTTCAGCGAGCTGCCGATATTGGCCAGCTCCAATTCACCCACCACTTCCGACAAACCGGCCAGCAACTTCTGTTGCTCGGGGCTTGAGTGACGCCGGCTGGCGACCACGGTGAACGCTTCTCCCGCGCCCGGCTCATTGCGCACGCTGATCGGCGCCAGGTGCTGCGAATCGTCACTGCGCCACGCGCCCAGCCCGGCGCCACCGAAATAGCAGCGGTTGTTGGTCGGCATCGACACCACGCCAAACACCACGCGACCGTTCTCGATCAGCGCCACGTTGACCGTGAACTCTTCACTGCCGGCAATGAATTCCTTGGTGCCATCCAGCGGGTCCACCAGCCACCAGCGCTGCCACTGACTGCGCTCGCTCAACGGAATATTCGCGTCCTCTTCGGACAGAATAGGAATGCTCGGATCCAGCGCCTTGAGCCCCGCTACCAACAGCTCATGGGCGGCCAGATCAGCAGCCGTTACCGGCGAGTCGTCCGACTTGACCGCGACCTCCACGCCGGAGCGCCAGAACGGCAGAATGACTTCCCCAGCTTGGCGGCAAAGCTCGATGACGGGGGCAAGCAGCGGGTGCGGCAATGGCGTGAATGTCGGGTTCATGGCAGGAAATCCCCACGCTCGGCCAGCAGGTCGCGGGCAAGGTATAACGCAGCCAGCGCGCGCCCCTCAGTGAACTGCGGGTTCTGAACCAGAGCGGCAAGCTCGCGCAGATTGACCTTGTCCACACGCATCGGCTCAGGCTCGTCGCCGGGCAGCGTTTCTTCATACAAATCAGTGGCCAGCACGACCTGAATTTTCTGGCTCATGTAGCCCGGCGAAAGCGACAGTTCGGTCAGGTGCACCAAGGTCCGCGCGCCATAACCGGCTTCTTCCTTGAGCTCGCGATTGGCGGCGGCCAGCACGTCCTCGCCCGGCTCGATCAAGCCCTTGGGCAGCGACAGCTCGTACTGGTCAGTGCCGCCGCAGTATTCCTCGATCAGCACGGCGTGATCGGCATCGAGCATGGCCACGATCATCACCGCGCCGTAGCCACTGCCGCTGCCAACCAGCCGCTCGTAGGTGCGCTCCACGCCGTTGGAAAAGCGCAGCTGCACTTCTTCAACGCGGAACAGGCGGCTGCTCGCGACGATTTCGCGAGAGAGGACGGTAGGTTTCTGCTGCATGACGAGCTCCTTGGCGTAGTCGGGTTACTATACCGTGGCTTTTGCGGATGTCTTCGCCGCAAACCCACGCGACCCCTCCAACGCCGAGAGACCTGCATGCCTTCTTTGCCCTGGCGCGATATCGACACCGTTCTGCTGGATATGGACGGCACCCTGCTCGACCTGCATTTCGACAATCACTTCTGGCTGGAGCATCTGCCCAGGCGCTACGCCGAGGTGCACGGGGTCAGCCTGGCAATGGCGCAGCTGGAGTTGATGCCTCTCTTCGAAAAAAACGCCTGCACCCTCAACTGGTACTGCACCGACTTCTGGAGTTCGGAGCTGAACCTGCCGGTGAAAGACCTGAAAGTCGAGATTGCCCACCTCATCGCCTTGCGCCCCGACGCCGAGACGTTTTTGGCCGCCATCAAGCAGGCCGGCAAACGGGTGATCATGATCACCAACGCTCACCGTGACTCGCTGTCGCTGAAGATGGAAAGACTGGAACTGGCGCCCTACTTCGAGCGCTTAATCAGCTCCCACGACTATGGCTATCCCAAGGAACACCCGCAGTTCTGGGATGCACTGCAGGACGACATCAAGTTTGACCCGGCGCGCAGTCTGTTCATCGACGACACCTTGCCGATCTTGCGCAGCGCTGGGCGATACGGTATCGGCCACTTGCTGGCCGTGCGCGAACCGGATAGCCGCAAAGGGCCCAAAGACACCGAAGAATTCGAAGCCGTTGAGGATTATCGGGCGTTGATGAAGGGGTTATAAGCGCAAAACGAAGCAGGAGCACGCTTGCCCGCTTAACTCGCACACCCCACCCAAACATGGGTCGGGATGTCCGAATGTCGCCGGCAAGGGCGCTCCTGCAAGAGTCGGCGTACGGTCAGTAAGACCGCCGCGTTACTCAGGAATGCGCAGAGACTGACCTGGGTAGATCTTGTTTACGTCCTTCAGCATCGGCTTGTTGGCGTCGAAGATCTTCTGATACTTGTTGGCATCGCCATACACGCGCTTGGAGATCGCGCTGAGCGTATCGCCCTTCTCAACAGTGACGAACTTCGCAGCGGTAACAGCAGTTGCGCCAGCGGCAACAGTCAGCTGATCATCAACGCTACCCACACCGGAAATGTTGCCGGCAGCCAGCACGATCTTCTCTTTCTCTTCCTGACTGGTGACTTCGCCCGTCAAGGTGATCTTGTCGCCGTCGACCGTTGCATGAACGTTGGGATTGCCCAGCCCGACAGACTCGATGTGCTTTTTCAGCTCTTCGCTGGCGTTGGCGTTTCCTGGGGTGAGCAGGTCGATAAGCTTCTCACCGGCTTCCTTCACAAAACTGAACAGACTCATGGGTTTCTCCTTGGTGACGTCATAGTGTCGTTGTGGTTTCCCGCGCAACATCTGTTCCGCTGACATTGCCCGACAAACCTCCGACCCGTGGCCGGGTCTCAAGGTTTCAAGCCATTGGACGTTCGGTCGCGATAGACTTCGCCGGGCCAGCCTGTGCCTCAAGGAATGAAGATGGACATTAAACAGCTGAAATTTCTGATCGCCCTCGACGAAACCCGTCACTTCGGGCAAGCGGCTGCGCGTTGCCATATCACGCAACCGACACTGTCGATGCG
Source organism: Pseudomonas sp. AK106 (assembly GCF_053903055.1). Taxonomy (NCBI): domain Bacteria; kingdom Pseudomonadati; phylum Pseudomonadota; class Gammaproteobacteria; order Pseudomonadales; family Pseudomonadaceae; genus Pseudomonas; species Pseudomonas sp. AK106. Next base: position 5,346,899 of record NZ_CP096426.1, read on the forward strand.
TCTGCGCAGCCTTGAAGAAGAGCTGGACCTGCCGCTGGTCAATCGTGGCCAACGTTTCGAAGGATTCACCGCCCCGGGCGAACGCGTCCTGGCATGGGCGCGCACGGTGCTGGCGGCCTACGACGGTTTGCAGGCTGAAGCGGCCGCCTGTCGCGGGAATCTGGTGGGCACATTACGGCTGGGCGTGGTGCCGCTGTCGAATTTCGATCCACTGCCGTTGCTGCAACGTCTGCATTCTCTGCACCCGAGCATGCGCTTTGAGCTTTCATCGCTGAGCTCCGAGCAGATCCTCGATCAACTCGCCAGCAACCGCCTGGACCTCGGGGTTTCGTACCTCGACCGACTCGACTCCGAGCGCTTCGACTCATTGGAACTGGCCGAAACCCGCATGGGGGTGATGTACGACCAGCGTTATTTCAGTTTTGCCGAAGCGACATCGAGCTGGGAAAGCCTCACCGAACTGCCCCTGGGGCTGCTCACCAGTGGCATGCATTTTCGGCAATCCATCGATCACAACTTTCACAGCCGCGGCCTTCATCCGCAGCCGATCATCCAGACCGATGCGGTCCATCAGCTGCTGCAGGCGGTGCATGGCGGGTTCTGCTGCGCGATCATGCCGCTGGACGGCGGCCTTGAGTCACTGACCGAGCACCTCCGACTGCAGCCGATTGAAGAGGCACAGACCCTGGCGCGGCTCGGCTTGATCATGCGTCGCTCGGCACCGCGGTCGGCACTGGCTGAAGCCTGCCTGGCGCTTTACCACACGATGATGGAGACGTCTTGATCGACATCATCTATCGGTGCATCAGTACTAGCGATTAGACGTAATCCGACCGGAGGCCTAGGCTTAAGCCTAATCAATCTGCCGGTCACCCCCGATGCACGCCAAGCACATGGATATCACGGCGCCCGCACAACAATTGCCCGCGCCCGCCGCAAGCCAGTCCTACAGCTATACGAACCTCGAACACGATGTCAGCGAGCCCAATGTGCTTGCCGAGGAAGTCGCGTTGGCGATTGCCTATAACGGCATCAGCCAGGCGGTCATGCTGGTCACGCCCACTGACCTGGAAGATTTCATCGTCGGCTTCAGCGTCGGCAGCGGCCTCATCGAATCACCGGATGAGATCTACGACATCAAGCTCGGTGGCTGCGGCTCTGCGCAGACCGCAGAAGTCGAAATCGCCAGCCGCGCCTTCTGGAACCTCAAGACTCAGCGTCGGCAACTGGCCGGCACCAGCGGTTGCGGCCTGTGTGGCGTCGAAGCCGTCGAGCAGGCATTGCCCGAGCTCAACGTGCTGCCCGGCGCGCCCCTTCCCCCCGCCGAATGGCTGAAAGGTCTGCGCGAGCGTATGGGCCAATTTCAGCCGTTGGGCGAACACTGCGGCGCGGTCCATGCGGCGATGTTTATGGACGCTCGAGGCGAAATTCTTTTAGGTCGTGAAGACATCGGCCGACATAACGCTCTGGACAAGCTGATCGGCGCGCTGATTCGTCAGGACATCCCGACCACGGGCGGTCTGGCCATTGTCACGAGCCGCTGCAGTCTGGAGCTCATTCAAAAAGTATTACGTGCCGGCATTCAGACCCTCGTCAGCCTGTCATCGCCCACCGGCCTGGCGCTGCAATGGGCTCGCCGCCACAACCTAAACCTCATTCATCTGCCTAAACACAGTGCGCCGCGGGTTTACAGTCCTGCGTTGGAGAATCAAGCGTGAGCATGCATAAAGAAGCCGACAAGGTATCGACCCCCCGCTACAAGCCCTACAAAGGCCCGGCCGGCGGATGGGGCGCATTGATCAGCGTCGCCCACTTCTGGCTGACCAGCGACAACGCCCTGAAGAACATCCGCACGATGCTCAAGACCAACCAGAACGGCGGCTTCGACTGCCCGGGTTGCGCGTGGGGTGATTCGCCGGAAAGCGGCATGGTCAAGTTCTGCGAGAACGGCGCCAAGGCAGTGAACTGGGAAGCGACCAAGCGCCGCGTCGATGCGTCCTTCTTCGCCCGCTACAGCGTAAGCTCGCTGCTTGAGCAAAGTGATTACTGGCTGGAATATCAGGGCCGTCTGACCGAGCCAATGGTCTACGACGCCCAGACCGATCGCTACAAGCCGATTGCCTGGGACGACGCCTTTGCGCTGATTGCCAAGCACCTGAACAATCTGCCGAACCCGAACATGGCCGAGTTCTACACCTCTGGCCGTGCCAGCAACGAAGCGGCGTATCTGTATCAGCTGTTCGTGCGTGCCTTCGGCACCAACAACTTCCCCGACTGCTCGAACATGTGCCATGAAGCGAGCGGCGTTGCTTTGTCGCAAAGCGTGGGCGTGGGCAAAGGCACCGTAACGTTTGATGACTTCGAGCACGCGGATGCGATTTTCGTCCTCGGTCAGAACCCGGGCACCAACCACCCGCGCATGCTGGAACCGCTGCGTGAAGCGGTCAAACGCGGCGCGCAAGTGGTGTGCGTCAACCCGCTGAAAGAGCGCGGTCTGGAACGTTTCCAGCACCCTCAGCACCCGCTGGAAATGCTCAGCAACGGCTCCGAGCCGACCAACACGGCGTATTTCCGTCCGGCACTGGGCGGCGACATGGCCCTGCTGCGCGGCATGGCCAAGTTCCTGCTGCAATGGGAACGCGAAGCCCAGGCGAACAACGAGCCATCGGTGTTCGATCACACCTTCCTCAACGAACACACCAATGGCGTGCTGGAATACCTCGCTGCCATTGACGACACCTCGTGGGAATTCATCGTCGAGCAATCGGGTCTGCCATTGACCGACATCGAACTCGCCGCGCGGATGTACGCCAAAGGCAAGAACGTGATCATGTGCTGGGCGATGGGCATCACTCAGCATCGCCATTCGGTGCCGACCATTCAGGAAGTCTCCAACCTGATGCTGCTGCGCGGCAACATCGGTCGGCCAGGCGCAGGCCTGTGCCCGGTGCGCGGTCACAGTAACGTGCAGGGCGACCGCACGATGGGCATCAACGAACGTCCGCCGGCATTTTTCCTTGATGCGCTGGAGAAACGTTTCCAGTTCAAGGTGCCGCGTGAAAACGGCCATAACGTCGTCGAAGCGATTCACGCGATGCTCGAAGGCCGCGCGAAAGTCTTTATCGGTCTGGGCGGCAACTTCGCTCAAGCCACCCCGGACAGCCCGCGCACTTTCGAAGCCCTGAGCAACTGCGACCTGACCGTGCAGATCAGCACCAAGCTCAACCGCAGCCACCTGGCCCACGGCAAGGAAGCGCTGATTCTGCCGTGCTTCGGCCGTACCGACATCGACATCCAGGCCGAAGGCCCGCAAGCGGTAACGGTTGAAGATTCGTTCAGCATGGTCCACGCGTCCAACGGTCAGCTGAAGCCGCTGTCGCCGCAGATGCGTTCCGAGCCTGCGATCCTGGCGGGCATTGCCAACGCAACACTGGGCAAGCAGCCGGTGGACTGGCTGTGGCTGGTGGCGGACTACAGCCGCATTCGCGACCTGATCGCCGACACCATTCCGTCATTCCAGAACTTCAACGAGAAGATCAAAAACCCGGGCGGCTTCTACCTGGGCAACGCCGCAGGCTCCCGTCGCTGGAACACGCCGAGTGCGCGGGCCAACTTCAAGGCGAACGTATTGCCGAGCGACCTGGTGCATGAAAGCATTCGCGGGACAGGCATCGTGCCGGACCTGATCATGCAATCGATGCGTTCTCACGATCAGTACAACACCACCATCTATGGCCTGGACGACCGTTACCGCGGCGTGAAAGGTCAGCGTGACGTGATGTTCGTGAACGAGGCCGACATCATTCGTCTGGGCTTCGTACCCGGTCAGAAAGTCGACATCGTGTCGATCTGGGGCGATGCCATCGAACGTCGCGTGAAGGGCTTCACACTGCTGCCGTTCGACATTCCGGCCGGCCAGGCTGCAGCGTATTACCCGGAAGTGAACCCGCTGGTACCGCTGGAAAGCGTGGGCGACGGCAGCAGCACGCCGACGTCCAAGTTCGTGGCGATCAAGCTGGAACGGCATACGGAGACAGCGCGGATTATTTGATCCTGAGCTGAAGAATCTTGTAGGAGCACGCTTGCCCGCGAAGACCTGCTTTCAGCCTCCGGAGAAAAAGGCTGAAGGTCCCGGCCCCTTCGTGAGCAAACTCACTCCCACAGGTTCCTTGCGGCGATAGCAGGATATAGCGCCACAAAAAAAGGCCCGAATCGCGAGATTCGGGCCTTTATCAAGTAGCGTATGACTCACCAATACGACTTCGGTTCCCAAGCCAAAACAATAAGTTAGCGTTTTGTATACAGGTCGTGTTATTCGTCGGATTTAGATTGTGACATTTTCTTCATGATCGCAGGATCGCGGCGTCATCCCTATGAGCATCCATACATGAAGTATTCCTCGATTCTGTTGTTATCGTTCTCACTGGTCAGCGGTTTTGCCTCAGCAGGCGATAACGTGACGGCCGGCGTGGGCGGCGCATTGGGTGGGGTACTCGGCTCCGTCGTTGGCCAACAGGTCGGCGGCAGCACAGGTTCGGCAATCGGAGCCGGCCTTGGCGGCGCGGCTGGTGGCGCAGTGGGCGCAAACCGCCGGAACCGTACCGAAGCCGCCATCGGCGGCGGCCTGGGTGCTGCTGGCGGCAACGTAGTCGGTCGCAGCGTCGGTGGCAGCACCGGCAGTCTGATTGGCGCAGCAGCAGGCGGCGGCGCGGGCGGCGCACTCGGCAACTACATGGGCGACGAAAGCCGCCGTGACGACGACCGAGGCCGTGGTTACCGTGGCGATCGCCGCGACTACAAACACGGTCGCGGTCACGCGCATGGTCATCGCAAACACCATCGTGACTGATGCCGTCGAGCCCGACTCGCGCACCTGACCCGATGAATACCGGCCGCCCATAAAGCGGCCGGTATCACTTTCAGACCACCAAACGCTCAAGCGCCTGCCGCAACGCCGCAGGGATCGGCACCGGCTGATTGGATGCCCGATCCACGAATACATGCACGAAGCGTCCTGCCGCCCGCGCCTCGTCTTCCCCCGCCTTGAAGACCGCCAGCTCATATTGCACCGAGCTGTTGCCCAGCTTGCCAACCCGTAGCCCGACCTCGATCGGCTCCGGATAGGCAATCGACGCAAAGTAATCGCACGACGAACTCACCACAAATCCCACTGCTTCACCGTCATGGATATCCAGTCCGCCCTGTTCGATCAGGTAGGTATTCACCGCGCTGTCAAAGAAGCTGTAGTACGTGACGTTGTTGATGTGGCCGTACACATCGTTGTCGTGCCAACGCGTCACGATTGGCTGGAAGTGGCGATAGTCGGCGCGCTGCGGGGTGTCGTTCATGGGGTTCCCTCCGGTTTGTCTGCTGTGCTTCCTGGTTGATGAAATCCGTGACCGCTATTGAATCTGGCGCTGAATCCATTCCCGCACGTCCGCATACGGGTAAGCCTCCAGCGCCGCGAAACCGCCGATGTTCCGGGCCTTGAGCCGGGTAAACATCGGCACGCTAATCCCACACAGAAACCGCGTCAGGCACTCCGCGCCCGGCTCATGCCCTCGGGCCTCGAGGTGCTTGCCGACGAACTCGCTGCATAGATCCGCGAAGTCCTGCTCGCTCAACGGCGTCAAGGCTGGCGGCTCGGGGAGCACGGCCACATGACCCTCACACACCGAGCAGTGGCTGCAATGCGCGGGCGCACGGTCGTCGCCAAAGTATTGAGCCAGACGATGACTGAGGCACTGCTCGCTGGCAAACAGCTCGAGCATGGCGTGGATGCGCGCGACCTCGGTCTTTTCGTGGTGGACGAAATAGTCATGCAACTCTTCGCTCAGGGCCTGGGCGTCGAAGTCGGCGGCGATCAGGCTGAAGACCTCGGTCATCTGCTTGCTTTCGAGTTCGATCCAGCCCTTCTCCTGAAAGAAATCCAGCGCCGTTACCACGCGCCCGCGCTCGGCCTGATACTGCTGGTACATGGCGTCGAAGTTGACGGTTGCCCACGTCCGCGCCCGGCTTGACGTCTCGGTCAGCGCCTGCACGAATTCGCGTCGTTCGCCTTGAAAGCGCTGCACCAGCACCTGCGGTTCGATCAGGTATTTGAAGCGGTATTCCGCGAAGTACGAATAACGCGGCGCAATGATCCCGCGCAGCTCCAGTTGCACCAACAGCGTTTTGAGCGGCAGTTGACGGATATTGCTGAGGTCCGACAAGGGTGCCAGCAGAAACTCCCACTGACTGTCGTTACGCGCGCCTTGCAGATCTTCCAGCACCAACCGGATGCCTTCCTGCTCCGGTGTGTCGCCGTACACGAAGTTCTCCAGCACGTTCAGGCTGTCGCGATTGGCCAGCACCAGACACTCCGACGTCGCCCCGTCCCGGCCCGCACGACCGATCTCCTGGCTGTAGTTCTCGATGGATTTGGGCAAATCGAAATGCACGACGTTGCGGATGTCACTCTTGTCGATGCCCATCCCGAAAGCGATGGTGGCGACGATGCAGTTCAGACGCCCGTCCATGAACTGCCGCTGGATCGACTCGCGCTTATCGTGGGGCAGACCGGCATGGTAGGCGTACGCCGGGATGCCGTTCTGCGACAGGTGAGCCGCCACGAACTCGGCGGTCTTCTGCAGCGTAACGTAGACAATGCTCGGCTGACCGGCCCGTTCGCCAAGCCACTCCACCAGACGCCGGCGCTTGTCCCGGCCTGCAACCGGCTCGACCCGCAGCGTGAGGTTGGGCCGGTAGAAACCCGTTGTCACCACATCGTCCAGGGCGATGCCGAACTTGCTCTGCATGTCACTGATGACTTGGGGCGTCGCTGTCGCTGTCAGGAGCAGCGCCTGGGGGATATTGAACTCGCGCTGGTAGTCAGGGAGCTTCAGATAATCAGGCCGGAAGTTGTGGCCCCACTCGGAAATGCAGTGGGCCTCGTCCACTACAAGCAGCGAAATCGGCACCTGAGTGATGAAATGCCGGAAGCGCTCGTTCTTCAGGCGCTCGACGGAGATCATCAGGATTTTCAACTCGCCGGAGCGCGCCCTGGCCATGACGTCGGCGACGTCATCACGACTTTGCGCGGAGTCGATGCTCGCCGCCGCAATGCCGTGTCGCTGAAGGAAAGCCAGTTGGTCCTGAATCAGCGCCAACAGCGGTGATACCACCAGCGTCAGATGCGGCAGCAGCAATGCCGGCAGCTGGTAGCAGAGGGATTTACCGGACCCCGTGGGAAAGATCGCTGCGGCGGAGCGCCCTGCCAACACGGCACTGATGGCGGCCTCTTGTCCGGCGCGAAACTGCCGATAACCGAAAACCTGCTCAAGGGTTTGATGCATGTGCTGCCACTCCTTTGACCGTCGCAAGGGCGTGAACCATAGCGCGGTGGGTCCGGGCGCAATACACCTAAACCATTACAGAAATATCGGACAGGATACAGCGCGGACAAATACCGCGCGCCATGCTGGCAAAACGTCATGCCGAGGATTAATCTCGCGCGACGCGTATTCAAGCGCTGTACGTCAGCCACCCCGATTGACTGCAAACCGGTCGACAACACACGATTCGCCAAGGAGAGGCAATGCAATCCACGCCACAGCCCGAGGATGACGGGCTTACCATGCAACGGCTGGCCCCCGGCCAATTCGACGTTGTGCTCGGCTCGCATCCTGCCCGGCGAGCTGCCGCATCCGGCAACGGCAACTGGCCGCTGAGTAGCGTTCTGATCTGCCTCGCGCTGCTGATCGCGATTATCTTTCTGATCACGCAAATGTTTCGCACGCCCAAGCCTGCAGCAACGGTCATTCCTGCGCCGCCCATCGCAGAGGTGGTCAGTGAGACTGACCCAGAGCCCGTCGCTCAGGTGCGCAACGTCGAACAAGTGGTTTATATCGCCCCCAAAGTTGAAGTCTCCCAACCCGCCACGGCGCGGCCGCTCGACGCCTGCCTGAAAGACGGCAACGTGATCGACCGGGATGTCATCAATTGCCGCTTCGGTGAAGCTCAGGCCAACGACTCCCAAGCCACTCGACCCCAAGGCATGGTTTCAGATCGTTACATGGCGACCTACAAGGCCGCCGCCGCCAAACCCAAAACCGAGCCCGCGCGGCGCTATGAAGTAGCAGGTGTGTTCATCCGTGAAATAGACGGGCGAAATCGCTATGAAGCCCGCTATCGCATTTCCAACAACCATATTGAAACCAGCAGTGTCTGCATGAACTTCCTGGCCGACAGTGTCGAACACCGTGAATGCCGTCGCGCCGCCGTACCCTACTTCAAAGACATGTGCAGCGACTGGAGCAAACGCGTCGCCAAAGATAAGAGCGACAAGAACAAACTGGCGCAAGAGCAGTACTGCACAGCGGCCCGGGATTATTCAGCGTGATGGAAAAACAATTTACGTCACCAGATAGTCATTAGCGCTCCACTGAACATGAAGTAACAACAACAGCGGACGCGTCCACAATCAGTCTTCTAACCTCGTGATTCCTATCCAACAACGAGGTTATAAACATGACAACTTTTACAATTTTCTTTTGCGGCACGGGCTCGACTAAATACGACCATCTGCACAAGAACTACTGGAACGGTGAGCTGGTCGCGACGCTGGCCAATAACATCGACGGTCACGAGTTCGCCGAGTGGATCGTCATTGACGGGCCGGGTAGCGGCAATATGCAGGCCGATGAGCTGTTCACCGAACCCAAAGCATTCGGGTGGACTGGCCCCGCTTTCGGCAAAGGCTGGCACGAGAATGTGCAGCATGCCGTCAACATCATTCAGGGCAAATTCGACTGGCAAAGAACCAAGCTGTCGGAAGCCGATTACCAGCGCCTCAAGCGAGCCGATGTGCCTATTCCCGACGCCCAGGCGCACGGCTCGTGGTTCTGGCGGCAGTACGACTACGGCAATCGCATCAGCCCGCAGGAACTCCAGCAACAGCTGATCAAGAACCTGAGAAAAGGCGGCTTGATCCCAAAGCAAATCAATCTGGTGGGCTGGAGTCGTGGCGGCGTCAGTTGTCACATGCTCGCCAATGCGCTGCTGGCTAATCCGGCCACGCGTCATATACCGGTCAACATATTTGCGGTGGACCCGGTGCCCGGTCCCTTTAATTATCAGCTTGAAAAAGTTTCTCTCGGCAGCAACGTCAAAGAATATGTGGCGTTCTACGCCCGCGACGAACGCTCTAAAGGATTTTCCTGCATCATTCCTAAAACAGCTCCCAAGACCAAAGTCAGCATCTATCCCATGGCCGGACGTCACGCGACGCTGGTGGGTAACGCGTCGCTCTCGGGAGCGAGTGGGCCAGGTGACCTGACAGAGCCTGGTAAGTTGGTGCGGCATTACGCCGAAGTGTGTCTGACCCGATGGGGAACGAAGTTACAAAGAAAACTCAACTTGTCGGCCATCGACATTGGCAAACTGCACCAAAGTATCGTTATGCATGAAGCCAAGTTCATCAAGATGCGAAGCCACTCATACACTGTTTTGGTTGAAGACCACAAAACAGAGCGGTATGTCAGTTATGCCGACAAGGGAACCGGTTTCAGCATGGTAGCGGGAACGCCGTTTAAACCTGCGGAAGGACTGGCGGCGAACCTCGCGAAAGGAGCCAGCGCGTACAAAGATATCTCTTGAGGTTCGATCCACAGCCATAACGCGTCCCGCCGTTCAGGTTTCTGACTGCACGGATCAACGCCAACGCCCTCCTGGCTGAGCGCTGCGCTGGCGAAAAAGAATTCCCCAAGAAACCGCCCCCACTGAGGGCGGTTTCTTCGTTCCGTTTTTTGTCATCGCCTCATTGACCCGCCGGCGCATTCTGCGGTCATAGGAGGCTAGAGTCAGAGACAACCGCAGCGATTACGGACGGAACAACATGCCTCAAGCAGCCCCGCGAACCCATACACGCCTGCTACCGCTGTTACTCGCAGTCACCGCCGCTCTTCTTTCGGGCTGCGGCGATGAAGCCAAGACAGCCGGGACGGCGACCGCAAGTGCGTCGACCCTTCAGAAGAGCATGATTGTCGACGTCAGTGGCGCGCTCAACCTGCACTACGAGGCAAAAGGCGATCAAGTAGCCGTTGGCTTCCTGCCCGGCAAACTGCCCGGCTCCAACTGGCTGACACTCAGCGCGGATCAGGAAGCCGAAGGCGACCGCAATGAGGTGAGCATCGGCCCTATCCTCGGGTTCTCTTTCGACAACCCTGATCAAGAGAAGAAAGCGATCATGTTTCAGGGTGGCCGCGTCGAAGTGGCCCACGATGAAAACAGCGCGTCCTACGACACCGGTTCGTACTATCAGTATTTCGACACGGACAAGGGTGGGGGCAACAGCAACGTCCAGCTCGTCTTCAGCAAAATCGAGAAACTCACCTCCCCCAACAAACTGCTCGACCGCTATCGGTTGATCGGCACGTTCCAGTTCAACGCGGCGCTTTCCCCTGAACAGCCCACCGACGAATGTACTCGGGAAGCCGCTGCGTACGCGGCCGAGCACGGCGAACGCCACCCGGGGTTCGATGCCAAGCTGTGTAATGCGAAGAGCGTTGTGGCGAAGGGCAGCTTCGACATCACCCAGGACTTTCCGGTGACGACGAAGACTGGCGGCTAGCTAGCGCGCAGGTATAAAAAAACCGCCCCGAAGGGCGGTTTCTTTTTAGCAGGTACCGATCTTACAGCTTCGGGCCCGCTGCCTTGATCGCGTCGCTCACTTCGAACTTCTTGAAGTTCTCGATGAACAGGCCGGCCAGTGCTTTGGCGGCTTCGTCGTACGCCGCTTTGTCAGCCCAGGTGTTGCGCGGGTTGAGCAGTCCGGTTTCGACGCCTGGCACGGAGGTCGGGACGTCCAGGTTGACGGTGTCGAGGTGCTCGGTTTCTGCACCGATCAACGCGCCGCTCTGAATGGCCGCGATGACGCCACGGGTGGTCGGAATGTTGAAGCGTTTGCCAACACCGTAGCCGCCGCCGGTCCAGCCGGTGTTGACCAGGTAGACCTTGGAGCCGAAACCGCGGATGCGCTTGATCAGCAGCTCTGCGTATTCGCCCGCCGGACGCGGGAAGAACGGTGCGCCGAAGCAGGTAGAGAACGTCGACTTGATGCCGGCGCCCGAACCCATTTCAGTGGAACCGACCAGTGCGGTGTAACCCGACAGGAAGTGGTAGGCCGCTTGTTCTTCGCTGAGGATCGACACCGGCGGCAGCACGCCAGTCAGGTCGCAGGTCAGGAAGATCACCGCGTTTGGCTCGCCGCCCAGGTTCTTCTCGGAACGCTTTTCAACGTGCTCGAGCGGGTAAGCGGCGCGGCTGTTTTGAGTCAGGCTGCCGTCGGCGTAGTCGGCATGACCGGCTGCGTCCAGCACCACGTTTTCCAGCACGGCGCCGTGCTTGATGGCCTTCCAGATAACCGGCTCGTTCTTCTCGGAGAGGTCGATGCACTTGGCATAGCAACCGCCTTCGATGTTGAAGACAACGCCTTCGCCCCAGCCGTGTTCGTCGTCACCGATCAGGTAACGGGTCTCGTCGGCGGACAGCGTGGTTTTACCGGTGCCGGACAGACCGAAGAACAGTGTCACGTCGCCGTCTTCACCGATATTGGCCGCGCAGTGCATTGGCAGCACATCGGAAGCCGGCAGCAGGAAGTTCTGCACCGAGAACATGGCTTTCTTCATTTCACCGGCGTAACGCATACCGGCAATGAGGACCTTCTTCTGGGCGAAGTTGATGATGACGCAACCGTCGGAGTTGGTGCCGTCACGCTCAGGCACGCACTCGAAGTTAGCCACGTTGAGCACTTGCCATTCTTCACGGCCGGCCGGGTTGTACTGGGCCGGATTGATGAACAGGCAGCGACCGAACAGGTTCTGCCAGGCAGTCTGCGTGGTCATCTTGACCGCAAGGTAGTGATCTTCGGCGGCGCCTACGTGCACGTGGGAAACGAAGTGTTCCTGAGCGTTGTTGAACGCCTCGACACGCGCCCATAGGGCATCGAACTTGTCGGCCGGGAACTTGCGGTTGATCGGCCCCCAGGCGATCGCAGCCTGGGTGGAGGGTTCGTCTACGATGAAGCGGTCGACAGGCGAGCGGCCTGTGCGGTGGCCTGTTTCCACGACGAGTGCGCCAGTATCGGACAGCACGCCTTCTTCGCGTTTGAGGGCTTCTTTAACCAGATCGTCGACACTGAGATCGGTGTGAACGGCGTTATTGGCTTGCGTCATGAGATTCCCCGTCGGCTCGATGGCCGAGTGCTCCAAACGTTTTGTAGTAGAAAAACCAACACTACTACAGCTAAAAAGTGGCCGGATTATGCCAGAAAAGCCCAAAAAAGGTAGGGCCCTCCTGTCAGAACTACATGAAGAAGAGTCAAGCGGGCCGGGCGGAAAGCTTTCAGCGCAGGACCCGCACTACATTAATGGCGGGTATCGGAAGGGGTATCTACCCCGCCCCCTGCAAACAGCTGCGCTACATCCGTTGCATCGAACAGATAGCGCTGATTGCAGAACTGACAGTCGATCTCCACCGCACCGTGATGCTCGATCACCAACTGCTGTGCATCTTCCAGACCAAGACTGACCAACGCATTGCCAGAACGTTCGCGCGAGCAGCTGCAACGGAACACCAGTGGCTGGACGTCGAACATCCGCACGACGTCTTCGTGGAACAGGCGTTTCAACACGGTTTCGTTGGTCAGGCTGAGCAGTTCTTCGGCGGTCAGGGTGTCAACCAGCACATTGACATGCTGCCAGCTGGCTTCACGCTCATCCTGATCTTTCAGCTTCTCAGCCGGCAGTTGTTGCAGCAGCAGCCCACGTGCGCGTTTGCCGTCGGCCTTGATCCAGAAACGCGTCGGCAATTGCTCCGACATCACAAAGTATTCGGACAGGCAGGCCGACAGGTCGACGCCGTCCAGGCCCACGATGCCCTGATAGCGTTTGCCCTGACGCGGGTCGATGGTCATGGTCAGGTCGCCATCGGGCATCAGGTCGAGCAGCGTGGCGTCCGGCTTCACCAAGGCCTCGTCGTAACGCGCAATCCCGCGCAGTTCACGCTCGCTGGAGCACTCGACCATCAGCAACGACACCGGTCCAAGGGACCGAGCCTGTAGAACCAGCAGGCCGTCGAACTTCAGCGTGCCCACCAACAGCGCAGCGGCGGCGAGCATTTCGCCGAGCAACTGAGCCACTGGCTCGGGATACGGGTGCTTGGCAAGGACCTCGGCGTAGCTGCGCTCAAGGGCCACGAGCTCGCCGCGCACGTCGCTCTCGTCAAAGATGAAACGCTGGGTGTAATCGGTATCCGCAAAGTCTGACATAGGAGAAGGTATCTGAATGGATGACAAAATGATGACAAGCGCCTATAAAGCGCGGTTTCGCACCGCTTGGTGCACTGCCATGCCGATGGGGGCATTTTATGGACTATCCCGCATTGTTCCAACCCAAGTGGAACGCCAAAAAATTCCTGCTGTGTAATCTGGTGGCGCTGGGCCTGCTACTGCTGTGGGTGTGGCCCACGGGACACGCGGCTTTCACGCACTTCGACGAAGGCCTGTTTCACTTGCTGAACCGCCCGCTTGAGCAAAACAAGGCGTGGCTGTGGGTCTGGACGATTGCCAGCATGCGACCCTTCGACATCGTCGTCGGCCTGATTCTGCTCACGCTGCTCATAAAGGGCGACTGGGTGTTCAAATCCTTGCAAACGCGTGCCGCGCTGATCGGCTTTGTGCTCACGCTGATCCTGCTGCTGATCATCCGCACGGTGTTTTCCAAAATCATCGACCACAGCGCGCTGCAACATGACAGCGCGTCAGTGATGATCCCCGATGCCATCAAGCTCAGCGACATATTCCCGGAGCTGGAGGACAAGTGGCAGCTCAAGGATCGTTCCAGCCAGAGCTTCCCGGGCGACCACGCTTCGGTGCTGCTGATCTGGGCGATGTTCATGAGCGTCTACAGCCGCACAGTCGGCCAGCGCGTGGTCATCTGGGCCCTGGCGTTTCTGTTCATGATGCCGCGCCTGGTCGCCGGGGCCCATTGGGGTCAGGACGACTACATTGGCGGTGTAATGATCGCATTGCTCGCGCTGGGCTGGAGCTGCTACACCCCGTTCGTGGCCACCGCTACCGGGGTTCTGTTTCGACTGACGGCACCAGTCTTCAACGTGATGGGCCGCCTGCCGCTGCTCAAATGCCTGAGCATCATGAAGCAGGGCTCTCATTTGTAAGCTGCCTGTTGCTACAGAGCAGTCCGGGGTCGATCAATGCGCGATCCCGGAAAGCGGCGAGATCGTCAGTCGTCACCCGAACGAAAATGAAACAATTGCCGACGCTGCTTTTTGGTCGGCCTGCCGTCAGTGGTCACGCCCAGGCTTCCGGCCTTGCGCATCTCGGCGGCTTGCTCGCGTTTGGCGAGGCTCTCCGGGGTTTCGCTGTACAGCAACTGCGCCTCGGGGGCGCCACGGCGGACAATCGACAACGCCTGGACCACAACGGTCCGCTCATCGAAACCCGCTCTGATCTGGAACTCGTCCCCTACCCGCGGCTCTTTCCCCGGCTTGCAACGCTCGCCGCGGCAATGAACCTTACCGCTTTCAATGGCGGCTTTTGCCAGCGCACGCGTCTTGAAGAAACGCGCCGCCCAAAGCCATTTGTCCAGACGGACTTTGTCGTCCTCGTCTGACTTCTGTGTCATCTGAATTCCTCAATCGTGTAATGGTCAGAATCGTACTACGTCACGCCGGGGACGCAGTAACCGCCACCCTCGTTTACACTGCCCACCAGACTAAAGCGCCGGCTTCAGGAGAACGACGTGACAGACTTCCCAACGTCATTGACTGGTGGGTGCCAGGGCTGCAGAGAAAGCTCCGCACTGGATTTCGAATTTGAATTCGCCTATCAGCCCATCGTGGACGTCCGCGACCGCTCGGTATTCGCTCACGAGGCGTTGGTACGAGGCGTCAACGGCGAGGGTGCCCTGTCTGTCCTGAACCAGATCGACGACACCAACCGTTACCGTTTCGATCAATTGTGCCGAACCCGCGCGATTTCAACTGCCGCCCGGCTGGGAATGGACGAATACCTGTCGATCAACTTCCTGCCCAACGCGGTGTATCGCCCCGACCTGTGCATTCGCAGCACCCTTGAAGCGGCCCGCGCCCACAACTTTCCGCTGGACCGGTTGATCTTCGAGACCGTCGAAACCGAGCACGTCTGCAGCAACAGCCACCTGACCAACATTCTTCGGGAGTACCGCCAGTTCGGCTTCAAGACCGCCATCGACGACTTTGGCGCCGGGCACTCCGGACTCACCCTCCTCGCCGACTTTCAGCCTGACCTGATCAAGCTCGACATGGCCCTGGTGCGCAACGTCCATCTGGACCCTGCACGGCAGGCCATCGTGCGCGGCATTGTCACAATGTGTACGGACCTGAACGTTACAGTGATCGCCGAAGGCATCGAAGATGCGGGCGAACGGGACTTCCTCGCCGACTGCAACATTTACCTCATGCAGGGCTACTGGTTCGCCAAGCCTGCATTCCAGGCGCTGGCGCACATCGATGCCGGCGCCTGGCAGAACGTGTAAACGAACGGAACCGATTTGAAAACATTTGACCATCTGACAGTCATCGGCCTGCGCGAATGGGTGGCTTTGCCCCATCTGGGCGTCGCCGGGCTGCGCGCAAAAATCGACACCGGTGCCAGCACTTCCAGCCTGCACGCGACAGAAATAGAGCCGTTCGAACGGGACGGTGAGAAATGGGTGCGCTTCAACGCTCATCTGGGGACGGTGGTGCAGCTGCGTCACCGTCGCTGTGAGGCTCAATTGGTGGCGATGAAAACCATCAAAAGCTCCAACGGCCACGCCCAGGTTCGCTACGTTATTCGTACGACGCTGGCGCTGGGGGACAGGGTCTGGCCGGTGGAATTCACGCTGGCCTGCCGCAAGGCCATGCGCTACCGGCTGCTGCTGGGTTCCAAAGCCCTGATTGACGGCCAGTTGGTGGTCAATCCGGGTGTGACATATATTCAGGACAAGCCGGTGTTCCCGGCTTCAAATCTCTCTGCCACAGGTGCTGCATGAAGATCGCTGTGCTTTCGCGAAACCCGCGTCTGTATTCAACTCGTCGTCTGGTCGAAGCTGGAATCCAGCGCGGCCATGAGGTCGTGGTGGTCGATACCCTGCGCGCCTATATGAACATTGCCAGTCATAAGCCGCAGATCCACTACCGAGGAAAACCCCTGGAAGGCTTTGATGCGGTGATACCCCGCATCGGCGCCTCCGTGACCTTCTACGGCTGCGCCGTGCTGCGTCAGTTTGAAATGATGGGCGTGTTCCCGCTCAACGAATCCGTCGCCATCGCGCGCTCCCGCGACAAGCTGCGCTCGCTGCAGCTGTTGTCACGTCGAGGCATTGGCTTGCCCGTCACCGGCTTCGCCCACTCACCGGATGACATCCCTGACCTGATCCAGATGGTCAACGGCGCGCCTCTGGTAATCAAGGTGCTCGAGGGGACGCAAGGTATTGGCGTGGTGCTGTGCGAAACCGCGACCGCGGCCGAATCCGTGATTGAGGCCTTCATGGGGCTGAAACAGGACATCATGGTGCAGGAGTACATCAAAGAAGCCGGTGGCGCCGATATCCGCTGCTTCGTGGTGGGTGACAAGGTCATTGCGTCGATGAAGCGCCAGGCGAAACCGGGGGAGTTCCGCTCCAACCTGCATCGCGGCGGCACCGCCAGCCTCATCAAGATCACCCCGGAAGAGCGCATGACAGCCATTCGCGCGGCCAAGGTCATGGGCCTGAGTGTGGCAGGCGTCGATATCCTGCGTTCCAACCACGGGCCACTGGTGATGGAGGTGAACTCATCGCCAGGTCTTGAAGGCATTGAAACCACCACCGGCAAGGATGTCGCGGGGATAATCATCGAGTACATCGAGAAAAACGGCGGGCCGCACATGACCCGCACCAAAGGCAAAGGATAACCCCCAAGCCCGTCTCTGCACGGAGGCTATGGTCGCGAGTACCCCACCCGCCCACGGCCTCCAGGCAGAATCACGAACGAATCAATCGGCATCCCGCGGCAGCAACAACCCCAACGGCAGGCGAACTCTGGCCTCCAGCCCGCCTCCCGAACGATTACGCAGCTCGACATTACCGCCGTGCATTGCGGCAATGCGCTTGACGATCGCCAGGCCAAGCCCTGTCCCCTTGCCGCTTCTGGCGCGGTCACCACGGATGAAGGGATTGAAAATACCTTCCAGCTCCGACGGATCGATCCCCATGCCCCTGTCCAGCACACTCAGCACCACGTAGGGCGCGCCGCTGTCGCCGGAAACATAGGCCGCGACTTCAACCCCGTCACCGGCATGGTGCATCGCATTGCCAATGAGGTTGTTGAGCAAACGTTTCATGGAAACCCGTCGCAACGGGAAAGGCGGAATGGACTCCAGGCACAGCCGTACTTGCTCCACCGGGTTGTTGTACGGCGCGACGACTTCATGGACCAGCTCGACCAGATCGACTTCTTCGACCTCTTCATCACGCCCGTCCCGGATGAATGCCAGGAATTGATCGAGGATCGCGTCCATGTCTTCGATGTCGCGAACCATGCCTTCCATGAACTCGTTATTGGTCGGCATCAGCTCAAGGGACAGACGCAGCCGGGTCAGCGGCGTCCGCAAATCGTGAGACACCCCGGCCAGCATCAGTTCGCGCTCCTGCCCGGCCTGCTCCACGTCTTCGGCCATCTGGTTGAACGCGCGGTAGACCTCGGTTATCTCGCTGGGCGTGTCACCCACCGGCAAACGCACGCTGCGGCCCTGGCCCAATTGGCGGGCCGCAAACACCAGGCGCTTGAGCGGCTGATTGAGCTGGCTGACGAAGATCCAGGCCGAGGCCGTCGAGAGTAATCCGATCGCCAGGAACCAGCCCAGCACGCTCCAGATTTTCTGCCCGCGCAACGGATGCGGGTACAGCGGCACTTTCAGCCAGCCATCGCCAAGACTCGGCGCCCTCACCCATAGCGCGGGGGGCGCGTGGACACGCAGGCGCACCTCGGTGTCCGCGCCCAGCTCATCCTGCATCTGCCGTTGGTAGATTTCGGAGTACGGCCAGTGCTGCTCGCCTTCCGGTACACCACCGCCCACCACGCGGATCAGTCCGGCGGCGTCAGCGATGGTCTGCCGGTCACTCTCATCGGCCGCCCAGTAAGCCCGCAAAGTGAGTGCAACGCCGTGGCTGTATTGACGATCGACCAGAACATCCTCGTTCATCAGCAAATAGACGAGGGTCAGCGCCTTCGAAAACAGCACGACAATGAGCACCAGCCACAGGGTGCGGGAGAAAAAACTTTGCGGGAACCAGAGCGGTGTCTTCATAACAGCAGCTACACACTTTGCGGAAGCGAGCCGGGCTCGCGAATTTGCGGAACACATGACACAGCAAAAACCAGTCACGCCAATGGCCGCTTTCGCGAACATCGAGGTGACTGGCTAACGTAGGCGGGCGTGAGACAGGCCCGGCAGGTTACCGTCGAACTTGCTGTTACTGCTTGTTGGCACCGTCTGGCACGAAAACATAACCCACTCCCCAGACCGTCTGAATGTAACGCGGCTTGGCAGCGTCCACTTCAATCAGACGGCGCAGACGGGAGATCTGGACATCGATGGAGCGCTCCAGAGCGTCCCACTCACGGCCCCGAGCCAGGTTCATCAGCTTGTCTCGCGTCAGCGGCTCACGGGCGTGCATGACCAATGCCTTCAACACGGCGAATTCACCGGTCGTGAGCATGTGCACTTCGTCGCCACGCTTGAGCTCGCGGGTGGCGAGGGACAGAGCGTAGTCGCCAAAGGTGACGGTTTCGTCTTCCGTGGCAGGCGCGCCAGGTACGGGTGCGGATTGACGACGCAGCACAGCGCGAACGCGGGCCATCAGTTCGTCAGGGTTGAAAGGTTTTGCGAGGTAGTCATCAGCGCCGAGCTCGAGGCCCTTGATGCGACTGAGCTCGTCGCCCTTGGCGGTGAGCATGATGATAGGGACTTGATTGTTCGCGGCGCGCAGGCGGCGGCAGGCGGACAGCCCGTCTTCGCCCGGCAGCATCAGGTCCAGCACCACGAGGTGAAACACTTCGCGCGCCAGCAGCCGATCCATTTGCTCCACGTTGGGCACAGCCCGGGCGCGGTAGCCCTTGCTGTTGAAAAAGCGTTCTAGCAGGCTGCTCAAGCCCGGGTCATCGTCAACGATGAGGATTTTCTCGCCTTCAGCCGTTTGTGCAGTGCTGCTCATTGGAAGCTCCTTTGATCTCGGCGCGCATTATGGCGTAGCTGCAGTGATGCGCACCGTGTGCATTGTTAGCAGATTTTTCCTGAATCCACATGGGTGCTCTCGTTGAGTCACTTAAGGCTGATTCACGGCGGCTACGCGGGCTGAAACCGGCGTATCGACCGGGCAATCCCCTATTCAAGGCTCACTGGGTATAATGCGCCGCCCTCAAGGTCAGGCAACGCTCGTTCAAGGCGGTTCGCCAGCCGCTGATTTTATGCACACACATTTGCCAGGTGGTTTTATGGACAGTATCAACAGCCGCATCGCCGAGGAACTCGGCGTCCGCCCGCAACAGGTCGAAGCGGCCGTCGCGCTACTGGATGAAGGCTCAACGGTGCCTTTCATCGCTCGTTACCGCAAGGAAGTCACTGGCAGCCTCGATGACACGCAGCTGCGTCATCTGGAAGAGCGCCTGCGCTACCTGCGCGAACTCGACGAGCGCCGCATCAGCATCCTTGCCAGCATCGAAGAGCAAGGCAAGCTGACCCCTGAACTGGCGCGCGACATCAAGCTCGCCGACACCAAGACCCGCCTTGAAGACTTGTATCTGCCGTACAAGCAGAAGCGCCGCACCAAAGGCCAGATCGCGCTGGAAGCCGGCCTGGGCGAGCTGGCCGACGGGATCTTCAACGACCCGACGCTTACTCCCGAAGCCGAAGCCGCGCGATTCGTCGATGCCGAGAAAGGCTTCGCCGACGTCAAGGCCGTGCTCGAAGGCGCCAAATACATTCTGATGGAGCGCTTTGCCGAAGACGCGACGCTGCTGGAGAAGCTGCGCAGCTTCCTCAAGCACGAAGCCGTGATCAGTGCCCGGGTGGTCCCGGGTAAAGAGGAAGAAGGCGCCAAATTCCGCGATTACTTCGAACACGACGAGCCGCTCAAGAGCATGCCGTCGCACCGCGCGCTGGCGATCTTTCGGGGTCGCAACGAGGGCGTGCTGAGCTCGGCGCTGAAAGTCGGGGAAGAATTGCCCGGCACCCTGCACCCCTGCGAAATGATGATCAGCGAGCGCTTCGGCCTGCAGAACCAGAACCGCCCTGCAGACAAGTGGCTGGCCGAAGTCGTGCGCTGGACCTGGAAGGTCAAGCTGTACTCCAGCCTCGAAACCGACCTGCTCGGCGAGCTGCGCGAAGGTGCCGAGACCGAAGCGATCAACGTATTCGCTCACAACCTGCACGACCTGTTGTTGGCCGCGCCAGCAGGACCCCGCGCAACGCTGGGCCTCGACCCGGGCCTGCGCACCGGCTGCAAGGTCGCCGTGGTCGACAGCACCGGCAAACTGCTGGACTACGCCACGGTCTACCCGCACGTACCAAAAAACCAGTGGGATCAGACGATCGCCGTGCTGGCAGCCCTGTGCGCCAAGCATTCCGTTGACCTGATCGCGATCGGCAACGGCACCGCAAGCCGCGAAACCGACAAGCTAGCCGGCGATCTGATCAAAAAGTATCCAGGTCTGAAGATGACCAAAGTCATGGTCTCTGAAGCCGGCGCTTCGGTGTACTCGGCTTCGGAACTCGCTGCCAAGGAATTCCCGGACCTCGACGTTTCGATCCGTGGCGCGGTGTCCATCGCCCGCCGCTTGCAGGACCCGCTTGCCGAACTGGTGAAAATCGACCCGAAATCCATTGGTGTTGGCCAGTACCAGCATGACGTCTCACAACTCAAACTCGCCCGCGGCCTCGACGCGGTGGTAGAAGACTGCGTGAACGCCGTGGGTGTGGATGTGAACACCGCCTCCGTGGCCCTGCTGGCGCGGATTTCCGGCCTGAACACCACGCTGGCGCAGAATATCGTTTCCCACCGCGACCAGAATGGCGCGTTCAAGACCCGTGCGGCGCTGAAGAAAGTCCCGCGCCTGGGCGAGAAAACCTTCGAACAGGCCGCAGGCTTTCTGCGCGTCATGAACGGTGACAACCCGCTGGACTCGTCCGCCGTTCACCCTGAGGCGTACCCCCTGGTGCAGCGCATTGCCGCCCAGACCGATCGCGACATCCGCTCGCTGATCGGCGATGCAGGCTTTCTGAAGCGTCTCGACCCGAAGAAATTCACAGACGAAACCTTCGGCCTGCCGACCGTCACCGACATCCTTCAAGAACTGGAAAAACCGGGCCGCGATCCGCGTCCGGGATTCAAGACCGCTGAGTTTCAGGACGGCGTTGAAGACTTGAAGGACCTTCAGCCGGGCATGATCCTCGAAGGCGTAGTCACCAACGTTACCAACTTTGGTGCGTTCGTTGATATCGGCGTGCATCAGGACGGTTTGGTGCACATCTCTGCGCTTTCGGAGAAATTCATCAAGGACCCTCGCGAAGCGGTCAAAGCCGGCGATGTGGTGAAGGTCAAGGTGATGGAAGTGGACATTCCGCGTAAGCGCGTCGGTCTGTCGATGCGCATGAGCGACACGCCGGGCGAGAAAGTCGACGGCGCTCGCGGTGCCCGTCCTGGTGCGGCGCCGCGCCAGCAGCACAGCAATGCCCCCCGTAAGGAAGCCCCCACCCCGGCGCCGAGCAACAATCCGATGGCGTCGCTGTTCGCCAACGCCAAGCAATTGAAGAAGCGCTGATGGATATCCCTGATGAATTGACTCAGAGCGCCTACTTCAAGACGCTCGGCTGCCGGGTGGTGCAGTTGAATGAAGGTGTCGCCGTCGTGGCCTTGCCGCTGGAGCCGCACCTGCGCAATCGCGGCAATGTCATGCACGGCGGCGCGCTGTTCAGTCTGGTAGACATCACCATGGGGCTGGCCTGCTCCAGCACCCACGGCTTCGACAAGCAAAGTGTCACCGTGGAATGCAAAATCAATTACATGCGTGCTGTGGCCGAGGGTGAAGTCATCTGCACCAGCACCGTGCTGCATGCCGGACGCCGAACCCTGGTGGTCGAAGCCGACGTTCGCCAGAACGACAAGCTGGTTGCCAAAGCGCAGGGCACGTTTGCGATCGTCTAGCTGTCCGATAGCGTTATGAGTTAATTTCGGCACTGTTCAGCAGTGTCGAAATTATCTGATTTCCTTGTAGGAACGATCAGCGACGGGCATCGGCGTTAGGGCCATCGACGAGGCGAAAACGCCAGTTCCTTTCTTCACCCTTGTAGACCGCCATATCGCCCCCATATAGGGCCGACTGACGCGTGAAGGATTCCAACTTGAGCGAACTTCTCAACCGCCGCCTGACTCTGCTTGGCGAGCACTCCAACCTCTCCCTTCTGGAGAAGTGCTTGCACGGCATCGAGCGTGAATGCCTGCGCGTTACGGGCGAAGGCCGTCTGGCACAAACCCCGCACCCTGAAGCCCTCGGCGCGGCGCTGACCAACGAGCAAATCACCACCGATTACTCCGAGTCGCTGCTGGAGTTCATCACTCCCGCCCTGGCCGACCCTGCTCAAACGCTGGAAAGCCTGGATAAAATCCATCGCTTCGCGTACAGCAAACTGGGCAGCGAATACATCTGGAGCCCTTCGATGCCGTGCCCGCTGCCGGCCGAAGCAGATATTCCGATCGCCTATTACGGCACCTCCAACATCGGCAAGCTCAAGTACGTCTACCGTCAGGGCCTTGCCTTGCGTTACGGCAAAACCATGCAGTGCATTGCCGGCATTCACTACAACTTCTCGCTGCCCGAAGCCATCTGGCCCGTGCTCAAGCAAGACGCGAAATTCGAAGGCGATGACCGCGATTTCCAGTCCGAGAGCTATATCGGCCTGATTCGCAACTTCCGTCGTTACAGCTGGCTGCTGATGTACCTGTTCGGCGCGTCGCCGGCGCTGGATGCCAGTTTCCTGCGCGGCCGCTCGCATCAGCTTGAGCAATTTGACGCCGAAACGCTGTATCTGCCGTACGCGACCAGCCTGCGGATGAGCGATCTGGGTTACCAAAGCAACGCCCAGGCGGACCTGACGCCCTGCTACAACGACCTGCTGACGTACACCGATAGCCTGCGCCGCGCGGTGGCAACGCCCTACGCGCCTTACGTCGAAATCGGCACGCACAAGGATGGCGAGTGGATTCAGCTGAACACCAACGTGCTGCAGATCGAGAACGAGTACTACTCGACGATCCGCCCGAAACGCGTCACCTATTCCGGTGAGCGTCCGATTCAGGCGCTCGTCGCGCGCGGGGTGCAGTACGTGGAAGTCCGTTGCCTGGACATCAACCCGTTCCTGCCGGTGGGCATCGACCTTGAGCAATCGCGCTTCATCGATGCGTTCATTCTGTATTGCGCGCTGCACGACAGCCCGCAGCTGGCGAGCAACGAGTGCGGCAACGCCAGCACGAACTTCCTGACCGTGGTCAAGGAAGGTCGCCGTCCCGGCCTGCAACTGAACCGCAACGATACGACGATCGACTTGAAAGTCTGGGCCAACGAGATGCTGGACACGATCAGGCCGATCTGTGAACTGCTCGATGCCAGCCAGGGCACGGATCAGCACGTCAAATCGCTGGACGCTCAGCGCGCGAAAGTGGCGGACGCCTCCCTGACGCCTTCGGCACAGGTGCTGGCGGCCATGACCGAGCACAAGGAAGGCTTCACGGCCTTCTCGCTGCGCCAGTCACAGGTTCACGCTGATCATTTCCGCAGCAATCCGCTGAGCGCAGAGGACCAGACGCATTTTGAGAGCAAGGCGCGTGAGTCCCTGGCTCAGCAAGCGGAGCTGGAACAGACCGAAGAGAAAGTGGATTTCGACACGTTCGTGGGTGCGTATCAGGCGAGCATTCTGGCGATCAGCAACTGACGCCAGACCCGTTGCAAACGGTGGGACGACCGGGGTGGCGCTCCACCTTGCTCGCGAAAGCGGTGTCTCAGGCGAGGGAGATGTATCGTCTGACCTGCCCCTTCGCGAGCAAGCTCGCTCCCACAAGGGTTGTATCGAACCGAAAATGCGCGTCAGGCTTCAGGCCCTGACGCGCTTCGCTTAGATCGCCTTCTCGAAAATCTTCGAATTACGCTGGTAGTTGTACAGTGACGCACGTGCGCTGGGCAGGCGATCGACGCTGCTGGCCTCGAAACCGCGCTCCTGGAACCAGTGCGCCGTACGCGTGGTGAGGACGAACAGGGTTTTCAGACCCAGCGCCCGGGCGCGTTCTTCGATGCGTTCAAGCAGCTCGTCGCCGCGCCCGCCGTGGCGATACTCGGGATTCACTGCCAGACATGCCAACTCACCCGCGTCGGAATCGGCAATCGGGTACAGCGCCGCGCAGGCGATGATCAGGCCTTCGCGCTCAACCACGCTGAACTGCTCGATTTCCCGCTCCAGCACTTCCCGCGACCGACGCACCAGGATGCCCTGCTCTTCCAACGGCGTGATGAGGTCGATGAGCCCGCCGACATCGCCGATCGACGCTTCGCGCACCAGCTCGAACTGCTCCTGGGCCACCAGTGTCCCGCCGCCGGCTCGGGTGAACAGCTCGGAGAGCAGCGCGCCGTCTTCGGCATAGCTGACGATATGGCTGCGCGCCACACCACCGCGACAGGCCTGGGCCGCGGCATCCAGCAGTTCCGCCTGGTAGTTGCTGCCCAGGCGCTGTAGGTGCGCGGGGACCTGTTGTGGACGCAGCTCACGGACCAATCGGCCCTGCTCGTCCAGCAAGCCTGACTCGGCGCCAAACAGCAGCAGCTTTTCCGCCCCCAGATCAATGGCCGCGCGCGTCGCGACGTCTTCGCAGGCCAGGTTGAAGATCTCGCCGGTGGGCGAGTAACCCAGCGGTGAAAGCAACACGATGGAGCGTTCGTCGAGCAGCCGGCTGATGCCCTTGCGGTCGATACGGCGCACTTCGCCGGTGTGCTGGAAATCGACGCCCTCGAGGACGCCGATCGGACGCGCCGTGACAAAGTTGCCACCGGTCACGCGCAACCGCGAGCCCTGCATCGGCGAGGCGGCCATGTCCATCGACAGACGCGCTTCGATGGCAATTCGCAGGGCGCCAACGGCGTCGATCACGCATTCGAGCGTGGCGAAATCAGTCACGCGCATGTCGTGATGGAAATGCGGCGTCAGGCCACGGGCCTGCAAGCGGCTTTCGATCTGCGGGCGGGAGCCGTAAACCAGCACGAGGCGCACGCCGAGGCTGTGCAGCAACACGAGGTCGTGGACGATATTGCCGAAGTTCGGGTGCGCCACGCCATCGCCCGGAAGCATGACGACGAAGGTGCAATCCCGGTGGGCATTGATGTAGGGAGACGCGTGGCGGAGCCAATTGACGTAATCGGGCATATCCGAAAGGAGCCTGTAGTGGATGGACGAAGGGGTGGAAGCACTCAAGACGGCATGAGCGTTATCGTCGGAACAGGCATCGCAACACGCGTACTCTCCTTTTCGGGTAATTCTCAGACAGGCCCTGACTCAACCAGCACGTGGGCGCATTCAAGGGCACTCAAGGGGTAGCCAGGCAGTAATGTTCGATCAATTGACGTAACAGACGCACTGTAGGCTGCAAACGTGACATTTCAAGATACTCACCGGGCTGGTGCGCACAGGCAATATCCCCGGGCCCCATCACGATGGTTTCACAACCAAGGCGCTGAAGATAAGGCGCTTCGGTGCCAAATGCCACTGCTTCGGCCGCATGACCGGTCAGACGCTCCGCGATTCGCACCAGTTCCGCATCGGCCCGTTCTTCAAAGGGAGACACCTCCGAAAACAGCGGCGCGTAGTCGATCTGTACTTGGTGCAGTTCGGCGACGGGCTGCAGTTTCTGCCGGATCGCGGCGCGCAGCACCTCGGGGTCCATCCCCGGCAGCGGGCGCAGGTCGAACTCCAGCGAGCATTGCCCGCAGATGCGGTTCGGGTTGTCGCCGCCATGGATGCAACCGAAGTTCAGGGTGGGTTGAGGCACGCTGAACTGCGGATTGCGGTATTGCTCCTGCCACTGTCGGCGTAGGCCTTTCAGTTCGCCAATGGCGTCGTACATGGCTTCCAGGGCGCTACGCCCCAGGCTCGGGTCAGAGGAGTGACCGCTGCGGCCGAGAATCTCGATGCGCTCCATCATCACGCCTTTGTGCAGGCGGACCGGCTTGAGGCGAGTCGGCTCGCCAATAACCGCCGCGCGGCCGAGCACGCCGCCCGCCGCAGCCAATGCCTTGGCACCAGCCATGGAGCTTTCTTCATCGCAGGTCGCGAGGATGATCAGCGGCTGTTTGAACGGCTGATCGAGCAGCGGCTGAAGCGCCTCAATGGCCAACGCGAAGAAGCCCTTCATGTCGCAGCTGCCCAGTCCTACCCAATTGCCGTCGACTTCGGTCAGTTTCAGCGGATCGGTCTTCCACAGCGCATCGTCGTAAGGGACCGTATCGCTGTGGCCCGCGAGCACCAACCCGCCGGGGCCGGTGCCATACGTTGCCAGCAGATTGAATTTGCCAGGGCTCACGTGCTGGATGTCGCAGGCAAAACCCAGATCGCCCAGCCAACCTGCCAGCAGATCAATGACGGCGCGATTGGACTGGTCGAGCGCGGGCTGCGTACAGCTCACAGACGGCGCGGCGATCAGGGCGGCGAACTGGTCTTTCATGGACGGCAACGGCATAGGCGACTCCGGTAATGGGGTACGACACGCCGGCCATCATAGGTCGATTGGCCCGCATGAATAAACTGTCACGGTTGATGTCCTGTACACTGCACGGCCCACGCAGCTGTGTCGATTCCGGCTGCGACCCCGTTATCAGCGATAGAGCGTTTGGATTCTCCGGCCATGCAGAAAGAAACCGAAATCAAACTCCGCGTCAGCCGCGAAACCCTCATAGCCCTGCGCGAGCACCCGTTGCTGAAGAAGCGCAACAAGAGCGGCTGGGAGCGGTTGGAGCTGTTCAATCAGTACTTCGACACCCCCGAGCGCGAGCTGGCCCATGCCAAGGTTGCGCTGCGCCTGCGCCGCGACGGCGACGCGATCATTCAGACCCTCAAGACCCGCGGCCAGAGCGTGGCGGGCCTGTCCGAGCGTAACGAATACAACTGGGATGTACCCAAAGCCAAGCTGGACCTGAAGAAGCTCGACGGCGAATGCTGGCCCGAGCAACTGGCAGATCTGGACAAGAAAACCATCAAGCCGGTGTTCACCACTGATTTCGTCCGCGAGAAAGCGGAAATCGCCTGGGGCCGTGGCAAGACCAAGGTGGTGATCGAAGCGGCGCTGGACCTGGGCAAGGTCGTCGCCGGCAAGCAGCAGGAAGAAATCTGCGAGCTGGAGCTTGAGCTG
This sequence comes from Pseudomonas sp. AK106, assembly GCF_053903055.1. Lineage (NCBI taxonomy): Bacteria > Pseudomonadati > Pseudomonadota > Gammaproteobacteria > Pseudomonadales > Pseudomonadaceae > Pseudomonas > Pseudomonas sp. AK106. The sequence goes on from NZ_CP096426.1 coordinate 5,374,402, forward strand.
CGCGAAGGCGACCCTGCCGCGCTGCTGGAACTGGCTGCAGAGCTGGCCGAGAAGCTGCCGCTGATGCCCTGCGATATCAGCAAGGCCGAACGTGGCTATCGCCTGTTCGACGCCAGCAGCTACTCGATCAAGTTGCCGTCACCCGAGCTGCATGGCGAACTCTCCGTAGACGACGCGTTCAGCGCCATCGCCTGGTTCCTGCTCGGCAGCAGCCAGCGTCTGGCCGAGCAGTACCGTTTCAACGGTCACTGGAGCCTGTTGCAGGAATGGGTCGAAGTGCTCGCTGAATTGCGCGCTCTGGCCGGCAGCCTCGGTCAGGCCGCTCCGCGCGCCACGACCCATGACCTGCGCGCCGCGCTGGACGCTTTGCTGGAAGACTGGCGCACGCTGGTGCTGGCTGGCCAGGAAGACGGCGACGTACGCGCCGCCGCCCATGAGCAGTTCATCGAAGAGTTGCAGGACACTCGCTGGGGTCTGTTCTCGCTGACCACCTCGCGCTGGTTGATGGCGCGCAGCTGGACGGTGGAGCGCAACAACCGTGGCAATCGTCAGGGCCACGCGATGCTCAGCAGTTGGGTACCGCGTTTCCTGGGTGATGAAGCCACCGCGCTGAACCTGCCGCGCTACCAGCAACAGCCGGAAGATCTGGCCGAGCAACTGCCACGCATCGAACGCCTTCAGGTCTGGCTGCATTACGCCCGCCAGGCCCTCGACCTGCCTGAGCTGGATCGCTTGTACGGCGAGTTGAACAAGCTAGAGCAACTGGCGCATCTGGACATCACCGACGAAATCCTCGATGCCCGCGTCCAGCAAACCATCACCGTGCTGCAAAGCCGGGCGTGGAAGACATTGTTGAAATTGTAAGGCGCTGGCAGTAGGACCGGCTGACGCTGTTTTGGTAGGACCGGCTTCAGCCGGGAAGAGGCCAGTGGCCGCACCTTAATTTTTGTGGTGTGTCCACCGGCGCCTTCCCGGCTGAAGCCAGTCCCACTAAAGGCACGCGGCGTGTCAGTAGGACTGGCTTTAGCTGGGAAGTGGCCAGTAACAGCACCCTCAATTTTTGCAGTGTGCCTACCGACGCCTTCCCGGCTAAAGCCAGTCCTACGAAAGGCATGCGTGTGTCAGTAGGACCGGCTTCAGCCGGAAAGTGGCCAGTGGCCGTCCCTCAGTTTTTGCAGTGTGCCTACCTACGCTTTCCCGGCTAAAGCCAGTCCTACGAAAGGCACGCGGTGTGTCAGTAGGACCGGCTTTAGCCGGGAAGAGGCCAGTAACAGCACCCTCAATTTTTGCAGTGTGCCTACCTACGCTTTCCCGGCTAAAGCCAGTCCTACGAAAGGCATGCGTGTGTCAGTAGGACCGGCTTCAGCCGGGAAGTGGCCAGTGGCCGCCCCTCAATTTTTGTGGTGTGCCTACCTACGCCTTCCCGGCTGAAGCCGGTCCCACTAAAGGCAAGCGGTCCTACGAAAGGCATGCGTTGTGTCAGTAGGACCAGCTTCAGCCGGGAAGAGGCACCCTATCGGCCAATCGGCAAGCTCGTCGTCGATTTGATCTCAGACAGCGCCACTGTCGAGTTCACTTCCTGAATGCCCGGTACCAGCGAGAGCTTTTCGAAGAAGAATCGCTCATACGCCTCGATATCCGGCGTGACGATGCGCAGCAAAAAGTCCACCGACCCCATCAGCACATAACACTCCAGCACTTCGGGAAAGCCACGGATCGCTTCGGTGAATTCAGTGAAATTGGACCGACCGTGGGCGTTGAGCTTTACCTCTGCAAAAATCTGCGTATTCAGGCCAATCTTCTTGCGATCCAGCAGCGTCACCTGCCGCCGGATCACGCCCTCCTCCTTGAGCCGCTGGATCCGCCGCCAACAAGGAGACTGCGACAGGCCGACCTGCTCGGCAATCTGCGCGCTGGACAGCGACGCATCCTCTTGCAGCAGCGCCAGAATCTTCCGGTCGTAGGCATCCAGCTCGATTTGCATAGTCAATTCCTGAAAGCAGTCCACTGCACATAAACAAGTCCCATATAGCCTAATACAGCGCATCTTCGATCAGAAATTTCTTTTCCCGCGTGTAAAACTTTCTGCCAATCAACGTCATTGCAACGACGAGGTCGTCAGGAGACTCCCATGCCGCATTTCGAACCCGCCAGCCCCGCCCCCTTTCGCAACGATGCCTGGTCTGTCGGCAACGCTCATTGCCTGTCGCGCTATCAAATCCTTGCCGAGGCAGAAGCTGACGTACTCTGCCGGCTGCTCAACCTGTTCGCGATGCAGTACCTGATCCCCCAACAGGTCAGCGTGCTGCAGCAGGACGGCATGCTGATGGTGAATGTCGAGGTGGGCGGCATGACGTGGCACCGCGCTCAGGTGATTGGCGAAAAAATGCGCAACCTCATCAGTGTTTGCTCGGTCGAACTTGAACCCATGGGTGATTTGCACGTCGTAACCGAGGTTGTCTCACTCGCCGCCAGTTGAGCGCACCGAAAATATTGGCAACGCTTCGCTACCGGCAGGGCGTCACAACTGGCACGCTTGGGACTACTCTTGCTCATCACCGAAGTAAGCCGTCTCGTCCGAAGGAGCCCGCATGTCCGTCCTCGCCTCATCATCTCAGGACCGCTGGCTGGATCTGAACGAAGTATTGCGTGACCTCGTCGCGCAGGGATACCTCGACCAGGACAACGCCGAATATGCGCTCACGCTGCGCCGAGCCGCGCAGAATCTCCACGCCCACCCGCTCGAACTCATCGCCACCCAGCAGTTCGATAACCACAAGCGGCCCGGCAAGAAACTCGACCTCGAAACCCTCACCGCCTGGCTGGCTGAGCAAGCCGGCCAGCCGTATCTGCGCATCGATCCGCTGAAGATCAACGTCGCCGCCGTCACGCCGTTGATGTCCTACGCCTTCGCCCAGCGCCACAAGATTCTCGCGGTGGACGTCGATCGCGACGCGGTGACCATCGCCAGCGCGCAACCGTACGTGAGTGCGTGGGAAGCCGACCTGACCCACGTACTGAAGATGCCGATCAAGCGCGTCGTCGCCAATCCCGTCGACGTGCAGAAACTGGCCGTGGAGTTTTACCGGCTGGCGAAATCGGTCAGCGGCGCGAGTGCCAGCGATCAGAAAATCAGCAACATGGGTAACTTCGAACAGCTGCTCAAGCTCGGCGCCAGCGATCAGGAGCCGGACGCCAACGACGCGCACATCGTCAATATCGTCGACTGGTTGTTCCAGTACGCCTACCAGCAGCGGGCGAGCGATATTCACATCGAGCCCCGCCGCGACGCCGGTACTGTCCGCTTCCGCATCGACGGCGTGCTGCACAACGTGTATCAATTCCCGCCGCAAGTGGCGATGGCCGTCACCAGCCGCCTGAAAAGCCTGGGCCGCATGAACGTGGCCGAGAAGCGCAAGCCGCAGGACGGCCGGGTGAAGACCAAAACGCCTGACGGTGGCGAGGTGGAGCTGCGGCTGTCGACGCTGCCCACGGCTTTCGGCGAAAAGATGGTCATGCGGATTTTTGACCCGGAAGTGCTGCTCAAGGACTTCGACCAGCTCGGATTCTCCGGCGATGACCTGCGTCGCTGGGAGGGCATGACCCGACAGCCCAACGGCATCATTCTAGTGACCGGCCCGACCGGTTCCGGCAAGACCACCACGCTGTACACAACGCTGAAGATGCTGGCGACGTCGGAGGTGAACCTCTGCACCATCGAGGACCCGATCGAGATGGTGGAGCCGGCGTTCAATCAGATGCAAGTGCAGCACAACATCGACCTGACCTTTGCCAGTGGTGTCCGCGCGCTGATGCGGCAAGACCCGGACATCATCATGATCGGCGAGATTCGCGACCTGGAGACCGCAGAAATGGCGATCCAGGCGGCGCTGACCGGTCACTTGGTGCTGTCGACGCTGCACACCAACGACGCGCCCAGCGCCATCAGCCGTCTGCTGGAGCTGGGCGTGCCGCATTATCTGCTCAAGGCGACGATCCTCGGCGTGATGGCGCAACGTCTGGTGCGGACGCTGTGCCCGCACTGCAAGGCGCCGATCGAAATGGATGAGGTCGACTGGCAAACCCTGACGCGGCCTTGGCAGGCGCCCGTGCCAAGCGGCGCGCACCGGGCAGTGGGTTGCGCGGAGTGCCGCGACACGGGTTATCGCGGGCGTGCGGGGGTGTACGAGATCATGCTGATGTCCGACGCCGTGAAGTCGCTGATCACGGCGGACCTGGACCTGACGGCGTTGCGTCGCCAGGGCTTCAAGGACGGCATGCGCAGCCTGCGGTTGTCCGGCGCGCAAAAGGTCGCGGCAGGGCTGACGACGGTCGAAGAGGTGCTGCGTGTGACACCGCAGAGCGAGCAGCGTTAGTTACTGGTCCGGCACCCCGAAATCCAGCACGACTTTCATCGCTTGCTGCTTGTCCCCGGCCAGCTCGAACGCCTGGACCGCGTCGTGAAACGCGAGGGTGTGGGAGATCACTGGCGTGACGTCGATGACTTTGCGATTGAGCAAGTCCACCGCCTGGGCGAATTCGGGGTGGAAGCGAAAGGTGCCGCGCAGGTCGATTTCCTTGCCCACCACCAGATTTAGCGGAATCGCCACATCGCCACCGAGCCCGACCGTCACCACAATCCCGCGCGGGCGCATGCACGTCAGGCCATCGCGCAAGGCGTGGGCGCTGCCGGAGGCCTCGAACATCACGTCGAAATAACCCTTGTCGGCGGTATAGCGCGCCAGTGCTTCGGGCTCGTCGCGCAGGTTGTGGGTTTCGCTGGCGCCCATGCGCCGCGCGCACGCCAGCGCGCTGTCGCTCAGGTCTGCGGCAATGATCTGCAACGCACCCGCCGCGCGCAGGCTGCCGATCAACAAGTTGCCGATCGGGCCGCAACCGGTCACCAGCACGCGCTTGCCGAACACGCCGCCGGCGCGCTGGATCGCGTGAAGCCCGACCGACAAAGGCTCGGCCAGTGCGCCTTCAGCCATCGTAGTGGTCGGCGCCAGCACATGAGCCTGGCTTGACTCGATCACCAAGTGCTCGCGAAACGCGCCCTGAATGTGCGGAAACGGCATCGCGCTGCCGTAAAAACGCATGTTCAGGCAATGGTTGGGCAGGCCTTCGTGACAGTATTTGCAGTCGCCGCACGGCCGTGACGGTGACACGGAGATCCGTTGCCCGACGCTGAAAGCGCTCTGCGCGTCGCCGACCTCCTCGATAACCGCCGAGATTTCATGGCCGAGGACCATCGGCTCTTTCAGCCGAACCGCGCCGAAACCGCCGTGCTGGTAGTAGTGAAGGTCCGAGCCGCAGATACCGCCGCGAGCAACGCGAACCCGCAACTGGCCGGCAGAAAGCGGCAATGCTTCGTTGCCGGGCTCGACACGCAGGTCTTTCGCGGCATGGCAGACAATCGCTTGCATGGTCATTCTCCGGATTACAGCGATGCCGTGATGGCACCGTCGACGTAAAGGATGTGGCCGTTGACGAAGCTGGCCGCGTCAGAAGCCAGAAACACCGCCGCGCCTGCCAGTTCAGACACTTCGCCCCAACGGCGGCTCGGCGTCCGCTGCACCAGCCAGTCGCTGAATTCGGCGTTGGCCACCAGCGCAGCGTTCAGTTCGGTCTTGAAGTAGCCCGGCCCGATTCCGTTGACGTTGAGGCCGAACGGGCCCCAGTCGATCGCCATGCCCTTGGTCAGCATCTTCAGCGCGCCCTTGCTTGCCGTGTACGGCGCAATACCCGGGCGGCCCAGCTCGCTCTGCACCGAACAGATGTTGATGATGCGCCCGCGCCCACGGGGGATCATGCAGCGCGCGACCGCTTGACCGACGAAGAACGCGCTGTCGAGGTTGGTGCGCATCAGCTCGTGCCAGTCCGCTTCGGCAAACTCCGCCAGCGGCCCGCGCCGCTGGATGCCCGCGTTGTTGACCAGGACTTCCAGCGGCCCGACGCGCGCCTCGATGTCCTGAACCGCAGCGGCGACCGCCGCGCTGTCCGTCACATCAAAACGCTGGGTGTGGACCGCATGCCCCTCGGCCGTCAACGCTTGGCCGGCCGAATGCAATGTCTCGGCGCTGCGGCCGTTGAGCACGACGGTGGCGCCCGCTTCGGCCAGGCCTCGCGCGATCGCCAGTCCGATGCCTGCGCTGGAGCCGGTGATCAGGGCCACCCTGCCGTCGAGACGAAAACTTTCCAGAACAGCCATGACGCTCTCCTATTGTTTTTGTGGCGTTAATCTCGATTGGCTGCGCCAGCTGTTCTTCCTGTCAGATACGGAAGGTTCGCTGCGCAGAGTGCAGTCACCTTACTCTGCCCGATCAACTTCCCACCGTCATCAACGGTGACTCCATGAACGTTGATGAACTCCAGGAACCGGGCATTTTTGCAGAGCGGGGTGCTATGACCCCCTGTGGGTGGGGAACTAGAACGGGAGATGGCGTATCAAATCGTTTCAGAACAAACCAACATCGGAGTAGCCGTCATGCGTCTTAAACTTGCTGTAGCCACGTTAGCCTTGCTTTCCCTGCCGGTCGGTTCAGCAATGGCCGACGGTTTTCTGCGGGATGTGCTTTCGTCTGGTGCCACAACCGGCTCCACCTACCTCACCTTTCGTCACCACAAGCTGATCGTCGCGGCGCAAGACGACGCTGGCAGCTTCGTGGCCAGCAACGGCGAAATCCGTGGCCCGTACCTTGAAGCGGCGATGGATCAAGTGCGCAAAGATAACCCGGCCCTGAAGGCATCGGACATGGACCTGGCAAACGCCATCCTGGCGAAGAATCTGGTTGCCGAGCAATAAGTCAGACACATCGGGATGAATTGGCGTTCTGACGCCGATCTCGCTCGCAAAAAAAGCCGCTCATGTGAGCGGCTTTTTTGTGCCTGACCGATGGGCTTATTCGGCGATCAGCGCCTTGTAACCGGCTGCGTCGAGCAGCTTGTCCAAGTCGGCGGCATTGGCTGGCTTGACCTTGAAGATCCACGAATCGTAAGGCGAGTTGTTCAGTGCCTCTGGCTCACCCGACAGCACCTCGTTGACTTCAACGACTTCGCCCGCCACTGGCGAGTAGATGTCAGATGCAGCCTTTACCGACTCAACGACACCGGCCTGATCACCTGGTGCCGAGAAAACTTTACCCACTTCAGGCAGCTCGACGAACACGACGTCACCCAGCGCTTCCTGCGCATGATCGGAAATACCGACAACGATCAGATCACCCTCTTGCTTGGCCCACTCGTGGCTCTCGGCAAAACGCAGTTCGGCGGGAATAGTGCTCATGTTCTTATCCTCTCTACTTCATCAGGTCAGCGGAAAAACCCGCCAGGGATGGCTTTCAAATCAGGTTATATCAGGGCCTTGCCGTGACGCACGAATGCGGGTCGAACCACTCGGACCGGGTACCACTTGCCCCGGATTTCCACCTCGGCACGGTCAGCGGTGGCCATCGGCACTCGCGCCAGCGCGATCGACTTGCTTAGCGTAGGAGAGAAACTACCACTGGTGATCTCTCCTTCGCCAACTTCCGCTATCCGGACGACCTGATGAGCGCGCAAAACGCCCCGCTCTTCGAGGACCAGTCCTACAAGCCTTGATGAGATGCCTCGCTTTCGCTCCGCATCGAGTGCAGAGCGCCCGATGAACTCGCGCTCTTCAGGCATCCACGCCACCGTCCAGGCCATGTTGGAGACCAGCGGCGAGACCTGCTCGTCGATTTCCTGACCATACAGGTTCATGCCCGCTTCCAGACGCAGCGTATCGCGTGCGCCCAGTCCGATCGGGGAAATGCCGGCGCCGACCATGTCGTTGAAGAAACTGCAGGCTTCGGTGGCTGGCAGGATGATCTCCAGGCCGTCTTCACCGGTGTAACCCGTGCGGGCGATGAACCAGTCGCCTTCCTGCTGACCTTCGAAGGGTCTGAGGGTGTGGATAAGCGCGGTGCGTTCCTGATTGACCAGTTCGCCGATCTTCTGCCGGGCGTTCGGTCCCTGAATGGCGAGCATCGCAAGCTCCGAGCGGTGCTTGACGCGCACGTCGTAGCCGGCAAGGTTGGCGTTCATCCAGTCCAGGTCCTTGTCGCCGGTGGCTGCGTTGACCACCAGTCGATAACCCTCGTCGGTCAGGTAGACGATCATGTCGTCGACGATACCGCCGTGGGTGTCGAGCATTGCGCTGTAAAGCGCCTGCCCGGTCTGTTGCAATCTACCGACGTCGTTGGCCAGCAGATGCTGCAGCCAGGGCTTGGCCTGACTGCCGGATACGTCGAGCACATGCATGTGCGACACGTCAAAAATCCCGCAGTCCCGGCGCACCTGATGGTGCTCCTCAACTTGGGAGCCGTAGTGCAAGGGCATGTCCCAACCACCAAAATCGACGAGCTTCGCGCCAAGCGCGAGGTGCAGGTCAAAGAGGGGCGTACGCTGTCCCATGGGTTTCTCCTTCCGGGCGTGGCGAAGACGCGGTCAATGGCAATCCCGCAAATCCCCCGTGAATTGGGGTCTGAAACCTTTGCTAATCTGAGGAATTGTCTGACAGACCGAGTCGATTGCGGCGCATTGTAGCCGCAAGGTTGGGACCCCGCACCTAACCAATCGGCTTGGCCGAACGTCTGATCAAACCGATGACCGGGAGCAGCCCGACCAGCACCAGGGTCAGCGCAGGCAAAGCCGCACGCGCCCACTCACCTTCGCTGGTCATTTCGAAGACGCGCACGGCCAGCGTGTCCCAGCCAAACGGGCGCATGAGCAGCGTGGCGGGCATTTCCTTGAGGACGTCGACGAAGACCAGCAGCGCAGCGCTCAACGTGCCGGGTATGAGCAGCGGCAGATAAATCCTGAAAAACAATCGCGGCCCGCTGACCCCCAGACTGCGCGCGGCTTCGGGCAGTGACGGGCGAATCCGCGACAGGCTGTTCTCGAGCGGCCCGTACGCGACCGCGATAAAACGCACCAGATACGCAAGCACGAGCGCCCCCAGACTGCCCAGCAGCAACGGTCGGCCAGCGCCGCCCAGCCAGCTAGATAAGGGCACGACCAGTTCCCGGTCCAGATAACTGAACGCCAACATGATCGACACCGCCAGCACCGAGCCGGGCAGCGCATAGCCAATGTTGGCGACGCTGACGCCCGAGCGGATGGCGCGGGTGGGGGCGAGACGCCGAGCAAACACAAGGATCATCGCCACGCAGACCGTGACCAGCGCAGCGATGCCGCCCAGATAAAGCGTGTGCAGAATCAACCCGGCGTAGCGCTCGTCGAGGTCGAAACGCCCGCGCTGCCAGACCCAGACAATCAACTGCAACAGCGGCACCACAAACGCGCAGGCGAACACCAGTCCACACCACGTGCTGGCGGCGGCAGCTTTTAATCCATGCAGGTGATAGAGGGCCTTGACCCGCGGACGCTCGTTGCTCGGCCGGCTCGCGCCCCGTGCGCGATGCTCGCCGTACAGCAGGACCATGACCGCCAACAGCAACAGGCTCGCCAGCTGCGCGGCGCTCGACAGGCTGAAGAAGCCATACCAGGTTTTGTAGATCGCTGTAGTGAAGGTGTCGAAGTTGAACACCGACACCGCGCCGAAATCCGCCAGGGTTTCCATCAACGCCAACGCGACACCGGCACCGATCGCCGGCCGTGCCATGGGCAATGCCACGCGCCAGAACGCTTGCCACGGCGACTGCCCCAAAATGCGCGCGGCCTCCATCAGGCCTTTGCCCTGTGCCAGAAATGCCGTGCGCGCCAACAGATACACGTAGGGATAGAACACCAGCACCAGCACGATAATCACGCCGCCGGTGGAGCGCACTCGCGGCAGACGCAGGCCGGAACCGAACCACTCGCGCAGCAGCGTCTGCACCGGGCCTGCGAAATCCAGCAAACCCACAAAGACAAACGCCAGCACATATGCCGGGATGGCAAACGGCAGCATCAGTGCCCAGTCCAGCCAGCGGCGCCCTGGAAACTCACAAAGCGCCGTCAGCCACGCCAGACTCACGCCCAGCAGCGTGACGCCCAGCCCCACGCCAATCACCAACGTCAGGGTGTTGCGCAGCAACCGCGGCATCTGGGTTTCCCAGAGGTGGGACCAGATCTGCTGATCGATGGTTTGCCAGGAAAACAGCAGAACGCTTAACGGCAGCAGCACCAGCGCGGCAATGCTGAAAACCAGGGGGTACCAGCGACGCTGGGGAGAGTGGGCCAAGGGGGTTACTCATGGAGAGTTGCGGGTTGCCGAAGCCCTCGGTGGGAGTGACCGGGGTGGCGCTCCCACAGGGTCTTTGTCAGGATGCAAAGCCGGCGTTAACCCGGCCTTCTTTCGCGAAAGATCAGTTCCAGCCAGCGCGGTCCATCATGCGAATCGCCTCGGCCTGCCGCCGACCGGCCACTTCAACCGGGATCGTGTCCGCTTTGAATGCGCCCCAGCTCGCCACTTCTTCAGAGGGCGCCACTTTCGGGTTGGCCGGAAATTCCTGATTGGTGCCGGCGAATATGGTCTGGGCTTCAGGGCCCGTCATCCATTCCACCAACGCTTTGGCGGCGTCTGGGTGGGGCGCGTGCTTGGTGAGGCCAATGCCGGAAAGATTAACGTGCACGCCGCGATCCGACTGATTGGGCCAGAACAGGCGCACGGCGAGATCCGGATTGTCCTTGTGCAAACGGCCGTAGTAGTAGGTGTTGACGATGCCGACGTCGCATTGGCCGGCATTGATGGCTTCCAGCACCGCGATGTCATCGGAGAATACGTCGGTCGAGAGGTTGTTCACCCAGCCCTTGAGAATCTTCTCCGACGCCTCGGCCCCGTGAGTTTCGATCAGCGTGGCGGTCAGCGACTGGTTGTAAACCTTTTTGGCGGTACGCAGGCAAAGACGCCCTTCCCACTGTTTGTCGGCCAGGGCTTCGTAGGTGGTGAGTTCTTCAGGTTTGACGCGATCGGTGGAGTAGGCAATGGTCCGCGCGCGCAGGCTCAGGCCGGTCCAGCTGTGGGTGGAAGAGCGGTACTGGGACGGAATGTTGGCGTCGATGACCGGCGAAGTGAACGGCTGCAGGATGCCCATTTGCTCAGCTTGCCAGAGGTTGCCCGCGTCGACGGTGAGCAGCAGGTCAGCCGTTGCGTTCTGGCCCTCGGCCTTGATGCGCTGCATCAGCGGCGCTTCCTTGTCGGTGATGAACTTGACCTTCACGCCGGTCTTGGCGGTATAGGCATCGAACACCGGTTTGATCAGCTCATCGATTCTGGAGGAATACACCACCACTTCATCTGCGGCCTGGGCGGTGCTGCCGAGCACGGTTAACGCCAGGGCAGCCAAAAGACGCTTGCTCGCCTGCATGCAGGTTCTCCTGATTCGAGAGAGGGGAAAAACGAGGCGAAATGGTAGTGAATCGCATCTGCCATCTCAACCGAAGTCAGGATTGAGGCGTTACCGGATGTTGCGAGATGCTGGCGGTGCCACACCCGGCACCACTGAACGCACGCGCAGTTACAGTGGGACCGGCTTCAGCCGGGAGGAGGCCAGCTTGAACGCCATCAGATTCGCGGCGTAACGAATGGCGCTTTTCCGGCTAAAGCCGGTCCCACGGTGAAGCGCGCGGACAGAAAGTGCCGTGTTGTCAGAGCCGTGCCAGCGTCGGGAGGTCCCCGGTCAGGCCCAAGGCCTGGCGCACGAACAACGCTTTGGCCTCTGCCGAACGATCGACCATCTTCAGCCCGGCGTTGCGTAACAGACGAACCGGCAGCGCGTCAGCCTGGAACAGTCGCTCGAAGCCTTCCATCGCCGCCATCAAGGTCAGATTATGCGGCATGCGCCGACGCTCGTAACGGCTCAACACGCGCTCATCGGCCAGACGTTCGCCGCGCTCCACCGCACCGCGCAGCACTTCGGCCAGCACCGCTGCGTCGAGAAAGCCCAGGTTGACGCCCTGCCCCGCCAACGGATGGATGGTGTGCGCGGCATCGCCGATCAGCGCAAGGCCAGGCGCTATGTAGCGCTTGGCGTGGCGTTGACGCAGCGGCACGCAAAGCCGTGGATCAGCAGAAATCACCGGCCCGAGACGGCCTTCGAACGCATTCTCCAGCTCACGGCAGAAGCGTTCGTCGTCGAGCTTCATCAAACGCTCGGATTGCTCCGGCGTCACCGACCAGACGATGGAGCACCAATGCTCACCCTCTCGGTCGAGCGGCAAAAAGGCCAGCGGGCCACTGTCAGTGAAGCGCTGCCAGGCGGTTTTACGGTGGGAGTCCGCCATTTGCACGCTCGTCACGATGGCGTGGTGCAGGTAGTCCCACTCCCGCGTCGCGGTGCCGGTCATGCGTCGTACGGTCGAGTTGGCGCCATCGGCGGCTACCACCAGCGGCGCACGCAATGTGCGGCCGTCGGAGAGCGTCAGGAGCCAGTCATCGCCGGAGTGACGCATCTGCTCCAGACGCACGTCTGCCAACATGCCGATGTCGCTGGCATGCAGACGTTCGACCAACGCATCCTGCACCACGCGGTTTTCGACGATGTGCCCAAGCACCTGAGCGTGAACGCTGGAAGCAGAAAAATGCACCTTGCCCGTGCCGCTGCCATCCCACACGTGCATGTCGCTGTAGGGGCTGACGCGACGCGCAACGATGCCATCCCAGACGCCAAGCCGCTCAAGAATGCGCTGACTGGCGATGGACAGCGCACTGACCCGGGCTTCGAAGGGGGCATCAGCCACGAACGGTTTGACCGTCAGGGGACCGCCATCCACCACAAGGATGTTCAGCCCACTGTCTCGCAGCGCCAGCGCGAGCGCACTCCCCACCATTCCGGCCCCGACAATCAGCAGATCTGCGCGCGTTTCCATGCTTTAAATCGTTCTCGACTGTGGCGAAGGCCACGAATGAATGGAGTGTTCAGACATCGCTTCGCGTTCCCAGGCCCATGGCCTGACGGGCGAACCAGCTCTTGGCCGAAGGCAACAGATCCAGGCCCAGGAGGCCCAGATTGCGGCCTGCAGTCACGACGGACTGCTGACTGCTGAACAACCGGGTGACCTGATCGGAAAAGCCGACGGTCAGTTTTTGATCAACCCGCTGGCGCTCGCGATACACCTGCAACGTCGACAGCTCGCCCAGCGGTGCATCACTGGCCAGCAGCGCCTCGGCCAGGGAGGCGGCATCACGCAGCGACAGGTTGAAGCCCTGCCCCGCAATCGGATGAAGACTGTGGGCGGCATTGCCGAGCACCACCAGATGGGAGCGGATCTGCTCTTCGGCCTCGATCAGCGCCAGCGGATAGCTGTGGCGCGCCCCCACTTGCTTCAGTGCGCCCAGCCGGAAGCCGAAGACGCCCTGCAGTTCTTCCAGGAAGCTTCGGTCGTCCAGCGCCATCAGCCGTTGAACGTCATCGCCGGTGCGCGTCCAGACCAGCGCGCAACGATTATCCGGAAGCGGCAGCAACGCCATGGGGCCATTTTCGGTAAACCGCTCGAAGGCCTCACCACCGTGTGGGTCTCCCGGCGTGATGTTGGCGATCAGCGCGCTTTGATCGTATGGCGTGTGTCGCACGGCAATGCCCAACTGCTCGCGCAGGCTGGAACGGCCGCCATCGGCCAGCACCGCCAGGTCGCAGGTGAGCTGAGTTTCGTCATTGAGCGTGAGTTGGTAGCCATCGGGCAGCGCCTGCATGTGCGTGACTTCGGCCGGGACCCGCCAACTGATCACGTCCTTGTCCAGCGCCTGCCACAGGCATTGGCCCAGCCAGGCGTTTTCAACCACGTAGCCCAGGGCCGGAACACCTTCTTCCATCGAAGACAGGTGCGCGGCGCCAAACCGGCCTTTGTCGGAAACGTGAATGTTGAGGATCGGCTCGGCGCGGCGGCTGATCTGCTGCCACAGGCCCAGGCGCTCGTAGATCTGCCGCGCGCCGAAAGACAGCGCTGAAGAGCGCGCGTCGTAGCTGGGTTGGTACGTGTCGCCGGGCGCAAACGGCTCGATCAGGACGATTTTCCAGCCTCGCGCCTTCGCCCCGGCTTGCAGGGCCAGGGCCAGGCTTGCGCCGACCAGTCCGCCACCCACGATGGCCAGATTAAAGCGGCTCATGCGGCTTGGGTTCGTGCTGCGGCCATCAGGGCCTCGATCTCGGCAACGGTTTTTGGCACATCGCCCGTCAGGATTTCACAGCCTTTTTTGGTTACCACGACGTCATCCTCGATTCGCACGCCAATCCCGCGCCACTTTTTGGCGACGGTCTGATTGTCCGGGGACACATAAATGCCGGGCTCGACCGTCAGCGCCATCCCGGCCTCCAGAACACGCCACTCTCCGCCGACCTTGTATTCGCCGACGTCGTGCACGTCCATGCCCAGCCAGTGTCCGGCGCGATGCATGTAAAAAGCTTTGTACGCTTCGGCAGCAATCAGTTCATCCACCGCGCCTCGCAGCAGCCCCAGCTCAACCAGCCCTTCGGTGATGACTCGAACCGTAGCCTCGTGGGCCTGATTCCAGTGATTGCCGGGTTTGATCGCTGCAAACGCCGCTTCCTGGGATTTGAGCACCACCTCGTAAATCGCCTTCTGTTCGGCGGAGAATTTGCCGCTTACCGGGAAGGTACGGGTGATGTCACTGGCGTAGCAGTCGATCTCGCAACCGGCATCGATCAGTACCAGGTCACCGTCTTTGAGCGGCGCGTCGTTCTCCTGGTAATGCAGGATGCAGGCGTTGCGCCCCGAGGCGACGATGGAGCCATAGGCCGGCATCTTCGCGCCGCCCTTGCGGAATTCGTAATCAAGCTCCGCTTCCAGGCTGAACTCGTACAGCCCGGCGCGACTGGCCTGCATGGCTCGCACATGGGCACGGGCCGAGATCTGCGCGGCCTCACGCATCACCTTCACTTCGGCCGCCGATTTATACAGGCGCATGTCGTGAAGCAAGTGATCCAGCGCAACGAATTCTTTGGGCGGCTGCGCACCCAGGTGCGCCTTGGAACGGATGACGTTGATCCACTCCATCACATGGCGGTCGAATTCAGGATTGCTGCCCATGGACGAATACACCCGATCGCGACCCTCGATGAGGCCGGGCAGGATGTCGTCGATGTCGGTGATCGGGAAGGCATCATCGGCGCCGTACTCGCGCATCGCGCCGTCCTGGCCCGCGCGCAGGCCGTCCCACAACTCGCGCTCGGGATTGCGTTCGCGACAGAACAGGACGTACTCACCGTACTCGCGGCCAGGGATCAGCACGATCACCGCTTCCGGTTCGGGGAAGCCACTCAGGTACTGAAAGTCGCTGTCCTGGCGGTACACATGCTCGACGTCCCGATTTCGAATCGCCACAGCCGCCGCTGGCAGGATGGCGATGCTGTTGGGCTCCATCTGCTCCATCAACGCCTTGCGGCGGCGGGCATATTCGGCTTTCGGGATATGAATCATGGGCAAGTGCGGTTCTCCGGGAGATGCGCTTCGGCCACCGCCGCGCAAGGGCGGCATGGCGGAAGCCGCGATGACGCGCTGTCAGTGCAAAGAAGGCTTGGCTTCGTCGTCAGCATCGGTTTTCTGGTTGAACTCGGTGAACAGCAGCAACGGCGCAACGCGCAGGTACTCCATGACTTCCATGTAGTCGCTCTCGCCATCTTCGGACTCGTCCAGCGCGTCATGAACCTGAGCAATGGCAGCCAGGTCTTGCAGCACGTCCCTGGCATCATCGCTCAGTGACTGGCCACCCACCCGGGCAAAGCCGCTGAGAAAGCCCTGGCACCACTGTGCCATGGCGGCGGTGCGTGCAGCCAGGGGCTCATCATCGCCGGGCAACAGCAACACGACGGTCATGTCGTCACCGGTCAGTTCGCTTTTGACCATTGCCTGCAGGCCGATCAGGGCCTGACGCACTTTGTCGTCTGGCTCTGTTTCCAGCAGCAGATGAGCGTCGGACAGCCACTCTTCTGCATCGAAGCCTGCGCCGGCGCAACTGCGGCCCAGCAAGAGGCCGTGCAATTCGGCAGGAGATACATGATGACCACTGCTGGCAAGCAGGGCGGCGAAGCCGTTGTACGGGGAATTCTGAATAGGCATGGGCAACTAGGCGCCAAGCGGCGCAATGTCTAGAATGAAGGCCTTGTATCGTAGCACCGGCAGACGCGCCCAAGCTATCAGGCGATGTCCGGGGCGAATCCAGACGCCAGCGCCTGCACCACTCATCTGAAAGTAATCAGTGGAAAACAATGGAAGACAACGACCTGCAAGCGCTGATGGTTCGACTGGAGTTATTGATCAATCGTGTCGAGCAACTAAAAAGTCAAAACGGACTCCTATTAGCTCAGGAAAAATCCTGGCGCGAGGAACGCGCTCAACTCATTGAAAAAAACGAAATCGCCCGGCAAAAGGTCGAGTCCATGATTTCGCGCCTCAAGGCCCTGGAGCAAGACTCATGAGTAATGGCAACAGCATCACCGTGCAAATCCTCGACAAAGAATATTCGATCATCTGCCCGCAAGAGGAGCGCACCAATCTGGTCAGCGCCGCGCGTTATCTGGACGGCAAAATGCGCGAGATCCGCAGCAGCGGCAAAGTCATCGGCGCCGACCGTATTGCGGTGATGGCCGCACTGAATATTACCCATGACCTTCTGCACAAACAGGAACTGCCACCCGCAAAGGCCCAGGCCAATGGTGCCAACAGTGAGCAGGTTCGCGATTTGCTGGACCGTGTAGACCTGGTCCTTGCCACGGATTCGGATAAAGCACAAGGCTGATTGTTCGGACATGATTGGGTATACTTGCGACCGCTCCCTGGAGTGCTTGCCAGTCGGTCATGTCCCTGAGCCGATACGCACAACCACGGGGGTTGCACGTTGGGGTTGGTGTGCATGTCCGCTCGACGGAAAGCCTTAAAACCTCCTGCAATCTCCACCTTGAACTTTCGGGTTCAAGGGCTACACCGACAGCGGTTCGTCGGGGAGTCTCGAACCTTCTACCCATCGCCAGGCGCCCCGTCTGGCGGTGGGCATCGTGAATCTGCCTGATTCCACGACATCACTATCCAACGCCTCACGGACCCGCCAGCATGACCTCATCCGGCGCCGCTCCCCTTCCAGATCCTTCAAGCCTCTCTCGACCACAGTTGCGTCGGCTTCTTCGCCATAATCGTCGCGCGCTCAGCCCGGCAGAACAGCGACAGGCGGCGCAGGGCCTGTACCGTCAACTGGCGCAAAACCCGCTGTTTCGCCGCGCCCGTCATGTTTCGCTCTACCTTCCGATGGACGGTGAAATCGACCCGCGCCTGCTCCTCCGTGCCGCTCAAAAACGCGGCAAGACCACGTACCTGCCGGTGCTCAGTGCCTGGCCTCGAACCAAAATGGTGTTTCAGCGCGTGCGCCCCGGGGAGACGTTCAAGCCGAACCGGTTCCGCATCCCGGAGCCACGTACCAATGCCAGGCGACAGCGCAAGATCTGGACGCTCGACCTGGTGCTGATGCCGCTCGTGGGGTTCGATCCGGACGGGGGACGTCTTGGCATGGGTGGCGGCTTTTACGACCGCAGCCTGGCTTATCTCGCGCGTCGTAAAACCTGGCGCAAGCCGGTGCTGCTGGGACTGGCCCACGAGTGTCAGAAAGTCGGGAAGCTGGCGGTCGCCAGTTGGGATGTTCCGTTGGCAGGAACGGTGACGGGTACGCGTTGGTATATGGCGGGGTGAATCATCAGCAATGCGCGCTTGGGTGAAAAAAAGCGCGCTGCGAAAAAGCGGTTTAGCGGCGGAGCTGTGGCTGCTGTTGCTGAGTGATTTCAACCGGCGCGTCTGCCTTGGCAGCCCACAGACTTTGCGCATAACCGGTGGTAACGATTCCCAAGCCGAACAAAATTGCCAAAATCCATAGTACATCCGGCTTGCGTCGCATTCATCGTCCCCTTTGTAACGAATCAGAATCTGAAATCGATAACGTTTAAACAAGGCCGCCAGATAGTGCAGCCCTTAAAATGCCGGCATTCTGCGGCAACGTGACGCAACACGCAAATACTGGCGCCAGCCGACTGTCGGTTTGTCATCAAATCGTAGGACAACTTTCCCAATACCTGTTCAGGAACCTTATAAATGGCCTATTGGCTGATGAAATCCGAGCCCGACGAGCTCTCGATCAGCGGGCTGAAAAAGCTCGGGCAGACGCGCTGGGACGGTGTACGCAACTACCAGGCCCGCAACTTTATGCGCGCGATGGCCGTGGGCGATCAGTTCTTTTTCTACCATTCCAGCTGCCCCGAGCCCGGGATCGCCGGCATCGGAGAAATCGTCAAGGCCGCGTATCCCGATCCCACTGCGCTGGACGAAAAAAGCCACTACTTCGACGCCAAGGCCACCGAGCAGAAAAACCCCTGGAGCGCCCTTGATGTGGCATTCGTCGAGGCGTTTCCGAACGTGCTGGGCCTGAGTTTTCTGAAGCAACAAGCCGCACTGGAGCAGATGCCACTGGTGCAGAAAGGCAGCCGCTTGTCCGTCATGCCGGTGACGGACGAACAATGGGCCGCCGTGCTGGGCCTGCGCTGAGTTCAGAACGCGGCGTTATTGGGCAATGAAGTTGTTGAACAGCAGGTCATCAACCACGGGCTTGCCGGTTTCCTGGGTCAGCACTTGCTGGGTCTGCTTCAGGGCTTCCTGACGCAGTTTCTCCTTGGCATCGACGTTGCCCATGCTGTCGACCGTTTGCTGAGTGAACAGCGCCACCAGCTGATTGCGAATCAGCGGCTCGTTCTGCTTCACCAGCTTCTGCGCTTCGGCGCCGGTCACGCGCAAGGCGACGTCGGCCTTATAGACGTGCAGTTTCGGGCCGCCATCCAGTGAGTAGTTGCCTACGAAGGGTGGCGTCAACGCCACGTAGGAAACCTTGTTCGGATCTTCCTTCTCGCCGCCCTCTTCGGCCAGCGCCACAACCGGCATCGACAATGCCATCAACATCAGAATCCACGCTTTCACAGTCCGCTCCTCAATCCGTTTTGCCGCATAGCTTACTTCAGCTTATGCACGCCTATCAGGCCGGGCCATGCTCATTGACCCCACAACCTCGCTACCTGTACTTATCGGCCATCCCCGAAAAAGGAATAGCCCTCGATGAAAGCCGTGCTTTGTAAAGCCTTCGGTCCCGCTGCAGATCTGGTGCTGGAGGAAATCCCCAGCCCGGAGCCGAAGAAAAACGAGATTCTTCTGGACGTGCACGCTGCCGGGGTCAACTTCCCGGACACGCTGATCATCGAGGGCAAATACCAGTTCAAGCCGCCTTTTCCGTTTTCACCTGGAGGTGAGGCGTCGGGTATCGTGACCGCTGTCGGTGAAAAGGTCGGCCATGTGCGTGTCGGTGACCGGGTAATGGCGCTGACAGGCTGGGGCAGCTTCGCTGAACAGATCGCCGTGGCCGGTTACAACGTCCTGCCCATTCCCGAAACGATGGACTTCACCACCGCCGCGGCATTCAGCATGACTTACGGCACCTCCATGCACGCCCTTAAACAGCGCGCAAATCTGCAGGCAGGCGAAACACTGCTCGTCCTCGGCGCTTCCGGGGGTGTCGGCCTGGCGGCCGTCGAGATCGGCAAAGCCATGGGCGCTCGAGTGATTGCCGCCGCCAGCAGCGCAGAAAAGCTGGAGGTCGCCAAAAACGCAGGCGCCGACGAGGTAATCAACTACAGCGAAAGCAATCTCAAGGATGAAATCAAACGCCTCACCAACGGTAACGGCGTCGATGTGATCTATGACCCGGTGGGCGGCGACCTTTTTGATCAGGCCGTTAGGGGCATCGCCTGGAACGGGCGACTGCTGGTCGTCGGTTTCGCCAGTGGCCGCATTCCTGAGCTGCCGGTCAATCTCGCGCTGTTGAAAGGGGCCTCGGTTGTGGGTGTGTTCTGGGGCTCATTTGCCCAACGCCAGCCCCAGGACAACGCGGCGAATTTCCAGCAACTGTTCACCTGGTTCAGCGAGGGCAAGCTGAAGCCGCTGGTGTCGAAGGTTTACCCGCTGGAGCAGGCGGCAGAAGCGATTGAATCGTTGGCGCAGAGGAAAGCGGTTGGCAAAGTGGTGGTTAGCGTCAGGTAGCGTGCATCGGGATCGCCTCCAATCTGAAAGGGCTGACCAAGCGCTCACAGCATCATCCTCACTTGATCAGGTAACACGTCCTTGTAACGCAGTTCCGGATTCACCCGGCATCGCTGAATGATCTCCGGAGCTGCATCTGCCAGCGCATCCCCCAGCGCGAACCGTCGCTCGTCGGACAGCCTGCGGTAAGTGGCGACCCTCGCCAGCACTTTGAAGGTGTGCCGGAACACGCTCATGTCGATCTCTTCAAGACCGGATGAGTTTTGCTGGAAGTCGTCCAGTCGCTTGTTGAATCGGGCGCAGGTCATGTGTCGCAGGCTGCGATGAAGCCAGGGCACGGGGGCATTTCCTTCACGCGGGTGGACGAAGTAATGCTCCTGGCGCAGCGAGATAACTGCCGGACGCTGATCACTGACCACCCAGGGTTTTACGCGCCATATCGGCGCAACGTTTACCACGGAGAGGGAAAACAGAGGGTGCGAGCTGTCCAGCACCTCAGGCGCGGAAACCTTTCCATCGTGGTGCGCCTTCAGGTTGTAGACGACCCACCCGGATACTCCCGATTTTGAAAGCGAATACGGCCAGGCGGGCGCCCTGCGGTAATCAAACTCAACACTGCGCTCGTCTGCATGAACCTTGATACACACCGCAAGCATCACCCATAAAACCCACCTGCTCATCACTGCCGTCACCTGCGCGCTTCTTCCCGTGTGCCCCCTGCTTGAGTGCAAAAGGCCGGCGCGCAGTTTGTGTGTTGGGCTGCGGCGGCAATAGCTCATGACTTCCCAGAGCTGCGTAGGATCGATCCCAAAATCAACACCTCGCTAAACAACCCGCGACGGCGCCCGATGTGTTCCGTATATTTCACGCCCGATACATACCGAACGGGCCCTCATTCGGTATCGACTCCAATACGAATTGCGGACCCAGTATTGATGACCGTCACTCTGATTTTGATATCGCTGTACGCGCTGTCGATCGCGATATTTTGCCTCGCTACACAGCGACTCCCGATCCTTTCCCAAGACGCGCTCCACCGCGTTTCGTCGCTGGACGGGCTGCGCGGCGTGCTCGCCACTGCGGTCATCGTTCACCACTTCATCGTCAGTTATTACTGGCACGTCAACGGAGCTTGGGAAACCACGGACAGTCGCGTGCTGAACAACATGGGCACGGTGCCGGTGTCGCTGTTTTTCATGATCACGGGTTACCTGTTTACCGCGAAGATCTACCGCGGCGAGCCGAAATGGCGTCAGATCCTGTCGTCACGGGTACGGCGAATCTTCCCGATGTACCTCTTCAGCGTCGCCGTGATCGCGGCCATCGCCCTGTATCAATCCGCAGGCATCAGCGCCCCGGTGATGGACACCCTCAAAGCACTTGGCCGATGGGTGATTTTCATCGGCAGCCCCATCAACGGTTTCCCGGACACTGTCCGCATCAACGCCTCGGTGCAGTGGACGCTGCTCTATGAAGCGGTCTTCTACCTGTCACTGCCGGTGCTGTATTGCCTCCTTCGGCGCACGCTCCCCGGGATGGCCGTCGTCGTCTCGCTGATGGTGCTGGCGTGCCTGTGGGGCGAATACCACCATCACTTTCACAACCGGTTCATCAAACTGTTCGCTGTCGGCATCGCAGTGGCGGTGTTTGAAGACCGGATGCGCCAGTGGCGCGTCGACTTCACAGGCGTGCGCTGCACGTTGGTTGCGGTCGTGATACTGCTGATCAGCATGAAGCTCAAATCGTATTCGACGCTGCAGATGTTGATCCTCGGCATTCCGTTTGCGCTGTTTGTGCTCGGCAACAGCTTGCACGGGTTGCTGGAGATTCGAGGATTGAAGATTTTGGGCGAGGCCAGCTTCAGCATTTACCTGCTGCACGGCATCGTCATCTACAGCGCGTTCAGCTTGCTGGGCATGTATGACTTCACCACACCGGATCCACTCAGTTACGCGCTGTATTTACCGCTGATCATCCTGCTGACCAGCAGCATCAGCGTCGCGACGTACTGGTGCATCGAGCATCCATTCCTGCGCAAGGCAACGCCAAGCACCGATGCCGGTTTGCCGAGGGCTTAAGATTCGTTAACGGGTAACCGAGGCGGGCTGGCCGACAACGAACTGAAAACCTCGTTCGCCCAGCTCGCCATGCTGTAGCGCTGCACGACCTCTTCGGGCGGATCCACGTATTCACCGGCGATGAAGGCTTCAGGGATCACGGGGTTATCGCTGTCGATGATCAGAATGTTGCGCGGATCGTAGAAGTCGTAATCCGCCACCGATGCATTGTTTGTGATCATTTTCTTGCGATAGAGCAGTGCTTCGAAGAACCGGAAGCTCAAACCCGCGTGCCCCGGCCGGACGATGTCGATCAGTATTTCCGAACGCCTGACGTATTCGGCCGTTTCATCGATGTCCATGCGCTGCCGAAAGAAGGTCAGTAATGGACTGGCCCCCAACACTGGCTTGCTCTGCACCAGGAACTTGCAGGTGTTGGTGTAGCCCAGTTGTTCAAACGCCCGAGCCACCCTCCCGAGTACATCCACACGGTGCTTGCCGCCCATCACGACAAAAGCCTTGAAGTCGGACGTCGTTCTGAAATCGGCGTGTTCTTCGTAGATGTAGTTGTAGAGCTTGCGCAGTTGATACTCGCGGGCATCAGCGCCATCGAAGGTGTAGACCTTGTCAAAGGTCGCCAGTTGATCAATCGGCATCGACAATCGCGCAATCCCGTCAGACAGATAGGCGACGCTGAGCGCCGCCGCAGCCTGGGCCAGTGTGACCAAACCCTGATCCAGCTGGCTTGGATTCACAACCAGCAGCGCATCGACATGGCCCGCCGCCCGAATCGCCGCACGAGCACGCTTAACGATCAGGTACTTTTTCAGCCATCGGCGCAGCTTCCCCGGAAGCCATGGCAGTTCTTTCGCGCCATGGGTCAGGTCAAGGAATACAACGTCGTTCGACTTGCCGAGAAAGGTGCTGAGCCGGCCAAGGTATCCGCCAACATCGCGGCACAGGATGATGATTTTTTTATTCCGAATCCCAAGCGGGGGTGACTGCATGAGGGTTTGCCAATCGTGAGCGCGTGAGCGCGCACTTTACCTGTCCCAGACACCGAAACCCACCTATGGACAGCACTGTACAAACGGGATGTTCGCAAAGGAATTCCCTCTCGGCCCGTGTTTACGTCCTTTTTATCCGATGAGAAGCCTTCCTATTTTCTGTAACGAAAATGTAATATTCGGATTCGCATAACAATAAAATAAATGGAGTGTCCCGATGTTTGCCTTTTTCCGTCCTGCCGCACATCAGGCTCCGCTGCCTGAGGAGCGTGTCGACTCTACCTACCGCCGCCTTCGCTGGCAGATTTTCGCCGGCATCTTCTTCGGCTACGCTGGCTACTATTTGCTGCGCAAGAATTTCTCGCTGGCCATGCCCTACCTGATCGACGAGGGATATACCCGTGGCCAACTGGGCCTCGCGATCTCAGCGATTGCCATTGCGTACGGGCTGTCGAAATTCCTGATGGGGCTGGTGTCGGATCGCTCCAACCCGCGCTACTTCCTGCCATTCGGACTGGTGATTTCCGCGCTGGTGATGTTCGTGTTCGGATTCGCACCCTGGGCGACGTCCAGCGTAACCATCATGTTCATTCTGCTGTTCATCAATGGCTGGGCCCAAGGCATGGGCTGGCCGCCGAGCGGACGCACGATGGTGCACTGGTGGTCGCAGAAGGAGCGTGGCGGCGTGGTCTCGGTATGGAATGTGGCGCACAACGTCGGTGGTGGCTTGATCGGCCCGCTGTTCCTGCTCGGGCTGGGTTGGACCAACGACTGGCACGCCGCGTTCTACGTGCCTGCGGCGGTTGCCCTGTTCGTCGCCCTGTTCGCCTTCGTCACCATGCGCGACACCCCACAGTCCGTGGGCTTGCCGCCGGTCGAGGACTACAAGAACGACTACCCGGAAGGCTACGACGCGAGCCACGAAGAGGAATTCACCGCCAAAGAAATCTTCGTCAAATACGTCCTGCGTAACAAAATGCTCTGGTACATCGCGCTGGCCAACGTATTCGTTTACCTGCTGCGTTACGGCGTGCTGGACTGGGCGCCAACGTACTTGAAAGAAGCCAAGCACTTCGACGTCGACAAGACCTCGTGGGCCTACTTTTTTTATGAGTGGGCAGGCATTCCGGGCACGCTGCTGTGCGGCTGGATGTCCGACAAGATCTTTCGTGGCAACCGTGGCCTGACCGGCATCGTGTTCATGGCAATGGTGACCGTTGCGACGTTGGTCTACTGGCTCAACCCACCCGGCAATCCCACCGTCGACATGATTGCGCTGGTCTCGATCGGCTTCCTGATTTACGGCCCGGTCATGCTGGTCGGCTTGCAGGCCCTTGAGCTGGCACCGAAGAAGGCCGCCGGCACCGCAGCGGGATTCACCGGCCTGTTCGGCTATCTCGGTGGCTCGGTCGCCGCCAGCGCGCTGATGGGTTACACGGTCGACCACTTCGGCTGGGACGGTGGCTTCGTGCTGCTGGTGTCCGCTTGCATCCTCGCAATAGCGTTCCTGATACCGACGCTGCGGCATACGCGGGTGGCGAGCCAGTCGCGAGAGGAGATGGCTTAAGTCTCAAACGAAAAGGGCTTGGTCAGTGCGATGATCAAGCCTTATTCGGACCAGAAGCTATATCGCCAACAACACCGGCCTGCACCGCTTGAACCGCGCTTCCAGGCTCAGGTCCGGCATGGCGTGGGTGCGCAGTGCGCGGATGGTTTGCTCGACGTATTCCCACGTGGTCCCGTAACGGCCGCTGGCATTGGCCAGCACCTGGGTGAGCACGCTGTCGGGCAGGTTGCCAGCGTAACTCGGCAGATGCCGCTCCAGCACAAATCCCAGCGCCTGCACCTTGGTGCCGTCTTCAAGTCGGCAGTTGAGCCAGTGCGGGCGGTAGGACGGGAACGGCATTTCTCTCTGCCACAGCGCCAGCAGGGACTCGTCGATATTGTCTTCGGGCAACCGGTAGGCGAATCCGCTGCAGGAGCCGCCGCGGTCCAGACCGAATACCAGCCCTGGCTGCTCGGGCGTGCCACGGTGTTCGTGGGACCAGAGATAGAGACCGCGATGATAGCCGTGGACCCGTCCGCGCTGACGCTCGACGGCGCTGCACTCGGGTCGCCAGATCAATGATCCATACGCGAACAACCAGATCGGGCCGCCCTGGTGACGGCTCATCGTGGCGTGGATGGAGGCAAGAAGCTGCTCGCGGCTCAGTTTCGGCCCAAGATCGATGACCGGCGGGTAGGACAACCCCAAGCCATCATGGACAGCTTCCGCCAGGATATTGATTTGATTCCCCATCTGGTTCCCCCCACCGGCAAGGCTGACGCCGGTGCAACGCTGAACACTCATGAAACGGGTCTGGCAACAACGAATGAACAATCAGACGGCATCGCAGGCAGTGTGACGTTGTGACTCGGCCACCGGCGCACGGGTCACGCCGGAAAAGCCGATATCTGACAAACAGCCATGCAATACGCTGTCCACATCCAGCCCGGCGAGTGGCTGCGCTTCAGGGCCTCGGCGCATACGCGAACACATCGGCACGCATCTGATGCGCATCCATGCCCGCCAGCACCAGCGCATCGAGGGTCGAATAGACCATGGCCGGGGAGCCGCTGGCATACACATAAAGCGGCTTCAGATCGCTGAAGTCCTCGCAAACCGCCTCATGCAGCATGCCGCAGCGCCCTTCCCAACCGCACAGATCACTGACGATCCTGTGCAGGAACAGATTAGGCAGCGTCTGCCACTCCTCCCAATGCGTGAGCTGGTAGAAATCTTCCGGACGGCGCATTCCCCAATACACATGCACCGGATAGGGGAAACCTTTGGCGCGGCAATGCTCGATCAGGCTGTGCATCTGCCCCATACCGGTGCCTGCCGCAATCAATACCAGCGGGCCATCGGGCAATTCGCCCAGATGAGTATCGCCGAAGGGCAAGTCGACCCGCGCCATGCCCTCGCGCTGCAGCTGCTTGATCAGGTTTTGCGCACTGGCCTCGCGGGCGAGGACGTGAATTTCGAGATCGCGCCCGCTCTCCGGCGCTGACGCCATGGAAAACGCCGATTTTTCGCCGTCGTCCCGATGGATCATCAGGTACTGACCGGCGTGATAACGCGGCGGCTTGCCGGCAGGCGCACGGAGCATCACGCGCCAGACATCGCCGCCGACTTCAACACACTCGCTGACCTGGCAGGCGAACGTACGCACCGGCAGCTCGCCGAGCGCCAGCACGCTGTCCCACAGCACAACGCAGTCTTCCTGCGGCACCGCCAGGCACGTGTAGATTTCGCCGTGGTTGCGGATCTCTCCGGCCTGCTCGACGCTGCCTTCAACCAGCAGCGCGGAACAGATGTGGCAATTGCCGTTGCGACAGCTCTGAGGGCATTCATAGCCCAGACGCTGGGCGGCGTCGAGGATCCGTTCGCCTGGCAATGTCTCGATGACCGCGCCCGAGGGCTGCAAAGTTACACGCATCAATCAATTCCCAGCTGAGTCCAGATTTCATCGATCCGGCGGGTCACCGCTTCGTCCTTGACGATAGCGCGACCCCATTCACGGGTGGTTTCGCCCGGCCACTTATGGGTGGCATCGAGCCCCATTTTCGAGCCGAGACCTGAGACCGGCGAGGCGAAATCGAGGTAGTCGATTGGCGTGTTGTCGATCATCACCGTGTCGCGCTTGGGGTCCATGCGCGTGGTGATTGCCCAGATGACGTCATTCCAGTCACGGGCATTGATGTCGTCGTCGGTGACGATAACGAACTTGGTGTACATGAACTGTCGCAAAAACGACCAGACCCCCAGCATCACGCGCTTGGCATGGCCGGGGTACTGCTTCTTGATCGTCACGACCGCCATGCGGTACGAGCAACCCTCGGGCGGCAGGTAGAAGTCGACGATTTCCGGGAACTGCTTCTGCAGAATCGGCACGAAGACTTCGTTCAGCGCAACGCCCAGGATGGCCGGCTCGTCAGGCGGCCGGCCCGTGTAGGTGCTGTGGTAAATCGGCTTGATGCGGTGGGTGATGCGCTCGACCGTGAAGACCGGGAAGCTGTCGACCTCGTTGTAGTAGCCGGTGTGGTCGCCGTACGGACCCTCGTCGGCCATTTCGCCGGGATGAATCACCCCTTCAAGGACGATTTCGGCGCTGGCGGGGACCTGGAGGTCGTTGCCACGGCACTTGATCAGTTCGGTACGGTTGCCACGCAGCAGGCCGGCGAATGCGTATTCGGACAAGCTGTCGGGCACCGGCGTGACGGCGCCCAGAATGGTGGCGGGGTCAGCGCCCAAGGCCACGGACACCGGGAATGGCTGACCCGGGTGCTTGTTGCACCAATCCCTGAAATCCAGCGCGCCGCCGCGGTGGCTGAGCCAGCGCATGATCACCTTGTTGCGGCCGATCACCTGCTGGCGATAGATACCCAGATTCTGCCGTTCTTTGTTGGGCCCGCGAGTGACCGTCAGCCCCCACGTAATCAGCGGGCCGACATCGCCGGGCCAGCAGGTCTGCACGGGCAGCATGCCAAGGTCGACGTCGTCGCCCTCGATCACGATCTCCTGACACGGCGCGTCCTTGACGACTTTCGGCGCCATGGCGATCACTTTTCTGAAGATGGGTAGCTTGGACCAGGCGTCTTTCAAGCCCTTGGGCGGCTCGGGCTCTTTAAGGAAAGCCAGCAGCTTGCCGATTTCCCGCAGTTCGGACACCGACTCGGCGCCCATGCCCATAGCGACGCGCTCGGGCGTGCCGAACAGGTTGCCAAGCACCGGGATGTCGAAACCCGTCGGCTTTTCGAAGAGCAGCGCCGGCCCCTTGTTGCGCAGGGTCCGGTCGCAGATCTCGGTCATTTCCAGTACAGGGGAAATGGGCACCTGAATGCGTTTCAACTCTCCGCGCTGCTCAAGCTGCTGCACGAAATCCCGTAGATCCTTGAATTTCATTAACCCGGCCACTCACCAAATAGATGCACATCCTACCTGCTCTGACCGCAGAGGGCAGCTTGTGTCCAACTCAAATGCGCGGTGTTTCGCGCAACAGCGGCGCGAACAGCAGTTGCATCTTCTCGCCGCCCAGGTCCGACAGGTGATCTTCGTCCTTGTACAGAGAACGCCCGTCAACTTCGGCACGGCACAGACCGCCCTCACACAGCAGCGGTTTAGGGTCGATCAGGTGAATGCCTGCATCCGCACGGCTGAGGGTGTCGAACAGCTGGTTGATAAACGCCTGCCGCCCATCAAGCTCCGCAGCCGGACGCCCGACCTCTGCAGCCGAACGTCCAACCCTCGCCAGGCTGCTCAATCGCTCGATGGTGCCCTTGCGCTGCTGCGGCACTTCCTTGAACAACCAGACCTGCGCCCCCGCTGCTCGCAATTCAGCGATCTGAGCTTTCAAAGCATCGGCGAAATACGCTTCGTTTCGGGGAATGGATTCGTGTTTCAGCAGCACGTTGCTTTTGTTGCCATCTTCCAGGCCGTAGATGTACAAACTCCAGCGCGCGGCCAGCGTCACGTCAGGGATTTTCTGTGCTCGAACGCGCTCGACGTTCAGGGCGTTGAAGTCCTGACAGCGCTTGCTTGTTGCGGTGCTGACCAGCGGCGGACATCCGCTCATGCTTGCCAGCCAGACAGGCACATGGACTTGCTCGGCCGCGCTTCTGACGCCTGGCCACAGGGCTGCCGCATGACTGTCGCCCCAGACGAGATGGGACGGCGCGGCATCGGCATTGCCACCCGCCCGACAGAGCTTGTCCAGACCTTCGCTGTGCTTTGATCCGAGCAGGAAACAGTCCATCTGCCCGGCGCTCCACTCCCGCGACTGCGCATATTGCAAGGCCTGGCCGGAAAGGCGTTGCGGTACGCCGTCACTGGAGCGCACCGCCTGCCCCATCAGCGCCAATACGGCCAGCGTCAGCAGTCCGCCCATCAGTACCGGCTTGCGGCCGGCCAGCAGGCGGCGTTCACGGAATGGCAGCTCGACAAAGCGCCAGCTGATCCAGGCAAGCGCGCCGGCCAGAAGGATCCAGCCAATCGCTTCAAGGTCAGAAATCCCGTCAGCTGAAATTGCATTGGCATAGACATGAATAGGCCAATGCCACAGGTACAGCGAGTAGGAGATAAGCCCGATTGCCACCAGCGGTTTGATGCTCAGAAAACGCCCGACCCATGACGCGGGATGACCGTTGGCCCAGATCATCGCTGTGGTGCCCATCACAGGCAGCAGCGCCGCCCAGCCGGGGAATTGCGTGGTTTTGTCAAAACTCAGCATCGCCAGCACGACCGCCGCAAAACCGCTCAAACTGACCGTTTGATAGATCCAGGTCGGCAGCGGGCGTCTAGGCGCAGGGGCGACGGCCAGCATCGCCCCGCACAGCAGTTCCCATGCACGCATTGGCAGCAGAAAGAATGCAGCCTCGGGTTTGTGCTTGATCGCCCAGATGTTCAGCCCGAACGACAGCACCAGCAGGCCGAGCAGCAACCAGCGCCAGTGCCGCACGTACCGCGTCGCCAGCACCATCAGCAGCGGGAAGAAAATGTAGTACTGCTCCTCCACCGCCAGCGACCAGGTGTGAAGAAGCGGTTTGAAATCTGACGCGGAATCGAAGTAGCCGTCCTGCCGCATGAACAGCAGGTTGGACATGAACATCGACTGATACCGCACTTCCCGGCCCAGCTCGGCGTAGTCCTTGGGCGTCAGCAATATCCAGCCAAACGCCAACGTGGCCAGCACGACAACGGTCACGGCAGGGACGATACGCCGCGCGCGACGGGCCCAGAAATCGACGAAGCTGAATCGCCCCGCGCTGATCTCGCGGAAGATGATAGACGTGATCAGGTAGCCGGAGATGACGAAAAACACGTCGACGCCGACGAAGCCGCCGCTCAGGCCCAGACCGAAGTGAAACAACAGCACCGGGACCACGGCCAGGGCCCGCAGCCCATCGATATCACGGCGATTGCCAAACGTGTGCATGACGCTCCTTGTCTACGGGAGAGATCTACAGAAAAGGTCAAAAAAAATGGTGTCCAGAAGGACACCATTTTTCTACGGTCGGTTCAGCGCAGGGTGTTACTTGCGCTTCATCGACAGGAAGAACTCATCGTTGGTCTTGGTCTGTTTCAGCTTGTCGATCAAGAACTCGATGGCCGCGACCTCATCCATAGGATGCAGCAGCTTGCGCAGGATCCACATGCGCTGCAACTCGTCGTCGGCCGTCAGCAACTCTTCGCGGCGTGTGCCGGAGCGGTTGATGTTGATGGCCGGGAAGACGCGCTTCTCTGCGATCTTGCGATCCAGAGGCAGCTCCATGTTGCCGGTGCCTTTGAATTCTTCGTAGATCACTTCGTCCATCTTCGAGCCGGTTTCAACCAGCGCGGTAGCGATGATGGTCAGCGAGCCGCCTTCTTCGATGTTACGTGCCGCACCGAAGAAACGCTTTGGCTTCTCGAGGGCGTGCGCATCGACACCACCGGTCAGGACCTTGCCGGAGCTCGGAATGACGGTGTTGTAGGCGCGAGCCAGACGGGTGATGGAGTCGAGCAGGATGACCACGTCCTTCTTGTGCTCGACCAGGCGCTTGGCCTTTTCGATCACCATTTCGGCGACCTGCACGTGACGGGTAGGTGGCTCGTCGAAGGTAGAAGCAACCACTTCGCCGCGCACGGTGCGCTGCATCTCGGTGACTTCTTCCGGACGCTCATCGATCAGCAGAACGATCAGATGGACTTCAGGGTTGTTGCGCGTGATGTTCGACGCGATGTTCTGCAGCATGATGGTCTTGCCCGCTTTTGGCGGAGCAACGATCAGACCGCGCTGACCTTTACCGATCGGAGCACACAGATCGATGACGCGACCGGTGAGGTCTTCGGTGGAACCGTTACCGGCTTCCATCTTCATGCGAATGGTCGGGAACAGCGGCGTCAGGTTTTCAAACAGAATCTTGTTCTTCGCGTTTTCTGGACGGTCGAAGTTGATGGTGTCGACCTTGAGCAGTGCGAAGTAACGCTCGCCTTCCTTCGGCGGACGGATCTTGCCGACAATGGTGTCGCCCGTGCGCAGGTTGAAGCGGCGGATCTGGCTCGGCGAGACGTAAATGTCGTCTGGGCCGGCAAGGTAGGAGGCGTCTGCAGAACGGAGGAAGCCGAAGCCATCCTGGAGGATCTCCAGCACGCCGTCACCCGAGATTTCCTCGCCGCTTTTCGCATGCTTCTTCAGCAGGGAGAAAATCACGTCCTGCTTGCGCGAACGGGCCATATTTTCAATGCCCATCTGTTCGGCCATTTCGAGCAGATCGGTAATAGGCTTTTGCTTGAGTTCAGTCAGGTTCATATAGGAATGACGTAATCATGTATGGAGGGGGAAATTAAGCTTTTGGCTTAATGAGGCCGCGCCGCAGAGAAGGCGACAGGATCGCGTGCAAATCGAAAGGAGACGGTCGGCGACGGCTAGCAGGGGGCAACGGAGAAGCCGTTGCGGGGCCGAATGTACCACTTGATTTTCTGAGCGTCTAGTACGACGCCCGAAAAAAACCCCGCGATTTGCGGGGCTATATCGTCATCAGATGTTGGCGTCGAGGAACGCCTGCAACTGCGACTTGGACAGTGCGCCGACCTTGGTTGCCGCGACTTCGCCGTTCTTGAACAGCATCAGGGTCGGGATACCACGAACGCCGTGCTTGGCCGGTGTTTCCTGGTTGTCGTCGATATTCAGCTTGGCGATGGTCAGCTTGCCTTCGTAAGTGCCAGCGATGTCATCCAGAACCGGGGCAATCATCTTGCATGGGCCACACCATTCAGCCCAGTAATCCACCAGTACAGGGCCGGCAGCCTTCAGGACATCGGCGTCGAAGCTCGCGTCGCTGACGTGTTTGATCAGGTCGTTACTCATGAGATTTCTCCGAGGTCATAGGCAAAAAAACGTGGGCCATCATAACTGTGTCACGCGGTGACAGGAAGTCGAGGTTCATTGTCTCTAGCTATGACCCGGCGCGGTTGCCTTAATTGCAGAAATTGCAGATGTTTAGCCGGAAGGTGCGACAAACACGATGCCGGTGCGCAACGCAGCGCCGCGGATGTGCTCCTGCATGGCTTTCTGCGCCGGGCCAGACGCGTTTCGCGCCAGCGCCCGCAGGATCTTGCGATGCTCCTGCCAGGTTTCCATGGCCCTGCCCGCTCGAATAAAAGGCAGCTTTTGGCTCTCCAGAAAAATATCGGCGCTGGTGGTGATAATCCCCAGAATCGCCTGATTGCCACTGGCGACGAGAATGCGCCGGTGGAAATCGAAGTCCAGCCGCGCCGCGCAGTCAAAATCCCCTGCCTTGAGTTCAAGGCGCATGGCTTCGACGTTGTCCTCCAGTACATCGCGCTCATCGGCCGTCAGCGTGACCGCTGCAAGCCCGGCGGCAAAGCCTTCCAGCGCATAGCGCAGCTGAAAAGTCTCAGCAGGTGATGCGTGCGCTGCATACGGCCAGGAAAATCCGTCCGTGCTCCGTTGTGGTTCAGAAACCGCCTGTACGAATACGCCTTTGCCGGGCTGCACACTGACCAACCCCAAGGCGCTCAATGATGACAGTGCCTCACGCAACGAAGCCCGACTGACGCCCAGCCGAATCGCCAGATCCCGCTGAGACGGCAGGCTGTCGCCGGGCACATAGCCCTGCTCGGCGATCAGTTTGCGGATCGCCTGGAAGGCGGCTTCAGGCACAGCTACAGGGCTCGGATGCATGGCGATCAAGGTGTGGAAACCGTAGGAAAAATCCCTTGTATCCCCATCGGAGGCATCCGGCAAGTGACGCCCAAGCGAGGGGCGCCGGGCCTTTCGAGCGCGCCAAAGCGGGGCGGCTCCCTCACTCACTGTTCAGACCAGTTAGACCGGATCAAGCCTGCGGCCCGCATTCCATGGTTGCAAACCATCGGCTGGCATGGGCTGTGCACTGGTGCTTGGCCACGACCCGGGCTTCGCCTGCACATTGATCGATTCGGAGACACCACATGACCCAGCGTTACAGCGCCCTGCTCGCCGCCCTGTTTGCCAGCCTCATGCTCGGCCAGGCCCCCGCCCACGCTAATGGTCTGGATGATGTAACCGCTCGCGGCACGTTGAAAGTCGCGGTTCCGCAAGACTTCCCGCCCTTCGGTTCGGTCGGCCCCGACATGAAGCCGCGCGGCCTGGACATCGACACCGCACAGCTCATCGCTAATCAATTGAAGGTCAAGCTTGAGCTGACGCCGGTCAACAGCACCAACCGCGTGCCGTACCTGACCACCGGCAAGGTTGACCTGGTCATCTCCAGCCTCGGCAAAAACCCGGACCGCGAAAAGGTCATCGACTTCTCCCGCGCCTACGCTCCCTTCTACCTCGCCGTGTTCGGCCCGCCTGAAGACGCGATCAAAACCGTGGACGACCTGAAAGGCAAAACCATCAGCGTGACCCGTGGCGCCATCGAGGACATCGAGCTGACCGCCGTTGCGCCGAAGGAAGCCACGATCAAACGCTTCGAAGACAACAACTCGACCATCGCGGCTTACCTGGCCAAGCAGACCGACCTGATCGCCAGTGGCAACGTGGTGATGGTCGCCATCAGCGAGAAGAACCCCAAGCGCATTCCGGAGCTGAAAGTGAAGCTCAAGGACTCGCCGGTCTACGTGGGTGTGAACAAAGGTCAGCCCGAGTTGCTCGCCAAAGTGAACGAGATTCTCGAAGCGGCGAAGAAAGACGGCACGCTGGAAAAGAACGCGCAGACCTGGCTCAAGCAGCCATTGCCTGCCGACCTCTGATCATCGACTGCCGAGGCGCTAAATGGCTTATCAGTTCGACTTTATCCCGGTCCTGCAAAACACTGACCTGCTCCTGCGCGGCGCACTGTTCACGCTGGAGCTGACCGCCATCGGCACGCTGCTCGGTGTCAGCGTCGGCATTGTCGGGGCGATTGTCAGGGCGTGGAAAATCCAGCCGTTCTCGGCCATTTTCGGTGTCTATGTAGAGCTGATCCGCAACACGCCGTTTCTGGTGCAGTTGTTTTTCATCTTCTTCGGGCTGCCGTCACTGGGCCTGCAGATATCGGAGTGGCAGGCCGCCGTGCTGGCGATGGTCATCAACCTTGGCGCCTACTCGACGGAGATCATCCGTGCGGGCGTGCAGGCGATTCCGCGCGGCCAGATCGAGGCGTCGGCCGCGCTGGCGATGACTCGCTTCGAGACGTTTCGCCATGTCGTGCTGATCCCGGCGCTGGGCAAGGTGTGGCCGGCGCTGAGCAGCCAGATCATCATCGTCATGCTCGGTTCCGCGGTCTGTTCGCAGATCGCCACCGAGGAGCTGAGTTTCGCCGCGAACTTCATTCAGTCGCGCAACTTCCGCTCGTTTGAGACGTACATCATTACCACGCTGATCTACCTGTGCATGGCGCTGCTGGTGCGTCAGTTGCTGGCGTGGATCGGCAGACGCTATATCGCGAGGAGCCGCTGATGGATTTCACCCTTTGGGACGTCGTGCGCAACTTGCTGACCGGCCTGCAGTGGACACTGGCGCTGTCGCTGGTGGCGTTCATCGGCGGCGGCGTGATCGGTTTGCTGGTGATGACCCTGCGCATCTCCGAGAAGGCAATGCCACGCAGGCTCGCGCGCTGCTACATCGAGCTGTTTCAAGGCACGCCATTATTGATGCAGCTGTTCCTGGTGTTCTTCGGCGTGGCGCTGATGGGCATCGACATTTCACCCTGGTTCGCGGCGGCGCTGGCGCTGACGTTGTTCACCAGTGCGTACCTGGCTGAAATCTGGCGTGGCTGCGTGGAGTCGATTTCCAACGGCCAGTGGGAAGCTTCCGCAAGTCTGGCGCTGACCCCGTTCGAGCAACTGCGTTACGTGATTCTGCCTCAGGCGTTACGCATCGCGGTGGCGCCAACGGTGGGGTTCTCCGTGCAGGTGGTCAAAGGCACGGCAGTCACGTCGATCATCGGCTTCACCGAGCTGACCAAAACCGGCGGCATGCTCGCCAACGCCACGTTCCAGCCTTTCATGGTCTACGGCTTCGTTGCCCTGGGCTACTTCATGCTTTGCTATCCGTTGTCGCTCAGCGCGCGCTACCTGGAAAGGAGACTTCATGCCTCTGCTTAGAATTTCCGCCCTGCACAAGTATTACGGCGACCACCATGTGCTCAAGGGCATCGACCTCAGCGTCGAGGAAGGTCAGGTCGTGGCGATCATCGGGCGCAGCGGTTCGGGCAAAAGCACGCTGCTGCGCACCCTGAACGGCCTTGAGTCGATCAATGACGGGGTGATCGAGGTCGACGGCGAATACCTCGATGCCGCGCGGGCTGACCTGCGCAGCCTGAGACAGAAAGTCGGCATGGTCTTCCAGCAGTTCAACCTGTTTCCGCACCTGACGGTGGGCGAGAACGTAATGCTCGCGCCGCAGGTGGTGAAGAAGGTTTCCAAAACCGAAGCGAAAAAGCTGGCGAAGGAGATGCTCGACCGGGTGGGCCTGGGCGAGAAATTCGACGCCTTCCCTGACCGGCTGTCCGGTGGTCAGCAGCAGCGCGTGGCGATCGCGCGTGCGCTGGCGATGTCGCCCAAAGTGCTGCTGTGCGACGAAATCACCTCCGCGCTCGACCCGGAGCTGGTGAACGAAGTACTCGCAGTCGTTCGCGAGCTGGCCAAAGACGGCATGACGCTGATCATGGTGACCCACGAAATGCGCTTCGCCCGCGAGGTGGGCGACAAGCTGGTGTTCATGCATCAGGGCAAGGTGCATGAGGTAGGCGATCCTAAAATACTGATGGCCAACCCGAAAACGCCCGAGCTGGCGAATTTCATTGGGTCAGTTGAGCAGGCTTGAGCCCGAGTGCAGAATCGGCCATGGCTCAAACTGTAGGACCGCCTTTAGCCGGGAAGGCGTCAGGTGCCATGTCGCGAAACTGATGTCGCACACACTGGCCCCTTCCCGGCTGAAGCCGGTCCTACTAAGACACCGCGTGCATCCTGTGGGGGCTAGCTTCGGCTCAAACTGTAGGACCGCCTTTAGCCGGGAAGACGTCAGGTGACACACCGCAACATTGACGGCGCACACACTGGCCCCTTCCCGGCTGAAGCCGGTCCTACTAATACGGCGCAAATACGTTGCCGGTTTGGCGACGGTGATGGATCGTGGCACGATGGCGGGGTTATCGACCGAGACCTTTTGACCATGCCGCTATCCACAGCCAAAAACCTCTCGCTGATCGCCGCGATCGACCTGGGCTCCAACAGCTTCCATATGGTTGTCGCCAAAGCCAATCAGGGCGAAATTCGCATCCTTGAGCGGCTCGGTGAGAAAGTGCAGCTGGCCGCGGGGATCGATGACGACCGCCGCCTCAGCGAAGAATCCATGCAGCGAGGGCTCGACTGCCTCAAGCGCTTCTCCCAACTGATCAACGGTATGCCGCCCGGCGCCGTGCGCATCGTCGGCACCAACGCCCTGCGCGAAGCCCGCAATCGCAACGAATTCATTCACCGCGCCGAAGAAATCCTCGGCCATCCGGTCGAGGTGATCTCCGGCCGTGAAGAAGCGCGCCTGATCTACCTGGGCGTGTCCCATACCCTGGCCGACACGCCCGGCAAACGCCTGGTCGCCGACATCGGCGGCGGCAGCACCGAGTTCATCATCGGCCAGCGCTTCGAGCCACTGTTGCGCGAAAGCCTGCAGATGGGCTGCGTCAGCTTCACTCAGCGTTATTTCAAGGACGGCAAGATCACCCCAGCGCGCTACGCCCAGGCTTACACTGCAGCGCGGCTGGAAATCATGAGCATCGAGCACGCGCTGCATCGCCTGACGTGGGATGAGGCCATCGGTTCTTCCGGCACTATCCGCGCCATCGGCCTGGCCCTGAAGGCCGGCGGCCACGGCAATGGCGAGGTCAACGCCGAAGGCCTGGCCTGGCTCAAGCGCAAGCTGATGAAGCTGGGCGAAGTGGACAAAATCGATTTCGAAGGCCTCAAGCCTGACCGTCGTGCGATCTTCCCCGCAGGGCTGGCGATTCTCGAAGCGATTTTCGACGCCCTCGACCTCAAACGCATGGATCACTGCGAAGGCGCGCTGCGTGAAGGCGTGCTTTACGACCTGCTTGGCCGTCATCACCACGAAGACGTGCGCGAACGCACCCTCAGCTCGCTGATGGAGCGCTACCACGTCGATCTCGAACAAGCCGCCCGTGTCGAGCGCAAGGCCCTGTCGGCACTGGAGCAAGTGGCGAAGGCGTGGGAGCTTGAGGACAATGCGTATCGCGAGTTACTGAGCTGGGCCGCCAAGGTGCATGAAGTGGGTCTGGACATCGCCCACTACCACTACCACAAGCATGGCGCATACCTGATCGAGCACTCGGACCTCGCCGGTTTCTCACGCGAAGACCAGCAAATGCTCGCGCTGCTGGTGCGCGGTCATCGTCGCAATATCCCCAAGGACAAGTTTGCCGAGTTCGGCAACGAAGGCGTGAAGCTGATTCGTCTGTGCGCGCTGCTGCGTTTTGCGATCCTGTTTCACCACATTCGCGGTACTCAGGAAATGCCGCAACCCGTGCTGACCGCCAACGATAACCATCTGGACATCGTGTTCCCGGATGGCTGGCTGGAAAACAACCAGCTGACTCAGGCCGACTTCGCGCTCGAAGCGGAATGGCTGACCCGAGTCGGCATCATCCTCAACGTACGCTGAGGACCGGGTTGCTGAGTTTTTCCAACAGACTCGCCTGCACATTGCGGGCGTTCTGGTTGCCGGTCGGGGTGCTGCGAATGTAGCGCCCGTCCGGCTGCAGCAGCCAGCTATGGGTGTTGTCGGTCAGGTACCCTTCCAGCTCTTTCTTCACGCGCAAGATCAGCTTCTTGCCTTCCACCGGGAAGCAGGTCTCGACGCGCTTGTCGAGGTTGCGCTCCATCCAGTCGGCACTGGACAGGAACATCTGCTCGTCACCGCCATTCAGGAAGTAGAACACCCGCGTGTGCTCAAGGAAGCGACCGATGATCGAGCGCACCTGAATGTTGTGGGACACCCCCGGCACGCCAGGACGCAGGCAGCACATGCCGCGCACGACGAGGTCGATCTTGACCCCGGTCTGACTCGCCTTGTACAGCGCGCGAATGATCTTAGGGTCGGTCAGTGAGTTGAACTTGGCGATGATGTGCGCAGGCTTGCCCTCGGACGCGAACTGCGTCTCCCGGGCAATCATGTCCAGCATGCCTTTCTTCAGGGTGAACGGCGCGTGCAGCAGTTTCTTCATGCGCAGCGTCTTACCCATCCCGATCAACTGGCTGAACAGCTTGCCGACGTCTTCACACAAGGCATCGTCCGAGGTGAGCAGGCTGTAATCGGTATACAGACGCGCGTTACCAGCGTGGTAGTTGCCCGTTCCCAAATGCGCGTAACGAACGATCTCGCCGGCTTCGCGGCGCAGGATGAGCATCATCTTGGCGTGGGTCTTGTAACCCACCACGCCGTAAATCACTACGGCACCGGCCGCTTGCAGGCGGCTCGCCAGTTGCAGGTTCGACTCTTCATCAAAACGCGCACGCAGCTCGATGACGGCCGTGACTTCCTTGCCGTTGCGCGCGGCATCGACCAGTGCATCGACGATTTCCGAGTTGGCGCCACTGCGGTAAAGCGTCTGCCGCACGGCCAGCACGTGAGGGTCTTTCGCCGCCTGGCGCAGCAGATCGACGACCGGCGTGAAGGACTCGAACGGGTGCAACAGCAGGATGTCCTGCTTGCTGATCACGTTGAAAATGTTTTCGCTGTTCTGCAGCAGCTTCGGAATCGCCGGGGTGAACGGCATGTACTGCAGCTCGGGGTGACTGTCCAGGCCGGTGATGCTGAACAGCCGCGTCAGGTTCACCGGGCCATTGACCTGATACAGCTCGGTCTCGCTCAGGTTGAACTGCTTGAGCAGGTAGTCCGAGAGCAGTTTCGGGCAGGTATCTGCCACTTCCAGACGCACGGCATCGCCGTAACGACGGGAGAACAGCTCGCCACGCAGCGCGCGGGCAAGGTCTTCCACGTCCTCTGAATCGAGGGCCAGGTCGGCGTTACGGGTCAGACGGAACTGGTAGCAGCCCTTGACCTTCATGCCCTGGAACAGGTCATCGGCGTGGGCATGGATCATCGACGACAGGAAGACATAGTTGTCCCCCGGGCCACCCACGTCTTCCGGCACCTTGATGATACGCGGCAACAGGCGCGGTGCCGGGATGATCGCCAGACCCGAGTCGCGGCCGAAGGCGTCGATGCCTTCCAGCTCGACGATGAAGTTCAGCGACTTGTTCACCAGCAGCGGGAACGGGTGCGTCGGGTCCAGACCGATCGGCGTGATGATCGGCGCGATCTCGTCACGGAAATAACGGCGCACCCAGGCTTTGATCTTGGCGTTCCAGTTGCGACGGCGGATGAAGCGCACCTGATGCTTTTCCAGCTCCGGCAACAGGATGTCGTTGAGAATGGCGTACTGGCGATCCACGTGGCCGTGCACCAGTTCGCTGATACGGGCCAGCGCCTGATGAGGCTGCAGGCCGTCAGCGCCGGCCTGTTCGCGAGCGAAGGTGATTTGCTTCTTGAGCCCGGCGACGCGGATTTCGAAGAATTCGTCGAGGTTGCTGGAGAAGATCAGCAGGAACTTGAGCCGCTCAAGCAACGGATAGGACTCGTCCAGCGCCTGTTCCAACACGCGAATGTTGAACTGCAGCTGCGACAGCTCGCGATGGATATAAAGACTGCTGTCATCCAGATTGGGCACCGCGATGGCATGCGGGGCCGGATGAGGCGGTTCCAGCGCGGGGACCACTTCAATGGTCGGCTCGACCACCGGAGTGACTTCCTGATTGACGGGCTGAGGGTCAAGCCCGACTGCGGCTTCGGTAGATCCTTCGGTGCTCATGAATAATCCTGTAAGGCAAATGGCCTTGTAACAGTTGGGCCGCGCATACGGCCGATGTCGGAATACCGCTTGCGCCACAACAGTGGTGACGTACAGCTTGGAACAACGGTCACGCCCAGGGGGCAGCGGTTCTGACGATAGTTGCAGCCTGATCGATATCGCGGGGGGTGGCGACCGGCGTCAGGCTCAATGCTGTGAGCGGTTTGACTCTCCACGCTACGGATTTCTCCGTACGGTGCAAGCCCTGAACTGCAAACATTCGCGTGGCGCCCGGTAGAGGGCAACGTGCAAGGAAGGGATCCGCGCCCATCCAGGCGGGCAAGCGTGACATTTATAAGCGGCGATTATGACACTCACGTGACAGGCGTAATTGCGACGTAACGTGTACGACACAAACCCTCTCTCCGCGCGAACAATCGCTCCCGAACGTAGGAAACTTTAACGCGGTGACACATTTGCATACTTTCCTGAATGCCTTGGGCGCGTTAGGCTGCGCGTTCATTTCGCCAGCACCCAAATGATGCTCCAGCATTTTTTACAAGAATTTGGCTACTTCGCCCTTTTCCTCGGGACCTTTTTTGAAGGCGAGACCATTCTGGTGCTTGCCGGCTTTCTTGCGTTCCGCGGATACATGGATATCAATCTGGTCGTGGTGGTTGCCTTCTTCGGCAGCTACGCAGGCGACCAGCTCTGGTATTTCATGGGACGCAAGCATGGCCGCAAGCTACTGGCGCGCAAGCCTCGCTGGCAGTTAATGGGCGATCGCGCGCTGGAGCATATCCGGCGCCACCCCGACATCTGGGTGCTGAGCTTCCGCTTTGTGTATGGCTTGCGTACGGTCATGCCGGTCGCTATCGGGCTGTCCGGCTATCCACCGGGGCGCTACCTGTTGCTCAACGGCATCGGCGCAGCGGTATGGGCAGCCGCGTTGGGCGCAGCGGCGTACAAGTTCGGCTCCGTGCTCGAAGGCCTGCTGGGCAACGTCAAGAAGTACGAGCTGTGGGTGTTGGGCGCATTGCTGGTGATCGGTGTGCTGCTGTGGATCCGCCGGCGCATCAAGAACGCACGTATCGCTCGCGAAGAAAAGCTGGCAGTCGCGGCCAACGCCCAAGTCCATGTGGACGCCCGGAACACCCCTGACGAGTAAATCCTCGGCGCATGCCTACGGAGCTGGAGACATTCGCTGACGGCGTTGTCCTAGGCTCATGGCTTGCGACAATCAGCGCAATGCTGACCTGCGTAACCGGCTATGGGCCGGAGCGCCCGAGAGAGGAACACGCGAATGACCAAAAAAGTGGCCGTTATTCTTTCTGGCTGTGGCGTTTACGACGGCGCGGAAATCCACGAAAGCGTGCTGACGTTGCTGCGCCTCGATCAGCGCGGCGCCGCAGTGAAGTGCTTTGCACCCAATATCCCTCAGCACCACGTCATCAATCATCTGACCGGCGAAGAGATGCCCGAGTCGCGCAACGTGCTGGTTGAATCAGCCCGCATTGCCCGGGGTGCCATCGAAGACATCCGCGAAGCCGACGTCACTGAATTCGATGCCTTGATCATCCCCGGCGGCTTCGGTGCCGCGAAAAACCTGTCGGACTTCTCTACCCAGGGCGCTGGCTGCAAAGTCCAGGCTGAAGTGCTGGCGATGGCCGAAGCGTTCGCCGCCGCGGGCAAACCCATCGGGCTCATCTGCGTATCGCCGGCGCTGGCCGCCAAAATCTATGGGCCGGGCGTCACCTGCACGATTGGCAACGACGCCGACACTGCTGCAGCGATTACCCGCATGGGCGGCACCCACCAGGAGTGTGAGGTGACGGAGATCGTCGAAGACAAGGACCGCAAACTGGTGAGCACACCCGCTTACATGGTTGCCAAGTCCATTGGTGACGCGGCATCCGGGATCAACAAGCTGGTGGACCGGGTGCTGGAGCTGGTACAGGAAAACGAGGACCGCCTTCCAGACTGATGTTTAAAAAGGGGCCGGAGGCGGAGTGACTGCGCGCCAGCCCTACGGGCTATCGCATGTGGGCGGCGAGGGATACTCGCGAGCCAGCCGCGTCAGGATCCGGTCGAGGCAGTTGGCAAACGCCTGTTTCTCCCGCTCGCCGTAAGCGCCCTGCCCGCCACTGGCCTGGCCTTGCTCCCGCAGATCCGTGAAGAGGTTGCGCATCGCCAGGCGCTGGCCCATGTTCTGCGCATCGAACTCCTTGCCCCGTGGGTCGAGCGCCGCAACGCCCTTCTTCACCAGACGATCCGCCAATGGCACATCGCTGCAGATCACCAGCTCGCCCGGTACGGCGTGCTCGACCAGATAATCATCAGCGGCATCCGGGCCACTGGGCACAACGATCAGCTTCACCAGGGTCAGGCTCGGTTTGATCTGGCTCTGCCCCGCCACCAGCACGACCTCGAACTTGCGCTTGAGGGCAAACTTGACGACGAGGTCCTTGGCAGCCTTGGGGCAGGCGTCAGCATCGATCCAGACGCGCATACGCGACTCCGATTTCAGAAAGTGAATTTAGGCAGCAGCCGCGCGGCGCTTCTCGGCTATCCGGCTGCGGCCATACAGCACCCCAATCGCCAACAGCGCGATGGCTTGCGCGCCCAGGGTATAGGCATCGGCGTGAATGCCCAGCCAGTCGAACTCGAAGAACGGCACCGGATGCGTTCCGAAAATCCCGGCTTCCTGCAACGCCTTGACGCCATGGCCGGCGAACACCACCGACAGCGCGCACAGCAGCGCGGCATTGATACCGAAGAACAGCGTCAGCGGCAGCTTCGCAGAACCCCGCAGAATCACCCACGCCAAGCCGACCAGCAACACCAGCGCCGTGGCGCCCCCGGCCAATACGGCATTGTGGCCAGCGGGGCCTGCCTGCAGCCACAGGGTTTCGTAGAACAGAATGACTTCGAACAGCTCGCGATAGACCGAGAAGAACGCCAGCACCGCAAAACCAAAACGCCCACCGCCGCCGACCAGGCTGCTCTTGATGTAGTCCTGCCAGGCGGCGGCATGACGTCGGTCGTGCATCCACACACCCAGCCACAGCACCATGACGCTGGCGAACAGCGCCGTCGCGCCCTCCAGCAGCTCGCGCTGCGAGCCACTGACGTCAATGACGTACGCTGCCAGCGCCCACGTACCCAGACCCGCCAGCAACGCCAGCCCCCAGCCGACGTTGACGCTGCGCACCGCCGATTGCTGCCCGGTGTTGCGCAGGAACGCGAGAATGGCGGCGAGCACGAGAATCGCTTCCAGCCCTTCGCGCAGCAGGATCAGCAGACCGGAGATGAAGCTCAATGAGGTGCTCAGGCCATCGCTGCCGAGCAGATCGGCGGACTCCTTGAGCTTGACCTTGGCATCCGCGAGTTTCTGCGCCGCTTGCGCTGCGGGCAAGCCGTCCTGAAGCGACTGCCGATAGGCCATGAGTGCTTTTTCGGTGTCCTTGCGCACGGTGGCATCGACGTTGTCGAGCGAGCTTTCGACCAGCTCGAAACCCTCCAGATACGCCGCGACCGACAGGTCATACGCTTGCTCGCGATCACCGGCCTGATACGCGGCAAGACTCTTGTCGAGGGTTGCGCTGGTGTAATCGAGGAGCTGAGCCGGGCCGCGTTGAATCTGAGGCGGCTGCGCGCGCTGGACACGGAAGCTGGCAGCGGCCTGCGGCCCTTCGGCGGCACTGACCTCAGCGGGCGTTTGCCGCGCGAGATCAGCGAGGTTGTAGGGTTTTTCCTGCTTCGCAGAGGAATCCGCGCTGAAGCCTGCAAGGTAAGTGGCAACGTCCCAACGCTGCCGATCATCCAGCTGGTCCGCGAACGCTGGCATTTCAGTGCCTTCAACGCCCAGCCCGAGGGTGTTGTAGAGGTCGTAGAGACTCAGGCGGTCGAGCCGCGCCGGGTCCCGTAGATTGGCGGGTGGCGGCGAAAGACCAATCCCGGCCGGACCGTCGCCGGCGCCCGTATCGCCGTGGCACACCGAACAATACTGCGCATACAAGGGCGCGCCACGTGCAGGATCCGGGGTAATCACCGGCGCCTGGCTGACTTCGTAGGCCACTGCGAGCTTCGCGCCGAGCTGACGTGCCTGACGGGCCACTTGAACGCCATCCTGCTTCTGGTTGACCGCATTCAACAGCGCTGAGACACCCTGCTCCAGCGCAGCGCGCTCCGGCCTCGCCGGCAACCCGGCGATCGTGCCCTGCAGCGCCGCGAGAAACTCCACCTGCTCGCGGTATTCGGCGTCATCCACGACCTTGCCGTCCGCAACCGTCGCCGGGTAGTCCGCTCCGACGTAATCGAGCAAATGCAAAGCCTGAGCCGCGTCCTCGGCAGGCGCTGCGCAGGCGCCGACGCTGAACAGGCTCAACAGCACGAGGCTCAG
The DNA here is from genome assembly GCF_053903055.1 of Pseudomonas sp. AK106. Lineage (NCBI taxonomy): Bacteria > Pseudomonadati > Pseudomonadota > Gammaproteobacteria > Pseudomonadales > Pseudomonadaceae > Pseudomonas > Pseudomonas sp. AK106. The sequence goes on from NZ_CP096426.1 coordinate 5,418,783, forward strand.
GCAGGACAATAAGCGGGAGCGGAACATGGGGGTGGATCTCAAATAGGAATGCGAAGGGTTGCCATTGTTCATGTTAGGCGCCGAGGACTCAAGCGCTGCATTGATGGCAGTGACTCAACCGCAGGACTGGCTTTTAGCCGGGAAGAGGTCAGGTGTCACACCGCAAAATTGAGGGTGCTGCCAATGGCCTCTTCCCGGCTGAAGCCGGTCCAACCGATACATCGTGTGCATCCAGTGGGGCGGGCTTTTGCCAAATCAGGCCCGATGCAATGTGGCGAGAAATGCCGCGGCGCTGACGAACAACCCGGCAAAGGTGCGGTTCATCCGGCGTTGCTGTTTGGGGGTTTTGAGGGCGCGGAGCACTTTCGAAGCCAGGCCGGTGTAGCCCGCCATGACGATCAGGTCCACGCACACCATGGTCGCGGCAATGATCAGGTATTGCGGCAGCAGCGGCAGATGCGTGTCGATGAACTGCGGCAGGATCGCCAGAATAAACACCAGCGCCTTGGGGTTGCTGATGTTCACAAGAAAGCCTCGGCCCATGAGCACAAGGGGCTTGCCCACCGGGCGCACAGCCGACTCATCCGCCAGATTGCTTGGCAACGCACGCCATTGCCTGATGCCCAGATAGACCAGGTAGGCGACGCCAAACCATTTGATCAGCGTGAACGCCAAGGCTGAAGTGGCCAGCACCGCGCCAAGCCCGGCAGCAACCACGGCGATCTGCACGACGAGCGCGATCTGCAGGCCCAGAGCATTCCAGTAGCCGCGCCAGAACCCGTATTGCAGACCGCTGGACATCGACGCGATGGCGCCCGCGCCCGGAGACAGACTGATAACCCAGCAAGCGGCGAAAAACGCCAACCATGTTTCGAGCGACATCACGCACCTCAGGCAACGAAATCTTCGCCTAACCTAGTGTTTCCGGACCTGCAAAGGCCAGTTATTTCTGACTGTTGCGGCGACTTGGCCGACAGCTGTTCCGGTCGCCTGCGTTATACGACTAACGCAGGCCACACCATCAGGACAACGCTTCCAGCTCGGCCTGCATCGACTCCAGCAATTCCAGTGCTTCCATCCACGCTTCTTCCAGCTCGGATTCACGTGACTTGAGCTTGGCCTGATCCGCCAACAGGTCGCGCAGCTTGTCTTTGTTGGCCGCCTCGTAAATGCCGCTGTCGCCCAGGGCCACTTCGATCTTCGCCAGTTTCTCATGCAGCGTGCCGAGCTCTTTTTCAAGCTTGTCGGCTTCGCGCTTGTGCGGCGCGAGTTGCTGGCGCAATGCGGCGGCCTGCTGTCGCTGCGCTTTCTTGTCGGTCTTGTCGACGTTCACCGGCGTGTTACTGGTCGGCGCATTGCGCAGGCGATAGTCCACCAGCCACCGCGCGTAGTCGTCCAGATCGCCATCGAACTCCTGAACAAGGCCATCGGCGACGAGGAGGAAATTATCCGTCGTGCTCTTGAGCAAATGCCGATCGTGGGAGACCACCAGTACCGCGCCACTGAACTCCTGAAGCGCCATGGTCAAAGCCAGGCGCATTTCCAGATCCAGGTGGTTAGTCGGTTCGTCGAGCAGCAGCAGGTTGGGTTTGTCCCAGGCAATCAGGGCCAAGGCCAGCCGCGCTTTCTCGCCACCGGAGAAATTCAGCACCGGCTCGTCGAGGCGCGCACCGCGGAAGTCGAAACCGCCGAGGAAATCCCGCAAGGACTGTTCGCGCTCGGTGGGCGCGATACGCTGCAGGTGCAGCAACGGACTGGCCTTGGCGTCCAGGGAGTCGAGCTGATGCTGGGCAAAGTAGCCGACCACCGTGTTTTCGCCACGCACCATGCGCCCGCTCAACGGCTCGAGTTCGCCCGCAAGGTTTTTGATCAGCGTGGATTTACCGGCGCCGTTCGGGCCCAGCAAACCGATGCGTGCGCCCGGCGTCAGTTGCAGCTTCACCTTTTGCAGGATGGCTTTGTCGCCATAGCCCAGTCGCGCGTCAGACAGATCCATCAGCGGGCTGGAGATCTTGGTCGATTCGCGGAAGGTGAAGTCGAACGGAGAATCGACGTGGGCCGCCGACAGCTCTTCCATTCGCTCAAGGGCTTTGATCCGGCTCTGGGCCTGTTTGGCCTTGGTGGCCTGGGCCTTGAAGCGCGTGATGAATTTCTCCATGTGCGCGCGCTGGGCCTGTTGCTTGTCGTAGGCCTGCTGTTGCTGGGCCAGGCGCTCGGCACGGGCGCGTTCGAAAGCGCTGTAACCGCCGCGATAGAGCGTGATCTTTTTCTGCTCGACGTGGGCAACGTGATCGACCACCGCATCCAGAAAATCGCGGTCGTGGGAGATCAGCAGCAGGGTGCCCTGGTAGCTTTTGAGCCAGTCTTCAAGCCAGAGAATGGCATCGAGATCCAAGTGGTTGGTCGGCTCATCGAGCAGCAGCAGGTCCGAAGGACACATCAACGCCTGCGCCAGGTTGAGACGCATCCGCCAGCCACCGGAGAAATCGCTGACCTGGCGCTCCATCTGCTCGTTGGTAAAGCCCAGACCTGCCAGCAGCTTGCGCGCCCGCGCATCGGCCGTGTAGCCATCGGCGCTGTCGAGCTCCGAATGCAGACGTGCTTGCGCGGCGCCGTCCTGAGCGGCCTCGGCAGCCGCGAGGTCATGCTGAACCTGACGCAGTCGCAGATCGCCGTCGAGGACGTAGTCCACCGCCAGACGATCGAGGGTGTCGACCTCCTGACGCATGTGGGCGATGCGCCAATCGGCAGGCAGCAGGCAATCGCCATTGTCGGGGGTTAGTTCACCCCGAAGCAGCGCGAACAGGCTGGATTTACCGGCGCCGTTGGCGCCGATCAGACCGGCTTTCTGGCCGGCGTGCAGGGTCAGCTCGGCGTCTTCTAGCAGACGTTGCGGACCACGCTGTAAGGTAAGGCTTTGAAGTCTGATCATAATGGCGGCGGAGTCTACCAGCTTCGCCCAAAACAGGTAGATGACGATGCTCTCGGACCTATGGAGTTTCACCCTCGATTTCTATGCTCGCCCAGGCGTCGAGCAGGCGTGCCTGAAGCTGCAAGCCGATGGCGCCAATGTCTGCGCGCTGCTGTGCGGCGTCTGGATGGACCGGCGTGGTGTGCAGTTCCACCCGGAGCGGGCAGGACAAATCGGACAATTGGCCGACCCGTGGCACGAGAAGGTGGTGGGGCCATTGAGGGATGTTCGGACCCGCTGGAAGGCCGACGCGAAAGAAGACGAAGAGCTGACGGCGTTACGCGACAGACTTAAAACCCTTGAGCTTGACGCCGAGCGTGAGCTACTGGTGCGGCTGCAACGGCTGACCAAAGACTGGCCTGAGCGAGATGCTCAACCTACGGGTGTGTGGCTGGAAGCGCTGGCGGGAGGTGCTGCTCAAGCCAGTCCCGACGCGTTGCAGATTCTGCTTCGCGCCGGGACCGATATCGCTTAGGACGCGCTGTTCGAGGTCGAATCAGCGGCTGGAGCGCCTGGTGCAGGGGACACTGCTGGAGCAGCAGGCGCTGCGGCCGCTGGTTTGGCCGTTGCAGAGACAGCAGGCTTGGCGGACGGTTTTGCAGCAGTCTTCGCAGCGACTGGCTTGGCGCCCGCAGGCTTGGATGATGCTATGCCGGCCGGTTTGGCAGCTGCTTTGCTGGCGGCAGGCTTGGCGGCGGCACTGGCGGCTGGTTTCGCAGCAGACGCTTTAGCCGGAGCAGGTTTGGCAGCGGCTTTCACGGCAGCCGGCTTGGCAGCGGTGGTCTTGGCGGCCACAGCGGTTTTAGCGGCTGGCTTGCTCGCAGCGCTGGCAGCTGGTTTGGCAGCGGGTGCCTTGGTCGCAGCAGGCTTGGCGGCGACAGTTTTCGCAGTCACCTTGGCAACGGTTTTTTCGGCGACGGCTTTGACGGCGGTTTTAGCAGCAGGCTTTGCCGGGGCGGCTTTGGGTGCAGGTTTTGCTGGTTTTGGAGGCATTTTCGCAGGCGGTTTTGGCGCGACAGGCTTGGCATCAGGTCGAGCCGGGTCTTTTGCAGCGCGATCGTTCAGCGCTTTGCCAACGGCTTCCTTCACGCGGCCAATGCCTTGGGCCAGCTTCAGGCTTTCCTGAGCATCACGCTTGAGGTTGAGGATGTAGCTGCGGGTTTCAGTCTGACGATCTTTCAAAGCGTCGAGCAACGACTCGAGCTCGGCTACGCTGTCTTTGGCCTTGCCTTGGGCCTTGGCTTTACCGGCGGCGGCAGCGTCCTGCAGTTTGGTGCGCGACTTGTGCAGTTTTTCCTGCGCCTTGCCACGTTGCTTCTCGAGTTTGGCGAGCAGTTTTTCAGCGTCAGCCAATGCTTGAGAGCAGGCGGTTTCGAGATGTTCGAGCAGGCTGCCCGACAGCTGTTGAAGCAAATGCAACGGAGTGTTTACTGGCTTCTTGGTGGCCGACATGACTTACCTCCTGGCTGATTTGAGTGCGGCCATACTAGACCTCCGCCCGCACCGCCGCTAGGGCATCTTGACACTACAATCCCCGCTCTGTTGCAGGACGCCCAAAAACCCGGCAATACCCGTCACGCTCGGGCCTCAGCGCTGGCATAATCGCTCACTTCCCAGGCCGGAGAGCATTCATGTCGCGCTACCTGTTTATGTCGTTGTTCCTCTTGGTACCCCTTGCTCACGCGACCGATGCTCCGGCGTCCGACAACACCCACGATCTTTCCTACAGCCTCGGCGCCAGCCTGGGTGAGCGCCTGCGCCAGGAAGCACCCGATCTGCAGTTGCCCGCGCTGCTTGAAGGCCTGCAGTCGGCGTATCAGGGCAAGCCGTTGGCAATCAAGCAGGAACGCATGGAGCAGATTCTCAGCGACCACGATGCCGCCCTCGCACAGGCTGAAAACTCCGGCCAGACCGAACCGCAGACTGAAGCGGCATTGAAGGACGAGCGCAAGTTCATGGACGCCGAGAAGGCCAAGCCGGGGGTTCGCCAGCTCGCGGACGGCATCCTGATGACCGAGCTGACGCCGGGCAATGGCCCCAAACCCGACATCAATGGCCGGGTGCAAGTGAAGTACGTGGGCCGTCTGCCTGACGGCACGATCTTCGATCAGAGCCAGCAGCCACAATGGTTTCGTCTGGACAGCGTCATCGCCGGCTGGACCACCGCCCTCGCCGACATGCCAGTGGGTGCCAAATGGCGCCTGGTCATCCCTTCGGCCCAAGCGTATGGCGCAGAAGGCGCTGGCGATCTGATCGATCCTTACACGCCGCTGGTGTTCGAAATAGAGCTGCTGGGGGTGTCGCAGTAACACCGGCAGTGGCCGAGGCTCGCCGCGACAGACCATAAAAAAAGGGCGCCCATGGCACCCTTTTTTACATCAGCGGCCCTCTCAGACCTCTTCCTCAACCTGTTCCTTGTGCGCGTTGTGCAGCACTTCGATCAGGCAGTCTTCCAGTTCAAAGCGCTCGTGCAGCAAGCTGCCCAACTCCTTGAGTTTCTCGGCGACGCATTTGCCTTCGTCACAGAGATCGTTGAACGCCAGCAGCTTCTCGGTGATGACGTCGAGCCGAGGATAAATCGTGTCAGCCAGGTCGAGGCCTCGCTGGTTATTAAACGCCTTGGCTTCGTTGGTCAGCTGCTCGTAGATTTCGAAATGACCGGCCGACACGTAATCGACCAGGGTGCCGCAAAATTCTTGCAGGGGCGCGCGTTTTTCCAAAAACGCTCCCGGCTCTGCACTCAAGGCGTAATAAGCCGTGATCAGCTCGTTGCGCTCCAGCAACCAGCGGTCAATCAGCTTGTGAACCCCACCCCAGCGTTCCTGAGCGTTCTGACAACTTTCCAGCATGATGTTCTCTCTTCCCTTCAGGGGCATGCTGCTTCAGGCGCTTCTGGGGTACGTTCCGGGATTGTCGGAACCGGCCCGCAAAAGTGTCGACAGCAACATTGATCCGATGATGCGTGCGGCCCAGATTATGCCCGCATGACTAGCCCAGCAAGGTACGCAGGACACAAAGTTCATACAAGTGTTTAATCAGGAGTTCCCAGATCCATTGATCTGAATCGGCGGAACTCGATAAAAAGGTAGTACATCGCGAACAGGCACAAGCCAGAGAATGCCAGCAGGCTCCATTCAGGCAAGCTGATGCCGAACAGCGACCAGTTGATCTCGGAGCACCCTGCACTTCCCGCCAGCACCATCGCCATGACCTTCAGGTAGGGCTGTGTTTCCGTCAGGTAGTGAAGGTTTTCAATGCATGCGGCCATGTTCTCGGGTGGCGAAGCCTGCAACCAGACCTGACGTGCCGCGACGCTCGCCCCCAAAGCGGAAGACAGTAAAAGAAAGCCGGCGTAGACACGCCAGCCAGATTTGCCCGGCGCGTGCAGCGCGGCGAGCAGGCACACACCCGCCGATATCGCCATGAGCACACGCTGAAGCAGACACATCGGGCACGGCGCCGCATCAACGACAGGGCCGAGATAATCCGTCGCTCCTACAATCGATGCGCAGGCCAGAAACGCCAGAGAGAACAGGGAGCGCGTACGAGCCAGCTGCATGGAAAATCCGTAACAAAAGACGAAGGCGGCTACGGTAGAGGAAAGCGCGAGTCGCTTTCAAGGCACCCAACGGAGGATATTTCTTTGTTGATGTAGGTAAATCCCGACGCCGTGTTTAAGACGTTATACCGGTAGCCCGGAGATCCTCCCAACAAGCCACACCAAGCACAGAAACGTCCTACACAAATCTGCGAATCAGACGCAGAAGAGGCCCGCTATCGGGCCTCTTCACGTTAACGTCTGACTTCAGTCTAAACGCGTGTCAGTGCTGGCAAAGGACGTGCGAGCAAACGCTCGTCCAGCAGACCCAGGCCTTCCTGAAACAGCTGATTGCTGCGATCGGTCTCGCCCAGCTGCGCAAGCAGACGGGCCAGTTCGGCACAGGCTTCAGGGTTTCGCTGCAACCTCAGACTCGACTCGAGATAGTCGCGGGCTTTACCCCACAAACTGCTTTGAAGGCACAGACGGCCCAGGGTCAACAGCAAGCCTGGATCATCAGTATGGCTTTTCAGCCAGCCTTCAGCGGTCTGCAGTTGCTTGCCAGGATCGGCGCCACGCACCAGTCCATACAACCGCGCGAGGTGGGTGTTGTAGTCGCGTTTCATGGCCGTGCGCAAGACTTCCTCAGCCTGCACATCGGCGCCCAGACGACGCAGTTGTTCGGCGTACGCCAATACCAGCGCGGGCTCTTGGCGCTGAGCCGAAGTCAGTTGCTGCCAGGCGTTTTCCAGCGACGGGAGACCCGTGGCGACGTTATCACCGTCGGATTCACGATGGGCCGCCAGCGAGAGATTTTCACCCCAGGCGCGTCGCTCCAATTCAGCCAGTGCTTGCGCCGGAAGCACCTTGTCTTTTCGCAACTCCGGCATCAGCCGAATCAACTCTGCCCACTCACCGCGTTCGCGGTACAGACGCTGCAACTGGCGCAATACCTGCGGGTTATGCGGATGGCGTTCTTGCATAGCCTGCAAGGTCACCAACGCTCCGTCGAGATCACCGCGGTCCACCTGCAGTTGCGCGTGGCTCAAGGCAATGGCGAGCTCGGCAGGCGGCTGACGCTCAAGCGCGCGCTCAAGCAAGTTGTCGCTTTCCTCGTAACGACCCTGCTCGTTCGCTGCCCGAGCGGCGCCGAGGTAATACAGCAGTGGCTGACGCTCCGCCTCGGCGGCACGATGCAAGTTGCGTTGCGCGCTGGCCCAGCGCCCTTCGGCGAGGTCCATCTGACCTTGCTCGATCGCGTTCTGAACGCGACGACTGCGATTGCGACGGGACCAGGGGTTGACCACCCCGCCGGAGGTCGTCAGCAACGTAATGACGACTCGCACCAGCCACAGAATGAACAGGACGGCGACGAGCAACGCCAGCGCTGCCCAGATGCTCGATTCGTAGCGGAAAGTGTCGTAGGAAATAAGCACGTAGCCCGCATGGCGGGAGATCGCGACGCCTATCAGCGCCGCCGCCACAACCAACACGAAGAGGATGACGTAAGCGCGCTTCATGGCTGCTTCCCAGGCTGCGCCTCATCAGTGCGTTTCTCCAGCGCACCGCCAACAGGCGTATGGCGCTGCTCGAGGTAGGCCTGAACCGCAGCCAGACTTTGTGTCAGATCAGGGGTGGCGACTGAAACCGGCTGTTTGCCCAACTCATCCAGACGCTGGCCGAGGGCTTTGCTCTGCTGGTTGTCGCGATTGAAATTGTCGTCCAGGACGCTGCGCGCCTCGGCCATGGCTTTTTCGTAGACCGGGCCCTGACCGTTGAGCGCCGCCCATTGCGCCTGCTCGATCGCCAGGCTCAATGCCAGACGGACTTGGGTCAGGCTCTGACCTGCCAGCAACGGCCGGATATTTTTGTCCGCATGAAAATCGATGCGCACGAACTGGGAGATCTTGTCCCACCACTTGGCCCAGTAGCTGTCCTCGCTGCCATCGGTCAAACCGAACAGCGAGTCGCCCTTGTCCTTGTATTCCGGCGCCAGCTCATTCAGCTGCGCGACTTGCTCACGCACTGCCGCTAGTTGCAGGAACAAACCCGTGCGATCCGGTTGATCGACGCTGCGCAGCGCAGTCAGGCTTTTGGCCAATTGCTCGCGGGCGGCGAATGCGCCGGGATCATCCTGCTCGCGCAGGATCTCGTCAGCGCCCTGCACCAGCGCCGCAGCACTGTTGACGTCTTGCAGCGCAGAGAGCCTCAGGCTCGCCAGGCGCAGCAAATGCTCCGCCTCGGCAAGACGCCAGTCCTTGCGGCTGGCACCGAGTACAGTTTCTACACGCTGGCTCAGGCGCTGCTGATCACCCTGCAACTGCGTGACGAGGCGACGGCGATCTTCCAGCTCTTCAGCCGGTGGCAGTTGTGCCAGGCGTACGGCGATTTGCTGTTCGCTCTGCTTGAGGGCTTGAGTCTGAGAGCCGATGTCCTGCAACTGCCCCAACTGCTCCTGGTGACCGGCCTGCATGGCGCGCAGTTGCCAAACGCTCCAGCCGCCAACGGCAACACCCGCTGCGCCCAGCAACAGCGCCAGTATGGCGAGCCCGTTGCTGCTTCGGCGATTCGACGGTTCTTTGTACGCTGGATCCGGCAGCGGCTCAGGTTTGGCCAGTACCGGTTCAACGTCATCTTTTGGCAAGACTGTTTCGCTCACGTGTCCATCCTTTGCATTTTGGGCGTCGCGTAATCCGACTGATCGACCATTACGCCTGTGAGGCAGGCGCGGTGTATCCGCGCAATGCTGCCAGCAAGGCCGGGGCGCTGGCGCCACGGCAGTCCACTACGTCAAGAGCCCCGGCAGCACGCGCCATTTCAGCGACCCGGGGGCTCGGTACAAACAAAGGCATCTGCGCAAGCGTAGGCCAGGCATCGCCCGCCAGCTCACGCAGATGCTCGAAACCCTGTCCACTGCTGACCACCAGCCCATTCAAGCGTTCCGCTCTAACCGTGTCGGGCAGCACGAAAGCCGGGTATTGCGGCAGGTGGCGACGATACAGCGGCAGGTAATCAACCATCACACCACGCTCCCGCAACCGCTCGGCCAACAGCTCGCGCCCTTCTTCGCCGCGCATGATCAGCACTTTGGGGTCGTAGCCCGAGACAGCTTGTTGAAACTGCGGCAGGTCGAGTAGCGCTTCGCTGTCGTCGCCGTGCTCGGGGAAGAACACGTGCAGACCATAGTCATCGAGGATTTGCGCGGTTGCAGCGCCGACGGTGAACCACTTCTGCATCGGCGGCTGCGGCCAGACTTCGTCAAGCATCGCCAGCCCAAGGCGCGCGGCCGGCTTGCTGACGACGATAACGGCGCAATACGCAGCCAGGTCGTAGATGATTGAACGGTTGGCTTCTGAAACTGGCAGAGGCTCGATCTCGAGCAACGGCAGGCTGGCGCCGTACACGCCGACCTCAGCCAGCGTCTGCGCGAGGGCCTGCGACTCTTCAGCAGGACGCGTGAGCAGCAAACGCCAGGCCTTCACTCGTCGTCTGCCTCGCCATACACAGCTTTGAGAATCTTCGCCGCGCCTTGGTCCAGCAGCGCTTCGGCGACTTGTACGCCCAGCGTCTGGGCATCGACTTGTGGCGCGCGCGCTTCGGCGTGGAGCAGCACTGTGCCGGAGGGATCGCCTACCAGACCGCGCAACCACAGTTGCTCGCCTTCCAGCACGGCATAACAGGCGATCGGCACCTGGCAACCACCGTTGAGGTGCTTGTTGAGCGCGCGCTCGGCGGTGACCCGCACGGCGGTGTCATCATGGTGCAACGGGGCAAGCAAGGCATGCACTTCGATATCGACGCTGCGGCATTCAATGCCCACCGCGCCCTGCCCGCCAGCTGGCAAGCTGTGGTCGATGCTGATGGGGGCCGTAATGCGCTCTTCGAAACCCAGGCGGATCAGGCCAGCAGCGGCAAGGATGATCGCGTCGTACTCACCTGCATCCAGCTTGGCGAGGCGTGTATTGACGTTGCCGCGCAGAAACCGGATTTGCAAGTCAGGCCGACGCGCCAGCAACTGAGCCTGCCGACGCAGGCTCGACGTCCCGACAACGGCGCCGGCGGGCAACTCATCGAGACTGGCATAGGTATTGGAAACGAAGGCGTCGCGCGGGTCTTCGCGTTCGCAGATACAGAACAGCCCGAGCCCTTGGGGGAAGTCCATCGGGACGTCTTTCATCGAGTGAACGGCTATGTCGGCTCTGTGCTCCATCAGGGCTGTTTCCAGTTCCTTGACGAACAAACCCTTGCCGCCGATCTTCGACAGCGGCGAATCCAGTAGCTTGTCGCCGCGACTGACCATCGGCACCAGTGTCACGATCAGGCCGGGATGCGCCTGCTCCAGACGCGCCTTGACGTACTCGGCTTGCCAGAGGGCCAGGGCGCTTTTGCGGGTGGCGATGCGGATTTCGCGAGAAGACATGAACCGGTCCGTACTGAGTGAATGCGGCGAATAATAACAGCTCGGCCAGATCGGGCCGAATGACTGTATTCAATCTGCGCGCATCATGATCTCAATCAACCTGCGTACGCCATGCGACGGCGTGTCGCCCGCATCCCGGCATGCTCCTCGCGGCACACGCTTACAACTGCTGCATCATCTTGCGCACACCGGCAACGTGCCGGCGGCTGACGATCAACGCATCGCCATTGAGCCCTTTCAGGAACAACTGAAAATGGCCCAGCGGCGTGCGCTGCAGGCGCTCAATGCGTTCCCGGGCAACCAGCGCGTTGCGGTGGATGCGTACGAAACGGTCGCCGAATTCGTCTTCCAGGGCTTTAAGCGGTTCATCCAGCAGCACTTCGCCGCCTTCGTGGCGCAGGGTCACGTACTTGTGATCAGCGATGAAATAGATCACCTCGGACAACGGGATCAGCTCAATGCCCTTTCGGGTACGTGCACTGATGTGGCTGCGCGGACCAGTGCCGCTTTCCGCAGCAGGCCGCGTCATCGCTGCCAGTTGCACACGGTTTGGCCGCTCGGCTTTGCGCAGCGCCTCCAGCAAGTGCTCGGGGCGAACCGGTTTGACCAGATACCCCACGGCGCTAACCTGGAAGGCCTCCAGCGCAAATTCATCGTGGGCCGTGCAGAACACGACGGCAGGCGGGGTGTCGCGCTCGCACAATTTTGCCGCCACCTGAAGTCCATCCAGGCCAGGCATGCGGATATCCAGCAACACCACGTCGGGTTTCAAATTTTCAATCAGCTGCAATGCTTCTTCGCCATTTGTGGCGCTGGGTTCCAGAACCTTGTAACCCTCGAGCTCACTTACCATACGGCTCAGGCGGTCTCGGGCTAGGGGTTCGTCATCAACGATCAGGACATTCATATAGCTCTGGCTTCCTGCGTGAGTCTCGCACAAGGATAGCGTAGACAGGTGAAGTGACGACCGTCTCGGCGCTCCACGCTCAGACTGGCGAGGGGGCCGAAAAGTGCCGTGAGTCGAGCGCCGATGTTTGCCAGGGCCTGCTGAGTGCCGCCTGGATTTTGTCGTAAGACGACCTCATCGTAAGGATTACTGACGCGCAATATAAATACTCCCCGTTCGTAGTCCGCCTCAACTCTGACCACGCCGCCTTCAACACGGGGCGCGATGCCGTAAATCAACGCGTTTTCCAATAATGGCTGCAAGGTTAGCTGGGGAATTGGCAAGTCGTCGGGAATTGCACTAACGGCCCAGTCCAACTGTAGACGCTCGCCAAGTCGATATTGCTCAATCGATAAATAGCGTTTCGCCAATTCAAGCTCTTCGCGCCATGTCGTGAGGCTGCCGGGCTTGCCCAGACTGGCCCGAAACAGGTCGGACAGATCAAGCACCGCTTGCTCCGCTTTGACCGGATCGCTGGTGACCAGGCTGGCAATGCTGTTGAGCGTATTAAACAGAAAGTGCGGACGGATACGCGCCTGCAAGGACTCGATCCTGGCCTGAAGCTCGGCCTGCTGCTGTTTGCGCCACTGACTCTGCAGGTAAAAGTACCGCAGCATCAGCGCGGACATGATCAAGGCGATCAAGGCGTAGCGCAGGTACCGTTCGACGACACCATCGAACGAGGTCGGCGGATTCACCTGGTAGTAGTCAGTCACGGCGGTGCACATCAGCGTCACCGCCACCACCAGCAGACAGCCGATGCAGCCGGCCATCCCGGCACGCAGGCGTGCCAGCCAGGGGCGCAAGCCACACAGCAGCGCGGCGGACAACAGCACGATCCACTGCACGAAAAGAGAAATCAGCGCCAGCCGTACCCAGTCGAAATCCGGCTGCATGGGTTCGATGAGCACAAGCACGAAGACCAGCAACTCCGCCAGCACGACCAGCATCAGCAACGCCTGGGGCAGACACAGTTCCGGGAGGAAAAACTCTTTGCCGGGCGCACTGCTCTGCCCCGGTTGTTTGCGCTCGTTCTGCATGGCCGCCAGTCTCTTCGCTCATACCGTTGCGGGCAAGCCGCCGGGGATAAATAAACGGCAATGCTGTTATCATCGCCCGCGTCTTTAGAATCGGCCGGCGCCGGTTTTTCATCAGTTTCAGCCACCAGTACAGCAGCGAGCGAATCATGAGCACCGACAAGACCAACCAGTCCTGGGGCGGCCGCTTCAGTGAACCCGTCGACGCCTTCGTCGCACGCTTCACCGCCTCCGTCACCTTCGATCAGCGCCTTTATCGCCACGACATCATGGGCTCGGTTGCCCACGCCACGATGCTGGCCAAGGTCGGTGTGCTCACCGACGCCGAGCGCGACACCATCATCGACGGGCTGAAGAGCATTCAGGGCGAGATCGAAGCCGGCACGTTCGACTGGCGCGTGGACCTCGAAGACGTGCACATGAATATCGAAGCGCGCCTGACCGACCGCATCGGCGTCACCGGTAAAAAACTGCACACCGGGCGCAGCCGCAACGATCAGGTCGCCACTGACATCCGCCTGTGGTTGCGCGATGAAATCGACCTGATTCTGGCCGAGATCACCCGCTTGCAAGAAGGCCTGCTGGGCCTGGCCGAGCGCGAAGCCGAGACCATCATGCCGGGCTTCACTCACCTGCAGACCGCCCAACCGGTGACCTTCGGTCACCACATGCTGGCGTGGTTCGAAATGCTCAGCCGTGATTTCGAGCGTCTGGTGGATTGCCGCAAACGCACCAACCGCATGCCCCTGGGCAGCGCCGCGCTGGCCGGCACCACGTACCCGATCGACCGCGAGCTGACCTGCCAGCTGCTGGGTTTCGAAGCCGTCGGCGGCAACTCGCTGGACAGCGTCTCCGATCGCGACTTCGCCATCGAATTCTGCTCCGCCGCGAGTATCGCGATGATGCACCTGTCGCGCTTCTCCGAAGAGCTGGTGCTGTGGACCAGCGCGCAATTCCAGTTCATCGACCTGCCTGATCGCTTTTGCACCGGCAGCTCGATCATGCCGCAAAAGAAAAACCCGGATGTGCCCGAGCTGGTCCGTGGCAAAAGCGGCCGCGTATTCGGCGCTCTGATGGGCCTGCTGACCTTGATGAAGGGCCAGCCGCTGGCCTACAACAAGGACAATCAGGAAGACAAGGAGCCGCTGTTCGACGCTGCCGACACCTTGCGCGACTCGCTGCGTGCCTTCGCCGACATGATCCCGGCGATCAAGCCCAAGCACGCCATGATGCGCGAGGCCGCGCTGCGTGGCTTCTCCACGGCAACCGACCTGGCCGACTATCTGGTCCGCCGTGGCCTGCCGTTCCGTGATTGCCACGAGATCGTGGGTCACGCGGTAAAGCATGGCGTTGAGACCGGCAAGGATCTGGCCGAGATGACCCTGGACGAGCTGCGTCAGTTCAGCGACCAGATCGAACAGGATGTCTTCGCAGTGCTGACGCTCGAAGGTTCGGTCAATGCCCGCAACCACATCGGCGGCACGGCGCCAGAGCAGGTCAAGGCCGCGGTTGCGCGCGGCCGGCATTTGCTCGCCACCCGCTAAACCCATAAACGGCGTCGCCCGGTGCCGGCGATGCCATTCAATTGGCAGGACATCGAGAACGACATGAGCGACAACATTGAAATCGACGACGAAGAGTTCGCTGAAGCGACGCTGATTGAAGCCATCGAAAATCAGATCGAGAGCGACAACCCCCCAGCGGCCAAAGCCACCTACAACAAGCTGACTCTGGTGGGCATCGAGCGTGAAGAAATTCTGCAGATGATGGCCCACATTCTGGCGCTGGAGATCGACGGGATCCTGGCCGAAGATCGTCCGTTCAATACCGTCTGGTACGAAGCGGCCCTGCGCGCACTGCCCGACATGCCGCCGGGCGTGCGACTGGCGGAAGACGAGTAAAACCCGCCCAACATGCCGGTCGCTCAACCGACCTGACGACCGGCCAGATACTTTCTGCAAAATCCCCAGACCTGACTACACTCCAAAAGCCTCGCTGCCGCATGGCGATGGGGCCGTCACGCCTGCGATTCCGATCGCGGTGTATCCACTGGAAAAGTCTGGAGCACCTATGTCGTTTACCCCTGAATTGGTTGCCGAGCTGGAAATCCTGTCGCTGTTCAATCTGAGCAACACTAAAGAGGGACTGAAGGTCCACCACCATTCCGCGGCTCCCACAGCCATCGCTGCCGCCCAACGACTCTTCGACAAAGGCCTCACCACGCAACACGACGGAGGCTATTTGACCAGCCTGGGTCTTGATGCCGCCGACCACGCTCAATCGCTGCTGCTCATTCTTGCCACCAGCCAGGAAGCTGCCTGACGTCGTCCTCGCGAAACCTTTGCCTGGACGCATCAAATAAAGGTTTCGCGAATCCTCCATTTCAACGATGCTGCGCCGATAAAATAATGGCGCCATAAAAAAGACGTTCAGTCGAGCCACGCAGGCCCGACGCCTGCGGTCTTGATTATCGCTACACCTTCACTCCATGCAGTGCCGCCCGCCGGCTTCGAGTCGCGATGACGCGTAGTTCCGAAATTCGCCCGGATCTGGATGAGGGCATTGATCGCAAGGTCCTCGCTCAGTTACGCAGCCGCTTCCTGGCCCTGAGCGAGAGTCGACTGGCGCGCGCCTACGAAGGCCTGTCGACGCGCCAGCAAAGCGTGCTTTCGCTGCTGCCGCTGTTTTTCCACGTCAATCATCCTCTGTTGCCAGGCTATGTGTCGGGCTCGACCCCTGCTGGCGTTTCCCATTACGAGCCTGACGCCCAGGCCCTTGCGGAAGCGCAACGGCTGACGCGGTCGTTCTCCTACAAACCACGCCGAGTCAATCCACCGCAGCCGATTCACGGCATCTTCCTGATGGGCAGCCTTGGCACCCTCGCCCAGGCCGACCAGAGCGACATGGACGTGTGGATCTGCCACGACCCGCTGCTGTCTGCAGACGACATGCAGGAACTGCGCAAGAAGTGCCAGTCCCTGGAAAGCTGGGCGGCGAGCATGGGTGCCGAGGCGCATTTCTTTCTCGTCGATCCGGAGCGTTTTGTCGTCGGCGAGCGCGACGCACAGCTGAGTGGCGAAGACTGCGGCACGACGCAGCATTACTTGCTGCTCGACGAGTTTTATCGCACCGCCATCTGGATGGCCGGGCGCACCCCGATGTGGTGGCTGGTGCCGGTCTATGAGGAAACACGCTACGCCGAATACACCCATACCCTGCTGTCGAAACGCTTTATTCGCGCTGACGAGGTGTTGGACCTCGGCAATATGTCGCGCATCCCGCCGGGCGAATTCATCGGCGCAGGGCTGTGGCAGCTGTTCAAAGGCATCGAATCACCCTACAAATCCGTGCTCAAGCTGCTGCTCACCGAGGTTTACGCCAGCGAACACCCGCAGGTGCAGTGCCTGAGCATGCGCTTAAAAAAAGCCGTGTTTGCCAACTGCGCCGATCTCGACGAGCTGGACCCCTACGTGATGGTGTACCGGCGCATCGAGGAATATCTGCTCGCGAGGGGCGAACCCGAGCGGCTGGAGCTGGTGCGCCGCAGTTTGTACCTGAAGGTGAACAAGAAACTTACCGGGTCCACTCGCCACCGCAGCAACAGTTGGCAGCGCCTGCTGCTGGAGCGGCTGGTCAATGAGTGGAAGTGGGACGAGCGCCAGTTGGCGCTGCTCGACAGCCGCAGTCAGTGGAAAGTGCGTCAGGTCGCCAGCGAGCGCCGCGCACTGGTCGGCGAGCTCAACTTCAGTTACCGCTTCCTGACCCAGTTCGCGCGGACGCAAAAGGCCGTCAATTCGATCAACAAGCGCGACTTGAATGTGCTCGGGCGACGCCTGTACGCAGCCTTTGAACGCAAAGCCGGCAAAGTGGAATTTCTCAATCCGGGCATTGCGCCGGATCTGGCGGAAGACACCTTGACGCTGGCGCAACGGCCGAACAAGCGCGAGCCCGGCAGGTATCAATGGTGCCTGTACAACGGAAGTCTGAGCGCCCATGAGTTGGAGACGTTTGCGCCGATCAAGCGCAGCCGCGAACTGCTGGAGCTCCTTACGTGGTGCCATCGCAACAACGTCATCGACAGCAGTACACGCCTGGCGCTGCACCCTGGCATCAGTGATCTGACCGAATTCGAACTGTTCAATCTGCAAGGCGCGTTACAGCAGAGCATTGCGCTGCCGCTGGCCATGGTCGAGGAAGACGTACTGCTGAGCCCGAGTGTGCCCCGCGAGATCCTGCTGTTGGTCAACGTCGGCGTCGACCCGCTCAGGCACCACAAAGACCTGAACATCCTGATGACCACCGAGCGAACCGACTCGCTGAGCTACGCCGGTGTCCGCGAAAATCTGGTGTTGACCTTCGACCAGATCACCCTCAACAGCTGGAACGAGGTGCTGGTCAATCGCTTCGACGGCCCCCACGCCCTGCTTGACTGCCTGACAGAACTGCTCAACGGCCTGCCGGAAAAGTCCGCCAGGCCTGTCATTCGCGTGCGCTGCTTTTGCCACAACCGCGCGCAGGCCATCGCCCAGCGCGTGGAGGAGCTCATCGGCACCGCGCAACTGCTGCTGGACCGGCGCCTGAATCACCGCTATCTCATCCAGGTCGAGCAGCGGTATCACGTCCTGGAAATGATCCCCGGCCGAGTCAGTCATGTCACGCTGGAACACCTGCCGGCGCTGTTCAGTTATCTGGGGGAAGAGCTTTCCGCCTACAGCCCGATTCATCTGGACCCCCAGGCACTGGACGACTCGGACCTGTCGCTGTTCATCCCGTACGGCCAGCCTGAGTGCATCCAGGTGTTCTACCGGATCAACGAGCCGAACGCCGACCTGTACGTGCTTGATGAGCGCAATGCGTTATGGCATCAGCAGGTGCCTTATCACACTGATTCCAGCCTGCTGGTGCCGCTGCAGCGCTTTTTTCAATCGCTGGTGTACCGGCGCGTGGCGTTGCTGCCACTGGATAACCCCCTGGAGTCAACGCCGCTGGAGGCTTTGTATTACCGCCTAACCCCCGATGGATCAGGCCGAGCCCGCCGCGTTGAGCATCGCCCGACGCCAACGATGCTCAGCGACCCATCGTTTTTTGATGTGCAGGCGATCATCGAGGAAGCGTCCCCCGGTCAAGTCAGCGTCACGCTGTATTGCGACGGGACGGAGTTCTCCGAGCTGGAGCATGGGGACCAGCTATTCAGCGTCGTGGCGCGGCGGATTCTCGAGCAGCGCCGCGAGCCGCAACGTTACCGCTGCTACATCACCGACCTGGACCTGTCCGGGATACTGAGAGACACGCGCGGGCAGACCATCCTGTTCCTGCGCTACAAGGCCGAACTGGAACGGTCACTGAATGCCGCGCTGGATGAGCTGTGATGGCTGCTGGCTCGCTACAGAGGACTCAGCGTGCGACGCAATGGGTACTCCGCCGCTGATCTGCCTGCCGCACGATCTCGCGCCGGCGCTCGTCGGTCGCCGCCCGCCACTCGCGAATGTCTTCGACGTGGCGCTGACACCCCGTGCAGACTTTGTCTTCGTCGAGCCGGCAGATGCTGATGCACGGCGACGGCACAGCCGGGCTGACGTTGCTGAACAGCGGCTTTGGCGGTTTGACCGGCTTTGCGTTAACGGTCACTGGCGGTTGCCATCGCTGCCGTCGAGGGCATCGAAGTCGATCTCTTCGCCGGCCTGCTGCTTCGCCAGGCGATAGAGCATCTCGCTCAACAGCTCTTCGCTCTTGTCGCAGATCCAGTGCTTCGCTTCTTCGTCGTAGTCAAAGTGAAAACCACCCGACGCAGCCGCCAGCCACAGCTGACGCAACGGCTCCTGACGGCTGAAAATGAACTGCGAGCCGTTTTCGAACTTAACGGTCAGCACACCGGCGGAACTCTCAAGGTCCAGATCCAGACCGCTCTCGTCGAAAATGTCCTGAAGCTTTTCTTGGGTGGCATCGACCAGGTCGTGAAAACGGGCTTCGGTCAAACTCATTGCATGAACCTCAAAAGTGTCAGCGGATGGCGCAGCGACGCACGATACGGTCGCTCCCCGGCAAATGCAAAGCCTACCCGCCAAAGTGCCATTGCGGGAGCCGCTTTGGCCGGCAAGGCACCGAACGGGTCGCTTTACCGCAGGCTGCGCCAGAAATCCGTGCGCGCTGCACAGATTAATTGCGCAGCGGCGTCAAACCCCCGCCGGACGGGAACTCCAGCGCATAGGCAATCTGTCGGGTGGTCGGTATACTCGGGCGCAATTAATGCTTATACAAAGGATTTCGCCATGAAGCGCCTGATTTCCTCCCTGGCCGCACTGCTTGCAGTTGCGTGTCTGGTCTCTGCCTGCGGCCAGAAAGGTCCACTGTATCTGCCCGACGACGACTCGTCCGACGGCACCAGCCAGACCAAGTCGCACTCGCACAAGCATCAGACTTCGACCTACTAGGAATCAGTCATGGACGCCTTCAACTACCGCGACGGTGAGCTGTTCGCGGAGGGAGTGGCGTTGTCTGCCATCGCCGAACGCTTCGGCACGCCGACATACGTCTATTCCCGCGCGCACATCGAGGCGCAGTACCGCGCCTACGCTGATGCCCTGAGCGGCATGCCGCATCTGGTCTGCTTTGCGGTCAAAGCGAACTCCAACCTGGGCGTTCTCAACGTCCTGGCACGCTTGGGCGCCGGTTTCGACATCGTTTCCCGTGGTGAACTGGAACGCGTACTGGCGGCAGGCGGTCAGGCCGACAAGATTGTCTTCTCCGGCGTCGGCAAGACCCGTGATGACATGCGCCGAGCGCTGGAAGTCGGCGTGCACTGCTTCAACGTCGAATCCACCGACGAGCTCGAACGCCTGCAAGTCGTCGCCGCCGAAATGGGCGTGCGCGCTCCGGTTTCGTTGCGCGTCAACCCGGACGTCGACGCCGGCACCCACCCCTACATCTCCACCGGCCTCAAGGAAAACAAGTTCGGCATCGCCATCGCGGACGCTGAAGACGTTTACATCCGCGCCGCGCAGCTGCCGAATCTCGACGTTATCGGCGTTGACTGCCACATTGGCTCACAGCTGACCACGCTCTCGCCTTTCGTTGATGCCCTGGATCGCTTGCTCGACCTGGTCGACCGGCTGGGCGATTGCGGCATTCTGCTGAAGCATATCGACCTGGGCGGCGGCCTGGGTGTGCGTTATCGCGACGAAGAGCCGCCCCTTGCGAGCGATTACATCAAGGCCGTGCGTGAACGCCTCGATGGCCGCGATCTGGCGCTGATGTTCGAGCCCGGGCGCTTCATCGTCGCCAATGCCGGCGTGCTGGTGACCCGCGTCGAGTACCTCAAGCACACCGAGCACAAAGACTTCGCCATCGTCGACGCCGCCATGAACGACCTGATCCGTCCGGCGCTGTACCAGGCGTGGATGGACGTAACAGCGGTCAAGCCCCGTGACGGCGCCAAACGCACCTACGACATCGTCGGCCCTATCTGTGAAACCGGGGATTTCCTTGCCAAGGAGCGCGAACTCGCACTGGCTGAAGGCGATCTGCTGGCGGTGCACTCTGCCGGCGCCTATGGCTTCGTGATGAGCTCCAACTACAACACCCGCGGGCGTACGGCCGAGGTGCTTGTGGATGGCGAGCAAGCCTTCGAAGTGCGTCGCCGTGAAACCGTGACTGAGCTGTTTGCCGGCGAAAGCCTGCTGCCGGAGTAATCCCATGCTGCTGCGTTTTACCAAGATGCATGGCCTGGGCAATGATTTCATGGTGCTGGACCTTGTAAGCCAACACGCGCACATTTTGCCCAAGCACGCCAAGCAATGGGGCGATCGCCACACCGGTATCGGTTTCGATCAGCTGCTGCTGGTCGAGGCGCCAAATAACCCGGACGTGGACTTCCGCTACCGGATTTTCAATTCCGACGGCTCCGAAGTGGAGCAATGCGGCAACGGTGCGCGCTGCTTCGCCCGGTTCGTGCTGGACAAGCGGCTGACGGCCAAAAAGCAGATCCGCGTCGAAACCAAGAGCGGCATCATCGAGCTGGACATCCGCAACGACGGCCAGATCAGCGTGGATATGGGCGCGCCGCGTCTGGTGCCGGCGGATATCCCGTTCGATGCGCCGGAGCAGGCCGCCTCCTATTCGCTTGATGTCGATGGCGAGACCGTCGAGCTGGCCGCCGTGTCCATGGGCAACCCCCACGCTGTGCTACGCGTCTACGACATCAACAACGCGCCCGTGCATGTGCTGGGTCCGAAGATCGAGAACCATCCGCGCTTTCCGGCCCGGGTGAACGTGGGCTTTCTCCACGTCGTCGACCGTCAGCGCGCGCAACTGCGGGTGTGGGAGCGTGGCGCCGGGGAAACCCAGGCCTGCGGCACCGGGGCCTGCGCGGCAGCGGTCGCAGCCATTACTCAGGGCTGGATGGATTCGCCGATGCTGATCGACCTGCCGGGCGGACGCCTGTCCATCGAGTGGGCAGGCCCCGGCCATCCGGTGATGATGACTGGCCCGGCTGTCCGGGTTTACGAAGGCCAAGTACGTCTATGAGTGAGAGTATCCAATGACCGACCAGCCTCAGACTTCAAACGACACGCCCGGCCAGCCCCCTGCCGAGAACGCGGTGCCCGCCCTTGAAGCCGAGGCGGTCGCGGCCTGGCTGCAACAACACCCTGATTTCTTCGCCGAGCACGACGAGCTGCTGGCGATGATGCGCGTTCCGCATCAACGGGGCGACACCGTCTCGCTGGTCGAGCGCCAGCTCAAACTGCTGCGCGAGCGCAACATCGAGATGCGTCACCGGCTTTCGCAACTGATGGACGTGGCCCGGGACAACGACCGGCTGTTTGAAAAAACCCGCCGGCTGATTCTCGATCTGATGGATGCCACCAGTCTGGAAGAGATCGTCATTTGCGTGGAAGACAGCCTGCGCCAAGAGTTTCAGGTGCCCTTCGTCAGCCTTATCCTGTTCAGCGACAACCCGATGACCGTCGGCCGCTGGGTCAGCGCCGCCGACGCGCAGAAAGCCATCGGTGGGCTGATGTCCGGCGGCAAGACCCTGTGTGGCGCGCTGCGTGAGCATGAACTCGAGTTTCTGTTCGGCAGCGAGCAAAGCAAGGAAGTGGGCTCAACCGCCCTGGCCGCCCTCAACCACCAGGGCCTGCACGGCGTTCTGGCCATCGGCAGCCGTGATCCGCAGCATTACAAAAGCTCGGTCGGCACGCTGTTTCTCGGTTACATCGCCGACGTGCTCAGCCGCCTGCTGCCACGCTTCACCAATTCGCTGCGGTCGGTTCGCTAGTCATGGAGCGGCAACTGGACGCTTACTGCACGCACCTGCGCAGTGAGCGCCAAGTGTCGAGCCATACGCTTGAAGCCTATCGCCGCGACCTGAACAAGGTCCTGGCGTTCTGCGAAAAGCAGCACATCGACAGCTGGAAAGCCCTGGATATTCAGGCCATGCGCGGCCTTGTCGCTCGCCTTCACCAGCAGGGTCAGTCCTCGCGCAGCCTGGCCAGATTGCTGTCAGCCGTTCGCGGCTTTTATCACTTTCTCAACCGCGAAGGCCTTTGCGATCACGATCCGGCCAATGGCCTGTCACCGCCCAAGGGCGAGCGGCGCTTGCCGAAAACCCTCGACGCCGACCGCGCCCTGCAACTGCTTGAAGGCGGGGTCGAAGACGATTTTCTGGCCCGGCGTGATCAGGCCATCCTTGAGCTGTTCTATTCGTCAGGCCTGCGCCTGTCCGAGTTGACCGGGCTGAACTGTGCAGACCTGGATCTGGCGGACGGTCTTGTGCAGGTCCTCGGCAAAGGCAGCAAAACCCGGGTTTTGCCAGTCGGCAGAAAAGCCCGGGAAGCGCTGGAGGAGTGGCTCAAGCAGCGTGCGCTCGCCAATCCGCAGGACGATGCGGTGTTCGTCAGCCAACAAGGCCGTCGTCTGGGGCCGCGTTCGATCCAACTGCGGGTCAAGGCGGCTGGCGAGCGCGAGCTGGGCCAGAACCTGCACCCGCACATGCTTCGCCATTCATTCGCCAGTCACTTGCTGGAGTCGTCCCAGGACCTGCGCGCCGTGCAGGAACTGCTGGGCCACGCCGACATCGCCACCACTCAGATCTACACCCACCTGGATTTCCAGCATCTGGCCACGGTGTACGACAGCGCCCATCCACGGGCCAAGCGCAAAGGTAACGCCGACAATGAGCATTAAGCTGATCACCTTCGATCTGGACGACACGCTGTGGGAAACCGCACCGGCGATTGTCAGTGCCGAAGCCAAGCTGCGTGACTGGCTGGCTGCCAACGCGCCAAAACTCGGGCCGGTTCCGGTCGAGCATCTGTGGGAAATCCGCTCGCGACTCATCGAAGAGGATCCGACGTTCAAACACCGGATCAGTGCGTTACGCCGTACGGTGCTGTTTCACGCCCTTGAAGATGCCGGGTATGGCCATGCCGAAGCCCACGAGCTGGCGGACCAGAGCTTTGAAGTGTTCCTTCACGGGCGGCATCAGTTGGACATCTTCCCTGAAGTGGTGCCGACGCTGGAGATCCTGACCAAGTCTTACACGCTGGGTGTCGTGACCAACGGCAATGCCGACGTCCGCCGCCTCGGCCTGGCTGATTATTTCGCCTTCGCGCTGTGCGCCGAAGATCTGGGCATCGGCAAACCCGACCCTGCGCCTTTCGTTGAAGCGCTGAAACGCGGCAATGCCGAAGCCCGCCAGGCCGTGCACGTCGGCGATCATCCGGGCGACGACATCGCCGGTGCTCAGCAGGCCGGCATGCGGGCGATCTGGTACAACCCCGGCGGCAAAGTATGGGAAGCTGAAAAAGCGCCGGATGGCGAGATCAGTAGCCTGACGCAGTTGCCAGAGGTGCTGGCGCGCTGGGGTTGATTCGCGCTTCCAGCGCGTCAAACCGGCCCTTTGGCCTCAGCGGCCTGAATCGCAGGCAATAAAAAACCCGCAGCGACAGCGGGTTTTTCATCAAGCGCACAACCAGTCCCTTAAATAGGGCGGCTGCCGTACTTGTTGTCGGGCTTCTTGGGCGGATCGGCGACCACGTTGGCCTCCACTTCCACGACCTTGCCACCACGAGCCAGGAACTCCTCCATCGCGCGAGCCAGAGCATCACGCTCTTTGTTCTTGGCTTCCACGCTGGGCAGTTCGTCAACGGAGACGGCGGCCTTGGCCTTGCCTTTGGCCGGAGTCGCAGAGACTTCAGCGCTGTCGTCGACCTCCACTACATCTTCATCGGAAGCCGCTGCAAGCCCCTCACCGTCCTCCCCTTCTTCCAGCTCGTCTTCCAGACCTTCTTCGATGTCGTCGTCGCTCATGTTCTACCTCATGACTTGCGAAAGCAGATTAGTTATAGCCCAGCCGGGCTTGATTTCTTGGACAGCCGGAAAAAATTCAACTACCGCGTATTTTCAGCGGTCGTGCCCCTCACCCTGAAGCGTGACGAGGACTTTACGCGCACCGCCTGCATCACGGTGCTCGCCCAGATAAATACCTTGCCATGTGCCCAGCGCCAGCCGTCCATTTGTAACCGGTAAGGTCAGCTGGCAGCCAAGCAGACTGGCTTTGAAGTGCGCAGGCAGATCGTCGGGCCCTTCGTCGTCATGCTCGTAGCCGTCGCGCCCCTGAGGCACCAGACGGCTGAAAAAACGCTCGAAATCGCGACGTACCGCCGGATCTGCGTTCTCGTTGACGGTCAACGAGGCCGAGGTGTGTTGCAACCAGACATGCAGCAGGCCGATGCGGCATTCGCGTAACTCGCGAAGCCCCGCGACGATCTCGTCCGTCACCAGATGGAAACCACGAGGCCTTGCCCGCAGCGTGATCAAGGTCTGTTGCCACATACCGTTCTCCGCCCTTCGGCGCGCATTCTAACGCGCTGGAAAAAAAAACAAAGTGCGTAATGAGCGACGATTTTCACGAGCGCTGAACAAGGGCATTTATGCCCTCGGAAGCGTCCAGAAACGTCAGGATTGGCCGCACATTGCAGCGGATGTTCCTGCCTGGAAAGCCTGCTCCCTGTGCGGACATCCCTATCGACAAACGCCAGACAAAAAAATGCCCGGAGACCCGGGCATTTTTTCATGGGTGGATTACAAGTTGTAACCACGTTCGTTATGTTGCGCCAGATCCAGGCCGACCGCTTCTTCTTCTTCGGTGACACGCAGGCCCATGACCATGTCGAGCACCTTGAGGATGATGAAGGTCACGATCGCGGTATAGATGACCGTGAAGCCGACGCCTTTACACTGAATCCAGACTTGTGCCGCGATGTCGGTCACGGTGCCGAAGCCGCCCAGCGAAGGGGCTGCAAACACGCCGGTCAGGATCGCGCCGAGGATACCGCCGATACCGTGAACGCCGAAGGCATCCAGGGAGTCGTCGTAGCCCAGTTTGCGTTTCAGGCTGGTGGCGCAGAAGAAGCAGACCACGCCTGCCGCCAGACCGATGATCAGGCCGCCCATCGGGCCGACAGTGCCGGCAGCTGGAGTCACAGCAACCAGACCGGCAACCACACCCGAGGCGATGCCCAGAGCGCTAGGCTTACCGTGGGTCAGCCATTCGGCGAACATCCAGCCCAGCGCTGCAGCAGCGGTAGCGATCTGGGTGACCAGCATGGCCATACCGGCGGTGCCGTTGGCCGCAGCCGCCGAACCTGCGTTGAAGCCGAACCAGCCGACCCAGAGCATGGCCGCGCCTATCAGGGTGTAACCCAGATTGTGCGGAGCCATCGGGGTGGTCGGGAAACCTTTACGCTTGCCGAGCACCAGGCACGCTACCAGGCCAGCCACACCGGCGTTGATGTGAACGACGGTGCCGCCCGCGAAGTCGAGCACGCCCCAGTCCCACAACAGACCACCGACGCCGCTCCAGACCATGTGCGCAATCGGCGCGTAAACCAGGGTGAACCAGATCGCCATGAAGATCAGCATCGCGGAGAACTTCATGCGTTCTGCGAAAGCGCCGACGATCAGGGCCGGGGTGATGATGGCGAAGGTCATCTGGAAGGTCACGAAGACGGCTTCCGGGAACAGTGCCGCAGGACCGGTAATACTCGCTGGGGTAATGCCTGCCAGGAACGCCTTCGACAGACCGCCGACGAAGGAGTTGAAGTTGACGACGTTGGCTTCCATACCGGTGGTGTCGAACGCCATGCTGTAGCCGTAGACGACCCACAGGATGCTGATCAGGCCGGTAATGGCGAAGCACTGCATCATCACGGAAAGAATGTTTTTGGAGCGGACCATGCCGCCGTAGAACAGCGCCAGACCGGGGATGGTCATGAACAGCACCAGCGCGGTGGAGGTCAGCATCCAGGCGGTGTCGCCGGAATTGAGTACGGGGGCTGCCACTTCGTCTGCCGCCATGGCCAAGCCAGGGGTTACGAGGGACAACAGGGCTCCTAGCCCTGCGAATTGACGCAGAGTCATATTGTTTTCTCCTGGGGCGTTGGGGTTTGGCGGCTTAGATTGCGTCGGTATCGGTTTCGCCGGTACGGATGCGGATGGCCTGTTCCAGATTGACCACGAAGATCTTTCCGTCACCGATCTTGCCGGTGTTGGCCGCTTTGGTTATCGCTTCGATAACGCGGTCCAGATCCTTGTCGTCGATCGCAACATCGATCTTCACCTTGGGGAGGAAGTCGACTACATACTCCGCACCGCGATACAGCTCGGTGTGGCCTTTCTGACGTCCGAAGCCTTTGACTTCAGTGACTGTGATGCCCTGCACGCCGATTTCGGACAGCGACTCGCGTACGTCGTCCAGCTTGAACGGCTTGATGATGGCAGTGACTAGCTTCATGAAACTTTCTCCCGAATTGGTGGACTTGCCCCAGGAAAACAAACCCGACTCAAGTCTAAGCGCAGTGTCTGGCTTTGTAACGCGTCGTGTCCGCAAGAGACCTGACCAGCTCCAGAAAACCGCTTCTGACGAAACATTCCCCGCTCCGCCTGCCGCACTGCATTCGTCACAGCGACTGCATCAGTGCATGGGTTACAAGCCACTAAGCAGAAAGCTTGCCATCTCATCGATCGTCTTGAATTTCGGCCCTTCCACCGTTAATTCAGGCTTTAGGGTAGTCGTCGATTGCCATCACCGCACAACAACGGTGCGCACGTGCCCGAGGCGATGCGCGAAAAGCGTGCAGCGCATCCTTTGCCTCAAGGGGCCAAAAGCTGCGTGCTACACTCGCGCCATCTGATTCTGGAATTTCATCATGCTCGCCCCCAAAGCTTTTCTCGACGCCCTGAGCGGCCACGCTTCCCGCCTGTTCAACGGCGAAACCCCGGTTCCACGCAGCGAATTCGAAACCCAGTTCAAGGCGCTGCTGCAGAGCGGCTTCAGCAAGCTGGACCTGGTCAGCCGGGAAGAATTCGACAGCCAGATGATCGTCCTCGCCCGCACCCGCGCCCGACTTGAGGCACTGGAAGCGAAGATGGCGGAGATGGAAGCGCAGTTGGCGCCGCAGCCGAAAGCATCAGAGGCTGAGCCGCAGGGTTGAGCTTCAGAACCTGAATGTGCTCAGGCGCAGTGCGCAATGCGCTGAACCTGAGCCTTGATGGCCTGCCCTCGCTCGATCTCTGCTTTGCGCAGGTCGTAGGTGAGCTGCAAGTTCAGCCAGAACTCCGGGGTGGTCTCAAAACACGCCGCCAGCCGTAGCGCCATGTCGGCGCTGACGCCCCTGCGCTGCAGGACGATATCGTTGACGGTGGGTGTCGAGACGCTCAGCGCCCGAGCCAGCGCTGCTGAGGCAAGGCCCAAGGGTTCGAGGAACTCTTCTTTGAGAACTTCACCGGGATGTACAGGTCGCATTCCGTTTTTGGTCATAGTTGCCTCAGTGGTAATCGACAATTTCAACATTCTCTGGACCATTAGCGCCCCAGACGAAGCAAATCCGCCACTGGCCGTTGATACGAATGCTGTGCTGCCCGCAGCGATTCCCGATGAGCGCTTCTAGGCGATTGCCCGGTGGAGATTTTAGGTCCACCAAGGAAGAAGCGGCATCCAGCATCGTCAGCTTGCGCTCTACGACCGAAAGAATTGACGACCACACTCGACTTTTGCCTTGTCGAAAAAGGGATTCAGTGTCCTTACATTTGAAGCTTGCAATCATCGCGAACGCTTAACGTTATTCGTTAAGGCGCGAGTCTAGATTCACATTGCCAATAAAGCAACACGCACTTCGACAGCACTGAGACGATTAAGACACAGCCCGTAAAACATGCCCTCGCCCACCCGCCGGGCTAATGACTATCCTTCAGCTCGCCGCAGGAAGCGGTGCTGCCTTCAAGGAAAGACATGTCCCTAGCGATTGTTCTGAGCCGGGCCCAAGTTGGCGTTGAAGCGCCCGCCGTGACCGTTGAAACCCATCTCGCCAACGGGCTGCCCAGCCTGACGCTGGTGGGTCTGCCAGAGGGCGCGGTCAAGGAGAGCAAGGATCGGGTGCGCAGTGCGATCCTCAACTGTCGGCTGGAATTCCCTGCGCGGCGCATCACCTTGAATCTGGCGCCTGCCGATTTGCCCAAGGACGGCGGACGCTTCGATCTTGCCATCGCCCTCGGCTTGCTCGCCGCCAGCGCGCAGGTGCCGACCCTTGCGCTGGAGGGCATTGAGTGTCTGGGGGAGCTGGCGTTGTCGGGGGCGATTCGGCCCGTCCAAGGCGTGCTCCCGGCGGCGCTTGCTGCGCGGGAAGCCGGACACACGCTGATTGTGCCTGCGGTGAATGCCGAGGAGGCGTGCCTGGCGTCAGGCCTGAAGGTGATCGCGGTCAGTCATCTGCTGGAGCTGGTGTCGCACCTGAATGGACACACGGTTATCTCGCCCTATAAATCCAATGGCCTGATCCTGCAGACGCAGCCTTATCCCGACTTGAGTGAGGTGCAAGGCCAGATCGCTGCCAAACGCGCGTTGCTGGTGGCCGCGGCTGGCGCGCATAACCTGCTTTTCAGCGGCCCTCCCGGCACCGGTAAAACGCTGCTCGCGAGCCGTTTGCCCGGGCTATTGCCGCCGCTGGATGAGCTCGAAGCGTTGGAAGTGGCGGCGATTCAATCGGTCGCCAGTCACGCGCCGCTGACCAGTTGGCCCCAGCGCCCCTTCCGCCAGCCTCATCACTCGGCGTCGGGTCCTGCGCTGGTCGGCGGTGGCAGTCGCCCGCAACCTGGCGAAATCACCCTCGCGCACCACGGCGTGCTGTTTCTGGACGAGCTTCCGGAATTTGATCGGCGTGTGCTGGAGGTGCTTCGCGAACCGCTCGAATCGGGCCACATCGTGATTTCCCGCGCGCGGGATCGGGTGCGCTTTCCGGCGCGCTTTCAGCTGGTGGCGGCGATGAACCCCTGCCCGTGCGGTTATCACGGCGAGCCGACCGGGCGCTGTCGCTGCTCAACTGATCAGATTCAGCGTTACCGCAACAAGCTGTCCGGGCCGCTGCTCGACCGGATTGACCTGCATCTGACGGTCGCCCGTGAAACCACGTCTTTAGCGGCAACGCCCGATTGCAAGGGTGAAAGCGCCAGCGCAGCGGAGGTGGTATCCGAAGCCCGACAGCGCCAACAACGACGCCAGGGCTGCGCCAATGCATTCCTTGATCTGCCCGCACTGCGTCAGCACTGCGCGCTGTTGCCGGAAGACGAAGCCTGGCTCGAGAATGCTTGTGAACGTCTGAACCTCTCTCTGCGCGCTGCACACCGATTGCTGAAAGTGGCGCGCACGCTGGCCGATCTGGAGAAGGTGGACGCAATCGCCCGATGCCACATTGCTGAGGCTTTGCAGTATCGGCCTTCGTCGAACTAAAGATCTTCACTTCAATGCTGCATGTGAGGATTGATCCGGCACTTAAAAACCAGGCATCGGAGACCTTGGCCAACTTTGGCCTCACCATTTCCGATGCAGTGCGTATTTTGCTCACTCGAGTAGTCCGCGAAGGCGGTCTACCCGCTGGCCTCGGCGCACACCCGGACGCTTACGATCAGTGGTTCAGGGCCAAGGTGCGTGAAGCCATGGACGACTCGGGGCCGACGCACTCGCATGAGGACGTGATGGCTGCCGCTACCGAATTACTCCAAAGGAAGCGCGGTGCTGACAATTGAATGGAGCAAGTATGCCAAGGCGGGTTTGCTCAAGCGCCTAGGCAGCTCTCCCGCCTCACCGAAACCGATCCACTTCTTTCTGCAAGTCAGACGCGACCGCGTTCAGCTCTTGAGCGGTGATCGCGAGGTTCGACACGACTTCGCGTTGCTCGCTGTTCGCCAGGGCGATGCTTTGCAGGTTGGCGCTGAGCAGCGTTGCGGTGTTGCTCTGCTCCTGGGTCGCCGTGGTGATGGACGTGAATTGCTCACCGGCCGAGCGGCTTTGTTCGTCGATCTGGGCCAGCGCTGCTGCGACTTTGGCGTTGCGCGCGAGACCTTCCTGCATCAGCGCGTTGCCTTGCTGCATAGTGCTGATGGCATTGCTGGTCTCTTGCTGGATGCTGCTGATCATTCCGGAGATTTCATCGGTGGCCTGGCGCGTACGTGATGCCAGGCTGCGAACTTCATCCGCCACTACCGCAAAACCCCGGCCTTGCTCGCCGGCGCGTGCGGCTTCGATCGCGGCGTTGAGGGCCAGAAGGTTGGTCTGCTCGGCGATCGAGGTGATGACGCTGACAATCCCGCCGATCTCTTGCGAGCGCTGGCCCAAGGTATCGATCACCGTCGCGGTGCTGCTCAGCGAGCCTGCAATTTGCTCCAGCGAGGCCGATGCTTCCTCCATGGACGTACGACCGATGCGCGTCTGCTGGGCATTGCCCTGGGCCATGCGTTCGGTGGTGCCCATGTTGTCGGCGATGGTCAGGGCCGTGGCGCTGAACTCCTCCACTGCACCGGCCATGCTGGTGATTTCGCCGGATTGCTGTTCCATTCCGTCATAAGCGCCGCCCGACAAGCCGGACAGTGCGTTGGCGCGGGTGCTGACTTCCTGCGCGGCCGTGCGAATGTGGGACACCATGGTTTCCAGCGCCTGGCCCATCGTGTTGAAGCTGCCTGCCAACTGACCAATTTCGTCATGGCTGGAAATGTTCAGACGTGCACTCAGATCACCTGCGCCGAGGGCTTCTGCCTGACTGACCAGCGCCGACAGCGGCCGTAGCTTGCTGCGCAACAGCCAGATCGCGGCGCCGACAGCGATCAACATCGCCAGAAGGCTGCCAATTGCCAATTGCGTGCCGACGCTCCAGGTCACTGCGCTGATTTCATCCTTGGGCATCGTCGCCAGAACCGTCCACGGGCCGCCGGCAAACTTCTCGCCGACGGTGTAGAAATCTTCACCGGCGTCCTGCCAGAAACGCCCAACGCTCGGCGTCTTGGCGAACTCGGCCAGCGTGGTGCTTGCCTGATCCAGGTCCTTCACGCCCGCAGGCGGCACCAGCCATTTGTTCTGCTCATCAAGCAACGCCAGCGAACCGGTGGAACCGATGCGGAAGTTTTTCAGGTTGTCGAACTGCGCCTTCTGCGCGTCGGTGTAATCGAAGCCGACGAACAACACGGCGATGACCTTTCCGCTGGCGTCACGCACCGGGCTGTACTGCGTCATGTACAAACGGTCGAACAACAGCGCGCGACCGACGTATCCCTGCCCGGCCAGCAGCTTTTCGTAGGCCGGATGCTTGTGATCCAGCGAGGTGCCGAGGGCGCGCGAGCCGTCCTGCTTGCTCAGGGACGTGCTGACGCGCACGAAGTCGTCGCCGCTGCGAACGAAGACCGTCGCCACGCCGGCCGTCATGTTTTTGAAGTCGTCGACTTCAGTGAAGTCGTTGTTCAGCGCGTTGCCGTTGAGCAGTAATGCAGGGGTCTGCACGCCCGCGACCGCAATCTGCTGATCACCCTGCAGGCTCAGGCCGGCCGAAAAACGCTTCTCGAACAGACCGCTCAGACGCAGGGTGCTGTCGCGCAACGTGCTGTGGAAGGTGTTCAACTGGTCGGCGAGCAACCGGGCTTCGCTGCTCATGTGCTCCTCACGGATGACCAGATTTGCCGAGTCCAGTGAGCGCAGGGCAAACAGCGTGCTGCCGCTGATGACGACGGCCAGAATAACGGCCAGGGCAATGCCGAGTTGCGAGGCAATTCGGGCGCGAGGCTGAGGCATGGGTGCTCCTTGCCGAACGACTGGGCCGTCCTGGATCTCAGGAACACCATTCGGACGAATTCTAATAGAGGGAATCGATGAGCCGATTGAGGTGAACCGGCTCTGCAATACACCTTCGGCGGACAAACGAAATACTTGAGTCCTACATCGTTTCAGGACGGAATTAATCCCCTCTTTGGCTGTCCTGCGTCCGCTTTCGATGGCCGAGCGCTTTACGGCTCACTCCAGAATCGTCACGTCCGGCAATTCCATCGCCTGCACCTCGCCCTGCAAAAAGTCACTCAACCGCCGCATACGCTCGCCGCCCGGCCGAGTCTTTGGCCAGACAAGGTAGTAGTTTTCCCCGCTGACCACCGCTGTGCGCCAAGGCAGGCTCAGTCGGCCCTGGGCGACATCCTCCGCCACCATCAGCAGATCGCCCATGGAAACGCCGTAACCCCGGGCCGCCGCAATCATGCCCAGCTCCAGCGTGTCGAAGACCTGCCCTCCCTTGAGCGAGACCCGGTCAGACAAATCCATGTGCTCCAGCCATCGGCGCCAGTCGCGACGGTCGGGCGTGGGATGCAACAGTTCGGCGCCAGCCAGTCGCTCGGCATCCCAAGGCTCATCATCCAGCAGCGTCGGCGCGCCCACGGGAATCAGCAGCTCAGGGAACAGGTAGGTCGCCTCCCACTCCGGCGGGAAGTGCCCATGGCTGAGCAACACCGCGCAATCGAATGGCTCCTGAGTGAAGTCGACGCTGTCGATGTCCATCCAGGCGCTGGTCAGCTGGACTTCGTTGCCCACCTGCAGATGGCGAAAACGACTCAGCCGCGCCAGCAACCAGCGCATGGTCAGGGTCGATGGAGCCTTCATGCGCAAGATGCCCTCCTCCGCCATCAACGCGCTGCAGGCTCGCTCCAAGGCCAAAAAACCTTCCCGTACGCCCGGCAGCAACTCACGCGCGGCCTCGGTAAGCTGCAGATTGCGACCGTTGCGGCGAAACAGACGGCAGGCGAAATGCTCTTCGAGCGTGCGGATATGCCGACTGACCGCGCTTTGGGTGATCGACAGCTCTTCAGCGGCACGCGTGAACGAACTGTGTCGCGCAGCGGCTTCAAACGCGCGCAGGGCATACAGTGGCGGAAGGGTGCGTGACATCGACGGGTATCCCTCAGGCAGTCGGGCAGGTGAGATCACTCTACTAAAGAAATATCAGGATGAGTTTTACTCATGCGAGAGATCGCATTTATCCCTTTGTGCATCCCCGCCTGAATCCCCACAATGACCGGCCTGCCAACACCAGTAACCCGAGCGCAAAGACCATGCACCAGCACGCCTTCAAAGAACTGTGGATCATCCTGCGTCTGGCCGGGCCGCTGATTGCTTCGCAGATGGCGCACATGCTGATGGTGTTCACCGACACCGTAATGATGGGCAAACTGGGCCCGGAATCCCTGGCCGGTGGCGGGCTGGGTGCGGCGAGCTATAACTTCGTGTCGTTCTTCTGCGTGGGTGTCATGGCCGCGGTCGGCACGTTGGTTGCCATCCGCAAGGGCGCGAACGATCACGCAGGCGTCACCCGCTTGACCCAGGCCGGTTTGTGGCTGGCATGGGGCATGGCGCTGATTGCCGCGCTGATCCTGTGGAACCTCGAGCCGATTCTGCTGCAGTTTGGTCAAGATGAAGCCAACGTGCACATGGCCAGTGAATTCCTGATCACGCTGCCATTGGCGCTGCCCGGCCTTCTGAGCTTCATGGCCCTGCGCGGATTCACCAGTGCGCTGGGGCGCGCCACACCCGTGATGGTGATCAGCCTGGTGGGCGTGGCGCTCAACTTCGGGCTCAATTACGCCTTTATACACGGACTGTTCGGCCTGCCGCACTGGGGCCTGATGGGCATTGGCCTGGTCACGGCCATTGTCACCAACGCCATGGCCCTGGCCCTCGCACTTCACATTCGTTATCACAGCGCCTACGCGGCGTACCCCCTTCACAAAGAACTGATGAAACTCTCGCGCAGCTGCCTGAAAGAGCTGTGGCGCCTGGGCCTGCCCATTGGCGGCACGTACGCGGTGGAAGTCGGGCTGTTCACCTTTGCGGCGTTCTGCATGGGGGCCATGGGCAGCACACAGATGGCCGCGCACCAGATCGCCCTTCAATCGGTGTCGATGGCGTTCATGGTTCCAGTCGGGATTTCCTATGCGGTGACCATGCGCATCGGCTTGCACTACGGGGCGGGAAATCTGCTGCTGGCGCGCACTGCCGGACGCATGGGGATTGGTTTTGGCGGGCTGCTGATGCTGTCGTTCGGCATTCTGTTCTGGGTCGCGCCCCACGCCGTCATCGGGTTGTTCGTGGACGTCAACGATCCGAAATACCAGGGAGTGGTCGAGCTGGCGGTGAAGTTGCTGGCCATCGCCGCCTGGTTCGAGATTCTCGACGGCACGCAGACCATTGCCATGGGTGCCATTCGAGGTTTCAAGGACGCAAAAACCACGTTCCTGATCGGGCTGGCGAGCTACTGGGTGGTCGGCGCGCCGTTAGCGTGGGGCCTTGGGTTTTTGGCGAACCAGGGCGCGGTGGGCGTGTGGTGGGGACTGGCGATCGGCCTGCTCTGCTCAGCGGTCGCACTGACCTGGGCATTCGAGCGCAAGACGGCGCGGCTGCTGCGCAAAGAGGCGACGGGCGTTGTGGTGATGGGGTAGGCGAACTCAGACCTGTAGGGCCGTGCGTGGCTCCTCAAGTCCCCTGCAGTCCCTTTCTCTGCACCTGATGCATCGCCAGATACTCCGTCAGCTCTGGCAACGCAAGCGGGTGGCTGATGAGAAACCCTTGGACCTGATCGCAGTTGAAGCTGCGCAGCAAGGCCAGTTGCTCAGGGGTTTCAACACCTTCGGCCACCACTTCGAGGCTGAGGTTGTGGGCCAGGTTGATCATGGCGTGGACCAGCTTGCGGTTTTCCTCGCGCTGCTCCATTTCACCGACAAAGCTCTTGTCGATCTTCAGCAGCGTGATCGGCAGGCTATTGAGGTGCACGAAGGATGAAAACCCGGTGCCGAAATCGTCCAGCGAGAAGCGCACCCCCAGGCGACCCAGCGCGTCCATGGTCTGCCTGACCAGGTCACTGCGGCGCATGACGGCCGTTTCGGTCAGTTCAAATTCCAGCCATTGCGCGTCAATGCCGCGATCGGCAATCAATCGGCTGAGCGTTGCGAGCAACTGGTTGTCCTGGAATTGACGGAATGAAAGGTTGATCGCCATGTGCAGCGGCGGTACGCCTTTCTCGCGCAACGCCTGCATGTCTCGGAGCGCACGGGCGATGACCCAGTATCCCAGCGGCACGATCAGCCCGCTCTGCTCGGCCAATGGCACGAATTCACTCGGCGGCAACAGCCCACGTTCAGCGTGGCGCCAGCGCACCAGTGCCTCAAGCCCCAGAATGTGCCCGGTGTTCAGGCACAGGCGCGGTTGGTAATGCAGCTCCAGCTCGTCGCGACGCAAGGCGCGGCGCAGCTCGCTTTCCAGGTCGGCGAGGCTTCGGGCATTGCGGTTGATGCGTTCGTTGAAGACGTGAAACGTGCAGCCCTGCGTGCCTTTGGCCTGCTGCATGGCGATATGCGCATGCCACATCAAGGGATCGGCGCCGCCATTGATGCGCGCATAGGCGATGCCCAGGCTGCACCCGATCAACAGGCTTTCGCCATCGACCCAATACGGTTCGGACAAGGCTTCGGTGATGCGCTCGGCAATGGACTCCGCCCGCTCAGGGGCACGTCGAGTGTCGATCAGAAGGGCGAATTCATCGCTGCCCAGTCGTGCCAGTTGATCGCACGCTTCCAGTTGGCCTTTCAGCCGCGCCACGACTTGCAGGATCAGTCGATCGCCTGCCTGATGACCCAACGCGTCATTGGCGCGGCGGAAGTTGTCCAGGTCCAGATGCCCAAGGGCCAGGCCTCGACCGTCGAACTCGGCCAGCCGGGCGGCCAACAGGGTCTGAAAGCCCTGGCGGTTGGCGATTCCGGTGAGAGGGTCTTGCTCGGCGAGGCGATTGAGCGTGGTTTCCAGCACGCCCCGTTCGCGCACATGACGCAGACAACGGCGCAAAGCCTGCGGAGTGAGCGCATCGCGCACCAGCCAGTCACTGACGCCGACGGGCTCTTCGTCCGGCTCCGTGTCAAAAAGCAATACGGTGGGCCAGTTGCATTGGCCGGCGGCGGGCTGAAGGGCTTCAGTGGTGAAAAGGATTCCAGGGGCTGCGAGGTCTGTTTGATCGCCAACGGCGTCCCAGCTCGACGCGCAGTCCAGGACGGCGGCGTCTACGAGCGGCGCCAGGCACTCGCGCAACGATGCCGGCCATTCGGGCGTGTCCGCCAGAAGCAGCAAGCGCAAGGGTTCGACAGGCGTAGACAAGCTAACTCCCCACACAAACGTAAAGACCTTGGCGCACCCCCGAATGAGGGTCGTCAAACGCGATAATCATCCGCAGTAGGCAAATGTAACAAAACGGCGAAATATAGATAGCGCGGCGCATCACAGTGTCGGACGGTGGCTGCGAAATCCGCTGACCCTGTTAAAATGCCCGCCCTTTTCAAAGCGACCCCACTTTTCCCCATGTCCCGACTCAATCCCCGGCAACAGGAAGCCGTGAACTACGTCGGCGGCCCTCTTTTGGTGCTCGCCGGCGCTGGCTCCGGCAAGACCAGCGTGATCACACGCAAGATTGCCCACCTCATCCAGAACTGCGGCATCCGTGCCCAGTACATCGTCGCCATGACCTTTACCAACAAGGCGGCGCGGGAGATGAAGGAGCGCGTCGGGACCCTTCTGCGCAGCGGCGAAGGGCGCGGCCTGACCGTTTCGACGTTTCACAACCTGGGCCTGAACATCATCCGCAAGGAACACGCCCGTCTGGGGTACAAGCCCGGGTTCTCGATCTTCGACGAGACCGACGTCAAGGCGCTGATGACGGACATCATGCAGAAGGAATACTCGGGCGACGACGGCGTCGACGAGATCAAGAACATGATCGGCGCCTGGAAAAACGAACTGATTCTGCCGCCCGAAGCCCTCGCCAATTCGCGCAACCCCAAGGAACAGACCGCCGCCATCGTCTACAGCCACTACCAGCGCACGCTCAAGGCGTACAACGCGGTGGATTTCGACGACCTGATTCTGCTGCCGGTGAAGCTGTTCGAAGAGCACGCCGACATTCTGGAAAAGTGGCAGCACAAGGTGCGCTACCTCCTCGTCGACGAATACCAAGACACCAACGCCAGCCAGTACCTGCTGGTGAAGATGCTCATCGGCACGCGCTGCCAGTTCACCGTGGTGGGTGACGACGACCAGTCGATCTACGCCTGGCGCGGCGCGCGGCCGGAAAACCTTATGCTGCTCAAGGACGATTACCCGTCGTTGAAAGTGGTAATGCTGGAGCAAAACTACCGCTCTACCAGCCGTATTCTGCGCTGCGCCAACGTGCTGATCGCCAACAACCCCCACGCGTTCGAGAAACAGCTCTGGAGCGAGATGGGCCACGGCGATGAAATCCGTGTGATTCGTTGCAAGAACGAAGACGCCGAAGCCGAGCGCGTGGCCATCGAAATTCTCAGCCTGCACCTGCGCACCGACCGGCCGTACAGCGACTTCGCGATCCTCTATCGCGGTAACTATCAGGCCAAGCTGATCGAGCTGAAGCTGCAGCACCATCAGATTCCGTATCGGCTGTCCGGGGGCAACAGCTTCTTCGGACGTCAGGAAGTGAAAGACCTGATGGCCTATTTCCGCCTGCTGGTGAACCCGGATGACGACAACGCCTTCCTGCGCGTGATCAACGTCCCGCGCCGGGAAATCGGCTCGACCACCCTTGAGAAGCTGGGCAACTATTCCACCGAGCGCAAGGTGTCGATGTATGCCGCGACCGACGAGATCGGCCTGGGCGAGCATCTGGACGCCCGCTTCACCGACCGCCTCAGACGCTTCAAACACTGGATGGACGGCGTGCGCCAGCAATGCGCGACGCAGGACCCGATTGCCGCTTTGCGCAGCATGGTCATGGACATTGATTACGAAAACTGGATTCGTCAGAACAGCTCCAGCGACAAGGCCGCCGACTACCGCATGGGCAACGTGTGGTTCCTGATCGAGGCGCTGAAAAACACGCTGGAGAAGGACGAAGAAGGCGGCATGACCATCGAGGAGGCCATCGGCAAGCTGGTCCTGCGCGACATGCTCGAACGTCAGCAGGAAGAGGAAGACGGCGCCGAAGGCGTGCAGATGATGACCCTGCACGCCTCCAAGGGTCTGGAATTTCCGTACGTGTTCATCATGGGCATGGAAGAGGAAATCCTCCCGCACCGCTCCAGCATCGAAGCCGACACCATCGAAGAAGAGCGCCGTCTGGCCTACGTGGGCATCACCCGCGCGCGGCAGACGCTGGCGTTCACCTTTGCGGCCAAGCGCAAGCAGTACGGCGAAATCATCGATTGCCTCCCGAGCCGGTTCCTCGACGAACTGCCGCCGGACGATCTCGCCTGGGAAGGCAACGATGACACGCCCGTCGAAGTCAAAGCCGTACGCGGCAACACAGCCTTGGCGGACATACGCGCCATGCTGAAAAGATAACGTTTATTTCGCGCACATTGCGCTCTGAGGACCACCCACGTGGAAGCACTGCACAAGAAAATTCGCGACGAAGGCATCGTGCTTTCCGACCAGGTATTGAAGGTCGACGCGTTTCTCAACCATCAGATCGACCCGGTGCTGATGCAGCAGATCGGCGACGAATTCGCCGCGCTGTTCGCCGACTCGGGCATCACCAAAATCGTCACCATCGAGGCGTCGGGCATCGCCCCTGCGGTCATGACCGGTTTGAAGATGGGCGTTCCGGTGATTTTCGCGCGCAAGCATCAGTCGCTGACCCTCACTGAAAACATGTTTTCCGCGTCGGTGTACTCGTTCACCAAGCAGACCGAAAGCACCATCGCCATTTCTACCCGTCACCTGAACAGCAGCGATCGTGTGCTGATCATCGACGACTTCCTGGCCAACGGTAAGGCGTCACAGGCGCTGATCTCGATCATCAAGCAAGCGGGCGCGACGGTCGCCGGCCTGGGTATCGTGATCGAGAAGTCGTTCCAGGGCGGCCGCGCCGAACTGGATGGCCAGGGCTATCGTGTAGAGTCACTGGCGCGCGTACAGTCGTTGAAAGATGGCGTTGTAACGTTCGTTTGATAGCTGCTTCAGCATTCCTGTACCAGCAATAAAGGAGAGCATCATGATCATTGGCGAAAAACTGAGCGTAGAGGCGTTCTTCGATCCGCAGACCTCGACCATCAGTTACCTGGTCATTGACCGCTCTACGCTTCAGGCCGCGCTGATCGACAGCGTGCTGGATTACGACCCTAAATCCGGGCGCACCAGCACGCAATCTGCGGACAAGCTGATCGGCAGGGTCCGCGAGCTGGGCGTGTCGGTGCAGTGGATTCTGGAAACCCACGTCCACGCCGATCACGTCTCGGCGGCGGCCTACCTGAAAGAACAGCTCGGCGGCACGGTCGCCATTGGCAGCCACATCACCCGCGTGCAGAAAGTCTTCGGCACGCTGTTCAACGCCAAAGGCGACTTCGCCCGTGATGGCAGCCAGTTCGACCGGCTGCTGGAAGATGACGCGCATTTTCAGATTGGCACGCTGCGGGCCAGAGCCATGCACACCCCTGGCCACACACCGGCGTGCATGACGTACGTGATTGAAGCTGGCAATGAAGCGGTGGCGTTTGTCGGCGATACCCTGTTCATGCCCGACTACGGCACCGCTCGTTGCGACTTCCCCGGTGCCGATGCGCGCACGCTTTATCGCTCGGTCGGCCGGATCCTCGGCCTGCCGCCGCAGACGCGTCTGTTCATGTGTCACGACTACCTGCCCAACGGCCGAGAGCTGATGTTCATGACCACCGTTGCCGAGCAACGCGCCAGCAATATCCATGTGCGTGAAGGCATCGACGAGGACGCCTTTGTGGAGATGCGCGAGAAGCGCGATGCCACCCTCGACATGCCCGTGCTGATCCTGCCTTCGGTGCAGATCAACATGCGCGGCGGCAATCTGCCGGAAGCGGAGGACAACGGCGTGCGCTACCTGAAAGTCCCGATCAATGCGGTGTAAGTGCTGCCAGGCGCGCTGATCCCGCGCGCTCACCGACTGAACACCCACCTCCGGACAGACCCACGGGACTTGCTCACTTAACATGAATGAACACGAACTGATCGGAGCCGGCCTCGGTACGATCATTGGCGCGGTGTTGGGCCTGACAGGCGCGGGTGGCGGCATCCTTGCGGTGCCGCTGCTGGTTTTCGGGCTGGGCCTGACAATGATCGAAGCTGCGCCGGTGGGCCTCCTGGCCGTCGGGCTGGCCTCGGCGGTCGGTGCAGCGCTCGGATTGCGCCAAGGCATCGTCCGTTACCGCGCCGCCATTTTCATCGCAATCATTGGCATCGCGCTGTCGCCGGTAGGCCTGTGGCTGGCGCATCAATTGCCCAATGCGCCGCTGGCGCTGGGGTTTGCACTGATTCTGTTTTATGTGTGCGGGCGGATCTACCGCAAAGCCGCTCACGAACTGCGCCACGGCAAGCCGCCGGATCGGGGCGCGTTCAGGCCCTGCGTGGTCAATCCGCTGGTGGGTCGCTTGCGCTGGACGCTGCCGTGCGCCCGGTCACTGGCGGCAACCGGCGCGCTGGCCGGCCTATTGTCAGGATTGCTCGGCGTGGGCGGCGGCTTTGTCATCGTGCCGGCCTTAACGCGCTACACCGACCTTGAGATGAAAAGCATCGTCGCCACGTCGCTGGCGGTGATCGCACTGGTGTCGACCGGCAGCGTGATCACTGCCAGCGTCAGCGGCGCGATGCACTGGTCAGTGGGCCTGCCGTTCGCCGCCGGGGCTGTCGCGGGACTGATGGCCGGCAGGCAGGTCAGCCGTTACCTCGCCGGCCCGCGGTTGCAGCAGCTGTTCGCTGTTAGCGGCTTCTTCGCCGCCGTGCTGCTGGTGATCAAAACCCTCGGCTGAACGGATGCCACAGTGAACGTGGGAAACATCAGGCCTAAGCCGTCGCCTGCAACCCCGCCAACACCAACCGCTGATACAGCTCGTCCCGCAACCCCTGTGGATGATCGAGGCCCATGCGCTGCAAGTGCTCCGGATACGCGCTCGCGTCAGGCGCTTCCAGCGTGGCCTTGCCCAGCTCGATGATTTCCGTGAGCTTGAACTTGCTCTTCAGCCAGTTCAGCGCGCGCAGCAGATCGCGCTCTTCAGCCGTGAAGTCGCTACCCAGCGGGTATTCGACGAAGAGCGAAGGGAACTGATGGCGGATGTACTTCAGCCGCTCGGGCGTGTTCTGGCTGAACAACGGATCAAGGCGGAAATCCTTCGGCAGCTTGCCGGCCTTCTGCGCCTGATCGATCAGGCCCGGCTGGAAGCGTGAGTCGCTGATATTAAGCAGTGCCTCGATCACCGCCGAATCGGTCTTGCCGCGCAGATCGGCGATGCCATATTCAGTGACGACGATGTCACGCAGATGCCTCGGGATTGTCGTGTGCGCATAGTCCCAGACGATATTGGAATTCACCTCCCCGCCCGACTCACGCCAGCTGCGCAGAATCAGCACGGAACGCGCGCCTTCCAGCGCATGGCCCTGAGCGACGAAGTTGTACTGCCCGCCGACACCGCTGACCACGCGGCCATCGGCCAACTGATCTGAAACCGCTGCGCCCAGCAACGTGACCGTGAAACAACTGTTGATGAACCGCGCATCGCGCCGCTGCAGACGCTTGAGCGTCTCGTTGCCGTAGAGCTCGTTGATGTAGCTGATCGCGGTCATGTTGATCTGCGCGATCTGCGCCGGCGTGAATTCCCGTAGCCGCTCGTAGAAACTGCGCGGGCCGAGAAAGAAGCCGCCGTGAATCAACACGCCGTCGCCATAAACCGACTCGTCCAGAACCCCGTCGTTGGCCATTTGCTGCAGCTCGATGTCGGCGTACACCTTGCGCCGGATGATTCCCGCATCCAGCAGCACCAGCAGACCGTTGACCAGCATTTCGCTGCAGCCATAAAGCCCGGTGGCGAAGGGCATCACCCCGCCTTGCGCCTCGATCAACGGCTTCCAGGTGGAGATGCCGTCCAGCTCGGCCAGGCACGCGCGGTAGGTTTCGTTATCGGCCTGGCGCGCAAGCAAGGCGGCGGTCAGGGCGTCACCCATCGAACCGATGCCGATCTGCAATGTGCCGCCGTCGCGCACCAACGTGCTCGCATACAAGCCGATGAAATGATCCTGGATACCGACCGGCATGTTCGGCGTCGAGAACAGCGTGCTGCGCTCTTCGTGCTCGATCAGCAAGTCGAAGGTGTCGGCGCTGACCTCGGCATCGCCCTGCATGTAGGGCAGGTCCGAGTGGACGTGGCCGAGCATCAGAATCCGCTCGCCCAACCCACGGCGTTTTGCCACCAAGGGCAGCAGGTCGAGGGTGATGTCGGGGTTGCAGCTCAGGCTGAGCTGATTGGGCCGTTGCGGGTCACGGGCGATCAGTTGCGCGATCAGGTTCAGGCCGTTGGCATTGATGTCCCGCGCAGCGTGGCTGTAATTGCTGCTGACGTAATCCTGCTGCGCTTCGACGCTGCCCAGCAGGCTGCCGGGTTGCATGAAGAACTGCTGCACGTGAATATTGGGCGGGAGGTTGTCCCGGCGCAGGTCGGCGAGGAAATCCAGTTCAGGGTAATCGTCGAAGACGCGCTCCAGAAAAGGCTCGAGAAACCGTCCCTGCAAACCGTCGCCGCCATCGGGACGCCCGAGGCACAGCGCGGTGTAAATAGTGAGATGCCGATCGGGCAGCGATTTGATCCGGGCATACAACGCGTTGGCAAAACGATTGGGCTTACCCAACCCCAGCGGCATACCCATATGAACATGGGCCGGCAACTCGGCCAGCACGTGATCGACAGCTTGCTCGATCGAGCAGGAATGCGGCATCCGGCCTCTCCTGATTTTGTTATTGGATAGCGCTTGGACCGGGCCTTCAGGGAATTTGCTGCATTGCGCCGCTTGCGCCCTCATAAAACGACTGCCAGTCGGCGACTCAATCCCGCTTCGTCTCGATCTCTACCAGCTTGTCCTCGATAAACCGCAGGTGTTGTTTTGCACCATTACGAGGACCGTACACCCACAAACTAACCTTCGCAAAACCGAGCCTGGGTACGCCGTTGCTTCGCAGCGCAGGCATTTGATCAACACTGCTGTCTGGCGCGCCGCACTTCTGGCGGACCAGATCGGCGGTGTCACCCAGACTGATAAGCGCCGTGCCGCAGCGCATGGTCGCGTCAGCCGCATTGGCGAACAGCAAGCCGGCCAGCCCTAGGAAGATCAGTGTTCGGTTAATCATGGCGCTGATCAGAAATTCGCCGGCGTGGCAGCGCTGATGAGCCGCGCAGGAACGTCGTAGGGGTTGCGAAAGCGATGCGGTCGGGAGCTCTCGAAGTAGTAACTGTCGCCCTCTTCCAGCACGTAGGTATCAAGACCGACCACCAGTTCAAGACGGCCCTCAACCAGAATCCCGGTCTCCTCGCCCTCGTGCACGAGCATCTCGATGCCCGTGTCGGCACCCGGCGGGTAGACCTCGGAAAGGAACGCAATGGCGCGACTCGGATGGGATTTGCCGACCAGTTTCATGGTCACGGCACCGTCCGAGATATCGATCAGTTCGCTGGCTTTATAGACCACTTGGGTCGGGTTTTCGGGTTCGAGTTCTTCGGAAAAGAACTCCACCATGGACATCGGTATGCCGCCCAGCACCTTCCGTAGCGAGCTGATCGAGGGGCTGACGCTGTTCTTCTCGATCATGGAGATGGTGCTGTTGGTCACGCCCGCTCGTTTGGCGAGTTCACGCTGGGACAGGCCTTTGAGTTTACGAATGGATTGCAGTCGTTCACCGACGTCCAATGCGGGAGTCCTCCTGATGATCAAGTTAGGTCAAGTGGTCGCCATCATGGCAACAGCGTTCAGTATTTACAACACTTGAGCCCAAGGCCGAATCAGCAAAGGGACTGGCGGCCATACCGGGCCGCGAAGGGGTGATTTGCAGGGGATCGGCGAGCGGCGATCAGGCCTCGGCATAGAGCCTTGGCACGCGCTTGAGATTGCAGAGAATCTGATAGGGAATCATGTCCGCGCTCGACGCAACATCACTGATCAGGATGTGCTTGCCCCACAGCTCGACGCGGCTGCCCACCCCTGCGCCCGGCACGTCGGTGAGGTCGACGCAAAGCATGTCCATCGACACACGCCCGAGCAACTGACTGCGATGACCGTCGACCATCACGGGGGTACCGGTGGGCGCCTGCCGCGGATAGCCGTCGGCATAGCCCATCGCGACCACACCGATGCGCATATTGCGCTCGGCGACGAATGTACCGCCGTAGCCCACTGGCTCACCGAAGGGCAGGTCACGCACGCAGATCACCCGGGACTCCAGGGTCATGACCGGCTGCAAACGATCGGCGACCGATTGCGACTGATCAAACGGCGTCGCGCCGTAGAGCATGATCCCCGGACGCACCCAGTCACTTGGCACGCTGGGCCAACCCATGACGGCGGGGGAATTGCGCAGGCTGACTTCAGCGGCCAACCCGGCACGCGCCGATTGAAAAATCGCCACTTGCTCGTCGGTACGGACGCTGTCGAGTTCGTCGGCGCGGGCGAAGTGAGTCATCAGGACAATCTTGGCGGCCTTGCCGCTGTTCAGCAGCCGTTGGTGCGCCGCCTGAAAATCCGCGGGATGGATGCCAACGCGGTGCATGCCCGAATCCATCTTCAGCCACACATTCAGCGACTTGCCGAGGGCGGTTTGTTCGATGGCA
This sequence comes from Pseudomonas sp. AK106, assembly GCF_053903055.1. Taxonomy (NCBI): domain Bacteria; kingdom Pseudomonadati; phylum Pseudomonadota; class Gammaproteobacteria; order Pseudomonadales; family Pseudomonadaceae; genus Pseudomonas; species Pseudomonas sp. AK106. Next base: position 5,463,684 of record NZ_CP096426.1, read on the forward strand.
TCGAGTTGCCAGAGGGAATGCACCACGCACCAGAAATCATGCTCGACGATCAGCGCCAGTTCGTCGGCCTCGAAAAAGCCTTCCAGCAGCAGAATCGGAGCGTTGATCCCGGCCTGACGAAGCTCCAGCGCTTCTTCAATGCACGCCACGGCAAAACCATCGGCTTCGGATTCCAGCGCCTGCGCAACCCGCACCGCGCCGTGACCGTAGGCATCCGCCTTGATGACAGCGAGCGCCTTGGCGCCAGCGGTGTCGCGCGCCAGCTGGTAGTTGTGGCGCAAGGCCTGAAGGTCGATAAGGGCGCGGGCTGGACGCATGGTGGGGCTTCTTGTGGGTCAATAGATGGATATAGGTGGATGAGCTACGGCAGCGCCGCAATCACCGACAGTTCAACCAGAATCTCCGGCTCGCACAGCTTGGCTTCAACCGTTGCACGCGCAGGGGCCAGGCCTTTCGGCAGCCAGGTGTCCCAGACGCTGTTCATGCCGGCAAAGTGCGCGTCGATGTCTTTCAGGTAGATCGTCACTGACAGAATGCGGGTCTTGTCGGTACCGGCCAGGTCCAGCAATCGCTCGATGTTGTGAAGCGTTTCGCGGGTCTGTTGCTCAATCCCCGCCGCCATATCGTCGGCCACTTGCCCGGCAAGGTAAACGGTGCCGTTATGGACGACCAACTGGCTCATGCGCTCATTGGTGAGCTGGCGCTGAATGGACATGTTTTGCGATCTCCCTGGAACTGCCATAACGAGAAATATCGAGGCCTTCAGCACTGATTTGTGGCGTCTTGCGAGCGATAAGGTCAGCCAGCAATCTGCCTGAACCGCAGGCCATCGTCCAACCCAATGTGCCGTGACCGGTGTTCAGGAACAGATTGCGGTACGGCGTTGCGCCGACGATCGGCGTGCCGTCCGGCGTGGTCGGGCGCAGACCAGTCCAGAAGCTGGCCTGCTGCAGGTCGCCGCCGTGAGGATAGAGGTCGTTGACGATCATCTCCAGCGTCTCGCGGCGACGGGGGTTGAGCGACAGGTCGAAGCCAGCGATCTCGGCCATGCCGCCCACACGAATACGGTTGTCGAAGCGGGTAATCGCCACCTTGTAGGTCTCGTCAAGGATGGTCGACGTCGGCGCCATCGCCGGGTTGGTGATCGGCACCGTCAGCGAGTAGCCCTTGAGCGGATAAACCGGCGCCTTGATGCCAAGGGGCTTGAGCAGTTGCGGCGAGTAGCTGCCGAGCGCCAGTACGTAGCGGTCAGCCGTTTCGAGTTTTCCGTTGATGCGCACGCCGTTGATGGTGTCGCCCGCGAAATCAATGGATTCGATGGACTGGCTGAAGCGGAACTCAACGCCCAGCTTCACACACATCTCGGCCAGACGCGTGGTGAACAGCTGGCAGTCGCCGGTCTGGTCGTTCGGAAGGCGCAGTGCGCCGCTGAGGATGTTGCTGACGCTGGCCAACGCCGGCTCGACCCGGGCGATGCCTTCACGGTCGAGCACTTCATAAGGCACGCCGGCCTGCTTGAGCACGGCGATGTCCTTGGCGGCGTTATCCAGTTGCTCCTGAGTGCGGAACAGCTGAGTCGTGCCCAGGCTGCGGCCTTCGTAGGCAATGCCGGTCTCGGCACGCAACTCATCGAGGCAGTCGCGGCTGTATTCGGAGAGGCGAACCATGCGCTCTTTGTTCACGGCGTAGCGGTTCTGGGTGCAGTTGCGCAGCATCTGCGCCATCCACAGGTACTGATCGATATCGGCTGTTGCCTTGATGGCCAGCGGCGCGTGGCGCTGCAGCAACCACTTGAGGGCCTTGAGCGGCACACCCGGCGCGGCCCATGGCGAAGCGTAGCCCGGCGAGACCTGCCCGGCGTTGGCGAAACTGGTTTCCATGGCAGCGGCCGGTTGACGGTCAACGACAGTCACCTCGAAGCCCGCACGCGCCAGGTAATACGCACTGGTGGTACCGATTACGCCACTTCCAAGGACCAGAACGCGCATGTTGATTCCCTCATCGCGGATATCCGCTGACGTTTTCAAGTTTAAGCAAGGATGTGCGCAGTATAAAAAGGCCCGAGCAGTGCTTTTGACTATATAAACGCCTATATTCGGCGTTTCTTCTCGGCAACCGACGCTTTGGCAGAGGGCTTATCGATGCGCACCCAGCACCAGTCCAAACGCGAGCTGGACAAGATCGACCGCAACATCCTGCGCATCCTGCAAAACGATGGCCGGATCTCCTTCACTGAACTGGGCGAACGGGTCGGGCTGTCTACCACGCCATGCACAGAACGGGTTCGGCGCCTGGAGCGTGAAGGCATCATCATGGGCTACAACGCCCGCCTTAATCCGCAGAACCTCAAGGCCAGCTTGTTGGTGTTTGTCGAGATCAGCCTGGACTATAAGTCTGGCGACACCTTTGAGGAATTTCGCCGCGCGGTGCTCAAACTGCCCCATGTGCTGGAATGCCATCTGGTGTCAGGGGATTTCGACTATCTGGTGAAAGCGCGGATTTCCGAGATGGCGTCGTACCGCAAGCTGCTGGGCGACATCCTGCTCAAGCTGCCCCATGTGCGGGAGTCCAAGAGCTACATCGTGATGGAAGAGGTGAAGGAGAGTTTGTGCCTGCCCATTCCGGAATAAGCATCCGTAACGGGCTCACCCCAGCTGGCTTCGGCTAAACCAGCACCTGCCGCGTCGAGGCGATGAACTCATGCACCTGCTTCTCGGCGCGGGGGTGAATCAACACATCAGGGCGGCGGCCATTGGGGCATGGCAGGGTTTTCGTGGTGCCAAACAGGCGGCAGATCAGCGGACGCTCGTCGTAGACGGTGCAGCCATTGGGTCCCAGGTGTACGCAATTCAGCTCGTTGAGGGCCGCTTCCTGCTCGGCCGGCGTCTTGCGCGGTAAACGCGACATTTCTTCGGACGACGTGGTCACCGGCCCGCAGCAATCGTGGCATCCCGGGACGCATTCGAACGACGGAATCAGCCGCCGCAGATCGCGGATTTTCTCGCTGTTGCAGGCCATCGCGGCAGTTTCTCCTGTGAAAGGTACTGATTGTGCCCCAGCGCCTCTGAGACTGACACCCGGATGATCATCCACCGGCATTTTCTTGCCCGGGCACCCTGACCCCGCTACCCTCCGTAAAATTTTCCAAACAGTGCTCTCGGGATATTCAACATGAATGCTCGGCCTCCCCAGCCCGGATTGTCTGATCACGCGGCGTCTTACTACGCCGCTACTCGCCATACCCAGCCTGACGCCCCTGCCCTGCACGGCGAGGTCAAAACCGACGTCTGCATCATCGGCGGCGGATTTTCCGGGCTGAACACGGCGATCGAGCTGGCTGAACGCGGCTTGAAGGTGGTGCTGCTGGAGGCGCACAAGATCGGTTGGGGCGCGAGCGGGCGCAACGGCGGGCAACTGATCCGCGGCGTCGGCCATGATGTGGATCAGTTCAGCAATGTCATCGGCGAGGACGGCGTTCGTCAGCTTAAGCTGATGGGCCTGGAAGCGGTGGAAATCGTCCGCGAGCGTGTCAACAAATACCAGATCGACTGCGATCTGACCTGGGGCTATTGCGACCTGGCGAACAAGCCCAAGGAATTCGAGGGCTTTGCCAGAGACGCCGAAGAGCTGCGCAGCCTGGGTTACCGACATCCGCTTGAATTGATTGAAGCGCGCAACCTCAGCAGCATCATCGGGTCTCCCAACTATGCCGGCGCCCTGCTGGACATGGGCTCGGGCCATCTGCACCCGCTGAATCTCGCCCTTGGAGAAGCCGCGATCGCCCAGTCATTGGGCGTACAGGTGTTCGAACACTCGGCAGCGACGCGGCTGGAATACGGGGCAGAGGTCAACATTCATACAGCCCACGGACGGGTGCGCGCCAGTACGCTGGTGCTGGGCTGTAACGCCTATCTCAATGGGCTCGACGGGGAGTTGAGTGGCAAGGTTTTGCCCGCTGGCAGTTATGTCATTGCCACAGAGCCACTGAGCGAAGCACTCGCCAGCCAGCTGATTCCGCGCAATACCGCGATGTGCGATCAGCGTGTGGCGGTCGATTATTTTCGGCTGTCGGCTGATCGGCGCCTGCTGTTCGGCGGCGCTTGCCACTACTCAGGCCGGGACCCGAGCGACATCGCCGAGTACATGCAGCCGAAGATGCTCAAGGTGTTCCCTCAGCTCAAAGACGTGAAGATCGATTTTCAGTGGGGCGGAATGATCGGCATCGGTGCCAACCGCTTGCCGCAGATCGGGAGGCTGCACACGCATCCAAACGTGTTCTACGCCCAGGCGTATGCGGGGCACGGGCTGAACGCAACGCATCTGGCGGGCAAGTTACTGGCGGAGGCCATTAGCGGCCAACACAGTGGCGGGTTCGAGCTCTTTGCCAAAGTCCCTCACATCACCTTCCCCGGCGGCAAACATTTGCGCTCGCCGCTACTGGCGCTGGGGATGTTGTGGCACCGTTTCAAAGAGTTGGTGTAACCGGACTCGCCTCTGTGGGGCCACTGTCACAGCCCTCATTCGCGCCAGAAAGGCTTAAGGCCTTCATGGCGCGCCTGCTTACCGCTCAAGCCAATATCCTTCAGCTGCTCGTCAGTCAGTTTCAACAACGCGCGCCGACTGGCCCTACGATGCTGAAACAGCCCCCACATCCCCAGCCCTTCCAGCGCGTTGATGCGCGAGCCCGCTTCATGCTCACGGACCAGCTCCCCTGCATACAGCGTTAGCCGAACATCACTTATTCCGCTCATTTCCAGACACCTCATCGTGGGTTTCGAGTGGATTCATGATGTGTCTGTATGGAAAACCATTACAGATCCAAAGAATTATTATTCTTTGCATACAGATCGGTTTAATACCGCGCTGAATGCTGTATTTTCCCCACATCTGTATCGGTCTGCCGATCGCATCGCATGTGGGAGTACGCCATGACCCTGTACGTCAACCTCGCCGAACTGCTCGGCACGCGCATCGAAAACGGCTTTTATCGCCCAGGCGACCGGCTCCCCTCGGTGCGTGCGTTGAGTCTTGAGCATGGCGTCAGCCTGAGTACGGTGCAGCAGGCGTATCGATTGCTGGAAGACAACGGCCTCGCACTTCCACGCCCCAAGTCCGGGTATTTCGTACCGGCCGGCCGCAAGACGCCCGCCCTGCCTGCGATTGGCCGCCCCGCGCAGCGCCCGGTGGAAATCTCTCAGTGGGATCAGGTGCTGGAACTGGCGCGGGCCGCACCCAGCCCTGACGTCGTTCAGCTGGGGCGCGGCATGCCCGACGTCACCAGCCCCACCTTGCGCCCACTGACCCAGGCGCTGGGCAGGATCAGCCGTCGTTTGGACATGCCCGGGCTGTATTACGACAACATCCACGGTCGGCGCTGCCTGCGGGAACAAGTCGCCCGGCTGTTGCTGGATTCCGGCACCAACATCGATCCGGATGATCTGGTGATCACCACCGGCGCTCAGGAGGCACTGGCCATCTGCATCCGGTCGGTGTGCCAGCCGGGCGACATCGTCGCAGTCGACTCGCCCAGCTTTCACGGCGCCATGCAGGCGCTCAAGGGGCTGGGCATGAAAGCCCTGGAAATCCCCACCGACCCGCTCACCGGCATCAGCCTCGACGCGCTGGAGCTGGCGCTGGAACAGTGGCCGATCAAAGCCATACAGCTGACCCCGAGCTGCAACAACCCGCTGGGCTACATCATGCCGGAGGACCGCAAACGTGCGCTGCTGACCCTGGCGCAACGCTTCGATGTGGCGATCATCGAAGACGATGTGTATGGCGATCTGGCCTACACCTACCCGCGCCCGCGCACGATCAAATCCTTCGACGAAGACGGCCGCGTTCTGCTCTGCAGCTCGTTTTCCAAGACGCTGGCGCCGGGTTTGCGCGTCGGCTGGGTCGCGCCCGGTCGATACCTTGATCGCGCGCTGCACATGAAATACATCAGCACCGGTTCCACTGCGACCCAGCCACAACTGGCGATTTCCGATTTTCTCAAGGCCGGGCACTACGAGCCGCACATGCGCCGGATGCGCGGCCAGTACCAGCGCAGTCGCGACCTGATGACAGGCTGGGTCACGCGCTACTTCCCGGAAGGCACCCGCGTGAGTCGCCCTCAAGGCGGCTTCATGCTGTGGATAGAACTGCCGGAAGATTTCGACTCCTTGCGCCTGAACCGCGCGTTGCAGGGACAAGGCGTACAGATTGCCGTTGGCAGCATATTTTCGGCGTCCGGCAAATACAGAAATTGCCTGCGCATGAACTTTGCTGCCAAGCCGACCGCGCAAATCGAGGACGCGGTGCGCAAGGTCGGCGCTGCCACGGCGTTGCTCATGCAGCGCGCTGACCCTGCATAACGTTGTGCAGCTTTTAACCTTTTGGAGAAAGCGCGGTCATATCGCCATGACTGATTTTCGAATGACCGCGTTGATGAACTTACGGGCGGTGCCCCTCCTCCTGGCTCTTGCCCTCGGCCTCAGCGGTTGCGCACACACGCCCGCCCCCGACGGTCCGAGTCAGGCACTCCCGGCGGCGCAATCTTCTTTCGGGCGCTCGATCATGGCCCAGGCGGCGCCTCACGAGGGCCGCTCGGGCTTCCGCCTGCTGCCCAACAGCACCGAAGCCTTTATGGCCCGCGCCGAGCTGATTCGAAACGCCAAAACCAGCCTGGACCTGCAGTACTACATCGTTCACGACGGCCTGAGCACCCGGGCGCTGGTTGACGAACTGCTCAAAGCCGCCGATCGCGGCGTCCGCGTGCGTATCCTGCTGGACGACACCACCAGCGACGGGCTGGATGAAGTCATCGCCACACTTGCCGCGCACCCGAACATTCAGATCCGCCTGTTCAATCCGCTCAATCTGGGCCGCAGCATGGGCGCCACCCGTAATCTGGGTCGGCTCTTCAATCTGTCCCAGCAGCATCGACGCATGCACAACAAGCTGTGGCTGGCCGACGGCGCCGTGGCCATCGTCGGCGGGCGCAATCTGGGCGACGAGTATTTCGACGCCGAACCCAATCTGAATTTCACCGACATCGACATGCTCAGCGTGGGCCCGGTCGCCGAACAGCTGGGTCACAGTTTCGATCAGTACTGGAACAGCACGCTCAGCAAGCCGATCGATGACTTCCTTTACTGGCCGCCCGACCGCAAGGATCTGGCCACCGCGCGCGTGCGTCTGGCTGAGTCGCTGGATCAGGCACACGTGGACAAAAAGGCCTTGTATGAACGGCTGATGGACTATCGGCCTCACCCACGCATGAAGACCTGGCTCAATGAGCTGATATGGGCGCACAACCAGGCCTTGTGGGACGCGCCGACCAAGGTGCTGTCACGCGGCGAGCCTGACCCGCACCTCCTGCTGGCGACCCAACTGAGCCCTGACCTCGGCAACGTGCATAAGGAACTGATGCTGATCTCGGCCTACTTCGTGCCCGGGCAGGAAGGCCTGGTTTACCTGACCGGGCTCTCTGACAAGGGCGTGTCAGTGAACCTGTTGACGAACTCGCTGGAGGCCACCGACGTGCCGGCGGTGCATGGCGGCTATGCGCCGTACCGCCGAGCGCTGCTGGAGCATGGCGTGAAGCTGTTCGAACTGCGCCGCCAGCCTGGCGACCCGAGCAACGCCAAGGGCAGCGGTCCTGCATTTCTGCACACAAACCTGATCAAGGGCGGCTCGGAATCAAGCCTGCACAGCAAGGCGATGATCTTTGATCGGCAGAAAATGTTCGTGGGTTCGTTCAATTTCGACCCCCGGTCGGTGCTGTGGAACACCGAAGTCGGCGTGCTGGTCGACAGCCCAGAGCTGACCGAATACCTGCGCGAGCTGGCGCTTCAGGGCATGGCGCCGGCCATCAGTTATCAGGTCAAGCTGGAGAACGACCGACTGGTGTGGGTAACCGAGGACAACGGCAAAATCCATACCCTGTCCAAAGAGCCTGGCGACTGGTGGCGCCGGATGAACGCCTGGTTCAGCACGGCGGTCGGCCTGGAAAAGATGCTCTAAGCCGCCACCGCCTGCGCGCCAAATGCCTTGGGACGCCGGGACAGGATGACCAACCCCAGCGCGCCCGCCGCCATCAATAACGGCAGCGCCTGACCGCTGACCCATTGGCTGCCAGCGCCTGCCGCCAAGGGGCCGAGCAGGCAACCGATCCCCCACAGCTGAGCGACATGGGCATTGGCGCGCACCAGAGCGTCGTCGCGGTAACGCTCGCCAATCAGAATCAGCGACAGGGTGAACAGCCCTCCCGCACTGGCGCCGAACAGCACCCACAGCGGCCAGATGGCGATTGTGTCGACCAGCAGCGGAATCGCCAGGCTCGACACTGTCAGCACCAGTGCACACCCGGAGAACAGCCGCCGACGGGACACCCTGTCGGCCAGCGCGCCAATCGGCAGCTGCAGAAGCGCATCACCCACCACCACGGTACTGACCATCGCCAAGGCGATTTCAGGCGTGAAACCCTGCTGCAGGCAATACACCGGCAGCAAGGTCAGAATCATCGCTTCAAACCCGGCGAATAACGCGATGGCCCATGCAATGGCCGGCAAGCTCCGACAGAAGCCGCCGAGATCGCGCAGCGTGACATGGCTGGATTCCGCGCTCGGCGCGCCTGTTCTGCCCAGCAACAGAAACGGCGATACCGCCAGCAACAGGGTCCCGACCCAGAACCCGTAGTCTGCTCCCGTGCCAATGAAGCCCAGCAGCACCGGCCCGCCCAGCTGACTCAGTGCGTAGGAACTGCCGTACAGCGCCACCAGCTTGCCGCGCAGCCTTTCGATGACCAACTGGTTGATCCAGCTTTCGCCGAGCACGAACACAATGGTGAGGATTGTCCCGAGCATCAGGCGCAGGACCAACCAGATCCAGTAGTCAGGCAGTAACGCCAGCAAACCCACTGAAACCGACCCGGCCCACAGGCATAGCCGCATGAGGTTGGCGGTGCCGAGTCTTGAAGCGAGTCGGCTGGCAAGGCTGGCACCCAGTAGCACACCAATGGCCGGCATCGCAGCCATGACGCCGATGGCAAACGCGCCGTAACCCCAGGCTTCCAGACGCAGCGATACCAGCGGCATGCTCACGCCCAGCGCCAGGCCGACGCTCAATACCGACGCCAGCACGGCGAAATAAGTACCCCAACGCATCACCACGCTCCTGTGGCTCAAAAGGACGAAACAAAACAGCCGGGCTTTGAGTAAGCCCGGCTGCGTTGGTTTTTTACAGCGACTGAGGGTTGATCGCGCGCGACTCTCTACAGCTTGATCCAGGTCGCCTTCAGCTCGGTGTATTTGTCGAACGCATGCAGTGACTTGTCGCGGCCGTTACCAGACTGTTTGAAGCCACCGAACGGCGCGGTCATGTCGCCGCCATCGTACTGATTGACCCACACGCTGCCCGCGCGCAACGCCTTCGCGGTCAAGTGCGCCTTGGACAAGTCAGCCGTCCACACCGCCGCAGCCAGGCCATAAGGTGTGTCGTTAGCAATCTGAATGGCTTCTTCAGCGGTATCGAAGGTCAGCACAGAAAGCACCGGTCCAAAGATCTCTTCCTGAGCGATCTTCATCGCGTTGGTCACACCGTCGAAAATCGTCGGCTCGACGTAGGTGCCGCCGGTTTCCTGAAGGATGCGCTTGCCACCGACGACCAACTTGGCGCCGTCTGTGTGGCCAGCTTCGATGTACGACAACACTGTATTCATCTGCTGGGTATCGACCAGCGCGCCAACGGTTGTCGACGGATCGAGGGGATTGCCCGGCTTCCAGGCTTTCAACGCGTCGATCACCATCGGCAGGAATTTCTCCTTGATCGAGCGCTCGACCAACAGACGTGAGCCGGCCGTGCAGACCTCGCCCTGGTTGAAAGCAATGGCGCTGGCCGCAGATTCGGCCGCAGCCTGCAGATCCGGCGCATCGGCGAAGACGATGTTCGGGCTTTTGCCGCCGGCTTCCAGCCAGACGCGCTTCATGTTCGATTCGCCCGAGTAGATCAGCAACTGCTTGGCGATCTTCGTCGAACCGGTGAATACAGCGGTGTCGACGTCCATGTGCAACGCCAGCGCTTTACCCACCGTGTGGCCGTAACCCGGCAGCACGTTCAGCACGCCGGCCGGAATACCGGCCTCAATGGCGAGTTGAGCGACGCGGATGGCGGTCAGCGGGGATTTTTCCGATGGCTTGAGGATCACCGAATTGCCGCTCGACAGCGCAGGGCCGAGCTTCCAGGACGCCATCAGCAGCGGGAAATTCCACGGCACAATAGCCGCCACTACGCCAATCGGCTCGCGAGTCACCAGGCCCAGTTGATCGTGCGGGGTCGGCGCCACTTCGTCGTACAGCTTGTCGATGGCCTCGCCGCTCCAGCTCAATGCCTGGGCGGAGCCGGGAATGTCGATGCCGTAGGAATCGCTGATGGGCTTGCCCATGTCGAGGGTTTCAAGCAGCGCGAGTTCTTCAACGTTTTCGTTGATCAGCTCTGCCAGACGAAGCATGGCTGCCTTGCGCTTGGCCGGCGCCAATCGCGACCAGACGCCGGAATTGAACGTAGCCCGGGCGTTTTCGACGGCGCGCTGGGCGTCGGCGGCGTCACAACTGGCGACATGGGCGAGGAGGCGGCCATCGACCGGACTGATGCAGTCGAACGTCGAGCCGGATGCGGCGTCTGTGTATTCACCGTTGATGAAAGCACGGCCTTCGATTTTCAAATCCTGGGCGCGTTGTTCCCAGTTAGCATGAGTCAGGGTGGTCATGAAACGTCCTCCTCTTATGAAATAGGCGCGTCTTCGCACTCGAATCGGGCTTCAGGACAGTGCCTGACGCGTCATCGGATCGGCCGAAGGCATTCGCCACCCTAAACCAGCATTGGGCGGATTTCCAATATATTGGACATAAGCGGGCGAAATCTGGCCGGATCGTGCATTTTATTCAACAGTCCCCGCACTCGCTTGCGCTTTCCATCCGGCCCTCGGCAAGCAACAATCACGCAGCGCCCACTTTCAGGAATCAGATATGAGCATCGAAAGCATTGTCTACTTCAGCGAAGCCACTACTGCAGCGGAGCGTTTCACGCCTGCGGCTGAAAAGATCCTCAAGGGCGAGCCGAACCAGACGGTTTACAACCATTACAACAGTCCGTGCGGGCAGCTGAATGCAGGCGTCTGGGAAGGGGAAGTCGGTCAGTGGAAAGTGAATTACACCGAGCACGAGTACTGTGAAATCGTGCAGGGCGTCTCGGTCCTTCGTGACGAAGCAGGCAAGTCGAAAACCCTGCGCGCGGGTGACCGTTTTGTGATTCCTGCCGGGTTCAAGGGTACGTGGGAAGTGCTGGAAGCATGCCGCAAGATCTATGTGGTGTTCGAACAGAAGGCCTGAGCGTCAGGTGACCGACTTTATTTCACCCACAAAAAAGCCCGCATCGCTGCGGGCTTTTTTGTAAGACGCAAAAATCAATTACTTGATTTTGGCTTCTTTGTAGATCACGTGCTTACGAACAACCGGATCGAATTTTTTAATTTCGATTTTGTCCGGAGTCGTGCGCTTGTTCTTGTCGGTGGTGTAGAAGTGGCCGGTGTTAGCGGTCGACACCAAACGGATCAATTCACGCATGATTTTCTCCCTTAAACCTTAGCGCCAGCACGGCGGATTTCGGCCAGAACAACCGTGATACCACGCTTGTCGATGATGCGCATGCCTTTGGCAGATACGCGCAGACGTACGAAGCGTTTCTCTTCTTCAACCCAGAAGCGGTGATGCTGCAGGTTTGGCAGGAAACGACGACGGGTTTTGTTGTTTGCGTGGGAAATGTTATTCCCGGTTACCGGACCCTTACCGGTAACTTGACATACTCTCGACATGCCTCAGCCCTCTAAAACCACATGCCCAACCCGGCATGGGTTGGCCGCTTAATCTCTCAGTCATTTGGCGCCAGGCGCCGCGTTTCTTCAGGGGTCTTACCGGCCACACCTGCGGTGAAGGCAGCGGGCCCCTAGAAAAGAGCGCTGCTTTATACCAGAAACCCCCCGGTGCAACAACACAAACCACGAATTGCCTGCCAGATAACCCGACCTTATACCCGGCAAGACCAGCGGCGTTAGGCGCGGCGGGAAATATACCACTCGTCGCGCCGTGGCGATTGTTCTGCGCCAATCGATGGTCTAGGGTTACTGACTCTCCAGACTGCGCCGGCAGATGGGCTCTCTCTGAAAGGAAAATCGCCATGCGCCTAGCCGTTCTACCCCTGTTGCTCGCGTCCCTGTCTGCGCCATTGCTGGCCCAGGCGGCGGCGACGCTAAGCGTCTGCACGGAAGCCAGCCCCGAAGGCTTTGACGTGGTGCAGTACAACTCGCTGACCACCACCAATGCTTCGGCCGACGTGCTGATGAATCGCCTGGTGGATTACGACGCCAAGGACGCCAAGCTGGTTCCGAGCCTGGCGCAGAGCTGGAGCGTGTCGCCTGACGGGCTGACCTATGACTTCAAACTGCGCGCCGGCGTGAAATTCCATCACACCGACTACTTCACCCCGACGCGCGAGCTTAACGCTGACGACGTGGTGTTCAGCTTCAAGCGCATGCTCGATCCGGCCAATCCATGGAATAAGGTCGCCGCGCAGGGCTTCCCCCACGCGCAGTCGATGCAATGGCCATCGCTCATCAAGAAAGTCGAGGCGACCGATGCCACCACAGTGCGCATCACCCTGGACCACCCGGATGCGACCTTTCTGGCGACGCTCAGCATGGGTTTCGCTTCTATCTATTCTGCCGAGTACACCGCGCAGCTATTGAAGGCCGGCACCCCGGAGAAGCTGAACAGTCAGCCGATCGGCACAGGGCCCTTTGTCTTCAAGCGATTCCAGAAAGACTCGGTAGTACGTTACGAGGCCAATCCGGATTATTTCGCCGGCAAGCCAGCCGTTGATGCGCTGATCTACGCGATTACGCCGGACGCCAACGTTCGTCTGCAACGTATTCGCCGCAATGAGTGCCAGGTTGCCCTGTCGCCGAAGCCGATGGATGTTGCTGAAGCTGGCAAGGATTCGAACCTGAAGGTCGAAAAGACAGACGCCTTCATGACCGCTTTCCTGGCGATCAACAGCCAGCATCCGCCGCTGGACAAACCGGAAGTGCGTCAGGCGATCAACTTGGCATTCGACAAAGATACTTACCTGAAAGCGGTGTTCGAGGGCTCGGCGCGCCCGGCCAACGGTCCATATCCGCCTAATACCTGGGGCTACGCCAGTGACCTGCCTGGCTACAAGCACGACGTGGCGAAAGCCAGGGATCTGCTGGCCAAGGCCGGTCTGAAAGACGGCTTCAAGACGACGATCTGGACTCGGCCGTCGGGTAGCTTGCTCAACCCCAACCCGAACGCAGGTGCGCAGTTGCTGCAGAACGACTTGGCCGCGGTAGGGATCAAGGCGGAAATCAAAGTTATCGAATGGGGCGAGCTGATTCGCCGCGCCAAGACCGGCGAGCACGACCTGCTCTTCATGGGCTGGTCGGGGGATAACGGCGATCCGGATAACTTCCTGACGCCGCAGTTCTCCTGCGCCGCGGTGAAATCCGGCACCAACTTCGCCCGCTACTGCGATGAAGGGCTGGACAAGCTGATCAGCCGGGGCAAGGCGGTGACCGATCAGGCGCAGCGCAGCAAGTTGTATCACCAGGCTCAAGAGCAGATCCAGAAGCAGGCATTGTGGCTGCCGCTTGCGCATCCAACGGCCTATGCGCTGCTGCGCAAGAACGTCGAGGGCTACAGCGTGAGCCCGTTTGGTCGTCAGGATTTCTCCAAGGTGACCGTGAAGTAATTCGCGAGAAACTATTGAAGGTTGTATTGGAGGGGACTGATTTATTTACAGCGCTTCACCGTAAATTAATCTGTCCCCGCTTTAAGCATCAACGACATGCCGCCTTAGCCTTTGATCTTGATACGCAGATTCCTCACCCCGCTGAACTCGACTTCGGCGTGGGCACACTCCGCTCTCGGGGACAGATTCATTTACGGTGAAGCTTTGTAAATAAATCAGTCCCCTTTCAGTACTAGTCCCCTTTCAGTACTTCGTAGGACCGGCTTCAGCCGGGAAGAGGCCGGTTTGCACACCGCTAGTTTGCGGTGTGACTGCCGATGCCTTCCCGGCTAAAGCCGGTCCTACATTCGTTCGCGGCCAGCCCCAGAATCTCGGTGATTAGCCAGTCCTAAAGCCGCTACATCAACCCATACTCAACCATCGACAACGGATCGCCGTCGCCGATGATCAAATGATCCAGCACCACCACGTCCACCAGCGCCAGCGCCTGTTTCAGGTGCCGCGTCAGATCGATATCGGCTTCGCTGGCGTCTTTTACGCCGGAGGGGTGATTGTGACAAAGGATCAATCCCGCCGAGTTGTGGGCCAATGCCCGCTTGACCACCTGCCGCGCGTGAACATGCGCCGTGTTGATCGAGCCGTGAAACAACACTTCGAAGGTCTGAACCCGGTTCTTGCTGTCCAGAAACAGGCAACCAAAGACTTCATGGGGCTCGTGCCTTAACAGCGCCTTGAGGTAGCGACGCACCTGCGTCGGGTTTTCCAGCACAGAATCGCGCTTCAAATCCTCGCCCATGTTGCGCCGGGCCATTTCCATGACCGCCTGCAATTGCGCGAACTTGGCGGGTCCCAGACCCAGCTCGCTGCTGAACGCCGTCAGGTTGGCTTCGAGCAATGCACGCAGGCTGCCGAACTGATTCAAAAGGTGCCGGGCCAGGTCCACGGCACTTCTGCCCGAGACGCCCGTGCGCAAGAAAATCGCCAGCAATTCAGCGTCCGACAGACTCGACGCCCCCCGTTCCAGCAGCTTCTCCCGCGGACGCTCTGCCGCCGGCCAATCGCGAATACTCATAGCAGCTCCCTGTCTGTGGCGCCGCTGTTCCCGTGCGGTCGCTGTGCTATCTTAGCCGCTCTTTTTTGCGCGACAGTCAGGCCTGGGGAGGCTAATGATTGCCGCGTGTTAACCGACCTTAAGGCAGGCCTATGCAGCGGCTGTATCGAAAACGCATCGTTCTCGGCGTCGGCGGTGGCATCGCGGCCTACAAGAGCGCCGAACTGGTCCGCCGTTTGCGCGACCACGGTGCAGAAGTCCGTGTCGTCATGACCAAAGGCGGCGCCGAGTTTATTACCCCGCTGACCATGCAGGCCTTGTCCGGCCATCCGGTTCACCTTGATTTGCTCGACCCCGCAGCCGAAGCCGCCATGGGCCATATCGAGCTGGCCAAGTGGGCCGACATGATCCTCATCGCACCGGGCACCGCCGACCTCATGGCCCGCCTGGCCCAAGGCATTGCCAACGATCTGCTGACCACCGTGGTGCTGGCGACCGATGCCATCGTTGCCGTCGCACCCGCGATGAATCAGGCGATGTGGCGCGACCCCTCCGTGCAGGCCAATCTGCAACTGCTCGAACAGCGCGGTCTGCGCATGTTCGGTCCGGCCAGCGGCAGCCAGGCCTGTGGAGACGTCGGCTACGGGCGCATGCTCGAACCCAATGACCTGGCGCAATCGGCCGCCGATTGCTTTCAGCGCCTGACGCTGACCGGCAAGCACGTGTTGATCACCGCCGGCCCGACTCAGGAAAACATCGATCCGGTTCGCTACATCACCAACCACAGCTCCGGAAAAATGGGCTTCGCCCTGGCCGAAGCCGCTGCCGAAGCGGGCGCGCGGGTCACCCTGATCACTGGCCCGGTGAACCTGCAAACACCTGACCGAGTGTCGCGTGTCGACGTCGTCAGCGCCCGCGACATGCTCGCCGCCTGCGAAGACGCCATGCCTTGCGATCTCTTCATCGCCTCCGCAGCCGTCGCGGACTACCGGCCGGAAGTCGTCGCCACGCAGAAATTAAAGAAAGATCCCACCACCGGTGATGGTCTTCTGCTGCAGATGGTCCGCAACCCGGACATTCTCGCCACCCTCGCCCAGCGCCCGGATCGCCCGTTCAGCGTCGGCTTCGCGGCCGAAACCGAACACCTGCTCGATTACGCCGCACGCAAGCTCAAGGACAAGAACCTTGATCTGATCGTCGCCAATGACGTCGCCAATCCCAGCATTGGCTTCAACAGCGAAGAAAACGCCTGCAGCGTGATCGACCGAGCGTTGCAAGCGACGCTCTTCGCCCAGACCAGCAAAGCCAAGATCGCGCGGCAGCTGGTGACTTTTATCGCCGATCGCATGAACCAGGTTTAATCACGAATGCACGCTCTACAAGCCAAGATCCTCGACCCTCGCATTGGCAGCGAATTTCCGCTTCCCGCGTACGCCACTTCAGGCTCGGCCGGCCTGGACCTGCGCGCCATGCTGAAAGAAGACACGCTGCTCGAACCCGGCCAAACCCTCCTGATTCCTACCGGGGTGTCGATATACATCGCAGACCCTGGCCTGGCTGCACTGATCCTGCCGCGCTCGGGCCTGGGGCATAAACACGGCATCGTGCTGGGCAACCTGGTGGGCCTGATCGACTCCGATTATCAAGGCGAGCTGATGGTTTCCTGCTGGAACCGCGGCCAGACCGCTTTCAATATCTCCATCGGCGAGCGTCTGGCTCAGCTTGTACTGGTGCCGGTGGTGCAGGCGCAGTTTGAAATCGTCGAAGAGTTCGATGAAAGTCAGCGCGGCGCTGGCGGCTTCGGTCACTCCGGCAGCCACTGATCCCGCAAAAAACACCCACTTTGGCTAACGCATCGCTTGTGGCCTGACGTGCTTTAAGCGGTGCGAACACAACAAGAACGCGTCAGGACGACCCAGCAGGGAGAGTTAGTTTGAAAGGCATCAAACGCACAGCCAAAGTGACCCCCGCTCCGGAAACAACCGACGCGCTCAGTAAAGACGCCAATCTGAGTTTGGCGAGTCCCGGCCTCATTCCTGCACTCATCGGCCTGATCGCGGCAATGGTGCTGGTGTGGCTTGCCATTCAAAGCCAGCCGCAGCAACAGGAGCAGCTGGTTCAGGCCTGGGGCAGCGCGCAAGCCGGGGCCGTCAACAAGGCACTGCGTCAGATCAACGCTGACACCCAGGCCGCTGCAATGGACCCCGCGCTGAACCAGGCCTTGTCGAGCAGCAATCCGTCGCTCATCGAAAGCGCGCAAAACCAACTGCGGTACCGCGACGGCGTGGTGGGTGCACGGCTCAACCCCTTGGGGTTCAACAGCGTAGACACCCAAAGCGCTCTGCCGATCAGCTTCGCCACGCTGGACATGCTGGCCAAGGCCGGCAAGGGTGAAATGCCGGCGCCCGAAGCGCGCAAGGTTGGCGACACATGGCTGATCTACAGCGCCGCCGCCCTGCGCACGTCACCAGACGCGCCGATCACCGGCACATTGCTGCTGGCGTTCAATCCGCAGCGCCTGATCGCCGCACTCCCCGAGACCCCCACCGATGTGGGTCAGGTGGTACTCGTTCAACAGTTCGGTACCGCCACTGCGCAGACTTTTCTCACCCGTGGCGAAGACGATGGCAGCCGTGCGCAGGAATTCTCCACCGGCTACCCCAACTGGAAACTGACCTTTGCCGCCGGCTCCGCGCTGCAAGGCTCCACGCCCTGGCTGATGCTGCTGCTCGCCTTGCTGGTTGCCGCCGGTGCAATGCTGCTAGCGCTCTATCTGAACGAGAGTGCGCTCAAGCGCCGGGTTGCGGCTGACGCGCGACAGCTTGAGCAACTGCTGCAAGAGCTCTCCGGGGGCAAGGCCGTCAAGGCCTTCAGCATGAGCCTGCCCGCGTTGAACGGGCTCGCCCAGAGCCTCGCGCGATTCTCGCTGCGCAATAGCCCGACGGGCGCGGCGTCGGATCAAGCATCGAAATCCGGCGCACCGCTGCAGGGTCCTGCACCGGGCCTGCCAGTGGCGTCGGAGGAAGACCAGTTGACCGACCCGCTGTTCCAGGACACCGATATTCTTGACCTCGACTTGATCGATGATCCTCAGGATCTCACGCAGCCGGAGCCCTCGCGCGCCATGAGCAGCAGAGTCTCCAGCGCCCCACCCTTTCCCGAGACGATATTTCGCGCCTATGACATCCGCGGCATTGTTGGCGATACGCTGAACGCCGAAACCGCCTACTGGATCGGCCGAGCCGTCGGCGCAGAAAGCCTGGCGCAGGGCGAGCCGCATGTTTCGGTGGGCCGCGACGGGCGACTTTCAGGCCCTGAGCTGGTCGCGAACCTGATCAAGGGCCTGCACGACAGCGGCTGCCACGTCAGCGACATCGGCCTGGTGCCCACGCCGGCGCTGTACTACGCCACCCACGTGCTGGCGGGCAAAACAGGCGTCATGCTGACGGGCAGTCACAACCCGAAGGATTACAACGGCTTCAAGATCGTCATTGCCGGCGACACCCTGGCAGACGAGCAGATTCAGGCATTGCACGAACGCATCAAGGCCAATGACCTGCCGTCCGCCAAAGGCAGCATCATCAAGGTCAATATCCTCGACCGTTATGCCAGCCAGATCATTGGCGATGTCGTGCTCGCGCGGCGCATGAAAGTGGTGGTGGACTGCGGCAACGGCGTCGGCGGCGTCATCGCCCCGCAATTGATCGAAGCGCTGAATTGCGAAGTCATCCCGCTGTACTGCGAGGTCGACGGCAATTTCCCCAATCATCACCCTGATCCTGGCAAGCCGGAGAACCTTCAGGACCTGATCGCCAAGGTACGGGAAACCGGTGCCGATCTGGGCCTGGCGTTCGACGGTGATGCCGATCGTGTCGGTGTCGTGACCAACACCGGCACCATCATCTATCCTGACCGTCTGCTGATGCTGTTTGCCCGCGATGTGGTCAAGCGCAACCCCGGGGCCGACGTGATTTTCGACGTCAAATGCACACGCCGCCTGATACCGTTGATCCACGAATACGGCGGCCGCCCGGTTATGTGGAAGACTGGGCATTCGTTGATCAAGAAGAAGATGAAAGAAAACGGCGCGCTGCTGGCAGGCGAGATGAGCGGTCACATCTTCTTCAAGGAGCGTTGGTTCGGCTTCGACGACGGTATCTACAGCGCGGCGCGTCTGCTGGAGATCCTCAGTCAGGAAAAACTCAGCGCCGAGGAGCTTTTCCAGACCTTTCCAAACGATCTTTCAACGCCCGAGATCAACATCAAAGTCACCGAGACCCGCAAGTTCAGCATCATGGAAGCGCTGGAGCGCGACGCCCAGTGGGGCAATGCCAACCTGACCAGCATCGATGGTGTGCGGGTTGATTATCCGAAAGGCTGGGGCCTGGTTCGCGCGTCCAACACCACCCCGGTGCTGGTATTGCGCTTCGAGGCCGAAACCGAGCTCGAGCTGCAACGGATCAAGGATGTTTTCCACACCCAGTTGAAACACGTATCACCGGATTTAGAACTTCCTTTTTGACCCTATTTTGAGTGGAGCCCAAATGACCCTCGAACGTGATGCCGCAGCCAATGCCGCCAAGGTCCTCTCCGAAGCGTTGCCCTACATCCGACGCTTTGTCGGCAAGACGCTTGTTATCAAATACGGCGGCAACGCCATGGAGAGTGACGAGCTGAAAACCGGCTTCGCCCGCGACATCGTGCTGATGAAGGCGGTGGGCATCAACCCGGTCGTGGTTCACGGCGGCGGCCCTCAGATCGGCGACCTGCTCAAGCGTCTGTCGATCGAAAGCCACTTCGTCGACGGCATGCGCGTGACCGATGCAGAAACCATGGACGTGGTGGAAATGGTGCTCGGCGGCCAGGTCAACAAGGACATCGTCAACCTGATCAACCGCCACGGCGGCAGCGCGATCGGCCTGACCGGTAAAGACGCGCAGCTGATTCGCGCGAAGAAAATGAACGTCACGCGCCAGACCCCGGACATGCTCAAGCCGGAAATCATCGACATCGGCCATGTGGGTGAAGTCGTCGGCATCAACACCGACCTGCTGAACATGCTGGTGAAAGGCGATTTCATTCCGGTGATTGCGCCGATTGGCGTGGGCGCGGATGGCGAGTCATACAACATCAACGCCGATCTGGTGGCAGGCAAGGTCGCTGAAGCCTTGAAGGCTGAAAAGCTGATGCTGCTGACCAACATTGCCGGCTTGATGGACAAGGAGGGCAAAGTGCTGACCGGCCTGACCACCGAGCAGGTGAATAGCTTGATTGCCGACGGCACCATCTACGGCGGGATGCTGCCGAAGATCCGCTGCGCACTGGAAGCGGTTCAGGGCGGGGTCAACACTTCGCACATCATCGACGGCCGTGTGCCGAATGCCGTGCTGCTGGAGATCTTCACCGATACCGGCGTCGGCACGCTGATCAGCAATCGCAAGCGTCACTGATTGCGGCTGCAAAAAGCCCCACCCGGCTCACTGCCGGGTGGGGCTTTTTTATAGCCGCGTTTTAGCGGCGTCCAAGAGCGGTGATCACCGACCGAGCAACTTCTGCAGCCGCGCTCGATCTTGCGCAAACTCGGCCTCGGCCTGAGTTCGCGCCGTCTGGTAGCGCAGGATGTCGACTTTCAGGTTCTGCTGCTGATCACGCAGATCATCCATCTGATCCAGCAGCGTCTTCGGCACCGGGTGCCCTGCCCGCTCTTGATCAGCTGCCTGTGTCTGCAGCGTGCCTTGCTGGGTAACGAGATTCTGAATATTGCCTTGCGCCACAACGATCAGGCCATCGAGTTCGGCGAGTCGACGACTCTTCGCCCGGTCGACGTCCTCAACGCTGCTGTACAGCCGCAGCAGATGCGCATCGGCATCGGATTGCAGCTTGGCGGCCTGGGCATCACGCAACTCATCGGCGGACGGTGCAGGCGGTATGGTCTGCACCACGCGGCCGCGCTGATTGAGCACTTCATAACCCTTGCCGACGTACTCCGGCGGCACGCCTTGACGATCGAGCACGGTTACGCCGCGACTGTCGACGTAGCGATACAGCACGATGCCCGGCGCGTCGTCCGCATGAACGCTCGCGATGCAACCCAAACCCAGCGACAGACAAAAACCCAACGTGCCCAGCTTGAGCATAACCGCATCCTTTTGGAGGCTCAGATTCCGTATTGAGCCCGGTACGCTTCGACGGCAGGCAAATGCTGCTTGAGCTGCGGATCGTCGGCCAGAAACTCCAGAACTTGATTCAACGACACGATGCTCACCACCGGAATGCCGAAATCACGCTCGACTTCCTGAATGGCAGACAGTTCGCCGTTGCCGCGCTCCTGGCGGTTCAACGCGATCAGCACGCCGGCAGCGTTCGCGCTCTGGGCCTGAATGATCTGCATGACTTCGCGAATGGCGGTGCCTGCGGTGATCACGTCGTCGATGATCAGCACATTGCCGGTCAACGGCGCACCTACCAGGCTGCCGCCTTCGCCATGGGCCTTGGCCTCTTTGCGGTTGAAGCACCAAGGGAGATCGAGGCTGTGATGCTCGGCAAGGGCCACGGCCGTCGCCGCTGCAAGAGGAATACCCTTGTAGGCCGGGCCGAACAGAACATCGAAGGAGATACCGCTTTCAACGACAGCGGCGGCGTAGAACTTGCCCAGCTGAGCAAGAGCGGAACCGCTGTTGAAAAGACCGGCATTGAAGAAGTAAGGACTGGTGCGTCCAGACTTCAAAGTGAACTCACCGAAGCGCAAAACTCCGCGATCGATGGCAAAACGAATGAAATCGCGTTGATACGCCTGCATGAAAAAAGCCCCGAATACCACGGATTTAGCTAATTAGGTAGAGCTCGGGTATCATACACGCACGTGATTTTTGGGGCCATTTATGCGGATCATCAGTGTGAACGTTAATGGTATTCAGGCTGCAGTCGAGCGTGGTTTGCTCAGTTGGCTGCAAGCCCAGAATGCCGACGTCATCTGCCTTCAGGACACCCGCGCCTCCGCCTTTGAACTGGACGACCCAGCCTTCCAACTGGACGGCTACTTCCTATATGCCTGCGAAGCCGAAGTGCCAGCCCAGGGTGGCGTGGCGCTTTACTCGCGGCTGCAACCGAAGGCGGTCATCAATGGTCTTGGTTTCGAGACGGCTGACCGTTACGGGCGTTACCTGCAGGCAGATTTCGACAAAGTCAGTATCGCGACCTTGCTGCTTCCTTCCGGGATGAACGGCGATGAAGACTTGAATCAGAAATTCAAGCTCATGGACGATTTCGGCAAGTACCTCGACAAGCAGCGGCGCAAACGTCGCGAGTACATTTACTGTGGCTCGCTGTACGTGGCGCAACAGAAGCTGGACATCAAAAACTGGCGCGACAGCCAGCAATCTCCAGGCTTCCTGGCACCAGAGCGTGCGTGGATGGACGAGATCGTTGGCAACATGGGTTATGTCGATGCCCTGCGCGAAGTCAGCCGCGAAGGCGATCAGTACAGCTGGTGGCCGGATAACGAACAGGCCGAGATGCTCAATCTGGGCTGGCGCTTCGATTATCAGTTGCTGACCCCGGGCCTGCGCCGTTTCGTACGCAGTGCACGCCTTCCACGCCAGCCGCGCTTCTCGCAACATGCGCCACTGGTCGTGGACTACGACTGGACGCTCACTATCTGACGTTCAGTTGCTCAAAAAAAGCCGACGTGAAGTCGGCTTTTGTTTGTCCGCAGATCAGGCCATCGCCAGATCTCTGGAAGCGCTTACTTCAGCAACCGCCAGGTGAACGGATAGCGGTAGGCGACGCCGTCATTGACCTTCACGCCCGCGATGATCGTCAGCACCAGCGCGCCGACGCCCACCAGCATCAACAGCGGAAAGCCGATGATCACCACCATCAGCAAAAAACAGATCATCGCGGCAATGGCGACGGTGATCTGAAAATTGAGGGCTTCCTTGCCTTGAGCATCGATGTACGGATCAACTTCTTTCTTGAGCTGCCAGACGATCAGCGGCCCCAGCAAATTGCCGAACGGAAAGATCAGGCCGAAAAACGCCGCGAAGTGGCACAGCATTGCCCACTGACGGACTTCTTTACTCGGCGTTGGCAACGGCGACTGACTCTCGATCATCATGCTTTCCCTGTTTTGATGTAGTGCTCTGACGCAATGGAAACCGATCAGTCGGCCAGTGCCGACTGCTGCAGTTCGAAGATTTCGTTCATGCCTTTTTGAGCCAGTGCCAGCATCGCGTTCAGGTCTTCAGGCTGAAACGGCGCCCCCTCGGCTGTGCCTTGCACTTCGATGAAACCCCCCGCGCTGGTCATGACCACGTTGAGGTCAGTCTCGGCCGCGGAGTCTTCAAGGTAATCCAGGTCCAGCACCGGCTCGCCCTGATACATGCCCACTGACACTGCCGCGATCATCTGTTTCAGCGGATCGCCGCCCTTGAGGCCGCCACGCTTTTTGATGGACTTCAGCGCGTCGATCAGCGCGACCATGGAGCCGGTGATCGACGCAGTGCGCGTCCCGCCGTCCGCCTGGATGACATCGCAGTCGACGTACAAGGTGATTTCACCCAGCTTGGACATGTCCAGTGCCGCGCGCAGCGAGCGACCGATCAGGCGCTGGATCTCGAGGGTACGGCCGCCTTGCTTGCCACGACTGGCTTCGCGCTGGTTACGCTCGCCGGTGGCGCGAGGCAGCATGCCGTATTCAGCTGTCAACCAGCCCTGGCCCTGCCCCTTGAGAAAGCGCGGAACGCCGTTTTCAACGCTGACGGTGCAGATCACCTTGGTATCACCGAACTCGACCAGCACAGAACCCTCGGCGTGCTTGGTGTAGTTGCGGGTGATGCGGATCGGGCGAAGCTGATCGGCAGCGCGACCACTTGGACGTTTCATCTGGGATACCTGTACTGGGAGACGGAAAACGGTCTGCATTATAGAGGTGCAGGCACGGCTTGGGACATCTAATGACGTATTGCTCACGACGGGCGCTGCAGGTTTGCGCTGCCAGGCAGCACGATTACAACGCCGCGCATCGCTTGCGACAATGCCACATTTGGGCGCACACCCTGCACTGAGCTACAATCCTGCGCCTTTATAGCCAGTCGTTTCCCGACGATACTCTGCCGGGGATTCATCCCGGACCGGCTGTCCGCAAACGCCTGAATTTATAGAGGTGCTTCCCATGGTGCACAGCATGACGGCTTTTGCCCGCGCTGAACGAGCCGGCCCACAAGGCACGCTGAGCTGGGAAATGCGCTCGGTCAATCACCGTTACCTCGAACCTCACCTGCGCCTGCCGGAATCATTTCGTGACCTCGAAGGCGCTGTGCGCGAGGCGCTGCGCCAGGGCCTTTCCCGAGGCAAGGTCGAATGCACCCTGCGCTTCACCGAAGAGACCGCAGGCAAACCGCTGCAGGTTGACCGCGAACGCGCCGGGCAACTGGTCGCGGCAGCGGAGATCGTCGCCAGCCTGATCAGTCAGCCCGCCGCGCTGAATCCGCTCGAAGTGCTGGCCTGGCCCGGTGTTCTGGTGGCCGATGCTGCCGACCCTCAAGCGCTGAACAACGACGCCCTGGCCCTGTTTAACGAGGCGCTCGATGAGCTCAAGGCTGGTCGCGCCCGCGAAGGCGCCGATCTGGCCAGGCTTCTCGACGAACGGCTCACCGCGATCAAGACTGAAGTCGCGACCTTGCGTACGCTCGTGCCGCAAATGCTCGCCGCCCAGCGCCAAAAGGTGCTCGATCGCTTTGCCGACATGAAGGCCGAGCTCGATCCGCAGCGCCTGGAACAGGAAATGGTCCTGCTGGCGCAAAAAAGTGACGTCGCCGAAGAACTCGACCGCCTGAGCACGCACGTCACTGAAGTGCGCCGCGTACTCAAGGCCGGCGGGCAAGCCGGGCGCCGGCTGGATTTCCTGATGCAGGAGCTCAACCGCGAAGCCAACACACTGGGCTCCAAAGCCTTTGACCCTCGAAGCACGCAAGCCGCCGTCAACCTCAAAGTGTTGATCGAGCAGATGCGCGAACAAGTGCAGAACATTGAGTAAGGCCACCTCCGACATGACCCACAGCACCGGCACCCTGTACATCATTTCCGCCCCATCGGGCGCGGGCAAGACCAGTCTGGTCAACGCCCTGATCAACGCTCAGCCGCAGATCCGCGTGTCGGTGTCCCACACCACCCGGGCCATGCGTCCGGGCGAAGTGGACGGCGTGAACTACCACTTCGTCGATCGCGCCGAATTCGTGCGCATGATCGAGCACGGCGATTTTCTCGAACAGGCTGAAGTCTTCGGCAATATGTACGGGACCTCGCAGAGCCGATTGCAGCAGACGCTGGACGAAGGTCATGACCTGATTCTGGAGATCGACTGGCAAGGCGCCGAGCAGGTTCGCAAACTGATGCCCCGCGCGCGCTCGATCTTCATTCTGCCGCCAACGCAGCAAGCGCTGCGCCAGCGCCTGACCAATCGGGGTCAGGACAGCGACGAGATTATCGAAGGCCGCATGCGCGAAGCCGTCAGCGAGATGAGTCACTACGCCGAATACGATTACATTGTGATCAACGACGATTTCGCCACGGCGCTCGAAGACCTGAAAGCGATCTTCCGCGCCAACTTGCTGAGCCAGGAGCACCAACAGCAGCGCCACACCGAGCTGTTGGCTCAACTGCTGGCCTGACCGGTTCTTAGGCAGCAAAACCGATCCATTCAAAATCAGCGCTTCCCTAAACGCTGGTGATTTTTTAGACTGTCGAGTCCGCTCGCCCATTCGGGCACCGCGCATATCGCATTTGCTACGAGGAATACCCATGGCCCGCGTGACCGTTGAAGACTGCCTGGAACATGTAGATAACCGTTTTGAGCTGGTCATGCTCGCCACCAAGCGCTCGCGTCAACTGGCGACCGGTGGCAAAGAGCCAAAGCTGGCATGGGAAAACGACAAGCCTACCGTAGTGGCCCTGCGTGAAATCGCTGCAGGCCTGATGGATTACGCTGTTATCGCAGAAGCCGAAATCGTTGAAGATGAACCACTGTTCGCCGCATTCGAGGACGAGTCCAGCGAGGCCGTCTAAGCCTATGCCTGGTCGACGTAGCAAGGCGCAGGGTCACAGCCTTCGGCAAGGAGATTTATCTTGCCGAGCATAGACGCCCTCGCCGATCGCCTCTCGACCTACCTCGGCGCAGACCAGGTCAATCTGGTCCGCCGGGCGTACTTCTACGCCGAACAAGCCCACGACGGCCAACGCCGTCGCAGCGGCGAAGCCTACGTCACGCATCCGCTGGCGGTGGCCAATATTCTTGCCGACATGCACATGGACCATCAGAGCCTGATGGCCGCCATGCTGCATGACGTGATCGAAGACACCGGCATCGCCAAAGAAGCGCTTTGTGCACAGTTTGGCGAAACGGTGGCCGAACTGGTCGACGGGGTCAGCAAACTGACCCAGATGAACTTCGAGACCAAAGCCGAAGCTCAGGCCGAGAACTTCCAGAAAATGGCGATGGCCATGGCGCGGGACATTCGCGTCATTCTGGTCAAGCTCGCCGACCGCCTGCATAACATGCGCACGCTGGAAGTCCTCTCCGGAGAGAAGCGCCGTCGCATCGCCAAAGAAACCCTCGAAATCTACGCCCCTATCGCCAATCGCCTTGGCATGCACAGCGTGCGTATCGAATTCGAGGACCTGGGCTTCAAGGCGATGTACCCGATGCGCTCCTCGCGCATCGGCCAGGCGGTCAAGCGCGCGCGCGGCAACCGCAAGGAACTGGTCAACAAGATCGAAGAGTCGTTGAGCCACTGCCTTGCCGTTGACGGTATTGAAGGCGAAGTCAGCGGCCGTCAGAAGCACCTGTATGGCATCTACAAGAAGATGCGCGGCAAGCGTCGCGCCTTCAACGAGATCATGGACGTCTACGCGTTCAGGATCATCGTCGACAAGGTCGACACCTGCTATCGCGTGCTCGGCGCTGTGCACAATTTGTACAAACCGCTGCCGGGCCGCTTCAAGGATTACATCGCGATTCCGAAAGCCAACGGCTATCAATCGCTGCACACCACCCTGTTCGGTATGCATGGCGTGCCCATCGAGATCCAGATTCGTACCCGCGAAATGGAAGAGATGGCCAACAACGGTATCGCCGCGCACTGGCTGTACAAGTCGTCTGGCGATGAACAGCCGAAGAGCACCCATGCGCGGGCCCGTCAGTGGGTCAAGGGCGTGCTGGAAATGCAGCAGCGTGCGGGCAATTCGCTGGAATTCATCGAGAGCGTAAAGATCGACCTGTTCCCGGACGAGGTCTACGTGTTCACGCCGAAGGGCCGGATCATGGAGCTGCCGAAAGGCTCCACGGCGGTCGATTTTGCTTATGCCGTGCACACTGACGTCGGCAACAGCTGCATTGCCTGTCGGATCAATCGTCGGCTGGCCCCGCTTTCCGAACCGCTGCAAAGCGGCTCGACCGTCGAGATCGTCAGTGCTCCCGGGGCGCGTCCGAATCCGGCCTGGCTCAACTTCGTCGTGACCGGCAAGGCCCGTACGCACATCCGCCATGCGCTCAAACTGCAGCGCCGGTCGGAATCGATCAATCTCGGCGAGCGTCTGCTGAACAAAGTGCTCAACGGCTTCGACAGCACGCTGGAAAAGATTCCGGCCGAGCGCGTGCGCCTGATTCTTGCCGAGTATCGGGTCGAGGTCATCGAAGACCTGCTTGAGGACATTGGCCTGGGCAACCGCATGGCTTATGTGGTCGCTCGCCGATTGCTGGCCAGTGAGGGCGACCAACTGCCGAACGCAGAAGGTCCTCTGGCTATACGTGGCACCGAAGGCCTCGTCCTCAGCTACGCCAAGTGCTGCACGCCGATTCCAGGCGACCCGATTGTCGGGCATTTGTCTGCGGGCAAAGGCATGGTCGTGCACTTGGACAACTGCCGGAACATCACGGAAGTCCGCCACAACCCCGAGAAGTGCATTCAGCTGTCCTGGGCCAAAGACGTCACCGGCGAATTCAATGTCGAGCTGCGCGTCGAACTGGAACACCAGCGCGGCCTGATCGCCCTGCTCGCCAGCAGCGTCAATGCTGCGGACGGCAATATCGAAAAAATCAGTATGGATGAACGCGATGGTCGCATCAGCGTGGTCCAACTGGTGGTCAGCGTTCACGACCGAGTGCACCTGGCCCGCGTGATCAAGAAACTGCGCGCCCTGGCCGGCGTGATCCGCATCACCCGCATGCGCGCGTAGTCAAACCGCAAACAGGAGTTTTTCATGAGCAAGACCGTCATCTCCAGCGACAAAGCCCCTGCCGCCATCGGCACCTATTCCCAGGCAATCAAGGCGGGCAACACCGTCTACATGTCGGGACAGATTCCGCTGGACCCCAAGACCATGGAGCTGGTCGAAGGCTTTGAAGCTCAGACCGTTCAGGTCTTCGAAAACCTGAAGGCTGTGGCCGAAGCTGCAGGCGGTTCGTTCAAGGACATCGTCAAACTGAATATCTTCCTCACCGACCTGAGCCACTTCGCCAAGGTCAACGAGATCATGGGCAAGTATTTTGAGCAGCCGTACCCGGCGCGCGCCGCCATTGGCGTTGCGGCGCTGCCGCGTGGCGCGCAGGTCGAAATGGACGCCATTCTGGTCATCGAGTAAATCCCGGTGCGGAGCGCAAGCCCGCTCCGCCTCCTCAGAAAAGGAAGGACTCCACCCATGCGTGTTGCGTTTGCCCTCCCGCTGCTGGTCGCACTGCTCAGCGGCTGCGCCAGCCACTCCGACAAAAGCCCGGACGGTACCTGGATCAATCAGGCCGCCATCGACGCCGCAGCCCAAGGCGGCAACCTTCGGCAGGCCCTGCTGGCTCACGGCCCGAATCTGGAATGGAACATCAACACCAAGGCCGGACAGGCCACTGCTTCCAACGGCTTCGAGCTGAGTGAAGGCAAGATCGCCAGCAATGCCGACGGCAAGTTGCGTGTCGACTTTTACGGCAATGCGTCCGATGAGTTGACCATCAAGGGTGATGACTTGGTGCAGCGCGCCAGCGACACGGGCCCCGAGCAACATTTCCGCACGCCCAAGGAAGCACCGCCGGCCGGCGCCCAACCCGGCACCAGTTTCGAGCGTGCTCTTTACACCGCCTACCTCGGCGGCAAGTGGACCATCGTCAATGGCGAAGGCCAGGGCAGCACGGTTGAGTTCCTGCCAGACGGCAGCGTCAGCGGCCTGCCGGGCAATGATCGCTATGCGCTGTGCCTCGCCGGCGACTGCGCAGCCATGAGCGGTGAGTACGACAGCATGTGGCTGGAGAAGAACGAGCGCGGCAATCCGTGGATCTTCGTTCGCAACGGCAAACAGCTGGAGTTGTTCCAGGCGGTAAATAACGCCCAGGCAACTGAAATGCCGGATCTTCGCCCGGGTGAGCAGCGCTGGGTGCTCGAGAAGAACTGACTATCGCGTACGCATGGTAGGACCGGCTTCAGCCGGGAAGAGGCCAGTACCTACAACCTCAATTTCCCGGTTGTAAGACTGACGCCTTCCCGGCTAAGACCGGTCCTACGAATCGACGCCAACGCGAACTAGTTCGGCTGATCTGCCAGCATCGCCTCATACCCTTCCTTATAAGTCGCATAACGCGGCGTCCAGCCCAGCGATTTGGCGCGGGCGTTGCTGCAGCGCTTGCTCCCGGTGCGGCGCACGCTGTTTTCATCCGACCACTCCGTGACACCCAGACGCTGACGCATCCAGTCGACCACTTCGGCCAGCGGCGCGGGTGCATCGTCGACGCCGATATAGCAGTCTTTGAGTGCCACCTCGTCCGATGCTGCTCGCAGCAAAAACGCCAGCAGCCCGGCGGCGTCATCGGCATGAATGCGGTTGCCATACAGCGGCGGGTTGGTTGCAACGGTGTAGCCCTGACGTACCCGGTTCATCAGGTCACTGCGGCCCGGACCGTAAATTCCGGTCAACCTGACAATGGTCGCTGGCACCCCACTGTCCAAGGCCACTTGCTCTGCCTCGCGCATAACCTGGCCCGAGTAACCGGTGGCTTCAACGGGTGACGTTTCATCGACCCACTCGCCTTGCTGTTGACCATAAACGCTGCTGCTGGAGACGAAAAATATCCGCTTGGGTCTCTGGCCGCTGCGCTCGCTCCAGCCCAGTACGTGCCGCAGGCCTTCAACATAAGCCGCGCGGTAACCCGCTTCATCCCGGTCAGTCGGTGTGGCGCAGTAGACCAGGTAATCGAGCCGGCCTTCCGGCCAGTGCGCGGGAATGCGGGCGTCGAACAGGTCGCCGCTGACGCCGAGCACGCCTGCAGGCAGTTTCTCAACGGAGCGGCGCAGGCCGTACACCGTCCAGTCATCAGGCAACAGCTGGGACGCCAATCGGCTCCCGATGTCGCCACATCCAGCAATCAAAACGGATGGCGCTGACATGTCCAATCTCCACATCACTTATTGAATTTCAGCCCGTAAAAACGGGCTATGAAACCGACCATTGGGAAGCATTCTCAGGAAAAAAGAGACGCTCTTACTTTTGTTAACAAGAATTACTTGCAATAATAACGGCCCTTTGTTCTCCTCCGCTCGCCTAGCGCCAGCGTGACGCTCTCAGAACGAACACCTATTTCATATCAGGTCGGGCCAGCATGACATCTATTCAAATCCCCGCTTCGTCAATTGCCACTCGAGGTCTGCCACGTGCTGGACGCGCCATTGCCGCGCTGCTGTTCAGCCTGATGTTGACGCCTGTAGCGCTCGCTGACGCCAACGCTCCTGCACAAAAACCCGCCGTACAAGCCGAGGCGCCAGCCGCTACACCGGTTGACCCCGCTACAGCGCCAGGCGTTCAAGAACTGACCCCGGCTTCTGCTCCAGCTGAGTCGCTCGACGCCGCGGCGGAAGATAACAGCCTGGGCATGTCCCACGATCTCTCGCCATGGGGCATGTACAAGAACGCGGACATCATCGTCAAAGCCGTGATGATCGGTCTGGCCATTGCATCGGTCATCACCTGGACCATCTGGATCGCCAAGGGCTTCGAACTGCTCGGCGCCAAACGTCGTCTGCGAAGCGAAATCGCTGCGCTGAAACGCGCGCGTAATCTGGACGAAGCCAGCGCAGGGGCCAAAAAAGAAGGCACCCTTTCCCACTTGCTGGTGCATGACGCACTCGAAGAGATGCGTCTGTCGGTCAACACCCGCGAGCGCGAAGGCATCAAGGAGCGCGTTGCTTTCCGCCTTGAACGCCTGGTCGCCGCCTGCGGCCGCAACATGAGCATGGGCACCGGTGTATTGGCGACCATCGGTTCGACTGCGCCGTTCGTGGGCCTGTTCGGTACCGTCTGGGGGATCATGAACAGCTTTATCGGCATCGCCAAAACCCAGACCACCAACCTGGCCGTTGTAGCGCCGGGCATCGCCGAGGCCTTGCTGGCCACCGCGCTGGGCCTGGTTGCCGCGATTCCTGCCGTGGTCATCTACAACGTCTTCGCCCGCTCCATTGCCGGTTACAAGGCGCAAGTGTCCGACGCTTCGGCGCAGGTTCTGTTGCTGGTTAGCCGCGATCTGGATCACCAGCCTGCGGCCGAGCGCAACCAACCGCCGCACATGGTAAAGATGGGGTAAACCATGGGCCTGCATTTGAAGGAAGGCGATGACGATCTCGCCGAGAACCACGAAATCAACGTGACGCCGTTCATCGACGTCATGCTGGTCCTGCTGATCATCTTCATGGTTGCCGCACCGCTGGCAACCGTGGACATCAAGGTCGACCTGCCCGCCTCTACCGCCAAACCGGCGCCTCGGCCCGAAAAACCGATTTTCCTGAGCGTGAAAGCTGATCAGAGCCTGTACCTGGGCGATGAAAAAGTGGCCCGCGAGCAGATCGGTCAGGTGCTGGATGCCAGGACCAAGGGCAAGAAAGACACCACGATCTTCTTCCAGGCTGACAAAGGCGTCGACTATGGCGACCTGATGGACGTCATGAATGCCCTGCGCGGCGCCGGCTACCTGAAGGTGGGCCTGGTGGGTCTCGAGACGGTCGGCAAGAAATGATCAATACGCGCCAAAAGCTGACGCGCTATAGCGGTAGTCTGTTGTTGGTGCTGGCGGTCCATGCCGTGGCGATTGTCGTCGCATTGCGCTGGCCCTCCTCGCAGGCCATTGAGCTGCCCCCGGCGGCGATGATGGTCGAGCTGGCGCCCGTTCCAGAGCCTGCACCGCCGCCACCGCCAAAAGTCGTGCAACCGCCGCAGCCGCCCGCGCCTGAAGAACAGCTGCCGATTCCGCCAGTCGCCGAGGCGCCCAAGGCCGAAATCGCTGTGCCCAAGCCGGTCAAGCCCAAACCCAAACCACAGCCGCCAAAACCTGTGAAGAAGGTCGAGCCGCCGAAGGAAGAAAAGCCAGCCGACGACAAGCCGCTGGACGCACCACCGTCCAACGCCAAGCCGGAGAAGTCGGCGTCGCCGCAACCCGCTCCGCCCACGCCACCAAGCAATGCATTACCGACGTGGCAGGGTGAATTGCTGAGTCACCTGAGCAAGTTCAAGCGTTATCCGGAAGACGCCCGACGCCGGGGCATGCAGGGCACGAGCAAGTTGCGCTTTGTGGTCGATGGTGAAGGCCGCGTGCTGTCCTATGAACTGGCCGGCGGCTCAGGAAGCGCTTCACTGGACCGAGCGACGCTGGAAATGATCCGCCGCGCGCAGCCATTGCCCAAGCCGCCGCCGGAATTGCTGAAGAACGGGTCGCTGGAAGTCGTCGCTCCCTTCGTTTATTCCCTGGATAAACGCTGAAACCAGAATTTTGTCAGCCGCGACGGGTTGATAACGTGCGTCTATCGATTGCACCCGCTATGCTGGGGCCGCAACTTCATGGACGCACGTTATGACCCTCACAGAATTGCGCTACATCGTTACCCTCGCCCAAGAGCAGCACTTCGGCCATGCCGCTGAACGCTGTCACGTCAGCCAGCCGACCTTATCGGTGGGCGTAAAAAAGCTGGAAGATGAACTCGGCGTGCTGATTTTCGAGCGCAGCAAGAGTGCCGTACGTCTGACCCCGGTTGGCGAGGGCATCGTGGCCCAGGCGCAGAAGGTTCTCGAGCAGGCTCAGGGCATTCGCGAACTGGCCCAGACCGGCAAGAATCAACTGACCGCGCCGCTAAAAGTCGGCGCGATCTACACCGTTGGCCCTTATCTTTTTCCTCACCTGATTCCCCAACTGCACCGGGTCGCCCCGCAGATGCCGTTGTACATCGAGGAAAACTTTACCCACGTGCTGCGCGACAAGCTGCGCAATGGCGAGCTCGACGCGATCATCATCGCCCTGCCGTTCAACGAGGCCGATGTCCTGACGCTGTCGCTGTACGACGAGCCGTTCTACGTGCTCATGCCGGCCGATCATCCCTGGACCCAGAAAAAGACCATCGATGCCTCGGCGCTGAACGACAAGAGCCTGCTGCTGCTCGGCGAAGGGCACTGCTTCCGCGATCAGGTGCTAGAAGCCTGCCCGACGCTGGTCAAGGGCGGCGACGCTGCCAAGCACACCACCGTGGAGTCCAGCTCGCTGGAAACCATTCGGCACATGGTCGCGTCGGGGCTGGGTATTTCCATCCTGCCGATGTCCGCCGTCGACAGCCATCACTACGCGCCCGGCGTGATCGAGGTCCGTCCGCTGTCGCCGCCGGTGCCATTCCGCACCGTGGCAATCGCGTGGCGTGCCAGTTTCCCGCGTCCGAAAGCCATCGAAATCCTCGCTGACTCGATCCGTCTGTGTTCCGTCGCTCGTCCTAAAGCTCAGGCTGAAGCGAGTTAAGGGACGGTATGGCGGAGCTGTCTCATGTCTCGGTCACGGCGCTAAAAGGCGTCGGTGAGGCAATGGCTGAAAAGCTGGCGAAAGTCGGTCTTGAGAACATTCAGGACGTGCTGTTTCACCTGCCGTTGCGTTACCAGGACCGGACTCGTGTTGTGCCCATCGGCGAATTGCGTCCGGGCCAGGACGCCGTGATCGAAGGTGTGGTCAGCGGCGCTGACGTGGTCATGGGCAAGCGCCGCAGCTTGCTGGTCAGGATGGGCGACGGCACCGGCGTGTTGAGCCTGCGCTTTTACCACTTCAGCAACGCGCAAAAGGACGGCCTCAAGCGCGGTACCCACGTGCGCTGTTACGGCGAAGCCCGGCCCGGTGCCTCAGGCCTTGAGATCTACCACCCGGAATACCGCGCGATCACCGGCGACGAGCCGGTGGCCGTCGAGCAGACACTGACGCCGATCTACCCCACGACCGAAGGCCTCACCCAGCAGCGCCTGCGGCAGTTGTGCCATCAGAGCCTGTCAATGCTTGGCCCGAAGAGCCTGCCTGACTGGCTGCCGGATGAGCTGGCGCGCGACTATCAACTCGCGCCCCTGGCTGACGCCATTCATTACCTGCACAACCCGCCTGCCGATGCTGACGTCGAAGAGCTCGCGCTGGGCCATCACTGGGCGCAGCACCGACTGGCATTCGAAGAGCTGCTGACACACCAGCTTTCCCAGCAACGCCTGCGTGAAAGCCTGCGCTCGCAACGCGCGCCTGCACTGCCACCGGCGAAACGCCTGCCGAAGAAATTCCTCGCGAACCTCGGATTCCCGCCCACAGGTGCGCAGCAGCGCGTCGGCAACGAGATCGCGTACGACCTCAGTCAGCACGAGCCGATGCTGCGTTTGATTCAGGGCGACGTAGGCGCAGGCAAGACGGTCGTGGCAGCACTCGCGGCCTTGCAGGCCCTCGAAGCGGGCTATCAGGTCGCACTGATGGCGCCCACCGAGATCCTCGCCGAACAGCACTTCATCAATTTCACCCGCTGGCTGGAGCCACTCGGCATCGAGACGGCCTGGCTTGCAGGTAAGCTCAAGGGCAAGGCGCGGGCGGCGTCACTGGCGCAGATCGCCGGCGGTACGCCCATGGTCGTCGGCACGCACGCGTTGTTCCAGGACGAGGTGCAGTTCAAGAACCTCGCGCTGGTCATCATCGACGAGCAACACCGTTTCGGCGTTCAGCAACGCCTGGCCCTGCGCAAGAAGGGCGTCGGCGGCTCGATGTGTCCGCATCAGTTGATCATGACCGCCACCCCCATCCCGCGCACTCTGGCGATGAGCGCCTACGCCGACCTCGACACGTCGATTCTCGACGAACTGCCCCCCGGGCGTACGCCGGTGAATACCGTTCTGGTGGTCGACAGCCGGCGCATCGAAGTGGTCGAGCGCGTACGCAATGCATGCGCCGAAGGCCGGCAGGCGTATTGGGTGTGCACGCTGATCGAGGAGTCCGAGGAGCTGACGTGTCAGGCCGCTGAAACGACGTTCGAGGAACTGACCAGCGCGCTGGGCGAGCTCAAGGTCGGCTTGATTCACGGGCGCATGAAGCCCGCCGAAAAAGCCGCCGTCATGGGCGAGTTCAAGCAGGGCAACCTGAATCTGCTGATTGCCACGACAGTGATCGAGGTCGGCGTGGACGTCCCCAATGCCAGCCTCATGATCATCGAAAACCCGGAACGCCTGGGCCTGGCGCAGCTTCATCAATTACGCGGTCGGGTCGGCCGGGGCAGCGCGGCCAGCCATTGCGTGCTGCTGTATCACCCCCCGCTTTCGCAGATCGGTCGCCAGCGGCTGGGCATCATGCGTGAAACCAACGACGGCTTCGTGATTGCAGAAAAGGATCTGGAGCTGCGTGGGCCGGGCGAGATGCTCGGAACGCGCCAGACAGGACTGCTGCAATTCAAGGTTGCTGACCTGATGCGCGATGCAGATTTGCTGCCAGCGGTCAGGGACGCGGCGCAGGCGCTGCTTGAGCGCTGGCCTCAACATGTCAGTCCCCTGCTGGAGCGCTGGCTGCGCCATGGCCAGCAATACGGCCAAGTGTGAAGCAGTCAACGCAATAACAGGGTGTCTCACCTCTATAACAACTAAGCTGGTTATACTTCAGCGATTGTAGGAATCTGGATACAGGCCATGACAGAAGTTGCCCACATCGACGCAACCCCACACTGCCCTTCTATCATTCGGCAGTTGCTGGGCAAAGCTGCCATCAACTTCCGTGAAGTGACTGATGACGAGTCTCTTCCGCTTGATCAAAAAGTGCAGGCCATTCTGGTCGACGACTCCGTTGGCGCGCTGTTCATCCTGTTTCCACAAAACCAATTGCTCGACCTCAATCGTGTTACCGAGTTGACCGGCCGCAAGTTGAAAGCGGTTCCGAAAGAGTCGCTCGAACTCATGCTGCAAAAACATAAACTGGGCACGTTGCCCGGCCTGCCTTCGCTGACCAGCTCGCCTTGCCTGTATGAAGAGCGGATTCTGTCCGGCAATACCGTGCTGATCGATTCTGGTGAACCAGGCCTCTTGCTGGAGATCAGCAGCGAGGAATTCAAGACGCTGTTGACCAAGGCCAGCGCTGCCCGCTTTGGCGAGCCGGTGACCTCCGTCACACCCAACCTCACGCGTCCCGATGACGACCGCGAGGAAATCACCAAAGCCGTTCAGAATTTCACTGCCCGGCGCATCCAGCAGCGTCTTGAGTCCACGGTGGAAATCCCGCCGTTGGCCGACACGGCGCAGAAGATCATCAAGCTGCGCGTCGATCCCGACGCGACCATCGACGACATCACCGGCGTGGTGGAAACCGACCCGGCATTGGCGGCACAAGTCGTGAGCTGGGCGGCGTCCCCGTATTACGGCTCAGCAGGCAAAATCCGCTCGGTGGAAGATGCCATTGTTCGCGTGTTGGGTTTTGATCTGGTGATCAATCTGGCGCTCGGTCTGGCGCTGGGCAAAACCCTGGCGCTGCCCAAGGATCATCCGCAGCAGGCAACCCCTTACTGGCAGCAGTCGATCTACACAGCCGCGATCATCGAAGGCCTGACGCGCGCCATGCCACGTGCCGAGCGCCCGGAAAGTGGCCTGACGTACCTCGCCGGCTTGCTGCACAACTTCGGCTATCTGCTGCTGGCGCACGTGTTTCCGCCGCATTTTTCGCTGATCTGCCGCCAGATCGAAGTCAACCCGCACCTGCATCACAGCTATGTCGAGCAGCACCTGCTGGGCATCAGCCGCGAGCAGATCGGCTCCTGGCTTATGCGCAACTGGGACATGCCGGAGGAACTGGTCATCGCCCTGCGCTTCCAGCACGACCCGCACTACGCAGGCGAGCATTACAAGTATGCAAACCTGGTGTGCCTGGCGGTGAGGCTGCTGCGCAAGGAAGGCATTGGCTCAGGCCCGCTGGAAAGCATTCCGGACGAGCTGCTCGAACGCCTGAAGCTGTCCCGCGAGAAAGCTCAGGACGTGGTGAAGAAAGTACTGGAGGCCGAAGTGCTGTTGCGCGAACTGGCCTCGCAGTTCAGTTAATCCGGAAGTGTCCGGGGAGGACTACTTCTTCTTCCTCGGCTTCAGATACTTCGTCAGCCCCTGAAACCACATCACCAGGCCAGCGTTGCCGGTCACCAAGATGTTCTTGTCCTGAATGCCCTGCATGAACGCGAGCTGCTTGTTCCGAGCCTGCAGGGTGGCGAAGCCGTAGTCAGCGTCCTTGAAAGAAATCACGAAAGCAGGCGCCGCGAAGGTGCCGGCGCGGCTCTTCACGCGTTGATCGCGCACGATGAAATGCCGGGCAATCTTGCCGTCAGCCGTCTGCAACTGGAACGCCAGATCCTTCCCCGCAAGTTGTTGTTGAAACGCGGGATTATTGCGACTGGCGCGGGCCATCAACAGGCCCAATATCCAGAGTAGAAAACGAAACTTCATGCGTGGGCCTCACAGGATCAGCGGCGGTCAGGGTGACCAGCCGCAGTGTAGCGAGCTTGATTGACCGGTGAACAAGCAGAACCGGTCAGTCGCAAAGTGGCGGACTGGACGAAGCGCACAGGTGCAACGCGGTTGATTCATCGGACATAAAAAAATGGACATGCCGACTGATCGGCATGCCCATCTCCGCGCTGCTCGCCCCCCTCAGAGCGCTCAGCGAATTACTTTTTCTTTGCTGCGGGTGCCTTGGCCGCTGCGGCCTTGGCTGGCTTGGCATCTTTGGCGGCTGCTGCCGGCTTGGCTGGTTTCGCTGGCTTTGCCGCGTCCGGATTAACGCTGTCTTTGAGAAACTTGCCCGGCTTGAACGCCACCGTGTTGCTGGCCTTGATCTTGACGGGCTCACCGGTCTGAGGGTTCTTACCGGTGCGGGCGCCACGATGGCGCTGCAAGAAAGTGCCGAAGCCAACCAGTGTGACACTGTCCTTCTTGTGCAGCGCGTTGGTGATTTCGTCGAGCACGGCGTTGAGGACGCGATTGGCTTGTTCTTTGGTGAGATCTGCTTTCTCGGCAATAGCCGCTGCGAGTTCTGGTTTACGCATATGAAGCCTCTTTTACGGTTTTTTGTTTTTATGTCCCGTGCAGCCCTTGCGGACAGCGAGCAGGTGCCGCAACAGCTCTACGTTGCGGCAGACCGGAATGAGAATGGCACGCCACCGGGGCCCGCGCCAGTACGTGAGCCACGATTGTTTCAACTAAAAGATGGCTTATCCGACAGAACGACTGTTAATCATGCCAGCAGCGGGGGCAAAGCCTTGTTCAGGGCGAGCTTGTCCATCACCGCAGCGCCTGTCAGCGCGTAACCCAGCAGGTTGCCGTCGCTGTCGCAGCACAACGCCTTGATATCGGCGCCCTCACCTTCCACGGTCCAGACACCTTCCGAGCCCTTGGGCGGCGGGGACACTACCAGCGGGCAAACCGGCGTTTTCACCGTCACCGGCATTGGGCCATATTTGACGGCTGTGGGTGTACCAGCGAGGGTCTGCGCCAAGGCTCGGGCGCAGTTCATCAGCGGCATGACGTAAAGCAGGTTCAGCCCATCCACTTCAGCGCAGTCGCCCAGCGCGTAGATGTTTGCATGGGACGTCTGCAAATGCCGGTCGACCACAATGCCACGCCCGACTTCCAGGCCCGCCGCTGCGGCGAGATCAGTGCGAGGACGCAGGCCTATGGCCGACACCACCAGATCGCAATGCAGCACCTCGCCGTCGGACAGGTGCGCTTCGAGACCGTTGTCGGCACGATCAAGCCTAGTCATCAAAGGCCCGAGGTGAAAACGCGCACCCAGGCTTTCCAGCCCGGCCTGTAATGCGGCGGCGGCCGCAGGAGGCAGCAATGTCGGCATCACCTGCTCGCATGGCGCAACCAAGTCGATTTCGTGGCCGCCCAAAATCAGATCGTTGGCAAACTCACAGCCGATCAGGCCTGCGCCGAGGATCAACACCCGCTTCTTGCCGGCGGCTGCGGCGCGGAAACGCGCGTAATCCTCAAGATCGTTGATCGGGAATACGGCGTCGCAAGCATCACCCGCCACCGGCACGCGGACGGTTTCCGCCCCCCAGGCCAGAATCAGGTCGCGGTAGGCCACCGCTTCCTCGCCGATCCACACACGCTTATGACCCGGATCGATGCCGCTGACGCGGGTGTGCGTGAGTACCTCGGCCCTGAGCTGCTCAGCCATGGCGCCCGGCTCGGCCATGCTCAGTCCGTCGGCTTCCTTGTTTTTGCCAAAGCCGGTGGAAAGCATGGGTTTGGAGTACGAACGGCCGTCATCGGCGGTGATCAGCAACAGCGGCGTCTCGCCATCCAGCTTGCGAAATTCGCGAGCGAGGTTGTAGCCGGCTAGCCCGGTACCGATGATCACGACAGGTGCGTTCATTCACTTCTCCAGCGGGGTCTTGGAAGTCGGCGGATCAGCCGATTTCGATCATTTCAAAATCCATTTTGCCGACGCCGCAGTCAGGGCACAGCCAGTCTTCCGGCACATCCTGCCAGAGCGTGCCCGGCGCGATGCCGTCAGCCGGCCAACCGTCGGCTTCGTTGTAAATCAGGCCACAGACTACGCATTGCCACTTTTTCATCGCTCGGTTCTCTTGGTTTCAGGCTAGAGGTCCCAGACGCTCCGCTGTCGTCGCGAAGTTTATCGAATGGGTCAGGCCTTTTACTGATCACAGCGCCATGACGCAAGTTTCATTGATGTACAACGCGTGTACTTTCCAGTGGGCGCTGGCTCTAGCCGGGAAGGCGTCAGTGGCCGCATCGCAACATTGACGGCGCTCACACCGGCCCCTTCCCGGCTGAAGCCGGTCCTACGAATACTCCGCGCATCGCCAGTAGGACTGGCTTTAGCCGGGAAGGCGTCAGTGGCCGCACCGCAACATTGAGGGTGTTCACACCGGCCTCTTCCCGGCTGAAGCCGGTCCTACGAATACTCCACATATCACCTGTAGGACTGGCTTTAGCCGGGAAGGCGTCAGTGGCCGCGCCGCGAAATTGACGGCGTTCACACCGGCCTCTTCCCGGCTGAAGCCGGTCCTACGAATACTCCGCGCATCGCCAGTAGGACTGGCTTTAGCCGGGAAGGCGTCAGTGGCCGCACCGCAACATTGACGGCGCTCACACCGGCCCCTTCCCGGCTGAAGCCGGTCCTACGAATACTCCGCGCATCGCCAGTAGGACTGGCTTTAGCCAGGAAGGCGTCAGTGGGCGCACCGCGAAATTGAGGGTGCTCACACCGGCCCCACCGCAACATTGAGGGTGTTCACACCGGCCCCTTCCCGGCTAAAGCCGGTCCCACGAATACTCCGCGTATCGCCAGGTGGACTGGCTTTAGCCGGGAAGGCGTCGGGGGCGTCGGCGCAAACGGGTGGGTGCTCCGGTCGTCGGTCAAAAATCGCAATCATGCTAAGCTCGCCGCCTCGATTGCCGCCTGTGTTTGTCTCCCGTGATCCAGCAAACCCCTGCATTTCCAGCGCCCGAGTGGCTTTTGCGCGATCAATTGATCGGAGCACCCTCGCCCGCCGTTCTTGAG
Source organism: Pseudomonas sp. AK106 (assembly GCF_053903055.1). Classification (NCBI taxonomy): domain Bacteria; kingdom Pseudomonadati; phylum Pseudomonadota; class Gammaproteobacteria; order Pseudomonadales; family Pseudomonadaceae; genus Pseudomonas; species Pseudomonas sp. AK106. The sequence continues at coordinate 5,504,393 of NZ_CP096426.1, forward strand.
TGGCTTTTCCACGAAGATTCCTTGACCCGACGCCTGACCCGGCTCTCTGACGACCACTTTTGCGTCGAACCGCAGTTCGAAGGCTGGCAGCCCCTGCGTGACGATGAATGCGCCGCGCTGCAATTGCCTGAGGGCAGCGAAGGCTGGGTGCGTGAGGTCTACCTGCTGGGCCGCAATGAAAGATGGGTGTTTGCCCGCAGTGTCGCCGCTCGCCGCGCGCTGGAGCAGGATGGCCTGCACATGGACGAACTCGGCACCCGGTCACTGGGCGAGTTACTGTTCAGCGATGAAGCCTTCGCCCGCGGCCCGCTGCAGGTCTGCCGCTATCCTGCGCAATGGCTGCCCGAGACTGACGCACAGCAGGGCTTGTGGGGACGCCGCTCCTGTTTCAGCCGAGGGAACTTGAGCATTCTGGTAGCGGAGGTGTTTCTGCCCACTGCATGGCGTGCCATCGAACCCAACGCTCCACTGCATGCTCAAGAGGGCCGCTGATGTACCTGTCGTTGCTCAAATCCCTGAACCGTCTGCACCCACGCGCCTGGGACTTCATCCAGCTCACGCGCATCGACAAGCCCATCGGCATTTATCTGTTGCTGTGGCCCACCTTGTGGGCCGTCTGGATTGCCGGCAAAGGCTCGCCGTCCCTGAGCACGCTGCTGATTTTCGTCGTCGGCGTGTTCCTGATGCGCGCGGCGGGCTGCGTGATCAACGACTTCGCCGACCGCAAGGTGGACGGCCACGTCAAACGCACCGAGCAGCGGCCTTTGGTCAGCGGCAGGGTGACGTCAAAAGAAGCGCTGATCGTGTTCGCGGTACTGGTGGGAGCGAGCTTTGTGCTGGTCTTGTTCACCAACGCGACGACGATCTGGCTGTCGTTCGGCGGGCTTGCTCTTGCAGCCACTTATCCCTTCATGAAGCGCTACACCTATTACCCGCAGGTGGTACTGGGTGCCGCGTTCTCGTGGGGCATGCCGATGGCGTTCACCGCCGAGACCGGCGAGCTGCCCGCTGCCGCCTGGCTGCTGTACATCGCCAATCTGCTGTGGACGGTGGGATACGACACGTATTACGCGATGACGGATCGCGAGGACGACTTGAAGATCGGCGTGAAATCCACCGCCGTGCTGTTCGGCGATGCGGATCGGGTGATCATCCTCACGCTGCAATGCCTGGCGTTGTTTTGCCTGATGCTGGCGGGTGCGCGCTTCGAGCTGGGCCTGTATTTCTTCATCGGCCTGCTGGTAGCGGCGGGATGCTTCGCCTGGGAGTTCTGGTCGACGCGGGACAAAGACCCGCAAGCCTGTTTTAAGGCCTTTCTGCACAACCATTGGGCAGGGCTGGCGATTTTTGTCGGTATCGTGGCGGACTACGCGCTGCGCTGACCAATTCGGACACACGCAGCGCTTTAAGCGATCAGATTATGGCTTGGCGATGTGCCAGACGTCGCCCTTGCCGTCGCCGGTTTTGTCGCCAGCGGCCTTATCGCTTTTGAAGAAGTACAGCGGCTTGCCCTTGTAAACCCACTGCGAAGCACCGTCATCGCGCTTGATAATGGTCCAGTCGCCCTCAGGCTTGTCGCTGGCCATGGCAGTCAGCGGCGGCCAGTTGGTTGCGCACTGATCGTTGCAAACGGACTTGCCTGCCGAGGTGTCTTTATCAAAGGTGTAAAGGGTCATGCCTTTGTGGTCGGTGAGCATGCCGTCACTGGTCATCGCGGGCGCGGCAGCGAATGCCATCCCGGAAGATGCCAACGCTGCTGCCGCCAAAAGGCGCATCAGAGCAGAAGAAATTTTAGCCATGGATGAATCCTCTTCTTGTTTGTCGTTGTATGGACATTTCTTGTAGGACAAGTCCCCAGCTTAGCCCTAGACCGGCGAATACGCCTAGCGCGAACTAACCTGTCACACGACTGCAATAATTCCGTTATCTAATGCGCCCCAAGACAGTTAAATGACATGAGGTTCGAGGCATGGCTGGCAGGAGCATTCTGATCGTCGACGACGAAGCACCCATACGCGAAATGATTGCCGTCGCGCTGGAAATGGCTGGCTATGACTGCATTGAGGCTGAGAATTCGCAACAGGCCCATGCCGTGATTGTCGACCGCAAGCCGGACCTCATCCTGCTGGACTGGATGCTGCCCGGTACATCCGGCATTGAGCTGGCCCGTCGTTTGAAGCGTGACGAGCTGACCGGTGACATCCCGATCATCATGCTCACGGCCAAAGGCGAAGAGGACAACAAGATCCAGGGTCTTGAAGTCGGCGCCGATGATTACATCACCAAACCCTTTTCTCCCCGCGAACTGGTCGCCCGGCTCAAGGCCGTGCTGCGGCGAGCTGCCCCGAACGATGGCGAATCGCCGATCGAAGTGGGCGGTCTGCTGCTGGACCCGATCAGCCACCGCGTGACCATCGACGGCACACCTGCCGAGATGGGCCCGACCGAATACCGCCTGCTGCAATTCTTCATGACCCACCAGGAACGCGCCTACACCCGCGGGCAGTTGCTCGATCAGGTCTGGGGCGGAAACGTCTACGTGGAAGAGCGCACCGTGGATGTCCACATCCGGCGTCTGCGCAAAGCCCTCGGCGAGGCTTACGAAAATCTGGTACAAACCGTCCGCGGTACTGGCTACCGCTTCTCCACCAAAAGCTGAAAACGCTTTTGGCAGCGATTCAGACCGCTGAAGACAAGGACGCGTTAATTGAATCACAACTGGCATGGCACCCTGATCCGGCACTTGCTGATGTTGGTCACAGCCTCGCTGTTGGCCGGTTTGATCAGCGGGCATTACGGCGGGTGTCTGGCAATCGGTCTGGGGCTGTATCTGGCCTGGACCCTCAAACAGCTGCTACGCCTGCATGACTGGCTTCGCCATCACAAACCCGACGAGCCGCCACCCGATGGCTATGGCTTGTGGGGGGAAGTCTTCGACAGCATTTACCATCTGCAACGACGCGACCAGCGCGTGCGTGGCCGCCTGCAAGCGGTTATCGACCGTGTTCAGGAATCCACTGCCGCGCTGAAAGATGCTGTGATCATGCTCGACAGCGACGGCAACCTGGAATGGTGGAACCGCGCGGCAGAAACCTTGCTGGGCCTGAAGACGCCCCAGGACAGCGGGCAACCCGTAACCAATCTGGTCCGCCATCCGCGCTTCAAGGAGTACTTCGCCCACGCCAACTACGCCGAACCGCTGGAGATTCCTTCGCCGGTCAATGACCGCCTGCGCATTCAGATGCTGATCACCCGCTACGGCAACAACGAGCATCTGATGCTGGTGCGCGACGTGACGCGCATGCACCAGCTGGAGCAGATGCGCAAAGACTTCGTCGCCAATGTGTCCCACGAGCTGCGCACACCATTGACGGTGATCTGCGGCTATCTGGAGACGCTGCTGGATAACGTCGAGGACGTGAACCCGCGCTGGGTCCGTGCGTTGCAGCAAATGCATCAGCAAGGCGGACGCATGCAGACGTTGCTCAACGACCTCCTGCTGCTGGCCAAGCTGGAAGCCACCGATTACCCGTCCGACAACCAGCCTGTGGCCGTGTCGTCGCTGCTGCAAAGCATCACCAATGATGCTCAGGCCCTGTCAGGAGACAAGAACCAGCAGATTACCCTGGAGCTGGAAAGCGACGTCAGCCTCAAGGGCAGCGAGGCGGAGTTGCGCAGCGCGTTCTCCAACCTGATCTTCAATGCGGTCAAATACACGCCGGCGGAAGGCAAGATCCGCGTCCGCTGGTGGAGTGACGGGCGTGGCGCCCACCTGAGCGTGCAGGACTCCGGCATCGGTATCGACAGCAAACACATTCCGCGCCTGACCGAGCGCTTCTACCGCGTCGACTCCAGCCGCGCGTCAAACACCGGCGGCACAGGCCTGGGCCTGGCGATCGTCAAGCACGTGCTGCTGCGCCACCGCGCGGCACTGGAAATCAACAGCGTCCCCGGCAAGGGCAGTGTGTTTATCTGCAACTTTGCCCCGGCGCAGATGACCAAAGCCTAGGCAAGCCTGTAGATAGCCGCTAAATTGCGTCCCTTGTGCCCTCCAATTGTGAGGGCTTGTTTCATTCCACACCTCAAAACGGAACCTGCAAAACCCCATCATGGACCCTTCCCCTGGTATCAGCCTGGCTTCACTCTTCGCCGATTTCGGCATGATTCTTTTCGCAATGGTGTTGGTTCTGCTCAACGGATTCTTCGTTGCGGCCGAGTTCGCCATGGTCAAACTGCGCTCGACTCGTGTCGAGTCCATCGCCGACAACAACGGCTGGCGCGGACGCATTCTGCGCACCGTTCACAGTCAGCTCGATGCTTACCTGTCGGCTTGCCAGCTGGGTATTACGCTGGCGTCGCTGGGTCTGGGCTGGGTCGGTGAGCCGGCGTTCGCGCACTTGCTGGCCCCTTTGCTCGAGACGGTAGGCGTGGAGTCGCCTGAAGTCGTCAAAGGCGTGTCGTTCTTCAGCGCCTTTTTCATGATTTCGTACCTGCACATCGTGGTGGGTGAACTGGCGCCGAAATCCTGGGCCATTCGCAAGCCCGAGCTGTTGTCGCTGTGGACCGCGGTGCCGCTGTACCTCTTCTACTGGGCGATGTACCCGGCCATTTACCTGCTCAACGCCAGTGCCAACGGCATTCTGCGCATCGCTGGCCAAGGCGAGCCCGGCCCTCATCACGAGCATCATTACAGCCGTGAAGAACTCAAGCTGATCCTGCACTCAAGCCGCGGTCAGGACCCCAGCGATCAGGGCATGCGCGTGCTGGCCTCCGCTGTGGAAATGGGCGAACTGGAAGTGGTGGACTGGGCCAACTCCCGCGAAGACATGGTCTCGCTGGAGTTCAACGCCCCGCTCAAGGAAATCCTCGCGATGTTCCGCAGGCACAAGTTCAGCCGGTACCCGGTGTACGACTCAGACCGCAACGAGTTCGTGGGTCTGTTGCACATCAAGGACCTGCTGCTGGAGCTGGCGGCACTGGATCACCTTCCCGAGTCCTTCAACCTCGCCGAGCTCACGCGGCCGCTGGAGCGCGTCTCCAAGCACATGCCGTTGTCGCGTCTGCTGGAGCAGTTCCGTCAGGGCGGCGCGCACTTTGCGCTGGTTGAAGAAGCCGACGGCAAGATCATCGGCTATCTGACGATGGAAGACGTGCTGGAAGTGCTGGTGGGCGATATCCAGGACGAACACCGTAAGGCCGAGCGCGGGATCCTGGCTTATCAGCCGGGCAAGCTGCTGGTACGCGGGGACACGCCGCTGTTCAAGGTCGAGCGCCTGCTGGGCATTGATCTGGACCACGTGGAAGCCGAAACCTTGGCAGGCCTGATCTATGACAGCCTCAAGCGCGTGCCTGAGGAAGAGGAAGTCATGGAAGTCGAAGGCCTGCGCATCATCATCAAAAAGATGAAAGGCCCGAAGATCGTGCTGGCAAAGGTGCTCAAGCTGGATTGAACTGCCCGTCAGAGCAGATGATCAATTCCCGCCAATCGCGAAGTTGGGCAGGTTCTGGACCGGTTGCGAGAATTCGTACGGGATCGACTCCAGCGCCAGCCCGACATTGCGCTGCACCACGAAGTGCAAATGCGGGCCGGTGCTGTTGCCGGTGTTGCCAGACCGCCCTAGCGGTGCGCCCACTGCCACATGCTGGCCCTCCTTGACGCTCACAGATCCTTGCTGCAGATGCAGATAAACGCCCATCGTGCCGTCGTCGTGCAGGATGCGCACGAAGTTGCCCGACGGATTGGCGCCTCGGCCGGATTGCGTGTTCTCGGTCTTGATCACGGTACCGCCCCGCGCGGCGATGATCTGCGTGCCTTCGGGCATGGCAATGTCGATGGCGTAGCGGCTCTTGGCCCCTATGTGGCTGTAGGATCCGTTGGCACCCTGACTGATGCGAAACGGCCCGCCCACCCACGGCAATGGATAGCGATAGGCAAATCCATTCGCTGAGACACCGCGCTGCGGGTCGCCCACGATGGATCGCAGGCTTGGCTTGTAAGTCATGGCCTTGCTGGCGACTTGCGGGCTGAGGGCGATGAGGCGTTCGTTGCTGCGTGCCGCGATGGTGCGGCGAATGACTTGGTCGGACACCCCCACCACGTTCTTCACCCCGGCCAGACGCAGCTCGACTTCCACGGGTGCGTAAAGGTCGTTTCGCACGTACAGGCTGTCGCTGCCATTGGCTTTCTTGACGCTCAGGCGCACCTGGCTGTCGATGCGCTCGACCATGCGCTCGCGAAGCTTCATCACTTGCGCGCCACGCACGGGCTGGTCGGTAAACGACACCACGCCATTGGCATCGGTGAACCGATAGATCGTGACTGCCCCGGCGGTCTGCGTGGCCAGCAGTAAGGCACAGACAACCAGCACGCGCTCTAACATCGGGATAGACCTGGTGAGTGGACGATTGGCGCCCAGCCTAACAGCGATGCCGACGCAATTGGACTCATCCGAATCAATCGGTAATAGACGAAGCGTCAAGGAAATCGCGTCAGCATGGGGCGCGATCGGAATTGCAAATTCTATGCTAGGTAGCGTGGGAGCGAGCTTGCTCGCGAAGATGGACTCCCGGCCGCTGCAAATTTAGCGGATTTACCGGTCTCTTCGCGAGCAAGGTGGAGCACCACCCCGGTTGCTCCCACATAGTGAGCACTCGCCGGAAAATCAGCACCCCTGACGTGGCAGCGGATCAGGCACCCGGCACGAAATGCTTCTGCGCAGTGCCACGGGCAATCAGGCGCGAGAGGTAATCGAGCTTCTGGGTGTCCTTGTCGACGAAGCGGAAAGTGACCTGCAGCCAGTCGCTGTCGGGCTTCTGCTCGAAGGCGGCAATCGCGTGCAGATAGCCGTTGAGACGCGCGACCTCGGCGTTTTCACCCTGTTCCAGATCGAGCACGGCGCTCTCCAGGATCTGCGGCAGCACCTCGCCACGGCGGACCAGCAGCGACGCTTCCTTGAGCGTCAGCGCCTTGATCACACAGGGCTGGTTCCCGCTCGGAAGACGCAACTGACCCTGACCACGACCCGTCGGTGCAGCGGCTGGAGCAGCCTTGGCCATTGGCTGGACCGCAGGCTGAGCCGCCTGCGATGCCGCCGAAGCAGCGGGTGCCGTATTGACGACCTCAGGGCGATTACCGGTCAAAGCGCTGAGCGAGTCATTGGCAAACGCCGCATTGGCGCGGGCCGGACCACTGGACATCAAGGCATCGAGCTTGCCGACCTTGTGCAGCGCTTTTTTGACCTTGGTCAGCAGTTGTTCGTTGGTGAACGGCTTGCCGATGAAGTCCGATACGCCGGCCTGGATCGCCTGGATGACGTTTTCCTTGTCACCACGGCTGGTGACCATGATGAACGGCATGGTCTTCAGGTTTTCCTGCTGGCGGCACCAGGTCAACAATTCCAGCCCGGACATTTCGGGCATTTCCCAATCGCACAACACCAGATCGAACACTTCACGGCTCAACAGCACTTGCGCCTTGCGGCCATTGACGGCGTCTTCCAGCGCGACGCCTGGAAACGCGTTGCGCAGTCCTTTCTTGACCAGATCACGGATGAACGGTGCGTCATCCACCACCAATACACTGACTTTACTCATCGACGCTCCTGATGGCGTGTTCACCGCAAAGGCGAGCATTCGCTGGCGGGCGGCCAGCTGCCAAACTGTTTGACGACACCGGGACTTTTATTCGCGGGTGACTTGAAAAAATACGGGCAGACCGGAGAAACAAAAACGCCCGGCGGTCGCCAGGCGTTTTTTCTCAGGCAATCTTATTTATCGTCAGGCGCGTCCAGAACATTAATCCTTTCGGCGGTCAGACCTTTGACTTCTTCCTGCATGCGCTTGAGGCCCAGGTGGCGAACGTCGGTACCGCGCACGAGGTAGATGACCAGTTCGGAGATATTCCGCGCGTGGTCACCGATGCGCTCCAGCGAACGCAGCACCCAGATCACATTAAGCACGCGGGAGATCGAACGCGGATCTTCCATCATGTAGGTGACCAGCTCACGCAGCGCCGTCTTGTACTCGCGGTCGATATTCTTGTCGTACTGCGCAACGGACAACGCCAGATCGGCATCGAAACGAGCGAACGAGTCCAGTGCATCGCGCACCATCTTGCTCACCTGATCGCTGATATGGCGCACTTCGACGTAACCACGCGGCGACTCACCCTCCTCGCACAGCTGAATCGCACGGCGGGCGATCTTGGTGGACTCATCGCCGATGCGCTCAAGGTCGATGACCGACTTGGAGATGCTGATGATCAGACGCAGGTCGGAGGCAGCAGGCTGACGACGGGCCAGAATGCGCAGGCACTCTTCATCGATGTTGCGCTCCATCTGGTTGATGCGGTCGTCCACCTCGCGCACTCGCTGGGCCAGGCCCGAGTCGGCTTCAATCAACGCGGTAACGGCGTCGTTGACCTGCTTCTCGACCAGACCACCCATTTCCAGCAGGTGGCTGCGAACTTCTTCCAGTTCAGCGTTGAACTGCTGGGAGATGTGATGTGTATGGCTGTCTTTGATCATGAGTGTCCGTCCGATTGATTGCGCGGTGGTTCAAGGCTGACGAAACACGTGCTAGCCGTAACGACCGGTTATGTAGTCTTCAGTCTGCTTTTTGGTCGGATTGGTGAACAACGTATCGGTGTCCCCGTACTCGACCACCTTGCCCATGTGCAGAAACGCGGTGTAATCCGACACGCGCGCGGCCTGCTGCATGTTGTGGGTAACGATCACAATGGTGTATTTGGATTTCAGTTCGTAGATCAGCTCTTCGACTTTCAGGGTCGAAATCGGGTCGAGCGCGGAGCACGGCTCATCGAGCAGCAGCACTTCAGGTTCGACGGCGATGGTGCGGGCGATCACCAGACGTTGCTGCTGACCACCGGAAAGTCCGAGCGCCGACTCATGCAGGCGGTCCTTGACCTCGTCCCACAGTGCGGCGCCGCGCAACGCCCATTCGACGGCTTCGTCGAGCACGCGCTTCTTGTTCACGCCTTGAATACGCAGCCCGTAAACCACGTTTTCATAAACGGTCTTGGGGAACGGATTGGGCTTCTGGAAGACCATGCCGACCCGGCGACGCAACTCGGCGACGTCCTCGCCTTTAGTGTAGATGTCGTGGCCATAGAGCTTGATCTCGCCCTGAACGCGACAGCCGTCCACCAGATCGTTCATGCGGTTGAAGGTGCGCAGCAACGTGGACTTGCCGCAGCCGGACGGCCCGATGAACGAGGTGACGCGTTGTTTCGGGATGTTCATCCGGATGTCGAACAGCGCCTGCTTCTCGCCATAGAAGAGATCCAGCCCCGGCACTTCCAGCGCAACGGCTTCGTTCGCCAGATCCAGCACCTGGCGCTTGCGACCCAGGGCAGACATGTTGATGCCGTGGGCGTGGGGTTCGTGTTGCATGGTCTCTCTCCGTTCGTAGCTGCAAGCCTTTAGCCGCAAGCTGCAAATGTGGTGCTGATACGGTATGCGGCTTTTTAGCTCGCCGCTTGAAGCTTGACGCTTGTCGCTGACTCAGTCTTCAAACGCCTTGTACTTGTCGCGCAGGCGGTTGCGAATCGTCACCGCCGAGAGGTTCAGCAGCGCAATCACCAGCACCAGCAGCAGGGCCGTGGCGTACACCAACGGGCGCGCGGCCTCGACGTTGGGGCTTTGAAAACCGACGTCGTAAATATGGAAACCCAGGTGCATGATCTTCTGATCAAGGTGCAGGTACGGGTAATTGCCGTCCAGCGGCAACGACGGCGCCATCTTGACCACACCCACCAGCATGAGCGGCGCCACTTCACCGGCCGCTCGCGCCACGGCCAGAATCAGGCCGGTCATCATGGCCGGGCTGGCCATCGGCAGAACGATCTTCCACAAGGTTTCGGCCTTGGTCGCGCCCAGGGCCAGCGAGCCCTCGCGCAGCGTCAGCGGGATGCGCGCCAGGCCTTCTTCGGTGGCGACGATCACCACCGGCACGGCGAGCAGCGCCAGAGTCAACGACGCCCAGAGCAGGCCGGGCGTGCCGAACGTCGGCGCCGGCAGGGCTTCGGGGAAGAACAGTTGATCCAGAGAACCGCCCAGCACGTAAACGAAAAAGCCCAGCCCGAACACGCCGTAGACGATCGCCGGGACGCCCGCGAGGTTGTTCACGGCGATGCGGATCAAGCGTGTCATCACGCCCTGACGTGCGTACTCACGCAGATACACGGCCGCGAGCACGCCAAAGGGCGTCACGATGACGGCCATGATCAGCGTCATCATCACGGTGCCGAAGATCGCCGGGAAAATCCCGCCCTCCGTGTTGGCCTCGCGCGGGTCGTCGCTGAGAAACTCCCAAAGCTTCTGGAAGTAGAACCCCAGCTTGGTCATCGTGCCCATGGCGTTGGGTTGATACGCGTTAACCACCTTGCCGATGCTGATCTCGATTTCTTTGCCGTTGGCGTCACGGGCCGTCAGGCTGTCACGATTGTATTCGGCGTGTAACGCGCCAAGCCGCGACTCGACGTCTTTGTAGCGGGCGTCGTATTCGGCACGCTCAGTGGCCATGTCTGCCTGGGCCGCTGCGTCGAGTTCGCCGTTCAGCTCAAGCTTGCGCGCTCGCAGACGCAGCCGCTCGATCCCGTGGTTGATCGCGCCGATCTCGCCCTTTTCCAGGTCATCCAGTTGATCGGAAATCCCCTGCACGCGCTCGATACGCGCCTGCAGTTGCGGCCATGCGGCTTCGCCTTGCGCGACGACTTTGCCGTCTTCCTTGACGTTGACCAGATAGCCGTAAAAGTTGCCCCACTCGCGGCGCTCCAGGGTCATCAATTCTGCTGGCTTGCGCGGGTCCTTGAGCCACTCGCCAATGACCCAGTTAAAATCGCTGGGGCTGATGTCCCGGTTGCCGACCTTGAACAGATCGCGGGTCATGAACTCCGGCCCCCGATCAAGGACTGGCAACCCGGCGGCCTTGAGCCTTGCGCGTGGCACTTGTTCAGACTGAACCAGCTCGCCCACCAACACGTGGCTTTCCTGTCCGGGAACGTCGTATTGGGCGGAAATCACATCGGCGGGCCAGAAGTGTCCCAGCCCGCGCACGGCGATCACCGCCAGCAGGCCGATGGTCATGATCACCGCGACAGACACCGCGCCCGCGCTCAGCCAGACGCCGGGGGCGCCACTGTTGAACCATCGCTTGAGGGAGGTCTGCTTCATCGGTTTCAACCTGCCCTAAAGAGACGAATACTGCTTGCGCAGGCGCTGACGAATCAGCTCCGCCAAGGTATTCATGACAAATGTGAACATCAGCAGCACCAGGGCGGCGAGGAACAGCACGCGATAATGACTGCCGCCCACTTCCGACTCGGGCATCTCCACCGCTACGTTGGCCGCGAGCGTGCGCATGCCTTCGAACAGGTTCATGTCCATGATCGGCGTGTTGCCGGTGGCCATGAGCACGATCATGGTTTCGCCGACGGCGCGCCCCATGCCGATCATCAGCGCAGAAAAAATCCCCGGGCTGGCCGTGAGGATCACCACCCGAACCAGCGTCTGCCACGGCGTGGCGCCGAGGGCCAGTGAGCCGAGCGTCAGACCGCGCGGTACGCTGAACACGGCGTCCTCGGCGATCGAGTAAATGTTGGGGATGACCGCAAAGCCCATGGCGATCCCGACCACCAGTGCGTTGCGCTGATCGTAGGTGATGCCCAGGTCGTTAGTGATCCACGAGCGCATGTCGCCGCCGAACCACCAGTTTTCCAAGTGCGGGCTCATGCTCAGTGAGACCCAGCCAATCAGCAGAATGACCGGAATCAGAATCGCGCTTTCCCAACCGTCGGGCACCCGCAGACGAATCGAGTCAGGCAAGCGCGTCCAGCCGAACCCTGCCAACAAGATGCCGATGGGGGTAAAGATCAGCAGGCTAAAGATGCCCGGCAGATGCCCTTCCAGATACGGTGCCAGAAACAGCCCGGCGAAGAACCCGAGAATCACCGTCGGCATCGCTTCCATCAGCTCGATGATCGGCTTGACCTTGCGGCGCATGCGCGGCGCCATGAAGTAAGCGGTGTAAATCGCCGCAGCGACGGCAATCGGTGCGGCCAGCAGCATGGCGTAGAACGCGGCTTTGAGGGTGCCGTAGGTGAGCGGCGCAAGACTCAGCTTGGGCTCGAAATCGCTGTTGGATGCGGTGGATTGCCAAACGTATTTGGGTTCGTCGTAATTCTCGTACCAGACCTTGTCCCACAGGGCGCTCCAGGAAATCTCCGGGTGCGGGTTTTTCAGGCTCAAGGGCAGCAGCTTGCCGCTGTCCTCAACGACGATGCGATCCGCCCGCGGCGACAAGCCCATCACGGCCGGGCCGCTGGCAATCGGGTCGATCAGCAGCGTGCGGTGAGCGGTGCTGTGGAACACACCGAGCTTGCCGGAGGTGTCCATGGCGATGAAGCCCTTGCGGCGTTGCTCGGCGGTGATCAGGGAGATCGGTGCGCCACTCATTTTGAAATCCCGAATGTGCTGCAGATGCATCTCGCCATCGACGTCCCGCGCCATGAACCACTGCGCGATATTGCCTCGGGAACTGCCGATCACCAGAGAGACGCCACCGACCAGTTGCGTGCTCGCGGTAGTTTCGGCATCGGCGTCTTCAAGTAGTTTGTAGCGGCCGTTCAACGTGCGATCCCGCAGGTCGAACACATCCACCAGCGCGCGACCATTGATCACGTAAAGCCACTGCTGGCGTGGGTCGACGTAGATGGCTTTAACGGCCGCCGACAGCTGCGGCAGCTCGATTCGGTTCTGCTCGCGAGTCGTTTCGCCCGTCATCAGGTTTTCAGATTGGGTCAGCGACAACACGTGCAGCTGGGGACCGGTTGCGCCGGCCAGAATCAGGGTGGTGTCGCTCGCATTCAGACTGACGTGCTCGATCGCCCGCCTCCCTTCGTCCAGCACCAGCGGCGTCTCGCCGTAGGGATAGGTAATCGTGGGGGTGATGGTTTTTTTGCTGTCGGGATAGCTGATCGGGTAAGCGTGCTTGAACACCAGCACCTGGCCGTTGGACAGGCCAACCGCGATTAAAGGCTTGCCGGGCTGATCCTGCGCCACCGACGTCACTTTCGCGCCAGCAGGGATCGGCAAAGCCACTCGGGAAATCTCGCCGCCGTCCTTGAGGTGGAAAAACAGCGCTTCGCCCTTGTCGGACACGCGCATGGCGACCTGATTCTGCTCTTCGATGGCCAATACCATCGGCTTGCCGGCATCCTGCAGCCAGGCAGGCGTTTGAGCATCGCTGCGCGTCAGTTTCGCCCCTTGGAACAACGGCGCAACGACGTAAGCCAGATAGAAGAAAATCAACGTGATGGCGGCCAACACGGCAAGACCGCCGACTAAGACGTACCAACGCGTCAGACGGTCTTTGAGCGCACGGATCCTGCGCTTGCGTTGCAGCTCGGGCGCATTGAAATCGATGCGCTCGGGACGGGGGTTTTCGGTCATTGATGAATTGGCCAAATCATTCATGCGCACACCGTAGCCGCTGTGTATGACAAATACATGACAGCGAGGTGACGCAAAAAAGCCCGCCGCCCCTGAATCGGGGCAACGGACTGTTCAGTGTTCTGCGAGCCTCGTTCCATAAGGCCTTTGTCGTTTGTGGCGGGACGAACCTGTCACCCCGCTTCAGGGTTGTCTGGGCAGCGTGCTCGCTACCGTTCTTGTAGCCCCAGATCAGCCAAGGCTTTGCTAGCAACCTTGGCTGGTAACGGAATGTACCCGTCTTTCATGACAACTTCCTGACCTTGTTTTGACAGGATCAATTTGACGAACTCGGCTTCAAGCGGATTCAACGGTTTGTTCGGCGCTTTGTTGACGTAGACATAAAGGAAGCGCGCCAGTGGGTAGGTGCCATTCAGCGCGTTGGCTTCGTTGTCTTCGACGAACTCGCCGCCTTCTTTTTTCGCCAGGGGTACGGTTCGCACGCTGGACGTTTTATAACCAATGCCCGAGTAGCCAATGCCGTTCAGCGAATTGCTGATGGAGCTGACCACTGACGCTGAGCCGGGCTGTTCGTTGACGTTGGGTTTGAAGTCGCCCTTGCACAGCGCCACTTCCTTGAAATAACCGTAGGTGCCGGAAACCGAATTACGCCCGAACAGCTGGATGGCCTTGCCGGCCAGATCCCCCGTCACGCCCACATCGCCCCAGGTTTTTGCATCGGTTCTGGCGCCGCACAGCCGGGTGGCGGAAAAGATCGCGTCGACCTGCTGCAGCGTCAGGCCCTTGATCGGGTTGTCCTTGTGAACGAACACTGCCAACGCATCCACTGCTACGGGAATCGCCGTCGGTTTGTAGCCGTGCTTCTGCTCGAAGGCCGACAATTCGCCGTCTTTCATCTTGCGGCTCATGGGCCCCAGGGTCGCGGTGCCCTCGGTCAGTGCGGGCGGCGCTGTCGAAGAGCCGGCGGCCTGAATCTGGATGTTCACGCTTGGGTATTCTCTCTTGTAGGCCTCGGCCCACATCGTCATCAGGTTGGCCAGTGTGTCGGAGCCCACGCTGGACAGATTCCCGGAGATCCCACTGGTTTTGACATAGGGCTTGATTGCCGGGTCGACGGCGGCACACGCATTGCCGACAGTCACGCCAGCCGCCACGAAAGTCAGCGCCGTCATCAAACGTTTGAAGGTCATGCATTGCTCCTAGATGTCCAAATTGGCCGTACGAATCGCCCCTGACGGCCTAAAGATATGACTATATTGTGACAAAAAAATGAACAAATCGAGTTCCCTCCTTCTCTCAGGCCTTCGACGGTTTAACCACAGCGTAAGTGAATTGCTCACCCCACATTATTCGAAATAAAAAAATCCACATTACTTCGAAAACATCTAACTCCCCGGCAACCACTATCTACTATAGAAAGTGCAGGGTTTCTTCCAGACGCCAATACCAATTTAAGGAATTCACCATGAACAAGGGAACTTTCAGTAAAACTCAATTGAGATCAACAATATGGCGAGATAAATTTATTAATCGAAATGCTCTAGCCAACTACGAGCAAGATCCTACAATTCCTTTGCTTAAGCACGATGAGACGTTTGGCAATAAGGGAACATTGGTACTTAGCTCAGCCGGGCATCCACTCACAATAGCCTCAAGCATCGTGCCTACAGCCAAAGACAGCTTTTGGGTAACCGCTTATGAAGAAGCCTCATCCGCAGCAGACACGCCCAATTACGCTGCCGTTGCACGCATCACCGCGGATGGGAAACTGGATTTGAGCTTCGGTCCGGAAAAGAATGGCTTCGGGCAAATTAACTTTGACGATGCACACTATACCCGTCTCCGCTCATCGCATGAAACATCTGATGGAGGTTTAATTGTAGTAGGCGACCTTATAAGTCTAGGAGGCGCCCGCTTTAACAAACCCATGATTACCCGGCTTCTGCCCAGCGGGATTAAAGACTCCAGCTACGGAACTCAAGGCGTCGTAGATGTCCGCGAAGTCATCAACGAAATAAGGACTCATGTGCGGGCTGTTCCTGCCATCGAGTATGCAGTGCAAGCAGATGGAGGGGTTTTTATCCTGGCATCGGTCCAGAGACAACGAGGTAAGCTTACTAAACAAGATGCTTTCCTATTTCATATCACGAAAGAAGGCAGCGCAGATCTAAAATTTCACGGGTACGGGTATGTGATGTTTCGTAAGGATGGAAGGAGCGTTGATCCAATTGATATTGATGTAGATACTGATTCTGGAAGAGTGCTCATCACTTGCCAATACGAAAGCGTAAACATGGAAATTATCCCGTACCTTACGTGCCTGACAAATGAGGGTGAATTAGCACAATTTGGAGATTCAGGTTACCTCGACCTGTCGAACGATTTCGAAACCATAAACAGCTGCACGTTTTCGCAGGACAATAGCCACATCGTTGTTTGCGGGCAACAGTATTCTGCCGACTATGCAACCGCTTATGCGGCATTGGCAAATTACAAGGAAAACGGTTCGCCTGAAATAATCTTTAATTATGGAGACCCTGTTTTTGTGAGCCTTTCAGAAAATAATAATTTGAGCGTTTTCATGAGTGGACAGCAACTGGCTGCCCCCCTCCATACCACCACAGTTAGAGGCGAGTACGGTCATAGTAGCGACTATAAATTCCATCCAGTGATGGCCCGTTTTCTGTCCAACGGATTGCCAGATCCCAGCTTTGGGGGAGAACGAGGAATAGCCGCGCCCCATAGTGGCGAATTGTTTAGTTATGAGAAAAGCAGTTTCACGACGAACGCCTCCGGGACGTTATTGATCGTCGGCGGGTCTACAGGTAAGGCATCGATTTTCGCCTACAAGGACAAATTCTAAAGGCAACACATGTGTCATGGCTTCTCGCAGTAAACACCGGTATTGGCCACCTTGCTAAATCAAGCGAACATGACGGGCCAGGTTGGCTGGCCCGCCGTCAATCCGAAGATTACATCCCTCAATTACGATTGAATTCCCGGTTTCTTCTTCAACAAATACACACCGATCCCCATCCCCATCACACACAAAATCGCCACGTACCAGGACGGGCCCATCGGGTTGGCAGCGAACATCAGGCTGACGACCATAGGCGTTAAACCGCCAAAGATGGCGTACGCCAGGTTGTAGGAAAATGAGAGCCCGGAGAAGCGAACCACCGGCGGGAAGGCCTTGACCATCACGAAGGGCACGGCACCGATAGTGCCGACAAACAAACCAGTGATGGCATAGAGCGGATACAGCAGATCCGGGTGCGTGCCGATCATGTGGTAGAAGGTCCACGAACTCACCAGCAGACCAAGCGAGCCGAACAGGAACACCAGGCCCGCGCCAACTCGATCCGCCAGCGCGCCAGCCCCGATACACCCCAGACTCAGCAAGACAATGGCGAGGCTGTTGGCTTTCAGGGTGTCGGCAGGTGCGAAACCATAGGCCTTTTGCAGCAGGGTCGGGGTCATGAGGATAACCACCACCACACCGGCAGAGAGCAGCCAGGTCAGCAGCATCGACAGCACAACGGCGCCACGGTGATCGCGCAGGACTGCCTTGAGCGGCACTTCGTCAGCCAGTTGCTTGCGCAGTTGGAGTTCGGCGAACACCGGGGTTTCGTGCAGCCAGCGGCGCAAGTAAACCGACATCAGACCGAAGACGCCACCAAGCAGGAAAGGAATCCGCCAGGCGTAGTCCGATACTTCAACGGGCGAGTACACGCTGTTGATCCAGGTAGCGACCAGCGAGCCGAGCAAAATCCCGGCCGTCAGGCCGGACGTGAGGGTACCGCAGGCGTAACCGACGTTACGGGCGGGAACGTGTTCGGAAACGAATACCCACGCGCCAGGCACTTCGCCACCAATCGCGGCGCCTTGAATCACGCGCATCAGCAGCAGCAACATCGGCGCCCAGATGCCGATCTGCGCGTACGTTGGCAGCAAGCCCATGATCAGCGTCGGCACGGCCATCAGGAAAATGCTCAGGGTGAACATTTTCTTGCGGCCCAACAGGTCACCAAAGTGCGCCATGACGATGCCACCCAGCGGCCGAGCCAGATAACCGGCGGCAAAAATGCCAAACGTTTGCATCAAACGTAGCCATTCGGGCATATCTACGGGGAAAAACAGCTTGCCTACCACTGCTGCGAAGAACACGAAAATGATGAAGTCGTAGAACTCCAACGCTCCGCCCAGGGCAGACAGTGAAAGGGTTTTATAATCGTTACGGTTCAGCGGGCGCGAAGGCTGTGTGGCGCTTAAAGGCACAGAGGACATAACAATGGCTTCTCTTTTGAGGCTCTCTTTGGGCGAAAAATCAACGGTGACTCAACCGTGGGTAACGGCTTCACACGCGATTTCTCGACTCGAAAAGTTAATCGGGCATCAAAATTGCGTGCCAAAAATGGCGTAGTGCGCCAAGTCGGTCCGGCACGATAGCAAATTGCGTACAAATGCACATGGATTGCAATGACGCGAAGGCATCATGAAAAAGCGGCGGTCGTGTCAAGACGGCGCGCTCGATATACTTGCCGGCCGCGACTCAACCGGGCTCTTCAGGGAAGTTGTGCGAAGCCATTTGCCCAAGTCGTTTTCGCAGAGTTTCCCTTTAAACAAAATGAAGACTTAGTAGAGTCATGGGTCAGAGGGACCCAATAATGATTGAGCTCGAACAAGAAGATCCGATACCGCAGGGCGATCTTGCCCTGCAGATTACCGCCCTACCTCGCGAAACCAACGGCTTCGGCGATATTTTCGGCGGCTGGCTGGTTTCCCAGATGGACCTCGCCGGTACTGCCATGGCGAGCAAGGTGGCCGGAGGACGTGTGGCGACTGTTGCCATCGACCGCATGGCGTTCCTGGTGCCTGTCGCGGTGGGGGCGCAGTTGTCGTTCTATACCCAGACCCTGGAAATCGGCCGCAGCTCGATTCAGATGATGGTCGAGGTGTGGAGCGATGATCCACTGTCCAGCGAATGGCGCAAGGTGACCGAAGCGGTGTTCGTTTTTGTCGCCATCGACGGCAGCGGCCGTACCCGCTCGGTGCCTGCCCGACGCTGATCCTTAAGCCCGGGCGGGCCGAGGTGCCCGCCCTTGGCTTTGCGCAACAAACTCATCAAGCTTGGCGCAGTCTGATTCAGTCACTGTCCTTCGAGTGAGAACCCCTATGCCTACGTCAAACGTCGAATCCTTCCAGCTCGGTGAGCTTAACTGCTGGCGCATCCGCCACGGCCAGGCCGAGCTGGTGATCGCCCAGCAAGGCGCTCATATCATCAGTTACCAGGTGGACGGCGATAAGCCGCTGATCTGGTCCAACCCGGGGGCGTTGTTCAAATCGGGTAAGCCTATTCGCGGCGGGATGCCCATCTGCTGGCCGTGGTTTGGCAATTTGCAGCGCAATCCACAAAGCGTGCAGGCCATGCGCGAGAGCGATGAACCGGCAAAGGCCCACGGTGAAGTCCGCGCGATCGACTGGGAGTTGATGGGCGTGGGTGAGGACGGCGACGCATTGATCGTCGAATTCATCCAGCCCCAAGCCGAAGGGCATTTGCCGGGCTGGCCGCACGCCGTTGGCCTGAAGCTGCACATCCGCCTGGATGCCGCGCTGAATGTCAGCCTGGTGAGCTTCAACGCTGGTGCTGAAGACGTCACGCTCAGCCAGGCGCTGCACAGTTATTTCGCGGTGAGCGACGTGGCCCAGATCAGCATCGAAGGGCTGGATGGCGTCGAGTACCTGAACACACTGGAAAGCTGGGACACCCAGAACGTCCAGGTGGGTGACATTACGTTCATTGGCGAGACGGACCGTATTTATCAGGACACGCCTAACCTGATCTCAGTGGTCGACCCGACATGGGAACGCCGTATTCAGATTCAGACGGCGGGTTCGCAATCGGCCATCGTCTGGAACCCGTGGATCGACAAGACCCTGACCTTCGACGATATGCAGGCTGATGGCTGGAAGAGCATGGTATGCGTTGAGACAGCCAACGTCATGACTGACGTCGTGACGCTCAAACCGGGTGATATGCACGCGCTGAGCGTCAGCATCTGGGCCGAGCCGTTGGCAGAAGCCTGACAACACTGCGCTATTTTGTAGGACCGGCTTTAGCCGGGAAGGGGCCGGTTTGAGCACCATCAATTTTGTGGTGCAACACCCGACGTCTTCCCGGCTAAAGCCAGTCCTACAGTGCGTCGAGCCGGTCCCATCGGGATCTGTGCGCGGCGCCAGTCCCTACAAATCCGCCTCAACCACCACACGGACTTTCGATGCGTCCAGCGCGTAGGCGGCGTCGGCGAGATCATTGCTGACCTTCTCGACCTTCAACGTGCCGATGACCCACAACGGTGTGTAAATGTCGGAGATCTTCAGGCCTTTCGGATAGCGCACCAGCACCAGCTGATTCGGCGGCGGTGGCGGCACGTGGATGCAGGCGCCCGGGTACGGGACGAGGAAGAACAGCGTGCTGTGGCCTTTCGCATCAGTCTCCAGCGGCACCGGATAGCCACCCAGGCGGATGGTTTTGTCGTTCATCGACGCGACGGTTTTGGTGGAGTACATGACGGCAGGCAAGCCCTTGCTCTGCTTCAAACCGCCCTTGCTGTCGAACGTTCCCTGACCTTCCGGCGAGTTGTGGTCGATTTCGGGCATGGATTCGAGGGCTTTCTGATCCGACTTCGGCATCAGTTCGAGCCAGTCGGTTTCGGGTAATTCAGCGGCGCGTACCAGTCCGCAGACCAGCAGCAGTGAAACGAAAAGGAGATGACGCATTGGAGATGCTCGGCGGGAGGAATTGAGTGCCGGGCATTCTAGCCCTCTGCGCAGCAATAGCGCAGAGGGCCAGCGGTGCTTAACGCTTTTTAATCATGCCGTAGATCACCAGCAGGATGATCGCGCCGACGAGCGCACCGAGGAAACCTGCACCCTCACCTGCGCGATAGATACCCAGCGCCTGACCACCATAAGTGGCGGCCAGCGAGCCACAGATGCCGAGCAGGATGGTCATGATCCAGCCCATGCTGTCGTCGCCTGGCTTCAGGAAGCGCGCCAGCAGACCTACGATCAAGCCGATGAAGATGGTTCCGATGATTCCCATGCCATGTCCCTCTGTTTGAATGAATATGCCAATAGCCTAGCTAGCTATCGGCAACACGCTATGAGAGGGGCAGCGGTGGCGAATGGTTCAACAGGATGTGCAGGACACCGCTGTGATCAGTTTTTGATCAAGGCTTCGACCCGTTTCACCTGACGATCCAGCGTTGCGCGATCTTTGCTGCGCACGGTGGCGTGGCCGACCTTGCGCCCGGCCTTGAAGGCTTTGCCGTAGTGGTGCAGATGGCAATCTTCGACGGCGATGACCTGATCCACTGCCGGCACTTCACCGATGAAATTGAGCATCGCGCTTTCGCCGACCTTGGCCGTCGAACCCAACGGCAGACCGGCAACAGCGCGCAGATGGTTCTCGAACTGGCTGCACTCGGCGCCTTCGGTGGTCCAGTGGCCCGAGTTGTGGACGCGCGGGGCGATCTCGTTGGCTTTCAGGCCGCCATCGACTTCGAAGAACTCAAAGGCCAGCACCCCTACATAATCCAGCTGCTTTAGCACGCGACCGGCGTAATCCTCAGCCAGCGCCTGCAGCGGGTGATCGGTGCTGGCGATGGACAGGCGCAGAATGCCGCTGTCATGGGTGTTGTGAACCAATGGATAGAACCGGGTTTCGCCATCACGGGCGCGTACGGTGATCAGCGAGACTTCGCCGGTGAACGGCACAAAGCCCTCCAGCAGGCACGGCACGCTGCCCAGTTCGGCGAAGGTGTCGCTCACGTCTTCAGGGGTGCGCAGGACTTTCTGGCCCTTGCCGTCATAACCCAGCGTGCGGGTTTTCAACACGGCCGGCAGACCGATGCTGGCCACCGCAGCGTCCAGATCCGCCTGGGACTGGATGTCAGCGAACGCTGGCGTCGGGATGCCGAGGTCCTTGAACATGCTTTTTTCAAACCAGCGATCGCGGGCGATCCGCAGTGCTTCGGCACTCGGGTAAACCGGCACGAACTGCGACAGGAAAGCGACGGTTTCAGCCGGCACGCTTTCAAATTCGAAGGTGACCAGATCAACATCATTCGCCAGCAGGCGCAGGTGTTCCTGATCGCCGTAATCGGCGAGCAGGTGTTCGCCAAGGGCAGCGGCGCAGGCGTCCGGTGCAGGGTCAAGGAAGGCGAAGTTCATCCCCAGCGGAGTGCCCGCCAGTGCCAACATGCGACCCAACTGGCCGCCACCGATTACGCCGATCTTCATGAAAACCTCAGGCCTCGCGTGGGTCTGGATTGTCCAGAACGCTGTCTGTCTGCTCAGCGCGGAATGTCTTCAGCACTGCGTGGAAGTGTGGGTGCTTGGCGCCCAGAATACTGGCCGACAACAGCGCAGCATTGATCGCGCCTGCTTTGCCGATGGCCAAGGTCGCGACCGGAATGCCGGCAGGCATCTGCACGATGGAGAGCAATGAATCGACGCCCGACAGCATGGAAGACTGAACCGGGACACCCAGAACGGGCAGATGAGTCTTGGCAGCGCACATGCCTGGCAGGTGAGCGGCGCCACCGGCGCCGGCGATGATCACCTCGATGCCACGGCCTTCGGCTTCTTCGGCGTACTTGAACAGCAGATCGGGCGTGCGGTGCGCCGAAACCACTTTGACTTCGTACGGAATGCCGAGCTTTTCAAGCATGTCGGCGGTGTGGCTAAGGGTGGACCAATCGGACTTGGAGCCCATGATCACGCCAACCAGTGCGCTCATCGTCGTGCCTCTCATCGGGCGCCCGCAGGCGCGGCTAAAAACAACAAGCCACGCGGGAGGACCGGCGTGGCTTGTTGTACAAATGATGACCAGTCGAACCGGCCGAAGGCCGCGGAGTATACCGCAAAGATCCTCGTTTGACAGACTGCCGGCGACCTCCTGTCAGCCAACCAGACCGGCCCGTACAAGCCCGGATTTGCTGACTTCGAGGTCAAGCGGCAGGCGAGGTGCCGCCGGCTTCAAGTTTGCGCCACAACAGTCGGACATTGGCCTTTCGAACCAAGGCGCAGCGGTACAGCCGAATCTCCAGCGGGACGTGCCACTGAGTGCCGCCGCAGATCACCAGCTCTCCCCGTTCGAGCTCCGCCGTCACGCTCAGCCTTGGCACCCATGCGATCCCCAACCCCTGCAACGCCATGCCCTTGAGGCTGTCGGCCATTGCCGTTTCGTAAATCGTCGTGAAGCGCACGCTACGCTGGCGCAACAGCAGGTTCACCGAGCGACCCAGAAACGCACCTGCGCTGTACGCCAGCAGCGGCACGCTCTGCTCCCCTTCCAGGTCGAACAGCGGCCGTCCCTCTTCGTCCGTCGAGCAGACCGGCAGCATTTCGGTCACGCCCAGATGCAACGACGGGAAGATCTCGGCGTCCATTTGCAGCGCCGCGTCGGGGTCGTAGAACGCCAGCATCAGATCGCAGCCGCCTTCACGCAGCGCGTGCACCGCGTCACCGACGTTGGTGGCGACCAGGCGTGTGGCAATGTTCAGCCCTTCGTTGCGCAGTTGCGCGATCCAGCGCGGGAAGAAGCTCAGCGCCAGCGAATGCGCAGCGGCGATCTGCATGACCTCGCCCTGCCCGCTTTCCAGATGGTGCAAATGACGCAGCACTTCGCCGAGCTGGTCGACCACCGTGCGCGCGGTGACGAGGAATAACTGCCCCGCCGCTGTCAGTTCGATCGGCGTGCGAGAGCGATTGACGAGCGTCAGCCCCAAGGCTGCTTCGAGGCTGCGAATGCGCCGGCTGAAAGCCGGTTGCGTGACGAACCGACGCTCCGCTGCCTGGGAAAAACTGCGGGTCGCGGCCAGCGCACTGAAGTCTTCCAGCCATTTGCTTTCCAGGTTCATCGTTTCTCCAACCTAAAAGAAGTTACGCATACGCAGGCGCAAACGGGAGCGTCATACACTGATTCACACGCTTGCAACAATCCCCACGTCACCACGGCATTATGCCGATTGCGCATAGGGCAGCGTTTTACAGCATTGGTCCAGAATAGCCTACAGGCCTAGTATCAAGGGCGTTCCGGCTTAGTCCGTGCCCATCTTGAGACTTTCTCTATCATGTCCTCCGCTGCATCATTTCGCATCGAAAAAGACTTGCTTGGCGTTCTCGAAGTACCCGCTGAAGCGTATTACGGCATCCAGACCCTGCGCGCAGTGCATAACTTCCGCCTCTCTGGCGTTCCGCTTTCGCACTACCCAAAGCTGGTCGTAGCGCTGGCGATGGTCAAGCAGGCAGCAGCGGACGCAAACCATCAGCTGGGCCATTTGAGCAACGAGAAACATGCGGGCATCAGCGAAGCCTGCGCGCGACTGATCCGCGGTGATTTCCACGATCAGTTCGTCGTCGACATGATTCAAGGCGGCGCCGGCACCTCCACCAACATGAACGCCAACGAAGTCATCGCCAACATCGCGCTCGAAGCGATGGGCCATGCCAAAGGCGAATACACATTCCTGCACCCGAACAACGACGTGAACATGGCGCAGTCCACCAACGACGCCTACCCGACGGCCATTCGCCTGGGTCTGCTGTTGGGCCACGACGCGCTGCTCGCCAGCCTCGACAGCCTGATTCAGGCGTTCGCGGCCAAAGGCCACGAGTTCAACCACGTGTTGAAAATGGGTCGTACCCAACTGCAAGACGCGGTGCCAATGACCCTGGGTCAGGAATTCCGCGCCTTCGCCACCACCTTGACAGAAGACCTCAACCGCCTGCGCAGCCTGGCCCCTGAGCTGCTGACCGAAGTTAACCTCGGCGGCACTGCCATCGGTACCGGCATCAACGCCGACCCTGGTTATCAGCACCTGGCCGTTCAGCGTCTGGCGACCATCAGCGGCCAGCCGCTGGTGCCGGCTGCGGACCTGATCGAAGCCACGTCCGACATGGGTGCTTTCGTGCTGTTCTCCGGGATGCTCAAGCGCACCGCGGTCAAGCTGTCGAAGATCTGCAACGACCTGCGCCTGCTCTCCAGCGGCCCGCGCACCGGCATCAACGAAATCAACCTCCCTGCCCGTCAGCCAGGCAGCTCGATCATGCCGGGCAAGGTGAATCCGGTGATTCCGGAGGCGGTGAACATGTGCGCCTTTGAAATCATGGGCAACGACCTGGCGCTGACCATCGCGGCCGAAGGCGGTCAATTGCAGTTGAACGTGATGGAGCCGTTGATCGCCTACAAGATCTTCGACTCGATTCGCCTGCTGCAGCGCGCCATGGACATGCTGCGCGAGCACTGCATCGTCGGCATTACCGCCAACGAAGTGCGCTGCCGTGAGCTGGTCGAGCACTCGATCGGCCTCGTCACTGCGCTGAACCCGTACATCGGCTACGAAAACGCCACTCGCATTGCCCGTATCGCGCTCGAAACAGGCCGTGGCGTGCTGGAGCTGGTGCGTGAAGAGGGCTTGCTGGACGACGTCATGCTGGCGGACATCCTGCGCCCCGAGAACATGATTGCGCCGCGGCTCGTGCCCTTGAAGGCTTGATCGTCCGGCTCTGCAGCACTTGCAACATGATCACCAGGCTGAGGGTCTAGACACCCCTCACCCTTTTGAGGGCCGGGAGCACACGCTTCCAGGCCCTTTTTTTTGCCCAGTGTCATATGGGCTTGATGCAAACCGGATAAAGACTCCAATAACGCGCGCCGGTATAGTGCGCACCCTCTAAGAAAGCGAGGAAACACCAATGCTTGAAGTCATCAACGACTTCCTCTCGGGAAAAGTACTGATCGTGCTCATTGTTGGGCTCGGTGGATATTTCACGATTCGCTCGCGTTTCGTTCAGTTCCGTCACTTCTTTCACATGTTCGCGGTGTTCCGCGACAGTCTGCGCAGCAGCGCGGGCCAGTTGAGTTCATTTCAGGCCTTGATGCTGAGCCTTGCCGGCCGTGTTGGCGCCGGCAACATCGCAGGCGTCGGCATTGCCGTGACCCTGGGTGGCCCCGGCGCAGTGTTCTGGATGTGGGTCACTGCCCTTGTCGGCATGGCGAGCAGCTTTTTCGAATGCTCCCTCGGCCAACTGTACAAACGCTGCGACGCCGAAGGCCAGTTCCGCGGCGGTCCGTCGTATTACATTCAGCACGGGCTGGGCAAACGCTGGCTGGGCATGATCATGGCGGTGTTGTTGCTGGTGACCTTCGGTTTTGCCTTCAACGGCCTGCAATCCCACGCCGTGACCCACTCGCTCAACGACGCCTTCAAGATCTCGCCAGGCTACGCCGGCGTCGGTCTGGCGATTCTGCTGGGTCTGGTGTTCGTCGGCGGGATCAAGCGCATCGCCAAGGTCGCCGACCTGCTGGTGCCGATCAAGACGCTGGTCTATATCGCCGTCACGCTGTATGTCATCGGCGTGCAGTTCGAACACGTTCCGCACATGCTGATGACCATTGTCAAAAGCGCGTTCGGCATGGATGAAGTGTTTGGTGGCCTGATCGGCAGCGCCATTGTCATGGGCGTCAAACGTGGCGTCTTCGCCAACGAAGCCGGGCTGGGCAGTGCGCCCAACGTTGCAGCGGTCGCTCAGGTCGAGCACCCGGTTGCACAGGGTGTGGTTCAGGCGTTCAGCGTATTCCTCGACACTTTCGTCATCTGCACCTGCACCGCGCTGCTGATCCTGCTGTCGGGTTTCTACACGCCTGGCTTCGAAGGCGATGGTATTGCCCTGACGCAGAACTCCCTCGCCGCCGTCGTCGGTGACTGGGGCAGACTGTTCATCAGCGTGGCGCTGGCGCTGTTCGTGTTCACCTCCATCCTCTACAACTACTACCTGGGCGAAAACAGCCTGCGCTTCCTGCTGGGCGAGAACCGCAAGGCGATCTTCTTCTATCGCGTATTGGTCCTTGCGCTGATTCTGTGGGGCGCCGTTGAAGATCTGGGCACGGTGTTCGCCTTCGCCGACATCACCATGACGCTGCTGGCCTTCGTCAACCTGATCGCGTTGGCGATGCTGTTCAAAATCGCGCTGCGGGTGTTGAACGACTACGATGCCCAGCGTAAAGCCGGCATCAAGACGCCAGTCTTCGACTCCAGCCAGTTCCCCGATCTGGACCTGGACCTGAAAGCCTGGCCAAAGCCTGATGCCGCTCAGCCTGCGGCCCACGCGCAAGCGATCAGCGGCAAACCCGTCGCGGACCCGCGTTGATCATTTGAACGTTAATCCAGGGAGACAGGCATGAACCGCGAAAACCACGCATCAGCCCGCCAAGTGATGGTGCTGTATACCGGTGGAACTATCGGCATGCAGGCCAGCGAAAACGGGCTGGCACCCGCTTCCGGCTTTGAAGCGCGCATGGCTGAGCAACTGGCTGCACTGCCCGAAATGGTCGTGCCGCAGTGGACGTTCCGCGAAATGTCTCCCCTGATCGACAGCGCCAACATGACGCCCGCCTACTGGCAGCGCTTGCGTGAGGCGGTGGTCGAGGCAATTGAAGCGCAAGGTTGCGATGCCGTGCTGATCCTGCACGGCACCGACACCCTGGCCTACAGCGCAGCGGCCATGAGCTTTCAACTGTTGGGCCTGAATGCCCCTGTGGTGTTCACCGGCTCCATGCTGCCAGCGGGGGTTCCCGACAGCGATGCCTGGGAAAACGTCAACGGCGCCTTGCAGGCGTTGGGTCACGGGCTCGCCTCGGGGGTGCATCTGTACTTCCACGGCGAGCTGCTCGAGCCCACTCGTTGCGCGAAGATCCGCAGCTTCGGCCGTAATCCGTTCGCGGCACTTAATCGCGCTCGGGGTGGTGAGGCCGCATCGGCGTTGCCAGCGGCACTGGATTATCGTCAGCCCAGGCAACTGGCGAACGTCGCCGTGCTGCCCCTGTTTCCCGGCATTGGCGCCGCTCAGCTCGACGGTCTGATCGACAGCGGTATTCAGGGTCTTGTGTTGGAATGCTTCGGCAGCGGCACGGGCCCCAGCGATAACGCCGACTTTCTTGCCAGCCTGCGGCGTGCGCACCGGCAAGGCGTCGTCGTCGTGGCGATTACCCAATGCCACGAAGGCGGCGTCGAACTGGATGTGTATGAGGCCGGCAGTCGTCTGCGCGGTGTCGGCGTGCTGTCCGGCGGCGGCATGACCCGCGAAGCTGCGTTCGGCAAGCTGCATGCACTGTTGGGGGCTGGACTAAATGGGGATGACGTGCGGCGGTTGGTGGAGCTGGATGTGTGTGGGGAATTGCGCTGAGCGACTAGCGCCGCTCAGATGATGGACTGCAGGCCTTTGTCGGCGATGACATTCAGCAATTTCAACGCAGGTCCTGCAGGACGGCTATCGCCCTGTTCCCATTTGCGTACCGTTGAAGCTGTAGTGTTAAGGTGCAGCGCGAATACAGGCTGGCTGAAATTCAACGCCAGCCTCAAGTTCCGTATATCCCCAGGGCTAAGCTCCCGGACGGGTGCTGGGCATATCGACTCAAACTCGCGCAGGGTGATCTTGCCCACAGCGCCTTCCGCATAAAGCTCGGCGATATCTGCCCGTAGCGCCTCAATGATTTTACTGGTCACAGTGAACCTCCTCTAACGTTCCAGCCCGCAAAGCCAACACCATTGCATCCTCGGGCAGGCCGAGAAAAACTTTGCCCGCATAGCGCAGAGCCTTCTTTTCCTCAGCCGTAATATTTGCTCGGGCGCTTTTCGCAAAACCGATCAGAAACACGTAGCTGTCTCCCGACCTCGCGGATAGCAGGGTACGATAACCGCTGCTCTTCCCTCCGCCGGACCGGGCGACTCGCTTCTTGTACAAGCTTCCTCCCAAATCCGCGTCGACCAAACCCTCTTCCATCTCTGCAACTGCATCGCAGAGCGCGTTGTCGGAAAGATTTTCGCCAGCTTGCCACTTTGCGAAATCCCTTCGCTTCAGCACCATCATCCGATCACCTGATTCTGAGTGTATACCCGTTACGGGTATGATTTATGTCGATAGGGCCATGACTCCGCCCAACGGCTTTAACCATAGTCAACATAGATCAGCAGCACGGGGATAAACGTCACCAGGTGATACAGCTCGCCGACGTCTTACGCCATTTCACATCCGGTAGCGGCTCGCTAATTCAAAACGTCCCACGCTATGTAGCATTTAATGCTGACCTCGCAGAGCCGGGACGCAGGGAATATCTAGATCTACGAATAAGCCACTTCAACCGGCCGCTTATCCATCGCGTCCTGCAGCATCGAATTCAGATTGCCGGAGATGTTTTCGCACAGCGCTTTCATCTGGATCTCGTGCTCGGAGGCTTTGAACGGGCTTTGCAGGTCGGTGCCGATTTTCTCGATTGCCAGCAGCATGAAGCCCACCACGGTGGACGCCAGCGGCGTGAACCATCCCAGCGTGTCTACCAGGCCGATCGGCACAATGATGCAGAACAGCGTGATGAACAGGCGCGGAAACGTCACGTAGGGGTAAGGCAACGGCGTATTGGCGATGCGCTCCATTCCGCCCTGATTATTGGAAATTTCCACCAGCGTCGCTTCGAGGCGCTCCAGACGGATGCTGTCCAGGCGGCCGGCCTTGTATTCCTGCGCGATGATCGCGGCAGACTCATTGAGAATCGCGTTGGGGAAGTTGTTGGTGCGGGTACGGCGCTCGTACTCTTCCCGGGAAATCATCGCGGTCACCTGCTCGGCGCAATCGCTGCCCTTCAAATGGGCCGAGAGGCATTCGACGTAAGCCACGTGACGGCGCAGCAGTGTGGCCTTGACCGGGTTCAGGCCGTCCTCGTCATCAATGAACGTCAGCACCTGCCGGGCGAAACTGCGGGAGTTATTCACCAGCGCGCCCCATAACGTGCGCGCTTCCCACCAGCGGTTGTATGCGCTCGTGTTGCGGAAGCTGGTCAGCACCACCAGCGCAGAACCCAGCAGAGTCAGTGGCATCGATGGCAGGGTGATCTTGCGATCCAGAAACAGCATGAAGTCGGCGGTGACGACAACGTCCCAGATCAGCAGCCAGAACAAGGACCAACCGATGTAGGTAAACGTCCGGATCATTGTCCGGTACTTCTTGACGATAAATTCCTGCAAAAGCCACCCCCGTCGCAATACGTTGAATCAGTCGGCAAAGGCTCGACCCACAGCTTCGAATACCTGCGGGCAAGTTCGTTCGTTACGACCACAGGCTAAATGTAACCAATTACTCTAGGAAAGCTGAATCGGTTCTCCCCCGAGCCGGCTGACAGATTGTTCATGGAACGATAACGCCCTCCCTGTGCTCAACACCTATCTGGATGTTTCAGCTACCCGTCACGAGGAGAACGTTAATGAGCTCGTCTGCCAATACTCCCTCCACCGAACGATCAGGCGCTGCGCGCACGTTCACGCCGCACACCGACCGCGACCAACTGACCATCAATACCATTCGCACCCTGGCCATGGATGCCGTGCAGAAAGCCAATTCCGGCCACCCCGGCACGCCTATGGCGCTGGCACCTGTCGGCTACACGCTGTGGAAAGATTTCCTGCGTTATCACCCGGAACACCCTGACTGGCCAAACCGGGACCGCTTTGTGCTATCGGTCGGCCACGCTTCGATGCTGCTTTATTCGCTGCTGCACCTGGCAGGTGTGATCGAGATCGACGAGCACGGCAAACCATCGGGCAAGCCTGCGGTGAGCCTCGAGGACATCAAGCAGTTTCGTCAGATGGACTCCAAAACTCCGGGCCATCCTGAATACCGCATGACCACCGGCGTAGAGACCACCACTGGCCCGCTGGGCCAAGGCTGCGCCAACAGCGTCGGCATGGCGATGGGCGAGCGCTGGCTGGGCGAGCACTTCAACAAGCCCGGCGCTACGCTGTTCGATTACAGCGTTTACGTGCTGTGCGGCGATGGCGACATGATGGAAGGCGTCACCGCAGAAGCGGCTTCACTTGCCGGACATTTGAAGCTGTCGAACCTGTGCTGGATCTACGACAACAACACCATCAGCATCGAAGGCCATACCGAGCTGGCTTACAGCGACGATGTGCAGAAGCGTTTCGAGGGCTACGGCTGGAAAACCCTGCACGTCAAAGACGCCAACGACGCCAACGCCCTGGCAAAAGCGCTGCAGACCTTTCAGCAAACCAGCGATGCACCGACCTTGATCGTGGTTGACAGCATCATTGGCTTCGGTTCTCCCAATAAGCACAACACGTCTGCCGCCCACGGCGAACCGCTGGGCGATGACGAAATCAAGCTGACGAAAAAAGCCTACGGCTGGGATGAAAACAGCAGCTTCCTGGTGCCGGAAGATGCCCGCCATTGCCTGCGTGATGCATTGCTGGAGCGCGGCGGCAGCGATTACGACGCCTGGCTGGCGACCTTCAACCAGTTTGAAAAGGACCAGCCCGACCTCGCTGATCAGCTCAAGCGCATGCGTGCCGGTGAAATGCCCGAAGGCTGGCAGGACAAGGAGATGCGTTTTGAAGCGGACGCCAAAGGCATCGCCTCGCGCGCTTCCGGTGGCAAGGTGCTGAATGCATTTGCCGAACAAATCCCTTGGCTGATCGGTGGCTCGGCCGACCTTTCGCCGTCGACCAAAACCAACCTGACGTTTGATGGGGCAGGCAGCTTCGAAGCAGGCAATTACGGCGGTCGAAACCTGCACTTCGGTATCCGCGAACATGCCATGGGTTCCATTGCCAATGGCCTGGCTCTGTCATACATCCGCCCATACACCTCGACCTTTCTGGTGTTCAGCGATTACATGAAGCCACCGATCCGTCTGGCGTCGATCATGGAATTGCCGGTTATCTTCGTATTTACCCATGACTCCATTGGCGTCGGCGAGGACGGCCCGACCCACCAGCCTATCGAGCAACTGACTCAGCTGCGTGCGACACCGGGTGTGCTGACGATTCGTCCGGGCGATGCCAACGAAACGGCCCAAGCCTGGAAAATTGCACTGGCGCAAACCAGCAGGCCGTCGTGCCTGGTGCTGTCGCGTCAGCCGCTGCCAACCCTTGATCGCTCGAAATACGCGAGCGCCGAGGGCTTAACCAAAGGCGCTTATGTGCTGGCCGATGCGGTGGAAGGCAAAGTGGACGTCATCCTGATCGCCACCGGCAGCGAGGTCGGCATGACCGTCGAGGCGTTCGAGAAGCTCAAAGCCGAGGGGGTCGCGGCGCGAGTGGTGTCGATGCCGAGCTGGGAACTGTTCGAGGATCAGGACAAGGCCTATCGCGACGGCGTGCTGCCGCCGGACGTTAAAGCCCGGGTGGTGGTGGAGCAGGCAGGGCCGGTGGGCTGGGATCGGTATGTCGGTCAGACCGGCGCGAAGATCGTGATGAACACCTTCGGTGCGTCGGCTCCCATCGACAAACTGCAGGCCAAATACGGATTCACGGCGGAAAACATCGCCAAGCGGGCGAAAGAGCAAATCGCCGGTTAAATCCTGCTTAAGAGCGCTTGCCCGCAATCGCGGGCAAGCGCCCTCCTTCATTTAGATCACTCGATCAGCATCCGGTCAATACAGCGGGCCGACGCTCACCCGCAAAGAAGAACGGCCGAATCCTCACGCCCACTGCGTTGCCTGCGAAGGCAGCGACCAGCCAAAGCCAGCCGTGCAGGCTGCCTGAGGCGATGCCGCTGAAGTACGCGCCGATGTTGCAGCCGTACGCCAGGCGCGAGCCGTAGCCCAGCAACAGTCCGCCAATCACTGCCGCGATCAACGAGCGTGTCGGGATTTTCAGACTCGGGGCGAATCGTCCTGCAAGACCCGCCGCCACTGCTGCACCCAGCATGATGCCGATGTCCATGACGGTGGTGATGTCCTCCCACACCGGCGCGGCCAACGCCTTGGCGTTTGCTGGCATCTGCCAAAACGGCCAGCTGCCCACATCCACGCCCAAACCACCGGCGACCTTTGCGCCCCACAGCGCGAAAGCCGAGGTGATTCCCCAGGGACGACCTGCCAATGCCAGCGTGGCGTAATTGAGCAGCGCCAACCCTACCGCGCCCCACACCAGCGGCCAGGGGCCACGGAGGAAACGGCGCAAGCCAACGTGCTCACTGGTGACGGCCGCTTCCAGCTCCCCATGCCGACGCTTTTCCAGCGTGACGGTCACAAGGGCGATGACCGCGAACAGGGCCAGGCTCATGAGCAGCGCGGGCATGACACCGAAGCTTTTGACGATGGAGGTGGCAGGAAACGACGGCAGCGAGAACCACCAATCGACGTGATGGGTGGCAATCAGCGAGCCAATGATGAAGAACAGCAGGGTCACGAGCATCCTCGCATTGCCGCCGCCGACGGTGAACAGCGTGCCAGACGCACAGCCGCCGCCCATTTGCATGCCGATGCCGAAGATGAAGGCGCCGAAGACTACGGACACACCGGCCGGGGCCACGAGGCCGGTGACCGGCGTGCCGAACAGCGTACCGGCACCCAGCGCGGGGAAAAACAGCACCACCGCGACGGCCAGCATCACCATTTGCGCGCGTAAACCGGCACCGCGTCGCTCGTTGATAAATACCCGCCAGGCCGAGGTGAAGCCGAACGCAGCGTGATAGAGCGTCAGGCCCAGCGCGGCGCCAACGATCAGTAATAGCACTTGCCTGCCGCCAACGGCCGATTGCAGGAAAAGAGCGCCGACCACCAACAAGAGGAAGGCGATCAGCGGCGCGCCAAGCTTGCGCTGCGGCGCCGCAGAGAGAAGAAGACTCATGGGCGTATCTCGGAGAAGGATTGCGATGGGCGCGAGTATACGCCGGTGTCTGCGGGATGACGCGCCGACGCCGCCACCGGCTTCAGCCCCCTCAAACCCGCCAGACGCTTCGCAACCGCGCCAGCGCCGAGGCGATGTCGGCCTCAGGCACCGCCGCAAATCCCAATACCAGCCCGGCCCGATCATCCATCGGCGTCTCTGACTCCGGCAGCCAGTACTCACTCAACGGCGCGACCTCGACCCCGACACTTTCCGCTTTGGTCACCAGTTCCGTCTCACGCTCTAACGTGCCCACCGCGACCGTGACATGCAGCCCTGCAACCGGCTTGATCATCGGGCTGCAACCCGCAAGTTCATGGGGCCAGTCGGCCAGTAATGCGTCACGTCGACTCAAGGCAGCCCGGCGCATGCGACGGATGTGCCGCTGAAAGTGACCCGCCGCGATGAACTCGGCCATGACCATTTGCGTGCCGACCTCGGAATGACGCATGTCCACGGCCCGTCGCCGGCTGAACGGCTCTACCAGGTTGCGCGGCAACACCAGATAACCCAGACGCAGGGCCGGAAACGCGACCTTGCCGAAGGTCCCGACATACAGCACGCGACCGCTACGATCCAGCGCTGCCAACGGCGCCAGCGGGGCACCGCTGTAGCGGTACTCGCCGTCGTAGTCGTCTTCGACGATCCAGCCCTGATTGCGCTCGGCCCACGCGAGCAGTTCCAGCCGCCGCGCCAGACTCATGGTCACGCCCATCGGGTATTGATGAGAGGGCGTCACGTACGCCAACTTGCAGCCTGAGTCATCGCGCCCCGGACTGCGCATGCCCTCGGCGTCAACCGCCATGCCCTGCAACGTTGCGCCAGCCACTCCGAAGGCATGACCGGCCGCGCGGTACCCCGGATTTTCGATGGCCACCACGTCGCCCGGCTCCAGCAGCAGCTGTGCACAAAGGGTTATCGCCTGCTGCGCGCCATTGGTGATCACAATTTGCTCAGGTGCGCAGCGGAGATCGCGGGACGTCCTCAAATAAGCCGCGATCAGCTCCCGCAAACGCCATTCGCCGGCCGGGTCGCCATAGCCCAGATGTTGCAAGCCCGGCTTACGCCAGAAAGCCGCGTGCAGCTTGCCCCACGTGTCAAAAGGGAACAGATCGAATGCCGGAACCCCTGTTCGAAACGCCTTCGGCAGGCCGCTTTTCGGGGGTCGTAAATGATGCTGTTCCAGCGTGTTCATCGCCTTGCTGTGGATAAGATTGTTTGACAATTCGGCCGCTACTGTCGGCCATTTTGTGGATAAACCTGTTGATAAGCTTGGTGATAACCCTGTGGACAGCTGTGTGGATAGTTTTTTCGCAGCGGACGGTTGCTCCCTCAACAAGGCGACGTACGTGCCATCGCCAACACGGCTTTCGGTAAAGCCTTCCGCGTAGAGCTGGTCATAGGCACGCATGACGCTGTTGCGAGAAATGCCGAGGGACAAGGCCAGATCCCGGCTCGCCGGCAAGCGCGTGCCTCCCGGTACGCGACCGTCGAGGATGCGCTCGCGCAGCGTCTGATAGAGCTGGCGGCTGAGGCCATGGCGGCGGTTCAGCGCGATGCCGGCGAAATCGAAGGTCAGCGCCGGCGTGGGTACATGCATGGGATTGGCCCTATGAGATTGACCATAAATGGCTCTTACAACGAACCATTAGGCTGCCTAGGATTGGTTCAGCCGCCAAGGAAAATCTCATGTATACGCCCAGCTATTTCAAAGACGAGGACCTCGCCAGCCTGCACCGGCAGATAGATGCCACGCGCCTGGCGACACTGGTCACTTTTGACGAGACCGGTGTGCAAGCGAGCCATATCCCCTTGTTGCTTGAACCCACTCAGGGTCCACACGGCACGCTTTATGGGCATCTGGCCAAGGCCAATCCGCAGTGGAAAGCCCTGGAGACCGGCGCGCAAGCACTGCTGATTTTCCAGGGCGCAGACGCCTACATCAGCCCTTCTTTTTATGCCGCCAAGGCCGAGCACGGCAAAGTGGTGCCCACCTGGAATTATCTGGCGGTGCATGCCTATGGCCGTGCTGACGTGTTCACTGATCCCGCGCGACTGTTGCGGATAGTCACCGGCCTGACCGACAAGCACGAAGCCAGCCGCGCCGAGCCCTGGGCGGTCAGCGACGCACCCGCCGATTACATCGAGAAGATGCTCAACGGCATCGTCGGCTTCGCGATCCCCGTCGAGCGGCTGGAAGGCAAGCGCAAGCTTAACCAGAACCGCAGCGCCGCAGACATCGCGGGGGTAAGCAAAGGCCTGGCACTCAGCCAGGACCCATCCGATCAGAAAATCGCTCAATTGATGAACCAGGGAGCACCGCGTGTCTGACCTCCACATCCGTCCCGTCACCGCCGAAGACCAAGAAGCCTGGTTGCCGTTATGGCATGCCTATCT
Source organism: Pseudomonas sp. AK106 (assembly GCF_053903055.1). Classification (NCBI taxonomy): domain Bacteria; kingdom Pseudomonadati; phylum Pseudomonadota; class Gammaproteobacteria; order Pseudomonadales; family Pseudomonadaceae; genus Pseudomonas; species Pseudomonas sp. AK106. The sequence continues at coordinate 5,540,010 of NZ_CP096426.1, forward strand.
GAGCTTCTACAAAACCACACTGGCTGACGCGGTCACACAGAGCACTTGGCAACGGTTTCTGGACAGCAGCGAGCCCACCAACGCCGCCCTCGCCTGGCAGGACGGCAAGGCGGTGGGCATGGTGCATTTCATTTATCACCGATCCAACTGGAGCATCGGCAATGCCTGCTACCTGCAGGATTTGCTGGTGGTGCCGGAACAGCGCGGCACGGGCGTTGGCCGCCAACTGATCGAGTACGTTTACGCGACCGCCAAACGGGACGGCGCCGACAAAGTCCATTGGCTCACCCACGAGACCAACGCAACCGCCATTCAGCTCTACGAGCGCATCGCTGAGCGCCCGGGCCTTATTCAATTTCGCAAACCGCTGTAAGACCAGGAACTCTCGATATGTCGGATCTCACTCAGTGGCAACCGGCCAGGCTGCCGGACACGCGCACACTGCAAGGACGCTTCATCCGTCTGGAAAAACTCAACGCCGCCCAGCATGGCGATGGTCTGTGGGAGGCACTGGAAGGCCCGGCCGCTGACCGAAAATTGTGGGATTACCTGTTTGTCGGCCCGTTTCCAGAGCGCGGCGCATTCGATGACTATCTCGCAGGCCTGGAAGGCTCGACCGATCCGTGGTTCTACACCGTCATTGATCAACAGACCGGCGCCATCGACGGCTTTCTGGGCTTGATGTCCATCTTCCCGAGCGCGGGCCGCATCGAAATTGGCCATGTGACCTTCGGCGCGTCGATGCAACGCACGCCCAAGGCAACAGAGGCGGTTTATCTCCTGGCGAAGGAATCTTTCTCGCTGGGCAATCGCCGCCTGGAATGGAAATGCAACGCCAACAATGCCCGCTCCAAGCGCGCGGCCGAACGCTTCGGGTTCAGCTTCGAAGGCACATTCCGCCAACACGCGGTGTTCAAGGGGCAAAACCGGGACACCGCCTGGTACTCGATCATCGACACCGAGTGGCCGGCACTACGGGAGGCGTTCGAAGCATGGCTGGCTGTGGATAACTTTAAGGACGGCCAGCAAATCAGGACGCTGGAGCAACTGCGCGGCAAGTGAGCGCGTTGAAACGAAACAGCCTAAAGCGCCCAGCTTCAGGCAAAAAAAGAGGAGCCACGAGAGCTCCCCCAGAGGTAATCGTTCAGCCTGCCGCGTCTGTGCGCGGCAGGCCGTCAATCTTGCAGCGTCTGTGTCAGTCCTCGATTTCGATCAAAATCTCGCCCGGGTTGACGCGATCGCCTTTCGCGACATGTATGGCTGCGACCTTGCCGGCCACTGCCGCCTGAACTTCGGTCTCCATCTTCATCGCTTCGGTGATCAGCACCGCCTGACCGGCGCGAACGTCATCGCCCTCCTTCACCAGCACATCGACGATATTGCCCGGCATGGAAGTGCTGACATGGCCCGGCTTGCTGGCTTGCGCACGCTTGCCGATGCCGCTGCCAACGAACTCATTGAGCGGCTCGAACACCACTTCTTCCGGCATGCCGTCGATGGACAGATAGAAGTGGCGCTTGCCCTCGGCCTTGACGCCCACGCCAGTGATATCGACGCGGTAGCTTTCGCCGTGAACATCGATCACGAATTCGGTCGGAACGCCCTCGCCGCCTGCTTTAGCGACTGCGCCCGGCTCTGGAATCGGCAGCAAAGGCTCTGGCGCCAGCGTGCCCGCCGCACGTTCTTCGAGAAACTTGCGGCCGATGTCCGGGAACATGGCATAGGTCAGCACGTCCTCTTCGGTGGTGGCCAACGCGCCGATTTCGCCGCGCAGCTTGGTCATTTCAGGCTTCAGCAGGTCGGCCGGGCGCACATCGATCAGCTCTTCACTGCCGATGGCTTGACGGCGCAGGGTCTCGTCCACTTGCCCTGGCGCCTTGCCGTAGCCGCCAGTCAGGTAAAGCTTCACTTCGTTGGTGATGGTTTTGTAGCGCTCACCGGCCAGCACGTTGAAAAAAGCCTGGGTGCCGACGATCTGTGAAGTGGGGGTCACCAACGGCGGATAGCCCAAGTCTTTGCGCACCCGCGGAATCTCGGCCAGCACTTCGCCCATGCGGTTCAACGCGCCCTGCTCTTTGAGCTGGTTGGCGAGGTTGGAGATCATGCCGCCCGGGACCTGATTGACCTGCACACGGGTATCGACCGCCGTGAATTCGCTCTCAAACTGGTGATACTTCTTACGCACCGCGTAGAAATACAGGCCGATTTCCTGCAGCAGCTCCAGGTCCAGGCCGGTGTCGAATTCGCTGCCTTTCAAGGCCGCGACCATCGATTCGGTACCCGGGTGGCTGGTGCCCCAGGCGAAGCTGGAGATCGCGGTGTCGATATGGTCGGCACCGTTTTCGATGGCCTTGAGCTGGCACATCGCGGCCAGGCCCGCGGTGTCGTGGGAGTGAATGAACACCGGCAGCGATTGCTCGGCCTTCAGCGCCTTGACCAGCTCGCCCGTGGCATAGGGGGTCAGCAGACCGGCCATATCCTTGATCGCGACGGAATCACAGCCCATCGCTTCCATTTCTTTGGCTTGCGCCACAAACGCGCCAATGGTGTGCACCGGGCTGGTGGTGTACGCAATGGTGCCTTGAGCATGCTTCCCGGCAGCCTTCACCGCTTCGACCGCGACGCGCAGATTGCGCACGTCGTTCATGGCATCGAAGATCCGGAACACGTCGATACCGTTGTCCGCTGCCTTGGCGACGAATGCCTTGACCACGTCATCGCTGTAGTGTCGATAGCCCAGCAGGTTCTGACCGCGAAGCAGCATTTGCAGACGGGTGTTGGGCAGCGCCGCGCGCAGTTGGCGAAGGCGCTCCCACGGGTCTTCCTTCAGAAAGCGCACGCAGGCGTCGAAGGTCGCACCGCCCCACACTTCCAGCGACCAGTAGCCGACTTTATCGAGCTTGTCGCAGATCGGCAGCATGTCCTCGGTGCGCATGCGGGTCGCCAACAGAGACTGGTGGGCGTCGCGCAGAATAGTATCGGTGACGAAGATTTTCTTGGACATGTTCGGATCTCCTTTTAGCTTCAAGCGGCAAGCTACAAGCGGCAAGTCACAGCGGATCGGCTTCAACTTGCAGCTTGCGGCTTAGCGCTTGCAGCTGGCTTTTTTATAAGCCCGCATGGGCAGCGATGGCGGCGGCGATGGCCAGGGCCAGCTCTTCGGGTTTGCGCTTGATCGAGTAATGGGTCAGCTCGGGATGGCTCTCAACGAAGCTGGTGTTGAACTGGCCGCTGCGGAATTCCGGATTGCGCAGGATTTCCTGGTAGTACGCGGCCGTTGTCTTCACCCCTTGCAGACGCATGTCGTCCAGCGCGCGCAAGCCGCGGTCCATAGCCTCTTCCCAGGTCAGCGCCCAGACGATCAGCTTCAGGCACATGGAGTCGTAATACGGCGGAATGGTGTAGCCGGTGTAGATCGCCGTGTCGGTGCGCACGCCGGGGCCGCCGGGCGCGTAATAACGGGTGATCTTGCCGAAGCTCGGCAGAAAGTTGTTCTTCGGGTCTTCCGCGTTGATGCGGAACTGCAACGCGAAACCGCGATGGATGATGTCTTCCTGCTTGACCGACAGTGGCAGCCCCGACGCAATGCGGATCTGCTCCCGCACGATGTCGATCCCGGTGATTTCCTCGGTGATCGTGTGCTCGACCTGTACGCGGGTGTTCATTTCCATGAAGTACACCTCGCCCTCGGCCAGCAAGAACTCCACGGTGCCGGCGTTCTCGTAGCCCACAGCCTTGGCGGCCCGCACGGACAGGTCGCCGATGTAGGCGCGCTGTTCCGGCGTCAGTTGCGGGCTTGGGGCGATTTCGATGAGCTTCTGGTTGCGGCGCTGGATCGAGCAATCACGCTCGAACAGGTGCACGACATTGCCGAAGCTGTCGCCGAGGATCTGCGCTTCGATGTGCTTGGGATTGACGATGCACTTTTCGAGAAAAACTTCAGCCTTGCCGAACGCCTTGGTGGCCTCGGAAATGACCCGGGGGAACGCCTGCTCCAGTTCTTCCCGGCTGTTGCAGCGACGAATGCCGCGACCGCCGCCGCCGGAAGTGGCCTTGAGCATGACGGGGTAACCGATGCGATCGCCTTCGACCAGTGCTTCGGCGATGTCGGCCACATTGCCCTCCGTGCCGGGCGTCACCGGTACGCCGGCCTTGATCATGCTGCGGCGGGCCTCGGTTTTGTCGCCCATGCGGCGGATCACTTCAGCGGACGGGCCGATGAACTTGATACCCCGTTCGGCGCAGATATCCGCCAGCTCTGCGTTTTCCGACAGAAACCCGTAACCGGGGTGCAATGCGTCGCAGCCGGTTTCAACGGCGAGATTCACCAGCTTGCGAGGGTTCAGATAGCCTTCGAGGGGCTCCGAGCCGATGCCGTAGGCTTCGTCGGCACGCTTGACGTGCAGCGCGTGACGGTCCGCATCGGAATAGATCGCCACCGAGCGGATGCCCATTTCGGCGCAGGCGCGCACGATTCGGACAGCAATTTCCCCACGGTTGGCGATCAGGATTTTTCTTATCACTGGTATCTCCTCGACCGATTAGCAGACGGACCAGATGACTGGCCAATACCGCGCGACATTCCGTAACTGCATGTTGCTCGCAGGTGAAGCCACCCTATGACGAATCAGCAATTAACAAAAATGAGTAAATATTGGGTGAACCATAAGTAAAACCTTATAGTTGCCAGTATCAGTTAGCCGATTAAGGGCAGAAGGATGCGTAAGTCACTGATGCGCATGACATTGCGTCAACTGCGTATTTTCAACGAGGTCTGTGATTTGCGTTCTTACAGTCGAGCGGCTGAGGAAATGTCGCTGACCCAGCCGGCGGTGAGCCTGCAGATGCGTCAGTTGGAAGAGTTGGTCGGCCAGCCGCTGTTCGAATACGTGGGTAAAAAGCTCTATCTCACGGAGGCCGCGGAGGCGCTGCAGCTCGCCAGTCGCGACATTTTCGGTCGGCTGGAGAACCTCGACATGCAGCTGTCCGACATGCAGGGCTCGCTGCAGGGGCAGCTCAAACTGGCGATCGAATCCAGTGCCAAGTATTTCGTCCCCCACCTGTTCGCAGCCTTCAAGCGCAAATATCCGGAGGTGATGCTCAACCTCACGGTCGTCAATCGGGCGCAGGTGATTCGGCGACTCTCGGATAACCGCGATGATCTGGTGGTGATGTCGATGGTCCCCCAGGACATGGGGCTGGAGTTCTTGCCCTTTCTGAATAACCCGATTGTGGCCGTCGCGCCGCCGGATCATCCGTTGACCTTGCTCGCCAATCCGACGCTGAAGGACCTGGAGGCGGCAACGCTGGTGGTACGCGAACAGGGCTCGGGGACGCGCAAGGCCTGCGAGGAGTATTTCAAGGAGAAACGCGTTCACTTCGAGCACACGCTGGAGGTGTCCTCGGCGGAAGCGCAGCGTGAATGCGTGGTGGCGGGGCTCGGCGTCGCACTGCTGACGCGCCATGCACTGAGCCTGGAACTTGCCACTGGCACGCTGATTGAGCTGCCAGTGGCCGAATTGCCGCTGTACCGAAGCTGGTGCGTCGTACAGGCACGGGACAAACGTCTGTCGCCGGTGGCTCACGCGTTCCTGTCATTCATTCGGACAGAGCGTACGCAGATCAGCGAGCTGGTCGCGCGCTTTGATGGACACCTTCCGAAGCGCTAGCGCTCTGCCAGAAATGGGCGCTGGCGCTGTCCAGGTAGCTCGAGAGTTCCTGGTTCAGGCGACGCTCTTCGGAATGGCTTTCGATCGCACGCCGGAACGCCATGCGGCGCTGGTCTTCCTGCTGACGGCGGGTCTTGGTGCTGGAGGTGCTGTGCTGCTGCGAGTCATCGTAGTGCCGAGGCATATCCTGTCTCCCATTCGTGTGCGGGAGTACAGAGTGGCGGGATGCGGTGACGATCAGACGTCGGAAGCGTTACAGCTTGGTGAAGGTTTCAGCATTGCGCCGGTTCAGCTCAATCTTCGGACGATTTGATCGACTTCGGCGACAACCGCAGGCTGCGCAAGCTGCGCTTCACGCTCTTCAAGTGATTGACCAGGCTCGGACCGCGCGCCATCGCGACGCCCATCGCCAGGACATCGATGACCACCAAGTGCGCGATACGTGAGGTCAACGGCGTGTAGATTTCGGTGTCTTCGTGCACGTCAATGGCGAGATTGACCGTGGACAGCTCCGCCAATGGCGTCTGACTCGGGCACAGGGTGATCAGGTTGGCGCCGCTTTCGCGCACCAGGTTGGCCGTGATCAGCAGATCCTTGGAGCGGCCGGACTGCGAGATACACACCGCGACGTCAGTGGGCTTGAGCGTCACAGCCGACATCGCCTGCATGTGCGGATCGGAGTAGGACGCTGCCGTCAGTAACAGACGGAAGAATTTGTGCTGGGCGTCAGCCGCGACCGCACCCGAGGCGCCGAAACCGTAGAACTCGACCCGATGCGCGGCCGCCATGACCGTCACCGCTGCCTGCAAGGCATGGGGGTCGAGCTTTTCGCGCACTTCTATCAGCGTGTGCAGCGTTGTGTCGAAAATCTTAAGGCTGTAATCGGCGACGGAATCGTCTTCGTGGATAGCGAACTGCCCAAAGCTCGCGCCGGCGGCGAGGCTTTGCGCCAGCTTGAGTTTCAGATCCTGAAACCCGGTGCAGCCAATGGCGCGGCAGAAACGCACGATGGTTGGCTCACTGATCCCGACCGCATGCGCCAGGTCGGCCATGGAGCTGTGCATCACGGCCGCCGGATCGAGCAGCACGTGATCGGCTACTTTCAGCTCCGACTTGCGCAAGAGATGGCGTGACTGGGCGATGTGCTGCAACAGATTCAAAGGACAGGACTCAAGTGAAGGATGGGCCGGGCTGTAGCTTTCTTGTAGTTATACTACATGACCTGCAAACCGCACAGTTAAACGATCTTCCCGTGGTCAACCGATCGGTGATGAGGGTTAGGTCGCTTTGTAGTGTAGGGCTTTTCGTACAGGACTCCAGGCTTCAGCCAGACAACTGCGCAGGATGCCGCCCATGACGCTGGCCTCCACCGGGCGACTGATCAAGTAGCCTTGAACCTCGTCGCAACCATGAGCCCTGAGAAACTCTAGTTGCTCGCAATCTTCCACGCCCTCGGCCACAACCCTGAGGTCAAGACTGTGGGCCATCGCAATGATTGCCCGTGTAATCGCCGCGTCTTCCGCCCCTTCGTTCAAGCCGCGGATGAAGGCCTGGTCGATCTTCACGCAATGCACTGGAAATCGCTTCAGATAGCTCAACGATGAATAGCCGGTGCCGAAATCGTCGATGGCCAATTTCACGCCGAGTGCGCGCAGTTGCTGGAACGTGGTGATGATGTGCTCGACGCTCTCCAGCAACTGACTCTCGGTGAGCTCAAGCTCCAGGTATTCCGGCTTGAGCCCGGTTTCTTCCAGCACTTGCCGCACGAGGCTGACCAGCTTGCCCTGGCGCATCTGATGCACCGAGAGATTGACTGACACCCTGATCGGCGCGAGCCCCTCCCGCTGCCATTCGCATGCCTGATGGCAGGCTTTGCGCAGCACGAACTCCCCGATGTTGGCGATCAGACCGGTCTCCTCCGCCAGTCCGATGAACTCGCCGGGCGAAATCAGACCGCGCTCGGGATGACGCCAGCGCACCAGTGCTTCTGCCGAGTTCAGGCGCCCGCTTTCCAGCTCCAGTTTCGGCTGATAAAACACTTCCAGCTGCCCTTCTGCGATCGCGCGACGCAGTTGGATTTCCAGCTGCAAACGACCGGGCGTGCCCGCCTCAAGGCTTTCAGTGTAGAACTGAAAATTGTCGCCACCCAGGTGTTTGGCGTGTTGCATGGCCATATTCGCCTGGCTGACCAGCGCGGCGATGTCTCGAGCGGAACCCGGCAGCAACGCGATGCCGATAGAGGCACTGACCACCAGCTCATGGCCGGACACCGATATCGGCGAGCGCAGCTTGGCCAGCAGACGCGTCGTGATCCGCGCCATTGTGGTCAGGTTGCCGTGGCTGTCGAATAGCACGGCAAACTCGTCCGCCGACAAACGCGCGACGGTATCGGCGTCCGCTACGTGGGCGTTCAGCCGGCGCGCGACGAGGCGCAGCAACTGGTCAGCGATGTCGTGACCCAAGCTGTCATTGAGCAATTTGAAGCGATCAAGGTTGATGTGCAGCAGGGCCAGCGTTCGCCCGCCATGACGCGCACGCTGATTGGCCTCGCGCAGCCGCTCGTTGAACAACGCCCGATTGGCCAGGCCGGTCAGCTCATCGTAATGGGTCAGATAGCGCGTACGCTCTTCGTACTGGCGCGTCAGCTCGCGATTCAGCTCGTCACTTTTGGCTTGGGCCTGTTGAAGGTGCTCGATGAGCGCCACGTTCTGAAACCGCCGGATCAGGCCCCGCTCGATCAAACGGTTGACCTGCGCGGCCACCACGATCAGCGCCAGTAGCAGAATCAGGCCGAGCCAGCCCCAGCCATGGCATTGTGGGTCGCCGGTCCAGAACAGATAGAAGATGGGCGGCAGCAGGCACGGCAGCGTGAAGGTGAGGAATGCCGGAATGCTCACCGCATAGGCCACACTGGCAGACAGCGTCGCGGCGCCGATCAGGCCGAACACCCAGGCCTGTTGCGACAGGCTTTGCGCGGGCATCAGCACCAGCGCGGCGCTGGACAACGTGAAACCGCTGACACAGGCGCCGGCCAGAAACATGCGATTCCAGATTGGCTGTGAACGACGATCCATTGATGCCGACCTGAACGCTGCGACCTGCAGCACGCGCAGACTGACCAGCGCTGAAAGCCATCCCAGCCAGACGCCAACCAGCACGTAACGCTCGGGGCTCCAGAGCAGCCATGCGCAGAGCAAACCATTGATGAACATGAACAGGGTCGGCAGGAGCGATCCCTGATAGAGAAGGCGGGTGCGCTCGGCGGCAAGCTGGGTCGCGAACTGCTTGCAGATGACACGGCGTGTCGCCACGGAGTCGGCCGGGGCTTCGGAGCTTAAGGTCATGGCGTTTCTTATAATTGGTGGCCTTGAACGTTCGCGGAGGATACACAAGGGACCGTCGAGACCAAACAGTCATCAATTAAAATCTACAGACGGCAAAATGCGACCGACAACATCACGACCGGCCAGCGTTAGGGTTTGCCCATGCCCTCACGGCACCCTAGAATGCCCCGATGCGCGATGACCTCTCCCTTCTGCTTAACTCCCTCAACGATGCCCAACGCCAGGCCGTAGCTGCCTCCGTGGGTCGTCAGTTGGTCCTGGCCGGCGCTGGTTCCGGCAAAACCCGTGTGCTGGTGCACCGTATCGCCTGGTTGATCCAGGTCGAGAACGCCTCGCCGCACTCGATCCTGTCGGTGACGTTCACCAACAAGGCCGCTGCCGAGATGCGCCATCGCATCGAGCAACTGATGGGTATCAACCCGGCCGGCATGTGGGTGGGCACCTTCCACGGCCTGGCGCACCGTCTGCTGCGGGCGCACTGGCAGGAAGCGGGTCTGAACCAGAGCTTCCAGATCCTCGACAGCGATGACCAGCAACGACTGGTCAAGCGCGTCATGCGCGAGCTGAATCTGGATGAGCAGCGCTGGCCGGCACGGCAGGCGCAGTGGTTCATCAACGGACAGAAGGACGAAGGGCTGCGTCCCAAACATATTCAAGCCTCGGGCGATCTCTTTCTGACGACCATGAAGTCGGTCTACGAGGCCTATGAAGCGGCCTGTCAGCGCGCCGGCGTTATCGACTTCTCCGAGCTGCTGCTTCGCGCGCTGGACCTGTGGCGCGATAACCCGAGCCTGCTTGCGCACTATCAGCGCCGTTTCCGTCACGTGCTGGTGGACGAATTCCAGGACACCAACGCCGTTCAATACGCCTGGTTGCGCCTGCTCGCCCAGGGTGGCGACAGCCTGATGGTGGTCGGCGACGACGACCAGTCCATCTATGGCTGGCGCGGGGCGAAGATCGAGAATATTCATCAGTATTCCGAAGATTTCCCCGACACCGAGACCATTCGCCTGGAGCAGAACTACCGCTCCACCGCGAGCATCCTCAAGGCCGCCAACGGCTTGATCGTCAACAACACAGGGCGTCTGGGCAAAGAGCTGTGGACGGACGTCGGTGATGGCGAGCTGATCAATCTCTATGCCGCGTTCAACGAACACGACGAAGCGCGCTACGTGGTCGAGACCATCGAAAGCGCAATCAAGACCGGTCTGGCGCGCAGCGATATCGCCATTCTGTATCGCTCCAACGCCCAGTCGCGGGTCCTCGAAGAGGCCTTGCTGCGCGAGCGCATCCCGTACCGTATCTACGGCGGCCAGCGATTCTTCGAGCGCGCCGAAATCAAGAACGCCATGGCGTATATGCGTCTGCTGGACGGGCGTGGTAATGATTCGGCGCTGGAGCGGGTCATCAACGTCCCGCCCCGCGGTATTGGCGAGAAAACCGTCGAAGCGATTCGCGAGCATGCGCGCCATGCCGACGTTTCCATGTGGGAAGCCATGCGCCTGCTGGTCGCCAACAAAGGCTTGACCGGTCGTGCAGCGGGCGCGCTGGGCGCGTTCATCGAACTGATCGAAAACCTCGCCGCCAAGGCTGCGGACATGCCGCTGCATCTGATGACCCAAACGGTGATCGAGCAGTCCGGCCTGATCACGTACCACAAGGAAGAGAAAGGCGAGAAAGGCCAGGCCCGGGTGGAAAACCTTGAGGAACTGGTCAGCGCCGCGCGCGCCTTCGAGAACAGCGACGAAGAGGAAGACCTGACGCCACTGGCTGCCTTCCTCGGCCATGCCTCGCTGGAGGCCGGCGATACGCAGGCGGACGAGCACGAAGACAGCATTCAGCTGATGACGCTGCACAGCGCCAAAGGTCTGGAGTTTCCGTACGTGTTCCTGGTGGGAATGGAAGAAGGCCTGTTTCCACACAAGATGAGCCTGGAAGAGCCGGGGCGTCTGGAAGAAGAGCGTCGCCTGGCTTACGTGGGCATCACCCGCGCCATGCAGCATCTGGTGATGACCTACGCAGAAACCCGACGCTTGTACGGAAGCGAAACCTACAACAAGGTCTCGCGCTTCGTCCGGGAGGTGCCGGCCAATCTGATTCAGGAAGTGCGGTTGTCCAACAGCGTGACCCGGCCGTTCGGCGGTTCCAAAACCATGGCCCCGAGCCGCTTGTTCGATGGCGAAGCCATTCCGCAGAGCCAGTTCTCCCTGGGTCAGCACGTGCAGCACGCGGTGTTTGGTGAAGGCGTGATCCTCAACTTCGAGGGTTCAGGCGCTCAGGCACGGGTCCAGGTGAATTTCTCGGAAGGCAGCAAGTGGCTGATGCTGGGGTACGCGAAGCTCGAGCCGGTGTGATCGGCAACTGCCGATGCGTTGATGCCCCACTTGCATTCCCACATCCACCCCCCATCTTTCCTACAGAACTTTCTTCACCTGCCTACAACCCAAGTGGGACAGGCAGGTGAGGATCCACGCAAAAGCCGGAAACATATGGCCGCTGGTCATCCCCATGTGTCCTGTGCAACATGGCGCGCGTGCAATCCACAAACGGGAATTCCCTTATGCAACGTTTTCTTAGCATCGCTCTGGCAATGATTATCGGGCTCACCATGAGCCTCGATGTCAACGCTGCGCGTTTCGGTGGTGGCAAGAGCATGGGCTCGGCGCCAAGTCACCAGGCGCGTCAAACAGCTCCTTCTACTCCTGCCGCAGCACCTAATGCCGCCGGCCGTCCTGCGCCTGCTGCGGGCGGTGCTTCCAAATGGCTGGGCCCATTGGCCGGTCTCGCCGCCGGTGGTCTTCTGGCCTCCATGTTCATGGGCGGTGGCTTCCAGGGCATGCAGTTCTTCGACATTCTGATCATGGCGATCATCGCCTTCGTGATCTTCCGCTTCATCGCGGCGCGTCGACGCAAACAGCAGCCACAGATGGCTCCCGCCGGTGCTCCTTACCAGCGTGAAACCTTCGAACAGCCACAACCGGCCCAGAATTCGATCTTCGGCGGTTCCGCTCCAGCAGCGGCAGCCCGTCCGGTGATCAACGCACCGGCCTGGTTCAACGAAGAACGCTTCATCGAGGCTGCGCGCAGCCACTTCCAGTCGCTGCAACAGCACTGGGACGCGAACGAGATGGACAAAATCTCCGAGTTCGTGACCCCGCAGATGCTGCAGTTCCTGAAGAAGGAACGCGCCGATCTGGGCGACGGTTTCCAGTCCACGTTCATCGACAACCTCAACGTGCAACTTGACGGTCTGGACGATCGTGCCGACAAGACGATTGCCACGCTGACGTTCAATGGTGTGTCGAAAACGTCGCGCTTCGACCAGGGCGAGGTCTTCAGCGAAAGCTGGAACATGGAACGCGCTCAGGGTGACAACCAGCCTTGGCTGGTGGCAGGTATCCGCCAGAACGGCTAATACCGCTGAGCTGCTTCAAATGAACCCCGGACTTGTTCCGGGGTTCTGTTTTTAGAGAAGCCAAGTTAATTTGGCGATGCCTTTGAGCTACTGTATAACCCGCGCAAATCGTTAGAGGATCCACGTCGTGGAAGAAGTCATTGAACAACTCCGTGAAGCCAATGAACCGGTCCCTGTCCCGCTTGAGCTGCCTGATGAAGATCAACTGGTCGAGGTTGAGGAGCAACTGTTCATCAATATCCCCTTCGTCTTCAAAGAGTTCTTGCTGACCGTCAGCGACGTGGTCTACGGCAGCCTTGAGCCCGTCACCGTCACTGACCCGGGCTCGCACACGTACCTGCCGGAAGTGGCGGCGACCGCGTGGGACATCGGCGTGCCGCGCGAGCTGATCCCGATCTGTCAGGACGGCGAGGATTACTACTGCGTTGAAGAAGACGGCACTGTGGTGCTGTGGTCTGGCGAAGAAGAACTGGTCACCGAAGAAAGCTGGGAATCCGTCTGGCACTGGGCGCGCGACGTCTGGCTGGAAAGCTGAGAAGCACAGCCGCCCTCCTCAGTCAGCCTTGAGGCACGAACCTCAAGGCTGATTCAGCGCTCATGACTCAGGGTGATTGCCCAAGGTTTCAAGCAACGCGATCTGCATGCGCGTATGCACCCGGATGAACCAGCGCCACAACACGGCAGCCACCACGGCCGCCACGACCACAATCAGCATCAGCCATTCGCGCGTCGGCAGCATGCTGGATGACAGCAATGCGATGAGCAGAAAAATCACCATCAATGACAGCAGCGGGATCACTTCGGCGATCACCCGACGGACACGCGCGGTGTGCCTGCCCGCCATCTCCGGCTTCACGCTCATCTCTGCCAGCAGCATGGACAGCGCCTTGAGCTTGCGATAAGCCGCGATCAGGAACGGCAGGGAAAGCAGCAAGCACCCACCCCAGATCCAGGCTTTTTGCTGCCCGACATCGCTGACCCAATCGCTGAAATAGACGCCAATACGCTTCGCGAAGAATGCGCCGGTGAAGAAGATGGCGATCACCAAAGCCAGATTGATCCCGACTTGCAGCAGGATCTTGCGGATCATCGCTGCCAGCACGGCGCCTTGCCCCTGCGGCTGAATGCTGCGCAACCACTCTCCGTATAGGCCAAACACCCGCGCCATGCGTGCAGGAACAATAGCGCCCAGTGTGTGGGACAACGGGTCTGCTGCCCGGATGAGGTAAGGCGTCAAGAGCGTCGTTATGGCAGACACCGCCACGGCGACCGGGTAGAGAAAATCGCTGGTAACCTGCAGCGTCATCCCCAGCGCTGCGATGATGAAGGAAAATTCGCCAATCTGTGACAGCCCCATGCCCACCCGCAGCGAGGTCTTGCCATCATTGCCCGCGATAAAAGCACCCAGCCCGCAGGAAATCATCTTGCCCAGCACCACGGCAACGGTGATCACGGCGATGGGCCAGGCGTAATCGAGCAGGATTTTCGGATCGATCATCAAGCCGATTGCGACGAAAAAGATCGCGCTGAACATGTCACGGATGGGCTCGACCAGGTGCTCGATCTTCGCCAGTTGCCTGGATTCAGCCATGATCGCGCCGATGAGAAACGCCCCCAGTACCATGCTGTATTCGAGTTTGACCACCAGCAGGCAAAACCCGAAGCACATGCCCAGCACCGTGATCAGCAGCATCTCGTTGCTGTCGAACTTCGCCACATAAGCCAGCAATCGCGGCACAACCAGAATGCCGATGACCAGCGCGACGATCATGAACAGCGACAGTTTGCCGACCGTTGAAAACACCTCGCCGGAACTGACCGTGCCGCTCACGGCGATGCCTGATAACAGCGCGATGATGCCAATGCCGAGGATGTCTTCGACGATGAGCACGCCGAAGATCAGCTGGGCGAAGCGCCGGTTCTTCATTTTCAGGTCGTTGAGCGCTTTGACGATGATGGTGGTGGACGAGATCGCCAGAATGGCACCGAGGAACAGAGAATCCATGGTATTCCAGGCGAAGAACTGGCCGATTTCGTAACCGATCCAGATCATCAGCATGATTTCGAGAAACGCGGCGATAAACGCCGTCGCGCCCACCTTGAACAGTTTGCGCAGGCTGAATTCCAGGCCAAGACAAAACATCAGAAAGATTACGCCGAGTTCGGCGAGGGTCTTGATGGTGTCTTCGTCGTGGATGAGGCCAAAAGGCGGGGTGTGCGGGCCGATGATAAAGCCGGCGACAATGTAGCCGAGTACGACGGGTTGCTTGAGCCGATGAAACACCACCGTTACGACGCCAGCGACGAGCATGATCACAGCCAGGTCTTGAATGAAACTGATGGCATGCATGGGCGCTGCTCCTGCTGGCAATCGGTGAAATATGCGTATCTGCCTGAAAGAGAGACGACTGCTGTACGAAAACTCGCCAACGAGGTCCGATTATTCTGACTGAGACGCAGGATTTACCCCATCCAAGGGCTTCCGCAGGTTAACACCGCACAAAAGCGCGAGAAGCCAGTGCAATATATGGAAACAGATGGGTGCAGGGCGTGACGGCGGAGCGGCCGTTGGCGTCCCGGTATCGATGGTTTTGTAGCCAATCTGCAATTCGAGCACCTGAGCAAGGTGCCTTCTGACCCTTTTAGACCGTGAGCACGCTATGGAACCCGGAAACGCCCAGCTGTCGATGACTGTATTGATGACCCCGGACATGGCCAACTTCTCCGGCAACGTGCACGGCGGGACGCTGCTGAAGTACCTCGATGAAGTGGCTTACGCGTGCGCGAGCCGTTATGCGGGACGCTATGTCGTGACGCTGTCGGTGGATCAGGTGATTTTCCGTGAGCCGATTCACGTCGGCGAGCTGGTCACGTTCCTGGCATCGGTCAACTACACCGGCAATACGTCGATGGAAGTGGGCATCAAGGTGGTGACCGAAAACATCCGCGAACGCTCGGTTCGTCACACCAACAGTTGCTTCTTCACCATGGTGGCGGTGGACGACCAGCGCAAACCTGCCGGCGTACCACCGCTGACGCCGACCAACAGCGAAGACAAGCGCCGTTACGTGCAGGCACAACAACGCCGCCAGATCCGTCAGGAACTGGAGAAGCGTTATCGTGAAATCAAGGATGAGCCCGTTTAAGCCAGCGCCGGGATTCGCTCTACAACCGGACGGCTTCGAACTTGACGCGCGGGTGAGCGATTCGGTCCTGCGCGCGCACCAGCTCCAGCTCGTAGCTGCCGCAGGCCTGGGTTTCCAGCAGCACCTCATGCACTGCTGAGGCCGCGAATTCGAAGGCGCTGCGCAGGTCGTCACCCAGCAGAATCCGGGACAGGAACAGCCCGGACGTCAGGTCGCCCACACCGACCGGCTGCCGAGGGAATGCCAGCAGCGGTCGGCGCAGGTGCCAGGTTTCGTGTTCGGTCACGAGCAGCATCTCAAAGCCGTCTGCAGGTTTCTCCGGATAGGCCAAGTGTTTGACGACCACCGCCTTCGGACCTCGGGCCAGCAACGCCCGCGCCATGGCCACGCAGTCGAGCAACGATTCGGGTTTGCGGCCGGAGAAGCTGTCCAGCTCCAGCTGATTGGGGCACAGAAAGTCGGCGACTGCAGCGGCCTCGTCCAGCAGGAAATCGCTGACCTCTTGGGGCACGATGCAACCCTTCTCCGGGTGCCCCATCACCGGATCACACAGATACAGCGCGCGCGGGTTGGCACGTTTGATCTGCGCAACGGCGCTCAGAATCGCCCGCCCCTGCGCTGCGCTGCCCAGATAACCCGACAGCACCGCGTCGCAATTCCCCAACTCGCCTATCGCGGCAATCCCCTCGACCAGCGCCGGAATCTGCTGCGGCGCCAAGACTTCCCCCGCCCAGTGGCCATACTGGGTGTGGTTGGAGAACTGAACGGTATTCAACGGCCAGACATTGATGCCGATACGCTGCATAGGGAACACGGCTGCGCTGTTGCCGGCGTGACCAAACACGACGTGCGACTGGATGGCGAGTAGATGGGGCGTGCGTTTCATGACAGGTTCCTGAGACCGGGAAGGCACAGTAGTGGCGATGCCGGACGAAGTGAAGCGAAATTAAACTTTCGGGCTATGGCTGTCTGTCACCCGACGCAGTTAAGCTGCAAGTCTTCTGTTGGAGTTCCTTTTCCATGCTGACCCTGGGCAACATTTTCGTCCTCATGCTGCTGGCGACCGCCGGCGCCTGGCTGTGGCACGCCCATGGCCTGCGTGAACGGGCGCTCGAACGCGTCAAACAGCACTGCGCCAAACTCGAGCTCGAACTGCTCGACGGCAACGTCGCGCTGAAGAAACTCGCTTTCAAGCGCGACAATGAGGGCCGCAAGCGCCTGGCACGGGTGTATAACTTCGAGTTCACCGTCACCGGTGAACATCGGCATCCCGGCACGATCACCATGTTTGGTGCCCATGCGGCGCAGATCGAACTGGCGCCCTACCCGTTCGAGATCAAAGACCCCAAGCCCACGGCCGAAATTATCCAGCTGAGCCAGTGGCGTCAGGAACACAACAAGTGGAAACAGTGATCCGCTGTGGATAACTCGCTTTAAAGCAGACAGGCCGCCAGTGCTGTCTGCAAAGCGGCCTCGTCCTGGGGCTTCTCGAAGATCAGCTCAAGGCGAGAGTCTCTGCGCCACTCACTCGACGTCCATTCCAGCGAACTCCCGTTTAGCGCATTGCCTGAGATCCACCCCTTCTCGCTGTGGATAACCAGCTTGGCGCGCCGCCAGCCCAAGGGTTGCAGCCAGCCTTGCACCTTTGCCGCATCGAATACCCGCTCAGGGTGCCAGCGCCAGCCAATGCTCCAGCCCTCCGCCTGTTGCTGGCTCAGGCACACCGGCGCCATCGGGTCCGACCACGTTGCGGGGAGTTGCGCCAATGACCGGGGGATGGCCGGATTGTCGGAGCCAGCGTGAGCGTTGACGTCGATGCCGGGCAACGCATTCAGAGACAACGCGCCGTGATCAGTCCAGCGCAGCGGCCGAACAGGCAGTCCATCTGTAATCGCCGTTCGCGTCGACGCGTCCAGTCCATCAGACTTGTTCAACACCAACAGGCCCGCCTGCGCCAGGGCGTCTTGCTGGGTGTCAGGCAGCGTTTTGCCCTGGGCGAGCGCCTGGGCGTCGAGCACCATGACACTGGGCTGGATCGCCAGCACGCCGATCCAGGGCGTTTCATGTAGTTGCTTGATCAACTGAACCGGATGCCCCAGCCCGGAGGGCTCGATGAGCAGGCGGTCCGGTCGGGCCTTGCGCAACAACCGGCCGAGCCCCACCTGAAAAGGCGCGCCGTTGACGCAGCACAGGCAACCGCCAGCCACCTCACCAAGTGCGATACCATCGTCGCCGGTCGTCAGCAGTGCCGCATCCAGGCCTATCTGGCCGAACTCATTGATCAGCACAGCCCAGCGCTCGTGCGCAGGTTTCTGCTTGAGAAGATGCCTGATCAGGCTCGTCTTGCCAGCACCTAAAGGGCCTGCAATGACATGAGTGGGGATGTTCTGCAGCATGTCGGCCATTCTTGAGTTCGCTCCTGAAGTGAGCGCTGACGGAGGTAATTGATGCGAATAATCAGGCTGCCCATAGGGCTGGCGTGGGCGCTGCTGGCGATGACGTCGGCGCAGGTCTGGGCCGAGTCGTGCGTTGTACACAGCCAAGGCGACCGAGTGGATGTCAAGGTCTGTCAGGAAAACCTGAACATTCCCCCAGACCTGTTCCATGACGGCTTCTGCAAACCCCAGCTCAAGGATCAGAAAACCGAGGTCACGTATTCGGAACAGTGCCCTTCCGGTTCATTTGGCCAGTGCAGCAACGCGCAGGTGGCCAATATGCCTTATCGGCAGAACATTCACTATTACGGCGTGGCCAGCGACGCGGCGTTTCTCAAACCGTTCTGCGAGCAGCAGAGCAAAGGCATCTGGAAAACGCAGTAAGTCGGACGGGTTTTAGGCCGCGTCGCCATACCAGTCGCCGAACGGATCAGGCATCGAGCGCCAGCACGCGACGCCGGCCGCCATCTCGGCGTCGGTCAGCAAGCATTCATCCAACTCGGCAGCCAGCCGACCGAAGTCGATGTTCTGACCGATGAACACCAGTTCCTGACGGCAATCACCGGTCTCCGCCTCCCAGCTGCGCATGATCACCTGCGTGCTTTCGTCATCCTGCGGCCACTGCGCTTTGGGCACGAAGCGCCACCAACGACCGGCGAAACCATGACGCATCAAGCCGCCGGCCTGGGACCAACTGCCGGCGTCCTCGTGCTTGCTGGCGAGCCAGAAAAACCCCTTCGAGCGCAGCAGACGGCCGTTTTCCCACGGCGCATTCAGGAAGTCGAAAAAGCGTTGGGGGTGAAAGGGCCGACGCGCCCGATAAGCCGTGGATGCGATGCCATACTCTTCAGTCTCCGGCACGTGTTCGCCACGCAATTCCTTGAGCCAGCCCGGTGCCTGCGCCGCACGCTCGAAGTCGAAACGGCCCGTGTCGAGAATCTTACCGAGGGGCACGGCGCCCATGACCATGGGCAGAATCTCCGCCTGGCTGTTGAGGCGACGCAAAATGGCCATCAGTTCCCGGCGATCGGTAGAGCTGATCAGGTCGATCTTGCTGATCAGGATCACGTCGGCGAACTCGACCTGCTCAATCAGCAGATCAGTGATCGCCCGCTCGTCCTCCTCGCCCAGGGGCTCGCCACGTGTAGCCAGGCTTTCTGCAGCGTTGAAGTCCTGCAGAAAATTCAGGCCATCGACCACCGTCACCATCGTGTCGAGACGGGCAACATCGGCCAGGCTCCGGCCCTGTTCATCACGGAAGGTAAAGGTCTCCGCCACGGGAAGCGGCTCGGAAATGCCCGTGGACTCGATCAGCAGATAGTCAAAGCGGCCTTCATGGGCCAGCCGGCTGACCTCTTCCAGCAAATCTTCGCGCAGGGTGCAGCAAATGCAGCCGTTGCTCATCTCTACCAGTTTTTCTTCCGCCCGATTGAGGCTGACGTCCCGCTGAACTTCGCTCCCGTCGATGTTGATCTCGCTCATGTCGTTGACGATCACCGCGACGCGCAGGTTTTCGCGGTTGCGCAGAATGTGGTTCAGCAGCGTGCTTTTGCCCGCGCCAAGAAAGCCGGACAGAACGGTAACGGGAAGGCGGTTCATGAAGGTTTCACCAGAGTACGGTTGTGATCGCTTTTTACGTTATAGTATAACGATACAAAGGCGCTAATCTTTTTTGAAGGCAGCTTCATGACGCGGTGGTTTGGGTTGTTGGCAGGGTGTTCGCTGGTGCTGAGTACGCAGGCGTTCGCCCTGCCACCCTCGCCCAGGCTGGACAAGTCGTTGTGCACGCGCACTGCGACGCTGTTGGCCTGCACCGATGCCGACGACAACACGTACAGCGTGGCGGTGGCAGGGAAGACGATGTTCGTGCGCGGCTTCGAAAGCGTGGGCAAGCGCCGCTGGGCGCAGACCAACAGCCGTTATGGCTCGCTGACGTTTTTTACCGGGCTGGCATCGGACGGCGAGACGTGGGTGGGTTATACCCGGAAAGTGGGGTGGACGACGATCAGTCGGGTGTCCAGTTCAAGCGGGAGCCGGACCAAGATTACCTGCGACCGAGTGATGGGCTGTCGGTGACCCCGATTCCTCGGCGCTCCCACAATGGGTGTTCAGCCAGGTGCATCTGCAGTGGTGTCAAGTTTGATGAGAGCGAACTTGCACATTCTGCCTCATGATTTAGTCCGTCAGACCAACGCCTCATTCGCCTTTTGCGCTTGGCGCCAAGCCACATATGACCCTGCTGGCGGATTGCGCTCGAAGTAGCGCTTCATGCCATCAAACAAACCATCGGCCACGGCCTGCTGATGACGCGCGGTGACGAGGCGCTGACTGTCACGGCTGTTGGAGATGAAGCCGGTCTCGACCAGAATCGATGGGACATCCGGTGATTTCAGCACCGCAAAACCGGCCTGTTCCACGCGCTTTTGGTGCAGCGTCGTGATCCCTTCCAGGCTGCCCAGTACGGTGTGACCCAGATCCAGACTCGCGGCGATCGTGGCGTTCATCGACATGTCGAGAATCACACCGGCCAGCATCGGATCCTTGTCTTTCAGGTTCAACAGGCTGTTCGCGCCGATCAGGTCGGCGCCGTTTTCACGCTGGGCCATGAAGCGCGCTGTCGCGGAGGTCGCGCCGTTCTCCGACAAGGCAAACACCGACGCGCCGGAAGCCGTCAAACGGGGCGCTGCGTCGGCATGGACCGAAATGAACATGTCAGCGTTGTATTTGCGCGCGACGTCCACGCGCTTGCGCAGCGGAACGAAGAAGTCGTCATTGCGAACCAGGCGCACATCAAAACCCTTTTCGCGCTTCAAACGCTTGGCGAGCAACTGCGCGATGGACAGCACGACGTCTTTCTCCCGCTCACCCTTCGAGCCGACGGCGCCAGGGTCTTTGCCGCCGTGGCCTGCGTCGACGACCACCATGATGTCGCGCTTGGAACGGTCCCTTCCCGCGGACTGAGCGAGAGGCTCCTTCGCTAACGGTGCGGCTGCAGCCAACTGCACCGGCGGACGGGCAAGTACGTCATGCCCCAGATCAAGAACCAGCCGGTTGCCTTGCGCGCCATCGGGACCCAGCAGGAAGCTGTTGATCTGCACGGGGGATGTCAGGTCGAGCACGATGCGCGTATCGCTCTGACCGAAGTGGCCGGAACGAATGGACTTGATCGGCGTGTTTTCCAGCGCCAGCTGACTGAAGTTGCCCTCAAGCCGCGCGCCGCTGACATCAATGATGATCCGCTCGGGCGCGCTGAGCGTGAAGGTCTTGTACTGCACCGGGCCACTCAGGTCGAACACCAGACGCAGCTTGCTATCGGAACGCCACAGTCGAGCGTTTCGGATCTGCGTCGCGTTGACTGAGAATGGAAGCGCAAAGGCGGCGCTGGCCAAAAGCATGTTGAGCAGCATTTGACGTCGGTGCATGGCACGTTCCGATGGCGTTGAGCATCCCGGCTCAGAGATGGAGGGCGATAGTTACAATATAACAGCCGGGCTATCGGACGAAGATGAAGCTTTTTATAAGATCGGCGGGGTTTTAGTGAGCCTCATCAACGCCTAAGGCGGAAAAGCTCATGTGAAACAACACCATGTTCCACGTGGAACACGACCCGCTGTCTGCACCAACAAAAACGCCCTGACAAGTCAGGGCGCTTATGGAACATTGTGAATCAGGTTCTCGGTTTTACCGTTCCGCATTGCTGGCCCAGCCAAACAGCTCGGGTGTCCATGCTGCCGTTCTGCTGCTGCCCTGTAGCGTTGAAGGAGCCAATGACGTGGGTATTGAACTCACGGTCACTCAGGAACTGTGCAGTGCCGGTGCCTTGAGCGCGAGGGCAGCTGAACTTGAATTTCCAGGTAGCGCCGGTACGTTCGGTGATCTGCTGGGTGCAGCCCGACTTCGGATCGGTCAGCGGGATCTGCTCATTCTTGACCTGCTCTTGGGTCAGGCAAATACGTACGCCCTTACCACCCAGAGTAACGCCTTGTTTTTCCAGCATTTGCTCCATGGCAGCGCGCTGCTGCGGCGCCATCATTTGCAGCTGGGACAGCATCACCTGCAGGTCCGGCATCTGCTGACCGTCGACCTGCATGTTGCTAGAACTCAACTCCCACAGCCCCGGCTGCAACACCTGCGCCTGGGCGAAGGGGGCAGTCAGACAAACCATCAACGCCAGTACACGCTTTTTCATGAATCGGGTTCCTTTATTACTCTTGGGCATCTTGATGCGGCCTGCTTGCAAGCCACTGAACGATGACGGTTAGACGGCAGATCGGGTAGCCAGTTGCACCCGCAATAAAATAGCGACAATCCTGGTGCAGTGTGGTCTGTTAGACACCAATAAGCTTCTAGCACAAGGTTGCGCATGGATTACCACAGCCCGTATTTCTTTGGCTATTTGCTGGGTTTCACTCACCTGCTGGGCATTGTCGCAGCAATCCACGCCTTACTCACCGTACGTACTGCTCAGGGCTCTATTGCCTGGGCGATGCCCCTCATTTTCATCCCTTATGTCGCCCTCCTCCCGTACCTTGTTTTCGGGCGGAGTACGTTCGATGCCTACATCAAAGCACGGCGTCAGGCGAACACCGAGATGCGCACAGCGATCGCCGACTTCAACTGGAAGCCATGGATTGAAGAGGCGGTGGCCGCGCGGCGCTCGGACGCTTATCGCTCGCTGCGCGCGATGCCAAAACTGGGCCGCATGCCGTGTCTGGCGAATAACGAAGTGAAGCTGTTGATCAACGGGGATGAAACATTCGGTGCGATTTTCGAGGCCATCAAAAGCGCCCGGGAAGTGGTGTTCGTGCAGTTTTTCATCATCCATGACGATGATCTCGGTCGCCGACTGCAAGGGCTGTTGCTGGAAAAAGCCGCTGAAGGCGTAGCGATTCATGTGCTCTACGACCGCATCGGCAGCCATGCGTTACCGGCGCGCTACATCGACAAACTGCGTGCCGGTGGCGTTCAGATCAAGGCCTTTGCCACACGGGGCGGCTGGCTGACGCGCTTCCAGATCAACTTCCGTAACCACCGCAAGATCGTCGTGGTGGATGGCATCAAAGGCTTCGTTGGCGGGCACAACGTGGGCGATGAGTACCTCGGCCTCAAGCCGCCGCTGGCGCCATGGCGCGACACTCACGTTAGCGTTGTCGGACCTGTCGTGGCGTGCTTGCAGGAATCGTTCGCCGAGGACTGGTTCTGGGCGACTCGTGAAATCCCCCCGCTGATCCTGCCCGACAGCTACCCGGAAGACGGCGTACTGTGCCAGTTACTTGCCAGCGGCCCGGCCGATGCGCAGGAAACCTGCTCGCTGTTCTTCGTCGAAGCCATTCATGCGGCGACCGAACGGGTTTGGATCACCACACCCTATTTCATTCCCGATGAAGCAGTGTCGGCGGCGCTGAGATTGGCGGTCCTGCGCGGCGTGGATGTGCGCCTGCTGCTGCCGTCGCGTCCAGATCACTACACGGTCTATGCCGCCTCCAGCTTGTTTGCGTTTGAAGCCGTCCGCGCAGGCGTTCGCATCTTTCGCTACAAACCCGGCTTCCTGCACCAGAAGGTGGTGCTGGTGGATAACGCGATCTCGGCGATCGGCAGCGCCAACCTGGACAATCGTTCGTTCCGGCTCAACTTCGAACTCATGCTCTTGACCGTGGATGAGGATTTCGCACGCGAGGTCGAAACCATGTTGATCGACGACTTCGCCCTCTCCCACGAAATCTCCAGTGAAGAGAGCAAAGAGACCCATCACCTTCAGCAGTTGGGAATGCGCGTTGCCAGGCTGATTTCGCCGATTCTGTAGATGTGATTGAGCAGTACGCCAAGTGTGGGAGTGAGCTTGCTCACGAAGACGGTATTTCAACCGCCGATGATTCGATGGATGTACCGACGTCTTCGCGAGCAAGCTCGCTCCCACAAGTTTTAGCAATTACGCGTAGATATCGTCCCTGGTCAGCGGCAAATTATGGCTGCCATCCGCATGCGGCTTGACCGCCAGAATCTGGTGCAGATTGATCCAGCCCTTGGAAAACGCATACGCACAACCAGCCAGGTACAACCGGAAGATCCTCAGTGCCTGCTCCGGCACCATCGCAGCGGCGAGGTCGAGCTTCTCCTCCAGACGGGCGCTCCAGTGCTCCAGCGTCCTGGCGTAGTGCAGGCGCAGGCTTTCCACATCGACCACCTCCAGCCCGGCCTCGCTGATGAATCCGGTGATCATCGACAGGTGCGGCAGCTCACCATTGGGAAACACATAGCGATCAATAAAATCTCCTGCGCCGCGCCCGACAGGTCGCCCGTCGGTGTGCTTGGCGGTGATGCCGTGGTTCATCACCAGACCGCCCTCCTTCACCGCACCGAACAAACACTTTGCGTACAGCTCAAGATTGGCGTGGCCGACATGCTCGAACATGCCAACGCTGACGACCTTGTCGAAGCGGCCGTCCCTGGGCAGATCCCGGTAGTCGAGCAGCTGCAGTTCGACACGGTCCTGCAGACCGTCCGCGCGCACCCGCTCCTGGGCAAGCGCCAGTTGCTCACGGCTTAACGTGATGCCGAACACTCGGACGCCGTACTCACTCGCGGCAAAGCGGGAAAGCCCTCCCCAGCCACAACCCACGTCGAGCAGGTACTCCCCCGGTTTGAGGCGCAGCTTGCGGCACAGGTGATGAAACTTGTTCTGCTGCGCCTGATCGAGCGTCTCGTTGCCGGACTTGAAGTAGGCGCAGGAGTAGACCATCTCCCGGTCCAGCCACAAGCGGTAGAAGTCGTTGGAGAGGTCGTAGTGGTAGGAAATCGACGCGGCGTCGGTGGCCTTGTCGTGCTCGGTGCGCACCGGGAGATTGTCATCGCCCTCGTCTACCAGCGCTTTGGTCAGCTCGTCGCACACCCGGACCACTTCGCTGATTGACCCTTCCAGCTCAAGCCGGCCTTCAACGAAGGCGCTGCCCAGAAGGCCCAGACTCGGGTGGGTGAAATCGGAAACGAGGGACGGGTCTTTAACCACGATCGTGACGCGGGGATCATTTCCCAAGTCGAGCTCGTTGCCGTCCCAGAGCTTGAGACGCAGCGGCAAATGAAGGTTCTGTAACGCCGGTGGAAGTTGCGCGAGCATATGAAATCCCCCTGATCCAGCTACATGGAAAAGGGTAGTCCATAACCGGCTCCAGACCAGGAGCCGTCAGGCGATCGGCTTGTTTGAACGACGACGAATCTACAACGGGTACAACCTCGTGCCCCAGAATTCGAGCCAATGTGACGCCTGCAAATGGAGCACCCCGAACGAGACTGAACTTAATTTGTAACAGAGTTCTTCAAAGCTCAAGCGAATTTTAATACTTAGGGGAGCCCTCTAACCCGGCGCTTTCGATGCAGGCGCCGGGGAATATGGCTTAGGAAGGATTGTGAAACTTCGCGATGGGCTCGTGGAAACGCAGCAGTCGCCCAGCATTACCCAGCACCAGCAGCGTGCTGAGGTTGTGCAAAACCGCCGCGATCATGGCGCCTGCGGCACCCAGCACACCGAAAGCCGCCATGGCGACAATGGCCAGCGTCCAGCCCAGTCCAATGATCACGTTCACTTGCAGGGTGTGGCGACACTGACGGCTAAGCCGCACACAGGTGCCCAGCCGGCGCAGATCACTGCCGATCAACACGATGTCGGCGGAGGCCAGCGCGATATCGGCACCGCCCGCGCCCATCGCCACGCCAACCACTCCGGCCTTGAGCGCCAGGGAGTCGTTGATGCCATCGCCGACGACCATCGGGCGAAAGCCTTTTTTGATTTCGCTCAGCACCCGATTCAGCTTGTCCTCGGGCAACGCCTGAGCGTGGATATCACTGATGCCGACCTCCTGACCGAGGCTGTCGGCGACACTCTGGCGATCCCCCGTCAGCAGTAACTGCCGACCCATGCCCAGTTCGCGCAGTTCACTGAGCGCCTGACGCGCCTCGGGCTTGAGGCTGTCGGCCAGCAGCAGCCAGGCCAGGAAGTGGCCATTGACCGCGAGCCCGGCAATCGGGCCATCGTGATCGGGGATCGGCGAGGTCGCGATGCCCATCTGCGCGAACAGCTCAGGCCGCCCCAAGGCGGCTTCACCCCGCGCGGTCTGCGCAACGACGCCCAGCCCTTGGCGCTCTCGAATGTCGTCCAGTGGGAGCAGATGATCCTTGTCCACCAACGTGGCCAGCGCGCGACTGACCGGGTGACTGCTCGCCGAACCCAGGCTTGCCGCCAGCTCAATGACGTCGTCGCCCGCGCCCTCCTCGGCTTGAACCGATTGCAGACGCAAACTGCCGTAGGTCAGCGTGCCGGTCTTGTCGACGACCAGTGAAGTGAGGTCGGCCAGTTCTTCAAGGAAAGCCGAACTGCGGATCAAAATGCCGTGACGCGCGGCGACTGCAATACCGGCGATGGCTGTCGCCGGCGCTGACAGCACCAGCGCGCAAGGGCAGGCAGCGACCAATACCGCCAGCATGGCCTGGGCGTTATTGGTGATGAACCAGGTCACGGCCGCAATCAGCAGCACCAGCACCATGTAGCTGCCCGCGTACTTTTCCAACAGGCGAGTGATGGGCGGTTTGGAGCGTTCGGCACTTTGCATGAGTGCGATGACCTTGCCCAGGGTCGACTCGTTGCCAATGCGCGTCACTTCAATGCGCAGCAGCCCGTCGAGGTTGATCGCGCCGCCGAAGACTTCCATGCCGGCGCGCGCTTCGAGCGGAACCGACTCTCCGGTGATGGGCGCCGTATCGAGGCTGGCCTGCCCCGAGACCACCAAGCCGTCGGCCGGGACACGGTCACCGGCGCGCACTTCGACGCGATCACCGGCCACCAGCGTACCGTTGTCGACTTCGCGGACAGAGCCATCCTTATCGATCAGCCGAGCGTGGCTGCGAGTCAGACGGCCCAATGCCTGAATGGCTTCCTGGGAGCCGATCACGCTGCGCTCTTCCAGCACGTGGCCGAAAATCATGATGATCGGCAGCAACGCGGCGGTCATCAAATCGCCCGTCGCCCACGCGCCCAGCATGGCCAGTGCGATCAATTGGTCAGTAATGCCGTGCAGGCTGGGGTACCGCAAGCTGTGCCAGCCGGCGCTGACCACCGGGATGGCGACCAACAGCGAGGCGGCGCCCAACAGCAACTGGCTGACGCCGACTTGCTCGGGCGAGAAAAATCGCCACACCAGCCCCAGCGCGAGCAGGCCGAGGGCAAGCATCGCCAGCGTCAACTGTCGGGCTGCGCTGCGCTGTTCACGGCTGGTGAGCATGCTGCCGGGCGCGTCGGGCTCGGCATGCGGGTGAGCAGGGTCGTGGGAATGGTTGTGTACGGCTTCGCCACTCATTTGTCAGCTCCCTGAATGATCAGGCGGGAATCGTCGCGGGGGTCGACCGTGGTCACTGAACCCGCCTGTTTCAGGATGGCCGGCACCCGCTCGCGGTAGATCCGCAATAGCAATCCGGGATCGCTCTTGTTTTGGATCGACATCGCCAGGCCGGTCACTGCTGCGGTGTCGGTCTGCGCCTTGGCCAGCCGTTCAGACGCTTGGGCGTGGGCGACCTGCAGCGTGCGGTCGGCCTGCTGATTAGCGGTCTGGTTGAGTTTCTCTGCGTCCGTGCGCGCGTTCGCCACGGCCTGATCGGCTTGCTGGCTGGCAGTCAGCACCGCGTTGAACGCATTCACCGCCGCAGCCGGCAGACTGGACTGCACGTCGACACGCACGACTTCAACGCCCAGACCCACGCCAGTGGCCGTAAGCTCGCCAAGCCGCGTATTGATGCCCTGCACCAGATCGCCGCGCAGGCGTTCGCGACGCTCGGCAGACTGGCTATCAGAGCCCACCAGCTCGGGACGCGCCACCAGAATGGTGTCCAGATCCCGCGCCGCCGTGAGGCTGACGGCGCTGCGATTGACCAGACGGTCCAGTGCCGGCAGCACGTGTTCGCCTTGGAGCACGAACTCCCGTGGGTCCGTCACTTTGTAGTACGCCGTCACGTCGAGTTGTACGACACCGGCGTCGCCCGTAAGCAGATAACCCGAACCTGCCAGTGCGTCGCTCATCGGCGTCGCAAAACTGGTGATCTTGTCGGCCGCCAACGCAGTGGGTGAACGCATCAGTGTTTCGACATGGCGCTCAATCACGCGGTCAGCAGAAGGCAACAGCACCACTTGCTCAAACGGCTGCGGCCAGGCCAGCAGCAAACCGGCGTTCTGCACGCGGTCCATCTCACCGAAGCGAAACACCACGGCGCGGTTCTGTGGGTCGATTTCCCGCACATTGGAGACAGCCCAGCCGAGCGCTGCCAGCAGGGTCACGACATACAGCCCCAAAAACGCCAGCCGGCTGGCCTGCAGCCATGGACTGTTCACCACCGGCCGCTCGATATGCGCCGCGTCTTGCTCGGTCATGGCTGCGTTCCAGCCTTGCCATCCAGGGTCGGCGGGCCGTCCACGAGGACACGGAACGGCGCGGCATCGGTGCGCAGAATCAGTTTGGTGCTCGGCCCCACCACGGTGCCGAGGGTGTCCAGCGAGCGCAGCAAGTTATACAGCTGCGGTGAACCGGCGTAGGCGCGACCGTAAATCTGCGCCGCTTCAACGCGGGATTGCGCTTCGATGTCGGCGGCTTTCACGGTTGCGTCGGCCTCGACAATCCGCGCGTCGCGTTCGGCGGCAGAGCGGATCTGCGCCGCCTCGCGTTTGCCGATGGCGGTGCGCTCGGTGGCGATGGTCTCGCGCTCGGCGCGCATGCGGTCGACCGTCGCGTTGAGGGTTACCGACGGCAACGTAAGACGTTCAACACCCACTTGCAGGACGCGAACCCCGTAGGTGGTCAGCAGTTGCTTATCGATCTGCTGACGCAGCTGGTTTTCGAAATCGGCGATGCGCACCTGATTGGCGTCAGTGTTGATCAGGCTCGACAGATCAAAACTCGCGGCGGTGGTTTCCAGCGCCGAGCCGACGAAGGTGCGGATCTGCCGGGCCGCTTCGTCCGGCTGGTTTTGCACGGCGCGCATGAAGCGCTTCACGTTGTCCGGATCGCCCTGCACCTGCCAGGCCACGTACGCCTGAACGATGATGCGCAGGCCGTCACGGGTACCGACGTCTTGCAAGCCACTTGAGGTGGTGCGCAAACGCAGGTCGACGGGGATCGCTGCTTCGAATGGCGCCGGCCAGCGCCAGCTCAGGCCGGGATCGAGCAGCACCCGCGCCGGATTGCCGAAGCGCGTGATGACCGTCGCCTCGCCGGAGCGCACCTGCACCAGACTCGCCGCCGCGACCGCGAAGGCAATCAGCACCGCTGCCAACGCAGCACGACGCCACGGAAAGACAGCAGGGCCGGAGGCTTGGCCATGGTGATGACCGTGATGGTGGCCGCCATGACCATGGCCTGCGTGGTCGTGACCGGAATGGTCGTGATGATCGTGGGAATGAAACAGACTCAAGAGACGACTCCTTATTCAGCCGAGGGCTGTTCAGCTGACGGGGTCGACGCTGCGGGGTCGACCGGGAGGATAAAGGAACGCAGATCGATGGTCGGTGCGCTGGTGCCACCGAGCCGATGATCCAGCACCAGCAATTTGGCGTGGGTCAGCCCCTGGGTCAGCTGAGTGAAGTACTGCTCCAGAAGAAACGCCTGGCCCGCTTTGGCGTAGCCCTGTCGTTCGGCGCTGAAACGCAAGTCAGCACCTTGCGCCGTTGCCATGACTTCCCGCGAACTCGCGGCCGCCTGGTCAAGGGCCATGCTGGCGTGCAATTGCGCCACATTGGCCTGATCGGCCGCCGCGCCACGCTCCCGGGCAATGAGTGCCTGGGCGCTGATCTGTGCGGCCTGGACCGCGTGATAGGCATTGGC
Organism: Pseudomonas sp. AK106; assembly: GCF_053903055.1. NCBI lineage: Bacteria > Pseudomonadati > Pseudomonadota > Gammaproteobacteria > Pseudomonadales > Pseudomonadaceae > Pseudomonas > Pseudomonas sp. AK106. The sequence goes on from NZ_CP096426.1 coordinate 5,569,877, forward strand.
TGCGCCGGCTGGTGGATGAATCGACTCGACCACGGTCGCGAGAATTTCCACGCCGCTGTCGAGTTTTTTCAGGTCCCGCTGTACGGCATCGCCGATGTCAGCCGCCAGATCATTGCGCTGCTCACCGAGCAATTCATCGAGGGTGCGCGAGGCGAAATCGTGCACCAGCACACGGCTGGCGGTGCTGCGAATCAGACTGGGGATGTCGGCGCTGTTGTACGTTGCGGCCAGTGCAGCCTCGTCCGTCAAACCGATGCGATACACAAAGCGTACGTCCATGTTGACGATCTGGAAGCTCTGCTTGGCACCGGAGCCGCTGGCGATCACTTGCGACTTGTCATTGATATGCGTGGCGTCCCATAACCGGTTGGCAATGGCAGGCGGCGGGCCTTCGGCAGGGTCAAGGGTCTGCTCGGCGCCCGCCCCCTCTGCGACACTGGTCGCCAGCTCGTGGACCACACCGTTTTCCACCGCCAGTACTGTTCCGAACGGCCAGGGCAAACCGGCATGCAGACCGGGCTCCAGGACTTCAACCGGTTTGCCAAACCGCTCGTAAATGCCACGGCCCTGCATGGGAATTTCGTGAACGCCGCTCAGCAACCAGCCCAAACCGACGATGACCGCCATCACCGGCAGAAAGGCGCGGCGCATGTAGGTAAACGCCCAGATCTGCCGCAGGTCGATGCCGAAGCGGTTGTGCAATTCGTTTTGCAGCGCGAGCAGCGGGCGTGGTGGCCAGCGCAACAGACCGGCGACGAAGCTGCTGGCGATCAAGCGCGGCTCTAGACGCTCATTGCGCGGGCTGAAGACGGACAAGAACGCGCGGATGAGTAACTCGATGGCGACCAGCCCAGGCAACAGGCCAATCAACACCGCAAGCCGGGCGGGCCATACGCGATCGACGGAGGAGAAAAACAGGCAGAACGCCGTGATCAGCAGCGTACCGATGGCGACCTTGGTGATCTGCGCCAACTGCTCGGCTTCTGGCCAACCTGCCTCGGACTCATTGCTGAATTGCCGCTCCAGCACCAGCAGCGCAAACCCGATCAACAGCAGCAGGCCGCCGACCACGTTGCCGACAAGGCCGACATTGCTGCCTGCCAAAGCAAGGTTCCAGATCAGGCCAATACTGATCAGCGACAGCAACGCCCAGCCCGCCAGCCAGAACACCGGCAATCCAACCTGGCCGACCATTGAGGTGCCGGCGCCGCTGATGCGGCCGAGCACGCGGTCGTACCAGCCCTGCTCTTCGGTGTGAAGCAGCGCTTCATCGTCAGAAGCCGCTGCGGAAGGGGGTGCGATGACGTCGGCGCGCCACTGGCTGACCACGTGCGCCGACTGCAATGCCGCCGCCAGCACGAGCAGGCTCGCGGCACTGTTGGTCAGCACTGCCGTCCACAGCGAGTTGGGAGAAAAGAGGTCAACAAAAAGCGACACCACCAGGCCGATGACGCCCACCGCTCCTGTCAGATACGTCAGCCGTGAAAGACGCCGCGATTGCACAGCCGCTCGCTGAAACCGTGGCAGGCTTGACGGTGCAGCGCCCTCATCATCCAGATCAACCCGCATTGAAACTCCAAAGCCCGTTTAACGCTGTAATCATCACCCCTCCCGCCCGCTCGCAGGCGTTGCGTGGCACTGCTTACAGCCACGCTGACACATGGCGTTACGATATAACAGAAGTCGTGAAATTTTCGTCTGATTATTCATTTGCGCAGCCCTGAATGCGGGGTCAGACAGCCAGCAGACAGGTGAACATTCACTGCAGTCGCATTGGCTCACATCCCCGACCAAACCGAAGGCGCCTTCCCCGCTAAGCCGGTCCTGCGAGATGCGCGAGGAATAGCGCCGGGGCCACGCACTTGACTTTGAAGTGCCCGGGGAGAAATATTACAGCCATCATTTAAGCCTTCCAAGTGACGCACGACATTTGTCCAGACACGGCTACGCTTCCCTCCATTGCTGGATTCCTCGAGGAGTACGTTCATGAGTCACTACGACGTTGTCATCATCGGCGGCGGCCCCGGCGGCTACAACGCGGCGATCCATGCGGGCCAGAAAGGCCTGAAAGTGGCGTGCATCGAAGGCCGTGAAACGCTGGGCGGCACATGCCTGAACGTAGGATGCATTCCTTCCAAATCGTTGCTCCACGCCTCGGAGCTGTATGAGGCGGCGACGGGCGAGGAATTCAAGAAGCTCGGCATCGAGGTCACGCCGACACTGAACCTGACCCGGATGATGGCGCAAAAGGCTGAAAGCGTGACAGGCCTGACCAAGGGCATCGAGTTTCTGTTTCGCAAGTACAAGGCTGAGTGGATCAAGGGTTGGGGCCGCCTCGCCGGGCCCGGCAAGGTCATCGTCACCGATGCTGCAGGTGTCGAAACCGAGCTGACCGCCAAGGACATCATCATTGCCACCGGCTCCGAGCCGACGCCCCTGCCAGGCGTGACCATCGACAACAAACGTATTCTCGATTCCACCGGCGCGCTGTCGTTGAGCGAAGTGCCCAGGCATCTGGTGGTGATTGGCGCGGGGGTCATCGGTCTCGAGCTGGGCTCGGTCTGGCGGCGGTTGGGGGCGAAGGTGACGGTGGTCGAATTTCTCGACCATGTCGCCCACGGCACCGACCTTGAGGCGGGCAAGACGCTGCATCGCTCACTGTCGCGTCAGGGGATGGCGTTCAAACTCGGCTCGAAGGTCACCTCTGCCGTCGCCGCGGAAACCGGCGTCACCCTGACCGTGGAACCCGCCGCCGGAGGCGAAGCCGAACAGATCGAAGCGGACTACGTGCTGGTGTCCATCGGCCGTCGCCCGGTGACGAAAGGACTGAGCCTGGAAACCGTCGGGCTGGAAGTAGACAAGCGCGGCGTCCTGCCCAACACGGGGCATCGCACGGCGGTGGAGGGCATCTGGGTGATTGGCGACGTCACGTCCGGCGCGATGCTTGCGCACAAGGCGGAGGACGAAGCCGGCGTGTGTGTCGAGCGCATTGTTGGCAAGAAGGGTGAGCTGAATTACAACCTGATCCCCAATGTCATCTACACCCAGCCCGAACTGGCCAGCGTCGGCAAGACGGAAGAGCAACTGAAGGAGGAAGGTCGCGCTTACAAAGTCGGCAAATTCCCGTTCAGCGCCAACAGCCGCGCCAGGGTCAATCACGAAACGGACGGCTTCGCGAAAGTGCTGGCGGATGAGCGCACTGACGAGATTCTTGGCGTACACCTCGTCGGCCCAAGCGTCAGCGAGATGATCGCCGAGTACTGCGTGGCGATGGAGTTCGCGGCCTCTGCTGAAGACATCGCCCTGACCTGCCACCCCCATCCGACAAGGTCCGAGGCGCTGCGCCAAGCGGCAATGGCCGTAGGGGGACATACCACGCAGGCTTGAAGTACGCGGCCAAAATCGGCCGCGCGAGCAAGACGCTGAAGCAAAACAGGTTGTGCCCTGAAACGATTTTTTTCCCCGTTGCGCGAACAAGATGCCGAGATTGTTATCTGTTTGTTGGTAATTTGCGTTCAGCAAGGATTGGGAAAGCGCACTTTTTTGTGCAGGAAGGCACAGCATCTTCAGAGGCTTCACCATATGAATCGCAGGAATCTCTTGAAAGCGTCCATGGCGCTGGCAGCCTATAGCGCGCTGCCCGCCTCAGGTCTTTATGCGGCACGCGCGCTGGCTGCGGCGGCCGATGGCGACATCGAACACTTTGACTTCAAGACCTTGCAGGACAACGCCAAACAGATGGCCGGCAAGCCTTACGTCAGCACCAAGCAGAACCTGCCGCCTACCCTGGCGAACATGACGCCTCAGCAGTTCAATGCGATCAAGTACGACGCCGGTCACTCACTGTGGAACGACGTGAAAGGCCAACTGGACGTGCATTTCTTCCACGTCGGCGCAGGGTTCAAGACGCCGGTGCGCATGTACAGCGTCGACCCGGCGACCCAGCAGGCGCGTGAAGTGCATTTCCGCCCTGAGCTGTTCAACTACGAAGCCAGTCGCATCGACCAGAGTCAGCTCAAGGGCGACTTGGGCTTTGCCGGGTTCAAGCTGTTCAAAGCCCCCGAGATCGCCATCAACGACGTTCTGTCATTCCTGGGCGCCAGTTACTTCCGCGCCATCGACAGCAACAAGCAATACGGTCTTTCCGCGCGGGGTCTGGCGATCGACACCTACGCCCATCGCCCCGAAGAATTCCCTGACTTCACGCAATTCTGGTTCGAGAAACCGACCAAAGACGCCACGCGCTTTGTGGTCTACGCGCTGCTGGACTCTCCCAGCGCGACGGGCGCGTACCGCTTCGACATCGATTGCCAGGCCGACCGCGTGGTGATGGACATCGATGCGCACATCAATGCCCGAGCCGACATCGAGCAGTTGGGCATTGCGACCATGACCAGCATGTTCAGCTGCGGCACACACGAGCGCCGCATGTGCGACACCCTTCACCCGGAGATCCACGACTCCGACCGGCTGGCGATGTGGCGCGGCAATGGCGAATGGATCTGCCGCCCGCTCAATAATCCGGCCAAGATCCAGTTCAACGCCTTCGCCGATAAAGACCCGAAAGGCTTTGGCCTGGTGCAGACCGACCATGACTTCAAGACCTACCAGGACACCGTGGACTGGTACCACCGCAGGCCGAGCCTGTGGGTCGAACCGACGACGGCCTGGGGCGAGGGCTCAATCGATTTGCTGGAACTGCCGACCACGGGTGAAACCCTGGATAACATCGTCGCGTTCTGGAACCCGAAAGTGCCGGTCAAGGCCGGCATGTCGATGAATTATGGCTACAAGCTTTACTGGAGCCCGCTGCCTCCGGTCAGCACACCACTGGCTCAAGTGCACGCGACGCGTTCAGGCATGGGCGGGTTCATCGAAGGCTGGGCGCCGGGCGAACACTACCCGGAAGTCTGGGCGCGGCGCTTTGCCGTGGACTTCAACGGCGGCGGGCTGGACCGACTGCCGGAAGGTTCGGGCATCGAGCCGGTGGTCACCGTGTCCCACGGCAAAATCCAGGATTTCAATGTGCTGGTACTGCCCGACATCAAGGGTTTCCGCGTGACGTTCGACTGGTACCCGACCAGCGACTCCGTGGAGCCGGTGGAGATGCGCATGTTCATCAAAACCGGTGACCGCACGCTGAGTGAAACCTGGCTGTATCAGTATTTTCCTCCCGCACCGGACAAGCGCCGCTACACCTGAGTGTGATCAGCTAATGGCGTAGCGGCATTCAGCTTGCTCGCAAGACGGCGTATTCGCCGCTGAATATTCAGCGGTGAATGCGTCGCACTTGTAACGAAAATGAGTCATAGAAAGCTATCGCCATACCCGGATTTCTTCTCTTTTTAACAGCGTCAATTTTCTATCCGCTATAACAATCAATGACTTAAGATTTATGATATTTAGCCACCACTAAATATGTCCGTAAATTTGACTAATTGATTGACAGCCCCGCGATCTGCGGCTGATATATCCCTGTCGTGCCGTTTGCGAGGGGACCGAAACGCCCTTCTCCTCCCCCGCTGCGACTCTCAAAAATCATCGCGATTGCATGCCATCGACGGCCATTGCCGCTCATCCGGGCAGTAGCTTTTCCGCCCGGCGGCCTGCTCGCACGCTGACGCTTATCACACGTACAAATGCTCCCGAGGGGCTGCACATGATGTCGACTTCCCCCGCTTACGTTGAAAAACCTTCTTTGCTGTCATTCGATAAATCCACGGCAGTCGTGCTGGTTGCGATCAGCCTGATGCTGGTCGAGACCTTCAACGGGGCTCTGCGTTTCTATCTGGATCAGGCAGGCATTTCCGTATTGCTCTATGCCCCGAAGGTCGCGTGTCTGCTGTTCTTCGCACTGGAGCTGCGCAGCTTCAAAGCCGGGCCGGGGGTCTGGCTGAGCCTGCTGGTGCTGTTGCTGTCGGCGGCATGGGCAGCGCTGAATGGCGCCCAGGCCGGGAACTTCGCATTTGCGCTGTACGGGATCAGCCCGCTGCTGTTCGGGATCGCCTGCGGTGACCAGATCATTCGCCACAAGCGCCTGTTCATGTGGGCGATTGCCTTGTGCCTGCTGGCTTCGCTGGGCGGGATTGCCCTCGACCGGTACGTCAGTCTGCCGTGGAAGGGCTACAGCTACACCGTCGGCGGCACCGAGCTGAGCGCCAACACCGCATGGACCTCCGAAGACATGGACCGCCCGGCCGGATTTGCGCGAATCTCCAGTTCACTGGCCATCATCATCTCGGTTCTCAGCCTGTACCTGATGGCGACCCTGCGCTCGAAGTTGCTCGGGTTGGCAGTCTGCGTGATCGGCCTCGCCGGCGTGATATTGACCACCAGCAAGGCGCCAGCGTTGGCATTCATTGGCGGTACCGGCCTGCTGCTGATGTTGCGGTTTCGCTGGACAGCACGGGCGACCATCGTTGTCGCGGTCGTACTCGGCATGTCGCTGCCCTTCGTGGCGATGATGACTGACTTCGATGCCAACACAATTTCGGCCACCAGTTCGCTGGCATCTATCTATGACCGGTTGATCAACACTTGGCCCAACGTGATTCGGACGCTGATGGACGATGATCGAACGCTCACCGGTGTTGGCTTCGGGCTGGTTGGCAGTGCCGTGGCCGCCTTCCCGGTTCCCGGCGCCGACATCTTCATGGTTACCGACAGCACCGTGGTTTACCTGTGGGCGACGTTTGGGCTGGTCGGGCTGTTTCTCTACGCCCTGCACCTCCCGTTGTTTTTCATCCTGGCCGACAGCGTCAGCCGTTACGGCCAGGCGTTGCTGGTGACGGGTTTTTGCATCTGCATTGTCAGCTGGACGACCGATACGCTGGAAGTTACCCTCGCCAACATGTTCCTGGGCATGGCAATCGGCCATGCGCTGGCCATGAAATCGCGGGTTAGACAACCGGCCCCAAAGTCCCATGAGTTGCCCACGTGGAATGGCCTGCCGGGCCTGAGTTGACTGAGGCACTCCTATGAGCTTTCGCAGCATCGGCCTGAGCGGCCTGGCACTGATGGCCGCCCTGTGCGCTGCCAATGTCGCCATGGCCGAGCCTTTTATCGTAGGCGTTGCCACCCATTCGATGAATAACGCCGGGCAACCGCTGCGCAGTCTTCAGATGGCGAAAGCGGCTGGCGTCACGTCCATTCGCGATGACGCCTTCTGGTCTACGGCCGAACCTGTACGGGGTCAGATGCAGATCATTGCGCCGTGGCGCGCATGGCTGAGCACTGCCAAGGGGCTGAATCTTGCCCCGATGGTCATTCTCGGCTACGGCAGCTCGTATCAGGGCGGCGCCAAGCCCCGCAAGCCTGAGGTCAAGATTCCGTACCTGAAATACGTGGACTACCTCACTCGCCAGTTGGGCAATCCGGTCAGGTTCTATGAGGTCTGGAACGAGTGGGACCTGGACGGCCCGGCCGATCCGCGCTTGAGCAATGACTACGTGACGCTGGTCCGGGACGCGGCACCGATCATTCGCAAGAATAACCCCCAGGCGCTCGTACTCGCCGGTGCCGTAACGAGCATGGGCATCAAGAGTGGCTTCGTTGACCGCATCCTGGCTGCAGGGGTGATGAAGTACGCCGATGGCCTCTCGCTGCACCCGTATGTGCACTGCGAAGGCAGCTACCGCAACACGCCGGAGAGCTGGGTCGGCTGGATGCGAGATCTGGACCGTCGAATCAGCGCCAAGGTCGGCAGGCCGGTGCCGCTGTATCTGACCGAGATGAGCTGGCCGAGCCACAATGGCAATTGCGGCGTCAGCGCCGAGCGCCAGTCTGCGTACCTGGCGCGTGCGTACTTCCTCATTCGCACGCTGCCGAACGTCAAAGGCATGTGGTGGTATGACCTGATCAACGATGGCACCAACCGCACCGAGCAGGAGCACAACTTCGGCCTGCTTGATGCCGATCTTCGCGCTAAACCGGCTTATTCGGTGCTCAAGGCCATCAGCCCTTATCTGCCTGATTTCAACTACGAGCCGGCAAACAGCCTCCAGTCCGACGGCGTCTTCCAACTGGCATTCAGCAATGGCCGCGAGCGGATTATGGTGGCGTGGGTCAGCGGTCGCGAACACGAAGTCAGCATCAGCGCCGCGGCCATGAAAAATAAACCGGTGCGCATCCTCGATACGCAAACGCCGGATAAAGGCATGACCGACTCCGCGCAGCAGTGGGTGTGCGATGCCCAGCGTTGCTCGGCCCGACTGACGCTGACGGAGTTTCCAAAAGTCATTCGCCTAAGTCCAGACGCCTGACGACCGCACCTGTGCAAACCCGCCTGACCTGTCAGCGCGGTTTTTTTATGTGCTGCAGAACCAGATAGTGGCAATACGACATTTACTGGACATGTCTTACTGCTATTTTACGACCTTGGGCAGACACACTGCCGGAGGAACGTATGGGGCTTCGAGGAAGATTCATCGTTGGCGGGTTGCTTGGGCTGCTCATGCTGCCAGCAGTGGCTGAACCGTACGTCGCGGGCGGAGCTCAGTCGAAGCCGTATGCCTATGAAGACAAGGACGGTCACCTGGAAGGGATCTCCATCGACATCGCGCGGCGCGTGATGAAACTGGCAAACATTGACGTTACCTTCGTGATCTACCCGGTCAACCGCCTGCAGGCGATGCTGCGCAAGGGCGAGATCGATATCAACTTTGCCGACGCGCTGATCTGGAACAGCCCCGAGGAGCAACGTCGATACGTGTTCTCCAAGCCCTATTCCACGGTCAAAGAGCACCTGTACTTTCTGGCCAATCACCCTGCCCGCGGCCAGACCATCGCTCAACTGGAGCACCTCACGATCGGCATGGTTCGGGGCTACAACTATCGGGCACTGGACCCGGCGATCGAGGAGCGCCGTTTGAGCCGGCTGGAAACATCGCAAGATGAAGCGCTGATCAAGTTGCTCCAGAGCAGGCGCGTGGATGCCATCGCCATGGTCGACGACATCTTTGATGAAGTAACTTCGGCCCATGACCTGGATCCCGGCCAGTTCGTCCAGGGCGCACGACTCAGCGAAGCGCCGCTGGTGTTCAAGCTCCAGCCGCAATACGCCTCGTGGTTGCCGCAGATCAACAGCGCGATCGACAGTCTGAACAAATCGGGCGAGCTGGAGCGGATTCGACGCAAGTATTTGCCTGGGGCGAAGGCGGCGAAGTGAAAGCAGCCCGATCAATGAGCCAGCAATTTTGTAACCGTGGAACAGTAGGCAGCGCGCATCCCAGAGCTCGAAAGTACAATGCCGACCTCAAAAAAAACCCCACCGTGAGGTGGGGTTCTTGTTACTTCGTCTGTCCTCGGGGGGAGGTGCATGCACCCGCGTATCCCGTGGCTAGTGAAAAAACTATATGGACATGGGTTTATTGAATCAAGGCCTCTTTTCACGGTTAGTCGCTGTTACTGCGAAGACGGCGCTCAAACTATTGCCCTGACTTCCACATTCAACCCCAACATCTCGCGGGCGGTTCGGTCGGCGTCGACGAAGGCCCGGGAGTAGTTACCCGAGGACGGGACGTAGTGGTTGTAATAAGTAGAGCCTTCGACAAGAGGGCCGGTTATCCACAGATTGGGCTGTGCTTTGCCTTCGCTGTCGACCAGCACGCCCTCACCGTTCTCGCTCAGGCTGTGGATAATTCCGTTGCGTTTTAACGAGCGAAGGATCGTTGGCAGCGACGATACGTCACAGGGGGTACTGACGTGGGCCTTGATAATTCTGTTTAAGGGAACAGTCAGATTGCCAGCGAGAAGCACTGCGGTCCGTGCTCCGTCATCACTGTGGATAACTTGAGAATGTCGCACCCAGTGGACAACCCCCGCGTCGGCCAAGGCTAGCAGCTCCTGATGACGTTCCTTCTGCGGCCCGGCCACCATTCTATTGACATGGGGCGCATACTTTTCGAAGAAGACACTGCGTGAAATGCTGGTCAGCCCGCGGTTATCCACAACCCGACGCAGCTGCTCACGACAACTCCTCCACACTTCAATCGCGGCTTTGATAGGGCTTGCATCAAGCCCTAAACAGCTCTGCGCAATGTCGCTTTCAATAAATGCGCGCATGACCTGGGGATAATCCAATGCGTCAATGCTTGGCACATGCGGGTTATACACAGCCTCGTCCAGTGGCGGCGAGTTGAAACGTGCTGTCATTTCTGACGACACGGTTTCGAGCCGGCCTGAGTAATAGGCGCGCGCAACGTCCGCTTTGATTCTCACTGGCGATTCACCCTCTTGAGAGGCGATCATCCCGAAGTATTCCGCGAGCATTTCGGCTTTGATCAACGGCAGGACCTGCTGCTCAAAATCCAGGCCGGCGGGGTTTTCCGTTCGCAGATCAGCGACAGCCGACAGTGTAAAAATCAGCGCCGCATTCGAAGTCCGATGGGGCACGATGTCCGGTCGTGTGCGGTACGGCAGACCGCTGCGCGAGAACAAATAGATACGCGGCTCTTGTCCACTGGGCTCGTAGTGCAAGCCTTCCGCCCGTTTGCTGAATTGGCCTCCGCGTCCGACCGTCAAACCGGCCACAACGTCCATGGCGGTCAAGCCTACTCCTTCGATGCCAACCGCTTCTGTGGATAACTCAACACCGCGCGAATCAGAGTGTCGGTTGATGGCTAGCCATCCGGGCAGCTCCTTATGGTCATCCCGCAACTCACGCGCATGCCCTACTGTGATCGCCAACCAATCCACAGAGCGCTCTGCCTCGGCTGTGGACAGAACAAACCGGCCCATATCTGTATGTTCAATGTTATCCACAGCGTGAGGATGGTGAACGACGCGCACGTTTGTCGGCAGACTGCGAATGACTTCCTTGTAAGTCCACGCCAGATATTCCCCCAGCCAGCTCCGTGGCAGGAACTCATTGGGCTGTACGCTGCGTGCTGCAGATTTAAAACGCAGGCACCATTCGTAGAAGTCGGGTCCTTGGCGTCCCACTTTTCCGTCCAGTGCGGCCGTGTCCGGAAACATCGAGATCTGCGAGGCAACGGTGTTGAGCATCAGGTATTCAGGTTGATCGACGGCATGTAAGCCCGGCCCCGGTGCCTGGGGGTCAAATACGTTTACTTCGATGCGCCGGCCCGTATTGACCGCCAGCGCACAGATACGCTCCAGCACCGTAAGGCCGCGTGAGCCACACCCGACGATACCGATGCTGATACCAGGCTTTTCCGCACCTGGGGATAACTTTTCGGCCGCCAGCGCTGCGCTCAGTTCCATCTCAGGGTTTCTCCGAAGAACGATTCAATAGCCACGCCACGGGAGTCAGCCTGCGCGGTGTCAACGATGAATTTGCTCAGCGTCAGGTCGAGTACGCCCAAGCCGAACGGCGAGAAAATCGAGGGCTTTGCGGGATCAAGCTCGACCTCGCCGCGGATGAGGCCAGCCAGCGTGCCGTTCATGAAAGCGCGTCCGCCGGTGAGTTGCTCAGCCAGGTGCGGCGACGTATTGGCCTTCATACAGTGCTCGATGTCGTCACAGAGGTTGTTCGCCTCCAGCAGCAACTGCGGCGCGATGTCCCGCAACGAAATGTTCAGCACGACCTGCCCGGCGCGAAACGCCATTGGCGGTTTGACGTAGGGCTCGCCAGCCGTCGTGGCGAAGATCACCAGATTTGCCGCGAGCGCTTCCTCCAATGACCCGGTGCGGGCTGTGCATAAGTCGGTATTTTCGATGAAGCCAGTCAGAGCATCCGCAGACGCTAGGTCGAAATCATGCACAACGGCGTGGCCGATGTCCCACCTTTCGACGCAGAGCATTCGGGCGATGTTGCGGGCAATCACTCCGGCACCGATAAATCCTACGGACGCGGCCTTGCGTGACTGACCGTTGAGCCAGTAAGCGCCTGACACCGCCGACGCTGCCGTGCGCACCGCGCTGATTTGTGCCCCTTCCAGGCACGCATAGGGATAGCCGGTGTTAGGGTCGTTGAGGATGACCACGGCTGATGCCCTCGGTTTCTGCTGCGCGACGTTGCCGGGGAAGCTGGAGATCCACTTGATCCCGGCCACGGCGTCCTCTCCCTCCAGCGCCGCTGGCAGCGCGATGATCCGGTTGGCAGGTTGTTGAGGGAAACGCAGAAAGTAGCTGTCCGGGTTGAGCGTCTGGCCGTCATGGTGCTGCAGATACACCTGCTCGATGCGCCGCACCATGTCGTGGGCGTGGCTGTCGAGGATGTCTTTGATGACAGCGCCGGGGATCACATGGAAGTCAGACATTCAGCGCTTCTCCCTCGAAGGTGTGAACGTACTGCTTCAGATACCGAGTGATCGGCTGCGAACCCAGCGCGGTCAACTCTGCGCGCCCGAACTTCTGCATGACCCACTCATCGTTGTAGATGGTCTCCAGATAGCGCTCGCCGGCGTCCGGTGATATCGCCACGACAACGGCGTCTTTGGGAATTCCCAGCGAGGGTGCTGCCAGCCCGGCCACCACGGTCCCGGTAGAACCGCCCGCCAGCACGCCATTGGATTTCGCCAGCCAGCGACACATGGCGACGGTGGCGCGCTCATCCACCACTTGCTGCTTGTGCAGGTGGTGGGCGCGGAAGATCGGCGGCGTCTGGCTGGAGCCGAGTCCTGGAATGAAGCGCGGGCCGGTCGCCTGACCGAAAGTCACCGAACCAACGCTGTCTACCGCGATGATCTTGGTGCGCGGCGAATGCTTGCGGAAATACTGCACACAGCCCATCAAGGTGCCGGTCGTTCCGGCGCCGACCACCAAGTAATCCAATGCCGGAAAGGCGATATGAATCGACCGCGCCGTGGTGTGTTCATGGGTCTTGGCGTTGGCCGGATTGCTGTACTGGTTAAGCCACAGATGCCGGGGATCGCGGGCTACGGCATCGCGAATGTAACGAATGCGCGTGCCCAGATAGCCGTCGTTGTCATCGCGCTCGGTGACGATAACGATCTGCGCACCAAAGGCTTCCATCATCTTGATGTTGTGCAGGTTGGTGTTGGGGTCAACGACACAGCAGAAGGTGTAGCCGCGCTCGGCGCAGATCATTGCCAGCGCCACGCCGAGATTTCCGGACGAAGATTCGATCAGCACCGTGTCCTTGTGGATAAGTCGGCGCTCGGTAAAGGAGTCGATCAGGCCGATGGCTGTCTTCATCTTGATCGAGCCGGCAGGGTTGCAGGACTCGAGCTTCAGATGCAGGTTTTCAAAACCCAGGCCTTTTACCCTGACGAAGTTCGAATCGCCGACGATGTGGGAGATGAAATTCATGGCCGCGCCTCGACGGGTGCGGGCCGGGTGTAGCCCGGCATGGTCACCCGCGGCGCGTGCTGCCGGGGTTGGGTCGCCAGCAGCGCATCGGTCAGGTGCTGCGCCCGTAAGGCAACCATGGAAAACGACTGGGCGTCGCTGATGCCGTGGGTTTTTTCCGATGTGCCGTTCGCCAAAATCTGCACGCCCTCGCTGTGCTGCAGGGCAACCCGGTAATAACGGTCGACCGCCAGCGTGCCGTCCTCATCGCGGACCAGCCAGGGTTGCAGCAGGGTCAGCAGCGGTGGCACGGCGAGCTGCTCGTAGCCGGTACCCAGGACAATGCCGTCGACATACAGCACAGTTTCAACACCAGTATTGCTGTCACGCAGCACCACCGAATAGGCATCGCCCACTTTTTCCACCGAAGTCACTTCGGACCACGCATGCAGATTCAGACGTCGGTGTCCCGTCACCTCGCCTTCGTACAGGAAGGAGTAAAGCGCCTGACTCTCGTCGACATCGATGCCTGCGTAATTGGTCGACCGGATCTCTTCGAATACCCGGCTGCGTCTGCCGGGCTCAAGGTCGTGGAAATAGTCGATGTGCTCTGGCAGGAAGGCCATGTTGGGAAACTGCCCGAGCTGTCCCACCTTGAAACCCACGCCGCGGTGCACCGAATGCACCTGCGTGGTGGGCGCGGCGCCGAGCAGGTGGGTGACCGCCTCCCCCGCGCTTTGACCCGAGCCCAGCACCAGCCACCGCTGCGCGATGGGACCGCCGCCGAGGTGGATGTTTTTCAGGTACCGGGACGTGTGAAAGACACGACCGCCGAGATGCGCGCTGAACGGCTCCGGTATCCGGGGCAGGCTGCCGTGGGAAAGCACCAGCCGCTTGGTGCGATAGGTGCCTTTTGCAGTGACGACATCAACGCCCTTCAAGATGCCATTTTCCGCCACCGGCAACACGTCGAGCACGCCTTCGTCGTAGGCAACGTAGTCCTTGAGTTGTGCGGCGACCCAGGCGATGTAGTCAGACCATTCCACCCGGCTGGCCGGACGCCCGAGCAAGCCGAATTTATGCAGACGACCCTTTTCCTTCAGGTACATGGCGAAGGAAAAGCGGCTGCGCGGATTGCGCGGCGTCACCAGGTCTCGAAAGACATGGTGGTTGATGTCGGTGCCCGCCAGCAGAAACGCGCCATGCCAGGTTGAATCACGCCCTTTTTCGAAGAAGCGCACGTGCTGGAAAGGCTTTCGGCCGCAATCTTCCGCCTCATCCTCCAGCGCACAGGCCAGTGCGATACCGGCCGGGCCGAAGCCGATCGAGACGACGTCCAGCGTTTCACGCACACCTTCGATTTCATACTGAGTCATGGTCATTCTTCCTGAAAGTTGCAAAAGATGTGGCGAGCTTTTGGGCAGGACGCTTCAACACAGCAGCCGCCGCTCATGGACGTGCTCGTCGGTGTAGACCCACAGCGACACCCGGGCGTAATCGTTCTCCCCGTCGCTGAAACTGACCGGGCCGGCAGGAGTGGCAAAGTAATCAAGGCGCAGTGCGTCCAGCAGTCCGCGCTGTTCAGAGGCGGCTCGGTCCACCAGGGCAAACGCTGCAAGCGTCTCGACGGCGTATACCGGCGCCTGTTCGAAGTAGATCTGTTGATAAGTCGCATCGAATGACTGCGCCTCGGCCAAGTCGCCCGCGATCGGAAAGCTGATGACGTACACCGTGCCGGTTTTCGCCATTCCATCCACCAGCGCAGGAGACGCGGCATCGTCGGTGAAGAAGATCGGCAATCCACAGCCAGCAGCACGGTTATCCACAAGGAACTGCCGGCTTGCTTTCAATCGCCCGCAGAAAACCAGCGCGTCGGCGTTATTCACATCGCCCACCAGATCGGCTGTGGATAACGTCGCCGCTGCGTGAAGTTCATGCATCTGCTGGCGCCCGTGCAGGCTCGGATCAGTGAACACAGCGAGGCGGCGCAGCCCTTCAGATTCGGCGAATTCGATCAGGCGCGTTGCCAAGAGTCGATCAGAGGCACAAAGGCGAAACGTGGTTTTCCCAACGCCGGTCAACGCTGCACAGGTGGATGCTGGCAAGATCAGCGGAATGCCGGCCTGTGCATAACTTTCTGCCGCAGCGGCGGCAGAGTCCGAGGCGAAGTGACCAATCACAGCATCCACCTTCGCGTCGATGAAATGCCTTGCCGCCGCACGGCCGCCCTCCGCGCTCGCGCCGTCATCAAAGTAAAAATGTCGCGCGCGTCGCACATGGGGGAACAGGTGGCTGGACAGGTACACGCTACGCAAGAAACCGCGCGCGTGCAGCGTGGTGCCAACGTCGAGTGCCGCGCAGATACCCAGGCGCATCATGACAACGCCACCTCGGCGAACCGCGAAGGGCGGAACGCTTCCATGACCGATCGGTAAGCCTCGTCCATCGAAACACCGGACATCAAGCCACCCAGCTCGAGCGCCAGCAGCTCGGCAACATTCGGTGCCATTTTGAAGCCGATGCCGCAAAACCCGGTGGCGAGAATCAGGTGGCTCTTGGCGCTGGAACGGCCGATCACGGGGCGGCCGTCTTCGGTGTACGCGTCCCAGCCCACCTGCGTGACCACCGGCAGACTGTGGTGCCTGTCGTAGCCGAGACGAGACACTCGGTCCATGACGTCTTGCTCGTTATCCAGCGGCGCCATGTTCAGCTGATCCGCATGTTCTGCGCGCTGGCGCCGCTGGCC
The DNA here is from genome assembly GCF_053903055.1 of Pseudomonas sp. AK106. Taxonomy (NCBI): domain Bacteria; kingdom Pseudomonadati; phylum Pseudomonadota; class Gammaproteobacteria; order Pseudomonadales; family Pseudomonadaceae; genus Pseudomonas; species Pseudomonas sp. AK106. The sequence continues at coordinate 5,585,835 of NZ_CP096426.1, forward strand.
GCCCACTTGCACGAGATTGCGTCCCAGCGGGAGCAGGTAGGTATTCAGGTGGTGAGCAATGATCGGCATGCTCGGGGCCTGGTCGCAGCCGAAGCGCGTGAACGGAATCGTCCGCGCGTGCACGGCGTTGTGCGGCCGGGGCATCGGGCCACTGGCACCGCAGGCATCGACGACCCATGTCGCTTCCAGGCACAGCTTGCCGGCATGAACCTGAACATAGCCGTCCAGTTCGACGCAGCGGTCGACGGCCAGGTGATCGAGGTACGTCGCTTTTTCACTGACGTAGCGGCATAGATTCGACACCGTGACGCGGGCATCGACCGTGCCGCCATTGCGTTCGATAAGCAGGCATTCGCCGACACAAAACGGCGAGAAACGGCCGTTATCCAGTGCATCGACAGACGCGTGCAGCTCAATGCTTTCGCAGCCATCGCTGTCCACCGCTTCCAGGTATTGCCCACACACTTCGGCGCTGGCGATGTAAGCGACGCCACTGCGATTCAGTGCGCTCTCATAGAGGGCGTGGACGATGCCTGGATTGCCGTAACGTGATCCGCGGCGAGTCAAAGGACGCATCGTGGCGTCCAGCTCCAGACCGCGAACGATGCCGCCCGTGTCCCGCGTTGCGCCCTGGGCGCCAGCGATGCCTTTCTCCATCAGCGCCACATCGAGGCCGCTTTCAACCAGTGCCGCTGCGATCGAAGCGCCCATGATGCCGGCTCCGATCACGATCACATCAAATGAAGTTTTCATCGTCGTCGCCCGCCTCTCGGTCAGATTTCGTACTCGACCGCACTGACATACACCAGCTGCTGCAGGACTTCGTTTTCAGTAAAACGGCAATAGCGCAGGATCTGTTTCGCCAAGTCCGGGAACACGGGTGCGCCGATGGCACCGATCAGGGCCATGTACGGCAGAATCCGCTTGCCGAGGGTCTGCCGATCACGGGCGGCGTTGATGATGTCCGACAGCAGCACCGCGAGGCCCTTCATGCTGAAGTGATCCACCGACGTCACTTCGAACCAGCGCGCAACCAGAATCTTGAGGGCCGCCGCGTCCGCCGCACTGACTTTCAGGCTGTCGCCGTCCACCCGTTCGCGCTCGGCCTGGGCGGCCAGCTTGACCAGCACCTCGTTGAAGGTTTGCTCACGCCAGGCGGAGAACTTCTCGACATCGAAATCATCCGTGTCCTGCTCCGGCGCGATCAGCGCCAGATAGAAGCGTGCGCTATCGGTGCAGGCGTCTGCCACCAGGTCCCGCGCCCAGATCGCATAGTTGCGGCTGGTGGAAAGGTTCTTGCCGTTCAAGGTCAGAAACTGGTTGGTGTAGAAGGTCTGGCGCAGGCGATAGCTGTGCATGGTCTGCAGCAGCGAGGGGTAAACCATCATGTGGCTAAAGGCGCAGTCGTAACCGAGAAAGTGCACCAGCCGGCCTTTGCCGGAGCGGCAGTATTCGTCGTACTCCCACGGCGCAAGCTTGTGTTCATTGAGGTATTCGCGGAAGGCAGCCAGGTAACCGGACAGGCCCATGACCCAGGTGTGTATGCGCCGGCTGCCATCGGGCTTGAGATCCAGTCCGCCGTCGTAGGGACGGGTTATGCCCCAGTCCGCCGGGCCGATGTCGAACTCTTCCTCCAGAAAGCGGCGAATGTAAGGCCGCAGCGGCGCATGTTCGAATGTGCTTTTGAGGTGGTTACGGAAGTTCGACAGCGCCAGAAACTCACGCTCTATCGGCCGCCAGAGCATAGGCGCCGCGCATAATTTGCAGCGGAAGTTACTCATCTTCGAGGCATTGGGGGTATGGGCGCATTCTTCGCACTGGCTGGCATCCGAGTCTGAGCCACAGTGATCACAATTGCCCCGCCCGAAGGCTTCGTAGCCCCACTTATCACAGTGCTCGCAATACGGTTCCGGGCTGACTTTTTTGTAAATGGCCCCCGCCTTCACCGCGTACTCGTACATCTCCTCCACGGCGTTCTTGAAGTAACTGTTGCCGAACGGGCGCATCCAGAAATCCACCTGGATGCCCATCTTCTCAAGCGTGTCGTTGATCTTGTCAGTGTTCTCCAGCGCCAGTGTTTGAGGCGCCTGGTCCAGCTCGATTCCTCGCCGCAGCATGTAGGATTGATAGTCATCGGAGTATGAGACGAGGGTGCAGTCGTGGCCGCGTTGGCGTTGGGCTCGGGTATAGATGTCCGCTGCCAGAAAAGGCCCCGCCATATGACCAATGTGTAAGTCACCATTGGGGGTCGGCGGCGTGATCGTAACCAGCAACTTGCCCATCACGACGCCCTCTGATCGGACACGTCATGAACCGTCGCTTTGTGCAGGGCGAACTCATTGGCGGCCACGGCCTGCCGGGCGTCTTCATCGAGGAAGCGATTGGCGGATTCGCGATCCCACCATACGACGTAGAAGTGGAAGTCTTCGTCAGTGTCGTTAAATACATAGTGATCGGTGTGTTTGGGAATGGCAGCAATGTCGCCCATGGTGAACGGGTATGTTCGATCCCCGACGATCAACTGTGCGGTCCCTTTGATGCCGATAAAGAATTCCTGGTCTATCTGCGTGTGGGACAAGGATTTGGTGTGGGGCCGCACGACACACCAGCCGCCGCCGATGGGCGTCGGATATCCATTCCACGGCAGCAGCCTTGCGCCATCCAGGTCATATTCATGAACCAGTTTGTCCCACGCCATGGGACGAAAAATATCGAAATCAGTCATGGGGTTTTCCTTCAGCCGGAGCATCCTGCTCGCTGTTTTATCGGCGCCAGGCTGAGCTGACGGGCGCGTATTAGCTAAAGAATAAACTGAAGAAAAGTGAGTGGCGGGGCAAACTAGAAATCCGCAATCAGCGGTTAAGTCTGACTTAACGGGTCTCGGCTTAATTGTTTTTATAATCAACACGTTGATCAGTTTTACCCGTATGGGTGTATCACCCACGGACACTGAAGCAGGACTTAACTGCCCTGATAACTAATCAACACTGTGTCGGGGAACGTGAACGCAAACTATCGCGTGGTGAATTCACGCTGACTGACGGTGGCCTGGGACACTAGCCAGTCACGAAACTGCTTGCTGGACTTGGGGAGAATGGCTGTCTCGTCGTAAACCAGGTAATAGGCAATCGGCGTGTCGATCGTCGCGCGAAACGGCACAACCAATCGGCCGGACGCCAGCTCTTCTCGAATCAGCGAACGGCGCACCAGCGCAATGCCCATTCCCGCCAGGGCAGCCTCTATGACGCCGTTGGAATCCACGAACACCGAACCTTTGTGAACGGCGGCCTCGCCGTCTTCGATACCCACCGCACGGAGCCATAACGCCCAGTCTTCGCGGTGTTCGTCGTGCAACAGGGTGTAGCTTTTCAGGTCAATGGGGGACGACAGGTACCGGGAGTCCGGCAGCAAAGAAGGGCTGCAGACAGGCTGCAGTCGGTCGTTGATCAGCATCTCCACTTCCAGACCGGGATAACGGCCGAGGCCATGGCGCACGGCGAAGTCAACGCCGTCGCCGAGCAAATCAACCAGCCTGTTTGTGGTGCTGATCAGCACCTCGATGCCGGGGCAGATGGCCTGGAAATCAGGCAGGCGGGGCAGCAGCCATTGCATCGCAAAGCCGCTGGTGCAGCTGACAGTGATTGTATTGGGGCCGTTGTCGCTCATCAGACGCTGGGTGGCGTCGGATATCTGCCCAAGTGCGGGGCGAATGGCCCGCAGGTAGATCTTGCCCTCGGCAGTCAGCTCCAGGCGTTTGGTGTTGCGGATGAACAGCGTGACGCCAACGGCTTTCTCGAGCTTGGCGATCTGTTGGCTAATGGCCGCAGGGGTCACAAACAGCTCACCGGCCGCGCCTTTCATGCTGGCGTGGCGCCCCGTCGCTTCAAAACACAACAGCGCGTGCAGGGGCGGGAATTTCATGCCTGACCTCGGTTAAGAAAATCTAATGTGCTTAAGAAAAGCTCGCTTGAGCACCACTTCAGACACTGCTCAAATCATCACACCCTGACTCGACGAGCGTCAATCGACAACGTTTCGGTCGGCGCATCAGTGATAGAGATCAAGAAAGGAAACACGATGAAAGTGTCCGACTGTGTTCGACTGATTGTTCTGGCCGCCATCTGGGGCGCCAGTTTTCTCTTCATGCGCGTTGCCGCCCCGGTACTGGGTGCGTTGCCGACCGCCTTCTTTCGGGTGTTGCTTGGCGCCATCGGGTTAATGGTTATTCTGACCATCTTCAGAACCCGCCATGAGTTCAACGGCAAGTTCAAATCCACCTTGATCCTCGGCATTATCAATTCCGGCATTCCCTTTTTGATGTACAGCATGGCGGCCCTGTTATTACCCGCGGGTTATTCCGCCATCCTGAACGCGACCACGCCATTGATGGGCGTGTTAATTGGCGCTGTGTTTTTCAATGATTCGTTGACGCCCAAAAAAGCCATCGGCGTGTTTCTCGGTTTGCTGGGGATAACGTTACTGACCACGACAGGCCCGGTGACTTTCACCACGTCGGTGGTCATGGGCGCACTCGCTTGCCTGGTCGCGACCAGTTGCTATGGCGCCGCAGGATTCATGACCCGTCGGTGGATCGGCGACCGGGGAGGACTGGACGCCAAGCTCGTAGCCTTCGGCAGCCAGATCGGCGCGACGCTGTTCCTGCTGCCCTTCTTCGCCGTCTCCGCGACGGTCAACCCGCCGGCCACGTGGGGCGACTCGACCGTTTGGCTGTCCCTGGCAGCCGTTGGTTTCGTGTGCACGGCGTGCGCTTACATTCTGTACTTCCGTCTGATCGCTGATATCGGCCCGGTGCGTTCGCTGACCGTCACCTTCCTCATTCCGCCGTTCGGCGTCCTGTGGGGAGTGATGTTCCTCGGTGAAAAGGTTTCTGCGGGACACCTTTACGGCGGCGGCCTCATCTGCCTGGCGGTCTGGTTCGTGCTGAGTCAAAGCAAGCCGAAGCCGGTACCGGTCGCTCGGGACAGTGCCGCAACCACCTGAAAACACGTTATCCACAACTGACTTCCACGCCGGGTATGCACCCGCCCGGGCCCGGCTGCGCCTGACAATATCCAATGCCGGGTGATAAACACCCTTTTGGGATTCATCCGATGGCAACTTCAAGACGCTTTTCCGTCACCTGGCGCACGGGCAGCATTCTCACGACGAGGTATGCAGGATGAGCAGAGCGATCCCGTTGATAGCCCTCCGCACGTTCGTTGAGGTGTGCAAGGCCGGAAGCATGAAACGTGCAGCGGATCAGCTGTGCGTGTCACCGGCGGCCATCAGTCAGCAGATCAAAGGGCTGGAAGACCAGATTGGCAGGCGCCTGTTCGAGCGAGACGCCAAGGGCATCCAGCTCACCCCTTGCGGACGCAGTCTGTTTGACGAACTCGCCGGCACTTTCGACGTGATCGAAAAAGCCTGGTCGCGCGCTGCACTCAAGGCGCCACGTCAGACGCGTCTGGTCATCAGCACAACGTCCACCATCGCAAGTTCGTGGCTGATCCCGGCACTGAGCGGCTTCAAGGAGCGCTGCCCCAACGTCGAAATCTCGATTCAGATCTGTAATGGTCTTTCCGAGCTCAAGCACGGCCACGTGGACATCTGCATTCAGCGTGAAACGGCAGCCAGTTGCGAAAACCACGCCACGCATTTGTGGTCGTCCTACCTGATACCCGTGTGCAGCCCACGCCTGCTCAGCACCCAGCGCAACATCGAGAGCCCGCAGGATTGCCTGACCTTCCCGCTGCTGCAGGACACCGAGCGCAACTACTGGAAGGTCTGGATGAACGCGTTCGGCATGAGCAATCGCAAGATGATTCAGGGCTCCAGTTATGGCGATGAGTCCCTGTTGATAAGTGCGGCCTGTGCGGGTCAAGGCATTGCACTGGTCAACAGCGTCTTTGCCTCCGAAGCCCTGCAAAGTAAACGCCTGGTGCAAGTCACCAACGCGACGGCGGAGCTCAAGTTCGACTATTTCGTGTACTGCGCGAAAGAACGGCGCGAAGAGTGGGCGATTGCGGAATTCATGAAGTGGGCCGTGCAGCAGGCGGGCAAGACCGCGAAGGGGCATGCGCGGGAGATTGAAAGCGCGGGCCAGGTGGCTTGATTCGGTTCGAGCAACCCTTTGAAAACATCTTTCAAATAAGCATGCGGCTCATGCCCACTGAGTCGCGCGATGGCACATTGGCCGAGGGATTGCCCATGCGACGCTGACTTCCGCTGCGAAAGCACCTTGAACGTTCGTTACGGACATCATAGAACAGCTGCGTGGCCTGCTCGCCAGTCAGACTCCCTTCTGTTCGTCCCTGCTCGATCCGAGAGAGCAGCGCGTCACACTCATCTTCCAGTCTGGGCCGGTCGACCTTATGCAGATCGTTTATGGATTGCTTGAGAGCATCGAGCACAAGGATCACCTGGATCGCGCATTAACTGGGGGTCATTGAGACGTGCAGACATGACCCATTGCAACAGTCATTACTGTCCGGCTTGACCCGAGAACTGCTCAACGGCAACCACGACACTGTTGGCACCTTGCTGAATGTCCTTGATCACCTCGTCCGCCTCACTGGCCAGATCCAGCGCCGCCCCGGCCTGCTGCTTGCTTTTGCCAATCAAAGTCACCGCACTCGACGCCAGAACCTGGTTGTTTTTCACGACCTCGAAGATTTCCGCCGTCGCTTTAGTGGTTCGAAGGGCCAGGTTCCTGACCTCGTCGGCGACCACAGCGAATCCCCTGCCTTGCTCCCCGGCACGTGCCGCTTCGATCGCCGCGTTCAAGGCCAACAGATTGGTCTGGTCCGCGATGCTGCCGATGGTTTTGACAATGGTGCCGATTTCCTGGCTCTGGGCATCCAGTGCTTCGATGCCATGGGCCGCATCCTCCATCAAGGCAGAAAGCGTATTGAGGGTCGTGACGGTGTTCTGAATGACTTCGCGACCTTGCTGTGCGCTGGTATTGGTTCGAACCGAGGTGCCGTGGGCCATGCCGGCTGCCTCGGAGACAGCGCGCTCGCGGATCACCTGGTCGGTAATAACGGTGGCTAACTTGGCAATTTTGTACAGCTTGCCATTGGCATCCACGATTGGGTTGTAGGAAGCCTCCAGCCATACCTCGTTGCCGAATTTATCCACTCGGCAGAACCTGCCGGCGACATAGGATGCCTGTCTAAGGGTCTGCCAAAACCGATCGTATTCCTCTGACTGAGCGTCGGATGGCACGCAAAAGATTCGGTGGTGCTTGCCCAGGATTTGGGGAAGCGTATAGCCCATAGCGCTCAGAAAATTCTGATTGGCTGTCAGCACGACTCCGTCCAGGGAGAACTCGATAACGGCAGTGGAGCGCATCAACGCTCCCACCAGCGCTTCGTTCTCCCTTGAGGCTTCAATGGTTCTTGTGAGCACGCTGGAATACATAACGATCCGTTCGACACGCCCACTCTCACCCGCGAAAGGTATAACCATTGCTCGTAGCCAGACGTGTCGACCGTCGTGGCTGCACAGGCGCAAGGTACCGCTGTAATGCTTGCCTTCGGCGATTGCATCCAATGCGCGCCGCTGATGGACGTCGCCCTGCAGTTCAGAGGGACTGAACTCACGCAGGGTACGCCCGGACAATTCAGCCTGGGTGAATCCCAACTCTTTCTCGAACTGAGCATTCACCTCCAGGATGACGCCTCCTGCATCCAGAGTGACGGACACGGTTTCGAGATCCAGAGTTGCCTTTACCTGCTCCAGGGCTCCCAGCTGTTTTTCCAATTGCTGGATTCTATTTTTCAACCGGGTATTGAACATGAGGGGCGCTCGCATTGACTTGAGAAGCTATCGACGCGGCGAGGGAAACCTTGAGCCTCACAGAGCGTAGGTCGTCAGGGGGGGTGCAAAAGGGATGCAACTTGACTGCAAATAGGATGCAAATAGGATGCAAGAAGGCGGCAAAAAGGGTGCAGATAGGGTGCAAAAACACCGGCGCAAGGCCGGTGTTAGTAATATTCCTATAAAGGCTATTCACCATCTATCCATGCATGTTTTATCCAACTAGCAAGACTGGGCCAATTTTCATTGGAGCGTCCATCATGCGCCCAGTAACTGACAGAGCCATCCTCAAGAAGACAATAGTAGTTTCCATTATCCTCGCAAATGGGGAGCCACGATTTTGGAACACCCTGCTCTCGAGCCTCTGCAACAACGTTCAGAAGCTCTCTCGGGCTATTTCTGTCCACGGTTAATCGAAGCGCATCCTTGCCATTAAAAATACTATCACTTGCCTCCTTGGCAAAAATCTTATACTCATCCGAAAATGAAATACCGAGTTCACGCTCATAAGCAACAATTAAGGCATCATCAGGAAGTCGCTGTGCATTTGGAAGAGACATACGAACGCTTTTCAGCTCTGCGACAGCATCTCTTATGTCGATATCCATAACAATCTCCAACACTAAAATTCATAATTCAAAAATTGTTTGCCCGGCTTCTCCAATAGTCTTTTTTCCACTTCTCAAACTGTGACCTATTGATTCCCGAAGGAATATCAGAACCCGAATTTATATGAATAGCACCACTGTTTTTTTGGTGAAAGCTTTGCGTAACCTCAGCAATTGGACCGTCTTGGGTTTGCAACATATGATGCAGATTGACCTTCTTGCCATCAGGTCCATATGGAGCCAAGCCATTTTTCATGAGATCCAAATTTGTAAGACCAGTTTGGCTATCCACCCTACTTGGATCAACCAAATCGTTCCTCTGATAAACTTTATTACCATTGAACTGTATTGGCTCTTGAGACCAATACTTTCTTTGCTGACCAAAGAAGCCCGTCGCCTCGCTCTCTAACGCAGCTCCAGTTGCTTTTGCACCCCAGAAATCCGCATCGTTAGCAGCAGCTTTACCGGTATCTACAAAGCCAGTTTCTCCAGAAACCAAACCTGAAGGGGTTGCTTTCGCACCCGCCAGCTCTGCCTTGGCAGCAACCTTAGCCGTAACTTTTTCCGCCAGCAAGGCCCCCCCCTTCAACGCGCCACCACCGACTGAAAGAACCGCAGCCATATCACTGATCAGTCTTCCAGTTTCGGCTCCAGCCTCAAATGCACCACTGGCCCCGGCCTCCTCATACTGCGCTTGCAAGTGATCGATACGGTCGACGTACGACTGCTTGACCGAGTCCCAAACACCACCGCTCTCAACTACCGCTTTCAGCGCCGTATAAGTCTCCGTGAGATTACCCGCCGTGCGCACGATGCCATCAACGGTGTCGTTTAGCTCCAGAACAGCACCTTTGGCTATGCCTGCTGTAAAAACGGCATCCTGGGCGATATCAATCGCTGTCCATTTGGTAGCAGTGCCTGTCCTGCACACCACACTCGGACACCCTTCCATCTCCTTATCTCGCTGGGCTTTCTGCGCTTTGCTCAGGTAGTTGTTCTGAACAGCATTTGTCCCCGCCTGCGCCCCCGTCACCGCACCGCTCAGATCACCACCAGCAATCCCCCCAGCCAGCCCTGCCGCCAAGCCCGACAGCGCTGAGACCGTTTCTTTTTGCTGCTGCGTCAGATCCGCCGTTGCCGTGCCCGGATAGAGTTGGCGCGCGATGAGCTCGCCTGTCGCAGCTCCCGCAGCCCCCGCTCCCGCAGAATTGCCTTGTGCCTGCGCCACCACCGCGCCCAATACGGCATGGGCCATGATATTGAGCGCGGTGTTATCGCCAGTCGATTTCTTGATGACCTGTGCCAGGTAAGGCGCCGATGCGCCCGCAATGGCTGAGCCGATATCGCCCCCCACCAGCCCTTGCAATGCCGCTGTCACCGCCTGTGCGACACGTGGGTAATTGCCGCCGACCCCGTAGTCAGCCATGATCCGTTGATAAGCATCAGTGGCAATCAGTTGTTTTTGGTAGGCTTCGACCCCCTCTTCTTTGGCATCTTTTCCAGGCTCCTTGACCCCACGCTTATCAAGTTCAGCACGCGCCTCTTTATCGGCATCGATCTGACCTTGGGTCCGCACGATGTCTACTGTCTGAGTGCCAATATCCGCAATCAACTGCACCTGCCGCAGACGCTTCTGCTCTTTCTCCTTATCGAAGATGGGGCTGATGCTGTCGTTGGCGTGTTCAACATCGTGGCTCAGCGTTGCGACGTCCTGCTGCTGTTTGGCAGGGTCGCGAATGTCGAGAGTGCCGTTGGAAATGGCCGATGATGTCGTGCCGCTGGCACTGTCGCCATGGTTGAAGGCGATCAAGGTGCCGGTGGGCATATTGCTGATGAAAGCATTGGTGCCATCGCTGCCGCTGCTGACGCTCGCGCTCTGCAACTGGCTGGTGTAGTCAGCCTTGTTCTTTAGGACGCTCCACCCGAGCGTGCCCGTGCTCAGGCGGTTCTTGTCCGGCGACGCAGTGCTCGCAATCACGCTGCCATCGAGTTGGGTATGGTTGCCCACATCGATCTGGTAACCACCCTTGCCGCCGAACAGGCCGGTTTGCTCCTGCACACTTTTATAGTTGGAATCGATTTTGCTTTTGCTGACGCTCAGGTTTGCGCTACCACCGCTGCCGATAATGGCGAAGCTGATGCCCCCGCTGACATCCGTCTGTTTGGACTTGTAGTCATCGGTGTCTTGCAGACTTTGCAGCGTGAGGTCGCGACCTACGGTGGCTTTAATCTGGTCTGCACTGACCTGAGCACCTTTGAGGACGGTATCTCGCCCACTGACCAAGCTGATCTGCTTGCCCGCATCTAGCGTCGTTTCTGTCCAGGTCGTGCCAGTACCCTTTTCGTTTCCGGTGCCCTTGTTTGCATTGGCGAAAACGCTCAGGCCACCGCCTTCGGAGCCAACGCCAAGGCTGATGCCAAGCGCTCCCCCGCTGCTGTTGTTTTTCCCATCTAGCTTTTGATTGTTAGCCGCAGCTTCCAGGCGAATATCGCGCGCGGCAGCCAGCTGCATTTCATTGCTAGCCTGAAGCTTGCTGCCTTGAACATGAATATCACCCGCGTCGCCAGGCGTACCATTACCGTCCGCCACGATGGTGAGATTATTGCCTGCCGTCAGGCTGCTGCCCTGGCTAAGGGTTTGCTCTTGGGTCTGTTTGGATTCGGACTTTTGCGAGCCCACGGAGAGGCTGATACCTACGAACTGCGCAGCGTTGTCCCCGGTCATTCCGCCGTCTTGCTGCGCTGCTTGCCAGGCCTGTACGCCGGTCAACCCTGCTTTAACACCTTGCAGCGCCGAGAGGCGGCTGTCGTCCTCGTTCTTGGCTTGCTTGGCGGTCTGGTAAGCGGCGTCCACTGCGCCACCCACGGTGCCGGATAACGCCAGAGTCAGACCGCTGGATTTGCTTTTAGCCGTCTGCTCGCTGCGGTTGTTGTTCTCAGAAGCCAAGACGCTGACATTTTGCCCAATCAGGCTGATGTCTTTGCCGGCAACCACGTCAGAGCCGCGAATGGTCAGGTCTTTGCCCGCCTGTACATCCACGCTGCCCAGCACACTGCCGATGTTGCTGGCCCGGGTGGTTTCGGTGCTGCTGGTGAACGTGTTCTTGTTGCTGCTTGAGCCCAACGTGACGCCGATGCCGCCAGTACTCAGCAGGCCTGATTTTTTGGTTGAGGACGAATGGCTTTGTTCAAAGATTTCCGTCGCGCCGTCGATCACCACATTGCGCCCGGCAATCAGGCTTGTGGCGTTGGTGGAAACCACGTCACTGGCCGCAGTGCCGATGTCTCGACCGGCACCTACGATGACGGTGTCGGCACTGACTGAAGAGCCCTGCTGGCTGATCTGGTTACTGCTGTCGATACGCGTTTTCGAGCTGCTGGACAACAACCCGCTGCTGGTTTTGGTTTTGCGGTAATAGCTGTAGTCGCTGTTCTGCGCGGCGTTCAGCGCCAGATCATTACCTGCGTAAAGGTAGGCTTCCTTGCCCGCACTCGCGCGGCTGGCGCTGAGGGCGAGGTCATTGCCTGCACTCAGGGAAAGGTTGTCACCGGCCACAAGCTATGTGCCCACTTGCTGAACATGGTCTTCCTGTTGGGTGATCTTCTTGGAATTAGAGGCCGAATGCTGTTCATTCGCCGCCGACGCCAGGTTCAAATTCCCATTGGCCACCATCGCCAGATCACGCGTTGCATTCAACTGGCTGCCAATCGCACTGATGTCCCGCGCAGCCACAACCTGGAAGTCTCGCCCCGCCTCCACAACGGTGCCGTACTGGGCCACGCTGCTACTGCGTGAGCGAGTGCCGACGCTATTGGCAGTGCGATGTTCGGCGGTAGCCAGATTTACGTCGCGCCCGGCTTGTATGCGGGTGTCGGCGCCGCTTTTCAGCGCGCCGCCGGCGCTGTTGACGTCACGCCCGGCTTGGAGAGTCAGGGTGTTGGCGGCTTCGATGCGCCCGGCGTTGTCGACAAAGTCGGTGCGTTCGGTGCGGTAGCCGCTGCTGCTCTGGTGGCTGGTTACGCTGCGTTCGTTGAGCACGTCACCGTTGATGGCACCCACGCTGACGTCGCGCCCGGCGATGATGCCGCCAGCGCGGTTGGTCAGGCTGTTGCCGGCGAGCAGGTCGAGTCGGTTGCCGGCTTCGGTGAGGCCGCTGTTGACCATGTTGCGCCCGGCGCTGGCGGCAAGGTTGTTGGTCGCGCGCAGGGTGCCGACGTTGTTGAGGTCGGTGCCGGACACCAGATTGAGATCGCTGCCGGTGATCAATGCGCCGTTTGGCGCCAGGCGGTTGTTGGCCTGGGCCAGGTAGAGCACCGGCACCAAAACTTGCTGGCCGGCAACGGTGGCGTTTTCCATCCACACAATGTCGTGGGTCAGGGCGGCGACCTGTTCGGCGGTGAGGCTCACGCCCACCGACAGATTAAGCGCCTGCTTGCTGCCGATCGCGTTGTCCATCAGGTACTGGAACATCGCCGTATCGCTGGTAATACCGTCGATGAAGCGCTGACCGGTGCGGGCGATGATCGCCTGTTGGATCAGGCGTTGTTCATAGAAACCATCACCCAGGCGTTTCTGCGCCTGGTCCGGGTCATAGCCCAGTTTGGACAGCAGGTAATCGGAACTGAGGAACTGACCGAGGTTGGTCAGTGCAGGGTTGGTTTCGATCAGGTATTTCTGCGGGTTGGAGACGAACTGGCTGTCCGGCAGGCCTTGCACGCGATTGATGACTACACCGTCAGCCGAGGTGCCGCTGCCAGGTACGATCGGGCCACTGGCCGGCGCACGGTCAACGGTGACGCCACTCAGGGTCCAGCCCTGAGGGCCGGTGCTGGCAGGCGCGCTGGCGCTTTCACCGCTGAGGCGGAAAAGGCCGCCCTGCCCGCTGGGCAAGGTAAAGCCGGGCAAGCTCAGCGGGTTGATCTGCTGCTGGGCCAGGTCAGGAGGTAATTGCTGGTTAAGGGTGATGCGGGTCGAGTAACCGGTAGCGCCGCTGGCGCCTGTAGCATCGGTACCGGTTTTGGCGCCCGCGCCCACGTAGGTATAGCCCGGGCGCACCACGGTGTTATCGATGTTGTTCTGGGTGATGACAGTGGCCGCGCCGCCGGCCTGGATGATGCCGGCGTAACGTTGGTCGCCCGTAGCAATATTGGTGACACGGCGCAGCGAGACGCTTTCCTTTTCAGTGGTGCCGGTAGGCAAGCAGCCAAGATGAAGATAAAGGAGGCAGACTCATTCGAGTTGTAAAGGGCTTAACACTCAACTAAATCCGCCAGCTTCTCGCTGAAACTTTACGTATTAAACAAAACTTTCCTCAGCAAGGCCTGCCTCTCAGCCTGAGCCCCTACGGCTGAAGTGAAGCACTGATCATAGGCAGCGATTTTCAAAACTCCACCCAAATCTTCTACTTCAAAGCAGTCGACATCCATTAACGTCTTTTCGTCCACACCCTCTACCTGAAGCAAGGATTTATTTACCCACATGACAGCGCCAACTGCCTCAATATAGCCGCTTTTTAAAACCCAGCGCCCAAGATTTTTTGATATATCTACGATCTCTTGGGTCAACGGAAAAGGAAGCCCGTTACTTCTCTTGGGCAGATGAGCATGCTCAGCGCACTCAACTTCAAAGAGCGTAAGACTCTCGGCATTCTGCCAACGCTCATACTCAGCGTCGTAAATTCGCGCCTGAACAAATCCGGACTCATCGATCAACCCTTCCATCAAGGATTGGGCCACCTCAATCGAGTTAGCCAAGTGCTTCATATCAAGCCGATAAATCGCTTTATCTGCCACATACGAAAACTCAACAGAACCGTTTGCCAGTTCAATAAAAAACTTCGACACTTATTTTTTATCAAGTAATCCGAGACGTCCGTCAACAATAATCTCTTGCCCGAGAATCCATCAGTGACGGCACTTTCATTAATTTTTCTGAGCGGCTGGATCAGGCTTCCCCACACATCTGAAGTGCAATCACGTAACCTCTCGTTAAAAACAACTTCAATTTCAACCATATGATTAGCCACAAAATCGTTTAGTGATCACGCTAATATTATGTTGCTTTCCGTACTCTATTACCTTGCTCGCGTCCGCCAACCCACCCCGCTGGAACCCAATGGGCAAAATCTTCGTTTACGGCGAAAATAGGGGTCAGACCACTGTTATCTTCCAAGACCTTGTAATTTACCGCCTGCACTCAATAAAATATTTCGGGAAGGGCCAATACGATAGCAGCCCCGTCATTAGCGCCCCTCCAAAGAAAGCAATCGAAGCAGGAAACATGCTGTTCACAACGCTCAAACTGAAACTATTACGACGTAAATGAGAATCCGCCAAAAACATATATAAAGAAGCAACTACAGCCCCGAAAATCGAAACACTCCTGCAAACTTTTAAAGTTCCAGTCGGCTTAACAATGTTTATACAGCATGCAAATGCAAGGGAAGGCAAAAAACTAGCTCCGCAATAAATGGAGCAGTCAACAGAATTGAAAACGCGTCCCCCCCTCACTTTCCCTGGCTAACCAGCGTTGCTAAAACAGTCCTACAAGCATGACTATTAGAGAAATTGGTTCTATGAGCAGACCTGCGAAAAAAGGGCAAAATAAAAATATGAAGAATATTTTCATTGCTAGGTATTTTTTTTAATTTCATTGCGCGCACCTTGGGCTCGCTCAATAACCCAGCAACTTACATCCGAATTTAAATCTTGGCTTACAAGCCAAATATCAACGCCACCCTCTATGCGCTGAGTTTCCACAAAACGTATATATATCGTAAAGCTATCGACCCAATCCTAGCAAAAATTGGCCGAACCACCTCACCACTAATCAAGCAACTAAGTAACAGTTTCTTGATCACCAATGACTGAGTCAAACAGGACGCCGACGATGCCAGCCGCGATCAACCGCTGCCTCACTTCCTCACTAACTATAATAGCGCCCAAATACTTTTTTAGTCTAAAAATATGACTTGCACCTACCTTATCCAGATCGATTACTAAATTGTAGAAAGCACGGTAATTGCCAGCCATATCAGGCCTGACAGGATCATCAACTTCAAACTTTTTGAAGCGCGAGCATTTTTCATCTACACAATCAATTTGCGTCTCAATGATCATCAGGAAATAGTTCTGGCAAACTTCTTTATTACTTATTTCAACTGGCGCAAAAATGACATCTCGATAAGGCTCATCAACTTCTCGCAAGCCGACTAGCGAATTCCGTGCTTTTTCGCTTAAGACTGGAACACCTGCGTATCCAGCGAGGGAATAATCAACCTCTCTACCGTCGAACTTGACATCAAGCGTATACGTACCTGGCTCCATGAAATTAACTGGAGGATCACTAAAATGCCAGTTATTTACATGCTTTACGTCGCCAAGCACCCACTTATCGCAGACAGTTACGTCTTGCCGCATTAAATAATATTTCATCTCAGTCCCTCGTAAGCCACTTATTAACTTCACTACCCACGATTACTGCCTCCTTCTTAATCCCCTCTAATGTTCTCGTCACAGCTGATTGATAAGCTTGGGTCCCTGGCTCTAATCCTCGAGTAGCCTGCTCCAAGCTACCAAATACATACTGATGGTACTCGATAGGATGAGGCCCTCTGTGTCCTGGCACCGCAACCAAATTTTCCGTGGCGCTGTTAATATTAAGATTAGCTCCATCAAAGAATTGCTGGTATTCCTTTGTCCACGCAATCTGCCCATTCGCTCCAGAGGTACATTTATTAGTGCAAATATGGTGTATGGGTATAGATTCATAATTTACGGGTGCAGGAACACTAGCCCGACCGCCATCCAATGTAACATAGCCGCCACTGTTATCTCGGTACACTGGCTTTCCTTCTGCAGTATAACGCCCAGTTGAGTTATACACTCCACCTCTAGGTCCTGTGACCGTGGCCGTGCCGTCTGCATTCCGACTCAGATGATAGTCTACTGGTACGTTGAACTCAGGTGAAGCTAGGGCTAAAGGCTTGCCTGATGGTACCTCTCCAACTGCTTTCAAGTTGCCCGTTGACAGTTCTTTCGAAAGCCCCTCTACCAAATCTGCAGACTCGGCGACCTTACCTTCCAGATAAAGTTTTTTAGCTTTCCCTAAGATTTTCTGGGCTGCATCGCCGGCGCCCGGGATCAGCCCAACACTCGCCACTGCATAGTCAAACGGATCCTCAGCCTCATAAAAGCCCTTCGCATCGCCGTAAACCGGAATGAAGTCTGATCCAAATTCAGCGAGCTGCTTAGCCAGTCGCTCTGTCTGAGCAAGGGCAATCGGGCTATCTACTTGCCTAATGCTTCGAAGCTCCGCCTCAATGGAATACGCCGCAAGCTCCTTATTTTGATCAATTTGCTTAGCCTGCTCTTTAGCCTCAGGACCGAATCTCGCAACCACCAGGCTTCTAGCAGCCGCGGATGCTTCTTGCCGTAAAAAACGACAGGTAGTACCAGCACCATTCGCAGTACAGGCCGTGGTTAGCGCCAAATCTCGATTTTTATCTAGAGCATCCAGAGCGTCAGCACGCCCGCACGCAGCGCTATCTCCGCCCTGGCATTTTTTCTTGGCAGCCCAGCGCTCTTGATTTTCTTCATGATTTAGATAGTTGTACTGTGTCGAATTTCCCGCAACCCATGCTCCGGTTTGCAAACTCTCACCGTCAGCATCGCTGTCAACCGAGGCCGCCAACACGCCAATCAACTGCGAACTCATCACCAGCAAACTTTTTCTCTTATCCTCAGGCATGCTGGCGTACTGTTTGGAGAGGCTATCCACCAAAGCCTCATTCACACCGGCTGCCAATGCGCCGGTGCGGAAATCGCCGCCAGCCGCTTCAGCTGCCAGCCCGCCCATCAACGCGTGCAGTCCAATCTTGGTGATGCCGCCGTCGGCAAATCGATTCTTGGAGACGTCACCAATCATGTTGAAGCCATAAGCAGCAAATGCATTGGCAAGGCTGCTTTGCAATGCGTCCCCAAGGCTGCCCTCCCCTCCCAGCGCCTTAGTCAGGATGGCCGATGTGCCATTTTGCAGAACCTGATTCGCAGTGAATTGACCAACACCTTGCCAAGTACTCAGTGGGCTAGCAGAGGCTACTGCGCCTGAGTTAGGCAGCGCGGTAGTAGTGCCCGTCTGCGTGCTGGTCCAGTCGTCATACAATCCTGCGGTTAGCCCTGCAGTAACACCGGATGCAACATAGCCTCGCATCGCATCGCTGGAGGTTACGTCCTTAAACACTGCGCCTAAATTGCCACGGTTATTGATCGTACTGATCGCACCATTACTGGCCATGCCGCCAAGAACGACGCTGCCCGCAGCATTGGCCCAGCCTGCCGCAGACGTGGCGGTGGCAGCAGCCGTCGCACCAGCCATCGACGTGCCCGTTCCAGCAGCGGCGATTGCACCCGTGGCAGCCCCCATCGTGAAGTAGGTAACAATGATCGCTATGACAATTTGCGCGCCGGCACCCAGGCCTGAGTTGCTGTATTTGAAGCTGTCGTGCAGCTCTTTGACCTCACGCCAGTCAACATCGCCGCGCTGCTCCATTTGCTTGATCCAGGCGAGGCTTGGGTCCGCTTGGACCATCGCGTCAATGGTCTGGCTTACGGTGTTCTGGTTAACCTGCCTTACATCAATCCTTAAGCCGTCCACGGCCTTGATCGCCAACTCGCCCTGCGCCTTCAACTCACTCTGACGCAACGTCTCGTCGGTATTACCCTTACCCTTGGCGCTCGTCCAGGCTAGGTCACCCTTGCTTTTCTCGTGGCTCTCTTGATGCAAGTCTTTAACCGCTTCGAACGTCACCGCGCCGTCGCTGGCAATCGTCAGGTCATTAGCGCTGTCGAGCTTGGCGCGCTGATACAACTGGTCGCCGCCACTGACAAGCGATAAGTCGCTCCCCGTCTTGATCTCAGTGCCGACATTGGTAACGCGGGTTACCTCATCGCGCTGGGTCTTTTTGGAGCCCCAGCCGCTGTTTTTCTTCATGTCGTAGAGGGTGTGCGTGCTGTTCTCAGCCGCCAACAAACTCAACTTATCCCCGCTGTACAGATAAGCCTCATTCCCCGCGCTGATCTTGCTCGCCACAATCGTCGTATCGCGCCCGGCCTGGCTCACAAAGTCCCCGCCTGCCGTCAACACGCTAGCCACTTGGGTAGTCTGGTCATCCGAGGTCTTGATGCGTTCCTTGCCGTGTTTTTCCTTGCCCTCGACGTTGTGCATCTCGCTGACCGACGCCACGTTGAAGTCGCGCCCGGCCTGAATATTCAGGTCTTTGCCGGCTGTGGCCGTGCTGCCGATGATGTTGACGTCCTGCCCGGCTTTCATATTGAGGTTGCCGCCTGCCGCGACGCTGGCGGCGAGGTTTTTGACGTCGGTGGTGATGCTGGATTTTTCGCCGCCGTCGCGGGTCTCGTGCTTGACGCGGGTGTCGCTGGCGGCGATCAGGTTGAGGTCGCGGCCGGCGGTCAGGTTGGCGTCTTTGCCGGCGGTGAGTGCGCCTCGGTTGGTGAGGTCGCGCCCGGCGTCGATGGCGAGGTTTTCGCGGGCGACGATGGTGCTCGCGCTGGTGTCGGTGAGGGTGCGCATGCCGGCGCCGTCACGTACCTGGATCGCGGTGTTGTCGTTGGTGATGTCGCCCTTGAGGGCGGCGAGGCTGACTTGGTTGCCGCGAATTTCGCCGGCCATGGCGTTGCGGATGCTGTCCTGGGCCAGCAGGCTCAGGTTGTTGCCGGCTTCCATCAGGCCGCCGGTGTAAATGCTGCCGCTGCTGACGGCGGAGAGGTTGTTGCTGGCGCGCAGGGTGCCGACGTTGATCAGGTCGCCGCCGGTGACCAAGTTGAGATCGCGGCCCTGGATCAGGCTGTTGCCGCGTACGTTGCGTGATTCGGCCTGGGCCAGGTAGAGCACCGGCACGAGGACGGTCTGGCCGTCGACCACGCGGTTTTCCATCCACACGATGTCGTGGGTCAGGGCGCCGACTTGCTGGCTGGTGAGCGTCACGCCGAGGCTCAGGCGCAGGGCGTCTTTGCTGGCGAGGGCGTTGTCCATCAGGTAGCGGAATTGGTCGGCGTCGCTGTAGAGGCCGCCGGCGAGGAAGCGTTGGCCGGTTTGCGCGAGGACGGCGTCGCGGATCAGACGGCTCTCGTATTGGCCATCGCCCAGGCGGCGCCAGGCGTTGTCATCGGTTAACCCGAGTTTGCCGAGCATGTAATCGGAGCTGAAAAAGCCCGTGGTGGTGGCAAATTCCGGGTTGGTCTCGATCAGGTAATGGCTGGTCGGGTCGGGGTTTTTGACGAACAGGCCGTACTCGCCCTTGGGCGTCTGGAAGTTCGGCGCGGTGGTGGGGTCGACCGGCGCGAACGGCGTGCCGGTGTAGTCCACGGGTACGAAGCCGCCGCCGGGGGCGACGCTGGCGACCGTCAACACGCTACCGGCGGCTTGGGCGCTCGGGTCGTTGGCGTGTTTGCTCAGGTTGATGTTGATGCCGCCGACGGGGATGCCGGTCTGGTCATCGCCCAGGGTGCCGGTCAACTGCGCCAGGGTGTTGTTACGCAGCGTGCCGTTTTGCAGGGTGCGCGCGACGTTGAGGTTGACGGTGCCGCCGGCCTGCATCGTGGCGGCGTAGCCTGGGCCGCCGTTGTCGGTCCAGGTGGTAACGTCGCTTGAGTGGGCGAAAGGCTGGCTGTCGGGTGAGCGGTTTTTCAGTTCCTCGAAGCGCGCCTTGTCGAAATTCCCAGCCGCCGTGGCCGCATTGAACGCTGGAACGTCGACATATTGCATGCGTTCAAACAAATCGTCGGAAACGTGACCTGGCGTGCTGACGACAATCTTGCGCTCCCCTGTGCGTGTCGCGGCGCCCTGATTCAGCAGGTCACCGGCGGTGATACTCAGGTCGCCATTGGCAGCCATCAGGCTGTAGCGGTTCTGCACATTGTCGCCTTGCACCAGCATGTTTTTGCCAGCCACCAGGCGCGCAGCTACCGAATCCTTGGTCGCCGCCTCAAGGTACGTCTCGTAGATGGTGATCTCGCCACGTTCCCAGCTGTCTTTCTCGCCGCAGTGCTGGTAACAGATCCAACTCAGGCTGCCGGTGGTCAACGTCTGCCCGAGTTCGAACTCGTCTTTGGCGTTTTCGATAAAGCCTGCATTGATGCCGATGGAGCCTTCGCTTTCCACGGTGCCGGAGCGGTTGCTGAACAGCGCCGCCTTGCCGCCATCCGCCGCTGCAAAACTCAAGTCGCCCTTGCTGTAAACGTCGCCATACAGGTTGCTGAAACCATTGCCGCGCAACGTCATGTCGCCGCCGCTGAACAACAGCGTGTCCGCCGCATTGTTGATGCCGTTGACGGCCGTCAGGTTCACCGCGCCTTGAGCACCAAGGGTGCCCCGGTTATTGATCTGCGTCGCTGCGATGTCCAGCTGCTGACGCGCGGTGAGGAAACCGAGGTTGTCCAGAGTCCCGCCCAGCTTGACCTGGGTATTGAGGCCTGCGAGACGGCCGCCGTTCTGGCTGAGGTTATTCGCCGCCACACTCAGTGTTTGCAGGGCTGACACCCGGCCGCTGTTGGTCATGTCGCCGGTGGTGGTGATGCTTAGGTCACCGTCGCTGAGCAGTTCGCCGCCGTTGTCCAGGCTGGCTACGTCGAGGATCAAACCCTTGCCGCTGGCCATGCGATCGCCCGCCTTCAGGGTCAGGCCTTGGGTACTTTTATAGGTCAGGACTTCGTTCAGTTGCACGCGCCCCAGGCCATCGACGTTGCCGAATGCCCAGTCGGCGCTGCCCATACCGTTGATAGTGCCCTGGCTACCGGAGAGGCTGGCGGTGTTGAGGCGGAACAGGCCAGAACCTGCGTGCTGCAATTGCCCGGATTGGTTGTTCAGGCTGGCGGCATCGAGGCTAAAAGCCGTGCTCCCGAATTCGAGGGTGCCGTTCTGGTTGTTGAGTGCGCCGCTGAGGTTGAGGCTACTACTGGCACCGGCCAGTGCACGCAGCTGGCCGCCGGCGCTATTGTCGAGGTTGCCGCCCGTGAAGGTCAGACCCTGGTTGGCCTCGATCAGGCCGCCGTTGTTGGTGAGCGTGTCGCGTGAAGTCAGGTTGATCAGGTTGCCGCTGATCTGGCCATCTGCGCTGTTGTCGAGGCTGGCGCCGCTGACGGTGGCCTGTTCTTTGGCGAACAGTTTGCCGCCGCGATTGGCCAGGGCTTCGACGGTCAGCTGCAAGTTGCCGAGCAAGCTTGCCATCAGGCCGCCGTCGCCGTTGTCCGCCGCGTTGGCGGTGACGGTCAGGGTATCGCCCTGCACGGTGCCACCGCTGTTGTTCAGGCTGCCGGTATCCAGCTGGGTGTGCGCGCCTGCGCTGAGGATCAGGCCTTTACGATTGGACACATCGCTGCCGCTATAGCTCAGGCCTTGATCGCCAGCCAGCAGTTGGCCGCCGCCGTCGTTGTTCAGGTGTTGGGCGGTGATGTCCACGCGCTTGCCGCGTAAAGTGCCGCCGATGTTATCGAGGGTAGTGAGGGCCTTGACCAGAATGCTGCGCTCACCCGCATCAAGGGTGCCGCCAGCGTTGGTCAGCAGGTCGCTGACGTTGAAGGTGATGTCGCCGCCGTCGCTGACCAGGGCACCTTTATTGCTGTTGGTGAAGGTCGGCGCAGTCACTTCGACCGACTGGCCGAGCAGGATGCCCGCGCTGTTGTCGAGGCGCTCGCCGTCCAGCTGCAACAGGCCTTCGCTTTGAATGCGGCCTTGGGCGTTGAGCAATTGGCCCGGTCCTTTGAGCAGCAGGCTCACCCCTTGCGCACCACCGGCCAGCAGGCCAGCGTCACGGTTGTCCAGGCTGGACGCGCGTACGTCGAGTTGATCACCCAGCACACGCCCGGCGCGGTTGTCGATGTCACCGCCACTGGCGTCGAGCAGCAGCTGCTTGCCGACGATCACGCCGCTCTGGTTATTGAGTTTCGCAGCGTGAAGCTCCACGTTGCCCTGCCCGGATTGCAAGCGGCCCTGAGCGTTATTGAGCTGCTGGGCGGTTACCACGGTCAACTTGCCGGTATTGGCGCTAAGTACGCCATTGGCGTTGCTGCTAACGCTGCCTGCGTTGAGATTCAGGTCGGTGCCGGCCTGGGCAAAACCCTGGCTGTTATTCAAGGCATTGGCGACGGAGAGGTTCAGCGCGCCGTTGTCGGCCTGGATCAGGCCCTTTTGGCTGTTGTCGAGGTCGCCGGCGTTCACCGTCAGCGCACCGGCGACCAGCACGCCGTTCTGGTTGTTGAGGCTGGCTGCGTTGACCGTCAGGTCGTTGGCGACGATTTGCCCGCCACTGTTGTTCAGGGCGGCACTGCTGAGCACCAGGCTGCCGCCGGCCATTTCAATGCGGCCCTGGCGGTTATCCAGGGAGGCCGTGTCGAGCGTCGTGGCCTGGCCTTCACCGAAGCGAATCAAGCCGCCCAGGTTGGCAATGGCAGGTGCGCTGATTGCCAGGTTTTGCTCGCCGAAGATGCGTGCGGTGGCGCCCTGATTGGTCAGGTTGCTCGTATTGACGCTGACGGTTTTGGCCTGGACGATGCTGCCCTGGTTGGTCAGCGCCTGCGCGGCGGTGATCGCCAAGGCGCGGCTGGCCAGCAGGTCGCCACTGGTGTTGACGGTTTGCGCGTTCACCACCAGGTCGCCGGTGGCGTTGCGGCTGTTGTCCGCTGCCACGCCCGCTTCTATGATGCCGGCGTTGGTCACGCTGGCCGCGTTCAGTTCAATGCGTTGGCCGGCGGCCACGCTCTTCTGGTTGACCAGGGCTTGAGCGCTGGTGATGTTTACGTTGCCGGTGGCGTAAACCTTGTCAGTCAGGTTAACGCTCTGCGCCGTAACCCTTACGTTACCGGTGGCCGCCGCCTGAGCCATGCTCAGGCGCCCATTGGCATCCAGTTGAATATCCCCGCCACTGGCCGCCAGCGTGCCGTCGAGCTTCACGCCCACACCGGCCTCGGTGCCCACCAGTTTGATCGCGCCGGCGTACATCCCGCCCAGGGCCGACGAGTCAATCGCCAGCTCGGGCTTGGTGCTGCCATCGTCTGCGCGGGGTGTGGCTGTCAGGCTTTGGGCGTCCACATCGTTGCGACCGGCGATCACATTCAGTTCGCGCGCATTGATCTGCGCGTTGATCTTGGCCGAGCGGGTGATGATGTCGAAGCGGTCGACGTTGCTGGCGTTCAAGCCTTCCCCGTCGATGGTCACGGCGCCGCCGTCGACCTGGTAGCTTTTCAGTTGGCCGTTCGCGTCGAGCACCGGCTTGCCGGTGGTGAGGGTGACGTTCGGTGTGTTGATGAAGCCGCAGCCGCTGCAGGTAACACCGTACGGGTTGGCAACGATGACTTTGGCCGACTGCCCCGCCACTTCGGTGTAGCCGCGCAATTGGCTGGGGTTGCTGCCGGTGACTTCGTTGAGGATAACGTTGGCCGCGCCGCCCTTGAGGTTGGGGTTGCCGACGATATAGCCGCCCAACTGGGTGTTGGCCACAATGCCGGTGGCGTTGTTGAGGATCACGCCGTTGGGGCCGACGTTGTAGTCCTGGAACTTGTTATGGGACAGGCCGCTGCCGTTCGGCGTGGCGATGTTCACCACGGGCACGCCGTTGCCCGCCTGGCCTACGGTGGTGCCCGGGGCACTGACCACGATGCCTTCGGCCTGAGCCAGCAGTGGCTGCCAGAACAGCGCATTGATCAGGATCAGCACCAGGCCGCGCTTGGGCAGGCCGAAGAACGAGTCCCGCGGCTTCAGCGCAGAAGAAGGTTGGCGAGCGAGGAAGGCAAACTGGCGAACGTCCATTGTCAGATTCTCGATGTAACGGGGCGTTGAATTACAGGAAGAAATCCATACGGAAGTAGATCGGCGCTTCGCGCTCGGTGACTGCTCCCGGTCTTTCTAAAGAATGGGCAAAGGTCACGCTGGTGCTGACGTACTTGCCCCGAGCGAACAGCTCCAGGGAATTGCTGGACACTCGACCATGCACGTCGCCGTTGTAGCGGTCGTTGCTGATCACGCCCTGGTCGTAGCCGACGCTGGTGCCGTACTCGGCAAAGGCCGGGCGCATCCAATCCAGCGTTACCGGGCGTGCCCAGCGCACTTCGTTGCGCCAGTAACCGCCGCTGTCGCCGGTAAGCTGCTGGTCCTTGAGGCCGCGTACCGAGGCCGAGCCACCCAGGCTCATGCGTTGCGGGCTGAAGAGGATGTCTTCGCTACGCTGACCGGTGGCCAGGCTGGAAAAACTGAACGACTCGCCCCACAGCGTGAACGGCTGCAGGTAGCTGACGGTGCCGGTGTATTTGCGGTAGCGCGAATTGGCCTGCCGGTTGCCGAACTCATCGCGTTCTTCTTCAGACTGGGCATCGAGCAGGCCGATGCCGTTCTGCATGCCGAGGTCAAGGTTGACGAACGCATTGCCGATGCGCCGACCGTGGTTGAGGCCGAGTTGGAGTTCGCTGAGGCGGTTACTGCTCGGCTCGGTGCGCACGTCGAGCACGTAGTTGTTGGTACGCAGATGGGCCAGGCCGACGTTCACCGAGGTCTTGCTCACGTCATCGCGATGGATCACCCGCTCGGCGCGCAGCTGGTGGTTCTCGTTATCGCCATTGAGCTTGAATTCGCTGCTGTCGGTCTGGCCGTAGGTGCGATAGTCGCTTTCGCTGTACGTGTAGCTGAAGTTCCACCAGCCCCACGGCACGTTGTAATACAGCATGTTGTTTTTCGAGGTTTCCTGGTGGTCACTGACAGCGTCGTGGCCGCTGCGCAGTATCAATTGGTCGCCCAGGCCCAGCGGACTGTCCCATTCCAGGCCCGCGTCCCATTGCTGTTCACCGGTGCTTTCCTGGCCGTCGTTGTTACGCGACAGGCTGGCGCGCCAGGGCTTCTGCGGGATGTTCCTGACCACTACGTCACTGCCGCCGATTTGCTGGCCCGGGGTCAATTGCATTTGCGCCTGCCTGGAGGGCAAGCGGTTGAGTTGGTCCACCAGTTGCTCGATCTCGCGCAGGTCGAGCGCCTCGCCGACTTTGCCTGGAAAGGCCATAGCCAGTTCGCGGTCCGTCACGGTGCTGCCCTCGGCGGCTTTCAACGCTTCGAGTTTGCCTTCGACCACCAGCACCTGCAGGTGACCGCTGGAGAGGTCCTGTTGCGGCAAGTAGGCACGGCTGGTGACGCGACCCTTGTCGATGTAGTAGTCGGTGATGACCTTGAGCAGTTCATTGAGCTGCGTCACGCCCAGGCATTGGCCGATGTAAGGTTTGAGCAGGCGCGTGCGGTCGGTGGCGGACAGGCTGTCGGCACCCTTGAGTTCGATGTCCTGGATAAGGAAACAACGGCTGTCGGCCGGCGTGGCCGGGGCCTCGGGCTTGGCCTGTTTGCCGGGCAAGTCCTGAAGCTCTTGCAGGCGGCGGCTTTGCTCCTCGAGAAGGCGGTTCTGCCGGTCGCGGATCAGATCCTGATCGCCGGGTGTGGGGGCGGCGGTGGCGCTGTTCAGGCTCACACACGTAAGCAGAAGAGTGCACAGCAATAACCGAATCCGTGGCAATGACAAGGGCATGTTCGATCCGTCGAGAAATCAGGGGGCGGCAAATTAACATCGAACCCCCGTTGATCCAAGGCGATGGATCAGATGGGCGTTCTTGACAAATAATTCTGCAAGTCTTTGATTGGTATAGGAATAAAGTACAAAAAAGAGTTACAGCCTGTTACCGGCGTGGTTGTTCCGACAAGCGGCAGCCGTTTAGTAACAGAGCGGCGAAGTTTACCGAGATGCTATTAATTAGCCATCAAGCTACTGCCGAGACACCTTAGTACCGAGGAATGCAGGAAAGTTCGCACGAGGTTTGTGAACTGGATCCCAATTATCAAACTGCCGCGCCAACTCAGAGGGTAGATCCACGCGCTGAGGTCTGTGCTTATCTCACCGGCAGGTTAACGCGCACTAAACTGCGCTTTAAACGGCATAAAGCTCACCGGAGTGAGCTTTACGCTTAACGCGTCGAGGGCTTCGATTCCCTAATTCGCTGGGACGGTGGCGACCTCGGTGTTCTCCAACAACATAGTTTGTCCGATCGCTCCTGTAATCGTTGGCCGAAACGCCAAAGCTAGTGTGCTCCGTATTCAACATAGTTTGTCACCGGCGAGCCCCCTTTACGAATAGTCGTGCTAGATGGAACAACATAGTTTGTCACGCCAATGGACTTGGCGAACGTTCACCTAGGACCTGATTCCCGTAAATCAACGCTGGCGCGAGCGAATTGAACCCTTCTCTGGTAGGCACGCTCGACCGGATCGCGGAGGCAATGGTGGAGTCATCCCGGAAATTCCGATCCGTGCCGTGCCCGGGCTGTAATGAACTGGGGCGTTGTGGGACGGATGCCATCTATTGTGGCTTGGCGAAAGTTACTCACGGCTCCGCAAGAGTTCGTCCGCGAAAGTGCGTAGCGTCCTATATCCCCCGCTTCCTTGCCTATCTAGGTAGAAGCCACGAATACCGAATGCGGTAGGACCATCACAATCACATCGCTTCGAGTCTCCCACCATCCACGCTTCGTGAGGTGATGCGCGCACGAGCTGCGTAGCGCGTTTATAGATTTCCTTTGAAGGCTTGATAGCCCCGATCGCAAAGCTGTAAGCGTAACCATCAAGCGTCGGATAAAGCCTCTTGATCGCAGCCGCATAAGGTTTCGCAAGATTTGAACATACAACTACCTTTATCCCTGCGGCCTGTAGAGCTGCTACCGCAGCTAGGCCATCAGGGTAGGCCTCAATCCTAGCCAACTCGTCATGAAGACCGGCCTCCAGCTGGTCCATTAAGATGGGCTCGACCCGGATGCCGAAAAAATCGGCAGCTTCCCTAAGGTCCATTGGTGCGGACATCAGGACCTCCGCGTCATTGGCTCCAGGTCGCCGGCCTTGCTCAATGCCAAGCTGTAATATTTTGCGGTAAGGGCGGGTGCCTGCCGTAATCTGTAGCAATGTGCCGAAGGCGTCAAAAATAGCAGTCGTAATAGGCATAAAGGAAACCTCAGTGAACATGATCCGCCATATTTATCTACGGCTTCCATCCTCCTCGTCTGCGGGGGGCGGGGCAAATGTAAGCCAAGCGAAGCCCCTTCATCGCAGGGGTAGTCAGTCAAGGGTTATGCTCGTGTATAGTCTAAGATGCCATGCATTGCAGCCCGTAGATCGATGTACGCCATCTATGACATTCCATTGGACGTTCCACACTTCACTTCTTTGTTATCTGTCGATAATTCCTATTTCTTAAACCTACCATCCCTTCATCACAGCAGGGTAAGTACTCCCGATCACATACCGTCGACTTTGGGTAATCCCATAATGCTTTTTTCCAGAGGCATGGTTTGAAAGCAGCGCTTCAGATGCTTTGCCATCAACCAAGCACCTACTCTGGGGAGGTCGGTCACACACCTTTAGGGAACATCGGAAGCTCCAATGGCTGGTGATAAAATAGGTTATTTTTTAAAAGAACCTGATAGCCTCGTTTCGTATCAACTCCAACTTGCGTTAGATTCACCCTTCTTATCACCCATCCACGGTGGGATGGCGACATAAGAAACATGCTCATCACCTGCCAGCGGTATCGACCACGATGCTGGCCTGATGGAGCTGGAACGCTCGTTCACCTGTACGGGGTGTTTGCGCGCTAGAACGCAACCTTACAGAAATGTCATAAAAATAAAGAAACCGCCTCTTGGATGAGCAGGTCGAGATGATTTGACGGGATTTTTCCTCCGTCAAGTCTCAATCGACCTGTCCACTAGGAGATGCCTGATGAATCAGTCCTTCGATAGCTGCATCGCAGCTTGTCTATCCTGCGCCGCTGCTTGCGATACCTGCGCTTCCGCCTGCTTGGGCGAAGATAACGTTAAAATGATGGCGCAATGCATCAAGCTTGACCTTGATTGTGCAGACCTTTGTCGCCTGGCAGCTGTTTTCATGGCACGAAATAGTCCGTTCGCAGCTGAGCTTTGTAAGCTATGTGCCCAAGCGTGCCGAGATTGCGCTGCTGAATGTTCCAGACATTCTCACGACCACTGCCAAGCGTGTGCCAGCGCTTGCAATCAGTGTGCTCATGAGTGCGAAGGAATGGCCGCTTAACGTGAAGCGAACCAATCTTCTTCCCATATTAGCTCGGCCCGAAACGAAAAAGAGCGTTCGGCGGACCAGAGCCGCCGATGCGCTCCGCCGTGGGGGGAGCTTTGGTTTTCAACGAAAGCGTGGACCTTCCTGACTTCGAAGCCGCTCCAATTAAGGCCAGAGCCACCACCACCCGACAGGGTTGTCCTGCCACCGTGCGTTCCAAATTCCTAGGAGGCTGGGTAACGGTTACGCACGCAGGGCCGGCAGCTCAATCCGAAACGTCGTCTCTCCCTGGTCCGACACGCATTTAATATTTCCGCCGTGAGCCTCAACCAGAGAGCGGACAATTGCCAAGCCAAGGCCTGCATTGTTGGCACCACCTTCTCGTCGGGCCGGGTCCACACGGTAAAATCGGTCAAAGATACGGCTCCGATGCTGCTCCGGTATCTCTTCGCCTGGGTTTGTCACCTCTAGAGCAATAAAGCTGCCGTCAGGTTTAATCTGAACAACGATAGTGCTACCGATAGGTGTATAGCGCAGCGCATTTGATAAGAGGTTAGAGATGATCCTGTCCAACATCACTGGATCGCCTGAAATCAAGCCGCTTCCTGATACCTGGAGCTGTATCTGCTTTTCATCGGCAAGCAACTGGTAGTACTCAAAAAGCTTCTCAACCACGTCTCTTAGGTCGACTTTCTGCTGAGCGGGCAGAAGCAACCCGTTGTCCGACTTGGCCAAAAAAAGCATGCCGTCGATGATGTTGGAGAGCCGGTTGAGGTCCTCAAGATTTGAATACAGGTTTTCCTCATAGGCCTCTGGCGCCCGCTTTTTGGTAAGGATGACTTCCGTATGGGTCCGCAGATTGCTGATTGGGGTTCGCAGTTCGTGCGCAATGTCGGCAGAGAAATTAGAGAGCCGGACGAAGGACTCGTCCAACCGGGCCAGCATGGCATTGAACGAGGAGACCAGCTGTAACAGCTCTTTGGGCACTGGCTCAAGGGGGATGCGCTCCTTCAGCGACCGAGCCGACATTGCGGCAGCCGCGCGTGTTACTTGTTCAACCGGGCGTAGCCCATTGCGCGCTACCAGCCATCCCAACGCTGCGCTTACGATAGTGCTGACTACCAAACCGAGTACAAACCACCACTGCAGGGTTTCGAAAAAATGCATATGGCTGGTGACATCAAGGATCAGCCAGACGGTCACCGCTTGAGCCTGATGTACGGTTCGAACCGTAGCTTTCATGCCACGATACATGCGGCCAGCTTCCGACCATTCCGAGATGTTGTGCTCGGAGTCAGGCTCTATCCCCGGTGGCCTAATTGCATTAGGAGCCGAGAACAACACCACACCATCCTTGCCCATGATAATGGCGGACAGCTCCGGATGTGCACCAAGTAGCGCGCGTAGCTGAAGCTCAACGTCAGCTCCATCTATTGATCCTGACTTGCCGTCAAGGATTTGTGTCGTTGCTTCAAGCTTTTCCATTAGCGTTTGGCGATCCAGCTCCTTGAAATGATGCCGAGTGAGCTCGTTGACGCTAACCCCAGCGACGATCAGAACCGCGACCACGGCGCACACAAACATCAGACTAAGGCGCAGCGTTAGCGAGGCGCGCTTCATTCTGTATCCGGAGCATCAAGCATGTAGCCCATGCCGCGAGAGGTATGAATAAGCTTTGGGTCGAAACCATCATCGACTTTTGCTCGTAGTCTGCGAATGGCCACTTCAATCACGTTGGTATCGCTGTCAAAATTCATGTCCCAAACTTGGGACGCGATCAATGATTTAGGCAATACCTCACCCTGCCGCCGCATCAGAAGCTCCAGAAGAGAAAACTCTTTCGCGGTTAAATCGATGCGTTTACCTGAGCGTGTCGCCCGACGTTTGAGAAGATCAATCTCAAGGTCACTGATCTTTATGGTGTTTTGTTGAGGAGAGCTGTTTCCACGACGAAGCAAGCTTCTGACCCTGGCCAATAGTTCCGAAAATGCAAAGGGTTTCACTAGGTAATCGTCAGCCCCCAGCTCTAGTCCCTTCACCCGATCGTCAACACCATCACGGGCTGTTAGAAAAAGGACAGGAACTGCCTTGCCCGCGGCCCTGACCATCCTGATGACTTCCCAGCCGTCTAAGCCCGGCATCATGACGTCTAGAATCAGCAAATCGTAGTTGTCACCGAAAGCTTGGTGCAGGGCATCTGTACCCGTGACTACGCGGTCGACGCTGAAGCCTGCTTCCACGAGTCCTTGCTGGAGGTAGGTTCCAGTTTTTGGTTCATCTTCCGCTACCAAAATTCTCATGCTAGGTCCTCCTTGTAGGTCTACAGCTTCAGTGTGATCCAAAAGACCCAGAGATGGCGCAAGCTTACAGAAATGTAATGCAGCGAACAGGCTTCAGAAAGGAAGATGCGTCTATAGTCTTCACAGCTTTAGCCTTCGCCCGGATCGTTTGGCGTAAAGGGAGTCGGCTAGTGCTAATCGTGACCTCCACTCTAGGGCCCTTGCTCCTTGGTCTGTCGGCGCCGTTATGGCGCCGTTCTTTAATGCGCTCCCTAGATACGACCTGTTTCCCTCGCGGTCTCTCGCATAGGCCACCAGCCAATATCTGGAACGGTGAGTTCATCTGTGCGCCTGGCCAGCTTTTCAGGCAACGGGGCAAAAAAGCGAAGGCCCGAGCTAGCGATACGGCATCCCCGTTCTGATCCGTGTTGTCTGCTTGTGATTGCATATCCGGAATAGCGAGCTAGCATCGGAACGCTGACTGCACCGACAGGTCAGTTCTATCAAGGACTGCTGCTGTTAGCCGGCTCCGGTGGCTATAGAATCCAGGAAAATCTGCAGGCGCTACTACAAAGCACCAAGTGCATGTCTCCTGTACGAGCGCTGCGAAACAAGGATAGCTAATGGACACTGCTTCCCACCACAACCCTGAGCCTGAGCACGACCATGCAGCTCCGCTCCCTGAGGCCGGCCGACGTGATCCAGTCTGCGGTATGTCGGTTACGCCCTCGAGTGCATTCGTCGAGCATTACCACGGTCATCGCTATTTTTTTTGCAGTGACAACTGCCGGGTAAAGTTCCAGGCAGACCCTGAACGATACGCCCGCGATCATCGGGGCGCAGAGCCCACGAGTCCTTCAGGGCCTCCCGTAAAGGCGGGAAGTGACTTCACCTGTCCCATGCATCCAGAGGTAAGGCAATCAGGACCCGGCAATTGTCCTAAATGTGGCATGACACTAGAGCCGGTGATGCCTACGCTCGGTGAGGACGAAAATCTTGAGTTCCGGGATTTTAATCGCCGCTTTTGGTGGTCGCTTCCCTTGACCCTCATAGTCACGCTGCTCACGATGACAGCGCACTCGTTACAGCTCTTTCATGGCTCAGTCCAAAACTGGGTCGAGTTAGGCCTTGCGACGCCCGTAACCTTATGGGCCGGTTGGCCTTTTTTTATCAGAGCCATGACGTCTGTTTCAAATCGCAGTCCGAACATGTGGACTCTGATCGGGTTAGGCACCGCCGCAGCCTACCTCTATAGCGTCGCGGCAACGCTGTTCCCGCAAGTTTTTCCCAGCAATTTTATGCAAGATGGACGAATCGGCGTCTACTTCGAAGCAGCAGCCGTGATCATATCCCTCACCTTGCTTGGGCAGGTTCTTGAGCTTAAGGCGCGGTCGCAAACGTCCGCCGCCATCAAATCCTTGCTTGGTCTATCCCCCAAGACCGCTCGCAGGATCAATGCTGGTGGGCTAGAGGAAGATGTTCCGCTTGCCCACGTTCATTTAGGAGACCGTTTGAGGGTCAGGCCAGGTGAGAAGGTGCCGGTCGATGGCTCCGTATTAGAAGGAGAAAGTGCAGTAGACGAGTCCATGCTTACAGGCGAACCAGTCCCCGTAATGAAACGTGCTGGAGATAGCTTGATAGGCGCCACGCTAAACACACATGGAAGTATGGTCATGCAGGCCCAAAAGGTCGGGGCCGAAACCATGTTGTCTCAGATCGTGCAAATGGTCGCTCGGGCACAGCGCTCTAAAGCACCGATGCAGCGGATGGCTGATTCCATTGCCGGTTACTTTGTAATGGGCGTTATCTCTATCGCCGTCATGACGTTCATAGGCTGGGGTATCTTCGGCCCAGAGCCTAGCTGGGTTTTTGGTCTGATCAACGCTGTGGCTGTACTGATTATCGCGTGTCCCTGTGCGCTGGGACTTGCAACACCAATGTCCATCATGGTTTCGACTGGAAAGGCCGCCAGCCTAGGGGTGTTATTCAGGGATGCCAGCGCCATCGAGAACCTTTGTAAGATCGATACGCTGATCGTTGATAAAACGGGAACGCTAACGGAGGGGCGCCCAGTCTTTCACAGTGTCGAGGCCACACCTGACTTCGCCCCCCACGATGTTCTTCAATGGGCAGCTAGCCTTGATCAAGGCAGTGAGCATCCTTTGGCTCGTGCCATTGTCGATCACGCCCGAGCTGAAGCCATTCCGCTCACCAAGCCTGAATCTTTCGACTCGGGCTCTGGCGTTGGAGTGAGTGGCTTTGTAAATGGCAAGAGAATCCAATTGGGTAACAGTGCATTGATGAAATCAGCTGGCATTGACATCAAGGTGTTCCAAGAGCATTCGGAGTCATTGCGCACTCAAGGCATCAGCATCATGTATCTCGCGGTTAATGAGCTATTAGCAGGACTGTTAGCCGTATCAGACCCTCTTAAATCTACGTCCAAAGAAGCGGTCATCAAGCTCACCGCCGATAACGTAAAGATCATAATGGCTACTGGAGACGGACTTACCACCGCGCGAGCGGTTGCGAAGGAGCTCGGTATCGAAGAGGTTCATGGTGAAGTAAAACCTCAGGACAAAGAGCGCCTGGTTGCCGAACTTCAAAAAGATGGCCGAAAGGTTGCCATGGCTGGCGACGGAATTAACGACGCACCGGCTCTCGCTCGAGCGAATGTGGGAATCGCGATGGGAACAGGGACTGACATCGCAATGAATAGCGCACAGCTAACGCTGGTGAAAGGTGACCTGATGGGGATTGTACGGGCTCGGGCTCTTTCGGTCGCGACGGTAAGAAACATGCGGCAGAATCTTGGCTTCGCTCTGCTTTACAATTCAATGGGTATTCCCCTCGCTGCAGGTCTGCTCTATCCGCTGACAGGGCACCTTCTGTCGCCGATAATCGCTGCGCTAGCAATGAGCGTCAGCTCTGCATCTGTAGTTTTTAATGCGTTAAGGCTCAGAAGTGTCCGGGTTAGCTAGCGTCAATGCCGGGGCTGCCGGGGCTATAGCAGCGATAAGCCGCGCCTTAGATATGTCTCTCATTGTTTTGGGCGGCCGTTGCCTAGGGCAGATTATAGCGATCAAACACTGAAAGGGATGTTAGGCTTTAATGGCTCGCGCCTGTCAAGATGACGTAACTGCAGAGCTGCTGCCGAAGCAGTCTCCGCTACAGAGGCCGCGTAAGGAGTTAGTCCCCTCGCAGCACTTTGAGTAGACCTTTGAACGCTCCATTCAGCCTCGTGAAGGCGGCATCGAAATGAATCTGGTTTTCCGTGTATTTTGCAATCTCAATCTGTTGGTCAACTGTATTTTGATCAAGGGAAGGTTGGGTTGGGGTGCTGTACAATAAGTCATCACCGTACGATTCACTCGTCGATGTGTTTGTTGAGATATGCTTTTGACTGGTCGTGCGCAAAGACAGCGGATTGCCAAGACCTTGTTTGGTCTGGCTGGCGAGCACAGCAGAAAAGTCCAAGTCTCTGGCCTTGAAGTTTGGGGTATCGGCATTAACGATATTATTACTTAGCACTTCAGCTCTTCGACTGCGATAAGTTAAAGCTCTCTCCGCAGAGCCCAACGACTTTTCAAAACTAATACTCATTTTAATATCCTTCAGTTACGCTACGATTTAACGCAACAAGCCCTAGGGAAAACCCCAGAGCTCAGAAAATTAATTCGATCATGTGCCACTGCACTGCCTAGACGATACGCACCATTGCATCGGCTTCCAAGAGAAATATCGCAACCTTACATAATGGTAATGTTGAACGGCGCTTGCTGCTGAGGATGAGTCCTGTTCTTGTTTTCGTGGCCAGCTTCCCTCGAGTAGGCTCGCCTTGATTCTGTCTGAAAGCGGGCCGCGTTAGCCCAGCGAAACCTGCGCGTCGGTTCTGGCGGTTCTCACTATAAGGCTGACCAAGCAGAACCTCCGTTGCCTAAAGCTTGACAAGCGTATGTCCAAACGGCTGGGCGTTTCGCTCAGCCGTCAGCTTGGACTTCGCAAAGGCGTCGGTTTTGGTCGTTCGCTTCGGCACTGGTACCAGAAGAGCTCCATTGTTGGGATCATTGGGTACTGCCTGGGTGGCAGCTTGCTGGGCTTCATCAGTTAGGAAGCATCTCGGAGCGCCAAGCTGACCTCGGCGCAATCTGGACTAACGACGTGACGGGTTTCGCTTCATCAGCCAGTAGGCTGCGGGTAAAACCAGCATCGATAGCAGTGGCGCCGTTATCATGCCGCCGACCATCGGCGTCGCAATGCGCTTCATCACCTCCGAGCCGGTCCCGCTCGCCCAGAGAATGGGTAATAAGCCCGCGATGATCACCGCAACGGTCATTGCCTTGGGTCTTACCCGCAACACAGCACCCTCGCGAATGGATTCGAGCAAGGCGGTGCTGTCATCACGACCCGCATGGAGTCGAACCTGCCAGGCATTTTTCAAGTAGATCATCATGATCACGCCAAACTCGGCCGAGACCCCCGCCAAGGCGATGAAGCCTACCCCTGTCGCGACGGATAGGTTAAAGCCGAACCAATACAACAACCAGACCCCTCCCGAGAGGGCGAAAGGTAGAGTCGCCATGATCAGTAGCGCCTCGCTCACCCGGTTGAACGTGAGATACAGCAGGACGAAGATAATCAGCAATGTTGCCGGAACAACCCACGTCAGTCGTTCGTTGGCTCGCTCCAGAAATTCGAACTGCCCCGAATAAGAAATGGTCATCCCCTCGCTTGGCTTCACGGCCTCGCTAACGCGCTGCTGAAGCTCTCTGACCGTGGAAGCCAAATCCCTGCCTCGTACGTCGACATACACCCAACCGGACAATCGACCATTTTCACTGCGCAACATCGGAGGCCCGTCGCTCAGGCTGATATCCGCGACCATGCCCAATGTGATCTGCTGCCCCGCCGAAGTCAGGATGGGTAATTCACGCAAGGCGTTCGGTGTGTCACGCCATTCCCGGCCATACCGCAAATTGATGGGATAACGTGCTAGACCCTCCACGGTCTCGCCGATGTTGCTGCCACCGATGGCCCCTGACACAACGTCCTGAACGTCCTCTATGTTCATGCCATAGCGGGCAGCGGCCAGCCGATTTATCTTGATATCCACGTAGCGTCCGCCGGTAAGCCGCTCTGCCAATGCAGAGCTGACGCCAGGTACCTCTTTGGCGACGCCTTCGATTTGCCGAGCCACGCGATCGATTTCGGCCAGCGACGTGCCGGCGACTTTCACACCAATCGGGCTTTTGATTCCGGTCGCCAGCATGTCGATCCGATTGCGAATGGGTGGAACCCAGATATTCGAAAGTCCAGGGACTTTGACGGCGCTGTCCAATTCTTCGATCAGCTTGTCCATTGTCATGCCTGGCCGCCATTGATCCTTCGGTTTGAACTGCACCGTCGTCTCGAACATCTCTAACGGCGCAGGGTCGGTGGCCGTTTCGGCCCGCCCCGCCTTGCCAAAAACGCGTGAGACTTCCGGAACCGTGCGTATCAGGCGGTCGGTCTGCTGAAGAAGTTGCGTAGCTTTGCTTGCCGAAAGGCCGGGCAACGCGGACGGCATGTACAAGACATCGCCTTCATCCATTTGGGGCAAGAACTCACCGCCCAATTGGCTTAGAGGCCAGAGGCTGGACAGAAAGACGAGCAGCGCGAGCGACAACGTCAGTCTAGGCCAGGCCAATACAGCGTTGAGGACAGGGCGGTACGCCGCTATCAGCCATCTATTCAAGGGGTTTTGCTGTTCTGTGGGAATCCGACCGCGGATCCAATAGCCCATCAGCACCGGAACCAGAGTTATCGAGAGCCCTGCCGCAGCAGCCATCGCATAGGTCTTGGTAAACGCAAGCGGGCCAAAAAGACGTCCTTCCTGAGCCTGTAACGTGAAGACCGGCAAAAACGACAAGGTGATGATCAACAGGCTGAAGAACAAGGCGGGCCCGATTTCAGCCGCAGCGCCGGCAATGACAGCCCAATGCGCCTCTCCTTGAAGTTTCTCGTCAGGGTGGTTGTGCCTCCAGAGCTCGATATGCTTGTGCGCGTTCTCGATCATGACCACTGCCGCGTCAACCATTGCCCCGATCGCAATGGCAATCCCACCCAAGGACATGATGTTCGCGTTGATGCCCTGATACCGCATCACAATAAACGCAACCAGGATGCCCATCGGTAACGTGATGATGGCGACCAGAGAGGAGCGCAGGTGCCAGAGGAAGAGCAAGCAGACCAGTGCGACAACGCCAAATTCTTCCAGCAGTTTGTAGCTCAGGTTGTTAATAGCGCGATCGATCAGCTGCGAGCGGTCATAGGTCGTGACCAACTCCACGCCAGGCGGCAGGCTCGCCTTGAGGGTTTCGAGCTTATTCTTCACCGCTTGCAGAGCTTCGCGCGCATTTTTGCCGGAGCGCAGGATAACTACACCTCCGACAACTTCCCCTTCACCGTCCAGCTCAGCGACGCCGCGGCGCATTTCAGGACCTAGCTGAACGGTTGCCACTTGCCCAAGTAAAACCGGAACACCTGCGGCCGACGTTCGCAGAGGTACGCTTTTGAAGTCATTGAGGCTTTGAAGATAACCCGACGCTCTAACCATGTACTCGCGCTCGCCCATTTCAAGCACTGCACCGCCGGTCTCCTGGTTGGCCCTGCGAAGGGCCTGCTCGACGTCTTGTTGAGTGACGCGGTAAGCGACCAGCTTCTGAGGGTCCATCACAACCTGGTATTGCTTGACCATGCCGCCCAGCGTTGCGACTTCGGCCACATTGGGTAGCGTCTTGAGCTCGTACTTTAAAAACCAGTCCTGAATGGAGCGCAGTTGGGAAAGATCATGCGTGCCGGTACGGTCAACCAATGCGTATTGATAGATCCACCCTACGCCTGTTGCATCTGGGCCTAGCGTGCTTACGACGCCTTTGGGCATACGGTCCTGGGCTTGATTAAGGTATTCCAGCACGCGTGATCGCGCCCAGTAGGGGTCAGTGCCGTCTTCGAAGAGCACATAGACGAAGGAGTCTCCAAAGAACGAGTAGCCCCGAACGGTCTTGGCGCCCGGAACCGAAAGCATGGTCGTCGTTAAAGGATAAGTGACCTGACTTTCAATAATCTGGGGAGCTTGCCCTGGATAACTGGTACGGATGATGACTTGGGTATCTGAAAGGTCCGGCAAGGCATCCATCGGCGTACTGCGCAGGGACCAAATTCCCCCGACCCCAAGGAACAAGGTGACCAATAGCACCAGAACGCGGTTGCCGATGGACCAGCGAATGAGGCGCTCAATCATTTCCGTGCTCCTTGCGGGTCAACCGTTCAACCAACAGTCCCGCGTCGGTTTTCGAGACAGCGATATCGACGTGGTCGCCAACCCGCAAACCGTCCAGTAGCTCCGGCTTGGCTAAAGGAAAGGACATCGTCATGCCCGGCATCCCCAAGGTAGGAAATGGCCCGTGCTTCAGGGTCACGCTGTCCTTATCGAGATCGATGATTTCTCCTACGGACATATGTAGTTCGCGTCGTTCACGCGGCTCGGATTCGCTTGGTTCGGCGCGAGTCAGTAGCCCCTGCAAGCTGGCCTCGGAATCCAGCAAGAACTGGCCAGAGCTTACAACCGCCTGCCCTTCGGACAAGCCTGACAGTACTTGCGTCTTACCGTCGGCCTCCAGGCCGATGCCAATCTCTTGTGGTCTATAACGCCCCTCTGATTCCGCGAGCATGACCAGCGTCCGTTTGCCGGTGCGGATGACGGACTCGGATGGAATCAACAAAGTTTGTTCCTGACCAGACGCCCCCAATCGGACGGAGGCGAACATCCCGGGTCGAAGTCGGCCATCGGCATTGGCCAGCTCACTGCGTACGGTCACGGTCCTGGTGATGTTGTCTGCGGAGGGCAGAATGCCAATGACTTTGCCCGCTAAGGTCTGCCCTGGAAACGCTGCGAGCGTCGCAATCACCTTGGACCCCAGCTGAACATTACCGAGGGCCGCCTCGGGGATCGCAGCGTCGAGCCAAACGGTGGAGAGCCCGTTAATCTTCGCAAGGTCCTGCCCTTTGGAAACAGACATGCCGACCTGCAACCCCAATGACTGAAGCTCGCCAGCCATTGGGGTGACGATTGTATGCACCGCAACAGGTTTTTCTGAGCGTTGCACCTGATTGATCACTGATTGAGGCATGCCCAAAAGACGTAAGCGCTCGCGAGAGGCTTGAATCAACTCATGATCGCCGGTCTGTTTCACCGCAATGAATTCAAGCTGGGCGGCGGACCATTCCGGAATGAGGAGGTCAGCCAAAGGAGCGCCTGCTGGAAGAACATCCCCGGCGGCGCGGCCGTAAACCTTTTCCACGTAGCCACTCGAGCGAGCCTGGAGTGTCGCTATCTCCCGCTGGTTATAAGCAACGGATGCTACCGCGTCCGTGGCTGAATCAATGATCCCAAGCGTTACCTTCGCTGTGCGAATACCTAGGTTCTGTACGACTTGCGAAGGGACCGCGAGTGTTCGGCTATCTTCAGCACCGCCGGCATATTTCGGGACAAGCTCCATATCCATGAAAGGCGAACGCCCAGGCTTATCAAAATGCTGGTCAGGTTTCATTGGGTCATACCAGTAGATGACCTTCGCAGTGTCTGGCATTGACACTGAAGGCGTGCTGCCTGGCGCCGGATCGCTGGGCTTGCCCATCAGATAGCCGGCGGTGACTCCCGCCATCAGCAGCCCAGCTCCGACCATGGGTAACACGATGCTGGAAGGCCTCATTTCAAAGCCTCCACGTACGCAAAGTAGAGGTTGGAACTCAGCTCATGCAGCTTCCTTTGCTGCTCGACCCGCCGCAGCCGTGCCTCAATCAATGCCCTGCGAGCTTCGATAACCGCACTCAGCTGACCGGTGCCGGCTTTATAGCTGGCCGTCTCCAGCGCAACCCGCTTACTGGCCAGAGGTATGTAGGTTGCTTCGTTTCGCTCCAGCGCTTTACGGACCTGGCTGACCTCGGCTAATCCGCTTTCAAGCTCGGCCTCATGGTTGCGCAGGATTACTTCCTGTTGTGCCTCCATCTGAGCAACATTTTGCTGCTTGGCGTGGATACGAGGCCCTTGTCGAGACCCAACGAAGATTGGAAGGTCGAAGGTGAACTGCAGGCTTACCATGTCGCCGAAGCGGTTATCGCGATTGCCATAGACAAACTCGACTCCCCAGTCTGGCTTCTTTGCAGCAATGGCCTCGTCGAGCTCAGCGTTCGCTTCAGTGACCCGAGCGCTAGCAGCTTGCAGATCTGGATGAGCCGACAGGCTGCGGTGAGCGGGATGAGTATTCAGATCAAAAGCCGGCGCAGTTCCTGAGAGTTGAAGATCAGCGTCGGGACCTATATACCGCCGTAGCTTGGCGCGAGCTATGGCAACATCACGGGCCAGTTCGTCCCGGCGGTCCTCCAGCGCAAGCATTTCTTGGCGAACTTGTATGAGGTCCGCTGCCCTTGAGCTACCCCCCGCCACCTGAGCGGGCAGGGTTGAAAGCTGAACGCCAATCTGCTTCTGCATCTCATCAAACAGATCAACCGTCTGTTGGGCATAGAAAACATCAAGCCAGCCCAAGGCCGCCTGGCGCTTGGTCTCAAGCACCGTCGCACGCTGCTCCGCTTGTGTACGGCCTACGGCTGCCTGGGCGAAGCGGCGTCGGGCATCGCGCTTGTCGCTGTTGGGAAATTCCTGCATCAGCCCAACACGGCGCATCGTCATGGAGTCACGGTCAAGTGAGTATCGGTCCTGGCCCTCGATAGGCAGATTATCGACGCCCAGAATTAGCTTGGGGTCAGGTAACGCTCCAGCGGGCACGACTGATTCTTGTGCTGACTGCACCTGAGCCAGCCCCGCGAGGTTTTCTGGAGCGGTCAACTCAGCCAGCTGTTGCGCGCGTTCAAACGTCAGGTCCGCGGCAGGGGTCCGCAGCGAATATAGGCAAAGCAGAAGCATCGCCAACATGCTTGCGTGCCGTCGATGTGCAGGTAGAAGAGCAGGCATGAACAGCCTCCAATGCAAAGGTCAGCGCCGCCGCTGAAAAGATAGCGGCAACGATTACGTACCCTCCAGAGGATACGATTCGGACATAGGCATCAGGCTAAACGGGGCGGGCGCCAGAAATCAGCGAGGACCCGCTGTACCGTGAGAGCGAAGTAGGTCAACTGCGGAAGGGGGCGTATCGGTGCAAGATTTTGGGCAGGATTGATCTGCACCATAGCGCTGCTTTTACAGTCCTGTCCGGGTTTGCAAACGGACTTATGATCAATGGACGCCGAGTCACCCATGTCTGCGCAGGGCTCGTCCGCCAGGGCGTGCTGTGCACCATCCATCATTGTCTGCATCGGGCACGGTTCGGCAGGCATGACTGCGCCCACGCTTGCGAATGCCGGAAGAATGAGGGTAAAAATCATGAACACAGCCAGTGCGAAGCGGGACATGTAGGTCAATCGGATC
Organism: Pseudomonas sp. AK106; assembly: GCF_053903055.1. Classification (NCBI taxonomy): domain Bacteria; kingdom Pseudomonadati; phylum Pseudomonadota; class Gammaproteobacteria; order Pseudomonadales; family Pseudomonadaceae; genus Pseudomonas; species Pseudomonas sp. AK106. Next base: position 5,627,130 of record NZ_CP096426.1, read on the forward strand.
TCGGTGAGTTACAGCATCGGTGTCAACGAGCACTATCGAAACACAACGTGACGCAATATCCCAGTTTCGATCGCACAAGCTTACAAAATTGTAATCGAGAGCGACCAGGCATAACGCTTAAGCTACTGCTTGCTGACGGGGCTTGACCTTGACACGCTGTCAAGGTCAAAGATGGGTTACTGGTCAGGAGAGTTCTGACCACGACTGAGGGTTTCGTCATGGGTACAACCGAATTAACGGTACAAGGCATGAGCTGCGGCGCATGCGTTAAGCATGTCAAAGCTGCGCTGGTGACTGTGGCAGGAGTCGTAGATGTAACAGTCGAGCTGAAAACCGGGCAGGTATCGGTCAGCGGATCTCCTGACGAACAAAGCCTGGTAAATGCCCTGAATGAAGCTGGATACCCCGCTGAGTTGGCTGTCGCGGTCCGTGATTCCACTCCCAGCGCTCAGACAGGCCGCGGCTGCTGCTGTCGTTAAAATTATCGAAAACTGAGCGGCAAACGCCGGCTCCATATAAGGAATGTCATGGCCAACCTACGGCTAACGCTTGTTGCAGCACTTTTTTTTGCAGGCGCGGCAAATGCCGCGGATACGTTGACACTCGACGTGCACCGCGACGCCAATTGCAGCTGCTGCAAGGCTTGGATCAAACATCTTGAAGCCAATGGCTTCAAGATCAACGATCATGTTGAAAGCAACATGAGTGCCGTTAAGCAGAGCCTCGGTGTGCCGCAAGGACTGGCCTCCTGCCACACCGCGGTGATTGATGGAAAGTTCATCGAAGGCCATGTGCCTGCCGCACAGATCAAGGACCTGCGCGGTCGTCAGGACCTGGTGGGCATTGCAGTCCCCGGAATGCCTATGGGCTCGCCAGGAATGGAAAATGGCCAAACGTCACAGGCTTACGACGTTGTCGGTCTGAGCAAGGCAGGAGCACAGGTGGTCGTGGCGAGCTATCCAGCGAACAAGTGAGCAGCAGTCGAATTGATGTATCTCCAACTGCATGGGGCCAGTCGGGCTGTATTCGGACCGCCAATCAATGAGCCAGTAGACCACGACCAGACATTGTTCGCTTCGAGCAATGAAGGCGAGAATGCCCGCACATTTTGGGGGTGCATGGGCCCTGAGATGATATGGCACTGTGCTCGGGCGGACTTGACCACTTCTTCAATTCGGCTTGGTATGGCATTTGCGCTGACTTGACCAGACGCATCGTACCCTTGACGGGCCGAAAGCAGCCTGTTGCAAAGTGGTGCAGCAGACCTATACGGCTGGTGCAGCATCTCCCATGCTCGAGTCATTCAGCGTTCACTTGCAAACTAAAAACCGAAGCTTGGGTCGGTCAACGGTGCAGCGCTCGCCGGAGAGTCGGGACTACAAATTCTCAGGCAAGCGACCGAAAGTCTTGGAACGCGCGTCCGGACGGGGTCACCAAAAGGATCATATCGCAATGCTGATTGCCCCTTACCCGGTTAACGAGGAGGCGCGGCTGGAGTTTCTCCGCAGCCTGGATGTTCTGGATACAGCTACCGAGGAGACATTCGACCGGTTCACCCGAGTCCTGGCCGAGTTGTTGCAGGTGCCCACCGCGTTGATATCGCTGGTTGAGGCCGACAAGCAATGGTTCAAGTCCAAGGTGGGACTGGATACTTGCGAAACCTCGCGGGATATTGCGTTCTGTGCCCATGCCCTGCATGCAGAGGGCTCTCTGGTCGTCGAGGACGCGGCCACAGATGTCAGGTTTCACGACAACCCTCTTGTTGTCGGAGCGCCCTTTATTCGATTTTACGCCGGCATCCCTCTTCGCTCCAGCGAAGGCTATGTAGTAGGCACCCTGTGCGCGATTGACCATCGCCCAAGGTTGATTACTCAAAGCACCCTCACAGCTATGAAAGATCTGGCCCGGGCGGTCGAGCGAGAATTGTTTCATCGCAGCATGTCCGGCCAGGCCCGGACAATCTATGATGATGAGCGTCGCGCTCGGTCATTGAGTGAAACAAGGTTCGCTACAGTTTTTCAAGAAACTCCGACAGGGAAGGCCATCGTCGATCTGGACGGGCGATTTTCAGTCGTTAATCCTAAATTTTGCGAGATAACGGGTTATTCGTCAGACGAGCTTCTGAGCAAGACGTTTCAGGAAATCACTCACGCGGACGATATCCAGCAGGATCTGGCCTTGGTTGCGGATCTCATCAACGGCTGTCGCAAGAACTACTCGTTGGAAAAGCGTTATGTGCGCAAGGATGGATCACTTGTTTGGGTCGACTTGAGCGTCGCGATCCTGCGAGAGGCCGCGGGTGCGCCCCTGCATCTTATCGCGGTGATCCTGGATATCACCACGCGTAAGCACAGCGAGGAGTTGATACTGAATCATCAGCACGAACTAGAGCAGCGCGTAGTTGAGCGAACCGTTGACCTTGTGAGAAGTCAGGAAACCCTTCGATCCATCGCTGACAACGTGCCTATGTTGATCGCGCAGGTGGATTCGGAGTTGCGCTATGTTTTTAATAACGCCAGATACAAGGAGATTTTCAATGTCGATCCGTTGTCGCTGCGAGGAAAGTCTGTCCAGACTGTCCTGAAGCCTGCGGTTTACGAGGAACTTTTGCCGTATTTCGACCGTGCCCTAGCGGGCGATCGCAGCACTCGGGACGACATTCGCTACGACGATCTTGACGGCCGGATTTGGCGCGCCACCTACATACCCGACGTGCGTGACGGAGCCATCGTTGGATTCTTCGTCATGTCTCTGGACGTCACTGAACAAAAGCGGAAAGAGAAATCGCTCCCAGACAGGGCCTTGCTCGATCACTTGACCGGTTTGCCTAACCGCGCGGCCCTGAGGGAAAAACTCAGCGAGGCCGTCGACTCAGCAGAGCGAGGCCTGGCTGATTTTTCGGTTTTTTTCCTCGATCTCGATGGCTTCAAAAGGGTCAACGATGAGTATGGTCACGACCTTGGCGATGAACTCTTATGCCAGGTATCCGAACGGCTTCGTCAAAAAGTGCGTCAGCACGATACTGTGTGCCGCTTGGCGGGCGATGAGTTTGTCGTGATTGCGTCAGGCGCCAAGGCTCAGGACACTTGCGAACGAATCGCTGCTGCTATGTGCGCAACCCTCGCGCAGCCTTTTCACCTGCGTGGGCATACGGTAAAGATCGGCACGAGCGTGGGGGTCACGGTCTGCCCGGCCTACGCGTTGACCACACCGGAGCAATTGTTAGCAAGTGCTGACGCGGCCATGTACGTGGCCAAGCGCGCGGGACGCAACTGTTATCGCTTCGCCCCAGCGGTATGGAGCAGGAGGGGTCATGCTTAAAAGCGTCAACAGAAGTGCACTGTGAGGACCCCGGCTGGTGACCATGTCCAGTGACAATGCCATCGGCCGTGCCCGTCTGATGTTCGCGCTGATCAGAACGAGCGGCACCGAGGCTGCGGCCGAACCAAACACGCTCCCGCTCAAGCTTTATCGTCTCGCTGTACAACTGCAGCCTGATCAATCGTGCGCAGCTTGAAGACTCACGGTCGAGGCCAAGCTGGCGTTGAGCGGTCGGACGTCATTCAAAGGCAGCTGAGCAGGCTTCAGGTAACTGATGCTATATCGGACTTGATAAGGGCGCGGGGTTTCTTAGCGGAGTTGGCAACCAACTATCACTATAGTGGCAGCCGGTTAAGCGTAAGGTAATTTTTTTGCATACGAGAACCGGCCGCGCGAAGATGACGAGGTCATCATCCCTTCCGTGGCGAAGGCCACCTTGTCCAGGAAAGGCTGGGCCAGCGCGCTGGGCGATTCCCCAAGACGATCGCGTGGGTTGCGTGCTCTGCGGCAACGCCCAGTGTACAAGCGACGGCCGGAGCCGTTCGCGCACATAAGGGCGGCAAGAATCATGGCAATTTTGCCCAGCATCCTTGGATCAACTCCTGATTCAGCTGCCCCGGTTGCCCAACGGGCCGGAGTAGATGGCGGATCTGATCTATAACGTTCTAGCCGACGTGACGCTTACCGGGGCGATTCACTGAGCGCTTGTCAAGTTCACGCACCGCTTGTTATGCCGTTACCTTTAAAATTCTGAAAGAGTTCTAAGGGATGTAACCGTATCAGTGCGAGTTTGGTTTCCAACATCGTTAGCAGCGCAATTAATAGAACGTTAAGCTCAACTACCGAACCCGACGGCTAAACATCAGTGTGCATTAGTGCAGTTGTTGGGCAGCATAACGTATTCAAGAATTTTGATATTGCCATTACTATCCTCGTAATTCATTTGTGCCGGCATCACGCCGCAGTTGCCAAAAGCGAGACGGCTTCCCTTGGCTGAAGTCGTACCTAATACTTTAGCAATATCTGCCTTGAAGCCATATTGATAATGAATCACCTCAGGTTGACCCTTTCCTTTAGATTGGGCGTATTTTTCCATAGACTTTTCGTTGGCTCTGATCATTTCGCCATAGACTGGGTCGTTTCGACCATCAGCGGATGCAAAAGAAGTCACGAAGGCAAAGCACAACGCAAGTGAAAGGGAGGCAAGGTTGTTCATTTTACAAATCTCCATGTGCATATGTTTGTATGGAGACTATAACGACAGAAAGCTGTCGTTAATGTGAGCTCAAAGTTACATTTCAGTAAGTCTGATGACAGCGAACTATGCCTAAAATGCGGAAGGCCCTTTTCGGGAAGAAAAGGGCCTTGAGGATGACCAGGGCCGGTAGCTATCAGGCAGCCATGTCCATTGCTGGACTTAATGTACCTAACCAAGCTACCAGCAACAGAATTGCCACCGAAGCGGAGAACTCCAGGACCATGCTGCGCCTCAGAGCATTTACCGCTGATGTGTAGTCGCCCGCCTGTAATGATTGCTCCAGCAATGGGCTTAGGTGGAACCGGTTGAGTGCTGCGAGTACCACCATTCCACCGAACAGCGCGAGTTTTGCGAAAAGCAAAATACCGTAGGTACTGTCGGTAACGCCATCCAGGCTGGGCCCTACAATGAACAGGTAATTAACCACGCCCGTTGCGACAATGACCCCAACGATAAGAGCGCCTACCGACTCAAAACCCGTTAACGCACGTGAAAGGACCTCGACCAGGTGCTTCGCCTCAAGTTTTTTAAGCCTCAACAACAGTCCGAACGCAGCCAGGGCCCCGATCCAGCCTCCCGCCGCTAGCAGGTGCAGGATGTCAGCGGCAAAGTGCCAGAACCTGCGGGTTCCCTCGTCCATTGCCCCATGGCCATTCCAGGCAAGCGAAGCAAGCGCAAGCCCCGCACCTGTTGCAGCAATCCAGAGGCTTGACGACGGCCAGCGCTTGTTCAGGGTCGCCGCAAGCAGCGCCAGAGCTAGAGCGAACATTCGGATGATCCAGGTAAAACCAACTTCGGTTTCAGTCAGCATCATCCCAATGTGAGGTTGGAGCTCCGCCCAGTCAGCAGCGCCGCTCATGTTTTGCGCAAGAACAATCATCCCGACGACGGAAAGCACCATTCCCATTGCAGCGGTCGCAACCAGCAGCGACTCAAAATTCAACACTGCCCCCGATATCCGCTCTCGTCCGCGTAGGCTGTAGAGCCCAAATACCGCCAAGCCAAACAGCAACATCAGGTCCGTATAAAGGGCAAAACGCAGTACAACGTTGACAGAGTCGCTCATGGCTTACTTCACTTTGAACGTAACATTTCCGGTTATTGGATGCGTGTCAGATGACACAGCGCGCCACTCCACCTTGTATGAGCCTGCGGTCAAAGGTGAAGCTGGTGTGACGACCATGGTTTTAGGGTCGCTACCGCCAGCGACATTGGCCTTTACAGCCATGGGGGAGTTTGGCATGCCAGGCATGTCAGTCATGATCAGCTTGGCGCCAGAGAACTGAGTCACGAGGTTCTCGGAGAAATGCAGTTCGATCTTACCTGGAGCCGCACCCGCTTCACCTTCGGCGGGCGTGGACGACACGAGCTTAGGGTGAGCTTGGGCCAAGGCGCTCATCAGCAGGCCGCCAGACAGCGCAACAGCAACAGCAGTAGTTTTGAAAATAGACATGCAAGGCTCCTCACAGCGCAAAGCTGTAGGTTTGAGGTTTGGTTTGTTGTGTCACTTTTAAGATGCGTTTAGAACCACATACGGACACCAAGAACTAGGCGTGCTTCGCTGCGGTCCTCGCCTTCCTCTCGGGCGTAATCGGCAGAGTTGCCATATGATCGGTTCCATGTCACCCCGATGTAGGGTGCGAATTCTCGCCGTATTTCATAACGTAATCTAAGGCCTAATTCGGTTTCGGATAGGCCAGATCCAATACCGCGCTGAGGATCATTTTTTCCGTAAAAATTGATCTCGGCGGTGGGCTGAAGAATGAGCTTATTCGTCAGCAGAATGTCGTAATCACCTTCTAATCTCGCTGCGGTTTGGCCGCCCTCGCCAAGGAAAACCGTGGCTTCTGTTTCGAAGTTATAGAGCGCCAAGCCCTGAAGGCCAAACGCAGCCCACGTTTGCGGATCACCAGGTTTGAAATCCTGACGCACCCCACCTACCAGGTCCCACCAGGGGCTGATAGCGTGACCCCATAATGCTTGCGCCTCTGCCTGTTCGGTTTTGCCATTGGTCCGTTCACCCTCTGTGCGCAACCACAGACGGTCCACATCGCCGCCGATCCAACCTTTGGCGTCCCAGTTAAGGACGCTGCCTTCATCTGCGTTCTGCCATTCCAGCTGGTCAATGAGCATGAACGAGTTGTAGCCACTGTCATGTACTTCATGGCCGCCGGGAGCGTTGTAGACAGCGGCTCTATCAGCATCCGTCAGAACAGGAATTGGCGTGCGGCTCTGAGTCGGCGCCTGCTGGGTATTGGGGGCCATCCCGGTCATTTGGCTGTGGTCCATGCCCTGCATCTGGCTGTGGTCCATGCCTTGCATCTGGTTATGGTCCATGCCCTGCATCTGGCTGTGATCCATGCCTTGCATCTGGTTGTGGTCCATGCCTTGCATCTGGCTGTGGTCCATGCCTTGCATCTGGCTGTGGTCCATGCCTTGCATCTGGTTATGGTCCATGCTCTGCATTTGGCTCTGATCCATACCCTGCATCTGCCCGTGGTCCGAGGCTTTGGCGCTGTCGGCTGCCGCTACCCATTGACTTGGGCCCAAGGTTAACCCGGCAGCTACGACCGCTACGTGTACGTAGGTGATGCGCAAATTGGTTCTCATGGTCATTTCTTACTCCTCCACACGTACTTCACGGAACATCCCCATTTCCATGTGGAAAAGTAGATGGCAGTGGTAAGCCCAACGCCCAAGCGCATCGGCGGTCACTCGATAGCTACGCTTGGAGCCTGGGGGCATGTCGATCGTGTGCTTACGGACCATGAAATTGCCGTTCTCGTCCTCAAGGTCGCTCCACATACCATGCAGGTGAATCGGGTGAGTCATCATCGTATCGTTGACCAATACAACACGGACCCTTTCGCCGTATTTCAAACGTATCGGCTCTGCGTCGGAAAACTTCACGCCATTGAACGACCAAGCGAACTTATCCATATGACCTGTCAGATGGAGCTCAATCGTGCGACCGGGATCGCGGCCGTCGGGATCTTCAAAGGTACTTCTTAGATCCGAGTAAGTTAAAACCTTGCGCCCGTTGTCGCGAAGGCCCATGCCGGGGTCGTCAAGCTTCGGCGAGGTCGACATCGCCTGCATATCGACCAGCGGATTGTCTTTTTCGGTTTCTGGATGGGACTGCATAGCGCCCATCCCCGCCATCCCAGACATGCCGCCCATGGACATCTGACTATGGTCCATGCCAGCCATGTCCATGCCTTTCATGTCCCCACCGTCCATACCAGACATGCCTTGCATGCCGCCTTGGTCCATGCCCTGCATCTTGCTGTGGTCCATGCCAGCCATGCTGTCCATGCCCTTCATGTCACCACCATCCATACCAGACATGCCTTTCATACCGCCCTGGTCCATGCCGCCCATGTCTCCCATACCTGCCATCCCACCATGATCCATCCCCGCCATGCCCATGTCGGCCATGGTCACTAGGGGACGCGGATCTAACGGCGGTACTGGGGCGGTCAAACCGGCACGGGCAGCCAGCGTTCCACATGCATACCCTGTTCGGTCCATTGACTGGGCGAAAAGCGTGTACGCCTCTTGGGTGGGCTCGACAATCACATCATAGGTTTCGGCTGTTGCGATCCTGAATTCATCCACGCTGACAGGCTTGACGTATTGTCCATCAGACGCCACTACCGTCATCTTCAACCCTGGGATGCGGACGTCAAAGTACGTCATCGCCGAACCGTTGATGAAGCGAAGGCGGATCTTCTCGCCTGGCCGGAAGATGCCCGTCCAGTTCATGTTTGGCGCTTGGCCATTCATCAAGTACGTGTAGGTCGCTCCACTCACATCTGCGATGTCAGTGGGGTTCATCTTCATTTCGGCCCACATCTTTCGATCAGCGACGGTCGACGACCACCCTTTTTCGCTGACGTCGTGAATGAAATCTGCAACCGTCCGTTTGTGATAATTGTAGTAATCGGACTGCTTCTTGAGCTTGCTCATCAAAGCGCCAGGGTCTTCGTCGGTCCAGTCGGTCAGCATCACCACATAGTCGCGGTCGTACTTGAAAGGCTCCGGCTCCTTGGCATCGATAACCAACGGCCCATATACGCCGACCTGCTCTTGAAACCCGGAGTGGCTGTGATACCAGTAGGTGCCGTTCTGCTTGACCTTGAACTTGTAGACGTACATCCCGTCAGCTTCGATGCCGTGGAAGCTGAGCCCCGGCACGCCATCCATGTTTGCTGGAAGAATTATTCCGTGCCAGTGAATGGACGTCGTTTCCTTTAACCGGTTCTTAACACGCAACGTGACTGTGTCGCCTTCCCGCCAGCGCAACAGCGGCCCAGGAATCCCACCATTGATAGCCATAGCCGTACGGGCTTTACCTGTGATGTTCACCGGGGTTTCGCCTATAAATAGATCGAACTCAGTACCCGACAGAGCGCTGGGCTGGCCTGGGCTGGTAACCGCCCATACAGGGGTGCGCCATAGCCCGAGGCCGCCGAGGATACCGCCAGCTGCGAGACCTTTTACGAAGGTGCGCCGAGAAGTCTTGGATTGCATACCGATTTGTTCCCATCAGTCGGATGTATAGCTAGCACGTGAGATGCGCATATCAAGATTCAGATTAGCAGCCACGAGCGTGTTGGATGAAAGATGCCACAAGCCAGCCAACAGCATGATTACAATTCGGTAAGGTTGGGATATCAGCCGTGCGGCTTCGAGGCCTTAGACTCTTGCTGCGCCACATCGCGGTTTGGAGCCGCTGCCGCCGACTCGTTATAAGCCTGGACCGCGACCTCACGCGCTTTCATCATCCGGTCAAACGTGCGGTCGCCGCCGCTTTCTGCAAGCGCGAAAGAAGAGATTGCCAAGCTGCAGGTCAGAACGAGAATTTTGGAGATCTTCATGCTTTTTTCCTTGTGATACCTCTGCCTGATTGGCAGGAGGTGAAGCGTTGTGCTTGATGAGAATATTAAGTGAGTCAGGCTTTCAGCAGCCTTAGCCGAAAATTACAAATCTGAAAGCTAAGCCGTCTGGCTCATCCTGCATTTTGGTGATATGCGGGGGGATAAAGGGATCTGGAAATTACCCCAGGCAAACGTCCGTCTTCGCTCTGTCAACGATTTGCTGTAAGACCTACGCTAAGCAAGACGGAAACGGCGACTAGTCGGCAAACATCCGGTCGGGACAGCAACGGTTCCTGGCCACTGGTGGCGCTTCTAATCTCAGCGCATTCATCAGCCCCATGAGAAGTGCTCACCATTGACGCGAGTGGAATTGCCTACGGTTAGCCTGAACTATTTTTTAAGTTAGTTGAGGCCTGCAAGCGGTGCGGCGGGCGGAAAACTGCAAACCTAGGTTTTTGTCGTTTACGCCGAATCTGGCAGACAAAAAAAAGCGCCTTAACAGGCGCTTAAAGATTCACCTTGACCAAAGGAGCATGGGAGCTTCTAAAGGTGAATGTCGTACCGACAGGATATACCTTTCGGCCTAAGTACATGATATGCACAACCTGTTAAACCATGCAGGCCTATCCAAGGCTATTTATCTGCATCATTAAATAATGCACAATCCTAACCGTGTGAGCCTAACAACTGGCGCGATTTTGCCATTTCAGCTGCTAAACGTAGAGGTAGCCTCTGTTTGTCAAAGCACACTGAGAGGGTACTCTACAATCAGTCTGATTTCGTCCAGGTCGGACTCAAATGCTGTGGCTCTAGTTGTAGCCTGCCGAACCCGGAATGACATGTCCTTCAAGCTACCGGCTTGAACGACGTATTTGGCTTCGATGTCTCGCTCCCAGCGTTTCTGATCTTTTAGCGGATTTCCATCGGAATCTCGACGCATGTAGGTGCTGTTGGCACTAGAGTAATCAGCGTCCGTTCCCTTGCCATAGCGAGTCATGAACGAAAGGCCTGGCACGCCGAAGTTGCTCATGTCCAAGCTGTATGTCGCCATCCATGAACGCTCTTTAGGCGAATTGAAATCGCTGTATTGAATGGAGTTGGCAACGTAAATCGAGTCGGATTGTCTGAGGTAGTCAAAATCGTCATCCCCTTGGTTTCTCTGATGCGAAATTGACAAGGTATGAGAACCGTATTTCAGGCCCACCTTAATGCTCCAGATATCATTATCGAACTTGCCAAGAAGTTTCTTCCCATCATCCGTTGCGTTGTAATAGTTCACACTGCCCGTTAAGGCCATCTGGTCAGAAAGTGGGTACACGTATAAAGCAGAGGCGTATTTCTGGTCCCAGGCATCTTTCAACTTGCTTCCGTAAAGGCTGAGCGTTAAACGGTCAGTTGCATCGTAGTCGCCGCCAAAATATGCAACCCAGGGCGAATTGACTGGACCAGCATAGAAGGTCTCGAAATTATCGCGCATGGACGTGGACTGGGGCTGGCTCATGGAGTGGAGCCTACCGCCCTGAAGGGTCAAGCCGGAAATGCTTTTGTTGATGGCAGTCACGCCGCGGAAGCTCTCGGGCAGCACGCGGGAGTCACCATACGAAACCACAGGCGTAACAGGGAATACGTCACCAACGTTAACAACGGTATCAAATGCTCGTGCTTTAAGTGAGCCACCCACCTTGGTGTACTCGTCGTCTGCCTTACCGTCGTTGTACACAGGCAGAACGTTGAAGGAACTCTGCAAACCGTTTCTTCCTCTCCCGGTGTCGAGCTTCAAACCCATAAGGGCAAACGCGTCGACCCCGACACCGAATGTACCCTGGGTGAAGCCTGATTCAAATTTGCCAATGAACCCCTGCGCAGAAGCCTCGGAGTAACCGTTCCCAGTAGGGCTAGACTGCCCTTTGCGGCTGTCTCGATTCATATAGAAAGTTCGGCTCAACACATTTAGAGTGCTGCCCTCGACGAACCCCTCCTTCTGCTCCTCCGCGGAGCCAACAATAGGCGCAACACCAGCGAGGGTCGAAAGGATGGCGAGAGATATTTTTTTGAGGTGAGTCATATGCGCTCCGTACGAATCGGCAGATTGCTTTAAAAGACATATCGACCTGTTTTATTATTGTTTAAGAGCCACCGGCAAGCGCAGATGTTGATGACTGGAAGCTTACGAACAGATGACGCCAAAATTACATTTATGAAAGCTTCAACAGGCTCCTTGGAACGCATTAACGCCACAGCGTTGGAGACATTTGACCGCTGGTGCCGGCGACCAAGTCTTTCGAGATTATAAAGCCATCGCTTCCGACCTGTGATACCGAAGCTGCACAATGGGTAGTTACTCGTGATGTGAGCCGACTTACGCAGTGCTTGGTGCGCAAGCATTGGGCGGCCACGTTAAAAAAACCCGCCTCGAATGGCACCTGCTCTGATTTTCTTTGACTAAGGTAAGTGAACAGGTCTTTAGTCACGGTCCTGTACTGACAGCCAAAAAGCTCTGAGGTAGACCAATGATCAAGAAATTTCTCGCTTGCACTTCGCTTGGAACCGTTCTTTTTGCGGGCCTTGTGCCGTTGTCGTTCGCAGCTAACAACGACGCTCACTCGGCTTACACTGAGAAAAATAGCCAGAACAAGGCCGCTTCGTCCGCCATGAGCGGAGCAGCATCGGACGAATATGAAAAGGCAATGCAAAAGATGAACCAAGGGATGATGAAAGGCATGACTTCTGACCCATCGGAAAGCTGGGCCAGGATGATGGTCGAGCATCATCAAGGCGCTATCGATATGTCCCAAATCGTGTTAAAGAATACAGACGATCCAACGATCAAACAGATGGCAGAGAAAACCATCAAAGACCAAACCGCAGACGTCGCGAAACTGAAAGCCTGGCTCAGCAAACACTAGTCTTGGCCGGCAAGGTCAACATACTGGTACGCTATAGCGGCGCCAGACGGCGCCGCTCCTCAAAATACGTTGCTTAGCTGTGGGTCTCGACTTAGAAACTTCCTAATTCATTGTCCGGCAGTCACGATAAGCGAAGTGCGGCTACAGACCTCAAGGGGATGAGAGTACGCGGCCCGTTCCGGATATAGCGCATGCCGCTGGACATGGCACGAGAGGCGCTCATTGGTCCGTGGAAGGAACTATATGGCGGAGCAGCACTTTAGCAAAAAGCTTCCCACAAGCCAGCGCGAAGGCGGCCTTGATTTGGTCAAATGGCTTGCATTGGTTACCATGGTGATCGATCACTTACGTATGGTCCTGCCAAATCTCACCGACCTTTTCATCCCTGGGCGCCTTTCGTTTCCGCTCTTCTGTCTCGTTATTGGTGCAAACGTCGCCCGCTCTACGAAGGGCGAATTCGCGACAAAGGCTAATGGGCGTTATTTAGGACTCATGCTGGCCTTTTCCGCTATCTCGGAGGTGCCCTACCGCTATTTCGAAATCGCTCAGACTTTCAACGTAATGCCTACCCTCACGTTGGGATTGGTAATAGCTTGGGGGGTTCATCACCGATGCCTATCCAGCGGTTTCTTGGCTATCGTAGGCTTGGCTGCAGCCATTCTGCTACATACGCCCTTGATGTATGGATTCTGGGGATGCCTTATCCCTGCAGCTACACTAATCGCGATTCAGAAGAAGGCCGGCTTGTTTTGGCTCTTACCGGCCGTTTTATGCGTGGTCGTCAATACGCGGGGGACTGCTTGGACTCGCGCCATGAATATGGAAGTTTCTTCAATCATGGCTTTACTCGTAGCTTTAGCTGCGCCGCTGATCGGGCTTTGGCTTCTCCGTCGGAAAACAACCACCAAATTATGGCCGGTTACGGCTTGGAGTTATTGGTTTTATCCGCTGCACATTGTAGCGCTTCAAGGGCTAGGCCACCTCTATCCAAACGCCTGAGGCTTTTGCAGCGATTATGGCAGCCGCCGGCCATACATTAATTCAGAAAACCAGTTGAGTACTTGCAGGCCAAGGGCGCCCATGGGTTGTCACTCCTACTGTCTTGATGATGGTCGCTGATAGGCGCTGGCTACGTTACCGGATCGATGGCCCTATTGGCTGATGGGTTCCATATGGCAACGTACGCTGGTGCATTGGGGATTGCAGCGACTGCCTACGCCTTTGCAAAGCGTCATGCCACCCGCGCTCGTTAAAAAATAGCGGCCCCGCTATCGAAGGGATTGTGAAGCGCAAGACGCGCTTGCCAGGAAAGTCAGATCAGCCTCACCCGTACGTAATTTAAAACCCGGTTTTTGCACTGTCCTTGACAACCTCGGACACATTGTCAGTTTGCACCCATACGGCTCAGCCTCCACCTCTGCGTGCGTCCGTAAGACTGCGTCGCGAGTTTGACCTAAGTCCTTGACTTTCCCACGATGAAAAGGTTTACGGTGCCAGTATGTTGAAGGCAATGTAAAGGACCAAACATGAGCATTTCAAACAAAGCAATGTCTGGTACCAGCGCAGCACCCATCAGTCTGCCGATCGAAGGAATGACCTGTGTTTCCTGTGTCGGACGCGTAGAGGCGGCGCTTGGAAAAGTCCAAGGTGTCGGCAGCGTCGTGGTTAACCTCGCGACGGAACGGGCGGAAGTACGGGCGAGCGGAAGCGGCCCGGTCGACCGTGCTGCCTTGGTCCAGGCAATCGAGAAAGCAGGATACGTTGTTCCTGCGCAGACAATCGAACTGTCTGTCGAAGGCATGACATGCGCATCGTGCGTCGGGCGAGTCGAGCGTGCGCTTCAGGCCGTGCCGGGCGTGAGCCAGGCTACGGTGAACCTGGCGACCGAGCGTGCGACGGTACGCGGCGTGGCGGCGCTTGATGCGCTGCTGGCAGCAATCGAGAAGGCCGGCTATGAAGCCCGCAGCCTTGACGCTAATGTTCGCTCCGGCGATGACGAGGCCGAAGCAAGGAAGGATGCGGAACGATCGGCGCTCAAGCGCGACCTGCTGCTCGCCACAGCGCTCGCGCTGCCGGTCTTCATTCTCGAGATGGGCTCGCACCTGATTCCTCCCATGCACCATTGGGTCATGGAGAACATCGGTCAAGGGCCGAGCTGGTATCTGCAGTTCGTGCTGACAACCTTGGTGTTGCTCGTCCCAGGACGCCGTTTCTATACTAAAGGGTTTCCCGCACTGCTGCGGCTTGCGCCGGACATGAATTCGCTCGTGGCTGTCGGTACGTTGGCCGCGTATGCGTATTCGGTGGTCGCCACCTTCATGCCCGGCCTGCTGCCGGCCGGCACCGTGAACGTCTATTACGAAGCGGCGGCCGTGATCGTGGCACTGATCCTGCTGGGACGGTTTCTGGAGGCCCAGGCAAAGGGGCGCACATCGCAGGCAATCCAACGACTGGTCGGCCTGCAGGCAAAAATGGCCCACGTGGAACGCGGCGGCCGTGCAACCGACATTCCGATTGGCGACGTCGTCGCCGGCGATGTGGTTGAGGTACGTCCGGGCGAGCTTATTCCGGTCGACGGCGAGGTGATGGAGGGCGACAGTTACGTCGACGAATCCATGATTACCGGCGAACCTGTCCCGGTAAAAAAATCAAATGGAAGTGCCGTGGTAGGTGGCACCGTCAACCAGAAGGGCGCCTTTACCCTGCGGGCCACAGCCGTGGGTGGGCAAACGGTGCTCGCACAAATCATTCGCCTGGTGGAACAGGCACAGGGCTCCAAGTTGCCGATCCAGGCGGTGGTCGACAAGGTAACGATGTGGTTCGTGCCGGCAGTCATGGGGGCGGCCCTGGCCACCTTCCTGATCTGGCTCGCTTTCGGTCCGTCACCGGCGCTGAGCTTCGCCCTGGTGAACGCCGTGGCGGTACTCATTATCGCCTGCCCGTGCGCGATGGGGCTGGCGACGCCAACCTCGATCATGGTCGGTACTGGACGCGGGGCGGAGCTAGGCGTGCTTTTTCGTAAGGGCGAAGCATTGCAACTCCTGAAGGACGCGAAAGTGGTGGCGCTGGATAAAACCGGCACGCTGACTGAAGGACGGCCGGCCCTGACTGACTTGGAAGTTGACCCCACTTTCGAGCGTGCTCAGGTACTGGCAAGCATTGCAGCGGTAGAGTCGCGCTCCGAACATCCGATCGCGCGTGCAATCGTCGAGGCTGCTGAGAAAGAGGGCCTAATCCTCCCGGCGTTTACTGAGTTCGAATCCGTTACCGGAATGGGCGTGCGCGCCTTGGTGAACGACGTGCGCGTGGAAGTGGGGGCTGATCGGTACATGCGCTCGCTTGGCCTGAATGTAGCAGGCTTCGCGCAGACGGCGCAGAAGCTTGGCGAGGAAGGAAAATCTCCGCTGTATGCTGCAATCGATGGGCGCCTAGCCGCCGTTATTGCCGTGGCCGACCCTATCAAGGTGCACACGCCCGCTGCCATCGCTGCCTTGCACCGCCTGGGTTTGAAAGTCGCGATGATTACCGGCGATAACGAACGTACCGCCAAGGCGATCGCGTCACGTCTCGGAATTGACGAGGTTGTTGCTGAAGTCCTACCCGCGGGTAAAGTGGAGGCGATCCAGCGGCTCAGGGCCGAACACGGTTGCGTCGCGTTTGTAGGCGACGGCATCAACGACGCACCTGCGCTGGCCGAGGCTGACGTCGGCCTAGCGATCGGCACGGGTACCGATGTCGCGGTGGAAGCAGCGGACGTGGTGCTCATGTCGGGCAGTCTTCAGGGCGTCCCCAATGCTATCGCCCTGTCGAAAGCGACCATCGGCAACATCCGCCAAAATCTGTTCTGGGCCTTTGCCTATAACACGGCCCTGATCCCGGTGGCGGCAGGCATGCTGTATCCCGCGTATGGCGTGTTGCTGTCGCCGGTATTCGCCGCCGGCGCGATGGCATTGTCCAGCGTTTTCGTGCTTGCCAACGCGTTGCGACTGCGCGGCTTTCAACCAGCATTGAAAGACGAATGAGATGGAGGAGTTGACATGAATATTGGTGAAGCATTGCAAGAGTCTGGTGTCTCGGCAAAATGATTCGCTACTACGAGTTGATTTCGTGTGCGGCGCGCAGAGAGTCTGGCTATCGGGCATACGCCTTGAGCGACGTACATCCGTCTGCGCTTCATCCGGCGTGCACGGGACCTCGGCTTCTCGATAATGGAAATCGGTGAACTGCTCAGCCTGTGGAATGACCGGTAGCGGCAAGTTCCTATGTCAAACGCCTTGCGCAAGCGCAGATTGCTGACCTGAAATAGCGGATCAGAAATCCGCGCCAGATGGCGAAGACGTTGCAACAGCTGATCGCTTGATGCGCAGAAGCCCTCTACCATCGTCAGGCTAGGGAACAACTGGTTAGTTAATTCTCGCACAGTCATACGGCGGCGAATTGCCAGCCCGGCCGTTTGAATTAACTTGTCAGCTTCCGGAGCCGCAGCTTGTACGGCGATCAGTTGCCCGGTGGTGGCGTCAACCACGAGTTTAATAAAGCCGTGTGTGTCGAAGTTCACGAGCGCGCGCGGCACATCCCCAGGCTGAGGATGTGACTGTCCGTCTCGATACCAGCTTGGTGCGCTTGCCCCTCGCTCTAGCCGAATGCCGCGACCTGCCGGTCAGTAAAGACCACTGCTGGCATAGCGTTAAGGTCGAGCGCCGCTTTACCGCCCGTCATATGATTGCCGCCCGGATCCCAGCTGCGCCGCAACGTATCCAAATTGTGGCTAGTCGGTGGAGTCGCCAGCAGCGTAAATGTTATGCAAGCTCGCCCGCAGTTATGTGAGCCGGATGGCTCCGCCATTCGCAGTTATTTGACCTGCTTACCAAAGGTCACCCGGCTGGAGCGATCCAGGGTCTGCCAGACTTCTGGGCCGATGATCTGCGGGATCTCGAACTCCATGTTCTCCGGCACCAGGTGTCGGCATGCGGAAACGGCCTTTCGCAGTGCTCCAGTGCTTGGCTTTCCATGCAGTCAGTACACAGGACCCTTCCAGCAACGATCATGCATCGAACGTTCCAGTTCTCAATCGCGACTTCGTTCTCCATATTCCGTGCTCTTCCTGCTGCCTAGATGAAGAGCTGACGATACGTGCGTGAGAGTCCCATGGATATCCGCTCGGGCGCCGAGCAGACCAACCTGCTGGCTCTCAACGCTGCCATCGCGTCTGCGCGCGCAGGCGACACAGGTCGAGACTTTGCAGCGGTTGCCGAAGAAGTTCGGGCTCTAGCTCAGCGCTCTGGTAAGAGCACCCGCGAAATCGAAAGCATGATTAGCAGAATCCAGCAGGGCACAGCCCAAACCTATGCGAAGAAGGCCGGGATTGAGGTCGACGGCACAGGCGTCCTCGGACCCAGAGCAACCGCAGCCTCCAATGCTTGGGAGCATGGGGCCGATATCGCCAAGGTCGAGGCTTGGCTGGGTCATGCCAACATCAGCACCACCAAAATCCATGATCGGCGAGAGAACAGCCCAGCGGACTCACCCACCTAAATGGTGAAATACTAACAGAAGGGATCGAGGGGTAAGCGGCAGCTTACCCCCGCGCATTGTCGAGAAATGTGGTGCAACGCTACCCAAGGATGATGGCCTTCCACGTCGCTGGCTGGACAGGTATCGGCGTGTAGGAAGGGGGCTTGGCAGTCTTCCAGTGCTTGGCTTTCCATGCAGCCAGTGCATACAACACGTCCAGTAACGATCAACCATCGACCGTTCCATTCCTCAACACTTCGTTCGACGTCCAAAATTAGATTCCTCAGCGCGCATCTCGCAGAGCTGAAGTTACTGCTGGGAGAACCGAATTGAAACGCTCGAAAGCATACCCTTGTTTGCGGGTAGCTCAGGCGTACCGATCCAAAGAGCTTCTTCGTGTTCTCCTTGGCCTATCGGTAGACCGGGCGGTGAAGGGGAATACCCTGCCTACACATCCAGTTCTTTCCCAGCAACCACGCAATGTCCCTTAGCTGCTCAATTGTCAGATCGTATTCTCGACAACGAGCTGAATCATGTAGCCGGATCGGACGATTGAGCGATACGATTGCGGCAAAGTGCTATCTGTAACTGGACACGAGCACTACCGGTAGTAAGCCGTTAAGGATGGCCAACAAGGAGAGAACATGAGTCAGCTTTGGCCATACGCCGGCGCCCGCTGGTGGAAATTCGATTTTCATACGCATACCCCGGCATCCAAGGATACGACTGCCTGGCAAGCTGCGATTGGCACCCCTAATGAGCTGACCCCAGAAAAATGGCTGCTTAAATACATGGCCGCCGAAATTGACTGTGTGGCGGTCACTGATCACAACAGCGGTGAGTGGGTAGACAGCCTCAAAATCTCTTACACAGACATGAAGAGTCTGGCAGATGCCGGTAGCCCGCCCGAGGGCTTCCGCGAATTACATTTATTCCCTGGTGTGGAGATATCTGTTCAGGGCGGCTTCCATCTACTGGCCATTTTTGACCCATCCGCTTCCAGCCAAACCATCAGTGATTTGCTAGCTAAAGTGCATTATGCAGGTACGCGTGGCGACAGTGACGGTGTGACACGTGAGGGCGCTGCGAGGGTGATTGAGCATGTCATCGCCGAAGGTGGTCTAGCGATTCCTGCTCATGCGGAAGGCGAAAAGGGCCTGCTGCAGGTTGAAACGGGTACCCGCAAATGTTTACTGGATACGAACACCGTCAAGCAAGTTCTTCAAGAGCCAGGCATCTTAGCGATTGAGTGGACTTCAGGAAGCAGCACGCCTCCCAAAATGCTCGATGAGCTGAAACTACGCTTTGCCAGCGTAGTCGGAAGCGATTGCCACAGTTTCAAAGGTTCAGCGGTCCCGGGCTCGCGCTTCACCTGGGTGAAAATGGCTAAACCCACCATGGAAGGACTCAGATTGGCGCTGCTGGATGGACAGGACGTTTCCGTCCGCCGAAGTGATCAGTGCAGTGGGTTTGCACCATTCAAGACCCCCGAGCACTTCATTGAGTCCATTGAAATCCGAAATGCACGTTACATGGGCCGAGGTAAAGCAGGGGTCTCTCTACCTCTCAACCCATACTTCAATGCAGTGATAGGTGGTCGAGGAACAGGAAAATCCACCATCGTGCACGCCCTTCGTTTGGCATATCGGAGAGAGAAGGAACTGTCGCAATTATCCGAGGCTGGACAAACTTTTAGCAAGTTTAACGCTGTCGCGAAGACCAAGAATGACAATGGCGGCCTACTCGACGACACAGCAGTTCGTGTAAAAGTTCTTCGAGATGGTTGGCCATATCGACTTAACTGGCGAAAGGATGACACTGAAAACGCTGTGGAAGAATGGGACATCTTCTCTACCGACTTCATGCTCTCGGACAGTCAGGTCATCAATGATCAGCGCTTTCCGGTAAGGCTTTTTAGTCAGGGCCAGATTGCCGCCTTGGCCGGCGACAGTCAGCAGGCGTTACTCAAGGTAATCGATGATGCCGCTGACACGCGTTTACAGCGGTCTGCACATGAGGAAGCAGTAAGCGCTTTTCTGGCGTCCCGAGCTCGCATGCGCGAGATGGAAGGAAGATTATCAGGGCTCGATTCCTTGACGCTCGCACTGCAGGACATTAAGAGAAAACTTGAGCGCTTCGAAGGTGCGGACCATACGGTCGTATTAAAAAACTACCAGCGCACGAGCCAGCAACATCGTGAGCTTGAACGTCAACTTAACACGGCGGCCGAGCTCGCCATTAATATGGAAAACGTTGCTGCCACTTTACAGCCGGAGGACCTGCAGTTAGGGCTATTTGAGGCCAATGATGACGCTCCGGCGCTGGCTTTCTTTGATGCGTTGAATGCCGGTATCGATCAGGCAAGGCAGGAGGTCGAAGCATCCGCTGCCAAATTGGCAACGCTTGGAAAAACGCTTAAGGATGAACTCGATTCATCGGCCTGGTTTACTCGAATCACTACTGCTACAGAAGCCTACCATCAGCTGAAAGAGAGCCTTCTGCAGCAGGGAGTCAATGACCCAAGCGAGTACGGCCGCTTGGTTCAAGAGGCACAGCGGCTGGATACTGAGCTGAGAAACTTGACCGCAGTGAAATCGCAACATGCTGAATTGCGCAGCACCGCGATGTCACAGCTAGAGCAAGTACAGGTAGTACGCCGGACAGTCAGCGACCGACGCAGGGAATTCCTGCAGGCCATTCTCCACGACAATCCGTACGTGAGGATCGAGCTCATTCCCTACAGCCAAGATACACATGCGATTGAACGATCGTTGCGTGAAGCCTTGGGCGTGCCAGACGGCAAATATGCGGATGACCTGTATCAGGAACAGCCG
Source organism: Pseudomonas sp. AK106 (assembly GCF_053903055.1). Classification (NCBI taxonomy): domain Bacteria; kingdom Pseudomonadati; phylum Pseudomonadota; class Gammaproteobacteria; order Pseudomonadales; family Pseudomonadaceae; genus Pseudomonas; species Pseudomonas sp. AK106. The sequence continues at coordinate 5,647,843 of NZ_CP096426.1, forward strand.
GGCTCTTCTGCAAAAGGACTCATTGCGGACCTAGTGGTTGCAGTCGAGCTACTCGGGGATACGTCCAGTTTCGAAGAATCGATGAAAGCTTTGAAGTCCCGACTAACCCAAGCGTGCCGTGGCAAGCCTGAGTTTGGCGGCTGGTTCAACAAGTTTCTGAAAGCTGAAGCCGAGAAACGACCCGAATACATGGACCACCTGCTGTGCTGGTTCCCTGAGGACGGTCTAAAGGTGGAATACAGTCGCAAAGGTAATGGCCGTGATTTCCAATCCATCAGTCAGGCCTCTGCGGGGCAGCGCGCAGCCGCCATGCTGGCATTTTTGCTAGCACATGGGGGTGAGCCCTTGGTGCTCGACCAGCCAGAGGATGACCTAGACAACCACCTGATCTATGGACTGGTTGTTCAGCAGATCCGATCTAACAAACAGCGCCGGCAGCTAATAATCGTAACTCACAACCCTAACATCGTAGTCAATGGCGACGCTGAGCTGATCCATGTGCTGGACTTCAACAACCAGTGCCATGTGAAGCAAACCGGTTCGCTACAGGAGCAAGATATGCGACAGGAGGTTTGCCAGGTAATGGAAGGGGGTGCCGAAGCCTTTGAGCGACGCTATCAACGCTTGGGGGGTGAGGTCTAAGATCAGGGATAAACATAGAGTCGCGCAATAGCTACGCCGGATCAGGCATCGGTCGCCTCTTACCAGCTTAAAAAATACATCATCAGCAATCATAGCCGGCTATCGCGCTTTGTACACTTTAGTGGAGACTGCCCATTATGTAGCGGTAGAGTTCTGCTATTGCCAGGCAAACCCGAGCAAAAGGTGCCTTTGGTGGGTCGTTGCAGTGAAAGCCCTTACGCGCACATGTTCAGCTGTGATCGTGTGCAGTTAACAGGCGGCTATCTCGGACCGCGCGAAGACTGATCACCTTGGAGGCGTGGTAGTCACGCAATACGCCTGTGCAGCAGTATCTGCCCGTTACTACTGTTCTAGGTCGACTGGCGTCGGTCGCCGTAGGCGCCTGTCGATCCTTTGCGGCCCTACGCGTCTGGCAATAGTCGGCCACAAGACGCGGGAGCGAGCACGGGCTCCGAACCTTCAGGCCGTGCGCTGATTATCCAGTCATGCCCTGCAAAACTCTTAGCTTCGGACGGCGTCGCCGAAGAAATCATCCTTTGCCACTAAACCAAAATCTTTTTCCACAAGCCCACCATTGTCGTCAAATAGGCTCTGGGTCCGCCGCTCTTGCTTTAGGTTGGCAATCGCCTGAAAGAAGCAGCCCTCACAAAGGTGTACCTCGTAGCGCTCGCCATCGTGCTTCGTTCCGTACCCCCAGAGCGCTTGGAGAGTGGCGAACTGAAGACCGCCTTTCTGCACCCTTGTGGTGAGTTGGCAGACGTCGCATACAACATCTGTCACGGCTTCAATCTCGACTCTACCGGTAATCTTCATCACGACCTCCTAATGGCGCTCACCGAACGTCTAGAATGCACAGTCTATCCGTAACACGCCCGAATCGCTGTGTGTGGCCTTGCCAGCCAGCTTTAATAGCGGCCTCTGCGTTGCTCGTGTCGTCTATCACGACCGGTGGCTCTCGCCGCATAGCAGTCCTTCGCGTCAGGGGCAGTCGGCAGTCGGCCATCAACGGTCGGGGGGCTTTAGGCTTGCGGCCGAAATGGCCAGAGAGATAACGACCCGCTAGCGATGTATAGCGATGTATAGCGATGTATAGCGATGTATAGCGACAGATAGTGACGGATAGCAAGTTTGGCAGGGCTCTCTAGAGCTGCACCTAGACCGGCGACCGCAATGATACGTGTTTAAGAAGGGCTAACGCCCATACCTTGTTTCGACCGTGGATGGCTGCAATGCTCAGTAGATTGCAGCCCTGCGCAACAAGTACCTTCCACCCGGTTGCAGCTCGCGATGAACGGCAGCTTCGGGTCCAGGCTGTGTGAAAACGCCAATGATTGTCTAACCTTCTGATCGTCTAGATCGTATCGGGGCGATCATGAAGCGATTCATTGAGGGCGAGACTCGGACGCAGGTGACGCTGCTGCCGGAGAGCCTGGACGACTACGTAACCGAAGAAAATTCAGTCCAAGTGGTCGACGTTTTCGTCGATGAACTCGACCTGGTCGCACTTGGTTTTGAGGGTGCGGAGCCTGCCGCAACTGGTCGTCCGGCCTACCATCCAGCGGTGTTGCTGAAGATCTATATCTCTGGCTACCTCAATCGGATTCAGTCCAGCCGCCGGCTTGAGCGTGAGTCCGAGCGCAACGTCGAGTTAATGTGGCTAACCGGGCGTTTGGCTCCGGACTTCAAAACCATTGCCGACTTTCGCAAAGACAACGGCAAAGCCATTCGCAGCGTCTGCCGACAATTCGTAGTTCTTTGTCGCAACCTCAATCTCTTTTCCCAATCGATCATCGCCATCGACGGCAGCAAATTCAAAGCCGTCAATAGTCGCGACCGCAACTTCACCCAGGGCAAAGTGAAGGCACACATGCAGCAGATCGAACAGAGTATTGATCGATATCTAGCGGCGATGGATTCGGCGGATCGGGCAACGCCCGAAGTGGCCGAGGCCAAAGCAGAGCGGCTGAAAGAAAAGATAGAAATGCTGAAAAAACAGATGCAAAAACTCAAGGAAATCGAGGCGCAGCTTCACGCAAGCCCAGACAAACAAATCTCCCTCACCGATCCTGACGCCCGCTCGATGGCCCGAGCGGCCGAGGCACCGGAACGGTTGGCTATAACGTACAAACAGCCGTCGACGAAAAGCACCATCTGATCATTGCCCATGAGGTGACCAACGTTGGCAATGACCGGGCGCAACTGAGCAATATGGCGAACCAAGCGCGTGGAGAAATCGAGGCTGAATCGCTTACGGTGGTGGTCGACCGAGGCTATTACAAAGGTCTGGAAATCCTTGCTTGCGAGCGAGCAAGCATCACTACCTTCGTACCGAAACCCCTGACATCTGGCAGCAAAGCGGAAGGCCGATTTGGCAAGCAGGACTTCATCTACATCGCTGCGTCAGACGAGTATAGGTGCCCTGCGGGACAGTTACTGACAAGGCGCCACTCAACGGTGGAAGACGGAATGCTACTGCACTGTTACTGGTACTCGGGTTGCCAGTCTTGCTCAATGCAAAAGCAATGTACGACGGGTAAGAAGCGCCGTGTGAAACGCTGGAACATGAGGCTGTAGTCGATGCGATGCAAGTTAGGCTAGAAACCAATCCAGAAATGATGAGGGTTCGTCGACAGACCATTGAACATCCTTTTGGAACGCTCAAGTTCTGGATGGGAAGTACCCATTTCCTGACCAAAACCCTGCCGAGGGTGAGCACTGAGATGAGCCTTCATGTGCTCGCCTACAACCTCAAACGAATGATGAGCATCTTCGGCATCGCAGGACTGCTTGAGGCGATCAGGGCTTGAACCCAGCCGCCTGGCCCACCAGTTAGAAGCCTTTTTGGGCCGCTGACGCGGCCTAAACGGCATTACGAACGTCTACGGAGCTGACTTAGGTAATTCGCGCTTCCGACTGCTGACTCCATAGTCAACCCTCGCCACTCTCACTTTTCGAGTTATTTAGCGCGTTTTCGCACAGCCTGGGTCGTTTGCAGCCCTTAATGACATGTAGCAATCGGCCTGTTGCACTAGACCGCGCTGCAGTAGCTCCTTGAATGCCGCTTGGCTGATCTTGTCGGCGGGCAGTGAGTCCGGGTCGAAAGCGATCGGGTAGACGTTGCGGAACATTGAGGTACGGACCTGGGTAGCGCGGTGCAGAGTCAGCGCGGAGATCGGTACATGCGAACGCAGACGCGACGTGATTAGCGGGGTGTAGCCACTTTCGGTGAGCGCGATGATCGCCCTGACGCTTTAGAAATGGTTTGCCGTATACCTAGCCGCCAAGGCAATGCTTCGTCGCAACGCTCGAAGCGGGTGTACAGGCGGCGGCTTAGAATTTTGATTGGTCGGGTACTTTTCCGCACCCAGGCAGGCTCGCACCATGGCTCAAACGGCTTCGATAGGGTATGCGCCTGCGGCACTTCCAGCGGAGAGCATCACCGCGTCGGAGTTGTCGAGCACAGCGCTGGCCATATCCGACACTTCAGCACGGGTTGGTGGACATAGACAGGGGCGGCAGCTTATGCCCCCACACGTCACAGCCCCGATAGCCAGCAGAGCGAAAGATCGGCCATCGCATCCTCGCTGTCAGTCCCCAAAGCCATAGAGTTCGGCCGGGTTGTCCACCAGAATCTGTCGGCGTACCTCAGTCTCCGGGGCCCAGTAGGAAAGCAGCTCTAGCATCGCGCCATTCTCCGGTTGCGGGTTGCGCCCCGGATGCGGCCAGTTACTTGCCCACAGGCAGCGCTGCGGGTTCGCCTCGACAAGCGTCCTGGCCAGCACGCTGACGTCGTCATAGTGCGGCGCGCCGACCTTCGAGGTTTCATAAGGCGCCGAAACCTTGACCCAGGTATTGCCGCCATCGAGCAACCGCAGCAGTGTCTTGAACCCAGCGTGATTGACTGGCACCGGCTCGAGAAACTTGCCGGTGTGGTCGATGCTCAACTTGCTTGGCATTGCCTTTAAACGCGCTTCGTACTCCGCCATTTCTCGACCATCGAGCTGCAGATTGATGACCCACCCCAAGTCGGCAATGCGCGAGGAAACTGTCTCCAGTGAATCCCAGCCCAACGCTCCGCCACCACCGGGGACCAGCATGAAACGCACGCCGCGCACGCCCTGCTCATGCAAACGCAGTATTTCACTCCAGGGCGCGTCCGGGTGGACCACGGCGATGCCCCGAGCCGCCTTGCCGGCTTGCGCCAGGGCTTCTAGGAGACACGCGTTATCGAAGCCGTAACCATTGGCCTGCACCAGCACTGCTCGCTGTAAACCAAGGTCTTGCTGGACCTGCTGATAGTCGCTCCAGCTGGCAGGTGCTATCTGCTGCGCCAGAGGAAAACGCAAAGGCTCATAGACATGCACATGGCAGTCGGTGGCATTTGTAGGCTGGGTCATCGTCGGGGATACTCCGGTTTATTGTTGTTGAAGGCCGAAGACGTCTCGGGCGCGCGCGGCCTGGCTCAGGTTCACAGCGCCTTGGGGCACCCGTCCTTCGAGCAGTGCCTGAACCTGGCATACGGTGTCCAGCGCCTGATGCTCACTGGCCTGGGGCGTCAGCCCGCCGATGTGCGGGCTGGCGATGACCTTCGGGTGCGCCGCCAGCGCCGGGCTGGGCATCTGGTCCGCGGCCCGGCCGACGTCTAGCGCGCAACCGGCGATCAGTCCCTGGTCCAGGGCCTGCAGCAACGCCTGCTCATCCACCAGTTCGCCACGGGAGGCATTGATGAAAAACGTGTCCCGGCGCATCCCAGCAAAAGCCCTGTGGCCGAACAGGTTGTGGGTTTGCTCCAAGGCCGGCGCCAGACACACCACGTAATCGGAGGCACTGACCACCTCCTCGAACGACACCTGTTCGATGGCTGGCTCGTTGATTTCCACTAGCGGATCGTTGACCAGCACGCGCATCTGCAGCAGCCGGGCGATGTCGGCCAGACGCTGGCCAATGAACCCATAGCCGATAATCCCCAGCGTCGCACCGCGCAGCTCGCGGCCCATGAGGATGCGTGGCGTCTTGCCCTGCCAATAGTCGGCGGCAGCACGGCTGATACCGCGAGCCAGATCGATCATCACGCCGATCACCCACTCGCTGACCGAGGTGTCGAAACCCGGCGTGGCGCGGGTCACCAGCACGCCGTGACGGTTAGCCGCCTCGACATCGATGTTGCGTATGTCCACCGCCACCCGACAGATCGCTGCCAACTGCGGCAGGCGCTCGAACAGCTCCGCCGGGGCGGCGGCCTCACGGCTGGCAACGATAATCTGGCAGCCTTCGGCGCGCGCCACCAATTGATCAAGCGAGAGCAGACCAGGGGCATCGTTCAGACGCACATTGCCCAGCGCCTGCAACTGCTTGAGCGGGCGCTCGGGGTAATAGTTATCACGCACCTCAGGCGCGTGAGTCAGGAAAATATCGGTCATGCTCACGCTCTCTTGTCAGCGCCAGGTGGGGCCACGGAATGGCGGGAAATCAGCGTTGGTTGAAACACCAGATTGAGGGCCGGCTGTTGCCGGTCCCGGGAGCGCTCCACCGCGCGGCGGACCATCACCTCGGCCATCTCGGTCAGCGGCATGGCAACCGATGTCAGGCCGGGGTTGGTGAAGGCGGCGATGGACAAACCGTCCATGCCGACCAGCGAAATATCCTCGGGGACCCGCAGTCCGGCCTGATGCAGACCGGACATCAGGCCCATGGCGAGCATGTCGTTAACTGTCACGACCCCGGTCGGCCGGGGCTTCATGTCGGCCAGCTTGCCAGCCATTGCAAACCCCAGATCTGCCAGTTCGGAGTCACCGAAGGTGTAGGCGACAATGCCCTCGATCACCTCGGCACTGACCTGCGGGCCGGCCTGCTGGGCTCGCTCGAAAAAGCCTTGGATCTTGGCGCTACGGCTGACCGTCTTGCCGCTGGGCACCAGAAACGCCAGGCGTCGATGGCCGTGTTCGATCAAATGAGCGGCAGCGACGTAACCCGCCTGAAAGTTGTCCGGTGAAATGTGATCGACTTGCGAATCAGCCCCCACGGTGGTCTGACGGTCGTAGCTAACCACGGTGAGGCCGCTTTGGACCGCCGCCTCCAGGTGGCGCTCGTCATCGCGCGAAGAAACCACAATCACCGAGCGCACGCCGAACGACAGCAGATCGTCGAACATGCCGGCTTCCTGCTGTTTGTCCCGATGGGTGTTGCCGAGCAGCAACCTATAAGAAAACTGTGCTTGGGCGGCCGCCTCGATCTTCAGCGCGATCTGCCCGTACATCGGGTTGGCGGTAGAGGGCACCAGCAGCCCGAGCATCGGCGTGTGGCCGGTCTTGAGCTGGCGGGCCACGCGATTGGGCCGGTAATTGAGCTTGAGAATCGCCGCCTCGACACGGGCGAACGTGTCGGCGCCGAGCTTGTCTGCGCGTTGATTGAGCACGTTGGACACCGAGCTGACCGAAACACCCGCCAAAGCAGCTACATCATGAATCGTTGCCATGTTGCGTTAACCCATATTAAAAGTACGTGGCAGCCACAGAGAAATCGATGGCACCAAAACAATCAGAATCAGCATGACCACCAGCAAACAGAGGTACTTGAGCATCCGGCGCGAGACGTCTTCGACCCGCGTGCCAGTCATCGCGCAGGTGGCGAACAGCCCCAGACCGAACGGCGGCGAAAACAACCCCAAACCCATGGCGATGACGGCCACCGTGCCAAAGTGCAGAGGATTAACCCCCACCTGCACGGCAATGGGCACAAGCAGTGGCCCGAAGATAATCAGTGCCGGAGCGCCTTCCAGGACCGCGCCGAACACAATCATGATCAGCACCGAGGTGATCAAAAACGCCACTGGGCCATAGTTGTGCGCCAAAGCCAGCATGAAATCGGAAATGATCGACGGAATCTGCAGGATTGTCAGGGTAAACGCCACACTGGACGCCGCAGCGATGATGAACAGAATCCCTGCGGCCATGGAGGCCGAGCGCACGAAGAGCTTGGCGACGCCCCTGGGCGTCAGTTCGCGAAAGGTGATGCCGCCGACCAGCAAGGCGTAGACCACGGCAAACGCCGACACTTCGGTGGAGGTGGCCACCCCTGAGGTCACGCCCTTGCCGATCATCGCCACCATGGTCAACGCCACCAGCGCCCCGCCCAACAGGCGCAGCAACGGCGTGCGTTTGGGGAAGGCCAGATCTGGGTCGACCTTGCGCCCGAAGATCACCGCCATTGTCGCCAGCCCCATGGCCAGTACCACCGCCGGTACAATCCCGGCGAGGAACAGCCCGCCAATCGAGATATTGGCGACGAAACCCATGATGATCATATTGATGCAGGGAGGAATGGTTTCGGCCATCACGCCTGAGGCCGCCAGCACCGCTGCTGTCTCGGCCGGGTCTTGTTTGGTGCGCCTGACCGCCGGCACGACAATCCCGCCGACGGCGGCGATGTCTGCCAGTTTGGAGCCCGAGACACCGGAGAAAAACGCCGTGGCCAGGATCGCGATCAGATTCATCGAGCCTCTGACCCGACCGAACACCCGCACCAGCAATTCGATCAGGCGCGTGGACATCCCGTTGACCTCCATCACCAGGCCCGCCAAAACAAAGAACGGAATCGCCAGCAACACGAAATGGTCCATCCCGGCCATGACCTGTTGCGAGTAGATGACCATCGGCAACGTCGAATCGCCCATGAAGTACAACAGCGCGCACAGCGCCAGGACGAAGGCGATGGGCACGCCCACCAACAACCCGCAGATGAACCCGCCCAGCAGCAGACTCCAGGGTTGCAGCGCATAGGCTTCGAACTGGCTATTCCAGGCATAAATTCCCCCGCCGGCGACCAGGCAGCCGATCAGCGTCAGCCAGGTCATGCGCGTCGCGCCATTCAGCGCATTGGCGATGCCCACTACCGTCATCAGCAACGCGCCGAGGAACACCGGCAGCACGTTGAGCCATTGCGGCAAGCCCATGGGCGTGGCGACGTTGACCGAATCTTCGAGGAGCAACCAGGAAGAAAACGCCAGTCCCGCTGCGGTGCCCGCCACCAGCCAACCACCGATCTGATGTGCCGCCTGTTGCCAGGCTGCAGGCAACAACGCGCGAAAGAAGTCCACGTGTACATGTTGTTTGCGCGCCAGCACGGTGGCGCCGCCGAGGAATACCAGCATCACCATCAGGCCCCGTGCGACCTCCTCGGCCCAGTCCACCGGGTGATGCGCGAAGTAGCGCAGAATTACAGAAACGAACACCACCAGCACGTCCACCGCCAGCACCACCGCGCACAATCTTTCGATGAACGTGCAGAGCATTGCCAGCAAGCGACCGCTGCCCAGCTGAGCATTAAAACCCCAGTCCTTGACCGGGATCAGCTGGCCTGCGGCCTGTTCGGGATGATTCTGCAGTGTCTTATCCGCGACAGCGAGGGCGCTGGTGGATGAGTTCATGATGAGTGTCTCTTGTTGTTATAGGTCAAGGACAATGCACGGCGGCGGGTTACCCGCGGGCGGCATCAATGGCCGCCAGTACCGGCGCCATCGACGGATTGGTCTGGGTGAACGGCACCCACAACTTCTCACGCATGACTTTGCGAATGTTGTCGCGTTCGCCATCGGCCATGGGGAAAAAAGTCATGCCACCCTTGCCTAGCGCTGTGATGGCTTCTGCGCCCTTGACCGCCGCCGCTTTGCGCTGGTAGACGCTAGCTTCCTGTGCGGCCTGGACGAAAGCCGGCTGGAGGTCTGCCGGGATTTTCGCCAGCCCGCGCTTGCCTATCACCGCAATGCATGGGCTGAACAGATGGTTGGTCTGCCAGCTGTTGCGCACCACTTCATCGAGTTTGTTGGCCAGCACACTGGCGGCGTCATGCTCGAAGCCTTCGACCACCCCGGTCTGCACCGCGGTGTAGACCTCGTTGAAGGCGATCGGCGTCGGAATGGCGCCCATCAGCTTGAAGGTTTCGATGAAGGCCTGGGTTGGCAGCACCCGCAATTTGACGTTTTTGATGCTCTCCAGGTCCTTGATCGGTGGCTTGGTGTACACGCTGCGGGCACTGAAATGCGAACCCCAGCCTACCACCGTGCAACCGGTGCGCTCTTGCAGCAACTTGTTGTAGGTCTCGCCGACGCCGCTGTCCACAGAGCGAGCGACATGCTCGTAACTGTCGAACAGGAAACCCAGGTCCAGCAGCGCCAATTCAGGCAAGGCCGTGGCCCAAATCGAACTGCCGGTGACCATCATGTCGATCGACCCCAGGCGCACTTGCTGCACAACGTCAGCCTCCTTGCCGAGCTGGCCGTTGGGGAAAAAATCGATGCGAATGCGATCGCCCACCGACTCTTTGAGATTTTCCACGAGGCGTTGATAGAACAAATAGTGAGCTGAGTTATCGTCTGAAGTCATGGTCGACGACAGGCGCAATACTGGGGTAGCGGCACGAGCAAATGAAGGCAGGGTCAGCGCGGCGGCACTGAGGGCAGCGGACTGTACGAAACGGCGTCGGGTCAGTGACATGGCGATTTTTCTCTTGTTGTTGTTTTTGTCGAAACAATTCTACAGTTTGTAAAACGTTTTACTAAAACGTTTTACAAATATAGCCAGCGACGGAGATTTGGCAAGCAGGATCTTGGACGCGCACTACGATGCAACTTCAGCCGCGTGAGCCTGCTGAATGCACAAGCGCCTGACCAGGCGTGCGTTGAACAGCGGAGGCCTCACACACGCCCGATTCAAGCGGCATGGCCCTCTATGCAGTCATCGTTGGCGGCTGGATTTCCCAAGGCGCGAGGAGCATCGAATAGGAGAATCGGATACAGCGGCTCCGGAGGCCGCAATTGCTTTGCGCCGATCTCGCCAATCACCGCCTCGGTTCAGAGATTCTGAAGCTAGTGAAGACGTCCGTACCGTATGGCTCAGAGAGAACGCGAAGGTTTCCGCGACGGGCATTTCCCCGCCAGACGCTGCGCTCAATACCTCATCCCGGCTTAGGAGAAGTGGTTCATAGCCCCACGATTACAAACTGCAGCCACTTGTCCGCGCCGGGGAGTGGCAGCTTTCTGCCAAAAGCGGACAGTTGCACGAGTTTGCAGGCCGTGCTTAGAGCCTGAAGGCGTCTACAGAAGCACTTCAATTCAAACCGCTCGAGGAAGCAAAGAATGCCCCAGCTAAGCTTAGGGCTCATTCAGAGTAAGGCGGTCTATCGGGTTATGGGCCAAGCGGCAAAAAATGGTCACGGTAATACCGATGGGTCTCATGGGCAGATCAATGTGTCACTCGCCCTCGGGGGCCAAGCTTGCTCCGAAGCTCATTAATAGCGCGGTTCTCAGATAGCCCAAGGGTGGGATCAACGGCAACCAATCGATGACGATCAGCATCAGCCCATCCTTCTAAATCATCGTCAATCGCAATCCAATCACTGACCGCTGAACGGGCTACGTAGCGGATGATCTGGCCGTACCGAGAGGATTGGTCCCACCAATCCGCGTCCGCCCATCCAGTTGCCATCGAGCTGTGCCAAGTAGCCCCTACGACACGTTGCTGAATAAAAAGGGGCAACCGCTTTATCGCGCGAGAAAACCCGATATTCCGAACCCAACTGGTACTCAGCACGATCTGAACGTTGGGAAATTCTTGGAGCACCGTCTCAAGAAGGCTTGCCCACATGAACAGTTCACCCTCGTCGCGCAATTTCGGGCCTTTACGAGTTAAGAAAACCGCGTCAGGGTGAAGAACCCCATCAAAATCCAAAAAAAGGATCATCTTCCGCTCCTGTAGAGTCCGACACCAGCGTCACACCTCGGCACTTATACGGTGAAATCTTGGCCGACGAGGTAGGTTAGCTTAGATGGTACGAATAGCAGCTGAGAACGATCCGTAATATATCACGTACAGCGGCAGTGTATCGCAGCCATCTGAGCCTGCGGCGGAACGCGAAAGTTGTTTGGTATAATATCACTTTAAGATGCAAACTAACTTTTTTTGGTCTTAAATCTTTTTTTTTATAATAAATAGGACTAGGATGCCGACTTTAATCATCTCGATTCGACGTTATCGTTACATTAACATAAGAGTGCGTTCGCCAGATAAGTATGCGGCCCTGCACGAAAAAAAATACGAGTTAGAGCGAAAAAATGTCTTCTACTATCCTTTTTTTTCCATCTTCTCTCCCTGACGAGACATTGCCTTCTCGAATAGCTAGGTATCATATACTTTCTGGAAACAGAACCGAGAACGAAACCTTCAGAGACATTTTCGGCACCGCGCCATTCTCCCTAAACATCATCCCCAAGAGAATCGATGACATCGCATCTAGACTACCCGGCGATAAGGACGCCAACATGGAAGAGCTGTTGGCGTCAAACACCATACTGCCCGTTTACAAACCTTTTTTGGGTTTAGCCGAAAGCAGGGACGGGGTTATGGCTTCGGCGACCTGCCGGATCCCCCGCCGAGAAGTCAGCAATCATCGCATGGCAAAATTTTGCCTTGCTTGCGTACGCGCAGATTTAATAGAACAAGGCCACTCTTACTGGCACCGAGCACACCATATCCCTGGTATCACCGTATGCTGGCGTCACGGAGAGACACTGCTTCAGGCTTGCCCAAAATGCTCGCATCCTTTTTACAGGAGAAATAAACTGCTTCCCAACTTGGCAGCAGAGTGCGTATGTGGATGGAATCCACTGCTATCGAATCTATCTTTGCAAGGCTCAAAAATCGAACAAGACTTTGCATTTTTCTCGAAAACCCTTCTAGAACGGAATCTGCCAGCGATTAAAACTGAAATATTAGCCAGCAGTTATTCCCGCAAAAACAAAGAGCTCGGATACACCGCTGGAAAGCTGCAATCTAAAAAGAAGTTGCTGATTGGAGTAAAAAGTCATTTTGGTGAAGAGCTGTTGGCCAGAATTGATCATGCATATGGTCAAGGAAAATATCACCAATGGATCAGAATGACCGCCATTGGCGGCATGCTGGATATGCCTATCACTCGGCACCTGATCTTGGCATTTCATCTGTTCAAAACGGTGGATAACTTTGAAGAGCGCCTCGCACATGAGGCGTTGATCTTTCAAAGCGCCAAGAGAAAGCCTCGGTCCGAGCAGGAAAAGAATATATCATCAGTTGGTAAGCGCAAGCTGCATCGCCAGAAAGTTACCATAATCCTTAAGACTCGCTCGTCCGTCACTCTGGACTACTTGTGGGCAAATGCTTATCAAGCGACGTTATGGTTGGTCGCAAATGATAAGGTTTGGTTGAACGACGCCCTCATCAACGGAATGGTACCGAAGGCAGTCATTTCCCTTAAACCACATCGTCGTGATGAGGAGTATGCGAACTCGATTTCTAACGGTGTGGTCGATTTATTTCTCATTCGCCCTGGCCAACTACGGGTGAACATTACCAACATGCGACGATTGTCACCGGGGTGGCTGCCTGTTTGTCCTACAACGCGCAAGCAGCAGTTTCCTCTTGCATCGAATCAGCTAGAAGTTAATCTGGAGTCGTATTGGCACTTCCAGTTACGCCGAGTATTACTTGCGTTATCAGAAATGTCGAAATATAAGCTTCCTCCCAACCACACGGGTCGCGTACTAGTATCGTCTATCTCAAGTACTGTATGGGCTGCAGTAATCAGTCACTTCGAGTGGGATGTGGAGAAGGTGATTAAAACGCAGATCAATCCGGACGAGTTACTCAAGAGGACGGGGGTAACTCGTCAGTGGGAGGGACCACCAGGTCCACGTAAGGTAGTCGGAGGGCGTTCCTATGTTCCCTTAAAATCGAGGAAACTGCAGGACGTACTCGAAAACTGATTGTCAGGTCAGTTCTGTTTCAGAGCGGCCGGTCAGTGCATTAAAGCTATCCCATTCGGATGCTTGCCAGCCTGTAAAGCCTAGATTTAGTGACCCGGAGACCATCCAGCAGCAGTTGTTGCCTCGCCCAAGCGAGGCGACGACAGTGAAATTGCTGAAGACTCTCACAAACCTGATTCAGCGCCACAGCGCACATCGGTAACTTACCCAATTGCTTTTCAAACCTCGCCAGAGAGCCCAACTCCCGACCTAGCCTTGATCGGTTCACCCACACCGGCTTACTGGGGGAAGAGAAGAGTCTGTTCGCACAGCTGTGGATCTCAGCAGCCAAGGATGGATCGAGGTCAACGAATACAGAGCTTGGCTTGCGGCCCAATCTTCGCGAGCCGCTCGAATCGCAGTGTCCTGACAGCCAGTCGTGGTCATTTCTGTACAGCCACGCATAGTCAGCGCACTCATGAGCGAAACGGTCCTTATATTGGTGGCTAAAGCGCTTCCGACGAAGCTCTAGCGCTCTGTTAAACTTGGTCTCTTTCCAGCATTCTCGCCCACAGGGAGTCCCACGGATCGTTCGATAGATGGTGGCAAGCGAAACACCGCGCTTACCAGCAATTTCGCCCGCACTCATACCTTTCTGGGCATCCTTCCAAACCAGCCGCCGCAATCCGGAGAGTCTTCCCACGGCAGGGTGCACATGGAAGGGTAGATCACCGCAAACGCCGGTCACCGGCGTCGGTGATCGGCTGCCAATCAACTCCGCCTGACTTGAGCCAGCTGATGGTCTTAGGCCATCGATTAGTAAATCGCGGATATCAAGACCGAGAGCGTTCGTGAGAACGATGTACTTCAGCGGGTGATGGGAATGTCTGGGCTTTCTGAGGAGCTTAGTCACCCAAGTAGGAGCAGAACCCTGAGAATGCTCTGCAAGGATTTGGAACTCCCCGGAGTCGGGCAGCATGCCAAAATAGGTCTCAATGACCCTGGCCAACTGACTTAACCGCAGCCGATGACCCGGACTGGTAATACCAGAGTTAGCCGCAGCCCTCAGCATTGAACTGCGAATATTGATCGGGTCAAGAGGCGGGGCCAAAGCCTGAAGCAACCTATTTGAGCATCTGGCGAGGTGGAGCAACGTTGAACGTTTCAACGAGGGTATTTCGAGCGAATAGGCACACGAACCGACAGGGTCATCGTCGGGAAGCATCAGCCGTCTTCTGAATTGGCTGAAAACCCGATGCTCGACAACCCTGAGCGGCACCTCGTGAAAGGGACACATATAGACGCCCGGTAACTGATGAACTCGATGCCAATAAGCCGCTCCCAAATGGGCTCGGTCATGAGCGATGCAATGGGTACAGAACCGGGCACATGACGCATGTTCCAGCCTGCTGGCAATCAACCCCATGCTCAACTTCAGACCAGCGCCGGTGCCAAACTCCATTTGATAACGTGCTTGGTGAAGCTGGATTTCAGAGAGGAACGGCTGGTAATACGGCAGCAGCGTATGCTCCTCGACCATGCGCGCCACTGTTAGCCCAGTCCCATGCGGCAGTGCTTGTTCGAGCTCATTGAGTCGGCAAGGGAAAGGCACATTATCCGAAAAGGTCCCCTTCCATGGCGGCAATGCGACCACCTTGGCTGCCCCACAAAAACCTGAGAGACGAACATATCTAGACAGAACGCTATGCAGCGTCTCGTCAGGAAAAGGGTCAGGAAAGAAATGAAACCGATGTTCCATCTCGACCTCTTTGTCAGCTAATCCCTACAACGGTAAAGGGGTGAAAAGTCGAAAATATCGTTGTTTATCCATCCTGCTTCACGTAGTGCCTCCACCCGGTTCTCGGTATTAACCAACCGCTTGGCCATAGACTGCTGCGAGGGCACGGCCACAACTGAAGGCGCAACCTTTGCCCGTTCAGCCCCACCCGCGGAGGGTACATCAGCGACGTGCCGTCCGGCCGAGCGCAGAACCTTCAGGCGGCCAGGGTTTGGACTGAAGTCGAAGTCCATCATACCCGCGATCTGCTCATCTACCGGAAGCAGGTCATCAAACTGAGCCATCCTATTAGGGGAGCCGCTGCGCAGTGCATCAAGTGCGGGCTTGAGAATCTGCATTTTGGAATCGCTCACGATTCGTATTGCTGCCGCCGTGACGCGCTCCAGCCCACTTTGGATGACATAACGCTGTGTAAGGATCAACAGCTTAACCAGAATGTCAGTAACACCTTGGGTGTGCTCGTAAATCGCATCAAAGATATCATCCGTTAGCTCACCTTGCTGCTGACACCACTGGTAGCTCCAGAGGTTTTCGACAAGCATCCGCCATTCATCGCCATCCTTCTCGAACCTCTTAAACTCGATAATCCCGTTGCCACAACAGCGGCGAGCGTTGCGCATAACTCCGGAGAACAGGCTCACCATCGAATTGGTACCGATGAATACAACGGGGATACCAATATTGTTGACCAGGTGAAGGAAGAAATTGAGAACGCTGTCCTTGCCGCCTGTTTTGGCTGCATGAAGGTTTTGAATTTCGTCGATTAGCAAGGCACCGATGAAGAAGGTACTCGCCACCTGCGCCATCTGTTGCAGCGAGTCGGTGATATTTCTGGCACGAAATCGTCTGTGGTATCCCTCATCACCCAACGCTTTGCCCACTGCAATGAAAAACTCCTGACAGAAGCCTGCCAGGGATCCATCTCTGGGGCAGTCGAGCTTGAGCCACGTAATCTGCGTCTGGACGAACGCGCGACCTTCGAAGCGCTCATGTCGAATGGTTTGAGGGTACAGGCTGAGAATGGCCCAAAGCGCCGTAGATTTACCGATGCCGCTTAATCCAACCAAGCTAAACGTCTCTGCGGTAGACCTGAACCCCTCATAGAACCGCGAAGCTCCGGAGAGCGAATGGAGGTGTCTGACCGTCTCGGGGGAATGAGGGTTGCGGCCGACGTAGCCCCTCCGAATAAGCATCGAAAAAACGGACTCCAGCTCCAGGTGTATCGACATAGGCTGCACGATCGAACGTAGTCGATCTACACAATGAATCCGAACCCACGGCTCAAGTACAAGCTCCTCAGGCGTAGCATCTCCAGGCAGGTTAGCAATCAGGCCCGCGGCCGCTTCCCATGACAAAATAGGAGGCAGCGCCTCAATGAGAGGATTGCCTGCGTAGTCAGAGATGACCTGCTTCGTGTAGCTGGCAAAGGTAGGAGTGCTCGTCATGGTTTGTTACCTGGCCGAATTCGCTTCAGCATATCGATGATCACAGCACCACGCGCTCCGGCAAAATGCTGGGAATGATCGGTTTTCGCGGGCTCTTGCATCGCAGCTTTTGTTGGGAGAACGCCGTCGGGGATCTGAGCCGAGGCGCGTTCACGAGCCAGTTCTTCTGATCGTTGCTCGCGAATATTTCCCGTGGCCCGTGACTTGGATTTAGGTGAAGGGGTCTGCTTTTTCTCCAAAGCAGCAGTATCGAAAGTCCCTTCAAAGTCATCCAGCAGCGCAACCCTGCTTTCAATCTCTGCTCTCGTATGCGAAGGCGGCACCTGGCGGTATGCCTCAAGCATGTCGTAGACCTCATCGGATCGATAGTCAGCATATTTTTGATCCGACTTTCGCAAATCGCATCTCACAAATTGCTTATTGGCATCCCGTATCCAGATATGGTTTGCAGACTCATGAAGATGCCAACACTCGATTGGCCAGCTACCTTGGTTTCTGGCGATAGCAGTCCAATTATTTTGCGTCAGATACTCGCTCACATAGTGCATACCCCGGAACAAAATACCGTTCTTTCTGACTGATCCGGTTTCTCTTGGTAGCAAATTTAAATAAACAAGCTCTTCGCTTTGGTTGTTGTCCCGCATGAAGTCATTCTCAATGGCCCACTTCCAAATAGCGAATGGAGTTGGCTCAACCTGATCGTCGACCATCGGTTTGGAAAGCCGAGCGGGCTGTCGATGAAATTTATTGTAGTGAAGCACGCACTTTATAATTATCTTGGTGAATTCTCGCATGTTCAGCGTGGCATCCAAACGATAATCACGTTCTCCGCGTTCTTTGTTACGCGACGCTACCCCGCCTGGCATCCATCGTATACCGGAAAGGCTATTCAAAATGTTGAACCTACTTTCCACCATGGACTTCCAGTCTGGTCTGAACGGAGGGGCAATACCTATATCAATTCCCAGACCAGATGCGAGCCCTTCCGCGCCCTCACCGAGCATTTCAGCGCGGTCGGCAAACATCTCATAAGGCATATGGTGGCATGGCCAGTCATCATCGCTGATGTTGACACCATTCAGCGCGCAAAATTTCCGCTTCGGAGTAAAGGCATTGAAAAGCGCTTGGCGAGCGCCGTTCCAACTCGGCCCTTCTAACCCCACGTATAAACCTACAATCATGCCAGAGTAGCTGTCTATCACAATGTAAATTATCGGACGCCCAATGAGCATATGCCGCGAGTAGCTGTTGACCAAGTAAATATCAGCAACCGTTGAGTCGATTTCAAACTGATGACATGGGCCTCGCAAGTTATCCCTAACAGTTCCTTCTAAGCCACGACCATCCTTCTGCCATTTTCGATCTCCCATCCGCCCTCTAGCTGTGGTGGTCTCATCAAAGAAACGTCTTCCATGATGAGCAAACTGTCGATACGATGGCATTTCAGACGTAGGTAGGAGCTGTCCTACCGACTCTGGCTGTTTAGAAAGATCTTTGACTTTATAAAACATAGACAGCATTTTGTCGTAGGCGGCACGCCGAGAGGCAGTTTCGTCGTCTACGAATAGTGCATAGCCCGCCTCTATGCATTTAAAATCAACAGGCTCTAATAACTTATATTGCGTAACCAGCTCACCTTGGTAGGTTGCTTTTCGACCCGGCCTCTTCCCCTCTACAAAAATTCTAGAGGATTTCCCTACCCTTGTGTAATCATTTAAAAGAGCATTTCTAATCTGGCCATTGACCCAGTATCTGTGAAGCAGTCGGTAGATTTTTCTTTTGTATACGCCTAACTCTAAAGCTCGTGAAGATACCAAAGCATCAAGTTCTTCCGCGAAAAATACGTAGCCGGGTATCTCATGACAGACTATAGGTGCAATAATTTCCCATTTTTTATCTCGACCTACTTTCTGCTCTGAGCTGAGCGCTTCCTCTAGAACAAGAATATATTGAGGGGTTTTGACTTTTGCCAGTTTTATGTCTCCGGATCGGGCGGAGCGCATAAATTCGGCCAAATCAAGGACAGATGGAAGCTTAACCACATTTGATGAGATATCAATTAAGGCAATCAAGCCCTCCCTCTGGCTTATCCACAATACTCGAGAGGAAGCACTGACGATGGCATCTTCAGTTACAGGCTCGAAAACCTCATTAACCTGAATGTTCATATTGCCTCTCCAGTGTTGAGGGTTTGCACCTTAACCGTATCGACTATTTCGAATGGGGGTAGTGGTAGCCCTGTTTGTATAGGTGCAATGGCCAAATCAACTTTAATTCGTTTTGACCAAATCAAATGATGGTAGAGCGTTTTTGCATCACCATAAGGAAGATAGAGTTTAGATGCAATTTTTCTGAGCGCTGCATCAGTTCTCCAGCCGTGACCACTACACTGTTCTAAGTAATATAAAAACTCATCAATCAAATCAGACTGAAGTAACGCATTAGGAATATCCGAAAATTTTCTGAGAACTACTAAATTATTGATCAGGTCGGTTGTGAACTGCTCCTGAGTTATGATTGACCATTCTACGCCTTGTGAATTCCAGAACTCTTTTTCGATCTGTAACTTTTCAATAGTCCTGAGATTTTCTAAGTCTTTTTTGTATTTAACCGACCACGCTATTTGTTTATGGCTTCCATTAGACACCCGCACAGTCAACAGCAAGTCTGTCGTCATCACTACCGGCAATGAGGTTTTGGGATACAGCGGGTAGCGTATACCCATAGTGCTGGCGATTGCCTGGGCGTTTCCACGCGGGAGAAGAGGAAACTGCTCCCGAATGTCCACGACCTCTTCCGAAAATTCGGAGACCAAAAATGCAGCGTGCTCCAGGTTTGAGAGAAGGTGATGAATGCGATCGACTTTCGCCCCATGGACCTTCCGAGAGTGGCCAAGAGAAGGCACGTCCTGCACACGCAACCAAGGCTTGTAGCTGTTCCCCGCACCACTTCCAAAGCCATTGGAAAAGTGCCGAGTGATGTCAGCTTCTGTGGCAAATCTGCGACCGCGCAACTGAACCTCCTGAGCCCCCGCCGCATCGCATACCTTCACCCCAAAAAAATATGCTTAGGAAACTTTTGAGCTCATCCCGAGGAGTTGCCCCAATCCCCAAGCCTACTCCCTCAACGTAACGTAACTGCAAATCCGGACAAACGGCGGATCTTGTAAAAGAATCTTTGTAAAATCAGGGGCTTGGCCGCTGTGACAAACTATACTGTCGCGAGACAAACTATGTTGTTCCCTGACAAACTATGTTGTCGCAAACCACTCGGCCAATGCCCTGTGGATAACTTATTCCACCGTTACAGACTTCGCCAAGTTACGCGGCTGATCCACGTCCGTCCCCTTCAGCACTGCCACGTAATACGAAAGCAGTTGCAGCGGGATGGTGTAGAGAATCGGCGTCAGTGCATCGAGGATGTGGGGCATGGAAACCACATGGGTGCCCTCTCCGTTGACCAGCCCGGCCTGTTCGTCCGCGAAGACGATCAGCTCGCCGCCCCGTGCCCGCACTTCCTGCAGGTTGGATTTCAGCTTCTCCAGCAGCTCGTTGTTTGGTGCCACGGTGACAACAGGCATGTCGCTGTCCACCAAGGCCAACGGGCCGTGTTTCAGTTCGCCGGCCGGATAGGCCTCGGCGTGGATGTAGGAGATTTCCTTGAGCTTTAACGCCCCTTCCATCGCCACCGGGAATTGCGCGCCACGCCCCAGGAACAGGGTGTGATTCTTCTCGGCGAACAGTTCGGCAATTTTCTCCACCGTTGTGTCCATCGCCAGCGCTTCACCCAGGCGGGTCGGCAGGCGGCGCAGTTCTTCAACCAGTTCTGCTTCCACGCCAGCTTCCAGCGTGCCTTTGACCTGACCCAGTGACAACGTCAGCAACATCAGCGCGACCAACTGGGTGGTGAACGCCTTGGTCGACGCGACGCCGATTTCCGGGCCGGCCTGAGTGAGCAGGGTCAGATCGGACTCACGCACCAGTGAACTGATGCCCACGTTGCAGATTGCCAGGCTGGCAAGGAAACCCAGTTCCTTGGCGTTGCGCAGAGCGGCCAGAGTATCGGCGGTCTCACCAGACTGCGAGATCGAAACGAACAGTGTGTCCGGCTGGACCACGACTTTGCGGTAGCGGAATTCGCTGGCCACCTCGACCTGGCAGGGAATACCAGCCAAGCCTTCGAGCCAGTAACGCGCGACCATGCCAGCGTGATAGCTGGTGCCGCAGGCAACGATCTGCACGTTGCGCACTTTCGCGAACAGCTCCGCCGCCTGCGGCCCGAAGGCCTGCACCAGCACCTGCTGTTGACCGAGGCGGCCTTCCAGGGTGCGCTGCACGACTTTTGGCTGCTCGTGGATTTCCTTGAGCATAAAGTGGCGGTACTCGCCTTTGTCCGCCGCTTCTGCGCCTTCATGGTACTGAACGATCTCACGCTCAACAGGCTGGCCGGAGGCGTCCCAGATCTGCACGCTGTCGCGACGGATTTCAGCGATGTCGCCCTCTTCCAAATACATGAAGCGATCGGTCACCTGACGCAACGCCAGCTGATCAGAGGCGAGGAAGTTTTCCCCAAGGCCCAGACCCACCACCAGCGGACTGCCACTGCGAGCAGCAATCAGGCGATCCGGTTGCTGTGCGCTGATGACCGCAAGACCATACGCGCCGTGCAGTTCTTTGACCGTAGCCTTCAAGGCAGCGGCCAGGTCAGGGGTGTCCCGCAGTTTGTGGTGCAGCAGGTGGACAATGACCTCGGTGTCCGTGTCAGACGTGAACACGTAACCCAGACCCTTCAAGCGCTCGCGAAGCGGCTCATGGTTTTCGATGATGCCGTTGTGCACCACCGCCAGTTGCTCGTTGGAGAAATGCGGGTGCGCATTGTGCTCCAGCGGCGCGCCATGGGTCGCCCAACGGGTGTGGGCAATGCCGAGGCGTCCTGTCACCGGTTCGCCGGCAAGAGCCCGCTCCAGTTCGTTCACCTTGCCGACTCGACGACGACGCTCGAGCACGCCGGCGTTGTTGAATAACGCTACGCCAGCGCTGTCGTAGCCCCGGTATTCCAGGCGCTTTAGGCCCTCCAGCAGGATCGCAGTCACATTCCGTTCAGCAACAGCGCCGACAATTCCACACATGGTCTTCTCCTAGGAAACAGCAGCGCAAATCAAGGTTACGCCGCGAGCCTGAATTTGTTCGCGGGCCTCTTGAGGCAGGCGATCATCGGTAATGAGGGTATGGACGCTGCTCCAGGGCAGCTCCAGATTTGGAATCTTGCGCCCGACCTTGTCGGCCTCGGCCATCACGATCACTTCCCGGGCGACTTCGGCCATCACCCGGCTGAGGCCGAGCAGTTCGTTGAATGTGGTTGTACCGCGGGTCAGATCAATGCCATCGGCACCGATAAACAGCTGATCAAAATCGTAGGAACGCAGCACCTGCTCTGCCACCTGGCCCTGAAACGACTCTGAAGGCGGGTCCCACGTGCCGCCGGTCATCAGCAGGACCGGTTCGTGCTCCAGTTCACCCAGCGCGTTGGCGACATGCAGTGAATTGGTCATCACCACGAGGCCCGGCTGCAACCCCAGCTCCGGGATCATCGCAGCCGTTGTACTGCCGCTGTCGATGATGATCCGTGCGTGTTCCCGAATGCGGGCAACCGCCGCGCGTGCGATGGCTTGTTTGAACCTGGAAACGGGCTGGCCGGGTTCGCCGATCAATTCCTGGGGCATCGGGATGGCGCCGCCGTAACGACGAAGCAGCAACCCGTTGCTTTCGAGCGCAGCCAGATCCTTCCGGACCGTCACCTCGGAGGTCTCAAAGCGCTTGGCCAACTCATCCACACTTACCTCGCCCCGCTCATTGAGCAAAGCAAGGATGTTATGGCGGCGCTGGGGCGTATTACGTTTCGACATGATGATCTTAAGTTTCGATTCGAAAGTTAACGATCGCAATGAAAGCTCATCGAAAGATATACGTCAAGGGGAGAGAGGCGTTTCTAGAGAAGGAATCAGGGATTTGCTTGAACGGATCCGTTCAACACCCGGTATCGGCTGCTTGTCTGGCAAGCAGCCGAACATACCTGTGGATAACTTAGTCTTTCTTGATTTTCACCGGGCGCTTCCAGCCTTCTATGTTGCGTTGACGCGCACGGGCGACCGCAAGCTGTTCGGCGGGTACATCCTGATTGATGGCAGAGCCGGCGGCAGTGCTCGCGCCCGACGCGATATGCACAGGGGCCACCAGCGAATTGTTCGAGCCAATGAATACGTCTTCGCCCATCACCGTCTTGTGCTTGTTCGCGCCATCGTAGTTGCACGTAATGGTGCCTGCCCCGATGTTGGTACGCGCGCCGATGACCGCGTCACCCAGGTAGGTCAGATGACCCGCCTTGGCACCCTCGCCCAGATGAGCATTCTTCAATTCTACGAAGTTACCCACGTGGGCGCGGGCGTCGAGCACACTGCCTGGGCGCAGACGAGCGAAAGGCCCCGCATCCGCGCCTTCGCCCACGATTGCGCCTTCCAGGTGACTGTTTGCCTTGATGATTGCGCCTTTGCGCAAGGTGCTGTCCTTGATCACGCAGTTTGGCCCAATCGAAACGTCGTCTTCGATCACCACTCGGCCTTCAAGGATGACGTTCACGTCGATCATCACGTCGCGGCCCGTGGTGACGTCGCCACGAACGTCGAAACGCGCCGGGTCCCGAAGGGTGACGCCCAACGCCATGAGTCGGCGGGCTTCGCGCTGCTGGTAATGACGCTCGAGCTCGGCAAGCTGTTTACGATCATTGGCGCCCTGCACTTCCATCGCATCTTCAGGCTGTGCGGTGGCGACTACCAAGCCATCGCTGACGGCCATCGCGATAACATCGGTCAGGTAATACTCACCTTGAGCATTGTGATTGGAAAGGCGGCCCAGCCAGTCGGCCAGATGCTTGCCCGGTACTGCGAGTATTCCGGTGTTCCCTTCCTTGATAGCCTTCTGCGCTTCCGTTGCATCCTTATGCTCGACGATGGCAGTGACGCGGTGCTCCGTGTCACGAACAATCCGACCGTAGCCGGTTGGGTCATCCAGGGTTACTGTCAGCAGGCCCAGTTGCTGATCGTTTACCAGGGCAAGCAAGCGGTGCAAGGTCTCCACGTTTATGAGCGGGACGTCGCCGTAAAGAATCAGGACGGTTTCGGCGGTCAATACCGGCAGCGCTTGCGCGACTGCATGGCCTGTTCCCAATTGTTTGTCCTGCAGAACAAAACTCAGATCATCGCTGGCCAGTTGCTCGCGGACCCGCTCGGCGCCATGCCCGATAACAACATGAATGCCTTGGGGTGAAAGCTGCCGTGCGCTGTGGATAACATGACCGAGCATCGATTTACCGGCCACAGGATGCAACACCTTGGGCAGAGCAGAACGCATGCGAGTGCCCTGACCCGCAGCAAGAATGACGATATCGAGAGACATGAAGGGATTCCAGACGAGCAGGCCACATTAGCCAGGCTGATGATTCGGGCGAGAAAGCCGAAAAAAGAAAAAGGGTAGCCGAGGCTACCCTTTTACTCAATCGCGCAACGAGACGTCGGGGTTAGCCGCCGAACTTCTTGCGAATTTGCTGAACGGTGCGCAGCTGAGCTGCGGCCTCCGCCAGACGTGCAGCAGCAGATCCATAATCGAAATCTGCGCCTTTTTCATTCAGAGCACGCTCGGCAGCCTTGACGGCTTCCTGAGCTGAGGCTTCGTCCAGATCAGCAGCGCGTTGCACGGTATCGGCAAGCACTTTGACCATGTTCGGTTGAACCTCAAGGAAACCACCGGAGATGTAAAACACCTCGGCTTCGCCACCCTGCTTGATCAGGCGGATCGGACCTGGCTTCAGATCGGTGATCAACGGTGCGTGACCTGGAGCAATACCGATATCACCCAGGTTACCGTGTGCAATCACCATCTCGACCAGACCGGAGAAAATCTCTCCTTCCGCGCTGACGATATCGCAATGGACTGTCATAGCCATTTGCCTGCCTCAACCTGATTAGCGCCCGTTGCCGGGCGCCTGGATTACAGTTTCTTGGCTTTCTCGATCGCTTCTTCGATGCCGCCGACCATGTAAAACGCCTGTTCAGGCAGATGGTCGTAGTCACCGGCGAGGATGCCTTTGAAGCCAGCAATGGTGTCTTTCAGGGAAACGTATTTACCCGAGGCACCGGTGAAGACTTCAGCCACGAAGAACGGCTGCGACAGGAAGCGCTGAATCTTACGAGCGCGGGATACCAACTGCTTGTCGGTTTCCGACAGCTCGTCCATACCCAGGATCGCGATGATGTCTTTCAGCTCTTTGTAACGCTGCAGAACATACTGAACGCCGCGAGCGGTGTCGTAATGCTCCTGACCGATGACGTTCGGGTCCAGCTGGCGCGAAGTCGAGTCCAGTGGATCGACCGCTGGGTAGATACCCAGGGATGCGATGTCACGGGACAGAACGACAGTGGCGTCCAAGTGAGCAAACGTTGTAGCTGGCGATGGGTCAGTCAAGTCATCCGCCGGTACGTATACCGCCTGGATCGAAGTGATCGAGCCTTCCTTGGTCGAAGTGATGCGCTCTTGAAGCACGCCCATCTCTTCAGCCAGCGTCGGCTGGTAACCTACTGCAGACGGCATACGGCCCAGCAGTGCGGATACTTCAGTACCGGCCAGTGTGTAACGGTAGATGTTGTCGACGAACAACAGAACGTCGTTACCTTCGTCACGGAACTTCTCAGCCATGGTCAGGCCAGTCAGGGCGACGCGCAGACGGTTACCCGGCGGCTCGTTCATCTGACCGTAGACCAGCGCTACTTTGTCCAGAACGTTGGAGTCCTTCATCTCGTGGTAGAAGTCGTTACCCTCACGGGTACGCTCGCCCACACCGGCGAACACGGAATAACCGCTGTGCTCGATGGCGATGTTACGGATCAGTTCCATCATGTTTACGGTCTTGCCGACACCGGCACCACCGAACAGACCGACTTTACCGCCTTTGGCAAACGGGCAAACCAGGTCGATGACCTTGATGCCGGTTTCCAGGAGGTCGTTGCCGCCAGCCTGATCAGCGAACGAAGGCGCAGGACGGTGAATGCCCCAGCGCTCTTCGGTCTCGATCGGGCCCGCTTCATCGATCGGGTTGCCCAGTACGTCCATGATCCGGCCCAGCGTCGCTTTACCGACCGGTACGGAGATAGCTGCGCCGCTGTCGATAACGTCCAGACCGCGCTTCAAGCCTTCGGTGGAACCCATCGCAATGGTACGAACTACGCCGTCGCCCAGCTGCTGCTGAACTTCCAGAGTAGTTTCCGCGCCTTGTACTTTCAGCGCGTTGTAGATGCTCGGTACGCTGTCGCGTGGAAATTCCACGTCGATCACGGCGCCGATGATTTGAACGATACGTCCGCTACTCATTAGCTGGATCCTCTGAATATTTGAACCGTTAAACCGCGGCAGCGCCGCCGACGATTTCCGAGATCTCTTGGGTGATCGCTGCCTGACGCGCCTTGTTGTAGATCAGCTGCAAATCGCTGATCAGATCACCGGCGTTGTCAGTGGCGTTCTTCATCGCGATCATCCGCGCAGCCTGTTCAGCCGCGTTGTTCTCGACCACCGCCTGATAGACCTGTGACTCCACGTAACGGACCATCAAGCCGTCCAGCAGCTCTTTGGCGTCGGGTTCGTACAGGTAATCCCAGTGGTGCTTGAGTTCTTGATCCTGGGTCGCGACCAACGGAATCAACTGCTCGACCGTTGGCTGCTGAGTCATGGTGTTGATGAACTTGTTGGACACCACGGACAGGCGATCAATACGGCCCTCCAGGTAGGCATCCAGCATCACCTTGACGCTGCCGATCAAATCGTTGATCGACGGCTCTTCGCCCAAGTGGCTGATCGCAGCGACGACGTTACCGCCGAAGTTGCGGAAAAACGCCGCACCTTTGCTGCCGACCACGCACAGATCGATCTCTACGCCGTTTTCACGGTTCTTCGCCATGTCCTTGACCAAAGCCTTGAACAGGTTGGTATTCAAGCCACCACACAGACCACGGTCACTGCTCACCACGACGTAACCGACGCGCTTTACTTCGCGCTCGATCATGAAGGGATGACGGTATTCCGGGTTAGCGTTGGCGAGATGACCAATCACCTGGCGGATGCGCTCCGCGTAAGGACGGCTAGCAGCCATGCGCATTTGAGCCTTGCGCATTTTACTGACCGCCACTTTTTCCATGGCGCTGGTGATCTTTTGCGTGCTTTTGATGCTCGCAATCTTGCTGCGAATCTCTTTTGCGCCTGCCATGTAACACCTATCAGGTTAGCAAGCGGGAACCTCGCGGCTCCCGCTGCGGCTTACCAGGTTTGGGTGGCCTTGAACTTCTCGATACCGGCTTTCAGGCCAGAATCGATTTCGTCATTGAAGTCACCCTTCACGTTGATCTTCGCCATCAAATCGGCGTGATCTCGGTTGAAGTAAGCAATCAGCGCTTGTTCAAAGCTGCCAACCTTGGCGATTTCGACGTCAGTCAGGAACCCACGCTCAGCGGCATACAGCGACAGCGACATGTCAGCGATCGACATTGGCGCATATTGCTTCTGCTTCATCAGCTCGGTCACGCGCTGACCATGCTCAAGTTGCTTACGGGTCGCTTCGTCCAGATCAGAGGCGAACTGGGCAAATGCTGCCAGTTCACGGTACTGAGCCAGAGCGGTACGGATACCACCGGAGAGCTTCTTGATGATCTTGGTCTGAGCGGCACCACCCACACGGGATACCGAAACACCGGCGTTCACTGCCGGGCGGATGCCGGAGTTGAACATGGCCGATTCCAGGAAGATCTGACCGTCAGTGATGGAAATCACGTTGGTCGGAACGAACGCGGAAACGTCGCCAGCCTGGGTTTCGATGATCGGCAATGCGGTCAGGGAACCGGTTTTGCCGGTCACTGCGCCATTGGTGAACTTCTCTACGTACTCTTCCGAAACGCGGGATGCACGCTCCAGCAGACGGGAGTGGAGATAGAACACGTCGCCTGGGTAAGCTTCACGGCCTGGTGGACGGCGCAGGAGCAGGGATATCTGGCGATAAGCCACGGCCTGCTTGGACAGATCGTCATAAACGATCAGTGCGTCTTCACCGCGGTCGCGGAAGTACTCGCCCATGGTGCAACCGGCATACGGAGCCAGGAATTGCAGCGCAGGAGATTCCGAAGCACTGGCCGCCACGATGATCGTGTTGGCCAGAGCGCCGTTTTCTTCCAGCTTGCGAACAACGTTGGCGATGGTCGATTGCTTCTGACCGATTGCTACGTAGACGCAGAAAATGCCGCTGTTCTTCTGGTTGATGATCGCGTCGATCGCCAGAGCGGTTTTACCGATCTGACGGTCGCCGATGATCAGCTCACGCTGGCCACGGCCGACGGGGATCATCGCATCGACAGCCTTGTAGCCAGTCTGTACAGGCTGGTCTACCGACTTACGCCAGATCACGCCTGGAGCAACTTTCTCGACCGCATCGGTCTCGGTGTTGTTCAGCGGACCTTTGCCGTCGACAGGGTTGCCCAGTGCGTCGACCACGCGACCCAGGAGTTCCTTACCAACCGGAACTTCCAGGATGCGGCCGGTGCACTTGGCACTCATGCCTTCAGCCAGAGAGGTGTAAGCGCCCAGTACGACAGCACCCACGGAGTCTTGCTCCAGGTTCAGTGCCATACCGTAAACGCCGCCCGGGAACTCGATCATTTCGCCGTACATAGCGTCGGCGAGACCGTGAATCCGCACGATACCGTCAGACACGCTGACGACAGTGCCTTCGTTTCGGGCTTGGGAGGCTACATCGAGGTTCTCGATGCGGCCCTTGATGATTTCACTTATTTCGGAAGGATTGAGTTGCTGCATTGCTCTGCTGCCCCTTCAAACTCAAGATTTCAATGCTTCGGCTAGTTGCGCGAGTTTGCCGCGAACTGAGCCATCGATAACCAGGTCGCCGGCGCGGATGATGACACCACCTATCAGGGCAGCATCCTCCGCAGCGTGCAGGCGCACTTCCCGGCCGAGCCGTGCACTGAGAACCTTGGCGAGTTTGTCTTGCTGTTCTTGGTTCAATGCGAAGGCACTAGTTACATCCACATCTACCGATTTTTCCTGTTCGGCCTTGTAAAGCTCGAACAGTTCGGAGATCTCCGGCAGAAGCTGAAGACGGTCGTTTTCAGCAACGACGTGAATGAAATTCTGTGCCTTGGCATCGAACTTGTCGCCGCACACTTCAATAAAAGTGGCGGCCTTGTCTGCGCTCGTCAGTCGCGGGGCCTTGAGCATGCGCTGCATCGTGTCGTCTTGCGACACTGCAGCAGCCAGGCCGAGCATGGCTGACCAATTGGCCAGTTGCTGGTGCGCCTGTGCATGCTCGAAGGCTGCCTTAGCGTAAGGTCGGGCCAACGTGGTCAGTTCTGCCATGATCGCCCTCGCTTAAATTTCAGCAGCCAGTTTGTTTACCAGCTCCGCGTGCGCGTTTTGATCGATTGTGGCACCCAGGATCTTCTCTGCGCCGTTGACTGCCAGGCTACCCAGTTGGGCGCGCAGCGCGTCTTTGACGCCGTTCAGTTCCTGTTCGATCTCGGCCTGAGCCTGAGCCTTGATGCGGTCAGCTTCGACGCGAGCCTGTTCACGGGCTTCGTCGACAATCTGGGTACCGCGTTTCTTGGCTTGCTCAATGATCTCAGCTGCCTGAGCCTTAGCTTCGCGCAGTTGCTGACCCACTTTATCTTGGGCCAGCTCCAGGTCGCGAGCTGCTCGTGTAGCAGCGTCCAGTCCATCCGCAATCTTCTTCTGACGTTCGTGCAAAGCCGCGATGACCGGAGGCCACACGAACTTCATGCAGAACAGCACAAAAATGAAGAACGCAACGGACTGGCCAATCAGGGTTGCATTAATGTTCACGCCAACACCTCGCTCGTTCGTTGTCCATCACACCAATCAACTCGAAAATTCGAGTGATCAGCCAGCGAGTTGACCAACGAAGGGGTTCGCAAAAGTGAAGAACAGAGCGATACCAACACCGATCATGGTCACGGCGTCGAGCAGACCAGCCACGATGAACATTTTAACTTGCAGCATTGGAACCATTTCCGGTTGACGCGCAGCGCCTTCCAGGAATTTACCGCCCAGCAGGCCGAAACCGATTGCAGTACCCAGTGCGCCCAGGCCGATCAGCAGTGCAACAGCGATAGCAGTTAGACCAACTACAGTTTCCATCTTTCCTCCCGACTTTTACGTCGTATTGGTTAGGTTTTCTTAGATTAAAGCGGTAAAGCAAAATCGTTTCTTACATCAAGCCCTCGCGGGCACCCCCTTACCGAAGCAAGGGGATCATCAGACTCGCCAGGCGGGTCTCAATGGTTATCTTCGTGAGCCATCGACAGGTACACGATGGTCAGCATCATGAAGATGAACGCTTGCAGGGTGATGATCAGGATGTGGAACACAGCCCACGCCCATTGCAGGACCACGCCCAGACCGCTGAGCCACAGCAGGCCGCTGCCGAACATGACCGCGATCAGAATGAACACCAGCTCACCCGCGTACATGTTGCCGAACAGTCGCAGTGCCAGGGAGATCGGCTTGGCCACCAGAGTCACGAATTCAAGCAGGAAGTTCACCGGAATCAACAGAGCCTGAACGAAAATGTTCTTGCTGCCGAACGGGTGCAGGGTCAATTCGCCGATGAAGCCGCCGATACCCTTGATCTTGATGCTGTAAAAAATGATCAGCGCGAATACGGAGAGTGCCATACCCAGCGTCGCGTTCGGATCGGTTGTCGAGACGGCGCGGAAAGGAATGTGGTGATCACCGGTGACCATGATTGCCAATTGCGGGATCCAGTCGACAGGAATCAAGTCGACGGCGTTCATCAGGAACACCCAGGCAAAGATGGTCAATGCCAGAGGTGCGATCACGGCACTACGGCCATGGAAGCTGTCTCGAACGCTGCCATCGACAAACTCGACGAGGACTTCAACGAAGTTTTGCAATGCGCCCGGCTGGCCGGAAGTCGCCTTTTTTGCGGCCATACGGAAGATAAGGACGAAAATCAGACCCAGTGCGACAGACCAGCCGAGGGTATCGACGTGGAAAGCCCAAAAGCCCATTTCTTTTGCTTCCGCCGCAGAATGCGCGAAGCCCCAACTGCCGTCAGGCAAATGACCGAAGGTCAAATTCTGCAAGTGGTGCTGGATATAGCCCGAAGCTGTCTGCTCTGCCATGGTTGCCTCAAACGCCCTAAGGTCTCGAAAGTCTTGTTTTCAGTAGCAGGGGCGCAAACCAGCTGACCAGCTGGGTCAGTATGAATACGCCGAAAACCGCCAGCGGAGCCAGCGGCTTTACTCCTGCAAACGTCAGTGCAAAAAGCACTGCCGTAAAAATCAGCTTGCCTGCCTCGCCGGCGTAGAACGACCGAACGATGGCCTGCGCTGCCCTGGCCCCGGAGTACCGGAATGCCTTATGAGCAAAGTACAAATTCGGCAGCCAGGCTATCAGGCCTCCGCAAAGCCCTGAATACCCGGCCACGACACAGTGCCACTGCCAAAGCGCCAGCGCAGCCCCGAGAAGGACAATCAACTGAGCCAGCAAAATCGGGAAAACAGCCAGGCGATGGAATGGCAAGCGGTTTGGCGTGCGTGTCTCCATCACATGGGCTCCTCGTGAGCCGGCCGCCAAAATCAATAACTTGGCATAAATTGTGCCGACAAAATGCGCGCAGAGTATAGGGGCGGTTCAGCCCCTATTCAACTGCCAGGTAGTGATTTCCGACTACGCGCTACGCATGATTTGTTTCAGCGAATGTGGGCGAGCACACCCTGCAGCTCATCCAGAGAGTTATAACGGATAACCAACTGACCTTTGCCCTTCTGTCCATGGCGGATTTGCACCGCGGAGCCCAGCCGCTCGGCGAGGCGCTGCTCCAGACGTGTGATGTCAGGATCGGCCTTCACTGGCTCCGCAGCGTCCTGCTTCCCGCTGAGCCACTGGCGAACCAGTGCCTCGGTCTGACGCACAGTCAGACCGCGTGCGACAACGTGTCGCGCCCCATCAACCTGCTGATCTTCGGGTAGACCCAGCAGCGCACGGGCGTGGCCCATCTCCAGATCACCATGGGAAAGCATTGTCTTGATCGCTTCCGGCAATGCGATCAGTCGCAGCAGATTCGCGACGCTGACTCGCGATTTACCCACCGCCTCGGCCACTTGCTGTTGGGTCAGCTGAAATTCCTGCTGCAGACGCTGCAGTGCAATCGCTTCCTCGATCGGATTCAAGTCCTCGCGCTGAATGTTCTCGATCAGCGCCATCGCGATGGCCGCTTCATCAGGCACGTCGCGCACCATGGCAGGGATGGTTTCGATCCCTGCCTGCTGGCTCGCGCGCCAGCGGCGCTCTCCTGCGATGATTTCGAAGCGGTTGTCAGCAATCGGACGGACCACGATCGGCTGCATCACCCCTTGCGCCTTGATCGAGTTCGCCAGTTCTTCCAATGCCTGGGGATCCATATCACGACGTGGCTGATATTTGCCTCGTTGAATAAGGTCCAGCGGAATGTGCTGAAGCTCGCGCTCACTGGCCTTCACCGCCTGTTCTTCCAGGGCGGTGACGGTGGGGCTGCTCAGCAGTGCGTCCAGCCCACGTCCGAGTCCACGTTTCTTGACGGCCATGGAATTTCCTTAAGTGGGCTGGGCCGCGGCACGACTGCCGCGACGTTGGCGACGGACCATCTCGCCCGCAAGCGCCAGGTAAGCCAGCGCGCCGCGAGATGTCTTGTCGTACGCCAATGCCGGCATGCCGAAGCTGGGCGCCTCAGCCAGTCGAATATTGCGCGGGATAACGGTGTCGTACAGCTGGTCGCCAAAGTGCTCTTTTAGCTGCGCCGAAACATCGTTGATCAGGCTGAGCCGCGGGTCGTACATGGTCCGTAGCAAGCCTTCGATCTTGAGTTGAGGGTTGAGTAACTCACCGATGCGCTTGATGTTATCCACAAGGTCGCTCAAACCTTCGAGCGCGAAATACTCGCACTGCATGGGGATAATGACGCCATCGGCCGCAACCAGTGCATTCAGCGTCAGCATCGAAAGCGATGGAGGGCAGTCGATGAGGATGTAATCGTAATTCTCGCGGATGGGCGCCAGTGCCGAACGCAGACGCGATTCCTTCATCTGCATTTCGAGCAGGACCACCTCGGCAGCCGTCAAATCTCGGTTTGCCGGCAGCAGCTGATAGCCCCCGTGTTCGGAAAAGTGCATGGCCTGATTCAGGTCGCATTCGCCAATCAGCAAATCGTAGACCGAATGCTCGAGCGCATGCTTATCCACACCGCTGCCCATGGTGGCATTGCCTTGCGGATCGAGATCGATCAACAGCACCCGACGCTTGGTAGCCACCAGCGAAGCCGCGAGGTTGATGCAGGTTGTGGTCTTACCCACCCCCCCTTTTTGGTTCGCTATCGCGAATACCTTAGCCATTCTTGCGTGTGTTCCCTGTCATGCCGTGCGGCGCAGTATCAGCAGATGCCGTTGACCTTGGCAACCGGGTACGGCCAAGGCTTGCGCGCTTTCCAGATGAAAATCTGCGGGCAATGCTACCAGTTCATCCACCGGATGCAGACCCTTCATTGCCAACCAGCGCGTTTCACCGTCGCCCATGTGCCGAGTCCACTGAGTAAAGTCTTCCAGGCTGCTGAAAGCGCGGGAGATGATGCCGTTGAACGGCAGCTCAGGCTGGAATGCTTCGGCACGGCTGTGGATAACTTCAAGATTGGCCAGCGCCAGCTCGAGTTTGACCTGCGTCAGAAACCGAGTCTTTTTGCCGTTGCTGTCCAGCACGGTGACTTTCGTCTCTGGAAACAGGATGGCCATCGGGATACCCGGCATCCCGCCGCCACTGCCGACATCCAGCTGACGCTCACCTTCGATGAAACGCACCACGCTCAAGCTGTCCAGCAGATGGCGAGAGACCATCTCATCCGGATCACGAACTGCGGTCAGGTTGTAGGCCTTGTTCCACTTGATCAGCAAGGCCAGATACGCCAGCAACTGGCTGTGTTGGCTCTCGCTCAAATCGACGCCGAGCTCTCGAGCGCCGAGCGTCAGCTCTTCTGCGTGCTGCGGGGAAACCATCGAACTCAAGCGCTTTGCTCCAACTGACGGCCCGCGCCGCGTTTTTTCAAATGAATCATCAACAGAGAAATCGCCGCCGGGGTAACGCCGGGAATCCGCGAGGCTTGGCCTAGGGTTTCCGGACGAGTTATCCCCAGCTTGCTCTGGATTTCTTTGGACAGACCGGAAATCCCGGTGTAGTCGATGTCAGCAGGGAGTCGTGTATTTTCGCTGGCACGCAGACGAGTGATTTCATCTTGCTGACGGTCGATGTAACCGGCGTACTTGGTCTTGATTTCGACCTGTTCAGCGACCTGCGGGTCAGGCGAGCCGTGGCCGGTCAGCGCAACCAGGCTGGCGTAGTCCACTTCGGGGCGGCTCAGCAGATTCAGCAGATTGTATTCGTGGGTCAATGGCGTGCCGAAGTGCGCCGAGACCGCATCGCCCTGCTCGGTACCCGGACGAATCCAGGTGGATTTCAGGCGCTGTTCTTCCAGCTCGATGCCTTCACGCTTGGCACAGAACGCCGCCCAGCGGGCATCGTCGACCAACCCCAGCGCTCGACCCTGTTCAGTCAGACGCAAGTCCGCGTTGTCTTCGCGCAAAATCAGCCGGTATTCGGCGCGCGAGGTGAACATCCGGTACGGCTCTTGTGTGCCCAGCGTAATCAGGTCATCCACCAGCACGCCGATGTAAGCTTCATCGCGACGCGGACACCAGCTGTCCTTGCCTTGAGCCCTGAGGGCCGCGTTGGCACCGGCGAGCAAACCTTGCGCACCGGCTTCTTCGTAACCGGTCGTGCCGTTGATCTGGCCTGCAAAGAACAAACCACCGATAACCTTGGTTTCCAGGCTGTACTTCAGGTCGCGCGGGTCGAAGTAGTCGTACTCGATGGCATAGCCAGGCCGGACAATGTGGGCGTTTTCCATCCCGCGAATAGACCGGACGATCTGGAGCTGTACATCGAACGGCAGCGAGGTCGATATACCGTTTGGATAAAGCTCATGGGTCGTCAAACCTTCCGGTTCGATAAACACCTGATGGCTTTCCTTGTCGGCAAAACGATGGATCTTGTCCTCAATCGACGGGCAATAGCGCGGGCCGACCCCTTCGACCTCCCCGGCAGCAGAATACATCGGCGACCGATCCAGATTCGCAGCGATGATTTCGTGGGTCCGGGCGTTGGTGTGGGTAATCCAGCAACTGACTTGGCTCGGGTGCTGGGCCTTGGAGCCCATGAACGACATCACGGGGATCGGCGCATCGCCCGGCTGTTCTGTCATCACCGAGAAATCCACAGATCGGCCATCGATGCGCGGAGGTGTGCCCGTTTTCAGACGGCCCACTCTCAGCGGGAGCTCACGGAGCCTGCGTGCAAGCGCAATGGATGGCGGATCACCGGCGCGACCGCCTGAATAGTTCTGTAGACCAATGTGGATAAGTCCGCCCAGAAAGGTACCCGTGGTGAGAACCACGGAGTCGGCCATAAATCGTAGGCCCATCTGAGTCACTACGCCGCGCACCTGGTCTTGCTCAACGATCAGGTCGTCGCATGCCTGCTGGAATACCCAGAGGTTGGGCTGGTTTTCAATAATTTCTCTGACTGCCGCCTTGTACAACACCCGGTCAGCCTGGGCACGCGTTGCCCGGACAGCTGGGCCTTTGCGGCTATTGAGCACGCGGAACTGGATACCACTTTTGTCAGTGGCCGTTGCCATTGCTCCGCCAAGCGCATCGATCTCTTTGACCAGATGACTCTTACCGATGCCACCAATGGCCGGGTTGCAACTCATTTGGCCGAGGGTTTCCACGTTGTGCGTAAGCAGCAGGGTGGTAGCACCCATACGTGCGGACGCCAGTGCTGCCTCGGTACCGGCATGACCGCCGCCGATGACGATCACTTGAAAACGGGAAGGGAAATCCACCACGCACCTCGTGCCTGTTGATTGGGGGGAATAGGAATGGCGGCAAGTATAGGGACTTACCCCCCCTTAAGAAACCCGTTGCGCAAAATCTAACCAGCTGTGGATGAATAGCGGCTATAGAAATTAAAAAGAAAGAAATTTATAAGATCTTTGTTTTTATGTTTATTTCTACTGAGCACCCTTTCTGTGGATAAAGTCATGCGGGGCTTTATCTACGTGCTGTACAGAGAATCAAAACCCTGTGTCCATGTGACCAAGAGACCCTTGGATAACGGGTCTAAGCCTGTGGATTAAATGACCAGTTGTCCACAGGCACGATTATCCTCAGGTCAGACGCCTGTTTATCAACCGAGCTCAGTTGCTGTTATGCACAGGGCTTATCCGAGCATTCAGGTGCTGAACGGTTAAATTCGAGGTGCACTTATCCGCCGGCGCGCTGATCGGAAGTCACGAAAAATGGGATGAGTAAATCGATATGAGGCAGGTCCGGAGAGATTGACCTGCCTGGGGATAGGGCGTGGTGCTATTTGCCGATGCAAAAGCTGGAGAAAATCCGCCCCAATAAGTCGTCCGAGTTGAAGGCGCCGGTAATTTCGCCAAGGGACTGCTGGGCTTGGCGCAGGTCCTCGGCAAGTAGCTCACCCGCGCCGGCTAAGGTCAGCTGCGAGCGTCCATGCTCGAGAGAAGCACTTGCCGTGTGCAACGCCTCAAGATGGCGCCGGCGTGCACTGAAGCTTCCCTCGGCTGTTTGCTGATACCCCATGCACGCCTTCAGATGCTCGCGCAAAAGCTCCACACCTTCCCCACCGGCCTTTGCACTCAGGCTGATGGTCACGTGGCCATCGACGCTGGTCACCAGTTCCACTGGTTCGTCGCTCAAGTCCACCTTGTTACGAATCAGGGTGACATGGGCCGGGTCAGGCCGTTGATCGAGGAACTCTGGCCACAGTGCAAAGGGATCGCTGGCCTCGGGCGCCGTTGCATCGACCACCAACAAAATGCGATCTGCCTGGCCAATCGCCTGAAGCGCGCGTTGAACGCCTATCTTTTCCACCTGATCGTCGGTATCACGCAGACCGGCAGTGTCCACAACATGAAGTGGCATCCCGTCAATGTGGATATGTTCACGGAGGACATCCCGGGTTGTGCCGGCAATCTCAGTTACGATCGCCGCTTCTTTACCCGCCAATGCATTCAGGAGACTGGATTTACCGGCATTGGGCCTGCCGGCGATAACCACATTCATGCCATCCCTGAGTAACGCTCCCTGATTGGCCTCATGCAACACTGTGGATAACTGATTGCGTACGTTATCCAACATGGTCAGCACGTGACCGTCCGCGAGAAAGTCGATTTCCTCCTCTGGAAAGTCGATGGCCGCTTCAACGTAAATGCGCAGGCTGATGAGTTTCTCAGTGAGCTCATGCACTCGCTGGGAAAATGCACCCTGCAGCGACCTCAAGGCGTTACGCGCAGCTTGCGCAGAACTCGCCTCAATGAGGTCCGCGATCGCCTCGGCTTGGGCCAGGTCAAGCTTGTCATTGAGAAATGCGCGTTCGCTGAATTCACCCGGCCGTGCCAGGCGGCACCCCAGCTGCACACAGCGCTGCAGCAACATATCCAGAACCACAGGCCCACCATGCCCCTGAAGCTCGAGCACATCCTCCCCGGTGAACGAGTGAGGTCCTGAAAAATAAAGACCAATACCCTCGTCAATCACTTCGCCGCTTTCTCCCTTGAAAGCGCCGTAATGTGCGTAACGAGGCTGTGGCAATTTGCCAAGAATCATCTCGGCGCATTTGCAAGCTTTCGGGCCGGAAATACGGACGATACCCACGCCTCCTCGTCCTGGAGCCGTTGCAATGGCCGCAATGGTTTCTGACAGAACATTCATGGACCGACTCCTGGACAACCGACGGATAGCAAAACGCCCCACTAGGGGGCGTTTTCAATAACTTGTTAACAGGATAGATCAGGCTTCAGCTTTCTTGGCTTTCGCTTCGATGCTGCGGGTGATGTACCACTGCTGAGTAATGGACAAGGTGTTGTTCACAACCCAGTACAGCACCAGACCAGCCGGGAACCACAGGAAGAAGAACGTGAAGATGATTGGCATCAGCTTCATGACCTTGGCCTGCATCGGGTCCGGCGGTGTCGGGTTCAAACGCTGCTGGATGAACATGGTAGCGCCCATGATGATCGGCAGAATAAAGAACGGGTCTTTGATCGACAGGTCGGTTATCCACAGCAGCCACGGCGCCTGGCGCATCTCGACGCTTTCAAGCAGTACCCAGTACAGCGACAGGAAC
>NZ_CP096427.1:0-96656 GCF_053903055.1 Pseudomonas sp. AK106
CGATTTGGCGTCGGTGTGCATAAAATTCCAAAGCGTCCGACCGTCTATGATTGCCACACTGACAAGCATCTGACGCTTTGACTCATACGCTCCGATGAACGCCAAGCGATCAGTACCATCTGTGAAGGCGACCTTCCACACCTCCAGTGGTCCAGTAAGCGTGTCCAAAGCCAGCCTGACGTATCGTTCACGCGCATCCATCCGCTTCTCAACGATGTGGTACAGACTGCCTCGGCGGATGGCCACTTCGCCTAGAGGTGTTTCCACCTTTAAAGAAGAGATCGCGGCATCAATGAACCCAAGATGATGCGCAGTAACCTGAATAGCATCCTCATGACTGGTGGCTGCTACGACCTCTTCGATTGCTTGCGTGCGCATCTCACGCGGTAACGTACGCAAATCGGGTAGGTTGTTGTCCAGCCAAGTGGGTTGGCCTTTGACTTCTGAAATACTGGATGCTGGCACAGTGTCCGTGCTCAAACGTCGGCGCTCTAAAATGGGTGGTTGGGCGATCATTGTGCCACGCCCAAAAAAACGTGTTTCGCACTCATGAAGAATGGCGGCCTCAGCTGACAGTCCTTCCGTGTACCAACGCGTTCAGCTTGGCGGGTTGTTCGTCGAGAATGAGCGCTGGCATCTTGTCGCGCTGTAAAGCTCCAATGTACTGTACACGCATACAGTTAATTGAGTTTCGTCCCATGGCAAAGGCATCCGCGCCTCGACCTCCAACGTCCTACGAGCTGCCAGCAATCAGGCTCCAGAAGGCAGTTAACAACCCTATGTCGCAGAAGCGCAAATACGCGATTTTGGAACGTTTGCCTGACGACTGCGCGGACGATTGGTCGCAGATCCTCGAAGAGCTGGATGATGCCGATAACGTGACGGTGGCCCATCGGGATGATGGAGGTGTCCAGGTGTTCTGGACGGTTGTTAAAGACGACTGACGCGAGACTTTTTTCGGCCCGCCCTGTGCGGGTTTTTTTTCCACCTGATGCAGGGTTACGGCATGGCTTATTCGATTTTGAGACAGCTGCAGGAAGGAGCCAGCAAGATGCCGCTCTACTCTTTCCAGGTGCCTGCCGGTTTCCCCTCCCCAGCGGCCGATCACATCGAGAAGCATCTGTCGCTCGATGAGCTGTTCGAGATTCGGGCGCCGCACGTGTACCTGGTGAAGATCGAGGGCGACAGCATGGAAGGTGCCGGGATCTTTACTGGCGACCTGGTGATCGTCGACCGTAGTCGGTACGCAGAGCATGGCGATATCGTCATTGCTGCATTGAACGATGAGCCCGTATGCAAACGGCTCTACATGCGCGACGACCATGTGATGCTGCAGTCGGAAAATTCTCGGTACCCGGCTCGACACGTTATGGAATGCAACGAGCTGGCCATCTGGGGTGTGGTTCGCTACAGCATTCGCGATCATGAAAAAACTTGAGCCTGTCTTTGCGCTGATCGACTGCAACAGCTTTTATGCGAGCTGCGAGCGTGTGTTTCGTCCGGACCTAGCCAAGGTCCCGATCGTCGTCCTGAGCAACAACGATGGCTGTGTGATTGCCCGTAGTTACGATGCCAAACCATTCGTGAAGATGGGCGCGCCGTATTTTCAGATCAAGGATCTGCTGCGCCGGCACGGCATCGTCGCGTTTAGCAGCAACTACGCGTTGTACGGCGATATCTCCGAGCGAGTGATGAGCGTCATCGAGTCGATGGTGCCGGATTCGGAAACCTACAGCATCGATGAAAAATTTGCCGACCTGACCGGCATATCGGGCGACCTAACCCAGTTCGGGCGGCAGATCCGCAGCAAGGTGCTGATGCACACCGGCATTCCCGTGGGTGTGGGGATCGCGCATACCAAGACCCTGGCCAAGCTGGCCAACCACACCGCCAAGAAGCTGCAGAACCAAACCGGCGGCGTTGTAGACATCTGCGACCCGGCTAAGCGCGACTGGGTGCTAAAGCGCTGCGACGTCGGAGATGTCTGGGGTGTCGGCAAACGCATGAAGGCTCACCTAGAAGCCATGGGCATCAAGAAGGCCATGGACCTGGCCCAGGCTGACCCAACAATGCTCGGCCGTAAGTTCAGCGTGGTGATCGAGAAGACTGCCCGTGAGCTGGCCGGCGTGTCGTGCCTGGAGCTGGCTGATGCTGAACCCCCAAAGCAGGAAATCTGCTGCAGTCGGATGTTCGGCAAGCGGTTGAGTGAGATTGAGCCTATTCTCGAAGCGGTGGCCACCTACATGCAACGCGCAGCGGAGAAGCTGCGCGCGCAGAACTCGCTGTGCAAGAAGGTCCGCGTCAGCATCCGCACCGGCATGTTCAACCCCGACGAAGCCAAGTACGCCAATGGCGCACTGGTGGAACTGCCCTACCCTACCAACGACGTGCGGCTGATGACCAAGGCCGCGGTCCAGGCGCTGGATCGTTTGTTTCGTCCTGGTTATCGCTACAGCAAGGCCGAGGTGCTGCTGATGGATCTGCGTCAGCCAGGTGAATTCACCGACGATCTGTTTGCCCAGGTCCAGCCGGCGACGGCCGATCGCATCATGGGCGTGCTCGATGAAATCAACGAGCGTTGGGGCCGTGGCACGCTGCGCGCTGCAAGTGTGCCGGCGGATCCGGACTGGGCGATGCGACGAGAGCTGATGAGTCAGAGTTTCACCACTCGCCTCGATCAGTTGTGAATTGCAAAGGCCAATTGATCGATCACCGTCTGGCCTGGGCCCTGCAGCGCTCGCTGAAGTCTTTGGCGCTGAGCCTTACGATCAGTGCAAGCTCAACTTGCGCACCAAAAAAAGCCCCGCTGCTTTGCGGCGTTGGGGCTTTTTTGTGTCTGGTTATTCTGCCTCTTGTAGATCGCGCGGCATCGTTGGCGGCGACTGATAGTCGGTCATTACGGGAGGCAGGTTTTGCGTATCCGCCGCGTTCATAATCTGATTCACGACCTCGCGCGCGTTGCCGTTGGCTGCGACCCACACATCTTTTCGGTAGAGCCACACGCTCGCGATCGCGTCGTTCTTGTAGCGGCACACCCCCCAGCGCTTCCCGTCTATTTTTTTGATGTCGCAATCGACCTTGATATTTACGCGATCGCTGAGGCGCTCGAGCGCGTGCTCGTCTTTTTTAATCATGTCGTAGACAAAGAACGCCACGAGGGCAACGGCGACGGCGCCGATAATTACAGGCTTTGCTTTCATGCTGCGCGGATCTCCATAGGTGAAGGTGCGCAGGTTAGCAAAAAGCCCGCTCGGTGGGCGGGCTTGTGGCGTGGTCTCTCGGACGATCTTCTGTCCGTGTCCAACTATAACGACCATTAAGCAGGTCGAAAAGGATCCTCCCCTTCCCTGCGTTTGTTCAGGCCGTGCAGTTAATAATTACTAATTCATATTTATTAATTACTATTAAGTAAGGCCCAAATGAGCCTATTCTTCGCTTGCTATTAGGCCCATATGGGCCTATCATGTCTTCGTTGGTGGCACGCAGAGAGCCACTCGAACCTGAGGAGGCTAGCCGTTGCCACCGCGAGGAACGAGATGAGACTTTCAGATGTAGCGACCATTCGGACGGATTTTCCAGAAGCTCATTTTTGGATTACCCGCCGGGGCTCAGCGGATCGATGTGGAGCGCCAGTACAAGAGTTCAATCCTGAACACATCGGCATACTGGTGAACCGTGTAGACATCCTTCTCCCTGACTTCCTTTTCTACTCATTGGTGCATGTACATCAATCTGGTTACTGGAAAAGGTTAGCAACAGGAACGCTGAGTTTGGTCAACATCCGTGTTTCAGACGTTCAGCGGATCGAGCTGTCGCCACGGTAAGGGGAGGGGCCTCACGGCCCCATTCTCTGATGCTGAGGAAAACGAGCCGAGGTAATTGGTAATTAATAATTGGTAATTATGAATAGCGAGCTGATGGAGGAGGATATGAAAATTGACTTACCGGACATACCAGGGCAACAACGGTTGATCTTCGAGATGGCTACCCAAGAGGCCATGAAGCAGCTTGAGGCTAATCTAAAAGCTCCGCACCTGCCCAGTCAGGACGAGATAGATGAGTCGTTGTATTCGCGGGCACACCTACTGCGCAAGCACGAGGGGTGGGAACCCCCGCATCCT
This sequence comes from Pseudomonas sp. AK106, assembly GCF_053903055.1. NCBI lineage: Bacteria > Pseudomonadati > Pseudomonadota > Gammaproteobacteria > Pseudomonadales > Pseudomonadaceae > Pseudomonas > Pseudomonas sp. AK106. The sequence goes on from NZ_CP096427.1 coordinate 4,122, forward strand.
GAGGTCGTGCGGGCATATTTTCGCCATGTTCAGTCGCACTTCGAGGCCTACGACACGGACAAGAAATTGGCCAGGTTACTCAAGATAGCGTCTGATCGGAGAATTCGAAAATTTAAGGAAGGTAGCCAAGACATACCGTATGAGATCTGGCGAAATTTCCTGATTTTGACTGGCCGGGTGCCGCAGGAAATCGTGAAGGTCATTGCCTTCATGGGATGAGAAAGATCGAGAAATGTGCCGGGGAATGGCAGCAACCACCCCCAGCGTGAACACAATTAAACCTGGTGGAAAAATCATGCCCGACGTGAAATGTATCACAGCGCGCCCTTTACTGCTGCGCGAACTCACCAACCCCAAATACCGCTACTGGCTCAAGCAATATGCCGGTGAGATTGCCCCTGCCTGCGTCGCTGAAGCGTTGATGTCGATGTTGGACAAAAGCCGGGCATTTGCTAATATTAATTAATACTTAGTAATTCACAATTGTGAATTCATATTCAGAGGCTTGTATGGGCGATATCGTAATCGTTGGTGGAAATAAGGGCGGCGTTGGCAAAACCACAACCGCGGTCAATTTGTCAGTCGGATTGGCAATGGAAGGTAAAGACGTGTGCCTGGTCGATGCAGATCCACAACGAAGCGCATCGAAGTGGTACGCCGAACGCGAGGCGTCAAACATCACGCCTAAAATTACCCTGCTGGAAAAGCGAGACAACATCACGGTCACTTTGAGGACGCTGAGTGAGAAATTCGATTACGTCATTGTGGACGTAGCTGGAAGAAACTCGCGTGAGCTCATCACGGGCGCCGTTGTCGCGGACGTCATCATTGCTCCTAACCAATGCAGCCAGCTTGACCTTGACACGCTTGGCGAGCTGCAGGAACAGGTACTGAGGTGCCGGGATCTGAACCCAAACCTCAAGACGTTCGCCTACCAATCCATGGCGTCGCCGAACCCGTCAGTTCGAAAAACGGAGCGGAAGGAGTTTCTGGAATTTCTCTCTGAGTTTCCTGAAATTCAACCCCTAAACTCAGTTGGGTTTTACCGAAAAGCCTATAAGGATTCGATTCCATTTGGGACGTCGGTGTTAGAAGGGAAAAATCGTGATGCCGCTAACGAAATCAAAGAGCTTCTGAACGAGGTGTTCCATGGCCGTTAAGAAATCGAGCGAAACGGCTACTAAGAAAGCGAATGTTAGCCAGGAAGCATCGGAGCGTTTAGCGAGTGAGCTGGCCGATAAACCTTATGGCTCCCAGCCTCAAGTGCGGGCTACTGACAAAAGGAAAGCCGTTCCCATTTCGGTGAGTTTGCCTCCCAGCATGATTGAACAGATCGAGGACGTTGTGCGCGCAAACAAGCGTGGAGGAATGCCTAACAGAACGGTCAGCGCCCTCATCAGAAGCGCTTTAGAGGCCCAGGGATTTAAAGCGCAGTGAGTATCCATTCTGATAGTTAATAATTAATAATTAATAATTATTGGTTATTAATTAGTAATTATGCTTGCGACGGTAGGTTATGGGCTGATATTGGTAAGTCAGGGGAGGGAAGATCTTTGGACGATCCAGATGATCTATATCGCGAGTTCAACGCTGAAGCAGAGGCATATCAGCAGGAAGTGAAAAGGATCGAGCAGGAGCGTCGAGTCACTTCATTGTTGCAAATGCTCGAGGCCGTGGCCGGAGAAGACTGTTCTGCTGCGGATGACGATTGGATGGAGTCAATCGACCCCCTCTACTCGTTAACCACTGTTGATCGGGCAAACGTTGGGACACATCAAAGATGGGCTGCATTTGAAGACCGGCACCCCAAGCTGAAATCGATCCCGGCCTCGGAACGAGCCGAGTTAGCAAAGCAGGCTTATCCAGGTGAAAGCTGGAGCGAGCTTTTGTACCGGCTTGGTTATTCCAAACAAGGCAGATCGAAGTCCTAACGTGTTCAAGTGGAGCGCAGTGGCAAGGTCTGTTGTATGTATGACTTGTAGGAAACGTGCCATGAGCAACCCACGCAAGCAGCGTAAAGACCAGATTGAATCGGAGCGATTGGCAGTCGCCAATAGATGGTATTGGCGCTGGCTTCCGAACCGTAGCTGGCAGGCGATCATGTTTGTTGGCATTGGTACAGCGGCCATGATTTTGATCGTCAGTTGGGCGCGAGGTCTACCGTTTGACTTGAACATCCGGGCAGCGGTTGTGGCTGTCCTTTGGTTGTTCTTTACAGCGCTGGTTTACGCCAGAGAGAGAGCGCTGGCCCATTTGTCCAGGTAACGAGGAAAACTACGATGCCGATGATCCCGCTTTGTCTTTGCTGTGATCGCTGCAGTACGCAGCAGCTAACGGCCAGAAGCTACACGACGGCCGGCGTTTGCTACACCTTGTGCGATCCCTGCCGTGAAGGGTTTGATCGCCCAGCGACGCAGGATCGTCCACGTGATCAACGTGATATCTCACTCGATTGGCTGTTCTGAGGTAGGAAAGAAGGCCATGAATGAACTGAAGAAAACTGCACTGATTGTGGCTCTGCAGTCTGCCGATTGGTCCAGTACCAGCCCCGACAACAAAGCTTTGATCCAGGCTGCGATCTACGAGCTGGCTGGCATAGCTGTTAAACCTTCCAGTCCATTGATTGAGCTGTCAAAGTTGGGGCAAATGGCCGCTTACTACGAAGCCCCGAAAGCGTTCTTTGACTGGCTGGATTTGATGCGAGGGATCGAGCTGGACATTGTAGACGGGGCAGCCGCTGAGTAATCGAGGAAAAGTTTTTATGACAATGACTGACCCACTACAAGCACTCATTAGTCTCCAAGCTGAAATTCGCAAGGGAATGCCCACGCACCCCACGGAAAATTATCCTTCAGTTCGGGTCGTGGTTGATGAACAGAACGGACATGCCAGGTACACCTACGCCCGGATCGAACATAGCCGAGTTAAAGCAATGGCTATGTTCGTCAGCGTGGACCAGATCGAGGGCGAAGGATGCTTTCAGGTGGGCTATGCAGTGCCGGAAACGTACCGGGGAAGAGGCTGGGCTGTTGAGGTACTTCAGCAAGGGCTGGATGAACTCAGCAAAGGTCTCGCGCGGTTTGGTGTAACACAGTTCTATCTTGAGGCTGTGGTAGGAACTGCCAACGTAGCCTCCATTGGGGTCGCAAAACGGTTCTTTTCTACAAGCCCAATCGCTACGACCGATAACGTCTCCGGTGAGCCTGCTCTAGCGTTCACTCGACTCATAAAGTGTTGAAGGAAAAAACGTGAGTCAAGAGCATAAGCGAATCGATCGGGAACAACTACCATCCGACTATCCTACTCACCGGCATTCGAGCGAGTTCTGGGAGAATCTGGGTCGGGCCGTGGCCACCTACGGCTTCCTGGAGGAAGTTTTGGGTCGTGCAATCTTCGCTCTGTCTGCGACGCGTGAGTATGGCCACGATGAGCTTGAGCAAGCGTATAGCAAGTGGCCTGGCCAACTTGAGCGGGCTTTGTTCGATCCTCTCGGAAACCTCATCCGTGAATATGACGAAGTGCTGAAAAATCGCGCCATGGGATTGCTGGTGTCCAATGGGCTGCAGCATGATCAATAGCCGCTATCACTCATATGACGTTGCCTTGAGAATTAACCCCCGGTAAACCCTCCAGAATTTTGCTTCGGTCCTTCAAAGGAGTCTGGCTCGATTACGGTCAGGCTCACACCCTTGTAGGCCACTGTTTAAGCCAGCCTCTCCACTAGCGTGAGCCTGTATGCAGATGGTCTCGGCGAGAGCCTGATCTGTGTCAGCCCGCTGGGCTTAGATCTGGAAGAACGTCTTTTGGCATGAACAGTGAAAACGTAGTGCCGTGGCCTTCTTCGCTCTCAACGGTAAGGCATCCGCCCGCCTGTATGACATATCCGTAGACCATCGATAGCCCGAGACCGGTGCCTTTTCCCTCTTCTTTGGTTGTAAAGAAGGGTTCGAAGATCCGGTCGATAAGCACTGCAGGCATTCCGGTGCCCGTGTCAGATACCTGAATGCGCACGCACGATTGACCGGTGACCAGGAGGGCACTTTTGGCCGCCATGAGTTCGCTAACCTCAATGTTGCAGGTGCGGATCGCAATCGTCCCACCTGTTGGCATTGCATCCCGGGCATTGACCATAAGATTGAACAGCGAGCTTTCCAGCTGATGTGGATCTACTTTGATTAGCCATAGGTCAGATGCCAATTCTGTTTCAAACTTGATGTTCGATCCCAGGCTACCTTCGCCAAGTCCAATCAACGATTGGATCAACGGGTTCACATTGATCACGTCTGACCTGAGCTTATGGCGTCTTGAGAAGGCCATAAGCCGTGCGGTCATGGCGCCTGCCGTTTGCGCACCGTGCAAAGCATTGCTCAGGTATTTCTGAGCATGGTCCGGCTTATCATTCTTGAGGTAGTGCTCCGCAAGGCTTACCGCACCGGTCACAGTCGTCAGCATGTTGTTGAAGTCATGGGCGATGCCCGTCGTGAGCTGACCTACAATCTCCATTTTTTGCGCCTGAAAGCGATCGCTGATCATCTGGATCCTCTCTTCTTCACGCTGCCGGAGGACGGTAACGTCCTGCACACAATTCACGAAACCGATCTGGTCTCCACCTTCGTCAAAAAGAGGCGTGACGTTAGCAACCACGTTGCGGCGGCTGCCGTCACGCCGCTCAACGATCACATCGACATTCAGCGCAGGTTTCCCTGTGGCCAGCACTTGCACCATTGGCGTCTGGTCATGGGGGAGATAGGTGCCGTCACCTGTATAAAGTCTATGAGCGCCACAGAACTTCACCTCGGGATCACCTTTGACTGGGGTCTCTCCCCAGATCTCTGCTGCTTTAAGGTTGTAAGCGACAACAACGGCGTTTCGATCGCAGACATAGAGCCCGACGGGAAGGTGTTCAATCAGATCCTGGCTGTAACGGGCGTTCCAAGGACCTTCTGTAATCCGGCGATCAGCATTAAGCGCCATGGTGTACCTGTGCGGTGAGAAGCATGCAGCCGGATGGCCGACCTCTATTATCCCAATCTCCTGCAGGATTCAGGAAGCAGTATTTGCAGCCATGACACTGTCTGCTGTGGCTCGTGCCTGAGACGGTTACCCAAACCCTAATCTCGGCCTAGCGTCGCAATTGTGCTGGTCTGGTCGACGACTGCTTGGGCATCAGTCCTGCTGAGCGCCACTGAAGGTGCCACTGCGCTTCATCTAGAATGCGCACTCGGCACCTATGCGGTCAGTTGGTGACGAACTGATCGATCGGATGCCGCAACCAGGCGCGGATAAGTCGTACAATCCGACGGGTATGGATCTCAGCTAGCGTGGTAAGCATGACAGTAGACACAGCGAACACGCCGGGTGGCGAGCCTGGTGAACAACCTCGTATCGGGGCTGAGCTGAGCAGACCAAGCGGAGATCCTTTTTCAGCTGCTGTCCATGCTACGCGCACGCCCATGCTGATCACCGATCCCCGCCAAGATGACAACCCTATCGTTTTTGCGAACGCCGCTTTTTATCAGTTGACCGGATACGATGCTGAGGACGTTGTTGGCCGTAACTGTCGCTTTCTGCAGGGCCCTGCAACGAACCAGGATCACATAGCAATGGTTCGAGAGGCCATCAGACGGCGCGAGCCTATTGAGATCAAGCTTCAAAACTACCGCAAAGACGGCAGGAGCTTCTGGAACCATTTGCACGTGCACCCCGTGTTCGGAGGAGAGGGGGAATTAGTGTATTTTTTCGCTTCGCTCTCAATTCTTTGCTCTGAGCAGGAGCGATTGCGCTATTTCGACGATGAGCTCACCACCAATGAACGCGCCCTTGACGCCCTCATCCGGTCATCTACCGAAGTCCGTTACCACGTCAGCGCGGACTGGAGTGAATTGCACCAGCTTAACGGCGGCGATTTCATTTCGGATACTCAAGGCAACGACCGCCAGTGGCTTGATAGGTACATACCTGCTGAGGACCGCGAGGCTGTTCGAGCCGAGATTGCGCGGGCGACGAGAACCAAATCAACGTATTTGATAGAGCACCGCGTCAACCGGGTCGATGGCTCCGTCGGCTGGGCCCTCTCTCGCGCGATTCCCATGCTCGACGAGTCGGGTGAAATCAAGGAATGGTTTGGTGCGGCTTCCGATATTACCGAGCGCAAGAATGCTGAAGAGGCACTGCGCCAAGCCCACGAAAGCCTCGAGGAGCGGGTTACTCAGGCCTTGACCGAACGCCGCCAGATTGAAGAGCAACTGCGCCAGTCTCAAAAGCTGGAAGCGATCGGTCAGCTCACCGGCGGCGTTGCGCACGACTTCAACAACCTGTTGACGGTCATTCGTTCCTCCACGGACTTTCTCAAGCGGCCCAACCTCTCGGAGGAACGACGCGGTCGCTACGTAGATGCCATTTCAGAAACGGTGGACAGAGCGACGAGGCTGACCGGGCAACTCCTTGCCTTTGCCCGCAGGCAAGCACTTAAGCCTGAGGTCTTTTCCGCCTGCGATGCGGTGCGATCGATCTCTGACATGATGAATACGCTCACTGGAAGCCATATTTCGATCAACTTCGTTCTGCCTGACACGCCCTGTTTTGTGAAAGCCGATCCGATCCAGTTTGACACCGCCATCGTTAACATCGCTGCCAACGCGCGGGACGCGATGGGTCAGAGCGGCGAGCTCACTGTTTCCGTAAGCACCGTTGAAGTCCTTCCTGTCATCCGTAGCCATGCGGCGGTTTCAGCACCCTACGTGGCTGTCTCGCTGACCGACACGGGGTGCGGTATTCCGGCTGACAGACACGAGCGTATCTTCGAGCCTTTCTTCACAACCAAGGAAACGGGCAAAGGCACAGGCCTGGGGTTGTCGCAGGTGTTTGGCTTCGCGAAACAGTCGGGAGGTGAAATTGCTGTAGAAAGTACTCCGGGAAAAGGCACAACATTCACTTTGTACCTCCCGCGAGTTGAGTCAGTCGAACGCTCTGAGCAGGTGGAGAGCTCCCTGAGTCAGTTCGATGGGCAAGGTTTGCGAGTGTTGGTTGTAGAGGACAATTCAAGCCTGGGACTGTTCGCGATCGAAATGCTGACAGACCTCGGTTATGAACCTGTCCTGGCCTCTGATGCGCAAGCCGCGCTACATCGTCTCGCTGAAAGCGCCGAGCACTTCGACGTCGTTTTCACCGACGTCGTGATGCCGGGCATGAGCGGCGTTGAGCTAGCCCAACGAATTCGCAGCCTGTACCCCAATCTTCCGGTCGTGCTGACATCGGGCTACAGCCACGTCCTAGCGCAGAACGGCACTTATGGGTTCGAGCTGCTGCACAAACCGTACTCGGTGGAGCAGGTTTCCCAGGTCCTACAGAAGGCCGCAATCCAGGCACACCCTCGATAGGCGCCAGAGCTCGCCTGGGCAAGCATGATCCTCAGCCCTGAGTTGCGGTGCAGTGTCTATAGAGTGCGCAGCTCTGGTTCGGACGGTCAGGTGTGCCGCATTTCCGCTGGGTAGGTCGCGAACGTGTTGCTTACCTCTGTCGGCAGTTCCTCCGTTCGCAACCCCAAGGTGCACACATGGCGAATGCTGGCCGCGCCGTATACTCAATGCGGCTTCTGCCGATGCATTGTCTCAATTTCCTGCAGAAATCAGGCAGCAAGAAAATCCTCTAAACTTTGCGATAGCCATTAGCCCCTGCGTACAATTCACCTGGGTGCGTAAAGCGATGTGCTGATCCGCAGGTTAAATTCCAATATCGGTCGGGCCGCCGGTGAGGAATACCCGTGCCTGCGCCAAATACGCCCGCATCGACTGTCATCCCCCGGTCGCAAATCCTCACCAGCCGAGCATTGGCTGCGGTCGAGCGATTCAGTCATATCGAAGCCCTCAGTGGCGTCGTTCTCGTACTCGCCGCTATCGCTGCACTGCTCTGGGCCAACAGCTCGCCCAGCCTTTCCTATGAGACCTTCTGGCACACCACAGTCGCCATCACCATCGGATCCTTTAGCGTGGGTCAGTCGCTGCACTTCTTGGTCAATGACGGCTTAATGACCATCTTCTTTCTCGTTGTCGGAATGGAGATTCGTCAAGAGATCCAAGACGGCGCTCTGTCGAACGCAAAGCTGGCAACGCTCCCGTTAGGTGCGGCACTGGGTGGTGTGCTAGTCCCTGCAGGAATCTACCTTGCTTACAACATGGGTAGGGCCTCTGCACACGGTTGGGCAGTCCCGACCGCAACCGATATCGCGTTCGCGGTGGGAGTTCTTGCTCTACTGGGCAAATCAATTCCAGCCAACTTGCGAGTCTTTCTGCTGGCTCTTGCAATCATCGACGACATCGCTGCAATCCTCATCATCGCGCTGTTCTACACCGCAAGCCTGCATCTTGTGGGTCTGGCGATCGCAGGCACAGGTCTCGCGCTTGTCTTTGTGATGCAGAGGATGGGGATCGGATCGGCTTGGCTGTACCTGCTGCCGGGCGCGATTGTCTGGGGAGGCCTTCTCAAGCTCGGTGTACATCCCACACTGGCCGGCGTGATCCTTGGGCTTGTAACACCTGTATGGTCGGCACCGTCTCGGGAGCGGCCACTCGAAATCATGTCTCAGGCATTCCGAGATCTCACGCACCGGGTAGACCAGGGCGAGAAAAAGGTCTCAGCACCACTCAAGCAAATCCGGCTTGCCGAGCGTGAAGTGATGCCCCCTGTGCAACGAGTTCAGGAGGCTCTCCATCCGTGGGTCGCTTTCGTGATCATGCCGCTTTTCGCACTGGCGAATGCTGGGGTCAATGTCCATGGTGCTCAGCTAAGCGATGCAGCTGTGGTTCCGGTCGTCTATGGCGTCGTAATGGCGTTGGTATTTGGTAAGCCCATCGGCGTGGTGCTCGCTACTTGCCTCTTGGTTCGCACGGGGCTTTGCAAACTGCCTGAACAGGTGACTTGGCGCGGGGTGATACTGGTAGGCCTGCTCGCCGGCATTGGCTTCACGATGTCGATTTTCATCGCGGGCCTTGCCTATGACGACGACCGTTTATTGGCAGCAGCGAAGCTGAGCGTGCTATGCGCTTCCTCTGCGTCTGCAGTGGTGGGTTTGCTGTGGGGCTTGTTCAACTTCAGAAAGCCGGCCACTCGTTAGTTGGTACAGATATCATCCAACTCACCCTCACGTAACAGCGGAGTTTCGCAATGGTTGCTCGGTGGCAATGGCTGTTGATTCGCACGACCAGACGTCTGTGGTTCAGAGCGGGACTGTTTTCCCTACTGGGCGTTGTGACGGCGTTGCTGGCTGTCGTTCTCAAAGACCACATTCCTATAGACCTGCCTGGCAAGGTAGGAGCTGACGCCGTCGACAAGATTCTGGGCATCATCGCGTCCAGCATGCTGGCCGTCACGACGTTTTCTCTAAGTACCATGGTCACGGCCTATGGAGCAGCCAGCACGGGCACCACCCCGCGCGCCACAACACTGGTCATGGAGGACTCGACCACTCAGAACGCGCTGTCGACCTTCATTGGCTCCTTTCTGTTTAGCCTGGTCGGCATCATCGCTCTAAGCACAGGTGCGTATGGTGCTCAGGGCCGGGTCATCTTGTTCGCGGTCACACTCGCAGTGGTAGTACTGATCGTCTACACCTTGCTGCGATGGATCGACCATCTGTCCAGGCTTGGCCGGGTAGGTGAGACGATCGACCGAGTCGAGGCCGCCACCATCAGTGCGCTCACTGAACGCTGCCAACTGCCTTTCCTGGGCGGTTGCGCCTACCCGGAGCGACTTGTGCAGGTGCTGGGAGTGCTATCGATCAACAGTCGGGAAGTGGGCTACGTGCAGCACATCGACGTACCTGCGTTGGACGCTTTCGCACAGAAACATGCTGCGTTGATTTATCTTGAGATACTGCCTGGCAGTTTTGTAAACGAAGGCGAACTGCTGGCACGGGTAATGAGATCGAACACCGAGCTGCTGGATGAACCTCAGGTGAGACAAATCCTGTCCGCTATCACCCTTGGCGTTAGTAGAACGTACGAGCACGACCCCCGCTTCGGTTTGTCAGTATTGTCGGAGATCGCATCAAGGGCGCTTTCGCCCGCCGTAAATGACCCGGGCACAGCAATCGATGTCATAGGCAGGGGAATTCGCGCGTTCAATGCACAGGCTAGGTCTGGGACGCTGGAAAAGCCTGAAGTACAGTGCAGTTGCGTGCATGTGCGCGGGCTCTCCGTGGAAGACATGTTTGACGACTTCTTTTCGCCGATTGCGCGTGACGGCGCAGCACTTATCGAGGTCAACATCCGTCTTGTCAAAGCGCTTGCAAGCCTTGCGCATTGCTGCCCGGCTTTGTACGCCGACTTGAGCGCCCGTCACATCGGCAGCGTCCTCGAACGGGCGGAGGCGGCGATGACTCTTGACGGTGACAAGGCGCGGTTGAGAGCGTGCATTGCCGCCTCGCTCCCGTGAACCCGCCGTCAGCCCTGGCGATCCGTGCTCATTTCCTGCAAGGGATAACGCGCTTCACCAGCGTTCCGATGCTCATGCCCTGAACCAGAATGGAGAACACGACGACCATGTAGGTCAGCGATACCACCACGTCCCGCGCTTGCCCCGCGGGAAGTGACAGTGCCAGTGCTACTGATATACCTCCGCGTAATCCGCCCCACGTCATCACGCTCCAGGCGCCGGCAGGCAGCCGAAAGCGTTTGCCCAGCACTGCGACGGGAGCGCCAACGGTCAGCAGCCTGGCCAGCAATGTCAGCACGATAACGGCCAGTCCTGTGACAGCAAGCGTACCTGAGAAGTGAATCAGCACTACCTCCAGGCCAATGAGCACAAATAGAACCGCGTTGAGAATCTCGTCAATCAACTCCCAGAACATATCAAGGTTCTTCTCGGTTTCTTCCGACATGGCATGGGAGCGGCCTTGATTGCCAACGATGAGGCCCATTACCACCATCGCAAGCGGACCTGAGACGTGCAGATGAGTCGCCAAGGCATAGCCGCCAAGTACCGCAGCCAATGTGATGAGCACTTCTTCCTGATAGCTGTCGATGCTCTTGAGCATTCGATAGGTGATGTAGCCCAACACCGCGCCAACCAATGCGCCGCCGCCTGCCTCCTCGACCAACAGTTGTGAAGCACCAAGCACTGAGGGTGCATCACCACTGACAATCATCGCCAGAATGAGGGAAAACAGCACGACGCTGACTCCATCGTTGAACAGCGATTCGCCCGATATCACCAGCTCGACGCTTGCGGGTGCACCTGCTGACTTCAAAATGCCCATTACCGCGATTGGGTCCGTTGGAGAGATGAGCGCACCGAATACCAGGCAGTACGAAAGGGGCAGAGCCAGGTCAGTAAGCGAGAGCAGCGCCCAAAGCGCAAAACCAATGAACAGCGTCGAAACCGTCGTTCCAATGACCGCCAGTGATGCAACTTGCCATCGGTAGGCACGTAGCTGCGACAAGTCTACGTGTAGTGCGCCAGCGAACAGCAGCAGCGATAACATGCCTTGCATCAACAGCTCTGAAAAGTCGATGGACTCCACCAGTGAGGTTTCGAATGTATGCAACGCTTCAAAACCGAGTCCACTGAGCGCCATGTTGACGAGCGAAAGCGCTAGCGCAATGCTCATTACGCCAATGGCGGGCGGCAAACCCACATACCGTCTGTTGAGAAACGCTAGCACCGCGGTGATGCTGAGAAATACTGCGACGGTGTCTAACATTGGTCTACAACCTCCATGGATTAAGGGGATGAGGGCGTTGCGTTGAAGTGCAACCCACCTGCTGTGGGCTCGGATTTCACATCGTATCTGTTAAAAACGCGAAATTTCAGTCGATGATCCGCTGACAATTACGAGGCGGTGCTGCACGTTGTTTTCGGTTTGATCCTACCTCCTGAGCACGTTCACAAAGACAGCACCAGAACGCTAGTGGGAGTGGATGTCACAAGGGAGCTGTCGCTGGGGACGTGGTTTCAGCGAGCCGACGGGCAGCTCTCATTCTTCAGGATTTCTAGCCGATAGCTTCAAGACCAGGCCTCTGGCCATCTTGCAGTGAGAAGTCCAATGCGCCTCAGAAATATAAACCTTGCTCCACGCGCAACCCTATTTTTTTCGGCCATTATTATGCTGGTCGTGGTATTGGGCGTCATCGCCATACTGCAGATGGGCAAGCTTCGCGATACGGAAAAGGATGTCGAACTCAACTGGATGCCCAGTATCCGGCAAACCGCGCTGATGAACTCGACCATTCTTCGCATACGCCTCGAGACCCAGCGGGCACTCGCGGATCCCCAAACCATTCAACAAACAGTCGACAAATTTCCCGGCTACCGCAAAGCTTCCAAAGATGCGGTCTACAACTATGAGGCCCTCATTGCGAGTGATCGGGAGCGGCAATTGTTCTTGGCTGTAAAAAAGTCCTATGACGACTACGCCGTTCAGCTGGACCTGCTGGAGCCTTTGCTGAAATCAGGCGATACAAGCGCCATTGTTAAGCTCGTCGCTACCGGTATCCGTCCTCTGACAAATCAGATGGAGAGTCAGATCGAGGAGCTGACTCAATTTAACAACGAAGGCGCCACCCTTGCCGGCGCTCAAGCGACGCAAGTTTATGACTCAGGCTTTTACCTCGTCGTCGGCTTGATTATCTTCGTCGCGCTCCTGACCCTTTGTTTGGCAACTCTACTGACTAAAACGATCACGTCGCCCCTAGGAAACGCCCTCGGTGTCGCTGAACGCATTGCCTCTAGCGACCTGACAAAAGAGGTTGAAGTCAGCGGAACGGATGAAGCAGGTAGGCTTTTGAGTGCATTGGCCAAAATGCAGCAGAACCTTCGAAGCACGATCATGCAGATCGGGGACTCCTCATCCCAGTTGGCTGCGGCATCGGAACAAATGACTGCGGTGACTGAGCAATCCAGTCTTGGCCTGGTGTCACAGAACGATGAAGTGAATCAGGCCGCAACTGCCGTCACCGAGATGAGCGCTGCGGTAGACGAAGTGGCACGCAATGCCGAATCGGCTTCTGAAGAGTCCAGACGAGGCCAGGGCTACACGGAGGTTGGCCTGGAGCGCGTATCGCAGACCCTAAAGGCCATAGAGAAGTTGTCGAGCAATGTGCAGGACACCAGCGAGCAAATCACTGGCTTGTCCAATCGTGCACAAAACATTTCAACAGTGGTTGAAGTGATCAGAGCCATTGCGGAGCAGACTAATCTTCTTGCGCTCAATGCCGCGATCGAGGCCGCTCGGGCGGGTGAACAAGGCCGAGGCTTCGCAGTCGTCGCCGATGAAGTTCGAGCCCTCGCTCACCGCACGCAAGTGTCGACGCAAGAAATCGAACAGATGATCCAGGCTATTCAAAACGATTCCGACCAGGCCGTAAAAGCGATGGCCACCAGCAGAGAATTGGCTGCTGAATCCCTGAGTGTCGCTGGCGATGCCAGCAGTTCTTTTGACCAGATCGCCACCGCCATTACGAGCATCAACGAGCGCAACATCCTGATCGCCACCGCTTCGGAAGAACAGGCGCATGTCGCCCGGGAAGTTGATCGCAACCTGGTCAGCATTCGAGAGCTTGCCTCCCAAAGCTCGGCAGGCGCCAGCCAGACCGCAAGTGCGTGTAACGAAATGTCGAAGCTTGCGGTTAACCTGAATCAGCTGGTCAATCGTTTCAAGGTCTAAGGCATTCATACCTGATGGCGAGTTCGTCCGATATCTCTGGATGTCGGACGCTCAAACGGAGTGCAGTCTAAGCGCGAAGATACATGGCGGATCGAGTTTTTAGGCGTCAAACTGCGCTGAACTGGAGGCTGATCGTCCAGCAGTTCCAGTTGGCAAAATGCGAGCAGTGATGAACTATTACGCCTAAAAATAGAGTTTCAAATCAGGAGAAGGCCTCGTGAGCTATCGCCTGCTCAACTCAAGTCTTGATCCGCATCGTATGATTAGCATGTCGGGGGTACCACGCGATCTGCAGCAGTGCCTACGTACATGTATTGAGCGAATTAGCGGCGCGGAGAGCATTATGGAGCTGTGCCATGCCCATGGCCGCGCTTTAGGGTTCAGCACGGGTCTGGGCGTGGCTGAAGCAATCTCCGGTGCGCAGTTCAATGCGCTGGGTGTAGCCTTTGAAAGGGCTTTTGAAGACCGTCTTGTATCTTTAAAGGAGCAGCTGCCGCCGGTGAGAAACTCAAACCTGTTAGATCCATAACGTCTGATGCTTGCGAGTCATCCGCCAGGCGCAATTTCGCTGAGCAGAATGCCGTCGGACTTTTTTAGGTTTTCTTTGCTGCGCCGCCTAACCTCCAAATCAAGCGTGCTACCCCTAGGCGGACTGGACCACAGCCTAAGATGTAATAAAGCCCGGGCAGCTATCTGTAAGACATGCACTCGAAGCGCACACCCATCCGTACACCCATCCCGTTGCAATGTCTGGTCGCAACAACCTCAGCTTTTCAGACTTGTTACTGATGTGGCTATGCGCACTGCTTCGGTGGGTAATCCTCAAGGTTTCCCTCGACCCGTCGATAGTATTTTATGTCAATGCGGGTCACTGTCATGTTCAACAACCGGTTAAAAAACAGAATCCAGCAATTGGAAACACGGCTGGGGGCTCTTGAGCAGGTCAAGGCGACTCTGGATCTCGAAACCGTGGCGGTCACCCTGGATGCGGCAGGTGTCATCCTGGAGGTGAATGCTCTGTTTGAAACAGAGCTGGGATTCACCCGGGCGGAATTGTCAGGCCGCGCCCTGCGTGAGTTCAGTCCCTCTGAACTGAGCGGTGACGTACATCAGCGTCGGGCTCTTGATGCAGTGGCCCAGGGCAAGCATTACAGCGGCACATTGCGTCTGTGCAGCCGTGAAGGTCGGCACGTCTGGCTACGGGCAATGGTTATACCTTTCGCGGGTGAGAGCGGACGTGTAGAACGAATCGTTGTGTATTCCAGCGTGCTGACAAGGACAATCGAGGCCTCCAGAGAGAACGAAGCGCTGGTGGGGGCACTGATGCGGTCCACTGCCGTTATCGAATTTTCGCTGGACGGAATAGTCCTGACAGCCAATCATAATTTTCTGAATGCTATGGGCTATACGCTTCCCCAAATCCAGGGCCAGCATCACCGGATCTTTTGCCTGCCGTCTGACGCTCAGTCACAAGAATATGAACAGTTCTGGCACACCCTGCGAAAGGGATCGTACGTTGCTGGAAGGTTTTGCCGCTCGGATAAACACGGCAAGGAAGTGTGGCTGGAAGCTTCATACAATCCAATAGTGGATGCCAATGGCAAGCTGTACAAGATTGCCAAGTTGGCCACCGTTATCACCGACCAGGTCACTCGAGAGCGCGCTGTTTCCGAAGCAGCTGGCATGGCGCACGGCACCTCAGTTCGAACCAACGCCAGTGCACAGCAAGGTCGCGAGGTCATTCAGAACACCGTCACCACTCTCAATACGCTTTCGGCCTTGATGGAAGATGCTGCCCATGGCATTGAAGCGCTGGATGCCCAGAGCCAGGAAATCGGTACCATCGTGAAAACCATCGGCAGCATCGCAGACCAGACTAATTTGTTGGCTTTGAACGCAGCAATCGAAGCGGCACGTGCCGGGGAGCAGGGCCGGGGTTTTGCTGTGGTCGCTGACGAGGTCAGAAATCTGGCCATGCGAACCACTAAAGCAACTGCAGAGATCGTCGAGGTGGTAAAAAAGAACCAGGTACTGGCCTCGACTGCGGTGAGCATTATTGGAAAAAGCAGGCAGCAGGCCGGGGAAGCGCTTGATTTGGCCAGTGAGGCAGACGAGGTGATCAAGGACATTCAGCAAGGTGCCAACAGTGTTGTGACTGCTGTAGAGCAGTTCTCAGGTCAAGCCGGGTATTGATGGATTTGTAGTCTTCCGTGTTCAGCAGCTTTGCTGCTACAAGGTAATGCGTGATATTCAGGGGATCCCATGCTCGATGCTCTCAAGCAATCCATTCGTAATCTGCATACAGCCCATTGGGCCAAGCTGGAAGATGACTGTAATGGGTTATTCATTCGGATCGAGCAGGCACGAAGAGAGGGGCTTGTGACTGGAGAGCAGGCCATGCAGCTGATCTATGATGTTCGCAACGAGCGTTCACGATGCTTTCGCAGCGTGAACCGCTGTTTTGTGCGGCGCTCCGCTGCCGAGTGAACAACTGCTACAGAACAAGCATCGCTGTCATGGTAACTGATACTGGGATAAATATTTTTTGGGTACCGCTAAGAAATGGCTTAACAGCGTGTGGTATGCCCACTGGCTTAGGGCATGAAAAGAGCATCTACGAATCCGGTGACAGTCCAATCTTGTCACTGCACTGGCGTACAGTCAGCATTACTCAGCGATTGAACGGGCACTTTCTTAAGCGTGTCATGATGCTGGCTTACCGAGGAAAATTAACAACGGCCGTTGGGTGTGGATTGCTTACACAGGTTATCAATCGACCTTCAACGCTGTTACGGCCTTTATTTTTAGCGCAATAGAGAAGTCGATCTGCCTCTTCCAGGGCCGCTCGATAGCCTTCCTTCAAGGGTGAACTGATCGCCACCACGCCTGAGCTGATCGTTACAATTCCCAACGGGCTACCTGAGTGATCTATGAGTGCATTGGCGATGGACAACCTGACATTGGCTGCGACGTTTAAAGCCCCAGCGAGATTAGTTTCAGGCAGCAGGATCACAAACTCCTCGCCACCATAGCGGGCCGCAAGATCGCCCGGCCGATTGACGCAGGTGCCGATGATTTCCGCAACTTGCCTCAGGCAGTCGTCACCCCCCAGATGGCCGTAAAGATCGTTGTATTGCTTGAACCAGTCGATATCTAGCAAGATAACGGCTATGGTTGATCTGTTCCGGCTTGCCCGTCCCCATTCTTGCTGCAAGGTAGCATCGAAACATCGCCTGTTAGCCATATGTGTCAAACTATCGGTCCGGGCGATGATCTCAAGTTCGGTTCTAGCGATGTTCAGCTCAGTTTCCGCAGTGATTAACTGCTGGATCTGCCGGTACAGCAGGGCGCCCAACAAGACCAAGGCCAAAGTGATTATACCGATGAGCGCCATGGACCTATACGCGTATGCCCACCAAGGTGCGAAGATATGTTGGCTGGATACACCAGCAGCGGCAACGATGGGCAATCCAGATACCCGCCGGTAGGCATAAATCCTTTCTACGCCATCCACCACTGACTTAATCACCGCGTTGCCATGATCGCTCTTTGGCAGATAGAGGGTAAATATATCGCCCTTTGCCACATTGGTGGTCATCAACGCTGTCAACGTAGGCCGCCGAGCTAGTAGATCACCGTTGTTGAGCGCAAGGAAAATAACGCCCTGGTCGTCTACATCCATGCGCTGGAAGAACGTTTGGAAATATGCGACAGGCACGGTTGCCAGAGCAACACCTGCGAACGATCCGTCAGCAGCATTGATACGCCTGCTGACCGGTATGACCATGTCGCCCGTAGTGCGGCTCTTTACAATGGAGTCAACGTGAATGGATTCATCGGTGTGGTCGCGGTGATAAACGAAGTATGCGCGGTCGACGTTGTTCAGCGTCTGCGCGCCACTTGAAAAGGAGTTTGCAACCCAATTACCTTGAGCATCGTAAATAAATAGCCCTTGGATCCCCTCTACGTTTACCACGTCTTGAGCCATCAGTTTCGCCAACCGTGATAGCTGATCCTTCGCTACACCATCGTGCTCCACGCGTTCGACAAGATGTCGCAGTGTATTATCAGCTTGGCGAATGGTGTCCTGAGCTTGTTGTTCAGCGGCTCGAACGATATTCGAAACTGCAACTTTAGCGTTAGCAATGCGTTCGTGCCTAGACTGATTTATCTGCCACGCTGTAGCCAGGATCAGCGATATACACACTAATGCAATGAAGCCGATCAGCGCTCTGGTAAGCGCTGAGGGAGAGAGCCTTGTTGATACAAGGTAGAAAGACTTCATAGATTCGTCATCAGATTGGCTGTAAGACAACGACGCATGCAGTTTCCGTACCCTAAATGCTGTCGGTTTTGCGCAGAACGTCTACCGCTGATCTGGCCACGCGAGAGACGTAGGACGGCCATTGCGTCATTACCGCAAGGCGCGCCGGCCTGCAGGGCACATTGCACCAGATCGATTAAAAGGGGGCTTGGCGCAAACCATTCGACTTAGAAATCGATGGTGCCCGAGACTTTGACCAGACGCGGGTCGCCCTGGCTGAGATAGCCACCGTTGGCTGAAGCCCAGTAGTTCTTGTCGGTGATGTTCTCCACATTGACGCGCAACGTCAGGTCCCTTTGATCGACCTTAAGTTTGTAGCGCGCCCCGGCATCGAACCGGTTCCAGGTCGGAAGGCTCAGGTTGTTGGCCTGATCCGCATACTGGCCTCCGGTACGCAGCATACGGGCGCTGAGGGCAGCTCCCTCCAGGCCAGGAACGTCCCAGTCGACGCTCGCATTGAGCTGGAAGGTGGGCACCCCGATGGCATGGTTTCCATCAGTGAGCCCGCCCGCGGTGTTCTTCAGCTCCGAGGTCATGCGCGTGCCGCCTGCCATCAGGCGAAGGCCTTCGATGGGCTCACCAAACACGCTCAGCTCAACACCTTTGTTCACCTGCTCGCCGTCGCGAATGTAGAGGCGCTGGGTCGCATCGACGTAGCCATCGCTGGGCTTCTCGATTCGGAACACGCCAAGATTTGCGCCGAACGATTGCATGTCCAGCTTGATACCCGCTTCCAGTTGCTTGGTGCGGCCAGGCGGGAAGGCCTCCCCAAGGTTGGTGACGTTGGTACCGGACGCGACCGGCCCTTTGGCCAGGCCTTCAATGCGGTTTGCGTACAGGGAAACGGTGTCAGTCGGTTTATAGACGATGCCGTACACCGGAGTGGTGATGGATTCGTCGTAAAGCGAAGTACGGCTGCCGTCATTGGCCGGATTAGCCACGCCGTTGGAGGTGGTGCCGTCGTAGGAGTAGTTCTCTACGCGTAGTTGCTGACGGCGTACGCCATAGGTAAGGAGCAAACTATCGTCGAACAAGCCAACAGTGTCGGAAACGGCCAGGCTTCGGTTGCGGGTTTTGCCGGTGACACCCGGATCGCCCATATCGCCGCCGGTGAGGGAGACCGCCGTTGGCTTGGGCAGGTCAGGTGTGGTGTAGATATTGGTATTCCCGGTGACCGAGCGGTAGAAGGTGTAGGCGTTCTCTTGCTGGGTCCAGAGGGTGGAGGCGCCAATCGCGATCTGATGACTCACCGGCCCGGTTTGAACATGACCGTTAAGCCCCGCTGCAAAGCTGGTGTTGTCCTCATTGTGCGGGATCTCAGAGCCGCCGACAGTTGCAACTCCGTTATTACCTACGAGGGTTGGCGTGCCGTATACGCCAGTTTCACGCGTATGCTTGGCGCCCCCGGCAAGGTAGGCAGTCCAGCTTTCATTCAGGTCCCAGTCGCCACGCATCATGCCGAACGTGTCTTCGGTTTCGGCATTAGTCCAGTCCTGGCCGTAGTTGTGGCTGGCGTCAGGGGCGGTCGGGATTTTGGTCGCATTACCCAATTGCACGGTGTTGCGTAAACCGTTGATGCGCTGTTTTTGGTAGCCAAAGTCGGTTGAGACGCGAAAGTTGTCACCCCGATAATCGAGTCCAGCGACGAACAACTTGGTGCGCTGGTTTTCGTCATCAATCGCAGTGTCGCCTTCGCGTTGGCTGAGGTTGACTCGCGCTCCGAATCGATTGCCCTCGCCGAAGCGTTGGCCAAGGTCCAGGTGCTCACCAACGCGGCCGTCAGAACTGATGTCTTGGGTGTAACGTCGAGTCGGCACGTCTTCAGCACGCTTGGGCTGCAGATTCACGCTGCCACCCAAGCCCGTACCGGTGGGGCTCACGCCGTTGATAAAAGCGTTGGGGCCTTTGAATACTTCCACCCGCTCAATCGCGTCCGTGGAAAGAATTTGCCGAGGAAGGACTCCGTACAAGCCCCCGTAGGAGATATCGTCGCCTGCCAGCGGCAAACCGCGGATCACAAATATCTGCGACTGGTTACCGAAGCCGTAAGACTGGCGCACCGACGGGTCGTTAAGGAGTACGTCTCCCACATCTTCAGCCTGCTGATCCTCGATAAGCTGGGAGGTATAGCTGGTCATGGTGAAAGGCACGTTCATGTTGTCCTGATTACCCAGAACACCCATCTGCCCGCCACGAGCGACCTGACCACCCGCATAGACCTCAGGCAGCGTGTTGGAATTGGCCTTGACGGCATCCGCGTTGATGTCAGTAGCACCGAGCTCCACCGCAGAGCCGGCAGCATTGGCGATGAAGCTCGCAGAGCAGCAAAGCGCAAGCAGGGTGGGGCGAAACGGATGCGAAAGGAACATTACGGGCTACCCAGCAAGGTGATCAGAACGGGTTGAAGCCTCCTTGGCAATGCGAACTATTCTCATGTGAGAATGATATCAGAAAGCTTAAGGAGATAGTCAGTTGAAATCACAAATTTTTCACATCGCATATTCTGCCAATGCCCTTGAGGAGCAGACCTAGACCTGCTCGCCACACGCGCTGCTTCTGAGGGTGATACTCAAGGTTTCCCTCGTCCCGTCGATAGCATTTCATGACAATGCGAGTGTCTGGGATGTCCATCTGCCGGTTACAAACCAGAATCCAGCAAGGGGGAAAAGCCGCTTAGGACTCCTGAGCAAGTCGAGAGTGAATCTGGATCTAAACCCCATGGCGGTCACTTGGACGCAGCAGCGCTGCTCAATGTGTGGAACGCTCGGTCGGGCGCTGGCTGATACTTAATGAAGAGCGGGTCGGTTGCGTGGTTTGCTCACAAGGCGCAGTTTCCCAGGGCAAACTACTAGAGCGTCGCTTTTTGGTGATAGCCCCAACCTTCGTTGGTAGGCCCATAACAATGAAGCTCCCCAGAAAAAGACATTCTTCTTTATTGGAGGAATAAACAGGTTCTATAAACCGACACCATGGCTTTATGGGATGATGGCCATATGATATTACACGCTGTTAGCTTGGCCTGTGAGGCCGCCCATGACCTATTTACGCTTACCCAGTCCATACCGTCTGATACAGCTGCTTTTTCTCATTCTGCTTACCGTCATGGGTCTTTCCATTCTTTGGGAGTTCGAGCTGGAGGCATGGGTGATGCGGGGGCTTGGCCTTCCCTATGACGGCATTTTTGAGGACGGGGAAAGGCTACGTTTCGTACTGACATCTACGGGCTTTTCACTGATCGCCATGATCGGGCCGGGAGTGATGCTTATAAAAATGATCAGTAATGCCAGACGCAACTACCTTCAACTGGAAGGGTTGCAGTCCCATACTGAGAAGCTGGCAAGGTACGACTCACTCAGCGGCCTGCTCAATCGGCGTGCCTTTATGGAGCTTGTAAACGAGCAACTCGCTCAGTTGGAACCTGTGATTGTGATGCTGATCGACCTTGACTATTTCAAGGCGGTTAACGATCAGCGCGGGCATGCAACGGGTGACGCAGTGCTCATTGAGGTAGCAAAACGACTGGAGGAGATTGCAATCAATTACGGCGGCATCGCTTCGCGCCTAGGAGGCGATGAATTCTGCGTCGTGTTTACCAGCCGTAGAGAGGAACGCGAACTGGGCCTCATTGCCGCAGATGTGATTTCGCGAATAGGGGCCCCGATGCTCGAGAAGCTTCGACCCTTCCGGCAGGGGGCTACAGTTGGCATCTCTCGTTCGTGGGTCGACGCTACCGAAACCTCAGCGCTGTTGCACTGCGCAGATGTAGCAATGTACCGGGGTAAGGTCATGGGTCGTTCAACTTACCATTTTTACGAAACCGAGCATGGTCTTCAATATCAGGCTCAAATTGATGAAGACGCTGCGCTTAAACAGGCAGTGGAACTTCAAGAGATTGTTCCATTCTATCAGCCAATTGTGGCACTGCCCTCTCAGGAAGTCGTCGGATTTGAGATCTTGGCTAGATGGCTCAAGCCAGATGGGAGCACTGGGATGCCTGCTGATTTTATTCCAGCGCTCGAACGCCTAGGGTTGATCCCCATGATGACTCAATCTCTCGTCAAGCAAGCTTGTAGTGCTGCCAGGGATTGGGAAGATCACCTTCATCTTTCGCTGAACGTCAGTGCAGCAACGATCACCGATGAGCTTTTTCCTGATCGGTTCCTGGATCAGTTGCGCCATGAGCAGTTTCCATTTGACCGCTTTGAGGTCGAGATAACCGAAGAGGCCTTGGTCGGCAATATCGAAGCGGCCGAGCGCAACTTGAACAAACTTCACGCACATGGCATCACAGTGGCACTTGATGATTTCGGCACTGGATACTCAGGCCTTTATCATTTGACACGTTTGTCCATTGATAAAATCAAGATTGACCGGTCTTTTTTTGAGCTCGGTAAGACTGATCATCGTCCAATGGTGGAAGCTATTTTAGGGATGGCACGTAGCCTGAAAATGAAAGTGACGGCGGAAGGCATCGAGGACTTTCACTCACCCTCCCTTCCGTCGTGGCTGGCCAGCAATGGGTGTAACTATGCTCAGGGGTATCACTACGGTCGGCCGCAGGCTTACGTTTCACGCTCCGTAGCTGGAGTTCCGGATCCTGAAGTTCTATTGCGACTGTAGCTGGTCGTGCAGCTCCTGTCAGTTTTCTTGCCGGCCCTCTATTTAATACCTCACCTTGTAGGTGGTGAATCCTCTGGTCGGTTCTCACGTCGATCATAGATCTTGGTCGTGCTGATGTCGGCATGATCCAGCCAGGCCTGAACCTTGGCGATATCGGCTTCATGCTCCAAGGCATTGGTGGCTGCGGTGGCTCTGAGTCAATGCACCCCCAGGCCGTCGACCTGAATTCCGGCCTTTTTCGCTTAAGCCGCCACCACAGTATAGATGCCATTGGCCGTGACCCGTCAGCCTGCCTCGCCGCGGTATGAATAGCGGCACCTTCCTGTCCGCCACATGATGCCCCGAGCTTTCCAGGTACTGGTGAATGCGTCCGGCCGCCACCGGGTGCAACGGCAAGTAGCGCACCTTGCCGCTCTTGCCGTGTACCTTCAGATGCCGAATACCGCGGCGCTCCTGAATGTCGCTCACCTGCAGCAGGGCCGCTTCTTCGCGCGCAGCCCGTGATAGAGAAGAACAGCCAGTAGCGCTCGGTCGCGCTGTCCTTTAAGGGTCGATTCGTCTGGGGCTTCAAGCAGCGCTTTAGCCTGGTGATCTCCCAGTGCCCGCATCTTGCCTTCGTTGCCTTCGTTGCCTTCAATCTTCGGTCGTTTTATCCCGTGGACGGGATTGCCGCCGGCGATTGCATTGCTCTCCAGGAGGTGATCAAAGAGGCTGGCCAGCGCGGCCAATTTGCGCCGAATGGTCGCGCCCGCCGAACCGCGATGCTCGAGCTGGGCACGCCAGGCTAAAACATGCGATCGGGTCACCACACGAAACATCGGCCGAAGCCAACCCGACAAAAACGCAGAAGTCTTCCAGGTCATTTTGGTAGGCGCGTCGTGTTAGAGGGTTGTCCAGGTTGGCAAACCACTCGACCGCGGCCGGTACCCGGGCCAAGTCTGAAATTCGACTGACGTGAGCTTGCGCTGATCGTTATTTCCAACTTTCGTCATATACCCCTGCCTCGGATCATCAACGATCACGCATCGCCTTCCAGTTACCAAAACGACGCCAGTACCCAGCAGCGTACACGATTCGGAAAAAGCCTCAATAATTGGTGATAACGAGTTTCTTAGGATTTTGAGTACTGATGCCGCAGTGCATACCGGGGCTATGCAACCGCGCTTCTTGCTAGCCACGTTTTGGGGGAGCGGGCAAAATCCATCATCGCGAGTGTCGGCACTGCCTGGCTTTCTATCCATTAGCTCACTCCGTTGGGACCCTCCATGACTTGTCTGATTTTCTTTGTAAGGTCAGTCGGAATATAGGGTTTGGATATGACCTCGTAGTCAGTGCCACCTGTGTCGGTCCGCTCAAGCGAGTTTTCCGAATATCCGGTTGTAAGCAAAATTTTCAGCGCAGGGTAAAGACGCTTGGCTTCTCGGGCCAGCATGATTCCATTCATGCCGCCTGGCATGATCAAGTCGGTAAACAGCAGGTCAAATGGCCCGTTGTCTTTGAGCACTGTCAACGCCTCCTTGCCGCTGAGTGCGAGCGCGCAGGAATAGCCGTATTCTTCCAATACCATTCTGGCCAGCTCCGCTACATCTGGACGATCTTCCACAACCAAAATGCGTTCATGGCCTGATCGTTCCAGAATTTGCTCCGCAGCCGTAAGCATATGCAGTTGACTATCATCCGCCGGAAAGTACATGCGGATCGTAGTGCCGATTCCCTCTTCGGAATAGATCCTCGCAGTGCCACCGGATTGCTTCATGAATCCGTACACCATGGACAAGCCAAGGCCGGAACCCTTGCCTTCCTCCTTGGTGGTAAAAAACGGGTCCATAACACGGTTAACGATGGCCGCTGGCATTCCGGAACCGTTGTCGGTAATCGCGACGCTCACGTAACGCCCGGGCATCAAACCGTCATATGAGGTCGAAGCCAGATCCTGGATCGCCACATTTTTGGTTTCGATAGTGAGCTGCCGATTTTCGGCAGCTTCTAGCGCATCCCTGGCATTAATGAAAACGTTAAGGAGAGCGACTTCAGTCTGTGTCGGGTCTACCCTGCAGTTCCACAAGTCGTGCTCGAGTACCAATCTGATGTCGGTGTCCACCAATGTGCGTACAGCCATTTCTTGGGCAGAGGTGACGGTGGCGTTTAGATTGATCACCCTTCCCTGAAGCTTTTGCTTGCGAGAGAACGCTAGGAGTTGTTGAGTCAACGTTTTCGCACGCTCCGCTGCGTCTCGGGCATTTCCGGCGCTGCGTAATATTCGTTGCTGGTCGTATTGAGGTTTGTCGGCCGTGCGCTGGATCATGTCCAGGTAGCCGATCATCACCTGCAGCAGGTTGTTGAAGTCATGTGCGATGCCGCCTGTAAGCTGTCCCAGAGCTTCCATTTTTTGTGCCTGCCTGAGTCCATCTTCCGCATCACGGCGGCGGCTTACGTCCAGTTGGGAGGCAAAAAAATAAATCAATTCGCCGGCATCGTTGTACACAGGGGAGATAAACAACGCGTTCCAGAAGCTTGAGCCATCCTTTTTGTAGTTGACCAGCTCGACGGCGATCTCACTCTGTGAGTCGATCGCCTGGCGTACTTGCCGCACCACTTCGCGATCGGTTTCCGGGCCCTGCAAAAACCTACAATTGGACCCCACAATCTCATCGCGGCGGTAACCAGTCATGTCAATGAAAGCGTTGTTCGCAAAGATAATAGGGTTATCGGGACGCTTCGGGTCAGTGACGATCATGGGCATGCGGGTGGTCTCGACCGCCGCAAAAAAAATATTGTGGTCCGAGCCGCTGATGTCACCAGTGGAGCTGTTGTTAACGCGCGTTGATTGGTTCGGCATCTAAGTTCCATATTGAAAGCAAGCGTGTGTTATCGACCTAAGGGCTTATCCAAGAGGAATCAGGGAAGAGGCGCGAGCCGCTGGCAAATGGTATGAAGCTGATCAATGTTGAATGGTTTAGGCAACCAGACTACCCCCTCCTCAGCCAAGGTTTCAGAGGCAGAGTGGAAACCAGAGGCGACGACAACAGGTATGCCAGGCTGCAGTTGGTGAACAAGCTTGACTAGCTCTACACCGTCGATCGTGCCGGGCATTTTTAGATCAGTAATCAGCAAGCGCAATGGATGATCACACGCCTCTATAAACTGCCAGGCCAGATCAGCTCTGATGAACGGCCGCACGGTGTAGCCATACAGTTCGAGCACATCCACCATCAGCTCAAGGATCAGTTCTTCGTCTTCGACAACGATGATTGAGTTCATAACCGTACAAATTCAGCGAGGATCCTGTTGTGACCAGCGATGGCGACTGCGATTCAACCAGTCTGCTGACATTTGTCGATGTCCCAAGGCCCTAGAAGGGCCTCATGATCGAATTGGCAGTATTACTGTAAATGTAGTGGCCTGCTCCGAGGAGCACACGCTTAGCGTGCCACCATGCGCCTTGGCGATCTGCGAGCAGATGTACAGTCCCAATCCCAGTCCTTCGGAGGGGCTGTCGCGTTTTGTCCGAGTGAAGGGTTCGAAAAGTGAGCCAAGCAGCGCCTCGGGAATAGGCTGTCCGACATTTGTGCACGTCAACTGCAGCGTGCTCTGGTTGACCTGTCCCTTGATCAGGATAGGTCCACCCCTTAGGCCGTGGGCCACAGCATTGGCAACCAGATTGGACACCAGTTGCTTGATCCGGCCTGGATCACATAGCAGGGTCGGCGCACCTGTGTGTTGAAAAACAATGTTTGCTTGTGGATTAGCCAAGCGCACTTCCTGCACCACAGGCTCAAGCGCTTCAAAAATGTCTGCAACCCGGCGAGGTTTAATGCTGACATCCCCTCCCAACTGACAGCGCGTAAAGTCCAAAACGTCTTCGATCAATGCCGACATTCGTGCAGCGCTCGTTCGGATGGCGTCAGCCAATACTCGGCGACGGTTCTCGGAGACATCACCGTGCAAGGCATCTGCGCTCAGTCTGACGGCACTTAGCGGAGTACGAAGGTCATGGCTGAGTACCGCGACGAACTGCTCGCGCAGCCGCCCAATTTCGATGGATTCGCCTAGCTGCGATTCACTGCGCTGAAGGCGATCGTGAAGGTCCAAATTTGAAGCAATCAGCTGAGCAAACAGCTCAAGCGTAGTGACGACATTTTGCTCGTTCAGTACGACCGAGGCTGTGTCCAGTGCGCATAACGTACCGAAGAACTGCCCGTTAGCTGTGATGATGGGGATTGATATGTGGCTTTGAGCGGATGGAATATCGCTCGGCGCACAGACTGGGTAGTCAGATTTCGTTAGTTCGTAAAAGCCCTCGCCATAAACCAGTGATCGACGCATTTGGCGAACCTGGTAACACAAGGTCTGCGCGCTCACACGCTCACTGCCGACGTCCAGTTCCAGGCCTACATCATCGTCCACTGCGCAAGCGATCCATCGCGATTCCGTGACCCTTGCCACCGCCGCAAATCGCAAGCCAGTAGTGGCCTTGACCATCCTCAGAATCAGCGGAATGTTCTCCATCTGTCTGATTGAAGAAATGTCGATCGCAGAGCTTGAGTTTGGCATTCGAGCAGAGGTCCCGGTCTGATTGAGGCGCGTCGTAGATGTGTATGAGTATACAGTGCCTTGCTCACTCAAGTGGATAGCCATGCTAGCCACAGAGGCAAATAGAACCGAAATTTGGGCTAGCCGAGGGAGATATCCGACTAAATGGGTGTCAACTCGCATTTTCAATCGAATTCACCCTTCGCCGAAAGTAAACCAGAACGGGTGCCGCTGAAGAGTAATGCGTTTTGCCAATAACGGATTTTTTGGTAAACCAGGCCAGCTCAAGGTTTGACTGACAGCAGTTTGAACCTGCCGCAGGCAGCTACTGCCTATGGATTCTGCTGATAACAATACACTGTTCATGCAATTCTACTGAAAGCCAGCAAAACCCCATTTTCGCCTTCCTATCCTTTTTCACACGGTTAGCGGGCTGTTCGGCCTCACGGCTTAAGCCGATGGGCATGTGAGGTCAGTCAAGCATGCCAGGCGCTCGCCAAAACTGCTGCTCAAACCCTTCTGATGCTCTGCGCCGCAACAACGCCGAAGGCAACTCATTAAACAGCTTCTGATACTCCAGAGTGAAATAGCTCGAATGGCCGAACCCCCAGCGTTCCGCCACCTCGGCGATATTGGCATGGGGGTTCTGCTTCAAGGCACGACGCGCGCCGTTCAGGCGTACTGAGCGCAGGTATTGCACCGGCGTCACTGCCGCTACTGACTGAAAGCTGTACTGCAAGGTGCGCCGCGAGACCTTCAGCCGCTTGCATAACTCCAGAACGCTGGGTGCGGCGTCAGGGGCTTCCATCAGCCATTGGTGGCAACGCTCGACGATATAGCCCCGGGTGCTCGGCCGCGGCAACGCCTTGCCTGTGTCAACCACGGTCTCGAGCCACTCGACCATCAGCATCGTCAAGCTGCGCTTGATCTGCAGCGTCTGCCAACCGATGCACTGCACCATCAGCTCCTGCAGCGCGCGAATATCCTTGGCCAGTCGCGCAGGCGGCAGGCATACCCGGCGGGACGCGGTTGATACCATCAACACCTCGAGCGCGGCCTCGTGCAGCAAGCCCTGCAGCGAATTGAACGGTACCGATAGGCACAGCACATCCATGCCCGGCGGCGTCACCACCCGATACTCGTCGATTGCCGGAAGCACCGTGGCGCGGCCTTGGGCGATCATTCCCTGTTCATCCTCTTGCGGCCACGACAGCGGCAGCAGGATATTGACCGCATCGCACGGAAAGTTGATGCACTGCACCACTTGCTGGTTGAGGCGCTCGCGAAATAGCTGCACATCGTCCACCTGGGCTACGTCCAGCCAGCCGTCCAGCCCCCCGCTGCTGAGTTGATCGTACTGCTGTTGCCAGCCCGGCAAGGCATTGGCGTGCTCGAAAATATCAGTGGTGTGCAGGGACTGGTGCATACGAAGTCTCGAAAGGGCGCGCTCGCAAATGAGCAGATGTTACAAAATGTTTGCAACTGTCATGCCGCCCTGTGACGTGTCTTTCCTGTCCGAAATAAATGTCAATTTGCCCTTATTTGCAGCATCGCCGCCTCAACTTTGTGCACCGCTATAGTACAAGCATACAATTCAAGCCGTGGAATCACCGGTTGCCACTTTGTGTTAATTCCCCGCCCGCTCTCAGCTGTAGAGTGAATCCGCAGGCCAGTTCAACCGCCGAACCTTGGCATGTACAAAAAGTTGTCTGGCACGTGCGCAAAAGAACGGTATCCAGCCGTCACCGGAATAAAAAACAACCTCACTTGGCCGGGAACTCAAGGACACACTCATGGGTAATATGTTCAAACATCAGCGCTTCGCCATGGCCCCGTTGGCCCTGGTGCTGGCCCTCGTCAGCCTCACGCCCCAGGCCCAGGCCCACGGCGGCGCGGCAGAAATGGTACCGCTGCAAAGCACCCTCGAAACTTTCGGCGCTACGGTTAAATATGATGACTACGCTAACGTCTTCGTGATTTCCAAGGACGGTGCCTATGTCAAGGTCAAGCCTAATAGCAAAGTGGCTATGCTCAATGGCAAACGTCTGGAAATGAGCGTGCCGGTGGTGTTCAAGAACAATACTGCCTACATGTCCCACGACTTCATCAACGAAGTCTTCCAATCGGGCTTGGATAAAACCTTTGTGGTTGAAACCCGCCCGCACCCGCTCAATACGCTGAGCGTCAATGAAATAAAAACCGCCGTGGCCGCCGTCCAGGCGTCGGCGCATGCGAAGAGCAACCTGCGCTATACCGCGATCTCCCTGCGTGAGCCAAAAAAGAGCGAAGTGTGGGACTTCGTCCTCACTGGCAAAGCGGTGAGCCAGCCCCGCCAAGCCGATGTGGTGGTGCTCGACGGAAAGTACGTGATCGAGGCCGTGGTCGACCTCAAGAGCAAGCAACTGCTGAGCTGGGAGCCGATCAAGGATGCCCACGGCATGGTCCTGCTGGACGACTTCGCCACGGTGCAGAATGTTATCGAAGCCAGCCCCGAATACGCCCAGGCCTTGACCAAGCGCGGTATTACCAACGTCAAGAAGGTGGTAGCCACGCCGCTGACTGTCGGCTACTTCGACGGCAAGGACGGCCTCACCCAGGACAAGCGCCTGCTCAAGATAGTCAGCTATCTCGATGTCGGCGACGGCAACTACTGGGCGCACCCTATCGAAAACCTGGTGGCGGTGGTCGACCTGGAGACCAAATCGATCCTCAAGATCGAAGATTCCGGCGTGATTCCTGTACCGATGAAGCCCACCCCCTACGATGGCCGCGGCCGCAAGGGCGCCACGGTCAAGCCGCTGGACATCACCGAGCCCGAGGGCAAGAACTACACCATTACCGGTGACAGCATCCACTGGCAGAACTGGGACCTGCACTTGCACCTCGACTCCCGCGTTGGCCCGGTAATTTCAACCGTGACCTACAACGACCAAGGTAGGAAACGCAAAATCATGTACGAAGGCAACCTTGGCGGCATGATCGTGCCCTACGGTGACCCGGACGTGGGCTGGTACTTCAAGGCCTACTTGGACTCAGGCGACTACGGCATGGGCACCCTTACCTCGCCGATCCAGCCCGGCAAGGACGCACCGCAGAACGCTGTGCTGCTGGATGCTACCATCGCTGACTACACAGGCGCACCGACCAAGATCCCACGCGCCATGGCCATATTCGAGCGCTACGCCGGCCCTGAGTACAAGCACGCGGAAATGGGCCAGCCGAACCTTAGTACCGAGCGCCGCGAACTGGTAGTGCGCTGGATCAGCACCGTGGGCAACTACGACTACATCTTCGACTGGGTCTTCCAGGAAAACGGCGTGATCGGCATCGACGCCGGCGCTACCGGCATCGAAGCGGTCAAAGGCGTGAAGTCCACCACCCTCCATGATGCCACCGCTAAGGAAGACACCCGCTACGGCACGCTGATCGACCACAATATCGTCGGCACTACCCACCAACACATCTACAACTTCCGCTTGGACATGGACGTCGACGGCGAGAACAACTCGCTGGTTGAGCTGAACCCAATTGTGGCCAAAAACAACCGTGGCGGCCCGCGTACCAGCACCATGCAGATCGACCAGCAGGTGGTAAGCACCGAGCAGCAGGCCTCGCAGAAATTTGACCCTGCGACCATCCGCTTGATCAGCAACCCGGGCAAGGAAAACAAAATGGGCTACCCGGTCTCCTACCAACTGATTCCTTATGCCGGCGGCACGCATCCGGTGGCCAAGGGCGCCAATTTCGACAGCGACGAGTGGCTATACAATCGCCTCAGCTTCATGGACAAGCAGATCTGGGTGACCCGCTACGACCCGCAGGAGCGGTTCCCGGAAGGCAAGTACCCGAACCGCTCGGCAACCGACAGCGGTCTGGGGCAGTTCACGGCGAACAACCAGTCGATCGAAAACACCGATGACGTGGTGTGGCTGACCACCGGTACCACACACGTGGCTCGGGCCGAGGAATGGCCGATCATGCCGACCGAGTGGGTGCACTTACTGCTCAAGCCATGGAACTTCTTCGACGAGACGCCGACCCTCAACCTCAACACGAAACTCTGAGTTCAGTCGCCTCGCAGGCCGTCAAAGAGCCGGTATAAACTCTCACCGGCGTCTGGCAGCGGCCCGCCAGCGGTTTCTATGGCCATGCCCAGCCACTCCTCGGCTTAGGCTTAGATCAACCTGTAGATATTGCGGCCTAGGTGCCGGAGGGTGCAGTCCTTCCAGTCAATGGGCAGCAGCGTGCGGTACTCTCCGGGTGAATTCCAACCTCGTGAATGCCCTCTTCCCCCTCCAACACTCAAAACCCGTCCTAGGTCATCGGCGATCGGTCACTGGAAATAACGGGATATCCGTTAAATAGGCCCCCGGACTTTCCCACCGTCCGGGGGCCTTTTTCATGCCTTTCGGTTACCGACTTGGGGTAAACGGGCAACCGATTTAGGCTAAGTCGGTTTCGGGTGCAAACCTGCCCCCTTGCGTGCCTGGACCACAGTAAGCCCCATTTAAGGGGTGACCAAGGCGCTATCCGTCCAGCGTTTGAGATTGCCCCTATGAGCGTGACAAAGCCACATGGCCACGTCTAGAATTGGTGCGTTAATAGCACCCATGAGCAGCCTTATGAGCGATGTTGTGAGTTATCCAAAAGGCGACCTGCGGCGCATGCTCTGTGTGCTTGCTGCAATCGACTCAATACCCGACGCCACGCTGGTAAAAATTGCGGCAAAGACCGGACTCGACAAGAAGACCGTCACCAATCTAATAACCCAAGCGGGTGAACAGACGGGGGTCAAAATCATCAAATCGGGGCCGGTTTATACCCTCGAAAGCTGGGGGCCAATAATTAAGCGAGCCGGTGCAAAAATGGTTTTGACAGGTGCGTTTAACGCACCTAGAATTCCCACATAAGCATTTATGTGGGAAGGCCGCAATGAAGTATTTCGAGTGGGAAGGCGCAGTGATCGAGGCGGTGGCCGAGTCGATGGCCATCAGTCATTCCGACGCAGCGGGCGTCGTTGAGGCGCAGCCGTTCTACATGCAGCAATCCTGGGGCAAGGGCATGGATGCGCAGCTGACCGCTGCCAAGGTCATTGAAGTCGCCCAGGAGCAAGCCGAGGAACGGGCCATCGCTCCAGCGCCCAAGCAAGAGCGCATGCTGTTCGGTGACGAGGCTGACGCTCACGCCTTCTGGAAGGACAAGGAGTTCAAGGTCTTTGCCGTGGATCTTGTCCAGGGCAATGGCAAAAAGCGGAAGGTCATTCGCACCATGTACGTGCGCTCACGAACTGCGAGGGGAGCAGCTGAATGCGCGAAGGCAAATGACTGGTCACCCAAGCCAAAACCCTACTACTCCCCCCGGCTTGCGGGGCCGCGTGAGCTGGGCTGTACGCTCGCCAAAGCTTGAGGGTCGACCATGGCAACGCAAAAACAGATGGCAGGTGGGCAGCGGCGCAGTTTGAAAGCGATCCAGCGCAAGCTTGAAGCGATGGCTGCTGAATGGGGTGATGTTGATGCCTACAACGAAAGCGCGCTGCAGCAACTGGCTTAGAAAGTCGAAGAAATGGCCGAAAGCCTTGTGCCGGACGAGTGAGGGGAAAACATTGATGAGCATCGAACAGGAAGACTTAGAAGGTTTTGAACTGGTTTTCAGCGTTCAAGTTGATGAGAGCCGGATGCTTGAACTGATGGTTGACGAGGTTTTTTCTGGGGACTGCGTTTGTCAGGTGACAAATGCTAGCGGCCAGGTCCTGGAGCGCTCGGAGATTTATCAGGATCAAGCGCACTGTCTGCGTGACGGTCTGAACAAAGCATTGAAGTAAGGAAAACATGAAACTCAAGCTCTCAGTGGTACTTGTCGCTGTCGCTCTGTGCATGGCACTGGTGGCGCTCGGTTTCGGGTTCTGGACGTTGTATCGGTTCGCGACGTGCCCGGCCGGCACGGGCCTCGCCGGTTGCCTTCAGTACATGAAGCTGCCTTTCGTGAAGAGCTGAACTATTCGAGGAAAACTACGATGCCGATGATCCCGCTTCGTCTTTGCTGTGATCGCTGCAGTACGCAGCAGCCAACGGCCAGAAGCTACACGACGGCCGGCGTTTGCTACACCTTGTGCGATCCCTGCCGTGAAGAGTTTGATCGCCCAGCGACGCAGGATTGTCCACGTGATCAACGTGATGTCTCACTCGATTGGCTGTTCTGAGGCAGGAAAGAAAAATGACTATCACCAGCACCAAAGCCACACCTGCGCAACGTGCTTGGCTTGAGCAATACGAAAACATCAGCGGTTTCGAGCCTATGTATCAGGACGATCTGGACAGCGGTGAAATGACGTTCGACCAGGTTGCACAGGGCAACATTGATTGGTTTGAATCGTGGTCCGCGGAAACCCACCTAGCGATTCAGAAGAACAACCCGGCCGATCAGGAATGGCTGGACAATCTGGACAAATCCATGAGCCTCCCGTCCGCTTAGGAAAACGACCATGACACAACTGATCGAGGCGCTATGGATTCGCAACAGATGCTCTCCAGCGGCAAATCCGCTGTCGTTCAAAATCCTCGTTTGCTCAAGCAGCAGCTCGATACTGGCCTCGCGGCTGGGAGCTACCAGCGTTAGGATCGACGGCGCTGAGACAAGCTCATAAATCGCTGCAATGCTTTCACGGGAGGGGCACATCGTGTCCACTCAGGTTATCGATATGGTCGAAGCGCTCGACCAAGAAGTCGATTAAACTGCGCACTCGTGCGGAGAGGTATAACTGCTGTGGATAAACCGCATAAACATCCGCTCGCGCTGGCGTTTGATCTTCCAGCAGGAGCCGCAGACGACCACTGCGTACATAGCGTGCTATGTCCCATTCGGCCCGCAGCAAGATGCCGTAGCCTTCCAGCGCCCAATTCAGGGCGACTTCCCCATCGTTACAGCCCAGTGCTCCTCGAACTTTGATGTTCTGAGTGCGACTACCATTAGCGAAGCTCCATACACCATAGGGCGTTTCGTTCTGCCTCAGAAAGATGCAGTTGTGGTTCTGCAAGTCCGCAAGCCGCTGGGGCACACCATGTTTTTCTAGATAAAGCGGAGAGGCGCATAGCAGACGGCGATTGGAGGCGATCTTGCGCGCATGAAAAGCAGCATCCGGCAGCGTGCCGAAACGAATGCCCAAGTCAAAGCCGTGAGTCGCGAGATCCAGCGGGTGATCACTGATTTCCAGTTGGATCTGCACCTCGGGGTAGCGCGAGAAAAACGCGGCTAGCGCTGGACCGATGTAGCGACGCCCAAAGCCTAGTGAAGCATTGACACGTATCAAGCCTTTAGGGGTTGCTCGACTACTGCTGACCAGCTGCTCAACCTCGTCGATCTGAGTGAGAATCCGCGCGGCATGGGAAAAATACAGCTCGCCTTCCGCCGTCAGACTCATCGACCGAGTGGTGCGGTTGATAAGACGAACACCTAGGCGCGCCTCCAGTGCTGTTAAGCGTTTGCTGACTGCAGGCGGCGTCACACCTAGCTCACGCGCGGTCGCGGCAAGGCTGCCCTGATTGGCCAGCAGGTGGAAAAACGAGAGGTCCAGAGTCTGACTCATTAGTAACTCAGGGTTATGGATGTAGTGATTTCGAGACACTCACACTGTTCTCAGTCATACATATACTCCGCTCACACCCCGATTGGACAGCCCTGTTCAACGGACAAAATAAAAACCGAGCGGGAAGTTACTGACGATGAGTACATACAAAATTGCAGCGGTTCCGGGTGACGGCATTGGCGTAGAAGTGATCGCCGCCGGGGTAGAAGTTCTCAAGGCCCTGTCGAAGAAATCCGGCTTTGACCTGGCCTTCAAGGACTTCGACTGGAACTCCGATAACTACCTGAGAAACGGCTACTACATTCCCGAAGATGGCCTGGAAGAGCTCAAGACCTTCGATGCCATCTTCTTCGGCGCTGTGGGTGCCTTGAACGTCCCCGATCATATTTCCCTGTGGGGCCTGCGCCTGCCGATTTGCCAGGGTTTCGACCAGTACGCCAACGTACGGCCGGCTCGCGTACTGCCCGGTGTAAAGAGCCCGCTGCACAACGGCGATCAGATTGACTGGGTGGTGGTGCGGGAAAACTCCGAAGGCGAATACTCGGGAAATGGCGGCCGTGTCCACCGTGGCCTGCCGGAAGAGGTGGCGACCGAGGTGTCAATTTTCACCCGTACAGGGGTTGAACGTATTCACCGCTTTGCCTTCGAACTGGCACGCAGCCGTCCGCGCAAACACCTGACAATGGTCACCAAGTCCAACGCTCAGCGCCATGGTATGGTGCTGTGGGACGAGATTTTCTACGAAGTGGCGAAAGACTTCCCGGACGTCAAAATCGACAAGGAACTGGTCGACGCCGTGACCACGCGCATGGTGCTCAAGCCCTCGACACTTGATGTCATAGTCGCCACCAACCTGCACGCCGATATCCTGTCGGACCTTGCGGCCGCATTGTCAGGCAGCCTGGGCATTGCGCCGACCGCCAACCTCAACCCGTCACGTCAATTCCCGTCGATGTTCGAACCGATTCACGGCTCGGCCTTCGACATCACTGGCAAGGGCGTCGCTAATCCCATCGCGACGTTCTGGACCGCAGCAATGATGCTTGAGTACCTCGGCGAGCCTGCCGCCGGCAAGCAACTGATGTCGGCGATCGAAGCGGTGACTGAAAGCGGCCTGCATACACCTGATCTGGGCGGCACGGCAACCACGCGCGAGATCACCGATGCGGTCATTGCACTGATCAATCGCTGAGTCAACGGCGCCACGTTCTGCCGATTCAAACACTGCTGCGGCACAACGCCCGGGGGGGATCATGGATCCGACCCTTGGGCATTTCCTGACAACAATAAAAAATCAGGGCCCCGTCATGAAAAGAATTTTTGGAAAGCTCTACGTACAGGTTCTGCTGGCCGTTATCCTCGGCGCCATTATCGGGGTACTGGTGCCTGAGACCGGCACAGCGCTCAAGCCCTTGGGCGACGCCTTCATCAAACTGATCAAAATGCTTCTGGCGCCGGTGATATTCCTCACCGTGGTAACCGGGATCGCCAAAATGGAGAGTATGAAAGAACTGGGGCGCGTCGGCTTCCGTGCCCTGATCTATTTTGAGGTGGTCTCGACCCTGGCGCTGGTGGTCGGGCTGGTGGTGGTCAACGTGTTCAAACCGGGCGTTGGCATGAACGTCGACATCGCCAGTCTTGACACTTCGAGCCTTGCGACTTACACCACGGCTGCCAAACACGCCTCGTTCATGGATTTCGTCATGAACATCATTCCTGACACCATTGTGGACGCCTTCGCCAAGGGGAACGTGCTGCAAATCCTGCTGTTCTCGATTTTGCTTGGCGTGGCCCTGGCGCAGGTAGGCCCGCGCGCAAAGACCTTCGTGGACACTCTGGACAGCCTCATGCAGGGCATGTTCCGGATCGTCAACATGGTCATGCGCCTGGCACCCATCGGCGCATTCGGTGCTATAGCGTTCACCATTGGCAAGTATGGTTTTGGTTCGCTGTTCTCCCTCGGAAAATTGATGGCCTGTGTGTACCTGACGTGCGGGGTGTTCGTTATCTGTGTGCTGGGGCCCATCTGCCGCTACAGTGGTTTCAGCCTCTGGAAATTCTTGCGCTTTATCAAGGAAGAATTGTTCACTGTGTTGGGCACAAGTTCGTCCGAATCCGTCTTGCCACAGATGATCTCAAAAATGGAGAGAGCCGGTGTCTCCAAGCCGGTTGCCGGTATGATAATACCTTCAGGTTTGACATTTAATCCTGACGGCCAGGCAATTTATTACACTATCGCGGCAATTTTTATCGCTCAAGCAACCAACACACCTTTGACCCTCACAGATCAACTGATCGTTCTTGCAGTGCTGATGTTTACGTCTAAGGGTTCGGCCGGGGTAACAGGTTCGGGTTTCATCATTCTCGCAGCGACGCTAGCCTCTTTGGGTACAATTCCCGTGGCGGGTATGGTGCTGTTGTTAGGGGTGGATAGGTTCATGTCAGAAGCCCGGGCCATCACCAATACGATAGGAAATGGCGTTGGTACAATGGCGATTGCCAAGTGGGTAGGTGCCTTGGATAACGCTAAAATGAATCGCGCACTTAATAATGAGGCGGAACCTTTTGAGAGTGAAACCTTTCCTCGTGCAACTGCCGAACCGAGCTGTCCTCCGTTTGCAGAAAAGGGGGGGCGCGTTGCAGCACTCAAGTAACGAATGATCAGCGCTGACCAACTACCCCTCAGGCCGCCAGATTGCTGATCAGGCGGCCCATCGCGCTTTCAAGCAGACAATCCACAAACAATTGTTCGAAACCTAGGCTGTAAGGTCGTGCGTAATATCAGGATGAAAAGTGCGATGGATGAATATTTCTATGGATCATCGCATGAATTGCTGACTTTTTCGACTATATCATCCAGTTCAGACCATGGAAGAAGCAGAAATTTATTGGCACAGCCTGGATGGTGAGTGAATAAACGATTTCCGCCTAATTCAATCTGCGATGCCCCACATGCTCGGCACACAACCTCATTTGCTATCAATCGCCAATTTTTGTTCCATTCACATAGGGCATGGTTAGCTGTCATATGGACCTTCCAATCAAGACTTGTCCTGAGGTAAATCGTGATGCCAACACGTAGCAACATGAGTGGTAGATAAATCAGAAGCTATGGGATTCAGTTGTGGGTTTGATAATCGCAAGCTATACATCAGCCGTTAGCACTCAGACCTTGAATCGTTTGACCAACCCAATTAATGACTTATTGGAATTTGTGAGGGACTGAGAATTTTGCTCACTCGCACTGGCGCCAGATACCAGATCATTAACAATTTGACGCACAGTGACCATATTACGATTTATTTCATCGCTCACCGCACTCTGTTCCTCCGCTGCTGTAGCGATTTGCGTGCTGAAGTCATTGATCCTACTTACTGAGTCCGCCATAACATCAAGGCCATCAGTAACAAGTGCTGTCTTCTCGACCGTCGACTGGCATTTTTCTTTTGTTGCCTCCATCGCCAAAACAGCAGCACTCACACCTTCCTGAAGGCGGGAAAGCATTTCATTTATTTCGAAAGTACTGGCCTGTGTTCGTCCTGCTAGCGCTCTGACTTCATCAGCTACTACCGCGAACCCGCGACCTTGTTCTCCTGCTCTTGCTGCTTCAATTGCAGCGTTTAGGGCCAGAAGATTTGTTTGTCCTGCAATTTCTCCAATGACCATAAGCACTGAGTTAATGCGTCGTGCATCTTGCTCCATGGTTCTCACCTTGTGGGTTGCTTGATCTACTTCTGATATCAACTCATGCACGCTCAGAGAAGCATCTTCGACAATTTTCTTAGAGCTCAGTGCTTGGTCATTGGCTACGCGGGTCAGGCTGGCAGTATCGGCAGCATTTCTTGCAACATCTTCTGCTGTGGAGCTCATCTCAGTTATCGCTGTAACGGCCTGGTTAGTCTCGTTGACATGGCGGTCTAGTATCATCCGGGTTTCCAGCGTTCGACCCTGCAACTCGCTCACACCATTGGCTATAGCGGAAGACGAAAGAGACACATCAGATATAAGCGTCTGCAGGTAGCTGACAAAATTATTCACTGAAGAGCCAATCTTATCGACCTCATCATGGCCATCGACGTGTATGCGTTTAGTCAAATCCGCCTCGCCGCTTGAGAGCACATCGATATTCGATGTTAAGGTGTTTAAGCGCTTCATCAATTGCCCTAACGCGATAACGATGATGATTAGCATCAATAATAAGACGGGAATTTGTAGCCAAGCCAAAGCTTTCAATATTTTGTGACTTTGGGCGTTTAGGACATCAGTGGACTGCGCCACTGCCATAACCCAGGGTGTGCCTTCGATAGGTGATAGGAACAGCTTGTACTCAATGCCATTTTTTCCGGTATAAACGTCCTCATATTGGCTATCAATCGTCTGTCTATGAAGCAATTTACGCAACGCTTCGGCGAAGGGATACTGACCCGCAAGGTCACTAACATTCTTGAGAACGTTGTTCCCTGGAATTTCCGGCTGATTACTCAAAATTTTGCCGTCTCTCTCAACGATCATCAGCTCTGCATTTATCTCACGTTCTTTATTGGCCACTAGTTCGTCGAAAAAGCCCAGTGTCACATCAATCGTGGACACTCCATACGTCGCGTTATCTTTCTTTAAGACCATTGCGCAGTTGGTTCGAGGCTGCGGGCTGGCGTCATCCTTGTAGGCAGCTGCCCAGGCGCATTGGCCGACTGGGCTATTCATGCCGCCTGTGTACCAAGGTTGATCGAAATAGTTGGGAGATTCTGGCAGATTCCAGTGGCTATTAAGAACAAGCTTGCCGGAGCTATCGCGATGATAAAAGGTACTGGCCTTCATTCTCCCAGTGACGCGTTTTTCGGGCAAAGGCCAGATCCCACCGCCGAACACCTTAATCTCACCATCCTGATTTATCATGCTGGGAAGCAGCATATCAATATTATTGCTCTCAAGAAGGGGAACTGTCTCGGTGATTACACGCTGCTGAGCTTGCACCTTGGCAAGTTCAGCTTTGATCAATTCGCCAAGCTGATCTGCTTCAGCCACTAATTGGCGCTCATCAGACTGGGTTAGGTCCGGTGTAATAAAGGTATTTACCCCTAGGGCCGTGCAGACGCCGATCAATAGTACAAAGCCTATGAATGAAGCTGCGTAACGGGATTTGATGGTCTTAAGCATCTCAAGCGCTCGAGTTGAGGGGCGTTGGTGGCTCACTGATGAACCATCTTTGAATGCCCTGGGTGATCTTTTGGACTGTGTCGAATTTTGGTAAATGCGGCAGGGCATGCTCAATAAGTTACAAATTCTTCCAGAATTTTAATTCGATCTGTTTATCTAGGCAGCAATGCACAACTGTGCTCGCAGGTTTCTCAAACTAAATTACGAGTTGAAGGTATATTTATTTAAGTTAAAATTAAATGG
This sequence comes from Pseudomonas sp. AK106, assembly GCF_053903055.1. Taxonomy (NCBI): domain Bacteria; kingdom Pseudomonadati; phylum Pseudomonadota; class Gammaproteobacteria; order Pseudomonadales; family Pseudomonadaceae; genus Pseudomonas; species Pseudomonas sp. AK106. The sequence continues at coordinate 44,241 of NZ_CP096427.1, forward strand.
GAAAACACTGCTCTATCACAGGCTACTTTTTTTTGCTGCACAGGGATTGAAGGTTATCTACTGCCTTGAAGACATTGAACATACATTGAGAATCACCAAACTGCGCCACTCCAAGATACCGGAAAGCTTCATCTAATAGATGGCTAGTTTCATGGAGCATCAGCAGATCAGCTTGAGGAAGCTCTTCGCTTTCTGCAGCGCAGAGGATATTCTCTATCTCTGTGCGTATAGCATCAAGGTGTTCGCCCAGCTTACCCATAAGGTGGGAACACGCGCGATTAACCTTGTCCTTCAAGGCTTTTGCTTCCTGATCGAGCAAGGTTGTTTCCGGTAGCTCTTTAGTACCATGAGATGTAGGGGGTGGACAGTTGACTTCACTAAACCTTGCGGTGATAAGCTTATTTTTAACGACTGCTATGTTAAACTCATATCTTGTCATTTGTTCATTTATTTCAACATATAAGTCTACTACCTGCCGAGCCAGCTGTAAGCAGTGATTTGTGGCGCGCTGAACCTGTCCTAACTGCGATGAAGTTGTACTCATTTCGTGCTCCGACTTTTGATATCCTCATCATATTGCCGAATAGCAGTCTGGCAAGGTAAAACATCACCACGGATGAAAAAATTCGTTTTTACCACTATTTTCTTCGCTTTTCGTCAGAGGCAAATTTCTTTTAGGTAGAGTTACGTGAAAACTGCCTCCTTCCTTTACTGTTTGGCAGTCCTGGGCGAGAGACATTTTAGCCCACATGCATGATTTTTCATTGAGCTAGTGATTTAACCTGTCACCTGAGCCCGTTTTCTTGGTGCTTTAGTCTCGAGAATACTTAAGCAGCTTGTGCATTTTAAAGCTTCCGGTCAACTATTGCGATACAGGGTCTGGAACGGAGTTTCCCCATATAATTCTTTATAGTATTTAGAGAGCGCTGCGGTGTCATTGAACCCCCACTTTGCCGCAACACACTGCCAGGATGCTAGCGATGACATGTTTGACAACTCATTGTGAACCCTGTTGAGTCGAATTTGCCTTAAGTATCTCATTGGCGTCGTCCCCTTGTATTTTCTGAAACCTATTTGAAGGTTCCTAATACTCGTATAAGAGTTGCTTGCAATATCCGCAAGCAGTATGGGTTGGTCCGCATGGGTATACATGTATTCTATAGAGCGTGAAATGTATCTTGGCAAATTACTACATTCGTTTGATTTGATAGATTGATTGTGTGGGGTGAACTCTAATATAGAAGTTAGCAGAGCTTGTTTAATATAAGAGTTCGTAATAGGTGACATCATAGAAAAGGTATCGTCAAAACTGCTTTTTAGACATCCCGCAATATGATTGATCCGCTTCCATGCCGGTGATTCTGCAGGCAGTAAAGGCTGGAAATCTATCCTGTGGTTAACCGGATACCCATGAAGAGCATGAAACTCGTTATGAATAGTTTCTGCCTTTATCATTAGCGTATCCGTTAGCGTTCCGCGCAAAAACTGTCCCTGCACCAACCTTGAACTATCGATGACGCACATTTGATTTAGTGCATCAACTCTCCCGAGCTTGTTCATTTCCCAGGCTGAGAGGCCTGCGTAGGTAAAAGAAACAAAATAGACATCTGTGCTTATCTGTTTCTCAAATCCCCAGCCAGACTTGCTCTGGGTTGTACATAGATCAATATCTCCAATTGAATATGTAATTTTCCTATAATCGAATTCTTTTGCTGATTCAAAGCTGAGTGCTGGGGATAGTCCACAATTATTGTAGTATTCGATTAATTCATCTTCTGTTCTCAAATGCACTGAAGAGATATTCTTTTTCACAATTGGCCTGTTCCCATATTTTTTGGATTCTTTAGTTTCCGCTTCCTCACTGTATGTTACCGCCTTTAGCCGTTCTGTCATATTTGAAAATGGTCATGTGAGCTTACAAAAATTCAAATTAGTTAATTAACTACATGGTTCATATCCGTAATTGAATCATGCTAGCTGGTTCATCAAGTACGAAATCGATCTGTGGGAGAAGCTGGCCTCACGTTTTGCGCTGCACGGAGCTGTAGCTCAGGACTCAACCCCTCTATCAATACTTCACCTTGTAGGTCGGTGAATCCTCCGGCCGGTTCTCCCGGCGATCATAGATCTTGGTCGTACTGATATTGGCATGACCCAGCCATGACTGGACCTTGGCGATGTCGGCTTCGTGCTCCAGGGCGTTGGTGGCTGCGGTGGCCCTGAGTCCGTGCACGCCCATACCGTCACCTCGATCCCGGCCTTCTTCGCCCAGGTCGTCACCACGGTATAGATGCCGTTGGCCGTGATGCCGGCACCGGTCATCTTGCCTCGCAGCGGTATGAACAGCGGCACCTTCCTGTCGGCCAAATGATGCCCCGAGCTTTCCAGGTACTGATGAACACGCCCGGCCGCGATCGGGTGCAACGGCAGATAGCGCACCTTGCCCCCTTTGCCGTGCACCTTCAGGTGCTGGATACCGCGGCGTTCCTGGATATCGCTGACCTGCAGCAGCGCCGCTTCTTCACGGCGCAGCCCGTGATAGAGAAGAACAGCCAACAGCGCCCGGTCGCGCTGTCCTTTAAGTGTTAATAATCAGTATTTCACTTTGTAGGTAGGTGAATCCTCCGGCCTGTTTTCACGGCGATCATAGATTTTGGTCGTGCTGATATTGGCGTGTCCAAGCCAGGCCTGGACCTTGGCGATATCGGCTTCATGCTCCAGCGCGTTGGTGGCAGCCGTTGCCCGTAGTCCGTGGACTCCAAGCCCGTCGACCTGAATCCCGGCTTTCTTCGCGTAAGCCGCCACCACCATATAGATGCCGTTGGCTGTGATGCCGGCACCGGTTAGCTTGCCGCGCAATGGTATGAACAGCGGTACCTTCCTGTCCGCCCAATGATGCCCTGAGCTTTCCAGGTACTGATGGATGCGCCCGGCCGCCACCGGGTGCAGCGGTAGATACCGCACCTTGCCGCCCTTGCCGTGTACCTTCAGATGCTGAATCCCGCGGCGATCCTGGATGTCGCTCACCTGCAGCAGCGCCGCTTCTTCGCGGCGCAGCCCGTGATAAAGAAGAACAGCCAATAGCGCCCGATCACGCAACCCTTTAAGGGTCGATTCATCCGGGGCTTCGAGTAGCGCTTTGGCCTGGTGATCGCCCAATGCCGGCGTCTTGCCTTCGTTGCTTTCGATCTTCGGTCGTTTCACGCCGTGCACGGGATTGCCGCCGGCGATCGCATTGCTCTCCAGGAGGTGATCAAACAGGCTGGCCAGCGCCGCCAATTTGCGCCGGATCGTGGCGCCCGCCAGACCGCGATGCTCGAGCTGAGCGCGCCAAGCCAAAACATGTGATCGGGTGACGACGCGAAATTCATCGGCCGAAGCCAATCCGACAAAACCGCAGAAGTCTTCCAGGTCATTTTGGTAGGCACGTCGTGTCCGAGGATTGTCCAGGTTGGCAAACCACTCGACCGCGGCCGGAACTTGGGCCAGCGTCTGAAATTCGACCGACGTGAGCCTGCGCTGATCGTTCTGTTCGACATTCGTCACTTCCTGCATGTACAGACCTCAATCGGATCATCAGCGACCACGCATCGCCTTTCTAGTCACCAAAACGACGCAAGTAACCATCAGCGTACACGATTTGGAAAAAGCCGCAATAATTGGTGATAACCTATTTTATCACCAATTTTTGGTGAGTGGCTCATGCAGGCTCAGACGTCACCAAGGGGCTAGCAATTTTTGGTGCATGCCGCTCTTACTCATGGCCATGTACTAGTATGTGGGTGCGACCCCCCAACAAAAAGCGACGATCTCACTGGAAGGAGTACGTATGATTAAGGGGCTAGACAAGCTGCAACGCGATTTAAAAGATGCACAGACTGCGCTTAAGGAGTTAGATGGTGATCTTTGCACGGTTCGGTTCGACCCATTTGATCCTGCCAGTATCGAATCTGCTATTCAGCAAGTGAATGACACCATTGATAATCGGGTGGGTGGGCATTCATCAAATCCTCTGGTTCTGCCTTTGATTGAGGAAATGAAGGAGTTGTATCGAAGCCAAATATTGGAGCAAGCCGCTGAAAAAAGATTAGTAGGAGATAGTGAATGAGTTATGTAGACGTATTCACGCAAATCAATAGCTGCATTCTGGATCTTCAAGTCTCGCAGCAGCAAACTTTCGACGTACCTCTTAAAAAATTGGGACGAATTCTGGCTAGTCCAGAGCTTGAAGAGGTAAATCGAAAGCTTACAGCTGATGTTGATTTAGAAAAATTTTTGTTAGACAGTGAAAAGTCAGGAGGCAGCTTTTCTGGCAGCCATAGTTTGGCATGGCCTGATGACGACTCCGCGCGGCTTGGGCTCACCATACTCCTGATTCAAAGGCTTGCAGCGGATCCCCAATATGCACTCAACTTTGGCTATCATTACTTCAGCACAGGTAGTCGGAAAATAATTTCAGGCTTTCACGCTTTTGTTTCACAAGTATTGATTCCTTTTGCTCGTGATTATAAGTCTCACATTAAACTGGGAATTGCCAAACCAATACTAAATAGTGCATCGTCTAACAAGGTTTTTATCGTACATGGGCATGACGATGCATCCCGACATATGCTGGCAAATTTCCTGACTAAATTGGGGCTTGAGTCTATAGTGTTGCAGGAGCAGCCAGATCGTGGCAGAACAATTATCGAAAAGTTCGAACAGACATCTGAAGTGGGCTACGCTGTTGTCTTGTTAACCCCTGACGATGTTGGCTCTGCAGTCCAGACAAACCTACCATTGGCTCGCGCTAGACAAAATGTAATTTTTGAGTTGGGATATTTCGCAGGAAAACTGGGGAGAGGCCGTGTTTGCTTGCTTAAAAAAGGGGACGTTGAAATACCGTCAGATCTTTTTGGGGTAGTTTATACCGAGCTTGATCCCCATGATGGCTGGAAGATGCGACTGGTACGTGAGATGAAAGAGGCAGGCTTAGAGTTCGATGCCTCAAAACTGTACGCATAGAGCAACTTTGCGCGCTCCAAGATACGTTTCTGAAACATCTAGGATGCCAGTATTGAACCACAACCCCTGATACTGGCGTCCATCCTCACATGGGCATGTACGACACCATTTCCCACATCCGTGATCAGTATTGGCCATAACGCAGTACAGCCCGTTCATCTTCGGTTGGGCGGGATTATTTTGTTTGCGGGAGATTCAGCGCTGGACGTATATAGTTACGATACTTTATTAAGTCAAGACGGGTGATGTCGAAGGCAATGGTGCCGCAGGGCCGTGATGAGGAGCTGAATCTGTGCCCATTCTATCACCTGCCTTGCCTTCGCTTCTCTAGAGGGGCAGGAGCAACGCTTTACGTCCGCCACAGTGGGGTCAGACTAACCGAGAGTGCCCCGCCACGTCATAGCCTAGGCCAGACAGACCGCTGGCACCCACCAGAATGCTTTAGTGGGCGCATGCAATTACTTGGGCGAGATGACCATCGAGGAGTTCCACGCCGGCGACGCGTAACGAACCGATAGGAACCCCGCAGGGCCAAGCCGCAACGGCTACCCATCACCTATGAGCAGGAGTTTTCCGTGAGCCACGAGCATAAGCGAATAGATCGGGAACACCTCCCGTCTGACTATCCTACTCATCGGCATTCTGGGGAGTTCTGGGAGCAGTTGGGTAGGGCTGTGGCCACCTATGGCTTCCTGGAGCAAGCCCTAGGTCGGGCTATCTTCGCCCTGACCGCCACGCGTCAGTATGGCCAGGATGAATTAGAGGAAGCATATGGCAAGTGGCCTGGCCTGCTTGAGCGGGCATTGTCTGATCCTCTCGGCCCGCTCATTGATGCATACCGCGAGGCGCTCGATAACCACCATGAAATGCCCGCCGCCAAGCCCGAGCAGTTAATCAAGGATCTAAAGTGTGCTGCCAAATTACGCAATGTGCTCTGTCATGGTTCTTGGCAGGTGCCGGACGTGGAGGGCAAGTCGCTGCCACTTTTTGTCGATAAAAAGCTGAATATCTTCGCCACGTCCATTGATGTTGCTTGGCTGCAGCAGGTCCGCGAGCACGTAGCCAGCTTGGCCTGTGACGTCATCGATTCCGTCAGCAGCATGGGCTTGCAGTTTCCTGGATCAGCCGGCCTGGGCGAGGTCATACTGAAGCCGTTTACAAAGGGAGTGACTAATGATTGACGATGAAGCGGTTTATACACTCCACCGAATGCCTAAATAGCGACGAACAAGGGGGCTCCCACTGGCTGCCAGAGGCAGCTATGGTGTACTTATTGCACCTAGACCCTGGGGAGCTGTTGAGTAAATAACCCAATCAGACACGTTATTAGAAATTTTAACTTGAACCTGATTTTTGTTTTTAATAAGCCTTGCGAGAATTAAGTTACCCTGACTGTGACCCACAATGCTCCAATATTCCGACCTACTATCAGTTGCCAATGAGTAGCCTTCGAATCCTGAACTAATTGCTTTCTGAGCGTCCGCTTTACCGATAGTATAAGGTGAAGAGAAGAATGCAATCATCACAATAGATCCAAATAACAGCACAAGCATCTGATACGTTGTGACCCATTTTGAGTTAATGGCCTTCATCTTTTTCAAGCGAGGGGGCGCCACTAAGACGCACCCAATTATAAATCCGGCGAAGATTACCTGATAGAAGCTTTGCAGGTTGAGAAAGCTGAATGTTCCCACTTTGTAGAAGAATGACGGAATTAGGTCGCTCATTGTCAGAAGAACTAACGCGAGCAAGAATAGGTATGGTAGTAAGTCCTTGTTCTTGTCCACAATCATCCAAGTAATGAAAGATCCAATCGCGACAGATCCTCCGAGAACTAGAGCATGAGGAACTCCAAATCTAATTGTATCAAGGTAGTTAAAATAGCCACTGAGCCACGGAAATCCGAGACCCTCGAAAAATCCAGCCTGCCAGCGCATTCCCAAGATAAAGGTCAACACAACACTGAGCGCAGCCATCTGTGACAAAAATATAATGATTTTAGAGGTTCTATCCACTTAGAACATCCATTGATGGTGAGAGTTATTGAAGCTTCGCCATCAGCAGAAGCATCTATCTTGTGAAGGTGGTTTTTGAGAAACCTCATAGCCCTTACTGCTTATTTACGCGTTAAATCGCAGACTTGCTATTTCAAGTTTTCAGCATTTTTCTGCATAGTTATCAGATCCGTTTGCACCTGCACAACGCACCGTGACCGCACCGATTGGCTTGGTGACGGCGGTTAACAATGTGGAGTCCACCAGTTCCACAAAAAATGGAAACTTTAAGAGCAAATGTATGAAAATGCCCGCCGATGGCGGGCAGCTTTCACACAAGGGCTATTGTCACATTGAAATCATCAGTCCCCCGGCTTGTGCTTGTGTGGTGGCAAGGTTGGGTGTTTTTTCTCACCGGGCGGGTCTACACGGCGTCTTTCGTCATCTTTACCATCTTCGCGCTTTGGTTTCGGACCTGGCTTGATATCTGTAAACATATGTACTCCTCTGAGTCGCATTGTTTGAACGCTTTCAAACCATAGCACACCGTTTATGACTCACCTGGGACTGCAGTAAGCCGGATACCCGGGTATCGTCTGGCCTCGTGTTAACCTTGCCCTGCTGACACATCGCGAATTTTCATCACCGTTTTCGTTGAACACGATGCGTATCGTGCAATCACACGGATTCCTAAGCCTGCATCTAACAGCTTACGCACTCTCGTACGCAGCGCCTGATGCTTCGGTCTGCCCTTTATACGCCGGCAGGCTTTGCCTTCGCGATACCCCGCGCCTGGCGCAGCCTGCGCTGTTGGTAACCTTCCTGGCGATCCCCGCCATCATGTCAATCATCATGTAGTTGATCGCCGCAAGCATGCCATCGGTGAACTCATAGCTTGCGGGTATGTGATCTATAAATTACAATATGGACATGATTGAAATCAAACAAACCGCAACCTTCATGGCCTGGGAAAGCCACCTCAAAGACAAGAGGGCGAAGGCCGCTATCGCCGCTCGCATCTTTCGATTGGCCAATGGGCTCGCTGGTGATGTCGCCCCGGTGGGGCAGGGCGTTAGCGAGTTAAGGATTCACTATGGCCCTGGTTATCGAGTGTATTTCCAGCAGCGTGGATCTGAGATCGTCATCCTGCTGTGTGGTGGTGACAAAGGGAGTCAGCCCAAGGACATTGAAACAGCTAAGAGACTAGCAGCCGAGTGGAGGCCGCAATGACCGAACCTATTTACGAATACGATCCTGCACAGGCGTTGGATGGACCAGAAGGCATTGCCGTATTTATCGCGGACGCTCTGGATACAGGAGACGCTGCCTACATTGCCAAGGCTATGGGCGTAGTTGCCCGTGCCAGGGGAATGTCAGCGTTGGCCAAAGAAACGGGCTTGGCCCGCGAGCAACTTTACAAGTCGTTCAGTGACCGTGGAAATCCAACACTGAAAACCATGCTGGTGGTCATGCGAGCATTGGGAGTCGATTTGACCGCCCGGCCGCACGAACCGGCGGCAGACGCTCATCTTTCATAGTTTCAGGACAACCAGTTAGGTGCCCCCCTGCCTCGAAACGCGTAGTTGACGGTCAACAACAAGCCTTCATCGCGGCGGTTTTGCGGTGAGCAATCTGGACATCGCCCAACAGCCATCAAATATGGAGCTAGCCATGGTGAGCGCAGTGACAATTTTCGAAAACTCAGGCGTCATCAAGATCGACGAGGTGTCCTTCGCGCCTGAAAGGATTTCCGATATACGCATCGAGGGCGGTCATCCAAATGGGCCGGTTTTTGCGTACAACGGTGCCAGAGCCGTGCTGAGCGACCAGGGAGCAGACCAGTTGGTTGCAGCAGGGGCGACTGATAATAGGTGAGCCCCTGCTGCGCTGCAGGCTTGGAATACTCTGGCCAGATTGGCAGGGGGTTGCGTCGCCATCCGTCGAACTGCTGAAACCTCCAAATTTTTTACTCTTCTCGCTGCTGACGCAGACGCGGTGTCTATATTTGATAATGTCCTTATCACATATAGGACGGGACACCACTGATGAAGCTCGACAAAGACCTGGTGCGTGAAATCTTGCTGGCCATCGAGGCCAGTACCAAAACTCCTGACTCTTGGATTGACCTCGCCATCGAGGGCCACAGCGAAGATGAAGTCTCCTACCACGTGATGCTATTGCATGAGGCTAGATTCATCGAAGCACAGGACCTTTGCTCGATGAGCGACTTCGATTGGCGCCCCAAAAGAATGACCATTAAAGGCCATGAATTCCTTGACACCGTTCGGGATGGAGAGGTCTGGCGGCGTACCAAAGCCGGGGCAGAAAAAGCGGGTGTCGCCGGGCTCGGCGTCTTGCTGGAGCTGGGTAAGGCCTACGGCAAGGAAATGCTCAAAGAAAGACTGGGGATTGAGCTGCCATGAACGGTCTGGTGCTGTCCTCGGGGTCGATTCAGGTACCGGCACTGGTCATTCAGGCCGGCGAGCGCGCGGGCAGGCGTTTTCTTGAATTCTTCACCGCCAATATCCGCAACCCGAACACGCGCCGTGCCTACGCCAGAGCGACCCAGGAGTTTTTGACCTGGTGCCAGAGTGTGGGCGTATCCGGTTTGGCTGATGTGGCCCCGTTGCATGTGGCAACCTGGATCGAGCTGCAGCAGCACAGACTGGCAGCGCCCTCGGTGAAGCAGCGCCTGGCGGCGATCCGGCATCTGTTCGACTGGCTGGTCGTGGGCCAGATAGTGCCGCACAACCCTGCGGCGTCGGTGCGTGGGCCCAGTCACACCAGCCGCACCGGCAAAACGCCGGTGCTCGATCCGAGCGAGGCGCGGCAGCTGCTGGACAGCATCGACGTCAGCACGCCGGCAGGCTTGCGTGATCGGGCTCTGATTGCATTGATGGTGTTTTCGTTCGCCCGGATCGGCGCGGCACTGGCGATAAGGGTCGAGGATGTGTACACCCAAAATCGACGGCTGTGGGTGTTGCTGAAAGAGAAAGGCGGCAAGCAGCATGCGATGCCTTGTCATCACTCCCTGGAGGCGTACCTGCATGCGTATCTGTCGGAGACGGGAATAGAGACCGATCTGAAGGGCCCCCTGTTTCGTACGGTTGGGCGCGGTACCAGGCAACTGAGCAGCACGCCGCTGCCGCAGGCCAACGCGCATACCATGGTGCGCCGCAGGGCCCTGGCAGCCGGGATCAAGACGCCGATCGGCAACCATACGTTTCGAGCCACCGGGATTACCGCCTATTTGAAGAACGGCGGCACCCTGGAAAATGCGGCCGCGATGGCCAACCATGCCTCGACGCGGACGACCCAGCTGTATGACCGGCGTCGGGACGGCATCAGCCTGGATGAGGTCGAGCGAATCTATCTTTGATCGGCTATAGCCGTACTCTGAGGCAGACGCAGTGTGGGAGACGTTGGGCGCATCACGTGTCCTACGTTTAGTAGTGACATGCGAACTGATTGCTAATCAAATTTGCCTGCGCGCGACGAAGACAAGGGATCCACATTCTGTGTTGAAACGAGTGCTGTGTTTATATACAGTAGTGGCAGATGAGTGGCGCCCTTTTTTTGGCGCGGTTGTAGCGGTTAAGTTGTGAAGCTTTGTAGGGGAAGGTGACCATGTTGATTTCGATGTTCAGTGAAGAGGCGCGCGAAGAGCTCGAAAGGTTGCTGCAGATGAATCGACATTTTGCTCAAATTCTCTCTTTGGGCTATTTCCACCTCGATCACGAATCCGTCAATCATCAAAATCTGCGGGTTGCCCGGATTAGTGAGCTTTTGCGTGACCCCGACGGCTCTATGCAGCTCAGTTGATTATCGCAACGAGGTGATGACTGCTCACGGTCTTCTGCCTTTTTCAGCCAATTCGGATGCCAGGCTTATCAACCTCTGGAGATCTTCCGGATCGTCTAGCTCTAGAGCTTTCAGAGCCAAGCTTTCCCTCAGTGCGATGATGCTCAATGCGTTGGTGCTCTGCGGGGGGAGGATGTCCATAGGTGAAACCCCGAACACTTCAGAAAGCCTCAGCAAATGCTCGATGCTGGGCAGTGTTTCAGCCCTTTCGTAACGACTGATCGTGTTTGGTTCGCACCCCACTAGCTCAGCGAGTTCGCTTTGAACCATTCCTTTGGCCAATCGTAGCTGTTTTAAGCGTACAGCTAGGAAGTCGCGTACAGGCCTCATCACAATCCTTAAATCGCTAAGCATCCGTAGTCTTAAGCCGGAAAAAAACAACACATATCGATATAAATATCGATTACTGTTGAAATTCCATCCTTTTCTTCGTATGATTTCTCTACCTATTTGGGTCCCTTACGTTTGAAGGCTCAATCAGGCCCCTCGCTTGCGTGTGAATCCCCCTGCTTTTAGCGGACATGGGGCTTCGAAAGCGCGCCTGTAACTCGGAGAAATACCTCGATGACCAATAACTGGTATGTGTTGATCCACGACAGTAACTATCACCGGTCGCTGGTTGAGCGAATCAGTAGCCTTGGCGTTGAGGTGTACTCACCGGTGAGAACCACTCTGACGCCGCGAAAAAATCGCCCATCGAGTCAGCGATACGAAGTGATTCTGTTGCCTGGCTACCTCATGCTGAATTTCGACCCTGAGGAAATTCACACCACACAGATCACAGCCTTCAATGGGGCTTACGGTTTCGTAAAGTTTGGGAATCGCCCTCCAGCAGTCTTGCCGGACACCGAAATCGCCAGGTTTAAGAGAATCTTGAAGGAATTTGAGGACGATCTGCTCAAAAAAGGGCCAGCCAAAATCGGCCTGGATTCGGCCGATCAAGCGATGAACTTCATTGTTTCCGATGCCTCTGTAAACGGCCGTAAAGCTGGGTTCCTTGCGCTCATGCAGCACATCGATCTAGCTAAGATCTCTACCAACCATGCTAATGCCGCGTCCAAAAGCGCAAAGCTGCGCATTTCTTTCTAACGACCCAATCGGTGCTCCATGGACACTCCTGAAATCAAACCCCCTACAGCGCATAACGTTTACGTTGGCCACGATCGCTACGGCAAGATCCTGGAATTTGCAATCGATGTGAGCAACGACACGCGTATCCAAGTCACACCGTCGCAGTTCGTTCAGCATTTGGTTGATCACTACAGTGAAACGGCTAGAGCAAATTGGATGCAAACCCTCATTGCTGCGCAAAAAGCTCAAATGGAGGAAAAACCCGCTTAATGGACTGACCCGCGTGCGAAGCATTGACACCTACTAATCCCGCCGTCGCATCCTTGTGGCTCCTTGCTTCGCTTCCTATCTGTGCTTGCCCTACACGGCTTCGCCAGCAGTTTGCTGCTGTACCAAAGGCACTCTAATGTATATGTCGAGTTGCCAGTCAGCCACGTACCCCGCCCCCAAAGCTAGGTTTCTCCTAGACCCTGCACCATTCGCTACAGGTAATTTTATGAATGCCACGCTCACCACCAGTGCGGTTTTTTGTGCTGCCTTGATTTCAGGGTGCAGCACTGCGCCGATGCTGTCTGTACCCACTGGCGAGTGGGAAGAGTTCAGCCAGGCTCCTGTGACACCCTCGCGTCAGTACGCTCCTGCAAAGGCTGCCGCAGTTCTTCCTCAGCCTCCTCAGAGGCTCGCAGCTGTACCGGCTACCGGACCAGTGAAAGGGGCTGATGCTCCTGTCATTAAACCGGTGGTCGATCTGCCTGTTTCAGCAGCTCCGAAACCTGCGGCAGTGCCCGTCGTGGTGCAGCCAGCCCCGGCGCCTGCACCGAAGATCGTCGAGGTCGTACAGCCGCACAGCGCGCCCAGCCCTGCGGCAAAGGTAGTAGCCGATGCGTTGAAGCCTGCAGTTCTCGCGAATGCCCAGGTCTCTTCTCCTCTCCCATCTGCTTCTCAGGTAAAGGCAGTGCCAACGGTCGTGCCGGCGAAGGTTTTTCCCACTGCCGTCGTGCCGCCCGTTGTGGTTGCCAAGGTCACTCCACCGCCTAAGCCCATTCCCGAGCAGTGGATGCTGAATACCTCCGACGTTACGCTGCGCCGCGCCCTGGGCAAGTGGGCCGCCAAGGCTGGCTGGCAGCTGGTCTGGGACGCCTCGGTCGATGTGCCGATCAACGTCACTGCCACGTTTGAGGGCGATTTCCGCTCTGCTGTCAAACGCCTGTTCCAGTCGCTGTCCGCCGCTGACGTCAACCTGACCGGCATGCTCTATGCCGGCAACAAAGTTCTTCGCGTCACCGAGTCCGGTCGCCGCGCTCAATAATCACCTGGAGTTAACCCTATGACTTCGTACTTGAAACGAAGCCTTGCCGTGGCCGTTGCTTTGGCATTGTCCGGGTGCGGCGCGATGACCGAGCGCGACGGCATTCGCGGCGCCTCGGTGGAAGGCAACCAGAAAGTGCAGGACAGCCTGGCCCGGCTGCGCCAGGAAGATCTGTTGCGCAGCGCGGCGGTGCGTGAATTCGACGGTATGTGGCTGGGCGGCAAGACGGTCAAGGTGTCACGCGACGCCGAGCTGCCGGCAGTGTTCAGCCAGCCGATCCGTTTCTCGTTTCCGGACAAGCCCACGCTCAACGTGTTTGCTGATCGGATCAGCAAGATCACCAACCTGTCGGTGCGGGTCAGCCCTGATGCCTTGGTGCCGATCCAGGTGTTCACCGCGCAGCGCATGGGCTCAGCCGGCGGTTCGGCCATGCAAACCGCGACGCCGGTGGCCATGAGCGTTCCCCTTAGCGGCGCGCTTGGGCAGTCGGTACCGAGTCTGGCGTCCATGACGGGCATGGGCGGTGGTGGCTACACGGCAGTGCCCCAGGGCGATTCCGCTTCCCGTTCTTTCTTCATTGACCAGGCGAGCCCAGCCGGTGCCAGCCTGAGCGAACTGCTCGATCAGAAGACCGCCGAATACGGCGTAGGCTGGGATTTCAAGGACGGCATCATCCAGATTTCGCGTCTGGTGACCCGCACCTACCAGATCGCCACGATCACCGACGTTAATAGTCTCAACAGTACGATCGCCAAAACTTCGACCACGGGCGGCAGTGATAGCGGTGGGGATTCCGTGGCTAAGGAGGCCGGTAAAGTCTCTTCCAATTCAGATGTCTCGGCGAAAATGACGGCCGACATTGACGTGGTAAAGAACCTCAAGGTTGCGATTCAGGGTGCGCTGACGCCTAACAATATCGGCAAGTTTTCTGTTTCTGATTCAGGCGTGGTGACGGTCACCGACACCCGCGAGGTTCAGGAACAGGTCGAGGAGCTGATCAACGCCGAAAACCGCTCGGTCAGTCGTCAGGTGCGCATGCGCATGCAGATCGTTGATCTGACGGCCACCACCAACAATGACCTGGGCGTGAACTGGGCCTGGCTGATCAACGACGCCACGTCGCGTTGGAACGTCAACCTATTCTCCCCGGCAGGCCTTCCCGGTGCCTCTACCGGCTTCGGGCAGATCGGTGTCATCCGCAACGGCGACAACTCGAGCACATCTGCCTTTTTGCAGGCGCTGGCCACCGTCGGCAAGGTGAATGTCCGCAAGGATGAAACCTACCCGATGATGAACAACCGGCCGTTGTCGGTCGCCAGTACGGAAAACTTCATCTACCCGGCGCGTTCCAGCTCCGCGTCCTCCAACGGCACGGGCAACAACAACACCACTGTGGTGCCAGGCGTTGAGCCGGGCCAGCTGACCACGGGCACCTTCCTGAACATGCGTTCCTCGATCCAGCCCAATGGCTCGGTCATCGTGCAGTTCTCGATGGATGCTTCGATGCGCGGTGCGACGAACACCTTCGTCAACAACGGCGTCACGCTGCAATACCCGCAGTCCACGGCCAACCAGTACCAGATCTACACCTCCATCGTGAAAGGGGAGACGGCGGTGCTGGCCGGCGTGCAGAACATCCAGCAGCAGGGAACCGACAAGTCGTTTGACGGGCAGCTGACGCCGCTGTTGGGCGGCGGTGTGGCCAGCTCGTCCACGCAGCGCGCCGTGCTGATCCTGCTGACCCCACAGGTCGTGGAAGGGGTGAACTGATGCTGACCCAATTGCAGGTTCCGGGGTTTGGCACCGCGCTGATGGGGCTGGACTGGTTAACGCTGCCTGGGCTTGACGGCACTCGCGATGAAATCAAGCAGCTGGGCCGAGGCGCCGATGCCGCATGGGAGTTTGTTTGGCACGCAAAAGGGCAGATCGAAAGCGCTGTGGCCCTGGTGTCACGCGCCGAGAGCAAAAAGCGACCGGTTGCGGCAGCTGCACTGCTGCGTGCCGCAATCAGCGAAGACCAGTACCTGACGCTGATCGATATTGGCGAGGACCGCCTCTGGCTATTCGCCGCGCAGAACGGTGTGCCGATCCCGCGGACGGATCGGGTAGGGCCGGGCAGCGAGGTGATGGCGCAGGTCAGGGACGTGCTCAATCGCTTCTCTAACCCATCGGATCTGCCGATCTACACCGATCAGCAGGCGCTGCTTCAAGCCTTGCCTCACTCGCTGGATGTGCGGCACTTATCCCTGCAGATTCTCGGTCACTCGCTGCACAAGCGCGATTTCACGAAAGCGGCGTTCAGCCGGCACACCTCGCTTCCCATTATCCCCATTGTGATCCTTACAGCGGTGATGACGGCGGGGATGGCTTACTACTTTTATGAGGTCGCAGTTATTGAAGCGCAGCGCCGGGATGCGGCTGTGCTCCGTGAGAAAGCCATGGCGCAACGCAAGCTGGAGCTGGCCAACGCGGTTAACGCTGCCATCAACGCAACGGTGCCGGCACGACTCTCTGTGCCGGCCTATCTGGAGACCACGCGGGATCTGAAACGCCTGCTGGAAGGCTGGCGATTGACCGGTCTCGAATGCGCCGCAGCGTCCTGCACGCTGACCTATCAGGCGCAGGCTTTCGCCACCTGGGCCGGCTATCTGGCGGCTAAACCCAAGAGCTGGCCCGCGCCGATTTTTGACAGCGACACACAGAAGGTCACTCAGCCGCTGCCCGTTGAGCTGCCGTCCAGTCCTGCACGCACGGTTGAAGCATTGCCGCCTCGCAATGCCATCAACCAGAAGCTGGGCAACCTAGCTCAGGTCTCCAAAGTGCTTGGCGTCACGTTGACCCTGCCTTCGGCCTGGGCGCGGGTGGCCGGGAATGCGGCCGTCGCCGTTCCGGAAGAAAGCTGGATACCCATGATCGGTGCGTTCAGCGCATCAGGATCTGCGGTGCTGTTGGAGAACCTAGCGTCGCGATTGCCTGCGACCAGTGGGGTGTCCAGCGTGACGTTCAAACTCGATGACCCACTGACCTTTGAATTGAAAGGGACCGTATATGCCAACCCATAAGATCGCGTTGCTACTGTTGTTTCTGCCGCTGGCAGCCTTGGCCGATGATGGCCCGCTGCTTGATAACGGCACCGACACGTTTGGTTGGCTGCTGAGCAAACAGGCCCAACTGATGGGATCGGAAATTGACATGCGAATCCAGCAAAACAAGAACAGTGGCTCTGCGATGAGTTCTGCTGCTGCCAACCCGCTGCCGGGCTCCAAACAGGAGGTAAAGGATGGGGAGCCGACGGTGGAGGCCATCTGGGGGCTGGCCGGTAAGGAGGTGGCCGAGATCAGCTACAAGGGCCGGCGTGTGCCGGTGTCGATGCAGGAGCCCTATATCTCCAAAGTCGATGGCTGGAAGCTCGACAGCATCCAGCAGTACCAGATCCAGTTGGTGCGCACGGACGGGCGCAAGGTCGTGCAGCGCAAAACCATCCTGCTGGACTGGATGGGCGGGCAGGGCAGCCAGCCGATGACCTCGGCCATTGACCCTCCTGCTATCTCAGGTGCCCCGATCGCGCCGATCACCCCTTCCATCACCGCGCCGCTGATGCGCTGATCCTGGAGTCGCCATGTCGTCAAAAGATACGAAAGACACCAAGCAAGGCGGCCTGAAATTTTTCGGAAGCCGTCGCGATAAAAACGCTCCAGCCCTGGAGGACGCCGCACAGCTGCAGGCCCGGCTGGTCGCTGCTATCCGCAAGAATCCTCGGTTGCGTCAGCGTGAAGAGCTTCCGCCCCATCGTTCCACAATAAGTCAGGTGCATGGGGTGACAGGTAATGACCTTTCTCTGGTGGCCGTGCTCGATCTGGGTAACCGTGAAGCGCTATTGCTGGTGTCGGAACAAGCCCTGGGCCAGCGTCTGCATCTGGATCTGCGCAGCCGGCTAATCACGGCCGGTTATGCCCTGGCTCAAGAGCGCCTGGCCGATGTCTCATTAATTGCTGCGGTGAACCATGCCATCAACGGCGCCCTGGCTGACAACAAGGCCAGCGATGCCCACTCGATTGTGGAAGAGCTGATTCACGCGTCGATTGAGGACCAGGCCACGGATATTCACCTGTGCTGCCGGGACAAAACAGGCAAGGCGCTGTTTCGCGTGCACAGCCGTCTGTTTCCCTACCAGCAGTACAGCGCGGAAACCTGCAGCCAGATGGCCGGCTACCTGTACACCGAGCTGTCCGACCCCAAAACGCTAAGCCATAACACCTTTTCGATGGAGAAGAAATCGCTGAGCTGCATGGTGACGACAAGGGTCAACGGCACGCTGTACAAGCTGCGCTACAAGTACATCCGGATGGTGGATGGTTGGGACGTGATCATGCGCGTTCTGCCCGTCGAAACGCATAACCAGGTCAGCAAGACTTTTGCCGACTTGGGGTATGAACTGTCCCAGATCAAGCTGCTGACAAAGTGTGTGTCGCGCACCATCGGGTTGATCGGTTTTCTCGGTCCTACCGGGTCCGGTAAATCCACAGCGCTGAAAGTCTGTATGGAAGCCGATCCCAACCGCATGGAACGCAAGCGCTACTCCGTCGAGGATCCGGTGGAGTACAAGATCTTTGGGGTGTCGCAGATTTCCGTGCAACGCGATGATCACGAGGAAGCGGTCGATAGCATCCAGGCGCTCAATGGCACTTTGCGCGACATCCTTCGCGGTGACCCCGACGAAGTCATGGTCGGTGAGACTCGTGATGCGTCCACGGCGTCGATCGTGGCGGACTTCGTGATGACCGGCCACAAGCTCTACACCACGTTGCACACATCATCAGGTTTCGGTGCGATCTTGCGTCTGCACCGGTTGGGTCTGGACCGGCACGTGCTGGCTGACCGGCAGTTCCTGTCAGCCCTGGCCTTTCAGCGGCTGCTTCCGGTGTTGTGTGAACACTGCAAGGTGCCTGCTGCAGGCGTGTTGCCCGAAGCCAAGCTGCAGCTGCTGCAGGAGAAGTTCGGCCTGAACCCCGCAACCGCACGCTGTTCGGTTCAAGGCGACTGCGCGCACTGCAAAGGACGTGGCATTGCAGGTTCCACCGTTGTCGCTGAAATCATCGCGCCCGATAAGGTCATCCGGCAGATGATCGCCGATGGTAAGGATGATCAGGCCGAAACCTACTGGCGGCAGAGTCGCGGCGACACCCGCTTTGATGACCCGGACATGACCGGCAAGACGGCCTATGAGCACGCGCTCTACAAGGTCTCGCAGGGCTGGATTGATGTTCGAGATCTGGAGCGAGAATTCGAATCGCTGGAAAGCTACGAGCTGGCCGAGGTGTCAGTATGAACCTGGCGTTCAAGTGGTCGCGCTGGCTGTTCAACTTCTCGGGCGATTCGCGGCGAGAGTTCTACGAGGACTTTGCCTCGGCCTTGCGCGATGACATGGGCGGCCCAGAGCGGTTGAAAAAGATGGCTGCACGGGCGCGCAAACGGCATACCGGCTGGGCTCCTTTGTATGAGCACTGGTTGCGAAAGATGAAACGTCAGTCGTTTGCGAACGCGCTGCAGCATACGGTGCCGGATTATGAGGTGATGGTGCTGGTCGCTGCAGAGGAAGACGGGCGACTGGAGGACGCCATGGACTACCTGGCGAAATCCCTGCGCCTGTCGGCCAAAATCTCCAGTGCCTTTTTCACCTCTCTGGTGTCGCCCATTGCAGCGGTGGTCACGCTGCTGGGCTTCTTCCTGGCGTATGCGCTGGTCATTGCACCGCAGAACCTGGAGATATTGCCGCTGGATAAATGGCCGGCGTTGAGCCAGCTGCTCTACACCCTCTCTCAGGGGTTGGTGGATGGAGGCATTCTTCTGGGCGTTGCGGTGATTGCGTTGGGCTGGTTGATTGCCTGGAGTCGCAGCCACTGGCGCGGCAGAGTGCGCCGGGTCATCGATCGGGTGCCTTTGCTGCCCTGGCGCGGCTACCGCGAACGCCAGGCTAACAACTTGCTAGTGTCGTTGGCCATCCTGCTGCAATCGAACAACCACGGTCCCAAGGAAGCCCTGGAGCGCATGCGCTACTTCTCCGGGGCATGGATGAACGAGCATCTGCGAGACATGCTGGCCCGCCTGAAAAGAGCCCCGGACGAGCCGGCGCGGGCACTGACCAGTACCGGTTTGTTTCCCCTGCACATGATGGACCGCATCGAGGACTATGCCGAACGCCGTGACTTCACCAACGCCCTTCTGACTTTGGCCTTTGATCAGGCAGACAAGCAGGTGCAGCGGGCTGAACGTCAGGCGGTGGTCAGCGGCCTTCTGGCCATGCTGTTTGTCGGCGGCGTGATTGGTTTCATCGTGCTGGCCAACTTCGAATTCAACCAGGCCGTGGAAACCTACATTCAGAACGTTCGCTAGATCTGACCCCCTCGAAGCTTCGTTAACCCCCTCGCAACATCACACCGGCCCTGGCCGGCTCTTTGTCGTACCCCAAGGAAACTAAAATGCAAAAGACTCAAGAAAACACTGTGAGCGTCCCAGCCCTGCACGCTCGCCCGGCGGCCCGCAAACTGCCGGGACATAAACAACGCGGTTACACGCTGGTTGAGCTGGGCATCGTGACGCTGATCATCGGTCTGATTGCGACCCTGGCATTGCTGGTCCTGCCCAATATTCTTGCAACCGTGCGATCTAACAAGATCATTGATGCATTCAATAGCGCCATTCCCGCCATCCAGACGGCCTACCAGAACCGCACGTCCTACACCGGCCTTACCACGGCCCAGGTCGCCCAAAATCGCTGGATGGGCAGTGGCCTGACCGAGGTCACCGCCGGTGTGCCGACCGGCAATCTGCTGACCCAGTGGGGCCAGCTGACCTTTGCGCCGGCTTCCAATGGGACTCAGGCGCAAGGCACGCTGACCGCTATCCCTAGCCGTGAATGCATCAAGATCGCTACCGCGATGACCAGCGACCAGTACCTGACGGTCAGCGTCAATGGCACGGCCGTTAAGACCGGTACCACAGATCTGGACCTGACCGCAGCAGGCACCCAGTGCAACGCCAGTAACGCCAATACCGTCGTCTTCACCTTCGGTCGCGCCTGATGGCTGCTGAAACACCTGCCATGCCGCTGCTCACTGACGTCCACCTGTCCACGGACAAACAAGGCAGTGCAATTATCTTTCCCGGCCAGCAGCAGGCCGGGGCAGAGCATCAGGCCTTGATTGAGCAGCTGATCGCGGGCATCGAGCAGCATCCGGATCGCAAGAAAATCGTGATGCCGGATGACAGCCGCTGGCGGGTTCAACGGATGCGCGCAGGGCGCTATGCGCTGCGCCACTTGCGTGATCTGTGCCCTGATCTGGACTTGCTGGGTTTACCGCAGTGGGTCAAGGCGTTGTTGCTGGGCTCCAGAATGCGCGACACCGGCGGTTTGGTGGTGATCTTTGGACTCACCGGCGCCGGTAAAACCGTTACCTGGGGTGCCACGATCGCTGCACGCTTGCGCTTGCTGGGCGGTTACGCGCTGACGCTGGAGGATCCGCCCGAGGATCCGCTGGAAGGGCCGCACGGTGCCGGCTATTGCGAGCAGATCGACGTCGCCGAACTGGGCGGTTACGACAGCGGTATCCATGCTGCACTGCGCTGCTTTCCGGCCAAGGACGCATCGATGCTGGGCTTTGGCGAAGTGCTGACCGCCCAGATGGCCGCGCAGTTGTTTCGACTGGCCGGCGACGGTCATCTGGTGCTGGCCACCGTGCACGCCAAATCCATTCATGCCGGGCTTGAGCGCCTGGCGGCGATGGCCCGAGCGGCGGGTGAAGCCAATGCCAATGAGTTGCTGGCTTCCAGCCTGCAGCTAGCCATTCACCAGCGTTTCGACGACAGCGGCAAGCTCTGTGTGCAGGCCTTGCCGCGTGAACACAAGATCACTGCACATATCTCCCGAGGCGAATACGCAGCCCTTGGCCCCGAGGTCGAGCGCGTGCGCCTCAAGCACTTACAGGATCAATAACCATGAAGCGATTACCCACGGTGCGCTTGCCACCCAGGCAACGGCAGCGGGGCTTTCTGTTGCCACAACTGGCCCTGGTGGTCGGGGTGCTTGTCCTGATTACCGCCTATGCCGGCGATCGCTATGCCCAGGCAAGCATGGATCAAAAGCGGGACGACAAAGCCAAGCTGATCGGGGAGCGGATGGCCAATGTTAGCGATGCCACCAAAACCTATGCCACCACGTTCTTCACCCAGATCCAGCGCGGGGAAAGCGTCACCCGCAATGGCTACTCGGTAGCGCCACAACGATTGCTGGCTCCGACGCTGACGGATTTGAGCGGTCTCGGCTTTCTGCCGGCCACGGCTATAAACCCGATGGTCTATAACGGCCAGACCATCCAGCTCAACGTCGCCATGCGGATCAACACGCAGAGCGGCTGCACGATTCCAACCTGCAGCCTGCTGTTTCAGGTGACGACCTCGGCGCCGTTACTGATCCCCAACGGCAACGCGGTGGATGTACGCCGGGCCACGATCGCGGCCACGGCGGCGAGCCCTGGCAATGCCGGCGTCTCGATTCCCAGCTCGATGGGCGGTGACCCCAGTGTGTTTGTCGGCAACGGCGGCACGGTAACCGGGACCAACAGTGGCGGCGTGGCAGGTCTGGTGTCGATGAGCAATGGCTACGACAGTCAGGGGTTTTTCGAGTTTTTGCGTCGCGACGGCAGCCTGCCCATGACCGGCACACTGAATATGCAAGACGCGTCCGGTACCAA
The DNA here is from genome assembly GCF_053903055.1 of Pseudomonas sp. AK106. Classification (NCBI taxonomy): domain Bacteria; kingdom Pseudomonadati; phylum Pseudomonadota; class Gammaproteobacteria; order Pseudomonadales; family Pseudomonadaceae; genus Pseudomonas; species Pseudomonas sp. AK106. The sequence continues at coordinate 66,230 of NZ_CP096427.1, forward strand.
GCACGACATCATCAATGCCAATGACATCGATGCGGTAGACATGACAGCGTCCGGGGCCATCACGGGCAAAACAGTGTCATCTACGGGCCGGTTGAAGACTGGCGAGTACCTGCAAATTAGCGGCCGCGCGGTGGAAGGTCAGCGGTGTGAGGCAAATACCGTGGGCCTTACAACCACCGGTGTGATGCTGACTTGCCAGCCCGGCGCCGGGAATCTACTCACCTGGGGACAGCTCAGGACTTACAACTTCGTTGAAACCACGGTCGCCGCCGTGAACCGGGCTTGTACGACTGGCGGTGATCCCAATCCACCGAACTACGACACGCTTGCCTACCAGATGACTTGCGGCAAGCGGTATTGCGACATCACCTATGGCTATCGATTCGGAATCCTGAACGAGTATGGCTCTGGCTACAACATATCGCGTCCCTACAATTCCGATCCCAACACAATCGTTAATGTTGCCTGCTCACGCTAAAGCCCTCCGCTTCACCATTCCATCGTCGAGGTTTTCCCATGCACAGCGAGATTTTATCGACGCTGCCTTCAGCGATCCTGTTTGTCAGTGCCGATCAAGACCGCATCAGTTATGCCAACAGAGCGGCAACACAGCTGTTCTCCACTTTTGACCTGGACCAGACAGACTTTGCACGGCTGCTGATCGACGAGCCACAACGCAAGGCTTTTGCAGCCTTCATGCAGAGTGACGACGAGACCGGTGAGTTTGTCTTCGATGCCACGCAAGTAGCTTCGGCGCTGGAGCCGGTCCGGGCACGGGTTAAGCGCTCCACCGTACGTGCGGGCACGACCTTTGAGATTCAGCCTGTCGAGGACCATTTGCCCGGAGTGGTTAATACTTTGGCCTTGTTTGACCCTCTGACGAAATTGCCGAACCGCCAGTTGCTGCGCGACAGGATGGAACAAGCTATCCACCTGTCATCACGCATGCAGCACAGCTACCTGGGCGTGCTGTTCGTGGACCTGGACCGGTTCAAGAATATCAACGACACATACGGTCATGCCGCAGGGGATACGGTGCTGGTTGAAGTAGCGCGGCGCTTGAGCACCAGCGTGCGCGACAGCGACACGGTGGCACGCTTGGGCGGCGACGAGTTCGTCATGCTGCTGTGCAACCTGCCCACTCCTGACGACATCACCGTGGTGGCCGAGCGGATCCTTGTCGCCTGTTCACTGCCAATCAAAGTGGGTACCGGTTTCTACCAGGTAAGCGTCAGCATTGGCATCGCTGCCTGGCCAGGAGATGGGGCCACCGTTGATGCCCTGCTGCACAACGCAGATCTGGCGATGTACAGCAGCAAGGGTGAGGGCCGCAACACGCTGCGCTTTTACAACGAGCAAATGAACGAGCGCGCCCAGACGCGGGCCCGCGTGGAATCGGATCTGAAAGTCGCGCTGCGTGACGGGCATTTCGTCTTGCACTATCAGCCGCAGTTTTGCTCGCGCACCAATCGTATCGTTGGGGCCGAGGCGTTGATTCGCTGGTATCACCCGACGCTTGGCTTGATACCACCGTCTCAGTTCATCCAGGTTGCAGAAGAAACCAATCTAATCACGCCGATCGGCGATTGGGTGCTGCGTGAAGCAGTCGAGCAGGGCCAGCGATGGAAAGCCATGGGCCTCAACCTGCGGGTGGCGGTCAACTTATCCGGCCGGCAGTTCGTGGAAACATTGCCTGAGCGTGTCAGCCAGGTGCTGGCTCATTCTGGCTTTCCAGCCGAGTTGCTGGAGCTTGAGCTGACCGAAAGTTTCCTGGTGTCGGACACCGACAAGGCAGCGCGGATCTTGCACTCGTTACGTGCGCTGGGCGTGCGTGTCGCGCTGGATGACTTCGGTACCGGCTGGTCTTCACTGACCTACCTGAAAAGCTTCCCGGTGGACACGCTGAAGATCGATCGCTCGTTCATCGGCTCCGCTACCAGCGGCGTGGACGAACGCATTGTGCGGACCATCATGAGCATCGCCCGTGAGTTCAACCTGACCACCCTGGCCGAAGGTGTGGAGACGGACGAGCAGCTGGCCAGCTTGCACAGACTGGGCTGCGACTCCTGGCAGGGCTTTCTGCTGTCGCAGGCCGTGAGTGCCGATGATTTCGCAGACTTCTGCCGCAACCAGGATCCGTCGCAGGGCCGTTTCGCTCTGGCTCAAGGATCGCAGTGATGGACCTGCTCACGCTGGTTCTGATGTGCGCACCCTTTGTTTCGAGCAACACCATGATGGCGATCATGACGCAGGAGTCCGCAGGCAACCCCTGGGCACTGGGCGTAAACGGCAACCATCGCTTCAAGAAGCCTGACAGCTACCAGGCAGCGGTCACCGAGGCGCGGCGCTTGCTCGCGGCCGGGGCCAACATCGACATGGGCCTGATGCAGATCAACAGCCGAACCATGGTGAACCTGGGCCTGACGGTTGAGCAGGTCTTTGATCCTTGCTCGAACGTCTATGCCGGCGGCGTTGTGCTGACGCGCAACTACGTCAAGGCGTCTGAGCAGTTCGTCGATCCGCAGAGCGCTCTGCAGGCTGCGATATCGGCCTATAACACCGGCAACTTTCACTCAGGTTTCAAGAATGGGTATGTGCGACTGGTACTGAACCAGGCGCAGCGCCCAACTGACCGATAGCCTTTTGAACCTGGCCGTCAACAAGATCCCCATGAATCAATAACAAGGAGTTTTCCAACATGCTCACCACCAGCGCCTTCTTGGCCCTGGCCCTGCAATGCGCTCCCTCGATAGACCCCGCCACGCTGTCCCCGATCGTCAAAACCGAATCTTCCTTCAATCCCTATGCCATTGCAGTGGTCGGCAAGCTGTTGCCGCGTCAACCGCAAAGTCTGGATGAAGCCGTGACGATCGTTAAAGCGCTGGTGAAAGAGGGGGCCAACTTCAGCATCGGCCTGGGCCAGATCAACCGGCAGCATTTTGATGTCGGCAAGTCGGAACAAGTGTTCGACCCCTGCACCAACCTGCGCATGACGGCCGCAGTGCTCCAGGACTGTTATTCAACAGCCCTGAAGACAGATCCGGATCAGCAGTCTGCGTTGCGCAAAGCAATCTCCTGTTACTACTCCGGCAATCAAAAGCGCGGCTTCGTGCCCGAGCCCCAGTTCGGCAATACCAGCCACGTGCAGCGGGTGCTGGCCAATGCCGACACCACCTCCGCTCAGGTACCCGCCCTGGTGAAAGGCGGTGAGACGGACCCCGGCAAACCGACATCGCCGCCGCCGGCAGCGGTTCCACCGATCTACGAAACCTGGGATGTGCTGCGCCAGTACCCGCGTCCAGCCCCCCCTGTTCAACCCGCTGCACCTGCAGCGCCCAAACCTCATGTCAAACCCGCTGTAGAGGAAAAACTCGATGACCAATAAACAACTGCAGTTTCAACGCATGCAGATTCAACGCATCGCCTTGACGGTGTTGTGCTGCATGCCCGCCCTTGCCATGGCTGACTGGCTATCAACACTGCAAAGCTGGGGCACCAACATCCGTCTTGGGCTCTATGCCCTGGGCGGCACACTGGGGCTAGCCTGCCTGATGTGGTCAGGCATTCAGTGGATGATCGCGCGAAGCACGGGCGATCGGTCCCACACCTTCATGGATTACCTGCAGCAGGTCGGTGTGCTGGTTGTGGTCGGGGGCACGATGGTCCTCGGCGCCGCTGCCTGGCAACTCTTCGGCACTGGTACCCCTGCCTGACCCTTCAATTTCCCTGGAGGCGTGATGGCCGCTAACGATGCACTCAAGCAACTGATCTTTCCCAGCTACAGCGGCATGAGCCGCCCGGCGATGTACTGGAGCATTCCGATCATGCCGCTGGTGGGGCTGTTGATGGGGGCCTTGATCTTCGGCATTGCGGCCACAGCGCTGCTGTCGTGGGTTTGGGGGCTCGCGATCGCGGGCCTGTTCCTCTCGGCGCTGGTCGCGCTGCGCTTCCTCTGTCTGATCGATGCCCAGTACCTGCGGCGTGTTCGCTTCGTCCTGCGGCGGCTCAAGCTGAACTTCACCTACGGCAAGCCGCTGTTGCTGACCTCCTTTAACCCTCGTTGGAGCCAATTCTATGGCGAGCGCTTTTCACAAACATGTATTGCCGCCCGAAGTGAAGGTGCCGGTGATGAAGTACCCCGTGCACGAGCACATGGTGACGCTGCCCGGTAACCGTCTGGTCAGCCTGATCCGACTCAAAGGGATTTCCCACGAAACCCGCGACGATGACGAACTGATCAAGCTCTTCCATCAGCTCAACCGCTACTTCGTAGCGCTGGGCAAGAAGGAGGGCAAGAACCTGATGGTGCAGACTTTCGTCACCAAGACTCGCATCGAGCTCAACACCCGGTACGACTTGCCGCTGCCGGTGCTGCAGGAATTCGTCGATGCCTACACGGCGCCGTTTCGTGATGGCACTTATCTTGAAGTCGGCTACAGCATTGCCTTGATCCTCAAGTACCGCGACCTGGATGAAGGTATCCGGCGCATGGGCGAGCTGCTGACCATTTCGCAGACAATGCTGGAAAAATATGACCCGGCCTTCATGGGCCTGGAAGAAAACGAGCACGGCGCGCTGTACTCCCAGACCGGCCGCTATTTCGGCTTGCTGCTCAATGGCCACGCCAAGGATGTACTGGTCAGTGACACGCGTCTGGGCGACGCCATGGTCGACAGCGTGACCAGCTTCAATCAGTACGACTTCATCGAAAATCGGCCCAATGTAGGGGGGCAGCGCTTCGCGACCACCTACGATCTACGCGACTACCCAGGCGGCGGATCTTACCCAGGCATGTGGGATGAGGCGATTGAGCAGCAGTTCGCCTTTACCCTGGTGCAGACGTTCATGTTTGAGGACCGCAACAAAGCTAAAGGTGATTTCCAGAAGCACATTGCCGACCTGGGCGCTGTCGAGGATGACTCGCCCCAGACCAAGGAGCTGCAGAAAGCGATCCAGGACATCACCATGGGTGAAAAAGCCTTTGGGCGATATCACGCCTCGCTGATCGTCTACGGTGAAACCCCGGATGCAGCAATCGAGAACGGCGCCAAGATGGAATCGGTGTTCTCGGTTCATGACGCCACGTTTGTGCGTTCGACCATGAGCAACATCGACACCTGGTGCACGCAGTACCCCGGTGTGACCGAAGCCATGTACCCGATGATTAAGTCAACGGAGAACCTGGCCTGCAGCTTTTCGCTGCATGCGACCCCGACCGGCAAGGCGCAAGGCAATCCTGTCGGGGATGGCAGCGGCTTGGTGCCAATGCTCACGCCCAACAAGGCGTTGTACGTGCTCAACCCGCATGACAGTCCACCGGGCCAGAACAACCTCGGGGAGATGTTGCCCGGTCATATGTCTTTAACTGGGCAGTCCGGTGCAGGCAAGACCACCGTCGCGGCCACGCTCCTGACGTTTTTCAGCCGGTTCGACCCGATGGTGTTTTCGATCGATTACAACGAATCGCTCAAACACATCCTGATGGCACTCGGTACTCAGTACTTCACCATGCAGCCTGGTCGTTTCACGGGCATGAACCCCTTCCAGCTACCGGACAGTCCGGAACTGCGCCAAGTGCTGTTTGACCTGGTGCGATGCTGTGCGGGTCGGGGCACTAGCAACCAGGATCGCGACGAGGAAGAGGATAAGGGCATTCAGGATTCGATAGATGCGGTGATGCGCCATACCAACGTGCGTAATCGTGGCATGTCGCTGCTCGTGCAGAACCTGACTGACAAAGGGGCTAACAGCCTGCGCAGCCGCCTGACCAAATGGTGCCGCTCGGTGGATGGCCGGGAAGGGCAGTACGCCTGGGTGCTGGATTCACCTGTTCACCAGTTCGACCCTGCGGCCTACCGCCGCCTGGCGTTTGATTGCACGCAGATCATCAAGAAGGAGTACTCCAACCGTCATCCAGAGGTGGTCGAGGCACTGTTGACCATCCTGTTCTACCTCAAGCGCAGCATGCACCAGGAGCGACCTGGCAGCCTGCTGTTGAACTTCATCGCCGAGTACTGGGCACCGCTGTCTTTCGAACGAACCGCCGATGCGATCCATGAAATTCTCAAAAGCGGCCGGATGCGCGGCGAGATCATGATCATGGACACGCAGTCGCCGGAGGACGCCCTGGACACCAAATACGCGCCTGCCGTCATCCAGCAGATGATCACGGCCATCTGGTTGCCCAACGACAAGGCCAGTCGCGAGAACTACGGCAAGTTTGGAGTGCACGGCAAGGTGTTCGAGGCCATCGCTGACATGGGCAAGCTCAGTCGCGAGATGGTGGTGGTGCAAGGCCACCAGGCGGTCAAGCTCAAATATGAACTGACCGATCAGCTCAAATACTGGCTACCGCTGCTGTCGGCCACGAACAAGAACCTGCCCGTCGCCGAGCGTGTACGCCAGGAACTGGGTACGACTGACCCGGCGATCTGGGTCGATGAGTTCCTGGTCGCTGAAGCGGTACGCCTGCGGCTGAACACCGAAGACCCCGATGTGTGGCTGCCTGCCTATCACGAAGCCAGACGCATTCGTGCAGATCTGCAGACGCGCGATGCCCAGGTCTGGATGCCGGCGTTTGAAAAGGCCCACAAGCTCGATCGCTGACAGCCTGACGATAAACAACCAGATGCCTGAAACGGTTCGGGTATCGACGCGGATCCGGAGATCAAGTGATGAAAAAGAAACTGATAGCGATTGCTCTTAGTGCAATCATTGTTGGGGCTACCTGCCCGGCGTACGCCGGCGGTGTCCCAACAGCGGATATCCTCACCCTGACTGAACTCAAGGCGCAGGCCATAGCTCAGGCTCAACAGGCCCTGGATGCGCTGAACACAGCCAAGGACGCCATTTCCAAGGCAGAGGCGCAGTACAACAACTACAAGAGCATCGTCACCGGTAACGACAAGCTGGGCAGCTTCTTAAGCAACCCGGCCATGAACAAGATCCTACCGATGGGCGAATGGTCGCAGGTCTACAGTTCCGTGCAGGACATCGCCGGCCTTCGCAGCCGCTATGGCCTGGTTTCGAGCAATGCCAGCGTGCAGGCGCGTTTCGATCAGATGCTGGCCGCTACGGATGCGCTGGAACGCACGTACAATGCCAGCACGGAGCGAGTTAACAACGCCGAGATGCTACGTGCGAAACTAAACACCGTGGAAACACCGCAGCAAAAGGAGGATTTGCAATTGCGTTACCAGCAGGAGTTGATCGAGCAGAATAATCAGCAAATGCGCCTGGCCAACATGCAAATGCTCCAGCAGCAGCAAGAAAAAATGGAAGATGCTAAGCGCGCGCAAGCGTTTAGCGATTACATGAAAGGGAAAACTAATGTTATTCCGAAATATGACTAGCCCATCCAAAAATCAATCTGGAGTATTCACTGTGATTCGGACCACTAAAGTATGGCTGGCCTTCATTCTTGTAGCATTTTTCGTCTCGGGGTGCAGCGGGGAGAAGGGTGATGGATTTGTCGGGAAATGGGTGGGACAAAACAATGAGAGGATATACAAGCCGTCTTATGTGATGGTGATCACACGGGACGGTGATAATTTTCACGTGGACGTTGCATCAACGCAAGATCTAGGTTTCGGAAAACCTGTTACGACTAATAAGCAATTTGAGGCTCAAGCTGAGTCGGATACGGTTTTAAGTATGCTTGGTGGTATGGCCACCATGCGGCTAGAGAAAGGGATTATCAGTTTCGATGGCACATCATTTACTAAATCAAGTTAGCGGGAGGTGCTATGGACGTAAACAACATCGCCAAGACGCTGTTTAGCTTTGTAGACACCGCATTGGAAAGCACTTTGGTCACAGGCATGGCCAAAGTGATGCTGGGTCTAGGCGCTCTATTTGGCACGATGTGGCTGATCCATTTCACGCTTCGAAGCATTCAATGGCTGTACCGGGGCATGAGTGTCGCATTTGAAGACGCTGTGAAAGAAATTACCAAAATGGCCTGTATTGCAGCGTGTGCGTTCAACGTGACTTGGTATGTACAAACCATCGTTCCCTTCGTGACCGGGCTTCCTAACTGGATGGGTGGGGTTTTGTCCGGTCAGGCAGGGACGCAAACCAACCAGATTGATACCTTGATTGTCACCTATGGTCAAAATTTACAGGCACTCATAGGCGCCATGAAATTCAATGTAATAACTAACAGTCTTGCGGACATTTGGCTTGGTATCCAAGGGGTGGTTTTTTACGTTTTGGGAGGTGTCCCATTCTTGCTGGCTGCAGTAGCTACGCTTTTTATACTCAAAGTTTCCACGACGATTATTATGGCTGTGGGCCCATTGTTTATTGCTTTTATGCTGTTTGATCAAACGAGGCAGTATTTTTATGGCTGGGTTTCAGCGATAGCCGGATTCATGTTGGCTCAAGTACTGATTTCGGTGGTACTGGCCCTTGAAATGGGATTTATCAATACTGTCATGATAAGCGATGGCACCATGAACACGAGCCTGGCAGGCAACCTCACTATCTTGATTGTGTTCTGCACATTTACAGCACTTGTGATCGAACTTCCAAATCAAGCTGCCTCAATCATGGGAGGAGGACCCTCCGGTGGAGGGCTTATCAGCCGCATTTCTGGGTTCGGTGCTGCTAGAAGCATGACTAGTGGTGTGGGTGCTGCAATTTCAAAACTGCGCGGTAGAGGCAGCAACAACATCAAGTAATACCCCCTCAAGGCTCCATTCTTCTGCCGCTTAAGATTCTTCCTCGCTTCAACAGGTAATCCTCAATGACTTTCAGACTTGCATTAAGCGGGCTGCTTTCGGCTGCCTGCCTGGCGGGGTGCAGCTCCCCGCCTCAACCCACCTGTGCAACCGGTGATTGGGAAAACATGGGCGTACACCGCTCTGTCCCCACCGCCGCAGTCCCGGTTGCTTACCCCGGACGGGCAGTGCCCGTCAAAAGGGTCGTACCGCAATCCACCGCTACAGACGAGGCCGCCCAGCCATGACGATTAAGATCCGCCGCTCAAAAAAAGACGTGGTCGAGCGCGAGCGCGAACTGGCCGCCCGTACCAGCATCGACGCCGCAACCCAACAGGAGATCAGCCTTTCCGAGCAAGCCTACCTGCATGCTGCGCGCTGGTTCGAAAACAACGTGGCCACAGATCTGCAGCGCAAAGCACGCAACTCCAGACGCTTGGCGGCGTTCTTTGGTGTGCTGACCTTCATGTCGATTGCCGCTGTCATGGGCTTGACCCCACTCAAGACCGTGGAAACCTACCTGGTACGCGTGGACAACAACTCCGGCTTCACCGATGTGGTCAAGCCCGTCAGCCAGATCAAATCGACCGAGCAGATCGACGATGAGTTCTGGCTGGCCTCATACGTGCGCTTTCGCGAGAGCTACAGCTTTGCCGGCAACAGCGCCCAGTACCACATGGTTGAGTTGATGTCCTACGACGACACCTTCGCTGAATACAAAAATTTCCAGCTTTCATCTAAGGGCTACCTGGCCGTGCTTGGAGATAAGCGTCAGATGGGTGTTGTGGTCAACAACATCAACTTCCTAGAACGCAAGGATGGCCAGGGCACCGCCCAGGTGCGTATCACCAAGACCGTGCTGGACAACCACGGTGTGCCAGACCCTCAGCTCAAGCCGGCGGTCTGGATCGATACGATCACCTACGACTTCAAGAATCCGACCAAGAATGCCGGCGATCAGTGGCTTAACCCTCGAGCGTTCGGAATCAAGTCGTTCACACCGACACAGGAAGTGGGGGTATCTCATGACAAGTAACGCCTTTACCGCCGGTATCGCGCTGCTGCTCGCACTGGGGGGACCCAGTGCCTTTGCCGAAAGCCTGGGGGACGGTTCAACCCTTGATAGGCGTGTTCAAACGGCGACCTATAGCCCCGATCAGGTGTACCGGGTACAGGCTGCGATTGGACGCGGCTCGCTGATCCAGTTTCCCGCTGCCGAAACGGTCAACGAGGATTCGGGCCTCATGGCGATGGGCGATCCCAATGCCTGGTCCATTGGTGCGAACAAGGCCGGTAATCTGGTGACTATCAAGCCGGTCACCGATCAGGAGCCCAACACCAACCTGATCATCAATACAAACAAGCGTACCTACCTGCTGGAGCTCAAGCTGGTTGCTCGCACAGCTGACACCACTTACCTGCTGCGTTGGAACTACCCGGAGCCAGTCAAGAAAGTGGTAGCCGCGGTGCCTCGGGGGGAACTCAACCCCTGCGCAGGTCCCGTACAGAACAAGGTGTACCAGCGCCGAGGGGACAAAAGTATTTCGCCTTCTGAAAGCTGGGACAACGGTCTGCTGACCTGTTTCCGCTTCGCCACAAATGGCCCGCGTCCCGTGCTGTATCAGGTATTGCCCGACGGTACCGAGACGCTGGCCGACGCCCATAACGAGCAGAACATCGTGGTCGTGCACGGGGTCAGTCAGCTGTTCCGCTTTCGCCTGAACAAGCTGGTCCTGGAAGCCCGTCCGGTTAATGCGATCGGCACCGGCTACAACTTCAACGGCACCACCACAGGCGAGATCCGGGAGCTCAAGCATGCAGACCACTGATCAAACGCCTGTTCCCGAGAACAGCGCGCAGGACGCTAATGCGGCCCCTGCTCAATCGAGTCAGGCGCGCGGCCAGTTCGACTTGGGAGGCAAGTTCAAAGGAAGTAATCAGCCCAGATCGAAACTGATCATCGGCATTGCGGCCATTGTGCTGGTGTTCCTAGTGATCGTAATCGGGGCCTGGATTCTGGTCATTGGCCAAATGAAGAGCGGTACGGTTGACGTGGACGAGGCCACCGCCAAGCCTGATGCCACCCTGGTGGCCGACAAAGGCAGTGACGACGGGATGCAGAAAGCTCAGGCCGAACAGCTGCGCAAGATTGCCGAGGCTGACGCCGCCCAAAAAGCGCAGGCCGAACGAGACCGATTAGCCGCCGAAAGGGATAGCAAGCCCCCAGGCGGCAAAGGCACGCCAAGCACTGGTAGCACGGGCGGTGCCGGCAATGGAGCCTCTGCGGGTTCGGATAAGGAAGCAGCCTTCACGCCGGCGATGCGCAAGATGAGTGCGGTTTTGGTCGTGACACCGACCGTGCAGGATGTTTCGCAGTACGGCGCTGCAGGTAGTGCGGGCAAGTCCTCTGGATCAGGTGATTCGCCGCGTAGGCAGTCCGATGGGCAGGGCGGCGGCCTGGAAGACTCCAGCGACGGTTCTTCCAGCAACAAGGGGAGTTTGAGCCATCTGTCAGGCACCAACTTCGCTTCGACGAAGGCCTACCTGGCCCCGTCTGGCAAGTACCTGGTCAACCACGCCACCTACACGCGTTGCGCGCTGTACACCGAAATCGTCACCACCCACCCCGGCCTTGTCGATTGCCGTCTGACCGATCCGCTGTATTCGGCAGACGGCTCCACTGTGATAGCCGAGGCCGGCGACAAATTGACAGGCCAGCAGACGGTCTCGGTCATGGCCGGCGAAACCAGTGTGTTCACGGTGTGGAACATGCTCGAAACGCAGTCCGGTACCCGAGTACGCATTGACAGTCTGGGGGCAGGACCTATGGGTGCCAGTGGTACGGAAGCCTGGATCGATCATCACTGGAAACAGAAATTCCAGGGTGCGGTGATGTTGACGCTCTTCCAGGACGGCATGCAGACACTGGTGAACAGCACGCAAAAATCCAGTGGCTCAGGCTACACCGTGAACAACACCGAGCAGAACGTCGAGAGCATGGCCAGCAAGGTGCTGGACAGCTCCATCAACATTGCCGACACCGGTCATGTCCTGGCGGGCACGGTGATCACCGTAATCATCGCGCGCGATATCGACTTTTCAACCGTTTACGAGAACCGCTAAGGGGGCAGGATGAACAACAGTGCTTCAGTGCAGCGGGACGATGATTTCAATGACGCCACCCTGGCCCAGGACTTTCTGGATCAATCCGGTGTGACCGAGCGTCTGAACCGTCCAGGCACCACAGATGTGGCGATCAACCGCCCGTTCGAGTTTTGGATCGACGGCCCTGATGGCTGGCTACACGAGCCGGCCCCATGGCTGGACTACGGGTTGTGCTGGAGGCTGGCCAACAGCTTGGCGGCGTTGAACTTTCGAGATCTGTCGCCGCAGTCACCCATTCACACGGTTGAGCTTCCGGGCGCTGAACGTGGCCAGATCGTCATGGCCCCGGCCTGCGAGCGCAAAACGCTGTCGATGACCTTTCGCAAACCGTCGCTACAGCGTTTCACACACATGGATTACGTCAACAGCGGCCGCTATGACAAGGCTCAGGCCGTCTCGGCGCCGAGGACCGAACTGACGCAGTGGCAGCGCGACATGCAGACCGCTCACAGGGCGGGCGACTGGGATCGATTTATGCGCATAGGGATTGATAACCGGCAGAACATCATCATTTTCGGCGGACCAGGCTCAGGCAAAACCACCTACGGCAAATCGCTGGTCGATATGTTTCCCGTTACGCGGCGGATGATCACCATTCAGGAGATGCTGGAGGACCAGATGCCTTTCCATCCCAACCACGTGCATTTGCTTTACGGGACCCACGTCACTCCCAAGGCGCTGGTCGCCAGTTCGCTGCGTATGAAGCCGGACCATCTGTTCCTGGCCGAGATCACCGGCGACGAGGTGTGGCATTACATCGAAATGCTCAACACAGGTACCCGAGGCACTGTGTGTACGGCCCATGCAAACGATGCCGAAGCGGGGTTTGCGCGGGTGTGCGGCTTGATCAAGCAGTCACCGATCGGCATCGGTCTGGACTACAGCTATATCGATCGCCTGGTGCGTTCCTCATTTGACGTGGTGGTGTACATGGAAAATACGCACATCTTGGAAGTGCATTACGAACCCGAGCACAAGCTGGCATTACTCAATGCCAAGCACCACTAGGAGGCTGTTATGTGGTGGAAACTGACACTACTTGTCATCACATTGATGTTGGTGTGTTTCGTGGGAGGCGTGTACGCCGGCGGCGCATTGTTCCTGCATCTGACGCAGGGAAGTTTCGCAGGCTTGTCTTGGGAGACGCTGTGGGAAGCCCGGCACATCCCGCTCAATGATCGACGGATTCTGTACCTGCCCTGGTCGTGGTGTTTGACGGCCGCGCTTACCTTCATGCCCGCAGGAATCACGGTGATGGCCATCTTCATACGCCTCAAACCCAAGACCTCGCTGCACGGCGATGCGCGCTTTGCCAATGACAAGGAGCTGCGCCAGTTCGAATACAAAGGCGAGTACTTCAACACCAGCAAGAAATGACCCTTCCCTGTTAACTGATACAACTCGCAGACCCCGATATGAAACTGACAGGCAACCCGGATCCGAAAGGGATCGAGTTACAGCCTGGCGTCGAGCTGTGGGCCACGCAAATGTCAGCGTTGGTCCGCAGCAGGATGTCGGGAAAGATCACTGTGCTGGTTGACGAGTACAAGCACGCATCGCGGATCTATCTCGCGGTGGACATGGCCGGTACAGAGGACGGTGATTTCAGCATCACGTTTCTCACGGGTCAGACGGCTACTGATTACTGCTTTGGCGACCTGGAAACAACCTGCTTTGACGTCGTCGATATGGCGCATGCCAGGCTGATGATTGAGCAGTTGCTCAGCGTACTCGAAGTCAGCCCTGATCATTCGCGCTCGACTTCCGAACAGGCCGACCGCTAACCCCCCACGCATCGCTCGATGCGCACTTCAAACGTTATCTCCAATAGGTCCTGACATGAACATTCGCGCTCTTCTCGTAGCCGCAACGGTCACTGCCTGCCTGACAGGCTGTGTCAGCCCGGCTCAACTCCAGCGGCAAAACGATCAGATGCAGCTGATCAATGCCAACCTCCTGCAGATCCAGGCCAACCAGGCGCAGGCCCTGCAGCAGCAGAAAGCACAGACATCGTTGCTGATGCAGGGCAATGCCTTACAGGCCATGAGCAGCGCCCAGGTTCAGGAAAAGGGACACAGCCATGATTGAGCCCCTGGCACCATTTAATGCAGGCAGGCTGGCCAATCAGGATCTGTCCAGCTCGACATTCGGAACTCTGGTGGATCTGGCTCCGACCTTCGAGGTGCTGGTAGGTAACTTGGGTCATGGCCAATTTACACACGTAGTAACGTCGAACATCCCTTACCTCGGGTTCGAACGTATGAAGGCGTTACTTCGCCAAGATGTGCAGTTACCTCGAAGAGGTGCCAGATGAGCCAGGCCGCGAGAAAATACAGTCCGGACAATCCGCAGAAGCGGATCGAGGAGCACCCGGCGATCCTGATCGGCAAGCATCCGACCAAGGATTCGTTTCTGGCCAGCTATGGCCAGACCTATGTAATGCTCGCTGCACCACCGGGAACAGGCAAGACAGTGGGGGTGGTGATTCCTAACTTGCTCAGTTACCCCGATTCGGTGGTGGTGAACGATCCCAAGTTCGAGAACTGGAACAAAACGTCCGGATTCAGGGCCGCAGCGGGGCAGAAAGTCTTCCGGTTTTCACCTGAGCTGCTGGAAACCCATCGTTGGAATCCGCTGAACCAGCTCGACAGAGACGAGCTGTATCGACTCGGGCAGATCCGCACGTTGGCCAGCGTGCTGTTTGTGTCAGACAACCCCAAGAACCAGGAGTGGTACAACAAAGCAGCCAACGTTTTTTCGGCCATTTTGCTGTATCTGATGGAGACCCCTGAATACCCGTTCACCTTGCCGCAGTCATACGAAATCAGCTCGCTGGGGACCGGCATCGGCGCCTGGGCGCACCAGGTGATCGAGCTCCGTAGCACGGGGCCGCAAGCCCTGTCAGCCGAAACCCGACGCGAGCTCAATGGCGTGCTTGAGGCGTCGAAGAACAAGAGCAGCGGCTGGTCAACCACGGTCGATATCCTCAACCAGGTGTTGTGCGTGTACGCCGAAAAAACGGTGGCCTGGGCCGTATCAGGGGACGCCGATTCCCCTGATAACATCGATTTTTCCAAATTGAGGGAGGAGAAAACCAGCGTCTACTTTTGCGTCTCTGCAAAACAGATCAAGAAGTTCGGTCCCCTGATGAACCTGTTTTTCACCCAGGCCATCCAGGAAAACATAGTGGTCATGCCCGAGGACGGCGGCAACTGCGCGGACGGTACGCTACGGCTGAAGTACCAAGTGCTGTTTGTACTGGACGAGATTGCGGTGATGGGCCGTGTCGAGATTCTGGAAATCGCGCCTGCGTTGACGCGCGGTGCTGGGCTTCGCTACATCATCATTTTCCAGGGCAAGGATCAGCTGCGCAGTGAACGAACCTACGGCAAGGAGGCCGGGAACGGGATCATGCAGGCGTTCCACATCGAGATCGTCTACGGAACGGGCAACGTGGACTTGGCCAAGGAGTACAGCACGCGGCTGGGCAACACCACTGTGCGCGTGCAGAACCAGTCGCTGAACCGACAAAGGCATGAAATCGGTGCACGCGGCCAGACTGATAGTTTCACCGAACAGGCCCGTCCATTGCTGTTCCCACAGGAAATCAGCGAACTTCCGTATGCGGAAGAGCTGATATTTGTGGAGGCTACCAACATGTATCCCGCCTCTAAAATCCGGGCACGCAAGATCGTCTGGTTCGAGGAGGAGGTTTTCAAGGCTCGGGCCAACATGCCGATGCCGCGTTTGCCGATCGGGGACAAGTCGAAGATCGACGCACTGACAATTCCCGTGCGCACTGCTGATAAAAAAGCAGCTGTGGCCTCGCCTCATGCCCAGCAACTTCAACAAGAGCATGAAAAGCGCTGGTCGCCGGGAGCAGCTTCAGGTGTAGCCGAAGATTCCCCAGCAACTCAGCCCAATCCGGTACCCCCGTCCATCGACGAATCATTTGATGGGCTGTAACTCACTCATCCACTAGCGGGCCTCAGCGTCTGCAGGAACCCAATCATGAAAAAGCCTGTTTCCACGGCCGGCAACGCCGTGCCTGATCGTTCACGAAAAATGGCCGCTGTGCTGTTCGCGATTTGCCTGCTGGGCAGTGCCACTGCCTCTGCCGACTCCTGCAAGACCGTGTTGTGCATGTACGGGAAGTTGACCGGAAACAGCGGCGGTAGCGAATGCAGCAGCGCCGAAGCGGACTACTTCAACATCCTGATCAAAAAACACGGCGATGTCAGGTGGGGGAAAACCTCCACGGCTCGTGGACAGTTCCTGAACAGCTGTCCAGGGGCCGACAGCGGCATCAACAAAAAAATCAACGACAAGTTCGGCAAGGTGAGGGGCTGAAAGCCTCCCCAATATCGAGGTATCTATGCGCGTTTTCATTGCTGAAAAACCCGACCTGGCAAAGGTCATCGCCGAAGCACTGGGCAGCCCACATCGCCGCGAGGGTTACATCCAGTCCGGCCCCGATGTGGTGACCTGGTGTATTGGCCATCTGCTGCAACTGGCGCCGCCCGAGGCGCATAACCCGGCCTACAAAAACTGGGTGGCCACCGACCTGCCGCTCAAACTACGGCCACAGAAATACCAGCCGATCGCCAAGACCGAGTCTCAGCTAAAGATCGTTGGCCAACTGCTCGGCAAAGCCACCGAGGTCGTGCATGCCGGCGACCCGGATGACGAAGGTCAGCTGCTGGTGGAGGAGGTGCTGGAGTATTACGGCAACACCGCACCGGTCAAACGCATCCTGATCAACGACCTCAACGCCAACGCTGCCCGCAAGGCGCTGGAGGGCTTGCGTGATAATCGCGAATTCTTCGGCCTGTACCAGAAAGCTCTGGCCCGCAGCATCGGTGACCAGTTGTACGGCTTCAACATGACCCGCGCCTGCACTCTGGCGGCCCAGGCCAAGGGCGTCAAAGGTGTGCTGTCGGTAGGCCGGGTACAGACGCCGATCCTCGGCCTGATCGTCAATCGCTACCTGGCCAACAAGGGCCACGCCGGCGCCTTTTACTACACCGTGGCGGCCAGCCTGGCATTTGCCTTCGGTCGCGATCGGGTGAAGCCTCGGCTGGTCGTCGCTGACGGTGCGCCGGTGGACGACAAGAACCGCCTCATCGATGAGCATTACGCTAACAAGGTCGCCGATGCTTGCCGGCAAAAGCCTGCCACGGTGACCCAATCCAGCGTTGTGGAGAAGCAAACGCCGGCACCGCTACCGTTCGCGCTGCTGGATCTGCAGGTGTACATGAGCAAGGAGCACGGCATTGATTCCGAGAAAACGCTGGAGCTGACCCAGGCGCTGCGTGAGAAATACAAGGCCATTACCTACAACCGCTCCAACTGCAGCTACCTGTCGGATGAACAGTTCACCGAAGCGCCGCAAACGCTGGACCTGTTGAGCCAGGCTCTGCCAGACATGGCGGGTTTGTTCAGCGACGTGCAACCGGAACGCAAAAGCCGCGCCTTTGACGAAAGCAAGGTCTCGGCACACACCGCGATCATCCCCACAGCCGTGAAGATCGACGTGGGCCAGCTCAGCGCTGATGAGCGCGCCGTTTACCTGGCGATCGTCAAACGGTACGTCATCCAGTTTCTGCCGGAAAAGCGCTACCTGAGTGCCGAAGTGCGTTTCGAGGTGAGCGGCCATGCATTCCTGCAGCGTGCAACCAAGGTGACCCAGCCAGGCTGGGCCGCTCAGGTGCAGGAAGAGCCCGAGGAGGAGGATGAAGGCGAGGACGGAGCTGCCGGCGCCGCTGCTGCTGGGACGGAAACAATCACCTTCGAGGCCTTGGCCGAATTAAAGGTCAACGACAAGGGCGTGTGCGACGGGATCACCATCGCGAAGGAGAAAACCAAGCCTCTGCCGCTGTACACCGAAGCAACCTTGCTGAAAGACCTGCAGCGCGTGGCCAAGTACGTAAAGGATCCGCGCATCAAGCAACTGCTGATCGCACGGGATCGCGGCCTGAAAGGTGAGAACGGCGGTATCGGCACCCCGGCCACCCGCTCGGCGATGCTGGCCAAGCTCCAGGAGCGCGGCTTTTACAAGGTAGAGAAGAAGAAACTCGTCCCAACCCAGCTGGGCCTTGAGTTCATTGCCGCACTGCCGGCGATCGCCACCACGCCGGACATGACTGCCTTGTGGCATGAACAGCAGCAGATGATCGAGGCCGGCGAGATGACGGTCGATGCGTTCCTGGACGAGCTGGAGCAGTTCATTGCCGACCAGGTGGGCAATGTGGACTTGAGCAATGTGCAAGCTTTGGCCAAGGACGCGGCGCCGCAGTTGTCCGCCAGATGCCCCATGTGCGGGGAAGAGCTGGCGGTCACGACACGCCAGATCGGCTGCCGGGGATGCCAGTTCAAGCTGTACCCGGAGATTGCCAAAAAAACGCTGACGTTCGGACAGATCGAGGCGCTGCTCACCAAAGGCAAAACCGGAGTGCTTAAGGGCTTTAAAAACAAGGAGGGCAAATCGTTTGACGCGGCCTTGAAGCTGAACCACGAAGCCAAGGTCGAGTTTGTTTACAGCCGCTAACCCTGCGCGCATGACACTTAAAATGGAGACTTGACCGATGTCACAAGATCGACTCCCCAAGGGGGCCTATGCAGCCCTGGAAGGGCTTCAGGCCCAGGCAGTAGCGGCGGCGACCACACTGTCAGGCAACAACACGGAAATGGCAGGAGCGGGCCGCATGGCACTCGCTACCGCGCATGCGCAAATGGCGAAACATCCCGTGTGGGTAAACAAGATCGTCAAAGCGTTGATGAGCAACAAGTCTGGCATAACCGTGCAGACAGCAGATGCGGATTGGCTGGCACAGACCTGCACTGAAAGGGTGGCTCAGTGGCCGGCAGGTGAAAAGATGACTGCGCAGTGCCCTAATTGCCAATCAAGCATGGCGGTCGATATCGACGCGGTAAGGGAGTGGGAAATGGATTGGCGTCCGGTGGATTGCGACACCTGTTTAGCGGAGTTCGAACTTCATGCTGACGGCCACACTGCACTGATGTCTGCCCCTGCTACGCAGACAACCGATAAAGGCCGCAAGCTTCTGAACACGACCATCCACTTTGACCCTAACGCCAGCAAGACCGCCCCAAACACCACTGCGGTTGAAATACTACTGGGCGGTGTAGGACGGCTGATGTTCCCCGATGGCACAGAGCAGTTTGTGGACGACGACGCAGAACCCGCGTTGATCTACTCGCCCCGCCTCAAGCCCTCCGACCTGGAGCGTTTCTGCGAACAGCACCTGGACCACTACGAACGCTTCCATCAGGCCCACGAAGAAAAGCTGATGAATGACGAACGCGTGGCCATGGAAGCCTTCTGGTAGGCCCTACAGCACGCCACATACCCTCATACATTTACAGAAGGAGCGCGGCATGCGCGGAGTCAATAAAGTGATCCTGGTCGGTACCTGCGGGCAGGATCCGGAGGTGCGATACATGCCCAACGGCAATGCGGTCACCAACCTGTCGCTGGCCACCAGTGAGCAGTGGACTGACAAGCAGACCGGGCAGAAGGTCGAAAAAACCGAATGGCACCGTGTGTCACTGTTCGGCAAGGTCGCTGAAATTGCCGGCGAATACCTGCGCAAGGGCTCGCAGGTCTATATCGAAGGCAAGCTGCAGACCCGCGACTGGGAGAAGGACGGCGTTAAGCGCTACACCACGGAGATCATTGTGGACATGCAAGGCACCTTGCAGCTGCTGGGTGGTCGTCCTCAAGGCGATCAAGGCCAAAGCGGCGGTCAACAGAACTCAGCGCCGCGTGCCCCACAGCAGGCGCGGCCGCAGTCAGCTCCTCAGCCACAACGTGAATCACGCCCTGCGCCGCAGCCGGCACCTGATTTCGATAGCTTCGATGACGACATCCCGTTCATGGACCCTTATCGGTTCACCTGGATGATGGTTTAACAATCCCCGGTACCCGTCTCGTCAGGTGCCGCGCTCCCGGCTCGTCGTGACGCGCTTCACCGTCGCGGCGAACGGAAGCACGGGCGCAGCGCACACTTGACGTTACCTCGCACAGAAAAGGCTCACCTTGGGAGTGTGGGGTAGCTTCACCACCCCGCGCTCCCGAGGTCAACGCGGCCGTTGCGAGATGACAAGGGCCGCGCCCTTGGTGTTCAAAGGTCCCAACCTCCAAAACTTTCAGATCGAATACACCAGGTAGTGACTACCTGGTGCGATCCCCGCTACCCACAGGATTAATCAAATGAAAAACGTGATCATCAATTACACCGGCACAGTCGGCAAAACGACCATCGCCGCCAACGTGCTGTCGCCGCGTATGGACGGTGCGCCGATCTACGCGATCGAGTCAATCAACGAGACTGCAGAAACTCTCGGCTTAGACGTGGAAAAGCTGCGCGGCAACAAATTCCGCGAGCTGTTCAAGCGGCTTATGCTCGAAGACCAGGCCATCATCGATGTGGGTGCTTCCAACGTTGAGGAGTTCATGGCCAACCTGGAAGGCTTCGAAGAAGCCCACGAGGAGATCGATTTTTACATTGTCCCAGTGACCTCCGGCACCAAAGAGCAAAAGGAAACGGTCAGCATGATCGGTAGCCTGGCTTCGATGGGCGTCCCTGCAGATAAGATTCGCGTGGTGTTCAACCGTGTCAAACGCGATGTCCAGTCCGAGTTTCCCATCATCGCTGCGTACCATGAGCGTACCAATGCATTTGTGCTGAACTACAACTGCGCAATATTCGAATCTGAATTGTTTGATGCGTTGTCAATCAATCGACTCTCAATGAAAAGCCTGATGGATGACGATACGGACTATAAAACTCTCCTCAAGGACAAGAGCGCGAGTGCACAACAGCGTTCTTATTGGTCAGATATGTATGGTCTGAAGTTGCTGTGCAGAGGGGTCAATCGCAAGCTTGATCAGGTATTCGTAGAGCTTTTCAATGAGGTAACCTCTCATGAGTGAGCGTGAATTAGTTCCGTCTACCGCGCGCGATGCTTTCATCGTCGAGTTGCTAAGCGATGTGGGACGTTTACACGACGACATAAAAGAAATACCCAAGCTACTTGAGCTTTCCATGGATGATTCGCTACGGATCGTCGCGGATGCAGTCGAAGATGCAGAGGACACTGCGCTGTTTCTTCAAAAAAGCACAAACGAGCTTATTCAGGCAGCTACGACCAAGGCCGGTTTAGACGTCGGACTCAAGCTTTCCGAAGCTATACATGAAAGTCTATCCAGCGCTTTTGAGCCCGCACTCAATCGCGCAACGCTCAAAATCGAAAATCTGGAAAAACGCATCACCGATATGTCAGGAAACGTTCGTGACACACAGGCAACGCGTTTCAATTACATTGTCTTGGCCGGATTCGTAGCGGTTGCAACGGTCATGGTGGTAGCAATGGGTTGGATTGCGATTAAAGCTCAAGACGTTAATGAAACCAACAAGTGGTTTTACAACGAATATAAAACTCAGCGGGCACTCATCGATACGTTATCACCGGAGCTAAAGAAGAAGTTCACACAGCAACCTTGAGAGCACGTTTGTTTTGTTACTACTGGGCAGACCTATCTGATTCGCTGATAACTCTAGCCCAGTCTGTGTTTTCGACTTCATCTCTGATTTGCTTCAAGCCTTGGCGAAAGTTTGCTGGTGGTTTAGTTTTTTCACCACTCAGCAATTTGCTTTTGGCTGGTGTACTGACCGGGCTCTTATCTGATGACGGCTGACCTGGCTGGCCCGATCGCTTCAGTCGTTTACGAATTCTGTATAGCGCCTGGTCGAAATGGCGCAGCGTGATCGTCATCCCGGTATCCACCAGTTTCTGGTGAATTACGGTCCTGCTCACACCGGAGTCCATTGCGCTTTCGATCACGTCATACAGCTCGCGAATTTGCGCAGTGTAAGACCTGGTTTCGTCGTTCTGGGCCAATTGAGCTAGGGCTTCACGCCGGTTCTGAACGTCTGGAGCCATGAACGATGCCTATCTGATGGGGAATGATGCAAAAGTGATGTATTCCTGTCGTAGGAAAGCGTAACACCGATGTAGATAAACGCAATGCCGAGCATTTCTGACGTAATTCAGAGCAGCGTAGATGTATCGCTGATGTAAATCCGCCTAGACCCCAATTTCGAAATCGCAAATCAGGCACGTTACCGATGTATACGGGGGGATGAAGCGCCCCCCGAATACATCGCGTGCCAAAGGGGAAACCCCTTTGAAACCCCGCAGAGCGGGAAAGCGTCGTTTGTCGTTGTCGTTGTCGTTGTCGTTGTCGTTGTCGTTTGTTCCGTGATCACTGAAAGGAGGCGCCGTGGCCGCCAGTCCCAAGAAAAGCCGCGTCCTGCATTTTCGCTGCAGCGAGGAAGACTTCGCCGAGGTTGAACAAAAGCTGAAGGCCGCGGGCATGACCGCCTCTGAATTTTTCAGAGACGTTTTTCTCAACTCAAAAATTACGTTCAACGTAAAAGCCGCCAAACCAGTGGACTATCAACGCCTGTTATTCATCTATAACAAAGCGGGCAACAACATCAATCAGCTGGCCCACCAGGTCAACTCTGTGCATCGGCGTGGAGTGCTCTCAGAATCGCTCTACATCAAACTGTTGAATCGGCTCGTCAGTATCGAGTCTCTCTTACTGAGTGGTATTGATCATGGTGATTAGGCCAGGTGGCTATAACACAGGCGCTCAGGAATATCTGGAAACAGGTAACAAAGCCGGCCGGGAACTTCACCGTGACGAGCTGGACCACCGTATGATTATCGACGGTGATCTTGATCGGACGCGCTCCATCTACGAAAGCATCCCTGACCATGGCCAGGATCGGTATCTGACATTTACCATGAGCTTTCGTGAAGATCAGCTCAGTGAGCAAATGCTGCGTGATATCACTCAAGAGTTTAAGCAGTTTCTGATGCACGCTTATAAGCCAGACGAGTTTAACTTCTACGCCGAAGCGCATTTGCCAAAAATCAAGTATGTGCCTGACAAAAAGACTGGCGAAATGATTGAGCGTAAACCGCACATTCATATCATTGTACCACGCATCAACTTGCTAAGCGGTAATGAGGCTAATCCCGTCGATGTCTACATGAATCACGTGAAGTTCTATGAGGCGTTTCAAGAGTACGTTAATCAGAAGTATGAACTTGCATCCCCCCGCGATCATGTGCGCATTGATATTGCGGACGCGGCCAGCGTGCTGTCCCGCTATAAGGCTGATGACTTTTACGGCAAGAACCGGGAGTTTAAACAGGGATTGGTTAAGCAGGTCATTGAACGTGGGGTGACCGATCGCAAAGGCTTCTACGCGTTAGTGGGTGAGTCAGGCGAAACCCGCATTCGCAATGAAGGCAAGGACAATGAATACATCGCCGTCAAGCTTGAGGGCGATGCCAAGTTCACCAACCTCAAGGACACCATCTTCAAAGACGACTTCATCGTGCGGCGAGAACTCAAGATGCCGCCACTGGATGAAAAAGTAATACACGACCGCTTACAGGCTTGGCCTCAGCGCGCAAAGGAAATTAAGTACGTCAATAAGGCGACACCCAAGTTTCGCCAGGCGTACTCCGACGCATCACCCGACGTTCGCGTGCAAATGCTGGCCGACCGCGAATCAAAGTTCTATCAAACCTATGGAGATACCCATGACCGATTACACCCTGTCCAACGGCCGAGAGATCACCAGCGAAGTGCTGATGAAGCTCAGGGCCGACGCCCTGCCGGCCCTGCCGATGGCTTGCAAGACCTGTCCAGTCGCGATGTGGCAGATCACGGGCAAGCCGGATCGACCGGACTCGGTGACGGTGCGGTGCTACTGCCCAATGATGCACACGTTCACCTGGGACAGCATCAACCGGGAGGAGATACTGGACTGCGATCGCCTGTACCAGGAGGAAGAGGAGGACGAGGGCGCGCCGGCGGATCAGGACGACGACAGCCAACTGCCTCCGTTCCTGCGCAAGCAACGGGAAGAGGAGAAACTGGCAAGCCAGGCCGAGCCCCACGGGCCGGAGCTGGACCACGAACCCGAATAACCGACAACCCGCTGCCTCCGCATGCCCGCAATCCTCGCCGCATGGGTTCCATTGCAGACATCCAGGCGCGCGGTCGCCGACTGTTCGATCCGCTGAAACCCCCAGTCGCTCCAGGACCAGCATTTCAGCTGGACAGGGACAAGCTTTTCACTCCCGAACCACGCGGTCCCGGCGACCCGGCCAAGGTCTCTGGTAGCAGGAAAAAAGCCCCAAACCGAAACAAGCGCAGTGCCGGCACTGCGACACGCAGCAAAGCTTCAAACCCGCAGAAACGTGCCACAAATCACTCGCTTCCTCCTTTCGCTCGCAACCCCCATCGCATCCCTTCCGTCTCTGACATTCAGCGTCACGGTCAGCGGTTGTTCGAACCTTCCCGTCGCCGTAACGAGCCTCTGGGAATCAAGCTTCCCTCGATCAAGGCGCTGACGGCCAGCCGCAGCGCTTCGACGGTCGCCGCCTATCTCAGCCGGCAGGCAGAGCAACAGCAGTTGTTACCCGCGCAGCGCCACGCGCTGCGCCGCTTGAACTCGCAGTACTTCGCACTCAGACGCTCGGTGTTCAGTGATCAACGGCTCACCCGCCAGGACAAGTCGCAGCTTGCCTCGGTGCTGACCTTTGAGCGCCTGAAAGCGACCGAGCAGATCCGTAATCCTTCATCCACAAAAGAGGTCCATTTAATGGGCAGTGCAGACATCCGCAAATTGATTGCAGACGAAAAAGACGAACCTGACTTCTCCATCAGTGGCCCACGCGGTGCTGCCCCCACGAGGGTGCGTGACCGTGTTCGCCACATCCTCGATCGGGTCAGCAAGCAGCTGGACCCCAATGTCAGCCAGGAGCGCGCCCGCGAGCTGGCCGCCAAGGACATCTACACCCGCAAGGCCAAGTTCAGCCAGAACGTGCACTACCTGGACAAGCTCACCGACAAGACCTTGTTCGTGGACACCGGGACTTCGATCGCCATGCGCCGTAACGGCATTACCGAAGCGGGAGTGGCCGTTGCGCTGCAGCTGGCGAAGGAGCGGTTTGGCAGCACCCTGACCATCAACGGCAGCGCCGATTTCAAACGCCTGGTTATCGAGGCCGCCGCCAAAAATGGCCTGGACGTGCATTTCACCGACAAGGCGATGAACACCAGCCTGGCGGCGCGCCGGGCGGAACTGGAGATCGAGAAGGAAGGCCAGGTTATCGCGCCGGCAGTTGACGAGATGAAAGCGGCAGGTGCAACGGCCGCGACGTCGGGGCCAGTGGTGGCCGGTCAGCCCGATGCCCAGGGCGTTGACACCGAGGTCCCCATCGCGGTGTTGAAACCTGAGCAGCTGTCGCGCTTCATCGACGATCGCTCGCGTGAGCCTCGCGAGCTCACCGATCGACTGGGGCTGACGCCGCTCATTGAGGCCATGTACGGCGAAGGCAAAACCGCTGACGATGTCTCCAGATCTATTGGCTCCGCGCTTGATGCAGGGGGTGTGAATCCGCAGGAGCGGGTCGCTTTCATTGGGCGTGTTGCCGACTCCCTAGGCGTACCTGACCGTGGGTTGAACGGTGCCGGCAGCGAGGCTTTCGCGCACTGGCAGCAACAACGAGGTCAGCCGTCCCAGGCACATGGCTACGACTTGAGCGCAGACAGTCCCAGCGAGCTGGTCCGGCGGGAGGTGGCGTGGCGCAATGGCGATCTTCGGGTTTCCGATCAGGATGTACGCAGCTCTGACTCGGTAATGCACCTGCGCGGAGAAGACCACGCCATGTGGATCGTGGGCGCAGGTGACAACACATCGGAAGGCACCGCGATGCTCAAGGCCTACATGGAGAACGACAGCTATCGCGAGGCTTTCAAGGCCACGATCGATAAGTTGTATGACCAGTACCGGGATGTGCCAGAAACGATCAAGACTCTGGATGAGGCTACGGCCGTCGCCGCCGATATCGTCAACGAGGTTGAAGGCCGTGACCTGCCTCCTATGGCGTCTGAGACGGCGAGCCAGGTTCCCGCACCTGCCAATCGCAAGGTGATTGAGGGCCAGTTGTTGGCCCATGGTGCGGCGCCGTACAAGCACCAAACCGAGAGCCAGGCAAGCTACTTCGTCACACTCAAGACCGACGCCGGCGAGCGCACGCTCTGGGGTGTGGCGTTGGCAGAAGCGATGGAGCACGCCGGCGTTAAACCTGGCGAGCAACTGCGCTTGGAAGACCTGGGGACGCAGCCGGTGGTGGTGCAGGAAGTCGCTGCGGACGGCACGGTGACCGAGAAAACCACGCATCGTCGGGAGTGGGCTGCAGAGCCGACAGCACCGGAACGTCAGGAAGCGGAGCCGCAAGCCCCTATAACCGCAACTGCGGCGCCGATGACCACGGACGATGATGAACCTGGCATGAGCCAGGATTGATCGGTCGTTAGCTTTGGCGAATTCTTAAAGATTAGTCAATTAGTGGCGCAGTATAAATAACTTATGTAAGTTACATCACTTTTCAATGTGGCGGGAATTCGATCCTATGATTTTATTGTTAGGTGGAGAGAAAGGGGGGAGCGGAAAAAGCTGCCTGGCTCAAAATTTGGCAGTCTGGCTGCAAGCACGTGGCGGTGACGTTTTGCTGCTAGACGCTGACCCCCAAGGCACCACAGCGGATTGGGCTGCCGAGCGATCCGCGCAAGGTGATTTGCCAAGCATCCCTGTTGTGCAAGCTCACGGTAATATTCGGCAAACCTTGTCAGATCTGCGTAATAGATACCGGCAGATCGTGGTTGACGCCGGCGGATCTGACTCTGAAGCGTTACGTTCAGCGATGACAGTCGCAACTCATATGCTTATCCCGTTCAGACCCAAAAGACGCGACTTGAAAACGTTGCCCAAGGTCGACAACCTGGCGCGCTTGGCGACGGCGGTAAATCCATCGCTTACCGTTCGAGCCGTTATCACTCAATGCCCTGCACTCCCTAGTCAGATCCAGCGAATTCTAGATGCCAAAGAAGCGTGTAAGTCCTTTGGCATCGAACCTCTCACTGCAATCACTACCGCACGGAACGTGTATGACGATGCGGATGAAGACGGCTGCTCTGTTTTGGAAAGCAATACAGATCCTCGAGCTAAGGAAGAAATCGAGGCACTGGCTGATGAGCTCTGGGGGGATAGAACATGGGCTTAAAGGATTTGATTCGTAAGCCTGAGCAGGTAACGCGAACCCGTGAGGAGAATGATGAAGCAGCATTGGCGTTCATAGCTGCGGCGCCAGTCAGCGCGACACTCAAGCCCAAGCGTAAGCGCAAGAAGGCGCCGACCTTCGTACGTACGACCTTCTCACTATCTAAAGAGCTAAACAGACAGATCGACAAGATATCTTTACTGCCTCGCTCTTTTCGAGCTTCTCGCTCGGACGTGATTCGAGCAGGTGTCATTGCGTTGCAACAGCTCGATAAAGTGGAGCTATTGGCTCTACTTGAGGCCGCCTCTAAAGCTGAGCCGCTCGCAGTTGCTGAGGAGGATGAGGGGGAAGAATAAGGTTTCACGCACGCACGCTTTGGTAGCTTGAGCATCCACTGGTCTACATCATTCACGCCTGACTTTGATTAATAGCCTGGACGTGACAGCTACCAAGCGCACCAAGTCAGTCAGATCGTCTCGCAACTTTAGTGCAGCTACACCGGGCGACTGACTCTTGTACGTCCACAACAATTTGCCATTTAGCCATACTCGGCCGCTGAATCTGCAGATTCCCACCTCAGATGTCGCGATTTCGGTAAGGCCTCCTCAGATAGCAACACCGAGAATCCATTTGATTTTTGCTGATCGAACGCTGCCAGCGTTCTAGATCAAGATTTTTGGTCTGTTCCTGTACTTTCGCCTACACGATGAAATGAGCGGCTTCAAGCCGAAGCGCCTTTCTCGGCAGGGCATTGGGAAAACACTAGCGCAAGAAGGCGCCAACCTTCGACGCTCTGCTTCCTCTGCTTCCTCTGCTTCCTCTGCTTCCTCTGCTTCCTCTGCTAGCGTGCTAAAGCGTAGTCATCTTGTATTTGAAGGTTTACTGCCTGCTCAAAAGTACAGCAGGCCTAGCTTTTTTCACTCAAGTTGATGAACGAATTTCCCACACCTATGAACCGAGTTAAGTTAAATAACTTATGTAGCTTACGTAAGTTATTCGCTTATTTTTCTCCCAGCCCTTACGCATCGCAGCCTTTAGCAAGGTTGAAGAACCTCTGAACGTGCAAAAATTAACGGCTTAAAGACCCATGCTTTTCATTGCGGAGAGATGTTGGGGGTGATAGTGTGCCCGCAACTTGCGTGTCCGCCCTCAAGGCAGAGGCAAATCCTCGACATTGGATCGTTCGAAAGATGGGCAGAAATTCGGTGAGATGAACAAATAGCAGAAACCAAAAAGCCCCGGTTGGCGCCGGGGCTTTTTGGAAAATCTTGAACAGGCCCTTAGAGAGGGGAACACCTGTCCAACACACATAACGTGAACGGATTATGGCCTTCACTGCGGGTTCTTGCAACCTGCAGATTGAGTCCAAGATCGGTTCACCGCTGACATGCGGATATACGGACATGATTCTGAACAATGACGGCGCTATGGATCCAAAAAGCACCGAGCGCAGCACCCATGATTTACCCCCCTTCTCCTGCGTTCCTTGCCCATCCATTGACCACCTGGTCTATGGCGGTGCCGCATGAAACGCAACCTCACAGTCGTCAAACTCAATCCTGCTGACCCTCATTCCGCCCTGCGCAGATCCGCCCGGCAAATGCCGGCACGCTATGCCACTGCTCGTCACCTCAGTGAAAAGCAACTGCGCAATCCTCTGATCCGTTCAGCCTACGAGCGACTGAGCAACATGGTCGCCTACCGTGGCCAGTACCTGCGCGAACTGGATTCAGTGCATGGCGATCGGCGTACCCGCGTCGAGGTCTTTCAGGCGATCGAGCGCGTAGCCGAGCAGCTGCTGGTGCGCCTGGATCTGGCCAACAGTGTTTTGGGCTATATCGATCCCGAAAACGGCCGCTACGTCCTTAACACCCAGCGCAACATCGCCGAGGACGCCGGCACTATCTCAGCGCCGGCGCTGTGCCGTCTTTTCAAGACCCTAGAAGCAGCCGGCTACGTCTATCGCCGGATCGAGCGCATACGCCTCGACGAAAAAGACGAGTACGGCCTGCACCTGGTGCGTACCCGCGTGCTCATCCGCTTTACCAAGCAGTTCTGGGCCGATCTGGGCCTGCGCTACGTCTATGAGCGCGTGCAGAACGCAGCCAAGAAGCGCCGCGATGTGCAGTTGCGCGAGATTGGCCAGCGCCGCATGGCTGAAATAGAACGTCATTCCCTGGATCTGCAGCGCCGCACAATCTCTCGTAAGCGCTGGCAGACCAAGGAAGCCCGTGACGCACGTGATCCAGCGCAACGACAGCTGGCCTTGCCGCAACAAACGGCAGCTGCTGAAAAACCGCCTGAGCCCGACATTCTTCCCGAACGTATGACCGGTCACCAAGCGCTGAAGGCCATTGGCGCCTTGCTCAACCGGAAACCCGCCGGCAGCTGATTAGCTGGTGATCTGATCGGCAGAGCCACGTCCATTCGTTAACCGAACGGGAGGACGGTAGACGCCTGCACCCTTTTTCCGTATCTGCTCACGCGGAGGCTTGCGCTCGCCTGTAATTCGGGTCGACGCATGCAGGTGACGCAGCTGTGCTCAGGGGACGTGAAAAGCGCTGCACACAGCGCCGATCTGTCCCTCGGGCGACCCCTTTTTGAGAGGTGGCCACGCAGAAGCAGGCATCGCCTGTGGATGATCTGGATTAGATGAAATTTTATTCCCCATCCAGTTAACCCCTTCGGGATAAAAAAGAGATTTCCGAGGTGGAACACCTCGAACAGCAGTAATGCACCGCGCACTTCGTGCCTTCGGCACGGCGCGGCAACGCTACCTCAAGATTCAAAGAAAGCCTGTCTAAGCGGCCCAGGGCGATAGAGCTGCCCTGCCCTGGCCTACGGCCACCCTGCGGGCGCTAAGACCCGGATAAATCGCCCCCGACCGGCAAGCCGCCCGCGTGCTCAACCGGGCGCGTGTGCGCGCTGGCTTATGAAAGGAACATTAACCACAAATGCCGCTATGTGCCTTCGGTGAAGGCATGCATTTTGAGATTTCAGTTCCCTCTAAAGTCATAGATGCCAAGGGTCTGATCCAGTACGCGGCTTCAAATAAACTATCACCTCGAAGCTGAAAACCCCCTGTAAACACTCGGCCATTCATCAAATTTGGTTGACATAGTTATTATGAAGATCGACTATAGACGCGAGCGCGAAACCAGTGGCCTTCAGCGGCAATGACTGGCGTAGGAACCCCGGCGATGGCTGAACATCGGCGTAGGGTGAGACCTCCACACCCCTGCTTGAGGGTGTGAAAATGAATATCAAGCATACCTTCAAGGGCTACTGTGATTAGTAGCCCTTTTCTTTGTCCGCTAGATAAGACTGTAACGCCTATACAGCAGCTCTCCGTGGCGATGCTTGTTGAG
>NZ_CP096428.1:0-50780 GCF_053903055.1 Pseudomonas sp. AK106
GCTGCATAAGCCCATTTTCACACCTGGTACGCTTCGAGGGCAGTTAATACAACGTCTACCTGCTCGAAACCATAAGGTATAGAGGTATCCAGTTTCCCCAAGTCTCTGTCCAGTATCTCAAGAACGCTGAGGTCATAGGAAATATGAGCTTCCTGAAGCTCCATAGTGTGCTTGTCAGAGCTGATACGGTCCAGGTCATCACTGAATCCGGCACCGATCCCGCAGGGCGGGGCCCTACATCCTTACCCCAAGGGTACTGAGCAAGCACCTGGGCAATGGCTTCTGTATCGGCCTGGTCACGGACTTGTCGGGCCTGCTCGTGGAATGTCATAGATCTACCCTTACAAAAAGGCCCGGTATGAACCGGGCCTTTTAATTCAGTCGATGGCAGTCAGAATGGCCTGAGACTCGGGATGGTCCAGAGCGAACTCACGTAGCTTGTGGTAAAGCTCTACGAACCTGTCTGATTCAGTGTGAGGGATATTTGCAG
Organism: Pseudomonas sp. AK106; assembly: GCF_053903055.1. Taxonomy (NCBI): domain Bacteria; kingdom Pseudomonadati; phylum Pseudomonadota; class Gammaproteobacteria; order Pseudomonadales; family Pseudomonadaceae; genus Pseudomonas; species Pseudomonas sp. AK106. The sequence goes on from NZ_CP096428.1 coordinate 491, forward strand.
CCAACAACCGACCAAGTACAAACAACGTAAGAACGACGCCGGCCGCTTTTGCGCTCATGTGCTCGGAGCAATAATTGTCTGCAATGACTACATGCTGCGGCTGGGTACTATTCAACGCGAGAAAGAAACCGCCATTGCTGAGGGTAAAGAAGTTCCAAAAGCCACCTTTGTAACCTTTGACATATTTGTCTGCATGGGCATACAGCAAGCCTTCGCCAGCCATGTAATATTTGCCAAAAAAAGTAGGCAAAAACGACAAACGATCGTCGTCGGCCACAATCATCGAGGTGATAAGAGGGGTGTCTTGAGTCTGAGTTGTCATCGGAGTTATCCGGTACTGACCTGGGCAAAATGCCTGGCCTTCGCGCACATAATAGGTCTTAAAGACCTATTATGTCAAAGAGATTTTAATGCATTCGATCGTTTTGTGAATACAGCTCACAAGCCTCCACCAGTCGCAAAGCCCGTGGGCTAGGCTTCTGGGACTTTATGCGCTCAATGCGATCAGCCGATGCCGCCAGAGTAGCTGTCAGGCCATTAACAGCCTCGGCCCACTGCTGCAGGTCATACGGCGTCGCACGCTTGCAGGTGAGGGGTTCAGTGTCCGCAAATGCCCGGCGAGCAACCGTCTGCCAGGTCTGAACTTCAATCACACCTACACAAGCGTGATAGTGAGTGTTGGCCAACCGAAACAGGCGGTCGGTTTCGTTACGTAGTACGGCGATTTTGACTATGTACATCGGATAACGCCGGTCATTGACCCTGGCAAATGCCTGGCCTCTGTAGAGCATTATAAGTCCTAAAGACCTAAAACAACGCATATACGAGTTCTTTTGTAGATTTGTATGCATTTCCTTTGGCGTACAACCAGGCAAATGCTTTGACACTTGGGGGGCTAATTACCTCTAACCTCGGCAAGCCAAACCAGGTAAAGCCAGGTAGGCAGTGACTGCGCGCCTAACCCATGACACTTGGGGGGCCGAAAAGCCTAACGCGCTTCGCTTGTTGGGTGGCCGACAGCACAGCGCCCTTCGGTCACTGCACTGCCCGCCACCTTGATCTAGGATCAACAGCCATGACACTTGGGGGGCACTGAAGTACCTCGATGCTCAGACTGGCACCAGGTCAAATTGACATATAGACCGAGAATCCTTGCCATGACACTTGAGGGGCCAGTGTCATAGAACTAGCGGGAAGGGGGTTTATGCGAAGGCTCGTAACCCATGCGCTGTAGCCTTCTGACTAGATCCTGAACCTGGCCTTTGAGGCAGCCAATATTGGTATTGGCAGTGTGCAAATCCGTTTGCAGTTCAACAACCCGCCAGGTTAGCTGCTGATGGATAGCCACAAGGCGGCGGACACTGGATCGCTCGCGCTCAAGATGCGCAACGTCAGATACGTCGCCTGGGTCATAACGAGCCTCTAGCCGGGCAAGAATATCTGATGGAATCTCAGGGACATCATCGGAAAGGAACCAGGACATAGCCACCGCCTACAACTGTACATACAAACAGTATGTAAGAAAGCGCGGCGATCCGCTATGAGCTGAACCGTCGAAAAATAGCCTCGCCGGCATAAGATCTGCGCTGTGTCGGAAGTGCACCTCTCCTATGGCGTAAAAACCTTGCTTTCGTATTGTTCATGCAAAGTTTCGAGTCTTACAGCGTACTACCCATCAACACAGCAAAGGAGGCTTTATTCCTTTGCGTAGCGAAGCGGTTATGGCGTCGCGCAGCGGCGTTGACTGCCTTTGGGGTGAAGTGAGCTTGCGAACGAGGGGCGTAAGCCCCTGGGGGGATGGGAGAGACGCGAAGCGGCTCGGGAGGGATCGAGAAGGGGGGTCTCCCCCCTTCGGCGCGGTTGGTTAAAAGGCGGTTTAAAGAAGGTGGTTTAAAAAAGGGTTCAAAAGAAAGGGTTAGAGCACCCGAAAAACGGCACGCAACTGACTGATTTTAAAGAGTTTACGCCAAAACGGTGGCCCCTCATGTGTCGGCAACCCTGCCCCCCATGTGTCAGTAGTTTAGCCCGCCAAGTGTCATCACCACAGCCCCTCAAGTGTCTGTAGTCGGCCCCTCAAGTGTCTATAGCAAAACACGGTTATGCGCCCGGTTATCCGCCACGGACGCATGCGGCCGTGCTTGGGAGGCTTCGAAGACGTGTGTTTCTGGCTCAATTAATGAATGATGGTTGAATTTCAGGCGCAAAAAAGGGAGGCTAGCCCCCCAAATGTCAACTAGATGGGCCTTCTAGCCCCCCAAGTGTCAATAGACCAGGTGATTATCCCGGCACTGTCCACACGCTACCTGACGCAGTGGACTGCTTCCTTTTCCACATAGGCTTGCTGAACCAGCTTGGCTGCCTCCAGTTCTTTACAGGCTTCCCGGGTTTGCTCGGCCCACTTCTTGGGGCGGGTAGACTCGGAACCACAAATGAGACGGAACGTCTCCAGCTTCAAGGGGTACGGGGCTTTGTGCGTGACGATCCAATCGAACAAGCGCCTAGCAGTGGGGGAGAGTGCGCGGTATCTCTCCCAAACGACCTTGGAATAATGATCGTTCGCGAAAAGTACGACCAGGTGCGTTGAAAGCTCGATCTGGCAAACAGAACGCTTATTGGCGTCCGTGACTATCTCGAACTCCTTTATCAAAGAAAGCCCTTTTATTCTGCTGTGCCGGGGTGAGCTTATTTGAAAAGAGGTCGCTTTGAGCCGATTGATACAGGCCAAGGCGCGCTTATAGTAGAAACCGTTAATCGGCCAGCCTAGATCGGTGAGTAACTGGTACAGAGTGAAGTAGACGTGGACACCAATCACAGAGTGCTTTGCGTATTCAAGGATCTGCTGCCATACCAGCTCGTCGTCGTCGGCGCGTAATTCAATCCCGGTGTAATGAATCTCCACCTCTTTGTTGTAGTGGTACACCAGCTCGTTGTCGTACGCTCGACGCTTGACCCCCTTATTCCTGACGGTGAAGACCGCAGACCTTGCCCAGTCATTAGGTATGACGCGCAAATCGTCGTCCCATGAGGCAACGTCATAGAGAGAAAACTTCATTTGCACCATTTCGCCAATGAGGCTGTCCAGCTTCTCTATCTCTTTTCGTTCTGCAACCTTTGCAGCGATAGTGTCTATAGGAGTAGGCGCACCCTTGCTTGAACCTTTTGGGAACAGCTCCGGCTGCTTGCGTGCCGTCACAGCTTCATCAAGCCGGTCCGCAACCGTGCGTTTCTTTTTCACAGGGGTGGCAGATGCTGGTTTTGGTGTTGGGCTGTCGAAATCTATTTTTGAGGACTCGGCCAGCGCAGCGGCAATGAAATCCTCAGACTGGACTCCAGGGTAAGCGGTAGTCGAAGCGAGCACTGCTTTCGCGGCTTGCATCGCAGCATCCTCGCGAGACATACCGTTTTTCATCAGCTTGTCTATGTGCTTCTGAGCGGCGGTCTTGAGACTTGCCATTGTCACTCCTTTACCTATGTAGAGCCGGCTTTATCCGGCATGCCGGCCCATGTCCAGGGAAATCTTACGCGCCAATTTGGGACGGATCACGCGCTATTAAAAAAATAGCGTTTACCGAAACTGTGTACAAAATGTAAGATGCCCGAAATGACGGGAACGATTTACTTACCAGCGCTTACTTTAGCTAAATAATCGCTCACGGTCAAGAATTTTAGCGGCTAAAGTTTAGCCCTGCATTGAGGCGCCGATCGACTGTGCATAACGCGATTTTTTTTACCAATGTGCTGCGCCTGCTAGGCGAGAGAGGCATGACTAAACATGAGCTTGCGAAGCTCACAGGTGTTTCTATTTCAGTTTTGTCGGACATCACCAACGGCAAGGGAAACCCAACGCTCAAGACCCTTGCTGCCATTGCGGACGCTCTAGAAACGCCGCTGCCAATGCTGCTTGAATCAACTGATCTAGATAGCAAGGAATTAGACGACGCTGCGGGAACTCATATCCTTCCTAGCTTGCCGCGTGGGTACTGTCGGACCTGCGCGACGCTCACGCTTCATCAAGCGTTCCAGGTACGCAAATGGCACGAAGTCAACACTGCGAAAATCAGGGAAAACATCTAACGGATCACAAAGCTGAGAATATTTAGCGGCTAAAAACCAAGAGCCCCTTGCAAGGGGCTTTTTTTGTCGGTGTCGGATATTAGCAACAAGTCACGGAAGGCGAGCGGTGTATATTAAATCCACTGTTAAAAAGGATGCTGAGTTGTTGCTCTTGACTCAGTTTCTGTATATCGTTTGCCTAATTCGCGAATTTATGGAATCTGGAGCAAACGATGAATGAAGAGTCCGACGATCAGGACACAAGCAAGAAGCGCGTAACCGAGCGCTTACGCCGTGACCTAGGGCCTATGGTCATGGGCGCTCTGAATGACGCAAAAACGACCGATCTTCTGCTTAATGCAGATGGAAACCTGTGGCTGAAACGCTTAGGCGAGCCAACTCGGATAATCGGACAGTTAGAGGCATGGCGGGCTATGTCAGCCATGAAGACACTCGCCGGCCTACTTGGTAAAACCATCGGCGCGCTTGAGCCGATCCTTGACGGCGAATTGCCATTCGGCAATGAGCGTTTCGCGGGACAGCTACCGCCCTTGGTTTCGTCTCCAGTTTTCGCAATTCGAAAACCAGCCATCAAAGTGTTCACACTCGACGAATATGTCGAGATGGGAATCATGACCCAAGCTCAATGTGACGCCATTGAGAAGGCCGTGCGTGAGCATAAAAACATCTTGGTCGTTGGTGGCACAGGATCAGGCAAAACAACGCTTGTAAACGCGATAATTCAGGAAATGGTTAATAACGATCCTAATGAGCGGGTCGTCATTATTGAGGACACCGGAGAAATCCAGTGCGCCGCTATCAACTGCGTGCAGTACCACACCACGCTCGAAGTTTCGATGACCGACCTCCTTAAAACGACGCTTCGGATGTTGCCTGATCGCATCATCGTCGGTGAGGTCCGGGGTGCGGAAGCTCTAGACCTTCTGGACTCTTGGAGTACAGGCCACCCCGGCGGCACTGGGACTCTTCACGCAAATAACCCCGAATCGGCACTTCAACGACTCTTGTCGCTTGTCACCCGTAACGCATCCGCTCCAACAACGATTGAGCCGCTGATTGCTGAAGCAGTGGATGTGGTCGTTCACATCCAAAAAACCACCGAAGGCCGCCGAGTAGAAGGGATTTTGGAAGTTCTCGGCTGTGAAAATGGCAACTACATCACCCGTAAACTCTAGGAGTAACACCATGCAAAACAACACTTCCCGCGTAAACACTAAAGCTGTCTTGGCTGTTGGCGCTGCGCTCATGCTTTTGGTGAGTGCGCATCCAGCGCTTGCGGCCAGTACCGCTGGCGGCGGGCTTCCGTTCGATGATTGGTTCACTAAGGTCCGTTCCTCCATCACCGGCCCGTTCGCTTTCACCGCGTCAATCGTGGGTCTGGTAGGTGCGGGGGCTGGCCTGATTTTCGGCGGCGACATGAACGGATTCCTTCGCACCCTGATTTTCATCGTTCTTGTTCTAGCGTTCATCGTTGCTGCGCAAAACACCTTGTCCGCCATCACCGGCCAGGGCGCCGAAATCACTGCTGCGCATGATATGGCTGCAAAGTCCGCGGACTGGATCATGGACAAGGCTGAGGCATTCAAGTCTGCGGCTGCTCACGTGGTTATGGGGGCCTAATTCCGATGGCACTACGCAAGATCCCTATTCGTCGGGCCGGCAACCGCCACAACCTATTCATGGGTGGGGATCGTGAATTGGTTATGTTCAGCGGTTTGCTGGCTGCCGTACTGATCTTCGCTGCACAAGATTGGTTGGCCTTCTTTCTGGGCATGGGTATGTGGTTCGCCTCGCTTTGGATGCTTCGCAAAATGGGCAAATCCGATCCGATGATGCGCCCCGTTTACCTGCGCAGCCGCAAGTACAAACCCTTTTACCCGCCGCGTGCCACTCCCTTCCGCGAAAACGGCACCACACAAGGGAAGCAATACAAATGATCGAATCAATACTGTTTGCAATTGCGGCCGTTGGCATCCTGTTGGTGCTGTTCTTGTTCATGCAAGCCCGACAGCTCCATGCTGATCTGCGCCTCAAGAAGCACCAGTCCAAGGACGCGGGTTTGGCGGATCTGCTCAACTACGCTGCTGTCGTCGATGATGGCGTGATTGTGGGCAAAAACGGCTCGTTCATGGCTGCCTGGCTGTACAAAGGATCGGACAACGCCAGTGCTACCGAAGTAGAGCGGGAAATGAACTCGTTCCGCATCAACCAGGCGCTGTCCAACATGGGCAGCGGCTGGATGGTTCACGTTGATGCGGTGCGTCGTCCAGCTCCAAACTACAGCCCTCCAGGCACGTCAGCTTTCCCTGATCGGGTCTCGGCCGCTATTGACGAGGAACGTCGTCGCACCTTCGAAGGTTTGGGCAACTTGTACGAGGGGTTTTTCATCCTCACCGTAACCTGGTTTCCGCCGATGCTGGCTGAGCGTAAATTTGTCGAACTGATGTTCAGTGATGATACTGACAAACCAAACAACAAGGCACGTACTCATCATCTTATCGAATTCTTCAAACGTGAAGTCAATAACATCCAATCGCGCATGTCTTCTGCCGTTAGCTTGGAGCGCCTGCGCGGTCAGAAAATACTGAATGAGGACGGCTCGACTGTTACGCACGACGAATTCCTGCAATGGCTTCAATTCTGCATTACAGGGGTGAATCATCCTGTGATGCTGCCGACCAATCCTATCTACATCGACAACCTGATTGGGGGCAAAGAGCTATATACCGGCGTGACGCCAAAGTTGGGTAACAAATTTATTCAAGTGGTTGCCATTGAAGGTTTTCCCATGGAGTCGTCGCCAGGGATTTTGTCGCACCTGGCTGAGCTGCCCGTTGAGTATCGCTGGTCTAACCGGTTTATCTTCATGGATCACCATGAGGCCGTTTCGCACCTGGAGAAATTCCGCAAGAAGTGGAAACAGAAGATCCGGGGGTTCTTTGACCAGATATTCAATACCAATGGAGGCATCGTCGATGACGATGCGGTAAACATGGTAGCGGATGCGTCCCAAGCTATCGCTGAAACAAATAGCGGTATGGTCGCGCAGGGGTTCTATACCAGTGTCGTCGTGCTGATGGACGAAAGCCGCCCTGTAGTCGAAGCGGCTGCCATGAGACTTGAAAAAGCGATCAACGCGATGGCGTTCACTGCCCGTATTGAAACCATTAACACGATGGATGCTTTCATGGGATCGCTGCCAGGGCACGGTGTGGAAAACGTGCGTCGCCCTCTAATCAACACAATGAACCTTGCTGATCTGATTCCAACAAGCACGATCTGGACGGGCGAAAACTTTGCGCCAAATCCACTGATGCCGCCAAATTCACCACCGCTGATGCACGGTCTAACTAGTGGTAATTCTCCGTTTCGCATCAATCTAGACGTGCGCGACTTAGGCCATACGATCATGTTCGGCCCTACGCGGGCTGGTAAATCAACGCACCTGGGCATCATCGCCATGGCCTGGCGCCGTTACAGTGGGTCGCAACTGTTCGCATTCGACAAAGGTATGTCGATGTATCCGGCCTGCAAGGCTGCTGGCGGCTCGCATTACGTTGTCGCCGGTGCCAGCGAAAGACTTGCTTTCGCACCGCTGTCCGGCTTGATCACTCAGGCTCGTCAGGCTTGGGCTATGAACTGGCTGAACGACCTGCTCGCGTTGAACGACCTGAACACTACGCCAGAACAGCGCAACAAGATTGCCGAAACCATTCTCGAAATGAGCAAGGTTGAACAGGAGACAGGCCGTCCAGGCACCATGTCGGAATTCAGCGCTATGGTTCAGGACAACAGCATTCGTGCTGCCCTAAAGGACTACACAGTTGACGGCCTAATGGGTCACCTGCTGGACGCTGAAGAGGACCAGCTTTCTATCTCGGACTTCATCACGTTTGAAATCGAACACCTGATGGACCTGGGCGACCGCTATGCGCTGCCGGTGCTTTTGTACCTGTTCATGCGGATTCAAGAAGCACTCGACGGCCGACCAACTTTGATCATTCTCGATGAGGCTTGGTTGATGTTGGGCCATGATGTATTCCGGCAAAAGATCCGTGAATGGCTTAAAACCCTGGCTAAGAAGAATTGCCGCGTATTGATGGCGACACAAAACCTTAGTGACGCCTCCGGCTCGGGCATCTTGGATGTTATTGTCGAATCGACTGCGACCAAAATATTTCTGCCAAATATGTATGCCCGCGATGAAACAGCCACTGAGCTGTACCAGCGTATGGGTCTGAACTTGCGGCAGATCGAAATCATCGCAACTGCCCAACAAAAGCGTGATTACTACTTGGTGTCTGAAAAAGGCCGTCGCCTCTACAGCCTTGCGCTTGGCCCCTTGGCACTTTCGTTCGTCGGTGCAACCGGTGCAGAGGACATTGCAACTATCAAGCAATTGGAAGAAAAACACGGCGACGCATGGGTAGATGTGTGGCTGCGTGACCGGGGCTTAAGCCTTGATAACTACAGAGGTGCAGCATGAATATTTTTAATCGTCAAGCAGAGGCTAGCACCGAAGTATCGGACGAAAATTTAGCCGCTAATAAGAAGGTCAGTAACCCTTACCTGAACGCACGCCGCTCCTGGAACGGTCATGTGATGGGAGTTATGAGTTCCATTCAGGTTTGGCAGACTGTGGGAATCATCAGCCTACTCATTGTCATGGGCGCTGTAGGGGGTGTCGTCTACATTGGCGCGCAGTCGAAAATCATTCCTATGGTGTTCCAACAAGACGCTGCTGGTAACACAGTTTCTGTTACCAAACTGGAACGCGTGCCGGATGCTGTGATAACAGACTACCAAAGTGCTGTGGTTAATTTCGTGACCAACACCCGCATGGTTACGCCAGATATCACGCTTCAGACTAAGGCGATCAAGGCTGCTTATGCCTATCTGGCTCCACAAGATCCAGCCACCGCTAAAACGAGTGAGTACCTTAACGGAACGCCTGAGCGCAACCCATTCAAGCGTGCTGAGAATGAAACTGTATCTGTAGAGGTTTTATCCGCTTTGCCGCAGACCAAAGATTCTTGGCAAGTGGACTGGGTTGAAACCGTTCGCAGCCGTGACGGCCAGTTAAAGGGCAAGCCGTACAACATGCGCGCACTCATCACTGTTTACCAAAACAAAGACACGCCGGTTGACGCAAATACTTTTGTTAACGGCCATTTCATTTTCGTGCGTGACTATAACTGGTCGAAACAACTTTAATTCGGGGCGGACACTCCTATGAACAAAACACTGATTTCCTCTCTTATCGCCGGCATTCTTCTTCCAGGTCTAGTGCAAGCGGCTGATACTCAGAAGGATATGGCAGATAAGTATTTCGCGCCGCAGACCATCAAGCTGACGCCTCAAGAGCAAAAAGCTATAGATATCGGCAAGAAGTGGCAGACCGGCCAAGCCACCAGCAAACCAACTCCTGGCGGTGACGGCGCCATTACATTCCTTTACGGCAGCGGTCAAACTCAAGTCGTCTGCGCCGTCCTCCAGGTCTGTGACATTTCCTTGCAGCCTGGGGAGCAGTTCAACGGTCTCAACGGGGGCGACCCTCGTTACACGGTTGAACCTGGTATCAGCGGCTCTGGTGCAGACCAAACGATTCACTTGATCTTGAAACCGCTGGACGTTGACCTTGATACCGCTCTGGTCGTAATGACTGATCGTCGTGTCTATCACTTCCGCATGCGCTCTACTCGCAGCGAGAGCATGCCTTATGCACGGTTCATCTATCCCGAGGACGCGGCAGCTAAATGGGCTGCGATCCAAACTGCTGAGGTCAAGGATCGCCACGACAACACCATTCCGCAAACCCGTGAATACCTTGGCAACCTGAATTTCAACTATTCCATCAATGGCAAGGCACGCTGGAAGCCAGTGCGTGTGTTCAATGACGGCACAAAGACCATCATTGAAATGCCCGACACCATGAGCCAGGAGGAATCTCCAACCCTGTTGGTGGTTCGTCGTGACGGCGGCATTTTCCGTGATGCGGAGACGCAAATGGTCAACTATCGCGTACAGGGCAATCGCTACATCGTTGACAGCGTATTCGACAAGGCGATTCTCATCGCTGGTATTGGCTCTAGCCAGGACAAGATCACCATTGAGCGGGAGGCCAAGTAATGCGCAATGTCCTCCTTATTTCGGCGCTAATCGCGGGTTTGAGCGGTTGCGCATCGAACTCTCCATACGGGAACTATTCGGCCGCACCTGCCGCTTACAACAAGACTATGGCAAGCGACACAGTTGCATACCTGGTGACACAGTATCCACCTGCGCTGACCAGCTTGAACATCATGCAGCCAGCGGATGATGCCTACGGGAACGCTCTAGTGACGCTTCTGCGCGGTCGCGGGTACTCAGTCAAAGAATACGCGCCCGAGAGCAGCAGCAAGGCACAGCCGGCCGTTAAGTCAGTTACTGCGCCTGGCGTAGACCTCCGCTATGTGGTTGATTCGCTTGCGCCTGCCGCAGACCTTTATCGGGTGACAGTCACAGTCGCTGGCCGGCCGGCCAGCAGGGCTTACATTCCACAAAAGAACGGGACTGTCGCTGCGGCCGGGTCCTGGTCGCGTAAGGAGTAATTGCCATGGCTGATAATGACCAAATGTCTCCCGACTCGTCGCCAGGTGCCTCTACCAAAAGAACCGGCGTACGCCGCGTCAATAACATGCCCCTGGTTATCGGGTTTGCTGTTATTGCTCTGTTCTTGGGACTGGTGGCAATGGTGGCCGTCAAACGTAACAACGAAGCGACTGTGGAGCATGCGGCGGTTACGACGGGGAAGGGTGGCGATAGCTCGCTGATGGCCGGCGATATTATCGGTGGTCGCGGTGCCGGCTTGATCGCTCAGGCAAAAGCACCCGAAGCGCCTGTTCTGCCGGGAACCGTCCCAGCGGCTCCTACCCAAGCCAACGGAGTTCCCGTTGCGCCCGTCGATAACCCTGATGCACCTCCGGTCCCTCCGCGTCCTAACGGAGGTCAGGGCAATCAAGCAGATCCAGAAGACACGCAACTTCGCCAGCTGAAAATGCAGGCGTTTCAAACGGCAGTAGGTGCAAAAACGGCAATCACCTTGCCTGACATGAGCCGTGTCGGGGAAAGCACAACTGCAAATGCAGAAGCTCCGCAAACCCGTGACGAAATGGTCAATCGTATAGCTCAGGTTCGACGCCAGATCGATCAACAACGTGCCACTGACCCAAACGCGGCTTACCAGGCTCAATTGCGCCAGGTGCAGGGTGGAATGGGCGGGAGTGGCGGTGGTCGCGGCGGTATGGGTGGTCGTTCGAGCGGATCGGCCGGCATGATGCTGGCAGCGTCATCTGACAGCTCGGCCAAGGATTACGGGAACTTTGACAACAACGACAAGAAAGATCGTTGGGCACTTGACTCCAAAGTAGAAGCGCCGCGTTCCCCATTCGAGATCCGGGCCGGTGCTGTAATCCCTGGGATCATGCTGAGTGGTATCAACTCTGATTTACCTGGTCAAATCATGGCGCAGGTCTCGCAGAACGTATACGACACAGCTACTGGCAGACACGTATTGATTCCACAAGGGACCCGCCTCGTAGGTTCCTACTCAAGCGACGTTGCATTTGGGCAGGAGGGCGTATTGATAGCCTGGCAGCGTCTGGTATTCCCAGACGGCAAAGCATTAGATATTGGTGCAATGCCGGGAGCTGATATGGCAGGTTACTCAGGCTTCCGCGATCAAGTGGATAATCACCTCTGGCGTATATATGGTTCTGCCCTATTCATGGCAGGTATCACCGCTGGAGCCTCCATGGCAACCGATCAGGGCCAAGGAAGCAGCGGCACAGGCTATCAGCAGCCGTCTGTGAGCAGCGAACTTAGCTCGGCGCTTGGGCAGCAACTTGGTCAGGTATCTGCGCAGATTGTCTCCAAAAACTTAAACGTGGCACCTACGATTAAAATTCGTCCGGGCTATCGTTTCAACATTGTGGCGGTAAAGGACGTGACTTTCACCAAGGCTTACCAGTCGTTTGACTACTAAGGCAAAGGAGCTAGCTATGTTTTCTAAATCAACTATTTTAGCCGTTAAAGGCTTTACAGCAGCGGCAATCTTCTCTTTGCTGGTATCTCAACCTGCGCAGGCTGGGATTCTGGTATTAGATGAGGTAGGACTAACTCAAACCACTGTTACTGCAATTAACCAGGTTAAACAAGTAGCCGCGCAAATTCAGCAGTATAAGACACAACTGGAACAGTATGAGAATATGTTGCAGAACACTGTTGCCCCTGCCGCTTACGTGTGGGACCAGGCAAATAGTGTCATGAACAAATTAGTTCAGGCACAGGACACTTTGAACTATTACAAAAATCAAAGCGGCAGTATTGACTCATACCTTTCACGCTACCAGAACGTCAACTATTACCGTAACTCGCCTTGCTTCACCCCAGCTGGATGCTCAGAAAGCGAGATGAAAGCTGTTGAAGATGCGCAGGCTGATAACTCCGAGGCGGTGAAGCGGGCTAATGACGCGGTGTTAAAAACTGTAGATCAGCAGCAACAGACGCTAAATACGGACGCAGCCAATCTACAGAAGCTACAGTCACAAGCGACCAGCGCAAGAGGGCAAATGCAGGCGATCCAAGCCGCAAATCAGCTAGCAAGCGCGCAGACGAATCAGCTGTTGCAAATAAGAAGTATGTTGGCTGCTCAATCGGCAGCAGCAGCTACTCAAGCCGCTCGAGCTAACGATGAGGCTGCAAGTCGGGCCGCTGGCGACGCAGTTTTTCGTTCAGGCACCTTTGATAAAAGCACACCAAGAAATTGGTAAGCAAAGAGGAATTAAAATATGAACCGCATGATTAACACTGGATGTGTTGTCGGTATCAGCATAGTGCTTGCGGCGTGCGGCAAGCCCCCATCCCACTCTGTGGAATATTACAAAGCCAACGTTACTGAAAGAACAGAAATGTTGCAGAAATGCGATGCCGACCCTGATCTATCGACGAAGACTAGCAACTGCACCAGTGCCGCAACTGCTGAATCTCTATCAGGAAGCTTTGAACAAAGCAAACCACGGGCGTGGTAATTATGAAAAGACTAGCCCCATTACTTATGCTAATCGTTACTGTACAGGCTCACGCCGCCCCCGTACGCGGCGGCGGGGTGCTGGACGACATTCTTGATCGCTTCGAAAAAGTAGCCAGCACTTGGTCCATAGCCATGGTCAACTATGCTAGTTGGCTCTTTTGGGGCTTAGTGCTTATAAGTATGGTCTGGACCTATGGGATGATGATCCTTCGCAAAGCGGACATAGGTGAGTTTTTTGCAGAAACCATTCGATTCCTAGCAACTACAGGTTTCTTCTGGTGGATTTTAAAAAACGGTCCAGCCATTTCTGTTTCTATCATGGACACGCTAAGGATAATTTCGGCAAAGGCGACTGGACTGGGGAATACAATTACACCCTCGTCGATAGTTAATATCGGCTTTGATATTGCCAATAAGGTAGTAGATAGTTCGTCGCGCTGGGAGCCGGTAAACACAGGTGTGGGCCTGATTATTGCCGCTATAATTTTAGTCGTGCTGGCATTAGTCGGCGTTAACATGCTGCTGCTGTTAGTTTCGGGATGGTTGTTGGCATATGGCGCGGTTTTCTTGCTTGGTTTCGGCGGGGGCCGTTGGACCAGCGATATCGCCATCGCTTACTACAAGACTGTTTTAGGTATTGCAGTGCAGTTATTTGCCATGATCTTGATCGTAGGGGTCGGTAAGTCATTCATAGACCAGTATTACGCAGCGACTATGAACGGCGCTGTTACCGTTAAAAACCTTCTGGTCATGCTGGTCGCTTCAATTATTTTGCTCATGCTGGTCGCTAAAGTTCCGCCGATGTTTGCCGGAATTGTTGGTGGCCCCTCTGCCGCAGGCATCGGTGGTTTTGGTGCGGGTGCAGCAGTAGGCGCGGCTGCAGCCGCTGCAGGAGTAGCGGCGGGCGTAGCAAGTGCAGGCGCTTCGCTTGCCATGGGCGGCGCCGCCAATTTGGCGGGTGCGGGTAGCGCGCTACAGGCCGCATTTCAATCCGCTCAGGCGAACATGGGTGGCGGTGGTGGTGGTGGTGGTGATGCCGGCAGCTCAGGTAGCGGAGGCGGTGATACGGGTAGCGTTGGAGGCTCAGAAGGCGGTGGTGGTGGTGGTGGTGGTGGCAGTAGCGGTGGTGGAGGTGGCGGCTCCAGCTTCGGCCAGGCAATGGGTACTGCCGGACGCTTCGCCGCTGATATGGGCGGCAGCCTTGTAGGAGGCGCAAAATCCGGCTTAGCCGCAAAAGGTGCCTCGATGTTCGATTCTGCTAAAGAGCGCGTTAGCCAAACCGCAGGCGGGAAGCTGGCTGCCGAAATCAATGGGACGGCTGGCCAAGCTCGAAACGATGCCCAAACAATGGACCGAGCTGGAGAAATCAGGCAAGAGCAAGAGCTACAGGAAGCGCGCTCAGTGGTTTCAAACTACGACAACCCAGCACCTCAAACCGAGCCGCAATTTGATGGCGACAGCGTAGCGAGCGGCAGACCCGATATTGACGCATTCGTGAACGGCAAAGCATGAGGACCATACATATGAAAAAGATTATCAGCGCATCCGTGGTCGCATTTGTTATGGCGACACAAGCCACTTGGGTTTTTGCAAAAGACCCCTGCGAAACAGTTCTGTGCATGGCAGGCATGCTACAGGGGCAGGGCAAAGCAGGAGGATGCGACGGGCCTGTATCAGACTTTTTTAGCATCGTTAAGAAGAAAGATGGCGAGTTCAAGCCTGACGCAACCCAAGATGCGCGTCGAGAATTCGTAAACCAGTGCCCAACACCTGACGGTTGGGGTGACAAGATCGCAGACAAGTACGGCCGGCTGAAAGGCTAAGGGAGTACACATGCCATTTCTTGATCTGCCACCCCAAATGCAAGAGCGCGTGGTCTGTTCCGTTACTGCTGCCATCAAGTATGAGGTTCCTGCAAATCTGGTGTTGGCCGTGGCAGAAAAAGAGGGCGGGAAACCGGGTCAGCGCGTTCGCAACTCGAACGGCACTGACGACATAGGAGCAATGCAATTCAACACGGCTTATCTGCGTGACTTGGAACGTCTATACGGAATTACAGCTGACGACGTGGCGCAGGCCGGTTGCTACTCCTATGATCTTGCCGCCTGGCGACTGCGCGGGCACATACGCAATGATTCCGGCGATGTGTGGACGCGCGCAGCTAACTACCATTCACGTACACCGCAATACAATGCGTCTTACCGTGCCGACCTTATGAAAAGAGCGGCAAAGTGGGGCACCTGGTTGTCAGATCGGTTTGTTACCTACGATCCAAGTGCAGCCGGCGCACCGGCCCTTGTCGCCGCCACGGCATCGGGGGAAGGGACACCAAAGGAAAGTGCTGTAACCATTCCTCAATCCGCGATCACAGCCATGGTTGAGCCGGCCCAGCCAGCGGCGCAGACGATTACGCACACTCGCCAACGGCCCCGCAACGAAGCAGCCGAACGCGCCCTGGCCGCTATGTATGCGCCTGGGCTGATGAAATAGGGTAGGGCTGATGCATCAGACAGCAACTCGCACCACATCATGGCCGCGCCTGGAAATCTCAAGTGGGACCATCGAGGCGGTGAAGTGGCTCGCCCTGGTCTTGATGATCGGCGACCACATCAACAAATATCTCTTGAACGATACGATGCCGTGGCTGTACAGCGCCGGCCGCTTGGCGATGCCTTTGTTCATGTTTGTTCTGGCGTACAACCTAGCTCGTCCTAGAGCGCTAGAGCGCGGTGTGTACCGCCGCACCATGCAACGACTGGCGATCTTCGGCGCACTGGCGTCGCCGGCGTTTCTCGCCCTGGGGGGCCTTCTGCACGGTTGGTGGCCGCTCAACATCCTGTTCACGCTGTTCGTGTTGACAGCGACTCTGCGCCTAATGGAAATAGGCACCCTCCAGGGCTACATATCTGCTGTCGTGGTCTTCGTCCTGGGCGGTTGCATAGTTGAGTTCTGGTGGCCGGCCGTGGCTTTTGGAGTGGGGATCTGGAGCTACACAAAACGGCCCTCATTGCCGGCGTTGATCCTCATAATCGCGGCGTGCGCTGCGCTTGGACATATTAACGGCAACCAATGGGCGCTGGCTGCACTGCTGATTTTGGCCGGTGCTCCGCCCGTCACGTTAAGGTGTCCTAGAGTACGTTGGTTTTTTTACGCATTTTATCCAGCTCACTTGACCTTGATATGGCTCGCCAGAATTCCTTTGCGCCATGCCGGATATTTATTTTTCACATGACCTTAAAGCCGCTTCCTGGAGAAGGAAAACGCTTCATTCGAAAGCGAGCAGGCGCTGCGCTCGCCTGCGCTGACAGTGGCAAAAATCGTGCTGTAGAAGCCTTGCTTGATGAAGGCGTAACGCGCGCCGAGCTGGCCAAGCGGCCGGGCTGTTCGCGGCAGGTGTTGGATCGTCTGGTCGACTTCCTGCACACCTCGAAAATCGAGCAGGTAGAACGCGCGCTGGCCGTGCTGGGGCTGCACCTTTCGGTCAGCGTGCAGGCGGCCTGATTGCTACTTAGCAAATTAGCGAAATAGCTAAAAGGTGAGCGAATGTCGACTGATGATCGGGAAGACGGCCGCGCCGTGATGCTGGCGGGCCACGACGGTTAACGATCCACTTGGGGGTTTTCCAAAAACGTGGCTCGACGGAAAACCAAAAGCGGGGTCGCGCTGAAGCGGCCCCACTTCTACCAGCAACCCTGCTTAGGAGTTTCCCCATGATTGAAGCTATGAATGACATCAAGCGTATCCGCACGACGTTCGATCTTAAGGAGGCGAACAAGGCGCTAGAAACCGGCTGGAAGCTGATCAACGTCGCGGCAGGGCAGGACGAGTCTAATTTTCCGATCACTAAGTACACGCTGGGGTCGACACGGACCGAAGCCGAGGTAGAGGCCGCTAGGGCCCAGAAAGACCCGTTGGCCGGTGCCACGGCGGAGAGCCTTGCCCGTGCCGACGCCCTGTTTCGGGATGACGCATAACGTAGAGAACGGACCCCGGCCGTGACACTCTGGAGCGGCCATTTATAGGCAAGGAAACGAGCATGAGTGATCAATACGATCCAGAAGTCAGTTATGACCTGATGTACGAGAGCCGCAAGGTGGGGGAGGTGCGCAAGGGGCTGTATTACGAGGGCGATTGGGAAGTGGGTGCCATTGAGGGTGATGTGTTCATCTACAACCGCGAGCCTGCCGGTTCGGTCGAGGGGTTGAGCGTATCGCGTCACGATCAGCCCAACGGCCCGACTGTGTTCCAGTTGGTGCCGCAAGAACCCGCATAACCGCCGTTACACATAACGAAAGGAACCCCGGCCGGGCCGCCCTGGAACGGCCACCCATGCAGCACAAGGAGTTGTTATGCAGTTCAGTGACGTGAAACAAGTTAAGCAGGTGATCGGTGTCGGCAACGCTAACACTCTGCTCAATGAAGGGTGGGCGCTGCTGGGTATCGTGCCCGCCAGCTTGGCCGCTGGTGGCGCCTCGGTCATATACGTGTTCGGCAGCAGCGAACCTGCAGAGCCGAAAAAGCCCACGAATATTTCGGCGGCAGCGCTGGCCCAGGCCAACGAGGGACTGAGCCTCTGACGCGTTACGCATAACGGGTCATTGGTTAAATAGGCCCCCGGACTTTCCGACAGTCTGGGGGCCTTTTTCATGCCTTTCGGACACCGATTTACGGTAAACGGGAAACCGATTTAGGCTAAGTCGGTTTCGGGTGCAAGCCTGCCCCCCATCAGCAAAGGACAAAGGATGAACACAGATCTGTATGAAGTCAGTCTCTCTGGTGGTCACCCTGGTTATCAGAGCGTGAGTCTGCGGTGCCGCCCAGGCTACGATAACCATGTGGTTGTCATGGTTGATGTACAAAAGTTGATTCACTACTCGGATCAGCACGAACACCAAAGCTTTGTCGTCTCACCTGTAGAGGAATGGGACCAAGATAAACGCCAGGGCATCTTTGAATTTCTGGCACCACCTGGTCCGAAGGAGCGGCACGTCGAAATGCCGATCGTTTCTTTCAACGAGGTTAAAGAAGAGTCCAAACAGCCTATCTTGAAAATATTGGGTCGTAGGTCTGAGCGCGTGTCGCGCTGGGTCGGCTACACCAATGGTCGTCATCGCACGCGCTATCTTCACTTCGCGGGTGCGCAAGAAATGCCGGTCATGTGTCACAAGGACCAGGTGGCACTTCTTGAGCAATATTGCGGCGTTTAGCTGCTGCTTAGCGCATACGTAATCATTTTCCGTGAACACCGCGCCGGGCCTGCCTGTAAGCTATTCAGGAGGCCTGCTGGCTACTCTCTCCAGATTCATCGCGATTCCCGCGGCATCCTGACAGAGAGCCCGTATGACTCCCCGCCATGCCACTTCGCTACGCCCTGGGCAATTCAAACACCTTATTCGCGTTGCATCCGTCACTGGCCGTCTGGCGACGACTATAACGGGGCGAAAGCGTGGGTCGCTGTTGACCCCGATCAGGACTAGGAAAAGCCATGGGCATTATCAAGATCGAGCAGGACAACCCCAAAACCGTGATGCGCATTCGTGACAGGATTTCCGCCGTCAGCGATGCGCCCAGCGATCTCTTGGTGAGTTACTACCATGCTTTGGCCCTAGGCTGGATTATGGCCTTGGGCCTAGAAAACGTGATCAGCCCAAGCATGAGAAACACCTTGGAGACCGAGCTGAAACAGACACATCAGGCTAGGCAGACTCAGGTCCAGCCGATCAGGCCGAGTATCTAGGAAAAGGGTGGCGGCGCAGTAACAGTAGCCTCCCTGTTTTTCTGAATGAATACCTTACGTGGCATGTCTCATGCGCTGACGGCTCCATTCCGGCGCCGGCATTGCCAGGACTCCCCACATGACTTCACCTCTTAACGTCGTCGCGATCATGAAAGCCAAGCCAGGCAAGGAAGCGCAACTGAAAAACCTACTGCAATCCGCCCTGCCGCAATTCCAGCACGAGCCTGGGTGCCAGGCCTATGCGCTGTTGACGGATCTCGAAGACCCCGCCCGCTTTGTTTCCTACGAAAGCTGGGACGATGAAGCGGCATTGCAAGCGCACATGAAGGCCCCGACCCTGACAAACGCTATGCCGGTTCTGGAAAATATCCTAGCCGAGCCCATGCAGCAGATTCGCCTTAATCAATTGCCGGGCAGCACCGTCTAGGCCGTGGTATGCCATGTACGCGGGATTGACATCCGATCAAAGGGACTGAGTCATGAAACATATTTTCTTCACTTCGTTGTTTGCTTTTAGCCTGACCGCTACTGCTGCACAGCAAAGCCTCAATCTTCCAAGCTGCGACATCCAAAACCAACAAGAAATAGCCGGCGAGACCGGCGGGCAGATCAGCGATCTAGGACAAGCACATATCTCAGTAAGAGCGAATGTTCTAAATGCCGATATCAGTACCTCAAGAAAAGGCCGTCGTATTACCGAGGTTGAAGCACAGCGCATGGTGAAACGTGTAGAGAACGTCCGGAATGAAACTAATCGGTTCGTCGAGCAGCAGGGTTTCTTGAGCGCGGCAGAGAAAGCTAGCTTTGACCGTGAGTTCGATGCCATTGCGATGCAGCTGTGTAAGTAAGAAAAATTGAGCAACGCCCAATTCCCGGCACGAGTGGGGCTGTGGCCGTAGAGGAATACAGCGACGCCGCGGCCAAGATTGACGCTGCATTGGCGGCCCTGCGCGCAAAACGCACCTGACACAGGAAAGCACCAGGTTCACCCCAATCCCAGCCATCGAGCTGGGCCGAGGCAGTAGGATAGGGAGCACTCGCTTTCAAAGATCGAGAAGGGAATTCGAATGCAGATCGTGAAAACCAAAGGGCACCTAATCTATAGCGCTAATCATGGAGCACCCAGCCACGCATGCCTCGGGAGTTGTCGGAAGGTTTGGTGGCCGGACGACATCCCATCGAACTTGGCAGTTCTGGCGAATCCAGCCTGTCCGCAGTGTGGCGGGCCGCTCACGATGGATATCCCATCAGGGCATTACAAGGTGATTTCTGATAATGCAGGGGTGCTGAAAAAAAACGGCGCAACGATCACAAATGCTGGCCTCAACCTCGGCAATTGATCAGTAAGGAAATTAGCATGGCAAAGAAAGTCATCGTGAAAAGCGGCACGGTTTATAACACCCTCGGCGCTGCTAAAGCTTACTTCGATGCTTTACGGGAGAGGACGGCCATCGAGGGCAAGCTCTCAGATCCTGATCGATCTGACGTGCTCGACATCTACCACCGTTATTGCCAACTCGACAGCTGGGGTGGAGAGGTGAAAGACACAGTTGATGTGGTTGCTGTCTGGGACAATAGGGCACGTGGGCCAGGTCAATACGCTCAAACGAAGGCCTTCGCAGTGGTTTCCGAGTCTGGCGAACGCTCCATTTTTAGCATCGGTCAAGCGCTGGCCAAAATAGCGGTCTGATCATCAGACCGAGAATCACGGAAAAATCCGCTGTGCACTACAGGCCTTTGGCAGTACCGGGGCGCGTCTTTCGCGTCCGAGAGTTCAAGGGGAAGATCGCTTCCAGAATGTTGCCGATGTGCAAAAAGAGATCACAGGTAGGTCATGGATGAAAGCAGAACTCAGTGATGCCCCGGAACGAATTACCCGAAGAGGCCACAGGCGTGGCGTGCAAAGTCTTGTCGCGTGCCTAGCAATAGGCAGTGTTATTGGAGTAAGCGCTTTGCTGTGGTCAACCCGATCGGAGCCCCACCGAGGAGTCGCGTCGATGGAATCCAAAGCTCAGGAGTTGAACGCAGAAGTGGACAGGGGCTCTGTCATACGCTCGAGTTCAACATCGTTGGACACGGGTCCTAACCCCGGGCCTCGGCAAACCAGCTTCAATAATCAGAACTTTGTTCCCACGGGCGCTCACAACATTGTCACCTTTCATCACAGCCCCTCTATCCCTCCTCGGGCTGAGTCTCCGCAGAAGGTCAAGCTGACGATCGTCCGGCAAACTCCCAGCATGAAGGATCGGGCGTGCTGGCCTTTCAGGCAGGGGAGTATTGAGTCCCGCAACTGTCGGCTTTCAGTGGGCCTCAAGCATCGCGACTAAAGAAAAATCGTCCGGAGGCTCAACCAATGAGTGATATTGAAAACCGACCTGTTCCATCACCTGGAGCAAGCTGTTCAGGACTTGGACGCTGACTCAATTAGCCTGGCTCACAACATGTTCGACGCCTTGCTGGAGCAGCTTTACGAAATCGGGGCCTTCACCGAGCGCTTTGAAAGATGGGGCTTTGGTCGTGATGAATCTGCGGGAGCGCAAGGCTCATGGCGTCGACGATCGGCATCTGATTTCCCCCCCAAAGGGCTGTACCGGCTACTACCCGGAAAGTTGAGGTAAAAGCAAAAATGCGGATTTTCTACTACTTTAAAAAACGTGCACTTCTAGCACGGGTTGCTGCCGAGCTAAAAGCCCAGTGCCATGACCAGGGCCTAGTCAACAAGGTGTGCTACAGCCTACCTGGTGTTCACATTACTGCCGAATTGGCGGAAGGCCGATTTCGGGTGAAGAACCGCCTGCGTGAATTCATGATCGTCACTTTTCTTCTTGCCGAAACCATGTGTGTGGTCGGTGTCCCGATCACTATCAAGGCAGCCTGTTTTGAGCTGCTCAATCAGCGCCGCGCAAGGATTCAGTCGCTGATTGACACCGGTGTTGGTAATGGTGAGCTCAATGAAACTGACATTGTTGACCTGGACCAGATCAGCGATGTTGGTATGCAACTTTTTTGGTCTGAACGCAGGGAGCATTTAGCGAGTTCGCTCATACAACCGTAGATAGGAAAATAGGAGTGACGCAAAGTGAAGGACACTGATCAATTGGAGGCGGCCCAGCACGACCAAGGGGCTAGAGGTGGGCAAACGATGCAAGGGGCTGAATCAGAGTCCGCGCCTATCACTGACGACGAGCCCAATCGTTTTGAATTAGAGCTAGCGTCTACCACAGACTTCGAACAAACAAAGATTAGCAACCTGCTGGAAACCATGGACACCCTCGAACTTTTTACGCTTGATTCTCAGTTCGGGGCTCTTTCCAGACAGGCGCTTGCCGATGGTCAGCACGGTGCATACCGAGCGTATCGGGTGCTAATGGTCGTGTGCTCATTCCATTTTTCCGTTGATCGCCAAGATGCATTCGTCCCAAGGTTGATCAGAGACGGAATGCGCACCTCTGCTCCAGCTGACATATGCGGTGAGCAAAGCCAAGTACTCGCCACCATTGCAGAAAATATCGATCATCCCCTGCTGCGCGCTAGGGTGGCTGACGTGGCTTGGTATAACCATAGAAAATTCCACCAATCCGCCAGTCTGTCGATCGAGGCTTACTGCCAGGCAATCGAGTTCTATCTCGACGACAAACTTTCTTTCAGCTATGAGCCACCCTCCGGCTTGTCCTCGAAAGTCGTTGATCTGATCCATCGGGTCTTCCATATCATCGCCAGTACGGGTAAGCGTAAAAACCCTCCTGATGCTTCTGTGGCTTCGTGGAAGCGCCTGTACGCTGAAGCCCAGAGGAAGCGGTGCTATTCGAGTTTCGTCCGACTTGCACGCTTGGCTGAGACATTCAAGCTAATTGAATGGGCACAAGTGGCTCAAGACGCTGAGGAGTTAGCAACCAATGCTGGGGCTAGTGAATACGCCATGGCGGTCAAGGGGGTGTGGGAGCTTGCCGCCCAGGCTCACCAACAATCACAAGATCATGAAGCCTTCAAGCGCTGCAAGCTCCAGTCGATCCAGCAGACCCTCAAGATGGGGGACGCTATCGAAAGCTACATGGCAAAAGCTAGTTGGACCCGAGATGCCATCCGAGAGCTTCGTTCAATCCCAGGGATGCAGGAAGAACTGAAGGTCTTGAAGGCCCAGTTACTGGAGCAGCAAGCGCAGGCTGCTCATGAATTCTCGGTCTTCCGAACTCCCATGGATCTAAGTGAGGAGCGCCAGGGAACTATCGATATCTTCAAGCACCTGACGCTTCCAGACTTCCTCTACAGGCTCGCGTTTGTCTGCGATGTGCCACAAAAAATAGCGTTGCATACCGACATCATCAAATATCGCAACGACTCGTTCCTATCTGACCTATTCAGCGGTCGGATATACACCGACGTCTTGGGGCGCGTAATTAACCAAGCACCAGTCGCCAACCTTGACCAAGCGCCGCCCCCAGAGTGGTACGAGCATGAGAGCCTGATCTATCTGGATATCCATTACCAGATGGCAGTCGAAAGTCGGGTGAAGCCCGCCGCGCAGACGTTGCTTACAAAATTTGCTTTAGACGATCGCCACCTTATGGCTATTGTATTGGCCAGCCCCTTCGTTCCTCCGGGATTCGAACACATCTACGCTCTCGGCCTCGCCCGCTTTCTCCAAGGCGACATGATGTCTGCCTGCCACCTGCTATTCCCTCAGTTAGAGAACTCGCTGCGTCATGTACTCAGCGATGCTGGTTTTGATACTTCAAAACTCGATGAAGAAATGCTTCAAGAAGACAGGTCAATCAGCGGACTGTTGAAAAATCGGCGTGATCAGTTGGAGTCGATTTTCGGAGTGGATCTGATTTACACCATTGACCTGTTGTTCAACCTCAAGGGTGGCCCCTGCCTGCGACACGAGCTAGCGCACGGCAAGTTGACTGCCGGCAATTGCTATCTTCATTCCAGTATTTATGCATGCTGGTTGATGTACTACATGGCCTGCCTACCATTGCTCCCGCACTGGAAAAGCCATATTACACCGCATCTGGAAGAGTTAGCCCTTTGAAGGCTGGAGTGGGGAAGGCGGCTGCCGCGATTTGGGGCTTGCTGGCTGCTGCCGACCAGAGCGACAAGTCATCCCGTCCACCACCAGATCCACGGACAACGGAAAGATTTACCAAGCCCAATGCAGCAGTTCATCTGCGACCAAGGCAGGGGGGGGACCAAGTTTGTTGAATATGAAGTAAACTTTTTGAGAAGTTAACGCTAGGGAGACGCTATGCACAGCAAGGAATTCACAAAACTGGCTGACGCCATCCGCACGCAAAGGGAGAATGGCTGGACAAAATCGTCGAGTGAGGCGATGCACTCTTTGGTCAAAGAGGCCTTGGCAAAGAACGAAATTACGCCGGAAGAATGTGACCAGCTCATCAGAATGATCGACGATGCGAACACGCCTCCACCGCCCCCGCCGCCCGGTGAGGAGCCAAAGTCCAAGAAACGAAAAACGCTGGGTTATCAGTGAAATTTGCCATGAGACATTTGATTGCACTGACCGCCGTCGTAATCCTCATGGCAGGCTGTGCAAGCCAGGAACAAAAGGCCGCCCAACAAGCGGCCGCCGAGGATGCCCAGTGCCAATCCTACGGAGCCACGCCGGGGACCGATGCTTACATTCAGTGCCGGCTATCGTTGAGCCAGCAACACGCACAGGCAGACCAGGCTCGGAAGCAGCGCGCGATACAGGCCCTGCAGAACTACCAGGCCCCGCAATCAGTACAGCCAATGCCAGTGAACACGTACCAGTTGCCCGCTACGGTGAACTGCACGTCAACCTCCTTCGGCGGGACGACCAACACCAGCTGCCGTTGACGCTGATCGTTTCTGCGGTCCAGCTCTCGGCCAGCGGGAAGACCGAGAGCGATCGGCGCTGGTCGACGCGTTTCCCTCTCAGCAGACGTATGGTCGAAGTTAAATAGGTAACGTTACCAAAATTTATTATAGTAACGTTACCTCAATTGAGTCAGATCCCAGATCATGGCCGACATCACCGAAGCACCTCCAGCATCATTGACCCAGGCTGCCCCTGAAAAGCGCAAGCCTGGCCGGCCATCGACCGGTCAAGCGCTGTCCCGTGCGACCATTCAACGTCAGTACCGTCAGCGCATTAATAGTAACGTTACTAAAAATACCGTTGAGTCCCTGGACGAGAACATGGCCTTGCGCGCACAGGTGCTCCAGCTGATGAACGAGCTGGAAGATGCGCAGATGAAAGCCCGGGTAGAATTCGAGTTGGGGGAAAAAGCTCGAGCGCGTGTCCGCGAGCTCGAACGACGTTTAGCCGGCGCTCAGCCGGCCGGCACCAAAAAGGCTTCATCTGAAGCGCGTTATGAGCTTCAAGCTCGAAGTGACTTTGATGGGGAATGGTTTCGAATGGGATCAGAGTGGACTTACAAGACGAAGTCCGTCGCTCTGGCAGATCTCAAGCGGACTACAGAGGGGAAGGACGATTCGCCATATCGAATACTGGACCGCAAAACCGGCAAGATCCTTACGGCGTGAGCGGAGCCCCGGGTTGATTTCACCCGCACCCCACTTTGCCTTGCTGCCCGCCTATTAATGGTAACGTTACCTAAAACCTTCACTTTTCCGCGCTGCACACACAACTCAAAACTTCACCCTGAACGTGGGTGAGTCCTCAGGCCGGTTCTGCCGGCGATCGTAGATCCGCGTCGTGCTGATATTGGCGTGGCCTAGCAGGCCTGCACCTTGGCGATATCCGCCACGTGCTCCAGGGCATTGGTTGCCGCCGTAGCGCGCAAGCGATGCACCCCCAGCCCACCAGCGCATAGATGCCATCGTGATCCCTGCGCCCGTTGCGCGACCGCGCAGCGGGTGGAAGAGGGGAGCCTTGCTGTCCTGCTGATCATGTCCGGAAGCTTCCAGGTAGATGTAGATGCGTTCAGCGGCAACCGGATGCAATGGCAGGAAGCGCAGCTTGCCGTCCTCGCCGTGAATACGCAGTTGCTTGGTACCATGGCGCTTCTGGATGTCAGTCACCATCAGCTGCGATCGAGGCGCAGCTGGACATAGCGAATGGTTAGATGAGATCTTTTCGAATTTCTGTAATCCATGCTGGCCCAGAATGAAAAGGATCCTCCCGATCGACAAATTTTACATACTCATTCGCAAACCTGAATTTAAAGCCTTCTTCCTGGAAGAGTGCCTTCAGGGCTTCGCGTTCGTTCCTTCGCCAGTTAAATGCAGATGCAGCTGAATGCGAAAGATCAATAATCTCAATATTGTCCACAAGTTTCTGAACGTCTTCATGGTCTGCGCGAAGTTCATACATGGTCTGGAGAAAATAATCAGCGTCTAGACTATCCTCTACATCGGTTGGGGTCTTCTGGTTGTGACCGCCTTTAACTAAATGCGTTGCGTTAGCTAAATCAAGAAGACGTCGAAACTTTAAATTTGGATAGTCTTGAAAGTCGCATTCCATGAACTCGACATCTGTATCTATGAGGCACAAAACCTTGCCCGTCACCTGCTTAGCGTCTTCTTTTATTGGTAGCTCTAGATATTCAAATAGTCGTTTAACCTCTTTTGCCCCCCCAACTGGCAAAATCTTGAGTTCTTGTTTATCAATTTCATATGAGAAGTAGTGCTCAAAGTATATCCGTTCTGTTGTCCCTTCGCATATAATCCAACTGTAGGGCAGAGGTTTTCTAATTGATGCGATTATTGTTTGAACTAAATCATTTCTGCTTTTCAAGCTGATGTCAGCCGGTAGAGCGCCCTTGTGTGTTATGTTCTGTTGCTTGACCGTTTCGCGGTAATAAGCAATGTCTAACAAAGTATTTAGAATCTCATCCTTTTCTTTATATATATTGATGGCAGCTCCGGTGGTAAGAATTGGGACGAATCCATACCAGTGCGTTGTTAAAAGGCATTGGACTCCCAGTTCGGATATTTGATAGATTCTTTCAAACTGTTCAAATATCGCGCCCGTGTGAAGGGACGCCTCCGGCTCGTCCATTGCGAAAACAACTTCTGTATCTAGGTTATTGTTTTTGCTGAGAAAAGCGTATGAAATATCTACTAGTGCTTTCTTTTTCTCCCCTGAGCTCAATAGATTGACCGGTGTGCGGATGCCTCCATCGCTTTTGTTTAGTACGCGGATAGAGAAATACGATTCTATAACTTTTTGGCTTAGGTCTGAAAAGTTAAGCTTTGATTGTCTTTGTGTTGGTTTTTTGTATTGATAGTCTACTAAAATGGCTTCAATCTCTTTAATGAAATCCGCAAGCTTTTTGTTTATTTCATCCAGTGTTGGTTGGCCGATGATTCCTTTCAGTATAGCTTCTATGTCTTTGCCAGAAAGCTTTTGGATTGCCTTGCTTTCGATCTTTGTATAGCGCTGTACGTCTACTTCGGCGGGTGTGTAAATGTAGTTATAATTTGGTCTTATAAACTTGCTTATGTTAGAAACCAATTTGTCTAATTCATCGTCGATCGGCACGCTTCCGTCCCAGGATGGTGACATCAATACCAACGTATGAATGGTGGACATAGACCGAAATATTGATAGAAACGATTTATCAGGAGGTGAATCATATTCCTGCCCGACTGCACATAAGAAGTGGGTGTCCTCCGAAATTACAAGAGATTCTCTGTGAAAAATAAATTTCTTTGCTTGTTCTTTGTTGGCACTATTAAATTCGTCAAGCTTGGCGTTCCAAAGTATATTGCTCAACAATTCTATTATAGGCAGTAATTCTTGGTCAGCTTTTGTCTTTGCTATACGATTCCATTTCTTTTTTTCAAGGGCGACTACCAAGCATATATGCGGCCATCGTGTGCTGAGCCCATTAGCTTGCGCATCATTATTTACATTCCAAGCGCCGCCGTTGAAATAAATATCTAGTGCTTCTAAAACTGTACTTTTACCTGCGCCATTTTCGCCGATGTACGCGCTAAAATCCGTGCCGTTGCTTACGGGTATATAATTAATTCCTTCGTAACATTTGTAGTTACGCAAAATAGTCCCGATTATCATTGCTCATCCTTGGTTGGTTGCTTGGTCAGCGGGTGTTGGAATTCTTCTATTAGTCGCATGTATCCAAAGCGGTTGTCAGCGGATTTTATCAAGAAAAGGTCAGCAGAGCTAAGCGAGACCGACCCGAGCTGGATCGGTTGGTGGACCATCTTCGGGCTACTTAAGCTTGAGAGAGCAAACAGCGTGACGGGCCAGTGCGCGTGCTGCACACACCTCAATACTTGACCCTGAACGTGGGTGAGTCCTCTGGCCGGTTCTGCCGGCGATCGTAGATTCGCGTCGTGCTGATATTGGCGTGGCCCAGCCAGGCTTGCACCTTGGCGATATCCGCCTCGTGCTCCAGGGCATTCGTTGCCGCTGTAGCGCGCAACCCGTGCACCCCCAGCCCCGCAACCTCTATCCCCGCAGCCTTGGCGTAATGCCCTACCACTGCGTAGATGCCATCGGCGCTGATCCCTGCGCCCGTTGTGCGGCCGCGCAGCGGGTGGAAGAGGGGAGCCTTGCCGTCCTGCTGATCAGGGCCGGACGCTTCCAAGTAGATGTAGATGCGTTCAGCGGCCACCGGATGCAACGGCAGAAAGCGCAGTTTGCCGCCCTTGCCGTGGATGCGCAGGTGCTTGATGCCTCGACGCTCCTGCAGGTCGGCGAGCATCAGCTGCGCGGCCTCTTCGCGGCGCAGCCCGTGGTACAGCAGCACCGCCAGAAGCGCCCGATCGCGCTTGCCTTTGAGCGTGTCCGGATCTGGCGCATCGAGCAGGGCCTTGGCCTGGTGATCACCGAGCGCCGGCGTTTTTCCTTCATTGGTTTCGATACGGGGTCGTTTCACGCCATGCACCGGATTGCCGCCGGTGACCGCATTACTGTTGAGCAGGTGGTCATAGAGGCTGGCCAGCGCCGCCAGTTTGCGGCGGATGGTTGCGCCGGCCAGGCCCCGACGCTCCAGATCGGCGCGCCAGGCGAGCACGTGGGCCCGGGTTACCGAGCGAAATTCGTCTGCAGTCGCCAGGCCCACGAAACGGCAGAAGTCCTCAAGGTCGCCCTGGTACGCTCGCCGAGTACGCAAGTTGTCGATATTGGCGAACCACTCGACGGCCGCCGGCACTTCGGCCAGCGTCTGAAATTGTGCCGCTGTTAGCCGGCGCTCAGTCGGGGAGGGGGCTGGCACGCCGGCGCCGGTGAGGCTCGTAAGGTCCGTCATCGGATACCCGGCCCTGCAGGTCGACCTGCCGCGTGCTCGCTGGCCACCCATTCCCAATACTTGCCGTGTGAGATTTCAACTTCGGATTTCGGTACCAGGTGCTGCCAGCGCAGCGCTTCTTGATTCGTGTCCTGGAGGCTGTCCAGTTGATCAAGCAGCTGCGCACCTGCAGACCTGAACCTCAGACGCGCTTTATCCCAAAAACCGTACGACAGCTCGTATTCGTGCAGCGGCACAATGGGAAGCGTGTGGATCTGCCAGAGGTGCCACAGCAAGGCGAGCCCGACGCCCTGACCCTGATGTGCCGGCACGATTTCAATCTCATTGATGTACACCCGATCGCGCAGCGCATTCACGGAGTAATCGACATGGCCAACTCGTTGGCCGTCGCGCTCTGCCACCAGGTAGGTCTGAGTGCCTGGGAAGGGAAACTCACCGCGTTTGGAATCACTGCTACGGTCTGTGCGCAGGGACATCATCGTCAGACGTTTTGTCAAGCGGTCTGCCGCTCGACGTTGAAAGAAACCCCGGACCGGATCGAATATGGCCACAAGCCACCTCAGTGAAGAAAACTAACGATAACGTATTTTATCATTATTATTTAAAGCAGTGATGGTGGTATGGGCGATGCGTTGGCAGCTTAAGCCTGATTTTCGCAATCGGAGTTTGGTCGTTTAACGGGCAGCAGGAGCCTAGGACGAAAATCCGCAAGGTCGGCAGGCTTTTTTATGCGACTAGAACTAAACATCACTGGATAATAGCCCCAAGTTTTCCAGGTAAAATCACATTCATGCCAAGGAGAGCCGCGTGACTGATTCGTATTTTCCCGCTTTAGTTATCGCTGGCACGCCAATCGACTTGTCGCACTTGGAGCCGTTTTCGTTTGAAGTCGACAGCCAGCTCGCTAAAAAAATGCTTCGAGTTCACGTAACCTTTTCGAATCACTGCTTTTCCAAGGGCTATGATGCCCAAAGGCACCCACCAAATGAGCCTATCATTGGTCAGGGACAGTCCAGGCCACGGACGTTCTGCCCAATTCGGTACCGGCTTTCCCATGTGTTGCCGGCACTGATTAAGAACCTGGCAGATTGGCCTAGGACAAAAGTGTGGGAAACCTCCGCTGAGCGCAATTGGTGCTACTCGATCACGATCGAAGATCCTACTGGCCCGTACCATGTATTTTTCGAAGTTAGACGCGCGGCAAAGGATCGTCGGCAATGGCAGGATCTGCAACTGGTAGTAGAAAGTGCATACCATGAGGAAGATGAAGGTGGGCCTAGCCTGAAAGGCAGTATGGCGTTCGTTCTACTGTGCGGAAAAACGTACATGGGGCAGCCGACTGCCACAAAACGCTGAGGTCAGAAACGAAAAAAGGCGCCGTAGGCGCCTATTTCGTGTTTGGTAAAGCAGGTCCAGACACCACTTACGAACCGCCTTGCGCGGTTACGGCTTTCGCCGCTGGGAAGCGCTCAATCTCATCTGGTCAGTCGCTTCGATGTGCTAATACTAAGGAAAAGATGACACATACGTCAACTCATACTTCGCATTCTACGTCACCGTCGATCACCTGAAATCAGCCGTGTTCACAGGCACAAGTCGCACTCTAAGTCTATATCGTGTTGACTTTTCGGTTCTGAAGCTTTTCCCCTTCCTTTTGGGATAATTCCCCTTTCACTTTACCGATGCCGCGGGCGTAGGACACTTCATAGCACATGCCAACTATAGGCTCTTTGCCGTCCAGCGCCTGATCGAAGATCTTGCGGTCGTGCTTCACAACTGTAGATTTTCCTTTGCCGTCCTCAGGGCCGAACTGGTAGACGTTCTGCTGATCGACATGCAGGACCTGGCCGCCGAACTGCTGAGGGTGAACCTTCTTACTCGCATCAGTGGCTGCACTCAGCTGATAGATACCTTTCTTGAGGCCGTTTTCCCCTAATACCTCCTGGGTCTGCCAGCCAGCGGCACCATCAGCCCCAACGCCAGGCACTACCTTGTCAATTTGACGACTGCCGTTAAGGATCACAATCTTGACTGATCCAACCTCGGGCACTGCTCCCACGCCTGCATCTCCTGTGTTGCGCGGGGCACCGATTTCACCGTGCTTCATGTATTTCTCCTTTTGAGTTTTTTTGGGGGGGGGGTGTCAGCCTTCCATTCATTGATGGTCGACTTAAAAGCCTCTGATTGACTGCTCACAGCACCTCCTACCGGCCTATAGCCCTTCGAGTCTGATGACTGTCCTCAATGCCTTGCACACGCTCCTGGTTAGGCTGCTGCACCCTCCCCTGCTGCTCGATCACCTTGGCAACAGCATTATTTACCTGGCGTTCCAACCCGTCGCGACCAAGCGAACTTTTGGTTGCAAGGTCGTTGAAATCTGTCAGACGCTTCATTCTTTCCAGGGCGGCGAGCTGAGCATCAGAGAGCAAACCACTTTTGAGCTGTGCGGCACGCTCTGACTGCGCAGGATCTGCTGCAGACGGGCCAGATTCACTAATGATCGCCTTCAGTTCGCCGGATGCCTGAACGTGCTTGCGGTACGCCTGGGGAGTGATTGCCGGCAACGCATCGGGGTAGATCACTTCACCAGGTGCAAAGGTCGGAAAAATGGCTTTTCCTCCGACAGCTTTTGCAGCTTCAAGCGCTTTGGTGCGGCCAGCATTAGTGCCATGGGTGATGACCTGGTGCTTATCGTCGTCTCCGGCAATGACGATCGGCTTATCAGGAAACTTGGCATGAAGCGCTTTTGCCACTGCCGGGAGATTGCCCGAATCGAAGGCTGCGACGGTTGCATGCCCCAGGCTGGAAGCGAGCGTGCTGGACGTGGCATAGCCTTCGGCAATCACAATCACTGGGGCTGCTGCGAGCGCCTCCATGCCGCCTAGCGGGTGAAAACAACCCTCTTTGCGACCATCCTTAGCGAACCGCTTTGTGCCGTCCTTCTGGATATATTGGGCGGTCCACTGCTTACCGTTCTCGTCAATGGCGGGTATCACCGTTTGGATGCCGGCCTTGTCGGTTAGGACGCCATGTAAAGGCTTGATTCCTTTTGCCGTGAGATAGGGGGTCGATTCAGCAACCGGCACCAGGCTCTCCATACTGCGGGTCACTTTGGCTGCAACAGCTTCATGGGTCCTGAGCGTTTCGGCTTCCCGGGCTTGCGTCTTGCTCGCTGCCTCGGCATGCAAGGCCGCTTTTTGCTCGTCAGTGAGGGAATAGCCTTTGCTTTTCCACTTAATATCAACGCCGGTTTTGTTGTTAATCAAGACGCCGGCCGGGTGGCCGTCCAGGTGAGCCACATAGAACCCATCCGCCGCACCTTTTCGGCCCCCAACGACAGGAACGCGGTGCTTTTTGCCATCCATGATTGGATGATCTTTCGCACCGCCAGGCACCAGGCCAACAGCCTCCATCGCCTCGATGAATTCCTGGCGAACGTCCATTGCCGGCGACTGCTGGTTGCTGACATTTTCCGGCTTCCACCGGGCCAATGCTGCCGCGTCACCATCCGGGCCGACATACCAAGACTTGGCGGTTTTATCCCAAGCGGCTCCAGCGGCCTTGGCTGCCGCTTTTTCGCCAAAGGGCACTGCCAAGTACTCGCGGGATGACTTCGGTATTGCCGGGGTCTGGGAGACTTCATTGCGCTCCTGCGTCGGTTCCGCGGCCTCGATCTTCGGCGCCGGATTTAGCCAGTGAGCGAATGGCTCTTTGTCTACGCCGTCCGGGATGTACCAGGATCTCTCTTGGCGGTCCCATTTAGCTCCCAGCTCGCGTGCCTGCTCTTTCTCCTTGAAGGGCACCTGCACATAGGTTCTATCTACAACTTGGGATGGCTCTGCTTGAACGCTCGGGCTTTGCTCCTCAATGAGTTCAGGAGCAACCTCAGACTCAGCAACTGTTTCTTTAGCAGCTAAAGCGGTCTGGTCATTCGTGGCTTCAACCGGCGCGTGGCTGTTGATAGCAGCCAGCCTTTCTGCCTGTGCTTGCGCTTCGGCTTCGGTGGCATAGTCTGCTAACCAGACGGCCATGCCTTCCTGATCGCCTGCATAGAGGCCGTAAAACTCAGGCGTTTGATCGCCCTGGACCATGGAAACACCTTTACCGTCAGGATCTGTAGCGATGCCTGTCACCTGCGTTTCACCTGACCAATCGCCGGGCAGTTCGTATCCCATCACCTGGCTGCTGGTGACTTCTAGCAATCTCCCAAAACTCGCTTTTAGCTCGGGTTCTGGCTCGCTCCGCACGTTGCGCAATGCTGTGGCCACCATCTGCTCATCAGCGGAAAGCGCTGGCAACAACGCCGGCTCAGATTCTGCTTTCGTTGCTTGGTCACGTTTCGCCACGTCATCACGGCGGTGTAGTTCATCTCCGAGGATTTCGCCGGCACGCTCGATCTGGTCTGCCACGTTGTCTACGTCGTTGAACATGGCCTCCATAGCGTCTTTGCGGCGGGTCCAGAAATCATTGTCGCTCCCTAGCGGGTGCATGGAATTCAGCACCTGGTTGAACACCTTCAATTGATCGTCAGTCATCCGTAGCACAACTTGATCGAGGTCATTCCGCTCGATGGCTTTCAATGCCCATTCTTCGGCTTGAACAGTCGGTTTTTCTGGAGATGGGATCTGCATGTTTACCCCCTGCTCGCTCTGTTCGGCTTGCGAGGTTCGTGCTTCCATTTCTGACAGGTATTCGCGAAGCTCCTTGTCGTCCTCGATGTCGCCTGTATACCGGCCAAGGTCACGAACAGTTTCATACATCCGCTCCTTGACTGTTGGGTTTCTCAAGACGTTCTCACGGACCCATTGCTTGGCTTCCGCGATAGCGTGCTGCTGCTCATCAAGAAGCTTTTGTTCCTTTGGCGACGGCTCAAATGACATTTCTGAGTAAGTTGCCAGATAAGAAGCAAGCTCACTGGCCTTGCTGTATGTCGGGTCGCTCATGCGTGCGGCCATTTCCTCATCGAACATCTGGCACGCGGGGCCTAGCCAGCTTTCCGGTACGGGGGCTGGTTGTTGTTGCGATTGACCTTGAGTCTGAATTTGTTGCTGCTCTAGACCGAGGACAAATGTCTGGATTTTCTCGGCGTCCGAGGCAGCGCGGAAAATCTCCATAGGATCGTTTTGTAGGGCCTTGATCCAGGAGGCTACATACGAGACATGCTTCTCTGGATCATGCCCGATGCCCAGCTCGTCGCCGAGGATCATGCTTGCGATTTCTGCGCGCAGTTCCTCTTTGGCGTAACCCTCTGAGCCAAATGGATGAGACAGGTCGCGATCAAGACGCGACCCATGGCCTGTCCAATGGCCCAGCTCATGCAGTGCAGTCGCGTAGTAGTTTTCAGCGCTTGGGAATTGCGCCTTGTCTGGCAGCTGGATGTTGTCGGTCGATGGTCTGTAATACGCCTGGTCACCACCGTGGCGAATGTCCGCGCCCGATGCTTGAAGGATGGTTTCAGCGCGCTCCAAGGCATTCCAGGTTTGGACCGGCTTCTGGTAGGTCGGCAGGCCGTCGATCTGCTCTGCGTTGAAGACGTTTGCCATGAACATCTTTGGCCGTTCCAGGCGAACACGGACTTTCACCGGATCACCGTTGCCGTCCAGGACGGGTTTATTGTTCTCGTCGCGCTTGGCCTGCTCTTCCTCAAATTTCCAATACTGAATCGAAGTGCTTTTTTCGCCTTTCCGGACTTGGGCACCGGCCGCTTTCGCCTGGTTGAAGGTCAACCAGCGCTGATCCTCGCGGCCTTGAGACAGCAGGTGAATCGCGTTGATGCCCTTGTAGCGGTTTCCGGTAGTAGGGTTGAAGGGCATCATCCCGCCGCCGTCGCCTGCTTTCCAAGGCATCTGCCACGGCGCTGTGCCTTGTTTCAGCTGCTCAATGAGGCGTTCGGCCACGACTTCGTGGAATGGTTTTTTTGATTCCATGGTCTGTTCCCGCTTGAACTGTGCCTGGTCTGATTCGGGGAAGTTTTGTTGCGACCTAGTGCGGTCGCGCATCCCTTCGGCAACCATCGTCGTGACATTGATAAGGTCGCGGATCTGCATAGGGCGCGAGCGCTCTATGCAGGTTTCGCGAAAAGATCGTGTGCCCTCGATCACGTTGCCGCGCGTCTGCGGCTCGATGGCTTCGCACGCAAAGGCAAACACTTCCTCGGCTTTTAGCGAGTCGTCTGCTTCTGGATAAAGCTGCGCAACTTCGTCCCAAAGTTCGGACATACCAGGTTCGTTGCGGGCTTCAATGATTCCGTCTAGGACTGCTCGCTTTTCGGCGGGCTTGAAGGTGTTGATCCCAAAGTGTCCAAGGATTTCGTGCCTAAGAGTTCCTTTAAACTCTTCCGCGTCACGAAAATTGGAAGTGGGGAAGTCTGCTTGTCGGCTTCCGGGACGAAATGCACCGAGGATTCCTCCAACGGCGTCTCTTGTGGCTTGCGGTCCATAAAGTTCCTCCTGCGTCTCTCTGAGTTTGTAGCTGACTTTCGCTGCAACCGGGTAGGTCGCGCAAAACTCAACAATTAGAGCCTTGGCATCATCGACGGATAACGTCATTGAAATTCGCCTCCGTTACTCGTCGCCGCTACTGTCTGTCGCGTCTTCGACGCTCAAGGCGTCCTCGCGAAAGCTGCCGGCTTCATCTGCTTCGTCCGGATCAAATTCAACCTCAAAGCCTGGCACCATGGCGTCGGTCAGCTTCTCGTTAAGTGCTTCGTTTCGATCACTCATGGTCATGCTCCTTTAGCTTCGGCAGTGGTTGCCGCTGGCTTGCCGATGTTGGGCTTGTTGAGGTTGGGTTTGCCTTTGAAGTCGGGAAAACTCGCTGTGCAGGATGGGTAGCCGCTGCATGCCCAAAAATGCGTGTTGGGCTTTTTTCCGTCGCGACGAATAAGACCCTTTTTGCACTGAGTGCAGAAATGCACGGTTGATACCTTGGGCGCTTGCTTGGCCCCGGCAATCTTGACTGAACCCTGATTAGCCTTTGCCACCTGGTCCCGGACAAGCGTTTCTTGTTTATCCATGAACGCTTGCATATCGCCGCTGCCTTGCTCGATGGCGAGCAACATGCGTTCGTACATCGCCGTCAGCACAGGGCTTTTCACTACCTCCGGCAAAGCGTCAATCATGCTGCGGCCAAGCTCGGTGCTAACCAGGGCCTTGCCCTTGACGACCAAAAAATCACGGCGCTTCAATTCCTCAATGATGGAAGATCGGGTTGCAGACGTTCCGATCCCATCACCGTCGCGCAGCATTTTTTTATGTTCTTTGTCGTCTACGAATTTGTGGATGTTTTCCATGGCCTGGGGCAACGTCCCCCCCGTGAAGCGGCCTGGTGGTTTGGTCTTTGAATCGCGGCGGAGTGCCTTGAGGCAAGCGACTTGTTCGCCGGTTTTCATGATCGGCAGGCTCTGTGAGCCAACATCTTCACCTTTACCCTCGTCTTCTTCGGAATCGTCCGATTCGTCAATACCAAACGCGTCTTGCCAACCGTTTTCCGTGACTACGTTGCCATGGGCAGAGAAATATTCGCCGGCAACGTCCAGCTCCACAGTGGTTTTCAGGTACTCATGTAATGGGTAAAACTGGGCTAGGTAATGGCGGACGATGATGTTGTGGATAGCCTTTTCTTCGGGGCTGAGCCTCGACGCATCAACCACCTGAACGGTAGGAATGATGCCGTGGTGAGCCGTAACCTTGGCGTCGTCCCACGTCTTGGATTTGATTTTAGGGTTGGCCCCGTCAATCAAATTTCCCAGTTCAGGCACAACGCTTTTCAGCGCTTCCAGGATTGCCGGTGCATCTGCAAACTGCGACTCTGGCAAGTAAGCACAATCAGTACGCGGGTAGGACGTGATCTTGTGGGTTTCATACAGCGACTGACAGGTGTCCAACACGGTAGCGGCGCTGTAACCGAAGTGTCTGGACGCCAGAACAGTCACGTCTGTGAGCGAAAGCGACTTGGGCTGCGGCTTGGTTTTGGGCTCTTGCTTATAGCTTGTGATTTTGCTGTCTTGGCCTGACAACTTTTTGACCAGGGCGTCAGCTACAGCCGTATTGGTCAAGCGGCCTTCTTCGTCCAGCCCCTCTTGATCCTCGCTCGGTTTCCAATCAGCCAGGAACTGCCCGCCTTCGTGTTTAAAGGCACCGCGAATTCCATGGAACGGGATCGGCTTGTAGCCTTCGATTAGGCGGTCACGCATCACAACCAGGTTCAAGGTCGGAGTTTGTACACGACCCACTGTCAACAATGCCCGTGAGCCGCCTCTAATAGCGCGCAGCGTAAAGGCACGGCTCAGGTTCATACCAATCAGCCAGTCAGCACGGCCGCGTGCCTCGGCTGCGGCTGCAAAGCCTGCAAAGTCTTTGTTGTCTTTGAGCGAGTCCAGCCCCCGTTTAACTGACACGGAATCGAGAGCGCTGCACCAGTAGCGCAGCACGGGCTTGTTATTACCAAAAAGCAGCTTTACTGGCTGATCGACCAGCAGCTGCCCTTCCCTATCCGGGTCGCCGGCATGAATGATCTGATCCGCTTTGGCATACAACTTCGCAACGATGTTCAGTTGCTCCTGAGCGTCTTCGCGAGGGTTGTATTTCCATTCATCAGGGATGATTGGCAAATCCTCGGTGCGCCAAATCTTCTTGCCGTTCTCTGCCCGAGGGGCATCTGCTGCGGTGTAGGTATCGGGGTCGGCCTGCTCCAGCATGTGACCAAAAAACCACGTTACTAAGTCGTTACCGCACTCGATGTAACCTTTGCCTTTACCGGTTTGGCCCAGCTCGGCGGCGATTGCTTTTGCTACAGATGGTTTCTCTGCAATGAAAAGACGCATTGGGTCACTCCCCTTTCCAGGTCAGTACAGGCCGAATCACCGACGTGACCTGGCCGCGAGTAATGGGGCCGAAGTAGCGGCCGTCGAAGGATGTAGGGCTGCGGTCGGACATAAGCAAAAGCTCCGACTCCCCTAGGGTGTACCGCTCCGGCGAAAGCTGCGGCAATGGACGACCTATGCCATCGACGGCAACAGGCTTGCTGAACGGCAGAACGGCACCATTGACCGTAACCCCTTCTTGCGTAACAGAAATGATGTCGCCTTTAGCGGCTAAAATCTTCTTCATCAGATGCCCGTAGTCTCCAGGGCAAAAGCCGGCGTCAATGTAGCCCCGCGCTTTAGCGTCCTCGAAGATTTGTCGCTCTGGCGGGCAGAACATCACATAGGCGCCTTTAGTCACCGGGGCATCCGTTATCCAGTACAACCCAAGCTCCAGGCTCTTACTGGTATTGAGGCGTCCACCAGCTGCGTAAATCCCACCGGCGACTAGCCCAGCACATGCGCTGAATACGAGAGTGGCACCGGCGACGATCCGAAGGCCCTTGCGCGTATTCATATGGCAATGGCCTCCCGAACCGAAGGTTCGTTGACCAGGCGCAGCCGGTCAGTGTCCTTGGGTTCTTCGACGGCCGCGCGAGCTGTGAAGGTAGGGTCTTGGAAGTAGAGGGGTTGTTCGCCGTAGATGGCCGGGAAGCCAGCGACGTAAACGACCATATCCCCAGCTTGAGTAATTTGCCCCTCGGAGTCCTTTTTAGGGCCAGGCATACGCAAGCATTCATCATCGGTAAGCAAAGGCCGCTGGACTTCCTGCATGGTCCTGGACACTTGCCCCATGAAGACACCCGCCCGCTTGCCGCTTGTGGTGATTTGCTCTTTCACCACCGTAGTTACGCCGGTCAGCTTGGAAAGGTGCTGAGCAGTTTCAATCCGGTTAGGCGGATAGGCGTTTTGCACATGGCAGTTCGACGTAATGGTTTCGTCGGGGCCGTACCCTGTTTCACGGCTTTTAAGCTGGTTGATGTCCTGGCAAATCAAATAGAACTTAATTCCGTAGCCAGCAACGAATGCCAGCGACTCTTGCAGGATCTCCAGCTTGCCGAGACTTGGGAACTCGTCCGCCATGAAAAGAAGGCGGTGTTTATAGTTCTTTTTGGAACGAACGTAGGAAAGGGCTTGTTGCTGAAAGCCGAACTTTTGGGCCATTCGCCGCCAGGTAGGCATTTCAGACTGGACTCGCTCAAATTCCATTTTGTCTGCCAGTAGGCGAACAATCATGTTGCAGAGAACACGCACCAGGGGCCGCAAACGCGCTTTGTCGTTCGGCTGGGTGACGATGTAAAGAGTTACCGGGTCGTCATGGTTCATCAAATCCTTGATGCGCCATTGAGACTTGCCGACGTTGCGGGCTACAACTGGATCGCGATAGAGAGACAGGTACGATTTCGCTGTAGACAGCACAGAGCCGGCTTCCTCCTCGGGCCGGTCCATCATGTCGCGACCAGCAGAACCGATCACAGGATGGTTTTCGCCGTTGACGTGGCTGTACTGCGTCATTTCCATCCATAGCTCGCCTACATCGCGGTTAGGATCTGCAAGCATGTTATCGACGTAAGGAAGAGTGGCCGGCGTGCCTTCGTGCTTGGCCTTGTACAAAACGTGCAAGATCATGCCAACCAGGAGTGCTTGGGAGGTTTTCTGCCAGTGCGACTCAAGGCCCTTGCCGTCTGGATCGACAATCAGGGTCGCAAGGTTTTGAACGTCACCCACCTCGTATTCAGTCCCAAGACGAATTTCGTCGAGCGGGTTCCAGAATGCGCAGCCGGTCAAACTGGCAGGCTCAAAACGAATAACCTTGTTACCTGCATGCTCTTTGCGCCATCCGGCCGTCATGGCCCATAGCTCGCCTTTCAGGTCAGTCACAACGGCGCTGTGAGGCCATGAGAGAAGCGTTGGCACAACCAGACCCACACCTTTACCCGAACGGGTAGGTGCGTAGCACAGGACGTGCTCAGGGCCGTTATGGCGCAGATAATGGAGTTTGCCCGACTTGTCGCGCCAGGCACCGACATAAACCCCACCGTCGCGGCCTTCGTTTCCCAGCAGGGTCGCGCCTTCTATGTCCTTCTTGTCAGCCCAGCGCGCAGAGCCGTGGAGATGCTCGTTGGCTTTAGACGAGTTGGAAGCAACCACTTTGGCTGCGGCTGTCACGATCAGGCCAACCGCTGCTACCAGCGTGCCCACACTTCCGGCCGCCGCTAGCTGCTCGGGATAGATGCCGTACCATTTGTACCACCAGTTATAGATGGCCCAAGGCGCGTACACATGGTTGAAGTGGGCACCTAGAACAGCCTGGTAGTCGAACTTGTAGGCAAAAAATTGGCTTGCTGCGGATGACGCGGCAATAAGACTGGTGATGGCAAGGGCTGGAACTACTTTGCTCTTCCCTGGCTTCTTGCCTCTAGTCTGCGGACCTACCGCATTATTGGCTTTACTCATCTGCTCCTTCCTTTTTTAGTAATTACACCTTTGCCATTCAAAATAACTGCGTCTCCCAGCGCATAGCGCTTGATGCGGCGGGCGGTGGCCGCATCAACGGGCAACACAATGATTTCTTCGTCGCGCTTCAAAAGAGCCAGGGTTTCCCCTTCGATCTGCCGTGTTCCGGCGAACAATGCGGCCCCTTTATCCGACTCAGTATAACCCCTATGATTCTGTATATCGAATCCTTTAGCCTGTTTTGAGGTGCGTTCCGCAATGTAATTGTCTGCCGCTGTTCGTGGTCTTGTCGGGGTATTTGCTTGCGGTAAAGGCTTGGGCACGGGTGGCTGCTGCAGACTTGGGACCGCTATAGGGCCATCTACCGGAAGCTCTCGGAGTTTGGACATAGGCTGCAACCTGCCGCGCAACATCGCAGGGGGTTTTCCCCCAACAGGAGTGACACTTGGTCTGTTGCTTAACCCTGGACCGCGCCGGCCTTTTGGATGGGAGTTATTTTCGACTGGCTGTGGCCGCTCGACAGGCACAGCGACAGGCCGACGTATTAAGGGCTCACGAAGCAATGCCGGGGGTTTCTGTCCGACAGGCAGAACCGCGCCCTTGTTAGTTAATCTTAGCCCGCGCCCGGACTTTCCTACTCTTCTTCCTGATTCAGAAAA
Organism: Pseudomonas sp. AK106; assembly: GCF_053903055.1. Classification (NCBI taxonomy): domain Bacteria; kingdom Pseudomonadati; phylum Pseudomonadota; class Gammaproteobacteria; order Pseudomonadales; family Pseudomonadaceae; genus Pseudomonas; species Pseudomonas sp. AK106. Next base: position 41,577 of record NZ_CP096428.1, read on the forward strand.
ATCCCGTCGCACGCCAGAAGCATGTTTGGCTCCTTCGTGCTGCATGTTATGAGAAACATCACGCGGCAATAGCACTTCACCTCTTTCGGGGAAGCGAACCACACCGAGTTCGGGCAGCTCTCGCAGACTGTTCCTGGGCACGGACGGCGGCTTGGGTCCAAGTCCTCCAATACCGGACTTATTTGTTTGGCCTGGTCCTCGTCGAATTCTGGTTCCTCTGGGCCCTCCACTACACTTTGCTCCAGCATTGCCATGGTTGCCGCCAGTTGCTCGTCCTCGCTCATCGGCACTTCGGCTTGGTCTTCGTGATCGGTCATTGCCGTTCTCCTTGCTTGTTGATCGCATCAACTCCTGACGCCGCGCCTCTAAGGCACTGTCGTTGAAGGTGATATTGAGATTTGAAGTTGCCGCAACCTGGGCAATCTTCTCTTTGAATTCGTGGCTGCCGCTGACGGCGATGTTCTCGCCGTAGCGATGAATCGCCATGCGCAAAACAGCTTCTAATCCAGCGCGGCCAGATCCGCGCGCTACCAGGAGTGCTTCGCCATCGTCCCGAATAGCTGAGCGGCCGAAGCGATGGATAACGGTGCCATCCTTGGTAACGCTGTCCACCTTCAACGGCACCGGGGTAGACCGCTTTACAGGGCCGCTACCGGCCACTGCGTCTCCGGCCTTGGGCTTGATGCCCTTTCTTGCTCGAAGCGCTTTTAGTGCGGCCTGGTCGCCTTCTTTGGCTTTTGCTTGAAGCCAGTCGGCCCATGCTCTCTTTGAATATTGCCCGTGAATGGATTGGCGCTCGGCCAGGTACTGCGTATTGGCTTTCTGAATATCAGCGTGCATGGCCTTGCTTACCAGGGCATACAAAAGCTTTTTGTTTACGCCTGGACCGCTAAGCAGTTTGATGGCCGAGCGCTTGAGTCTGCCGGTACGCTTAGCAGCCTCTACGGTTTTGTCCTTTCGAAGCTTCGCTACTCCCCACGCACTTGTACGCGCATGGATTTGAATGCCCTGCTCGGCCTTGTAGCGCGCGTACAGCTCGGTTGTGCCTGCGTTATCCGCCCTATGGATCGGTTTCCCTTCGTAACGCTTGCCTGGGTCACCCTCCATATCTCTCAATTGGGACAAGCTGCCGAGACGGCCACGGCGCATAGACGGAGGCTTGCCACCAACTGGAATGACAGGCGGTGCCTTACGATCCCGGCTAGTTGGGTTCTGCTTTGTCGGCACACTCCTTATGGCGTCCACCTCGAAAGCGCCTAATCGCTTTTCAAGGCTTGGCTTTGAGAGATTCCGCGATACAGAACTGGCCTTGACCCCAACACCCTTGCCGTCAGTTATCACTAGGCCATTGCCGCGCGCTTGCAGCTCCAACCCGTTCTTGCGCATCACTTCATGCAGATCAGTCCAGGTCTGAGCCTGTGTCAGCTGATCCGCGCAATCGCGCTTGATCCATCCCAGCAGGCTTTCGATGCCTGCGTGCTGCTCCATATCGTCAGCGCGGTTCTCACTACCGCGTTTCTTGCCTGTGTGATTCGTGAGCTGCAACCCATGCTCACGCTCAAGGATCGACGCCATATCCCCCATGGTTTGATAGGCGCGAAATGGCTCATGGATCGTATGCCGCTCGGGATGAATTTTATTGATGGCGATGTGAATGTGCAGATTGTCGGTGTCGTGGTGTACAGCACTGATCCGCTGATGCTCTCCGAATCCTATTGCCGAACATATACGGTCTTCTACATCGCGCATCACTTCTGCGGGCGGTTGCTCTCCAGGCGCAAAAGAAATGAGCAAGTGATAGGTCTTGTCCCCTTCCGCGCGCTGGTTCCGTTGCTGAACATGCAGAGCCTCAGTTACGGCCCAGTCCAGGGACTCACTTTGAAAATTTGTTAGGCGGACGTCTCCTACACGCTCCTGTTTCTCCTGCGCATTGGTTATGTATTTAACCAAGCCTGCGAAGCTACTTAGCTTCACCTCCTTCATAGGAACGTGACGTGCGATCACAGCAGGCCTCGGCCAATTTTAGCGGCTAAAAAAGTCATAGCTTTTTGACTGATTCGTACATGACGGCTTGCGTTTCTTCGATCCGCTTTAGCAGAGCGCGCACTGTGCCTTCGGTGAGGCTATAGCCTCCGACGGCAAGCTTCTTGTCGTCGGTTAGCCACAACTTGAGCAGTCCTCCCAAACGTCCAAGATCGGCATTCACTTTCACCAGGTCGCCTACAAGCTGGCTATCCAAGGTGCTTTTAATCTCGTAGCCGATTCCTACGTTGAGCAGATAGCTCGACACGGTAAGGCCGACCGCATTGGCGTTTTCCGTGATCTTCGCGCGCTCGCTCGGCAGGCAATACACCTTCAAGGGCGGGCTGCCTTTCCGCGTTGCCGGCTTTTGATTTGATGGTTCTTGATCTGGCATTTGCTTCTCGCTTCTGTCGGCGGTAGCCGGCGCCTCGCAGAGCAAGATTCCCGTTGAGCACGAAGTGCGAATAAGGGGTAGTGAAGGAGGAGCCGCCCGTTTACGGGTGGGCCTACTTCACCTATCTTGCCCAGCTAATCGCCGTTGGTACTCCAAAACAATACCATGCGCAGGGCCGTTCCTTTACCATTTTTTTCGATATAATCGTTGTTTTCTTCTCGCGTAGCCGGCAAAAGTACGGTAAAACAACGATGTGTTCGGCATAACAACGGTAGAATGACGGCAAAACAACGTTCGTTGATTGCTAGAGGAACGCGGTAAGAGCATGGCTAAGAATCTGTCAGAGAGAATCGCTGACCGGATGCGCAATAAAAAAACCACGGTTAGCGCGCAGAACCGAGGGGCTTTTCTTGCTTTGAAGGGCGAAATAATTCAAGCCATTGAAGACCGATGGCCTGTGAAGCAGATATGGGAAACGCTGCATGAAGAAGGAAAGGTAACGTTCAGTTACCAGGCATTCCGCAACTATGTGAATAGCTTGATCTTGGCACCAAAGCAGCGCGCAGTATCGAAACCTCCAGCTCAGGGACCGCGCCCTGAAAAAGAGCCGGTGCCGGAAAAACCGCGCACCCCTGCATCGGATATTTTGCCGCTCCAGCCCCCCGCCGTGACCGGGTTTCAGTTCGATGCAAAACCCAAAAAAGAGGACTACATCTGATGGCAAAAATCCACATCATGCTCCAGGGCAAAGGCGGCGTAGGGAAGTCGTTCGGATGCTCGGCACTGGCTCAGTTCTATAACTTCAATGACCGCAAGGTGACACTCATCGACACCGATCCGGTGAATGCGACCTTTGCCGGCTATGAGGCTCTGAACGTCCAGCGTCTCGAACTGATGAACGCGCAGAAACAAATCAACCCGCGCTACTTCGATGATCTGATACAGATCATCGACGCGACCGATTGCGACATTATTATCGACAATGGCGCCTCGTCCTTCGTCCCGTTGACCCATTACCTCATCAGCAACGATGTTCCCGCGCTCCTAAAAGAAATGGGGCACGCGTTGGTCATTCATACGGTGATCACTGGTGGCCAGGCGCTTTTCGACACGGTTTCTGGCCTGGGTCAACTGGCGAGCCAGTTCCCGCAAGAAGCTGAATTTGTGGTCTGGCTCAATCCGTTTTGGGGGGCGATTGAGCATGAGGGCAAGACGTTCGAGCAGATGAAGGCTTATCGCGACAACAAGGCGCGAATCAGCTCTGTCGTCCACGTGCCAAACCTCGATCCCGATACGTTCGGCAAGGATCTGAGCAACATGCTGCAGGACCGAGTTACCTTTGACCAGGCGATTGCAAACTCCGATTTGAGCATTATGAATCGTCAGCGCTTGAAGTTGATCCGTAGCCAACTGTTCAGCCAGCTGGAGACAGCGGGGGTACTGTAATGGCTGACGACCTGGACAATCTCCGGCAAGAGATTCACCGCGTACACGGTGTTTCAGTCGGCATGGATGACCCTATCATGATCCTTTACACCCTCAATAATCGGTTGTTGGCCGAGGGTGCAAAAGCTCAGGAAGAACAGCTAGAGCAATTCAAGAGCGAGCTAGAGGGGATCGCTTACCAGTGGGGTAATGATGCTAAAGCCAAAGCCGAGCGCATCTTGAATGCGTCACTGGCGGCCAGCAAAGAGGCAATGGCTGGCTTGATGCAAGTGAGCGCAGCCGAAGCCGCGAATGCGATGCAAGCAGAGTTCGACAAAGCACTACGCCGCGCTGAAGCTCCGGCGCAGTCCGCCCGCAACCTCGCAGCGTTGAACATTGCTGCGTCGCTGATGACGCTTGTTGCCGGCGTATTGGTCGCATGGGCGTCACTGCACTAACCCGGCAAAAGGTCCAAAAAAAACCGGCATGAGCCGGTTTTTTTTCGTATCAACCTTGAGAGCGACTTAAGCTGAGTGACTGCGTATGTGCGCGACCTAACGTCGGAGTCTGCTCGCGCTCAACTTTGAGACGCTTCGCTTGGTCTTGTTTGCGCATTAGCGCTTCATGGGCCCGCTGGGCTGCGCGCATTTCATCCCAACCTTCCGCTAACTCCGGCTCAGCCTGGCGGAGCTTGCGGGTCGCAAGCTCTTCAATCCGGGGACCATGAAGGCCCATACCATCCTTGATTTCCCTAACGCCTTCTAGACGCCCATGAAGTCGCTGTAAAAGCGCCTGTTGCTGCTGGACTTGACTTTGCCAACTGGCTTTAGTGCTGGGCAGCGAAAGAAATCCCGGTTGCTTCGCCTCAATCTGATGGAGCTTGGTCTCCTGCTGTTCGATTATGCCTTCTAAGCGGTCCTCAATCCGCTCCACCTGATCGTGCTTAGCTTCGACTTGTGCCGCCAGGGCGGCGCCGTATTGAGACGCCAAAGGGGCAGTTTCCAACATCGTCTGTTGTTCGCCCTGGGCGTCCTCTGCTTGCCGTTGAAGTACGTCAGCCTCTGATGCAAAGGTTGCCGTCGATTTGACTGGCACATCAGACAGGGGCTTTGCGGGCTTCTGGTTTTTGTCTCCAACTGCATTCATAAGGACACTCCGATTTTAGCCGCTAAAATTAGCGCTTGACCCCCCTACTTTGGGTTTGTGCTGGGGTATCAACCTTCGCACGTCCCGCATCTTGACTATAGGTAATGGTTTTTGCGCTTCCAATTTCAGGTACTTTATCGAAATCTGAGCGGTTGTGCTGCACAAATTCGCGTCCGATTTGCTGGTAAACACTATCCTTATTAGCGTGAACAATCACACCACTGTGCGCAGCCGTTTTGTCGGCCTGTCGGGACTGATGGATGTTGTAAATGGCCGGCTTTAGCGCTCCGGCTTTCTCCACATTCACGGTTTCCCACTTCCCTGGCGCATTCTCATCTTGAACAAGCTTCTGCCCATTCATTACAAGGAGGCGCTGTTTCATGTGTCGCTCCGAAATCGCTGCTTTGGCGATGACTGTAAGGTGCTCAAACGGGCCGAGGTTCGGCCCGTGCCATCCGATTTATTATCGTCGAATTCATTCTAACGACTCTGAGTTCGATCAATAAGAATTTTCTGCCGCGCCATTGTGTCGCAAACCCTTATCAGGTTTAGGTTTTTGGCGTTTTTTTCGAGGCGGCATACTGGCCTTTTAACACCTCAATCCAAAGCTAAGCGGGGTCCAAGCTCCTTTCTCTGACAAACACTTGCAGTGCTGCGGATGTCGCCGAGCTCCTCGAGGTGAACAGTTGTCATCCCTCGATCCTCTTCCCAGACTTCAAATGGAATCTGCGCCTAATGCCAGGCGCAGCTCCAGCACACATCAACCCTCGACCAGAGCAACCAACTTTGCGGACGCTAAGCTGGCTTCAAACTCTTCCCCGCTGACCTCGTTCTTGAACCAGGCCACTTCACCTTCGCTCGGGCGCTTGTTCAAAATCAGTCGGCACAGGTCGCCATCAATCTCGACCTGGACGATTGCTTTCTTGAGCTTGGTGGGATCTTCCTCTTTCGTCTCGGACTTCTTCTTGGGCGGCTGAGCTTCGCCTTCGGCGTCTGTCTCACCGTTGAACGCGTCAACTGTGTCGGGATCGCGCTTAACGCCCTCCTCCAGGAACTCACGCAAAAGCTTGACCGATCCACGCGTAATCTCTTGGTTAACGTCGGCTAGCCAGTCGGCCACCTCTTGGGGTTTCGACTTGTGAGCCGTTACCAGCTCGTTAACCAGCGTCACGTCAGCGATACGGCCACTATCGTAAGCTTGGGCAATCGCAGCAGGCAGATCGAGTAACGCGGCGTGTTGCGTGATGTACGCCGGCGACTTGCCCCAGCGCTTCGCGATTTCCCCTTTTTTCATACCCGACGCCATACGCTGAGCGATCAATTTGGCAATTTCCCGGGCCGTGTGACCTTCACGCTGGATATTCGCGACCACCTGGTCATCTGGTACAAAATCGTTATCGACGATTGACCAAATGGTCGCCTTCCCGGCCCATTTGGAGCCACGATAACGGCGGGCACCGTCGTTGATGATGTAGCGCCCTGGTGCGTCTAGGTTTTCCCGGACTGAGATAGGCTGCTTCACGCCGCGCGCCTTAATCGTACCGCCGATTTCAGCGATCATTTCCGGACGAAAACCTGGATTGTCTTCAAGCCGCGGTTGATTGGCATCTTCGTCGATCACATCCAGGGGCAGCTCTTTGAGCGCGCTATCTGCTACAGCCTCTGCTTGAGACTTTAGAAGACCCGAGAGCTTCATGCCTCCCAAACCTATGCCGCCTGCCTTCTTCGGCCCTACACCGCCTTCCTGCCCCTTCTTGTCAGCATTGGCATTCATTGGATGACCTCCATTTTCTCAAACACGTACTGAGTCATTACTAGCACCTCTTTCGTCGCTTCACGGGCAGCTGATTTCTTAACTTCCCATACGGGAATCTGATTGCCCAACGCCTCCGCGATGCTGTCACGTTGCCGAATGTCGAAAGGCATAACCAGATCTGCGTAATCGGCGCGCAGGATCTGCATATTTTCGACCTGACGCGGAATTTTCGCGTTGTAGCGGTTTGGAAGCATGCCGATGAATTCCAAACCGGGATTTGCTTCGCGAATGTTCTGGATAACGGCAACCATCAATTCCATACCCTGCAAGCTATACGGCTCCATTTCCACTGGCGACATAACAAAATCAGCGCTGAGCAGAGCCGATGCCATGACGTTGCTGAGAAAAGGCGGGGTGTCGATCAGGCACACGTCGAAAAATTCTGACAGCGCATGCACATGGATGCGCAATAAGGTGGCCGCGTCCTCCAGCTCCAGTTTTTCGATGTTGGCAAGGCCATCATCGTTACTGATCAGCGTGATCCCGCTATTATCGCGATCAGTGAAAAAGGACGGCACCAGATTCGGTGACTCGTCAAACATCTGGCTCGCGGACAGGCCGCACGCATGCGGATGCAGGGTGTAGCTCGCGTTACCTTGTGGATCAAGGTCGATCACAACCACGCGTAGCCCACGGCGAGCTCCATCGAACGCCAGGTGGCAGGTCGCCATGGTCTTCCCTTGACCGCCCTTCTGTATCGCTGTTGCCAGTGTCTTCATTTTCATTTTTATGATTCCGGTTTTTTGCTCGCCTGAGCCCACTTTTTCACTATGAACGCCTGATGTGCCGGCAGGATTGCCGTTACGCGCTCGTACCCGCTTGCTACTGCGGTTTTTTCCTCGAACGCTGCCCACACCCTGCCAACGGCTTGTGAAATCGCCCCGGCAGTCAGTTGGAGTTCCTGCGCGAAGTGCGCTTGCGACTTGCCCTGTACCAGCACCCCATGCGCTATTTCCAGCGTCTGAGCCGATACGTTCAAGCCCTTTGTTGCTTCCGCAAACTGGGCCTTGGTCATGTTTTTTTTGCGCATGGATCATACCCATAATTAGCTCCGCACCTGGCAAGTTGAACAAAGCGGTGTCCGCCGCCCACGCCATCTAGTTTAGCTAAACTATTAGTAAAGATCAACAACTTTAGCCGCTAAAACCTTAAATGTAGCTAAATAAAAAGACCCCTGGGTAGGGGCCTTTTTATACACTGCTTTCGGGTCGAATTGCTCTCTGAGTCGCACTTTATTTTCGATATATGGGTTACTTCACGCCCTTCGGCTTAAATACTGATACGAAATAGGTAAGAACTACTAATACTAAAAAATGAAGTGCGAACGTCCAGCCTGCATGACTGCCAGGCGTGTCCCAGTGCCAAACCATCACCAGCGCTTGAAACACTACGTCAAGGGCAACAATCCAACGCAACAAGGGCCAGGTAAGGACCGCCGTGAACCAAAGGGCTTTGACCACACCGAATACTGCTTTTTTGACTACACCAGATCGGCCGGGTGTCTTGACTGCTATCGGCTCTGGTGCCGCATCGAGAGCTGGACGGGAACCTTCACTCCCTGGAAATTTGTATACATTATTAGTCATAGCTTGACCCTCCCATGCGATTGCATGACCATGCTTAATGCAAGCACCTGGCTTGGGCTTGATGTGTCCGCATCGAGTCAAGTGCCCCGGAGATATCCGGGGCGCTTCATTCAACTTGACGGATAAGCCAGGTTTTTTGCCTTCTCTACGCCTTCCGCTGAAAACTTACCTCTGACGTCTCTCTCAAGCTTACAAGCTGCAAGGCTTGCATGCTCACGAAGCTGCGGATTGTGCGTCAGCTCGGCAGCCTGCAGAGTCAGTTCCTGAATGGTGTCGCGACGTTCCTGAAAATCCGTTTTGGCGGCTCCTAACAATAAGTCAATCCAAGGCATGATTAACTGTTAACTCATCGGGTTTCATTTCCGGTCTTTGACATGGACGAAACGGCTGGCATTCTGCGGCAGAATAGGTCTTAAAGCCCTATATAGTAAAGATATTTTAGCTACCTTCTGTAATTTAGCGGCTAAAATTCTCGGACCCTACTCGACCCAAATGCGCGGATTCCCGGCCATATCAGCCAGGATTGCCCATGCAGCATAAGGTATAGGCGCATCGCCGCCTGTCCACCGCCGGATCTGTCGGCCTGTTTGAATACCCAACAAACGCGCCGCTTCGGCGCCCTTGAGTCCTCGCGGAGGATCAATCCTCAAGAGTATTTCCCGAACTTCGTCCGGGGTGGGTTGCTCCCAGCTCGCGGCAGGCCGGAAACACTCTCGTCGAATCTCATATCTGACGGTTTCGGTCATGCTCTGTCTCTCTGTTCTCTTCTGGCGTTCGACCGGGCTTTGGCCCTGGCCTGTTCAAGTCGCGGAGTT